>CBDHHG010000001.1:0-435000 GCA_965263225.1 Saprospiraceae bacterium
TGGCTACCAAGATGTGCTTACAATCGATAGCATTAATCTCATCTCGCCAATAGCCATACTCCAAGGCAGATACATGCGGCCGATCAGGATTGGCATCAGCGGGCATGAAGTAGCCATTGGGCCCTTTTTCTATGCCGTGCCCTGTAAAAAAGATGAGCAGTTGCCCATCCTTGGCATATTGACCACTGGCATACTGTCTTTTGTAAGCAGCAATCTTTCTTTCTATGGTTTCCAGACTAGGGTTGGGTACGACCTCGGTCTCGAAGCCATAGCGACGTTCTAATTCAGCAGCGATATCGCGGGCATTTTGGATGGGGTTACTCAGGTCTGTCATGCGCTCGTAGTCGTTTACGGCGAAGAAGAGGGCGCGGTCCATTCCTTGGCGAGATTGTGCCCATAGCAGGCTATCGCATAGTACTAGTAACAGGATTAGGCTTAGTTTTTTCATTTCTTGGCACAAGGGTTAAAAAAGCTACTTTTCTCGGGAAAAATACGAGGCAAAATTACAAGTACCACTTTAAGCATGACCACTAATTTAATATGTTAGACTTGCAGAGTCGAAACCCAAGATCAGGATCACGATAATAGGAATTTTGGAGACCTCGGTAAGCACAACGTAATGTCTCTGGCTGGCTCCGCCATGATCCACCACGAATAATTCTATTTGAACCACTCCCGGGGCCTTTTGGGTCAACACCTTCACTAATAGAATAATAATCTTCCTTATGAATATCCCAGCACCACTCTGCAACATTACCACTCATATCAAAGAGACCGATGCCGTTTGCCTTGAAAGTACCAACCGGAGAAGTATTTCTATGACCATCTTTCTTTCCTCTTTCTTCATAATTACAATATAAATGGAGTAGATTTTCTTCTGTTATGCCAGGCCATTTTTGCTCCTTCCCTCGGCTTCTTGCGGCGTATTCCCATTCGGCTTCCGTCGGAAGCCGATATCCATTGGCATGCCAGATTGGTGATATGTACTCTCCATTAAATTCATAAAATTTTTTCAGATTATGTTTTTCACTAAGCCAATTACAATAGGAAATAGCATCATGCCAAGTCACATTGATGACAGGTCGCATCCCCCTTCCCCAGCCTTCATCATCCGTTTTTTTCCTACCCGATGCTTCACAAAATGTATCATATTCTTCAAAAGTGACCTCATGTCGACTTAAATAAAAATCACTGATAGTTACTGTGTGTGGGGTTTCATCAAATCTACCATATTTACTGCCCATTTGGAAGGTGCCGCCTTGGACGAAGACCATATTGTCCAGATCAATCAAGCTTTTAGGTGTATCAGGAGGCGTTTTAAGCTTCTGCTTTGCCTGTGTCGCATATTGTCCATTGGGATGCAGGCGAAGATAGTTCTGGTAGCTGGCTGTGGTGTTTTTGAGAGTAGCCAATTTCCAGTCTTGGTCCTCCCTAAGTTGTACTAGCAAGTTATACACCTCGGTACGAAATTCGCCTTTAGGGAAATCATCCAGGTATTTTTGATAAGCGGTAATACTAGGCTGCAATTGTAAGGCTTCATAAGCCTCTATATCTTTCTGTTGTCGGACGTATCGATCATCATCTAGTCTAATCTGGACCTGAGGAAAGAATAAAAAGGCAGAGCGAGGGTCATCCCCTTCAAAAGCTCCTCCTTTGGGGGATGGCTGCGCTTTATCAATATAATCGGCAAAGAGCTTACTAGAAGTAGCGAAGGGCAAGGTATATTGCAAGCCAGATAACCCTTCCAAGAATTTTCGAGCAAAATTGGAGCGGCCTGGTACGATATCCTCGCGAGCATCAGAAGTGAAAAAGATTCGGGATGGATAGCGTTTGTGGTTTTCCAGGATACTTTCGGTTTCGTTCAGCTCTCCGACGCGGTGAAAGCCCCGCTCTCCATTCATACTGTTCCACTGCGGGTCGAAGGTGACGCTGTAGCAGGCATCAACGGCCACCATAAGATGATCACAATTAATTTGGCTCATAAAAGGGCGCCAGGTATTGTAGGAAAGTCCAGTGCGCAGTATACGATCCAGGTTGGCATCAGCAGGGAGAAAGTAGCCATTGTTAAACTCCTTGACTCCATGCCCAGAAAAGAAGATCAGCAGTTGTCCCTTTTTAGGTAAGCGGCCATTATTGTATCGTTTTCTATACTCTGTAAGCTTGGCTTCGATATCATCCAAGCTCGGGTTTTCTACAATTTCAGTAGTGAAACCATATTTGCTTATCAGGATTTGGGCAATCTCTCGGGCATTGGTAATAGTCTGGGGTAAATGCTGTAACCGGTCGTCTTGGTATTGCGAGACAGCGAAGAAGAGGGCGCGGTCCATTCCCTGCCGCCCGTTTTGACTCCAGACCGAAGGACCAAATAGCAGAAAAATCAATAAAAGAAGCAATCTCATGGATTTTAGGGTACGGTTTATATTCAAAGATAGGGAAAGTATGGTTTGTATGGGAATAAGCGGCTAGGCGAAACATCCGAAGTTGGCTGGGGAAAACTTCGGGTATTTATAGCTGGTACTACTTTTAGCAAAGCTTTCTGACCTCTGAAATCTGCCTCCTCCCTAAGGTGCTGCCCTGCTAAGACGGAACCCAACATAATCGAAGCAGAAATTTGGGCTGCCGTTGCCACGAATAGTGGAACGCAGGTAGGCTGGTAGGTCGCGCCAAGAGCTGCCCCGAAGAATCCGGAACGAGCCCGTATAGGGGCCTTTAGGGTTACTTTGGCGGCTTTTAGCGTAGTAACCCTGGTCATGCCAATCCCAGCACCATTCATACACATTTCCACTCATGTCAAAAAGTCCCAAGTCATTAGCTTCAAAAGTACCAACTGGTGAAGTATATTCATATCCATCTGTTTCACCTATACCGTTCGCAAATGAAGTTAATTGATTCTCGGAAGAGGTACCCGCCCACTTTTGATCTTTTCCACGACTACGAGCAGCATATTCCCATTCTGCTTCGGTAGGTAGCCGATAGCCATTGGCCCGCCAGTTGATGGCCACCGTCCATTTTAGTTTATCACTGGGACTCTTATTGTTGGGGGCCTGCGTCCGCTTATTGATGCTGTAAACTGGGGTCAGACCATCCTGGGAACTTCTCCAGTTGCAATATTCGATAGCATCATACCAGGAGACGTAGATGGCAGGACGCTTGCCTCTTCCCCAGCCTTTGTCGTCTGGTTTCTCCTTGCCCCTAGCTTGGCAAAACTGATCGTATTCTTCAAAGGTTACTTCGTGGCGGCCCATATAGTAATCACTGAGGGTGACCGAGTGCGACGTTTCATTACTTCCCCCATCCTGACTCCCCATCTGAAAGGTCCCTCCTTGAACAAAGACCATGTGGTCGAGATCAGGTTTGGGGGTCGGTGGAGCTATCCCCTTAGCCACAAAGACAAAGCCCCCCTGCTCATGCGCAGGCAACTCCCCTTGGTGTGGGGTAGGACTCACGCGTTCCAACTGACTCAGCAAATCCATGAAGGTACATAGGCCATCGCCATAACTGTAGGTAGCCCGTAGCTTGGTGAGGATGGCCTTTGCAAAGGGGGAGTGGTTTTTCCCATCTGGCGTCCGCTGTTTGCCGCCAGAGGTGATGAGTAGGCGGGAGGTGTTGCGCAGTTGTTGATAGATGAGTCTATTGCGTTCCGTGTTTTTGTTTTGCTTGGGGCGTTGAAACTCTGGGCCACGGAAGGCGATGGCCTGATCGATGGTGCCGGAATAACAGGCATCTATAGCGAGTAGTATATGTGGGCATTTAATTTTTGTGATAATATTACCCAAGGTGCTTAAATCAATGTAGCTCCCTAGTTCGGTTGATGAACCATTCGGGATGAAATACCCATTGCTTTCGAATTCATCAAAAGTACCATGCCCAGAAAAGAAAACAAACAACTGATCTTGCTTTCCAAAGGAGCGACTTTGCCACTGCTCTAGGATCTTGTACATCTGCTGCTTGTTGTAATTTTTATACACCCTTGTCGAAAAGCCATACATTTCCTCCAACTCTTTGGCGATAGCCTGGGCATCCGTTACGGGGTTTTTCAAGTTGTCAAAATCAGGATTGCTGCGATAGTCATCATTGGCGAAAAAGAGGGCGTAGTCCTTGCCTGTACGAGGCTGGGCTGCTAAAGTCCCGATCAGAAGCGGGAAAAATAGGATCAATAGGAGAAACCGTAGGCGCATCAGATTCTTTTTAGCACGTCCTAAAATGCATTTACTTCGCTTTTGCTATTCAAATATAGGGATGTATGGCATGAGAAAAAAGCATTGGATCAATCCTTCCCTTAGATGAAGAGAATATAGAAAAAGACCACTTACGTACTAATCTTTACACCTTACCCGCTTATACTAAGCTGTTACTATGATTCTATTGTATTTAATTCATCAAGAGCCTATTTTCGTAGAGCGGCTTCGTAGAGGCGATTTTCACCTAAAATGCAAAACTAAAGTCTGATGAACTATTACATTGATCCTTGTACGGGAAATGATGAAAATCCTGGCTCTATTGAATTTCCCTTTAAATCCATCACAAAAGTTCTTTCTGATATGGAAGGCTTCATTCAGCCAGGTGATACCATATACCTAAAGGGGGGAAGATTTTACGAAACTTTTATCCCATTGCGTTTAAATGGAACGCGAGAAAAACCGATTACTGTCACTTCTTATCAAGGCACAGCGATTATTGACGGGACCGTTCAAACGCTTCGTGATCCAGATGCATGGGAGCTTATCGATGCTGCAAGAAGTATCTATCGAACGAAGAAAAGCCATAAGGATGTTTTTCAGGAGCGGATAGATACCTTGGCTGGAGGAATCTTTGCCTATCGAGGTAAAAAGTACGCCTTAATTGCTTATAAATCCATCGAATCCATATTGAGTGATTTTCTAAATTCCTTTTTACTGCCTTTTCATCCCTTAGGGTGCAGCGAATTCACAGGAAGTGGGTAACATCTAGGACAATTACGCCAGTCTTCGAAAAACCAGAGAGAGCAGGCGGGGTGGTGTTTGCGCTTCCATGGGCTCATCAAACCACTCCTCCAGTTCTACCAAAGCGAAACCGTTTTGCTTGGCTGCCTTTACAAATTCCGAAATATGATGGATATAGACCTCTAATTCCCGTACTCCATCGGCAGTCTCGTAGCGCGCTTTACTCCCAATATACTGCTTGAACGGATGCAGCTCACAGATAAAGAAGTGTCCGCCTGACTTGATCTTTTGCTGGGCTTGCTGAAAGACAAAATCAAGGTCGGCAATATGTTCCAAGGTTAGACTACAGGTGGCCAAATCGACTTCTGGGATTTCCGCTGGCCATTCTTGGGTGATATCGGCCTGTAAGAAGGTGGCCGTGGAAGATTGAATTTTTTCTCTGGCCTTTTCCAACATGCCTTCAGAAAAGTCTACACCAATTACCGCTGCGCCTTGCTCCAGTAGCCAGACCGTATTTTTCCCCGTTCCACAACCCAGCTCTAGTACCTTGTCAAAGGAATACTTCTCCAAAGTCTTTTGCGTCGCCACTCGATCTAAGTCTCGGGTCTTATTCGCATTGGAATCGTATTGATTGGCCCATTGATTATAAGCTTCTGCTATGCTCATCTTTTTGCCCGTAAAATTAGCAGAATTGAACTGCTTATTCACTTATCAGATCATCTATATATCGACTAGCCAGTCCTTTTTCGCTACTGGATCTTCCTCTTTCTTTAGCTTGTATAAAATGCTGCCGGGCTTGCTCAGCAGAAAGAGGAGTATACAACTTACCCAAGAGAATATGATAGGCAAAGCTCCCTTCCAGGCCTAACTTTTCTGCTTCTTTGATCCCTGACTTAAATCCTCTAGCCATGGCCAGCGCATAGGTTCTGTTCAAGGCAGCAATGGGCGAGTATTCTATTTGCAGCAGTTTGTTGTAGAGTTGCAGGATATGCTCCCATTTATTGTCCAATTGCTGTTTAGTGGAATGCCAATAAGCAATGGAGGCCTCTAGGTGATACTTGGTCACCACTTCTCCGGTAGCACTCTGAATAAGGAAGTCATTCCCTTTAGCAATTAAGTCATCATCCCAAAGTGTACGATCTTGTTCATCATACAAAACGGTACTCCCATCTGCCGCAATCCGCGCCTCAAAGCGGGAGGCGTGAAAACACATCAAGGATAATAGGGCATTGACCGAGGGTTGATGGGTAGGTGGGTATTGCAATAGGAGATGATTGAGTCGCATCGCCTCAAAGCATAGATCCTTACGCAATTGATCTTCTGCCAACTGAGCATAATAGCCTTCGTTGAAGACCAAATACAAGATGTGTAGGACATTGGCCAAACGGTTTGCTAAAGCTGCTGGCGGCGGAAGCTCAAGCGTGATCCCTTGCTTTCTCAGTTTTTCTTTAGCGCGGTACAGCCTCTTATTGATCACCGATTTACTGGTGAGAAAAGCAGCAGCAATTTCATCGATACTAAAACCACAGAGCACCCGCAAAGCCAGCCCAATTTGAGCTTCCTCCGGAATGTCTGGATGACAAATGGCGAACATCATCCGGAGTTGGCTATCCGTGATATTGTCATTAGACCAATCCAACTCTATCTCTTCTCCTTCCTCCTGCTCTAACTGTAAATGTGGAACAATCTTTTGTGAGAAATGCTGGTGTCGCCGCAAAAAGTCCCTGGCTTTATTTTTGGCTACACTGTACAGCCAAGCGGTGGGTTTTTCAGGCGTTCCTTTTTCCTTCCAGCTTTCATTTGCGGCCAAGAAAGTATCTCCCACGATGTCCTCAGCCCATTCAACATGAGCTAGTCCAAAGGCTTTCGTCAAGACCGCAATCATTTTACTGCTTTCCGTTCGAAACAAATGAGGAATCAGATCAGAGTTCTGCACGCGCTAATATTTTACAAGCGATGGGTTTCAGGGTCTTCCTATTCCTGAAACCCATCTCACTACACTAATTCAGGGGCATGATGTTTCGGACTTCTACGTTCCCTCCATATTGCAGAACGGGGCAGCCTTCAGCCATTAGTAGCGCTTCATCTAGTGAACTGGCCTTTACAATAATATTACCTCCAATAATTTCTTTGATTTCTGCATAGGGGCCATCTGTAACCACCTTGTTAGCCTGCAAGGTCTTGCCTTCGTACCCCAGCCGATTCGTACTTACAAACTTCCCTTGGGCTGCTATCCCTCCAATCCAATCTTGCCATTGTTTGATGCTTTCTTGGATTTCTTCTGGGGTGGGTTGCTGCTCAGGATTTGGGGTGTGACGGAAGATCATCATAAACTCACTCATGTCTTTTGTTTTTTGTGGGTCTCATTGCAATTTTCAGGAGAGCCCTAGGTTTAAAAATCAATTTACACCCTAGTATCGAATGGCCCAAGCAAAATAGGACAGGAGTGAGGAAAAAAAATTAAAATAGCTGGGAACCGAGATATGTGTGGGTAGAAAACACCCATACAAACACCTAGGAGTAGCCACGTTGTTGGTAGGGATACGCAACAACGGAGTCACACCCTCAGGCTTTAATTGGGTTTTACATAGAGGAAGAGCAAGATGACCAAAAAGGATGCCCCCGCAACCCAACCCAAAGAGTTATTAGAAAGTGTAGTTTTCATGGTGGGGTTCGGAGGCGATCCACTATCGACTGCGGGGGATATATAAGCACAGGCTTTCTTCTTTGGTCCCAGCTGGCAAAGTTGATTTGAGTGAGGCAATTCCACCTTTACAAGATTGCTCACTCGACGATAGACACCGGTAAAACTTTCCAATATCAGCTCATAGCCCGTATAGTCGCCGCTATACCCATCCACTTGAAAGCTCATATCCGCATCATGCCCAGCCAGATCAGCACTCAGAAAAGAAAAACCAAGCGACTCCCCTCCCACCCGCAAATCAATAGTTTCATTGAAGTAGGCAGTAAAGGTGTCATAGTATTCATTTGGATTGATGACAGCTTGATGCTCTAGTTCCGGCAGCATCGTCGTTAATAGATCTACAGCCCCCTTGGGTGTGAGATGTATCTTCAGGATGCCATCCTTTTTGAAGTGATACGTGATCTGGCTAGGATCATGAGCGGCAACTTGTTCTACGGAGCATAAGGAGATCAATAGAACAAGGGATATTTTGAGGTACTGGATCATTGCTTGGTTGTTTTGTTCTAAGTATGAAAAGGAATTGGTTAATGACGGCGAGGTGGAGGTCGATGACCTTCAGGAGGGCGCCTGCCACCGGGGCCACCCCCGCGCAGCTTTTGGAAATCTTTGGAAGGTGTTCCGCTAAAGCAAAGGGGTACGGAGGGGAAATTGTCTGTAATGACATAGTAGTATTCATTGTCACTCTCTAGTGTTTTACCCCATCGACCATTGCATTCATCCAGCTCGGATACACCTTCTACGTATTCGTAATCATTGAAATAACGTCCATTGTAAGGCCCATTGGGGGCCGTTTTTCCATTGCCAGGACGTTCCCCTTCCTTGAGCTGGAACCCACTTTGATAGGGCACCAATTGTCCGGCCTCATTATAGCCGTATTTATAATAGATGGGAAAGCCATCTGCTGCATAACCTACCTTAACCATCTTCATACCATCCGCATCTAAATCCTCTAAATAAGCAGATGGGGTGCCATGATAATGATATTTTCCGGTAGGCTGTACGTGCGCATTGTTGCAGTCTAAGCCTAGGTCCACAGTGCTAGTCAAAGTGGTAATATTCCATTCGCGGTTCATCGCCCCCGTCGGGCCGATGAAGAACTCCGCTGTAAAGGGGTCAATTGTCACCCCGCTAAATAAGACGCCAGTGTCGTAACCTTTTCCGGATGTCTTCCGCTTAGCTATCGCAGGTTCTAACGGAATAGAAAAAGATTGTTGGACCTCCTTGATCGTGTTGGGATTCCCTTTGGATGGGAAGGCCCCCACATCATGGGAAGCTATCCCATTGATCTGGACTTTCCTAACCTTCTTTCTTTTATGGATTACTTCCTTGTATACACTTGAGGTCCCAAGTTTGGCTTCGATATCCACGGCACAGGTGCTGGGGTCCAAATGGATCAGATAGGTGTCTTCTGCTGTGTTTTCGGAGATTTCGGTATTGATTTTAGCAGCTCTGTTTAGCGCTATTCCTCGTTTTACTCCAATGATACTCAGTGCTGCAAGCGAAGGGATTATCGCTCCATATAAAATGAATTTCATAGTTCGATTTTTTGTTTGCCTTAACAATCTGACAATGCTTTTTAAGCTATCTCTTATTGAAACTAGGGTCGGGTATTCCAGAGAAGCACAGAGGAACAGAAGGGAAATTATCGGTAATCAAGTAATAATATTCCCCATCAGGGGCCTCCGGTGTTTTCCCAAATCTACCGTTGCACTCATCTAATTCGGACACCCCCGCTACATATTCGTAGTCCTGAAAATAAGTCCCATCATAGCAACCATCTGGTGCTGTACTACCATTACCCGGTCGGTTCCCTTCCTTTAGTTGATAGCCACTCTCAAAGGCAGTGACGCTACTACCATCACTGGTGTAGGCGTATTTATAGTAGACGGGAAAACCATCTCCTGCGTAGCCCACCTTTGTCATTCCAGTGGCATTTGCTCCTAGATCAGCCACAAAAGCACTGGGCGTGCCGTGGTAATGGTACTTACCGGTTGGTTGCACATGGGCATTGTTACAGTCCAGACCCAAGTTTACTGCCGTTGTTAAGGTGGTAATATTCCAGTCTCGATTAACTCCGCCTGCGGAAGTACGGAAATATTCTGCCGTATAAGGGTCCACGGCCACTCCACTAAAGAGGACTGCTACATCATACCCTTGACCATTTGTCACGGAATTTGCAATGGAGGGTTCAGTTGTCGTACTGAAGCTTTGTACAGCCTCGGCAATGGTATTGGGATTACCATTTCTCGGGAAGGCTCCCACATCATGATTGGCAATACCGTTAATGGTGATTGATCGAGTGACACCTTCGATGGACTCCATGTACTGACTATTGATCCCCAATACGGCTTCGATATCTACATGGCATGCATTGGGGTCCAAGTTGATGGTAAAAGTACTAGCCACATTGGTGCAATCCTCTGTAGGTATTACATTTCCTCCTACTCCTTCATCATCGTCCTTCTGGCAGGCAGAAAAGAGCGTAAAACTGAGTAGTAGGGCAAACAGAAAAAATGGCGATTGGATGTTGATTCGGAACATTTTCAATTTTTTGTTTACCGTTTTGGCACTCTAGGTAGAGAAAGGCGAGTTCCAAAATGTGCTTTTCTAAATGAATTTGTTCCTTAGATGTCCCTTGGGACCAAAAACTTGCGGTAAGACTTGAAAAAAGTGCTCTCTATCCCGATCGTGGCTTCTCCACGGAAGGTTTAGATCAAGGGCTTTTGTACAACAGCAATTAAATGGGTGCCAGATTCTAACATCCCTTCAGATTGACAGGCACGGATCTCCATTTCCAAAAAGTAGTTCCATTCAGCTTCCTTCTTCTGCAAGTCCTCCAATTCCGCCGCTCTGGCTGCGGATAGACAATTGGAAGCCGATAAAACCTTCACCTCAAAACCCACCTGAAGAAGATCTCCTTGTAACTCCTGTAAGCGAAACATATGGCAATGGTGGTCTGAAGGTGCAAAAGAGGAAGGGTGTAAATTACCCGTTTTTAACACCTTTTCATTATCATCTGGCGTGGTGACCATCATGATCTTAAACAGGTATTCATGTACGGTTCCCCATAGATTCATAACACTAAAGAGTAGAATGCCGCCAGGCTTTAATACCCGCTTCATTTCATTGAGCGCCGTAATCTTTTCATCAAATACATAGCTGAGCGGCCCTCCGTAACAGACAAGCTTGTCAAAGGTATGATCTGCCCAATCTGATAGGTCACAGATATCTGCTATTCTCCATTCTTTAACCTTGTGATAGTATTTATCGCGTTGGGCACGCTGTTGGTTTAGTTCCAATTGTACGGGTGACAAATCCGTCACAATGACATCTTCGCTGTATTCCACTAGTGTTTGAGTAAACATGCCTGTACCTGCCCCCAGCTCCAAGATTTTATCTCCGTCTTCCAAATAGTTTCGCAGGTGATGGCGATGAACAGCTAGCTTGACTTTTTCAATGCTCGATTTTTCCCAGCGTTGGGTCTCTTGTTCAGCGTAGGCATTGTAAAAATTCTGGATATGCTTTTGATCATATAGTTTCAAAACTGCTCAATTATCGGGTTCAACAATGTAGAATATGTTCTTAAGGCCATAATCTACAGATTAGTTCCCAAAGACAAGACAGTTAGATGGAGAGAAGAGGGAATTCGACTAGTGATAGACAGTAAAGCTATTCAAGTGTTTTAGTCATTATTCCTGATTAAACGTACCAAGTGGGCGAATGGCGTGAATCTTCTGCCCAAGCAATAACAATTGATGGCCAATAAGCAAGACCAGCACAATGAATCCAACCCGCATGGCTACAGGCGAAAGATCGATGGGCACTCCCCTGATCTCACCCTGCTCAATGAGCCTCCGAATCAATGCTAAAACACACCCAGCCAAGGCCAAGAAAGAGAGCAAGGCTAACAGGAATACCCATCTAAAGTCCCTTCCTTTCTCTGGCTGTTGTTCGACTGCCATCATTAAATTCGTCAAAAAGTCTTCACTGGGTTGCAATTCGCTTTCCTGTACCAGTTTTTTGATGTTGTCTTCTTTCATATTAAATGTTTTAATTCGTCTCCCATTTCCCGTCGCAAATGCGTCAACATACTTTTTCTCGCTCGGTGAAGCCCAACCTTAATTTTAGAAGCACTAAATCGCGTTGTTTCTTGGATCTCCCTTACACTTAGTTCTGCCAAATAGTACAGTCGTAGCAAAAGAGCCTCCTCTTCCTTCATCTGTTTAAAAACGGCCTGAATCAATTTTTTTCGCTCGTACTGCTGAAGCTTGGTAAAAATCGCTTCCTCTTCTACTGGTATGAATTCCGCTGGTGCTTCCTCTTGTTGGGATCGGTGCCGCTGTTCTTTTTCGATGGCGGTATAAGCTGCATTTACGACGATGCGGTATAACCAGGTAGAGAACTTAGCCCCCTCCCGGAAGGATGTAAGGTGTTTAAATACCTTGACGAAGGCATCCTGTAGGACATCCTCTGCCCGCTGCTCATCTTTTACAATAGAACAAGCTAATGTGAAGGATACATTCTTGTAACGTTCCACTAATTCCCGGAAGGCACGCTTATCCCCATCCCGAATTCGCTGCAGTAAATCCTGATCTGAAGGCTTAGGCATTCCGTTCGAACTTGCGCCGGATAAAATAGGCCACTATGAGTCCAGTACCTCCAAATATCAAAGGGAAAACATAACTCATCAGCTCAGTCAGTTCCGTCCACTGTCCTTCACCAATGTAGAAGAAAGCGGAGAACCCAAGACCAAACCCAAGACCAACCATCAGGCATCCTAATTCTAGGAAACGTAGTTTGCGTTTGGCGAAGCGCTCATACTCTCCGCGATCCAATAAAGCTTTCTTAAGGAGATAATTATATTTAGTAATGAAGTAGGTCACAAAGATCAGGGTGCTTGAAAAAGCAATGCCGAATACGATATCTTCAAGTTGTGTCATAACTATTTCTGGATAAAATCAATGGCCCCTTTTTGGAAATGTGAATCAAATCGGGGCCATTGGGTTTTACATTTTATAGTCGAGGATTGGACCGAGTTGGTTCAAGAAGTCCTCTGCCTTATCGCTATTGACAAAGAAGACGATGCCAAAGCCATTATCTGGATTGAAACTGCAAAAGGATTGGAAATCATGATTGTTGCCGGTGTGCAGATAGCGCATACCATTCTCAGTGGGACGGCGAGCAAACCCAAGGCTCCAACCCGTTTGCCCAATTTCCCGAAGCTCATGCCCTTCCGGAATTGGATTTTGTTCGGCCTTCATTAGCTGAAAGGAGGTTTCAGAAAGACCTTGTTCTTGGAGCATTGCCACTAGGAACTTCGCATAATCATTCGCATTAGAATGTAGGCTGTAACCTGCCCCAAACGTCTTTCCGTTCCAGCCACCGGTCGTATTATCCGTCGGCTTTCCAGCCTTATGACCGAAAGCCTTGTGCGCTGCGATAGTCTCGTTCCAGGCAAAGGAAGTCTGTTCTAGTCCCAAAGGCTTGGCTACTTCCTCTAAAAAGATTTCATTTAACTTTTCTTTCCAACCTACCTCATTCAGTTGACCGATCACGGCTGCCAGATATTGATAGGCTTCCCCGGAATAAGAAAAGCCATTCCCAGGCGTGTACTTCAGTTCCACCAGTTCACCATTTGCCCAATTGGGGAAACCCGTACTATGACTAAGTACCATACGTGCCGTAATTTTCTGTACGCGCTGATCATTGTCTTTTACATATGGATAAGGGAGGTAGCTGTGCAAAGGTTCATCAAGATCGATAATGCCTTTTTCCGCCATCTTCATTACGAAGTAAGCAAAAATGGGCTTGGACAAAGAGGCCGCTTCAAAGACGGTCTCATGGCCCACCTTTTGCTCCGTATCTATATTCGTCACACCAAAAGCACCTTGATAGACAATTTCTTCCTTATTGATAATGGCAATAGAGAGCCCAGGCACTTCCGCGGCATCCATAGCCGCTTTCACCTGCTGCTCAAAGGTTCTTGTATCTACCTTGTCACCACTTGGCGTTTGGAAATATGAAATTGATTGTTGTCCAGAAAGTACCAGGCTTACGCATAGCGCATAACAGATTCCTACCCATCGAATGGAGAATTTCATTTCGTTGAATTTAGTAGTTAATAATAGTTTCGAAATGTGAATTCACGGCCATTAGACCAGGGCAGTCGAGAATCGGTTACAAAATTTTGAAATTCTTGGAATAGACGACAATTACAAGCCTATTGTAAAGGTTTAATCAACCGCATTTTTGGCACATGTCCCCCACCGGGATGGCACGGTTACTCGACTTTTCAAGCATCACCTGGGAATCAGTGTTAAGCAGTTAAGGCAAAAGAAGTTGATTCTGGAAAGCAAAAAAGAAATGAATACAATACAGATGACAGCAAAATCGCACTACAGGGTTATAGGACGATCGGCTTTTCATCCTAATTAGCTGATCGCTCCTCTCTTTATATGGTCATAGCAAAATGATTGTAAAAACAGGTTTTGGTGTAGATTGTTTGTAGGGTTTGGACATTTACATTCTGCCTTTTCCCACCTATTACTTGCTCAGTAATTTCACTTGAATATCAGGGAACTCTACTTCCAAAGCTTCCTTTAAACCCACAACGTGGCCAGCCCCTACTACTACTACATTTCGCACTTCCCTTCCGTCTGTAATTTGACGGCCTATATTTCTGGCCATTTCGAGGTTTCGCAAATCCCAGTATTTGGTACCTTCATTACAAGCCTCACATTCTGTTTTTCGGTATCGAAAGGAGTTAATCAGATGATACTCTTGAGTCGTTTTCGCGGAGTTTGTGTACATACCAAATCGACCAATGGCTCCATTCCAACGCTCCTCCCACCAAGCTTTTTTGTATAGCTTCTTCAGGTTTTGGCTCTCACCATCCTTTTTACTGGCTCTCGCACAAGCTATCCATGCTTGATGATATTCCTTGCGATACCATTGATTATCCATAGCTTTAATCTGCTTGATCCCTTGGTGGATAGCTAGTTTAGCGGTCAGGTCTCCATTCTCCCTTCTGGTAGGCTTCTTGGATCCCTTTAAGCCATATTTGAACAAGTAGGTATAGAATTCTGCATTGGCATAGTCTTTTCGGATCACGTAATGCCTTTTTAGTAGGGCATAGTCTTCCTTGGTCATGCTCGATAAAGGCTTAGTCAAAATGGGTTCTATTTGGTTTTGACTAACCGGATGGTGGATGGCAAAGGAATCTGCTTGAGACAAAAACTTAGTATATACACCTTCCAGGCTTCTACTATCCTCCGCTTGAGGCCGCTCCACATAGATAGCTTGCGGATCATACGCAATAGCTGAGTACAGGACAAAAAACTGAGTAATTGAGAGAAGAGGTAAATTGGTGGTGCTTAAACATCAATTCCTCACCCCCAATTACTCGGTATGAAAGATACAGAAAAGGCTCTTAAAGAAGAGCTTTGTCAGATATTTAGTGGCCATGGCCAGCGCTTAAGCATGATGAGTAAATTGATATTAGCCATTCTGAAAATGTGTACAGTCAATTATGCTCAGCTAGCGATGGTTATTAATCCTAAGGTCAAAGTGGATAGCAATTTCAAACGGATTCAACGTTTTATGAAGAGCTATCGATTTTGCCAGCGTCGCTACATCCAGTTTGCGTGGGCCCAATATGGTGTCCAAGGAAATTGGGTTGCCTTAAGCATGGATCGTACCAATTGGAAATTTGGTAAGACCAACATCAATATTTTGACCATTGGAATTTCTTGGCGGGGTACTGCTATTCCTTTGGTATGGATGTTATTGGACAAGCGAGGCCAGTCTAATCAAAGCGAGCGGATCTTGTTGTTAGAACGTCTTTGGGGCAGTCTAAATATAGACCAGCAAAGAAGAATCCGCTACTTACTGATGGACAGAGAGTTCGGCGCGCATGATTGGATTACACACCTCCGCTCCAAGCAAATTAGCTTTGTCATCCGAATTCGAAAAGATGCAAATGTGCGCAAACTTGGCAAAGCCACTACTAGGAAGGCTTGGACCTTATTTCGAGGTAGCGAATTTAAGGTGCTTAGAAAGCCTAGAGTGGTTTTTGGCCATCGACTATACCTAGCTGGTCAACAAATATCCGATCGTGAATACTTGATTTTGATTAGTGACCACGCCTTGAAACACGGTCGACAGATTTATGGCGAACGCTGGGGCATCGAAGTCTTCTTTGGCGCTTGCAAATCCAGGGGCTTCAATTTTGAGGATACCCATTTGACCAAACTCGATCGGATTAACACCTTGATCTTTATTCTAGCCATAGCATTTATTTGGGCATTAAAAACTGGAGAAATGCTATTAGAATACGGTCATCAAATACCAATCAAGCAATTCAAAAAACGAAGAGCCAAATTGGTCAGCATTTTCAGATTGGGCCTAGATCATCTAAAAACCAAACTGCTCAACTTTCTGAGCTTATTTCAAGAAATCTATTTTTTGTCCTGTACATAGACGCAATAGCTTTCTTTAACAAAGGCTTATAGCTGTGCCTGATGATCTTAGGCACCTCATGCATTGTACCAATAATGAGTACCTCTTTGGGTTGTTCCGTCTGTCCTACCAATGTAAAAGCAGTGAAAATTAATTCGAAAATAAAGAAGAAGATCTGGTTGTACTTTTTCATGATCCGTTGGTTTTAATCATTTTGAAATGACCGATATCGTTCGGTTGAAACAAATGTAGGGGCAGGGCATAGACTGTTCAAAAAGCAATCTGTCAAGCCTAGAATTCCGTCGGTAAACCTTCTTTTTTGATAGGCTTCAGTTGACCGATAAAAATGTGCCGTTGACCGATAGAAGCCCCTGGCTGAGGAGTTTTTTTAGGTATCTGAATGGGTAAACCTTACTTTGCAAGTATGAAATTCAAGATCAAATCACTGACCTTAATATTCCTCCTTTTCTACTTTATTTACGAGCCGCTACGGGTAATCATGGAGACGGGGGATTTTTCGAGGCTTACTGAAGATTTCACCAGTCTGGTCAGTTTTCTAGGATTCCTTACTACACTGATTTACTTATACGCCTATTCGTTTGGAGCCTACTGGCTCTTTTATAAAACCTATATAAGAGAAAGGCAGTACCTCTCTTTTGTCCTTATCCCTTTGGTAGTGCTTGCGGCCATCTTCCTTCGCTACTTTTTGGAAGAAGTCCTTGGTCCCGCCTTTTTCAATGCTCGCAACTACCCAGCGGGCACTTCCTTATCGCGATACATCTTTGATAATCTTTACTTTGCCTTTGTGTACGTTAGCCTTGGATTAGTATTCTTTTTCGTTCAATACGCGCAACACAAAGAAGTGCAGCAAAGAGAATTCATCTTGCAGAGTCAGAAGACCGAGTTATCCTTGCTCCGTTCGCAACTAAATCCACATTTCCTTTTTAATATTCTCAATAACATCTACTCTCTGATCTACTATAAATCAGACAATGCCTTGAAGTCGGTTGAAAAACTATCCGGTTTGCTACGTTATGCGCTGTATGAAAAGGCCGAGAAGGTGAGTGTGAAGAAAGAAATTGGCTATCTCAATGACTTTATTGATCTGCATAGGATGCGACTCGATTTTGAACCTGAAATTGATTTCAAGACCGCCGGCGATGTACTTTCTCTACAGATTGCTCCATTTCTTTTGATTCCTTTTGTGGAAAATGCCTTCAAACATGGCAACCTGAAGAATCCCAATACCCCGCTGCGCATTCACACCCAAAAAGAGGGCACAGATCTTATTTTTGCGGTTAGTAATGAGAAAAAAGTGCAAGAAAAAGACGAGGTTGGGGGAATTGGGGTACAGAATGTACGTAAACGTCTGGCCTTGTTATATGGAAACAAAAGCGACTTACAGATTACAGATACCAAAGACACTTTTACGATTCAACTCAAAATAGCGCTGGAAGTATGTTAAAATGTTTGGTAATAGATGATGAGCCTTTAGCCATCCGCTTACTTTCTGACTACATAGAGAAGACAGATGGACTGGAACTGCTAAAGGCCTTTTCCAATCCGATTGAGGCCCTACAGTTTGCCGAAAGCCATCGACCGGACCTCATCTTCTTAGACATACAAATGCCAGAACTTACCGGCATCCAATTTATGAAGATAGCCAATGGCAAATATCCCATCATCCTGACCACAGCCTACGATCATTATGCCTTGGATAGTTATGAGTTTGATGTGATAGATTACCTGCTCAAACCTATTTCACTAGATCGATTTATGATCGCAACAAGAAAGGCGAAGGAGCGCTTGGAAGCCAAACCAGCAACCTCCTTGGATAGTACTACGGTCGCCCGCCATCATCCCAGCTACATTTTTGTAAAGAGCGACTATAAAACCCTGAAGATCGACCTCGCTGACATCCTATACTTAGAGGGCTTGGGAGACTATGTTTGCATCCATCTGCCAGGTGGCAAAAAGGTGCTTACGCTAGAAAAAATGAAAAACCTAGCGGAATCTCTCCCAGATCATAATTTTATCCGCGTACACAAGTCTTTTTTGGTAGCGATTGACAAGATTGAATTTATCGAACGAAACCGTATTGTGATTAATGAACAGCGATTGCCGATTGGTGCTACGTATAAGGATGCTTTTTGGGATAAGATTGGAGGAGGAGCGGGGTGAATGGGTAATTTTTAGTGTAGGAGGGAGAGGACATAGGACGGAAGCCTGATGTCTCTATCTCGTACTGAAGCAAGTTTATATGTCTCTGTTCTCTTACCTCTGCAATCTAGTTTCTGCATGAAAAGCTGACCTCTGACTTCTACAATCTCCCCTACCACGACCTCACCATAAAATCGATGGCGTTTTGATAGGCGAGTTTGTGGGCTTGTTCCAGGCTCATTCCTCGATCATTCAGATCCTGGAGGATGCGGGGGTATTTAGTGGCATCGATGTGCTCGGGAAAGAACAGGGGGATGCGGGTAGGGTCTTTCAGGGCGGGGCGGTAGAAAAAGTCTGCGCCAAAGCAGAGATGGTCTTCAGCTACCTTGGGGTCCATGCCATATAGGATATGAAGCAGCAGATATTCTGGGTTGGAGGGGTGAATATAGGCGCGTAGAAAGTTCATGCCAATTAGTCCTTTCCGATTCACGACCTCTATGACTAATTCATCCGGCAAGTTTCGCACATGATCGCACAGGTTCCGGAAATTAGAATGGCTAGCGATGACGGGTACATCCAGTGATTTGGCATCGATATGGCTAAGAATACCGTAGGCAAGATTATCGCTGGCGTGGGCGAGGTCAACGGCAATTCGTTTACCGTCCATATATTCTAAGAGGCGCTTACCGTCCTCCTTCAAGCCAATATTGTCACTGTAATTCCCACCGCCAAACCTGTTTTCTGTATGGTGGGTGAAACTGATGTAAAATAGATGCTGGCATTCTTGGATGAAGTGATCCAAGCGCTTAAATGCCTTGTCCAGGGGTTCGTCTTCCAAGGCCAGTACACTGGCATTTTCGATGGCGGCCGTGATCCCAATCTTTTTGCTATTCGGAATACCTTTAGCCGTTTCCACATCTATAACCGGATAGAAATCATCCGATTTCAGCAGCGATTTGTAGGCCGCTAGCTCTTGTTCCCCCCACTGTACACTTTCATCGTTGGTGGCAGCAAAAACAGCCATGATCTGATGGCGTACCCGCCCCAGCTTCATGAAAGGAACCGTTACCCCAATATCCTTCACACCATAAAGGTCCGCATCTGGCACCTTCGCTAGATACATGAGCAAATCACAATGAAGATCGATAACGGGAAGTGGCGGCAACATGTTGATTACATCTGATGAACCGCCAAGGTACGAAGGCTAAGACAATTCCGCGGCTTCCCTTTCTGCCAATTCCTTGATTTGTTGCAGTATCGTATCCCAGCCCTTGATACTATCCTCATAACGCTGTTGCCCTCGCTCTGCTCCTTCAAACCCTCTTTGCTCCATGAATAGTTGGGAGCTATTTCCCTGGGCCTCCAGACGATAGGTCATTTCTAGATAGTTTTCGGGTATGTCCGCAATGCCCATATTGGGATCAAAAAGGGTCAGGCGCAACAACTCTTCTTTTCTATACTCCAGAAGCTCTCCTTTTACGAAAACCAGCTTCTGACCGTCAGGCCCTACGCCTTTCCAGATCACCGAACTTCCCAGTTCCCAATCAGATATGATTTCACAGCCAAACATATACAGGCGCGTTTTTTCACCTTCTGTCAAGTACCGCCACAGCAGGGATACTGGTGCATCTATGGTTAATTCTCTTTGGATAATCATAAGTCGAGTCTAATTTGTTGATTATTCTACTTGACTTCAAAAGTCAGACTTCTCCCCTGCCCTAAATGGCATTATCGGGAGTATTTCTCATACGATGAGGAGTGGTGTTAAATTCCTTTTTGAAGGCACGGGAGAAGTGCTGTGGCGAAGAGTATCCGGTTTCATAGGCGATTTCCTTGGCAGATTTATTGGTGTCTAGCAAAAGTCGCCGGGCCTTTTGCATTCGATGTTGGTGGATAAACCCGAAGATGGTGGTATCAAACAGTTCTTTGAAGCCCTTCTTCAGCTTGTATTCGTTCAACCCCACCATTTTGGATAAAGAAGAAATGGTGGGCGGCCCATCCAAGCTTTGGGACAGGAGATCCCGAGCATCAAAAAGTTTTTGCTTGTCCTGATCCGTGCGGATGTAGGCTCGATCAAGCTTCTTTGCGTACAAATCTGCTTGTAAAACCAGTAGCTCTATACTTTTGGCTTGCAGGAAGAGTGACCTGAGTGGTCCTGTAAAATCGCAATGGATAATTTCATGGATGAGTTGTTTGATGCGAAGCGTATTGGGCCGCCAATGGCTGGAAAGGATCGCCGATTTCCCAGCAGCTATTTGTTCCGCCAATAGCTTGAGGGGTTCATTGCCTTTTTCAGCAATTTGGAAAAATCGATCTTTGGTAAACTCTACCCCAAAGGTTTCTATTTGGGGACTTTTATTGTGAATTTCCAATTGGAGGCCTTCCGCATACATGATGTTGTTATGGTCTCCTCGGAGGGAGTAGGAGGCTCTCAATTCATGAGCATAAAAATCATAATCGCCCTTCAAACCAAAATGAAGTCGAACGGTATCTCTATCATTCCCCCCAAAAAAGACATCCTCCCCTCTAAAACTGACTAGCGCATGCCCCAAGCGGATTCCCTCCACCTCCCAATGATCCAATTCCATCTTGCCATGAGCAAATTCCCTGACTTCCACGATGCTCTTCAATTTGTTGAATCCTAAAGATAGGAAAAGGGTCGATACTGGTACTTAGCACCACTTTAGCATTTTATGCTAATAAAAAAGGCTATAGCAATCTCCTAGAACGTGCTGCCGGCAAAAAACAGTTTAATGCCTCGCACTTGAGTTGATTACTAAACCTACTTGGCAAGTTTTTTTAGCTTGCGCTTTTTGAGCCACTAGTACAAGCCTACTCAGAAGAGTTTTGCTTCCTTCCTATCTGCCGACAGTTAGATTTTTCAACTAAAAAAAGGGATTCCCCTTCGGCAACTCCAAGCCACAATAAACTCATAATCAATTATTTACTTCTAAATCTATGCCCCTTTTAATATGGCTTTTATTCATTTTTCTGCGAGGTTTGAGCTAGCAGTTCAAAGAGCGTTTGCAAATACCTCAAAAACGAATCAAAAAACGCTTGTCCCGTAAACTCTCTAAAGGTTCAAACAATACGGGACGGCCGCCCGCTCTTGAAGCTGGCAACAGTAATTTTAATCTTGAACATCTATTCTGGAATCAATTGATTAAAATTTAGCCCGAGGGGCCCCTTTCCGGAGTTTACTTACGTTCTTAAGACAATCGTAATCAAACAGTTAGAAACCAATCTGAATTTTATTCTCCTCTATAGAGAAAGAAAGGTGTGGCCAAACTTACTTAGGCATTAAACCAGCAATTGGACCATCGGGAAACGCTATGCTCATCTATTGGAAGATGTAAGGATTCAGTTACCCAAATGGTCCAAGCTGACTCAACCACCTAGTGCATATTTTCCTGAGTTTTGTCTCTGGAGAGAGATATGAGTTGTCTTTGCAGTTTTTGTTTCTTATCTGAGCTTGATTGCTCTAGGCCTTGGTTGGTTGTCGGCCTACTTAATTTCGATGGGTAGGTAGAATCGCTTCACTACAGCCTTGCCGTTTTCTAGTACGACTGGAGCCTTTTTCATTTTCTTGATTTGTCGGATCGCTTCGGCTACAACTGGTCCTTTTGCATTGTCAATCGCCTGTACTTTCTTGATTTTTCCCTCTTGGTCGATTACAAAAGAAATGGTAAAAGAAATCGTGGAATTATAGTACTGGAAGAAGTCAGAATCAATGTCCAATTTTCCGGAAATGTGCTGATGTGCGTTGGCTAAAACATCATTTACGTTGGTAGTAAAGGCTTTGGCTTGGTTAGTTTTGTCTGCCACTGCCAAGATCGAATTTGAGGATTATGCAGTGGCAACGGATGTAAGTAGAATTACTAGTAATAACGTCCCAAAAGATGTGATCTGGAATTTCATGTTGATTGATTATTCGTAGTTAATGAAAAAAGTTGGAGTTGAAACGAATACGATGAGAGGGGTGGAAGAGTCGCGCCAGACGGAAGACCTAATAGGCTTTGCCTTCTATCCGGCGATCGACTCTATGATGGCTTTATCACTTTAGTGGACATATACTTTTCCTGCTGCTCCATTTCTACCCGGCGCTCCTACCAAGACTTTATTTCCGTGGATGGCTAAGCCCGTCTCAACACCATAAATGGAACCCAGTCCATTATCATCGCTAGGAGTCAATGTCTCTGTCAGACTCCAGTTACTTCCGCTTCCTTCGAAGACAAATGTGGCATCCCCTTCCTCAACGCTAAAGCCAAAGATGGGGTGAGAAATGATCGCCTTTCGACCTTTAATTTTCAACCCAACCCCTTGAGCCGAACTCCTAAATGGTACAGGGGGCGTAATTTCCGCAGCTAGTGACCAAGCCCCGCGCTTGCTGGTGAATATAAATCCGGTATTGTTGACTCCAGCGAAGAATGGCTTAAAAGCTACGGAAGCTAGAATGGTACCACCGTCGATTGAAATCTGTCGGCTCAAAGCACCTGGAATTGGAACGGTTTGTTCTATTCTTCCTCGCAGGTTGTTGATGAAGATGTAAACTTTTGAATTGAAGAAGTCTGAACCCACAAATCCATTTCCAACTACTATTTCACGCTGCATATCTATGTCCCAGAAGAAGTTACCGGAGCCCATTCTATCCGTCTCCTTCCAACTAATTCCGTCCCATCGATACTTAAGTATGATACTGGAAGCTCCCGATTCTCTTGCCAGGACAGCCATTCCCTTCAGGTCCATTGCCACGTCCTCACCGAACAAGAGCAAGCCGGGAGCAGAGAGGGTCTGTTTTTCTACCCAAGTGCCACGCTCATATCTGAATAGTTTTACTTCGCCGTCTGTGAAGTTATTTAAAGCAGAACCTGAGAAGCCTACAGCTAGCCAATCTCCAGCCGCTGATAGAATCGTACCCGCACCATTGGCGAAGGTTATGCTTTGGACTTTAGTATAGCCCGATCCGCTTTGCTCATATACGCTCACTTCTCCCTCATCACCAACAAGCATTTGGTTACGGTTAGTAGTGATTCCGGTACCAAAGTCACTGGTGGCTCCCGCTGGAGAAATAATGGTAGGGTTGCTCTTAGCATGAACCCCTTTGTGTCCTGCAGATGGATCTAGTGAAATATTGGCCAATTGCTCCGTAATTAGCGCACGATCTGCTTCGTTTGTTCCTTTAAATGATTCTCTGAAGTAGGTGTTAATCTGGTGCTCGTCCATTCCTTTCGTAGGTAAGTGATACACCTGTTGAAGCAAATTGGATTGCTGTTCGATACTGATGGCCTCTGTATCTGAAATGGCAGTTGGATTGGAGGATTCATCAAAATCGACCTTTTCACAGCTGGCAAATAATAGGGTAAGCCCACAAAGTAAGCCTAGAATGCTAATTGAACTTTGGGTGGCAGTTCTTAAAGTGTACATGTTTATGAATTTGTGTTATCAGTAAAAACAAAAGGTCAAGGCAGTTCATTTTTGGAATAGAGGGGGCACTGCTAGCTTTACATTGTTACTTGGCTAACATTCAGAAATAAAAACATGATTTCTGAAGAAGGTGGTGTTGAGTATTATCCTAGCTGACCCCGATCTTATTCCTCAAAATTTGCTATTAACCTGTTTGATTATGAATATGTAGGCAAGTTATGGGAATGGTAAGTATAATGTTGAGACAAAAGAAAGCACTTATTCATAAAAAAAAACAACACATATAAACATAAAAAACTGAAAACCATATAATTACACCCAATAAATTGCAAAACAAAACAATATATAAACGATATTTATCAGCCACATTATTCTATGTTTGCCCGCCATTTACGATTAAATTGGCCATTGTAATACAAAGCGCCATCTAAAAAGGTAAAATTTCCCTTTTCCTTTTCAACATTAGATGAAAAAATCGCCAAGATCTTTGAGCCGGGAGCCACGCTACCCGCTGCACGACTGGCGGCAATACAAGAAGTAAAAGCCAGGGATTTTGTCGCGGGGATAAGCATGATGCCGATGATTCCCTATATCTCGGACCGAGGAGAGCATCTGCACCAGCTATTCGACACCTTTTCCAAAGCTGGAGCAGACTATTTACTGCCAGCGACGATTACTCTATTTGGGGATCAACCTTCCGATAGTAAAACCTTAATCTTCCGAGCAGTGAAAAAGCATTACTCTGAATTGGTAGATCGATATGAAAAGCTCTTCCAGGATAATACAGAACTCCCCAAGTACTATCGGGACGCCTTTCATCGCAAAATGAAGGAGCTAGCTGAAACCTACCAAATCAGAGATCGAATCCTCGCTCGTTAGATGGCATCCTTTTGCAACTGCTCCACTGCATAGTTAGCAGCGCGAGCCGTTAAGGCCATGAATGTCAGCGAAGGGTTCTGCGTAGAAACCGAGGTCATACAGGCACCGTCTGTCACGAATACATTCGGGCAGGCATGTAGCTGATTCCATTTATTGAGCAGACTCGTCTCTGGGTCATGGCCCATGCGAACGCCGCCCATCTCGTGAATATCTAAGCCCGGAGCTTGTTTAGTATCTCTGGTTTTTATCTCGGTGAATCCAGCTTTTTCGTACATGTAAGTGAATTGTTCGAAAAAGTCCTGGAGCATCTTCTCATCATTATCGTCGTAATCGATATTGGTCTTCAAAAGTGGAATACCCCATTCGTCTTTTGCATTTGAATCCAGGCTCACAAAATTGCTTTCCTTTGGAATGGTCTCTCCCATCATATGAGATCCCACCCGCCAGGGTCTGAAGTCTTTAGTCGAAAGGAGGTTGTCTCGCATTTCCATACCGACTCCATCTCCGTCTACTAATCGACCGCGGTTGGCAGAAAATCCAGCTGCGTATCCCCGCAAGAAATCCGTTTCCTGACGGTAAACATTTCGGAATCGAGGAATGTATCCACTGGTCGGTCGTTTCCCTTCCGTTTTAATGTCTTTATGTCCTTCGTGAATAGCGTTAATCTTGCCTCGGTAGTTGTGGAAGGCCACATACTTACCCAATAGTCCATTGTCATTCCCTAAACCGTTTGGAAAACGGGAGGAGGTAGAATTCAATAATACCAGATTCGTATTGAAGGTGGCCGCATTGACAAAGATGATCTTGGCGAAGTATTCCGTTGTTTCCTTAGTGTTGGCATCTACGACACGTACCCCAGTAGCTTTGTTTTCTTTTTCATCAAAAATGATGGAATGAACGACCGAGTGTGGGCGAAGAGTTAGATTGCCTGTCTTTTGAGCCCAAGGAATCAAAGTGGAATTGGCATTGAAGTAACCTCCATACGGGCAGCCTCTTTGGCAAAGCACTCGGTTTTGGCAAAGGGTTCTGCCCTGTTCGGCGAAGATGGGACGGTTTTCGGTTAAGTGAGCCGTACGTCCGTAAATAACGTGCCGATCTGAAAAGTTTTCTTTGACATTCCCCTGGAAATATCGCTCTACACAGTTAAGATCCCAGGCTTTCAGAAAATCTCCATCAGGTAAGGTATCGAGGCCATCCCGATTGCCACTCACCCCAATAAATTGCTCAACGCGTGTATACCAGGATTCTAGATCCTTGTAGCGGATCGGCCAATCCACGGCAAAACCATCTCTAGCCGGCCCTTCAAAATCATAATCACTCCAACGCTGCACCTGCCGCGCCCACATGATGGACTTTCCACCCACCTGATACCCGCGAATCCAATCAAAGGGTTTGTCTTGCACATACGGATGATCCGTATCCTTAACAAAGAAATGCATCGCGTCTTCCTTGTAGGCATAGCATCTGCTAATCACCGGATTATCCTTCTTTATGGCATAGGGTACCTGTCCGCGATGTGCGAATTCCCAGGGCTGCTTAAAGGTCGTGGGGTAATCCTTTAGGTGCTCTACATTTCTTCCGCGCTCCAACATAAGCGTCTTTAAGCCCTTTTCACACAATTCTTTAGCGGCCCAGCCTCCGGTCATTCCCGCTCCGATCACGATGGCATCAAAATGATGAGATGTATCTTTTGACATGTTTTGCTTTTACTTTTGCTAATAAAAACTAGTACCCACTACCCTTCTACTGGGACACAACCTAAGTATCTTCCCGGAACAAATTCATAATCCAAGTAGGTAGTCAGAAAATACTCCGAAGAGGTGAAATGCTGGCGGCTCAAACCCTTTGTGGTATCAAAGAAGTACTGAATCTCCTTCGGAGCCGAGTCTCCTTCCTGCAGCTGAGTCAGCAATTGAGCCGTCTGCTCTTCATCTAGTCGATTGTAAGTCGTTTCGAACTGCCCCATGAGGTATTCCTCAAATCCATGCAAGCCCGCCACAAATTCCTCTACATCCTCGGATTCATAGCAGTCATTAACCATGCGCAATACAAAATCCGTCCGCGTCTCTGGCGTAGTAACCTCCAGCCCTTCCATTGGAATAATATGATTGGCTAACCACTCCAGGGATCGCCACTGTTTTCTTTCTAATGGTATATTCTCCAAGACAGGAACTGGGGCAAAATCGCAGGCAGGTAGTACGGCAGCCGTTGCAGAGAGCACAGCTATACGTTGTAAGGCTTCTCGTCTTTTCATGTTTATAAAGATACTAAAGAGCAATATTTTAAAATACGCGTTATCTGCTAGAATCTATTCGTTTTCTGTCCATTTGGCGCTCCCCCACCATTCATTCCCCGGATCATAATCATTAGCGAGAAAGCGAAGCCGTTGTGCCTCCAAGCGTGGCCAGCGTTCTTTGACGATTCTCTCTAGATAGGCCTTTTCCGACTCGGCACTATACTCAGGGTCTTTCTCTGGGAACCTCGCCCCCACTTCTTCTAGGTAGGAAAATAGCTGACTGCTGAGGGATTTAACCTTTTCCGGGTTACCCGCTGCGATATCAGTTGTTTCGCTGAGGTCATTGTTTAAATTGTATAATTCCTCTCGACCATCTTCGTAATAGTGGATTAGTTTCCAATCTCCATCTCGAATAATCGAAGAAGGCTCGCCACCCTGGTTGCCATAATGTGGATAATGCCAGACCAAAAACCGTTCGGCGATGGTATCGCCCTTGATCAAGGGGCGTAAACTTAGCCCGTCCTGATGTTCATCTGGACGTAGGGGCAAGCCAGCTAGGTCTAGGAGCGTAGGATAGAAATCCGTACCATTGACGGCCACGTTCGTCTTTTTACCACCGTCTGTCATCCCTGGCACCTTAATGAAATAGGGCTCCCGAATCCCCCCCTCAAACTGATAGCCTTTGCCTGCACGAAGGGGCAAATTAGAAGTTGCGAAGGCATCTCCGGCAGCTACCCCTCCATTATCCGAAGTAAACACAACTATGGTATTATCCGCTAAGCCCGCTTCTTCCAAGGCATCCAACACTACGCCAACCGCATCATCCATGGCTTCCACTAAACCCGCATACACGGGATTATCTTGTACCTGCCGAATAGGTAAGAAATGGCCCATCTCAAAACCAGTTTCAGCAATGCCCATGCTATCCGCTTTCGCTCGATACTTCGCCCATTTCGCTTGGGTCGTCTGAATAGGTCCATGTACTGCATAAAAGGAAAGAAAGGCAAAAAAGGAGGTATCCTTATGCCCTTTGATGAATTGAGCTGTTTCCTTTGCCAAGCGCATGGAAAGATTTTCGCCGTCTTTCTCATTTTCTAGGTTGGGATTGGTCCAAGGAGAGAAATAGCCGCCGATCGGGCTGCCTTTATCCCATCCCCCCTTGTTGATCTCAAAACCGTGGTCCGTCGGCCAGGATCCTTCGCCACCAATATGCCATTTACCCGCAAAGAAAGTCCGATAGCCACCTTCCTTCATGGCCTCTGGAAGCGTAGTGTATTCATGCGGCAAATGGCGTACATATTCTGGTGGTAGCAGTTGGTTAGATCGTCCAGCTTCTCTCCACTTTTCGCCGGTCTTCGCCCCAATCCAATCCGTGATGCCATGGCGGGCGGGTGTCTTGCCGCTCATGATACTCGCCCGAGAAGGACTACACACCTGACAGGCGGCATAGCCATTGGTAAAGACCATGCCATCATTGGCGATCCGGTCAATGTTGGGGGTTTCGTAGTATTGGCTGCCCATGCAGCTGAGATCGTGGTAACCTAGGTCATCGGCGAGTATAAAGACGATGTTCGGTGCTTTAGCCTCTGGCTCTCCTTCTGCTGCTGATTGGCAGGAATGAAGACCTATGCACAGTGCAAGTACACTTAGGTAGCTTAGATTTTTACGGTTCATTCGTTTTGTTTTAGGTGTGGAGGTGATTTCCCCACCTTATCTCGCTCAAACTTAACTTTAGCAACCAAGAATACCCTTTCATTATAGGTTTCAGGTTATTTGATGAGGAATAGCAATACGAGCCACTGAATGTACGCTGAATCCAATGCAATGAGAAAAATTAACCTAAAAATTAACGTGTCATAGGAAATATCTCTATCCACGAGCTAGCTAAGTTCAACAGCCCCATATCATCAAACCCGCTTACTCATTCCCAAACAAATAGGAAGCATACTGTTCTAAGCCTTTGTTCATTATATTGATTACGCCCTGACTGGTCACCGTAGCCCCCGAAATGCCATCAATTTCACTTTGCCCCTGGATTTTACGCTCCCCGCCTTGCAACAAACCAAAGGTATTGCCGTCTGCCGTTATTTCCTTTCCCACAAACCTTTCCGCAAAGCTCGCTTTGGTTAGCTCCCCCGCATAATCATCCGATTCGGCCTGTTGGCCAAATTCTATCTTAAGAATCTGCTTGCTTTTTCGATCCACCAGCAGCTTGGCCGAGAGGAGTCCGCCAAAGCCTCGACCATTGCATAGCAGCATGGCTTTCTCCGAATTGTTAATTTCAATAATGGGTACCGGCCCTGAGGATTCCGATTGCAGCATTTTCTTATAATGCTGGGCCACCTCTTCAAAGTGACTATTCGTCACTTGCCCTGTTTCATCGATCAACTGAAAACTAAGTACCTGCTTCAACTCGCTGGTGTCTGCAAAAGTAAGCTCCACAAATTCTCCGATTTCCTTCAATGCTTTGGGCATTTGGTAAGGGCGTTCAGGGGGAGTAGAGGGGGCTTGTTTTTCTTCCTCAGCAGGTTGGGTTTGACAAGCAAACAAGAGGGAGGTCAAAATCAGGGGTAGCCAAAATCGTCGTGCCATAAATGCTGTTTTGATGAGATAAAAGAGCTGCCGCTCTCACGGATTAAATTCAAGTTCAGCAAAAAACTGGCTTGCACCTCTGATCTTTCCCAAAGGTCTGATTGATTTTCATCATACTTACCTCAAGGGGAAGAAAAAATTTCCTTACTATTAATACCTATCATCTTTGTGTACCAAAAAGTCCTTACTATGCGTAGCGTAATCAATGATTGGCGTTTTGTGTTGGTAGCCTGCCTCACCCTAGGCTTGGCCCCTTTTAGTCCGGAGCCTCATTTGTTTGGTAAAATTCGTTGGGTGATTGGTGGAGCAGTAGGTATGCAACCTATGGATTGGTTTGATCTTTTCTTTCATGGGTTGCCTTGGCTGCTATTATTGCGCTTGATCATAGTCAAATCCTTCGCTAAAAAAAATTTGTAGCCCCTCTACTTGCTGTCCGTTCTCCTTCGTGCTAGAAAAATCAATGGGTCAAATAAAACAGTCCCTTAAGTACACAAGAAAAAGAGCCACCTCCACGATGGAGATGACTCTCTAAGACATTGTCTAAAGTCAATTCTTCTGTTAACGTTGTAATAAGACTTTTTGATTGACTATTTCCTCTCCCGTTTTCATTTGGATCAGATACATGCCTGCTGGGAGGGGCTTGGCATTGGCACCGGTGCCATCCCATCTTTGTACTTGATGTTGGCCAGCATCTAATTGACCGTTGTACAAGTTGCGTACCAGCTGACCTTGTAGATTGAAGACATCAATCCGAGCGGGGCCTGCCTTCGAGGTGTAGAACTCAAGGGTGAGTTGCTCACTGAAAGGGTTGGGGAAGGCCGTTAGACTAAGGCCAGCACCTTCTAGTTCAAGGTCCTCTTCCACTGCCACAGGGGCAGTTGGCGTCTCTAGTTGCTCTTGAACGACTCTGGCTCCACTCGTACCTTCTTCGACCAGACCGGCATCCCATTTGACAAACAATTGCTGTCCCATGGTCGCCTGGAAGGTCGCCGTTCTACCGTTGGATCGGCTGGCGTCGGAGTCGATATTGTCATTGCTACCTTTGTCCTTGAGGGTGATGCTGTAGCCTGCCGGAGCCGTGAATTGTAGCTTCACCGCTCGGTTGGCGGGTACGTCGAGGATAGTGGCTATGCCATCGGCATCCGTCGCCGTGCTCACCAATAGATCATTGTTGCTTTCAAGTAGGTCTACGAATACCCCTTCTATACCGGGCTCGCCTTCATCCTGCTTACCATCGCCATCCAGGTCATTCCATACGAAAGCTTCTACCTCACCTGGGCTCCATAGACCACAATCCATCTTGGTGTGGACTTGAGCACCTTGACTGGCCTGGAAGGTGCCCGTCATACCATTGGAGCGGCTCGCATCGGAATCGATGTTGTCATTGCTACCCTTGTCCTTGAGGGTAAAGCGGTGATCGATTGGCTCAAAGAACTGCAATTTCACGGCTCGATCGGCTGGTACCCCGCCGAAGGTCGCTAAGCCATTTTCATCCGTCGTCGTGGTTTGCATGAAGGTGCCATCGCTTTCTAGTAGGTCTACTTTTGCATTAGCAATCGCGGGTTCGCCTTCGTCCTGCTTGCCATCGCCGTCTAAGTCATCCCATACGTAGGCTTCTACTGTACCGGGGGACCAGAGACCCGCATCCCAGGAACGGAAGGTTTGATTTCCTGTACTAGCCTGGAAGGTCGCCGTCATGCCGTTGGAGCGACTGGCGTCCGAATCGATATTGTTATTGCTACCCCGGTCTTTGAGTGTGAATTCAAAGCCAGCTAGGGTAAAGAATTGTAGCTTAAAGGGGCGGTTGGCCGGAACATTGTCGAAATTGACTAGTCCGCCATCTCCCGTCGTTCCAGTCTGTACAAGGGTACCATCACTCTCTAGTAGATGTACGGATACCCCTTTGATGCCGGGCTCACCTGCATCCTGCTTACCATCACCATCTCGATCATCCCAGACATAGGCTTCTACCTGGCCGGGGGACCAAAGACCCGCATCCCAGCTTTCAGTCGTTTGATTGCCTTTGCTCGCTTGGAAAGTCGCCGTCATACCGTTGGTACGGCTCGCATCGGAGTCGATGTTGTTATTGCTGCCTTGATCTTTCAAGGTGAAGCGGTGATCAGTCTTTTCGATGAATTGTAGCTTAACCGGGCGATCCGCCGGAACATCAGTGAAGGTAACGATACCGGAAGCATCGGTCTGGCCCGTTGCCAGCAGTGCTCCGTCACTCTCCAAGAGCTTTACCTCTACTCCTTCAACAGCTGGCTCTGCAGCATCTTGCTTGCCATCACCGTCTTGATCATCCCACACGTAAGCTTTCACCTGACCAGGAGACCATAGGCCCGCATCCCATTTTTGGATGGTCTGGTTGCCCATGCTAGGCTGGAAGGTAGCCGTCATGCCGTTCGTACGACTCGCATCTGAATCAATGTTATCATTGCTACCTCGATCCTTCAAGGTAAAGCGATGATCGTCCTTTTCGAAGAATTGTAGCTTAACCCGGCGGTTGGTAGGAATGCCGGTGAAGGTCGCGATACCCAAAGCGTCCGTCTGAGCTGTTTCGATGAAAGCACCATCACTTTCTAGCAGATCTACGCGCACTCCTGCAATGGCGGGTTCACCACCGTCTTGCTTGCCATCGCCATCCTGATCATCCCAAACGTAAGCCTGTACCGTTCCCGTAGACCACATACCCGCATCCCAGCTTTCAAAACTTTGACTGCCTTTGTTGGCTTGGAAGGTAGCCGTCATGCCGTTCGTACGGCTCGCATCTGAATCGATGTTGTTATTGCTACCCCGGTCCTTCAAGGTGAAGCTCAAATTCGGCAAGGTGTAGAATTTCAATTTGACCGGCCGATCGGCAGGAACTTGGCTGAAGTTGGCCAAGCCATTTTCATCCGTAGTGGTTGTAGCCAGAAGCGTTCCATCGCTTTCCAAAAGATCCACTTGCGCGCCGCTGAAGCCGGGCTCGCCATTATCTTGCTTGCCATCGCCATCCTGATCATCCCAGACGAAGCTCTGGATCGTACCAGGTGCCCAAAGACCACAATCCCATTTCTCGATACGCTCACCGATAGGCAGGTTGAAAGCAGCCGTTAGGCCATTGGTACGGCTCGCATCTGAATCTATATTGTCATTGCTACCTTTGTCCTTTAAGGTAAAGCGATGATTTGCCTTCTCGTAGAATTTCAATTTCACCCTTTGACTAGGATCAATCTCAGAGACATCAAAAATCGCTTCGCCTTCTACATTGGTTTCAACCGCTTGTAAGACCACTCCAGTAGCATCATCAATGATTTCTACAGCAGCCTCCGCTAAAGCAGGCTCATTGGCATCTTGTTTGCCATCGCCATCTTGATCATCCCAGACGTAGGCGATCAAGGTGGTACTTACTTTTACCCTTACGGTGGAAGTACAAGTACTGCTGTTGCCACTAGCATCGGTCGCTGTCAAACTTACCGTATTCTCTCCTAGTTGGGCAGTGGTGAAAGTTGTCTGATCAAGCACCAAATTGGGCGTACCACAATTATCAAAGGAACCATCATCAATATCCGCTGGCATAATCGTCCCCAGGCCGTTTTCATCCAGGCTTACTTCGATATCCTTACATAAAGCGGTGGGGGCTAGATTGTCTTCTATCGTAACGTTCACTGTACAAGTACCTTCATTACCCGAGGCATCCCTTGCTGTTACAATCACTGGAGTAGTCGTGCCAACATCTTCACAAGTGGCACCGTATACAGGACCACTGACTCCAGTAATACCACAGTTATCTGACAGCTGCAAATTGAACACATCAGGTGCTACCGTCACTCGACCATTAGCCGCTAAGGATAGCGTGATGTCCTCGCAAGTAATCACTGGCGCGATATCGTCTTTGATGGTAATCTGGCTGGAACAAATACCCGTATTACCAGATTCATCTGCTACGCCTAAGTCTACGGTCACCGTGCTATTTACAGCTTGACAATTAAAGTTTAGTGCCGGGCTTCCATCAGCAAACATAAAGTCTACACTGCCACAGGCATCCGAGGAGCCACCATCCAGATCAGCGGGGGTCACGCTAGCCTGGCCATTGGCATCCAAGCTCACTTCCAGGTTCTTGCATATGGCCGTCGGGGCTGTAACGTCAACCACCGTTACATTTCCTGTACAGGAGCCTTCGTTACCCGCTTTATCTTTCACGGTGTAAGTGACTGGGAAAGTGCCAACTTCAGCACAGGTGACCGGTATTTCTGGAAAGCCATTCACGCCCAGATCACAATTATCCACTATACCCGCATCTAGCATATCCGCCGAGTAGGAGCCAAGGCCATTCGCATTCAGTTCTACCGTAATGTCCTTACAGCTTACCACAGGTGCAATATCTTCAGTGATACCGATTTCGCTAAAACAGGTACTACTTAAACCTTTTGCATTGGTTACTTCCACAATAACTATGGAAGCGGTAAGAACATCATCACAACCAAAGTCAAATTGCTGCACGCCGTTTGGAAAACTGACAACTACCTCTCCACAATCGTCAAATGAGCCATCATCCAAGTCCGTAGGTAAAACACTAGCTTGTCCATTGGCATCTAAGTTGACAATGATGTCTTTACATTGTGCCACTGGTGGTGTGGCATCTACGAAACAAGCACAGTCCACAGCAGGATCAAATTCAGCGGCATTATTCGTAATTGTGAGCGTCCCCCCAATCGTCCCTTCCGAAACCAAAGGACATATCCCCTCAAAATTGCTTAAAGCAGCATTGACCTCTATACTGATATTCTCACCTACGGACCTCAAGCCTCTTAAACCATCTAGCTGGGTCAGATTTGGATTAAGTTTGATATCAAGGCTGCCAGTGATGGCAGAAATATTCGAAAGGGCATCGATATCGACCAGCGCGTCATGGCCCGCGATGAAAATATCTCCCACTGTACCTGTTAATCCAGAAAGCCCATTCAGGTTAGTCAATAAGGGGTTGCTGGAAAGAAATACTCCAGTACTGCCAGAGTTGGTTGAAGCGATAGTAGTTAAATTGGAGAAGGCATCAATATTTGCCAAAGAATTATTCCGACCTATAGCGATAGCCTCAACTGATGAAAGGTTTTCCAGCCCCCTCATACTAGACATAGCTGGATTATCTGTAATAAGCAGAACCTCTACACCTTCTAAGCCCGATAGCACTTGTAGATCAGGTAATTGAGTATCCATGATTGTTACGTCTCTCAATTGGCGAAGATTCGATAAAGCGTTAAAGCTGCTAAGCAAAGGGGTTTCGTTTATCCAAAAATCGGTACCGATCTCGCTGAGTTGCCCAAAGGCGTTAATGATTTCCAAGTTTGGGTTATTTTGAATACTAAATATACCGCCTATGCGAGTCAATTTTTCAAACCCAATAATGCTTTTCATCTCAGATTCATGAATACGAAATTCTCCTCCGACGGACTCCAAGTTATTTAGACCGGCTAGCGCCGCGTCATCAGAACCAACAAAACCGTCTCTATTATCAGAATAGACAAAACTCCCTCCGATCGTTTTTAGCTTGGACAAACCATCAAGAATGGGTATGAAACTATGAGCGACGATTCTTAGATTTCCTCCGATGGACACTAAATTCGTAAATGCAAACGCTGTGCTACCTACATCAAATATTTCCAAGTTTCCTGCTATCGTCTCCAGCTGGGAAAGTGGACTTAAATCTAATACTTCCCGACCACGTATATTTAGATTCCCGGGTAGATTCTTGCAATTGGGGTAAGTCGCCGCAAAGCTTTCTACGGCTGCTTGTGAAGTCAATTCGATATCGCCGGCGGGGCAGAAACAGTCACCGGCAACAAACTCAGCCGCATTACTGGCAAAGGTTTGGTTACCTCCAATCGTGCCTGTACTAATTAAGGGACAAATACCACTAAAGTCAGCAAGTAGTCCGTTGTTGGTAACAATGAGATCTCCCTCAACAGTATTTAGATTGGAGAGTGCGTCAAGGTTTTGTATGGCTGACAATTCACTTAGAACCAAGCTACCTCCTACAAACTGCAGATTATTTAGTCCTTGCAGATTATTTAAGTTCGGGATTAAGCCTACAGTAAGGGTTCCACCAACGGAATTTAAAGCTGACAATCCATTTAGACTGGGTAAAGCAGGATTTATGCCCACCGTAAAGTTCCCACCGACGGATTGGAGATTACTCAATCCCTGCAAATCAGCTAATGTGGCGTTAAAACCAATGATCAGGTATCCTTCTATCGAGGTAATATTCGCTAAGGGACTCAAGTCCGTGATATCCGGACCGCTGATGACCAACTGGCCAGGTATTTGCGTACAGTTGGGGTAATTAACCAGAAAATTATTGACATCAGCCTGCGAGTTCAACTGAATTTCTCCGGCAGGGCAGATACAATCCGCAGGCGAAAAAGGGGCCCCATTGCCTCCAATAGAGATGTCCCCTGTAATGCCCCCTGCGGCAATGACTGGGCAGACCCCATCCAAGTTAGTCAAGCTTGGATTATCCCCTATGACCAAGTCACCGCCAATAGCGGAAAGGTTACTCAGCCCGTTCACATTAAGCAATGAACTATTAAACAAGATACGTACAAAAGAACCAACCGAAGTAAGACTGGACAAACCGTCCAAATCCGTCAAAACGTCGTTAAACCCCAAAATAAGTTCGCCTCCGATCGTTTGAAGGTTGGATAAACCGGCTAAACTAGGAAGAGCAATACAATTATTAAAGTTTACATTTCCCTGCACGGCAGTAAGGTTTGATAAACCGGCTAAACTGGCAAGAGCAAGACAACTATTAAAGTTTACATTTCCCTGCACGGCAGTAAGGTTTGACAATGGGCTTACATCAACAATATCGTCTCCTGCGATGGTTAGGTCACCTGTAATCTCCGTGCAATTCGGAAAATTCGTTGCAAAATCATTAACAGCTTGTTGACTTGTGAGCAATACCTCACCAATGGGGCAATTCGAATTGGCCGTCACCCTTACAAATCCCTGGGAGGGGAAATTCGTGGCACCACCCTGATTTCCTGCTAGACGCTCGACCTCAGTCGAGGTAAAATTGGGGGCGATATAGCTGCCGCCGCCGCCACCTTGCCAAGTACTACTACCGGCTCCTCCAGAAAAGCCACCGCCGCCACCACCGCCGCCAGCACCTACTGCTCCGCCGGTAAACCCATCTCCTCCAATGGGTTGGATGCCGGTCGTTCCGCCTGTCTCCGTAGCGAAGGAATTATCTTTTAGTTCAACGGCAAATCCATTGCTCCCGCCAAAAACGGCTTCAACCATCCTGTAGCCTTTTTCATCACTGCCTAGACAGTTTATCCCCGCTCCTCCATATCCATTATCACTAGAGCTTCCACAGTTGCCGTTTTTCCCACCTGCAGAACCTGAAGTATCTCCACCATCTTCCACTGCTTGGCCGCCCTTGCCAGTCCTATCCGTGATACCAGCAGCTGTACGTGCACCACCACCGCCGCCGCCAGCAACAGCCAAGAGACCCCACCTGGTCGAGGTCTCTCCAGGTGCCTGATATAAAATGGCAGAGGAGCCGCCGCCAGCCCCATATCTTCCAACCGGAATCGGTGCACAGCCAGATTCATCCGTTTGTCCCGCACGACCCGCAAAGACACGCAGTAAGCCACCCGGCCTTAATTCATTGCTTCCATTGCCTATAGCAAAAGTTGCCTTCATGGTAGCCCCCTGGCCCCCTCTCACCCGCACATCACAGGTGCCGCCATCCAAACGAGCATGGCCACCATCCGCTCCTCTAACTTCGACCGTAAGGCTTTCGATCCCTACTGGAATCTGAAAGTCATTTGAAGTTAAAGTACTGATAGTCGTAGTTTGATTAATAGGTAGATTTGTCTGAGCCTGTAGCCAGACTGTGTTGAGTAATAGTAAGAATAGCCAACAGTAGCTATTAATTGTTAATCGATTCATCATGTTTTGTGTACTTTAGACTATGGCAAGAGGGATGAAGAAGTCGCTAATAAAGAGCTCACTTCGCATTGCCACATTTGGAATTATTTTGTTCACGACAAAGGTGCGGGATGGGAAGAAAAAGGCATTGGACTATTCCGTCAAGGGCATGAAGTATCTGTTCAAACGCATGTACTATACGTTCAGCAACATGTATTATATGGTCAGGACGGGTTTAAAGGCCAGTATGGCTGGGGCTTTCACCGAATTCCTCGGTATAACTCCTGGAGAAATAAGAAGGGTCTGAAAAACCTACATCGTAGGCCACCTGCTTAACAGAAACATCGGAAGATTGTAGTATTTGCCTAGCCTTTTGCAGGCGTAAGGAACGAAGATAAACGGCCGGAGAGCGACCCGTTAAGGCCTTGATTTTTCGGTAAAGATTTGAACGACTCAAGTTCAGAGCGCTGCTGAGGCCATCCAGATCAAAATCAGGATCTATCATGCGATCCTCTAAGATTTCTCTTACTTTTTGAATGAAAGTATCTTCAATAGTAGGCTCGGCCATTTTTGCCAAGGGTAGCGGTTGCGCATAGACATCCTGGTATCTTTCCTGTAGTTTACGACGAAGCTGCAATAAGTTTTGCATCCGAACGAGTAGTTCTTCTTCATTAAAAGGCTTAGCCAAATAATCATCTGCTCCATGCTTCAAGCCCTTCAGGCGGGATTCTACATCGGATTTAGCCGTGAGCAGGATAATGGGAATATGACTGGTACGAACGTCCTCTTTCAAGGTCTCACAAAGCTCGAAGCCGTCCTTTTCGGGCATCATGACATCACTGATGATAATATCCGGAATCTCCTCACAGGCTCGATCTATACCTTCTTGTCCATTGGTGGCAAATTGCAGCTGATAGCGCTCTTCCAGACAAAGCTGTAAATAACTAGCAATGTCAGGGTTATCTTCAACAACTAGCGCAATGGGGTAGTCAGCAGCACTCAAGCGCTGTTTTTCGACCGGACCTTTCACCCCAAAAACGGCAGTGGGTATACTTAGTTGATCCTCACTTTGACCGGGAGCCGCTTTTTGGGTAATGGGCAAAAACACCTTAAAGGTCGTCCCATTTCCTTCGTCACTGCTCACTTCAATCTTACCCTGGAATAACTGGACTAATTCTTGAATCAATGACAGGCCGATCCCCGTTCCGGTTCCGGTACCCAATTCGTTGCTATCAGCCTGGAAAAAGCGGTCAAAGATACGAGCAACTTGATCTTTGGGTATCCCAGGGCCAGTGTCCTTTACTGCCAAAACCAAGCAGTGAGCGGAGGCGAGTGTCTTATTCGTACCGGTGGACACTACAAAGGTGACTTGTCCTCGCTCTGGCGTAAACTTGATGGCGTTCGACAAAAGATTGGAGACAATGCGTAGGATTTTTTCTGCATCAAAATCCATTTGAATAGACTCCTCCGCAGCAACAAACTCTAAATGTTGTTCCTTGCTTTGGGCATAAGCGCGAAACTGCTCGAAGATGGTCCGCAAAAAAGGTACAATATCGTCTTGTTGCCAGGTAATCTTGAGGTTACCCGATTCTACTTTTTGCAGTTCTAGCATCTGATTGACGAGATCCAACAAATTGGCATTGTTTTTCCTAATCATCCCCACTCCTTTCTTGAGCCAATCCTTAGGATTCTTCTCTATCTGATCCAGCATCCCCGACATGATCGTCAGCGGGGTACGAAACTCATGGGAAATGTTGGAGAATAGGCGAGATTTGAACTGGTCTAATTTTTTCAACTGTTCCGCCTGGGCCTGAATTTGTTGGGTTCTACTGGCTACCGTAGCTTCCAATACAATCTTATCCCTGCGGATCCGATACACCCAAGCAAGGCCCAAGCCTAATAAGAGGGCTACACAGAGTAAATAGAACCAAATGGTCTTATAGAAAAACTCTTCTGCTTGGATAGGAATTTCCAGCCAGTTGACACTCCAATTATTCCGAAAATCCCCGGCCTTAATCTGAAGCGTGTACCGACCAGCAGGCAGGCTGGCCAAATTAAGGGTGTGTTGCGGCCCCAGATAATTCCAATCTTCCTCTAAGCCCAACAGGCGGTAAGCATAGTTATGGCGGTTGGGCTCTACGTAGGTAGAAATACCGAAACTTAGGTTGAGATTACGATGATCCGCAGGAAGGTACACTACTTTCGAGGGCAATTCATGGGGTGCATAACTCACTTCTTCCTCTGCTTCTTCATCATAGTATCTCATTTCCGTGAGGAAGATCCGTTTCTGCCCCTGATCTCGCTGTAAAAGTGATTTCACGGCGATCGGATCAATGATATTAAGCCCTTTTTGATTTCCCACCAGTATGCGTCCATCCTTAGCTACAAAAGGATCAAAGCGGTTAAACAGATTATCATTTAAGCCCTCATTCGTATCCAAGATGCCTATCACCTCTCCTTCTGAGCTTAGCAAGTTAATACCGTTTTCAGTAGTGACCCAAATATCTCCTTGCTGATCGGGAAAAATACTCATGATGGAGTTATAGGCCAGTCCCTGATCTTGCGTGATCACTTTTTCAATTAGACTCGTCTTCGGATTGTAGATGTAAATACCATTGGTGGCGGTTCCCAGCCAGAGCCTTCCAGCGTCTTCTTGGTAGATACATTGGAAAATTTCCTCGCCAAAACCAACCTCCTTGCCTATTCTACTGCCCTGTTGATTTTTCCAGTCGAGCTTATACAGTCCGTCGGCCGTTGGCACCCAGAGTATCCCTTCCTGGCCCATCATGAAATCGTATATTTTCCCACCTAAGCGTCGAGGTATGGTTCCTCCGGGGACAAAAGACTGGCCCTTATCTAAGTCAAAAAACAGCAGTTCATTCCCCCAGTTCGTAAACACAAATTTCCGCTCCTCCAACCTGGCAAACAAAGCTAAACTTTTTGCCCCCAAAGCGGAACCAAAGGAAAGGTCATGGGTTTGGCACGTTTTCGACGGGAGGTGGTATTGATACAAGCTGCCGCTTTTTATCCACCAATGATTGTCCTCAGTATCTAGAATAATCTGTTGGACCATACTTGCTCCACTTGAAAGGAGCTCGGTGCCACATTCTACTGGCTGCTTAAGGGCCTTCGATTGACTGCCATCTGCACTCAATTGAAACCATCCGTCAAAAACCGTATTGACCAGGAATGAGCCATCCAATTGTTCCATCGTAGAGCTGATGAAATAACCATCTAAAGCATTTTGCACTGCGCTCCGTTCCTGCACATATATAGAGCGAAGGCTTCCCGTTTCGGATATCATTAGCTCCCGAAAAAAATCTTTAGCGAGCACCGCCTGTAGATTGTTCGGGGACACCCCCTCAAAGAAAGCCGAATAATTGTAGGGCGTACCTTGCGCATCCTCTACGACAGCTTGCCGTTGACCGCTACCATCTTCCCAAAAAAAGCAGATGTTTTGACTTTGATCCTGATATAGTCCAAGTGCCTTATATCCTTGGATAAAGTCACGTTGCAAGGGTAAAAATCGGTCAGTACCCTCATCAAATTGAAAAAAATCAGGCCCGATTCTGACATATAACTTACCTGAGTCCATCACCGCAAACTCAAAACCATACGGCCTTTGTTGCAACTCCTGGGACAAGCGCAATTGGTCTTGCTGCGGAAAATCGGCTATCGTAAAGCTTCGCTTAGATTTTGTAGCTAGATCCACTGCTACCAAGGGAAGGCCTCTAAAATAGAACCATAGCGTTTGTTCCGTATATAGCGCTCCGTATTCTGGAGATAAGTCTGGCTCGCTCAAATTAGGATGTTGGAACACCAATAAAGTATCTAACTGATGGTTAGCTAGGGCATGAATCGCCACCTCCCCTTTCCGCACAGTTGTTATCAGCAGAGAGGAGTCGGACCGATAGCGCAAATCATACAATCCCTCGTTCAACCCTTTCGTCGGGGGGAAGTGCATCTTCCTAGTCGTCAAATCCATTAAAAAAACACCTCCCGTGCCATCTTCCTTATGGTTGTAGCTACCAAAAACCTGATTATCTGAAACAAAGTCAAAGAATTTAAAATCATAAGCTATCAACTCCTCTAACGCTGCCTGATCGGGAGACTCCGCTTGTCCTTGCTTGTAGGTAAGTGGCTCATGTCGGTAACCATCGTATTGGAGCATCAAAAGACCTTTAGTCACTGCTTGACCACAGGTCTTGTACCATATCCGTCCTTTCCGATCCTTGTAGACATTCGAAATACAATCTACTCGAACCCCCTCTTTATCTTGTAATAAATCATGACTATAGGAAGGCTGAAGTTCGGGAAGGGATGTAGGGAGCTGTGCCTGAAGGTGGCAAGCTACTCCCAGGATCAAAAAGAACAATATACATCTAGCCTTAATCTGCTTCATCAGCTCCAATTTCACAACGATTAGAAACGGCCTTTTTGTTATTTTGTTTTGGGGAGAGAGAACCTTTTCAAAGTGCCTTGACAGAATATTAACCCTACAAATTCATGAGTCTATCTCTAGGCAACTGAGAGGTTGTCGGGTAGGATTCTCAAAATTGACCTCAGGTATAATTAGTCAAAACTTTGAGAACGCTCAATTTCGTGAGTAGATCATTAACTGCCAAGAAATGCTTTACTATTCTACAAGATTTATTTGCCAATTGTAGGCATACCGTCGATTTATAATGGAACTGATTCAAACTTATTGGCTGCCGACGATGCCAAAGCACTGGATTTACTGTCGAGGCTCTTTTTGAGTCTGTCTGCTGGTGCTAGCCAGGCAGTTTTCATATTCCGTAACCCCGGAACGGGGCCTGGAAGGTCTGGGATAAAAACCCGCCGGCCGGCAGGAAGCTGATGTCCAGGAAGTTCAAGGCTTTAGGTCGCAGTCCAGATGAATAAGTTTAAATCAGTTCCTGTATTGAGTTCTTGCATACGAAGTAACCTACAAATCAAAATGCATTTTGATTTGTAGTGCTACCTCTTCTGGACTGCGATGGGTATTGTTGATTCTAAGCAAGGCCTTCTCTGGAAACTCTCCCTCCCTGGAATTCATCCGGTACTTCTCCTCATGATACAACATGACCTTTTCCGACCACTCCACATCCCACTTTGAAGGCTTAGCGGCTAGGCGATCCTCATGACGGTTGCGCTCCAAGCGTTCCTCCAAATCCGCTGAGAGCTCTACCAAGCAGATTTCGGCATCTCGTTCCTTGAAAACAGCGATAATCTCATCGACAAATTCTTCATCCTCCTTACAGTCAAAATCCCAAACTAGCGTAAAGATCAAGCCCTCCAAATCACTTTTAGCCACTTCTCGAAAGATTCCGAAGCGGATATCATTGACCAGTTTACTGAAACTGGGAGAGTCAAATGGGAAGAAGTTGAGCACCAATTCTATGGACATATGATTGTGAAACAACTTCAAATCAGTTATCTTTTCCAAGGCTTGTCCAACGGTCATCTTGCCCACGGCGGGCGGTCCGATAATTATGACTAATTTCATACCTGACTTTTTACACTCAGCGGGTGAGCTCACCCGCCCACTTAAATATATTAAATGAAACGGTTTTACTTCTTTGTACTATTAATTGGCCTAGTTTCCTGCCTCAAACAGCAGGTGGATCCCGAAGTAGCAAAATGGGAGGCACAAGCGGCCAATATTGAAATTATACGTGATGATTTTGGCGTCCCTCACATCTTCGGAGAAACGGACGCGGACGCAGTGTTTGGCCTGTTATATGCACAGTGTGAGGACGACTTCAGTCGCGTGGAGCAAAATTACATCTGGGCTACCGGCCGATTGGCCGAAGTTGAAGGCGAAGAGGCGCTGTATAGTGATCTAAGAGCTCGCCTTTTCATGACCAAAGAAGAGGCCATCGCCAATTACGAGAGCAGCCCAGAATGGTTGAAGCAATTGTGTAACGCCTTTGCGGATGGTATTAATTATTACTTACATACTCACCCGGAGGTTAAGCCTCGGCTGTTGACGCGCTTTGAGCCCTGGATGCCGATGTACTTCAGTGAAGGTTCTATCGGTGGAGATATTGAGCGGGTGTCTACCAGACGGATCAAAGCTTTTTATGAAGAAGATGGATCCTTGTCGCTGAATGAACATGGGGATGGCTTGGTACATTTTGATCCCAATGATGAACCGAGGGGCTCCAATGGCATCGCTTTAGCTGGCGAACTGACGGAATCCGGAAATGCCATGCTACTAATCAATCCACACACCTCATTTTACTTCCGGGGAGAGGTACATGCCGTAAGTGAAGAAGGATTAAATGCCTATGGAGCCGTTACCTGGGGGCAATTCTTTATCTATCAGGGTTTCAATGAAAAAACGGGCTGGATGCATACTTCCACCTACACGGATGTGATTGACGAATTCATTGAGGTGATCGAAGAGAAAGACGGTAAAATGCTCTATAAGTACGGGGATGAAATGCGGGAGGTAGAACAGTCTGAAGTGACCTTGAAGTACAAGGACGGCGATAATGGAATGAAAGAAAAAACTTTCCCCATGTACCATACGCATCACGGACCGATCACCCATAAAATTGAGGATAAATGGGTAGCTACGGCCTTGATGTGGGAGCCAGTAAAAGCCTTGACCCAATCCTATGTAAGAACCAAGTTGGGTGGACATGAGGAGTTCCGTGCCATGATGGATATGCGAACCAATTCCAGTAACAATACGGTCTATGCGGATGCAGGTGGGAACATTGCCTATTATCACGGTAATTACATTCCCATTCGGGATGTCCAGTTCAACTACGCTAGGCCAGTAGATGGCAGTAATCCAGCTACCGATTGGCAAGGACTACACCCAGTGGATGAAGCCATCGTGGTGCTTAACCCGCCCAATGGTTGGATTCAGAATTGCAATTCTACGCCCTTTACCTCAGCTGCAGAAAACAGTCCTAAGGCAGAGGACTACCCCTATTATATGTCGCTCAACCGAGAGAATTACCGCGGTGTCCACGCCATTCGCCTCCTCACCGGCGCCAAGGATTTCACCTTAGACAAACTCATCGAATTGGCCTACGAGCCTACCCTACCCGCCTTCGAGGTATTGATCCCGGGTTTGATTGCGGCTTATGATGAGGCCGGTGAAAAGGATGAAGAAATGGGGAAAGCGATTGAAATTCTGCGAGGATGGGACTTTAAGACGGGGGCAGAATCCGTAGCTATGTCGCTAGCGCATTTCTATGGCACCGCTATCCTATCCGAAGGAGAGGCTCCGGAAGGCACCCGAGGCATGGCAGCCTACGAATACTTCTCCAAGGACAATCCGCCTGCGGAACGACTCTCCTTCCTCCAGCAAACCCTCGACAAGCTTACGGAAGACTTCGGCAGTTGGAATACGGCATGGGGCGAAATCAATCGCTTCCAGCGTCTAAATGGAGATATCAAATCCAAATTCGACGATGAACAGCCGAGTATCCCAGTCGGACTAGCCTCAGGCAGATGGGGCGCCTTGGCAGCCTACGGAGCGCGTGGGGTGCAAACCACCAAGAAACTCTACGGCACCCGCGGAAATAGCTTCGTGGCTGTGGTAGAATTTGGAGATAAGGTAAAAGCCAAAAGTTTGTTGGCCGGCGGGCAAAGCGGCGACCCCGTCTCCCCGCACTTCTTTGATCAAGCTCAACCCTATGTAGATGTGCAATTCAAAGACGTACCTTACTACCGAGAGGATATCGAGAAGAGAGCAGAAGAAACCTATACACCTGGTAAGAGGGTTAAGTAAAAAAGCTAGAATCCTATACATAAAATGCGGGAGCAAGGAATATTGCCTCCGCATTTTATGTTTTATCTAGCCCCTACAACAACTCCGCTTTCGGAAAACTTCGAGATACAGGTATTCCCTCCTCTACTCCTTCTAATTTCACAGATAGAGATCGGGCATTACCCTCGACATCCTTGATTCGATTTTTATTCACCAGATAAGATCGGTGACAACGGATGATCTCCTTTGCCTCTGCTATCTGCTCTGCTAATCGTTTGATAGATAGGCGGATCAATTCTCTTCTCATTTCTCCATTATCTTCGAAATGAACCGTCACATAATTATTGTCAGATTCCGCAAAGATGAAATCAGCCGCAGGAATCTCTAGCGGTTTGGACTTACTCGTTTCCGGAACAATCTGCAGGACTTTGGTATTGTTCTCCTCTTGCGGGCGCTCCACCAGCTCTTGCGCCAAGACCGAAGCACTTTGTTGGTTTCGCCGATTCAGGTATAGTTCCATCAAAAAGATCATGACTATCACCGGAAATAGGCCTACCGCTACCGTAATACCCATAAACTGAAGCAAAGTACGCTCGGGGGCGATTCCAGCCCCTACGGTAGCATTGTATACATAGTTTAGAAAGCCGATTAGAATAAAAGAAGATAGGATAAACAAAAATTCCTTTCTGACATTCCAAGTCTTCGGATTAAAGGTCTTCCGGAATAGACGGGGCATCACCAAATAATTAATCGTCAAACTAAACATCACCACTCCACCAAAGCCCGCAAAGAACCAAACCCCATCCTTTCCCAACTCAGATCCGCCGAAAGGTCTATACAGCAGTAAATACAAATAAATGAATACACCAAATGCCAGGATCATCAACGCTTTGTCTCTCGTGCGTTGAAGCAAAGGAAAGGGTTTTTCCAGCCATTCTTGTATAGCATTCATATCTATCTGAAAACGCTTAACTCGACTTTAGCATCTTACGCTAAAAAAAAATCGCTGTAGCCATCTTCTGGAGCGGGCTGCCGGCAAAAAACTGTTTGACGCGTTGCGTTTGAGTTGATTACTCAACTAGCTAAGCAAGTTTTTTTTAGCTAGGCTCTTTGAGTCACTGACTCAAGCCAACCCAGAAGAATTTTGCTTCCTTATGACATGGCTCTTATTCATTTTTCTGGGAGGTTTGAACTAGTAGCTCAAAGAGCGTTTGCAAATACCTCAAAAACGAATCAAAAAACGCTTGTCATCCACAACTTACAAACAAACCTAAAGGGATATTCTCCTTTTAAATAAGGCATTCAAGCTTTTCAAAATGCTGAAATCGAGCTTAGTTCCTAATATTAATTTATCATTAAGTAAACAAAAAGTAATTAGAGGGTATATAAAAGAACTTCTATTTTTTGTCTAAAAAACAGTATACCAGAAAACTATCCTTCCAAAAAAGAAACCACTTTATCAATCACAAAGTCAGTGCGTAAAATTCGAAAATGCCCCGTACCCTCTATCTCTACGAAATCACATACAGGCCAGTTTCTATAAATGCTCTTGGATTGAGCAATAGGTATCACTTTATCTCCTTTATCGTGAATAATCATCGCTTTCTTAACATCGAGTTGTGGTGCAAAATTGCTGACATTTAAAGCTTCGACGTTTAACTGCGCTTCCTCTTCCAATCGTCGAATTAACCGATGCTTCACTTTGTCGGTGATTCCTACTTGTGCTGACACTCCTTCGATTCTATCCAGAAACCGATCTGGGCTCGTTAATAACAAGTATTTATCGATAGTATGAACAGGGTTTTTGTACAAGCCATAAACCGTGGCTACCCCGCCGAAAGAATGACTTATCAATTTCTTCACTCCAGTCCGCTCTACCATCAAGCCCACCAGATCACTAAACTCAAACAAGCTGGTACGTCCTCTGCTGCTAAAGCCATGTGAAGGACCATCGAAGGCATAAACTGAATATCCTTCCTGAATTAAGCGCTCAATGATATCTGAAAAGTTGCCAGCCTGTCCTTCCCAACCGTGGATCAACAGCACCGATTCTGGCCCACCTGGCCAATGATAGGTTTGAAGATCGAAGCCTTTGAAAGATATTTTCTCCTTCTGGGCTTTATCCAAAGTAACCAATTCGTTGGGTCTTAGCTTGCGGATTTGAGGGTTGGTCAACTGTTTATAAGCAAAGCGCGTCATAACACTTGGCAGAAGAAAGGAGAATATCTTGACAATTTGCTTTTGCATTGGAATACTTTAAGGAGATCAAGTGCAAGCATAACAAGTGAAGGCATTACTGGTTCAATTTGAACACAACAGAATGTGAAAAAGGCCATTGGTTCAACCAACGACCCCAGATTTGAAGTTCACATAAAAGCAGTATTAAGTAGTGATGGATAAGTCTTACTGGATCTTATGAGGCTCTTTTGAATGTATGCTGCGTTGCAGAACCGGGCTTGTTAGCGCTGCTAGCATCCCGAACCTGCGCCTTGCCTAAATTCAAAATAGCGCTCCTAATATACCAGATCACTTATTCACCACTACTTAAGCTTTACCGCACTATCACGGCCTCAGGGTACTGTTTCTTAATCTCTTTATACTTTTCATTGGTACCGTTGACCTTCTCTCCTGTCTCCACATAGTGCTTCAAGCCAATTAAGGTCCCCGCCAGCTGTTTCTTGAAACTCCCCTTTGCCAATCCTCCCATGAATGCGGGTTTGGTACGAAATTGAAATTCATAAGAGGCGATACAGGTACCATCGCCATGGTCCTTCACCCGATAGAAGGCCTGCGAATTATCATAGTTGAGTGGCAGCTTAGCTCCATCGATCACGACATTACGCATTACTCGCTTCTCATGATCAATCTCCATGATCTTTTCGTGAGACCAACGCGTCTGTTTGGCATTAAAATGGCATTTTCGCTCTGCCCCTTTCTCCCCTTTAAGCGATCCATGCTCATAGTTGGAGGAAAAAATGTAGGGAGAGAAATTCCCAATCTCACCATAGTCTAACACCATAGCTTCCCAAACGCGATCTGCCGGCGCGTTGATCTTCATTTTTACATGTACTGTCTTGTATTTCTTACTCATGCTTTGCCCGGTAACCGTGTAGATGGTGGCGAGGAAAGCCAAGAGCATTAAGGGCAACCGTAATACTTTCATACTGATAATTTTAATGGACTATCCTAAACTCAGAGTAGAATATGAGCATACCTCCCCCACCCTAATTGGATTAGGCTAGATCCAGATTAACAAACTTAATATTGAATGATCAGGCCAAGATGATGACCCGTTTTAGGTAATTTTTCAATTAAAGTTAAAGCGTCTCATGAGTTCCTCGTCTTGTAGGACCTCATCAATGATCATTTGCTTGTCAAAGTTCTCACGGGTAGGGTGTTGACGAAAGAGAAACAAATACTTCTCATCTACGATATCGTGGAGCGTTTCATATTCAGCCTCCACGAAATCGGCAATGCGGGTCTTGGTCGCGATGTTGAAGATCATCTTTTGTTCATCCAGCATGCCCAGCTGTTTCAAAGCTTTGGCCTTTTTGGGGCAGCGGCAGGGGTTAGCTTTATTGACTAAACCACATTTATCTGTCATGTAGTTAAAAAGGTCCTTCCTAGCCCGGTGGAGCTTCACTCTAAAGTTCTGCGGACTGATGTCAAAAAGCTCAGCCCCTAACTTGTGATCTATCCCAAAGGTATCTCCCAGAATAAAGATCAAGCGCTGTTCTCGAGTCAGGCACATCAACATTCCGGACATGCAGCGAATCTGCATTTCCTTGGACAACTCCTCGTACTCAATCTCTTCTTCCTTGGTTAAGCTGGGGTTCGGAATAGCTTCTAGGCGTTGTCCATAGTCCTCGAAGGAGCTAAATTGCTCCTCCCCTTTCCTGCGCTTAGACTGCAAGAATTCATTCACCACGATTCGATAGAGCCAAGTTCGAAATGAGCTCTTGAAATTGAACTGGGAAAGTTTGGTAATCACCTTGATCAGCGTCTCTTGCGTCAGGTCGAGTGCATCATTCGGGTCGTGCGCCATTTTCCAAGCCACATTATAGATAAAGGGTTGATGGAGCTTGATCAAATTATTTAAGGCCAACTTATCACCTTTCAGTGACTGCTCCACTAATGCCCGATTCACTTTCTCCGAATATTTAACTGACAAGGGATTTTTCATCTTTCTTTTTAATCATTGGATACGCACAGGGTGATGGTGTTACAAGAATCCCATTTTTTTTCAGCCCACAAACCCTTTTTGGCCAAAACCGCATCTATTGGAGGGGATTGCACCAGAAGTGTTCCATTTCTGCTACCCATTTTTTTTAAACTACCAAAACCACACATTTCACAGTATGAAGAATTACACCCTACTACTAGCCTTTTTTCTATTAGCCCTTTCTAATCTTTCTGCACAAGACGAAGTAAAATACCGAAGCCTAATTAGCGAAGCCGAGAAACTCTACGATGAAAAGGCCTTCGAATCCTCAGCCGAGAAATACGCCGAAGCCTTTGTAGCCCTAGGCAATAAGGGCTATATTAATGACCGCTATAATGCGGCCTGTTCCTATGCCTTATCTAATCAGGTAGATTCTGCCTTTGTGCAACTACTAAAGATAGCGAAGGGCGGACATTACACCAATTACAATCACCTGCTGAAAGATTCAGACTTGGCTTCCTTGTATGAAGATTCCAGGTGGGAAGAAGTAAAAAAGCACGTGAAAGCTAACAAAGACAAGCAAGAGGAGAACTACGACAAACCCTTGGTGGCCGAACTAGAGATAATCTTTGATGAGGACCAAGGGCCTCGCCGTAAAATCGCAGCCATAGAAAAGGAACATGGTTGGGAGTCTCCTCAAATGAAAGAACTCTGGAAGGAAATCCAGGTTAAGGACTCTATCAATTTGATCCGGGTAATGAAAATCTTGGACGAACGAGGTTGGTTAGGCGCCGACATCATCGGCGGAAAAGGAAATCAAACCCTTTTCTTGGTTATTCAACATGCCCCATTGGAAGTCCAGGAAAAGTACTTACCGATGATGCGTGAAGCCGTAGAGAAAGGAAATGCCAATGCGCGCAGCCTAGCCCTGCTAGAGGACCGAGTAGCACTACGCCAAGGGAAACGCCAAATGTATGGATCGCAAATCGGGCGAGACCAAGAAACCGGAGAGAGCTATGTCCTTCCATTGGATGACCCGATGAACGTAGATAAGCGAAGAGCAGAAATGGGCTTAGGTAGCTTACAAGACTACGTAGGACGCTGGGGCATCACCTGGGATCCAGAAGCTTATCTGGAAGAGTTGCCAGCGCTGGAAGAGAAACAAAAGAATAAATAGTCAAGTACTTGGATAGTATTCAGGGCAAATGCATCAAATTCCTTGCTATCTAGGAACACGTTAAAACAGGTGGCGGTGGCCTGAAAATGCACTGTTCGAAGGATGAGTTTGCATTTTCTAGCGCTTTTGCTTCGTTTTGGGGCAATGCCAAAATGAAGAGCCCCGCCGGCTTGAGGCGAAACCAAGCACAGTGCACCGATCATCAAGAATTTTTGCTCACTTTAAGGATATTACCTTTTGATGCCTTGCCCTAGATAGTATTTGGCAAACATCCATTTGGGATAAGCTTGTTTAATACTGGCCGAGTACTTAACTTCATAAAGATGTTTAGCTACTACTAGCTGGGTAGCCAAACATCTTCACTCCTCATCCGATTGAAAAAGCAAACACATGACTCCTTCCAAACTCCTTAGTTATCTCATTATTATACTAGTAATCTCTACAGCCTTACTCTCTAGTTGTAAGCAACCCTCCTCCGCCCAATTAGGCTGGCAGTTGGTCTATCGCAATGGGCCTGATGGAGAAACGCTAGCTGGTAACAAAGCTGATTTGCTGGAGGCGGTGCGCAATGGCTACCCTATCAGAATGGGTTGGGGCATTAGGAGAGCCAGCGACACCACTAAGTCTGTTGAACATGTCGCAGATGCTATTTTTATGACTATCGCCAATGGCACTGAAGTCTTTGCCCAAAGCGTACAGATTATTGGGCAGGCACCGGATCTTAATAGCCCTGATCTCAAAATGCGTTTCCGCGAAGAAAATCAGTGGGTGAGAATGGCCGGCACCAATGGCTATTCTACCAGTCTCATGACGAATTTCATACAGGATACCTTGGTTAATTACGGTCAAGATCGTCAGGCGGGGACGAGTTGGTATGTCCATTACGGCATTCTTCCACCACCATCCACCAAGGCCCAGCCACTTTGGGATTAATACCGCAACAAGCGATCAATCAATGGCTGAATCTGCTTATGTCGATCTGCTGATCCACCAGTCAACGTACTGCGAATATTGCCCCGCTTATCCAGGATGACATGAGTGGGATACCCCTGCACTTTATAAGCATCGGCTTGTGCAAAGGCCTCAGGAATAATCTGATAATCAAATGGAATTTCTTCCAAGAATTTCTTGAGCTCTTCCTTTCCATCCAGCGCGAAGGCAATGAAGACGACTTGTTCTTTATCGTAATGCTTAATCATCTCATTGAGTCCAGGAATTTCGATCCGACAAGGGGCACAGCCAATGAACCAAAAATTGAGGACAACCACTTTCCCTTTTAGCTCTTCCAGAGAATAGGTATTCCCAGCAAGATCAGTGACACTGAAAGCAGCAGCCGGTTCCACCTTTTCTTCGTAGAATAGGCGACGTAACAAGGCATCGGCGTAGGTATCAAAATCCGTTTCTCCCGCTTTAAGATGCTTTTCAAAAAGGTCTTTGGCTTGTGTTTTGGCTTCTTGATCTCCTTGGTCGGATGCAATTAGGTAAGCTTCAATAGCTGCTTCGTATTGCGCCAGGGAGGTCAATAGTGCCCCCTTTTGCTTAAAGTGATCCACTCCTAATCTAGTGGTATTCTCTTCAATCAACTGGATGATTTCCCAGGCGGCTTCTGGATTGTCGTTGTTCTTGTAAACATCCATCATCTGCATCAGGTAGTAAGGAATGTCTACTGACCAAGAATGATAAAATTTCATCATCAAAAAAGGATCAATGAGTTTACTACTGGCCTCCGCCACCAATCGATTAACCTCTTCTACCTCTTCACTTGCCCTAGCTAGATGGTAATATAGCAAAGGTTCGCTAGGATCTTGTTTGATCCAGTAACTTGCGGCCGTACGCAGCGCTTTCTTATTCACTACCTCATTGTCCTTATAAAACATTCTCATTTGAGCCTTAGCGATGCCGCTTTCCGGATGCTCTTGAATAAAAGTACGGACTTGCTGTAGCAGAATGGTATCTGGAGCTGATTGCGAAAAACACTGGTATTGGAACCACGAATAGGCATCCTCTATTAGAGCAGATTGTGGGAATTTTTGCATCAGATCCGTGACGGCTTTTCGGGCTTCCTCCCAATTCCCCAGTTGTGCATGGCCGGCTGCTTTGGCATAGAAGTAGGCCGCGTTTTGGATTCCTTGCTCGTCCAGTTTCTTTAGTTCTCGTTGAATGATCTGTGTGGCAGAGTCCTTAGCCGTATAACCCAACAGCTGCCAACGCGTTTGGTATACACTAAAATTATCCGGAAAGTTCTCTAGCTCTTTTTGGTACAGATCAGGGTTCTGCATCAATTGTAGCACATGAGCATTCCGATAATACTGCCCCTTAGCATCAATAGTTTGAAAGCTCAAATTGGCAGCACGATCAAAGGTATTCCCAGACTGGAATTGCATAGCATAGGCAGAATGCCCTTCTTGCACCACTAATTCCGCCGCAAATTGCCCCGCCTCCTCCTTCATCCTTACCAAGTCGCTAAGCTGGTTGTGGTCTTCCTTTATCGCTGTATAGCGCATATACACTTCATCCCCCAATTTGAATTGGCTTGTGCTATCAGGTTGGTAGTATACAGTAATTTTGGAGCCCCAGGTGGGTTGGCTGTTGGATACGCTGATTTGTTGTGCCGTGGCGAATGTACAAAGGCAAGCCACACACACAGAGAGAATTGTTTTTTTCATACGTCAGAAAGTCTTTTAGACAAAAGATACCCAAAGCTATAAAAAAGTTTTAGCCAAGGGTTCGTAGCCTAACTTAAGCCTTCATCTTTTGTAAGATACCTTCCAAGTGGTTCCGGATTAATGAAAAGTGTCCTTCATTCTCCAGTACATGTAGTTCTGCTTTGGGCAAATTGACTCGATAGTAGTGGCCTCGATAATACGGACTCATTTTGTCCTTATCCCCATACCACAACTCGATAGGCTTTTGGATTTTTGAAAAATCTAACCCCCAGTCCGACACGTACAATTTCCATTCCTGTACTACACCATCTATTCCTTGCTGATAGCTTTCCAAACTCCCCCTGACAAAACTCCAAGCCGCTTCAGGCTTTGCTTTCAGTAAGCTTCGATCAGGTTTCGGAAGGTACTTCTGCAATTGACGAATGCGCTTTTCCGGTTTATCTCTAAGTATTTCATAGTCCTTTTGGATAAATTTCCTTAACTGCTTATCCTTTTCCCAACTAGCAAACCAGTGGACCAATTTGAGGGGTAGCCACATCCCTTTTTTAGTTCCTCTATAGTTGTAAGGAGCAGCCCCAGCCACAATGCCGACCCGGAGCAAACGATCCGGGATTTCTTGTGCACAAGCCAAGACATGAGGGGCTCCACCCGACAGACCAAGGAGAGAAAAAGCTTGGATACCAAGGGCGTCCGCAAGTTGGCGTACATCATCAGCCCAATCCACGAAAGATCTTCCCGGATGTGGGCTGGATTTACCGATTCCTGGGCGATCCGGAGCGATGATCTTGATCCCTAGCTGGGCGGCTGTTTCATGCATAAAGGCCGCTGAGAGTCGGCTCTCTTGTCCACCGTGAAAATAGAAGACTGGGCTTCCGGAGGTGTCGCCATAGACGGCATAGCTCAGATGACGGCCATCTTTCAATTCAACAAACAAATCTTTTTTCTTGGCGATTAGAGGTTGCAAGAATCCTGTTGTAAAGGCGAACAACATTAATACTCTGATCATCAGTAGGTACATTTTGTAACGTAAAAATGAGATCTAACTCCTTGCAGGTCTACACCTAAATAGTAGTTGACTACAAGGATCAGATACAATTTCTTCTCTTCTTAAGAGAGTATCGTTCTAAAATGTAGGATCGAACGTGTTGGTACATAAAATGTTAGAGGAGCGCACAGCAAGCTGCGTACTCCTCTAAATGGGGATTGATTCCTCCAATCACAACAATAGCGACTTAGTTCGTGCCGCCTTGAATGGTTTCTGCCTCCTTTTTCAAATCAGCTGCAAAATCCTCAAAGGCCTCGTCGAAAGGCGGAATGTACTTTGCATATAGAGGGAACATCATACCTCCCATTTTTTCATCCATAGTAAAGCGTACTTTACCTTCCTCTTCCGGTGCTAGTAGGAAGACGCGTTTACCTTTTCCATCTCCCCAAACCATTCTTTTTTCTGGTACAAATTCCTTCACTTTAATCTTGAAAGTTCGTTTCTCATCCAAGGTAGATTTAAGTCGAATTTTTTCTCCCAATCGGATATTCCCCTCCAGAGCGGTAATGGTTGAATTCCAGCGAGGAAAGTCTTCGGAATTGGTTAGCAATGCCCAGACAATAGCAGCATCAGCCTCTATCACAATGCTGACCTTTGTTTGTCGACTAAAAGTCTTCTTGATGGTACTGGCCTTGCCATCTTGGGCCATTGAGGAAATTGTAGTCATAATCATCAAAGTCGTTAGTAAATAATGCATTGGAAATACGGTTTTCGACTTTGACGAATACCCCAAAAGAAACGATAGGATTATTGGATTTTTTTTCAAGAAACTTTAAAAATCGATAAAGCGAGGCATAAATCCACCTTGGGTGCATCCAGGTACTGGTAGCAGTTGATCCCCGCTTTGATCTACGCCCAAAGCCATCATGTTTTGATAGAAGGTCTTTTTGAATGGAGGATCAATCTCATCAAGCTTGACCAATACATGATACCCACCTCTGGTCTGAACAATGCGTAGACAAGACCGATTAAGCACGCCATCCAGCCGATTGAGATCGAAATCCTTTTCATCAATATCAAAATCCAGATAAACTTTATGTCCAGCTGATTTTTGGATCGTGCTCATTACTTCTTGGTAAGGATTAAAATTCTTGTTCTTCCGCTTGAGTAATTCCGTCAGTTGGATGATGCTATCAAAGGAAGCCTTTTCTAAGTTTCTTGGGTTGGGGTTGATGTAGAACACAAGAGATTCAGGCGGTGCGGGCTCCCCCTTGATTTTGTAGGCGCCCATCTTCACTTCCAACTGTTCAATTTTGTTGAAGAGCCGCTTTTTATCAGCAAGGAAACGGCGTAGCTGAGATTTATCACTGGATTTCATGGAGGGGAGATACTTTTTCCGCGCAAATAGACAGCAATAGAATTTCTCTCCTTCCCGGAGATCTGGCAGCCAATCGATAAAGTCCCGCAAAAGCTGGACGTCTTTAATTATTTCGTAGGTCATTTGGTGTTGGTTATGGGAGTTCTGGTTTAACTTAATGACGTGCTGACAAGCGCCGTAGAGCATTTAGCGCATCCTGAGCCTGATCAAGCGGTACAAATAGATGATCATGATAGAAAGCAGCAATTACATTACAACTTATCCCTTCCTGAGCCAGCGCATTGGAGAAGGCAGCCGTCAATCCCACCGCTTCCAAAGCAGAATGGATACTCAGCGTGATCCAACTCATAATCCCTTCATACTCCCACCCTTTTTGATCTGCCGCGGATTGCTCCACTACCACTGTTAGTCCTTCTTCTTCTCGAAAAGAAGCTAATAATTCTACATCCTTGGGAAGTTCATCTAACGGTAGATTACAGAAAACATAGGCCCCAGGATGTAGTTTGGGCTCCATCTCCCGAATCAAGACATCGATGTTTGTCTCTCCTGCCATCTGTACTTTCTTAATGAATGTTCTTATGATACTGCCATTCCTTCCCTTCCAACTCGTATTCCTTTTGAATGGTTTCAATGATCCCCTGAAAGCGTTGCAAATCACAGCTATAATAATCTTCTCCCAGCTTTTCCATGACTTGCTTCGCCAAGATCAGGTCATCCCTTGTATCCAAAGCAATTTGCAAACCACTGAGTTTCGGATACGAGGTATTGAGATGGTGATATTGCTGCCCTTCCGCCGGGTGCTCGTAGAGATATAAGGTTACGTGTTCCACATAGCGAGGATTAGCTTGAATTTTTGATTGTAAAGCTTCATAGAATTGCGTTTTCACAATCTCTACACTCATCCCAAACGGGAAACTTCGTCCCTTCACATTTGAAATAAAATCAAAGTCTCCTCCTTGGCAAATCTCAATCATATCTAAATACGTGGATATATCCAAGAACAAAGCATCTCCATTAATGCGGATCGCATAGTCACAGTTCAAGGACTGTGCCGCTGCCAAAAAACGCTGAGAGACATTATCTAAGCTCCCCCGAAAACAATTATAACCGTTTGCTTGACAGTACTTTTCGATAATGTCATCAGAGGGATCATCAGAGGTAGCTACCAGTAAGTTTTGGCTATCGATTTGTCTGGCAAATTTCTCGTACAGATAACCCAATGGTGTATTTCCTTGGATATCTCTCAGGATCTTACCTGGTAATCTAGAAGAGCTATATCTACAAAGAATAATGGTTCCAATTTTCATATCTACATCTATTTGGCAAAGCGGCTTTAGGATGTCGTTTAGTAACGGGCTTGATTACTCTATTACCCTAAATCAAGTAATTCCAATCTGCAATCTAAGCAATTTCGGTATGACCATGTGCAGTTATTAAGTACTCAATCATTATTAGTTAACTATTCATTTGGGCGAGTGCTTAGTCATCCTCTACCCTCCCCACGAGCCTTGTCAGGTTCTTATCGTTTTAGCTGGGTATTGATATTCATCAAGATGGATAATGACATAAATCAGTCGACGGCCCTGTAGCTACCCCTAACTTTATAGTTAGAAACTAAGACCTTATGAATTTTTCTTTGCCACTGGCTCATATCATGTCTATACAATTACAAACTCTATCGCAAGAGGATTGTGCAGACCAATTGGGGCATATTTTCCGACAACATAAAATTCATCATCTTCCGGTAACTGACGAGGAAAATCGATTAGTTGGAATAGTAAGCCAAACCGACTACGAACGTATTCGATATGGAGCTTCGCTATTTCGAAATCCGGATGCGGACAGCTATAATCAGGCACTTCTTAGGTCACTAAGGATTTCAGATTTGATGACCAGGGATGTTCAGTCTCTCCGCCCTACCGATACGGTTGCCCAAGCCTATCAGTTACTAAAAGAGAACACCTTCCGAGCCATTCCTATTTTAGAGAAAGGAAAGCTGGTGGGTATAGTCAGTGCACTCGACCTTTTACATTACTGTTTCCAAAACCAATGATTTATGGGAGACTTTAATATTCGTCCGATCCGAGATAATCGCGACAGAGCCAAAATGTATGCACATGCTATCAACGATATTCATGCGTTTGAAACCTTGCTGGAGCAGGAGCGATTTGTTAGCGGCGCTCCAAAAATCGGGCTCGAACAAGAACTATGTATTGTTGATCGTCAACTAGAACCTGCGAAAGCTGCACTGGATATTCTGGATGATCTCCAGTTGAGGGAATACACGAATGAATTGGCCTTATTTAACCTCGAAATTAATGGCGACCCACTTGATCTCAAGGATAAATGCTTTAGCTTGGCAGAGCAAAACTTGCTAGGACTCCTGGGAGCAGGGGTAGCGAAAGCCAATGATCGCCAGCTCCAATTATTGCTATGTGGGATCTTACCCACCTTACAATATCGGCATCTGGCTTTTTCCTACATGACCCCCATCCAACGGTATCAGGTACTTAGCAAAATGTTGGCAGATATAAGAGGGGATCAATTCGAGATTTATCTGCAAGGTGTGGATGAATTGATCATGTCTTTAGAATCTGTACTATTTGAAGCCTGTAACACCAGCTTCCAATTGCACTTACAGATTGCGCCCAAGGATTTCATTAGAAAATACAATTGGTCGCAAATGATAGCCGGACCGGTTCTCGCCGCTTGCACCAATTCTCCCCTGCTCTTTGGGCGTGAGCTATGGGCCGAGACTCGGATAGCGCTCTTTAAGCAAAGCTTAGATACGCGTAGTTCTAGAAATCACTTACGTAAAAAATTACCTCGGGTATATTTTGGTCATGATTGGCTGCGACATTCTCCAGCTGATCTTTGGAAAAATGAGCTCATGCGTTTTCCATTACTCTTAACCTCTGATGATTTCCAGGATGCAACCGAAGTTATGCATTCGGGTAAAACCCCCAACCTCAGAGCGATTCGATTGCACAATGGGACTACCTACACTTGGAATCGACTCTGCTATGGCCCACAAGGGGACAAACCTCACCTCCGGATAGAATGCCGGTACCTACCGGCAGGACCAACCGTTGCTGATGAAATCGCCAACTTCGCTTTCTGGGTAGGTTTGATGGAAGGACAGCCGGAGGAACATCACGACTTTTGGAAAAAAACAGACTTCCGCTTGGCCAAAGACAACTTCATACGAGCTGCTAGAACGGGATTAGCCAGTGTCATCGACTGGTTTGAAGGGCCAAAGTCAGCCCAGAAACTCATTTTAGATCAACTGCTCCCGATCGCGCAAGCTGGATTAGAGCAAGCAGGTGTGGACACGAAGGATATTGCCTATTATCTCGGTATAATTGATCAACGAATTCGAAAACAACAAACGGGATCAAATTGGCAGATTCAAACTTTCAGAAAACTCACCGCAGAAAGCAACAAATCATTGGCGCTGAAAGCCATGAGTCAGCAAATGATCCAATATCAGCTTAGCAATACCCCAGTTGGTGAATGGGACCAGCCCAATAAGCAGAAAGTCCACCCCCACCCACTCAAAACAGTGAGCCTTCAGGCCTCCTCCTTAGTTGAGGATATCATGAGCACGGATATTTTCATTGTGCACGAGGAAGACAGTTTGCAATTTGTGGATCAGATGATGCGATGGAAAAACATCCATCATGTACCGGTTGAGGACAAGCGAGGGAACCTCATTGGCATGATCACAGATGGACTAATCAACAGAATCGGAACGGAGCTAAATCAGCTACATGTACTGGCAAAAGACATCATGATTACTGAAGTCATTACCGCAGATGCCAAAGACACCCTGGAGAAAGCGGGAATGATCCTTCAAGAACACCAGTTGAGTTGTCTGCCCATTGTATACCACGGAAAAATGGTGGGCATCCTGACGGAGAAGGATATTAAGACGATTAAAGTCCCCTTACCCTCCTACACTTAACAGAATAAAGTCGAATTGGTGCTGCTGTCCACCAGGTGCAAGATTTTGGTCCAACAGATAGCTATATCGAAGTCCAAAATCTACATCCAGTAATCGAATCAACCGGACATCAAAGCCCAATTCAACCCCCAATGAACGAACATTTCGGCTCACGTCGAAAGGGTCCGTTATCTGAGCACGTCCGAAATCGTAGTAGAAGTTCGCCCTTACCCGCTTCACAAAAGCAAGCGAACCTATTCCGACATCTGGATACCACAGAGGCATGGTGTAATTGACGCCAACCTTGTAGAAGTTATCCGCCAGGATACTATTGTAACCTCTCGGGTAGACAAAGAAGTCTGGGAAGCGATAGTTATCCAGGTAATCCCGACTTTGCATCATCGTGTTGATGAAAAAGCTATGCGTACGTGCAAAACCCGGGAAATAGACATCGCCCCGCAATTGAAATACATCGGCATCAAATCGCGCTGTCCCAAGCGTGGTTCGATATCGTCCGTCGATAACCAAGCCCCAACGCGGATTGATATGTTGCAAAGCGCGACGATCTAAACTCCGCCAAAGCATGCGTATATCTAAAGCATCAAAGTTCGTCGTTTCCAAAGGTTCGCGGAAATACTGTGACAATTGGTTCAGCCCACGTGTGCCCACTACGAAGGAATCTCTTCTAATATTGGTAGGTATATCGAAATTCCCCTTAGTATCTACGGATATGGCCTGATAGTTCCCAATCAAATCGAGTCGATGAAAGGCATTTCCTTTGGTAAACGTCATAGGAATGGCTAGACCTGCCGTCATCCGATCCTCTGTCCACTCCTCTATGTAATCCGCCTGTACAATGGTCGTATCATTCAGCTCGGAAAGGTTGGTGAAAAAAGAAGAGCGATTAACATGAGCATAGTTGGCACTAATTATCGGGAAAAATTCTGCATATCTAAGCCCCGCTAAGAAGGTCCATTCATCCTCATTTATATTGTAATACACATTACCCTCAGCGGAAAGTGTACTGAACTTATTGTCAGATAAGATACTGGCCCCATATAAAGGGTGCTCAACGATAGGTAAAACACTATGTGGGTTGATAATACCAGAGAATTTATTGAAATTTTTAACCTTGAACACCTCCTCAGGCACGCTTTCAATAATACTCCCTCCCTCTTGCTCTACGAGCGTTTCATAATACGTAATCCCAAATTCAGGAGGCGTGCTGAGGGCCTGCCATTTGGTTCGATCCAACTCCATTTTCATAATATTATACCCCTCTGGACTGAACGAACTGTAGGCCAAGGTTGTGCCATCCGGTGACACTGCGGGCTGGAATGCGCCCAACATATCATTGGTAAGCCGATAAAAGGTAGTTTCTCCCGGTTTAACTGCGTAAATATTGTTGATCCCACTATAAGCTGCCGAAAAATAAATGTATTCTCCTCGGCTAAAGGGATGGGTAATTTGGTGAATAGTAGGAGGCAAAATGGCTGTTTTCTGCCCCGTATTTACATCAATAAGTTGCAATTCATTAATTTCCCCTTTCTGCCCAACCACTACAATCTGATCTTCATTTACCCAACGCGGATACATGTAGAACCAATTATCCGGATTAGGAATTCGCTGAGTTACTACTCCACTAGCTGCCCCTAAAATGTGTAGGCCGTAGTTTTGCGATTCGTCTGTAGAGACTGCGACTATTTTTCTTCCTGTTTCATCCAGGGCAGGAGAAAAATACTTCGACTTATTAGTTAATTGAGCTTTGGTATAATTAGCTCGATCAAATACCCGAATGACCGAAAATGTTCTATTGTCCCAGCGAATATCAAAATCATACTCTGACCAGCAAATTTTGCCCCCTCCGATAGAAAGCGTTGAATTAGGAGCACCTACAATTCGGCCAGATTGAGTAATCCGGGCCTCATTCCCTTCGCTATCTAGTTGGTAGTAAGTAGGGTTTTCATCAAAAGCTCGCTTTTCTACAACCAGGGTATTGTTGCTCCAGAACTGTGGATTAGTGTAATCCGTAACGGTTCTTCTCTTTTGGCTATTCCATTGGGTAGCTTCCGCAAATTCAAAATCCATATCCCCTTGTACTTCCCAAAGACTATCCAACTCTGCAAACGTCTGTTGATAAAGGCTTTTAGTATTCAGTCCCGTATGTCTTTTCAAACTCGAACTTAATGGATAAAACAACCCTTTATAGGAAGTAGCGTCTTTGACCACCTTGCTCCAGATGTCTTTGCCATAGTGCGTGCGAGCATGAGTGGTTAGGTAATAGCCTAATCCATACCAATCAGGTACAAAATCTTTGAGTGATCCGGCAGATGCTTTTTCGTATGTATAATCAAGCTTATTTAGTCGAAGGGCACGGTACTCCATATCAAAGGCGGGCAATCTCCCTCGGCCAGATGAAGTCAGGGCCGTTTCCGTCCCTACTGCATCCCCTTCAAAAAACCATCGAGGAAGGGCCGTGGCGGTAAAACCACCCCAGGTCCAGGAGCCAAGAATGGATTTAAAGAAGTTGGTAATACCTCGATTAGCATTGCCAAATTGTTGGACGTGTCGATACTCATGAATAGCGAGTATATCCAGCCAATCCGTAGTGCAGTTAAACTGAGGAGGTGTGAGGTAGAATTCCGATCTAAAAGGCCCCACCGTGACAAATCCATTGGGTATAACTGTTTGATTTTGCAACAAGATGGTCACGGGTTGCTTTTTATCTCCGATGGATGAGTTATCCCTTTCCCACAAATAGTGTACAACGTTTGCTACACGCTGTGCTTCTTCCTCATTGCCTTTAGGGAAAATCACTTGCACCTTGTCCGTCTTTATCTGTTGCCACTTCAGCGAAGGAGGGTTGATTCCGATCGGATTGGATGGTACTTGGGCTATTCCCGCCCCTATCCAAATCAATAGAGTGAATAGCAGCAAAATCTTTTTGGTCATACTAGTTCATTTTGTAGAAGTGGAAAACGGATGATTACCTCCGATGAACGGTAAGGAAATAGGCAAACAATATGAGGCTATCCTTTCAAAACCCGAATTCCATTTGTCCAAAGTTATTCAAAATTGGGAGAAAATTGTGTCGGGGGGTAGCTAAGCTAGCGATGAATCTGACCAAGGGTCCTTCACACCTTAAACGGGTCAGTATCCGCTCACCTAAAATCTTGCTCCGTAAGCCTCCTACGGCACGCCCCGAGCTAGAGAATCCCTCAAATAATTCTTACCTTTGCGGCTTAGATTGCTGTTGCAATTACCTTCAAAAAACATCATATAAAAATTCATGCGTCAGTTACTGGAGACCGAACAGAAAGCGCTCGAAATCAACCTCAATGAAACCATCTATGGCACCTTTGCTGAAATTGGTGCCGGACAGGAGGTAGCCCGCCATTTCTTCCAAGTAGGAGCTGCTGCTGGAACCATTGCTAAAACCATGTCCGCTTACGATAAGGTGTATTCCGATCAGATATACGGAACGGAAGCCAGTGGAAGGTACGTTTGTGAAGCGCGCATCTACAAGATGCTAGACCATGAATATGAGTTGATGGATTACAGACTTCGCAACGAGCGCCCGGAAACCAATTTCTTTGCTTTTGCGGATACCGTTTCAGCCATTAACTATACAAAAACGATCAAGGGAGATGGTTGGATGGGGATCCGCTTTCAATTGGACCCACATAGTGAACCGAATGATATCGTTTTGCACGTTCGTATGCGGGATAAAAACAACCAATTACAACAACAAGCCATCGGTATCCTGGGGGTAAATCTAATCTATGGTTGCTTCCACCACTATAATGACCCAGAATTACTGCTACAATCCTTAATGGACAGCCTTAGTGGTCGGGTTAAGATCGACATGATTCGACTTACCGGTCCAAACTTTGAGCATGTAGATAATCGATTACTCAGTCTATGGTTGGTCAAACACAAGCTAACGGAGGTGGCCATGTTTGGCCCTGATGGAAAGAACATCCACGGTTCCGAATTCCTCTACCGCAAAAATGTACTAGTGGTCAGAGGTAGCTTCCGCCCTGCTACCTTGGTCAACATGGATATGATTCGAACGAGCTACCAACAATTTCGGAATGACCCGAAAGTAGATACACAGAAGACCTTTCTGCTGACAGAAATCACCATGGATAATCTCCGCGCCCAGGGAGAACTGGATGAGCGAGACTTCATTGATCGGGCAGAATTACTCAATGCCATGGGACAGACCGTAGTAGTTTCTGACTGCGAAGAATATCAGAAGCTCATCTCTTATCTCAGTGATTTCAAGGTCCAACAATTAGGAATAGTGTTGGGCGTTAGGCCCTTGTTGGATGTCATCAGTGAGAAATACTATCAGAATATGGATGGTCGCCTCTTGGCTGCCTTTGGAGAGATGTTCACCAGTAATGTCAAAATCTACGTATACCCCGCCATGCAAGAAGGCAGCGCCGAGCTGATGACCGCTCAGAATGTACCCGTACCGGAAGGGGTCAAATTCCTATATCGACACCTCCTTGATAACCAACAGATCGAGGATGTCGAGGGATACAACCCTGATATTCTACACATTTTCTCCAAGGATGTGCTCTTAAAAATCCAGGCCGGCGAAAGTGGTTGGGAGTCACAGGTTCCCAGCAAGATCGCCGCCCTGATCAAGGAAAAATGTCTTTTTGGCTATCCAAGTGAAAAAATAGAATTTGAATATTAAGGTCATTGAGTAAGTCAAGAAAACTTGGAACGCAAAATGCCTAACTCTAGGCCTCTTAGTTCTGCCAAACCTCGCAGCCGGCCAATTGCGGAATAGCCCGGATAGGTTTTCTTAGTCAGATCATCCAGCATCTTGTGCCCATGATCTGGTCGCATGGGGATGGCTTCATCACGCCCTTGTTGCACCTCAAGTAAGGCAGAAACTACCTCATACATATCGACATCTCCGTCTAGATGATCTGCTTCGTGGAAGTTTCCTTGCCCATCCCTACTGGTGGCACGGAGGTGTATGAAGTTAATACGATCACCGAATGCCCTGACCATTCCTGCTAAGTCATTATCCTCACGTACTCCAAATGAGCCCGTACAAAAACATAGGCCATTGGCAGCATTCGGGGTGGCCTTGTACAGGGCCTCCAGATCTCGCGCCGTGCTAACCACCCTTGGTAAGCCCAACAGCGGGAAAGGAGGATCATCGGGATGAATGGCTAATTTTATACCGACTTCTTCGGCCACTGGAGCAATTGCTCCTTGAAAAGCAATTAGGTGTTCCCGCAGTTTGTCCGCCGTCATGCTCGCATAATTCGCCAGCACCTCACGAAATTCCTCTAGGGTATATCCATCATCTGCCCCAGGTAATCCAGCCACCACCGTCTTGACCAAACGATCTTTATCGGCTTCAGATGCCTGATTGATCCATTTTTCGGCAGCAGCCAGCGTTTCCGCTGAATAATCTTGCACCGCCGCTTCTCTTTTAAGTATATAAAGATCAAAGGCCGCCAGCGCAGCAATTTCAAAGCGCAGCGCAGTAGAACCATCTGCCATAGGATAAGTAAGATCCGTCCTTGTCCAGTCCAATACTGGCATAAAATTATAGGTCACCACGGGTATATCACAAGCGCCTAAGTTTCGGATGCTTTCTTGATAGGTGATCACATATTGCTGCCAATCTCCCGCTTGACGCTTAATGGAGTCGTGGATGGGGATACTCTCAACAACACCCCACTCCAGGCCAGCAGCTTCAATCATGGATTTTCTTTCTTGAATAGCTTCGACGGTCCAAACTTCACCAATTGGGATATCGTGCAACGCACTGACAATACTGGTGGCCCCAGCTTGTCGAATGTCTTGTAAGGATACAGGATCCTTCGGCCCATACCATCGCCAGGCCTGTTTAAGTGGCTTTCCGTTCATTTTTAGTCTTTCGTTTAATTGATGCGGAAAAATAGCAAGAAAAAGTGTTATTTAGTTGCTTCATCAGGCACTGGATTTTTGTTGTTAATAGCCATACGAACTAAATCTGCGCCAGATCTCTGATAAATACCAATCACCTTAGTCCTTATGTTGAATCGACGATCCTTTTTCAACCATTCTCTGACTGCCTCACTTGCAGCTTTTCTAGGGTTTACCCAGTGCGAGTCACCCGCTCAATTAGAAGATACTGCTACGGCAAATCCCCCTAATTCGAATCCAAATTCTAAAGCCATCACACCTGCTATCATAGCTACCTGGCCCCATAAGGAAGCCACTGGTCCGGCTATGGAAGTGATTCAAGAAGGGCGCTCGGCTTTAGATGCGGTGGAGGAATGCGCCAGAATCGTAGAAGCAGACCCCAAAGATCAAAGTGTAGGCTACGGGGGGCTGCCAGACGCTGCTGGAGATGTGACCTTAGATGCCTGCATCATGGCTGCAGATGGCAAAGCTGGCGCCGTAACTTACCTCCAGCATATCAAACACCCCATATCCGTAGCTCGGAAAGTAATGGAGGAGACGATCCACGTCATGTTGAGTGGGGAGGGAGCACTTCAGTTTGCTCTAGAACAAGGGTTCGAAAAAGAAGATCTACTGACTCCAAAAGCCAAAGAAAAGTGGGAGCAGTGGAAAGCAGAAAATAAAGGTGCTCCCGCCAAGGCAAATATTGACCAGCACGATACCATCGGTGTGTTAGCCATTGATAAAGAGGGCAATATGAGCGGTGCCTGCACTACCAGTGGGATGGCCTATAAGGTTCCTGGACGGGTGGGAGATTCTCCTATCATTGGAGCTGGTCTCTATGTAGACAATGAGGTTGGAGGAGCGTGTGCGACTGGTGTGGGAGAGTTAGTGATGACTACCCTGGGTTCCTTCTTGGTTGTTGAACTTATGCGGCAAGGCAAAACGCCACAAGAAGCTTGTGAAGCGGCGGTGCAACGAATAGCGGACCGGCACCTCAAGGAAGGAGACGATCTGCAAGTGGGCTTTCTCGCTATGAACAAGAAAGGTGAACATGGAGCCTATTCTATTCTCAATGGCTTTTCATATACCCTGCATCAAGACAACCAAAATGAGGTTCACAAAGCAACTTTCATGATGAAGAACCCTAATGAAAAGTAGAGGATTCAGCTAGACCTCCCTCCATGCCCTGTTTTGAACCTAATTATGGGGAGAAGCAAAACAATTACCCATCAGTATGAACATATCGATTTCGGCCTGGGCCTTACCTCTAATCCTTCTACTAATTATCAGCTTAGGATGCCAAGCCAACGCCAAACAGGATCAGGACAAAGAACCCACGGATCTTCTTACGGACACTATTCCTCAAGTAGAGTCTCCTCCGCCCCCTACAGTCCCATTAGCATATATCATGGGAAAAATTGAGCCATCCAAAGACTCGAACTTTGTCAAGATAGCAGCTGAATACACTTCGAAGTCCAATATCTACCTCCGTAAGGAAGCCTATGCTGCTTTCCTGGAAATGTATGCCGCCGCCAAAGAAGATGGAATCAACTTACGCATTCTATCCGCTACGAGAAATTTTAATAGCCAAAAAAGTATCTGGGAGGCCAAATGGAATGGCAGTAGAAAATTGTCTGATGGCACCAACGCTGCTGAAATAGCAGACACAAACACCAGAGCTCTACGGATACTAGAGTATAGTTCCATGCCAGGAACTTCCCGCCATCACTGGGGAACAGATATCGATCTGAACAACCTGAACAATTCCTATTTTGAAAAAGAGCCTGGAATAAAAGTATACGAATGGTTAGTTACCAATGCAGGCCGCTTTGGTTTTTGCCAAACCTACTCCCCTAAAAATTCCACTCGTCCAGATGGATACAATGAAGAAAAATGGCATTGGTCCTACCTTCCGATTGCCAAGGAGTACTTAGCCTCCGCTAAGCAACTACTGAAAGCCGAAGCTATAAAGGGCTTTGCCGGGGCTGGAGTGGCCCCGAAGCTTAAAGTAGTAGAGAAATATGTCTTTGGTATCAATCCCAAATGCCTCGACGAGTAGCGCATTTTAAGGGTTAGTGAATAATTTTTACGGGACAATGTGGCATGGAACACATGGCTCAACTTCAACTATTAAAATTATTCGTAGCGCAGGGCTTCGATAGGGTCCAGACGTGCTGCCTTCAATGCCGGATAGAGGCCTGACGCTAGGCCTACTCCCATACAGGTAATGACCGCAATGCTAATCCACAACCAAGGAAAGAGGAAATTTCCGCCCATCAAGGCAGACACTACATTGCCAATCAAGACCCCCAGAATGATTCCCACCACTCCACCGATTTGACAAATCACCACGGCCTCCGTTAGGAACTGGATCATAATATTTCGGCGAGTAGCTCCCAGGGCTTTGGTAATACCGATCTCTCGGGTCCTTTCTGTTACACTGACAAGCATGATATTCATCAAGCCAATGGCCGCACCCAATAGGGTAACTAACCCAATGCCAATGGCAGCCAGGCGAAAGTAAAGGGTGTTTTCTTTGATAATACCGATCAAACCATCACTTTTGGAGATTTCAAAGTCATTGTCTTGGTAAGCATTCAAACCTCGCACATTGCGGAGTATCATAGTCGCATTACCAATTGCATGATCAATCTGGGTTGGATCGTTAACGGCAACGAGAATATTATAATTGGAATTAGCCGTTCCATAGTATCTTTTGGCGGTTTGCAGCGGAATCAGGACCCGGCGGTCTTGGCTTTGGTTCATACTAGAACCACGAGTTTTTAGCGTTCCGATAACCTTCAACTTGATGTTTCCTAAAGAAATTACCTGATCCAGGGCTTTTTCGTCTTTCCCATCGAAGAGATCATCAACGATATTGGATGCAATAATGGCTCGATACCCTCCATTAATAGCTTCTAAGGGACTAAAATTTCGGCCGTATTTAACCTCATATCCTTTCGCTTCCAGGTAATTTTCATCAATACCAAAAACCAGGGTATTGGGGTTGGTCTTCTTGTTCTTGTACTTGACGGTGGCATTGCCTGTACAATTGATAGAAACAGAAGTTTGCGCCGGGAAGCGATAGCGTTCCTTAAATTCCAGGCATTGTCTATAGGTAAATACATTTCCCCGCTTTTGTCGTCTACCTCTTTGGTTTCCACTTACCCCAGTTCCTTTCCGATCCACATCAAAGGTGTTAGCCCCTAAAGAAGACAAATTATTGCTTAGGGAATAGATCGCACTATCAATAGCGGTCAAAATACCTACCAATGCCATAATCCCAAAGGCAATGATCATTAACGTTAGGATAGCCCGTAGCCAATTGGAACGCACCGTAAGTATGGCATAGTTGATATTCTCTCGCAGATTCATATCGATACTTTTAGGGAAGCTAAAGTAGAAAAGCACCTGCGCACAGGAGATTTTGTTAGATTAATGAGTGGTTCTGCTAGACCAATGGAGGTACTTGTAAGGAGTAAAAGCTAGTACGATTTGAGTTCCCTCTTGAACCAGTTACCCAGCCTAAAAGCCAAACCTACTGGGTAGCAAACAAGATCGGATCATAAACCGCATCTATCTGGAGACCATCCACCTGATACTCTAGCATCTCCTGAACATGCTTGATTCCTGCGGTTTGCGCCTCTTCTTTTCGATAATGTCCCGTATTGATACTTACAATCACTGGCAACCCTAGGTCCTGAAAAGCTTGAACGGAAGTTGCGTCAAAGTCAGCTCCATGGTTGAAGACATAATAATTGTCAGCAAAATTGGGGTCCTTAGCCGCAGCCTGTTGCGCAATAAGCCATGGAGCACGCCAGGAGACCTTAGCCTTACCCAAAAAATACGGTATGAGTTTGTCTTGATTATTTTTTGGCGTCTTGTTGATCAAGATCAAACTCTCCTCTAATAAATTGTGTTGCTGTAATGCAGAAAGAATTTCTTCGGCATAAGCGGCAATAAAAGTATCAGGACAGCCTTTCAGGTCTACCATAATCCCAATTCGACCTTGGCAGCGTGAAATATATTCCTCGAAGGAAGGAATGGTTTCCCTTGATCTCGTTAGCATAATCTTGGTGACGGAATCAAAAGGCAGTTCGGAGATCCGGCCTTCGAGATTGGCCTCCTCCTTCAGGTCATCATTATGAAAGCAAACGACATGCCCATCCCCGGTGATACGAGCATCCACCTCTACATGGGTGTATCCCCTCTTGATGGCCTCCTCCAAAGCAGACATACTGTTTTCAGAGCGTTGCTCATCCACCACTCCTCCACGATGTGCAATTAGTATCTTAAGCGGCTGATCCGTCTCGGTCCTACCACATCCTACAAACAGCAAGCATCCTAATAGAAAAATTAGCGTAGCGGCCCATTTCATAGGGAAGTATTTATTTTACCATTCTGTATGGAAGCCCCCTTCTCGATCTAGCCGTTCATAAGTATGAGAGCCAAAATAGTCCCGCTGAGCTTGTACTACATTAAGTGGTAGCCGCCCGGTTCGATAAGCATCGAAATACTGTAAGGTAGAAGAAAAAGCCAGCATGGGAACGCCTTGCGCAATGCCTTCTCGCAAGACTGCTCGCATAGCCCCCTGCGTATCTAAGAGATCTTTACTAAAGGCATCGCTAACCATCAGATTTTTCACTTCTGGTTGATCAGCGTAAGCTTGTCTAATCTGCTCTAAAATATCTGCACGTATGATACATCCTCCCCGCCAGATCCTGGCAATGGCTTCCATATCTAGATGATAGTCATGCTCCACCGAAGCGTCACTCAATAAGGCCATGCCTTGCGCATAGGTTACCAAAAAGGCAAAATGTAAGGCTTGTCCTACCTGTTCAACCCACTCAGCTTGATCAATGGCAGAGTCAGTAGCCAAGGTGGGATTCAAGATCTTATCTGCTGCCTCCCGCTCTTGCTTTAAAGCCGATATACCGCGCATACTTACCGCGGCGTCGATTGTAGGTACCGGGATCCCAATATCCATAGCGTTTTGGGAGGTCCATTTCCCTGTTCCTTTCTGCTTGGCCTTATCTAAAATGGCATCTACTAACCAGCCGTTCGTGAGATCATCGGGCTGGGCAAATATTTCGGCGGTAATTTCAATCAAGAAGGAACGCAAAGCCCCTTGATTCCACCGGTCAAATACTTGATGTAATTGAGGGATATCCAAGTCCCCTACACGCTTCAGTAAATCGTAGGCTTCTGCAATTAACTGCATCATGCCATACTCAATACCATTATGGACCATTTTGACATAGTGTCCAGCTGCTCCTCTTCCCATGTGCGCCACACAGGGCTCATCATTGGGCCCTACCTTAGCCGAAACCGCCTCCAAAACTGGGCGAAGAATTTCATAGGCTTCTTTATCCCCTCCCGGCATAATACTCGGTCCTTTTCGGGCACCTTCTGCTCCCCCTGAAACACCAGCACCAAAGAAATACAGGCCTTTATCTGCCAGGTATTTTGCACGTCGCTCCGTATCTGGGAAATGAGAATTCCCGCCGTCCACTATGAGATCGCCTTCCTCCAGATAAGGCAATAAACTTTCAATAACCACATCCACTACTTTTCCTGCCGGTACCAGCAACATAACTTTGCGAGGCCGTGATAAAGCCTTTACAAATTCTTCGGTCGACGTAGTCCCCATGATGGCACGTCCCGCCGCCTCTTGCTCCAAGGCATTGGCTTTTTCAGCATCTAGATCTAGTCCTGCAGCCGAGAAACCATGATCGGCGACATTGAGCAAAAAGTTGCGGCCCATAACTCCAAGGCCAATCATACCAAAATCAAATGTTGCTTGACTCATTTCATTATTTCTTTTACAGATGGCAGGGATGGATTTTTTCTAATCTTTCAATCCGCGGCAAAGGTAGGAGGAATTGACTAAAATTGCAGAGGGATTTAAAACTTTAATCCCCAGGAGAACATTATCATAACATATGTCTACCCTTTTGAGTTGATGTATCAAAAAAAATGTTTCTTTACGGCCTATAAACTTCATAACTGCCAATGGACCCACTTGTTTTTGTCATCTTCGGTGCCTCCGGAGATTTAACGGAGCGAAAACTCGTTCCCGCCATCTTTCAACTCTATCTCAATAAGTCCTTGCCTGACAACTTTGCTGTGCTAGGCGTTAGCCGATCGCAGTTTTCGGATGAAGCTTTTCGTAAGAAAGTACTGGAAAGTGAGTTATTCAAACCCAACGGGGCAAGTGCGGCAGAAATTGAGGAATTCGGTAAAAAACTGTTTTATCAAGCGATTGATACAGGTAAAGCCGAGGCATACGGCAAAGTGAAGACTAGATTAGAAGAACTAGATCAAAAACTTAATACAGGTGGCAACTATATTTTCTATCTATCGACACCGCCTAGGCTATATGAAACCATACCTGACTACTTGGCTCAGCAAGGACTGAATCAGCAGGAACGTGGCTGGAAGAGGTTGGTCATTGAAAAGCCTTTTGGGTATGATCGTAAATCCGCTTTAGATCTGAACAAGAAGTTGCGCGATTATTTTGAAGAAGATCAAATTTATCGCATCGACCACTACTTGGGTAAAGAAACGGTACAAAATCTATTGGTAACTCGCTTTTCCAATGGCTTTTTCGAACCGCTTTGGAATCGCAACTATATCCAACACGTAGAGATCACCAATGCGGAGAATATCGGCGTAGAAAACCGAGGGGGATATTACGACCATTCCGGAGCACTGCGAGATATGTTCCAAAATCATTTGCTACAGATCGTAGCTCATATTGCTATGGAACCTCCGATCACCGCAGATGCCAAAGCCATTCGGAACGAAAAAGTAAAATTATTCCAATCGATCCGGCCAATCGTCGGAGACGATATCGGGAAATACGCCATCCGAGGACAGTATATCGCTTCCAAGATCAAAGGAGAGCCTATCAATGGCTATAGAGATGAGCAAGGGGTACCCACAGAATCTAAGACCGAAACCTTCGCGGCCATTAAGTTCTTCATCGACAATTGGCGGTGGGCAGATGTCCCCTTTTATGTTCGGACGGGGAAGCGACTACCTACCAAGGTTACGGAGGTAGCAATCACCTTCAAATCTCCCCCACAAGCCTTGTTCAATAATGAAGCAGGGCTACAGAATAAAAAGAACAAACTCATCATTCGCATTCAACCTCACGAGGGGCTCTTGCTGAATTTTGGTATGAAAGTGCCTGGCCAAGGTTTTAGAGTGAAGGATGTTGACATGGATTTCCACTATGCGGAATTAACAGATGCTTATGTTCCGGAAGCTTATGAAAGATTACTCCTAGATAGTATTAAAGGAGATCCGACTTTGTATTCAAGAGGAGACTCTGTAGAAGCAGCCTGGAATTTCGTCGACCCGATACTGGATGCCTGGAAAAACGATCCGGATATCAAGTTATTTGGCTACCCCGCAGGTACTTGGGGCCCGAAAGAGGCAGATCTGTTAATTGCCGAAAGCGCCATAAACTGGCGTAACCCTTGTAAAAATCTTACAGAATCTGGAGGATTCTGTGAATTATAAATCCTGCATAGGGCTACAGCTACAGTGAATCGTTTATTCAATGAAGTTGTTTGAGAATGTCTGCGGAGTCAAAAAGAGCTTCGTCGTGGCCAGTGAGATATTTTTAAACAAGTTCAATAAAAAGTAAGGACTTTGGACAGTACTACAACGCATATTTACAAGGATAATCCAGCAGTTGCAGCCGCTTTTACAGAATGGCTAGTAGATTGGTTAAATGGGCGCCAGCGCACCACCCTTGCCCTCTCGGGAGGGAGCACGCCCAAGCTGCTCTTTCAACTCTTGGCAGAAAAATATGCGGATCAAATTGATTGGTCAGGCATTCATCTCTTTTGGGGGGATGAACGCTGTGTTCCACCTGATCACGCCGATAGCAACTATGGCATGACCAAGGCCTTACTGCTCGATCACATCAATATCCCCGCAACCAATATTCATCGCATAAAAGGAGAAGAAGCCCCCGCGGCAGAGGCGATACGATATGGACAGGAAATCCAATCTGTCGTATCAGCAGTAGATGGCCGACCCGCCTTTGATCTAATATTGCTCGGCATGGGAGGCGATGGACATACTGCTTCCATCTTTCCCCATGAGATGCATCTTTTGGAAGATACAGCTATCTGTGGGGTGGCCACACATCCCGAGTCTGGTCAGCACCGAATCACAATCAACGGCCCCATCATCAATCATGCTTATTTAATCGCCTTTTTGGTAACGGGTGGGGGAAAGGCTGAAAAAGTGCAAGTCATTTTAGAAAGACGAGCGGATTTCGAGGCATACCCAGCCGCGCATGTGCGGCCAAAGGACGGGATTACACATTGGTTTCTAGACGAAGCAGCAGCAACTCTACTTTCCTAAAAAAAATTAACAGGCCGCATTTCGTCCTTTTAATACGTTAGTATGAAGTGTAGATGATTAATCTGTCATCTACCAACATTTATAATCTATCCACGAAGGACCTTTATCCTTAGATTGAAGTTCTACTCCAACTATCTACTCATCTTTAATAGCACTATCCTTTCTACATTTCTCTAGCAGTTGTCTACGTGAAAAAACGTTCTGATTTGTAAATCCGAACGAACAAGCTAGCCTTTTCGCCGAATTTTGAACTTGTAAGTGTAAGCAATTAAAGACAAGAAGTTGTCACAAACCGTTTGCTTCGATTGTATGTACACTACCTTAATCGGCAAAGGCTACAAAAGAGCTAGGCCATAAAGTTGGCTAGAATTTTTTTGAAATAGTTCTGAATAGTTGTAACCAAGCTTAGAAAAGCATCGTCTAGTTAGGGTATTCACCGAAATCACCCGACTGTATGCAGGTATTAAGCCGAAGGTTTTAGCAAGGAAACAATCTGCATAAAAGAGTAAGAATTAAATATACCCGACTAAAGAACGTTTCCAAACAATACCTTCTCATGGGGTGAAGTAGATTCCATTTGCTTCACCCCACCTTTCTACTAGCGCGATCTTTTCTTTCCTCAGGACACATCTGTTTGAACCAAGTTTTATTCATCCCTGCTTTGAGGGCTTTTGACACCTCATGGCTGATGTGCTTTGCACGATTAAACCCTACTTAACAATGGAATGGAAAGCTAATATTCTAAGATTGCTTTACGTACTTTTCCTGTTTTTGACTTATGTGTTTTTGTTTTCGATACCCTACCTCTGATATTAAAGGGGTAGGATCAAAGAAAATTAACCAACATGACCGTAATTAAAGATCCAGCCCCGAAATCAAGCTTATCTACTTTTCAGGATGACCCAATACGAAATGAAAACATTTTCGGAGACTTCCGATTCCCCTTTACCACTAAATTAAGTTTTGTCCCCCTGCTAAGGCACTGGGAAGGCTTGGTGAAAAGCCACCAACCTACCCAGGCCTTCATTGCCAAAGAGATCAAAAGACTAATTCCGGAAGCGCCTGCCTTGCAAAAAGCAGTCAATAATCCAAAGATCCTAGAACGCTATCCTGAGTTGGTCAATTTGATGCTGGCTCCCCTATTTCCAGCAGCACCAGGTGTTGCTTCTCTTGGTCGTGTATTTAAACCCATGGATATACGCAGTATCTATCGCACCCCTGGATTTGATGCCTTGATTAATAAAAATCCCTATGAGCGCTTTCTACTGGACAAATGCCCAGAGGAGTGCATCGCCAATAGTATCTATGCCAGCTATTGTCTCGTGCTCAATGCCCACTATGGCTATCAACTGCCAAGCGAAAACAACTACAATATATCCGTCCAGTTAACCAATAGTGGCTTAATTCGTCATTACAAATGCGTCAACAATCTGAACTTCATTGACGTAGAAGTGGTCAAGCCTTTGCCCAAGCTGAAGGATAGTCAAATTCAGGATCTCCTGAGTACCCCGCTAGACTATAAGAAATGGATAAAAGCCATCCCTCCCGATCGTTTCGAATTCCATGGTATCATTGCAGATACGATGACGGATATCACGGAGGAGATGTCAATCTCTCAATTGAAAAATCAATTACTCCATAAGAGTGCCTTCGGCGGTCGTCAGCGTATCCAGGAATTAGAGCAATCCCTGCGTTCATACTTGGCACTTCCTGACTTGAGATTGGGACTTACAGCTTTGGATGACAGTGGTTCACTTTGCATCGCCTATAAATATCAGATAGAGTACCTGCTTTTTGCCAATGAAATGGAAACGGATAATCCGTTTCTGCACGAAGGCTCCATCTACCATAAAGTCTTAAAGCGCAAAAAGCCTTTGCTCCTGCAAGACATTAGTCAATATGAAGATCCCACTAAAGCAGAGGTAGCCCTAATTAACGATGGCTATCGCAGTGTATTGGCTTATCCTTTATTAAATAAAGATCAGCAGCTCATCGGCTTGTTAGAAGTTGCCTCCAGTGAGATCAGAGCGATTAATGATCTAACGGCCATGAAGATTGCCGAGATCATTCCTCTATTTGAAATGGCCATCCTGCGTAGAAGAGAGGAACTGGACAATCAGATCGAAGCAATTATCAGAGAGAAATATACCTCGCTGCACCCTAGTGTTGAATGGAAGTTTATTGAAAATGCCTACTACATTTGGCAGGGTAGAATGGAGCAAAAAGAAGAAGGTCTTCCACAAAATATTTCCTTTAAGAAGGTATCTCCTTTCTACGGCCAGTCCGATATCGTATCCTCAACCACTTTGCGGAACCAGGCCGTCCAAGCGGACCAGGAAGACAATCTTAAAATGGCCCATGCCCTGCTCGAAGACTGCAGGCAGCACATTCCCCTACCTGTGCTCGATCAATTTCTATTCAAAATAGATCAGCAATTAGCGGGATTAAAACAAGATTTCACCTCTGCCCGTGAAAGTAAGTTGGTGGAGTTCATCCATATTGAATTGCATCCGCTACTGACGCAATTGGCAGAAGATATCCCGCAGCTAAAGGAACGCATCGGAGCATATTTCAAAGAATTAGATCCGACTTCTGGCGTACTATACAATCGAAGACGTGCCTATGAGAAAAGTGTAGCCATGATCAATGATGCCTTGGTTCGTAGATTGCAGAAGGAACAGGAGCATGCACAAAAACTCATTCCCCACTATTTCGAAAAGTACAAGACGGACGGCATCGAATTCGATATGTACGCAGGACAAAGTTTGTTAAGAGCGGGCAACTTTAGCAACCTCCATCTAAAGAATTTACGTATTTGGCAATTGACAGCTCTTTGTAAACTGACGAGAGAGACGGCCATGATCCGCCCCAAATTGCCTGTACCCCTAGAAACCGCACAGATGATTTTTGTCTATGGCAATGCCATTGACATTCACTTTAGAATGGACGAAAAGCGCTTTGATGTGGATGGAGCTTATAACATCAGATACGAAATTATCAAGAAAAGAATTGATAAAGCTTTAATTGCGCAAACCAATGAACGCCTACGATCTCCGGGTACAATTTCCATTGTCTATACCAATGACAATGACCGTACGGAGTACTTGGAATATCTACAATTCCTCCGTGCAAAAGGTTGGCTAGAGGGGGAAGTAGAGGACCTAACTTTGGCTAAACTACAAGGCGTAGAAGGCTTGAGGGCCCTTAGAGTTAAAGTAAATGTGGAACTAGAAGACTAAGATTAGTGTAGAACTTACGTAAACCACCTATCTATCATACAACAAAACCAGATCCAATGAATTCGCCCATAGTTAATAACACCTTTCAATTCGTTCAATACCTATATCGATCTTATTTGCCTAAAGGTATTGATCGATTCGAGTTGGATCAAGCCATGTCTGAGAAGAATTCCTGGGTACGTAAGGGATTGCAGGCAGGCTTATCAGATGCTGAACTGGAGACCTTGGCACTCACCGCCCTTTTACATAGAGTTGGGATCATAGAAACTTTTCGTTCCTATTCCAAGGTAAGTCGCACGATAGCCGAAAGGTACTTGAAAGAACAAAAGTACCCCAGCAAACGTATCTCATCCATTTTACATGCCATATCCGTTGCCAATAAAGGTGGGCAAATGGCACATCAAAGGTTAGAGCAAATCATAGTAAGTAAAACCAAAGCAGAGGTTGGAGATATTTGGCCCTAAAGGTAAAAACGGGGGGAGTACAGGGGAATCAAAAAGTGCCTCCTGAGCAGAGGCACTACTAATGAACAGAATCCCATGAAACGAAATAAACGCCGTTTAATATATTTTTGAAAGTCACCAGGACTTTTCTCATTCATAGTGAAATATAGGATGACAGAAGGTGTTTGTTTTATTTTTTCGCACTTACTTTAATAACAAGTAATTGATACGAAAAGTTGGATCAAGGTAGCGGATATAACGAAGGTATCGGTAGCAGTAGTGCGGTGAGTGTTTGTTCTACAATTTGCCCTCGTATAACCATTTTTGTACAAACTATATTGTTTTAGACTTCATAAAATTTCAATAAAATCTTACGACTTGAAAATATCTGAGACTAACCTGGTCTCAAATTCGATGAACAGATCGATCCCTTCAATGAAAGGTCAGTACCACAAGCTTTGAATCACTGATAGCAGGCCATTACTTAATCAAATCTTGCCTGCCCAATTCTTTTGAAAAAAACGCTCCCATAGATAGTATGACTACATTCCATTGCGCATTTTGGAATGCAGCAGGCCTGTCTTTGATTGAAATCGCAATCTATTTATGAATAAAAAACCCAAATTATGAAAATGATCTTTCGTATCGCCATCTCAATGGTTCTGCTCTATAGCTTACCCGCCTGTACGACGGGCCAGTATGTCGCAGCAGGCCCCACGGTTGAGTCTGGCAATTTCATTCGTAGTGCCAATGCCTCTGGCGCCAAGCTGTACTTTTACAATGAATCTCAATTTCGAGCCAGGGTATCTTCCGGAGCCAAAATTTACCATTGGGATGGGAGCAGCCTTCGAGCCGTAACGTCCTCAGGAGCTAAGCTATTTTTCTTCGATGGTACTTCTTTACGCCACCGAAACAAAACGGGCGCTAAGGTCCTACATTTTGATGGTAATACCATTAGAGCCGTAAACAAGACGGGAGCTAGGCTTTTCTACATTGACGGTCAGACCCTAAGGGCAAGGGATAAAAGCGGAGCTCGGCTTTTATATTTTGAAGGGGAATTACAACACTGGGCGGTAGTAGCTGCTCTTCTCCAAGAAAATCTAATTGAGCACCTGAATTGAGCCTTTACTTTGTGCATGTATTGAGGCACAAGTAAACGGTTTATCTAGTGAACTGGTTTAAACTTCTCGTCTGTATAAGATGCCACCCCAATCACTATTATATTGGCGGTTTTATCCAGATCCAAAAGTTTAGATCAGTTCAAACCTATATGGGATAAAAAGACTCCGCCAAATACACTCCACTAGTATGCTTAACCATCCTCTCTTCTACGAAATGTATTTAATACGCAGCATTAGGCGTTAGGAAGATTTGGCCTTGACCTTTTTTGCCACGAATTTCCCCACGTAATAACTAATGAGACAAAACATGTAAACGGCATATTCCAAGAATTCATTTAGGTTAAATACAATTAACACCGCCAACACCAGAAAAAGGCCTAGAATAAAAGAAACATCATATTTTAATTCCATATCAAGATATAATTTTAAAGTACTTCTTTATTCACCAGTATGGCAAAACGTGCCATCCCAGCATTAATGCGTACGCTACAGTTTAATGCAGATTGTAGAGAGTTAGCAATAAGCCGATCTAGCAAAGCAGATCAATAGCCTTGGCCACACAAGATCCACCTATGCCCAAGAGCATTTGGCTTAAAGTCAAAATCTTCACCAACTTGTTTGTAATGTGCTAAATCTATAAAAAGGAATAGAATAGCGCGTTGCTAAACAAATATGATTACATTTTTATTGAGTTGCAACTATTTAGTACTCATTGCGTGTTTTCCCTTTCCTCACCGACGAGCCAAGAAATGTGAAAGAGATGGCTGCCCTCTGGTAGAAGTCCCTGTTTGATCTAGCCAATGGAAGTTTCTTCTCCCCGTCACCAGCCTCTACTTCTGCCGGAAAAAGGTGTATATTTAGGTTTTCTAACCAGCGATTATTACCCTTCAACACATGCCACACTTAGAGACATTCCATGAAACTGCCGACGGCAAGAAGCTATATCTGCAAGCCTGGGAACCGGAGAATGAACGGAAGGCAGCTATGTTATTGGTTCACGGTCTGGGTGAGCACAGTTCTCGCTATGTACATTTGGCTGAGCATCTAAATGCACAAGGAATTGCCGTATACACTTTTGATGGTAGAGGCCATGGGAAATCTGCTAAGCCGAAGGTAACGGCCTATTTCGAAAGAGCTTCCATCTATGTAAAGGATGTAGATGCGCTTTATCAAAAAATGAAATCTTACGTCGGAGATACCCCCTGTTTCATCCTTGGACACAGCATGGGCGGAGGAATGGTAACGCAATATGTCTTAACCCACCAACCCGACGCTACTGGCATCGTGCTGAGTGCTCCCGCCTTGATGGCTGGCGACGATATCTCGCCCTTTCTGATAAAGATTTCTGGCTTCTTGAGCAAAGTAGCGCCAAAACTAAAAGCCGTGAAGTTGGACTCTAGCCACCTTTCGCACGATCCTCAGGTGAAAATCGACTATGATGCTGATGAGCTGGTGTACTCTAAAGGAATTCCAGCACGTACTGGCGCTGAGTTATTGAATATGATTGATGAGATCCAAGCCAAGATGGATCAGTTTGCCCTCCCCGTTCTTCTGATGCACGGCACCGAGGATCACTTGGTAAACATCAATGGAACAAAACTACTATACGCCAAAGCCGCCAGTAAAGACAAAACCTTAAAACTCTATGAAGGTTTCTACCATGAGCTGGTCAATGAAGTCGAGAAAGAAAGAGTCATGAAGGATATCTCAGATTGGATATTGGATAGGGTGTAGACTTTCTTCAGATCCTCTCAACGCACAAGAAGTCAGCTTAAAACATATCACGGAATACAGAACGTCTTATATCATTTTAAAACTAGCATTATAGTATGTCCTCACTTCACAACAATGAGCTATTTTCAGTAAAAGATAAAACAGTTTTGGTTACCGGTGGTTCTCGTGGTATTGGCCTAATGATTGCCCGTACCTTAGTTGAGAATGAAGCCAAAGTGTATATATCCTCCCGCAAAGCAGCCGTCTGCCAAGCTGTAGCTGAGGAACTATCCAAGATCGGGACCTGTATAGCCCTTCCAGCAGATTTATCCACAGCAGAAGGCCGAGCCCAATTGGTGAGTAGTATAAAAGAACAGGAAACAGGCTTGGATGTACTCGTCAATAATGCCGGAGCTAACTGGGGGGCTACCTTCAAAGATTATCCGGAATCTGGTTATGATAAAGTAATGGACTTGAATGTGAAATCCATCTTCTTTTTGACCCAAGACCTGCTACCCTTGCTACTGGCCAAGGCAAGTCTAGAGCAGCCAGCTAATGTGATCAATATAGGCTCCATCGATGGAATGCGCGTCTCCACGCTTGACAATTCTGCTTATGGGGTGAGTAAAGCCGCGGTACATCACTTGACCAAAATCTTAGCTGTGAAGATGCAAGGCAAAGGGATCACCGTCAATGCCGTTGCGCCAGGCCCATTCCGAAGCAAAATGACAGAAAGCATGCTCGATACCTTCCAAAAGCAAGTAGAAGGGGTGAATCCGATGAAGCGTATTGGCGTAGATGGGGACATGGGTGGGATTGTTGTTTTCCTGGCCTCCAAAGCAGGATCCTATATCAATGGTGCCGTTATCCCTGTCGATGGAGGAATGCATTTATTAAGCATGGTTTAACGCTAGACGATCAATTTGCGCTGGTCGGTACTTCTCATCGACCAAATGTTATCTCCTCAAAAGCAATTTTAACTGGAACACATGTCCGCCAAAAAGACCTTCAGCCCCTCCGATATTGCCGAGTACTATGAAAGGACAGAAGTGCACTATCGACGGGGCTGGGATCTTGCGCATAGCCATGCTATGCACTATGGGTATTGGGACAAAAAAACGGAGAGCTTCCGTCATTCCTTACAAAGAATGAATGAGGTACTAGCTGCATTTGGTCATGTAAAATCTACGGAAAAGGTGTTGGATGCGGGTTGTGGAGTAGGTGGCTCCTCCATCTTTTTGGCTAAACAAATTGGCTGTTCTGTCACTGGCATTACCTTGAGTTTACAACAAGTGGAGCGTGCGCAAGCGAACGCGGCAGCGATTGAGATGAAGAATAAGCCGCTATTTCAACAAGCAAATTACACAACTACGCCCTTTGCTGATGACTCCTTTGATGTCATATGGGCCTTGGAAAGTGCTGTACATGACCCCATGAAGCATGGATTCTTCAGGGAGGCTCAGCGAATTCTACGTCCTAAAGGGCGGATCATCATGGGAGAATATATCAAGACCAAAGTGCCCATGCAAGGAAAGGATCAGAAACTATTTCATCAATGGTTGGATGCCTGGGCCATTCCTGATCTATCTACCTTACCTCATTTGAAATCGGTAGCAAATCAATATGGATTTGATATGCTAGAGCGTCGAGATGTTACTGGACAAATCCGAAAATCCTCCTGGCGCATGTATTATGGCTCCTTCTTTCTGGGTACTCTTTCTGCTGGCTATCGCCTATACAACCCCAAAGTCAGCTTCTTTGCAGACAATCATTACAAGGGTTTGCGATATCAATACCCTGCTTTAAGACGAAAACTTTGGTCTTATTATCTTCTTTATTTGGTAAAACGCTGAACTGGCCTTGAGGAAAGCCTGCCTGCGGGAAACATTCTGGCATGGGAATTGCGCCGGAGAGGATAAATCCAGATATTGAAATCAAAATTCTATTAGATGCCAACAACAGCAACAAGCCCACAAGAGTACGTCGATAGCTTACCTGAAGACAGAAAGGAAGCCATTCAAAAACTGAGAGAAGTCATCTCTGAAAACATTCCAGAGGGATTTGAAGAATGTATAAACTATGGCATGATCGGATATGTAGTTCCTCATTCTATCTATCCAGCGGGTTATCATTGTGATACCAAGCTACCCCTTCCCTTCATGAACGTAGCTTCACAAAAGAGTCATATCGCTGTATATCATTCCGGCGTCTATGCGAATGAAGAATTGAGCAAGTGGTTTCAGGAAGAATACGGCAAACGCGCTAGCACCAAACTGAATATGGGTAAAAGTTGTATTCGTTTCAAAAAGCCGCATCATATCCCTTATGATCTCATAGGAGAGCTCGCCAGCAAGCTCACTGTCCAAGAATGGATTGATATGTATGAATCTCAAATTAAGAAGTAGGTCCTAAGGTATTTCTACAAACGACTTTCGGGTAAATATCCCTTCTTAACCAAGTCCAACTTACCGGATATGGATTGGAGCTGCCCATCTTGCAGTAGCAACTTTCGATCTCCTGTTTGTAGTACATCCTCATAATAATGATCGGCTAGCAAGATTCCTTTGGAATTTTTCAATTGAACCAAATAGTTCTTGATAAATTCCATTTGAATGGGCTCTAACATAGAAAAGGGTTCGTCCAGCAGCAGGAAAGGATGTGGCAGTTGGCCCAGCAATAAAGTACTCAAGTAGCGGCGCTCGCCAACGGATAATTGCCCTACACTTTGGTTTTCAATTTTAGAGATCTTTGGCGCGTAAAAGATAGTATCCTGTGCTTCGGCAGAGGTAAAACTCCTCTGGATAAGGGCCCGCACGCTCATCCGAGCGGGTAGAAAAGCGTACTGAGGTAAATAAGCCACGACATCTTGACTTCTGCTGAGCAGAGCTCCATTCACCTTAATCGTGCCCTGATCTGGCCTGATCATGCCAAAAATGACCTGAAACAGGGTAGACTTACCGCTACCATTCCGCCCTAATATGGCTAGAATTTCGCCCATCCGAACCTTCAATGACAGCCCATTCAACACCTGCTTCGCTCCGAAGGATTTATATAAATTGTCAATACTCAAATTAGCCATGAGATCCCGATGTAGATTATGCCAATCAATAGTAGTAGTAGAAAATTAATTAACCAAAGTCGTACTATAAGTCTTGCTCTTGTCCATCCCCAATTGCGATAAAACACATAGGTAGGCCCCTGAAAGTATTGATAACAAGCCAAGGCAATCAAGTACCCCAAAGTTCCATAAAGCAGCATGCCCCACAGTGGGTGTGTGTACAGACTCACCAAAACAGATACTGCCAAATTGTATAGGGAAACATCAATAATATACTGCCATAAGATCTGCGTATTCCTTTGCCTTGACATAAAACTAAGTTTCTGTACAGCAGCTAAAATAGACCAAGTCCTGAAGTTTCCCATTCCTGTTAACCTTCCGTTCACTTCCTTAACTTCTTCTTGTTGCTTCTACAGTTTTTATTAAACTCGTTTAACGATCAGACCACCTTTCTCTAAATATCTTGTCTCTTCAACGGAACAATTAAACCCGATCATTATGCATTCATCCATCAAGAGTCAATTCATTAAAGTAGAGCACCTGAAACTTCACTATCTGGAAATGGGTAGTGGAGAACCCATTTTGCTCCTGCATGGATGGCCAACTTCCGCTTACCTTTGGCGTAATCTCATGCCCACCTTAGCCGAAAACAATCGGGTCATTGCTTTGGACCTCCCTGGCTTTGGTCGCTCAGATAAGCGATTGAGCGATTCATTTAGTTTTACCTACCAAAACAAGATGATAGATGGCTTTCTGAAGGCGCTCAGTATTGAAAAAGTGAATCTAGCTGTGCACGACTTAGGCGGGCCACTTGGTTTGTTTTGGGCGGTAAGGCAGCCGGAAAAGGTAATCCGCATTACCCTCCTCAACACCCTGGTATATCCAGAATTCTCATGGGCGGTCAAGCTCTTTGGCCTTTCCACCATACTGCCTGGAGTCCGGAGCTGGTTGACTAGTCCCCGGGGATTACGTGGAGCTATGCGACTTGGGGTAGTAAACAAAGATCAGCTTTCGAAGACTGATATTGAGCAATATCAGCGCCCGTTTCAAAGCAAAGAGGCAAGAAAGGTACTCTTGAAAACCATACATCGTCTCAGCATCAAAGGATATCACGAAATAGCTGAGAAACTACCTAGTCTTGAGCTTCCCATTCAAATTATTTATGGGAAGAATGATAAGATCTTACCTAAAGTTGCCGACACCATGGCTAGAGTCAAGAAAGATCTGCCGCAGGCTGAAGTGACAGCACTGGATCAATGCGGACACTTTCTACAAGAAGATAAACCACTCGAAATTGCTCAATTAATGAGTAAATTCTATAGTAATGGTCATTAAGCCTAACGAGCAGTTGCTATTGGGTGAAAGAATAGGCATAACCGAGTAGGACTGAAAAGTTTTCCATCTTCGTATCATAACCGGTAGTTCGATTGATATCGTTGCCAGTAGCATAACGAGCTTCGACAAAAACTCCATAAACTTTTACGCCTGCGCCAATCGTCAGATAGGGTTCGGACTTAAGTAACCTTTGGTCTCGTAATACACCGGTATTTACGTTACGAACTTCAAATGCGCGTTTTGAATAGCTCACATTGCCCACCCCTGCTTGCAAGAAGGGCTGTATATTCCCAGTTATAATATTATACTTCAGTAAGGCATTGATCCGAAGCCCTCTGATATCCAAAGCATATCGCGTATCCACAGCTCCTATATCCAAGGGGCTGCTGGTAGTCGTGATCGAGGAGCTAGTGCTCATCAATAAGGCTTCCACCTTCCAATTGAATTTCCCACTACTACGCGGTATTCCAAATTCCAATCCCAGGCCGAAAGTTGTTGACCAAGTACTTGGTAAGGCATTCGCGAGACTGTTGTTAGCATCATCTAAAGAAAAAGTGGTTTGAGTTTGGCCAAGCATACCATAAACATAATGCCTAGCCCTGTCTTTGGGCTTAATATAGATCACCTGGCCTCTACATTCATTATACCGATTAACCACATCCAGGATACTCCGTGAATAGGTCAATTTGTCAATCGCACTATCCAGTATACCACAGTCCCCAATTGCATACTTTAGCTGCCCCTTGTAGTCCTCAAATACAATCGAGCGTGGAAGGTTATTGTCTTCCAGAACCTCAGACATCAGCAATTGCCCCGGTCGCATAATTTTTACTTTCCGGTAAATTAAGGGTTCATAAGAGCCATTCCCTTTCCTGAAATAGTAGTGCGTTCGTTTATTGGCATCGATTAATTGATAGAGGTTTAATGCTCCCCTGGTCAATACCATAAGAAAAACGGTATCCACCTTCATTTCTATTTGGCCATCCACTTCTCCGTAGGTCTGGAACTGAGGCATTTCTTCCCAGTCCAGTGCCTCCTGATTGACCAAAACAATGGCCGTCTCATAGATTTCGTTTTTACTATCGACTTTAAAGCTGCGAAGATCTTGTGGCCGTAAGGACGCTATCTTGCCTTCTCTTTTGAACCTAATTTTACGAGGATTAACTACCCATTCTCGATAATCAATCTCTCCCTTAAGTACTTCCCCTTCTGCGGTAATGATTTGGCCCGAAGTAAATCTCTTTTGGGCTAACAGGGCAAGCGGAATGAAAAAAAATAAGAGTAGTATACGTCTTTTCATAACATCTGGATTAAGGAAGAATTAAAGATACGGACAAAGAGATGCAAACCGGAATTAGCTAACGCAGCATTCTCGTTAAAGTCCTGTTAATGTAGCAGCAAAGACGAGAACAGTAGAAACTCCGACTAATTTTCAGGTTAGCGAAAGGCTTTATTAAATCGGTATAAAATACAGGGCAAAAAGGTATTCCAAGCTGGGAGTAACTTGGAGGTTCTGTAGGAAAATGGTAATTTCAAGCAATAAATTCAATCGCGATTACATTTTGAACACTATGTACTTCTAGTGTAATAACTATCAGTATTGTTCCCTAACAAGATTAAGTAGTTCATCATATGGATAAGATTACTTTTCTTGTGGACAAAATGACACTGTCTGCAAACGGTTCCCCGGGTCATGTCTCCGAAGAACAAACGGTGAAAATGACCTCCTATGATTTTCAAGGAAAACTCACTACGCTCATCGAAAATATAGCTCGTAGCGTCAGTCATGTTGATACGAGTCGCTACAGTTACGAGGTAGATGAAGCGAGTTTTTCTGTACATGTTAACAAAGAGGGAGAGCTTTCCATTCTCTCTTTACTCAATGAAGATTCGAATAGTCAATCTGGCATTCAGATTAAACTGAAGCGCAAGCAAGACTAGCACCTGCTCCAACCCAACCTAGTTCTTTACCTAACATGACATCAACAGTAATTCTTTAGAATATCCAGATCCTTTACCAATCGGATACAGTAAAAGGTATTGCCCTAATAATCGAATTTGATGCTTTGCGGGCCTTATCCTATATCTAGGTAACCTCCCGTAAGTTGGACGTGATTTGAGCGACAAATGTTATTTTAGCTTTTTTCACTCTTAACTCCTTCTCATGTCCGCAAAGTTGCATTTCGAGACTCTAGCTATTCAAAGCACTCAGCTCCCTAATAAAGACACTAAAGCTGTAAGTACTCCGATATTCATGAGTACCACTTTCGAAAGAGCAGCAGATGGTTCCTACCCCAGTGGCTATGTTTATTCTAGAATGGGCAACCCCAACCGACAATTACTAGAGAACAGTATTAGCCAGTTGGAAAAGGGGGAAGTCGGACTAGCATTCGCCTCCGGAATGGCAGCTACTGCGGCTGTCTTTCAAACCCTCCCCCCCGGCAGCCACTTAATTCTCCCGCACGACGCTTATTATACCACCAATGATCTAGCAAAAACCGTCTTCGGGAGTAAAGGAATCCAGATCAGCGAGGTTAATATGACCCGCCTAGAGGAAGTTCAAGCAGCTATCCGCCCGGAGACGGCTATGATTTGGCTAGAAACGCCCTCCAATCCTCAACTTTCAATCAGCGACATAGAGATGATCGCCGAAATAGCGCATTCGGTAGGTGCCCTTTGCGCCGTGGATAATACCTGGCCGACCCCAGTTTTACAACGACCATTAGAATTGGGGGCAGATATTGTGATGCATTCTACCACCAAATATTTTGGAGGACATAGCGATGTATTAGGCGGCTGCTTGGTGTTAAAAGAAGAAGGGGCATTATCAGAGCAAATTCGAAAAATACAGGCCGTAACGGGTGGAGTCCCCTCTCCTTTTGAATGCTGGTTAACCACGCGTGGAATCAAGACCCTTTACCTGAGAGTACAAGCACAAACTCGCACAGCGAGCGAATTGGCTTCCTTCCTGGCTCAACATCCAAAAATTGAACAAGTAAACTATCCCGGCCTACCTACTCACCCTCAACATGAAATTGCCAAAAGACAAATGCACGGCGGATTTGGAGCCATGTTATCGGTACAGGTGAAGGGGGCTGCGGCAGACGCTATGGCTCTAACTGGTCGACTAAAACTATTCACCACCGCCACTAGCCTGGGTGGAGTAGAAAGTTTGATCGAGCACCGAAAATCTGTGGAAGGGCCAGCCAGTCCAACACCAGACAATCTACTTAGACTATCCGTCGGATTGGAAAATATCGAAGACTTGAAAGCAGATTGGGAACAAGCCCTACTAGGATAGTCAGCTTCTAAAAATTCATAGCTATGAAAATCGTGCACCTCCTTCTATTAACCCTATTTTATTTCCAAGATGGCTAGTCAAGCCCAAAACTCTTTAGCGGATATTATCGGAGATAGCACGCTTCCGCACGAAGGGAAACCACATGGCGTTCCTGAACATTGGGACTGGGCTTGCAGCCCAAGGGCTGGTATCAACTCCAGCAATCCATTCTAGTCGAAGGAGCAGCCTACCGCGAAGATTTCTGCCAATGATGAAAATAAACCCGCCGATCAGCGCTTAGAAGCTGATGGTAGCCTCTCCGTAACCGCAGGTGATGGCTATAACTTTCATTTCTGGCCTAACAGCGGCCGTATCGAATTGCCCGACATTGACATATTAGGTTGTTTTGTCACAGTTAAGGCCCGTCTAATTCTTGATGATCCAGAAGGTATGGATGACAGAGCCTCTGCCCGATACCTCATGGGAGTGGGTGGAGATTGGTGGGAGTCACTCTCGGCTATTTGGAATAATTGGACAACGAATGCCGATATGGGCATTGGCCGCTTTCGCTTTGTTACTTCCGAATGGAAATCTTACAATATGATTTCCGTTTCGCTGGAATTGATAGATAGATTTCCTCCACCTTTTGAATCTGTTCTAACCCATAACCACAATCGTTCCAAGAGTGATATCCGTTTTCTCCCCGCTTATCCTAACCCGATCTACGATAAGGTTAATATTAGGTACCAATTACCCATTGGTCGTCCATCATTATCGATCTACTACATATCAGCGGTCAAAAGATCTCTCGCTTGTACTCCGGACATCAGCCAGCGGGTGTATATCAATTCGAGTGGGATACTACTGGACAAGCAGCAGGATTGTATTATCTCCGGATGCAGGTTGGTCAGGAGGTGAGGGTTCAAAAGTTGATCAAAGCACAGGATTAGTGAAGTTAAAACAGTAGTCTAAATTTCATCACAGCACCTTTCTCCTTAATATTTAGGAAAACTTTAAAGTTTAAGATATATCTTTTTAAACAAGGCTTGCGTTAATAGAGTACTACTCTTAATAGCGATAATACAGCTAGAACATCCATACATTTTTAGATTAAACTGTTATGTAATCGTCTGAAACCCATCATTGAATTCAACGTATTGTAGTAACAGCAGAGATATATTACCCCCCAGACCCACCCCTTCAAGGTGAAGCAGTTCTGGGCCTATTCTTTTACCTAATGAATGAAAGTATGGTAACTAGAAAATGCAGCCAAATTCTATTCTTTGTCCTTCTAATGGGCTTATTAAGTAGTTGTGAACTCTTTACTCCGATCACGGCCGAAAGTACGCTTCGCTATCACTCTGACCGGAAAGTTTCAGCCTCAGCTACCGTATCTACTCGAACGCGTACCCGTTCGAACAGCAGATCATTACCTCCACCACCCCCACCTCCTAAACCCAGCCGATCTAGGAATTCCTCAGCTGAAGAGGCCGGAGAAAGAACAGAAACAGCCTCTGAAAGCAGACGTTCTGAGACTACGACTAGTCGAACCCGCCCCGAGTCAAGAACCGCCCTTAGCAGGGAAGAAATGCTACGCGAGGATGTGGTTCAGTATGCCAAACAATTCGTTGGGACGAAGTATTTGTATGCGGGAAAGGACCCTAGAGGCTTTGATTGTTCCGGCTTCACTCACTTTGTTTGGAAGGAGTTTGATGTATCGCTATCCGGCAGTTCCCGGATGCAAGAGGATCAAGGTACTCCTATTTCAGTTTCCAAGGCCAAAGCGGGAGACCTCATCTTCTTCCGACGAGAAAAACACGGGCGAGTATTTCATGTAGCCCTAGTAGTTTCCAACTCGCGAGAAGGGCTGAAGGTAATCCATAGTACCAATCGTGGTGTGGTGATTGATAATATTTCTAACAACTCCTATTGGAAGCCAAAGATATCTACAGCACGTAATGTACTTTAAGATAGGGCGTCCTCAAAAAGGGTTTAAGGGTCAATAAAGGGCTGATATATAAGTTATTGAATGTGCTAAATTATTACTATTGAAGTATCAAATGCAAAGAAAAAGGCTTAGCTTAGTTAAAATCCTTGCAGTTCGATGATCAAGTATACACCAGCCGCTGAACGGAATTTTGGTTTATTCCAATCGCCTTTTGGACAAGCCCTAGATGCCAATAATCGCTGGGTTAAGATGGCCGCCGTGGTGCCTTGGGACGAGATGGCCACCGTTTTCTTTTCTAAGATGAGTAAGAACCATGGTCGTCAGAGCATTGACTTGCGTATTGTTTTAGGGGCTTTGTTGATTAAGCACATCGAAGGTATCTCGGATGAAGATACGATTCAGGCCATCCAAGAAAATGTCTATATGCAATACTTTGTAGGCTTGCCGCGCTTCCAAACTAAGCCTGTGTTTGTTCCCTCGTTGTTTGTGGAGATCCGCAAACGTCTGGGTAAGAAAGGATCACAACAACTTAATGATATGTTGCTCCAGCAGGCTCGGCAGTTGCGAGCTATCAAGCACCGAGCCAAGCCTAAAAAGAAGGATACTGATCAAGGAGGGAATAAGTCATCTGGTCCGAATCAAGCAGGGCAAAGACCAGATGAGAAGAGCCGGGCTATGGATAATAAAGATCGCCCTGAGAATAAGAGGCCCAATAAAGGGACCTTGAAGATGGATGCTACAGTGGCTCCACAACATATTGGTTATCCAACTGATACGCGATTATTGCATCAAGGACGCCTGTATAGCGAAGCCTTGATTGATAAGCTGTATCAGGGGAGTGGCTTGTGGAAAAACAAGCCTCGGACCTACCGCCGGATCGCACATAAACAGTACTTGGCCTTTGCCAAGAAGCGCAATCCGGGTAAAAAAGCGATCAAAGGTACTAGAGGCAAACAACTCCGCTACCTGCGGCGCAACCTCAACCATATTAACCGCATGCTGGACCAACTACAACAAGCCGATCAAACTATTGATTGGAAACACAGTGATTGGCAGCGATTTTGGGTGCTACAGGAGCTGTACCGCCAGCAAGATATCATGCACCGAGATGGACGTAAACGTATCGATGATCGGATCGTTAATATTGCTCAACCCTATGTGCGACCTATCAAACGAGGTAAGGCCGGTAAATTGACTGAGTTTGGTGCCAAACTGAACGTCTCACAAACGGAAGGCTTTGCTAGAATGGACCAGGTCGACTTTGATAACTTCAATGAAGGAATACTACTCCAGGAGCAAGTTGAGGGCTACAAGGCTTTGTATGGCTATTACCCGGAATTGGTACTTGTAGATCGAATATACCTGAACCGTCAAAACCGCAAGTTCTTAAAAGACAGAGGGATAAGACATAGCGGTAAGCCTTTGGGACGTGCCAAGCCGATGTCTGCACAACAGAAGCAAAAACGAAAGAAAGAACAAAATAAGCGCTCAGAAATCGAAGGCAAATTTGGCCAAGGAAAATCAAAATACGGGCTGGATGATATACAAACTCGACTGGAAGATACCTCCTATGCTTGTATTGGCCTTATTCTACTGGCGCTCAACACTATCAAGTTAGCCCGGGCCTTCTTTATCTTTATTTTTAGCTATTGCTACCAACAGTGGAGTATTCAAATGAATAAAACAGCTACAATGAAAGCAACGGCAAGGACTGTTGCTTACTCAACCGCCTCACATCGCCGGACTGGTATGATAATAACCTGAAATCAGCCCCGACTTTTTGAGGACGCCCTAAGATAGTAGCTCAACTACAGCAATACTATCCATAGTGCCTTCAGTTTAAGCGCCTTTGCGTCAGGTCCTCCCCATAAAATTGAGCGTCTCTTGACGCAAAGGCCTTTCTGTTTTAATATCTGCCAATTGATTGGCGCTCTTGCTCAGTTAAGTGTATTCACTCTTCCCACAAGTTCTACTGCTTCAGCAACTTCACCACTCCCTGAGAATTATCTTGTTGCACGGATAACCAATACACACCACGAGGAATTGTACTCAGATTCAAGTTCATTTCGGTTCTACCAGATGGAATGGTCTGTCGATGCACTTCTTCCCCCAAAGCAGAATACAAGATGAGTTCAACTGCGTGGCTACTAGCCGGAATTTCAACCTTAAATAGTCCAACTGTTGGGTTGGGAAATACATTGAAATGGAGAAGATTGGTTCCACCCTGCGCTACACTGGATACCATTACAACATCAATATTTCCCTGGCTGACATTGGAAATTCTTTCTGGCCACCCGCCACCCGCTGGTACGAGTAGGGTTTGATATTGATAAGCATTCTCAGCAATCGGTACATTTTGTGGTATGTATAGTTTTGCAATAATGTCATTTTGGCCTGGCATAGCAGTTTGCCGAAACTCTTGAAAGGTCGTAAAAGGAGACTGATCTAGCTGAAACCAGACAACAATTTCTTGTCCCTCTACCGCACTATAAGAGACATTGATCTCCGCTGTATCTCCTGGGCTCACACTTTCTGGTCCCAGGCTGGAGATGACCAACTGGCTATCCTCTCCTAATACGGTGACCTGGAATTGGATAAGGTCAGAAAAACTGTTGTCTACTCCTTGCCCGTCTGGTGCTATAAAGGCAAGATAGCGGTATTTAAAAGTGCCAGCTGGCACATTCATCGGAATATCGATAGTCACATCAATGGTACCAGCACCTGAACTTACATCCGTAACCAATTGAGTGTATACGGTGAAAGGGGCCTCATTTAACTGGAACCATACAACGATATCCTGATTGTCTGTCGCTATATAACTAACCGAAACGGTTACCTGATCTCCGGGTGAGACAGCAACAGGACCATCAACAATTAAAATGGCAGGATCAAGACTACCTTCCCCTCCACAATTCGCCGGAGCGCCATTGCCTGGAACCAATGGAGAAAAACCGAATTCATTCTGATCTGGTAATGCCATAATGGCCGCCGCAACACCGTCATAGGCGGGTTTAGGGCTGTAATTATCGCCTTCCACGATGGCCGCATCTTGACAACCAGCAAAAAATTGGTCATCTCTCAGCGTGATCCAATTGTCTTCATCCCTGAGTCCCCATATCAGTACTTCGTGGCAATTGGGTTGGGACAAAACCATCTCGCAGTAAGCCTGAAAGGCCACTTCCTGAAAAGCTTCGTCACGATCATTATTACAAATGCGGATGTCTAACTCCGTAATAGCCACTTCAAGTCCTGCTAAGGCTAGATCTTCTATGGACTGCTCTATCGATTCAATATAATCGGTGTTGAGGACACCAGTAGGACTTACCATATTTGAAAGTATCAAATGAGATTGAAAACCAACCCCATCTATCGGAGCCCCACAATCTTTTAGCGCCTTGGCTTGATCTCGCATAAAGCGGTTTTTTGAAGCCATTGAACTGCTAAAGGTCTCAATGCCATAATCATTGATATGAAGTCGAGCCTGAGGTTGGGCTTCCCTGGCCCACACAAAAAGCATTTTGATGTAATTTTCGTAGGTCGCCTCTCCCCAGTCTGTCATACTACCATCATTGGCTCTACGATACCATGTACCGCGTCGCCATATACGTTGCCCATCTGGTGCATCGTCGGATATGGCTTCGTTAACTACATCCCATTCATCGACTCTATCGCCACAAATTTGGCCCAAAGCCAGGATATACTTCCTGGTAAAATCGAAGACCTGTTGCCCTGTCCAAGTGGGAGCAACCACGTTCAACCAATCCGGTGCCTGATTGAACCAGATCATGGCGTGACCACGCTTGCGTAAATCGGCCCAGTCCTCATTACTTAAAAAGGCTTCAATGTTTTCCTCCGTGAGTGTTGCTCGGAGTTGCTCTACGGTGAGGTTATGAATATCCTCGGGTTCATCAGCAGGAAGCACAAAGCTCATTTTCATGTAGTTTTCTAAGACTACTGCATTATACTCTTGCCGTAAATGGGGATCGGCCAAGCCATTTCTGAAGTTTTCAGGATCATCAAGATGCTCATTACTAATGAGATTCCCGATGTAAATCTTCTTGGGAGCCGCCAATTCTTGCAGGCTGTTTTGCGCCGAAAGCGGCTTGTCAAAGAGCAGGAGTGCTAGCAGAGAGAGCAAGGTCAAGAAAATAGGCTTAGGCTTTATAAAAATTTTGTTGGTTGAGCTAGTGGTATTGGGTAGCATAGGGTAAGTACTTGAATTCATAAGGTTTTTCTGAATATTATAGGTTAATTTTAAAAGCACAGTATCAGCTAGATGCTCACCATAAGGTAATATCTCTCAGGAGGTTCGCCCTGGAAGAAAACCGCTAAAATAGATGTATCCCATGAATATTCTACTTCATGGTAAATTGTTGACAGCTCTAGAAGGCTTATATCTCCAATTGTACAAGACTATAACTTAGAATGATGGAACAAAACAAAGGTAAGTATCAGCTTGCCGTAATTCAAAAGAAACTTATGATCATTTCTGACATTTCAGAAGCGCGATCAAAATCAAAGATATTATTACACTGCCAGCCAAATTCTGACGTTGGCGTGATGTAAGACATGCTCTCTTTTACAAATCCGCTTCCTGCCCTAATTTTTCTTATCTTTACGGCCTGTCAGAACCAAATAAGCCTACCGAACATTATATTTTTAGTCTTAACTAAAATCACGACACTAGTATGATCAATTTGATCCTCTTTGGCCCTCCAGGCTCAGGCAAGGGCACGCAAGCCGCTAAATTGGTAGAAAAATATGGGCTATTGCATATTTCAACAGGGGATTTGTTCCGATATGAAATAGGAAACAAGACTCCTTTGGGGCTGGAAGCAAAAAGTTATATAGACAAGGGAGCGCTGGTCCCAGATGCCGTCACCATTGGTATGCTACGCAATAAGGTCGAAGCCAATCCAGATGTGCAAGGATACATCTTTGATGGGTTTCCACGCACGACGCCTCAGTCCGAGGCCTTAGACAATCTATTGGCTGAGAAGGAAGACACTGTGTCGCGTTTGGTAATGCTATCTGTCCCTGATGAGGAGATCGTCAAGCGACTACTGCTACGTGGAGAGACTTCAGGGCGAGCCGATGACAAAGATGAAAGCGTAATCCGGCATCGCATACAGGTTTATAAAGACAATACAACTCCAGTATACGATTACTATGATGCCAAGGCAAAGGCTACGACTATCGACGGGATTGGTAGTATTGAAGATATCTTCGACCGTCTTTCTGCTGTAATCGATACTTTATAAGATACTCCTTGCTAACTAAGGCAAGTATATTGTTAAAACCAAGGCCGCTGATGTAGATCGGTGGCCTTGGTCGTTATATAGGAAACACCTATTGATATGAACCGCCAGAAAGAATTACTTACCTTATTGCTTGTTTCCTTCCTTGCTTCTATCATGCTGGGCATGATGGATTATGAAACAGAATCTTTGGCCCAACTTTTTACCAACGACCCCGGTAATTGGATCGCCCTACTCATCTACACGGGAGTCTTTATGCTTTTAGGCATCACCTTACTAAGTTTTTTCCGTGGACTTCGGTCACTACTTCGCTAATCCTCCGACACCAACTGTTCTAGGAAATTTTGACAGAGGCACTACTGGAAGTTCCCTAGGTACAGGCTAGTGGCGTATCGTCCGTAGGGCAAGCATAATCTGCTGAAATAGATCCTCAGGATGTTCCACCCTTTTGATTGTTTCTGATGCTATGATTGAGGTATCCAATGGTTTAGGGGTATAGTAATTCGCACTAATAAAAGCCTGCGCAAGTCCCTTTTGATAAACTTTGTAATCCGAAGCACTATCTCCCACCATGATTACCGGGCCTTTAATCTGGGATCTCGATAACCAGGTCTTTAAGAAATTGGATTTACCTTTCATGAGTAGGGTTGAAGGCCGGTAGACCAGGCTCCGTTTTCCAAACCAGACAAATCGATTTGCCATTACATATTGCCCTTCCAATCCCCATTGCAAAGCGATAGGTTGTATCCATTCCTTAAAAGCAGCGGAGAGGATATAAGGTTGGATAGATTCAGCCTGCAATTGCTCAAAAAGAGCAGGTACGGAAGGATGAATCTGTCCTTTAACTTTCTCTACATAACGTTGCACATGTTTCCGTCTAAGATAGGTAGCAGCTTTAATGAGCGTCCATATCTCACTTCCTTGGATTTGATCAGCACTCGTCTTCGGTCCCATTTCCTTTATTAGGGTCTTAATATGGCTAGCCCCTGGACGATCTTCCAGCGCATATTGCAGGATCTGAATGGTGCTCTCTTCAGGTACCAAGGTATAGTCAAAATCAAGAAAGACATGAGCGACTGGGGAAGATATTTGCTTTTGGGACATACATAAAGATTTCGTGGTCTGCCTAGGGAGTAAGATAATCATGTTTTTGAAAAGTGGGTCTTTGTTCACACACTCCTAAGACTTCCTTTTAAACCTTGTTAGCCCACAACCCTGAAATTCCCTATCTTTGCGCCCTAAAAAGAAGAAAAGCAATGGCGGAGCAGAATTTTGTGGATTATGTCAAGATCAATTGCCGCTCTGGTAATGGAGGAGCTGGCTCAGCCCATTTTATGCGTGATCGCAGCAATCCTAAAGGCGGGCCAGATGGTGGTGATGGTGGTAGAGGCGGGCACATTATCCTTCGGGGCAATCGAAACATTTGGACGCTCCTGACCCTGAAGTATCGCAAACACGTTAAGGCGAGCCACGGAGGAAATGGTTCGGCTAATCATAGCCATGGCGCCAATGGAGAGGATATCATTTTGGAGGTACCCTTGGGAACCGTAGCCAGAGATGCAGAGAGTCAAGAAGTCTTGTTTGAGATTACAGAGCATGAAGAGCAAAAGATTCTAGTTGCCGGAGGACGAGGCGGGCTTGGTAATTCCCATTTCAAATCCCCTACTAATCAAGCGCCTCGTTACGCTCAACCAGGAGAACCGGGTGAAGAACACTGGCGAATCTTAGAACTCAAAGTCCTAGCCGATGTTGGCCTCGTTGGCTTCCCTAATGCAGGAAAATCTACCTTCCTATCCGTAGTTACCGCCGCCAAGCCTAAGATTGCAAACTACCCCTTCACTACCTTGAAGCCGAACCTAGGAATTGTACAATATCGAGACGGGCGCTCTTTCGTGATTGCGGATATACCCGGTATTATCGAGAATGCACATCAAGGCAAGGGCCTGGGCCATCGCTTTCTACGTCATATTGAGCGTAATGCGACCCTTCTTTTTATGGTTCCCTGTGATGCTGATGATATTCGTAAGGATTATAATATTCTACTCAATGAGCTTGCGGCTTATAATCCCGACCTCTTGGATAAACCTCGGGTACTCGCCATTACCAAGGCAGATATAATTGATGGTGAATTGCGTGAAATGTTGGAAGCAGAACTCCCCGAAGGCGTTCCCTACCGCTTTGTTTCCTCGATTGCCCAGCAAGGAATTGACGAGCTAAAGGACTTGCTTTGGCAAACGGTCAATGAGCATACGGATTAGAATGTTGGTCCTTGAAAAACCTACCTGCGGTAGGCAGATACCGACCGAACGTGTGCCTATCTAAACAGCCAAATAGATTTCCCCCCTGGGCTTTGTGGGTGTTTCCTGCCTACAACTCCTTGGTCGAACAACCTATCATCTAACCACCACAAATTTGAACTTCAATTAAAGTAAGGGGTAAATAGATGTAAAGCCTCAATTTTGCGTTTACATGGTAAAGCCAGGTCACTTTTAGTTTATTTAGGTTTCTATTATATCAAGCTTCTGTAGTTCGGCACTATACCGTAACTAATTGTCAGTCTCTATTAATACACAGATATTCTGGTATTCTTTGAAAATAAAGGAAACTTCCTGTTACTACTATCATCTAATCACAGACCAACACCATATGAGAAAAAAATTCCTACTTGCGCTATCATTGTTTCTTCTCTGCGCAGTATTAACTGCTCAAAAATCTTCCCCAAGTTTCAATTTCGATTTTGAAAAAGCAGAAAGCGATAAGGGCCTGCCTGACCAATGGATGCAATGGGGGGCCTATGCACTTAGTGTAGACACAGAGACCCCTCAGTCTGGCAAAAGAGCCATACTGATTGATGCTGGAGAAGAAGGTGGTTCCTTTGGAAGCATAGCCTACAGAATTCTGCCCGAATATGCTGGAGAGAAGATCACTTTGGAGGGCTACATGAAAACTGAAAATGTATCTGAAGGCTTTGCCGGTCTCCTATTGCGCGTGGACGGAGAGGGTGGCCCATTGCATTTTGACAATATGCAAAATCAAGGTATCCAAGGTACCAATGCCTGGAAGAAATACAGCATTAGTTTACCACTCCCCAAAGAAGCTACACAGATCTTTGTTGCTGGCATTCTAGTTGGTAAAGGGAAAGCCTGGTACGACAATTTCAAAGTGCTAATAGATGGAAAAGATATACGAGGGTTGAAACGCGTTGAGCAGGCGGTCGCAAAAGCTACACTGGACAAAGAATTCGATGAAGGATCCAAATTTAGCTTAGGGACTGTCAGCGAAGAGCAATTAGAAAACCTCTATTGGCTAGCCAAAGTTTGGGGCTTTTTGAAATACCACCATCCTCAAATTGCTGCGGGACAGCTCAATTGGGATTATGAGTTGTTTCGCATCCTACCGGCTATACACGAAGAAGGTTTTGACTTGGCGGTATTCAATTGGGCAAAGCAACTGGGAGAAGTGGAAAAAGCAGAACAGGCTGAATCTGATTTGGAATTAAAGCTGCAACCTTCTACGGGATGGCTCCAACCACAGGGGCTAGTTTCTCCCGAACTAGTTCAATACCTACAAGGAGTTCAATCCGCTGCACGGGAATCAAAGAGCTACTATCTAAGCTTCACACCCAATATTGGTAATCCTCAGTTCAAGAATGAGAAAGCCTATCAAAATATACCGTCTAGCGATGATGGATTTCGCCTGCTCTCTCTTTTCCGTTACTGGAATATGATAGAATACTTTTTCCCTTATAAACATTTAATGGATGAAGATTGGGATGCTGTGCTCCAGTCCTCACTACCTATATTCGCGGAAGCCAAAGAGCCTCTTGCTTACAAACTCGCTACCCTGCAATTGATAGGGAAAATCCAGGATACACATGCCAACATCTGGATGCAAGATGAAGATCTGAATCAGTTTTATGGCAATAATATCGCTCCCATCGAGGTCAATATTATCGATGGACAAGCAGTGGTGGTACGTTTCTTTAGTCAGTTTCAAAAAGGCAGTAAGATCAAGATTGGAGATATCATTACTCATGTCAATGGCCAGCCCACAGACAAGCTCATCGAAGAGAAAATCGCCTACTGCCCTGCTTCGAATCGGCCTACCCAACTCCGAGATGTCGCACGTCGCCTGTTGAGAACCAATGATGAAAAGATCGAATTGGGTATTAGCAGTGTCAAAACAGATTTCAAAGAAAGTATCACTTGTGTCCCAAGCACAGAGGTGAATTTCTGGCGAAAAGACATACCCTCACACAAAGAACTGGAAGGTGATATTGGCTACATCTACCCTGCCTCTCTCGAAAAGGGAGAGATTAATAATATCATGAAAAAATTCATGGATAAGAAAGGAATTGTCGTAGATCTCCGCTGCTATCCCTCCGACTTCATCGTTTTCAGCCTTGGAGGCCAGCTCATGCCTCAACCTACTGAATTTGTGAAATTCACTTTCGGAAATTTACAGCAGCCTGGTCAATTCACTTTCGGATCTACCCTAAAAGTGGGGGGAGAAAACCCTGGTTACTTCAAAGGTAAGGTTGCCATTCTGATCAATGAAACTACCCAAAGCCAGGCAGAATATACTACTATGGCACTACGCGTTGCTCCTAAGACACAAGTAATCGGTAGTACTACGGCTGCTGCCGATGGTAATGTTTCTCAGATCATCTTACCCGGCGGGATTCGTACCATGATTTCCGGTATAGGTGTTTACTACCCCGATGGAACGGAAACGCAAAGGGTAGGCATTAAACCCGATGTCGAACTACGACCTACAATCAAGGGGATAAGAGAAGGCAAGGATGAACTACTAGAAAGGGCACAGGTCTGGATTCAGGAGTAATAACTTTGGACAGACAAGAAGCTCGATAGTTCATTGGTATAAAAAGAGTGATCGAGCTTCTCCTTTGTTATTCTGTAATCAATTCAAATTGAACCTCCTGCACATCTCGGGAATTCGTACCCACAAAGACCTTAAATAAGCCTGGCTCTGCTTCCCACTGCCTACTCGCCCCATAAAATGCCAGGTCTTCTTTCACAATCCTAAAGGCCACCGTTTCTTTTGCCCCAGGAGCTAATCTAATCTTGCGGAAGCCTTTCAGCTCTTTCACGGGTCTAGGCATACTACCACTCATGTCTTGAAGATACAATTGCACAACTTCTTCCCCTTCTCGTTCTCCGGTATTGCTTACCGTTACAGAAAGCTGAAGTGTATCTCCCATCGGCATTTGCGTGCTACTAAGCGAAGGAGAATCATAAGTAAATTGGGTGTAGCTCAAACCGAACCCAAAGGGGAATTTGGCTGCTCCATTCATTCCTTCGCCTTCTAAATGATTATAGTAAATCGGACACTGGCTTACCTCTTCTGGGAAAGTGATAGGTAGCTTCCCCGAAGGATTGTAGTCTCCCCAGAGCACATCTGCAATTGCCATACCTGACATATGCCCTAGCTGCCATGTCTCCAGAATAGCAGGAATATTATCAGCGGCCCAGTTGAAAGTCAGCGGCCTGCCATTCATTAGTACCAACACCACATTTTTGTTCACCTTAAAAATTTCTTGAAGCAGTTCCTCTTGTAATCCTGGCAAAGCGATATCCTCCTGTCTGGTCTTTGCTCCCGTTTGCCAACAATCTTCGCCCAGGGCCACGATGACCACATCCGCGCCTTGTGCTGCCGCCACTGCTTCCGGGAAGCCAGATCGGTCAGATTCATTGAAGGTAAGCTCCCTATTGGGGCCCCGTTTTCCTGTGGTTAATCGACACCCTTGCGCATACAATAGTCGAGTGTCGGCATCTACCGTTTCTCTTAAGCCTACCCATAAGGAAACCGCAGAATTGGTCCTAGCTCTTGCTCGCAAACTTCCCAGCGGATTGTCCCGATCTTTAGCCATTGGACCAATCACAGCTATGGTCTTCCCTTCTCTTGCTAACGGCAGCAAACTTCCTTCATTCTTCAAAAGCACAATAGACTTTCTAGCTGTTTCCTGTGCTGCTGCTATATGATCTCGGTGCATTAAATCTTGCTTTTCGGCTGCCGGATTACAATAGCGATATGGATCTTCAAAAAGCCCTAATTGAAATTTAAGTCTCAAGACCCTCCTGACCGCCTGATCCACTTTCTTCTCAGACAAGGTCCCTTCACGAACCAAGGCAGCTACCTCATTAATGAACCCCGTCCCCATATCTACATCATAGGTAGCGTCAACTGCCAATTCCACAGCTTGTCGGCGATCAGTGGCAACTCCTTCACGTACCCAGTCCGAATGCAGATCTGGCCCTGAAAAAGCTACCCCATTAAAACCCCATCGATATCTGAGTACTTTCCCTTGCTCCCGTATGTTCTCCCGTGCATTTTCCTCACCTACTGGCAGGGGATGCAACATTACAGCCGAAGCTCCAGCCACTACCGCCGCTTGTAAAGGGGGCCATACGGTATTTTCCAGTAGCTGTTCCCCCTTGATGAGTGTCTGGTTATTTTGGCCAAGTGGTGCATAATTTAAAGCGGGCCAATGTTTGATACCGGCAGCAATTGTATTTTTTGCTTTCAAGTCGTGTTCTTGTACTCCCCTGATCATGGCAGCAACAATCAATCTAGCCAGATAAGGATCTTCCCCTGGACTTTCCACTACTAACCCTTCTCTCGCATCCCTACAGATATCCACTGAAGAACCCAAGGCCCAATGTACACCAGCAGAAGCTGCTTCAATCGCTGCAATCCTGGCAGAAAGTTCGATGGCCTCCATGTCCCAACTGGCTGCTGCTGCTAAGGGTAATGGAAACATGGTTTTGTAACCGTGAACAAGCTCATAACCAAAAAGAAGCGGAATCCCCAGGCGACTTTCGTTTACCGCTATTTCTTGCACGCTTCTCGTCACATTCGCACCACTGACATTCAAGAGTGTTCCTACGGCCCCACTCTTAATGGCATCTAGTATCATTTGCGTTTCTCTTCCAGGATTGGGGTTGGCAAAGTCCCTATTCCCCTGATATTGGTTCATCTGCCCAACCTTCTCTTCTAAGGTCATCAGCCGCAATAGAGAATCAATACTTTTTTCCACAACGGGATCTAATTGGAAATCCCGATTAGAAGAACCATTCGGCTGGCAGGCATACAGCAACCCCAACATAAGAAGAGAACCAAACAGGTTTTTAAACATCACGATATCATTTGTAGCTGAAGAGGCAAAACCCTATGATCAAAAAATAGATCCGACCTATATCAAGGCAAACTTATAGGGGGCTCCTTTTCAGCTGCACGCTTTTATTGAAGCAGCAATGTATAATAAAAAAGGGCAAAGGAATAATGGCTCCTTTACCCTAGACAAAATTTTGTCTTTGTTTTGCAAGCCTGGAATTGACTTGCATCCTTCAGAATATCAGTGGTGATGAAATCAATTGATTTCAGTTGTAATGTACTAAAAGACTAGGAAATGCGGAAGTTATACTCTGGAATTCTACAGGATCAGGGCAAAAGAGAATCATCTCAGGTTATATGAAAGCCAGGCCTTACCAACGTAATTCTAGAAACAAATTAGGCGTAAACCCTAAAAGACTGCGATCGTAAGCAACGAGTATAGGGCGAGAATGATCTTCATTTTCTGGATGGAGGAAATAAGTCCGGCTATAGAAGTTAAGGCGATCCAGGACATTGAATATAGACCAGCCAATCTTACCTCGCAATTTTCTCTGATCGGTAAAATTGTATGCTCCACTGAAATCAATTCGCTGGTAGTCCCGCAATCGATTGGCATTCACCTCGCCGTATTCAATCTGGGCCTTAAACCCGTCTTCGGCCTCCTCATCAGGAACGAATCGACCGCTTTGGGCTTGTGTGAAGGGCAATCCGCTACCATAGTGCCATGCCAGTGCAAAATCCCAATTTCCAAATTTCAGTTGATGAGTCCATTTTAGATTATGTAGACGATCATAAATACTTGGAAAGGCCTCATTTCTATTAATCCGATCAAACTGGTATCGGGTACGTCCCAAGGTATACGCTAGCCAACTATCATACTTATACCAACTCCTCTTGAGTAGTAGATCCATACCCAATACCCGCGCTTCTCCTCCACTATACGGGTTTTGCCAGTCCGCATCAAAATCTAGGCTCATCGACACCAAGCCCGTGATCCACTTCTTGTAGAAATCGATATCTAGCAACCATCCCTTGCTTCTCCACCGCGCTCCTAGTGTAAACTGAGCAGAAGTAACCGCGGGAATACTTTTCGAACTATCTGCCATCATCCAAAATCGCTCCCCGATCCCTAGATTGTTATTCAGGAAAACTTGATTAACCACCTGGATGTAGCGCCCAATGCTAGTCTTAATTTCTACCTCAGGGTGCACATAGTAAGACAAACTTAAACGGGGTTCCCAATTACCGGTGTAGCCCCCATCAAAGGTTCCGTATCTTAGCCCCCAATCCATATGTAATTGCTCTGGAATCGTATAGTCATAATCTATATAGAAGGTTTGTGTAATGCCCTTAAAGGAGATTCGTTCTTGCCGAGATTCAGCATTGACGGGAGAGGCCATGCTGATATTCAAGTCCACTTCATTAAGAACACCCTGATAGCCAAAATTCAACCTTTGATGCTGATCAATATTGTACGTATTGTTCCATTCTATCCGTTGCTCACTGATATTATTACTCTGAATGACTTGTACCTTAACTTGCTCAGGGTTTAATTTAGTTCGGGTAGAAAAAGCGGTGGAAAACTCTGTAAAGACAACTCGAAAATCTGATTTCCAACGCTCACTCCAACTTTGCTTCCACTGCGCGCTGAGTCCCCAATTCAAGAGGTCAACTTCATACAATGTATTGAAATAGAAGTTGGGGCGATCAAACAAAATGCCATAATCCAGGGCATCTTCCCCCTGATAAAAACTGACCTGGCCTTCTCCTCCATTTTCATTTCGGGTGACCCACTTAAAGTTAAAGTCGGAAAAATAGAACTTCGGAGAAAGCTGAAGATCAGTCAGTTGTTTTTGAGCCGGTTCAAACTCCTCCTTGATGCTACCTCTACCTGCTACTTGATTGAATAGATTATGGTAAATTTTGCTTTCGAAGAGATCAGAAATGGACCGCCTACCCGCCACCATCAAGGCAGAGCGTCCCTTTTGTAGTGGAATCTTTACGTAAGCATTGCTACTAATCAAATTCACTCCAACCCCAACCTCCAGCGTATCCAACAATAGCGGAGATGTGGTGATATCTAAGACCCCCGAAACTCTCCCCCCATATTCCGCACTGAAATCTCCACGATACACTGCCATTTCATCCACTATAGTCGAGTTAAAAGCAGAAAACATACCAAAGAAATGGCCAGTGTGATACACTGGAATGCCATCCCAAAGAATGAGATTTTGATCGGGGGTACCTCCTCGAATATTAAGATTGCTAGCGGATTCATCTGTCGTACTAATACCTGGTAGAAGCTGAGCCATCCGCAAGGCATCCTGCTCACCCCAGCCTGGGATCACGCCCATCTGATCCGCATCCACCTGTAGGCCATCTCCTCTCCCGGCCCCAGACAGGAAGGTAATGGCTTTATCCTGGATCAATATCTGATCAAACGCAAACTCTTGCTGAGTAAGGTGTATGAGGGGGCACTCCTTGCGCAAGAAGCTGCCTACGGCTTGGACCTTCGATTTGTATCCTACGTAACTAAACACCAAACTATCACTGGATGTAAAGGGTCCTTTAATGGCGAACTGGCCTAACACATTACTGTAAGCTCCTTTTTGTGTTCCCTGCAACCATACGTTAGCAGAAATGAGTGGCTGATCTGTAAGACTATCCCTTAGCCCTCCACAAGCGACGGCAACAACCTCCTCTGCAGCTGGAAGTAAACTCATTTCTCGCGCATTGGCTCGCCGAATAAGTACATGCTTACCACCAACTATTTCAAAAAATAGAGAATGAGGTAAAAGTAGCCGCGATAATGCTTCCTGTAAACGCAGATTCTTGGCTTTTGCCGCTTTTACCAATTTAGTTTGTAGTAATTCTTGGTCAAAAGCGAAGGTGAGATCATAGGACTCTTCTAGAAAGTCCAGTGCTTGCATTAAAGGTATATTCTCAAAATCGAATGCAATCTTTGGGGCCTCTTGAGCCGACAATGACGCGGCCCAGAGTCCTAGTAGGAAGCAAATAACATGACGTGCATACACCATCATTTCGCGAATATCCTTACGCTGGTTTTATCACTACTAAGCGCAAACTGCAATTCCATTGGATCACAGATGAATTTCAAGGCTTGTTCCAGATCGTCATTGGGAAAGCCTCCCTGGTATACTCGGTAACTTTCGTTTTCCCAGTCCACATCTAGTTGGTATTGCCGCTCCAATTCCTCGAATACCCGGGCCAGGGGCAAACCTTCGCAATCCGTCCATCCGCGGAACCAACTGGGCGTTGGCGTTAATTGTAGATTAGTCATAGATAAACTTCCATCTTCCAACAAAATCGTCTTCTGACCTGCCTCAATGCCTATGGGCTCCTGGCTCCCTACAACCGAAACCTTACCACTGTAACAGGTCACCTCCAACTGATCTCCTCTGGCCCAAACATTAAAACTCGTACCCAATACACTTACTTGTCCGGACGGTGTCACTACCGTAAATAAACTGCCTTTTTCCACCTGAAAAAAAGCCTCTCCACTCAGTTCGACTTCTCGCTGTTCGTTCCACCTTGTTTCGTCAAAGTCCAGAGTACCTACGGCATTAAGTTGATAGGTGGACCCATCAGGTAAACGCCCTTCCAATTGTTCCCCTACTTTTGTAGCGACCAAGGCCGGTTCAGGCTGTATCCACCAATATCCAATGGTGGCCAGAGCTACTAAAGCCGCGGCGGCGGACCACCAGAAACTTCGCATAAAACGCCTTTTACCTTTCTGTGACTTTCCTTGCTCCTGCCTAGCAGCTAGCAGTTCTTCCCAGGCAGCGCCCTCCGAAAAAGAAGGTAAATCTATTTGCGAAGCATGCTCTGCGATTTTACGAAGGTCGGCAAAATCAGGTCTGTTCTTCAATTCGGCCTCTTCCTCTTGGCTCAGTTCGCCATTCAGCCAGCGGCTTAGCAAGGTCTCATCTGGGAATGGTTTTGGCATGATTTATAATTAAAGTACGCTTTAAATGTCTTCTTGGAGGTAGTAACGATTCTAGAGCCTCTTTCCCTACCGAGTTAGATTAAATCACTTAATTTTCTCAATTCGACCAGGGCTTTATGCATCCGCTTTTCAACGGCCTTTACACTAATATTCAATAGCATAGCGATCTCCCGATACTTCAAACCTTCCACTCGATTTAGTAGGAAAACTTCTCTATTCTTTTCTGGAAGTGCTGCGATAGCGCGCTCCAATCGCTCCCTAAACTCATTTTCTTCTAGTTCTTCCTGCGGCGTGAAATTTTGTACAGGCTTACTAATATTCAGCTGAAATTTGGCTATAACCTTGCGATGTTTAACCTCATCCAAGAATAGATTATTGGCCACTCGAAATAAAAATGCCTTAGCTTTTTCGTACGATACTTTTTGGCAAGCTGCCCACATACGAAGGAAGGCTTCCTGCATTAAATCCTCGGCAAGATTGGGATCTCCACATTTATAATAGAGGAAGTTTCGCAATGGGCGTGCATAAGCCCAAAACAGTTCCTTGAATACAGATTGTTCACAAATTTGATCTGGCTTTGCCATGGAAATAGATTTCAGCAAAAGATGTTGGCGTGTAAGATAGAGGGGCAATTATTTTTTGCTACCGTCCTGCTCCTGAGGAGACCAAAAGCAACAAAATAATTGTCGGTACATGCCTTTTTTTGCTTAGACCACTATTTTTTAAATTCGTTTATTGGCTATCTAATAAAAAGCACCGTATAAGATGTCTAAATGTCCCTCATGAAACAAATTATACGCATACTCATCGTGTTTGGGTGTATCAACCTAAATGCCCAAAAGACCTATTTCCAGCAAGAAGTGGATTATCAAATAAAGGTGAAGCTGGATGATCAACAACATTTACTAGACGGGGTTATCACTATTGACTACAAAAACAACTCACCGGATACTTTACAACAACTTTACTTTCATCTTTGGCCCAATGCTTATCGAAATCAGACGACGGCCTTTGCCCAGCAAATGTTACAACAAGGTAGACAGGACTTCTACTTTGCCAAAGATAGCCAATTGGGCAGCATTTCAAAGTTGGAATTCCAGGTGGATGAGCAGGAGGTTAGGTGGAGATTATCTTCCGAACATCAAGATATTGCCATCCTGATATTGAATCGGCCCTTAGCTCCGAAGCAAAGCATCAAGATAACGACCCCCTTCCTCCTTAAGATTCCCAATTCTTTCTCCCGCCTGGGGCATGTGGAAGATGCCTATCAAATCAGTCAATGGTACCCAAAGCCAGCTGTTTACGACCAGCAAGGTTGGCACCCAATGCCCTACCTGGACGTGGGTGAATTCTATTCCGACTTCGGTTCATTTGACGTAGAAATCACTCTTCCGGCGAATTATGTGGTCGGTGCTACGGGAGAATTGGTAAGTCCGGAAGAAGAAGAATGGCTGTATGAACTAAGCGAAGCTACGCGCCTATATCTGGACACTTTCAAATATCTGTCTCCCTTCATTGAGTATGAACTCAGCCCTGAATCCGCTGAAGTGTACAAAACGATCCGTTTCAAAGCAGATAAGGTCCACGATTTTGCCTGGTTTGCAGATAAGCGATTCAAACTCATTATGGATCAAGTTGAATTGTCGACTGGCGAAATTATTGAAACAAAGGTGTTTTTTACAAAAACCGAGGAAGCTTATTGGCAATATGCTACCGATTACTTAAAAAGATCCCTGGTCTTCTTTTCAGATAAGGTTGGAGCATACCCGTATCCTCAAATGTCCGTCGTGCAAAGTGCCTTAAGTGCTGGAGGTGGGATGGAATACCCTATGATCACAGTAATAGATCAGGTGGGTACGGAGACCTACCTGGATGAAGTAATTGCTCATGAGGTCGGGCACAATTGGTTCTATGGCGTGTTGGCCAATAATGAACGAGAACACGCCTGGATGGACGAGGGCATAACCAGTTATTACGAACAAAAGTATAAGGAATATGTCGATGATCTTGAGTTTGGCATTTCCAGAAAGAAAAGAGTGTTAGAGGAGCGCGGTGATCACCTTCGACCCTACCTGTACAAAGCGCGCACCCGCCAAGATCAAGCACCCGCCACTCCCTCGGACAAATTACGCCCTGGCAATTATGCCATGTCCTCTTATACGAAACCTGCTTTAGGCTTTCGGATGCTAGAAGAGTATATGGGTACATTCGCTTTTGACCAAGCAATGAGGGAGTACTTCCGCCTTTGGAAGTTCAAACACCCGGCCCCAGACGATCTACGGGATGTACTAATGAAGCATAACAGGGATACACTTGATTGGTTATTTGAGGGAATTCTTGGCAGTACAGCACATTACGACTATGCCATTAAAAGCGTAAAGCGGGCCAACGATTCTCTTGAGATCATTGTGAAGAACAAAGGTAAAATTCAAGCCCCAATTGCAGTAGGAGGAATTAAAAACCGGGAAGTGGATCGCCTATCCTGGCATGCACCAAAAGGGAAAAAAACCTCCATCAAGATTCCCGACGAAGGATTCCATAAAATCATACTCGACCCCCTATTTCTTACGCCAGATCTGTATGGAAGTAATAACTCCTGGGATCTGATGGGCCCTATTCCCAGACTTGAAGCAGTAGAGTTCCCTGTACTGAATATCTACGAAAAGGCCTTTAAGAGTAATCTTCACTGGGGTCCCTACTATGGTTGGAATGCCTATGATGGTTCCACCTTTGGTGCCGCTTTTTACAACACCGTATTCCCGCATCGTTCCTTTGAATACCTAGTAGCCCCCATGTTTGGACTGCAAAGTCTGGAACCCTCTGTAGTGGCATTATTACAATACAATGTATTTCCTAAATCCAAGGCCTTTCAAAAGATTACCTTTGGGGTGCAAGGTCGGAGTTTCAACTTTTTTACCCAAGACAAAATCGGCTATCGTTTACGCTTTAGCAGATGGTCTCCCTACATCAATATCCATTTCAGGCAAAAGAAACTTTCAACTTTCAAGCATTGGCTGGAATTGCAAGCCACTGGGCTTTGGAGAGAAAAAGCGGGATTCAATAATGATGGTCGCTTCCTGGGTACGACCTGGGAAAGAAATACCTTCTTTCGGATAGCTTACAGTGGAAAAAACAAACGCGTTATCCATCCCTTCCGTTACCGTCTAGTGGGTGAGTTATTGGAATTTGATGAGATTTCGGGGGTGAATCAATATATCCGGGCCAGCATTGAAACCCAGAACCAATTTACCTTTGGTCCCAACCAGCATTTTTATCTCCGTTTTTTCGCTGGTACTCACCTTAGCAATCCAGGTCGCAATGCCGGTAGCATTCGCCCCTCAGCATTCAATCTAGTTAGTCAAGGATTTAACGACCTTACCTATCAAGACAGCTACTTTGGAAGAAACGAAACCTCCGGTTTTTGGTCCCAGCAAATTACAGTTCGAGAAGGCGGCTTCAAGACTCCTATTCCAACAGGCTTTCCACTCGGCCGAAGCAATGATTACATCGTGGCCCTTAATTTCAAAGTTGATATCCCTATTAACAACTATCATGAACCTCGCATACGACCCTATTTTGACATTGGCTACTTCCATAATGCTACCCCCGATGGGCAAGCAGCTACTTTCAAAGATCAATTACTCTGGAATGCAGGAATAGCCTTTGAACTTTTGGATGGTGTGTTTGGGATTTACTTCCCGCTCATTAGTTCTTCTAATCTGGAAAATCGCTTGGCAGAGCGAGGTAACTATATCAATCGAATTAGCTTTGCCTTTGACATCAATCGAGGAGACCCACGTGATCGGTGGCAACCTTATTAGCCCCTACTTTTATGCTACAATGATCGACTGATATACCTAGATACATGAAACAGGGTTGAAGAGAATAGACAAAAGCGTCATTGTTCTCTTCAACCCTGTATAATTTTGACCTGTTTCTGTATAACCTACTGCGTAGTAATCATGGGAAACCCTTGCTTAGAACATCTTAGTCTGTCCATTACCTCCAACTTCCAAGTCAATGGTATCACCAGCGGAGAGTTTTTTATCATCTGACTTGGCCTTGGTAGGTTCCTTAGGTTTTTCAGTTAAGTCTTTGAAACTAGAGATTTTCTTGTCGATCAACTTATTGCCCAGTGCTTTCCATCCTTTGACGTCGATGAATTCAGCAATATCCACGGTACCCTCTTCTTTCCCCCCTTTGACACGGAAGGCATATTGCAATTTCGGCTTCTCAGCAACGGAAGCAAAATAAAGCTTGGTATTGGTATGATCCGAAAGAAAGGGGAAAGACTGTCCTAATTTATTGGTTTCTATTTTGAAACGTTTGATCATAGTCCATTCCTTACCTCCCTCAAAGTATACTGCACTTATGACCGTATCCGATGCTAGCTTTCCAATGTGCACCACATCGTTCGCATCAAATTTCTTCTGCATATCCAATTCAAGCACTTGGTATTCTCCTGATTTGTAAATTACCAAGAGATTGTCTCCCGTATCAAAGGCCCCAAGATATAGACCTCGTTCTGAAGTGTTCAATCGACCACTAACCTCATCCATCCATATCTTGATCGCCCCAAGCGTAGATTTACCGGCCTCCTTTAGCGTAATCTTACGAACAGGATATCGGGTTAAAATATTTCCTGCGGCTCCCCGGCCTTTTATATCAATCGTACTAAAGTCAAAATCAAACATCTTCTTCCGTGCCTTACTGCCCTGCGTCAGTTGCACATGAACCAGCTCCGCCTCTCCATTTAGGTTGGCAGAAAAGTAAAGTAATTTGGCTTTGTCTAATCCTTTCGCAGGAGGGTAATTAGTCGTTCGAGTGATGCTGGTAACATTAAATCGCTTGATCATAGTACGACCGTTCTTGCTATTCAGATAGATCATGTTATAGGTCGTTCTTTCATCTCCCTTTTTCCATACAGCCACGTGAATGATCCCTTTACCTACAAATACTTTGTCCGCTATCTTGACCACCTGGAAAGATGCATCCTTTTTAAACACGATAATATCATCAATATCGGAGCAGTCGCAAACAAACTCATCTTTCTTCAAGGAGGTGCCAATAAAACCATCAGCTTTATTGACGTATAACTTGGCATTATTGGCTACGACCATTGCCGCCTTGATGGTATCGAAGGTGGTAATTTCCGTCTTGCGTTCTTTGCCTTTACCATACTTCTCCAACAATCTGTTGTAGTAAGAGATGGTGTACTCCGTTAGATGGGCAAGATGGTGTTTGACTTCTTTGAGTGCCTCCTCCAACTTAGCAATCTGCTCATCTGCTTTGAAAGAGTTGAATTTAGATATGCGCTTGATTTTAATTTCCGTCAGCCGAACGATATCTTCTTCTGTAACATCTCTCAACAAACGTACCCTTTTGTCATTGGCTTTTGGTTTTGTACTGGGACCAACGACATACTTTTGCAACTCCCGGTCAATGGTCTCGATCACGGCTTCCCAGGTCTCACACTCTTCAATTTCTCGATAGATCCGATTTTCAATAAAGATTTTTTCCAAGCTGGCGAAATGCAGCTTTTCTTCCAGCGCTGCCTTTTCGATTTCCAACTCTTGACGCAAGAGATCTTTAGTGTTGAAAGTATTGAATCGCAATATCTCCTCAACCGTCACAAAGTGTGGCTTATTATCAATGATGATACAAGCATTTGGAGAAATCGATTTTTCACACTTTGTAAAAGCGTAGAGCGCATCAATAGTCACCTCAGGCGATATTCCAGTGGCTAATTCTATCTGAATCTCTACATCCTTCGCCGTATTATCTATAACCTTCTTAATCTTTATCTTCCCTTTATCATTTGCCTTGATAATATCATCGATCAAGCTGGAAGTTGTCTCTCCAAAGGGCAAATCCGTAATCTTTAAGGTCTTCTTATCTACCGCCTCTATGCGCGCCCGCACCTTAATCTTTCCGCCTCTTTTCCCTCCCCGGTAATCATTCACATCTACAAATCCACCAGTCAAGAAATCCGGATAAATCTTTACCTTTTTGTCCTCCAATATTTTAATAGAGGCCTTGATAAGTTCTATAAAATTATGCGGAAGTATTTTGGTGGAAAGGCCTACGGCAATCCCCTCAGCTCCTTGTGCCAGAACCAAAGGAAACTTCATCGGTAGATTAATCGGCTCCCTCTTCCGACCATCATAGGAAATTTGCCATTCGGTAGTCTGGGGGTTGAAAGCAACCTCTAAGGCAAATTTGGTCAATCTTGCTTCAATATAACGGGAAGCAGCAGCTCGGTCTCCTGTTCTCGGATCTCCCCAGTTTCCCTGAGTGTCGATCATCAGGTCTTTTTGACCCAAGTTAACCATTGCATCACCTATCGCGGCATCACCATGGGGGTGATATTGCATGGTTTGTCCGATGATGTTCGCTACTTTATTGTAACGGCCATCATCCATTTCTTTCATCGCGTGAAATATCCGTCGCTGTACAGGTTTCAAACCATCTCCAATGGCGGGTACCGCTCGCTCTAGAATTACATAGGAAGCATAATCCAGGAAATAATCCTGGTACATACCATTTAAGCTGATGACTTGTTCTTGCTCTTGTCCGTTTGGGGTAGGCTCAATTTTATCTATACTCATTTGTCCGTTTTCAATTGCCGCCAATATCAATTAATTGAGCGAAAATACAAAAAAGGGACTTAAAACAAAAAATTTAATTCACTCAAAAAAAACATGATTTGTTTTTAAAAATAATGAATCCGTCTGGTATGGAACTGCCTAGTACCGCATAAACCTATGGTAAAATGGCCGGCTTGGTAACAATTAGCAGGACAGCAAAAGAAAAATGTTAAAATATCGCCATAGCTGAGGCGGACGGGCAGCAAATCCTAACCCTAAATCGTTGTAAAGCTAGCGTCATTTGTTATTGGCAGTTCCAACCCTAGTTGTAATTTTTGTCCAATTCGCCTAACTTAGCCAATAGGACCAATATGGATATTGCTTTGCCTTTAGGTAACGAAGAGAGAGACCTCATCAAAGCCTGCATTCGAAAAGAGCGTTGGGCGCAAAAGCTACTGTACGAAGAATATTACAGTAAGCTGATGGGTGTATGCCTTCGGTACGCTAATAATGAGCATGATGCCCTGGATATTTTACACGAAGGGTTCATAAAGATTTACCGCAATATCCATAAATACCAACCTGGAACTTCACTAATCGCCTGGATGCGGCGAATCATGGTCAACACTTCCATTGATTATTGTCGCAAGAACATTCGACGCCGAACAGAAAACATTGAGGAAGCTTTTGATATCAGTGCTGTGGAAGCAGATGCCATCAGTCAATGTACTGAAAAGGAAATCCTAGAATCCATACAGCAGTTATCAACGGCTTACCGCACGGTCTTTAACCTTTATGTGATTGAAGGATATTCCCACAAGGAAATCGCAGATAAGCTGAGTATTACTGAAAGCACCTCGCGATCCAACCTTGTAAAAGCCAGAATGAAACTAAAAGCCATTTTGAGTTCGAGATTCTACGGATATGAAGAGTAAACACGATTTTGATGAATTTATCCGCGGCCGGATACAAGAGGTGGAGGCGGAAGGCCAGCCCCAGGGTTGGGACCTCCTAGCAGACCGGCTGTCTAAAGAGGAAGGAGGCACCGCAGCTGCTGATGAGAAGTTGATGGAAGCCGTCGTATTTGAGAAAATGAGCCAAATGGAAGCTCCTTTCGAGCCCGCTCATTGGAACAAATTAGAAACACGCCTCAACGAAGAATACCGCTTTGTTAATAAAATTATCCGATACAAATCTCTCGAACTTTCTCTCTTCCTACTCTTAATCGCACTTTTTGTTAATTATTACCCTGAAAATTCAAGCTTAAAAAATAAGAAAGTCCCTCTAGGAACGCCTGCGATAGCATCTGATATTGAAATTAAGGAAACCACTACGAGCATCAGTAATTCTACTGGACAAGACATTGCTACGAGTGAGTCTAGTAAACGTGCCTCTAAAACGGAAGGTAAGCAAGCAGGTGATCTTCCTACAGTTAATATAGCCGATCATACTATTGACGATCGTCCAACAAAAGGACAAGCTGCGCCAACAGAGTCTACTCATGCGACGCCGATCGCCTCCGCCCAGCTCATGCCTTCTGCCAAAGGTGAAGTAGTTGCGGATAGGGATCAGCCCGAGCAGCAGACCTTCTCCTTGTTATCTGCACTACAACAGCCATCTTTACTCCGACAAGAGTTAGATGCGATGCTCCCAGAAAACCAGAGCCCGGTAGGTGCCCATTCTATCATCAGAAGTCCAATTAGCAAAATTGATCTGAGTGAAGATAAGGCTGGACTGGACCTGAATTTGTGGGCAGCTTTAGCGCCAGTTCCTGGTTTAGTGATATCTCCATACACTGATGATTTGGAAGCAATTGCAGAAATCACTCCGGGCCCTCGCGAACGCTTTGTTCGCTTCGGCGTACAAGGATCAAGTGATTACAATCGCGTCATCACTCCGCCGGTTTTCATCAATGGAAAACGACATGAACTGGATCGCTATGCACTGGGTTACAGCGGTGGTATTACTTTTAGCTGGGGCAATAAGAAATGGGAAATGGAATCTGGTTTGATCTACTCCTCCAAGAAATACCTGCCCCTACCTTTATTAGAAATAGACTATAGCCTGACCAACGGCATTTCTGGTGAGCAACTGAAGTCCTTCGAATATGATATGGTTTCTATTCCTCTAAACTTCCGTCACCATTTTATTCCCAACGGCAAATGGCGCTTCTATTATACTGCGGGTGTGAGCATGCATACAATTATGCAAGCTGACTACTTCGTCAAAAGTCCTACCCGCCCCCAACCTGTTGGGCCACCAAGCAACTTCGGAGCACCCATCCCGCCTAATAACAACAACACCAAGGCAGGCGTAGAGAAATCTGCATTTACAAAAGGATTGTTGCAGGGAGGCGCCTTCGAACAAAACACTTTCTTCACTGCAAACTTAGGCATTGGCTTGGAGCGCTACATCAGCCACCGTACCAGTTTGTTTGCGCAACCACAGTATCAACATACCGTGCTGTATCTTGTCGATAATGGCGGTGTAGGGCCGTTCCAGGACAAGATCAATACCATGCGGTTGATCTTTGGTATGCGAGTGAAGCTATAGTTCATTCAACCATTCCCTTCTTTAACTCAGCACACGCTTATACCACTTGGCTAGTTTGAAAGGGCAATACCCCCTTCGAAAGAGCGTAAAGGTAATGCCATTGACGATCTGAACCTTTAGGTAAGAATTCTTTTCATACTTACGAGCAGAGATCAGCACTGGATTCTTTATAAAATGAAGCGGATACCGCTTTTTCGCTCGCCAAATAAAGTCAAAATCTTCCATAATGGGTAAATCCTCATTAAATCGCCCCAAGGTTTCAAATGTAACCTTCGGTAAAAAGAGGGTTTGATCTCCTCCCCCACTAGTTATGGCATCAAACTGAGTCATGTAAGCATTGATTTTAAGCAGACTTGAATCTGAATCAAAATCATAAGAAAAGCAGCCTAATTGATGTCCCTCTTGCACTGCTTCTATAATATTTGCGAGACAATCTCTAGGCGGCAGCGCATCAGCGTGTACGAAGTAAAGAATCTCGCCTTTCGCGGCTTGCGCACCATAGTTCATTTGTACGGCTCGGCTTGCAGTTGGAGCCTGCAAGAGTTGAGCTCCCGCCGCTATCGCTAATTCACAAGTTTTGTCTGTACTCCCCCCATCCGATACGATAATCTCCTTTAAGTAGATTTGATGTGCTAAGGCTCGTAGATGCTGGACAAGTTGCCCTATACGCTCTTCTTCATTAAGCGTAGGAATAATGATGCTTATACTATTTAGGTCCATTTTTAAGTCTTAGGTCTACGCTTAGATACGTTGCAGCGACACGGATCGGTTTTGGGTAGCTAAGGCTGAATCTTAAAAGGCTTCGGCCACGGTCAAGTAAGGTGACAGGTTTCCTTTGTATAAAAAACAATGGGCAAAGCAATGAGGCTACTTTTCTGTACAAAGCTTTTTTGGCGTCCAAGACTATCCGCCTCTTGTGCGAAAAATAGATTAGAGAGCAGTAGCAACAATACTACTCCAAATGCTGGGAAAGAGGAGCTCTGTTTCATCATTAGCTGGACCTGAAAAACATGCGGCTGCCCTAGCATACCGCCCCTCACGCCCGAAGATCAGCAAAAAAAAATCGTTTTTCGAAAACCGATAATCCAACTGTCTCCGTAACTACAGTTGAACATTAAATAACATAGTTGAAATTCGTAATCATGAAAAACAAAAATCTATTCCTTACAGTCTTGGCTCTCATAGCCACTACTGTAGGAATCATGTGGGCCGCCGATCACATTGACGCACCTGCTGTAACCTCAACGACCAGTGATATCACTGACTACTTTGCTTTTGAAAGCCCAGAAAACCCGGACAATCTAGTATTTGTCTGTAATCTGCAAGGCTTGTTAGATCCTACCGCCACTAGCACTGCTAAATTTGATGAACAAGTGATGGTAGAGTTTAACATCGACAATACCGGAGACAGTCAAGAAGATTTGGTGATCCAGGCTTTATTCCAGAATGAAAAACTACAGGTTTACGGCCCAGTGGTCCCATCCCAAAAAGGAACCATTAGTGCAGTAGAAACGGGAGCTACCCTGACAGAAACGAACATTAGCACCTACAATCAAGCCGTTAATGTGGGGACAAATGGAGGTATTAAAGTCTTTGCTGGCCCTAGAGATGATCCTTTCTTCTTTGACTTCGCTCAATTCAATGAAGTCCTAGCGGGAAATGCTACTGGTTTCAAGAATCCAGGCACTGACACCTTCGCCGGCACCAATGTCCTTTCTGTAGTGGTAGAAGTTCCTAAAGCCCTTCTAGGTTCTGCTACTACCCTAAACACCTGGGTGGAGGCCAAAAGGAAAATCTAGTCGACTCCATTTCATCAACTAAATCTATTTAAGTACAGAACTTTCAGTTTGCTTACTCTTACAGTCCGTAGTACTCTGGCAATTTTTTCGGAAAAAGAAGTAAGCCTGGCAGAGCTATGTTTGTACTAGAATTTTTTTAATCCATTGTAACATGAAAAATCCAAAAAGGTATTTGCTACTAAGTTTGATGCTAGGGGCATTATTTCTGAGTAGTTGTAATAAAGACGATGACTTTAATCCCATTGAAAACTTTCTATTCCAGCAAGAGGATCAGATGGCCCGTCCTGCTATCAACACCGTCTTCGTATCCAGCGACGACAAGGACGTATTCAATGTAACTCCTCCTGTACAACAAGGTGCGGCATTCGCCGGTAAATTCAATAGTCGACTTTTGGCACTGAATCCCAATTATACCACCAATGCACTGGGCCTAGACGCTGCTACCTTCACCAATGTACTAGCTACGGATGTGCTCACGGTAGCCACGCAGCAGCCTACTACTTTCTTTGATGGCACTAATGTCTTGACGGGACGTAGACTGGATGATGATGTAATCTCTGTTGAATTACTACTCATTTTTGGTGGTCCTGATGGTACTGCTAATCCCGGGCTAACCGACGATAATGTAGATGCCAATGACAAAGCATTCTTGAATACATTCCCGTATTTGGCTAGCCCGCACTAAGAACTAGCATTTCTCATGAACAATCCGCAGGGCCAATGCCTAGGTATTTGGCCCTGCCCTTAAATATCCACATTCCCAACACCATGAAAAAATTATTCTTGCTGCTGGCTGTAGTCAGCTTATTGGGACTATGGTCTTACCAGTCTAATCGTCCCATAGTCCAGTATGAGGAGGTCAAGCCATACTTGCAAACTCAATACTATAATTATGAGAAGTCTCAACTTCTAGAACAGGTAGAATTTTGGACCAGGCGGCTAAAGGAGCAAACTGCTAACAATGTATATCAACAAAGGCTAGCCAACTTGCAGGCTCAATACTTTCGCCTGACAGGTAAAATCAACTACTTACGTCAATCTGATAGCCTACTACTAGATCTAGCGGAGCGTTTCCCGAATACGGTTTCCCATTGGCAAGGATTGGCACAAAACGCTATCGCTGGACATGAATTTGCCAAAGCCGATCACTATGCTAACCAAGCACTAGCCATTGGAGAGAAAAGGTACCAATCCAGCTTAATCAAAGTAGATATATTGCTGGAACGTGGCAATCGTCAGGAGGCACTCGGCTTACTTAATGCACTAGGTAATCCGTATAGCTTCGAATACCTCACCAGAAAGGTCAAACTAGCGGATCAACTAGGACAGTTGGATGAGGCTATTCATTGGATGGAAAAAGCCGTTGGCCGAGCTAGATCTTCTGGAGATCCTAAGCTGATAAGTTGGTCCTTGGCTAATCTGGCTGATATGTATGGTCATCAAGGTAAAATCCAGAAATCCTATCACACCTTTTTGCAAGCTTTGCAGTTCAATCCAGCAGAATTACACGCTTTAAAAGGTATCGCATGGATCGCTTTTTCTCATGACAAAGCCCCCATTCAAGCCAAAGACATCGTAAGATTCTTGCAATCACTCCAAGATATTCCCGACTATGACTTACTATTGGCAGATATCGCAACCTACCAAAAGGAGGTTCGACAAGCCAAAATCCATACTGAGCGTTTCCTAGATCGAGCGAGTCAGGCAGCTTATGGATTTTTGTACACCCGACCACTCGTCCAACTACAACTAGATAAAGGAGAAATAGCTGAACCTGCTATTAGAACCGAAGCCGAAATCAGCCAGCGGGCTCATCCGCTTTCCTTCGCCATTAGAGCCAAGTTTTTGCACGATCTAGGCGCAAAGGATGCCGCTATAAAAATGTTAGAGGAAAAAGTCTTAGGGCAAACCGAAGAACCAGATGCCCTCTACTTGGCTGGTATGATATATAAAGACAGTGGAAGACCAAAGCAAGCCAGGGCTTTGCTTAGAGCGGCACGGGAAGCGACTTTTGAACTAGGACCTGTTGCAGAATTTGAAATTAAAAATGCCCTGAGAGCGCTCTAGTCCTCGACTAGTATTTGCTGAAAATGAATACCCAATTCCTGATTAACCAGTTGATGCCCTTGCTCAAATACATGAAGCTGTACTTGAGGTATCGGTTTCGCCCATTTCCGTACGGCGGCTGTATTGATGAATTTATCGCGCGTACCCAGGCTCAGACTACAAGGCAGATTGTGTTGAAGCAGTATCCGACGAGATTGACGGGCAGATACTGGGAAATTAGGTAAAGAGAGCCAGGTCTTAAATAAGCGATCCGTTTGAATAGAAGTCCTGAGTTGCTTTTCGATATAGATTAAACTGAAATGGTCGAGCAAACGCCAGTCGTGCAGACGCTGAGCCAACCGCAACCATTTGTCGGGATGGCGAGCAATAGCATAAAATAAGCCACGGCGAACAAACTGAGGGACTAAGCTGGGATAAAAGGTGCGATAAGTAGCTAATCCGTCGGGGGCGATAAGATGAATCCCTTTCAATTGCTGGGGAAAAAAATCCAGCATCGATAGGATAATTCTCCCTCCAAGACTAAAGCCCATCCACTCAAAGTTGCGCCTTTGAAGTTGAGTTAGGACAACTTGTATCCATTCCCGAACATCACTTCGCGTATATTGCTCCCTTTGCCATTGCGTTCTACCATGAAAAGGAAGATCAAACGCTACTAATGTACAATGATCCGATAAGGCCACTCCAATAGGTTCAAACAGAGAAGCAGGGTTGGAGAAGCCCGGGAAAGCTATGATCAGGCGTTCGCCTTGGCCCCAGGATAGAAAGTGTATCCGGCCTTTATCGGTATGGATGAATTGTCCGTTCATAAGTGCTCAGCGTCCTGATCAAGACAGTAGTTACACATTTAGTGTTTAAGGTTTTAACCAATAATAAATTTTGCCGTTAATCATTTGCAGGAATGAGGCTCAAATAAATAAGGCAAATAGGCTTTATCTTTTGTCGACTTGTGAGTTTGTATATCCCTCATTCCTAACTCAGTCCATGGTGTGCAAAAGTATTAAACGGTTGGCAAGTACCCAATGAAAATTACCGACCAACACACCAAGCTAAAAACATCAACAATGAAAAAACTTGCAGGAATACTCCTCTTGGCTAGTATGTCGCTACTATTGTGCGTATCGGGTTGCAAAGTAGCAGATTATGCCTCAGCTTCCAAGCCAATTAGTCATGCCATCTGGGATTCTTTGTTGCGACAACACGTCGATGAAGCGGGCTTTGTCGATTATGAGGGATTTATTCAAGATAGTGTTCGCTTTAATGACTATTTAGACCTCTTGTCTCGGAATCATCCCAATGAACAGAATTGGTCTAAAGATGACCGCCTCGCCTATTGGATCAATGCTTATAATGCCTTTACCGTCAAAATGATCATGAATCATTATCCAGTAGCTAGCATCAAGGATATCAAAAAAGGCATTCCATTTGTTAATACGGTATGGGATATCAAATTTATCCAGATTGAAGAGGCAACCTATGATCTCAATAATATCGAGCACGGTATTATCCGGCCGAAGTTTAAGGACCCACGCATTCATTTCGCCGTGAATTGCGCCTCCTTTTCCTGTCCCAAATTGCTGAATACTGCCTTTACCGGAGAAAAGCTAGAGCAGCAACTGGATCAGGCCGCCAGAGATTTCTTAGCGGACCCTACCAAAAACATCATTACCAAAGATGAAGTGCAGCTCTCCAAGATCCTTTCTTGGTACCGAATGGATTTCAGAAAATATGATAATATCCTTGACTTTGTGAATACCTATGGTCCGATCGCAGTCTCTCCGAAAGCCAAAGTAAAATATATTCCCTACGACTGGAGTTTGAACGCTCAAGGCGAGGTGCCGGTGGCTGAGGAAAGCGCCGGAGAATAAACAGAAAAAGGGGCGATTAGGGATGTCTCAGCCACTCTAATTTCCCCTTTACCACTTACCATTCTCTACTTGCACGTTACCCGCACAGATATCCCCATTACCGTCTAGCTATCGTTTTCATGCTTTTGATGGAAGAAATTGTAGAAAAAAAGTTCTCCATCATCAAATCAAATAAGCATGACACATAACGATGCAAATGATCTTAACCTCAGCGTAAAACCTACAGATTTAAAACCTTTATTCAAAACCAATGCTTTTCGTCACGCCTCTGCCATCGCTTTGGATTGGCTAATCATCGCAATTACTATTACTGCTTGCAGCTATTACTTTACTTGGTATACCTATCTGGCAGCTATTCTGATCATCGGAGCACGTATGCACGCCCTAGCCATACTCATGCACGATGCCTCTCACTATCGTTTTTTGAAAGATAGAAAATGGAATGACAGGCTAACCAACTTGTTGATCATGTATCCGCTCTTCAGTTCGATTGAGGTGTACCGACAAAATCACATGCGCCACCACCGACACCTAAATACCGAAGAGGATCCCGATTGGGTATCGAAGCTAGGCAAGAAGAGCTTTACCTTCCCCAAAACCAAACAGGCCTTTTTATTGACCATTTTGTCATATTTCACCTTACTGCAAGGGATCAAGGATGCCATCTGGTTCTTGAAGCGATTCTCCGTATCTAAGGAGGCGAAGGAGAACAAGGCCAAGGGTAAGAAAAACCGAGCTTCCTTAATCTTTATGCTCTCGCTTTTTACCCTGCTAACGGTATTCAACGGATGGGCTTACTATGGCTTGTTCTGGGTCATTCCTTACTTATCTACCTTCTTCATGTTTCAATACATTCGCAGCGTCGCAGAGCACTTTGGCGAGCTAGCCTATGATCACCTTCTTACGTCTACTCGTACAGTGAAAACCAATGTATTAGAACAATTCCTCCTGGCTCCACATAATGTGGGCTATCATCTAGAACACCACCTATACCCTGCCGTACCGTTTTACAATCTACCCAAACTTCATAATTTACTGATGGAGGGAGAAGAGTATCAGGAGAAGGCGCATGTGACTCAAGGCTATTTCATTGGCCTTTTCAATGAGTTAGGAAAGGTCGAAATACCTATCGAGAGTGGCCAAAAGGCCCAGGTCATCTAGCATAAGTCATAGGTATCTACTAGTACTAGTTCAACTGTTTGAAAGAGGGAGGTCGAAAATTTGATTTCCCTCTTCCTCTTTATGGCGAGCCTACAATCTGATCTTTTTCATTCTGGCCATATCGCGCTTCATATCCTTGTCCTTGATAGACTGACGCTTATCATGTGATTTTTTACCTTGAGCCAGTGCGATTTCTACTTTCGCAAAGCCCCTTTCGGTGAGATAAAGGCGATAAGGTATGAGGGTAAAGCCTCGCTCTTTGATTTTTTTCTCCAGTTTCCTAAGCTCTTGGCGGCGCATTAAGAGTTTGCGAGTACGGCGAGTTTCATGATTGAAAATGTTGCCAAAATTGTATTCGGCAATGAACATGTTCTTTATATATAGTTCGCCTTTTTTAAAGAAACAATAGGCATCTCGGAGATTCGCATTATTGCTCCGGATAGATTTGATCTCCGTTCCCTGTAATACCAGGCCAGCTTCATAAGTATCAATAAAATGATATTCATGCCTGGCTTTTCTATTAAGTATCTCGACTTTATTTTTTTTCTTCTCTGCCATTTTCGTCGCATTTCTTCCATCGGTATTCTACTGATTCCCTTTGCGCTCCAATGCTTCGGCAAAGAAACGCTTAACAGTAGAATAAACCAAATCCTTTGTTGTCCCCAATAATGCAATAGGGGAATGTTCAATACTAGACTACCAAGGAAGGCATCTAAGCTATTAAACTTTCCCCTATTTAACTATTTTAATTCGAGAATTGTTCCTTTACCTACCTAGGGCTTGATCACCTTCTTCTTTTTCTTCTTTTTTGGCCCTTCTTCTGTAGGGACAAGTTTAATGGTTTGCTTCATGCTCTTGGGAGAGCGTTCAAAACCACTAGGCCCCTTTAATTTCTCATCTAAGAAATTACTCATTTTCTGATACAAATGTAACCTGGTTAAACCACCATATATCCCATGATTCCTATTCGGATAGAAGTAGGTATCGTATTGCTTATTGGCCATAATGAGGGCATTGGCCATCTCTGCCGTTTGCTGGAAATGTACATTATCATCTCCCATACCATGTACTAGGAGGTAATTCCCCTTAAGCTGATCCGCAAAATTGACGGGTGAGTTGTTGGCATAACCTTCTGGATTTTCCTTTTCTGTACGCATATAGCGTTCCGTGTAGATGGTGTCATACCATTTCCAGTTGGTCACCGGAGCCACGGCAATAGCCGCTTTAAAAACATCATTTCCCTTCAACAAGCACAAGCTAGACATATAGCCACCATAACTCCACCCGAAGATTCCAATTCGTTCTGGATCAGTGTAATCCAAGCTGCCTAAATACTTGGCTGCTTCAATCTGATCAATGGTTTCATAATGTCCTAATTGCATGTAGGTAATCTTCTTGAAAGCTTCCCCCCTCGCACCTGTACCTCGATTATCCACGCAAGCTACCAGATAGCCCTGCTGGGCAAGCATTTGGAACCACCAATAGTTCTGTCCTCTCCAATTATCCACCACTTGCTGGCTACCCGGGCCTCCATACAAGTACATGAAAACAGGATATTTCTTGTTAGGATCAAAATTCCTAGGCTTGATCATGTAGCCATTTAGGTCGACTTTATCCTTAGTCGTAAAACTGAAGAATTCTGCTGGCTGAATATCATAGGCCTTCATGCGGCTCTTCAAGTAGCTGTTGTCTTCGATCGTACGTACTTGTTTTCCAGAGCGGTCATATACGATATAGGAACTAGGGCTATTGATCCTGGAATGGGTCAAAACATAATAATCGAAAGTACTGCTGTACTGCGCTGTGTTCCAACCTTCAGCTGTCGTGAGCTGTTGATCATTCTTCCCATCAAGATCTACTACGTACTCGTGCCTTCGCATCGGAGTCTCCTTCGCAGCTTGGTAGAATACTTTTCCGTTCTTCTCATCTACCCCATGAAAATCGGTCATGTCCCACTTCCCTTTCGTCAACTGCTTCACCATCTTTCCATTCATATCGTAGAGGTAGATATGATGATAGCCATCCATTTCACTGGCCCAAACGAAATGTTTTTTGTCTTTCAGGAAATATAGATCGTCCAAGACTGACTCTTCGATATAGTACTTATTAGTTTCTTCGAAAAGGGTTTTGGTCTTTCCCGTTGTGGCCTCCGCCAGTAGTAGTTCCACCTTATTCTGATGACGATTCATTCGGATCACACACAACTGATCTTGTTGACCCGTCCAGCGAATTCTAGGAATGTAATGCTCAGTATCCAAACGCGTATCAGCCATTACCGTTTTACCCGTAGTCAAATTGTGAATATGTACACTGACCTTCGCATTATCTTCTCCTACTTTCGGATATTTAAAGGTTTCATACTCTGGGTAAGCTCCATTGTGATAATGGGTCATCGTAAACTCTTTGACTTCACTTTCATCAAATCGCATGAAGGCGAGATATTTACCATCAGGCGACCATTTAAAGCCAACGGCAATGGCAAACTCTTCTTCGTATACCCAATCCGTTGCACCATTGATAATCGTATTCTTCGCCCCATCTTCCGTCAGCTGCGTGATCTTTCCCGTGCTTAGGTCCTTGTAATGAAGGTTATTACCATAAACGAAGGCCACCTTATCCGCGGCAGCATTGAAAGTGGCGTATCGAATCTTATCCGCTGGATAAATAGCCTCAAACGTTTTAGCCTTGCGATCATACACGAAAAACTTAGCTTTTTTAGAACGACGATAGATCCGTTCAGACTGTGAGCTAATCATGATTTTCGATTCATCGGCACTAAAGGCATAGTCGCTGACACCTTGAAACGCCTCTGACTCTACGTCGCTAGCATTGAATAAAGTCGCGGTCAATTTTCCGGTGGTGAAATCGTATTGATTGATCCGGCCTCGCTCCAATCGCGTATAGTGTTTTCCATCATTCATGAAGTTGAATCCGGGCACAGCGTTGGCCATGAAGGAGTAGTTCTGCCAGATATCTTCCAAGGCAATATCCGGCTGTGCTACACTAAATTGGCAAAAGCATAAGAATGAAATACCAGCAATAAAAAGACGATTCATAAGTTTTTCCTTTAAGCAGGTAGTAGGGGTTTATCTTGTACTAGGCTTGATCCACTACCTACTACTGAGTCAATTTTCGAACAATATATTTTCCAATGTATATTTCAAACGTCGCCTAATATCGGACTATTTTGTAGGAATAGAATAAGCGCGTACTTAATTCGCGCGAAAACTAGCAGGATATTGCTTTTTACGATTTACTAAGTTCCGTCAAGCGATGCTGGATGGCGCGTAACTTTTCTCGCCTGAGGATAACTTTAGGTTCCACGGCCCTTTCCCTACAGTCGGTAATGGGACAACGCTCACAGGTAGTATGTACTTGTTTATGGGAAATGGCCGGATCATCCAGGAAATTAATCTTATCCTTTAGGTCAGGTGATACTACAATGCCTAAGGTTACGCTCACATTGTGATTCGGGTTGGGATAGGTAGGTCGTGCGATAGTAAAACAGAGGTATTCATCTTCTGTACCGATATAACTAGAACGTTGGGCTGCCACCAAATGAGAAATTTGCGCTCCCCCCTTTTGCTGCGCTCTTAGATCCATCAATAAAGAAGTGGACACCCAGCGTCGGCAGTAGTGCTCCGACAAGCCATTGCTATGTGGCTGATGCCGTGAATCCAAATGCAGTTCCTTATCTATCTCGTAGATATCTTGGATGATATCATGGCGAAAGCGCAAAAAGAAAATCTTGGTCAAACCGAAAAATTCGGGTAAGACATTGGTCAAACGCTGATAGAACATTTCCGGCGTAGCCTGGTATTTCTGCATAATCCCCAAAAAGGCATTGGGGTCCCAATCACTATTGGCAAAAAACGAGCGAATATCCGCTACAAAACCCTGCAAAGGCATGTGTAGGGCTGCGGAGAAATAGGTGGCGCGAGAATGGTTGAGTACTTCTTCAAAAACTCGGCTTCGCAGTAGGGAGGAGGTATTCGCTCTTTCCTTCAGTTCCAGGTAGTTGAATCCTAATTCCTTTCCAAACTGAAAGGAGCGTTGCATCTCGGAAAGATTCTTATTGAGTAAGAGTTCTTTCTTCCCTGGCACAAAAACAGCCCGTAGGTTTCTCATTTCCGGAAACCCCTCTAGGCCATTCTCTATCACTCGATATCCGAAGCGATCTTCTAAAAGTCTTTGTAAAACGCTAGCGGAAAAGGGACGCTCCTGAGGTATATCATATAGGGAGGTACAGTGTGTTACCTCATCTTCTATTTCTTGGAAGTAGTTATTGTGTAATTCCAAAAATGAACGCAAGGCCCCGAAGTAGAAGTTCTCCTCCTTCAAGGCATAATTCCTAGAAAGCTCTAACAAGGTAGAAATAAAGGCCCCGACCTTAGCAGGCGCATTGGCAATAATCTCCACTACCTTCGCCAACTCGATGCCAAAAAGATCCAATGGCAGCTCATTTAAAAAATTCGATTTGAGCAGTTCACTAACGGGAGCTAAACTCTTATCCAGATCCTGCGAAGTCAACTCCTCATAAGTTACGCCCAAAACAGTTGCCAAAGATTCGATCTTATCTTGCTTCGGAAACTTCTTTCCTTTTTCGATCTCATTGAGATAAGAAACCGACATATTCGCCTCTTTGGCCAAATCCGAGAAAGATAAACCCTTTCCTTGTCGGAGCTGTTTGACCTTTAAGCCGAATATGATCTTTGCATTTTGTGATTTAGTGCCCATAGAACGCCAAATTTACAGGATTCAGCGAATATTCGCACTATGCCTCTCATAATATTGTGTCGGCAACCCATTGGTGTCTCATTCGGTAAAACCACACTCATTTCAATTTCGAACGGCAACAAGCACATGAAAAAACATTGGCGATTAATCCTCCTATTCCCGAGTCTTTGGCTCATCAGTCTACTAAATATGTCAGCACAATCCTATATCTCCATCCAAGATGGTACATTCTACCGCAATGGTTCGCCTTACTACTATCTAGGTACCAATTTCTGGTATGGTATGAATCTAGCCTCCAAAGGGGAGGGGGGAGACCGGAAAAGATTAGTAGCTGAATTAGATCATTTACAAGCCTTAGGCATTACCAACCTGAGAATCATGGCTGGCAGCGAAGGCCCAGATACAGCCCCTTGGCGAATGAGTCCTACACTCCAATACGCCCCAGGACAATACAATGAGGACTTATGGGATGGCCTGGATTTTCTCCTATATGAAATGAGTAAACGCGATATGACCGCGGTGGTTTGCCTTAACAATTTCTACCCGTGGTCAGGCGGTTTCACACAATATTATACTTGGGCAAAACCACAAGATATCCCTTACCCTCCTCCCGCTGAAGGTGGGAGCTGGTTTGGATACATGACTTTTGCCACTCGCTTTTACAAGGATGCCAATGCCGTGCGCCTCTATGAAAACCATATCCGGAAAGTTATAGAGCGGGTGAATTGCTATAGTGACAGAGCCTATCGAGACGATCCAACCATCATGAGTTGGGAACTCGCCAATGAACCCCGAGGCATGCTCCGCTTCCGCTCCTACCGTAAATGGATCAAGAAAACCGCTCGATTTATCAAAACACTAGATCAAAATCACCTAGTGACCATTGGCAGTGAAGGCAATACTTCCACCCCAACGGGCAATCACTTCACCAAAGACCATAGCTATTCGGAGATTGACTACACAACGGTACATATTTGGATTCAAAACTGGCAGTGGTATAATCCCCAAAAGCCTGAAGAATCCTATCAAAGAGCACTTGACAGAGCCGTGAAATACCTGGAACGTCATCTACAACTCAGCAAGAAACTCGGGAAACCCATGATTTTCGAGGAATTCGGTATTGCCCGAGACAATGACAGCCACGCTCCAAGTTCGACCACCCATTGGAGAGATAAATATTACCGAACTCTTTTCGAATGGGTACATCAACGGGCGAAGGAGGGTGAGCCGATCGGTGGTTGTAACTTCTGGGCGTGGGGAGGACAAGGGCGCCCCAGCAAGGCCCGAGCTATCTGGAAGGTCGGGGATGATTTCATTGGCGACCCTCCCCATGAACATCAAGGCTGGTATTCCGTCTATCATACGGACACCTCTACTCTATCCGTTTTAGCAGAGTATGGTAGAAAGTTCGCCGAGCTAAACAAATAGGAAAAGTAAAAGCTAGTTGCTGTAGGTTTTGATGGGCTTAAAAGGCGATTCCAGGCCTCCCGGGAGCGCTTTTTCATCTCATTTCATCGCGGCTCACAAGATTTGTCAAAGAAGATTTTATTTTCGCATGGAATAATGATCACTCGATGCAGAAACTAAAAGAACTATACCAAAACAGGCAAGCTGATTTTCACGAAACAGGATTAGCCCTTCGCGCCAAGTACGGGAAATTCTCGCTGGTTCGCCTTTTGGTATTTGTGATAGGTATAGCCATTACCATCTATCTGGGCAGTATGGCTTGGTATTGGGCCGTCCTATTCCTCTTCGCCTTTGTTACCGTTTTCTATCAATTTATGCAGTGGCATCAGCGTATTTCAACTGCCGCCCAACATAATGAGGAGTTGGCCAGAATAAATGGCCTTGAAATCAGTGCCCTGGATCATGATTTCTCCCATTTCGATCATGGTGCTCAATTCCTAGAAATGGAGCATCCCTATGCGTTGGATCTAGATCTTTTCGGGGAGCATTCCTTATTTCAATATGTAAACCGTACCAGCACTGAAATTGGACGACAGAGACTAGCTGAATATTTAACCCAACCCAGTGCGACTGATCTCATCGAAGCTCGACAAATTGCCATACAAGAGCTAGCGGATAAAATAGATTGGCGTCAGCATTTTCAAGCGCATGGCCGGGAGACAGAAGATCATCCAACTCACCTGCAAGCTTTACTTTCTTGGTTGCAAGACCCCGCTTTTGTCAAGGATAATACCTGGCTAAAAATAGCCCTCTATATCGCGCCCCTTTGGTTTATCGCCGCCCTTATGCTTTGGCTCTTCTACTGGCCATGGCAATACTTCCTTTTAATGCTCGTACCTCCTGCAATTATTCTGCAACGAACGGTGCAAAGGGTAAACGATACCCATCGTCGGACTGCGCATGCTGAGCATATGTTAAGCAACTATGCACGGCTCATCCGACAGGTAGAAGAAGGGCGTTTTCAAGCCCCACTCTTAAAGCAGTTACAAGCCTCCTTTCTACAAGACAGAAATAGTGCTTCCAAAACGATTGACAGACTGTCTTATCTGATCAGTCAGCTCAATGTTCGTTTTAATGCTTTTGCCATACTTTTGAATATTGGAGGACTTTGGGACTTACACTGGGTTTACCGTCTGGAAAAATGGAGAGCCACACAAAAAGAAGTACTGCCAGAATGGTTTGCAGCATTACAGGAATTTGAAGTCTTATCTAGTCTGGGTAACTTAGCGCACAATCACCCGCATTGGCATTTTCCTTCTATTACTACAGCTAGAGCAATAGAAGCGACAGGAATTGGCCATCCATTAATTCCAAGAGATCAAGTCGTTTCCAATGACATCAGCATGCCTATTCAAGGGCATATCAAACTAATTACCGGTTCAAATATGGCGGGAAAGAGTACCTTCCTTCGAACCCTTGGCATTAATCTTGTGCTAGGCCTATCAGGTAGTCCGGTTTGCGCAACCGACTTACGGCTCCCACAACTACAGGTATATACCAGCATGAGGACGCAAGATGCGCTCCACGAAAGTACCTCCTCCTTCTATGCCGAACTAAAGCGTTTGAAGGTAATCATTGAAGCGGTAGAAGCAGCTGCCCAAGGCATAACGCAGGAACGCCCTATCTTTTTTCTATTAGATGAGATCTTAAAGGGTACCAATTCTGTAGATCGCCATACCGGTGCCAAGGCTCTCATTCATCAATTGATTGAATATAAGGGCGGTGGCTTAATTGCAACGCACGACCTTGAGCTGGGTGCCCTGGAGGCAAAGGCAGAAGGAGCTATTGAAAATTTACGAATAGAAGTGGAAATCCAGGAAGGAAAACTTCATTTCGATTACAAACTTAAGAAAGGAGTAAGTCAAAGTTTCAATGCCACACTACTCATGCAGCAGATGGGTATTCGTGTAAAAATCAGAGAAAGCTAGTCAAAACCCTTAGCTTGAGCTTATAAATCACATCAATAATGATCTACTACAAAACAAACGCAAACTGGTTCAGTGACGTAGGACACCTAGCCAAGAGTTGGACTATGGTCCGAATTGTCAGGAGTGTCATCGGGATCGGCATCTATACGACTGCTGTCTGCTTCGCGGTTTGGGGATTCAACCTTCAGGATTCTATCCACATGAATACCAGCGTATTCTCCCTCTTAGGGGTTATACTGAGTATTTTCTTGGTCTTCCGTACCAACTCATCCTATGATAGATGGTGGGAAGGTAGAAAGCAGTGGGGAGCACTAGTAAACCACACTCGGAATATGGCGATTTACGTGAATACTATGTTCCCAAAGGATGATCAGGATGTCCGCCGTTACTTTGCCAAGCATATCTCCAATTTCTGTTTAGCTCTGGTGGAACACCTAAGAGATGGGACCCAGTTGGATAAGTTAATCTATCTAACGGATGAAGACAAAGCGGAGTACGGAGAAAAAGGACATATCCCCAACCACATTTCCATGCAAATCTTTGACCGGATGGCCGAGGGACACCGAAATGGAGAACTGAATGAAGGAGATTACATCAACATTAAAGCCCAACATCAAGCTCTACTTGATATATTAGGAGCCTGCGAGCGGATTAAGAAAACACCTATTCCATTTTCTTATGCCGTTTATCTAAAAATCTTCATCACGGCCTACGGTCTGATGCTTCCTTTTGCACTCATCAGTACCTTCTCTTTTGGCACTATCCCCTTGGTAATGTTCATTTTCTTTGCCCTCCTAGGTGTGGAGTTATTAGGAGAGGAAATCGAAGACCCTTTCGGTTTGGATTGTAATGACCTTCCAACGGGGGACATTGCACACACGATCAAGACGAATGTGTTTGAAATATTAGAAGATCGTAAAGGAATGGCCATCAAGCACGAGTTATACGAAAAATTCTTTTAAGTGAGGCGGGATAAGGCAGATATTTTTGGGGGATACATTGGCGATGCAAATTACATTGCATATTTTTGTAATATATAAACGAGCAGTAATTCTGCTCTGTGATTTCATCGTTAACTAAGCTTTTACCATTTCGCAACCCTTCAGCGATGGTAATGGTATGCCCAAAAACAGTTTCTCATGTTTCCCCTCAACAGAGAACTTATCTCTCTTGCTATTCTCTTTCTAATTGCCTTGTTGATTAGTACCCTGATCCCTCACCTTGTAGGAGGTACTGATGGTCAATTAGAGTTGTCTTTCTCCCACACAGCCATCAATATATCTCCGCTACTTCTCAGTCCGATTATCTTTATCCCCTTGGTTTACATTGTCTATCTAATCAAAGAGTGGCATCATGGCTACGGCAGAGGCCGCCAACGTAAAACCTTACTATTTTTTAATACGATTATAGCACTTGGTCTAGCAGGAATCCTAGTGTTTTCTAAAGTGTTACGATTCCTGATGGATTCCATTACTACTAGTAATCCTGAATTGGAATTACCGAAAATAGTGGCTTCGATTGCCTGGCATTTTCCGACTACCCTGGTGATCACCCTGCTCGGTCTTTCTCTACTTACAGCCGCTCTGTTGAATTTCTTGCCTATAAAGAAAAGCTAGAAGAGACTTCATTTTGCTGCGAAAAGAAGTGTAGATTTAGGTGCTAGGCCTAATTCGGCCCTTAATGTACCAATGGATCAATCCACAAGTAAATATTCGCAGCATGAAAAAAGCCGGAAATTCTCCTAGTACCCTAGGCGATCTCTTTGAGATAGATCCTCAGCTTCAGGCATTTAATCAAAAGAACGACATTTTCAATCGATCGGTGTGGGATGAGAACATCAACCCAAAAGACTTTTTCGTCAGTTATAATATTACCAACTACAAGCCCAAAAAGGCGAAAGGTTTCAACCATTGGGATTTTGCCTTACGTAACGCTAGTTGGCATCTAACGGATGTAGTCGGAGAAATGAAGTTGGAGTCCGAAGGACGCGTGGAAGGATTTACGGACTATTACTCCATTAAGACCCCTGGGCCCCCGCAAAAGGCCAATTTACCAGATAAAAATCTCCGCACTAAGCGAATCAAACAAGTAGCCCAATTTCTAGGAGCTGGTTCCGTCGGTATTTGTACGATTGATCGACGTTGGGTGTATAGTCACCACTTCAACAGAAAGTCAGGGGTAGCGCAAGAGCTAGATTTCCCGGCTGAACTCAAGTATGCCATCGTTCTGATCCTTCCTATGGATTATCAATTGGGGAAGACTTTTCCTTCGGCCTTAAGCGGGGCTACCACAGGGATAGGCTATGCCGCCAGTCTGAATTGCGCTAATATGTTGGCTCAATTCATCACCAATCTAGGCTATGAAGCTATTGCCTCCCTCAATGACACGGCTTTGAGCATTCCGATGGCTATAGAAGCTGGCTTAGGAGAATATGGACGGCATGGCTTACTCATTACACCAGAGTTTGGCCCCAACGTACGGATAGCCAAGGTCTTTACGGATCTCCCGCTGGAAGTAGACCAGATCAAAGAGTTTGGTGTTAGCGCTTTCTGTGAAATCTGTAAAAAATGTGCCAACTCCTGTCCTCCCAGAGCTATTTCCAATAGTGATCCTTCTACCGAAGCACCTAACTTTTCCAGCTTTTCCGGCATCAAAAAATGGACGGTGAATGCCGAAAACTGCTTTAAGTTTTGGGTAAAAATGAATACAGATTGTGCCATCTGCATTCGCGTCTGTCCCTACAATAAGGATTACAGTAAATGGTGGAATCGCTTAGGCATCAAACTGGCCAATTCACCGCTTAGACGGTTCATGCTTTGGCTAGACAATAAACTGGGCTTTGGTAAGCGCATGAAGCCCACTGAATGGTGGGCGAATAAATCAGGATCAGACTAGTTTGAACTACACTGACCCTGACAGTACTCATTAACTACTTTTCTTATAGAATGAGTTATCCTTGAGCGGTAAACTGCGAATTCTTTCGCCCGTCGCAGCAAATATCGCATTACACAAAGCAGCACTGATTAACGGCAAAGTCATCTCCCCAAGTCCCTCAGGTCGCTCCGTGCTTTCGAGTATCTGAATATCAATTCTTGGTGCTTCTTGATACCGCAATAAGGGATAGGTGTCAAAGTTATCCTGCTGTGTTCTTCCTTCTCGGATCTGTACACCTCCATACAAGGCCGCACTAAGACCATCAATGATCCCCCCTTCCAGTTGGGCCAAGGCACCGGATTTATTGATCAAGATTCCACAATCTACTACGGCATAGACGTGCTTCACAATAGGCCAGTTCTTTTCATCCATCTGGATTTCCACAACCTGGGCTACGTAAGCACCAAACATAAAATGCGCCGCAAAGCCTCGATGCCTAAAACGAGTCGGTGGAGCCCACCAGCCACCCCAATCAGCCGCCTCTTCAATTACGCTTCGTAGGCGTTTAGTGGAATAATTGGGGCCTCCATGATCTGCGTAGGGCATGGTCTTGTCCTCTTGACCCAGCAATTCCAAACGAAACTTAACCGGGTCCTTCTCCGCAGCATGAGCCATTTCATCCAAAAAACTCTGGTCGATAAAGCAGGTAGCATTGTGGCCTGGGGCCCGCCAAGCTCCCGTTGGAATAGTCGTTGCTACGGGGCTATATTCCATTTTGAAATTAGGTACAAAACCCGCTGGGAAACCATCGGGAAAAACCTCTGTCGTGTGAGGCGAGTCTTCCGATCCTCGGTACAGATACCGAGAGGTAGTAGCAGATCTTAGATGCCAAGCCACTAATTTGCCATTTTCGTCCAAGGCGCCTCTGAATTTATACATCCCTGCCGGGCGATAAAAATCGTGATGAATATCATCTTCCCGAGTCCAAACGACCTGGATGGGCTTTTTCAATTGATGAGATAAGACGATGGCTTCTGCTGCATAGTCACCGGTTAATCGACGACCGAAGCCGCCCCCATTCCTATTTTGGTCCAAAGTGATTTTCTCTATAGGTATGCCAGTAATTCTAGAAGCTAATCCAGGAATGCCGCCAGGCACCTGAGTCGATCCGCACAAATAGACACTATCTACTTGCACATCCGCAAAGTAGTTTTGGGGCTCTAGTGTAGCATGATACAAAAAGGGCACTTCATAGGTTGCTTCTAAAACCGTAGGAGCACTGGCAAATACCTCCTCCACATTCCCATCATTTCTTAGTTCAATCTCGCCCTTTTGATTCGTCAGCTTGTCTAATTCCGTACGAATACGACGATTACTTTCCTCCTGCCCCTCTTCCACTCTCCATTTAACTTGAAGCAAAGACCGGCCTTTCATAGCAGACCAGGTATTCTTGGCTACTACGGCAATACTCGATCGATTGAGCATCTTACTGTCAGCGGCCTTTACCTCTACCACCTCCATCACACCGGGTACTTGCAAGGCAGCAGTGGCGTCAAAGCTTTCCACGACTCCTCCGAATACCGGGCTGCGTTGAAGAACCGCAATCATGGCGCCGGCTGGCCGAGCATCTAAACCGAAGATGGGCTTACCCGTCACCAAGGCTAAATTGTCTACTCCTGGGATCGACTTTCCCAGGATCTTATATTCTGATGGTGATTTTAAGGGCACTTCCTTAGGCACTTCTAATTCCGCAGCGGCTGATACCAGATCTCCATACGGGACACCCTTTTTTTTGCCTTTTCGATAGACCATACCCGCATGGGCATAACAATCTTCCTTAGATACCTTCCACTTATTGGCGGCGGCTTGGATCAGCATAGCTTTTGCCGTGGCCCCTGCATTTCGCAAAGCATCCCAATTCGTTTTCACGGACATGCTTCCGCCAGCGAATTGTGCCCCCAAGCGTCGATCGGCACCTGCCTGTACCACCTCGATCTTACCCCACTCCACTTCTAATTCCTCAGCAATGATCATTGGTAAAGAAGTTTTCACTCCTTGACCAATCTCTGGATTCTTTGCTACAATTTGAATACGGCCATCTGTACTAATCTTGAGATAAGCATTCAATGCTATCTCTTCGACAGCTGCTTCTGGATTGTTTTTGCCTGGCAAGTGAAAGGCCAGCAATAAGCCAGCACTAGAAAGCCCACTAACCCGAATAAATTTTCTCCTATTTATATGCGTAGTCATGAATTTCTGCTTTTAACTAATGATGAGATATGAATCCAACTACTTGGACAACTGAATCGCCCGATCAATGGCTCTTTTAATCCTTGGATAAGTTCCACAGCGGCATAAGTTCCCTGACATTACTGCTGCCACTTCACTTTCATTCGGATTTGGATTGTTGGCTAATAGCGCAGAAGCCGTCATGATCTGTCCTGCCTGGCAATAGCCACACTGAGGCACATCCACCTCCATCCATGCCTGCTGCACCGGATGTGAACCATCTTCTGATAAACCTTCTATTGTTGTAATTTGAGTGCCAACTGTTGCGGAAATGGGCAACACACAGGATCGGATGGCAGCGCCATTCAGGTGAACCGTACAGGCTCCGCAAAGCGCCTTGCCACACCCAAACTTCGTACCTTTCATATCGAGTTCATCTCGCAACACCCAAAGCAAGGGCATTTCTGGATCGACGTCAACTTGCCGTTCTTTTCCATTAACATTTAAAGTAAATCTAGCCATGGTGATGATTTAAGTGAAATAAAAAGCCAGAGGCAAACGGGAGATTGCCTTGATTTTATGTAGTGATAAGAGGAGAGATGTGGATATCCCTGGTCGTCCCTTTTGGAATACTCCTTACACCTGCTTACGAAAGATAAGAGATAATTATATGCCAAACCTTCCTAATTCGCGAATTAGGAATACTACTTTGGAAGAAAGAAGTATGACCTAAGCTATGGAATACCGTTTTCTGTATTGAGCAGGTGTCATCTGATTGCTTTTCTTGAAGCTGGCATAAAAGGCAGATATGGATTGAAAGCCACAGTCATAAGCCACAGCTTCAATACTTAAATGTTGACATTCGGGATTCTCTAACATTTCTGAAGCCGCTTTTATTCTGTAAGTAGTCAGCAGTTCCGGAAAAGTCTTTTGAAAATAGGCATTAACGGCCTTGGAAACTTGATGGCTGGGCGTATTAAGATGCTTAGCAAGCTTGCCAATGCTAAGTTGCGGGTCCTGAAATTGTTTCTGCACCTCCATCGCCTCCAAAATACGCTCTCCTAAATCTTGAAAAGCTCGATCAATAGCCCTCCCATTCCCAACATCAAACTGATGATCCAATATCTTGCTTTTCCGCATCATCCAAAAAGACAAACCATACAGCACCAAGGTTGCAACGGCAGTCACCCCAATGTAAGTTAAGGGGGTAGCAAAATAAAGTTGGAAGGTAAATGCTCCCCAAATAGCGGTTATCCCACCAACCAACAGATAAATCCAGTTGCGCCAATTCTTGTGCTGTTCCAGCTTATGTTGATATTCATAGATTAGGTAACCTACTGCAATGAGATAGATCATAATCTGATAAACCGCCACTTCGTACAACCCTCGCAATTGCTCTACAAAAAAGACAGCTATCAACATAAAGACGGACAAGGTGAAATGCAGGTAGTATAGTGGCCGAATCTTGAAATCCTTTTGAAGAAGGGATCGCAAATAAAGCCAGAGGAAGGGGCCAATTGCTGCCATCCCAATCAAACCTAAAGAAGGCCAAAAATCAGAAGCATTCGGAAATGCAACAATAATGATCGACTTACAAATTCGAATGGCCAAAGCTAAGAGGAGCAATGCCAAAAGGCGATTAGAAAGTGGCTTTTTAGAATTTGCCGTCCAGAAATATACTGCTAGAAAGATACTGTGTCCCATCACCAGGGCACTCAGAGCAGAAAGGATTACAGCAAATTTCATAAGCGACAGTCGATATGTATTCTATAGCCTAAAGGACTATATCAAACAAAGTTATATAAAATGTGTTGAGCCAAAGAGTGAAATATTGCCAAATTCGGTCCTCCGTTTCCCCCTCTTCTATCAACACCTTTACAAAGGAAGAAGAAAGTCTTTTATCTTTGTTCTATGCTAAACACCGTGATCGCTACTGCTGAAAAAGAGGTGTCTCAGGTCAGAAAACTTCTGTGGGAATATGCCCGAATGCGAAATTTTGATCCCGCTATGGGCAATTACGAAGCAGAGTTTGCGGAGCTGCCCGGAAGGTACGGTCCTCCAGGTGGTTGTCTGATCTTAGCGCAATGGGAAGGCCAGGCCGCGGGTTGTGTCGCATTTAAGTCTTTGGATAGCAAGTATTGTGAGATGAAGCGTCTGTACGTCTCTCCTAAATTTAGGGGCAAGCAAATTGGAAAAGCGTTGGTACAACATTTACTAAAAGAAGCCCGCAGACAATCCTACCAGTATATGCGCCTCGACTCACACCCCTGGATGACCAGTGCTCAGGGGATCTATGGCCATTTCGGGTTCGAATCCATCCCTGCTTACAACAATAACCCCACCCCAGGAATCCGTTTTTTCGAGAAGGTGCTGTAAACCCACCACACCTTATTCAAAAGGCAGTAAGTCAGGTTCTAGATAGGTTTGCTTTGCCATTGCGTCGGTAAAGATATCCCAACTGTAGTGTTGTGCAATCAAGGCCTTGAGATGGGTTGTAAGCCGGGGAGCTTGCGCTATAAAACTGGGGAAGTCAGTAGCATTGGTCTTGCCCATAAAATGAGCTACAGCCTCCACCGCCACAACTGTTACTGTACAATGAAACATAGTGCCATCCCCATGCGTCTGATCAAATATTTTGATCTGGCTACATACATTGCGTATGGCTTCTTGTTTGCCATATTTTTGGATGTGAATCCAAGCTAGGCGAAGGTGTGCTTCGTGGGAGAATAATTGAGGAGGCAAGGTCGTATCCGCAAATTGGATTTCGAAATCTTCGTCCGATAGAGCAAGATGTGACATGGCATGGTAGTATTAAGCAAGTGCATAAAACGAATCTTTTCCATTCGTGAGATCAAAAGCGAAAAGACTCATAACAGCCAGACATTACACAAAAGTTCCGATCTCTCACGATATCTTCTCCGAAATATCAGTACATTCCCGATTATGGCTGGCATTTATATCCATATCCCATTTTGCAAGCAGGCTTGCCACTATTGCAATTTCCATTTTTCTACTTCCCTGAAGCAGAAGGAACCTTTATTGCAGGCTCTTTTGATTGAGATTGAGCGTCAGAAAGATTATCTAGCTGGTGAGGAACTGGAAAGCATCTACCTCGGTGGGGGCACCCCTTCCCTCCTATCTGTAGAGGAACTGGATCAACTTTTTCAACAAATTCAACGCTTCCATAAAATAGCCAGCCAAGCTGAAATCACCTTGGAGGCCAATCCCGATGATCTGAGTCGTGACAAATTGAAAGCCTTACGACAAACGCCTATTAACCGCCTAAGTATTGGTATCCAGTCCTTCCTTGAGGAAGATTTGCGCTTTATGAATCGAGCGCATTCCGCGGCAGAGGCAGAGGCCTGTATTGACCTTGCTCTAGAACAAGGTTTTACCGCCTTAACCGTCGATCTTATCTATGGCACTCCAACGCTGAGTCATGAACAATGGGAGGAAAACCTTCAAAAAGTCTTCGAAAAGCCGATCCAACATCTCTCTTGTTACTGCCTTACCGTAGAGCCCAAAACAGCCTTGGATCATTTCGTAAAAACGGGGAAAGCAAAGGCAGTAGATGAAGAACAAGCTGCCCGGCAATTTGAGCGACTGATCGAGGCTAGTAAGGAGGCAGGCTTTGAGCAATATGAAATCTCCAACTTTGCCAGAGAAGGCTACTACGCCGTGCACAATTCCAATTATTGGAAGGGGGAAAAGTATCTGGGGATCGGCCCTTCTGCCCACTCCTTCAATGGAGAAAGCCGCCAGTGGAATATGGCCAACAACGCCCAATACATTCGTGCTATCCAAGCGGGTGAGTTACCTTATGAAGTAGAACACCTCGACCTAGACCAACGCTACAATGAATATATAATGACGGGCTTAAGGACCATTTGGGGATGTGACATCAGTAAGATCCATGGGTTTTCCCCGGAGCATACCCGACATTTTAAGGACAAGGCTCAAGCATTTATTCAAGCGGGGAATATGGAGGAAAAAGAAGGAAATTATCGTTTAACTGAAGCTGGTAGACTGCTGGCCGATCATATTGCCATGGAATTGTTTGTCTAGTCGCTTAACTACTTCTTTCCAATATCTTTATTTCTTAACTTCATAGCTCAAAACAAAACGAACTAGCATTATGGATACCAGCAAGCGCTATCTATCCTTTCTCCCGCCATTGGGTCGCCATAGAAAACTGCTTCTCTTTTCTGGCGTTCTGCTACTGATCCTATTACTTCTAGGTAATTGGAGTCGTTTTTTTGCTCCAACCATAGATTACAATACGCAAGTCAAGCCTATTCTAAATAAACGCTGTATTCACTGCCATGGAGGGGTGAAGAAGAGTGGTGGATTTAGCCTAATGACCCGTACACAAGCACTAGCGCCCACCGAGTCAGGCAAACCTGCGATTATTCCTGGCCAACCGGACCGAAGTGAGCTCATGCGACGCATACACTCTGAAGATCCTGAACTCCGCATGCCATTCGAAGCTGATCCTCTACCCGAAGAAGAAGCTGCGATCTTACGAAAATGGATAAAACAAGGGGCGGAATGGGGAATTCACTGGGCCTACCAAGCCGTTGAAGAAGTGGATGTACCGACTAGTACTAGTACAGCACTGGGAAGTCTTGATGAAGCAGCAGGCCCATGGGAAAAGAACGAAATCGACCATTTTATTGGAGAACAACTGAGTATTCAAGGGTTAAAGCCTTCTCCAAGAGCGGATAAAAGTACTTTGTTGCGCCGCTTGAGTCTTGATCTAACGGGAGTCCCTGCCCCAAAGGACATAGCTGCTCGCTATCTAAGGGATGATTCTCCAGCGGCCTATGATCGATTAGTAGATGACCTATTGGAAAGTCCTCAATTTGGAGAACGTTGGACAGCAGTCTGGCTCGATCTAGCGCGTTACGCGGATTCCAAGGGGTATGAAAGGGATGCCAATCGAATCATCTGGCCTTACCGGGATTGGCTCATACACGCTTTCAATGCCGACATGCCCTATGATCAATTTCTTACCGAACAGATGGCTGGCGATCTACTCCCCAACCCCACCGATGCCCAATACATCGCCACTGGATTTCACCGAAATACAAAGACCAATGATGAGGGGGGAACCGATAATGAAGAATTCAGGGTAGCGGCGGTGATCGATCGAGTAAATACTACCTGGGAAGCCCTAATGGGTACAACCTTTGCCTGCACACAATGCCACGGCCATCCTTATGATCCCATTGAACATGAGGAGTACTATGAATTTTACGCCTTCTTCAATAATACACGGGACGAAGACACCTACGATGATTACCCTTGGATCAAGCAATTCACAGGAGAAGATAGCTTGTCTTTAATCACCTTGAATAAGTGGGTAAACCAAATAAGTGGCCCTGAAAAAGCTACTGAAATCTCCACCTTCCTCCGCACGGGCCAGCCTGCCCACAACTCCCTCAAAACCGATAGCCTAGTCAATGCCGCCCTCTATGACACCAAGTTTCTAGGACTTCGGAACCATGGCTCCGCCCGCCTCGCCCGAGTTGAACTGAGCGGCAAAGAACAGATCATTTATCGCTATAGCACTGGCCGCGAAACGGGCACCGCACAGATTCGATTAGATGCTCCTGATGGCCCACTTTTGACCGAACTTTCTATCCCAAAGACCAAGGGTAAGGAGATCACAAGTGTCCCTATCAAACCGACTGAGGGCGTTCATGATCTTTATTTTACCTACGAAAACTCAGAACTAGAGAATAGCAATGCACGTGGAATAAGCTTCGACTGGTTCCATTTCGGGGAATTCTTCCCAGGCCAAGGAAAGGAAGGCTATGAAGAACACAAGACTATCTTCTGGCAACTACTGAACACCTATCCTCCCTATTCACTCATCATGGTGGAGAATCCCGTGGATATGCAACGCAAATCTCATGTATTTGATCGAGGAAATTGGCTCGTACACAAGCAGGAGGTAGAGGCGAATGTACCCGACATACTACCTGCTTTCCCAGACAACGAGCCTAAGAACCGCCTGGGACTCGCCAAGTGGTTGACCAGTACTCAACATCCATTGACATCCAGAACCATGGTCAATCGCCTTTGGGAACAGATTTTTGGCAGAGGACTCGTCCTTACCTTAGAAGACCTGGGCACCCAGGGCGAACCACCCACGCATCCAGCATTGTTGGACTGGCTAGCCCATAGCTTTATGCACGAACATGAATGGAGCATCAAAGCACTTTTAAAGACTATAGTATCATCGGCTACTTATCAGCAGTCTTCAGTTATCACTACACCTCAACAGGAAAAAGACCCTAATAATATCTACTATGCACGAGCCTCTCGGGTGCGCTTATCCGCCGAACAGGTACGTGATCAATCCTTAGCGGTCAGTGGCTTATTGAGTAGCAAAATGTTCGGACCACCAGTTAAGCCGCCGCAGCCGGATGGCATTTGGAATATTCCCTATAATAATGAAAAATGGATATTGAGTGAAGGAGAAGATCGATATCGGCGAGCCCTCTATACACACTGGAAGCGCTCTGCCCTATATCCCTCCATGGTCACCTTCGACTTGGGTAATCGCGATCAATGCTCAGCCCGACGCATTCGCACCAACACGCCACTGCAAGCACTGGTCACTTTAAATGATCCCGTCTTCATCGAGATTGCCCAGCATTTTGCCAAGCGAATGCAGGATCAAACCAAGGAGGTTGGCGAGCAAATTGCCTGGGCTTACCGGGAAGCCAACCTACAGGACATTAGCAGCGAAAAGCAAGAAATCTTGCTGGAATTGTATCAAGCAGCCTTGCAGGATTTCCAAAAAGATGAGGAAGCTACCCAAAAAATATTAGGTGAACTCAAAGAAGTTTCACAAAAGACAGAGCTAGCCGCCCTAGTAATTGTGGCCAATGCTATTTTAAACCTTGATGAGTTCATTACCAAAAGCTAAGTCATGGCAAAAAAGCAATCAACGATTCTAAAGGAAGCTTTATTAAAACAAGGACAATTAGAGACGCGTCGGCTTTTCCTAAAACAGCTAAGTTTAGGCTTGGGAGCCATGTCTTTGGGTGGCCTGCTCGGCTGCCAAGGGGGGAACTCGACTCCAGGCATTAGCGGACTTCCAGGTCAAACTTTAGATGCCCTAAAACATCCACATTTTGCCCCGCGGGCCAAATCCGTGATTTACATCCATTTGGCGGGTGCACCTTCGCAGTTGGAACTATTCGATTATAAGCCAGAACTGGAGAAGTTGGATGGGCAGCCTTGTCCTCCCAGCCTGCTAGAGGGTAAACGCTTCGCCTTCATCCGGGGGGTCCCCAAGATGCTTGGGCCACAAGCTACCTTTAAACAGCATGGTGAATCCGGTGCCTGGATATCTAATCGAGTGCCGCATCTGGCTTCCTTAGCGGATGACCTCACTTTCTTCAAGGCTGTCTACACGGATCAATTCAATCACGCCCCTGCCCAACTTCTGATGCATACAGGCAGCCCGCGACTAGGGCGACCGAGTATGGGATCATGGGTTACTTATGGTTTGGGGTCAGAGAATGAAAATCTGCCCGGCTTTGTAGTTTTGACTTCTGGTGGCAGTAATCCCGATGCCGGAAAATCGGTATGGGGTAGCGGTTTTTTGCCTTCGCTCTACCAAGGCGTTCAATGTCGATCCAAAGGGGAACCGGTGCTTTATCTTAGTGACCCTAAGGGAATGAATAGGGACCTCCGAAAGGCTTCAATCGAAGCCATTAATAAGGTGAACGAATTGACCCACCAGGAATTCCAAGATCCTGAGATTCTATCTCGAATGGCGCAATACGAAATGGCCTTCCGCATGCAGGTAGCCGCTCCTGAAGTGATGAGCATCCATGATGAGCCAGCGTACATTCACCAAATGTATGGTACCGAACCAGGAAAAGCTTCCTTTGCCAATAATGTACTTTTAGCAAGAAAATTAGTGGAAAAGGGAGTACGTTTCGTACAGCTCTATGATTGGGGTTGGGATTCTCATGGGACCGGAGAAGGGGGTGCGTTGAACCTAGGATTTGTGAGAAAATGTGATCAAATGGACAGGCCCGTGGCTGCCCTGCTGAAAGATTTAAAACAGCGAGGATTATTGGAACAAACACTGGTAGTTTGGGGAGGAGAATTTGGTCGTACGCCGATGCAAGAAAATCGCAATGGCGTAGATCTACCCTTCAAAGGTAGAGATCATCATCCCGATGCCTTTACCATGTGGATGGCTGGTGGAGGAATGAAGGGCGGCTTAAGTTATGGCGAGACAGATGAAATTGGATATAGCCCAATCAGCGGCAGGACTTCAGTTTTTGATTTGCAGGCCACCATATTGCATCAATTGGGCTTCGATCACGAAAAATTCACTTACCAGTTTCAGGGACGACCATTCCGGTTGACGGATGTAGAAGGGCATGTCATCAAGGATGCCCTGGGCTAAAAGTGAAGCAAAATATCGGAAGTTTTTCATAGCAGTACATAGGAAAAACTTCCGACAGCTGAGCAGACGGGATTATTGCTTCTTCTTAGGGCGAGGAACAAAGCCCTCTTCGTAGACAGGATTTGGTTCTTTCGGCACTGGAGCATTCATTCTGGTACGCCATTCGTTCAACAATCCCAGCAACTGCTCCAGCTTTTCGGGCTTCTCGGCGGCAAGGTTTTGCTGTTCTCCCAGATCCTCAGCCAAATTGTAGAGCTCCAAGCCATCATCTTCAAAATATTGATGCAATTTCCAATCCCCTAAACGAATCACTGAACCTGGGCGAGTACGAAAGAGATCATCTCGACTCTCATCTCCACCTACTCGATAGGCTTGTAAATAGATAGGAAAATGCCAGACCAGCGGGCGTTGAGGAAGTGGTTCTTTTTTCATTAACAAGTCAGCCAAACTCGTACCGTCTAGCACTTTACCCGCTGGCAGCTCCCTACCAATAAGCTCTAACAAAGTGGGATAGAAATCTAAATTAGTGACTGGCGTATCCGTTTCCCAAGCTTCCTTAAGCTTACTTTTCCAGCGAATTAGCAGAGGTACTCTAATCCCTCCTTCGTAATAAGACCCCTTACCCGCCCGGAGTGGATGCTGCCTAGACAGATACGAAATTCCTCCATTATCCGAGGTAAAAATCACGATCGTATTCTCCAACTTATGCTCCTCCAAACGCTGCAAAATTCGGCCTACGCTGGCATCCATCGTTTCTACCATCGCTGCATAATGAGGATTTTTTCCTTGTCCATCCACACTAGGTTTCTGCTTGTATTTTTCCACCAAGGCTTCCTTTCCTTGCAAGGGCGTATGGATGGTGTAGAATGGTAAATACAGAAAGAAAGGATTGTCTTGGTTTTCATCTATAAAGTGCAGCGCTTCGTCCGTCAATCTATCAGTTAGGTATTCGCCTTTCGGGCCATCCGTCAAAAAAGGGTTTTTATAAGGACTGAAATAGGATTTAGGGTGTCCCAGATTTGTCCCAGCAACGTTTTGATCGAACCCCTGTGTTGTAGGATCCTTCCCCAGATGCCATTTCCCAATGGAAATGGAAGTATATCCTTGAGTGGCCAGCGCTTCCGCTAGCGTAATTTGTTCATCAGCAAGCTCTGTTGTGTTGGGCGTGGGGATAATGCTCCTCGTCTTAGCATTGCCCCGATCCGAATTCCCGACGGTATAAATTCCATGGCGCGTCGTTTGTTGCCCCGAGATGAGGCAGGCACGACTAGGTGCGCAATTGGCAGCGGCGGCATAGGCTTGCGTAAAGCGAATGCTTTCCTTCGCTAATCGGTCCAAATTTGGCGTTTCGTAGTAGCGGGAGCCATTGAAACCAACATCTTTCCAGCCTAAATCATCTACATTAATCAAGACGATATTGGGCAGTTGCTCCGATGGATGAGACGTGCATGCAGTAACAAATACAGATAGCAATAAACCAAAAAGGCACCTAGTTAGGCTCATATGCGCAGCGTTCTTGATGAAATAAGTCTTGAAAGTAAGAAGTGTCAGTCAGTGATCCCGATTTTGCGGGAATAAATTGATAAAGAATAAAGCGATCACTTGTCAAACCTTAAGGGTCCTGCAATTGAAAAGCTGTATAAAAAGCATTAAGGGATCTAAGCTTATTTTGTACCTTAATGCTAAAATCTAAATGCATTTGATTGTGTTTTGCTAAGCCTTTTATGCCCTTAGCTATAGATGCAAATTACTATATGGAAAACCTATTGGACTGGGATATACTCATTGAGACGTTGAATATGGATAAAGGTGTGCTCATCTTAGGTCCTGATATATTGACCAACCCCAATACAGGGCAATCACTGAGCGAGATGTTAGTGGCACATTTAGATCCTCCCAATAATAAGTCAATCGAGCAATACTATCCAGATGATGAACTATTCCAGTTTACTCAGTCGTCTGAACGAATGATGACCGCCTTTCAAGTAAGATCCTTTCATGGAAAACTTGCATCTACCAATTGGGTCGAAGATTTATTCGATGTCATTGCAAAAATTCCTTTCTCCCTTATCCTTACTTTGGTAGAAGACCAGGGCTTGGTTGATGCTTTCGAAAGACTAGGATTGGATTATTATTATGAAGATTACACTCCCAATAGGGGTACGACGAGAACCACTGTAACTCCCACGAAAGCCAGACCCTTGATTTACAACCTGTTGGGTTCCAGCAAAAATGAAGAGGACTTACTCTTAACCCACAGTGATGAATATACTTTCGTAGAAAACTTGCTGGGAAGAAGCCCTTTATCAGACCTCCTAAGGAACGTCTTGCTTGATTCAAACTCGATCCTAGCTTTAGGCATAAGACCACAACATTGGCTGACACATATTATACTAAGAAACCTCGGCTTACATTACACGGAAAGGTATAGGTTTCTTAAGTATGCCGTGCTTGATGATGTAGATGATCGATCGAAACATTTTTTGAGCGATCAATATCATTTTGAGATTTTAGAGACTACCCTACATCCCTTTTTATTGCAACTTAAAGAAAAATTTGAAGAAGCTGGTCTTGAAAGATCCCCCCGAAGCAGCATAGATGATATAGGGGGACAAATTATATCGATGTTAGCAAAAGGTGAGGGGTTGGATACGATTATTGAATTCACCAATCAGGTAAAAGGAGATCTACCAGAAGATGAGGCAGATGAACTTCTTTTACTTAATAATAGGTATCAAAGATTAAAGCGGAGGCTTATCAACGGTATTTTATCATCAGATGATAGAGTGATAGAAGAAAATAAGATTAGAGTACAGATCCTTAGCATCGCCCAAGCTATTCAAGACACACAAGTCCGACAGCAAAAATCCTCGGCGATGTCAGACATAGATCGAATACGAGAGCGTAACCGACAGCTTGAAGATCAATTGAAGCAATACGAATTAGAAAAAGAAAAAAAGGAAGAACAAAGCCGCTTAGAGGCATCATCTGTCAGACGGAAGCGCCAGGCTAATATCGAAGAAAAAGGAACTATTGTAGATCTTCATGAGGATCCCCCTCAAACTTCAGATGCTATTCGAGTAGCCAAGCTCAGTGATTTAGCAAAATTTGAAGAGGAATCTAGTGCGGAAGAAGCCATTGCCTTATATGAGAAGGTAATAGACATTACAGCCTATTATCTTCCAGCTTGGCAGGGTCTAGAACGTATTTATCGCAAAAAAAATCAGGAGGGAAAACGCCAGCAGGCGGCAGAACAGGTTTTGCTTATACAAAATGTACTAGACTTTGAACGCAATGCACGCAGCCAAATCATTTTGCAATCTTTACATTTGGAAGCCATTGCCAATTACAAAAATATCTCCTGGAAGTTTAACCCCAAAATGAATATCCTTTTAGGGCGTAATGGCTTTGGGAAGAGTCATCTCATGCGATTTTTGATTGCCATTGTACAGGGAGATGAAGATATCTCGTCCCTGTATTTCAGGAAATCATCCGCCAGCCCATCTGCCAGCATTGAAGTAAGTAGGAATGGAGAGCAGAGTAAGATCATTCGGAACAAATCCATGTTCCAGGAAAAACTAGGCCGAGTCCCCATCTTGGCCATCCCAGATCTTAGATTTGTCGATCGCAATCAAACGACCATTGGATCTGGTGATCAAGCCATGAGCAACTTTCGAGAAAATGGAGCCTTGCATTTCCTACAGCAGATTCCGTACGAAAAATTTGTACAATCCTTTCTCTACGAACTCTGTATAGAATATCTGGATGCCAACAAGACCTTTGATCTAGAAATATTTCGCTTAATTGAAAACGTAGTCCAGGACTTAACCGACAATGAATTCAAGTTTCATCGTATCGAAGCGATCGGAAACGCAGAATTCCGAATGGAAGTCATCACAGAGGGTAATCCGGACCCTTTACCCATACAATATGCTTCTCAAGGGACTTTATCCGTTTGTTCTATTTTCGGCTTGATTTTTAACTATCTCAAAGTTCTAGACCCAACAAATGATAAAATTAAAACAGATGAAATTCGCTTTGGAAACGGGATTGTGATCATTGATGAAATTGATGCGCATTTGCATCCAGCTTGGCAGAAAAAGATCATTGGATTATTGCGACAATACTTTCCCAATGTACAGTTTATCATTACAGCACATAGTCCTTTAGTAGTCGTTGGTTCCTTGGAAGAGGAAGTGGCTGCTCTAAAGAAAGCAACGGATAATTCTGGATTTTACATAGAAAAATACCAGAAGGATTTCATAGGAGAAGAAGTAAATGACATTCTTCGAGGTGTATTCCAAATCCAAGATATTGATGAAACTTTAATTCGATATCAGTCTTTAGTGCCCAAGCGGGAAGAGATGAAAGAAAGAATAAAAGAACTATCGAATAAAGATATCATTTCTGTTAAGGAAAAGGAAGAACTGAATCGTTTGCTGACGGATTACTACTATCTACTTAAATTGGTACAGGAAGATTCTGCTACATTTGAAGCTATGATTGATGATACCCCTTAGGATTGAAAAGCTTTGTACTTAGCCTAGACTTCCGCGCCCTGAAAATACTTGTACTATGTTTAATGAAATCGAACTCTTTAAGCCCATCTTAGCACTAATTGCTAAGATCCCGCGACAAAAACTGACGGACGAGTTCATCAATGCATTCCTAGCAGATAAACTAGCCGACTTTGAAGCCTCTGAACAGCAACATATACAAGGTATTATTAGAGCTCGTAAAGAAATTGACACAAATTATGACGAGAAAATTCTCAAGCTAATTGGTGATTTCGAAGCGAATTATTCCAGTTTGATGAGTGACTCATCTATGGGTGGATTAACTGAACAGCGATTTAAAAAGGAATTAATCAAGGCCAAATTTGAAGACTTCCAATTGGAAGACACCCAAGATATATGTGTCCACATTGGTCATCGTATCATTAAGCATGTGAAGTCACATCAACAAAAGAAGAACCTCGCTCGCATTGAAAGACTAAAGAACTTAGAACAGGAACTGTCTTTTTTGACAGAACTTCCACAAAAAAATATTGACAATTTTACTTTTGAAAAGATTCAAAAGAAGCACCATCAAAGTCAGAAAGAAATTATCCAACAATTCATTGCCAAAGGGGAAATAAAGGCCGCCTTGGATGAATTAGATAAGATCGCGATCAAAAAACAAGATGGGGACTTAAAGAATAACATAGTTTTATTGAGGAGTAACCTCACTGATATCAAGAAAAAAGGACAGTTGGGTACTGGCGGTGAGCAAATATTGACGCAACGTAAGAATCAGTTAATCCAAACCATCCTCGAACTGATTCCGGGGCCACAATAAGATGCTGAGCACTAATCTGAAGCATCATTATACCAGAGGCCACTCGATTTTTGAGGTCTATTGACTAGACTTTGATAAGCCACAAAACTTTTCCGTTCTTTGTTTAGCATAAAACGAAAAACTGGAATAATGAAACAAAGACTGTTAGCTATTCTCCTACTGATGAGTTGTTGGGCTTGCCAAGAGGAAAAAGATCGCCCTGGCGAGCGACTCGACATTACTAAAATGGACCCCGTACACTGTTATACCGGAGAAGCTTCTCCATACACAGCCATAGGTTTGATTCCTGCCTATCTGGAAGAAGTGGAAGCCATGAAGGCAGATCCTGAGCAGGCTCAAAGTACGAACGGTATGATATGGGTAGAGGGTGGTAACTATGTGATGGGAGGAGATAATGAGCAGGCACGAGAAGATGAATATCCGGAACACCCCGCTGCCATTGATGGCTTTTGGATGGATGAAACCGAAGTTACAAACGCACAATTTCGAGCATTCGTCGACGCAACAAAATACATTACCACCGCGGAAAAAGAAATTACGCGCGAAGATATTCTAGCTCAATTACCAGAAGGTACCGTATTGCCGGAAGATCTCGATTTATCTCCCTTTTCGCTAGTATTCCACAGTCCGCCTCCAGCCGATCGAGCCTATGGTCCACAGGATTGGTGGTCGGTAATAAAAGGAGCCAATTGGCAACACCCACAAGGGCCAGATACGAACCTGGAAGGGCGTGAAAACGAACCTGTCGTACATATTTCTTGGTACGATGCTATGGCCTTCTGTAAATGGAAAGGTAAGCGGCTGCCAACGGAAGCAGAATGGGAATATGCTTCCAGAGGAGGTAAAGAAGGTGGAATCTACCCCTGGGGTAATGAGCCTGTCTCTACCCAAATGGCTAATTATTGGCAAGGGGATTTCCCAACTAATCATGTGGTCGAAGATGGGTTTGAAAGATTAGCCCCCGTAAGGAGTTTTCCCCCTAACCCATTGGGTTTATACGATATGGCGGGCAATGTATGGGAATGGTGTGCAGATTGGTATCGACATGACTACTACCAAGCCGCTAAGACTACAAGAACGGTCCAAAACCCATTGGGTCCAACTGATAGTTTCGATCCCATGGAACCCAGTGTCCCCAAGAAAGTTGTTCGAGGAGGATCTTTTCTTTGTAACGATAGCTACTGCTCCGGTTACCGGGTTGCAGCCCGCATGAAATCAAGCCCGGACACTGGCTTAGAGCATACGGGCTGTAGATGTGTCCGCGACGGAAAAGAAAAAAGCTAAGCCATCGTACGACCTAAAAAACGTTACGATTATATAAACGAAAAACATGTGTGTAAACAAGCTGAACCTCTTTTGGTTGCTATGTATCAGTAGCAGCAGCTTCCTGCCTGCTCAGCCCTTTCTATTCGAAGAAAAGGACGGGCTCGTGGTCGTAGAAGCAGAACATTTTGTGGGGCAAAGTATTGACAGTATTCGCCAGTGGTACAGACTAGATCAACAAGTGACGGAAGGCCCAAAACCTGATATTGATCCATCACACGCTCATAGTGCCAGTGGTCAAGCTTATCTTGAAATTTTACCGGATACCAGAACTAATCATAGTGAAAAACTAATTCCAGGAGAGAACTTCACCAATTCAGCAGGTGAAATGGCTGTGCTACATTACTTGGTTTACTTCAATAATCCAGGTAAATATTATGTATGGGTGAGGGCCTATTCCACTGGCTCTGAAGACAATGGCATTCATGTCGGTTTAGATGGCCAGTGGCCAGCTAGTGGCCAGCGAATGCAATGGTGCAAAGGCAAAAAACAGTGGACTTGGGAAAGCAAGCAACGAACCGCTGAGGTGCACTGTGGCGTTGCGGAACAAATCTACTTAGATATTCCAACAGCAGGCTGGCACGAAATCACATTCTCTATGCGAGAAGATGGTTTTGAATTTGATAAGTGGATCTTGAGTAAAGCGTATAAACTTCCAGAAGGGAATGGTCCAGCTGAGACTCTACGGACATTCTAAGCGGTATACCCTAAGAAAGAACTCCGCCCCTCTTTTCCCAGTTACTAAGTCAATCGACTAAACACTCATCTTAGCATACCATCTAATCATTTGCCTGAGCATCCGCTCAGTAAAGCTCCTACTTTTGCAGCAACTCTCACTGCCTTCTGTCCAAGTCTAAGGGCAGAGCCAGGTAACTTCTTTTGCCTACATTCTAGTACATAAAGTAGGGCGATTTGAACGCCCATACTATTCTATTTCTCTATCCCAACACTAGATTTTTTGGATTCCAATCTCAGCATTGGGAATAATTCACATTTGGTCAAGATCGACCTACTATGAAAACAGTTAAAAATTTATAATTATGTTATCTAAACCATTACCCGTTCTGTTATTACTCCTGACCTTCTATCAGCAAACTCTGGCGCAATGGCGTCTTGAACACCTTACTGCTATTCAGAACAGTCATTATCATCTGACTTCCGCTCCCGGAAGTACAAAAGTTTTCCTCTTTGGCAATGACCTCCTACAAGTAGATCTTGACACCAAAGCATGGTCCCAAGTGGACTCCTATGATCTCCAGAAAAACTTTAAAAATGAGCTCAGCGTTTCCCCCACCCCTGATGTATACAGTGGTGTACAGTTCATATCTGAGAGCATTGGTTTTATGGTGTATCAACAGGAAATCCTAAAAACTACGGATGGTGGAAAATCTTGGGAGATTGTCAAATCACTGGTAGCCAATCCCACTGATCTAGCCAGCAGTGCATTCTTTACTGACCTCTATTTCCCCTCTGAAACGGTTGGGTATGCAGTTGGTACATTTGAGAAAATATTCAAAACCGAAGATGGAGGAGAAAACTGGGAGGAGATGCGTTGGAATCCAAGTACAACACCTTATCGCAGGCTTAGCGAAGTAGTGTTTAAAACCGAAAAAGAAGGCTTTATTCTTGGTTATGAAGTGGCAGATATTGCTTTAAACATAGGAGAATATAAATCCTTTATATTACACACTATTGATGGGGGTGAAAGCTGGGAGGAGTCTAATATTCTGCCTGGGAATGGACTCAGTGATCACCACTACGCCAAGCTCTCGGCTACACCTGACAATATCCTCTACCTCGCCCTGATCAATCGTAACTACATCATACCACGAGACAAGCTTTTCCGCTCAGTTGATAATGGCCAGACTTGGAAGGAAGTCATCTTGCCGGGCACCTTTTCCCCGGGTCTAGTAATCTATGATATGCATTGGTTTAGTGCAGAGGAAGGCCTAATTATTGGGACTACTTCCAGTCTCTTTGCTGGCCGACAAGTCTTTCGCACCATTAATGGAGGGGAAGATTGGATACCTATCGATCTGCCTGTTTGGCCTTATTTAGGGGCCCAAGGCAACTATGCCCTTTCAGCAGTCTTTGAAGGAGATCGAGGTGTGATTGCCGGCGCAGGAGGAAACGTGATATTTAGCGGAGATAGAGGTGAGACCTGGGAAAGTCTTATTTTTCCTTATCCCCAAGTTAAAGATATCAGTATGGTCACAGCAGACCGGGGTTATGCCATCGGAGAAAATGGGCTAGTACTTATGAAAACGGGAGCTAACTGGGATACCTTATCTCCTCCTATAGCCTCCCACGCCTACATCGATGACTTTGCCAAGGTGGACTTCGCTGATGCTAGTAGAGGCGTGCTATTGGGGGCATCTAAAGATGTTTACAAAACCACTAATCAAGGTATGAGTTGGGAGCAGTTGCTGATGAATGGCGACACTGTGGCCTTGGATGTAGCCTATCACAACCATAGTCTATATGTGCTCAGTATGATCAGTAGGGAGAAATTGGTCTTATTAGAAAGGCGTGATGGTGAATCTCATTGGTCAGGAGAACTTATCGCTCATCAAAGTCCAAAAGGCTTCAATAAAGGTCGATTACAATTCACTTCCGATGACTTGGTGTTCGTGTCCCATGATGATATCCTCTTCCAACGAGTTTCGCTCAATGGAGCCTGGATACCCATCAATACCGCCTCAGTTGGCAATTTTGAAGACCGTTTTTTCTTTCAGGACGCTAATTTTGGTTACTTATCAACTGGGGATCAAATATGGGTCTCTAGCAATGGTGGTCAATCTTGGGAATCGGCAGAATATGAGCCTGACTCTGGAATACCAGTTTCTTTGCAAATCAATGGTTTTGCTGCTTTGGGTCAGGACCAGATTATTGCTATTGCTAAAGTGCATGCTACGGAGCATACTTTAGCTAGCGATGTTTGTTTAATATCCCGAGACAGGGGTTACCATTGGGATTTACTTCCTATTCCTTTTAATCAGGAATCTGCCCTGAGGGGTATAAAAGCTTGGGATACAGTTGACAATCAATTGTGGTTAGGCAGTACAAATGGGTTAATCTTTCATTATCAGCAAGAAAACACAACTCCGGTGTTCGAACCCTCAGCTACTCGATTCTTGCCCTTATTTCCCAATCCTAGTAATCAGTATTTGTGGGCTGATGAGGTGGATCTTTCCAACATTAAATGGCGCCTCTACAGCAGTAATGGGACAGATGTAAGCACCAGGGTACAGATAACACATAATCGGCTGGATGTTCGCAAGCTCCCTGAAGGTATCTATTATCTGCAAGTATTGACAGGAGACGACATACGAATTGGGCGTTTCATTAAGCAATAAATCATCATAGGATTTCTAAAAGACACACCTAAATCATTACTTATCAATAAATAATAAAAAAAACTCCCTTTTATATAAAGAAAACAAGGGGTATATGTACCTGGTAATTTGTCCTGGTACATTTTACCAATTCCTAGTAAATTAGCAATAGATTAAAACACTTAGCCCCCTCTTCTATTCACGGGCTTTTGGGAGAAAGCTCTTGAATAGAAAGAAATGATTATAAACATTGTCCGTGAGCCCCGACCGGGGCTCTTTTTTTACCCAAGTTTTCCTTGCCCTTCCAATAATTCCCTTTTTGACTAAGAAGATAGTATCTTGATCAAAAGTACTGCTCATCTCCAGTCAAATTGGCCAGACATGAATCCCTACATAAAGACCTGCTTAGCTTTATTCTTCTTAATTTGCCTAAGTTTCGCTTGTGGAGTAAAGGCCCCCGACACTTCTGTGCCTCCCCAATCAACTAGCCCCAGTAAAGCTGGAATTCAAAAGGACTATCCTATTCAACCTCTACCCTTTACAGAAGTAAGTCTAGCCGATGAATTCTGGGCGCCAAGGTTATTAACCCACAAACATGTTACGCTGGACTATACCTTACAACAATGTGAGGAAACCGGCAGAATCGATAACTTTCGGAGAGCTGCCGGCCAACAGGAAGGTAATTTTTGTACAAAATACCCTTTTGACGATTCCGATGTCTTCAAAATCTTAGAAGGGGCCTCTTATGCCCTCCAACTCGAAGCCGACCCCTTTCTTGAGGCCAAGATTGATTCCATTATTGAAATTATTGCCGCAGCGCAAGAAGAAGATGGCTATTTGTATTCAAACCGCACCATCGATGCCGATTCAGCCCACCAATGGGCAGGTAGTAGTAGATGGGAGCTTACGCATGACCTAAGTCATGAACTATACAATGTCGGTCACCTCTACGAGGCCGCAGCAGCTCACTATTGGGCAACGGGTAAAAGAACACTGCTGGATGTAGCCTTAAAAAATGCAGATCTGGTCGATCGTGAATTTGGATGGGGCAAAATAGAACGCCCTCCTGGTCACCAGGTAATCGAAATCGGGTTGGCCAAACTCTATAGAATTACGGGAGAGGAAAAATATCTGAAGTTAGCTCAATTCTTTCTGGACGTTAGGGGGCCTGATGGAGCAGCGTATAGCCAAGCTCATGCAAAGGTAGTGGATCAATCCTATGCCGTAGGCCATGCCGTGCGGGCTACCTACATGTATGCGGGAATGGCCGATATTGCCGCCCTCACGGGTAATGAAGCCTATGTGAAAGCCATCGACCGCATCTGGGAAGATGTGGTGGCCAAAAAGCTATATGTGACGGGCGGAATTGGATCAACTGGCGAAAATGAAGGCTTTTCAGCGGACTATCACCTACCCAATGCCGATGCTTATTGTGAGACCTGTGCTTCAATTGCTAATATTTTTTGGAATCATCGACTTTTCCTGATGCATGGGAAAGCCAAGTACATCGACATTTTGGAAAAAACGCTATACAATGCCCTGCCTTCAGGTTTGTCCCTTTCCGGGGATCGCTTCTTTTACCCCAATGTCTTGGAAGCTCACAAAGACCAAGAACGTAGCCCCTGGTTCAACTGTGCCTGCTGCCCCTCTAACATTGCTCGATTCATCCCCTCTATCCCAGCGTATCAATATGCTTTCCGCAAGGATGAAGTCTTCTTTAATTTGTATATCGCCGGAACCGCCACCCTATCCATGAACAATGGTGAACTTACCTTAAAACAGGAAACTCGATATCCCTGGGATGGTCAGATTGATATTACCGTAGAGACTAGCGACTCCGCCACCAATACATTTAAGTTTCGAATTCCCGGCTGGACACAGAATCAAGCTATCTCTAGTGATCTTTATCGATTTATGGATAGAAATGGAGATCAAATCCGAATCAAGATCAACGATTTGGAAGTAGATTTGCCCATTGAAGAGGGGTACGCGGTAGTTAAAAGATCCTGGATAGTCGGGGATAAAATTAGCCTGTACTTTCCTATGCCTGTGCGAAGAGTCTTGGCTCATCCCAATGTAAAGAACAATAGCTATAAGGCAGCTTTACAGAGAGGTCCGCTTATGTATTGCTTGGAAGGGCAAGACCAAGAAGATGAACGGGTACTTCATGTACAGATGGATATCAATGCGCCCGTCCGTTCTTCCTTCCAAAAAGATTTGCTGTCTGGAATACAGACCATCCAGATGCGCGGAAATTTATTTGAACGATCAAAAGCTGGCGAAGTCACAGCGACGCCCCTTTCACTCACCGCTATTCCTTACTACGCTTGGGCTAATCGTGGAAAAGATTTCATGACGGTCTGGATTCCATATGAACAACAAGGAGTAACTCCTGCTCATAACAAATAAGAGACATTATCATAATGGTAGAGGAAAACCACCAAATTTCCCTTTGGCAGTTTTTCAGCTAGCGCGTAGGCAGTTTGTTGGACAACTTTGTGGTATAAAACCTAAAGTCAACACGACAAACCCATTAACACCAATGAAAACAAATTCTATCGGTCTACCCACTCAGGTAGGCGCAAGAACCACTGCTGGTCGAAAACTTCACCCGAAGTACTATCGATGGCTGGGAAAAGCATTAAACTTTGTACATGACTTCAGTCCGAAGCTAGGAGGGCAGCTCGCCTTTGGGCTACTATCCACCCCGAAACGGATTCCCCTCAAAGTGGATGAGCGTATTCTCTTAGAAAACGCCTGGCCACTGGATTTTTCAGATTTTGATTACTCCGTAAAGGGCTACGTTTGGGGAGATGGACCTGCTATCTTACTCCTACACGGATGGCAAACCAACGCTACTCGTTGGCGCGCCTTCATCCCTCGCTTAGTAGAAGCGGGGTACAGCGTCATCGCTATTGATGCTCCGGCGCATGGACGGTCCAAAGGCACTTCCTTAACCCTTTTACAGTATATCGAAGTAGCTAGAAGAGTCTTAGAAACCTTACCTCCTTTGCACGCTCTAGTTGGACATTCCATTGGTGCCATGGCCGGGGTGATAGGTTTATCCCAGAGCACATGTCCAAGGCCTAATAAAATGGTATTACTAGGTACTTTTTCCAGCCCCAAAGGACTACTAGACCAGTTCGCCAATTATTTAGGATTAAAACCAAGGTTGATTGAATCCATTGAAACGGAAATTAAACGATTATCTGGAAGGCATATCGATCAACTGGAACTTACCCAGCATTTGACGAAAAGTCAGGTTGATCAAATACAGATCATTCATGATCAGTACGATCGCATTGCCCCAGTAAACCACGCTTACAGGCTAGCAGCTACCCTTCAAAACCCAGAATTGATCATCACAGAAGGCTGTGGTCATCGCTTAACAAAGCCACGAGTAGTGGATGCTGTGGTCGATTTTCTTCAAAGAGGATAGAACCATGTTTTAATAGGTAGTTTAATCCTAATGGCGACAAGTGAACGCTAATGGTCCTACTGGTCCCCCTGTAGGGCACATCACTTGATATGCCTATTAAGTTAAGGATTGGCTAGGTGCAAAACGATGCTTTCCTGGTCAATCCTTTTTACTTACAACTCAATACCGCATAACGCGGCTCGTCATTACGCGCGCTCCCTCCTTGAGGAGTTCTAGGGCATATACACCAGGAGCGATCGCTCCCAGCTTTAGTTGGCCCTGGTTTTGCTCAATAACAAGCTGACGAGTCAATACTTTTCTTCCACTAAAGTCGTATAGATTGGCCACCACTAATCCCTCGGTTTGTACATGGATCGTCACCTGATCTCTAGTAGGATTAGGATAAATCTTGAAGGTCAGCAAGAGGTCCTTCCCTGAACAGTCTTCATCTATGCCATTATCTGCCTCATCTATTGCTGTGGGATAGATATTTTCATTCGTATCATCGCAATCTGTTCGATCCCAAACATAGCCAACGGGAGGGGAGGTTAGACAAGATGAAATAGATTCTGTAGCCTTGCCAAAACCGTCTCCATCTTGATCTCGAAAATACTCTTGGAAGGACAACCACTCATCCTGCTGACCATCACAATTATTATCAATACCATCGCAAATCTCCTCGGCTGCTGGATTAACATCAGCATTACCATCATCACAGTCCAGATCATTGGTTACATACCCCATAGGGGGGGCCATCAGACAAGTGTCCATAAAAGCGGCAGCGTCCCCAAAATTATCCTCATCTTGATCCCGAAAGAAGCGAGTAATCACTTGGTTTGGGCCACAATTATCTGAACTCGGGCTACAATCTTCGCTGTCAATTGGGTTCACAGCAGCATTGTTGTCATCACAATCTGCCCCATTGTTTGCATAGCCGGAAGGAGGTGAAAGGGCACAGGTATCAATGGAAAGCGTTGGATTGCCAAAGCCATCTCCATCGGCATCCACGAAATAGATCATAATGGGAATGCCTTCATCTATCAAGCCATTACAATTATTATCGATGCCATCACAGATTTCTGGGGCGCCAGGGAAAATACTGGCATTGGTATCGTCACAATCATCCTGCTCAAAGGCACCATCCTGATCCTTATCCACAAAGAAATACTGGACAGCATGGTTATAGGCGGCTATCCCGACTTTTTCCCCAATGATCCTTCCGGGGATATCATCCACTGGCGGATGAATCCCCCCCCATATCCTCGATAAGCTAGTCTGATCAGAGGCATCTCTGTAAGTAGCCCATTGTAGTGTTACATCAGTACTTGGCCCTTGTTCAAAGACGAGAAAATCGTTTTGAGGAGCATGAAACTCTCCCATTCCCCCTGGAAAGTACTCATCACCGGTCAACAAGGTCAGCACTTCCGCCGCCGCTCTCGAAAAGGTGGAGTGACCAGAGACATATCCAGCAAATGGCGGGGTTACAAAGGTAGGCCGTTGGTAGGGCCACCACTTTTCTGCTAATACCCAGTTGACGCCAGCCGCATATTCACTCGGATCAGGGATCGCCTCAGGCCCCCGCCAAGCATATAATTTTATTTTACCTACATTTTCATCATTATTACCAGCAAGCGTTTCTCCAGATTTCACCAGCTCTATATACCCTGGAATAAGGGGGAGTCCCTCTGGGTCAAAACTAGGTAGGTTCGGATCGCTACTTTGCCCCTTCTTGCCCATATACCGAATGGCGGATACAGGGCGTATATAGTCATAATACCCTTTAATACCCCAGGCAGAAATCGCTGCATCATGCATAGCACCTCCCAAGGTTAAATAGGCTTTTACATCCCACTCCAAATCATCCAGAATCTCCCCTTTTCCGGCAAATCGCTTCTCGAAAAGGGGATGATCGTTCACATAATTTAAGATGGTAAACCAATGCCCAGGAGGCGTTTCTGAATCTGGGCCATCTGCCCAAAACTCCGCCAATACACGAGCGTAGTCGCCTCGCTTGACCAATTGTGGTTCGTAAGGAAGCCCGGTAGAGGGGTTGAGGTCGTGCCCTCGGCTATTGTCACCCCCTTCAAAGGGATCGTAAAATGCCTTGTACTCCTCTAGGGTAGTCGGCAAAGGCCCCAAATTGCCTATAGAGGCCGGCGAAATATCCCAAACTTCATCGGTAAAAGGGCCCATGTGCGCCGACCACAAGGCTACAAGGGAGAAATTCCATTTGTAAGCTTCCATCATAGCCTGGGGATCGTCCCTCTTGAGAAATGGAGGAGGTCCGGGATCATGGTATATCCAGTATTCATTACCGTCTCTCTCATGGATCGTCAAATCTTCCTCTTGCAAAGCAAAGGGTTGTACCCTACCCCACTCTGGACTTAGAAATTGAGGAGTATCGTCTCCCTGTTGCCCACTTTGTCCAATGAATATGGCGAAGGAAAGGGGCTGCCAACGATTTGGATCTGTCAGAGGCGGACTGTTCGTTCCGTCTACATTCATTGGTAAATTAACCGGCTGGTAGAATTGATTCGCATGAGAAAAACGCTCATTGGAGCCATCCTGTAAGCCAAAAGCGATCAACTGTTCCGCAATGTAATTACCAAGTGCCGCTGGGGAGCCCGAACTGTAATCCGTATCGGTGAAATCCGCATCGTAACCCAGCTCACTCATAAACTCAGCCACCGGCCCAAAGCCGTCAAATCTTCGGGCACTATTGAATCTATGTTTCATTAGGTTATAGCAGGCATAACTAATGGCTTCCCTCATCGCTTCTTCCAGGTTTTCTGGCCTTGGGACGCCCTCAAATGGACAAGTATAATCTCCATGCGTTTTACCCAAGAAATAGGTTTGAGCAGTGGAATCATAGGCTGCCCAGACATCATACATGGCAATGGAAGTGTGAAATAGATTTCTGGCATGTACTGTCGGTCGAGCAAATTCTCTACGAATGGCCGACAACAGGGTCTCATTCCATTCTCTAGCTATAGAATGCTGGGTCCAACTGGAGAGTGCACAACTGAGGCAAGCGGCTAATAAGAGTATTCTCTTTCGCATGGGTCATTTCTTTTTCCTACCAATAGTTCATCAAAGAGTGTAGGCTTTCTAATCAAGTAAGAGCATGTCTAAAATCCAATAATTGGCCTGCAAATGTTCATTTTCGGCTCAAAGACCGAAATTTAAGTAATATAATCATCCTCCAATCTACAGCATATTTTTTTTCGACTTAGGCCTTATAGAAGCCAAAAAAACTACCCTAAATGCTAAGCAAACCGATACAGCAAAACTAAAAAGACATCAAAACCAAGTTAGTATTGCTAGAAATCCGACTTTGATCCCAAATTATTGATTCCAAAAATCACATTCTTCCTATGGATTCCATCCTCTCCAACTCCCGTTTATTTGTCTTTCTACTATTGTTGTCTTGCCTGGCTTGTAGTTCTTCCTCCAAAGCTCTTCAGCAGGAAAAGACAGTCCCTTACAATGTCTTGTTTATCGGCCGTAGATGATCTCAACGACTGGGTAGGGTTCTTGGGCGGCCATCCTCAAGCCAAAACTCCGAACTTAGACAAATTAGCTGCGAGAAGTATGGTATTTGAAAAAGCCTACTACGTCGTACCAGCTTGTAACCCTTCCCGCGTAGCACTACTAACCGGGATGAGTCCGCACCACGACCGGTGTTTACTACAATAGTAGTGACATGTGGAAGAGTGAGCGCATTCAAGAAAAGGCGACAACCTTACCTAAATACTTTTCCCAACACGGTTACTTTACTGCTGCCAAGGGGAAAATTTTTCATTCCTCGCGGGGCCAACGTGCTGAGCCCGAACAATGGGATGCCTTTCACAATCCCACGGGAAAAAGTCTCGGTAAGCACCCAGATAAAAACCAACAAAATCTTGGCTTCGGGTATGCCCGTAGAAGGCAAACAAAGACAAGAATTTCGACTGGGGAGTCATTGAAAATGTTTTTTTAGAAGAATCGAGCGATTTCAAAACTGCTCAATTTGCCGCGGAGGAGCTTCTGAAGTCACACGATCAACCTTTCTTTATTGGCTGCGGTATTTTCCGCCCCCACCTTCCTTGGTATGTACCCAAAGGATATCTGGAACAATTCCCGCTGGAGGATATTCAACTTCCCCCGATCCAAGAGGATGACCTGGATGACATCCCTGAGATTGGCAAAAAAATGGCTCAGGGTCTTGATCCTAAAAGTGATTATCAGCGGCTAAAGCGATTCGGAAAGCTTCAGGAAGCAGTTCGTGCGTATTTAGCTAGCATGAAATACGCTGATGACTGCCTGGGACTTATCTTAGACGCCTTGGATAAAAGCCCACACAAAAACAACACCATCGTCGTTCTTTGGGGGGATCATGGATGGCATTTAGGGGAAAAACTGCATTACCGAAAGTTTGCGCTATGGGAAGAAGCCAACCGAGTACCGCTGCTAATCCATACGCCAGATATGATCGAAGGTCAACAGTGCAGTCGTCCCGTGAGTTTATTGGACCTTTACCCTACGCTCACAGAACTTTGCCAGCTTCCAACTAACCCAAATACCGATGGGCAAAGCCTAGTTCCGCTTTTGAAAAACCCGAATCGCGCCTGGGATCGACCTGCCCTTTCCACTATGGGGTACAAACGGCATACTATCCGTAACGAAAGATATCGATACATCCAGTACGAAGATGGTTCTGAGGAACTGTATGATCACAAAGAGGACCCGCAGGAGTGGAGAAATTTGGCCCAAGAGAAAGGCTTCCAAAATGTTATTGATAAGCTAAAGAAGTGGATACCTAAGGAGAATAGCAAAGAAGTTGGCCAAGTAGATTAAAAGGAAGTTAGAATTCCAATTTCATGTTTCCAACTTCCGTAGCTTTCTCTTTTTCACAACTCAAGCAGGCAAATAAAGTAAGGCTATAGACCAATAGTTTTTTGAACATAACATTGGGATCAATGAGAACTAAAGATAGGTTCTACTTCATATACGGAGCAAGGAAGACTAAAGGCTGAGGTTCGGAAAGAAAATGGCTACAAGGCCTGCAATTGCTCAATCCCTAGTCCTACAAAGTCTTGGATGATTAGGTTTACTGGATCAAATTCATTCGCCGCATGAGTAGTGGTAATCGCAATCACCTTGGCTCCCGCTACTAATCCAGCCTTCACCCCTGAAATAGAATCCTCAATGACGATACAATCCACAGGCAATTCCCCCAAAGCCGCGGCTGCCTTCAAATAGATCTCAGGATGGGGTTTCCCTTTATCTACATCGGCAGAATGGAGCACAGCTTGGAAGTAATGTTTAATATCTAGGCCAGTAAGAATAAACTCCGCATTATCAAGCGGGGCAGAGGTAGCTACTGCTGCCTTAATCTGATGCTCTTTGAGCATTTGCAAAAACACCAGCAATCCATCGACTGCCTCTAGGTGAGGTGCATAGAGTTCTCGAAACAACTGTTCCTTCTCCGCGGCCAAAGCCTCAATCTCTGCCGGGAGGAGTTCACCAAATAAATTAGGTATCCACTCTTTATTTACCCGGCCATAGACTTTTTCCCGCAAAAATTCATCAGAAGTCTCGATGCCATGTCGAGCACAAAATTGTTGTATAGAAATTTTATGAAAAGGATTGGTATCAGCGATAACTCCGTCCATATCAAATAGAATACCCATAATTATTGCTCAGTTAATCGAAAAGTTTGCAATATCGTTCTTTCCCAGAAAAATTGCCCCAAAGGCCACCAGAGACTTTATAAGATTCCTTACTTTGGCATTGCTTTTAAAATCTAGAACTTAGAACGAAATGACCAACGCAAGCTACGTGATAGGATTGGACTATGGTACCGATTCCGTTAGGGCCGTGATTGTAGATGCCCAAAATGGTGCAGAAGTTGCCAGTGCCGTTCACTATTACCAAAGATGGAAAGAAGGAAAATTTTGTGATCCACCCCTTAATCAATTCCGCCAACATCCGCTTGATTATATAGAAGGTCTGGAAAAGACCATAAAGACAGCTCTGGTGGCTGCCCCGAATGGTACAGCTATGGCCGTACGCGGCATTGCCGTAGATACCACCGGATCAACGCCGGTAGCGGTAGACGACACGGGTACGCCTTTGGCTCTGACAGCGGGATTCGAGGATAACCCGAATGCCATGTTCATTCTTTGGAAAGACCATACCGGCATCAAAGAAGCAGCGGAAATCAATGAGCTATGTAGCCATTGGGAAGTTGATTACACCAAATACGAAGGTGGGATCTACTCCTCCGAATGGTTTTGGGCGAAAATTCTAAAGACCCTCCGAACAGATGAGGCAGTCAGAGGAAAGGCCCACTCCTGGGTCGAGCATTGTGACTGGATTCCCTTCTTGCTGACAGGGGGGAATCAGCTTAGCGAAATGAAGCGATCCAGATGTGCTGCGGGGCACAAAGCACTATGGCATGAAGATTTTGAGGGCCTTCCACCTAATGAATTTTTCATTAAGCTCGATCCATTATTAGACGGCCTCAGAGATCGGTTGTACCAAGACACCTATACTTCTGATGTGGCTGCCGGACAACTCAGTGCGGAGTGGGCAGAGCGATTGGGTTTACGTACAGATGTAGTAGTAGGTGTCGGGGCTTTCGATGCACATATGGGAGCAGTAGGCGGTGAATTGGAGCCATTCTTTCTGAGTAAGGTGATGGGCACCTCTACCTGCGATATGTTAGTGGCACCGATGCAAGAGGTGGGGGATAAACTCATCCGGGGCATTTGTGGCCAAGTTGATGGTTCCATTATTCCTGGCATGATGGGCCTGGAAGCCGGCCAATCCGCCTTTGGAGATGTATACGCTTGGTTCAAAAAAGTATTGGCCTGGCCATTAGAACAAGTATTGAGTGAAAGTACGTTAATCGATGATACCTTAAAAGCCAAACTCATCGCAGAAAGTCTCGATGCCTTGATCCCTAAACTTACCGCAGAGGCGGAAAAGCTAGATCCTGGCGCTTCCGGTGTCGTAGCTCTAGATTGGCTCAATGGCCGACGAACTCCAGATGCCAATCAATCCCTCAAAGGAGCCATCATGGGGCTTAACCTTGGCAGTGATGCACCGAGAATCTTCAGAGCCTTGGTCGAGGCCACCTGTTTTGGGGCTCGGCAAATCGTTGAACGATTTCAAGAAGAGGGCATCCCGATCAAGGGAGTTATAGGCTTAGGTGGTGTGGCAAAAAAATCCCCTTTCATTATGCAAGTCATGGCTGATATTTTGAACCGCCCCATCAAGATTGCGCGCTCAGAACAAACTTGTGCTCTAGGAGCCGCAATGTTTGCGGCCACGGCTGCTGGAATATACGAAAATGTGAGTCAGGCCATGGAGCAGATGGGAGCCGGTTTCGATGCGGAATATTTACCTGACCCCAACACAGCGGCCACTTATGATCAGATCTATCAGCAATACCAAATGTTTGGTGGAGCAATCGAAAAACTTAGCTAACTATGTCCCAATATCAGTCGATTAAAGAAGCGGCTTATCAGGCAAATATGGACTTACCCAAATTGGGGCTGGTCTTATTCACCTTTGGAAATGCCAGTGCCGTTGACAGAGATCGAGGAGTCTTTGCCATCAAACCCAGTGGCGTTCCATACGTTGACCTTCGCCTGGAAGACATGGTAATTGTAGATTTTGAAGCAGAAATCGTGGAAGGGGAGATGCGGCCGAGTTCGGACACCAAGACCCATGCGGTGCTGTACAAGCATTGGTCACACATTGGAGGCATTGTTCACACGCATTCCACTTACGCCACAGCCTGGGCCCAAACGCAAACGGATATCCCCATTTTCGGCACTACTCATGCCGATCATTTAACGGTAGATATCCCTTGTGCACCAGTGATGTCTGAGGAAATGATTCAAGGTAACTACGAACATATGACTGGCTTTCAGATCATTGATGCGCTGAAGGCCAAAAAACTGAGCCCCGAAGAAGTAGAAATGATTCTAGTAGCCAATCACGCCCCATTCACTTGGGGGGAGACGGTAAAAAAAGCAGTGTACAATAGTGCGGTGCTGGAAGAGGTGGCTAAAATGGCGTGGTTAACGCGTCAGATTCGCCCAGATGCACCACGCCTCCCAGATGCATTGATCCAAAAGCACTACGAACGTAAGCATGGCAAAAATGCTTACTACGGACAAGAGTAACCCCATTTGCTCTTGGCTCAGACATCCGAAGTTTTGGAAACTTCAGATGTCTGAGCTAAGAGCACTGGAAAAAGATATAAAAAAGGTAGTTTTGCGGCTGCCCTACCTATGATTTTCGCGACTACGAAGGAGATTCAATAACCATCTATACCTTGTTACTATGCAAAGTATCAACACACTTGATTGGATTGTCATCGGTGGGTACTTCTTGATTTTACTGGCCATTGCTTATTGGGTGATCCGCCAAAAGACAAATAACACTGAAGACTATTTCCTCGCTGGCCGAAATGTCGGCTGGTTTGTCGTGGGAGCCTCGATTTTCGCTTCAAATATTGGCTCAGAGCACGTGGTCGGTCTTGCCGGCACAGGTGCATCAGATAAAATGCCACTTCTGATTTATGAGCTGCATGCGTGGTGCGTGCTCATGTTGGGATGGGTGTTCCTGCCCTTTTACGCTAGAGCTGGCGTCTTTACGATGCCTGAATTTTTGGAAAGACGCTATGGTCCCAATACACGCTGGTTTCTGTCCATCTTTTCTTTGATTGCTTATGTCCTGACAAAGGTTTCTGTGACTGTCTACGCGGGTGGTATCGTGATCGCCACGCTCCTGGGAATTGATTTCTGGGAAGGCGCCTTGGCTACGGTAGTACTTACCGGTGCCTATACGGTATTGGGAGGAATGAGAGCCGTAGTATACACCGAAGCTTTACAAGCGGTCATCCTTCTGCTAGGTGCAGGCTTACTCACGATCTTGGGCTTACAAGCCGTAGGAGGATTTACAGAACTAAGGGAGACAGTTGGACCGGAATATTTCAATATGTGGCGCTCCGCTAGCGACCCCGAATTTCCTTGGCCTAGCTTAGTCATCACAAGCTCTATTGTAGGTATATGGTACTGGTGTACGGATCAATACATTGTACAACGAGCACTGACCGCTAAGAACATCACTGAAGGGCGGCGAGGAACGATCTGGGGCGCTTTACTTAAGCTTTTCCCCGTTTTCATCTTCTTGATCCCTGGCGTGATTGCCCTGGCTTTGAAGCAGAAAGGGCAGTTGGACTGGGACACTCCCGATCAGGCTTTTCCCGCTTTGATGACGAGTGTTTTGCCGCACGGATTACGAGGATTGGTAGCGGCGGGCTTGATGGCTGCCTTAATGAGTTCTTTGGCATCCGTTTTCAACTCCTGCTCTACCCTATTCACCGTAGATATTTACAAAAAGATTCGCCCAGAAACTTCGGAAACGCAATTGGTTAGAGTAGGGCAGATTGCTACCTTATTTGTAGTAATAGCTGGTATTGCCTGGATCCCGGTGATGCAAAATATTTCTGGGGTGCTATATGAGTACTTACAATCGGTACAATCCTACATTGCCCCTCCCATTACCGCCGTATTCCTCTTGGGATTATTCTCTAAACGAATCAATGGCAAAGGAGCTATGGCTACGCTCGTCAGTGGCTTGGTTGTAGGTGCCATTCGAATTGCCCTAGAGCTCAGCAAAGAAAGCTTGACTCCGGGTAGTTTCTTGCATACCCTGGGAGACATGAACTTCCTGACTTTCGCAGCATGGTTCTTCTTATTCTCCGTGATTGTAACCATTACGGTGAGTTTAGTAACAGATGCTCCGGCAGTAGAACGCCTAAAAGGTCTTACTTACCGGACACTAACAGATGAACAAAAAGAAGCCAATCGCAATAGCTACACCATCTGGGATATTATCTTCTCTCTCATTGTTGTTGCGATCGTAGCTTATATTATGATATCTTTTAGCGGTTAATAAAACGCTCATTTATCCCTTTCTTTTAGCAGGCCAAAGGCTATCATACATTCAGCCGTTGGCCTGCTAAATACAAATAGTTTAACATGACGGATCTACAAACTTATGAGACCTGGTTCATCACCGGGAGTCAACACCTATATGGTGAAGAAACGCTGAAAACAGTGGCAGCGCACTCTCAGCGCATTGCCAAGGCTCTACATGAAGCGGCTTATATCCCTACCCGGGTAGTCTTCAAACCTGTACTCACCACACCAGATGCCATCGCCGAACTTTGTCGCGAAGCAAACCTTGCTAAAAACTGCGTAGGTGTGATCGCCTGGATGCACACCTTCTCACCGGCCAAGATGTGGATTCGTGGTTTGCAGCTATTACAGAAACCCCTGGTTCATTTACATACTCAATTTGGCAGAGACATCCCTTGGTTGGAAATTGATATGGACTTCATGAACCTGAACCAGTCGGCTCATGGAGGCCGCGAGTTTGGATTTATCAATACCAGGATGCGCCGAAATCGAAAGGTAGTGGTAGGACATTGGCAAGACCCGGAGGTAGCAGAAAAACTTGGTATCTGGGCTCGGACCGCTTGCGGTTGGATGGAGACACAAAACCTGAAAGTCGCTAGAATCGGTGATAATATGCGGGAAGTAGCGGTTACTGAAGGTAATAAGGTTTCAGCCCAAATTCAATTCGGCTATTCGGTTAATGGTTATGGGCTTGGAGATGTGGTGAACAAGATAAATGCAGTTAGTGATACAGCCATCAATCAATTGGTGAAAGAGTATGAAGACAGCTACCACATTGCGCGAAGTCTACAACAGGAAGGTGAAATGCGCGCCTCTCTTTTGGAGGCAGCTCGAATAGAGCTCGGATTACGGGCCTTCCTGGAAGAAGGAGGATTTATGGCTTTCACAGATACTTTCGAAAACCTCCATGGGTTGAAGCAGCTACCGGGATTAGCCGTACAGCGGTTGATGGCAGATGGCTATGGCTTTGGAGCAGAGGGCGACTGGAAAACTGCGGCCTTGGTTAGAGCCATGAAAGTCATGGGCCGTGGATTAGCAGGCGGCAACTCTTTTATGGAAGATTACACTTATCACTTTGATCCGGCTCGGATGCAGGTTCTGGGGGCACATATGTTGGAGATTTGTCCTTCCATTGCTGCGGGGAAACCTAATTGTGAAATACACTCATTGGGCATTGGTGGGAAAGCTGATCCAGTCAGGTTAGTATTCGACGCAAGAGCGGGAGCTGCATTAAACGCTTCCCTGATTGATCTCGGCAACCGTTTCCGTCTCTTGGTCAATAACGTAGAGGCCGTAGCACCAGAGCAAGAACTCCCAAAACTACCCGTGGCCCGAGTGCTTTGGGAAGCACATCCGGATTTAAAGACCGCAGCAGCGGCTTGGATATTGGCCGGTGGTGCCCATCACACCTGCTATAGCGAATGCCTCACCGCCGAATACCTGGAAGATTATGCGGAGATGGCAGGTATCGAATACCTCCTAATCGACTCCGAAACCAAAATCCGCCCCTTTAAACAGGAATTACAATGGAATGAAGTATATTTCCAGATAGCAAAAGGAATATAAGTAAAAGACCAACTTATGACATTTTTAAAGCACACTTTCCTACTAGCTGCCATTGGACTGCTGCTAGTCGCCTGTAATTCCGAATCTAAGCCTACAGAAGCCGAAGGCCCTGCCGATCTTCCCGCCCAAACAGAGGGCTTAAGCATTAGTAAGGCTCCCTTCGGCGAAAGTCCGGATGGCCCCGTAGACATCTATACTTTTACCAATAAGAATGGCATTGAAGCCCGAGTGATCAACTACGGGGCCTTACTCATTTCCCTCAAAACGCCAGATAAGAACGGGCAGTTTGAAGATATCGTCTTGGGTTTTGATAGCCTAGCGGGATATCTCGGCGAGCACCCCTACTTTGGCGCCACCATCGGTCGATACAGTAACCGAATTGCCAAAGGCAAATTTGCCCTAGACGATGAGACATACACCCTAGCTACGAACAACGGTCCAAATCACCTACACGGTGGGCCTGGAGGCTTTGGTCGACAACTTTGGTCCGCCGAAGAGCTGAAGACGGATGATGCCATAGGTGTGAAACTAACCTATGTAAGTGAAGACATGGAAGAGGGTTATCCCGGTAGATTGACCGTAGAGACCTCCTACCTACTAAACAATAAGAATGAGCTTTTTATGCAATATTCTGCCACCTCCGATAAAGCCACCATCTGTAATCTCACCAACCACACCTATTTTAACTTAAAGGGAGAAGGAGATATCCTCGATCATCAATTAATGATCAAAGCTAACAATATCACACCCGTTGATGAAACGCTTATTCCCACCGGAGAACTGATGCCCGTTGAAGGTACCCCTTTCGATTTCAGAAACCCTAAAGCTATCGGTGCTCAGATTAATGAGGAACATGAACAGCTGAAGATCGGCGGTGGATATGATCACAATTATGTGATCAACAAGGCCAGTACCGGTATGGAGTTAATTGCTTATTTCGGCGAAAACAGTACAGGACGTACAGTAGAGGTTTTTTCGGAAGAGCCGGGCGTACAATTCTATTCTGGAAACTTTCTAAATGGAAGTGTAAGCGGTAAGGGTAAAACCTATGAATACAGAACCGGATTCTGTCTAGAGACCCAGCACTTCCCGAATTCTCCCAACGAGCCCAATTTCCCTAGTACTAGATTAGGAGCGGGAAAACGCTATACCACTCAGACTATGTGGCGTTTTTCAGCTAGATAGGAATTGTGCAAGCGCAGCAAAGGGCCTGTTAAATTTGATTTTGACAGGCCCTTTTCTCTATCCGTACCGCAGCTAAAACCGTGCTATCCCTTTGTATATATTGGAGTCCTCCAGCAGCTCAAAATTCCCTCGCATGTTGAAGCGAGCGCCAAAGGCACCAGAGAACCGCATGACGGCAAGCCCTTCTTCATTCACGTCTACATACACTCTAGAGGAACCAAAGGCGGGGCCTTGGATATCCATTTCAAAACTCACTCCGTACTTAGACATTTTCTTCGCAAACTCAATATTGCGAACTCTTCCTTGATCAGTAATACCTCCCAGGCCATTCCATCCACCAATCCGGCCAGGTAGAGCAAACTGTATCGTTGCTTCTGTACTATCTACCAAAACGAAATTCGTCACCGGTGAAACCTGGAAAAAACGGCCATATCTATCTTCTAATATATAGGCTTCGATCACAAACCGTCCATCTTTGATGGCTTCAATGATCTTCTCTTTTCTTTCAGCTCTTTCTTGAGCTTTAATCTCTTTGCGTTCTGCACGTGTAAGTTTTCTATTATCAGTTGAATACTGAGCGGAAAGGCCCACTACGATCAACAGGCCCAAAAGGCTAGCGATTAGCTTTTTCATTTCTTCTGTTTTTGGTTAGTTATTTGATTCGCCTGAAACCGTCGGAAAGTGAATAGGGAAGGAAAGGTGCCTATTGTTGAAGTAGTTACTGATAATAAAACAGCTGGGGGACGGTCAATAGTCTAAGGATCGTACTGGATTAACTAAACTTTAAGGAAACAATTGGTAATAAGGTACTTAGAAAAATCTCTGGCTCTCTATTTGGGTCAAAATGTTAAAAAAAATAACGGGCTAGCTGCTGCTGCATACTAGCCCATTAACACTCAATGATCAATCTGTTACTTTTCAGGATTCTATTTTAGGTATATAGACTCAACGATGCGCTGGCCTGGGGCTTGTTCAATAACGAGCCGATATGCGCCTTTGGCTATCGTACTCATATCAAAAGTTTTGCCATAGGTGTTGCGGTTACGCACCTTTGCTTTAAACAAGATCTTGCCTTGTTCATCTTCCAGCCATATTTTAGTCGGGCGCTTCTGAAGATTAGAAGCCATGAAGCTGATTTTTTGGGGTGCCGTTTCAGCTTGAACAATGAAAGCAGGAGTATCTAAGGAATGAGGGTCGTAGAGTTTTCCGTGTCCGCTTACAGCACGGCTCGTCAGCAGGCTAAGGGCCACCAATGTGACCGTTAGGATTAATTTGTACATTTTCATCTTCGGTTTTTTGGTTTCTTGGGAGAAGCGTTAAAATTTTCCCTTTTTGGTTATTTCAAAGGTAGGAGCATCAGCAAGAAGGGGCAATCTCAAATGATTGCAGGGAGTAGTTTATTGAGTAAATGGCCGATTTGGTGCGTTATTGTCTATTCAAGGAGCAGGCGAAGACAAGCCTTGGAAGCGCTTCAGCATTAAAGCGTACTGTTTTTTCATTTCCTGTTCTTCCAAACTTTCTAAGCGTTCCTCTAGGAAGGATATTAATTCTTGCACACGGGAATGACTAAGGCTGAGTTGGGCACTGGCCAGCAAAGTATCAAAAGATTGTCTGGCCCCTTCATGATAGATGTCGAAGTATTTCGTCCCATACCTCTCCAGTATCTCATTGGCAAAGAGATGGAAGTAGTTGTAAACGCTGAAGGTAAGCTTGCTACTTTCGGCTAATGATCGGTAAAGATCCAACAGCAGAAGTATGGAACATTGAGAGAGGTTTTCCCGATAATATTCACAGAGCCGCATCCGCAAATCATAATTGACGTCTAAACGCTCTCCTTCGATTTTTTCAAGACTAACTTGTATTAAAGCGTAATCCGAGGCACCATAATGCTCGGCGAAGTATAGCTCATCCGGAGGTAAAAATTTGGGCTCGATGGGAAAAGTTTAAAGTAAGAAAAAGTAGTGCCTTTGAAAACAAAAGACGGGTTCTCAAAGGCGCTACTGTCAGCTACTAAGAACTAGGGCGAATATGTCCATCGCCCTTCACCAACCATTTATAGCTGGTTAGCTCCCGTAAGGCCATTGGCCCACGGGCATGTAATTTCTGGGTACTAATGCCTATTTCTGCTCCCATTCCGAACTGCCCGCCATCGGTAAAGGCAGTAGAAGCGTTAGCATAGACAACCGCAGCATCCACCTCAGTAAGAAAGCGGGCGATGGTCTCACCGTCTTCCGCAACAATGGCTTCACTGTGTTTGGAACTATAGGTTGCAATGTGATCTAAAGCTTCGTCTAAGCTGTGAATGGTTTTCACAGACATCTTCATGGACAAGAATTCCGTTCCAAAGTCCTCCTGCTGCACGGCTTCCAGAAGTGGAGCAGGGTAATGGCCTTGCAAGACAGCTAGGGCCTCGGGATCGGCTAAAACTTTACAGGCATGTTTCTCTCTCAGGCCTTGCAGGATAGCAGGTAAATCCACTAATCGGTCCTGATGAATCAACAAGGTATCTAAAGCATTACAAACACTGACCCTCCGGGACTTTGCATTCTCTACGATGGCCTTCCCTTTTTCTAGATCTCCACTTTTGTCGAAATACGTGTGGACAATTCCAGCACCAGTCTCAATCACCGGCACCTTAGAATTGGCCCGAACGAAATTGATTAAGCCTTGACTTCCCCTGGGAATAATCGTATTTACAAATCTATCTGCTTGTAAAATGTGCGGTAAAGCCTCTCTTTCACTGGGAGCCAGATAGCAAACATTTTTCAAACCTCTCTTTTCTAGTACTTGATGGATCAGCTTTACAATTGCAATATTGGAATAATGGGCATCACGGCTGCCCTTCAACACAGAGGCATTGCCCGATTTCAAGCAAAGCGCAAAAACGTCAAAAGTTACATTGGGTCTTGATTCAAAGACAATTCCAATCACGCCCAAAGGTACACTCACTCGTGTTAGTTCAAGCCCATTTGGCAAATTGCGTTCTTCCAATGTGATATTTAGTGGAGAGGGTAATTCTGCCACCTTCCGAAGGTCAGCAGCAATGCCATGCAAGCGCTCGGGGTTTAACAGGAGTCGGTCATACTTTGGATTATTCGGGTCCATCCGCTCCAAGTCCTTCTCATTCTCTGCCAGAATATAGGGTATTTCCGCAATCGCTAAATCAGCCAATTCATTTAAGATTTTGGCAATTTCTTCATCATTAAGCGTTACTAAAAGACGACTCGCTTTGTTCACCGCCGTCAATTGCTCAAGTATACTTTTTTCCAAAGTATCTGGCTCCTGTACCATACTGTACCATTTCAAGTAAAAAAATAAACGTTTAAAGCATTGGTTTATCTAGTGGGAAGGGCACAAGTGAAAGGATAATAGAAATCATTACACTTGGCTTGCAAGCTATGTATTCCTGTAATGAAAAGCAAGTAAAATAAGTTCCCTTGAAGTGGAGTTATAAGTTTATCAATCCAAACCACTAAGCCCCATGTCAAATTGTCAAACTTCTCATCTGCTCCTTCTATTGCTATTTTCTTGGTATTCCTGTACCTCTCATTCGCAGGAAATACAAGGGACCAAATCCTTATCAATTTCGAAGTCTCAAAACGCCGAATGGAGCCCAATAGACCCTAGCGGTAAGATCGTAAAGGACCGTTTTGTAGCTCCACCTGGTTTCAAAAGGGTATCCCATTCTCCCGGAACTTTTCAAAACTATCTGCAACAGCTACCGCTAAAAGCAGACGGAAGCCCGGTGCGATATTATGACGGCTCTGAGAAACCAGCCAGAAAAGTATACCTAGCCGTGGTAGACATGGATATTGGTAAGAGAGATTTACAGCAATGTGCAGATGCCATTATGCGCCTAAGAGGTGAATACTTGTACCAGATAAAACGCTATGATGATATCCGTTTTGATCTTACCAATGGCTTCGACATGACCTTCCATAAATGGCGACAAGGGTATCGAATCAAGGTGAACGGGAATACAGTTAGTTGGGTAAAATCCAAGGCACCTTCGAGTTCCTACGCCCAATTCCGCTCCTACATGAACATGGTTTTCGCCTATGCTGGCACCTTATCGCTCGCCAAAGAGTTAAAGCCCATCCCCATCCATGACATCGAAATAGGAGACGTTTTCATCCAAGGAGGGAGTCCAGGTCATGCCATCATCGTAGTAGACATGGTAGTTAATGATTTGGGAGAAAAGCGATTCCTTCTAGCCCAAAGCTATATGCCGGCTCAAGACATTCAAATCCTACAAAACCCAAGGGAAAACCCAGGAAATCCTTGGTTTGACATACCCTCTAGCGACCTCTTTGAAACACCAGAATGGAATTTTCAAATCAATGACCTCAAGCGATTCTAGAATTCCTCAAAACCAAAGGAAGCTGCTTTAGCTTTAAAAACCGAAGGAAGCTGCACACGAATGTTGTGATCTGCGGGGCATTTACAGCAAGTACCGCAGATGACCGTGTAACCCGTTTCGACAACTTCTACTTCCTGCACAATCATGCCCTCACGCCTAAAGAAGGTCTTGACTTTACTCGGTATTTCCTCGGTGGATTCGGCTTCGCCCCACACGTTACAACACAGGAAGAGATCCGATTCCACCCAAATTAAGCTTAAGTTCTCCGCATCGTTTCTAGAACAGCTCATGCTCAAAAAAATCAATCCGATGAGGCTGAAGAAGAGAGGAAATCGCATGATAATTTTGTGTCAAAAGATTAAGTAATACCTTCAAACAAGGAGACGCTTCCAAACTCTAGAAGGGTTGGGTTGAGAGCACTCAAATGAAAAGAAAAACGAAAACTACTTGCCCCACAAACATCAATTATACCGGGAATTACCATACCTTTATAGAAGACATGCAATTTGTATGGGGTATGAAGTTAACCGCAATACTACTGGCTTTTTACATTTTCTTAGGCAGCCTGCTTCCCGGGACTGACTATGGCCAGTTTTTGCACATAGGCGATCTGGTGAAGCATGTACAAGTGCACCGGATTGAAGCGCTTCAATTAGGGCAAACCTTCTCGTGGAAGCAATTTGTCTATGATCATTTCATCAATCCTGATCATCACGAACACTCCGATCAAAAAGACAATCACGAACTTCCCTTCCATGTAATCCATGGTACCGTCTTAGCCTGGGTGGGCGAAACTGTTGATTTGACCGCCAATATCAAAATGCCCCATTTTCACGATGAAGGGCCATACCTCAATCCTTTCCATTTAAATGGCTTTCAACGCTCACTAAAACATCCGCCAGCCACTGCTTAATCGGGACTTTTTAGACATAAGCAACTGCTGATTCAAGCCCTCTAGGCGAATAGCATAGGGATGTCTATAAACAACTTTAGCCAAACGCATATATAAGGCTATCGGTCCCATCTATTCCCGTATTTTTTCGCTTAAAACTTTCAATTCCATATTAATGATAGATCGTATCATTCGATTCTCGATTGAGCATAAGCTCATCGTGGGTCTATTGGTATCCGCAATGGTCGGTTGGGGAATTTATTCTCTCCAGCATCTCCCCATCGATGCGGTACCAGACATTACCGACAATCAGGTACAGGTCATCACCAATGCCCCCACCTTAGCTACCCAGGAGGTAGAGCAATATATCACCTTCCCTTTGGAAATGGCACTAGGGAACATCCCCAACGTAATTGAGATCCGTTCCGTTTCTCGCTTTGGTTTATCCGTTATTACCGTCGTATTCAAAGAACAAATGGACATCTACCTCGCTCGTCAGCTCATCGACGAACGCATCAACGCTGTACAGGACCAGTTGCCGCCAGGTATGGGCAAACCAGAAATGGGCCCGATCACCACTGGATTAGGCGAGATTTACCAATATGTTATCCATCCAGCGGAAGGCTATGAGGACCAGTATTCAGCCATGGAGCTACGCAGTATTCAGGATTGGCTGGTAAAAAGACAGTTGGTCGGACTGGAAGGTGTGATTGAGGTGAATTCCTCCGGCGGCTACCTGAAGCAGTACGAAATTGCAGTTGATCCGGATAAGCTAAAGAGCATGAATCTCAGCCTGACTCAACTATACGAAGCTGTTGAACGCAATAATGCCAATACTGGTGGTTCCTACATCGAGAAAAAACACTATACCTATTTCATCCGGAGTGAAGGCTTACTGACCAACATGGAGGACATAGAACAGATAGTTGTAGAAACCCGTGATGGCCAGCCGATCCTCGTCAAGGATGTAGCAAAGGTCCAATATGGTAGTGCCCCGCGCTTTGGAGCCGTTACCATGAACGGCAAAGGAGAGGTGATAGCCGGGCAAATCATGATGCTGAAAGGAGCTAATGCGGCAGAGGTGACCCAAAGGATTAAAGAACGAATGCGGCAAATAGAGGCCTCCTTGCCCGAAGGAGTAATGATAGAACCCTACCTTGATCGCAGCAAACTTGTACAGCGAACGACTAGGACCGTCATCACTAATTTGATTGAAGGAGGTTTGATTGTGATTTTTGTCTTGGTGCTTCTTTTGGGTAACCTACGAGCCGGCTTGATCGTAGCATCCGTCATTCCCCTGGCCATGCTATTTGCCATCTCCATGATGCGCGTCTTTGGAGTTTCGGCTAATCTAATGAGCCTGGGAGCCATTGATTTTGGGTTAATCGTAGATGGTGCTGTGATTATTGTAGAAGCCATTCTTCATCACCTTTCTCTGCGGCAAAAAACCAAAGCCTTATCTACTGAAGAAATGGATCAGGAAGTAGCCGTGGCCGCTACCCGGATCAGAAAGTCCGCAGCATTCGGTGAAATCATTATCCTCATCGTCTATTTGCCCATATTGTTCCTCACGGGAATTGAAGGTAAGATGTTCAAACCCATGGCACAGACCGTTAGCTTTGCCATCTTAGGTGCCCTCCTCTTATCGCTGACCTATGTCCCCATGATGTCGGCGCTGTTCCTCCAACGTCAACAATTGCACAAACGTACCATTGCTGATAGGATCATGGCCGTACTTCAGCGTGGGTATCAGCCCCTACTCCAATTTTCGCTGCGCTTTAAGCGGACTATGCTTGTCATCGCACTACTCTTGCTGGCGGGCAGTCTCTGGCTCTTCAGCAGGATGGGGGGCGAATTTATACCAACACTCGAAGAAGGGGACTTCGCCTTACATCAAATCTTGCCTCCAGGAAGTTCTCTGCAACAAGGCGTAGAAGTTTCAGCCCCACTACAGAATATTCTCTTGGACAATTTCCCTGAAGTTGAAAAGGTGGTTACGAAGATCGGAACTGCCGAGATCCCTACCGATATTATGCCCTTAGAAGCTGGCGATATTTTTGTCATCCTTAAGCCGAAGGCAGAATGGACCTCCGCAAAAACCAAAGAGGGTTTATTCGCTAAGATGGAGACGGAACTGAATAAGTTTCCAGGCGTAATCTATGAATTCACTCAGCCCATCCAGATGCGCTTCAACGAATTGATGACGGGGATTCGCCAAGATATAGCCATTAAAATCTATGGAGAGGATATCGGTTTGCTAGCCATGAAAGCCAAGGAAGCGGAAGTTCTGATAGAAAACATTACCGGAGTGGGTGATCTACAGGTAGAAGCAACGGCTGGTTTGCAGCAAATGATTATTACCTATGATCGTTCCAAGCTTGCGAAGTATGGCCTTGATATTGCTACCATTAACACCATCATTCGTACGGCCTTTGCCGGAGCCAAGACGGGGGTGATATTTGAAGGCGAAAAACGTTTTGACCTCGTCGTGAGGTTAGACAAGGATTTTCGCCAGAACATTAGCAACATCAAGAACCTATATGTGCCGCTATCCACCGGAGAGCAGATTCCGCTGTATGAGGTTGCAGACGTCAGCTTTCAGGAAGGTCCTACGCAAATCTCCCGCGATAATACACAACGACGCATTACGATTGGGGTAAATGCTCGGGAGCGAAACATTGAACAACTGGTAGAAGAAATCGAAGAGACCTTAGCCCAAAAACTGGATCTCCCAGCGGGCTATTACCTTACCTATGGTGGACAATTTGAAAATTTCGAACGAGCAAGAGCCCGTTTGATGGTCGCTGTCCCCATAGCACTCAGTCTGATCTTCATCCTCTTGTTTCTAACCTTCGGCTCCATCAAACAAGCCCTATTGATTTATACCGCTATACCTCTTTCCGCCATTGGAGGAATCTGGGCATTGTACCTCCGTGGAATGCCATTCAGTATTTCGGCAGGTGTAGGCTTTATTGCCCTATTTGGCGTAGCTGTATTGAATGGAATTGTACTCATTGCTTATTTCAATCGACTTAAACAAGAAGAAAATCTTACCGTCATGGAACGCATTTATAAAGGGACGCGTGTTCGTTTGAGACCAGTAGTGATGACCGCAGCAGTAGCATCTTTGGGCTTTCTACCGATGGCTATTTCAAGCTCCGCTGGAGCGGAAGTACAACAACCCTTGGCTACTGTCGTGATTGGGGGGCTAATTACCGCCACACTCCTAACGTTGATCATCCTGCCGATCCTTTATTATTATGCAGAAAAGGACTGGCGATTACCGGCTAGAGCTACTCTACTTATATTCGGCTTGGGGCTCTTTAGCTATCAGGGGAACACCCAGAATAACCTTATCAGCTTGCCAGAGGCTCAGCAACTCGCTATAGAGAAATACCCCAGTTTGGTGGCCGATCGGCTGCAAATCCAAAAGGCAGAACAGCTCAGCCAACTCCCTGCCTTTCATCCCCGGGCAAATATTTTTTTGGGAGGGGAAGAATTTAATTTTGGGGAAGAGCAGGGTATTCAATCCTTTAATATCCAGCAAAATTTCAACCTGCCAAAACAAGTGAAAAGCCTACGCGCCTGGTACACGGCCCAGGCTAATGCCTCCAGCGCAGCCTTAGTAAAGTCAGAAACGGCATTGAAAGCAGCAGTAGCCTTAGCCTACTATGACGTTTTATATTTTCGACAAAAACAAGGGCTAGTACAGGAGCAGGTGGACTTATATCAAGCCTTCGAAGAGCTCAGTCAGGAGTTGCAGGCGGCAGGAGAAACGGGGAAGATTCCGGTCCTGAAAGCACAAGGGAAGAGATGGGAAGCAAATTTAACCCTAGAGCAGACCGAATCCGATTACCAAATCATGCTACAGCAACTGAATCAATGGCTAGCTGGTGGGACCTATGAACCCGATTTGGAGCAACTCCCGAACCCGACTCTTTCAGTTCCTACACAAAACCTGGACACACACCCTCAACTTGTGCTGCTTCAGCAGCAGCAACGAGTCGCAGAAAGACAAGTCACAGTCCTTCAAACGCAATATCATCCACAACTAAATACAGCCATCAGTCTTCAACGGGTCAACGGCGGATTCCTATTCTATGGTTTCCAATTGGGTATGAATGTTCCCTTATTCCGGCAGGCTACTAAAACCAGAATGGAAGCCGCAAAGATTGATGTTGCCATCCAAGGGGCCCAAGCAAAGCGTACTCGATTAGAGTTGGAAAACAATTTGGAAAAATTGAGTCAACAAAGGCAGCAGCAATTGAAGCGCATCGATTACATCGAACAAAGATTGATCCCACAGGCTGAAGAACAACAGGCTTTACTTCTAGAGGCCTATCGACAAGGGGAAGCCGCCTACTTCGAATATGTACAAGGCATTGAAACCTTGATTCGCTATAAGCTGCAACACTTAGATGCCCTGTACCGATATCACGTAATTGAAAACCAGATGCAATATCTACTGATTGAATAAGCCCTCAAGCCTTACTAAGGAATCGAACAAAGGCTTCATCACAAATACTAATAAATCGAAGAAAATCACATCATGAAAATAAATCACATCATAATGTATCTATTCCTTCTCCTAGGCATAGCCTGTACCTCTACCAATGCCGGCCATAGCCACGAAGAAGGAGAACACAGTCATGAAGATCGGCATGCTCATGAAACTGACGAGCACGAGCATGAAGAAGCAGAGGAGGGCTTGGTAGAATTGAACTCTACTCAACTTCGCAAAATCGAACTACGATTCGGGAAGATTGAGCAAAAGAATCTTAAGTCCATGCTCAAGGTAAACGGACAAATGGAACTTCCTCCCCAAAACCAGGCAGATGTAAGTGCCCTGGCTCCTGGGCGAATCACCAAGATCCATGTCAAGCCCGGTCAATTTGTAAAGCGTGGCACCATTCTAGCCAGCCTACAAAACCCAGACTTCATCGAATGGCAGCAAGCCTATCTCGAAACCAAAGGTGAGTTGATGTTCCTCGAAAAAGAATTGGTTCGCCAACAGGGGTTGGTACAAAAAGAAATTGCAGCTCAGAAACAGCTGGATCAGATAGAATCCTCCCATGCCATCGCTTCTGCCCGTCTCAAGGGCCTTGCCAGCAGGCTAGAAACCATTGGCTTGCCCATTCCCGAAAATGCCGAGGCTGAGTTCACCGCCTACAACAACCTAGCCAGCCCAATCACGGGTTATGTAAGAGAAATCAAGGTCAATACAGGTTCTTATGTATCAACCGAGCAAGAACTATTCGAGATTGTAGACAACCACCATTTACATATTGACCTCACCGTATTTGAAAAGGATATTCCCTACATTTCTAAAGGCCAGAAACTCTTATTTAGCCTGCAAAGTAACCCCAAAGAAGTCATGGAGGCGGAAGTCTTTGCCATTGGTAAAGCTTTAGATGAGGAATTGCGAGCCATCAAAGTGCATGCTGAAATGATGAGCGAAAAACCAACAGTACTCCCTGGGATGTATGTAGAAGCCAGAATTATCTTGGAAGACCAATCCGTGCCTTCCCTTCCCGAAGAAGCGATCACGGTGGATAAAGGACTTCGGTACATCTTCGTCAAAGACCATGTAGATGGAGATCACGTAGCCTTCCGGAAGGTCCAGGTTATCCCCGGCGCGGAAGACTTTGGTTATGTGGAGGTCAATCCGCTGGAGGACTTAACAGACGATACGCAGATCGTAATAGCAGGGGCCTACTTTCTGATGGCTGAAAGTAAAAAGGGCGAAGAAGGAGGAGGGCATTCTCATTCCCACTAGATTAACGCTACAATGAAGGCTGCGTATATGCCTAGTGATATACGCAGCCAACCTAATTATCGGTTTATTAATGTATGAAACTCTACCTTAGGGAATGGGGAAAGACAAGCCATCAATAGCATCCAATCTCGCCATCATCCCCCAACCAAAGAAGAAATTACCCAACCCAATTAACAACTCGTTCTCTCCTTTTCGAAGCGGTAATTCAAAGCGGGTATTTTCCAGCGAGCATCGACCATCTGGGGTCTTCATGATAGGGCTATTATAGTAATTCTTATCGACGTACAGCAGGCCATTATTGATAATCACCCACACCTCGTCACTAAACCCAAGATTCATAGGCACACGCATATCCTGTTCAGCAGTAATCTTGGTCTTTACCCAAACCAGTTTTCGCTCATTATTAACCGGGCCTCCGAATTTTCGCGTCAAATTGATCAAGCCAAAGCGTTCCGCATGGATGGTCTCCCACTTTGTATTTTCGTTGGGGAGATCTTCATTCTTGATGTCTCTACCAAAGGGGAAGGCAATCGGTTGGCTCACTTCCCATTCTCGCAAATATCTGACATCACTTGCTGTTGGGTCTGGAGCTGGGCTAGCTGGCAAGTTCCCTACCTCGGAAGAAATTTCTAAATTGGCCAGCACAATATTGCCATCAAACCTGATTCCGCCACGTTCCGTATCGCCCATCATTTCTGGAACATCCAAACTTACTCGATCCTCGCTATTGATAAAAACTTCCATTCGCTTCCCAGCAATCACTAGCTTAACATGGTTCCAGCCTGGTTTATGAATGACCGCCGGGGCTTGATAATCGTACAGCATATCCCATAGATTGGCCCCTTTAACAACCGGTGCATACTGAATGGCATCTTCACCCATAGGGTTTCCTGCCCGGTAGGGGCGAAGGTAGAAACGCTCAGCATTTTGACTATCTCTGATTCTAAAATTGATTCCCACGAAGGGCCCATCTAATATCTCCATGTCAAACTCAATGGTCCCGTTTTCAAACGTAAAGTCTTTCAATTGAACAGGAGGTTGATCCTTATTAATGCGCATCGCCTCCACTCCTTTGTGTTGGATAAAGTCAACCTGCCCCGCTTCAAATTTCCAAGAGCTGCCTTTCATCGGAATTTTTTGGCTATCCGTATTATTTCTGGCTTGATTCTGCCCAAATAGCGTTATACTTACTAGCATAAAGAGGAAAAACAGTCGCGATTTCTTCATAATGAATAGATTATTTTTTCCTCAATCTCTATCAATAGCTTAGCAGAATCAATATTTCAGTTGTTCAATCTTATTCAATCCTATTCACAAGACCTAGAGGATTAACAATCAAAGCAATATGAATTCTACCTTATTGGCTAAGCTCAGTGCCCTAACCAGACAAATTGAGCAAGACCTGGACTGGGGAGACCGACAAACCTGGACGAACAAGGACTTCGCTACCTTATCCGAATGCATTTTTGAAAAAACGGGAAAGCAAATCAGCATAACTACCTTAAAGCGCATCTGGGGTCGGGCTCAGTTGGTGGCAACTCCTAGCCAAGTCACTTTGGATATTATGGCTGAGTTTGCAGGTTTCAAAAATTGGCGTTCCTTTGATAAAACCTTCACCATTCCAGCATCAAAAACCAGTCTTCAGCCCCGCTATGCACTGATAGGAGGTGTCTCCTTTTTGGCACTGGCTGTTCTGGTTATGCTGGGCATTTCTTCTTTCCAATCTCAGGAAGAAACTCCCGTTCACCTCGAAGGGAGTATGGCTGAGCCCGAAGCCATCCAATTTGAACACGAAAAAATCGCCGTAGGTTATCCCAATACCGTCTACTTCCGGTACAATGTAGGCGATACGCCATACGATAGTATTCAGATCCAACAATCGTGGGACAAAAGCAAAAGAATCACCTTGGACAAGCCTAAAGGCCTAGCTTCCAGCACCTATTATGCAGCTGGATACTACTCTACTAAATTGCTGGTTAACAATCGAATCCTCGTTGAAAAAGACCTCTATATACCCACACAGGGCTGGCAGGCAATGATTGGAGGAAATGTTCCACAGCTCATTTACCCTAAACCTGAACAATATCTACATGGGGAAACTATTACCTTAGATCGAGCTGTTTTATCGGAAATGAACCAGTATCCTCAATCTAGTCTTTGGCTCTCCAATCTATTGCCAACGCCCTCCGTCAATAGCACGCAATTAGACTTAGAGACAGAATTCAGGATGACCCCCACCGAAAAGAGCATTTGTCAAAATATGTGGATGGTAGTAACCGGCTCCAAAGACGTCTTCCGTTTTCAGCTCAGCATTCCCGGCTGTGTGGGTGATTTAATGTTTTTCTTAAACATGGATATGGTCTCCGGAAGGAACAAAGACCTTTCGGCCTTTGGTATTCGTCCAGATGAATGGACCAATTTCAAGCTAAAGGTTAGAGATCTGCAACTGATTGCCTCCATTAATGATGAACCTGTATTTGCACATGAATTGAGCGATGACATTGGTAGGATTGGAGGGGTTCAGTACATCTTTGAAGGCCTGGGTGAGATTCGAATGCTAGAAATACAGGATAAAACGCAAAGTATCGACCTGCTTGACTCACCGCTTTAACTTCCGAACTGCTATTTTGTTTGATTAAAAGACAGCTATCAAGATCATGGGTAGTACGGACAAGGAGCTACCTTTTTTGGCTTTACTATCTGCCATTTATCACTCCTTGGGCTTTGCATTTTTTTGGGTGTGAGAAAGACCTTATCTTCTTTGCTCAATGTAAACACAACAAAGCCCTCAACAAATGACACGGAAAGGTGTCTTGAAAATAGTAGGATGGCTACTGGCTGTATTGATAGTCCTTTTAGTCATCGGTTTCTTCCATATAAGGGGGTAGCAATCGGTAAAATGGAAGCCAACTCACCTATATGTTGGGAAATAAGGATCGCGCCCTTCAGCGATCAGGTGTAGATATGACGGAAGAGTATGTAGAGGATTATTATCGATTTGTTGAACTGGAGGCTGGCCATTGGTTGGTACAGGAATCCTACGACACCGTGTATCCTGAGTTGCTGGCCCACCTCCGGCCTTCTAATTAAGGCCTTATAGTGAGGTGCTCCATTAACGATCAAATTTCGATTTCCTTCTTCGACGTTGCATGCGATCGTAATGACTGCCAAAACTACCGCGATTGGAATTGAAGAGACCTCTAAAAATGGCCTTTAAGATTTTGACAAAAGTGGATTCACGTGGTGTTTTTCCGAATTCTCTCATTCGAACGGGCTTTTAGTACTATAAGGGAAATATCGGACAAATAGTTCCCTTTCTACGGGTAAAACCTCGTCAAGATTTTGCCTAGAATCTACTAGATAAAATCATCTAAAAAGTCTATAAGCTTAACATCTGATGGATCAGGCGGAGTAGTGCCCAAGGAATAGACAAAAAAGTCTCGAAAAATGGCTTTTGAAAAGTATTTCTGAAGGCCAGAGAAATTTTGTTCCGGCACATGAAAACGGGATAGGCTACCATCCAACTCTTCCACCTCTAGCAATCCTCGATGTACAATTTCTCTTTTGTACAATAAGCGCCGATATTCTACCTCTTTCCTATAGCCCGTCAATCGTACTTCTTTAATTCCAGTCCATAAAGCACCAACACATCTCATCCGCTGCGTTCGATTTAAGCGCAGGATGAGTCCCTTCTTCATCATTTCAAAACTAACGAAGCTGACTTCGTTTTCCACATATGCATTCAATTCATCAAATTCAGGAATTCCGTCGTTGTAGAATACTTTCGGGGAGCCTGTACCTCCGAGTCGAAGATTCTCTCGAAAAGAAAAAGTCCCGCCAAAGTATTCCAGTTCCTCCTCTTCTAGCACTCCACTTAACTCTATTTCTACTGCTCTCAATGGACCGATATTTAGCCAAATAATGCCATTTCAACAATACAAGTTCGAAATAGATCAGGATATGTTTCAAAAAGTACCCAATTAGCCAAACTAATTGAGATTCCTAAACTCTAAAGGCGTAACACCCGTTTTGGACTTGAACATGCGAGTGAAGTAATGTGGATAGTTAAGTAACAACTCAAGATGGGAAACGATCACTATTTGGCTATGATTATCTATGCGTTGCTCGTACTCATGCTTGATGCTGTGAATGCAATCTATAACTCTTTTCTCCTCGACTTTTCAATTGATCTGCTACAAAGATATAGGAGTCAGCATTCCAGCACTTACACAAATTCCTTTTTCACTAACACAAATTGGGGAAACTACTTGACTCCTCTTTCCTCTCTTAATTCCTCCACCCAAGCCCTTGCTTGCACCGTATCATATATAATCTTGAGATTAGTGATCTTGTTTTCGGAATCAAAAGTCAAAATATCAACTACATCAAAAGTTACTTGACGACCATGCTCTAAGGTCCATTCATACTGAAAGTATAAGGCAATATTTCCTAAGCTTGGCTCTTCAAAAACCCCTTTGATCGTCAATTTAGATTCAGTGGTATCCTTAGCTAGCGCCTCATAAAAGGCCGCGGCCTCCATCGTACCGTAGATAGGCGAGCGTACCACTCCATCGGCAGAAAAAAGGGCGTTTAAAGCCGCTAAATTTCCAGCTTGTAGATATTCTATATACAGTTTTGCTATAGTGGTTTTTTCCCTCATACTAATTTTCTGGGTTAACAAACGCTGCGCTTCAACAACTGGTACTCCCCTTGTTTCTTAAAATCCCGAATAGACATCCCCGTATATCGCTTGAAGGTCTTGGAAAGGTGACTGACATCTGTGAAACTGAGTTCATCTGCAATTTCAGTCAAGGTATAATTGGAGTTAAGCAAGCGAATTTCAACCAGCTTTAGTTTGGCCTTAATGATATACTCTCGCAGTGACACATCCACTTTCTTTCGGAAATATTCGCTCAGATAAGTGGGCGACAGCAAAAAGGTTTTGGCTAGCTGTTCTACCTTCAAGAGTTGAGGTTCAGCCAGGTGTTCGTTTATATAACTTAATAGCTTAGTAATCCGGTCATCTGGATCTGCGCTCTTCTGAGTCTCATAAAAGGAACTCTGTTTAATGTTCCGCATCAACACCTCCAAAATACTTGTCATAAAGCTCTTGATCAAAGCCGTCGAACCTGCTCCATAATTCCTATTCTCCTTGAGGATCAAATCTATCAGTGTGTATATATGTTGTCGATCTAAAACGCTATGAATAATATCTCCCGGCAACTGATTGTAATTAGACAGGATGTAAGCGGCTTCTTTGAACCACTCTCCTTGATTTACACCATCAGGTATTTGAGTTTGAAAAAAATCAGAAGTAAATTTAATAAAGACAAATCGGGAGGGCTGTTCAATCTGAAAGGAATGACACTTTAAAGGAGGAAGCAAAAATAAGCTTCCCGATTCGTACCCATACTCATTATAATTAATGCATTGAGTTCCCGTCCCTTCCTTGATCAGTACCAACTCAAAAAAATTATTTTTGACAGGCCTTCCCTCCCAACGATCTAATTCAATTTCTTGTATTTCGAAAGGTTTATACGCTTCTAAAACCTGCATTTACCGCTTTTTTTCTTCAAAAGTAAACAAAAGAGCTTCCATAAGTACACTTCAGCTTTACATAAACCTTGAAAAATACCAAAACCACCCTTGGATCTACCTTAGGTTCTCCGATAAAAGCCCCGAATTTTGCAGTGTTATCCAATCATTTATTACTACAAAGAGATAAGATGCCGAATCAGCAATTAACCATCGTCGCTAAGATTTTAGCCAAAGAAGAGAAAAGAGAACTCGTGCAAACCGAACTCTTGAAACTGATCCCGATCACTCGAGCAGAAGAAGGATGCCTCAACTATGATCTACATCAGGATAATGAAAATCCCAACCTATTCCTTTTCTACGAAAACTGGGAAAGCCGGGATCTCTGGCAAAAGCATATGCAAAACGAGCATCTTGCACAATACCTGGAGGCCACAGAAGGAGCAGTGGAAGAATTTGTTTTGAATGAAATGACGGTTATCGGATAATTAGCACTAAAACAGACGAGATGAAAGCTATAGGATACAAAGAAAATTTGCCCACCACTAATGAACTATCTCTTCAGGATATCGACCTACCCATACCTAAAGTAAGTGGTAGGGACATCTTGGTAGAAGTCAAAGCCATTGCTGTAAATCCCGTAGACTACAAAGTGAGACAAGGGGTAAAACCAGAGGGCGATCAGTGGAAAATCCTGGGCTGGGATGCTACGGGAATTGTCAAAGCAGTCGGTGAGGAAGCCTCGCTATTTGAGGTTGGGGATGAAGTATGGTATGCTGGCGATTTAGGCCGCACTGGCAGCTATGCTGAATTTCAGTTGGTGGATGAAAGAATTGTAGGCCGTAAGCCCTCCAAGCTGAAGTTTGGCGAAGCTGCGGCCTTGCCGCTGACCACCCTTACCGCCTGGGAACTCCTTTTCGATCGGATGCAAGTAGAAAAGCAAAAACCGAATAAGAGCATCTTGGTAATTGGCGCTGCCGGTGGGGTGGGATCTATTATGATACAACTCCTCAAGCAACTTACCCAACTCCAGATTATGGGGACGGCTTCCAGGGAAATAACCAGCGCATGGTTAAAGGAATTAGGCGCAGATCATGTGATAAATCATCGCAACAAACTGAGTGACGAATTGGCTTCACATAGCCTTCCTGAGCCAGATTACATCGTCAGCCTAAATGCTACAGAGCAGCACATCGATGAGATTGTGAAGATCATCAAACCACAAGGTAAGTTCGGATTTATCGATGATCCGAAGACCCTGAATGTAATGCCATTTAAACGCAAAGCCGTTTCGACTCATATCGAATTGATGTTTACACGCTCCCTGTACCAAACCGAGGATATGATCGAACAACATCGAATTTTAAATGAAGCCGCCCGACTAATCGATGAGGGTGTACTGAAGACGACTGTAGGAGAAAACTTAGGTGGAATTAATGCTGCTAACCTTAGAAAAGCACATGCCTTATTGGAGACCCACGCAGTTAAAGGTAAAATCGTCTTAGAAGGATTTTAGTACAAGTACAAACCATCAAAAAGCATTAAAATATGTCTTATTACTCCGTTTTAGATGTGACGCCCACTTCTCAAGAATGGATTCCTGACTATCTTCCCACCGCTAATGCATTGGTAACAAAGCATGGTGGAAAATACGTGGCTCGTACTGCAAGTCACGAGCAGTTGGAGGGGGAAAGCAATGCCGCCGCACTACGCATTCTCATATCTTGGCCCTCCAAAGAAGCGGCCTTGGCTTTTATGAACGACCCGGAATATGCTCCACATTTGAAGGCACGTACAGCTGGGTCCATAAGCCATCATTACTTGATTGAAGCTAAGGATGACTTAGCATAAGCGCTATATGATAAAAGCATTTGAATCCATCAACAAAGGCTACGATAACACTTTCCAAGCGAACAAACTCAGTTTGGGAATTATGGTGCCCATCGGCAACAAAATTCCATTACTAATTACGGGTTACAGTCGGCAATCCCTGGAATGGAATGCAGAACATGGAGATGGCTGGATGTCTTACCCCAAGCATCTGATGCAACAAGAGTTCACAATTACGCAATGGCGCGCCTTGGTATCCAAGCAGGATAGGAGCAAGCCATTCATGCAGCCCTGGTACGTGGATTTGCAAAAGGATTCTGATAGCAAACCCCAGCCAATCCATTTGGGATTTCGGATAGGCACGAAATATCTCATCGATTATCTTAACTATTTGCAGGAGATGGGCGTCAACCATGTAGCCATCAATCTCCGTTTTAATCAGAGAGATATACCCGAAACCCTAGCGGAAATAGCAGAAGCAGTCCTCCCTCACTTTCATATCAATCAAGAACAAACTAATTTGACATGAAAAAAATATTGATCACAGGTAGTACGGATGCAATCGGCAAACTCGCCGCTATAAAACTCGCCCAAGCCGGACATGACATCTATCTACATGGACGTAATCCAGATAAGGTAAAAGCAGTTGTGGAGGAAATCAAATCCGTATCATCGAATGAAAAAGTGAAGGGTTTTATAGCTGATTTCTCAAATTTGCAGGCCGTACGTGGTATGGCCCTTGAGATCCGCAGCCAGCTATCGGAACTAGATGTGTTGATCAATAATGCGGGTGTATTCAACAGTACTGCTACTACTAATGAGCAAGGATTTGACTTGCGCTACGTTGTCAATTACTTTGCTCCTTTTGTTTTAACACAGGAACTTTTGCCCTTACTGAAACAGGCAAAGGTCCCCCGTTTAATCAACCTTAGTTCCGCAGCGCAATCTCCAATTTCCTATCCAACGCTACTAGGTGAGCAACAACAATCCTCAAGAGCAACTTATGCACAGAGTAAATTAGCCCTTACCATGTGGAGTTTTTACCTAGCAAAAGTAGAACCGGAAATTACCGTCATTGCCGTCAACCCAGGTTCCCTGCTCAATACCAAAATGGTACAAGAAGCTTTTGGACAGTTCTGGTCATCGGCGGATAAAGGTGGCGATATATTGTGTGAGCTTGCTATTGGCCAAAAATACCAGGGGATATCCGGACAATATTTTGACAATGATGCGGGCGGCTTTGGGAAAGCACATGCGTCAGCCTATCAGGAGGAAGAGATTAGAAAATTAATGGAGGTTACGGTTGAAGTTCTAGAACGATAAAGCCATTGTTGCCTTCATTGGAAAGCCTCCCGAATAGCACCTAAATAATTGACTCAGAGAAAAATTTGCTAAAATTAAAATTAGCTGCCAGACCGTTTTCTTCTAGCCTGAGAAAACCTTAATTTAAAAGTTTCGTAGTCACTACTAATGAACATGTGTGGAAACTAATGAAAGCGGAACTGCTGCAGCGTGAAAAGCTCCTTCAACTGGTATTAGATAATATCCCTTCCTATGTCTTCTGGAAAGATAGAGATTCCGTGTATATGGGATGCAATCAGAATTTTGCTACTTCAGCAGGATTTGACAGTCCTAAGGACCTAATAGGTAAAACTGATTTTGATATGGCCTGGAGCCGAGAAGAATCACTCTTCTTTAGAAAGATCGATAAGGCCGTAATGGATTCTGGGAAGGCTCAGATCAATTATGAAGAACCTCAAACCATAAACGATGGATCCACCCGTTGGCTAAGAACCAGCAAAATCCCCTTGTTTGATGCTGGCGGAAAAGTTATTGGCATCCTTGGGGCTTATGAAGACATTACCGATAGGAAACTCATGGAAATTCAGCTGATAGAACGCAACAAGATGCTGGAGAAGCTGAATAGAAAGCTAGAAATAGCCAATGTCGATCTCGAACAGTTTGCCTATGCCACTTCTCACGATCTGCAAGAGCCACTCCGCATGATCGGTGGCTTTATTGGTCTGTTCGAAATGAAATATGCTAATTTGTTGGATGAAGAAGGGAAAGAATATCTAAACTTTGTAAAGGATGGCGCCTCGCGAATGTCAAGGCTAATTAGGCAAATCCTCATTTACTCCAAGCTAGAAAAAGCAGAAGTTCAATATCAGACCATTGCTATCAAAGATATTCTTGATGAAATTGTACAGGACTTATACGCTTTAACAACAGAAAAACAAGCCCAAATAGAGCTGAAGGTCAAAAATATTGACATCTGCTGCCAGCCAGAAAGAATTAAGATGCTATTCACGAACCTGATTACCAATGGCATCAAATTTAATGAATCTGCCATCCCTCAAATAACCATCACCCTGCAAGCGCAAGAAAAGGAATGGCTGTTTACTGTGTCAGATAATGGTATCGGGATTGACAGTGAATTTCAAGATTACATCTTCAAGCCATTTAAACGCTTGAATACACGCCATAAATTTCCGGGAAGTGGCGTGGGCTTATCGATTTGCAAACGCATTATCAATTTGCACGGAGGAAATATCTGGATATCTCAAAATCAGCCGAACGGCACCTGTTTCCATTTTACCTTATCGAAAACACTAAGCATTGACGGCAATCTGATTGAGAGGACTGTTCGAAAATGAATTTCAGCCTAATCCAAGCTTCACCATATCTACCCGACCAATATTTGGCTGGTAGACCTGTTCCTCAATAACTAACAATTTATCTAATGCTTTTGCTTGTACGAGTTTACCCTGTTCCAAAACGAAGGCTGTAATATCCTCAATCGACCGAATCCATTCTTTGCCAAATCGCGCTTGCACCTCTCCTCGCATGCCCAATTGTATAGCTCGTCGTTCCAACTTGACTCCATAGGGATCATGATCCGGGTCCCATTGCAGACGAACATTGGAATTCTTAACAGCTGCCTGCCAGGTTTCCACATCTTCATATTTATCCGCTTTAAAAGCGGAATGCACCGCCCCCGCCAAAATCTCGTCAAAGTGATCCTTAGCCACCTCAATCGCGAGCACCCGTTTTTGGTTTTCTTTCATCGCCCATCCACAGCGAAACATCATCCACAGAAAATTCGGCTTGATCCATGTCATGCGATTATAACTATAGTGGTCACCGCCGAAAGCTTGATGTTCAACAGCATAGGAAGCAATACGCGGATTGAAAGCTTGATAGACAATTAGGGTGTCTGCATTTTGTTGAGCTAGGATATGCTGTCCTGATTGCGGCAGGTCTTTTTCGTATTCTAGATAGGGAATCGTTCTTAGTTTCATGATACTTGGTTTTATAGCTTCTAACCACCGACAACTTAGTTTAGTTCCAAAACTATCTGTTTTTGTCGATTCTACCATTTCTACTCACCAGCATACTGGTATAAGCAATCCAGTTTAAGCACGCCCCCGCAGATGGCGCTGTTTAAAAGCCATTGGATTCTCCCCACTTATCCGTTTGAAAGTGCGATTAAAGTAGGATAAACTCTCAAAACCACATTCATAGCAGGTCTCACTTACATTTTTACCTACCAACAATAATCGCTTGGCCTTACTTATACGATATTGATTTAAGAAGTTGATAAAGGTATTACCAGCAGCTTTTTTAAAGTATCGACAAAAGGCAGCTTTACTTAGATTACATAGTGCAGCTACCTCGTCTACCTCTATTTTGCGTTGGTAATTTTGGTCAATAAAGGCATAAACGGCTCTTAAGCGTTGCTGCTCCTTAAAACTATATTGATTGACATATGGTGAATCGTGTAGTAACTCTTTCTCTTCGCTCAATGACAACTCCCGAAAGATGTCGATAGCTTCTAAAAACTGGCGAAAAGGAGATAGCTGATGAAAAACCTTGAGTCGCTGGCCAATTTCAGCTTTGGTCTGTCCCGTAAAGGCAATACCATGTTGAGATGCTGTAAACAACTGATTAATGGTTTCCAATTCGGGTACAGCAGCTAGTACCTGCTCTTTAAAACTCAGTTGAATTTGCAGGACTACCTTTTCATAATCCGTTTTCACACCATGATCAAAGTTTAAGTGCGGGATATTAGAACCAATTAAAACCAAGTCACTGCTTTGATAGCGAGAGGCATGATCTCCCACATGCCGGGTCCCATTAGCCCCATCAATATATACCAATTCGTATTCTGGATGGAAATGCCAATAAAAGAGATCACTCAGGCGAGGATTATGCAAGAGACGGAAAGAACTATTGGCATCTGGCTGTATATTTTCAAACTGTGTCCGCACGAGTAAAATTTTGCCTAAAATAGATCATTATACTCTCACAAGGAAACATAAACATCAATATTGTTCAAAAAATGAGCAAAATGAGGCTGGCCATGAGGAGATCAAGGGCGCTATATTTGTACTATCAACTGCGAACTATAAAAATTCAACAAGATGAAAGATACAAATCCAACAATGGCACCTACAATGGTTCCTAATAATGCACATACCGATATTCCTGGCAATCCATCTACAGCCAAGACGAGTAAGATCAAATTAAATGACCGCTCAAACGGCGAGCCTCTACGCGTATTAACCGAAGAACAATGGGCTTTCTGGAAGCATAACGGCTACATAGTGATCAAGCAAGCGGTGCCCAGAGAACAGGCTTTGGCTACAGCGGAATTCTTGTGGGAATTTGAAGAGAAGAAAGCAGACGATCCTTCTACCTGGTATACCTCACCAAGGGCCGAAATGAAGATGAAGGAATTAGCTGGCACGGGAATGGTAGAGGTCTACAACAACCAACACCTCTGGAATAATCGCCAGATGCAAAAGGTATATGACGTATTTGTTGACATTTGGGGAACCGAAAAATTGTGGGTAACCATTGACCGCGCCAACCTCAATTTCCCCATGCGCCCCGGCCACGAATATAAAGCCTTTATCCACTGGGATTACGATCCTGAGACCAAGCCTCAGAACGTACAAGGCGTACTCGCCTTATCTGATCAGACGGACGAAAACATGGGTGGTTTCCAGTGTATCCCGGAGCTCTTCCGCACCTATGATACTTGGAAACTTACTCAACCAGAAGATAGAAATCGCTTCCAGCCAGATACCAGCGGGTTTGAAGACCACATCCAAAAAGTGAGTATGGAAGCAGGTGACCTACTCGTTTTCAATAGCTGTCAACCCCACGGTATCCGGGCCAATCGGTCCAAAGATAAAGTACGGATTGCACAGTACATTTCGATGATGCCTGCTGAAGAAGACAATCAGGCTTTGCGCGAATGGCGTGTCAACTCCTGGAAAAACCGCGTAGCTCCAGAAGGCTACGCCTTTCCCGGAGATCCTCGAAACTGGGAGCAAACCAAATATGATGCTGCCCAATTATCTGAACTGGGAGAAAAACTACTAGGATTAAAAAACTGGTAATTCACTCCATAGCTTACCTTACAGGTGGATGTCGATCTATTCGGCACCCACCTGTCCCATATGTAACCCAGAACGCCCCAAATGAAACGAACACAAACTGCCAACCATTCACACACATCACAACATCATGCTAGAGCACTTAGGGTTACTGGATATAGGAATCATACTTGTATACTTTGGAATTATTCTATGGATCGCCAAATGGGCGGCAGGAAGTAAATCAGAATCAGGAGCCTCAGTAGATTATTTCCTAGCGGGAAAAAGTCAGGGCTGGTTGGTCGTAGGCGCCTCTTTATTCGCTTCCAATATCGGCTCAGAGATCATTCTTGGGGTATCCGGAGCCGGAGCCAGAGGGAATATGCCCATGGCCAATTTTGAGATTTTAGCCGCGCTGGTTTTGATTCTTTTGGGTTGGGTTTTCGTTCCCTTCTACCTGCGCACTGGCGTATATACCATGCCTGAGTTTTTGGAGAAACGCTACTCCAAAGCCTGCCGAAACTACCTATCTATCGTCTCCATTCTCGCTTACGTAATCACCAAGATTTCCCTGATCATCTTTGCTGGAGCACTGGTTTTCGAAACCATTGGTATTCCCTTCTGGACCGGAGCAATCATCACGGTCATTGCTACCGGGTTTTACACGGTGCTAGGCGGTCTGAAAGCCGTGATCTATACCGACATGGTCCAGGCATTTATCCTACTCCTGGGGACCCTGGCCGTCACCTTTTTCGGTTTGTATCAATTGGGAGGATGGAATGAAATGGTGGATACTTTGACAATAGCGGCACAGGAAAATGGAAATCCTTCGGTAGATAGTTTCTTCAACCTGTGGCGACCGATGTCCGACACAGAATATCCTTGGACCGGGATGCTCTTTGGGGCACCCATTCTAGGAGTATGGTACTGGTGTACGGATCAATATATCGTACAGCGTACCTTGTCAGCAAAGGACGTGTCTAATGCTAGAAAAGGAGCCCTATTTGCTGGTTACCTGAAGTTATTACCTGTATTTATCTTCTTCATTCCTGGCGTGATTGCTTATGCCTTGATGCAGAAGGGAGTGATTAGCTTTTCTATGGATAATGCGGATCAAGCATTACCTACAATGATTACAACCTTTCTTCCGGTAGGGATAAAAGGGTTGGCGATTGCGGGACTGCTAGCTGCACTTATGAGTTCGCTATCATCTGCTTTCAACTCTAGTTCTACCCTACTCACTATCGACTTCTACCAGCAAATGCGTCCAAATGCAACGGAGAAGGATTTGGTCCGCTTCGGGCAGTTGGCTACGGTAGTATTGGTGATTGTGAGTCTGGGCTGGATTCCATTTATGAAAGCACTAATGGGTGGCGGTATCTTCCATTATCTGCAAAGTGCACAGGCTTACATCTCCCCTCCTATTGCTGCCGTATTCTTATTTGGCCTTTTCTACAAATGGATTAATGCACGGGGAGCGATTGTCGCTTTGTGGTCAGGATTCATAATTGGCTTGATCCGCTTGGTCACCGAATTCATGAGTAATGAAGGAAGTTTAGTGGTTGCTGATGGCTCTTTCCTAAGCCTTTTCTTAGGCATTAACTTCTTGCACTTTGCCCTATTCCTCTTCATTCTTTGTGCAGCCATCTTAATGTTGGTGAGTAAATTCAGTGAAGCTCCAGCGGACAAAGACCTGTCTTTGGTGACCTTCCAGGAAAGAGACGGTACCGCTCGCTGGCAGTGGAGTACCGATGCTATACTCACCGTCGTCTTAATTGGTTTAGTCTTAACCTTATGGTTAATTTTCAGTCCTTGGGGAATTGCATAAATCAGAAAAATGGATCTTCAAATAAAAGAAAAAACAGCCTTTATTTCAGGCTCTACGGCAGGTATTGGATTTGCAACAGCTCGTAGCCTACTACGGGAAGGAGCAAAAGTGATTATCAATGGTCGCTCAGCAGAAGGCGTGCGAACCGCCCTAGCCAAGTTGCAGCAAGAATTTGAGGCAGCGCATATTGAGGGCATTGCTGCCGATCTAGGTAAGCCTGAAGAAGTACAAAGACTCTTCACTGAACTGCCAGCCGTCGATATTCTCATCAACAATGTAGGCATTTACACGGCTACCTCCTTCTTCGACATGAAGGACGAAGATTGGTACCGACAATTTGATGTGAATGTGATGAGCGCAGTCCGACTATCACGGCATTATCTACCTGGAATGTTGGAACGCAACTGGGGACGAATACTTTTCATATCCAGTGAATGCGCCACCTTAGTACCCGCTGACCTCATCGCTTATAGTATGACCAAAACGGCCCTGCTCGCCATTTCTCGCGGCTTGGCACAGTTGACTAAGGGCACGGCTGTTACTGTCAATACAGTAGCACCAGGTTCCACTTTATCTGAGGGTGCAGAGCAATTCCTAGCCGATGCAGCGGCAAAAGAAGGGAAAACTGTGGAAGCGGTAGAGGCTGCCTTCTTTGCAGAAGTCCGAACGAGTTCCTTGTTACAACGCTTTGCTACGGTGGATGAGGTAGCAAGTACGATCACTTACTTAAGTAGTCCACTAGCAGCTGCTACGAACGGATCAACGATCAAAGTAGATGGCGGTAGTATGGGTGGGATAATCTAACCATTTTCTGGTTGAAATGTATCCCACTCCTCGATGATTTTGCGGTTTCTAACCGCCAGAATTTTCCCAAATTGAAGGAAGACAAACTCACTTTGTTTCGGGCGGAGGAAGACGAAGTCATCTACAGCTAGATCGCTCTCTTCCGGCGCATTAACCATGGATTGATTGGTAGAAGCCCCAAACAGTTTGTTTTCCTTTAATCCGAAAGGATAATGGTAATCCGCTTTCCAATACCCACCGTAAATGAAGTAGGAATTCTTATTATTGGCATCTAATGCATTCAAAACGCTCTTATACCGCTCTATCGCGGGAATAGTCGTTCCCTCCAGTTTCTTCAATACCGGCGTTGCAATGTAACTAGCGGGGCAATAGGTCTTCAAGCTTGGAATGTCAAAAGAACTCGGTTTAACCAGGCAAGAACCCGCAGACCAATCATTTAAGGGCGAGCGGGGTGACTGATGGAGGGCAATGGTAGGGCTTCCTGCCCCATTTAAGGTCAGCTTATCGTTCCACAAGCTTGGAAACTTATCTTTCAGAATCTTGATGTAGGATTGATAGGCTGAACACATCAGCTCAAAGGCCTTTTCTTTCGATCGCAACACCTTAGGTAGTTTCACAATATGGGGATCATAGCCCATCAAGCCGCTTAGTGTCAATGTATCTTGGTTTTGCGCCAAAAGAGCGAGCGCCGATTCAAAGGAAGTTAAATCTGCGAAGCCACCACGATGCAGGCCAACGTCAATTTCCAGGTTTACCTTTAGCTTCCAGCCTTTGGTCTTTGCTAGAGCTAAATATTGCTCTAGGCGATCTTGGGTGTCTACCAACCATTGGATTTGAGCAAAGGGATCGAAAGCTGCTGTTTCGGTGGGTATTGTTTCATAGAAGTATTGGAGCGTTTGTACTGGCATGGGCTTACCTAGCAGCACATCTGCCTCTTTCCCTAGCAAGGATAGAAGCTGTGTCAAAAAGGGTTGGTGGAATACCATTAACCTTTCCGTTGGCAGTTTTTGTTGCAAGTATTGAATCAATTGAGGACTAGGCAATGACTTAACCACTAATCGGAAGTCCACGCCTGCTTTCAAGGAATGTTGCAGTACACCAATGTTTTCGTCCAACGCATCCAGATCGATTAACAGACGGGGTACAGCATTCTTATACCCTTTCAATTCTTCGTTCAATGCTTGGAAATAAGCTTTTCCATGTTCCATCTCCACTTTGAGTTAAGGTTTCGTTGATACATTAAGAGACAGGTGCTCCAACATCCAAGGTTTTACCGAGTCCAGCCCGAGTAAACTTCGGATGTTGCAGTGCTACTTACTGATCTAATCCCCCAATAGTTTTTCCAGATAGGGGTTAGTAAAAATGCGATCCGGATCCTGCGCGTTGCGATGTGCCAGGAAGGCATCGAACTTGGGGTACAGCTCTGCGATGTCCTGCGGAGTGAGGGTGTTCATTTTTCCCCAGTGTGGTCGACCATCGTGGACTCTGAATATCTCCTCCAGCGCCTTGAAGTAAGGTTTTGGATCTTTCTTGTTATAAGCGTGACAGGCGATGTAGATAGATTCGCGGCCGTGGGCTGGGCTCATGTAGATATCATCTTGCTTGACGATCCGGTTTTCAATGGGGAAATGGATATTGAATTTTCGGCTGTTCACTACCCGGCGCACCTCCTTGAAGACTTCTGGGTAAGCTTCGGCCGGCACATTGTACTCCATCTCATTAAATTTCACCAGGCGTTGGGTAGCGTATACTTTATGACTCTGGTATACTTTCTTCACATTTGTGATGGAGGCGGCAGAGATTTTCGACACGCGTTCATTTAAAGAAGGAAAAGCATAGGCCAACTCACATAATACTTTATAGGCGTAGTTCTCTAAGACATATTCCGTGAAGTAATTGAGCCAGGAGTTTTTGTCTGGCTCTTCGTCCACAAGATTGGAGCTTTTGGTCCAGGCCATTTCTGTATAAGGGAACCAATAGAATTCGAAATTCCGGTTGTTTTCCCAACGCTCATCCAAGCTACCCAATACGGCTTGTAGTTCTTCCTTTTTGTTTTGTAAGGCTAAGCGATAAGCGGGGATGCAGCGTAAGGTAATACTCGTGATAATACCCAAGGCTCCTAGCGATACCTGGGCCGCTTTAAACAAATCTACATTCTCTGTTTCGGAACAATACACCAACTCTCCTTTCCCATTCACAAAGGACAAGGCAGCCACCTGGGTACTAATAGTGCCCAAAGACTTTCCTGTTCCATGGGTCCCGGTACTGATCGTCCCAGCAATAGATTGGCGATCGATATCTCCCAGGTTTTCCATGGCCAGCCCCTGTTCCGCGAGTAATTCGCCAAGAATATACAAGCGGGTGCCCGCCTTAACCGTAGCTAGACTATTCTCCTGATCCACCTCGATCAAGCCCTGAAATTTGTCAAGGCTGATCAAGATTTCATCCGTTTTGCAAAGCGGGGTGAAGGAGTGCCCAGCGCCGACGACTCTCACTTTTTTCTTTTGCTCGACAGCCCTTTGTACTAATTGCTGTATAGCTATTTCACTGTCAGGGTAAGCAATTTCTGTAGGATTCCATTGTAGATAGCCAGACCAGTTTTTCATGGATGCAGTTATGTGTACGGACAAATATACACAGTCAGGCGAGCTCCTTAAAGTTCACTCTCTAGAAAATAGAGAAAGAAGACTTGAGTTTTAAAATTGAAACAGTAAGCCATTCTAAACTCAGGTCCATCATGGAAAACACCATCATACTTCTATTCAGCATACTTTTGTTACTCTTTTTACCTTACAAAGCTAGCAGCCAAAAACCTGGAGATATCGAATGGAAGAAATGCCTTTCCAGCGACTGTTCCGACATTAATCAAACTAGAATCCGCTTCGGGATGATTAAGGTACCTGAGAATTACCAAGAAGAAAAGCCAAGTCGTCTTCTAGACATCGCCTTTGCCATCATCAAGGCCAGGCAGCAGCCTGCTCCCTCCGATGCAGTAATCATCTTTGCCGGCGGATGGGGGTCTTCTATTTTGCAGCACATCCATTATTTCAGCGATCATTTTTTGGGAGAGGATCGGGATATAATTCTGTATGATTATCGAGGTCTCGGATATTCCTCTCCCAGTATCTGCCCGGGCATTGGGGAAGAAGTATTTCAGTTTTTGCTGAAGGATAAATCTCATGAGATATATAATAGCTGGCAAGTTCAACGCTTTGATCAATGCTTGGATGACCTGGTGGCACAAGGAATTGACTTCACGCAATACGGCACCGATAATCGTAGCCGTGATGCCAATTTACTGGCAGAACGCTTGCCCTATGACAGCTATAATCTCTTTGGTACTTCCGGAGGGACGAGAACGATTCAGAGCTTTATACGGAATGCTACAGTCAGTATTCGCTCTGCTATTTTCAATTCGACGGTCCCCATTGGCCGGGCCATCATTCTGGATGGATTTCACAACTATCAGCAGAGCTTAGATCGGATTTTTAACCATTGTTTGGACGATCCCAATTGCCATCAAGCCTATCCCAATTTGAAGGAACGGTTTCTGGCTTTTTTGAAAACCTTAGAGAAAGAGCCAATTGCCCTTAAATTGCGCGGCCTACCAAAAGCCTACTTGAACAAGCAGGAGGTCAATGCACTCGTATATAACCAACTGTATGAGGAAAATAACTTTGGATTTCTTCCCTTTTTTCTGGAAGCCCTTATTGGACGTAAATCAGCCCTGCTCCGGCGCCTGATCAATCGGCATGAGATGCACAGCATTGTAACGGAGACCTTCAATGCCCCTGGTTTCCTCAATTACATGAACGATTACAAGGTATTCCAGAACGACAGTCTTATTCAAGCGCAAAGACCTGCGTCTTTAGCCACTTACGAAGTCTTGGATGGCTATTTCCGCTACTTCATCCAGGATGAGCGATTTCACATATATCCAGATGAGGCACAACCGATTTCCTCTGATCTACCCAGTTTGTTTCTGGTGGGCAGCTACGACCCTACAACTCCACCAGCTTATACCCGGTTTATGTTATCAAATTTTACGCGAGCCTACTTTGTACAATTGCCGAAGGTGGGCCATGGCGTCTTCAATCAAGATTGTGGCCAACAGCTTATGCTGGCGTTTATCAAGAGTCCCATTCAGCCGCCCAAAAACTTGACCAAAATAAAACAAGAGGCATAGTTCAAACTATAGAATAGCGCCCTTGACAGGTCTGCCGAAACATTTGCATCAATCAGGGTTTTGAAAATGGCAAAAAAAGCAATAACGGCTCCCCCGGTCAAGCCCTTCTTGAAGAACCCGCGATACTCTTTTATATTCTCAGCTACATACTTTTCTCTTTTCTGGGCAGTGCGTTCCACGATTTGCAGGGCTAGGAGATCGATATGCGCTCCGAGGTATTTGCGTAGGGAGTTCCTGGATTTATCATAGGCGATATGCTCTAGGATCAATGCATCCCATTGCTGTAAAGCCGTGATATCCTCCCGTAGCATCACCAGGCGTTTGATACGTTTAGTGTAATTTAATAGACGTTTGGTGGGTATCGTTAAATGCAAAGAAGTGCCAACCTTATCTTTCTGATTACGTAAGCAGCTAATCGTGTCGTATACTTCATCCAGTATCTCCTCAAAGCTGGGCTCCGTGGTCTGCCATCCCGCCCTATCAGCCCCTGCTTTAAACATTAATTTTTGGAAGCAGCTGGCATCAATATCCAAGGTTTTGAAAATGGCTTGAAATCGTTGGTCCAACCCAAAAGAAATCACCTTAGCAGACAAAGCACTAATAGCTAGATCCAACTCATCCGCTATTGCTCGCTTGTGCTTGGGATCAGCCAGTAAGCTTTTTAGCGTGGGGTGAATCTGGGCGAGCGATTTATACTTTGACCTAGACAGCTTAATGAAAAACTCAAATGAATCTTCACTAGGTGTTTCCGGCGCAAATTTCCTAAAGGTTTTGCTGATTAAACCCGCAGTAAACCCATAGTTGGTCAATAGAGAGTACTTGCTAAAGAAAGAGTAGAAGCTCAGGTTCACGTTGTCGGTTTGAAGTTTTCACCTTTCTCACAAGAGTGAGGTACGAACATGTTTGACCAAACCTCAATTGCCTTTGAGTAGTAAATTTTATCCTGTCCTGCGTTAGATTTTTTCCAAAGCGCTCCTCCTACCTTCAGCCTAGAGACTTGCATGAAGCTTACAACTCAAACCATAAACAACAATACTATGCAAAAGATATTTACGCTCATCTCCCTGCTATCCTTGATCGGTAGCCTGTCTGTTCTTCAGGCACAGGATTGTACCAATGATGTTACGCCCCCCACGGCGCTGGGGTGTACTGCTAACTTTGCTATTAACAGCAGTCTGCCCTGCCCTTTCCCTATGCCAGATTATACGCCCACTGGAAACTTTCTTTTAGTTGTTTCAGACAATTGTACGGCAACAGATGAACTTGCCATAACACAAAGTCCGGCTCCGGGAAGCCCCCTCGATTTTGGCCCCTTGGAGCTGACCCTGACCGTAACGGACAAGGCCGGCAATAGCAAGATCTGTACCTACAACATACAGGTAAGTGATGTCAAAACACCTACCATTTCTTGCCCTCCTTCCATAGATATTGACTTGAACAATGATTGCGAATGGTTGATGCCAAATATGGCTAGCTTGGTACAGGTATCTGACAATTGCCCTTCTTCTGGAGCAATCACGGTAGTACAGAATATCCCTGAAGGTACAAGCTTAGGACCCGAAAGTATGGTAGAAGTATATGTGTCACAACATGGCTCCCGAGGTCCTTCTTGCTTTGTGGGCTTGAATTTGGCAGATAGCCCCCTAACGGCTGTCTGCCAGCCCGTCACCATTGATTTAGATGAAAGCGGTAAAGCCACTTTAACGGCAGCAAATGCGGACGGAGGATCTAGTTCATATTGTGGGTCCATAGGCTTAAGCGTCAGTCAGGAGGAATTTGATTGTTCCGAAGTGGGCGACCATCTAGAGACCTTAACCGTTTCTGATGGTAATGGTGGGCAAGCGAGTTGTGACTTTACGGTTACCGTTCGAGATGCCCTTCCTCCCAGTTTCAGTGATTGTCCAGGGAATATTAATGTTTTCAATGACCAAGATGATTGTGGGGCTATGGTAAGCTGGACACCACCTATTTTGAATGACAACTGTACGGGAGCTATTGGAAATTCAACGCATAATTCCGGCGACTTCTTTCCGGTAGGTAGTACCACCGTGACCTACTCTGGCGCAGATGCTTCAAATAATGCCGCTCCTAATTGTAGTTTCACAGTTAACGTCACGGACATGGAGGACCCCAGAATCAACTGCCCTGCCGGAATAAGTACGAACACTGATCCTGGTCTTTGTGAAGCGAATGTAAGTTTCACGCCTCCGGTAGCCAGCGACAACTGTAGTATCGATGAAGTCAAAGCCCGCTATCGGGAAGTGGATGAAAACAATACTCCGATCGGAAGCTGGACAAGTCGGGTTATCGATCCCAGTGGATATTTCCCCGTAGGTCGTTATCAAGTGCAGTGGAGAGCCAAAGATATTTACGGAAATAAAAGTGCTTGCTCACAATACCTGGAAGTATCCGACGGAGAGGCCCCGATTGCAGCCTGCAAAGAAGTAACGGTTAATTTCAACGGCGAGACTGCGATCAACCTGACTATTCCTCAAGTATGGGATGAATCCGCTAGCTCAGACAATTGTGGGAGCCCAATGTATGTGGGAACTGAACCTTCTCTGACGATTGGTTGTGAAGATCTAGGGACTACCGTTCCCCTCACTGTAACTATCCAAGATGCGGCGGGCAACAAGGACGAATGCATCGCCTATGTAGATGTTGTAGGATTACCATGTGGCTGGTCGGAGGGGCCCCAGGATGGGAGCCTGAATTGTGGAAATGACACCCAGGTGGATTATGATTCCGGAAACGAAAGCTTTGTCCTGTCTGCCGATGGCTGTTGGCACGACTGCACTGATGCCGACCAAGCTGTGCAAGCCTACTATCTCCTTTGTGGCGATGGACAGATCGAAGCCCGCTTGGCTGACATTAACTTCGGCGGTTATGCTGGACTAATGGCAAGGGAAAGCCTTGACCCGCTGGCCAGGAGAGCAGGTGCCCTCAAGAATTACTCAACCCGCAGAGTACGGAGAGAATGGAGAGCTAGCTATGGGGGAATCGTTTCTCAATCTCAAGTATCACGCAGCCGGGTAGAATGGTTCCGTTTGGTAAGAACAGGTAAAAAAATCAAAAGCTATACCAGTACTAATGGTAGCTACTGGAGGTTATTAAAAGTGGTGACACTGTCTGAGCTAGAAGAATGCTTGTATATGAGCTTGATGGCTTATAGCCTTAATGGAAATACTGAAGTTGAAGCAGTGTTTGATAATATCAGTGTTTCAGGCAGTGGAAATATTGCTAGCAGCCTAATTGGAGATAAGGACCATTTACCTGATCAACAGCAATCCTACACTGGCTTAGATCAATTTGGCAGCATCTCCATCTTCCCTAACCCAGCGAATGAACAAACTCAAATTGCCCTGGATGGGTTTCAGGATAAGCCCGCATTGATGATCATACGCGATCAATTTGGCAAAGTAGTCCGCCAAGTACAGCTGGATACGGCCGCAGACGGTCAACAAAGACTGGACACCAATGATCTGACGCCTGGCCTATACTTGCTTAGTATCGTACAAAATGAAAAGATGGTAGGTACCCAGCGGCTGATCATCCAACGATAACCACCTAGATCAAAAGCCCCTTGTCAGAAAATTGGCAGGGGGCTTTTGATGCTAAACACTTTTATCGATCACCTCTTCGGAAGTTAAACCAAAAATAGGAGGCGTTTTCACGCCAAGCATGGCTAAATAGGTATACAATTGACCTCGATGATGAACTTCGTGCTCTACCATAGCTCGCAGCCATTTCCAAATAGTAATTTCCGTACCGGCGGGCGTCTTGCATTTTCTGTGGAGATCTTCCGGGCTTAGATGGAGGAAGATATTTACGCTCTCTTCATGCATCTTCTGGTAATAGTCCACCACCGCTTCATAACCTTCTGCAAATTCTATCCCACACCCCCGGTAACTGCTTGCTTTAAATTGGACTGTCTCGGCATACATAAACCGCTCAATATTTGCCAGATGCCGGATGAGGTCTCCAATCGTGAATTTCCCTTCTTGATAGGTCCATTCCATTTGATCCTTCGGGATATAGTCAAAGAGTCGACTCGTTCTTTTCTTAATTCTGGAATAATACTTTACAAAGGATTGAATGTCTGAGATTTCCATTTTCTAGGTCTAATTTTTCTATTCTGATCTACCCGAAAATATAAAAACGGCCTGGTTTTTTACCCAAACCGCTTTCATCTCTACAGCTTGTTTTACCCTTTTTATGCCTCCAACTTCTTTAGTAGTAGCTCAGCGACCAATTCCGAGGAAGCTGGATTCTGTCCAGTGATCAATAAACCATCTTCCAAAGCATAGGGGTTCCAATCCGGACCTTTAGAATAAATCCCTCCATTTGCTTTCAACATATCCTCCACAGAAAAAGGAACTATCTCCGTGAAGTCAACCGCCTCTTCTTCCGAGTTGGAATAGGCTGTCACCTTCTTCCCTTCCACCAATGGCTTACCATCAGCATCTTTGGTTTGTTGGAAAATGGCTGGCCCGTGGCAAACAGAAACAACAGGTTTGTCGCTGTTGTAGAAGGATTCGATTAAAGTAATGGAGTCTTCATTATGGGCAAGGTCCCACAATGGCCCGTATCCTCCTGGATAGAAGACGGCATCGTAATCCTGATGGTTAAGCGATGCCAAAGGAACCGTTTCAGCTAATATGGCCTGCGTTTCAGGGTCATTTTGAAACCGCTGCGTAGTAGGCGTTTGGAAGTCAGGCAACTCACTTTTGGGATCAATAGGAGGTTGGCCGCCCTGAGGAGAAGCTAGTGTGATTGCTACTCCTTTGTCTTTCAAGAAATAGTAGGGTGCTGCAAACTCTTCCAGCCAAAAGCCAGTCTTATTTCCGGTGTCACCCAATTGATCATGGCTAGTCAGCACAAACAATATCTTTTTCATAGCAAAGCATTTTTACATTATTTAATGCTGCAAAGCTATGGGCAATCCTACTCGAAAAAATTGATGTATGGTAAGAAACGATTAGCGAGCCAATTCTTTTCGGATTCTACTTAGGCTTTCCGTCGTGATGCCAAGGAAAGAGGCAATGTGATAGTTTTTCACGCTTTGTTGGATGCTTGGATAATTCTCGATAAAGGATAGGTATCTGTCCTTGGCGGGTTGAGCTAAATTACCAAGAACTCTCTTTTGAAGCGCCATAAATCTTCTTTCGAGTTTCTTTCTAAAGAAGGTTTCGAAGGCAGGAACCTCCAGATACAATCGCTCCATATCCTTCCTGGACAATTTATAGATGGTCGCCTTTTGAATACACTCAATATTGGTCAAAGCTTTGTCTCCTGTGAAGAAAGCAGTGTAGTCACTGATCCACCAATCCTTAATAGCAAATTGTAAGGTATGTTCTTTGCCAGAATCGTCAAGAAAATAGGTCCTTAGGCAGCCGCTGTAGACATAGTGGGTATAAAACACGGGGGCCCCTTCGCTTAAAAGAATTTCCCCCTTCTTTAGGTTTACTTTCTTAAGAAGAGAACCAATGGTATTGAGTTCATCGGTTGTAAAATCGGCTTCCTTAAATACTTCCGCTAGTATTGCATCCTCCATATAGGACATAAGTTATGAACATACATCTTAAAAACTGGTTCTCCACCCTATCTTGCATCGTATTATGATCTATATTGACATCTAAGCATCGAACTTCAAACTAGCTGTTATGAGCCATTCCAACCGATGGAGTTCCTGCTAAGGCTATCGCAGGTGCATAACAGTAGCCAGCTTGTCTCTATATCTCTTCTCCAATAACTTGGCAAAGGTGACTTTGTCCTTTCGCAACAGTTCCATATTATCTCCATCTTCAATGGTGGGATGAAAATCTCTCAGATGACCATCACTCCAGGCAGCTAATTCTACCAACAGAGGGGTTAATGCTAGTCCTTTCTCCGTCAGGTGATATAAGTTCGTCTTTTTGTTATCCGGGCGTTTAGACTTCGTAATGATATGAAACTCCTCAAGCAGCTTGAGCTTAGCTGAAAGAACATTAGAAGCAATAGCTTCATCACTTTCCATAAAGTCTTTAAAGGTCTCCTTGAAATCCAAAAGCATCAGCTTAACAATGACTAGCATCCATCTATCGCCCAAAACATCAAGAGCTGAGGTAAATGGACAATCACAGCGGAATTTATGCTTCATGTAGAGAAATTGTATTTTTTACTTTTAAAATGCAATTAATTATAAAAATAACTTGCATAATGCAATTAATGTCTGTATTTTTACTTGCGAATCAAAAGTAATAAACATCAAAGTATGAGACAACTTTTTGCAATTCTATTATTAGGCCTGATCACAGCCTGTAATTCAACCAAAAAGACAAGTGATAATACCTTAACCAAAATTTCTAATCCTAAGATTTCGACAATGAATCAAAAAGAAACTGTAGGCACCTTCCTTGGCGCAGTACTCCAACAGGATATTGCGACCATGCGTCAAGTAGCGAACGCAGATTATATTCAACACAATCCATTCATTCCAACCGGACTAGAGCCATTCATTGAAATGCTACCTGTATTAAAAGAAAACGGAACTACTGCCGAAAACATTCGCATGTTTCAAGATGGCAACTATGTGTTTATGCATAACGTTTGGCGAAACGCTAAACCATTTGGGGCAAATGAAATGGTATCCTTCGACATCATCCGCTTAGATGATAGTGGGAAAGTAGCCGAGCATTGGGATGCCATGACAACACTAGTGAAGGAAACCGCTAGTGGCAGAACCCAAACAGATGGCCCAACCGTCGCAGAAGATTTGGGTAAAACGGAGGAAAATAAAGCGACAGCCAAGGCTTTAGTCGAGGATATTCTTATGGGTAAACACCCAAGTAAGATCGCCGACTACATTAGTGCTGAACAATATGAACAGCATAATCCCGGGATCAAAGATGGCTTGAATGGTATTATGGAAGCGGTAGAATATCTGACTGCTCAAAAACAATATGTTTAAGTATACCAAAGTCCATAAAGTACTAGGCGAAGGAAACTTTGTCCTCACGGTAAGTGAAGGCGAGTGGAGTGGTAAGCAACAAGTATTTTACGATCTATTTAGATTCAAAGATGGCAAAGCCATTGCGCACTGGGATGTAATTCAGGAAATACCGACGGAAGGTTTAGCTAATAACAATGGCATGTTTAACTTCTAGTAGTGGCTTCTTAAAGAAATGAAATCTCAAAAGTCCAGAGGAGATCCAAAATCCTTCTGGATTTTTGTTTGCGCCTCAGGTGAATCGAGCTTGCTTTCCTTCTATTCGTTTTTTTGCCCTGCTTATTGTAACCGCTCCCCGTCCGGTCCATAAGTCTTTCCAAAAAGAAAAGCCTCTGGCCCTGCCCCATCATTCTCTATCATTGCTAAACGCTCCATTGCTTCCGCGACCGTAGGTTCGTGTCCAGCATCCACCCACCATAAAGCCATATGCGGTTTCTCCATTTTATCAAACCACCGCTTGCTGCTCCGCACAAAATAGGAGTGAACGGTCTGGTATACATAAGATTTAAGGCTTTCTAAGTCTTCCCAAACCGACATGTTTATAATAATCATTTCATGCTGCACAGGTACCTCAATATTCATTGAAGAACCGCCATCCTTATCTTTTAGGCGCCAAATAAAGCCTGGACTTTCTTCCGCCAGTGTGTTGATGGGGTTTATAAAATCCACAAACTCCTTCATGATGGGATCATCCAGAGGTGCCTTCATCTGAGCGATATTGATCTGTGCAAGATGCTTCTTTTTCATATCTTTTTTTGGCAAAACTAGGCGCAAAGCCTCTCTCTAACACTGTAATTTCTCGCCTATTTTCTGCCATTTTGTAATTGCCGCCGGAAGAGGCCAGGCGTCAAGCCTGTATGCCGCTTGAAAAATTTCCAGAAATAGTTTGGGTCTTCGAAACCTAACTCATAGGCTACTTCGGAGATGCTGAGTCTGGTGAAGGTGAGTTGTCGTTTTGCTTCTAGCATAATCCGTCTTTGAATATGTTCGCTAGCGGTAACGCCTGTAAAAGCCTTGATGGTTTGATTAAGGACAGGTACACTAACCTGAAGCCTATCTGCATAGGGCTGCACCGATCGCTCTTGTCGGAATAAGCGTTCCAGCAATTGATCAAAGTCTGCTTGTAAGCTACTGGCGGCGGATGATGCCACATTGGCTAAAGTAGGCCATCTTTTCGAATAAACCGTCAAGACTTGAATCAGAGCCTTAACGATCAATTCATACCCTGGCTGCTTGTTTCTTGCTTCCTCCAGTATTTGTTTAAAGAGGCTGTCCAATTTGGTTTCCATCTCTGGTGGAACCTCCAATACCGAGTAATAAGGAGTTCCAAGCGGATGCACAGTTACCCCTCCCCAACTATCAAGATCAAGCAGCTGCGGTGAGAAATGTAAAATAAACCCCTCCATATCGTCATCACTGATACAATCGTGGACAATCCCGGGATGCAAAGCAAATAGTCGTCCTGGCATCATCCGAAATTCTTGTAGATCGATTCGGTGTTTGCCTTTCCCTTTTTTCACCCATACCCATTGATAAAGTCCAGGGTGGCGGTGAGCATGATGATAAGTACCTGTTTTCTCCAGGAAAGTCTCTATCCTCTGAATATTAAAGGATAGAGTGTCCTTTGACCTCCGCTGCTCTCCGTATAATTCGTAGAGTGGGATATTGTTCCGAACCGTCATCGCTAGAAATGCTTTATTGGATAAATGCTAAGTCTTCCTCCTTATATTTTATAAAACCGTCCTTAGCTGGCAACTGTTTCTTTACATTCCAGCAACGTAATGCCTCCTGAAATCGACTATTGGGATTGGCTGCCAAGAAGTCTCGTACGTACTGTGCTAGTATGTTATGCTCGGCAATTTCCCGCTGGAAAGAAGGGTCCTCTTTTCTCCGCTCTAATTCTTCCCACTTAATGACGGCATCCCTCAAGGTCTTACCCGGGTGTTCCTTTACCCAATCCATGAAATCACTGTGACAAGAAAAATGCGGGCCAATTTGAGCAGTCATGAATCGGCGAAAATTTGGTCCAAACTTTACATTGTCCGTGATTTCCGTATCCAGATTCAAGCTCGCTTTGGACCAATTGAACTTGGATTTGGGTTTGGGACTCCTCTCCGCCGGCATAATAGCTCCATCATGGTCCAAGGCATAGATAATCCGGTCTCGAAGCTCGAACTTCCCACCCGAATAGGGCAAGCCCAATTGCTTACATTTCTCGATCATTTCTGCTTTCAGCCAGTACCAGGATTGAAATGCTGTACTGCTAGTAATGTTGGTGATCTTCGGTTTTTCCATTAGGTCTTAAGCATAATTCCGTCCTTAACGATCCTCTTAATCTAGCAGAGGTGGCCAAATCGGTGCGATCTCATCCCGAGCTGACGGTACTAAGTATAACTTGCGAACTGCTGTGTAGTTCATTATTCGCATCCAAAGTTTCTTTACTCTGGGAGTTATTGAATCTATAGGGCAGATTTTCTTTCGGTGAATTAAAACCGTTGATCAGAAAGGTCAAGATTCCAAATGGGATGCGTCAGTCCAAATTCAACAAAAATCTGCTTGGCTTCTTGCAAGGTCCACTTCTTCCAATCGGGATTCAAATGTTGACCGTACCATTTCTTCGCGAATTCCCAGATGTGGGGCAAAGGTTGTACATCTCCTTTAGAAATATCGTGCCGTTTGCACCAATGCTCTATTTCTGCTTCTGTTCGAAAAGCCAACATGGTGCTACAGGTATAAATTACATTATCCCAGGCCTTCATCATAGGTATGGGAAAATGTATTAATAATTCTTGGGGTTGAATTTGTCCATCAACAATCTTAATCTCCAAGGTATCCCCATGCGCTCCACTTGTAGTTCGAATCGTTACTTCCTCCTTAAGTAAGGCCGCTACCCCTAATGAGCACCAGGCACAGTTACCCCACCATTCTCCTCTACTGGAACTAACCAAGAAATTGGTAGGGGCCAGCGAAAAGGGATGGATTACCCACACCTTAGGCCTATTCGGATGCAAGACTACACCATGATAATCTTGTAAGGCATAAAGCGCCTTTTCAACCACCTGCTCCCCTGCTCCAAATTGATCGGCTAGCACATTGAGTGAAGGCGCATGTCCCTTATCAATAATGTATTGTAGGATGAAATAGTGTAGACTGGCATTAGTGATCATCAGCTTAAGTTTTTATCCGCTTTTAGTAAAGCTAAAAACTTCTAGGATAAACGCTAGGGAACGAGCCGCTGTTGATGCCATTCTCCTCCTTTGTATTGGTAAAGACTTCTCGCATGGCTATCTCGCCCCAATAATAATATATCCAATTTTTCAGGCTTTACCTCAATCGCAATAAAATGGATTTCATCTCCAAATAAGACCGGTGCCTCCGGTCCTGCTGGCAAAGGAACGCCAGGGGCCTGCATCGTGCTGTAGTCTTTTAGAGAAGGAGATTCCTTTACGGATTGGAGGTAGAGATTGAAATCCCCATGCTCCTCATCAATAAGCTCGGCCTGGCCATACAATCGAAGCTGCAACTTCTTCTTGGGATGATAAAGTAGCGCAGACACTTTGGAGTTTTTGCGTATTTGGCCCACTTTAGGGCTTCGACTATCCGTAAAAAAGGTAAGTACAAAATCTGAGGTAGCTTTACGTTTTACGACTGTACGCGTTTCAGGGTAATCTCCCAAGGAAGAGAGGTACATGAGGCGAAAAGGGTGTTTCCTATCCACATTACTTCGCAATAGTTCGGCTCTTGCTAATTCCAGTAATTCCATATATGCTGTTGTTATCAGCTATACAACTACAGCCGGACTTATTTTGTTTATGCAGTGACTAATGCACGCTAGGCCTGGTCCTTTTGAAAGCAGTGGATCATTTCAGCTACCCCATCTTGATACGGGGTAAGTTCAAAACCCGGAAACTGCTGCTTAAATTTTTCAAACGACATGACATAATCGGTCTCATACTGATACATCATCTCTCCGGCTTCTTTTAATACGGGGACAAATAAGGAGATGATCTTCCGCATCCAAGGAGCAAGGAAGTTCACCTTATGATGGGCACCTAAAGCTGTATTAAAATGAGCAAGCATTTCTTCCATCGTAACTGGTTCCCCCACGGGTAAATGCCAGACTTGCCCATAGGCACTGTCATCTAAAGCCAATTCCACCAAGGCGCGCCCTATGTCCGGTACATAAGCATAGGTATGTTTCACGCCTGGGAGGGCGATGGATTGTGGCGCCTTCCCTTGCAGCATGCGATCCAAGAAGGAAATATAAAAGGGGCTATTGATGGCACCTGGGCCATAGAAATCAGCTGCTCGGCCAACCAAAGCCTCAATTTCGCCTTTTGCTACGGCGTTCAAAAGGATATCTGTCGTTTGCTTCCTAGCTCTACCTTTATGTGTAGTGGGGTTTTGCGGATGATTTTCATCAAATGGGACCGTTAAAGGTGCAGGGCCGTACATGTATATATTATCCAGGTAAATGAGCCTGGCACCTGCCGATTTACAGGCAGTCATTACATTTTGCATGATGAGGGGGAAATCCCGTTGCCATACCTTTTTGTGGTAAGGAAGGCCCACACACAAATAGACGTGGGTAGCTCCCTGTACTGCGACCCTAGCCTGTTCTGGCACCAATAAATCGGCATTCCGACAAGGAATATCGTTGCGTTTTTTGCTTCTTGCCACAGCAATTATCTTCAATTTTCTGGCTTGCAATGCTTGAATTACCGCCTTTCCAACTGCTCCGCTTGCTCCTAAAACGATGTGAGTTTGAGACATAATACTATGTGTGAATTGGTTTAACTACAATCCAATTTCAATGAATTTGGGATACAACTCCAATGATTTTGATCAAAAGGAATGTTCCCTACGCTGAAATAGCTAGAACTTGGGTTGGAATGCCCTACCCCTTAGGGCGATAGCCAGTCCCGCATTAAGTTCAAAACAGGCCAAATTAGGATAGGTCATTGAGGGAGAAGATTGTACATTTGCGCTTATAGCATTATAACATAACCTAGCCAACAATAGCAACAACCACCTATGCATTTTATTGATTTTACCACCATCGTGAAATATGCCTGGATGGCCTACGACTCTAGTCGTGCCATCAAGTCTATTTCTGACATCAGTGCCAAAGTTTCCACTAACCACGTCTATAAGGTTGTCTTTACCAATGGCACCTTTGTGATCGCCAAACTTTCCTACTTTGGTCGATACGAACACTTTGTCGAAGATCACACTATCATCAATGTATTGGCCAACAACCTACCCGACCCTTTTGAAAACTTCCTAGCCAGATCCCTGATACAGGGTAACCAATTATTTGTACATCGATTCAAGAATAATTTGATTGATGCCTGGATCGTCTTCTACAAACCTGTAAAGATCAACAAGAAACTTCCTAGACGTCTTGATGAAACACAAATTGAAACACTAGGTGGGCAGTTTGCCAAATTTCACCAGGCTTGTGCCCAAGTGAAAAACACTTTGCCCTCAGCTTCCAAGACCTTGAACTCGGACCTGGAACATTTACTCGAAATCCTTTCTTCGGATTTTGGCCAGTATGAGCACCGCTCTTATGAAGATGTGATCAAGCAGCAATGTGAACTATTTTTTGAAAATACGAGTCGCTTAAACAGCCCATCTTTTGAACGAATCCCCGTTTTTGTCGATTGGAATATTGGTAATTTCTCTGTAACAAGAAGTGGGAAACTATTCTCTCGTTGGGACTATGACTGGTTTCGTATGGCCTCTAGAGTGTTGGATTTTTACTTCTTGAGCCGGATTGTGTCAGATATTGGTGATCGCACGGTATTTAGCTATAATGTGGGCCCTATGATGGAAGATCGTTTTATACTTTTCCTCAAGTCCTACCACAAGATCAACCCCTTAAGTGCCGATGAAATCCGATTCATGAAGGAAGTTTATCGCTTTTTCATTCTCAACTACGTAATTAAAGACGGGCGCTATTTCTTTCACGAGATATATGCCACCAAACTTCAAAAGGAAGCCTATGAGCATTATTTCCCTTCCTTGGATAAAGAGTTTGACGCAGATAAACTGATTCGCGCCTTAGATCTATAAAAACTATCATAATGAAGATTAAGACTTTCGGTGAAGTGGCGCAGGGATATAAAGCCATCTTTTTTGATTCATTTGGCGTAGTAAAGCATTACAAGGGATTGATTTCCGGCGTAGACGAAACCTTTCAATTTTTGGATCAGGCTGGCATAGAGTATCTCATGCTGACCAATGTAGCCTCTAGAAGCCCACAGCAAATGGCGGATGGTTTTGCTAGCTTGGGCTTGCCTCAGATCACGACGGACCGAATCATTTCATCAGGCATGATGGCACAAGAATATCTTCGCTACAAAGTTCGCGATGGTAAGGCGGTATACATTGGCACAGAAAACTCTGCTCACTATATTGAAGAAACCGGTTTGCATACCGTTTCCATTGAAGACCTTGACCTGAACGAATTGGATGATATCAACGCACTAGTATTTCTAGACGATGAGGGGTATGATTGGCGTACCGCCGTTAATAAAAGCATTAACTTATTGCGCAAAAAAAATATACCCGTAGTAGTAGCCAACACGGATGTAGCCTATCCTGTTTCCGATGGAGAGCTGGCCATGGCCATCGGAGGGCTGGCTGAGATGATTGAAAAGATAGTTAACCGGCATTTCATACACTTCGGAAAACCAGATGGGCAAATGTTTATTTATGCTTATCAAGAACTATTAAAGCGTAGACAGATCAGAAAAGATGAAATCCTCATGGTGGGAGACACCTTGTATACCGATATCATTGGGGGGAATAAGTTCGGAATCGACACAGCATTGGTTTTGTCAGGGAATACTCAACCTAAGAATGCCAAATCTCTAATCAAAAATATGGGGATTCAACCGGACTATATTTGTGAATCCATTGCTCTAGAGGCGGCTCATCTGTAAACCGACAATAATATGAGAATCCCGCTAAATTGTACCCTTGACTATTATCAGGACTTCCTAAGTCCCAAGGAAGCCGAGGCACTGTTCCACGAGTTTGAATCAGATTATACGATAGGGAATTGCCCCATCGTCTCAGAGGTTAATGGAAAAGAATTTCGAACTGAATTCGGGAAGATCACGGTGATGGATCAAGCACTTTATGATAATAATGCTTTCCCAAATTACATCTACGGGACAACTATGCCTTGGCCCAGCTCTTTGCAAAAGATAAAGGAGCGAATCGAAGCCCTGACAGACCGTAAATTTCAGTTCTGTGTATGCATCTATTATCCGGATGGTCATGTTGGCGTAGATTTTCATTCCGATCCGCCAGCTTTTGGAGACACTACTGTAATTCCTTCCTTGAGCCTGGGCGAAGAACGCAACTTTTTGCTTAGGGAGATAGCGACAAAAGCCATTCACGAAATGATACTAGCCTCAGGAAGTCTGCTGATTATGGGGGAGCACTGTCAGGAAAGGTATGAACACTGTCTGCCCGTAGATTCAAGTTATACAAAACCAAGGATCAACATGACTTTTAGGCAGTATCGCTCCTAAAAAAATTCCTACCAGTTCAACAATGACCTTAGACCATCGGTCCGATGTCGAGATAGCTTGACGATAATTCCATTGTCCAAGCGAATGTGGTAATCTCCTTTAAAGTAGGGTTCAATGGATTCAATTCGATTTACATTGACAATAGCAGAGCGGTGAGTACGATAAAAGATTGTTGGATCCAAATGCTCATCTAGGTAGTTCAAGGATTGTCGCATTAAATGGGAGGCCGTTTTTAGGTGAACTTTCACATATTGATTATCGGCTTCAATCCAGACAATATCCTCAATTTTAATAAAGGAGATTTTACTACCCTGCCGTACACTTAGTTTCTTCAGGTATTTCTGGCTTTGATCTTGATCAAGGTGTTGAAGCAATTGCCCTAACTTAGCCTGTAAAGCTTGTTGATCTTGTTGCTGAATGAGCAACTTTGCTTTGGTCACAGCATCGAAGAAACGCTGGTCACCAAAGGGTTTTAGCAGGTAATCTACTGCATTTACTTCAAATGCTTTTAAAGCGTATTGATCATAGGCTGTAACGAAAATTACGTAGGGGCGCTCGCTTGGCGAGAGGGCCTTTAGCACATCAAAGCCCGACACCTCCGGCATTTGAATATCAAGAAAAACAAGCTCAGGCTGATAGGTCTGAATGGCAGCTATAGCCGATGCTCCATCCGAACAAGCAGCCAGCAACTCCAGTTGAGGGTCTCTCGCCAATAGCAATTCCAGGTTGGCAAGCGCAGGAGCTTCATCGTCTACGATAATGGCTTTAATTCTTTTCATTTCTTCTGACATTACTACATCCTATCTGCTGTGAGATAGGGCAAGGTAATGTTGACCCTTACCCCATTTCCTTCATTGCGAATACTCAATTCGGCCTGATCAGAGTACAATTGACTTAAACGTTCAATAATATTGCTTAAGCCGATTCCAGTTGTGAAATTAAGGTCAAAATCCGTGGGAAGCTTAGGGCCATCATTGTATACAGAAAGTCTTAGCGTTTCCCCTGCCTTGGAGGCACTGATAAGTAGCAATTCAGCCTTTAGCTGTTTGGATAGACCATGATAAATGGCATTTTCTACTACGGGCTGCAAAAGGTAGACAGGCATTCGAGCCGCTAAAGTATCATCGGATATATCCCATTGTATTTTTACCCGCTCCCCAAAACGTTTTTTCTCTAGCACCAGGTAGTTTTTCAAAAATGCGACCTCTTCTTCTAAACTCACCTGTTGCTCATCTTTTTTTAGCAATGTGGTACGTAGTAAACTACTCAAATCCGACAACATTTCAACAGCCATCGGTTTTTGATCCTGACGTACCAAAGATGCTACCGTATTCAAGGTATTGAACAAGAAATGCGGTTGCAATTGCATTTTCAGAGCCTGCAATTGGGCTGTTACCAGTTGCGCCTCCAACTGAACGGCCTCCAACTCCCGACTCTTCAAACTACGATAAAAAGCAAAAGCATAGCTTAAAATGATGATAGCCCAATAAATGATGAAATACCACTCAAACAACGCCACAAATAAGCCCATAAAAATCCCAGACAAGGGAACACCATCAAATGAATCCACTCCTACTAACCAGGCAAATAAAGCATAAAAGAAAACATTGATCGCAATAGATAATACGCTAAATGGTAGATGAAAAACAAGCCCCCGAAAGTGATTGCGTCGTTCAATCCGAAAGCGCCGACCCGCCCATAGAATAATTGGTGCATACAACCCCCAAAACAACCAGATCGCAAGTTTCACGATGAAGATCTCTCCCCAAGGCACCTTCATCCCTAGCTGAATGTACAAAGTCTGAGTGGAAATGAGTGCGATGGTCAACCAGAAAAAGATCAACCACCTTCGTCCCAAAAACAACTGTTCTGAACTGTTGACAGAAAATAATTTCATGTTAGACATTTATTACTACCTGGTCTTGATCCTAAATGTAGCTATTATTGACCTGGCAGAAAGTATTGAATGTTGTAGATGGGGCATTCTTTGTTGGAATTAGGATTTTCCCTTTTCAGACCATACCATTGGCAACCTCTATCCTCCACTCACAACAGATCACTTGTCAATCCTGCCCCGTTCACTGACCTTTGTACAAAAACAGCAAATGAAAACAATCTCCATGCTCGCCGCACTTTCCTTAATCAGTTTTAGCTCATCGATCACAGTTAGAGATATGGAAATTCGCTGGACGGAAGGGGAAGCGTATTGGTCTTTTGAACTAAGTGCACCCACCACAGGCTGGGTAGCCCTAGGATTCAATCAAAAAAACGACATTGTGCAAACCAATCTGATTATGGGCGCCGTAAAAGGAGAGCAGGTCAAAACGGAGGATTTCTATGTTGTTGGCTTTGCCAATCCCCAGCCAGTATCAAAACTGGGTGGGAAAATAGCCGTAAGCGATGTTGAAGGAGAAGAAAAAAATGGCCGTACCACCCTCTGTTTCTCCATCCCTAAAAAAGCCATAGATCAATATCATTATGACTTGAAAGCAGGAGATGAAATCTGGTTCATCTGTGCCTACAGTAGAGCCGATGAATTTGACCACCACAGCATGATGCGCCAACATGTGAAGGTCAAACTGTAATTATTAGCTGATGGGCCTAGTGCTCGCCATAATTCTTCTCTCCGAATCGAATAGCAGCAGCTATTCGGTTCTCGGGAGGAGGAAGAAGGCAGGTGGCGAATTCGGTGAAAGCGCAAGGTGGGTTGTAGGCTTTATTGAAATCGATGTAGGTCATACCCGTTTCATCTACTTTGGGTGTATAGAGATAGCGCCCTGCTGGATAGGTTTCGACTCCGGTAGTCTCATCCGCAAAAATGAGAAAGTACTCCTCTTCCCCTCCGTCCAACACAGAGATGCTGCGCTCTTCGCCTTGCCATTCAAAGATGAGCTTTCCTTCCGTCGGATAGGGTATTTCCATGTCCAGTACATTCTTGACCAACAAGGTATCAGCTTTAGCACTCTTTACGAGTCGAGCAGGAACTCTACCGTCAGGATGTACCGGATAGTGTTCAATCGTAGCAAAATGCGCTCTAGCTTCGTGTAAGCTATCTCGTAACCGAATTCCATATTTACCTCCTCGTCGCAACATAAACCAGCTCAAACTTTGATAGGCTAGAATTACGGGACTCTCCTGTCCACTTATACCTGTTTTGGTCACCACTTCGCCTGCCGAGGTAATGGGTAGCTCATCAAAGACTTCAACCCAGATTGAATCTCCCTCTAACACAATCCGTCCCATCCGATCCGGAACTTCTCCCGGAAACACTAATTCATTCTCCACCGCTCCTCCAAAGAAATTGTCTCCTTCTTGTAGCCAAAATAGCCCTGACAAAGTCAGCCATCCGGTTGGGCTTGTCAAACTTTCAATTCGACCAGTCCGCCAGGCTTCTATTTCCGCTAAATAAGCTTCATCTGGCAATGCCGGCTCTGGATTTTGACAGGACGTCATAATCAAAATCAATAGCACTAGAACACTGAAGTGGGTAGGTAGATGTAGTCTCATATGCTGGTAGCTTTATACAGCTAATATAGAGACCTCAGAGCAACTCGTGCAGTAATTAATAAAAAAGCCACCTTTCCAAGCCGATATCTCCACTTTACCACAGGAGGTCAACGTTCACAACACTAATCCTCCAATCGCAACAAGGAACTGGCGTTGCCCTTGTTCCACCTCTACTTTTGGAATAAAAACATAGAACAATGAAAAATCTACTATTACTAATTCCTATTGGTTTACTCAGTCTCTTAGCCTTCACTCCCTCAGAAGTAAACGCTATTCGCGAGGTCGTGGAATCTTATTCAAAAGCGGGAGACAATCAAGACACTAAAGCCATAGAAGCCGTATTGCATGATGGGTTTCGGGTCGTGTGGAATGATCCGGCTAAAAATACGGTAAGTCTTATTTCGAAAACAGACTATGTACAATTGCTTGGAGCTAAGAAGATTGGAGGCGATAGACGAAAAGTAATTATTGAATCTATTGATATCTCTGAGGGCATCAATGCAAGTGTACGGGTCGTACTCGATGGAGAAAAGGGAGATTTTTGGAACCTACTAAGTCTCGTCAAACACGAGGGAAAGTGGCTGATTGCTCAAGATCTCGTTACGGCTAAGTTTGGCGGGTAATTGAGAGGGGTATACCTCCCGTCCAACCTAGCCCCAAGCGCTAATTGGACGGGAGTTAATGACGGTGATGGCTCTTTAGATGGTGCAAATCTTAATCCCTTCGGCCAAGGCGGCGATCTGATCGTCCCAAGTAGGAATATACTCTTGAGCTACATATTTATCATACCCCGTTTCCTTAATGGCTCGCATAATGGCTGGATAGTTCAGTTCCTGTGTTGCATTAATCTCATTGCGGCCAGGCACCCCACCAGTATGATAATGGCCAAAATATTCATGGTAATCCCGGATTGTAGCTATAATATCTCCTTCCATAATCTGCATGTGATAGATATCGTACAACAACTTAAAGTTAGGAGAGCCGATCTTGTCGACTAGTTTCACACCCCAAGGGGTATGATCGCACATGTAGTCCTTATGGTTAACCTTGCTATTCAATAGCTCCATGACCACCATCACGCCTTTCTTCTCTGCATGCTTAGCGATCTTATCCAAACCAACCGCACAGTTTTCCAAACCAACTTCGTCATCCATCCCGTTGCGATTCCCAGAAAAGCAAATCACATTGGGAATGCCTGCATCCGCCGCCTGATCGATCAGCCGGATATAGTTGGTGAGGTATTCCTCATGCGTAGCAGGATCGTTGAACCCTCTAGGAATACTAAAGAAGGAATCTGTTCCTAAGGCACAGGTTAAACCATATTTCTGAACAATTGGCCATTCATCAGGGCCTATAATCTCTACGGATTTAATACCCAGGTCCTGTATCTTTTCACAGAATTCTTCCAAGGGGATATCCCCATAACACCATTTACAAACGGAGTGTTGATAGGCAGCAGTCATTTTAGGAGTTTGTTCCATATCGTTAGTTGATGCATCTGTTGAAGAAGGAGAAGTACAAGATAAAGGGACACCAAGGGCCAGCGCACCAGCACCCAATGTAGTTTGTCGGATTGCTTCTCGACGAGAAAGTTTTTCAGCCATGTTGATATTGTTTGTGTTCTATACTTGATGCGCACATTCCCCAAAAGGGAATCGCTTATCTATTGTAAGCCCAATTCTTACCTCCATTATCGGCTAGATCCGTACATCCAATCCACTGCCCCGGAATGGGATCGTAAGCTAGCACCTCAGTACCAACAGCTTCGGACGTGAAATAACCAGCAATCACTTGTTGCTTCAATTGGAGATAAGGAGATTGTCCTCCTGCCTTTTTTGCCTCTTCATCCACCTTGGATAAATACGATAGCTGTTCTTCTGGTGATAATTTACTGAAGGCTTTACCATTGGCCTCTTCTGCCGCCAATATAAGTCCCGCAATACTTTCTTTGGTCTTTTCTTTTTCCGCTGGCTTCAAAGTCTTATCCGCTATCAAATCGATAAATTCAGGTACACCCACTTCAATCGCTCCTGGGCTATCCGCTGTCTTTGGTAAGATCGTTTCCGCCATCGCTGCAATCTCCTTCATTTGCGCTTTGGTGAAGAAGCTTGGCTCATAGTTAGGTATGTGCTCTGCCTTACATCCCTGCAAAACGGCAGATGCTAAAGATCCACTTACCGCTACCCCCGTTAGCAAGGCGGCTTGTTTAAGTGCTTCTCTCCTATTCATATTTTTTCTTTTAGATGCTTGAAAATTGGATGTCATTCCGAACCTACAGGTTCATCTTCTTCAGTTCGCCCACCGCGTGATCTACCGCTCTTGCCGTTAATGCCATGTATGTCAAAGATGGATTTTGGCAGGCTGAAGAACTCATGCAAGCACCATCCGTCACATAGACATTTGGCACAGCGTGTACTTGATTCCACTTGTTCAAAACAGAAGTCTTTGGATCGCGCCCCATTCTGGCTGTACCCATCTCGTGAATTCCCAAGCCAGGCCATGACTTACGATCATACGTCTGTACATCTTTGAATCCAGCAGCTTCCAACATTTCGGCGGCAGCGGTCATCATATCGTCCCGCATCTTATTTTCATTCTCCTTAAACTCGCAATCAATCGTCAGAGTAGGCTGACCATAGATATCGCGCACCTCATGATTCAGGGTTACCTTGTTCTCGTGGTAGGGCAGGCATTCCCCAAAGGCTGTCAAGCCCATTTGCCAAGGACCTGGCTCCACTAATTTAGCCTTCAGGTCAGCACCAATAGAGACATCCATTTCTCGAACACCTCTCATCCAGTTGGTTCTACTCGCACCGCCCTGATAGCCATAACCACGAACATAATCCTTCATGGTGCTCGCCTTATCTATGTTGCGGAAGCGAGGAATGTAAATACCATTTGGTCGGCGACCTTTGTAGTATTTATCGCCAAAGCCATCAAAGCGGCCTCTTGCTCCAAGGCGGAAATGGTGGTCCATTAGATTATGGCCCAACTCTCCGCTATCATTACCCAAACCGTTCGGGAAACGATCTGAAGTAGAGTTCATCAAAATAAAAGTGCTACCCAGCGCAGAGGCGCAACAAAAGATGATCTTGGCGTAAAACTCCTTGGTTTCCTTCGTTTCCCCATCAATGATTCGCACACCGGTAGCCCGTTTGGTTTCTGGATCGTAGATGATGGAGTTGACAATAGAGTGTGGACGGAGTGTCAGGTTGCCGGTATCCTCTGCCGCAGGTAAAGTTGAAGATTGACTGCTAAAATACCCGCCATAAGGACATCCTCTAATACATCGGTTTCTAAACTGGCATTGTGTACGTCCATTGTGCGCTTGTGTCAAGTTAGCTACTCGGCCAATCGTCATTACTCGACCGCCAAAGTTTTCCGCAATCTTCTGACGGGTATGCTGCTCCACGCAATTCATATCCATGGGAGGGAGAAATTCACTATCCGGCAGTTGAGAAAGACCTTCTTTTCGGCCAGAAATACCAGCATGTTTTTCTACATAACTATACCAGGGCGCTAAGTCCTCGTACCTAATGGGCCAATCTACCCCGAAGCCATCCTTGGCATTAGATTCAAAGTCCATGGCACTCCAGCGGTATGACTGCCTTCCCCATAGTAGGGAGCGCCCCCCCACATGATAACCGCGCATCCAATCAAAGCGCTTCACTTCTGTATATGGGTGCTCATTGTCCTTAACCCACCAATGCTTGGTAGATGGCCTGACGGTGTATCCTGTACGATTTTGCTTGGGATAATCCGCTAGTTCTTCTGGCGTCATGCGATCCCTCAACGGAAGTTCCCAGGGTTCCTTATGGGCAGTCGGATAATCTTCGATGTGCTTTACCATTCTACCTCTTTCGAGGACAAGGGTCTTCAAACCTTTTTCGGTTAATTCTTTTGCAGCCCATCCCCCACTGATACCGGAGCCAATCACAATGGCATCATAGGTCACTTCCTCTTTTCCTTGTGAATTGAAATACATATAAAGCGAGTTTTCTGCTTTAGAAATGCCGAAAGCAAATCCAAAAAATGATGTATCAGAATATATACTTGTTGAAATAAAACTGGCGAGTCAAATACTTATTAATGGCCAGTTTTTCGTCTTGTAAGTCTTCGTTGGTTAAGGCCTAAAGCGAGCGGGTCGGAGATACTACATGGATAAAAAATGACCAGCCCTATTGGTAGATGGATCGGGGTTATTACTAAAAATCAACTGGATAACTAGTTGGCTAAGGCAGTCTTCTGTGTATAGAGAAGTTCTTTGGCTGACACCGCTAATCTAGGAAAAAATGAGCTTAATTTAGATGCAGTTTAATAGATTTGACTGATTTATTGGTCCGAAATCCACAATTCTTTACTTCTGTGCTCGTAGGATAAGGTATAGCGCAATAACCGTAAAGACAATATTAGGAAACCAAATCCCCAACATCACAGGTATGGATTGGCCAGTGGCAAAGACGATGGAAAAGCGCGACAAAAAGATAAAGATGGCTCCGAGCCCTACCCCAATCGCGAGATGCAAGCCCATGCCTCCCCGAACTTTTCGTGCTGCAATAGACACGCCAATGATGGTGAGTATAAAAATTGTGAAAGGCTCTGCTGTTCTTCGGTAGAGTTCGATTAGGTATTTCTCTAAGTTGCCAGCTCCGCGCTCTCTTTGCAAAGCAATAAAGCGTTTCAACTTAGGAGTGGGCATCATGGTTTGCACATCAGCGTAATCGACAAAATCCTGAGGGGTGACGTTGAGCGTGGTGTCGATATGCTTCCCACGACCTATTTCAAAGGTCTCCTTATCCCCATTAAAAGTACGAATCTCATAGTTATTCAGTCGCCACTTATCCGGTGGACCTTTCCACTCGGCAGTACTCGCTTTCACCATATAGACCAACTGATTCCCTTCGAATTGTTCAATTCGGAAATTGCGGGCTGTACTATCTCTTTTTCGATAAAAATTGATGTAAATCTTAGTATCCGGCGCCACGAACATGTGCACATCTCGCGTCTTCCCTATGTCACGATCCTTGGCAATGTATTTATGTTCAAAGTCTAGGCGGATATTATTCCCTCTAGGTATTAAAATGTGATTCCCTAAGAGATGAAGACCAGCTATAAAGGTCGCCCCAAGCATATAGGGTTGCATTAATCGCCGAAAACTCACCCCTGCATTTAGGATAGAAATAATCTCTGAGTTATAGGCCATCCGAGAAGTGAAAAAGATGACTGCGATCAAGGTAAACAAGGGCCAAAGTAAGCCGTGAATGAAGATGATGAAATTGGGATAATAATCAAGCAAAATCTCCGCCTTGGTAACCGGCTCCTCAATAAATTTCTCCACCTTCTCACTAAAATCAATGATCACAGATATCATCGTGAAGATGAGCACCGTGAAAAAGAAGGTGGACATGAACTTATTAATGATATATCTATCGAGGATCTTTAGCATATACGGATACAAAGAAAGTAACTTTCAAGCATTACTGCTGTTTTTTAACCAAATTATAAACGCCTTTGCAGTTTGTTAACCATTGAGTCCTTCCAAGAGGAATAATCTCCTGCCAAAATATGGTTTCGGGCCTCTCCCACCAACCACAAGAAAAAGCTCAGGTTGTGGATAGAAGCCAATTGGGCTGCCAATAACTCACCACTGTGCATCAAGTGTCGCAAATAAGCTTTGGTGTGAAATCGACTGGTCGGACAAGGGCCATCTGGATCAATGGGTTCGTGAACGTCCTTCCATTTGGCATTCTTGATGTTAATGATTCCTTCGGCCGTATACAAGAGTCCATGTCTCGCATTTCGTGTGGGTAGTACACAGTCAAACATATCCACGCCCAAAGCGATACACTCCAACAAATTGGCTGGTGTACCCACTCCCATTAAATACCGAGGCTTGTCTTTAGGTAGAACTTCACAGACCAAAGCGGTATGCTTATACATCTCCTCCGCAGGCTCCCCCACCGACAATCCACCGATAGCATTCCCCTCCCGCTCAAAACTGGCAATCGTCTCCGCAGATTGTTTCCGGAGATCATCATAGGTACTGCCCTGCACAATAGGAAAGAGCGATTGATGATGGCCGTAGTATCCTTCCGTCGCATCTACATGATCGCAGCAACGCTTCAACCAGCGATGCGTTAATTCCATGGATTGCTTTGCATATCGATAATCGCTGGGATACGGAGGGCATTCATCAAAGGCCATGACGATATCTCCTCCAATCGTGCGCTGAATATCCATCGCACCTTCCGGACTAAAGAAATGCTTAGAACCATCTATATGGGACTGGAAGGTCACGCCTTCCTCTTTAATCTTACGTCTATGACTCAGGGAGTATACTTGGTACCCACCACTATCGGTTAATATAGGCCCATCCCATCCGTTGAATTTATGCAGTCCTCCAGCGTTACGCAATATCTCCATGCCAGGGCGTAAATAGAGATGGTAGGTATTACCTAGGATAATCTGTGCCTTGACTACATCCTTTAGCTCATGTTGATGCACCCCTTTCACCGTTCCGGCTGTACCTACTGGCATAAAGATGGGGGTCTGGATCGTTCCGTGATCGGTCGTGATCTCCCCTGCCCTGGCACCTGATTCCTGATCTGTCGATTCTAATTTGAATTGTAGCATTGCGCCGCAAATATACTAGAAGCCAATCACTCAGCAATTTTTCTTATCTTTTTTCCCATAAGTAGCGTATCACTAATCCTGGCATAGCCTACTTCGCTCCCTGCCCAGTATTTCAAATTTGCCAAGTTATGATAAAAAACCTCTTTTACCTTCTAATGCTTTGCCTACCTACCTTCTTAAGTGCTCAATCCATTCATCGAGTAACACTTGATATTAAAGTGGACGCTAACCTTCAAGATCAGTTCAAAGCCGATGGTCGATTGCTCATTTTCATGAGTAAAGACGGTCGGGGTGAACTCCGCTATCGCACCTGGCCTAGACAGGGAAATTATCTATACGCGAAGAACATTGAGGGATGGTCCACAGATAAGCCGATTACCGTTGGAGAAGGTCGAAGCTTTATGAAAGCTGGGCAAATATCTCTGGATGCCTTGCCCAAAGGCACTTACTTTATGCAAGCCCTCTGGGACCAGGACAAATCTGAGTCTCGACCCAATGCACCAGGCAATCTATATAGTGAGGTAATGCAGGTGGAAGTAGAGAAGAGTCAGCAACTAAATTTGGTCATCAACAAAGCGGTTCCAAAACGTAGAATTGCTAACCATCCTAATGTCAAGGAAGTCACGTTTAGGAGCGATACCCTATCGAAATGGTGGGGAAAAGATATGTTTCTCAAAGTCGGGGTACTACTCCCTGATGCTTACTTCGAAGATGAAAACAAACGTTTCCCTTTTCGATACAACATCGCTGGCTATGGCGGCCGCTACACTCGGGTAGGTCGATTAGCTGGTAGCAAAAAATTTATGGGCTGGTGGCAATCCGAGGAGTCTCCTGAGATCGTGAATATTTTTTTAGATGGGGAAGGACCCTTTGGCGACTCTTATCAGCTAGATTCTGAAAATAGCGGACCTTATGGTTACGCCCTGACCGAAGAATTGATTCCGTATTTGGAAGGTGAATTTCGAGGTACGGGGAGTGCAAAGGATCGTTTTCTAGATGGCTGCTCCACCGGTGGCTGGGTCTCTCTAGCTTTGCAAATCTTCTATCCAGATCACTTCAATGGTACCTGGTCTTATAGCCCAGACGCTATAGATTTCGAAAACTATCAGTTGGTCAATGTCTACAAGGATGAAAATCTCTACTACAATGAATGGGGTAACCTACGCCCAGTAGCCAGAGACATTACCGGAGATCCGCGCTTGACGATGAAGGATTTTATTCATTATGAAAATGTACTAGGGTACTCCGATTCTTATGCCACTTCCGGGGGACAGTTCAGCGCACATAACGCCCTATACAGTCCCAAAGGCAAGGACGGTTTGCCGGCCCACATGTGGCACCCACAAAGTGGCGCCATCGATCCCGCCATTGTCGAACACTGGAAGAAGTATGACCTCAAGTTAGTCGCTAAAGAAAACTGGGAAGAACTAGGGCCTAAGCTCCAAGGTAAGATCTATATTTGGATGGGTGACATGGATAATTTTTACCTCAATCCGGCCACGCGGGCTTTCGATAAATTCCTAAAAAGTACAACTAATCCAAAATCTGATGCAGTGGTAGAATTTACCGCCATGCAAGGGCATTGCACCCAGTTCGATCACAGAAAAGTCCTGGAGCAAATGGCCGCCAAGCTAGAAAACTAAGCATAAGTTTTAAAACCCTAGTCCTTCAAATAAGCACTCCTTCAACATGGCAACTTATCACGAATTCTACCGCGAGAGTATAGAAGACCCGATTTCATTCTGGGAAGAACAAGCTAGGGCCATACCTTGGTTTCAGTTTCCTGGCAATATCCTCAGTCAGGACGAGAATGAACTCGCCCGCTGGTATAAGGGGGGGAAGTTAAATACCAGCTACCTCGCCTTGGACTACCAGGTCGAACAGGGTCGAGGAGATCAAGTTGCCATAGCCTACGACTCCCCAGTAACCCAAACGAAAAAGCAATTTACTTACCGTGAATTACTAAAGGAAGTGGAGTTGGTAGCAGGTATGTTGAGCAATCTAGGGGTGGGTAAAGGAGATCGGGTGATCATCTATATGCCCATGAATCCGGAAACGGTTTTCGCTATGCTGGCCTGTGCACGTCTAGGAGCTGTACATTCGGTCGTTTTTGGTGGCTTTGCAGCACGGGAATTAGCCATTCGGATTGATGACGCACAGCCTAAAGTCCTCTTGATGGGGTCTGGCGGCAAGGAAATTGAACGGATTGTACCTTATAAACCAATTGTAGATAAAGCCCTTGCCGAAGCGAATCACAAAGTCGAGCAAGTTGTGGTATTTCAAAGAGACTTTGTGCCTGCCACCATGGAAACCGATCGAGACCTAGACTGGGAGGAGTTGAAGCAAAAAGCGGAACCTACTGGCTATGTTGAATTGGACGCTACCGACCCACTATATATCCTATACACCTCCGGCACGACTGGCAAGCCTAAAGGAGTAATGCGTGACAACGGGGGGCATGCCGTAGCGCTAAAGTTTAGCATGACAAATTTTTATGGCATTGCTCCAGGAGAAGTGTATTGGGCTGCTTCTGATGTAGGTTGGGTCGTGGGGCATTCCTATATCGTCTATGGCCCGTTAATTCACGGCTGTACGACTGTCCTATTTGAGGGAAAACCGATCAAAACACCAGATCCAGGGACCTTCTGGCGGATCATCGAAGAATACAAAGTCAACGTTTTCTTTACCGCGCCAACGGCATTTAGAGCGATTAGAAAAGAAGATCCAGAGGGCCAATTCAAAAAAGCTTACGACACATCTTCACTCCGCTATCAATTCCTAGCGGGTGAGCGTTGTGATGTATCCACTCTGACCTGGCTTTCCGATCTCCTACAAGTACCCATCATCGATCATTGGTGGCAGACAGAGTCGGGTTGGCCCATGATAGGGAATATGACAGGTGTCGACCTACAAGCAGTCAAGCCTGGTTCTGCCGGACAACCTGTCTGCGGATATTCCTTTTCAATCTTAAATGGTCGAGGGCAAGAAATGGGACCGAATGAGGAGGGGTATTTGTGCATAAAGTATCCTCTGGCACCAGGCGCCTTAGCCAACCTCTGGAAAGATACGGCACGTTTTAAAGCTGCCTACCTGGAAAAATTTCCAGGCTATTACCTATCTGGGGATGGGGCATACAAAGATGAAGACGGATTTATCTTCATCACTGGCCGAACAGATGATGTCATTAATGTAGCCGGACATCGGCTATCTACAGCGGAAATGGAAGAAGTGGTCGCCGCCCACCCGGCAGTTGCGGAATGTGCCGTAATTGGCATTGCAGATGAATTAAAGGGGCAAGTACCTGTAGGTTTTGTGGTGTTGAAAGCAGGAATTGACCTAGCAGAATCCACGCTGGAGGCTGAATTGATCCAAATGGTTCGAGATAAGGTCGGCGCTGTAGCCAGCTTTAAACGTGCCACCATTGCTCAAAAGCTGCCCAAGACTCGTTCGGGCAAGATCCTCCGGAAGGTTATGCGCTATATTGCGGATGGTAAATCCTTCAATACGCCTTCAACCATCGAGGATCTAAGTGTTTTAGATCAATTGCGAGATTTGATGCAGGAGCAACAGATTGGGCAGGCTTTTTCCTAACTTGTATTTCTCGTCTTATGCCCCAATCCTTATTCAGTCCCTAAACCTAAAGTAATGCTTCTACATCAGGAGAATCACTTTTTCTCCTAATCCCGTCTTGCCAATTCCTTTTGACATTTCTTGAGGTCTCTCCACATTAAGATGTGGTTGAACTTAACAAGTCCTTGTCCTACCTTGAAGGATAGAATAGTACACCATTACCCCATAACACACCATAACATGAAGCGCTTCATTCGTAGTCAAATTTATTTGGCATTATCCATAATGCTATCCTCCTCTCTATCCGGACAAAGTCTCATTCATGGACAATTAACTAACCAATTTCATCAGCCGCTCACTCAAGCAAGTGTGGTGCTATATCAAGTACAAGACTCTACTTTTGTCAGTTTTGTGGTGACCAGACCGGATGGAAGCTTTGGTATCCAAAAGGTAAAACCAGGGCTGTACTATTTGCAATTCACAGCTTCCGGATATCTCTCCTCTTTTAGCGATCCCATTCGCATCAACCCTGAAAGAAACCTAGTGCCCATGGGCGTCAAGATTCTCCGCCGAAAGAAACCAAAACCACTGGCCATCAAACCAGCTAGGGTCTAGCAGTAGACATTTTCAAAGTAACCTTTTCGCCTGTTTCTGCCTTGCCGAAACAAGCTCGACCAATCTATATCAACGGTCTCCCCTTTACTTATCATTCCTGTCGTTCACATTCGAATTCATGCAGCTTACTTAAACCTTCCCTTTTTAGGTTTTTCCAGCCATTAACTTGGGAAAAAACAGCAGATACGCACCGCTGCTCTTCCGCTTACATTCTCAAAATTAAACTAAGCCATGAATTCGATTTTCCCAAACATTCTAATTCCCCAATCCAAGCGTTGGCTGACAAGTCTGGTAATGGCATTGATCCTCTTTTGTTGTTTTGAAACAACCAGTACGGCTCAAGTAGCCGGAGAGCGAATTAACCTGAACATGAATGCCAATCCGACCTACAATGTTTCTTTACAGGGCTTGCCGCCAGTAGGTTGTGGGAGCACCAAGACAAGTTATTGCGTTCCACAAGATGATGTCTGCTACACACAAGCTGGCCTCATCGATAAAGTGACTTACGAAGACCTCCAAGGCGTCCATATGATTGATCTTAGTGGCCCCGATACCATTAGAGTAAGAGTGACCAACGCCGCCGGCTTTCTTCCTAGCTGGCCCGAGGCCAAACTGGATGTAGAGAATGGCGCGGATGATATCGCCAGGTTCGTGGTCACCCAAAACACCAGTGGAATACCAGAGTTTGAGGCGATGATCATTGTTGATCCCAAGGAACTAGATAGAGCAGATGAAAACACGCCAAAACTTCAGCTATTACGATTCAATATCGTTTCTAGTTATTTCACATCTGCAGGCGGCTCTACCTCTAAAAACATTGAAATAGACATCCCATTCATGATATTGGGTCCTACCGATGATTTTATCGATCCACGTGGCGTTACTACTACCCCTAGAATCCCCTACTTAATCCTTCACGATCCTCCTGGCGATGGCAGCTCTAGCAGATTTTTAGCCAGTCGGCAAACTTGCCGAAATTTCTCCACCAGCTTTCTCATTGGCGGATCGGCCCGCGTGTGGGGTAGTGCAAAACTTGGTTTTGAAACGAGTGGAGCTGTTCCCGCTGAAGTCTATGCTCAATACACAGTAGGTCTAACCGCCGGGCTGGAGCATAGAAGTCAAACTGAAACCGAACTTTGTATCACCACAACACAAGAGTTTGCCACCTCCGACCTTGATCAGAATACCGGCACCTCCGGAGATGTCTTCATCGGTGTAGGTAGAAGGCTAGAATACGGAGTGGCTGAAGCCCTAATGTTCGATCCGAGTACTTGTAGTACGAGAATTGAGAAAAGATTAGCCTTTAGGGCTACTGGCGAGCAGGATAAATTTGCCATGACGGAGCAGCAGATCCAGCAAGATATCATCAATCAGCAGCGTCTGGTAGATGATCCTGGACAGGATGCCTTAACCAGATCGAAAGCACGCTCACAGGTAAAAACCTGGAATCAAGTACTGCAACTGAATGAACAGAATAAGTTAGCTGCTATCAATGCGGCAAACGGCCCCGTGAATACTTTTGGTGGCCTGACCTCCGCCACCATTGAAACTGAGATCAGTACCTCAAGCGTTCAAACGATAGAAAGCACGATCAGCATTGCCGCCGATGTAGCCTTGGAGGTTGGAGCAGAAATCCAAGGTACAGGAGCTTCAGGAGGCGTTGAGATTGAGATTAGGAGTGAATTTGGGGAAAGTGTGACCAATACTAGCTCCAATTCCAAGGTGACTTCCTACACCCTTAGCGATGATGATCCCAACGATCTCTTCACTTATAGGGTAGGTACTGACCCCATGTATGGTACGCCAGTCTTTTCCTTGATCGAAACGAGCACCAGTTCCAGTTGCCCCTATGAAGGAGGTGTAAAAATTGACCAACCCAAATTGACAGCCACTTCCCTTTGTACCACCGGAAAGGACATTCTGATCGAAAATGTTCCGGTAGGTTCCTCTGCTAATCTCAATTTGAACATCTGCAACGACAGCGATTTTGAAAGAACCTATTGGCTAGCATTGGATGGCAGCTCCAACAACCGAGGAGCCAAATTCACCTTTGCGGGTACAGAGCTTAATGCTACGGATAAAGGCGTGGCCTACACTCTAGCTCCAAATAGCTGTTTCAACAGTAACGGCGGGGGCGCACTCCTGGCCATTTCCCAAAACCCCAATGCGCCAAATGAACTCAATTACAACAATGTAACCGTCTATCTTTATCCCGAGTGCGAAGGAACGTCCTTAGGGGAACTGGCTATTGTGGACCAAATCAATCTCAGTGTTCGCTTTAATACTGATCCTTCAGCCATTCCGAGAGCCACCGTGGATGGAACCCCAGAAGACATCATCCCACCAACACTTTCTGCTTGTCCACAAAGCAGGACAATAAACAACTTCCCAGGGGCATGTGGCGAACGCGTCCTATTTGACCTACCCACCGCCACCGATAATTGCAGTGCCGCCACGGTCACCCAGATTGCGGGACCTGCTAGCAATGACAATTTTTTCCCTGGCACTACGACAGTATCCTTCCAGGCCACTGATCTAAGCGGAAACACTGCAAGCTGTTCCTTCACCGTGACCGTGGTGGACAACGAACCACCTTTTGTCACTTCCTGTCCAGCAGATCAAACCGTCAACGTAGCGCCAGGTGCATGTAGTGAGATTATCAATTACCAGCTACCTACCGCCTTTGACAATTGTACGTACGCTCTAAATCGTACCGCTGGCCCTGCAAGTGGGGAGAATTTCTTCCCGGGTACAACTACCGTTACACACACTTTCACCGATAACTACAACAATACAGCTACCTGCAGCTTCAACGTCACTGTCATTGACAACGAGGCCCCCACTTTCACTACATGTCCTACTGAAACAGTCGTGTTTGTATCAGAAGGAAGTTGCGGAACCAATGTGGGTTATGTCGCTCCGAACGGAATCGACAATTGCAGCGCCAATCTGGTAAGAACTGAAGGACCTGAAAGCGGCACATTTTTCCCCGCAGGAGAGACAACAGTCACTTATACCCTAACAGACGCTACGAATAACATCGCTACCTGTAGTTTTCAGGTGATCGTGATTGACAATTTACTGCCGACCGTAACCTCCTGTCCAGACGATATCACGGTTGACGCGGCAATCGGCAGCTGCTCGCAAATCGTTAGCTATGAGACACCAATCGCCACTGATAACTGCCAAGCCAGTATGCAATTGACCGCGGGATTTGCCAGCGGTTCTGATTTCCCGATTGGCACTACAACCGTCACGCATACCTTCACCGATCCTTCAAATAATATGGTAGAATGCCTATTCAATGTGACGGTGGTGGATAATCAATCTCCTTCGGTCACCAGTTGTCCTGATTCCATCGTAGTAACAACTGCTATGGATCAATGTAGTATGCTGGTAGAATGGGAAGCACCGAGTGCGGTGGACAATTGCGCGATTACCGATATCAGTAGCAACAAGGCCTCCGGGTCATTATTTGAGGTGGGAACAGATACGGTAACCTATACTTTTACAGATGCAGTAGGAAACAATAGCATCTGTACTTTTGAGGTCATTGTCAATGCCGGTGATCCCGATTTCTGTAATACCTTAACCTCTACAGAAGATCTAGAAGAAGAAGCGTTTCAAGTATCTATTTTCCCAAACCCGGCTAGGGAGCAAGTCAATGTCAAATTTACTACTGAGATGATGTCGACAGCTCAATTGCGGATATTTAGTGCCAACGGGCAGGAGGTGTATCAAGAGCAAATTGGCACAAGCCTGGGCGAGAATAATTTCTCCCTCGATATCAATCGATTTGCCAAGGGTTTATATCTCCTACAATTAAGCATTAGAACTCAGGAGGGTATCCAGGTTCAGAACCAAAGATTAGTTATTAATTGATCTATACTGAGCTTTTGGCTGAGTACTCACCACTGGGTACTCAGCCTTTTGGTTTCTATTATATTTAGTTCTTAGACAAATCTCGTGTTTCGAGACACTCAAAAATGAAATTCAACGCTTCCTTCAGTCGCTTATTCGTCTCATTTTATGATTGTCCACGAGATTTGTCCAAGAAGGTTATATTTGAATGAATTTCACGCCAACAACCCAAACGATGGAGCAGATCAAATTACTGATTGTAGAAGACGATCCTATCATTGCTGCCGACCTAGAACGATCCATGAAAAAAATGGGCTATCAGGTCATGGAGGCCGTTGATTCTGGAGAGGAGGCCTTAGACCTGATTAAGCAGGAAGCTCCAGATCTCGTATTGATGGATATTCAATTGGAAGGAGATTTGGATGGCGTGGACACGGCGCACATGATTAGTCGAATAGCTCCTATTCCGATCATTTACCTCACCTCCAACACCGATGAACGCACCTTCAATCGCGCCAAGTTGACCCAACCGCATGGTTTTCTCTCCAAGCCATTTAGACTAACGGATATCAAACACAGTATCGACCTGGCCTTCATGGATCAGTCCCCTAGTCCAGAAGCCGTAGAACAATCGGAGGAAGAAACCCTAACCCATAATGTCAACAAGAGCATCTTCGTCAAATCCAAAGAACATCTGGTTAAAATCAAGCTAGACGACATACAATATATCGAGGCCGATAGCTGCTACTGCACCATTAAGACCAAGGACGCTAGTCATCTCATTGTGAGTACGCTGAAAAAATTCACCCAATCTGTTCAGCACGGACCTCTGAAGCGCATCCATCGGTCCTACATTGTACACTTACAGCATATTGAAAAGATTGGTGACAGCTATGTGATGATTGGACAAAAGATGATCCCAGTGGGACGATCCTATCGAGAAGAGCTATTCAACAGTATTAACAAATTATGAGGATGGGGTCAAATTGTATCCGTCGACTCTCACTACTATTTCCTATCTATCTCATGGGTATATGTGCTTCCGCACAAACACCAGGCATTACCGATTTCGAGCAAGCCTGGGCTAGCGACCTTCCTGTACCTAAAAAGTTGAGTCAGATTGATAGTATGATTCGCCTGCTGGATGCATACTTTGATCCCACTGCCAAAATACAAGCTGAAAAAGCACTGGCCCTCGCCAAACAAAATAACCTACCAAAGAACATCGCAGAATTGGAGCTCACCATTGGTGAGGTGTATACCGATATTGATATAGTAGATACGGCCCAACTTTACTTAGAAAGTTCACTCTCCCAAATTGAGCTCCTGGACAAGCCCGCACAAGGGCAGCTCCATGCTGCTTTAGCCTGGTTATACATTATTATACCTTTCTACGACAAGGCTTTACATCATAGTCTGGCAGCAACTGAATTATACAAAGAAATTGATGATGCCACCGGAGCAGGCCTGGCCCTCGTCGATGTTGGCTATACGCACATTCTAGAAGGGACCACGGAAGCAGCGCTCCCCTTCCTAGACGAAGCAAAAAAGCTTTTAGAACCAGAAAATATCCCGAAAGACCTGAGCAATCTGTATAGGCGCTACGTGGAATATTACCAAGACATGGGTGATAGTACCATGGGGTTATTTTATGCTAACAAGGCCATTGAGGTAGTAGCCCTTCTGGAAGACAAAAGTCATTTATCCGGATCATACAACTTCCGAGGCCGGCTACATGCTGCCTTTGGCAACTATGCGAGCGCAGAAAGTGACTACCTTATCAGCAGGAAATATGCCATCGAATCCGGTTATGACTTAGATGAAGTGGAAGCAAGAAGGGACTTGGCGGGCTTGTATGTAAGTTGGGGGAAATATGAGCAAGCCATCCCATTGTTGGAAGAGATAATTGATCAGTATAAAAAGGATGGGAATGATGTGATGGGAGATTACATCGACTTGTACGAATCACTATACATTGCTTACGCAGGTTCAGATCAGTACGAAGCTGCTTTTGAAAATTTCCAGATCTATGAAGAGCTAGAAGATAGTATATACAATATTGAGGCGGATCGAAACCTCAAAGAGGTTAGAGTGAAATTTGAAACGGAACAAACTGAGGGGCTACTAAAGCAAAGACAACAGCAACTATTCTACTCTCTTGGATCACTAGGTTTAATCTTGATTATAGCAGGAATCCTTTGGTGGGCCTACCGAAACAAACGCAAGCAAAATGAGCTACTCGAAAAAAGAAATGAAGAAAAGGCGTTTTTGATCAAAGAGATCCACCACCGGGTTAAGAACAACCTCCAAGTTTTATCCAGTCTACTGAGCTTGCAATCCGACTACATCGCTGATCCCGCCGCCCTAGATGCCGTGACCGAAGGACGAAATAGAGTGCAATCTATGGGTTTGATTCATCAGAAGTTGTACATGGGTGAAAATCTTGCCGCAGTGAACATGAAGGAATACATCGTGGATCTGACGGATCATTTATTGGATTCTTTCGGTAAAGTCAATCAAGTCAAGTTACTAGTAGATGTCCAAATTCCTCCCATCGATGTCGATACGGCCATTCCACTCGGACTCATCATTAATGAACTAGTGACCAATTCCCTTAAATATGCTTTCCCGGATGATCGGCCTGGTCAAATTAGTATCCGACTGTGGATCAATCCAAGTAAAACTTTATGCCTAAAGGTAGCAGACGATGGTCTTGGGAAGGAGGCTACCATCGAGCCTTCGGAATCGACTTCCTTTGGTACAGACCTGATCAAGATTCTTAGCAAAAAACTAAAGGGAAAGATACAGACCAAGGCAGAGGAAGGCTATTGCACAACGATCTACTTTCAAAGATATACACTCAAATAAGTAGCTCATTGTTGTATTAGACCTTAGCTTGTAAGGTCTATTTTTTTATAGCTTTATCGACCCCTGAGAATAAAACAGAAGTGCACAAAACTATGACTAGAAGGCTGCTCCTATTTTGTTGTTGGCTTTGGATCCACTTCTCGATGAAAGGCCAGCCCATCACCCAAGCGACATTTGATTCAATTTGGGCACTTGATGCACCCCTATCGGTCAGGCTAACGCAAATTGATAGTCTCGCCATTGTTCTTAATCCTTTTGATGATGAATTACCCCAAAAGCAGGTTCGGCTAGCGCTACAGATGGCTAGGAAGTTTAAGATGTCAAATTTGGAAGATCGTCTCATGCTTAGTTTAGGAAGTATTTATAGCACTATTGATGTCCAGGACTCTGCCAAACAGTACCTCCATGAGGCGCTTACTCGGATGGAAAGCAGGAAGGATCGGGCCCAAATAGCCCGTACTTACCGAGAACTTAGCTGGCTATACACCTATGTTCCCGCCTATGACAAAGCGACTCAATATGCCTATCAAGCCTTGAACCTATACGAAGCATTGAATGATGAGAAAAACGCAGCTATCCTCAAAAGTAGAATCGCCTTAATCCTCGAAGAAACAGGACAATATGAGCAGGTTTTGCCCTTGTTGAAGGAGGCAGAAGCTACGTTACTGCAATATCAGGATTTTAGGGTACTTGGTTATGTCTATCTGCGACTGGCTAATTATTTCGAACAGATCAAAGATAACGTCCAGGCGGAAGAAGCCTACAATAACTACATCGCTAATATGGCAAAGTTACCTGCCGATACGCGGAGTTATTTGGCAAACGCCTACAGCAGGAGGGGACGTTTTCATCAAAGTACACAAGCTTACCGCAAAGCCGAAGCCGACCTGATCCGGGGTCGTGATCTTGCCAAACAGATGGGAACCACACTAAACTACGTTGTCGCACAATACAAGCTGGGTTGTTTTTATGCCAACATAGGTGATGAAGAAAAGGCCTTACCCATTTTAGAAAATGTATTAAAAGAAATCACCGATCAAATGGCTCAAGATTCAGGCTTTTTCCTGGCAGTGGATTTTAAAGAAATGTATCAGAATTTTTCACAAGCCTACGAAGAATTAGGAATGTTCGAACAAGCCTACAGCTATCTACAAAAGCATAATACCTTTAGGGATAGTATATTCAGCTTAGAGGCGAACCGCTCCATGCAAGACCTGCAAACCAAGTACGAGACAGAAAAAAAAGAAGCCTTACTTACTGCCCGGCAACAACAGCTATACCTCACTATTAGCCTACTAGTCATCTTAATCGTGATGGCCATAAGTCTCTTTAGAGCCAACAACAGCAAACGCCGTAAAAATGACTCCCTAGCAAAAAGCAATAAGGAAAAAGCCTTCTTGATCAAAGAAATTCATCACCGCGTTAAGAATAACCTACAAGTTCTATCCAGTCTACTGAGCTTGCAATCCGACTACATCGCTGATCCCGCCGCCCTTGATGCCGTCACGGAAGGACGAAATAGAGTACAATCTATGGGTTTGATTCACCAGAAATTGTACATGGGCGAAAATCTTGCCTCAGTCAACATGAAGGAGTACGTTGTAGACCTGACGGATCACCTTTTGGATTCCTTTGGCAAAGTTGATCAGATCAAATTACAGGTAGATGTCCAAATCCCTCCCATAGATGTCGACGCCGCCATTCCTCTCGGCCTCATCATCAATGAACTGGTGACCAATTCCTTAAAATACGCGTTCCCAGGCGATCGGAATGGTCAAATTACCATCCAACTATGGATTAATCCCAATAAAACTTTATGTCTAAAGGTTGCTGATGATGGTCTTGGGAAGGAGGCAACAATCAATCCTGCGGAATCCACTTCCTTTGGTACAGATTTGATCAAGATTCTCAGTAAAAAGCTAAAAGGAAAGATACAGACCAATACCGAGCATGGCTATTGCACAACGATCCACTTTCAAAGATATACGTTCAAATAAGTCCAGCCCCCCTTTACTTACAATTTTTGTCGCTTACTTAAATCGGTCAGGTAAAACAGGACATTCCAGTACCTTAGCAGTTATGGTAAAGCCCGCTTCTATACTACTAATTGAACAAAACCCAATTGCAGCTAGGATCATCCAACGACAAATCCAGCGTTGGGGCTATCATTTATTTGATCAAGGTGAAGATATGGGGGATGCCATACTTGCTATAGATAGAGAGGGCCCAACCCCCGAATTGGCCATAGTAGATCTTGACAGGCCAATTTCCAAAGAAAAACTACAGCAGATCCGGATATTTGAATTTCTGTATCACGTTCCAATCCTTTTCATCTGTTGTGCATCAGCCTTAGAAATGAAAAAGCTGCGCGAGCAGGCAAAGGAAAGTTTCTTTCTGCTGAAACCATACACAACTATCCAATTAGGCCGAGCACTTCATCAGGTCAAACGCTCTTCTACACTTACCAGAAGCAAATATCAGCAGTGCTTGAATTGTTTTTAAGGCCGAGCAGCAGTGCTTTTTCTGCAAGTTCACTATATTGAGAAGGCCATTCATTACTATTTCATTAACCCGTATCCAATGGAGCTGGACAAACTAACCGATCAGAAAAAAGAAGCACTACTCAAAAAGCAAAAGGAATATCTATTCCCTAATCACCTGCTTTATTATACCGATCCCCTCCCCTTGGATAGAGGAGAAGGACTTCGTGTATGGGATGTAGAAGGGAATGAGTATCTGGACTTTTTTGGTGGGATCTTGACGACCAGCGTAGGTCATAATCGGCCAGAAGTCACTCAACGGGTAAAAGAGCAAACGGAGAGGATCATCCACTCTTCCACCCTATACCCGAATGAATCTCACATCAATCTAGCCGAGAAATTGGCGCAATTGGCCCCTGGAGATATTCAAGTTTCCTATTTCACCACTTCCGGAACGGATGCCAATGAAACAGCTATCTTCCTGGCCCAAACACATACCGGACACCAGGAAGTTGTCGCCTTGCGACACGGGTACAGTGGCCGCTCTGCCCTAGGGATGAGTCTCACCGCTGTAGGATCGTGGAGAAGTGGAGGAACGCATGTGGCTGGGGTCAAACATGCCTTAAACCCCTACTGCTATCGTTGTCCATTAAAACTCAAATACCCCTCCTGTGGAGTGGCTTGCGCGGAGGATATCGAAGAAGTAATTAGAACAACTACCTCCGGAAAGATCGCCGCTTTTATTATGGAACCCATCCAGGGGGTTGGCGGCTTTATCACGGCTCCGGACGACTATATCAAAACCGCACACCAGATCATTAAACATTATGGCGGCCTCTTCATCAGCGATGAAGTACAAACTGGATTCGGTCGAACTGGCCACAAATGGTTCGGCATAGAACATAGCGGCGTTGAACCCGATATCATGACCATGGCCAAGGGCATTGCCAACGGCTTTCCACTAGGCAATACGATGACTACCAAGGATATCGCTGAAAGCACCTTGAAGGCTGGCTTAACGATTAGCACCTTCGGTGGTAACCCGGTCGCCTGCGCCGCATCCTTAGGTGTGATGGACGTATTGGAAAATGAGGCCACTCCAGACCGCTCTGCTACTTTAGGGAAACAATTACGAGCTGGGCTGGATCGTCTACAAGAACAATTCCCCATCATCGGAGACGTGAGAGGAAAAGGTCTCATGCAAGGCCTAGAATTGGTAAAAGACTTACAAAGCAAAGAACCTGCACCAAAAGCTGCCGCTCAATTGATGGATGCAGCCAAAAAGCATGGATTACTGATCGGAAAAGGAGGACTCTATGGAAACGTGATGCGTATTGCTCCTCCCATGACGGCTACAGAGGATGACATCCAAATGGCACTAGATTTACTGCACAAAGCACTTTCAGACCTAGCATAGTATTCCAACATCCACCTGGCTTCAAGAAATGGCAACGTCATTACCATTGATCCTCATGTTTGCCGTCCGCAGCTTCCTCAATGCCGGGATTATGGTCAACCAGACCTCTGATTATCCTCCTGGACCCTTCGAACCCTTAATGGCCATACAATCCAGTGTAACCCGTACGGATTACAAGGGTACACTATGGGGACCGAAGCAGAAGGTCTCTGGTACCTATTTCATATTCTTTTTAGGAAATGGATAAGTTTTTAGAGAAAGTGAATTTGGCAGGTCGGCCTTACCGAATTTAAAGTATCCGGCTTCGACCCGCTTATAGAAAAACGCCCAATTCATTTCAATAGGTACATCTAGGAAGGGGAGTCGAACGATAATTCCATCTTGATTTTCTTCCACAATTTCTACTTGAATAGGTTTGTTCACCATGATCGGGGGATTGTAGGATGCTCTATCCACCTAAACCGGAGGTATTAGGTCAAGATTATCCTGAGTTAAACAACAGTTTCAACAGGGGCCGACTTAAGTTTACTATTGTTGTGCAGTGAATATTCGTAGAACTGGGTGTTTTAGTACCCACTGTGGTTTTTAGTGGCAAGTATATAAGAGTAGTGTCTTTGTGGATAAAGACAAAGAAAAGAACTGCCGGGTTGGTTGGCCAACTTCCATTGACATTCCTTTAACAGTTTCTTGATTGGCATCAAGATATAATGGTCTCACTCAAAATCGATTGGGTCAGTTTCTGAGTCCACAAAAGAGATGGATTGCCTGACTCTCCCCCTTGATGGAATCAGATTCTGATAAATCGCACCTCCAACTACAAGCAACTAAGTTCATGTTTAAAATCCAATAATTGGCCTGCAAATGTTCCTATTTTGCTTATCCTTCTTTGTAGAACCCGGCTTGATAGCGCTGCTATCAGCCAGAACCTACGCCTCGTTTAAACAAAAAATGAATCATTTTCGGCTCAAAGACCGAAATTTAAACATGAACTGTAATTTAAAGCCGCTTATTTTCCAGCATCATCGATGCTCTTGCGGTTGTGTACCCTCAAATCTCACTTAATCCGTAGAGAATCTTTTTGCAGGACTTGACTCAGCATCAACGGATATCCCTTCGCCAGCGTATGGCGCCAAATCAGAATTTCCTTGCGATGATAGTCCACCAGCACTTTAAACTGACGTAAAAAATCAAAGCCTAGCAAGCCATCTAATTTGGCCCCTGTAAGATTTTGATTAATAATACTCATACTGGTAAAGAGCGTGCTCATGGGATAGCACGATAAGGGCCCAACCTCCAGCTGAGCTAGTTTGCCTCTTAATACCGATTGAGTTTTGGTAGATATCCCACGCGTAATCACCTTGCGTCTATTGAAAAGGAGATCATCTACAAAAGGAAGCCATTTGGTATCCATCAAACTAAATTCGCTCGCCGTATCTAATCCAAACTTGAAGGGTTTGGAGGCTATCCTTACCTCAATCCAGGGCATTCCTCCCTTGTATTTAAAGGGTAGCAATCCATCTGGCTCCGCAAAGCCCTCTCCCTGTACATCAAGGATATTCCTATTGGCATCTTTACTAATCCCTACCTCCATTTTACTGAGATCAATAAGCAACTGACAGTGATGAAAGAATTTGCCGCCCACTAGTCCCAGGATCTTCACGTCTTTGGATTTTTCTATATGTCTCAGTGACAGGATGTGCGCCAAACGTCGCTTCCATTGGACGCCTCCAAAAGTAGCACTAGTCCATGCCTTTTCCACCGCTGAAACTCTTCCATTGATACCGAATGCCTCGGCTGGCTTCTCCTTACTTCCTTTATAGTATCGGCTATTCAGGATAATATCTGAAGCCCCAAGATCCAAGATAAAGTAACCCGTCTGATCTTCCACGGTACCTTCAATCAGTATAAGCTTGTCAACTAATTTAATGGGAATGATGGCATCATTAGCAAATGCCAATTGTGTAACTATAAACAGGGAGCTACAAAGTAATAGTTGTAGAGTCGGGTACATAGATGGTGGTTTAGTAGTGCAACCCATGGAATAAGAGTCAGTGATTCCATACAATTGCAATAAGGTTTCCATTTTCAGCCCCTCCGGTCAATACTTCATGTCAAACACACGATTAAACCAGAAAAGCCCATATGGGTCTACTAATCCAAATCTTAAAGTTGTCTCAAACACTAATCCAGGAAATGAGTGGAAAGAGGATTCGTTCCACCTGCAGAGATACCTCAAACTAAATAAAATTCTGTAGTCTTGCAAAGAACAGCTTATTTTTTCAGTGTATAATAGCAGAAATGCGAAGGATTTTGGATTGCCCACAAGAATGCCCTAATATAATTACCTGTAACACCTTCGAAGAAAAGTTCACCGCTACTCTAAAATAGACAAATGGGAAATACGTTGCTCAATGCATGAGGAAAGGACTCTAATTTCTTTTGCATCAAGAATAGGGATGTAGCAGACCATACTTACACTTATCTATTAATTACCATAATAATTATGTAAATACTAATACTACAGTTCAAAGTCAGGTAAAGAGCTACTGTCCTCTTCTACCAGGTTGCAACCTGGTAGAAGAGGACAGTAATTTTGACTAACGTGGAGACATATGATGTTTTTGGTCTAGCTCGCTACGTGATAGTGCTGATGTGTTGGATCATGGCTTATGCCAAAGCAAAGCTTTTTTTGGCCAACAGTAATGGAAATTGGAGCTTTGACCATTCTGTTCGTTATCTTCAAGATTTGTAAATTTGGGCACTACCTATAGATAGAAGCGAGCCTGCAATGATAGGTATGAAGCCATCTTAGCAAGAAATTGCCTCGCCTCATCAATAGATCCATTGGCAGTCGTAATGTATTCTTTCTCCTATTTCGCATTTTTGCCTTTGCAGTTAAAATACTTCTCTAACCCATGATTAGGTTAACACCGAAAGCCAAAAGAAATATTTCCAGGATTATCCCTTTTGCCGTTATTTGGGTGTTGTGTGGATGGGTAATTATTATTACCGAAGTGGGATTAACACGAAATCAAAATCCAAATCCGGAAACAGATGTAGCGTTCACCATTCCAGTTCTGATCTTTGCGAACATAGCCAATATATTCGTAGGATTGTTGGTGGGGGCCTTAGAGGTTATATACCTGGAAAAACGCTTCGCTTTTCATTCGCTCAGGGCGAAAATATTTTACAAGTTTCTCATTTATCTAGTGCTGTTTTTATTCATCATTATTTTCCTGTACCCAGTGGCATTTTCATTGGATACAGGTGCAGGAATGATGGATATTGAGACATGGAACCAACTGGGGCGATTTCTGAAAAGTGTTTCTTTTGCTACGACTCTCTTTCAATTGTCCGCGTCACTTTTTGTCTGTTTAGTTTATTCTGCAGTTAGCGAAAACCTTGGACATCAGGTGTTCCTTAATTTCTTCACGGGCAAATATCATAAGCCTGTTGTAGAAGAACGGGTTTTTATGTTCTTGGATATGAAATCCTCCACCACCATTGCTGAATCGCTAGGCCATGTACAATACTTTAACCTCCTTCGGGATTATTACCATCTCATGTCAGACCCGATCATAAATACGTTGGGCGAAGTATACCAATATATAGGAGACGAAATCGTTGTATCCTGGAAATTGGATCGAGGGATTGAAAATGCCAACTGTATTCGATGCTTCTTTGAAATACGAGAGAGTCTGATGGCAAAGCAAAAAGATTTACTGTCCACATATGGTCATGAGATCAACTTCAAAGCCGGCATTCATTTTGGGGAAGTAACAATTGGCGAAATTGGTGCATTGAAGAAAGAGATTGCCTTTACCGGTGATGTTCTGAACACCACGGCTAGAATTCAAGGTCTTTGCAATCATTATAAATCTGAATTATTGATCTCTGGTGAATTGAAAGACATATTGCCTCAAGGGAAGTATACATTCAAAAACGAAGGAAACATAAGCCTAAAAGGGAGACAGAAGAAAGCGGAAATATATAGTGTTTCCAGATAGGCATATCTCCCCAATTCCTAATTTTTCAAAAACTAGCATTCCACACTATCTTACCGTAAAAAGGGCCGATCAGCCGGATAAGGGGATCAGGTTTTACAACTTGGTACTTTATCAGCTAAGTAGTAACCTTATTCCAAGGTGTAGATGTGACAACTTCATTTTGCCCTATCGCAAGTAGAGGTTACGTCATTGTGCCCCCCCCATAAACAAGTATGGAAGTAAAAACAAAACGATTATCAAGCGGCTCGCTCTTAGGCATCGAGATACAAGTCCCACTAACACACCCTATCCAAACAACCCCCAACAACCTGTAAATCAAACAAATAAGAACCTTCACCAATTTTATTACGAGAAAAATCGTAATAAAACTTGCTATTACGATTCAAATCGTACATCTTTGCTACGAGAAAAATCGTAATAGATCATGTCTAAAGAAGAAAAGGCCAATCCGACACCTTCTGAGTTGGAAATCCTACAGTTTTTATGGAAACATGGGCCCTCCACGGTCAAACAAATTCATGAGGAATTAGAGCAGCGCAAGGAAGTGCGTTACACCACTACCTTAAAGACCATGCAAGTGATGTTTGAGCGAGGGATGCTCAAGAGGGAAGCACAAGGTCGTAAACATATCTATCAGGCGGCAATAGCGGAAGAGGAAACACAAGATGTTTTACTTGATCGCTTTTTGAATAAAACCTTTAGAGGTTCAGCTTTAAAACTGGTTATGCGCGCTCTAGGTAATTATGATGCCACTCAATCTGACCTAAACCAGTTGAAGGATTATATCGATCAAATGGAAAAAACGCAAAAGAAATGAAAACTGTTGATCATCTGCTCTCCGAAGAACTCATTTCAGCCTTAGGCTGGACCCTAATTCATGCGCTTTGGCAAGGTGCACTCTTTGCCATTCTCTTAGGCATAGTCTTAGTTCTGACGCATAGCTATTCCAGCAAATCCAGATACTTTATTGCAGTGATAACTTTTGGACTCTTTGCAGCTGCTACGCTAGTTACTTTTTCTCTGCTCTACAACCCTAAGGACGTCGCCCTCGCTCAGCTTGAAACCCAAGCTTTGTCTTTGTCGGAGGAGGAAGCTCTCCTGCAAGAACGTAATTCGACTACTACTACCCCGGTTGAAGCTATACAAACGGAAACTATTCCTGGAATAGAAGAGCATTCAACTAGAACAAATCTGCTACTGCAGGCCAAACAATACTTTAGCCAACATCTTCCGCTCATTGTCACGCTTTGGATGCTGGGGGTAGTCGTTCTTTTGCTTCGTTTCCTGGGCAGCTTAGCCTATATCCAACGCTTAAGATCCTACCGCACCGAGCTACTTCCAGCTTCCTGGCTAGAGCAAGGAGAAAAATTAAAAGAACAACTTCAACTCAAAAAGAAAGTGGCCTTTCTGGCCTCTTATAAAGTGTTAACACCCTTAGCCATTGGCATTTTCCGGCCCGCAATCCTGCTTCCTGCTCAACTACTTAGTGGCTTGAGTCAACAGCAAGTCGAGGCCATACTTTTGCACGAATTAGCCCACATTAAGCGGAATGATTATCTGGTCAATGTACTGCAGACTTTGATCGATATCCTATTCTTCTATCATCCAGCTATCTGGTGGATGTCGGCTACGATTAGAAACGAACGTGAGAACTGTTGTGACGACATGGTAATTGCTATCACAGGTGAGACTGGCAATTACGCTAGAACCTTAATCTTATTAAAAGAACAAGAAATCAACCCAAAACTCCCAGCTATGGCTTTCACTGGTATAAAATATAAATTCAACGATAGAATAAAACGACTATTTAATCAGCCAACAGTCTTTGCCGACTTCCGCGAAGGCTTTGTTACCGCCATGATTCTGGTGGTGGGATTATTCACCATCGCCGTTAATGCATTTGGTACGCCCTCCTTCCTACAATTGAACGAACCCGCAGCTATTGTACAAGAGGAACAAAACACCAGTACTCCTGCGGAAGAGCCTTTGGAGGACCTTCCCACAAGTACGGACAATGCCTACATGCCGAATGATGCGGACGAGTTAGAAGACGAACGCGAGGACAAGCAAGAAGAAGAATATAACAATTCGGTAGAGATTGCCCCAGGCATACCTGCTGAAGAAAATAGCGAGCTTGATCTACTCCTCGGCGCGATCGACGACGGCAACATGGAATTGGTCCAGTTTATGCTAGACAAAGGAGCCAAGGTAAATGATGCCACAAAAGATGGATGGACTCCTTTAATGGAAGCTGCCGATGAAGGGCATATGGAGATTGTAAAGCTTCTCTTGGACAAAGGCGCAAACGCTAATGCAACCACAAAGGCTGGATATACACCTCTAATGGTTGCTGTAGATGAGGGGCATGGAGAAATCGCCAAATTGCTAATACAGAAGGGAGCCAAGGTGGATGCCAAAACCAAACATGGATGGGATGTATTCATGGAGGCTATTGATGAAGGGCACATCGACATCGTCCGTATGCTCATTGACAGAGGGGCGGATGTAAATCAGGTATATGGCCACCACACCCCATTAATGGAAGCTATCGATGAAGGGCATATGGAGATCGCCAAGCTGCTCATGGAGAAAGGCGCTGACCCTAATAAAGGTGGCCAAGATGGCTACACACCCCTGATGGAAGCGGCCGATGCTGGCAATCCCGAAGCTGTAAAACTATTGCTTGATCGAGGAGCAGATATTAAGGCGACCAACAAACATGGTTGGAATGCTTTCTTGGAAGCGATTGATGAAGGAAGTATCGAAATCGTAAAACTCTTCCTGGATAAGGGAATGAATGCTAATGCCGTCTATGGTCATCATACACCATTGAAAGAAGCTATTGATGAACAGAATATGGAGATGGTTCGACTCCTGCTTGACAGAGGCGCCGATGTCAACCAGGGTGGTGAAAATGGTTACACCCCACTCATGGAAGCCATTGACGAAGGAAGTATCGAAATTGCTGAACTATTGCTGTCTAAAGGTGCCAAAGTAAATGCACAAACGGACAGTGGTCATACCGCTTTGATGGAAGCCGCCGACGAAGGGAACCTTGCTATTACCCGACTGTTACTAAATAAAGGCGCGAATCCCACTGCTGAAGGTTCTTCCGGTTGGTCGGCTTTCCTCGAAGCCATTGATGAGGGGCATCTCGATCTGGTAAAGCTCTATGTCGAACGAGGAGCCGATGTAAATAAGGCCAATGGACATAGCCACACTCCCCTCATGGAGGCTGCCGATGAAGGGCACATGGACATCGTTGAGTACTTAATCCAAAAAGGAGCGGATGTGAACCTTCCAACCGAAAGTGGCCACTCTCCCTTGACCGCTGCTATTGATGACGGAGAGAGAGAGATCGTCAAACTATTGGTAGAAAAGGGAGCGGATGTAAATGGCACAAGCCCGGATGCCTGGACGCCACTAATGGAAGCTATCGATGAAGGACATACTGATATTGTTCAATATTTGGTCAACAAGGGGGCCGACGTGAATCGAACTAAAGAGAATGGTTACACCACTCTAATGGAGGCTGCTGATGAAGGACGAGTGGAAATTGCTCGGATATTAATCAAAGAAGGGGCAGATGTCAATGCAAAAGCCGACTTAGAATGGACACACTTCAATTCGAACAAGATGATTTCACGCATCCAGAAAGGATGGACAGCATTATTCGAGGCAGTTCATGAAGAAGAAGAAGAGGTCGTACGTCTGCTTTTAGACAATGGGGCTAACATTAATGAAACGGTCTCTCAGATTGTGTACGATGTGAAGTCCGATAAACGTCAAGAGCATCAAGGATGGACGCCTCTGATGGAGGCTGTGGAAAATAATCATCTTCCAATCGTTAAGCTTTTGGTAGAACGTAAGGCCGATATCAACGCCCGAACATCCAACGGTCTAAGTGTATTGGAATTGGCTAAGGAAAATGGCAGCAAAGAACTCATCAGTTTTATCAGTGCCCGAGCGGCTCGATAAGGTAATTTGAATCTCACATAAAAAAGGCCTTGAAGGAGTAACGAACCTTCAAGGCCTTTCTTTTTTTGCCTGACCTTTGGTCTAAATCTTATATCTATTCCCGTCCAGCTTGAGCAATACCGCAATCATCGCTGTAAAACCCAACAGAGAAGATCCTCCTTTACTGATAAAGGGTAAAGGAATACCAATAATGGGCATCAGTCCCATGGTCATTCCTATATTAATGAAGAAGTGGACAAACATTATCCCTGCCACCCCATACATATAATGCCTGGAAAAATTCGAACGTTGCCGTTCTGCTACCGAAACAATCCGCAGCAACAGCAGTAAGAATAACACGATAATACTGAAGCTTCCTATAAAGCCCTGCTCCTCTCCCACTGTACAAAAAATGAAGTCGGTATATTGCTCGGGTACAAAGTCCAATTTGGTCATCGTACCGTTTAGAAACCCTTTCCCGGTAGCACCGCCTGACCCAATAGCCATCTTGGACTGAATTAGGTTGTACTTAGCATCGGCATCTGCCTGACTAGGATTTAGCCAGCTGGTAATTCGATTTTGTTGGTGACGTTTTAACACTGAATTAAAGACATAACTCGCTCCAAAACTTATCACTGCCCCGTATACCATAGCTGCCATCACCAGACTAGCCATTCTCGTTTTCTTCTCTCGATACATCGCCCCCAGGTAAATCAACAACAATGAACCTGTAGCAATAATGATGGGATAGAAATAGGTAGATTCTTCATCCTGGTAGGCAATATAGCCCACGATTGAAACGCCTAAGGCGAGTATTAGCCACCACATTCGGGCCTTCAGAGAAAAGGCGAGAATAATCAAAGCTAGCCACGCCATGCCCAATACGGTCGAGTGGACTGGATACACGAAGCCGATCAACAGCATCGTCGCCGAAAATGCCCCAACGAGATAATAAGTAGAAGGCAAGCCCTCCCGGTAGAAGAGGAAAAGAAATCCGCCAAAAACCAGGGCAGAACCCGCGTCCGGCTGCAAAAGGATCAAGCCCATAGGTACGGTCATGATACCTAGCGCAATGATCTGGGACCTGGCTTGCCTTAAGTTGGTGCTATAGTTGCTCATAAAAGCCGCCATGGCCAAACAAGCCCCGAACTTGGCCAACTCTGAGGGTTGAAAAGAAAAGCCGCCGAAAGTAAACCAGGATTTAGCTCCTTTGATCTCACTCCCCAATACTAATACCAGGGCCAAAGCTACCAGGGACGCAATGAAAATTGGATAAGCAAAGGTGGGCCAAAATTTCCAGTCAATGATAATGACAAACAAAAACACCACCGTGGCAATTCCTATCCATAGGGTTTGTTTGCCCGCAGGCGTACTGAAGAAAGCACTTACCCCGCCCACATAGCCATCCTTGTAACCAACGGTAAAAACCATGAGCCACCCAATGGCATTCAAGGCCAAGAAAAGACCAAAGATACTCCGATCAAAATTCCGAAAGCCCGAAGAAGGGCCAGTCGTCCTCATCCCCATACTCGCCTAAATCTAATTATTGATTGAATAGAAGGGTTAGTAGGCATTTACCAATTCACTAGGCCGAATATCATCTCTAACGAGATATAAGCCCGCATAGTCTTGGCTCAATATGTGTTTAATACGTAAAGCTTCCAATTTTGTGGCAAAAGCTCCCGCTCTTAATTGATAAAAGGGCTTAGAATCTTTCCAATCTACTGGAATATTAGGATAACGGTAGCGGAAGGTAGCTCTGGAGGATTCCATCTTTTGAAAATCTGTGGTCGCTAAAATCTGAATACGCCAGCCAGAAACCGTCCCCTTGGCCTTATTCAATTCGGTGAAGCGATTCATCAATTCTGAGATCTTAGGCCCCTCCGTCACATTAATGGTATTTTGAGCAGAGCTAACAGTAGTTGCCACAAGAAAGAACAAGAAACCCACTAAGAGGCCCAATTTTGTTTGAGAACCAGTCATGATGTTATTTTTTACTCCCCCACGAACAACGCGAGGTATTTACTCTTTTCTCTATCAAATAATTATTGGCTGGCCAAATAGTCTTTCATAATTCTGACACTGCTAGAAGCCCCTATTCGGCTTGCACCAGCATCAATTAGCCGCAAGGCTCCCTCTGGCGTTCGAATTCCTCCGGAGGCCTTAACCTTAATATCTTTACCCAAAGCTGTAGTCAACAACTTAACCACCCTTACCGTTGCTCCCTCGCCATTAACACCCGTTGATGTCTTGACGAAATCGGGCTGCAATTCCCGACAAATAGTACAAAGCTGCTGTATCTCTTCATCTGTCAAAAGGCCTGTCTCCAATATCACCTTGATGGATTTCCGCTTCAAATGCGCCGCCGTAATCATACGATCCAAATCACTTTGAACATCTTTCCAATTGCCACTTTTTACAGCCGCCACATTTATCACTACATCTAATTCATCCACTCCGTCGTCAATGGCCCGCTTGATCTCCTCTACCTTTGACACGGTAGTAGTATATCCCATCGGGAAGCCAATTACCGTAGCTACTTTTACTGGTTTATCTTGAACAAACTGGGAGGCACGACCAACAAAATAAGGAGGGACGCAAACCGCTGCAAACCCATATTCAACAGCTTCTGCGCAAAGTTTTTTAATATCAGCCAGCGTACAATCTGGACGTAAGAGGGTATGGTCAAAAAAGTTGGATAAATTCATTTAAATTTTTCAGGCTCTTTTGCATCCGCAAGATACGAATTTTTCATTTACTCGCTGCGCTGAAATCCAGCCCACTAAGGCCTGAGCTAATTCTTACGTACTACGCCATACCTTCCCATCCAAAGGTGTAGATCTTCCTTTTTCAGCGCACTCGCCATCAATTCGGGAAACAAATCCGGGGTACAAGCAAAAGTTGGGATATCCAACTGAGCCAATTGGGCCGCAATTGCTTTATCAAAATTGGGCGCGCCTTGGTCATTCAAGGCAAGAAGACTGATCACTTGCACTCCGCTAGCCCGAAAGCTAGCCAATCGCTGTATCATTTCTCGCTGATTCCCTCCCTCAAACAAATCACTAATCAGGACTAATATAGTATCGGCGGGAGAGCTAATAAAGGGTGTGATATAGGTCAAGGCGCGATTAATATCCGTACCCCCTCCAAGTTGGGTAGCAAATAGTAAGTCCACTGGATCGTTCAGGTGATCGGTGAGATCTACTACACTAGTATCAAAAACAACCATTCTGGTTTTCAACGAACGCAGAGAAGCCATGATACAACCTAAGATTCCGGCATACACCACAGAAGTGGCCATAGAACCACTTTGATCAACCAAAAGCATGACCTCACTTAATTGGCGGCTTTGCCGGCCGTAGCCACGAAGTTGTTCAGGAATAATCGCTTTTAAACTCGGCTGATAGTGCTTAAGGTTCAGTTGTATAGTTCGCTGCCAATTTATGTCCTTGAACTTCGGTCGACGATTGTGCATGGAACGATTTAGGCTTCCGTGTAGGGCCTGCCGCATCGGATGACGCAATTTCTTTTCCAAAGCTTCTACTACTTTGCGAACAACGATGCGAGCCGTTTCCTTGGTTTTCTCTGGTACCACGTGTTTTAGCGAAAGCAAAGTCCCCACTAGTTCGACGTCAGCTTCTACGCTCTCTAGTAGTTCTGGTTCCAAGAGCATTTGATCCAATTGTAGGCGCTCCAAAGCATCTTTCTGCATCAATTGCACCATGGAAGTCGGAAAATACCTGCGGATATCTCCTAGCCATCGATTGACATTGGGAGAAGATTTACCTAACCCTTTCTTCCGCTCACTATCGTACAAGGCATCCAATACCCGATCCATCGCTTTCAATTCTTTATTCAGTCGAATATCTTGATCCGGATCAGCTTTTTCGCCCAATATCATTCGCCATTTCTCAATGCGATCTTCCATACAGCTAATATAGCTTGGACTTTCAGAATATTACGGATAAAAACAGTAAACTTGCTCAAGGGGGTCAAAGCGCTGACTCTCTCAACCTGTAATGTTTTTCAAATATGGGGATTTACAATAAATATATCCTCCCTCAACTCATCAACACTGCTTGTTCTGCCCGTACCGTCAGCAAGCAACGCGCCAAGATCGTCCCCTTGGCTAGGGGCGAAGTATTGGAAATAGGAATTGGTTCTGGCTTAAACCTCCCGTTCTATCAAAAAGACCAGGTAAAGGCCATTTGGGGCTTAGAACCACAGGGGGAACTCCTCTCTATGGCGAAGACCACGGGCGAAAATCATGACATCTCCATCCATTTCTTACAAGCTTCCGCGGAGGATATTCCACTGGACAATGACCAATTTGATACCATTGTCATTACCTACACACTTTGTTCCATCCCCCAAGCGGCATTGGCATTGGCAGAGATGAAAAGGGTTCTAAAACCTAAGGGACAAATTCTGTTTTGCGAGCATGGAGCTGCCCCAGATCCAGCAGTGCTGAAATGGCAGAACCGTATTAACCCAATATGGAAACGAGTAGGTGGCGGTTGTAATCTAAACCGGGATATCCCCCAGCTATTTCTGGAGGCAGGATTCCATATCCCCAACCTGCAAACGATGTATCTTCCGGGTTGGCGCCCTGCCTGTTTTAATTATTGGGGAAATGCCGTCATCAAATAGTAGGAAGTTTAGTAGTCAATTCCGATATTCAGGATTCTTCTATTAACCCACCCGCGTGTGGGGGCTTATTCTGACGACAACTTTAAACATTGCCATTGATATGAAAAACAAAACGCATTCCCAGGGCCGCAGAAACTTCATCCGCAAAAGTGCTTTTGCTTTTGCCGCTGCCACAGCCGCTTCCTCTATCCAATTGAAAGCGGAGGAAATCAGTCTAGAAGGCATACCTAAGGGTACCACCATACTGTTCCAGGGAGATTCTATCACTGATGCAGGCCGGGATAAGGCCCGGTACTACGCCAACCAAGGAACGGGGATGGGTCGCGGCTACGTTTACCAAATTGTCTCCCAGATGTTGGGTACCCACCCGAAAAGTGAATTGCGATTCTATAATCGTGGAATCAGTGGAAACAAAGTCTTTCAGTTGGCTAATCGATGGGAAGATGATTGTTTACAACTGAAACCAGATGTATTGAGTATTCTTATCGGGGTAAACGACTTTTGGCATACGCTCAGTCATAGCTACAAAGGCACCGTTAAAATATACAACAAGGACCTTCGTCAGCTACTGGATCGTACAAAAAAAGAACTACCTAAGGTCAAGCTTATCATAGGTGAGCCCTTTGCCGTGGCAGGTGGTACAGCGATAAGTGCCCCTTGGGAAAAGGATTTTCCCGCCTACCGCGAAGCTGCCCAACTGATTGCCAAGGACTATGATGCTGTATTTATTCCTTACCAACGCATCTTTGATGAAGCGCTTTCCGTAGCACCGGTTAGTTACTGGTGTCCTGACGGGGTTCATCCCTCTATTGCGGGCGGGCACTTGATGGCAAAAGCCTGGATAGAAGGCTTGATGAGTCTCTATGCCTAAACGACTAATTTTCTAAAGCTATTTGGTATGCCTTTGACAGGGATCAGCCCCATGTTCACAACGGAGAACTTGGTCGAGACCATCGAATTCTATACAAAGATGCTGGGATTTACTTGTGCCTCCTATGAAGAGGAATGGGGTTGGGCTTCCCTACAAAAGGATGGTATACAAATCATGCTCAATACACCAAACGCCCATTTGCCGTTTGAGCAGCCAGCATGGACTGGCTCGCTCTACTTCTATACAGATAATATTAAGGAGATCTGGCGCAAACTGGAAAGCTATCCCCACATTTGTTACCCACTTGAGGAGTTTGACTATGGGATGCGAGAATTCGCTATTTTTGACAATAACGGCTACCTGTTAAAGTTTGGTCAAAGCGTGGATACTCAAACCTAAAACGGCACGCTACCTCGTTTTACCAGAGGCAAATTCCCTGTTTTTCAGTGATAAATTAGATATAGTATGAGGATATAATTAGGCTAAAGTATCTGACTAAGGGAGTTTTAATTTCAGTCTTTGAGCCGAAAATGATTCATTTTTTGTTTAAACGAGGCGTAGGTTCTGGCTGATAGCGGCGCTATCAAGCTGGGTTCTACAACGAAGGATAAGCAAAATAGGAACATTTGCAGGCCAATTATTGGATTTTAAACATGAACTTAAATGCTCTGTTAAAGAAGGATTCGAAGAAAACATTTTATCGAAAAATTTATACATTTAGGAACGGTGAAAGTGTAAGGTTCTAGCATTAACCTATTGAAGGTTACTTAAGAAGTTGTTTAAGAATGTCTGCTGAGTCGAAATGGAGAAGGTTTTTGGCTCAATTGAGGCTTTTTTTGAGCCGCATAGCAGCGCTACGTGGCGATAAAAAACCGAAGAGTGGGTCAAAAAGAGCTTCATCGCGGCCAGTGAGATATTTTTAAACAACTTCTAAGTAAAAAAACTAATCCCCATGAATAAGAAGCTGATACTAGTGACCCTGGTATGGGTCATGTCCCAATTCTATCCTCAATCTGTGGCAGGCCAGTCCTTCGTTAAAGAAGATCCCATTCGAGAAGCTTGGGTAGACTCTTTGTACAATACAATGGACGAAGATGAACGCCTGGGTCAATTATTTATGATCAGAGCGCACTCCGATAAAGGGGCTGAACACATTGCCGATGTAGAAGCGCAAATTAAACAATACAAGGTGGGCGGACTTTGCTTTTTTCAGGGGACACCGGAAAAACAGGTAGCACTCATCAACCGATATCAGAAATTAGCCGCCCCGCTTCCAGTGATGGTAGCCATCGATGGGGAATGGGGACTGGGGATGCGCATGCGATCCTCGACCATTAGCTACCCTCGTCAATTGATGCTAGGAGCCATTCAGGATAATGGCTTAATCTACGACATGGGCAAAGAGATTGCTCGGCAAATGAAACGCGTAGGTATCGACATCAACTTTGCGCCTGTCGTAGATGTGAACAACAACGCCGCTAACCCGGTCATCAATACACGATCTTTTGGGGAGGATCGCTACAATGTGACAGCCAAGGCGTATCAATATATGAAAGGTATGCAGGATAATGGGGTGATGGCTTGTACCAAACATTTCCCCGGACATGGCGATACAGATGTAGATTCCCATTACGATCTGCCCATTATCAACCATAGCAAAGAACGACTAGATAGTATTGAACTATACCCGTTCCGGGCCTTAGCCGGAAAGGGGGTAGGCAGTATGATGGTTGCTCACTTGCATGTACCTGCCTTGGATGACCGTCCTAATCGGCCAACCGCTTTATCACAAAATACCATCTCCAATATTTTGCGGAAAGAATTGGCCTTCGATGGATTGATCTTCACGGACGGCCTCGAAATGAAAGGTGTTACCAAGTACTTCGAGCCTGGTGAGGTAGAGGCAGAGGCCCTCATGGCTGGCAATGATATGCTATTGTTACCCGAAAACATTGAAGCTTCTTTCAGAACCATTAAAGAATACCTAAAGGATGGTCGGCTAAGTTGGTCCCTTCTGGAAGCCAGTGTAAAGCGAGTTTTACGGGCCAAGTACCAAATGGGCTTACAGGAATTTACGCCCTTAAACGAAGAGAATATTTCCAAAGATCTAAATTCTCCACAAGCCGTAGCCTTAAAGCAGAAACTCATAGAACACGCGCTAACCATGGTGCGGAATAAAAGAGGATTACTCCCATTTCAAAACCTTAGTCAGCTCAACCTAGCTTCACTGAGCATGGGCATCTCTTCTGCCACCCCATTCCAAAAGCGATTAGCTTCTTTCACCAAAATGACGCACCTTCAATCGCCCAAAGAACTATCCAGTGAGGAACAGGATCGATTGATCAATCAACTTAAGGAAAAGGATGCCGTGGTCCTCAGTTTGCATGACATGAGCAGTTACGCCAGCAGAAACTTTGGCATCCCAGCTGCCCAACACGAATTCATTCAAAGGCTGAGCAAAGAAACACAGGTGGTGCTCGTCGTTTTTGGCAACCCCTACAGCCTACAAAAATTTGATCAGATCAATTGGCTATTACAAGCTTATGACGAAGATAAACTGACACAGGACGCAGCCGCTCAGGCGCTCTTTGGTGCCATCCCTGTACGTGGTCGTTTACCTATTACTGCTTCTCCGGCCAGCCGATTTAACACGGGCATTATGATGCCCGGGAATGCCCGCCTCGGCTATGCACTTCCTGAGAACGTGGGCCTGTCTTCTGATACTTTGGCTAAGATCGATAAGATTGCGGCAGAAGCGATCGCTAAGCGGGCCACTCCAGGCTGTGTGGTTTTAGTTGCAAAAAATGGTCGGATCGTATTTGAAAAGGCCTATGGTTATCACACCTACGATCAAAAAAAGAAAATGTCTACGGATGATATTTTTGACCTGGCTTCTATCACTAAAGTAGCCGCCACTACTTTGTCCATTATGAAATTGCGGGATGAAGGAAAGATCGACATCGATCAGCCTTTGAGTAAATACCTCCCTTCTCTGAAAGGAACCAATAAGGAAGATGTGATCATCAAGGATTTAATGGCTCATAGAGCTGGTTTAAAAGATTGGATTCCTTTCTACAAACAGACCCTAGAGGGTACTCGCCGCAACCCGCGCCCTTCTTCCAAACTCTACCGAACCAGCTCCAGCGGCACCTACGATGTCAAAGTAACGGATCGCCTGTTCATGGATCACTCCTTTGTGGATTCCATCTGGCATCAGATTTATGAATCTGAAATGAGGCCCAATACCAAGTACAAGTACAGTGATCTTGGCTTTTACCTATTGGGTCAAACAGTAGAAGAGCTGACGGGGATGCCACTGGATCAGTATGTAGATCAAACCTTCTATCGCCCCTTACATCTACGGACAGCTACTTTCAATCCTACCAAGAAATTTTCAGCAGAACGAATCGTACCGAGTGAAAGAGATCGCTACTGGCGACGGCAAGTGGTGGTTGGGCATGTTCATGATATGGGAGCAGCAATGCTAGGAGGCGTAAGTGGGCACGCTGGTCTATTTGCCAATGCTCAGGACCTGGCGGGGATTATGCAATTATTCCTGCAAAAAGGACAGTACGCACAGAAAAGCTGGATAGCCCCAGGTACCTTAGATGCTTTCACCACTCGCTTTCCAGGTGAAACTCGACGCGGAATTGGATTTGATATGCTGCAATTAGATCCTGATGCAAATATGAATCTTTCTCCGAAAGCTTCGGCTGAAACCTTCGGTCACTTAGGGTTCACTGGGACGGCTGCTTGGGTTGATCCCGTAGATGATCTGGTCTTCATCTTTCTATCCAATCGTACCTATCCTTCTATGCACAATTACAAATTGAATAAGATGGATGTGCGACCCAGTATTCAAGGAGTGGTGTACGATGCTAGGATTGGACAAGCCCAACCCTAGCTGTTTTCTAAGATAGATTTGCGATAGTCTCTAATAATGGTCACCTCGCGGCCCTTCCACTAGATGGACAAATTGGCGCTCTGCCACTGCATCATCGGCAATCAGGTCAAAAAAGGACAATAGATATTGCCGCATTTGATGCTTATCTGGTTTACGCAAGGCTTCGAATTCTTGAATGACTTGGAGGAGCTCCTCTTTCTTGGATTGAAAATGTGAAATGGCTGGTCTTAACTCATGTAAGTTGGGATAATTCCCCATAAAGTAACGCTCCTTCACGTCAGATATGGGCAAGCGGTCATTGGGCCAGGCGTAATTGGTATTAACTAGTCCAGAAAAATCAAAATCGTAGGGAACAGGGATAACTCCTTCAGAGGAGTTGTGAAAGAAGGCCAAATTATGGCTAGTCGTAGGCAACCAATCTGTATTACCAATCATGAACTGGAACAGTTGAACCATCTGATAGTGATAAGGGTTTAGGTCAACTCCTCGGTAACTCTGCCTACAACGTTCCATTGCTAAGCGATTGGCCACTTCTTCTTTGTCCTCGATCAAGAAAGCTTGCAAACGAATAGGCTGTTTTCTTTTACCTGTATTCTTTAGAACAACCTCTACCAATTGTGTTCTAAAGCTGTAAGGAGACAGGGTTTCGTACAGTTTGTAAGTCAAAAACTCTTTGTAGAGCCAATTGGTTTTCCGGTTGCCATTCCCAAAAGGCAGTACGAGCTTTAATTCATTCATAGAAATATACCCCTGCTTTTTCAGACTGGAGTTGGAGAGCTTAATCTTCAGGGGTGGAATTTCACTGAATCGATTGCGGAATCGTCCTCGGGGGCGAACCTTGAGTACCTCCATCTGCTGAGTTCCATCTGCAAAGGATACGCTCATTCTAGCCTTTTGATACTGGTACTTCTTACGGTTAATGAGTAAAGAATCTAAGTTCGTTTCCAACTCAATGACTTGGACTTCCTGTTCGATGAGTTGATCCAAAAAGCTGACCTTGGGTGGCTCGTATTGTGCCTGTGAGGCCAAGCTTGTTAGCATCCATGCGATGGCAAAGGAAAAGCGAATGGAAATAGCTTTCAACTGATTATTGCACAAAGGCAATAACCCATTAGGTTTTGGGATGTAGGTTTTCATTTGATTAATGGTTTATAAAATACCTTAAATACCGTCTTAGACGGTGGGGTTATTAGACCTACAGCAGTTACCAAGCTTTTAGTGCGAATTCAATTTCAGTCCAGAACTGGTATAATTCGATAAACAGTTCCTGGATCTTCTACTCCTACATAAATGAAATTATCTGGTCCCATTTCAACACTCCTCAGTCTACCAATATTGGGTAATAAAAGTTCCTCCTGAACCACCTTATCGCCTTTAATTTTACAAAGATTTAAGTATTGGAATCGTAGAGAACCCACCAAGGCAGCTCCTTCCCACCCTGGGTAGCGGTCCCCTTTGACAAAGGTCATGCCGCAGGCACCAATCGAAGGCACCCAATATAAAACCGGTTGTTCCATCCCCTCTTGCGTTGTCTTTTCCGTAAAAGTGGTTCCATTGTAATTGATTCCGTAGGAGATCACGGGCCAACCGTAGTTCTTTCCTTTGCTAATGATATTGATTTCATCACCACCTCTGGGGCCATGCTCGTGTTCCCAAATATCACCAGTTGCTGGATTCATGGCCACGCCTTGTGGGTTGCGGTGACCATAAGAGTAGATTGAAGACATGGCACCATCCACATCCACAAAAGGATTGTCGGTTGGGATACTGCCATCATCCTTTATTCTGTGTATTTTCCCACAGTGATTGTCCAGATTTTGTGGGTTTTTTGAGCGATTTCCTCGATCTCCAACCGAAAAATATAGTAAGCCATCGCGATCAAACTCCAGGCGACTTCCATAGTGATGGCGGCGCTTCGAGTAAGGCAAAGCTTCAAAGATCACCTCCTGCTCAACTAGGGTGTTGCCTTGCAATTTCGCGCGCATAATGGCGGTGGTTGCCATACCTGCCTGGGTCTCGTGTGGTTTAGAGTAAGAAAGGTACAACCAGGCATTCTGTTGGTATTGAGGGTGCAGTTCTATATCCAACAGCCCTCCTTGACCTTTGGCCGATACCTCAGGTACTCCCTTGATGGTCGTTTGTGCTCCCCCGATCGATTGTCGATAAAGCTTCCCTCCTCGGTCTGTGATCAATAGATCCCCTTCTGGCAAGAAAGTGATTCCCCAGGGTATCCCTACGCCCGAAGCCACTTTTTCCAACTTGTATTTCAGGTCAGAAGCTTCGAAAACATAGTCCGCATCAGGCTTTTTCGAAAAACTATATCGATCTAAGTTTTTAATCCCTACTAGTATAAAGTTGGCCAGATCCTCCACTTCTTGATCACTGAAAGTAGTATCGTAGGCCGGCATGCCATCATTGTCATAACCGTATTTAATCCCCTTGATTAGATCTTCTTTACTACTTCCGTATTTCCATTTTCGATCTACAAAGGCATCCATTTGAGCACCATGGCAACCTCCACAATAGTTATCATAATTAGCCTTCGCAGCCGCAAAACTAGGATCTAATGAAGCACCTGATTCATTTGACAGAATAGCTTCTCCTAGGGAAGCGCCTCGGCTAGAGGAGGCAGGGGAAGTACTCTGTTTACGGTTACAATTCGTCAGGAGTAACACGCTGAAAAAAAGCAATAGGGTATAATGTCTTGTCATCTTAGGTAATTTCAATTCTTTTGCAAAATACCCAAGCTTAGAGGTAATTTCAAGTCCACCGAGTAGTCTAGCAGGATATTCATACCTCAACAGGAAAACCAAATATCTCAATTAGAAAAAATGCATCCTGAACCTGCGGGCCAGGATGCTATTTATGAATGGGTTATCAGCAATGCATTTCCCTTTCTACTGCTGATCACTCCTTTGATGCTAAGAATTAAATGTTGTTGAAAAATAAAATTAGTTGCCTTTGACAAATGCAAACCCGAATTGTTCTGCAAAGGTACCATCTGGCCCAATGATGGGTCCATACGTCAGGCCATCAGCGTGGTAAGCCCCAGCTACGTGCCATTCAAAATTATCCACCAAGCTACAAGCTCCAATAGTTCCGAACAAAGACAGGCTCCCTCCTGGTGAGGTAAACGTAATGGACCCTGTTCCCGAAGCTGACGCGGTGAAAGCATTGTCAGAGCCATCCCCTTTCCCGGCAGCGCCGAGTCCATCTACACCTAACATTTCTTCAGTTACATCCGAACCTGGAGCTTCAAAGGAGAGGTTCCAAATCGTGTACACTCCATTAGGGATAAGGCCGGTTAGATTCAAGGTCACCTTGGTACCTTGATCAGTACATTCAGCGATGGCTTCACCTTTCACGGCGCTAAACTCCCCCCAAGTAATATGATGGCCATCTGGTGCCAAGAGTGGGTTTTGTTTTCGAGTCTCATACAGTAGATCCGATGGATCGGATGGCATTTGCCCTTGCGCAGTTTGCACGAAGAACGGAATGTTGATCGCCTGATCATTAGTCGCACTAGGTCCTTTTACCTCTTCATCCTTCGAACAACTGGCGAAGATGAAGCTCATGGCAAGTGCTAATACTGTAAGCATTTTGCTGGAATTCAAAATTGATGTTTTCATGGTTAATTAGGTTGTAAGAGTGAATATGTAATTGTTGAATACGATCACAATATTAGCGGGATTCCCCTGAGAGGTCTAGATCATTTGAGTCAATCCTAGCTCTCTGAAAGGCATTGCTACATCTCTTTGAGTTTCTATCTACTAATCACTAAGTGGCAGGCATATGATCGAAAAGGAGTGGGCTTTGATCCATTCTCTCAAGTAAAAGCTGCATTCAATCAAAAGGACTGGCGCGATCCCCTGGATACTCCTTACTTACGAGTGCACATGATTTTGATGAAATGCGTATCATTCGCCCAAATATCTGCTTTTTGCTTCTCTCCCTACAAGCTATTGCTTTGGTTGTAATAGCTCAGGGCTTAGATATGGGCGAACCTTTGTTGAGTAACCCAGGGGCCGTGACAACCGTCACGCAGCGTAGCTATGAGGCCCCCAACGGAGTTCATCCTGTGTATAGCAAGGAGGTTCATGTTGATAGTTTCACCTTTCTTCAACAACTACCCCCTACTATCCCGATAAGCTCACCTAGAAAATGGAGTGCCTGGCTAATCGTGAGTATTGTATTGAGTATCCTCTTAGCCATTTTTGGTCTGTATCGCTACCAAATGAATCAATTTAAGGCTAGGGAAAAGATGAAAACAGCATTTGAGAAAAAATTAGCGCATGTGGAAATGTCAGCCTTGTTGGCTCAAATGAATCCTCATTTTCTATTCAACTCGCTGAATTCTATCGAAAGCTATATCGTTAGCAATCAAACCAAGGCAGCTGCACAATACTTGAATAATTTCTCAAGGTTGATGCGCTTAATTTTGCAGCACTCGCGATCTGATTACATCAGCCTTAAAGAGGAGATCAATGCGCTGGAACTTTACCTAGAAATGGAACACATCCGGTTTAAGGATAAATTTCAATATGGCATTTACATCGCACGAGACCTCGACACTAACGCCATCGATATTCCGCCCATGCTCATACAACCCTATGTGGAAAATGCTATTTGGCATGGTTTGATGCATAAGCCAGATCGTAGCAATGGCATGTTGGTGCTGGAAATTAGCCGAAAAGACAATTTCTTGTATTGCGTCATCGAGGACAACGGAATAGGTAGAGAAAAAGCGCAAGCAATTGTAGCCAAAAGAACTACGCCCAGAAAGCGGTCTATGGGCATGGCGATCACCAAAGACCGAATGAAAATCATGAGCCAGCTGTACAATTTTAATACAGAAGTGCAAGTTACAGACCTCTACCGAAAGGATGGAGAAGCTAGAGGGACTAGGGTAGAGTTGTTTATTCCACTGTAGCCTTCCGGTAAAGGAGAAAATGCAACTGTAGTACCAAAGTACCAATGAATTTTATTAGTTTAAAATAGTGTTTGAAGCGGTGGAAATCACTTCATCAACTTAAAACCCACAGAACTCAGGAAAAATGATCAAAGCTGTAATTATTGATGACGAATCTCCTAGTATCGTCACCCTGCGATGGAAGTTGGAAAACTACTGCCCAAATGTTGAAGTGGTAGCTTCTTTTGAAGACCCAAGAGAAGGACTAGAATTTCTCAAGAAATCCCCTCCAGATCTGCTTTTCCTGGACATAGAAATGCCAATGCTCAATGGTTTTGATGTGTTGGAAGAATTGGGAAGAGATGTCCCTTTTAGTATCATTTTCACCACGGCGTACGAGAATTTCGGTATTCGCGCTATTAAGTTCAGCGCTTTGGATTATCTACTCAAACCGGTGCACAATAAGGAATTGGTGGAAGCCGTGGAGAAACATCTACAGAAAAACAATCAAGGCGAAACGCAACAGCGAATTGGCCTGTTACTCGACAACGTGAATGCAGAGAAAAAAGGTAGCTCTGGTAAAATTGCGCTTGCGACCAAGGAAAGTATAGAGTTTGTAGATCCAGCAGAAATTATTGTCTGCTCCTCCGACAGCAACTACACTATGGTATATCTGGTAGATGGTCGAAAGCAATTGATTTCCAAAACACTCAAGGATTTTGAAGAGATGCTGCTTCCTTTGAATTTCTATCGCCCGCATAATTCCCACCTTATCAACCTGAATCTAGTACACAAATATATGCGAGAACGGGGTGGTTATTTGGTCATGAAAAATCAAATGAAGATCCCGGTGTCAAAAGGGCGGCGTGAGGGCCTTTTGGAAAAATTGTTTTAATTTGCCGCTAGGTAGATTCCTAGTGAATACTCGGGCATTTACTGAAAGCTGTGATTTTCGAGATAAAAAAGCGACATGGAGCATCCCCCTATTGATACCTTACGCATTGACAAACGATTTTGTGGTCCACCGAAATCGGGCAATGGAGGCTACGTTTCCGGAGTCTTGGCCAACTATATCGAAGGCGTGGCAGAGGTCAGCCTTAGACAACCTCCTCCTCTTAATACAGAACTACAGGTAATCAAGGCCGATGAGGCCGTACAACTCTATAAAGGTGATCTTCTCATTGCAGAAGCCAAACCGAGCAGCTTAACCCTGGAAGTCCCTGCCGCCCCTGGCCCATCCACTGCCGAACTCGCCTCCCGATCTTACGCCGGTTTTGACAACCACTACTTTCCAACTTGCTTTGTATGTGGTCCTAAAAGGAATGAAGGCGATGGCCTGCGCATCTTCACAGGGCCTACGCCTAATCGCCAGGTGGTAGCAGCTCCTTGGACACCCCATGACAGTCTCTTCGACGAAAATGGAGATCTTCCCACTGAATTTTACTGGGCTGCCTTGGATTGCCCGGGAGCCTATGCCGTGCATGAAAACAAAGATAGCATGAAGGTGTTAGGCCGCATAACGGCTAAAATCGAGAAGCCCATACACAAAGGGGAAAGGCTCATTGTGACGGGTTGGGACCTAGGCTCAGAAGGGCGAAAATTCTATTCCGGCACCGCTATTTATGAAGAAGATGGCACACCAAAAGCCTATGCTCAAGCCATCTGGATCGAGATCAAAAAGTAATGCTCTTTCGGTTTAATGAAACGAAAAAAGAGGATTCACTTAGTTTAGATGTCTTATCTTATGAGACATTTAGCTGATATCCAAGGGAAGTCATAGGATGTTCCCTAAGGAGGATATGCTCAGCAAGCAGTAACATCCATTCGATAACCAACTTATTTAAAATGAGCAAGTTTTCAAGCCAACTCATGGCCATCCTTTTCCTTCTATGTACAAGCATAACGCTTTCCGCCCAAAAGGTGACACCCAGTCCCGTGGAGATCAAAGCATTGACTCCGCACTGGGAAGGCCCTCGCCTCCCCGACGGACGACCCAAAGTACCCTTAGAATTAATCAACCGCCTAGCCAATATTTCTTTGGAAGAAGCCTGGGGTGTACTTCGGAATGAAGGCTATCACAGCCAGTATGAAGGTAACTGGGAAGTACTTCGACCCGATCAGGTTATGGTTGGAAGGGCCCTAACGGCACAATATTGGCCAAGTAGGCCTGATCTGGAAAATCTAGTTAAAGAAACCGGAAAAAAAGAAGGCCGAATCGGCGGTTCTAATTCTTGGCCCATCGATGTATTGAGCAATGGAGATATCTACGTCGCCGATAGTTATGGCAAGATTGTGGGAGGAACTTTGATTGGAGATAACCTGGGTAACTCTATCTATGCAAAATCTCAAAACGGGGTAGTTTTCTACGGATCTTCCCGAGATAGAGAGGGCCTGGAAAAAATCGAAGGGTTTAATGCTTTCGTTAAAGGCTTTGATCCGTCTTTTATTCAAAACATGATGTTGGGCGGAATCAATGTACCCATCAGAATTGGTAGAGCCATGGTTCTTCCAGGTGATGTTGTATTAGCTAAACAAGGGGGCATTGTATTTGTCCCAGCTCACCTCGTCGAGAAAGTGGTAATCAATGCGGAATTCATTTCACTCCGGGATCAATTTGGTCATCAACGCTTACGCGAAGGTAAATATACGCCCGGTCAAATCGATACCCGCTGGACTGACGCTATCAAAGCAGATTTCCTTTCCTGGTTAGATCAAAATCCAGATAAACTCCCAATGTCTAGGGCCGAATTGGATGCCTTCCTCAAGGATCGTACTTGGTAAACCTTCCCCTTCATCAAAACGAAAAACAACATGAAAAAACAAGTATCAAACACCAAGAAGAATATCCACAGTCGCAGAAACTTCCTCGGCTTAGCTGGAATGGGAGGCTTGGCTTTAGGTAGTTTCATCAATGCGCCAGTGGAGGAAACCCTAGAATATTCTACATCCAAAATTCAGCGAGCCAGTAGTCCCTCTGAGTTGAAGATCACAGATATGAGATATGCCGTAGTAATGAATGGGCATGCCCGATGCCCCATCATTCGCTTAGACACTAATCAAGGCATTTATGGAATTGGGGAAGTCAGAGATCAAGCTAGCTGGCGCTATGCCCTATTCCTCAAGAGTCGCCTGCTTGGACTCAATCCTTGCAATGTCGAAATGCTATTCAAGCGGATAAAACAATTTGGCTTCCACGGGCGGCAAGGTGGCGGAGTATCAGGGGTAGAAATGGCCCTATGGGACCTAGTGGGTAAAGCCTATGAAGTACCCGTCTACCAGTTGTTGGGGGGGAAATATCGGGATCGTGTTCGCCTGTATGCAGATACACCGAGGCTCAATGATCCGGAAAAATTTGCCGCGAAGATGCATGATCGAGTGGTGGAAAAAGGATTCACTTTCCTGAAAATGGACTTTGGCATCGAATCCTTGAAGGACATCCCCGGAACCGTGGTCAACTCTAACTTCTGGGATATTGGCCGCCAATGGACCAATGAACCCATGACCTACGGTGGGACTGAACATCCATTCACCCAAGTCCAGATCACCCCAAAAGGGCTCGACATACTCTGCGAATACATTGCCAAGGTACGAGAGGCCGTTGGCTATGAAATACCGCTTGCCTCCGATCATTACGGCCATTTTGGTCTGAATGAGGCCATTCGTTTAGGTAAAGCGGTGGAACCCTACCGACTGGCTTGGTTAGAGGATCTTATTCCTTGGAAATTCACAGCGCAATGGAAAGAGATCACCCGGTCTTTTGAAACCCCTACCACCACCGGGGAGGATATTTATCTAAAGGAAGAATTCATCAAGCTTATTGATACACATGCCGTAGATATTGTTCATCCCGACCTTGCCACGGCCGGCGGTATTCTTGAGACCAAAAAAATAGCCGACTATGCCGAGGAAAAAGGGATTGCCATGGCCATGCATTTTGCTGGAACACCGATTTCTTTCATGGCTAATGTACATTGTGCGGCAGCAACACAAAATTTCATGGCGCTGGAACACCATTCTGTAGATCTAGATTATTGGGAAGATCTGGTTACAGGCCTAGATCATCCCATGATTGAAAAGGGCTTTGCCATTGTTCCCGAAAAACCCGGCTTAGGCGTTGATTTGAATGAAGAAGTGGCCAAGCAACATTTGGCACCAGAAGATAAAAGCTATTTCAAACCTACTCCAGAGTGGGACAAAATTCGCTCTTGGGATAGGCTTTGGAGCTAATTCAGCACTTGTAGCCTGATCCTCGATCGAGGATTGGGTTACAATTTTCAAAAAATACCCGGCCGCCTACTCTATCAGCGTCTTTAGAGCCAAATCCCATTTGCCAACAAACGCTCTCTATAGTACCAAGGAACCAACACGAAATCGAAATGCCGAAAAGTCCTTAGTTTGGATTATTGCATCATCCGTTTCGAGTTTCTGGTATTAATTTCCATCTGATGATTATCCACAGGCACACCAAGCTGCCGATCAAGAAAGTCAGCATGGTAACCCAGGTCCAACTAGGCATAATGGTTGTCTCCCAACCTGGCGTCACAATTGGCGTCGGCATTACAACCTCCAGAGCCAGAGCCACTATTATCAGCATTAACAGCATACGCTGGAGCAGCCGACTTTCCCTGGAGCGAATATGAATATTCAAAGAAGCCATTAACAAAATCAAATTCAAGGCGGCCGTCTTCAATATCCAACTCCTCCCAAAGAAACGTTCCATAGCGGCCATTCTTTCTAAAAGAATTCCACTTTGCCAATCCTTCAGCAATTCCACCGCACCTAAAGCCAGCAAGGTAATACTCAAAGCGCCGATCAAGGTTTGGCTGGCTGCTCGCACCTTTGAATCACCTAAATTTCTTTCCACTAAAAAACCTAAAATGTTCAATGCTAGGAAAGTGAAGAGCGCAGGAACAATCAGCATCTAATTAGAGATTTTAAGGTTATTACATATCCATTACCGCTTCGACATCCTTATCTATTTCAGGAGGTTCCGAGGCGAAGGAAATAGACAAGAAGAGAATGAGAGAGATCACTAAGGAAAACGCCCCCACATCTATACCATATGGTAAACTAATCTTAAGGAGTTTAACGACAAAATTTATTACCAAGCTGGAGATGATGGCTATATTGGCGGCCAGGGGCGTGGCTCTCTTCCAGTTGAATCCAATTGCCACCGTGGGTACGATAGCAGCGGCAAAGGTTCCCCAGCCAAAAGCTCCAAGGATTGCAACTAAATCTCCTGTATATAGTGCAAAAACAGCTGCAAATAGGGTAATCAGAAGAGTGGTAAAACGTGCCCACCACAATTCGTTTTTAGCCTTCTTCCATCCTAAGGCCTTAGGTATATCATGCATCACTGCTGCTGTACCAATATTGAGAAAAGAATCCGCGGTTGACATGATGGCGGCAAAAAGCCCGGCGAATACTACACCAGCCAAGAGCGGGTGAGCAAAGTTTTGCAAAAACTGAGGTGCCGCAGCATCTGCACTTGCCAACTCAGGGTGCTGGCCGCTTAAGACAAGGGCACGCATAGCCAACCCAATGCTAATCCATAGCAGGGCAGCAAGAATATACCCGATCGCAGATACCGGTAATATATATTTGGCATCTGCTACCCGCTTATTCATCATCATTTTCGTAATCACGTGCGGCTGACCCGCTCCTCCCAAACCAAAGACAAAAAACCAGGATAAACAACCGATCATACCCAATGTCCCCCAGGGACCTATCGCTTCTGGATCATCGGCATAAATCGTCTCACTAATCGTAGTAAAGCCACCATCAAAGGTATTGATCACCGTGAGAAAAATGAGTAAGGCTGCCACTACCATCACGGCTCCTTGTATCAAGTCTGTATAAACAGAGGCCACAATCCCTCCCGTCACACTGTAGAACACAAGAATGGAACAAGAAATAATCAAACAAGCTTCTAGGCTAATAGAATCGAAGTAGGCTGTTTCTACTAAGATATCCCTCAATACAACCGACATAGCCAATATTTGAGTAGCCAAATAACCTAAGACCCCAAGTAAAATGGCAATGGCAGTCATCAACTGTGTGGACTTGCTCTTATACCGTAGATGTACTACATCTGGAAGGGAAATACTATTCCCCAATTCTGCAAAAAGGCGCAATCTTTTACCTAAAGTGTAAAAAGAAATAGTAAATCCGGCAATCACACACACGATCATCCAAACAGAGCTCATGCCCATTCGATAAACCAAGCCTGGTCCTCCTACAAAACCGAACCCACTAAGTGTACTGGAAAAGACGGCAAAGGCTGTTACCGCAATCCCCAGATCACGCCCTGCCATAAAGAAGTCTTGCGTTGATTTGGTACGTCTCAAGGCCCAAATGCCAATGACAATGCACAGAAACATGTATAAACCAACACAAGTTAGAATGATCGGACTCCGATAGGCTTCCATAGGATTTGTTTAGTTAAAGGCAAGCTCCCTAGCATTAGATCGACTCTTCAAACACCCTAGCAAAATATCCGCTTAATTCATTCACTACCGACGCCTTGTCTTCAATTTCCTCGATGCCTGCCAATACTCTGGCTAGACGCTTTTTGTAGGTCAATTGCATGCCCCTGCCAATGAGTATACGTTGCGCTTGTGGAGAGCCGGCACCATGGAGTGATTCGGTAAGATAGCCTACGGCATTCCGTCCTAAGGTCATATTTTCGATAAGACGAAGCATGCGCATGCGGTCCTCAGTAGGGACGCTAGCTTTGCCTTTTAGGTATTTCTTTAGGAGCTTACCTACCTCAGGATGATTAAAGTCCTTTTCTGAAGGTAAAGTCGCGACCAATCCCCCAGCCAAATCCTGTGCCAAACGACTAATTTCAAACGGGAAGCGAGTCACGTGATGTTTGCAAACATTGGCTAGCATATCGTCACAGATATAAGCACCGGAAGAGGTTTCATAGCCCTGGTAAGAAGAAGCAATACCCGTGCCATATACAGTCTCATTCAAGTGTGTCATTTCCACCAACTTATCTTTGATATGAGAGGCCTTCGTAATCCCATTGTATTCAGCGATGGCCGCCGCCGCGCCAATGAGCACATCCCCTACCCCACTTTTACACACATAGCTCCGTCTATGATAAGTCGTAAACCTTTCCACCAGCATAGAGGCAAATTCGTGCTCCCCATCCATAAAGACATATTCCCAGGGAATAAAGACGTTGTCAAATACCACCATGGCCTCCTGTCCTCCAAATCGTGCATTACCACTATCTATTTCACCTCCTTCCATACTACGAGTATCACAAGATTGGCGGCCGTAAATATAGGCTAGGCCTTTAGCATCTACTGGTACAGCACCGATTATGGCATAGGCCTTATCGTTCTCCGTTAATCGCATGGTAGGCATGACAAGCAACCAGTGGCTATTGATACAGCCCGTCTGATGAGCTTTCGCTCCACTGATGTAAATCCCTTTCTCTGTACGATCCACAATATGGACAAACATATCTGGATCAGCTTGTTGATGGGGTGCAAGACTTCGATCTCCTTTCACATCAGTCATTGCTCCTCCAACAACCAAATTACCCTCATGCATCTTATGTAAAAAAGCTTTTAATCGGGTATGATAGGAGGTCTCGTGTTTTTCATCCATTTCATAGGTGACGGAATACAAGGAATTAAAGGCATCCATACCTACACAACGCTGAAAGCAGGTACCCGTCAGTTGACCTAACTTCCGTTGCATCTTATTCTGCAATACCAGATCCTCCTTGCTCATACTGACATGCAAGAAGCGACTGATGCGCTCATTCGTAAAGGGCGATATAACCGTAGCCAATTCAGGGTGTGAAATACCTAGATCATAGGTCTTAGCTACTGCGTTTATAGAAGGTCGGATCATGGGATGATCTACTGGCTCTTCCACCTGCTCTCCAAATAGATAGATATTCAGTCCTCTCCCTCTTAAACTCTGGATATAATCCTCCCCACTAACGATCTTTTTCCCAGGATTCCATTGATTTTCCTTTGTCACAATGCTACTTTTTTTGATAAAATATGCTCTTTACTGGCCTTGTCTTCTTTCAACCAAGACATCAAACTCTTCCAGGTCCCGCCCGTCAAGTATCCACGCATCAAAACGAAGAACGTATACCAAAGTCATGATAATAGGAACAGACCAAATGCCATATATAGCCCAAGCTGTTGGGATAGGCAATCCTCCAAAATACTCCGTTTGCGTTGCATCAGTATAACGCCAATAGGCCATAATGGAGAAATGATAAGTAATGGCATAGATCAGCGAGCCTCCCAGCAACCAATACTGTAAATTCCCAGTAGATCGCTTGCGCCTGGCGCCAATGAAAATAGTAGAAACGAAAATGAACAAGATCAGCAACCCAAAAAAGTAAGCTAGCCACTTAACGGAAGACTGCTCCGTCACTGGATTCCCACTCTTCAATAAGGTCCCATAGTCAGGATGCAATTGGCTCGTCGCTTGAGGTATATCTGGCAAAATCCACAGTGCAATGATAATAGCCAAAAGGCCTAGCAGCCCTCCGAGCAATAGCTTAAAGTAATCCATTAGGCTTATACTTTTCGTACAAAATAGCGATTTCTTGAAGGACGAGAACAACTCCTGCTGATTTTCTTGAATACATCCGGATTAATCTATCTTGTGATCGGAATACAAACGACTATAACATGCCAGAGCCAAATCCACCACAGGCCTCCCCTCCTATTACCATCTCCACGGGGCAAGTTCAGGGGCTGCTACAGGAGTCTATTTACGGGTTTAAGGGCATTCCCTTTGCAGCACCTCCTACTGGAGAAAACCGGTGGCGCCCCCCTCAACCGCCAGTAAATTGGCAAGGGATCAAAGATGTCTCTTCTTACCAGACCCTTGCTTTACAATCCCGCTTCCCTAAAGGTTCTTTTTTCAAACAGCCAGACTACCCGCAGGATGAGGATTGTCTGCATCTCAATGTTTGGACCCCTACCCTTGAACCAAAAGCTAAGCTAGCCGTAATGGTCTGGGTACATGGAGGGTACTTCAATCACGGAGGTGGCGCCTTGCCCAATTATGACGGCCATAATCTAGCGAAGCATGAAGTAGTGGTGGTCACTTTCAATTATAGATTGGGGGTTCTTGGATTTTTAGCGCATCCGGAATTGAGTGCGGAATCGGAACAAGGGGTTTCTGGTAATTATGGTCTTTTGGATCAGATAGCAGCCTTGCAATGGATACAACGGAACATTGCTCAATTCGGTGGTGATCCCTCGAATGTGACACTTTTTGGAGAGTCCGCCGGCTCCTGGAGTATTTCGATCTTGTTGTGTAGCCCGCTAGCAAAAGGGCTATTCCATAAGGCCATCGGTCAAAGTGGAGCCTCCACCGGTCCAGCCCCATTTTTGAAAGAGCCAAAAAATGGGAAAATGGCCGGCGAACAGGTTGGAGAAGCTTTTGTAAAGGCGACTGGAATAAATCATTTAGCCGCACTCCGCCAACTTTCTTTCCCAGCTATAGAGGCCGCTGCTCAAACCGCTCATTTCCATACGGAACCCTATGTAGACGGCTGGTTCTTACCAGATGAGCCAAGATTCATTATGGATGCTGGTCAGCAACATCCAATACCCATTCTTATTGGCTCTAACCAGGATGAAGCAACAGCCTTTACCAATCCCAGGCAACTCCCCGCTACGCTTGAGGCATTTCAGGAGGATATCCGCAAAAGATATGGCAAATGGGCCGATAGATTATTCGAAGCCTATCCAACGCTATCGAAGGAAGATATTCTCAAAGCCCATCTCGATCGGCTATGTGATCAATTGTTCACCCTTTCTATGCGTCATTGGGCAGAGCGTTCGGCAAAGGCTCAAATACCGACCTACTTGTATTATTTCACCCGCATTCCCAATATCCCACATAAGGCGTACTATGGGGCTTATCATGGTGCGGAGATTCCCTATGTTTTTGACAACTTACGTAAAATACCAGTGGATGGTATCTTTAATGAGCGAGATCAAGCGTTGGCCCAACAGATCCTCAGCTACTGGCTGAGTTTCGCTCGCAACGGAGCCCCATCCGGAGAAGGTCTACCGATCTGGCCTACTTATCATCCCGATACTGCCTTTTATGTAGAATTGGGGGATCAGGTAGCAGTGAAGCAGCATCTATTGAAAAACCGATTAGATATTTTGGAGGAAGTAACGCTCGCGCGCAGGGAAGCCCATAACTAAAGATCGGAAGCCATCTAGCTAGACAACTTCCGATCTCTTATCTTGAAAAAGATTATTCTTTCTAATTCAGTTGGAATCTCACCCTAATCCCCCCGGCCGAATCTGTCCTGGGGAAACCGGCTGAAGTCTTCGGTTCCACCCGCCTATAGTCAAAGAAGGCTTGTAAAGACAATCTACGATTCAATTTATACTCCACCGTCGGCGATATCGTTAGAGAATAGTTTCCTCGGGTCGGTTCAGCCCCAGGACCATCTAACTGTTGTGCCAGCGTAATATCATCTCGCAATTGGAAGTTAAATTGGATGTCTAAATCCTGTGCGTCCAACTGGCCACCTCGACCGCCTCCCCCTCGCCTGGGTGCCCGGGGATTGTTTCCATCACCTCCCGCATCCGGGTTATTTCGTCCGCGGCCTTTTTTCTTGCTACCCGTCAGGAAGGGGATATCTACCCCTTTCATCAAGTATCCAAAACCAATGTTGATGTCCTTAGCTCTTGATTCACTAAGCAATTTACTAGTGGAATTCAAAGCCAAGTTTCGGGTTTGGCTATAGTCTACGGTAAAGGACATTCCATTGGTTAAGGTCGCTTCAATTCCGATCAAGGGCGAAAACCCTTCTTGAATCACTAGGTCAGGAATTTCGATCCGTGGATAGAAGTTATAATCAACCGTGTCCAAACTGTTGCCCGTTAAAGGGTCCTGATTCCGCAAGAAGTAGTTACTGGTCTGGTAGCGACTAATGCTCAAGTTACCCTTATAGGCATGCGTCAAACTAAAATTGCTGAATATCTCCTGGAAGAAAGGAATCTTAGATAGACCATTATAGGACAATCGCCAGTTCAAGTGTGGCCGAAGATTAAACACATTCAGATCGACTGTACGTGCATCTTGCCCAGTATAGGCTGCCATAAAGGCGGGTATCATTACATCCTGTTGCAAACTACCATACCCCTCAGCATATCCTTGTTCCGCCAAATTTTCATCATTATGTACTCCAGTTCCTAAGCGATTCGAAATGATTACTCGATTCGCCTCGAATTGCTGAAACAGCTCCACAACGCCCTGATCATTTTGAAACAAGGTAGATAAGGCAGAGTAGGTCATATTCAGCTGCCCAGAATTACGAGGGATGGCGTGATCGAAGCCTTCTCCAGGTGCTGAGGACTTATCTAAATTCTTAAAGGTTTCCGAATAGTTTTCGGTAAATGAGCGGTTCATATCCAGATCCACTCTGAAATCTCTAAGTGGTTCTAAGGTGATCTTTCCATCCCAGGATAAAGTGTAATCCTGAATGACATCTCGGTTCAAGAACACATTATCGGTAATATTTCCCCGGTTCTGCCACAGCCAATCATCCGCGGTGCGTTGTTGAGAAGGGTCTAGCGTTCGGATCGTTGGTTGCACCCCAGCAATAAAATCCCATCCCGGTGCGCCAAAGCCAGAAGCCATACCCATGAGGCTCGCCTCAGGGGTGAAGCCCGGTACCACCGTTCTAAAACGTTCGGAGTAGGAGAAGCGCCCTTTCCGCAGTAACAATAGGGGTCTTATCAGGGCGGTTTCTATCGGACTGACATCCTTGTTCCGTTTTCGCTTGGTATTCTTATCATCATCCTTATTAGCGTTTCGATCTCGGGGGTTCGGGGTTCGGCCGGAGCGCCCCCGATTGCTTGAGCCTTTGCTGGCACGCTCTATTTTCCGCAAATAAGGAATTGAATTATACAGTTTCTCAAAGTTGAGATCTGCATTCAAGGTCCTATTTTGCATGTTGGAGATGATATTGCCCAAACTATCTACATTCAAAGCAGCAGCTTCCCAACGATACTCTCCTTGGTAGCTGGCCCGTACTTGCACCCAATCCATAAATGGAAGATATCGAATGGGTAAGGTATAATTAACCGAGAATCGATGATTGTAAAACTTGGGGCGACCGAGATCTCGAATGTTATTCCAAATACTGTCTCTCCGGAATTTGTCAATCTGGTCAGCTGGTAGCGTCTCCAGCATAAAGCTCTCATCTGGCTCATCAATTGAAGCCGTGACTGCGGCATCATAATTGAATTTCAAGGACTTCGTGAAATCCCAATTCAGGGAATAATTTCGATCCCAGAAGAATCGCTTATTGAAGAAAGTATTAAAGCGATCATCTAGTCCCGTGAAGCGATATCGCGTAGTTGAAAACTGTCGATCAAAAACTGTGCTGAAAGTAAAAGATTGCGGCAAGGGGTTGAAGTTGAACTCCTTGATCAAACGCAAGTATTTACTTTTAAGCTTTTTGAAGGGCTCAATGGGCTTCGACGGGATACTAAAGCTATAATCCAAGGCAGCTGTCCAGTCGTTTTCTCGTTCAAACTCGACGAATGGATCTCGCCTTTCCGTGTTACTATTGGAATAACTGACGCTGAAATTTTCAATGTCCCAGGGCATCGGCTTGCGATTCGGATTGTTCCCCGTTCGCTCTTTCCTAACATTCGTGAAATTATAGGTCCGTATATTGACCACTTCTTGAGATTGATCTCGCAGCGAATCTCGAGCAGCCTTGTTTTCCGCCCGATCCAACTTATCCTTCAACTTAATATCCGTATCAAAAGGATCATATTCAGGGGTAGTCGTAGTATTAGAAATTTGACCATAAAAGGGTACGCGCAAACCAAGCTTCTCAGGGAAGAACTTACCCAATTCTAAATTGGCCGCTACGTCATAACCGGTCACCTGCTCTCGGTTACGCTCGTGTACCTGATTATCTAGTGCACCAAAACCGATGGTACTAATATTACCCGCAAGCGTTAAATTTCCTAGATCTGCCAGTTGGACATCCATTCTTGCCAAGGCGGCTGCACCACCTCTTTCATCCAATCCGGCCAGTCGAAGTTCATTAATCCACACCTCACTATCATAGGAGGCGCCATCATCCTCTGGGTTGCGAATACCAATTACCATCACTTTGGCATAGCCCAAACTGGGGCTACCCTTTACGCGAATCTCATGCATGGCGTTGGTTTCTTCCGCCTGTATCATTTTCGAGTAAATCTCGGACTTTTTAACCCCTAGCTCATTGCGCTCTTCCTTTAATTCTCGCAATATGGTCAAAGGGAAGTTAAACTCATTCTCCCTACGCCAGACCTCCTGCTTGTAAGGAGAATCCTGGGATTGTAGACCGAGCACCGCATTGGGATCAGACATCACCAATGGTAATTCATACTCGTAGTAATTATTCTGGAAGTCACTACCAATTCGCATAAAAATCCGCAACGCACCACTTGGCGTTCGTTGGTCTTTTGATTCAGCATGCACAAACATCTTTAGCCTATCATACACCCTGAGGTCCATATCAATTTGCTTAAAAATGCCGGCAAAGCCTCCATCACAGAGGCTTTCTACCCGTAAGGCTTGAGCCTGTTCATTCTGCAATGCCGCAAATACCCCCAGTGATTGTTCTCGAATGATACCTTCAGGAAGCGTATAGTTGAAGGGCGCACGTTGACTATTTTCTTCAATGTTTACCGCATCGATCTCAAAGCTGGTCTCATCTGGCTGACAGTTACCAAATTGATTGGCAGGTTGTAGTAGATCTGCTCTTGTCACCCGACGCCATTGGTTACGCACCAATTCCATACGAGCAAAACGCAGTATCACTGGCTTTTTGAAGCCCCGCATATACATCCTCATAAAACGAATGGAGCGGAAATCTCGGATACCTCCGATGGCCTTCTTCTCTGAGCCACGAAGGGGAACTCTAAAGCGATACCAAACTCTGTTCGTTAAGGGATCCTCGATGCGATCCGTGATAAAAGGTGTTTGCTCCTGATCTAGTTCTCTTGGGTTGGACAAATCTGCTCTAAGTGGAATCTCATATTGAAAATAAGATTCCGTTTCATTCAGCGTATTATCCTGATTGATATCCTCCGTATCTGGAATATTGGTACCGGAAGTTCGGATATTAGTTTGATTATTGGGTTGTGAGTTTCCTTGTGGATTATTGAAGCTTTGATAACGTACGGTCAAGGAAGAATCCGCGCTAAAAGATTCATCATTATAATATCTAAAGTCGTCGTTGGCGGGATCCTGTTCCAAATCTGCGCGAACACTAGCATTGGCCGCTCCCATAGCGTCCAGGTAATCCTGGAACAGTTCATTCTCTCCAGTATTATCTAAACCATCCAAACCAACATCTTGTACATCCCGGGTTCCTTGATCATTATCGAAAGCTCGGGTAATTTGTTGCCCCACTGGCACAATCCCCCAGGCCGTTTCATCCGTTTGGCGATCTGGATTAGCAGGACTGGGTAAGCCATTCTCAAAGAATTTACGCGAATCATTCAGGATATCCTCCGAGATATTACCTAAGTTGATGTATAGTGATCCTTGTTGATCCTGGAAACTAGGAGAGGCCAAACGTGCCGATTCTGGGTCCAAAAAGGGGCTCAACATCCAGAACTCTAGGAATTCTATGTTAGCCGTTTGAAAGTCGTTGGTATTCAAGGCACGCATAATCCCCCCCCAACGCTTCTCGGGGCTTCGAAGCTTCACCGTTCCATCAATCAGATTCACCCCATCCGTTACATTGGGAATACCATTGGGTACATCAAAGTTGTAGGGGCCTCGCTCCTCTGGGTAAAAAGCAAGGTCGAAGGTTCGGAAGATCTGTGCTTGGTCCCGAGGTACCTGGATATTCGGGAACACCTCTTGTTGCGGCACCTGACTAGTATAGGGATTTTCATCATCTCCGGGTCCACGGGCACTTGGATCGATCAAGTACCAGTTCATCCTGGCTCGGTTGGCACCGGACCGAGTATCCTTAAACTGTGACTCTGGGAAAAATGGATTTCGGTTGGCATCATCATCTTGTGGAATACTCGCCAGGAACCATTGGTTCACAGGGGAACGAAGGTCTACTCCACTAGAACTTCCTTCGAAGTCATCAATGTAGACCAAACCATCTTTATCCCTTCTAGCTTCGTTAATGGCTCGCGAGTGGCCAGGACGCAAAACAGCGCCTTCTGCGGAGAAGTTGATCGAGGAGGGTTGTGTAGTGGAATAGAAAGGTAGCTTGTCTACCATGCGGGTTAACCAGGGTACTTCTTTACTGAAGTTTACATCAAGCCCATAGATTTTATTGTTGACGGGGTCATCCCCTACGTTTACTTTCTGTGTAAAGGGACGCTCAAAGAGTTGGAGGAAAGTAGCTCCAATATTGAAGTTGTCACTTAATTCATAATCCGCTCGCAATCCCAACATCGTTTTCGATTGGAAACCAAAGAGCGTATTGTCCTCAAAAGAGACATTAATTGGCACCCCTGAACTCAATATCGCATCATTTAAAATCCGCACCTTACCAGAGCTATAATCCACCTCATAATCGCGCCCTTCTAGTAGCAAGGCTCCACCTGCCGTTACCGTAACCGACCCTGGGGGGATGTTAAAAGCACCTAAAGAGATTTCGCTGGACACGCTCGATTTATAGGAGCCCATGATGACATATCGATTCTTTTCCGGGAATTCTCGGGCCTGGAACAGGGTTGAATCATACAATTCTTGATAAACTAATGAATCTACGAATTCCGGCTCCAGTTGCTCTTCCAGGGAAGTACCAAAAGGCTCAAGTACAGGGAACATTACCCGTCCGTTTGATGGGTTAATGGTCACTCCTGGTACATAATCGAATACCCCATCTCTAGTTGGGTCTCCTTGAATATTGAGATTATCTAGATTAAAGACTCGGATCAATGGCACCCCTTGTAGATTACTCTTTGGCAAGAAACGCTTAAACCCTTCCCCTGGATCTTCGTAGAATACATCTAATTTGAAATCCTCCTGGCTCACTTGATATGCTCCAATGGAATAGATGTTTTTCATCATCAAATCCCAAGTAGGAACGTCTGTACGTTGAGTCGTACTTTTCAACATTTTCACGAAAAGCACTTTAGGGGTTTGGTCTGCGGTATCGGTGGAAACATTGTTACGGTTTACCGAAGATTCACCGACATTAAATATCTCTCCGTTGTATTTGTATTCGTAAGATACCCCTAGTACCTGATCCGGTTGTACATTGATGTTTACTGAAATAAAACCTAATTCCGGATGGTAGGTAAATTCGCGAGGGCTAAGCTTTCTAGCACTCACCTTTTCAAAGTCCCGAGCCTGAACGAGATCGAATTCCGATTGAAGAATGGCCACTGTTTTATCAATATCACGTAGCGCCTCACCTCTCTGTAGCAATCGAGCATACAGACCATTTGCGCCATTATCTGGCAACGGCTGACCATCACAAATTTCTTGGTAAACCGGATCTTGAAAGCGAGGAATGGCATCGGGGTTGACCAAGGTAGTAGGTTCACCCAAATCCGCCAGGGCTACGATATCCCGCACATCTTCTACATCATTACGGTCATTGGTAATCCAAACTTCCAGGTTCTCCAGATGGAATAGCGTATTGATCTGTGGAAGATTGCTTACCGCATTTTCGAATATATCGCGATTGTAAAAGGAAAGAAAAAAGTGACGGTTTTCATCATATTCATCCGATCGCACTTGAAACTCCTGAAGTTGGCTCCCCCCTTCGAGCTGTATATTTTCCCGTTGAGAACGCTGCTGGGAGGCAATGGCCGTGAGGCGAAGATGACCAAATTGCAGTTCCGTTTTCAGACCAAACAAGCTCTGCGCTCCCTGAATCAAACTACCTCGAAGGGGCAAACTCACATTACCTGCTTCTATCTTCTTCAAGATATCATCTTCACTGAAGAGCTCGCTATTATAATCCAGTTTGATCTGATTGTCGAAATCGAAGGTAGCATTAGTGTTGTAATTGGTAGTCAGGTTGAGTTTTTCCCCGATCTTACCGGTCACATTCATTTGGATATCCATGTCGAAATCGAAATTGGTCAAAGACCGTTGCCGTTCCGTCAAAATGGGATTTTCCAAACGCTGATGATCGATTCCGAAGCTCAAGTCTATATTACCTTGGGGGCGTATATCTACGGTAGTTCCCCCAAAGAGTCGATCGATTAAGCTACTATTCACATCAAATTTAGCCACGGGGTCCAGGGCGCTCACCCCGTTTCCTCCGCTTACTCCCGAAAGCTGATTGAAGTAATCTCGCTCTTCTTTCTTCTTACGCCATTCAACGTACTCATCAAAGGTCATATAAGTGGGAGGGCGAAAGTACGTATCACCAATCTTTTCCGTAATGATGTAGTTACCGGTGACGGGATCGTACTCAATGTTCTGTTCAATAGCACTGGGATCCTTTAAGTCAAAAGGATTGCCGGCTCGGTCATTGATGAAGTCTCCGAAGCGCTCTGGCGGCGGCGGTACGGTATCCTGAGTTGCGACGACATAACTCGCCGCAAAAGGATCGTCTAGTCCGGAAGAATTGGCTTGAACCGCTGGCACTGTAAATTGGGCAAAAACAACAACTACAAGGCTGCCAAGTATAAGTATTCGTTTCATATCAAAAACATGGGATTCGCAAAAGTAAATAACAATTTTACTAGCGTGAAAAGCGGTGCAACTGATGCGAAAGAAGGCACAATGGTGAGTGAGAGTAGTGGGGTTGAATAAGGTATTAAACCTACCCCTATCGTTCCATTTTGTTCTTTTTTTTCAAATCACAACTTTTCCATCCAGTGTTATCCAATTTTACACTAAAACGACTGATTAAGAGTTATTGGGATTTAATAGAGGATTTTAACATGTCTATTTTGCAGTGGGTTCTTAGAAGAAGATGATCAGAAGGTGCTGATGGTACATGCTTCCATCTTAAGACAATTGTTTCAAAGCAAGTTTGATTAATTCCTCTACATTAGTCACATTAGGCTGTTCTTTCAATATTTTGTTTAGTGCTTTCTGAACTTGTATCCTAGCGAAACCTAAAGCTAACAATGCTGATAACGCTTCATCCCGACTTCTATTGTCTTGCGGTGAGAAAGTTAAAGGTGCATCTCCACTTTCTTTTAGCACTTTATCTTTAAGGTCTAAAATGATTCGCTTGGCGGTTTTCGGCCCTACCCCCTTAACCTGTTTAAAGGCCACAACATTTTCCGATAGAATCGCAGCTTTTACTTCGTCTGGATTCATGGAAGACAATACAATCCGAGCGGTGTTGGGGCCTATACCTGAAACCGAAATTAATTGTACAAATAGGTGGCGCTCTGCATCATCTGCAAAGCCATAAAGCGTATGACTGTCTTCCTTGATTTGTAAGTGCGTCAGGATTTTGACTTGTTCTAGTTTCTCGATCTGAACATAGGTGTTCAGGCTGATATTGATGTGATAGCCGATACCTCCTGTTTCGACAATAATGAAGGTAGGGGTCTTAAAAGTTATTACCCCTTTGATATAGGTAATCATTTTGTGTGTTTGGCTCTCCGATCTAACAACCATTAATTTGAAGGTCCTTTTTTAATAGCAAGGCCACCTTTGAATTAATGCAAATAAAGGTCGAAGAAGTATGTTTTTTGTTTCCCTATTGGCCTCTTATCTAGTGAATTAGATTTTAAAGTGGAGTTTGTAACCGACATCCCACCCGGCCAGTAATTTAAAAGGCTAACGAAGGTACAAAAATCCCTTAGTTTTCCTCTTTTTTAGCCAACTCCACTGCTATCTGAGCCCCCAATTTGGCATTATTTAATACTAATTCAATATTGGCGGCTAAACTGTCTCCCGCAGTAAGGGATTCAATTTTAGCCAACAAAAAGGGCGTCAGTGCTTTTCCCATAATCTTTTGCGCATGAGCCTCGGACAAGGCCGCTTCTATTTTCGCTTCAATTACCTCAGGAGCCAGACTAAACTGCTGTGGAATCGGATTGGCAATTAACACCCCTCCTTTCATTCCTATGCTCCATTTGTAATGTAAAATCTCCGCAATTTCGGCAGGATTATCCACTCGATAGTCTACCCCTAAATTACTGCCCCTGGTATAGAAGGCAGGAAACTGATTGGTCTGGTAACCTATTACAGGCACGCCATGCGTTTCCAGATATTCCAAGGTTAAGCCAAGATCTAGGATCGACTTTGCGCCAGCTGAGATCACGGCTACAGAGGTTTGGGCTAGTTCTTGTAGATCAGCAGAAATATCCAATGTGGACGTAGCCCCTCGGTGAACACCACCGATACCTCCCGTTGCAAAGACTTTTATCCCCGCCATTGCAGCGATAATCATAGTGGAAGCTACGGTTGTTGCCCCATTTTGTTGCTTAGCCAGCACAAAAGGTATATCCCTACGACTAACTTTAGCCACTTTTTCTCCAGCTTTGCCAAAAGACTCCAACTCTCTGGCATTTAAACCTACTCTTAAATGACCATCCAAAATGGCAATAGTTGCAGGTATGGCTCCTTCCTCCCGAATATGGGCTTCGACGCGTGAAGCCGTTTCTATGTTTTTTGGGAAAGGCATTCCATGTGCAATGATCGTAGATTCCAAGGCCACTACGGCTTGTCCGTTATCTAGTGCTTCTTGTACCTCCGGAGCAATGATCAGCAAATCTTTCAGGTCCATATTCAATTTTTTTACCGACTGAATCCGCCAGTATCAACTGCCCAAGCTAAAATAGTAAAGATCTACAACAGGGAATTATTCAAGGGATCTGGCTGTTCAAATAGGTGTCAAGCGGAAAATTACTGCACCAATTCAATAAGGCCCTTATCTTTGCCGCTTAATTGTTCCAGATGGAAGATTCCAGGATGAGTTCACGGCTCTATTTTCGCCTTTCTTTAATGTTATTTCTCCAATTCTTTATCTGGGGAAGTTGGTATGTAACCTTAGGTACCTATCTCCTAGAAACCCTGCATTTTACGGGTCCACAGGTAGGTCTAGTTTATGGAGCTACGGCAATTGCAGCCACCATTACCCCCTTTTTCTTAGGTGTTCTTGCCGATCGACTTTTTTCCATAGAAAGGCTACTCAGTATTCTGCATTTATTAGGTGGGGTAGTTATGTGGTTCACCTCATATGTTACTCATTTTGAGTGGTTCTATCCCATGATCATCCTGTATACCTTGCTGTACATGCCCACTTTTACCCTAACCAGTTCGCTATCTCTCCACCATGTGAAAGATGCCACCAAAGATTTTCCTAGGGTCCGTGTATGGGGAAGTCTATCATGGATATTAGCTGGGCTGGTCATCGGTTATCTAGAGGTAGAAAAAGAGGTACTTCCTATGCAAATTTCAGCGGGATTTTCGATCATTCACGGACTCTATTGTCTAAGTCTCCCACATACCCCTCCGCAACCCCAAGAGGGCAAATTTTCTTTACGAGACGTCTTCGGTAAGGAAGTATTACAATTATTAAAACAAAGAGCAATCCTTATTCTCGTCATCGCGCTGGCTCTCATTAGAATTCCATCCTCCTTTTATTACAGTTTCGTGAACCCTTTCTTAAATGAGATCGGAATTGGAAATGCAGCGGGAAAAATGACGCTAGGACAGATCACGGAAGTTGGAGTCATGTTAATTCTTCCCTGGTTTTTACAAAAATTTAAGCTACGTTATATCATTGCTATTGGATTATTCATTTGGGGAAGCCGATACTTACTCTTTGCTTGGGGTGGCGTACCGCATTTGCATTGGATGTTGTATGTCGGCATACTCGTGCATGGCATTGCCTATAATTTTTCCTCACTCAGTAGCCAGATCTTTATTGATAGGCAGGTACCCTCGCACATGCGCAGTACAGCTCAAGGGTTTATCACTTTCGTTACCATGGGTTTCGGAGCATTTATTGGCTCTTACATCGCAGGACACGTAGTGGAAGGGTATTCTCTCGCAGATGGTACGCATGACTGGAAAAATATCTGGCAATGGCCGGGTTGGTTTGGTATCGCTATATCTATAGGATTTATACTAATGATTCAGCGTACGTCCCGAAAAAAAGCGAAACCCCAAAAGGCATAGAGTCACCCTGCACCTCCTACGGTCTTAGTCCTTAATTACTTTACCACTAAAGGTCTTCCCTTCTCCGCTAAGCCGATACCAATAGATTCCACTCGGGAAGGCAGACATATCAATGGTATAAAGCAAACCTGAAGTGGATTCCCAATTCTCATTTCCGATCCACTGTCCGGCTCCATTATACCATTGCAATTGGACCGGACCTTGTAGCGTATCCATGTTAAAAGTCAGCTGATCTCTAGTTGGATTAGGGAAAATATGAAGCTGCTCTTCGGCCAAGGGCTCCTCATTGGTAGAGATCGTAAGGGCCTTCTGAACAGCGGCGAAGGCGTCAATTTGGCCATGACCAGTAATGGCATTGGGAAATTCTTCGGGCCCAATATCTCCACAGGTATGTCGGGAATAGGCGGGTACGGCCGTCTCTTCAATAATCTGTTCAATCATTTCGACCTGGCCCGCTAAATTGGGGTTAGCCGAAATGATTAGAGCTACTAAACCTGCAACGTGGGGCCCAGCCATACTAGTACCATTCCAGGTAGCATATCCACCACCTCTAACTGCTGAACGAACACCTACCCCTGGCGCAGAAACATCTGGTTTAATCCTGAGGCTGCCATCTACCGTTACTAATCCTCTACTACTAAAATTAGCTATGGTATCATTAGATCGGACTGCACCCACTACAAAAGAATTTTCAAAGATAGCCGCTGGGCTATTTACACTACCACAGCCGCCGCTTCCACTATTTCCTGCGGATACAACCACCACTATCCCTGCCGACTTTAAGTTATTGACCACCGCTTCCATCGTGGCAAAATTACCTTCGTTACATCCTTCTATCGGCGGGCAACCCCAGGAATTATTAATCACGTGTGGAGCCCGACTCGGATCAGGATTGTTTCCCTCTAAATTGGTGGGGGCTAGAAAAAACTCAAAGCATTCTATATAAGATGCTGGAGAACCCCAACCGCGTTCCATATTCCGGCAAGCGACCCATTTGGATTCGGGAGCCAAGCCAATTTGATTCCCTTGGCCATCATCTCCTACCATAGTGCCAGTGATATGCGTGCCGTGGCTGTGATCATCACAAGGTACCACAGAATTTAGACCACAAGGGTTGTTGGAAGCAAGAATTGTATCATCATTGTGCAGAGTATTGATCTCACGAATAGCATCATGCCAGTTGTAGTTATGATCCGCTTGCTGCCCGTCCCATCCTCTGTACTTATCCTTAATAGAGGGATGTTCCCATTCCGTCCCGGTATCCTGACCAGCTACTACTACCCCCTGCCCTCGATAGCCAAGATCCCAGACCTGATCAGCTCCCGTCTTGGATACACCCCAGGTCAGGCTTCGAGCGTTGCCTTGATAGTTTCCTCGGTATTCGGGTTCATCCAGTTTCACCCATGGGTTAGGCTGTATCTGCGCTACTTCTGTCAGTTTCGCTAATTCCTCAATCAGCGCAAGATCCCCTTTAGCATAAATGGCATTTACCACAAAATAGGATCGATAAGAAACACCGGAACGATCCAAAATCCCTAAGGCTCTCTTCTGAGATTGCTTCGCCTGATCCTGGAGCACACGATAAACCAACGATCCCTTGGCCTCCTTAGAACGGAGGAAACGAGCGCCGGAAACGTCAGCTTGTTCTTTCATTAAGGCAATAAACTCGACAGCATTACTATTTTTCAGTTTCTCAATAACACTTGGATCAATCTTGGATTGCCAGGTATCATTTACCGGTTTTTGCCAAGCGGCCAATAGCATGACGGATAGTAAAAAAGACAGGTACTTCATGTTATACTATTTAGTTCTTGAGATCTTGGAATTATTTACGAAAACTAGCTATTAATCTACAATGTAAGGGTGTACAAAGTCGATATCGAAACCTGCTGATTGGCAAAGCCCAAACTCGACATTAGCATTTTTCTTGATATAAACTTGGTCAAACTTATACTTTAATCAGGCACTTCCTCGTTAATAAAGTTCATTTGACCAATGGCTCTACCTACAAAGACTGAACGCTAAAGTAGTCCCAAAGTTACAGTCCACCCCTCTATCGCACCTTAAACCTCTACCTATTGAAAAAACGCTGACAAAATCAGCGATGGCATAACGCCAAGTTCATCCCCTGAGCTAAGTGCTTGACGTCCAATCCATGACATAATCTTGAGGTCACAAGCGCTCCCAACAAGCTCAAAAAAGGCATAAATCCCCTATCCAAAAACCAAGATTTACCGCTTTCTTGGAATATGGAACCGTTTAGAAACATATTTATACCGTTTTTAATACAGAATTAGCATCAAATATTTGGAGGTAGACCTTTTTTTACCTTATTTTTATTTCGGTGTTGATAAGTGTATCAGCACTATTACATTGAAAATCACGTACAAATGGAATTCACTACAGTCCTGTATAATGCCTTTTCGGGGATTAGTCTCAGAGAAGCCAGTGCCGTAATTAGATTCCTAAGAGATCATGTTAACGATTCAAATGAACAGCACATTCGAGACGCCGTAGATTACGCCTTGAAATTGAAGCCTTCTTTTGGTGGATTTGTCTTAGTTGCTAAAATCGATAATGAGATCGTAGCCTGTGTGGTTGCTAATCGTACAGGAATGGAGGGCTATAGCCCAGATCACATTTTCGTTTTTGCGGGTCTGCATACAGATTACCGTAAGGAAGAAGAAATGATGCAAACAATTCTACAGAAAGCACTTAGTTACACCGGAGGTCATGTAGCCATGCACGTAATGCCCAATCATCCAGAAATGAAAATACTGCAAGATGCAGGATTTCGTGCAGAATACTTGGAACTTCGACTTCAAAAAGTTCAACCTAAACCTGCAAGTGCTGTTGCTTAGCCATTCATTCTCAGGCTAAGGAATTATCGTCAAAGTCTTCACCCTATCGAACAGCACCTTTCATCCCTGTGCAAATTTGATCCCAGTTTAATTATTTGAATCGTTCTAGTAATGATCGTCTGAAGGGGAATTATGGTCGTTCAGAGTGCACGCTACTCTGCCAGTCTTTTTATTGCCTTTTTACTCGTTTTTACTTCCCAATTTTATAAGTTTGATTTTTGCTAATTGGCAAGAGATCGGATTTGGGAAACAGTAAACCTATGCAACGAATTATAGGGAGATATAGTGGCGCACAAAAAGGCCCTTTACTCATTTGCCTGGCAGGTATTCATGGTAATGAACCGGCCGGTATTCAAGCCTTGGAGCTCATGTTCAAGATGCTTGAAGTAGAACCTATCACCAATCCTAAGTTTACTTTTAAAGGAAGGATCGTTGGGCTACGTGGCAACCTAAAAGCCATACAGGCAGGAAAAAGGTTTATTGAAAAAGACCTCAATCGACAATGGACCAAAGATACTGTTGAAAAATGTAAATCCCTACCTATCAGCGACTTATCACCAGAAGAGCAGGAAATCAAAGCGTTAATTCTGCTTATTGAGGCAGAACTCAACGCCTACCAACCAGAAAAATTCATTCTACTTGATTTACATACCACCACTGCCACTGGTGGAATTTTTTCCGTTGCCACGGATGACCAAGAGAGCGTGAGGATTGGTGTGGAACTGCACGCTCCGGTAGTCAAGGGTTTGCTACAGGGAATCAAAGGAACCACCCTTCACTATTTCAATAATAGGAATTTTCAACCTGACACGGTGGCGGTTTGCTTTGAATCTGGCCAGCATCAAGAACCCTTATCCGTAAACCGAGCCATTGCCGCTATTACCAACTGCTTGCGGACTATCGGTTGTGTTAGAGCAGAAGATGTAGAAAACAGGCATGATGAGCTCTTAATTGAATACTCTCGCCGACTACCCAAGGTTACAGAATTGATCAATTATCACTCCATTAAGGCGGGAGATGAATTTCAGATGGAACCCGGTTACTTGAATTTTCAGGCTGTTCGGAAAGGTGAGGTTCTTGCCCATGATCGCCAGGGCCCCGTCACTGCCGCTGACGACGGATATATCCTTATGCCACTCTACCAAAAACAAGGAGATGATGGTTTTTTTCTCGTTCGAAAAGTCAATCACTTTTAGCAATCAAGTAACAGGTGCTAAGAATCTTCTTCAGCCATCTGTAAGAATTGCATTTCATACAGTTCTCGGTAATGGCCATTCTCCAGCTTGAGCAATTCCTCGTGGGAACCAAATTCTTTGATCTCACCTTTATCCAGAACTAATATGTTGTTTGCATGGCGAATAGTAGATAAACGATGCGCAATGATAATCGAAGTTCGCTTAGCAATCAGCGTTTCGATCGCAAACTGTATAACCGATTCGGTTTCAGGATCGATAGATGAAGTGGCTTCATCCAAAATCAGAATATCTGGGTTGAACACTAAGGCCCGAACAAAAGAGATTAATTGTCGCTGTCCCATCGATAGCGTCGCTCCTCGTTCCATAACCTTATAATCGTATCCACCAGGTAGTTTTTCAATAAATCGATCCGCTCCAATCAACTTGGCCGCCGCTATTACCTCTTCCCGGCTATAGCGTTCATCTCTTAAGGTTATATTTTCGAATACAGTCCCAGAAAATAGAAATACATCCTGCAGCACTACCGCTATCCGTTTTCTAAAAGCCAGTAGTTCATAGTCTCGAATATCCTGATCATCTACTTTGATCGCCCCTTTCTGGATATCATAAAAGCGATTTAAAATATTGATAATCGTCGTTTTTCCAGAGCCTGTCCCTCCGACAATGGCTAAGGTTTCTCCGGGTTTAATATCAAAACTCAATCCCTTTAGAACATAATCTCTTTCCCGATAAGCAAAAAACACTTCCTCAAAGGCTACTTTCCCAGCCAGCTTTTCAGGCTTAATTGTTCCTTCATTCTTAATGAACTCTTGTCGATCGAGCAGTGTAAAGACACGCTCAGCGGCAACTAGCCCCATTTGCAGGGTATTAAACTTATCGGCTAACATCCGAATCGGCCGAAAAAGCATATTCAAGTAAATGGGAAACGCAACCAAGGCTCCCAAGGTCACCCCATTTTCCAACAAAGACTGCTGCGCACCCCACCAAACCATCAAACCCAGAGAGGCCGCCGAAATGATCTCTACGACCGGATAAAAAACGGCATAGTATAGAATTGAATCCAAGTTGGCTTGCGTGTACGCACGATTAATGGACTTGAATTTAGCCATTTCATCTGCTTCCGCATTAAAGATTTGAACAGTCCGCATTCCTGTAATACGCTCTTGCAAAAAAGCGTTCATCCGTGAAATTTGTGTACGCACTTTTTGAAAAGACTTCTTGACCTTTTCCTTGAAAATATAGCTAGCGACCATCAGGAAGGGCATCGTCGTCAAACAGATTAAGGTAAGTTGCCAACTTGTGTAAAACATGATGGATAATACCACTATCAATGTCAACACATCCGCTATGATCGTGATCACTCCTTGTGAGAAAACGGTATTGATCGTTTCAATATCATTAATCGTGCGAGTGGTCGCAGTTCCAATAGCCGTGCGATCAAAATAAGTTAACCGAAGCCGGGTGATGTGCTGGAAAACCTTTACCCGCAAGTCTCTAATCACTGACTGCCCTAACCAACCTGCACTAAAATTGAAAATATAACGGAGAATTGTTTCGGCCATCAACAGCACGAAGATCAGAATGGCAATATTCGTAAGGCCCTTAATATCATTGACAAAGATGTAATCGTCCACCATCTTTTGGATCAAAAAAGGACGCATCGTCGCCAAAGGCGCTAGTACTACCGCCAACACGCCAGCCAGCGCGAATATCAAGCGATAGGGCTTGGCCAAGCCTATTACCCGTTGCAACAAGAAAAAATCAAACTTATTTTTATTGGGGTCCTGCTTTGCTTGGTTCTTTCCCATTCAATAGAAATGTATTTTGGAACGCAAAGGTTTAAAATGCCTTACATATTTCCAATAAATCGGGAAAATAATCTGAAGCCCAGTATTTGGGCAATGTTTAGCTATAGTAAGCCCTCATCTGCAAAGCTATAATACCCCTGTTCTGCTATGATCAGGTGGTCCAGCACCATAACATCAATCATCTTGCCTGCTTGTACCAGTTTTTGGGTTAAGTTTTTATCTGGTTGACTCGGGAATAGGTTTCCGGAAGGGTGATTATGGCATAAAACAAGAGAGGCCGCTTTCAGAGATAAAGCCTTGGTAAATACGAGTTTGGGATCCACCACTGTACCTGCACTACCCCCTTGACTTATTCTTACTCTATCCAATACCCTGGAGGCCCTATTTAATAGAATAATCCAAAATTCCTCTTGATCAAGGTCCGCAATCATCGGAGCAATAATTTGATAGGCGTCCAAACTGCACTTCACTTGCTGGCGCTCCTGGAAACCGGCAAACTGCATCCTTCTTCCCAATTCAAGCGCAGCCAGAATTGTGATGGCTTTTGCGTCACCAACCCCAGGGAATTTCTTTAGTTCTATCAATGTACATCGACCAAGTACATGAAGGTCATGCTGCAAGTCAGAAAGGATAGTTTGGGCCAGGCCCACCGCAGTCTGACTCCTACTGCCTGATCCTAGTAGGATAGCCAGCAGCTCTGCATCAGAAAGACTCTTTCTACCCTGACGAAGCAATTTTTCTCGGGGCCGATCGGCTTCTGCCCAAGCTGTGATGGGAAGATTATTGTTATAGAGCCGAGGTAAGTTTGTTGTTTTTTCCATTTTAGAGTAGTCGCAGAGAATGAAATGATCAGATCAATGGGAGATCACCCTGCAAACCAAAGGCGATCTCCTTCACTCTACCTATTTATGCTTCTTGAGTTTCTGTAGTAGCTTTTATTTCTTCAGCTACCTTTTTGAGCAGGTCGATAAACTTAGGTAAATCATCCTCAAACAGCAATAAGCTATTTCTGGTGAAGCCTTCCTGATCTTTTTGCTTGTAACTTTCCGTTACGACTAGATAAGGGTTACCTTTAGAACTTTCTTTGACGTCAAAGAAATAGGTTCTAGATAGAGTGTTGAGTCTTTCTGAGAGCACGATTTTCTTTTCCATTTAGAATGGTTTTAGCTAAAAAATATAGTTGACTTAGATAAGACGTCAATCGGCTAAAAATTCCATAACGCTAGAGTTATTTTTTTACCCATCCATAATAAAACACTGATAATCAAAATTTTAAAATGAATAAAAAGTCTTTTTCATTCAGAAGAACAGAACGGTTAAAGAGTCGAAAGACCATCAATAAGCTGTTCAGGAGTGGTCAATCCTTTGGCCAGTTCCCTTTGCGAGTTGTCTGGATGGAATTGGATATTCCGATTGGTAATAGCCCTGTTCAATTTGCGCTCAGTGTACCCAAAAAGAAATTCAAAAGAGCAAGTGACCGGAATCGGATCCGAAGAATTATTCGAGAAGCTTATCGACTACAAAAATCACACTTCTATGGTCTTCTTCCAGAGCAATTGGAACAACTGGCTATGATGGTCATCTATACGGGTAAGGAGATACCCGATTATCAGACCATCGAATCGGCCATGAAACAACTCTTGAAGAGACTTTCTAAAAAATGTCAAAAGCCCACTCCATAGATTCAATGTCCCTTGACTTATCCCACTAAAGCAACCAACCTCTCTGCTCGTAAGATGATCTTTCACATGAGATACTTGTTATAATTGTAAGAAAAAGACTTCCATACTCCTAAGGACTTGGCGCAGGGACCACTAAAAACAACTACATGAAGCACGCTTACTTGCTTTTTTTCATGCTTTTCTTTTCTTTTTACCTAGCGGGTCAAAAAGTAATGCAAATCGAAACTTCCGGACGCGTAAAAACCAGAAAGATCTTTAAAGGAGAAGGCCTGGAATATCTTCTTCGCGAATCGGAGACTTGGACCTATGGTGTGATAGAAGATTTTAATATCGAACGTAATCTTATTGTTTTTGGAGATCGTTATGTTGATATAAATGAGATCGTTGCTATTCGCTATTACAAACCCGCTGCCAGACGTGCTGGCATTCAATTAGCCTTATTTGGCGCGGCTTGGTCTTCTTTTGCGTTAATTGGAACGGCAACAGATGGGAATCCGGATACCAACTATCGTTGGTCAGATGCCATTGTGACGGGATCCGCTATGGGATTGGGTTATGCCTGCTCCCAGTTGTTCAAGTACAAAAAATTCAAGATTGGGAAAAGAAGACGCTTGAGATTGATTGATCTCACCTTTCTCGCTCCACCGGACGATCCTTAGCAGTTGTCGTCCGAGCATTCTCTACAAAAAGAATTGAACGGCTAGTTCATACCCCTTCAGCCCTAAACCTACGATGGATCCTTCGCATTTTGGAGCCAGGTAGGAATGGTGACGATAGCTTTCTCTAGCATGTATATTGGAGATATGCACTTCAATTACAGGAGCATCTATAGCACCAATGGCATCAGCAATAGCAATGGAGGTGTGTGTTAAAGCCCCTGCATTCAGGATAATACCATCATAGATAAACCCCACCTCGTGAAGTTTATCTATGATTTCCCCTTCATGGTTGCTCTGAAAATAATGAATGGTGACAGCGGCAAACTCTTGTTGTAGTCTAGCAAAAAATTCCTCGAAGCTTTCATTACCATAAATAGAAGGCTCGCGTTTACCCAAAAGATTCAGATTAGGGCCATTGATAATGATAAACTTCATAGGCTTCTAATTGGCGAGATCTGACAAGAATTTAATGCGAACCAATTGAATCTCTTCAATCGTAATATCATCTTCCTGCAATTCCTTGTAAGCCTCTTCCACAGAATCAGACTTGGAATCCATGAAGTAATCGATGATATCTTCTCTTGAGTACTCATCAACATTTTCGTCGAGATAGTAATCTATATTCACTTTGGTACCAGAGGTAACAATTGCGTCCAATTCCTCCATTAAATCCTCCATGGAGAGATTATTAGACGTAGCCAAATCTTCCAGTGGCATTTTTCTATCAATACCCTGAATGATGCTGACCTTCATCTTCGATTTGTTAGCCACCTGCTTAACGACGAAATCAGTCGGTCTTATGATGTCATTTTGCTCAACATAATCTTTGATCAACAGGATAAATGGCTTCCCGTATCGAATGGCCTTTCCCATACTCACTCCTTGTACATTAGCCATATCCTCCATGCTGATCGGATACTGCGTAGCCATATCCTCTAAGGAAGGGTCCTGGAAAATTACGTAGGGAGGAATACCTTGTTGTTTAGCTTCTCTTCTACGTAAGTCCTTTAAGAGGCTCATCAACTTCACGTCCAATACAGCTGTTCTTCCCGCTGGTTCACTCGCCTCCATGGTTTCCACGTCATAATCGTGATTCAATGGAACATGCATGGTATAAGGTTCTTCAAGATAGGCTCTACCCTTATCTGTCATCTTCAACAGGCCATAGGTCTCGATGTCCTTATAAACAAGATCATTTAGAAGCGCCTGACGGAAGATCGATGACCAAAAGTTTTGATCTTTTTCCTTGCCAACACCAAATAACTCCCGCTTATCGAAACGGAAATCCTTCATTTCCTTGGTCTCTCGGCCCAACATAAAGTCAATCAATATCTTTATGCCATAGTTTTCATCCAACTCTAAAACAACCTTCAACGCATTTACTACTTCTTCCTTTACCTCTATCTTTTCCTTTGGAAAGCGACAATTATCACACATATTGGAGCATTGACTGTCATCGTATTGCTCTCCAAAATAGTGCAATAGAAATCGACGACGACAGCTGGTTGTTTCAGCATAGGCCATGACTTCTTGCATCAATTGCGCGCCCATTTCCCGTTCAGCTACTGGCTTATCTCGCAAGAATTTCTCCAACTTCAGGATATCGGCATAAGAATAAAACGCGATACAAGTTCCATCCAGACCATCTCGCCCGGCTCGGCCAGTTTCCTGGTAGTAATTTTCGATACTTTTGGGAATATCGTAGTGAATAACGAAACGTACATCGGGTTTATCGATACCCATTCCGAAGGCAATGGTAGCCACAATTACATCCAACTCTTCCATCAGGAAGTCATCTTGCGTCTTACTACGGGTTTTGGCATCTAAACCGGCATGATAAGGGGATGCTTTGATGTCATTCACTCGCAGGACTTCCGCTATAGTCTCAGCCGATTTCCGGCTTTGGACATAGATAATGCCTGATTGATCAGGAATTCCTTTGATGATTTGGATAATACTCTTCAGCGTTAGCTCTTTTTTTCCTTTAGGCCGCACTTCGTAATAGAGGTTCTCCCGGTTAAAGGAAGAGATAAAAGTGCTCTGGGCATCCATATTCAGGTTCTTCAGAATATCAGATTGCACTTTAGGCGTAGCGGTCGCTGTCAACGCGATTACGGGGATTTCCTGACCAATGGCATCCAGCATTGCTCTAATGCGCCGGTATTCAGGTCGGAAGTCATGTCCCCATTCTGAGATACAGTGAGCCTCATCTACGGCCACAAAAGAGACGTTGACTTGTCGGAAAAATTCTATGTTCTCGTCTTTGGTGAGCGTTTCAGGGGCAATGAACAGCAATTTAGTCTTCCCGTCCATTATATCTTGCTTCACCTGCTTCATCTGGGCCTTGGTGAGCGAAGAATTCAAAAAGTGAGCTACTTCATCTCTCTGAGAATAGCCTCTAATCGAATCAACTTGATTTTTCATTAGGGCTATTAGTGGGGAGATAATGATCGCCGTTCCTTCTAACATTAAAGCTGGCAGCTGGTAACAGAGAGACTTTCCACCACCCGTCGGCATGATCACAAAAGTATTTTTTCCCTGCAGCACACTTTTGATAATCATTTCCTGATTACCCTTGAACTTGTCGAACCCAAAATACTGATTTAGTGCGTCATGCAAACTTTCTTTCGTCGCTGTCATGGTTAACATTTGAACTTTAAATTTTGCTTAGTCTAATCCGTACAACACCTAACAAAAGCAACTGCTTTTGACCTAAACGGAGAATGAAATGTCGGAAAGGCGAAGCTGATTCGATAATATTTTGGCAAACTGATAAAATGCCAAAATTTAAGTTAGGGACGATGAGTTTGGCTACCTTAAATTTATTAAAAACACTGGATAAAACGAACCTTAGACTTCTTTTTTTTGGCTGGATTAATGCCCCGTAGCCCTGCAATTCATCGTCTTGGCAGGCGATCGCAAGTTTGAGTGAACAAAGTTTTTTAACCTGTCTACTATTCCTATCTTGGTCCATTATTTTATACATAATTATCAGTAAAGGTCCTATTGGATAACGCTTCCTGATATTTCTAATTGGGCATGTTCTGATGCAAAAAAATTATAGTCCAAAAGGCTTTTTTCAAAAAGCCTCCAAAAATACTAAAAAACATTGTGAATTCAGACGCCCTAATTGTTAAAACTGCCCGAGAAACACTGGAAATTGAGGCCCAATGTCTGCAAGCCTTATATCAGAGTATTGATCAGGATTTTGTGGACTGTGTGAATGCCATTTATTCTTCTCCTGGTCGGCTTGTTGTTACGGGTATCGGCAAAAGTGCCCTGATCGCGCAAAAGATCGTCGCTACCTTGAATTCTACCGGCACTCCGGCACTTTTCATGCACGCTGCAGATGCCATTCACGGAGACCTTGGTATGGTACGCCCTCATGATCTGGTGCTCTGCTTATCCAAGAGTGGAGAAACAGCAGAGATTAAGGTTTTGGTACCACTAGTTAGAAATCTCGGTAACCCCATTATCGGAATGGTCACCAAACGAGATTCCTACTTGGGTCAGCAAGCCAACTACATCTTGCATACTCCCATTGTCAAAGAAGCTGATCCCAACAATCTCGCTCCCACCACTAGCACTACTGCACAATTGGCTTTGGGGGATGCTTTGGCTACGGCTCTGCTTGCCTTAAGGGGTTTTACGCCAAAAGACTTCGCTCAGTTTCATCCAGGGGGGTCCCTGGGCAAACAACTCTATCTCAGTGTCGCGGATATCTATCCGAAAAATGAACGCCCAGCCGTAGCGGAGACCGATAGTTTGCAGCGTACTATACTAGAAATGACCTCCAAGTGCCTGGGGGCCACAGCGGTGGTAGATGATCAGAATCGAGTAAAGGGAATTGTAACGGATGGTGATCTTCGAAGAATGCTAGAGGATGTACCCGATTTGCAAAAACTTACCGCTGCTGACCTGATGAGTACAAACCCTAAAACGATTGCAAAGGACGCTTTGGCCGTAAAGGCACTGGATATTTTGCGTAAGCACAGCATTACACAATTGATTGTAGAAGAAGAGGGAAAATACCTAGGAATGGTTCACCTGCATAATTTGGTGAAAGAAGGGTTGATTTAAGACTTACCATCCTCTACTCACCAGGTGAGTTATTCACCCGGCGAGTAGAGCGGACAGGTATCTATTTCTCCAGTCCTGGAGATCTCTCCAGAAACTCATGGTATAAACGAATGTGTCGACTATCTAAAGGCACACTCCAACCGTCAATAAACAGATGTTTGACATGTGTTTTCGTCTCAAAGGGATCTCCATCCGTCACGAAAAGTGTAGCGCTTTTCCCCTTCTCCAGGGACCCCAATCGGTCAGCCACCCCAAAGATCTCAGCAGGCACGATTGTAACGGCTTTTAAGGCCGCCTCCTTACCCATGCCATAGGCAGCAGCAAAACCTGCATTGTAAGGCAAATTACGAACGTTTTCGGTATCATTGGAGCGAATTGCGACTTTCACCCCAGCCTTATGCATCTTGCCGGCATTGGCATAGGGCGTATCATAGCGATCAGAGGTACGAGTCGGCATGCTTAGCATGGGACCAGTAATGACGGGGATATTAGCTGCCGCAATCTTATCGGCCACACGCCAACCTTCAGCTACGCCAGTAAAGATGGCCTTGACCTTCTTTTCGGTGACCCACTTTATAGCAGATTCAATAGCACTAGCTTGGTTAACCTCTAGCAGAATGGGCATTTCGCCTCTGATTACCGGTAGCATGGCCTCCATCTTTGGATTGTAATCCAATGCCGCTCCACTTCCTGCTTTAGCCGCGGAATCCAATTGGTGATACAAGGCAAGATTATCCCACAAGTCATTTAGCTTTTTCAACTGCTTTTCTTCTTGCTTTTTGCGCTCTTCATCTGTTCGGCGATCTCTACGCCCTCTACGCCCCGCACTTGGATAGTTAATAACGACCCCTTTAAAACCCGCATACATTTGCTTAGGAGTATACCCTACCAAATTGATCAAGGAAGCCGTGCCAGGAATAGTCCCACCTACCGGAGCAACCAAAGTGGTAGTCACACCTTCAACTCGGGTAACCGGAATAGCGGTAGCGTTCGGATTCACCGCAGTTAAGGCTTGCATTTCAGGCTTGATATCTCCAATTTCGTTGGCATCCGCCGTCAAGGACACAGAGCTTACCTCTACCAAACCTAACTGAGTACCGCCGTCAATTAAACCTGGATAAACAAAGAGCCCAGAACAATCAACCACTTTAGCGTCTGGTGGGATGGCTACATTCGGCCCGATAGCCGAGATGTTACCATTCTCAATCACTAAGGTACCTTGTACCGTACCATTAGTAATCGTCTCGATCGTGGCATTGGTGAGGGCAAAGGTACCCCGGGCAGGTTTGCTAATTTGCTGCCCGTAGGTGCTCAGGGTGCATAAGCCCAGCACAAGGAAAGCAATAATCTTTATAGTAAATTTCATTATGTCTTCTTTTTGAATGATGAATGGATCCTCAATCAGCTTCTTAATGTCTATGGAAGAATAAATGCTGATTATGTACCCCCTGCATACAGTTATCATACTCCTTCACTTCCATGTAAAAAGCCGGAAGCTCTTCCTCAGGATTTACATCCATACGCATATCAGCGGGGTCAGTATTGATATCAAATCGAACAATACCGTCTACAATGGTCATTTGTGGAATGGCGTAAACAGAAAGTGGGTGTCCTTTAAAAATAGCGACATCACCATCCTTACCCACTTCCAATGAACCGATTCGATCCTCCACGCCAAGCTGCTTGGCAGGATTAATCGTAATCAGGGACAAGGCTTCATTGTCAGACAAATCACCATAACGCTGAGTTTTGCCTGCTTCGTGATACAGATGACGAATCAACTCCCCAGAATCCGAGTTTATAGAGGTGACCACCCCATTGCGAGTCAAGATTGAGGCATTATAGGCCGTCGAGTAGTACACCTCGAATTTATAAGCCCACCAATCCGCAAATACAGAGGCACTTGCACCAAATTCTGCTAATTCTGGTGCTACTTTAAAGCCTTCATTAACGTGCTGGAAGCAAAGTCTCTTAATACCAAAGTCCTTGCAGACGTTCATTAACATCAAGATCTCATCTGCACGGTACGAGTGACAATGAATAATGACATCCCCAGTAAGAATATCTGCTAACGTCTGTAGACGATAGCTGTACTCCGGCGCGGTAGCCTTGGGGTTGGTGTTTTTCTCATTGTTGTACTTCTCCCAAGCTTTCATGTAGACTTTTGCTTCAGAGAAAGCCTTACGGAATACCTGCTCCACTCCCATACGAGTTCTGGGCTGAATGCCTCGCCCCTCTCCATGTACGCGCATTGGGTTTTCCCCTAAGGCAAACTTAATTGTACGTGGTGCTCCCACCATTCTTAAATCTTCAGGATTATAGGAACCGTAGTGATGCTTAATGGTTTCACATTGGCCTCCAATGGCATTGGCAGAGCCATGCATGGCATGAGATGAAGTTACGCCTCCGGCCAGTGCCCGATAAATGGAGATATCTAGTGGATTAATGGCATCGCCTGTGAAGACTTCCGCAGTCACAGGATTAGTTGCCTCATTCACCGCATCGATGGCAATGTGCGAGTGAGCATCTATGATCCCAGGCATCACATGCATTCCAGTAGCATCAATTTCTTTAGTACCGGAAGGAGTGCGTAGATTTTTACCAATACGGGTGATTTTCCCGTTTTGAATCAGTACATCTGTCTCTTCTAGCACCCCATTGGTAATGGTAATAACCGTACCATTTTTGATTAAAACATCACCTTTATCGAGCTGCCCAAATAGACTGAGTGCTACGAAGGTGAATAGTATTGTATTTATTATTTTTTTCATGATTGCTTCTTCAAGATTAGGATCAAGGATTATAGTTACTTATCCGGCGTTCCAATACGCTCTCCTTCTAGATCGAAGGTACCAAACTGACCAGCAGAAACGGTTCCCTCCATGTTATCTCCCTCAATAACCAGATTGTATTCTACTGTAACGGTTTGCCCACCGCCATCAATCTTAATACTGAAGGATAGCTCATTGCCATTTAACTCAGCAGTTTCAATGGTACTTTTATTTCCCATGGCTGTATTCGTAATACTGCCCGAGATATCACCATCATTGTCCACCAATTCTAGGATACCATCCATGTTTTGTCCCATGGCTTCAAAGCTATAAGTCCACTTCCCTGCCACGGCTACCTTGGCGTTGGGATCGCCTTTCTTGGATGGCTTCTTCGCTTCGAATTCAAATTTATTTCCTTCGACAAATACATAGCGCACGTTGGATTTCTCCTCGAAGTAGGGTTGATCCGTCACTACTAAATTGGCTATTTTCCCTGTAGCTACTGTACCCAACATATCGGAAACACCGAGCATCTTGGCAGGAGTAGTAGTTAAAGCCGCCAAAGCAGCATCTTCACTTAATCCATTTTCAATCATTTTGCGGAGATTGGCTTTCACATCCTTACTTTTCACATCAAGGGTAGAAAAGCCAAATGTCACGCCGGCCTTTTCCATGTTCCCTGCTTGTGTCCAGTGTTCTTTTAGAGCCTTCATCTTCCGCTTTTCTAGCGCTTCTCTTTCTGCTTTAAAGGGATCATCCTTTTTGCCTTCTTCTTTCTTTTTGTCGCCCTTCTTCTCTCCTTTCTTTCCGCCCTTTCCTTTCTTGTCCTCCGGAAGATCCATCGAAAGCAGGACAGGTATATTTCTCTTTTTAAGTTCATCCGTTACATGCCATCCTTGTTTCAGTTCAGCAATGACCATGGGTAAGTCAAACTCCTTTTGCAAAGAAAGAGCTCGGTAAGCAGATTTGACATCGCTGGCTTTCATAAAGACGGATTGATCCTTGTTGATCACGGGATAGAAAGCCTGTAGCACCGGATCATAGGAAGGGCGAGACATGCCACTAGGGCTCTTTTGGTAAGCTGTTTCATGAGCTTGCGCCAACTCTGCTTGTCGGTATAATTCTCTCCATTTAGCGATCACGGCAATCACCGTAGCAGGGTACATCCTCCTCGCGCCGGTCAATTGGGAGAAAAAAGCAGTCTTGTCCTTCAAAATCATTTTATCGGCATTATCACCGTGTAGCAAGACCAGGGCACCTTGCCCGGGCAACATTTGGCCATTGGGCACTACATTAGCTGCCGTAAAGCCGAGCTTTCGCATATCGGCGATCGACTTATCATTTGGCTTAAGAGATTCCGCCAAATTCTTTTCAGGCGTAATCCCAGCCAGGTCATTCGGCGGGGAGCCTGGATCTTTGACTTGAGGAGCTGGTGTTCCTCCCCCGCCACGGCCACCTCGACCGCCTTGCGGTTCAGCCTTGGGTATACCAGTGTGGGACAAGCCTTCGATAAAGCCGGCATAAATGTACATGGAGTCGGCTTTGACCACCTGCGCATCAATTGGAATCTTTACATTTTTTCCAACTGCTAAGATTAAACCATCCTTAATTACAATGGTAGCGCCTTCGATCATTTTACCAGGCTCTGTGATAACATTAGCCTGGGTTAAGGCATAGGTTCGGGTAACGGGCCTTAATTCGTCATTATTAGTTTGCGCCCAGAGAAAACTAGGAATCACCAATAGACAGACAAGCCCCAACAGAGTAGGGTGTTTTTTCATACTACATTAGGATTTAAAGGTTCTTGGATAGCCCCAAGAAAGTATTTAATTACAGTAAGGATTTGCTATACAATAGTAATCGTAAAGTCTCTTATTTGTTCAAGGATCTATAGATTGGCTCTTTAGGGAAAGTGTTATTTGAGAGGAAAGATCAAATTAGTTTCAATTATTAGATCATCAAATTTAATAAAATACCACCAAATTCTAGACATGGATAACATACTCCGCCCCATTCACCTACAAACCGAGAGGGTTCAACGACTATAATTGAGGATTTAAGGACACGAAGATACCTTGCTACCAATTCATCACTAAAAACGACTACAATGAAACTACGTAATTGGATTGGGCTCGCATTAGCTTTGATGGTACAATCTTGTATTCCATCTTTACACCCCCTTTACACAGAAGATACCACTGTTTTTGAGTCTTCCCTCTTAGGGGCATGGACGGATGGGGCGGACTCCTATGTATTCGAAAAATTGAAAGGAAAAACCTACCTATTCACCTATTTGAAAGGACCAGAACAGCAACAGTATGAAGTGCATTTGGTTAAACTTGGGGCAGATCATTACCTAGATTTTTACGCCCACCAGAAAGGGGGATTTTTAGGGAGTGACAATCTTGATCTTGCCCCTCTGATTCGCACCCATTCTTTTGCAAAAGTGAAATGGAATGAGGATACCTTGGAAATCAGCCATTTTTCTGAATTAGAATGGTTGGAAGAGCTATTTGATCAAAGGAAAATAAGAATCAAACATGAAAGAGTAAACGATGAGATCATATTAACGGCTGGGCCAAGAGAACTTCAAAAGTTTTTCCTTAAATATACCAATGACCCCAATATATTTACTGACCCTTTGCCTTTGAAAAGAGTCCTCTAATGATTACAGCTACAAGCCAATATATGGAGCGGATTATACAGCATAGAATGGTACAACACCTTTTGTTTTGGCTGTTGTCCTTCTATGTCCTGTTCCGTCTTTTCTGCACTGATGAAAAATATGTAGAGACTGACTTAATTTATACTTTCCTGTTCCATATCAGTCTGGTCTTTCTCGTGTATGCAAACCTAAACATCTTACTCCCCAGATACTTTCAATCCAAACGGTATGGATATTATATCTTGGGATTTTCAATAGTACTAGCGCTTGGTACTTTACTCAATCATTTGACCTTCCAGTATTTAGCGGATTGGCTATTTGAGGGCTACTACTTCATCTCCTACTATGAATGGGGAGATATACTTGAATTTACCTTCACCTATATGGCTTTAAGCACGCTGCTGCATCTCTCAAAGTCCTGGTTTGAACTCAATGAAAAAAAGAAAGCGATTAACCGCTTGGAAAGAGAAAAACTAGATGCGGAGTTATTGAGCTTGAAATCTCAAATTAACCCGCATTTCCTATTCAATAGCCTTAACAACCTTTATTCCTTATCCTTGGATCAGGACGAGCGTTTACCTGACCTCTTGCTCCGACTCTCCGATAACCTTAGATACATGCTCTACGGATCGGCAGACACTTTCGTGCCCTTGCAGCAGGAGATTCAATTCCTGGAAAACTACATTGATTTGCAACGGATACGAGCTCCGGAACGCGTAGATATCCAGTTTGCTGTTGAAGGGAAAATTAAGGATAAAACCATTGCCCCCTTGCTCTTGATCCACTTTGTGGAGAACGCTTTCAAATTTGGAGCCAAGGGAAGCGACACAGAAGCTTTCGTACATATTCGGTGTGTCATTAAAGGAAATGTCTTGACCTTCAACGTTAGAAACAACAAAGGCAAATTGGCACTTCCTCCCAAGTCCGATGGCGGCATTGGACTTTCCAATACGCGTAAACGCCTCCAACTCCTCTATCCAAGTTGCCATGAATTGCGTATTGAAGACCAGGAGGACTTTCAAGTTTTTTTGACCCTTAGCTTAAGCGAATGAATATCAATTGTATTATAGTTGACGATGAACCCTTGGCCATCCGGATTTTGGAAAAGTACCTAGCGGATATCCCTTATCTCTCCTTATTAGGCTCTTTCGACTCCCCCATTGCCGCCATGCGATTTCTACAACAGCAGCAAGTAGATCTGGTTTTTCTAGATATCAATATGCCAGAGCTGTCTGGCATCAACCTGGCCAAAGCACTGAGTCAGCCACCACTCATCATCTTCACGACCGCTTTCCCGGATTATGCTGTGGAAGGTTTTGAGCTAGATGCAATTGACTATTTAGTAAAACCATTTGCCAAGGAACGGTTTCTCAAAGCCGTGCAAAAGGCGGGTGTTTTTTTAGAGAAACAAGCAACTGTTAGCCAAGAACTTAGCCATATTACCTTAAAAGCGGACCGCAAAATCTACCGAATCGCATTGGATGAAATACACTACTGCCAGGCTTACGGCGACTATGTAAAGGTTATATTGAATGACAAGCAATTGTTGCCCAAAACTACGCTAGCAAAACTCATGGAGCAACTGCCACCTACCCACTTCCTCCGGGTTCACCGCTCCTATATAATTGCCTGGGATAAGGTGGATTACATGGAAGGAAATCAATTAAAGATCGACGACTTATTGATCCCAGTAGGACAGCAATATCGAGAAGCAGTGCTGCAACGCCTAAAATCAAATCAGTGAACCCGAGATAAGCTTAAACTCATTAGAGAATCAGTACAGCGTCCGATTGATACTCCTAATTGAGCATAGGGCAAACTTCTTTGTGCCGAATCTACTCACCAAATTTTTGCTTATTCCCTCCCCTAGACGCACATCAATGCTTGGGTCAATTCCAAAAATCAGGAGCATATTTCGAAACTTGCTCCTTTTACCTCCACTATACCACGAAAAACTTTATTTTGGGGCTTCGTAATTGTTCGAGTTGCTGCACCCCTCCACTGATGTGATTAGCAGTAGCTGATCCGCGCAAGTCGACCATCTTATAAATTTTCTTTTACCTAGGCACTATATAAAAACCAACTTTGATATGTCCGAGAACAAACTCAGAGCCTACTGGAAAGAGAACCTTCGCTATTTAGCCATCCTTTTGGTGATCTGGTTCATTGTATCATATGGTTTTGGAATTTTATTGGTAGAGCAGCTCAATAGCATGACTATTGGGGGGGCAAAATTAGGCTTTTGGTTTGCCCAGCAAGGATCTATCTATGTATTCGTAGTACTCATCTTCGTATATGTCTATTTAATGAATAAGCTGGATCAAAAATACGGTTTGGATGAATCCTAGTTAGCTCGAATTTACACCTGAAAGACCAAGGAGTTTTATGTTTAAAGAATAATCATGAGTGTATTAACCTGGACCTATATCATCGTCGGAATCACCTTTGCCCTATATATCGGAATTGCCATTTGGTCAAGAGCGGGTTCCACAAAGGAATTTTACGTGGCAGGAGGAGGCGTCTCGCCCTTGGCCAATGGAATGGCTACCGCAGCAGATTGGATGTCGGCTGCTTCTTTTATATCCATGGCAGGCTTGATCAGCTTTATGGGGTATGATGGAGGGGTTTATTTGATGGGATGGACAGGAGGATACGTATTGTTAGCTTTATTGCTAGCGCCCTACTTGAGGAAGTTTGGCAAATTCACGGTTCCAGATTTTATCGGTGATCGCTATTACTCCAATGTAGCTCGAACTGTTGCGGTGATTTGTGCCATCATTGTCTCCTTTACGTATGTAGCTGGACAGATGCGAGGAGTAGGGGTTGTCTTTTCTCGTTTTCTTGAAGTGGATATCAATACTGGCGTTTATATCGGAATGGCTATTGTGCTATTCTATGCTGTGTTGGGCGGAATGAAAGGAATTACCTATACCCAAGTAGCACAATACTGCGTGTTGATCTTCGCCTATATGGTACCTGCCTTCTTTATTTCCTTGGCTATGACGGGCAATGTTATCCCACAATTTGGGTTGCTAGGAAACGTAACGGACGGTTCTGAAATGGCTCTGCTGGATAAATTGGATCAACTGCATAGAGAGTTAGGCTTCGCGGAATATACAAGTGGTACAAAATCCGTGACCGACATTTTTTGCATTACGATGGCATTAATGGTCGGAACCGCAGGACTACCCCATGTGATTGTGCGTTTCTTCACAGTTCCTAAAGTCCGAGATGCCAGAATTTCGGCAGGTTATGCCTTGCTGTTTATTGCTATTTTATATACCACAGCTCCAGCGATCGCCGCCTTTGCCCGCACCAACTTAATCAACACCGTCAGCAATAAGGAGTATGCCGCCATGCCTGAGTGGTTTACCAAATGGGAAACCACCAAGCTCATCACCCATGAAGACAAAAACAAGGATGGTCTGATACAGTATGTGGCCGACCCCAACACCAACGAATTGACCATCGACCGAGACATCATGGTCCTAGCAAATCCAGAAATCGCAGGCTTACCCAACTGGGTGATTGCCTTGGTGGCAGCGGGTGGCTTAGCAGCAGCCTTGTCCACAGCAGCGGGCTTATTGCTGGTGATTTCTACCGCAGTTTCCCGGGACTTGATTAAGATGCAATTGAAGCCAGATATATCCGAACGGAATGAATTGATAGCAGCGCGTTTGGGAGCAACTGTAGCAGTAGTTATCGCCGGTTATTTTGGTATCAATCCGCCAGATTTCGTAGCGGCGACAGTAGCCTTGGCCTTTGGCCTCGCAGCAGCCTCCTTCTTCCCCGCCATTATCTTGGGTATTTTTGATAAACGAATGAATCGAGAAGGTGCTATCACGGGGATGGTCGTAGGCATTTCCGTTATGTTATTCTACATGTTGAAGTTCAAACTTGGCAAGTTTGGAGGGGGGACGGCTGAGGATTGGTGGTTTGGCATCTCGCCAGAAGGCTTCGGCACGGTAGCGATGGTGATCAATCTCGTGATTTCTATAGGGGTGTCCAGATTAACCGCCGCGCCACCGAAAGAAGTACAGGATATTGTGGAGGACATTAGAATTCCAAGTGGGGCCGGTGATGCAATAGCACATTGAGAATGGGAAATAGAATTTAATCCCTTCTTAACTGTTCATTAAACATTCTTAATCATCAATTACAATGATTCCTAGTAACGGAAAATCAATCATAGCTTTAAAATATAAATGCACCTATGACACTACAGCTTAGATCCTTAGCAGAGTATAAGGAAGCGTATCAAAGAAGTGTGAATGATCCCGAAGGCTTCTGGGCAGAACAAGCCGAAACATTTCAATGGCAAAAAAAATGGGACAAGACCCTTGAATGGAACTTTAAAGACCCCGATGTAAAGTGGTTTGTAGGAGGAAAGTTAAACATCACAGAGAACTGCTTGGATCGACATTTGGCAGATCGTGGAGATCAAGTTGCTATTCTATTTGAGCCGAATGATCCATCACAAGCGAATGTGAGCTATACCTATAAGGAATTACATGCCGCAGTATGTAAAACGGCCAATGCGTTAAAGGCCAGTGGTATTCAAAAAGGAGATCGAGTTTGCTTTTATATGCCGATGGTGCCGGAATTGGCCATTGCCGTACTGGCTTGTGCACGCATTGGAGCTATTCATTCCGTCGTATTCGCAGGTTTCTCCGCACAAGCTCTGGCTGACCGCATCAAGGATGCTAGCTGTAAGATGGTGATCTGTTCGGATTACAATAACCGAGGAGCCAAGAATATTCCAGTCAAGAAGGTAGTAGATGATGCTTTGGCGATGGATTGTGATAGCATTGAAACCGTTTTGGTGCATCGTAATACGGGCGGTGAAGTAAGTATGCAGGCTGGTAGAGACAAATGGTGGCACGAAGAGGTAGATGGGCAGTCTGCCGATTGTCCAGCGGAGGAAATGGATTCGGAAGATATGCTATTCATTCTCTATACCTCTGGTTCTACCGGAAAGCCCAAGGGAGTCGTGCATACTTGTGGCGGATATATGGTTTATACCTGTTTCAGCTTCCGCAATGTATTTCAATATCAAGATGGAGATGTCTACTGGTGTACGGCTGATATCGGGTGGATCACTGGGCACAGCTATATCGTATATGGGCCCTTATTAGCAGGGGCCACCACTGTTATGTTCGAGGGAGTACCTACCTACCCCGATGCGGGCCGATTCTGGGAAGTATGTGACAAACTAAAAGTCAATCAGTTCTACACGGCTCCCACAGCTATCCGAGCTTTAATGGCGAAAGGAGATGAGTTTGTAGATAAGTATGATCTTGGTACGCTTAAGGTAATTGGCAGTGTAGGCGAACCCATTAACGAAGAAGCCTGGCATTGGTATGATGAAAAGGTAGGCAAGGGTAAGGCCCCAATTGTAGATACCTGGTGGCAGACAGAAACGGGTGGAATTATGATTACCCCGCTTCCTGGCATTACTGATACGAAACCTTGTTTTGCTTCCTATCCGATGCCGGGTATACAGCCTATTCTGGTTGACGCACAGGGCGAGCTGGTGGAAGGGAATGACGTGGAAGGCTTACTCTGCGTAAAATTCCCGTGGCCTTCCATGCTTCGCACCACCTATGGAGACCATGAACGCTGCCGTCTGACCTACTTCTCTTCTTTCGAAAATCTATACTTCACCGGAGATGGAGCACGCCGAGATGCGGATGGCAGGTACAGAATCATCGGGCGGGTAGATGATGTGATTAATGTCTCGGGACACCGAATGGGTACCGCCGAAGTAGAAAATGCCATCAACGAGCACCCTAATGTAGTAGAATCAGCCGTAGTAGGGTATCCACATGATATCAAAGGGCAAGGTATCTATGCTTACGTTATTGTAGGCGATGCTGTTTCCGACGCTGATGCCTTCCGTAAGGAAATCCTGGCCGTTGTAACCAAGGAAATTGGTCCCATTGCCAAGCCAGACAAAATCCAGATTGTAAGTGGGTTACCCAAAACGCGATCAGGTAAGATTATGCGACGCATTCTTCGAAAGGTCGCTTCAAAGGAAACTTCTAATTTAGGAGATATTTCCACCTTGTTAAATCCTGAGATAGTAGAAGAGGTAATTAAGGGAGCGCTAGTCTAGTATAACCCTTCTAGTGCTTACCTTCACAGCATAGACCAAAGCGGATCATTTCGAATCGCCCAAAGAATCAGGCGCATACTGAAATGATCCGCTTTTTTGATTAAATGGTATCACCAGGTTTTTTCAAAGTCTTGAGGAGAAAAATGCTGGTCTCTAGTGACAAAATAGCTAGTGTCTACTCCATCTAACTTCTTTTTCTGTAAGCTGTCTTTACCAAATAAGCGATAGATTAGCGCAATCGGGACGAGTATCAAAAAGAAAACTACACTTAGAAGTACCTTAGTCACCACGAAATTCAGCACCTTACTGATTTGCAGCCATAGGTAATCCAACCCATGAGCAGTAGACCGAAAAAGAAGCGTAAGTAGGCCTAAACCTAGGCCAATAAACAGCCAATACTTTTGCGAAAACAACAAATAAAGAATGATGCTGATCGTCACAAAGGCCGCTACCGTCTCATAGGGGCTCCGATTATTTTGCATTTCCCAACCTATTTATGTTTGGTGAAAAAGGAATATAGCTGTTGAGCCGTAAAATCATGTCCTACCTTATTAAAATGATACTCCCAACTCATAAAGACACGCAAAGGGTCCGAACCTTCTGCCAAACTGGCATTTAGATCCAAGAAGGGAACGTCTTGCCGTTCGGCGATTTCCTTCAACATCCGACTGATAATCTGAGGATCGAACTCTTCAGATGCATAGGAACCGTCAAATTCAACCTTCGCGGGAATCTTTGCCAGCATCACTTTTGTGCCCATTTCCTCACAACTAGCCATCAGGTCGATCAGTAACTTTTCGAACAGCACATAGGTTTGTTCAATCTCATGGAAGGGTTCTTTCAAATAGATAGGAGCATCCCAATCCGTAGAATCTTTCTTGCCATAATTGACTGGATAGTAGTGGAACACCTTGAAGAAATCACCATAATTGGTCTTTAGCACCTTCTTTTGCAGATACTGAAAGAAAGAAGACTTCGTAGCCAAATACCATCCCCATCGCTCTTTCCGTGGCAGTGTAGCCTTATTGACTACCACCTCCCCATTGGGTTGAAGTGTGATCAACTTCTTGTTGTATAACTCCCTCATGTCATTGGGCGCTATCATAATAATCAGGTAGTCAGGAGCATATTTCACGCCCTCCGTAAACCAGTACTGATATTGTTGATCAGTCCCCCAGGCAGGACAACTAACATTCATTACTTCATAATTGGTTCCGCCCCCTCCATTCAGCATTTTTTCAAAGGCCCCCGTAAAAATCTCATCATCTGGATAGTCCAACCCAGCGGTATAAGAATCCCCCATCATCATTATCCGTTTGGTATCGCTGCCTTTTTTCTTGCGGAAATCTTCCCCTCTAAATCCTCCATTGTTTAATTCAAGAACAAAAGGTTCTTTGCCCGGTACTTTCCCTTGAGCATAGGCTTTTTGTCCAACGAAGTTTTTATTCAGTCTCCAAATGAGGTTCTTATCAAATTGAAAACCCGCCCTGCCGTAATTAGCATTGTAGCGACAGGCGACCTCACCAATCGTCAATAATACAAAGGTAAATAAGCCACCAATCAGCAGGAATCCAGCAATTTTAACTCGTCTACTATACTTTTTCATACTTAGAATAAGGTATAAATAAATGAACCAATAGCTGAACTCTCAGCAAAAATGATGAGAACCCCAATCAAGATGATCACCAAGATTAAAGGCATCAGCCACCATTTTTTTCTTTCCTTCATGTATTGCCAAAGCTCTTGTAAAAACTCCATTTTATTTCTGGTTAATTTTTAGTCCAAAACAAACTCTTTCTCTAGAACTGCTTTTAGTGGTTCCATATTTTCTTGATCTGCACGCTTAAAAAGATAATTTCCGAGCACCAACACATCCATTCCCGTCCTTACAAAACATTGAAAGGCATCATCTGGAGTACATACGATGGGCTCCCCTCGCACATTGAAGCTCGTATTGATTAGCATGCCGATCCCTGTCAACGCCTTGAAATGTCGTAGCAAAGTGTGAAAGCGGGAATTCGTCTCTTCGTGTACGGTCTGGATGCGAGCAGAAAAATCTACGTGCGTAATAGCGGGTACTTGAGAGCGTACCACATATAGCTTCTTTTGCAACTCTAGTCCTTGATAATCCGATGCAACCGGTTCCAGGATACCAGATTGAACCGGTCGTACCAAAAGCATATAGGGTGAAGAGGTATTAATATCGAAGAATTGCTGGACATCTTCCGCCAGTACTGCCGGGGCAAAGGGTCGAAAGCTTTCGCGGAACTTAATTTTCAAGTTCATATGTCGCTGCATCTTTGGACTACGGGGATCCCCTAGCAAGCTACGGTTGCCCAATGCTCTGGGGCCAAACTCCATACGCCCTTGAAACCATCCAATTACCTCCCCTTCCTCAATCATAGTAGCCACCTCTTTAGCCAAATCTTCAAAATGATCATACTTCACGTAAGTGGCATCGTATTTTCGAGCGATTTTCTCGATATCCAAGGAGGAAAATTCAGGCCCCAGGTAAGCACCACCCATGCTGTCGGGTCGGACGATAGCTCTATCTTTTTCAAAATACATATGGTGAATGCTCAGAGCCGCCCCTAATGCTCCCCCAGCGTCCCCTGCTGCTGGTTGTATGTATATTTCTTTAAAGAGGTTCTCCTCCAATAGTTTTCCATTGGCTACGCAATTCAGTGCCACTCCACCAGCCAGACAAATGTTGTCAGCACCGGTCAGCCTTTTCGCTTCTCTAGCCATTTTTATGACGATTTCCTCCGTCACCGTTTGTATAGCTAAAGCCAGATCACAATGTTGCTGCTCCATTTCATCCTCGGGAAGCCGAGTTGAAAAACCGAATAAATCTTCCCATTTAGCAGCATGGATCATACGGTCGCCCGTCGCATAATTAAAATAGCTTTGATCCAATAATAAAGAGCCATCCGCTCTCAAATCAATTAGTTGCTCTTTGATTTTTTTGATATAAGTTTGAACGCGATCACTGTCTTTATTCCCATACGGCGCGAGTCCCATCAATTTGTATTCACCAGAATTGACGCGAAAGCCAAGGAAATAGGTAAAAGCAGAATACAATAAGCCGACAGAATTCGGGAACTTCAATTCTTTCAACAACTCTATTTTTTTGTCATCTCCCAGACAAATAGACGCGGTTGCCCATTCTCCTACCCCATCGATAGTCAGTATTGCCGCGCGCTGAAACGGAGAGGGGTAAAAAGCACTAGCGGCATGGGACAAATGGTGTTCCGAAAACAAATATTTTACCTTAACTTTGTTCCCAGAATTTATTTCTTTAAGGTGTTTTGATATTATGCTTTTAAGAAAGAGCTTTTCTTTACTCCATATCGGAATAGCTCTTATAAAGCTACCCCATCCTTTAGGAGCAAAACTGTAATAAGTCTCCAAAAGGCGCTCAAATTTCAACAAAGGTTTATCATAGAATGCTACAGCGTCAAGCTCTGAAAGTTTGACCCCAGTATATTCCAGGCAATACTTAATGGCATTGACGGGAAAAGAAGGATCGTGCTTTCTCCTCGTGAATCTCTCTTCCTGTACCGCCGCCTGTATTTTGCCATCAACAATGATGGCGGCCGCGGAATCATGATAAAATGCTGATATACCCAGTATTTTCATTAAGAAAGGCTATTTATTGGAAGATTTTTTCGATCAGTAAAAGCCGATCAAAGGTATAACAATCTTGTAAAAGATAAAGTAGTTAGAGCTACTAAGATTTTCGCGCTACGGTCCAAACAAAAAATCACATCAAAATCAAATTCCCCCTTTGACTCTATACCCGTATTGCCTGGGTATGAGAAGGGATTTTATTGCCTGTACCTTTTGGTAAAGGGACTTCCTTTTTCAAAGTAAATGGCAGTAATAGGTGAGCATTTCCTATGATACGTTAAACGGAGTATTCAAAGACTTAAGGAATCTAACCCAAACCGCAGATCGTCGCTTTCTAATTATTAACCAAACTATATTAAACTATGTACCAAAAATCGAAATTCCTGTGGTTATTGTTAGCTGTAATACTCTCGCAATCTACGCAGCTAACAGGACAATGTAAGTTAGATTATGACATGTCGCTTTGGGAAGAAGTATTTGTCGATGAGTTTGACTATAACAATGTTACAGAGCTTCTTAATTCTGGAGATTGGAGGACACAAAGTAATGATGTCTGTACGAAGGTAAATGGAGTTGGAACTCCTGCTAGGTGGGATACCGATCAAATAGTACTTGATAATGGACTACTAAGACTAAAGGCTACTAAATTACAATCGTCAGAGTCTTGCCCTGTTACTGGAGGAGAAAATATCTTATATAAGATTGGGGGTATTGAAACAGGAGGTTATCTAGCCCCAGAGGATCAATACAATGATGAGGATGATAATGATCTAAACGATGATAGTACCTGCCAAAGCACGGACTGGGTTGGCTTTTATAAAGGTATGTTTGAGATACGATGTAAATTACCCGTGAATGATTTCATATTTCCCGCTTTTTGGTTGTATAATAATCCTGATGAAATAGATATCATGGAGTACTTAGGCAATGATCAGTTGTTTACTACAAATGTAATTGACAATTTTGGAGCCAATGATTCACCTGAGTTACCTTTGGATAGTGTCAATCCAAGTATAGGAAATGACACCACCAAGAATAATTGTTTAGTCGGGCATGAAACAGATAGAGATATTGAAACGGACTTTCATACCTTCACTTTAGTTTGGGTAGGTGATGGTACAGATGCTCAGCTTACCTTCTTCTTTGATGGCAAAGAAATCAGAACAGAAACTCGGTACAATCCTTGGGATTGTCCTTTAGGCCTCCTACTAAATATGTCTGTCCGAAACGGAGCCAACTTCACAAGTGACGAATTCGTCATAGATTACGTAAGAGTCTATAGACAGGCTATCCAAAATGACGATTATATGTATGATTACGAACCCTCTTTGGTAGGATCTACTTTCGATGCCAAGAGTGATGTTCGAGCTGTTGTTTTAGGTGATAACAATAGAGTATATTATCGAAATACCGCTAACAGAATTTCCTCGTATTATTTGAGTGGGGGCAATTATGTATACGGTTATATCATGCCATCGAGCACCCCCTCAAATCAACTAGTGCAAGGAGATTTAACCATTACAGACAATGGCCAGCTCCTTTATCGAGGAGGAGATGGCAAACTACAAAACTACTATTGGACGAGTGGTGGATGGACTCATGGTTGGGTCGACTGGTCTAGTCCCGGCTACTTAATAGATAATACTTGCGGTTCCTTGAGTACAATGGGCGATGATGCAGTGTACCGCGGGGATGACGACAAAATGCATCGCTACTACTTTGCAAATCCAGGAGGTTGGACCCATGAGATTCTAGATAATGAAGCCACAAGTGGTCCTCAAGCTAACTGGAAAATCACAGGAGATGTAGTTGGAGGGCAAAATGGATGGGTTTTCTATCGAGGGGCAGATAGCGAGTTACAAGCATATCACCTAGATGGCGGAAGCTGGGAACATATAGATATAGATCAATCGCCGGGCGGGTATGATGTTTCTGCTGTTTGCGGTTCTATTGCTGTAAATGCAAACAATGAAGTATTTTTCCGAGGACAGAGTGATGGCCGCATCCATCACTTCTATGATGTTTCTCCTGATCCAGGTGATCATGGTAATGGCTGGGTCCATGAGATCTTACCAGGGGATCATTTTTCACAATCCGTGATTGGAGAAATAGTCGCTGGAACAGATGGGAATGTATATTACAGAGGCAATGATAATCGCCTTCAGTTTTTTTATCAGAGTTTCGGCCATTGGTACCATGGGTGGGTGAATGAATCCACAATAGGAGGATTACCCTTTGTGACCGGAGGAATCGAAGTAGGGGCATCACAAGGGAGAGATGAAATCTTTTATCGAGACACTTGGGGAGATATTAGGAGATATACATGGTCCGTATGCTCGGACGGAGAAGTACTCCCAGGCACCTATACTTGCAATGACCCAGGAAATAGCCCAATCGAATTCCGCTCTGACGAAACAGAAGAAGACGATCCCCTAGAACCATTCCCCGTCTATAACTATAATCTATCGGTGGTTCCCAATCCATTTAAAGATGCCGGATTCATCAACTTTGAGTTAGAGCAAGAAGAAGTTGTTTCAGCTTCCATTTTTTCTATAGACGGGAAAGAGGTCTTGCCTTTATTCCAGCGGACAAGCTACCCAAAGGGAAAACACCAAATTCCGATTGACAGCTATAGATTAAATGCCGGTCTATACGTGCTGCAATTCACCACAAAAGAGGCAACGACAACTGTGAAATTTGTTAAGGAATAGTCTCCTAATCTGTTGAGTTCCATCCTGAAGCTTAGCTCTGGCTAAGCTTCAGGATATTCATACGACCATCGATAGAGCCGTTTTGTCCCGCCAACTTTCTCCATAGATATACTGGACTCTTTTCAGAAATTGCAGTACATTTGTGGTATGCAGTTTAATTTCATTTTTAGGTTTATTAAGAAGAGAGATCCGTTCATTTTCTAGTCCTTCCCCAACACAGGGCAGTCCGCCCTATTCCTAATTATCATTTCTATTATAATATGCTACAGGCCTACTGGCTTGTGGGTTTCTCTTAACTGATATTGGTTCAAAACGATGGAATGAACCAATGCCATAACAGCTAATTCATCATGAAATTACCAGCCATTCCTCCCTATAAAACAAAAGTAGTAGAACCGGTATACTTTAGAACGAAAGAAGAACGGCTTGCCAAGATTCAAGAAGTAAATTACAACCTCTTTAACATCCATAGCGACTGGGTCATCATTGATCTCATGACAGACTCCGGTACCGGAGCGATGAGTGAGCAACAGTGGGCCGAGATTATGATCGGTGATGAAAGCTACGCCGGTTCAGAATCCTATTTCAAGCTACTGCGCTCCGTGCAAGACATCTTAGGCTTTGAATTCCTCGCCCCCACTCACCAAGGGCGCGCCGCAGAAAACATCCTTTTTTCAGCTACCGTTAAAGAGGGCGATGTAATTCCTGGCAACGCTCACTTTGACACTACCAAAGGGCATATCGAATTTCGCAAGGCTAAAGCCATTGATTGCACCATAGCTGAGGCATTCGACACAGCCCTGGAACACCCTTTTAAGGGCAATATAGACCTAGAAAAGCTGGAGGCGACTATACTAAAATATGGGAAAGATCGAATTCCATTCATCAATATCACGGTTACCTGTAATACGGTGGGTGGGCAGCCAGTTTCACTCGCGAATATTCAGGAAACTCGAGCCTTAGCCAAGCGCTATGGCATTCCCGTTTACATGGATATTGCTCGATATGCGGAGAACGCTTACTTCATCAAAACGCGAGAAACAGCCTATGCGGATTGGAGTATTCGAGCTATTGTTCGAGCTATGTTCAAAGATGTGGAGGTAGTATGGATGAGTTCAAAAAAAGATGGTTTAGTCAATATCGGTGGCTTTATTGCTTTAAATGATCCTGAGTTATATGAAAAACTAGGTCAGTACACGATCATCTACGAAGGATTCTTGACTTATGGAGGAATGAGTGGCCGAGCGATGGGTGCGCTGGCGGTTGGCTTGCAAGAGGGAGTAGATTTTCACTACCTAGAAGACCGAGTGATGCAAGTTCAATATTTGGGCGAACAACTAAAGAAGCATGGAATCCCCATTCAAGAGCCCGTCGGCGGGCATGCACTTTACATCGACGCCAAACGCATGCTTCCGCAAATCCCACAAACTCAGTATCCTGCTCAGTTGTTAGCTGTGGAAGCCTACATCGAAGGAGGAGTGAGAGGGGTAGAAATCGGCACATTATTAGCCGATCGAGACCCAGAGACTGGTAAAGATAGATTAGCCGAAATGGAGCTATTGCGCCTAGCTATCCCACGTCGAGTCTATTCTCGTTCGCACATGGATTATGTAGCAGCTACTATGGCCAATGTAGCAGCTCGAAGTCACGAATTGACGAGTGGCTTTAGCATCAAACGACAAGCCAATATTCTCCGGCACTTTACTGTGGAACTAGAGCGAGTAAAAAGCAACACATCGATCCCAAGTTCTGTATTGGTGTAAGCGATAAGAGCCTCAGCCAGGGTGGGTGTTAGACGCCCACCCCGGCCATTGGGAACCAAGTTCATCCCATCTAACGGTCCCCGCCGCGCTTGGCCTTATATTTTTGAAAGCGCTCATTAAACTCTTTCAATTGATCCTCCGTGGCCTGCTTTTGGTATCTTGGAGGTATCTCCAATCTTTCGGGAACGTTAAATGGTACCTTTTCCTTGAAAATGGTTTTCCCACTCGGCTTTTTCATAAGTTCGAAAGCATCGTATAGTTCACCGGTTACCATATAGGCTTCGTATCTCAGTCGGCTCCCATCCACTCTAATGAGTTGATACAATTGGGTATTGGAAGCGGCACGCTGCATCCATTCTTCCATCGCATTGACATACATTTTCGGGCCACTTACCGACACTACATAGACCGGCCCTTCCATGACAATTTTCTTCTTTCCGATGGGCAAATTTCCACCACGCCCATAGGCATGATCATGTCCTTGTAAGACCAAGTCCACTTGATATTCCTCAAACAAGGGGGCCAGAAATTTTCTCATTTCTTCATTATCTCTACCTGCAGCAGAAGAATAGACGGGATGGTGCATAGTCAAAATTGTCCACTTCATATTATTATTAGACAGCACCTCCTTCAGCCATTCCAGTTGCGTAGTCCGACTATCTTTAGAACCCAAGAATTTCTGAGAGTCCAAAGAAATAAATCGAGTATTATGATAATCGAAAAAATACACAGTTTCTTTGAGGTCTTCAGGCCCATTGGCCGGTAAAGTAAAGGTGGGCTTCCAGTGATTCGAGAGCACTCGTCCTCGATCTTGACTTCTAGCATATTCATGGTTGCCTGGGGTAGCAATACTGGGCATCATACCATAGATCCATCCCCCTGCATAAAACCATTCTCCCCATTCATGATCACTATTAGCTCTGTTGACCAAGTCCCCGGCATGTAAAAGAAAGTCAGCATCGGGCATTTTGGTGTAGGCTCCACGGATCGTACGAGACCAACGCGATTTTAGGTCATTTTGAGCATCTCCAAAGTATAAGAATGAATAAGGAGCATTGCCTTTCCCAGCGGTAGTGAAATGAAACCATTCGCTCCATAATTCATCTCCTCCTACTCGATAGGCGTATTGTGTATTTGGCAACAGATTGGTGAAGGTTAAGGCGTGATAGTGGGCAGTGCTTTTATCACTTTCTAATACGGTTGTCTCTGCCTGAACTTCCTGTAAATCTCCTACGATATCAGGAGAGGGGTCGGCTAGCATTAATTGTCCTTTGCCCGTAACAACTTCCGTAGAAGTACGCCAGGTTACGGCTTGGGTTGTTGAAGGGGTCTCTGTCAGGGTTAGTACGATACGATCTGGTACTTTTGAAGGCGCATAATAGTCCTTTCCTTCTTCATACTGGGCAGAGACAGCGAGTGTGTTCAATAATAATCCCACCAAGAGACACCAGTGAGACAAGGGCTTAAAAGGAGCCGGGATCAGGTTTTTCATTCTGCAAAAGTTGAGGTCTAATGAAATGAATCGTCTATCGTTTAAGATAGATTTCAGTGGATTAAAGAATCTGTTATTACATCCTTCAAGGTAAGTATTCCTTCTGTAGCGGCCAACAAACACCCTGCTTTATACCGTCGGTTTACGGAATATTTCTGCCAGTTAAGGCACGCCTTTTATCCCAAATTTCTCTAATTTGAGGCGGGCTAATTTGAAGATGCCGCTGGTTGGCGAATAACATTCCTTCTTTGACAGCCTTATAAACGGCTCAAGGCTACCAGCTAAGCGCAACGATCATTGTTCCCAGCCCCTAGGGTCAGTTGGTGCTAAGTACAAAATCAGGGAACCAAAAAATCAGGAATGCATGGCAAAAGCCAAGAAGAAAACCGTAAAGTCAAGACCTACCCAAGCGGCCAATACCTACCCCCCTTGGTTAACCCAGACGCGATTGCACAAAATCGCCTTGTTCTTTCTCAGCTTGTTTTGCTATATCAATACCACCAGTTTAGACTATGCGCTGGATGACGCTATCGTGATCCACGATAATATGTTCACCACTGATGGAGTGTCGGGGATTAATGGCATACTCAGTAAAGACACCTTTTTCGGTTTCTTTAAAGAAGAAGGAAAATCCCAGTTGGTGGCTGGCGGTCGATATCGCCCACTCAGTCTAGTAAGCTTTGCATTGGAATGGGAGCTATTCGCAAAAAAAGCTAGTGCCGATAGCCAGCCAGCCAGTCAAAGAGGGCGCCCCTGGATCAGTCATTTGATCAATGCTTTGCTCTTTGGGGGGATGGTGGTTTTATTGTATAGTGTATTACTGCTATTATTTAAGATTGAATTCCCTCCAAGCAAGGCCACGATAGTGGCGCTAGTTACTGCGGCTTTGTTCGCCGTTCACCCCATTCACACCGAGGTAGTTGCCAATATCAAAGGAAGAGATGAAATTTTGGCGCTGATGGGGAGTCTGGCAGCCTTATATTTCACTGTGCGAGCCAAGATTTCCGACAAATGGGTTTTCCATCTTCTGGCAGGAATAACATTCTTCCTCGCCTTGATGTCCAAAGAGAATGCGATTACTTTTTTGGCCGTAGTACCCTTAAGTCTTTATTTCTTTACACCAACAAAAATACCGAAGATAATCTCAGCACTGGGGCCTTACGTAGTTGCTAGTGCTATCTTTTTAACCATCCGCTTTTCCATACTTGGTGTCTCCATTGGAGATCCTCCGATGGAATTGATGAATAACCCATTTCTCAAAATAGAGAATAATCAATGGATACCCTTTAGTCCATCAGAACGCTCAGCCACTATTACTTACACCCTGGGAAAATATGTACAACTATTGGCCTTTCCTCATCCTCTATCTCATGATTACTATCCCCGACAGGTAGGAATTATGCATTGGGGAGACTGGGAGGTCATCCTAAGTCTGCTGTTCTATCTAGGATTGATCGGCTATGCGTTATGGGGGCTTAGAAGGAGAGACCCCATCAGTTACGCCATATTTTTCTTTTTAGCTACGATTTCCATTGCCTCAAATATTGTCTTTCCAATTGGAACGAATATGTCAGAGCGGCTCATCTTCATGCCGTCCGTAGCTTTTTGTCTTTTGCTAGGCGTAGCCAGTTATCGCTTGCTAGCAAACAACCAGCTTTCACTCAAGACTTTAGTCGCTATAATTGGCGTTGTCATGGCCCTATTAAGCCTAAAAACGATAAGTCGGAACTACGCCTGGAAAAACAACTATAAATTATTCACCACAGATATTGAAGTAGCACCTAATAGTGCCAAACTTCGTAATGCCACTGGTGGTGAATTAGTCGCTCAATCTCAAAAACCAGAAAACCAAGCTAAGAAAGACAATATGCTACAAGAAGCGCTTGGCCACTTAGAGGAAGCAGTACGCATTCATCCGACCTACAAGAATGCCTGGCTGCTAAAGGGGAATGCACATTTGTACCTGAAGCAGTACGAAGCGGCAATCAGTGCCTATCAGCAATCTTTAAATGTAGACGCGAATTATACAGAGGCCAATAACAATTTGGGGATCGCTTACACAGAAGCAGGGCAGTACTACGGAGAACAGGCTAATGATCTTCCTAAGGCACTCAACTACCTACAACAAGCCTTTCAACTGCGTCCAAATGATTTTAAGACTATTCGATTGCTTGGGGTCGCAAACGGAATGACGGGGAATTCAGCAGAGGCTATTCGGCTATTTACCAAATGTACCGTATTGCAACCCAATAATGCCAGTGCTTGGTTTGACTTAGGAGTTGCCTACCTTAATGGACAAGATGAGGCCAAAGCGAATGAAGCTTTTGCTAAGGCCAAGTCCATAGATCCAGAGATTGAATCTAAACGCAGGCGGTAAATGCTCTAGTGGGCCACCATCAAAAAAGGGAAATCGAATGAGTATCGATTTCCCTTTTTTACTTTTGCTAATATTTAGTGCTACTATCTCAGCAAGGTAACATCCCCTCGGTAAAGTAAGGTTACCCCATCCAAGAATGTAACTTCGATTAAGTAGACATATACACCCGAATTGTAGGGTTGATTGTTGACTCGGCCATCCCATAAGCGAATGCCGGTACAGGAAGGATCAAGGTTTGTCCGCTCGTACACTACCCCACCCCAACGATCATACAGCTTCACGAAATTCACATTGGTTACTCCCGTGCAGGTAAAGATGGTAAATACATCATTATTCACACCAATTCCTTCCGGCGCAAAAACATTAGGAATGTATACGTTTCGGTTGGCATCTAATTCCACAAATATATCTGCACTAGCTTGGCAACCATTCTCATTGGTAACGGTAAAAGTATATTGTTGACTAGACAAGGGGAATATAGAAGGGTTTCTCACCATGTCAGAGGGGGATAGCCAATCTCCAGGTGTCCACATATAGGTATAATTGCCTCCAAATGGCGTAACGGTTGGATCTAGCACCGTCAGAGAATCTCCCAACTCCACGACAATTCTCTCTGGTAAATCGATCAAGATGGGATCAGGTTCATCTACGTTAACCAGGGTAGTATCTGTACATCCATTGGGATCGCGAACAATCACACTATGAGGACCTACTCCAAATACCGTTGAAGCGATGTTAGGAGGGAATGGTAAATTATTGTTGACCGTATAGGTATAGTCCAAGAAATCTGAACCTGCCCCGCCGGTAATTGTATCAATGGCAATTTGTGCTGGATCGCCAAAGCACAAAGGTGGAGCTACCGGAGCTAGTTGCACAATCAAAGGAAGTGGTTCCGTAATCGTGTAATCAATTGAGTCTTGACATCCTCTAGTATCCGTGACCGTCACAGCATAAGTGCCCGGACTTAACCCTGTGGCTTCTGGAGATGAACTTAAAGCTATGTTATTGGCCCAATTGTAAGGTGTTGCCCCCAAGTCGTTTCCGCCTGTGGTAAATACTACTATTCTACCATCATCCTCTCCACTACAGGAAACGGTTGGCGTGGTGGCATCAGCCGCGATATTGACGACAAAAAGTTCTGGTTCATTGACAATAACCGACTGAGTCATTGTACAGTTATTGGCATCTGTAATGACCGCATCATAAGTCCCGGCAGCCAGATTGCTGATGTCGGTAGTGGTTTCTCCCGTCTGCGTCCACAATACATTAAAGGGTGCAGTTCCCCCACTCAAGCTTATAGAAATGTTTCCATCCGTCAAACCATTACAACTTACAGGCGTAGGGGTAGCCAGCACATCGATATTCTCAGGTGAACCTACATTAAAATCAAAAGTTTCACCACAAACCCCATCACTTACCGTCAAAGTCCCAGGGCCACGACAAAGCTGAGCAGCATTAGACAAAATCACTCCATCATCTACCTCTCCTGATGTCCATTCAAACCGGAATGAACCATCACTTCCGTCACTGTAGGAGGCGAAGGCCACAGCTTGCCCATCACAGATCAAATCATCTGGACAACTCACGGGTACAATGGCGGTAGTATCCAAGCTAATCAAGATAGCAGCCGGATCAACGATGTCGAAGTTGGCTACCAATGGCGGACAGTTGTTGTCATCTGTCACGGTCACTGTATATGCCCCAGCAGATAAAGCCGGTAGTGGATTTACGGTAGTAGAATTTCCAGGATCCGTTGACCAAGTATACCGATAAGGGGCCGTACCGCCGCTGGCAAATATGGTGGCTAAGCCATTTCCATCCCCAGGACATTGGGGAGGAACCAAGTTAAAACTATCTAACACCACTGGGCCAGGAGACAAAACAAAGGCAGAATCGACTGCAGCACAACTATTCTCCTGCGTGATCGTCACGTAGTACACCCCTGGACTCAAATTAGAAATGGTGGTCGCGGTTGAGCCTGTACTCCAAACATAACTGCTAATATCAGCACTGGTTCCTTGAGCAACTACACTCAACTCCCCATCTGTGTCACTAGGACAACTTACGTTATCATCATCCAAAGAGATAATGTTTGGGGGAGTTGGCGCAAGAATATTGATCTCCAAAGAATCAATACAGTTATTTTGATCCGTTACCGTCACCGTATATAATCCAGCCCGCAAAGTATCTGCGAACGGACTATTCAAGGTATCATTATGCGTCCATCCGTAGGTATAGTCCTGGGTACCGCCTTCTACCATCACTCGAGCACTACCATCCTGACCTGTCGTACAAGTCTCGTTGGTTTGTTCTAACAAAGTCACCACCAGTACCTCAGGTTCGGCAACAATAAAGGTATCCGTAACCTGACAACCAGCTCCGGAGGCATCTTGCATATTTACAATGTATTGTCCGGCTGGTAAATCAGATAGGGTACTTGTGGTATTATTGTTAACTGGCGGGTTGGGAGAAGAATCCCAAGTAAAGGTGTAAGGAAGATCCTGTGGTGCTCCAGTGGTATTACCCGTAATAAATATTTCACCATCTGTAAACCCATTACAACTCACATCCGTGATAACCGGTGTAATTGAAAGCGTTTTTACAGCAGCTACCGTAAAACAATCCGTGAACTCACAATTGTTATCGTCTGTCACGGTAACGCAGTATTCACCTGGGTTCAAGTCCGTAATTTGTGAACTGGCCGCAGTGATACTTCCCAAACCACCATCCCATGTATAGGTATAATTGCCGCTAGCCGTAGTTCCTCCGGTAGCAGTAATCGTAATCGATCCATCTTCGGCTCCTGTACAACTTGCGTCTACCGGGAAGGTATTCTCTGGTAAAACGACCAATGCTGCCGGCTGTGATAATGTGGTACTAGCACTAGCGGTACAACCCGTTTGATCGGTCACCACTACGCTGTAAAATCCAGAAGATATACCCGTTAGTTCCGTTACATTATCTTCCGTTGTATTCCAAGTGAAGGTAAATTCCGGTCCTGGATTATTTTGAACAACCCCGTCCAATAATAATTGCACCTGAACCGCTCCATCACTTTCACCAAAACAACTAGGACTTGTTGGGATAAGATCCACTCCAATGGTCGGTCCAGAAAAAACTTCGACCGTATCGATCACCGTATTGGCTGGATTGCTATCATCATCTACTGTCACTTGGTATACCCCTGGGGATAAGCCTCCAATGGTAAAGGATTCACCATCATTTTCAATCACAAACTGCCCTTGATCTGGTCCGGATGGAGGAACGGTGTTCCAAGAAAATCGATAGGGGCCAGTACCATCATCAACTGTTAAGGTAAAGGCTCCATCTATAGCATCCGGGCAAGTCAAACTATCTTGTTCTAATACAGCAAAGAGGATATCGGTAGAAACAACTATTTTTCCTCCTTCCACAATCACCCCATAAGGAAATGGTTCTGGCGAGGTAGGATCTCCCACTTCAATTTGGGTTTGCGTGCTAGTCATTTCTAAGGGTGAACAATCGCCCAATTGGCCAGTCACATCAAAACAGATCTCAAAAAGTGTTTCTCCATCAGGAATGGTCACGCCCGTGAAACTCAAGTCCACCCAAGAAAAAGCCAGTACCCCTGGCTGAGTCAAGTTGAAAGCCGCTTCACTAATATCAGGCATATCAGATCGGAAAGCTCCAGTATTGCTAAACTGCAAAATGGTTGGATCCCATTCAATGGTAAATTGCATGGAACCCACTGCATTGAAATCTTCCACTGTAATGGGAAGACAAATATTTTGACCCGGAGGTACATTTTCTAGTGGAAATTGGAAGGTCACCGCTTGGCAAAAGCTCAAATCCATGTTGAAGCTTGCGCCGCAACTCTTGCCATCTTCAATTGTGATATCATAGATACCAGGCTCTGGCACATAAAACTCAACTACATCTCCGTGGTTAGGCACGACAAGGACTTGCCCTCGGACATCGGGATTAGATTGTAGTGTAATCTCGATATCATACAGCTCCAAATTATCAAACTCGGGTAAGCCACCTTCTACCAAAAAGGAACCGATACAGCCCGTTGGACTGCTATTAACTTGTTGGTTAGTAGCCTCAATGGGATTGAGGAACACCACAGAAAATGCTTGATCAACGGATACGTCTACACAAGGTCCTGTATCTCCGCCTGCATCTTCAAATCCTTGATTTCCGAATTCATCCAAAGTGATGGGGGCAAACCAAAACTGAATCGGTTGTGGATCTCCATTATTAAAGCCCGCTTGTAACAGCCCATTATTAGTCAAGGTAAGGTTACCATTAGCCTCATCTGTTGCTACCCAAATGCCAAAAGTCTGATCTACTGAACCTACCACTGGCAAAATAATTGGAGAAGTCTTATTTACACATGGATCCGTCAATATAGTGGCAATATCTGGTCCCGTCACCGTTGGACGGCAGTCATAAAAACCATAACCTATACCCGGAGGCGTGGCTGCATTGGGATCTCCGGTGAGATCAGAATCATTATTATGTATGATTTGTAGGGAATCTCCAAAACAAAGGAAGATGGTATCCAGGGAAATATCGTTACTCTGTCCATCAAAACTAGCTACATCAAAACGAATCGTCCCCGCATCATTACAATCCATCTTTTCGGAACTCGGTTGACCGAGTTTGTTGGTAGGTAGAGATATGTTCTTGGGTATTTGCGCTTGCAGGGTTTGCAGACCTAGCATGGCAATAGCGCAGAGCATAATATGTCTTATCATTTTTCCACTTTATATATACGTTAATGGGATCAAGTCCTTGTGCATGTCTTCGACTTTCGGATGATTTTTGCCCAAGGAGACAGCAAAAATAGCTATCCCCCTTAAACTCACCGCATTATACGGGATTAAAAAAATGCAATTAATTTGCTATTTGCGTTAACCGCTTGGTTTTGAAGGGCTACGACCACGAACTAAGCTTATCAGTGCGTCCTTGGAATTAGAAAAATGACTTCGAATACCCAATAAAACCGAGTGATGAAGGGCTATATTTTCATCGAATTAAAGCCAATTTTTCTTTCCAATTTCAACGAATCGTACTGTAGAAAAACGGCACAATGGGAGGGATAGACATAATAGTAATAAGGGAAACTTTTGACAACAGATTTTATCCACCCTGTGCGTATACCGGTATTCAAACGTAATCCTTCTCCGGAAAATTATGTACGCACCCTTTTCTGCTTCATTTATCGTGTTAAAGTTCAAGATAATCTATTCAAAACTTTCAATACATATTGAAAGTTTAATTTTTTTAGTTTATCTTTGTCATCCATCAATACCCTACAAACCATGAAACTAAAAGAATTTTTTGGAGGTCTAGACCTACTTGTACAGACTATAATCCTTGGGCCAACGATGGCTAGTATAGCATTTGTCTTTATTGCTCCAAGTGGGTTCCTCATCTATATGTTGGGCCTATTTTTCCTGGGAGGGTGGCAATTACTGAGTGCACTTGGCCATTTCCTCTTTACTATGGACAAATTCCGTGGATGGTACTTAATGGCTAGCCTCACCTACTTGGGAATGCTGGGGATAGGTACTCATATCTTCGAAAGCTTGGACTTCAATTCCACAATCCTTTTCTATCTAGGCATTGTCTTTTTTGGAATTATTCCTGGCATAGCCGGCCTATGGTACTATAAGTTGACCCTGACAGGAAACTACAGCAACAGATAGCTACAATTCATTTGTACTGAAACAAGCTTAGAGAATATGATATCCAGACAAAGAATGAAAATAGATTCATGGGGCCAAGGTACCTTGCTATTAAGCATGTTAATTGTAGCCCTGGTAGGTTCGGATACGGGAGGATTATTGGGCTGGATATTGTTATTTCTTTGGCAAATGACAAGCGCTTTGCTCTTGTATAAACAATATGCCTATCAGCAACGGAAGCTTTTCCTCTGGGTTGGTTTAGCTAGCATACCCGTGGCCATTTTGGGAAAGGTATTTTTGCTGTACTTTTTGATAGGCTTCTCTCTCTGGTATTTCTACAATACGGTTTTAGATACAATAAAGGTTCTCAAGCGGCCCAGGTCCTTTTGGGATCTGGGCTAGTTTTTCTCCCTCTTCTATCCAACACCTGATTTAAATTAATTGGCTACTTTTGGGATAAGACAATTCAGCTCAATTAGATCACCCAGAAAGTAGATCATCTCAAGATGCTCTGGACTGAGTTTCTTTTCTTCTTCAGTGCTTTAGGTGTTTTCAATGGGGTGTTATTGGTACTCTACCAATTAATTATCCGAAAACATAGGACCACCCGCGACTATATACTCGGCTTATTGGGCCTGGCCTTTTGTGTCCGGGTCGGAGTTTCTTGTATATATTATTTCCAGAGGGACATACCTTGGACTGCGGTGCAAATGGGGCTAAGTGCGCATATTCTAATTGGCCCCCTCTTGTTGGTATACATCACTTACAGTTGGGAGTCACTCAAGCAATGGCGCCGTCCCTCCTTTCGTATCCTCATCTTTTCTAGTATAACCATATGTTTATTTGGGCTGCTATACCCCTTTGAGGCCCACACGAGGATCTGGGATTTTTATATACGCTATACCCTACATGCCATCTTATCTTGCTTCTTATTCCTTACAGCCCTGCTCCTGATTTTAAGTTTTCCCCTAAAAGCCAAAAAAAGACCTCTAAGGCTTTCCGAACAATTTAGTTTGTTGGTTTTTATCGTTTCTGTCCTAATCTGTGGAGGATTTGCGCTCTCCCTATACGTTGACTATGTACTGGGGCCGATCATCTCCTCCCTATTGTTTTATGCCGCCTTAATCTACCTGGGATTGAAGCGAAAACCCAAGTCCTCCTCCACCGCTATTTCTCCAAAGATGGTTCCAGCAGAGGCAAAGTTATTACTGGATCAACTGGAAGACCATCTGAAGCAAACACAAGCCTATCGAAACCCTCAACTAACTGTAGCCTCACTAGCCAAGGAATTAGAATGGCCAAAAGCTCGCCTCTCTCACTTGCTGAATAGCCACTTGGGATTAAGTTTTACCAGTTACATCAATCAATTTCGCATTGCCGAAGCCAAATCATTGCTGCAACATCAACAAGTATTGACCATAGAGGCCATCGGGTACGAAGTAGGCTTTGGATCACGCTCCTCCTTTTTCGCCACTTTCAAACAACAGACGGGGCTCACGCCGAAGAAATTTCAAGAAACACATTTTAAGTAGTCCAAAAAGACAATACTGGACCTTTGCAACTGCTTCAGGGACTAACTTCCCCATCAATTCTTCAAACTAAATCATCCACTCATGCAAAGAGTTTTCTTGTCTTTATTGTTGTGCTTTTCCATGAGTATACAACTGCCAGGACAAAATGATAGCCTAAATTTGGTCCCTAAGCTTACGCTAAAATGGGAAACTGATTCCATCTTCCCTACGGTAGAATCCGTCATGTATGATGCACAGACCCAGTATATCTACACAGCCAATATTGATGGCCATTTTATGAAAAAGGATGGCCAAGGGAGCATTAGTAGAATGCGACCTGATGGATCTCAGGTAGAGCCCAACTGGATTTCTGGCCTACATGCACCTACGGGTCTATGCATTAAAGACCAATTCTTGTATACAACTGACATCGATGAGGTAATAGCGATTGATGTACAAGTGGGGAAAATAGTAGAACGCATCCCGATTGAGGGAGCGGAGGCTTTAAATGACATTTGCATAGATGCCAAGGGCAATTTGTATTGCAGCGACACGGGAGGGAATAAAATATTTCAGATCAAAAATGGGAAGAGCACCATCTTAATCAACGATATTGATACCCCAAATGGCTTAATGATAAAAGAGGGTAATTTGGTAATCACCCAGTGGACCCCACAAGCATTAAGTCAATATGACCTCAAAACCGGCAAGCTAGATAAACTTGTCGGAGGCATTCCTTGGATCGATGGGCTGGAGTCCATCCCTGAGGCCGGATGGATTACAGCAAGTTGGGGAGGCCTGCTTCATCATGTGACAGCCAAAGGAGAAAAAACCATGATCCTGGACACCCGTGAAGAAGGACTACAAGCACCTGATATCAGCTACATCCCTGCCACCAAAACCTTACTCGTGGCGACATTTGATGGCGATAAAATCCGGGCTTTTGATGTGGAATTCGTACCTAAAATCATCAAGCCTATACCACTAGCCCCTTCAGCCCTCTCGGGCCTTGGCCTGAAAAAGGTGACCTCCTCAGCTGACCCTGAACGCCTACTATTTCAGAAGATGCTTTTCCAAGGGAATGAGATCAGCGTGTTTGTGGTCGCGAGTGAAACCAAGACAGCCAATTGGGAGGATTATAGCATCGAAGAATTCATCTATGTGATTAATGGCAGGGCCCGACTTAGCCCTACCAAAGCAGAGGAACGCTTCTACTATCCAGGAGACTTTTTTCTGGTTCCAAAAGGCTATCAGGGTGAATGGGAAACACAGGGTGGAAATAGCTTCTATCACGAGCTTTCAGTCATTGCCAACGAGAGAGATGATACGCCTAGTGATAGCCACAACCCAATCCTAATGGATAAGGCTAAAATAGCGGGCATCAATCTCACGCCCGCTGAGGGTCAGGCCAAAAACTACAATGATGTCTTACATAAAGGAAGGGATCTCACTGTGAGTACTCAATCCGAGTCACCGCAAACGATCGAAAATTTTGAAAGTAGCAGCGAAGCGCTCATTTACATTATTGCTGGCGCACTGACGCTGGAAATAGAAGGAGGAGAGCGTTTTCTTTTCCAAACCGGTGACTTTTTCATTCTTCCCAAAGGTTTCCGGGGAACTTGGACCAGTGAGGGGCATAAGCTTTTCAGAACACTTCGAGTGGAAAAGACAGGATCATAGCCGCAAAAAGGAAAAGTTTCCAACGAATATAAACCGCATTCCTTAGCTTTGGAGATAGTAATCAATCCCTTGTTGTATGAAAGCCATCTCCAAGCTCACCAAAGAAGAAGTTCTTCAAGATTATCATTGTTGCCTCCTTAGCCGCGAAGTCAGTTTTTTACTCCGTAAAGAAGTCCTCAATGGCAGAGCCAAGTTTGGGGCAGGCAATGCTGGCAAGGAACTCCCTTTGGTAGCCATGGCTAAGAGCTTTGAACCGGGAGATTTCTGGTCCGGATACTATCGGGATCAGACCTTGATGTTCAGGCTTGGGATGGCCAGCCCTGTCGATTTTTTTGCTGCCCTCTATGGCGATGCCCTTAACGATCCACTTTCTGGAGGAAGACAAATGACCAATCATTACAGCACTCCATTAATCGACTCGGACGGCAATTGGCTCCCACACACCGACCGCCTCAACGCAGCCTCCACCATCTCCCCCGTGGCTGGGCATGTAGCACATGCATTAGGACTAGCGAATGCCTCCAAAGTATACCGTTCTTTGCCCGACCTTGATTCATCAGGTCAATTCTCGCAAGCCGGAAATGAAGTAATCTTCTGTACTATTGGAGATGCCTCGGCAGTGGAAGGCGTTTTTTTTGAGGCTGTAAATGCGGCTGGCGTGATGCGGGTTCCTATCGCTTATATTGTCATCGATGATGGATATGGGATTTCCGTCCCAGCGAAATACCAAATGACGAAGGAAAATATCTCCGAAGCCTTAGCGGGTTTTCAGGTGGATGAGCAAGGCAGAGGCCTTGATATTTATACCGTGAAAGCCTGGGATTATCAGGGCTTGTGCGACACCTTCACGGAGGGCATTGCCAAGATTCGTGAGACCCATATTCCCGCTATATTTCACATCCAAGAATGTACCCAGCAGTTTGGCCACTCCACTTCAGGGTCACATGAGCGATATAAACCTACCTCCAGGCTTGCCTGGGAAAAGGAGATGGATTGTAATCGACACTTTGAGGAATGGATTATCTCCGAAGGATTGGCTAGTCCGAAGGAATTAAAAGCTATACAAATAGCAGCTAAGGAAGAAGCCACAGCTTGTCGAGATAAAGCCTGGGAAGCATACAGTCAGCCAGTGGAGGGCATGCGGAAAACAGTTACCGATATCTATGCTAGCCTACTCCAGGAAGCTGGCAGCAATCCAGTCCTTTCTTCCGTAGCACAAAGTTTAGCCGCGATAAAGAACCCAGCCATGAGTCACGTCCTGGATAATGCTCGCCAGATGCAAATAGCCATTCACGGACAAGGACTAGCCCACCAAAAGGATCTAGAGGAATGGATATCAGCAGCTCAGAGAGAGGGGCAAGACAGGTACTCTACTCATCTCCACAGCCACACCCCTCGCTCCGCTCTTCGGATTGCCCCCGTCATCGCTCAGTATTCAGCATCCTCCCCCATTCTCAACGGTCACGAAATCTTAAATCATTTCTTTGATCAAGCTTTAGAACAATATCCCAATCTACTGGCCTTTGGGGAAGATGTTGGGCAAATTGGCGGGGTGAATCAGGCTTTTGCAGGACTACAAGACAAGTATGGAGAGCAAAGGGTTTTCGACACAGGCATACGGGAATGGACTATCGTGGGGCAAGGAATCGGCCTGGCCATGCGCGGTCTACGCCCCATTGCTGAACTCCAATACCTGGATTATCTAGCTTACGCATTTTCTCCTCTGACGGATGATCTAGCTACTTTAAGATACCGCACTAAGGGTACTCAAATGGCTCCAGCTATCATTCGTACCAGAGGGCATCGCTTGGAGGGCATATGGCACTCTGGTTCCCCTCTAGGTATGTTGCTACACTCCATGCGGGGAATCTACATCTTAGTCCCTAGAAATATGGTCCAAGCAGCAGGCATGTACCAAACGCTGCTACAATCTGATGATCCTGCCATATTAATTGAATGTTTGAACGGATACCGAATTAAAGAACGGCTTCCCGATAATCTCGATCGCTTCAGCGTAGCCTTAGGTGTGCCAGAGGTACTACAGGAAGGGCCAGACCTTACCTTGGTCACCTACGGCAGTTGTGTCAGAATTGCCCAAGAAGCCCTACCTCTACTGGCAGAAAAGGGCATCCAGGTAGAACTGATTGATGTGCAAACCCTCCTTCCTTTTGATCTTGAGCATAGAATCATCCATTCCCTGCAAAAAACCAATCGTATCTTATTCCTGGATGAAGATGTCCCAGGTGGAGCCAGCGCCTTTATGCTCCAACAAGTACTGGAAGAACAAGGAGGATATCAATACCTAGATTCCCCACCAGCTACGCTCACAGCTAAAGCTCATCGCCCCGCCTTCGGAGACGATGGCGATTACTTTTCCAAACCCAACACAATAGATGTGTTTTGGAAGGTGTACCAAATGATGCAAGAGAGCGATCCTGGACGTTTTCCCGCCTGAAGCCTGGTTAACGCTAATCAGTGTTAGACCATCCCAGGCTATAGTCATCATAAGCATAGTCTGCTCGCAAATACAGTAAGTTTCTATCTTGGTCTACTCGGTAACTTTTACGAATCTTAGGCAGCAGGAATCCTTCAACTTCATGAAAACTTTGGTTCTCTACATAACTATAGTGATCCGCATGTTGGACCATGTAGGCTAGAAAGGTGAAGTCCTCTGCGTCATAATAGTGCTTCCAAATATCGGGGGTACTATGATCGGCATGCTCTTTAGGATCATAGGAGGCTTGTAAGACCTCTACGATCTTTCCATTGGCAAGTGTATCTAAACCACCATAAGACAACCGAACACCCGCATCCAATAATTTGAAAGGGATACTTACTACGAAAGTCGCGCTAAGGACGGTATTAATTATGGATTGCTTTGTCATTGCAGTATCTGGCTCACCGTTCAATAGTTTTTGATACTGACCTTCATTGAAATGGATCGCATTCGCATTCCCATCCTTTTCCCATTCAATAGCCACAGTTGGATTTGCACCAAAAGTGTAAAGATGCTTCTGGAAAGCCGCATTTTCTACCTGACCTGATTCCAATAACAAGGAGTAATCCTTAGTAAATTGTAAAGATGCCAATCTATTCCACCGTTCTATTCCACCGGCTCTTTCCATGGCCGCTGTAAGTACTCTTTTTACTTCTCCGTCGGTAATGTGTGCCAAAGGATCTATCGGTGAGGCATTCTCCGTGGCTGGAGTTTCATTTGTGCAACTAGCGGCAAGGAACAGCCAGCAAAAAAAAAGTAGTTTTGATTTCATACTAGTAGTCGTTTAACCAAACTTAAGTAAAAGTCTGGACAAACCTAGAGATGTGGCTCGATATGAAAGCTAGCTACAGCTTCGTGACCCAGAAATGCGCTTATTTCGCGACCAAGCTCGACGATGGCACTTGTGCTTCGAGGGGATTAGTAGATATCATGTCCCGTCCTGCCCTGTCTTGAAAGAAGGGATGTAAAGCTGCGACCTCTCCAATCACGATTATGCCAGGCGCACTAAACTGCTGCTCTACTGCCGATTTTTCAATTTCACCGAGATGACCTAGAATCGTCCTTGCATTGGCTAAAGTGGCAGACTCAATCAAACCCACAGGTGTCTCTGCTGAACGATACCGCCGGACAAGCTGTACAATATCAGACAATTTCCTGGTTCCCATTAGGATCACTAAGGTGGAAGAAGATTGAGCTGCCAATTTCAAATCTTCGGAAATCTGATGTTTTCTCGTGGTAGCGGTAACCACCCAAAAACTATTGCTTACTCCTCGATGCGTTACAGGAATTCCGACACTTGCTGGCCCCGCAATAGCACTACTGATACCAGGAATAACTTCAACAGGAATGCCATATCCTTCTGCAAACTGCAATTCCTCATATCCTCTCCCAAAAACAAAAGGATCTCCCCCCTTTAATCGAACTACATGGCCATACCTAAAAGCGCAATCCACCAAAAACTGATTGATCTCCTCCTGTTTCCATGAATGTTGGCCGCATCTTTTCCCTACATATACCTTATCCACCTTCTGCGGTAATTCATCTAGCAACTCTTTGCTCACTAAGGCATCAAAAAGCACTACGTCAGCTTCTTGCAATAAGCGGTACCCTTTACGGCTGATTAAGTCCGGATCCCCAGGGCCCGCCCCGACCAAACTTATACGAGGAGATTTGCAAAAATCAGTATTTTTTACGTATTTCATGATCCAAAACTAAGTATTTTTAAGTATAATTGCTTAGTTTTGGGACGTAAATGATTAAAAAATACCTACAATGAAGAAAAAGGTAATTGTCATTGGTAATGGAATGGTTGGCTATAAATTTTGCGAAAAGCTAGTAGCAAAAGCCGCTGGACAGTTTCAAATCAGCATATTTGGTGAGGAACCTCGTCCTGCATATGACCGTGTTCACTTAAGTGAGTACTTCGAAAATCAATCTGAGGAAAAACTGATATTGGCCTCACATAGCTGGTATGAAGAGAATGGAATTGAGCTTCGTACGGGGGAGTTAGTCACCGCCGTATCGACTATTGATAAGACGATAAGCACCCATAAAGGAACCCAAGTCTCTTACGACTACCTGGTACTCGCTACCGGTTCTTCTCCTTTTGTCCCTCCTATCCCTGGCGTACATAAGAATGGTGTATTTGTCTACAGAACTATTGAAGACTTAGATGCCATCATTGCCTATGGAGAAAAAATGAAAAAGGAGGGACAACTCAAAGCTACTGTCTTAGGTGGTGGGCTACTCGGGTTAGAAGCAGCAAAAGCGCTACTCGATCTTGGCATGAAACCTAGCGTAATTGAATTTGCCTCCCGTCTAATGCCTAGACAACTGGATGAAGCGGGGGCCAATATGTTACAGTCTACCATTGAAGGGCTAGGTATAGAGGTTTTGACTTCCAAGGCAACTACAGATATCATTGGTGACGGCCGAATAGAGGAGATGTTTTTCAAGGATGGAGCATCCCACAAGACCTCCATGTTAGTTATTTCTGCCGGGATTCGTCCGCGCGACGAATTGGCACGACAGGCAGATATAGCGGTCGGGCCTAGAGGAGGAATTCAAGTAGATGATAAAATGCACACCTCTGCTCCTGATGTATATGCGATTGGAGAGGTAGCCTTATATCAAGAAAAGATATATGGCTTGGTAGCTCCAGGATATGACATGGCAGAAATTTGCGTAGCTCAGCTTCTCGGGGAAGAAAAGGCCATGGTAGGCGAAATCGACATGTCTACAAAGCTCAAATTAATTGGTGTAGATGTAGCTAGTTTTGGAGATGCTATGGGAGAACAGGGAGAAAGTCAGGCAATTGTCTACCAGGATAAAAACAAAGGTTTATACAAGCGAATCAATGTGTCGCTGGATGGTAAAAAACTCCTAGGAGGAATTCTGGTGGGAGATGCAGCAGATTACAATATGCTCCTACAGATGACACAATTAGAGATGCCCCTTCCTCCCAACCCGGAAGACCTAATTCTAGGACCAAGGAATGGCGAAGGAGGCGCAGATGGAGGAGTAATGGATCTTCCAGACAATGCCTTGATCTGTGCCTGTGAATCCGTAACGAAAGGAGATTTAGTTGAAGCAGTCAGTAAGAAGGGCTGTGATACTCTGAAGGGTTTGTGTAAAGAGACGAAGGCCAGTACAGGTTGTGGTGGTTGCAAACCTATGGTTAAAGACCTGCTTCGGGAGACCTTACAATCCATGGGCAAAACGGTCAAAACCCAGATTTGCGAACACTTCCCCTATAGCCGTAGAGAGCTTCTTGACCTTATTAGTGTAAAGGGCATCCTAAGCTACGATCAAGCCCTAGATGAAGTCGGTCATGGGGATGGGTGCGAGGTATGCAAACCTGCCTTAGCCTCGATTTTTGCTGGTTTATACAATGAAACAGCAGTCAAACAAGAGACGATTCAAGATACCAATGACCGATTCTTAGCTAATATTCAGCGAAATGGTACCTACTCTATCGTTCCTCGCGTGCCAGGAGGAGAGATCACTCCCGAAAAGTTGATTGCCATGGGCAAGGTCGCTCAAAAGTATGACTTGTACACGAAAATCACTGGTGGCCAACGGATCGATATGTTCGGGGCTAAGCTCAACGATTTACCAAAGATATGGGAAGAGTTGATTGCAGCAGGTTTTGAGAGTGGTCATGCCTATGGCAAAGCTCTACGAACGGTAAAGAGTTGTGTAGGTTCTACCTGGTGTAGGTTCGGAATGGATGAAAGTGTAAGCTTTGCCGTAGAACTGGAAAATCGCTACAAGGGGATTCGAGCACCACACAAGCTAAAGGGTGGGGTTTCGGGTTGCATCAGAGAGTGTGCCGAGGCCCGTTGCAAGGACTTTGGCGTGATTGCTACCGAAGCGGGCTGGAATCTATACGTCTGTGGCAACGGCGGCGCTAAACCTAAGCATGCACTGCTACTTGCGGAAAACATCGATAAAGCAAGCTGTATTCAGTACATTGACCGATTCCTCATGTTCTATATCAAAACTGCGGCCCCCTTAACTCGTACCGCCGCCTGGCTGGAACAATTGGAAGGAGGCATAGATTATCTCAAACAAGTCGTCATACAGGATTCCTTAGGTATTGCCCAAGAGCTAGAAGCCCAAATGGGAGAGCTGGTCAACACCTACCAATGTGAATGGAAACAGGTGGTAGACAACCCAGATTTAAAACAAAGATTCCGGCATTTCATCAACTCAGAGGATAGTGATGACAACCTCACTTTTGTACCGCTCAGAGATCAGAAAATGCCTAAGCCTTGGTAGGTTAATGATTCCGTAGCTTGTCACCTCATCAACACAAAATCTTCAAACATGGAAGCTTTACTCGCACAATATACATCTGTCGACCTTGCCTCAGTAATGTACTGGTATGAAGTAGCTCCTGTAGACCAGTTCCCCAAGAATGGTGGCGTTTGTGTTAAATACAAAGGCATGCAAATCGCCGTTTTCTACTTCGCTCGACAAGGACGCTGGTACGCCTGCCAAAACCTTTGTCCGCACAAACTAGAAATGGTGCTCTCACGGGGACTCCTAGGGGAGGAAAATGGTGTCCCCAAAGTAGCTTGTGCCTTACACAAGAAGACATTCTCCCTGGAAACAGGGGAAAACCTAAATGGGGATCTCCCTCCAATTGCCACTTACCCAGTCAAAGTTCAAGGCGAAAAAGTATTCATCGGATTTAAGGAGTAGCTTCAGTTTTCTATTTTTGAAGCGGATAAAGACAGGCGGATACTCGCATCCTACTCATTAAATCACTTTGATGCAAGAAGGCCAAAGCGATATACAAAAGGGAAACAAGTCGCTCGAACAAACGACCTTCCGGCGGTTGAGTCGACTCTACATTATTGCATTAAGTGCAATCGCTTTGTCCATCATTGTTAGCCAATTGTTGGTACAGAGTCACTTACAGGCACAGTTAGGGGATTCACACATTGTTAATGTAGCAGGACGACAGCGCATGCTTAGTCAGAAATTGGTTAAGGAAGTGCTGCTACTCAATTCACCCCATTACAAACAGCTGACTATTTCTGTTCAGGATCTTCAACAAACACTTGAACTCTGGCAAAATGCCCATGAAAACTTACGGGCGGGCACTACCAATGGCAAGGCCAAAGCTAATAGTACTGCCATTGAAGAAATGTTCCGCCAGATTAATCCCTACTACAGTAAGATGGTCGAAAGTATACAGGGGGTGCTGACAGGAGTAGACCAGGCGCAACAGGCAGATCAGCTACAGCCCTTACTGGATCAATTGTTAGCTAACGAAGGCCCCTTTCTTGAACAGATGGATCAGATTGTAGCCCAATATGATAAAGAAGCTACCCGTAAAATCCATCAGCTAAGACGAATTGAGCTTTTACTACTTTTCCTAGCCTTAGCGATTCTGGTTGCGGAACTGTTTTTCCTTTTTAGACCAGCAGCCATACGTATGCAGCATACGATTGGTAACCTAGTTAAGGCGGAGACGGAAGCCAAAACCATGACTCGGGAAGTAGAAGAACTGTATCGGGCTAAGGAGCAATCCTTGAATGAACTGCGTGCGCTAAATTTCGCAGTGGATCAAGCCGCTTTATTTGCCAGTGCTACTACCGATGGTAGGGTAGTTTACTTAAGCAAGAAGTTTCGCGATTTATTGGGGATTGGAGAAGAGGAAGCTCAAGGTACTCTAGCCGATTTGATGAGTGCCAAGGAAGGAGAACAAGAATACCTGCGGACACTTCTAAAAAGTACTACCTCCGCTATTTGGAATGGAGAAATTGAATTGACCACCCATAAGGGAGATAGATTATGGTTAGAAATGTCCATCGTCCCGGTGAATAGAAGTGGGGTCAAACAAGACCTATTGATTCTATGCTCTAACATTACCTCTCGAAAGCGAGCACAACTGGAGATTGATATATTAAAAGAAAAGCAATTTCAGGAGAAGATTCAACAACAGAAAGTATTGTCCTCTCAAGTGATTGAAGCCCAAGAGGAGGAACGCAAACGGATTGCGCGCGACATGCATGATGGGATTGGTCAAATGCTCACTGCCTTGCGCTTCAATCTCCAATCCATTAATCTCCAACAACTGGAGGAGGCCAAAGATAAGCTAACCGAGATCAATGATATCGCCACGGGTCTCATTCGAGGAGTGAGAATTGCCACTTTCAACCTCACTCCGCCAGAACTCTCCGATTATGGGATCAGCCCGGGTTTACAAAAATTAGCTAGTGAATTAAGCAAATTAACCGGAAAACAAATCCTATTCGAAAATCGAACTCACTTCAGTCAGCGTTTCGATTCCATCACAGAGACCAATCTCTATCGAATCACCCAAGAAGCCGTTAATAATGCTATCAAATACGCTGAGTCCAACTATATTTTGATCACCCTATCCCATAGCGAAGAGATTCTTAGCATCCTGGTAGATGACGACGGGCGAGGCTTCGATATCCACAACCCGAAACGCAAAATTTCTGAGGATGGATCTGGCATGGGCATTTCCTTTATGCGCGAGCGGGTCAATTTTATCAACGGCCGCTTATTCATTCATTCTACCCCGAACCAAGGCACGCGTATCACCATCAATATGCCCTTGCCTCCGAAGACTTAGTTCTTCGACTACAGCTACCTTACAAGTCTTTCCCCAGACTCAAACTACGTAATTAGACTACGTAATTTTGCTTATATTTGCGTATTCCTTCACGAAATCGCTTCACGGAACCAAATTATGACCAATAAGATCACCATTCTATTAGCTGATGACCATGAACTAGTACGAAACGGTATCAAAGCGCTATTGCAAAGTGACGATAGTCTTCAGGTCATCGCCGAAGCGGCTAATGGTCGGGAAGCTTTGGATAAAATAGCCTCCGAAAAGCCCGATTTAGCTATTATTGATGTGCGTATGCCCGAATTGAATGGAATCGACACGGTAGCTCACGTGATCCAATCTGGTTCTGCCACCAAGCCGATTGTACTTTCCATGCATGATTCTGAAGAGTATGTCTTAAAGTCCATTGAAGCTGGCTCATTTGGCTATTTGCTAAAGGATACTTCAAAGGAAGAGTTCCTTCGCGCCATCCATATGGTGGCCAAAGGAGAGAAGTACTTCAGTGCTGATATCTCACAGATACTCGCCAATAAATACCTGGAAAACCTAAGCTCAGGTAGCGATACAGCTACAACCTCTACTCCCTCCCCGTCGATTACCTTAACAAAGAGAGAAAAGCAAGTCATGGACATGGCCCTGGAAGGTTTTAGCAATAAAGAAATCGCCAACAATCTCAACAAGAGCGTCCGGACTATCGAAGCACACCGCTTCAACCTCATGAAAAAACTCAAGGTTAAGAACATCGCTGAGCTTTCCGCCAAAGCCAAGTCTCTAGGTTTGATCTAGAATCAGGGCTCGTCTCTGTCTCTCCTTCTCTTTTCATTCTTTTCGGATACTGATCCTACCCTAGATCTAGGTATCAAACTCCGTAGCTAGGAACATCCCTACTTTGTAGTTAAACTTCTTATCAATCAACACTTTACTAACAAACCAACTCCACTAAAGCTTGGCTACGTATAGATAGTTGGAAATATTTTTAAGTATTTTTTAAGTATTTTTATACGTAATGAAGAAATATTACTTAGATTTGCCTTTGTAATAATGACATTCAACAAAAATGAGCCCCTGGTAAGTCTATTTCATTTAAAAACATAACTAATGAAAAAAAGAATACCCTTTCAACGACTCGTAGGTCTCCTTTTTATATCCTTCATGACCTACCATACCAGTCAGGCGCAATTCACGCTTAGTGCGGAGGTTCGCCCTCGGACAGAATTCCGCAATGGCTTCAAAACACCTACTAGCAAAGGAAAAGATCCGGCTTTTTTCACTGAGCAACGCAGTCGTCTTTATTTTGACTTTACTGACGACAAATACAAGTTTCGCGTAGCCATGCAAGATGTTCGCATGTGGGGAGAAACAAGTCAAATTTTCAAGCAAGAGGATGGCAATGCTTTTCTAAGTGAGGCTTGGGGGCAGTACTTCCTGAACAAAACTTTCTCTATCAAAGCTGGACGCCAGATTATCTCTTATGATAACCAAAGATTCCTGGGAGGCTTAGAATGGGCACAACAAGGCCGACGACATGATGCCCTTTTATTCGTCTATGAGAAAAAAGAAAGCAAAACGAAATTCCATGCCGGTTTTGCCTTCAATTCTGACGATGATGTACCGGAACCTGCTTATATCCAAAATGTCGGTGCTTCCTTCTATTCAGTCGGAGGGAACTACAAAACGCTACAGTACGGATGGTTCAATAAAAAGTTTGACAAAGGTAGCCTATCCCTTCTGGCATTAAACGCGGGGACACAACAAGCTGATTCCACGCTTTCTTACAAGCAAACCTTCGGAGTCATTCCATCCATTAACGTGGGCGGCATAGTCCTAGCAGGTGACTTCTACTATCAAACCGGCAAAGTTGGCGCTAACAATGTAAATGCTATCCTAGCGGGTATTAGGGCTACCCTGAAAACGGACTTAACACCGATCACACTGGGAGTTGAATACATTTCTGGAAAGGATGATGATGATAACACTTCCGACATCACCAATTTTTCGCCAGACTACGGAACCAATCACGCCCATAACGGATTCATGGATTACTTCTTCGTCGGACCTGCCAATGGTAACGTCGGAGTAACGGATATCTACCTGAAAACTAAGTTTGCCCTGCCCAAAGGGGCTTTGATAGCTAATGTGCATGAGTTCATGTTGGGATCCAAGCAGTTTGATGAGAAAGGAGATCAATTGAATAGTATGATGGGAACTGAAATAGACTTGGTTTATGCTTTACCGCTAGGTAAAGGGGCTTCGTTTAACCTCGGTTTCTCTCAATTGTTTGCGACGGATACCATGTTGGACCTAAGAGGAGGAAATGTAAAGAGCAACCAATGGGCTTGGATGATGATCACCTTTAAGCCAACCCTCTTGAAGACAGAAAAGAAAGAAAAAAAGTAAGAATTATTGCCACTCCGTTGGGAGTAAATAACAAACAAAAAACCTTCTCCGATAATTTTTGTGGTTCGCATTTTAGTAAGAAGAATGACGGCCAAGAGAAGTCATACTCTTCGCTAAAAGAGCGACTTCAAAACACAAAAATTATCAGGGAAACCTAATATTCTGGAGCCCTTCCAGCTTCCAGATATTCCACCACTATACTTTACTGGTTTCGCTACGGCACCATGCTATTGCTACAAGAGCTATACAGGGCGATCCATGGCCAGATCTACCGCCTAAGCGCAACCAACACCCATTTGTCTAATATCAAAATGATACATAAAATGAAAAAGTTAAGCCTTATTTACCTAGGCCTACTGGCAATGTTCCTTACCGCTTGCGGTGGAAACCCAAAAGTAAGTACAGAGGATACTGCACAGGCTGGTGTAGGCAGCTCAAGTAGCTTGGCCATCGAAAAGCCACAGTTGACTTTCGGCTTTATCAAACTAACAGATATGGCTCCCTTGGCTATCGCCAAGGAGTTGGGTTTCTTCGAAGACGAAGGCCTCTATGTAACAATTGAAGCACAGTCAAACTGGAAAAATGTACTGGATCGTGTAATTGATGGTCAGTTGGATGGTTCTCACATGCTAGCCGGACAACCGATTGCTGCTGGAGCTGGTTTCGGCAGACAAGCTGAATTGGTTACACCTTTCTCCATGGACTTAAACGGAAACGGTATTACAGTTTCCAATGAAGTGTGGAATCAGATGAAACCACATGTGCCAATGGATGGCGGCAAACCCGCTCACCCAATAACTGCTGATGCCATCAAACCCGTAGTAGAGTCTTACAAGAATGATGGTAAGCCTTTCAAAATGGGTATGGTATTCCCGGTGTCTACACACAATTATGAAATCCGTTACTGGCTGGCAGCGGCAGGTATCCACCCAGGCATGTATACTGCGGATAACATTCAAGGCCAGGTAGATGCCGACGTACTACTTTCCGTTACCCCTCCTCCACAAATGCCTGCTACCCTTGAAGCGGGGACCATTTATGGCTACTGCGTGGGAGAGCCTTGGAACCAGCAAGCGGTGTTTAAAGGAATCGGTGTTCCAGTAACTACCAACTACGATATCTGGAAAAACAACCCAGAGAAAGTATTCGTAATGACGAAGAGCTTTGTTGAAAAATACCCTAATACCGCAACTGCCGTAACCAAGGCTTTGATTCGCGCCGGTAAGTGGCTAGATACGCCTGGTAATCGTCCAAAGGCGGTGGGTATTCTTTCTCAATCCGAATACGTAGGTGCTGACTCCGTAGTGATCGCGAACTCTATGACTGGTACTTTTGAGTTTGAAAAAGGCGACAAGCGTTCTATGTCTGACTTCAATGTGTTCTTCCGCTATAATGCGACCTACCCTTTCTACTCTGACGGAATCTGGTTCCTTACGCAGATGCGTCGCTGGGGTCAAATTCCAGAATCCAAGCCGGACAGCTGGTACCACGAGACGATCAAGGAGATTTATCGCCCAGATATCTGGAAGATTGCTGCGGAAGCATTAGTCGCCGAAGGCAAGTTAGAGGCTTCAGATATCCCAGAAACAGATGGCTATAAACCCGCAACCGCTGATTTCATAGATGGTAAAAACTATGACGGTAAAGACCCGCTTGGCTATATCAATAGCTTCAAGATCGGGAACAAAGACAACGTACAATAACACGAGGACATGGACAGAAAGAGGCTTTGAGCTGATAGCTCAAAGCCTCCCTGTCTCCTTGCTTACCTAGCGATTATCTGTAACTCAACCTCTTCAAAACTGTAAATCCGCCTACTATGAGTGATATTGGAATTTCCACTAAAGCCATGGGAAAACCAGGTGCCACTTTCTCTCCAATGAAGGTACTCAAGGGCCTCCTTCCCAAACTAGACGCCAAAGCTATTCTTAAGAATGCTCTGATTTCTTTGGCTTCCATCCTCTTGTTCATACTGCTTTGGCATGTAGGAGCAAATTATCTTTTCAATATTGAAGCAACAGCCAAGATTGAAAAGGCAAGAACTGAGCAAGGCGCTGAAGCCGCCGCTCAAATGGAAGCCTGTATTTTATCGGGGGACGTAAGCTGTCAGCCCAACACACTACCTTCCCCTCAGCAAGTGATTGTGGCTGCTCAAAACCTATGGGCTGACCACTTATCTATTAGTGCGAAGAAGACAGCGTTCAAGGCTAAGGTCGCCACCACCAACGCCGACCGCAAAGCCCAAGGCCTCAAACCCATCAAATATACGGGTCGTCCATCTTTCATTGACCAGATCGTCACCAGTATCAAGACCGTTTTTGCTGGATTCCTACTGGCCATGTTCATCGCCATTCCCATCGGGATCATTACTGGCTTAAATGAGAATCTAAAAACAGCCTTCAACTGGTTGATTCAAATTTTTAAGCCCGTTTCTCCGGTAGTATGGCTACTCTTGGTTTTCATGATTGTTAAAACCTTGATTAGAGATCCCGAGCTAGACAAGTCCTTTATCATCGCAGCTATCAGCGTAGGGCTGTGTGCCATGTGGGCTACTTTGGTAAACACGAGTTTGGGGGTTTCTAGTGTCAAAACAGACTATATGAACGTAGCCAAAGTGCTACAACTAAGCCTGGGTAAAAAGATTTTCAAGATCATTATCCCTTCTTCTATTCCATTGATCTTTACCGGGCTTCGAATCACCGTTTCTGTGGCTTGGATGGTATTAATCGCCATTGAGTTATTGGCACAGAGTCCTGGTTTAGGTTCATTCGTATGGGAAGAGTTTCAGAATGGTGCAAATGATTCCAATGCAAAGATCATCGTAGCCATGTTCGTGATCGGTATTATTGGGTTCCTACTAGATCGTGTCATGCTTTTCGTTCAACAATCCGTTTCTTTTGAAACGCAGTAGTTGGAAGCTTCACGCCCAGTTTTCATCACAGTTAATACCATCCAAGATGTCTGGAAATATAGTTGAATTCAAAAATGTAAGTAAATGGTACGGGGAGGGAGAAACCCGAACCGAGGTACTCTCCAATATCAATCTGACGATCAAAGAGGGTGAGTTTCTAGCTATCGTGGGATTTACGGGTAGCGGAAAAACCACCTTGATCAACCTTATTAGTGGCCTCCTGGAGCCAGATGAAGGAGAGGTATTATTCAAAGGGAAGCCGATCAAGGGGACGAGCCATGAACGCGGCATTATTTTCCAAAACTACTCTCTATTACCCTGGCTGAATGTATTCCAAAATGTCGCCCTAGCGGTTAAGGAAGTCCATTCGGACTGGTCGCAGGAGCAGATTACAGAGCATACGGAGCGATTCATTGAAATGGTTCACCTTACGCCAGCCAAGAACAAGCTCCCCAAGGAGTTGTCGGGAGGGATGCGCCAGCGGGTTTCAGTCGCACGCGCCCTCTCTATGGACCCCGAGATGCTATTGATGGATGAGCCACTAGGTGCATTGGATGCATTGACCCGAGGTGTGCTACAGGAGGAAATACTACGGATCTGGAGTGCGAACCGACGCACCGCCTTGTTGATCACCAATGATGTGGACGAAGGGGTTTTTATGGCGGACCGGATCATCCCATTGAATCCTGGCCCCAATGCTACGCTAGGACCAGAATATACCATTGAGCTGGATCGCCCACGCGACAAGAAAGCCCTCAACTCTGACCCTAACTTCAAAGAGGTCAGAACGGCCATTCTGAATTATCTCGTGGACTTAGGGGAAGCAGCGAAGTTGGAGAAAAAGGCTGAATTCACTCTACCAGACTATCAGCCCATGATGCCCAACAGCAGAACCTTCCCATTCTTCAGAAAGAAAAAAGACCGGGCGTAGCGTAGAAAAAATCCTATCGAAAATCCACTCTGACTGATCGGGAGGAATAACTCTCACATTTCGTCAGGCCAAATCAGATATTATATGACTGCTGGAAGTATCACCCATCCCTCCCTTGCTAGTTTGAGAGATGTTATGCTCAACATAAAAGATCTCACCAAGATATATCCGACACCCAAGGGAGATTATGTTGTCCTGGAGAATTTGCAGCTCCAGATCATGAAGGAAGAATTTGTCTCAATCATTGGACATTCAGGTTGTGGTAAAACGACGCTACTGACCATGATCGCAGGCTTGAATAATATCTCTGGTGGAAATATCTACCTCAATGAATTTCCTATTGCTGGGCCGGGGCCAGACCGAGGGGTGATCTTCCAGGCTCCTAGTTTGTTCCCTTGGATGACCGCTTTGGAGAATGTACTCTTAGGTGTAAAACAGGTATTCCCGCACGCTTCTAAAGGCGAACAGAAGGATATCTGCAAGTACTATCTAAGTAAAGTCGGCTTGGAGGATGCTTTCCATAAAAAAGCAAGTGAGCTTTCTCAGGGGATGCAACAGCGAGTAGGTATTGCCAGAGCTTTTGCACTTCGACCAAAGATATTGTTGCTAGATGAGCCATTTGGCATGCTAGATTCACTAACTCGGGCTGCGCTCCAGGATGTATTGTTGGAGGTTTGGGAGAAGGAAAAGATTACAGCCATACAAATCACACATGATGTCGATGAGGCTATTTTTCTCGCCAATCGAATCATCATGATGACTTCAGGTCCCAGGGCACAAGTTGGTGATATTTTGAACATAGAGTTTGAGCGACCACGCGATCGCAAAGAGATTCTCAATCATCCAGATTATTATCACTATCGCAAGCACCTAATCGATTTCTTGGAGCATTAATCGGTTTACCCTAACTTTGTAAGACCCTTTCGGCATCTCATATGCAGTTTTAGTGGGCTCAAACGTCCACCTACAGAGCTAAATTTTAGTCCGATTTTTCCTTCAACAATTGTTTTAGGCATTTACTAATGCCTGTCTTCTAGACCCATGGTATAGAATTTCCCATTGGTTTTGGGCCACTTTTATGGCTTTTCCATCCTTTCGAAAAGAGCAGTGCAGCATATGAAATACACAACACAGAAATCGACTTGTTCCTATTGTGGCGTTGGGTGTGGGGTATTGATCAAAAAAGATAGTAGGGGAAGAATGAAGGTAGAAGGAGATCCGGATCATCCGGTTAATAAGGGGATGTTGTGCTCCAAAGGGATGAATCTTCATTATGTTGTACAAGATTATAGCGATCGCTTGCGCTTCCCGCAAATGCGTTGGAACCGGCACCATCCCATGCAACGGGTTTCTTGGGATACGGCCTTAGACCGGGCAGCAGCCGTTTTTAAATCTCTAATCCAAAAGTATGGCCCGGATAGTGTTGGCTTCTACGTTTCAGGACAATGCCTGACCGAAGAGTACTACCTCGTCAACAAGCTCGCCAAAGGATTTATTGGGACCAATAATATCGATACCAACTCTCGCCTCTGCATGAGTTCAGCTGTAGTAGGCTATAAGAAAACCTTTGGTGAAGATAGCGTACCCATCACCTATGAAGACATTGAGCTGGCAGACTGCTTCATGATCGCGGGTGCCAACCCCGCCTGGTGCCATCCCATTCTCTTCCGCAGATTAGAAAAAAGAAAAGAAGAAAATCCAGACATAAAGGTGGTCGTAGTAGATCCCCGGCGCACCCAAACCTGCTCAATCGCGGATCTTCACCTGCAAATTAAGCCTGGAACAGATGTAGTACTCTATAATGCAATTGCCAGGAGGCTAATAGAAACCAAGCTGTGGGACAAAGAATTCATTGAGGAGCATACGGAGTTTTTTGAGAATTATCGTCAATTAATTATGCGCACCTCTATTCGCAAAGCGGCAGAGCTTTGCGGAATCAAAGTGGAGGATATTCGATTGGCGGCCCAGTATATTGGTCAGGCAAAAAGCTTTATTTCCATGTGGGCTATGGGGCTCAACCAAAGTGCTAATGGCGTAGATAAGAATTATGCCCTCCTCAATCTAAGCCTAATTACCGGCCAAGTAGGTAAGCCAGGAAGCGGGCCATTTTCATTGACTGGTCAGCCTAATGCCATGGGCGGACGAGAAGTCGGCGGCATGGCTAATCTATTACCGGCCCACCGGGTACTCTCGAATCCATTGCATCGCCAAGAAGTGGCAGACTTCTGGAACGTCCCAGACCTCCCCGCCAAACCAGGTTTAACAGCTACCCAAATGTTTGATGCCTTGGAAGCGGGAAAACTAAAAGCAATCTGGATTATTTGCACCAACCCGGTCGTCAGCTTACCCAATGCCAGGAAGGTAGAGAAAGCCCTAGAGCAAGCTAAGTTCGTAGTGGTACAGGACATCTCCAAGCGATCTGACACGCTGGCCTATGCCGATCTGGTTCTACCCGCCGCAGGATGGTCTGAAAAAGCAGGAACGATGACCAATTCTGATCGTAGAATTAGTTTTGTTCCAAAGGCTATGGAGGCGCCTGGTGAGGCCCTTCCTGATGCAGAAATCCTCTGGCGCTTTGCGCAAAAAATGGGGTATGAGGGTTTCGACTACAACAATACCAGCGAGGTATACGATGAACATTGCCGATTAACAAAAGGAACCAATATTGACATCTCGGGACTAAGCCACCAAAGACTTAAAGAAGAGGGTACTTTTCAGTTTCCAGTCCCATTCGATGACCACCCCGGAACCCCTCGCTTATTCACTGACAAGAAATTTTATACCCACACGCAAAAGGCATGGTTTAATACCCCAGCCAGTGTTCTCCCCATCTCCGAACCGACCAATAGCAGCTTCCCACTCGTACTAACTACTGGAAGAATACGCGATCAGTGGCATACTATGACAAGAACAGGTAAGGTCAATAAGCTGCTTAAACATATTGGCACACCTTTTCTCAGTATGCACCCGATAGACGCAGCGGTGCGTGGGTTGAAAAACGATGATTTAGCAGTCATCAATAGTCGTAGAGGCGAGGTACGGGTCAAAATCAGCATATCTAATATTAACCGAGAAGGAGTAGTTTTCCTTCCCATGCACTGGGGCAAACTCTTACAAAATGACTTTGGTCGAGCTAATAATCTAACCAACCCTCTCCTAGACCCCAGTTCCAAACAACCAGACTTCAAGTATACTGCCGTACAGGTCAAGAAATACCAACAAGCTCGCCAGAAAGTAGTAATTGTGGGTGCGGGTGCAGCAGCTTACCGCTTTGTAAATACCTATCGCAGCCTTAACCCAGTTGATCACTTACAGGTATTTTCTTTAGAGCCACACCCATTCTACAACCGCGTACTTTTACCAGAATACGTAAGTGAGCACCTTAGCTGGGAACAATTGCAGAAGCTGAAAAAAGATCAGCTAGAAGAATTGAATATTGAGTTGATCCCGAGTTTAAAAATCAACCACATTGATAAACAGCAAAAGACGGTAACGGATGCCAAGGGGAATCTTTATCACTACGATAAGTTAATTCTGGCGATGGGCAGTCGTCCCTTCGTCCCACGTGATGTACCACTACAAATGCCCGGGGTCTTCACCATTCGACACAAAGAAAATGCTGACCGCTTAAAGGAATACTTGAAAGGAACCGCACTCCCCTCCAAGGAGCAAAGAGTGGTGATCGTTGGCGGTGGACTATTGGGGTTGGAAATAGCCGCAGCGCTAAAGAAAACGGGTATACAGATCACCCTAGTACAACGCGCTTCCCGTCTGATGGAACGCCAGTTGGATACTGTTGCCAGTAAACTCTTGGCGGAGGATGTCAGTGAACGAGGGATTCCAATCTTCTTCAACAATGAAGTAAGTACCATCTTCAAAGAAGAAAAGGAGCATCAATTGACCATTACGCTAAAGAGTGGGAGAACCATAAGCAGTCATGCCGTGGTCTTTGCAATCGGTACACGTCCCAACATAGAACTGGCCAAGAACGCAGGAATTGACTGTAGCAGAGGAATAATCGTTAACGATTATTTACAAACCTCAGACCCAAGCATCTTTGCAATCGGTGAGGTGGCTGAATTTAAGCAACAGTTGTATGGAATTACCGCTGCTGCTGAACAACAGGCTGATATGGCGGCTAGATTTATTAACGGAGACTTCTCCAGTATTTATCATGGTTCTACTTTGATGAATATCCTCAAGTTTGACGACCTTGATTTATGCAGTATCGGTACTATCAACGTCCCCGCTAATGATCCTTCTTACGAAGAAGTGGTATTTACAGACATTCGAGAGCGATACTACAAAAAGTGTATCATCCACAACGACTTATTAGTGGGGGCCATCCTAATGGGTGATAAAGCAGAATTTGCTGAGTTTCGCACACTCATCGAAAACCGAATAGAGTTATCAGATAAGCGAACTGAATGTCACGTACTGAAATAAGTTTACAGTTATAGAATGTTTGTTTCTGAGTTTTATAAAACTCAGAAACAAAAAAGTTCATTGAAATTCGAGTCAAATACCTGTTGTGGGGTATTCATATTAAGGCTTCTATGTGGCCTTTTGTGGTTATACAAGTCAACTGCATTTTGAACAGATTTTAAGGCAATACTTTTTGTAGAGAAGCCTTGATCTAATGCAAACTCTGATTTTAAAATACCATTGACTCTTTCAGCGGTTGCATTTTCGTAGCAATTGCCTGCCGCAGCCATACTGATGCCTATCTGATTAGCTTTTAATAAATCTGTATAGGCATAAGAACAGTACTGCGAACCACGATCTGAATGATGAATACACCAGTCTTTAGTCTTTGTCATTGGTTTAGGAACTAGCCTAAGTGCTCTTCTTAGCGCTCTTAAGCAGCCTTCTAATTCCAATGAGTCTGATAGATCCCAGGCTATGATTTTCCTTGAATACAGGTCTGTTAGTAATGCTAAATACAGAAAACCTTCTAGTGTTCGGATATAAGTAATATCTGCGACTAGAACTTGAAAAATACTTTTGATTTTCAAGCCTTTAATGCGATTAGCATAGATCTTAAACGGGTGATTGGAATCGGTTGTATAAACATACTTCCTCTTTCTTTTCACCAGTAAATCATGGCTCCTTAGCAGCTGGAAAAATCGATCTCTACCAATGTCAATGTGCATCTTGGATAAATCAGGACGAATCAGATGAAGCATCTTTAAACCGCCACTTTGAGGCAATACATGCTTCTGTTCCCGAACTAATTCTAAAATGATGTCTTCTTGCAAAGACTTCAGTTGTTGTCTTTTCAACCCCTGATAATAGCTTTGCCTGGATAGTTGCCAGTGGACACATAATTGACTCAAACTAAAGTCTGTCAACAGCATTCTACTCTTCATCAACTCCAGGGCCTTTTGTAGGCTTAGTAGCTTCTTTTTTTTTGAAAGTCTCTACATCCATGCCTAACTCCTGGCAAGCCTGGTGAAGGTAGGCCTCACTGGATAGACATTCTAGCTGGGTTTTGAGCTAAGGCTCGCTCTAATTCTAAAATTCGAGCTTTGAGTAATTTGATTTGATTGACCTCCATTGGACTTTCTATTCGAACTACTCGACAAAGTAAATGATTTTTACCCAGCTTACGAATCCATGTTTGGATCGTCTCACATCCAGTAATCCCATATTTGACTCGGGCTTCAGCTATACTGAGTTCCCCCGATTCGATGGAAGATACTACCTGATGCTTAAATGCTTCGCTGTATCTTACGATACGTCTTCCTCGATTAACTACATTTTTGGTTGACATTGAAATCTTTTGTTGTCAACCTATATCAGGACGGGACAGAATTGTTGAGAATACAGCAGGCAAAAGAACCAGTAGAAGGAAGGATGGTCTGTAGCTGTAATAATGTTGGCCTGGGAAATCTGGAGAAAAAGATCAAGGGAGGTTGCCAAGATTTCCAGGAACTGTGCAATGTGACGGGAGCCGGGCTAGGCTGCGGAAGTTGTAAACCAGAAGTCAAAGTAATCTTACGCCAGCTGAGCCGCCATAGCAAGGCTGTCACGACCTAAATCACCCGACAAATCAAACTGACCATGGCAAGTGAATTACTGAGAATCCTGATAAAAGGAGGGGTATTATCCCCTAGTGAATTGAAACAAATCATTCACTTAATTGAAGGCAGTGGTCTAGATCATTTCCACTTTGGCTCTCGACAGGATATTCTGTTCCCTAAAACGGAGAAACTAGATCAGGTAAAGGCTCAATTTCCACAATTCAATATCGAGGAGTTGAGTAAAAAGAAGTACCAAAACATTGTATGCTCCTACGCAGCTGCGGAGATCTTCCCCAGCACGCCTTGGTTGACGGGCACCACCTACCTCTACATTCTGGAGCAATTTCGGTATCAACCTACCTTAGAAATAAACATTTGTGATCCTCAGCAACGTTTGGTTCCACTCTTTACGGGGAACCTCAACTTCATTGCTTCCACGCACGACGATTACTGGTACCTCCATCTGCACCTACCTCAATACGAGAAAGAAGATTATTATCCCGTTCTCATTCACACCTGGGATATCGCTACCATAGCCCAAAGTATCGAGGAGTTCTATGAAGAGGCCAATAGAATCGATGACCTCTTTCACCTCATTAACAATTCTGTAGACACCAACAACCGCACCTTTAACGAGGGCCTCTCCATCCCCTTTTATCCCTTTCCCTATTACGAAGGCATGAACCGGATGGGGCTTGATCAATACTGGCTCGGGTTGTACTGGCGAGACAACAAATACAATCTGAGGTTTTTGAAAGCCATGTGCGATCTCTGTTTAGCATGCAAAATTGGCAAGATTTGCATTACGCCATGGAAATCATTTATCGTCAAAGGCATTCCTGCCGAACATAAAATCACTTGGGAAAAATTCTTAGGTAAGAATGGGATAAATGTCCGTCACTCCTCTCTTGAATTAAACTGGCATCTACCCGTAGACGATATGGAAGCGCTGGACCTAAAACGCTTCATGGTGCGAAACTTTGATCAAAATGATATTAGCACCTACGGGCTAACTTTTAGTGTTAGCAGCTATTATGGAAAAAATTTCACTTCGGTAGTCATCGTAAAAAATCCGCAGCCCACCATCGTAGGTGATTTCCAGGTGCGTCCCACTTATAATGTTTTACACAGTCAAAACTTTGACCCGAATACAAGAGTGTATAAGACCTATGCGCAAGATGTAGATAAAATTGAGCTTCCTCCCCTTTTAATGGAATTGAGTCAACTATACTTTGATCAATTAGGTGAAGGCACCAACCTAGTTAGCCCTATTACAGAAGAAAAGGATCAAAAGGAAAACATCGAATTGGATATTTATCAGTGCCCTGCTTGCTGGACCCAATATGATAGTATTTACGGAGACCCAGAGCAAGGCATTTCGGAAGGTACACCCTTTGAACAAATCCCAGACGACTACTGCTGTCCCATTTGCGAGGCCCCTAAGCATTCCTTTCAGAAGAAAAGCACGCAGGAAGTCCCCGTCGGCACCAACTCTTAGTGAGCAGCGCCTCTAAAATAAAGACGGGGATTATTTATTCTTTCGGTTGGCTTGCATCTTCCCGTACCAATAATCCATTAAAGATTAAATCATTGATCAGATCAGCATGTTGTTCCACCTCCTTATCATCATAGGAGTTAACCCCAAACTGTGTTTCCATCTGATAAGTACGCGCAAAAAAGGTCGTAATCGCACCAAACATAAAACTGACCAAATTGGCCGGTGGAATATTCTTGATGGTGCCTTTTTCTTGTTCCTCTCTGCGTACACTTTCATGGAAAGAATAGATAGGAATCAATAGTTCCTCTACTAGCCACTTGGATCGTTCCGTTTTTGAGAAGACCTCTTGTACAATGATTTGTTGAAACTCAGGATTTCTGGCAGATATATATACAATTTGACGATTTAATATTTTTAGTCGCTGAATACCGTCTAGCTCCTTGATCAAGGGTACTAAATCCTTTAAATCTTTATAAATCTCTCCCCCAACCAATTGCAGCGCCCTTTTCCAAATATTCTCTTTACTCTTAAAATGATAATGCAGCAAGGAGTCTGCCACTCCGGCTTCCTTAGCTAAACTGCTCAGACTCACTCCACCATACCCACTTCTAGCAAAACACTTCATCGCAATGCGTAGAATCTGGTCCAAGTTAGCACTTTGCTTTTCTGTTGGTCGACCAGGGCTTCGCTTGGGATTTTTCTTTGTCATAGTCACACTTCTTAAAATTAGATCTAGCCGGCTCAAATACTACAGACAGGCTGTAGCCTTTCCTACAATAGATCTCTAGTAGCCTACAATTACAAGGAGCAAAAGCAACAAGATAGAACCACATCCAAATTACCTGCTCTTCTCTTACACAATGTAATCAAAATGTAAAACAACACCAATTAATTGAGAACTCACTACAATTACTTGAGAGTTTACTAATCATTTTATATTTTTGTACTGTTATAATTAATAGAGACCCTTAATTAGTCCAAGTTGTGATGAATGAGCGCAACCTTCATTAACGAGGAGTCTAACACTCACCGATGCACACTAGTGATCCCCTTGATACCGAGTAGAAACTGCTATTACTGCCAAAGACCACCACAGAGGTTTTACCTCAACTAACTACTTAGCCTTAACCAAATTGTTTATTGAAGTTGTTCGGAATGCCAGGGAAATTTTCAGGGATGATTTCGAACAACTTCTCCGCCAAAATCCAATAGATGACAGCGATAGACCTACAGAAGACATCTCCCAAAGATCTGAAGCTAAATGTTTTACAAGATTTTGAGTGGGCTTGTTTAAGTCGTGAAATCAGTGGAACGACTAGAAAAGAAGTACTATCTGGCAAAGCCAAATTTGGCTTAGGCAGTGCGGGGAAGGAAATTCCACAGCTTGCCATGGCCAGAGCTTTCCAAAAAGGAGATTTCTATTCAGGGTATTATCGCGATCAAACCTTTATGCTAGCCAAAGGCCTGGCCAATGCTCAGCAATTGTTCTCCGCCTTATATGCTGACACACAAAATGATATCTACTCGGGTGGAAGGCAAATGAACAACCACTTCAGCACCCCTTTGGTAGATAAAGAAGGGAATTGGCTAGCTCTGAAGGACCAATACAATGTTGCAAGTTCCTTATCTCCTCTAGCTGGGCAGATCCCCCATGCCTTAGGCTTGGCGCTTGCCTCTAAAACTTACAAAGAAAATACAAGTTTACATCAGTCTGCTTTCTCCCGCCAGGGCCAAGAAGTAAGCTTTTGTACCTTGGGAGATGCTACCACCTCAGAAGGAGTCTTCTTTGAAGCGGTGAATGCAGCAGGTGTAACGCAGGTACCAATCGCCTTCGTGATATTTGACGATGGCTACGGCATTTCCGTACCCGCTAAGTATCAAACGACCAAGGAAAATATTTCTGCGGTACTTGAGGGATTCCGTTATGATGAGTCAGGAACGGGGCTTGATATCTACACCCTAGAAGCCTGGGATTATGAGTCCCTCTGCCAAGCATTCGAACAAGGCATTAGAAAGATTAGAGAAACACACATTCCAGCCATATTCCACATCAGAGAATGCACTCAACCTTTTGGCCATTCTACCTCTGGTTCGCATCAGCGCTATAAATCTAAGGAGCGTTTAAACTGGGAAAAAGAGATGGATGGCATTGCACATATGGAGAGTTGGATTTTGAGAAATGCCTTAGCCACCCCCGGAGAGCTCGATGCCATTAAAATAAAAGTGAAAGATCAAGTAAAGGAGGGTAAGAAAAAAGCCTGGACTGCTTTTACCAGTCCTAACTTGGCCGAACTCAAGCAACTCCGAGAGATCTATCAGAATATTCTGCAACACACTGTTGAAAAAGATGCTGCATTAGTCATCAATAGAGCCTTGGATGAGTTGATGAGCCCCGTGCTCAGTGAGCTATTAAGAAGTGCTCGAAAAATGCAACGGTTGCTTAGAAAAGAAGAGCATGTCGCTAAATCCGTCCTGCTCGAATGGATCAATACAAAGCAACTAGAACTAAAGCGAAGATACAAACCGCATCTGTATAGTGAGACGGAGAAATCAGCCTTGAAGGTGCCGATAGTACCCGCCATCTACCACGATAATGCACCGACCAAAAATGGATTTGAGATTCTAAATTCTTTCTTTGATCAGGCTTTATCTAACTATGATGAGGTGTTCGCCTTCGGAGAAGATGTTGGTAAGATTGGTGATGTGAACCAAGCTTTTGCAGGTTTGCAAGCCAAGTATGGAGAAGAACGTGTTTTCGATACCGGCATCCGGGAATGGACCATCGTAGGCCAAGCTATTGGCATGGCCATGCGCGGTCTCCGCCCTATCGCTGAAATCCAATACCTGGATTATCTGGCCTATGCCTTCTCCGCTTTGACCGATGATCTAGCTACCCTGCGCTATCGTACTAATGGCCAACAAATAGCGCCAGCTATTATTCGTACCAGAGGTCACAGACTAGAGGGGATTTGGCATACGGGCTCTCCCATGGGCATGTTGATCCAATCTATGAGAGGTATCCATCTACTGGTTCCTCGTAACATGACACAGGCCGCTGGTATGTACAATACGATGTTGCAATCAGATGATCCAGCGATTATTGTAGAATGCTTGAATGGCTATCGTCAGAAGGAAATGCTCCCTGCTAACCTAGATCGCTTTACCGTTCCCTTGGGCGTTCCAGAAGTACTACACAAGGGCACAGATATTACCTTAGTAACCTATGGCTCTTGTTGTCGCATTGCCGCAGAGGCCATCGAGCAATTAACAGATATAGGAATCTCGGTAGAACTGATTGATGTACAAACCCTCCTACCATTCGACTTAGAGCATCGTATTTCAGCCTCTTTGAAAAAAACCAATCGGATTCTGTTTTTGGATGAAGATGTGCCAGGAGGGGCTACCGCTTTTATGATGCAGGAAGTATTGGAAAAGCAAAACGGCTATTTATACTTAGATGCTCCACCAAAGACTTTAACGGCTACCTCACATCGCACTCCCTTCGGTGATGACGGCGATTATTATTCTAAGCCTAGCGTAGATGATATCATTGATGCCGTTTATGATCTGGTTATGTTGGATACCAGTATGAGCGTATAAAGGGAAGCAACTAAGTATCTATTTAGCCCATACCATCCCCAAGTAAAAGCATACCAAGCAAATAAGAATAGAACCTGCGATGTTTAGGAGGGCAAGTAGGTGTTGCCCCTCTTGCATTAACAAAAAGGTTTCTCCTGTAAAGGTCGAAAAAGTACTAAAACCTCCACAGAATCCCGTCATAATCAGGAGGCGGGCAGACGTTGATATACCCTCCCTGAGCAACAATCCAGTGCAATATCCCAACACTACACAACTGATGATGTTGGCCAGTAGTGTCGCTAATGGAAACTGAAAGGCTTGGCTCGAGAGCATACGCGCAATTCCGTAGCGACATAAGCTCCCCAGACCTCCTCCTAGAAAAACAAGGGCAATTTGCAGCATTTATACCGTAGATTCCGAAGGCTGTGGCTTCCGTTTAGGCGACGATATGCGAGTTTGTCGCTGCCATTTTTTTCTTACCACAGCATTGTGCAAAAAATAAGTCAAACCAGTAGCAGCTACTAGTACCGTACAAAATAGCAGGTGTAATTCAATTACACTATGAAAAGCAAGCACAAACGAAATAAAGATCACATTCACAAATAATAGGATACCAGTCGCCCGCATGTGGCTGCAACCATAATCAAGTAATAGATGGTGAATGTGCCGACGATCAGGGTGGAAAGGCGAATACCCTCTGACTATCCGGGTGATAAACACACGAATGGTATCAAACAAAGGAATAATCATAATGCCAATAGCTACTACGGGAGTAGCTCCTAGTTTGAAGGGAGCCCCTTCAGGCAAATGGAAATTGATATCGATAAACTCTATGACTAAAATAGCACACACCAAACCTATATGAAGAGAGCCGGTATCTCCCATAAATATTTTTGCCGGTGTAAAATTATACTTCAAGAAAGCCACAATTGCTCCGACGCAAGCAAAAGCGACAATCGCATATTCGAAATGTTCTGTCAAAATGAACCAACAACCTAATGTAGAGGCAATCAAAGAACCCACAGACCCTGCCAATCCATTTATTCCGTCAATGAGATTAAAAGCATTAACAATAACTAAGATGGTAAAGATAGAGAGCAAAGAAGATAGCCAATAGGGCAAGTCTCCCTCCATTCCAAATAAACCATAGAGGCCCGTTAATTCTATATTCGATTTAAATACCAAGATACTTGCTGCCAGAATTTGAGCGAACATCTTCTTATTTGCAGCCATCGGTAAGACATCATCTCTCGCTCCCACCAGGAATAGAATTAAAAAAGCACAGAGAATATATTGGAGTTGATTAAACTCTCCAAAGGGCGTCCAAAGGACAATCGAGAAAAGTACACCAGCAAAAATGGCTATTCCCCCTAGAGAAGGAGTATTCACCTTATGTGAGCTACGATTCCCAGGTTCATCAAATATTCGTTTCTCCTTTGCCAGAAAAATAATTGAGGGAATGGCAAAATACGTCAGCGTGAAAGCAGTCAAAAAACTAAGTAATATTACGTCCATCAGTATAGAGATTGTGATTCACAATTACACCAGGCTAATACTCTAACGAGTAGAAGCTTCAGGCGATGAAACAGCAACAAGAACTGACTATTTCGGTCAGCACGATCCAGGTGACTAGATTGTGGGGCTAGAAGTCACTGTCATCTATAGAATCCAACCATGTTTTGATGTCCTTAACGACGGAGGCTATCCCATTGTCCTCGAAGGGAGAACTTAGATTAGCCAGCTTGACTAGTTCGAGAAAAGATTTACTTCCTCCCGCCTTGCATAGTCGAAGGTAGTCCGCCCATGCATGTCTATGGTTTTTTTGATCTTTGAGCCAAAATTGGAAAGCACAAATTTGGGCCAAAGTGTAATCAATATAATAAAATGGCGAAGAGTAGATATGGCTCTGTTTTTGCCAAAATCCTCCATTTTCTAAATACTGATTTCCGTCGTAGTCTCTGTGGGGTAAGTATTTTTGTTCAATACTTTTCCATGCTTTATTTCTTTCCTTGGGAGTTGCTTCGGGATGCTCGTACACAAAGTGCTGAAATTCATCCACTGCCACTCCATAGGGAAGAAAGCATATAGCATTGCTCAAGTGCGCAAACTTGTATTTGTTAGTGTCTGCTTTGAAGAACAAGTGCATCCATGGCCAAGTAAAGAATTCCATGCTCATGGAGTGAATTTCGCAGGCCTCATAGGTAGGCCAATTGTATTCATTGATACCAATATTGCGGCTAGCATAAACTTGGAAGGCATGACCTGCCTCGTGCGTTAGCACATCAATATCACCACTTGTCCCATTAAAATTAGAAAATATATAGGGAGCTTTGAATTTTCCTATGTACGTACAGTATCCACCAGTGGCCTTACTGGGCTTTGTCTCCAAATCCATGAGTTGATTATCTTGCATAAAGCGAAAAAACTCATGCGTCTCCTCAGAAAGTTCACTGTACATTTCATTAGCGTTGTTAATAATCCACTTCGGATCTCCTTGCGGGGCAGGATTGCCAGAGGCAAACCGAAACTCTTCATCATAATACTTCAACTGGTCAATCCCCAAACGCTTTCGTTGTCGTTCGTATAACGACGTGGCTAAAGGTACAACATATTGTCGAATTTGTTCGCGAAAATGGGCAACCATTTCTGCATTATAGTCAGAACGCAGCATCCGCGCATATCCTAGCTCAATAAAATTTTGAAAGCCCAATTTTTTTGCGATCCCATGCCTTGTTTTGACCAACATATTAAAGATAGAATCAAATGCATCAGCATTCGCTTCAAAAAAGGCCCATTTGGCACGAGCTGCAGCTGCCCGAGAGTCTCGATCCGGCCCAGTCTCTTCCACAAATATCGAGGATAAATTATGCTCCTTGTCCTTAAAATTGATCTTGGCACTGGCTTTCAGCTTCACATATTCACTACTCAAACGGTTTTCTTCCTGCATATCATGAAGGATGGCAGGCTTAAAAGTTTTCAACCTTAGCTCAGCAATGGTGAATAACTGGCTACCCCACTTTGCTTCTAATTCCTTTCTAAACTTGGATTCAAGAAGCAAACGGTAAAATTGAGTATTCAACCCCTCGTAGGCAGGCATCTCTTTATCAAAAAAAGCATTCTCTTTTTCGTAAAACTCATTAGCCGTATCGATCGTATGCCTAATGTAGCAAATGTTGTACATCGACGTAAATGCAGTGCGCATTTCATTAATCTGGTTAAAGAGCTGGTTTTGTGTGGCAAGGTCAGGTGCTTCCTTAAATTGATTAAGTAAAGTCTCAAATCGGGTGGAAAAATCGACCATCTCTGGTCGTTCATATGGATATTCTTCAAACTTCATTTGGTGTCGTTTAATCTGCACAAAATACGACAGATTTAGCAAAGTGGCCTATTTTACATAAATCTTCTTAACTTTGTGCGAATTTTTGAGAACCTGGTAGCTACCTAGAAAATCTCTTCCTGGGTATTTCCCTCGGCCAGCGTGAAGTGGCAATACTTAAAGACCTAAAGTAATAGCGAATAAGGTCATGGCCATTATACTCTAGTCAAGGAAAGTAAGTCATGTTACCCACGTAGAAAGATAGCTAGGTGTGCTAAGCGTCGAAGCCAAGAAAATGGAACTTAAATCAGAGATCATACCTGAAAAACTCCCCAAACATATTGCCATTATTATGGATGGCAATGGCAGATGGGCCAAGCAACATGGTAAACCGCGTGTCTTTGGCCATCGAAACGGAGTGAAAGCTGTTCGCGAAACGACAGAAGCGGCGGCTGAACTTGGGGTCTCTTATTTAACCCTTTATGCCTTTTCTACAGAAAATTGGAAGCGCCCAAAACTAGAAGTCGGCGCATTGATGCGATTGCTAGTCGAAACACTCCACAAGGAAATCAACACCCTCAACAAAAATAACATCAAATTACAGGCTATTGGGGACATAAGCCTACTGCCCAAGGAGACGCACTCCGCTCTTCTTAAGGGCATCGAAAACACCAAAAATAATACCAGAATGACCCTCATTCTGGCACTCAATTACAGTGGCAAATGGGACATCACCCAAGCCACCCAAAAATTGGCTAAACAAGTACAAGAGGGTGCCATTTCTCCTGAAGAAGTTGATGAGGAACGCCTCGCTCAATCGCTAAGCACTAGCAAAATTCCAGATCCTGAACTATTGATCCGCACTAGTGGCGAAAGGAGAATTAGCAATTTTCTGCTCTGGCAACTGGCTTACTCAGAATTGTATTTCAGTCCGGTATTTTGGCCTGACTTCAGAAAAAACCAATTCTACCAAGCCATTATCGACTATCAAAACCGGGAACGACGCTTTGGAAAAATTAGCGAGCAATTGGTATAGTCATACAACCATTGTTTGTGACCTACTCTCTTTCATTTGTGAATCCTTCTCTGATAAATTCTGTCCACTGTACGGGACTTGTCATTGAATCGCAAAAAAGAGGTTTAGGTTTTAACCCAAAGCGTCCCAGAAATTGCATTTCCGCTGGCAACAGATGAAGATCTGGTTCGTTTTGGTAGTGGCTGAATCAAAACACACCCAAAGCAACAGCCATCCAAAATTGCGGTCAAGTAATCCGTAAAAGTGTATTTCCACTGCGAAGTTGGAGTTCGTAATTGATCCTAGGAACTCCGGTGCTTTAATTAGAATAAGAGGATGAAAAAAAATCTTTTACTTTTTTGTTTCGTTTGTTTGAGCCCTTTTTTCTTGGGGGCACAGGTCGCTGATACCCTTGGTGTCCTGACCTATGGGGAACCAAAGGACTTCGAGATCGGTGGTATCACCGTACTTGGTGCCAACTTCAGTGATGACAATGCCATCATCGGGGTAACTGGCTTGAAAATCGGAGAAAATATCAGAATCCCCGGACCAGAGATTCCTAAAGCGATCAAAGCCCTTTGGAAATTACGGCTTTTTACAGATGTAAAGATCGTACAGGAAAAGGTGATTGGAGACGTGATCTTTCTGGAAGTACACCTACAAGAACGACCTCGCCTATCTCGACACACCTACCGAGGAACCAAGAAGTCTTACCATGACGACCTTAATGATGAAGTAAATCGCTTCCTGCTCAAGGGAGGAATCGTCACCGAAAATATCAAAGTTAATTCTTCTGAAGCTATTCAAGATTTCTTTATTAATAAAGGATTCCTGGATGTTAATGTAGATGTGATCGAGCAACAAGATACTGCTCGAATCAATTCGGTATTACTCATCTTTGATATCGACCGTGGATCAAGAGTGAAGATTGACGACATTACCTTTACGGGTAATAATAGTATCCCCGCCAAGAAGCTCCGAAAGCAAATGAAAAACACTCGGCGAAAGCGTAAAATCTTCGCCTCATCTAAGCTAATCAAGGACGACTTTGAGGAGGATAAAAATAAATTGATTGCTTATTACAATAAGTTAGGCTATCGAGATGCACAAATCCAGGAAGATAGTGTGTGGCGAAATGATGATGGCTTGGTCATGATTAACCTGGCTATTGAAGAAGGGTCCCAATACTACTTCCGCGATATTGACTGGAAAGGTAATACTATCTATACGACCGAGGCGCTGCAAAGTATCTTGGGAATCAACAGAGGAGATATCTATAATCAAGAATTGCTGGAAACCCGGCTGCGCTTTAGCCAGGATGGCCGAGATGTGAGTACTCAATATATGGATAATGGATACCTATTCTTCCAGGTTGATCCAGCAGAGGTAGCCATTGATGGCGATTCCATCGATTTGGAGATTAGAATCTTTGAAGGGCCGCAGGCAACCATCGATAAAGTAGTGATTGCGGGGAATGATAGAACGCACGAACACGTTATTCGCCGGGAACTTCGAACCCGGCCAGGGTCCAAGTTCAGTCGTTCTGATATCATTCGCTCACAGCGTGAGATTGTCAACCTAGGCTATTTCAACCCCGAAGCACTTGGTATCAATACTCCAGTGAATCCAAACCGAGGTACTGTTGACATTGAATATACCGTAGAAGAAAAACCGTCGGATCAATTGGAACTATCTGCCGGTTGGGGGGGATTCCGCCGAGTGATCGGTACCTTGGGCGTCTCCTTTAATAACTTCTCCTTACGGAACATGTTTAAGGGGGAGGCTTGGCGTCCTCTACCGCAAGGTGATGGCCAGCGGCTATCTATTCGGGCACAAACGAATGGAGAATTCTATCAGTCGTACAACGTCTCCTTAACCGAACCCTGGTTAGGAGGAAGAAAGCCAAATGCCTTTACTGTAGCCGCGTTCTACAACCGGTTTGCCTTCACAGGACAAAGCTTCGATATTTCGCAAATCTCTGTAAGCTTGGGGACACGGCTTCGCTGGCCAGATGACAACTTCATCTCTAGCACAGCTATCAATATTCAAGCCCTGAACCTCAACAACTGGACGAACTTCCGAACGGATGATGGTACTATCGTAAACTCTGGTAGTTTCAACAACTTCAGTATTAAGCAGACCATCGCTCGAACCACCGTAAGTGATCCTCTTTTCCCTGCGAATGGTTCTAAAATCTCTTTATCCGTTCAGTTAACGCCTCCCTACTCTATTTTTAATAGAAACGCCAACTACGCCGAACAAACACCAGAAGAAAGATTTCGCTGGTTAGAATACCACAAATGGCGCTTTGATGCGGAATGGTATACCACACTTGCGGGAGGGAATGACCCTAGTAGTAATGCAGGTAAGTTAGTGTTAAAAGCGCAGGCAAAAATCGGTATCCTAGGGTTTTACAATAGAGACATTGGAACTTCACCCTTCGAACGGTTCCAAGTGGGTGGTGATGGTATCAACAATCAGCAGTTTGGTTTTGCAGGTGTGGATATTATCTCCTTACGGGGTTATGAAGAGAACCAACTTGAAGCTAACTTAGATCCAAATGGTACCTCTGCGACGGTTCCCACCCCAGTTTTCGACAAGTTTACTTTAGAACTAAGATATCCACTTTCCGTAAATCCTAGCTCAACGATCTACGTGCTGGCCTTTGCCCAGGGTGGTAATACTTGGAGAAGTCTTCGCGACTTCAACCCATTTGATCTCAAGCGATCTGTTGGTATGGGACTTCGGGTATTTCTACCTATGTTTGGTACGATCGGGTTCGATTATGGTCTTGGATTTGATAAGCCGGGTGCCAGAACACTGAACAATCTTGGAGATTTCAACATTGTACTTGGTTTCGAACCAGAGTAATACAAAGATCTGAAAAAACGCCAACCTAAGCGCCCGAATTTTGCTAGCACAAAATTCGGGCGCTTACTTTTTCCACTTCATGGCAAACGCATCAAAATGAAACTTTTTTAATTGACAACCAACCCTTTACCCTACATTACAGTCTTTAAAGTATAGACCCATAGCGGTCGTTTGCGTATACCTTTTATTGGGGAGCTCCCTGGTTTTACGCCTTCAATTAAAACATTCTTCGAAGCCAACACATCTGTCTTAAATTGGATTGAGATAAGGAAAATAGCCTATCGATGCCTGTACATTCATTCGGTAAGGCTGATGGGGTATTGCATCTTCTACTCAATCTTACTTAATGAGCATTAGAATCTATGAAAAAAACCAAGCTATGCCTTTGGGTAGGTATGTTGCTAGTGGGATGGCTATCTGCACAAAGCACTGAAGAGAATCTGACTTCGACTGGAGAATGGCTAGAAATCGGTGGCGTGACGGTTGAAGGCATGCAGCAAGCGAACGATAAAGCCCTTGTAACCATCTCAGGTCTCAAAGTCGGAGATCGTATTCAAATCCCAGGCTCGCAGATTCAGAAGGCTATCAAGGCTTTGTGGAAACTCCAACTTTTTCGGGATATCCAGATTCTGGAGACAGACCGTAAAGGAGACATCATCTTTCTGAAGATTGTAGTGCAAGAGATGCCTAGGCTATCTGCCTTCCATGTAAAAGGTGTAAAACGAAAATGGCAAGAACCGCTGCGGAAAATCATTGCACAAGACCTGATTCTATCCGCCAGTGTAAGCCAGGAGGCTAAAACGAGAGTCCAGCGGAATGTAAAGCAATGGCTTTTGGAAAAGGGCTACTATTTCGCAAAAGTAGATATTATCCCCCAACTTAAAGATCCGCATCAAGGTCTCCGCTTAGAGGTGCAGATTACCCCAGGAGAAAAAACAAAGGTGAACGAAATCCATTTTACGGGAAATTCCGTCCTCTCTGACCAAAGTTTGCGAAAGCAAATGCAAACGAAGGGCAAGCATAAGCCGCTATCCCGAAAAACCTTTCTGCCATCAGTTCTAGAATCAGATCAGCAAGCTATTCTTCAGTATTATCAAACTAAAGGATACCTAGACGCTACCATCGATCAAGTCCAGATCGATACTTTTGGAACAAGCTTGAACATCAACTTCACCATTACCGAAGGGCTTCCTTATCGATTTAGAAATATCAGTTGGAAGGGGAACATAGTCTATTCTACCGCCACCCTGAACAAGGTCTTAGGCATTCGGCCAGGGGACGTATACAACCCCACACTACTCGAACAACGGCTGCGCTTTGATCCGAAAGGGCGTGATATCAGTGCCCTGTACTTGGACAATGGATTTCTCTTCTTTGATGCCAATCCTACCATTACCTACCTGCAAAATCATGAAATAGATCTGGAAATACAGCTTACGGAAGGCCCTCTCGCTAAAATTGGAGAAGTTGCTATCACTGGCAACGAACAAACACATGAGCACGTAATCCGCCGGGCCTTACATACCCAGCCTGGAAAAGCCTTTAGCCGGGCTGACATTCTACGCTCTCAACAAGCCTTAATTAACTTAGGATACTTTAATCCAGAAACCTTGGATATGACTACCAAGGTGAACCCCGAAGATGGGACGGTCGACCTAGAGTACAAGCTAGAAGAACAACCCTCTTCAAAATATGAGCTATCGGCCAGCTGGAACCCGGCTGCTAGCGATCAGGGAGGAGGTCTAGTTGGAACTATAGGTCTAACGTTGAATAACTTTTCTCTACGGAAACTTTTTCAGAAGAACAAAGGTACCTTCACGCCAATAGGTGATGGCCAAACCCTTTCTTTGCGGGCTCAATCGACAGGACGTGATTATCAGGGTTTGAATTTCTCTTTCACGGAACCCTGGTTGGGAGGGAAAAAGCCGAACAGCCTGACGCTATCCGCCTTTTATCAACGATTCACTAATCACAGCAGCGTTACGGATGAAAATCCTTTTGCATCGATGAGTACCATCGGAGGAAGCATACAATTAGGCAAAAGGCTCAATTGGCTGGATGGCAACTTTATTGCTACCTCAGCGCTCAGCTACCAACACATTGAATTGAATGGGCTTGATGATATTCTTCTAGAGGATGGAAGTACAATCAGTCAAGGAAACTTCAACAATTTGTACTTCAAGCAAAGTTTGACTTATTATAGCCTTAGCGATCCCTTCTATCCAACCAAAGGACTCAAGGTGCAGTTGTCTGGACAAATTACTCCTCCCTACACTCTTTTCGGCAATCAAACCAGTCAGACTTTTAAGTGGATGGAATACCACAAATGGCGCGTTAATGCCGAATGGTATGCCCCGATAACCAAAAGGTGGATTTTCAAGTTAAGTGGTAAAACAGGATGGCTAAGTGCCTATGATAATAGCATTGGGGTGCCTCCATTCGAACGCTTTGAAGTAGGGGGGAATGGGACAAACACACAACAATTAGCTTTTGCTGGCAATGATTTGATTTCTATGCGAGGGTATCCAGCTGATTATCTGGAAGGTACCTTGAACGGAGGGGGGGCTTCTTTTGCCAAGTTTTCAGCAGAAATCAGATACCCCTTAATCAATTCGGCATCAACTCGTGCTTTTCTGCTGGCTTTCGGAGAAGCAGGAAATGTTTGGAAAAGCAGTAGTCAATTTAATCTAGGCGATTTAAGGCCAGCAGTCGGTGTGGGCTTTAGGGTACAGCTCCCCTTCTTAGGAATGATTGGTTTGGACTATGGCTTTGGCTTGGATCGACCGGAGCTGAGTGGACAAAGCTGGAGCAACTATGGGACGCTCAATCTTATACTAGGCATCGAACCTGAATGATCTATTGACAGAAAATTCCTAGGTGGATTTCTCCGAAATTTCATAATCGACTATTTGTTCAGGTGGATGGACAACTAGCTCTAGTCCTATATTTCTAATTGTTCTTCGCCTTGGTTTTCGACTTAGGTCTCTCCTATTGAACAACACAGAGTCCCTCAAAAAATATATATTGCACTACAAATCAAGTACATTTGCTAGGGTCACCATCTATGAAAATGTAGTAAGTCATGCCTGATCGTAAAATATCAGATTGCTTCCTACCGTTTCTGTGGTAACTGGACCCAACCCACAAAATGTAACCTAACATATGAGCAAGTTAACCATCAAAAATGGTAACGGGGAGCTAACCCTCAAGAAAAGCAAAAGCCTCGTTGGACTAAAAACCAAAGAAGACAAAGATCAAGCGTTTGTTGACAAACACATTTTCAAGAACTTAGGAGGGTTTGAGGTCGTTACCTTAAACCAAGGGGATAACAACCTGGATGATGCCCTGGACGAAGTCAGAAGCAAAGATGAAGTCGAGCTAGGGACGCATGTATACTTTTCGGAGGGCAGTGAACGCCCCCTCGTTCCTACGGGTGAGATCTATATTACATTTGAGGAAGGGGTGGATCAGAGCGAACAGCAGATCGTTTTAGAAGAATATGCCTTAGATCTTGTAGAACGTAGAGACGATAATCGCATCATAGCTAAGGTTACACCAAATTCTCCCAATCCCATTAAGGTTGCCAATTTTCTTCAGTCCATTTCTTTGGTGAAAATGGCTGAGCCCGATCTAGATACCATGTTGGATGAGTATGCCTTTACCGCTCCGCATGACGATCTGGTAGATCACCAATGGCACTTGCAAAACAACGGCTTTGTCGCAGATGTAGATTATCGCTTACGCAAAGGGGCCGATGCCAAGATTGTAGATGCCTGGCGGCGTTTAGGTGGCACAGGTTCAAACAAGGTGACTGTTGCAGTCATAGATAATGGTTTTGACTTGACCCATCCTGATTTAAAGGGAAAAGTTACAAAGCCTTTCGACCTCTGGAATCAATCTTCTAGTCTATTGCAAGGAGATAAACGTTTTACGCATGGTACCCCTTGTGCTAGTGTGGCACTTGCCGCTACAAATGGTCAAGGTATGGTCGGTGCAGCGCCACAGGCACGTTTCATGCCCATCAGTGGAACCTCTTTCAGCGCTCGCTCTACCGAACAAATGTTTGATTACTGCATCGATCAAGGAGCAGATATCATCAGTTGTAGTTGGGGGACCACAGATGCCAATTTCCGACTCAATCGAATCAAGGAAGAGGCCATTGCCAGAGCAGCGCGCAAGGGTCGAAAAGGGAAAGGTTGTATCATCCTTTTTGCCGTCGGAAATGATGACTTAGATTTTGTCAACTTCTATGCTGCTCATCCAGATGTAATTGCTGTCGCAGCTAGTACCAGCCAAGATTCCTATGCTTCGTACTCTAATCGCGGTAGAGAAGTATCAGTCTGTGCTCCCTCTAACGGAGACTGGCCCATATTGGCTGCCAGGGCCTGGTGGGACGAAGGCTTAGACTGGGAGAGTGGCAACTATAAGTACTGGAGAGATGGTCGCTCTCGTGGCAAACACTACAAGCACTTCGGGGGAACCTCAAGTTCTACCCCCCTGGTGGCGGGAATTTGCGCCCTAATTCTGTCTGCCAACCCTGATTTGACCGCCAAAGAAGTCAAAGACATCCTGCAAAAAACAGCAGATAAGATTGGATCACCGAGCGAATACAGCAATGGTCATTCCGTAAAATATGGCTATGGCCGCGTCAATGCCGGGCGAGCGGTGGCAGAAGCCCTACGCCGCAAAGAAACGATTACCCCTCCTAAGGAGGTTGAAAATACCGTATCTAATGGCCAGGGACTTTTTCTTTTTGATGTACAAAAACAAAACCCATCAGGTTACGGTGTGCAGATTGGTGCATTCTACGAATATGGGAATGTACTGATCCAGGTTGAAAAACTTCGACGGAAGTTCGGAGAAAAGACCGTCGTAAGCATTAATGAGCTTAATGGTAAAACAGTGTATAAGGTAGTCGTTGGGGCTTATAGTTCCAAGAGTCAGGCGCAGCAACTCCAAAAACGCATGAAAGACGCAGGCCAAGGTGGATTCCTTCGCAATCTAAAGGATCTGGCCTAAGCTATTGCCCGATTCCAGCAACCGCCTTTCGAATCACCCCCCTATTCTTCCTCCTTTTACTCCATTTCGAAGCGAGGAGTCAAAATCCTTTGAAACAATAGCAAAAGAATAAAAGGATGAACGCAGTGTAGCGCTGGATTCGCCACTAAGACCATAAAATCCGCTGCTTAGCCCATTGCCTCATGGATCGGTGATTTTCTCCGAACAAATTCCGGATCATTGCGCTAAAATCACTTGATCCATGTGGAATCCTTCTTCTTGTACAACTTTTCTTAAAATGGCAGCCATCTGTTCTTTGTTCGGAGCTTGTACAACCGCTCTCCTAATATTTCTCCCCCAAACACCCGCCGCAGATTTTGAAGCCCAGCTACTACTGTACAGAAATCCGCTATACCTTAGTAAACTGTGGATTCTCTTTCTGCACCCACAATTCAACTTGGTCGCAAGTCTAGGCTTGGGGTTATTGCTGCTTAAACATCGCCCCTGGGCTATTGTTATAGGCAGCTGTTTCCTAGTCTGCTGGGCCTATACAGAACTCCGGCAGCAAGCTTACTTAATTGATGCTCTGAATCAAATATGGCGGCCAGCTTATCTGATAGAAACGGAGGAAGCACAACGCCAGGTCTATCAAACCCTAATCCAAGGCATGCGAGGGATCAATGATAGCCATTACTTCGTAGTCATATATGCCTTCGGAATGGGTAGTCTCTTATTCGGCGTAAGCATGATTAAGCTACAAGATTGGGGCAAATACTTAGGATGGTCTTTGCTTTTCATCGGTTGGTTAAGCCTAGCCTCTTTTGGTCGTTATTATCTGGGAGTGCAGTTTCTGGACCTTCCTGTTGACTTCACTTATAATTGGATTTATCCTTACTTACAGCCTTTAGTCCGCATAGGTATAGGGGTATGGATTTATGAGCGTTGTCTGAAGTTTTCTTGATTTTATGTACGCTCTGTCGGCTTTATTCGACAATATCGAATTACTGGTCTAACTTATTTTCGCTGTGGTCCTCAGCTCTTCTATTTTAGCGTCTATATCTGACATATTGAACACGGCTTTGCAACCATTCTTTCATCGCAGAGTCATTTGTAACAAAACTCGAAGAATAGATTAGCTATGCAAAAAACCATCCTACTGCTCTTGCTGACTAGCCTCACAACAATTCTAACTGGCCAAAATGTACGTGAATTCACAGCTGCTCAATTACAAGAAGATTTTCGCTTTCTCAAACAAAGCTTTGATACCTATAATCCTGCTCTGGGTGTCTTCCATCCTAAGTCCCCATTCGATAAACGGTACGAGGAATTACTAGCAGAACTAGATCAGCCCCTCAGTGATGTAGAGTTCTTCCCATACGTTATGCAACTAGGTGCTGCGACTAAAGAGGGGCATACTTTTGTACGATCGGATACGATCACCCAAGTTTTCCAAGGATTTTTCAGAAATGAATTTGCTTATCTCCCAATCTCCGTACAAGAGGCCTCCGGCAAAGTTTATGTTTGGAGCAACTTAAGTCCCGATGGCACCCTACAACGAGGTGCTCAAATTCTAAGCATCAATGGTAAATCTACTGAAGAAATTGTTGAGCACTTATCCAAATATGTCATCGCAGATGGAGATATCCAAACTTACAAGTACCAGAAAGCCATCGATCAATTTGTTAGTTACTACTACTGGTTTTTGGAAAAACCTGAATCCTTTCAGATTACCTACATTCCCCATGGAGAGAAAGACCAGAGGGAAATTACCTTACCTGCTCTGGTACGAGACTCTATGATCGCTTGGCGAGATCGCCGATATGGTAAACCCAAGCCCAGAAAAGAAGACATTTCCAGGGTGTACACGTTCAAAATCGAAGGGAATACGGCGGTACTTGATCTCAACACCTTCAACCGCCAACTCAAGGACAAGTATAAGATTAAGCCCAAAAAATTGTACAAAGAGATCTTTAAAGAATTGAGCGGCAAAGGCGTAAAACATTTAGTGATAGACGTAAGAAACAATACTGGAGGACGAAGAGAATATGCCAAACATTTACTCCCTTATCTGATGAAGAAACCCTTCAGTGGTCCGCTGCAAAAAGATAAGTCATGGAAAGGCAGAACCACCCAGAAAAAACTACCAAAACCCAGGAAATTGGCCTTCGATGGACAAATATATATGCTTACCAATTGGCGCACTTTTTCCAATGGTTCTATTGTCACCGTCTATGCCAAGGAATTTGGCGATGCTATAGTAATTGGTCAAGAACCAGGAAGCAGATACGAGGGATTTGCCGCTGGATCTACACAATATGTAACATTACCTAATACTAAGATCCGAGTGGGTATTCCGCGATATCTCCTGCAATTCACTTATCCTTTCCAAAAAACGACACTGAAGAACCGCGGCATCATTCCGGATCATCCCATCCAATACCAAATTCAGGATTATATCGATCAGAAAGATCGAGCCATGGAAAAGGCCAAGGAGTTAATTAAGGCATCTGATCAATAGCTAGGCCTCAAAACTGGCTCAGAATTAAAAGTATAAGGTTCTGTTAAAAAATAGCCCTGGCATGATCTTCGTAGAACTTTTTTCTGAAAAAAAAGTATTTTTATTGTATATAATCTCGTTAATAGTGTTGGATACAGAATGCGTGTAGAAAAAATCGAAATAAAACAAGCCTTTTTCACCCCGATTCCTTTCTTTTTGGTTTTCTCTACATACAGATCATATACTTGTTTAGACGAGTTGTTAATTCCTTCCGAATCCCGGAATAACGCAAGAAAAACAAAGACGATATGAAAATTAAAGGCCCGATATTACTTTCCGTCAGTGCCATTCTAGTATTGGTTGCCGCCTATTTGCCCCAAGCCGATAACTCAGGCAAGGAGTCCATCTTGGTTCGAACATTGATCCGTGGGTTGGAATATATGCATTATCAACCAGCAGACCTCAATGATGAATTTGCCAGTAAAGCCTACGAAATATACTTAGACAATATTGATAGCGGCCGCAGATGGCTGACGCAGAAAGATGTAGACAAACTAGATGCACTAAAGACGCAGATTGATGATAATATCCAAGAGGGAGAGCTAGGCTTTTTTGATTTGTCTGTGGAACTGCTCGATGCAGGAGTAAGCAAAACGAAAGCCTACTACAAAGAAATCTTGGCCAAGCCCTTTGATTTTAATAAAGAGGAATTGGTACAAATGGATAGTGAGAAACGTGAATTTGCAAAAAATGATAAGGAACTGAAAGATTTCTGGCGTAGAAGCCTGAAATATGAGACGCTTACTCGATATGCCAGAGCTTTAAAAGAACAAGAAGAGGCAGGGGAGGAAAAAGAGATTAAATCCAATGAGGAGCTGGAAGCTGAAGCCAGAGAGAAAGTGATGGAATTGTATGATAAATGGTACGATAGAATTAGTAAATTGAAAAGAGAAGACCGCTTAAGCGACTTCCTTAATTCCCTGACTAGCATATTTGATCCCCACACCAATTACCTGAAACCGATTGATAAGCAGAATTTTGATATCCGATTTAGTGGTAGATTGGAAGGAATTGGTGCTCGACTTCAAACGGATGGCGACTATACCAAAGTAGTAGATATCGTTATTGGAGGACCGGCCTGGAAAGGAAAAGAACTGCAAGAGAATGATATTATCACTAAGGTGGCACAAGGAGAGGAGGAACCCATTGATGTAAAAGGAATGGTCGTAGATGATGTAGTCCAATATGTTCGAGGTAAGAAGGGAACAGAGGTGCGATTAACTGTTAAATCCGTAGATGGGACGGAGAAAGTAATCTCCATTATTCGTGATATCGTTTACCTGGAAGAAAGCTATGCTAAGTCCTTAATCCTAGATGGACCCGCGCAGGGCGAAAGAATCGGTTATCTATATCTTCCCAGCTTCTATGCAGATTTTGAAAACAAGGATGGTAGATTCTGCGCTCCAGACGTTGCCAAGGAATTGGAGAAGCTGAAAGAGGAGAAGGTAGATGGTATTATTCTAGATCTAAGAAACAATGGTGGTGGTAGTTTGAGAGATGTGGTCCGTATGTCTGGCTTTTTCATCGAGGAAGGTCCCATTGTACAGGTTAAATCTCGTTCCAAAAAAGCAGAGGTTCTTGTAGATGTGGATGATAAGGTGCAGTACGATGGCCCATTGGTGGTGATGGTCAATGGTTTTAGTGCTTCGGCATCAGAGATCTTAGCAGCTGCCTTGCAAGATTATGGAAGGGCAGTGATCGTAGGTAGTAATTCTACGCATGGTAAAGGAACCGTTCAACGTTTCGTCGACCTTGATCGCACCATTCGTGGATATGAAGATTATAAGCCCTTAGGCAATTTGAAGCTTACCACGCAGAAGTTCTATCGCATAAATGGAGGGTCCACTCAACTTAGAGGAGTAGTTCCAGATATTGTGCTTCCTGATAACTTCCACTATATCAAAACTGGAGAGAAGCAGGAGAAATATCCGATGAACTGGTCAGAAATTGAGCCCGTGAATTACAATCAAAATGTAATGCGCATTTCCAGAGAGGATTTACGCACCCTAGCCGATCAAAGTGCCAGTCGCGTAGATGCTAGTCCCACCTTCCAAAAAGTTTTACAGAATGCGAAGCGCTTCAAGAAGCAGCGGGATCAAAGTGAATATCCATTAAGCTTGTCCTCGTACCAGAGTTTCGTAGAAAACCGAAGCGCTGAAGCTAAGAAATACAATGGAATCTTTGATAATGTGATCAATGGAGGCGTTAAGAACCTGGAAGTTGATATTCCTGCTTACACAGGGAATGAAACGAAAACCGCAAGAAATAAGGATTTCATCGAAGATGTTTCTAAGGATGCGTACATCAAGGAAACCTTAAACATCATCCATGATTTGATCCAGCAACAATAAGAAAAAGAGATCACAAATCTCTGAAAGGCCTTCTACCCGAATAGAAGGCCTTTTTTTGTAAATTCGCTCTCTGATTATCTCTTATAAATACCGCATATCGTGAATTACCTTACACTGGAAAATGTGACGAAGACCTATGGAGACAAAGTGCTCTTTCAAAACCTTGCCTTGCAAATCAGCAAGGGGCAGAAAGTCGCCTTGGTCGCTAAGAACGGAACGGGTAAAACAACCTTACTGCGCGTAATAGCAGGGATAGAAAGTGGTGAAGGGGAAACTTGTAAAATCCAGATTAAACGCGACATTAAAATCGGATTGCTCGAACAAGCCCCCGATTTCCTTCCAGATCAAACCATCCTGGAAGCTGCTTTTGACTCAGAAAACCCTTTAATTCAAGCTATCATCCAATACGAAGAGGCCTTACTAAAACCCAATGATGGGGATGCAATGCAGGCTGCTCTAAACAGGATGGATGATCTAAAGGCATGGGATTTTGAAGCTAAGATCAAGGAAATCCTGACCCGTTTCAATATCGCTCGCTTTGACCAAAAGATAGAAACCTTATCCGGCGGGCAAAAAAAACGCCTGGCACTAGCCAAACTGATCGTAGAAGAACCTGATTTTTTGATCCTAGATGAACCCACTAACCATCTGGACTTGGATATGATCGAATGGCTGGAGGAATATCTCCAGCGTGCCAGCCTCACTCTTTTTCTCGTCACCCACGACCGCTATTTTCTTGAAAGAGTTTGTAACACGATAGTTGAGTTAGAAAGAGGGATATTGTACAAATACAACGGTAACTACTCCGACTTTCTGGAAAAGAAAGCTCTCCGGCACGAAAACGAAACCGTAGAACTTGAGAAGAGCCGGAAGCTAATGAAGAAAGAGCTGGAATGGATACGTCGAATGCCCAAGGCTCGTGGCACCAAAGCAAAGTCTCGTGTCGATGCTTTCGATAATATCAAGGAAAAAGCAAATAGAAAAATTCAGCAGCAGGAAATTCAGATTGATATCAAAGGGCAGCGCCTAGGAAAGAAGATTCTCGAAGCCCATAATGTTGGAAAATCCTTTGGCGACCTTAAGATCGTAGAAGGTTTTGACTATAAATTCAAGAAAGGAGAGAGAGTTGGCATTGTTGGCCCAAACGGGGTTGGGAAATCCACCTTCCTGAACATTTTGACGGCACTGCTCCGCCCTGATACCGGCAAAATTGTAGTGGGAGGGAATACTGTATTTGGATTTTACACCCAAGACGGTATCAGCTTAAAAGGAGATAAACGAGTAATCGACGTCATCAGAGATATCGCTGAATATATACCACTCGAAAAGGGGCAAAAACTAACCGCTCCACAGTTGTTGGAGCGATTTCTTTTTGATCGTAAGCAGCAACAGGTCTATGTCTCTCAATTGAGTGGCGGAGAAAAAAGGAGGCTCTATCTCTTAACCATCCTGATGGAGAATCCCAATTTTCTCATCCTGGATGAGCCTACTAACGATTTGGATATTGTCACCTTGAATGTATTGGAGGAGTTTCTTCTGGATTTTCCGGGTTGTATCCTGATCGTATCCCACGATAGGTATTTCTTGGACAAACTAGTGGATCACCTCTTCATTATGCAGGGAAATGGGAAGATTAAAGACTTCAATGGAGACTACACTTCTTTCCGACAAGAACAAAAACTCTGGGATCGCGAACAACGCAAACAAGAAAGAATTGAGGAGAAGAAATTAAAAGAACAGGCCGAAGCAAGCAAGCCCAATGTTGGCCTAACACAAGAACAAAAGAAGGAGATTAAGCGGCTAGAGCGATCCATTTCCCGGCTGGAGGAGCGGAAGAAAGAGGTTACAGCCAAATTCAACAGTACAGAACTCAGCCCTGCCGATATCGAGAAATATGGTAAGGAACTGAATCAGATCAATGAGGAAATTGAAGAAAAAGAAATGCTCTGGATGGAGCTAGCGGAACAAGCCTAATCACTCCCAAACCCCGGACCAAACCTGCGACTTCTACACTCCCTTTCACCTCGTCTCTAGTCTACTCATCTGTAACAATCGGTGATTAACCGCTCCACAACAGTCCCTATTCATCGTGACAAGGGTATGATTTCAAGCATAATTTCGTTCTTTTGTGCCACTTTTCGGAGTCCAAAAGTGTAAAAAGTTAAACAAAAACGCCTTTCTTTCAATTTTTACTGAAAATTTAATATTTCAGACTAATCCAAATAACCACTTGATAATCAATAAAAAAACGGTTCACAATCATAAATGTCGCCATTTTATCAAAAAAGATCGGGGGTATAAATTTCCGCTTTGTTTAACTTTTTACTATATTTGTTTCAACAAAAGAGGGTAACATCTATAAAACGTTAAACAAAAAATTATGTCTCAACTGGAATTTCACGATCGGTTTTATCAAATGGAGTCCTTGCTCCAGGCTTTCGCTTACAACCTCACAAAAAATGTCGAGGACGCGAAAGATTTGTTTCAGGAGACAGCCTATCGAGCCCTAACCAATAGAGAGAAGTTTAATCCAGGTACAAATTTCAAAGCCTGGCTCTTCACCATAATGAAAAATATTTTCATTAATAATTATCGTAAAAAGACCAAAGCAAACACAATCATGGATTCAACGGACAATTTGTTCTACTTGAATTCTGGTAGTAACTCAATTGCTAATAGTGGTGAATCCAATGTCATGATGCAGGAACTTACAAAAATGGTAGAAAGATTGGATGATAGTATTAAGGTACCCTTCCTCATGCATTACAAAGGATACAAGTATCAGGAAATCGCAGAAGAATTAGCATTACCGCTTGGTACAGTGAAAAGCAGAATATTTTTCGCTAGAAAGGAATTGAAAGATCAGATTAGAAAGCACTACAAACTAGCTAGAAATCTGAAAATGATCGGTCCAGCTAGTGAATAGAATATAGGAATTTTGTCCCCTTTTTGTACTATTTTGACTTAGGAGTACTCCTTTCCAATAATTTGGAAAGGAGTATTTTATTTTTGGCACTATGATGAATAAAGAGATGAATAGAGCAATGGACATCTTCCAAAGTCAGCTGATGGATTGGTATCAACAACATGATCGACCTTTACCCTGGAAGGAGGAGAAGGACCCTTATCTGATATGGCTTTCTGAAATCATCTTACAACAGACCCGAGTAGCACAAGGCCTCCCCTATTTCGAGAAGTTTAAGGCTCACTATCCAACTGTTTCTGATTTAGCCAAGGCGCCCGCGGATGAAGTCATGAAACTTTGGGAAGGTCTCGGTTACTACTCGCGTGCTAGAAATATGCATGCTACTGCAAAATACATCGACCAAGAGCTAGGCGGAAATTTCCCGACAACCTATAAAGAAATCTTGTCATTGAAGGGAGTGGGCCCCTACACAGCTGCCGCAATCTCTTCCTTTGCCTTTGATCTACCTCATGCCGTTGTAGATGGTAACGTTTATCGTGTCTTAGCTAGGTATTTTGGCATTGATTCCCCCATCGATCAACCCCAAGGTAAGAAACGCTTTGCCGAACTAGCGCAAGCCCTTCTTGACACCTCCCAACCTGGCCGCTACAATCAGGCGATTATGGATTTCGGCGCCGTACAATGTGTCCCAAAATCACCAAAATGCAAAGCCTGTCCATTACAAGATTGCTGCCAAGCCTTTCAGGAAGATCAGATTCACCGCTTCCCTGTCAAATCAAAGAAACTAGTTAAAAAGGATAGATATTTTCATTTTTTGGTGTTCGATTATGAAGGGTCCACTTTTATCCAAAGAAGAGAGACCAAAGACATCTGGCTCCATCTCTATCAGTTTCCCCTACTTGAGAGCGAGCAGTTCATTAAGACCTTTGCAGCCCTGCAACAACAGTTGGATTGGCCAGATTGGATAGATCAAACAATGATCAAAGAATGGAGTCTTTCTCGGCCCTTCAAGCAAGAATTAACTCATCAGCGCATCCATGCTTTCTTCTTCAAAATCCTATTAAAAACACCCCCAAAAAGTATTCCTCCAGAATTTGTCATGACTGAAAGAGAAAACTTGACTAAATTCGCCTTCCCAAAAATCATAGATTTGTATTTAAAGGATAATTCGCTATATTTAAAATTGCTTTAGGTCCGCCGGAATTAGTCGGAAATGCAGATGTAGAGGTGGGTGAGAAGAGGCTTTCAGCAAGAGTCTTTTCTGAGCGCATACTTGACCAGAATTGATTGGCAAGAAGCGAGCAAATTGGGTTTTAAGTGAGGCAGATTTTACAGCAAAAGCTATCTGCCGAACCCAAGATATGCTGGTAATTTAACCTTGTACATGATGCTGCATCAGAGAAAATTTGCCGTTTAAAAGCAATGAGAGGCTTGATCAAAGCGGCTTTTGGCAGAAAACAGGAATTCCGGACTTATCATTGAACCAAAATCAAATTAGAAATAATGGTAAATCGTGTGATATTGATTGGAAACTTGGGACGCGATCCAGAAGTACGTCGCTTGGAGAATGGTGCCGTAGTAGCCAAGTTTTCCGTGGCCACCAATGAAAACTACAAAGACAAAAGTGGAGAATGGCAAACGCAAACGGAGTGGCACGATATCGTAGTTTGGCGATCATTGGCCGAACGAGCTGAGCAACAACTTAAGAAAGGAGCTCAAATATATCTTGAAGGTAAATTGACCCACCGAAGTTGGCAAGATCAAGAGGGTAATAATAGACGTACCACTGAAGTTGTAGCCAACTACTTCAGAATGATTGGTCGCCGAGAAGGAGGTAACGATCAGGGAGGAGGTAATTTTCCCTCTGCCAGTGATGAGCAACAAGCTAGCAGCAACTTTTCCACACCTAGTAATCCGCCTGCTACTCCGGCTACCGCAGCTACGAATCAGGATGCAAGTGCCCCAGCAGATGATGATTTGCCATTCTAGGTAGAGCAATAGCTAATCCGCTAATGGCATTTCCTAATTCCTATGCCTAATAACCACCAATCCCTTGGATACAGACCCTGACAGCTTGCTTTCCATTCTGTTTCTTTTGGTACTCCCAAGTGGAGAAGTCTTTCTGGGTATCGCAACAGTTATCCTGTTGCTACTTGCCTCTGCTCTAATTTCTGGATCTGAAGTAGCTTATTTTTCGCTAACCGAAAATGATCTAGAAAAACTAGATAGTGATAATAACCCAAGCAGTGACCGCATTTTGTTTCTGAAGGAACACCCCAGAACACTATTGGCCACTATATTGATTAGCAATAACTTCATCAACATTGCTATTGTCATCATCTCGGAGTTTGTACTGAGGCAACTACTCCCGGAAATGTTGTTCAAACAATGGGCAACAGGACTAAAAAATTTAGCAGCAAATAGCAGCCTTTCTCCCGCTTGGTATGAGCCCTATTTTAGTATCGCTGGTACAGCAAGAACGTTCAGCTTTCTCATTACCGTCGTTGGGGTCACCTTTCTATTGGTTCTCTTTGGAGAAGTAGCTCCCAAGGTATATGCTAGCCTTAACAACATCCACCTAGCTCGAATCACATCTCGGCCTTTAAAGTTTCTAATGCGTGCTTTTAGTCCCATCAGCCGCATTTTGGTCAATTGGACCAACAAGATTGAAACTCGCCTGGAAAAAAGTACCCAGACGGGTAATTTGACCAGTAGAGAAGAAATTGATGAGGCAATAGAGTTAACCGTAAGCAATACTCAGGATGCAGACCAAGAAATAGATATTCTAAAGAGTATCGTAAAGTTTGGAGAAGTATCGGTTACACAAATAATGCGCTCTCGTCTGGATATTATTGCAGTGGATTTCCGCTTTGACTATAGCGCTTTACTAAATGTAATCAAGGATTCTGGATTTTCTCGGATTCCCGTATACGATGAAGACATAGATAACGTCACTGGAATACTCTATGTAAAGGATTTGCTTGGTCATTTGCACGAAGAAACAAGCTTTGAATGGCAAGAATTGATCAGGACCAATGTCTTATTTGTCCCAGAGGCCAAAAAGATTGATGACCTACTCCGGGAATTCCAATTACAGCGCCTACACATGGCGGTGGTGGTGGATGAATATGGAGGTACTTCTGGGATTGTAACCCTTGAGGATATCATGGAGGAGATCATTGGAGACATCAAAGATGAATTTGATGATAAACCAGAGGTCATTTACAAACAGATCAGTGACAATGAATATGCTTTTGAAGGCAAAACACTCTTAAATGATTTTTGCCGAGTCCTTGGCATTAGCACGAGTACTTTCGATGAGGTGAAGGGCGAAGCTAATTCTCTTGCAGGACTCATCTTGGAGGTCTTGGGAGAACAACCAGAAGAAGGCTCTAGTCTGGCTTATGATCGTTTTGTCTTTAAAACCAGCTCTGTCAACGAGCGAAGGATTGAAGAAATCGTCGTTATTGTAACGCCGGAAGCAGAAGAAGCTACCGAAGACAATAATTAGTGTGCTCTCTTGGTTATCTCAAAAGAAAAAAGACGCTCGGACGTTTCCGTTATCTACGCGTCTGTGATCCGTCGACAGGGGATAAAATCAACACCAACATGCGAATTTTATATTTTGTTTTAGGCATATGCCTGCTTTCCGCTTGTGGCAGCGAAATCAATTATACACCTAAGCCACGCGCCTTCCCAAAGGTCGAATATCCAACAAGAGACTACCGTTCTTTCGACCAGGAAAGTTGTCCTTTTACCTTTACAAGTCCGACCTATGCCAAAGTGATCCGGGACACCAGCTTTTTCAATGAATTACCTCAGCATTCCTGTTGGTTTGACCTATACATCCCAGAATTTGATAGCCGATTACATTGCACTTACTCCCCCATCACCCCCAATCAGACCTTCCTTGATTTGAAGGATGAATCCTTTCGGTTGGTAGATTGGCACAACAAGCGTGCAAACTACATTGAAGAAATTAACATCCGCAATGCCAATGGCGTGAGTGGATTTGCTTTCGATATCAGAGGCCCCGCTGCTTCCCCTTTCCAGTTCTATCTAACGGATAGCACAGATCATTTCTTAAGAGCCGCCCTCTATTTCAACACCCAGGTGCAACCTGATTCCCTCGCCCCCATCTATGATTTCGTAAAGGAGGATCTATTGACTATGATCGAGACCTTCCAATGGAAGTGAATTAGCTTGAAGGACGAAGCCAATAGATTACCTTCACCTAGGATCTCACCTCAAATACCTGAGAACATTGCTTTTCCTTATCCGATGGAAAGATTAAAAATCGAAGGTATGATTATGCCAACATTAAAAAGATATTGCTGATCAAGGAACTAATGGATAATGGTTATAGTTTAGATGAAACTATCAAAAAGGTAGAGAAGAGAATACAATTTATTGAAGAAACCTTAGCCAGGTTACAATAGCAACCGAACAAAACGTAATGCCCATAATCACCCGATATGAAAAACTTAGCAACCCCAAGACTCAGCTTCCGAGAATGGCGCGAAAGTGATTTTGATGCGGTAGCGCAGTTCTTTGCAGATCCAATTGCAGTCCAATATCTAGGTGGGCAGAAATCAGCAGAGGAGAGCTGGCGACTGATAGCAGCCTATGTAGGCCATTATCAATTTCGATCTTACAGCTACCTGGCGGTAGAAGAAAAGAGTAGCCATCAATTAATTGGTAGTGTTGGTCTTTGGAATTCCAATCCCTGGCCCGAATTAGAATTGGGCTATTGGCTATTTCCGATCTATCGAGGGAAAGGCTATGCCTATGAAGCGGCCAAAGCAGCTAAGGATTTTGCCTTTACACAGCTGCGGGCAGAGACATTGGTGAGCTACATTGACGAGGAAAATATTCCCAGTATTAAACTAGCTCAAAAGCTGGGAGGAAAGCGTGAAAAAGAGATCCCGTTATTAGATTTCGGCCCCCATCAGGTTTATCGCTATTTTAACACAACTAAATAAGGTTGTCTTGCATCTATTGGATAACTATGGAGTCTTTAGGATAGATTGCAAGTTATACAGATGCGATATCAGGAACAAGCAGCACAACCTCATTTTTCTCGACACATTGAATGCTTCTGGGAGTTGGAATTACATCCCGATGAAGCACAGAGCCCTTGTGAACTTTTAGTACCAGATTGTACCTTTGATTTACTGTTCTGCTCTACCTCCATTCGTTATTCACTGGTAGGACAGACTTGTAGCAATAGGATGTCGGTTGGTGCTAACTTCATCGGCCAGAAAACAACTGGGCTTTATCTCTGTCCAGAAGAACCTCAGCGGATCTTCGGTGTCCGATTTAAACCTTTTGCATTAGCCCATCTATTCCCTGTTCCCCCCCAACGTCTAACGGATAAAGTTTTGCCTTTACAGCAGATATTTCAAATCAGCACAAAAGAAAAGTCTTATATCGAGGGCATTCTATCCAGCAATAAATTGAGTGAGAGAGTTAGCCATGCAGAATCCCTGGTGCTTTCCCTCTTTGACGAATTGAACTATCTCGATCAACAGTTCCGAGAACAGCTAAATTACATCCTAGACCGCAAGGGTATTCTCAAAATCCAAGATCTTTTCGCTGCCTTTGGCGTAAGCAAGGTCACTCTCCACAAACATTTCCTAAATAAAATGGGATTGTCTCCCAAGCAGGTCTCTCGAATTTGGCGACTCAACTACTTTTTACAACTCCAGCGCAATACTCATACTAGTAAACTCACAGATCTAGCCCTGGAAGCGGGTTACTATGATCAGGCGCACTTCATCCGAGAATTTAACCGATTCTTTCCATATAGTCCCCACCGGCTACTACAATCCAAGAGTCAGCTATTACAGATTTCTCAAGAAATCATCGATCGTCGTTTCTCCAACCTCTATGATCCGGTAGGTTAGTGGCGTCGAAAACGCAGTAAAATACCTCCCTTTACTTTTTTACAATTATTATCGCGTCTGTCCCCCTATTTTTGTTCTAAAACCATTTAAGTATGAGAATACAATTATCCTAGAAGATATGACGGGCATTTTTCAACCTATGCTACGTTGCAAAAATCCTTGGTTAGCTATGGCTAGCCTCGGTTTTTGCGCCTTGCCTAGATTGAAAACTCCCTTAGTCAGATACTTTAGCCTAATTATATCCTCATACTTACATCAATTGCTTATGAAGAAGTTACCCGACTGTATCAACCAACTAGCTATCCTAGTATTTTGCTTGCTAACTACGCAATTCAGTATTGCACAGACTATTGACAATACCTATCACACTGAGGTCATTCAACAATTAAACAAGCTGTTAGAAGCCAATTATGTTTTCAAGGATGTGGCAGAAAAAACCACCGCTCATTTGAGTAAACAACTCAAGGCTGGCGCTTTTAAATCCAAAACAGATCTATCCAGTTTTGCTGAAGCATTGACCCAGGAAGTACAATCTATCAATAAAGATAAGCACATGCGTATTTGGCCTACGCCTCCCTACGAGGCTCCAGAAAACACGCCAGAACGCTTGGTAGAAGAACACCTAAATCGACTCGAACGGGGTCGGTCCATGGTGGGAGGATTCAAGGCAGCCAAAAAATTAGATGGCAACATAGGTTATTTTGACTTGCGAGGCTTTGCCCCAGTTTCGATTGGAGCGCCAGTTGCTGACCAATACATGAGGTTATTATCTACTTCTGATGCCATTATAGTAGACCTTCGAAAGAATGGCGGTGGAAGTCCGGCCATGGTACAATACTTATGTAGCTATTTCTTCGACGAGCGGGTTCACCTCAATAGTCTCTATTGGCGCCAAGGAGATCGCACCGAGGAATTTTGGACCTTAGATCAGGTAGGCGGAAAGAAACTCCCTGATGTTCCATTATTCGTTCTCACTAGTTCACGAACGTTTTCTGGTGCGGAGGAGTTTTCGTACAATATGCAAACACGGAAACGAGCCACGCTTGTCGGAGAAACCACCGGAGGTGGAGCCAATCCAGGAGGCGGCTTTAACATCAACAGTGATCTGACCGTTTTTATTCCTACGGGAGCCGCCGTTAATCCAGTCACGGGTACCAATTGGGAAGGCGTAGGAGTAGTTCCAGAGGTAAAAACGAAGGCAGAAGATGCTTTAGAAAAAGCTTTGGAACTTGCTAAAACTGAAGCTGAGCAGTATCGATCCAAAAGAAACAAGGCAGGAAAGACGATTTTGTTAGGTTTGATAAAAATGCTTGACAAGGTGGATGCAAATACGAATCAAGATGCAATCGTAGCTCAAGTAAAAGCCTCTTACAAAGCTGATCTGGTCTCAGAAAATGACATTAATCAACTAGGCTATATCTACATGCAGGACTTTGATAATAGTTTTGCGGCTGAAGCTCTTTTTAAAAGCAATATCACTCTTTTTCCCGATTCGCCCAATGTATATGATAGTTATGCAGAAGCACTAATTAAGAATGGTAAATTAGAATTGGGCGTTAAGCATTACAAAAAAGCGGTAAAACTAGCAGAAGCGCATAAAGATCCAAACACTAATCTGTTCAAAGAAAATCTAGCCCGAGCAGAGCAAATGCTAAATAAGGGCTAGTGCAAGGCCCGCGATTACTCATGCCAGTGCTCCTACCTAAAACCTTAGTAGCGTAATGTAGGCCGTTAAGATTACAAGAAGTATTCCAATTAACATGAAAGAAGCCTGTCGAAAGATCATCGACAGGCTTCTCTTTTCATCATTTCAAAGTAAAACCTTATTGTAAATGCGTCTAACTTGTAAGTCTACTTACTTAGATGCCATTTTAGCGGCTTCTTTCTTGGAAGGCTTTCCATTTTTCTCGGGCTCTGGCTCATCTTGGCCAGTAATCTTGGCTTTAATCTTACGCTCTATCTCCAAAGCCAATTCTGGATTATCCAGTAAGAACAATTTTGCCGCTTCTCTACCTTGAGCGATTTTCGCATCATTATAGGAGTACCAGGCTCCGCTCTTACCAATGATATCGTGATCTACGCCTAAATCCACAATCTCGCCAGATTTGGAAATTCCCTCTCCGTAAACGATGTCAAACTCTGCAATACGGAATGGAGGAGCCAATTTATTCTTTTGAACTTTCACTTTTACGTGATTACCTACCACATTACCTTCCTTGTCTTTAATGGCAGCCCCTGTTTTACGAATATCCAAACGCATTGAAGCATAAAATTTCAAAGCATTCCCCCCCGTAGTTGTTTCGGGATTACCAAACATCACACCGATCTTCTCACGCAATTGGTTGATAAAAATACAGCAAGCTCCTGTTTTACCAATCGTGGCAGTCAACTTCCGCATAGCCTGAGACATCAATCGAGCTTGTAAGCCCATCTTTGAGTCTCCCATTTCACCTTCAATCTCACTTCTTGGCACCAAGGCTGCCACAGAATCCACAACTAGGATATCAATGGCACCTGAGCGGATTAGATTCTCCGCAATCTCCAATGCTTGTTCTCCATTATCTGGCTGAGAGATCAAAAGATTCTCTGTATCGACACCTAAGGCTTCGGCATAAAATCGGTCAAAGGCGTGTTCCGCATCCACAAAGGCTGCAATACCTCCTTGCTTCTGACACTCTGCAATCGCATGAATGGCAAGCGTCGTTTTACCAGAAGATTCAGGCCCATAAATCTCAACAATCCGACCTTTAGGGAAACCATTAATCCCTAATGCGATATCAAGACTCAATGAGCCAGTAGGAATCGTTTCAACCTGAATGACTTGCTTGTCTCCCAAGCGCATTACGGTACCCTTTCCGTAGGTTTTTTCCAAACGATCAACGGTAAGTTGAAGGGCTTTTAATTTAGCATCTTTATCATTTGACATGGAGTGGAAATTTTCTCGTTAGGCAGGAGGGAAAAACAAATTAAGGGCCATGGCGTTTAATCGACTATTGTTTGCTTTTTCACCCGCGCAAATCAACTTTTAGTTTTAAATCTACGCAAATATAAATTTTTTGTTGCTTTTCAGCAAGTGTATCAACAAAAAGTTTGCACTTTTTTTATTTCCTACTAAAAATTGTTTTAATAATTAAATGTAGTCTACTACCGGAAAGTAAACACCTTCAACTCATCTAGAAAACTGGATTTCAATTATTTCACTCCAGATCCCCCTACAATAAAAGAAGCAAAAATGATCACGCAGCAAAGGGATGAGTCAATTACTTGGCGGTGTTCCTTCGCTTACCCAAAAATAAGATTTGTTTATCTATTGTCGCTATTTTTCCTACATCTACTTCTAGTTCCAAAGAAAATACGCTCAATTTTACCCCAACTTTTTCTTGACTATCAATCATGTGGAGAACAGCTATCATTAACCAGTTTCCTACATCAGAGAAGCCCTTAGCACATTCGCACTAAGGGCTTCTTTAAGCTGATTCAGTATTGTATTATTTACAGCAACTCTCTTGTGCTGTCATTTCGCTATAACGCAAAATGCTTTGGATGCTACTACCTTTAGCACTAAAAGTAACCTTAGGTAATTGCTGATAAGCACTATTGAGCGCTTTGAATTCCTGACGCAATGCCGCATCTTGCTGCAACTCTTCGCGAATCGCTAAAGTTTCTGATGCAGAGGTCTCGTGATACAAGAACTGAATAAGTCGATTAGGTGTAAAGTTTTTCTTCATAAAGAACTTTTAGTTGTGTAGATAAATTACACCAATAAAACAACTATCTCATTGAAAATATTGCGTGCAGATTGATTTTTTTCTTATTCATCAAATAAAGTTTGGATAAACCGATAGAGTACCATCTTTTACTCTCCCTTATTTTCTTTGACAAACATTTATTGTTCACTTTTCTATCTGTTGCTCTCGAATAAAGAGCTTCATGGCACGAACTATACGGAAAATTATCACTCAAAGTAAGTGGGATGGGAATGGCTCGGAGGAGAGGAAGTCACAGAAGTCATGAATAATTCAGAATAGCAGATTGCTTGGGCAGGGGAGATTTTCAGGAAGGACTAAACAGGCCAGTAGAACAATAGTCCTGTTCTACTGGCTAATTCTCGACTGCTAGGCTAGCTCTTGACTTTATACCAGGTTTGTGTTCGATATAATCCACTCCAATGTTTTCCTCTCACCTTCAATACCTCTTTCTTCCCGTCTTCAAACCAGATACTGCAACCGTAATCATTACCTGATTCTGGATCCAGGATGGAACCACCTTTCCAAAAGTCTTTATGCGGTTTCATGTTTTCAATAATCACCAACCCGAGAACAGGCTGATTCTTTTTGTCTCCTTTACATTTATCGCACAGCGTTCCGGGATCTGCTTGCAGCAATTTGGTGATCTTGCCAAAGTATTTGCCCCCTTCTTCATAAATTTCGACATATGATCTGGCTTCTCCAGAATTATCATCAATCGTTTTCCACGTGCCAGCAGGTCCCTGCGCAGCTAAATAGGCACCAAATCCTAAAAACAAGATGGCGCTAAAACAAATTTTCTTCATTATACAAGGAGTTTAAGTTACGGATAAAAAAACAGGAATAGGCATCGGATACATGCTGTGGCTTCAGTTAGCTCGAAGCACGCCAATGATCTGCTTTGTCCTGCATTCAAGTAACGATCCTGAAAATCAAATTGTTGTTAATTATTCGCCAAACTTAGCAAGAGGTCCTCCCTGCTAATAACCATCCAACTCTTCCGGATGCCAAAACAATTTTTTAAAATCTTGTACTTTATCGTTTTCCACTTTCACTCCTTCCTGCTCTAAGAGATCCTGCATCATCGTAGGAGTCGGGAAGTGATTTCGTCCGGATAATTCTCCTTTCCGATTCACGACTCGATGCGCAGGTACACCATGCCCGCTACAATTGTTAAGGGCCCACCCTACCATCCGAGCAGAGCCCAGCGCCAGGTAATCTGCTATTGCACCATAAGTGCTTATCCGACCAGAGGGTATTTGCCGAGTTACCTCAAAGACCATCTCATAATAATTGGGTAGTGCCATGCTGATATTTCATTTTTTAATCCCACACCTAAATTTAAAGGCATTGCTTACTTTTGCTGTATGCTAACAACTAGAGTAAAGGCCAGTTCGATCACCAACCTCACCGATGCCCGTTATTTTGCGGCCTGGGAGGTCGAGTGGCTAGGATTTAACCTTAATATTGGTTCCGCAGATTATATCGAACCACACCTCGTCAAAGCTATTAAAGAGTGGGTAGATGGCGTAAAAATAATCGGAGAATTTGATCTTGCTTCCGCTGACCATATCAATGATATGGTACAAGCATTGGGTCTGGATGGAGCGCAATTGGGCATGTTCACCTCTCTAGAAACCTATCAGGAGTTGGAGTATGCCACTACCCTTTTCAAGGAAATCGTAGTCGAAAAAGGAACAACAGCCTCAAGTATACGGGAGCACATGACTGCTTTTGCTCCTTACGTGAAAGCATTTGTCCTGAACCTCGAAAAAAATCGCATCAGCCGTTCGGATATAGAAGCAGGGGTAGGCCTAAGCAAAGAAGAACTCAAGCTTTTATGCAAAAGCTTTCCGGTACTAATCAGTATGTCCCTAGCAGCAGATGAACTCGCTGATTTGATGACTGAACTTAGTCCGTTAGGATTGAGTGTAAAAGGTGGGGCAGAGGAGAAGGTGGGATATAAGTCCTTCGAGGAATTAGATGACTTATTTGAGCTTCTGGAAGTCGAATCCTAATTCCATAGTAGAAAGACGAGCTTGAGCGACGTGGATTCATGGCCCAAGCTCATCCTTTACGATTATCGAGGAAGTCAATTTATCCGACTTCCCCTACAGTACTATTCATAACGCAGCGCTTCTACCGGATTACCTCGCGCCGCCTTTAGTGCATGATAACTGGTGGTCAATAAGGTGACTAGAGCGACCAATACAAAGGCTAAGCCATACAGCCAAAAATTCATATGGGTATGATAGCTAAAAGTCCCCAACCATTGGTTCATGAAATAAAAAGCAGCAATGAAAGCCGGAATGGTAGCAATAGCTACTAAGATCACGAAATTGCGTGTGAGTAAATAAACTATATCGCCCGTTTTTGCGCCCAATATACGCCTAACGCCAATCTCCTTGGTCTTCTGTTCAGCAGTGAAAGATGCCAACCCTAAGAGGCCCAGGCAAGCCACTAGTATCATGAGTATGCTGAAAAGGGAAAATATACGCGCCCGCACCTGATCGGCCTCATACAACTCCATAAAAGCTGCATCCACGAAGTCAAATTCAAAGGGTGTATTTGGGAAGACTTCCCGCCATTGATCATTCACAAAACCAATGGTGGCTCGCAAAGACTCCGAATCCTGTGGTGCCAAACGAACGTGTACCTCCTGGTTATTGAACCGTGGTCGAAATAGCAAGGCTTCGATCGGATCATACAATGATCTTTGATGAAAATCTTTGACCACACCAATTACTTTGGCCATCGGTAAGGTATCAACGGGACCAAATTGGACTCGTCGACCAATCGGATCATCCCACCCCATGCGTTCTACCATGGATTCATTTACGATCACAGACAAGGTACTATCAGCCCCAAATTCTCCACTGTAATCCCGCCCAGCTACAAACTCAATATCCATAGTCGAAAAGAAATCGAAATCCACCGCATAATTATCTATTCCATATTGCTCCATCACTCCTTCTCCGTTTTCCATATTCATCAGTTGCTTTCCCGTTCCTTCTCCCAGTGTAGCAGAGGCGGTGGCTGTCTTAAGGACCTTGGGGTTCTGCAATAGTCGTTCCTGAATCACCGGATATTTCTCCCTGGCGGCTCGCCCTTGTAGATTAAAAGTCAGGACATGCTCCTTATCAAAGCCCAAGTCTTTATTTCGTAAATAACTCATTTGGTCGTAGATGACTCCAGTTCCAACTATCATAAAAAGAGTTACTGCAAACTGGACAGAAACCAGAACTTTCCTCAAGACAGGATTGCCTGACCCTCGACTTAGTTGCCCCTTCAATACTGTAATAGGCTGAAAAGCCGATAAGTAAAAAGCCGGATAACTACCCGCCAGAATCCCCGTCAAACCAAGCAAGCCTAAAGCACCTAAAAGAACCGGCTTAGACCATAGCAATGATCGATTCAGGTTCAAGTTGAAAGTATTGTTAAATAGGGGCAAGACGATGAGCACTAGCAGAAAACTAAGAACAATAGCTACTAAGGTGAATAGTAAGGACTCAACCATAAATTGCCAGATCAACTGCTTTCTTTCGGATCCCAGCACCTTTCTCACACCAACTTCCATCGCGCGCTTGGTCGCTCGTGCAGTCGAAAGGTTCATATAGTTGATGCAAGCCAATAAAATCATAAACAAGGCCACTGCTCCAAAAATGTACAAAAAGCTAACCTCCCCTAGCGGCTCTGGCTCTCCTTCAAAATCAGACTTCAAATGAATATCGGTAAGTGGAATCAATTCATATTTTACTTTGATATTGAATTCATCAAAGATGACCGCCACATAATTCTTAACTACTTCGGGGAGTTTAGCAGCAAAGTTATCCGGGACAGTACCTTCCTTCAGTAGCACATAAGTATATAAACTAAAGCCTCCCCAGGCTCCCGCTGTAGGATTTCCCAACCCGGGGACGGTATTGCTCGATATTAATGCATTGGCAATTAAATGGGAGTGCTGCGGCATATCCCGATACACACCAGTCACATTGTATTTTCGCCCACTGGGCGTAATAAGGATTTCACCGATGGGATTGTTATTCCCGAATATACGATCGGCAACCGATTCACTTAAGGCGATAGAATTCGGCTCAATTAAAGCCTTGGAGCCATCGCCAATGACAAAATCAAAGCTAAAGATGTCCATTACGGTAGAATCTACCAGAAATACCTTCTCTTCAAAAAAGAAGTTGTCCTTGTATTGCAGATTAGTCCTCCCATTGGGTATAAATCTTACATATTGTTCTACCTCCGGGTAATCCTCTTTCAACTGCATAGCCAGCGGAGATTGCGTTACCGCCCACTTAAAAGCGTTGTCTGGTTCTGTAATATCTGATGATATCCGGAAAATGCGGTCGGCCTTCTCATGGTAGGTATCAAATCGGCTCTCCTCAGTGATAAATAGTAAAATCAATAAGGCTGCGGCAATTCCTAAGGTGAGGCCGGCAATATTGAGCAAAGTGTAAATGGGTTGTCTGCGAAAATTGCGCAGAGCAATAGTCAGGTAATTACTTAACATGTCGGATGTTTTTTAGGTGATGTTGTCTACTAAGGAATTAGAACACTAAAAATGTTCAGACTACTTACTCCTCAACTACACGTACTAAAGGCTTAACTAGTTGAAAGACGGCCTTTTCATTCATATAGTTGCAGCAAACAACCATAAATTACGAAAGCCTTCGTATTTAATGTATTAATATCCTGCTAAAACCCCAAAAGACCAGGTCAAAATAACAAAGTGTTAAGAAAATCTTAAAATAGACGCATTGGAAAAATTTACCTTATATAAATAGCTTTAATATAACAGCAATACCCCCAGATTGCTTCCATAGTCACTGCTTTACGGCTAAACTTGTTTAACTACATCCACGTGATATTTCACCATTTGCTTGGTTCCATTTCTCGATGGAATATTACCGGATGGCTAGTACCAACTCCATAGCTTAATCGTACAAGCGAACCCCCAATCCAAAATAAACTTCAATTATCCCTGCACATATCAGAATCAGGTCAATTCATGGGAATTGGCATGTCAAACTAATGTCTGGTCTAAACCATACACTATTGCGTACAATGTCTGCCTATCTAGTGTACCTATAGTCTAAAGTTTACATCACATTGGCTTCTTCATGCCTCCACTGACCATGGTAGGCCTATGGATTATTTAATGTTTTAAGACCGAAAACCGATGACATCCACACGCCAATCAAGGAAGGGCATCCCTATGCTTATGCTCCTCCTTTGTCTGCCTTTCGCCCTTGCCATCGCAGGGACCACCCCGTCAAATCATCCCGATGAAAAGGTGTGCAAACACCGCCACTTCCATCCTCGCAAGAAGCGTTGTCATTCACACAACCACGAGGAACATCATCGTCTTACAAGACCGTATCAACCAGGCTTGAATCAGCCCTATAAGCTGCCATCACCGCCACTCAACTCCTGTGATAATATTGGATTTGAGCAGAACAACTTTAGTGGTTGGGTGGGTATGACCGGGATTGATGGTGTTATTACTGACGAGGGTATAGCGGAAGGCAGACACACCATTATGAGTGCAGGTTTTGATCCGATCGTTCCCACCATCTCCACGGTAGCTCCCGGGAGCAATTACTCTGTTAAACTTGGCAACAACGGCACAGATTATGAGGTAGACCGACTGACAACTTCCTTCGAAGTCACTCCATATAACACACTGTTTTCGTATCAATTTGCGGTTATTCTGGAAGACCCCAACCATACCCCTGAAGAGCAGCCTCGGTTTGAAATCGCGGCCTTTGATGAAGCAGGAGAGTTAATCCCTTGTACTTACTATTTGGTAGTTGCGGCAGAAGAAATTGAAGGCTTCCAGTCACAAGGAGATATTCGATATAGAGATTGGTCGACCGTTAGTCTGGACCTTTCCCAGTATATCGGACAGGAAGTGACTATTCGATTTACAACTGTTGATTGTGCCAAGGGGGGGCATTTCGGATATGCCTATATCGACGCAGAATGTTTAATAGCTGAACTAGAACTCACTTGTAATGATGAAGAAATCTGCGCAGATCCGAATGCATTTTGTGCAGAGGCAAGCAGTTATACCATAACCGCTCCACCAGGCTTTAACAACTACGAATGGAGTACTGGTGAAACAAGTAGATCTATAGAGGTGAATGATCCTTTCCCTGGTGCTTTCTATCATGTATCGTTTAATAACTTCACCACTGGAGAGTTTGGAGATTGCATGGCTACTCTTGGTATCTCCTTACCCAATCCTACCCCTCCTCCGGTTATTCCTATTGAGGATAGGGTCTTTATCTGCGAAGATGAAGCCGTCACCTTGGATGCCGGTGCGGACTTTGCTCAGTATAATTGGTCGACAGGCCTCGATACCCAATACATTGTTGTGAATAACACTGGAAACTACAGCGTAACTGTAACCGATATGAATGGTTGCATTGCCCAGAAAGACATTCAGGTACAAAAAGGTAGCTTACCTGAAATTGAAGTAGACAAGACAGATGCCTCCTGCGTAAACCAATCTGACGGGACGGCCTCCTTTACACTCTTAAATGACCTAGAGGGAATTCAGGTACAATGGAGTCATGGAGCCAACACACCAACCGTCGATGGGCTTGCTGCAGGAGAGTACTGTCTCACCGTTTCTGACGCCATCGGATGTATGGTGACAGAATGCATCCAAATCAACAACCCTCCAGCACTGAGTATGACGACAGAAGTGATTGATAACATCTGCTACGGTTTTGCAGAAGGTCAATTGAGTATCAATACCAGTGGCGGAACACCACCTTATCTACATGCAGTAAAGGAGGATGTCTTTTATCCAACTAATAGTTTTGGGGGCTTAGCCGCAGGAGAATACATCGTAAGCGTGCAGGACGCCAATGGTTGTACCCTCAGTCAGCCAACCAGGGTAAATGAACCTCCACAGTTGCTGGTAGATGCAGGGCCAGACCTCACCATCAACCTCAGCGAAAGTGTAGACCTCGAAGCCATTCCAAATTTCCCTGTAATCAACTACAATTGGGAAGGGGAATTCATCGAAGGGTGCCAGGATTGCCCAGATCCAAGGGTTCGTCCTTTTTATTCCTCTACCTACAAGATTACGGTGATAGATGAAGATGGCTGTGAAGCCGTAGATTATGTAGATGTTCTAGTAGGCAAACCAAGAAATGTCTACATTCCCAATGTATTCTCCCCCAACAATGATAGTAGTAATGATTCATTTTTCATTAATGCCAGTGGAGAAGTAGCAAGCATTCGGTCCTTTCAAATCTTTAGTAGATGGGGAGAATTAATCATGGAGTTGAAAGAGTTTCAGCCTAATGATCCAGAATACGGCTGGGATGGTCGACATAAAGGTAAACCGGTAAACCCTGGCGTTTACGTTTATACAGCGAATATAGAGTTTATTGACGGTGTTAACTTAATTTTCAAGGGGGATGTCACCCTTGTCCGCTAATTGAAGATGGGAAACCGATTGTTCGAGTACCTTCTTTAGGCCGAATGAATGTGTTTCCCTTTTCTTTACTGTATGGCGGCATCAGCATTGCCACTAATATGCGTTTTACCATAGATCAATTTTGACAACAGCAGCTGCCGTTTAGCGTGTTTACGGCAGCTCTTTTTTATTATTGAAGTTCACGAACTTTTCAATAGAAAGGGAACGGAATTTATATAGTAATAATCAAACACAAAGTTCTCCCCAGATTAGCTTCGCTTAACCTGTGAAATCTTTCGCAGCAGTTCCTCCTCTCTTGCCGATTATCACCTCCTTACCTTACGCAAGGTTAATGCAGTTCTTGTACTTCCAGGGCAATACCCTCGTGCAGGAACGCCACCAAGGGATTGTTTTGTTAGCTTAATAGAAAGAATACCTCTAGTTTGACTATTGAGCACTTGATAGGCCAAGAATATTTAGAAGGAAAAACGGAAAAGGAAAGGGAAACATCCTTTATTTCTTCCAGTTCGTAAAATAAAATTATTTGAACTCAAAGAAATTAGAAATATTTCCCTATCTTTAAATCTAATTTTTTTTATGACACTTTGTGTCACGCGCTTTGTGGAGGCTCGTTACAATTGAGTAGCGAGCTTTTTCTTTATTATTGAAATTTAACTTTGATACTGATTTGCAATTAAACTACAGATCAATCTCTCTAAATTGACCTACCTAATTAAGTTTTAGAGAGTAAGAAACTATTATCAATTAACTTTACAATCTCTTTAACCTGAAAGATTATTACAAAAGATCTAACTTACTAAAGATAATAGAGGGTTGCTTATGGAAGCATACACAAAAAACCACGTATCCACAATAAAAACAAACAATACATCCATCCAAAAACCTATTGATCAAGTGATTAGACCCCAATTTTTCCTAATAAAAACAACTCTTATTTTCTTCATTCTTAGTATATTTACGAATAGTGCTGCTCTTATTTAGATCATTTACAACAACAAAAAAAGCGATAAATAGCAAATCAAAAAAAAAAATTGATATTCCTCTGCCGTAAAAAGACTTTGCCTCCTACAAGTCTTACTAACTCATTATCAAATACCAAGATCAAATGTATCCCGTTAATCCAAGTGGCATATTCTAGTCTTCACTCCTAAAATCCCATATTAAATGATGCTTCGATATAGGGTTATCCAAAATTTACAAAATCTAGATAAAAAAGAATTTTCCGAATTCAATAAGTGGCTTAGACCAGGCTGGACGAACAGCAACAAGAAACTCTTTGAGCTTTTTAACACATTGAAAGGATTCTATCCAAGTTTCACATCTAAGCGGCTCGACAAATTCTATTTATACGAAACAGTTTATCCAAACAAGAAATTCCATGAGAAGGAATTGCTAAATCTCTTCTCGAAATTATCCACATCTATTGAAGAATTCCTCGTACATCGACACATCAGGAATAATCCAGATTTGCGATCAGATATTCTGATCAAGGTCAAGCAAAACCGACAAACAACAGAAAATAAAGAGATAAAACTAGTAGAGCAGAAAATCCAGCAGTTAGAAGCCAAAACCGTGAAGTCAACAGATGATTTGCATAATCTGATTAAATATTTACAAATCAAGGTACAAATCATCAACCCGAAAAGTGGCGATGTCAATAAGAAACTAGATTTCCTCAAAATCCAATCCAACTTAGATCAATACTATACATTGCTAAAGGCTAGGAATGCCATGGAGCTGCTAGAGAGGAAAAGTTTACTTAATGAAGAGAATCAAAATACTCCTTGGTATGAAAGGCTCCCTCCATCCTGTATTAACCTTCCAGTCATCCAGTTTTATAAGCAATATGAGGAGCAGTCTGACCAAATGAGTCCAATCAAATTATCTGGGCTCAAAGAGCTTTTTGAAGAAATCCAGCCCAGCATTTCAAAAAGAGATCAACGCATCATTTATTTATTATTAGTCAATACAGCAGCAAGGTTAAAAAGAACGGGACTCACTGAGGTTTCAAAACAAACGATGGAGCTTAATCAATTTGCCGTTAAAAAAGGGGTCATTCTAGATAATGACGTAATTACGCCGCATTCTTTTGCTAATGTAATCAATGTTGCCTGCCAGCAAAAGAACTTTTTATTTGCTCAGGATTTTTTGGATAGTTATGTTAATTATCTACCTCCTAGTATGCAAAAAGATGGTATTGAATGGGGGCAATTAATTATAGATTACAATCAAGGTTTAAAGGATGCTTTTTGGAAAGCCAAAAGCTTAGAAGATCATACTAAATCTTACACTATCTTCTCTTTAAGAATTCGTGTACTAATTACCCAGATACTCTTTGATGCCTACCTCGTGGACAATTTGGAAGCTTATGATCGTTTTGGGAATTACATTACTGCCTTCGATCGAAAACTACTGCGAGAAAAGATCTACCCACAAAAACAAATTGACAGTTTGAAGATCTTTCATTACTATTGTAAAAAGCTAGCCAGCTATTATCCTAACTTTCAACTAACCAAAACAGAGGCCGAAGAATTAAGACAAGAAGTTCATCAAGAAAAACAAATACACGCGAAACAATGGATACTTGGAAAAATAGATAAAATGGAAAAGGGAGCTCAGTGGTAATGGTCCTCCTCTATTGTATTTTAGAGGAAGAGCCTAATCAATAATATCTTCTTCAATTATTTCTGCAAAAATAACGGGTTCTCGTTCCTTTCCTTTTACCAATATTTCACATAAATCATCAAATAAAACAACCTGAGAAGAACATTCGTTATTTTTTGGTATTTGAAAATTTCCTTCAGATAGAAATATTATCGGATACAAAATGAGCAGACACCCCACTATCAATTGGAAGGATTTATTTTGATCTCGAATGTTAAACTGAAATCTCGGTCGTTTGTCTTTTTCAATTCTCCCCATGCCAATTCTCTGGTAGGCTTAACCTGTTATTTGTGGGTAAAATTTCATTCTGCCTCTTAATTTACAATAATAACGTAAAAAACACTAGTAATATACCCAAAAAACTATGCAGTTTCTTCTTTGCAAGAAGGCCACAATTAAAGATACTAATTTACACTTTTGGTTAAAGATAACATGAAGCGACTAAAAAACTATACAGCGAGAGTAAAACAAACCACAAAGAGACTTATGTTGATTTCGAACAAAATAGAAATCTGGTCAATATTTCCAATAACTATTTAGGGCGTCCTCAAAAAGGGTTTAAGGGTCAATAAAGGGCTGATATATAAGTTATTGAATGTGCTAAATTATTACTATTGAAGTATCAAATGCAAAGAAAAAGGCTTAGCTTAGTTAAAATCCTTGCAGTTCGATGATCAAGTATACACCAGCCGCTGAACGGAATTTTGGTTTATTCCAATCGCCTTTTGGACAAGCCCTAGATGCCAATAATCGCTGGGTTAAGATGGCCGCCGTGGTGCCTTGGGACGAGATGGCCACCGTTTTCTTTTCTAAGATGAGTAAGAACCATGGTCGTCAGAGCATTGACTTGCGTATTGTTTTAGGGGCTTTGTTGATTAAGCACATCGAAGGTATCTCGGATGAAGATACGATTCAGGCCATCCAAGAAAATGTCTATATGCAATACTTTGTAGGCTTGCCGCGCTTCCAAACTCAGCCTGTGTTTGTTCCCTCGTTGTTTGTGGAGATCCGCAAACGTCTGGGTAAGAAAGGATCACAACAACTTAATGATATGTTGCTCCAGCAGGCTCGGCAGTTGCGAGCTATCAAGCACCGAGCCAAGCCTAAAAAGAAGGATACTGATCAAGGAGGGAATAAGTCATCTGGTCCGAATCAAGCAGGGCAAAGACCAGATGAGAAGAGCCGGGCTATGGATAATAAAGATCGCCCTGAGAATAAGAGGCCCAATAAAGGGACCTTGAAGATGGATGCTACAGTGGCTCCACAACATATTGGTTATCCAACTGATACGCGATTATTGCATCAAGGACGCCTGTATAGCGAAGCCTTGATTGATAAGCTGTATCAGGGGAGTGGCTTGTGGAAAAACAAGCCTCGGACCTACCGCCGGATCGCACATAAACAGTACTTGGCCTTTGCCAAGAAGCGCAATCCGGGTAAAAAAGCGATCAAAGGTACTAGAGGCAAACAACTCCGCTACCTGCGGCGCAACCTCAACCATATTAACCGCATGCTGGACCAACTACAACAAGCCGATCAAACTATTGATTGGAAACACAGTGATTGGCAGCGATTTTGGGTGCTACAGGAGCTGTACCGCCAGCAAGATATCATGCACCGAGATGGACGTAAACGTATCGATGATCGGATCGTTAATATTGCTCAACCCTATGTGCGACCTATCAAACGAGGTAAGGCCGGTAAATTGACTGAGTTTGGTGCCAAACTGAACGTCTCACAAACGGAAGGCTTTGCTAGAATGGACCAGGTCGACTTTGATAACTTCAATGAAGGAATACTACTCCAGGAGCAAGTTGAGGGCTACAAGGCTTTGTATGGCTATTACCCGGAATTGGTACTTGTAGATCGAATATACCTGAACCGTCAAAACCGCAAGTTCTTAAAAGACAGAGGGATAAGACATAGCGGTAAGCCTTTGGGACGTGCCAAGCCGATGTCTGCACAACAGAAGCAAAAACGAAAGAAAGAACAAAATAAGCGCTCAGAAATCGAAGGCAAATTTGGCCAAGGAAAATCAAAATACGGGCTGGATGATATACAAACTCGACTGGAAGATACCTCCTATGCTTGTATTGGCCTTATTCTACTGGCGCTCAACACTATCAAGTTAGCCCGGGCCTTCTTTATCTTTATTTTTAGCTATTGCTACCAACAGTGGAGTATTCAAATGAATAAAACAGCTACAATGAAAGCAACGGCAAGGACTGTTGCTTACTCAACCGCCTCACATCGCCGGACTGGTATGATAATAACCTGAAATCAGCCCCGACTTTTTGAGGACGCCCTATTTAAATCGAAGTACAGTCTCAAAGTTATTAAGGAGAATAAAAGTGTGTATCCATAACCGATCATTAAAATGACATAGTCTTTCCTCAAATCGGCAATAGTTTTAACTTTATATTACCACACAAACACAATTTCAATATAATTTTGTACCTTAATCCAATATTTACAAAACAGGGTTCTATTTCAATTATTACTTTCAAAAGGAAAGCGCTCATTAAAAAAAGGCCCGGAGATCAACCCGGGCTCCAAACGCATATCAAAACAAATAGACCTAAACACATTTGATCTGAACGAATAGATCTAAATTGTTTTATCTCTTATCTATTTCATCTTCAGAATTAGGAAGACATAAATAGCTATTATATTGGCTACGACTAATATAGAAGCTTTATTCAGTCGGGAATACTCAGAAATACCGCCCTTTCTAACAAAAAAATGCGTAAATTAGCCTATAATAACCTACATGACAACACGTTATGACCAAGACTCTTGACTTAAAACATTTTCTAAGTGAAGAAAATAGGCTAATAAAAAACCTGAATCTACTGAAAGAAGAGGAAAGAGCTAATTTCAAGAAGTGGTTGAGTTCAGGGTGGTGTAACAGCAGAAAAGATCTTGTAAAGTTTTTTGAAATATTACTCAAGTATTTTATTTCAACTCAGAAAAGTACCATTTCAAAAAGGGAGATATATCGAAAATTATATACTAAGAAGCCTTTTAGTGATCAAGGTTTTGATAACCTCATGTCCCACCTCAGTATTCAAGTGGAAAGGTATATGGTCTTTAGTAGAATACAGCGAAACGAAAGGCTTTATAAGCAATTTTTGATTCAAGAATTTGATGAAAGAAATGCAGGTCAGAGATTCAAAACTGAATCAGAAGATCTTATCAAAGAAATACAAGCTCAAGAATCTTTGTCTTGGGATGATTTAGGTGATCTCCTAAACCTACTTCAACGACTTTACTATTCACAAAATACAAGATATGGACTCAGTGCGGGCCTCACTCCCTTGGACAAAGCTCATGACATACTCGAAAGCTATAACAAGTTGGGCACACTTAAACTAAGCATAGAACAGAAGGAACGCGAAAAGAAATACCGTAAGGAAAAAACAGAGCTTATCGAATCAGCGGAGACACTCTCCTCTCATATACCAACAGGGATCGATGCTACCATTCAACTGTATCAAAAATGGGATTCACTGATTAACTCCAAACAAGAAAACGGATTGGAAGAATTCCAGAAACTTTACCTCAAACAGGTGGATCAGCTTCATGAAGAAGATAGACGAAATATCTTTCTGTACATGATGAATGAAGGGGGGCGACGGTATTTAAGTGGTGACTTAGAGATTGTACCTGTCTTACTTGAATTGTATCAATTCGGTTTCGATTCAAAAATTCTCCTTCAACATGACTCTATCAGTAGCTTAACTTTTGCCAATTCTCAGACCTTAGCTTATGTTCAAGGACGGGAAGATTTAGCGAATCTCTGGAAATCCAAATATGCCTCATCACTCCCCAACAATACTAAGGCAGAGGTACTATGCTGGGTTGAGGCCTATGAACTCTATTCCAAGGGAAGTTATGAAGAAGCAATTGAGAAGCTGAAAAAGCAAAAATTCACCATTGGTTCCTTTAAGCAAAGGAGTACCATGTTAATTATGCAGTCTTATTTTGGGAAATTCATGAAGGGTGAGTTCCTTCTGAAAAATATGCTAAATGTTTGCCACGCTTTTGGAGAACAGATGAGAGAGGAGACCAGCCTGACGGATGGGAGAAAAAAAGCACTTGTCAAGCTAACGCAATATGTCCAACGGTTAGGTAAGTGGAAGTCAAACCCCAATAGGACAGAAAAACATCTACTTAAAATTCGCACTGATTTGGAAAGAGAAGACAGCATTCAAGCCAAACCGTGGCTACTATCTATAATAAAACAATTCGAGGGTGGATTACAAATATAGTCATCCACCCGATCGAAATATTCTTAGTTCATAATATCTTCTTCAACAACACCGTCCCCTCCTTTCACCTGCTTCTGCTCATTTACATTTAATTCTACAATGGAGAAGTCTTTGATCGTGATGTTCTTTTGATCTTTTTTCATGACACAATAGAGTTTTAGGGAACTGTAGAGGCAATTGCCCCATACAGACCATGTTTGGAAAAATGGTTAATGATTACCCTCCAAGGAGGGAAAGCAATCCATTCCCTAAGAATCATGTGCACCTGATCCTAAGGCTACTACTCGGCGTGAGAGAGAAGCTTCTTATCTAGCAAGTATGTAATGGAATGTCTTATGTACACTTCAAATGTAGAGAGAAAAACCTTACTCATCCAGGGTCAACTCATGAACGACCCGTTTCAACCAATGAATCCATCGTTTCAGTGAGGGAAGCCTATTTTCCCGGTATCCTATTGTTAGTATTGAGGAGAAAAAAAGCTTCAACAACAAAAAAGGGCACCAACCACGACGGTCGATACCCTATACCTATTTGATATTAGGTCCTTATTACCTAAGCTGCTGCTTCCAATCCCTTAGTGGGAAATAAACATGATTTCCAATCTAACATTGGATAGATTGAATGTCACTCCAAAAGCTATTTCTTCATAAGTACTTACTGTAGGAACTAGCATTCAAAAAGCCAGTTCTGACGTTGATAGGCTATTTCAAAGCCCACTCTTCGCATATTTCTAGCGCTTGTTACCGTTTTACCATTCGTTTCTTCAGCAGTCTCACTAACCAAATACTGACAACCCAATTCACGAGCCACTTCTATACGCTTTTGCAGAAGCTGTTGTTGTATACCTAAGCCCCTGTAAGCGGGAAGCGTGGCTGCAAAAGCCATAGATGCACACGCCCCCTCTACGTGCAATGCTCCTACTCCCACTATCTGTTCCTCTATTTGCACAGCATAATGCTTGTATCCAGGGGCGCCAACACTCTGATTCAACCAGCGGTCTAGCTGGTCATAATTCCAGTGAAAGCAGTTACAAATCAGCTCACCGAATTGTGAAGCCTCTTCCAACTCAAGCTCTAGTACCCGATAGCCTGCATGGGCACTGGATACCTGCTCCTTTATTATGGGTCGGAAGTGCTTCGTCCAATTGTTGTAGTGTCTAAAACCGATCGTTTGCAAAGTGTTGATGGTTCTCGCTTCCAAAACATGGGGGCTCAATTGAAGAAAGAATCGCTTTACTCCAGATTGTTGGTAAAAATTCAGAATGGCATGGAGCTGTTCTGTACTTATCGGGCGTTCGAACCCCAATCCAATTACTCGATTCATGGCTAGGATCGGCAGTTGCGGAACCGCGAAGGCCATCCCGCCCCCTATTACACTCGCATAACTCCGTAATGGGGCCATTCTGCGGTAGTATTTTTTCCAATATTGTACTTCGCTATATTCTAAAGCTTGTACCAGATCCATATCCAGCTTGACTGTTAGGTTTTTCATAGGGCTATACCTCCTGTTCTTGATATCCACGAATGGATTGTTCCTCTCCAATCGGAGCAATGGGAGTATCTGATATATTCCTGAATAGTAACATATCGCCAATCTGATCCGAGGCACCTAAATAGAAGCCTGTCTCCACCTCATATCCCTTGGGATTATCAAAAGTTCCAAAAAGAATGTCGAAAATAGGTAGGTCGGAATAATTGTGTTTATGAATACCTTGCCCATGATGAATGGTATGACTCTCAGGGCGTTGTACGATATACCCCACCCAAGCTGGTGTTCGAATATTGGCATGCTGAAAAATGGCCAGGAAATTAGTAGTTAGTAAAACAACGGTGATAGCTTGCGGGCTCAACCCAATCAATAAGGCAAAACAAATACTGCCTAAGAAGGTGAACCCAATCATATCCATAGGGCTGAAGAAAAATGCGCCAAAGGTATCCATACGTTCAGCACTATGATGCATCTGATGGAAAGTTCGCCACAGGAAATCAGAACTATGCATGGCTCGATGCCAAATGTATAGGGCTAATTCATAGACCATTAAACCCACGGCTGCACCTGTGATAACATCCAGGGAAGTGAGGTCAAAAAGTCGATACGGCTCTAAATAGGGATCTGTCCATAAGGGGAGATAAGAGGAGAGATAAAAAAATACGACAAAAGCGAACAGGCCTTTTAGTTTCCAAAAGCGCACCGCTGGCAAAGGACGGGCAGGGAACAAACTTTCCCAAATCATTAATCCTACATACATCCCGATCACAATCAGGGAAAGAGGATCTAGCAAAATTTCAATTGGTGTTGGCATCTCTAGTTTTTTAAGGGTTAAAAGAAATATTCACCCTTAAAGCGTGAGCTTTGCCCTCACATTGTAAGGTTAGATCCTATGGGAGACTCACATCTAGACTTATACTGTCCAGTGCATATCCTTTTCTGGAGTATATTCACATACTAAGCCCGTCCTGATCGTATTCTTCAAATGCTTTCCCAGAGCGGGATGCAGCTGGCTAATTTTCTTAATGGCGCTCCTAATTCGCCAGGTCACCGCAGTGCGAGCCTTTTCAATACTGCCAGACACCTTACGAGCACGCCCTCCGATGCCCACTGACTGAGACAAGTGATCCAAGACTTGATCATATTCTTGCCGGAGCCGCTCTAGCTGTTCCGTAGACTGTAACAATTCGGCCTCTTCAATGGCAGCCTGTAAGGTAGCGATCCGGTTTTGGTAATTCTTCTTTGCCTTTTCATCAAATATTGCCTCTCCTCTCTGAATCAAGGTTGTCTTCATCAAATCTGTACAGTGAATTCCTTGATGGGGAGTAGCCAGCAACTTGACCAAATCGTGATATCCTTTTACCTCCTTTAGTTGCACTTCCTGTCCTTCAAAACAAGCCTTCCAAAACTCTCCTTCTTTGGTAAGTTGATTCCCCAACTTAAGGTCAACATTGTTCTTAGGTCGGCGCTGAACACCTCCAGCACCTATGTATTCCCAGAACTCTAGTAGATGGGTCTTAGACTTATATGGGTTGACATCAATGGCCCATTGTAAGGCTTCCTGAGAAGTAGTGGTTTGTCCCTGCTTTATTTTTTCCTGAAAGCAACGCTTGAATTCATCCCAATGTATCTGCATTTTTTCAAAATCATCCTGATAATAACAGGCAGCGGCCATTATGGCCGGAAAATCAACCCAACCCGTCCCTTTCTCATGCCGCTCTCCAACTTGCAGGGCTTCCTCAAACCGTCCTAGCTCAAAGAGAATGAATGCGCCTATCATAAAGAAAGCATCATCAATCGGCTTCAGCAAGCAGGCTTTTTCATATAAGTGATAAGCCTCTTGTGGATAGCCCAAAAAGGTTAATCCGCAGGCAATTTGAATTAAATTCTCTGCATCACTGGCATTCGTACGCAAAGCCTTGCGAAGATAATGTTCTGCTTTATCGTATTCTTCATTGTACAGATAGAGTCTTCCCAAAATAGTCATACTAATATGATCCCATTCGTCCAGTTCAAGGGCTTTCTTTGCCCACTCTATAGCACCCACTTGGCTTACTTCCCAGCGGCTCCACAATTGGCAGCTCCATTCATTAAAATAAGTCATAGACATTCCCGTATATGCCCGAGCATAATAAGGATCTAGATCAATGGCCTGTTGAAAGTAAACCCTAGCCTTTTCATCTGCACTTATTGATCCCTTTTTCACCTCCTGAACCCCTTTTATCCAACATTCATAAGCATTGAGGTTCGTAAATGGCTTCCTACGTATGGCCGCTAATAGGTCGGTATCGACGAAGTGCTGTAGCGATACCACGATCTTTTCGACCATCTCCTCTTGTATTTGAAAGAGCTCCTCCAGTGGCCCACTAAACTTCTCAGCCCATATCAAGCGATGATCCTTTGCTTTGATCAGTTGCAGATTAAAGTAAAGTTGTTCTGCCTGATATCGAACTAGTCCTTGCACATAGTAGTCTAACTGCAAATTGGCAATCACCTCTTCTATTGTCATCTGATCTTGAAGTGTATTCGGTATCAAATCGTAAGAAATCAAGCGAAAAGTTCTAAACCGCGATAGATCTGTGATTAAATCCATACGCAACCCATTGCAAAACATATCGAGAGCAGGGAGTTGTGTACTATTTTGGAAAGGTAAAATAGCCATTGAAATAGTGGCGGGAAGAGTGGTTGAAGCAGTCATGAGTATATATAATGGTATACGCCCAAATTACCCCCACTCTTCCCAAAAGTAAACCCTTACTTATTGAGTTGTATCATTTCCTTAGTGCATGGCCATTTACCCTGGGTAAGCATAACACCTATCAAGAAGAAGCTAGGTAGATGATGGCGCAACTATTTTCTATGGCTCCGTTGGTCGACAGTTATTAAGGGCAATTTCACCTCTACTCTGGTACCTTGTGCTTCCCCCTGACTATTGATCAAATCAATGGTCTTTAATTCATAAGCAGGTACTTTCTCTTCCGACATCAGTCTTAGTCGTTGTTGGGTGATATCCAATGCCATAGAATGATGCCCACTTTTTCGCGTCTTTTGTTTACTCCTTCGTCCTACCCCATTATCTTCAACTGCACAAACTAGGCCTCCGGTAACTTTTGTGAAGCTAATAGTGACTTGCCCCTTTCCTTCTTTTGGCCTAATGCCGTGCTCAACTGCATTTTCGACCAATGGCTGAAGAATCATGGTGGGTATCAGAGTCTGAGTGAGGTCCAATTGGGAATCTACCTGAATGTGCCAGTTCAACTTGTCTTCTGGTAGTACTAGCGCAAGGTTTTGCAGGAAGGTACCCAGAAAACGCACTTCATCTTTGAGCGTTAGGTACGGTTCGGTCGCTTTTTCTAAAATCTCACGCATTAACTTGGACAAACCTTGCAAATATTGATAGGCTTGAAGCGGGGTTCGCTCTAGTACATAAGCTCCAATCACGGACATGGTATTAGAGAGAAAATGCGGATTGATTTGCGTTCGAAGTAAGATCATTTTTTGATCCAATAATGCGTGTTGATACGCAACTTCTTTGCGCTTAAATCCCGCTAGCATATGTTCAAGTTGGCGATGCCGAGAGAATAAGCCATAAAACACGCCCCAGCTAAGCAGTATTCCAAATCCAACAATGAAGGTCAGCGGATCAAAAGTCCTTAACCAGTCTTGAATCGAATCTTTCACAAAACTGGTATAGGAAGAAAAATTAGGATCGGGACTAGTCAAGATGGCATAGTGATAGACAATCAAGTCATTCATGATCTTTCTCGGCCCCATCCCCAGACTGGGTAGGTAATAGGTGGCGGATAAGGTGCGTTCCTGATCAGCCACATCACGCATAATAAAGGCTACAAAATAAAGAATCTGTCCAAACACCAACAGGCTAGCAAACAAAGTCTTGTCATACTTTTTCTGCCAATTTACATTCTTCATACACAATAGAGTAATAGGCGAAGCCACGAGCACTCCTACAGACTCGACATGTTGGTCAGACTAGCGATTGGCACCCCATTCACAAAGTAACTGACTACAGGCCTGTCGTGGAGAAGCAGCATCGACCTTAGTTATTAAGGAATAGATAGTTGTTCTCTACATTTCATGCGCCATGACCTCTTACAACACTTGGCTGCAAAAGGACAAACTCTAGTTGTTTTGACAGTCTTTTTGTATGAATAGAGAGCTAACGACATTAAGAAGTCAAAGGGATAGCTATATACGCTTAGCCAAGCTCAGTTCAAGCTAACCCTTCTCCCTCACAATATCATAGGTTATATTACGGGATAAAGTTTCTTAAGTATGAGGATACAATTATCCTAGAAGATATGACGGGCATTTTTCAACCTATGCTACGTTGCAAAAATCCTTGGTTAGCTATGGCTAGCCGCGGTTTTTGCGCCTTGCCTAGATTGAAAACTCCCTTAGTCAGATACTTTAGCCTAATTATATCCTCATACTTATTTTATTTACTTGATAAGGCATTGTTGTACAAACATATTTATGGAATTTAAATTGCTTCTTGGGGCAATATCATTTGAGTGGCAGAAAACATCAAGCAGTACAAATGACCTGGTGCATCCCGGTCTTGCGCCGGATAGATTTTCGACCCACCCTTGCCAAAAAAATGTTCATGTAACCCTACCTATCGTATCATACACGCCTGTTCACATCTTAGACAGACGGGTAATCAATTCATCTCGATAACGTTTAGAAACGTCTACCTCTTCCCCATTTTTCAATATCAGATATCCTCCATCAGCTTTTACGTATACGTCTACATAAGTCAAGTTAACCATGTAAGACCGATGCACACGCATGAATTCAGGATAGGATTTAAACTGTTGCTCATACTCCCCTAAATTAATTGAAGCGAGAATTTCCTTTTGCCCGCGAGTAAAAACAATATTGGTATAACTCTCCTGGGCCTCCAATCGTACGATGTCCTTCACTTCTTTGAAAAAGATTCCATCCTGGGTAGAAATACCAATTCGGCTAGGAGGTTTTTCGTCCTTCATTTCGTGGAAAGCCTCTAACAAAAACTGAAACTGAATGTCTACCTTTTGTTTTTTTAGGTACTGCTTTCTAGCCTTCTGTAGCGCCTCTTGTAATCGGTTTAAGGCAATGGGTTTAAGTAGATAATCCAAGGCTCCAAACCTTACTGCCTCCACCCCGTGTTCGAGGTGCCCCGAAACGAAAATCACTTGAAATTTAGTTTCATTAAAGGTCTCCAACAACTCAAATCCCAAACGCTCCCCAGGGAATTGAATGTCTAAGAATACAAGATCAGGATCAAACTCTTTTACCATTTTCACCCCTTCTTCGAGGTCATAAGCAGAACCTACTAGTTCAATCCGAGGATCACAATGTTGCAAAAGTTCCCTAAGAACAGAATGATTCTCTGGGAGGTCGTCAATAATTAATGTTTTCATGTTATGGTCTATTACCGATCAATTAGATAGTTTTCTCTAGGTGTTAGTAAAGATGTTCACTAGTTGAACAGACCCTATCTTACTAAAGGCTCATTCCCAGATGCCCACACTTACTCGCCATGAAAGAGTCGAACTCTTTCCAGTCTTCATGAACGACACCTGAACACTGAAGGCTATAGCACAAGAACCCAAGGCATAAGGTGATAGCCGAATCGCCTTACGATCACGTGATCTAGCTCTGTCCTGCATTGTTTGAGGGGTGATAGCTATTACATTTTAATTAGCGCGCAAATACTAGATAGATGGTAATGAGGGGGGGTAAGAGAGTTCCTTATGAAAACATATATATGAACTGTTTTCGGACTTAGTCAGAGATAAATGTCGTTTTACACGAGACACCTTTGCAGTCGGAACTTTCACATTGGCGCAACCAAGGGAGGTGAACCATCGGCGAAAAAAATAACCAAGTACAAGAGTTAATTTATCTCAAACAGACCTTCCTTTAATTCCTAAACAGATTTTATAACCTTATTTCAATAGATATATTCCATATTTTTCCGGTTCGTTACAAACCACTAGTCAATTTCTTTCTTTTTTCCTTTTCTGACAGTTCCTATGATCCTACCTACTCTGTCAGATATACAATTTATAACAAATGTACTAGGCCTTAATCTATACTTGAGCCAGCTAAAAATGAGAAATAGTCAGAAAAACGCTTCTTATTATCAACTACAATATATATCAGAGAAAGAGAGCTTGGAGGGATTTAAAATCAAATACTAACAAGATCACGAGTAAAATACGTATTCTTCCCTAAAAACCTACGCTAAAAAACAAAGATCGGTGATAGAAACATAATTTTGATACACCAACCTAGACAATCATCCGATAAAAGCTCGAAATACTTACCTTTAAGTTTTGCTAATAAGGTGACTTCAAATACAAAATGTGATGGAAAACTAATACCTATTCGTTTTTTTTTTGGACATCCACTTTTTCACTGCAACCTATGCGCAACACATATGAAAGTAAAACATCTACTTCTCATCTTTCTGCTACCGTTCTTAGCTTGTCAGCGGGAAAAACCAGCTTCCATTGTTCCGATTGAATCGGTTGGTACTTTGCAGCAGATCATGCAAGAAGGTGATATCTCCGCAAAGATCGACCTTGAATCCTTGGCAGGGAGACCACAATTGTATGGCCTAGGAGCTGCTGAGGATCTCCAGGGTGAAATCATGATTTGGCAAGGTAAAGCATTTCTGACCACTGTAGCGGGCAGCGGCCTAGCCACTTATGATGGATTTAGGAAAAAGGCTTCCCTTCTCGTCTATAGCGAAGTGGCAGCATGGGACTCTATATCCCTTCCACCGGAAATTGATCAATTAGACAAGTTGACGGATTTTCTCGTGCAAACCGCACAGGAACTAGGTGTCGACGCCAAACACCCTTTTCCCTTCCTACTCAAAGGCCGACCAGAGATGATCAGTTGGCATGTAATTGATTGGGATGTAAATGATCCAGTTCACACACATGCCAAACATCAACAGTCTGGCATGCGCAGCGGATGGAAAAATACTGCTACAGAAATACTGGGATTTTATAGTCCCACTCCCGGCATGTTTACCCATCACGATTCCAGGATACATCTGCACGCCACTACTCCTGATCGCAGATTGGTGGCTCATTTGGATCAGGCAACCGGCATCAATGGCATGCAATTATACCTTCCTGCTATAGATGATCAAGGGAAGGAATAACAGACTCATAAAGTCGTAAAGAGCCAAAGCCAAACAGCTTTCAAGGTCCAAAGGATGGTGCGAATCCAATTGGTTTGCACTAGGCGCGTGGCGATGGCTACGTCTTTTCCATCCGCTAATCGATTGTGATCCGGCACCTGGATCAGAAAGGTGCTGGCCCAAATACATAGCACCAGGATTAAGGGAACCAGGTAATTCCACTGAAAAGCATGTTGTAATACTAAAATTGCTGCGAAGCCAAGTTCTAAAAGCATCAAGGGTAATACGATAAAGGAGATGGAACGGGTATGATGTGCATGAAAATCGGCAAACTGTACCTTATCTATAAATTGAAAACTTGGGTAGTGCACCAATTGCACCACCCAAATTAGTACAAGCAATCCCCAACTGATGGCATGGTTCCAATAATTGAGATCTATTTCCATACGGTATTCAACTATAAGGCTTTTTGAAATTATATCTCCAGAAATCCAGAATGGCAATGTACATCCATTAACCATCCCTCGGAATTCGATGAATACATAAGGAAAATACATTGTAGTTGGTTCATCAAGTTGTTCGAAAGTTTAAGCGATACGATCACTATTCTTCTTTACAACAGGCATTCCGTTATATCTACACAGACATTAAGCTTCCTTGATCAGGTAGTCCACGCTATGGGCTTCGGCTAAGGAAGGCATCTCTAGCTTTTTCAGCATCTTCTCAAGCACAGCAAGCGGAACAGCATGTGTTCGTTGCAAATTTTGCTGCTGCCAAAGGGGATAAGGGGCTTCAATATATACAATCCTTACCCTGGCTTTGTAAGCGGTGAATAAGTCGATAAGCCGACTTCGATTATTCCTTGTCAAATTCGTGGCATTCCAAACAAAGGAACGCCGATCCCTCAAATGGGCTCGTGCCTCTTCTAAAGCCAACTGTATAATCCGACCATTTCCCCTGGCATCCCGATGTCTCACTTTATGCTTGCGACGGAGATTATCCAAAGATACTACCGGAAGATCTCTGCAGTGCGTTTGAATATAGGTATCCTTACCCATACCAGGCAAACCAACCATAAGAATCACCTCAGCCCAGGTATCATCAAAGGGTTCATAAGCCGCATATCCATCTTCATTTTGGAAATAAGAGAAGCGGGCCAAATTGGAAGTAAATGGATACGCCTGCCCCCAACAATGCTGCTCCTTAGCATAAGCCTCAAAACAGGCAATACGGTACAGTAATTCCTCCTGATCCTCACAGATACGGCCTAATACATCCGCCTTGGCTAATATTGATAATAGCTTCGTATCTACCTCTAGGCTCGCCTTCAGGAGGTATCGCTGCGGATTCGGTTTATCAAAAATCAATAAAGGGAGTCCATGATAGCGAACTAATTTTGCCACCTGCTCTCGCAATTCAAAAGGGGTTGAAACATCTTGGAAGAGAATTCTCCGCGCCGTATACTCTCCCTTTCTTGCATGTTTGGGCGAGGATATTCGCCCCTGTTCATCTCGAACACTGGTAGAGCGTTTCTCCACATCGTGAAGAAGGGCTGCAGCAATCAACACCTGCTGAGTCTGCTCTTCCAGTGCTTGAAATGCTGACAGTCCTAGTAGTTCTGCCAATACCAGCTGCGTATGGATGGCCACATCCCCTTCCGCATGATAGATAGGATCTTGCTCCACCCCTTCCATGTCTCTTATCCAGCCGAAAGTAGTCCGGAGATTTTCCCATTCTACGTTTTTTGTCAACTGCCACATGGCTTTTCCCATTTTAATGGAGCCCTCTGCCAACGACGTGTCCAGTGTTCGTCCGTTTTTACATGATCTTTCCGGACATACTTAAACACATTATCGCGAAAATTCTCGGTACTAAACCCCTCGATATTCCGGCTGACAATCCCTTCCATCCGACATGTTTCTCTAGTATGAACATCTACAGATGAAAAGGTGCTCTCTTGTGTAACAATGCTTAATACCTGTTCTTCAAATTGATCTCTATTTGTAGGTTGAACCCGCATAATCTCAGGAACCACGGGAAAGTCTAACATTCCTGCGTAGAATTTCACCTCCTCCCAAGACAGCCACTGGTCCAATTCTCTAATCGCAAATACAAAAAAGTGATGCTCTAATGCTTCGTATTGGATGGAATGTATGGCGTAGAGATTCTCTCCAAATATCTCTAGTGTTCCTAAATCATCTCGTATGGCATTCCATCTCTCTTTCAAATAAGCTGCCCAGGGATGTCGTGTTGGTGCAGCATGGGAGCGAGCGAATACCCCAAATTGATTGAGGCAAGTATTCTCTCCATCTAGTTTTTCTGTATGAACAACTTCCGTGATATCACTAATTGCTTCCCAATAACTTGCGTTGATCCGATCATCGCTAGTGGTCCCGGGTGAAAAGGGGTAGTGGTAAGTTCGTCCATACTTCCTTGACAAACTCATGGTCAAATATTTTAAAACTGCTCGACAGTCTTTTACGTAATTGGAATAGTATCGATATCAGCAATAGCCGCTTTAGAACAAAAAGAGCCTAACCCAAGCCATTGTCAACACCAAATCTAATTGATAAATGGTCATAGCATAAATCCATAGACTGGATTTAATACGTATATAAAAGAGTGGAACTGGAGTGTTACATGACTACCAGATTTGAATAGGTGAGAAATGAGTTTCCTAACAGAGGATACAATTACATCTATAAATTAGTTCCATTAGTTCAGCTTATGAAAAGTAATCGATATCATTTTGTTACGCGATGGCAGGTAGCAGCTACCCCTGCTGAGGTATATCAGATCTTAGAAGAGGCCGAAAGACTCCCCAAGTGGTGGCCTGCCGTCTATTTAGAAGTAGCTACTACCAAAGAGAATAACGAAACGGGGATCGGTCGAGAAGTCTCTCTTCATACCAAAGGATGGCTTCCCTACACCTTACGTTGGCAATCTCGCCTCATTGCCAAAAGCCCTCCCAATGGCTTTTCCATTGAGGCTTTTGGAGATCTTATGGGAGCAGGTACCTGGCGTTTTGAACAAGCCAAAGACGGCATTCATTGCCACATCACTTATGATTGGCAAGTAGAAGCTAATAAGCCGATCCTCAGGTATTTTTCTTTTTTACTGAAGCCCATTTTCTCCGCGAATCACCATTGGGCCATGCGCACCGGAGAACAGAGTCTACGTTTGGAATTACAAAGGAGAAAAGCTAAGACGGCCGAAGAGCGAAAACAAGTTCCGCTACCTCCACCACCCACTTTTGCTTGGCTATTAAAATGAGCGATATGATCTAGCTGCTAGCAGTATGGTAAAATGTAGATCGCAGTTTAATGAGCAGCTCATTTAAGGTAGCTTCGTCCGGTGCATCAGGGAGATCCGATCGATCAAAGAGCAACTCGATCTTCTGCATCTTTTCGGTGGCCTTTTCTACTAGTTCTTCGTATGCAAATTTCCCTTGCCTAATTTCCCAGAGGAAATCCCTGTCTTTTGTACGGCGAACGGAAAAATCTCCGGTGGAGGCAATTTCTTCAGCCATGTGCAAAAGCCGGAAGGTATGCATCATATTCTTAGCATCATAGCGTTTACCATGCGTCAAGGTACTTTGATATCGGCTTTCATTTCTCCGCTCTACCCACTCCCAATACTGTCGATATTCCTTACAATAAACCGAGTAGCCATTGGCATTATAGAACATCGTACCAATCGGTTGTTCTCCCTTGGGAATGGACGAAAGGGCAATATCATTGGCTTTTTCTCCTCTCATAACTCCTGAATAGCAATGTTCCTTGCTATGATAGAGTGCAAATACCCCCTGCATATTAGGAATATTAACCAATCCACAATCTTCCTGTAGCAACTCCCGCTCAGTCAAAAATTGCTGTAATGGGACAGAACCTCCTCCTTGTGCCACATAACAAAAATCCAGGATCGTTTTTCGCTCCTTCTTCATTGGATTGACAATTTTCTTATTGAGTCCGCGGGCCTTCTTGATCTGGGAAGCGGCGTAGCCGGCGAAGGTAGCTTTACAGCGACGGGAAAGGAAGAGTTTTGGATTTAACTGATCAAATAACGGATGGCGGTATTGGATACAATCCGATGGCATGCGGAGCAGTTCCAACATATTGGGATTGTTCTTGATTAGTAAGGTGAAAAACTTATGAAGTTCGTAGAAAACGATATCATTGGTAGGGTCGCTGAGCTGTTCAACCGGATGTAAACCATAGAACGAGGGTTTGGGCATAACAAAGACGCCTCGTATGTCTACATCAGAATCTTTATGCTGTAATCCATAAGCATGGCTTCCGCTGATAGCCTTGAATAAGATATGCTGATCGTTCGCTAGGGCAGTGAGCTTCATGTATTTATCCTACGATAGCTAAGGAAAGGATCAGGGTTCAAATCGATAAGCAATATAGGCCTCGTACCCCATCCCTCGAAATTTACCAAATGTACCAATATTATAAGAACCCATTACTCCAATCCTAAGGTTCCCATCTTGGGTAAATTCATCATTGACAATCATTCCTGCTTGAATCCCCAATGTCTTGTTGGTAGACAAGTTAATCCCGGCCCAGAAAGCGTCTTGCTGCTCAACTAATACAGCGAAGGTACCATTTAGGACATTAACCATACTATAATTGAGCCATAGCGACGGCTGGACAAACAGATCTCCTTCCACAATTCTGGCTCCAAAGGTCGCATTACCATGCATAGCTCTCTTCAAGTTGGCCTTGCTACCAAAATCATCTAGCAAGAGATTACTGGGTAATAACTGATTAGCAGCCAAGCCAGCGAATATAAAGCTCTCCTCGAATTCATCGCGAGAGACCGAGGTGTAAAACAAGCCAATCCCTGCGTTTGGCGATATCTTATTGTTTTCGCCATCGGGAAGCAGTGGATCTCCCTGATCATTTACTACTAGCTCTAAGCCATCCGCATATAACTGGCTGAGCGTGGCCTGCAAGCCAATGGACAACTGATGCGTACCTCTAGCTCCAAAAGCTAATTTATAGGCATAATTTAGGCCGATATTATTCATCGTAATGGGAGATACTTCGTCATTCATAAAGAAACCGCCCATACTCATGTTTTCATCTAGAAAAGGATATTGTACACTGATGGAAGCCGTTCGAGGGGCACCTTCAAAGCCCGTCCATTGCTGCCGGTAATTCACACCCAACTCCCAATAATCCCAAGCGGCTGTCATAGCCGGATTCCAAATGAAACCGGCGTCGAAAAAGGGGCTATGATCAGCCAACTGTTGTGCCCTTAGATGCGTACTAATGCCTACTATAGAAAGAATAAGTAATAATTTTCTCATGTCTTTTTGTTTTTGGGAAAGGAGGGGCAGTTTTAATCGCGAACGATCATCAACTTCTGCCGAATGTCTCCAGTAGTAAAGGACAATACATAATAGTAATTACCAGCAGGCAATAGCTTTCCATTCTTTGTTCCATCAAATCGTTCTTCGTCCAATTGATAGTTTACTTTTTGATATACCAAGCTGCCCCATCTATTGTACACCTCAAGTTTATTGGGTCCGAATTTCTCCACTCCACGAAATTCCAATGCGTCATTCATGCCATCATCATTGGGCGAGATCAAGTTGATTCGGCGGATGGACTCTACGGGGTCGGCAGCCACTTGTACTTCCATCGAATCTGTTACCACACAGCCATTAACATCCGTGATAGAAACGATGTATAAGGTGGCCTCTTCCGGATTGGCTGTAGTTTCTTGAGCGGTAGGGTCTAAGACAGGATAATCCGCCTCTTGCCATTCATAGGCAATCCCTCCAACCGCATAGATAATGGCTTCTGTGCCAGGTGCTATGCAAGTATCCGGACCTGCCGCAGCCTCCGTTTCATTGACCATCACCTCAATGGCAAGCGTATCTGAGGCACATTCGTTAGAGCCGATAACTGTATAAGTCGTTGTAAAGTTGGGTCTGGCATCTGGATTAGAAATTTCCAGGGAGGAAAGGGTGCCAGAGGTATCTATCCACTCATAATTGAGAGCTCCCTGAACTTGGAGTTGGATAAACTCAGAAGGGCATACATCGAGAAAGGGGTTCAGCAATTCCAGTTGTAAGGTCTCACCAATACTTACTTCCACTGCATCCGAACCTTCACATCCTAGATCATTTGTTACCGTCACACTATAGGTACCGGGCGTACTTACATTGATATCGGGACCGTTGGCACCGGTGGACCAACTATAGGAGGTATGTTCTCCGGCTGAGAGCGTCGTCGTTCCGCCAATACATATGGCTACATTTCCGCCTAGATCTACTTCCGGCGCATCCTGTTCCGGAATCTCGAGATCAGCATTAATATTACAGCTGTTATCATCGCTTATTATTATTTGATATGTTCCCGCTGCTAGATCATTCCTTGCACTATCGGGTGTATTGCCTTGCCCATAATCAAAGAAATAAGGACGGGTACCACCAGTTACTTCTAACGAGATTCCGCCATTTTCTTGATTACAGTCTGGAGGACTTATACTAAAGTTAACAAGTTCAAGGGGATCGGGTTCGCCTATTGTATAAGTTTCTACTAAAACGATTGACCCCTGCTGATCGCTGATACTTACTGTATAATTTCCAGGTACCAAGTTAGCAATATCTTTTTCCGCAGAAGAAAAATTCGGACCTTCCCAAGAAAAAGAATACTCACTTGCCCCATTAGGGAAACTCAATATTACCGAACCATCGGTATCTCCGTTACAACTTACATCTGAGGGTAAGGCCGTAAAATTCAAGAAATTTCCAATCTTAACCAGTCCTGTGTCTTGCTCAAGATCTAACAAATTAAACACTCCTGTCGTGTCCGTTTCTTGAGCTATCTGAATGCGCAAGGGGGCATTGGTAATAGCAACAGCACTGGAATCCCCAGTTTCGCCAATGGCCCTATATTCGAGCTGCATCAGTACTGTACCAGCATTCAGGTCGATCCCGGTGCCTTGTGCAGCAAACCAGGATAAACGTGCAATACCTTGGTCCGCATCACTATCTCCGAGGGCTACTCCCTGTAATGCTGCTCCCGTGAATCCCTGGTACTCGATGATCGTTGGATCCCAAGATAGGGAAAATTGAAGGGTGGTAATTCGGCTGAAATTTTCGCCAGCCATCATTTTAACAAATACCGTTTCTCCAGATTGAGCCCCTTCTTTGCTCAAGGTAAGTTCTAGTGTTTGGCCATTCATCACTCCTATGACATGACATAGTGCAATGCATACAAGCCACTTCGTTTTCTTCATAGTTCGTCTTGGGATAATGACAAATTAAGGAGGATGTTTTAGTTCTATTGCAAAGTCATAGAATACAGACTACAGACACATTTCCTCCGTATTGCAAAAATACAGTTCTTTTTGTTCAAAAAAGGAAGTTGCAAGGCCTTAAGGCCTGCAACTTCCTCCCATTTGTCCATTGCTTTACTATATCCTTGTGACGAAGCCAAACTCAAAAAGGCACAGCTCCCTTGAAATTAATTCAAGATAACCATATGCCGAGTCGCCACATCTTTTCCTGCTTGTAAGGTGTAGTAGTAAACTCCACCTTCCAATTGTAGATCTCGAAGTTCTACCTGGTTCATTCCAGCCTCAAACCTCCCCTCAATACGTTTGATAATACGCCCTAGGTTATCATGGATAATCAATTCCGCTTCCATACTAGAAGGTAATTCAAATCTGATATCTGTATTCCCCTGGAATGGGTTTGGATTGTTCTGGTGTAGCTTAAATCGGTAGTCTGTAACACTCGGAGCATCTGTCAACTTCGACTGCCAATCCAATACCACATCAAATTGATCTAGGCTGGCATTCACTGCTTCGATCTTCACTTGGCGGGAACTAATATCAATCACCTGAGCCAGAGAAGGAATCGCCTCCAAGGCAGTAAATTGAATCGTCAATAGATCCTCTTCAGCTGTAAGATCCTTTCCCGCTCCATCCATGCTAAACCAACTCACCTTCAGCCCGCCATTTTGGCTTTCTCCTTCTCCAATGGCAACTGAAGACAGGGCCGCATTAGAGGAGCCCGCAAAAGATTCATAACGCAGTTTCTGCGTATCAAAATCTACTCCAAATTGGTAACTCACCATATCGGAAAAGTTGTTACTACTTAACGTCAGTTGTACTGTTTCGCCAGCAGCAATTGGCCGGTCTACCGCCGAAAGTACTAAGTCTTCGTCGTATCCTCGCTCATCTAGTTCATCCGATACAAGGTTCGTCGTTTGCGCCACACCCAGGATATCTCCCACCTTCACACCAATGAAGTTGGACACTACATCATGATCAACCGTCATCTCATATCTATCCTGATACGGGAATACATTGTAAGCATCAAACTCACCTGGCAATTCATTTTCAGAAGAGACAAACACCCAAGAAGGACAATTCGCAAAGCCATTCGTTGTACCAATAATCAACTGCTGGATAATAAATAGATCTAAGGTTGTGAAGGCTCCATTGCAGTTTGCATCACCAGCAATCACCTGATAAGGAGAAGAAATCTGTGGTGGATCCATTCCCAAGATGAAGCGCTGACCGATGAATAGTGCAAAAGTAGATAGCCCGTTTACAGGGTTATCATCCTTCGCAGCCGAAATAATATAATCTTCTCCCATTTCCAGTTGTGGCAATGAGAAATAGCCATTTTCATCGGTCATTTCCATATCCTCCATGACTTGGCTAACAATACTTACTTCGGCATCTTCTATACCGATACCTTTATAGTTATTCACTGTTCCTTCTACCAAGGCATGCTCAGTGATTGTAACTTTACCACTTAATGTGACATGCGGTTTCACAATCGGCTGTCCATTCTGGATACTGCCCACTTCGACCATTAACGGATCATCGGTAATAAAGATGGCTGACATTTCACCTGGTGAACCCTTCAATTTTACGACGATATTAAACAGCACCTCATGAGGGTCGAGCGTCACACCTACTCCATTATTATCATAGTAGTTGAAGGTATGATTGGTGCTATTGAAAGTTGGAGCAATCGCACCAGGACTCACGCCTATAATCTCAGCAACATCCGTATTTTCCATTTCCAGGCTACCAGCCAAAGAAACGATTAAATCACAGTTGTCAATGGTTACGGGCACGTAAACCGTAGATCCGTAAGATCCCAGTTTTTCTCCAGCATCCAAGATAACTGCGTCGCTTGGTATCGTCAGTTCGATATGTTCGCAACGAGTCTTTGTTCCACATTCATTGGTAACAGAGAGGCAAACTTGATAGGTACCTGCTTCAGCATATTCTATCCAAGGGTCCTTTTCATCAGACGTCGTTCCATTACCAAAATCCCAGTGATAAGTGCCTGTCGAACTATTATTGATAAAATCAACTTTTAGCATCTGCATATCGTAGGTAAAATCCGCGATGATATCATCATTGGCTACCCCGACATAAACCGTTTCACTATTGCTACAGCCTTCTGCATCCTCAACTGTCACCTCATAGGTGCCAGTCGGGAGGTCTTCTACGGTATACTGCTGTCCATCAATGGTCACATTTCCATCTTCTGGGCCAGTCCAAGAGACTTGGTATGGTCCCTGACCTCCATTAAAACTAACGCCAATTGAACCTTTACCGTCGCAACTTACTGGTTGAGTGGAGATGAACAAAGAAATCCAGTTATTGGCATTTAGCACTTGTAAGCTCTTCGTTACTGTGCAGTTGTTATCATCTTTGATCGTTACATTATAGATTCCTGTAGGTAAACCGTCAATCTCGTAGCTTGTTCCATTAGTTGTAACAGACCCCGAAGAATTGGTACTGCTCCAGCTGATGGTGTAATCAGGAGTACCTCCCGTCATATCTATAAGTATCTTACCGGGTTCGCCACAATCCCCTCCCATAGCTAGAATGGTCGCCTCAAAATCATCGACTGGAGCATCAATGGTCACTGTTTTGCTGATGGAACAACCGGAACCATCCGTAACTTTTACCTCATAAGAACCCGCCGGAAGATTCTCTATATCATAATAAGGATTGCTTACTGAAACCGCACCACTTGCTGTTCCGGTCCAAGTAATCAAATACTCGGCAGTACCACCGTTGATTTGCACCCAAATGGATCCCAAGCTTCCACATCCTCCATTGCTAGGATCGAGATCTAGGGAGAAGCCAGAGCCGTTATGGATATCCACATCCTTCGTAATCGTACAACCGTTAGCATCCGTGACTATCACGGTATAACTTCCGCTATCTAAATCATCAATAGTGGTGGTTCCTGCATCGACTGTAGTAGAACCGGAGGAAGTACCGGACCAGTTGATCACATAAGGTCCTTGACCTCCACTGACCTCTATCGAAATCTGACCTACCGAACCGCAATCTCCACTACTCCCAGTGATAGTAGCACTTAGGTCAGTAGCAAAGCCATCTACCGTAATTACCTTAGTATCAATACATCCCCCTTCATCTAAAACGGAAATGGTATATATACCTTCCTCCAGATCGCTAATCACATATTCGACAGCATCGGTTTCAAAGTTGCCATCTTCAGGGCCATCCCATTCAATGCGATACGGCTTGATACCGCCCTCCATTCCAACAAAAATAGAACCTTGTTGATAGCAGTCACCATCCGTGGCGATAACAGTAATTTGTACTCCTTCTCCATTATTAAGTGTGAAGTGTTCTGTATCTGTACAACCATTGGCATCGGTAAGTGTGATGATATAATCACCACTAGGTACCCCGCTAATCACGTACGAATTGTTATCCGTCGTAGCGGAGCCATCCGATGGGCCTGTCCATTCTATTTTATACGTTGCACTCCCCCCCGTGATAGACAATACAAGATCTCCTGTGCCTTCACAAACTCCAGGCAAAGCCGACACACTAAGTAGTTCAAGGGTACTGGTATTGACAATAATCTCTTTACTAGTCTCACAACCAGCGCCATCCTTTACCGTGACCTTATACTCTCCTGGTGTTAGATCCGGAATTTCAAGATAAGTCCCAGAGATTACGGAAGAACCTTCACTTGGACCAGTCCAGCTTATTGTATAATCAGCAATTCCGCCCGTAATAGTGACCGTAATAATGTCTCCCTGGCCACAATCATTATCTTTCAAATCAAGATCTAGTGCCAGGTCTGAGTCCTGATTTTCTATATCTCTAACGATGGTTTCTTTACAACCATTTGCATCCTCGATCACTAACGTATAGGTACCGCTGGGCAGATCTTCAATACCATTGGCACCAACTACAGCGTCCCGGCTTCCATCCACTGGCCCATCCCAGCTCAAAGTAATGGGAGCTACACCGCCCCCGATATTCACCCAGAAGGAACCCAACTGCTCACAAGTACCGTTGGTTACCTCTAGCGAAACATCTAGGGTATTTTCTACCGCCTGGATCGTAACAGATTCCGTCTGAGAACATCCCTCTTCATTGGTAACTTCCACCGTGTAAGTGCCGCCTAAGAGATCAGTAATGAAATACTCGTCCCCATCAAAAGTATCTGATCCTTCTGCCGCTCCAGTCCATTTGATGGTAAAAGGACCACTACCTTCAGTTACATCCACGAAGATATGTCCCTTAACGGTACAATCTCCATCCGTACCAACCAACCTGATACCTACCCCTTCAGTGACAGTTATCGTGGCAGTAGCTTCATCGGTACAGCCATTTGCATCGGTCAACTTAATGGTATAATCCCCAGCAGGAAGATCGCCTAGCGTAATACTCGTTTCACTGGTCGTAATCGAACCATCATCCGCTCCACTCCATTCAATAGTATAATTCGCTGTACCGCCTGTGATGGTCAACTTTAATTCACCTACTTCCTCACAATCGCCATTCAAGGCCACAACATCCAATAGATCTACTGTACCCGCATTGACGCTTATCTGCTCACTTGTGCTACAGCCATTGGCATCCGTAACCTCCACTGTATAAGTTCCTGCAATCAGATTAGGAATTTCCAGGTAGGTGCCGCCAATCGTAGCGGAACCCTCCGTAGGGCCGTTCCAGCTAACTTTGTAATTTGCAGTACCGCCAGTAATATTCACAGTGATTATATCTTCGCTCCCGCATTCATCTGCTTTAAGCGCTAAGACTACCGCTAAATCCGCATCATCATTTTCTATATCTCTAACGATGGTTTCTTTACAACCATTAGCATCTTCGATCACAATTGTATAAGTCCCACTCGGCAGATCTTCAATGGCATTGGAGCCTATAATTGCTTCCGTACTTCCATCTACCGGCCCATCCCAGCTCAAAGTGATGGGCGCTACTCCTCCGCCAATATTCACCCAGAAGGAGCCCTGTCCACTACACACTCCGTTAGTAACTTCCAAGGACACATCCAAAGTGTTTTCTACGCCTTGAATCGTAATGGATTCTGTCTGCGAACACCCCTGGCTATTGGTTACTTCTACGGTGTAAGTACCTCCAAGTAAATCTTCAATAAAGTATTCATCACCATCGAAAGTATCAGAACCTTCCGCATCTCCTGTCCATTTGATAGTGAAAGGTCCGGTTCCTTCTGTGACATCCACAAAAATGTGTCCTTTAACGGTGCAATCTCCATCTGTTCCTACTAGTCTAATGCCGACTCCTTCAGTGATGGTAATAGTTACTGAAGATTCATCGGTACAACCATTGGCATCCGTCAATTTCACCAAATAGTCACCAGGAGGTAGGTCACTGATGGTAAAGCTAGTTTCAAAAGTTGTGATAGAGCCATCGTCCGCTCCACTCCATTCGATTGTGTAGTTTGGAGTTCCGCCGAGGATCGCCAGCTTAAGCTCACCCGTTTCCTCACACTCTCCATTGAGCGCAGAGACTTCCAATAATTGTACGGTCGAAGCAGTCACATTAATGATGGCGCTTGCGGTACAGCCGTTGCCATCGACAATATCTACGGTATAAGTACCTGCCACTAGGTCTGGAATTTCTATATAGCTACCGCCGACCGTTGCTGATCCATTTGTGGGACCACTCCAACTTACTGTGTAATTTGGAGCGCCACCCGAAATTGTCACGGCAATGATGGCCTCACTTCCGCACTCATCTTCTTTAAGATCCAACGACACCTCCAAATCATTATCTGGACCGCCCACTTCTCTGGTGTAGGAGTCTATGCAACCATTGGCATCAGTGATCTTAATCGTGTACGTTCCACTAGGAAGATCATCAATACCATTCGAACCACCATCGGTCGTCAAATTTCCACTGACAGGACCATCCCAACTAACCGTAATGGGAGCTGTACCTCCTTCGATATTTACCCACATGGAGCCCGCCGTTGTGCAGGTGCCATCGGTAACCTCAATGGAAATATCCAAGGTGTTTTCTACGCCTTCGATACTTATGATTTCCGTTGTGCTGCATCCTCGATCATCAGTCACTTCAACCGTGTAAGTACCTCCTGCTAGGTCTTCAATGAAATATTCTCCGCTTGAAAAAACATCTGTTCCTTCAGCATCTCCACTCCAAGAAATCGAATATGGCGCTTGCCCTTCATTTACTTTGATATAGATATGCCCTTTAACCGTACAATCTCCATCTGTCCCTACCACATCAATATCAATGCTACCCTCGTTCGTGATGGTAATCGTTTTCGACTGCGAACACCCATTCGAATCCGTAATTGTCACTTCATAATCACCGGATGGTAGATCAGGGATGCTAAATTCGATGCTAGCAGTGGTCAGTTCTCCAGAGCTAGGTCCCGTCCAACTCACCTTAAACTCAGGTGCACCTCCATTCATATCTACCTTGATCGCACCTTGATTCTCACAATCTCCATTCAAAGCCGCCAGGTCAAATAAGTTTAGTACATCCTCAGGTACCACGATATCATCATCATCTCCACATCCATTCGCGTCTTCAATTTTAAAGTCATAGCCTCCCGAGGCTAAATCCGTGAGTTCGAAGCTAGTCCCGTCAAAGGTTCTTTCCCCTTCTTCTGGACCATCCCATCCCACTGTGTAAGGTCCTTCACCACCAACTACTGCCACCTTAATGATATCTCTTAATTCACACTCATTATATACAAGAGTAAGCACAAGATCGACAGGTGAGCCATCATTATCTAAACTAATATCATCTGAATCTGTACATCCATTATCATCAATCAACTTAATTGTGTAATCACCGCTTTCCAGATTACTAATAAAGAAACTCGATGCTGTTGTCGTAGCCGAACCCTCAGAAGGCCCAGTCCAACTCACTTGGTAAGGTTTTTCAGCATCATCTGAAACTTCCACTTTAATTTTTCCTTCAGCGCCACAGTCTCCTGGGAAGGCCGTCAGGGTAAGGAAGTCAGCATCACCATCTGCATTAATAAGCGTTATCCAGCGTGCGGCTGAGCAACCATTACCATCCGTAATTTCTATGGTATAATCTCCAGAAGAGAGATCTGCTATTTTAAATGCATACTCATCCGTAGAAAAGTCTCCCGACTCAGAGCCGCTCCAAGTCACATAATATGGGCTTTGTCCTTGTCCGATTAAAATCTCTATCGCTCCTTCCTGACCACATTCACCGGGCTCCGCCGTGGCACTAAAATCAAACACTGTTGGTTCGTATAGCGTTACCTCTCCTTCGAAGGAGCAGCCCCCATCTTCAGTGACTTTGATGGTATAAACGCCAGCAGCCAAGTCAGAAATAGGGAAGGTTTGAGCATTTGTAATAACAGTGCCACTTACCGGCCCCTCGTACTTAATCTGATAGGGTTTACTACCACCATTTACTTTTACCTTAATCTCGCCATCTTCACCACAGGTTGGTTGTTCAGCAATTAATTCCACATCAAGATCGCTATCCTCAGCATACAGGGTTTTTGTTAGGGTGCCATAACAACCATTGGCGTCTTCTACTTCGATGGAATAGGAACCTGCCACCAGGTTTGTAATCTGGTAATTTCCATCAGCATCACTTACAGATCCATCAAGGGGCCCTGACCATTTGATCGTGTACGGGCCTGCTCCATTATTGATATCCACCCACAAATACCCATTATTGGCTCCGCAAGTAGGGTTACTTTTTACGACATCGATATCTAATTCTTCTCCCGAAGACGAAATATGCACAACTTGGTAATCGGTACAATTGGTAGCATCGGCCACATTAATGGTATAGTTACCTGCGGGGAGATCTGTGATACCAAAATTTGTTTGATCCGTCGTAGCACTCCCGTCCACTGGACCATCCCAACTGACAATATAGTCTGTCTGTCCTCCCGTGATAGATACCCAGAGTGAACCATTTTCACCACAAGTTCCATCCGTAACTTCAACATCAATCGTTAGATCATCAGTTTCATTGACATATACCACTTCCGTCAGGCTACAATCATTATCATCCTTAATCTTCACCGTATAAGAACCTCCTGGCAAATCAGCAATATCAAATACCGTTTCATCAGTAAGGAGACTCCCACTACTAGGCCCTTCCCAAGTGATTTGATAGGGTGCCGAGCCATTATCAATATCAATCCAAAGTCCTCCCAACACTCCGCATTGTCCATCTATTCCTACAATATTGGCAGTTAGAGAGCCGTCCGAGTTGCTGACTTGTACTGTAGCGTGTTCAGAACACCAATTGCTATCTTCAACCGTGATGGAATAGGTTCCGGAAGGTAGATCTTCAAGCAAGTAATAATGACTAGAGGTTGAAGCAGATCCGCTCACCGGACCACTCCAAGAAATACCATAAATGGGTTGGCCATTGGACATCGTAATCAAGATCGTTCCTGAGTTTCCACAAACCCCTCCTTCTGCTTCCACGTAGATATCTAGTTCTTCACTATTATCAATGGTAACCTCAACTTCATACGAGCACCAATTACCATCTTCGATTCTTAATTTATAGGTTCCGCCTGGCAGGTCTACTAGCGTAAACATAGACAAATGTGTTTGCGTACTGCCACTAATCGGACCATCTAGATGAATGGTGTAAGGAGCGGATCCATTTTCTGTCTTTACTTTGATCGTCCCAGAACCTCCACAAGTTGCGGCGGTTGGTGTCGCCGTGAAGCTGAAGTTACTTCCACCATCACCTATCGTTACTGTTTTCGAATCCGTACAGCCGGAAGCATCTTTTACATACACCGTGTACTCTCCAGCCCAAAGGTTTTCCAAATTGAAGCTGGCAGCATCGGTCGTTAGCGAAGCAGATTCTGGTCCGCTAACGTATACGTCGTAGGGAGCTGTACCATTTTCAATCGTGACATGGATTGAGCCTGCTTGACCACAAGACACATCCGTTCCATCCAGCCAAATGGACAGACCTTCTCCACCTGAACTAGGCACTTCCACTGTCGTAGCATCAGAACATCCGTTAGCATCCACCATTTTAATCTCATAGACACCAGGAGGCACATCGGTCAAAGTAGTATTGTTATCTGTTGTACTGAAACTTCCAGCGACTGGTCCGTCATAAAAGACCAAATAACCAGGAGTTCCTCCTTCCGAATTAATGGTAATCGATCCATTACTTTGGCCACAACCAGCTCCAGTACCAATTACACCGGTCAACTCAAAATCGCAAGTAGAGGAACATTGAACGGTTAAGGCGTAATCTGAAACTGCCCCATTGTATCCATCCACAACTATATAGTAGGTTCCTGATTGTAAATAGGCCGAAAGTACTTCATAGTTGGTACCTGGCCGTTGGCTATAATCAATACATTCTCCTCGATCACAAGATCGCAAAAGGAAAAGCTCCAAGTTAGCGGTCATATTTCCTAGATAGATGCTAACCGTTCCTGGTTCCGTTACGGTAAAATAATGAACGCGCTCTGGGCCATTATTTTCTACATTAAGCACGTTGCCATCACAACCGTACAGGGAGACATTATCATGGCCATCACCATTATTGCCAAAGTAAGGTTCTCCACAAGTCAAAGGTACTGCATCACCACAGTATAGGTACCCGCAGTTTACTTCTAAGCGAAAGGCACCAGCTGCTGAGGCATGTTGGGCATCCACAACGATATAATAAGTCCCAATTGGGGCATCTTCAAGAATTATACCCTCATTATTGGTGTTTTGATTATCAGTAAGACTAGCTCGGATACAGCTGACTTGATCACAACTTCCTTTCAAAAGGAAAAGGTCAAGATCTAGATCAGGGGTAAGAATCTCTAAACCAATCTGCAAATCACCTGCTGTATTTTTGTGCAGCACGTATACTTTATCATTCCCTGCAAAGGTATGCGGCGTACACCCAGGATAATTCTCGATTTGATTGCCAGCACCCTCCGTAGTCTCATAAGCCAGGAAATCTCCACATTGTATCTGAGTCGCTTCTAAGCACCAGGGCGAAGTATTTCCACAAGGACCAGCACTATAGTCCACTACACCGGCAGCGGTAGCCGTACAGGCATTCGGGTAAGTAATACCATTACAGCCACAGACCGGGTCATACTCCTGCGTACATACCGGATCTGGATCCATATTTGCAGGATCGATACATGCATTATCACAACTTCCTTGTGTGTAGAAAGTGATTCCGCTGGCCTCTGCGTAACAAGAGTTCGTGTAGGTAACTCCATTGCAGCCACAAACGGGTTCATAATAATCATCACAACTGACGGTGATCGCACCATCAGTATAGTTAATATTCGTACCAGAATTGGTCACAACGTATACTGGGTCGTAGCACCCGTTGTTATCACTACAGGGGCCTGGCGAATAATTAATCACACCGGCAGCATCAGCTGCACAGGCATTCATATAAGTTACTCCATTACAGCCACAGACTGGGTCATAGTCCGTTGTACAAACAGCATCAGCATCGATTTTTGTAGGATCAATGCAATCAGAAAAACAAACTCCACTCGTATAGTCCGTAATACCAGCAGCTTCTGCATAACAGCTATTGATGTAAGTAACACCATTGCTACCACACACCGGATCAATGATATCTGGGCAGTTAGGTCCTACCCCACCATTAGAAAGTATCACTTCTCCCACTTTGGTAGCGACCGGATGCACCCTAACGGTATTATCAATCATCATCACAGCTTCAATCTTCACATCCAATCCAGAAGGAACATTAATATTGATGTTATCTTTAATCACTAGAGAAAACTCCCCAATTTTACCATAGCCGCTTGCATTTACATTTACATATTTAAATAATGCCACCTCTACTGAACCGTAGTCATTGTCGTTCTTCCAAAAGGATTCCCACTGGTAATCATAAGTATTAGTATTGTTCAAGCGAACAAACCAGGGATTATCCACGGCTTCAAAGGTTGCTGCATTGTGTTTAACCACAGTTCGATCGTAGCTAATAATGAAGGTAATCCCATGAAATTTATCAACCGGAAGGTTTTCTTCCCCTAGAAACACTTCATATTCCACTCTATTTCCAAGGCCAACGGTCGTACTCTTGGGCCTGAGTTCAAGTAATGGATCAACATTATAAATCCCAAAACGATAGTCGTCCAACTGGGGCGTACCATGCGTTCTCCCGTAATTATCTCTAACCCCAAGATTCAGGTCGATACCTGTGACTCGCCCATCGCCATTACAATCAGCATAACTAAAATTTGGACCGCCAGGAAAACCTCCTTCCCAAGGTTCCGCCAATTCATAGGGCTGCCAATAAACGGATTGAACTGGCCTTAACGGACCAGTTTGTTCGTAGGCTATCCCCCAGTAGAGCATATCTACACCATTGACTAGACCATTGTTATTGATGTCGCCAGGGTAAAGGGTTTGGGCCGCCATTTTTGGAAAGGAAAAAGACAGGGCTAGAAAAAGACCTGCGAGATAAGTAAAGACCTTCCTCATAATGTCTGTTTTACTATGTTTTGAGATCATGTTATTTTTGACTTATATGTCAAATAAAAGTAACAGGCTTACCTGATAACAATTATGTTATTTAGTAATGATAGTTGATAAGTAGCCACGAAGAGACATCGCGATACTCGCCGTAAGGGGGGGTAACAGATGTGTTGTTCTTTTTGTGATTAGGCTAACTGCTGAGAAGGTCCTCTTCTATACTACAATCCCAAACAAAAGGTTGCGTATCTCAGCAGAATCTTAGAGGGCAAAGTGATTGCCCTCTGAAAGGGTAGATTAAAACTGTTCAGAAAGGTGTTTCTTGGGTAATGACGCAATCTGTCACTTGGGCACAATTGCGTTTACTCATTCAGGCATTTTCAAAACGAGTATACAATTGGAGTTTACCGTGAAGGGACGGTAAATACCAGAACTGAATCCAGCATACTACCAACCATATACATTATGGGCTTTGTAAAAATAATACTTTTATTCAAAATAGCGCCAGCCGGACACTTTTTTTTCAATCACTTTACGATAAATCCACCTATTTAATAGACACAAAACAAGCTATCAATACATACGAAATTAAAAATTCGTCCTATCTATAATAGTTTGAAAAGAATTCCGGTAAGTGTCGAAGAGCTGCCATTTCCTTATACATCACTCGGGCATCGTTGGCCGGAGAACCAAAATATGTTTTCCCTTTTTCAAGGTCTTTAGATACCCCTGATTGACCTAAAACTGTGACCTTGTCTCCAATGGTTAGATTTTGTACAATGCCTACTTGACCGTATAGCGTCACCTCATTGCCGATTACTGTGTTTCCACTGATCCCGACTTGCGCAGCAATCAAGCAGTGCTTTCCTATTCTTGCCTCGTGTCCGACTTGGACCTGGCAGTCTAACTTGGTTCCTTCGCCGATCACCGTATCGCCAGACACGCCTTTATTGATGGTGCAAGCTGCGCCAATCTCTACATGGTTCTCTATAATTACTCGCCCCCCAGATCTCCACTTCCGGTACCCTTTTTTGGTTTTACTGTAGTAAAATGCGTCTGAACCGATCACTACTCCTGGCTGGATGGTCACATGCTCACCGATGATACTATGTTCACCAATTGTGACATTGGCTTGGATGTAGCTATGAGCTCCAATTGTGACATGGTGTCCAATGACAACATTCGGTTCCAAGATAGCGGTTGGATGAATCTCAGCAGTGGGGCTGATGGCAGTAGTAAGAGGGACGATAGGGCGCTCATCGAGAACGATCTGGTTGTATACCCCAAATGGATCCTTACAATACAATAGGGCTTTGCCTCGGGGTGCCTTAACCTTCTTGTTAATTAATATTACGGAAGCCTTAGATTTTAAGGCTTTATCATAATATTTTTCAACGTCTACAAATATGACATCTCCTTTCTCCGCAAGATGAACCTGATTAATTCCCTTGGCAATCACTCTTTCACTGCCAATTAAATTTGCATTAAACTTATCTGCAATCTCCTTTACCGAAATCGGGGTAGAAAACTTCATTACCTGACCGTTTTGTCAATGTTTGCTCAATTCCTTAGGACCTATCCTACTAATGCGCCTCCAACCAATTTTGCCCCAGTCCTATACCTACAACAATAGGCACTTGTAAATCTTTGAGTGCATTCTTCATTTTTTCTTCGATGATGGGTTTCAACTCCTCGATTTCATCTTTATGGGCATCAAAGACCAATTCATCATGCACCTGTAGGATCATCTTTGTTTTATAATTGCCGTCCTTCAACACTTTGTGGATATCGATCATAGCGAGTTTAATCAAATCCGCTGCCGTACCTTGAATGGGAGTGTTGATAGAGACTCTTTCTGCATTACTGCGCTCCAAAGAACTCTTGGAGTTAATATCGCGCATGTAGCGTTTACGCCCTTTTAGTGTTGTCACATATCCATTTTTACGCGCAAACTCTACGGTCTCATCCATGTAGCGCTTCAGTCCTTGATACTTTTGGAAATAGTTATCAATTAGCTCTTTCGCCTCCTTTCTCTTTATTTCCAACTGTTGGGACAAATTGGTTGCACCGGCGCCATAGACAATACTAAAATTGACCGTCTTAGCCCTGTACCGTTGCTCCCGAGTTACCTCCTCGTAGTCTACATCAAATACTCTAGCTGCCGTAGCCCGGTGGATGTCCTGCCCCGCCTTAAAGGCTTCTAACATGGCTTTGTCTTTACTGATTTCAGCTATTATCCTGAGTTCGATTTGAGAGTAATCCGCTGCCATCAGAACGTAATTTTCATCTCTGGGGATAAAGGCTTCTCGCACCTTCGCTCCTTGGGGTGTACGGATGGGTATATTCTGTAGATTAGGATTTTGAGAACTTAATCGACCAGTCGCTGCTAGCGCCTGATTAAAAGAGCTGTGTATTCGGCCAGTCCTGGGATTGACCATCCTGGGGAGTGCATCAACATAGGTCGACTTGAGTTTGGATAGTCCGCGATGCTTAAGAATCTTCTCCACAATCGGATGTTCTTTGGCTAATTCTGTCAGCTTCTCTTCGTTCGTTGAATACTGTCCAGTTTTAGTTTTGCGCCAGCGGTATGGGATTTCCAGTTTTTCAAATAACACTTGCCCTACCTGCTTGGGGGATGCCATATTGAATTGCACACCTGCTGTTTCATAGACCTCCTTTTCCAAACTACTGATCTCTGTAGCTAATTCTTTAGAGTAGGCTTCCAGAAAGCCAGAATTGATCTTAACCCCTTCATACTCCAAATCCACTAACACTTTAATCAGCGGTGCCTCCATTTCTTCGTACAACCCCTGCAAGCCTTCTTTTTCCAAATGAGGTTCTAGGAATTCCTTCAATTGCCAGGTAATATCCGCATCTTCCGAGGCATACTCTGTCACCTTTTCTACGGGCACATCTCGCATGGTCAATTGATTCTTACCCTTCTTCCCAATCAGCGTAGTAATAGAGACGGGCTTATACTGTAGGTAGGTTTCAGCCAGGTAATCCATATTATGGCGAAGCCCTGGTTCGATCAAATAGTGCACTACCATGGTGTCAAAATAGTGCCCTTTTAGTTCGACTCCGTACCACTTTAGAATGGTAGCATCATATTTTATGTTTTGTCCTACCTTGATGATGTTTTCATCCTCAAAAACACCCTTGAATTCCGCCATCAATGCCACAGCCTCATCCCAATCCGCTGAGAAAGGAACGTAATAGGCTTCTCCACTCTTGTAAGCGAAGGACATCCCTACAATTTCCGCTTCATTGGCATCAATGCCCGTCGTTTCTGTATCGAAGCAAAAGCTCTTTTGAGCGGCCAAGGCTTGGATCAGTTCGGCACGGCTCTCTGCGCTATCCACTAATTGGTAAGTGTGAGCTGTATTCTCAATGTTCTTTTCTGCAATGGCATGTTTGGGTAAGGAAGAAGAGACCGCAACTGGGGCTGCTGCTGGTACATCTCCAAATAAAGAGCCTTGTGTTCCAGCGCTCGGGGTAGCTTGGCCACCGGCAGCACTCTCACCCAAGATCTGTTTTGCCAAAGTGCGGAATTCTAACTCTTTGAACACTTCTGAGAGCGCATCCCGATCAAATGGCTCTAATTCAAAAGCTTTGGCATCAAATTGAATCGGCACTTCTGTATTTATCTTTGCCAAGGTTTTGGATAACAATCCTTGCTCCGCGAATTCAATAACTCGCTCTTTCTGTTTGCCTTTAAGCTGGTCAGTATTCTCGATCAAGCCTTCCACTGAACCGTAGGTCGCCAATAATTTGGCGGCCGTTTTGGGGCCAATACCCGGAATGCCTGGAATATTATCCACACTATCGCCCATTAAACCCAACATATCTACTACCTGGTCCACTTTTTCGATGTTCCAGCTCTCCAGCACCTCCTTCTCCCCCAGAATGTCCACTCCATTGCCTTGGCGGGAAGGTTTGTACATAAAGATGTGCTCCGAAACCAACTGAGCGTAATCTTTGTCAGGGGTCACCATATAGACTGTGTAACCTTCCTTTTCTGCTTGTTTGGCCAGAGTACCGATCGCATCATCTGCTTCATAACCAGGAAGACTTACAATCGGGATCCTAAAGCCTTTAACAATTCGTTCAATGTATGGGAAAGCTATTCGAATATCATCAGGTTGTTCTTCTCTGTTGGCCTTATAAGGCTCATATATTTCATGCCTGAAAGTAGGGCCAGAAGGATCAAACGCAACTGCTAGGTGAGTGGGTTTCTCATTTTTCATCAAATCCCATAAAGTACGGGTAAAGCCAGTCATGGCCGAGGTGTTAACACCTTTGGAGTTGATGAGGGGGCGAGTGATGAAAGCAAAGTGTGCGCGATAGACTAGAGCATGGCCGTCCAGTAGGAACAATTTCTTCTCAGACATAGGGTGGATTTAATTTCCGGAAAGATAGGGAGAAATGGTTATTTAGTGGTGTAATTACACCAGCTTTCGCTCCGGATATTCACCAAAGTCAACACTTTACTTGCAAATTTTCAAATGCAAAGGAAAACAGCCTTAAAGTTCTAGGAAAACTAGGATTTTTCTCTGGTGAACTTAGTCTTCAACTATCTCAAAAGTCTCCGTATTTAGGCGGCTTAAGGGCACTATCACCTTAGAATCCTGCGTCTTCACGACGATAGAGGCATTATCAATGGCAATTACCTTACCCTCCATACCGTTAATCCTCAAGGTAGCCCCAATTTTGACTCTTCCCTTACTATAAAAAGAGGCGAGGTAATTGGACATTACTGGCCTTGATGCCATACCGTAACCGATGGAGAAAGCCAAGACAATACCCGCTAAGATCACCGATAAATTGGTCTCCATGAAACCTGTATCAATCCCTAGTTGGGCAAGGGTTACAATCAAGATATTGAGAAAGATGAAATAGAAAACTACATTCGCTATTAGACTAGCAGCGGGGATGGCCAGGGAATCACAGGCCGTCTTCACCAATTTCTTCAGGAAGTCTGCCGCAATAATACCAATGACAAAAACGATGATTGCTGCTAAGGCGTTAGGCAAGAAGTTATTGAGTAGATTGCTCATCAAATCGGAAACTACCGCCATTCCAAGAGCATCAGTAGCCGCGATGAAAAAGATGAACATCAACACATAATAAACCAGTTTGGAGAGGAAAATACTGGGTTTGATATCGATATCGGACTTGGCAACCATTTCGATATCATTAAGCTTCTCTGCCAGTCGATCGATGCGAATCGCTTTTAAAACTTTTCGTAGTACCCTGGTTATAATTCTAGCAACTATCCAGCCAATAAAGAGGATTAGGATCGCCCCTAGAAGATTATCCATAAAACCTATCAGGTCTTGGAGAAGTTGTTGCAAGGTATTGAAAGAATCTCGAGGAATCTGCAAGAGAAGCATTGGTCGTTCTTTTTTAAGTGGGAGTTAGGTTCTAGGTATAATTTCGTCAGGACTATCCGGTCCTTTACGGCCGGGAAAATCAGGAGTTCCCCCCGAGGAAGGCGGCTCAAAATGAGGCGGTAGAGGTTTGGGCTCTTCTGCTCCAGAAGCCATGACCAGAACATCCACCATTTGAGGCAGATAGACTTCAACTATTTGTCCGAAGAATCGGAAAAACCCAAAAGTGTTTTCCAAGTTATTGCGGATCTCATCATGATAATCCTGGTTTTGGTAGTCTTCCTCCCCTTCATTGAGCAACTGTTGAAAATTATTCATACAAAATCGGCTTAAAAGTATTCCACAAATAATTCGCTTTTAAGTCTCTGTGCCTTCTCCTTGGCCCGCTTGATCTGCATCTTTACCGCGCTTTCAGTCTTCCCTAACACTTCAGCTATTTCCTTAATTGAAAGTTCTGATTGATACTTCATCAAAAGAATAGCGCGGTCACCATCTGACATCTGCCCCAATACCTCTTTCAGTTGCCTTACATTCATATCATATAAAGCCTGATCGGGGACTTCATCCGCCAGATCTGGTGCTTTCTCCATTTCATCGGAGAATAGATCTTGCTTCTTCTTGCGGCGCAAGAAGTCAATGCAGTAATTATAGGTAATGGAATACACCCAGGTAGAAAACTTGGATTTTTGCCCAAACTTGGAAAGGTTGAGAAAAATCTTGGTAAATATCTCCTGCGTAGCATCCTTGGCCAGGCTTTCGTCTTTCAATAGAGAGATACATTTGCTATAGATCTTGCTTGCATAGCGATCGTACAACAAATTGAAACAACCCGTGGCCTGACTTCTAAGGTAACCATGAATTACCTCATCGTCTTTCATTCCCTTATTACACGTATTTTCCAAAATTCAGAATTATTGGTGGTACACTTTGGGTCCCTTGCGCCAATGGAAAATGATCGTGTATCTCCTTATGACGCAATTTTTTCGAAAAGATACATATATCTAATAAAAAAGTTGAGTAGCACGGCGTTTCCTTCGGCAACTCGAACGGAGTGTCTGGGTAAGCCCCATCTATTTAAGTAAAGGGAAAGGATTGATTTCTAGATAGTTGTAAAACACTTGAGTCATATCTAAAAACAGGACAGCCCAATTGCTGATGACAACAATTGGGCTGTAAAAAAAAATTGGCGGCGACCTACTCTCCCACCAGTGGCAGTACCATCGGCGCTAAGGGGCTTAACTTCTCTGTGCGGAATGGGAAGAGGTGATCCCCCTTGCTATAGCCACCAATATATCTTTGAGTCGTATAATGTTGTATGGATTATGAATAATTGTTTGAGTAGTAATTAGTCATTTCCCACTATACACTCCTAATTTCTTGTAATTGACAGGAAAGGGAGGAAATAAATCGGTTAAGTTCGTTTAAAGCGCTTAGTCGGCAAAAATAGATTCTTCTTCTCTTGAAAAATAAAAAAGGAAGCTATCGGGTAATTAGTACTACTCAGCTTCATACATTGCTGCACTTCCACCTGTAGCCTATCAACGTAGTCATCTTCTACGACCCTCAATGGAATACTCATCTTGGAGTTGGCTTCGCGCTTAGATGCTTTCAGCGCTTATCCATGCCGTACATAGCTACCCAGCAATGCACCTGGCGGCACAACTGGTACACTAGAGGTACGTCCAACACGGTCCTCTCGTACTAGTGTCAGATCTCCTCAATATTCCTACGCCCGCAACAGATAGGGACCGAACTGTCTTGCGACGTTCTGAACCCAGCTCGCGTGCCACTTTAATGGGCGAACAGCCCAACCCTTGGGACCTTCTCCAGCCCCAGGATGTGACGAGCCGACATCGAGGTGCCAAACCTCCCCGTCGATATGAGCTCTTGGGGGAGATCAGCCTGTTATCCCCGGAGTACCTTTTATCCTTTGAGCGATGGCCCTTCCATGCGGAACCACCGGATCACTTAAGCCTGCTTTCGCACCTGTTCGAGGCGTCCCTCTCTCAGTCAAGCACCCTTGTACTTATACGCTCTACGCATGATTACCAACCATGCTGAGGGTACCTTTGCGAGCCTCCGTTACTTTTTAGGAGGCGACCACCCCAGTCAAACTACCCACCACACAATGTCCTCTTTGCAGAGTTAGAATCTAAGTATAGGAAGGGTGGTATTTCAAGGACGACTCCACAACCACTAGCGTGGCCACTTCAATGTCTCCCACCTATCCTACACATCCTATACCCAAACCCAATGTGAAGCTGTAGTAAAGGTTCACGGGGTCTTTCCGTCCCGTTGCGGGTAATCGGCATCTTCACCGATACTTCAATTTCACCGAGCTCGTGGCCGAGACAGTGCCCAGATCGTTACACCATTCGTGCAGGTCGGAACTTACCCGACAAGGAATTTCGCTACCTTAGGACCGTTATAGTTACGGCCGCCGTTTACTGGGGCTTCAGTCAATAGCTTCGCCCGAAGACTAACTACCTTCCTTAACCTTCCAGCACCGGGCAGGTGTCAGACCCTATACTTCATCTTTCGATTTCGCAGAGTCCTGTGTTTTTGCTAAACAGTCGCCTGGGCCTTTTCACTGCGGCCCCCGCAAGGGGGCGACTCTTCTCCCGAAGTTACGAGTCAATTTTGCCTAGTTCCTTAGCCACGGATCACTCGAGCGCCTTAGGATACTCTCCTCGACTACCTGTGTCGGTTTACGGTACGGGCTGCTATACTCGCTGTTTCTAGGAAGTCGCTTCAGTGGATTATCACCTCGTCCTAGGGACTTGGTGTACTATCCCAACCTTGCGGTTGGTTCAACGTACTATTCCGTCAGTACGCACCACCTACACTACTCCGTCACTTTTATTGTATAGCAGGTACGGGAATATTAACCCGTTTGCCATCGGCTTCGCCTGTCGGCTACACCTTAGGACCCGACTAACCCTGTTCTGATTAACATCGAACGAGGAACCCTTAGTCTTACGGCGATGAGGTCTCTCACCTCATTTATCGTTACTCATGCCTACATTTGCTTTTCCAGTATCTCCAGCATACCTCGCAGTACACCTTCTGCAACACTGGAATGCTCCCCTACCACTCCCGAAGGAGTCCATAGCTTCGGTGATTAGCTTAATGCCCGATTATTTTCCGCGCAGGAACGCTCGACTAGTGAGCTGTTACGCACTCTTTAAATGAATGGCTGCTTCCAAGCCAACATCCTAGCTGTCATAGCATTCCCACCTCGTTCATTCAACTTAGCTAATACTTGGGGACCTTAGCTGATGGTCTGGGTTGTTTCCCTCTCGGCGCTGGACCTTCGCACCCAACGCCTCACTGCTTGCTACATGTCATGGCATTCGGAGTTCATCAGGGGTTGGTAGGCGGTGAAGCCCCCTAGCCCTATTGGTAGCTCTACCTCCATGACATACTATCGCAAACGCTGCACCTAAATGCATTTCGGGGAGTACGAGCTATCTCCTGGTTTGATTGGCCTTTCACCCCTACCCACAGGTCATCCAAACACTTTTCAACGTGTACTGGTTCGGT
>CBDHHG010000001.1:440000-1868119 GCA_965263225.1 Saprospiraceae bacterium
GAGAACCGTCCAATTTAGTGCGATGACTAAAGGCACATTTAGCACTTGCAGGAACATGGTCTGACCATAATGGTATTCACCAAAAATTTTCCCTGTAGCTACTCCAAGTGCCTCCAGGGAGAAAGTCCCTAGATAGGTTATTGCAGCCCACCACCAGAGATTTTGATCTTTATTCTTTTCAAATAGAAAGTACAGTAGCGTACCGTTTATCAACAGCAAAAACAGATCGGTGGTATACCTGGTGAAGGGGTAAATTCGAGGCACTAGGTGCGCCACTAGGCCAGAAAGAAAAAGGTAAACTAAGATATAGACGAACCAACGTTCCGCCTTTCCCAATTCCTTTTGTCTTTCTGCGATCTTTAATGCTTTCAAAATAAATTACAACAGATTGAGCCCGTTTCTAAGGGCTGATTGAAACAATAAATAGACTTTTTTCCGGTCGTTCACCCGTATACGCTCTTGCTGCACTCTGGTTACGGGAGCACTTTTGATCTTCTGGAATAGATTGATGTAATAAACGTAAGCCAGATAAACTCCAAATCTAGCTCCTTTCGGCAGTCGGATAATTCCTTTATAGGCGTCATCGAAATCCTTTTTGATATCAGCCTCAATCATGATCTTTTCATCATTCGTGAATTTTGTAAAATCCACGCCGGGAAAATACACTCTTCCTCGCTCATCAAAATCGCTTTTCATATCACGCAAAAAATTGATCTTTTGAAAAGCAGATCCCAAACTTCTGGCCGGGTCTTTCAAAGATTCATACTGCGCATCATTGCCTTCGCAAAATACCCGAAGACACATCAATCCCACAACCTCTGCCGAGCCATAGATATACTTCTTGTATAGGCTATCCTCATACCGGTGGAAGAACAAATCCATTTCCATGCTATCCAGGAAGGCATCAATTAGCTCTATTTCAATACTGTACTTATGGACCACCTCCTGAAAGGACTGCAAGACGGGATTTAGGCTAATTCTTTCTTCAATCGCTTTGTAGGTGTCTTCTCGGAAGCGCTCCAACAAGGTAGCCTTGGGATAGTCGTGGAATGTATCCACAATTTCATCCGCAAAGCGTACAAAACCATAGACCGCATATATCGGCGCTCTAAACCGTTGGTCAAATACCCTAATACCCAATGAGAAAGAGGTGCTATACCGTTTAGTGATCAACTGGCTGCACTCTTGACAGGTCTTGCTATACAGTGTCATCATAATGGCAGATCGTTTTAGTTTATCAGATTGTTCGGAGTAAGTACTATCGATTAGTAGGCTTTTGCTATTTCTTCCGCTACTACTTGGCCTGATATCAGGGAAGGAGGCACCCCAGGGCCAGGCGTGGTCAATTGGCCTGTAAAAAATAAATTGGCCACTTTCTTACTTTTTAATTTGGGTTTAAGAAATGCTGTTTGCATAAGCGTATTGGCCAAGCCATAGGCATTTCCTTTGTAGGCGTGATAATCCTTTACAAAATCTTGATGAGCATAGGAACGCTTATACACTACATGATCCTTGACAGACTGCCCAGTGAGGTATTCCAGACGGTCCATAACGATATGATAATATTGCTCTCTTAGTTCTGGAGTATCCTCAAGGTCGGGAGCCAAGGGGATGAGAACAAAGAGGTTTTCGTGTCCTTCAGGTGCTACTGAAGGATCGGTTATAGAAGGTGCACAAACGTAGAAGAGTGGCTTACTTGGCCAGCTAGGCTTTTCGTAAATCTCATAAGCATGCGTACTAAAGTCTTCGTCAAAGAACAAATTGTGATGATGTAGATTGTTTAGTTTCTTGCTGACACCGAGGTAAAACAAAAGAGAAGAAGGCGCCATTGTGCGATTATCCCAGTATCTGGTAGAGTACATACGGTGGTTAGGCTGAAGTAGTTGTTGTTCTACGTGGTGATAATCTGCGCCTCCTACGATGATATCAGCGTAAAATTCATTTTGGTTAGTAATGACTTTAGTGGCGTGTCCATTTGGGACATAGATTTGCTTCACCTCCTGCCCGAGCTCGATTTGTACACCAAGCTCCCTAGCTAGGCTAAGCATCCCTTCTACAATTTTATGCATACCTCCCATGGGGTACCAGGTTCCCAACACCAGATCTGCATAATTCATTAAACTATATAGAGCCGGTGTTTTTTCCGGCGTAGCTCCCAAAAAAAGAACAGGAAATTCCAAGAGCTTGATCAGTTGTTCGTTCTTGAATAGCTTCCGTACATGATTGGACATGGACTGGAACATCTGGAGACGAAACAGGCTGGAAACCACCCTCAGATCAGCAAACTCGAAAATGGAATGTCCTGGTTTCTGAACAAACTCGTTCATGCCCACCTCGTACTTATACGCTGCCTCTTTCAGAAACTGTTCCAGTTTGGCCCCACTACCTGGCTCATAAGATTCAAACATCTCCTTTAGTCCCTCCATTTTAGCGGGAACATTCATTACCTCATCTTTACCCAAAAAGACGCTGTAGGACGGATCTAGACGAACAAGGTTATAGTAATCCGACACCTTCTTGCCAAAACGAGCAAAGAACTGTTCAAAAACATCTGGCATCCAATACCAACTTGGCCCCATGTCAAAAGTGAAGCCATCTACTTCAAACTTGCGGGCTCGTCCCCCGGCGATCTGGTTTTTTTCAAGAATCGTAACCTCAAAGCCTTTATCTGCCAAGCTACAAGCTGCAGATAAGCCAGCAAAACCAGAACCAATAACTATTACTTTCTTTGACAAGCTATCAGATTTTAGTAGTTCTTGGATGATCCCTGTTATCTAGCTGAAGAGTCAAACACAGACAACAACCAAGAAGGATTTTGAATTACACAGGGGATTCAACAGCGATCTCTTTGTTTTGTTTAAAATTTGGGGTCTGAAAACACGAATTAGTTAAACAAAAACGAGTGTCAGGGCAGGTGAGTAATTGAGCTAGAAATTCTCGAACAGACTATCCGTCTTGCTGATCAAAAATCTTTACTTTTCAGGTTCAATAAATCTTAATTACCCATGAAAAGATTGATGTTTCTTGGTTTAGTGTTCTTTTCTCATACGCTTTTGGGACAAAATAGTAAGCTCGATCTAAATCGCATCTACGCTGATAATGAATTCCCAATGGAGCGATTTGGCCCTTCACAATGGTTGGAAGGGGGGAATGCTTACACTACTTTGGAGCCATCTCTAACTCAAAAAAAAGCAAGAGATATCATCAAATATGAAATAGCTAATAAAGAAAGGCTTCCTTTAATCACTGCTGAACAGCTCACCCCTGAAGGGAAAAAGCCGCTATCCATTTCCTCTTATAGTTGGTCACAGGATGAACAGCAACTGCTGATTTTCACCAATACCGCCAGAGTATGGAGGGCTAATACCAGGGGAGATTATTGGCTATTTAATCGAAAGGATAAAAGCCTACGTCAATTAGGTGCAAAACAAGCTGTTTCTTCTCTCATGTTTACTAAATTTTCCCCAAAGGGAGATCAGGTCGCCTATGTTAGTCGTAATAATATTTTTCTAGAGGAAATCAGTTCTGGAAAAACGAAGGCACTCACTCAGGATGGGAGTACTACCCTTATCAATGGTACGTTCGACTGGGCATATGAGGAAGAATTTAGCTGTCGCGATGGGTTTAGGTGGAGCCCCAATGGAGCCATGATTGCCTACTGGCAAGTGGATGCTAGTGAAATTGGCAACTTCTACATGATCAACAATACGGATTCCAATTACGCTGAACTCATTCCTGTACAGTATCCTAAAGTTGGTGTCTCTCCGTCAGCTTGTCGACTCAAAACAGTAGATGTATCCAGTGGACAAATAATTGACCTTAAGATCCCCGGTGATCCTAAAGAAAACTATCTGCCAAGAATGCAATGGATAGATGATCAACGGATCTTGGTACAACAACTAAATCGCAAACAGAACCATTATCGCTTATGGATAGCCCATCCTAAGACCGGTGAAGCGAAACTGGTTTATGAAGAGAAGTCTGAAACCTGGATTGACATTGATCACCCCGATCCAACCTCTGCTTTTGAAGTTTTTGACCTACACGTTATCGAAGATGGGCAGGCAGTTCTGCGTTTGTCAGAAAAAGGAGATTGGCGTCAACTCTACAGAATACCCTTAGATGGGGAGAAGGCGCAATTAGTCACCCCTGGTGAATATGACATAGCCCGGCTATACTGGGTCGCCCCTGATGGGTCGTACGCGTACATTAATGCCTCTCCCGAAAATCCAACGCAACGATTTTTACATCGCGTCGAACTTAAGGGGAAAGGAAAGCTAACCAAGCTGACCCCTGCAAAAATAGGTGGTATCCACAACTACAATATTTCTCCGAACGGCCGCTATGCGATCCATCAATATTCCAATGTAACTACCCCTAATCAAACTGCCTTGATCCAAGTATCTGACCATAAACTTATTAAACCACTCATTCGCAATAAGGCCTATCAAACTAAAATCAAGACCTTGGACTGGCCGAGCGTGGAGTTTTTCCAAGTCACTACGGTGGATGGTATCAATATGGACGGTCGTATGCTCAAGCCCCATAACTTTGATCCCTCAAAAAAATACCCCATCTTATTCCATGTCTATGGAGAGCCTTGGGGCCAGACGGCAGTCGATCGATGGCTTTCCCTCTTTGATGTCTACTTGACTCAACAAGGGTATGTAATTGTTACTATGGATAACCGGGGTACTCCTAGTTTGAAGGGTAAGGAATGGAGGAAGAGTATTTATCGAAAAATTGGCGTTGTCAACTCCCGCGATCAGGCCATGGCTGCTCAAGAAGTGCTGAAATGGCCCTTTCTTGATCCAGAGCGCGTGGCAGTCTGGGGTTGGAGTGGTGGTGGCTCTATGACCTTAAACCTGCTCTTCCGATATCCAGAAATTTACAAAACGGGGATGTCCGTTGCTCCGGTCGCTAACCAGCTTTATTACGATAATATTTACCAAGAACGCTATATGGGATTACCCAGCGAAAATGAGGAAGATTTTATCGAAGGCTCACCAATTACTTATGCCAAAAACTTACAAGGGAATCTCTTGCTGGTACATGGCACTGGAGATGACAACGTGCACTATCAAAATGCTGAGGCTCTCATTAACGAATTAGTCCTGCACAATAAACAGTTTCAGGTCATGCCATACCCTAATCGCTCCCATGGTATCAGAGAGGGGGAAAATACCAGTAGGCATTTGTACACCTTGCTGAGTAATTATCTAATGCGAAATGTGCCGGTGGGGCATAAGCCATAGCGGGGCTTGATTGCAGGTGGAAAACACCTGCAATTGGGTGTGGGGCGTGGCTTTTTTGGGGTAAAAAATATATGGGATGATGGATACACGTCACGCTTTCGAATTATTGGGCTTGGAAAGTAGGCGGCTAGCTTTATCTTTGCAGCCGTGAGTAATCTTGACCAACTGCTGAGTTTGTATCGCGCAGATAAACGGACTCAGCAACTTCAGATGGCCCTTGATCAAGCAACTCCCGCTCGAGTAAGATTACTCGGAATGATGGGAGCGCAGGAATGCTTTGTCTTGACGGGAAGTTACCAAAATGCTCCACGCCATCATCTTTTTATCGCCATAGACAAGGAGGAGGCTGCTTACGTTCAAAATACCTTGGTGGGATTATTTGGGAAAAAACCGGTTCGTTTCTTTCCTGATTCTTTTAAACGCCCCAGGAACTTCGAGACCTTGGACAACACCAATGTGCTTCAGCGTACAGAGACCATTAATAAAATCACTTCTAGTGCAGCAAAAGGGGAGATAGTGGTTACTTATCCTGAAGCGCTCTTTGAGAAGGTGGTGGCACCAGAAGTATTAGAACAAACTCGAATTGAATTTGGCGTTAATGAGCAAATGGATGTAGCTACAATTCGGGATATATTGACCGATTGCGGTTTCAGTCGTGAGGAATTCGTGTACGAGCCGGGGCAATTTTCTATACGAGGGGGGATCATTGACATTTTTTCTTATGGAAATGAATATCCGTATCGGATCGAGTTATTTGATGAGGATGTAGAAAGCATTCGGACTTTTGACCCTTTTACACAGTTATCCGTTCGGAATATTTCCAAAGTATCTATTATCCCCAATATCAATACGAAGTTCCAGCAGGATCAGAAGGTATCCATCTTCAATGTTCTACCGGAAAATACGGTAATCTGGGTCAAGGACTTCCAAGTATTGCTAGATAGCCTAGCGATCTGTTTTGAAAAGGCGGAGCAGTTTGCGAAAACGATTACCATTCTAGATGAGGGCGAATTAGCCGAAATATTTCGGGACCGTGCCTTCATTCGCCCGAATGAGATCATCCAGGATATCGAACAGCATCATATCATTGGGTTAACAGATAAAGTACAACCCATAGTCTATGAACAATCCATCGTATATCAAGCCCACCCTCAACCGAGCTTTAATAAAAATTTTGCGCTGCTGATTGATACACTAAATGCTCAGAGCAAGGAGGGAATAAATAATTATCTACTCACTGAGAATGCGAAGCAAATCGAACGCTTCTATGCCATTTTTGCTGATTTGGATGCCGAAGTTAATTTTGATCCCATCCCAGTATCCATTCACCAAGGCTTTATAGATAAGGATCTAAAAATTGCCTGTTTTACGGATCATCAGATCTTCGATAGATTCCACCGCTATAAATTGAGGAGAGGATTCACCAAGGATCGAGCTATTAACCTAAAACTACTACGTGAACTCCGACCAGGAGATTTTGTGACCCATATTGATCATGGAGTTGGGCGATTTTCTGGACTAGAGAAGATTGATATAAATGGCCACGTTCAGGAATCCGTTCGCCTGATCTATAAGAACAATGATATCTTGTATGTGTCAATCAACTCGCTACATAAAATTTCCAAGTACAGTGGTAAGGAAGGGCATGTTCCGAAGTTGAATAAACTGGGATCAGAAGCCTGGAAGAGTCTTAAGAGTAGGACCAAGAAAAAAGTTAAGGATATTGCTGGTGAGCTCATTAAATTATATGCTAAACGACGAGCTAGTAAAGGACATGCTTTCCCAGAGGATGGCTATTTGCAAAATGAACTAGAAGCCTCCTTTATATACGAAGACACTCCCGATCAACTCAAGACGACAAACGAGGTAAAAGAGGATATGTCGAAACCCTACCCGATGGATCGACTGATTTGCGGAGATGTCGGGTTTGGCAAAACAGAGATTGCGATTCGTGCCGCCTTCAAGGCGGTATCCGATGGTAAGCAGGTAGCCATTTTGGTGCCCACTACGATCTTGGCTTTACAACACTATCGAACCTTTAGTGAACGTCTAAAGGATTTTGGAATTAAAGTGGACTATGTCAATCGCTTTAGAACAGCCGCTCAAAAAAGAGCCATCTTCAAGGCACTCAAGGAAGGTAGCATTGAGATTGTAATCGGGACACATGCCCTACTAAACAAAGAAGTTGGATTTAAGGACCTCGGGCTATTGGTTATTGATGAGGAGCAGAAATTTGGTGTTTCAGCTAAGGAAAAATTGCGTAACCTTAAGATCAATGTGGATACGCTTACGCTAACCGCAACTCCCATTCCTCGTACTCTGCAATTCAGTCTCATGGCGGCTAGGGATCTTTCTGTGATCCGTACCGCACCTCCCAATCGGCAGCCCATCCATACGGAAGTACGCATCTTCAACCAAGAGCTGATTAAAGAAGCTATTTATTACGAGGTACATCGAGGTGGCCAGGTTTTCTTTGTACACAATCGCGTCAAGACCTTGCCAGATGTTACAGCTATGATCAGAAGAATGTGCCCCGATGTAGATGTTGGAACAGCTCATGGGCAAATGGACCCCAAGCAGCTTGAGAAGACTCTTCTGGACTTCATTGATGGACAGTTTGATGTATTGGTTTGTACGAATATCATCGAAACTGGTTTGGACATCCCTAATGCCAACACCATGCTCATTAACAATGCCAACCAATTTGGTATGAGTGATTTGCACCAGTTACGCGGGCGCGTAGGGCGTTCAAACAAAAAAGCCTTTTGCTACTTGTTTAGCCCGCCTATGTCCACCCTAACTCCAGATGCAAGAAAACGGCTCCGTACTTTAGAGGAATTTTCTGACCTCGGGAGTGGTTTCAACATAGCCATGAGAGATCTTGATATACGGGGAGCAGGGAATTTATTAGGGGGGGAGCAAAGTGGATTTATTTCCGAGATTGGTTATGAAACCTATCAACGTATTCTCGAGGAGGCGATTCAAGAACTCAAGGAAAATGAATTCAAAGAGGTCTTTAAGGAGGATTTAGAAAAGAACCCACAATTTGTACGAGATGTTCAGATCGATACAGATGTAGAAATGCTGATTCCAGATGACTTCGTCAGTAATATCCAGGAGCGTTTGAGTCTTTACACTGAGTTGGATAAGATTGAAACCGAAGAGGAGATCAAGGCTTTTGATGATAAACTGAGAGATCGCTTCGGACCAGTTCCGAAGGAAGTTAAATCCCTGTTTGATGGGCTCCGACTTCGGTGGATTGCCAAGGAACTTGGCTTTGAACGAATCATTTTGAAGAATAATAAACTACGCTGTTACTTTGTGGAGAACCCCCAATCTACCTACTATGATAGCCCAATCTACCATGCTATTATGGCTTATATTTCTAGTAAGGGGCATGAAATTGGATTCGGCATAAAGCAAAGTACTCGCCATCTTATTTTGATAAAGGATGGGGTTCGAAGCCTTCAGGCTGCCAAAGAGATATTGGAAGCTTTGGATGAGAAAATAGAGGTTTAGTGCATGTTCTCGCCTAGCCAATGAGGCTTGCCCCTTAGAAGTAGGATGAATTTATAAAGCACAATTATTTTGGAGAATAATATATTATGCATAACATTTTTTGTTAATTTAGCTGCGCAGATTTCTGCGTTTAATACCAAAACTCTCCTAAGACCCAATTCTTCTATCTACTTATCTACATGCACTTGAGCACAAGTGTGTTGGGGGCTCTGTCATTATCTTAGGCGGGCCCCGACCAATTTTCCTACACCACATTTGAAGAGAAATCTTAAATAAGGATGAGCTTTGCTTGTTCTATAGTAATTACATACGATAGCCTCGCTATGTGAGTCACAATTCGTGATTGCTGGCGGGCTCCCCAATCGCAAACATTATGAGAAAACAGACACTATTAGGTCTTCTAGTAGCTATTTACTGCTTTGGGCAAGCTACCTTATTTGCCCAAACCCAATCCATCTACATGCAAGCCCCCAGTACTCCCCATGTGGTCATCGAAGCTGAAGCATTCAGCATGTATTTCGATCATAACCCAGGAAATACCAACCTGCAATCCTGGAATACCATCAATGATAATACAGCTAGCGGTTCCCAAGCATTGCGGGCTTTTGGAGGGGTTCAAGGTGATAAAGGCAGAGGGGTTGATGCTTTGCAGGATGCCAAGGTCACTTACTATTTACAATTTGCGCGCTCAGGTACCTACTACTTGTATGTTCGATACAAGAACGTTATGGGAGGTAGTAGTTTATTTATTCCTGATGGCTTTGGTCAAGCACAGCGATCTTTCAGCCCCAATCTGCCTAATTCCTCCCCAGCAGGACAGTTTAGATGGCAGAAAATCGAGTTGGTCGCTCGCGGATCTTTTCCAGGTTCTTATCTGGTGCAGGACAAGGATTTAGGAAAAGTCCTGCCTTTCAGTTTTTGGCCGAGGGAAGTCAATTTTGAGTTAGATCGCTTTGTTCTTTCCTTAGAGGAAGATCTCACGGCTACAGACTTGGATGCTTTGGTCAACACTCCGAATCAAGTCCCGCCCTACCGAAGGAATCTGTTGCAATACACCAGTTTCGAGGGTCTCAATCAGGAGCTAGGTATTCTCAGCAGTACCAGCAGTTTCTTCACCACCTTTCCTGGTAATGTAGAAGGTGAATTCTTCCCATACATTGGCCAAAAGGCCCTATACCTGAACCAAACCTTTGGAGGTGCTAACCCACAGGTTACTTTCCGACCGGTTCGGCTAGATTGTTATTCAGAATCCCAGGTTTGCTTTCGATGGTTTTCGCCTGCTGCGCTGGATGATGAATTTGAAGCCAGCGATCGGCTTAGAGCCAGCCTAATTTTTCAAGATGAAAGTGGAAACACTATTACCTCCTATCCCATCTTAGATATTCCCGGAGAAGGTATTCAGCAAATTGATGTCTTAGGAGATGGATACTTAGAATATTGTTATACTATTCATGACGATAATATAGGATGGCCTCTGCCAGATGATGGAGCCTCCCCTACTCCACAGAAAGCTACACATGTCTCTCTACAGATTACACTGACTGCCGATGCAGAGAATGAAGATATTGTAATCGATGAGGTCTATTTCACTACTAAAGATCCTAACCCAGTTGATGCAGCAATTGATCAATTGTTGATCCAAGCTGATAATAAAACCATTAATGTGGATGCAGCCGGTTCCGTTGGAGGTTTCCTTTACGTGTACGCTTTCAGCGACGGTAGTCTTGCTCCCCCCCAAAGGGACCCCAATACGGTGATGTCACATACCTTTGTTGATCCAGGCTCGTACGGTGTATCCTTATATGCTCTTGATGTATGTGGCAATATTAGAGACGTAGATTTTCGCACTGTGTCCAGTCTTCTACCCGTTGAGTGGAGTCATTTTTCTGCAAAAGCTAAAGGGCAGGACGTATACTTGAACTGGGGAACACAAACCGAATCCAACAACGATTACTTTCAGGTTGAATGGAGTTCTAATGGCAAACATTTTTCCCCGCTCGGCACCGTGAAAGGCCAAGGCAACAGCCAAGTAGAGCAAGCGTACTCTTATCTGCATGAACGAGCAGGAAGTGGTTTGCATTATTATCGTATCAAGCAAGTGGATTTCGATCGGACTTATTCCTACTCTTCTATTCAATCGGTATTCATAGAAGCAAAAGAATCACTGGCTTTTTTCCCAAACCCTGTAGATCAGGAGCTGCAGGTACAATTAAATGCAGAAGAGGAAATCCAGATTAACATCATCGATATTCATGGACGTATGCTAGCACAGCATTTGATTAGTGGGCAAAGGCAGAGTCTGCCTATGCAAACCCTAGCGCCAGGCATTTATTTTATCCAATATGCTGATTCCGCAGGCGAATTGAAAAGCTGGAGAATGGTTAAGAAGTAATTTGCTATGGAGAAAATTTAACGGAGAATTAATCATTTTGGATGAAGCCAAGACTTCTTGCTGAGCAAGAAGTCTTGGTTATTTTGGATTACCCCAGTTTGAAGCTAGACAGATTATCTTTAAATAATTTGATGGAGATGGCTAGCAATATAATCCCGAAAACCTTTCTCAGAATGTTAGCTCCGTCCTCCCCCAGCTTTTTGGAAATCCAATCGGAAAACCGAAGCACTAGGAACACCAACAAAATATTTAGTACTACCCCCATTTGAATATTGACCACATCGTATTTAGCTTTTAGGGCGATGATCGTAGTCATTGTACCTGCCCCAGCAATTAAAGGGAAGGCTATCGGCACAATGGTACCTTTTCCAGACCCTTGCTGGTGTTTAAATATTTCCACACCGAGGATCATTTCTAAGCCGATAATAAAGATAATGATGGCACCTGCTACGGCAAAGGAAGCGACATCCACGCCGAAGAGGTGTAAAAGGGCCTCTCCCCCGTATAAAAAAAGTGTCATGATCAACAAAGCTACTAAGGATGCTTTACCCGATTCAATTTTGATTCCCTTACGCTTCAGGTCGATCACAATGGGTACATTGCCAATGATATCAATCACAGAAAACAAAATGAGAGAGACCGAAATCAACTCCTTAACATTCAACATTTCAAACACTTTTTATCTGTTTGGATACGGGTCAATTTTAGGTATCCGGAACAGCGATTAATCAATAAATAGTAAAAGAATTATCTGTTGTATAGCCTGTAATAGCTCGGCTATACAATAGGTAATTCAGGACTTATAAAACAGGGGAAATTTTGTGCTTTCAATGCCTCCATTCAATCTCCTCCTGGCACAAACAAGATGGGTTCAGGAATAGTTTCCAGCTTAGAAAAAATATTGATGCAAATTGAATAATTTAATGATCGCTAAAATCACGATCACTACCAAAATTCGATGCGCCCACACATTTGCTTGCGGATACTTAGACGCATAATTTGCCATTAGGTAACCTCCGGCGGCTTGGCCTATTGCCATCACTCCACCAATTTTCCAGTCAATCAATCCGTTCCATTGAAAAATCAGCAGGGCTAATAGGGTGTAAACACCGACAATCGCACTCTTCATAACGTTCGAGTCCATCAAGCTGAAATGCGCCCAAAGGACCGTAACGGCCAAGAATACAACGCCCATTCCCATCTGGATAAAGCCGCCATAAAAGCCGATGCCCAGATAAGCTGGTATCACAAGCCAGGGGTTAACCTTCTTCGTCGTATCCGTTTCACGAAGCCATTTTTGTGGTTTGATGACAATGACGAATAACATAATGACCATCAAGAATCGAAAGACACTTTTGAATTGCTCATTACTGACTTTCGTACTCACAATCACGCCGATCACCGCTCCAATAACCGTAGAGATCATGTACAATCGCGAGCGGTCCATCTTTAATTTTCCGTTTCTATGAAACCCATAGGTGGTAGCCACTGTTTGCGTAAAAACACCTACTCTATTGGTTCCATTGGCCATATTAGCGGGGAGGCCAAGCATTTCGGTGAGGATGGTTAGAGTGATGGCAGAGCCATTGCCAGCCATGGTATTGATCGCACCAGCTATAGCAGCGCCAAGGATGGCGATTAAATAGACGTATATCTCCATTATTCTTCAGGAATACTTTGGCATAATTCTACTAAAACACCATTAGCCGATTTTGGATGCAAAAAACACACCCACTTGTTATCAGCTCCTCGTTTTGGCTCCTCATTCAGCAAGCGAAATCCTTCCGCTGCTAAGCGTTTCATTTCAGCTCGAATATCGGAGACCTCAAAAGCGACATGATGAATGCCTTCCCCTTTTCGTTCAATAAACTTAGCGATGGCGCTCTCAGGGGCGGTGGCTTGAAGCAATTCCACTTTGGATTCTCCAGTTTGGAAAAAGGAGGTATTGACATGCTCGCTAGCAACCTCTTCAATTTTGTAATGGGCTCGTCCTAACAGCTTGGCAAAAAGCTCATTGCTAGCTTCCAAATCCTGAACCGCAATACCGATGTGTTCGATCTTAAACATAGGTGCTTGATTTGCGGCAAAGGTAGCTAAAAGTCTATGGAAGGAGGGAGAGGTCAGAAGGGAGATTCTCAGATCCTCCGTATATGTAGGATCACGTTTGGTCGAACCTGACCTTAGCCTTTGAAGCTTTCTCTTTCTCATGCTGTACACTTATTTCAGTACGGGACACGAGACACTCACTTCTTGCTCCTAACTTCTGTTACCGGGAGTACCTACCGCTTTGAGATAGCACTTTCTGCCATAGCTCTGAGTTCTGTATGATACGCAGCTCCTTCTTTGCGCTCAAGGACTTGGCCTTTATCATTCAAGAACAACAGAGTAGGATAAGCTTTAACATTAAAAATCTGAGCGAGATTGACGCCATTGCCTTTTTCGGCGTCCACTTTATAATTGATGAAGTTCTCGTTGAAGAAATTCCCCAAGTCCTTATCCATGAAAACATCCTTTTCCATCAAACGGCAGGGTAGACACCAATCTGTGTAAAAGTCAACAAAAACTAATTTACGCTCTTCTTTCGCTTGATCCAACAAAGGCATCAATTGTTCCGATTCGGAGAAATCAAAGGCAAATTTTGGCTCAGGATTAGGAACATTGGAGGTAGAATCCGGGCTGGTAGATTGAGTAGTTTTACAGCCTACCACAAATAGACTGGAAACCAATAGTAGGGATAGACAATGCTTTAACATCGGCATGATTTGATTTTGTCTTTAGCTCGACTTTCCCATTTCAAGGCGAAAGTCGAGCTTATGTTCAGAAGGAATCACTTTTTCAATTCAAGCATATAAAGATACCGTAAAAACACGCCCCACGCCATGATGACACTTATGATAAAACCTACTCTTCCATCCAAAAAGCCTCGTTGCAAAAAGAAGTGTTTGATAAAACGGAATATTGGTTTACCCCACAATTGCAGAAAGCCAATGGAATTTGTTTTTTCCAAATGATCTTTAGCTGACCACTCTCCATAGCGTCTCATCTTTTCCAAAAAGTGGGTCGCATTCTTAAATGTATAATGATCCATCTTCTGGGAAAGACGGGCTATTTTCAAACCATCCATTTGGATTTCCTCATGTACTTGCTTATCGTCGTAGCGACAAACACCTCTCCTAATGAGACGTATGACTGCATCTCCTTGCCAGCCACTGTAGTTAATTTTTTGCCCCATGAAGTAATTTTGCCGCTTGATCCAATACCCATCAGACTCGATCTGCTCTTGAGACAAAACCTGTTGGATCTCATTCCAAAGCGGTGGTGAAACTCGCTCATCCGCATCCAGGATTAGTACCCACTCATTCCGCGCTTTGGGGATGGCCCAGTTCTTTTGATCCGCAGGGCCTTGATAGGCTCTTTGCAAAACGGTAGCTCCATTTTGTTCCGCTATCAGGGGAGTATCATCTTCACTAAATGAATCGATCACTAATATTTCATCGGCTCCGGCAACGGAGGCCATAACTGCCGCAATGTTGTCAGCCTCATTTAGTGTGGTGATGATAACGGAAAGTGGACGCATATTTTTGACTTAAAAATAGGAACTTAGACTATATTTGCACTCTAATTTCAATTCTCTGAGCGCTTTTCCTATCTACTACCTGTTCGGCTAACGTTACGGGAGTAGAAAAATTATCAGAGTAGTCCAATTTCAAATTCCTATCGATGGCAGATCACAAGATTATCTTCTCTATGTCTGGGGTAAGCAAGACTTTCCCCCCCAATAAGCAGGTGTTAAAAAATATCTGGCTTTCCTTTTTCTATGGCGCAAAGATTGGCGTCCTAGGTCTCAATGGTTCGGGTAAATCTTCTTTATTGAAGATCATCGCTGGACTGGATAAAAATTATGAAGGTAAGATCGAATTCGATGGTAGCTTTAAGATTGGTTATCTAGAGCAAGAGCCACAGTTAGATGAGTCGAAGACTGTTCGACAGGTGGTGGAAGAAGGCGTACAAGAGATCGTGGACTTAATGGCTGAATACGAAGCCATCAATCTCAAGTTGGCGGAGCCAATGGATAATGATGAGATGATGAAGGTTATCGAGAAACAAGGGGAATTGATGGACAAATTGGATCACCATAATGCTTGGGAATTAGACAATCGCCTTGAAACAGCCATGGATGCCTTGCGTTGTCCTGAAGGAGACACCTCTATTAAAGTGCTTTCTGGTGGAGAGCGAAGAAGAGTTGCCTTGTGTCGCCTACTCCTGAGTAATCCAGATATTCTGCTCTTGGACGAACCTACCAACCACTTAGATGCTGAATCTGTCCATTGGTTGGAACAATATCTACAGAACTTCCCGGGTACTGTTATTGCCGTAACGCACGACCGTTACTTCCTCGACAATGTAGCAGGCTGGATCCTCGAACTGGATAGAGGGGAAGGTATTCCTTGGGAAGGGAATTACTCTTCTTGGCTGGAGCAAAAGGCGAAGCGTATGGAGCAGGAAGAAAAAACAGCTTCGAAGCGCAGGAAGACACTGGAAAGGGAATTAGAATGGATTAGAATGGCTCCGAAAGCACGCCAAACGAAAGGTAAGGCACGTTTGAATGCTTATGATAAATTGGCCAATGAGGAAGTAAAAGCAAAAGAAGCCAAACTGGAGCTTTACATCCCTCCCGGGCCCCGCTTAGGTGATGTGGTTATTGATGCAAAGGGCTTGACTAAGGCTTATGATGGTCGCATTCTTTTCGAGAATCTGGATGTTTCTATTCCTAAAAATGCCATTGTTGGTATTATTGGCCCGAATGGTGTGGGTAAAAGTACGTTCTTCCGCATCCTGATGGGTAAGGAACAGCCAGATGCCGGAGAGGTTGAAATTGGCAATACGGTAGAAGTGGCTTATGTTGATCAGAGCCATGAAGCGCTATTGCCCGAAAAGACAGTTTACGAAGTAATTTCTGAAGGGAATGACCTGATCACTGTTGGGAATGCCAGCGTCAATGCTCGAGCCTACATTAGCAAGTTCAATTTTGGAGGAACGGATCAGCAGAAAAAGATTGGGGTCCTTTCTGGTGGGGAGCGCAACCGCGTGCACTTAGCCATGACCCTAAAGGAAGGAGGTAATGTGCTGCTTCTAGATGAGCCTACTAACGATATTGATGTTAATACTTTACGTGCATTAGAAGATGCACTGGATAGCTTTGCAGGTTGCGTTTTACTGATCTCTCACGATCGCTGGTTTATTGACCGCTTGGCTACACATATCCTGGCTTTTGAGGGTAATTCGGAAGTAGTTTTCTTTGAGGGGAATTATTCTGATTATGAAAAAGCCAAGAAGGAGCGCCTGGGGGATGTGCAGCCTCGTCGGGCGCGGTTTAAGAATGTGATTAATCGGTAAGTTCACGCTAGGATTGGGATTGTGTTTTTTTGTGGTTGATCACACCGGGCTTGTCTTGGATTGTGGGTGGAAAACACCCGACAATGGGCGGGGGGTGCACGCCAGGCCTTTTGAGGGACAGATTATTCCCCGAGCTTCCCTTCCAGAGCAGCATCCACTAGGTTTTCAAACTGGACAAGCAGTTTCTCATAGCTACCGACAGTCATCGTGGTATCGGAATAGCCATTAAAACTTTGCTGTTGGAGGATAGCCATTTCGTTATCCTCATTAATGGCATTCCAAAAGATATTGGCATTCAAGTCCCAATAGTCCTTCTCCTTTTCGGTGTTTGGCTCGGAGGGAACTAGCATAAAGGACTTTGACTGCGTTGTTTTTTCGTCAATGGGGAAAGAGCAAACGACCATTAGGTGATCCGGCTCAATTAAAACGATAGTGCTGGGAAAAATATGCAGTAGAATATTAGCCCCCTTGCGGAGTTGCCATTCGGCGAGAGGGGCCTCTTCCATCTTTTTCAAGGCACGTTTCGGGAAAATGATACTGCTATGCAGCTTGTTCTCCGTATTCAAACTCATGTTATCCAAAAAGTAGGGGCCAATCGTCTTTGCATGAGCAATTTTAAAATGATAGCCCTCTAGACCACCATCCACTAGTAATTTCCAGTTACAAGCCAAGTTTCCAGTTGTATAGTGGTAAGGATGCAAGTCGCCAAACTCAAAGCCCTCAGTGATGGCATACACTTCTTGGAGCCATTCGTCAATATCAAAATTACCTTTGGATTTAGGATCTGATACGACAAAGACCATTCCCAGGCGCACCCAGCTATCTAGCTCGATCAAACTGTGCGTATCTGCATTTACTCCATCAAAGCCTTGCGGATGAAAAATTCCTTTTAGGCAGCCGGTAGTATCATAAGACCAGGCATGGTAGGGACAGACTATATTTCGCTTCACATGCCCCTCTTCCTCTTCTAACAAGCGTACACCCCGATGGCGGCACATATTCAAGAAGGCCCGAATTTCGCCATCTTTGCCTTTAATCACCATGATGGGAATCCCCGTTAAGTCATGCAAAAAATAGTCGCCAGCATTTTTCAGCTGTGCAGCGGCACCTAGTACAATGGGATACTTCTTAAAAATGATCTCTTTTTCTTTCGCCAAGCGTTCTTTGGAGGTATATCTATCGGCATCGATCTGGTGAGTTATACCGTCCGCATCTTCTTTGTTCTTTTGTTTTTCAATTGCTGAAAAGACAGATTTAATGGTTTCTATTTGCTGCTCTTTCTTCATGGCTTCCGATGAAATGATTGAGGAATTAAAAGCTTGGTTTCATACATTATTGGCAGCCGTAAAGCTAATTCCAAACTCGCTTTCTTCCCTTGACAAATATCAAGAAGTGCTTTATTCTGATGGATTCAGACTCAAAGAAGGAGAATTGTCCCTAGGTGAGGATGAAAAACAAAGGACGGACTATATACTATGGAAGGCTGGTGCAAAGACGTACTAATCACAAACAGAATACTCTAGTTTGATTTCCATATCTAGCCTTGGCACCAGCTTCAGGTTTCTATACTGCCAGGACTTCCTTAGCAGAAGGGCTAATTCGCTCTAAAGTTTCTGGTAGGATATAACGTTTTTGGTCAATTTGCTGCGCCTGATCTCCTCGGCAAAAGTAGCTATGGATGGCTCGCCTAGGAGAGGCCGTTGTATTCGTAGTGCCGCCATGCCAGGTATGAGAATTAAAGATGAAGACAGAGCCTGCCGAGGCTTCAATGACGATCTCTTCAGGGTGTGGTTGCATAGGATCTACCATAGCATCCTGTGGCAATTGAGAGCGCAAGTGGGTTCCAGGTACCAGGCGGGTTGCTCCATTGGCTTTACTAAAATCATCCAGTAGCCAAATTGAATTACAAACCTTGTAATCGCCAGGTTGTACTACCTCGTGCCAGTCTGCGTGCATCCGTTGCAGTCCCATTCCTGGTTTTGCAGCTCGATAATTCAGCGAAGATAGTTTTAGATGTTGACCTAACACATGGGCAACCCCTGCTAGAACCCGGGGATGGGTGTAAAACAGATCGAAAACCGGCCCTTTGTTGACTAGGTCTGCCAAACGATCAGATCCAGCCTCTTTAGGAAAGCGAATGTTCTTCGATTCCATCAGTTCAGAACCTGCTTCTTCCCCTTCAGTTTGGAGCAATTCATTGACTCTATTTCGAATCTCCTCAACCTGCAAGGGAGATAACAATTGTCCTAGATTGAGGTATCCATTTTCATCCAGAAATTTTTTCTCGTCCGGAGACAAGGTGTCTTCCCTAATACCTAATTGATGTAATAGATTTTGCATTGGCTACTTGTTTAAAATTGTTGGTCAACAGCAATTCAGCTTGCCGTACTATTTCGTTTTATCTATCCAAAAATAGTACAATTGAGTAGCATTTGCCAGTGTAATACCTTACAGAAAAGCATTTTGTACACTAATGATCTCAGCCATTATACTCATGGCGATCTCTTTGGGCTTTTTAGCATTAATGGACAATCCAATGGGAGCCTTTATACGAGCAATCACCTCTTGATCAAAGCCCGCCTCTTCCAAACGCTTGACTCGCTTGGCATGCGTCTTTCGACTGCCTAAAGCTCCAATGTAAGCTACCTCTGATGGCAACAAAAGATGCAAGGCATTATCGTCGATCTTAGGATCGTGCGAAAGTACTACCGCATAGGTGTAGGCATCTAAAGTGAAATTAGGCAGCACTTCAGCAGGATAGGCCGATAGAATCTGGTCTGGAGGATGAGGGAATTGTGTTTTTTCGGAAAACACACCACGTGGATCAATTACGATGGTCTCAAAATCGTAGATGGATGCTAAGCGGACCAGGTCGGCGGTGATGTGAGCTGCTCCTATGATTAGCATTTGCGGTTTTCGTGGAAAGACCTGAGCGAAGTACTTTATCTCCCCTTCCTCTACAACCTGATGTTTCCGTTCTCGATAAGCACGCAAAGCTTCCTCTTTTAGTGCCCCACTAATTTCTTGCCCTGCCACCGAGCCATCCGGTAACACCACAGTATGAAAGCCTTCCCCATCGACAAGGCGGCTCAATAAAATGCATGGCTCGTTTTGCTCCAGGCAAGTTGACAATTGCTGCCAGGCTGCTTGCTCTTCAGGCCTAGGATCAAAAGCCAAGAATCGTTCAGCAAAGACTTGCATCTTCCCCCCACAACTCAATCCCACCGCCCAGGCATCTTCATCTGTAACGCCATAAGCCAAACGCTGACTTTTCCCTTCCTTAATCAAATCCACCGAAGTCTTGATCACTGCTCCTTCTACACAGCCCCCACTGACAGAGCCAGCCATTTCCATATCAGCTGAGACCAACATGGTAGAGCCAACAGGCCGGGGTGATGAGCCCCAAGTTTGAATCACCGTAGCCGTGGCAAAGGGTTTACTTTTATTTGTCCAATTAGCTACAGTTGCCAACAATTCTTTCATTATTCCGTTATTTTAGGAAATATTTTCTAATTTTAGCAAAGTTATTAATTCCAAGCATGACTACAAAAGTACAATCCTGTCATTGCAAAAAGCAAAAAGAGGTGAAGGTTATACCTCCTACAACCACTACTTCCAGTATTGGTTCAGCCCTGATGGGTATAGTCATAGCCTTATTACCTAAATGCCACTTTTGTATCCTTGCTTATTCTAGTGCCATCACCTTATGTAGTGGTACCAAGATTTATAATCATACTCCCGCTTGGACCTCCTATATCTCCATTAGTCTTGCCCTCTTAACCCTTGCTCTAGTTTTGATTAACTATAAAGGGCTTCGTACGCTACTTGCTGCAAGCTTAGTAATACTCGGATGCCTGCTCATTAGTTACAGTGAACTAAAGACCGGTGAAATAGCTTTCTATTATGGAGGGACTTTCTCTCTTTTGTTCGGTGTGTGGATAAATGGCAGCTTCTATCACTTTTTCCGTAAATTTACCGAGAAAGGAACCAAGATCACACACAGCAGTATCTGACCTATTTTAACAAAGCGGGATCAATGCAAACCATAAAATGTACTGGAGCCTTACGACGTTTTTTTCCTAACCTAAAAGATGAAGCGGTTAAAGGAAGTACAGTCGCGGAAGCCATTCAGCAGTTCGAAAGCCACTATCCAGGCATCTCTGATTATCTCCTAGATGAACAAGGGGCTTTGCGTAAACATGTCAATATCTTCGTTGGAGGTGAACTCATCCAAGACCGGGTGCATCTTCAGGACCCACTACAAGATAGCAGCGAAATCCTTATTTTTCAAGCCCTTTCTGGCGGTTAGCCTTTTTAATCATTCCTCATAAATTCAGCGCATGCCTTCAACTCAATTACTACTTGTCGGTACAAGTAAGGGCCTCATCGTTTTTGAAGAAAGAGGAGCCACTTGGACCATTAAGGATGTCCACTTCGTTGGCATGCCTGTGGCTTTGATCTATGAAGACGAGCGAACACAAACCTGGTGGGCTGGCATCGCACACCGGCATTGGGGGCAAAAGCTGCACTATAGCAATGATCAAGGGAAGACTTGGCAAGCCGTTCCTACGCCCAAATACCCCAAAGATACTTTCGTATACCCCAACCGCCCCGCCACTCTTAAGAAAATCTGGGTGATGCAACATGCAGGCCCAGATAAGCCTGGAGGTCTATGGCTCGGTACCGAACCTGGAGGTCTCTTTTACAGTGATAACAATGGACAAAGTTTTGAATTGGTGGAAAAACTCTGGAACCACCCGAGTAGGCAGGATCAGAATCAATGGTTTGGGGCGGGAAGAGATTTTCCTTTTATCCACAGCATCGTAATAGATCCAAGAGATAGTGATCATCTGTACATAGCGGTTAGTTGTGCAGGAGTATTTGAGACAAAAGATGCGGGTGCCACTTGGGAGCCGAGGAATAAGGGCTTGATCGCCGCCTACTTACCCAACCCAGCAGCTGAAGTTGGGCATGATCCTCACCGCATGTTGCTTTGCCCTGCTCAACCAGACGTCATCTGGCAGCAAAACCACTGTGGTATTTTCCGCTCCACTGATGCTGGATTGTCTTGGGATAATGTCACCGACTCTAATGGCTTAGCCAACTATGGCTTCGCGTTAGCTGTTGACGAAGAAGATCCAGCACGTGCTTGGGTAATCCCTGCCATTAGCGATGAAGTCCGAGTAGCCCAAAACTTAGCACTCTGTGTCTGTGTGACTGAAGATGGTGGCCAGAACTGGCAGGCACTCCGAGAAGGACTCCCCCAACACCATAGCTTCGACATTGTTTTTCGCCATTCTTTTTGCAATGCCGGAAGTGTATTGGCCTTCGGCTCCACAACCGGCAATCTTTTCTTGTCTAAAAACTATGGTCAAAGCTGGCAATGCCTTTCCCACAACTTACCAAGGATTGACAGTCTCATCTTCACGCATACCTAGCTAAAGTCTGCTGATCCTCTAATTCTTTCTTATCCTTCCTAGATTATTTTCTTCTATCTCCTTAGGCAGTAAGCTTTAACAAGGCCTATTTACCCGTGCATCCATGAATCCTCCTGCAAGTGTTTATAGAAACAAAATTTTTATCCTCTAGTGTATGCCATTGGGCAATTCTATGCTGCAAAAAAGGGTTTATCCCATTTTTATTCATTTTTTAGTAAATTTTTACTAAAATTACAGCATTATTTTTTATTCTTTCACAGAAAGCCCACTCATCCAAGCATTATTGGGCTTTTCAAATCCTTCAATAAATGATACCTGCACCCTTTGAGTATGATGCACCAGCCACGCTGGATGAAGCTATCGCTCTTCTCGAAAAGCATGGTGATGAAGCCAAAATACTAGCGGGGGGTCACAGTCTCATTCCAATGATGAAGCTACGATTTGCTTCACCGGAGCATTTGATTGACATCAATAATATCCCGGGGCTTTCGTACATCAAGGAAGAAGATGGCTATCTGAAGATAGGCGCCATGACCCGCGAATCAGAGCTAGAAGAAAGCGAAATCATCCGTAGCAATTATCCCATCTTCACGGATGCATCCAAGTTAATTGCAGATCCTCAGGTAAGAAATATGGGCACAATTGGTGGAAACATTGCCCATGGTGATGCAGCCAACGACCATCCTGCTGTAATGCTTGCCCTAAGAGCCGAGGTAGTAGCCACTGGTCCAGGCGGACAGCGCGTGATTCCCATCGACGAATTCTTCTACGGTTTCTACATGACCGCGCTTCAACCCAACGAAATTTTAACAGAAATTAGAATACCTAGCATAGGTGCAGGTACAGGTAATGCCTACCACAAACTAGAACGCAAGGTGGGAGACTACGCCACTGCCGGCGTTGCTGCACAAATTGCTGTAGATGGCGATGGCGTTTGTACTTATGCAGGAATTGGCCTAACCAACGTCAATGCTACCCCTCTACGAGCAGCAAGATCAGAAGAAGCCTTGATGGGCAATAAACTGACCGAAGAGGTTATAACTGCTGCTGCTCAAGCCGCCTCAGAGGATTGCAATCCTTCTACCGATTTACGGGGCAGTGAAGAATACAAACGCTCAATGGTCCGCGTACTTGTTAAGCGAATGATCAATAAGGCAACCGACCGTATTTAGTTCTAATCCAGATTAACAATCAATTCGATTATGAAAAAAGAAATAACTGTAACCATCAATGGAGAAGCTCATACGGTAGAAGTAGAGCCTCGCCTACTGTTGGTTCACCTCATAAGAGAGCAGCTTAGTATGACCGGAACGCATATCGGCTGTGATACTTCCAGTTGTGGAGCCTGCACCATTTTAGTTGACGGGAAATCTATCAAGTCTTGTACTATGTTGGCCATTCAGGCTGACGGAAAGTCTATCATCACTGTAGAAGGGCTAGCTACCGTGGAAGGGCTACATCCTTTACAAGAAGGGTTCAAGGAAAATCACGGCTTGCACTGTGGCTTCTGCACTCCGGGCATGATGCTAAGAGCCGTAGAACTACTAGAAAAAAATCCTAATCCTACGGAGGAAGAAATCCGCTGGGGAATTTCTGGCAATCTATGCCGCTGTACGGGCTACAACAACATCGTGAAGGCCATCCAATACGCAGGTGCGAAAATGAGAGGGGAAGAGCTTCCTTCCACCGAGCCTGAATTCGTTTAGTTCAAATCGACAATTATCACATCATGATAAAATGTAAAACATCAAAGGCCATCGGAGGAATGGGTCACTCCATCAAGAGAAAGGAGGACGCCCGTTTTATCCAAGGCAAGGGCAATTATGTAGATGACATCAAATTGCCCGGCATGCTGCATATGGATATTGTTCGTAGCCCATATGCTTATGCCAAAATCAAAAGTATCAATGCCGAGGAAGCGCTAAAAATTCCTGGTGTTATTGCCGTTGTTACGGGAAAAGATCTAGAGAAATACAATTTGCACTGGATGCCGACGCTGATGTCGGATACGCAAATGGTACTGCCTACCGATACCGTCATGTATCAAGCACAGGAGGTGGCCGCAGTTATTGCTACCGATCGCTATGCCGCCAGAGATGGTAAAGAAGCTGTAATGGTAGATTATGAGCCTATGAAGCCTGTAATCGATCCATTCAAAGCATTAGATGAAGATGCCCCTGTCTTACGTACCGACAAGGAAGGGAAAACAGATAACCACATCTGGAATTGGAGTGTAGGTGATAAAGAAGCGACAGATAAGTTATTCGACTCAGCAGACGTGACAGTTAAGGAACAAATGCATATTCCTAGAATCCACGTTGCTTCGATCGAAACTTGTGGTTGTGTGGCTGACTACAATAAAGTAGAGAACCACTTGACCATGTATATGACTACCCAAGCACCCCACGCGATTCGTACCGTAATCGCATTGGTAGCCGGGCATGTTGGTCTAACCGAAGAAAAAGTTCGGGTTATTTCTCCAGATATTGGAGGAGGATTCGGTGGTAAGGTGCCTGTTTACCCTGGTTATGTAATCGCCATTGCGGTTTCATTCCTAGTTGGCAAGCCCGTCAAATGGGTAGAGGATAGAAGTGAAAACCTACAAGCAGACTCCTTCGCACGTGATTACCACATCACGGCAGAGATGGCTGCTACTAAAGAAGGTAAAATCCAGGGTATCCGCTTCAAGCTTTTGGCTGATCACGGATATACCGATGCAGCCGCCAACCCTTCTAAGTTCCCAACAGGATTGTTCTCAATCTGTACGGGATCCTATGACTATGGAACAGCTTATCTTGAAGCAGATGCTGTTTATACCAACAAGCCTCCCGGAGGGGTAGCGTATCGTTGTTCTTTCCGGGTAACCGAAGCCGTACACGCCATTGAAAGGATCACTGACCGTCTAGCTTTAGAGGTTGGGAAAGATCCTGCTCAATTGCGATTTGAGAACTTTATCAAAAAAGAAGACTTCCCTTGGAAATCTCCAACGGGTTGGGAATACGATAGTGGTGATTATCATGCCGGATTACAGAAGGCAATGGATGCTATCGAATATGATGCCTTACGTAAGGAGCAGGCTGAAAAGCGAGCTCGTGGAGAAATGATGGGTATCGGTATTTCGACTTTCACTGAGATTGTAGGTGCAGGGCCATCTAAGGACTTTGACATCTTAGGCATTAAGATGTTTGATAGTGCAGAGATTCGCGTACACCCTACGGGCAAAGCCATCGCCAGATTTGGTACCAAATCCCAGGGACAGGGTCACGAGACTACCTATGCACAGATTATTGCTGAAGAACTAGGTATTCCTGCCGAGCATATTCAGATTGAAGAAGGTGATACAGATACCGCTCCTTATGGACTAGGTACTTACGCCAGTAGAAGTACGCCCACGGCAGGGGCAGCAGCAGCCGTAGCCGCTCGTAAGTTAAGAGATAAAGCCCGTAAAATTGCGGCTTATCTACTGGAGGTGAGTGAAGAAGATTTGGAGTGGGAACCTGGTAAGTTCTTCGTAAAAGGAGCGCCAGAAAAAGCAAAAACCATTCAGGAAATCGTCTTTGCTGCCTACACCAACCATCCACAAGGAATGGAAGCGGGTTTTGAGGCTACTCACTACTATGATCCACCAAACTTGACCTTCCCATCAGGTGCTTACATCTGTGTGGTAGACATTGACAAGGAAACCTGTGAAATCAAGGTTCGCCGTTTCGTGGCGATTGATGATTGCGGTAACATCATCAATCCAATGATCGTGCAAGGCCAAGTACACGGCGGGCTTACGCAAGGTATTGCACCAGCGATGTACGAGGAGCTCATCTACGATGAGGATGGAAATATCCTTAATGGTACTTTGATGGACTATCTAGTGCCGACTGCAGTAGAATCTCCAAATTGGGAAACAGGTCATACGATCACTCCATCCCCTCACCACCCCATTGGTGCAAAAGGAGTAGGTGAATCCCCAACCGTAGGTGCTCCACCAGCTATCGCTAACGCGATTGTTGATGCATTGAGTCCTTATGGTATCACGCACATGGATATTCCAATCACACCTTACAAAGTATGGAAGGTGCTGAAAGAGAAAGGCGTTGTAGAATAAATATCAATTCATATGGAGGGAGAGTCTTTGACTCTCTCTCTCTAGCTAAAGAAATATGAGAACGACAATAAAAAAAGACTTCTCTGTAGAAGAACCGATTGAAAAGGTATGGGACTATCTAGCCAACCCTAGTAAGATTGTCAGCTGTGTTCCGGGTGCAGCCATCACAGAAGAAATTGACGATCGCAATTTCAAAGGGGAAGTTACCATGAAATTTGGGCCAGTCAAGGCCAAATATAGTGGAGAAATCGCCATCCAAGAATTAGACTTTGAAGCTAAGAAAATGGTCATGAAAGGCCGAGGACTAGATTCTAAGGGAAAAGGTAGCGCCGACATGATCATGAACGGCAACCTTACTCCTACCGAGAAGGGAACGGATGTTCAATTCTCAATGGAAGTATCCATTATTGGAATGCTTGCCCAATTTGGTTCGCGTTTGATCAATGATGTATCGGATCAACTGCTCAACCAGTTTGTCACTAATTTTAAGGCAAAACTGGCTGGTTTAGGAGAAATTGACAACAGCATCAACGCTGGAGCCATGATGGGTACTATCGTGAAAAACAAAATTGGCGGTTTGTTCGGTGGTAAGAAAGAAAAGGGACAGGAAGAACAGAAGCCAAAGGAAGAAGCTAGCAAATGACAGATACGAGTTCAATTCAAAAAGAATTTGATCAGTTAGGTTATGTATTGGATGAGGAATTGGCAACGGTCCTATTCCTCACCTTACATTTACAAAAGCCATTGTTACTGGAAGGACCTCCAGGAGTAGGTAAGACGGAAGTAGCGAATGTCCTCGCACAAGCATTGGACACGGAACTGATCCGTTTGCAATGTTACGAAGGCTTGGATGTCAATGCTGCTGTTTATGAGTGGAATTACCAAAAGCAGTTGTTATCCATAAAGCTTCAAGAAGGATCGCAAAAATCTAAGGCCGAGAAAGAGTCTCACATTTTTGGTGAGGACTTTTTGCTTCAGCGCCCCTTGCTTCGCGCCATTACAGCTACGAAAAAGGCGCCAGTCTTACTGATCGACGAAATTGATCGAGCGGATGAAGAGTTTGAAGCTTTTCTACTAGAATTACTTTCAGCTTTCCAAATTAGTATACCGGAAATGGGGACGATTAAGGCTACTCACAAACCCTTAGTCATCCTCACTTCCAATCGTACCAGGGAACTAAGCGACGCCCTAAAGCGACGCTGCCTGTATCATTGGGTAGCTTACCCAGATCTCCCTCGTGAACTGCGGATAGTTCAAAAACATCTGCCTCAGTTGGATAAGCAACTATCCGAGAACTTGGTGAAAATCGTCCAGGTATTAAGAGAACGAAAGCTGAACAAAGTACCAGGAATTGCCGAGACCTTGGATTGGGTCAACGCATTGGTGGCCTTACAAGCTACTAACCCTAACGCCGATGATTTGGCACGTAGCTTAGGTTGCCTGCTGAAATCAGCTGACGACATCGAAATGGTTAAAGCGAGTGGACTAGAGGAACTACTTGTGGTTTCCGAATAAGACAAGCATGGCAGATTACCCACATTTCACCCAATTCGCAAGCCTACCAGAAGCCGTAACGGCCTTCTGTCAGTTGGCCAGAGAAAACGGACTCAATGTCGGACTGCAAGAAAACATGGACGCACTAAGGATGGCCCGTTTGGAACCCTTAAATGATCGCATTGCATTCGGATATGCATTAAAAGCGATCTGTTGCTGTAGTGAGGAGGAGCGGGCTCAATTCGACACCTTATACGAATGGTTTTGGGGTTGGGAAAAGGGAGCGTTAAAAGCCAAAACCGTTTTCAAGAACCAATCCAATATTCAGAAGAAGACACCTGCCTCGCTGGTAATGATGGGGGTGGGTCAAAAGCAAGCAGGACAAGAAGAAGAGGCTAGAAATGTTTCGGGTGCTAATCGAGTAGAAAGGCTTCGAAAAACTGACTTTTCAAAGATCGAAGAAATGGACAGTGAGCTGCTGGAGGAAATCGCCTTGAAACTTTGGAAGCAAATGAGCTTGCGTTTAAAACGCAAGATGAAATCCTCCACTAATAAGGGGCCGCTCCATCTTCGGCAAATTATCCGCTCAAGCATTAGCACCGGCGGAGACCCAATCCGGCTGTTTCGAAAAAACAAGAAGCCACGCAAGCAAAGGCTCATTGTACTTTTGGATGTCAGTGGCTCTATGGACAAGTATAGCTTCTTCCTTCTTCGATTCATTTGCGCCTTGCGCGTTCACTTCGAAAAGGTGGAGGCATTTTTGTTTAGCACCAATTTGATCCGGATCACAGAATACCTGTCAGCTAGTAATCTTGCCACTACACTAACTGTCTTGTCTGCCAAAGCAGACAATTGGTCAAGTGGCACCAAGATCGGAGCTTGTTTTCGCGACTTTAACGAAGAGCACGCCAAGCGTATGCTTAATGGACAATCCACAGTTATCATTTTAAGTGATGGCTTGGATACTGGGGAACCGGAAGTATTATTTGAAGAAGTGCAAAAAATACGACGGAGAACCAAGCGCCTAATCTGGTTGAACCCTCTCAAGGGGATGCGCGGTTATGAACCCACGCAAAGAGGTATGAAAGCGGCCCTCCCAGCAGTTGACATTTTTAAATCTGCCCACAACCTGGACAGCATTTTAGAATTGGAAAAATTCCTATTGGATGTTTAATGAATTTCTGACAGCAACCGAGTCACTCTATAAAGAAAAAGAGCCTTTTGCCTGGGCTTTTATCGTCAACCGAACGATTCCGTCCTCGGGTAAACCGGGAGATAAGGCCATTATTAAGCGTGATGGAACACTAATTGGCTGGATTGGTGGAGGATGTACACGAGGTATTGTGCTCAAAGAAGCCCAAGCCGCCATTAATGATGGGAAGCCACGTTTGGTGAAAATCGCTCCAGATCAAGTAGAAGAGCAGAAAGCCGGTGTTCAAACCTATGCAATGACCTGTCAAAGCGGAGGAGCTGTGGAAGTATACATAGAACCTGTTTTACCTCGTCCCCATCTCGTCATCATGGGAAAGTCGCATGTTGCAATGGCCTTGGCTAAATTGGGGAAAGCCATGGATTATCAAGTATCGGTCGTGGCCCCTCATGCGGATAAAGTAAGTTTCCCTACGGCAGATCAACTTATTGATAGCCAAGAGTTACTAGCTGAACACATCCAGCCCAACTCTTGTATCATCGTTTCTACTCAGGGGGAGGGAGATGAAGTTGCACTAGAACAAGCCATTAAGGCGAAGCCCATCTATCTAGCCTTTGTGGCAAGTATGCGCAAAGCCAATGCCATATTTACGGGCTTGCGGCAAAGAGGAATCACTTTTGATGAATTAAAGGGTATAAAAACGCCAGCTGGGCTGGATATCAAAGCCAAATTACCAGAAGAAGTTGCGGTTAGTATTCTGGCTGAAATCATACAGTTGATCCGTGGGGAAGAGATTCAGATCCAGACTGATGAGGCCCAATCCTCTACACAGTCAGCACAATTGAATGAGGATCTTTTCATCAATCCGGTATGTGGAATCCCGGTGCAAAAAAGTACAGCCAAACATATCTTGGAATACCGGGGAAAAAAGGTTTATTTTTGTTGTGACGGTTGCAAGGTCAGCTTTGAAAAAGAACCTGAAAAATACGCTATGAAGTTGGAATAGATCGCATGAAAAATACCAAACAAAAGATATTAGACGCCGCTCTTTCCTTATTTAACCGTGACGGGTATGTCAACGTTAGGTTACAGCATATAGCGGATAAAGCAGGAATGAGTATCGGGAACCAAGGGTATCACTTCAAACATAAAGAGGAAATGTTGCTAGCGATCTATCAGCAACTAAGTGCCGAACAGAGAAGATTGCTTACAGATACCAGTCTAAGTCCGATCTTTGCTAACTTTAACTTTTTCATTTCATCCCTTTTTGAGCTTCAGCAAAAATTTGCATTTTTTTACCTCGATATGCTCGAAGTGATTCGGGCTAATGAGACATTAAAATCCCAACAACAAGAACAAATTCAGTGGCAGCAAACGCAATTAGCTTTGTTGCTGCAAATGCACCAGGCTAGAGGAGTTGTGAAGTGGGAAGAATCTAATATTAGCTTGGAAGAGACAGCGCAACATTTATGGCGCATGATGGATTTTTGGCTCATCATGCAAAAAATAGAGGGGAAGAACACTTCAGATTTTGCAGCTTATCACCAAAGTGTATGGGCAGTGATTAAGCCCTTTTTTACAGCCCAGGGCGCCATAGAGTTTGATCAACTAAATGCTTTACAAGAACCCATTAAACTAAGCTAAGTTCATGACAGGCGTAAGTGCAACTACGATTGCTGGCCAAGTAGAAAAAGAGTTGGAAGCCGATGTGTACATCAATCGCAATGGGCAAATCATGCGCGCTACCTTAAGATCTGGTTTGTATCAAGGAGATAAGGGAATTTTGATGGCGCAAAGACCGGAAGTCGCCTGTAGACTTACCGCTCACCTCTTTGGCTTCTGTGGAGGTTCTCATCAGCAAGCGGCAGCCAAGGCCCTGGAGAATGCGTGGGCCATCGAAGGGGTACCTGTCAATGCCATTTTCTTGCGCCAGATCACACAGGCTGCAGAGATCATGCAAAATATTCCACGCTGGTTTTATTCCAATTTCTCACATGACTTAACTAGTGAAAAGTACAGTCAGACCCTGCTTTACCCTGCCATAGTTGAACGATTTGCTTTCATCAAAGGAACCTCTTTTCGTAAAGGAATCATGGCTAGTGCTTATCCGATAAGTTTGTATTCCTCCATAGCTGGTCAATGGCCACAAGCTGACTTTGCTACTCCTGGTGGTGTCTCAACGAATTTTCAGGTTCAAAATTTAAGTCAAGCTTTTTCTATTTTAGAAAAATATCGCTCCGAATGGCTAGAACCGATCTGGCTCGGTTGTAGCATCGAGAGATATTTAGAGATTCAGACTTGGCAGGGGCTCATGGAGTGGCTTGAAGAAAAGCCCGCGCATCGAAATAGCGATCTCGGTTTATTTATAAGAGGAGCACAGAGTTACGGTTGGGATAAGATAGGAGGTGGAATAGGGAAGTTTCTATCCTATGGCCTGTCTGGAGATCCAAGGCTGCCCTCAACACAAGCCAAATCAGCTCAAAGCATCGCAGGAGGCTACTACAATGGTCAGTCTATTGAACCCTTGGACCCCATCTTGATCAAAGACGAAATACAAAGTGGAAATACCCATTTTCAATACAAAGGCCAAATGGTGGAAGTCGGACCTCTAGCGCGACAGATTCTCGCTTGCCAAGCCTCTACTCCTGCTCAAGCACCCTCTGGCCTAATCTGGGATGCACTACAAGAAAAAGGGCCAAGCGTTTTCCTTCGTGTGCTTGCTCGTATGCACGAGTCCGCCTTCTTCTTCCAACGGATACAGCATTGGCTATCCAAGCTGGATCTTTCTGAAGCTTTTAATGTAGATTTCAGTAGGTACAAACAAAGCATGATGGGCTTGGGCCTCACTGAAGCTCCTAGAGGGGCGCTAGCACACCTCACGACCACTAACAGTCAAAAGATAGAAGGTTACCAAATCTTAGCCCCTACCCTAATCAATATTAACAACCGTACAGATAAAAAAGAGCCATCTGCTTTAGCAGAAGCGCTTTCAGGAGTCATCATTGAAGATCCGGAGAATCCTGTAGAGGTGGCAACCATTGCCCGATCCTTAGATACTTGTCTTAACTGCAAGGTGAACTTATACAAGCACCGGTCCGAAAAACAGATCGCTACCGTTGCTTTATAGGCGCCAAAAACCCCTTTTCTTCGAAAATGCCTCTTTTGAGACAACTTACAGCTGCAAGTGCGTTTAGAATTTTAAAATATTGTATAGTTTAAAAACAATTTTCCATCATAAGTTTTATAGTAGAAGCGTTTGCCAAAACATATAATACCTTCAATGGTGGATAAACAAAATTGCTCTATGTGTCTAGCCATTCCAGGAAAAATCAAATCCATTACTAGTACGGATGGGATGATCAGAACGGCCAAAGTAGTATTTGGCAATATCATCAAAGAAGCTTTTTTAGATATGGTTCCCAATGCTAAGGAGGGCGACTACGTCCTTGTTCATGCAGGGGTAGCCATCAATGTCGTCAATGAATTAGAAGCAAAGCGCACTTTTTCTTATTTGAAACGCTATGGGGGATTGGAAGACCTCATCCCCGAAAAAGCTGGCTAACCTAGCTGTGCATGAAATTTTTGCATGAATATCGAGACCCGGAGCTCGTCCAAGCCTATCTGAGTGAGATCAATGACCTAATCAGTCAAGATTGGACCCTTATGGAATTCTGTGGAGGGCAAACGCATAGTTTGGTCAAGAATGGCTTACTGGATATTCTTCCGGATAAAATACATATGGTCCATGGTCCAGGGTGCCCGGTTTGCGTCACCCCGCTGGGGATGATCGATCAAGCCATAGAACTAGCCTTAACCAAAGATGTGATTTTATGTTCCTTTGGAGATATGTTACGAGTTCCCGGCTCCGAAAAAAGCTTGTTAGAAGCCAGAGGAGCAGGGGGTGATGTACGCTTTCTGTATTCCCCGATGGAAGCTGTTAAAATTGCTCAACAAAACCCTGATAAGGAGGTGATCTTCTTTGCCGTAGGCTTTGAGACTACTGCGCCTGCCAACGCACTATCCGTGCTTCATGCCCAACAATACGGCTTACGCAATTACTCCATTTTATCTTCCCACATCTTAGTTCCTCCTGCTATGGATGCCGTCCTCGATGACGATAAAAGCCAAATCCAAGGCTTCATCGGTGCGGGTAATGTCTGTTCCGTAATGGGCTTAGAAGCTTATAAAGACATTGTCAAACGCAGAGCAATACCTTTGGTTGTAACAGGTTTTGAACCCGTTGATCTCCTACAAGGTATTCTGATGTTGGTACAGCAGTTGGAAGCGGGAGAAGCCAAACTCGAAAATCAGTATGCAAGAGTGGTCCCTTGGGATGGCAATCCGATGGCCAAACAAGTGATCCAAAAAGTTTTTGAGATCACGGATCGTGAATGGCGAGGGATTGGTGTTTTACCCAATAGTGGTTGGCGTGTCAAAGCGGAGTACAAAGATTTTGATGCTACTCAGAAATTTGGCTTGGGTGCTCCTGCGCCCAAAGAAAGTGGCGAATGTATTGCTGGCGAGATTCTCACCGGCCAGCGCAAACCCAAGGATTGTCCGCATTTTGGAAAAAAATGCAACCCCGTCACCCCTCTCGGTGCTCCCATGGTATCTTCTGAAGGTGCTTGCGCCGCCTATTATCACTTTACGGAAGCCTTTTCTTAATCATTATCTCCTGATTAAAATCGACTCAATTTAATCAGAAGGAATGTTCTCAATTTCCCATTACATCGACATTTGTTATATTTAAGCTTTGTCAATTATCAGCTTCACCCCTCCAAATGATTATCAAGCTTAACTAAGGTTTTTCTACAGCTAACCAAACAGACATCCCAAACTGAATGATGTTGTTAACCATCAAGTACATCTTTGGCAGTCACTACTAGAGTAGAGAAGTGTCAAGTTTTTGTTGAATTAAGGCACTTCCTATCCAAAGGGTAATCGCCAAACTTGGACTAAAGCTTTTATCGTGTTTCCATAAAATCAACATCATTCAATTGGAAGCAGTCGATAAAAAAACACAAGCTATTTCTGCAGGCTTCTAACCAGAACGACATGACACCTAAGCTACCTCTAATTGCAAACCTACTTATTGCAGTGCTTCTCGCTGCCCCCATAGAAATACAAGCTCAGCAAGCCAGCTACAACTCAATCCTTCAAGAGATCGAAGCACTACAAACCGCCATCCCAAAATTTGCTAAGGCCAAAGATTGGGATGGATACCTTCAGGCCCATGCTAAAATCCTGGCTATCCACCGCCAATCGCACGATTACGAAAAAGGTATTAAACTTGGAGAAAAGCTCCTGCAGCAGATCACCAGAAGAGCCAATCGGTTTAAAGCCTCTAGTTGGCCTGTTTATCAAGCATTAGCCTCCTTATATGAGGCAGCAGGAAACACTAATCGCGCTTTCGCTCTTCATCTGAAGCAGCTCACCCTATTGTCGTCCTATCCGGAATCCGCAGATCCTTGGCACCGAGTAAAAACTTACAATCAACTGGGATCTTATTATCTGTCTCGACAACAAGCTAGTACAGCAATTGTGCTTATCTTAAAAAATCAGAATCATGGCTTCAGCATTTCTTAGAGGCGCCTACATTTACCGCCAGCACTAGCCAAAATATTGAGACGATCACGCATACTTATGCCCTCCTAAGCAAGTGCTATGAAAGCACCCATGACCTTCAAGAAGCACTGCCCTACGCCAAGTTGGCGCTAGGTGTTGCCAAGCAGTATTATTCTGCAAATGCCTTTGTCTTACATCCTCATTACAATAGGATAGGGAGACTGTACTTTGCGCTAGAAGAGTATGAAAAAAGTCAAGAATATCATCGAAAGGCTATCTATGTTTTGAAGACTAGTCAGATAGAAAGACCATTGGCTGATAGTTCCACCATCACCTTGGCCTACTACTACTCAGATTTGGCTGATGCTTTCAGCAAACAAGAGGCGATAAAATATTACCAGAAAAGTTTAAGCCTCATAGAAAACAAAGCAGAGCACTTACTACTACGTATTAAAAACCTGAGAAAGATTGCAGAACAGTATAACTGGCAAGATGACTTTAAGCGATCTTGGCCATACATCGAAAAAGCAGACAGCTTATGGTTGGCAAATGCAAAAAAGTATCAGAAAGATCGAGATTTTCAACTCGCAAGGGCTGGTATTTACCGCAGTAGAGGACATTATTGGAAAAGGTCGGATTCCTTTGAAAAATCACTGCATTACTACAAGAAATATGTGGAAGTTTGGGAACGAAATGGTTCTACCCCTGTCAATACGGAGAGTATCGGGATGTTGATGGAAATAGCAGAGATCTACAATTGGAAGGTTAGGGAGAAGGTGATGTATGCCGACTCCGCCGTATACTATACTCGAAAGGCCCTGGTCAAAGCCACCAAGAACTTTGACTCCTATGATCCAAGCGTCCTCCCAGCAGTAGAGGACTTGCATACGTTCACCTATATGTACGCTATCTTGAAGCAGTTGGCGTGATTTGGTCAATGGAAAGCTGTTCACTATGGAGATAGGGAAGACGAAAGAGAGGCATTGCACAATGCATTAGCGATCATGGATCTGGCTGATCAATTTCACACCCGAAGTTTACAACAAACAAATAATCTCAGAGCAGGGCAAGTTGCTGGTTTGATCAGAAGATCCCTCATGATCTACCATGCTAGCATTGTTTTTGCTACCACTCTATACAAAATGGAGCCTTCCAGCAAGCTGATAGAAAAGTGCTTTTACTATAGTCAACGTATGAAAGCCCAGAAATTGTGGTTAGCACAACTCGAAGAAGAGGCTCATAAACTTCTTGACCGGCCTGATTCCATAAAAATCCAGGAAAAAACACTAGCGTTAAATATCCAAGATTACCAACAGCGGGTTTTGCAGGCACAAACTAGGGGAGATACTTTGCTGGTTGAAGAGATAATGAATAATCAGCTTTTTGAGACATGTCGAGACCTTGAAGCCTTGCAGCTACAACTAGAAAAAGATAACCCAAGTTTCTTCCAGAATAAATACAAATTTGATCCTACAACTATAGCCGAATTACAGGAACAATTAGCCCAAGATGAGCTGCTGATAGAATATGTGCTTTCCGGCTGGCAACAGTTGGCCTTTGTCATCCCAAAGGGTATGCCTGCTCAGTTATCCATGTTAGCTCAGGGGGAAAAAGTATGTGCTTTAGCCTTCGACAAAATTGAACTCATGCACGACCTGCTACAACGATCTCCCATGCATCGGAAAAGCAGTAGAGCCAATTTGATTCAATGGAGTCATGAATTGTACCAACATTTTCTACGGCCCATGGAAGCCTCCCTACTTGGGAAGAAACGCTTAATCGTAGTTGGGCATGATCGGATCAATTACACTCCTTTCGAAGCCCTCCTTGCCTCTTCGGAAATAAAGCCCTTCAAAGAGCTAGAGTTTTTGATCAAACGCTATGAAGTTTCTTATCACTACTCCGCCAATCAATTTGTGCAAAGCCGAAGAAAGCAGCAGTCCTCGCAGGAAGGAATTTACGTGTTTGCTCCAGTTTATGATGATCAGGAAACCCTAACCTCTGCTTCCAAGAAGCCTCCCATAAAGATTGTCCCTAGTCATAATACACTACGGGCCTTTGATGAAGACGGAACATACACTCCACTGCCAGAATCAGAATGGGAAGCTAACGACATATATACCCTATTCAACCAACAAGGAAATGCCCAGGAAAACAAATTAATCCTACGGAAGGCGGCGACAGAAAACAACCTTAAAACTAACCTGGAAGCCCCATATCGATTCATTCATATTGCAGGACATAGTTTCGCGAATCTGAAAAACCCAGAATTCTCCGGCATCGCCTGCTTTGCTGAGAAATTCTCAGTCAAGGAAGATGGAATTCTATATATGGGAGAAATTTATGCGCTTGATACGCGTGCTGATTTGGTCACTTTAAGTAGTTGTGAAAGTGGGTTGGGTAAACTAGATGGCGCTGATGGACTTATTGGTTTGAATCGAGCTTTCATCTATGCGGGTATTCCCAATGTGGTATTTTCCCTATGGAAAGTTTATGATCGGGTGAGTTCCACCTTCATGGTAGACTTTTATGAGTCAGTACTGGAAGGTGAAAATTACGCTACGAGTTTGCGCAAGGCAAAGCTTAAGCTCTTAGAGTCTGAATCCACCGCCTCCCCACATTATTGGAGTCCTTTTTTGTTAATTGGAAGATAAAATTAGCGCTCATAAAAAATGGCGCTGCTTTCCAGGGTAAGGGGGGAGAACAAGCTTCACTGATCCTACAATCTTATTCCTGTGGAGTAACACCTGAAGCCACAAAATTAGAAGTAGAACCTGGCGTTCTTGCAAAATTATTTAAAGTGCCATCATGCCTGGCCGTGAGATCATTGACCTTGCTTATTCCAGTATTTTCTCCATCCACAACACCCTGATTGAAATTGTAGTATACGACTAAGCCTTCCTCTGAACCTTGAAGTCCTTTCCTGTAATTAGCCGCAATATCTCCTTGACTCCTTGCATAATTCCAAACCCGAACTTCATCCAAAGTCCCTTCGTATGTATATCCTCTTCTAAACGATCCTAAAAGCGTCGCACCAGTACCACTAAAAGCAGAAACATTACTATTGATACTTACTTGTTCTCCATTTTTATACAAGATCATAGTCTTGGAAGCCTCATCATAGGTTACCGCATAATGATTCCAACCACTTGCAACGGGATTAGGGTCCTCCACCTCATACCATTTACCATTATGCCCAGCAGCAACCTTATATCCATGATGCATAGGCACCCAAAAAGCATGCTCTGAACCATTGTCGCCCGAAATAAGATTGTTATGCCTACCACTATTTATCGGGACATTAATCCAAGCTTCCTTTGTATATGATTTGCTAAGTAGATTACCACATTCGACGAAATCATTCTGGCCATCAAAATGTAGGGCATTTCCAGGTGTAAGGGCAACCTCCTGCTGAACCGACCCAAGATCCGACTGAACAAAATTTGAGGTAGAATTCGGTGTTAGGGTAAAACCCTGGAGTGTCCCATTGTTATTTCCAGTAAGGTCAGTAATGGTGGTAATTCCTGTGTTGTCTCCATTAGCAATACCCTGATCAAAATTATAGTAAGCAAGCAGGCCAGGTTCAGTGCCTGTAAGTGCCTCCTGGTAATCACTAGCGATATCCGCCCCACTACGAGCATAATCCCAGATACGTACTTCATCCATTATACCGCGGAAGTAGCAACACCTACTAAAACTACCCAGTTGCAAAGAAGCATCCATATTGGGGCCGACGCCCACTTTTTGAGCAACCTGTTCTCCATTGCGATATAAAGTCATAAGCTGTGTAGAATCATCATAGGTCACTGCATAGTGCTGCCATCCAGCTTCAATTGAATTGGGGTCTTGTACTTGCGTCCAGTTGCCAGCTTGGCCGGCGTCTGCTTTTCCATACACAATCCGAAAAGCATGACCACTTTGGCCAGAGATGATATTATTGTTAGCCTTCAAATTATCAACATCTAATTTGATCCATACTTCTTTGGTATAAGATGGAGTTAAGAAATCTCCACAAGCCGCAAAGCTGCCAGTTCCATTAAACTGTAGGGCATTTCCAAATGTGGTAGTGACTTCCGGCGGACCAATGCTAAGGTCCGAGGCAACAAAATTTGAGGTAGCATTTGCCGTTAGCGCAAAGCTCCTGAGTACGCCATCGTTCTTTCCACTTAGATCATTAACAGTGGTAATGCCTGTATTGTCTCCATCAGCAATGCCTTGATTAAAGCTATAGTATGCCAAAAGACCTGACTCCGTACCGGTAAGTGCTCTGTTGTAATCAGCAGCAATATCCGCGCCGTCGCGAGCGTAGTCCCAGATACGTACTTCATCCATCATACCACGGAAGTAGCAACATGTACTAAAGCTACCAATTTGCACGGAAGCATCTGTATTGGGGCTAACTCCTACTTTCTGAGACACCTCTTCCCCATTGCGATATAAGGTTAAGGTTTGGGTAGACTCATCGTATGTGACGGCATAGTGCTGCCATCCAGCTTCGATTCTTTGAGGATCTTGAACTTCGGTCCATTGGCGATTATGACCGGCATCCGCCATCCCATTGATCAAACGGAAAGCATGGCCACTCTGGCCAGAGATGATATTATTGTTGGGTTTGATGTTATCTACATCTAACTTAACCCAAACTTCTTTTGTATAGGATGGAGTTAAGAAATCTCCACCATCTACATAGCTACCAGAGCCATTTAAAAGAAGGGCGTGATTTTGCCCAAATAAGGTCCCAAAGCTTAGACTTGCTACTAAGATTAACAAGCCTTTGAATAGTCCGATTTGTTTTTTCATGATGAATCTGTTGGGTAAATGTGAATTGGGGTTGATTTGCATTTTGAGCGTGAATGGACTTTAGTGTTAGATATTATCATCATTAGGGAATAGCATGTTCTTCCCATCCTTTGGAGTAGATAAATCAGTAGTCCTTGGGAGATGATCTAGGCATAAGCTTTATGTAGCGTGGTTCAGGAGTCTCACCTCAAGAGGTGGTACTTAAGTAAAGTATTGAAGTCAATCTGTTAGGAAAGCTCCATATAGCTTGGTATGTACAAACTATTTCTATCGCCAACCCGCCTCTTGCAAAACTCGAAGGGGCTTTTTTCCGTATTCCTTTTCGAACTGATTGATAAAATAGCTGGTATTAATGTAGCCTACCGCAAAAGCTACTTCTTTAACTTTCCGATACTTTCCGTTTCGTAAATATTGCATAGCGCGCTGTAGCCGATACTGACGTAAATACTTTTGTGGTGAAAGTCCAGTTAGGTCTCGGACTCTTCTAAAAAGATGGCGTTCACTGATGGCTATCTCCTCAGCTAATCGCTCATTGTTTAGCGAAGCATCTGAAATATGTCTTTCAATGATGTGATCTAGTCGTCTTAACCAAGATTTTTCGCCAGTCATGCTACTTAAGTTTAATAGTCTCATGATGTCATAATTCAAATTTTTAAGTGGATAGTAGTTCTTTGAGGTATAACTCAAAGATGCCATAAATACCCACCTTCCGCCAAAGACAATTTTGAAGCATTACCACAAAAATTAAAATAAAAAAACAAGTAAAAACAAACATAAATACCTAACAATAAATGCTTTAATACAACACACCAACCATAAATAAAAAAAACAATTCTCAGCAATTTTTTCATAGTATTAAGGCTCAACCTCCTCTTGCTACATTCGATCACGCTGGAATTGTGTTAGCAAAAGATGAACTTAAGTACTCGGACATGATTAGGCAAGCATTCATTTGGGATGAGTTTTGGGCTCAATCGAGGCGAAAAAAGTAGGCAATGCCACCGCATTGACGAGGCTTTGTAACGCTGGGTGAGTCCAGAAATCGTCCAAAGGGATAGGTTCGTTTAATCTTGGCCGAGTACTTAAATAGGATGAAAGCAGGAAGTTGGTCGAGTACGGTAAGCTAAAGCGGACAAGTCAAACAAAAAACCCCGGATATGCCTCCTGCATGATCCGGGATCGTTTAGTCATTAAGTCTAATGAACTGTCTCCTTCAGGATAGTAAATGAATCTTATCACTGGGGGCGGACTCTTAATGCAACTCGTGGAAGTATATGGGCCATCGAGATGTTGATAGTGCTAAAAAAGAAGTACTTCGATCGGTTTTTACAGGAAATGTCCCATCCTGAAGAAGTCGTTCATTTATTATATTCCAAAGATGCCATAAATGCAGGCTTACTGCCAAGGACAATTTAGAGCCTTTACCACAAAAATAAATGCATAAAAATCAATAAAAAAATCATTAAAAACTGAAAATCAATTATTTAAAACAACCCCTCAACCACAAAAAAAAACTTACAAGGCCCTTTTTTTATAAAAATTATTCCTCTGATAGAAGATATTAAAGTGCTGGTGTGATTTGTCTGCCAAAAAACGGCGGGAAGAGGGTTGTTTTAGAAAGGTAGAAATCGACTTGTAGATATCCATATGTATTAAAACGCCAAAGATAGGCTTGGCAGAAACAGCTTATTCTATTTTCCGGATTTACCACAAAATATTTACTTATTCGTACCTTCGATTTTATATTTAATAGTCTATAAGGCAGTTGTTTACTCATCACACATAGAACACAAAAATGGACAGCCTGTTCTCCTCCAAATTCGTAAGAATTTTAAAAACCCTCAGTCCCGAAGAATGGAAATCCTTTGAGCTCTGGCTCAAATCCCCATGGTCCAATAGTAATAAAAACCTTATCCGTCTGTTGGATAAACTCAAAAAGTATTATCCTGAATTTATAGACTCTAAACTCACCAAAGAAAAGTTGTTCAAGCAGATTCTACCGAATGGGAAGTTTAGTCTTCGGCGAATAAACAACCTATTGTCTGAAGCATACTTGGCGGCCGAACGGTTTCTCATTTTTCAGAATCTTGCTCACAATCAAAATTTACAAAGAGACCTACTCACCAAGGAGTTACAAAGTCGTTATTTAGATGAATGGTTCTTCAAGGATGCAGAGGAAGAAATCCGTCGTCTGGAAGGAAGGCGAGTAAAAGAATGGGAAGATCACTTACAGCTATTCCAACTTCACCGGCGCGTCTATCACCACCCCAATCAAAGTTCTAGAATGTTGCCGGGCAGCACTACGATCGTAAGAATGGGAGAAGAACTAGATCTTTTATACCTACTGGAGAGCGCCGCAATCATTAATGAAAAAATATTTCGGAATCGAATTTTAAAGAACGAAAATCACGAGATTGAAAAGGAACTTGAACAGTGGCTTTCGGCCAGTGCGGGTGTTGATCATATCGCCATTGACTTCTACAGAAGACGCTTTGCCTATGATAAAAAGAAGATGTTGGAGCAGTATCTACAATTGAGGGAACTCTTCTTTGCACATTTTGAGGAATTAAATGAGAAGGAAAAGAAGTTACACCTACTATCCTTGCTTAACGACACGACCTTCCTAGCCAAGGCTACGCTGCTAGAAATTACTGAAACCTTGCCACTGTATGAGTTAGGACTCAAAACTAAAATGATTCTACATCAGGGCAAGCTGACGCTTAATACTTATGTAGCGATTGTCGCAGCAAGCAATACCCAAAAACGCTTCGATTTCACACATGACTTCATTGATACCTACTCTGAAAAACTAGATGATGAAATTCAAGCGGATGCATCCCGATGGGCAACTGCACATACACACTATTGGCAAGGAAACTTAGAAGATTGTCTTAATCTGCTTTTAGAGGGAGAGTTTAAATTACCGTACTTTCAAAGAATTTCAAGAATTCTCAACACTCAGGTCTACTTTGATCTCTACATGAAGGATAGCTCCTATCAAGATTATCTATTCAATTTTTTCGATGCTTATGAAAAATGGTTGGTGCGGGGCAAAATTAGGGGGCGCTTTAACATTAAATCCCATCTAAGGTTTGTTCAATTGAGTAGAATACTCGCTAAAGCTTACGGAGATGTAAATTTCAAAGCTGACAAAATCAGCGGCTTACTAAGCAACGAAAGAAATCTTCAAGCTTCTAATTGGATCAAGCGTAAAATCAAGGAAATTATTCTCTTAAAGGAAGGAAAAGCCTAAAAAGAGGGGCAACTCAGATTTTCAAAACCTAAGTCGACCCCTTCTTTTCGATCTCTTAGTTAATAATATCATCTTCGATGATAATGCCATCCCCACCTTCCTCTTCATCATTACCACCTTTTACAGCTATGGGGTTGAACGTTCCGCTACAAGCGGCGAATCTTTCGAATGACTTTTTGGACGCAACTGCATTGTTAGTTTCTGTAGAAAAAAGTTTCTTTGTAATCAAGTTTGAAATTAAGTTTCTCATGGCATGAATAGGGTTGTGCTCCTTTATGGCCGGGGTTAAGACCGGAGCGGTTTAGAAAATGAAATAGGTATTTCAGCCTGCCCAGTAGCAGGACCCGATCATTTCCGTTCCCAATTCATCATGTGCACCTGATGCGATTGAGTTTAGCCAAAAGCCCGGTATACCTAATGGTTAGTCAGGTGAAGCAAGGACCACTTGCTGCACTACCGGCGGATGTAAAAAATCGGTTGTTAAACTTGCTGCCTGAATTCGAGGAGGATCGAACAGTAGCAGCGACTCAATTGTCTGCCTTCCAACTGCTTCTTTTGAATCTCAAGACTCAGTGGAATTTGAAATGTTGGAGAAATTAACTACAAGCTTGATACTGTATTGTATCGTACTCACACAGTCAAATTCCCAAAGGCTTTAAAAAGTGACCCCTCTTTTCGATTTTTTTTTAATTTTTTTTCAAAAATCCAAAATCAAGGGATTTTGTAAGCCTTAAAAGCGAAGCCCGATAGGTGCCCAATTTTGCGGCACATGGTCTGAACTTGCTTTCAACCTCTACATGTGTCAAGACTGAAGGAATGCAACCTTTCTTAATTTTTTTTTCTTCCTATCAGCGAGAAAACAGGGCAAAGCCACCCACAACAACCCCTTTAAACAACTAAAAATCAACACTTTACAAACAAACCCTATCATAAAAAAATATTTTTTTTAACCGTCGATCCTTGTATCCCCCATCTACCTTGTGGAATACCTCTGCGTATCAGCGGCCAATGACCAGTGGCAAATGTTATTCTTTTGACAAAAGATGTTCCGTCACAGACCGTACTTGCAAAAATTTCTATATTTGAAAACGCCTCTTTTTGAAAAAAACAATTCTACAGGTTGCAAGTATCCATAAACAGACACTAAATGAGTAAAGACCTGACTGACCTCGACATTATTCAGGGCATCAAACGAAAAGATACCGAAGTAGAGGCTCACTTCTATCGCAAAAACAAAAGCAAGTGCGTTCAGTATGCCATAAAAAGCTTCTTCTGGAAAACAGCTGATGGCAAAACCATTCAGTGTGAGCTAGAAGATGCCGAGGAATTGTACAATGATGCTTGTGTGCTATTTGTACAGAATATCTGGCGGGAAAGAATCGTACAGCTAGAAGCGAAAATTTCAACCTATTTGATTACCAGCATGCGCTATGCCTGGTTAAATAAAGCTCGGGCCAACAAGAAACAGGCAGAGAGGGCTGAAAGTACAACAGCTCCGACGCCCGAGAGCAAGGAGTCCTTGCGAAGCAACGTTCGTAAAGCCATTAATCTACTGGACCCCAAATGCCGAGAAATGATGACCTACCGCTACATTCTTGGCTGGGAAGACTATGACGATATCGCCCAGGCTACTGGCAAAGGTAATGGAGATGTAATTAGAAATTTGCTCAGTAGATGTCGGAAACGATTTCGAGAACACTATGTTCAAACCGTAAACGTGAGTGGCATCTAAACAAAATCTTTGATCATGAAACTGAGCGAAAAAGATATCGTCAAGTTGGAAGCCCTGTGGCAAGGTACGCTAGATCCTAAGGGACAAGCCGAATTGGAAAGGCAGCTAGAAGAAGATGCAGCTTTTCAGCAGGCCGCAGAGGAGTGGAAACTCATTGTCAATGAAGGCTTTCTACCACCACAAGAGGAACTGGAAGAACAAGAGGAGATTAAAAGGCGGATGCAAACCTATGCTGAAGAAGATGAACTAAGGGCTAACAGTAAGCCAGAGGCAAAACCCTTTCGCTTGCGCCGTTTATATATTGGCTTGGCTGCTGCCGCAGTGCTGCTGCTATTGCTTTGGCTAGGACCACTTAGGCGTATACTTGGCCCCAGCAGCCCTGCCGACGACTTCTTTGCGCACCTCCCAAGAGATAACGCCAATCTAAGTGATCCCGGAGATGCCGGCAGACAGGCCTACGATCAAAAAAACTATACAAAAGCCTATACCGCACTGCTGCAAGATGTAGCGGCTGGTGGAGATAGCCTAAACCTCATCTATGCCGGCGTAGCAGCAATAGGCAGTGGGCAGGCAGAAAAGGCCATTCCGATCCTAGAGTCACTCTTGGATGCCAACAATTGGCAGCTCTACCAATCAGAAATAGGTTGGTACCTAGCACTGGCTTATGCTTACGACGAGCAAGATGAAAAGGCTGTAAACTTGTTGGAAGAGATAGCCGAACAGGGGGGAGAATATTCAGTCCAGGCCAAGGATCTATTAATCACCTTACAGGAGTAATCTAGCACGCAAACTCCCTTATTTTTTGAAGCCTGAGTTTACAATTCCAGATGGCAACTATACCCGATAAGGGTTCCTTTATCCAGTAGCCGATCGTCATGCTGTTGTACAATCGACAAACAGTATATAAGCCTGTGAAAACCGGAGTGGATGATTACTACTATCATCGAATACTTAATCCCTGATCAAGAAAGAAACAATCAATTCACCTAAAATAAACACTTATGTCTCAACACTCCTTACCCCCTAAAAAAAGTTTATGGGATCGGATCCTCATCTTTTTGGGTTTAAAACGCAATATACCCGAACCAGGGCCAGCTAAACCTTCAATTCCAGACTTAGGACCAGCCAGACTCCCGTTTTATTCAATGAATTCCAAGCAGCGTGTGGTAAAGATCGATAGCATCTCTATGCTACCTGGTATTTCACCCGTTGACCCAAGCTTTATCCAACTGACTTCCATTAATAGCTCCGGAGTTTACTTTCTGACGAATCAAGCAGTCCCTACCACTGCATTGGATGGGAAATATGCACGTCTATTTCAAGCCGTTATTCCTGCTACAACGAGAATGGTAAATACGACCATACTTCGTGAGATCGTAAACAGTGATACCGATGAAGCAAAATGTATCAATATTAATACACCAGGATTACTCTCTAGGGATCAAATAGAAGAGGGGATATTAATAGACATTTGTGGGCGCGTCACCAGTAAGCATTACACTGAAATGAAGTTTCATCCCTGCGACAATAAAAGAGCTTCATTTGCTTTAGATAAATCCAAATCAGGCTATGGAACCTGTCCTGATCCCATTCTTGACCCAGGTGATGATGATGGCGATCCGTTGAACCAAGGTTCAAAAAGAACATTGAAACAAAAGCTGGTCGTTTTTCATATTCCTTACTCAGAGTTAATAAAACGACAAGGAGAGGGAGAGGAACAGCAGAATTTCACCACTGAAGAAATTCTTAAACAGTATTTCACGGATGACCACTATCACGGTGAAAAAAATCCCCCCATCAAAGGAAACTTACAATTAACTCAAGGTATATTTCTCATCCCGATGGCTATGCCCAATGATAGTGTTGCCTACTACTGTATTCTAAACATTGATGGTGATTCTAATAGAGATCAACCGGTAAAAAAGACGTTTCAAAAATGGTTCAAGGCATTGGATGAGTACAATAAAGCGCCTGAAAAGAAATGGATTGGGATAGCCGGAAATGATGCCACCTTCTGTTATATTGATAACTGGTCCGTATTTATTGGAAAGAATGCAGAACTATTAACTGAAGACATAGAAAACGTCTATACAGATTCTGTCCTAGATAGTGCGGTGGAATAAACTTAATTATATACCACCATCCCCGCCCAGAAGCGGGGATAGGCATGCCGCTCCTTAGCTACGTTCTTTAGAAAATCAATCTTAGCGCGATGAAGTGATGCTGCGGTAGAATATCCATTCGCTAAGTGTTGATAGAAGTAGCTAAGGAGCGGCCCCGTAGTGGTTTGAGGAATCAAAAACTGAGCTGCTACAATTTCCGGAATCCCCGAATTGATAAAGGAACGAGCTAGACTAAAGGTTCCTTCTCCACGCTGTGCAGCTCCTGCTGCTGATTCGCAAGAAGCTAGAACAGCCAACTTGGCCTGAAACTTTTCTTTATACAATTCAAAGCCATAAATATGGTCTACTTCATCACTCCCAAATCGAATCTGGTTATCATATCTATCGACTCTATTGCTATTGGCATGTAAAAGCAAATGAAGAACATCGAACCGAGGATGATGTTTTTGAAAAAGCGCTTTTCCCCCTTTAAGCTGGTTAAAGATTTTATAATTCGTACCAAAATTAGATCGAATAGACGCTTCAATCAATTCCAGTCCATTTACAGTATTCAGCTCTGGCGTTGTCCAAAAACCCAGCGACGCCTCACTGAAATCAGGTACAATTTTTTCTCGATTAGCTTGGTACACTTTCCAAGCTGAAGTGTAAACAATTTGTACTTGATGCAATAAATAAGGCAAGTCTTTAAATTTTACTGCCTTTGTTTCCAGGTCTCTAGTCAAGAAGGCTTCAAAAGGTACAGGATCCAGGAGTTGATCAGGAATTACTACCAGTTGATCAATGTGCTCCAGTCTTGTTGCAAAGGGCTTGATGAGAACTTTATAGAGTATCCGACTTGCGTCGGAGTACTTTTTAATAGTTTCCTCATCAAGTTTCACCTCTTTTTCAATGCTAGCCCGATAGGCCTGGACCGCCACTTCAAATGCATCATATCCATCCGTTACTTGGTAAAAGATAGATGTATCTCGATCCACATACAGGCCAAACAATTGCTGGTTCGCATTATAGTAGCTCACCACCCCTTGCCCAGGCGACAAACCTTTACGAACATCATCCAAGGATAGGCTATTTTGATAACCTTTAGACGCAAAGTGGCTCAATTCAGTCGCCCGCCGGTGCTCTAACTGACTGAGTCTGTTAATCAGATTATTGTGATCCAAACCTTGCGCCTCACCCCTCGAAGTAAATAATAATTGATTGACCTGTCCTTGTATTAGTCGTATGCTATCTGATAAAGAATAGGTTGTTTCCTCAGACTCATCCTTAAGCATATCCCGATAAAGCAAATAAGACTTCAGGTACTCCATGTAACTCATAACATGGTCTAACCACTGCTCATTTCCACTAAGCTTCCAGGCTTCACTCGCAGCTTCTAATGCTCTTGCATAAATCCTACTTCCTGCCTCTAGTTGAAAAGTGAGGAAGGCTCCCTCATCTCTATTCAATAAGCTGTTAAATCCATGCCTTTCCACAAATTCGAAGTAAGCATTAGCCAATGCTAGAGCCTCGGGCTTTTTATCATACAGGTACTTCATTAGTAGACCTTCTGCAAAGAAACCACTAATCGTCAAACAGTATCGCTTAGTACTATCAAGCCGATGGATATTTTCAGTCATCTGAATATCAATATCTCCCTTCAAACAATCATATAACAATAGGCTTTTTTGAGCATATTTGGCCGATTTCGTAAAATCCTTTAACTCTCTATGAGCTACTCGAAGGCTATGATAAGCATCTGCAAAAATTCGGTAATCCACCTCCGAATCACCATCTTTCATGTCGAGGAAGTTACTATAATATTTAACGGTTTTACGCACATCTTTACCATAGTAGTAATACCCGAGTAAGCGATCATAATGGGCTTGGCCATCTTGATTCTCCAGAACTTGCTGACGAAAGGTTTGCATAGCTCGAAAAAAATAAGTCGAATCAGAAAAGCGCGTATTATTTATGATCCAATCGATGTAGAAAGTCATTAGATCACTATCCTGATTATTTACCCCAATCTCAATTGCCTTTTGAAAAAAAGAATCCGCGGTATGATACAATTTCTCCTTCTGCTTATGGATCATAGAAGGGTTTTCTTTCACCAATTCATCAGATTGCTTTTTATATAGATTCCCCAGTAGGTTATAGAGTTTGGCCTTTAACCATTGGTTTTCGAAGGGTAATTCATTAATTTTCTTTAATCCACTTCGGCAGTAAAAGCCACCCCGCTCATGCGCCCGATACAACAAACTAGCATAAGCCTGCACATAATCATTTTCCCAATCATAAGCACTGAGTTCTGGGGTATTCACGAACACATCATTGGCTTGCAAGGCATAGTGGTGGATCGAGTCTGTTAAATTACCATCGCTTCGATGGATAAGCGCTAACAAATTTAAGATTTGGACCTGCCTGAGGTGACCTCTCGGATATGCAGCGTAAGCTGTCTTGAGTGCTTGGTGAGTAAACAGCAGTGCCGAATCTTTCTGATGCTGCAAGAAATAAAATCGTCCTTGATTAAACCGATGGTCCGTCAAGAGTACCGTTGGAACACTGTCTTTCCGTTCGATCAGCTTTTCGGTTGAAGCTAACAAGCCTTTAATTCCTTCCGTTTTATTCCAGATCAATTGACTATAGATGAGCTGATTCAAAGCATATATGGAATCTAAATCCTGCAACTGCTCTACCTGTAAAGCCAGGCTATAGGCAGCGCTTGCCTCCTCAAAATTTTGCTGGTATTTCAAGCGGTCAGCTTCTTGGAAAACCGCAGTAGCCGGTTGGTAGGTCGTCCGAATGGTGGCGGGAAAATCCTCATGGGGTGAGGAACAACTGGCCCAGATGACAAGCCAGAATATCGAAAATCGGGTTATCCGCATGTAGAAGTATTATAGGAGTAGAAGGAAGCTGAGAGAAAGCTCCCACTCCTTCAATTACTGAGTGTTTATGGCAGATTAATAACAACTCAATGCTACTAACAAAACCGACAATAAAATACCCGAAAGCTGCCATTTACACAAAAATCTAACTCAATCGTTTTTTAACCCTTTGCTGATTCCTATTTTTACTGTAGCGGATTATACCATCAAGCTAAAACTGTCAGAGGAGTATTTTATTTGTTTCCCTTCATCATCGCAAGGAGCTCCCTTGACGAATCAAAGTTAATCGTTACGCTACTAATACAGCTACCAACAGTCTAACAACAACAGAACCTTTAACACATGGTCATCGCTTTCTTCATTGGAAGAACATTCTATTGATCACTCAGTAAACAGGTAGATACTTGGGTAATTGACCTAAGTATGGTGCTTAACCTAAACATGAAAAAGACAACACTCCTCCTCTTCTGCTTAGCTATGAGTAACACCATAGTGATGTTCTCCCAAGGATTAAGTCCTTCTGAACAACAAGAGCTTCAAGAGCGATATTTTGGGAATCTAGATCTCATGAAGGCAGACAAGTTGTATTGGTCCGGTAAAGCAAAAGAAGCTCAACCGCTCTATGCTAATGCCCAACGTACCTTCCAGCAACAGCAAAACTGGATAGCTTATATCAGTACTTCTAGCAGTTTGGCGAAGTCCTTAGGAGAAGGAGAAACCTTTGAAGAAGGGGTCACTATCGCCAAAGAATCCATCCGTTTCATCGAAGAGCAGGCTCCTACCTATAGGAAATATTGCAATCGGCTCTACCATAGCCTATCCGCCATCTACCAATGGGCCGGGCAAGCAGAACACTCATTGCCCTTTGCCCATCAGAGCTTGGTTTGCCTCAGAATGCAAGACGCTGATGAAGAAGATGCGACCTTCGGCTATTACTACAATGGTCTGGGAACCATCCACCGTGACATAGGAGATCTAGATAGTGCCTTGTATTATTTTGAGCAAGGGAAAAAGGTAATGCAAAAGAAGGTTAATCAAAAGGTGTTTGAGTATGCCCGAACCTATGAGCATATCGGTGCGCTACATGCCACCAGAGGGAACTTTGACAAAGCCATCGAGGATACCGAGAAAGGGCTAGAGATTGCTACCGAAACCCAAGGTCGTTCGGGGCTCCAATTGATTTATTTCTACCTAAACCTGGGGAACTTCTATAGCGACATTGGGGAATATCAACAAAGCACAGACTACCTGAAGAAGGTAATTTATTCCATTGAAACTTCGGGAACAACTAGATCTAGGTATCGAGAAAAGGTAATTCCTGCATGTCTATTGGGAATGGGACATAATCACCTGGCATTAGGGGAGTTGGAGGAGGCCGCTATGGCCTATAAGAAGGCCGCAGACATCCTTCAAGGGAAACAATATCTATTTGACTATCAATTGAGAGCCTTAATTGGTAAGGGAAAGGTATGGGCGCAAAAAGGAGAAACAGCACAAGCCCTACAATATTTTAACAAGGCAGAGGAGCTTTTTCAACAATCTGCCTCCAGCATGCCCAATAATATCCGATATATAGAGGTACAGGCCAGCATACAGCGTGAAATAGGTCATATTTATAAGCAGCAAAAACAGTGGGACGCTAGCCTCTTCGCTTATAAACGGGCGCTTCAACTCAACCTGATGGGTGGTGACACAGAGCTCCACAGAACAGGTCCTGGCACCTATCATAGCATCGCAAACATTTTTGCTGAAATGCTTCAATTGGATTCTGCCCTGATGTATAACCAGAGGGCTTTGCAGTTAGCCACCTACAGCAAAGGCGACACCCCCTCAGATGATTTTTCCACTGGTCAGCCGATTGGAAGTTCTTTAGTGACGTATTCCATCCTAAACCAAAGAGCTAGCTTACTTATTCAATTGGCAAGCCATACCGAGGAACGTACCTCAAGAAAAGCCTTCGAAGCGGAGGCCCTATCCGTCTATTCCTTAGCCGACCAAATCCATTTACAAAATCTACAGAAGATCAACCTACTCAGAGGCGCACAGAGTAAGGCCGTAATTGAGCGATCGCTAGCCAATTACCAAGATGCGCTATCCTTTACGCATAAGCTTTACCAGCAAGAACAGGATGAAGCCTACCTACATAAAGGATTCTTTTTCACACAGAAGATGAAAGCGCAACAACTCTGGCTGTCGTCGCTCAATAGCCAGGCTGTCTCCTATGGCAATGTCCCGCCCAATCGCTTAAGAGAGGAAAGAGATTTATTACACGACATCCATTACTATGAGAACAAAGTGCGGGAAGCTCGGCTTCTTAAGGATTCTGTAGCCTTAGCAAAGTATGAACACAATTATCTTCTAGAGAGTCGAAAAAAATACGCTGCGCTCCTCCAAAAAATTGAAAAAGAAAACCCCAAATACTTTAATTCGAAGTACGCCTTTCAGCCCGAAACAGAACAGCGCTTACAGCCCCTGCTTTCAGAAGGTGAATTGCTCATCGAATATGTGTTTGCAGACAGTAATCTATATGCCTTTACCTTGGGTCGACAGCAGGCCTTGGCGATCCATCAGATTCCGCTCCAAGAGAAAGCAACGGATCAGATTGAGGAACTCCATCGACTTTTGCAAACGTCTTCGTGGATGCGCCGCTCCAAACGGGAAAAATTTGTCCATCTCAGTCATCAATTGTATGAACAATTCCTGGCACCATTGGCGGCTCAAATGGAGGGTAAGGAACGACTCATTATCATTGGCGAGGGTATGACCAATTATATCCCCTTCGAAGTCCTGCTACCTACGGATGAATTCGGATCATTCAACCATTTAGATTACCTAATTAAACATTATACGATAAGCTACCATTACTCCTCCAGTCTTTTTGCCAAAGCCCGTAAAAAGGAATTCAAAGAATCAACCCAGGGGATTTTTGCTTTTGCTCCCGTTTATGATGCTCCGCTGACAGGGACAGCCTCCTTATCTGAACTGAATCAAGGTACCTTGCGGGCCATAGAAAAGGGCTATTTCTCTCCGCTCCCAGAATCTGAGAGAGAGGTAAAAACCATCATTGAACTGTTCAATAATAAAGAAATAGAGCATAATGTACTAGCACTTCGGAAAGATGCTGATGAGGAAAGTCTAAAGCGTAATTTAGAACAGAACTATACTTACCTTCATATTGCAGGGCATAGTTTTGCAAATGTGGAACAGCCAAAATTCTCCGGAATCGCTTGTGTCGACGCCTCAGCAAAAGACAAAGAAGATGGGATATTGTATACAGGGGAGATTCACGCCTTGAGTACGCAAGCAGACCTCATCACCCTTAGTAGTTGCGAAAGTGGTTACGGGAAGCTTGATCGTAGTGAAGGTTTGTTAGGACTCAATCGTGCATTCATTTATGCGGGTGTTCCGAATGTGGTCTTTTCGCTTTGGAAAGTGTATGATAAAGTGAGTGCCAAGGTGATGGTAGATTTTTATACAGGTGTATTAGAAGGGCAAGATTATAGCTCTGCCTTGCGATCAGCCAAACTAAAGATACTGCGGCAAGAAACTACTGCTGCGCCTCACTACTGGAGTCCCTATTTACTTATCGGTAGATAACCAGGTGGTGCTTGAAGGAATCTACTTCACTTCAAACTTTTGTACCAAATGAATTTTTTCGGAAGAGAAGTCTTCGACAATATAGTAGTATAGTCCCGGGGCTAAAGCGTAAGATTTTGTGAAATCAATCTGATATATATCGGTTTCGATGGCTACAATATCCAAGTCACTAGTTGCCAGGGGGGAGAAATCATCAAAGGCTTGACGGTCGTTAGAAAAGAGGTGAAGTTTGAACGCTTGTTGGGAAATATCTTCTCTGCTTTGCAGTTGAATTTTAATTTGAAAAGAAGTAGGATCATTATCAGCTGCCAACTGAACATCGGGCTGCTTTTGGATCAACTTCACCGTCAAGGCTGCGTCTCGTAAATTATTTTCAATCAAAAATTCGATAGAAGGATTGGGTACAAAATTAGCCGCAATAGCGCGTGGAGCGGGTTCCCTTTGTCCTCTTTTCCTTCCGGGGTTTGGAGGAGGGCTAGCCGGTTTAGAGGCAGGCTGCTGTTCGGTCTTTTCTTCCTTGTCTTCTGGCTCAATCGGAGCATCTTCTGCTGGTGCTGAAGGCAAATCTTTTTCTGGTGTAAGAGGTGTTATTTCTTCAATCACCGGTGTGACCACGTCATCTGGTGTATTCTCTATTCCACTCCACACCCACCATATGATGATCAAAAGGACGGGAATAAATACAGTAAAAATCCATCTTCTTGATTTTTTTGCGGGGGTTGTTTCGGCTTGCTCCCCTAAAAGTTTAAGGCTTTTTCGAAGCGCATTCTCTGGAGAATCGGATAGGAGTTCATCCATATCTCTATGCATTTCTACCTCTTTGCTCAGCTGTTCATCAGCCTGCATCTGTTGCTCAAATTTCTTTCGACCATCTCCTTTCAATTTATTGTTGAGATAATCCTCAATCTCCTGGTGTTTTTTCTCATCGAATGCCATACTAATTTTCGGTTAGCTGTTTGTAGTTGGGATCCGATTTAATCAAATCAGCAAGGCTTTGCTTACACTTATATTTCTTGCGTTTTGCATAATCCTCCGTATACCCCATTTTTGCTGCAATCTCTTTACCTGAAGCTTTATTAAATAACATTTTCAACACTTGTCTGCACTCGTCTGGCAGATCCATAAATCTTTTGTTGAAAAGTTCCCATTTTTGACTCTTGAGAAGGGCTTCATCCAAGTCCTCTTCATCACTATATTCCAAAATCTCATCAAAAGGAACCTCTTTTCCACTTTTTTTTCTCAACTTTTTGAGCCAAATCCTTTTACAGATGGCAAACAGAAAATTATGAAAACTTGTAGTAAGCTCTAAATCTCCGGCAGAAGCCTTGCGAAAAATGACTAGAATGCCCTCCTGAAAGACATCTTTGCCATCATCTTTCGTCCCTGAGTTTCTCTCTACATATTTGATAACCTCCGGTAGTGATTCCCTGTAAATTTTCTTCAGTATGGTTAGATCGTTTTCGACAATCCCCCGAATCAGATCATTGTTAAATGTTACATTCATCGATTCTAGTAATTCCCTATCCAAATTCAGCAGCAAAGATAAGAAGAAAAGAGGCAAGCATGACGAAATATAAGCCAGAGCTGCCACAAAGATTACTCCTTAAATGATGCCTTAACACATTTCTCCAATATTATCCCTATCTTTGCACCCTGTTTTATGGAATTGATTCGATACTGGCTTCCAGGCTTATAGTTTATGTGCTCAAGTGTTATGGTGTAATTCAACTGAAAACCTTCCAACATACTTATCCGATACACCCTTGTTTCAAGCTATTTAATTCAAATCCATAAGGCTCAGGAATGCGAAGCAAAGGACTACCCCCGAGGTAGCTGATCGTGTCTGCATTCCAGAAATGGCTACGCACATTGGAACCCACCTATGGTTTCCATGAGCAGGCAGTAATATGATTTAATCAATCAAAAATAATATATGATAATTATTCCAGTTCAAGAAGGAGAATCTATCGATCGCGCACTAAAGCGATACAAGCGTAAAAGACAAGACATTGGGTTAATGAAAGAGCTGCGCAAGCGTAAGCACTTTACTAAACCTTCTATCGAGCGACGTAACGAAATCCTTAAAGCCCGTTACAAAGAGCAGAAGAATCAAGATTAAGAACATAGCAAATTACCCATGCAAGAGTTTTCTAGCCTTGGCCTGAGTCAACCCACTTTAGATGCAATTGAGGAGCTTGGTTTTGAGACCCCGACTTCGATTCAGGCTGGAGCCATCCCTAAATTACTAAACAGTGAAAGCGATTTCATTGGACTAGCACAAACGGGAACCGGAAAGACGGCCGCCTTTGGCCTGCCTTTGATGGAACTGGTTGATGCCGAACTACCCTATGCGCAGGGTTTGGTGCTAGCTCCAACTCGAGAACTTTGCCTGCAGATCTCTAATCAACTGGAAAGTTTTGGTAAATATCGTAAAAAGACTCGCTTACTAGCTGTATATGGAGGGACTGATATCGGTCGTCAAATCCGACAGTTGAAGAAAGGAGTGCATATCCTGGTGGCGACTCCCGGGCGTCTGCGAGATCTTTTGGAGCGAAAAGCTGCTGATATTAGCCGTATCCGCTATCTCGTTTTGGACGAAGCAGATGAAATGCTGAATATGGGGTTCCGAGCAGAGATTGATGAAATACTCGAAAGTGCCCCCTCTGATCGTACGACTTGGTTATTCTCCGCCACGATGTCTAAAGATGTCAGACGGATATCCAAGAACTATATGTACAATCCAGAGGAATTGGTGGTTGGTACCGTCAATACTTCTAATAAGGATATTGAGCATCAGTATACTGTCGTCAGAGCCACTGAGAAATATGATATTCTCAAGAACTTCATCGATGCAGAAGAAGAGATCTACGGTATCATCTTTTGTCGGACTCGTAGAGACACCGAAAAGCTGGCAAAAATGCTCGAAAAGGATGGATATCCAGCTGATGCCATCCATGGTGATCTCAATCAATCACAACGAGATCGCGTCATGGATCTTTTCCGTCGGAAAAAAGTAACGCTGCTCGTAGCTACGGATGTAGCGGCCAGAGGTATTGATGTAAATGATATCACCCATGTCTATCATTTCAATATACCAGAGGATCTTAACTTTTATACGCATAGAAGTGGTCGTACCGGACGTGCAGGGAAGCGAGGGGTTTCATTGATTCTGGCTCATCACCGTGAGAAAGGCATGATTCCACAGTTGGAAAGACGACTGGACATCCGCTTCAAACATCAACCCCCTCCTTCAGCGGAAGTCTTGCTACAACGCAAATTGGTTAAGCATATTCAAGGGATTCTAGATGCCCCTGAATTTGATATATTAGACAAGGTTTTGCCTCCAATTCAAGAGGCGCTCAAAGAAATGAGCAAGGAAGATATCATCTACCAGATCGCTGCTTCTTTTGCAGAAAAGAACCCAAGGTATACGATTGAGCATAAGTCGCAACCCATTGAAGCAGGGAATTACCAGAGAAGACGGGATGCTAGAGACAGAGGAGGTCGGGATCGCAGAAGGTCCAATGGTGATTTCACAAGGTTGTTTATCAATCTCGGGACTATGGATCTGCCTCAAAAGGGAGATTTCTTAGGCTATATCTGCCGTTCCTGTAATATCTCTGGTGATTTCGTGGGGCGAATTGATATGAGCGAGAAGTATAGCTTCTTTGACATCCATAAGACTTGTGCAGATCAGGTAATCGATGCGCTAGATGGTGGGGATTACAAAGGCCGGAGCCTGCGCGTCAACCAAGATCGTCCTTCTAATGATCGAAGAAATCATCGCAGAGGACAAAGAGGGAGTGGACGCCGCCGATAGCGCAACCACTTTCTAGCTACCCCCTTGTGCTAAGAATGGCTTTATTCTGCCTATTTTCGTTCAGAGAAGGTCAGAATAAAGCCATTAATATCTTCTATTGCGAATTCCTTCGTACCATAAAAGGTCGTATTCAATGCCTTAACGACCTTCACCCTCCCTTCCAATTTCGAAAACCAGGACTCTATATTTTCCTGTACCAGAACATAAAACGTCAGTGCTCCCCCTAGTGGCGTAGAAGACAAGCTTGGATATTCAGCTCGAAGTGAAGATAGTTCCTGAAACATCAGTCCTGCCTCCCCTTTCTTGACAAAACCCCATTCAAATTGTCCATCGGTAGGATTAGTGTCAATGATCTCAAAACCCAAGATATTTCTGTAGTAATCCAGGGTTTGATTTACATCTTTGACCATGATATTAGGTGTCAACGATTCAAATGTTACCATACTTATTGCTTTTTGTGTTGGTACAACTAATATGATCAGTTTTCCTAAAGGCTTCTTCAAGAAGTCGTTGCAAGGATTTCTGATTTACGGTAACACAAAGGTATAGTGGTGGAGTGTATTAGACTTTGTATAAAAACGACAACTTTATATTCACTTTGGCAATGGGCCCTAGTGGAATTCTCTTAGCACGGACGGATTTCTTCCTGTCATTCGCAGTACCTCTCGCGTAAGATGGGCATGATCCGAATAACCGTGCTCATATGCAATTTGTAAAAGACTCTTTTCTGACTTTCCCCGAATATCTGACAGTGCATTGGTAAATCGTAAGATGCGCTGATATTCTTTCATACTCACTCCCAGCACACCTTTAAACCGTCGCTCCAACTGCCGAAGACTCAGATAGTATTCCTTAGCCAAAGAACCGATGTCGATGCCAACGTATTGAGTCGCAAGGTCGTGACAAACAGCTGTTATGAGAAGGTCCGGCTTCTCACGACGGTGAAGCAGCCCTGGTAATAGATCACTTTCAATCCAACTAATTTTATCCGCAATTGCAGAAAGACTCCAGAATTTATCATTCCACTCCTCAACAGGCCATTTAGACATCTCAGCTAAACCTAGAGAAAGATTCTTCAATTCGGCCATTGGAAGGCTTTCCAATAAACCTAGGCCCTTGGGGGTTAATCGGATCCCCAATAGTTCGACTGCACCTTCTAAAACCACCTCCCTGTAGGACGTCATCATCCCCGATACCCAAATCGTTTCACTTCCTCTCCGATGAAAGATTAGATCTACATATCCATCTGGATAAATTCGAGAGAGATAGGTAGCCTTTCCTCGCGCCAACCAATATGAGGCTACATACGATTGCCAAAAGGGATGCGGTTGAAATTCTTGATAGATCATCTGAGGATACAATCTAATTTTCTTCCAACCATTCAAAGGCAGCGTTCAAGACATAATCTAGCTGAGGAATAGCATCCTTAAACGCCCCATTTTCAAAGATTAACTCATTGAATTGATGATCATAATTGGGATAGGTTTTATAAGTGAGATTCTGTTTTCCCTGTCGAATAAACTCCAGTTTAATGTAATCCGCACTCAACACTGAATTTTCATCTAAACTTCCGTTGGCCATGTAGATGGGAATGTCTAGCTCTATCAAAACCTCAAGTGGATCTCTCTGGGCAAAAGAGGCCCACCTTTTGTAGGTATGCCCCCACCAACGTTTTTGGGTAGATGCAGGCTGAGCATAAATATCGGCGTACACTGAGTACAAAGAGTCAATAGTCCGCTGGGCTGATTCCTCGCTAGTTTGACCGGTCAATGCCTTTTGGCGAGCCGTTATGATCGGATCAAAAAATTGATTCAAGCCATTCCCCCCAAAAAGTAAGACATGGCTTACGTGTTGATTCTTCTCTGCAACAAATGGAGCCACTTGCGCTCCTTCAGAAAACCCCAAAATAACTATGCGTGTCGGATCAACCGTGTTCTCTTCCACTAGCTTTTGGATAATCAAATGAGCTGATTCAACGCGCCATGCCAGAGACAAACGCTCTGTATACGCAACAGGTTCTTTGTAATCTGAGTATCCAGCTACTGACAAAGGTCCTTTGCCAATAAAGGGAACGCCCGGTTTGCTAATTACTAGTACTTGATAATTTTTGGATAATTGCTGGTAGTCCATAGCGATAGTTGAACTAATCCCCTGCTCCACTTGCTGAAACAAAGGGTCAGCCCCCGAACCATCTAAATACACCATCAAGGGTTTAGGCTCATCATCGGTGGAAGGCGTTAGATAATAGTTTACCACTCCTAACTCATCAGTCTTGAGCTGATAAGCCTCAAAACCTAGTTGAGCAGGATCAATAGTTTGTGCAAAAGAGGTATTGGAAAATAAAACAAGGCCGAGGAAAGGTACAAGGCATTTTAGATTCATAGCTTTTCAATTAAATAACAGAAATTGTCCAATGCTGGGATGTTTTGCTCTGGACAATCCCTTCTAGGCAGCCACCATACTAGGCATTTCATATGCACACCATAACGGCTACCAGATTGACCTGCATTATCGTCAAAGATAATGAAAAGCCTATACTGCCCCTATGGTAATCCCAAGGTGAAATGTACAAGTGCACTATTTGGCTGGATAAGTGTCTGTTGTAGAGCAAGTGGTTGAGTACAAAGTTTCTGATCCGCTACACCTTATTCTCTTCGAAATATTAATCAATCTAAGCGTTCTGCATAAACGTAGTAACAACTACTGGCTTGCTTCGCTTCATCAAGGAAATTTGCAGAAAGCTGGTATTGCCCCGGGGCCAATTCTAAGGTAAAATGTACAACGGCGCTATCTGGATCAATCAGCGCTTCTGCCTGTTGGCCTGCTATTGAAATATTAGCGGCCTTAAATGACAAGGCTTCTCCTGCTTTATATGCCGTTCCTTGTGGAATCTTATCCCCTTCTGGTGCTGCGTCCAAAATTTTCAGCCCCGATTCTGCTGGCCAACGACGGAGCCCAAATCGGTAAGTTCCTGCTGCTTCTATTTGTACAGGCCAATAACCTTGCGTACCCTTTCCTGCACGTATATGTCCCTGATTCCAAGCCACGCCCTTATTTTCATTCAACAGATCATGTTCAGTTAGGGCATGAAGTTCTCCCACTTGTTTCCCCATCTGGAAGTAACAATAATCTCCCGCCCTAGCACTTACCTTGTCCCACCATTTTTCATAGGCTACTTTGAGACTGTCTACCACTTTAGGATGCGCAGCAGCTACATCTTCCTTTTGTCCTGGATCTTTTTGGATATCATATAATTTATCATTAACCAAACGCCAAGCTTCCGTCATAACCGCAAACCTTCGATACTTAATTAGATCCTCTTGCCGCTGTGTATCCGCGAATAAAATACGCTCTTCCTGTTCTTCTCCCTCTATCAAAGGACGTAGACTCGTACCATCCCAATCTACATCATCCGTATTTTCCGCTCCGACCCAATCCATTAAGGTGGGGACTAGGTCAAAAACCCCAGCCAAGCGATCAATATCTCTCCCTCCTTCAACTTTACCATCCTTCCAGTGGATAAACAAAGGAACCCGATGTCCTCCTTCGTATTCCGATCCTTTTTTGCCACGCATCCCAGCATTATACCCTTTCTTGACCTGCCCTTCTTGGTCCAGCTGGCATCCGGCCGCTGTCCCATTATCTGTGAGGAAGATCAAAATGGTATTATCAGCAATCCCCCACTCCACCAACTTGGATCGCATATGGCCCAAGTTCTCATCGATATTGGCGATCATACCCAAAAAATTAGCATTGACTACATTTTTCTTTCCTTCATACCTCTTGCTGTAGAGCGTATCTACATAAAAAGGGCCATGCGGTGCATTGGTGGACAGGTAGGAGAAGAAAGGTCTGTCCCTATTTTTCTCCATAAAGGACAAGGCTGCCTCAAACCACACATCGGTACAATAGCCTTCTTTCTTTTCTGGAAACCCGTTGTGGAAATAGGTATCATCAAAATAATCATTGTTCCAGTAATCTGGGGTTTGACCTACCCCTCCCCCACCATGTACCAAGACCTCATCAAAACCTCGATCCTGGGGGCGATAAGGATAAGTATCTCCTAAATGCCATTTACCAAACATTCCGGTGGTATAGCCTGCTTTTTTCAGCAGTTCTGGCAAGAGCACCTCATCTGGCCATACCATTTCTCTACCTTTAATCGTATGCCATGCCCCTACTTTATTACAGTATTGCCCCGTCATTAAGCTGGCACGAGAGGGGGCGCAGGTCGTCCCCACGTGAAAATCGGTAAAGCGGACACTCTCGGCATGTAGCTGGTCGAGGTTTGGCGTTTTCAGGATAGGATTTCCGTGACAACTAAGGTCCCCATAGCCTTGATCATCGGTAATTAAGATGACGATGTTGGGTAAGGGGGAGGCAGTTGGTTCTTCTGTACGACAAGCTAGCAGCCCTAGCGCTAGCATCGTCATGATTAGTAGTTGGTTTTTCATGAATTGTTGTTATGATCAAGCTCCTTCTACAGCCCTTTGATCTGTATGATTTTGTTTACTGTATTTGATACATTCTTCCACATACTATCTTCACACTCCCCTAAAATAAGCGATTCCCGCTACTTCCCATATGAACAAAATAAGCTAGAAGATACTTATTTATAGTAATGGACAATTGTTCTACGGAATTCAACATTTGTTCTCCGCAATTCAAAACCAAGACATCAAAACCAACTCCAGGTGCCAACTATATCAATTATCTCCGCATTTGCTAAGAACCATGTCATGGGCCTCGATGGAATCTTACCCTGGTCCCTTCCCGATGATTGGAAACACTTCAAAACGATTACGAAAGGCAAGGCCTTTTTAATGGGGCGTAAAAGTTATGAATCTGAAGATTATTTAGGTTCTGATTATAAGAACTTTATTCTTACTCGCAATCCGCAGCTGGCCATGCGCCCCAATAGCCAGCCGATTCATTCCATCGCTGACTTTCTAGAAGAAGTAAAACAGGAAGAGGAGGCCTTTATACTAGGTGGTGGTAAAGTGTTTGCAGAAGCCTTGGAAATGGGCGTTGTTGATAAAATGTACCTGACTTTGATTAATGCAGAACCGAAGGGTGATACCTTTTTCCCAGACCTAGATTGGTCTAATTGGGAAGAAACGGAAAGTATTTATCATCCTATTGATGAGCAACATGCTCACGACTTTCACATTAAGACCTACATCAAAAAACAATAAGGGGAATTTGGTTGTCTAAACAAAAATTAAAAAACTATCCAATGAGAGATTTTGACACCCTAGTGGAGGCGCTTCAAGGCCTAAAGGCTGAGGGCTACCAATACGATTTTAATTTGATCAGTGATGGCCTTCACTGTAAGGAGCTAGACCTAGTTGTTGGTGCTGAGGATTTCACGGTAGAGGAAATTCATCGTTTCGAAGGCGATAGCAATCCGGACGATAGCTCTATTCTTTATGTGCTATCTACTAGCAAGGGGGTGAAAGGCACTATGATTGATGCCTATGGCACTTATAGTGGAGCTATTGATCCGAGTATTCTAGCAAAATTAAAGACGTCGAGGTAGGTGTTTTAAGATGTGCGGAGCCAGTTGCCTCTCTATGTTATAGATCTTCTTTCCCTAAATCCAATACCTGGAGGATCACAAATATTTATGATGCAAGTTTTAGTATTCGCGCTCTTGCTGGGATTTCTCTTGTGCACCTCGTGCCAGAATGTAACGCCCAAAAAGTACGAAGAAGTGATTCAGGATTGCTATGATCCAAATTAGATGATACCAGAAACTTTTTTCTCAAATTACCTGATCCTCGTACAGTTGAGAAATTTCCTTTCGAAAGGCCTCCAAAATTTTGGGTCGCATTAATTTCATAGTGTAAGTAAGCAGCCCCGATTCCATCGTCCATTCTTCATGAAAAAGATGAAAGGCTCGAATGGTTTGATAATTGGGTAGTTGTTGATTATAGATAGATAGCTCTTCTCGCATCCTTTGGCGTACCTTGATATTGATGGCCATGTACTGCGGGCTAGTCCAATGTACTTTGTTCTCCTTGCTCCAATGCTCTAGTAGCTCAAAATTAGGATAGATCAGGGCCGTTACGTAAGGTTTTTGAAACCCTATCACCATGATCTGTTCAATTAAGGGGGATTGTTTGAAGTGGTTCTCCAAGACCAAGGGGGAAACATACTTCCCAGATGAAGTCTTGAAAATATCTTTCTTACGATCCGTGATTTGCAGAAAGCGTTTCTTAACAAATTTACCTACATCCCCGGTATGAAGCCATCCATCTTTGGTCAATACCTTGGCGGTTTCTTGCTGCTGCTTATAGTACCCCTGCATTACATTGGGTCCTTTGATCAAAATCTCTCCTTCACCCGCTTCATTCGGCGAATCAATCCTTATTTGCACGCCAGAGACAGGCAAACCCACCGTTCCAAAGGCATACAGTCCGGGCTGAAAGCGATTAATGGCAGCAGCGGCAGCGGTTTCCGTCATGCCATAGCCTTCTCTAGCTTTGATCCCCATAGCCCCCATTAGACGTCCTAGGCCAGGTTGTAAGTAAGCAGCTCCTACAATAATGGCGTTTACCTTGCCTCCCAGGTTCCGCTTTAATCGATGTAGTACCAAGAGCTTTGCCATTTGGAGTTTCCACCAGTACAGCAAGCGAAATCCCGGCCGTTCTTGAAAGCTCATGCCTACCTTTAAAGCCCAATTGGCTAAGCCTTTCTTCCAGGAAGAATGATCTGCTTGGATCGCCAGCACTTGATCGTACATCTTCTCTAAAATACGCGGTACGGCGGTGAAGATATGTGGGCGAACTTCGAGAAAAGCTTGGGGGAGATACGGTCGATCCACCAAGGTATGAATACTCAAGCCCGCAGCCATATAGGTCAATAAAGCCATTCGCTCAAAAATATGGCTGAAGGGCAAAAAACTTAAGGCGGTTTTCCCGGGATCGACCGGAAGTAAGGGTAGGGTCGCCCTTACATTACTTACGATATTCCGATGACTTAACATGACTCCCTTAGGGGTGCCGGTGGTGCCTGAAGTATAAATAATCGCCGATAGGTCATTCTCCTCAACTTGTTCTTTGTATGACTTCAGATCTCCCTGTTGCGGGACAGGGTAACGTTTTAACAAATCATCCAGAGTTGTTTCCGCCTGATCTCCTTCGATATAAAAGATTTGTAAATGGGAGTGCTGATCTAAAATCTTAGCAAACTTTGCACCTAGTTCCGTATGTGTTACAAAGCAACATGTAGCCTCAGTATGGTTGATGATATACTCTAGCTGCTGTGGATTACTGGTAAAATGAACCGGCACGACGATGGCACCCAACTGCTGGATGGCAAAATCCAGAAAAATCCATTCCGCACTAGCCAAATGGGGAACGATTAGCACGCGATCTCCCCGCTTCACGCCCAACCCAAGTAAAGCCCAACTATAGCGATCGATTTCTGCCAAGCATTCATCACAGCTATAAGTGATCCAACGGCCTCCACGGCGGCTTACAATCGCTTTCTCATTCGGAAATTTTTCTTGTTGAGAAGGCAGTAAATCAAAGGTTCGGCTAATCATACTTGCGCAGGTTGGGTCTGGTATTCGTTCAGTATATCGTATAAGTACTCATGATAGGTTGGAAAGGAAGGAAGGTTATTATGCCCGCCTCCTTCTACTTCTAGTAACCGAATTAGCTTAGGGTTAATCTGCTGTAACCGCTCACTATGTTCAAAAGGGATGAGTCGATCCTTGGTACCATGAATAATGTAAACAGGGAAGGTGATATTCTTCAAAAATTGGTCAGTACGTATTTGGTATCGTAGGAATAAGCGTAAAGGTAAAAAAGCACCGTAACGTTTGATTTGATGATAAAAACTGTAGTAGGGCGAATCCAGTATTAGCATACTAGGGTTGTTCCAAGAAGCTATTCGAGCAGCAATTCCTGAGCCAAGTGAGCGCCCATACACCACAATCTTATCCTCTGTATATTGACGGGCAATCCATTTGTATAACATCTGTGCATCATTATACAGCTTCTGTTCCGTTCGACGCCCCCTACTCTTCCCAAAACCGCGATAATCCATCATAAAGAAATCGTAGCCATTACTAACAAAGTCCTTGGCAAACTTTCCCCAGCCTTTAATACTCCTGGAATTTCCCTTGAGGTAATAGATCACCCCCCGACTATTGGGAACTTTAAAGTGGATACTATTGATCTGTCCGCCATCCTCCATTTCGAAGGTTTTTTCTTCAAAATCGAAGGGATACTTATAGGTAAAGTGGGAGGGTAACAATTCCGGACGAAAGAAAAAGAAATGTTGAAAGAGATAAAAGATGAGGCTGAGTCCAACATAAACAGCAAGTATTATATACAGTATATTCAACCACATCTTATTAGGATTTGGCTTAAGTTAAAAAATTTTCTTATTCATTTTTGTAGATTTACCAAAGAACTTAAAGGAATAGACATGGATCGTAGAGAAGCCATCAAGCGTACCAGTTTCCTGTTGGGTGGAGCAATATCTTCATCTGCTATGGCAGGTATTTTGAATGGATGCCAAGCCCGCCCAGTAATAGAATGGACTCCCGTCTTCTTGGAACAAGCGCAAGCCAGCATGCTCGGAAGCATCGTAGACTGTATCCTGCCTGCTACTGAAACACCGGGAGCCTTAGACGTTGGCGTACCCGCCTTTGTCGACCTGATGCTAAAAGAAGCGTACCAAAGTGAGGAGCAAGATCGCTTCCTGACGGGTTTAGCATCCCTGGATGAAGCCAGCCAGAGGAAACACCAAAAGACATTCAGGGATTGTACTGCCGAAGAACAGACCTCATTGCTGACTCAGCTGGAAAATGAAAGCACTTCCTCTCCTTCATTCATAAGAATGCTCAAGGAACTCACGCTACTGGGGTATTTCACCTCCGAACCGATCATGAACAATGTATTAAATTACAATCCGGTCCCAGGTAAGTATGAAGGGTGCGTAGATGCTACTGCCGAAACAGTAGTGGGAGTAGATAACAACATTTTTTAGCGCCATTTCAAAGAAGGCTGTGCTAGATTTTATTCCTCAACGAAAAGATTCAAATCAAATTCATGCAAGACAATACAACATTTGATGCGATTGTAGTGGGCTCAGGGATCACTGGCGGATGGGCTGCAAAAGAATTGACGGAGAAAGGATTGAAAACCCTAGTCTTAGAACGAGGACGGCAGGTAGAACATGTTAAGGATTACCCCACCACCAATGACGCGCCCTGGCAGTTTCCTCACCGAGGACGCGCTACCGCAGAGGACAAAGAAAAATACCCGGTACAACATAGAGTATATGCTTTCAATGAAGGAACTCGTCACTGGTGGGTCAATGACAATGAACACCCTTATACCACTCCTGAGGACAAGCCTTTTGCCTGGATTAGAGGGTATCACGTAGGTGGCCGTTCCATTATGTGGGGACGACAGTGCTATCGGTGGAGTGATTATGATTTTGAAGCCAATCTCAAAGATGGTGTTGGCGTCGACTGGCCCATCAGGTATCGAGATATTGCTCCCTGGTACGATTATGTAGAACGATTTGTAGGAATTAGCGGGAAAGCCGAGGGTATTCCTCAACTACCAGATGGCCAATTCCTGCCACCGATGGAAATGAATTGTGTGGAAAAGCATGTAAAAGCTGCCATCGAAAACAAATGGAGCAATCGCAAAATGACGATCGGACGGGTAGCCAACCTAACCCGAGAGCACAATGGAAGAACGCCATGTCAGCATCGAAACCTATGCTATCGCGGCTGTCCCTACGGCGCTTATTTTAGCAGTAATAGTGCTACCCTGCCCGCTGCCGCCGCAACCGGGAATTTAACCTTACGTCCTGATTCTGTGGTGGAATCTGTCTTATTTGACAAAGATACCCGCAGGGCTACTGGTGTACGAGTGATCGACGCTAACACTGGGCAAGATATCGAATACAAAGCGAAAGTGGTTTTTCTCTGTGCTTCTACCTTGGGAAGCACTTTCATTCTCCTGAACTCCGCCAACGAAGAATTTCCAGATGGCCTAGCCAACAGTAGCGGTGCACTTGGAAAATATCTAATGGATCACGATTACAGTGTGCGGGTCAATGCACGAATGGAAGGGTTTGATGATAAGTATTATAGTGGAGGACGTCCGAATGGTATTTATATTCCACGTTTCCGAAATATTGAAGAGAAACATCCAGACTTCATGCGCGGTTATGGCTTCCAAGGAGGAGGTTCAAGATCCAACTGGAATAGCGGTTTCGGGAAACCTGGTTTTGGAGGAGCGTATAAGGATAGTCTGACACATCCCGGGCCTTGGTCCATGCGCCTTGTTGGCTTTGGGGAGTGTTTACCCTATGCGGATAATGCCGTTACACTCAATAAAGATGTGCTGGACAAACATGGCTTACCCACTTTACACATCAGCGCTACTTTCAGAGAAAACGAAAAGGCGATGCGAGATGATATTGCGACCACGGCTTCCGAAATGCTAGAAGCTGCTGGCGGGAAAGATATTCAGGTCCAAGTTCAAGAAGTAACGCCCGGTTTCTGCATCCATGAAATGGGCACTGCCCGGATGGGTAGAGATCCTAAGACATCCGTTCTAAACCAATGGAATCAAGCCCATGATGTCGACAACCTATTTGTCACAGATGGGGCCTGCATGACTTCCTCCGCATGCCAAAATCCATCCATTACCTATATGGCGCTTACGGCGCGCGCTGTCGATTATGCCGTAAAAGAACTAAAGAATGGGAACCTAAGCTGATGGAGCGGGAAGAGGAACTTTTGCTTGAGGTAAGGTAAAACAGAAGATCGTACCTTGGGGACTAGAGTCTTCTAGCCAGATCTCTCCACCATGCTGCTCTACAATTTTTTTGCATAGTGCCAGGCCGATCCCTGTGCCTTCGTATTCAGCTGAAGTATGAAGGCGCTTAAACATTTCAAATACCGTATCCTGATAGGCTAGATCAATACCAATGCCATTGTCCTCAACACAAAAGCGATAATTTTTCCCTTGCATTTGACAAGAGATTATTACTCTTGGCTTTTTAGTTTCATTGTATTTCACCCCATTCACAATCAAGTTCTGGAACAACTGGTGTAAATAGCCCCCATTACCCATTACGGCCGGTAGCTTGTGTGTTTCCACATAGCCATTATTCGCCCGGAGAAAGTCATCGATATTGTACAGTACTGATCGTATAGTCTGGTTTAAATCTACCGCTTCCTTTTTCATCTCGGCCGTACTTACCTTGGAAAACTCTAGTACATCCTCTATCAAATTATTCATCTGCTTCGCTCCATTGGAAGCAAAACTGAGCAGGTCTTCCAATTCTGGGTTATTGTATTTCTTGATACGGCGTTTGATCAAGGATAGGAAGCTTGAGATGGTTCGCAAGGGAGTTTTTAAGTCATGCGAGGCGATATAGGCAAAACGCTCCAATTGGGTGTTCGACTGCTTCAAGGCCTCCGTTCGTTCCTGCACCTTGGTTTCTAATTCTTCATTGAATTTCCTAACTCTTCGGTAGTAGAAAAAAAGTCCACTAGAGATAATTACGATCATACCCGCCAAGCCAGATAGTAAGACTAGAAAGAGGTATTGCTGGCTGGATTTCTCTTTTAATTCAAAAATTTGTTGCTCTTGTTCTTTGCGCTGGAATTCTCGTTCCAGACGACTCAATAGCTCCTCATTTTCTAGATGGTTAATGCTATCTTGTAAGGCTTGAAAACGCTTCTGGAAGCTAATCGACAATTTATAATTACCAAGATCATAGTATAAATCGCCATATTGTTGGTACGCCTGTAGAAGATACTTATAGTCGCGATCCCCTTGTGCCAGGGTATAGGCCGTATCAATGTAAGTTTTTGCCACTTCAAATTGACCAGTTTCAGCTCTACACTCACCAATAATCAAGTAGATCTCCTCTAAATCTTTTCGCTTCCCAGCTGCCATAGCTCGATTCAGGGAGCGTTGGATGTAGGATAAGGCCTTTTCTGGTTGGTTATTGTTCAAGTAAAAACGAGCTAGCCGATTAAGGGTGAAAATTAAATTGTAATCATCCCCATTCTTAGTGGCAATGGTCAATGCCTCCTCATAAGACAAAAGCGCATCCGAGATTTGCCCTCTTTTGTTGTAGATATCTGCTATTAAGTTTAAAGAAAGTGGCAGCCAAGTAGCACTCTGTGTTTCTTTCGCCAGTTTCACTCCTTTTTCGGCATGTTCTCTGGCTTGTTTAAAAAGGCGTTGTTTATAGTATAATCTTCCAAGATTACAGTGTGTGGCCATCAAACCTCTCCTGTTTTCCAATGTTTCATTTACCTCAAGCGCCCGAATGTAAAGTCGCGTAGCTGCTTCTAGACTATTTTCCGTTACATGTACAACGCCCCAATTATTATAAACCTGCCCCAACCACTCCAAATCTTCCAATGCTAAAAAAATATCTTCAGCATTTTTAAAGGATTGCACGGCTGCATCCTTTTCCCCCTTGATATCGTGCAGTATTCCAATGCTATTCAATAAGATTCCTTGCTCCCTTTGCGCATCTACTTGTTCAAAATAGGCCATGGCTTCTCGACAGAAGGACAAGGTAGTATCGATTGCCAAAGGTGGTGTAGTATAAGTACAAAGAATCATTTGGGCCTCTGCTACTAAGTCCCGATACTCCATTGACTCAGCCTTAGCCAAGGCCTCCAAGGCTAGTTCGCTTGACTTCAAGGGAGAGGATTCGGATAGTTTTTGGGCCTCTGCTAGCTTCTCCACCAGCGCATTAGAGTCAGGAGTCCCTCTCCCCTGATCAGCAGAAGGAGAACAGGCAATCAAAAATAGTAGACTGACCAAAATACCCTTATATAAATACGATCCTTTCACCATTAGGTACGATACTAATTAGCTGCAAAGTAGTAAAGACAGAATAAAATGATGGGTTATGGGTAGGGAAGTAGAACTTCTATAGCCTCTCAAAGTCTTAAATAAGATAAAGTTCTAATATACGTATCTTATCCGAAATTTGGCCATGAATTTAAATTCCTGGGTCAAAAAACGCCCTCTTGCTACTGTCTTACAAGCTTTCATACTGGTACCTATAACTAAAAAGCCTCTTACCAAAAGGCAAGAGGCTCTCCCATATTATTGTCAATCTATGTCTAGATCTTATACTCTTTAAATTGTACCGAAGGGTGCAATTAGAAGCAATACTCGTTAGCATCGATCAATTTAGCGGCAATCTTTCTACGTTCTTGCTTAACATTTGCAGGCATGTACTTGCCAAAGCGTTTTAGTCCCATTAGAAGGCTTCTCAAAAGGTCTCCCTCTGCAAAAGACACCAAGGCATCCGTCGCTTGCTTCTGAATTCTCGCGTTTGCATCTGTGACAAATACCTTGAGCATGGCATCATAAATTTCTTGGTCCATCTCCGTATCCAATCCCTCCAATTTCTCGACTCTCAGCAAGAGGGATTCCGCCAAATAGACATCCAACATGAGGTTTGATACGTTCATCAAAACTTCTTGCTCTTCCTTCAAGTTGACTTTACCATCCATTTGCATCTTGGCCGCTGCTCCCGCAACCATTAGGAAAATCTTCTTAAAATCCTTTATGGCTTTCTTTTCTTCCGCATAAGGTCCTTCTAATGGTGTATAACCAGGCATGGTGGTCAATTCCTTCTGAACTTCCCATGCTGGACCAATAATATCTATCGCCCCCTTCATCGCACGCTTCAATAACATATCTACGGACAACAATCGATTGATCTCATTAGTACCTTCGAAGATTCGGTTGATGCGGGCATCTCGATATCCTCGGGCAGCCGTACCTTCTTCCGAGTACCCCATGCCACCGTGAATCTGCACCGTCTCATCTACCACATAATCCAAGGCCTCAGATCCAGCCACCTTCAGCAAAGCACACTCGATAGCATATTCTTCTGCCGCTTCCAATTTTGCATCCCCGAAAGAAGCTCCAGTATCGTCCAATTCCTTCTTCTTTAATTCCATCAACTCAGATACGCGATACATCGCACTCTCTGCCGCAAAAATTCGTATTACCTGTTCGGCCAATTTATGTTGAATGGCTCCAAAACCCGAGATAGCCTGCTTAAATTGGACTCGCTCATTCGCATATTTGACAGCATTACTTACACTGTCTTTAGCTCCTCCTAGGGTTAGTGCACAAAGTTTAAATCTTCCTGTATTCAATGCGTTGAAGGCAATCAAGTGCCCCTTTCCTTTTTCACCCAAGAGGTTCTCCACAGGCACCTTGACGTTCTCAAAGAACACTTGGCGAGTGGAAGATCCCTTAATTCCAAGCTTTAGTTCTTCCGCTCCAAGGGTAAGTCCCGCTGCACCTTTTTCCACAATGAAGCCCGTGAAATGAGTTCCATCAATCTTGGCGAAGACAATAAAAAGATCCGCAAAACCCGCATTAGAGATCCACATCTTCTGGCCATTAAGGATATAGTGTTGACCATCATCAGACAATTCCGCCCTTGTTTTAGCAGCTAAAGCATCTGAGCCAGAACCAGGTTCAGTCAAGCAGTAAGCAGCCTTAAGTTCTCCGTTGATTAAGCCAGGTAAATATTGCTGCTTTTGCGCCTCCGTACCAAAGTATAGAATGGGCAGCATCCCTATTCCAGTATGAGCAGCAAAAGAAACGGTAAAGGATCCTGCAGGTCCAAGCGTCTCGGTTATAATGGTATTGGTATTGGTGTCCAATGCCATTCCTCCGTATGTTTCCGGCATATGCGAACCAAGCAAGCCCAGCTCTGCCATTTTCTCAAGTAGGCGTGGCGCTATATTATCTTCCTGTTTCTCAATTTTGTCTATTTGGGGTAATACCTCTGTCGCGACAAAATCTCGTACCATATCCCGCACCATTCTTTGCTCTTCATCCATTTCCTCCGGTATAAAGATATCGGCAGCAGATGCGTCTTTAACTAAGAATTCTCCTCCTCTTAAGAATGACTTTTTGACAACTGTATCTTGCATATATGGATCGTATTAAAATTGATAATCAGCGAAAATTCGCTATAAATATACTATGATTAACAGAAAAAATAAAGGAGAGTTCTATTTTTTAGCGAAAATTCGCTATAAATGTCTACTGGTAGCTGAAATGATACCTTGGGTGAGCAAACTAGATAAGTACTTGAATCAGCCTGTGCTCCATGCATATAGCCGTCTGCTAGCAAGGGGATATAAATCAAGTAGAAGAAGAGGGCGATAGGTTTTAACTTATCGTCCTCTCACACCACCGAGCGTACTCTCGTACTCGGCGGTTTCTCTAAACATGTAACCGGGAGTAGACACTCAGCGCATCTATTAAGCCTTGTTCGGCGAACCAGTGGTTGTTCATCCCTTCATGCGCTGCCGGACTACCTTCAGATTCCATCTCACGGTGGCATGCATGGTACCACGAAGAAGGGGCCAAAGTCGGTTGACTTTGGCCCCTTTAAATATGTGGAATAGTATTATTTAATTATACTTCGTTCTGTGTCTCGGGTTGCTCTTCTCCTTCGATTTTTTGCTGGCCATTTTTTCTGGCTATTTCAGCAGCTTCAGAAGGGCGAATACCAATCAATCTTTCAACATCTGACTTCACTAATACCTCCTTCTCTAGCAATTGATGCGCTAGAATCTCTAATTCTTCCTTTCTTTCTCTGAGCAAATCCTTCGCTCTTTGGTATTGTGACTCTACCAGATTTCTAACCTCATCATCGATTAGGGTAGCCGTATCATCTGAGTAAGGTCGCTGGAATTGATCTTGGGACAAGCCATGGAAGGATACTTGACCTACTTTTTCATTCATACCAAAGATGGTAATCATGCTGTAAGCCATCTTAGTTACTTGATCCAAGTCATTTTGAGCCCCTGTGGATACTTTTCCAAAAATGATTTGCTCCGCCGCACGACCTCCAAAGGTCATACACATACGATCCAACAATTGCTCTGTGCGCGTGATGTACTCTTCCTTGGGCAAGTATTGCGCATAACCAAGAGTCCCAATCCCACGCGGCACAATTGTAACCTTCACCAAAGGTGAGGCATGCTCCAGGAACCAACCACAAACGGCATGGCCAGCTTCGTGATAAGCAATGATCTTTTTCTCTTCAGGAGAAATCAACTTCGTTTTGCGCTCCAAACCGCCAATCACTTTATCCAAGGCATAGTTGAAGTCATCCATATCGACGGCCTTCTTATTGCGTCTGGCGGCAATAAGGGCAGCTTCGTTACATACGTTAGCGATATCAGCTCCCGCAAAACCGGGCGTCATCTCCGCTAGAACTACTGCATCAATTTCCGCAGCTTTCTTGATATTTTTCAAGTGAACTTTGAAAATTGCCTCTCTACCATTCAGGTCAGGTCGGTCCACGCCAATTTGGCGGTCAAATCGCCCTGGGCGCAATAAAGCGGTATCCAATACATCAGGTCGGTTAGTAGCCGCCATCAGAATCACCCCTTTATCGGTGCTAAAACCATCCATCTCTACCAGCAGCTGATTCAAGGTATTTTCACGTTCATCATTTCCTCCTTGAATGCTATTTCGTCCCCGTGCTCGGCCAATGGCATCTATCTCATCAATAAATACGATACAAGGTGCTTTTTCGCGAGCTTGCTTAAACAGGTCTCGTACCCTTGAGGCTCCCACACCAACGAACATTTCCACGAAGTCAGATCCAGAGATCGAAAAGAAAGGTACACCTGCTTCACCAGCTACTGCCTTTGCCAATAGTGTTTTACCCGTACCCGGAGGGCCTACTAGCAAAACTCCTTTAGGAATTTTACCCCCGAGAGCAGTATATTTCTTAGGATTCTTCAAGAAGTCCACGACTTCCATTACCTCCTCTTTCGCTTCATTCAAGCCGGCGACATCCTGGAAGGTAACCGAGACCTTACTATTTTGATCAAATAGTGTAGCTTTTGATTTTCCGATATTGAAAATCTGGGAACCTGGTCCTCCACCTGCACCGCTAACTCGCCGCATGATAAATATCCAGATGGCAACGACGATCACAATGGGCAGTACCCAACCTAGTATCTGTGATAAGTAGTTCGGTTGCTTTTCTTCACTAGGCCAAATCCATTCATCATTCGGTATTTTCAAGCTTTCTTGCAAGGCTCGAAAATCACTACTGAATTGGGATCCCACTTTCATTATATAGTGATACCGGTCTCCTACCTTATCCTTATTCGCATCTTCATAGTTGTCCACCTTATCCTCTTTGAGGTAGATATAGGCGACCTCCTCATTGACCACCTTGATCGATCGGATGGACCGATCGTTCAACAAGGTACGGAGCTTGCTCATGTCAATCTCGGTCACTCCGGATACCATGTTATTGAATAGCGATAAAGCCAGGAGAAATAAGGCGATCACTGCGTAAATCCAATACGAATTGAATTTAGGAGCGCCACCAGGCTTATTATCGTTCTTTGGTTTATCCATTATATTCTCTTTTTCGGGTCTTCCTTACAGGGGACCGACTAATCATTCAAGTTTAAATTAAAACGGCCTAGCAGCGTTTTCGTTGCAGAATATCGACCAGTTTACCTATTTCTAGACAAAGTCGGATCGATTTTTCTACCAAAGCAGCAATAGTGACTACAAGGTATCGTATTCTGTGAATTTAGCATCACTCCACAGGGCCTCTAACTCATAAAAACTACGGGTCTCGCGGTAAAAAATGTGAACTACTACATTAAAGTAGTCAAGGCAGATCCAAAGTGCGTTCTTCTCGCCTTCGGTATGGTTAGGTAAGACTCCCGCCTCCTGCTTCAAGCGTCGGTAAACATTATCAGAGATGGCTTTTACCTGGGTATTGGAATCTCCTTCGCAAATAATAAAAAAATCAGTAGGAGCTTCTTCTAATTCGCGCAAATCAAGCTTCACGATTTGCCTTCCTTTAATATCTTGAATACTGTCAATAATCAGTTCGTTCAACTCCTCAAGTTCGATATTTGGATGGTCTACTTTTGTTTCCAGAATCAAATTGAATTTTTATTAGTTTTGTAAAAAGGGCACGAAGTGAAAGGAAATTATGAGGTATTACTCTTTTGCGGTTCACCTCTTAATCAAGAACTCTACAATCCTCTTGCCCGGCCAGGTATTCTTTCCTGAAATTAAAAAGTGTTTTGTATTAATCCATCAATTTAATAAATAATTTATCAATTGTACCATAAAAACACTCTTTTCATCGGAAAGGTTCTCCATATGTTTGATGAGCTCCAATCCACTAACGAATACGCTCTTTCTCTCTTATCAAAAAGCAAACCAATTGAAGGAACTGTCATTTCGGCTCATCATCAAACGGCTGGGAAAGGACAAATTGGCAGCAGTTGGCTGGTAGAAGCCGGCAAAAACCTAACCCTTAGCATTATTCTCCAGCCTCATTTTCTTCCCATTCCCCGCCAATTCTTATTAAATCAAGCTGTATCCTTAGCGGTAGTCGATTTCCTCGGGCAATTTGTCCCATCCGATCATGTCCGACTAAAATGGCCAAACGATGTGTATATCAAAGACAAAAAATCCACCGGCATTCTCATACAAAACACCCTCTCAGGTACTAAAATTCAACATACCGTCATTGGCCTAGGCATCAACATTAATCAAACTACGTTTCCTCCCTCTCTCCCTAATCCTACCTCTTTGGCCTTAGCTACTGGTAAGGACGATTACGTACTGGATGAGCTTCGACAAACGCTATTTTCTTGCTTGGAAAGCCGATATCTTCAGTTGAAAGCAAACCAATGGGAACGCTTAAATGATGCTTATCATCAGGTGCTATACAAGCTCAACGAAATCCACTTTTTTCAAAGTGCAGAGGGAGCCTTATTTAAGGGAATCATAACAGGGGTAACCGAACAAGGTCTGCTAAAAGTTGATACAGATACCGGCCTACAGACATTTAACTTGAAAGAAATTACCTTTGCCAAACAATAGTGCGAAAGCGCTGTTATTTCTTGTGCACCTGAGGACTATCTTCTTCATCAGCAACCACCTACAATTAATCCTTTATGAAAGTACATATCGTAACCGTTGGCGATGAAATTCTGATCGGCCAAATCGTAGATACCAACTCTGCCTGGATGGCTCAACAATTGAATGCCATAGGAGCCAAAGTAATGGGAATAAGCACAGTGGAGGACACCAGTGAAAGTATTACTGCTGGTTTACACCGAGCATTGGAGGGCGTTGATGCTGTTCTAATGACCGGCGGACTAGGGCCAACCAAGGATGATATTACCAAAAAGACAATCGCAGATTTTTTTGGCGTAGGCATGTACTTTGATGAATCTTCCTATAATCGCTTGCAACGACTCTTTGAAAAATTCGGCATCACGCCTAATGAGTCTCATCGCAATCAATGTTTCATGCCCACCAATGCCAACCTCTTAATCAATAAGATGGGGACAGCCCCAGGAATGTGGTTTAACCATGGTGAAAAGGTCATCGTTTCAATGCCTGGCGTACCTTATGAAATGAAGTACTTGATGGAATACGAAGTGCTTCCGAAATTAAAAGCTAAGTTCCCAATGATGCCAATCCAGCACCGAACAATTATGACCGTTGGGGCCGGTGAATCCATGATTGCAGAACGAATAGCTGAGGTGGAAGAAGGACTCCCTCAACATATCAAATTGGCTTTCTTGCCCAATTTAGGGCAGGTACGACTTCGCTTGACTGGTCGAGGAGGGGAGGAAGCTACCTTAAGCCAAGAATTGGATCACTGGGTAAAAGAGATTGAGGCACTTATTCCCGAATTAATCTATGGCTATGATGAACATAAACTCCAAGCAGCCGTTGGTGAACTCCTCAAAGAGAGAGGGCTCACCGTTTCGACAGCAGAGAGTTGTACCGGTGGATACTTAGCTCACCTAATTACTAGCATATCAGGTTCCTCTTCCTATTTTAACGGTAGCATAGTAGCCTACGCTAACGAAGTCAAGGTAAAGCAATTAGGGGTTAGCCCCCAGACTTTGGAAGAACATGGCGCTGTCAGTGAGCAAACTGTTCAAGAGATGGTCCAGGGCTTATTGGAGCGCATGGGGACAGATGTTGGCGTTGCCATATCTGGTATTGCTGGCCCAACTGGTGGTACGCCAGACAAACCGGTGGGTACCATTTGGTTAGCAGTAGGTAACCAGGATAGTGTGCACACGAAAAAATTGCAGCTAACGAAAGATAGAGAGAAAAATATCCAGTACACCGCAGTAGTTGGTCTGAACATGATTCGCCGCTTTGTCATCAAATCCTATCAGGAAGCGGAGAGTATTTAGCCCAAATAAAGAGGGACAAACTGGGTTTTCACCAATATTAATTTCGACCTAACTCCTGCAACCGGACGAAAACCTTGTTTTATTTGGCATTTTTGGCAATGCGCCGAATTTCGGTTATTTTTGTAGTGCACCCGCCCTATGGAAACTCGAATACAGCGACGACGTATACAGATATTGGAGAGCGTAAAGTATAATTTCCCGAAATACTAAATAATGAAAATCCATGGGATTCTTCCCATTTGCTTTGACCAAAGACCAGGCTATTAGCCAATAACCAAATTATAAAAGAATCATAAAACACGACCAATGGCGCAAGTTGAATTGATCATGCCTAAAATGGGAGAAAGTATCATCGAAGCCACTATCCTGAAATGGGTAAAGCAGGTGGGAGAGAAGGTGGAAGTGGACGAAACGATACTGGAGATCGCTACGGATAAAGTGGACTCTGAGGTTCCTTCTCCGGTAGATGGCGTGATACAAGAAATTCTCTTTGCCGAGAATGACACCGTAGAAATCGGGAAAGTAATTGCTATCATTGCTACAGAAGGCGAAGAAGCCATCCCTCAAGCTACCCCCAGTGTTGCTCAATCCACCACCACATCTTCAGAGTCAGTCACTGTCAGTCCACAAGCCGTTGCTGAAACCACCATCACGCAAACGGTCCAGGTCGCTAGCGAAGGCAGATTTTACTCTCCCCTAGTTAGAAATATGGCCAAGAAGGAGCACATTAGTCAAGCCGAGCTGGATCGAATTCCAGGGACTGGCCTTAACGGGAGAGTGACCAAGAAGGACATGCTCAGCTATCTAAAATCCCGAACAGCACCAGCAACCAATGGCAACATTCAGCAGAAAACATCTAAGGTGGCTACTAGGCCGGCCGCAACTGCTCCTTCACCTGTTGCCACCAGCATGAATGGCGCTGTAGAAATCGTAGAAATGGACCGTATGCGCAAGCTTATTGCCGATCATATGGTCATGTCTAAGCATACCTCTCCACATGTTACTTCCTTTGTCGAGGTGGACGTAACAAACATTGTCAACTGGAGGAATAAAGTCAAAGGTGATTTCCAACAGAAACATGGAGAAAAAATCACCTTCACCCCTATTTTCATGGAAGCAGTGACCCGGGCTCTAAGAGATTTCCCAATGGTTAATGTTTCTGTTGATGGAGACAAAATCCTTGTTAAAAAGAATATAAACATTGGAATGGCAACAGCCCTTCCTAGTGGTAACCTCATCGTCCCTGTGATCAAGAATGCGGACCAGCTGAATTTGGTTGGTTTAACCAAACAGGTTAATGGCCTGGCCGGCCGAGCCCGCAACAATAAACTCAAACCCGAAGAAATCCAAGATGGAACTTTCACGCTGACCAATGTCGGCACCTTTGGCAACGTCATGGGTACTCCAATCATCAATCAACCTCAGGTGGCAATTCTTGCTGTGGGGGCGATTAGAAAAAAACCCGCTGTGGTTGAAACTGAATACGGAGATCTAATAGCAGTACGCCAAATGATGTTCCTTTCTTTGTCCTATGACCATAGGGTCGTAGATGGATTCCTGGGAGGCTCTTTCTTGAGACGGGTCGGTGACTATCTAGAACAGTTTGATCCGGATCAACAAATTTAGCCCATGAAAAGTCTCCTATGTAAGTATGCCCCATTCCAAACCAAATCATTCCCTTTCCTTACCAAGCTAGGCGTGTTTGGCCTGCTAATTACTGCCTTTAGCTTGCTACCGATTTTCAGCCAAGCCCAATCTGCTAATGAAAAAAAAGAAGAGGCTAAGCTGTTCTTCGCTAATAAGCGCTATGAAACAGCCCTATCTTTGCTTCAAAGTACGAGGGCTTTATATCGGGATGATAAGGAGAGTAAATTCTTGATAGCACTTTGTTATTACCAGCTCAATCAGTTGGACAAAGCCTTGGCACAGCTGAATCGTTTTTCCGAGGAAGAAAGGTCACCCTATCCCGAATTGTGGCTGTACTATGGCCGCATTTATCATGCTAGACATCAATTTGACCAAGCCTCGACCTATTATAAACGCTACCTTCGTACCATTCGCCCTGGGCACAATAGTCGACAAATGGTGATCGAAGATATCCGACGCTGTGCCAACGGTATAAGCTTACAATTTCAGGAGGCTTTAGCAATCGTGGAAAACCTCGGGAAATCGGTAAATACCGCTAATGATGAGTTCGCACCGATATTAAGCCCTAACTATAATAATCAGCTTTACTTTTCTTCCATCCGGCCAGGAAATATTGGCGTTCCCAGAAGAGACAATGGAGTAGCAGACGAACGCTTCGGCAACTTGCCGAGCGATATGTACAACTGCCGGATCACTGGTGGCATCTGGGGAGAAGTGCAACCCATGCATTACCTATTAAATGGTCCAAATCATGAGGTTTTATTGGGTTTCAATAGAGATGGATCTGCTCTGTATTATTACAAAGGCCGAAATCTCCAGAACGGGCAAATTATTGTAGATACCTTTAAGCGCGTAGAAGAGCGATTGGTTAGTTCTACCCCACTCCCTGTCCCCATGGACACCTATCGAGGAGATAATAATCCGTACTTCTACAACGATACCTTATTGATCTTCTCTAGTAGCAGACCTGGAGGCTATGGAGGAAGCGATTTATACAAATGCAGCTACCGTAGAGGCCGCTGGACCACGCCTGTCAACCTAGGACCTGATATCAATACCCCCTATGATGAAACAACTCCCTTTCTAGCAAGAGATGGTCATACACTCTATTATAGCTCAAATGATAGTAAGAGAAGTATCGGTGGGCTAGACATATTCAAATCCTTCTACGTAGCTGAAACCCAGCGTTGGACGCTCCCCAAAAACCTTGGCATGCCGATCAATTCTGCCGCAGATGACGATCATTTCAAAATCTCGGGGGATGGTTTTACTGCCTTTTTTGCCTCGGCACGTAAAGATGGAGAAGGTTTACGTGATATCTACATTAGCTATTTCCAAGAATTCCTGGAGGAAATGGAATGGCCCGCCAACGCTTTTGTTTCTCCGCCACCTACTCCTCAACCTCAAGTTCCAGCAAAGAAGCCTCTTGTTGAGGATCCCGTTTTTCAGCCCACGAGTCCGGCTATCGCAATACCGGACCAGCAAACGAATGCAGAAGACACTGGTTTTGGTGAAGACTTTCCCGTAGACAAAGTAGTTAAGCAGCAACCTACACCCACTCCTCCTAACACCTTACCGGTGGTAGAATCGACACCTTCCACTGCCTATGCTCCGATCTATTTCACACAAGGAGAAGAACTTACTCGCCATACTACAAAACGGGAAGTACTCGACCTAATAGCGCATCAAATGGGCGGGCAGCCTTCTCTGGTTGTTATCTTGACTGCCTATCCCGAGGAAGTAAGTCCAGATGGCTTGTTTAATTTAACCAAAGAGCTTGAAATAGCAGGAAACTACCTTTCGGGGCAAGGTGTTAATAGCCAAAATATTTATATCCGAGCCATCGGTATGCCAAAAACAGAGCGAAGAGGGCAATGCATGGAAATCTCTTTCTTTGATCGTGAGGACCGAAGCATCCCTGATGCGCTGCCAGTAGTTGGTGAACAGTTCAATGCCGTAGAACCTACCTTCATCACCAATAGTCAACTCCATTACAAGGTGCAAGTTGCCTCAGCAAAAAAAAGCATTACCGCTCCCTTTGAACAAGGTGTAGAGTATGTGATGATCGAAAGACAAATGGACTTCCCTTATTACCGTTATACTTTGGGCATTGCTGTCTCTTATACAGAAGCATCCAATCTTCGGCGGCAATTGGTCAGAAAGGGATTTGATGGGGCATATGTCGTACCGTTTGTAAACGGTTACCGCCTGGATAAGAAACTTGCTCGCAAAAAAATGACTGAGTTTCAGGATCTAAGAAATTTTCTGCAACTCCGTTAAATTTTAAAGGGCCTACCCGTCCCTACGTTCGCCCCTTATTATCATAGCCAGATCGAATAGAATGATCGACACCTTCCAGGGCTTGGTCGATGCTATAGTAGTATTTCCAAAAAATCGAGTTACTTTTGCTGTGCGACACAGGAAAGATGTTATTAAGCATCTTATAAAACATACTTAAATCTAGTTACGTGTAGAATTATTCATGCCATGCAGGGATAAAGGCACGGCCTTAGATTTAATCATAGCTACTGAGATATGAGTACCGTCAATCGGTACACTCATATTAACATTTGTTTTTTAACGGGCTAATCTACTACCAGCATAAGAGATGTAGCAGATGGGGCACAGAATAATACTATGAAAAAATTAGAATTCTTAAAAGAGAGTCTAAAGGATCTAAAGACCGTAGGTACGATTACGAGAAGTTCTAAATTCTTATGCAAAGGCATGGTCAAGCACGTTGACTTTTCGGACGCTAAGCTAATCGTTGAACTAGGTGCTGGAGATGGTGTCATCACCAAATTTATTCTCGAAGAAATGGAACCCGATGCCAAGTTATTGGTTTTTGAAGTGAATGAGCGCTTTTGTGAGGTTTTGCGAAATATAGATGATGATCGGCTCATTATAGCACAAGATTCTGCGGAGAATATTGGATCTCACGTGGAGCGTCTTGGTTTTGAGAAAGTAGATGCTATCATTTCAGCTATCCCATTCGTGGCACTGCCTAAAGAGTTGGGATACAGCATTGTCCGAGAATGCCATCAATGCATGAAGAAAGGGGGCAGATATATTCAGGTTCACTATTCCCTGCTAACGAAGAAGTTGTATGAAACCGTATTCGGCAATGTCGATATCAATTGGGTTCCGCTCAACGTTCCACCTGCCTTTGTACTGGTTAGCGAAAAACAGTAACAGACAGCATCTAAATGAAACTCCTCCAGACTTGCTACATGCCTGGAGGAGTATGGCTGAGTCTGATCTCATCATCAGTCAAAGGCAGCTCCACCACTTATCATGCCAGTGCTGGGGCTGGAGAAGCGGCTTCTCTGGTAAACAACTGATACAATACGGGGACCAGAAGTAGTACAAAAGTAGTGGAGGTAAAAAGCCCTCCGATGATTGTCCACCCCATTGGAGCCCAAAGAGAACCGCCCGTTAAGGTCAAAGGCAATAGCCCTAGTATCGTCGTCAAAGTAGTAGCTACAATGGGAATAAATCTAACCTCACCAGCCTGAATGGCAGCTTCCATCACCGTCTTGCCCTCCTCTCGCAATTTATTCGCGTAATCTACCAATACAATTGAGTTGTTAATCGCGATCCCAATCAAACTGGTCAATCCAACAAAGGCCGTAAAGGAAAATGCAATGCCCGTAATGAAAAGTGCAAGGATCGAACCAATGATGGCCAGCGGAAGCGCAGAGAAAATAATCAATGGTTGACTAAAGGATTTAAACTGAATGATCAATACTCCAAAGATCAAGAGGAGTGCCATAACCGAGGCGATCCCCATCCCCCCAAAAGATTTGTTCCGATTCTCTAGATCTCCTTTAAAAGTATAACCGTAGCCTTCTTTCCAATCTACTCCGCTCAATCGGTCTTCTATTACGGCAATCACAGGATCAAGCGTATAGCCATTGTCTAGATCCGCTAAGATGGTAGCCGTCCGATCACTATCAAAATGGCTGATCAGACTTGGCGCCTCAGAAAACTCGATATTTGCCAATTGTTTCAATGGAATAAAATGCCCCGCAACTGATTTAACAGTTAATCGATCAAAGTCTTCCAACCTAAACTGTTCATTGAAGTCATACCGCATCACAATACTATACTCCTCGGCATTATTATCTCGGTACGTACCTATAGTAGACCCATTTACAAAGCTCCGAATCGATTTATCAATCACGTGAATAGGTACGCCTAGCATCATCGCCTTATCCCGATTGATGTTGAAATATAGATCTGTACTATTATTCCTCAATGGGTTCTCGACATTGATGGCACCTGGTACCGTTTTGACGATATTTTCAATCTCCCGAGCATAATTTTGTAGCTGCGTAAGATCATCTCCCAAAATCTGAATTTCAATCGGTGCTTCTGACGGCGGCCCCTGTACAAACTCCTTCACATCAATCCGAGCATTGGTATAAGAACCAAAGGTTGAACGCAAATGATCTAAGAGACTATAGAATTCCTCAATATCATACTCTTTCAACATCACAAACAGTTCTCCGTAATTGCTGCTGTAATTGACGGGATTGACATTGTAATAGATACGAGGATTACCATGTCCAACATTTGAAGCATAGTACTCAATGGATTCTATCTCATCTAGCACGCCCTCTACATAACGTACTGCCTCATTCGTAGCATCCAAGTTGCTGCCGTTTGGCAGGCGTATAGTCACTCTGAATTGTGGCTTTTCAGCCTTGGGAAAGAAGCTTACGCCGACCAAGGGGAACAACATAAAAGCTCCTACTAAACTGGCTACCGCCAGCGAAATAGTTAAAAATCGATGATGTAAGGCCCAATTCAAAGCCCTCCGATACGGCCCCTCCACAAAACGCTTGATGGCCGTAAAGGTAAAGGTCGCGCGAGCTTCCTCCGATTTCTTCTCTTTCAACACCTTACTAGCGATATAAGGCGTTAGCGTTACCGCGATGATCAGAGAGGCGGTTAAAGTAGCAATCACAGTCACAGGTAAAGCCTTGATAAAGGCACCGGTAGTTTCCGGCATCATAATGATGGGTACAAAAGCCAGAACGGTAGTCAGAGTAGCACTAGTAATCGGGGCAATCAACTGTTGGGTAGCCTTGATGGCCGCCTCTGTACGGCTATAGCCTTGCCCTATAAATCGTTCAATATTTTCAATAATGGCGATGGAGTTGTCTACCAGTAAACCTAAAGCCACGATCAAGCCCGCAATCGACATTTGCTGTAAAGAAAAGCCGGCTGCATCCACCACCCAAAGACCAATTAGGATCGATAAGGGGATGGATATCATTACGATAGAAGAAGACCGTGCGCCCAATAGTAGAAAGATTATTACCCCAACCAGAATGATCCCTTGTAACAAGTTGGAAAGGAATCCACTAACACGTTCTTTCACGCCATCCGCTTGATCAAAAACATATTCCAAGCGTATATCTCCCGCTAAAGTCAACTCTTCTACCTTTTCTTTAATGGGATTAGCCACATCAAAGATGTTGTAATCATCCTTTTGTTGAGTGTTGATGTAGATAGCTTTCTCTCCATTGTATCGGCCCATCCAGCGGTCATCCTCATAGTCAAAATAAACTGCGGCGATGTTTTTGAGATATATGATCTTCCCTTCATAACTGCCAACGACCGTATTCTTGATCTGGTTAAGATCATCATAGGCACCGGAAGTCTTGATATTGAACAAGCGATTGGACACCTTCACTGCTCCTCCCGGAATATTTGCATTGCTGCTCTGTACCGATCTTTCGATATCATCCAAAGAGATATTCATCTCTGTCATCAGGACGGGGTTTAGTGCAATTCGAATCTCTTGCTCAGGATAGGCTTCGATTTCCACCTTCTTCACCCCATTCACATCTTCGATAACCGATTTGATTCTTTCTGCTTCGGATTTCATGCGGCGGTAGCTGGCTTTATCCGAGACTAAAGCCATCTGCATAATATTTACGGTGCTAGTAGAGAACTTCCGCAAATCCAATTGATAGAGATCAGATGGCAGATCATCTCGAACTTGGTTGACCTGGCGAACCACTTCATCATATCTGTCATCTGGGTCCAGACCAAATACGGATTCCACTGCTACCACCGCTACCCCATCATTAATCGTCGTGCGGATTTCCTTGATATCATCTAGCTCATTAACTGCTTCTTCAATCACATCTACCACCTGGCTTTCCATATCCTCGGGATTAGCTCCGGGATAGACGGCTACGATGATCGTGTTGGGAATCTCCACAACAGGATCTTCTCGCTGGGGCATACTCAAGAAGGACATGATCCCCATGACCAAAAGGGCCACGAAAACGGTGAGCGTGAATTGGTAATTTTCTATAGAAAACTTTGGAATGTTCATTTCACTGAATTTAGTACCTAGAAGATTGCTACTGGTTTTGGCTAATCAAGATGGCCTCGTGTTCTTCGATATAACCTACACTACTAATGATCACCTCATCTTCTGCTTTCAAGCCCTTACTTACTAGTAAACGATCTCCTCGAATTCGATGAATCTCAATGGGTACTTTTTTGGCTTTACCGTCTTCTGCTAAAAATATCTCTCCACGTTTAGCATCTGCCTTTATCAAGGCATCAATTGGGATTTCTATAAGAGCGGCCTCTGCTGGTGCCTCAATCTCAACTGTCCCAATAAACCCAGACAGCAGTTTTTTGTCTTGAGGATCAACTTCGATCTCTACTTCATAGGTGTTGGTATAAGGATCAGCAATACTGGCAATCTCTCGAATGGTCCCATCAAATGTAGTAGCACCATGTGCATCGAATTTCACGCTAGCCTTGTCCCCTAAATTGACATGAATGATATCCTTATCGGTAAGATTAACTCGAATCACCATAGCCTTATCCTTAGAGCCAAAATCAAAGATGGGCTTACCGGGATTAGCGAGTTCATTAGCTTCAGCGTGCTTGCGTAGGATCACCCCTCTGGATGGGGCTGTAATCCTGGAATATTTCAGATTAAACTCAGCCATGGTAACGTTCCGGTTATTGAAGGCCAGGCCTTTCTCGGCGGCTTGCAATTGGTTTTTAGCATTGTCCAATTGCACTTCTGCATTTTCTAGCTGCTCCAGGGTAGCTACGCTATCTTCGTAGAGCGCCTTTGCATTACGGTAGTCTCTTTCGGCTAATTTTACCGCTAACTGAGCGTTTTCAATATTGATGGCCGCTTGTTCTTTTCCGAGGGTAGCCTGTTGTGTCTGCGCTTGTATTTCAGAGAGATCTAATTCAGCCAGTAACTGCCCTTTCCGAACCTGCTGCCCTTCCTTTACATAGATTTTTTTGATGATTCCGCCTGTTTTGAAGCTGAGCTTACTTTCCTCGCTAGAGGCTAGCTTACCGGTCGCGAAAATGAACTCTTCAAAATCGACTGCCTCAGCACTAAAGGTTTCTACTTTCCGAGGCGCTTTTTCTTCTTTTGTTAGTTCCGATGTATCTTTTCCACCACATGCTAGCAAAAAGATACTTAGAGAGAATAAGGAGAGAAGGTACTGTACGTTTTTCATTGTATAAGATCGTTGTAAACATGAAATGCGCAAGGGTGGAGAATAGAAATTATAATCATCATCTAAACTTAGCTATCCTCCACCACAAACGCCCAGATAATTGAACTTAATAGGTCTCTTGCGTGGTCCTTGGGGTGTGCCTTGGTTCGTTGGGTAGTCTGTCTATTTAAAGGTATAGGTTCCCGCAGCTCTTTCCAGCTCTGCGATCCGGATTTGATAATCGAATTGGGCAATAATGGATTGTTGCTGCGCATTGGTCATTTCAGTACGTGCATTCGTAAGTTCTACCTGGTTGGCTTGACCAATGCTATATTTCTTGGCTACTAATTTGTAGGCTTCCTTCAAGGCTTTAACCTGCGCATCTGCCAACTCAACTTGTTTAACTGCCGCTTCAACCTCATGGAAAGCACTGATGGTTTGTAAGCCAATCTGTCGTTGTACTTCTAGCTTTCTTTGGGCGAGTTCTTGCTTTTCGATTTTTGCCTGCTGAACTTTCGGTTTATTGCTGCGATCAAATAAGTTCCAGCTCATCACTACAGATCCCATCACATAGTCACTGTCCTTATCTAGGTTGTAATCCACGCCCTGCACACCATAGTCCACCACTAAGTTGATCTGCGGCAACATATTTCCCTTACCGAGTTTAATCTTGTTATCAGTGGCCGATAGGAAGTAATTCATCTGTTGAATTTCTTCTCTTCTGGCAGTTGCGCCTTTGACCAGTTCTGCCCGATCTGTCACACCAACAGGGTTGATATTAGTCTCTTGAAGGTTTATATCGCGCTCAAAATCTTGATTCAATAGGAAGTTGAAGTAGGACTTGGCAATCTTTTCATTCTTCTGGGCGTCAGTTAAGTTTTGTTCTACTTGCTTCACCTGTGCCTGCGCTGCATATACTTCATCGACGGTCACTTTATGATTACGGTGTAGACTTTCACTCGTCCGCAGGTTTTCGTTAACGAGAAGCATTGTATTTTCATATAAATTCACCGCTTCCACAGCCTTTGCATAGTTGTAGTACGCCGTTTTCACCTCTTTGACCAACTCCCTTTTATACACTTCAACCCCTATACGCTCAGACTCGGAAAGATTAGCCTGTATCCTTTGGTTTTGAATGATGGCCGCATTAAAGAGTGGCATGGCCGCACGTAAAAAGGTCTCCTGTTCGCGTCTCCGTAAGAAGTTCTCAGACTCATTCTCAATGGTAGGATACACTGGAATATCTGGATAGGCAGGATTGGCATCGTTGGCCAAATCATTGATGAGGTTCAAATTTTGGTAGATCGGATTGACCAAATCTCCGATAGGAAGGATAATGGCACGACCACCCTCTGCCATCGAATAGCGCGCCTCCAAAGATAGTTTTGGTACGAACATGGCCTTAGCTTCCTTAAGTGCTTCCAGACTTCTTTCGTAAGAAAGGTTCTTCTGCTGTAGCGCCACGTTGTTACTCAGCGCCTCTTGAATATAGTTATCTAGTACTGGAGATTGTGCATGGATCTGACTAGCGAATGCTAGTAGAAAGAGGAGCAAGGCAGTTGGGTGATTAATTCTCATTAGCGATAATTCTAAAACCGTTGTTGAACTCTATTTGGGAAAAGGTAGAGTACTGAGGGAGCAGATTTGGAGTTCACCTTCAGGTACAACCTTCATTACACATCAAAATTCTGAGTATTATGGCCATCATTCCACCTTAAATCTTTGAATCGTCTAAATTCAGGGCTGAATCGTGCAATGGTCTATTTGAATTGCTGGTAGAATTTTGATGCTTCAAATAAGCAGGAAAGATGGTGGTCCAGCGTCCGAGAATGGCATAAAAAGGGAAGTCGGACGGTTTTCTTAGGCCGCTGGACAGACTTCCAATGATTGAGGGAAGGGATGGCTTTTCATATCAGCGACATAGATCACTCCAAATTCGTTCTTCAATAGCAGAGCCGTTTGTTGCTTGATCTGATCCTGATAATCTCGATCTTTTTCTTGCAGTTCTACCCAAAGGACATGGACCAAATTTTCGTGTTGATAAATACAATTCTCCACTTTGGTCCAAAAGAATCTATCTCCTGCGTAGAAGGGTAGGTGCAAGTATAAAGGTTGAAGCCAACGATACATGAAGCTCTTCTGATAGTAGGCCGTAATAGCGTCAATGGCTAGCAAGGTATCAGAAACTTTACCACTTAGTGCCTGGGCGAGTTCACTGGCAGGCTTAGGAACAGGGTAGATGGGCTCGCCCGTATTTTGGTTATATCGAGTTCGATAATTTTTTACCTCAAAAAAAGCAACTAGATTTTCTTTCAGGTTCAACGCAATGAAGTCTATCCCCTTAAGCCCTCTTCCACTAAGTCCTCGATAATACCGATGACTGTCATACTTCTTAACCACCCAATCTCGGCTAAACGTGAATTGGAGGCCACTTTCTGTAAAGCTCCTCATGACAGGCTACGCCCAGCAATGGGAAAGGAACGCAATTGCCGAACATATTCACTGGGCGTCTGCTCCGTGAATTTTTTAAATATCGCATTGAAGGTGGATTTAGAGTTAAAGCCCGCCTCAAATGCCAGTCCTAACAGGGTAAAGTGTTCAAATCGATTGTCGTGCGCCAACTGTTTAAATTCCTCAACTCGGTAAGAATTAATGAAGTCAAAGAAGTTGAGTCCCAATTGCTCATTGATTACCTTGGACAGCTGATTGACGGGAATTTGGGTACGGTGGGATAGTTCAGCAATGGTAATCTTAGGTTCTAAATAAGGTCTTTCTTTCAACATATACTGGCGCAAAGACTGCAAATGAGCCGCTGCCTTCTCTTGGGTCAAGCCCACCGGCGCCACAGCCTCTTCTTCAAGCTCTAGTGGTTGATCTACAAAAACAGCATGTTCTCTCAGCCCATAAATGCCCAGGTACAATATGCCGAGCATCAGCACAATAAAACTCATCTGCATCCCTAGAGTTGGAAGCAAGGACAACCAATAATTCCCTAAAACCTCAAACAGAACAAAGGCAGACCAGGTCGTCAATTCAATCCAGAAAAAGCGATTCAGCCAGCCTAAACTGATATCCTCTAGGTAAGAGAATTTAGTCAAGATATACTCATCATGCTGCCTGAGCAATAAATAGGTCTTGTAGAGGTAGTATGGGAAAACCGCCAAGAACAAACCATAATAAATGATCTCGAACCAAAGGGGATGATCATTCATCATGATTTGCTGACAGATTGCCATCCTTTCCGGGGCAGCGAAGGGATATACATTAGCGACTAATATCAAGAGCGCTGCGATAAAAGGCAACAAATGGGGCCCATATTCTTTCCAGCTCCACCGAAAATCCCCCTCTGATACGGCTTTGACATAAAAATAAAACAGTAGTGCTCCGATATAGCCTAGCACATAGGCATGAATGGGAAGTCCTGGCAGGTAAGCAGTCAATTCGTTGCGATAATTATAAAGAATGGCGATTACAAACATCAAGGAGAGCTCCATGGCTAGTATCATGTCCGCCGCCTTTCGATCTTTTTTTAGACAGAGTAGTAAGGAGAGTACAAGGGCTTGTGAAATCCCGACCGTAATGAGGACCTGGATAAACATAGGTGTCTTTCAGTTGTATGGAAAAAGAGATATTCGCAAGTTAGGGTATCTAATCAACAAACGAAATAGTAAAAAGATGTGCATCTAAAATCAAATTCGTTTTTCTCATATACAATACCCTCCCGCCACCTGCCCCAGTAATACAAGTACGGTAGCAGCAGTTTTTCCGAAAAAGTCGTTTTATCAACGATAGGAATTTAAGTATGAGGATAATTGTATCCTCATACTTACATGCATTTACTTTCCTATCGCAGCCCGCAGTTCCTTTTATCACCCTAAACATCAAGTAGCATGAGATGGATACTCCCAACTGTTATAATGATCCTCATCCTTCCTTTTTGTTCTTTTACTCAAAAGCATTCAATTGAAATCGGTATTGGCATCGGCAATGTGGCAAAGCGGGATCATCGCTTGGGCAAAGCAGAAGCACATTTCAGCCTTTTGCAAACTTTTGAGTTTGGTAAACTAGGATTAGACTTTGTATCTGGGGCTAATTTCATTCCTGGGGAAAGCAGTCTATTGGAAGACAATATTGAAACTATATCCGCTAAAGATTCCCGTTTTTCTTCCCTATCTCTCCTGTATCGAGTCCCCTTGCAAAAACACATCTTTGTGGAACCCAGACTCGGATATGCCTCCTTAAGTACATTTGTACATACGGATGACCTCAGAAAATTGAGGCAGCCCAACTTCAGTGCGGGTCTTGGATTGGGGTTATCCCTTGGTGATCTCAGAATAGCCATTCGCTACCAATACCTTGGTAAAACGGCCAATTATAGTGGATTCAGAGGAGCAACAGAAGTCATATCACTTGCTGAGCCTGTTGCTGTACTGCTCTTGAGGACGTCCTATAGTTTTAATCTTTGAGTGTTGAATTTTCTTACATGCATATTATCAGGGACTCGTGATCAATATTAGTTGAGTTAGATAATAGCGCTGATTCGAACATTTCAAATAGTAAAGACCTTGAGGAATACCCGATAGCGAAATCCGTTTTTTATACTGACCTGGTAAAAACTGCTCTACTAATTGCCTTCTGCCGAAAGCATCGAACAATTCAATCCGCCCTGCGTGAAGACGCGCATCCAATTGTTGAAGGTAAAGCATATGATTGGCGGGGTTAGGATAGATCTTCAGATGACTAGTAGGTACAAGCTGTTTTGGTAGAGCTGTGATCGTAGGGAAAAAGCAGGTATTGACACCAGGTCTTTGATACTGTAAATTGCCTAGTTCAACGGTATAACATAGTAGCTTATCCAAGCATCTAGGTAAAAAGGAAAAAAAACAGAAGAGAGGAAAGGGGCCAAGTTCCAAATCTCCCATCCCCTCAATCCATGTTCCTACCTCAACACTATACCCAGCTAAATTATCTCGCAATTTGAAATGGAAACTTCTCCTAGGTTCATTACTTAATAGAAGAAAGGTATCAATTTTATCCAGGTAAAGAGAGAAGGGCCGATTAATGTCATCCGAAAAGCGTTCTATTGTATCTCCAGGCAACAAATTGAAGTCATACAAGGTATCCACTATTTCTTCACCTTGCTCCAAAAACAATACCCTTCGATTTTCATCTCGAAGTGCACCACTATAAGAAAAGGCAGCAAGAGAACTAAACAAACTATCATTAGTTTGCCATAACTTTTTGTAGTTCAAGTTATGAATGGAAGTATCTCCCTGAATAATATAGGTTAAGGTAGTAGTATCAATAGTCGTATTAGCTGGATCTTGATTATTGATAGTTATATCTAGAATGGACCAAGTAGCACCCTCTTTTACCAATGGAACATAGGAAAGAGTATCTTGTGCTATCACAATGCCTTGACCAAACATAATAATACACAATTTGAGTATCCACTTGTTTTTCATTATGATTCTATTATGCATGAAATAGAGTATTCAGTGAACAACATGTGTTCACTAAGGTTTCTTGTTCCACAAAATGTGACAAAAGAAAGCTAGGTAGAATTCCAAGTAACTACACAAAAGAACTTGCATTTTTTTGGAATTCAGTCATCCATTTGACCATCGTAGCACGTTTATACAAGGGTACCTTTAGGGCAATAAAAATTAGCCCCGTAGCATCGAATTGTTAGAGCTTACTGTACTAAAGAACCTCTGACACTCCCCTTCCTGGATATTTTTGTGCTAGCGAGTCTAATTCAAGGGCTCTTTGTGGGTATCTCCCTCTTAGTATCCCTTTCTTTAGGAGTAAAACCAAGCGGTAACTAGCTTTTTCAATCCTTACCCTAGTTATCATTACTTTCTTCGGGGGGCTAGATCCGGACGGTGGCACGCTAGATTACATCCGCTCAATTATGTGGGAATCATTTTCAGATGGGGCCCTTCGAACGAGCAGTAATGACCTTAGTAAATACTTTCTTGATATGATTAAGGGACAGGCTGGAGAAAGTCAGGTGTTATTTTCTCAAGAATATTACCAGTTGCTATTTAAGCGAAATGGAAACTATACCGTATTCTGGGATGCAGACGCTAATGGACATTTCGGGAATGGAGGAAGTGATTCTGGTGTGAGCACGGCCCTTGCTTTCAATGAAAATGTCAAGGGTGGCTTTTGGTTAATCACTAATCTTGACAGTACCACAAATGAACACGAAGAATACTTTGATGAGGTATTGGTCGAAATCCACCAGTTCATCATTGAATACCTGCAGTAAGTAGCTTTTAAGAGCGGGGAGTAGTCTATCACTTACAGCTTCCCAAAAAGAAACATCCCGTATCCTGCTTTAGGATACGGGATGCATTCGCAAAATATATCGCTAATTATGGTTGATCTAAGCACTTTCCAGGGCAGCGGCACCACCAACGATCTCCAAGATCTCTTTGGTGATCACCTCCTGACGTGCTTTGTTGTAAGTGATCTTCATTTCTTTCAGTAGTTCTTCAGCATTCTCCGTCGCCTTATCCATCGCCGTCATACGTGCACCATGCTCTGAAGCATGTGTATCCAGCAAATACTTGTAAAACTGCGTCTGCAAAATACTGGGTACTAGATGGCTCAATAATCCCTCTTTGCCTGGTTCGAAGATATAGTCAGCTTTCGCATTTCCCCCCCCCTCATTCTCGATCTTAGCTACTGGCAAAAACTGCTCCGCCTCTGCGAACTGCATGGCTGCATTCTTGAATCGGCCATAGGCTACATCAATCGCATCGAATTCCTGGTCTTGGAAAGATACCATCAGCCCCTGTGCTACCTTAGCTACATTATCAAAGCTTAGATCATTGAAGATCTCCACATGGTCTTTGATAAAGTTCAAATCCGGGTAGCGGTTTTTGAAGTAATCAAAACCTTTCTTTCCGATAAACATCACAGACAAGTTGCCACTAGCTCTTTGCTCTGCATATTTATTTTCCACTAATTCGATCGCTGCTTTAGATACATTCGCATTAAAAGCACCACACAAACCTCTGTTGGAGGTCACTACCACGATGCAAGCCTTATTTACGGGTCTTTCTGTACCAAATTCGGTATCCACATCACCATCTAGGTTAGACAGAATGTTACGCAGCATTTCATTTAGCTTATCCGCATAAGGGCGCATTTGCTGAATCGCCATTTGAGCCTTACGCAGTTTTGCCGCAGATACCAATTTCATCGCATTGGTGATCTGCTGCGTATTTTTTACCGATTTAATTCTATCCCGTACCTCTTTTAAGTTGGCAGCCATATATTAAGGAGTTTTCTGAAGACTGGTATTGAATAATAGATAATTTCGAATAGCAGCCTTCAGATAGCCATTAACTACTTACGATTTATACTGTGCCGTCATTTCTGCGGCCATTTTTTCCAAAGCTGAAGTCGCTTCTGGAGTCAACTTACCAGATTTGAAAGTCTCCAACACTTCTGGATGCTGTTGTTCCAAGTTAGTCAAGAAAACACTCTCGAATTCACGTACTTTCTCAACTGGCACCCCACTCAAAAGTCCTTTGGTTCCCAAGTAGATGATAGCTACTTGTTTTTCAACTGTTACCGGAGAGTATTGAGGTTGCTTCAAGATTTCCACGTTACGCTTACCTTTTTCAAGGATAGCCGTAGTAGCCGCATCCAGGTCCGAACCGAACTTCGCGAAAGCTTCCAATTCACGGTACTGGGCTTGGTCTAGCTTCAAGGTACCAGCAACTTTCTTCATGGACTTGATCTGAGCACTACCCCCTACACGCGATACGGAGATACCCACGTTAATCGCTGGTCGCACACCCGCGTTGAATAGGTTGGATTCCAAGAAGATCTGACCGTCTGTAATTGAAATTACATTGGTTGGAATATAAGCAGAAACGTCACCCGCTTGGGTCTCAATGATCGGAAGAGCAGTCAAAGAACCGCCACCTTTCACCAATGGGTTTCCGTCACTATCCTTTGCATTCTTCAATGAATCAGGCAAGTCGTTCATGTCTCTTGCGATCTCATCGTTAGCGATGATCTTTGCCGCACGCTCTAGCAAACGAGAGTGAAGGTAGAATACATCACCAGGATAAGCTTCACGACCTGGAGGACGACGCAACAATAGAGATACCTCACGGTATGCTACCGCTTGCTTAGATAGATCATCATAAATGATCAAGGCAGGACGTCCTGTGTCACGGAAATATTCTCCGATCGCTGCTCCAGCAAATGGAGCGTAGAACTGAAGTGGCGCTGGATCAGCGGCAGAAGCAGAAACGATTACTGTATAATCCAATGCTCCGTTTTCCTCCAGTGTTTTAGCCACCTGTGCTACCGTAGAAGCTTTTTGACCAGCTGCTACGTAGATACAGAATACAGGCTCACCTCTATCGTAAAATTCTTTTTGGTTGATAATCGTATCCAGAGCGATAGCCGTCTTGCCCGTCTGACGGTCGCCGATGATCAACTCACGCTGACCTCTACCGATTGGAATCATCGCATCAATGGCTTTGATACCCGTCTGCAAAGGCTCATTTACTGGCTGTCTGTAGATTACACCTGGAGCTTTTCTCTCCAAAGGCATCTTGTACTTCTCACCTGAGATCTCTCCCTTCCCATCAATAGGCTCACCCAATGGGTTAACTACCCGTCCAACGAAGCCTTCTCCTACGCTCAGTGAAGCGATTGTTCCTGTACGGTGTACTCTGGATCCTTCGCGGATGCCATCGCCAGGTCCCATCAATACAACCCCTACATTATCCTCCTCAAGGTTCAATACGATAGCTTGCACCCCTGTTTCAAACTCTACCAATTCACCAGCTTGAGCATGAGTCAAGCCATAAACGCGGGCGATACCATCCCCCACTTGCAAAACGGTGCCGTACTCTTCTAGTTCTGTAGCAGAAGAAAAGCCAGACAATTGTTGCTTGAGTATCGCTGATATTTCATCAGGTTTTACATCAACCATAATTCTTTAGAATTTACGTTTAGCGATTTATTATCAACGGGCCATGATCATAGAGATATACTTGTTATCTCTAAAGCCCTTCTTAAGTTCATCCAATTTATTGGCCACACTAGCATCGTAGATATTGTCTTCAAACTCTATGATGAATCCACCAATGAGTTCTGAATCAACTTCCACTGTCATTTCTACTTGATCATCCGTAACGGTACTTTGTACCAGCTTCTCCTTGATCGCAGCCAAAGCTTCGTCGCTTAGCGGAGCAGCAGTCGTCAGTCTTACAGTAGAAATGTGCTTCAACTTCTTATACTGGGAGAGGAATTCCACAGCAATATCAGACAAGTATGATTCACGGCCTTTACTGATAAGGATCTTAAAGAAAGCCATGGTCAGCTCATCATATTTACCTTCAAACAAAACCTTGAATATCTCCTGCTTCTTACTCGTACTTACGATCGGACTCTTTGTCAATAGTTTAAACTCTCTATGCTTCAATACCTCACGAAAACTATTAACATCCTCCAGGACACGATCCAGCTTGTTTTGCTCAACTGCCAAGTCGATCAGGGACTTGGCATATCTTGAAGCTATTCTTTGTACGGACATAGTTTAATATTACTAGTTGAAGGTCTTTCTAATTCAGATTTCCTACGCAGCACGACAGGCATGATACCCTTCAAGCCACATAGTACCAACCATTGACTGCTCTAGTTCAATTTGATCTCGTCTACCAAAGACTTCACGTAGCCTTCCTTTGCAGCATCTCCACTCAATTGCTCACGAAGAATCTTCTCGGCAATTTCAATAGAGATGTTTCCAACTTGGTTTTTCAAGTCAGTAACAGCAGCCATTCTTAGGTTTTCGATATCATTCTTGGCGTTAGCAACAATCTTCTTTGCTTCTTCTTTTGCTTTTTCCTTCGCCTCAGCGATGATTGCTTGCTTTGCTTCTTTCGCCTCCTTCAAGATCTTAGCTCTCTCCTCACTAGCTTGTGCTAACAACTTTTCATTCTCTGCCGTTAGGTTAGCCATTTCTTCACGAGCACGCTTAGCCTCATCCAAAGAGTTCTGGATATCATCTTCACGCGCTTTCAATGCTTGCTGGATGGGCTTGAAAGCATATTTAGCCATCAACCACCAGAAAACAGCGAAGATCAACACCGTCCAAACAAACAAACCTGGCTCAGGACGAATTACAGAGAAATCAGCAAGAAATAATAGATCAGTCATTATTGAATTCTTTTGCACGCACTTGGGCGTTTATACAACTTAATGGACCTTAGCCCATCGAGATTTTTTTGCTGAGAACTGAGCCAAACAACCAACCGTTGTCGAGCTCAGTTCATATGCCTTTTGGCAGATCGTTCTTATCCTACGAAGAAAGAAAGGATAATTGCGATCAAAGCTGCACCCTCTACAAGGGCAGCCATCAAGATCATGTTAGAGCGGATGTCACCAGCTGCATCTGGCTGACGAGCGATAGCTTCCATGGCTTTAGAACCAACGTTTCCAATACCAATGCCAGCTCCGATTACGGCTAGACCTGCTCCAATTGCTGCTAAAGTACCAGTCATGATAACTTTGTTTATATAAAGATTAATGATGTTCTGCTCCGTGGTGGTGATCTTCGATTGCTGCCCCGATATAAGAAGCAGTCAGGATACAGAATACAAAAGCCTGAATGAAAGCCACCAACAATTCGATGGCCATCATAAATAAGGTCAATGGCACTGCGATGAAGCCTCCCAGCACTGATCCTCCAATACTATCACCGGCCTGACCAAATACGAAGATCAAACTCACAAATATGATGATTACAATGTGTCCAGCCGTGATGTTGGCGAAAAGACGTAACATCAGTGTCAATGGCTTAATAATTAGCCCCATCACTTCCACTGGTGTCAAAATCGTCTTTACCCAAGCGGGTACACCCGGCATCCAGAAGATATGTTCCCAGTAATGCTTATTGCCACTAAGATTGGTTACGAAGAAGGCAAACAAAGCCAACACCATCGTTACTGCCAGGTTACCTGTCACGTTTCCACTTCCTGGGAAGAATGGAATCTGCCCAATTAGGTTCAATCCTAGAATGAAGAAGAAAATGGACATCAAGAAGGGAAGGTATTTCTCATACTTCGGCCCCAAGAAAGGGATCGCCACCTCATCTCGCATAAAAACGAAAATTGGCTCTATTAAAGATTGGATTCCTTTGGGCGCTTCTCCTTTTCTTATCGTATAGGCTTTGGCTACCTTTCTGAACATGAAGAACAGTAGGATCAAAGCCAAAAGCATAGTGAACACATTCTTCGTGATAGAAAAATCGTAGTAAGAAGTAATTCCTCCTCCCAACATCCCTCCATCCCAAGTACTCTTTTTATCTAGGTTATAACACTCTCCCTCATAAATAACCTGAAAAACCTCTTTATCTCCTTCGTGGGTAGAGCCAAAACACTTGACCGCAACTTCTCCCTTGGGAAAGGATTCATCGTGCACTCTCATCACCTCTCCATGGTGCATTACATATCCATCTATTGCCTTATGTCCATCTCCGTGCTCGTGCAGATCAAATTTACTAGAAAGGAAAAAAGACCAGCCGTGCTCAGGAGCATACAAAATACAAGGGAGTGGAATATAGATATCACCATACAAGTGGAAAGCATTTACATCCATAATATGATGGAAGGCTGTCTCACCAGGATCGAACTTATCTTTGGACTTATCGTGGCAGTGACATCCGCCTTCATGATGGTCACCTTCAGCATGGTGATCACCACTTTCATGATGCTCTTCAGTGGTATCATGAGAATGATCATCCTGTTCTTGCGCGCTAAGGGCAAATGTCAGTAGGCAGAGGCTTAAAAGACTTATAATAATCTTCTTCATCCAGCACAGTGTTTATAACGGTCTTTCAAAATCGCTGCAAAGGTATGTTATTTATAGGTATTTCAAAAAACCAAATTCACTTTTTTGGAGAAGAGGTAGGCTTTCAGCCTCAAGGAGTTATGAGCGAGGAAGGATAGATACTCGAAAAGAATTGCCCAAGCGGGTATAGGTAAGTATAAATGTTCTCCAAATCCCAGCCCAGACAGAATAATAATTTGTGAACCCCCTGAATTGGGTATACATCTCTACCATTTCTTCTGAAATTTACACCTTAGAAAACTACGTCAAATTTTGGTCAATTTTTTATCCTTTGTTCAAATTTTTGCGTTTAAAAACAAGAGGCTGCGAAACAAAAAAAAAAATTTTATATTTGTTTCGCATTTTTAATCAACGACTCCCCCTACCTCCAGTAATACCTGAGCATAATCCGGCCTCAATCGGTAAGGCCTATAATCAACCCAGTTTTCCCCTCCCCCGAAGTGGTAACATCACGACTGGTCATACTAATCTGGCTCAAGCAGTATTGAGTCCAGCCCGTAGGCCGTATAAAGCCCAGTACCCCTAGACAATTACACAAACTGCATCCATCTTCGAAAGACACCTTTGGTAAAAACAAAACCACTTTAGAAAACTACTCGCATAGTATTTTTTTCTAAACATGAACAAACGACGTCGTGAAGAAAGCAACTTGTATAATCATATCCCTTGGACTTAGTCTACCGCTGTCTTCCCACGCTTTACTAGCCAAAAGTAACAGCACTACATTCCCCTCGGGGATCACCATCTCTCCCGCATCAGATGCCACGATCGATTGCGTGGAAGATTATTTTCCTGCCTTGGAAGATTGGCTGGAAGACTTTGGTGGAGCCCGTCTCGTCACCAATGATTGTGATATTGACGATACCGTTCAATGGGATTACGGCCCAACCAATTACCAAGAAGGCTGTGGGGGAGCAGAGACCTACACCGTTACCTTTATTGCTACCAATAGCTGCGGAGACGCAATCGGCACCACCGCCTCATTCATCGTTGAGGATAATAATGCTCCCGAAATACACGCTCCCGCTACCAATATTCCTTACAGTTGCAGCAATCCATTACCCGCTGCCTGGGCATCAGATGCCTGTGGGGAGGTCGACTTCGTTGAAAACGCTAGTCCCCATGAGGTAGATTACTGTAATGGCTATTCCGTTAGCTACAGTTGGATTGCCACGGATGAATGTGGCAATAGCTCGACCTTAAGTCGCTCGTACGCGGTTGCTGGAGATAACACTCCCCCTACCATCACTCCTCGCAATAACTCCCCGCTTCGTGGGATCAACAATGGCGAGCTCATCCATGTAAGTTGCATGGACAATGTCGACAATTGGGATCCAAATGCGTTTAGTGTATCGGATGTCACTACTTACGACAATTGTTCTGCCGTGCAAGTGAGATTAGAAAAAGAACAGATGAATGTAGGCGATTGCAACTCTGCTGGCTACATTAGCAAATGGCGACATACCTGGGTAGCTACAGATGAATGTGGAAATACCTCTACGTTTGAGTTCTTCACAGAAGTGAGAGACAATCGCCCACCAACCTTTTCATACGTTCCGGAAGATATCGTTACCGATTGCCGAAACATCCCAGAACCAGAGCAAGCTTGGGCTTTTGATGTTTGTTCCTCGGTGGAAATAGATTTTCGACAGGATCGCCTACCCAGCGATTGTGCAGGAGAATCGATTATTTTGCGTACCTGGACCGCTACCGATGGCTGTGGTAATCAGTCTTTTGCTCAACAGCGGATCGAGGTAATTGACCACAACCCGCCTAGAATATTCATCCAGGACCCTGCGTTGCGGGGGCTGGAATCTGGTGATACGGTAGAATTGGAATGTGAATCCTGGAACGATTTGTATTATGGTGCAGATGCAATATTTGCCAACGATGATTGCTCCGTATTTTCAGATGTTCAATACGATCTTCGCCTAGAACACTTCCCTACTTGTAATGCAGACGGACATTTTGCCCGTGCCACCTCCACCTGGATCGCATCGGATGAATGTGGCAATGCGACAGAATTAGTCCTGTATTTCCTAGTGGGTGACAATACCGCACCTACTCTTCAAGGTGTACCAGCCAACATTTGTGCTCCTATCCTTCCCCCGGTGGTTGAGGTTACTGCCACTGACAATTGCAGTGAAGTAGAAATCACCTTTGAGGAAACCGACCCGCAACAGGGAGATGACGGAACCGTTTTTATCGAAAGAAAATGGACAGCATTTGATGAATGTGGAAATGCGGATATCGGCATCCAAAAGATTACCATAGAAGACAGAGTCCCACCCGAAGTACGTATCGTCTATCCAGGTCTAGAAGACATCCCCATTGGAGGGGAAGCGATTGTTCCCTTTGATTGCAATGGAGATTCCTTGGGTGTCCCGATCTTCACCCGGGATGATTTTGAGGTTACAGACAATGTTGGCGTACAGGAAGTCACCTGGGAAACGACTTTCATTATAGCAGGAGATTGCCCTAGAGATAACTATCTATACAAGATTGTGCTCTCTGTGACGGCTGTCGATAAATGCGGAAACTTTACTCGTTATTCCATTCTGCTTTCCATTGTGGATCAAACACCACCCAGCTTTGATTTCTTCTCTCCGAGATTGACGCTTTCTTGCGGGACGGAGATCCCGACGCTTACGGCTAATGATGATTGTGGAGGGCCAGTGGAGCTAAGTTTTGTCGACACCTATCTCAGCCAAGGTTCATGTACAGGAGAAGAAGAAGCTCTAATCCGAGATTGGACAGCTGTAGACCAGTGTGGTAATACAACAACTGCAAAACAAACCATTCACCTAATTGATAATATGGGGCCAATGTTCATCGACTTTCCCAAGGATACCTGTGGATTGCCTGCCCCTGATCCAGTGGAAGTCATAGCCGTAGATTTATGCCTACACGACACCATATTTGCTAGCTTAGCACAGGACACCTTGATTACCAATTGTGGCTTAACGATCCAACGGACATATTCTGCTACCGACCGTTGCGGCAATACCTCCTTGCAAGTACAAACCATCATAGAAATGGACAACACTCCTCCCGAGTTGAGCTTTGTACATCCCCGCTTGGAGAATCTACTATCCGGGCAAACGATAGAGCAAAACTGCGTGGATTTTCAAGGTGACTTATTCCTGGATCTCGGAGAGGACGCCGTTCATGTACAAGATAATTGTGAAGGCAATGTAGATCTACAATTGATTGTGAAACTGGTGGATACAGGCTCCTGTACTGAGGATGGCTACTTAGAAAGATACCAATACGCTTGGCAGGCCACTGATCCTTGTGGCAATATGAGTGAACTAATCATCTTCATTAATGCGGTAGACAACTTCCCTCCCATTTTTTCCTATAACCCTCGGGACACAACCATCTATTGTGAATCACCTATCCCATCTGCTTCTGACATTGTCATCGCAGATGGATGCAGCGAGTTTACGGTAGATTTTAAGGAGTCCTTCCATACCATTTCTCCTACTATTGAACAAATTAGAAGAAATTGGACAGCTACGGATGCATGTGGTAATATGAGTGAGGCCGATCAAATCATTACGGTACTGACTACTGACCTCCAAGGTACATTCATAGGGCCAGAAGTTGTCGATTGTGGCAGTACGGGTAATGCTTTAGGGATACAGGTCAGTGGTGGGGTAGCTCCATATTCCTATCATTGGGCAATTGTGGATGGGGATGCCTTGATCACTTCGGGTCAAAACACGGCCAATCTAGAATATTCCATTGGAGGCTCTGCCTTGAATCTAGCCGTTAAAATCACAGATGCGATCGGCTGCATAGTAATGAAATATATCCATATTGAATGTGAGGGAGATGGCATTGTACTTCCTACCCATCCTGAAGAGTATGAAAATAATGCTGAGAGTGCTCTGACTCATTTCACTTTATTACCCAATCCAAGTTCCGAAGATGCCTATCTGCATTTAAATACAGCGGAAGAAGGACTCACTGTGGTTCGGATTCAAAACCTGTTTGGTGAAATCGTTTTTCAACAATCTTGGCCGGGCCCACCCTCCGAAAGAGTTAAACTTCCAACGGCTCATCTTGTGGATGGTATATATACCGTGAGCGTGCAAATTGAACGGAAATCAATTTTGACCAAACAGTTAGTGATTCTGCATTAATGCTTGCTTAAGTTTTGATTCCGAAAAACTCCTCTGGACTCCTAGAGGAGTTTTTTTATGCCCCCACATCAAGATGTGGAAGAAGCCAATGCGAATGGCACCTACCTTTATATCATCAAAGTTAACAGCCCAAATACCTAATCGTCTGGAGAATGGCCCCCTTGAGTGGGTTAGCCACCATCTCCAAACGCTTAGGAGACTTTTGAGACAACATTTGAGGGCCTTGTTATAGCTAATCGTAGCAAATAGCAAGGCTTTATTTTTTGTCAATCCTCTTCCATTCTTCTTTTCTGGCTATGTTCCCGGGATTACTTTTCTCATAAATGATCAAGTAATCCCTAGTTTTTGCTTACAGAAATGGTATATTAAGAGCACAAATAATTACCCTACCTGACTGTTTCACAATTTCCACGTTGAACCACCCGCTGTTTCATCTTTTCAAACTAAGAATACTGTAAGATGAAAAGCCAACACATATTTCTTCTTTTAGGTTTATTTTTTGCCTTTGGGCTAAATGGTCAAAGCTTTCCAGAAGCGTTTCATCCGCATTATGCACTTGCCCAAAGATCGACTCCCCAAAATGCGAGTAATTATGGTTCCAACAGCAGATTAACTTCTGGTGTTTCCATTGGCTATCAGCCAGGTATCAGTCTAAAGGAGGAAACGCTGGAAAGAACCGATGATGCTGTAACCCGTTTTCAGATCAGCCAAGGTCAAAAACCAATGGTACTGAAAGCCCAGCTTACCACCGAAGAAATCGGAAGATATCATTTGCTGCTGACCAATAGGAAAGGGGCATTCCTAGAAAACTTTCCTTTGCAAAAATCAACGGAAATTGATTGCCGTCACTTGCGCAGCGGTAGCTACAAAATCTTGCTCTGTAGCAGGGATAAATCTAAGCCTATCCGTCAATTCAAACTAACAAAATACTAGTCGTTACAGCTTTTGCAGAAAGGTAAGCCCTATGAATTGAGCTTGTCCTGGCGCAAATTGTCAAGCACTGGACATGCCCATTCATTTATGCCCGTTGAGCCCAGAAATTAGTTATCTTGTAAGAACCCAGATGGCATTTTCTACAACTCACAAAATGAAGGGCTCACGTGAAATATTTAATGATCCTTGCCTTGCTGTTCTCCAATCACTTAATGGCTCAACGTTTCAATGCCGGTGCCGTCTTGGGGGTGAATTTTGCACAAATTGATGGGGACTACCAATTCGGATTTCATAAAAAAGGCCTTGCTGTTGGAGCAAAGGCAGTAGCGTACCTCAGTCCACTTCTGGAACTCAATATCGATCTTCTTTATAGCCAAAGAGGAGCTCGGCCATCCAAAAGAAAACCGGACATTGTGAACATGAATCTCAATTTTGTAGAAACGATTTTCCTACTCAATATCAAAGTACCGAAAACGGAAGAAGTTTCTATTGCAAAGAAGAGAAGAAAGAAGAGACCCTTGGATGTTTTCGTTCCCTTTCAAATTCATACAGGAGTCTCCTTTGGACGTTTGATTCATTCTGAAGTGGTAGAAATCCAACGTCCCAACTTCCTACAGTTTGTAGAACAAGAAGTAAGTTTTGAGGAAATCAGGACGAATTTTAATAAAAATGACATCAGTTTAGTAGCAGGCTTTTCGTACTTCTTTAATCAACATATCGGAAGCAGTTTTCGCTTCTATATTCCTACCAACAAGCTTTATGATAGGGCATCTTTTCCAGATCGGGAATCACGTTCCATGCGATCATTCTTCCTATCCGCACAGCTTGTTTACCTATTGTAACGGACTCTAGTTATTGGTCTTTTCTTATTGCCCATATTGGCAGTAGAACTAATTCTTCGAGGGTGCTGTTGTAATTAATAATTGAAAGCCTAGATATACGGGATTTAACAATTGATAATTGCTGTATTAAAAACTACTTAGCTAGACTTTGCTTTCCCGTAAGTTGCTTTTTTTTACTTAGCTTGCAAAGGGCGTGGTCAGCCCAATACCGTGGAATGTGAAAAATTTTAGCTTCTTGATACGGTGGAGTTAAAAGTGTGTTAAAGTGACTCATTAGCGGCGCCAGAATAGGTAAATTTGTCAAAACAGCTTGTTTCTTTTACTGTTCAGATCCTTCAACTAAAGGGACTTCGGTCTGGATTTGGCGCTTTTTCTAACATCAGGATAACTCAACTTTCATGAATAAGCAGGCAATATGGATGATAGTGGGTATCATGGCAGCTGCGGTAATTGGCGTAGTCTGGCTTCAGATCGGCTTGATTGGTACTGCTATCCAGGTAAATCAAGAAAAATTTGATAATAAGGTACGTGCTGCCATCAGTTCCGTTGTGGATCGGTTAATCCATGAAGAGAAAGCCACTACGATCGATTATCTGGGTCACGGATATGTAGGCAGTTTTTTTGATCGAATCGATATCAGTCCTTCCACCAACAACCAATATGCTCTACTTGATCTATCTATTTCACGCAAAATTACAACAGACAATAGCCAGAGCATAGAAATTCTTAAAGGGAAAATTCAGCGAGGGGACATTATTGACCCCAATGTTTGCCCCAACTGCTTCCGACCGAAGAATGAAAAATACACCAAAGTACAGTCGATCTACACCAATGAAAATCTAGAAGATAGAATCAACCTAGGTAAGTTGAAAGAAATTATCCGGAGAGAACTAGAAGATGAGGGGCTGAAAACAATGTACAATTATGGCATCTACAGCAACCAGACCAAATCTTTTATCATTGTAAATGATCACTATGTAGTCCCTGAAGAAAATCAGCCTAGTTTTGCGCAATTGAAAAACTCTCCGTTCAGTATTCACCTCTTTAGGAATGAGATGCCTTCTCCCGGTCTATTGTACATAGATTTTCCGAAGCAGAATAGCTTGGTTTGGGGTGATCTTTTGCCTAACCTGATCGGAACCTTGCTATTTAGCGCCTTGATCTTGTTTTGCTTTGGCTACTCAGTCAATGTAATCTTTCAGCAAAAGAAGCTATCTGAAATGAAAACGGACTTCATCAACAACATGACACATGAGTTCAAAACCCCAATAGCAACCATCTCTCTAGCAGCAGATTCTATCACCAGTCCGATGATTTCAGCCAAACAAGGAAAGGTTGAACGCTTCGCCAACATAATAAAACAGGAAAATAAACGTATGAATAATCAGGTGGAGAAAGTTTTGCAAATGGCTCAGATAGACAGAAAGGAAGTCTCTCTGAAAGCTTCGCAAGTTAATCTCCACGAAACTATTGCCCGTGCAGTTGAAAATATTGGTCTTCAGGTAGAGAAAAGAAATGGTACTGCCACCGCTTCTTTAAAAGCCACTCGCCCCATTATCGAAGGGGACGTTACACACATTTCCAATGTGATCAACAACCTCCTGGACAATGCCAATAAGTATTCTCCGGATAAGCCTGAAATTTCGGTTAGTACCCGAGATGTCAACCATGGCGTACAGGTAATCGTTTCTGATAAAGGGATGGGTATGACGAAAGAGTCGAAAAAGCACATATTCGACAAATTCTATCGCGTCCACACCGGTAACCTCCATGATGTGAAGGGCTTTGGCTTAGGCTTAAGCTATGTAAAAGCCATTATGGATGCCCACAAAGGGCAAATTGATGTAAAGAGTGAACTAGGGAAAGGAAGTAGTTTCATACTCACCTTTCCTCATCAAGCAAGCCAGATCGCAACTAAACAGGAAAATGGCTTAGCCAGGTTCATTCCAAACTTTTTACTAAAAAACAAAACACCAAAAGCTAAACCGAAAAATCACACATATGGCTAATAACAGAATCCTACTGGTTGAAGATGATCAGAATTTCGGTGATGTATTGCGTTCTTATCTGGAAATGCACGAATATGAAGTGACACTAGCAACAGATGGTGCCCAGGGATTGGAAAGCTACAATAAAGGGCAATATGATCTCTGTATCTTTGATGTAATGATGCCTCGCAAAGACGGCTTTACTCTGGCCAAGGAAATTCGCGAAAAGGATACGGATATGCCCATTATCTTCCTGACTGCTCGAACCATGAAGGACGATGTGTTGCAGGGCTTTAAGATCGGAGCGGATGATTATATTACCAAACCGTTCAATTCCGAAGAACTCCTTTATCGCATTCAAGCTGTCTTAAAACGAAGCCAACAAAAAGCAGATCCAAGAGAAGAAATCAAGGAATTCCCCATTGGGAAATATCACTTTAATTTCCCCCTTCGAATCCTAACTTTTGACCCAAATGGTTCGGAAGAGGAAAAAGCTAAGTTGTCGCCCAAGGAAGCACAACTACTGCGCATGTTTGCTATGTACATGAACGACATTCTACCCCGATCCGAAGCCTTAACCAAGATCTGGGGGGAAGACAACTACTTCACTGCCAGGAGTATGGATGTATTTGTAACTAAACTAAGAAAGTATCTAAATAAAGACGAAAACATCGAGATCGTTAATATACATGGTAATGGATTCCAACTATTGGTCAGATCTGAGGAAGAAGCTTCCTAAGCTTTCTTGTTAATAGTGTTGGAGTTATGCGACTAAGTTTATATATTTGACATTGCAAATGTGAATATTCACTCTTTTGAGTAAAAGAATAGTTTTTGGGATTATGATTATGGCTGGGTAGCAAAAACACTGCTACCCGGCTTTTTTATTTTAGCGTACTAGCGCATTCGATCTTGACCTTTATCTAAACTCCTGCACGCGTGTACAAGACCATACTTAAGCCATTCCTTTTTTTGATGGCTCCTGAGAAAGCTCACCACTTGACGGTTGCTTTATTAAAGCTTGTCTTATCCATTCCTGTGATCAATCAGATATTTCGCTCGATCTATAAAGTGGAAAATGCCAAATTGCATCGTCAACTCATGGGCCTGCATTTCAAAAACCCGGTGGGCCTAGCTGCTGGATTCGACAAAGACGGCAAATACTTTAGGCCGATGACAGCACTCGGCTTTGGGTTTATTGAAGTCGGTACGGTCACTCCAAAAGGCCAAGCTGGAAATCCTCAGCCTCGCCTTTTCCGTCTTCCTCAGGATGAGGCCTTGATCAATAGAATGGGCTTCAACAATGAAGGAGTTGAAGCCTTGGTAAGTAGACTCCAAGCCGGGAAGCCCAAAGGCGTGATCATTGGTGGGAATATTGGCAAGAATAAGCTTACCCCAAACGAAGAAGCTACCTCCGATTATACGAAGTGCTTTGAGGCTCTGTACCCTTATGTGGATTACTTCGTAGTCAACGTTAGTTCCCCTAATACCCCCAACCTTAGAGATCTCCAGGAAAAGGAGCCTTTAACGGCATTACTCACTCAGCTCCAACAACTCAACCAGGAAAAAGAAAACCCTAAGCCTGTTCTTCTAAAAATTGCTCCCGACCTCACCAATGGACAATTAGACGATATCGTAGACATTGTCAGGGATACTGCTATTCAAGGTATTATTGCGACTAATACCACGATCAGTCGAGCTGGTTTGAAGACATCTGATCAGGAATTGGAGCAGATTGGAGCTGGAGGCTTGAGTGGACAACCGGTGAAGGAGCGCGCTACCGAAGTGATTCGTTATGCCCGCGAAAAGCTACCCCAAAGGGCCGTTATTATTGGTGTGGGAGGTATTCAGTCGGCAGCAGATGCTTTGGAAAAGCTAGAAGCCGGAGCAGATTTAGTTCAGATTTATACGGGGCTAATCTATGAAGGTCCTTCCTTAATCAAACAGATTAATCAACAACTCATCCAAAAATAGCCCTAAAATTCTGGCATTCTTTTTGCTCACTTGGTGAGTAGAGGTGAGTATCTATCCATGATTCTTTTCTCTTCCCTAAGGTACATCCCTGATGTACAATGACCTTCAATGAAATAGATTACTAATTCACTGTGTAATAACCCTCATAGTGTTTGGAAGGAGCATATCCTACTGTGCTGTCGCTCATAGATCATGATAACATTTCTGTTGTGCTGACGAAGCTTCAAATCCGACTGATGGCGTTATACAAAGTGCTCCCAACCACAAGCTTTACAACATGACACCCAATTCTCAGAATTATCTGAAAGACTTTCGGTTTTGGTTTATTGTGGCTTCCTTCATCATACTTTGGGCCATGATTTTGAAAGCCTATCCGATGGGATAAGATATATATTCTAGCTTTCGGCGAAGGCCAAAGCTAAAGGCTCAAAATAAGAGAAAAAATAAAGACGTGGACTAGTCCTTCATTACCTTCAAACTAAGATCAAGGCTAGTGGAAGAGTGCGTCAAAGCACCTACGGAGATATAGTCAACTCCCACCTGTGCGATCTTACGAACTGTATTGATGTTAACGCCACCAGAGGCTTCAGTTTCATACTGCCCGTCAATAGTTGCAATTGCCTCTTCTAAAAGTGGCAATTCAAAGTTGTCAAGCATGATCCGATCCACTTTCCCTACCTCCATTACCTCATGTAACTCCACCAAATTGCGCACCTCAATCGTAATCTCCAAAGAGAGCTTATTGTCGAATAGATACTCACAGACGGTTTCAATAGCTTGCTGAACCCCTCCACAGGCATCAATATGATTATCCTTGATCATGATGCGATCATAGAGGCCGTCGCGGTAGTTATGGCATCCGCCGATACGAACCGCCCACTTTTCCAAAAACCGAAGATTAGGGGTTGTTTTCCGTGTATCCAGGATCTTAACAGGTAGATCTTCTACTTCAAACATAAATCGATTGCTTTTGGTCGCAATCCCACTCATGCGTTGCATAGTGTTCAACACCAATCGCTCTGCTTTCAATAAAGCCTGAGCGTTACATTCTACCGTAAAAGCGATATCCCCCACACTCACCGCCTGTCCGTCTGGTATTTTAACGTCAATGATGGCCTCTGGATCCACTTTTTTGAAAATGGCTTCAGCTATCGGTATACCCGCTATCACTCCAGGGTCTTTAACCAATAACTTTGCTTTACTTTTAGAATCGGGAGGTATACAGGCCAAGGAAGTATAATCTCCAGGACCTACATCTTCTTGCAAAGCCTGTGTGATGAAGGCATCAATCTTTTCCGCCAAAGCGGCATCTAGCTGAGTACTCATTTTCTTATAGCTTGTTTTTTCGCCGCAAAGATAAGCAAATTTACCAATGGGATGCATGAAAGCTTGACTACCAAAGAATTCGGAACCCTCTAATAAAACAAAGGCTCCTTTACAATGAAAAACAATCCACATTTCTTCCTCTATCTCAGGTGATGAAGTATTATAGATTTTAGTTACCTTATCGACATAGCTTTTAGAATCTCATCAAAATAGTTCAGGATGCTTGGAGATACGCGGAGTGATGCAATCCTTAGACTCGGAGGACAGCTATTGGTTGCTACAGTTTGGCTTAGTGCTATCTTATTTGGTTTGTTTATTCTTTCCTTTTACTTCATTGCCCTGCTAAAAGGTAATTCAGCTCAATGGAATGAGATTCTTCCTGGGCTTTATGATGAACGTACGAAAGCAGCTACCGTTGGCATAGGAATACATTTTGCTGCCGGTGGATTGATTTTGATTCTAGGCTGTATTCAATTGATCACCTACATCCGGGAGAAGTATCCTGTTTGGCATCGTTGGCTAGGCAGAATTTACGTGCTAGCATCTATTCTCACCGCTATTGGGGGGTTGGTATTCATTTTCATTAAAGGCACGATTGGGGGGATTGTAATGGATATTGGCTTTGCAGGTTATGGAATAGCCATGCTTGTAGCAGCGATCGAAACCATCAGGCATGCACGAACAAAAAACTATGAGCAACATCGTGCTTGGGCCATTCGGCTTTTCGCCCTAGCCATCGGTTCTTGGTTGTACCGTATGGACTATGGGTTTTGGTTGCTCTTTACGGATGGCTTAGGACATTCCAATTCCTTTCAAGGGCCGTTTGATTATTTTATGGATTTCTTTTTTTATATCCCCAACCTGCTTGTAGCAGAGATATTTATTGGTCGCAAAGCCCTCATGCGGACCGTGATGGCGAAACGATTAGCAGCAGTAGGATTATTCGTAACGACAGCTTTTCTTGGCTTGGCTACCTATTTCTTCACCAAGCACTATTGGGGGCCTGCTATTTTAGAATTGGTATTGGGCTGAGGATCTCAGACACAAAAATGGAGTGTGCATGTTGTTTAAAGCGGTGCATCAAACATAAAGATAGATGTTGACGGAAGTAGATTCTCCAAGACTACCCTGTACTTAGCCATGCTTTCTTGCTTGAAAAACAGCCTTTAAATTAAATAACTTATCCTTACATTTAATGCACCACTCTCGTTTAAACGCTATGTATACTAAACACTCATCTTACTTGCTGAGCATAGCGTATGCTTGAAAGAAATAAATGACTGATCGTTTGTTATAAAAAAGGTAGGCTAGGCTGGAGATAGAACTGAGAAAACAAATGCTGCTGGAGAATTGCTGCGAAAATATTTTAAACAGTGCGATTAGAGATAATAGTCGTTTTCTATCTTCTACGTTTAACTCTTACTGCACTATTCCCTCGATAAACCTTGGCAAAACCTTTGTACTTTAGCTTATCTAAGGTTATAGCTTTTCTCTTAGCTTTAGACAGTTCCAAGATTAGCCTACTTTCTTCTAATTGAGGATTGTCATCTTCAATTGTTGCATTGTCTATCTTATTACCGTCCTTATTCATTGCATACTGTTTAATTAACCAGAGTTTGGCTATTTTACACCAAATATAGTTAGAGATCGTAAGGTATACACCTTTATCAAGATAATCAAACATAATATACTCTTTTTTTACCAAAAAAGCAATAGTAGGAACAGTGATTCTTGATGCCATACAACCGATTCCTTGGTTAGTTTACAAATAATGTTTGTCATTCAAGCCTTATTCAACAGTCATTTGTAAGCTAACATTTCTTCTCAACAGAACGTTCCTTAAATCTATTGCGTCAGTCTCCCAATTTAACTTAATGGTAATCTTTTGCGTGGCAAAACTATGTCACTTTTCAGTGCCCGTCAACTGATAATCGTTATTTTTTGATGTTGATAGAAAGCGAAAAGATCCAGTTGTACAATAATTTTACGATCAAATTACTGTTCAAGTTTGCCAAATAGTTACTCTTTTTTCTCTTACATAACCCGTTTCCTACCAAAACAGTTTTGTGTCAACAGAAAAACCTGTTAGAGTATACCTCTAAATCGCCACCAATATATTATACTGAAATGTATTACAGGTTACGGAAGAATAGGAATCACCTCCCTTCTACTGTATGATTAATTTTCATTGACGGGTAAATCTTTAAATAACTTCATCTTAAACTTTAGGGACATATCCCATAAAGACCGCATCAGCGTAGACCGCATTCTCAGGTGTTTCCTTTTTAGTAATTTACTAGCCGTAAATATCCCGCCCATGGGGTCGAATAATAAGCCTCCAAGTAAAAACCTTAGGCTTGCTTCATCATGCAAATCTGGGAAAGTTTCAATTTCTCCATTGTAGCTATTGCGAAACAATACGGGATTGTGTATGAGTTTCCCGTCTTCGTCTTCATTGAACTGTTTCAAAGATTTCAGGTAGGCGTACATGAGTGCATGCACAAAAAAAGAAACATTATTTTTTAGGTAGTATTTACTCTGACTGCTTGATTGTAGATTAGAATGCTGAAAGACATTCAATTCGCCCCGTTCTATTCGTTGAACTATACGATCGAACATTGTATCTGTGTAAGTAAGTTTTAACGCTAAGCAAGTGCGATGTCGGGCTGATTGGCTAAGAATAATGGCTGAAATATCCTTGGTAAAAGCATTGACCTTTTTTGTGAGCTTATCCGAAGGAGGCTCATTGTTATAGTGCTTGATTTCTTTAAACAAATTCTCCAACTCCTTTGCTCCTTTTATTTCCTGTAGGAAGGGGCGTGCTACATCTTGTGTAGTAATAATAGCAGCTTGAACTTTGATCGCTTTCAGGCGGTCCAGCAATTCACTACTTGATTTTAGTAAAAATTGAGCAAATCTTCTTAGGGGTTTGAAGTGACGGTTCCAAAGTGGTTCTAATTGTTTTGACGGGGCTATATTATTATTCTCCAAGTCGTCGAGATACGCTGCATCAATGTATTCCAAGACAAAAATGACACGGGCCGTGAAAAACAAGAAGTTCTTTTCATTGATTCCATCTCTATCATGCATAAAACTTGTCTCTATCCAGGTATTAAAATACCAATAGAAGAACAAATCACTATCCAGATTATACGTATATAGATAGTTGAGAATATCTGCCTTTAAATACCCTAATAAATCACACAGAACCTGTTCTCCACCTATATATTCTCCTACCTCAAAGAAGTGTAAATATTTACTAATGATCTGCTGCATTTCTTCCGTTGAAACGCTCTTACAGACTTCCATGATATCCCTGATGACCATTAGCTCTCTTTCTGAACTAAAGGCATCTAAATAGTCATCAATCTGTCTTGTTGTCGGTAAATCTTCTACTCCATTTCCGATTGAGTAAAGATTCTTTGCTTCAAAGAAATTAGAAGCCTCTTTGGTGATCAGAGACAACAACATGGAGGGTTGAAAAATATGAAAGTAGTTCAATCGCAAACTATACATATTCGATTTTGTATCGGTCAACCCCATCACATAGGCAAAGGAGGTATGATCTCTATTTTCACCAAATACCCCCGAGGAGACTTTATATAGGGCATCCAGTGCACTTAATATTTGCTGGCAGCCTCCATTATACTCCATATTGTAATCCGTAATCGCAGCAGTGATATAACTTTGATGAAAGCGGTTGGTAAAAGCTTTATCAAACATCATCACAAGCTCATCAAGTGCATCGTGCAAATCTTTAAGATCCTGTTCCTCTGAATCTGGTTTACTTACAAATTTATTAGGTTCAGCCTGTTCATGGATAAAATCTCTCACCTCTTCCATAAACCCTCTCAACTCTATAAAATAGATAAATAGTAGAGGATCCTGCACTCCGTCATTATAGTTAACAAACATATGGAGTACTTTTTCCAACAATATCTTTGATACCTTACATTGGTATAACCATTCGCGGATTTCATCTAACTCACTTAGAGAAAAAGCTATCGATTCCAGTCTTTTACTGGAGTAGTAATGTTGAGAAGGGCGAGAGGAATTTTCTACCTTATATCGATTGAATACTTCATTTAACTCTGATTGGTCATAGCCAATTTTAGGCAGCGTGTTGATTCTTCTTGAGTGTTGAGCGATATTTTGAGAAGGAGATGATTGTTTTGTCGAATCTTTATAAAAGTGAGCCGCAAGCCATGTTTGTTTCAAATCATCGATGGAGTCAGCAAAAATAAAATCCGAATCTCCAGCTACGAAGAAATAAGGCTTAAGCGTTTTTTTCGCTTCACTTTCTACTAAGCCATCTATTTTATCTGTAATGTGCTGATGAAATTGCAATACATACTTTGCATGCCCTGGCTTAACATGCCAACGTCCCAAGAGTCTAGTTTCTTCTTTAGTCAAATACGGCTCAAAAAAACCAGGAAACTTAAACCGGGGAGACTCCGCTTTCAAGTCCCCTAATAGCAAAGGGTCATAACCAAAGGAGGTGAATGTCTTGACAAATACATGTGTTTGCCCAACGTCCATATCTTCAGCCAGTTTAGGCTGATCTTGCTTTATCCAATATTGGGTTAAGCTACGGCTCCAAATAAGATCTAACTGATAAAGGATTTCCTTTTCAATCGACCCCGTTTTGGCTTTCTGATGAGCAGCATCTAATATTTTTTGAGTATTGAGCGGCTCATTTCCCTTGAGCTTCAACTCCTCCTCCAACTCTCTTTTGAATAAAGGACAGAGTTGTGCAGCCACATCAAGCAATGACAGCTCCCTCAAGCCGACAATAATGTCACTCATAAACTTATAATCATTACAGAAAAGCGTCAGCGACAATTCGTGCCAGGAGAAAGATTCTGTAATGATGAAATCAAAGGCAATGGGTCGATCCCGATTCTTCCCTCTTTCCTGCTCCTTCCTCAGAATTTTCAATAAGGCCATTTCGATAAATCCGACAAATTGTGCCCCTGAACCAACCAACAGCCCATTATTCAATTTTATTCTGGTGATACCAATAAAGGGAAAGCGGAGTTGGCCTACTCCTTTTTCAAGAAAGGTATTTTTTGCTTTATCAATTAGCCTGGACGGCCGTGGAAAATTATGTTCGTCTCTATTTGTGTAGTATTGTTTCGTTTCTTCTTCGTTGGGAATAAACGGAGTTGTACCCGTAATGATTTGATACCGAAAATTTTGTGCTCGATAATCCGGGCCTAATTTGTTCTTAACGAAATAACTGTATGGATGAAAGTTCCTATTGCTAAGTGTAAAATCATCAACTAGGGACAGAATAGCCAGGTCATAATCTCCAAACATATAGTAGATACTAGGCTCATAAAAAAAGGCTTTGAATGCCTCATTAGCCTCTTGTTCTGCTATACTTTTATTATTAACTCTATTTTCAATCGGGTTGCTAATATCATCCTGCTTTTCTTTGTATCCCCTAAATAAAGCTCTTATTTCCTTCAATTGTTCTTCTACCTTTCCTAGAGGGGCAGTAGTTAGTGCAATGAACAAGGAACAATCCTCCGAAAAGTTCATTCGTATTCGTTTTGGCAATACCGTATGATGCAATCTTACAGACTCGGCATGTGATGTGAGGTTCGGTCGCTAAATCAAAATATTGATATACAGCTATATAGCATCAACTGAAATATGTTCTGTTAAGCAAAAATAAAATTCGAGGCTAAATATGTTAACTTATCAATAAATAAATTTAGAAACACATTTAAAATATCGGAAATACAATATTATAGGAAAATGTCGCAGGATACTGGTGAGCTTTTCCCGACAGGCATCAAAAATGGGAAAAGAACGAAGCCCTAACTAGGCTAAGCTATACCCTCGGGGTCATGATCAATTACCTATCATGCCTAAAAACAAAATTGCTGTAAACCTTCTCCCCTATTAGGCTTAATATTAGCCCTTGAGGCAGATAGGTTTACAGCAGTTGAACCTAAAAGAAAGAAATATAGCAGCCTAGAACAAGATGCCTAAGCGAACGGTAATGCTGTTATTGGTGCCTTTTGAACGTTCTCTAACCGTTCCACGCTCGGGATCAAATACTTGCCCCTTATCGTCAGTAGCATCAGTAAATCCCACCTGAAAACCTAGCCCCCCAATCAAGCTTGTATTATCCGAAATACTATATTCTACCCCCGCTGTAATGCCCCATGCTAAATTAAGCACATTGACCTCTCTGCGAATATTATATTTTTCATCACTCTTTACGCCGGTGCCCTCAATGGTACCTCTCGCCTGCGTCTTCAAACCGATGGTGATAGCCGGTTCCATAAAGTACCGTAGGTATCCAAATTCGCGCGTCCGAAGCTTAAGACCAACGGGTATCTCGAGATATTGAATGCTATATTTTAGCTTCACATTATTGGGTAGTGTGTCCAATGAAGATGGAAGATCAGAATTTGGCCAGTAAGAACCGCCAAAGTCATGTAGCAATGTTCCCCCATTATTGAAGTAGAAACCAATACCACTAGTGAAAGCATAATTTTCCCGGAAATAGTACTCACCGGTCATGCCTAGCTTAAGTCCTAAATTAGTTCCACTGGGGTTTATTTTTGAGGTATTTGTGTTCATCCAGCTAAAAGAAGGACTCAACTGAAAGCCAAAACGGAGATCATCCTGAGCCATCATGGATAAACTTAGCGATAAAAAGGCTGCAATAGCAACAATTTTTTTCATCATTATGCAGTTTTTTGATTCAAGAGCAAGCTCTGTATTAAACTACAAAACTGTGCTTATTATTTTCCTGTTCTTATTGGACGACACTTTTAGAACACAGTAACAGAATTGTGAACACTAGGATAGAGCAAAGGTATGGCTTGTCATCTTAATATCTAATTTTTTAGTAGTCAGAATCTTCAAGCCTGCACAATTTAAGACCACAAATGAGGCAAAAATTCAATCTAGCAATAGTACTAATTTCAATCTTGGCAATCACTGCTTGTAGCAACGACAAGCGGAAAAACGTACCCGATGTTTCTGATATTGAGGTAGAGGTAAAAATCGATCGATTTGAACAAGCGCTTTTTGCTGTAGATACGACTCAATTCGAAGCAAGTATGGCTGAACTGGAACAAGCCTACCCCGAATTCAGTGAAGTATATTTCAACTTTGTATTAGGATCAAGAAATCCCGAAGTAGCTCCAGAGGGACATCTTCCCTACATGCGAGGTTTTATTAGTCACCCAGGTTTAACTCACCTGTATGATACCACCCAGTTAATTTATCAAGATATAAGCGATATTCGAGACGAATTGAGGCAGGCTATGCAGTTTTATCGCTACTACTTCCCTACTGCCGATATTCCGACTTTTACGACTTTTCTTTCAGAGTATTCCATTGCTGCCTTCATTTACGGCGAACAAGCCTTAGCTATCGGCTTAGATTTTTTCTTGGGTGCCGATTACCCCTATTGGAAATACAACCCACAGAATTCGAACTTCTCAGATTACATGGTACGCACCTATAATCGGGATCATTTGGTTTCCAAAACCCTGCAACCCCTTATTGAGGATCACATTGGACCTGCGCCGGGTGAGCGGCTGCTGGATTTGATGGTGCACAATGGGAAAAAGCTATATCTACGAGAATTACTCCTTCCATATGCACCGGATTCAGTGCTATTGGAAATGACACCAACACAAGTGGAATGGCTAGCGGAGAATGAATTCAATATTTGGTCTCACTTCATAGAAAATGAGTTGCTTTATTCTACTGAGTTTCGGAAAATTCGGAAACTAGTTGAGTATAGCCCCACTGGCCCAACGGATATGCCCGCAGAAGCCCCAGGGCGGGTAGGCAACTGGATGGGCCTACAAATTGTTAAAAGATATATGCAGCGTCATCCAGAGGTGAGTATTGAGGCGCTCCTGAATCTCAGGGATGCCCAATTATTGCTGGATGAGTCAAAGTACAGGCCCCGTCGCTAAAATAAAGCTTGAGACTGCCAAATATACATGTTGGCTTCATAGATTTAGCGTTAGATTAGCCCCACTAAGCCCAAGAATCAGCCCCTCAGGTAAAATAATTGTAAAAGTCCTGGCATAGAGCAAAGTAGGTTGATTTCCCCCAGTCTTTCTTAGGTACTAAATCCTATTTTTGTTGTAAATTCATTATTGGATAAAAGCAATCATCAAGCCTTACTTGAACAAATCCGGTAAAGATTCAAATAGGCAAACAAAAAATATATATACTGTATGAGAAAAAGAACGATTCCGGTCGTTGACTTATCTAAATTCACGGAGGGTAATGCCGAGGAACGAGCCGCCTTTGTTAAGGAATTGGGTAATGCGTTCCATGAAATAGGATTTGTTGGAGTGATCAATCACGGTATCCCCAAGGAGCTAATCGAAAGATTTTATGCCACCTCGAAGGGGTTTTTCGCTATGCCAACGGATACCAAGCAAAAATATGAAGTGCCAGGAATGGCTGGACAACGTGGCTACACCTCCTTTGGTAAGGAACATGCTAAACAGTCTCAAGTAGCAGATCTAAAGGAATTTTTCCAGATTGGACAAGAAGTAGCAGCCGACCATCCCGCCGCAGCTCAATACCCTGCTAATGTCCACGTAGCAGAAGCTCCTTCCTTCACTTCCACAGGAATAGAGTTGTACCAGGCTTTTGAAAGAGCAGGGCGTGCTTTGCTGCAAGCCATAGCGATACATTTAGAACTCGGAGAGCATTATTTTGACGATAAGATTAAGGAAGGGAATAGCATCTTACGTGCCATTCACTATCCCCCCATTACCGTCGAGCCTGCCTCCGCCATTCGCGCTGAGCAACATGAGGACATCAATCTCATTACCTTATTAGTGGGAGCCTCGGCAGGAGGACTCCAACTGTTCAATATGGAGGATGAATGGGTAAATATTACACCCGAAGAGGATGAGATCGTCATCAATGTAGGAGATATGTTGCAACGATTAACCAATAACTACCTGAAGTCAACAACGCACAGGGTAGTTAATCCTCCCAAAGAAGAATGGCATTTACCAAGGCTATCGATTCCCTTTTTCCTGCATCCAAAGAGTGATATGGATCTCACATGCCTAGAAAAGTGTGTAGATGAAGCCCATCCTCTAGCATATGAACCCATTACGGCAGGAGAATATTTAGATGAGCGCCTACGAGAAATAGGCTTGAAAAAGTAGGGAAAAACTATAAAATATCGTTAGTATAGCGGTATGCGCAGTATAAAAGGCAAGATTTTTGGGGCAGGAAGGAGCAAGACCCACGCCAAATTGTCTTGTTAAGTTGTTACTTTTGTAAATCATTAAAAAACAGAAATATGAAAGCTTTATTGCTGTTCAATTTTTTAGGGCCCGAGATGTTGGTTATTTTCTTTGCGATCTTGTTGTTGTTCGGTGGAAAGAAAATTCCTGAACTAATGAGAGGAATCGGTAAAGGCATCAGAGAATTTAACACAGCTCGATCTACTATCGAAAGTGAGTTGAAAGAAGGAATCAAAGAGGCGGAAAGAAAAGAGAAAGAAAGCGCTTAAGATATTTGCTTGCTGGGGACTTCCCACTGGCAACAAAAATCTTGATCTAGCATATCACCCGTTATTCATGTAAATTAAACGGGTGTCTCGAACGTACATCCGTAGATCAACTTTATAACGACTCGCAAAAAAGGAGTCATTCCACACAAGTCTGCTATTAGACTTTCTTGTCGGAATGACTCCTTTGTATTTGGGGGCTTGCCCATATAGCTATAGACAAGCCATTTTACTTTCTAGATGCTACTATCGCTACTATCGCTTGCGGCCAAATAGACCTCCCAATAGCTTCATACCAAGGCTGGCTACATCATCAGTAATGCTGCCATCACCATCACTATCCAAGAATTTAGTCACCAGACTCATGGTTGGATTCTGCGGCGATTGGTTTTCTTGTGTTACGGTTCCTGTAAGCAAGTTCGCTAGACCTCCTACATCCAATCCTTGCTGACGCTTTTGTCTTCCAAGCGCTCCCATCAACATAGGGGCTAGCATAGTCATCAAATTGCCCGTTTTTCCAGAATCAAGACCACTAATCTTACTAATCATATCAATAGCTCCACCCTGGCGATCCCCTAGGATGTGATTCAAGATACCGGCCCCATTCATCGCACGGCTATTTTGCTCAGGAGCCTGTCCACCACCAGTGAACATATCCATAACATTGTCCAACACACTACCGTCGTGATCACGATCCAATGCATTGCTTAGCGACTGCGCACCTTCAGGATTTGAGGCATTTTTTGCCAAAGCTCCAACTAAGGTGTTCATGATACCAGCAGTTGCAGTAGCAGTTTGCGTTTTATCGGAAGCACCAATTTGTTGGGTGAGTTGGTCCAAGACGCCCTCAGATAATTGGCCCTGAAGTAAATTCATAATATCCATACCCAAATGAAATTTTTTAATGAAGAATTTTGTGGGTTATACGCTAAAAGTAATACTTCATTACCTTCGGCGGCTTCTATTCAAAAGTACCTAAAAGAAATTGTAAAGACAACCAACATTTAATAATAAAGGGACAACAGGAAAAATTGAGGTGACGAAAGTAGGAAAGGGGATAAAAGAAGATGCCCATTGAGAGCAGTAGTTGAAAAAACGCAGCGGCAGGGGCTTGTGCCCTTAAGCCTCCTCACCGCCGCTGATGGTTCAAACTACTCTCTCAATGGGCAAAAGAAGATGGTCCCGACTGGACCATCAGTTTTCAAATTGTCATCGGGGTCTTCAAATGGTCTATTGGGGACCAAATACTTGGTTTCGAAAAAGGGATTGTGGCTTTCAGCAGGGAGAACATTATTTTGTGACTACGAAGACCATGTTTTGTGGCTTTATTTACAATTTGCCTTGCTGGTTTTGCGGGGAGGTCTCCATACGGTGTCTTTCAGTGAGCAAGATATTGCCACCGTCAACACAACGTTTGACTACTGCCAAGCCTAAATCCTTATTTATTTTCGTGTAATTTTCCTCCTAAAAGGACTGTAGTTTTCTCCTAGCATCCCGCAGGTTTATCCAGAGCAGGACCTTAATTGGGAGTCGGATTAAAATTTTCTAATTGTAAAATTTTGCTTCGCTAGGTAAGGAGGTTTAGTTATTAGTTAATTTTAGGTGTATAGTTAACTTTTGTTAGGAGTATTCGGAGTTGTTAACTATGCAAAATTCAGAAAAGAAACGCTGAGCCTTTCTCCCTTATTGTTAAGAAGTAGAAAAAAATTTAATTTTTAATAAATTAATTCACAGGAGGGAGGAATAGGGCTTTTGAAGAGCGGCTTTACAACCATTGTTACCGAGTGGAAAGCAAAAGGGGCTGCTCATGTAAAAGCAGCCCCTTTTGCGCATTCCTTGAACAGAATGCAAGTACTTAATCATCTGTTTCCTCCCCAACCCTCCGTACCTTAACCAAGGTCCCCGGTTTCAAAGGACGATCTTTTTGCCAACCATTTAATAGCATTAACTTATCGTAGTTAAGACCAGGAATACGATTGGCTATAGCTGAAGGCTTTTCTTTACGCGTCACATAATAATATTCAAATTGCCGGCCGACGTGAATGAGGGATGGGTTCTTCAAGCCGATATGTTCTAATTCCACTAAGGCAATATCCGGTATTTCTTCCATGGCTGCCATCGGTTTAAAGGGGCGGAATCGCTTGAAGGACTTTGGGAAATATAGAATCAATTCCTGGCCAGCCTGGATATCCGAGTTTCGCAAGGTATTCCACATTTTTAGTTGCTGCACGGATACACCTACTTCCTTTGCGATCGAAGTCAGGGTTTGACCCTCTCTGATTACATAAATACTTTTGATGTATTTGGCATTGGTAAATCGTTTGGCGGGCGCCTCCACAAATACCGGACTACTAAATACATGACTCTCGAAGGCCCCATCCGGTCGCTGCGCCTCTAGAAAATCTTTTACCGCCGGCATCACGCGTTTGGGGAGGGTCAAATAATGACCTTCTGCATGAGTGGGGATACGTCCTCTTTTATACGAGGGGTTGAGTGTTTCTATGATTTCCAATGGAAGTTCGGTCAATTGGGCAACGCGATAGAAACTAATGGAATTGTAAATTTTAATGGTCTCCGTTATTTGAATATCCAAATCTGGATATTCGGGAACTAATCCATGCTCCTCATAGTAATTGAGCATGTAGTTAGCTGCAATAAAGGCTGGAACATAGTTGCGCGTTTCCCTAGGCAAAAAGCGCTGAATGCGCCAGAAGTTCTTACTTCGTCCTCTCTTAATAGCCCGTCTTACGCGCCCGGAACCTGAATTATAGGCAGCTAGTGCTAGCGCCCAATCATCAAATCGCTTATATTGCTTATTGAGATACCGCATGGCGGCCTCCGTAGATTTGTGTGGATCCCATCGCTCGTCGACTTGCGAAGTAATGTCCAGCCCTAAGGATTTCCCAGTAGCCGGCATAAACTGCCACAAGCCGCCAGCGCCCACCCGCGAGGTTGCGCGAGGTTTCAGGGCTGACTCTACCACCGCCAAATACTTTAGATCATCGGGTAAACCGTGCGCTTTGAGATAGTGTTCGAAGATGGGAAAATATAGAACAGTTCTTCCTAGAATTCTTTCGGCATTCTTACGATTCCTGACTAGATATCCTTTGAGATATCCCTTAACCGCTGTGACGTATTTTGGAGCAACCACCTCATCAGACAACGTATCTAATCTTTCTTTGATGACTTCCTCATCAAATATCGGGGTCGTAGTCGTAGCATAAGCAGGAAATGAGTAGATGCTCCAGAGAACAAAAAGAGATAAGCATCGTCGGGTAAAAAGCTGCATATTGCCAGGGTTATTTGAGCGGGTCAAAGATAAAAGTTTTCATCATTGTTCTCAGGGGGTTTAGAACCGGTCTTATTATACGGGCCTTTTTTCGGGAAAGTTACCTCAACACTTTTAGGGAAAGGTCAAATTCGTGTAAGTTGGATGGGAATAAGGCTAACTTAAATATGCTAAATTATTGTAAACCTTAAAGTTCTGTAAGTGCAAAAGAAACATACCGAATACCCAATAAAAAAAAAATTTGTCACCCTTTACAAACTCTTTTTTTATCTCTTTTGTTTAACAGCCTGCCAAAATAGCGTTTCTAAAAAGATAGAAAATACATCTTATCAAGTCTCACCGGCATTCTATCACTGGCAAACCCGATTAAACCTTTCTGATGTAGAGCAAAAATATCTTGATAACACCTACTCCAATAAATTGTATGTTAAGTTTTTCGACATAGATAAGCAAAAGGGAGCACCTGAGCCTTTTCCCTTAGCCCGTTTGCAGGTAGATACCAATAGTTTTCTTCCGGATACCATAGTCCCAACCGTATTTATTACCAATCGTAGCCTCTTGAACCTAGAAAGCTCAGCAGTGAAACTGCTGGCGCAACGCCTATATCAACTCATCCAAAAGCTTGAACAGCAGTTTGGGCCTGTCTCTATCCCCGAAATACAAATAGACTGTGATTGGTCCCAACAGACCCGCCATAACTATTTCTTACTCCTGGAGACACTGAGAGAACAATACCTTAGTCGCGATCAACTGTTAAGCGCTACCATTCGCTTACATCAATTGAAGTACCCAGATCAAACAGGGATTCCCCCCGTAGACCGAGGCATGTTGATGTTTTACAATATGGGAGAAGTCACTCAGTGGAACGAAACAAATTCCATCCTCAACCTAGAGACTGCTACTCAATATATAATTCCATCGGCGGCCTATCCCATTCCTCTAGACTTAGCTCTCCCTCTATTTAGATGGGGGGTTCTGTTTCGTGATGGTCAAATGATTAAACTAATCAATGAACTTGGCCCAGAGCAATTACAGGATACAGCTCGGTTTACCCAAGTCGACCAATCCCACATTCAGGTAATCAAAAGCACCTACCTTGACGGCTACTATCTATACAAGGGAGATCAACTTCGATTAGAAGCCAGTGAGCTATTAGATTTGCGGAAAGCCATTGAAATGCTAAAGCCTTATTTTCCACGGAAAAGCTTTACATTAGCTTATTATCATTTGGATATGCCCATCGTGCAAAGATTTCCCCATAAGGCTTTATCCAATTTGATTGAACAGTTTGAACAAAGAGAGTAGGCAACAGGCTTGAGCTCTTCACCCTTACTACTACCCGATATGCCCAGGAACAGCAATTCTTCTATTGATACTTCTATCTATCGAATACTCCGATTAGGGATTCTATTCCTCCTCATTCTTCTCTATCCCCTTCCAAGTGCCACGGATTGTGGTCCGGCATACACTCAATTTCATGGTTACTCTTTTCTCAAGCCTGAAATAGCCCAACTGAATTCTCCCTATGCCCCCTTCACCCTAGGTTTTGCAGAGGTTTTTGATCTATACCAGGGGCATCAAGTAGTGCAGCAGGAGCAGAATATCCATGAATGGTGGGAACGCTATTGCGAGGTACCCAAGAAAGCGGATATCAAGACTGTAGTCTATGCCGCCAGCATTCGTGACCTCAACGATCTTAGGTCAACAATTGCGGGAGAATTACTCCCCTGGAGTTCATTAGGGCCCCCCTTATCCTCTAACTCCTTCGCCCGTTATCTCTATCGCTATAAATGTACAGAGGCCATAGATTACCTCATCTTTGCCAAACAGTGCGAACCCCATGCCATTGCCCGACGGTCGTGGGAAACCGACCAAAAGGATCTTAACGAGATGGAGAACTTAATCGAACAAGGACAGGTTCTCTTCAAACGTACCAAATCTGAGTATTTCCGCCTCCGCTACGTTTATCAAATTGTTCGCCTTGCTCATTACATGAAGAACTATCGGCAAACAGTAGCCCTGTACGAGTATCTGATGCCCAAAGTAGATAACGATCCGAGTTTGATTGAGTACTGGATTTTGGGGCATTATGCTGGAGCATTATTGGAACTCGGTCAAACCGTTCGTGCAGCCTACCTCTTTTCTCAGATTTTTGATAAATGCCCTAGCAAACGCTATTCCGCGTTTCACAGCTTTACCATCAAGACGGATGAAGAATGGGAAGACTGCCTGCTGATGTGTCAAGATAATCATGAGCGGGCAGTGCTCCACATTTTGCGGGCAGAATCCCAAAATGCCAAGTTGGTTGAGGAAATGCGGAATATTTATCGCTATGAGCCAAGCAATGAAAATCTGGAATTATTGCTGCTCAGGGAGATCAAAAGATTAGAGAAGGATTTACTTGGGCTTGATTTCAATAATCGAAGAAGGCAGAATGAAAGACTATATAAAATTCCACGGCCAGATGCCGGTGAAAAGGTGATTGAGTTGCAAAAATTTATCCGAGAAATTGAAGTGGAGGGTAAAGTAAGGCGGCCAGAAATCTGGAAGCTTGCCGAAGGGTATTTAGAACTATTGGCCGGCAACTATTATTTCGCTGCTCAGAGTTTCAGTGAGGTTCGGGATCTTACTGAAAATGACACTTTGCTCAATCAACTAGATGCCTTTGAACTCGCCCTGCAAATCAGTGACTGGGCTAGAGCAGAAAGCGAAGTAGAAGATCAAGCGGCAGACATCCAGCGGAACAGCGAAGTCTATCGCGAATACACGGACTTTCCGGACTTCATGCGAGATAAATTGACTAAACTATACAGAGAATCCGGTGATGCGGGAAAAGCCTTCCTGGCCCAATACTCTATCAAAGATCTCAAGGTTAACTCCGGCGAAAGAATGGTCGATAATCTGCTAGAAATTTGTCGTGATGAATCCGCCAATCGCTTCGAAAAGACACTCGTGCTAAAACCTGATGGAAGTACAATAGAGGAAGATCTCCTCAACCTTAAAACAAACCATTTCCTTAGTCGAGGAGAGATAGAGAAGGCCTTAGAGACGTTTAAGCGGATTCCCTTGGAGAACTGGGACAACTTTGGGCTTTTTCATCCTTATCTAGAACACTTCAAGGACACCGTTCGCTATGCGCTACCTCCCGCTGTACAGGTTTTTAACAAAGGAGAAATCTTGCAGGATATGGTGCGTATGGAGTATATGGCCGAAGCAGAGCAAGACCGAGACAAGGCAGCCAATATCTATTACCGCCTGGGCTTAGCTTTTTATAATATGACCTACTTTGGTTATAGCTGGCAAATGCTCGATTTATATAGGAGCGGTGCAAGTATGAAGCGCTTGCGGCGAGGGAGTCGGAATTATGTAGTTACTCATCCAGAATACCCTTTAGGAAACAAGGAATTTTTTGACTGTTCAGTAGCTAGACTTTATTTTGAACGTGCTAGGGTCGCCGCAATTGATCGCGAAATCACGGCAAAGGCTCTATTTATGGCGGCAAAATGCGAGCAAAACGCGTATTTTGTAGATACTCCTCCGGGCACCCCTCCCCTAAGAGAAAACTTCGCCTTGTTAAAAGAAAACTATTCAGATACAGATATCTATCAACTAATCAGATCAAAATGCAAATACTTTGAGGCTTACATCAGCAAATAGCCCAGAGCACTAAGCAAAGCGTAAAACTAATCGCCTATGAAAAAACTACACATCTGTCTGCTAGGGCTGGCCCTAATGGCCATGCAATGCGAAGAGCAACTCCCATCCTTTGAACTGCAAAAACCCTTTAGTCTGCAAGTTGGAGAGCAAAAGATGGCAATCGGAACACCAGACATGATCGTTCACTTTACTCAGGTAACACAAGATTCACGCTGCCCTAAAGGTGTGAATTGTATCTGGGAAGGAGAAGCTATAGCAGAACTCGTCATTGGGAAAATGGGAGTGGACACCTTAGCGCTAACTTATCAGCCAGGAAGAGAGAAAGCTTCCGTCGGGAGGGCTTCAGGTTACAGCTTTAGGTTGTTAGAAGTCAATCCCTATCCCGAGAAGGGAAACACAATAGAAAAGGAGGCCTATCAAATAGTGTTGGAAATTAAGAAAGAGTAGAAATAACAAAAAAAGGAGGCAATCACTTGCTGTGATCGCCTCTTGTATAACCCCAAAAAACCAAATGAAAACTATCGTTAAATATCTTTAGTCGAATTCAGAGAAGACGGTTATCCAACAATCAACTTAAACAAATTCTTTTCTCAACGAAATTTCGTTACTTCTACCGTCTTATAATGCAAAGAAATGTAATATTTTTGAAAAAGGGATAGTTTTTTCTGAATTTATTCTTCAATTACCGAAAAAATACAATTAAGCACGCTCTTCAAAAATAATTGTGCTAAATTAGTTGGTTGTCAAAAACTAAAGCCGATTGAAGCCTGCAAACTTAGATTCTTATCTTTATCATCTCTCGTGACAAAAGTCTGCTGTGTATCTAAGCGCACATTAGAAATATCTGCTGCCGACTTTGTCACATCTGGAAGCCCCCAATTCGCTCTGAATCCTAGATATAATCCCCGATTTAAAAAGAAGCCAATCCCAGCCACTACACCAAAATCTAAGCGATCGAATAGATTATCTTCCACCTCTGATCTAAAATAGTAGGCCCCAATACTGGAGGGAATTTCTATGGTAGAGCCCCCGATTGAAACTTGTTCCATGATATCTGATTTTGCCTCGCCCGGATCATCGCTGAAGTAGTTATGATTGAGGTTTACGGTAAATAAACCAATGGTTGAGCCATTCAACGTCTGTCCATTGAAAGTACTTTCACCCGTACCACGCGAAGAAATCATAACCGCAGCATTCAAACCACCAGATAGTTCTACTCTTCCTAGCTGAACGTAGGCCATGAGGGGTATATCTAAGTATGTATTTGAAACTTTCAAATCTGTCACCCGAGTACCTACACCAATCACAGGGCTATTTGTTTCTGGGCCAAAAATCCAATAGGAGGGGCCATCAAAGCTATAGTCCGTTCCTTTTTGGTTGAATAGGAATTCCGCTCGAAAGCCAAAATTATCCGTGAGTTTCAAATTGAAGGCCGCACCGATGTGAAAACCAGTATTGAATCCAAAATCTTCTACTTCCGAACCACTATTGTCCGTTTCGATTTCTCCACCGGAGAGCGTTGAGAAATTCAGGCCTGCTTTAAATCCTCCAGAGAAGCTCTGGGCCGTTACCAGGGTACCGCAAAGCAGCAAACAACACAGGAGGCTAAAAATTCGATTCATGTCAATCAATTTTGTTGTGGTGATGAATTAGGGGAGCGTAACCTCTGTTAGAGAGTCTTCCGCAACCAGATCCGGTTGGTTGAGACATCTTCCTTCCCTTCAAAACCAATGATGTCAAAACCATTTCCTATTGCAAATAACAACATGGCCTTATGTTGGTTTCGCGTTTTAAAGGTAATAGAAAAATAGTTGTGCTTCTTAGCCCATTCCTCTTGTGCATCTGCCAGTGCTTTTGCCACCCCTTTGCGCCGATGAGCGGGCAAGACGCCCCCCATCCAGGAATAAAAATATCCATCTCTTTCGTATCCCACCTTGAAACCCATCGGCTGCTCTTCTTGGTACGCAATTAGGATCAAATGAGGTACCCCTAATAGCCGCTTTTCATAAGCTAATTCATCAGGGGGGTGCTGAAAATTGGGAATTTGCCGAGAAATGGCTACAGCCGCTGCTATACTTCCTTCCACGATTTTCATCCGCATTTATATGTCTATCTCCAAAAAGACCGGACAATGATCGGAATGCTTGGCATCCCCCAGATGATGTGCCGTTTTTAAGCGTTCTGCCAGGTTCTCCGTCGCTGACTGGTAATCAATCCGCCAACCTTTGTTATTAGCACGGGCATTGGCTCGATAGCTCCACCAACTGTACTCCACCTTTTCTGGGTTCAAATGCCGGTACGCATCTACAAACCCACTTTCGAACCATTGGGTGAGCCATTGCCTTTCTTCCGGTAAAAAGCCGGAACTTTTCTTATTCCGAACCGGATCGTGAATATCTATCTCCGTATGCGCAATATTATAATCTCCCACGATCAGCAACTGGGGCCGTTCCTTCCGCAATTCACCTATCCAATCAAAAAAGTCCGCTAGAAACTCCATTTTGAAAGCCTGGCGCTCATCACCAGAAGTTCCAGAAGGGAAATAGCAATTCAGCAGAGTCAGATCTCCAAAATCCGTCCTTAAAATTCGCCCTTCTCGATCGTATTTTTCGATCCCACACCCCTCTATCACTAAATCAGGAGCTTGTTTAGAAAACGTAGCTACCCCACTATAACCTTTCTTTTCCGCAGAATACCAATGGTGTTGATATCCTAAATCTTCAAAAGGACTGGTGTCCACTTGTTCCAGTTGAGCTTTGGTTTCCTGTACACATAGAACATCATAATGTCCTTCTTTCAACCAATCCACTAAGCCTTTCTTGACGGCGGCTCGAATGCCGTTTACATTATAGGAAACAATCGTTTTACTCATTTTATAGGAATTGTACTTTTTATTCAAATTGATCTACTACCGTGACGCCTACCCCATGATAAGATTCCATCTTCGGCAGTTCTTCGACCGCTTCTTTGAGGGATATCTTTCTACCAATTAATTTTTCTGGTTGCAACAAGCCTCTTTTAATCATATCAAGCATTCGGGGATATTCGTAAGCTTGCATACCATGACTCCCATAGATTTCTAATTCGTGTGCCACTACCTTATCCATTGGAATACGGGGGTGTCTATGATCTCCCACCATCAAGCCTACCTGGATATGCTTGCCTCGCTTTCGCAAACTCGAAATAGAATTAAAGCAAGTTACCGGGCTACCCAAGGCATCCACGGATACTTGCACTCCTCCTTGGCTGTAATCCCGAATCGCCTCCACCGGATTCTTGACCTTATTCGCGTCGATGGTAGCCACCGCTCCCAAAGCCTTAGCCAGTTCCAATTGCTGTGGATTAATATCGATACCAATTACATTCGCCCCTAAAGCCTGCGCAATCATAATGGCGGACAACCCAACGCCCCCGCAGCCATGAATGGCTACAAACTCTCCCCCTCCTACTCTACCTTGCGCTACAATTGCTCGAAACGCAGTACTAAAACGACAACCCAGACTTGCTGCCGTCACAAAATCCAGTTCATCCGGCAAGCGCACCAAATTGATATCCGCATACTCTATAGCTACAAACTGCGCCAATGCCCCCCAGTGTGTAAACCCGGGTTGAAATTGATTATCACATACTTGATGATTCCCGGATAAGCATTCCGGACAATGCCCACACCCTCCCACAAAAGGCAAGGTTACCCTATCCCCCACTTCCCAACGCGACACATTGGCCCCTTTATCCACTATCACCCCGGCTAGCTCATGTCCGGGTACATGCGGAGGTGTAATATCCGGATCATGCCCCATCCACCCATGCCAATCACTACGACAGAGTCCATTTGCCTCCACCCTCAGTACCACACCCTGTGGACTGGGTATAGGATCGGGAACTGATTCAATCCGTAAAGGCTCGCGAAAGTTGTCGTATAAAATGGCTTGCATAGGTTGAGTTGGATAAGTCGTTGCGAATGGAGATGTTTTTGCGTTAGCAAATATAAAAGATTCTAGGATCGGCCTAGCAGGTGCAGGAAGTATACTTTTATTAGTTTCGGGAAAATTCACGTAGCGGAAAACAAGCAAAAGTTATTTCAAACCTAAAACTTTGTATTTTCACATTAGCATTAATCTGGGATTATTTAAATTAAAGTTCTACATGAATCCATATAAACGTGGTCTCTTATGCTTGGCTCTGCTGATGAGTTTCACAGCCTCCTCCGCACAAGACTTAACGCAAGACTGGGATTTTTTACACCAGGCACGATCTCAATACGAACGCTGGCTAGAAGGTACGGAATTGAAGAAAGTCTTACGCGTTCACGACCTACAGATATTCCCAGAACTGGTATTGCTCGACCTTCGAATACCGAATGGCAATGACTGGATCAGCTTTAAAGAACGCTATGAAGCCAAATATGGTACGGACTTACGGCGAAAGCTATTCCAACAAATGCTATTTATGTTTCAATTGGAGCAGGCACAAGCCGGGTTACGTATTCGCTCGGATCAAAACAATCACTATGTGGACATGCGATACCGAGCTGATACCCTCGCGATCAATGAAACGAACCCAAAGTCGTCACGGATTGACTCTATCCGCATTGATTTCAGTAAAATACCGGGTGCGGTCATCGGAGATGGAGCCGCCAATTTAGCACTCACCAGAAGTAAACTCCGGCAGTTCTTTGCGGAGTATTATCGAGAAAAAAGCACGCGTTTTCGAGAAGTGAAATATGACATTTTCGATGAAGAACCCTTACAATTGTCTTTTATCATCTGGAACCTGAAAAAAGAGATCCTCAATGACTTGGTATTAGGATACTATGAACGCATCTTGCTTGATCTCACTTTCAAAACGGAGGGGCAAAGCATCAAGATTTATTATGAGGTATATGGCTCCTATGGTTCCGGGATTTTCCGTGCGCCACGCAAAACAGAATATACCGATATCGACCTTGATTCTAAATCCACTTATATGGATGAATATAAAAGGAAGATAAAATCCCGTATTAACCAGTTCATGAAAAAACGCCCCTAATGGCCATAGACATGCATCAACACCGAGCACGACTCGGAAAATTCATCTTTATTTCCAGTCTGAGTTTGTTGATTCTGGTCGCCATCTATTATTTCTTGGGCGGCTTCACGCTACCAGAATTTTCCGACCTAATCAAGCGACTGGCACCAATCAAAGCGGTTTATCTCACGGCATTAGTCAAATACATCATTGCTAACCCACACGCGCAGGAAGGCCAGCACAAAGGCCCTCCACTCAGTAAAAACTATATTCTACTGTCTAATACCATCATTGGTATTCACATGCTGAGTTTGATCTTGCTCGTAAGCTTGACGGCCTTTTTTAATGCCCCTAGTTTCGAGGTAATGACCAATGCTATTGTAGGTGTGGAAACCTTTTTCGGCCTGTACGTGGGTATGTTTTTGACCAACCTCTTTGAAGAAAAAACCAAAGCAAAATGAAAAGATTCAGCGGAATACTCTGCCTCCTACTCTTAGGGCAATTGCTGTGGAGTCAAAGTGAAACTCGAATCGCGCTGCTGATCGGCAATAGCAAGTATCGCTATAGTACTGCACTAGATAATCCCCGCAATGATGTGGACAGCCTCTACCAGGTACTACGTCAGACGCTGGGTTTTGAAGTGATCCGCGCTACGGATGCGGATCAGGCCGCTATGCAGACGGCGCTTGATAAATTCGAACGCAGAATACAACAAGTTAAACGCAACGGAAAAAGATTGGTCACTTTGTTCTATTACTCTGGGCATGGCATGCAGGTAAATGGCACCAACTACTTGCTACCCATCCGCAGCAAAATCGTGAGCACAGCCGACCTCACCTATCGCGCCATCAACCTCCAGCAAACGCTCGATCGACTAGAATCCCACGGCAACTTTCTGAATATTATTATGCTCGATGCCTGTCGCAACAACCCCTTGACCAAGAGCTTGGGCCGATCCAAGGGGGCTGGTGACTTATTTGAAGGCTATGCACCACCTCAAAGCGAGGGCAAGGCCGGTATGTTCATTTCTTTTGCCACTGCCCCCCGTCAAGTAGCTGACTCCGGCGATCGCCGCTATTCCAACAGCCCCTATGTGCTCTCCTTCCTACAGCATGTGCGAACCCCCAATCTCTCCGTAGAGGAATTGTTTCGCCTGGTGAATAAATCGGTGGTTGAACGTACTCAAAACACTCAAAAACCCTGGACGCAGTCTTCCTTTTATGAAGACTTTGCTTTTATTAAAAGGGCCGAACCTCTTGGGTCCAATAAGCGAATTATCCCGGAAAGTATGATCCTAATTCCAGGAGGAAGCTTTCAAATGGGCAGTAAAGATGGTAAGGATGACGAAAAAAACATCCACAGTGTATTGCTCTCTCCTTTTATGATGGATAAAACCGAAGTCACCTTCGCCCAGTTTGATGCCTTCTGCGTGGCTACTGGTCGCCAAAAACCAAATGATGAAGGCTGGGGCCGCGGCAATCGCCCAGTAATCAACGTAGATTGGTATGATGCGATAGAATTCTGTAATTGGCGCAGTGCGCAAGAAGGTTTACAAGAAGTATATACTATTGATAAAACCCGTAAAGACCTCAATAACCAAAATGATAATGACAATAAAAATTGGCTCGTCACCTGCAATTGGAGCGCCAGTGGCTATCGCTTGCCCACCGAAGCAGAGTGGGAATACGCGGCGGGCGGTGGAAAACCCCAGCCGGATAAATGGGCTGGCACCAATGTACCCAAGGATCTTTCCCGATATGCGAATTATGGACAAAAAGTTGGAAAGACTGCTTCCGTTGGGTCTTACCAGGCCAATCCACTTGGCCTATTTGATATGAGCGGCAATGTTTGGGAATGGTGCTGGGATTGGCATCAAAAGGCTTATCCCACGATAAAGCAAAGCAATCCTCAGGGCCCAATTCAAGGTGAGTATCATGTACTTAGGGGCGGTTCGTGGTACAACAGTTATAGCAATGTGCGCGCGGCTTACCGGGGCAGCGGCAATCCAGGTGGCAGGAACCTTAATATTGGGTTTCGATGCCTCAGGGCTTATTAAGCTTTAGTTCTTTTACCCTTTATATCGGCGAAGCCGATCGATTTTCACAAAACTACACCCTCAAAAACTCCTCACTATGCGCCTACTCCTCTTACTATTCGTTCAACTTTCCTGCTATCTCATGCTATCCGCCCAAGCCGAAAAGCGTTTGGCCCTACTAATCGGCAATGGCAATTATGCAGAAGCTCCGCTCAAGAACCCCGCCAAGGATGCGCAAGCCTTGGGGAGTATATTGGAAAAGCTGGGATTTGAGACTAGCATTCGCACCCATCGCAACCTTAGTGCAATGAAACGGGATATCAATCAATTCAGAGATCAAGTGCAAAAGGCCAAACAAAGTGGCTATCGCACCATTGCCTGTGTGTATTATTCTGGGCATGGTATGCAGATTGGGGGTACCAATTACCTAATCCCCATTGCACACCAAATAGAAGATCAAGTGGATGTAGAAAGAGAGGCTTATCCAGCTGATGTTTTACTCAAAAAACTACAACTCGCCACAGCAGATGTCAATATCGTCATCTTGGATGCCTGTCGCAACAATCCTTTTGAACGAAGCCTGAAGGGCCGAGTGAAAGACCTGTTCCCAGAGCTAGAAGAAGGGCTAGCAGATATAGGCACCCCCACCGTAGGTACCTTGATTGCCTATGCCACGGCTCCCGGCAAGGTGGCTAATGATGGCGACGAAAACAATAGCCCTTACGCCAAGGCCTTAATCAAATACTTGCCTCAAGCTGGTATTACCATTGAACAGGTATTTCGTCGGGTACGTAATGAAGTCTATGCATCTACTCGAAAAACACAGACCCCATGGGAAGCCAGCTCGCTGATGGGGGATGATCTCTATTTGAAGGCTCTTCCTAAGCTCTCTTCCTCCTCTCTGCCAAACCCTGAGGCTGAAACTACCCAGGATTATTTGGAATTTCCCACGGTCACCTGGAAAGGAACAGAGTTCAGATATGGTGACAGAATCAAACTAAAAAGTAGGGCTGGTACATTCAAACCGAAAGATACAGGTCATAGTGTAGAGATAAATGCTGGACCTGGACAAACAGGAACTATTTTAGGGGGAGTAGAGAGACAGGGAACTCTTGGGTATAATGCTAGTGAGCCTATTCAGGTAGTTATCGTGCGGTGGGATAAGCAAGTATGGGAAGAATGGAGTGCTAAGGAACCTCAAAAGACGGTATCCCTAAATGAATTTAAGGCTTCTGTGCACTGTGATTACCTTAAACCTATATCCAAAAAGTGATTTTATCGAAAAGCGACAATAGCTTTTTCGTTCTGCTACCTGAATCAACATTTACCTGGGGGTAAGCGCAATGCATGAAAATTTATTGCCTAAGACGCATTAACCCCTAGTTTTTCTACATTTTTCACCCATTATCTTGGAAGTTATTTAACATAAACAACAACTGATCTCAACTCAAAAATATGCGCCTACTGCTATGCTTATTTGTCTACTTCTTCTGTCAAACCATCCTCTGCGCCCAGCCCGAGAAACGTTTGGCTCTACTAATCGGCAATGGCAATTATACTGAAGCCCCGTTGAAAAACCCTGCTAAAGACGCACAGGCTCTAGGCGGTGTATTAGAAGGGCTAGGCTTTACCACTACCATCCGCACCAATCGCAGCCTTAGTAACATGAAACGCGATATCAATTTATTTCGAGATCAAGTGAAAAAGGCCAAACAAAGTGGCTATCGCACCATTGCCTGTGTATATTATTCTGGGCATGGCATGCAGATTGGTGGCACCAATTACCTAATCCCCATCGCACACCAAATAGAAGATCAAGTGGATGTAGAAAGAGAGGCTTATCCAGCTGATGTTTTACTCAAAAAACTACAACTCGCCACAGCCGATGTCAATATCGTCATCTTAGATGCCTGTCGCAACAATCCTTTTGAACGAAGCCTAAAAGGTCGAGTCAAAGACCTATTCCCAGAGCTAGAAGAAGGGCTAGCAGACATAGGCACCCCCACCGTAGGTACCTTGATCGCCTACGCCACGGCCCCAGGGAAGGTGGCCAATGATGGCGATGGAAGCAACAGCCCCTACGCCAAAGCCTTAATCAAATACTTGCCCCAAGCTGGTATTACCATTGAGCAAGCATTTCGTCGGGTACGCAATGAAGTCTATGCATCTACTCGAAAAACGCAGACCCCCTGGGAAGCCAGTTCGTTGATGGGAGACGATCTCTATCTAAAGGCTCCGTCATCCGCACTCTCTATCTCCCCAACCCGCCCCAAACAAACAAGCCATATAGCAACACCTAAAGGGATGAAGAAAGTTGACGGAGGTAGCTTTACCCCTAGCGAAAGCAATGGGCCGACGCTTAGCCTTAGCCCCTTCCTAATGGATCAGTACGAAGTTACCTTTGCCCAATTTGATGCTTTTTGTACGGCTACTGGCCGAGAGAAACCAGATGACGAGGGCTGGGGGCGCGGCAATCGCCCCGTTATCCATGTAGATTGGTATGATGCCATTGAGTACTGTAACTGGCGCAGCGCTAAGGAGGGGCTACAATTGGTATATACTATTGATAAGACCCGCGAAGATCCCAACAACAAAAATGTTCATGATAATAAAAGATGGCTTGTCAGCTGCAATTGGAACGTCAATGGTTATCGTCTCCCCACGGAGACAGAATGGAAGTATGCTGCTGGAGGAGGAAAAACGAAACCGGATAAATGGAGCGGTACAAATGCAGTCAGCACTCTTTCTCGATATGCCAATTATAACAAGCAAGTAGGAAAAACTACTGCCGTCGGAACTTATCTACCTAGTCAACTTGGCTTGTATGATATGAACGGAAATATCATAGAATGGTGTTGGGACTGGCACGGCAATCCCCCCGATAGTCGGGAGAAAAATCCGACTGGGCCAAGTCAAGGTCAAATACGCGTTCTCTGCGGCGGTTCGTGGCTCTACACTAATATTTCTGCCACTAGCGTGAAGTCCCAGGATGGTATCAAGCCAGACCGAAAGAACGATTTTATTGGCTTTCGCTGTGTTAGGACTTACTAGACTATTTAAGCAAGGTCAATGCATCATTAGCCATAGGACAATATCCCATAAACATTGAATGTTCTGACGGGACGCTGCCTGACTAAGGCTCATCTTATATTTTCCCGGGGATATCATTAGCAATCGGATATTACCCTATGGCCCCTGCCTGACCAAGACGGCTTTCCTATACCTTAACGGTCCGCTTCTGTTCCCAGGCCCAAGCCGTTTTCATAATATCTTCTATACCATATTGCGGTGTCCAACCCAGAGCACTGGCGGCTTTGTCTAGATTGGCATAGATAGCGACAACATCACCTGGGCGCCGTGGCCCGATCTCATAGTTCAGTGACTGGCCAGTGACCTTCATAAATGCATTGACTGCTTCTAAAACAGATACGCCTTCTCCGATACCCAGGTTAAATACAGTATAGTTGGAGGTATTCTTTTGATCGATAAGAAACTGCAAAGCTCTTGTGTGAGCATTCGCCAAGTCCATGACATGGATATAGTCCCGTACACAACTTCCATCTCTCGTATCATAATCAGCGCCAAATACCATCATTTTCTCCCGCTTACCGATCGCTGTTTCGGTGATTACGGGCACTAGATTGGAGGCCTTGTGTAAGGGCGACTCCCCAAGTAAAGCACTAGGGTGTGCGCCACAAGGATTGAAGTAACGTAGGGAAACAAAACTGGAGACTTGTTGCTTTCTAGCAAAATCTTGGATAATCTGTTCTCCGATTTGCTTGGTACGACCATAGGGCGACTCTGCTTCCTGTAAAGGTGTCTCTTCTGTAACCGGGAGTGCATCGGTATTGCCATACACAGAACAAGAAGAAGAAAAGATAAAGTGATCCACCTTATAATCCTCCACGCAAGTCAATACATTGAGCAAGCTATTGATATTATTGTTGAAGTAGCGCAAAGGTTGCTCCACCGACTCACCCACAAATTTCAGGGCGGCAAAATGGATCACCCCATTGATATCTGGATGATCTTCAAAAATCTGACGAGTAGCAGTAAGATCACACAGATCTACCTGATAGTTTTGCACCTGCGTCCCGGTAATGGCAACTACCCCATCCAAGGAATCTGCACTGGAATTGACTAGGTTATCTACTGATACTACCTCAAAGCCATTGTCCAACAGATCTACAATAGTATGGCTACCGATATAACCACAACCGCCTGTCACTAAGACCTTCATATTTTCTAGTTTAGAACCATTTAGATAAAGCGCAATGGACAAAGAATAAATTCCTACTTACCCTTGAGCTTCTTGTGAGAAATTGTAAGTGCGAGATGAAGGTTCGGGACAATTATTGGTTAAGGCAGGCTTGAATCTCACAAAAAGCATTCAACAAAGCTGTGAACTTATTTTTTGATCATTACTTAATGTTTAGATTTGCGAACTGCAAAACTATTGAAAAAAGACATGCCGTACAATAGATAAACTATAGACAAGCCGAAAATGATAGAGACTGTTAAACAAATTGCTAAAGCCGCAGGGGTCGTTATTTTAGATGTGTACAATCAACCTGGTGCCTTTCAGGTCAATTTGAAATCCGATGACTCCCCTTTGACCATTGCTGATAAAAATGCCAATCGTTTGATTTGTGATGGTCTGGAACAATTGGCTCCACACATTCCCATTATCTCGGAAGAGAATAAAGAAATACCTTTTGAAGAAAGGAAGAATTTTACCCAACATTGGTTAGTAGACCCCCTGGATGGAACCAAAGAGTTCATCAAACGCAATGGAGAATTTACCGTCAATATTGCGTTGATTGAAAATCAGCGGGTGATCATGGGCGTCGTTTACGCACCAGTGCTCGACGAATTGTATTGGGCAGAAAAAAATCAAGGGGCTTTCTTGGAAAAAGAGGGGCAGGTGGAAAAGCTACAGGCACCTACCTTTGCCTGGACAGATCCAGGGCTCAAAGTGGTGTGTAGTCGTTCGCACCTGAATGATGATACGAAAGCTTTTATCGAAAAACTGAATCAAGCCGAAACTGTAGCTACAGGGAGTTCGTTGAAATTTTTGATCATGGCTAAAGGGGAAGCCCATGTTTACCCAAGATTAGGACCTACGATGGAATGGGATACGGGTGCTGCACAGATCATTTTAGAAGAAGCTGGCGGGCAGGTTGTCCAACATGAAAATCACGAACCCATGAACTATAATAAAGAAAACCTACTCAATCCCTTCTTTATCGCGTTTGGCAATGCTCCATTAAGCCTGTAGCCTGATGCCAAACCGCATCCGTTCTAAACAATGAGAAAAGCTTTTAACCGAATACGAACAGCAATATCAATCTTCCCGGTTTATGGGTAATTGAATTTGAACACTGGTACCTTCTTCCGGGCGGGTATCAATTTCCAATTCACCGGTTAGAGCCTCCACCCGAGATTGCAGATTGTTCAGACCATGCCCCTTCTCAGCCAATGCTTTCTTTAGGTCAAAACCTTTACCATTATCTTCAACGGTGACCAATAAAGTTGTGGCATTTTGACTTAGCTGAACGGTGACCTCCGTCGCTTCAGCATGTTTAACGATATTGTTCAAAAGCTCTTGCACCAATCGGTAGACCGCCAAATTGATCGCTGCTACCTGACTGTCATCAACATTAAAATGTTGGAAGGTGACCTCCATCTTCCCAGCGAAATTGATATCGTCGCAAAGGTCTTCCAGAGCAGTAATAAGTCCAAACTTAGCCAGTGATTGTGGCATCATATTATGGGCAATTCTTCTCAGTTCCTCACTAGCTCGATCGGCCATGTGCAGCGCATGAGTCACGATCCTTTCCTGGTCATCCATATTGCCCTTCGCTCCATTTTCTGGAGGACTTAGCGCCAACTTTAGATTGGATAACATTCCCCCCAAACCGTCATGTAATTCCTTGGCCAATCGTTTTCGTTCGGACTCCTCTCCGGTAATCATGGATTTGAAGGCCACAATCTTTTGTTCTTGCTGTAGCTGGGTAAGTTTTTGATCCTTGATCAATGTTTCCTGTACCAGGATAGCCTCCTTTTGTTGGATTTGTCGTTGATAAAAGACAAAAGCTAGTATAGTACCCAGTAAAAAGAAACCCAAAAGAGAGGCCACTAATAAACGCTGTCTGCCCCGTGCTTTTTCCTCTGCTAAAGTGACACTTTGCTCTGCGTTTTGGGTCCGCAGTGCCAAATTCTCTTTTTCCTTTTGGAGCGTTTCGTACTGGATGTCCATCTCATTTACCTTCTCCTTGAGTTGGTCTTCGTGCTTCTGCTCATTTTCTTTAAATAAACGATCTAAATATTCGTACGCCAATTTGTATTCCATTCTGGCAGAAAGAGTCTCTGGAAGAACACTAAGAAAAGAACTCACGAGGTTTTTTGCTCCAATTTTTTCCGCTGCTCGAATCCCCTCTAACAAGACCGCGTTGGCCTCCTCATAGCGCTTTTGTCTTTGATAAAAACTCCCTATAAAAAATTTGAAGCGGGTATTATCGAAAATCGGGACATCTTCCATTTCTATGGCTTTCTTATAGTAGTCCTCCGATTCTTCAAGTGCGTTAGCAGCTTCCGCCACCTTGGCTAGGTTGATGTAAGCGTAAGCCACCAATACATTGTTTTTCATCTTCCACCCTCCATCCAGTGCTGCTCTGGCATGATAATTTGCTGAGTCTAGCTGGTTACTCTTTTCATAGATGCTGGAAAGCGCCAGGTCGGAAATCACCGATAGACGCGCCTGTTTATATTGCTTGGCAAGTCGATTCGCTTTTTTAACATAGAAGTCATGCTTTTCCTGATCACCGAGTAAAAGAAAGACCGTAGCAATGTTAAAATAAGGAGCTGTATTCAGAGAATCTCGCCCTAAAGATTCATTTAAGGCAATAGCCTTGAAATAAAGCTCAGATGACTCTTTTAACTGCCCTTGATCTCTTAAAGAGTTTCCCCAGTCATTGTACAGTTGACTGGCCTCGCTGAAATAATCTTCTGATAAAAAAGTATTGACCGCCTGCTCGGCATAAACTGCTGCCGAATCATAGCTTCCCATCATATAGAAACTGTAGGCAATCACACGAAGGGCCTGGCCTTGTTGACGTACATCTCCAGAGGCTAAACTGGCACGATATGCCGCTCTACCTAATGGCATAGCCTTTGTACTATCACTTTTATTCCACCAATATTGTCCTTGATCTATGAGACATTCAATGCGAAGAGAGTCTGGAGATAGTGTTGAACAATCGACCAGTACAGTATCCGGAGTAGCCCAGGCAGAAGTATTGACAACCAGGCTTACCACGGCTAAGGCCAGGATAAGTTTCTTGTACAGCATGTGTTGGATCAAATGATCTCCAGCATATTTGGGATATCAATACTTAAGGATCGAACCCTAGGCTGGAATGAGATATTGTATGATCCAAAGTTACGGTATAAAAAAATAGCAGACTTAGCGGTAAACCGCCAATTTTCAGATCTTACTGCTTGTGCAGTGACAGGTTTATTTAATGGTAAAATAGGATTATCGACTGTATTTGTTCGCAAGTAAAGTGACAGCTACATCTCCCATAACGGCCTTATCTGGTCGAGGGTAAGCCGCACTAAAGACACTGAGATCCCGCCGAGTAAAGATTTTGATGTTCTTTTCTGAGATGTTCTGATTTTTGTCCTTGACCCGTTCCAAAGACAGATTAAGATGCTTTGCTAAGAAGGGGTACACCGCCATTCTCTTGCTTTCCCCGTAATCATGACCTTCTCTATAGAAATGAACATTTTCGACTTTCTCCTCTTCTCCGAATATCTTGTAGATCCGTTCAATGTGAGGGAATTCTACATCAGGAGTGTTCTTCGTCCAATCTTCACCATCCGAAACCAATAACATAGGCCTAGGCGCTGCCAGTGCCGCAATCTCTACATTACTCGTTTGAAAACCTGGTGCCTTATGAACCGGCATACCACTTTCACATGTGCATCCGCCGAAGAAGTGAGCAGAAACTTGTACCACGGGGACTGAAACCCTTACTCGCTGATCTAATGCCGTTAGAAGAAAGGCCTGCGTGCCTCCACCTGAGGCTCCCGTAATGCCTACCCGAAAATCATCCACCACGGAGAGACTCTGCAAAAAATCAATAGCACGCATACTATTGATCAATTGTAGTTTCAGGGCTTTAGGATGCTCATGACTACATTGTTCAGCATCTCCATACCCCAACATATCATAAGCAAAAACTACTGCTCCCATACGCGCTAAGGTAGCACATCTTCTTTGCACATCTTCTCTAAAGCGTCCGTAGTCTCCAGGCTTCTTCCAATGACCATGCGGGCTTAAGATAGCCGGACGCCTCCCTTTATAACCAAGTGGCATGTATAAATTACCGGTGACGAAAAGACCAGGTAGACTTTCGAAGGCCACATTTTCTACCGTATATCCATCCAATTCTCTTTTGCTATGTCGAAGGGCTTTCATAGATACCTTGGGCAGGCGTTTAGGTAGTTCGGCTCCTTCTCGTATTACCTTTCGAATCTGATTGGCTCTCTTTTCCCATTCCTCAAAGTTGGTATAGCTCTTAGCCCAATGCTTGAGCGCATCTTGAGCTCTTTCTTCGGTGAAGTAGTTTCCTTGACAAAGTCGCAATTGATGAACAGGGGCCTGGGCTTCTAGTGTACTAATTGGGAATAGGGCTAGTAGCAGTAGAACGCTACAATTAAATAAAATTTTCATGTTATGTATTTTCGTTGAAGCTGAGTGTTTGTTTGCTGTCACTTTCCAATTCCGGACATAGCCTCACTGATTACCTGTGAGCCAGGACAATGCCTCCAACCAAAGCTAAAATTCTCGTCTAATCTATTTTGTCGGGGGATGGGTCTATTAAGGAGTAAGATTCATGTAAGGGCCAGTATTGCAGCTAAAAATAACGCATTATATGACACATTCCTAATATACGAAAGGGAGTTTCTACTTCTGTTAAACTGCTTACGAGCACACAATGTTGCATTATGTTGAATTGAAACGAAAGTCGTTTCTCGCTTCACAAATGTCACTTGTCTGTCATTTACTTCCCTGGTTTCCAAGCCTTAAGAATAGTTTAACAAGGAAGCAACACTTTTTAACAAAAGCCATGCATTATGAAGTTGTTATCTGTATAGAAGCGAAGAAAATCATTTTTGACTTAATACTATCCCATAGAACCTTTTTAAAAAGAGCGTAATGAGAGCTAAAAATTTCATCCTAACCCCAGTAATATTACTGCTAACCATCACCGTGGCCTCCGCCCAGTACTTCGGCCGAAATAAGCCGAACTATGAAAAGTTTGATTTCAAAGTACATCAGAGTGAGCATTTTGATATTTATCATTACCTAGATAACCCAGAATACCTTAGTGAACTAGCCGGACATTGTGAACATTGGTACCATCTACACCAATCCATTCTGCACGACACGATAAAACAACACAACCCACTGATCTTCTATAATAACCATGCTGACTTTCAACAAACCAATGCGATTGGTGGGAGTATTGGCGTAGGGACGGGCGGTGTGACGGAAGCTTTCAAAAATAGAGTTATCATGCCCTTAGCCATGTCTAATCAGCAGACACATCATGTGCTAGGGCATGAGATGGTTCATGCCTTCCAGTACAATATGATATTAAATGGCGATTCCACGAACCTGCGGAGCTTAAGCAATCTGCCTTTGTGGATGGTAGAGGGCATGGCAGAATACATGTCTATTGGTGGCGTCGATGCGCATACTGCCATGTGGATGCGCGATGCCGTACTTCGCGACGATATCCCTACTTTAGATCAATTGAATAACCTGGGTAAATACTTTCCCTATCGATATGGCCAGGTTTTCTGGGCGTTCCTAACGGGCTTGCGAGGCGACGAGATCATTGCCCCCTTTTTCAAGGCTACAGCAATGTTTGGCTTAGACCGTGCCAGTATTATGATTTTAGGGATGAAGAAAAAGGACCTTTCGAAACTTTGGGTGGATGCTTTCCGTAGGCACTTTGGCAAAGACCTGGGAGATAAAAAGGAAAAGCTGGTTGGCAAAGCCTTAATCACTTCAGAAAATGGTGGCCGGCTTAATATTGCCCCGGAAATTAGTCCCAATGGTCAATATTTGATCTTCCTGTCGGAAAAAGACCTCTTTTCCACCGACCTGTTCTTAGCAGATGCCAAAACAGGCAAAATCATTCGGAAAGTAGCAAGTGCTAGTCGAGATGGACATATTGATGATTTTAACTACATAGAGTCTTCTGGCACCTGGTCTCCGAATAGCAAAGAATTTGCTTTTGTAGGCGTTGGTAAGGGAGATAATATTCTAATCATCAAGGAAGCTGCTACTGGTAAAACGATAAAGGAGATAAGGCCAAAAGGACTACCTGCCTTTAGTAATCCTGCCTGGTCTCCGGATAGGAAAACTATCGTGGTGACCGGTTTAGTAAATGGTCAGACCGATCTTTATTCCATTCGGGTTTCATCCGGAAAGGTTACCCAGTTAACAAATGACCGTTTTGCTGAAATCCACCCTTCTTGGTCTATAGATGGGAACTTCATTTTCTTTTCTACCGACGAACAAAGCATTAAGAATGGTCGAATCAATGGTAAGTGGGCCTTCAACTTAGCCGAATTGGATGTGGTAAGTGGTTTAAAGAGTCAAGTCAATGTTTTTCCTGGAGCCGATAACCTTAACCCAGAACAGGATGCAGATGGCAATATCATATTCCTTTCTAATCGAGATGGATACCGCAATATTTACAAGTATCAGCCTTCTACGGGAGAGGTCTTTCGAATTACCGATCTATTGACGGGAGTAAGCGGAATCACGCATTTGGCGCCAGCAATCAGTTTAGATCGAAAGCGGAATCGACTGGTATATACCTACTTCTCTGGTAATCGATATCAGATTCACCAGACTAAACTGGAAAACATGGAAGCAAAATCCGTTGACCCAGAACTAGTAGATTTCACGGCTGCAGAACTACCTAAACTGAACAAGAAGGTGCAAAGAGTGGTAGACAAGCAGTTGGCCAGTCTGGATCAACTTGAAGCACAGCCAGCGCCAAGCCTAGTACAAAAAGATTATCGTCCTCAATTCAAACTGGACTACGTAGGTGGGAGTGCCGGAGCAGGCATTGGAAATAGCCCAGCTTTTGGAACTACAACGGGACTCGCAGGAGGAGTAGACCTACTGTTTAGTGATATCCTAGGCAATAATCAATTGTTTACCAGCCTGTCTCTCAATGGCGAAATAACGGATTTGGGTGGAACGGTAGCTTATATAAACCGAAATAGCCGAATCAATTGGGGAGGAGCCTTGTCTCATACACCTTTCCGAAGTATTCAGGGAGGGTATCTAGGGGTAGACACCCTATTTTTCGGGGATGATGCCTTTCAATTGGCGGATCGATACTTGTTCGATGTCACCCGAATCTTTGAAGATAAAGCAACCCTCTTTGCACAATACCCCTTTAGTACCACTTTACGTTTAGAGGCGGGAGCATCTTTTTCTAGGTATAGCTTCAGGGTAGATCGACTGGATAACTATTATGATGCTTTTGGCAACCTGATCGCCCAAGACCGACAAAAACTGGACAATGCTCCGCCTGCATTCAACCTGGGTAATGTACAACTGGCGCTAGTTGCTGACAATGCTAACTTTGGACTTACCGCTCCGCTATCTGGACATCGGTATAGATTCGGTCTAGAGCAATACTTTGGGGAATTTAACTATACGGCGGCGACAGCAGATTATAGGACCTATAGATACTTTAAGCCATTTGGCTTGGCCTTCCGTGCCTTGCATTATGGTCGCTATGGAGGGAATAGCGAAGGACTTTTTCCTTTATATGCCGGCAGCCCCTGGTATCTACGCGGGCTCAACTCAGGCGCCGCTCAAGATATCTTTGTCCAAAATGGTCGCACCTTTGATGATTTACTTGGAAGTAAATTATTGGTCACGAATTTTGAGGTACGGATTCCATTCTCCGGCCCGGAGCAATTGGCTTTAGTAAAATCCAAATTCCTTTTCTCTGACTTAAACTTCTTTGTAGATGGTGGAGTGGCGTTCAACACTTTCAATGAGTTATTTGAAGATAGCAGAGATATCCGATACCAAAGAGCTAAACCGATTTTCACGGCGGGTGCTTCGGTACGGGTCAATCTGTTCGGTGCCTTGGTGTTGGAGCCCTATTACGCCGTACCATTAGTCAAGGAAACGAAAGGAGTATTTGGCTTGAACATTATCCCCGGCTGGTAGATATCTGACCGTTATGCGGAGTCTGGAACCCCGCATAACGGTCCCTATTACTTCCATCTCTTCACATCATGTCGAAGGCGAAAACCTTTATCTGCATATAAGCCACTAGGCCTGGTTTTACCTACAATCATATTCTTTCCATGTGATTGCCCTCTGAGCATCTCCCCGTAGTCTCCAAAATCACCAATCATGATAAATTTCGGCGCTAAATGGATTTCGCGCTGGGGGCCACTATGGATACCATAATTGTCCACGATAAGTTTGCGATAAGAGGATCCCAACTCCTTGTTTAAGGCTTTCCCATTCACAACTACTTTGTCATCATGAAGGCCCACGATAGCCTTCTTGCGTGCCTAATATCGAATTTAAATTGAAGTAATGGAGCCAGTTTTTCCACCAGGGTAGGGTAGGTAATGTTGTAATCAAGTACTCTACCTGTTCCAGACTGAGTTCAGTTGGTGTTGATCGTAAGGCTTGGAAAGCATCGTCTATCTGATGTCCGGATCTCATACAACTATACTTTGAACAGTTTTCAAAACACTAGCCAGCGGATTACTTTGACCTTTTTCTTGCATGAATTGCTGTAAGCGCTTTCGACCACGGCTAATTTTAGTTTTCACCGCTCCCACGGAGCTGTTTTGCATTGTGGCAATTTCTTTCATGCTGAATCCGCTAATTTCAAAAAGGACAAGTGCATCACGCTGATGGCCGGGCAGGCGATCCAATTGTCGATACAAAAGATCAATGTCCAATTGAAGCTCTGGCGAAACTCCTTGTGTCGCTAGTTTATCTTGATGTTTTTCAACCCATTCTGTCTTAAACCTGTGTTTTCGCCACTGACTGATAGAACGGTTCCTTGCCGTCCGGATGAGGTAGTGCAACACTTGATCTTTTTTCACGATTCGATCAAAATGCTGGAAGGCTGCAAGCAAAACATCTTGTACCAAGTCCTCTGTATCCATTTTGCCATATGCCAGCGCTGAGCAATAGCGGATAAAAGGCTCGTGGCAGGATGCATATGCCTTCATGAACTTGGCCTGTTTCTGATCTACCATACGATGGAATAACTGTTTTCAAAGGGATAGTCGAAGGAAGGGAGAATAGGTTACATGAGGTGCAAAAATTAATTGAGAATGTTGAATGATTAAGGGGAATTGAACATTACACACTACTACCTATCCCTTCTACCTTATTCATTTTTCATTGAAAAAGCTGGAGCCTTTGAGCCCCTTTATACCAAATATCTTTGCCAAGTTTTCTTAGTTTTTCAATATCTCGATCAACTACCTTGGCCATAATATTCCCAGCATCTAGGCCTTTGCCTTCTCCATAGTAGATCCCCATGTATCCTGCTACCCGATTCCGAAGGGGTGCTGCTGGCCCAATAACCACTTCCCCAGGCGATACAAAAACCGACGCATTCTCCTGGGGTACGGCCAAAAGTGGGGCATCGTCAATCCAAATCTCCTGACCAGAAACACTTGCGTGAATCCAGTTGCGAGTAAAAGGCAAGCTATGAAGAAAGGCCTGGACGGTTGCAGGGGCCTCCTCTTGGTAAAGGACGAACTCCAATAGAATTTTGTCTTTAGTTTCAAGAAAAAATGTACTCATCAATCTTGGTGGCTATGCTTAATTTTGAAAATAGTGTACAGGTGGTGGCTTTCATGCAATAAAAAAAATCGCAGCCAATCCTGGATGCTAAGGGCTCCCAACACGGGATGAGTTCCTAGTCGCCCCCATTCATTAGCGGGAAGGTTTTCAAAAAAATCAATCAAATCAAGTCTGCTTCGTTCCAGCTTCTTAATCACCTCTACTTGCGATAAATTTTGCAAGGGGGCAAAGGAAGGGTCATTTTCCGCCTTATACCGCTCCAATAGGGGGTTCTCCTGAGAAAGAATCCGCAGCATACGTTGCAGAAAGACCTCTTGATATCGAACCAAATGTGCCACGTTTTCGAGAATAGACCATTTATCAGTTGTGGGCCGCATCAATACCTGCTCAGAAGAAAGTGCTGCTAGCAACTCATCTATCTCTTTGTACTGCGTTTTCAGCTTTGTCAATAGAAATTGGTTCATTCAAACAAGATACGAGAAGCCCAAGGGGAAATGCACATAGGAGGAGCTGAAATGTTAAAAAACCACATCAACTACAAAAATAGTTGATTAACGATTAAAATAGTTTTATACTTGTATCAGAAATAGAATGCATGAAAAGATTAACTGAAAAAGAAGAGGCAATCATGACCATCATTTGGCAACTGGAAAAAGCTTTCGTCAAGGAAGTGCTAGAACAGTTGCCCGAACCTAAGCCGCATATCAACACTGTGTCGACGACCATGCGGCGGTTAGTACAGCAAGGTTACCTCAAATACGAAGATTTTGGAACGACTCATCGATACTATCCGGCTATCTCTAAACAAGCCTATACCAAGAGCTATATCAAACCTGTATTGAAAGGCTTATTCGGCAACTCTATCAAGAATGTCGTGGCCTTTTTTGCAGAAGAAAAAGAGATATCTCCGGAAGAGTTAAAAGAGATCATTGATATGATCGAAAACGATAAAAAGTAGATCTTCTTCGATAATTCTCGTGGACCATCAGTAAGAGCAATGAACAGGCTACACTGACCTTTGCGGTGGGTGAAGTGTTGGATTTCGTTTCTTAACTATCTTGAAACACGGGATATGTACTAAGAACAAAAATTGATAAGATGGATGTCGTACTATACCTGCTAAAGGTCAATATTGTGCTGGCCATATTATTCGGCGCTTATTGGTTGCTGCTCCGCAATGAACGTTTTTTTCAATTGAATCGCTTTTTTTTATTAGGTATTTTGTTCCTGTCACTCTTGATCCCAATTCTGCCGCAATGGCAAGGAGGGGTAAGTAATATCCCGATTGTACAGCGGATCACCCAAAATATCGCAGACATTAGTCCCTTCGATAATCAGATACAGGAGGAATCATCCACAAACGCTAACAATAACGATAAAGCGGGAAATAATTCAGAACAACTTTCTAGCGAGACGACAGCAGAACCCATTTTATCTTTTGACTGGCTCCAGCTAAGCCACGGGGTTTATCTGGGCATACTAGGCATTCTTTTCTTTAGCTTTCTATTTCAACTGATCAAGCTCTTTGCTATCCAATACGAGCGAGATCACATTCCGGATGATGGTTTTGTTCGCGTCCAACACGATCGCGATATACCACCATTCTCCTTTTTCAAACTGCTGGTCATTAATCCTACGCAGTATGATGATCAAAAACTAGAACAGATCATTAGGCATGAGCGAATCCACATCAAACAGTGGCATACCCTGGATATTATCCTGGTAGAGCTAATGTCGATGATCTGTTGGTTCAATCCGGTTATTTGGGTCTTCAAACGGTATGTGAAGCTGAATCTCGAGTACATAGCCGACGAGGCGGTGCTGGATACTGGTATCAACAAAAAAGCTTACCAGTATCACCTCCTATTTACCAGTGCGAATGTTCCCAATTATCGGTTGAGCAATTTGTTCAATTCTTCACCGATCAAACTTCGAATTAAAATGATGAATTCTAATAAATCATCCAACGCTGGATTACTTAAATATGCTTTTATCCTTCCTGTAATACTTGGGCTCTACATGTTTGTACATCCACAATTAACGCAGGCACAATCCACTGAAGCTATTGTCTCTTCCCTCGATCCAGGAGAAAAGAAAATTGCTTTGGCCTCGGAGGATAATATATATATCCTAATCACCCCAGACATCAAACAGCGAACGCTGGAGGATATCTCCCGGAAGCTGGCACAACATGCGATCTATTTCAGAGTCAAAAACAAAAATTACAACGATGGATTGCTAAGTTCTATTCGAGTGCAAATGGAGATTCCTAATCGCTACAAAGCGACAACGGTTGAAGAAGAGGGGGAAGATGGATTTTTCGAGCCCATCATCTTCGTCCTGGAAAATGAAGGCAATGAGCAAAATATATTCTTCGGAAAGGGTATTCCAGGAAACATCTCCGATAAAGGCCGAGAAATTCTCACCCAAAACCTAGAGAATGGCATGGTTATCCAACGCAAGAAGGGTGGTTGGCACATGACCGGAAGGGCTAATTTCTAATTCCAGAAACTGCTGTTCGTAGTTTGAACTGTTTTAATATTCTGCTTTCCCGCCCCTCCAATGAGTCTGATACGCCTGTATGGAGTCATCTGACTTGCCCTGAAGGGAAATCCACCCTCGGGTTGGGTTTCTTCAGGAATAAAAGGTAGCGTTGGCATTTATCAGTTTCTTATTTGAAGCTCTACAAACTACGAACAGCAGTTATAGCCTAATCTTCTGCTTAATTAAACTATATCCACCCCGCCGCAGACTATTCTCCGGAATTTTATCTTCCGCTGGTAGCCCCGGGAGCCTGGTACTCACAATGATATTCAAGGTAGCAGCGGTGTCTTTCTTCTCCCAAGTCAACTGTAATTCATTCAGCCCGGTCCCATAAGCACTGATAATAAAAGAGCTTTCTACACCTTCGTCCGTCATATTCTCTATGGCATGGCCTTGTACCCAGAAGTCCGAAAGAATATGAGGGTTTTCAAGCATCAAGCTTGTCCAGAGCGGGGACTGTTGGCTCTTAAGCACGGCCTGAGTACCTGTACTGTCGAGTTGCAATTGCGGTATGCGTTGCTCCTCCACCATTTCTGAAGAAACTGCCCAGCGGCGGATCGGCCAAGGGACCTCCAAATCCATTTCTTGAGCACCTTCAAGCATCTCAGCATTGCCAATATTAATTCTGCTATCATTGGTGGCCCAAAAGGCCTTGCTAGCATCTACATCAGAAAAATGGAAAAGATCAGAAGGCAAAGGTTTCGCTTCCGTGGGTTTGGATTGAAAATGTGCGATTAACATGGCGCCAATAAACAAGGCAATTCCGGTATAAGGCAATATCCGGCTAGACTTCCGCCACCAGGTTGGGAAGGCTACCACAGATGCCAAAACAAACAGTCCACAAAACAAGACAGGTCCTGGTAGGAGACTAAGACTAAAGGCCAAGTAGATCAAAAACGTAGCAACGGTCCAAAATCCGATGGGTAGCAGTAGGGTGAGTACCCCTTTCCAAACGCTTTCCCTACTTTCTGCATTTGCTGGAGTACCATTGAAAAGGAATAGCGCTAGATACAAGCCCAATAACGGGAAGGTGATAATATAAGTGGCAGTTGGTGCCAAGAAATAGACACTAAGCAGCAGTACCTGGAGTAAGGTCAAATACGCCATTTGAAGACCCGGTATTCCCAAACGATCTTGCAGCCTACTCAGAGGCAACCATAACAATAAGGTGGATAGTCCAACGACAGCTAGCAGGTACCACTCATGGTTATAATACTGCCCTGCATAGAACACCTCATAATGTGGATACAATCCATAAATTAAGCTACCCAATCCCAAAGCTGCCCCAACTGCTAAACCAATAGATACAAGAATACCAGCAAATGAAAGCAGCCATTGCCCCACGGTCATCTTCTTAGTTCTTATCCAGCCCATCAATAAAACCAGCCAGGCCACCACGCACAACAGAATCAACACAGTGTCCAACCAAACTGGATAGATAATCAGAAGCCCAAATAGGTTAAAGAAGGAAGCATTTTGGCTCTTAACATTGGATAAATCTAAATTGGCAAAGTGGCGAGTCAAGCGCAGCATATTCTCTCCTGAATGTTGCACACTACGGTAATTGAGTCGCTCTGGCGAGTCATCAGGGCTATGATAGTAGGAAAAGCCTCCGATAAAAGCGTTATTTATCCCTGGTACCCCTTCATCTTTGAAAATCGTGAAGTCCGATCCATTGGGCATACGGTCATATATCTCGTAAGACATAGAGTTGGCAATCGGTCTCTTGCCCACCTTACGCAACTGTTTCACTAGCCATGCATTCCCGTCAGACCATTCAAAGGATATGTTTTGTCCACTATTCCCTCTTGCTTCATAGTTTAACAATACACCGATCTCCGAAAGATCATGGTTCTCGGCATAAGCTTCCGCTCCAAATAATCCGCGTTCTTCCCCATCAGTAATCAAAAAGATAATGTCATTCTCTCTTTCTTCTGTAGCAAGGATACGTGCTGTCTCCAAGATATTAGCAACTGCATGTACATCATCGCCGGCGCCCGGAGAATTCAAAACGCTATCATAATGCCCCATTATCATTACTGCCTTACCAGTTCCTTTACCTCTTAATCGAGCAATAATGTTCTCCGGTTTGGCCAACCGCATGAAGGCATTGCCTGGGCGTCTCTGTTGAACAAACTGTGCTTCGACTACCGCTTCAATACCCAACTGTTTGAATTGGGCTAAAATGTAGTCCCGAACTTTTTCATTTTCCTGGGACCCAATGAAATGTGGCTCGGCCGCCATGACCTCAATGTGTCTCCGCACGTTTTCTGCCGAATATCCCCCATCTGTTGCCGTTTGAATTGATATAGGCCGCTGTGTAAAAAAGGCCAAGAAAGTAAGGAAGATAATGAGCGCTAATGAGAGTAGGCTTTGAGTCGTTTTCATACTAGGAGCTTAGGTAGTTTTGAATAGGTTATCCTAAATATAGCAAAAAGCGGAGGGCTTAACCTACTCAGATACTTTGAGCGCGATAAAGCGTTCAAACTTTTGACAGCGCCTGTTCCAAATCAGCGCATAGATCCTCAGCATCTTCAATCCCTATCGACACCCGAAACATTCCATCTCCTGCAAACTCCCGATAAGACGCTTCTTGCTCCTCATTGAGCCAAAAGGAGGATTGTAAAAGGCTATTCGTATCCATATAAAATAGGAGACTCTTGTGATGTCCCAAGGAAACTGCATAATGAAACACCTGTAAGTGTTTAGCCAGTACCTGAGCAGCTCTTGGCCCATCTTCCACTTGAAAAGTAAGCATACCAGAGAAGTTAGCCATCTGCCGCTTAGCCAAATCATGTTGCGGATGGCTAGGTAAGCCTGGATAGATGACCCGTTTCACCTTAAAGTGAGCCTCCAGCCATTTTGCCACGGCCAGCGCGTTGGCCTCATGCGCTTTCATACGAAGCGGAAAGGTGGCCAAGCCCCGTAAAATCAGCCAGGCGTTGAAGGGGCTAATGATGCCACCGAGGCGCACGAGAGCGTTCTGCTGCAAAGCCAACAACTCCTCCTTTGGCCCCAACAAAGCCCCACCAATAGCATCCCCATGTCCCCCTAAGAACTTAGTTAGCGAATGAATGACAAAATCAGCGCCCAACTCGATCGGGCGCGTCGCCATGGGAGTGGCAAAGGTAGAATCCACCGCTACCAAAGCCCCTGCCCTTTTCGCCAATCGACTCACCTCGGCTATATCTGTTAAACGACACAAGGGATTGCAAGGCGTCTCCAGATATACTAGACTGGTTTCTGGCTGGATAGCTTTTTCCACCGCCTCTAGATCACTCATATCGACCCGCTCGATCTTGATCCCCATTTTCGGTAATATCTCATTGGCTAGTTCCGAAGCACCTGCATAGGTCACATCACTCATCACCACATGATCTCCAGATTTCAGCAAATGCAAGAAAAGCGCACTGATCGCTGCCATACCACTACCAAAAAGGACACACCTCCGTGCCCCTTCCAGCGCCGCCAGTTTCTTCGCCAGCTGCTGTATCGTCGGATTTCCCCAGCGAGTATAGACGTACCCTGAGGCAGCGGCACCTTCTTGGTCTGCTATAGAAAATTGTACGCTAGGATCAGCCGCATAGGTAGTGGACATTACGATGTTGGGCGTGGTGGCGCCGGTGGCGGGATCTGGCGTTTCTCCGGCGTGAACGGCGCGGGTTTGCCAGCCTGGTTGATGTTTCGAGGACATAGATTTGTACGGGATATTGTTGAACGTGTAATTAATAATGATTCGTTCTAAGATAGTCTTTATAAATCTCAAATCTACCTTCAACATTATTCCTTACAACCTATTCCTTCACCTCAAAAGTATAGACCTGGCTCACTGGCAGTCCGTTACCTTGAATTCCTTCTATTCGTACTTCATAGGTACTGGGTGTATCTGCAGTATAAAAGGAAAGAACAGCTTTACCTTCTTCATTAAATGATATGTTGGGTTCCCAATGAATGGCGGTTCGTAGGTCTGCCTTATCCTGGGCGGAGCGGCTTTCTCCGTATGACGGTTGATAAAACTCTCGTGCTTGATGATAGGCCGGGTGGGTGAAGTTCAAAATTCCATCCAGTATCCTTGTTTGCCAGGAACGGGGACCGTTACGGCGGGTATAGACTGATATTATGGGAGGGGTGATACTGATATAATTGATCAGATCCGCCGTCAAGGTTTGAAACACGTCGGGTGATACCACAATGCCGTCTACAACGAATCTAAGTGGGACTTGTACATAACCGCGGGGGGTATGTAGAAAGTAAGACAACACGCCTGTACTTATATCTCGCCGAAACCGAGTTCCGGGTTTCAAGATACTCAACAAGGAAAAAGCGGGGCGCTCTGGTGGAATCCAATCCATGTCATTAATGTTAAAGACATCAAATACTCGGAGATCTGTTCCGCGGCTTTCGCGCACCGTCACTTCTTGCAGATCGATTACCCAATCCGTATTCCGCAGAGAATCTCGTTGCATTTCACTAATAGCATAATCGTTCCAGGCTTGACTTGGGAGGATTGGATCTAAGGGAGGTAGCGGCTGCACATCGGGCTTTTCTCTTTCGACAAAATGAAACTCTACTTGCCGCTTGCCGGTCATTTTAAGCTCCATGTTGCTACGCCTAGGATTATAGATCTGCCCTTGAATGATAAAATCCGTACTATCGAGTTGAGGCAGATTAAGGAAACTGAAATTACCGGAGGGATCTGTAGTTATTTTATTGGCATAAAACGCATCACTCAATGAGCTTAACATGACATCTGCTCTAATGCGTTCTTCTTCTTTTCCCTTCTTCGTCGTATAGCCTTGTACACGGAATCCCTGCTCAGGCTGATGAGCTAGACTAGGAAGATGCTCCAGGTCTGCCCATTTGAACCGACGCCATCCATAAGTCATCAGCATTAGATCCAATTGTCGCAAGCCCATCGACTCTTCCAGATAGTAAGAGGCATTGGGAAGTTGGCCAGCAAGGTCAGCATTCAACAGCAACCAACTCTTACTATTGGGAATACTGTGATCATATTTTACGATGCCCTGGTCTACCACCGTTGCAGATAAATCTGCAAACTGAACTGCCTGGAAAGTCAGTTCCAATTCCACTTTTTGACGTGGGAAAAAATGAGAATAAGGCTGTTTGATGGCTAATGCTGGCTTGCCCTGTGAGTTAGCATTAAAGACAAGACGTTCTGCTACAGGCACACCTTGTGCATTGAACAAGGTGAAATGGGCTAGGCCAAGGGGCAATTTTGTTTTATCCAACACCACGGCCTCCTCCGCCAAAAGATCATCCACGAGACAAAAAGTCTGCCCTCTCACATGCCCTAACAAGAAGGCGCCTTCCAAGGAAAGTTGCCTACTAGCCGCCAGCTCAATATACAGTCGGTCTTCCCTGTTATTGTTGATCTTCATCACATAACCAGCCGCCTTGGCTTTAGGTAAGGAAAATCGAAAATCTTGTCCCTCAAAATGAGTTCTCACCCAATAAGATCTCCCTGTTTCCGGCTGCAAACTAAACACGCCTATTCCTTGATGAAGGGTAGTTGTTGTCAGTAACTCTTGTTGTAAATCATTCAACAAGCGAATGTCCAAATTCACAGCTTTTCCATACCGATCCCTCACCTTGAAACTAACCTTTGATCGTAAGCCATTTACTAAATCACCACCTTCTGGGAAAAAATCAATAGATAGCACTGGAGGTATCGCTCGGATTTCTTTTGCTTCCGCTATTTCCATCGAATCATTCGAAGCGGTAGCAGTGATTGGGAGGAATGGGTCAAAGATGCCCACGGGCTGCTGGTAAAAGAAATCAGGATCAAAATTGCGCATGTATTCCGTATAGGCTCTAAGCTGATATTGCCCCGGCTTATAACCCTTGTCAAGCGGGATACTCCCTTCCAAGCTTTTAGCGAGATGTAGTTGTTGGCTGACCAGCACTTCTCCGGCTGGATTGATCAGTTCGACATATATCACTTGACTTTGGGTCTGCGGTAGGTGTGTAAACGCATCCACTAGGTATCCCTTATAATAGATGATCTCCCGATTACTGTAGTAGGGCTTATTGAGATGTAGAAAAATTTTTTCTTGGGGGACCGTATCCATGTATTCAGCTAAACGCCGGTTGGTTAAGGTGGCGATAGCGGCATCGAATTCAGCAACCTCAAATGTATAATCAAAATCTAGCGGCATTAACTCTCCCACTCTTTGCGTTGTCCAGTGGCCATATTCCTCAATATCTTGTGGATTTAGGATTCCGCCCGAACGATTGATAAGAATTTGGCCAGTCCTGGATCTCAACATGGAAGTTGCCCATTTCCGAAGGCGATAAGGCAGAGATTCAATAGGAATCCGCGATCTCAGACGGGGATCCGTTACCACTAAATAATCCTGAATCATCAAAGTATCCACCCACAAGCCTCTTTTCAGTTGGAGGTCATCTACCGCTATTTTTTGGTAATCGAGCTGTCTAGTCTCCATATTCAGCTTTGCCTGACCAATAATAAAGGATTTGCCTTTCCGGTCCTGGGCATCTTGATTAAGCCATCGAAAAAAGTATTCCTTTCCGTTTCGAAAGGCCCTTCCCCTAGATTTACTAACTCTCCTACTGACTTTTTTCTCCCTTGCCTCCTGGAAAAAGACTTTACCTGCATAACGTACATCCCCCAAAGTATCTATCAAAAACGTGTCAAGGTAGAAACGCAGGCGATACCCCAGAGACTCATTGGCCACATCAATATAGTCCATGGCTTGCGCCTTCAAACCTTCCTTATCCTCGCTGAATAGAATAACTTTTGGATTCTGAATCTTGACTTTATTTCGCAGGTCTAGTGGTCCCAGGAACGCAAACTCAAAATGCCTCATCCATTGCGCTCGCTTTTTCGATGCACTCGATTTGACAACTACCTCATCAATGTCTAAGGTTTGAGCTTGCAAATAGATGGTTGTCGGAACAGCAGCCCCTGGTTTTATGATCACACTCTTTAGCTGATAGTTGAGATGACTGATTACTAATTCCACTTGGCCAAGTCCCTCAATATCCAACTCCACTTTTCCTTCCTCATCACTGCTACTTCCGATAGAAGTACTAGCTACAAAGACAAAAGCATCCGCAATGGGTTCTTTGGTATCAGCATCGAGTATTTGAAAGGGAATGGGTTGGGCAATGCTAAGAGTAGTCAGACTAAGGAATAGTCCTAAGAGGAGTGTTCGATCTAATTTCATACTAGTCCAAATTTGTACGTTGTAGTCGATAAAGTCAGTAAATCACCGATCACTTCCCGCCTTGCTAACCAAACTAGAGGACACCTATCTGTCGTGAAAAGCTATAACTCTTTAACAATAGTTGTGGAGGAAGGTTCTGCCAAGGCTGGGCTAGACATCTGAAGTGGGTTGGTCGAAATCATTTGATTATAGATTTTTGAACTTCACCATTTTGGGATATTATTTCTAGGGGTGGGACATATATACCGTACCCAAGGGCACGGGTTTACCGGGATTCATGGCTAGGTATATTTAACCCCTAACGGGGTTGTTCCCTACAAGCTTGCTTGACCCGAAAAGCAATCCGTGCAAGCGCCTGTCACAGCGTGACAAAATATGCATAGCCAGATACACAGGTGGGATTTTCGGGCATTTATGTACGATATATGAACCATCCATTTTTGGAGAATACAAAACTTCCCGATTACCAAAATTTCGACCAACCCACATCCGAAGTTTTCCAACGCCAAGGCTGGAGGAAACTTCGGATGTCTGAGCGATGGCGTCCTATCAATAATCCCAAGTTATACCAAATTGCTCTTGCTCTTCTTTGCTGAATTTGTAGGCTTTGTTCCAGATGCGACCTTCTTGCAATTCCCAGAGGTAGGTGGGCCAGATATGCACCTGCTTCCCATCGCTCTTGTATAGAAAATGTCCATTTGGGGATAGGGCTAAATAACCATTCCTCTTATCTTCAGGAAACAATCCCGATGGGGCTTTAATGGTTTGTAAGAGTTCTCCATTGAATGGATTCCATAATTCTATTAGGTAGTCATCCGCCAAGGATCTAAAAGCACGAACCAGATATTTGTTATCAGGGGATACAAAAAAATCAGTATTATTGGAAAACGTTTGTTTCGCAAAATTCTTTTTGTTTGGAGATTCTAGTGATGATGCAGTTATTGTTACATCGTCCCAAGCTCTCCAAAACTCCGCATCGAATTCTTCTGAATACCAAGTTTGCATCAGGCCTTTAGCATCTTCGGCAACTAGTCTTTTTCCATCTGGGCTTGCGATGATTCTTAAGAATTGGTTGCGACTAACGGATTCTCTAAGAGAATAGATTTGGTCCTTTAAAGAGGATGGGATATTTGGAAGCAAATTAAGCCCTGTATCATCAAGATAGGCAAGTGCAGACGATAAATTTTCTTGTCGTACAAATGCACTAGCGGGATAACGGAAAGTATCTTGACTTAAAGGTTCGGATAACTTTTGTACGACAGTTACTTCCTCTCTAGAATTTGGTTTTGTGCAATACAAAAAGAGTTGGCCATTAGGAGAAAAGCTATAACTATCAGGTTTCTTTCCAGAGTCCAACAATAGCTTTTGATCAGTAACACTCCAAATTCTTATACCCTCTTCCTCATATTCAGCTAGAATGGTGTTGGCATCTGGAGAAAACTCAAGGTGTGCTAACACACCATTGGGCCCAGGGAATGTGTTTTGCTCTCTACCCGTTCTATTCCAACGTTTGATAACACCATTTGCACTTCCCGTTAAAATATATTGCCCATCTGGAGAAATAGCAAGGCTCGAAACTTGAGTCTCGGTCTTATACGCCTCGAAACTATCTAGTACCGTACTACTTTTTTGGTCCCATATTCTGACCCATCCATTCTCATCGCCGGTTACTAGGATGTCATTCTTTTTAGAAAAAGTTAAGCTAGTTGGGTTAGAGTCCATAAAAGTTGGAAGCTGCGGCTGATCTATTAGACTCCACAAGAATACCTCTCCTTGCTTATTACCACTGATCACCCATTCACCATCAGGTGAAAAGGCATAAGTAGAAAACTTCTGATTCACTAGAGTGCGATAAGGCCAATCTGGTCCTTCACTCACTAGATAACCATCTTTATATCCAACAGCTATAGAACGAGTAGGATGATAATCGATTCTGGCAAAGGTTCGAGTAAGCTTCCTTGTCTCTCCATTTTCAGTATTCCAATAGCCTCCCTGTTGATCCCATATATAGAGACCATGAGCGCGCAATCCATCATCCCAGATTAGCCTCCTGTATTCATTTCTAACAGTAAAAGCCTCGAGTTTTTGTTTCTTCAAATCCAAATAACCAAACTTACCAAATTGTCGCGGTCCAATTCTTTCAATTTTAAGCAAACCTCCAATTAAACGATCTTCATTAGGGGAAAAAGACAAGGGCTCGAAGCGAAGACTATCCAGCCTTTTCGTGGAGGCATTGTCAAGGCGTGAAGAGTCTCTAAGGTCCCATAGCTTATAATTGTTGGGGGCTCGACGCGTTGGGATTCCCCGTTCTCCTTCTGTCTTAACTTTGGTCTGCACTTCGGTCTCAATGGTCAGAATATACTTTCCAAATGGTGAGAAGATTATTGTATCCGCTGGAACATCTTCCTCCCATAAGATTTTTTCATCTAATGTGATGATATCCTTCTTAACTACTTGATCACTCTTCTTCCATTCACCATCTATCTTTATATACCCGCCACCTCCTTGAATAACCATATACAGGGTTTGACCATCTTCGGAGAAAGCCCCAAATCTTGCAGCATCCTTAGCAAATACTAGGCTTTCTTGGTCATTTTCCCTATCATAGATGGAAGTCTCCCATTCGAAGTAGCCGCTTCTCTTCCGCTCCTCTACCCATTTTTCTATTACAATGTATCTGGAATTAGGAGCAAAGGCCATTTTGGTAACCTTTCCCCGCCTTCCGCGAAAGCTCCGTATATGCTCACCTTTGATGGACCATAAAATTACTTTCCCATCCTCACTACTTGTAACAAACTCCTTACTATTCGGTGAAAAAGCAACAGCTGCAATGCGACTTGAATGCCCTGAATATTTTGTAACATGAAATTTCCTTTCTGGAATGTTCAGAATACGTCTAAGTGGCTTAGTCAAGCTATCTCCTAGTATATTAACTTGTTCAGCTTGATAAGCCATGGCAAAATTCAATGCCTTCGTCTGGTCGTATTCCAAGGCTTCCAAGGCTAAGCCAGGTAAAGCCGCCACCCTCGCTTTACGAGCTTGCTCATTGGCAAAGAAAGCGGAATAAGCCGCTAGGAGAAAGGCAATACTAACCACAACAATAAATATCCGCTGGCGCCTCGTCACTTTATCTTGCAAAGCCTGCTTTTCTGCTTGCGCCCGCTGCTCGGCTTCAAGCCGTTGTGTTCTCCGGTGTTTACTTTCCTCTACGAGCAGTTGCTCTCCTTTAAAAAGCTTTCTTCTTCCGGGGAAATGGTCAGGTACTAAGCCACACCCCTCTTCTACGATCCTTAAATCAATCTCCTCCAAATAGACAGCTTGGCTATAAGGTTGTAAATCGAATACTACTTCGTCCAGCAATAGACCGGCTTGCTGTTGATAAACTTCTTCTCCTAATTTATGACGCAAGAAAGCCAGGAACTTATCCCAACCAATGATCGGCTTAGTCAATTCCTGCAAAACGGTGTCCGGTATTCCCGTGATGCGCAATTTCTCCAGATAGGAGGCAAGTAATTGACAGCCAACATCGGCCAGTTTATTGCCTAGGATGCGGTCGGCACGCTGACCGGGTGCATCGGAGAGATTGTGCTCTCGAATGACTACGGGGGCTAGCGTATCGTGGGCCAGCAGCGTAGTGTAGAGTTCTTCACTGGATTGCCTCTCTTCTTTTCCCTTATCGATACGGACCAGCAAAGTCAGGTTTTCCAGGCTTTGTAGGATCTGGATAAATTCAGTCCGTTCCATAGCATACTGTTGCAGGAGTTCTTCCCGCAGACAGCTTCCGGCCGTGCCTACATCGGTAGTGTGGGCCAGTAGGATATCCAAGATGAGGCCAGAGGAAAAGGCCTGCAGATGCCTTTCGGCCATCTTGGTCATTTGCTCCTGAAAGAATTCATGCATGGTCGTCCCCTGCTTGCTCAAGTCTTGGTACTGGGCGATGGTCAGTTTCACCCCTTGGCCAGCTACTTTCGGTGCCTTTTCCCAGAGTTTTTCCAGGATGATTTGTAGTACGGGAGCGATGGGCGATTCAGGGTCTTCCATCAAGTCTTCGGCTATGATTTCGGGGAGGTATCCATCTCGGCTATCTTCCAATTCTAGGCGATAAGGATTGTACTTGGGGTTGTGCAGAATTAGGCCATTTTCTTTTTTATCATATGATGTGGTGCCGGATATGGCCTCGATAATGCCATCCCGATCCAAGCGTTTGAGAAATAGTTTTGAAAAGGGTAAGGCTAAAGATTGTAGGGCATCACTAATCTCTGGATGGTATTCTTTGCGATAACTCAGTATAATCTTCCCTTTTATTCCGCTGCTTTCCTGGCTAAATAGCGGCTGTAAGGCCAAGAGGAAGACTTCTAACTCATCTTGTTGATGGCCTTTCAGTGTAGGCATGGGACGGGTGAATTTCTCTTCTACCTGATCTAGAATAACCACCAATGGTTTTCCAGATTGTTCCTCCACCACCAGCCATTTCTTCAGTACCGCCGTTAAGTCTCCTACTTCCATAGCTGGATTTTGTTCCAATTGATCTATAAAACCTTCAATCAGTTGGCGAATACGCTGATCGGACATATTACTCGCCACCAACCTTAGATAATCCTGTATCTTTTGGAGTGGAAACTCCTGGTCTTCCGTCATGGTGTCCGTGCCCGGGATAAGCAATTGGTCCAGGGCCATGTCCAGGGTACCCAGTAGCCCCTTTTCCTGAATTCGCCGAGCATAGGTGATTTCGTACTGATCCTCAATGCGAGGCCGAAAGCCTGCATCGAGCATGGAGGATTTGCCTACCCCCGATTTGCCATAGACTAAAATGATGGGATGTATACCTTGCAAATGATTGTACAACTCCCTGATCTGAACCCCTCGCCCGTGAAAAATAGCCGCATCTTCTCTAGTGAAATAATGCAGGCCCACAAAAGGGGCTGGGGGCAAGTTGCGAAAAGCTTCGTCTGGTAAAGGGAGTCCAAAAAGTGGGTTGCTGGCTGCCTTGGGGAGATTCCAGCCTTCTACTAGTTCTGCGCCAGGTCGAATATAGAGCTCCCAAGGAAACTGCTTTGTTAATTCTCTTTTCCTGGCTCTTCGGCCAACACTTCGGTAGTACCCTTGTTCGTTTTTCTTTTGATCGGCAATAAGCCTGTCCTTAGCCCCCATCCAGGCTTGCTTAATGGAGCGGCCATTGGCTAAGCTTTTATAAAAAGTCTCCGCAAGTATCTTCGCCGCCGAATCATCTATTGGTTCTGATGTACCAATGACAGCGGGTATGCCCTTATCGCGTAGCTCTTCAGCTTGCCGTTTCGAACTGCAACCATTTAGAAAAACGAGCTGTAACCCCTTCTGGCGCGCCAAAAAAGAGACCAAGCCTTCCCCATTCACTAACTGCTGTTCTCCCAAGGAATTCTGGAGTAAGAGAGCGTAATCTTCTGCATGCCCGCCATAGTGAAAGATCGCAATACGCTCTTGGTATTTGTCAAATACGTCCCATATCTGTTCCAAGCTCGTATTGGTCTCGTAAAGGATCTCACAAATTTCCTCATCCTGCATTTGTTCTAAGGCTTCCCGAATGGCATCTTTTTCATCGGATAGTTTGTGCAGATAGTCGCCCAAGTCATTAGCAAAGGCGAGAAAAATTACTGGAGGCTTAGGCATTTTGGATTTGGGTTTTGAGTGCTCTAAGCCAAGATAGTAATTTCAAAAATTAAAATAGTAGGTGTTACATTGTAGATTTACTAGCTGCTATCAAGGTGAGTACTTCTCCCTCTTACTTGCTCTCCTATCGTAAACAAAGCCAAATTTCTCTAGCAAATGAATAGAAGGTAGGTTTTCAGCTACCACCTCTGCCTCAATTTTATCGAGTTGCATTTGCTCAAAACTAAGGCAAGGTCTGCAAGGCTTCTTTTTCCACTTCCTCACTTTCCTCTAGTGCTTCTACTTCCTCCTCTTCAGTTCCTCCTTTCTTCGGCCAGACATGAAAACCTCCTTTGTTGAAGGTATTGATCTGCCAGTTACCCCAGATGCCATTCTCATCCACATGTCCATGGTAGTAAACCGAGTGTGAGGCATAATATTTTGTCAGCTGGCAGGTTAAGGCTTTGGTATCATAGGTTCCTTTCCAACTAAAGGCCCCAACCTCGTCACTACCTCCTCCTGTCACGACGCCAGCTTTAAAATTCAAAAAAAATTCCATTTGCCCTGGTGGCAGGATGTCATAGGGGTATTTATAGAAGCCCTCCCAGTCACCACTGGGAAATAGGGGATGTAATTCTTCGGATGGGCCTTTTTTACCTTCCATGTATGTAGATACAATTATAGAGGATTATGTGTAAAAGGAAACTCCCGCTAATCTCATAAGGAAATAACGGGAGCTCTCCTTTTCCTTACAACAGAAGGAAGAAAATAATAGTTTCGTCTAGACGAAGCGATACCCTTGCTTAGCCAAAGGCAAGGAGCGAACTCGCGTTCCAGTAGCCGCAGCTATAGCATTGACCAGGGCTGGAGCTGCGGGAGGCGTACCTGGCTCTCCTACCCCACCAGGATACTCGTCTACCTCCATGATGTGTACATCTACAATGGGAGACACATTCATACGAACCATATCGTATTGTGGGAAGTTGTATTGTTCCACTTGTCCATTGTTCCAGGTGATTTCGCCATATAAAGCCGCTGACAGTCCAAAAATAATCCCGCCTTGCATTTGTGCTTCGATGGTGTTGGGATTGACATGCTCGCCGCAATCAATGGCGCAATAGTACTTATCGATGGAGAATTCTTTATCATTAATCTTGGTAATCTCCGCTACCTCTCCCACAATGGACCCGAAGGATTTATGAAGAGCTATTCCTCTGAATTTATTTTCCGGAAGGGACGTATTCCAATTGCTCATCTCTGCCACTTTCTCCAATACAGCTTTAAAGCGAGGGTGGCCATCTAACTTAGCTCGGCGGAACTCAAATGGATCTTGCCCAGCAGCTTCTGCACATTCATCCATAAAGCACTCTGTGAAGAAAGCATTCTGTGAACTACCAACACTTCTCCAGAACCCTACCTCAATCGGGAGATCCAATTGCCCGAAAGCCACGCGACGGCTATTCATATCATAGGGTAGATGCATAGCTCCCTCCGTAGTCGCCTCATCGTCTTCTGGCTTAACCGCCATTGAAGGCATCAGACGGGTCATTGAACTATGGCTTACCGATTGCAATGCGATCCTATTATCCCACGCTTCAATCTCTCCTTTCTCATTTACTGCTGCTTTGAATTGGCTGGCCACAGCAGGTCGGTACATATCGTTACGCATATCTTCCTCCCTGGTGAACACAGTCTGGATCGGCGTTCCTGGCATAACCTTGGCTACCGCAGCCGCTTTCTTTACAAAGTCAGGTTCCCCTCTTCGGCCAAAACCACCACCCAAGTAGGTGGTGTGAACAATGATCTTGTCTTTATCGATATCACAAACCTCATTCACTGCATTTCTCACCACAAAGGAAGCCTGATGTCCTACCCAAACTTGGGCTTGATCGTCCTCTACCAAAACCGTACAGTTAAGTGGTTCCATCGTAGCATGAGCGAGATAAGGCACGTCATAGCGCGCTTCGATAGTCTTCCCCTCGCCACTCAAAGCCCCTTCAACATCTCCTTCATCTTCAGGAGTTGCAATGGGCTCCGCTTTCAGGATCTCCGTTAACTGCTGATTGATACTTTCTGAGGATATTGAGGAATTCCCCATATCATCCTCGGTAAGGTCTAGTGCTAAAGCGGCATTCTTGGCTCTCCAGGTATTATCAGCAATAACTGCGGCACCGAAATCCGTCAAGACCACCTTTTTCACCCCTTTCATCCCTTCAATATCAGCCTGATTCTTGATAGCCGTAATCTTTCCACCGATCGTAGCCGGATGGCTCATAACTGCATAAAGCATATTATCCAAGCGAACATCAAGACTAAATTCAGCATCTCCGGTCACCTTTTCAGGTATATCCAGGCGCTGTACGGGTTTGCGGATTTTAGTCCACTCTTCCTTTTTCTTTAGTTCAGGAAGGTCCTTGATTTTGATTTTTGAAGCAGCATCAGCCAACTCGCCATAAGAAAGTCGCTCATTCTTGTCATTGATGATATAACCATTCTCAGCCTTGCAAGAGGACACCGAAACGCCCCATTGATCTGCTGCCGCCTTCTTCAACATCTCACGAGCTGTGGCTCCCGCATATCGCATGTTATTAAAACCATCCGGGATGGAAGTACTCCCCCCCGTTCCCACAATACCAATGTAGGCGAACATCTTTTCCATTAGGGAATACCCCTTAAAGGCATTGGGTTCTTTTTGAGTCAACATGAAAGTATTCGCATAGGGTCGATCCGGCTGTGGATGAACAACCTTAATACTATTCATATCTATCTCTAATTCTTCCGCAATCAACTGTGGTAAGGACGTATATACACCCTGGCCCATCTCAGCTCTTGGGATGGCTAAGGTTACGGTATTATCTGGAGCAATGGTGATCCAAGCATTCATGGATGCCCCTTCTCCCATGCCGATCCCCGAATATTTCTTGATGGCCTTATTGACGTGCGCCATCCCAGCGACACCCACAACCAAGCCAGTGCCTGCCAAGCCTCCAGTAATGATAAAAGCCCGGCGGGTCCATTTTTTCCGTTTGCTATTCTCTTTTGTCATTATTGGAAATTTATAGGCTACTTAATAATGAATTCTCTCCGGCTCTCAAGTTGGCAGCTGATTTGATGGCAGCGCGAACACGTTGATAAGTGCCACAACGACAGATATTAGTCATGGCATTATCGATGTCTTCATCGGAAGGATCAGGATTTTGATCCAGCAGAGCTTCTGCGGCAATGATCATCCCAGATTGGCAATAACCACACTGTGGAACTTGATGTTCAATCCAGGCTCTTTGTACTGCTGAAAGTTGGCTTCCATCATTAGATACGCCTTCGATGGTTTTAATCGACTTACCAGCAGCAGCAGCAACGGGAAGGATGCACGTTCTAGTCGCTACACCGTCCAGCATAACCGAACAGGCACCGCAAGCAGATACGCCACAGCCATATTTGGTTCCAGTCATGTTAAGTTCATCTCGAAGCACCCACAGCAAGGGCATGGTCTCCTCGACATCAACATTGACCGTTTTTCCATTAATATTCAATTCCATTTTTATTGATTTGATTGATCGTATAGAAAAAGGGCAAACAATTATTCGTACTCTATGAGCTCATTTGGCTACCTCAGGGTAGATATAGATCCTTTAGGGAACCAGTGGGATATCCAAGAGGTTCATCAAACAGCGGGAAAAATCAAAATATGTAAAAGAGTAAAACCAATTAAACAGTGGGACTTACCTCTACCCTTTTGTTCATTACCGAAAACCACAAAGGCGGCACGAAGGACATTAGAATGGCCACTGGGTACCCCATTGGCAGTTGTGGACTTTCTTCAAAATGTCGGAGTATCTGATATTTTCTCGTCGCTTTAAAGTGATGATCCGAATGACGAGTTAATTCGTATAGGAAAATCCTTCCCAATTCGTGATCTGAATTCCAAGAGTGATGCGGTTGCACGGGTTCATAGCGTCCAGAAGGAAGTTTTTCACGTCGTAAACCATAATGCTCAATGTAATTCACACTCTCCAGCATCAGGAAACCTACAACAGCGATACCAACAGCATACCCCACCATATTCCACCCCAAAAACAGACCAATACTGAGCAAATAGGCCAATTGAATGAGTTGAAAGCGCAACATTTCATTTTGCCAACTGAACGCGCCCCCCCCCATTTGCTGAAGTCGATTATACTCTAGCTTCCATGCGTTCAAGTATCCGCCCACTACCGATCGAATCCAGAAGGTGTAGATCATTTCCCCTCTTCTGGCAGAAGCAGGATCTTCGTCAGTAGCTACATTTCGGTGATGCCCTCGATTGTGTTCGATGAAGAAGTGCATGTACAAGGCCGAAAGTAATAGAAATTTAGACAGAAACTGCTCAAATTTATTCGTTCGATGCCCTAATTCATGCCCAACATTTATCCCAATGGAACCCACAACGAGCCCCACATTTAAAGTCATACAGACCAGCTCATACGTCTCTAGCGGTCTTGTTCCAAGGATATGAAAATAATAGGCCACTAAACCCCAAAGAATAGGGATATTTAAGTATAAGAGAATATCAAAAAAACGATTGCTTAGTTTGTTACTTTCCTCTTCCGAGTTGAGGTTCTCGGGAGTTCCTGGCAGGAAGGTTTCGAGAATGGGTATGGCAACAAATCCTACGTAAATACTTCCTAATGACCACCAGCCACCATAGTATAATCCAAGATAGCCAGCTAGAGGTGCAAGATAGGCGATCAGGTACTTGCTATCCTTCCACATAGTCAATCTTTTTTAGGTTCCATATTTGCCAAATCGACGCATGTAATATACAGAAACAATAGCAATTACGTACATTTGCACGCATTCAAAAACGCTTGAAGTCGCGCCTTTATTCATTTTGGATAAACAATAGCTAAAATGTGACTGTTAAGTGCATGTTCCTAAGATCAGAAAACACGTTAGAGAAATGGACCATAACTTTTATTCTTTGAGTGTAAAGAGCGTACGCAATGAAACTGAGGATGCTGTAACACTCACTTTTGATATACCTGCCGAACTGAAAGATACCTTTACGTATACCCAAGGGCAATATCTAACCCTTAAGTTTGAATTAAACGGGCAAGAAGTTCGTCGCTCCTACTCCATGTGTAGTAGCCCGATTGATCCGGATATTTCAGTGACCGTGAAAAAGGTGCAAGGAGGTTTAGTATCTACTCACATCAATAGCAATGTTAAAGGTGGAGACGTGATTGATGTGATGCCACCTGATGGAAGATTCTTTACTGCATTGGCTGAAGAAAATAAGAAGACTTATTACCTCTTTGGAGCAGGTAGTGGAATTACGCCCTTGATGTCCATTGCCCGAACCATTGTAGAAAAAGAACCCAAAAGCAACATATATCTGCTTTATGGTAATCGCAGTGAAGAAAGCATCATTTATCACGAGGAATTAGGGCAATTGGAAAAGCGATATGCAGGACAACTCGCCGTTACACATATATTGAGCCAGCCCAAAAGACAAAAAAGTAAAGGTGTACTCGGTTTGTTGTCCAAGGGCACGCTGAACTGGCAAGGCTTAGTGGGTAGAATTGATGCCCAGCAGGTAGCTACATTCCTGGCGAAGAATCCTGCCGCAGCAAAAGAGGTAGAATATTTCATTTGTGGCCCGGGGGAAATGATTGATGTAGTAGAGAACACTTTGGTTAACCGAGGGATTGACAAAAAAAATATTCATACGGAGCGCTTTACTACAGTTCTCCCAAAAGAAGAAGACAAGGTTAAAGGGACCGATGGAGCAAATTTAACCGTGCATCTAAATGGACAAACCATCGAATTGAGTGTACCCGAAGGGAAAACGGTGTTAGATGTTATGCTGGCCGCGAAACATGATCCACCCTACTCTTGTACATCGGGAGCCTGTTCCACTTGTATGGCCAAAGTCACCAAAGGATCTGTCAAGATGGACGTCTGTTATGCCTTGGATGATGATGAGATTGCAGAGGGTTATATTCTGACTTGTCAGGCTCATCCGACTAGTGATGATTTAGAAGTGACCTTCGACGTATAAAACCCAGTTCTCCCGCGATCCCATGCCGCTCGCGGGAGAATTCCCCCTCACTAAAGCTGTCCTACCGCTTTCATAAGTGTTAAGCAATAGCTAATTTAGCTCTGCTACACAACCTGTGTATCCCTAGAAATGTATCCTTTTTGAGCTTTCTGCGTCCCAACAGAGCCTCTATCTCCTAAATCTTCTGATTATGAAAAGGTACATATTCATTTCCTTCCTTTTTTCAGCCTTTGTCATGGGTGGCTTTGCGCAGACTAGTCCCACTCCGTTAGGCTCCTTTATCAATACCTCTTATGATGAAACCGCCCCTCTGATCAGTCCTGACGGGAAGAGTTTATATTTTGTCAGGACTGGAGATCCAAAAAACAATGGCCGGGAAGATGCAGCAGATATCTGGTTAAGTCAAAAAATGCCCGACGGGAGTTGGAGTCGTGCCGTTAATGCCGGTGCCCCCCTCAACAATCGCTACGCCAACAGAGTAGTGGGGATCGTTCCCAATGGCTACCAACTATTCCTGATCAATACTTACCGACAAGGGAAATCACCACTGGCTCTTAGTGAAAGAGAGGGTAGAATCTGGTCCTATCCAAGAAGGGTCCAAATCGACAGCCTAGCCGCCGACCAGGATAACATGGATTTCCATCTAAACAGTTGGGGAAATATTATGGTTATTTCTATGGCCCGTAAGGATGCCCTTGGAAAACGCGATTTATATGTTAGCATTAAGAAACAGGATGGTTCTTGGTCTAACCCCAAACACATGGGTAAGGTACTGAATAGTAGAGGAGATGAAGGTTATGTGTTTATTGCATTGGACGGTAAAACCCTGTATTTCGCTTCTAATGGGCACAAAGGATTAGGAGGAATGGATCTCTTCATGAGTAAACGCCTAGACGAAAGCTGGGAAAACTGGACCACTCCTCAAAACCTGGGACAGAGCATTAACGATAAAAGTGACAATCAATTCATATCGCTGTCTGCGGCTGGTGAGACCGCCTTTATTTCCAATCAAAATGGAGATCAAAAGGGGGATATTTTCAGTCTTAGTTTACCGGAAGCGTTTCGCCCAGATCCCGTTGTTTTAGTGCATGGTAGATTGGTTAAACTAGGAGATGACCTTTCCCAAGTCCTAGATGGGCCACAAGAGGTTATGAATCTTAACTTTCCACAGGCTAGCAGTCCCTTAGAAAAGCGAAGTCAAGGGTTTCAGCTAGTCGTACCTTACGGAGAGGAGGTAAATTTGCATGCGCAAGTTGAAGGCTATTATCCGATGAGTCCATCTCTTACCTTTGGACAGCAAGAACAATCTGAAGCCATTGACTACGACAGCAGAAACATTCTAGGTTCTAGCAATTTTAGTCTCAACTACTACCAAAGAGAAGATGAAATTAAAGCACTCAGTCTCCAAGTAGATCAATTGAATGATGAGATCAACGACATTGAAGAAAACAGGAGAGAACTACAAGCAAGATTAGCTGAGAACCCCAATTACGAGCAAGGTATTATCCCCCCAATGACCCCATCGCTTCAAGCCATCAGGAATAAGTATACCGCTCAATTGAGTGGACTACCTGACACTATCCCAATTAAAACTACCCCACAAAAGAATCAATCGGACAAAGAACTGGAAGAAATGAAAAAACGCTTTCGCACCTACTATAAAAGCGGAAGTACAACCACAAATCAACGCCAAAGCAAATACCGTAACTCCAAAGCTGACGAAAAATTTAAACGCGTCAAAGATTCTATTGCGATGGACCTTAAGTCTTCTTTAAAACCCAAAGTGCAAGAGGATTTAAAGCAAGAATGGGAAGCGGAAGTCCGCAATGAAGTAGAAGCGGAAGTAGATCTCCCAAGTAAAAAATATCTAAGCCAAGAAACACAAGACTGGGAAAAGCATTTACAAAACAACCTTCAGGGGAAAGATATCACTCCTAAAGGATTGCCTAGCCCCACCCTCAAGGAGAAGGCAGACTGGGAGCGACAACTGGAGTTGGATGTTAAAACGGCCTTAAAGCCAGAAATGGAAAATGGGCTACGCAAAAATATGGAAGGGGATGTCAAAGAAGCGCTGAAAACAGAAGCGACCTACTTTGTCAAGAAAAAACGAGCAGAAGAAGTAGAGGAAGCACTACAACAGCGCATTTTACAACAGATCAAAGAAGAAGAGAGACAAACGGAACGTCTAAGTGATATTCCTTCTTCTTATGATAATCCTGTTTCTCCCAGCTATACTCCCGTTTACAAAGAGGTACAACAAGATCTCTTATTGGTGCCTGCCACCATTGGGCAAACGATAACACTTTATCAAATTCAATTCAATCCCAATACAGCTCAATTCAAGTCCAAAGCCTATACCGAATTAGAACGGGTGGTACTTTTTCTACAAGAAAATGCAACGATCAAAGTAGAGATTGGTGGCCATACCAATGGCTGGTTGAGCCACTCCCAATCCATGCAGCTTTCCAAACAAAGAGCCCAGGCTGTTGCCGATTATCTTACCGGACATGGCATCCAGGAGCAGCGGGTTAGCTTTAAAGGATATGGCAAAATCAAACCTTTAGGCTCTAATGATACACTAGAGGGGCGAAGGAAGAATCAAAGAATAGAAATGAAGATTCTGGAGTAGACTTTTGCTCATTTGTACATTTCCTCTCCGCTCACCATCTAAATTCCTATCTTTTGTGGTATCAGATAGGCAGATTTGTTTATTTTAACTACAAATCTGGATGCCGCTCCAGTGCCTAACCTCAGAATAGGCACTGGAGCATGGATCTTTAAGCAAAACGATGGAAAACCAACAAGAAAAGCAGACGGTGAAAACCGTACTAATGCTAGGGTGTTTTGATAGCAAAACAGAAGACTTCAACTACCTCTATTCCTGTTTGACGCAAATGGGCGTCAACATACGCTCGCTAAATACAGGTGTATTTGAAACAGACACCAAATTCCCCATAGATTTTACTGCGGAAGAGACGGCGCAACATGCAGGGACTTCCCTTGCCGAACTTAGGTCCAAAAATGATCGAGGACTAGTCGTGGAAAAAATGGGAGCTGGGGCTTTCCAAATTATTACCGAATTAATCGCCGAAAAAAGAATTGATGCTGCCATCGGTATGGGGGGAGGTGGTGGTACTTACATTACACTTTCAGCCATGCAGGCCATTCCCATCGGTGTACCTAAAGTATGCCTGAGTACCGTTGCGTCCAAGGACCTATCCCGACAAGTTGGCGCAAAAGATATTGTCTTACTCCCCTCTATTGTAGACGTGGCAGGTTTAAACAGAATCAGTAGCATTCTCATAGCACAAGCTGCTGGTGCCCTGGTAGGTATGATGAATGCTCCCGCAGTACCAGACCGATCGACCAAAGGCACAATCGCGGTTAGCATGTTTGGCAATACAACGGCCTGTGTACAGGAATGTACCAGACTTTTAAAAGGTCAAGGCTACGAGGTACTGGCCTTTCATGCCGTAGGGAGTGGAGGGAAGGCCATGGAAAGCCTGATTCGCGAAGGTTTTTTTGATGGTGTACTAGATCTTACCACCACTGAGCTAGCAGATGACCTATGCGATGGCATCTGCAGTGCTGGCCCCAATCGTCTAACTGCCGCTGCCAGTATGGGTATACCACAAGTAGTTGCTCCAGGATGTTTAGATATGGTTAACTATGGCCATCTCGATACGGTGCCAGAACGATATCAATCCCGACAACTATACAGTTGGGCACCAGATGTGACACTCATGCGCACTAACAAAGCTGAGAATCAAACTTTAGGTACTTCTCTGGCCCATAAGCTCAATGCCTCTAAGGATCAGGTTGCTCTTCTGCTACCACTAAAAGGAATCTCTGTCGTTAGCAGTGAAGGCGGTGTATTTCATGATCCAGCTACTGACCAAATCCTATTTGACACCATCAAAGCTAAGCTCCGGCCAAGTATTCCAATCGTAGAACTAGATGTGGATATCAACGATCCAACTTTTGCTCAAAAGGCCGTCAACCTATTATTAGAAATGTTAGAAGTCGTCAAGATTTCACAGAAGTAGCATCCTAAAAATAAAGACCTCCTAATTATAATCTTTGATACAAACTGAAAAATCAACATTATGCCAAATCCTTGGACAGGGAAAGGAAACCCTTACACGAAGCAAGAAGTTAGAGACAGACTACAAGCTACCTTAGATAAGAATAAAGCGATCATCGCAGCTGGTGCAGGCACTGGCATCAGTGCCAAATTCATCGAAAAAGGAGGAGCCGATCTCATTATCATTTACAACTCAGGTCGATTTAGAATGTCAGGTCATGGATCTACTGCTGGTTTAATGGCCTATGGGGACGCCAATGCCGTAGCAATGGAAATCGGAGAGTTTGAAGTACTCCCAGTGGTAGAAGAAATTCCAGTGATCTGCGGTGTGCATGGTAGCGATCCGCGCAGAAGGATGTGGCATTTTCTTCTGCAAGTTAAAGATATGGGATTCTCCGGCGTCAATAATTTCCCAACACATTCTATAGTGGATGGCAAGTTCAGGAATATCCTGGAAGAAACCGGAATGAGTTTTCAAAAGGAAGTAGAGATGATCAGGCTCGCCACCAAAATGGACTTGTTTTCTATCGTATACGTTGCCACTCCTGAAGAAGCAGTACAAATGGCGGATGTCGGCGCAGACGCCATCATCGCCCACGTGGGAACCACCATTGGCGGGTCTATTGGAGTGGTCGATGCCACTTGTACTATGGACTATGCCATTGAGCGGACTCAGGCTATCATTGATGCAGTAAAAGTAGCTAATCCAGATACTTTCTTCCTAACTCATGGTGGCCCGATCAACACCCCTCAAGATGTAAGAATCGTTCTTGACCAAACCGAAGCGCAAGGGTTTGTTGGTGCATCATCTATCGAAAGAATGGGTGTAGAACAATCTCTGACGGACCTTACCAAAGCCTTTAAGGCGTTGACGCTAAAATAATAATTAGTAGCCCCCTGAGCCAAAGCAGGTCGACCTTATTGGTGTACGAAAGATCGGCCAAATCCAATACACTTAAAACAAGCAGATCATGAAAAACCTTCCGATCAGCCAAGCCTTTTGCTTTGCGCTAGCCCTTCTACTTACATCCTGTAGCACCGAAAAAGCCCCGCTCCCCGAACTGACTTACTTTGGGGAAGAACCTCGGGTGCAGAACCCTTTGAGCCCAGAGGAATCACAGCGGCACATCCAATTACCAGATGGATTCAGTGCTACCCTTTTCGCAGCTGAGCCTGAAATTATCAACCCTATTGCCTTTGCTTGGGATGAGAAGGGTCGGCTTTGGGTTATTCAATCACAGGATTATCCACATAATTTGGCGAATGACGTAGGAGGGGATCGAATTACCATTTGTGAGGATACAAATGGGGATGGTAAAGCGGACAAATTCACTGATTTTGCAACAGAGCAAAGCCTGAGCACAGGGATTGTAATTGTTAGGGGAGGAGCAATTGTGGCACAAGCCCCTGAAATTGTCTTTTTGCAAGATTCAGATGGTGATGATAAGATGGATAAGCGAAGTGTTTTGTTTGATGGGTTTGGTACTTGGGATACACATGCAGGGCCAGCCAACCTGAAATATGGTTACGACAATAGGATATGGGGGTCGGTAGGTTATTCGGGCTTTGAAAATGATTTCGCAGGCGAATCTGTGAGCTTTACTCGGGGTGTATTCCGTTTTGACCGCGATGGCCAAAGTTTTGAACCAATCGGCCAGTTTAATAACAATACTTGGGGATTGGGCATTACAGCGGATTTTGAGATTTTCGGATCTACTGCAAACAATAATCATTGTTGCTACGTCGGTATTCCTCTTCGACATTATGATTACCTAAGCACGCTCCCATCTTGGGCTATTAATGCCGATTTCATTCAGGGGCATTATGAAATCACTCCTGCGACTACCATTCCGCTGCAGCAAGTAGACGTTCGGGGAGGATATACGGCAGCTGCGGGTGCCAACTTTTACACCGCAGAAAACTACCCTGCCCAATACCGAAACCAAATGTACGTAAACGAACCTACGGGGCACCTGGTACATCTTGCAAAAATCGTAGAAGCTGGGGCTGGTTACAAAGAGGAAGACGGGGGAAATATTTTTGCCAGTACCGATGCTTGGACCGCCCCTGTCTACACGGAAACGGGACCAGACGGAAATCTTTGGGTAGCGGATTGGTACAACCCCGTTATTCAACACAACCCAGATAAACGGGGCATGGACAATCAGGTTTGGAATGCGGATAAAGGAGAGGGTAATGCCCACCTGAACCCTTTAAGAGATAAGAAACATGGTCGGATATATGTAATTAAATACAAGGGAAAAACCAACAACAAAATAAAATCTCTTGACCCAACCGATGGTAAAGGCTTGCTAAAAGGTTTAGCAAGCACCAACATGTTCTGGAGAACAACTGCCCAACGTCTCATCGTAGAGCATCAAATGACCGAACTAATTCCTGAATTGGGCCAGCTAGCGCTGAAAGATTCCCCAGCGGCAAGCCATGCCCTATGGGCTTTAGCAGGTTTAGGAGTGATGGAAGAAGGCGTACCGGAAGCAGGTGATGTGTTGGAAAAAGCCTTAAGCGCCAAAACAGAAGGGCTGGTTCGGTCAGCTCTAGCACTGATCCCTGAAACCACTAGCGGTACGGAACTGCTTGTGGCGTCTGGTCTATTACAGCATAAAAATCTACATCTCCGTCTTGCTGCCACGCTCCGAGCTTCTGAGCTACCAGAGACCAAGGCAATGGCGGATCTCATGAAGGAGATCCAGGATGATCCTGGCAATCAAAATGACAAATGGTTATCGGCCGCTCTAAAAATCTATACCCGAGAGCCCAACCTTGAAACCGTAGATCCACAAGACGTAGTCATGGTGATTCCTTCCGCCGAAGAAGAACCCGCAACTTGGTCTTATACAACTACGGAACCTGGAGTCAATTGGTACACCGCGGATTACGATGCCTCGTCCTGGGACCAGGGAACTTCGGTATTTGGAACGGCTGATCTAAATGCGAATATAAGAACCACTTGGTCTACTAGTGATATCTGGCTTAGGAGGGAAGTTAATCTAGAAACAGGATTTGACCAGGCTGTACTTAAAGTGTTGCATGATGAGAAGTATGAGGTCTACGTCAACGGAAGCTTACTCTTTGCCAATACAGGTTGGGGTAGGAACTACAAATACATCGGCTTGGATCCGGAAAAAGCAAAGCTCTTTAAACCCGGAAAAAACCTTATCGCTGTTTACTGTCATAATGAGAATGGTAACCAGTTCATCGATGTAGGAATTGGTCGGATAGGAGAGATCGTGGCAGATCGGGTATTGAATCTCAAAACCGTATCACAAGAAATGGCATATGACAAAACAGTCTTACATGCCATGGCCGGAGAACAACTTGAGATCAAACTCGAAAATATTGATGAAATGCCTCATAATTTGGTGTTGATCGAAGCAGGAAGCTTGGATGCCTTCGGAAAACTAGTAGATAAGTTCTTAGAAACCCCAACGGCTGCTGAAATGGAGTACATTCCAGAGTCGCGCTATGTTCTAGGAGCAACCAAGATGCTCAACCCAGGAGAGAAAGGGACAATTCGCCTGAAATTACCAGATCAAGCTGGAGACTATCCATTCATTTGCACCTTCCCCGGTCACTGGCGGATGATGCAAGGGGTCTTAAAAGTAAGTCCAAGAGGAACGTACGAATCGGAAGACCCTGCGGCCTTACAAATCGCCTCCATGGGTGGTGGTGGATCACATAATTTCCTAAAATTCTTCGCCGTAGCAGATGGTAAGATTCTACATCAAAACGGGGCTAATACTTTCTCCTACACAGAAAATTCCAAGCAACTGGAAAAACTACTTGATCAAGCGGATCTCCTAGTTATCTCCAATAATAAAGCATTCGAGGCATCAACCAAAGAAGCAATCTTCAATCGAGTAAATCAAGGTATGCCGATGATGATCTACCATCCCAGCACCTGGTACAATTGGAAAGACTGGCCCGCTTACAACAGAGATCTTGTCAGTGGAGGATCTCGTTCGCACGAAAAACTGCAAGAGTTTGAAGTTCGAGTGGTCAAACCTAGTCATCCCATTATGAAAGGAGTCCCCGCTAAGTTTCGGATTACGGACGAACTCTATAGGTGGGAAGAAGATCCGGCAGGTCCGGGGATAGAAGTATTGGCTGTCGGTCGAGGTATAGAATCGGGAAAGGAGTACCCCGTTGTATGGACCGTTAAGCATCCAACAGCAAAAATTGTCGGTAACACCTTAGGGCATGATGAAGATGCCCATGGTTTGGCAGCATACCAAACTATTTTAAACAATAGTCTGAATTGGTTAAAACAAGGAATTAAGCAGCGTTTAGCCAACTAGGTGCGAAGTGTCTCAGCCGGTGACCTACTACCGGCTGAGGTCGGCTAGCTAGCCAGTGCCTGCGCAATCTGATCTAGGTGGCGCTGATTATGCCATACTACTTTATCAAATTCGTCCTTTAGTGTTCGCAGCCCAGTTGCACTATGCACAAACTCTTTATCAGCCGCTTGCGCATAATGGTGATGGGCGAGATGAAGCACGGCAGCTCTGGTAGCCTCATAAATCGCTTTGTTCACTTCGAGCGGAAAGGTAGCATACTCCAAGCCTTGCGCCCAAAGATCTTGATCAAAAGCCCAGATCACCTGACCTGGGTTTGAAATGGTGCGGCGAATTCGATCATATAGCACAGTATCAGCATCCGTAATATGGTGTAAAAGTTGACGAACTGTCCACTTACCGGGAGCATAGGTTTTAGCCAATTGAACTTCACTTAACTCAAAGTAGGAAAGCGTCTGCGACCGAGTTTTCTGTAAGCCTGTAATAATTTCCATCTCCCTATTTTTATGATATTCTATAATTACTTTGTAAGGTAAAAAGTACCCGTGAAGGTTCCCATTTTCAACTTCTTGAGGATATTTTTTCTTACTGCACAATCAATTTGTACCTTCCTGCGCCAACGACCTATGTAGGTCATATTTGTGACCAGAAACCATCTACAAATTTCTCTTCAATTATTATAAGCATTTGCCATGAGAATTACCGCGGTCAAGGTATGGAAAGAGAATCTGGAGTTAACCCGCCCCTATACCATTGCCTATAGAACGATTGACAAAGTCGAAAACATTTTTGTAACCATTGAGGGGGCCAATGGCATGCAGGGGATAGGTGCCGCTTCGCCTGCGGTATATGTGACGGGGGAGGTATTCGAGGATAGTCTACAGCTCCTCCAGGCCGAGTTACCCGCCTGCTGCGAAGGACAAGACATCCGTCATCTTTCTGCGATTCTGAGAACCAATACAAAGCAAGTTGGCCGGACATCCCGCTGCTCTAGCGGCAGCAGATATCGCCCTCTATGACCTATTTACGCAATACCTTAAAGTACCGCTCGTAAAATATCTTGGACAATGCCATTCCGGTTTGCCTACTTCTGTGACCATCGGCATTATGTCAGTTGAGGAAAGCCTGGAAGCAGCCAAGGATTGGTTGGACCAGGGGTTTAAGGTTCTAAAAGTTAAGACGGGGAATGATGTGGAACGCGATATTGAAGTAGTACGTAAACTTCGAGAACAATTTGGCCAAGATTTCGGTATTCGGGTAGATGCCAATCAGGGATATGATCTGATTGGTCTGGGCCAATTCCTAGAAGGTGTGCGTACGCTCAAGCTCGAATTTGTGGAGCAGCCATTGCCTAGAGGAAAATTCGACATACTCCAAACAGCAGCAGAAGGTATTCGGCAGCAATGTGCAGCAGATGAGGATTTACACGACCCCAAAGATGCTATTCCATTGCTAGCCTCACCTATGCCGTACGGCATTTTCAACATCAAACTGATGAAGTGTGGAGGTATTCAGCCTGCCCTTTCCATTGCTGACATGGCACACCACAGTGGCCGACATTTAATGTGGGGGTGTAATGATGAAAGTATTGTAAGTATTACTGCAGCTTTACACACTGCCTTAGCCTGCCCAGCTACTCGTTACATAGACCTAGATGGAAGCCTAGATCTAGCCAGGGATGTGGTATCAGACGGCTTTGTACTAGAAAACGGAATAATGTACCCAAATGACAAACCAGGCCTAGGGGTTACCCAGCTTTAAATCACTTTACGCTCATGCAAAAAAGTTCTGCCATTGTTTTCACCGATGGGATGCTCGACACAGCATTTGCCAAGACCTGCCACGGCCTTCTACGAGGTAGTGATCGATTCGAAGTAGTAGCAGTCATCGACTCTAAATTTGCGGGTCAAGACGCAGGTGTGGTCATGGATGGCCAAGCCCTTGATATCCCCATCTATAAATCTGTAGAAGAGTGCCTTGCCCAAAGCAGCAAGCCAGCTTACGGCGTGGTGGGCGTCGCCACACCTGGCGGTTATCTACCCGACGGATTGCGGGATAACATTTCTAAAGCAATAGATCATCAGTTATCCATCGTTAATGGCCTACATTCCTTTTTACAAGATGATCCAGAGTTGAGCGCAAAAGCGCAAGAAAATGGCGTCCAACTCCTAGATATTCGCAAACCCCGGCCTAGAAGCGAGCTGCAATTTTGGAATGGGTCGATCTATAAGGTAAAAGCTCCACGACTCGCTGTGATGGGGATGGACTGCGCCATTGGAAAGCGGACTACTTGCCGATTCTTAATGGAAATGTGCCGGGCAAACGGCGTCAAGGCCGATATGATCTATACCGGGCAAACGGGATGGATGCAGGGATACCCTCATGGTTTTATTTTTGACTCTACCTTAAATGACTTTATCAGTGGAGAGTTGGAACGCGCCATTGTCAATTGTGATGAACAAGAGCAACCTGAACTTATTCTTCTTGAAGGGCAATCAGCGCTGCGCAATCCCACCGGCCCTTGCGGCAGTGAATTCTTACTTTCAGGAGTAGCAAAGGGCGTTGTATTACAACATGCTCCGGGTAGAGAATGTTATGAAGGCACGGAAGAAATTGGATGTCAGATCCCTGATATTCAGACAGAAATGGAATTAATTCGCTTATATGGGTCCCAAGTATTGGCTATAACGCTAAATGAAGAGCATCAGACAGAGGAAGAAATGCAAACGCATCAAAAAGAGATGGAACAAAGATTAGGCATACCCGTTGTTCGGCCATTGAAAGAGGGCGTTGAACGACTTCTGCCAATCATAAAATCCTATATCGATCAATACACTGGCTAAGCATTTACGATATACATTAGGTAGTGATATAAAAGGGCTTACACTATAATGAGAGCTTGAAAGATCGTATATTCGCAGTGAAATTGAGAAATTAGGAAACTAAAGTGAGTCCGTCCATTTTGGAAAATCCGTTGACAACTACATCCCATCTCCTATTGAAAGAGAAGAGATACTACACGATTTTTACATTTGTTCCGTCAGTCGAGAAATTAGTATTTTCATCCGTAAGGATGTATTGACGGGACGAGCTAAATTCGGGGTCTCAGACGATGGCAAAGAATTAGTTCAGATTGCTATGGCTAAGGTATTTCAGAAAGGAGATTTTCGCTCCGATTATTACCGAGGTCATACCTTACTCCTAGCCTTGGATCTGTGCAAAATTGAGGATCTATTCGCTCAATTGTATGCAGATGGCAATCACGATCCTTTCTCCGGGGGGCGTCAGATGAACAATCACCATGCTACGCCATTCATTGATGCGCAGGGTCAATTCCTGCCGCATAAAGATCACTACAACTTATCTTCTGATATTTCTACTACTGCCGGGCAGATGGCCCGAGGGGTAGGCTTGGCATTTGCCTCCAAAAAGTATCGAGAAAGCGATGAGCTTCGGGACTCTCCACTTTCCCACCGAGGCGACGAGGTTTGTTTCTGTAATATTGGAGATGCCAGTACTTCGGAAGGTGCGTTCTGGGAAACGATCAATGCCATCGGCGTAATGCAAGTTCCGTTAGCCATTACGATCATGGATGATGGCTATGGTATTTCCGTCCCTAAATCGATCCAAACGACGAAAGAGAGTGTTTCTGAGGTCTTGCAAGGCTTCCAACAAAGTGATCAAAGTAATGGGATCGATATCTATCAAGTGAAAGGTTGGGACTATGTAGACCTGATAGAGACTTACCAACGGAGTATAGAAAAAACGGCGTGAAACACATATTGGTGCCTTAATTCACGTAGATGAATTGACGCAACCTCAAGGTCACTCTACTTCTGGGTCTCACGAAAGATACAAATCCAAGAAGCGATTAACTTGGGAAAAGGAATTTGACTGTAATCAGAAGTTCAAAGAATGGATTCTGGAAAATGATATAGCTACGGAGGAAGAACTGGAGGGCATCGTGCAACAGGCAAAAAAACAGGTACGGGAAGCAAGAAATAAAGCATGGAAAGCCTATTCCGAACCCATTACCTCCAAATACAAAGAGTTAGATCAACTATTCCTTGCAATAAAAGCAAAAGAGGGGGACAATGCCCGTTTAGAGGGCATCTACCAAGAATTTAAACACTTGGTAAATCCATTCCGCGCCGAATTAGTGCGCTGTGTTCGCCGGGTACTTTATGCCACCCGCGGAAAAGCTTATCCTGAGATCGCTCAGCTAAAGGCCTTTATAGAGGAAGTCAAGGCGATCATGCATGATCGTTATCACACCCACCCTATATAGCGAAACGGAACAATCTGCTTTGAAAGTTCCAGCTATCCCAGCAGTGTATGCAACTGACGCCCCTTTAAAGAGCGGCTATGAAATCCTTAACCTAAACTTTGATCGCCTCTTCAAGAAATACGATAACCTTTTTGCCTTTGGTGAGGATGTCGGTAAAATTGGAGACGTGAATCAAGCTTTCGCGGGCTTGCAGGAAAAACATGGCGTAAAACGCATATTTGATACCGGTATTCGCGAATGGACCATTGTGGGGCAAGCACTGGGTATGGCCATGAGAGGGCTTAGACCGATTGCAGAGATCCAAATATCTAGATTATCTGATCTACGGTTTTTCTCCATTAACAGATGATGTAGCTACCCTACGCTGGAGAAGTAATAATCAACAGGCAGCACCAGTGATTATGCGAACCCGTGGCCATCGCCTGGAGGGCGTTTGGCACTCTGGCTCCCCAATGAGTGTTTTGCTGGGGGGCTTGCGAGGAATGTATATTCTGGTACCTCGCAATATGACCCAAGCAGCGGGTATGTACAATACGATGCTCAGATCGGATGATCCTTGCGTCTTAGTAGAATGCCTGAATGCCTACCGATTAAAAGAAACGCCTACCTGAAAATATCGGCGAGTTCACCATTCCTTTGGGCGTGCCCGAGATTCTCCAGCAAGGGGACGATATCACTATCGTTACCTATGGAGCCTGCGTGCGCATCGCTGAGGCTGCTTGTAAGCAATTGGAACAAGATGGAATCTCCGCGGAGTTAATCGATGTTCAAACCTTGTTGCCCTTCGACCTTAACCATACCATTGTTGAGTCTTTGAAAAAGACCAATCGAATCCTGTTCCTGGATGAGGATGTGCCTGGCGGAGCTACCGCCTACATGATGCAGGAAGTACTCGAAAAACAAAAAGGGCTACAAGTACTTGGATTCACCACCGACCACACTACCTGCACGAGAACATCGCCCCTCCCTATGGAACGGACGGGGATTATTTCTCAAAACCCAATGCGGAAGATGTTTACAATACTGCCTTTCACATTGTGCATGAGGCAGAGCCTGGTCGCTTTAATGATGACTAGACCAGCACTCGCTGGGTCGTTCATTGGTAGATAAGCAACAATAGCATCAAATTTTCATATGAAGAAAGTACTTTTTTCTTTGTTGGCATTGATATGCCTAGCTGGCTGCGCAGATACAACAGCCCTTGACGAGTCATTACAGAAGATCGCCAGCCTCGAAGCTGAACTGGCGGAAGTAAAGAATCAACTAGATAAGGCAGGGCCGACGGATTTAGGGTTTGTCCACAACGTCTACTTCTGGATGAAAGAAAGGAATTACGGAAGAAGAAGAAAAGGCCTTCCTGGAAGGATTGGTAAGCCTAAAGGACATTTCATCTATCGGCCAATTCTACTACGGCCCACCTGCGGGTACTCCCCGAGATGTTGTCGATAATTCCTACGATTATGCCTTGTCCATTCATTTCAAAGATAAAGCTGCACAGGATGCCTATCAAGTAGATCCCATTCATACGGCTTTTGTAGAAAAATTAGCCGATCTCTGGACCAAAGTTCAGGTGTATGATAATACCTTGATGGGGGATTAGAAGAGAAGAAACCTCATGGTGTTCAATCATAGATCAGGAGAGCGATCAGCCTATTCTATAAGGTGGATCGCTCTTTTTATAAGACTGACGGTCCTAATTGAAGCTGCTCCAACGTCTCAGCATCTCTTGCCAGACCGAGCATAAATCCTCCTCCTCCCGCACCACAAAGTTTCAGACTAAAATCTCCAGACTCCAATCCTTCTTGCCAGAGTGGTACAATGCTTGCAGGAATCATTCGCTGAAAGTATTCCAATTGAAATTGGCTAATCTGGCGAAAAGAAACTTGCAGTGCAGTCTTATCCACTTGTAACAGCGCCTTAATAGCCCGCTTCATTAGCCGGTAATAGGTATTCTTCCAGAGCTGCCCTAAAAGCATCCTTCTCATATTGGCTCAGGAAATGAGTCACGAAAGGTCCGGTTTTTCTCGATTGGTGGGTATCCACCAAAAACAAAGGCGCTTCCTGTTGAGTTGCCTCAATAGTAGCCAACTGAGGAATCTCTCCCCTTTGCAAAACCAGCGTTTGATCCATATAACATACCAAAGGATCAACACCAGAACTAGATTGGTGAAAAAAGCCTTCCATACGAGCAAGCATTTCTTGCAATGCCGGAATGACCTTCAGGTTTGATCGATCGATCTCTTGTTTTGCAAATCGATCGTATATCGCAGCACACAGGGCTCCAGAACTTCCCAATCCGTAGCCCGTCGGAATGTTCGCCTCGAAATATAATCCCTTCTCTAAGTCTTGTTCAAAAGCTGCATAATCTAATGCTTCAGCCAGCGTAGATTTGGCTTTGATATATCTAAGGAAATCGGGAAGCGATTGCTGCATACGCCGATCATCAGCATTCCAGCTCCATCTTCCTTGAAAGCCAGCATAGGGCATGGCTAAAGCACGCGCCCCCTTAATGACGATATGCTCTCCAAATAGTAATAATTTCGAGGAGTAGGTTTTCATACTACTTTTCCTTCCCTAACAGTAGGTCGCTATAAGAATACTCAACTAGGTCTGATGCCGGAATTTGAAATAACTGCAAGTAGTAATTGCATTGCTCTTGTAGCTTGGACTCTCCTATTGATCCATCTTGATCAATAGCTTCAATTTCCACAAAGGTCCCAAGGCCTTCTACCTTATCTAAATGAAACTTAACATTGTCTATAAAGTAAATCTCTCTCATTTTATCTACGACTACTAACTTATCCAAAGCAGCCTCCATTACCTCCTTCAAATTGGCCGTAGTAGGTGATTGATACAACAATACTTCAGATTTTTTCGGCCCCGCCTCATTCGATCGAGCATAGTGAATAAGTGCATTTTCAATATTCCCCTGTCTTAGTTTCAATCGACCATGAGTCACCTTAAAGTAAGTATCTATCTGGTGATCCACTCCTACAAATCGAGCCACTTGATTTTCCAATAGTCGCCGGACGGTCTTGATTTGGGTGCTGCGGGCTTTGATTTCTACATTTAATGGCATTCTTTATGGGTTTAGTGCTATTTAAATCGGGGCTTAAAAATAGTCTTTTTTGACACTGGTCAAAATTTCCGCCACTATCATCCCCAAAACAATCGAGTCATCCAATAAAAAAGCCCCAAGAGCAAACTCTTGAGGCTTTTGTATTCTTGGAAGACAATTCGAAATTACTTCTTGTCTTCGTCTTCTTTCAATTGTTCTCTCAAAGCAGAGAAGGCATCAAGATCACCTAGGGTGTTCTTCTCGATACTCGCCTGCTGCTTCTTAACAGCCTGACGTGTTTGCTGACGCTGCTCTTGTCTTTCTTTCTTCACGGTTTCATCAGCTTCACGACGGATGTCATCTAGGTAACGTAGGTGAGAAACAAGGATTCTCTTATCGTCTCTGTTGAATTCAATCACCTTCACCGTCAATACTTCTTCTGGATCAGCCAGTGTACCGTCCTCTTTCTTCACGTGCTTGATTGGAGCAAAGGCTTCTAAACCGTATGGCAATTGAACAATCGCACCACGGTCATCTCTACGCAACACAGTAGCTTCGTGGTAAGAACCTACAGGGAATACATTTTCGAAAGTATCCCATGGGTTTTCTTCCAATTGCTTGTGACCTAGAGAAAGTTTGCGGTTAGATTTGTCGATGTCAAGGATCACAATGTCAATCTCTTCCCCAACCTTAGTAAATTCAGATGGGTGAGAGTAACGCTTGGTCCAAGATAGGTCAGAGATGTGTACCATACCACCGATTCCTTCTTTCAATTCCACGAACACACCGTATGGAGTAAGGTTTTTCACCTCTCCTTTGTGGTGGCTTTCCAGTGGGAATTGCTCCTCGATCGTATCCCATGGATCCGCAGCAAGCTGCTTGATACTTAGAGACATCTTGCGATCTTCGCGATCGATAGTAACCACTTTGGCTTCGTACTCTTGTCCTAGTTTGAAGAACTCACGAGCGTTGATTGGCTGGTTGCTCCAAGTCACCTCGGAAACGTGTACCAAACCTTCTACTCCTGGTTGGATCTCCAAGAAGGCACCGTAGTCTTCGATATTCACCACTTTACCTTTCACGACAGAGCTCTCTTGAATCTCAGCGCTGAGCACTTCCCAAGGATGTGGTTGCAACTGCTTAAGACCCAAAGAAATTCTCTTCTTATTCTCATCGAAGTCTAGTACAACAACGTTGATCTTCTGATTCAACTGAAGGATTTCACTTGGGTGGCTGATACGTCCCCAAGAAATATCCGTGATGTAAAGAAGACCATCAACACCACCCAGATCCAAGAAGGCACCGAAGTCGGTAATGTTCTTAACCAAACCTTCAAGTACTTGTCCTTTCTCAAGGCTAGCGATGATCGCTTCACGCTGCTCTGCCAAGTCGCTCTCGATCAAAGCTTTGTGAGATACAACGGCGTTTTTGATCACCTCGTTGATTTTCACCACTTTGAACTCCATACGCTTTCCAACGTATGAATCATAATCGATAATTGGCTTAATGTCAATTTGAGAACCAGGAAGGAATGTTTCTAGGCCACCACAATCTGCAATCAAACCACCTTTAGTCTTACTAATGATTGTTCCTTCAATGATTGTTCCATTCGTGTAAGAGTCTACGATGTTCTCCCATGCGCGTAGCAACTTTGCTTTACGACGAGAAAGCACCAATTGGCCTCTGACATCTTCTTGCTGTTCTACGTATACCTCTACAGAATCTCCCACCGCCAAGTCTGGCATATCCCGGAATTCTGACATAGGTACCAATCCATCAGACTTGTAGTTGATATCCAAAACGATATCTCCATCCTGGATGCTACTTACTTTACCCGAAACAATTTCGTTTTCGAGTACAGAAGTTAAAGTAGCTTCGTACTGCTTAAGATAATCAGCTTTTTCTTGATCGGTGTAAGAAGAACTTTGGCTCTTACTTAGCGTCCAATCAAAATCATCGTGTCCTTCTCCAGTCAAGCCTGGGTAACTGTCAGCAGACATCGTGATTACCTTAGGAGCAGGCTCCTCTTCTCCTTCAGTAGTTGTCTCTTCGGCAGTTGCTTCTTCAGCAGCAGGCTCTTCAGTGGTAGAAACTTCCACGGTTTCTGCTACTTCCTCCGTCGCCGTTTCTACAGTCTCCGCCACTTCTGCCGCAGCTTCTGTTGCCTCTTCAACAACCTCTTCCACTTTTTCCGTTGCTTCCTCCACTACCTCTTCCGCAGCTGCCTCAACTGTCTCTGCTACTTCCGCAGCAGCTTCAGTCACTTCTTCGGTAACTTCGGCTACAACTTCTTCCGCTGTTTCCGTTGCTTCTGCCACTGTTTCTTCAGCAGCTTCGACTACCTCTTCGGCAGCCTTTTCAACCTGTTCTTCCGCTTCAGGTTGTACTTCGGGCGTCTCTTGTTCTTGCCCTTCGTTTTCTAAATCTTTTTCGTCTAGCATTGAAAGAATGCTTTTTGTGCTGGTTGCCCAGCGGGTTAAGGAATATTTTTAGCCGCGCAAAGGTACGGCGAATAAGCGGTATTGCCAAACAAAACTTTAGAGAAAATAGAAGTTACTTTCTTAGGCTGGAGACGTCTAGATAGCATGGACCTACTGTCTACGCAGTAACTGATTATCAAAGGTGTAAGGTTCTAGTCCCTAATCGATTAATTCTGGATACTAGCGAAAATTCTTATTTTTAGGCGCAACAGAACTGCAAGCCTGCGTTCCTTGTCCTACTATTAATATATAAAAGAAGCATTCTTAATATCATAAGGTAATACTAACATGAGCGAAGAAAGACCTTGGTTAAAGAATTACCCAAATGGCGTACCCGCCAATATTGATGCCGATTGTTATCCCAATTTGGTATCCATGTTTGAAGAAACTTTCAAAAAATACAGCAATCTACCGGCATTTACCTGTCGTGGAAAAACCCTAACCTTTGGTCAGATCGACACTTACTCCCGTCAATTCGGAGCCTATCTCCACTCCAGAGGGATAGAACCGGGGGATCGGATTGCATTGATGATGCCAAATCTTCTACAATACCCTATTGCCCTATTTGGTGCGCTAAGGGCAGGGATTGTAGTGGTTAATACTAACCCATTGTACACTCCTAGAGAGATGCTACATCAATTTAACGATGCTGGGGTGAAAGCGGTCGTCATATCAGAGCTCTTCGCCGCCAACCTGGAAAAGATATTAGGAGATACGCAGATCAAGACGGTCATCACTACCTCCGTTGGGGAGTTATTAGGTGCTATGAAAGGAGCACTAGTCGATTTCGTGGTTCGAAAGGTAAAACGGATGGTACCCAAATTCGACATTGCGAATACCGTGAGCTTTTCTGAAGCCCTAAAACAAGGCAAGAAGTTTACCCTGCCAAATCATCAGGGAGGACCAGATGATGTAATCCTGCTTCAGTATACAGGAGGTACAACAGGTGTGGCTAAGGGGGCTATGCTTACCAACCGAAATTTGGTAGCGAATATGCAGCAAAACCAAGCCTGGATGCAGCCCTTCCTCAAAGAAACGGAAGAGGTCGCTATCTGTCCACTCCCGATGTACCACATCTTTGCTTTTACTGTGAATTGCCTGGTACTTTTTAGTATTGGAACACATAATATACTGATCACTAATCCAAGAGACCTCGGATCACTAGTAGATACTTTCAAGAAATACCCCATTACACTCATGACGGGTGTAAATACACTCTTCAACGCCTTGATCAACAACAAAGACTTTACTGCCCTGGATTTTAGCAGTTTGAAAGTCAGTGTAGGAGGAGGGATGGCCGTACAAAAGGCGGTAGCAGAAGAATGGCAACGGGTAACAGGTTGTTTTCTATCCGAAGGATATGGCATGACCGAGGCTTCTCCTGTAGTCTCTACTAATCCACTTGACGGAACTGGTCGACTAGGCACCATTGGTGTACCTATTCCTTCCACAGATGTACGTATTGTAGATGATGCAGGCGTTGTGCAAGGTCCTGGTGGAGTTGGAGAAATTCAGGTGAAAGGTCCGCAAGTGATGAAGGGCTATTATAATCGTCCAGATGCAACTACAGAAACCATTAAGGATGGCTGGTTGTGTACAGGCGACATTGGAACAATGTCTGAAGATGGTTTTTTCCGGATCGTAGACCGCAAGAAAGACATGATCCTCGTATCTGGCTTTAACGTATTCCCCAATGAGGTGGAAGATGTAATTGCCGGACACCCTAAGGTAATGGAAGTAGCGGCTATCGGAGTTCCCCATGAAAAATCGGGCGAAGTAGTCAAGATCTTTGTCGTGAAAAAAGATAAGTCATTGAATGAAAGTGAGCTGATCGAATTCTGCCGGGAAAATATGACGGGTTACAAGGTTCCAAAGGTAGTCGAGTTCCGTACAGATCTTCCCAAAACAAACATTGGCAAGATTCTTAGAAAAGAATTGAGGAAGGAAGAGGAAGCTAAATCTACCCAATAGGCGAACAGCATTCTAAATACCTTTTGGAAACAGACGGAAAGCATCCCGGATCAGCATTGGCACAGATTCGGGATGCTTTTTTATCTTGTATTCAGGTCAAATTAAGGTCACACCCAGATATACCAAACAAAAATTTAGGCATAATTCTCCGATCAATACGCCGGCCAACATATAGGGCAAAGGCGTCTTAGCTAGTCCAGCCACATAGCAGATTAAATCAGTGGGTATTAGAGGAAACATAGACCAAAAGGTAATGACCATTGTAGACCTTCTACTTTGCAGGCGCTTGCTCAGCCAATTTACTCTATCAGGATATTTATCTACTATCTTATGGCTGAGATTCAGTCTTCCCGAATGACAGTAGACCAAATAAGCAGAAAGCAACACACCGATCATAGACACAAATAATACAAAAGCGGGGGAATGAGGAAAAAGCAACACTCCTCCTAAAACAAAGGGGGTACTCGGAAGCAGAAAAATGCCTCGCAGTACCGTGATCAAAATATAAGCCAGCCAGATATTGAGACTACACCATTCGATCCAATATCGTATGGATGAAGTGCTGTACAAAGAAGGGCAAATGAAGTAGGTTCCAATTAACATAACAACCGTACTTCCCCATAGCAAATAGATGGTCTTTTTCATAGAATTTATAGATGCGAATTAGTTTCGCCAGCAAACCTATGGACCAATTTTTCCACTCCTAAATATATGTGACTAGTAACTCCTTCCCCGGTTTATAAGATGTTTGTTATTCTAGCAAGTGACTTTATCCCACTTATAAGTACTTTGGTCCCTGAACAAGGACCGTTTAACAACTTCTTTGCACGAAGGCTAATATATGCCTAATATTGAGGGATGAAAAGACTTAGAAAGTTGCTGCAATTCCTGCTCCTTCCTGGGCTGGCGCTACTATTCCTTAGTAGCGGACTAAGCATCCTTTCTATTGGGGTAGAACTAACAGGCGTTTTACTGGCTGGTTTAGCTTTCTGTACCATCAGTTACAAACCCGTACGCTGGCTCACTAAGCGAACTCCTTTAATAAGATTCGTTCCCTATTGGCTCAAAAATGAATGGAAGGTTTTATCCGTTTTATTAGGCGCGATTTTCTTGATCGGGATTCTGGAAAGTGCCGAAAAGTTTCCTACTCTGAGTTTCATATTTGCCGAGTTGCTCGGTTTCATCGCATTGTTCCGCTTTTTCCATTATTATCTAAAGAAGAAGGGGGTACCCGCAGATGGAAAGTCGATTCTATATAATTACTCTTTCTGGTATCTCAGCATCAGCGTAGCTCTACTTTTGCTGATTCTAATTGCCGATGACATGGAAGGGGAAGCCATGGCCTTAGCAGTAGGCTATTTCTTCGTCCTGATTGTGCTAGCGATAGGCTGGGTAATTCGTCAATTCCAAGAACTCGTAAAACTTAAAAATGAGAAATCGAAAACGGAACTTCTTCATTTAAAGAGTCAGGTCAATCCACACTTCTTTTTTAACATGCTCAATAATCTCTACGGTTGGGTAGGCAAAGATCAGAAAACCGCACAGCAACTAATTCTAAAGCTTTCTGATATGATGCGTTATAGCATCTATGACGGTCAAGCTGATTTTGTGAAACTGGAGCAGGAAGTCAGCTACTTAAAGAACTACATTAGTCTTCACAAAATGCGTTATCACAAAACCATTGACGTCCGTTTCCGGGTAGACTTCGAAGGAGAAAGATACACGGTCATGCCATTGTTATTTATCATTCTAGTAGAAAATGCCTTTAAACACGGGGTAGAGAACTTACGTGAAGGCGCATTTGTTGATATTGATCTCTCTACAAAAGGTGACACCATACACTTTTCCGTGGAAAACAACTTCGATGAACTGGAGCTACCCAGTGGAGCTGGAATTGGACTTCAAAACCTCAGGAGAAGGCTTGAGCTAGCCTATCCTAAAGCACACCAACTTTCCATACACAGCGAGGGAAATATTTATAAAGCCAGACTAAGCCTGACAACCACATGACCCGGTACCTTATCATAGATGACGAATTCATGGCGCATGAAATCATTAAAGGCTACTGCGACCTATTGCCGAGCCTTCAATTGATGAAGAACTGCTATGATGCTTTGGAGGCCTTTGAATACCTGAAAACTAACTCGGTCGATCTTATCTTCCTAGATCTAAATATGCCCAAGCTGAAAGGATTTGAATTTCTGCGGGTCTTAGCAAAACCGCCAAAAGTGATCGTAACTACGGCCTATGCAGAATATGCGCTGGAAGGCTACGAATTAGACATTATTGACTATTTACTCAAACCTTTTAGTTTTGAGCGTTTCCTGAAGGCCGTGAATAAAGCCATTGATAAGACTCCAGATAAGCCACAGATCACTCCGACAGCTCCTCCTCCTTCCACTGAGCAGCGCATCTTCTTACAAACTAATAAGAAACATACCCAAGTAGACGTCAATCAAATCCGCCACATCGAAGCGGCAGGCAATTACTGTAAAATATTTGTATCCGGAGAAATGATCATGACCCGGAGCAAGATATCTGATTTGCTAAGCCAACTACCAAGTACTGATTTTTTGCAAGTACATAAGTCCTTTGCTGTTGCCACCAAACATATCCAAGCTATCGAAGGCAACAGGATTCAGGTCGGTGAGCACACCATTCCAATTGGTAAATACTATAAGGCAAATATTAATAAGTTACTTCGCCCCTGAGGTAGTGGGGCCATTTTGGGTCCAACAGTCTACCACCGTTTTTAGTATAACAAAAACGGCTTCGCGACCTTCTTTTGTTATCACGTTTTCCTCTTCTTCTTCATCCTCTACTAAGGCATCCTCTACAAAAGCAAGGAGGTCTTCCTGTGGATACTGATCAAAAAACACATCCAATTTATCTCGAAAGCTTCTCTTCTTTTGGGCTTGCAGTATTTCCCAGTTCTTTTCTTCCGTAGCCGTAAAGTCATCTGCCGAAGTGCTAGGCTGTGCTTCCACATTGGCAGTCTTGATCGCCTGCCAGATCACGAGAATGAGATACAGCATATACGCTTTCTCTCCTTGAGTAAATATCTTTAATTCCTCATTAAAGAGGTAAGCCAATATCACGGGTTGCTCTTCCTGTAGCTGCTCTACGGCGTCTTCATAAGCACCAGTAGAGTCTTCCAGGGCAAGAGCAACCTCATCAATGATTTTTTCCGACACAAATTTCATACACGAGCTTTATTGAATGCTACAGGCAAAGCTCGTGATTTTCAAGATAAAAAAGTAATCTCTCCCCCTGCTAAGAGTTGGGCGGAGGAGACTGCCATAGGATATTCATGACCTTCCATTCATCACCTAACTTGACCAAATGCATATAGTCCACACCCCACACAGCAGTGACCTTCGCAGTAGCTGTTTTGTCTAAAACTTCAAAAACCGTTACCTCTTTCACCGAATTTTCATTCGCTCTTGAACCATCCTTGTTCCATCTTTTGGTTAACTTGATAAGCTGTTCATAAGTCATATCGGATGCCCCTGAATAGCTCTCTTTCTTCTTATTGAACCAATAGCCACGCTTTCTTAACTCCGGATGAATACTCCTTTCTATAAAGGTAGTATCAGCTTTGTATAGGCCATCCAGGTAATCCATGGCGGCAGCATGTACCGCCTTCTCATCTTCCGTCATGGTGTCGCCAGAGAGGCTTGCCTTGACCACCGTATACGAGCTATCTGTTGGTGTGCACGCCCAGACTAGGCTAAGGCATAATAGATACAGGATCGGGCTAAATTTCTTCATGTCGAGTAATTTATTTAGTGTAATGAAAATGATTATGTGACCGAGAGAGATCTTCAGATTGAGCAACACCGACTACTAGTAGCATAGGCCGAATGTCTCCTTACAGAATACTTTTGAGGAAAGTAAGCCTTCCCCATTAGATGATGAACGTACGCGCAGAAATGGTGTATAAAGAAGTAATTGAATTCTAATTTAGCAATATGAGGTTACTTTTCGCTTTATTCCTCCTCCTATTTTTCGCCGACACCCTGATGGCTCAACTGATCAAACAAAAGGTTGAACCCAAACAGGGACTTTTACAATTAGCCCCCAATATTAGCGTTCCTTATGAGGATGCAGGCTATACCTTAGTGCTTCCGGAAGATGAGACAGCAAAAGGACTCATCGTTTTCTTCAATTCAGATCGAGACACCATCAATAAAATCTTTCATCACGCCCTCCCTCTGGACATAGCGGTGGCTTATGTAACCACCGGTAATCGATTCGAATTCTTTTTTGAGGCAGAACGCATGCAGCAGGTAGAATCCTATCTCCAGGAGATCATATCCCAACATAAGATCCCGAAAGGTAATCTACTATTTTGCGGCATGTCCTTGGCGGGTACACGAGCTTTGAAACAAGCTATTTTTGCCAAGCAGCGCAACAGTCGTTTTGGCCTTTCTCCCCGCGCTATCGCCGCCTGTGATTCACCGATTGACTTCATTCGATTCTGGCAATCTTTACAGAGGGCCAAAAGACTCAATATCAGTCCCATTGCGGTAAACGAAGCGACTTGGGTCACTGCCTACTTAGAAAAGAACCTAAATGGGATCCCAAAAAACCAAGAAAGCAGCTACATCAACTATTCTCCTTATTGCTTTTCAAGTCTTGAAACGGGAAATGAGCGGTGGTTAAAAGATATCGCGGTGCGGGCCTATACAGAACCAGATGTACATTGGTGGATGAAAAATCGAGGAAAGAGTTACTATGGGATGAATGCATTGGATGCAGCTGCCTTGATCAATAGCTTACAACTACTGGGTAATGAAGAAGCCAATTTGATGCTCACTGAGGATAAGGGATATCGCCCTAATGGTAACCGACATCCTCACTCCTGGAGCATCGTCGATGAAAAAGAGCTGGTAGAATGGTTTGCTCAATTATTGGAGTAACTAAGAGCAGCTAGGCCTTTTTCGTCACACATTGGCGCATCCAGTATCATGCGTGCTCCCAGCGTTTCGATGGCCTGTGATTGATCCCATTGTAATACTAACCAATCATCATAGCGCACCACCTGCCCACTCATCTGCACTGCCTGTCCTACTACGGGAAGCACTTCCTGATTTACGTTCTGACCCTCACTACCCTTTACGATCAAATAAGCAGTGCTCCCATCGGCTAATTTTGTTTTCAAAACCGGCGGAATACCACCAGCTATACACAAAGCGGCACAAGACCTATGCACTTTTCCTTCCCCGGGCTTCATCACGCCGAAATAGCATTTAGGGTCCGCTATTTCTCCAGTAAAGGTGTATCCTGGGAGTCGCTCAATATTTCTTCGTAGTGGTTGAGCCTGTTCCACTTGAAGCACAGAGGCCGGACCTTTAGTTAATTCCAACAGCGTTTTGCCATCATGATAGATCAAAGTTCCTTCTAAGCTTAGTCTCTTTCCTTCCAAGGGTATCTTCTTCTCAGCTGCGGCAGCATCCAAAGTAGCTTCAGCACCGTGCTTCCCAAACCCAATCAGCAAGATGCTTTGGATTACCGCTTGACCAGAAAGATCATTGCCCTGCACAACTTGCAGTAGTGGAACCGGGTTTGTAGTTAAAACGCCACTGACGATGGTTGGCTTTCCCAGTTCAAATGTAGATGTATTAAAGTCCTTCTGACCTTTTACGATGAGAAATGCCGCCACAGCAGCCAATAGCCCTGCTCCCACTAAGAAAAGCCTAATTTTACGCCAATTCCCATTTGGCATTTTTGGTAAGTACCCAATATAAAAATCCTGATCAGACATGCTGGTGCTTGTATTTGAAGGTCAATAAGAAGTATTTGGCCTCTCCCCTTGATTTGAAGCGACTAATTTATGAGCATCTTTGGCTTTTTCCATTCACTAATTCATTATTCGAGTTCATACTGCCTAGCCTATCATTGCTGGTGGCCGTTGGGTGCCTTCAGGATGTGGTTTCGGATTCACATACACCAATCCCTCATCAACTCTAACATCATAGGTTTTTACTTTCTCAGTAAAAGGAGGGGGAGATTGCCCATTTTCTGGCAGATATTGGTAGCCATGCCAAGGGCAAGTGATACAGCCGTCCACAATCTTGCCTTCTCCTAATGGTCCATTTTGGTGCTTACAGACATTGTGGATAGCTGAAACCTTACCATCATACTTAAAGATAGCAATGTTCTCTCCTTCAAGAACTACCACTTTAGCTCGATTTTCTGCTATATGCTCAACGGCACAAACAGGTACAAAACCCTCTTGGACACTCCCTAAAGTTTTGCTTTCGCTAGTATCTGATTTAAGACCTGCCGTAACATGTAATCCAATTACCACCAACATTCCAATTCCCAAGAGCGTTGCGCCCAGTGGCACTCCCTCCTGCTGTAAAACTCCTAATGCCACATGAAGTACAATTAAGGCATAGGCCACATACACCATCATATGCAAAGCCTTCCAAATTCTTGGACTTAAATTTTCCAACCAAAAATCATGACTGGTTGCTGCCATCAGAAATAGGATTAGCAAAGCAAAAAAGCCAAAGATTTGGAAGGGAAATTGTGAGATTGAATCGTAGTTGGGATTAGAAGTAAACAAAGCCACCAATGGGCTAACATCCCCCAGGCTATGAAATTGAATCAAACTTACAATAGCATGGACCAAGGCGATTAAGAACATACTCACTCCCAGATGTCGCCGATTGTAAAGAAGCGGTAGAAAGAGAGGGTTTAAACGGCACAAAGGCCCGATCACCAGAATCACATGTAATAAAAGAAAAGACAAGGTAGCAGTTGATCGAATGATCAATGATTCCGGACTCGTATTGGGTTGCAACCAAAATTGAAAACCGGCAAAAAGTATGAAGTAGCAAGCAACAAAACCCAGCAGAGCCAGGTCGTATCGTTTTTTTTGCCGATTCCACAAAACCGGTGAATATTCAACACTCATAATTCTTAAACCTTATGATATTAAGTTCGGGATGGAATAATCCTAGCTGATCAAGCACATCCTCCTTACACTATTGCATATTTAAAGCTATAGTGGCTATTTTCTCTTTTCGAATTGGATCGTATTGAAGCAAATATTGCGTCCCCTTAGCCATAGCTAGACTATCCAGCATAAAGCGTTGTCTTCCCTTCGCCTCCACTTTTCCCAACACTCGATAAGCATCAATTTTACCATCCTCTTTGGGGCCAATATAACAGGTCGCTAAGGGATGTTGGGAGGTCTCTTTATACTCAATCTCCAAGTAGTGATTATCCAAATCGTCTTTGCTTAGCCAAGCATCTAAAGCGGGCGTTTTAGCCAATTCCTTCAACACCTGAGTAGGAGTCTGATTGAACTGGGTCCCCTTGCTTTCAATTTCTCCAGGGCGTGCCAAGAGCGCAACGATATAGGCGATAGGCAGCAAAACACCGATCAACAACCACATCAAGCGATGACGTTTTCGGAATCGTACAATCATTTTATTTCGACTTTTTCATCCATTTAAGAAGAAGGATTGGCCATAGTGCAATTGACCCCGGAAAAATTAGGGCCTTGAACATCCAGGAGGTGCCTTTGGCTTTTTCGTCTAATCTACCAGCTCCAACCGTAATGAATACAATGGCAAAGGTAAAACCTAGTAGCAAGTAGATTAGGAAGACATTAGAGAAGACGAGGGCAAAGGTTTTCATACTTGGCTTTAGTTAGCATACGGAAACAACTAAAAATAGTTCTTTTTCCCTTTCTATTATAGAGATGCCCCAATTTGAACCTATTCTAAAGGATCTGGACGATAAGAATGTCCTGGATTAATCATTTGCAGTACTTTTCTCCGCTCGAAAGTGTTAAATTAATCCCCAAAACTGCATCAGCTCTAACCCTATGCTAATCTCCTTCATCATTTTGTATCTCCTGAGTACCATAGCTATTGGCTGGTGGGCTTCTCGGAAGGTTAAGACTGCCAAGGACTTTGCTTTAGCAGGTAGGAATTTACCATTGGTGGTGGCAGCCTCGGCTTTGTTCGCTACATGGTTCGGCTCCGAGACCATCATGGGAGCTTCATCAGAGTTTATCGAACACGGGGTTATGGGCATTATTGAAGACCCTTTTGGGGCCGCACTTTGTCTCATCTTGGTTGGCTTGTTCTTTGCACGCCCCTTGTATCGACTAAACATCATCACCTTTAACGACTTCTTTCGCATCCGCTTCAATCGCCGTACCGAGTTGATCTCTGCTATTTTTATGGTCCCTTCTTACTTTGGCTGGATCGCGGCACAATTGGTAGCGATGGCCATTATTCTAAACACGATAGCCAATGTTCCACTTTTCTGGGGTATTCTGGTCTGCACGCTTGTGGTGGTGGCTTACACCTATATCGGCGGCATGTGGGCGGTCTCCGTTACCGACTTTGTACAGACGATCATGATCCTCCTAGGGCTAATCATTCTCGCAGCTCAGCTATTCGCTAAGGTTGGCAGTCTAGACCGACTAGTAGAAGGAGCTCCCGAAGGCTTTTTCAGATTCACTCCTCAAGCTGACTTACACCATATCGCACATTATGTGGCGGCTTGGATTACCATTGGTTTGGGCTCGATACCCCAACAAGATATCTTCCAACGGGTAATGGCGGCCAAATCCGCCGACACTGCCGTAAGAGCCTCCTATCTTGGTGGCGCAGGATACTTAATCATCGGCCTAATCCCACTATTCATCGGTTTATGTGGCAAGGTGCTTTATCCAGAGATTAATAATGGTGACCCACAAATGGTTCTTCCGCAAATGGTCTTGCAACATAGCGGCCTGTTCCTACAGATTCTCTTCTTCGGAGCCTTACTTTCCGCTATATTAAGTACCACTTCAGGAGCCATATTAGCACCCGCTACGGTAATTGGCGAAAACCTCATCCGCCCCTATCTCAAGGAGGTCACGGATAAAAAACTACTGCGGATCATGCGCTGGTCCGTAGTTGGCGTAGCGATTTGCTCGGCTGTAATGGCAAATTGGAACAGCAATATCTTTGACTTAGTCAGCCAGTCTTCTGCCTTGAGTCTAGTTTCCTTATTCATTCCTCTCACTGCAGGTCTATATTGGAATAAGGCCTCCTGTACCGGAGCACTTGTGGCCATACTGGCAGGTATGGGTGGCTGGGTGGCTTGTGAAATATTGGATACTGCCATCCCGAGTCTGATCTACGGTGGTTTGGCCAGCTGGGCGGGCATGCTGCTTGGCACTTGGCTTTGGCCGGATCAGAGCTATGCGCACTTTACGTCTAGTCTTAAGGCCAATTAGCCTAATGGGGACTGCCTCTTTTCCTTTTTTTCTTAACTTTGGAGAGTTCAATTAATTCCTCAATGCACGAATTTTTCGAAGATCTTAAGGATAGCATATTTGGTAATGAACGGCAAGCAGATCTCTCGCGATTTGCTGATCGTATGGGAATGGCTTATCAGAAAAAAAGAGGGATCAATGATCTAGAGTTCGAATTGATGGACTTAAGGATTTTTAAGGGGAGCAAACGAAAAACGATCCGCCACTTTTGTACGCAAAAGTTGGCCAGTATCGAAGGAAATGTGCAGTTGTTTGATTACCAGTATTATCCTGATAGCGGCAAACGGCAAACGACGATCCTTATTTTTGAGTCTGCCGCCTTCAACTTTCCGACTTTCCTAATACGTCCTAAAGGCACCTTCGAGAAATTAGGGACGCTAGTCAGCAAAGGAAAGCTCGAGTTCTATCATACCCCAGCTTTCAACAAGGAATTCGTGCTAAACAGTTCTGCAAAAGACTTGATTAAACCCTATTTCCAAAGGGATGTATTAGACCTTCTGCTTACGTTGAATCATCTCACCCTGGAGGGCAAGGGTCGCTACCTGATGATCTACGAAAAAAACAAGTTGCAGGCCATAGACAAATTACTCCCATTTTACGAGGATGCGCTGGAGATAGCGGAGTTTATGTACCGGGAACCTCCCAGTGAATTTGTCTAACCCTCATCTATCTCAATGTTTCCACACCAACCTCACGTTCTCCCCTTCGTATAGCGTTCACCAATAGATCTGCTTGTCGAGTTGGTTCTGGAATCCGGTATGCTCGGGCACAATGCAAAGCGATTTCCACACTCTGTTCCAAGCTTATACCATGCCCTGGAGAAATCCAGACTTGTTTGACATCGTCACGGGTCCTCACCACATGCCCGATGGTCTCTCCTTGATCAATCAACGGACTAATACTCCCCTTTTTCACTCCTAACTCCTGATAAGTCCCCAACAAGTGCGTTTTCCCACACCCCAGAGTTGGGCAGCCTGTTAAAATACCAAAGTGTGTGGCTACACCTACACGCCGAGGATGAGCTATTCCGTGGCCATCCATCATCAAGACATCCGGCTTCCAAGGCAAGTTATTCCAGGCCTTCATAATCGCCGGTATTTCTCGGAAAGAAAGCAAACCTGGAATATACGGAAATTGCATTCGATCTTGCACGGAGCAACACAACAAAACCTCCATACTTTCGTAATCCAATAAGACGATACCAGCATAAATCACGTCGGAAGATTGATCGTAGGCGATATCGGCTCCCCCTATCGTTCGAATAGGTTGAGTTAGCGGCTTGAGTCGCGTAAGGCGTCGCAATTCTTTTTGCTGTTTGATAGCTTCTTCAGGACTGAGTTTCCAATCTTCCATGATGCCTTTATTCTTTATATGGTTTTTCTATGGTAAAAAACAATATAGAAGATTAGTTCCCCATTTCTGGTAAATGTTATGCTGGAATAACGAACTTTAGATCGTTTTCAAACTTTACGAAATCCCATGAAGCTCCTTAGACTGTTATTCTTATTATTGCTCCTAGGCACCATCTCTGCCTCTCCTCCATCCTACGTCATCGCCGGGAAAAAAGAAGCTTACAAGCATTACTTTAAGGGGGCCTTCTTTTATGGAGAAGAACGTTACCAATCCGCTTTAGGACATTTTCGGCAAGCCTACAATGCCGTTCCCGAGGAGTTTAACTTTGCCCTATCGTTAGGACTTTGTTTGAGTCGAGTAGGCAAAGCGAAGGAAGGCTTATCGATCATTTCCAAGGGAGAACAATCCTTTAGCGAACGAGACCCTGAATTTGCCAAAAAACGCGCCTTAAAGTTCTTCATTGAAGGAATGATCTATCTCTACGGCGAACAGTATCACCAGGCCATTCCCTTAATCAAGACAAGCATTAAGCTGCAAGAAGAGATCAAAAAGAATCGAACTTTGAGCATTTTTTACAATGCCCTTGGCTATGCTCAATTGATGGATCAGGGTAAAAACGCCCACCGTAAAAATCAAATGCCTCCCCACTTGCATGTGCACAGACGCGATATGCTAAAGAGCAGAGACAACTTTGCACAGGCACTCTTATTCGATGGATACAACCAAAGAGCTAAGCACAATTATAAAATCTTATCGGACTCCCTTGAGCTTGAACAGGATGTGCGCATGGGGTCGCTTAGTGAAGAAGATTTTGACACCATCGAAATCCATCCAACCTACGGTAATCTCCCCTACAATGCTAGCAAGCTAAAGAAATTCACTGAATACGATGAAATCGTCTTCCTGCTGGATATTTCGGGATCTATGGTCATGGAGAAAGTAACTTGCAAAGACCAAACGCGTTTTCAGGTGATGAAGGAAACAGCTCTGTACATGTTAGAACAGATGGGACCCGATGTGAAAGTAGGGATCGGTACGATTGGTGGGGATTGCGGAACCGAACCCAGGCTTTGGATTCCTGTAGGTAGCCGATCTCGGAAAGACCTAAAGTACGATCTAGAATTTTTGGTTCCCGATGGTACGACACCACTACTCAATATACTGCAAGAAACCCCAAGCTTGTTTTCCAAAAGCAGCGGAAAAAAACGATCGATCTTTTTCATCAGTGATGGGGCCAATATTTGTCGAGCAGGAGGAGTGGATATTTGTGAATGGTCGGAAGGTTTGACCAGAAAAAACATCACCTTAAATGTTTTGACTTTCCTATACGCCAGCCTCGCCAACACCAATGCTTTTGCCGAGTACACCTGCCTAGCAGAGAATACCGATGGGGAAATTCTCTACATGGACATTAATCGTTGTAAGCTCATGCCATTCAATTTTAACCTGGTACATAGTTGTAGACCTGAAATACCGGAATTCAAGCGGGTTGATTGCTGGGGCCCCGCCGTGAAGGATTTGTGGGGGATCTTTTTGGAATAGGTAAACTGAAAACTTATTTGATTGAATAGGCTGCTTGATCCGTCCGCTTCATCACAATTCGAGGAGGGCGGTCAACTTTTCATTGGAAAAAACGTTTTTAAAAACCTAACTTTGCAGCTTTAAAATTGAGCACGCGTTTAAGGATTACTTGTAGTGGAGGTTGGAGGCAAATGCTACTCCAAACAAGGCATATTTTCCGGTCGGAGATGAGCAAACTGGAAAAAGCAACAAAGTACAGGAGTGAACTTCTTCCAAATGATCCTTAAAGCTCTTAAAAACGTTTCAAAGTTTCCCGGCAGCGGGAACACATTACACTACACCTTCTTTTACCCTAAAGCTATATTCGACTACTTACTTGCCTTCGTAGGCTTCCAGCGAAGTAGTCTATGTTTTTTTGAGAAAGGTGTGGTGAGGAGAAGTTGCTGTTTTTCGTCATTCATCCAAACAAACAATGGCGTTGATGCCGTCGAGTATCAGCGTTATTAAATAAAGCCTTCATGAGCGACTTTATTAAGCACGAGTGTGGCATCGCCTTAGTAAGACTACTTAAGCCCCTAAGCTATTACCAGGAGAAGTATGGTTCCACCCTGTACGGGTTGGAGAAATTGCGCTTACTCATGCAGAAGCAACGCAATAGAGGGCAAGATGGGGCAGGTATTGCTACGATCAAACTACAGGCTGCTCCGGGGCACAAGTATATCAGTCGGAAGCGCAGCAATGCTAGCAACTACCTTGATGATTTGTTCGGCTCCGTGTATGCCAAACATTTCGAGGATCTGACAGAAGAACAACGGCAAGATGCTGTTTGGCTGAAAGCAAATAAACCCTACGTCGGCGAATTGCTGTTGGGGCACCTACGCTATGGCACGCATGGCGACAATACCATTGAGACCTGCCACCCTTTTCTGCGCCAGAATAACTGGGTAAACAGAAACTTAATTCTCGCGGGTAATTTCAACTTAACCAATGTGGATGAGCTCTTTGCTGAACTGGTAGAGCTTGGACAGTACCCCAAAGAAGTCTCAGATACCGTCACGGTTTTGGAGAAGATTGGTCATTTCCTGGATGATGAAGTTCAACGCCTTCACACTTGGTTCAAACCCGATGGACACAGCAATATCGAGATCAACGAATTGATTTTCGAGAACCTGGACGTACACCGTTTATTGCGACGTGCCAGCCGCAAATTTGATGGTGGATATGTCATGGCAGGCTTAATTGGGCATGGGGACTCCTTCGTCATTAGAGACCCCGAAGGTATTCGTCCGGCCTTTGCTTATCAGGACGACGAGGTCGTAGTGGTGGCATCAGAACGGCCGGCCATACAAACAGCCTTTGATGTTCACGTCTCCAAAGTACATGAGATAGAGCCGGGGAATGCCTTGGTCGTAAAATACAATGGTAAAATCATCAATAAGCCATTCATCGAGAAACGTAAGCGTGCTGCTTGTTCCTTTGAAAGAATTTACTTCTCAAGAGGCACAGATAGAGACATTTACCTAGAGCGCAAGAAGTTGGGAGAACTGTTAACTAAAGATGTACTAGATTCGGTCGATCACAACTATGATCGAACGGTATTTTCTTTCGTACCCAATACCGCTGAGACCGCCTTCTTCGGATTAATGGAGGGGATTGAGAAGGCTTTAAATTGCTATAAAAAGGAAAAGATCCTCGCTCAAGGCAAAGAGCTCAAACAAAAGAAACTCGAAAAGATACTAGCCAAAAAAGCACGAGTAGAAAAGATCGTCGTGAAGGATGCCAAACAAAGAACTTTTATTGCCGATACGACTTCGCGAGGGCAAATGGTATCCCATGTGTATGATGTAACATATGGTATTGTGGAAAACGAGAAGGATACCTTAGTACTCTTAGATGATTCCATAGTAAGAGGGACCACCTTAAGGAATAGTATTCTACAGATTGTTTCCCGATTACGTCCTAAGAAGATCGTTATTGTTTCTTCGGCTCCCCAAATACGATATCCCGATTGCTATGGCATCGACATGTCAAAAATGAACAACTTTGTAGCCTTCCGTGCCTTAGTCGCTTTGCTCAAGGAGAATGGTAAGGAGTATCTACTAGATGAAACTTATGAACGCTGCAAAGCTCAGGAGGATCTTCCCAAGGAGGAGATAAAGAACGAAGTGAAGGCCCTATACGACGAATTTTCCTACGAGGAAGTATCCCGAAAGATTGCTGAGATCGTCAAGCCAGAGGGTATCAAACCAAAAGTTGAGATCATCTACCAAACTGTGGAAAATCTCCGTAAAGCATGTCCAAACAATAATGGCGACTGGTATTTTTCCGGAGAATATCCTACTCCTGGCGGTAACAAAGTTGTTAATCGAGCCTTCATGAACTACATGGAAGGCAAAAATGTAAGAGCCTACTAGATCGGGGCATTTAAGGTCCCATCGCCTCCATTCTGGACGTTTTTTTTTATGTCGTCCTACATGGTAAACTTCCGCTCAAACACCCTAGTATTTCCCAGGTGATCCCAGAGTTCAAGGCGGAACTCATGCTGACCAGCAGGGAGGGTCCCATCAAAACGGTGAGTCAAACGATCATTCTTGAGGTCATATTCCATTAGCACCCATTTACCATCTATGGTGCCCCGAAACTGTAACCCTTTGGCTAGTCCTGATGTGCCTATGTTATCTTTTATGATGAAGCTAAATTGACTATAAGACCGCATATTAGAAGCAAAGCGGCGAATCGCAATGGTTGGGGCTATGGTATCTACCATAATACAGAAATCCCCTAATTGGCGAATCTTTGTTTTTAATTTACCATCTTCCCACTCGCCCCCCAGATTCACAACCTTATTTTCCCGGGTACAATTGGCCACAAAGGCTTTATCTCGTAGCTCTTCCGGAAGCCTGGTCGGTCGGATTGATAAATCATAATATTTATGGATGGGAGTCTTATAGTCGTGCAAATGATGTACATTAGAAAAGATGTCCTTACCAGGATCTTCCACGGATTCGTAGGAGAGGTAGAGGTTCTCATAAAGAGTTCCTTTGGGCATATATAAATACAAGGACCCACTATCAATAATATTCTCCTGATCATAGGGTAGGATATAATTGTAAGCCTTTATTGTGGCTTCTACTGGTTCTTTCTTTTGCTTGACCCAAAACCTAAGTTTCCTTGTATTTCCTTCCACATCTCTTGCCTCCATCACCACCTTTTGCGCTTTATCACTATCCACCCAAATCACACCATCATTCTCTTGCTTTTTGTAAATGGTCAGATTATTCCCTGGCAAGGTGTAGGTTCGATTAAAATAGCTCTTTGCCGTAACTACCTCTTCATAATCCAGATGTGCATTTAGATAGCGCCGTTCATCAAAGGAAAAGGTTTCCATGGTATAATTGTATACTAAAGAATCCTCCACCAACATATCCACTGCATAAACGCCATTCCAATTGCTTACACCGTTCATGTGGTCATACACCTTAATCCCCAGCCCCACATTGGGTTGATTGACATAAACGGTATCTCCCTTAAGCCCCATCCAATCTCCCTTGGCATAAAGGCTGTAGGATTTGGCTTTTTGCGTTTCCCGTTGATTATTAAGTTCGTACACCCGAAGCTGGTGCATCCGTGGCTTCCGCGTATCTGGTACGTCCAATCCAAATAGAAGCGGATTGATGGGTTTCTCCGTTTCACTGTCGCGAATTTCAAAGTGTAAGTGAGGCCCAAAGGAATAGCCCGAAGTACCCATCTCCCCAATCTGCTCTCCTTTCGTGACTGGAAATTGATCGGGATCTGGATAGAGATCCAAGTTAAATTGCTGCTTCTGATACTGGGTACTCTTTACGAATTTAGCGATCTCGGATCTGAACTTATGCATGTGGGCATATACAGAAGTATAGCCATTAGGGTGCTTAATGTATAACACATTTCCATAGCCTCCCGCCTCTACCTTGATCCGCCACACAAACCCATCTGCAATCGACACCAAGGGTACTCCGATACCACCTTTAATGTCGATGCCAGCATGAAAGTGATTGGACCGAAGCTCCCCAAAAGTACCTGATAGACGCAAGGGAGTATTGACCGGTGCACGAAAAACATCGGTAGGATACTTCTCTTCTCCCCGAAAGCCTAAACATAAAATCAATCCCAAAAGGAGTAGTGGCCAATTTCTTGCTTGCATGGATAACAATATTAGAAAGATAATATATAACAGTACTCAAATATATTTCAAACTACGCATAAGAAGTGGGATAGTTCCATGTAGATGGAACTATTGCTTGATCCTTCACAGTAACTTTGTGTTGCAATAAAATCAATTCATTAGTCAAATACAACGATACATTCGATGAAAGACTTAGAAATTCGTTTGGACGACCAACCCGGAACTCTGGCAAAAATGGGAGAAGTATTAGGAGCTGCAGGTGTAAGCCTTGAAGGCGGAGGTGTTTTTGTGCATGAAGGACAAGGCTGGGCACACTTTTTGGTGGAAGACGGAGTTGCAGGAAAACATGCTTTAGAGCAGGCAGGTATTGAAGTAATGCGCGTTAATGAAGTACTCATCCAAAAACTAAAGCAAGAGGTACCTGGACAATTAGGTAAAATAACGCGAATTTTAGCGGAGGAAAATATTAATATCTTAGCCCAATATAGTGACCACTACAATCAATTAATCTTAGTGGTCGATGACTACGAAAAGGGTAAAATCATTTCTGATAACTGGCGTAAAGGAATCTATGATTAGACCGGAAGAACTCAAGGACAATTTTAGTCAGATGGCAGCCTTGATCGGTGACAAGGCCCGTGCCAAGATGTTATGGAGTCTTTTGGACGGACGCGCCTACACCGCTACCGAATTGGCTAATGTAGCGGACATCACCAAGCAGGCTTGTAGTCATCACCTAGCAAAACTAGAGGGGGCCAACCTCTTACAATCCGTTAAGCAAGGGCGGCACAAATACTATCGCTACGCCAATGATGAGGTAGCTCAAGTCATTGAAAGTCTTGCCTATCTACTACCCCATCCTCCCATTGATTCCTCCACTTGTCATCATCGAAAGTCGGGCCTTCAATACGCACGCAGTTGCTATGATCATTTGGCGGGTCAACTGGGTGTAGAAGTCACGCAAGCTTTGGTTCATCAGAAAGTGCTCCTGCCTTTTCCAAACCACTATCAGCTTGGAGAACAAGCTGCCGCCTTTTTTAGAGCCTTATCTGTCGATCTTCCAAGTCTGCAGCAAAGCAGCCGCAAATTTGCCTATCCCTGCCTGGATTGGAGTGAGCGTAAACCACATTTGGCTGGCGCGCTGGGAGCAGCTCTGCTAGATGTCATGTTAGCTCGTGACTGGTTGCGTAGAAGGCGAAATAGCCGGGAGTTAATCTTAACCGGAGCAGGGAAGCGAGGATTGGGGGCATGGTTGAAGTAATTGTACGTCCTTTCAAACAAGGCAGAACATATCATTTTGCGCTTCCCTTTAGGAATTCCAACTTAAACCTTATTTTGTCACAAAGCCGTTATGGATGATCTAGCATAACACAGAACGACAAACCGCCAACACCTATGCCAATCCAAATCTTAGACCCGCACATCCATCTTTGGGACCCTTACACTACACCCCGCCCCGTTAGTGCCCTGGTAAAACTATTGGGGCGATGGCCAAAGACTTTAGAAAAGGTAACCAGAACACTAATGCCAAGGGCCGCCGTCGATTTTGTTGGGCAAGCGGAATATTTTCTGAACCCCCATCTGCCCCATATTTATCATCAAGATACTGGTAAGTACGAGATAGAAGGGTTCGTCCATATTCAGGCAGCCTGGGAAGGCAAAGGTCCAATGGCCATGGTCGATGAAACCAAATGGCTAGAAAGCCTCGAAATAAAGCCCAAGGCTATTATTGGTCAAGCTCATCTGGAGGATCTCCAAAACCTCCCTAGGATAATAGAAGGACACCGAGCTGCAAGCAAAGCCTTCCGGGGTATCCGAGATATGATTGCCATGCACCCCTCTAAAGGCGTTTTGGATCATAGCCATCGGGGTGAAGCCTGGAAAACAGAAGCTTTCCAGCAAGGATTAGCTAGTCTGGGCGAGCAAGGGTTAACCTATGACGCCTACCTCTATGCACACCAACTGAAGGACTTCATTCAACTCGCCAAGCAGGTTCCTAAGACCAAAATCGTTTTGGATCACTTAGGTTGCCCAATTGGCTTAGCAGGAGAACACGGTGGCGTAGGTAAAACCGAAGTCGAGCGACAACAAATTCAAGAAAGCTGGTACGAAGACTTGGCCTCCCTTGCGCAACTACCGAATGTTCATGTAAAACTTAGTGGCCTCCTTATGCCGGTTGTAGGGTTTGATTTTCACCTTCGGGGGCAAAAGGCGAGTGCTGCGGAAGTCGTGGACGCCATTGGCCCACATCTGGAATATGGGTTGAAGCTTTGGGGCGTAGATCGCTGCATGTTTGCCTCTAACTTTCCGATGGACAAGGTGAGTGTGAGTTTTGAAGACTTGTACGATGCTTTCTTTCAGATTGCTAGTGGTTTTTCGGAGGAAGAGCAGCAACAGTTGTTTAAGGGAAATGCAGTGAGGTTCTATGGAATGTAAATGGCCTTCCTTAGTCGCCACAAATGATCATTTGAAACCCGTTATGAATACATTTCACGAATTCCAAGATCCAAAGAATTTCAATCCAGGAAAGCGAGGATTTATTTGTGGCTAGGATTTCAACTGTAGTGTAAAGCGCGTTGCTTACCGGAGTAAGCTGAACATAGATATATGTAAGTAAACCCTAGGCATAACTAGGTGGTGAGCCCCCACCCTCTCCTATCCGTCTCCACCCGCTTATTCTCTTCCAGGCGCTCCAGGAAGCTAGCACGACTAATGCTCCGCGCCCCCAAACTACCCAGATGCCTGGTTTCTTGCTGGCAATCAATCAAGGAATAGCCCTCCTCCTTCAGGCGGCGTACCAAGCTAATGAAGCCAAACTTAGAAGCGTTACTGCGTTTGGCAAACATGGATTCTCCGAAAAAGACCTTTCCTAAAGCCACACCATAGAGTCCCCCAATCAGTTCTTCCCCCTCCCAGACCTCCACAGAGTGGGCATAGCCGAGTTCATGCAGATGGATGTAGGCCTCCAACATGCTTTCTGTAATCCAGGTACCCAATTGGCCTTGCGCCAGACGATTCACCGTTTGACAGGATCGCATTACCTGGGGAAAAACTTGATCGTAGGTGAGATCAAACTTTTGTTGGTTGAAATAGGGACGCATGCTGCGAGAAACTTTCAGCTCATCTGGAAATAAGACAAAACGAGGATCTGGCGACCACCACATGATTTCCTCGCCTGGGTTAAACCAAGGAAAGATGCCATTCTCATAGGCCAACAAAAGGCGTTCAGGACGTAGATCCCCACCCAAGGCCAATACTCCACTTGGATCAGCCAGAGAAGGGTGAGGAAAAATCAATTCCTCGTCATCTAACCAAAAAACGGGCATCTATCTCTCAATTTTAAAGCTACCAAACAACTTTTCACGCCTAAATCCTAGTTGTTGTTTTCTAAAATGAATAAGGGCAAAAGACAGTTCGCCTTTTGCCCAGTTCTATCTTTTTGCTTGCTTCTTTAGTGTTTGCTACCTATTTTCGCTAATGCATAAAATTCCGCTAGCTCCCTCCTTCGATTACAGCAGATAAGCCGCGATCTACCAAAGCATCTTTTTTCGGCTTTAAGACAGATTTGGGAGCTGTCTTGACCGTTGCTTTTCCCTTGAAATGAATGAGCAATGCTAATTGTTCTGATTGTGCAGCCGTGTGGTTTAAGACCTCCATAAAACACTGAATTACCCAATCAAAAGTATTATGATCGTCGTTATATACGACCAACTGCGCATGCTCACCGGTACCACTATCCGCCACTTCGTCTTCTACAACGACTTCTTCCAGTTCCTCTACCGCATGAAAAGTCAACATACTAACGAAATTTTAATTTAAACTTTGATATCAATACCGCTTAAATTCATCTGGTCACTTGCATTAGAGTATGTTTAAATTTTGGTCTTTGAGCCGAAAATGATTCATTTTTTGTTTAAACGAGGCGTAGGTTCTGGCTGATAGCAGCGCTATCAAGCCGGGTTCTACAACGAAGGATAAGCAAAATAGGAACATTTGCAGGCCAATTATTGGATTTTAAACATGCTCTTAGCTGTATTGATGGTTTCTAACGTAGCTATAACTAATTCAAGCTGGATAAAGTTTCCTTAACTGCCTCAAAATTAGGTAATTCTCCAGCGTTATCCAAGACTTCTGCATAGCGTACCACCCCTTCTCCATCGATCACGAAAGCCGAACGTTTGGCTACGCCTTTCATTCCCAATACAAATTCTTCATACAAGGCACCGTATGCCACCGCTGTTTCTTTATTGAAATCAGACAGTAGAGGGAAGTTCAAATTTTGCTCGGCTTTAAATTTATCTAAAGTGAACAGAGAGTCAACAGAGACCGCCAATATCTGAGCATCCAGTCCTTCATAGTCAGCTATATTATCACGCATGCTGCAAAGTTCTGCTGTACACACGCCGGTGAAGGCTAAAGGGAAAAATAGAAGAACCACATTCTTACCTTCATAATCTGCAAGAGATACTTCCTGTTTGTCTGAAGAAAAAAGCTTGAATGCGGGGGCTTTAGCACCAACTTGTATTGCCATTGGTTTGGAATTTTAATGATAGGAATTGTAGTGATGTGGCTATGATAAAAGTTCTCCATTTTATCACTGCCTTAAAGATGTGCAAAGTTACTGCTTTTCAAGTTAAAATAGGGACTTACTCATATTTTAAATAACAAGCATCAGTCTACAGGTTCTCCGCTCACAGCTTTCCAAACTATCTTTCTTGTGTGATCTGTGATACTAAGCGTTGGGGAAAATTTGCTTATTTTCAGCCATTAGAAATACCTGGCATTATCGCCTCAATTCTGACTTTTATCTCTTTTATGACAGCAATGTCAACAACAAAACGACATGGCAGGATCCAACTTTTTTAAACATGAAGATTACTGGGCCATTTGGCTCGGACTTGTACTTTTATTGTTTGGCCTGGGAGCCTTCTTCTTAAATCCCCCCGATCAACTAGAAGAGCGGCATGCAGATTTAAGTGCACAACTTCAAGCAGAGGAAGAAAAAGCTCCCTTCCGAACCCTAGAATGGTATACTTATTTTGATCAACAACAAAAGATCAAAGGCAGCAGCGAGCCCATTGGCAAAGTACTGAAGAAATTAACGGGCAAGCCAGCGGGTTGGAAAAACAACCCGATCACTTCTTTTGTCACTACCCATCAACAAGCTGATGCTCAAAGAGCGGCCCAAGAACCTTCCTACCAACAAGCCCAGGCAGAGGAAGAGTCTGCCAAAGCAGAAGCGGCCCAGGCCCAGGCTACCGCTGAGGCTAGCCAATACCAAGATCAGACCGCTAACCAAGCCGCTGAAACGGCTATCCTCGCCTGGCGAGGGAGTTGGGAAAACCTAAAGGCCAAACAAAAGAAATATGACGCAAAACATACCAATGCGATTCCGTGGTTACTTCATTTACTAGTTCTATTTGGCCTACTTTTTGGTATCGCGAGCTGGGTAATGGGAACACCGTTTCGAAAGTTTGTGTTGGGCTTTGTTTTTGTATTTACGATTGGGATACTTTCCTATTTCCTGGCTGGGCAGGCCAATATGAAAGCTATTGGTTTTGGCTATGCAGCCTGGGCTATTATCATCGGCCTTTTGATTAGCAACACGGTAGGAACACCAGCTTGGGTAAAACCTGCCCTGAGCACAGAGTTATATATCAAAACTGGACTGGTATTATTAGGTGCAGAAATATTGTTGGGTAAAATCCTCGCTATCGGTCTACCGGGCATTTTCGTGGCGTGGATCGTAACCCCTATCGTATTGATTAGCACCTATTGGTTTGGTCAAAAGGTATTGAAGATATCCTCTAAATCGCTCAACATTACCATTTCGGCAGACATGTCTGTTTGTGGGGTATCCGCAGCAGTTGCAACGGCAGCAGCGAGCAAAGCCTCCAAAGAGGAATTGACGGTAGCCATTGGCTTGTCCATGATTTTCACTTCTATCATGATGATCGTCATGCCCGCTGTCATTAATGGTTTAGGAATGCCGGAGGTACTGGGAGGAGCCTGGATTGGGGGAACCATCGATGCCACCGGAGCAGTTGTCGCTGCCGGGGCCTTTTTAGGAGAAAAAGCCTTGAGTGTCGCGGCCACCATCAAGATGATACAGAATATGTTAATTGGTCTCATCGCTTTTGGGGTAGCCGTTTATTTTGCTACTAAAGTGGAGAAAACGGGTCAAACCAGTGTAGGCTGGGGAGAGATTTGGCGACGTTTCCCTAAGTTCATCCTGGGTTTTGTGGGAGCATCCATTTTATTCTCCTTGATTTATTCTGGTATTGGGCCGGATAAAGCCTACACTTTGATAGATCAAGGTGTGATTGGAGGTTTTACTAAGAATTTGCGGGGTTGGTTATTCTGTTTAGCCTTTGTTAGTATTGGGTTGTCCATCAACTTTAAGGAGCTAAAGGGGCACTTCACAGGTGGGAAGCCTTTAATTTTATACATCTTAGGTCAAAGTTTAAATCTCGCCTTGACACTATTGATGGCTTATATTATGTTCTATTTAGTATTTCCAGGGGTCACAGAACAGATCTAAGACCGGAACAGATAAACTTCTTCTGAATGCAATAAATATTCATGAAAGCTTTCGTAAAATTAGGATTGGGTATATTGGGGATCATCCTCTTTATTTGGGGAATTGTTCCGCTCTGCCTTCAGGGGCCACAAGCTACCCAAGTTAAAGAATTTATTGAGGCGCGGGATCTGGATGCAGGGGCACTGTTTTATACAGATAGCCCGGAAGCGGGAAGTTCGATTTATTTTATTCAGAAAAATGAGATAGCCACCTATGGATCTGAGTGATTTTTTCGCTAGGGAGATCTTTACACTCTGGGGGTTTAGTATTACGACTGGACGCATCATCACGCTCGGGCTTGGTTTTATCCTACTGATCATCAGTTATTTTTGGGTCTATAGAAGATGGCTACCGCGGTACTTTAAAAGGGAAGAAGTTCCCGAGGAAAAGCAAGGTAGGATCCGTTGGAATATTCAACTTAGTTATATTCTTTTCACTTTGATGGCCTTGCTTCAGGCCAGTGGTATTAATTATCCGATCTTCTCTTATGGTGAAGGAGATGCGGCGCGTTCTTTCTACACTTCCACTATCCTTCAGGCTTTGCTTATATTCCAAATGGCGCAGTTATTTGATTGGATTTTTTCCGAAGTCTTGGTACATCGGTACGTAGTCCATCAACGGGAGGATAAAAAGGACGGGGAAGACTTAACGGCTAATCCACCAAGACAATTGGTACAGCCGATCATGTATATACTAGCGATTCTGCTGATCCTTGATCAATTGGGCATCCACCATCATCTATTCACCGCCTTTGGGAAAAGCATCACCGTCAATAATTTACTCGTCGCCCTGCTCATTCTTTTCACCACTCGTCTACTAGCCTGGGTAGTCACACAATTGGTACTGATTAGTTATTACCAAAAGCGAGAGATTAATGTAGGTACTCGCTACGCCATCAACCAATTGCTGAAGTATGTATTTTATGTTTTTGCCATCCTACTGGCTTTAGAGTTTATGGACATCAAACTATCCATAGTGCTAGGTGGGGCAGCAGCACTGTTGGTTGGTGTTGGGCTAGGCTTACAGCAGACGTTCAATGATTTGGTTTGCGGTATTATTCTTCTATTTGAGCGCAGTGTGGAAGTTGGAGATATTCTACAAATGGACGATATGGTGGGGAGAGTAAAAAAGATTGGCGTCAGAACTTCATTAGTGGAGACGCTAAATAACATCACGGTCATCGTTCCAAACTCACAGTTGGTAGCCGATAAGGTCATCAACTGGAGTCATTTTAAGAATCGGGTTCGGTACAAAGTAGAAATTGGCGTGGCCTATGGTTCAGATACACAATTGGTGAAAGAATTGCTTTTACAAGTAGCAGATCAACATGCTAAGGTGATGCGGCGCCCCGCCTCCTTTGTCCGCTTTGCTGACTTCGGAGATTCTGCGCTCAACTTCGAACTATTTTTCTGGTCTAGAGAAATGACGGCCATTGATGATGTGAAAAGTGATATGCGATTTGAGATAGATCGCCTCTTCCGAGAAAACAAGATCGAAATTCCTTTCCCACAAAGAGATGTATGGATTCGGAAGCAATAGTTTGATCAAGGAATGACGGTTAGTTTCCGATCGTAATTGATCGTAGTAAAAATGCCAAAGGCATCGATTTCACTTTGAATATTAGAAATGATTGGGCTGGGTTGCGCAAATGGATTCCCATTAGCTTGAATGGCTCCTTGGGTACTTTCCAGAAAGTTATAATAGTCTTCTGAGATGTGAAAAATGGTATTGATAATAGAATCTCCCTTTTCAAAATCATAGCCTGTTCCAAAAACGACTACATCCTCTACTACTCGATCAGAAGTGGTGAAATCCTGAATTGGTAGACTATCCAGAGAACTTTCGTGAATCATTCGCCGGTAGAAGTTGGTCTGGTCGGGTAGGTCAGTAAAGTAGGTCAGAACCCTTGCAAATTCTTTTCCCTCTGGTTCATATTCGACTACAATACTATCGATAGGCACCACTGGCAACAGGTGGGATTGAGATTTGATTTTATCCCCATCCTCAGTGATAATCTCCAATTCAAAAGGCTCATCGTAATTTTCTGGAACAGGTAGATCGAGGGAATAATTGAAGAACTTTCCGGTAAAGCGATCCAAAGTTAATTTGTTCTCCAATTGATAGATCTGGCTCCCTTGTGTAATGGTAACGGTTGCGCCGCTCTCTAACAACCCGCTCAACAAATCATTGCCCGTCAGTCCAAAAGGCTCAAAATAACCAGATGAGCGAGTCAGCAAGAGCCCAAAGGGGCGGCCCTTTTCCAAGTAACATTCCACTACTAAACGACTCTCGTATTCGGATAACTGGAGGTCAATCGGTTGGTCGAGATTGCAGGCTCCGAGCATGAACAACAGCAAGGTACGCCACAAGTTGGTAGAATTGAATGTTTTCATGGGATCTGGGTTAAAATTTAAAGTTCCAGGTTACGGAAGGCAATATGGGGAACAAGGATACCTGGCGTGCGGCTACTTTGTCTGGAACCCGAAAGACATTATTTCCATCTCCAACCTCCACAAATTCAGGTTCAAAATAAATGAAGAAGGTATTTCTCCGATCATAAGCGTTAACCACGCTAAAGGTCAGGTCACTTTCTCCCCATTTCGGGAAGAATTTCCAAACCAGTCCCAGGTCGAGTCGATGATAGGGCGGCAAGCGAAAATTATTTCGGTCCTGAAAATCTGGCACCACTGACTCAAAGCTAGACCCATAAACATCTTGAAAAGCCCAACGACCGCTGGGTAACCATCGAAGGTCACCTGAACCATAGACGAAAGTGGCCGATAGCGTAAATCGCTTACTGAAATCATAGAGCACCACAACGGATAAGTCGTGCCTGCGATCATAAATGGGGGAGAAAAAACCCTGCTGTGCAAAACTCTGATCTGGATCCAACACCTCAAAATTACCCCGCTCGACAAATTGTAAGGTATAACCGATCCATCCAGTTAGGATACCCTCCTTTTTCTCAATACTATATTCAAAGCCATACCCTCTCCCCTCTCCTATAGCAAATTCGTTCTCCAAATCATCATTCGCAAAGATTTCAGCAGCATCAACAAACTCTAGCTGATTATCCATCTGCTTGTAAAACACCTCTGCGGTAACGAAATACTTTTCTCCCAAAAGATAGGACATTCCAGCAGCTACCTGATCACTAGTTTGGGGCTTTACTTTCTCCGTGGATGGGTACCAAATATCTGTTGGCAAAGTAACACCAGCATTAGCCACCAAGTGTAGATATTGCTTCATTCGGGCGTAACTGGCCTTGAGCGATAGTCGAGGCTTTAACTGATAACGCAAAGAAAAACGAGGCTCAAGTGCACTGTAGAACTGCCCACTATTCTCAAATCCACTTAAACGTAGGCCCACATTCGCCTTTAGCTTGTTGTTAATTGTCCAATCATCTGAAATATAGGCGGCCAACTGTAGCGCATTAAAATTCTGACCCGCCGAAAAATTGATGGCTCCATCATCACTCCCTGCCTTTAATCGTCCCACATCAAAGCTATGCCGAGTAGCATGCCCACCAAAACGGATCGTATGACTATTGGAGGGGGTGTAGTAAAAATCCGTTTTTAGGTTGATATCCCTGATATTGGACCCCACTTGGAAGTTAAAGCCCGTTAGCTTATTCTTAATGTTATATTGATAATCCGAATAGGTAAAGGTGGTATTTGCAAATAAACGTGGATTAAATACATGATTCCATCGAACTGAGCCCGTCGCGTTGCCCCAATCAAAATTGAAATCAAAAAAATCCCCTTCAAACCCAAAAACATCTCGTCCAAAATAACCACTTACAAATAGTCGATCCTTCTTGCCCAGACGAAAGTTGGCCTTCGTATTTAAATCATAAAAGAAGTAATCTGGAATAGGGTTATAATCCTCATTCCCTTCGTTGGCCTGATTTACCAAACGCGTAAAAACATCTACATAAGTCCGCCGACCAGATACGATAAAAGAAGACTCTCCTTTTTGAATCGGAGCTTCCAGGGTGAGTCTTGAAGAGATTAAGCCAAGCCCGCCTGTGCCAGAAAATTTCTTATTGTTGCCCTCTTTGAGTTTCACATCGATTACGGAGGAAAGTCGCCCGCCATATTGGGACGGAAACCCTCCCTTATAGATTTTCAAGTCCTTAACAGCATCAGTATTAAATGTGCTAAAAAAACCAAAAAGGTGGTTGGCATTATACACTACTGCCTCATCCAAAATGATGAGATTCTGATCATTACTGCCGCCTCGAACAAATAAGCCCGTAGTCCCCTCAGACCCCGATGGTATACCCGGTTTCAACTGTATGGTCTTTAAGATGTCACTCTCCCCGAGGAGTACTGGCAAGATCTTAGCTTCTTTCGTCGTAATTACTTCTACGCTCATCTCTGTAGAGCGCATCTGTTCTTCAAAGGAGTTGGCCTTAACCACTACTTCCTGCAATTCTACCCCAGTGGACAATTCAAAATTGAGTTGCTTATCCGCAGTCAAATAAAGGGATAGATGCTGTGCTTGAAATCCCACATAACTGATCTCTATGTTTAGAGAGTCTTTTGCTGGAAGATTAAGGGAATAAAAACCGTACTCATTAGTGGTGGTGCCAAGCGCTTGGCCAATGACCTGGATGCTGGCACCAATTAATGTTTCACCAGTCTCTCTGTCGGTAATAGTCCCACTTAGCGTCTGGTCGACCTGCGCCCATACTACGGACCAGCAGAAGATGGAAAGAAATAGAGTATAAAGGGCTTTAGACATACGCAGTGGGTGGTATTGAGCACCGGATGACGGGTACCTGAAAATATAAATGCTATGTATTCATTACAGTTGTTTCTACTGAAGAGGCACAATTTTGTACTTCAGCTTTTTTCTTGGTCGCTTCAAAATTTCTTTTACTTCTCTTTTACAGCGTTCCACTGGTTTTGTCTCAGCAAGCATAGGATAACACCTGAAACAAATTCACAAAAAGTATTGAGAATATCAGGCCGAAATACTCATTTTGTCACCACTGCACCAAAAACGTACTGTCTATCCCTTTAAACAGTCAAATATTACGGCATTTGGCAGGTCATTCTGAAGCAAATATGCATTCAGGTTTGACCAATTTTTCACCTGATCAAGTATCCAGCCATCTGACGAAATAACAACTGCATTATTCTTCAAAGCAACTAGGTCTTTATCTGGGTCAGCTACCAGGCTTACCTTCCAATGCAAGCCTTGTTCTACAGCCTCCTTCTCAATAAACCCCCTCAGTCGACCGCTATTAGAAACCGGAGCATCCAGGTACCAATGCGCTTCTACTACCTCAAGGCGACCCAGCACCTCACCAATCAACCGCAATGCCTGTCCTGTTTCTACTACTCTTTTGTAAGAACCATGAACACTGGCAATGTCTCGGTAGACTCCATCCATACAATTCAATATCACCCCCTCGGATAATGCACTCTCCACAAAGATGATCAGGTTGAATCCATCAATTGCGACGGTCCTGCCTTTGAGCTGACTAGGATCAATACAATTTTCCAGACGTTTCTGAACAAAATTTGGCTGACAGCACAAACGCACCAAGGCTTTTCTTTGCCTTACATTCAAGCGATACCGATCTCCGACAAGCTTTACAGAGCTATTTTCCGCATACCCCCGGTCCCACAAGTATGCCAAATCCGTTGCCGCCTTGCCAAAGGGGGCTCTCCAATGACTGGCGAAGAGGAGTTTATCTTGAGGATGCTGACCTCTGTGCTTTTGCTGATTGGGCATACCGTGGTTTTGAACATTGTCTGCCAGGTTCCTTAAAAGATCTATTATGCAAACACTTTTTATGCAAATATGTTAGAAATTAAATGATTGGCAATCCATTCCTACGAACAGCTCGTATATTCTATTGATTTCTGGTCTGACGAAAAAACGGGTTCAGCGCCCAATTTTTCCCACTTGGTCGGAAAGAAGCTTGGATTGGGTTAAAGAATATTTAAATCTGTTGACTTTTTCTTAAATTCGGTGTTATATTGTTGCAATCATCCAAAAATGGTTGAATTCAACCCATTGTACTCCTTTAAACCATTTGAATAAACCCTAGTTATCGGCAGTGAAAGATAAGTTGCTTAGCCTAGCCGCTTCCTAGAAATTCCGCTTATATGAATAAAACTTTACTTTATCTTTTCTGCCTTTTATTGCTACCAATTGGTTTAGCCGCTCAGGGAAAGTTGGTGGTAAAACCTTCTACGACAGACCAAGTGGTTTTCGACTACTTATCAGATATCTCGAAGGAATTCACTTTCAGTCTGACCCTGGAGAACAAGGGAAACGAGGCTATGAACCTAATCTGGCGCAAATCTGTACTGTCACAGCCCTTGGATTGGTTGGCAGAAATTTCCGACAAGAATAACTATTACTTACCTGAAGCAAGTTCCAATATTGATCCCTCGATTAACTCCGAAGAAGCCATTTATTTGGCTCCGGGTGAAATTACAGAGGTCATTTTCCACATTTTCCCTTTTGGAAATGCTGGGGATGCCACTTATAAAATGGAATTCCTTGATGAGATTGCGCCAACCGAAGTCATCGCTGAAACAAGCTTTGATTTCGCCATTCAACGCCCTGTTCAGGTTGGGGCGGATCGAGCAAGTTTAAAGATTTTCCCGAATCCTTCTACCAATTACATTGAACTACCTTACAATAATTTGGTAGCGCAAATGGATGTATACAATACGATTGGAAGGAAAGTCCTTAGTTTCGAGGCAGAAAATGGCTTACGTTATGACATTTCTTCGCTGCCTACGGGCTTATACCTAGTGAGCTTGATTAATCAGCAGGGTACTGTAATTAAGACTTTGCGATTCTTTAAACGCACCATTCGTCCTTAGGCTGGATATTCTACATAATTACGCGGGGTTTCGTATAATCGGACCTGTAGGTCATATCTTTTATCTAAACGAGCCCTGAGTAACTGCCAAATTACATAGCAGATGTTTTCTGCGGTTGGATTCAAATCCTTGAACTCCTCCGTATCAAGGTTGAGATTCTTATGGTCGAATCGCTGTTCGACCTCTTCCTTAATCATATCCTTCAATATCTTGAGGTCGATCAAATAGCCCGTTTCGGGATCTACTTCTCCAATCACTTTCACTTCAAGTTCATAATTGTGGCCGTGATAATTTGGGTTATTACACAATCCGAATACTTCTTCATTCTTCTTATCAGACCATTTCGGGTTGTGCAGCCGATGAGCAGCATTGAAATGTGCTTTCCGAAATACGGCAATTCTCATACTTGCTAATTTTTAGATCAAAATTCCAAGCTTAGAACAAGGAAGCGAAGGATTAGTTGTTGTTTTCTTGCTGAGGTGGAGCGCAGAAAGGAAGAAGCCGATTATTAACCTTCTGGTGAGCTAAAATCTATTTCCGTATTATCGCCAATATTTAAACTTTGTCGCAAGCCTGTGATAGCCGTGTCATTGCCTACTACTGACTTTTGCAGAATCACTTCTTTGATAAAAGCATAGTTCCCTATAATGGAATTCTTGATGATAGCGTTCTTAATCACCGCATTTTGACCGATAGTAGCATGTGGCCCAATGATGGAATTAGCGATCTGGCAGCCTTGCCCAATACTGACGGGATGGATAATGATGGAGTTATCATAATTCGGCAGATCATTAGAAGCATATCCTTCTCGATCAAGTAAAATAGCGTTTGTCTCTAATAGAACTTCCTTCTTTCCACAGTTAAACCAGTTGTCGACCGTTATTGCACTGAAGGGCACCCCTTTCTCGATCATACGCATCAGTGCATCGGTCAGCGGGAATTCGCCATTAGATCGGAGGTTATGCTCGATATTGAAATCCAAGGCGTCGATGAGGTTTTCGACTTCTTTGATCTTATAAAAGCCAACCATGGCCATATCCGACTTAGGGATCTTAGGTTTTTCTACTACTCTACTTACATTCCCTTCCATATTAAATTCTACCACCCCAAATTCACGAGGGTCTCTAACCTTCTTCACCCCAAGACAGGACTGAGGATGATCAACAATTTTCTGAAAATCCGCATCAATAATGATGTCTCCAAAAAACACAAATACTTCATCCGCATCTTTGAAGTGTTCCTTGGCCATCCAGATAGCATGAGCCGAACCTAAACGTTCTTCTTGGGTGACGAAAGTCTTGTTGAGGTCTGGGTAAGTTTGTTCAACAAAATGCTTGATTTTTTCCCCCAGATATCCAATGATAAAGATGAAGTCACGAATACCAACCTCCACTAATTGTTCGATTAGGAAAGAGATAATAGGTTTGCCAGCCACCGGGATCAAAGGCTTGGGTTGGGTGTAAGTTAGAGGGCGTAATCGGGTGCCAGCGCCAGCTACAGGAATGATCGCTTTCATGGGGGTTAAAGGTAAGGAAAATTATGATGTCCTAGCTGCCTTGTAGATTGGGATAGCAAAGAAATATAGACTGGAGAATCGCCTAAAAACGACTGCCTCCGAGGATACTCGATCCTCAGAGGCAGTTCAGCTGTATAAGCTAGCTTAGGTTAATCTTTTACCACTTTAATACGTCGAATGGCATTTTCTGTGCGAATTGAGAGGATATATACCCCCTTACTGTATTTGCCCAGATCAAGGCGATTCGCGTAGCTTCTATCCACCAATAGACGTCCATTCAGGTCAAAGAGTTGAATTTCTGCATCTGCTGGTAGGTTCTTGATATTTATTTCATTCCGCGTTGGATTCGGGAATACGATCACTTCCGCTAAGTCTCCCAGTTTGGCTTCTTTGATAGAAGATTGTTTATCTGAGAAATCCTCCACCGCCGTCGGCGCTAGATTCAAACTACTCTCATTACTAACAATTAGACCGCTTGATCCACCAGTAGTACATCCTGTGATCACGATATCGTCTAAGTAAATCCAGTCAGAGTTTGTAGAAGCATCGCATTGGAACCTTAGCTTAGTGTTAGCGGTAAAGGGTCCAGGTATAGTTACCTGCTCGAAGTAGCGTATATCATTTTCAAACTCAATACTTCTTCTCCATTCTGCTACCGTGGTATAACTAGCCCCTCCATCCGTCGAAACTCTCAACCAGAAGTCTTCCGTGACATTATCCATGCTCAGTGCAATGTAGTTGAAGTCAACCGTAATTTCCTCAAAGGAACTCAAGTCAAGTGCATCGGTAGTTGTGTGAGAGGAAGTTGAATTATCTCTGAGCCGTACGCAGTAGATACCGCTATTAGCAAAAGCTGCATCATTAGTGGTTCGGCGAGCATCTGCTCCTCCATCATTCCAGATTCCCCATCCAACTTCAAAGTCCTCGGAATCTATCTCTACGATACTACAATCATCTCCTTCAACGGTGATGGTAGCGTTAGCAGTGCTAGTAAACTCCCCATCATTGACGGTCAAGGTTACCGTATAGGTCCCTTCTGCTACGTATTCATGACTTGTTGTAACGCCGGTTCCTGATTCACCATCTCCAAAAGCCCAACTATAGGTTAAGGGATTGCTTTCTGGATCAGATGAAGTGCTTGCATCAAAACTTACCGTCAATGGCACGGTACCATTGGACGGTGTTGCCGTAAAGGCCGCCGTAGGCCCTTGATTTCCGGAAGTAACTTCAATGTTGATGAAGGACTGATCAGATAAGGAGCCATCACTCACCGTCAAAACAACGGTGTAAGTACCAGGTAAAACAAAAGTATGGGTAGGATTAACTGTATTCGCTACGTCACCATCGCCGAAAGTCCAGCTATAGGTTAAGGGATCATCATCAGGGTCAGAAGATAGATTTGCGTCAAATGTGGCAGTAAATGGTGCAACGCCACTAATAGCCGAGGCGATAAATGCCGCCGTAGGCGCTTGGTTCCCCTGATTAACTGTAATCACAGTGGTAGCTTGATCATCATCTTGACCATCACTTACTGTAAGTGTAACCGTAAAAGTTCCGGTAGACAAGTAGGTATGGCTTGGACTAAGTCCTGTCCCTGTATTGCCATCCCCAAAGGCCCAAGTGTAAGTAAGGGGATCATTTTCAGGATCTGTTGAAGCAGATGCATCAAAACTAACGAGCAAAGGAGAATCACCTGTAGTCGGCGTAGCCGTGAAGGCAGCCGTTGGTGCAACATTCGGCTCTAATGCGTTGATCACAGCTGTAGCTTGGTTCGAGAATTCTCCATCACTAACGGTTAAAGTCACCGTGTAAACCCCTGCTGAAACGTAAGTATGATTTGGAGCTATACCGCTTGCTGTATTACCATCTCCAAAAGCCCAGCTATAAGTCAATGGATCATTTTCCGGATCAGAAGAACCACTGGCGTTGAAACTAACAGCCAACGGTGCTTCTCCAGAAGTTGGATTCGCACTAAAGGCTGCGGTTGGTGATTGGTTCGGCAAAGTCACCGTAATGTTGTTGGAGGTACTTGTACTGGATGAGCCATCACTTACCGTCAAAGTAGCGGTGAAGACCCCATTCGTTTGATAGGTATGACTAGGAGTAATACCTGTCCCTGTATTTCCATCCCCAAAATCCCAAGAGTAGGTCAATGGATCATTGTCTGGGTCGGAAGAGCCGCTTGCATCAAAATTCACCAATAACGGAGCCTCCCCTGAAAGAGGATTGGCAGTAAAGGACGCAACTGGTGCTGCATTACCAGAACTAACAAATATAGTGGCAAAAGCATCTGTTGAAGCTTGGCCATCAGAGACAGTCAATTTCACTGTAAATGTTCCTGTACTTTGGTAGGTATGATTTACCACTTCTCCGGAGCCAGTGTTTCCGTCGCCAAAGTCCCAGCTATAACTAAGCGGATCTCCATCGGGATCGGATGATTGCGAAGCATCAAAAGTTACCGCAAATGGGGCTTCTCCAATTTGGTTCGAAGTCTGAAACTGTGCAAAAGGAGCTTGATTCTGTCCGCTACTAGTAGAGCACCCTTTAATCACTACATCATCCAGGTAAATCCAATCCGAATTGGTTGAAGCATCTACCCTAAACCTAATTCGCGTATTATTAGAAAAGGGTCCAGTAATCTTTACCTCCTCATTAACTCGTTCATTATTGACAAAATCAATGCCAGCGTCCCAATCCCGCACAGTCTCAAAGTTAGTGCCGTCTATAGCAATTTGTAACCAAAAATCTTCGGATTGATTATCCATGCTAATGGGTAAGAAAGAAAGACCGACTGTAATCTCCTCAAAAGTACTTAGATCAATCAGATCCGAAGTGATAAAAGATGTATTCGTATTGTCTCTAAGTCGTACACAATAGATACCACTATTAGCATAAGGAGCATCAGCAGAACTACGACGTGCATCTGTTCCCGCATCATTCCAAATGCCCCAACCGGATTCAAAGTCTTCCTCCATCACAACGACCTCTTGACAACCAGCTTCTTCCACTGTAATGTTTATGGAGCCTTGGCTCGTAAACTCTCCATCATCTACAGATATCGCCACCGTATACACCCCTGGATTCTCAAAAGTGTGCGTAATAATTGCACCGGTTCCATTGCTTCCATCTCCAAAGGACCAGTTGAATGTTAAAGGATCTCCTTCTGGATCAACCGTGGCTGTAGCATCAAAATTGACCTCCAATGGTGCAGTTCCCGTAGTTGGGTTAGCAGAGAAAGCCAGTAAAGGTGGAGAATTTGGTGAGTTCACTTTTATCCCGATAGAAGTCTGCGAACTTGCCTGTCCATCAGATACGGTCAGAACGGCTGTATAGGTTCCCGTGGTCGTGTAAGTATGCGTAAAAACTACTCCCGTAGCTGTATTCCCATCGCCAAAATCCCAACTGTAGGTCAAGGGATCCTCGTCTGGATCAGAGGAAATGGATGCGTCAAAGGTAACTGCTAATGGAGCCGTCCCTTCAATCGCGTTGGTAACAAATGCTGCTATTGGAGGCTGATTCGGAGCATTGACCGTAATAGTCGCGGTTGCCGTTGCTGTATCCTCTCCATCGCTGACCGTTAAGGTTACCGTATAAGTACCCGGAGCCGTATAAATATGATTAGGACTCACTCCAGTCCCGGCATTACCATCCCCAAAATCCCAACTGTAGGTAAGTGGATCAAGATCCGCATCGCTAGAAGCCGAGGCATCAAATGCGACGCTTAAAGGAGCCTCTCCACTCGTCGGAGTAGCCGTGAATGATGCAACTGGAGGTGTATTCACGGGAAGCGCACTTACGTCCCACTGGAAGTTAATTGCTTGCGCATCAGCATTATTACCATCATTATCATCTACGGTGATCTGCACTGCAAATGGACTGTTGGCCGCAGCACCAACACTGATGGTACCAGTGATTAAGCCTGTTCCTTGATCTATACTCAAACCCGTCGGTAGGCCCGTAGCTTGATAACTAAGCGGTCCATCTCCGCCAGAAGCTTGTACTCCTAATGAAATAACGTCTTCTTCTTGATTACTTTGATTTGAAATCGCCTGGACTACAATAGGAATCTCACCGCCCCCTTGCTCTAGAATTTCAATACCACTGATCATAGGGCTTTGAATATTGCGGATAAAGGCAATATCCAATAGGTTATCTTCAATCGTGACCTCTTGTTCCAAAACCGTACCTAGATCAGGCCCAGGGTTGGCTGCCAGATCAATGTCTGTTAAGCCGGGGAAGCTATTACCATCCAAGGTAACTGTAAATTGTCGTTGGCCTGGCTGAGAGGTTCCAGAGAAAGTCTCTCGGAAGAACAGACGTACGGTATAGGTACCAGGATTCCCCATATTAAAAGTGTAGGTCATATTGACCTCTGGTTCAGGATCATCTTGATCCCAACGCTCCCAACCGAAAATGTCAAAGGGTGTTGTATTTTGTATAGCGGTGCTAATAGCAGGGTCCCAAGCAGTTGGTGGGCCAAAAGCCGTATTCGTTGCGCCCGTTACCTCAAAGCCATTCAGTGCTAGTGTTGCATCTATATCGGTCACCCAATCTAAACCTCCATCAATAGCGGATATGGTACTTCCCCCAGCATTAACTCGATAAGAAGGTTGACCATTGTTGATGTTACCTACAGTAATCGTTTCGGTTGCCGTGTCTGTATCTTCGCCATCACTGACTGTCAAGGTAGCAGTATAAATACCTTCTGCTAGATAGGTATGACTAGTTGTGATTCCAGTTGCCGTATTGCCATCTCCAAAAGCCCAGCTATAAGTAAGCACATCCCCTTGGTCCGCATCACTAGAAGTTGAGGCATCAAAAGAAACGGCCAATGGTGCCACTCCATTCGTTGGTGTTGCGGTGAATGCGGCCACCGGTGGTGTGTTAGGTGGTGTAGCTGTTACAACCCATTCGAAATTGACTACTTGTGCATCCGCACTGTTGGCATCATCATCATCCACCGTAATCTGCACATTAAAGGGGCTATTTACTGAAGCTCCAGCACTGATCGTACCTGAGATCAAGCCTGTTCCTTGATCTATAGTTAGCCCCGTAGGTAGGCCTGTAGCCACATAACTTAAAATACCATCTCCACCAGAGGCTTGCACTCCCAATGATACAACATCTCCTTCCACTCCCGTTTGGTTGGAAATAGACTGCACCACAATAGGCACTTCTCCGCCAATCTCAATAATTTCAATACCACTAACCATCGGACTTTGAATACTTCTGGTAAACACAATGTCCAACACATTGTCCGTGATTGAAACGGTCTCTTCTATTACTGTTCCAAGATTAGGGCCTGGGTTAGCAGCAAGATCAATATTTGTCAAGGAGGGGTAATTGTTACCATCTAAGGTGACACTGAACTGGCGTTGACCAGGTTGCGAAGTTCCAGAGAAAGTCTCTCGGAAGAAGAGCCGGACTTTATAATTTCCCGGATTAGCCATATTGAAGATGTAGGTCATATTGACCTCTGGCTCAGGATCATCTTGATCCCAGCGTTCCCAATCAAATATATCAAATGGAGTATTATTCTGAATATCAGATCCGATGGCAGGGTCCCAAGCTGGAGGAGGGCCAAAAGCCGTATTAGTTGCTCCTGTGACCTCGAAGCCATTCACCGCCAAGGTCGCATCAATATCGCTCACCCAGTCTAGTCCTCCATCAACAGCTGTCAGTGTGGCCCCTCCGGCGTTTACCCGGTAGGAGGCTTGGCCACTACCAATGTTTCCATTCAAGTTAACCACCTTAACAGAGGCTGCGCCATAGGCTATCGAGAGCGTAGCATTATTCTGGTTAGAGCTTCCGTTATTCGTTAATTGGATTTGATGCGATGCTCCTGGAGGAATCAGGAAAACCCCTAGATCACCTGAAGTTATTGCGAAATCCGAGGCATTATCACCACCGAGCGTAATACCAGTAATGATAACTCCAGTATTCCCTCCCGAATTATCTATCGTAATAGTTTCTGTAGCAGTAGCGGCTATGGTCGTTGTAGTTGGCACATTCAAAGTACTGGCTACAAGTGCCGTACCTGTTGGGTTATCAACACCATAGACCTCCATATTAGTCTGATTGCCACTCCCTTGTGTGGGCGAACCAGAAGAGATATAGATTCCATCCCCTGAAACTATAGCTTGTGTACCATGTCTTGCATTATTCATGGATGCCAAAGTTCTCCACTGTCCTGTCCCAGGATCCAGTGCCTCAACTGTATTGAAAGCTTGGCCATCTCCTTCTCCACCAATCACAACCACCTCTCCCTCAAAGGTAACAGTAGAAGTTCCACCTCTCGGAGTAGGCAAGTTACTGGTGGATGTCAAAGTAGACCAGGTACCAAGACCAAAATCATAAACATCAACTTCTGCTAATCTGGGATCAAATACGCCTCCTGCCCCCCCAGATTGTCGTCCACCTGCAACATACAATTTGCCATCAGCTATCGTAGCATGGAAGTGATCACGAGCACTAGGAGCATCCGATAGTGGAGTCCAGGTATTGGTTGCTGGATCGTATTCATCTAGCCAAGCTACATAGCCTCCATCATGGCCTTGGGTATTTCCACCCACTACATAGAATTTCCCCCCATAGACAACCAAACCGGCAGATCCCCGTCGGCGGTTACTGGGGATACTGGGCCCCTGAATCCATTCACCATTGGCAGGATCAAATGCCCAAACAAATTCTTCCGGAGTTTCAGTTGGGAAGGTATTGTTGTCAAATGCTCCAATAATCCAGATAAGACCATTAAAGGCTGTAGCCTGAAAATGGTTAAATTCTTCTGGGGCTGTTGAGATAACAGACCAAGTATCTGTAGTATAATCATATTCTTCTACAGAGGACGTCTCTCGACCGCCAAACAAGTAAAACTTATCACCAAGCTGTACCAGGGAGTTCTCATGGCGAGGGGTGTGTTCCACTACATTTGTGATATTGGTCCAGGTATCTGGCACACCGTCGGGAGTAATGGTCCACTGGAAACTTACAGTTTTGGCATCACTATTGAATTCATCGCCATCATCTACGGTTACCACTACCGTATATGGACTATTAGTAGCTGCACCCGCATCTATCGTACCTCCGATTAACCCATTCGTGGGATCAATCGATACTCCCGGAGGCAAACCTGAAGCAATGAAATCAAGATTTCCATCACCGCCCGAAGCTACAACAGTTATATTTGCATTATCCCCTTCTTGATTGACCTGATCTGGCACATCTGTAACTTGGATAGCTACTCCTGTACTTGTACCTTTCAAGATTTCAATTCCGCTAATTAGAGGACTCTGAATATTCCTTTCGAATTCTACGGTAAGGATGTTATCAAGAATGGTAGCATCCACCTCAATCACTGTACCAAGATCGGGGCCTGGGTTAGCCGAAATATCAATATTCGTCGTTTGTGGATACAACACACCGTCAATTAGCGCATTAAAGACACGTTGACCGGGCTGTGTGGTACCACTATAGGTATCTCTAAAGAAAAGCCTGACTTTATAATCTCCTGCCTCGCCCACATTAAAAGTATAGGTCATATTAATATCAGGATCAGGGTCATCTATATCCCAGCGCTCCCACTGGAAGACTTCGAAAGGAGTGGAAGCCTGAATTGCCGCGCTAACGCCACTATCCCAGGCCGAAGGAGGTCCAAATGCCGTATTGTTTTCAGCATTCACTTGGAAACCGTCTGTAGCCAAGGTAGCATCAATATCTGTGATCCAATCCTGTCCTCCATCAATAGCCGTCAAGGTTCCACCTCCAGCATTCACCCGGAATACCACTTCTCCATCTGCTACATCCTCTTCCTTTTTCACATTTAAGAAGTCCCAGCTAGCAGCAAACTCTGGATTCGTGCCAGAAGTACCAATGATTCCTATTGCTAGCGGTGTATTGGCATCCTGCAAAGCAGTCAACAAAGCCCCTGTTGCTGTGAAAGTACTGCCGATGTTATTAACTGTCGTACCCCCATCTAGGGAGTAGGCGGCCTGAATCTCCCCGCTTGCCGGATCTATCTCAAAAATCAGATCGAGATTATTGGAGGGCAAAGCTAAGCTGGCGGAAGGCAAGCCTGTAATAGCTACATCATTGTCCTCTCCTTGTACCTCCAAGCCACCATTGGTAAGAATGATCTTGATGTAGTTGTCTTGGAAACCCGTACCAATATATATCCCTTGCGACTCTCCAACAGCAAAATTGTGGAAAGGGGTCAGCATACGACTTGAGACAATGATTTTGCCTGTATTGGCATCCACATTTACACCATACTGATAAGCCTTCTCCTGATTATTACTGCCAGCATCTCCAGCAGTCTGATAAATCGTTACCGCTCCGATAGCCCCCCCTAAAATATCGTCATTATCAGTATTGGAGGCATCTGGATCGTCTAGCCAGTTCAGGTAATTGGGGTTGGGATCACCATTATTCATTACCCCTGTCAAGCCCAAACCTTTATACCCTTGTAGTAAGCTTTGATTATTAAAGAGTTCGTTGGTTACCGGAATGTTAAAGGGTTCTCCCATCTGGAATGGGTCCGCCTCATCATTGGTGCCATCATTATCATCATCAAGGTCAGTCAAATCCGACACTTTATCATCATCAAAATCTTCTGGCTTACTGTTCGCAGAGCAAAGATCCGTACCATTGGCCTCCTCGTCTGCATTGGTGTAGCCATCGCTATCATTATCACCTTGTGGATCGTAACCAGCATCACCGGGCAAAATACATTCAATAGGGCCACTATTGGGTTCTAACACTACAATTTTATCATTGAAGGTACCTACCCAGATGGTGCCAGGAAATGGATCATTATCACCATTACAGGTAATGCCCAAGGCATTTGCATCACTTCCTAGGCCAGTAACCCACCCTTGTTCCTTACTAATCAAATTACCATTTGCATCTACTACAATCCGATGCAGAGAACCATTGTTCCTACCAATGATTAAATTCCCTTTCATATCACCAGAGGCGGTGTATTCATCAATACCATTGGAGTTATTCAATAAAGTGGTTACGAGCACATCACTTGGTCCATCAGGGTTTGAAGCACCAGGAAGACGATAGTCTCCCTCAATTGGGTTCGCTGCTGAGACAGGCACCGGTGGCCAGTCCACGGGAAGGGATTGTGTCGAGAAGTTTGGATCATTTACATCCAGAATAGTGTTTCGGAACCAGTCGTCAGTATAGGAGTTCCCATTGGAGTCTCCGGGGTCAGATGAGTGGGGCCCTCTCGTGAATAAGCCGGCACCTGATGGATTAGATCGAATTGGGTTAGGATGCCCTCCATAAAAACTTCCAAAGGTATAGGACTGAAGGTTGTTTGTAATCAAAGTAAGATGATCCTGGTTGGTAATTGGGCCTTCTCCATTCTCTGCCGTAGAACTCCCAGGCTCTCCAACTCTATAATTATTGGTCGCATTTCCTCCTAGGCCTTCATTCTCGGGGAAACCGCCCCATCCTTCATTCGCTCCATTATCCGTAACATACAGGGCACCACTTTCTGTCACAACTAGGTCGTAACTATTTCGATAACCTGGAGAAAGGATTTGCACGGGACCACCAGGCACCAACTTAGCCTGGTTCAATCCATCATTACCCCCCCAAGGATCTCCTACATCAACACCGTCATAGCCCGATTGATTAGGATCAATAATTCCATTGACATTGGGTCTGGTAGGATCATCAACGGTAGGAAGAGTATATTTATAGGCCCTACCCGAAGAAGCATCAGTCTTGGTAGACATACCGTCTAATTGGTCTAGATTGATAGCCAAAATTGCCGCAGAAAGGGCATATTCTGTGGTCCAAGCAAAATTCTGTGAAGGAGAACCAGCATTCGTCTGTCCCCCCTGGCACAAGATCAAATAGTTAGTGCCATTGATAGTAGCTAGGTCCAAACCGTGTGAGGCGTGGTTCTCTTCTGAGGCTGGTAATCCTCGCACCAAGTCAATAACACTCCAGGAAGACCCCGTCCATGTTAAGCGTGTAATCACGCCGGAATTGGTGTCTTTATTGACATCTCCACCAGGCCCTCCCGACCAAGGATCACTAGAGGCTACATAGATCACAGGATTAGAGGCAGTACCCGTAACTACTAGTGCAGTTACCTCTCGCTCATCCTTTGGATTAAAATCCCCATCATCATCGTGGTTCGGAATGTTAAAGACATCAAGTAAAGTCTCTTGGTTAGTCACTCGATAATCATTGGGACCATCTTTGGTGATGGTGTAAATCTTGATGCGGCCATATAATTCCGCAACATACAGTCTACCGTCCGGACCAAATTGCAAATAAGTACTTAGGTCTACTGAACCAGTACCTAGGTCAAGATTACTTTGGGTAAACGTAGTTTGAGTCTGGCCAAATTGCCAGACAAATAAGAGGAGGGAAGATAAAATCGTTAATGCCTTCGCCCCTCTAGCAATTCTTTTACTAATAATCGGTGTAAAGATCCTCATAACGAAACAGGTTTCAAATCAGTTAATAACTAGAACAAACAAACGACTACGATAAGGGGAGTGAAAACAAGGGAAGAGTACATACGATCGTATATACTCTTTCTTGTTTCTCTTTATTTTGATACAGACATTCGACTACATTTTGAGGAGCCGAATTGTTTCTTTTTTACCATCGTATTGAATTGTCATCCAGTAAATTCCGGCTGGCCAATCTCGCTCAGCCCATATTTGTTGTTTATTCGTTTCTCCTTGATAATTGTACCTTACCTGACCTCCAGGGCCAAACAACCGTATCTGTACTCCGCCATCCATGAGAGTTGGTACCTCTACGCTAAATTGATCAGAGAAAGGATTGGGGAAAACCCGGGTTTGGGCCATTTCCAATGGATTGGCGAAGCGCACAGGGTCATTTACAAAGGCAGTGCTATCGGCATCTGTACTGTCCGCGCTTAAAGAGCAAGACCATTTCTTAACTTCGCCAGCCAAGGTGGTGATATAGGTATTTCCTTCATTGTCACAGCTGATATCTTGTGCATCTTCACTTGACATAGGTTCCCAATCTATGCCATTGAATCGTTGAACTTGGTTTTGCAGATCAATAATCCAGGGTAAGCCATCTACATCTACATCGATTCGCTTGGCAGCACTGTTGGGTATCTCATTCCAAGTACTGCCATTCCATTTGTTCACAGTATTATCATTGGATACCATATAGACGCTTCCATCCACGCCACAACCAATATCGATGCCTCGCCCGGAAATTCTATCCCAAGCGGCATCTACACGCATATAAATGTAATTGGTAGCTGAAATAACGAAAGGGGTCCCGTCACTAGCGATATCCACTCTTTTTCCTGCACCAGCAAATCCCGTCCAGGTAATCCCTGTGAAACTCTCATAGATTACACCATCACTGATGGCGAATAATCCTCCATTTGCCCCAACTCCAACATCTTGGACTCCTCCTAGAATTTTTCGCCATTCATCATTCACATAAGTTAGTAGATCTCCGCGGGCATTGACTCCCCAAAGCTGATCCTCAGAAGAACCGCTAATTTGGGTCAATTCCCCTGGAAAATTATTCCAGTCACAGACATACGCTGCTTCCTCATTGTCCGTTTCGAAAACATCTGTTATGAATACTCCTCGCCCATGGGTAGCAGCCATGATACGACCTGTACGAGGATTGTACTGCAACATATCGGTGCGCACATTGGCCATACCTTGGTTGACAGGCATCCAGTTGGTTTGGACAGATTCTAGCTGATCTGTTCCCCAAACCCCTAGCTCAGTAGCTAAAAGTGCTGCCCTGGGATTTCCGGGCAGGAAAATGGCCCACCGAACGGGCATATCGGGAAGGTTTCCTTCAACCGGTTTCCACAATTGTCCTCCGTCCATGGTTTCCCATACGCTGACCACACCGTAATTACTATAGGTTACCAAAAGATGATCTTCATTACTTTCATCGACAGCAATACAAGACACATACCCTTCACCCGTCTTAATAATCGAACTTACCGGGTTATCTGTATCTGCACTGTCGATCTTGACCACATTTCCATGCCCTAGTCCAAAGTAGACTCGCCCCTGTACATTGGGCGAACAAGCTACAGCCGATATCTGGTCACCGGCAAAAATACTTTGTGGAAAAACCTGGGTTTTATTGGACCGACCAACATCAGACACCCTGGCAAATCGATCCGGATCATGAGCGGTATACAGAATATTTAGCTTACTGTCATAATCTGTCGGATTGATAAATCTTCCATCTGATCTACCAATGGTTACCTTTCTTCTGCTTTGCCAACCGTCACCAGTGATCCAATAATAGTTGTATAGGTAGGAACTTACTTGTATAAAGCCAAAGTCTTGATCTATATGCGCAAAACCTCCATCTCCAATATTAACCGCATCTGTATACCAATTTTCTGAATCGGTAAACTGGCGTGTACCATTATCCTGGGTCCCACCCAACATATAATCTTGGGCAAATGGATGAAGTGCACCCGAATAGAACTGAGTGACATTATACCCCTTGTTTCTATCTACAACGGTAGGAATATCACTACTACCATCCGTCGTCAACCAAACTCCCCCATCATTAGCAAATAGAATAAAATCAGAAGATCCCTCGGCAAATAGAATGGTATGTTGATCAGCATGAACATATTGATGTGCCGTACCATGATCATGCGTAAACTGTTGGAAAGTACGGCCTCCATTTTTAGAGAGGTAGAGATTCACGCCACCTATAAATAATCGATCCGCATCGTTGGGGTCTACTGCAGCGATGAGATTATGCCAGGCCTGTCCCCTAGTAAACACCTTTCTGGTCGTAGTTTTGGGAATAGGCATGGAAGCCCAATCACGCCCCCCGTTTTCGGAGCGATACATGTATTTGCAGTCATTGGAATTCAAGCCTTGTGCCAAGAAGTAGATACGGTCCGCATCAGAAGGAGCAATAGCCACCTCAATGCGACTATATTCTCCCTGTGGAGGTGTTATTTCTTGCCAGGTCCCATTTCTTCCTCGATCTACGCCATACTGATTATAATCAGCTTTCCACAAGCTTCCTTTAGAATGAATACCTAAACTAGCATATAAACTTTGATCAGGGCCTATTTCAAGATCTGCTGCCCGATTTGTTCCTCCAGTACCCACTCCTTTTCCCAGTACTTGCGTCCAACTAAGTCCCTGATCGTCAGATCGCATTACACCATTCAAGCGGGTGCTAACAAAGATCACGCCTTGGTCATCCACAACAATATCTAAAACATGGGAAAAAATCTCGGATCGAGTAATCGGAAGTTGTTCGAAGGTTAGTCCACCATCTGTACTGGCCCAAATGCCAAAACCTTTCATCCGCTCATCTTCTCGAAACCATCCTTCTCCGGTACCCACATAAATCTTAGAAGGATCATTGGGCGCTTGAGCAATGCAGGTCACCATTAAGTTTGCCCAGAAATCATCAATGGGCGTCCAGTTTATGTCGTCATCTTGAAAATTGGTTGTTCGCCAAAGGCCTCCACTCACACCTCCAGCGATCAGGGTATTTCTAGTGTTATCGTTTGCATCTAACAAAATAGCCCTAGTGCGACCGGCTACATGATCCGGCCCACGTTCTTTCCATTCGATGGCAGCAACGCCATCTTGGAGACCATCTTTTGTTAGTGCTATTTGTTGTTTCATTTGTTTTACTCCACTGTATAATCTGTCTTTTGGAACATCTTTTCGTTGAGGGTCCATCGTCATCAAGCGTTCCTGTTCCCCCGATAGCTCAACTCTTGCGTTTTTGGGAATCTTCTCAAAATCATTGCTTTCTTGGCATGCCCCCAAAATCATCAGGAGACAAATTGCCCAAAATGTGTTATTCATAGTTTTTCATTACAAATCGATGGCAAGGGGTACCATCATCGTACTAAATCTTATCTGTGGACCGATATCTAGGGAATGCCAACAGATACCTGTTGACTCCTAATGAATGTGGGGGGAAGTCGATATATAGTTGACCTGAAGCTCTGGATAGACAGGGGTAGATCAATGGCCTATTATGCCATTGAGCCTTTTACAATAGGGAGATTTTATGAAAATGTTTGGGCAAAAATATGTGTGTGTCGGGGGGACAGGGTTCAGTATATTACGAATACATATATCTCTTTTTTGCAAATGTAAATATATGCATTTTTTTAAACTCTTTGAGTCATCCTGCCATATTTAGTATCAGGAAGTCATAAAAGCCTTCAATTGAGTCTTTTCAGGTCTTCATAGAGCGTTGAGCTTAGATTTCTCCTTCACTCTAATGATCTAGTACATAGTAAGTCATATACGTATACCACGATCATTGCTCTATGACTCGTATTATAAAAGAGAATACGTGGAAAGAAACGGGAAGTTGCCTTTTTCGTGAAAATTTCAAATACAGCCCTAATAAAGCTCCTCATCATAATAATGGGTGGCATCGTAAAGCAACATATCAAGAATTTCCTCTTCCTTTTGTCTTCGCTCAGCTTCCCAAGCAAGATAATCCTGTAGGTCTTGCATAACGGAAGATCTGACCTCCGCAATACTGGAAATGTCGAAGTATAAGCGACCAGTTCTTCGTACAAAAAAATCACTAGCACTATATACCATTTCGTGGTGAGTAGTAAACCATGCTTCTGCTCTTGCCAGGGCAATGACCGGGCTATCGGATGGGAATTCATGCATCTTATCCAAAATAGTTTGGCTTTGCTCGCCATAGACAGTGGTCAAATACCAACCATAATAGGGTTCTAGTCCTCTCTCGTTCACTTCTTTTCCCAATTGCTCAACGTAGCGCTCTACTGCTTTAGCACTAGAAAATGGCTGACTTGTGAGATAGACTTCTTTGGTTCGGCAAGGCCCAAAATTCTGATCAGTTTCATCGGATAATTGCTTCGAAACCAAATCTACAATCCGCTGCGCCATTTTTCGGTAACCCGTAAGTTTACCTCCAGCAATTGAAATCAAGCCAGATGAGGATAAGAATATCTCGTCTTTACGGGATAGCTCGGAGGGAGACTTCCCCTCTTCGTGAATGAGGGGGCGTAAACCCGCCCAATTAGAAATTAAATCCTCAATCGTCAACTCAATGGAAGGGAAGGCATTATTAACCGCTTGGAGGAGATAGTCCGCATCTGCTTTGGTCACCACAATTCGATCTAAGCGCCCGGTATAGGTGGTATCCGTCGTACCAATATAGGTCACCTTTCCTCTAGGAATGGCAAAGATCATCCGCCCATCAGAAACATCAAAGTAGACCGAATGCTGTAAGGGCAACTTTTCCTTAGGTACTACAATATGTACGCCTTTCGTCAAATGCAGGCGTTTACCCGATAGTGATCCATTTAATTTACGTACTCTATCCACCCATGGACCACCGGCGGATACAACCTTCTGCGCTTTGATCGAAAAGGATTGGCCTGAAATAGCATCTTTACATTGCACTCCATTAATTCGATCATCTTGGTATAAGAAGTCAATAGCCTCGCAATAGTTGAGTGCTTTAGCCCCAAAGTGTGCCGCCATCTTAATCATTTCGATGGTTAGGCGGGCATCATCCGTTCGATATTCGGCATAAAACCCGCCGCCTTTAAGCTTGTCTTTATCCAACAAAGGTTCCAGTGTGAGGGCTTGTTTTTTGGAGAGCATTTTCCGTCGATCCTCACGTTCTACACCAGCCAGAAGATCATACACTAACAACCCGAATGAAGTTGCCCATTTACCATAAGTCCCTCCTTCAATTAACGGCAGTAACATCTTCTCGGGCAAAACAAGATGCGGAGCCAACTTATGTACTACCGCCCTTTCTGTCCCCGTTTCTCGTACCAAGGGAATATCAAATTGCTTTAAGTAACGCAAACCACCGTGAATGAGCTTGGTGGATTTGCTGCTTGTTCCTGAAGCAAAATCCCGTTTCTCGACCAAAGCAACTTTCATTCCTCTTGAGGCAGCATCCAAAGCGATACCGCAACCTGTTGCTCCTCCTCCAATGACTACCACATCAAAAAACGTAGTCGAAAGGGCCTCAATTTCCTCTTTTCTATTTATAGCAGAAAATGATACGACTTCTTGAAGTTTCATACTGGCATTTTTCATCGTTAGCTCTTTTTACAGCAATGAGTAGTAGTCCCCGTGATGCCGTAAATTTAATTACATCAATTCAATTGTAGAACGCGTTCTAAATAAAATTGTTCCTTATCAGTATTTAACGGGATAAGCTTTACATAGCCTTAACATTCGGCGTTTTTCTTGAGCGGGAATCGTGTGTCTATAGGTTTTGAAAGACTACTTTTACAGGTAGGTTTGAAAGCTCATTTACGGACGGATAGTGCTGATTAAATCTGCCTCAACCATTCGTTTTTCCCACCACTTTCGGTTAGGGCTTACAATTTCCCCATTCTTACGAAGGTACTTTTCGATCATGAGACTTGCAATTGGGGCAGCATAAGTACCTCCCCAGGTACCGTTTTCCACGTAAACGGCTATAGCAATCTTAGGTTTATCCTTGGGAGCAAATGCGAAGAAGATGGAATGATCTTTTCCATCTCTTTGGTTATTCTCAGCTGTACCAGTCTTCCCACATACTACAATATCTGGAATATAGGCGCTTGTAGCTGTACCGCTGGTTACAACTCTCGCCATACCCTCAATAACCACTTCGAAATGCGCTTTATTGATGTCGAGTTCTACCTTACTAGCCGTGTTATCAAAGACGATAGGTGGTTTGTTTTCTGGAACAATGCGTTTTACCAAATGGGGTTTAATATAATACCCTCTGTTTCCAATGAGGGCCGCCATATTAGCCATTTGCAAGTTGGTCATTAACAGTTCGCCTTGACCAATGCCCAAGGAACGAATCCAAATAGATTTCCAATTGGACTCATTGGCATAAATCTTCTCTGAAAAATATTGGGAAGAGGGATAATTTCCGATTTGTTCCCCAGGAAAATCTATCCCAAGTTTTTGGCCCAAACCAAAGTCTTCCAGGTAGCCGTTGAAGTGATCCAGTCCGAGAGAGGGCTGATGAGCACCTGCCTGGTCTACAATACGTCGAAAGACATTAACAAAGTAGGAATTGCAGGAATGCTGTATGGCTGAAGCTACGGAGGTACAAGTTTCATGAAAATGACAGCCTGTCAACTTCTGTCCGTTCACATAGTATCCTGCCTGGCATGAGATGGTGGTCCTAGGGGTAATCAAGGTGTCTTCTAGTGCTACCAGGGCCACCAATGGCTTGAAAAGAGAACCTGGTGGATACTGGGCCATCAAGCTACGATTGAACAGCGGATTCAAAGAATCCTTTTGCAACTTGGCATATATTCTCCCTCTATCCTTATTGATTGTCAGCTCATTAGGATCGTAAGTAGGCGTACTTACCATGGCCAAGATTTCGCCCGTTTCCGGTTCGATTGCTACAATGCTTCCAATCTTATTGGACATTAATCGCTCTCCATACTTTTGCAGGCGAAGGTCTATGGTAGTATGTAGGTTGCTCCCAGAAATAGCAGGAATATTACTCTTTCGATCGTTGTAGTCTCCAACTTCTCTCCCCATATTATCCTTGAGCACTAAGCGCAAGCCTTTCTTTCCTCTTAAGTCTTCTTCGTACTGTTTCTCCAATCCACTGGCTCCGATGTAATCCCCTAGTGCGTATACCTGTAAGGAATCACTGCCTTTTTTTTCATCAAACTCCTTGATTTGCAGTTCTTTTCGATTAACCTCTCGGATATATCCCAGTAAATGCGGGGAAGTAGCATGGGGATAGGCTCGTACATTTCTCACCTGTGGGAAAAACCCAGGAAATTCGTATAAGGTCTCCTGAAAGCGAGCATAAGTCTCGACAGAGATCTTATCGAGGAATACATAGGGCACTGATTTAGAGTACCGCACATCTCCCCAATTCTTATTCAGTCGCTTTGCGAACTCGGCTGTAGTAATGCCTAATAGATTACAGAATTTGACCGTATCCATCTCAGGATCTACCTGATTGTAAGTGACCATGAGATCATAGATGTAGTCATTGTTAACTAGGAGGCTGTCATTCCGATCATAGATCAAGCCACGAGAAGGGTACATCACGTACTCTCCGATCGTCGCCGCGTCAGCTTTAGAACGGAAAGAGCTATCCCACAACTGTAGCTGTGCGGCCTTAAAGATCAGCATCAAGGCCCCAACGATAAAAACCCAACGAATATAGGTTGCTCTATGATTATTCGAACTTGTCACAGCATATTATTGAGAAGGTCTAAAGATCAACATGTAGATCAAGATAAAGACCATTGATAATATATAGGTAAAAAAGCTTTTCTGCAAGATTTCCAAGATTTGAGCCGGAACAAATACCTCCATGGTAAAATAAAATAGAACATGGCAAGCCAGTAATATGCTCAAATACCTGAGGAACCAAGGAAGTCCTAAATCTCTTATAGTCGGATTAGAAGTAATTTTATATCCATCCCGAGGCACCATCCAGTCCATTTTAATAATCACATCGCGCATATATGCCATAAAAACCAATGCGCTAGCGTGAACGCCCGGGGAATCATAGGCCATATCGACTAACAAGCCGAAACCAAACGCAATCAAAAGTAACAAGGAACGTGGCGTCCGGAAAGGCAGCAATAAAATGAAAAGCGGGTAAAACAGGACATTCCAATAAAAATAACCTTCCCATCCCGTAGAAAGCCGCTTCAGGAATAAGACTTGTAGCAAATAAAAGAATACACAGCGAAGTACATTAGCGACAATTCCCTCCATAATATTACTCTTCCTCTAGTTCGGATAAATCGTCCTTCATTAAATTTTTGATCGCATAGGCATAGCGAATAGCCCGTAGATCATTCGTTAGCTTCACTTTTATGTAATGACTGGATGCCCCAGACTCTTTCGTAATGTCATCGATCTTTCCGATCATGATATCTGGGGGAAAAAGGATAGAATAGCCACTAGTCAACACCGTGTCGCCAATGGATGGGGTATGATGGGTTGGAATCTCTTGTAGGTTCATATGGAAATAATCCTGATTGTCAGGATCCCAAGTCAAGGAACCAAATAAGCCTGTTCCTTTCAGCTTTGCACTAATCCGGGCATCAGGATGGAAGATCGTCATAACCCGGGAGTGATAATTTGATGCACTCCGAACAATTCCAACAATACCTTGATCATCTACTACCCCCATATGTGGTTCTACGCCGTGCTTTTTCCCTCGGTTGAGCGTGATGTAGTTTCGGCGGCCTAAGAAGGTTTTACTGACCACATCAGCATCTATATATATGAAGTGCTGAGCAATGGTATCGAAAGTGGCAGTAGTCGTATCCAAATCTCTATACATCGAATTACCTTCCTGCGTTCGCAGCCTAGCAACTTCTGCTCGCAATCGTTCAACTTCCTCATTCAAATGTAGATAATCCTCGAACTCATCCGCCGTTTCGGATAAGTTGCCCATATACTTGTTGGCCGAACTTAAAGCGACTTGTTGCTGATAACTATTGAAGCGAATGATCAAAGCAAAGCAAATGACCTCCAAGAGAAAGAAGAGGGCAAATCCACTAAGTTTAGAAAAGGCTTGTAGCAGATTACTCATATACTTTTGCCGTTATTATCCTCTGAGTGATGGAACAACAGAACACCTTAGCGCTAAATACCGTGAGCAGCTAAACTACTTATACGCTCTTTCGGTCAATTAAGAAAGAAAAACGGTCCGTATTCTTCAAGGCAATCCCTGTTCCGCGAACAACTGCTCGCAATGGGTCTTCTGCGATATGGACATCCAACTTGGTCTTCTGAGAGATTCGTTTATCCAGTCCTCTCAATAAAGCGCCACCTCCAGTAAGGTAAAGTCCGGTGCGGTATATGTCAGACGCCAGCTCTGGCGGTGTAGTTTCTAAGGCGCGTAAGACTGCATCCTCAATTTTAGAAATTGATTTATCCAAAGAATGGGCAATCTCACTGTAAGAAACCTTGATCTGCTTTGGAATTCCTGTCATGAGGTCCCGACCATTTACGGCGTAATCTTCTGGAGGTTCCTCCAACTCGTGCAGAGCGGACCCTACATGAATCTTAATCTGTTCAGCCGTTCTCTCCCCTATCAACACATTATGCTGGCGCTTCATGTAACTCATGATATCGGCTGTGAACTCATCACCAGCCGTACGGATGGATTGGTCACAAACGATTCCTGATAAGGCAATAACTGCAATTTCAGTTGTTCCCCCTCCGATATCAATAATCATATTTCCAATAGGCTCTTCTACATCCAGGCCGATACCCAATGCCGCAGCCATTGGTTCGTGTATAAGGTAAGTTTCCTTTGAATCTACGTGATCAGCAGAATCAAAAACAGCACGTTTTTCCACTTCCGTAATCCCCGAAGGAATACAGATAACCATTTTTAAGTGAGAGAAGAATCGGCGTTTAGCTCCGATCATTTTAATCATTCCCTCAATCATACTTTCAGCCGCTTGAAAGTCGGCAATTACACCATCCTTCAGTGGCCGAATCGTCTTTATCGATTCGTGTGTTTTTTCGTGCATCTGCATCGCCTTATTACCCACAGCAATCGTCTCCATGGTGCGCCGATTAATGGCGACAATGGAAGGCTCATCCACGACTACATTGCCATCCTGGATAATTAGCGTATTGGCAGTACCCAAATCTATTGCTAACTCCTGCTTGAAAAAACTGAATAATTTCATTAAATCTGTTTCTCCTTATGTACCTGCTTGGAGGTCATTATCGGCGATAAAGCACTTATTTTTCAATAAAAAGGCATTCCGAATGCCCATAGCACAACCGCCAAACATGCACTTTTAGTTTAGTGTTTCTGTTAAAGCGTGTCTGAGGTGAAGTTTTCTTTGGCGCAAAGCAACACAAATTTTACGTAAAAAGAAAGGATATTCTCAAGAAAAACAGGGCGTTATAGGAATTCCTTAGTTTTTCATTGGTGCCCCTACACTGACCTGCCAAATATCATCTTCCTGCAAATATTTGTTAGCTAATTCCTGCAACTGTTTAGCGGTTATTTTCCGTGTTGTTTGAACTAGTTTTGAGAAGAAATCTTCCGGTAATTCCTCCAACACCATGGTCTTGATCAATTCACTAGCCTGAAAGGGCCCATCAATCATCGTCAAGTAGGTACCAATCAGGTAATTCTTAACCATTTCCAACTCCTGTTCAGAGACCGTTTTGTTTCTCAACAAAGCAAGCTCTTTGTAAATTTCATCGCGCGTTGCAGAGACGAACTCATTGCCTACCTCTGTTCCAATATATAAATATCCATCAAATTTCATCACATCTAATTGTGAAAAAATGTGATAGGTATACCCCTTGTCCTCCCGAATGTTAGCCATCAATCTCGAACCAAAGTACCCCCCCAACAAAGCATTTAACACATACATTCCATAATAGTCTTGATGCTGTCGGTTGAATAATTTTCGCCCCATCCGAAGTGCCGTCTGTATCGTATCCGGACGCTCTAAGAAATGTGTTCCTGCAACGGCAGGCAGCGAGGGAAATTCGGCACGAACTTTTTCACCTCTTCTACTTAATCTTCCAATATACTTGTTGAGGGACTGAATATGGGCGGGAGTAGTTTTACCACTCAAAAAAATCGTACAATTATTAATGGTATAGGTTCGATCAAAATGTGCTTGCAGATCTTCCCGGTTTAAGGCTGCATAAGTCTGTTCTACGCTGTTATAGCCATAAGGATGCTCAGATCCAAAAATAAGTTCTGTAATCGTACGGTAAGCGACAACCTCATTCTTGGTCAGGTCTTCTTTAAGCAATTGCTGTTTACGTTGCACAAAAGCTTCTAATTCGGCAGCCGAAAAAGAGGGATGCTCCAATATGTCTTGCAATAGGGGTAAAACCTGATCTAAATATCTACTTAAGCTGTAAACGACAACATTGGCAGTATCTAAATTGAAAGGAAGACTTAGGCTACATCCATAGAAATCAAAGAGCTCTGCAATCTCCGACCCTGAGTAGGTAGCCGTACCTTCTCTTAGCAAACTCGCAGTGGCTCTGGCCACGAGTTGCTTGCGCTCAAAGGGCCGTCCCGCATTAAATACTAATTCTAATTTTACCACCTCCTGCGTTCCCAAATGAACTTCATACACCGGAATACCATTGTCTAAACAGTGTTTCTGGTATCCAGGAAGTTGCACTTCTTCCGGCATCCTTACTATAGGTGCCTGCGTCCGATCTAGCATCATAATTCAAATTTCTTCAGCTTGCAAAGGTACGACTTTGCAGCCATCTTTGCCATGGCTGGCAAAGTTCTACCTGAGTAGTGTCACACCTCCCGCGACCGACCTCAACTCTCCTCCAGTTTGTCGCCACTGTATACGATAGATATAAAGTCCTGCCGCTAAGGGTTCTCCGTTATTTTGACCATTCCAACCTAGCTCTATGTCACGACTTACAAATACATGCCCACCCCACCGATCAAAAACATCAAGCTGATATTCTTCCAACATACCAAAGGCCAAGGCTGGGCGAAATACTTGATTGACCCCTTCCGGTGCAAATACATTGGGTATGTAAAAAGGAGCTACCGGCATAACGCAAACCGTATTGGATCTTGACACTACACTTCTCAATTCACCGCCTGGCAATTCGATCCGAGCCTTAGCCAGAATATAATAACAGACTTCTAAGTTTGCCGCTCCATCAATGTCAACCTGGTCATTGAGCGAGAGCACCCCATTGGCCTCCACACTCACTAAAGTCTCTACCCCATCTACAATTCGGTAGATTTCATACTCTAAAGATTGCTGTAGACCATTGATGTAAGGAGTCCATTGCAATTGATTAGTAGCATCATCGGCAGCTTCGGCGCTAAGAAAAATAGTTTGTACACTATTTGAGCTTCTAGCTTCTCCACATAAATCCTCAGTCGTAATAGAGAAAACCGCAAATTCCTGCGAGGGGTCAGTTTGGGTATCCAAAAAGGTATTCTCAGCCATCAAGGTTCCTCCGTTCAATAAGGATTGAACAAGCGCGACCTCTCCTGTTTCTGATAGCAACTCCGCTGAAGCGAGCTCGGCATTCGGATTAATCTGCCAATCCGCAATGAATTCATTACTAGGACTTATACTGACATTCAATAAATTCAAGCGATCGACAGGATCAACGACGGAAATGCTGGTACAGGTTTCATTGGAACTGGACACTAAACCGGTCCCTTCTTGCATTGCCACTACCTTGAAACAATAGAGTACCTCTCCCCTAGCCTGATCAAATACATAATTACCGATATTCCCGGCTACAGTCGCTATTGGGTTGAAAGGGCCTCCATTCTCACTGCTCAGAATCGTATGTTCTGCTATGCCTCCATCCCAATTTTGATAGAGGTTCCAGGATAACGCTATCGCTTGTTCGCAACTATCCAAGGCATTGGTTTCTAAAAAAATGGTCTCATGTAAAGGAGCAGTAAGGCTCGCATTTCCACAAGCATCAATGGCTACGACGAAATAGGTTTCTTTGTTGTCATTTGGATTCGCATCCAAATCAATATACATCAATCCATTGGGAACCGTATCAATAATACTCGTTCCCATATTGGTGTTTCTCGAGATCACGTAGGCAATCACCTCGGGCGAAGGACTGGGGGTCCATTCCATCACTACTTCACCATCTTCTACTGTGACGTAACGGAATAGTGGCACTTCCGGATTCCGATTATCTAGTGTATCAGATTGTGCCGGATTAACACCTGGACAGTTAGCAAGGGTTTCCATATAATAAAACCATGTACCAATCCCCGCATCAGCATGAAAAAAAGCGGTTTGATTAATATCTGCGATGGTCGCCAGCTCGCTATATGGCCCACTAGCAGACTCGCTTGCCATGATGCGATAACCATCCGGGCTAGCACAACTCACCGCTGGGATATCCCATACTAAAGTGTCATTACTAACACATAGTAAAATGGGGGCTTCCAATTGCGCATGTAGCGATAAGGGCCCAAGCAATACGAGTAGGATACCAATAAGGAGTGAACGATTCATTGGGTTTAATTTTGTTCATAGGTATTTTCCGACGACATCATTTGCTTGAACTTTTTCTCTAGCACGGTCATCGGATATCGGTCAAATAGGGCGTAGGTGAGTGGGGTTTCTCCTAATTGCTTTTCATAAAAAACAAGACCTATATTCTTTGCATATATTTCTTTGCCATCCCATTGGGGTTCCATTCCTCCCTGTTCTTTATCGTCTAACTCCACTAATTCCTTTACCTCAAAGGCTACTCCTGGGAACTTTTTCTTCTTAAACACAAAAGTAGTGTCTCCTACATAACGACGATTCTTGATCAGTGTTGTAACTAAATGAGGTTCATCTGGTGAACTAATCTGAATCTTGTACAAAAAGACACCACCTCCTTCACTAACTTTAAATGGAAATATATTCCCCACCAATACTTCAGTATTCAAGGGCTGCTGTTTGCCTAGCGAGTCCGTCACAAATAAAGCCAGGTCATTCTGAATCACTCCATTACTGACCATCTCTTCCTTAGCCAACTGTCTGGGAATGAGATCATGTTCATAGTAGGTGGCCGTTAAGAAAACGCCATTCTCCTCTATAAAAGAGCGATAATACCAGTAGACCGGCGGCAGAGAATCATTACTTACAGACCTGTATTCATAGACTAAACCATCTTCTAATTGACGAATAGGATAATAGTAGTCTCTGATGTCCTTCTTACCTCCTTGATCTCCGCAAGCGAAACACAAGCTGAGTAAAAGTCCAAAAAGGCCAAGTCTGAAGTTGGTTTGCGAAACCAGTTTCCAAGCGTATGATTCCATGTTCATTATGGGTATTATCTTTGTTATGATTTTCCAATTAGATCTTCTTTGCTAAGGAATTCCCTCTTTCTTCCTAAACCTGTAATCTTAGCAGTTTGTTATGTTTTTGAATGCCAAATTGTCATCTTTCTGGCTATTGGTATGAATTGTGACTATCATTTTGCCGCAAGCCCTGGGGAAAAGATAGACATGCCTCCATACTTATGCTTATCTTTGCGGCACCAATCAAAAAAATCGAAGAAATTAAAGATATATATGTTTAAATCGATCACTAACTCTCTGAAAAAGGTCTTTGGGACCAAGTACGAAAGGGACGTAAAGACTTACATGCCGATCGTGCATGAGATCAATGAGATCTTTGAGGAACTTCAGAGTTTGAGTAATGATGAACTGCGAAACAAAACCTTCCAGTTCAAGGAGAGTATTGCCGAGCACTTAAGCGGCATTAACGAAGACATTGCTAATATACAACAACAAGCCGCCGACGAGGAAGATCTGCTCGAAAAGGAAAATCTCTTTGCACAGATCGATGAGTTACTCGAAGAGCGAGATAAGCACTTAGAGGTTATCCTCAAAGAGATATTACCAGAAGCCTTTGCTGTGGTAAAGGAAACGGCTAGACGTTTCAGCAAGAATGAAACATTGGAGGTTACCGCCACAGATCATGATCGGGAGCTTGCTTCTAATGCCAATAAAAGCTACATCAGCATACAAGGCGATAAAGCGACCTGGAAGAATTCCTGGACTGCTGCGGGAGGAGACATCACCTGGAACATGTTACACTACGATGTGCAGTTGATTGGAGGAATGGTACTACATGATGGTAAGATCGCAGAGATGGCTACTGGTGAAGGTAAGACCTTGGTGGCAACGCTACCTGCCTATCTAAATGGACTTTCCGGCGAAGGCGTACACGTGATCACAGTAAATGATTATCTAGCACGGCGGGACTGCGAATGGGTAGGGCCAATTTTTGAATTCCTGTTCCTGACGGTAGATTGTATAGACAAATACCGCCCACATTCCGAAGAAAGGAGGAAGGCTTACCTTTCAGATATCACCTATGGAACCAATAATGAATACGGTTTTGACTATCTCCGTGATAATATGGTAAGATCCGTAGATGAAATGGTACAGCGAAAGCACCATTTCACTATGATTGATGAGGTTGACTCGGTTTTGATTGATGATGCGCGAACTCCTCTGATCATTTCTGGTCCTGTTCCAAAAGGTACCGAAGATCAAGAATACCTGGCCCTTAAGCCAAAAGTCGAGAGTCTTATTGCCGCACAACGCAAACTGGCTACCCAATACCTGACCGAAGCCAAGCAGCTTTTCAAACAAGATAAAATTGGTTATCAGGAAGGAGAGGCAGGAATGGCGCTTCTCCGTGCCTATAGAGCCCTGCCTAAGTATCGTCCTTTGATCAAGTTTTTGAGTGGAGAAGGGATCAAGGTGAACTTGCAGAAGGCCGAGAACTTCTATATGCAGGAGCAATCCAAGAATATGCACTTGGTGGATGAGCCCCTCTTGTTCACAATTGATGAGAAGAATAGAAACGTAGAGTTGACCGAGAGAGGTTCCGAGTTTCTGGCGCGCGGTAGTGAAGATTCTAATTTCTTTATTCTTCCAGATATCGCTACTGGAATGATGGAGATTGAAAGCAATGAAGAGCTTTCCACCGATGAACTAGCCGAGGCCAAGAACAAGCTTGCTCAGGATTTTGCAGTTAAATCTAAGCGCTTGCACTCCATTAGCCAGTTACTAAAAGCTTATACCCTGTTCGAGCGCGATGATGAGTACGTGGTGATCGATGGTCAGGTTAAGATTGTAGATGAACAAACAGGACGTATGATGGAAGGCCGACGTTATTCGGATGGTCTTCACCAAGCGCTTGAAGCAAAGGAAAACGTGAAGGTTGGAGATATTACCCAGACCTACGCTACGGTAACTTTGCAGAATTACTTCCGAATGTACCACAAGCTCGCGGGGATGACCGGTACTGCCGAAACGGAAGCCAGTGAGCTTTGGGAAATCTATAAATTAGACGTAGTAGTTATCCCAACGAACCGCCCAATTCAAAGAGATGACCAGGAAGATTTGGTTTACAAAACTGAGCGGGAGAAGTTCAATGCCGTAATCGATGATATTGTAAAATTGAGTCAGGCTGGACGTCCGATTCTGGTAGGTACAACTTCAGTAGATGTTTCGGAAAGGCTAAGTCGAACATTGCGTCTTCGAGCCATTGACCACAATGTTTTGAATGCCAAACAACACCAGCGCGAAGCAGAAATTGTTGCGGAAGCAGGGAAACCAGGGAAAGTTACGATTGCAACCAACATGGCGGGTCGGGGTACAGATATCAAGATCTCTGATCAGGTGAAGAATGCCGGTGGTTTGGCGATCATAGGTACAGAAAGGCACGATTCACGCCGAGTGGACAGACAGCTTCGAGGTCGTTCTGGCCGTCAGGGAGATCCCGGTAGTTCCCAGTTCTATGTATCCTTGGAGGACCGCTTAATGCGTTTGTTCCAATCGGAGCGGATCGCCGGCTTGATGGATAGAATGGGGCACCAAGAGGGTGAGGTGATCCAACACTCAATGGTAACCAAGTCTATTGAAAGGGCACAAAAGAAGGTAGAGGAGAATAACTTCGGAATTCGTAAGCGCTTGCTGGAGTATGATGATGTAATGAATATCCAGCGGGAAGCCATTTACAAAAAGAGAAAGAATGCTTTGGCTGGTGATAGACTGACGGTGGACCTAGCCAATATGTTCCATTCTCTTCTGGAAAGCGTGGTATACTCTCATAAGCAAGGTGGAGATGTAGAGACTTTCCGTCGTGAAATGTTAGGAATGATAGGGTTTGATCCAAAAATGGAAGCGAGCGATTTCAAAGAGGGAAGTGTCGAGGATCTAACCAATGATTTTTACGAACAGTTCAACGATTTTTACGATCGAAAATTCAGCCAGATCACAGATGCCCTCATGCCGGCCATCAAGGATGTGTACGAAAAGCAATTCCACAAATACAAGCGAATCCTATTGCCATTCACCGATGGTAGTTCTCACCCCTTAGCGGTTACAGCTGATATCGAAGCGGCTGTTAAAAGTGGAGGTAAGTCGGTGGTTCGCGATATAGAGAAAGCCGTCACCCTTTCCATCATTGATGAAAAATGGAAAGAACACTTGCGATCAATGGATGAATTGAAAGAATCGGTCCAGGCTGCTTCGTTCGAACAGAAAGATCCACTGGTGGTATACAAAATGGAGGCATTCAACTTGTTTGAAGAACTCATCTTTACCATTAACCAAAGCGTTACGGCTTACCTTGCTAAAGGGTCCTTACAAGACAATCGAGGAGTTCAACAAGCAAGAGAACAGAAAACGGATACCAGTAAGATGAGAACGCACCGAACAGGTGAAGAGGAAGCCGCCAGAGCTGCCGCCGAAGGAGTAAGTAAAAATAGATCCAAGCCGACCACTTTTAAGCGAACCGACAAGAAAGTAGGGCGTAATGATCCTTGCCCTTGTGGAAGTGGCAAAAAGTACAAGCAATGCCACGGAAGAGGATAATGCTTCTTTTGAGGGTATTCACATAAAAAACGAAAGCCTTGGCTAACCAGTCAGGGCTTTTGTAATGTTCAGCGTATAGCAAAGCATATATAGTGATTTTAATTGTTTAACAATTCCTGCCACTCATGTCAAACGCACACCTGTTTCAAGAACTCTTTAAGTATAATCAACATGCCAATGCGCAATTTATTAAGATCATCACTAGCATAGGCACCCCTCCTGAAAAAGCAGTAGGTTTTATGGACCATATCTTCAATGCCCATCAAATCTGGCTGAATCGAGTCCATACAGAGGGGGCTAATTTTGCCGTTTGGCAATCACATGACTCCATCCAATGGTCTACCTTAAATGAGCAACTCCACCAAAGAACCCAAGCCTATTTAGTTGCCGACCCAGCGGATAGAACACTTGATTCTACCATTACTTACCAGAACTCTAAAGGGCATTCCTTCACCAATTCTCTTTATGACATCTACTTTCATGTGATCAACCATAGCACACATCACCGCTCACAGATCGCCCTCCTATTGCGACAAAACAAAATCATACCTCCTGCCTCTGATTACATATTTTACAAGCGATAGGGGGAAAAGACCCCATTTCTTTTGCTCTATTATGAAGTTCTAAAGCGCTGGCATAGATGGACAATACTAAATGTAGGCCATAAGATGAAGTGCCCCACAGGGCACTATTCCCTACCATTCGCCACTCGATGATATCCTACCTTTTTAGTGCCAAAAGAAGCTTAAGAGCGCTATTTTTTATAAAAACTACAAATTAGGGTAAAATAATTTGACATTCAGTCTTATTAAAACTACATTTAAGATAAAAACATTCTCCAGAAACAGTGCTTGTCAGAGAATTAAGAAATTTTATCACAATGAGTAAACATAGATTGGGTGAATTTGAAGAGCTGGTACTATTAACGGTAGCAGTTCTGTATGGAGAGGCTTATGGAATTGCCATCATCGACGAAATGGAACGGCGTTTAGAGCGCACGGTGAGCATTGGTTCCCTCCAGACGGTCCTCCGTCGACTGGAGAAAAAGGGATACTTGGCATCAGAATTAGGTGAAGTTACCAAGGTTCGAGGCGGTAAACGAAAGCGGTTCTTCACCGTCACCAACCTAGGTCGAAAGGCCTTGGAAGTCACCAAGGATCAACGGCTTGACCTTTGGAATTCCATTCCTAAAATTGCTTTCGGCGATTAGCATGAAGAAAAATCCGTCCAATCACCCACCTAAATTCTTCCTGCAATTCTTCAGATGGTATTGCCATCCTGACTTCGCTGAAGACCTCGAAGGCGATCTGTATGAACGATTCGAAAGAAGAATGACATCGCAAAACCCTGGACGAGCTAAATGGTTCTTTGCCAGAGATGTCCTTTCTCTCTTTCGACCAGGAATAATCCGGTCCTTCTGGCCTAAATCTTTTCTCAATCCTACTGTTATGTTACGTCACCATCTTTTACTAACCTATCGTCAATATCGGCGATCTCCGAACACCTTCCTGATAAATATAATTGGCCTTGCCTCTGGCCTTGCCTGCGCCCTCTTCATCTTCTTATGGATTCAGGATGAATACCAGATAGATCGCTTTCACGCCAAAGATCAACAGCTCTATCAGGTCATGCAAAACTTTCCGGTAGCAGGTGGTTTTGAAACTATAGAATATCAGCCTGGGCCTTTGGCGCAAGCCCTACGGGAGGAATTCCCCGAGGTAGAAAGCGCACTAACCGTTTGCCCTCCGCTTGGGAGTGCCGGAAATAAAGGGATTATTTCCTCAGTGGAAAAACAAGCCAAGGCTAGTGAGCTGTATGTAGATCCTGAGTTTTTCCAGGTTTTCTCTTTCCCCCTGGCAGTAGGAGACCCAGAATGGGTATTAAAAAATAAAGATGCCGTGGTCATTTCGAAAAAACTAGCCAACCAGCTTTTCCCTAGTTCTGAAGAGGCCATCGGGCAAGCCATTGAGTGGTTTCGAGGGGATGTAACTATTCCCTTCACCGTTACTGGAGTCTTTGATGATATCCCTGCTCAATCTACCTTGCAATTTGATCTACTCCTCTCGTACCCCCGTTTAGCAGAGCATTCGGAGCATCTTCGTACCTGGGCCAATAGTGACCCTTATACCTATGCCCTTTTAAAACCTGGAGTCGATATCGAAGCCTTAAATGATAAAATCAGCAGCTATCTACAGGAAAAGGTCAGTGCAAGTGTAGAGGATCCTAATTATAAATTCACAGGAACTGCTTTTGTCCAGCCTTTCTCCGATAGATATCTATTCAATCGCTATGAGAACGGTCGACCAGCCGGAGGTAGAATTGGCTACGTTCAACTTTTCGCTACCATTGCTTTTTTCCTTTTGCTAATTGCTTGTATCAATTTCATGAACCTTTCCACTGCCAAGGCTATCCATAGGGCAAAGGAAATTGGGGTTAAGAAGGTAATCGGAGCACAGCGCAGTTCCTTGATATCACAATACTTGACCGAGGCCTTGCTCATAACACTTCTAGCAGCCATAGCAGCCGTCGTATTAGTTTACATCTTGCTCCCGCAATTCAATGCCATTACTGGAAAGGAGATCGTGTTCCGACCTACACAGACCGTACTAGTTGGCTTGATTAGCATCATTGCATTTACTGGCCTACTCGCAGGTAGTTACCCTGCCCTATACTTGTCAAAGTTCCAGCCCGCAAAGATTTTCAAAGGGAAACTCACACGAGGGGTTCGTGAATATTGGATGAGAAAAGGGCTAGTCGTTTTTCAATTCACAATCTCCCTAGTGCTCATCATTGCAGTAGTACTGGTGTATCAACAGATCGAATTCATCCAAAACAAAAACCTTGGCTACAATAACGAACGAATCCTAACCTTAAAACAAGATGGTAATCTAAGAAGCCAATTCTCCGCTTTTAAAACCAGCTTGGAAGCCCTTCCTGGGATTGAAGCCGTCACCACCTTCCGCCATGATCTGACAGGAGATTTTGGCAGCACCTCCGGCGTGAAGTGGGAAGGCCAAGCTGAAGGACATCGTATCGAGTTTGGCAACTTGGAGGCGGACTACGGTCTGATGGAAGTAATGGAAATACAGTTGGTTGAAGGAAGAACTTTTTCTCCAGATTTCGCCACCGAGCAGAATAAAGTCATATTCAATGAGGCAGCCATCGAGGCGATGGGCTTGAAGAAGCCGATCGGTCAAAAGATCATGCTTTGGGGAGAGCCAAGGGAGATCATTGGAGTAGCCAAGGATTTCCACTTCGAATCGCTCTATGAACAGGTTAAACCCTGTATGATTCGATTTTCTCCCAACAATGAAAATATATTGGTCAAACTACAACCCGGCTCACCAAAGGAGACAATAGCAGCTATTGAAGAGACATACCAAAGGTTTAATGAAGGGCTAGCCTTTGAGTATCGGTTCCTTGATGATGACTATCAACGCCTTTATGCATCCGAACAGCGGATCTCCCGTTTATCTCGATACTTCGCAGCCTTGGCCATTATCATCTCCTGTTTAGGCTTATTTGGACTAGCAGCTTTCACGGCCGAGAGAAGAGCCAAGGAGATTTCTATTCGAAAAATATTAGGTGCTAGCGCAGCCTCTATTGTAAGCTTGCTTTCCAAGGATTTTACACTAACTGTTTTAATTGCCCTTTTGATCGGTATCCCACTTAGCTATTTACTAAGTCAGAACTGGCTCCAATCCTTCGCCTATCACATTGAGATCCAACCCTGGTATTTCTTAGGAGCGGGACTTTTGTTGTTGCTCATTGCCTGGAGTACAGTAGGAATTCAGACCATAAAAGCTGCAAGGACAAACCTCATTCAAGCCTTGAAAGATGAATGATCCCAAAAAACAGTCATCTCACTGGGCATTGAAATTCTTTCGCTGGTACTGCCATCCAGATTACGTAGAAGACCTGGAGGGGGATCTACATGAACGATTTGATCGACAAAGGCTGGCTGGAGGCATGCGAACAGCCAGATGGGCGCTGATCAAAGATGTATTCGCTCTCTTCCGACCCGGAATCATTCGACCACTCAGGATAAATCACCCTTTCATAAACACTGTTGACATGTTTAGAAATCATATTAAAATCGCTTGGAGAAATCTCTTCAAGAACAAATTTTTCTCTTCGATTAATATTGGAGGATTAGCAGCTGGAATGTTGATTCCGATGCTGATTGGCTTATGGATGCACGATGAGCTCTCTTTCAATAAGCAATACCCTAATCAGGACCGGATTGCCTTGGCTATGCAAAACCAGACGCTAAACGGGAAAATTGAAACCTGGTTTAATCAAGCTAGGCAGCTAGAGCCGGAACTTCGCAAGAGTTATGGTCATTTATTTGACGGCATCGTGACTACTCCAGGCACCTGGACGCATTCTATTGCCTATGAAGACAAGAAAGTAAAGCAACGAGGCAGTTATTTCGGGCCAGATATCATTGATATGCTTTCTATCAAACTCATCGAGGGAAGCCAGGAGAGCATGGAAGACCCCAATGCCATTTTTTTGGCTGAGTCCCTCGCAAAGTCGATATTTGGCGAGGAAGACCCAATGGACAAACCACTCATTTTAGGGCAAGATTTAGCGGTTACCGTTAAAGGCGTGTACGAAGATTTACCTAAGAATTCAGAGTTTCAGAACGTGTTTTTCATCGTGCCTTGGGAAAGGTATTTTCAGAGTGCCAACCTGGAAGAGCGGACAGGTTGGGGTAATAGCTGGTTCAATGTTTTTGTACAACTAGCTGATAATGTCAGTATGGAGGAAGCCTCATTAGCGATAAAGAATGCAAAATATGACAACATCGAAAAGGAGTATGCGGAAAGAAACAAGCCCGCTATCTTTTTACATCCCATGAAGAATTGGTACTTACGGGGAGATTTTGAAAACGGGAAAAACGCTGGGGGTAGAATAGAATACGTGTGGCTATTCGGAATCATAGCTGTTTTTGTCTTACTATTGGCCTGTATCAACTTCATGAATCTAAGTACAGCACGATCAGAGGAAAGGGCCAAAGAGGTTGGTATCCGAAAAACCCTGGGATCAATAAGAAGTCAACTTATTAGCCAGTTTTTCAGTGAATCCTTACTCATTACGCTACTCGCCTTTGTCATCTCCATTGTTTTAGTCTATCTTCTATTGCCCACCTTTAATGAAATTGCCGATAAAGAACTACAATTCCCCTGGAGCAACTTAACTTTCTGGGTATTAGGCATCGGATTTGCCCTGCTAACGGGCTTAATCGCGGGCAGTTACCCTTCCCTCTACCTATCTTCCTTCAAGCCAGTCAAAATCTTAAAAGGGACATTCAGGACAGGTCGATCGGCCCGTTTACCACGTAAAGCCTTAGTCGTAGTGCAGTTCACCGTTTCCATAAGCCTTATTATAGGAACGATTTTCATTTTCCGCCAGATTCAACATGCGAAAAACCGGCCTATCGGATACAACAGAGACAATCTCATCCGCGTCCCCATTAGAGACAAGGAAATCATTAAACATTTTCAGACCCTCCGTACAGACTTGCTAAATACGGGTATGGTGGAAGAAATGGCAGGGACGGATTCTCCAATAACATCTACTGGGGTCACCAATGGGGGATTTGACTGGGCAGGGAAAGACCCCAATGCTAGTAATGACTTTACGTCTTTGCGTGTCACTTACGAATTTGGTGATATGGTAGATTGGGAGATCATTGCAGGTAGAGACTTTTCGCGTGATTTCGCCAGCGATAGTACAGGATTTATTCTCAATGAGGCGGCGGTAGAGTACATGGGGGTAGACGATCCTATCGGTATGGTAATGCGCCGAGGTGAAGACGTGCATAAGATAGTTGGAGTGGTGAAAAACCTGGTTACACAATCGCCATATGCCCCCGTACGCCAAACCTTATTCATGCTACATGAGACCTGGCTTAATTATATAAACATCAAGTTAAAAGCAGATAGTCCACCACATGAAGCCTTGACTGCCATAGAAACTATCTTTAAAAAGTATGATCCAGCCAATAGCTTCGACTACACATTTGCCGATGAATCTTACGCAAAGAAATTTAATGATGAAGAACGGGTTGGCAAATTAGCTTCCTTCTTTGCTGTTCTAGCCATTTTTATTTCCTGTCTGGGTCTTTTTGGCCTAGCCGCTTATGTCGCCGAGCGACGCAAAAAGGAAATTGGAATTCGCAAGGTCTTAGGCGCCTCTATCCTGAAGCTCTGCCAGATGCTCTCGAAAGACTTTATTAAACTCGTCCTAATCTCTTTCGTATTAGCCACCCCCATTAGTTATTATTTGATGAATAACTGGCTCGAAGATTTTAGTTATCGAACAGGCTTGTCCTGGTGGATATTTGCACTGGTTGGCATACTTTCAATGGGCATAGCATTAACGACGGTAGTCTTCCAAGCACTACGTGCAGCCTTGATGAACCCCGCAAACGTAATCAAAAGTGAATAATCACCCTCCATCACCGCCTTCGTGGGCCTTGAGGTTCTTCCGCTGGTATTGTGATCCAGCGTTTGTTGAGGATCTTGAGGGAGATCTACATGAGCGATTTGAAAAAAATTGGGCGCTCATCGGCCCACAGAAGGCACGGCGGGGATTCATCAGAGACACCGTATCTCTTTTTAGGATAGGCATAATCAGAACGCCACGTTTTCCCGCCGCTACAATTGCTTATGACATGTATCGACACTATTTCAAAATAGCCTGGAGAATTCTCAAGAAGAACCGGTCGTTCAGTATTATAAATCTAGGTGGTCTCGCTATTAGCTTGAGCTGTTGTCTTTTATTGCTCCTTTATATTGTCAGTGAATCAAGTTTTGATCAACATCATGAACATGCAGATCGACTATTCTTGATCAATAGTAAGGCCATCACCAACAATGGCCAATCAGAGCCCTACCCCAAACTTTCTGCTCCCTATCAACAAGCCCTAAGTGATGGCTTTCCCGAAGTAGAAGCAAGCACCCGGCTCTGGGTAAATTTCATAGAAAACGAAGCTTTATTGCAGGTAGATCCAGCTACTGGTCCCCCTCAGCAATTCTACGAACCGAAAGCCTATCATGTTGATCCGAACTTTTTTGAGTTATTCACTTACGAATTCAAGGAGCAATTACCCAAAGCCAAGCTCTTGGAAAAGCCCAATAATGTGGTCATTTCTGAGCAGCTCGCACAAAAGTTGTTCGGCACACAATCAGCATTACAACAGCAAATAAAAATTGGAGGAACAAGCGGTTTTGACCAATCTTTCGAAGTGACAGGGGTCTTTAGATCGGAAGCCCAGCGGTCGCATATTGACGCCCATCTCTTCCTTCCCATACAAGCTGGATGGATTGGCTATTTCACTCAAACGCAACCTCAGAACTTTTCGTCGAATAATATTTTCTATACCTACGTCAAGCTGAAAGAGAATACTTCAGCTACTCAGCTCAATAGCAAGATGGACGATTTTATGGAGAACTATGCAGCAGCAGATCTTCAGGCTGCTGGATTTGATAAAAGCATTTCCCTACTTGCAGTAGATCAAATACATCTACACAATGAGATCGAGACTATCGTTAGTGCTACCAATAGTAGCTCTTATCTGTATGTTTTGGCTAGCATAGGTTTATTAACTCTTTTCATTGCCTGCGTCAACTTCATGAACTTGTCTACCGCTCAAGCTACGCGTCGTGCTACTGAGGTAGGGGTACGCAAAACATATGGTGCACGCAAAGGACATCTAGTTCGACAGTTTTTAAGTGAATCCTTGGTCATGAGCTTCGGGGCCATGCTGCTGGGGTTAGCATTAGTCCTGATCCTACTACCTGCTTTTAATGAACTCACTGACAAGAACCTGGACATTTCTGCCCTCTTGCAACCAAAGATCTTACTGGGGCTGTTGGGATTAATCATAAGCACAGGTATTGTGGCCGGCAGTTATCCAGCTTTTTATCTTGCTGTTTTCAAACCCTTCCAGGCTATTTCAGACAAAGGAACGAGCAATAAGCGTCTAGTGCATTTGCGTAGAGGATCAGTCGTTTTTCAGTTTGTGATCGCAGTGGGGCTGATTACGGCTACCTTGATTATTCAGCAGCAAATGAAATACCTGCAAGAGAAACCCTTAGGATTTCAAGCTGATCAACAGGTAGTCGTCCCCATCCGAAGTGCGGAAGCAGCAAGAAATTTTCTAAGCTTGAAAAGTGAGTTGACCCGATCCCCTCACATATTGGGTACAGCAGGAGCTCAATTTTACCCAGGAATAGAGAATCCAACCTCCGTCTCCCTCTATCGTCCAGATCAAAAAGTGAATGAAATACAAAGTGTGCGCACCAATCGAGTTTCCCCAGAATTAATGGAACTCATGGAATATGAGCTGTTAGCCGGACGTCTATTCTCGCCAGCCTTCAAAGCCGATACTGCCAATAGAATTGTGGTTAATGAAGCTACTTTACGGGCCTGTGGTATCGCGCAAGAGCAAGCCATTGGCCAGAAACTCAACTTTAATTTTCAAGGTCAAGCCATTACCTACGAAATCATTGGCTTGATTAAAGACTTCCACTTCGAAGACCTACATCAAGAAATTAAACCTTATGCGTTTTTACTAGATTCCGAAGAATCACAGAACTATCTCATTACAAAAATTGATGGTCAGCAGATCGGCAGTGGCTTGCAAGAGCTTAGAGAAAACTGGAACCAGCTTAATCCAAGCACTCCATTTGAATACAGCTTTCTGAAAGCAGATTTTCAACAGAACTATGATGCGGATCAACGTACAGCTAAGATCGTCTCTTACTTTACGATGATCGCCATAGTTATAGGTTGCCTTGGCTTATTTGGATTGGTAGCGTTCTCGGCGCAGCGACGAACCAAGGAGATTGGGATCCGCAAAGTCCTGGGGGCTTCCGTCGCTTCCATTAGTTTTCTATTGAGTAGGGAGCTTCTATTATTAGTGATGATAGCCATTACCTTAGCCCTTCCCATGACTTGGAAAATCATGACCAATTGGCTGGCTGGCTTTGCCTACCATACACAAGTAGACTGGTGGATCTTCGGCTTTGCAGCACTAGGAGCTATCTTCATTGCAGCCCTAACCATTAGTATACATGCTATTAAAGCAGCCTTAGCCACTCCCATTCACGCCCTCCGCTCCGAATAGGCTAGGCTCTCATCGCCCCCTTAAGCCTCAAGCTCGATCCCCCGTCGGCCTTGGGGCTTTTGTTTACCACTCATCCCCTCCAGTTACCGCTCCCCACAATTTCCTTTCTCCTCCCTTCCAAAACAGCTATCTTGTTGAAAAAACAAACAAGCATGAAAGTTATCACTGTTTTAATGGCCTGTTTAGGATTAGGATACATGAGTTTTGCCCAATCACCCGTCGGAGATTGGGAGGGCACCATTGAAGCTCCAGGTATGAAACTCAAAATCATTTTCCACGTAACCGCTGATGGCGACGCTTTGAAGTCTACGATGGACTCTCCCGATCAAGGAGCAATGGGCCTTCCAACAAATTCCACCACCTTTGAAGATGGGAAATTAACGATTACCGCCAGTCAGCTGGGGATGACCTATGAAGGTGCACTGGATCCAAATGGGAATAATCTGAAAGGAGTGTTTAAACAGGGTCCCGCCACCATCCCCCTAAGCTTAACTAGAACCAAAGAAAAGCCAGCTAAATTAGACCGTCCGCAAGAACCTCAAAAGCCATATCCATACAAAGAGGAAGCCGTAAAATACGACAATGCCAAAGCCGAAGGTGTCAGCCTAGCGGGAACCCTTACCCTTCCCAATACAGCGGGACCTTACCCTGTAGTGGTTTTGATCAGTGGTTCTGGCCCACAGAATCGAGATGAAGAATTGCTTGGCCATAAACCATTTCTGGTGTTGGCCGACCACCTTACTCGTCAAGGCATCGCTGTACTAAGATACGATGATCGGGGCGTCGCTGAATCCACTGGTAATTTTGCCACGGCCACTTCAGCTGATTTTGCTACGGACGTAGAAGCCGCCGTTAGCTACCTGAAAACAAGGAAAGACATTGATGCTAAGAAGATTGGCTTGATGGGACATAGTGAAGGTGGTCTAATTGCCCCTATGGTAGCCGCACACTCCAAAGATGTAGCTTTTATTGTCCTATTGGCAGGCCCCGGTGTTTCCGGTCATGAAATTCTGTTGTTACAACAGGAGTTAATTGGGAAAGCGAATCAAATGCCTGATCAAGTATTGGCCATGAATCGCAAATTAAGTAAGAAGACTTTTGAATTACTTGGTGAAAATGAAGACGATCTTCCTAAAGCGAAGGAAGAGATCAAACAATATATGGAACGAGAAAAGCAAAGACTTTCTGATAGTGATAGGGCGATATTAGAAGCTTCCGTGGGGCAGTTTGACCAAACTTTCCAGCAGATATCCTCCCCTTGGTTTATGTTCTTTCTGAAATACGATCCAGCCACTTCCCTGGAGAAAGTTAGCTGTCCCGTCCTGGCAATTAATGGCGCCAATGACCTGCAAGTAGATGCGGAGCAAAACTTACCTGCCATTGAAAAGGCTTTGAAGAAAGGAGGAAACAAAAACTATGAAATTAAGTCCCTGCCGAATATGAACCACCTGTTCCAAAGCAGTACAACAGGGGCACCCGCCGAATACGGAAAATTGAAAGAGACTTTTTCGCCTATTGCACTAAATACGATCAGCAACTGGCTACAGGCACAATTGAAGTAAGCACCAATGCCCACAACTGCCAAAACAAGATTATTTTGGACACTTCACACCCTCGGATGGCTAGTTTTTACAATAGTCAACGGGGGAGTGAATGGGTATTTCAGCGGTAGCAAATCGGTACTGTTAATCAATTCGCTGGTGGGCTTGTGGGGCTTCCTGATTACACTTGGCTATCGATGGTATATCCATAGAGCGGGTTGGAAAAGCTACAGTTTATCTCAACTCATTCTTCCCGCCGTTCTGGGAATTTTGATCGTTTCCGCTGCCTGGATGTGCGTAAGCGCCGTCGTCGCCTATTATGGAATCTATTTCTTAGATGGCAGGCGTGTCCCGCTTTGGGTACTGTTTTTAAACGGGACTATATCTGGTTTACTAATTATTGCCGTTTGGACAGCCCTCTATTTTTCATATCACTTTTTCCGCAGATACACCCAGGCAGAAGTTGAAAAATGGAAACTGGAGGCTACGCTCAAAGAAGCACAACTAGCAGGATTACGAACCCAGATCAACCCACATTTCATGTTTAATGCCCTAAATAACATTCGGGCATTGATTTTGGAAGATGGGAATAAGGCCCGGTTAATGCTGACTCACCTGTCGGACTTACTTCGTTATTCTCTAGCAGAAACCCAACACGAAAAGGTATCCCTTAGAACGGATCTGGAAACGATCGACTATTTCATGGCTCTACATAGTATTCAATTTGAAGATAAACTACAGTTTGAGGCCGTAATCGACGAGGGATTGCAGGAGTTCAAAGTCCCCCCCATGCTCATCCAACTCATGATCGAAAATGCCATTAAACACGGAATTTCCCAACAAGCAAATGGAGGAATTGTGCGCCTCAATATTCAAAGAGATCAGGAGAATTTGTGCATTTCCGTCAAAAATACAGGAACGCTCTCAAAAACCAGTGAAGGTAGCAAAGCCTCCTCTCGGGTAGGTATCCAAAACATTAAAGATCGATTAGCGCTACTCTACAATGGGAAAGCCCAATTCAGTTTGGCTGAAGTAGCCGACATGGTCGAGGCGAAGGTACGTATCCCTCTATCTACCTAAGCATAACGAGAAAATGTGTAGTATGAAAGCAATGATTGTTGAAGATTCCCGCTTAGCCAGAAATGAACTAAAGACGCTGCTGCAAGATCATCCCCAGATCGAACTAGTAGGAGAAGCTGCCAATGGCAGAGAAGCCCTGGATCTCATTCCCACCTTACTGCCAGACTTACTCTTCTTGGACATCCAGATGCCAGGTATGGGTGGTTTTGAATTGCTTGAGCGACTAGAGTGGGTGCCCCTTATTGTCTTTACCACAGCTTATGATGAATATGCGGTTAAATCTTTCGAATTCAACACATTGGACTACCTGCTCAAGCCCATTCATCCGGATCGCCTGGCATTGACCATCAAGCGCTTGGAAGAACGACAGGAAAAACAAGAAAACACCTCAGTTTTAAAAAGTGAAAGTCACCAGATTTTTGTGAAGGATGGGGAACGGTGCTGGATTGTAAAACTTGCAGACATTAGACTGATGGAGATTCACGGCAATTATACGCGCATCTATTTTGAGGACCATAAGCCTTTAATTCTAAAATCCCTTAACCAATTAGAAAATAGATTGGACCCCCAGCATTTTTTCCGAGCCAATCGCCAGCAAATTATCAATCTCAAATGGATTGCCAAGCTAGACCCTTGGTTAAATGGACGGTTGAAAGTCACCCTGGTCAATGGTGAAGAAGTAGAAATTTCTCGTCGACAATCCACTAAACTTCGAGAGCTATTATCTTTTTGAACCTAAGTATGAGAATACAATTATCCTAGAAGATATGACGGGCATTTTTCAACCTATGCTACGTTGCAAAAATCCTTGGTTAGCTATGGCTAGCCGCGGTTTTTGCGCCTTGCCTAGATTGAAAACTCCCTTAGTCAGATACTTTAGCCTAATTATATCCTCATACTTAAAAGTTAAAAAACGAAAACATCATGACAGACTATAGAGAGGTTCCTCCTCCTGCTACCCCTTTAGAAAAACAGTTAAAAACCCTCAGCCTAGTTATTCTGGCTGTAATGGTTATTTATAGTATCACAAACTTTAGCAACCTACCTGAAGAGATCCCCATTCACTTCAATGCCAAAGGAGAAGCAGATGATTGGGGAACCAAAAATATCCTATTTCTTATTCCAGGCATTTGCGGCTTCTTGTTTTTGATGATGCATTTCATTGGCAGCCTCAAGCCTAAAACATACAATTTTCCGGTTAAGCTTACAGAAGATAATGCCAGAAAACAAGTGGAGTTAGCTCGGGAAATGATGCAGGGTTTAAACGTGGTAATTTTCGGTCTAATGTTCTATATTCTGTGGAGAATGGTAGATTTAGCTACAGGTGGGACAGGTGGACTTGGTGTCTTCTTTATGATCGTTTTCCTAGTCGCAATATTCGGTGTGATTGCATATTACATGCGATTGGCGCAAAAATATGCTTAATGGAATCGCTTGACGGATTACTTTTTGAACTCCTTCATATTGGTGGATATCGTTAGGTGATTGACCCCACCTGCTAAATGAAAGGTAGTCCGTCCATAATCCAATCTAAATCGATTGATTTTAATACCGAAGCCATAAGTAAAGCCGGCCAGGCTTCGGAAATTCTCCAAGGACAGTTCTTTGCGTAAGAAGTGATTATATCCCAGGCGAAGTCGGAAGTTTTCCTTTTTCCCAATCAGCAACTCTCCATTAAAGATGAAGTGACGGAAAAGATTATCAAAATATATACTAGTAGGACTTCGCTCTGTTTGCAAATCACCAATAAAAACGGTGCCTTGTTCCGCATTGGGATCGTCGTACAGAATATTCCAACGGTTGAAGTGATGATAGATAATGGAAAAACGAAAAGGAAGATACTTCAGTCGCTTTGAAATGCCCAACTGGACTTCAAAGGGTAATGGCTCTGTCTCTCCCCCCTCTTCGTAGGTGGAAAGCTGCGTTCCCATATTGCGGAAAAGGATGGTCGCTGTAAAATTCTTACTCGTATCATAATAGATCAGCGCCGCATCAGATACAATTCCCCAACTATTGAAGCCCGCCAGTTGAGAACTGATCATTTTAATATTGGCTCCGGCAGTCATTCTTTCATTAATTGGATATGCTCCTCCCATGGTCAAAGCATACTCAGCAACTTTGAACTGACCTTCTATTACGCCCATCTCATCTCGTGCGTCAATTTCCCCGTAATTGACATATTGGATCCCTCCGTGGAAGGTGGTATTCCATTTCTCCGCATGATGTCCATAACCTACATAACCATGTTGAATACCTGCTAAATGAAAACTATGGCTGAAGCTAATCTGCTGATGCATCAATGGGTTTAACAAGCTGGGGTTAGCCAAAGCTAGATTGACATCATCATCACGAACGGTGATGAGATTGGCTCCAAGAGCAGAAACACGAGCAGAGGGAGATAGATTAAGGAATTCGTAAGTATTGATCCCCCCAATCTGTGCAGACCCCAGCTGACTGACTAAAATCAATACTAAGAGCGAGTGTAGATTTTTAAGCATTCACCATCATTTAGGCATAGTAATCGGGCAGTAATACCCCTGTACTATGATTTATTCAGCTTCTACCTCACCTCCTTCTTTAGACCAAACGGTTCGGCAGATTCCATTTTCGCAATTCATGGTTTTCTCTAATTCTCCGGATTCATCATAAAGCTTCAGTAACCCATGTTCATGATCACCATTTCGATAATAGCCTTCGGCCTTTAAGTTGCCATTTTCATGATATTCTACAAAGGGGCCATTCTCTTCATTGTCACTGAAACTAACCACCTCCATCAGCTGCCCGTTCTTGTAATATCGTTTCCACTCTCCCTCCATATAGTTGGCACTGTAAGCCCCCACCAATTCAATAATATTTCCCTCATAATAGGCTCGGTATTCTCCTTCAAAAATACCGTTTTGGTAATTTTCCATTACCAGTGTATCGCCATTCTCAGCAAACATGATCCGAAGGCCCTGCAAGGTATCATTCTCATAATTAGCCCATTCAATCATATTTCCATCAGGATCGATTCGAATAAATTGCCCTTCTTTAGCATAATTATCTATGCGACGGGAATAGCGTTCAATATTGTCATAGGCATCGGTACGCTCTACCATTTCCAGCCCTTCCGGCAGGCCATCTTCATTTGTACAAGATACCAGCGTTAACAATAAAACCAATACAGAAAATACCCTCAAAGAATTCATAGGTAACGTTCTTGACACTGGAGCCATATTACAGAGACAAAGGCCCCCCTTTGCCCCTGCCTTAATTTTATAACGAAAGATCGGCCTAACTCGTGCCTTTACACAATTTTTAAATGTGATTTGACGAGCTCGCGACTTTACTTACAACGGGACGGCCAATACTATAGTATTCAAAGCCTTCTTCTTTCATGCGATCCAAATCATAAAGATTTCGTCCGTCAAAGATGAGCTGGTTCTGTAGCAACTTCTTCATCACCTTAAAGCTCGGCGTCCTGAAGACACTCCATTCCGTGACGATAGCCAATACATCTGCACCGATAAGGGCTTCATACTGATCTTCTGCATAGGATAGGCGGTCGCCGTACAACTTCTTTACATTCTCCATCGCTTCAGGATCAAATACCTTGATCTTAGCTCCTGTTCCTAGTAATTGATCGATCGTATACAAGGCCGGTGCCTCTCGGATATCATCCGTATTGGGCTTGAAAGCTAGCCCCCAAAGTGCAACAGTCTTACCAGCTAAATCTCCTTCAAAGTAGGACTCAATCATATCTGCCACCTTCAAGCGTTGTTTTTGGTTTACAGATAAAACCGCATCCAGTATCTTGAAGTCATAGTCATGTTGATTAGCAGTTTTGGACAGTGCCTGTACATCTTTCGGAAAGCAGCTTCCTCCGAAACCAACGCCTGGAAACAAGAAGCGCTTACCTATCCGAGAATCACTCCCCATTCCTTTGCGAACCATTTCGACATTGGCCCCTACCCTATCACACAGATTAGCAATTTCATTCATAAAGGAAATTCGGGCAGCTAGATAGGAATTAGCAGCGTACTTGGTCATTTCCGCAGAGCGTAGATCCATGAAATAGATGGGGTTACCTTGTCTGACAAAGGGATCATATAAGGTTTTCATAATTTTACTCGCCTTCTCAGAAGTAGAACCAATTACCACTCTATCTGGCTTCAAGAAGTCCTCTACGGCCACTCCTTCTCGCAGGAATTCCGGATTAGAGACGACATCAAATAAAGCCGGATCAAGGCGACTAGCTAAGGCAGCGTAGACTTTTTCTCCCGTTCCGACAGGGACAGTACTCTTATCTACAACCACCTTATAATCTGTAATAATCTTAGACAGGTCATCAGCTACACCCAAAATGTAGGATAGATCTGCGGAGCCATCCTCACCAGGAGGTGTTGGCAAGGCTAGAAAAATGACTTCTGCCTCATCCACAGCAGCTTTAAGTTCCGTGGTAAAATGCAAACGTCCTTGGCGTGTATTTCTTTCGAAAATAACTTCTAGACCTGGTTCATAGATGGGCAATTCGCCATCTCTTAGTCGTTTAACTTTGTTGACATCAATATCGACACAAGTGACGTGATTCCCAGTTTCTGCAAAGCAAGTACCTGTTACTAAACCAACGTAACCAGTACCAACAACCGCAATGTTCATTTCTTTCTATTTAGGTTTTACAATGGAATTAAAAGATCATTAACCGAGATACACAGCAATTCGTGCTCGGCTCCAGTAATAACTTGTTTTAGCTTGTTTTCGTTGTATGATGCTGAGTATTCGGCGATGTAAAGCCATCCCCAGGAAGCGTTTTAAATGTAGTTTGTAATGTTTGAATTATTGCGGAATGTCAAGACTCTATTTTAGTGTTGCATCGTAGACGTTAACGCTACCCGATTACTTACCGAATTGGATTCCAAAGGTAAACAAAAAACAGCATTATCCACTTAGCAAAATAGACGACGGTTTGTGGCAAAACCAGCCTTTCTCCAAATTTGTTTTACTTTTAAGCTAGGTACTTGAAAGCCAATGAGAAACTGGATCAACAACTTCTATTATTCCTTCCCCGTGCAATTGATCATATTGCACTTAAGGAGTAATCTTTCTTTGATTCTCATTTGGTTATTCTTACTGCTTCTCATAACGGGACAAGTAGGCCGAAAATTGGGGCTGCAGTACCTTTTCCTCGATCCGGAGTATTTGGGAGAAGTCAACTTTTGGAGTTTCTTTTTCTTAGGCTTAGCCTACGGAGGCTTTTTTATGAGTTGGAATCTAACCACTTACCTTTTAAGTGCACATTTCTTCCCTTTTTTAGCAAGTTTAACACGCCCGTTCACCAAGTTTAGTCTCAACAACTTTGCCATCCCGCTGAGCTTCTACTTATTCTACTCTGGCCTTCTGATACATTTTCAGTGGGCCTATGAACAACTTCCAGGAGGAACGATTTTTCTAAACTGGCTGGGCCTAACCTTTGGCGCTTTCACACTCATCTTATTTTATTCGATCTATTTCTACTTTACCAATCGCGATATTGGGTACTATCAAAAACGAAAGCAAGCCCCTCCTAATTTGATCCATAATATCGCCCCCGGAAGAAGGAAAGTGGACTTGGAGTACATAAAACTGGACCGGAATACCTGGAATGTCCGCACTTATCTAAATGAATCTTTACAATCCAGACTAGTTCGAAGTGTTGCTCATTATGAGTCCAGTTTGTTGATGAATATCTTCAAACAAAACCACTTCAACGCCTTAGCCCTCCAATTACTCACTACCGTAATCCTACTATTGCTCGGCAGATTGATTGATTATTCCCCGTTCAGGATTCCGGCTGGCGCTAGCTTTCTGATACTTTTGAGTCTCATTAATGCATTTGTAGGAGCCATTACGTACTGGTTTAACGAATGGAAAATTACCATCTTCATACTCTTGATGCTGGTAACGAACTTCATTACAAGTTTCGATTTCTTCAACGTCAATAATCGAGCATATGGATTAGATTATGAAGGCGAACCTGCCGAATATTCCTACCAAGCGCTTGAGGAAATCTGTACTTCGGGCAGAGTGGAAGAAGACATGGACAACACGGTTGATATCTTGAACAACTGGAAAAACAAGGTAAGCCCTGACACTCTGAGCCCCAAGCCCAAAATGGTAGTGCTGTGCGTCAGTGGCGGAGGGCTGAAAGCCGCGACATGGACTATGCAGGTACTCCAGACCGCTGACAGTATGCTAAATGGTCAACTCCTGGATCACACCACCTTGATTACAGGGGCATCGGGGGGGATGCTGGGAACGGCCTATTTACGGGAGCTATATGGGCTTAAAAAGCGGGGGCAGGACATCAACATTTACGACAAAGCTTATGTCGACAAAATCACTCAAGATCTCCTCAACTCCATCGCCTTTACCATTGCTACTAATGATCTCTTTCTACCCTGGTCTAAATTCGAGTACGCCAATAAATTGTACTATAAAGACCGTGGGTATGTTTTTGAAGACCAATTCAATGAGAATACGGATTCTATCTTGGATAAGCCCTTGTCTTATTACAAAAGCCTGGAACAAGAAGCTATTGTTCCCATGCTGTATCTCAGTCCGTCCATCCTAAATGATAGCCGCAGATTAATCATTTCTCCTCAGGGAGTTTCTTTCATGATGATTGCTCCGGTTGCCCCACAACATAGGGAGGTATTAGAAATCGATGCGGTGGACTTCCAGTGGCTATTTCGAGATAAGGGCGCTAAAGAATTACGATTTACCACTGCATTGCGGGCCAATGCGACCTACCCTTATGTTTTGCCGATGGTTCACTTGCCAACCGCTCCAGGTGTGAGTGTAGCAGATGCGGGGCTTCGCGATAATTATGGCATTCTTTCTGCTACTCGCTTCTTACAGGTGTTTCAGGATTGGATACGGGAAAATACCAGTGGGGTAGTTTTGCTACAAATCAGTAGCTCTGAAAAGATTGAGGAGATTCCCGCCAACGATAATAAAGGAATTTTGAAAAAGCTTTTTAACCCCATTGGAATCGCGGGCAAGGTGCTAGTTACTCAAGAGTTTGAGCATGACAATACCTTGGGTTTTATCTATGACATTCTTGGGCAGGAGAACTTTCAAGTTATCCGTTTTATCTATCGCTCTAGTAGGGAGGACGAGTTAGCTGCTTCCGTATCTTTCCATATTACCGATCGAGAGAAAGCCAATGTGTTAGATGCCATTGAACTTCCTCACAATCAGTCTTCCCTGAAAAAGTTAAGAGGATTCATGTCCCAAGAATAATCACTCTCCCAGAATGGCCGTCAAAGCCTTTTCTATATCCTTGACCAATAAATCTTGCCTAGGCGCTACGACCAATTCGATACGTTTATTCTTGGCTCGGCCTTCAGCTGTTTCATTGGATGTTCTCGGGGCATAGTCAGCCTTACTTGCCGCCAGTATCTGATTGGGATTGACCTCAAAATCCTCCACCATCATTTTGGTAATCGTAGAAGCGCGAAGAGCGCTATAATTCCAGCGATCTAGACCTTTCCGAGGGACCGGACGATTATCTGTATGCCCAATCACCTGAATAGCAAACAAAGGATAGTTATTCAAAACCTGACATAGTTTCTCAATAGCTGCCATCCCATCATCAGTCATCCTACTGGTACTGCCAGACCTAAACAGGAGCTTTTCCGTTAATGCTACAACAATCTTCCCTGATTGGATCTCTACGGCATATTCCTCCGCATCATACTCTTCCATAGCCGCAACCAGGGCACTACTGGTGTTCAACATAGAAGCTCTGCTATCTTCTATTTGGGTCCTGATCGCCTTGACCTTACTGAGTTTCTCAGCCAATTCTTTCTTTTTATCCTCCAGCTGATTCCCCAAATCGTTTTGCTGATTAGTAGCACGTGCACCCAAATTTTCAAGGGATTCCTCCAGGCCATCGATCTTAGACTGCAGTTTGTCTTGCATCGCGGTCAAGGCATTGTTTTCGCCTTTTCGCTCTGCTAGGTTCAGTTCAAGTGTACGTATTGTGGACCGAGCGGTATCAAGATGGCTTTGTACAGAGTCAACTTCTTGGGTATAGGAGGTGGTCAAAGCCTCAATAATTTCATTGTGCTTTTTCTTACCTACGCAAGAAAAGAGAGACATGCCTAGGCATAGGGTTAACAGTAGGTGAGATGAACGCATATCACTAATGTTGTTTTTGGCCGTTAATATCTTATTAAGGATCTACCCTGCTTGAAGCTGATAGCTAGTATCAAGATGACAGTTTCAAGCAGGGGAATAATCTCAAGGAAAGCAATTATCGTAGACGGAAACTAGTAGCGCCCAACAGGCCAATATCCGTAAACACGGAAGCTCTGTAATAACCTGCTTTAAGCCTTTCTTCTAGATCATGGGTGAAGGAGAGACGTTGATTGGATTCAATATTCACCTCTTTAGACTTCACCGCAATCAGTTCCATATTCTGCCCATTCACAACCGCCGTTGCTTGAATAGGATTGCTGGTTTTAATCGGTGTTCCGGTTTCATCGGTAATCACTAGATACAAGGGTCTAGTTCCTTGGTAATTATCTGGCACATTCGTTAGGTCAAATGTCACTCGAATACGACGTGCACGGCGAGATCGTGCCGTTACCTTACTAGATTTTCTTTCCAGTTCTACTTGAAAAGCTGAAGCCTTGAAATTGGCTAATGTCAGCGCTTTCAGTTCATCCTGAATGGTAGCATTTAAAGCATTCAAGGCGTTGTTTTCTTGCCTAGCCACACTGAGATTTTCCTCTAATTCCCCAGTCCGAGTTCGAAGGGAATCATTTTCCATCTGTAGGTTATTAATATTATTCTCCAATTCCGCCTTGACAGCAAGTAGCTGTTGTATCTCAGCTCGTAAATTATTAACCTGTGCTGCGTTCTGGCTTTTTAACTGGCGAATGGCTAAGGCATTCCTGCTAGCTCTTGCTTCTGTTTCTTCAATTGTACCTTGCAAGCTCTCATTCTCCGTAGCTAATTCCTCAAATGCCTGGGCCAAACTATCAATCTCTTGCTCCAATTCTCCTTTCAGCCCTTCTAAATCGGAAAGTTGGGCATTCATTTGTTCGTTTTGTGCTAGTAAGTTGGTTTTTTCCTTACGTTGCTGGAAGCCCCACCATCCGGATAGTAACAATAACAATCCGAGTATAACCGCCGCAATAGTAAGTCCTTGATTTGCTTTCATGTTATGGAAGTGTTGTTGAAATTTCGATGATCCAAAGTTAGTGCTTTATTCTCTTTTACGATAAATACTGGGATTAAGGTATATTAAAAACGCCTATCAGAACAAAAAAAGCCTGCGAAAGAGGCTATTGCTAAAGTCCTATTTCCCACATACGGCACCGTCATACGCATCTAATTCAATCAATAAGAGGGAGTTGTATCAGGTAAAACCTATGGACATTCCCAGTTTTTGAAAAAAAAGCCTTAAATTTCACATTCCAATCAGTATGTATGCGACGGACCAAGGAAGACGCGGCAAAAACTAGGGCTCACATTTTAGAAATCGCTCTCCGGTTATTCGGGGAGTTGGGCTATTCTGGTGCTTCCCTTAGTAAAATTGCCTCCGCTGCCAAGGTCACTAAAGGAGCTATATATTGGCACTTTGAAAGTAAAGTCGATCTTTACGAACAACTCATCTACGAGAAGTCTCGCCAAAGCTTTAACGAACTACATGGTATTTTATCTGGTCCGGGTCTCGCTGCTAGCCGACTCCAGCATTACCTGGTCCGCTCGTTTCTATTACTTGCCGAAGACCAAGGCTTTCGGGAACTGCAACGAGTGATCATTTTCAAAACAGAACAACTCCCTGAATTAGACACCCAAATCGAACAACAGAAGAATAGTTTGCGCCTCCTCTTGGATCATTTGACCGAAGTAATTGAGGAAGGTATATTGGATAAAAGCTTAAAGGAAAATGTAAGTAGTACTGATTTAGCCTGGGAAATGCTAGCCTTTCACAATGGAGTTTCCAATACCTGGTTGTTATTTCCTGATTCCTTCCCGTTACAAGAAAAGGCTGAGCAGATTGTTACACGCTTCTTCACCTCTGTTTTAAATCATCAAAACTGATAGCTAAGTCCGCCGCCCATTCCCAGTGAAAAAGGATGACGATCAAAAATTGGAGTGACGGATTTATACATTACCCCGTCAAGGTACAGCCCTAGTTTGGGGCTCAAAGCATAGGCTAAACCATATCCTAGTCCAACATCCAAATAGCCGACCTGAATGGAGCCATCATTAATGGCATGTCCTTGATAGTAGAGCTGAGAAAAAGAAAAGGATAAATATCTAATTTTCGAGCTATTACTAATTAGATCATTCCAAACCAAGCCTGTCCGCAAATGATATTTCAACCGTCCATGCCCCATTCGATAGCTAAGCCATAGCGGGAAGCTAACATAAGAGGTATGTTGATAGGCGGCAAAATCCATTTCGAAAAGCTCCCCTGGTTCTAGTCCGTTAGGCTCATTCGATAGTTCATTGGCAATTATGGTGCGAATACTTATCTTATGACTCTCATCATAATAACTATAAGGGCTAGCAGAATGTCCCAAGGCATTCATCTGACTATCCTCCAACGTATAGGCAAAAACGAAATCGCCCCCTAAGGGTCTTCGCTGATCCTTATAGCCAAGGCCTGTACGGATGGACCAGCGACGGTTGAGGTCAAAATCTAGGAAAAAACCTACCGTTTTTGTACTTGAAGGATTATTGGCGTAAAAAGAAGGTGTGTCTCCCCCTGCATCTTCGGATCGGCGAGCCCGTCTCCACAAGGCATTAAGTGGGTTATCGTGAAAATTGGTGCTCTCCATCCAGGCGCCGATAGACCATTTGTGACTTTTTATCGGCTTTATTTCTAGTGGTTTAAAAGTAGGTGGCTGATGCTGAAAGTTGGGAGTCCCTTTCTTTTCTTCAATCGGTTGTAGTAATTGCCAATTCGGCTTAGGTTGGAAGTTTTCAAGCTTGGACTGAGAAGCCACTTCCAATGTTTGGCTATTGAATAACTTAGTGATCTCCGCTTTAGCTTGCTTGGTATTAGCCGTCTCTTGCTCTGGTAAAGTAGTAGATGAAAAAATGTTGTTACTACTTGTTAAAACAGGAGTTTCCTCCTGCTCCGTCTGGTGATATTGCAGATGGACCTCCTCCTTTTTAGAGATCATTTGCTCAGCAGTTGTCTCCGAAGCAACCACATCCGTTTGTAGTGCTTCTAGCTCAGTCCACAGTTTTTGGATGGCAATCTCCTGCTCTTCCACCTTTTCTTTCCATTGATGAACACTATATAAATGCCACACAGTGATGCTACTTAGGATAAACATCACCCCCAAAAGTCCCCACAGCCATAGTGGCTTGGTCTTTCGTTCTGGCACAGGAATAAGTCCTTCTATTCGCCCCCAAAGTCCCTCACTAGGCAGTTCTTCATAATGGGACAACTGGTTCTTTACAAATTCTTCTAGTTGATCTCTCCGTTCCATATCATACTACTTGCTCCAGCATTTTCCTCAAGGCAGCTTTGGCTCGAGATAATTGGGATTTTGAAGTCGCTTCACTAATTTCCAGTTTGGCTGCTATCTCTTTATGAGAATAGCCTTCAATCACATACATATTAAAAACGGTTCGGTAACCATCTGGTAATTGCTGAATCAACCGAATCAGCATTTTAGCACCAAATTGGCTAAAGATATCTTCTGTACTTTCGACAGATTCAGCCAAGTGTTCAATTTCAATGTCAACAAACTGGGTTTTCTTGCGGCGGAGTTTTTGTAAGGCTACGTTAATAACTACTCTCCTCAACCAACCAGTAAAAGAACCAATCGGCTGGTATTGGTAGAGATTGGCGTAAATTTTCACAAAACCTTCCTGGAGAAAATCTTCTGCCTCCTCTTTGTTAGAAGCATAACGTAGACAAACCCCCATCAACATCGGGCTGTATTGGCGATAGAGCTCTTCCTGCGCTCGCCGGTCACCCGCTTTGCATTTTTTGATGAGCGATTGTGTGTTTTCTCCGTTCAAGGTCTTGAATTAGAAATAATGGGTAATCAGTAGTTGGATGAGTCCAACGATCCGCCTTCTAATGTAAAACCTTTTTTTCATAAAGTGCACGAATGCATAAAAAGGTTGCTTCTGCTGCTATGGACAATTATATGGTGGTGAATAAGTGACTGGGTACATTAGGTGAGTTGTTTTGAATTTAGATTAGGTACAGGCCGGTTTAGCCGCCAACTAGATTCGGGATGCTAGCGGCACTAACAAGCCCGATTCAGCAACGCCATATATCATCAAAAGAGCATTATAAGCCCTAGTAGGTCTTATCCAGCACTACTTAATCCGTAGGCTTGTCAGGAACGGGAGCACTAGCATGAAAATCCTGGAAAATACGATCTACATAACTATTCAATAGTTCCAAAATTCTTTCTCGGCGATCAGACTGGAGAATTAGACCAATGTGGTAGGGTTTATTAAGTCGCCAAACAATTTCAGGGTCCGCAAAGCCAGAATGATCAGGGTGCTCAAACCGAGAAAGGGAAACAATAATTCCTGCATAATCATTGCGAACCGGAGGCAAAGCATAGGGCTGGCCTTTAGCGATAGCATCCTCTATCTTGGCCCATTCCGCCCATAGATTAATCCCGGAAGAATATTCTACCATCTCCGCCAGATGAGCTCCTCCTACTCTAGAGGCCGTTTCCAGGAAATAGTATTCTCCCGTTTCTTTAGACTTTATGTACTCGGTATGCGACGCACTATACTGCATACCAAAGGCTTCCATAACTTTTACGTTTAGAGTCTGCAAAGCTTCCTCATCTTCTCCGCCAAAAGCGCAGACGTGAGAACGAAAAACCCCTCCACCATGTGCTACCTCAAATGGTGTGTTAAGGTATTGCGAAACCCGACAGAAAATATTTTCACCCTCTACCGTAAGGGCATCTACATGATAAACATCTCCTGGCTTAAATTGCTCCACCAAATAGTCGTGTCTTTTAGGGCCTAGCTCATGCACCACCGCCCAAAGTTCCTCCGCTGAATGTACCTTCTTAATCCCGGTCGCTGAAGCTTCAGAACGCGGTTTTACTACCCAGGGGGCCTCTACCGTATTAGCAAAGGTATTGATATCCTCATCTGTAAATAAGGAGGAAAAAGGAGGCACAGCAATCCCAGCATCCTGAGCCCGAGCCCGCATGGCTAGTTTATCCCTGAAGTACCTTGCTGTCGTTTGCCCCATCCCTGGAATTCTAAATGTCTCTCGCAGTAGAGCCGCCTTTTCTACATCAAAGTCATCCAAGGCAATAATGCGATCTATCTTATTTTTCTGCATCAACCAGGCCGTACCTTCGATCATGTGTTCCAGGTTAGTCGGAGAGTTGGAGTCATCTTCCAAATAGAAAATCTCATCGATCGACTCCTTAGGCCACGGATGATGTTCTAGCTTTTTATGCGTAAGTAGAAAAACGCGATTTCCCGCCGCTTTACAGGCTTTCAAAAAGTCTCCGCCTTTGAAATAGAATGAAACGCAAAGAAAGGTGAGGGATTGGGCCATAATAGTGCATTTTATGAGACAAATTCCAGGAAAGCAAAATAAGAAGTAAGCCGAAAAAGACCCTGTTTACGCGATGATATTTTTAACCATGCTGCACTTTTACTTTATTTATTGGCCAATTCTTGAAGTAAGGACCTCCCTTCCCATGTTCCGCGCTCAGCATAGGGAGTAAATCTGGCAAACAATTCTTCCTTATACCACCCCAACGCTCTTGTTCTTCGGATGACCTCTTTATGGTATTTGTCTTGATATGCATAAGCCTTCATTTCTCTGCTACTATTCCATACACTAAAAGTAGCTTGTTGCATCAGTGGTAATTCCCCCACACCTACAGAGAAGTGCCTACCCGCCTGATCTCCAACCGCTCGGCTTACGCGCGGAACAAAACGCCAAAACTGCCAAAGCTTCTTTGTTTTGATCGTGGCCCTGGTTAAAACACAAATGGGGTCCTCTTCATCCACCTTTTCCTTTCCCTCAAAAGGATTGATGCCATCCCAACTACCATGTGCAACCGCAGTGCGCATAAAAACGGTCCATTGCTCTCTGCTTCTTCTGTTCAGTTCGGCAAAAAGAGGGTGGCTTTCTAAGAAAGCCAATGCCATAGTTTCATTCTCCCATACTCCCAATAAGCCATAGACACCTAGATTTGGCCAGATTTGAAATCCATTGCCACCACCACTGCCTAACATTTTGGAGAACGATAAGCCCGGGACATCTGCCAATTGAGCCGGTGCCAACCCCATTTGTTTGAAGCCCCACCAGCGCTGCTTCATACCCTCGAATTGGAAGAAAGTGATCGTAACAATTTGCTTATTATTCATGTCTAATCAACAATTGTTTATAGTTTTTGATGTAACTTTTACCAGAAATTGCGTTAAAATAAGAGCGATGTTGTGTGTATCGCCATGCCTATTCTTCTTAATTTAGAGCCACCATCAATAGGTTTTCGCTTCTAAAGGCGCAAAATAGCTTAGAGAATACCTATTTCTGAGAAAACTTTATAACACAAACAGAGGGGAAGCATTTTTTTGAATAAGTTAGAATTTAAATAGGAATGCGTAAGCAAATCAAATACCTCCTTAGTCTTTTTGCCTTTGTACTCTTGGGGTCTATAGTATGGGGACAAGAGATCCCGGATCTTGAGCAACAACTAAAAGAGGCAAGTAGCACTAAAGAGAAAATGTATCTGAATTTCCAGCTGGGCGAAGCCTATCTGCGAAAGGATACGGAGAAGGCACTTTCCCATGCGAAAGCCGCTCATTCTCAATCCACAGAGATTAAGAACAATAATGTGGCTGCCAGTTCTGCCTACCTCCTTGCTCAAATCTACGAGCGGGATCGCAATACGCGCAATATGGAGGTTTGGCTAAAGAGTGCTACCCGATATGCGAAGGCGGCTGGTGATGCGGACTTGATCATCAAGAGCGTAGACAAGAGAAGTAAGCTAGCGACCAAACAGCGAAACTATCGCCGAGCCTATGAGATCAATCAGGAAGCCTTTTCCTATTTCAGTCAGTCTGGTACCAGTATGGGGGATCTGGAAAGGAAATTCGAAATGCAGAAGAAAGCATTGGAGCGGTCCAGGGTAGAACTACAGAAACAGAAGGATAAGCTAGAGTTTGACATCAGGAATTTGCGCATGGAAATGGAGCAAGTGGATGCAGATAACTCTCAACTGGAGGCGAAGCAGAGGCAATTGCTTCAAGTGAATCAAGAACGAGAAAGTGAGATCACTGAAAAAGAGAAGGAACTAGTCGATATCGCCAAGCAAAAAGAGAAAGCGGAAAGAACGGCTGAAAAACGCGCCGAAGAAATCGACAAACTCAGTGAAGCAGCAGCTAAGGAAGAACTGGCCAAAAAAGAGCTGGAAAATGACCTGATGCAGGCCCAGCTGATTGCCAAAGAAAGTGAGAACCTAAGAAACTTATCCATCGCTACCGCCGGAGGGGTATTCCTACTTGCCTTACTGTTTTATAGTCGTTACCGAGCTAAGCGTCGAGCCAATGTTTCTTTGGAGGAAAAGAATAAGATCATCGAAGAAGAACGACAGCGCTCTGATGAATTGCTACTTAATATATTACCCGAACCCATTGCCGAAGAATTGAAGGAAAGTGGAAAGGCTCGTGCACGCCGATTCGATGAGGTCACAGTCTTGTTTACGGATTTTAAAAACTTCACTCGGATTTCTGAAATGTTAAGTCCGGAAGAGTTGGTCGAAGAGTTGGATAAATGCTTCAAAGCATTTGATTTCATTATTGGCCAATACGGAGATATTGAGAAAATCAAAACCATTGGGGATGCGTACATGTGTGCTAGTGGTTTGACGGATGGGAGAGTGATGCCTAATAGTATCGTTAAAGCCGCTTTGGAGATGCAGCTTTTCTTGGATGAGCAAAAACAAGAACGCATGCGCATTGGCAAGCCCTATTTTGAGGCACGCATCGGGATTCACACCGGACCGGTAGTTGCTGGAGTAGTAGGGGTAAAGAAATTTGCCTATGATATTTGGGGAGATACGGTAAATACGGCTTCACGGGTAGAATCCAATAGTGATCCTGGCCGCGTGAATATTTCTGAAACCACTTATAATCTAGTTCGCTACAAATTCGAATGCGAATACAGAGGAAAGGTCGAAGCCAAAAATAAAGGCCAAATCGATATGTACTATGTGAACCGGGAATTATCTGGTGCCCTAGTGGGTTAATATCCTAGTCGATCCAAATCCTCTTTTTCAGACGAGAACCACAGACGGAGAATTTTTGTTGTATTCAGGTACTTTTACGCTACTTTCGTGATAGAACCTAAATGAGCAATTAGGGAAGTAAACAATACTGTCTAGCATTTGCCAGCCATTTTACCCATTAATTGCCATGAAAAAACTGAACTGTGAGTTTTGAACTAATTTCTCCATTCGAACCTACCGGGGACCAGCCCCAAGCTATTAAACAATTGGTACAAGGCGTTGACATTGGCGATAAAGCCCAGGTGCTGTTAGGTGTAACTGGCTCTGGTAAAACCTTTACGATTGCCAACACTATCGCTAAACTCAATCGCCCCACCCTTGTTTTAACCCACAATAAGACCTTAACCGCTCAGCTCTATGGGGAATTCAAATCCTTTTTCCCCAATAATGCGGTAGAGTATTTCGTATCCTATTACGACTATTATCAGCCAGAAGCCTACATCTCCGTTACAGACACCTATATCGAAAAAGATCTGCAGATCAACGAGGAAGTGGATAAGCTACGGCTACGGGCCACCTCCTCCTTACTTTCTGGCCGCCGTGATATTATTATTGTAGCCTCCGTTTCTTGTATCTATGGTATGGGAAATCCAGAGGATTACAAGAGCAGCATCATAAGGATTCAACAAGGGCAAAGTATTTCGCGCAACACCTTCCTCTATCGCTTGGTAGAAAGTTTGTATTCCCGGACGGAAACAGACTTCAGGCGGGCTACCTTCCGCGTTCGGGGAGACACGGTGGATATCAATCTTCCCTACGTAGACTATGGATATCGCGTTACCTTCTTCGGAGATGAAATCGAGGAGATCGAGCGTTTGGAGATTGAATCCGGTAAGCGGATTGAGAGCATGGAAACCGCAGCAATCTTTCCAGCCAACCTATATGTAGCGCCAAAGGAACGAATGAATGAGATCATTCGAGAAATTGAGGATGAACTACACGAACAAGAGAAATACTTCGAAAAGGAAAGAAGGCTACTTGAGGCCAAAAGAATCAGGGAACGCACCACCTTTGATCTGGAAATGATACGGGAATTGGGCTATTGTAATGGGGTGGAGAATTATTCTCGCTTTTTCGATGGCCGCAGGCAGGGTACTCGCCCGTTCTGCCTCCTAGATTACTTCCCCGATGACTTTTTGTTAGTGATCGATGAAAGTCATGTGACCATCCCTCAGGTACGTGGCATGTACGGAGGAGACCGAGCCAGGAAATTAAGCTTAGTCAATTTTGGTTTCCGTTTACCGTCTGCCATGGATAATCGGCCTTTGAATTTCACCGAATTTGAAGGTATTGTCAATCAGACGATCTTCGTGAGCGCCACCCCTGGCAATTATGAGTTAGAGCAAACTGGTGGCTTAATCGTTGAACAATTAATCCGACCAACTGGATTATTAGACCCTCCGATCGAAGTACGTCCTAGTTTGAATCAAATCGATGATTTGTTGGAAGAAGTGGATGAACGAATTAAAAGGGACGAGCGGGTACTGGTTACGACACTGACCAAAAGAATGGCGGAAGAATTGACCAAGTATTTGAGCAAACTCCGTATAAAGGTAAGATACATCCACTCAGAAGTAGATACAATGGAACGGGTGGAAATACTCAGAGATTTGAGACTGGGTAGTTTTGATGTCTTGGTGGGTGTGAACTTGCTCCGGGAAGGACTGGATCTCCCCGAAGTATCGCTCGTTGCCATCATTGATGCGGATAAAGAAGGTTTTTTGCGAAACGATCGGTCTTTGACCCAAACCGCCGGGCGGGCAGCCCGTAACTCTAATGGTTTGGTTATTTTCTATGCGGATAAAATAACAGATTCCATGGAACGAACCATTGATGAAACCAACCGCAGACGAGCTATCCAGATGGCTTATAATGAAGAGCATGGCATCATTCCTACTACCGTTAAGAAGTCCAAAGAAGAAATTCTGGAACAGAAGTCAATTCTAGACATTCGCGGTAAAAAGAGCAAAGCTTACATTGAGGATGATACGCCAAGTGTAGCTGCCGACCCATTGATTGGTTACCTCACTCGGGAGCAGCTTGAACTTATGATCGAACAGACGGATCGCAAAATGAAAAAAGCAGCCAAAGAGTTGGATTTCATTTCGGCGGCACAATTCCGCGATGAGTTATTTGCCCTAAAAGAGCAACTCAAGAAATCTGCCTAGAAGCATCAATGATCTTGGGAATAGCGATCTTATCTGGCTAAAAGCCTATTTTAGGGTAAAATAGCCTGGATTGTGCCTACATTTTCTATCGATCTGCTGGATGTACTCATCATCCTTGGAGTGGGACAAGGATTCCTACTCCTCTTGTTAACTGTATCCAAGTTTCAACAGAAAAAATTAGCTCTTCATTATTTAGCGGCTTTGCTATTTACCCTTACTTGGTTTCAGCCGGAGTTTTTAGATATGTTTGCCCAGCGGCTAGTTCAGTATAAAGAACTTGATAAGGCCATAGCCGTTTATCAATACAATCAGGAGTTGTTTCCCGATGAGGATTTCACCTATGCGAACTTGGCCAACGCCTATTTCCTGGACAAAAAGAAAAAAATGGCTCAATCTTTCGCAGAAAAAGCCTTGGAGAAAAATGAATTCAACACCTTAGGACTGGAATTAAACCGACTTCTGGCTAACTAAATCAGCAGGAGATTGCTTAACTTTCCCACATGGAAAATGAGCATCAGCTAGAATTGCCGGACATTTTGCAGCCCTTCGAGGATCAGTTAAAGGCATCTGTCCGGCAGTTCATTGAAGTAATACCTAAAGAAGAAGATACAAAGTTATGGGAGAGCAAATTTGGAGGCCTCCCCTATTTACCTAAAGAACAAACCTACCCTACTGATGCCGAGGGAGAAGAACTCTTTTTCCTTGGTCAGATCAACTTTGCAGAAATGCCAGCCCTGGCCCCTTTTCCTGAAAAGGGAATCTTACAATTTTATATCTCAGATGATGATGGGTATGGACAAGACAATGAAAATCCACTGTCTCAGGAGCGCTTCAGGCTCATTTATGTCCCGGACGTCTTGGAAGATGAGTCCCAATTAATCACAGATTTTTCGTTTCTAAGAGAATTTGGTGATCTACCTGTTTATCCCGGAACCAGTTTCGGAATGGAGTTCATGCTGGCCAAGGAATTGGTCCCTATCGAAGACCATGCCTTTTCCCAACACATGGGAGACCATTTTTTCGAGCAATTCGGCGAGCAGCAATGGCCCGTTTATGAAATGTATGGAAACTCTGTATCCTCGGATGGCCATAAGATAGGGGGCTACGCACACTTTGCTCAAGAAGATCCACGAAACAATGACGACCCTTATTTGCTCCTATGTCAATTTGATACAGATAACGACATCGAAAGCATGTGGGGCGACATGGGAACAGCACACTTTTTCATCAAAGAAAGCGACCTTAAAGCCCTGAATTTCGACAAAGTATGGTTCCATTGGGACTGCTACTAGTATTAAACTTACTCATATTTTCCACCTACTCCCCTCAGCACCTCCAACGTTGACCGCTATCCAAGCTGTATTTACCCATCAGGATGCAACCCTTGTCGATTATGCTTGTCTATAGACATAGAAACTTGTTTCTTAAGGATTAGTTATCCATGTAGCAAAGACCGAAGAATGCTCATTATCAAAAGACTATAGTTTTTGCTTCATGTCTTATAAACCAAGCCCGCTTGACCCGAGATGGCTTGATTAGATGGAATTTGGACATGATACCTAAAAGAAAAATCAGCTCAACATCAAAACCCGAGTTAAAAAAGTTGGATTACATAAGTACACACCGGGAGATCGTTGAGGAATGTAAACGGGGAAATCGCCAGGCTCAGTTTGAGCTTTACCGACTATATGCCAAAGGTATGTATAACATTTGCTTGCGTATGGTAGGTAGAGAGAGTGATGCGGAAGACCTATTGCAAAATTCCTTTATCGATGTCTTTACCAAGCTCCATACATTTCGCTATCAATCCTCTATTGGAGCATGGATTAAGCGAATTGTGGTAAACAATTGTATAAACTTCCTCAAGCGGAAGCGTATTTACTTTGAAGACCTGAACAACAACTACGAATTTGAGCTTTCTCATCAAGACGATGATCTAGGAGGCGGGAAAGTCAATGTAGATGCCATCAAGAAAGCCTTATTCCAGCTTCCGGATGGTTATCGCGTAGTATTTTCCCTATATTCGTTGGAAGGCTACGATCACAAGGAAATCGCCCAAATCCTGAATGTAACGGAAGCTACTTCCAAGTCACAGTACAGTCGAGCGAAAAAGAAACTGAAGGAATTATTAAAGAACAAATCTTTACTTTCAAACTATTAAACTGATCTGAGGGATAACCGTATCTTTTAAGATCTTATTATATGAGATATGCACCAAGATAGCCTCGAAAAATTTATCAAAGATAACCGGGAGTCATTTGATGACGCCTATCCCAGCCTCAAGAGTTGGGCGGTGATCGAGCAGTCTTTAACGGAGCAAAAAGTTAAGCAACTAACTAGTCGACGATTGTTGAAGATTGCAGCTGCTGTCCTCCTTATATTCACAGCGGGGGGATTAATTGGCAGTTATCTTACACAAGCCACACAAGCTCCGCCAAGTGTACTAGCCACCATACTTCCAGATATTTCTCCGGAGTTGGTTGAACTAGAACAACACTACCTAGAACAAATAGAGGAAAAATCCGCCCAACTAGCCAGCTTCCCACAGGATCAAGAAGTGGTTGGGGATCTTCAATTTATTGATGAAGCCATGGATGAGTTGCGGCAAGAACTGGAGGTAGCCCCAAAGGGAGCAGAGGAACAGATTATTACTAATTTGATCCGAAGTTATCAAATCAAGGTCAAGATTCTTGAGCGAGTGTTGGAGCGCATCGGTTCTGAGACACCACAGGCAGAGCCGACAGTCAAAAAGAAGAAAAGCAATGAAATTAGTATATAAGCAACACGGGAATACTCGAATAGCTGCTTTCTCTAGGCTGACTAAGCCCCCAAGAGTAGCTTGGTTGCTATTGATCGTTCTATTGGGTGCTGCTGGAGTACCTTCCGATGAAGAAGAAGGCAGAAGAGAATTCACCAAGACGATCAAGAAGGAGTTCGATATCAGTCGGGATGGCACGGTAGAGGTCCTTACCAAATATGGAAAGGTGGAAGTCAACACCTGGGATCGTAATCGCGTAAAAGTCGAAGTTCAAATCGTTGTCCGCACGCTGAATGAAACCTCAGCCCAAGAAGTATTTGAGCGCATTCATGTCGACTTCACCAATAATCCAAACTACGTGAAAGCGATGACCAACATATCCACCAATAAGGATTGGTGGGCAGGTTGGGGTGATAATAAAACGGACTATACCATTAACTATGAAATTCATATGCCTGCTAGTATTCATCTAGAATTGGACACCAAGCATTGTGATGTGCTAGTGGGTGAATTGGAGGAGAGTGCTACGGTAGAGATGAAGTATGGTAATTTTCAGTTTGCTGGCCTAGATGAGGAGACGGAACTCAATCTTGCCTTTTGTAATGGTCGAATCGATAAGGCCAAATATGTCGATGCCAATTTAAATCACTGCACCCTTAAGTTATCGACGGCCGAAGAAGTGAATATTTCTTCACGTTATAGTAACCTCTCTATCGAACATGCGCAGGATGTACGTGTGGATTCCAAATATGACAATTATAGACTAGGACAAGTTTCCAACTTCAGGAACAGTGGCCAGTACGATAATATAGAAATCGTAGAAGCTTCCAATGTTTTTGTAGATTCAAAATATTCGATCGTAACCGCCTCCAAAGTTGCCAAGCAATTAGATGTAGAATTAGATAATGGCGGGCTGGTTATTTCTCGCATGGCAAAGGGGTTTTCAGCGGTAAATTTGCTGGGAAGATTTACAGACTTCCAAGTTGGTGTAGAGCCAGGAGCCCAATACAAACTGGATGCCTTAGCAGATTATGCAGGGATTGGCTATCCAGAAAGTATGACTATTACTTATGAGAAAGCTAAATCAACGACTCATGAAGTGATGGGCCACGAGGGAAACAGCGCTGGTGAAGCTTTGATCAAAGCTCGTCTTAACTACGGAGCTCTAAAGGTCAAGCACAACTAGCCATAGGCACGGCTTTTAATTAAGCATTTTATACTAATCCAATTTTATATTAAGGGTAAGCCACTCGTTTTTGCGGGTGGTTTTTCTTTGTCCTACTGACCCATTTTTTCAAGTAAAATTTGATGGAGTACCATTTTGGAAACTCGTTTCTAAAAACTCATCCTTTTGAATTGCAGCCAATCAATCATTTTTAAACAACTTCTTTATATATTGAGTAGTTCTCTCAATTAGAGCTGACTACAATAAGCAAAACATGACTGTACAATTTTGTGGTGCCGCACGTGAAGTGACCGGAAGTTGCCATTTGATCACCCTTAGCGATGGTTATAAGATCCTATTGGATTGTGGACTTTACCAAGGCTATAGCAACCACATGAAGGACTTCAATGAAACCTTCTTATTCAAACCCGAAGAGATTAACTGTCTAATCCTCTCTCACGCCCATATCGATCATTCCGGGCGCATTCCCAAGCTGGTCAAGGATGGATTTTCTGGATGTATTCACAGCACACACGCTACGCGCAGTTTATGCTCCATAATGCTGTTAGATAGTGCATTGATCCAGACTAGGGATGCAGAGTACTACAATAAAAGGATGAAAAAGAAGGGACAGAAATTTGAGGCGAGAGACCCCTTGTACGAAGCGCAACATGTGCATCAAACGATGAAACAATTCGTCAGTTATGCCTATGATCGTTGGTTTCAGATACATGAGGGAGTCGAAGTCCTGTTTCGAGATGCAGGGCACATTCTGGGCAGCGCCAGTGTAACATTGAAAATTCGTGAAAATGGCCGAACGAGAATGATTGGATTTACCGGAGACATTGGCCGCCCCAACCGACCGATCCTACGGGACCCCATTCCTATGCCTGAGGTAGAATACCTCATTTGTGAGTCAACTTATGGAGATAAAGATCATATCGCTGCCCCTTCAGAGATGGAACACTTCTTGGAGGTCATCAAGGAGACCTGTGTAGAAAAGAAAGGTAAACTGTTGATCCCTGCATTTAGTGTTGGCAGAACGCAAGAGATTGTGTATATGCTGGATCAATTGGAAACCAAAGGCAAATTACCTCATATTCCCGTTTATGTAGATAGCCCCTTAGCCATTAATGCTACAACGATTTTCGGGTCTCATCCAGAATGTTTCGATAGCCAACTGCATGAGTATATGCTCGTAGATGATAACCCTTTTGGTTTTAATGCACTGACCTACGTCAAATCCGTCGAAGTTTCAAAACAACTGAACCATACCACAGAGCCTTGTATCATTATCAGCGCTTCCGGAATGATGAACGCAGGCCGAGTAAAACACCACCTCTACAACAGTTTGGATAAAAAGAGAAATACCATTCTAATCGTTGGCTACTGTTCTCCAAATACACCGGGTGGAAAACTTCGCGCTGGAGCGGAAGAACTTAGACTTTTTGGGGATCTCAAGCCGGTTAATGCGGATGTGGAAATTATGGACTCTTTCTCTGCTCACGCAGACAGAAATGAAATGGTCGATTTCATTCGCAATCAACGCGGGCACCTGAAGAAACTTTTCTTAGTACATGGAGTATTGGATCGCCAGGAAAATTTCCGGGAGATGTTGGATGAAAATGGCTTCAAGCAGGTGGAGATCCCAACACTTGGCCAGGTTTTTGAACTGAAATAGTTTTAGCTTTTCGTGAAAAACCAATAAGCAAATTACGGATAAGCTGATGCCGAATCTGTTCAATTCCATTATGCTCATTCTGCTGTCCCTTGGCTGTGTACAGGGGGTATTTTTTGGCATGCAGCTCCTTTTGACTAAGTCTAATCGGTACAAAAATAAATTTCTTGCCCTCCTATTACTTTTTTTCAGCTACCGCTTATTGAATCAGATCTTACTCTATTTTGGAATTGGGAAATATGATTGGTGGTATCATCTCACCTTAGAACTAAGCTGGTGTTATGGAGCTTTGATCTTTCTGTACATCAAAGCCAGTGTCAAGGAGGAGTATCAGTTTTCAAGAAGAGATCAGTTGTTGTTTATCCCCCTTGTTTTCCAGGTTATCCTGAGCATCTTTGTACGGTCTCAGAATTTCTTTTGGGAGGGTACTAGGGAAAGCTTGTCTTGGCTAGGCTATTGGGGCTACGCCCTTTGGATGAATTATTCGACAGTCCCCTTTCTTGCCTCTATACTTATACTGTATTACCTCAAGCAATCGCAAGCTCTCCTGGCAGCGATTGAACCCAGTTCTAGGAACTCCAAGCCATTCCAATTCACAAAAAATCTATTGACAAATACCCAAAGGTTCTACTATATGGTAGTAGCGATCTATCTTGTCGATTTTCTGTTTATCCGCTTTATCAATCGAGAGGACTATTACTACTTCAATCGATTCTACTACAATCCCTTTTTGATCGGCATTTCCATTTTAACCTACGTTCTTAGTTTTGAAGGCTACAAGCAAAGAAATCTACTTCTAGTAATGCCAAAGCCGCAGGTCAAAGACAGGAAAGTATTGGAAGAAATTGCTGAACAATTAGATCGGTTAATGGAAAAGCAGCAACCGTTCAAAAACCCTAACCTCTCCTTGGATGATCTCGCCAAGTTGCTAGACACCAAGCCCTACCTCCTAAGTCAAACCTTTAAATATATCCACCATACTTCTTTTTACCCGTTCATTACTAAGCATCGAATCGAAGAGTTTAAATCACTCCTCCTAGATCCGAAGCATACTCAGTTTTCTTTGCTAGGACTAGCTTACAATGCTGGCTTCAATTCTAAGTCTTCATTTAATCGAGCCATCAAAAAGCATCACCAAGTCACCCCTAGTGAGTTCAAAAAGCAATTACTAAAAGAAAGAGCTAAACAATAGGTGTCATTGAGCTTATTGACACCCGCAAGCCGGGAAATTTGCAGAGCTTACCGAAAAAATCACCGAGATGAAAAAAATTGTATTCACCTGCACCTATGCAGGGCTTCTTTTACTGTTAAGCTTCTGTTCAAGTATCCCAGCCGTCCCGGGCACCACTGCTAGATTTATTGAAAAAAAGAAAGGCCCCGTTGACATACCAGAGGGGCAATCTTATCGATTTGGTTACTTGGAGGTACCAGAAAATCGGCAGAATCCGAATTCAAATCGAATTCAACTACCCGTTTACATCTTTAAAAGTCGCAACCCAAATCCTCAACCTGATCCAATCATATACACCGTTGGAGGTCCTGGATATTCTACCATGCCCTCGGCCCGCTACATGGAGTATTATCAATATCTAGATGATCGAGATTTCATCCTGATTGAACAGAGAGGCAACTACTATGCTAAGCCCCATTTGGAATGCCCAGAATGGGCAAAGGCGGTCTACCTAGCCAGATTACCTACTACGACTGCCACGGAAGCTGATAGCTTGAGGCAGCAGGCTGCTCAGGCTTGTAGGGTTCGACTCAGGCAGCAGGGAATCGACCTAAATGGCTATCATACCATTGAAAGTGCTGCTGATATAGCCGACCTCACTAAAGTACTTGGAATTGATGAGTATAACCTCTTAACCATCTCATACAGCACCAAAATAGCCCAGGTACTCATGCGCGATCATCCCAAAGGCATTCGAAGTGTAGTCATGGATTCCCCACTGCCACTAGAGGTGAGTTACGATGAAGAAAGTGTTCAAAATTTACTGGAAACGCTCGATAATGTACTTTCGGAATGCGAAAAATCTACCTCCTGTAATCAGGCTTTTCCCAATCTCAAAGAGCGTTTTTACAAATACCTAGAAGCGATCACCGTTGATCCGCTAGAAGTGTCGGTCAAAAACGCAGAGGTAGGAAAGCAGGCCATCTTCCGCATCCAGGGACAAGACCTTGCTTTGCTGTTCTCGACCCTATCAAGCGATGATATTCCTACTGTACCACTTGCTATCCAAAACCTGATGAATGGGGATCAAACCGTACTGCAAGAATTCCTGAGTTCCCGCTTGGAAGGGCCAGGAGACGGTGCTGGTATCGGGATGAGATTATCTGTATGGTGCGCAGAGGAGTATCCATTTGCTTCTCAGCAAAAAATTAAACAGGAAACAAATAGATATTCAATGATCAGTGGGTTGTCACCAGAAGTTTATTCAGCCTCAGTTTGCAATGCTTGGAAGGTAAATGTGCAGCCTGCAAGTGAGAATATGGCGATCAAGAGCGATATCCCCGTATTACTCATGAGCGGAGAATTAGACAGTGATACACCCCCGAAATGGGCTAAGCAAATGCACCAGAACTTGAGCAATAGTTATCATTTGGTATTCCGTGCCTGGCGACATACTGTAACCACCTATTGGAGTAAACCGTGTGGAATGGAGTCGGCCAATGCTTTCTTCAATGATCCCTACTCAAAGCCTAACCTGGATTGTTTCGAAAAGCTCCCTGCCCCAAGCTTTCTACTGAAGTAGAGAAGCATCCTTCCCCTGGAAGATATGATCTACCTTGAAATACTATCTTCTAGGGGAATTCTTACTGACGCCAACCCCGGCTAGATATTTAGTCGCTTTCTCCAGTAATCCGCGATCATAGTAAGTACTCGCTTTCTAGACATGAACTTGAATAACAAGATTTGAAATCTTCTACCTGTTACGATGTAATGCTTATTAGCCAGAAAAGCGTCTATCCCAAGTTGAGCCACCTCATCTGAAGACATCAACTTCGCATCTAAAGTGTCGACACCGGATTCATTAGCTACCGTAGCAAAATTGCTAGCAGTACCACCCGGACAAAGACAAAACACCCTGATCTTAGTAGAAGATAATTCACCAACTAAACCTTCCGTGAAGTTTAAGACAAAACTCTTAGTAGCTGCATAGACCGCACTGTAAGGCACAGGCATAAATGAAGCGGTCGAGCCAACATTGATGATTCCCGCTTCTGGCTTTTTCTTAAAATCCTCAATATATAGATGACATAGGTCCATCAAACTGGTGATATTCAGTTGGATCATTTTGCTGTATTCTTCTAGCGAAAAATCCTCAAATTTCCCCCACTTACCAAAACCGGCATTATTTATCAGCAGATCGACATTAAGTCCATTTGATTGGATTTGATCATACAAATGCCTCGCTGACCCAAGCTGACTAAGGTCCTGTTGATAAACGTGAGTCTTGACTTGATTGCGTTGTTGAATATCTTGCGCAATCTCTTCTAATTTGGATTTACTCCGCGCTACGAGAATCAGATGTGCCCCCTTGGCAGCTAATAGATAGGCAAAGGATTTGCCAATACCGGAGGATGCACCAGTTATCAATGCCGTTTTTCCCTTTAGATTCATCTGTTTTTGGCAATGATAAGGCCTATCCAGCAGTAAAATCTTGCCTTTTAGCAAGAAAACACCTAGTCAGCAATTTTGAGCCTACTTAAAGTAAAGGGAGAAATGCCCAGGAAGGAGGCAATTTGATAGCGAGGGGCATACAGTGCCGCCTGATTATATTTATCTAGAAATAGGCGATAAGCTTCTTGAGCGCTACTGTTCGCCAATTTACGCTGAAAATTGACCTTTTCTAATAGAAGGCTAGAGATATAGTTTTGCTCAAAGTAGGCCCAATGTTCAATGCGCTCCAGGAGGATGCGCTGCGCTTTTCTATCCAGCAATAACAACTGACAATCTTGTATGGCTTCAATAGAGCGTTGGCTTCTGATTCCGGTCCTAAAGCTATGTAGATCCGTACAAAAGGAGTTTTCTTCGAAAAAGCCAGCAGTGATTTCGTTTCCTTCCTCATCATAGTAGAAACTTCTCAGAAGTCCCGCCTCAACAAAACAAATAGAGTTGTTTTGGTCTCCACTTCGCATCAGGAAACTCCCTTTTTTTAGCTGTTGGGGTACAAGGTGATCTTCGAGGAGCTGTTGATCTGAAGGTCCCAAGGAGATGTAAGGCAGGATTTTGTCGATCACCTTTTCTTTGGAAGCCATGCGTTCAAAGTTTAATTCAGCAAATATCGAAGTCTCCAAGATAAAAAACATCGACAGTACATTGTTGGACTGTCTTACCTGAGAAAGATAATGTAGGATTACTTCGATTATGGTGCCTAACGTCCAATAGCCCATAGTCTATACATGACTATGGGCCATTAGAATGTGGCAAAACTATTAGGAAAAAGACCTCGCCGAAAACCTAAGCTTCCCGGCTTTGAATCTTGTTCAACACTAGCGCTGCTTTCATCAGGAAGTCATCGTGGTGTTGAGTGTATTCGTTGTACACCATCATTAGTCGGGCTGCATCAAAACAGGCTGATTTAGGCATGATTTGACGAGCAGCAATAGGGTGCAACCAATACTCTAGATTGTTGGATCTCAAATAGCTCATGTCGTAATCAAAATTGATTACTACTGAAAGCTTGTTCAAGGAGAACAAGTAGTCTGTTTCCTTGTTGAGGTCTTTCTGGATATCTATGATATTATAACGCTCGAAGTTTACGCCAGAGCGCTCACAAAGGAACACATCTCTGCGACCATCAAAAACGATGATATCACGGAAACGGTACTTTCGTAAGTTCTTTAGCAAAAAGTTCTTGATCTGCATTTTGGTAGGACGAAGCTGCTGGAAAGCAAAACGCAAACCTCTTTCATCCATCCGAAATTCTTCATCATAGGGTTTACGGCGACGAGACCGTAGATTAATAACCTCCCTTCCACGGCCGACTGTGTGGCCCAATTCATCAACCTTAGAAAAAACGCTAACAATGTCTATATTGGATTGATTGTTCCAACTCTCTAGAAAGATTTTGTTAGAGCCGTTTTCGAAGACTAATAATGCAATTTCACTGATCGCGTAAAAATTGGGGTAACCGCCGTAAATGTTGCCATACTTTAATTCTAAAAATGCTACGTTTGTGTTCACGGTTTAAGGATGTAGTTTGATTTAATTAATGTGGTTAACCTGTTTTCAGTATAGTGTTTCTAAACGCAAGTTATAATAATTATCTATACCCGAAAAATTTAATACCAACAAAAATAGGGGGATTCGGCTAATCTCAAACGCTTGATAGTCGAGGTTTAATAGCTGGTTATTCATCCTATTCTAGGAATAGAAAATGCCCATTTTCGTAGATTTTCTCATCGTCTGCGTAAATAATTCCACCATTTCTCATATTCGTTATCATATCCCAGTGAACAGAGGATTTATTCTGCCCACCTGCTTGCAAGTAGGATTGTCCGATAGCCATATGTACAGTCCCTCCGATCTTCTCATCGAATAGGATATTCTTAGTCAGTCGATCAATCTTATAGTTGGTACCTATCGCAGCTTCTCCAAATCTTCGCGTGCCATCCAAAGAGAAAATCTTGTCCAAAAAAGCCTGTCCTCTGCTGGCCTCCCACTTCTCAATATATCCATCTTTCACCCACAGACTTACATTTTCTACTTCATGCCCCATATAGATACCGGGAAATGAAAATCGAACTATCCCATTAACAGAATCTTCAACTGGAGAAGTGTATACCTCGCCGGAAGGCATATTTGTTTGCCCATCCGAATTAATCCATGTTCTTCCTTTAGTGGAAAAGCTAATATCAAAGTCCTCACCCACGTATCGCACCTGTTCTTTACTATTCAGCAAGTCAACGATTTGTTGTTGTTCTTTGCGAACATCTAGCCAGCTCTGTTTTGGGTCTTCATCAAACAGACGGCAGGCTCCATAGACGAATTTTTCATACTCCTCCAACGCCATACCTGCATTCTGTGCACTTGCCAAGGTAGGGTACTGGCATAGGTTTCGCTTTAAATCCCGGGTAGCGGTTCGTTCAAAATATAGCTGTGAATAAGGTTGATGGGCCTTTTGGCGGATCTTAGCTTTCTCCGTATCAACGTCTTGATCCTCCCTCAGGTTATAGGGTGCCCGGATGTAAAGATAGGCATCAAAATGCTGCATGGCCTCCTTGTAGAGCGTAGAAACGTAGTTCAACTGTTCCTCCGTATGAGCTTCTGTTAGGAACATTCTATACTTCTCTCTGAAGTCCATATCCACTTCTACCATAGCCCCTGCCCGAACCGCAAGGCGAAACACTTCCCGCACCAGGGGTTCTGCTAGTTGCGTACTGCGGATGTATAAACGTTCTCCTGCTTGAATCTCAAGGCAATAGTGTACCAACAAGTCGGCGTACTTCTCTAAAATCGGATTCATGTGTAGTCATTATCTTTTCGATCTTCTTGCTTACCAATACTTCGCTTGGTAAGGGTATCGAACGTGGTATTGCTCTTGTATAGCTTCCGTCAATTTAGTGCGGAGCTCACCCATATTTTCTTTTGTCAAGGCTGAAATAAAGACGTTGTTTTCGCCAAATTGATTACTTAAACCTTGTTTTAATCCCTCTTCAACCTCTTGCTTCCCTTCCTCATCAAGAAGTGGGTCAAAATATAGGTCCCTATACTTATCCATCTTATTAAAGACCATTAGCGTCGGCTTTTCTAACACATCAAGGTCTTTCAAGGTTTGATTCACCGTTCGGATATGATCTTCATGCTGCGGATGCGCAATATCGACCACATGTACCAACAAATCACTTTCTCGAACCTCATCCAAAGTAGATTTGAAACTTTCTACCAAATGGTGAGGTAACTTCCGAATGAACCCAACTGTATCCGACAGCAGAAATGGCATCGCTCCAAATACCACTTTACGGACTGTGGTGTCTAGGGTTGCAAATAACTTGTTCTCCGCGAAGACTTCCGATTTACTCAGGGTATTCATCAAGGTAGATTTACCGACATTGGTATAGCCCACCAAGGCCACGCGGATCATTTGTCCTCGCGTCTTCCGTTGGGTCATGTTTTGCCGGTCAATCTTTTCCAGTTTAGCTTTGAGTTTAGAGATTTGATCCCGGACGATACGACGGTCAGTCTCAATTTCCTTTTCACCGGGTCCTCTCATACCGATCCCCCCTCTCTGTCTTTCCAAGTGCGTCCATAGACCTCGCAAGCGAGGCAACATATACTGCAACTGCGCTAACTCAACCTGTGTTTTGGCCTGAGCGGTTTGTGCACGGCTCGCGAAAATATCCAAGATCAAACTACTACGATCAATAATCTTGACCTTCAGCTTTTCTTCGAGTATACTGTTTTGCTTCCCGGAAAGGTCATCATCAAAAATGACCATATTGATTTCCTCGTGTCGTTCGATATACTCGCTGACTTCTTCTAATTTTCCTTTCCCAATAAAGGTCTTACTATCAGGATGGGGCAATTTTTGCACAAATCGCTTTAGCGTTTTTGCACCTGCTGTCTCTGCTAAAAACTCCAACTCATCAAGATATTCTTGGACTTGTGTCTCGGATTGGTCTCTGGTTACAAGTCCTATCAGGATAGCATATTCTGTGTTCTTCTTGAGCCCTAACTTTTGTTTTTCGCCTAAATTCCATTCGTTTCCCATAGAAACTAGCCTCTTTTACTTTTATTAACCCAATGTACAGGATTGAGTCTTTGTTTTTCTCTCCAGATTTCAAAATGTAGCTCAGGTTTGTCCCGACCTACCTTGCCAATACGTTGGCTGGCACTAATATGTTCCCCTCTTTTTACGAAGGTATCCTCTAAATTAGAGTAAACAGAATAGTACTGCCCATGTTGTAAGATGACGGTAGTTTTGTAGCCTGGGATGAATTGGACTCCCACCACCTCACCGTCAAATATAGCATAGACAGTTGCTTCTTTGTTTGTTTCTATATCAATACCATTATTGCTAATTTGAATGCCCTTTAGTGTAGGGTGAGGTTGGGTTCCAAAATTTTTGGTAATTATGCCTTCTTGCACGGGCCAGGGTAAACGACCCTTGTTTTTTCTGAAGTTGGCCACCAGATTACTAGCCAAGGTTTTCCCTCCTGCAACCTCTTTAGCTTCCTCTTTACGCTTTGCAAGTGCTTCGCTGCTTCTTGCTTCTTTGCGTCGTTTAGCCATTTCAGCAACTATAATTTCCTCAATCGCATCGTTTAGCTTTTGATGCGCGGCTTGTTGCTTTTTTAGGACACCGGAGAGCTGAGCTTCATTTTCTTTTAAGGAACTAAGTATTTCATCTTTTTCTTTTAGCTCCCTGCTTAACAAAGACTGTTGTTGCAGGCTGGAGGTCAATAATTTCTGCTTTTCTTCCTTTCTAGCTACCAAGGTTGAGGCGCGATCACGCAGACTTTCCTGAGTAGCAATGATAACTTCCGCTTGTCGTTTTCGGTAACGATCATACTGGCGGATATACTGCCAACGCCGGTAGGCATCATTAAAGTTCCGTGCCGAAAAGAGAAATACGAGAAAACTTTGAGATTTCCTGTGCCGATAAGCAATGCGGAGCATTTGGCTATACTCCTTCTTTAAGCGATCAATATCATTACTGAGAAAGGTGATAACTTCATCCACGCGCAGGATACTGGCATCTGTAAGTACCAATTCTTCCTTGAGGGTATTGATAAGTTGTTGTCTTTTTTTGATTTGCCGCTGCAGTACAAAGAAGCGATCCAGTGCAGCTTCCTTATTCTTTTTGGCCGTGGCGAGAAGTGTAGAGGTTTGTTCAATCTCTTGAATAAGCTGCTTCCGCTGTTCTTCGAGCACCTTACGGTCCTGTCCGAAAATCGATAGGGGAATGTAAAAAAGTAGTATGACTGTGATTAGGTATTTGCCCATTAGCTTAATCTACACGCGTATATCTCTTTGGAATATCAAATCTAAAGGCCGTAGGTTCGTTCAAAACCACCTTTGAAAAAGAGATTTCGATGCTGACTTGTCCCGTTTCGCGACTATTTAAATCGACATTACGAAGATACGAAAAATTCTGATTATCTGCGGTTTCTGCATATTCCTGCAATAAGAATGCCAAGCTTCTGCGACTAGATTTATCCTCAAAACTCATCTTGTTTAACAAGAAGCTTTCCGGGGCTAACCAGAAGTCATTTACCTTGCTTCCTTCACTGGCAAATAGGTGATAAGCTTCTGGTGTATTTTCCAGTTTCAAATTGCGGTTCACGTAAAAAATAGGATTGCCAAGAATTAGAGCCTGCAAGGAATTAAAGTCTGCCGGAAGGTTGTATTCCTGCTCCAAATAGTTCAGGTCCTGTGCCAGGTATTGATTTCTCAGCCGATTGAGCAGGAAGACGGAATCCTTCGTCACCATTACTCTGGCTACCTCAAACCCTAATTTCTTAACATTCATCCACAATACACTATCCTTACGTAATTTTATCGTGGAGGTTGCTCCCATCTTTTGCCCCAGGCCTTCAAAGCCAATTTTAGCCTTACCGGTCAGCCATTCTGCCTGTACCTGATTCCGAATCATCCGTTGCTGCACCTTAGCTGGACTTAACTCATCTGGCTTTGCACCAGTGATCTTTCTAATACTCTTACAGGAAGAGGCAATCAGTAATAGAGCGAGCAGCAAGAATTTGGATAATTTGGGGATATTATTCAAAACGTGTTTCATATGGTTATTTCAAGAGTTTCTTTTGGGCGATTTTGCGCTCTAACAAGGGGGATCGATTACCTTTTTCTTGTGCTTGGGTCCAAAAAGAAATGGCGCGCTCGGCATCTCCTTGTTGAAATAGGAGATCACCATAATATTCCAACACTTTAGGGTCCTCTCCTCCTTTGCCATCAATAGCCTTATCTAACCACTTTTGCGCCGACGCATAATCTTTCAGTAAATACAACACTCGACCATGTTCTGCCTGCACAATGGAGATCTTAGGAGCTAGGTCGAGGCCGTTCTTGGCTAGCGACTTAGCTCTTTCTTCCTGCCCTTCTCTTTCGGCTACGGCCTTAGCGTATCGCATATAGGTCATAGCAGATTTCTGGTTCAAGGCTAAAGCTTCGGTAAAGGATTGATCTGCATCAGCGTAGTTACCTTCGGCATTATAAGCTTCGCCAATTTGATTTAGGATGTCAAATTTGAGTTTCCCATCCTGACCCGCCATCAATAAGGCTTGATCGAGTATATCTATAGCATCTTCCGTTTGTCCTACTTGAACAAGCGAAAGTCCATTTAAGTAATAGATGACTGCCTTGTTGGGAAAGATATCCATTACCTCCTCAGATACCTTCTGCAAAGATTCAAAGTCTTGATTTTCAAAATGGATGTACATCACATTCTCCCAAACGGCGAAGACTGTCTCATCCAACTCCAAGGTTTTCAAGTATTTTGGGAGAGCCCGATCCGCACGGTCCGTGTGATAGAGAATATCTCCGGCTGCTGCAAACCCTTTGGCATCTCCAGGATGCACCTCTTCCAAAATATCAGTTAATTGGATCAATTGATCTGCTAGCTGTCGATTATTATCATTAGCCACCTTGTTGATTAAAGGAAAAAGCTTGCCTAGTTTCAGATCAATACTAACATCCGCTTGAGAAAAGATAGGTTTAAGGCTTTCAATATACTGCCCTTCACGGCTATTCCCAGCATTACCAGACAGGGCTAGCTTTGCTTTTGCATTGTTAGCATCAATTTTCAGTACATCACGGTAAGTGGATTCGGCATTTTTTCGATCTCCGATTTGGTCATAAAAGTTCGCCAGTAGTAAGCGGTAGGAAACCTTTTGTGGAAAGGCATTGACTAACTTTTGTAGTTCTCGACCGGCTCTTTTGTTATCACCACTCCCCAGGTATAGCGCATGCTTACGACGTATGGTTTCTTCATTGATCCCCTTTTGTTTTTCCAAGGCGTCATAAGCTTTGATTGCTTTATCTATTTCGTTGTCCTTCACCAGATAGAATGCCCATTTAAAGTAGTAGGAATCATTAAGTGGGTACTGCTTCACCAATTGTTCATACAGCTTGGCTGACGCTTCAAATTGGCCTGTTTTCTCGTAAACATCGGCCAAGAACTGTTGATACCAGATATTAGTGGGAGCGCTTGCAATAGCTTTCTTCAAGGACTTAATCGCTTCATCATCCTTGTTAGTCACCGCATAAATGCGGGCCAATTCATAAGCTGCGGCGTGATTGGTCTTATCTTTCTTCAACACCTCTTCGAACAAGGGAATCGCTTTATCGAAATTTCCCAATAGACGTTCGCCACTAGCTTCAATAAATAATTTTTGGATGCCGATCTCCTGTTCTGATACTCTTTGGGCCAGGATGGGCAAACTCAGCAGTACGAGAAATATGCTTATTACCGGGGTTTTACCACAACTACTCATAACGGTCAATAGTTTAATACTTCAGTCGAGCCATCAAAACACAAAAGTCGGAACTTTATTCCTGATTTTCAACTCTTTGTTTACAATGGCTCGAAGCCGTTATGATATAACGCACTTGCAGGTAAAAGATTGCTTTTCTACTCTTCTCCCATCTCCTTGTCCACTATCGTTACCTTTAAGGTATTGGTACGGTGTCTCTGGTGGATGGGCATACTAGCCGTATTGACGATTACATCACCTTCTTCCAGTTTCCCAGAGTTCTTAAGGATATCAGTCACATCCTTGAAAGTACCATCGGTAGTAGTGAATCGATCGTAGTAAAAACAGCGTACTCCCCATACCAAATTCAAGGTAGCCAGCATGTTCATTCTATCTGAAAAAATGTAGATTCCAGGCTTAGGACGGAAGCTTGATATCTTAAATGCAGTGTACCCGGAGCTAGTCATCCCGACGATCGCTTTGGCTTTGATCTCTTCTGCTACCCGAGCAGCGTTGAAGCAAACGGCGTCAGAAAGATAGGTTCTAGACTTTTCAGAAGGGGTAGGTCTACGGCCTTCGAAGGAATAATGTTTCTCTGTTTCGTCGATGATCTTATTCATGGCCTGTACCACCTTCACAGGATGCTTTCCAACTGATGTTTCTCCGCTTAACATGACAGCATCCGCTCCATCCAGAACGGCATTGGCAACATCCGTGATCTCTGCTCTAGTCGGGCTAGGATTAGTGATCATGCTATCCATCATCTGCGTAGCCACGATTACTGGCCGTGCACGTTGTATACATTTGCGAATGATTTCCTTCTGTATCGAGGGTAGTTTTTCCATGGGCACCTCAATCCCCAAGTCTCCCCGTGCCACCATGATACCGTTGGATGCTTTGATGATCTTATCGATCTTTTCAATTGCTTCAGGCTTTTCTATCTTGGAAATCGTCTTGGCTGGATGCCCTGCCGCTTCTATCCTACTCTGCAAGTCTTTGATATCTTTTGGCGAGCGCACAAACGAGAGAGCGATCCAATTCACCGGTTGAGTAAGTATAAAAGTGAGATCTCTTTCGTCTTTTTCTGTTATGCAGGGGAGAGAGATTTTCGTATTGGGCAAGTTTACCCCCTTATTGGACGAAAGAACCCCTCCAAATAGTACTTTAAGGCGTACCAGATCTACCTCATTGGTTTCAACCACCTCTAATACCAGTTTTCCATCATCTACTAAGACTCTTTCTCCCACATTTACATCCTGAGCAAATTGCGGGTAGCTCATGTAGATCTTCTCCATATTACCTAAGCACTCTTCGTTGACAAAGGTGAGAATATCCCCTTCTTTGATTGGTAAAGCATTGTTTTCAATCTTGCCAACGCGAAGTTTAGGGCCTTGTAAATCCGCCAAAATACCAATGTGCAGATTGTACTTCTCATTGATATAGCAAATCCGATTGATCACCTCCTTGTGATCTTCGTGGGTACCATGAGAAAAATTTAAACGAAATACATCTACTCCTGCTTTCACTAGTTCCAATAGGTTTTCATAAGAACTGGACGCAGGTCCAACAGTAGCAACAATCTTGGTATTTTGCCAATCTACAATTTTCATTATACGAAGCTTTTAATCAGGTTAAGTGCACAGTTAGTAAAGGCCTATCCATAACAGGCAGAAAATCAATTATTTTCTACTGATTTCCCGCAAAAATAACAATCCTCATGTATACTAAGTGTAAAAAATACAATAAACAAAGTGCCTCCAAAGTAAAATTATCCTGAAGAATAGGTGAATTTGGTGGTTTTATGGGCTAAATGAAGGCGTAAAAAGGCACTATCCCGCTGAAATAGAGGGATTTTGGCTTACAAATATGATTTGGCAGAGCATAGGATTTTATCTCTATAGGTTTGGCCAAGACTGGTAATTGTTAAAGAAATTGAGGATTTAGCCTTAGTTGACCCAATATGTACCTATCCATGAGGGGGTTCAGCCATTCAAAAAATAATGAAAAACTTTGGTTATCAAGGGACTTATCTTTTTCTTTGCAGCTGATTCGTAAACCAATAAAGCGGATTTCTTATGTCTAGCATTGCAGAAAGAGTACAGAAAATTATTGTCGACAAATTAGGTGTTGACGCCTCTGAAGTTACACCAGAGGCAAGCTTTACGAATGATCTAGGTGCGGATTCACTAGATACGGTAGAGCTGATCATGGAATTTGAAAAGGAATTCGAAATTGCTATTCCTGACGAAAAAGCTGAGAATATTCAGACAGTAGGTCATGCCATAGAATACCTTGCTGGTGAACTAGGTTAATTGACTTGTCGTAAAGAATAATTTGATACAAGATAATTATTCCCAAATCCACAAGTTGGAAGTTGCTTCCGATTTGTGGATTTTTATCACTCTTCTTTAAGTTGATACTTCCCAAAGACTCAGGTTAAACCTGATTAAGATTTTCTTCAAATTTATACTGGGATATGAAAAGGGTTGTTGTAACTGGACTAGGGGCTCTTACACCGATCGGTAATAATATCGAGGAGTATGCTACAGCTCTAATGAATGGGGTCAGTGGTGCGAATGCCATTACGCACTTTGACGCTAGTAAGTTTAAGACACAGTTTGCCTGTGAGATCAAGGACTTAGATACTACTGATGTACTGGATCGGAGAGATTTACGCCGGATGGATAAATTCTCCGTCTATGCTATGATGACAGCTCACGAAGCGATCAAACATGCCGGAATAGATAGTGAAGATCTTGACAAGGATAGAATTGGAGTAATTTGGGCTTCCGGAATCGGAGGGCTACGTTCATTAGAAAAGGAAATCGAAGATTTTGAGGGCGGCGATGGTACACCACGCTATAATCCCTTCATGATCCCAAAAATGATCGCAGATATTGCATCTGGTTTGATCTCTATGCGCTTCGGTTTTCGCGGTATTAATTATGCTACCGTTTCAGCCTGTGCCTCTTCGTCACATGCACTAATGAATGCTTTCGATTACATTCGACTGGGAAGAAATGATATCATCGTAACGGGAGGGTCCGAGGCTACGGTTACAAAAGCCGGAATTGGAGGCTTCAACGCCATGAAAGCCCTCTCCACTCGCAACGATGATTGTAAAACAGCCTCACGCCCTTTTGACGTAGATAGAGATGGTTTTGTATTGGGAGAAGGCGGCGGAGCCATTATTTTAGAGGAGTTAGAACATGCCAAGAAGAGAGGGGCTCATATCATTGCAGAGATTGTAGGTGCCGGAGCAACAGCCGATGCCCACCACCTTACGGCTCCGCACCCTGAAGGTCTAGGCGCTGCCAACGTTATGAAAATGGCCTTGGCCGATGCAGGTTTGGAGGTCTCAGACGTAGACTATATCAATGTGCACGGCACATCCACTCCTTTAGGTGATGTAGCAGAAGTAAAGGCGATCCAAAAAGTATTTGGAGAGCATGCTTATAAGTTGAATATCAGTTCCACTAAATCAATGACCGGCCATTTGCTGGGTGCAGCAGGTGCGATTGAGGCGATTGCCTGCATTTTGGCCATTCAAAATAATAAGATTCCACCAACGATCAACCACTTTACGGATGATCCGGCTTTTGATCCTAAGTTAAATCTTACGTTCAATGAAGCCCAGGAGAGAGAAGTAAACGTGGCCTTGAGTAATACTTTTGGGTTTGGTGGTCATAATTCATCGGTAATCTTTAAGCGATTCGAAGAGTAGAATCACTTTATTTGAAACGGTAGGATGTTCGGATTTGCGTCTAACGCATCAAGAAGTGTTCAGGAATGAATAATGAATAATCAAAAGCACATTATTCACTCTTTAACATTTGCCTGCTATCGAATATGAACTTTGGCAGGTTGCTTTGAAGATGGTTAATCCAAGGTCGGATAGATCGAGCGTTTATCGTTTATGATCTCTTTTTCTGGCCCTGCATTATCCATATCTTCGGATTCCATTCGAATCTGCACATCATTCCTATCAACTGAGCGTTTTTACTGCTTCCATTCGCTTTTACATTGCTCTATTCATTGGTAACCCATGCGAGAAAAACGTATTCCCGCAAGTGTGTCCTGAAGTTTTTGCGTCAGACGATCTTGGTCGTTCATCCGCATAGATCGTTTCTATTAAGGAAACAACAAGAAACTTTTGGACAAGAGCTGGTTGCCTGATAATCTTTTTCTCAACAAAAAGTGGATGGCATTATTTAGACTTATTCAGCGAATTTACAATTACTATTTCTCCCCTGACAAAATGCTGGCGCGACGCCTACGATCGCTGACGGGCTTTATCCCAGCTAACCTCAACATCTTCAAATTAGCTTTCTCGCACAAATCAACGATTTCTGATAAGGCTTATGCCCTACAGAATAATGAGCGCCTGGAATATCTTGGCGATGCGGTTTTAGGAACTATTGTAGCAGAATATCTCTTCAAAAAGTATCCTAATAGCAACGAAGGTTTTCTTACGAAGATGCGCTCCAAAATCGTGAAGCGAAAGTCTTTAAATAAGATTGGCGACAAAATGGGACTGGACATGCTTCTGGCGGAGTACAACAACACCCGCTTGAGTCGTTCCATGCTTGGAAATGCAGTAGAAGCGCTTGTGGGGGCAGTTTATCTCGAACAGGGCTACTTTAGGACCAAGCGCTTTGTTATCCGAAAAGTCCTGCGCAATTATGTAGATGTACACGAACTAGAAAGTTTCGATGACAACTACAAAAGTCAACTGCTCGAATGGTGTCAAAAGAATGGACAGACGGTTAGTTACAAGCTCTTAGCACGTTACAAGTTTGAAAAACGCGATCGCTTTAAAGTGGCCGTTATGGTCAATGGAAAAAAGATGGCCGTTGCTGATGATTTCAATAAGAAAAGTGCAGAACAAACCGCCTCTGAAAAAGCCATGCAAGCACTTGGTATTCTGGTAGAATCCGATGAGGATTAATTAAAGAATATCCTCTGTCTTCTGTCCCTTGAGAAAGTTTGACTTTCTAGCCTGATCGCGCATTAATTCAGCCTTATGAATTATGACCAACTCTATGCACTGGCTCCGGACTCCGATACCTTGCAAAAGGCGAGAGGGGTTTCTTATGCTGGCAGAAAATGGTTGATGATCGAAGGTAATGAAAAAATACTTTGGGCGAACTACCAAACGGCCCCTTCCCTCATCCACAAGGTAGTAGCTGATCTAGAAAAGCAAAAGTTTGGCTGTACCTGCCGGAGTCGGCAGCGCCCCTGTCGGCATGCATTAGGGCTGATTATGCTGCTCCTACGGCAAGACGAGCGGATAAGAGTAACTTATGATCCTCCAGATTGGGTAAAGAAATGGCAGAGTATCCAGGCTCAACCTCCCACTCCCACCTCTTCGAATCCTATCCCAGTACAAGCTCAGCGCATTGCCGCGAAGCGCTACGCCAGCATGCAAGAAGGAATCATCGAGCTGAAGCAATGGCTAAGTAACCTCATTCGACAGGGATTAGCTGTAGCGAAAGAGCAACCCGCCGAATTTTGGGATTCCTTCGCTGCTCGGATGGTAGACGCGAAATTGGGTAGTATCGGTAAGCAAATCAGGCTTGTAAAGGATTTCTTAGATCAAGAAGATTGGCATGAACGGCTACTCGCATTGATCGGCGACCTTCACCTATTTGCCCAGAGTTTTCAGCAATTGGATCGTTTGCCTAAAAACCTTCAAGATGAATTGATTAGCTATGCCGGGGTGAACATGAAAAAGGAAGTTGTACTTTCTCAAAAAGGGATATTTGACCATTGGCTCATACTAGGACAAACCTTTGGAGAAGAAGAGAATTTGAGGTATCGACGTTGTTGGTTATTGGGAGAAAAAAGTCAGCAATATGCTCTGCTATTGGATTTTGTGTTTGGACAGGGCAATTTCGAACAACAATGGCCTGTCGGAGCCGCCCTACGAGCAGAAGTTGTATTTTATCCGGCCAGTCGTCCGCAACGTGCACTCCTGAAGGAATTTGGCTGGTCGCAAAAAGTTTTTGAAGGCCTAAATGGCTTTCCTTCCTTTGAATCATTGGCTAAAGGCTATGCAGAAGCCCTTGCTGAAAATCCATGGATTAGCTACTTTCCTTGCTTATTGGATGATGTAATACCCGTCCTAGAAGGAGAAGAATTAATGCTGCTAGATCAGGCAAAGGGATTCATTTCCTTGGGTAAGCCCATCACTGCCAGTTGGAAACTACTAGCCTTGAGTGGTGGACATCCAATCAGTGTGTTTGGAGAATGGAATGGTGCTTTTTTCTTTCCCTTAACAGCAATTGCGGAGGGGAGAGTTGTAGCACTATAAGCATAACTACTCTTTGATCTCTTATCTTTTTCGCAGGCGGGGTAACTTGATTCGTGCGAACTGGCTTCGAATAAATGAAATAGGTCTAGCCACCAGCCCTCGCAACTTCATCCAAATTCTCCGGTACCACACGACAGATGGGACCTCCTCCTGCTCCTCTGAATCTTTCTTCTCATTATCTACTTCTTCACCATCTTCATCCACTTCCCGCAACACATCTTTGAATAGTTTAAAGCTCACGATCAGGAACAATGCCAAAGCGAATCCTCCAATTCCACCCTTTACGGCAGCCACTTTAGCTGAAGGCTTGTAGTAGTCTATCGGAGGCAGTGTTTTATCAATGAGTTGCATCAATACCGTCTCATTATCCATATCGATTTTTGCTCCCTTAAGCTGCTCCAAGGAGGCAAGATACCCCGTTTTGTTGATCTCTGCCTCTACTTCTAACCGGAGAATCTTATTGTGCATGGACTTCCGATAGGGTTCGGAAATCAAAGAATCAGGTTGCTTTAGGTAACGCTCGTAGGTATCGCGACTTTTATTGAGATCATAATACAGTCGTCGGTAGTTATCCGCCAATGAATCGGTCTCCGCTGCCATTTCTTCATAGGCGACCTGAGGAGAGAAAAGGGTATTCTTGTCAATTCTTTGGATAGTTTTCTCCAGAAGGAAATCGATAATAATTAATGAGAGTTCAGGGTCTGGCGTAGAGGTACTGATTGCAATCACACCAAGTTTCTCATCAATCCCAAAACTCACAAAGCCGTCCACATGCCCTCCTACTGGGGTACTAATTTTATCCAGAATGAGCTTAAACACTTTTAATTCCTGTACGGTAAATTCCGGAATGGTGTCATGTTCGAATAGAAATCCGATCGGAATATCGGGATCTAGGTCTTCTGGTTTATGATCGTAATACACTTGTAGATATCGATTAATGAGTAGCGAATCAGAAGGAATCGAATCAATTTTTTCCAAAAGAAGTTCCCGCATAAGCATCTTTGAGTTCAAAAGACGCGTATATATTTGGATAAGGGTTTTAAACTCTTTTTCAATCTTGTGAGGTAAGACTGATATTTGGACATTCGCCGGGTAAGTTGGTTTTACTTTAGAAATTTTTCTATATTGGAGTATTCCTAGGGACATGGTCAAGATCCCAATTATGTACCACCTCTTTAACACAAACAAGAAATACTCCCAAGCCTTCAGCAGAAGGGCCCGAATAGAAATTTCGTCAGGTTTTCTCGCGTAATTATTGTTTGGGTTACTCATCTAATGGTCTCAAAAGCAGCTTTTCATGCTCAACTTTTCAGTGAGTTTGTATTGTTTGGTCAAAATGCTTCTACGGTAAAACCGGGGTATAAGTTGTGCCAACCAATAATTTTAGCTGTAGCACAGGACAACACATCTAGCATATATCTACCATAAAAAGGCTTCCTTCTACCAAAAAATGGCTCAAGACCACCGATTATCGAAATGTCTAATTTAATCGTTGTCTTGACGTGAACTTTACATTGCCCACAGATAATCAAAACTACTTATATGCTAATTAGATGTACCCAGACCCCAGCTCCGGCTCCTAAAAACGCCCTTTCTGATAAAATCGGTTTCTTCAACTGCACCTACCAACTAGAAGCAACAGACTTCCGAGTAGAAGGTACGCACTTCGTCTTTTTTGTTGAGACCAACCTAACTCACTCAAAATTTGAGCCAGTCGCTCAAAAATTGCAGTCCTTAGATCGGCTTGAGCAGCGAAGCATCCACAAGTTGCTCAATGGAAACTATTTTCTGCTTGCTATTGAAAAGGAAGGCCTACATGTACATATGATGAGGGATGCCTCTGGTATCAAAACAGCCTATTACGCTCTAAATAGAGCTCAACTCTGTATCGGGTCGGTTATGCATGAGGTAGCAAAGTACCAGAATCGGGTGGCCTTTAATAAAGCCGGTGTTTTTCAGCTGCTCTACTCTGGCTATCTACTGGATGGTTTTACCTTTTACGAAGGAGTCAGTGAAATAAAGATGGGGCAACACCTCATTTTTAATGAAGAACTCGAGCTGGTCTCCAAGACGGTATACGCGGTCAAGCTAGCGCAATACGACAACCCTTATTCGGAGGAGGAAAACTTCCGTATGTTACGTCGAGAATTTCAGTTGGCTCATAAGCCCTTTCTATCTGCAAAAAACCGCGTTTTATTATCCGGCGGATTGGATTCGATCGCCATGTTGATATCATTGGATGATATCGCCAATGGTGATCACCTGGATTCTCTTTCATTTAAAGTAAAGGATACAGAACAAGATGAATCTGTTTACTCTACTAGCATTGCCAAACACCTAGATATAGAAAATACCCTGAAAGAAATTGACCCCGATGATCCTCAAGTAATTCAAGACTTTGAAGCAAAGGTTCTTCGAATGAATAATCCTTATTACGGAACCTGGATATTTGGCCACTTTAAAGGTACACCAGAGGAGATGTACTATGCAGGGCAAGATACCCGACTCCATACGCCAGCCCTAAATGAGGTAGATAAATGGGCTTATTCCTTACTAAAACACCAGGATAAATGGTGGTTAAAGAACGGATTGAATCCATTTAGTAAAAAAGTGATCATACCCATACTGAAAACACTGGGATGGGAGAAAACCAACAGTAGAATCTTCCGGAACCTCTATAAGGCCATGCATATCTTTGATCTAAAGCAATACATCAATAAGTTCTATCTCAAGATAGATAAGCAAAAGATCAAGGATAAGGGCTTACCTACTGACTATTATGAGAAAATCACCCGCCTTCTAGATCTGAACATAGACAAATGCCCGAGTAGTAGAGCGCTATATAATGAAATTGTACGGCTAAAATGGAGCGAGCAATACATCTATGATATGCGCTACCTCCAAGATATTGCTCGAATCAACAATACTTACATCGCCATGCCTTTCTACAATAAAGAGGTGGCAGAATTCAGTTCCGGTATCCCGTTTGGGATGGCCACGAAACCGATGCTGGGGCGTGCCCGCTTCGGTCGAAAGAAAAATATTATCTATAAGTATGTTCTGCGTAAAGCCTTTCGAGACAAGCTTAATGATTTGACCTATTACCGTGCCAAGGCAGTATCCATGACCTTACATCAATTGTTTAATGGTCCCCTTGGAAAGAAAATCGGTGAGATATTGAAGAAAGACCTGGAAAGCAAAGACTCTTTCATCAAACAATTCCAACTACAAAAAGTAGCAAATAAATATTTTGATAAGTCAAGCTGGGCTTACGAGGATTCAGACTACCTCCACTTGGCCTATTACATAGCTACGCTAGCGATATATCATCATCAGGTGGTATTAGCTCCCAAGACCACAGATAACGTGGCCGTTTCAGCTACTTGAATCAAAGAAACTGCAACACTTAGCTGATAAATCAGTACACATTAAGCAAATAACCCCCTACTTAAATCGTCATGAAGTCGTTCCTAACTGCCATCATTAGCTTGTTGGTTCCGTCCAAGCTAGCTGTATCACTACTCAACCTACTCGGACATAAAATACACCCTACGGCCAAAATAGGTTGTTCTTTCCTTCGGTGTGACCATATTTACATGGATAAACACACCCATATTGGTCATCTAAATATTATTCAGGTTAGAAAACTCCTCTTACGAGAAAGGGCCTTTATTAAATCAAAAAACCGGATCAAGGGCCCGTTGAATATTCTCATGCGGAGAGAAGCTGCCATCGCGAGAGACAATAGCATTTTCCGCGGCGCTCCGCCAATCTGTCTCGGTGTCGCTACCCTGCGGCTGGATGAACTTGGACAGGTGATCAGTAAGCATCATTTAGATTGTACAAAATCCATCAGTGTTGGGAAGAACTCAACAATTGGCGGGCTGGGCACCCAATTCTGGACCCATGGATTCATGCACGCCCCAACCGGGCGCAAACGCATCCGGGTAGAAGGAGAGATCATTATTGGCAATAATGTGTATGTGGGATCACGCTGCGTCTTCAATCCAGGAGTAAAAGTTGGCGACAGTATCTCCATCGGTAGCAATGCCACCGTAGCCAAGTCACTCCATGAACCCGGTATGTACGTATCTCAAGCATTGCGGCACATCCAGCGGAATATTGAAGATGTAGAAGCTAAGTTAGAAAGGAAGGAACAATACACCCTAGAAACAGCCGTATATGAAAAAGCTATCCATTAAACGCGTAGACCTTCTGCCACAACTGAAGGCGCAGTTAGTAAAACTATCGGGGTTTACAATCGTTTTTGGATTCATTAAGCTCAATGCTTTTACAGCGGCGCTCTTTCTTTCCAACTTCATAGATGACACGGCAGATTACGGTCTCTTTGAATACGCCTTATCCATAGGGCTGATCATAGCTATCCCCCTGAACTGTGGCCTGCAGGGAGCCTACCCTTTTTTCAACTTGAAATCCAAACGGGAAGGTTTTAAATCTGCCTTTTACTTCCATTCCTTGACGATCAGCAGCATCCTGGGCACCTGTTTCTTGATCAACCAGTTTGTGTATACTTTAATGCCAGATAAGCTGGCCTTTGCGCTCTTGATCGGAGGGATCATAGCCATGCAGGTGATGCTATCTTCCATTTTGAAGTCACATGAGAAGATCTTTCCAGCGGTATTCTTGGATGGAGGACTATTTCTAGTGCTGAATCTATATAATTTATGGTTGTATTCCTCTGGGACTACACTGGATTTCGCGGTCTTGGAGTTGATTTTTGGCATCTATCTGATGTTCCTTTTCGGCTTGCACGCCTATCGATTCCTACAGACTAGAAATGACTTCTCCTGGTCGAGTTATAAAGAGTCCATGCAATTTGGAAAGAATCTGCTGGTATCTTCTTTCCTCATTATCTGCCTAACGGGTAGTGCTCGGATCTTTATTGAATACTTTTTGGACATGGAGCAGGTCGGTATCTATGCTTTTTATTTCCGCTTTGCTGCTGCCGTTGTCATGATACATCAAGTAGTAAACATTATTTTCTTCAAAAAAATGTATCAATCGCCCCCCGCTGCCCTAGATAAGTATTTCTCTATCTTCTTGGTTTTCATCCTAATTGTTGGAAGTGTATTGCTCTTCTTGGTACCACTTGTATTCAAGGGGTCACTACGATTATTGGATGAAACCTGGCAGGATTACCATCTACTCTATGCGATCTTGAGTTTCCAAATGGTGTTCTGGATATGCATGGCCTTGAATGAAAACATCCTATACAGAGAGGAGCTATCAAACAAGATGAATATTTGGTTCTTGGGTCTATTTCTGGCCATGGGTGGAGGAATCTTCTTATTACATAGCCAAGATCAACTCAACCTATTCAATCTGACCCTGATCAATTCCATTTGCTTGGCATTGGCTTGTGAAGTCCAATTCATGCTTTTGAGAAAACGACAACTATCCTTCGCAAAAACTAGACGTTTAAACCTCATTTTTGGCGCAATCTTGCTGCTGATATTCTTCTACATGTAGCATATTTTTGAAGATAATCCCCTTAAGAAATGAACATTTGTATTCTATCAAATTTTACGAAAACCTACCTATTCCATGAAATTGCTCAGCAGTTGGACAAAAGTAATATTCATGCCTTCTGGATTGCCACTAATCGCCCACTGTATAAGTTCTTGGTGTCTCAGTACGGCGAAGAGAGAGTCCTACTGATCAATCTAACGTATAGCGACAAGCCCGCTTTGACCGTCAACGACTTTAAACTGAATGAATTGATGTATGGAGATCGTTATCTACGTCATAAAACAGACGTGGGCTTTCGGTATCTACGACATATTCAGAAACCCATCTACGATTTCATCGCAAAAAACCAGATTAAAGCTGTTTTTGGCGAAATTACCTGGTCACACGAAGTATTAATACACCGTATGTGTAAGCAGTGCCCAGAACTAGGCTGTACATTCTTAAACCCACACGTTGTCCGCATCCCAGATAATCGATTTGCCTTTTATACTGATGAGCGACAAAGTCATCTGCTCCAAGTTGAAAGACAAGAAGAGTGGAATGGTGAAATCTTGGAAGCTCGAAAACCTGATTATCTGAAGCTCAATGATAAAATTGTCAAAAAATCCAGCAGTCTGGCGGGAAGGCTCAATCGGCTTAAAAGGTTTATCACCAACGAAAACATGGACCCATTGGATCCAACGCTACTGCCCAATGTTAGACAGCGAGTGCGTATGGCTTGGAACCAAGAGTGGAATAAAGAGACCTATAAATCCGTTAGTCGAGTCTCATTTGAGGAAGTTAAACACCAACCTTTTGTCTTCTTAGGGCTTCATAAGCAACCAGAAGCATCTGTCGACGTCTTTGGGCGGTACTATGAGGATCAATTGTTGAATATTAAAAACCTATGGCGAGCCTTACCTGAAGGTTGGAACCTTTTGATCAAAGAACACACCAATGCCATCGGCGACCGTTCAAAGGATTTCTACAAGGCCATCAAGAAATTGGCGGGAGTGTATTTGGTGGATGAAAAGACCAACTCCTATGAAATGATTCGCCAGGCAGCTTTGGTTGCCACAATTACCGGCACCATTGCCTATGAGGCGGCTTTGATGAAAGTGCCCTCCGTCACCTTTGCCCCCACCTTTTTTAACCAATTGAATACTTGTACTACCATTGATTTAAGAGACATCAATCAACATATGCTGTCCGACATTGCCAACGCCCTGCGGGAAAGGCCGGATAATCGAGAAGCATTCTCTAAATATATCTTCATTAATTCTTTTGAGGGTAGAATGATTGATCCAATATCTGACCCTCGGTCCATCACTCCTGAAAATGTTAGCTTGTTGGCTGAGGGCATGAAGAAAGCCCTGGCATTTACGCAAAAACAACCTGCTAGTCAACATGTTTTGGGGCAACATACAGCTTAGTTTTGTATGCGGAAATTAGCCATCGCCCTCCTAGTTGTAATGACCTATACTGGCATCAGCTTTGCCAACATTGGCAAGGCTATGCTCACGCCCTTTCATCTTTTGATGGGGTTCTGCATTGGCTATGGTTTGATCCTAAGCAGAAAAAATAGCACCTACACTTGGTTTACCTTAGTAGTTTTTCTGATCTACGTTTTGATTGTTAACGTTATTCAATACCCCAACATTAGATACACGTCAGTTATCTACACCCTCGTTTACGGATTAGAGACAACTATTTTATACAATATGATTCGGCGCTGCCCAGCCGGAGATATTGTATTTGCTTTTAGACTCATCATCTACAGCTATGCCGTGAACTTGTTCTTTGGCTTCGCCTTCGATACGATTGGGTTTCGCAATGCCTTTGTATTGAAGTACATCAAGGTGTACTATCACGAAGGGGGTGGGGGCGGGCGGCCCATGGGATTTTCCAGTGAACCTTCCTATGCTGCCTTTATGCTGAGTGTAGCTTTCTTATGTTACGCACACATGAGAGATCATGCGCGGGACAAGCCCATGCTAAAGGTAGCCATAGCTTATATGATGTGTATTGTACTATCCAAATCAGCCTATGGCTTTATTTTCGTTGCCGTGAATCTAATGGATTGGGCGGCCATGTTTTACAGAAAGGGAGATGCTATCCTTCGGAAATTATTCCCATACTTGGGAGTAGTAGCCGTGGGGGGGCTGGTACTATTCATCCAAAATTCCTCCAATGAAGTAGCCACTCGGCTAAGTAATGTTTCCGAAGTACTATTCGATCCAAGTTTAGACAAAAAGAAACGAATGGTCAAACTCCAGGAAGTAGATGGAAGTGCCTTTGCCCGCATTGGTCCGACTTATTTATTGCTTACGGCTGGAGAAGATAGTGACATCAACTATTGGACGGGGCAAGGAGCTGGGGCAGCCGGCGTTTTTTTAGCCGACTTCATGGCCGGTATCATTGTTGACGATGACACAGAAAAAATTGACACGGGCATTATCCCTGCCTTCTTTTTTGATTATGGGATAATTGGATTTATAATCCTCTTGATCTTCTTGATCAACTGCTTTACCCGCCTTGGCTTCCCCTACTGGCTAATGTTCTTCCTGGTATTGCCCAATGCCAATATCAATACCCAATTGCTTTGGTTCGCCATTTTGAGTTATACTTTCGTCTCCATTTGGAAAGCTAAGCCAGGTGCTATACCTGATCTACAAACCGCTCCCGTCCAATAAATGGGTCAATCCTACCAAAAAAATTCTCATCCTATCCGAAAACAGAATATCGGCTATACATCTGCCATTTTGCGGCCATATTTGTAGTGTAAGAAGGGCGAAACAACAGCAGTTTTAGTTGAACCGCCCCGACGCCAAACTATGAACAACAATTCTTTTTTTAGTAAGAATTTACACAAGAGCAAACACATCAATGAACACACTTCCTAAGGAAGCGTGAAAAAGTCTAAACGCTTTGAGCGCTTCCTTTTCCTTTATTAACAACAATCAATAAATTTCCAAAAGCACAATACGATGAAAATACAAGCCCTATTCCTCTTACAAATGTTTATGATGATCGTCTCGGTAAGGCTCACCGCGCAAACGGAATGGAAGACAGATAACTGGATTGCTTCAGACTCGGTCAGTTACTTTGAAACGGTAGATACCATTCAGTATGAGCCTGTGATTGGAGTAGATGGGAAGACCTACATAAATGCACAAGAAGCAAGTTTTGCTGGGATAACCAGCTGGAAGATTCAGGAAGAAGTAAGCTATGATAAAGTAGCTATTGAACAACCTGAAATCACCTGGATTGAATTTTTGGAAATTAACGGTATGCAGGCTGACAACATGGAGCAGGAAGATGGATATCAAGACCAAACCCACTACATTTTCGATCTGTTTGCGGCGAGGGAAAATCACCTATTCTTCAATGCTGAACATTTTCAACATACTTGTGAAATGAGGTGGAGAATATGGATAGATTTCAATGAAAACCACCAATTCGAGGAAGCGGAAATGGTATTTGTAGGTGAGGGTACTCAGCAGGAAATCCATCTACTATTACCAAGTATGCAACAAAGAGAATTCATCACTCGAATGCGTATTGCATGGACACCGCAGGAATCCGCTCAAGATACAGGTTCCTTAGTAATAGGAAGTGTGAAAGACGTATCTGTTTACATTCAATAACTAAGCAGGGCTCTGCTTCTCAAAGATCGAGTAGAACAGAGTTGTTCAAAATTTACCAAAAAACGAAAGTTTTCTACCAAAAACCGAAAAGCTACTTGCCATTTGATCATTTTGGAGCACTTTTGCATTGCCACTTACACAGATCACCACCAATAAAAAGTAAGACACTAAAAGAAATTGGAACTCAGCTGGAATGAGAGGAAGTAGTGTCCACAGGATTCATATTTGCAAGTCAGTCTTCAATTAGGAAGGGACCAAGCTTCAGGCCCTTGAGTCGGGCTATGGCTAAGAATCTTAGTAGGCTTTAGATAAAATACACAGTCGTGAAATACGACTACTCCTTTACTTAGAATACAGGTCTCAATAGTATTTCATTCACCCTAAAAAATAGTCAAGTATGCTAAACTTGAACGGTAAATCTATTCTCGTAACTGGAGGAACAGGCTCCTTCGGTAAAAAATTTATCAGCACTGTCCTGAAGCGCTTTCCACAGGTTAAAAAGGTCGTGGTTTACTCCCGGGATGAGTTGAAACAATTTGAAATGTCTCAACAGTTCTCTCCTTTGAGGTATCCTGCCATGCGGTACTTCATCGGTGATGTAAGAGATCAAGAAAGACTAATCCAAGCTACTGAAGGGATTGATATTGTCATCCATGCTGCCGCTTTAAAGCAGGTACCCGCAGCAGAGTACAACCCAACTGAATGCATTAAGACCAACGTAAATGGGTCCCAAAATATAATCAAGGCCGCCATCACGAACAAGGTTAGTTGTGTGGTAGCACTTTCGACAGATAAAGCAGCTGCTCCCGTCAATTTGTACGGTGCTACAAAATTGTGTTCTGATAAATTATTTGTCGCTGCTAACAATATGCGTGGAGACCGCGATGTGAAGTTTTCGGTAGTGCGGTACGGTAATGTAGCGGGCTCACGGGGCTCTGTGATTCCGTTCTTCATGAAGAAACAAGCAGAAGGCTTCTTGCCGATCACGCATCAAGATATGACGAGATTTAACATCTCTCTAGAAGGGGGAGTAGCTCTTGTGCTCTTCGCCATTGAGAACTCGATAGGCGGAGAAATTTTTGTTTCCAAGCTTCCTTCTTACCGCATTGGAGATGTGGCTACGGCTATTGCGCCAAGCTGTGAGCAAAGAATTGTAGGAATACGGCCAGGCGAAAAACTACACGAAGAAATGATCACTCAGGCTGATTCTTTCAATACCATTGAACTAGATAAGCACTATATCATCTGCCCAACTAATCTTCAGTACCAAGGGCTCAGCAAGGATAATTACCTGAAGCACTATGAGCGATACAATGCAAAGTCAGTCCCCATAGGCTTTAGCTACAATTCCGGAGACAATACAGAGTGGATAGGTGTGGAAGAAATCCGGGATATCATCAAGACGCATGTTGACCCTCATTTTGTACCCGGTGAGCTGGTAGAAGCAGCTTAAGCTTTCACTAACAAAAGAAAACGAGCTATGCTAAATATCCCCTATGGAAAACAGTGCATCTCTCAGGAAGATGTAGAGGCAGTAGTCAAAACCTTGCAATCTGCATACTTGACACAAGGACCTACTGTTCGAGCCTTTGAGGAAGCATTCGCAAACTATGTAGGTGCACGGTATGCAGTAGCGGTAACAAACGGCACAGCAGCTTTGCATCTATGTGCTCTTGCACTAGAGGTAGAAGCAGGAACGAAGGTCATTACTACTCCCATTACTTTTGCGGCATCCGCAAATTGCATCCGATATTGCGGCGGTCAGGTAGTCTTTGCAGATGTAGAACCAGATACGGCACTCTTAGATATCGAAAAGGTACGCATCCTGTTGGAAAGTCATCCTAAAGGAACCTTTAGTGGGATCATTCCAGTGGATTTTGCCGGCCAGGCAGTTGACCTATCCTCATTTAGAGCCTTAGCGGACGAATACGATTTGTGGATCATTGAAGATGCCTGTCATGCCCCAGGGGGATACTTCACCGATGGGAAGGGGAATAAACAAAGATGTGGGAACGGACAGTTTGCTGACGTGGCCATATTTTCTTTCCACCCCGTAAAACATATCGCTTGTGGGGAAGGTGGGATGATTACCACCAACGACAAAGAGATATATGAAAAGCTCCTCCTTCTTCGGACGCATGGCATTACTAAAGATCCAGCTCAACTACAAGAAAATCATGGTGGATGGTATTATGAAATGCAGCAGCTGGGTTTCAACTACCGTATCCCTGATATCAACTGTGCGTTAGGACTATCACAATTGAAGCGAGCTGAAGCTCGCCTGTCCAAGCGAAAAGCAATCGCCAGGGTGTATGACCAAGCCTTTATGGATACACCGATTCGCCCCTTGGTAAAGCCATTGGATGGGGGACACGCCTACCACCTATACGTGATACAATCAGAAGAAAGGAAGCAGCTGTATGACCAACTGCGAGCGCAGGGGGTCTACGCACAAGTACATTACATACCTGTTCATTTACAACCCTATTATCGACAGTTAGGGTGGCGAAAAGGAGATTTACCCGTAGCAGAAGCATACTACGAGCAGTGTTTAAGTCTCCCGATGTATCCAGAATTGACTCTAGCAGAACAACTACAAGTCATCGAACTAACCAAGTCTTCCATACTATGCGAACACTAGCCATTATTCCTGCTCGCGGGGGCAGTAAAAGAATTCCCAACAAGAATGTTCGGAATTTTCTGGGCAAACCTATCATTGCTTATTCTATCCATACCGCACTAGACTCTGACCTCTTTGATGAAGTCATGGTTTCCACGGACAGTGATATGATAGCAGATGTTGCCAATAGCTTTGGTGCCAATATCCCCTTCATGCGTTCTACCGCCTCCTCTTCGGATAAAGCGACTACCGTTGATGTGCTGGTTGAGGTACTGAGCCAGTATAAGGAACAAGGAATCAACTTTAAGTACGCGTGCTGCATCTATCCCACGGCCCCATTTATTTCTCACTATCGCTTGAAAGTAGCTCTAGCCAAGTTGAGAAGAGAGGACCTGGATACCGTAATGCCTGTCGTACCTTTCAGCTACCCCGTGCAACGCTCCTTCACTATGACAGAGGGTAAGCTTGGAATGATGATGCCACAGCACATTAACACTCGTTCCCAGGATTTAGAAACAGCCTATCACGATTGTGGTCAATTTTACTGGTTTGATGTAGAAAAACTCCTCGCAAACGGGAATCTAATTACCGCTAATACGGGAGCCATTATCCTTCCGGAAATGGAAGTTCAAGATATAGATCAAGAAAGCGACTGGAAATTAGCCGAACTCAAATATCAATTAATTCATCAACTACATGAAAACGAAAGTACTACTAAGGGCAGACGGGCATAATCAAATGGGATTAGGACATGTGGTTCGTTCCCTTGCACTAGCCAAAATGCTACAAAATGATTTTGACTGTCAGTTCATTGTTAAAGAGCCTAGCCAAACACTTAGACAACTTATAGAGTCCGAAGGTTTCCCTTTGATCAGATTAAACCAAAGCGTATTACCAGTTCATGAAGCTCAATTCATCGCCCATCACTTTCTTAGAGGCAACGAGATTGTGGTGTTAGATGGGTATCATTTCGACAGTAGATACCAGAAGGTCATTAAACAGGCGGCCGGCAAACTGGTCTGCATTGACGATATCCATCAAACGCACTTTTGGGCCGATACGATCATCAACCATACTAGTGGGATTAATGCGGAAGAGTATCAAAATGAGGACTATACCCAGCTGATGCTCGGCTTTGAATACCTGCTGCTACGTCAGCCGTTTCTAGATGCAGCCAAACAACGGAGTCCCAAAAAGAAAAAAAGTAAAGGGCAATCCGCTTTTATTTGTATGGGTGGGGCAGATCCGGACAACGCAACCATTAAGGCATTAGCCATCTGTGCTCATCGAGAGGAGATAAGCGAATGCCATGTGGTGATTGGTGGCGCCTATTTGCACCATGAGCAGTTGAATGATTTCTGTAAAAGGAGCAAGCTAAAGATCAATGTATACAGCAACCTGAATGCGGATAATATGGTGGTGCTTATGTCCAATTGCGATGTAGCCATTTGCCCACCAAGTACGGTTGCATTGGAATATTTGTGTACTGGACACCAGCTATACTTAATGCAAACGGCCGATAACCAGACTTACTTACATCGGTACTTGACGCAGCATAAATTGGCACAAAACTGGACTGACTTTGCTGCAGGTGCAAAAAGAACAGCCAAAGTAGAAGAAATCAATCACCTATTTGATGGCAAGAGTGATCGCAGACTACTAAAGCATTTCCGCAGCCTTGATTACGACATGCATTGCAATTTCCGTAAGGCCAAAGATGGGGATTTGCTATTGTATTTCAAATGGGCCAATGATCCAATGACTCGTCAACAGTCATTTCACCCAGAATCCATTAAAATCGAAGATCATCGCGCTTGGTTCCAACAGAAGATGGCGAACCCCAAAGTGATGATGTATATCATGCAATATAAAGGGAAGCCTGTAGGACAAATTAGATTTGGTATCAACGGTGTCGCCTTATTAAGCTATTCCATTGATCCCAGTGAAAGAGGAAAGAACTTTGGAACCTACATGGTACAACAATCCATCAAGGAATTGGAGAAGGATCTTGATCGGCCTATTAATATCGTTGGATACGTAAAAAAGGATAATCTGGCCTCTAATAAGGCACTATCAAATCTCGGATTTGAGCCCATTGAAAGCGACCGAGAAACTTCGGTTAAGTACTTGCTAAAGGCCAGTTAATAATTAGGACTAAGCATTCATTTATCCCTTAAGAATATACTTATGAAAGTAATGAACATAGGCGGGCAACTTATTGGCCCAACCTACAAGCCCTTCATCATTGCAGAAATGTCTGGCAATCATAACCAATCATTAGAAAGGGCATTAGAGATCGTAGATGCAGCAGCAGCAGCCGGCGCTCATGCCATCAAACTGCAGACCTACACGGCAGATACGATGACCGTAAAAGGAGCATACACCATAGAGGATCAAAACTCCCTTTGGAATGGCCGAGAGTTGTACGAGCTATATCAGCAGGCATACACGCCCTGGGATTGGCATAAAGTAATATTCGATCGAGCAAAAAGTCATGGGATGCTAGCCTTTAGCTCTCCTTTCGATGCATCAGCTGTGGATTTCTTGGAAACCTTAGATGTACCCGCTTATAAGATCGCTTCTTTTGAAAATACCGATCATCCTTTGCTCCGCAAAGTAGCACAAACAGGAAAACCCGTCATTATGTCAACAGGGGTAGCCACCTTAGCCGACATCGATGAGGCTGTGCGCGTATTACAAGAAAATGGTTGTACTTCCCTTGCGATATTAAAGTGCACCTCTACTTATCCAGCAACACCATCTACGTCAAACATTGCTACAATCCCGCACATGGCTCGACTTTTTGAAGATGTGCAAGTGGGTTTGTCGGATCACACGATGGGAATCGGAGTAGCTGTCGCAGCCGTAGCCTTGGGAGCCACCATCGTGGAGAAGCACTTTACGCTCTCTAGAGCAGATGGTGGAGTTGATAGCGCCTTCTCCTTGGAGCCAGCGGAATTGAAAGCATTGGTGAAAGAAACTGGCCGAGCTGCCTTGGCATTAGGGCGTATTCAGTATGGTGTGCAGAAGGCAGAAAAGAATAGCAAAAAGTTTAAAAGATCAGTATACGCAGTCAAAGATATTCTACCAGGAGAATCACTAAGTGATCAAAATCTACGAGTGATTCGTCCGGGAGATGGACTGGAACCTAAATACTTTGACACGCTGCTAGGCAAAATCGCCAAGCAAAAAATCAAAGCCGGAACCCCGCTTTCGTGGGAATTAGTATGAAAAAACAGGGCTACCTACAGCCCTTAAAGAGGTAGGTTATATTTTAGGGGAATTTTTGTTGGGAGTCATATTTTTGGCTCCCAATTTTTTTTTGCATATTGTAGCATCGCACCTACCTAAAACTTTTTCGGATTATTTCCGTATACCATCTAGTACAAAGAAATCATATATTCTTTACATATATATGATTGCATTTTTTAAGGTCAATCCCTTCATGGGTACACCTTAACACACCTACCAATATATCTTCTTCAAACATGGCCTAGATTGCTGTAACTCCGCAATCAATAAACTGAATTGATTCTATTTATCAGTACTAGTGGTCCAGTCTGTTACCTAGTAATTTAGGCAATGGAAAGGCTAAGCCAAATGATACTTAGGATAGGAGAAATTTCCTTCCTCTAGACGCTCTGGTTATAGCTTATTGACCAGGACAGATTTAAACACATTCCGCTTGACTGGGGCCAAAGCCTTGAATCAGTACATAGATAATTTATTCCCAAACAAATAAAAAACCCTACATGAAAGGTATTGTATTCACGGGATTCCTAGATATGGTTGAAGAAAAATTCGGCTATGATATTGTGGATGAAATAATCTCTGAAGGAGATCTTCCCTCTGGTGGTTCCTACACCTCTGTTGGCACTTATTCCCACGGTGAAATGGTTCAATTAATCATGGGCCTCAGTAAAAAGACGAAGAAAGATGTCCCTTCTTTATTAAAGGCCTTCGCCATGTACTTTTTCGACACCTTGGAAAAGACCTACCCACAATTTCTTGAAGCGGCAGATAATGCGTTCGACTTCTTAGAATCCATAGAAAATTACATTCACGTAGAAGTACGGAAACTCTATCCGGATGCTGAGCTTCCAACTTTCGAGACCCGCCAATTAGCGGATGACACCCTTGAAATGATCTACTCCTCCGAAAGGGCCATGTCTGATTTTGCAGAGGGCTTAATGGAGCGAGCCATCGGCTACTATGGAGAAGAAGCTATCATAGAGAAGAAGAAGCTAAGCGAGGATGGTAAGAAGGTCCAATTCGTAGTGATCAAGAAAGGCTAGACATGGATCAGATCGAGGTATTTAAGCGCAGGGTCGAAAGAGAACGCAATGCACGAAAGCAAGCTGAGGCTATTCTGGAACAGAAAGCTCTTGAGCTATTTCATGCTAATGAAGAACTACGCAGACTCAATGAAAGCCTCGAAACTAAGGTTGAGGAACGTACCCGGAAATTAGAGGTTAGTGAGCAGAAGTATCGCATGATCATGGAAAACATGCAGTTAGGCTTACTAGAACTAGATCTTGATCGAAAAATTATTCGAGCCTACGATAAATTCTGCCATATGACTGGGTATACCCAGCAGGAGCTCGAAGGCAAGAAGTTAGACATGGTTCTTCTATCGGAAGAGACCACCAAGGAACTGGAAGAACAAGGTATTGGGAACGACAATAGTGAAACTCATAGTTTTGAGACTCGGCTAGTCAAAAATAATGGAGACCCGTTGTGGGTGTTGGTTTCCATTAGCCCGATATATGATCTGAACAATGAGCGAATTGGGACCTTAGGTATTCACTTTGATCTATCTGCGCGCAAACAACTGGAGGAAGACCTAGCTACAGCAAGAGATGAAGCTGAACTGGCAAAGGATGCAGAGAGTCAGTTTCTGGCTCGCATGAGTCACGAGATCCGGACTCCCTTGAATGCGATCATTGGGATGTCACATATTTTATTTGACACCAATCCTACTGATGCCCAGCAAGAGTACCTATCCATCTTGAAGAGTTCGGCAGATATCTTACTCGCATTAATCAACGACATCTTGGACTTCTCCAAGATCCAGGCAGGAGAGATTTCCGTCAACCCCAAAGAGTTTGATCTCCCAGGATTAGTCCGCTCTTTGCAAAAAACTTTCCAGCATAAGTTGGAAGGCAAGCCTGTAGAAGTAGTGGCCAATGTGGATTACAATATCAAGAATCTGCTCATAGGCGATGATCTTCTCCTCAATCAAATCCTGCTGAATTTGATGGGTAATGCCGCCAAGTTTACCTCCGAAGGACAAATCGGGGTGCAAGTGAAGGTACTGGAGCAAAAAGAGAAGAAAGTCAAGCTTGAATTTATCGTCCATGATACAGGCATTGGTGTCTCAAAGGAAAAATTAGAACTCATTTTTGAAAACTTCAAGCAGGCAGATGGAGAGGTACGACACAAATTTGGCGGAACGGGTTTAGGGCTTGCCATCACACGACAACTGGTAGAATTGCAGGGTGGGCATATTTATGCAGAAGGAGAATTGGGCGTTGGAACATCTTTCATATTCACTATCGAATATGAAGACTCCGGTCTCCTGCCTACTTTAGTTACCGAGAAGCTCCCCACTGCGGCTGAAGTTGACGTGGCAAATGCTCAGATCCTCGTAGCTGAGGATAATATAATGAATCGCAAATACGTCGCTACTCTATTCAAAAAATGGAAGATACCCATCCATTTTGCTCACAATGGGAAAGAGGCCGTAGAGCGAGCCCAAGAACAGGAGTTTGATCTTATCCTGATGGATATTTCTATGCCAGAGATGGATGGATACGAAGCAACAATAGCCATCAGGAACACCAAAAACCTGAATCAGCACACGCCCATTGTAGCACTCACAGCCTCAGCGTTAGTGAGTAAAAAGGATAAGGCCTTTGAGATCGGGATGACCGATTACATGGCCAAACCCTATAAACCAATGAAGCTTTTACAGAAAATAAAAACTCACATTAATTCCAGACAAACACAAATTATAGAAATGGAAGAAAACAAAGATTTTGCTTTCAATGAGAAACTAGACGTCGAGACACTCGAAGCTCTCTATGAAGATGATTTGGAGTACGCGGCCGATCTTTTTGAAACCTTTCTCGACTTCACCGTCGAAGAATTCAAACCCTTAAAAGGAATGATCGAAGCGGAGGACTGGGCTGGCACCAAAGGGCTAGCTCATAAACTGAAACCTACCTTCTCAATGGTAGGCTTATCATCGGTCGAATCGAAGATGATGGAGATTGAACATCTAGCCATGCAACAAGGAGATAAAGAAAAGATCCTCCAATTGCATCAAGAAGTTGAACAAGCCATCGAAGAATATGTCCCTATTCTAAACGCTGATCTTGACAAAATGAAGCGCATTATCGGCGTTGCCTGACCCCCTTAAAATCCCTGACAAATGGTATTAAACTGTATTATTGTTGACGACGACATGATGGCCCGCAAAGGGCTGGAAAGGCTTTGCGACAAGTCAGAATTACTGAATACAATTGGTATCTGTGAGAACGCCAAAAAAGCGCTCGAACTTCTCTCCAAAGAAGTCGTCGACCTTATTTTCCTGGATATAGAAATGCCAGAAATCACGGGAATCGAATTTCTAGAAAATGCCGTTTCCCTACCCCAAGTAATATTCACAACATCTAACAAAGAATACGCCTACGAGGCTTACAACTATCAAGTGACTGATTTTCTAAAGAAACCCATTACCTACCCTCGTTTCAAGCAAGCGGTAGAGAAGGCTTACGCCATTCACGAAAAGAACAATGCCTATAAGGCTAACGCTCAAGAAGTATACGTCAGAGAAGATGGTAGATTCGTACGAATCCCCTTCGACCATATCCTATACTTCGAAAATGTAGGCGATTATGTACGAGTTAAAACGATACAAGGTAGCCATATTATTCATGGCACCCTCAAAGGTATTAATGGAAAACTCGACAACCCTAGATTCCTGAAGGTTCATCGCTCCTTCATCGTGAACCTCAGCAAGATCAAGGATATCGAAGAAAACACCCTGGTAATAGAAAAGAAAGTAATACCGATCAGCCGAGCCAATAAGCCTGTTCTAATGGGCAAACTCAATTTACTTTAATCCATACAAACCTGATCGTTCATAGATGGCAGCCCAAACTCAAAGTACACGCATTTTCGTCGTAGAAGATGACCCTATTTATCAGCGCATGATTAAATATCTCATGGAATTCGACCCCGATCATGAGGTCCATGTATTTTCCACAGGTCAAGAATGTCTTCAACAATTAGATAAACAACCCAACATCATCTCTCTTGATTACAGTTTGCCTGATATGACCGGAGAAGAGGTGCTGCGTAAAGTCAAGGCCGCTAATCAAGATATTCATGTGTTGATCCTGTCCGGGCAGCAAGATGTCGCTACCGCTGTAAAACTCTTGAAGAGTGGAGCATTCGACTACATCACTAAGGACAGCGAGACAAAGGATCGCTTGCTGAACGCCATCCGGCATATTAAGGATCAAAAGAACCTCAAAGAAGAGGTGAATATGCTTCGAGAGGAGCTCGAAATCAAGTATGAATTTGGTAATTCTGTGATTGGAAATAGCTCGGTGATGCAACCGGTTTTCCGCATGATGAAAAAAGCAGCTCAGAGCAATATCACGGTTTCCTTATACGGAGCCACAGGAACGGGTAAGGAAGTCGTAGCCAAAAGCATACATTTCAATTCTCCAAGGCAAAAGGAACCATTCATTCCCGTAAATATGGGAGCCATCCCTAGAGAATTAGTAGAAAGCGAGCTCTTTGGGCATGAAAAAGGGGCCTTTACTGGTGCCATTACTCGTAAGAAAGGACACTTTGAGCTAGCCAATGGCGGAACACTGTTCCTTGATGAAGTGGCGGAGATGGAACTAAGTGCACAAACAAAGTTGCTTAGAGCCTTACAAGAGCGCGAGATTATTCGTGTTGGCGGTGAGAAACCAATTCCCTTCGATGCTAGAATTATTATTGCCACCCATAAAGACTTGGGAGAAGAAGTGCGAAGAGGTAAATTCCGAGAAGACTTATACTATCGCTTATTGGGATTAAATATCAAGCTTCCCCTTCTAATGGAAAGAGGAAATGACATCCTACTATTGGCTCAAGCTTTCCTGGATCGATTCACGAATCAAAACAATATGGGTAAAATGTCCCTTGCGAAAATAGCCAAAAATAAATTGATGGAGTATAGCTATCCTGGAAATGTTAGAGAACTCAAGGCAATAATAGAGTTGGCTGCGGTACTAGCCAATGATCGAATCATCCAAGAGGAAGATATACAGTTTAACAGCATTCAGCGCGAAGCTGGATTTCTAGCACAAGAACTGACCTTAGAGGGATATAAGAATCTCATCATCAAATCCTTCCTGGATAAGTATAATGATGATGTAATGCTGGTGGCTAGAAAACTTGATATCGGCAAATCGACTATTTATCGCATGCTAAAAGAAGAGAGAGTACAGGCAAACTAGTACCGAGAGACCCAAGTAACTAATAAGCTTATCTCATAAAGATGATAGTACCCAAAGAGAGGTAGCATATCTATCTTAACCAAATTGTTCTATAACCTATTGATAACAACTAAAAAATGCTCATAACCCGGTTAGATCAGGACCAAATTCTTCAAGCCATCCAAGGTTTTTCCTTAGCGGAAGGCGATATTCTAATGCTACTCGTCGCTACGGATTCTTCTGCCCCGGTGAACCCCCTAGTGAACGCTTTACAAAGACTAGAAATCCCCTTTTTCGGGGCTTTGTTCCCTGGCATCATCTACGGGACCAAGGAGTTCACAGAAGGGATTATCATTAAGAAGTGGAAAACGGCTGCTCCTCCAATCATCGTCAAAGAAGTAGCCAGTCAACAATTGGTTGGACTGGACAAATTGGTCCTACCTGATACAAATGAAAAATTGACGGCCTTCACCTTTATCGATAGCCTAACGGGACACATTGATAATTTCCTTGAAAGTCTCAACAATATTTTTGGAGGAAAGGTAAACTTCATTGGAGGAGGAGCTGGCGTGATGAGTTTCGAGCAACAGCCCTGCGTTTTTACGAATGAAGGTCTTTTTGAAGATGCTGCCGTGGTTTGCCTAACAGAGGAAAGAAGCAGGCTTGGCGTAAGGCATGGGTGGGAAAAAGTAGCAGGGCCTTTGGTTGCCACACAAACAGAAGGCAATGTAATCCATCAGTTAAACTGGAATAACGCATTCGAAGAGTACAAAGCGATCATTCAGGCCGATAGTGGTCTCGAAATCAATCGGGATAATTTTTTCGAAATCGCCAAGAATTATCCATTTGGCATTTATAGAGAAAACGAAGAAGATATCGTCAGAGATCCTTTTAAAGTGGGCGAGAATGGAGAGCTAATTTGTTTTGGCGAAGTTAAGCCTCATACTGTCCTGAATGTATTAAAAGGAGAACCGAGTACGCTCATTGACGCGGCACAGGAAGCCATCAATGATTGCAAGACAGAAAATGCAAGCCAATTATCAGCAACTGAAACCATGGTAGTCAACTGCATTTCCCGGCGACATTTTCTGGAAGCAGCTTTTGAAGATGAAATGAGCATTATCGCGAAAGAGGTAAAAACAGTTGAAGGCGAAGTGCCACATGGCATCCTCAGTCTGGGAGAGATTTCTTCTTATGGTACAGGTTTACTAGATATTTTTAACAAGACTATTGTGGTAGGTACCTTTAGTAATTAGTCAGCTAAGCAATGACCGATCAAAGTAAAATTATTCAGGATATTTCCTTGCTGTACGAGCTATCGCTTTCGGTGGGCAGTTCCCTGGATTTTACTGAAAATGCTAAATCTTTCCTAAATACACTGATTAGTCGAAAAGGGTTGGCATTTGCTTCTGTCTGGACGCAGAACGGACGGCAATTTGAATTGAAGTGTGGAATACCGAAGTTCAGGATAGGAGAAACAGTGATCGAAGACTCCCACCCGATTCCAAGCAAACTCAAGGAGACTCCCTTTTTCAGCATCCATTGTGATGATCCATCTTTTTCTAGCTTTATTCAGGAAGGAGATGTAGAAACTGGAACATACTGCCTTTTCTTACTGAAGGAAGTCGGTTTTCTAAAATTGTTTGCCCTCAACAGAAAGGGGCCATTCTCTAAGCTTGAAATGGGGCAATTGAGTTCGGTCATTACCAAGTTTGCCGTTTCCTTGAAGGGATGTCTGGCTCATAAACAATTGATCCGAGAAACACAGGAAAGGCAAGAGGCAGAGAAGGCCCTTAAAACTACGAATGAACGACTAGCCGATCTCTTTGATAATATGTATGATGCACTGATCATACTTGACAATAATGGCTATATCAAAGAGGCCAATAAAGCCGCTAGATGCATGCTGGGCTATGCCGAGGACGAGCACCCAGCTATAGACATCAAAAGTATTCTTCATCCCGACGATAAAGGACGAGCATTCAAGTATTACAAAATGCTCCTGCAAGATGACTTCTACAGTGGATATGAGGGGCGTATCACGCAACGAGATGGCACCATTATTCACATCGAGGTAAATTCTAACGCTATTTATGAAAATGGCGAAATGATTGGTTCTCGGAACCTCCTTAGGGATGTGACAGAAAGAATAAATGCAGAAAAAGCGCTCCGCGAAAGTGAGGAGAAGTATCGTGGTATCATCGAGAATATGGAGTTAGGCTTGATGGAAGTAGCATTGGACCAAACCATCATTATGCCCTACCCCATCTTCTGTGAGATGGTAGGCTATACGGCTGAAGAATTAATCGGGAAAAATGCCGAAGAACTATTTCTCCCAGAGGAATTCAAGAATACCTTGCATGAACAAGAAGCGGAAAGACGGCAAGGGAAAGCTGGAGTCTATGAAATCCAAATCAAAAGGAAAGATGGAAGCAGAATTTGGGTATTGATCAGTGGAGCTCCGATTAAGGATAAAAGAGGTAATGTCGTAGGCTCAGTAGGTATCCATTATGATATTACTGCCCGTAGAGAACTCGAACAGAACCTATCAAGAGCCAAGGACAGAGCTGAGAAAGCTCAATTGGCTGAACGTCAGTTTCTAGCTAACATGAGTCATGAGATACGGACTCCCATGAATGCGGTGATTGGTATGACCCACCTTCTCTATGAAACTACACCGAACGAAACCCAAAAAGAATACTTGGATTCCCTGCGGTTTTCGGCTGATAGCTTAATGGGAATCATCAATAATATCCTGGATCTCTCCAAAATTGGAGCGGGTGAAGTAGAGTTTGAATATAAGTCTTTTGATCTAGTACAGTTGCTGCTCTCCTTACAACGAGCCTTTCAATTCAAAGTACGAGAGAAGCCCATCAGTACCGTGGTAGATATTGACCCCAGGATCAAAAACCTGGTTATTGGAGATTCCACCCGGCTCAATCAAATTTTCACCAATTTATTAGGGAATGCTAGTAAATTCACACAGCGAGGAACCATTGGGATTCGCGCCAATCTAGTATCTGAAAGTGTGGAAGAATATGTGATCGAGTTCCAAGTGCATGATACTGGGATTGGGATAGCACAGGAAATGCAAGAAACCATCTTCCAAAACTTTAAACAAGCTGACCTCAAGATCACCCGAGAATTCGGCGGAACTGGGCTGGGACTGACCATTGTCAAAGAATTAGTCGAACTTCAGTCTGGCAGCATTCATTTAGAAAGCGAATTAGGTCGTGGCTCCACTTTCATCGTAAGTATGCCCTTTAAAAACTCGGGTATTGCCATTAGTGAAAAAGTGGTATATCCTGAAGGTAGTACTACGGATATTGAATCCGTATTGAAAGGCCTAAGGGTATTACTGGTAGAGGATAACCTAATGAATCAAAAACTAGCCTCACGCATCCTCCAGAAGTGGGGAGCAAGCTATAAGATCGCAGGAGATGGCCTGCAAGCTGTGGCGGCTACAAAGGCGAACGAATATGACCTTATCCTAATGGATATACATATGCCTAATATGGACGGTTGCGAAGCTACTACAGCCATCCGTGGAGATGCCGACAACCCTAATCAAGGAACGCCCATTATAGCGCTCACCGCAGCAGCTTTACTGGAAGAAAAAACCAGGGCCTTGGAAGCCGGGATGAATGATTTTGTCACGAAACCCTTTTCTCCTAGAATTCTGAAGGAACAGGTATTGAAAGCCTTAGGTTTTAAGCGCCCGATTCTACCTAAGCAAAGCAAGGTACCGGACAATAAGATCAAGATCGATCTTAAATACTTGCAAGAATTTAGCGGCGGGGATCTCTATTTTATTCGAGATATGCTGGAAACCTTTATGCAGGAAGCACCAGCCACCTTTGTACGAGTACAAAATGAATTCAAGGAGGAAAACTGGGAAGGTGTTTATAAAGGCATCCACAAAATCAAACCTAGCTTTATTATGCTCGGACTGCAAAAGCAATATGACCAGGCAGCGAAGGCCGAAGCGGAGGTTCGGCGTAAATCTTTCGATGTCAGAGCACTCAAGGAAATAGTTGATCAATTACAGCAGGATACGCAATTGGTTATCCCCGTTATCAAGAGCGCTTTGATTGATATAACTAAGGCTCATCTAGAATAATTTCAGTTTAACGGTGGCGATCCAGCATTTGACTATATTCCTGTTAGGGGCAAATATCGGAGTAAAGTGCGCTGATATGGTAGCACCGTTTGACCGAGACATGTACCAATTCTGTAATTTGTGTTATACTTCCCGTTTTCAGTGTTAGTTATCAACTTATCATAGATTTTTCTCAAATGGAGACCCAGCAAGAACAGATAGGAATGCGAATGACCAGCAGTCTATACATGATCGCGATCAAAAACAAAAACTGTGGGTTGCAATATGGAAGAAATGCGTATAACTTTGATGAGGGCGTGATGTATTTTACAGCTCCTGATCAAATTATGGAAGTGACAAATGCTCAAAAGAAAGGTGAAAGACAGGGGTGGGTGATTAATTTTCACCCAGACCTTATTCGCAACTTGCCTTTAGGGAAGACTATAGAAAACTACAATTTCTTTTCTTACGATGTACACGAAGCGTTGCACCTTTCAGAAGCCGAACAGCAGACCATAATGGATTGTGTCAATATTATTAGAAATGAAGTTTCAGAGCGAATTGATAATCATAGTCAGACGGTGATTGCTTCTTCTTTAGAACTTTTACTCAATCTTTCTCAACGGTTTTATGAAAGACAGTTTAATACCCGTTCCGCTAAAAACTCGGATATTTTGTCTCAATTCGAGCTTATCTTAAAAAATCACTATAAAGAAGGAAAATTTGCTGCCGCAGGAATTCCATCAGTTGATGATATTGCCGAAAAAGTATTTTTATCGCCTAATTATTTGAGTGATTTACTAAAAAAAGAAACTGGTCAAAGTGCCAAAAATAAAATCAATTCGTTTGTAATTGAAAAGGCAAATATACGTCTTTTGTCCGAAACTACCTCGGTAAGTGAGATAGCGTATAGGGCAATCGCATTAAACTGCGCCAAATGAAAAAAAATAAGATCTTGAGGTAAAAATATATGTCAGGATCAGAAAGTGGTCTACGGTTCTTGGAGGAACACTTTGGGTTTATAGAAGATCCTCGTTTGGATCGGCACAAAGAGCATTCCTTGCTTGATATCATAGGTTTAACGATAATTGGTACGCTGAGTGGGGCTGATAATTGGGTAGCGATAGAAGAGTTTGGCAAAGCCAAGGCGGATTTTTTGCAGGGTTTACTGCCCTTGCCTAATGGGATACCCTCCCATGACACTTTGGGGCGAGTATTTTCAATTTTATCGGCCGAAGAGTTGGAGAAGGGTTTTGCTAGTTGGATCAGTAGTATTAGCCAAGCTACTCAAGGACAAGTAGTTGCCATTGATGGTAAGCGTTTACGAGGGTCATATGATAAAGGTAGCAATAAGGCAGCCATCCACATGGTAAGTGCCTGGGCTACCGTGAATCAGATTAGCCTTGGACAGTTAAAGGTGGATGATAAATCTAATGAAATCACCGCGATACCGGAATTGCTAGGTATGTTAGAAATAGCCGGATGTATCATTACCATTGATGCGATGGGCACTCAAAAGGAGATCGCCCAACAGATTCGTGCCCATCAAGCGGATTATGTGTTAGCCCTTAAATCCAATCAAGGCGAACTCTATGAAGAGGTCAAAGCTACTTTTGAGCATTTAATCAATACTCGATTTTGCCAACAAGATCAGCAATGGGATAAAGGGCATGGGCGGATAGAGTCTCGCAAATGCTATGTATTAGACTTACAGGCTCCTGATTTTGATTGGATTCTGTCTCAGGACTTGGAGCAATGGAAGGATATTGCAAGCTTAGTTATGATACAGGCCACTCGCTGGCAGGGGGATCAGCAGCAGACTCAAAATAGATACTATATCAGCAGCCTATCTACTCAAAGTAAAGATGCTCAGGCATTTAACCACATTATTAGAACGCATTGGGCCATCGAAAACCAATTGCATTGGACCCTGGATGTAGTTTTTAAAGAGGATGCTTCCAGAGTGCGAACTGGATATGCGGATCAGAACCTATCGGTCATCCGAAGAATGGCGCTCAATTTACTCAAACGGGACAAATCTCTTAAAGTCGGCATTCAGAACAAGAGAATGAGAGCTGCCTGGGATAATCAATATTTAATTAAAATCTTAAACCAAGCAGTTTAATGCGATTGCCCTGAGATAGCGTATGACTTGGGCTTTAATTATCCGCATTACTTTAATCGCCCATTCAAAAGCAAAACAGGGAAAACACCTAGGGAATATAGACAATTGAATTAGGAAGCCAGCAAAGAACAAGGAATATACGATAATGCTCCCTGAATGGCCGCAATCCGCATATACTGACCGTTAGGCAGAAGGTAAGAACCAGAAAAAACCATGATCGATCTAGTGAGACATTACTTAGGAGAGGATATTGAAATTGACCCAGTATTGGACCAGAAGTTGAATGACCTCTGTGATCCGGTCAAGATTACAAAGGGTCAAAAAGTTGTTCGAATGGGCTCATATAGTAAATATGCCTATCTAATACTTAAAGGAGCAGCTAGAAGCTACTATCTAAAAGATTCCATGGAAATAGTGAATTGGTTTGCATTGGAAGGGGAATTCGCCGTTTCTATGGATAACTACATGGGTAAAGAAGCGAAAGAAACCATCTTATTTATGGAGGACAGTCAGTGTTTGCGACTGGATATCGAAAAATGGAGACTTCTTGAGAAAACGGAAATTGTAGTGGCCAATCTTTCTATTAAGCTATTTGAAGAATACACCAATTTCATTGACACCCATGCTCGAAATTTAGCTGATCGGGAAGGAATTGAAAGGTACGTTCATCTAATAGAAAACAATCCAGAATACATCCAAAGAATACCAATCACCCACCTTGCCTCCTATCTTGGCATGTCGCGCGAAAACCTTAGCCGACTAAGAAAAAAATATTCTCTGTGATATATATCACAGAATCGTTAAGATCCAAAACACCTATTAGTCCGCTCTGTTCAAGTCGGTAAAGAAACATTAAACCGATATGAACATGACCTTACCAACCCAATTTTTGAGACGAGTCTGCTTCAAAGGAGTGCTAACATTAGGCTTGTTAAGCATGCTTTCTCCGGCATCCTGCCAGAAAGATGAAGCGATTGAACGTCAAGAAGCCTTCATTAAGCTATTGGATAAAGAAGTGCAGAATAGGGCTTTTGCCCTATTGAGCATGAGTGCCATTTCTGGGAAAGTGAAAAAAGATGGAGATAAAACCTTCTACAACGGATGGGTAACTTTCGAGAAATTTCTACAGACTAAATATAAGCCCTATGCTGACAAGCACGGACTTTCACAAGAGCCTCGGGGCAAAGCCAAGACAGATGCTTTCTTTGGCGAATTAGCATCGGATATTCTTCCAAAGAGGAAGTTCTATAAAATGATGCTTAATCAGACAGAAAAATATCTAGAGAAACTAAAAAAGCTCCCAGAATACGCCACTGATGAAGACCTTGACTTCGCTCGCTTTGTAGTTGAACAGGAAGAAGTACAGATACAGGCCATAAAACACCGGATAAATGGTGAAAATCAAAAGGCAGCAGATGTACTTGCTGACTTTGTCAACAGCAACCAATAATTCAATCTTGCAATAAACCATCACTTCATTTTAAAACCTTTCATTATGTCAGTATTGCTTAACAGAATTTTAGAAGAACGTAAAGCCACTCCAGACGAGGCATATGAACTTTTCCAGAGCCTAGAGACTATTTCCTCCGATTTTATGCACGGAAGGTGGAAAGGGTCAGATATTGAGACAGGTCATCGATTCGATGGGCTTTTTGAAGCATCCGGTTGGTATGGTAAGATGTACCTCAATAATGAAGAAGTGCATCCGCTCGTATTCTTTGCGGATGATAAAAAAGAGTTATGGTCCGTCAACCCAAAGATGATGCCATTTGACATGAATCTTCCAAAAGATGACCTGGTCGGTACCGTATTGCGCTTAGGAAGATTTGCCATGGAAACAAAAGAAAGTAAAGCACGACTCAGAGATACCGAGTTTAAAGGCAGAGTGACGGCCACTATGATCTATGATGAAGTGCCCATCAACGACATGTTTGTGAAAATAGACAAGGACACCGTATTAGGCGTTATGGATTTTAAAGGTGAACCAGATCGTCTCGAGAATCCTTTTTTCTTCATTTTGGAAAGAGATGATCATACAGAATACGAGATCGCACCGCTCAAGTCTATCAGTGAAAAAGTCGCAGAGCTATTCGAAATGGAAGTACAGAATAGGGCCTTTGCTTTGAAAAGTGCACGAAAAATGGCTTCCCAGGCATCAAGCGAAGAGGATAAGTATTTTACAGCTGCCTGGGTTGCATTTGAAGAGTTTCTTCATTCAAAGTATGCACCTTTTGCCGCTAAATACAATCTATCCCAGGAAGCAGGATTAATAGCTAACATACAGGCTGGACTAGGCGTCTTGGGCTTAAATATTTTACCTAATGCCATTGCGCTCAAAACGATGCTTGATCAGACGGTCAATTACAATGAAAAGCTTAAAGAGCTGAGAAAGATAGCTCCCGAAGAAGAGAAAGAATTTTTTGAATTCGTCGTAGATCAGGAAGAGATTCAAATTGCCGCAATCCAGCTATGTATTGAAGGTAAAATTAGAGAAGCTGCTGACTTGGTTACCGATTTCATTAAAAAACACAGCTAATAAAGAAATATAGCACTCAGTGCCTAAGTACATTAAAATCCTCTATTTGGAGTTGTGTATTTAGGCGCTGACTTTACGGAGTTTTATGAAAGAAAATAGGCCCTGTACCTCGATAATGCTCCTATCAGTCGCACTAGGCATAGCCAAACCGTTGGCTGCAGTGCTTTGTAATACCAGAAGCCGTTGCAAAAGTATGCTAACATGATATTACCTTGTATGAAGAAACACAGTTTTGACTTTTTCAGAACAGCTAAGTAATTTAAGCAGATGGTTATTGAATGGCTGTGTATCGACCACGGCGAAAAAGAACTAATCGAAAGGTATACGCTTGAAACACCATTGAGACATGAACTTCACTTTGATAACACCATACCTAACAATGAATAAAACAGCCAACAATAGCCTGAAATCCTGATAGGGGCTTAGTATTTCACGGTCTTAATAATGATGGTCTTTTCCTCTCCTTGGCTAAGGAAAGTCAATCTGGTCGTTTCATTCTCCTCCCAACCATAACCCTGCAAATAGAGCTGGCAATGCTGGGCAACATTTTCATTTTTGTCTCGGAGGTCGAGCTCATTGAGTTGCAGGATTGTGTCACCTAGTTTAAGTCCTTTCTTGTCTGCTTCACTCCCCACTTGTAAGGCGCTGACGATGTAGGCTCCATCCTCATAACGGGGCAAAAAGCCCATACTCGCTTTCATCGCCGTAGCATTTTGTATACTTTCTTTGGGTTGGAAATAGAATTTTTTCTTTTGGTAATCAATACTTATGACACCATACTTCATGAGCCCTGTTCCAACTCTAGAACGGGAACGTTTGCTCAAATCTGCATAGAAATCTTCCATTACCGCATCGCCAAGTCGTAGCTTTTCAATATAGGTCGTGTAGGCGGCCATCGGTTTCGGAATAACCCCAGAAGAGCCCAATGAAGTAACCCCGAAATACGTCTCTACAGGATGCTGCTTAAAGTTCGATTTTTGATGAAGTTGCTCAATATTCTTGGTCTTAAAACTGAAAAGATCATCTGAACCAGAATCAAAAACTACCCATTCCTCGCCAAAAGGCGCTACTTCTACCTTGATGTAAGGCATCGATGTTTTTCGCTGTATTTTCACCGGTATCGCTCCTTTCTTAGGAAGGTTTAGCTTCTTAGGGTCATCACTCAGCTTGATCTTCTTTTCTGGGAGATTCAGTTCTAGGATTAACCCCCTTAAGAAATCTCTACCTATGATTCCATCAGCCGCCAAACAGGTATAGGGGTATTCACTGTAATCACTTACAATAGCATTGTAATTACTAAAATCTAAGCGCCCCAAGCGTACCGATGGTACCTTAACATAAGGTACGCTTTTGCTCAATTTATTGATGCCGACCACTTTTGCCGTAGCGACTTGTTCGAAAGAAAATTGCGCTTGAATAGCGGTTGAAATGGCTAGAGCGCCACCGGTATCCAAAATAAATCGATAGGACTTCCCTTCAATTTCGACGGGAATAAAGATTAGACCGCGAACCCACTCAAATGCAATTTCTTCCAAAAAATCCTGCTGCACTAAGGTGCCTGACTTCTGGCCAAGGCTGCGCTGTGTGAACAATAGAAGGCTTATCAAAAGGAAGGTAGCTTTGGCGTAGAGAGAGGACATTTGTATCGTTTTAGTTTCAGAGTATGTTTAAAACTTACCCTTAATAGCTTCCGCAATATAAAAGCTTATCCTCGCTGTAAAAAGAAAATACTAGGAGATCCGGGCAAAAGGCTATTCTGGAAAGATTACTCCCCTCCTTTCGGGCCGTAAAAGACCACCCAGGTCTTAAAGTCAGCAGTAAAATCCACAAAACGGTGGTCTTGACCAGCTGGTACGAAGAGAACATCATGTGGTCCGAAAGAATAGCGTTCTTCCTCTCGCAAGAAGGTGCCCCTACCACTAATCACAACATACAACTCGTCCTTCTCGTGTGGGCTTTGCTTGTCTACCCCATCTGGGATGTACAACTCCACCTCAAGCGTCCCTCTACGCAGCAATGTCACGAATTCATTGGGGGCAATTTCCTGTAGGCGGTTTTGAGCCTTAACTAGTGGAATGTGGTAAGGAATTTCTAAAGTCTCCTCGGCTATTCCGTATCTAAGCTGTCTAACATGATGCTCCAAATGGTCTACATAATCCGTTAGCAACCATTCTAGGGTATATAGATTAGTGTCATATTGCACGGGCAGGGCTAAGGATTCCGCAGACTGCCTTTCCATTACACCGACTACCTGGCGATTCAACGCTCCCCAAAGGTGCAATAGTTCTTCAATGGGTTGATGCTGGTATTGGCTAATCAGGACATTTTGGTCTTGGTCGTATTTTCGCACTGTGTAGGGGCTCGGCTGGAATTGCGCTTCAATAAATCGTTTCAAATTGTAAGTAGCAGAATCGATTAGATGCCCAAGGATTTCTTTCTTTGACCAGCGATCAGGACTAGGTTTGTAGGTGGCCTTTTCTTCACCTAGGAGGGTAAAGAGTTGTGGAACCTCCTTGAGGGTAGCTTCTAAGCGGGTGATTTGATCTTTCATACCTTATAGATTAGATGTTACTCTTGCATAAGGCTTGAAGGTAGGCAAAAGTTCCCCAAACCAGCACTAGCTATCCTTTATGAGCGATTACTGCCCGGTGATACATTTCAGACTAATTTCATAGAGATCCGTAGCCACCTCTTCCTTGGATCGATTACCATCAACAAAGACGATCTTTTCTTCCTCCTTTAGCAGTTCAAATGCCTGCTGATAGGTCCCATAGACTTTTTTGATATTCTCCAGCGTTTCGTAGATTTCTACATCGGCACGGTTGGCATGTACACGCTTGAATCCTACTTCCGGCGGAATATCGATAAAGATATTAATATCAGGCCGCAGCAGGTCTGCGCTCAAGGCATTGGATTGGATCACCCATTCTAAGGGCATATGTGCACCATGATAGGCATAGGAGGAAAAATAATAGCGGTCTGTAATCACCGTAAAGCCCTCTTCCAGCTTCTTCAGCACCCCATTGACGGGGTTCTGCAAATGATCTAGTCGATCGGCTACAAATAAAGCGGCTATCGTTTTATCATCGGCCACAATACGTGTCGAGAACATTTGACGGATCAAAGATCCGATGGGTCCGTTGGTAGGTTCAAAAGTGGGGTAGATCTTATGCCCTTCCTCCTTAAGTCTAGAACAGAGTGCGGCTACCTGTGTGCTCTTTCCAGAGCCATCAATACCTTCTACGGCAATGAATTTTCCTCTTTTACTTTGCATGGCTTTTGCTTAGGCCAGCAAAGGTAATCATACTTGGTGGGATTCTGAAGGGAGCTTTGAAAGGGCGGCCCCTTGTAGCCAACATAGGGCTAATTCTCGGTCGCAAAAGAAACGCAAACAGAGTCCACGGTTACTAGCTACATTTTCTGCAAATACATTGTGTTCATACCCCTTTTTCCTTTCATCCAGAAAGGCGATGCGAACTCTACTTGCATCCCTTCCCAACTTTTCTTGAATGTACTTGATGGCATTGTAGCTATCCAAAACGGAGAGTCTTGTTTTTGTCTTTCCTTCAATCAGCACATCCCATATGTTGTGCTCTTTCAAGCTCGCATATATTCTGTTGAAGCGTCTAATCGTGTGCTCGTAACTTTGCTCTCCAATACATTCAAAGCATATAAGTTTGGGTATGAGCTTCATTGTCACCAAAGAATCTTCTGGTGTAATAGTTGCCATGTCTTGTCTACTGTGGGTGCTGTATAGTGTTTGTTCTACTCTTGGAAGCCAATGATAAATGATACATCATATTTGATCTTCTGCGAGCGAGAACAAAGATATAAAAAGGCTAACACTGTGGTAACGGAGATAGCATTTCCCAAACTATTTTTTGTCCTCTTTCAAAAATTCATCCGTGAAATGAGCTTGCCGTTTAGGTTGAGCAAATTTACTGGTATTATAAGCTACAGACCCACCCTTAGGTATTGATAAACTTTGCCAATCTTTCCCTTTGAGCATGCGAGCGATATAGACCATTTGTCCGATGTGATAGGAATAATGTGCCAACTGGCGATTGATGGCTTCTACGATAGTATGTCCCATATTTCGGATATAGATCGTCTGTCCAAAGTTCTCCACATTCACTGTTTCCAATGCTCCGAACAGGCAAGACCAACCTTCTTCCCACTTCGCTACCATCTCAGCACGAGACTTTATATCCGCCTCGAATTCGCCCTCTCGATTGCGCCATTCCTTTTCTCCATCTTCTTCCAAAAAATTCGTCCATCGAGACAACATATTGCCCCAAAGATGCTTTACAATTATCGCAACACTATTGCTTTCCGGATTAAATTGCCAAAACAAATCTTCCTCCGTTAATTGGTCAAAAGAGCGATCTCCAAGGAGCTTGTAGTACTCAAATTGCTTTCGAACACTGGTCAAATAGTTCTCTTCCATATCAGTGGATTGTTAGTTCTTCAGATTCATAATGTATACTCCAGCTTTGCTCTCCATCTCTCCACTCCACTTCAAAGGCGCTCGCTGAAATAGGCTCATCAAGTAAAGGTTTTCCAAGTAGGATTGTGCTCCGTCTATTCTTGTTTAACTAAGAGCAGGGTCTCTTCTTCGTCTCCTACCTTCCTTTTCCACTGTAACTGGGTTTTACTGAGAAATTCAAAAGTCCATCGACTATCTTCAGCATCACCTCCATCACTAATCAACCGCAGAATCGGTTGGTGTCCATCGATATGCCAAACCCCTGTCTTCCGCCCTTCTGAAGTCCGAGCCACGTATCGTCGATCCCATTTAATAAAAATGGATTTCATTTGGCCGGTATCCTCTTCCTGCTTGAAGGTCCAAAAACCAACCATCTCATCCCAAGGGGCAAGTGGAATATTCGAAGCTCTTTTCAAGACCACAACTACTGCTTGGCCATCTTCCTCTCTTTCCATTTGCATTTCCTCTCCATCAAACTTATAAACAAATGGTCCCATCGGATCAGCTTGGCCATTTTCATTCCGGAATTGAACCATTCCTTTCTCTTCATCCAACTTGTAGGAGCCGATCATATTTCGTACACCCCCATTTCCAGAGGCGAGGGTTTGGTTTTCCTCAAATTGGAACCACTTCGCTATCGGAGTCAGCATTTCTGTTCCAACTTTAACTTCCTGAACCGTCCACAGACCAGCAAACTGGGCTTGAAGCTTAGGGCACAGTAAACCCAGACAAAGCAAGCCAACCAAATACATTTTTTTCATCTATCTTTTTTATGCAGGAAGATGAAGCACATGCTTATTTTGGTGGGTATAAACTTAGGTTTTCAGAAGATCAACTTTTTTTTGCTGAAAACCAGGATTGAACCAAGTCATTTCGATAGGTGTCTCCAGGCTCCCATCTAGATTCAAAATCTTATTTTTCAGACGCCCTTCCTCAATGAATCCCATTTTCTGGTAAAATTGAATAGCTGAGGTATTTTGTTCCCTTACAAACAACTCTACTCGCAGAACCTCCGGGAAATTGGCTTCCACCTCTTCTAACCAGGCTACAAATGTCTGCTTCCCTAGGCCCTGCCCTTGGAAACTCGGATGAACCACAATGGTCAAGTCCGCTAAAATATGCCGAAAAGCACTGGTCCCTGGCCGATAAGCGTGAATCTCTGCAATAATCGAATCCGCCTCATTCGGATCTTTTATATGATAAGCAATACCGGATTCAATACTTTTCTGTAGAAAGGAACGAACATAATCCAATGTTACCTCGTCTTCAATCCTGATGATGCCTCCAGACTGCCGAACTACTTCCCGATACAAGCTAAAGATTGCTCTAGTATGTGCCAGTTGGCTCCTATCAAGCCGGGTTCTACAACGAAGGACAAGCAAAATAGGAACATTTGCAGGCCAATTATTGGATTTTAAACATGAACTTAATCCAGTTTTACCGGAACCCCTACATCTGCATCGATTTCCCAGTGCTCTCCATAAATAGACCGATAGCTAAGCTTCAACTGAACTCGGTTCTCCTCTATCAACTGCACTATTCTTCGAGCAGAATATAGATCCTTGGTCGCAATTAAGGATATTGATTTACCTGCTGGGACCATTTTTCCGGGCGCGATATCGGAATAGACAAAGTATACAGAGTCCGCAGGGTTTCGATTGGTTAATTCCAACAAGTATTCAGAAAACCTACCCTCATAGAGCACCCCTTTTTCCTTGATCTCTATTCCTTCTAATAAAGCAGGACCTACACCAACATTACTTAACACGTATTCCATATTAGCTGTACCTCCCTTATGAAAACCCAGTTCTAAATAGGGAAAGACTGCCGCATACTGTTGTTCCCGGATCAAATTGGTTTGATAAATGAAAACGGTAAGCGTTCCTACACTTAATAGAATGGCAAAGAAGCTCATGAATTTATCCGAGTTCCAGAATCTCTTTTTCATAACAACAATCAGTTGAAATATTCCAGTAATAAGGATTCGTTAAATGGCGGCGCCCCAATAAAGACAATGCCTTTAACACTTCCTTTTGTCGGTAAAGAAGCAGTGAATCAAAATGTTAAAATAACAAAACTAACCCTGTCCCCCCATTGTCCCCTAGTCTTTTTTGGCTACAGAAAAAAAAGAGACGTACTTAAGAATATGAAAACGATTAGACCCATATTACTCAACCTAGCCTTATGTTTTGTTAGCTTTCCCCTATTAGCTTTTCCCGTTGAGGATAACTATGAAGAGATCCTAAGAGTTCACCTCAATAGCCTATTAGGAAGTAAATCTTTTTCTTTCCAGTCCTTGGATGTACAGGCAGCTAACAAAGCGGTAAGCGGAAATGGAACCTTTTTTGGCACCTCCAATGTCGGTTTCGAACTACAGTATGATAGCAACGATCAACTTGGGTATTTTGAAGCAACAATGCCTCCCAATGCCAAAGTACAAGTATCAAACAGAGCCCTACAGAAACTTGCGGGGCAAAAACTTCAGAAATTATTACCAGATGCCTTATCCAAGGGCGTCTATCTGGAGAAATTCAGTTTCACAGCGAACAAAGAAAGTAAAAAGATTGAAAACCTCAATCTTTGGTTTAATTGCCTACGCAATTGGGAGTTATTGGAAGGGGCCTCTTTCAGCCTTGAACAAGTAAAGGTCAATTTTCTGATCGACCACCCGACTGAAAAGGCCAAGCGTACTTTGGAGGGAAAACTTACTGGGATTACCCAATTAGGAAGCAAGCCCTTGGAATTGAGTGGAAAGATCCGAAGTCAAAAGGAAAATCTACAACTCAGTGCCAAAACCGAAAACCTACAACTCAAAAGTACGCTACAATCACTAGCAGGAAAATCAAGTATTAAGGGTATTCGTATCCCGGATGGCGTAGTCAACCTATCCCTTAAAGAAGGCCTCCTTACGGTTGCCCCTTATCAAAAATGGATCACTCTCGACGCCAATTCAAACTTGGGCGAAACGGACATCTTCGTAAGTAAGAATCTAGGTAAGTCACGACGAGAGAAGAAGAAGATCCAATACATCGTCAAAATCACTACCCCAAAGGACTTTAAATTATCCAAACTCAATCAGAAACTCAGCGTACTGGATAAACTTCCCCTTGGCGGGCAAACCATTGTGCTATCCTCCGCTGAAAAGGATAAAAAGGAAACGTCTAGCATTCCGAGTTTGGCACAAATCAAATCTGGCGTACAAAAGGGATGCAATTACATTGCTAACCTGGATCTTAGCAAGATTAGCTTGGACAAGTTGATTGGTGTAAAGAACTTGATCGTCAATTCGACCCTAAGTGATAAGTTACACGATGTAGTTTTAGAATCTGAACTGGATACCGATATATCCATAGGGAGTGGCAATAAGCTCAAAAATGTATTGTTCCGTCTACAACCGTCTCCCCAAAACTTTGCCATTTCTCTTCTGGGTGTGATGAACGCACAGATCAACGATGATCAATTAGAATTCAAGGGAGGAGTCGAATTAGTGTTGTCGGATCAAACCCTGAATTTCTTAGCCATGATGAAGGGAGATTGGAGAAACCCACTAGGAGCCAAGGGGCTGGTGATGAGTAATGTCGCCATGCAAATGGGTGCTAGCTTTACTACAGCCCCTGTGCTTTTACCTAATGTGGCATTAAGCGGTGAACTCAAGATCGGTAGTTTCAAAGGATCAGCAGCACTGGCCTTTGATACCCGCAACCCTACCAAGAGCATGATCGCAGCCAGCTTTAATAAGATTGAATTGGACGATCTGTTTAAGATAGTGGTGGATAAGAAGGTTCAGCAGAAGATCCCTAAAGGGATACAAGAAGCGCTGTCGAAGATCTTTTTTAAAGACATGGAATTCGAGATTGTACCACAACCGATTCAGATCGTCGACGTGAAGTACGAGCCAGGTTTTCGGGCAGCAGGCGCAGTTTCAATTCTGGGTGTGAGCGGGGAAGGGCGAGTGGAGATCGACTATACCAATGGTATTTTCATACAGGGCGCTGTTGATCCTATTGATATCGGTCCATTTAAATTATCGGGGGCAGGGCGGAATAAACGCCCCGGACTCCTAGCTGACCTGCGGGCCGGGAAAACACCAACCGTTGCCCTAAATGGGAAGGTGAGCCTTTTAGGCGTCAGCGCCAACACGGATGTAAGTATAAAATCCAACGGCTTCCGATTCAAGGTAGGCGGCAAAGTCTTTGACATCTTCCAAGGTGATATCACAGCCAGTGGTCAAGCCCTTAATCAAGGAGGAAATATGTACCTCAAAGTGAAGATGAAAACCGATATCTGGAATTTCTTGGATGAAAAACTGACAGGATTCGTAGAGGAAGGTACCAGCAATGCCATCAAAAAAATATCAGCCAAACAGCAAGACATCTTGGCTGCCGAAAAGAAAGTAGAAGGCTGGAACAAGGAGATTAATCGCCTCCGAGAAGTGGTAAAGAAGGAACAAGCAAAAGATAGAGCTAAATACCAGAAAGCCTATGATGATGTAGAACGCCAACAAGCCAAAGTCAATGGCTTAAACAGCAAGATTAATGCGCTCAAGAAAGAGATCGATTCTAAAAATAAGATCACCGAAGCGCACAAGATCATTGCTTTACAGGCGAAGTTGAAGCCTTTGCAGATTGCCAAGGGAACAGCTTGGACCGCTTTGGAAGGTTATCAATTGGTGCTAAAAGGACTAAAGAAAGGAAATACCAATCCAGATCTAGATCCAAAAATCATTGCTGCGAAGTCGTCACGCCTAGCAGCCCTAGGTGGCTTGAAGACGGCAAGAGGTTCCTTGGAAGCCTTGAAGTTCACCTTGGGCGTAACGGGTAAGACCGCAACCTTCATCATCGACAAGGGATTAGATGCTTTGGTCAAAATACACGCCGCAGAATTTGAAGGAAAACTGGATGTAGTTAAAGGAGGAAGTGTTCGTTTGGAACTAGATATAGAATGGAGAGGAAAACGCAAAGACATGAATTTGAACTTCAATTTTCATAACCCACTCAACACCTTAAAAGATTTTGCTGATAGACTCATGAAGGAAGACTAAATATACACTGACCGTTCCCTAAGTATGACATTTGGAGGCCCAATGAATTCCGTTTACCACAGAATTTCATTGGGCCTTCCTCTATCTGTGAACTTATCATCTTTCCAAAAGTTGTAGTTTAAAAGATCCTTTCTATTTTTATTTGCCTTATACCCAAATACGCATATGAGCAAACTAAATTGGAAAACCTACGCTTTCGAATTTCTCTCCATATTTGTAGCGGTCATATCTGCTTTTGCCCTCACCAATTGGGATGACAAGCGGCGAGATCGACATACCGAAGTGAAGATCCTCACGGAGATCCGAAATGGTTTGGAGAAGGACATTAAGGATGTCCAGCTTAACCTTGCGGGCCATAAGGCGGGCATCAAGGCTTGCCAATTTGTGCGTAAAATGACTAACGGACAAGCCATAAGCAAGGATTCCTTTGCCTTCTACTACTTTAATCTTACCAGAGATTTCATCTCCATTCAAAATAGCTCTGGTTATGAATCCCTTAAATCCAATGGACTGGGCACCATTCGCAATGATTCCTTGCGATTGCAGATCATAGATATCTATGAGTACGATTTTCGGAATATGAAGAAGCTAGAAGAGGATTATAAGGAGATGCAATATCACACCAGCTTTTTCCAGCCGATCAATGATATTTTAAGTCCGTATTTTACATTCACTGAAGGGGGGCAGATTCAAATAGAAGTCCCCTTAAATTTAACGCCTCAGAACAAGCAACTACTGTTATCTTACCTCTGGAAAATTGAAACCAATCGAAATTTTGTGCAGCAGTTCTATGGTGATATCGAAAACAAGATCCAAAATGTAATTGGTTCAATCGAAGAAGAGATTCAACACTAAAATACTATATAGCTATAGACCATCCACCCAGGGCATGGTCCACAAACCGCTCATTTTACCTTGTTTATCCAGTGTGACACGAACTTCAGCCAAGTCCTTAGTATCCTTAAAACTTCCGATGAAGCGATAGATTCGGAAATCCGCAGTTTCAACAGTTTGGAGAACTTCACCAATTGCCAAGTCCTCCAAAGTTCCATATTTCTGCTCTAAGAAATCACAAGCTTCCCGTTGCCGATCAGGTGTTAAACCATCTACCATGGTAAGTGTCGCTTCACTGGTGGTTAGCTGAGCAAAATCTCCAGAATTACATGCCTCCAGAATCTTCATAGCCAAGGCCTCTGCCTTTGCCAGTTCTGTTTGATCGATCGCCTCCTCAGGTACTCTTTCATACCCACTGGAACAAGCAGACAAGAAGAGGATTCCTACTATTGTTATTACGGGATAAACTCTCATATACTGTAGCTTTTTTCAAACGGAAGGAGTACTTAGCTTTTCTTACTCGCCACCCAAAATCGACATTCACCAGACTTCTCTTTCACTTGCGCAGATTCCTCGAATTTTTCATTTCTGTAAAAGGTTTCTAAAGTAGAAAATCCCCCTCGTACGAGAAAATCCTGCACTTCTTTCTGGTTCGGTATATGGATAAAAATGGGACGTTCCTCATTCTTTGAAGTCGCAATTATATCACCAAACTCATAAAGTTTCGGGTTTTGTTCTCCTTTTTCCCAACGCTCCTTCTCCTCTTGCCAAAAAGCAAAATAATTTTCATCTTGTTCTCGATCATGGGTTGTAAAAATAAATAATCCCCCATGCCTTAGCACTCGGTGTATCTCCTGTATGGCCTTAAAGCGTTCCGCCCCATCAGGGATAGACATGAGGCCGTTAAAGGAAAAGATCACCACATCAAAGACAGCATTATCAAAACTAAGTGCTTTAGCATTTCCTACCTGAAATGTAAGATGGCTTTCACGTTCGGCCTTTATCTTTTCCGCCGCTAGAATCATCTCCGGCGTAAGATCCACACCTACAATATCAGTATATCCAAGATCGAATAGGGAAAATGTAGTACGTCCCGTTCCGCACCCAAGATCCAAGATATGATCACTAGTCTTTAGGTACTTTTGAAAAACATACTGTTCAGAAGCCCAAAGGCCGACTTCACGTGTAAAAGCTGCATAATTTTCAATTCCGCTCTGATACTGGGCTATGACAAAGTCTTCCTGGATTTTCTGCATAATAATGATTCAATAGGTTTGATACGGTCGGTGCGTATAGTATTTTGGTCGCTTATCGAAGCGAATATGTAACCAGTGGACACCTAAGCCAGAAGTACTTAACCAACAGGTCTGCGGCCCGATTAGTTCCTGTGCTGTAGCCCCAACCAATTGCCAAAAAGCCTGTTGTTGTTCCGCTTCTCCCATCCTCACAAAGCGGGCCAGATGTGCATAAGGGCTCAAATCCTCTCCTCTTGGGGTAGGAGTCACTAACTCAGCATCAGCACGCAGATTTGGGAAACGAACGACCTCTTGTCCTACTACAAATTTTTCTTCGAAAGGCACCGGATCGCTATCGATCATGGACAATGCTGTGCTATTGACTAGCACAAATTCATAATCAGTATCCAAGTCAGCGCTGGTCAGTGGAGGGTGTTCCCAATAGAAAGCCGGAAAAGATGTAGCGGCCAACATTTGATTATAGAACGCTCTGAAATCAATATCACCCCACCAGTGTTCAAAAACATCTTGAAACGTCAAAGCCCTGCCTTTATTCAGTATTTGATATTGATTAACCGTTCCCGGTGAAATCTGTTTGCTCCTTGTTTCCCAATTCATGGATATGATTAACGTCCAAACTCATCATAATAACGCTCAGCATGCTGTTCGTAACGTTTTAAGAGATCGATATTTTTTTTCTCTAAGGCGGTTAGCTGATTCCGAATATCTGTAGAAACGGGCATGTACCATTCCACTTCGTGGTCAAAGATGAAACGCATTTTGCGGTTCTTAAAAGAATAACCATGTCGAGCATATATCGCATTGCGCATCACTTCCAAATCCCCTTGATACATGTTTTCCACATCTTCTTTCTTGAGTTCATAAGAAGAGGCATTGAATTTACTTACATCTTCTGTCAAGGACTCCGTCTTGTCTGGATATTTTGGATACTTCTCATAAAGATTAGACCAGCCCACTTCTTCGGAAAGATTCAAATCTGGATCGTACTTAAATGCTCTTTTGTCCAGTGCATAACGACGAGAAGATACCGCTAGTCGTTGATTATTGGCTTTCCAAGTGCCAACTAGGATTTTTTCTCCGGGTAGAATGGAGAACGTGAAAACCCCATCGTATCTATCATCTCCAGGCTCACTAGCTACTACTTTGACGGAATCTTGTGCAACGATATAGGGCCCGGTAAAAGGCCTTTCGTTTCCAGCCACGATACTGTGCCCATATAGCATATCGCTGAATACTGAATCGATGGAGATGGTGATTTTGTTAAAAGGCGCAGGGTTCTTGTCAAAATCCATATCCACCCCTTCAAAAAGGCCCACATAATAGCCTAAATATTCAACCGCTTGCTTAGCCTCCGACAAATCTTTCTGTACTTCTACTTGAGCATCGAGATCGGTGGCAATGGTTTCCGTTTCTTCTTGGTTGATGGCTTGCGAATCTGTTGAATCAGTGTTTTCACTGGGATTTCCACAAGCTTGAATCAGGAGTACTGCTAAGAGTAAAAGCCATTTGTTCATGATTGTTTTCTTTTGAGGTAAATAATAATAATTTCTGCAATGATTAGGTTGCCAATCCAGCCTAACCAGGCTACTAAACGATAGGTATCCATCGGCCTAGGGTGCCAGATGGCCACAATAATGTATTTCCAGGCACGCAGTGTTATAGCCGACAGAGTAAGGGCAAAACTCCTATACATAAAGTATCGGTGCTGCTGCACCTTTCCTATTTTTATCTTGGACAATGCCATCACACTGAAATAGATCCATAATATACCTAACAAACAGAAACCCAACTGTGAAAACCATCCTCCATTTGCATGAATGCCGATGATGATACCTGTTGGGCCAGCCAACAGCAGTACAACCACCAGATAAAGCCAACCCGCCCATCTATGGACCTGAGGTAATTGTTTTCTGAGTCTTGGAGAGAACTGAGTAAAACCAGCAGGGAGCACCAATATGGAACAGTAAGCATGAATAAAGAAAGCCCAAGGGTAATAGAAAAGGGCTATCTCATCCTGCTTAATGCGGAGAAAAGCGACATCCGTATCCAAAGGAATATACTGCCAGGTAATGAGCAGCATGAGATAACAAAAATAGGCGTATAGCAACAAAAGACTATAGGAAAATACCGTTCGGGCTTTCAAGTGCATACGCACAAAATTACGAGCATTAAGGGGTTCTCGCAAGGGAATTACAGCGGGAAGGAAAAGTGTAAAGGCGCATACAGCTAGAGTCAAAGATCAGTAGCCTAATTCACTACCCTCTCCTCTACCTTCACGACAGATAAGCCCTACGAGTTAGCGAGACGCTCCTCCCCTTCCTTCCAAAAGTAGGAGCAGCACTTCGATTAGCCGGTACCATTGCACCGAATTCAGACTTATTACTGGAAGCTGCGCCAATCAGAGAAGGAGGGAATGCGCAATTTGATTTTGGTATCTTGCGAACATAAAAAAGCGGGTACAAAAGGCAAAGAATTTGCTCCTTTTACCTGTACCCGCTGCAGCAGAGACTTAATTGTAATGCTCCACCTAAAACCCTAAACCCAATTTATATTTAGAACACTGATGACTTCAAACTAAAGGGTAGAAAAAGTGGGCACTGACATTGCCATTCCTGTTTACCCAGTGCCCACATCGGTAGAAGAGCATGCTCTCTACTTCTACTAAAACCCTAAACCCAATTATATCTAGTTAAAACCCTATTATTCATAGTATTTAACCAACCCTTCGGTTGATGCTCTTTCTATTGAAATCTTCGGGCCAAAAACATAAAACACTCATTTTCAAACACATATAAAAACCCCATCCCATCTTCTACTCCTATTATGAGAAATCCTATCTCTTTTCTGGAATAATCATGTGTTGTACACCTCTCTTTCCAGGAAGTCTAGGATGAGGCAAAAAAAAGCGGGCACCAATGTGCTTCAGCTTTTGCCGATAGTCACCTGATGCCCGCTGTAGCATAGATCTGTTCTTGATCCATACCTAAAACCCTAAACCCAATTATATCTAGTTAAAACCCTATTGTTCATAGTATCTGACCAACCCTTTGGTTGATGACCTTTCTATTGAAATCTTCGGGCCAAAAACACAAAACACTCATTTTCAAACACATAGGAAAAACCTACTCCATCTTTCACTCCTATTATGAGAAATCCTATCTCTTTTCTGGAATGATCATATGTTGGACACCTCTCCTTCTCAGGAAGTCTAGAATGAGGCAAAAAAAAAGCGGGCAGCTATGTAACTTGGCTTTTGCCAGTAGTCACTTATTGCCCGCTGAAGCAGAAATGTAGATAGTCCACACTCCTACCTTTAACCCAATATATCTATTAAATAACCTTTCAATGTTGTAATGAGTAAAGAAAAAAGTGGGCACTCAAGTCCCTGGTCTTGCAACTGCACTTGCTGCCCACTCTAGTAGAAATCATACTAATTTTACTCTACCTAAAACCCATTTATATTCATGAAAACCACATATTAGTCGGTTTAGGAGCCTTTGCTCTGATTACTTTACATGAAAAAGCCAGGCCAAAACAATAACCAACTAAAAATCAACACCTTATCAAATCCCAGATTGGTAATATTATCCCAAATAGAAACCTTGTTCCCAAAATGGGAATTCGGTGACCGAATAACTTCTCCCCTGTTGAATAAAAGCAATCCCAATCGGCTCATTGATTAATTTCATCTACTTATGTACTTTTGAATAGCCACCACCACCATCTTTACCTTGACCCTATGATTTATCAAAAACTACCCTCGCCACCCCATTTAAAGGACTACGTTCGGTTCTTTTGGGTCTTAGAGAGTTCTTCAAAAACGCAAATCCCATATGTCTATCGATCCATGGCAGATGTATTACAACCAATCTCATTTTATACATGAATTCAAACAATTTTCTGGATATCACCCAAAGGTGTTCTTCTCCGGAAATGCTAAAGGGACTGAGTATCGAGAAGAATCATGATAGGCAATCAATTTTCTGTAAATTTTTGCTGCTCCTTGATGATGTCGTGTTTTTCCAATTTTCTGAGATCCCGCTGAACTAGTTTTGTCTCATCACTTATCAAAAAGTAAATTATGAAATTACCTGAAGGGCACCAGCAGATAATGCCCTACCTCATCATCGATGGCGTTGATGCGTTCATTCAATTTGCGAAACAAGTTTTGGGGGCGAAGGAAACCTTCCGACGAATGAGGGATGAGCAAGTCGTCATGCACGCCGAAGTACAAATCGGCGTATCAACCGTCATGATGGCTGATAGTACCAATGATTGGCCAACGCACCCAGCCAGCTTGTTCATTTATGTAGAAAATGCCGATGCTACCTACCAGAAAGCACTGGAAGCTGGAGCTGTTTCCGTAATGGAAATGTCCACCGAAGACTACGGTCGAACAGGAGGCTTTAGAGATCCTCAAGGAAATGTTTGGTGGATTACAACAGTCTTGGAAAATTAGGTCAACTTCGAAAAATAACAGCCCTTTTCCGGGCTGTTATCCTTGGTTTATTAGCAAGAAGATCACGAGTAGGTAACTACTACGGATTAGTCCTTGGTAAAGATACCGGCCTTCAAGTTCTCCCCTATCGAACCGGCAGCGAGGTGCAAATGTCTCTGCTCATGCTCTACCCCCTCATTAGTCAACAATTGTACCCTTCCAGCGGTACGTGTATCCTCCAGAACGATAGCAGGTTTAGAAAAAGGCTTAACGCCCTGCGCAGACCAATAGGCTACAAAACCGGAATTATTGGCAATAATAGAATTAGAAAAAACGGAGGAGTACTTTAGCTGTTCTGGTCCAACAAGGAAATTAGCATTATGAGCGACTATGTTGTTCTTAAAGGTAAATTGGTAATCCTTTGGCCCAAACCAAAAGGCACTTTCATAGGCGCCATAAACTATCGAATGCTCAATAACAAAGCCATCGACATTATTGAAAAATAAGACGCCATTTCTACACTCATAGAAAATGCAATGAGAGACTACATTATCTCGCCCATGCGCCCAAATCCCTCCTTGAATTTTTGCTGACTCTTTATCTCCAATAAAATAACATTGAGAGACCACCATATCACTGAGTTCTGGATCTTCTTTGGAAATGGGGTAATAATACTTGACCTGAGGGTTGGCATTACCTATAAATTTCAATCCTCGTATCGTTACATGACTTGAAGCTACCAAGATTCCCGTAGCGTGCGGAAACTGAGTAGTCGAGTTATTAGCAGAAATGGATTGGATAAGGGGCATGGCAGCAGGCGACCAATCCTCATCATCCGGCATGATTTCAGCTTCGATGATGAAGCGAACCTCTTTTCCCATAATTTTTACTGGATTGATGTTCACCTTATCCTTCAATAAATAAATTCCTGGCTTCATTTTTATCACGATAGGATCGCCTCCCGTTTGTGTATTGGCTTGCCTGACCGCATGCTCCAGCGTTTGAAAAGGAGCGTTTGAACTGCCTCCATTCAAGTCATCTCCATTCTGAGGATCCACATAAAAGGTTTGCGCACTTACCAGGCAGCCAAAATGAAGCAAAAGTAAATAGGCCACGAGCAATTGTTTTTTCATCTCTAAGATTTTAATTTGTGAAGCCCAAAAATCTTTTGTACTCGTCTAAAACCGAATTCAATTCTCGTTCTTTTAGCGTTCAAATACCGTCTAAATGGGAAATCACCAACTGCCATACATTAATCTCTGTAAAAAAAGGATAGAAGCCGAACTAAACTGGTCTCATGCCAGCGAAGGATGGAAACAACGAGACTATCTTAACTTCATCGAGTTACTCGAAAACAAGACCGGCATCTTACTTAGCTTATCCACAGTGAAAAGGATTTGGCAGCAAAGTTATGACGGTACTCCACACCCCAGCACACTGGACGCCTTAGCTCAATTCCTAGATTATAAGGATTGGTTGAGCTTTCAAGCGGCAGAGAAGCTACATATCCAAAACACCGCTATCCTTCCTGATCCTTCCGGTAAGGACTCCACCTCCCCGTCCAACTTGTGGCTTTTCGGATTGACCCTGGTTTTCATGGCAGGAGTGGTTATTTGGTACTTCTTGGTTCCTGAGGATCAGAACAGAAATACAGTAATCATAGCTAATCAAGCAGTCCCCTTTACTGCTCAAAACAGCAAAACAAGTGGATTACCCAATACGGTAATTTTCAACTTTGACCTAAGTAGTGTCGACGCTGATAGTTTTTTCATCCAACAATCCTGGAATCCAGAAAATAGAGAAAGAATCAACAAAGGGGACTCTGTTCTAACAAGCATCTACTATTACCCAGGAGTCCATACCGCCAAATTGATAGCAAATGATTCCATCATCAGCGAAACTACCGTACAAGTATATTCCCCAAAGTGGATAGCTGCCATAAGAGACGGAGAAAAGGATCTTATCCCCACTTACTTATCGCTTCCTCAAAGCCAAAAACACCCACTCCTTAGTATTAGTAAATCACAACTCCTAGCGCAACATATCGAAATCCAAAAGGGAATGATTTTAAATTACGTGCTCGTTGATGATTTCGAAGAAAAAGTATCTGGTGATGATTTCACCCTATCGCTCAAGATAAAGGCGGATAGCCTAATGAATCTGACTTGCCCCATAATGGGGATTGTAATCATTGGAGAAAAAGAGACTCATGCCATTACCTTAATTGAAGAAGGTTGTGTGCATAAAGCTTTTGCGAAGTTTGGCGAAGTATCCCATAACGGACGAAACACGGATCTATCTAAATTAGGTATTAAGCCGTATGAGTGGCAGTCCTTGAGGGTTATGGTTGGAGAAAAGCAAGGGCGGGTGTTCCTGCAGGAGGATTTGGTGTTAGATATGGCCTACCAAAATAGTATTGGACATATCGTAGGCTTCAACATCTACTTCACCGGGATCGGCCAAATTGATTCACTACATCTAGAGAACAACAAAACAGGAGAGCATATCTACTCCAATGCTATAGATTAGTGATGGTAGATTACGTCCACTATCTATGAAAACAAAATATTCGATTCATTATGAAAACCGCTTTTATCACAGGCATTAGTAGAGGCATTGGGAAAGCTTCAGCCTTACATTTTCTGCAAGAAGGGTATCAGGTTATTGGTACTTCGACCTCTGGCCAAACTTCGATCAACCATAGCGCTTGTGAATGCCTCGCCTTAAGCTTAGATCGACCAGAATCTATCAAAAGCGTTGTACAATATTTAACCGACAATGGGAAAGAACTTCAAGTGTTGGTGAATAATGCGGCTGTCTTATTAGAAAACTGGAGCAATCCCGTAGTGAATATGGATTTCCTCCGACGCACCTTCGCAGTTAACCTCATCGGGACGGTAGAGTTAACAGAAGGGCTTCTTCCTTTTCTAGTACCTGGTCAATCTCATATTGTCAACATTAGTTCAGGTTGGGGCTCTTTCAGTGAAAAAGGGTTTGGGCCAAATGTACCACACTATAAAATGTCCAAGGCAGCACTTAATATGTATACCAAGTTGTTGGCAGAAAGACTAAAGTCAAAAGGGATTGGGGTATACGCACTGGATCCAGGCTGGGTAAAGTCAGATATGGGTACCCAAGCGGCAGATCGGCATCCCAAAGAAGTTGCGCAAGAAATCATTAATTCACTAGATGATAAACCTACTGGACATTTTTGGCACAGGGACCAGATACGCCCTTGGTAAATACTCGACAATTAGCTGAGACATATGCGTTCCATCACCAAACTACTGAAATCTCTAAAATGGAAATACATTCTTGGAGATCACTTAAATAATCGCGTAGCAAGGATATGCGATACCATCTAAAACGAATAGAAGAACAGCTGACGCTACTGATGAATCAAATAGAGGAAGCATACCATTTCAAGTGATATCTGCGAAGCGGCAGCAGCACCTCACCAGAAAAGCTGGAGAAGAGAAAAGTTTCTTAAAAATTAGAACTTGTTCCAATTTCGCATGTTGGAATACAGATAGGGTTGTATATTTACCTGATAACTAAGGCAAGATGAACCATCCAGGCTTTGATAACTGTGAATTGTCGCCTTAGAAAAGAATCAATAAAAGAACAGAATGGCGAATACAACGACATGGACCGGGTCTGATAGCTACTTATGTGACCCAGAACTGGCGCAAGCATTTCATATGTCCCGCGTGTTGGGCATGCCTCTACTCATCGAAGGAGAACCAGGTACTGGGAAAACCGAACTTCCTATCCAATTTGCGAAAAATCTCAGTTTGGATCTTTTTGTTTATCCAGTTGGATCCAAAAGTACGGTCGAGCAATTTGTGGCTAAATTCGATCACGTGAAATACCTAAGAGATTCACAGATCGAAGTTCTAAATGCGCAGCGCGAGGAAAAAGGCTTGGACACCAAATTAAGTACAGGAGGGCGGCACACCGAAAACCTAGATGATTACGTCATGCTGGGGCCAGGCGCCAAAGCTTATACCAACATCAATTCTGTGCTATTAATCGATGAGATTGATAAAGCTCCTCGCGAATTCCCTAACGATTTGTTGTACGCCCTGAGTCATAGAAAATTTGTTCTTCCAGAATCCGGGCGTGAGGTAGAAGTAAGCGAGGACGATATGCCCGCCATCGTCATTACTAGTAATCGGGAACAAGAACTCCCTACCGCTTTTAAAGGTAGATGTATCTACCACTATATTTCTTTCCCAGAACCTGAGCTGATGAAAGAAATTGTAGGGAAACACTTTAGTAATATAGATGAAGAATTGGTGCAAAGATGCATTCAACTTTTCTACCAGTTTCGTCAATTAGGGTTAGAACGAGCACCTTCTACTAGAGAGTTGTTGAACTGGTTGAAGTACTTGCGCAACTTCGAAGTAGATGAAGCCTTGGCTAAGATTGAATCTCGGGAAGGACTTGGGGTTTTGATTAAGACCCAATCAGATATGATCCGCGTTAAGCGAAATTCTTATTAGCAGATAAAGCCGAATTCCATTATGTTTCAGAGCCTACCGCACCATTTTCGAGAACACGATCTCGTAGCAGATGTCCGAACGCTGCTCCAATTGAAGCGAGCGATGCAGAAGGGTTTAGTAAACACCCTAGGGGACATCTATGTGGTACTTAAAGGCCTTGTCACTACAGATCCGGCTGACTTTGGACCATTCACCGCTGCTTTCTACTCCTATTTTTTGGATGTGGATATCAAACGCGGCGAGAAACTAGACAACGCCATTCTGCGTTCGGAGGCTTTCAAGAATTGGAAAGAGGAATTGTTGAAGGATCGGGATGATCTGGAAGTCCCGGATGTTAGAGAACTAGTTGATCGATTCCTGGACGAGATCCATTTAACCACCTTTGATATTCAAAAGATCGTGGATGGTGCTGAAATTCTCAAGCAGGACAATCCGGATATGCCTGATACCAATCCACAGCAGGAAAGTGATGGGGCCAGAACGATAGACCGTGCAGCAGATTATCGGGAAGTAGATTTGGAAGAGCTACTCGAACGCTTAGAAAGAGTGGCCAAGCAGCAACAAGGAATGCATGAAGGTGGAGACCATTGGATCGGGACAGGTGGTCGTTCTCCTTACGGCCATGGGGGAGCTGCCATGGGCGGTATCCGTGTAGGAGGAGGAGGAGGCGGGAAGATGGCCCGCCGAGTAGTAGGCGATCCTATGTACTATCCAGTAGATACAAAGTCAATCCTTAGAGATGACAATATCGATGCTGCTCTTGCTACCTTGAAAGGTATCGAAGACGAGACGGCAGAGGTGTTGCTGGATGTGCCCAAGACCATTAAGGAGGGATTGAAGCAAGGAGGAATCTTTCTTCCGTACGAAAAGGAAAAAATAGATCATAAGGTACAAGTCATCTTGATGATCGACAATGGAGGCTATTCTATGCATCCTTATATCAAATCGGTGACGAAGCTGTTCTCCAAAATGAAGACCCGCTTTGCACACGATTTGAAGACCTACTATTTTCATAATACCATCTATGGAGGGGCTTACAGCGATGTACGGCGGCGAGATTTTGTGCCCGTAGATAAGATCATTGCCGATGATAAAAACTATAGCGTTTTTGTGATCGGTGATGCGGATATGGCTCCCTATGAACTGGATTATTCTAGCCTAGGAAACTGGCAAAAAATCAAAAAGCATTTCCCCCGTATTGCTTGGATGAATCCACTACAAGCTCGCTACTGGGCTGGTTCGCATACCGTGCAAACAATTCGGCAAATCTTTCCCATGTATCCACTTACCCCGGATGGAATCGAAAAGGCGGTGCTTCGAATGAATAGAAAACGCAAGTTTCATAAGAAGAACTAGGTTCCTATATTTGTCTCTACATTTCCTGTAATACGATACTGAAATAATACGATGTCATGTCAGAACATCCCCTGCTTCCTAATTGCATCGGTCTTTTAGAGCAATTAGTGGCCCAGCCCATTCTAGGAGGTCAAAGTAATATATCCATTGCCCACCTCATCGGAGATTACCTCGAAAAACATGGGATTGATTATCAATTTGTTCCAAATAAAACTGGAGATAAAAAGGCCATTCACTGCCGTATTGGCCCAGGAGTGGATGGAGGTGTTATTCTTTCTGGGCATACGGATGTCGTTCCTACTGAGGGGCAAGATTGGCAAACGGACCCTTTTCAACTTACAGCAAAGCGTAATCGACTATATGGAAGAGGAGCTACGGATATGAAAGGTTTTATAGCCTGTTGTCTGGCAGCCGTTCCAAAAATGAAAGCGGCCGGGCTAGAAAAACCCATCTATTTTGCCTTCTCTTATGATGAGGAAATTGGATGTTTATCCGGTCCAATTGTAGCAAAAGCCATCCGAGAACATTACGATGAGACTCCCGCATTTGCCATCATCGGCGAGCCGACGAGCATGTCCCTTGCCAATGCGGAGAAAGGTATGGGGGTATTTGAAACCACCATTTATAGCCGGGCAGGGCATAGCAGTCAAATCCGAACCGGTGCAAGCGCCATCCAAGAGGCAGCCAAGTTGATTCTTTGGCTAGAAGATAAGATGGAAGCCTTAATCGCCGCCGGACATACCGATGATCGTTTTTCTCCTCCTCATTCTACCTTACAGGCAGGAATCTGCCGTGGCGGTCTTGCTCCAAACATCATCGCAGACCAATGCCATATTCAGTGGGATCTTCGGATTATACCTAGTGATGATTGGCAGGCCATTTTAGAAGAATTCTTACGATATTGCCAAGAAAGAGAGCGGATTTGTCAAGCGAAAGTTCCAGAATTCCGCATCGAAACCAAACCACAATATCCTTTCGTTCCAGCATTGGACACTTCACCAAGATCAAGCGTGGTAGCATTCACGAGCCCGTTGGTTAATGAGCCTTCCCTCACTTCGGTTGCTTTTGCCTCCGAAGCAGGTCAGTTTGCGGCAGCGGGTTTCGAAGCCGTACTGTGTGGCCCAGGCCATGTAGGTCAGTGTCACATCGCTAATGAATTTATTGAACGGGAGCAGTTAAGCAAATGTCTTCACTTTATGGATCGATTGATCGAGCAGTTAAGTAGCTGACTACTTTTTGTGCAGCTTGGCATGACGCTCTTTCTTGGATAAAAACGGAAAAGACTCGAAGACCTTTAGTCCTTCCTCTTCCAATACCGGACCGGCTACCACTGTCTTCTTCCCTCCTATATTAATCATCGGCTCACAACTGGGTTTGTGCTTACCTTTGCTAAACCCTTGTAAGCCTTTTTGACTCACCGAAAACACAACGGTACTAAGTCTTGACCAATGGATCGCCCCACTGCACATCACACAGGGCTCGGTATTACAATACAAACTCATTCCTTCTAAGGAAATCAACTTAGAGGATCGGCAGTATTCGCTAATTACCACTAGTTCTGCATGAGCGGTTGGATCAGAATAGAGGATACACTGATCTTTCGAACTGGCCACAATCTCTCCGTCCTGCACCAAAATCGCAGCAAACGGGTCCATTCCTGCCTCAGCCGATTCCCAGGCTAGTTGATTAACCACACGAATGAAAGGGATATGCAGGTCTTCAGACATCTTCCATTATTTAGAATACCCTGATCTACCATTATTCCACCACCGCAACGGCTTCTAATTCTATCAAAAAGCCATAGTGTAAGGTTTTGACTGGCACAATCGCACGGGCCGGTTTATGATCCGGGAAGTAGGTCGTATAGATATCATTCACCCTCCCCCATAATTCAATATCAGCGATATAGATCGTAGTTTTCAAAACCTTATCCATACCAGAGCCGGCATCAGACAGGATAGCCTTCAGATTGTTAAGCACCTGATGAGCTTGATCCTCTATGGAACCCGTAATCTTCTCTCCTGTTTTCGTAATCGGTAATTGTCCGGCTACAAATACTAATCCATTCCATACTGTAGCTTGTGAGTAATGTCCACCTGGCGTGGGCGCTTGATCCGTAAGAATATTAGATATCATCTTGTTATTTTATGCGTGTCTGTGATTGGGCCATAAGATACGGATTTGTCCGATCCCAGAAATATTTTATACTTTAGGAGAAGCACATTTAGTTGGTGCAAGCTGACGACTGTGCTCCTTTTGTACATCACCAAAACACCCGACTCATGCCTCTTAACTCCAAGCTACCCATCGTAGCGCTATTACTTTTTACAATAGTTTCCTTATCTGCCAGTGATCTTACCCTTTCTAATCCGATCCTATTTAAAGAGGAGATAAATGGAGAATCCCGCTTATATGCTCAAGTCACGGTAAGTTGGGACAATGCCTGGCGCAATGAAAAGAATCACGATGCCGTATGGCTTTTCTTTAAACTCTTGAGAAATGATGCCAATGGCTATGTACATGCTCATTTTCTCCCCAAAACTGCTCAAGTTGTCGAAGAATATGGTTCGTTCATTGATGGCGTTGGCATCAAAGAGCCTTCTGATCAAACGGGCTTATTTATATTTCCGAAGCGAGACTTTAGAGGTTCAATAAAAACAAAGATTCAAGTACAAATTGATCAAAGAAGATTCGGTCGCTTCAATCCGCAAGCCGGAAAACTAAAAGCCTACGGAATAGAAATGGTTTATATCCCTTCCGGTTCTTTCACTTTGGGCGACCCTAGCGAACGAGCAAGACATTATTCTTCCTTTTTCACTTCAGATGAAAAGGGCGAGCCAGCAGGTCTCTATAAGGTTGAGTCCGAAGAAACGACGATTCCCATCGGAGCAGAAAAAGGAAAACTATATTACCTATCTCAAAACCAGTATCGCGGAGATCAGCAAGGGAAGTTAGGGCCAAAATTTCCAAAAGGATTTCAAGCCTTTTACATCATGAAATATGAGCCCACTCAAGGTCTATACGCAGCGTTCCTGAATAGCTTGGGTAAAACCCAAAGTCAGCTTCGTGTCAACTTTGGGGGCAAAGGGTATTACGCCCATCGAGGCTCTATTTACATCGATGAAGATCATTATGCAGCGAAACATCCTAGTCGTCCCAATAACTTTATGGGATGGGATGATGCCATGGCTTTAGCAGACTGGTGTGGTCTTCGTCCTATGACAGAACTAGAATTTACAAAAGCTTGTCGCGGTCCCGAGCCCCCCCTAGCCACACAATACCCCTGGGGAAATGCCAGCAAAACAAAAGTGGACCGCATTGTGAACCAGGAAGATGATCTAGTTTTACAGAATGGATGGTCCGAAGCACAATTAGAGGACAGGAATCGAGAGAATTTTGGTGCCTCCTATTACTGGGTAATGGATCTAGCCGGTAGCCTCTGGGAACGAGTGATCAGTGTAGGTCATCCAATAGGACGGGCTTTCGAAGGAAGTCATGGCGATGGGCGTATTTCCTACTACGGTTATGCAACGAACGAAGACTGGCCAAAAGGAGATACCGAACTAGGCGGCTTCGGCTATCGAGGTGGAGGCTATTATACCCATGGGCAACCTTATAGCGAATATAACCCCTACAGCCCCATTGCTTACCGGCCATATGGAGCTTGGGCGGGGGGAGATCGCACGGAAGCCTATGGCGGCCGATTTGCCCGCACCGCCGAGGAATAGCCAGCGGAATGGGTTATATCTGACATTTGCGATACTTAAAGCCTGGGCTATGATTCCCCTATCGTATATTTGACGGTCAACTTTTATGTGGAAAATCAAAAACTAACTTATATGCGAGTTATCATTTTGCTATTGAGCATGGTCATGCTAGGAGTAGGAGAAAAAAGTACTACTGCGCCTGCTGTTGATCTGCCAATCGACGATATCAAACTTCCTCCAGGTTTCAAGATAGAAGTCTATGCCTCAGGTGTGAGGAATGCCCGATCAATGGCCTTATCTCCTTCTGGAACCCTTTATGTTGGCACTCGAAGATATGGAAGTGTCTATGCCTTGAAAGATACCGATGGGGATTTCAAAGTAGACGAGCAATATACCTTAGCAAAGAAAATGAAGATGCCTAATGGAGTAGCCTTCCACGACGGAGATCTCTATGTTGCTGAGGTAAGCCGTATTTCTAAATTTGAAGACATTGAAAGCAAACTGGATGATCCCGGCGAACCCAAGGTCATCTATGATCAATATCCTACCGAAACGCACCACGGCTGGAAATTCATCGACTTTGGTCCTGACGGGAAACTATATGTTCCAGTAGGGGCTCCTTGTAATATCTGTGAGAAGGAGGACCCTGTCTATGCATCCATCACGCGGATCAACCCAGATGGGACCGGCTTCGAAGTTGTACAACATGGCGTGCGAAATACAGTTGGCCTTACCTGGCACCCCGAAACAAAAGATCTCTGGTTTACAGATAACGGGAGAGACTGGTTAGGAGATGAAATTCCGCATTGCGAACTAAACCATGCTCCTAAAGATGGTATGCACTTCGGATTCCCTTATTGCCACCAAGGTGATTTGTCTGATCCAAAGTTCGGAGATAAATCCCCTTGTAGCGAGTACACGGCACCCGTACAAAAGATGGGACCTCACGTGGCCCCATTAGGATTAGAGTTTTACACCGGAGATATGTTTCCGGAGGAATACCGAAATCAGCTTTTTGTTGCTCAACACGGTTCCTGGAACCGAGCCAAGAAAATTGGTTATCGCTTAATGCTAGTAAAATTGGACGGCAATAAGGCCGTGAGTTATGAGCCTTTTGCAGAAGGGTGGCTACCAGAGGGAAGTCAGAAAGAGTGGGGACGACCAGTAGATGTGGAGATGATGCCAGATGGATCGCTATTGCTATCGGATGACTCCGCAGATGTTATTTACCGAATCACCTACGAAGGGAGCTAGATACATACCCAATACATGTTAGATGGAGGTCCTGTTCATAGAGCCTCCATCTACATGAGGAAGGAAAGTTCGTCAAAATAGTTAGTTATAACCTCTTGCAAATGAAAACCGCCTTAACCATCTTAGGTTTCCTCTCCTGTATCTTCATATCTGCACAAAATAGTTACCTATACCTGGTTGGATTAGAGAGAAAAGAAATCATGAGGATAGATTCCAGTGGTCAAGCAGAAGTATTGCTAAAAGGCTACTCCAAAGAAGCGGCTCATATCTACTTTGATCATTTAGACAAGAAAATCTACTGGGGTATTACTAAAAAAGAGGGAGAATGTACAGCGGGACAACTGTACAGGGCAAACATGGACGGTAGCGGTGTTGAGTCGATCTTATCCAGTAGCCTTTTTGTGGATGAATATGGTTTGGGGCTACCAATTATTGTTGATAGTCGTAATGATCGTGCCTTCCTTCTGGCAGGAGGTGATCTCATTCAAGTAAATCTAGCCACTTTAGCAGTCAGTAAAATAGAAGCGAGTGGTGGGAGCAAAGGGGATTTCTACTTAAATCAAGAAAAACAGCAAATCTATTATACTACTTATTCTGGTATATACTCCTATGATATTGAACTAGAATCATCCCAATTCTTATTCCCTTTGCTTTATCCAGGGCCATTGGCCGTTGATACGATAGACAACTACATTTACTGTAGCAGTTTAATCCCGGGACAAGGATTCTCCATATACAAAACTGATGCAGAAGGTCAAACCGTAGATACCATTAAGACGGATATAGGTATGGTAGGCACGATCCTAATTGACCAACAACGCGAGCATCTATATTGGACTGAGGATAATAGTATATATCGATCTGACTTGAATGGGAATAATGAAACTTTGATTTTGGAGGATCCGGAAACTTCTAAACTTAAACTAGCCTTTGATTCGGAAAAGCAAGAAGTCTACTGGGGATGGCCAAGTATTCAGAAATCTAGAACCGATGTAATAATACCAGAAGTCATTCTGGAGCAAAGCGATCATTTCATCAGAGGGATGGTGGTAGACGCCTCGAAGCAACTCATATACTGGTCGGAAGCCAGCAGTGAAATCTTCTATGCAGATTATAACCTGGACTCCACCCATGCATTATCATTTGATCAAGTTATTGCCCCAAGTGAAATCACCCTAGATGAAAACACTGGAAACATCTATTGGGCAGACGACCAAGACAACCAAATCCATCGAGCAAATCTGACAAATGGGCAAGTCGAAGTATGGAGTAATGAGGAAGAACAACTCTTTGGCTTTTATCTTACGCACTTGCAAATCGACGGCCAAACGGAAGAAATATTCTGGTTTGATAAGCTAGAATCTTCCATTAAAAAGTCCTCCTTAGATCTTTATGAGCCACTCAGCTTGTACACCTCACCTTACCTTGAACGCGGTTTCGCAGTGGATAAAACTAATCAAAGAATCTACTGGATAGAGTATCAAGCGAATTTGGTCATTTTGAAATCAATGAATTATGACGGCTCGCAAGTTGAAGTCATTCCACAAAACTCTCCACTTAGTGGATCCTTCCGCAGGGTATTTGTTAGTGGTGATCAAATTATCTTGACCAAACCTCATGCCTCTCCAACCATTTACATAAGTGATGATAAAGGGTTAAATTTTTACCCTTGGAGCTTTTCCTGTCTTCCCGTAGAACTACAAATTGTTGGCAATTTTTCGACCCCAAATATTGTACCTGTAAAAAATACATCAGCGATGGCCAGTTTTCGGGTTTCCCCGAACCCGGCGAATCAATATCTCCAACTTAATTTCGATGGAAAATCACTACCCCGGGAAAAACTTCAAGCCTCTTTGTTTTCTCCTTCGGGTATAAGAATCAAGACTCAGAAATTGGGTCAATTAAACGAGCGAATTGATATTTCCTCCCTTCCCGCTGGACTGTACTATCTTACATTGACCTCCGAGACTGGACAAGTGTATCTAAGTGAAAAAATCATCGTATCAGGAAACAGGTAGCGGTACTGCTATTTCGTAACTTACTGAGTCTCCTTTAAATGGAGCAGGCTGTAAAACCAACTTAGTCTTACAGCCTGACAAATAGTCCTATTAATACGAAGACATTCTGTTCATCTTCGTCACTTAACCACGACCAATTGTTCGACTAAAGTCTTTTTCCCACTTCTCGCCTCAATAAAATAATTTCCAGCAGGTAGTGATCCTACTGTAATCTGGCCATCCAAGACGGGCTGTTCTAACACCAGTTGTCCTGCTAAATTGAATACAGTCACCTGTTCCAAGTTTAGGCCTTTCTCCGTTGAAAGGTTGACAACATTTGTGGCTGGATTAGGAAAAATACGTAAGTCGTCGAAGTGTACTTGTACTGTTGTGTCACTGGGTGAGATTTCGGCCTGGATATAAATACTGACAAAGGCAATGTTACATAGGTTTTCGGCTGCCTTATTACATAGTTCATATTCAAATTCAACCAATCCAATAAATTCTTCATTGGGAACAAACTTTAACTTACCTCCCTCCAAGAGTTCAACTTGTCCATTTTCCGGTCGGCTGAGCAGTTTCAATGCCCATTCTGCGGTCCCATTCATTTGATCATTGGCGATCAAATTGATCTCATATTCTTCCTTTAATTTGCTGAAGGTCCAATGATCATCGTAAGGTAAAGGTGCCAGGGCTATCGGCCCTTCTAGTTTATCCGATTGCAGGATAAATACGCCCGATTTGAAAACTAGCCCTGGCAGCGCATCATTAGTTATCTCACAATAGTATGTTGCTTGATCTTCTACCAAGGACAGGCGAGCAGTCAAGGTATTTTCACCTTCCATCACTTTAAATTCGGTTCCATTCTTAAACCAGGTGTAAGTATTGGAGTCCAATTCTCGGTCCGTACCTGCTGATATGCGAACCTCTTTACCTTGTGCTAGCTGAATGACTGAATCTTGGCGTTCGTTCAATTGTTTCTCATAAGAGTCCAGCCCTTGAAGCCATTTTTGGTTCGGTACTAAATCGGAAAAACCAAAGGCATTCTCTTGGAAAGCACATTGATTCAATTGCGGCAAGTTGCGAAGGACTGGACATTCGCTCAGTTGGTTACCAGCCAACAAAAGTGAGCGGAGCTGATGCTTCCCAGATAAATCTGGAATAGCACCAGTTAATCGATTATCTGATAAATTTATTTCAATGAGGTGACTCATGGCTGTCAAATCTGGGATACTCCCCTCTAGATCGTTATCGGCTAACACCAGTGACCTCAGTTGCACCAAACCATCCAAAGCTGGGATTTTCCCAGAGAGCTTGTTGTCTCCTAAATTCAAATGAGTGATCTGTCCTAACATATGCAAATCAGGAATCTTACCTTCAAACTGATTGCCAAATCCAATAAAGCGTTGAAGATTAGGCATGCCATTTAGTAGCGGCAGAGCACCCCTTAGATGATTTCCTTGCACGTACAGTCGCTTCAACAAATGCGAGTGCTTGAAGAGCGGTAAGCTCCCACTTAATTTGTTGTTGGAAACATAGAGGTTTTGCATACTACTTAAATGAGTAAAGGCCGGAATGCTTCCCGTCAACTTGTTATAATCTAACTCTAGCGAAACAAGTCTTGTGAAATTGGTAAAGTCCGGTATGGTATCGGTGAAGCGATTACAAGCAAGCTGCAGGGTAAGTAAGAAGGGCATTCTGGTGAAGTTGGGAATTTGGCCCTGGAGCTGATTACCGGATAAGAATAGATGTTCCAAGTAGGGAAGATTCAAGTCAACCATCTCACCCTTGATTCGGTTCCCTCTCCGCTTAGTGGGGCTACAATCTGGCTCTCCATCTAGATCCAGGCACATTACTCGGCCATAAGGGTTCAAAGTCACCCCAAACCAAGTATCCATGCTTTGGCTAAAGTCCCACTTTTGGAGCCACTGGTCCCCCTTGGTTTTTTCATAAAAATCCAGCAACGCCAAAGAGTCTGTGGCTCTCGTCCCTATGGCTTTACGCCCTTGAAAAATCTGCCTATTGGGGGATGTACTGCTGATTAGCCCCACCGCAAGTACCAAACTGAACAGCAGTCCTAGCCTAACGTATCCACAGGACCAACAGAAATCAGCGACTGCCACCATTCTTTCACCTACTTTTTGATTTGCCTTTTGGGCTCGACTACTAGCGACATTTGTACCTCTCATATCTTTGGGTTTTTACACATATTCTACTTCACACGCCCGATAAGTTATTGCAAAGGGACTTTTGCTGCTGACATTTTCGGAAAACGACCTAAATCCTTCGGAAAACGGTAAGTCTGGCTCGTTTTTCCAATTACGGTCCTTTTCCCTAAAAAGATTACCACTACTTCCCAAAATGAGAACATCCTCCCAGTTTGGTTTTAAAAAGAACAGCAATTCAGCACATAAGGAATTAAAAATCAATCCTTTAACAAATAGGCACAAGATTAGAAGCAATAAAATCATCCTCCGCAGAAGAACGCAACATAGCCTCTTCAACTAAGGAAAGGATAGCAACTTTTCTCCTTCACATGATTGGCACTATAAGTCGGGTTTAAGAAATGAAGACCCTATGACTTTTCCCAGGTTTGTGTAGCGGTACGGTCGGGAAAGAATCCTGGGGAAAGTGCCATTTCAGAAAGTGATCCTTATTACCCAAACAACAGAATAATGGCGCGAATCCTCTTTATTTATCCAATACAAGCAGATACACATCCCACCTTTCGGTATGCTCAAACTGCCAGAAGACTGCACAATGAAAAAGTAGACGTGCGTCTGCTGACGATTGGGCAAGAGATTCAGATACCGCTTATTCTTAAAGGCTTACCGCATGATCATATAGCAGGGTCCGGAAACAATCAGAATAGCATTCTGCCTCCCCAAGTGCAGATAAGTATTTGGAAATATATCTTGGCTCTCCCCAAGGACGGCTTGAGCATTTTTATGAATGGATTAGAATTACCAGTGGTATTCTGGACTTGTCGGAAGCTTGAAATCCCACTAATATCACAGGTTCCTGAAAAAAAGAACTATTCCCGCTTTTATCGAAAAACGATTAGCTGGATCGGCAAATCAAGAAAGACGGGCCTGCTATTTGGAAGTCAATTACAAGCCAACAATAGCCACATGGCAGGATTTCATCAACATATCATTTCCATGCCTCTACCGAATCATTTCTTGAGGGCTGCACAACAGCACAGAGAAATGTTGCAACCCACAGGAAAGTCCTGGTTTTCAGTCATTATCGGATGTAGAACGGCCGCTACAACTACCTTGAAGAAGATTAGCGCCATAGCCGATCAATGCAAGGAGATCAAATTTCAATGTTGGTTCTTCAGACAGGAAGATCTACCCAAAGGGCAAAAGGCTTTACAAGCTATCAGCAATATCCATTGCCTCCGCCCACAGGACAGTATACCTTTGTATCGGACGGCTAAGCTTTACATTGAGGTAGAGGAGCCAAAAACAGTAAGAAACCAAGGGCTACTATACCTACATCACATACGCGAAGCCATGGAGTTTGGGTTACCTGCCCTAGTAATGAAAAATGGAATAGGAAAGGAATGGATTACCCCTGGCTTGAATGGATATGTAGTAGGAAGTAGTCAAGTAGGTGAAATGGCGAGTAAAATTAAACTCCTTGCTCATAGTAGTCTGTTGTATAATCGTCTTTCTAGTAATGCCTCCAAGACAGCTCAGCAATGGCATCCCCCACAGGTATGCAGGGCCTTATCGGATCTACTGCTGGCGGGCAGAAGGAAATGTACCTACAGGACTGGACTGCAGCAGTCCTCTAGTTTGGCTACATAAGATCTTTTAGGGCTGCTAGCAAGACATTAACGTGATTAGGCGTACTACTTTCTCCCATCAAACCTACCCGCCATATTTTTCCAGCAAACTTACCTAAACCACCTCCCACTTCAATATTGTATTCTTGTAAGAGACGCTTTCTGATGACTCCTTCCTCTACCCCTTCAGGTACTTTAACTGCATTGAGCATGGGTAAGCGATAGGCCTCATCTACTAGAAACTCAAAACCCAATGATTCTAATCCTTTCTTGAGCAATTCATGATTGTGTTTATGCCTGGCAAAGCGATTTTCCAGTCCTTCTTCCAAGACCAATCGATAGGCCTCGCGCAAAGCGTACATAGCAGAAACGGGAGCGGTATGATGATAAGCCCGCTTAGCCCCTGCCCAATAGTTCTTAACCAAACTCAAATCCAAGAACCAACTCTGAACTTTTGTTTTTCGATTATCCAATACTGCCAACGCTCGATCACTAAAGGATACAGGAGATAAACCGGGAGGTGCACTTAAACACTTCTGAGTACCGGAATAGATAGCATCAATCCCCCATTCATCTACCCGCAAATCAGCTCCACAATAAGAGGTAACAGCATCTACCACCAACAAAGCTCCAGCCTCATGAACCATCTCACTGATCTCTTCCAATGGCTGCAAGACACCGGTAGAAGTTTCAGCATGTACTATAGCCAACAACTTGGGCTTAGTTTTAGCCAGTGCCTCTTTCACCTGCTTAGGATCAATAGGTTCACCCCATGGCGCTTCAATGGTAGTAACTTTAGCCCCACATCTCTCCGCGATATCTGTCATTCGCCCACCGAAGACACCATGAATGCAAATGATTGCCTCATCTCCTGGTTCTAACAGATTAACCAGGCAAGTTTCCATACCAGCACTTCCTGGAGCAGATACCACAAAGGTCAAGCGGTTTTTTGTTTGAAAAGTAGCTTGTACCATACCTTTGATCTCATCCATAATGGTCACAAACTCAGGGTCTAAATGCCCAACAAGCGGGGTAGCCATCGCCTTTAACACTCGAGGATGTACATCGCTAGGGCCAGGGCCCATCAGAATTCGGTTGCTGGTATTCAATTCTCCTACAGTTGACATGCTAAATTCTTTATAGAGTTTGATTCAATTGGAGACAAGACTTAGTTGGTTGGAATAGACCCCTTGTCTATTCAACAAAAATAGATAAACAAAGAAGAAAGAAAAAAACGAGAAGAAGAATTCAGAGGCTTCTCCTGATCGCATCCACGATCAGCTAGAACAGTCGATCAATATCTTTTTTATGAATAGCCGATTGTGCCATCACACCTAAGCCCTTTACTACGTGGTTTAGCTTAGCAAAGCGCGGATCTTGGGTATAGCCATGCTTGAAGCGATAGTAGATTTGCTGCACAATCACAGCAATCTTGAAAAGACCATACACATAATAAAAAACCACATCGCTCAAGTCTTTTCCACTTTTCTCAGCATACATCCGCACTACCTCAGTACGGTCTGGGTTCCCAGGCAGGATGGTTGGGCTTAAGGCTAAGGCATGTAGCCAGTCTGGGTCATCCCCCGTTACCCAATAGCCTAAGCTTGTTCCGAAATCCATCAGCGGATCTCCAATGGTAGACATTTCCCAATCCAAAACGGCGATGATTTGCGTCCAATCAGAAGAATTCAGAACTACATTATCGTATTTGAAGTCGTTGTGAATTAATGCAGTTCCGGATTCACCAGGTTGGTTGTCAGCCAACCAGCTTGCTACTTTTTCTATCTCAGCAATCTCATCCGTTTTTGACTTAAAATACCTTTTTGTCCAGCCACTGACCTGCCGTTCTACATACCCCTCTGGACGTCCCAAATCCCCTAATCCTACTGCTTGGTAATCTACAGCGTGCAAATCTGCAAAGGTTTCGATGAGCGAAACAGCTACTTCCTTCATAACCTCAGGTGCTGGAGCCATCTCCTTTGGCATTTTGGGCCGCAGGATAACGCCCTGCACTCTTTCCATTACATAGAATGGTGCACCAATCACACTTTCATCTTCGGTATACAGGAGAGGCTTGGGAGCTTTGCTGTAGGAGGTAGATAAAGCATTTAATATCTTGAATTCCCTCCCCATATCATGCGCAGACTTGATCTTAGCGCCAAAGGGTGGGCGACGCAGCACAAACCCCGTATCTCCCAATCGGATTAGATAGGTTAGATTTGAAAATCCGCCAGGAAACTGCTCAATACTGAGCGGAGCGTCAGGCATATCCAGTTGTTCCTGCAAGAAAGGCTCTAATTTTTCAACATCTAGCTCCTCCCCTTTCCTGACGGCCTTAGCCTGATCATTCCAATTGTTTGACATAATACTTCGTTAAAGGATGTTAGCTTGCTAAGTCCACACTAGACAAAAGTGATCATTTCTCCTTCTAAATGTGGCAACTCATTAAAGGATTTTAAAGTTAGTCGATCTTCCGAGAAAAGGAAGGTGGACATGGCCGTATTTTGTACAATACCGTTGAGGTCCATAATTTTTTCATCTGCCTCCAACTTTAAGGCATAACCGACTGCAGCGGACATGGTCCCCCCTGAGGTAAAGGCCGCCACCTTCATTCCTTTCCCATTTTCACTGACAATTTGCTGCATGGCAGAATTCACCTGCGCTCGGAACTCAGTCCAAGGAGCTAGTCCATGTTCACGTACATCTAGCTCCCCTTTTGCCCACAGCGCCATTACATGATTAAAGATCAGCAATTGATACTTACGGGCTTTCTCGGGTTGTGCTTCTGCCTTTCGCCTCCATTCCTGTAAAACTTCAAACCGGTCTACCAGTATAGGCAACAAGCTGGCCATTACCTCCATTCCTTTGTGTTCATCCAGCGTCTCCAGCAGGATGGGCTCCGGCCAAGGAAGCTTATGTTCCAGAAAAATCTCCTTTACCCCCTCCGCCGTTTGCCAATGCCTTTTGAGGGGGCCGATATATATTTTATCAAAGCTCATCCCTTTATCCGCCAGGTAACGCCCTAATATCCGAGACTGCCGTTCTCCTAAAGGAGATAGCTGGTCGTAATTAGCCTTCATAAAGGAGGCTTGAGCATGGCGAATCATAGTTAATGTACTCATGTCATGGAGTATTTACTCAGCGGACAAAGGAATTGTTATGGCCTCTTTCTTAGTAAACTTCAAAAAGGCCGGCTGCTCCCATACCACCTCCAACACACATGGTGCACACTACATATTTAACGCCTCTTCTTTTCCCTTCGATCAAGGCATGTCCTACCATTCTTGAACCCGTCATACCATACGGATGTCCAATAGAGATGGCCCCACCGTTTACGTTTAGCAAATCATTGGGAATACCTAATTGATCTCGACAATAAATCACTTGTACGGCAAAGGCTTCATTTAGCTCCCATAAGCCGATGTCTTCCATTTTCAACCCATGCTGCTTAAGAAGCTTTGGCACAGCGAAAACAGGCCCAATTCCCATTTCATCTGGCTCACAACCAGCTACGGCTATTCCTCGGTAAGCGCCCAACGGTTCTAATCCACGTTGTTCGGCTAGTTTGCCATCCATCAGTACACAAGCGGAAGCACCATCAGACAGCTGACTGGCATTTCCGGCAGTGATCGTCCCTCCCTCATTCACCAATCGCAAGCCAGCCAAACCATCTAGAGTCGTTGTTGGTCGATTCCCCTCATCTTTATTCAATGTCCGGTCGTGAAAGGAGATTTCCTTCGTCTCCTTGTCCATAAGGCCCATATTGGCAGTTACTTCAAAGATCTCTTGATCAAACTTTCCAGCAGCTTGGGCGGCAGCTGTTCTCATTTGACTCTGATAACCGTACTCATCCTGGGCCTCCCGACTTATGTTGTAGCGCTTAGCTACGATCTCAGCAGTTTGTAACATCGGCATATACACATCCTTATGCTTGGCAATTAAGTTGCGATCCAGCATGCGATGTGTATTCATATTTTCATTCTGTACCAAACTGATAGATTCTAATCCACCACCAATAGCAACTTGCATGCCATCGTGCATGATTTGCTTGGCGGCTGTCGCGATAGCCATCATTCCAGATGAGCATTGACGATCGATGGTCATTCCTGGCACAGTGACTGGCAAACCACCTGCTAATGCCGTCAAACGCCCAATATTAGGGCTAGCAGTACCTTGTGGCATGGCACACCCCATGATCACATCCTCTACTTCGGCCGGATCAACTCCAGCTCTCGCCACTGCCTCAGCAATAGCCCAGCCCCCCATTGTGGGAGCATTCGTGTTGTTAAAAGTACCTCGATAGGCTTTGCCAATTCCAGTTCGGGCAGTGGAGATGATAACGGCTTCTTTCATTCTATGTTATATTTTGTCTTTTCCCAACCTAACGTTAGAAAGACTAATTTGTTAAAAAATGGAAGATGTAAAATCTTTTTAAATCAGCACAAAAAAGAACCATCAATAGTCCTGTTCATAACCAATTTATTAAACCACTTTAAGAGACGAGCCTATTGCCTTTCTCACTCAAAAAATGTAAGATTGGGCTTCCATCAATCGGCATATTTATGGCTTCAGAAGGACTCCCTCACGCCTCTATGGTTTTTAACCTGGCCTATAACATGATAGGTAGCTATAGCCAGGCTGAAGACATTCTACAAGATATGCAAGTAAAGTATCTTGAAAACAGATTCCCCAGCGACGCCCCAAAGTCCTATTATGCCCGGGCTACCATTAACCATTGCCTCAATCTACTCAAAAAAGAAGAGCGCACCTCTTACCCTGGGCCCTGGCTCCCGGAACCCTTCATCACTCCACCTGATGGTGTGGAAACAAGAGATTTACTTCACTATGAATTGGCCTCGTTGATGGAGGATCTTGCCCCACAGGAGCGAGCTGTATTTGTCCTACGGGAAGCGATGGATCTAAGTCATAAGGAAATTGCGGAAGCCCTAAATATTTCTCCAGATAATGCCAGGCAGCTTTTTTCCAGAAGTAAGAAGAAAATCAATCCTTCCGCTAAGCCCAGAATTCACTCAGCCTTGGCCCGGGAAAAAGCGGAACAACTCTTAGAACTGATCACCCAAGGAGAGCAGGACGCATTGATAGCGTTATTCTCCGCGGATATGCAGCTAATTGCAGATGGTGGCGGCAAGGTAACTACGGCTCGCAAGCCTGTTATTGGAGATGCCAAGGTCGCAAAGTTCTTAGTGAATATTGCTCGATTTGCTCCTGGAGATTTAGCCATTCGCCCCCTCGAAATCCTTTCCCAAACCGCAATCGGCTTTTTTCAAGCTGAGCAATGCCTAGCGCTTTGGGTATTATCCTTTGAGGAAGAAAGTCAGCAGATAAAGCGAATCTATGCGGTTGGTAATCCCGACAAACTGACTCGCCTCCATTGACATAATTCCTCCTCTCTGTCACATTTTGTTCCCTTGGATTGTATGTAAGCAAACACTGATCAAAATCAGTCTTTTCTTCATCAAACCTGACGTATGAAAGTATTTATCACTGGTGCCACAGGCATCATCGGCAAAAGAATTGTTCGCCAATTAGTAGCCAACAATTATGAAGTGGTGGGGCTAGCACGCTCCGATAAAAATGTTGCCCAACTCAAAGATCTAGGTGCCATACCTCGTCGCGGAGATCTATTTCAAGTTGAAGAGATTGTTGATATTAGCAGCGATTGTGAGGCTATCCTGCACATGGCCACTAAGATACCCCTCAAATCTGTCCCGAAAGCTAAAGATTGGATCATGAACGATCGGATCCGTACCGAAGGGACTAGGAACCTGATTACAGCCGCCGAGCAGAACGGGATTAAAACTTTTATCCAGCAAAGTGTCATTTTCACCTACGGAGATCAGAATGGGGCAGACATTTACCAGGACACACCCTTGCCTGATCAGGTCAGCGATACCTTGCTTTCCAATGTAGAGATGGAGAGTATGCTAACCCAGCATCCTAGGCTAGAATATATTATTCTTCGATTTGGTTGGTTCTATTCTGCTGACTCCGCACAGACCCAAGATATGCTACAAATGGTCAGAAAAGGATTTATGCCTGTGATCGGCAAAGGACAAAGTTTCCAGAACATGATCCATGCAGATGATGCCGCCGATGTCGTAGTGCATGCCCTGCAAAATGCCGATCAGTTCCGACGGTCCACCTTTAACATCACAGACTTTTCCCCTCTTAGCCTGAAGGACATGATCACCGCCATGGCAGAAGCGACCGGGGGACGGAAGCCAATCCACATACCTAAAGCATTGGCTCGCCTGATGACAGGGAAGGCAGCGGTAGATTTCTTAACTGCTTCTATGCGAATCCAGCCACCAATGAATTTTGGCGACTGGAAGCCGAAGTATCCTGATTTTAGGGTAGGTATAAAAGAGGCAGCTGATGAAATATATGCTAAGCATCCACGGCAATTTCAGCGTGCATAACCCTTCGTAAAATAGATGAGATAGACACCTTGTTCTATCTCATCTATCATTGGGAACTAAAAGCGAAGGTTCAACCTTATGTTTACATGAGGATCATTCAATACCGCTCCGGAAAAGACTTTATAGCCGACAACCTAGCCCTGCTCGAAAGGGAAGAGGCTGCCAATAACTTGATCATCGGTCTTGCCTTTGGCATTAAAGACCAAAAATTCCCGGTCGAAGAGTGTCTTTTATTCGCTGTAGCAGAAGCTGACAAACCTATTTTTTGTGCACTTCAGACTCCCAATCGCAACCTCACCTTCTACGGTGCAGAAAGTGCTATTCCCAGCGCCGTGTCCTGGCTGAGTAGCTTCTGTAAGGAAAATGATCATCTAATTCCTGGCCTAGTAGCACCAAGAGCGTTGACCCTTGCCTTTGCAGAACAATGGCAAGCACAAACGGGCGTAGCCTGGAGCGTGCACATGCTACAACGCGTCTTTCAGCTGAACCAAGTAAGGGATTTTCCCAAATCGCCTGGTGCTCTCCGCAAAGCAAAGGCCAAAGACAAGCCTACCATTGCTCGCTGGCTGATAGATTTCCATGATGAGGCTATTGAGGAAAATATTCGTGGAGAGGAAATGGAGCGGACACAAAAAATGTTGGATGCTGATCGGCTATACCTCTGGGAAGATGAGAAACCGGTGAGTATGGCAGCTTCCACTCGTTCCACGGCCAATGGGATCTCCATCAATGCCGTTTTTACCCCAAAGGAATTTCGAAAGAATGGCTATGCCAGTAGCTGTGTGGCTAACTTGTGTCGGACTTTACTCACTCAAGGGTACCAATTCTGCTCTCTTTTTACAGATGCAAACAACCCCACTTCAAACAAGATTTACCAAGACATTGGATTCAAAGAAGTAGCAAAATTTCAGTCTATTGAGTTCTTGACGAAGGAAAGTTAAAAAGAAGGGGAAAGGGATGCGGAAGAAATTGAACGGGGTCCAAGGTAAAATTACGCTATCGCTCTTGCAGCAGTTTTCGAACGAGATCTTGTAGATTGGTCCCTAGTGACTCAAATAAATCTACCTTGCCATTATAAGTCAAGCGATCAGCACGCTCAATAGCTGTTTCCACCTGGGGTAGTAGTTTGGAAAAATCCGGATCACTCTTACTGTAATGTCCTAGATGTTCGCAAAGCAGATATTCGCAGTGTGTGCGTTTTCCTCTACGTTTATTCCATTTCAGCTTACCCTTTTCCTTATCAGATAAAGCGTGAACATCTACCATGTGGAGCAATAACCATAACTCAAAACAGGGATTTGAGATACCTAAATTATAGTTCTTCTGGGTGCAAAGCTGTCTGGATTCCGACAGCTCCTTGATGGTCCAACTGTGAAAATCACGATCAATCACCATCCATAATTCATCATCCTCATTGATCTTATATTTACGCCGAAAATCATCCAGGCGTTGTAAGACGTGGCGCGGAGCACTTCTTCCCGCCTCAGAAGGAATTACCTCTACTTTCACATTGTTGTTGGGGAAGTATTCTTCGGCATTGAGATCAGAGAAATACTTGAGTTCCGTTTTTTGCCCTTCGGTAGCAATTACAAAAAGACGAGCATCTCGGAAACCACTTTTGCGCTTAAATCCTTTTCGTTTTCTGCCCATTTGTTGTTTTTGTTTTCCAGGGCATACCCTCCATTAGTGAAAACTTGGGCACTGCATTATACCTTCCGACCAAATACCCAGTTCTAATGTCTTTGTCTTTTCTGGGACGAAACTCTTCCAAGGAATAGGTATCCGATTCACCATGCTTATTCTTCTTCACAAACCAAATCTCATCTTTACGAAACAGATCCTGATTGAGCAGCTCGCTTTCATGTGTGGTACAAATCAGCTGACTGCGTATATTCTGAGATTCGCGGAAAAAGATTTCAAAGAGTTTGAAGGTAAGGTTGGGGTGAAGACTGCGATCAATTTCATCCACTACAAAGACTTTTTCTTCCCGAGCCAGTTCTGTGATCGCCGGAATAATATCCATCAATCGTTGCGTCCCATCCGATTCCTCGTTCATCTCAAAAAGCGCATACCGGTCTTCATTCTTTATTTTATGCCGAGTCATCAATTTCATAGCATCCAGCGTACCATCCTCTAACCTCACTAAGGAATATCTAATGTTATCCAGGGAAGTGATGATGGCGCGTTCGCCGAGTTTCAGATCAGCTACGATCTTACGTTTGATGGCTTCAGGGAGATTTACATCATGACTAAAGAAATCTACAGAACTAGTTTCCAAATCACTAATCCCCGTCTTCAACTCAGCCAGGAACCATTGATATACCTCCTTCATTTCCAGATCGCTATCAATGTTGACCTCCATCCCCATCAACTTTGAATCGGGAAACACGACTGTCAAAGCCTCCTCAAACCAGCGGTAAGAATCGGTTATGGGGTAAATCCCATTAATGTTGAAGATATTTCGATGGTTGCTAGAGTTGAGAAATAGCTCATTGGGGAGGGTATCTTTGGCAATGTATTCCAGGCGTTTTAGCTCATCTTTGGAGAGGGCCAGTTTTCCGAAGCTAATCTGTACCTCATCCAAAACCGTAGTACGCTCGAAGACCTTATAATCTCTTTCCTTATTGAAGGTAAAGAGCCATTCCTGCGAAATGATCTGATTATTAAAGACAAAACCGTAGGCATAGTTATGTCCTTTGTAGTGAAACTCTACTTCGAGTTGAGAGTCTCTATTGGTTGCGGCACTATCCAGCTTAAACTTGGCATAATCTATATATTGCTGATGTCTCCCGCCCTTTACCACTAACTTCTTGAGGAAGCTTACCGCCCTTACAATGTTTGACTTCCCACTGGCATTGGCTCCATAGATCAAGGCAGACTTAAGAATATCCACATCTCGACTCCGGCTTCCTTTTACTATATGTCCTCGTAATGCGCGGCTTTTTCCTGGTGTCAGCAGAATCTCAGTCTTCTCATTGAAGGAAAGGAAATTTTCTATGGTAAGCCGAATTATCATCTATCGCAATGTAATTTGTATCAATAATGAGAAAAAATCTCATTTTGAACACAAATATATGATAATTACAGCAAGAAGTAAAGGTTTGGGAAGAATCTCAGGCGCTTAGCGTTCCAGCAGTCGCCCTTGAATCACTTTTTGGTAGATCTCATCGTGTAAGCTTCGACTAATGGGAACTTTGATCTTCCCTATATAAAGATAATTACCTTCGAGACGGTCTACGGCCGCAGTGGCCACTAAATAAGACCGATGGACCCGCATGAATTTATCACCGGGTAAGTTCTCCTCCAACTGCTTCATAGGCAACAGTGCCATGTAGCGTTCACTCAAGGTGTAGATGAATACATAATCCTTAGCAGATTCGGCATAAATGATATCCAAAACGGGGATCTTAATAATCTGACCATCACTTTTGATGAAGATATGATCCTGTGATCCCTTCGGAGGCTCCGCTGTCTCAATGTCTAGACGTTGTTGTACCTTCTGCACCGCACGGGCAAAGCGTTCAAATGAGATAGGTTTCACCAAATAGTCTACCGCATTTAGGTCGAAACCATCCACGGCAAACTCTCGATAAGCCGTTGTAAAGATGACCTTCGGAGGTTGTGAAAGTGCTTTCAATAACTCCAGCCCCGTCATCTCAGGCATCTGTATGTCCAAAAAAAGAAGGTCTGGTTTTTCCTTTTGTAAAAAAGCTAAGGCCTCTATCGCACTTTGACAAGAACCGGTAAGCTCCAGACCTGGCATTTTCTGCACATATTGTTCCAGTCCTTCCCTAGCCAGCGGTTCATCATCAACTATAAGACAACGGGTGATCATCTAATTCAATTTTTAGGTCGATAGAAAAAGCATGCTGATTTTGGTCAATCGTCAAGTGGTGCTTATTCGGGTATAACAGTCCTAATTGTCGTTTCAGATTGGCCAACCCAATTCCCCCTTTCTGGTTACGATTTTGACCTTGTGAGTTTTCGACTTGAAATGATAATTGATGTGCCTCCAGCCCTAGACCAATCTTAATCCAATAGTCTGAATTACTTTTGCTATGCTTAAAGGCATTTTCAACGATAGGTAGAAGAAGCATAGGAGCAATTCGATGCCCATTGAGATGCTCCTGGATATCCACTTGTACGCTGGCTAAGCCCCCATGACGGGTTCTTTCCAACTCGATGTAATTTTTCAAATTATCCACCTCCAATTGCAGCGGTACACTTCTCTTTTGCGTCTGATATAACTGATGGCTTAAGACGTCTGAAAGCTGTAGTAGCATAGATTTACTCTTAATGCGATCCTTCTCCATCATGACGAAGATAGAATTCAAGGAATTGAATAGAAAATGGGGATTTACTTGTGACTTTAGTAGATTAAGCTCAGCTTCTAGTTTTTGCTTTTCCAATTCCTTGGCATAGCGTTCCTTCTGGTACCATTGCTGTAACAAATAAAGCGTCATGGAAAGAGCAACCAGGATCAAGACCTCAGTCAAAATCACCGCCAAACCTTCCCATGATCTGAAAAATTCGGCCACCGTCATGGTATCCTCCAAGAGAGAGGAGAACAACCAATAATGGAGGTTATAAGAGATAAAGGTTACCAGTAAAACGCCAGGAACAATGGCAAGAAGATAATGGGTATATCTGCCCTTTAGGAGTAGTCTAGGAACTAGGTAAAACAGGTTGAAATACACAAAAGGGATATAGTGCCAACCCGTAAGTACATTGGTACGTAGATTTCCCAAGAAGCTATTGTGAAACGCTAGGTCCTTAGCCGCCCACAAGAATAGATAGATGACCCAAAACAATACATGGAGACCTATTGTCCTTCGCTTTGCTTTGTCCTTATAATTACTCATATCAAATGCTTAACGATCTTCAAAGGATATCGACACGCCGGCAAAGATAGACCAATCCGAAGCAGGACGCCTTGCTACTCGATATTCTCCATCATCAGAGTAGGTATATCCAAAAACCTGATCAAACTGGATTGGATTACGGAATGATACATAAAGTACCGTAAAATTACCAGAAATCGAAGTCAAGTAACTAGCATTTAAGTTCAGATTGTGATAGGCCTTCGTGCGGTCTGATAGGAATTCAGGATTATTGGGATTGTAGTAAGGACGGCCGCTAGCGAAGGTATAGGAAAGTCCGAGTCTCGTACGGGCATTGGTTCGATAGTTCGCCACCACATTTAGGGTGTGTCTAGTGGTGAAAGAGGGAGTCGCCTCAGTCGGAAAATCTCGGTATAATCGCTCTGCATCCAGTAAGGAATAGGACAGCCAATAATCTAATCCTGGTAGCAGTGCTTTGTCCCTCCAGAAGAAATCTATGCCTTTAGCGTGGCCGAAGCCGTCATTATTATAGGTCAAGGCCTCCTGCCTGACCAACTGATCATAGTCCTTCCGGTAAAGTTCTATGCGAAAAGTCTGATCATCGGTAATCCATTGATAGTTAAAAATGTAATGAGCAGCCTGCTCAAAATCCAAGGGGTCTCTCCCCCATAGAAACATGGGTTCGGGCTGCTGAAAAAACTGGCCATAGGCAAAGGACACCTGACTATTTGCCCCGGTTTTATAGGCAAGAGAAAGGCGTGGCGCTACATTCCTGGCATCCAGTAATTGGCTATACTCCCCTCTCACCCCTATTCTCGCCGCCAACTTGCTAAAGATCTTCCAATCCAACTCGCTGAATAGAGCTGCATAGGTATCTGAAAGATTAGAACCCAATTCATTAAAATAGTAGTCTCCCTTAGATTCCACCCATTCCGCTCCCGTCTTCCAAAGCACAGGTCCCCATTCTCGGCTGAGGGTAAAGCGAGATTGCACCGCCCATTCTTCTGAGCCAAAAGCATTTTCATCTAGCGTGTTTCCGTCATCATCGTAGTTAAGACCTATCACAGCCTTTAAAGACCAATTTTCACCCAAAAATCCCTTATAGGCTACGTTCCAGAATATATTGTCATTGTTTCCCCGGAAGGAGGAATTTGTCTCTGGTGTATTAGCATTAGGAAAAGCTACTCCTATGCTTCCATGCTGGTATTGAAGGTAGGATTTCAACATAGCCCCATTCTCATACCTATGCCGAAAGCCCATCGCTGCTCCTGCTCCCCTTGGCGCCTTCAACCATTCCCTATTTTGAGGAATTAGAGAGAATAGAGGCTGTAAATTGGTATAACTCCCCGAAAAAAGAAAAGCCGTTCTATCGTTCCATACTTTCACTCGCGAAGCCCCTACGCCTGCAGCATTTAGACTAAGGCTATATTCACTATCCTTGGGGATATCGTAGGTATTGAGGAGCAATACAGAAGATAAGGCACGACCATATTCGGCAGAATAACCTCCGGTACTAAAGAGTGTTCCTTTAAACAAAAAAGGGTTAAAGCGTCCTCTGGATGGTATGTCCGGTGTTTCTCCAAAAAAGGGTTTAGCTACCAGGGCACCATCAATGATCGTCTGGGTCTCATAGGCTTCCCCTCCTCGTACAAATAGGCCCGTTTCGTCATTTACTTGAGATACCCCTGGCAAGGTCTGTAGTGCCCCATAAACATCACCCGATGCGCCAGCATTCGTGACAATATCCAAGGGCTTAAGCATGGTAATCTTCTTTTCATCACTCGCTTCAAAGGCTCCCGCCGAAATCACGACTTCGGTGAGTTGGTTACTGCCCTTTTCGAGGATAATCTCTAATTGTAGTGGCCCATTAATTTCAACAGCTTGCTCATGGCTGGCATAGCCTAGGCAACTTACCGCCAAAATCATAGCGCCTTTGGAATGGGTATTAAAGGTGAAGGCCCCATTTTCATCTGTAGAATTACCATCGAATACCTCCTTCAGGTACACATTGGCAAAAGGGACCGTCTCTCCTTTTTTGTCTTTAACCGTTCCGCTGATGGTCACTTGTGCCGGTAGCACTTGAGCCAAAAGCAATAGTATGCATGTCAGTCTCATCGAGAGGATTTACAGTTTTGCTAATAGCTCAGACAGTAGATGATGGGCAGGATATTCCTTTAACCCTTTGTGACAGTATAATTTGGCATCATCTCGTCTATCCTCTCTTTGATAGTAAGCCGCGAGATAATAGTAGGCATCATCCCTTCCCCAGGTCGGCGCATTAGGATGCGATGAATATTGGTCCGGAGCCGCGAGAGCTTTAAGCAAGAAAGCCTCTGCCTCTTTTCCTCCTCCATATTGTTTGGGTTTATAAAAATCCGATCTCCCTATTCCAAGTAAGGCACGCAAATTATCGGGGTTCTTCTTTAGGGCTTTATTAAAGCTCTTGCGTGCCTTAGCAGATAGCCCGATAGTCTCTCCCGGTTTAAAACTGATCGCAAGACTATACAAAGAACCCAACAAGCTGTATTCTTCATCATTTAGCTTGTCTTTCTTCTCAAGATAGGCGATTCCCTGATCAATATAAGCTACCGCACCTTGCTTATCTTCTCGCACCATGAGATAAATAGCTCCTTGATAGGCAGCATACGTTTTCCAATAGCCAAGCCATTCTGAAGGCTCCATCTCTTCTAGCTTATCAATGATTGGAGCTAACTTGTCCCCTTGTTCAGCAAAAGACTGATCCTGAGCTTGGTGAATTTGCGCTTCTATTCCTTGCAAGGGACCTTGTGCCTGACCAAAGGAAAACAAGGAGGAAACTAACAGTAAAATACAGCAGGTGATCTCTTTCATATGACTTTAATTTTGTGGTTTGCTAGACAAGTAAAGTGCTTTTACAATAGGGGAAAAATCGAATAGCTAGCTGGTAAAGAGCGGTAGATAGATGGTGGTATCTAGTAGACGAGCAAAACAAGCTATCTAACACTACTGTAAAAGAAATTACACATTAATTGCATTTATACTGAAATCCAGCTACATTGCAGTGTAAAAAAAATTACACATTCATGCCCGACTATTCTGAACTCAGCAAAAGAGAACGCCAGATCATGGAAATTATCCATCGATTGGGTGAGGCGAGTGTAAAGGAGGTGGTTGACAATTTATCTGATAAGCCTTCCTACAATACCATCAGAGTTTCTATTTATAATCTAAAGAATAAAGGGTACCTGCGGCAGCGTGAGGAGGGTAAGAAGCATATTTACGAACCTGTAGTTGAGGCTAAGCAGGCCGAACAATCTGCTTTGAAACATGTAGTTAAAACCTATTTTGGGGGCTCCACTCCAAAGGTTGTCTCCACCTTACTCAATCTTGATTCCAGTAAGCTATCAGAAGCGGAATTGGATGAGTTAGCCCATCTCATTGAAGTAGCCCGTCAGAAAAAAGGAAAGCAATGATTAGTCTCAGTCCACTTGCCTTGCTAGCGATAAAATCGCTCGTGATTATAAGCCTAGCCTGGTTTGCCTATCTATTGACCAAACGCCAGTCTGCCAAGGTTTGCTTCTTCACCTTACACAGGATAAGTCTTCTGGCGTAGCAACCAGCTGACCTAGACTTGTATTATTTAAGTATGAGAATACAATTATCCTAGAAGATATGACGGGCATTTTTCAAGCTATGCTACGTTGCAAAAATCCTTGGTTAGCTATGGCTAGCCGCGGTTTTTGCGCCTTGCCTAGATTGAAAACTCCCTTAGTCAGATACTTTAGCCTAATTATATCCTCATACTTAATTCCAAAAAAATGATGAAGAAATCACCCTTTCTTCTAATAGGTATGCTATGCCTATTGGTGAACGCCTATTGTCAACAACAGCAAGGAACAAGTACAGAGATTCATCTGGCTGAAGGTCCGATTGTGATTGATGGGGTTTTGGATGAAGTCGCCTGGCAGTCCATCTCTCCCCTAAGTACTTTTTGGAATCACAGACCTAATGATGTGGGTAAAGCAAAAGCTCAAACCGAAGTTTATCTTAGCTTCGATGAGCGCTTTCTTTATTTCGGATTTAAATGCCAATCTCTGAATAACCAATACCTTTTAGAATCCCTCAAAAGAGACCAATTCTTTAGTGATGATGGGATCGGAATTGTACTAGACCCCGCTATGCAGAAAACGCATGGCTTTTTCTTTGCAGTCAATGTCGGTGGAGCTCAGTCTGAAGGTATGATTGCCAGCACTAGCGTCGATCTTAGTTGGGATATTGCCTGGTACAGTGTGGTGAAGCAAGGAGCTGACAGTAGTTGGACTGCCGAGATTGCGACATAACTATTACATCAACAGCGGAGGTAAATTCAGCGAAAGTACTAGCTCCTTTGTCTATGAATTAGATATGGCCAACCAAATTCAGATAGATTTTGGTGGCTTCTATACCGGACAACGTATCTCGCTCAACAACTACATACGGCTCAAATTCCGTCCCTGGATAAACCTGGAGCTGCGCTATATTTACAATTGGGTAGATCTAAAGGTATATGGTAAGGAAGGAATTCACTTGTTTGCTCCAAGAGTCGAAATCTCTTTCAGCAATAAGCTTTTTTGGACCACTTTTTTTCAATACAATACGCTGGCAAAAAACATGAATATCAACAGCAGATTACAATGGCGGTATGCGCCGATGTCAGACCTATACCTCGTCTTGGGCAATAACTTTGGCATTCCCGAATGGAATACAAAGGACTTGGGATTGGCACTAAAACTGACCAAGTGGTTCCAGCTTTAAAGCAACCGGAAGGAAACTAAAAACAAGGCACCTCCAGTCACAACCCGAAAGGATCAGAGGTGCCATTACCACTTTACCAGTGATAAACGTTTTAAGCGGATAAGAGGGAGCTAAGAGTACATCTTAAATACTCCCACTCCTTTATTGTTATTCAATTACTTAATTTCCATAGATGTCAGAACCTCCGGAGGATCGCTGGTAGGTGATTTTAGGGCTTCCTTTGTAGTGTATGTCACTAGCTCCATGTGCTTCCATCGAAATCTCTCCGGTCACATATACGTAGGCATCAGATCCCCCTTGAACCTTAAGCTTACAATTTTCAGCAGTCAAATTCTTCCCTTCAAAATCACTCCCCCCACGGGCCGTGATGGTCATATACTGCGCTTTCCCCTTAAGGTTGGCATCCGAGCCACCACTGATATCACAAGTCAATTCCTTTACTGCCAAGTCCATCTTTAGATCACTTCCTCCGGTAGCTTTTATGGTTAAAGCTTCGGCCTTAATTGCTCCCTCGGAGTACACATCAGATCCGCCAGAAGACGTAATGGCCTTTAAGTTACTAGCCGTTACCAAAACCTTGAAAGACTTTGCATTTCGAATGGAAGTATTTCGTTCAACACCTAAAACAAGCGTGTTTCCATCTATGCGCGTGGTTATTTTATCTGCCAAGTTGTCGTCAGCCTTTACTACTACTTTGTCTTGACTTCCTTGCATCAATACTACATCAACACCGCTGCTGGCCTTGACATTTTGGAAGCCTGAGAGATTACGATTCTGCTCAATAACATTTCCACTTCCCTTAATACCGTTGCTCCATTGTGCGTTAACCGTAAAGCTGGCGCAAAACAAAAGAGCAAAAGTAAGTAGAGAGGAAATTCTAATGAGTCGGTTGGTCATGATTCTTAAGTTTTAATCCTTGTTATAATAGAATGTGAAGTGAGTTTTCCACTCGCTGTATACAAAGATTTGGTTCAGCTTGAGTAGGAATAATCCTTGTATTTGCTGTAAAGACGCGAAAATCTTTAGGAGGTTGCAAAGGAAGGGGTATTAAGAATCAACTTGATTTCAAGTCTTCAGTTGCGTAGCCGTCGTCAGGCTTATCTATACAATGAAGTTGTATAAAAATATCTCATTGGCCGCGATGAAGCTCTTTTTGCCCCAGCAGACAATCTTAAAAAACTTCAATAAACAAGTCGAGAAAGAAGATATCAAAGAGTATGTGCTACCGAACGAGTTGAACGTCTCCAGCCAACAACTGCTGATGCCCGTTTTTGGCGATGACGATCGCCTGCCAAACGTAGACCCCCGTCCTCATCATTTTTCCATTTACCTCACCATTCCACCCCAGCCTTGAAGCGTTGACCTGGATATTTGACCGTTCGAAAATCTGGTTCCCCCAACGATCGAAAATGCGGAAGGATTGAATATCGTAATTCGTTCTTCCTTGTACGAAAAATCGATCATTCAAGCCGTCTCCATTTGGACTAAAAGCATTGGGTACATACACGGCAAATTCACTGAGGTAGACAGAAGTGATGGCAGAGGCTTCACATCCATAAACATCCACAATCTTTAATTCAACTGCTCCCTCTACCGTTGGTGCAAAACGGTATTCATCGCAATCCGGACAAATGGCCATCTCTTTAGTAGGAAGCCAGTTCCAAGCATAACTAATTACAGGACCTGTTCCCTGGATCTCAGGAAAGATAGTGATGGGTTCTCCTTCTTCTGCGTAAATCTCCGGCCCCAAAGTCACTTCTAAATTGGAAGGTTCCACAAGAATCCTCGTTCTATTGCTCTCACAGTCGCTTTCAATGATCAACTCGTATTCACCAGGGGTCGAGACCCATATAGCAGAGCTAGTTTCACCAGTGCTCCAAGCATAAGTCAGATTAGGATCGGTAAGGGGTTGTAAAAGTATACTATCACCAGGGCAAATCAAATAATTCGATTTATCAAACAAGGCTTCTAGCGGTCGCACGGAGAATCGGGTTGGATCATCCACTACAATCGTTTCGGGGTCGTCAGATAGAATGTAGCGGGGGCCTTCTGGGTACAATATGGGGGTATTCCAGAGGGTAGCCTGATCTGCATACTCTCCGGCAAGCACTTCCTCTTCCAGCCAAATATCTACGGTAATTTCGTACTGCCCAATTGGCAAATCCAATGGATTTACCTCAAGTAGATGAGTCCCTTCTCCTGTGGCGCTGGCTATTAAACGCTCATCCAGTTGGATGGCTTGAATAGAGAAGCCAGCTGGAAAACTGTCTCGCAATGTTAACCTACTAAGCGGCCGATCGGTTTTATTCACCAAAGAATATGTGAATTGCACATTCGTACAAGGTGATAATTGCCGGAAGCCAATACTTTTGTACAATTCGACAGTATAGGGACAGGAACAAGCATCCTCCGGATAATGATCAATATTCAAAGACTGCAAGCGATCGACAGCTCCATTGCCAATATCAAATTTAAAAAGTGTCCGATCTCCAAACATACTTGCCGCTGAACCTATTCCAAATAGATTCCCTCTTTCATCAAAAAAAATCGAAGGAACTATTCCTCTAATTTTTCCTGTCGTCGGGTATGTAGTGTTATCAATTACTCCTCTATTGAGATCCACCGTAACCAGTCGGCTTTGCAAGTGATCAAAACCAAATAGCACATTCGTAGTAGGATGAAAGGCAATGTCCGTACAATAAACAGCACTGGAACTCCCCTCCGCCCGGAAGATTTCCATTTCTGTACGGTAATCAGGATCAGATAAATCTATCTTAGCTAGTAGGTTGAAATTAGATTTTTCATGAAAACCTAACATTACGAGGTATCTACCATCTGGGCTAATATCACCAGATACAAAATGCAAGGAATCTGGCAAGGGTAAAGGAGCCAGTACCTCTAAGTGGTAATCCGCATCTATCCTGCACAACTGATAGGGCCTAGTCTGGATGAGACCATATACCAAGTCATCCTGTGGCCGATAACAAATGGCATTAATAGGCAAGCCATCAAAATGAGCGAGATCTGTAAACTGTATCCGCCCGATATCGGCGTCTAGCTCGATACGTTGAAAAGTACTACCATTATCATTTTCTGTAACCCGATACATTCCTCCGTTGCAATTGAATGGCGTTTGAGTACCGCCCACAATAGCCCATAGGGTGAAGATCAGTGTCATCTTCACTTGTTTGCTTGACATACCTATACTGTTAGCCCTATATCCTTTGTGAGAAAGGCTGATGAAATAAATAAAATACTGGCTTGGCTAAAGTTTATACACAAATAACGCGAAAAGCAAACACAAAAAAGAATAAAACATAAGTAAAGATCAGAAAAAGCAAATTTCAATTGCTTTTCCACTCAAAAAAAGTACTAAACAAAAAGAATGCTTTATGGGTATTGATTGACTATAAATTAAAACACAGCATGATATGGAAACTGGATCACACCACTTGAACTAACACATCAAGGCATCCCAAGCACGGAGCTATCTCAACAAAAAACTATTTGAGTTTTTGATTATTGGCATGACGCTCTTTATCTCGGATTGATTTTTTCTCTAAGTTTTTCTCCAGCGCCTCGGTCAGGTCTATTCCTGTTTGATTAGCTAGGCAGATCAGAACAAAAAGGACATCAGCCATTTCATCCGGTAGATCTTTTGCGGCAGCTAATTCCTTTTCTTTTGTTTTGAACGATTGCTCCCCATACAAACGTGCCATCAAACGTGCGACTTCTCCTACTTCTTCCATTAATATTGCAGTATTCGTTAACTCATTGTAATAACGGATACCAATAGTATTGATCCATTTATCAACCGTCTCTTGAGCTTCTCTGATGGTCATAGTCAACTATTTGGATAAAAGCTAGCCTTTAAGTAAAAGAACAGGTTTACATCTTCATTTTATGGTGGCCTTTTTTCCATATCTCTACCTTACGTCCGCGTCTCACCGCTGGACGGGCTTGCCTTGATCTATGAAAAAGTCAAGTCGACCCAAAAAATAACCCTACTCTTTTGAATAGGTCCTGAAAGCAAATGCTTGCAAGAACACTTATAACTATAATACAAGAAGGGCAAGATTGTTGAGTAAAATGAATAAAAATCAAGGAGTAAAAAATAGAGCTATAGCTTCATCCTCCTGGGTACGCATAATAGTTTGTTCTTCTTCAGATTTATCTGCGTAACCACACAGATGAAGTACTCCGTGAATCATTACACGTTTGAGTTCTTGTTCAAACGGCTGGTCAAATTTCGAAGCATTTTCCTTAATTCGATCAATACTAATAAAGATATCACCTTCAATCTGAGGAGAGGAAGCATAAGGAAAGGTAATGATATCTGTATAGGTATCATGATCTAGATACTCAAGATTAACCTTGAGTAAAGCTGCATCACTGCAAAAAATGTAATTAAGTTGTTGGAGGTGACAGGATTGAGATTCAATGACGGCTTGAATCCAATTGATGAAGTCCTGTTCGTTCGGTAAAGTGAAAGATATATCTTCCTCGTGGAAGAGGATTTGCCCCTGAGTTGTTGCTTCCTCTTCCGGAATAGGAGGTATTTTCATTAAAGGTTGAAGTGCAATTCTACCGTGCTCCCGTTGTTATGATACTTGAGGTGGTCAGCCAATTGGTGCATCAAGAATACACCTCGACCTCCAACTTCCATGATTCGATCAGGACTAGTTGGATCAGGCAAGCTATTATAATCAAAGCCACGGCCCTCATCAGTCACGCGAAAAGAAAGGCTGTCTTTCTCTTTTTGCAAAGAGATTTCCACTGTTTTGGAGTCATCCTTATGATTTCCGTGAATGATGGCATTGTTTACTGCCTCGGTAAGGCTGATGAGAATATTGCCATAAAGATCTGGAGTCAACTTATATCTCTGTACCACACGCTCCACAAAAGACTCTACCATTGCGATATTCCCAGGATTAGAAGGTAGTCTCAGCATAATCAGTCTTGAACCCATATTTTGTTTGCACATCCGAAATTTAAGATTATTTTAACAATGATGCAAGTACTAAAAACTTCCTTACTCCATTGTGACGCAAAAAAATCCAGAAGTTTCACTTTTACAGTTCAAATTCTAATTTTTCCACGAACCTTTTTTTTCGAAGCAACCTATCGTACGACTTGCTTCATTTCAACACAAAATTTTTCTCACCACTGCATAATATTACGGTGATGGAGATCACGTTTAAACAAGTTCGGTAATAGGAGAGCTATTAGGGATAGGGATGGCGTCTGGATATTTCCCGTTTGCGTTAAATTCTGTTACAAAGTTACGCCTACTAGAGTCAAAAGTCAAGAGGTAAGAACGTTAAACCCCTCAATTTGAGCAAGAAATCAGAATTCATTCAAATTTAGAGTCAAGGTTTTTTTACACATTTATACCCTTTTCAATGGCCCTCTACTTGTTTAATGGGAGTAGGAATTTAATCGCGGGATGGCTCAATTTTCCTCAAGTCCATATCCATGAAGAGGTGATTTAGACCTATCTTGCCTAAATCACCTCTAGTTGTAGTTTATACCTTTATCGGACTTTATGAAATAAAGCCCTAGTTGTCTGCTGGTGGTGTTGTTTTCAAAGATTTGAAATATTCTTCCACCAGGTACTTGTAATACGGCTTAAGTGAAGGTGAAACGGTCTTATACATCTCTACTTCTGCTTCACGCTTCTTGATGTATTCTTCCAGAGAAGGTGGGATTTTACGATCTCTTGCTTGAGCCGTTTCGGCCTTTCTCTTCTCTTCATACTCTCTTTGTCTTTCGGCCTTTTCATGCTCTAGCAGTCGCGTTTCAATCTCTTCCACTCGGGACATGGTCTCATTGGTCAATTTCTTATTTACCAGATCCGTCTCTACCTTATCCATCTGCTCAATTAATTCTTGCAATTGCTTATCGCCTTTCCCTTGGCGTTCTTTCTCTTTGGCTTTTTCTTGTAAGGCTTTACGCAGGGCGGCTTGTCTGGCGGCCATTTGCGCGAATTCCTTGCTGGATCCTCCTTTGCCATCCTTCATGCGTTGCTGCATGTTTTGCAATTGCTTTTTCAAGTCTTCTTGTCCCTGCCCGGGTCGATCCTGCGGCTTCTGGCCATCTTTACCTTGCTGTCCGTTCGGTTTATCACACATCTGATTCCCCGACATCATGCCTGACATTTGCTGTTGCATCTGATTCATTACCTCACTCAACATCAGCGCGAGATCATTGACATTCTTCATGGCACGTTGCTGGTGGTCCCCCGCTGGCCCCTTGCGGCGCTCCTCCAGTTCTTCCAGAGATTCACGCATATTATTCTTGATCTCAGAAACCTTCTCCGTCACAAAAGATTCGATTTGATACACACGCTTGCTTAAAGCCTGGAGACTATCTTCGATTAACTTGAAGTCATCTTGTAATTTGAACTGATCCTGAACCAATTCCACATAACGAGGCGTATTGATATCTGCTCCTCCAAAAGATTCGATGAGGTCTTCCTGATCGAAGGACAGTCCAACGAGATTTTCCAACAACTGACGAAGGGCAGCCATATCTTCCTGCATTTGCTCCATCTCGCCTTGCTGCATTTGCATGGCCATCTGCATGGCCATTTCCCTCATCTTCTGAGAAGCACCTTTCTGAGATTCGGAAGCTTTGCTGTTTTGCTGTTGTTGAAGTTGCTCTTGGCTTTGCTGCATTTGCTCCTGGATATCTTCCATTTGCTCTTCAAACTCGCCTAATTCCTTCTTATTTTCCAGTTCTTCGTTCTTCTCTTGCATCTTATCCATCTTCTCCTCTAACTTATCCATTTCCTCATTCAACTCCTCTTGCTTTTGCTCTAGCTCTTCCTGTTTTTCTTTTTGCTCTTCTTCCGACATCTCCTCTTTATTCTCTTCTGCTTCTTTTGTTTCTTCGGAAAGCTCCTCTTGTTCCTCGGCCAATTCCTCAAGCTTTTCAATCGTTTCCTGCATCTCCTGCTCCATTTCTAATTGTTTGTACAACTCCAGCAGGCGATCCAATTCTTTCTCCATTTCCTCGTCGGAATATTCCATGTCCTCCATCATCTCTAGAGCATCATCTTTCTCTAATTGCTCCATCAATTCTTCGATCTGCTCCATCAGCTCTTGCATTTCCTCATCCATCACCTGCTCGAACAATTCTTCGAGCTGTTCCTGCTTCTCCAGGATGCGTTCATCGGTCTCCGTATATTCCTCTTGGTTCTCTATATTTTCTTGGAATTTCTCTTTGGCTTTTTGCACATCTTTTTCCAACTCCTCTTGGCGCTCCATTAGTTTTTCCAATTCCTTCTTACTTTGCCAATCAAGGTCTTTCTCTTGCAACAGCTTTTCTCTCATCTTCCTCATATCCTCCTGAATCTTCTTAGACTCTTCCAAGGCTTCTTTGAGTTCCTGCTTGATGGCCTCATCATTTTCCTCTGCCATTGCCTCGTACTCATCAACAGTAGGCATGGAGAACACCATTAAATTAGTACGAGCCGGCTTACTGCCATTCACGCCATCATTATCATAAACCTCAAAGAAATAGGTCACCTCATCCCCTGGATCAAGTTCAAGCTCATTCAGGTCAAAGGTGTAATCGTAACGGGTTTCCTTGTTGCTAGGCTTACCCATAGGTATGCTCTGTACTTCTCCCTCAGAACCGTCTTCCTTCTTAATTCTATAATTGAAGGAAAGACTCACTAAACCGTAGTCATCAGCGGCTTCTCCAACGAAGAAGATCAACTTCTGATCTGTACTGTCCTGGAACTTCTCAGCCCCGATGGTAGGATACAAGTCAGGAATAACCGTAATCGCGTAAGAAATACTATCTGCGTTAGGAAGCATTTCGTTAGAGATATACAACTTATAAGATTCGCTCTTCATGGCTCTTTTTTTGTAAGAAAAGAGGTCATTTGAAAAGCGTTTCGTCTCTGCTAAAGACGCTGCTGAAGAAAAGGACAATCTTATGTCGTCCGTATTTTCCGCATTGAAAATCCAATCGATATTTGTCCCAACGGGTACTACCACGTCCCCAATACTGTTCAATCCCTCATCCTTCCTTTGGGTATATGCTGGATAATCCAACTTCAGCTCGAAACCTAGAATATTGGGCTTTCTGAGTACGGCCAAGGTATAGTTATCAGATTCCAAACCGCTGGAGTACAATTTGAATTTGGTGTCTTTTTGCACATTGCTGAAGCGATAGGAAAATAAATCATTGGCTTCTTTGATCAATCGGTGCTGAATGCCATCCACATTGATGAAGACTTCATTTGGCAGTTGGTCTCCCTCAATCTTTACGTTGAGCGGAAAGTCTTCGTATTGAACAACCGATAAATCTTCTTCGGGTATAATGAAATGGAAAGGTGCTGGACGCTCAAATTTTTCTCCATTCCTGATCAATCGGCGGGTACTATCCTTAATCATACTGGGCGCAGCAAATAACAACACCAATAGCAACATTAAAGGAGGTAAAGCGTAACGCAAATACTTTCTATTTTGCGAAAGATTAATTGCTGCTTTGAAAGGAACCGGTTTGATCTCCTCTGATTTCTGATTGATACTAGCCAAAATGAGGTCCTTGTCACCCGATTGATCCGCCTGCTGCTTCAACTGCAATACGTTCAAGAGTTTGTCCTTGACATTAGCGAAGTGGTCCCCAACGATCTGAGCTGCCTGCTCATGCGAAATGACCTTACCCAATTGGAAGTAATGTAATAATGGCCTAAACACCCAGAAGGAAAGCGCCAATACACTCACTCCGATGAAAGAAAAGAATAATACCTTTCGCATACCTGTGTCAAAAAAGAAGGTATGCTCAAGGAAAGCGGCTACCAAGAAAAGCACCAATATGAGGCCAATACTGTACAATCCCCCTCGGATAAGTTGATTGACATAGTATTTCCGGATAAATTGGTCCAGCTTTTCAATGAGTAGCTGATAATTATTTTGTTGCGCCATCTTGTTGGGCTTTTTGTGGTAAACCGATTGATACTTTAAAGAACAAGATCCTTCACTAATGGTTGCTCATCAGTAAAGGATATACACAGATTGTTTTTTAGATACTTATACGTATTATGGACTATGGGGATTCCCAATCAATGTTAAGACGTAGAACAAGCTCATCAATTGCTAAAAAAAAGCTATTCTTAATCTTTAATCTACTGATTGTTAATTGTGTGGCACAGGAATCCGAAAATTAACCAACTTTCTACGCAATGTCAAGTTCCCTTGGTATAAAAGCAATACGAATATGACTTTTGGACAACAAGTAGTCAAGTTTACAGAAAACCTCCGGCCAGATTGGTCTTTACCTGCTCACGTTCAACTATTGTTCCCTTATGAAAACGAGATGACCCTGTCAACACTCAAGCGTTTTTATGAGCTGTACTATAGTGATGCGAATCCAAGAATTTTCATCTTTGGCATTAACCCTGGTAGGTTCGGTGCAGGGATTACCGGAGTCCCCTTTACAGATCCCATTCGTTTAGCCGAGATTTGTGGCATTGAAACCTCCTTCAAACGCAAGGCAGAGCTGTCTTCCATATTTGTCTATGAATACATCACGGCCTATGGAGGAGCCCGCATCTTCTACCAGAAGTATTACATCACCTCCGTATGTCCGCTAGGTTTCACAAAAGATGGTAAAAACTACAATTACTATGATGACAAGAAACTGGAGCGAGCAGTAGAACCTCACATTATTGATAACATTAGGGAGCAAAAAACTTTTGGTACTTCAAATCAAGTGGCCATCTGTATGGGACAGGGTTCTAATTATAAATACCTGAAGAAACTCAACGAAAAACATCATTTTTTTGAACACATCTTACCTGTACCACATCCTCGTTGGGTCATGCAATATCGACGAAAGAGACTGAAAGAGTTTATACAGCTATACCTAGACACTTTTACCAAGGCGGAACAGCTAGTCGGAAATGCATAGATCCATATCCCTGGTTTGTGTCTCCCTTAAATGCAAGTTCGCCATACCTTAGCCCTGTCTTGCCGTAGCTGAGCAAGCTTCTTTTCGTGGGTATCCAAAAGTGTCTTTAATGTATCTAGAGTTAGTCTCAAATTGTCTTTCAAACCACTTAAATAATTGCGTACACTTACCAGATTTTGTTGAATCACCCAATCAGATAATAGACGATCATAGTAGATATCATGGAAGTGCATAAATTCCCGAATGGGACTATAGACATGAAAAGGCGTAGGGCGGAAAACATCATCCATCTCATCCTTCAGTTCTAGCAATAGAACCTTAAATTGCATTGAGATTTCATGTGCTTCATCTACATATTTTTGAGCTTTAAAATTGACTGTAAAGGCTAATCCTTTTTGGCCCCAAGCGTCCAAGTCATGCGCTTTTTGAAACAACTCAATCATATCATCCAGGCATGCCAGGGCCTTGACTCCAACCATATGGGCTTCCTGCACTTCTCTTTGCGCTTTCAAGGTCGTATCAACTTCGTTATTAATTTGAATCAGTTGCTTACTGACATGCTGGTATTTGCCAGAAATTTGCGCATCTCTTTGCAGCAACAATTCATTCAACAGTTCGAAAACCTTTTCCTCTTTAACTATTTTCTCCTCTAGTACTTGCTGCTCATAGATTAAGAGTTCCAATGTCCGAGCATACTCTCTGTGTTTAAGTACAGACTGTAGATACTCCTGTTTTTCTATTTCATATTGTTCCTTTCGATTACCAAGAATACGTTGGAAGAGAGAAGTAATGGATAGTTTCTCCAGCTCTTTGACATCTCTAGATTCCTTAGTCATAATACCGTCTAGCAGCCCGAGGTCATACTTCGTGGACACAATACGCTTTTCAAGTTTTTCTAGGTGATTTTTCGCTAGGATGATGCTTCGGTATTCTCCGATCAGTTGCTCGATTTTGTCATCTTGCTGCATAAGTCCAGATTTTAGCTGTGTTCCTTTTCTGATCCAGCATTTATTGCTCAGCCTTACCTCTACTAAAAATCCTGAGCCCTAACCAAAGGATAATCCATACACTTAAAACACCATTTACCCAAAAACTCAGGTTGCCTAAGCTTTGCATTCCAGCAAATATCTTCTCCATAGCCTTCCAGACATTATGCAACCCCAGAAAGCAAGTAACCCCTACGATGAATAAGGTTATCAAATTGAGGGTTGGGGTATTGAGATATGTGACAGGTAAAAGTTGTTTATCATTTACCGTTAACAAGAGAAAGATGGCGATGACGGGCAGCAAAACCCCATTGATGGCTTGTGCCATGATGATAGCGGGAATAGGTTTCACGTCCAAGAGTCCAAAAAGTAATCCTACTCCCAGAATAGCAAGCCAAACCATCCGAAAGTTTCTGGAGGTTGGAGCCCAATCGAAGAGACTTTGGGCGGTAACCGCTGCCGCCAATGGGCTGGTGATCGACGAACTCATTCCTGCTGCAAATAGTCCTATTCCGAAAATTACGGCCCCTTGTGGCCCCATCTTATTAGACATTGCTGTGGCGATAGCTCCAAAACTGAAAGCACCTTCAACTTGAGTGCCAACCACCATAATGGCTACTGATATAATTCCACCAATGAGCACAGCTAAAGCCAAGCCCCAGCGCATATCACTCATCGCTTGCCCCTTACTTATACCAGATCCCAAAAACAGGTTGTACGGAACGATAGTAGTTCCAATCAAGCCGATGATTAGTAAGGCATTTCCGTTATTGATAGTTGGATTGAATGCGCCTTCCCAACTATTGGGTTCTAAAGGAGATCGAAGAGCTGCCACGATAAAGGCAAGTCCCATCAGTGCCACCACAAGTCCCAAAAGATTTGCTATTCGCTTGTAATTGCCTGACCACAAAAACGCGCCACAGATGAAGGCAAGGATAACGGTCATAAACTTAAGCGATACCGTAGCGAATAGTCCTATTCCTCCCAATGATCCTAGCATATTACCCGCCTGATAGGCAGCACATCCAAAAGCTACCGCGAAAAACAGTATCCATTTCAATTTTGTCTTACCTCCTACTCCATATTTTGCCGCCAAAATCTCTCCCAAATTTTTGCCAGAAGCAATGGTGATCCTTGCTGCGGCTTCTTGCAAAAAGATAGTAGCTATAGTAGAAAAAAGTAATGCCCAGAGCAATCCCATACCAAAACTTGCCCCAGCCTTAGAAGCAGTGGTGACCGTACCTGGCCCGATAAAGGCCGCAGCAATGATTGACCAGAAAAGAACGCTAAGCAGTCTTGTGCGGAAAGTGGTTGTGGAAGGCATTTGTTAGCAGTATAAATTAGATATGGTTAGAAAACGAACTGCCTACCTTCTTTGCTTTGTTACCTGATGAGAGGATATATACTTTGAAACAGAAAAGGATGAGACAGAAAGATTGGGAAGTTACAATATTCCCTCTACAATCTATCTCATCCTTTAGATTTCTTATTGATATTATAGCACTAAGGCTCTGCCTTGTACGCAAAGTCTAGAAGAGACTCTCAATTACGTTTTCTTCCGTAATTCCTTCCGCCTCCGCTTTATAATTCCGTACGATACGATGGCGAAGAACGTAGTTTGCAATAGCCTGTACATCCTCGATGTCCGGAGAATACTTACCACGGATAGCAGCATGACATTTCGCGCCCAATACCAGATATTGAGAAGCTCTTGGTCCAGCCCCCCAGGAAATATATTCATTGACATGCTTGGTGGCTCTATCGGTACCCGGGCGAGTTTGTGTCACTAGAGATACCGCATATTCCAGTACATTATCAGCAATGGGAATCTTGCGCACCAATTCCTGGAAGAACATGATTTGAGCACTCGTCAATACATGTTTTAGATCATGGTTTTGAATAGCCGTAGTACTCTTAACCACTGCAATTTCTTCTTCGTAAGTTGGATAATCCAAAGGAATATTGAACATAAAACGGTCCAACTGAGCTTCCGGTAAAGGATACGTTCCTTCCTGCTCAATGGGGTTTTGGGTCGCCAAAACGAAGAAAGGAGCCGGCAATAAATGACGTTGACCAGAAACAGTTACAGAACGCTCTTGCATCGCCTCAAGCAAAGCAGCTTGGGTCTTAGGCGGTGTCCGGTTAATCTCATCTGCCAACAATATATTGGAAAACAAAGGTCCTTTGTTAAACTTAAAATGTCGATCTTCATCTAAGATTTCAGAACCCGTTATGTCCGAAGGCATCAGGTCAGGCGTAAACTGAATACGTTTGAAATCCAGATCCAATACTTCCGCGATGGTGCTTACTAAAAGAGTCTTGGCTAGCCCTGGCACACCTACTAGCAAACTGTGCCCATTACTAAAGAGCGAAATAATTACGGATTTAACCACTTCTTCTTGCCCGACAATGACCTTGGCTATCTCTTGCTTCAAATCACGATAGGCTTGCGCCATCGCATCAATGGCCTCTACATCCGATTTATATTGTTGCATACTTAACTTTTGGTTCCTCAACAGCTGTTAAAGAGGGTTGTACATAGAATCCTTTACAGAAATGGAGACGCAATTTGTAAAAAACTTTGCTTAATCTCAAATCAACAAACGTTCAAATATATCCTTTGTTTCGATGGCTTGTCGTTTTGGCAGCATTTTCGCCTACTATTCACAGTTCCATAACATATCCGAAATCGGATACCCTTTGCCAGAATAGGAGAAATGCCACCATTCGGTCCGTATTCCAGCAAATCCTTCCGCCTCTAACAGCCTCCTTAGCAATTGGCGATTGGCTAGCACCGAATCAGGCAAGTCTTGGAAGGTACTCCACGCCTTAGGCCCAAAGAAATCAAAAGTAGTTCCCATATCCAACTGCCTACCTTCCACATCTACGATGGTGAGGTCAACAGCTGCTCCACGATTGTGCATAGAGCCCTTTCTGGGATCGGAGACATATCGTGCATCGGGTATCTTTTCCCATAATTTCCATTGGATAGGGCGAGGGCGATAGCAATCAAACATCTTTAATCCCAGCCCTTGCTTCTGCAAGCCTCGATGCACTTTGACAATCTTCCGGGCCACTTCCGGTCGTAAGAAACAACGACCACATTCATACATCTTTTCTTCTACAAAATTATTCGCCGTGGCATAACGCATATCTAATACAATGCTCTCATCCAGCAGGTGAACATCTGCCCATTCCAAGGTGTCATAATCAGGGATAGGAGGAACTGGTTGAAGGTCTGCTGGTACAACAGTGCTGGTATCCATCAGAAGTGTATCTGGGTTTGTCTCAACAAGCTGTTCTGTCTTGTTAGCTGGTTGGCACTGGAATATAAAGAAGCTCAACAATAGTAGCGGGATACAGTAAAACTGCTTAAAGGATGGCATTGTCTTTTGTACAAATATAAGAAGAGCCATCGAAAGCGTATGGTGCTCTGATGACTCCCATCCAGTCGGGTAGATCTAATTGTACTTTGTGTCCGTCATTATCCTTCCGCTGCCTTCATTTCCGGATCCGTTTTGCGCAATAAGGCTGCTGCAATCAATGAGATGATTAGTCCAACAGGAAAAATCTCCAGGAAGGTAATCCCTATTTTAACAATGGGGTTTTTGTACATTTCTTGGAACTTCTTCATTTCGTCTACTTTAGCACTGATCTCCTCTTTAGTAGCTCCACTCGCTTCCATTTTTTCTACCGTTTGATCGAGGTAAGCTGTCATCATTTCCTCTGCCCCACCTCCGGCGGAATAAAACATCCAAGCGGCCACATAGATTGCTGATGCCACCAGCGTGATTAAGAGACCTACCTGGAAAGCTTTTCCAAATGAGATCATACCTCCGAGCTCATCATCTCTATATTTTCTAATACCTACGAAGATGGTGGACAGTGCTACAATCATCGAGGCATAACCTAAGATTTCTCCAACTTGAAGGTCCTGTTCCTTACCCATGATCCCAATAAATAAAGACATCAATAAGACAATAATCACACCTGCTATCGGGCCATAGGTTAAAACTGTTTTTTTCATTTGTAAGGATATTTTAGTTTGTGATGTTTGATGCTCCAAATGTAGGCTGATCAGCAGCTTAACGCATCACCTGAAAGTACCAATTGTAGTAGTACTACCCTTTTTCACCCGAAAGTACTAGTGATAAAATGCTGAAATTATGCTGATGGAAAGAAATGGATAATGCCCCCCTAATTATCCCAGTAAAGTTAGTTCCTTGGCTTTCTGAACGGCCTGGGTTCGTCGTTTTACATCTAGTTTTGCGAAAAGATTGGAAGAATGAGTCTTGACTGTATTGAGAGAAATGAATAATCGATCGGCAATTTCTTGGTTGGTGCAACCTTCAGCAATGAGCTCCAGCACTTCAAATTCTCTTTGGCTGATGCCGATTCTAGCTAAAAGCTGTTCCTTTGGAACAGCCGAATCCGCTAATTCCGTAACTGCCGTTTCTTCGGTTGGCACCGCCGTTTTATTACGCAGTTTGACCCCCACCCAGAGGCCAATGCCTGTGAATAGCAGTGCCACTAAGGTAATGTAAAACTCCATCGATAGATCGCGCAACATGTAGCGATATTCAATGGATTTCAAGACTACCATCAGCAAAGCCAAGCCAATACCATAGAGGATAACCGTCCGACTCATAGGCTCAAAGTTAAGGCTCTTGCCTGAATTTTTCAGCCCCATTCGCGCATAGCAATAGATAGGCTGGACAGACAACCTCATTATATGATGGATTATCTCATATTTTTCCTAATATTACGGGCAGGCTCTTTGTTTTTCATGGCTTTCTCCCCATAATAACAACCATTCGCATATTTCTCAGGTAATCCTCGTTTAAGGAATATACTGTGCTAGGAAGATGCTTCTAAACACTTAGTCTAAGAATCTGTTACACGAACACTACCCTTATTTACCCAAAACACAATTCCAATATGTCACGCTGGACCGAAGAAAATGACCAACTAAACGCCACGTATACTTTCCGTGATTTCACTGAGGCCTTTGCCTTCATGACAGAAGTCGCCTTCCATGCTGAAAAAATGAACCACCATCCAAACTGGTCTAATGTTTGGAACACGGTTGAAATCCATCTAAGTACGCACGACGCGGGAAACATTGTCACGGAAAAAGATCTAGTCCTCGCCCGAGTTATCGATAAGATTTATAGCAAGTTTGACCAGTAACAAGGATTGGGCAATTTCTAATTTGTCGACCATCCGAATCTAGATCTAGTAGCAGGCTCATTTGCTAGATCAGTAACCTTATTGCCCAACGGTCATCTCAAAAAGATATAATAGGTTCAGGTTCTTTATTTGTACCTCATTCCTTAATTTGGCCAGGAAACAAAAATTCCTGCATGCAGCTCACTTCCAAACTACCCCATACGGGTACTACAATTTTTACAGTGATGTCTGCCTTGGCGAATGAGCATAATGCTATCAATCTATCGCAAGGCTTTCCCAATTTCCCCACTGATCCAAAATTAAATGAACTCGTGCACGCCTCTATGCAAAAGGGGTTTAACCAATATGCCCCTATGGCTGGTGTTCCCGCCTTGCGACGGGTTTTGGCCCAGAAAGTGAATAACTTATTCGGTTTTGCCGCCGAGCCCGATCAGGAAATCACTGTAACAGCAGGAGCCACGCAAGGATTGTTTACGGCCATATCCGCCTTTGTTCATCCTGGTGATGAAGTCATCTTACTAGAACCGGCCTACGACTCCTATCGCCCTTCCATCGAAGTTTGTGGTGGCATTCCTGTTATCTACGAACTAAAGGCCCCCACCTACAGTGTAGATTGGCAAGCATTTGAGCAATTGATCACGCCCAGGACCAGGATGATCATCATCAACACACCACATAATCCAACGGGAAGTATTCTGCGAAAAGCAGATCTCGAGAAACTGGAGCAGCTGACGGAGGGAACAGATATTCTAGTACTCAGCGATGAAGTTTACGAACATTTGATCTACGGTGGTGAGGTGCATCAGAGTGTATTGAGATACCCAAAACTACGAGAACGCAGCCTAGCGGTATACTCTTTTGGTAAGACCTTTCATGCAACCGGCTGGAAGATTGGTTATTGTGTAGCCCCGGCTTATTTGATGAAAGAGTTTCGAAAAGTCCATCAATTCAATGTTTTTAGTGTGAATACTCCTATGCAATATGCCCTAGCGGAATATTTGCAGGATGAAAACACCTATACCTATCTATCCAATTTCTTTGAAAAGAAGCGCGATTTCTTCCTCTCCACCATGGAAGGAAGTCGCCTGAAACGTTTACACTGCGACGGTACTTATTTTCATCTGTTTGATTATAGCCAAATCAGTGAAGAAGCAGACACTGAATTTGCCAAGCGACTCACCACACAATATGGAGTAGCTGCTATTCCCGTTTCCGTCTTTTATTCTGATGGTAGAGATGATAAGATCATTCGCCTTTGTTTTGCGAAAACCGAAGAAACACTAGAAAGAGCTGGACTCCTTTTACAAAAAGTCTGAAAACAACAATATGAACAAGATTCATCTCCCCAAATTATGCCAAGGCTTACTCTTCTTTTTATTTACAAGCTTTGTACATCCATTGTTAGGCCAGTCCACTTACCCGGACACTGCGGAAATCAAACTAACTTTTGTGGGAGACATTATGGGACATGACTCCCAGATCGCTTCAGCAGAAGTTGTCAAAGACTCCATGTACGACTACACGCCTTGTTTCGAATGGGTCAGACCTATTTTACAAGAGGCAGACCTCGCCATCGGCAATCTCGAACTTACGCTACCGGGAAAGCCTCCCTACAAAGGCTACCCTCGTTTCCGAAGTCCAGATGACCTGGCCTTAGCCCTGCGGCACGCGGGCTTTGATGTTTTGGTCACCTCCAATAATCATTCAAATGATGGCGGAAAGATGGGTGTCATTAACACCATTTTGACCTTAGACGATTATTACTTTTACCATACCGGGACCTTCCAGAACCAGGAAATTAGAGATGCATATTATCCGCTGATCGTATACAAAGGGCCATTTAAGCTAGCCTTTTTGAATTACACCTATGGAACAAATGGACTGCGCACTGTTCCGCCAACCATCGTTAATGAAATAGATGAAGAACAGATCGAAGCAGATATGGAGGAAGCCAAAGCCTTGGAGCCTGATGCGATTATCGTAATGATGCACTGGGGGCAAGAGTATCAGTTGACAGAAAGCAGAACGCAACGAAAATTGGCTGAAAAAATCTTCGATTGGGGAGCTGATTTCATCATTGGTGCCCACCCACACGTTATTCAACCTATTAAAACCCAGGCTCTACCCAAAGACCCCAGAAAAACGGGCTTAGTGGCCTATTCCCTAGGCAATTTCATTTCCGGTCAACGAAAAACAAACACGGATGGGGGATTGATTATGGAGGTCACTCTAAAGAAAGATCTATCCAATGGCAGCACTTTCCTGGATAGTCATAATTACATACCCGTTTGGCGGTACATTGAAAAAGGAGAAGATCAGGAAACGACTTATCGTTTAATACCCATTTCAGCCTTTGAGCAAGATCCAGCCTATAAAGCCAAAATCCCAGCAGACTCATGGAAGGCCATGTCCGACTTTGCGCGGCGCATGCGGGCCCATCTTGGCAAGTACAACAGTGCTGAAAGAAAGCTATCTTTGCCAGGCTTATTTGAAGAAGCAGAAAACTAGAACCTCAACTTATGATTGTATCGGCCATTGTGGCAACTGCTAACAATAATGTGATCGGAAAAAATAATGATATACCTTGGTATCTGCCGGCAGATCTGAAGTACTTTAAGAAGACTACTTTGAATCATCACATTATTATGGGCCGAAAATCCTTTGAATCAATTGGTCGGCCACTTCCCAAACGAACCAATATTGTTGTATCACGCAACCCCTTTTTCGTCGCTAGCAATTGCATTAAAGCCTCTTCTGTTGAAGAAGCATTAACCATAGCACATGATAATGGGGAAGAAGAAGCTTTCATTATCGGTGGCGGCCAGATTTACGAACTCAGCCAATCCTATTGGGATCGACTCTACCTGACTACTGTCCATGCAAATATCGAAGGAGACATCTTTTTTCCGAAAATCGATAAAGAAAAATGGAAGCTCATATCCCAAGAAGCGCACAAAGCTGACGATAAGAATGAATATGACTTCACTTTTAATGTGCTAGAAAGGACTAATGGTAGACGCGAACTATAGCAATAACAGCTTTTTTATCTTATCTTTGAAGACATAACGCGCCCCTTTCCTATCAAACATTAATACTTAACATTAACACAGGTTATTTGAGACAAGTATAACTTGTCTGAAATACTATTGGGATAACCATAGGGTATCATCTGTCCGAGGAGATAGGGATAACTCCTTCTGCCTCCCCAATACAAAACGCTGCTCTTATGAAAGAAGAACTACTCCACTACGTCTGGCGTATGCAACGCTTGGATTGCACTAATCTCTTAACCACACAAGGTGAAAAGATCAACATCCTTGAATTCGGCAATTACAACCGGAATGCTGGCCCCGATTTCACTCATGCCCGCATTCAAATCGGAGACACGCTTTGGGCGGGGCATGTCGAAATGCATCTAAAGGCTTCGGACTGGATGAGGCATGGTCATCAGAGTGATCCGGCCTATCACAATGTTATCTTACATGTGGTTCTGGAAGAAGACCTGCCTATCCCCCACCCAGATGGAACAAGAATCCCATGCTTAGAGATACGGTCTCGTATACCTCAGAAAGTTGCTAAGCGCTATAAGAGCTTGCAGCACAATTCGGATTGGATTTCATGCCAGAAACTCATCACCGAGGTTCCTACTATTACCTGCCAACTGTGGCTTGATCGCCTCCTAGTTGAGCGAATGGAAAGGCGGTGCATATACATTAAACAAACGCTTGAAGACTATAAATTCGATTGGGAAGCCTGCCTCTATCAATGTCTCGTCCGAAGTTTTGGCATGAGGGTAAATAGTGATGCGTTTGAGCAATTGGCCAAAGTTCTTCCACCTGCTATTGTACGGAAACATCAACATAATTTATTTCAACTAGAAGCACTTTTCTTTGGGCAAGCGGGCTTCCTTCAGCAATCTTTTTCAGAAAGTTATCCCCTACGCTTACAACGGGAGTATCAATTTTTAGCCCATAAGTTTCAACTACAGCCCATGCCTATAGTTTATTGGAAATTTCTCCGAATGCGGCCAGCTAACTTCCCGACCATCCGTATAGCTCAAATCGCCAAACTCTACCACCAGACAGAGCACCTTTTCAGCAAAGTTTTGGCCCTTCGATCCATCAAGGAAGTGGAGAACTTATTTTACATTAAGCTATCTGGATACTGGAAGGACCATTATTTGCTTGATAAGACCTCTACAAAGAGAGTCAAAGCGCTGGGAAAGAATACCATCCATCTATTGACCATCAATACCTTAGCTCCAATCCTTTTTCTGTATGGTAAGGAAAAGGATTTACCTACCTATTGTGAGCTAGCGCTACAGCTTCTAGAAAGTATACCTCCCGAAACTAATCATTTGATCGCAAAGTGGGAGGACATAGGCCTTAAACCAGCAAATGCCTACGAAAGTCAAGCCCTGTTGGAGCTGTATAAAGCGTATTGTGAGCCAAAAAACTGCTTGACCTGTGCTATTGGTAGTGCTATTCTCAAAAATTAGAAGTTTGTTCACGCTAGATCACCAAAAGATTACTAGTATTGCATTCCGATGGAGGCAGAAACTTTTATACAACACTTACGCACATCCTTGGAGGAAGAATCGTTCGTAAAACTGACGCTGAGTAAACCGAGTCAGAAGGGAGGGGCTTTGCGAAACGTTTTTGCCAGATTGATCCAGCTAAAAGAGGAATCCGTTCTATCCTTTACACTTAGGTATAACACCCGAGATGAAGTTAAGAACCATCCGATCGAGGAGGCCATTACTTTAATCCAACTTTGGCTAGGTGATGAGTTTCTAAATGCTGATCTCTTTACTACACTACAAGACTATACACTTCAGTACAATAGAAAACGAAAGGCACGACTATTTTCCAAGCTGCCTAGCCACGCCCAGGCTCCCTCAACCGAACACGATAAGCAAAAGCAGCGTTTGATTGAACCTAAAGGTGCGGCCTATCTACACAGGATGGGAATCACCGGGAAAGATGGGCAAATCCTAAAGACAGGACAAAGGAAATTCAGGCAGATTAACAAGTATATTGAGGTTATTGACCAGCTAATCAAACAAGGTGAGTTGGGAGCAAAGCCACACTTGGTGGATATGGGTTCTGGAAAAGGGTATCTAACTTTTGCCCTATACGATCATTTGGTGAATAACCTCAAAATAGAGGCGAGTATAACGGGGATAGAATTACGCCCAAAATTGGTGGAATTTTGCAATCAATTAGCAGAGGATATTGGTTTCGATCGACTGAAGTTTCTAGCTATGGACATTGAGGAGTACCAGCCAGAGAAAATTGATATGCTCATCGCTTTGCATGCTTGCGATATCGCCACGGATATCGCCATTGCTAAAGGTATCAAAGCTCAAGCTTCCTTCATCGTAGTAGCTCCTTGTTGCCACAAACAGATTAGAAAGCAGATGCAATGTCAGACGGCCTTACAATCTGTGCTGAGACATGGTATCTTGGAAGAAAGGCAGGCAGAACTCGTCACGGATGGTATTCGATCCCTATTATTAGAAGCTAATGGTTATAAAACCAAGGTTTTCGAATTCATTTCCACTGAGCATACGCCTAAGAATGTGATGATAACGGCTACAAAAGGTATTGGCAAAGAAGATGCCCTAGCGCAAATCGATCAAATCAAAAAAGACTTTGGAATAGAATATCATTACTTGGAGAGACTACTATAAGCAGCTAAGCCTTTAATGGAACTTTCTGTCCATCTTTATAGAGTATGAACCGGTCTTCTGAATCATCAATGTCTAAAACTACATTGATTGCCCAGTTCAAAGCATTTTCAATGCTTTTCCCTTTACCAATGGCATAATAGAATCCTGAAGAAAAAGCAATAGCAGCTCTATCCTGAATTTCACTACTGGTGCCAATCACGCTGACTCCAACCTCTGAAATGGCTTTAGCTTGTTCTTCCGAATAACAGGCGTTAAGTATGACGGCTTTGATGTTAATCCTTTCTAGATTTATCAGGGTATCAAAAGTGCGCCTTAATCGATTGGCCTTTACAAAGTGCGCCTTACGTCCATCATCATCAAGCAGAATGATACCTGCTTGCTTCTTCTTTTTCTGTTTTTCTTTACCACTCTGCTCTTTTTCTTTACCTACCCCTCTAACCACATCTACATATTCCTCCTCCGTAGAAGAGGAACTGGAAGCTTCTCCATGCCCGGAGAAATGCACAATCATGGGCTTTTCCTCCAGAATTAATTCAGCAAACCGCGAACTTGTCACATTCTTTTCACTAACAACATTGAAATCAGTCTTTTCCAATTTTTCCGCAATCCGTGCTCTTTCCAGGCTAATATCAATTTTGACAGTGCTCACTGGATTGGAACTTAGAACCAGAATCTTTTTTTCAGGTTCATTTTCCTCCTCTTGCTCTTGATCATTATCTAATTCTTCCTCCGAGGGAGGTGCTTCATGAACAGTTGTTTTTGGTTCAGGAGACTTAATTAAGCCTTTATAATTCTCAGGAATGGCACTTTCGGGAATCTCCTTGAAATTGTCGTCCAAAATATCACCTAGGTTCCCGTTAATGCGATTCCTCGTCGTATTATAGGCATCCGCAGTAATCGTAGAACTTCTTCTCCCCGATTCATTATTGTGGTACTGCCCTGAGATGTTGTACAAGATATTTTCTACATCACTCGCATTCCCGTATTTCTCCACTAACTCCAACATCAGGTCTATGGCTTCTCCCAGATAACCTCTTCCAATTAGTTTTTTGATAATTCTTTTCGACATGGGCTAGAGTAAAATAAAACGTAAAGCAATAAACTGTGAAGCAAAACCTACTAGATACCCACCATAGATATCGTTTGGTCTATGTGCATCCAATAATAAGCGTGCAGTGCCTACCAATCCAGCCATTAGCAAGGTGAATAGCAATAGTGCATTCATACTAAATTCAAACGTGCCAATGATGGTAGAGTGTAGCACAAAGGAGTCAAAATTAGATAGAGCCATGGTAATGATTACCATACCTAATAATCCCCCCATACCTACTGCATGTGCACTTATTTTGGAGAAGATATTAATAAAAAATGCTATAAACAAACCAATCACAGCTCCTAACATGAAGGAAGTGAAAGTTCGTGGAATATTGGAATTATTCAAGAAATTGTAAAACAGCCAGAGATAGAAGATACCAGTTATGATATAAGGCCCTATTCGCTCCTCCGTTGTTTTCATTTCCATAGACTGGATAAAGCCCAGAAACTTCAGCATAACTACCGCCACTGCGGGGATAAAGAAAGTAGATAAAAATATCCGCAGAATCAGTTCCTTGCTGTATTGTTCTCCAATACTATTTACCCCAAACCCGAAAGGATTCACAATAAGCAGAATGACCAACATATAGGTGGTAATCAACAAGGGGTGAAATATGAAAGAAATAATCTGTGCTATCGATCGTAACATAAGCGCAAAGATAACATTAAAGCATTCTCCGAAGCAGCTAATTTTTAGATTAAGCTATCTCAGGCAGCCCGTTTTACTCTACTACTTCCGATAATCCAGCGGGGGCTCTCTATCACCGAGAAGTGCTTCGTAAGTAAAATCTTTTCCTCGTCTTTTCAACAACTCTTCCTTCGCTTTCGTTGCCAATGCTGGGTTTTGTATAATCTCGATTGCCGCTAAAGCCATGGTCTTAGCAGCTACCATCATCCCTTTGTGTCCGATACTCATGCCACCAGCTGCCACAGCCTGCCAACTGTGCGCCGAGGTACCTGGCACCCAAGTTGCGGCTGACATACCCGCTGTGGGCACTACCCAGCTAATATCTCCCACATCGGTAGAGCCGCCACTTCCCTTTTCCAACACTTCAAAAGGTGCAATCTGCCCAGCCGAGGCGGGACTAAGTCCACCCAACCGATAGGACGTCATAATCTTTTTAGCAAAAGCTGTTTCTTCCGGTGTGTAGGATACACCACCGACCTGCTGCAGTTTACTATGCATCACCTCCCCCAATGTTCTATTGGGTAATAGGTTGAAAATTCCGTGGATGACTTCATACTCCATCCTTGTCCCCGTACCAATAGCGGCACCTTCCGCTGCTTTTACCACACGTTCAAAAAGGTCACGTACCTCCGCCATATCAGGATGCCGAACATAATAGTAAACCTCTGCAAATTCGGGCACCACATTCGGAGCTTCTCCTCCCCTGGTAATTACATAGTGTATTCGAGATTCTGGTCGAGAATGTTCACGCAATAAGTTCACCATATAATTCATAGCTTCAACTCCATCTAGAGCGGATCTCCCATTCCAAGGAGAGGCGGCGGCGTGAGAAGCATTGCCATAAAAACGAAACTTAGCCGACTTATTTGCCAGAGATGATCTCGCACTGGCGCTATTCTGGCTACCGGGATGCCAATGTAAAACGACATCTACATCCTCAAACAAACCATCGCGAACTAAGTACACTTTCCCAGCACCTCCCTCTTCTGCTGGACAACCAAATAATCGGATAGTGCCTTCATGTCCTGTAGAAGCCAACCATTCCTTGACCGCCATTGCTGCTCCGGATGAGCCCGCACCAAAAAGATGGTGTCCACAAGCATGTCCCGCAGTCCGGTCTTCACGAACCTGTCGCTCCGGAACAGCGGCTTGAGAAACTCCGGGTAAAGCATCAAATTCCGCAAGGATACCTACCACTGGCTTCCCACTACCATAAGTAGCTACAAAAGCCGTAGGCATTCCTGCCACTCCAGCCTCCACCTCAAAGCCAGCATCCCTCAGCGTTTGCTGTAATAGACTGGAACTTTGATGTTCTTGATAACCCACTTCAGCCCACTCCCAGATCTGATGAGCCACCTCACTCAATTTCTCCTTTTTTTGATCCAAACTTTGGATAATCGTTTTCTCTACCGACTTTTTCCCTTGCGACCATGCCATGACTACGCACAGCAACATCACTAATAAAGCACTAAACTTCTTCATTGATTGTGTTATTGTTACAGGGAAATGAAGGTAAGGAGAATGCAGAAAAAAATAAAAAGCCGCTAACTTTTTTAGGGATAGCTACAGATAGGAACTGGAAATTACCATACCGGTTAGACTGCCCAAGGTCTCTGTCAGCATTCTTTGCCTCCAAGGCCTTAAGAATCTACCCCGAGAATTGAAAAACTTAGCATCTTTTGTTGCTTGTCCAATCCTTGTAAGTTTCAGCTTTGGCTTATCTTGGAATCGCTTCCCGGATAAAGGAGAAAAGAATATATAAAATAATGCCACCTACTAAAATTAATGTTCCTCATGGATCTTAGAAACGCCATTCTCGCCGAGCACTCCAAAGCTAATACCCTGCTGATCACGAACTGGATTGGAGATCAACAGGATCGTTTCGATCAATTGATGGAACTTTTCTATACTGAGGAGTATCGGATCGTTCAGAGAGCTGCCTGGATAATGAGTCATAGCGCAGCAAAGCATCCAGCACTGATCCAATCGCATTTAGGACGGGTACTGGAGGCCATGAAAAACCCCAAGCACGATGCTGTGATTAGAAATGGCATGAAGATTTTGGCTGAAACGAAGCTGGATGTCGATCTATTGGGCGAGGCGGCTAGCTTGGCTTTTGATCTTCTGGCTGATCCTAAGTCTCCAGTAGCCATTAAAGTTCACTCTATGCAGCTGATCGCCAACATTTGTGCAATAGAACCCGATCTCGCTGGAGAACTAAGAATCTTGATTGAAGATCAGTGGGAAGAAAGCACCGCTGGATTCAAATCTAGAGGTAAAAAAATCTTGAAACAACTAGATAAAATCCAATCTCAGTAGCAGAACAGGATTGGCATCTTCGCTAAAAATGTATGTATCTTTGTCCCCGTTAAAATGCCCTAAGTGAATCGATTAACACATTGTAAATCATCAGAAGATAAGCTAGGTATGAGGACAAAGCCACCTAAGCATGTTTTACCCAAAGTAAGCCTTAGCTATCTTTCCGGCAGGAGGAGTGGCTACCTCTCCAAAACCTTGGGATAAAGCAGAAGACTTGGAGTGGAAGCGTTTTGTAATTAAGATGATCTGGAAAACGAAGGCCACCGTGATCCCCATATTTGTACATGGTCAAAATAGTCGCCTATTTCAAGTGGCTAGTCATGTCAGTATAAGTTTGCGGCTTAGTCTTTTACTACATGAGGTTATCAATAAGATGGGCCGACAAATATATTTGGATATCGGTGACCCCATCCCTTTTGAGCAACTGTCAAATATAAAGGACCGTCAAGAACTCCTAGATCACCTCCGCGCAGTTACCTTTGACCTTAAACAAGAGCATCCTGAGATGAAGAGAAAGAGGGGCATTAAAATAAAGCGCAGGAGAAGAAAGTAAACCTCATTTTTCACCAATACAGTCAAGTCATTCTTTTCCTTTTGGGTAAATCCTGCTAGAATATTGCTTTTACCCTACCTTAGTTGTAATCTAAGCTTCAGTATTTGCCTAGCCGTAGGCAAAGTATTACTTTCCGTAGTGACCCCATCTCTAGATCATCAAAACCGCTAACAAGTATGAAAAATCAGCTATTACTTCCGGTCTTGCTTTTGACCTGTTCCCTTTTGTTTGGACAAGAAAACATTTCTACCAACAACCTTGCTGTAACCAAACATAGCATCAACATTAAAGGTAAGACGCTTAACTATACTGCTACCACTGGGTTCATGGATATGAATGATGAATCCGGGAAGTTGAGAGCCAATGTATTCTTTGTCGCCTATACCAAAGATAATGTCAATGACCTAGGCCAACGCCCCATTACTTATACCTTTAATGGTGGCCCAGGTTCTTCTTCTGTCTGGTTGCACATGGGCGGTTTAGGGCCTAAAAAAGTTAAACTCGCACCCGATGGCAACGTCTTACCCCCCCCTTACCAATACGACGATAACCCAGAAACTTGGCTGGATGAAACTGACCTGGTATTCATTGACCCAATGATGACAGGATACAGTCGTCCGGCAGAAGGCGTGGATAAAAAGGAGTTTTTAGGATACCAGCAAGACATTGCTTTGGTTGGAGATTTTATCCGTCAATATACGACACGTTACCAGCGCTGGAGTTCTCCCAAATTTCTGGCGGGTGAAAGTTATGGAACAACCAGGGCAGCAGGTCTTTCTGGCTATTTACAAGATCGACATGGATTGTATATCAATGGAGTCATGTTGATTTCTGCCGTATTAGATTTTAGCACGATTCGGGACTATCATGCCAATGATCTCTCTCCTTTATTGCGATTTCCCACCTTTGCCGCCACCTCTTGGTTCCATAAAAAGGCAGACCCCAAATACACGGACCTACAAGCCTTCTTGGAGGAAGTGGAGAAATTCACGCTCAACGAATACGCTTTAGCCCTACTCAAAGGCGACTTAATGACAGCCAAAGAACGTGAATCCATCATTGACAAGCTTCACGCCTATACAGGGCTTTCCAAAAGCTATCTCGACCAGACTAATCTGCGTTTGACCGTGGGTAGATACAATAAAGAACTACTACGATCCGAAAAAGAAACTGTTGGGCGATTAGATAGCAGATTCAAAGGATATGATTATGATGAAGCAGGAGAGCGATATGAATTTGACCCCAGTTACAATGGAGTCATCTACGGACCTTTTACGGCGGTACTAAATGATCACCTTCGTACCCATCTACAATTCAAGAGTGACTTACCCTATGAAATTCTTACGGGCAGAGCACGGCCCTGGGATTATTCCAATGTACAGAATCGCTTCCTAAATGTTGCAGAGACTCTACGCAATGCCATTTCTAAGAATCCTTATCTCAAGGTATGGATCTCCAATGGCTATTATGATTTAGCTACACCCTATTTTGCTACAGAGTACGTAGTGAATCATATGTTCCTGAAAGGAGACCTGAAAAAGAATATCACCATGACCTATTACGAAGCAGGACATATGGTTTATATTCACGAGCCCGCCTTGGTACAGATGAAGAAGGATTTGGTTGAATTCATTCGTTCTGCCACCCCTAAGCGATAGGGAGTTTTTCTATATCCCCCTTTAGGTACAAGAAGCCCAACTGAAATAGCACCAGGGAAATAGCACATTGTATTGGTGTTTCCCTGGTGTCTGAAAAGCCGTTCTTTTCTTAAGCAGCTGATTTTAGGCAGGCTACCGAATATAGAATGGCCGCATTTCGATATTTCCCTTTCTATTCTTTCGCATATGCCGCCATGATGATTCATCATTCATTGCAATCCAGCGTTTTTCGGCAGCTCTGTACTTCCAATCCTTGTCCTTTTGGTAGAAGAGTTGCTCCCCTTCCATTTCTATAATCTTCAAGATTTCGTTATCATGAGAATGGCCCTCATCATAATCGGTGCTGGCTCTTTGTGCCATCTCAGAATATAGCTCATTCAATTGCAATAATTGATCATTTAGCTTTTCATCTAGTTTCTTCACATGTAGTCCGATTTTCTGAGCCTCCATATAGGTAATCGGGTAGCTATGTGAGGGATAATCCGAATTGAGATGCTGACTGATCTGATGCGCCTTGGTTTCGTCCTTCATATGATAAGAGAGAATTTCAGTCGTCAACTTAATAGAAAGAGAACTTGCCCGATCAACAGCTCCAATCACAAGTGGATGGATGTAATTATACAATTCTTTGTAAGGATTAGTATCATTAGGCTGTTTGGTGGCTTTCCATAAACGGATCACCCGATCCAGCTCATTTTGGCTCACACTTACGAGATCATTGTCATTATCTATAGGGGATAAATGGTGTGTAATAGAGGTATCAATCGCCGATAGATAGGCTAAGGGACCCATATGTATCAAATCGGCACCTAAGACTAGCATTGTAGCTGCCGAAGCACAATCCAAGGGCACCAAGGCAATAATTTCATCGTAGACATTTCTTAACAAGTTGATAATCCGAAGCGCAGATTTACTAGACCCGCCATAACTTTTGATGAATAAGTACAGTCGCTTGTGCTTGGCACTTTTTTGAATTACCTTATTAAAAGGGATGACATCATCAGATACCATATTGCTATTATCAGATATCCAATACACCAAAAAATCGCCTTGTAGTTTTCGTTGGATGTCCTTTACAATGGCCTGTGTATCCGAAAAAAGTAAGGGTGGTTTCTTGGCAGCCGTCTGACGTGGTTTGCGGTTCAACAAACGATCTTTCCCATCTTGCAATAACTTTGTCATCGTATAGAGCGTTTTTAGATATAAAAAACAAATTAGTGTCAGATTAAAGTTCCCGATTTGAAAACGGGATGCTTGAAAGCATTAATTTTAGTTTCAAAGTAGTTGAATGCTCGTTACAATATAACTAAAAAAGTTATAATAAATAAATTATTTGATTATAAATTCGGCTAAGAACTAGCTTATGGAAGTTGTCAACATCAAAGAAAAACTAGCCACTTTTTCCGAACATTGGGATCCCCGAATTGCGGGGATCTTAAATGGACAAATGGTCAAACTGGCCAAAATAAAAGGAGATTTTATCTGGCATAGTCATGAACAGGAAGATGAACTATTCTGGGTGATCAAGGGAACCCTGCATATGGATTTTAGGGATAAGACGGTTTCCTTGCATGAAGGAGAATTTATCATTGTACCGCGAGGCGTAGAGCATCGACCGTGGACAGCTGATGGAGAAGAAGTTCATATTATGCTATTTGAACCCGCGAGCACTGTCAATACAGGTGATATTGAAGATCATGAACTAACGCGAAGTGAACTGAAGGAAGTATAAGAACCAATGAATCAGAAGATACTTAGCATATTTGGCTTGTTGTTAGTGACCCTCCAATTTTCCTTTTCCGTAAAAAATGAGCATTGGAGAGAACACGCACTATATTTAGGAACATTGCAGTTGAAATATGAAGCGCAATCACCGGAAGCTTTACTCGATGTGAAGGTATTCTCAGACGATCTCCAAAGTGCCATAAGAAATGCTTATGAAGACTTTCAAACAGGCCCGCTCAACAATCTTTTCACTCAAAACCGTCCGCTAATAGAGGTCTACTTTAAGGAACATTTACAGCTAAAAATCAATGATACTGCTCAGGTACTTAAACTCTACCGTCATGAACAGATCAATGATACCCATATATTGCAGTTTGCCATCTCTTGCCCACACAGCTGGAAGCACGTAGTACTGACTGGCGATTTCTTCATGGAGTTGTTTCCCAATCAAATAAATGTAGTTAGTGTGTCCTATCTAGAACAAAAGCAATTTGCCAGATTGAACAAGCAGCAGCCTCAATGCGAGGCTCTATTCAATCCGTAGTTAGCTCCCCTTTCCATTGAAGATATCCATCAAAGCTTGGCTGGTCACACCTACTCCAGTTTCAATGCTCTTAGCAGGATCCGGATAGTAGTAGGGAGAATGCAATCCTGGCATATCTCCACTTTCCATCCGCTTTTCTGGTACAGTCCCCAACCAGTACAATACAGTAGGAACTTTATGTTCTGTCTGACCGTAGCGAGCAAAATCTTCTCCCACCATTTGGGGTTCGGCATCCAGCACATTATCTGCACCAATAACCTTTGCCGCTGACTCCGCCATTATATCTACCAATTCAGGTGTATTGTAGTTAGCTGGTGTAAACACATCTGGAATAATCACTTCCGGCATTTTATCCTCCGGTAAGCCCGCCGCAATAGCCACACCTTTCGCAATCTCCTTGATGCGTCGATGTACCATAGAACGCACTTCCTTAGTGTAAGTTCTTACGGTTAATTTCAAGGTAACCTCATCAGGAATAATGTTGTGCTTAATGCCTCCTTTGATGGCGCCTACGGTCACTACTGCAGCGTCGATAGGCTTCAAATTTCTACTCACGATGGTCTGCAACTCCATAACCATTAAGCTAGCCGTAACTACCGGATCAATAGACATATGCGGGGCGGCTCCGTGCGCCCCAACCCCAAAAACTTTAATGTCAATGCTTTCCGTGTTGGCCATGGTATATCCCTTACCAAAACCAACCTGACCGGCTGCAATAGTAGGACTTGAATGAAGGCCGACTCCATAATCTGGCACTCCGAATTTTTTGTATAAACCAGCGTCCAACATCATTTTAGCCCCCTGACCAATCTCTTCTGCTGGCTGACCGATCATCAATAAGGTACCTTTCCACTGATCTTTCATTTTGGCCATGACTCTGGCCGTACCAATCCAAGTCGTCATATGCACATCATGTCCACAAGAATGCATGGTCCCGGTCTGCTGGCCATTGTACTCAATTATCTTTTCACTGGCATAGGCTAGATCTGTCTTTTCTGGCATAGGGAGAGCATCCATATCTGTACGATAAAGGATGGTAGGGCCTGCACCGTTTTTCAAAACACCCACAATTCCATATCCGCCAAAGTTCTCAGTAACCTCAAACCCTAGGGATTTAAGTTCTGTAGCCAAACGAGCAGCCGTTTCTTTTTCTTCCAAGGAGATCTCCGGATTCTGGTGTATACTTTTGTAGAGTTCTACTAGGTAAGGAATGTCTGCCTTGATCAAATCTTTATTGATAGTGGGTAATTCAGGATTGGTAAAGGCCGCTCCTATCAATAGGATGCCTATTAATGTGATGTATCGCATAGCAAAATTTTTCTAAGTGGTTTCTTACGGAGATAATTGACAAGAAACCAGGCTCTAAGGGTTAGAGCGAAGATGATTACTCCGGGAAACCTTCTTCACAATAATAAGAAAAATGTAGCGCTTTGCAGTGATGGGAGTACCAAAATGACGCGATGAGTCAATCTGACTAAGTTGTCAGGAGATTCATTTGGATATACTTAGTTATTACCTTTCTACGGTCTTGTAATGATTCCTTTTCCACATTGGATAGCCTGGAATAGTTCCAGTTTTTGCGAAAGCGTAACCAGCCTTTGTAGTACCCCCAAGCCACCCAAGCAGTAAGGGGTAAACTGAGTAAATATCCCCAAGAGACCGTGTTTCCTGCATACCAGCTGACTAGTTCAGACTGTAGATAGTAGAATAAAGGAACCGTAAAAAGCCCCACCACAGCTTTGACGGTGGCTTTATACCCAATGTAAATCTTCATCTTTCGAGCCAAAAGAGCCGGTATACCAGCCGCAAAGATGTGATTAAGCGCTCCGTACAAAAAAAAAGGTAAGCCTAGCACCAACAACAGCCCCCGAATCATTAAATTTCCGTTTTGATCGGCGACCGCTGTATCATCTATTTCCCGATCAGTTAATTCAGTCCCGTATTGTTGTATTTCCTTGGCAAAACCCTGATATCGCTCTCCATCTGCGGCTGCCTTATTCTTGAGTTGCCTCGCTAAAGTTTGTCCTCTCCGAAAATCCGCTTCCCCCTCAAGCGGATCATTATTTCGACAAATGGATTCCGCCATTGGGTGAATGTCCTGTTGTTCTCCTTCGGCTACGTCAATGACTAAGGTCTGCACTGTTTCTTTTACTTGATCTGTAAATGCCCGAATGGAGTTCTGAGAATCACTTTGATATTGTTGTTGCCAGTCTTTCACTTTAATTGGCTCACCAACATTTACTACACAAGCAGAACCGAACTTACTGGGTCGATCATAATGAATACCAATCGGTAGGATAGAGATATCTACGTCAAAATTCTTCTTCTCTGCTGCACTCAAGGCAATGCGAACGGTTCCTGTCTTGAAGGGACGTAAGCGACGGCCAACAAGACTTCCCCCTTCCGGAGCGATAAATAATACTCCACCGTTCCCCAAAAAGGTGTCACATTTGGCAAAAGAGTCTTCATTACTCACCCCCAATGCGCTGCGGTCTTGTTTTCGTTTTATTGGGATGCAATACAAGGTGTTGAATAACCAATTGGTAAAGGGAGTAGAAAAAAGGCCAGCATTAGCTAAAAAGAAAACTTGCTTATGTACTCGTGAAGCGACTTGTAGAGGATCTATTAAGGTATTGGGGTGATTACTAATCACGATTGCAGCTTCTTTAAATCGCAGATTCTCCTTTCCAATCACGGTAGTTTTAGGATAGAAAACCCTTAGCACCACTTGTACCAGAAACTTCAAAAACCGATATACCAAGGACATGAATGGACCCGAACTCATACTGTAAAGTTCAATAAATAGTCTTTGATCAATTGATCGAATATAGCGCCTTCATCAAAGTGAAATTTCACTTCTACCGGCAGCGCAAATATAGGAACTTGATTTTCTATTAAATATTCTGCGTGTAGCTCCAGTCGCATGGCATCCTTCTCAGTAGTCAATACCATTACCTTTTCTACATCACTCATTCGTTCGAATGCCCCCCTTAAATTAGACACGTCAAACTTACTGAAATAATGATGGTCCTCATATTCCAACAAGCGCACTTTACCCACTCTCTCATTGAGATAACCAACCAGATAGTCTGTTCTAGCTATCGCACAAATCAAAAGGACTTCTACATCTGGTTCCAGCACTGCCGTAATACTGGGGTCAAAAATATAATAGGGGGCTCCATAGTCATAATAGGAGAAAAAGACCTGCTGGTGCGGCAATGGATTAATTTCCTGAATAAATCTTTGTCGATCCTGCTCCGTAATCAAGGAAGGACATTTAGAAACCACTATTACATCCGCTCTTTGATAGGCCGAGCGCCATTCTCTCAATCTTCCCGAAGGCAATAAATAATCTCGGGTAAAAGGACGATCAAACTCCGTCAACAATATATTTAGCCCTGGCTTGACGGAGCGATGCTGAAAAGCATCATCCAATAATACCACCTGAGTATCAGGATGATCTTGTACTATCTTAGGTATGCCGAAGGTACGACTTTCAGATACGGTTACCAGGACCTCCGGAAACTTTCGTTTAAACTGCAAAGGCTCATCTCCAACATGCTCGGCAGTCATCTGTGGAGCTACTTCGATGTAACCCCTAGTTTTTCGACTATAGCCCCGACTAAGCGTGGATAAATTTAGGTAATCCTTCTGCAAACGGATCAAATACTCGATATGGGGCGTCTTGCCCGCACCACCTACCGATAAGTTGCCAACCGATATTACGGGTATGTTGAAGCTTACCCCCTTTAGCAAGCCTTTACGGTAAAAGAAATTGCGTAAACTTACCCCCAGTCCATACAAAAGCGCAAAGGGAGCCAACAACAATTTGAAAAGTGGATTCGAGATCATAGACGTTTAAATATGGGAAAAGCATCCGGTACTGCTAGTATCCGACGGCACTTCCAACTCATCAAAAATACTAGCCTTTGTAAATAATTAACAATATTATACCAAACGATTTTGCGGACCTAATCGTTCTATAGAATACCCTATTAGCGGCAGAAGGAGCTTAGCAGAACGTTAAATACAGACTGGGGCACACCTTTTGGTTGTTAAATGTGCATCATGTGACTAGAGGATGTCGTATTTTCGTAGTAATTTATTATATTCTATTTCAGCAGCTCGACGATGTGAAACAAGAACTGGAGGTATAGGGCTCAACAGCATAGCGTAAATCAGAATTATATGAAGCGGTCATTTGCAGTATTGTTGGTTTTGTTTGGCTTTGCCCATCTTCAAGCACAAGAGGATGGCTATGCGCTAGTGAATGGGAAGTACTTTCCTTACACAATTGATGAATGTGGGGACACCTTAATCCTCGCTAGTCTAGGTGGAGTTTCTATTTCAGCTCCACGCACTTTCGCCGACGCAGAAGATCAAAAACGATATCGTAGATATCGACGCTACGCCTTGAAAGTATATCCTTATGCGGTGGAAGCTATTAAAATCTTCCGGGAAATGGAAGAGGTGACCAATGACATGAAAAAGCGAGACCGGAAAAAGCATATTCGCCGCCTACATAAAGAGCTAAAGAAGGAGTTTACTGATCCGCTAAAGAAACTGACCAAGACGCAGGGCATGATCCTGATGAAAATGATTGAGAAAGAACTGGATAAGTCTATGTTTAAACTCATCAAAGAACTCCGAGGAGGTTGGAACGCCAATTATTGGAGCGCAGCGGCAGGTATGTTTGGACATAAGCTTAAGAAAGGGTATATCCCCGGACAAGACCCTGTCCTGGATGCGGTACTCAATGATCTAGATATTTCCTATCAGATTAGTAGGAAGTGACCATCTATTTAGACATTCTAGTCCATTTGGCCTTCGCAGCGCGCTTGATGGCTAGTAAATGAATGGCCATCGTTTCATAATCGATTTGCAGATCACCTTTCTTCCCCTTATTATCAAATTCATGCGCATATCCCCAAAGATTGAACAGATGATGCCGATGGTACGGCCGTTCTTTTTTGAGCAAAGGTGTCATAAAGTCAACGCTTAACCCATTCTGATGGGTCCGGTGTGGAATAAAGGAACCACCATATTTCCTGCCTGTCTCACCCAGAATAAATGGCTTTCCCCTAAGGTCGGTATTTCTTAAGAAACGGTTTCTCCTGCCGTATTAGCCTTTAAGATCGAAAGATCATCCGAACTAACCCCTTTCTTTCTATCACGAATATAAAACCAGCATAAACAGCGAGGATCAAGGTATTGACCACTAGGCGCAAGGGCAGATCTCCCAAAGAAGGACGCAGCCAATCGCTGACGAAATATAGCAGAATAGCAACAAATAAGTAGATCAGCATCCTGGCAATAGGATAAGGCACGGGATAATATTTTCTTCCAATCCAAAAACAGGCAATGCACATCGTCAAAAAGCAGAATAGGGCAGACCATGCCGCCCCCAACACCCCCCACTGAGGAATCAGAAAATAGTTGCTGGTAATGGTAATTATAGCGCCCCCACAAGCAATCCACGCCCCAATATGAGTTTTGTCCTTCAACTTATACCAGATGGCAAAATTGTAGTACAACCCCAGCAACAAGTAGGCAACCAACAAAACAGGAACCACTGCTAATCCTCCGTGGTAAGTTGGGGCTACTATATATTTTGCGATATCTATATATAGCATTAAACCGAGGAAGGCTATACTCCCGACCAAAGTAAAAGCTTGGCCTACTTCTGCGTAAATCTTAGTTGCATCAACCCGATTAGCATTCCGGAAAAAGAAGGGTTCCGCCGCAAACTTAAACCCCTGTGTGAATAAGTTCATCAAGACGGCAATCTTTATACAACCGACATAGATTCCCAATTGAATCATATTCTCTTCATAGGTTCCAGGCAACCATTCCTTCAAAAAATACCGATCAGACAATTGGTTGATCATTCCAGCGATACCAACCACAACCAAGGGCACCGCATATCGGAACATTTTTTTCCAAAGTACCAGATCAAAACCACCCCGTAACCGTCTGTAGTAAGGGAGAAACAATAAGAAGGTAACTGCACTAGCCACGAGATTCGCAATAAAAACATAATGCAGTTTCTTACTGGGATCGTACCAACTCGCCCATCCACTGCCTTCATCACACCAACGAGGGATAGCCTCCAATAGGAAGAGCATGACCAGCGCATTGATCAAAACATTGATCATTTTGAAAATACCGAAGCGAATAGGGCGGTTTTCCAAACGCAAAGAGGCAAAAGGAATCGCTACGAGTGTGTCCAACCCAATAATAAGGGCAAAGTAGATCACATAGGCTCCATCTTGAGGTTCGGTCAAAAAACCAGCAATAGAAGAGGAAAAAAGAATAATCAAGCTGACGAAGGCTAGTGTGCTAAACAATAAAGAAATCGCTGCGGTGGAAAAAGCTTTTGCCCGATTTTCTTGCTCATTCCCAAAGCGAAAAAAGGCAGTTTCCATTCCATAGGTCAAAATAACCAACAAAAAGCCTGCAAATGCGTACATCAAACCATGGATACCATATTCACCTTGGTCATCTTCGAATACCCGCGTCAGATAGGGCGCGACCAAAATGAGATTCAGCACCTTATTCAGAACGGTGGAACCTCCGTAAATGACGGTTTCTTTAGCCAGTTTTCGGATGGACATGCTGACAATTTCGCTTTGAAAGCTACAATGTTACTGAAAAGCCTGATGGCACATCAGTAAAACGAGCGCTTTTTTTACGTATTGGTTAAGGAGAGGGGAAAAAATTTTACCACCTCCTAAATTAGTGCTAATTTACCGCGCTTTTTTACCATTATAACCAGCAAGAGGACTATGATAAATGTAGATCTATTACGCCACATCTGCGAATTACCAGGCGCGCCTGGTTACGAACAGCGAGTACGAGAGTTCGTGATAAAAGAGGTTAGCTCTTTGGTTGACGAGATATCGGTAGATAATATGGGTAATGTGATCGCCGTAAAAAAGGGAAAAAGCCCTAAAAAGGTGATGGTCGCTGCCCATATGGACGAGATTGGCTTTATGGTAAATTACATCGATGATGATGGTTTTTTACGTTTTGTACCACTCGGTGGCTTCGACCCAAAGACTTTATCTTCTCAACGTGTGATTGTGCATGGTCACGAGGATGTAATTGGAGTAATGGGTTCTAAGCCTATACACATCATGAGCCCCGAGGAGCGCAGCAAGCAGGTACCCATCAATGAATACTTCATCGACCTCGGGATGACAAAAGAACAAGCAGAAAAACTTGTTCCGATCGGATCACCAGTAACACGATTGGGCGCCCTCATTGAAATGGGAGATTGCGTCAATAGCAAATCGTTAGATAATCGAGTTTCAGTATTTATTCTGATTGAGGCACTGCGGACTCTAAAGGATCAAGAAGTCCCTTATGATATTTATGGTGTCTTTACGGTTCAGGAGGAGGTTGGCTTGAGAGGAGCCATTTCATCTAGTCACTTAATTGACCCTGACTTTGGTTTAGGACTAGACGTGACTATTGCCTTTGATGTGCCTGGTTCAAATGGACATGATGCCGTTACCTGTCTAGGCAAAGGAGCCGCGATCAAAATTCTAGATGGGATGACCATTTGTGACTACCGAATGATCAATTACCTGAAAAAAGTAGCCACTGATAATCAAATTAAGTGGCAGCCAGAAATATTACCCAAGGGAGGTACTGATACCGCAGGTATACAACGTTATGGCAAGAAAGGAGCCATTGCAGGAGCCATTTCCATTCCCTTGCGACATATGCATCAAACTATAGAATTAGCACATAAAGAAGATATTCACCATTGTATTTCCTTGTTGACGGAAAGCTTAAAGGCAATGGATCAATACAATTGGGATTTCTCTAACACCGGACAATCTCCCCGGACATCCGATAGCTTCGAACTGCTTTTCTAAACGTATTTAATGCAAAGTTCTTCTACAAGCCCCGTGTTTGGATACACTCAAAAATGAACTTCACCGCTTCACAGACCGTAATTGCCTGTATCGCTTTTTCAATTCATTTTATGATTGTCCACGGGATTTAGCAAAGAAGGGAAAAAAGTAAAGGCTATGCCTCTGCACAGCCTTCGCCAAAGTATATAGGGCTACAGTATAGATCTTTGTCGTTGGAAGGTCCCCTTTTGTCTGTAAAAGATGAAAGGGGAGCGTAATGCTGGATATATTTATCCCGCTACGCAGCAAATAAACCCTTTTATTGTAAACCCATTATTAAATAGGTATTAAGATTATTCTTACCACTTGGTAATCCTGATTATCAGACCTATCAGCTATTACCACTTACCAAATTCATCAATATGGAAGCACACGAAATTGACTATCGGATCTTCGGCGAAGAAATGCAATTTGTTGAAATTGAATTAGATCCTTATGAAACCGTCATCGCCGAATCTGGCAGTTTTATGATGATGGACGAGGATATAGAACTAGCCACAATATTTGGCGATGGGAGCCATCAAGAGCAAAACAAAGGCCTTTGGGGGAAGGTCCTTTCCGCCGGTAAACGCCTTCTCACCGGGGAGAGCCTATTTATGACTGCTTTTACGCATGCTGGCGAAGGGAAAAAGCAAGTTTCATTTGCCGCTCCTTATCCCGGTCGTATTATCCCCCTGGATCTTACCGAATTAGAAGGAAAGATCGTTTGTCAAAAAGATGCTTTTTTATGTGCAGCCAAGGGAGTGTCGGTCGGCATTGAATTTAGCCGTAAACTCGGGCGTGGTTTCTTTGGGGGAGAAGGTTTTATCATGCAGAAGATAGAGGGAGATGGCATGGCTTTTTTGCACGCGGGGGGAACAGTCGTAAAGAAAGAACTTCAGATAGGCGAAAAGCTTCGTATCGATACCGGTTGCCTCGTCGGCTTTACACGCTATGTGAAATATGATATCGAGATGATAAAAGGTATTCGAAATATGGTTTTTGGAGGAGAAGGGCTGTTCTATGCACAGTTAGAAGGCCCTGGAACCGTTTGGATCCAAAGTTTACCGTTCAGTCGTTTGGCGGATCGAATTGTTTCTGCCTCTCGCCACTATGGTGGAAAATCGAAAGGAGAAGGTAGCGTACTAGGTGGGCTGGGAGATTTATTGGACGGCGATGGATGGTAGCTTTAGTGAATAATTGATACTGTTGAATGGAGAATGGGCGTTCGCTCTCTTCATTCAACAGTATCAACTTTTAATTACAAAATTGATTCCTGCACAAAAGAATTTTTGTCTGGATGATCAGTGGTATAATGTAGGCCACGACTCTCTCGGCGCATACTTGCCGCTTTAGTTACTAAGTATCCGATGGTAATCAAGTTCCTTAGCTCACACAGCTGCGGAGAGAGCACTGTTCGGTTATAAAGTGCCTCCGTTTCCGTATGGAGCAAACGCAAGCGGTCCATAGCTCGTTTGAGACGTACATTAGAGCGAACAATGCCTACGTAACTCGACATGATTTCCTTCAGCTCTTTCCAGCTTTGAGTAATCAAAACCATCTCCTTGGGTTGAATGGTTCCTCTGGCATTCCAATCGGGAATATCCTCTTGAAAACTGATGTCATCCACTAATTTGACAAGGTCTTGTGCAATGCGATTACCAAACACCAGCGCTTCCAATAATGAATTCGACGCTAGGCGATTGGCACCATGCAGTCCGGTACTGGTGCATTCGCCGCAGGTATACAAATTGCGGATAGAGCTGCGTCCAAAATCATTAGAAATAACTCCTCCACACATATAGTGGCAGGCAGGCACCACTGGAATCATATCTTTCATCGGATCAATGCCGATGCTCATACATTTCTCATAAATAGTAGGAAAATGAGCTTTGAAGCCTTCTTCATCCAGATGACGGCAATCCAAAAACATACATTCCTCCCCGTTAATCTTGATCTCATTGTCTATTGCCCGCGCTACAATATCCCTTGGTGCCAAAGATTCACGCTGGTCATACTTTTGCATAAATGGCGATCCATCACGCTTCTTGAGAATGGCACCATAGCCTCTAACCGCCTCCGACACTAAGAAGTCTGGGTTTTCTCCTGCTGGATTGTACAAAGCTGTTGGATGAAACTGAACAAACTCCATATTCCCCAGATGCCCTTTAGCCCGATACACCATAGCGATACCGTCACCTGTAGCAATAACAGGATTCGTCGTATTGCGATATACTTGGCCTGCACCTCCCGTAGCTACGACAGTCACCTTGGCCAAGATCGTCTCAATCTCGCCCGTAGATTTGTTCAAGACGTAAACACCATAACATTCAATATCTGGAGTTAATCGGGTTACGATGTGCCCAAGATGGTGTTGTGTAATTAGATCTACTGCAAAAAAATGCTCGTGAATTTCGATATTATCAAACTCCTTCGATTTCTCAAGTACAGTTCTCTGTATCTCCCAGCCTGTAAGATCCTTATAATGGAGAATGCGATTTTCTGAGTGTCCGCCTTCCCGCCCGAGGTCATACTTCTCCTTTTTGTCCTTGTCAAAGCGGGCACCCCATTCGATCAATTCTCGTACGCGTTCAGGGCCTTCTTCTACTACAATTTTTACAATCTCCTCATCGCAAAGTCCATCGCCAGCATCCAAAGTATCTTCGATATGTTTACCATGCGAATCTACCTCAAGATCCCAAACAGCTGCGACCCCTCCCTGTGCATAGCGGGTATTGCTTTCGTTATCATTGGTTTTGGTTAAGACCGTAATCTTGAGGTCTGGTCTACGTTCAGCAATTTCAATAGCGGTGGACATGCCTCCTACACCAGAGCCAATGATCAGCACATCTGTTTTGTTCATAATTTACTTTTGTCAATGCTTTATTGGTCCTCTTGTAATTTTCAGGTTTTAAGTCAACTGAAATCAAGATCAATGTTCATTATCAATCGCTTATGGTCTTCAGTTTGGGTTGGCCATAAAATCATCAAAGAGGGACTTTGTTTTACCTATAAACTAAGATAGCAAAATTTAGTTGAGCAATATTTCTTTTTTATTAGCAGTAGTGTTTTACAAGGAGCTGTTAAATCTCCATTTCTTCCATGCAATCCCCCTACAGAAGGTTGATCTTGATATATTTCTTTGCTAGCTGCAGCAAGCTTCCTACCTTTGGCCTGCTTATGAGAATTGCCATCAATACTCGTTTTTTGATTAGCAACAAGCTAGAAGGAATTGGGTGGTTCACCTGGGAAGTAGCGAAGGAATTGGTTGCCAATCATCCTGAGCATCACTTTATTTTTTTATTTGATCGACCATTCGCCCCCAAATTCATTCCAGCTGATAATGTGGAAGGAATTATCGTTCAACCTCCTGCTCGACATGCCATTCTTTGGTGGTGGTGGTTTGAAATGGCTATTCCGAAAGTACTGAGCCGCCATAAGATTGATGTCTTTTTATCCCCAGATAGTTATTGCTCTTTAAGAAGTAAGGTGCCAAGCGTGATGGTGTGCCATGACATTGCGTTTTGTCATTATCCGAAGCAAGTACCCTTCCACGGGCGTGTCTTCTACAAATACTTCGTTCCTAAGTACTTGAAACGAGCGAATCGAATTATCAGCGTTTCGGATTTTACCAAACAAGATATTATTCGACAATATCAAACGCCCAGTGAAAAGATAGCCGTGGCTTGCAATGGTGTGCGTTCTGTATTTCGGGTAGTAAGTGAGATAGAAAAAGTGAAGGTCAAGCAGCAATATAGTCAGGGTGAAGATTATTTTTTTTATTTGGGTTCCGTACATCCTCGCAAAAACCTGGCTCGCCTTATTCAGGCCTTTGATCAATTTAAAACGGCTAGTTCCTCCCCAATCAAGTTGCTTATTGGAGGACGAATGGCTTGGCAAACAACAGCCATTGAACAAGCTCTGGCGAATGCTCAACACCGATCAGATATCCATTTGTTGGGCTACCTAGATGACTCCCAATTAGCAAAAATCTTAGGATCGGCTATCGCCTTAACCTATCCCTCCATCTTCGAAGGCTTTGGTGTTCCACTACTGGAAGCTATGTATGCAGAGGTTCCCATACTGACCTCAAATACCTCCTCTTTGCCTGAGGTAGCGGGAGATGCAGCAATTCTAGTAGATCCAAGGAGTATCGATTCCATTTCCCGCGGCATGCAAACCCTTTACGAATCTCCAAGTACGCAAGCCGCCTTGATCAAAAAAGGACAATTACAACGGCAAAAATTTAGCTGGAAGAGGGCAGCTTCTATTGTATGGGATAATATTATGCAAGCGCAGACTCAAATAAAAAAACCAGACAAGTCCTAAAGCATTGCCCTGAAAACTATTGTTACTGTTCAAATCGTTATACATTCGAAAGCTTTGCTTAAAATGTTCCAATAAAATCAGGGCTTTATCTTCGATAGTTCGAGGACTTCGTGCTAATTTAGTAGTCCTGAAAAATCAGTTACCAACAGTAGATTCTTTCCATTATTTTAGAGAGATATCCCCAGCACTTATACACCAAAACGAAAACAAACTTCATCTTTTAAGTGAATAAATTGTTGAAGCTTCTGTCCAGAGGAGTGATAAAAAAAACAAATTCAATGAATCTTTATAAAATCATTAGCTTTCTGAGCCTGTCCCTTTTGCTTACCGCTTGTAGTGAGGACATGCAACGTAGTCTGGCTCCTGTTCCCAATGCATTTGGAAAGTTAAATGAGATCATCATTATTGCCGATGATCGCATTTGGGAAGGCCCCGTAGGCGATACACTTCGCTACTACTATAGCGCCGCCTACCCTATTTTGCCACAGCCAGAACCCATCTTTGATCTACGCCAATTCACTCCAGCCGAGCTGGATAAAGATCCTATTCGCAAGGAATTTCGGAACTATATGCTGCTCAGCAATCTCAATGAGGATGATTCCCCGACTACCCAATTGATGAAAGCTGACTTGAAACAGGAGAGATTAGATAAGGCCAAAAATGACCCCAATTATACTTCGACCGTAGCTAGAGATAAATGGGCGAAAAATCAATTGTTGGTCTATCAATTTGCATTTAGCGATGATGACCTGATTGACAATATCAAGAAGAATTTTCCTGCGGTAGCAAAACGCGTTCAGGAAGCAGATAAAGCCAAGATTGAAGCGACGATTTACTTTGGAGGAGAAAACCCCGCTATTCAAGCCGAAGTGGCCGATAAAATGGGGACTAAGATCCGAGTTCCCAGTGACTATAGCCTGGCAATCAGTAATGAGGACTTAATCTGGATGCGTAGAGAAATTGACAATATCAATAGCAATTTGTTAATCCGCAAAATTGGTTATACGGATCAATCTCAGTTATCCAAACAAGGGATTAAAGCTATTCGCGATTCTTTGGGAAGAGCCTATGTTTCCTCTACTCTTCCGGATACATATATGCGCATTAATGACATCGATCTGCCGATGTTTACTAGTGTAAAAACACTAAATAATAAGTACACCCTCGAAGCTAGGGGGATATGGGAGATGGTCAATGACTTCATGGGGGGTGCTTTTATTAGTTACCTAATCCATAATCCAGATAAAGAAGAATTGCTTTTTGTAGATGGTTTTGTGTATGCTCCAGGAAAAGAGAAACGAAATTTCATGCAGCAACTAGAGTTTATCATGTCTACTGTAGAATTCTAAGCACACCTCTCTTCCCATGAGACTATGGAGCAAACTCACCAAGTGCTTGCTCCATAGTCTAAGTTATCTCCGGCATTTTCCCTCCCCATCAGCATTCATCTTAGCTCCAGCGCAGAAATTGTTGTCCAACAGAGACTATTACTTATCAATATTTATTAATATTGAGTATGTCAATGCGATGGTTAAAACCAAAGAAGGGCTTAACCAATTGGTCAGATGAACAGCTACTAAAAGCCTTCCAGAAAACGGGAGAAGATCAGTACTTTTTCACACTAATTGAGCGCTACAGCCACCTCATCTATTACAACTGCAAGCAATACCTGTCTCAAGAGGAAGATTGCAAAGATATGGTCATGACCATTGTTGAAAAAGTATATGAGCGCTGTCCTGATGCTAGCATCAGTTATTTCAGAAGTTGGCTCTATAGCGTAATACGTAATCAATGCATTAGCCACATCCGAACGCAAAACCGCCAATCTAAACATCAACTAAACTGGGAAGAAGACCTGTCCTTAGAATCTGTTCCCTCGACGGTTGAAGATGTAGACCAGACCTATGGTTATTCAGATGAGGCGATACAATCAGCGCTCCAGGAATTGGACCCACTCCAAAGAAAATGCCTACAGCTATTCTATTTTGAAGGTAAGAGTTACAAGGAAATTAGCCAACAAACCTCTTTTAGTCTCAAGAAGGTCAAAAGTTACTTACAAAATGGAAAACGTAGGTTAAAGATCTTATTGGAAGGCCTTCAACAAGATAAGTCATAGCCCATGAAAGCTTTATTTAATAATGGTGACTGCCTAAGCCTCCACCAACTTCAATCTTATCAACAAGGGAAATTGTCAAAATTTGCCCGGCGCAAGGTGGAAGAACACTTGATAGATTGCCCGCTTTGCCATGGAGCATTAGAAGGCATGGAAAAAAGCCAAAATCCGGCTCAGGACATCAAACAGATTCGATCCTTGACACTTCAGAAAAGAAAATCCTGGCACCTTGGTCGAGTAGCTGCCGCCCTTGTCATTGGAATCATTATCTTGGCTGCCATCTGGCTTAGTCCTAGGCCCAGTACTCAGTCCTTGTTTACCACTTTTTACCAAGCTCCTCAGCCAACCAAGATCAATCTACGTGGGGCAACCGAAACGGCCGCCTACAAAGCCCTTCAACCCGCCCTAATCGCCTATCAGAATGGCGACTTTCATTCCGCCATCACTCTACTTGAGCAACATATCGAAGATTTTCCTCAGGACTACCCAGCCTATCTGTGGATGGGAATAGCCCAATTAGAAGAAGGGAATAACCAATTAGCCGTCCAATTTTTACAAGAATTAAGATCTAAGGATAAGAACTACTACGAGCAGGCAAGCTGGTACCTCCTATTGACCTATGTCAAAAAGGGTGAGCGGGCACTGGCCCAAGCCATAGCCAATGAGCTGGAGCAATCGGAGGGACAAGAATTTGAAAAAGAACTAAAGCTATTACAACAAAAATTGAAGCGTCTTCCAGAGTAATACCCCCAAAAGACGCTTCTGTATTGGACAGTTGAAATTAAATTACTTCAAGAAGTCAAGGCTTCGGTTGACAAAGGCTGTTAGATCCGCCCCTTTCAACATATTTTGATTTAGCATAGCAAGATCATATAAGTACTGTACTAAATTCTCCTTTTTCTCCTGGCTTCTCATCTTCAACAACTTGCTAGCCAATAGAGGATGATTGGTATTGACAACCACATTGAACATTTCAGGGAAAGCATCCATTGACATGCCTTGTAGGGCCTGCATTTCTTTCATTCTTCGCATAAACTCAGGCTTCGTAATCATCACTGGAGGGTCTTCAGGCGACATGGCCTTCATCACGATAGAGCCACCTCCTTTTTCTACCACCTTTTCAAAATGTTCCTTCACCTTGTTTTGCTCATCTTCACTCAATACAGATTCTGTCGTTTCATCTTTCTGCACCAGATTATCTACTGTATCCGAATCTACTCGCACAAAAGTGGTATCTCCCTGCTTCTGCTCTAAATGTTGTAAGAAATGGTTATCAATGACATGATCCATTACCAATACATCATACCCCCGATTCTTACAAGCTTGGATAGCACTATCATGATCCACCGGATTATTGGTATATAGATGGATAATCTTATCATGCTTATCGGTCTGAGCCGCCTTGATTTTTTCTTTGTATTCAGCAATCGTAGAGAATTCACCTTCAGTATTGGTCAATAGAGCAAATTTCTCTGCTTTATCATTGAACTTCTCCTCCGAAATCATACCATATTTCACAAAAACCCCAAGGTCGCCCCACTTGGATTCATAATCCTTACGATCCTTTTTGAATAATTCGTTTAGCTTATCAGCAACCTTACGCGTGATATAACCCGTAATCTTCTTGACATTTTGATCTGCTTGTAGGTAAGAACGAGAAACGTTCAGTGGAATATCAGGAGAGTCGATCACACCATGTAGCAGGGTTAAGAACTCTGGTACAATCTCCTTCACATCGTCCGTCACATACACTTGGTTCGAGTAAAGTTGAATCTTGTTTTTCTGTACTTCGAAGGAGTTACCCAGTTTGGGGAAATACAGCACACCAGTCAGGTTGAATGGATAATCGATATTGAGGTGAATCCAAAACATCGGCGCTGGACTGAAGGGATACAATTCATTATAAAATGAACGGTAATCCTCATCCGTCAACTCCGTAGGCTGCTTCCTCCAAATTGGATCCGTATTATTGATAATGTTATCAACCTCAATTTCCTTAGTTTCGGCATCATCGCCTTCTCCCTCCGTAATGGATTCCGTCTTGGTTCCAAATTTGATCGACACGGGTAAGAAACGACAATACTTCTTCAATAACTCCTCAATTCTACTTTCCTCTAAATATTCCTCACTATCACTACTGATGTGCAAAACCACATCCGTACCACGTTCTGCCTTATCGTTGCCATCAATGGTATAAGAAGGATCTCCTTCACAAGTCCAGGTTACACCAGTTGCACCTTCCTGGTAAGATTTAGTTACAGCTTCAACTTTTTCAGCCACCATAAAGGCCGAGTAGAAACCCAGCCCAAAATGACCGATGATATTGGCTTCGTCTTTATATTTTTCCAAAAATTCTGCGGCACTGGAAAAAGCTACCTGATTCAAGTACTTCTGGACTTCTTCCTCAGTCATTCCGATCCCTTTATCTCGGATCGTTAGTGTCTTGTTCTGTTTATCCAGAATGATTTCGATCGTGGTATCACCAATTTCACCTTTGAACTCCCCTTTTGAACTAAGTGTCTTTAATTTATTGGTCGCATCAACCGCATTGGATATGAGTTCCCGTAAGAATATTTCCTGATCAGAATATAGGAACTGTTTGATGATAGGAAAGATGTTCTCCGTTTGTACAGATATATTTCCTTTCTGCATAGAATTTGGTTTTTGAATTTATGTTGAACTTTTAGACAGCTTTCACTAATTGTCAGGGCCTACGGCCATTTATGCTCCAATTTTGGCACTATCCCGCTATATTTCGCGCTACAACTGGCAGGAAACACAATTACTTAACCTTCAAAGGACATGCCATTGAAATTATTTCTGACAAAATGGCAACCTTTCTGAACTTTTAGCGTAAGATTTATCAAGTGTGGCCACTTTTACTCGTGGCTTTCAATTTTTGAAGAGGCGAAGTTGAATTTATCTGAATAAATATTTACTTTCGCACTAGCGACGAATGAAGAGGGGAACACCAATCTGTGTCGCCACACTTCTAAGAGAGCTTGAGAAAATTTGTATTGGAGATTTATGTAAATAACTCCAATCTCTTCAGTTACATTTCATACCAAAATTAAAATGACGGCCGGTTTTAGCATGCTAAGACCAAAAAGTGCTATGCACAGATCTATGCTTAAGCTTGAAGCTGAGTATACCTGATCTAGATATAGCTATCTAAACGCAATCAATCGGGCAACTTGCCAGGACTAACGTGGGGGGATAGTTCGGCAGTTGCCCGTAAGATATACTGACTCGAAGAGTCAAAAGAAAAAGCGAGACGTACTGGTTCAACAGGGGGGTAGAATCAAGTATCGACTCGCTTTGTAGAGCAGGCTGACGGACTTAGTTCGTTAGCCTTTTTTTATGCCATCGGCTAAAGTCTCCATCTATTTGGGAAGGAGACTTTAATAATTATAGCTATTCCCGTTCTGGTCTAACGTTTTGGTAGAACATCAACTTTTATCCGATCCGCACGGTTAGCTAGCTCCCAAGTCGTGTGGAAGACCAACTGGGCAATATTAGCCATTTTCTCAAAATTAATCTTGTCTACGGTATCACTCGTTAAGTGATAATCATCGTGGGTTCCATTGAAATAAAAAATAGCAGGAATGCCTCTTTCCGCAAAGTTGTAGTGATCTGAACGGTAGTAATATCTATTGGGATCATTCTCAGCATTATAGGTATAGTCTAGTTCTAGCTGAGTATATTTTGTATTGGCCGTTTCGTTGATCTCATGTAATTCTGTACTCAGCCGATTAGAGCCGATTACGTAGATATAATTAGGGTTATTTGCATGTTTTTCATCTACTCTACCTACCATATCCACATTAACATTAGCTACCGTGTTTTCCAATGGGAAAACAGGATGCTGTACATAATACTCCGAACCCAGCAGTCCTTTCTCTTCCCCTGATACAAGCATAAATAAGACACTGCGTTTTGGCCCTTCTTCTCTATTCTTGGCCTCTACAAAAGCCTGACAAACCTCCAAGACTGAAGAAGTCCCAGAGCCATTATCATCAGCTCCATAATAGATGGCATCTCCTCTTTTCCCCAAATGGTCATAATGTGCAGTAACAACTACAATTTCATCTTTCTTAGCGGGATCAGACCCTTCTACAAAACCTAACACATTCTCTCCCAACAACTGACGAACCCGTTTTTCCATAGAGATTGATAGGTTAGTAGGCAGGTTTACACGCTTGGCTCTTTTCTTTTTATTAATCTTCTTCCGTGCTTTAACAACCTTCTTGTATTGCCCACCAATGATCTCTTTAGCCACTTTAGTAGAAAGGAAAACATTATTGGCAAAGTTATCCGCCGGATTCTTACTCCAACCCATTTTTAAACGACGATTTAAGATGGTGCGCCGTGCGATAGCTACATTGTTCTTAAAATCTGGATCGATAACAAATACCATGGCCACGCCCTTTTCCTTAGCCACACGTAATTTCTTGTAAATGTCAGTTGACCATTCCGTGGCTCCTCTTTCGCCAGAGACATGCGACAGGCTATCTTTTCCCATCGGTTCTCCCGCATAGATCAAAATAGCCTTTCCTTCAACATTTGCATTTTTATAGTCGCTATACTTTTTGTCATCTATGCCATATCCTAGAAAGAGAACTTCTTTAAAATCTTGCATAGGTCGGTCCGCGTTGTTAGCTGGATAGGCATAGTAATCCCACATATGGCGTTTTACCTCTCCATTGACATTTAGCTCAATATTATTCCAGTTCTCCGCAATAAAGGAGATCTTCTGGAAATAGGTATCATCTTCCCCGATAGCAGGCAATCCCAACTTTTGAAAGTAGTTTGCGATATAGTTAGCTGCTTTTTTTTGCCCTTCGGTTCCCGTTTCTCGGCCTTCAAACTCAGCACTAGCAATGGTGGTCAAATGGTTTTGAAGATCTGATACCGTGATTGTAGCCGCAAGAGCCCGAGCCACTTTCTCTTCTTCATCCGTTGTACTTCCCGCAAACTGGCCATAGCCTAGTACGTAGGAACAGCACAGCATTAAACACAATACTCTATTCATGATTTTGTTGATTTGTCAGCAGGAACCCACCTGCTGTACTTGCTTTGACCTTTCCAAGGGTTAATCTCCTGTTATGCTATACATACCAGGATGCATTAATGAATTACTATTCACGTAACGCCTACAGTTCCAAATTATTGGTCAGTAAAAATACAACTGGGATAGGCCAAACAAATTTGTCCTTCAATAACAGTATAAGGTAAGTTGCGAAGCCGGAGCTTTACAGGAAAAAATTGCTTTTTCACCTATCATCATAACTTAAGCAGCGAAAGCTAAGCAGACAAAGTCCATACTGACAGACCTCATACACCTCCTCTCTACATTCCCCTAGTATCTTAAAGGATCTCCGAGCTTAAACGCACGCAATTTTGCCTACTCTCCTGGCATGCCTTCCTCCTTCAAATGCAGTATCGAGAAAAGTGTTTACCATTTCATGGGCTTCTGATTCACTCACAAATCGGACTGGCAATGATAAGATGTTAGCATCGTTGTGCTGTCTGGCAAGTGCCGCAATTTCATTACTCCAACAAAGTGCTGCTCGAACCCCTTGATGTTTGTTGGCAGTCATTGAAGCCCCATTACCACTACCACAAAGAATGATGCCAAGGTCTACCTTTTCTTTTTCTACATCATCTGCCACGGGATGGATAAAATCGGGGTAATCAACAGAATCAAGAGAATTGGTTCCATAATCTGTTACCTCAATCCCCCTCCCTTCTAGGAGAGCCTTTATACTATCTTTGTAGGGAAAGCCAGCGTGGTCGCAACCAATGGCCATTTTCTTGATATTCATGTCAAATGAGAAGAATTTATTGATCTTACAAAGAAACGGAATCCTCTAAAAATTAAAAAGTTTAGCCCAAGTAGTCTTGAGCTAAACTTTTTTCTTCTAAGCAAAATGGCAATTCCACTACTGATTCAGCTGCTGCATACCATCTAGCGGGCCATTCTGGTTGTTGCTCATTCGATAAGGAGCAAATAAGGATTCCCACTTTGTTAAAAACTCCGTATCATTTTGGCGCTGTGCTTCTTCTAACAAACGCTCCATATCCCGAGTGCGCAAACTAAATTGATCGCCGTAACTAGCTTGGAAATTCTTATTATCCAATAGAGAAGTATAGAACTCCAAGTAATCTAAGGTCTCCTGCGCAAGAATATCCATATGCGGTTTCGCTTTTTCATATTCATTCGCTTGGTACAGTACATCCAACATCATCATCGTACGATAATCATACGGGAAATTTTTGTGCGGGAAGGATTCAAAGTACTTATCTACCAAGGCCATCGCCTTATCTTTCTGACCATCTCTTAGCAACTCAAAGCTCACACGACGCATCCCCAACTGCATACTTTGAATACTCGGCATATAACTGTTGTCGACAAATAAGTCTTCCTTATCAAAGTTACCCCACTTAAACTTATTCATGATGTTGTCGTAATAAGCGTCCTTATTTACTCGACCTAAACCAATCATACCATAAATAGATTCTCCATCAGAGCGTACAGGAACAATCCGCAACCCTAGCCCCTCTAATTGCATGTAGTTGTCTAGACCCATCAATTTTTCTCTACGGCAAGTCACCGAGAAGTAGATGGGACGATCCCAAAGGTTAGATCCAATGACATCTAAAATCGCGATCTCATCCTTTAGCAATTGATCCCTATTCGTCAAATTAAGTGGAATGCGAGAAACAATGCGATTGGAATCTGCCACCGTCGCGGCTCCACTACGCAGCGCAGCTTGTCGGTCAACGGGGATGAACACGTTCTTGGTTTCATAATAGCCCTCCAGTGTACGGCCTCCTTGTAATGGCACCTCTCTTGGTTGAGCAATCATTTTCAAGAACTGATCCAAGCTTACCGCTTTATTTACATTCGCCGATTGTGCGTAGGGATTGTACAAAACCTGGTTTCGCTTGTTTCCTCGATAGGCTTCGCTGGGTATCGTTAATTTCAGGGCTGGCGAATCATTCTGCTTACGTCGCAGCAGATCAATGTACCAGTCTACAGCAATCAAACTGAGATTCACTACCCGAACATCCCGACGGATATTTTCCACTTCTTGTGCATACCAAAGTGGGTAGGTATCATTATCCCCATAGGTAAAGATGATGGCGTTCTCCTCACAAGAGTTTAAGAAATTACTAGCGTAATCCCTAGCCCCAGTGTGATGCATTCGGCTATGGTCATCAAAGTTTTGGAAGCCCATTAGTAAGGGAGCACTGAGAACTACCACAGATCCAACAATAGCCGCAATGGGTCCACTTTGCTTGGCCCTTTCTCTTAGCATATTGAAGAGAGATGCGGCAGCCATGCCGATCCATATCGCATAGGTAAAAAAGGAGCCAACCAAAACGTAATCTCGTTCCCTGGGTTCACGTGGTGGCTGATTGGAATAAACGATAATACCAATTCCGGTGATAATAAACAGCGCCAATAGGGCTAGGGCTTCATTATTTCGCTGTTTAAAATGGAAGAATAAGCCAATCAACCCAAACAGGAAGGGTAGCATAAAGTAGGTATTCCTAGCTTTGTGATTCCTTTCTGTGGTAGGTAACTCACTTTGGTTCCCCAACCGCATACTATCCAGAAACTTAATCCCGCTGATCCAATGTCCGCTGGATTTATCCCATGGCTCGTAGCCTTGATCACTGTTCTGCCGACCAGAGAAGTTCCACATGAAATAGCGCCAATACATCCATCCCAATTGGTAGCGGACGAAGAAACCTAAATTATCGGCGAAATTGGGTCGGTTACCAGGTAATGGTCCATCTGCATTCAGCCCCATCCAACGCTTGTACAAGCGCGGACGTCCTTGCGTGCCATCTCCCATTCTAGGAAACAGCATTTTATCCTTGTTACTGTACTCCAAAGAAATTTTCTGATCCACTACCTCATACCTATTCCCTACTCTACCATATCTATCTTCTGAATCATCAATATTACTGTAGCGCGCTGCAAAGTGAGGCCCATACAACAAGGCTCTTTCTCCGTACTGTTCACGGTTGAGGTAGGGGATTAAGCGCATAGCATCACTTGGCGCGTTCATATTAACTGGCGTAGAAGCATTCGCTCGTACAACTACTACTCCTAGAGTAGAGAAGGAGATCACTACTAAAGCTCCACCAATCATAATCAATTGAAGCAATTGATTTCCTTTCTTATGAGCGTAATTCAACCCGAAATAAAAGACCCCAGCTATGATCAGTATCGTAGGAATCAACCCAGAGTGGAATGGTAATCCTAAACCATTCACCATTAATAATTCCATCTTCGACCAAAGAACGGGTATACCAACAATGATGAATTTCTGGATGATACCTAATATGGCGACACCAATACCAGCGGCGGCGGCCATTCCCAGTAGGTTATGGTCTTTGTACTTCTTAAAATAATAGAACAGCCCTAAAGCAGGGAAAGTCAGCAAGCTCAATAAGTGAACACCGATAGATAGTCCCCCCGCATATACCGTAAATAGTAACCAGCGATCACTATCAGGGGTATCTGGCAGACTATACCATTTCACAGTAGACCAAAGAGTCAGTGTTGTAAAGAAGGTTGACATGGCATACACCTCTCCTTCCACTGCAGAGAACCAAATGGAAGTAGCGAAAGCCGTAGTCAAACCTGCGATCAAGCCTGCTCCAGCGGTAGCTAGAGATTGGCCCTGATCCAATTCTCCTTCTCTTCCTACAAATGCCAGCTTTGTAAGGTCTATCGTCACCCAGGCAATAAATGCCGCTGCGAAAGCAGTACAGGTACTGGACATCATATTTACCGCAAAGGCAATATTAGCTGGATCATCGGAAAAGATGCTTCCAATCCAGGCAAAAAGTCGCCCTATTAGCAGGAAGAGTGGTGCCCCAGGGGGGTGAACCACCTGCAACTTGTAGGCTCCTAGGATGAATTCCCCGCAATCCCACAAACTACCCGTTCGTTCGGCCGAGAAGAAGTATACGGTCAATGCGATGGCAAAGACCACCCAACCCGTAATTCTGAATAATTGCTTTGAAGATCCCATCAAGTGGTTTTGAATTTACAAACTTCGGATTCTGAGCGCCTTACTAATTTTACTAATATCTTAAAGAACTGCAAATGTATAAAATAATTAGCAAGTTCCGCCCCAAACATATTCGCTATTACTGCTTTTCAGCGATATGTATTCTCGTTCTTTCAGACGATCATTTACATTTACACCATTTAGTAAGACCCGTTCAATTGAGATTTCTTTTTAGTAGCGAAAAGACTAATTTTGTATAAAGCAAGAATTCATTATGATAAAACTACTGATCACCGCTGGGCTGGTTTATATTATTTATCGCTATTTCATTGCTCCAACGGCCGCTGTGGGAGCGCCTCCGACGCGCGAAAAGGTGGATCCTGCACCTGGAAAGGACCAGGATGACGAAGGGGAGTACGTGGATTTTGAAGAGGTTGATTAATGGAAAAATTACAAATCGGGCATCAGGTTTTGTACAAAAACAATCAATTGATTGCTTTTAATAAGGCAGCCACTATACCTGTACAGACGCAGGCCTCCAATACCTCCTCACTTCTACAAATGGCGGAGAAGTATTGCCAGCATTCCTTACATTTAATCCATCGGCTCGACCAACCGGCCTCTGGGGTGATTCTGATGGCTAAGAATAAAAAAGCACTAGCGCATCTTAATCAGCAATTTCAGGATCGCAGTGTGGAAAAACACTACCTCGCGGTGGTAAAAAATGCCCCCTCGATACCGAAAGGCCAATTGTCCCATTTCCTTGCTCGATCCTCATCCAATAAATCAAGGGTTGTGGATGCAAGTAACAAGGGTGCAAAAGAAGCCATTCTCACCTACGAACTCATCGGAAAAAGTGAGTCCTATCACTTACTCTCCATCAAATTATTGACTGGTAGGCATCATCAAATTCGAGCTCAATTATCAGCCATTGATTGTCCCATTAAGGGAGATGTGAAATATGGTTTTAGACGAAGCAATAAAGATCGATCAATCCATCTTCACGCCTGGAAATTACAGTTCACTCATCCCACTACCGGAGAACGAGAAACAGTAATAGCTCCCTTGCCGGATGATCCCGTTTGGAATGCATTTTCAGCAGCAATCCAGGCAAAATAACTTACCTTCGCCCCGAAAATACAAGCCATGGAACAGATCCTGCAATACTTCCCAGACCTTTCGCCTCAACAGATTCAGCAGTTTGAGGCCTTAGGACCTTTATATCGGGAGTGGAATCAAAAGATCAACGTGATTTCTCGTAAGGATATCGATAATCTATACCCACATCATATTTTGCACTCCATGGCCATCGCGAAGCTGATCTCGTTTCGACCCGGTGCCCAGATTCTCGACTTAGGAACCGGAGGGGGCTTACCGGGTATTCCCCTGGCGATTTTGTTTCCAGCAAGCCGTTTTCTTCTGGTGGATGGAACGCGAAAAAAAATCGGAGTAGTACAAGAAATCATTCAGGCTATCGGATTAGAAAATGCCGTGGCGAGACACGTCCGTGCAGAAGAACTCAAAATGAAGTTTGACTTCGTCGTGTGCCGGGCTGTGGCTAGCCTGGATAAACTCATCAATTGGAGTTTTCCCTTACTAAAAGTAGAAGAGCACCTACATGCACTTCCCAATGGATTGATCACCTTGAAAGGCAGTAATATCAAAGCAGAACTGGCTTCGCTGGAGAAAGGGCATTATATTGAAAACTATCCCATTTCCGATTTTTTCGAAGGCGAGTATTATCTAGAGAAATCGGTCATTTATGCCCAGGTATAGTGAATTTAATCTAATAAATTTCTTATTCTACCGAAATCTTTATATACTAGCAAACAGTAGAAAAAACTCACCCTTTCCAAATTGGACGGCCACGTAGCCTATGCGCTAAAGCGAAAATCAGTACAACATTCGTTAGCAGCATATATACGTTTTTAAACGTTATATCTTCGCGCTACCTCTCTCAAGAATTAGCATTATACTATTTTGGTTAGCATAGCAGCCAGGCCATCCGTTTACCGTTTGGTCTGGCGTTTTTTTACTTAAGCAGTGTGATGATACGAATGTGTTTGATCACACTACTTAGCTCGGCCTGCTAACAAACAATCATAACTAGAAACAAGTTCGAAATCTGGTGTATACGTAAATAAACCATCTAAGACCCATTTATGATTGGCTCCGACGATGATGAGGATTCTATCTTTATTCATATCCGTTAATTTCAGGACATTAGCCATCATCCGGATATTTCGCTGATAATACCGCGCTAACCAATCAGGCCCTAGCCAGTTCTTTTGGATTCCCACTCTCATTTCATACATATGCATTCGTTCTGCATCCACCTCAACTGCTTCTGGAGAATTTCTCAGCAATAGATTATCATACAAATTCTGAGACTTAATAAGTTGCTCGTTGTGCAGATACCGATCTCGTATCGCGGACTCATGACGATTGTAAAATCCTTGGTCATTTTGACTGGCATATTCCGAAAGTTTTTCGAAAGTAAAGCCATCGAGAGAACCGATGTAAGGTGTTTTATCATCAAATAGGTAAATACTATCATGTCCCATCTTTTGAGCCATTCGGAAACCCAATTGAAACACCTCATTAGGCAAGGTGTCAATTCTGAACTCATCTTGTAAAAAGGATTGATAAACCTCATTGGTTTTCGCAGACCGAGCAGGTTCCCACTCCACCACAATCTTAGTGGGTCCAAATTCTGCCAATGCCGTTAAAATTTGCTGAATATGGGCTTGATTCTCGGGAGAGAGTTCATCATAATGATCTTCCTGACGAAAATGATAGGTTCCTAAGACCATCACCTTCGCTTTTTCAGAAACTGATTTCGTCATTAGGGAAGGAAGCGGTTTGGCCCCCTTATCTTGAGTAGCTTTCTGAGCATGGCAAGCCGTAAACATGAGACAGAGCATGATTGGCCAGGCATGGGACATCAACATAGTATTCATATTTTTCAATTTTAGACCTTAACTATAGACATATCATTCCCATAAGCACTGGCTAAGCAAAGCGAGTACAGCGTATGTTGGACACGATCTTCTCAATGCTAAAGGACGATCCTATAGGCAGGTAAATAAGATGTTCTATTCGGCATCAGGCGATGCCGTTTTGTGTCCCTACTTAGACGATAAAAATAGAACCAAAGGTTACAAGGAGAAGCAATAAATCAAGAAGTCGAGTACTTCTAAGCAGAAGGTACTCGACTTCCTGATCTACCAAAATCCAGGGCCAGGAACATTGCTTAAAGCAGCAGGATCCTTCAATTTAAAATCGGCGGATAGTTTCTAGGATTAGTCCCTTAGCTTCCCCACAAAGACACTAACCTTAGGATTGAGGGGATTACCTGATGCGCGGCGGAAAGAGACCATCTGGCCTACATGCCAAATGGCATCTGCCATCGGTCCGTTCAACTGATTCCAGAATGGATATTCTGTCTTAGTATCTCCACGCTGAAACACCACTGTAAAGTTCTTCATTTTACGAGGCTTACTAACTCGCAGAATATCGCTGGCCTCTTTCAGAGCCAATAAAGTTCTACGTCGCTTCTCTTCATAGCTTGTTGGCATGTCTGTCATGGGCCGAACATTGGGTAATCCCTTCACCGAATTGACGATGACCATGGTCAGTCCATAGATATGATCTAAAGTAGCCTCAGCAGTACGCGCCGATTCACTGGGCTTATAGTTGAGATCCTCCGGTCTTAGCCCTTCCGTGGCCCAGTAGTAACGGAACCCAAGCCCATCTACCATCCTTGCCGCAACTGTGCAAGCATTGTATTTTTTAGGTGCTTCAGGAATTTCAGCATAGGGTAATGCGCCATCTTGGGCCAATAATGTTGTATTTGGACTAAATGCCCAAAGGCCTATTAAAATGAGGAGTGCTTGTTGATACTTCATCATAAAAGATTTGGTTTTGTTCGAATATATACTGAATCTTTGCAACATAAGTTCTTTGGAATGATGGAGGGCAAGTTTTGAGTAAGCTCAAGGCTCAAGGATGGAACACCTCTAGGGCCGCCATACGGGATAACTTTAGCTACATGACCGACGAGCAGCGCAGGGTCTGCTAAAAAGATGCCACCAGTAACTATAGAAATTCATATTACAAAGTATCAAATAAAGGACCTGCCCAAGCAACTGAGCAGGCAGGGCAATCGCATTAAACTGCTTGGTTTAAGATTTTAATTAAATATTGATTATCCCAGGCAGCTCTCATTCTCTTGTTCTGAATGCCGACTTTAAGAGATTTGTCCCGTTTGAGTAAATTGAGCGCCATTCTTCGGATGACCGATAGGTTCTGATCCGCATATCCAGTTCGCACTCTGGAAGCATCCTCTTTAAAAACTACATCCAGGGTCCAATGCAATTGGTTTTCGATGGCCCAATGCGTTCTAATAATGTGGTTAAATGCCTGAGCATCTTTACTTTGAGTAGATAGGCTGCTGATATAGTATCTATTTTGAGTCTGCTGCTGATCCCCCTGCCAGCGAGTGGCCTGTATCATAACTAAGCTTGCAATATCCTTCCATTGCTCCAAGTCCTGAGACAGAATCCAATCAAAATCAGGAGCCTGTAAGTCTAATACATAGCATTTGCGAGACTCTATCCGCCCATGCCCTTTATCCCATTGCTGATCTTGTTGGCAAAATCGAGTATTGATTAAATGCTCAAAAGTAGCTTTGACCTCTTCATAGAGTTCGCCTTGATTGGATTTAAGGGCTAACACATAATCCGCTTGATGGGCACGAATCTGTTGGGCGATCTCCTTTTGAGTGCCCATCGCATCAATGGTAATGATACATCCGGCTATTTCTAACATACCTAGCAATTCCGGTATCGCGGTGATTTCATTAGATTTATCATCCACCTTTAACTGTCCAAGGCTAATCTGATTCACGGTAGCCCAGGCACTTACCATGTGGATGGCTGCCTTATTGCTACCTTTATCATATGACCCTCGTAAACGCTTACCATCAATGGCAACTACTTGTCCTTGAGTAGCTTGGCTAATACTACTGATCCAACTAGCAAAACCCTTCTCCAACTCTTCGGCCGATAAAATTGAAAATACTCGCCCCAAAGTGTCATGGGAGGGTATCCCATTAGGCAAGGGCAGTAAACCCTGCAAAAAATCCGCCTTGGCTTTGCCAAACTCTTCTATCGCTACCCAATTATCAGCCCCACTCAGCGTACCAATTATCGTTAAACCTATGATATCAAGCAAGGAATGCTCTTTGTGCCGATCCAAACGAGGATCTTCTATAAACCCAAAGTGTTCCTCCAAGAACCGTAGACCACTTTCTGATCCTGACATATATTTTTACCTCAAGATCTTATTTTTTTTCATTTGGCGCAGTTTAATGCGATTGCCCTAACTGAGCAGGTCGAAAGTATAAATAAACTTTACACAATAAAAAAACTAGGTTCTCTACTCTTCCGGGTAGGGTTTTAGGTATTACAAGCATACCAACAACTGGAATGTAGTTGATCTAATAGCTGCACCAAATAGGAATGCGTCTACGGCTTAAGCTGAAGACCTTTCAAGTCATCAAATTTTCCGCGCACGCCCCAGCCCCCAAAAGCCTCGGTTACTAAAAGCCACACCTCATTCTTCCCTTCTTTCAGTGGCAGGTATACGGTATCGAAGTAACCGATTGTACCTAGATATCGAAAATCACGGGTGCGATAGGTATTGTCTCCAGCATACAGCAATTGGCCATTACAAAATACATGCACCTTATCACTGTAACCAAAATGGAAGGGCTTGCTTTGTTGTCGGTCGGAGGAAAGTTCGAATTTGGTAAACACGGCATTTTTCTCCTCTGTTCTAGGCCCGGTCTTGGCTAGATTCAAGGTGCCGGTATATTCAACGTCTAGTGACTTCCAACTCAGGGACGCTAGGTCCATAGACTGCTGCTGTGCCTGGTCGACCATCTTGCTAGGAGAAACCAAATCGGATACCTGCCAAGTGGTAATGGTCCCAGGTTCTGGGGTAGGAAGGGGCTTTGCTTTAGTTTTAAGCTGTACTGCATCGTTTGGGGTAACTCGTAGATTTGCCAAGCGAACGAAGCTCCGATTAGTAGTGAAGCCGATTTCGCCGGTTCTCGTAGCCCTTTTTAGTTCTGGAACATAGATTAAAGGTTTCGTCATATCACCAATGTAGACCTCCATGCGCTCCTCCAACACAATTAGTTTAATGTGCATCCACTCCTCAAATTTGTAGGCATATGGAGCACCATGCCCTTCTCCATGATACAACTGCCAACCTGAAAGGCCATTGAAAACAGGTGTGTATTGATTGGCATCCGGTTTGCCGGATTGATGAGGTCGCACGTAAAACTCTTCATAATTAGTGTCGTTTTCTCTGCGGAACACAACGCCACTAAATTGACGCGTATCGGAAAAGGATACATCATATTCGATGATGCCATTCTTAAATTGTAAACCCTCATAGACGGCAAAGCCGGGCTCCATATAAAGACATTCCTTGCCTTTGTAGGTTTCAATGCGATGTTTTTCATTCCCAAACCGCCATTCGGCACTAGAGAAAGATATTTCTTGGGCCTGGTTGTAGGCCATCGTTTGAAGGCACATTAGTACTACAATGATACCTGATTTGATTAGCTGCATGATAATGGGTTAATTTTTAAAGTTCTGCCAGGAGCCTCAGCTCGAAGTTGAGCCTAAGAACTCCCCGCAGACACGAACAGTCGGACAATCTGAATGAGCGAACAAAACATGGGAAGACCAGCCTGCTGTCACAAGGACAGCAGGTAGGACGTCAATATATTTCAATGTAGCTAATGTCTGTAGAAAAGAATTTTGTGGGACTTAGATCATGCCCACAGCAAATCGAAGAACTTCTTGAGAGGAATTTTGAAGCTGCGGTGGTACAATAATTATTGCACTATTTGAAAGCAACCGGAGCGCTAACATGGGTCTCGCCCCATGCCATATTGATGGCAGAACCATCATCACTGAACCAGATAGTAAAGGCTTCAAAAGCTTTTGGTGCTTTCTGGGTAGCCACTTCTACACGCAAAACATCATTAGCAGCGTCGTAGCCATAACCACCCCATTGTCCCAAACCACTGTTGAAGATTAAAGTCCATTTGTCGGCTTCCGGAATGGCAAATACAGCGTAAGCCCCCTTCTCCAAGGTTTTACCACCTATTTCCAGATCAGCAGTGATAAACAACTCAGTAGCTTCATTGGCACCTAATCTCCATACCTTACCGTAGGGCTCTTTATCTCCCAACATGGTACGTCCTCGCAAGTGTGGTTGGTTGTAAACGACACGAGCATAGGCATCTCCTTTTTTCATGAAGCTAGAACTCATTGGGCTTTTTCTAGCCTGAACTTCGCCATTACTTAAACGCTTAGAATTTGGACGAACTACCACATCTTGTGCAACGACCAATTGCAAAGCAAAGAATAGCAGACCAATAGCTAAATACACTTTTTTCATTAGACAGAATTTAGATTTGAAATGTAGTTTTGCTTTGATAGATGTTGTTTCTATCAATAGCTATCACCAATAAAAACCTCTACAGACAAAGCTTGTTCAAAGCACGATTCGCAAAACTTATGGTTCAAAGTTGCCTTTATCCCCGCTTAAAAGCCATTCATTCTCGTTCAAGTTCGTTCAAGTTCACCCTACAGAAGTTGACAGCTTCATAAATTTTAGGCTAAATTCGTACAGACAAATCCCGACAAAAAATGGTAAAAGAAGGCCGAAATGACCATTGGTACTTGGAAATAGCCCGGCAAAAGCTGGAACATAAGCTGGGATGGGGCAGCGTGGATGAATGGTCTAGCGAAGATTTCCAAACACTAAGTGAAGCCATTTTGGCTTCCACGGATTTAAGTTTAAGTGTCACGACCTTAAAGCGACTCGTTGGTCGTGTAAACTACAATGCCACTCCCCACCCCAGCACGCTTAATGCCGTGGCCCGCTTTCTTGGCCATGCCAATTGGCGAGCCTTCAAGCAAGCCCTGAATATCCCCCCTGAAACTCCTCAGCCAGCAGTCCCTATAGTAGCCCCAACGCAAGAATCAGCCTCTTCTCCCTCTCCTACACTTGTCAGAAAAAACCGGAGATGGTTGGCCTATGTGCTGCCAGCGGGAGTATTGGTTTTGATCATGATCGTAGCGCTCGCTAGTCGGAGGAAAGCCCAGCCCACTCCCATTCCAGAGGCACAGAAAGAATTAGTCCGCTTTAGCACTCATCCGGTGGCAGAAGGCATTCCCAATACGGTAGTCTTCAATTATGACCTCGATTCCATTCATGGAGAAGTTTTCGAGATTCAGCAATCTTGGGATAAAACGAAGCGATTTGTTATTAATCCAGAAGAACACGAAGCGACCTGTACCTATTACTATCCAGGATACTATCGCGCCAAAATCGTGGTAGACGGTCAGATCATTAAAGAGCATGATCTATTTGTGCCTTCGAATGGTTGGTTGGCAGCCATAGAATCCGGCCCGGTGCCGCGCTACATTTTATCTACAGAATGGCAGCAGTCTCCCTTCCTCTCTGTACACGAGGCTGCTATAGAAGAGCTACATGGAAGGGAAGAAATCCCTAATTTAGCTTATTATTTAGTTCAAGATTTTGGAGATCTAAAGAGCACTGATTTCCGCTTACAAACTCGCCTCCGCCACACCTTCCAAGATGGCAATGCTGTTTGCAAGTATAGTTCATTGACCATCAATTGCACGCGCGGCTTTATCCGCATTCCGTTGTCGGCTGCCGGTTGTGTGGGAGAACTTCTGGCACGGTTCAATGGGTTAAACTTTGATGGCCGAAAGACTAACCTATCAGGGCTAGCTTACCAGGATAAAGAATGGCAGGAAATAGACCTTGAAATGAATGATCAAGTATTTAGGGTTAGGGTCAATGATCAAGATGTACTAGAAGGTATGCTACCCGCTGATCCAGGCCGAATTGTTGGAGTCCGTTATAAGTTTGAAGGTGCTGGGGAAGTTGATCAGCTATTGATCTGGGATCACCAAAGGGAATTACTAGTCAATGAGCAATTTGGAAAATAAATGTCTCCATCCCCTTTCAAAAGGTAGTCAACTCGTAGTACTTATACTACAAGCTGACTCCATGTCTGGCATGTAAAAAGGCTAGTTTTTCTGCTTATTGGATTATCACCTCTTTCTTATCAAAAGCCGACACCTGAAAATATCCGATGGCTCCTCCCTCTAGGTTGGTACTCACATTGGCAGGTTGACTTGAAAACATGCCTCCATCATTATTGATATTCGCATTCAAATCACTATAAAAGCGAAAGGCTTGCCGACTCAAACTGTACAATTCCATTCGTGCCACATCTCCTTCCGCATAGTATACCGGACCTGGCAAGGCACTTAAATTTTCTCCAATAGCAACATCGTCGAATACATACACATCCTCACCATCGAAATTTTCTAGCTGCCCATTCCGAAAGAACTTTACCAGGTAAAAGTTCTCGGTCTCCTGTGGTTCTTTCATGAATACCAGAATGTCATAAAACCGCCCGTCCTCATCCGGATCGGCTTGTTCTTCCGCATCGATCTGCGTAAGAAGGGTGTCGATCGTGCCCATCGTATTCATCATCTCACTAGCGGTATAAAACTGCTCATTGTGTTCAATAGTCAAAGTATAAGTACGACCAATCTCCCCAGCAAAAGCTTCTTTTGATTTGTAAACCCCTGGCTGGGCTTCCGAAAACGCTATGACCAAACCTTGATCGTCGGTCACAACAACCTCCGCTCCGCTCACTCCCGCAGACACTCCCACATCGTTGAAGCCCTGAGTCCTAGATACCTTAATCTGTTGTCTGGTATTCTCATTAGTAATTAAACCTTCAACCACGTATAATTCCGGCGTTTGACCCGGATCTAAGGGAATGGTCTTTTCGCAGGCGAGACTGAAGAATAAAAGTCCACATAAGTATATAAAAGCATGATTTTTCATGTCATTTGATTTTTGGTAGTTAAAAGGAAAAGTTCCAGCTGAAGTAGGGCATGATGCCAAACAGGTACACTAGGCGAGCTTCTTTTTCTGTCCCATCACCGATAATATTCCCATCATCATCCTGTTTTTTCCGTGTATAGATCGTGTAAGGATTTTGTCGGTTATAAACATTGTAAATGCCTGCCGTCATACTACGCTTAAACTTCCTGTCTTTGTTCTTTCTTGAATTATAGGTAACGGATAGATCCAGTCGGTGAAAGTCCGGCAAACGATAGCCATTGCGTCCGGAGAAATAATCTACTTGATAATTGTCAAACTGGAATTTCCCGGTTGGTAAAGTGATAGGACGACCACTGGAAAAGGTAAAATTGGTGCCTACATCCCATTGGTCGCTTAAGGCGTAGGTCAGTGCCAAATTCAGATTGTGGCGACGATCGTGATTAGCTACGAATTCCTGATTATCATTGATCCCAGGCACGTCCATAACGGCCTTGGATAAGGTATAGCTAGCAAAACCTTGTAGCTCTCCCTTGACCTTTCTGACAAATAGTTCCAAGCCATAGGATTCGCTGTCTCCTTGACGGAATTCTGTAGCTAAATGTTTATTGAAAAACACATTGGCATGATCGGCGAATTCTGTGACATTCTCAGCTTTTTTGTAAAAGGTTTCTGCCGAAAATTCGTAGGTGTTGTTTCTAAAATTCTGAAAATACCCCAAAGCCACTTGGTCCGCCAATTGTGGATCTAGATAAGGTGAACTTGGCGCCCAAGTATTAAAGGGAATCGGCACTGTAGAATTGGAAATTAAATGAATGTACTGCGCCATTCTCTGATAGGAGAATTTCAATGAACTACTCGGATTCAAGCGATAACGAGCATTAAATCGGGGCTCCAGATTGGAAAAAACCTTGATGTTCTCGAAACTTCCATAGACGGTTGAGTCCTTCACTACTACTTCCACATTATCCGTTCTATTTTCGTATTCATAAATCGTTCCTTCCCCAATATTCTGGAAGACCGAAAAGCGGATTCCATATTGCAGGCTAAGTCGATCGTTAATCTTATGTTCTGCTCCGAGATATAAGCCATGATCTAAGGCGCCTAGTTTCTGTAGTTTGGTTTCCTTAAAGATAGATCCCTCATTGTTGGGTGAAATCGTACCAGGACTAAAGCGTCGATAGATCCCTTGATAGCCCATCTGTAAAGTAAGGTTGGGGTTCACAAAGTAAGTCAGGTCCTCTTTGATGGACATCTCTCTCTGATTGGCATCCCAAACAAAACCATCAGCAACATCCAGGTCTTCCAATCGATAGTCAAAATCACTATAGACAAGAGTCGTATTAGAGAAAAGTTTTTCGTTGAATAGGTGATTCCATCGGAAAGTAGCCGTAGTATTTCCCCAACCCATCTTAAAGTCATCGCTGAACTTCCAAATATCCCGACCATCATAGGCTGAAATAAAGAACCGATTCTTATTGTTAGGCCGCCAATTCACTTTGGCATTCAGGTCATAAAAGCTAACAGTAGTTCCGTCCAAATCATCAATCTCAGTCATAATCAAATCTGCATAAGATCTTCGGCCACTAACGATAAAGGAGGCTTTCTCCTTTTGAATTGGTCCTTCCAGGCTAAGTCTTGCTGCCATTAGACCAATTCCCCCAGCCCCCTCAAACTTTCTGTCGTTTCCATCTTTGGTCGTCACCTCTAGCAACGATGAGAGGCGACCGCCGTACTTGGCAGGGATTCCCCCCTTATACAATTCGGCACTTTTAATAATATCGGAATTGAACACGGAAAAGAGACCAAAGAGGTGGGACACATCGTAAACCGGAGCTTCATCGATTAAAACCAGATTTTGATCTGCACTACCTCCTCGTACGAAGTAAGCGGAAGTACCTTCCCCAGCACTTGTCACACCAGGTAGAACTTGGATGGTCTTGATCACGTCGGGTTCTCCAAATAAGGCAGGTAGCTTCTTGATCTGCTGAATGGGCAAATCAATTCTACTCATCGCGACTTCGGTCACTGCTTCATCTTCGGCCTTACCAGATACTACTACTTCCTGTAGCACCTGTCCCCCTTCCTCCAGTTCTACATTGAGTTCCGTATCACCAGATAAGGTAATAGGCTTTTCGATAGGTTGGTAGCCCAAATAAGAAATGGAGAGTGTGTATTTACCCTCGGGTAAGGTTAGAGAATAAAAGCCGTAGTGATTTGTAGTGGTTCCTGTCTCCAGTTCCTTGACAAAAACATTAGCAAAGAGTAAGACCTCGCCATCTGCTGCATTTCTTACATAGCCACTGAGCGTAGCTTTGTTTTGGGCATACGTACTGCCCAGCACCCCCAGCAAGAGGGTACATAATAACAGTCTTTTCATCGGGTTGTAGATTGTTTTTTGGTTAATTGAAGTCGATCTAAATCCGGATCTTTTTCAACTCCTGGGAAAAATTAAGGATCGAGTGCGGAACACTCTAGGTTCCTCCGCTTAAAGAGACCCTAAAAAAGTTCCTATCTTAAACGTTTACATCTCCAAGATGCAAGTTCAAGGTTCTCCCCCTATTCGTAATAGAATTTTTTTCTTACATATATATTCGCGTTAAAGTTGGGAGTTTCTAAACAGCTTTGCGTTCGGATTTATATTCCCGAACTAGCAGTCCTATGTAACTAAAATGCCCCTTGGCTGGTCCAAAACCATCCAAAGGGCATAAGCAATACGGGAATATCTTGAGGTTTAATCCACCGTTATGTTATGTGAATCTGCGGCCTTCGCTTCTTCTCTTTTCGGCAAAATCACTTTCAGTATTCCATTCTCATAGGTTGCTTTAATAGCGTTGTGATCCACGGCATATTTCGGGAAGTTAAACTGCCGACGGAAGGCCGGATAGGCAAACTCTTTCCGCGTGTAGCGTTCTTCCTCCTCTGGTGTGATCGCCTTTTTAGGTACAGATATATGTAAGCGATCATCTTCAAACCGAAGTGTAAAATCACCTTTATCACGGCCTGGAGCTGTTAATTCGAGCTCAAACGAGTTCGGTGCCTCCTTGATATTAGCCGCCGGGATATAGATCCCGAAATTATACCAAGCATCGGAAGTCCAATCCTTAAAGTCTTTGCCAAAGGCTTCTTCAAAGAATTTTGGAATATTAAAAAATGGACGCTGATGAGATTTGTGATCTGACATAACAATCGAGTTTTAATGAACAATAGTCGAAGTAATCCCCTGTACAGTGTCAAGAAAGATGCCACTCCATATTAGCTGCCAAGCGCACTAATCTCCAAACAAAAAACTGTCATTATGTCAGTAATCCATTTTATTCTCTTCTTTCCTAACCTACTGCAGATTTATCAACAACTCTTTTAAGGCGGTTTCCAGACTATGTTTTCCTGTTAAATAAGGATCTAGGCTTTTGGACAACGCTTCATGATAGGCGCTAAAAACGTTTTCTCTTATCATATATAATTCGTAGTCGATTCCGTCCGCAATTAATAAGTCTTTCGTCACAACGCCAGCAAAGTAAAATAACACTCCATGCCAGAGTTGACGTGGAATCTCCAATTGCTCAGCTTCGGCAATGGCTTGGATCACCTCGGTAACTTTACCGCTTCGCCCGCCAATTAACTTATGACTCGCTTCGTGAAATAAGATTTCCACCCAATCCCCTTCAGGTCCTTCCTCCTTCGTACTTGTCACCACGTGCACCGGATCAGTAGTCGTATAGGCCCCAGCCCAATCTGCTAGAAAGGTAATATCCACTCTAATCTTGGATATGGGCCAAGGTTCCTGACTCAGTTGGCTTAAACGTGCCGTAGCCTTGGCTTCGTAAGCTTTTATCCGAGGTAAATTATGCTGAAGAATTTTCTGGTTTTGTGCACGATGTACGGTCCAAAATAATCGTTCATAAATGGGAGCGAAACGAGTCCAATAATTCGCTAATTCGGGGTGCTGGTCATCATTGAGGAATTCCTGATCATTTTGCCAATAGGTAATCGTTCTTTTGATGCGGTACAAATCTCCATTGAATAATAGACTCTTGTCGATCCAATTCTCTTGATAATAGGTCAAAAGCTCAACCGTAAGCTTCTGTTCTTCATCATTCAATTGATGCCACCACGGGAAGGCTTCCCTGGCAGAAGTAGAGTCTTTAGCCAAGGTCTTCGCCATTTGGAATAAAAAATGATGCTGATTTAGCCACTTGTTAATGTAGAACTCGAAGTGGTCGGTGCTAGCTATTGCCGGCGGAAAGTTTTCTTGAGCCTGACAAGACAATAGGGTTGAATGAGTTAATACCAGGATATAGAGGTTAAAGCGACTCATAATCGGGTAATTTCGTTAAATGAGTCACTAAATTAATGGTCAGCTGAGCCCTTGTATTGGAAAAATCGGAACAAGACTTCCTGATCAAAGCTCAGCCATCTTCTGTGGGGAATCTCCTAAGAGGGCCTGAAACTCATCGATCATATGGGATTGATCGTAGTATCCCTGGGTTAAAGCGAGATCGGTCCAGCCATACTCCCAACCCTTCCTTGCTTTTGCCAGGGTGGACAAAGCACGTTGAATACGACAAAATCGCTTAACCCCAACTCCGACTTGAGCCGTAAATAACTGATGCAAATAGCGGGTTGAAATGCTGTGTTTGGCAGCCAAGCTTGCTACACTTGTTCCAGCATCTTGTTGCAGCCAATCCACACTTTTCCTTACAATGGGATGAATTAGACGCGGCCTTGTGCGTAGGCCTATTTGCTTCAATAGGTAAACTTCCAACGCCTGAATAGCAGCATCAAGTTCGCCCTTTAGTACCTTCTCCTTCATATGCTCACGGCATTCTTCCGCACTTTTCCCCCAAATATCCGCTAAGGCGACAGCTATATCTGTAACCTCCTTGATCGGAAACGAGAAAAATGGGAAAGCACCAATCGGACGAAAACTGAAAATCAGGGTTAGTAGTCGATTCTGTCGGTTGATTTCTTTGAATACGGATCTAGGTCCAACTAATACCAGCCTAGATCTTAATATACCCTGCTGCTGGCGACTATCAATAAAAAGATGAAATAGGATGTGAGCCCTTCCATCCGGAAAAATGGTAAAAGGTAGGGCTCTATTTGTATATCCTTTTCCTATTACACTTCTGTAGCCCAAAAAATAGGGTTCCAAGGAGGGACTAGGTGTAAAGTTTCGGTTTTGCCACTTAAGTTGTAGCTGCATGCCTCCCTTTAATCTTCTTTTTCTTCCGATTCATCATCGGCCTTTCCTTCCGGTTCAGCAGGCGTTTCCTTTTGCTTTCGACTAAAAAGCTCGCGACCTTTCTCGAATTGCTTTTTATAAAAAGCTCTGAAATTTTCCGGATTTAAGTCATAAAGCGTCCCTCCCTGATCTAAATGCTCCTTAAATACTTGCCCCACGGCATAGGTAGAGCTAGCTGCAAAGACAGATAATGATAGGCCGCCTAGCGCCCATCCTACAACAGGGATAGATTTAACCACGGATCGAACACTGTAGGCCGGAATCCGGCTTAAGATAGACCCAGTGAAAGACATCACAATTGCTTTTCCCTTCTGTTCGCTGTAAGGGCTGTCATAAAACTTACATAACTGCTTGACCATATCTCGCTGAACGGCAGATATACCTAAAATGTCAATAATTGGAATTGGTACAAACCCTGGGACCGCCGAAAACCAGGCATGATTGTTAATGATTGCATCTGCAGTGGTTACCTTTTCTGTTGTCATTATGGTGATTTTTAAATATTGGTCAAAAAATTACAGTAGACTTAATCTCTTCCAAGTACATAGCTCCTGAATACATAGCCCCATGGGGTAAAGATCATCGGAACCACAATCAGAATAAAAATTGGCGTCCACTCCGCAGCTTCTGATTGTGCCAATTGACCCTGCATCCACAGAGGGTAAGCCACAAACCCCAACCACAAGCCCTTATACAGGAACATGAAGAGCATAATTGGCAGCATTTTCAAGGTGTGAATTACGCCCAGCCCTGCCAAGGTAGTGTATGCTGCGATCGAACACCATGCTATGGCCACTTCCGGATTCCATTCTCCTCGATGCGTAATCAGTACCGACCAAGCATCTTTGGCTGCAAATAGGAACATCAGTAGAAAGAACAACTTTAGTACATAGATCTTAATCGGCCAGATTTGCTGGTAACGATCAGCGGGTTGAAATAGAGCCTTAAGAAAATTAATTGCGGGCATTTGTCGAGTTTATATCTATAGTTTTAATTCCAGGTTCGTCAAATGCTTTCAGTAGATTAAAACCTGAGCTTAGGTAGACCAGCTACTGCCACTCCGGGTCAGATTGAAAGGCACATGTGAGCCCTTTCGGGCTTTGACGTTATCTTTAAATCGCAATACAGGCTTAGAATTATGGGCGCTTGGTTAAGTGCCAATCCTTCCGATTGTACCCACCCGGGTAAAATTTAACGGCAACGGCGGACGGGAAACCAATCTCCAAGGCCGCAACTACGGGCTCGATCAATTATTTTCTTTTTGGTTCTGTGGTGTACATGCGGGCAATTCGCTTTCTTACCTCTTTTCACCTCCGGATCATCACAAGGACACTCTCCGAAACTTCGGTTCTCGTCAATTACAATGAAAGTGGTTGGATCGATATAGATAAAACCTTGTACATGAAAAACATTGTATCCATCTACTGTAGGATCACATTGCTCTCCTTCTTTTTGTAAAACAGGAGCATGACCAGGGATAGGTTTCCCATCCCATTCTACCACCTCTTTAGATGGATTATTCCATTTCAAAGCCGCTTTCTGCTTAAAGTAATCGAGAGACTCGGCAGCAATAATAGTCTTCCCCGTGATTTCTTCGATATAGAATTCATCTTCTCCTTCCATTTCTACAATTCGAGCTATATTCTCCGCTTCAAACCGATACGTTTCTCCCTCAACAGTTGTAAAAGTCAGTGGAGAAAAAGCAGAGAAAGCAAAAGCCACCAACACCATGGCCAAGAAGCTGCTGAGCACTACTGCGGGGAATCTCTTGATTTTAGTCATATTGAATGTTTTCGTACGGCATAAATGACTATACAAAGTTGGTCGAAATTCGAACTGCTGTCAAGAATTTCCGTTGAATGTTATGGTTTTTCTTTGGTCAGAATTTTCCCTCAAAAAACAACTCTACACAACCCAAAAACAGTATTTTATTTCACAAAAGACACACATGTGTCATTTTAATTGGCAGCACTTTTCCTCCCCTTCGGATACTAACACTAGATCTATAAAAATATCCCGACTCCTAAAGAAGGTGAAATCGGGACATAAGAGAGCTTTTCAAAAGAACTAGTTTCTCTACTGGCAAGTCTTTGAACTAACAAATCATCTATTTGACATAATTCAGTCTTAGATGGACCTTACCCTTGGGTGTAGTAGCAATCAAGAAGTATACACCTCTCGACAAGGCTATTCCCGCACTACTTTGCCCCTCCCAAGTGAAATTAAATTCATTTGTGCCCGTTAGACTTGGTCGGGCGAAGCTAAATACCTGTTGCCCCATCAAATTGAAAATAGCAAAGTCACAATCTTCTGAGCGAACTTGTTCATCGAGTTGGACCCTAATATTGACCTTTTCCTTGAAAGGATTGGGGAATGCTTCCAGGGTTAATAGATCCTGTGAGTTGTTGGGATCTTCGGTTGCAACAACTTCGCCGCTTTCATCTACACACTCTAAACAGATTTCTCCCCCCTGGCTTGGCTCCAGGGCAATGAGTGCAGTATATATCGATAGGACCCTCGCATCAATACTTTGATTAACGATCGCATTGATAGTCCCATTATCCCCTCCAGACTGTTCCATCTGATGAATCCACTGTCCGGTCCAAGCTTCCTGCAAGAACGAATCGCTTTGAATCAATTCTTCCTCAGATATGGACACCACATTTCCAAAGAAGGTATTCTGATATTCCCCAGCCAGCTCAATATGAAAAGGAAACTGGCCATTATATTTACCTAGTTGTCGAACAGGTTTATTCAAGCTACTTAAATCTCCGGTTTGGCCCAGGGTATAACGCTGGTAACAAAAACCTTCAGCCAAACCAGTATAAATATCAACCTGTCCTTGTAGTCCAGTCGCCAATCCAAAAATAGTCGCTACATTTTCACCCAAACTTGTTGTTGGGCAGCAATTGATTTGATTCACATATTCTCCTCCAGTTAACTGACTCAGGTTAGTATACAAGTACTCATTACCACGATAATATCGGTTGCCAATCCAGTTTCCTCCGATATTTCTGTTTTGGTAATCCAGCACATTAATTGGAATTGGGTTGTCCCCCATTAAATCTAAAAGATCTTCCACCAATGTGTTGGCAGATTGTACATCATCAAAATCATCATTACTCGCAGCCAATAACATCGTTCCATTTCCACCTGTTTCACTGATAAATTGAATACCCTGCGCCAATAAACTGGGCAAGTTGCTATACTCAGCAATCGGCTCTGACGACAAAGCATCAAAGGTGGCATCGATGGTAGCAGGATCTGCTGGTAGCCAAACCTCACTCAAGGGCTCAATAAAAAGGCTGGAAAAAATCAAGTTAAACGAGTCTTGAGGAGTCAGGCGCTCTTTAAGCTGTTGCTTTACTTGGTTCAGTAAATAAGACTGGCTCACACCATTTACATGATCAGAATTGTAATCAAAAACGAGCATCATTTTCCTGGTCGTACCTACAGGAAAGGTAGCTGCCTCTTCTGGTATCAAAATCATTTGATAAATAGAATTGGAGGGCTCGCCCAATACCCCTACATAAACACCATCCTTAGCAGGGGAGGCACTTACTACCTGTAATCCGGAATTGGCCAATTGGCTTGCATTCAAGTTTTTCTCCCAAAAATGCCCCTGCTCATCATTGGTAACAGAATCAAGGGTTACACTAGTACTTCCTTCGAGTCTAGGCACGCCCCATTCTGGCCCCTGCCAAATCCGTAAGTTTACTGTTTGTAAAGGGTGCCAACTACTGCCGAGTATCTCTAGCGGTAAAGCTGTACTTACCTGCTGGCTACTCCACTGAGCTGGCATCAGATAAGAAATTTTCACCTTCCGGCTAGCCGTAGCTTCCATAGGAAAGATTCGTAATTGGTATTGACCATTGCCTTCCTTATAAAGGATAGAAGGGTCTTGATTTCTACCAACAATTTCTTCGTACACTAAGGTAGCGGTCCATCTGTCTTTCATCTCAGCTTTGATGATTTCGCCATTAAACCAAAGCCAAGAGTCAACTATATGTGCATCTGTAGGTAGGTAAAAGTCCAAGACAACTTCGAGGTTTCTACCGGCATCAAAGCCTTGGTCACGGGCCGAAAAGGTTAGATAGAGATCTACCAAGGTATAGATCCCCTGCGGCTTCATGACAATAGAAGCTTCTTCGATTGTTCCATATCTTTGATCCCAGTTTCTCTGGGGGTCCAAAACTTGTAGATAGGTATACTGGCTAAAAGCGGGGGAGTTTGCCAGCACACAGAACAAAAGAGCGATGAATAGTCTCATTGCTAAAGGGTTGTGTGTATGATGAATAGGATTAAAGCCTACCAAGACAAACACTGTTGATTTACAGGTTTGCCCATGCGATAATAGCCCTCTTTTGTCACTGGATAGCTGAGCGCTTATGCATTCCTCCTGTTGAGATGTAATGTACCAACAGGTTTGAGGAACTGTTTCAGACGGTTTCCTCTAATTTACGGATTATGATGCTTCTTTTGATTGCATTTAGAGCGTTGGTAAGGTGGATTGCAGAATGAGGCTGTAAATAAAACTTTGAGCTACCTGACCCGACTTAAATTTACTACCTTATTGAGACCTGCTCCATTGATAAGTAGGTAATATTGCCCAGCTGGAGTTGATCTGCCGATAGCATCTGTTCCTCCCCATGTCAGGGTAAGTTCGTTCTTTTCCGACAACTGAGGATTAGTCAACTCTGTTATCTTTTGCCCTCGACTATTATAGATGACAAACCTTAATTCTTCTAAGGGTGTAGCAGCAGGCAGCTTTAGATAAATATTTACCTGATCTCTAAAAGGCATGGGGTAGGCCTTGAGTCCCCCCTGTCTTATCAATCCCTCCTCCTTATTTTCTAATTCAAAACCCCAAATGCTAGTATCGGTGCAAAGTTCACAAGTATCAGGTTGGTTTCCTTTTTCCAAAGCAATCATCATAGAAAACTGAGTTAAAATCCCAGCATCTTTACTCAGCTGCACAATGTCCCTTCTGGTGGAATAATCAGGCCACTGATGCAGACCAAAATTTTCCAATTTGTTCGTGATTATTCCTGCCCAAGCTTGAAACAGCGTTTTGGAATTACCGAGCCAAGAGAGATCCTGTTGGGACAATTGGGTAGTTAAGAGGGTATCTGAGTTCTGGAATTCTAATGTGATCGTAAACGGTCCCTCTCCTTCGTACCTCCCAACCTGGTACATACTTCCATCAAAGCCTCTAGACATTGAGGCAAAATGTAGATTCTGATCTGAAAGAGTCCGTCCTATAGCGGGTTCAAGATTGGCAGAAAGGATGGCTCTAGTTCCCCAAATAGCCGTCATCATATTCGTCGCATCACATTCAAGTGTCCTGGTCAATGCACAGGCATAACGCTCGCTATTGGTCCCTCCAGTAAGGTCGCCTAGGCTTTCATAAAAATACCGATTCCCAGTATAAAAGGTGCCATTATGCCAAGCTCCCCTCCTTTTATCATTCTGATAGTCCAGAGCATGTATCGGAACAATCTGATCCCCCATTTCGTCGATTAGTCTCTGTACCGCAAGATCCGCTGCACCGATATCTGCATAGTCATTATTGGCCGCTACCAACAAGATTTCTCCATTCACTTGTTCATGGACAAACTCAATACCCCTCGACAGTAAGGCGGAAATATCATGTTCCTCTCCAATTGGATTCTCGGGTAGGTTATCAAAAACCGCATCTAAGGTAGCAGAGTTTGCTGGAACCCAATTCGAATAGATTGGTTCAATGTTTGTGTTGGCAATGATCAAATTAAAAGAGTCTTGTTCTTGTGCATAGGTTTTCATTCTATCCTTTACCATTTGCAAGAGATAAGACTGGGATATGCCCTCTAATTTGGAAGAATTATATTCGAATATGACCATCAGGTTTCGGGCTTCTTGTCTTTCTGGCAATTCGAATGCCGGACCTGGCACAACAACCAGTTGATACATAGAATCCCCCATGGTATCAAAGAAAACACCTGACTCAATTGGTGCATCCGTTTCCAATTTAGCAATATGCTGTGCTAGAATATCTGAACCCAAACTTAGTTTCCAGTGTTTCAACGAGCTTGTTCCTCCCTCCGGAACCAATTCAGCAGGCGGTGCTCCATCTACTCTTGGTATCCCCCATTCCTCCCCTTGAAAGACATTCAAAATCAATGATTCAAGTGGGCGAGCACTGCTTTGTAATAACTCCATTGGGAGTGCAGTGTAGACGCTGTTTGCTTGCCAGTTAGCAGGAATTAGGTAACTAATTCTGACTTTCCTTGGTTGAGTGGGACTGATGGGATAAAGGTTAAGACTAAATCTCTCGTCGATAAACTCATTAAGAATAAGGTGTTTTAATTTAGCAGAGTCTTTCACCGTAGGAGCCCAAATCACTTCTCTTTTGCCTACAACATCAGCCTTGACATCTTCATCTCCAATTTCAATCCAAACACCTGTTACTTGCAATTCGTAAGGAAGGGGAAAATCCCAACTCAATTGATATTGTCGAGATTCAGGTAACCCTTCCTGCACCGAAAAGGTAAGGTATAAGTCGACAGCAGTGTATACCCCTTCCGGTTTCATGCTTATTTCAGCAACATCGATATTCCCTGAATATTTAGTAGAAGGCCATTGTTGGTCAAAAACGGTAAGCGAATACTGGCCCCATAAAGAGAATGAAAACGCCAGACTTAGGACTAGACAAGTAAAAGACTTCATGATTGACGAATTTAAGGTCAAGTCAGATTGAAATCATGGATTCGAAAATGGAATAGAATGTAGCTTATTAGACTGTAGCGCTTAGTAAACTTTCTTCAATGAAAGCCAATAGAATATTCACTTTAAATTATGAAATTATGGGCAAGATTCTGTCCTGTTCGTTCGTAAAAAGTAATGTATCTGACATAATCTATTTTCGACTGGGCTTACCGAATCTTTCGCTGGATTACTCCCTCTTCATCCACCCAGCCCCAAGCCATTTTCTCCGTATTGTAGGCAAACGAATACTCTCCTTTTGCATTGATGCCAATCAGACCACCATACCCATTCCCTTTTTCTCGTAATACCTCGATACCATATTTTGCCGCCTCTTTAGAAGAGGTGTGCTCCATACGATCACAAACTGTTTTAGCCAGCAAAACTTTCATGATAGATTCTCCCCAACCAGTCGTAGAAACTGCGCCAGTTTGGTTGTCCGCATAAGCGCCAGCGCCGATGATGGGACTGTCTCCAACTCGTCCTGCCATCTTCCTCGGTGTCCCACCAGTAGAAGTAGCGGCAGCGAGATTGCCATGCTGATCCATAGCTACGGCTCCTACGGTATCGCTGGGTAAAGGTTCGAAGGGGTGGTGTGATTTAAAATGAGGATCTTCCTTGATCTGGTGATAGAAGGCGAGTTCTCGCTCTGTTAATAGTTCCGTAGGATCCAGTTCTTCCATACCGATAGACATCGCAAAAGCTTGTGCCCCCTTCCCAACCAGCATGCTATGATCCGTCCTTGTCATAACTTCCCGAGCTAAGCTAACCGGATGCAATATATTCTGTACGGCCGCCACAGCTCCAAAGGAAAGATCACGCCCATCCATGATAATCGCATCTAATTCAATCTCTCCTAGATCATTTAAAAATGCGCCCCTCCCCGCATCAAATGTTGGATCTTCCTCCAGGATATTAACAGCCCGTTCAACCGCTTCCAAAGCAGAGATACCCGCTTGTAAAGCGGGGTAGACTTCTTCTAAGGCACTCTGGACTCCATGCAAGTGAGCTGTATCCATTTCATCGGGAATACTCCAGGCCCCACCATGTACAATTAATCGAATTGGCATTTTGCTGAGTTTTTCCAAAACTAACAAATGATTTTACATTTCAACTGTGGTCTTTTATATTTGGAAAGTGCCAAAGGACTACAATTCAATAGTAAAACTAAATTGGCATCTCTCACAACCACTACACCCAGGTATGGAAAAACGATCTAAATCCAAGCTTACGCAATGGCTTGAAGTACTACAACAAGAGAGCTGGCAATTAGAGTTGCTAGTATCTGGTTTTGCTATTTTCTTATTGATCGGCACCTATGAGCCCCTTTTAGATTTGGGACGAAAAGCACGGCTTTTGGCTAGCGAATCTAGTACCTATGCTGCCTTGCTGATTCCCTACGGTATACTCATGGCAGTTTGGTTTGCCTTGGTCTTCAACCTTATTATCCACGTGCTTTTCCGTGGCTTGTGGATTAGTACCATTGGACTCAGATACGTGTCTGACGATATCGACTTCGATTACTTTCGATTTAGCCCTCAGTTCGACAAATTCTTACGTCGCCGAATTCCAAGTTTTGATGCCTATATCGAGCGATTAGAGAAGATTTGCAGCATCATATTTGCGTTTACTTTTCTGATCATTTTCATTATCATCTCACTAGGGTTCTTCCTGAGTGTGATGGCAGCACTCAATCTGATCCTGGGTTATTTTGGAGTAGAAAACAACACGGTCACAAACATCATAAACCTGACCATCTTCCTTACCTGCTTCCTCTATTTTCTAGACTTCTTGACCCTCGGAAACCTTAAAAGAGTAGGATGGTTTTCCAAATTTTATTATCCCATCTATCGATTCTATGGCTTCGTGACCCTAGCCTTTTTGTATCGATCCATGTATTACAACTTAATCGATAATAAATTTGGGCGCTGGGTAGGGGCCCTGATCGTCCCCTATATTGTCTTAGCTATGATTCTGGCCTCTATCAATTTCGTCACACACACCTATTATCCTTCTCGCCCTGGTAAAGCCCTTTTGTCCACGGTAAAATACGATGACACAAGATCCGAAACGGCACGTACCAACGCGGCCAGCATTCCTTCAAAATATTTAGACAATGGTTATCTTGAAGTATTCCTTCCCTATAATCCCGGTAGCGATGACAAATCTATTGAATCACTTTGTCCAGGGTTGACACCAGCCAAAAATACGGGAGTAAAAATCCAGGGTATCGTCAGTTTCAATAATATCAATAATCGAAATAGCGATGTAGACTCTCTACTAATGTGCATGAGTAGTATGCATCGACTTTATGTAAATGATAGCTTATTTCCAGATCCCTCCTTCCATTTTTACAATCATCCCACACGGGATAATGTAGGTTTGATTACTATCCTTGATGTTAATTATCTCGATCGGGGAGCACACCAATTTCGCATGGAAACCTACCTCCCGTCCCGAATCGATCGGCGTGACACCATGCTATATGTAGAATCTGCATTCATCCCATTCTGGAAACAGTAGTAATTCAAAGGAATCTTTTCTTAGTGCCAGGGTGTTCTATTTATTCACCTAAGAGTATATTTAAAATTCAAAACACCTTAAAACTGAAATCACCATGGGAAAAGTATTTCCTATTATCGACGACAGATGGAAAGACTGGATTAGCCAGCGAAAAATGTTTTTTGTCAGCACCGCTCCCTTAGCGGGAGATGGTCTCATTAATTGTTCCCCAAAAGGCTTAGATTCCTTTCGAATTTTGGATGAGCTTACCGTAGCCTATCTTGATTTAGCAGGAAGCGGAATAGAAACAGTGGCACACTTAAGGGAGAATGGTCGAATCACGATCATGTTCTGCGCTTTTGCAGGAGCCCCCAAGATCCTTAGATTATATGGAGAAGGAGAAGTATATGAAAAAGGCTCTTCCGGATATGATGAACTGAAATCGAAATTCCCCCATTATGAAGGAGCCAGAAGTATTATCAAGGTCAACATTAATCGAATACAGGATGCCTGTGGTTTCTCTGTTCCTCTGTACACTTACGAAGGAGAACGTGATACCCTACTGAAATGGGCCGATGCTAAAGGAGGCGCACCAGGTGTTAAAAATTATGTGAATGAGAGAAATAAGGAGAGTCTGGACGGGTTGCCGGGCTTACAGCTGAAATAGCTATCAACTGATAAAATAAAAAGAAGGCTAGCCCTTTGCCTTGCATAGATCCTATTGGATACCCCGACTAGCCTTCTGGATTAATTGTGTCTGACTTCCGTCAAGTTTTCATTGGTTAATGGGTCCACAGTAAATCACTTTATATCCTCGCTTTTGGGACTACTTGTTTGGGATATAAATACTCCATTATCCTTTTCAGAACCAAAAGTAAAGTCTTTCCTTTCCCTATTCTTAAGGGTTTTATAAGTGTCCATTGCTTTTGCACAAGTGTATAGGATGAGGGCATAAGTGAACGATATGCAAAAGTGCTACGTGAGCATACTTCGGCAGATCGGCCAAATGCTTTGTGCCTGGTCATTTTCCCGTCTTTTTTACGCCAGGAAATATTCGTAATTTTGTGCCTTCAACTAAATCAATTTGTACTTATGTTTGGTGACATGTTTGGTCAGGTAGGGGAATATCAGAAAGCCCTTAAAGAAAAGTTAGCCCAAATCACCATCGAAGCGGAAGCTGGAGATGGATTGGTGAAAGTTTCAGCCACCGCAGCACGAACTATTACAAACATTTCGATAGACAAATCCATAGTAGATGCGGAGGATGTGGAACAGATAGAAGATTTGGTGATGGTCGCTATCAATCGCGCTTTGGAAAAAGCTACAGAAAAGGAAGCCGAAGCCACACAAGAAGCCCTAAAGGATATGTTACCTCCTGGCTTTGGCAATATGTTTGGCGGATAAAATATAGTTCATCCGCCAGCGTTATTTTCCTGTATGCATCATCTGGTCAAAGTTTCTTTGCTCTAGTTCTGCATTTTCTTAGTTGATACCATTACAGCTTTAAGGTCGGATATGGCTGTATTTTACCTAACAATCACAATACTGACATCGAAAATTTATCACTGACGACTACACTATCTTGTTCGATGTCCGGTTAAATCCTTGTTTAAATAATCTTAATCCCCATGAAATATATTTTCTCTTTCGCCTTCCTAGCACTGGTGACGCATTCTTTCGCACAAACCACCGTAGGACTTGTTGGATACTATACCTTTGATGGCATTTTTACAGACCTCACCGGCAATTCGGCTAATGAAGGCACAGCCAGCGGCAATCCCACCTTCGACTGTGGGGTTAGCGGCGATGCACTGGTAATGGATGGGGTAGATGACTTAATTGTAGTAAAGGGTGATGCGGGTAGTATCAATGATGAATTTAGTACAGAGGACTTTACCATTAGCTTTTACTTTAAGCCGGTTGGAAAAGCCGGTACGCCTTACCTATTATCCAAGCGCAGTGAAGACTGCATGTTTGAGCAGTATTTCTTTATTAGGTATTCTCCACTGACAGAAACCATTAATGGCGTGCTCACAGAGGACATGAAGGTTACCTCCGTTGCTCGTGGTTTAGATCCTGGCAATTGTTGGCAGCATGTGGCTTTAGCAAGAGATGCTAACCGACTGATTTTATATATCAATGGAGCCTTTGCTGCGGAAATAGGAACAAGTAGTCGGGTAGATATTTTTAACGATGGAGATTTCACTATTGGTGGGGGAAATTGCCGTAGCGGCAGTGAGCCCTTATTTAGCGGCTTGATTGATGAATTGCGCATTTATAATCGTGCACTGAGCGAAGAGGAGGTATCAGGTTTATATTTTTCTCCAGATAAGATTGCCATCCGAGACACCCTAATATTCCTAGGCAGTGAAGTAGATATAGCCATCACCTCTTCCTGCGCCACTGCCTTTCAGTGGACTCCAGGAATGGATATATCTTCTACATCAGAAGCTGAACCAACCATCACCCCATCATTTCCTGCCGCTGATCCCCCACTTACCTATACGGTAAATATGGTAGATCAAATCTATGGTTGTATTTCCACGGATTCTATCAACATTACCGTTATTGATCCGAATCAGCTAGATTGTCGGACCCTATACTTACCGCGAGCCTTTACACCGAATGGAGATGGCTTAAATGATACTTATGGTATCAGTAATCCCTTTTCGGTACAAGATCTGATCTCTTTTGAGATTTACGATCGCTGGGGAAGTAGATTATTCATCACAGAAGATGCCTTTCAGCAATGGGATGGTACTTTTAAAGGGGAGAAGGTAAATTCAGGGGTATTCCTCTATAAATTAAGATACGTCTGTAATGATATTGAACGTTTCGCCTCTGGAAACCTAACGATTCTCCGGTAGATCATTCTAATGCTATCATAAAGAAAAATCGGAAGCTTTGCTAAACTATAGAAAGACTTCCGACTCCACGATGTACTTACTAAATCGTAGCTAATTGTTGTAATTCTTCTTTCACAGGAATACTCCTTAATCGATGTCCTGTTGCGGCATATATAGCATTCAACATCGCGGGTGCAACACCAGGTACAGCCGGCTCCCCAATTCCTGATGGAGGGTCCTCGCTTTCTATAATATGTACCTCAACGGCAGGGGCTTCTTTCATTCTCAGCAGATCGTAAGTATCGAAATTTCTTTGCTGAACCTGGCCATTCTCAACTGTAATGCCAGGCTTTAGCACTGCACCTAGCCCCCACATGATGCTCCCTTCGACCTGATTTTTGACCTGGCTAGGGTTTACCGCTAATCCACAATCAATCGCTACGGTAAACTTGTGCACTTTCAGCTGGTAGTTTTCGATGGAGATGTCCACTACCATACTACAATAAGAAGTATTGTAGGCGATGGCTGAGACCCCCTGATAAATCCCGTCCTTAGTATTACCCCATTTGGCTTCTTCCGCTGCTACCTCCAAGGTTTTCTTGAGTTTACTGGGGTACAAATCATCTCCTACCCAGGGAAAAAATTTCTGCTCGACGACATCTGCATTTTCCAATAGTTTCAGTCTAAAGGCCACAGGATCTAATCCAGCTTTGCCCGCCAATTCATCGATAAAACACTCCATACTCATGCCCCAGTAATGCGCAGCAACACTTCTCCAAGAGGCCCGGGGCAGCAAATTCCCCTCCTTATAATTCAACCCTTTATGAAATACGATAGGCAGACGGTAAGGGTAAGGTCGGTACCCATCTGGTCGGCTTACCACACCTTTATAACTCATAGCTATTGGCCAATTGTTGGCATCCAAAGTAGCCTCCCAATATTCCGTGCGTAAAGGATGATATTTGGAGGTTCGAATGGTATCCTCTCGTGTCCATATCACTTTTACTGGGCGGCGCATCTTTTCAGAAAGCACCACGGCCTCTTCCACAAAGTCGCAGAAGTAACGCCGGCCAAAACCTCCACCTGAAGGGCAATTGTGTACCGTTATTGCACCTTCGGGCAATTGGGTAACTTCTGCTACTCGCTCACGAGTGAGTTGTGGTGCCTGTGTTCCAGCCCAAACCTCCACCCGATTACCTTTATGATCCGCTGTGGCATTCAGGGGTTCCATACAGGCATTAGCTTGAAATGGAACAAAATATGACGCCTTCATCTGTTTTTGTCCACGACGCATCTTTGTCGTCGCAGTCATAAAATCATAGGTAACCTGAGCGGCTTGCGCTTTACTTTCTGCCAGCTCAGCTACTAGATCTTGGCTGGACTTTTGACCGTTCTTGCCCAATTCCCATTCGACTCGCAAAGCCTTTCTAGCCTGCATCGCAGTCCAGGTATTGTCGGCTAAAACAGCTAGCCCTGCACGACGCCCACCTTTATAGTCCATGTTTTCATCAGGCGCCACTGATTCTAACTCTATGATCTCTACCACACCGGGAATAGCCTTTGCCGCGCTTGCGTCGAAAGACTTTACGGCCCCGCCCCAAACTGGACATCGCTCAATGACTGCATACAACATATTCGGCAACTTCACATTCATACTGTAGGGGGTAATCCCTTTAGCAGCATGGTGCGTCTTGGGACCAACAATAGGCTGGCCGATATATTGAAAATCTTCTTTATCCTTAAGCGGTATTGTTCTGGGTGCAGGCAAAGAAGAAGCTAAGGCTACCAGTTCTCCAAAGGTCGCGGATCGATTATTGTTATAAAGAAATACCTTCCCCTCCTTCACATAGCAGGAGTCGACAGGGACATTCCACTTCTCCGCCGCTGCGGTCCTCAATATTTCTCGGGTCGTTGCTGCTGCCTCCCTTAATGGCTGCCATAGCATGCGGATTCCATTGCTTCCCCCTGTATCTTGTAGGTGGCTGTATCTCTCCTCACTTCCGGGCGCAAATTCAATGGTAACATCCTCCATTGAGACTCCCAGTTCATCTGCAGCAATCATGGCTAAACTGGTTGATGTTCCCTGCCCCATTTCGGATTGAGATGAAATAAAGGTGATGCTATTATCGCTACCGATTCGAAAAAAGAAATTTGGCTCCCAATTGACTAATGCAGGCTCGGAGGTGTCACAAGCAAATGGTATAAAGGTACTTAGCAATAAGCCTCCTCCATTTATGGTACTAATTTTAAAAAAATGTCTTCGATCCATTTGTGTGTAATAATGTAGAATGAAAAAAGGAAGAATGAACGGTGGGTGAGATATAATATAATCGCCCCTACGAAAGGTCCTGCGCCGCTGTCTGGATGGCCTTCTTAATTCTCAGGTACGTGCCACAGCGGCATAAATTACCATTCATATGATTGTCGATTTCCTCAGAACTAGGGCTGGGGTTCTCTGATAATAAAGCGGCGGCTTGCATGATCTGTCCACTTTGGCAATACCCACATTGAGGAACATCGATTTGTATCCATGCCTTCTGTAACGGATGAAGAGTTTCCCCTTCTGATAGACCTTCAATGGTAGTGATTTCCTTGCCGACTAGATCCCCCACAGGTAACAGACAAGCTCTTGATGGCTGTCCATCTACATGAATGGTGCAAGCCCCGCATTGGCCAATGCCACACCCGTACTTCGTACCATTCATTTCAAGGAAATCTCGTAAGAACCATAAAATAGGCATTTGGTCAGGAACGTCCACTGAGTGAGTTTGGCCGTTGATATATAGTATCATGATCTTTTTGCCACAAAGAAAGCCCTGACTTAATGTTAAAATCCAGCTTTTCCCAGGATTATCTTTGCGGATTTGCAGAATCCGAAAGAAATTATCCACCATACTGTTTATTCTCTCTTGACAATATCTCTGCAAGCCTTTGGGCAATGGTTGATCGTAAATGAGAATTTAATAGTAGTTTCAATTACTGACTGTTATTTCCTACTTTTCCTAATCGATTTTGAAGGAATGGAGTAGGAAGTCCTTAGTTATTTAACATGGATAATTGGACCATATTCATTGCACTATTCTGTGGAATCGCTATCGCTCAGGCTGTATTTTTGGCCACTCTTTTATTGATCAAGGATCACTTCCAGACAGCTCCCACCCTCTTCTTGGCTTTGATGCTGATCGGCTTGGCTTTCCGCTTAAGCAAGTCATACTTCTTCTACGTTTTTGAGGGTGTACCGCACTGGGTGGTGAATTTAGGAGCAGCAGGCTTATGGGCTGTAGGTCCGGCGCTATGGTTATACACCAAATCCAGTCATCCTAAAAAAATCCGAGCAGTCGAATCCTTACATTTTCTGCCTAGCCTTTTGTGCATACTAGCAGCAGTGGGGGTGGACACTAGTTGGATCATTAAAATGTTTTATGCGGGCTCAGTCGTTTTGACCTTCTACTTATTAGGAAGTCTTATTCTTTTTAAACAGTCGGGTTGGTCTGGTAACCCGAATCGTTTTTGGATTTTTTTCGGCGGCATGTCCTTAATTTGGCTCACCTTTATGCTTCAAATGTTCAGCCCAAGTATTCAATTATACACGATGGGATCAGCTATCGCCTCCTTGGTTTTGTACGCCATCAACTTCCTGATCATGCACAATCAACAATTTTACAAGATCAGGCGTAAGCCCGCTAAGCCCCTAAATAAGACAGTGCAAGAAAATATTGCTAAAGAGTTGGAAGTCCTGTTTGGTGAGCGAAAAATGCATCTCCAGAAGGGGTTAACCGTAGCTATGGTGGCCAAAGCCATACAAAAACCCACTTATTTGATCTCTCAAACTATTCGGCACCATTACGGACTTAAATTCACAGATTTCGTAAATAGATTTCGTGTTGAGGAGGTAAAAGACCAATTAGCAGATCAGTCGAATCCTACCATTGAAACCATTGCCTTACAGACTGGTTTCTCCAGTACTTCTACACTTTATCAAGCCTTTAAGAAGGAAGTAAACCTTACCCCTCAGGCTTATCGCAAGCAACTTATCCAAGCCCAAAGAATAGCTAGCAAATAGTGGTTAATCACTTAGTTCTCCTTGAATAGCCTTCCAGTTATCGAATTGCAATAAATTTCGGTTTTTGAGGAAATTAATGTGGGTAAGCTCACGGCCAAGCCAATTGGGTTGCTGAAAGGATTGAGCCTGTTCTTCTTCTTCAAATTCAATTTCTGCTACCATTAAACCTTGAAGACGGCCCTTGTATATATCTATTTCAAAGGCGTCGAATAGATAGCGGTCTTTCTGTAAACGACGTGCTTCAGTGCCAGGCCATAGGGTTTCGAATTGTTCTTTAGTCAATTCAACTTCGTACTCCGATCTTACCAATCCCCCTTGAGATTTTACAGTCAAAAAGTACTGCTCTGCCTTTCTCCTCAATCGTACTTCATGTCCCTCTGGCTCCAGCGCCAGGTAACCTTGCTCAATCTCTACATGCGGGTGCTTCTCCGGATTAAATGGTAATACTCTCACTAAAAACTTCCGTTCTATCTCTTTAGCCATTGCCATTAATTTGATCTTTTTCCTTCCCTAAGTAAGAAGTCTTTGAGTTCACTCAGACGGTCGGTATTTAAAAGGTCTACCCCCAGTTCTCTGAGTGTAAGCCATACCTTTTCGTTTTCCGGACTGGCCCAAAGTCGGACCAATTTCCCTTCAGCATGTGCAGCTGTAATCCAGGATTTCAATTGCTCACACTCTTCCCTACTGGGCTCCCCTTTTTTTCCTCTCCAGGATAGATGGCGACGATAGTTGTCACTAATGACCGGCATAAAATTAGCACTATAAGCCTTCCCGATGTCATTCGGTCTTCCATCTATTCCAGCTAGCTGAACCTCCTCCTCCTGCACCCTAGCAATCGGTCTATTCCCAGATAAAAAAATCCTTACTGGTCCTGGGATTACTTTGCCTTTTTCTACATGCCAAAGTATCCTTTTGAAAGGAGCCAAAACAGAATTTAGGGCCTGATAAGTCGGTTCTGCTTTAGTTTTGATATCAATCATTAAAAAAATGGGACCTTCATAATTTGTGTACACAGCGCCATCATGTTCAGTAATCCATCTATAGAGTGGTTCTAGATACAGGGTTTGCAAAGTTGGCGTTTGGGTTAAATCCCTGGGGGAGTCATGCGCTACATAGATGGTTCCATTAATTAAATGTACATCTGCTTCCAGGCTAGTAAAACCATGATTTAAGGCATCTAATAAAGGCCTTGCCTGCTCATAGTCATTGTGTGCATGTGCATTCGGTAGAGCGATAATTGAGTCTGATTGTGCAAAACTCATGGACGCTAGTCCCAGGCAAATAAGTAGGAGAAAATTCTTCATAAGGTCAACCTTTACCGTAAAGATCGTTCATCGAATCTCAATCGCCATCTATTGTGGTTTAAATTATTGTTTTTTAATTAGGGCGCACGATTTTACCCCACACTCATGAACCTCACTTGCTCTTGCTTGTTGAAGTTGAAATGTTAATTGTTAATCAAATTAGATTATGACGCATCTTAAAGAGGGAGATCAGGCCCCGGATTTTTCAGGTCCGAATCAAAACGGGGAAACCATCTCCTTAGGTGATTTCAAAGGACAAAAACTAGTTATCTTCTTTTATCCGAAAGATAACACACCTACTTGTACGGAAGAGGCTTGCAATTTGCGGGATAATTATGGCTTACTTCAAAAAAATGGCTATGCAATTGTCGGTGTAAGTGCTGATAGTCAACGTAAACATCAAAACTTCATTAAGAAGTTTGATCTACCTTTTCCACTGATTGCAGACACCGAACAAACCATGCTCAATGCCTATGGCGTTTGGGGAGAGAAGCAAATGTTTGGCAAAAAGTATATGGGAATCTTCCGAACTACCTTTGTCATTGATGAAAACGGTAAAATTGAACGCATCATCAGCAAGGTGACGGCTAAAGATCATGCCGCACAGATACTAGCGGCCTAAGCGTATGATTAAATTCCCATTAATTGGCTGCGATCAGTAAATTAATGGGAATTTAATCATACACTAACTGTTGACAGTCGGTGGATACCATACTAACTAGGGTATCCACTGACTCATACTAGCATAGATGTAGTTGTGCCCGTACATAGATGGAACACTACCGATCATTTTTGGAGGAGTCAGACCTGCTTCCAAGGCAATGGTACGGAATTGATTAAATGGAATAGGATAGGGGATCCAAGGCGGGCGAGCTTGGTTGGTTTCGTATTCTACCAGGACAAAGGTACCACCAGGTTTGAGGAGAGGTAGTAGCTTTGTCAGCAAATGAGTTGGCTGTTTTACATAATGTAATGCGTTGGCCATCAAAAGACCATCTAATGGAGGTACATCTATGGGCTTGGTAAAATCCGCATCCACAATTTCCATCGGAACAGAATGGTTCTTAGGTAATCTCCATAAAGCATGGGGGCTTTTATCTACCGCATATACCTTACCCTTTGGGAGTAACAACTGTAAGGCTTGGGTGAAGGTACCCGTACCCGCTCCAAGATCAGCCCAGACACTCTCCTTTTTTATTACTGCCTTTTCGATAAGTCCCGCAGCCACCTGAATATCCATGCGCTTAAATTTGAATCGGACCAAGTAGGATAAACCTACTCTATTAACGAGGAAGGCTATGATACATAACAATAAAAACCAGCGCCATTTTGACGGGAAAGCTCAAGCCCTCATCTAACTCATCCGTGATATTCCATTCTCTGGGGTCTCCTTCCCATTGGGTAAACATTTCGAAAAAGCCTAATCGTTGGTTATCTACTTCCCATTCATCGATTACATTGCTGTATTTACGCTTAAGCTTCAACTGATTTGTACCATCTGAAATCCTCCATTCTCTGAAGTCATTATTCCAGACCGTTTGTATACTCACAATCTCATTATCTCCTCTGACTTCCCACTGATTAGGGTTGTTTCTCCATTTCTGCTTGATATTACCTACATAGTCTCCCAAACGATAGTCCCACTCGGTCCAATCATCCCCCAACGCCCACTTCACTCGTAGTTCTCCTGCTTGCTCATCCTCGGTAAACAACTCCCATTCATCAAACTTATCGTTCCAAACTGCCGCCAAACCTGCCAAATATTGAGCAGATAGGCTGGTCGAAACCAATGTAATAAATAGGGCTAAGCTTAATTTTTTCTTCTTCATAATTGTCCTACAGTCCCCGAACCCATGCTTTTGAGCTCTTTGTTTGAATAAGTACGTCTCTTATACATAACTCAAAAACTGGGCCAGCTGTTGTGTAAGGTATTATTCCAATCTGCGGGGGAGGTAAATAACCAACAAGCGCCTGTCCCTTTAAGAGAGATCAGGCGCCGTGGGGGGATGTCGGTTATTTTTCAGTCTTTTCTGGCAATAATCTGCCAGGTAGAAGCAGGCTGTAAGCACTTCAATTCGGGAATATCATTGCAGGGGTTCCGCTGACTAATGTCAACACGGGACTGATGGACTATAATTTAGAGTAGTAATTAGAGGTATCTATTAGTTGATACCAAAGGGATTATAAAGCGTGAACGGAGCAGATGAATTCGATACCTTTTGATCTCTAGAAAGGAAGATCATCATCTGCTGATTCTCCGGGATCATCAGCCATAGATGGAAAAGAACCATCGTCTGATGCAGAGGGGGCTGTAGTTGGGCTTGGATCTGGATTTTCAATCCGCCAAGCATTAAGGTTTGTGAAGTATTTGCCGTTCCATTCTCGACCACGAAGATCGAAATGTACTTTTATGTTCTGACCTTCTTCGTGGGGGTCCAAGAGGGCACATCGATCCTGTACCAACTGAAACTTGACAAATTGTGGATAATTACCACTCTCCACTTCTAGCACGAATTCCCGTGCTTGGAAAGTTTCAGTCTTGTTTTCAGTATCAAATTTCTTGTGTAGTCTACCCACCACTTCAAAAGACATGCTCGAACTTAACTTTACGTGATTAGATGTTCAAAAGTATGAAAAAGAAAAATAATAATCCATTCCATTCTCGACTTTTTACGGAACGGCCACCAAAAAACAGTTTTGGGCAGGTATGAATTCCGATCTGGGAATTATACCTGCAACTCAATTCTTATTTATGCTTAGCTGGCTTTGAATTGGTTAGCTAATTTATAGATATCGGTAGGTGTTTGACAGAGGATTGCTTGCCGCCCTCTCACAGCAATAGGAGATTTAATCAAATTCGGGTTGTTTTGAATCACCTTGATCCAGGATTCATCATCAAAATCGCGGCCCCTGATGTGTTGCTGATAATAGGGATGCGCTTTGTTCATCAGTTCTCGGGGATGTATGTCCAATGCTTGCAAGATTTGCTTCCAACTAGTGCTGGTAGAGGGAGAGCGAGCAAAGGCGTAAGACTTAACATGCAGCAGACCTGCCCCCTGAGCGTAAGCTACAGTTTTCCGATCGGCGCTTGAAGTTGGATTGTAGTAGATGAGAATTTCCCGTTGATGTGTTTTCATAATCACTATTTTTATGTAAGTGGATAGCTATATAGAGATGATAAGTGATAGCGAGATAATTACTCACCCCAACTTGCATTTAATTTCCCACAAGCATTCTATACTCAAACAAATTAACAAAAAAACAGCCTAATTCAAAATAAAAATCTGATTACAGGGAATATTCAAAATAAAAGCTCAATAGATAGTTATAAGTAGCTATTTTGTTAAAGCAGTTTTCAATTTTGGCCCTGTTCTTAACAATTTGAAAAAGGAGAACTGCTCTCCATTAACAATACTTTAAGCGGAGAGAAATGCATTTGGATTAAATCTGTCTTACATTTGTGGGATAGGCTCAAGTGGCCTATTTGCTATGGATTTAACTCAAAAAACAATCAATATGAAGAAGTTAACTTTCCTACTCATCATCGGTCTACTAGTATCTATAGGTTGCAAAAAAGATAATGAAGAAAGCTTTGCCTTTAGCTATGACGGTCCCAACCTAACCGGTCCTATCCTGGAAGTGGGCTACCATGAAGCAGCTGCACGTTTCACCTCCAATGAGACTAGTGCTTACACTGGCCAACAATTAACTAGTGTGTCTTTTTTTATGGGAGTAGTACCTGAGAAGGTAGAAGTGATTATCTATGCCGAAGGTAGTGATAACACACCTGGTACAGAACTCTACAGAGCAAATGTCACTACAGGTATCCAGGTGCCAGAATGGAATGAGCACATCCTAAGCACACCAATCGATATCGATGGCAATGATCTCTGGATTAGTATAGGCTTGACACACAATCAACAGAGCCAATCCATCGGCTGTGATGCTGGCCCCAATATTGCCAACGGAGACTGGTTATTTAAAGCTAGCGACAACACTTGGTCGCCTTTCGGTGTGCGGATTCCTGGAGAAAGCGTGAATTGGAATATTAGAGGCAAGGTTTCGGAATAATCATTTTCTGCCAAATCAAGGCTCTTTTCTTCGCTAATCTTTACGACTCTCGTATCTTTGCGCCTCATTTTGAACCAAATACGACGACAAGGGGTTATTTCGAAAGTAGAATTCCAAGCCCCAAGGGATTAGCAAAGAAAATGATAGAGATATGGCGACGCCAAAATCAGTTGCGTTTTACACTTTAGGTTGCAAACTAAATTACTCTGAAACATCTGCTATTGGCCGCTTGTTTGAACAGGCTGGCTATTCGGAGAATAAGTTTGACGAGGGAGCGGATATCTATGTGATTAATACCTGTTCTGTAACTGACTTTGCAGATCGCAAGTGCCGACAGATCGTTCGGCGCGCCTTGCGTAAAAACCCTCAAGCCTTTGTAACCGTGGTGGGTTGTTACGCTCAGCTCAAACCTGAAGAAATAGCCAACATAGAAGGTGTTGACCTGGTACTTGGGGCAGCGGAGAAGTTCCGCATTCTCGACTTCATTGATGACTTGTCCAAGTCCACAGACAAAGGCATGGTGCAAGCTGGGGAAGTCAAGGAAGCTAAAGACTTTGTCAACGCCTTCTCTTTCGGGGACCGTACTCGATCTTTCTTGAAAGTTCAAGATGGCTGTGATTATAAATGTAGTTTTTGTACTATCCCCTTAGCCCGTGGTAAAAGCCGTAGCGATACAGTGGAAAGTGTGGTAGCCAATGCACGGAAGATTGCGGAAATGGGCGTGAAAGAGATCGTCCTTACCGGGGTGAATATTGGTGATTTTGGCAATGGTACCGAGGTGATTGAAGGCGTGAAACCGAAAAAGGAAGCCCTATTTATTGACTTAATCCGCCAGTTGGATGAAGTAGAGGGCATCGAAAGATTCCGCATTTCCTCTATCGAACCTAACCTCTGCACGGACGAAATCATAGCCTTTGTAGCTCAATCAAAGCGATTCGCCCACCACTTCCATATGCCACTACAATCTGGCAATAACAAGCAGCTCAAGATGATGCGCCGACGTTACAAGCGAGAACTATACGAACAGCGCGTGCAGAAAATCAAGGAGTTGATGCCACATTGTTGTATCGGTGTCGATATGATCGTTGGCTTCCCAGGAGAAACTGAAGAAGATTTCCTTGAAAGCTACCGCTTTATCAATAGCCTGGATATCTCCTACCTACACGTATTCACCTACTCTGAGCGTCCCAATACCCTGGCGTACGAAATGCCAGATCCCGTACCCATGGAGGAACGTCGTCGCCGCAACCAAATGCTGACCATGCTCAGTGAGAAAAAGCGCCGTTACTTCTATGAGCAGCATTTGGGACAGACTCGCCCGATCCTCTTCGAAAAGAGCAAGACTCCTGGCATGATGTCCGGCTTTACCGACAACTATGTCAAGATTGAGACGCCTCTGCAAGAAGCTCTGCTAAACCAGACACATGTGGCTAAGTTGCAGGAGATTAATGAGAAGGGATTGGTGATCGTATAAATAGAGCGCATTAGAAGATTCCCCGCAGCCGCTTCACCACCTCAAACACCGCCGGACAAACCGCTGTATTTTTCAAAGTAAGATCTAGAATTTGATGGAAGTTCTTTCGGTCAGTATGAGGGTATTCTCGACAGGCTCGGGGACGAACCTCGTAAATAGAGCAGTAATTATCCTCTCCTAGAAAAGCACAAGGTGCTTCGTTCAATACATAATCTCCGTCTTCGTCCAAATGGAGGTATTGATCCACAAAAGCAGCAGGTCGTTGGCCCAGATGGCGAGCAATCCGATCGATATCCTTGTCGATAAAGATAGGGCTAGTTGTCTTACAACAGTTTGCACAGACTAAGCAGTCGATCTCTTCGAATACTTCCTCATGTAACTGGGCTACGGTTTGATCCAGCTGCTTTGGCTTCTGTCTCACCAATCGATTGAAGAACTTTTTATTGGCTTTGCGTTCATCCTTGGCCCGTGCCTTGATCTGTGCTGGTGGGATCATGGGCGCAAAGGTAGGTAAGTATCAACAAAAAAGGGTCTGAGCGAGGCTCAAACCCTGGATTGGAATAAAATTATATGGAAGTGGTTCTTAATTCAAATTTCTAGTAGACTAGTCCTCCACCAGTTTCCCTTCAAAACTGTTATTGCCAATCGTCACCTTTACGGCCTGTACTTGCCCATCCTTGCGGAAGAATTCCATTTCCGCATCTACCGTCTTCAGGAAAAGATGATCTTTTGCTTTAGCAAACAGTTGTTCTTTACTTTGCCCTTCTGGTTGCCCAAAGAGTTTATCTTCTTCCAAAGTGATAAAAAGGTGAAAAGGACCTAGATCATATTTCCCTACATATTCTTGTAGTTCTTCTTCTTTAAGCTGGATGGCTTCTTTTTTCGCTACCGAGTTTGATTTCTTTTGTGCAGTTGCTGTAATTCTTCCTTTGTCTGTTCTTTCCAGGCCCATAACCTCTCCGTCTGCATCACGAGTAAATTCAATGCTGATCAAGCCCTCCTCAAAAAAGAATTGATCTTCCTTACCGGGGTATAGAGGTCGTCGTCGATCTCCTGTACTTAGGCCATACAATTGCCCGCCTTCATGAAAAATCTCTTGCTTCCGATCCGTATCCAATTGGTAAACACCAACATATTGCTCCAATTTACTTGGGGCTTGAAGGGTTTTGTGTACAAGCGGGTACTCTCCCAAGGCAAAGGCTGCTAATTTATTGGCTAGTCCTACCGGATTTTTACAAGTACAATTGGATAGCGTAGCAACAAATATATCTGCTTCAGGTAAATAGATCATATCGGCCAAAAAACCTTGAATTACACCATCATGCCCTACTACCTGTTTGCCATAAAGTTCATCTAATTGCCAACCATAACCATAAGGCGTGAAGCTTCCGCTCTTAAGCTGATAAGTGGAAAAAGCCTTTTCTAAACTTGATTCACTAATCACTTCATGCTGATTTAGCGTCTGCATCCACCGATAAAGATCGTCCACCGTAGATACCAAACCTCCGGCTGCGTATGGGATAGCCATATTCAAATAAGGAACTTCCGCGTATTGTCCCCCCTCCACAGCATAACCTTTGGCTATACCTATGGATAGTTCCTTCTTTTTTCCGAAGTAGGTATTCTCCATCCCAGCTGCCTTAAAGATTCTTTCTTCTAGATAAGTACCATAATCCAGTCCACTCACCTGCTCGATGATGGCCCCTAGCAGGATGTATCCGTAATTGTTGTACTGGTACCGCTCCCCCGGAGAGAATTCCATAGGAGCATCTTTAAACACCTTGATAATTTGCTTGGGAGTTGCTGCTGTATGCTGTAGATGGGCGACTTCAGTCATCCCCGAATAAGTTTTGATTCCCGAAGTATGCGTTAGCAAATGCTCAATGCTGATCTCTTGCCCCTGAGTTGGGTATTCCGGTAAGTACTTTTGGATTGGATCAGAAATATTCAGCTTTCCTTGTTCTGCTAGTTGTAGTATAGCAACTGCCGTAAATGTTTTGGTAATTGAACCAATTCGGAACAGATGCTCCGGAGTAATGATGTCTTCTTGATCGATATTAGCCAAACCAATACCTCCTCTAAAAAGCGTTTTCCCTCGCTTTACAACCAGAGCAGCAACACCTGATTCATATGCCCCAAATTCCTGTTGCAAAATTGTTTCGTAAGGAGATGAAGAAGTGGTATCCTGTCCAAGGAGCAATAAGCTATTCATCATCATGGTCACCCAAATGGCAAGCCCAAAAACAGATCGGTTCTTTAAGGAAGGTATATGTGACATTGCTTATTGTTTAAACTGTGAATAATTTGGTAATCCTTTCTTTCACCTCCTTTACATCGACTATCTACTTAATCTTTTGTGCTACAATTTCTTGTCCGCTACTCAATTCCAACTTGATCCCAACCACCTGGTCAGCAGACCGTTTGAAGGTAACTTTAATATGATCTCCATCTGATGTATCTACTTCGAATTGATCTTGTCCTTTGGGTTTCATCTTCTCCTTGGTATCATCATCTGGCTGTCCATACAAGGCTCCATCCTCTAATGTCACAGTCAGATGCCTTCCTTCAGATTCATAAACTCCTGTATAAATACTAAGGTCCATTCCTCCTTTGCTACTCATTACAGGTTTGGAGTCGGCCGTTCCTGCTATCAGTTTGCCTTCTAATTGAGCGTCTCCCTGGGTAACCTTCATGGCTTGTACCTTGCCGTTTACTCGAATGAATTCCACGGTAGCATCCACAACTTTCAGAAAGAATTCATCTTTAGCACTAGGCCATAGCTCCGCCTTGCCATCGCCATCTGGTTTTCCGTAAAGCTTACCCTCTTCAAAGGAGACTTTGATTTTGAAAGGTCCCATGTCGTAAGTCCCTATATATTCTTTGAGTTCGGTTTCTGTTAGCTTAATTGCTTGTTTTGTTTCTACCTTTTCCGTGGTTCTTTTAGCGGTGCCTAAATAACTACCTCGTTCGTACGCTTTTACGGCTGCCACCTTCCCATCCTCTCCTCTTACAAACTGAGCGGTACGTAAATTATCATTAAAGAATACCCAGTCTTTCCCCATAGGGTTTAACGCATAGCGGTTACCTCCTCGACTCATAGTGTACAACTGCCCCTCTTCCAAAACGATCTTATGTTTATTACCACTCTCATTTTCATACACCCCAACATATTCTTGAAGTTTTTCCGCACTCAATTCCACCTTGGTAAAGGTCTTTAGTTCTCCCAAAGCAAGGGCGGCCATTTGATTGGCAGCGGGACTAGGAGATTGGCAATTGCAGTTGGAGAAGACGGCCACGAATAGTTCTTCTTCAGGCACGTAAATGGATTCAGTTAAAAATCCATTGATACCTCCACCATGCTCCACCACCGAGCGATCATATATCTCACCTAAACTCCAACCGTAACCATAGTCTGATTCTTCACCATTATTCAAGCGGAAAGGCGAAAAGGCTTTTTGCAGACTTTCAGCACTTACTAGTTGATGTGCATGAACCGCTTTTGTCCAAGTATAGAGATCCGCTACATTAGATAAAAGAGAACCCGCTGCATAAGGAAGTGTCATACTGAGGTAATCTGCGTTTCGATAATCCTCCTTTGCACCTTGATAACCAGCTACGCGATTGGGAATTACCCGACTTGCACTCCCATAGTACGAAGCTGTCATCCCTAAGGGGTCGAACAAGTGCTTTTGCACGTAATCTGCATAAGATAAGCCGCTGACCTTTTCAATGATCACACCTAAAAGGATATAGCCGGAGTTATTGTAATTGAATTTTTCCCCTGGCGCAAAATCCATTGGCTCATCTTTGAACACCTCTACTAATTCCAAGGGGGGCATGTCTTTGCGAAACATACTTCCAAAGCTTTCCATATCTGTATAGCTTCTAATACCTGAGGTATGTGTCAATAGATGTTCCACAGTAATGGTATGTCCATGCGTTGGATAGTCGGGAAGAAATTTAGTAATGGGATCTTGGATCGACAATTTACCTTGTTCCTCCAACTGCATAATGGCGACGGAAGTAAATTGTTTAGTAATGGAGCCAATACGAAAAATATGCTCTTTTTCCATCTTGACACCAAGCTCCATATTAGCTTGTCCTATCGCGTCTTGATACAAAATCTTTCCCTTTTTTGCTACAATGGCTGTAGCACCTGACTGATGTCCAGCAAAGGATTCTTCCAAAATAGAGCGATAAGTAGTGCTCTGAGCCGTTGCATTTAGCGCTAAAGCCAAAAACGGTAGGGTCATGAGTAGATAAAAGAAAATGAGTTTACCTACTTGTTCAAGAGTCAATGATTTCATAATAGATTGTCTTTTTTGGCATAGGGCTTCCAGTCATGGTCAAAACCATGCACTTGAAAATAACACCTAGCTATTTAGATTTAGGAGAATTTAAGGATTGCTGTTAACCATTCATATTTTGTACAAGCTAGTCCTCTTTAAGATGAATTAAGCGTCCATTATATGGTTTAAATTCATCGGTATTTGCAGTTCCCTTGAGCCGAATATGCCCCCTTCCGTTTGTGACTCCTTTTAGCTCTTCAGCAACACGAATTTTAGCTCCTCCATTCCCTTCCGTATAGATGCCAGCAGTCTGAGCAGCCAGTTCATAGGCGGATAAATCTCCAGATCCGTAAATGTTCAAATCAAGATGGTTGGTATTGCCTTCTACCTCCATGTTCCCGTTTCCATGAATTTCGACATCTAGGTAATTTACTTCGGCTGCCAATACCATGTCTCCATTGCCATACCCTCGGAGCCACAAAGTATCGCCCACGATAGTATCCCTTACGGTAATGAAGCCACTATCATTGATTACCAAGGTGTTTACCTCTCCTATAGGCACTTTTATTTTCACGGGCTGTGTAGCATTTGCCCATTCTCCCTGTTTCCAATGGATGTGTAAGGTTCCCTTCTCGACTTTGGTGATAATGTTCCCGAAGAGATTATCCTCAGCTTCCACCTCTACTTGTTCAAGACCTGAACTCATTTCTACATCCATACTAGCATGTAAGGCAATAGATTTATAGCCCGTAATGGAGCGAAGATCTACTCCAAGTCGACCATTTCCTTGCACATTCCCGTGATCGCGGCTAGCTCTCTCTTCCGGACTAGTGACCTCTGCATTCATGCGGGCAGTAATCAAGAAGCTCAGAACCATCGTCATCATTACAGCAAGCAATCCAATTAATAATTTACTACTGGTTTTCATCTTCCAAAATTTGATAGAGGAGTTAGAGATCATTAGAGGTTAGGTACAAATCCAAAGAACAAAGCCCAGATCAAAGACAGAATAATAAAAAAAATAACAGTCATGGTGATTTGATTTTCTTGTACAGTTGGGTAATTTCTTTTTGATCTAATCACTGCGCTCCTGCTCCATTGGATTGTCGATGATAAATCTGCTGAAGATCATCAAAGTTCATCCCTAATAAATTCATCATCTTAAACAATTCGGGTAATTCTTGTTGAATGAATATTTCGCGCTTTAATGCCTGAGTTTTTTCCAAGGCATCCTCTGCCACGAAATAACCAATTCCTCTTCGTTGCGTAATAATTCCACGGTCTTGCAAGTAATTGAAGGAGCGTACTACTGTATTTGGATTAACCTGCACAGTAGCAGCCATCTCCCTCACCGATTGCACTTTATCCCCTTTGACCAAAACACCAGCAAGGATGTTTTCCAGCAGATAGTCGGCAATTTGTATGTAGATTGCTTTTTGTCTTTTAAAATCCATCTTACACCTCTTTTTCGGTAAGTTTAAAAAAGCCGATCACAAGCATTATAGGGGCCAATGCAAGCCAGAACACATACTCTAGGATCTGTTCTAGTCGATTATTTACAAAGTCTTTAAAGGTGTCTGTTATTTGGTAAACTCGATTGGGTGGCTCAGGTGCTATCCAACCATCAAACATCTCCGGAAAAATAATTCGAGAACACAGGTAGACAAACAACATCAAGAACAACTGCACCAGCATTAAGGAAAATGCTGTTTTGAATATAGCATAGCGATGAAAAAATACGGCTCCCGTCAGGAAAATGGTCTGAGAAACAAGATATATTCTTATGAAAAGCCAGGTCGTTTCTCCAAATGCTGGTAATGGTGCAAAAGGTGTTCCTTCTGTATATTGTACATTTACTTTATTGGCCAGCCAGGAAAAAACGAGATAAACTAACCAGATGCCCAATGGATATACTATGCCGGTGATCAGCCATTTGGCTGTATACTTTTCGAGGTTAGATGCAGGTAAATTGAGGTAAAATAATCGGGATGTTTTTGCTCCAAAATGAACAAATGCTAGGCTGGAGAAGAAGGCTCCGCCACCTAATAGAATAATAGCGAACCAGATGTAATGAAATTCTTGTAATTGTTGCTTCTCTGTTGAAAAAATTCCCGCCGCGTTGATCCACCAGATGATAAAGAGGCCACCAAACACGACCACAAGCCCCAAAAGATACCGCAAGTACTGTATGCTCATCTCCTCTTTAATTAGCAAGCCCAGACGACGCAGATCCAGTAGGTTATTCGTTTGCATAATCGTAGTCGGTTTTAAATAAATCAGTGAAATAGCTGGTCTTCTCGATCACAGCATTAAACAACACTTCCAGGTCTGCTTCTTCCTCTCCTTCCCCATTTTGTGGGTTTATAGTCATGAATCCACCAGGCACGCGTTCCGAATAGATCACCTCTGAATCACTAGGCTCTCTAAAGGATAACTGGAACTGTAATTTGGAGTTGATGGATTCAATTGATTCTTGGAATATGATCTTACCCTGATTGATGATGATAATAGGATCCATCAAATTGGCGAGATCTCTTACTTGATGTGTAGAAATAATAAAAGTCCGATCCTCAGAGATGGCCCCTGCTAATATTTTACGTAGTTGTGTTTTAGATGGAATATCTAAACCATTAGTGGGCTCGTCTAAGATCAACAACTTGCAATTGGTCGCCAGGCCGAAACTCAGGATAACCTTCTTCTTCTGACCGTATGACAATTTGTTCATCTTCAGGTTTTCACTCAATTTAAATTCAGCCAATAAGGTGGAAAATTGAGCCCGATCAAACTTCGGATAAAAAGGAGAATAGATATCCACAAAAGTATTTATCCTCATTGCTGGTATGTGTAGCTCTTCCGGTATAAAATATAGATCAGAGAGAAAAGAAGGTTGGCGCTTGCTGGGTGTATGCCCTAAGACTTCACAACTTCCAGACTTTGGGAATAACAAACCAGAGATTAAACTTAAGAGCGTCGTCTTTCCGGCTCCATTCTTCCCAAGTAGCCCGTATATGTTTCCGCCAGGTATGGACAATTCTAACCCCTCGAAGAGCATTGGGCCCTTGCCGTAGCTAAATGAGAGGTCTTTTAATTGTATCATAGTTGGTTAGTGATTTAGTGTACTACTTAACTAATACACTACAAATGTAAGACAACAATCCTTGCTTGTCAAGGCTTTCTGCCATTTTTTTAATTTTTTGTTAAAATAGGAAGACGGCTAAACCGGAGAAGGAGTACTATTTTTGCGGTTATCCAAGAGGATTTAGGTTATATTACATAGGGCCTTTGATAGATCTTCTAAGTCCTGCCAAGCCCGAAACTTTAATTTCCTATTTTTGCTGTCCAAACACTTGCAAGTTTATGTATCCTGATCTCTCTTACTTTTTTCACGCCCTCTTTGGCACGCCCGTTGACAACTGGACCTCCGTGTTCAAAACCTTTGGCTTTTTTCTAGTTTTAGCCATCTTGAGTGCGGCTTTCCTTCTGTACAAAGAATTAAAGCGAAAGGCGGATGAAGGCGTCTTCACGCCTACTCTGGTTAAAGTAGATACCGGAAAGGGGGCCAGTGCATGGGATCTTTTTTCAAATGCTTTGTTCGGTTTTCTATTGGGATTCAAAGGTTTTGGTATTGCCACCAACTTTGGAAGTTTTCAGGCTGATCCATCCGGTTTTTTACTATCCGGAGAGGGGAGTATAGGCATAGGAATATTACTTGCTGCTCTATTAGTTGGCTTGAAGTATTGGGAAGGCCTCAGGAGAGGTAAGGCAGGGAAGGGAGTAGAAACGCATGAGGTATATCCTCATGATCGAATTGGAGATATTACGATGATCGCCGCTATTTCTGGTGTAGTGGGTGCAAAGATCTTTGCCTTAATCGAAGACTTACCTGCCTTCTTTGAAGATCCGATACGCACCTTTTTCTCCGGAAGCGGCCTGGCTATCTACGGCGGCCTCATTGTTGGCTTTTTCAGTGTCGCTTATTACCTAAGGCTTAAAAAAATTCCGATTATTCATGTGGTGGATGCCGTAGCACCCGCCCTGATTATTGCCTATGGTGTTGGAAGATTAGGATGCCACTTTTCAGGAGACGGAGATTGGGGCATCACAGCAGCAGCCCAACCTGGCTGGTGGTTTTTGCCGGATTGGTTATGGTCTTATGATTATCCTCAGAACGTACTGAATGAGGGAGTCCCAATCGAGGGATGTACGGGGAACTATTGTAACCGGCTTGATCCAGGCGTATATCCTACTCCTTTGTATGAGTCTATTATGGCTTTCACCATTGGAGGAATTTTGTGGGGTATTCGAAAAAGACTAGCCATTCCAGGTATGCTATTTGCCATTTATCTAATGTTTAATGGAGTGGAGCGTTTCTTTATAGAAAAGATTCGAGTCAATGATGATTATCAAGTCCTTGGTGCTACACTAACCCAGGCTGAAATTATCTCGATCGCTCTGTTTTTAATCGGAGCAATTACAGCTTATTTGCTTTGGAATGCACATCGAAAAAAACCGTAAAGTCAGCACTTCGCCAAAGGGAGCAGGAACTTTGGGGAATTAACTAAGTACTGTGAAAACGGAATCGGGAAAATCGGCAGAAGAATTCTATAACGCTTTGGCAAAAGACTACCACCTCGTCTATCAAGTGACCTCTTCCCTAAAAACCATCACCTTTCAACTATGGGACTGGAGAAAGGACAATACTTACATTGTTAACCATTTTACCTTAAAAGGACTCAATAATGAGTTTGAAACGAGTGTTCGAAAGGCGGAGTATGCAGCTTTTTCTCATTCCGAAATGAATCATATTTTTCAGGAAGCAGGCTTTAGCAGAATTGAATGGCTCATGCCCGATAAATCGGGCTTCTATCAACCCATCTTCATAGCGACACCTTAACTTATATTTATATACTGAAGCACCCCAGAACAGCTCATACCGTTCTGGGGTGCTTCTACCACCTATTGCCAACAATTCTTTATTGTCCGATCAAGCCACTGGCCCAGTCAAATCCAAGCTGTGCTTTGTGCCAGGTGGACCGTACCTTAGCCAATTTAAGTTGAGCCTCCAATAACTTTATTTGTCGACTATTCAATAGGAAAATAGAACTCTCACCTATGTCAAATTTTATGCCCTCGATCTGTAAGAGAGATTGATAATTATCAACCATACTATCTAAGCGATCAACCTGCCCTGACATATTTTCTAACTCGACAAAGTAGCTTTCCACCTTATTACCCCACTCTAGCTGCTTCTGCTGTAGCTGCAAGGAATTATCCCGAATCTTCAGACGAGCCAATTCTAAATCACCTCGCTCCTTACGTAGAAATAAAGGGAAACGAAAGGTAGCTCCTACCTTGTAATTTTCACCAAATAGTTCACCTAGGCCTAACCCATTGCCATTTCCGTTTTCATCAGGCGTAAAATTAAATCCATTTCCAAGCAAGTAGTACTTCAACTGTAAAACGGGTTTTAACTTATCTTGCTTCAAACGCCGATCTACGTCTAGACTCGCTATTTTATACTGATAGAGTTGTAAGGCTGGCTGATTATTCCCCAAATTGTCCAGATTAACTTGCACGGCCTCTCGACTAGGTGTCAGTACAGTCAAGTCTTCCAAAAGAGGAGGAAAAACCCGCTCATTTACTTCTAAGGGCACCTCTCTATTCAACCAGAGAAAATTAGATAATTCTAAACTTGCTTTTTGGTATTTCAGTTGAGCATCGGCCAATTGATTCTCCCAATCCTGTACTTGAATCCAGCTTTCCAAGGTGTCGACAGCTGCTTTGTCTCCCTGTATGAAGCTTTCTCGTATCCCTCGAAAACGTTCAACAGAGAACTCATAGGCTTGTTCGTACACCAATAGCTCATTGTAAACCAGCGTCCAAGCCCAGTAAGTATCTCCCGCTGCCATCAGCAGATCGTTCAGTCCTTGCCGCCGTTCTACTTCTGAAGCTTGTTGAAAGATCTTCGCTTTCTGTAGATCTGCTCGGCGTTTATCAATCACTAAGCCTTGTAATACGTTGGCAGTGATCCCAAAAGCCGCCTGACCTACCGCAGGTAAATTGCGTTCTGGGTTGAGAAAGATACCATCAGTCCAACCATATTCTCCACCGACTTCAAGGCCGTACCAGGTGGGAATCTTAAACCCTCCCTGAGCTAGATGATAATAGGATTTTCCATCAAAAAATTTCTGATCCCACTCCCCTTCCAATTTTGGATCGAATCCACCCCTAGCTTTTCTCATCACAGCTTCGGCCTCTTCCCGAATTAGATCAGCTCGCATGGCAAGGGGATGATGGCGTACAATCCAATCAAAATATGCTTCTTGAGTCAGTAGAATCTTTTCGTCGTCCGTCTGTGACCAAAGTCCCGGTATGCTGAGCAATGTAAGCACCCAGCCCATAAATAACATCCGCTGCATTATTTTACAGATTTTAGTGGGGCTTTCATTTTAGGTAAGTCCTCTTCGATTTCTTCCTCATAATAATAATCAGGAGGGAATCCGTTCAGTTGACGCCAGACTTCGTACCAAATAGGTACATCGTTCAAGAGAGTGATGGCCCAAGCGCCTGAACCTGGACGAAGTGCTTTTGGCCATTCTTTCTCAGAATCGTCTGGTGCCACTAACACTCGGTACTTGCTGTCCTTGGTCGTAATCATGTTATCTATGGCTACTACTTTCCCGGTAAATGTACCGAAGGATACATCTGGCCAACCAGCAAAGACTATAGCGGGCCAACCATCAAACTGGATCCGCACTGTTTCTCCCAATTGGAGCAGCGGTAAATCCATCGGCGTCACAAACATTTCCACCGCCAAATTGAACTTGGCGGGCATAATACTCACCACAGCCTCTCCTTCTTTCACCGTTTCACCGATACCATTCACAATGGCTTTAGTGATATAAGCATCCTGCGGGGCTATGATATAATAGAAATCTGCCCTTCTTGTATAATTGGAGGAGGCAATCCTAAGTTTATTGACATTAGCTTCCGTATCAAATTGCTGTGATAAAGTACTAAACCGATCAGAAGTTGCTTTGGCTAACTTTTGTCCGTATTCGAATTCAATTTGATTAAGTTGTAGCATAGCGTTCTCCATCTCATTGCTACTCGTTGCTAATTTGTTGAAGGCCGCGACCTGTTTGGCCTGTGTTTCCTGCACTTTCAATCGCTTGTCTTCCAACTGCGTTAAAGTCTTAATCCCCTGCTTATAAAGTGTATCTTCCCGTTGGAACTGCCGTACAGCGATTTGATAATCTATATCAGCTTGGATAGAAGCGATACTATCCGAGGTGATCTTTAATTGTCCTTGTGTGATCTTATTCTTTAATTGGGCTCTCTTCAAGATCAGTTCCTCGCGCATGTTGTCCATTTGGTCGTCAAGGGCCTGGGCCTTATTACCGTAGGCAGCCACCGCTTCCACCTTCGCTCTAACCTGATCGTTGGTTCGATCTACTAGCTGGGTATCAAAGTATTCTGCTTTGATCTCTGAGAGGAAAAGAATGGTATCCCCTTTTTCCACCAATTGTCCTTCCTGCACATACCACTTTTCAACTCGCCCAGCAATGGTCGAATGAATGGTCTGCGGGCGGTGGTCAGGGTTTAGGGTAGTTACCTTTCCTTTAGACTGAATGTTCTGAGTCCAGGGCAAAAAGCAGAGAATTACGACAAAGAGCATAGTTCCCCACAACCAACGAGTGAACATTCTATTGGCCGGCGATAAACTAAGGTTATCAAAGGCCTTTATTTTATCTATAGATAGTCTCTTTTGAATACTATTAGAAGATACGTTTAACATGGCTTGCTGCTTATAAGCTGTTTCAACAAATAAAGGGTCTCTCCAGGCGTTACAAAAAGGGATTAATCGACATCTGCTGCGGTTTTGAATACCTTGGCAAAATGTTCCGTTCTCTTAATTTCTTCGTAGGTACCTTGTGCAACTATCTCCCCATCCTTCATCACAATGGTTCTATCACATTTGCGTGCTAAAATGGGGTCATCTGTAACAGAAATCATTGACCAATTGCTGTTTTTGGAAGTTAAAACTTCAGCTATGCTTTCACGGTCAGATAGAGACAAGTGAGTGAAAAACTCTTCCATCACAAGTAGACGAGGTTGCTTCACAATGCCTCTTGCCAATATTACCTTGGTGCGGATACTTCGAGGTACATTCGTTCCTCCTGGAATCAACACGGACTGATACCCCTTAGGTAATTGTTCTATGTACTCTGCCAGACCTACCTTCTCACAAGCCTCTACAATATCTTGCATGCCAATCGATTCGTGCCCCAAACAGATATTTTCAACAAACGTCCCTTCGAAGATGTCTTCCTCCGGGCTATGATCTCCGATATGCTTTCTCAGATCTGCAATTTGCAAGCTGCGCATGGGAAAGCCATTGTAATTCACCATCCCTTTGAAGGTGGTATAAAATCCACTTAAAATCTTAATCAAAGTCGATTTACCCGATCTATTGTAACCGACAATACAGACCTTCTCATCCGGTTTTACATGCAAGGACAAATTTTTAATGGTAGGTGTCTCTGAGTCTGGGAACTGGAAATTCAGTTGCTCAATCCTTAGCTCCATTCCTTTACCCGTATCGATTTGATCGAAAGCTGTTCCCCCTGCCTCTTCCAATGGCAAATCAGCTACAGCACCAATTTTTTCTGCGGCTGTCAATACATCATAAATCGTCTCCATCGTTAAAATCAACTTCTCTACGGAGTTCAGGATGAGGATTACCACGATTTCTGCTGCTACGAACTGACCGATGTTGATCCTGTTTTCAACCACCAAGTAGCTACCTAGTAGTAATAGTGCTCCTGTAACGATCGTCTTGAAAGCAACAATGTTTCCATATTGGATCAGTAAGATTCCAAAGTGGTCCTTACGTCTGTCCAGATACCCCTCTACCAATTTATCTGTATGCTGTATCGAAAGATCACTCCCCCCTGCCAGTTTAAATGTAGTCATGGTTCGGGCAATCTCTTCCAACCAGTGGGCTACCTTATACTTATACTTACTCTCCTGCAAGCTGGTATTTAAGCCTCTCGGACCAGTGACCCGCATGATTACTACCACTAGCGTAACTAGAATAAGACTGAAGAAAACGAAGAAGGGGTGATAAAAAGAGATCAGAATCAGCCCAAATAAAATCTGCAACACGGCAGTTGAAAAATCAACCAATATTTTGGGAATACCCTTCTGTAAGGTTAGCGTATCAAAAAATCGATTCACCAACTCTGGAGGATAATCTTTCAATGTGCCCTCTAGTTTCAAACGAGGAATACGGAAAGCAAATTCAAAAGCTGAGCGTGCAAATATCCGTCGCTGTAAGGTTTCTGTCACCACCAATTGCATTACTTTAAGAATACCCGTTAAAGCTGTACCAACGGTAACAATGATGATTAGGATAATTAGTGAAGTGGAAACTGTACCACCAGCAATCAAACTGATAATAGCTTGTATTCCTAATGGCAACGAGAGGGTGATGAGTCCCGCGAAGATAGCGTAGACATATATGTAGGTAATATCTTTTCTGTCTAGGCTCAACATGCTGAAGAACCGCTGGACAGGAGTCCAGGCTGGCTGATTAGTGATACTTGTATTCATCTTAATCAATTTACTTTAGATAGTAAAACTATCATTAGAACAAGTAAAGCAATTACTTGTTCTAATTTCTCCGAATTTTGGTACACATTTTGAAAGTGGCCTCTCAGGCATCGGCCGCGAATAGAAAACTAAGGCAGTATATTTATCCAGCTAGACTAAATATTAGGCGGTCTTCCTTAATTAGTGCCAAATAAAATATGGAAAAGCAAGCTAGCAGAGAAGAACAAAAAAATTTATGCCTGGACCATTTTTTTTCGCCAGACAAATAAAAAACGGGTAAATTCTAAACGAATGGTGGGTTGCCAAACGCTTGTGCTCAAGCATTTACCAACCCACCAGATTAAACAGGGATAGCAGAAAAGTGTTTAAAAATCGGCACATTGATCTCAAGCATGCCTGATTTCTTATTTATAGCTAAACTTTCAGTGTCGAATCTTTTTTGAGGAGGTTCAATAGATATTCTCCATACCCACTCTTAAGATACATATTCCCGAGACGCTCTAGCTGCTCTGCATCAATAAAGCCACGTTCGTAGGCGACCTCTTCAATACAACCGATTTTGAGACCTTGGCGATCCTCGATCACTTCGATAAATTGGCCTGCTTGCATCAGAGATTTATGAGTACCCGTATCCAACCAGGCTACTCCTCTTCCAAGAACCCCTACTTTTAACTTTTTCGCAGCCAAATAGTGTTTATTAACATCAGTTATCTCATATTCACCTCTGGCACTAGGCTTCAGGTTCTTGGCCACGTCAACTACGGAATTATCATAAAAGTACAAACCTGGTACAGCATAATTTGATTTGGGCTTGAGGGGCTTTTCTTCAATGGACAGCGCATTAAAGGAATCATCGAACTCCACCACCCCATATCTTTCGGGGTCGGCAACCCAATAGGCAAAAACAACGCCTCCCGCCGGATCCGTTGAAGCTAGCAAGAGGTCCTCCAATCCAGCGCCGTAGAAGATGTTATCCCCGAGAACCAATGCACAGGGATCTCCATCGATAAAGGATTCTCCTAAAACAAAGGCCTGTGCCAGGCCATTAGGTTCATACTGAGGAACGTATGAAAAAGAACAGCCAATGTTACTCCCATCTCCCAATAGTTTTTCGAAATTAGGTAGATCCTTAGGAGTACTGATAATTAAGATATCTCGAATACCAGCTGACATTAAGGTAGAGAGCGGATAATAGATCATCGGCTTATCATAAACGGGCATGAGTTGTTTACTGACAGCCAAGGTTAGGGGGTATAGGCGGGTGCCTAGGCCTCCTGCCAGAATTATTCCTTTCATATTAAGGGTTCATTATGGGTTAACGAGCTTTTTTTCTTGTAAGACTTTTTGAATGCGAAGAATAAGTTCTACGGGTTTGATGGGCTTAATGATAAAATCACTGGCTCCAAGATGTAGAGCGTTTAGCACAAAATCGCCGTGATCCAGTCGACCCAAAAGGATAATTGGTACATCTTGTCGTTTTCTCTCTTCAATAAAAGTCTCAATCTCTCCTTCAGCAAAACCCGGAAGATCTACATCCAACACAATTAAATCGGGGATCTTTTCTATGATTTGGTTACCAGCATCAATCTTCTTGGTGGCCAAAACCACTTCAAAACCTTTTTTCTGTAGCCTAAATTTTAATGCGGAAATCAACATTTCTCCACCCTCACAGATGAGAATTCTCATATGTCTCAAATATATAAAGTTTTACAAACAATTAAATGACCACTTAACCAGCATGCACATTGCAGGCAATGCATAAGCTAGCCAAACGATTAAACTTTGACTATCAACTTCTTAGCAGACATAAATTCAGTGTAGTTGGGTAGTAGAGGTGATCAGGTCATGGGATAGAGTGCCAATGTATGCGACTTCAATACAGTGTGTGGTGTTCCTTGTTCTGATCTGCGTTTATAAGCGAGATCTATCGAGCTAGGACTTGGTGTAGTTCTCGTATAATTAGGGGTGTCAGTTCTTCAAGTTTTGTAATTAGCGCTGGTAAACGATCCAATTCGATTTGGGTTCTAGCAAGTTCTAGTACTTCATCATTCGACTTCATAATTTCTGGATTCCCAGAAAAAGCCAAGGATGTTTTCAGTTTGTGTGAAACTTTCTCCAATTCTTCCATCTGCTTTGCTTCAAAGTGAGTCCTTAGCATAGGACACAACTGCTCCATATCAGTCAACAACATTTGCAGTATGGTATTTTCCGTCTCAGCATCTCCTCCCGAAATCGACTCCAGATAACTCAAGTCAATGTAATTATAAGGGCTATCAGGCATTAGAGGGCGTTTTGTCCAAGTAGTTTACGATTTTTTCAAATAGTTGTTGAGGGTCAAAGGGCTTCAAGAGATAATCATTCATCCCAAATTCCTTATACTTTTCCCCTTCAGAAATATGAGCGTGTGCCGTCATAGCTAAAATCGGAAGGCTAGCTGTGGAACCTGACATCTGCTCTCTTATGAATTTTGCCGTCTCAAAACCATCCATAATGGGCATTTGTAAATCCATCAGAATGATATCAAAAGGCTCTTGTTCTATAAGGTATTCAATAGCTTCTTTACCATTATTGGCAATGACAATCTCGATCTGACTCCACTGTTGCTCCAAAGTCTTTTTAACAACAACCTGATTCATGAGATGGTCCTCAACGATCAACACCCGGAAAGCAAGGTCTTGATCCCATTTTACCCCTTCCTGCTCCAGCTTTCGATGGATCGAACCTTCATCTATCTTCCCAAATGTCAAGTCCACACAAAATGTAGCACCAAGCCCTTCCTCACTTTGCAGGCTAATGTGCCCTCCTTGAGCTTCAACCAGTTGTTTTGTAATGGTCAGGCCAAGTCCCGTTCCTTCCGTAACACGCCCTTTTTGATGTAACCTTGTAAAGGGTTCAAAAACGTGCTTCTGTTTATCTAGGGGAATGCCGATGCCTGAATCTTTAATGGTAAATCTAATTTTTTGACTATTGCCTTGTTGCTGGATCAGCTTCACTCCTAAACTAACTTCTCCTGCATCAGTAAACTTGATGGCATTACCTACCAAGTTATATAGTATTTGGCTAAGCCGAGTTTTATCTCCCACTACCTGTTCATTCAGAGAACCTTGAAGCTCGATCGCAAATCTCAATCCCTTCTGTTCAGCCTTTTCACCCATCACCTCTTTGAGATGAACAAGCAGCTCACGAATGGAAAAAGGTTGAGCATCTATTAGTAATACCTTATGATGTAATTCCGATATTTGTAAAATATCATTGATGATTCCCATTAATAATTCCGAGGAATGATGAATGGAATTCACAAAGCTTTGTTGTTCTTCACTTAGTGTCGTACCAAGTAGCAAATTGCTCATCCCTAGGATGGCATTCATCGGCGTTCGCATTTCATGACTAACGCTGGCAATCACTTGTTCCCTGACCTTTGCCGTCTGCTCTGCCAACTCATGCTGCTTTTTTAGCTCTTCAGCTTGCTTTCGTTCTGTCAGGTCTTGGATTACACCATGAAAAACATAATCATTATCCTTGATATGAATAGGTTTGCAATGCAAAGACACAAAACGTTGTTGTCCATCTACACGTCTTAACAGGATATCTTTATCCAATTCTCCCTTTTCAACTGCCTCCGCCCCAATATCTAATAGGATCTGCATGGGCGTATCTCCAATGATGAGCTGCTCAAAGTTGAACGGCTCATGAATATCTAGGCCAAAGATGCGATATACCGCATTGGAAGCGTAGAAATGTCCTTCGGAAGGATTACATTCCCAATGCCCAACCTGAGCGATCTTCTGCGCCTCTTCCAACCTACTCAGAATAGAGCTTCTTTCAATGGAGTATAAAAGAGATTTAGCTAGTTCCTTACTCCCAAACTCACCTTTGATCAAGAAGTCTTGGGCTCCAGATTTGACGGCGCGCATTCCCAGCTCTACGTCCATTCGGCCAGTCAAAACGATGATGTTCAAATTGGGATGTCGATTAATCAACTTTTCCAGCGTGACAAAACCATGACTATCTGGCAAGCTAAGATCAAGCAGGATAGCATCGAAATTATGAGCTTGGTCCAGCTTCTCAAATCCCTCGGCAAGGGTAGCGGCATTAGATATAGAAAAATGTAACAACTCTGATTCGCTCAGCCAAATTTCTACCAGGCGGGCATAACTATGATCATCCTCTATAATCAGGATGTCTGCTTTGGCTCCCAAACCGGATAAGCGCTGATGCATATCAAAGTTTAATGTAGTTACAATATAGGGATAATCGTTTCTTACTGAAAGGAAAAAACTACACTTAGTGGACTAGAACGATTTAATTTACTTTAACCTATTACCCTAATCTGGGGTGTAATTTCTCATTCTTCTCTCAGCCATTTTCCGGACTCTTTCCCATTGTACGGGGCAAAAAGATAAAGGTTGCTCCCATTTCACTTAATGTAAAAAGGCAAAGGTGCGCTCTGGGGTCCTTGTAAACTTGCCGGAAATTATCCACCTTATCCATCTGTATGATCTGCTTCGTTACCAGCTCCTCTAAAGTGGAAGCGTGGATACTCCACTCCGCCTTTCCTTCCTCTTTCGGAACCAGTATCACTCCAATTTCAACATTCAATTGGTGAATGATAAAAATCGGATATGCTGAAACTTCTTGATCCAGAATAGTATCCGCTGCTTGCTCCATTAGACTTTGATATGGAGCTAAGGCTTTTTCGATCGCTTGGTATTGATTTTCTTCGTTCATAGATAGTAATTCAACCTCAGGACAAGGAAACAAAAGAAAGCCTGAACAGTCTATTTGAGCTCCAATAAGGCTACACTCTCAATATGGTGTGTATGCGGAAACATATCTACAGGACGTATTTTTTTCACTGTATAAGTCGATTCCAGCAACTGTAGATCGCGAGCTTGTGTAGCTGGATTACAACTTACATAGACCATTCGGGGAGCGGCCAGTTCTTTTAGCATGTCCACTACTTTTGGGTGCATCCCGGCCCGTGGAGGATCAGTGATCAATAAATCTGGCTTTCCATGTTTTTCTGCAAATTCTGTAGTAAGGATATCTTTTACATCCCCAGCATAGAAGATAGCATTGTCTATCGTGTTCAAAGTAGCATTTTCTCCAGCATCCACAATCGCTGCTGCTATTTCCTCAATGCCAACTACTTGTCGGCATTGTTGAGCTACATACAAGGCAATACTTCCAATACCTGTATATAAATCGTAGACATTTTCTGTACCCTTTAAGTTAGCAAACTCTAGTACGGTATCATATAGGACCTTAGCCTGCTGTGTGTTCGTCTGAAAAAAGGACTTTGGCCCAATCTTGAAGCGGACATGTCCCAACTGTTCCTCGATATATCCTTTGCCATGAAAGCAAATCATGTCTAGATCGAAAATATAGTCATTCAGCTTCGTATTGATGCAGTAAGTTAAGGTAGTGATGGCCGGAAACTCCTCTAAGATCTCTCCCAAAAATTCCTTGATCTTCTTTGGATTGTCCTCTCCAAAACTCAAGATAACGAGTACTTCACCAATGCTAGTTACCCGAATCAGTAGGTGACGAAGAAAGCCCGTATTTGCCTTAAGGTCATAAAAACTATCACCACGAGCATGTGCCATTTCTCTAATCCGATTCCGAATCTCATTCGATGGCTCTCCTTGGAGCCAACAATGCTGGATATCTACTACCTTATCAAAGGCTCCAGCCCGATGAAACCCTAGAACATCAGCTTGATTAGAAATTTCAGTATCGATCTCTTCCTTTGTCAACCAACGTCGATTCGAAAAGGCAAACTCTAGCTTATTTCGATAATAAGTAGTAGAGGCTCCTCCGACTATCTGCTCCAAACAGGAGGTGTCTATTTTCCCAATTCGGCGCATAGCATCCTCTACCACCTGCTGCTTATGACGCAATTGAGCCTCATAGCTGAGGTGCTGCCATTTACAGCCTCCACACACTCCGAAGTGCTCACAAATGGGCTCTACACGATCTGGAGAGTACGTGTGTATTTGCTGAGCCACTCCTTGGAAGGTCCCTTTACGCTTTCGTAACACCAAGACATCTGCCACATCGCCTGGCACGACTTCCTCGACAAAAATCACTCGTCCCTCTTCGTCTCTCCCGACACTTTTCCCTTTGTCCGCAAAGCCAGTAAAAGTTACATCTTTAACTAAGCGCGGCTTCTTTCTTCTTCCCATCTATGATATTATCGTGTAAGAACTATGTAGTCCCGAATTAAAGTTTTCAAAAATTTGATCTTATCATTAGGTACATCAGTGATACCTAATTTCAGGCATACTGTATCGACCAATTCTCCCAAGGCTTGCTGGTGTGCCTGGTTCTTATATTTCGAACAACGCGCTATCACTCCCTTAATCAGCAACATATCCTGCTCGTTGAACTGTCGTACTTCAGGATATTGTGGCTCATAATTACTCAAGGTGTTGATTCGCAGTATATCTTCCAAAGCAAATTGCACCTGATGCTTGGTTCGAATAACAGTAGTATTAGCTGTCATATCACCAAGGCGCTGCCGCTGTCGTGTGGAACTAATTATTAAGGCTCCCAAGATCCCTATGGAGAGCACGGTATCCACTAAATGAAAGATTGCCCTCAGCAGATAATCACTCAAGCCAGGTTCCTCCCCATCTAATCGAACCACTTTAAGCGACATTATCTTTTTGCCCCAAGATCGTCCATCCGCCAGTACTTCAGAGAGCAATTGGTACCCCATAAATAAACAAATGGGCAGTAAGGTATACACAACTCCCATTATCCCTGCTCGCCCTAGAGCTGAATCAACCAAACTAGCCACAAAGAAGTTTAACGTACCCACAATAACTACATCAATAATAAGTGCTACCAATCTTTCCCAAAGAGAGGCTAATTCATATTCAATCGTCACATTTTGGGTGGTACGGATATCAATCGTAGGCATCCAAGTATTGTATTTGTACAAATATTTTCATAAAATGTGGACTTTCCCAAGCAGGAACTTGTTTTTCTCCCCAATTGCAGGGTCCACATACTCAAAAAACCATATTTCACTAAATCTCCTTCATGCGCGAGACGAAATTCATCGAACAGAATAAGGACAAGTGGCAGGAGTTCGAAAGCGTGTTAGGAGGGCAGTACCAGGATCCAGATAAGCTAAACGATCTATTTGTACATATAACAGATGACCTTTCCTATTCCCGTACTTTTTACCCCAACCGCTCCGTACGGGTCTATTTAAATGGCTTAGCCCAAAGTATTTTCTTTAGCATTTATAAAAACAAACAGTCTCGATTTGGGAGGTTGAGCTCTTTTTGGACAGATGAGTTACCGAGGCTCGTCTATGAGGCCAGAACAGATTTTCGACTTGCCTTCTTAATCTTTCTCCTTTCGTTGCTCATCGGAGCTTTGTCTTGTGCTATGGATCCCGATTTCTCGAAGGTCATTCTCGGAACAACATACGTAGAAAAAACCAAGGAGAATATCCGCAAAGGTGATCCCATGGCCGTGTATAAACAAAAAGGGGCAATGGGCATGTCTGTAGGTATTACCGTCAACAATCTCTACGTAGCCTTTCTGACCTTTATAACGGGTGTTTTCTTTTCGGTAGGAGCCATTGTAATGATTGTGAGGAATTCAATTATGGTTGGGACCTTCCAATACTTATTTATTCAAGAAGGTGTGTTTTGGGAATCTTTTTTCACGATCTGGATTCATGGTACACTAGAGATTTCTGCTATCGTCATAGCTGGAGCAGCTGGAATCACGCTGGGCAGAGGCCTTGTTTTTCCTGGCACCTATACTCGTTTACAGAGCTTTCAACGATCTGCTCGCAGAGGGATAAAGATCATGTTTGGCATTGCTCCGATCTTTATTCTGGCAGGTTTCATTGAAGGTTATCTAACCCGGCACACGGAGGCGCCCTATATCATTCGGGCATTGTTTATATTCATCTGCCTTGCCTTTGTACTTTTTTACTTTGTTTGGTATCCCAGGTACAAAGCTAGAATCGGCTACAAGGATCAGTGGAAAGAGACTCGGCTACCTCCTGATAAGGATCGTAGCCTCGACTTACGAATCATATACAGCTCTGGTGAACTATTTTCTTTAGTTTTTGTCTTTTTGCGGAAGCACATTTCAAAATTTGCCCTGCTATGTGTGGCAACGAGTGCTCTGTACACCATCTGCATTTTCACTTTCAGTTCGGTACTACCTTCTGAACTACTCTTTTATCGGATGACGCCATTCGAGTCTTTGATTATGCTAGATGATTTACTCACGACAAAACTGATCGGCTATATACCCTTTTTAAATGGATTCCTTTTTGGAGTACTGGCCTTCTTTGTAGGTCAGCGAATCCTCGGAGAAGAAAAAGACATCGCTATTGAAACCCAAAGATCACGTTTGGCGGCTTTTATAAAGAGTCTATTGATCGGAACTGTTTTTGGTCTAATGATTGGCTTTAACCAATGGTATAGTATCCTACTTTTCTTTTTTGCTGGAAATATAATCTTGCTTTGGATGCAAGTCAGTCAAAAGGAAACGCTGTCCCCGATTAAAGGAATAAGCCGAACTTTCGGCCTACTCGGAGCAGGGTATTGGCGAGGATTAGCTTTGTTGAGCTTGCTAAGCTTATTGGGATTAATCTTCATGGGGCTTTTGAATACGGGAATTAGTCGGTTCTTTTTTGAGCTTTTGTCCTGGCTGGTCAATTTTGAGCAGGAAGTCATGAATGAGATTACGGTCATCATTCTCACCTTTTTGCACATTTACTTTGTTCATCTCATCTTTATCCTATTGGTAGCTGGTTTTGCCTTGGAATACTATAGTTTAAGAGAAATCATGGAAGCTCCATTCCTCAAAGAACAGATTAAACAAGTGGGTTATAAACAGACCATTAAAGGCCTGGAAAAAGAATGAACAGGCGAGACTACATATTACCTCATCCCTTAAAGGCTATGTATTTTGCCCTACTTCTACTTTTTTGCCTAAATACTAGTCCATCCCTAGGTCAAAACGATCCCTCTCCTGATTCTTATCTGCTAGAGGACAGGAGTGCCACCTTGATGAGCGACAAAGATTGGGAGGAATGGAGTAAGAAACGAGAAGGGTCAAAATATTGGGCGGCTATTCAGAAAGCCAAAAAGGGAAAAAATAAAGAAGAAAGGCAGGCAACTCAAGGACAAAATTTCGGTTTCCTCAAAGCACTTGCCACTTTCCTCCTCATCCTTATTGGAATCATCGTATCCTTTTTTGTAGTGCGCCAACTGATGGGCGTACAACTACGACCACGAAATCGAAAGATCAATCGCCAAGGAAATCTTACCATTGATCTTGAAGAAATCGAAGATAGACTAGAGGAGGTAATCTTAGAAGATTTCATACAAGAAGCCATTCGAAAGGAGAATTACGCACTAGCCATTCGGTTGTATTATTTAGAGGCACTCAAGGTATTATCTCAGCAAAAGCAAATCAGTTGGAAAAAAGATAAAACCAACCGAGATTACCTTTTTGAGATGAGGAATTCAAAACGCTATCCTGCTTTTCAGGAAATTACACGACTTTTTGAGCGTGTTTGGTATGGAAATAGATCTATTGATGCCCCTACTTTTTATGAGATCGCTCCATACTACCAAACGTTCATAGCTGAAGTGGAGACCCAAAATCTAAGCACTACTTCATGATATCGCGAAGAACCATATTATTCATAGTGCTTGGCGTAACCATTCTCTTTTTGTTGTATCTAAACGTTCAGCAAAGGAACGCATATACCTGGAAACAGCATTTCTTAGCAGACAGTGTGGATCCCTACGGGTCCTTGTATTTCGCTGAATTAACAGAGAAAGTGATGGGGCTGGATTCCCTTATCGTTCTCTCGGCTCCTTTAGTAGAATCCCTGCCCACAGAAGTTAGCCATTCCAATTACCTGTTTATCGGTGAAGGGATGAACCTCACTACCGAAGATTTGAGGCGTCTACTTGGTTATGTAGCCCTGGGCAACACAGCCCTGATCGCCTCTAGAGTATTTCCAAGAGACTTAATTGACAGTATATATACCACCCCATGTGATAGCACGAAGTGGGATGGTCTCCTAACCACTTGGGACACTACTGCACAAATGAGTTTGAATCACCCTGATTTGCTTCCTGACTCAACGTTTTCATTCACCTTTTACGCTCGCGCAAGAATGAGCTATTATGGTTGGCAGTTTATTAACCCTTTGCATGTCTGCGACTCCCTCGAAGGTTTCACAGGATTGGGCAAGTTCAAAGGTGACCTTACTAATTTTGTGCGAATGCCCTATGGGAAAGGACACTTCTATCTACATACCAACCCAATTGCATTTACTAACCTTTCCTTGCTTGAGCGCCAGCCTATTAATTATAGTCAATTAATCTTGGCTCACCTACAAGATGGCCCCGTCTATTGGGACGAACAAAGTAGGGTTGAACAAGATATAGCAGAAAGATTGAATGAGAATTCCATACCCAATAACCTTAACAGGGAAAGTCCACTTCAATTTATCCTGAACCAACCCTCCTTGGCCTGGGCTTGGTATATCCTATTGGCTATGGGTTTGCTATTTTTGATTTTCCGCACAAAGCGAAGACAACGTGTAATCCCCATACTAGAGTCGAACAACAATACCTCGCTGCAATTTATTTCTACGATCGGCCGCTTGTACTTTATGCAAAGCAACCACAAACAATTGGCCTTACAGAAAATGCGATTGCTACAGGTATTCATCAAAGAAAAATACAATATGAATACCCGTGAATTGAATGATGAATTAGCAGATCGTTTGGCTTCTCGATCTGGAGTAGCAACAGAGCACATTCAGCATATCTTCCAAATGCATCAAAATATAAATTCTGGGAATTTTGTTTCAGAAAACACCCTCATTGATTTCCATAAGGCCCTGGAAAAATTCTATCACACTTGTAAATAAGAGCACTACCCATGCAAATTGATGAAATCAACGAAAACGAAGGGTTCGAACCCACACCAGAAGAAGAAGGTGCTCCTTTAGCTCCATTGTCCTCTCCCTCCTCCCTGGAGGAAGCGCAATGGGGTAGAAATCAGCTAGACCTTTCTCCCATTCGTTCAGCTAACGAACGGATCAAAAACGAGTTGCAAAAGATAATTGTAGGTCAAACCGAGTTCATAGATCTTTTGTTGGCGGCAGTTCTAGCAGGTGGTCATGTTATGGTAGAAGGTGTTCCTGGAATTGCCAAAACCCTTACCGCAAAGCTAATGGCTCAGACCTTGGAGGTCGACTTCTCTAGAATCCAATTCACCCCTGACTTAATGCCTAGTGATGTCATTGGCACCACAGTGTTCAACATGCAAACCTCCGAATTCTCCTTCAACCAAGGACCGATATTTGCCAACTTCGTACTGATAGATGAAATTAATAGAGCCCCTGCCAAAACACAGGCGGCTCTTTTCGAAGTCATGGAGGAGCATCAAGTAACGGTAGATGGTCAGACCTATCCCATGTCTTTTCCCTTCTTTGTGATTGCTACCCAAAACCCAATCGAACAGGAAGGGACCTATAAATTACCGGAAGCACAGCTAGATCGTTTTATTGTAAAAATCAACCTAGAATACCCCAGTCTAGCAGAGGAAGCGACCATTCTACATCGATTTCGAAATGATTTCAAAATTTCACAAGAAAAAGTAGAAAAGGTTTTCTCCGCCCAGGAATTGAACGCTTGTCAGGAACTGGTCGAACAGATTCATATCAAAGAAGAATTATTACAGTACATCGCCCAAATCACGCACAATACCCGAAACAATGGGGACCTATTCTTGGGTGCCTCCCCAAGAGCCTCTCTGGCCATGCTAAAAATGGCTAAAGCGACCGCAGCGCTTTCCGGCAGAGATTTTGTTACTCCGGATGATATACGGCTGGTCGCTTATCCCGTATTAAATCATCGCATTATTCTCACTCCCGAGCGAGAAATGGAAGGCTTTACCACTAAAGAGGTAATCAAGGATATCATCGAAAAAATCGAAGTCCCAAGATAAATCCAGGCAAGCACAGAAATAGGAAAAGGGCCGTCTTTGACTAAGATGGCCCTTTTCCTATTTCTACGAACTAACGATCTATTAATCAAACTCTATATTACCAATGTTGGATGCGATACCAATTCGAATACCAAAATCATAGTACTTGCCATTTTGAAAGGCTGTAGCTGCTTCAATCCGAAAAATTCGAAAGATATTATCAATAGAGTACCCCACTTCAAAGTATTGTTGGGATGTGGGTGTATACAAGTGGTTTACGAAGATATTTTCCTTAATACCCAACAGCCATACTTCTGGGATTCGAGTGACTAGGAATTTACGAAATTGATAGTGGAGCTGTGTAGCCACAAACTCCTCCTTTGTGCTGTGGCGGTAATAATCGAGCAGGCGGAAACTACCCGCAGGATTGATTGTAGCCAGCACCGTTCGATTCCCAGGAAAATGCTTGTAATCCGCAAAACCTACATAATCATTGTACAGGAAGGCTCCTGCATTCACCTGTAAATGCAAGTGACTACCTGCTCCCACCTTAAAGTCATGCTCAAAACCTGCCTCAATTACCCCAAAATCAGCATCACTTTCTAAAATCCCTGGTAAACCACCCCGGTATTGTAGAGACAATTGTGGTGTTGAATTATCAAGGCGTTGTTTTTTGCCATTGTATATCCGGTATTTTTGCCAGGGTCTCACCTTCACTCCTAGCCGGAAGTGGAATGCTTTTTCTCGATTGGGGAAAGGATAGGTCGCTTCTTCGTTTACCGGTACATTATCTCCGTATACTCGGTCATCTCTATTGAACCAGGTTTGGTTAGTATTATTAAACAGCAAATGCCGGTTCTCGAAAGCTACACTTGCTGAAAAATCAACATCTCCTTTAAACTTGTGGCTGATTCCGATGCTTCCATATTCTTTCTCATATAAACGAATAAAGTTCTGCTCATACAATAGGGTCGAGAAAGTATTGATCACTTCACTAATCGGTTTATCTGGATTGTATTGCGAAATATATCGCCCTCCCTCAACGGAAAAGGTACTTCGCCTCAATCTTGGCCCATAGTTCAATCGGTAGCGTCCTTTCAGAGAAAATTTATCCCGAGCAAAAGAATACCTAGGTGTAAAGGTCAAACGGGAATTCGTCTTATCATTCCAGGCTCTATAGGCAAGGTCCGTATGCACACTATAACCCTCTACCGGATTGAAGCGAATACCCACCAGAGGGGTTTCGTAGGTTATCCGCTGTTTCTTGCCCACTTTGTAAGAACTCCCCATCAATAGGTCTTCAATCTGAAAACCGCCTCGCTTTTTCCTTTTTTTCCCTCCAATCGTAGCCGTGGAATCTCGCTGCTGGCTTTCTTCCCGATCTTTTCGCTCCAGACTATCCATCATGACATAGCCTTTTACCTCATATTCCGTGAGTGGTACAGGGCGGATTTCTTTCCAGTAGGAAGCATCTCTTTTCGAAGCCATAGAATCCACCTTATAGGATCGCTCCATCACCACTTCGGGTTCTTTCCTTTCTTTGCGTTCCTGTTTTTCATAATCTCGGATCATTTTACGGAGATCCTTACGCGTCAGTTCTTCCCCCTTAGAAAGTCGCTCCTTAATGGTTCCTCTCTCTTTGTCCTTCTTCTTGGCAGCCGCAATATCCTTGGCCAATTCTTTCTCAATTTTCTCATCAATTACCCGAAAATCTACGTCGAGATCAGGATTCAATTCAATAGCGTAGTCGCTAACGGTTGCTAAGTAGTTATAGGTTAGTCCAATCCCCAAGATGCTTCCCTCTACACCAAACTGATGACTGACCGGAAGCCAAGCTTTATCCTGAATAGGAGCATAGACCTGGTTAATATTGAAGGTAAATCCAAATTTATAAGTCTTCAGTGCTAAGCTATGTATACTCCACCAATCTTCCACAATATAGATAGTGCCTTCAAACAGATTCTCCCCACGACTGCGAGGAATCACTCTGATCTGATTGACTCCATAATCTCTGTCAATAAAATAACCCTCCAGCTCAAATCGGTAGTAGGCAAAAGCCTTGGGAGCTAATGGAGATATGGCTTCCCCAATTTCTGGTTCATAAAAACTACCATTGATATAAGCATTGGGGCTGGAGGAATTGTCATCTCCTTGAGTGTAGACGGAAATTACAGTCTCATTAAAGGTATTGGGTCGCTTGTATTCTACCTTACTTACAGATTCCGAAACGAAAGCAAAGGAAGTGTCAATGCCTTCCTTTTTCATGGCACGCCTCAGATAAAAAGGGATCTTCTTTATCCTTCCTGCTCCCTTAATATACACCTGGGCAGAGTAGGTTTCGATTTGTTGGCGATGGTAACTGGCCTTGGCAATGGCCTTACGCATGATCGTGTAGGCTGGATCTTCATCATTATTACCAATCACATCTACCGTTTTCAGTTGGAAGGCCTGTTCTTTTAGTACTACATTGATTTCTTGCTCTTCGGACCCGAGGCTGATTTCTTTACGTTGGGCTTCAAAACCCAAGTGCTGAAATATTAGGGTATAGTTTCCCGGTCCCAAAGCCACTCGATATCTACCTTGATCATTAGTGGTGACGCCCGTTCCTGTTTCCTCGACATAAATGGTAGCATAAGGAATAGGATCTCCTTTTTCATCCTTGATCGTACCGAAAATGGTATGAGCCAGAACAGTATGGGAAAAAAGAAGCAGGAAGAATGGAATTACAAAGGTTTGTCTTTTATTCATATGTAGAAGTGTTAGGGCCATTAAGCAGTAATGTCCATTTTATGTGTGTTGTAGATTGTACCAGCGCTAAATACAAATTCAACGATTTTGGTCCTAAAAAAATAGTCGAACCCCTTGATTTAACAGACTTAGCACAGTCTTTGGCTGATTTAGCAACTGGTAGTGTCTACTAATAGGACTCCTCCCAGGTCAAATCGGTTGCAAACTTAGCTTTACAAGCACAACGCTTTAAGCAATAGGTAGTTTGATGAAAAGAGATTTTATTCGTAAATTTGAATGCACGCCTAAAGTAACCTGAAGAGAGAAGTATAACTTCGGAGATGTGGAGAGGTCTTTTCTATACGGTAATGCTAAGCTACATGTTCTAATCTTGACGGTAAACCGTCTTTATACTTAGTTTTTGCATCTTTACGATTGGATGTAATATTTCATCATGACGTATTAATTCAAAAATTATGTTTTTAAGGTTTCTGAAGTTGCCCAAATACCAACGCTATGAATATAAGCCCCGCTATTGGGATCCCCAGAAAGAAGAAATGGAAAAGCGGGTGCAACAAATCAAAGACCGCCAAAATGGTGTGACCGCTGAAAGTGTAAGAGCCAGATTTGCTTCTGGAGGGATTAGAAGAGGTTTTGAAGCAACGGGACATCGCCGAAAGCAACAAGCCATGCGGTCTAACTTTATCCTGATAGCCGTAATTCTAGCGCTTTTGTTCTTGGCCTATATGCTACTTAATGTATATTTGCCGGAGTTTGAACAGATGCTGAATGATAAGCAGGGCGGAAGTGAGTTCTAAATTCTCTATGAATAAAACAAAGCTTCCTCTAAGCCTTAGTAGCTGTAAAGTCCATGGAACTGGCAGCTATCCAAAAATGCCTAGAGGAACAAATAAAATTGATTCGATATATGGCTGATCTTATTCAGCTATTGCCCGACGCAATCGCTAATCAAATTGCTGCTGGCGAAGTAATACAACGCCCAGCCTCGGTGATTAAAGAATTGATGGAGAACTCCATCGATGCGGGTAGTACTAGTGTCAAGCTGATAGTCAAGGATGCAGGTAAAACCCTACTGCAGGTGATAGATAACGGCTGTGGAATGTCAGAAACAGATGCTAGAATGGCCTTTGAGCGGCATGCTACATCTAAGATCCGGGCATCACAGGATCTATTTGCCATTCGAACCATGGGTTTCCGAGGAGAGGCCATGGCTTCTATCGCTGCTGTTGCCCAGGTAGAAATGCGTACCCGTAGACAGTCTGAAGAACTAGGTACTAGATTAGTCATTGAGGGATCCGACGTTAAATCTCAAGAGGCTTGTCAATGCATATCTGGAACCAACATCTCCGTTAAGAATCTCTTTTTCAATGTTCCTGCTAGACGGAATTTCTTAAAATCCAATACCGTTGAAATGCGTCACATTATCGACGAATTTCAACGATTAGCCATTGCCAATCCAGATATTTTCTTTTCCCTTCATCACAACAATGGTGAAATCTTCCACTTACCTCCTGGCAACCTTAGACAGCGAATTATAGCGCTGTTTGGCAATGCCTATAACAAGCGACTGGTACCAGTATCGGAAGAGACGGACGCCTTGAAGTTATATGGTTTTGTTGGCAAGCCAGAGTTTGCCAAAAAGACTAGGGGAGAACAGTACTTTTTTGTTAATCAACGATTTATCAAAAGTGGTTACCTCAATCATGCCGTAACTACAGCCTTCGAAGACCTTTTACCTAGTGACACCTACCCTTTATATGTAATATTCATTGATATTGATCCGGCGAGGATTGACATCAATGTACATCCAACTAAACAAGAGATCAAATTTGATGATGAAAAGCTAGTATACAATTACCTAAAGGTAGCCATTCGGCATAGCCTTGGGCAATATAGTATCATGCCTACCCTCGACTTTGATCAAGAATCAAGCTTTTCAACCAATCGAGTTCAACCGGTTAAACCTTCAAAATTTACGATAGATTCCTATACACGAGAAAGTAAGGCTACAGCAGGAAATAGCAGTAGCAAAAGCTACTCAAACGGGGGGATGAACTTTGCTGGTGAAGAGCAAAGACAACAAAATAACCTTGCCAATTGGCAAAAGCTTTACGAGGGAATTGGACAAGCAGACGAAGAGGAAATGGATACCGGAGAAGCAGAGTCTTCTGTAACTATTGAAAGTGAGTGGTCCAAGGAAAATACCCTGGACGACCATTCCAAAAGCTTTTCAAAACAACAACGCCCCCCTTATCAAGTTCATGCCTCCTATATTGTTAGCCATATCAAATCAGGCTTCCTCCTAATTGACCAACAAGCGGCTCATGAACGGATACTCTATGAGAATTATCTGCAAGTGCTAGAAAAGCAAAGTGCTAGTACTCAAAAGCAGTTATTTCCGAAAACTATAGACCTTCCTCAGGCTGACGCCTCAGTCCTTCGCAATATCATCCCACAAATCAATTTATTGGGTTACGATATCCAGGAGTTTGGTCAAAATACTTTTGTCATCAATGGTATTCCTGCCGAAATGGCTGGGCATCAAAATGAGGAAAAGGCCATCGAAATCCTGCTGGAGCAATTCAAATCCAATCTTGAGCTCAAATTAGACATCAAGGAAAACCTTGCTCGGTCCTTGGCCAGGAGCACATCGATCAAACGCGGACAAGTTTTGAGCGTAACCGAAATGCAAGCGCTGATCGATAAACTTTTTGCCTGTGAGATCCCATTCTCTAGCCCAACTGGGCGGAACTGTTTTATCACATTTGAACTAGATGATCTAGCCAAACGTTTTGAAGGGTAATGCCCTTATTTTGTCGAAAACCTTTGTAGGTTGACCATTCTTCTTTTACCTTGTAGGCTATGTTTAGAATTACTGATGTTGTCCGCCATTTGTTGATTATCAATGTGATGGTTTTCATAGCTGCTGAGCTATTGAGTCCTAGTTTGGAGATCTTAGCTTTGCGCTATCCTTTGTCTGAAGAATTCTATCCATTTCAGTTGGTGACGCACTTCTTCATGCACGCCCCTTTACCACAGATATTCCACATATTCTTCAATATGTTCGCTTTGGTAATGTTCGGTAGTGCCTTGGAATCCTTGTGGGGGCCCAAACGCTTTCTGTTCTATTACTTTGTGTGTGCTTTTGGTGCGGCGGCCTTACATCTTCTAAGCAGTTACATGGAAATCTCACAAATCCAGGAAACCATAGCTGCTTTCAGTGATAATCCAAACTATACCACCTATTGGGCATTTTTTAATGATATTCCAATGGAAAGGTTTGGTAGTAATTTTCAGGACAGCGTAGCTCAGTTGGGGCGAGCTATTGAAACTAATCCAGCTTCTAGGGACATCAAAGAAGCACTTGATTTCATGAATCGATATTTAGAGGGAAAAATGAATAGTCAAATTGTTGGTGCCTCCGGAGCCATCTACGGATTGTTGCTAGCATTCGGCATGCAATTCCCTAATGCTGAGTTGATGTTGATCTTTCTACCGATTCCCATTAAGGCAAAGTACTTTATTCCCGTTCTCATGATTATTGAGCTCTTCCTTGGCGTAAATCAGTATGCTTGGGATAATATTGCTCATTTTGCTCACCTTGGCGGCGCCATAACTGGATTCTTTATAATTTTGTTCTGGCGAAAACAGGGACCTGGGTTTCAATAAAGCTTGCAGAAAAAAGATCGTGATTAGAAACGATATATTCGATAAAAAGTAGGAACGAAAGGGGTTTAGACGTAAAGTCGTCAAACCTTAATTTCACTATAAATAATAGAAACAATATATCTGTTCAAACCGTTAGTTGTTGTAGATTATTGCTTAATTTAAAGCACTGTTTTCATTATAATCCGCTTGGTTTTACTTGATTCCTTGAGCAAAAGAAGCGGGATTCAATCGTAATCAATAAAATGTTTAGATCAATTTGGGACGACGTAAAGAGAGAATATAGTTATGGTAATATGGTTACCCGTATTATCATTATCAATCTTGCTTTTTTTGTCATCGTCAAATTGCTGTGGGTTGTTTTAATGATTGGTAATGCTTGGGTAGAACCTGAGATTTACCGTACTATCAGCCGATTCTTCATGATCTCCTCTGATTGGATGCACAATCTCACGCATCCCTGGGTGATCTTTACTCATATGTTTTTCCACGAAGGCGTATTTCACATTCTATGGAATATGCTATTTCTCTATTGGTTTGGGCGAATTGTAGGAGACCTGCTGGGAAACCACCGCGTCCTCCCGCTCTATCTCTTAGGAGGACTTGTGGGAGGGCTTATCTACCTGATTACGGCCAAGCTGATGTTTAATGGTACTAGCTATGCCCTCGGAGCTTCTGGAGCCGTGATGGCTATTGTAGTAGCGGCAGGTACGACCTCGCCGGACTATATTATGCGCTTAATCCTCCTGGGAGATATTAAATTGAAATATATCGTGGGTGCCCTGGTATTCTTTGATGTCGTTGGCGTAGGTAGCAATATCAATACCGGAGGACATATTGCCCACTTGGGAGGCGCATTCTTTGGCTGGCTTTTCGTGAGACAGCTAAGAGAAGGGAATGACCTTTCCATGCCGGTCAATAAACTGTTGAATAGAATACAGGACTTCTTTAAAAACCTCAGTAGTGGAAGTAGCACCAGGTCTCGAAAGGGCCCGAAGGTCGTTTACCGAAACCCAAATCGAAAGAAAACTACTCATACTAGAGATAGAGGCAACGCATCGTCTGATTATAACGACATGTCGCATCAAGAACAATTAGATAGCATTCTTGAAAAGATTAAGAAATCTGGCTATGATAATTTGACGGAGGAAGAAAAGGAGTTTCTTTTCAATGCCAGCAAAAAATAGTAGCTGACTCCATATCCAACTGTGAAACAAATCGAAAACGCTTTAAGATGGGCTAATGCCCTTCTGGTGTTGATCACCCTGACATCCTATCTATCTCCCTACTTGGATCCCGGAACATTCTGGCCAATTTCCTTATTGGGACTGTTCTACCCTTGGCTCCTACTGCTCAATCTACTCTTCCTCCTATATTGGATCTTTCAGCGTAAACGCTACTTTTGGTATTCCCTCGGTACTTTGCTTGTAGGGTGGAATTTTCTTAGCAATTTCATTGGCTGGCACAGCCCTTCCTCACTACCTGCAAACACAGAGACGATACGGGTTATGTCCTATAATTGTCATGCTTTACATCCAGTGGATGGACCAAAAGGAAGTTGGAAGATTAGAGATCTCAGTCTGATGATTCAGCAACACCAACCTGATGTTATACTGTTTCAAGAATATCCAATTCTGAAAAGAATAGCCGACCCACTTGCCAAGCAACTGGCCATCGATTGTGGGCTTAAACATAGCTTTCGTTCACATCGGAAAAGCTTAGCACTATTCTCCCGCTACCCCCTCGATAATAAGGAAGGTAAATACTTCAGTAATGATGCCAATGGATTTCAGCATGTCGATATTAAGGTGGGAGAGCAGCGTGTTCGCGTTTACAATGTACACTTGCAAACCAATGCGCTGAGCGGCCTAGCTAACCAAGTCGCCAAGGAGGGAAACCTGCAAGAAAAAGAGACTTGGTTGCAAATAAGAGGCATGATGGGCAGGTATAAGCGATCGACCAAGGTCCGCGGTACTCAAGCCATTGAAATAGTCAATAGCTTTGCCGATAGCCCTCATCCGGTCATTTTAGGAGGAGATTTGAATGATGTACCTTTCTCCTACACATTTCAACAATTGAACAAACCGCTACAAGATGCTTTCCAGAAGAAGGGAAGAGGATTAGGGATCACATTCAATGGGAGCATTCCTGCACTTCGTATCGATTACCTAATGGCCGATCCTAGTATTGAGATCCTCGATCACAGTATATTGCACGAAGGACATTCAGATCATTATCCCATCATTAGTACTTTCAAGCTCTCACCCTAACATGGGCAACAACTGTTCTGCCGCCCAAAACCCAAGGAATGTTCCAACAGCATTACCCAAAGCTCCTAGCAAGACCGCAGGCAGGACTAAGTCACTCCGCCCCAAGCTCCTGGCCAAGGCTAAAGCGCTAGTTCCTCCCCCTACATTGGCCTGAGAAACCATAGCGGCTTCTTCCAAACCCATTTTCATGACCCAGGCAGCTATAAGAGTCACGCCGCCATGAATAAAGACCGTAATTAAGGCAAAAACCAGCAGTATTCCCCCCAGTTCTCCCAGGCCCTGTAAGGCAACTAAGTCACAAAAAGCTCCAATTACAGCCAAAAAAAGATAAACGGAAAACATACCCAACATCTGCGCACCGCGTAGTCTTTGCGTAACCGGAAGCTGTGCAATAATCAGCGCTATCGTAGTTATAATGATAATTGATGGAATAGGTGTCCCCGCCGCCTTAGCCCAATCCGCCAGCACATTGGACACCAATAAGGCTGCCATTCCCAAGGCTAAAGTAATAGCAAAATCCATGGGATGAATGGATTCTGTATCCATCTCAATCCCTAAATCTACTTCTCTGTTGCTTTCTTGCTCTACAGAGTCTTTATTAGGTTTGACTTTCTTCCAGAGGAAAGCCAATACACTTGGAATAGCCAGCGTTATGATCATCCAGATCGTCGTGATAATGTTATCCACTACCACAGAACCGCCGTAAAGAGTCCCTTCTCTTACGATATCATAATTTAAAGCTAGGGCATTAAAATTTACACTCCCTCCAGTATAAGTTCCCACAAACATTCCACCAACAGCATGATAAAGCTCCCCTATATTTTCTTGACCATTGACAGCCCACATGCCTATTATCACCCCGAAGGTTGTCCCAATAGACCCAATCAGGAAAAGAACCACCAAAGGTAACCCAGCCCGCAATAGCTCTTTCAAATTCACCCGAAGCAACAACCAAAAAATGGAAATTGGTGCCACATAAGCAAAAATAGCTTCGTAGGTTGGTACGGGTCTGGCTTCCGTAGAGCCCGCCGGTAGAATACCAATATTAGCAATAATCGCAGTAAGAAGAATCACAAGTAGAGCCACGCCTAAATGTCGCAAAAAGGTCCTCCTTACCAGCCATTCAGACAGTACAATGATTAAACACAAAACTGAAAGAACATAGAGTGGGCTAGTAAACATGATAGTTGATGTAAGGTATAACTTAAAGATAAGTCCTTAGGTCGGATTACCTACCTTAACCATAAAAAAAGCCCAGCGGAACTCGCCAGGCCATTAACATAAACCGCTTAAGAGTCTAAAAAGGGGAGTCGCGTTATGACTTATATTTTACAGGGATAAGCTGAACTGTAAGTGTATACTTAAGCAAGCAAATTCCAAGCATATGCTCTTTTACCAAAACAAATCGTAAATCTATATTCAATAACAAAGAGAGCTATAGCTTTCCACCCACAATAGTTGGTCGTTCTTAGTGCTTGTTTAGAATCAAGGATTAAGAAAAGTCTAAATATGGGATCACATGACAGAAAGGAAAATTATAGGCCGGAAGTGTTGTTCTAATATCATTAGCGTGGCCTTTTTCGCAGTTTAAATATACATATTTTTTCTCATACCTAATTAAGGAGATCAATTTTTCTACAAATCGACTTCTTTTTACGAAATTTAGGAATTGTTTGAGCAAACTTAATCGCTAAGCTGGCAATTATGGCGGAAGAATTACCCAATGTAATAGTGGATTTTGTTTTGGAAAATGATTTGATGTACATCCAAATCAAAAACTTTTCTAGTAAGGCAGCCGCGGTAAATGTCAGGACTAAATTCGATCAGCCCATTATGGGCTTCGACGGGAAGAAAGTAATTTCTGAAATCGCGGTCTTCAGACATTTAGATTACCTAGCCCCACTGAAAGTCTTTAAAATCTTTACGGCCCCCCTCCAAGCTTTTCTCAAGCGCTTAAAGAGAGATGAAATAGCCATCAAAGTGAGCTATGAAGATGATCGTGGTAAACGATTTGCCAAAGCCATCAGACACAATCTAAGTATCTACAAGGATCTTCCTATCATCAAAAAACGTTGGGATCATGAGTGAGTTTTTACAAGGTCATCACTTTCAGGTACAATGGGGCGGAGCCAGAATTGGCTTCCAAGAAATTAGTGGACTTCGCGTTAAAGTCGATGTAGTAGAGGTTCATGATGGAAGCTTTGTTGATGAAAGCCCCATCAAGTTACCCGGTAGAAAGCATTTCGGAAATATTACCCTACGCCGGGGGATTGTCAAACGAGATAATGAGTTCTTCAACTGGTGGAATACTATTCAATTTGGAGAGGTTGAACGTCGAGATATTGTGATCAGTTTGCTAAATGAGGAACATATTCCCACCCTCGTATGGAAGATCCGCAACGCTTTTCCCGTTGAAATTGTTTGGTCCGACCTGCGAGCCTCCGAGAGTCAAATTGCCATTGAGTCGCTGGAAATCGCTTGTGAAGGAATTACGGTCAGTAATGAATAAAACTGTCAACCTTTCTCTATAAATGACTTTCCTGTCTATTGGCAACAACATTCCCTCCTCTCATTTGTTGCCCTCCAAAAAACATGTCAAATTCATCTCCAAAGTGGATGTACAAACTCCTATGGTTTGCGGGACTGTATAACCTCGTCTGGGGCGCATCTGTTATCATTGCTCCTAATCTCTTTTTTGATCTAGCCAGCATGCCTCGGCCTAGCTACCCCATGATTTGGCAATGCGTAGGTATGATTGTCGGAGTATATGGAGTGGGATACATCGCGGCCGCCTATGCACCTGCTCGTCACTGGCCCATTGTCTTAGTCGGTTTCCTGGGCAAGATCTTCGGTCCCATTGGCTTTACTTGGTATCTCATTCAAGGCGCTTTTCCCGTAAAATTCGGATTGGTCATTATCTTCAATGACCTGATTTGGTGGATACCTTTTGGTCTAATTTTACTACATGCTTACCGGACAAAAGAATTGCAACTTAAGTTTATCGCGGATTAGCTTGCCAAGTTCTCATCCAGGTCAACCAGGCCCTCATTCTGGATTGGAGTACCACAGGAATTGAAGTACCTTAGGGATAAAGAACACGTTCTCTAATGGCTATCAATTTCCTGGATATGAAAACTAAAACTTTTTACAGGGCTTCGCAAGCTACCATCGCCTTCCTATTAAGCTTATTCTGTCTCGGTATATCTGCTCAGAAATTGCCTGACTTTGGGGCCAATTTGAAGAAGGGAGATTTCTACTACCTAGACTATGAAGTAAGTAGACTATTTGGTCTCCGCTCTCCCTCCTCCGATCCTAAGCCCTATAAACTTGACACGCATTCCGTTGTACAAAGGACCATTAGAATTGAAGTTGTAGAAGAACTTCCTAATCAGGAATACCTACTCACTTTATCTTCTGAAAGAGAAGTATCCCAATATAGATATGGTCTTAAACGGAGTGTTTATGATGATGCCTATCCCGCACCATCCCTTTCTAAACATCGGAAAAAAAAGCTACATCATTTTTCCTTTGGTAGCTTTATTGCCCCTCCCTACCATGGCAGTCCAGGCCATATCCAAGAAGCACAGTTTTCACATCTGAAGGTAGATGCCAATCTCACCGTACTGAAAGTCTATCAAAACGAACAGGATGCCAAATTAGATGGAGGTAGAGCTCCCCACCAACCTTTACATTTATGGTTGGATTTTGACCTCATAGGTATATGGCTACAAGAGGATCAAATGGGATTATCGCCATACCTGGCTCCGGTTTGGCAGAAGGAAAGGCCCTCTCTTGCTCGCACAGAGGATCACCTTACGCACTACTCAGCTAAGTACATCGATGCCTTGGCTATAGATAAGGAGTCTGGATGGTTGCATTACGCTCAGATAACGGATAAAAAGGACGCTTTCCCAAGCATGACCCTCCTCAAAACGATAAAGGGATGGAAAGGTCAAGCTCGTAAACGTACCATCATTCATGGATATGCCCTGACTACAAAAGGAATAATTCGTAAGGAAAATCTAACCGAACTCGTCCCCTTCTACTTTGACAAAGGTCGGGAAAATCTAACTGTTGATACAAACGGCTATTTTAAATGGGAGGCCTACTTGGATCAAGCGGCTTACTTTAGTCTGCGTGATCTCAAAAGCGAGGATACCAAGAAAGTATATGGATATGTTCAGCCTGGCGACGAACTATATATAGAAGTCAACTTCGGTAAACCTGAGCATCTTGTTTTCAAAGGGATAAATAAGGCCGCAAATGAGTTTCTGAATCAGAATGAAGGTCTACCCTTACCAGGACTAACCGAGTGGTTGGGGCAAATTACGGTTCCCCTTAACATGTGGGGACAAAAGGACGTGAACCGACTAGTAAAAACAGCACGAGAAAAGAGCTTAGCTCGACTTAAAGAACATAAGGATAAACTCGATCCCTGGTTTTACCAAGATGAATATTGGCGATTAACCTATTCCATTGCTCGGTTTATTAAGTCCACCAATAGAGATGGAGCTAGTATACCCAGAGAAAAGTTTCTGCCCATCTCTAATACACAAGCAGAGCACCTACCCGCATACTGGGCGAATATCGAAGCTTATACCAAAGAACAGGTTCAGCAACACCATACCAATATGATGCTGGGTTCCTATCTAAGCTTCCGGGAAAGATACAACAGCTCAAAACTGTTTTTAACTGGTTTTGCCCAACATATAGTGATGTACCACGCTTTGCGTGAAGCCCTATATCACAAGAAGCTTTCACAAGAAGAAGTAGCTTTCATGAAAAATGAATTTCTGAATCTTTGCCAAGATGAAGATATGGCTTCCGAAATTCGGTACCTAATCAAACAGCTAAACCAGACCAAGCCAGGTAATTTTTTCCTAAATCTTCAACTTTCTGATTCCAAAGGAAAGGAACTTGAAATGAAAGACTTTATGGGGAAAAAAGTTGTATTGGAACCGGCCTTCAATTCAATAGCCGGGCGTGCCCCCCGAAACTTCAAAGAACTTCAGGAAAAATACCCGGAGATCCAATTTATAAGCCTTGAATTAGCCGGGTATCCAGAATTTTTCCAAGGATTCAGCGAAATCCAAACTCAAGAGTCTGCCTCTGGAAACTTCCATTATTATGTAACAAGTGATGAAGAGCTAAAGCGAGCATACCAGTTCCTGGCCTTGGATCCCCTCCACCCATATTCAAATTACCCTCGCTTTTTTTTCTTAGATGAAAAAGGTAAAATTATTGAACAGCCTTACGCATCTTTAGACGACGACCTAAAGGAATTTGCTGCACAACCATCCGTCATCATCCCCCGGTGGAAAAACCCAGTTTGGCAAGCTGCCGTAGCCTTGAGCCTACTCTTTGGTCTTATAACCTGGCTCAGTCTCCGCATCATGGGCAAAATACGTGAAAGAAACCTAGAACGCCAACGCCAAATGGTAGAAATGGAACTCAATTCCATCCGCTCCCAACTGAACCCACACTTCGTCTACAATACGATGAGTTCTATACAAAACCTGATCCTCTCCGATCGCTCTCAACAAGCCAGCCAATACCTGGCTGAACTAGCAGGACTCATGCGCGCCGTCCTCAACCAAACTAAGAAAGGTATTATTTCCCTAGAAGAGGAGTTATCCACCATTCGGCAATACTGCAAACTGGAAGCTCTCCGAAAATCCTTTGCCTGGAATATAAAAGTGGACAAGTCTGTAGACCTTCACAATACTGATATCCCAGCCCTCTTGCTACAACCCTACGTTGAAAATGCCATTATTCATGGCCTAAGACGAAATGAGATAGATGGGAAAATAGACCTAACGATTAGCCAAAATAATGGCTCACTTGACATTGTAATCCAGGACAATGGAGTAGGTATTGCTGAGAACCTTGACCGTTCCTTGGGTGGAAATCAGCTAGGGCTACATCTAAATCGTAAACGCTTAGAGTTGCTGTACGGAAAACTCGCCAAAGTAAGCATTCAGGACTTTAGCCAGATTAAGCAAGGAAAAACGGGAACTCAAGTCGCCATTAATATCCCGATATAGTTGATTCGATAATAGCAACAATCCTTCGGTGCTGTTGCAAAGGCTTATCTTTATTGTACCAAAACCCCATGAAGAGGTTCGAATGTACGCTAAAAGGAATCGTTCGTAAAGGAAGGGATTCTCACTTGCGCTATACTTCAAATCAGAACTTGGATGATAGTACCATTGTAAAGATTACAAATAGCAGATTTACTTTCCTAGGGAGCTGTCTGTATATGAACTGGAACAGACCAGTGGACAGCACTCAAAGAGAACGTCAGTACCTAGCAATAGATTAAACATAGTAGAGTGATCAAAACCATCATTGTCGAAGACGAGAAGCACAACCAAGAATTGCTGGAGCGCTTACTCCAAGAACACTTCCCTAGCCTGGAGATTCTCCAAAAAGCGAGCAATGTCCAAGACGGTTTGATGGCCATTCGGGTTCATCAACCTGCCCTGGTCTTCCTCGATGTAGAGATGCCCGATGGAGACGCGTTCAATTTATTAGCCCAAATTCAACAGATTGACTTTGAGATCATCTTTGTCACCGCTTATGATCATTACGCCCTCCAAGCCATTAGGTTTTGTGCAATTGATTATCTACTTAAACCCATCAAGGTCCCGGAATTGATCGAAGCCGTGCAAAAGGTAAAGGACAATCTTTCTCTAAAATGGGAAAACCAGCGTCTTAAACAACTCATTCAAAACCTAGACAAAAAATCTGAGGATAAACGCCTTGCTCTTCCCACCGCAGAGAAAACCCTATTTATCCCCATTCGAGAAATAATCAGATGCCAAGGAGAAAACAATTATACCTCTTTTCATCTCACATCTGGAAGCCGTTTGCTAGTAAGCAAGACCCTAAAGGAATTCGAAGAGATCCTACAACACTACGACTTCGCTCGCGTCCACCAATCTCATCTGGTGAATCTGAAAATGATCGAAGCCTATCATAAGAATGAAGGTGGTTATCTCATTATGCAAGATGGGAGTAAAATCAGCATTTCCCGCCATCGCAGGGACAAAGTCTTGCATCTACTTATGGAATTATAGTACGAAGTTCTTCTACAAAGGGAACTTTTCTGCAAGGGCCATCGTTTATAGGAAAGATTAACTATGATTACGATGAAACGTAAATTATCAATTCCTTTCAAAGGGGCTTTCCGCCCTCTACGCTTTATTTCTGCATGAGCTTGTCCAAGCTTTATCCTTTGGAACGTTTCAAAAATCTATCCTCCTCAAGATTTAGCTGCTCTTTAAGAGCCTTCGTAGGCAAGCTCAAAATTAGTTTTTCAGGTCCACAGTAAATAGTATTGGTATTTGACAGGATTGCTACTCTATGCATGCTGCCTCAGCCTCCCGGCAGTTGAGCTGCTATAGGCTTTTAATAGGTGTATGAGTCATCCTGTATTCTTTCATTTCAAAATCTTAGTGATGAAACGGAAAGCGCTTCATTTATTGCGCAATATTGGAATTGTTGCCCATATCGACGCGGGCAAAACGACTTTAACGGAAAGGATTCTGTATTTCACGGGTAAATCTCATAAGATTGGCGAGACGCATCAGGGAAATAGCCAAATGGATACCCTCAAGCCCGAAATTGAAAAGGGAATTACCATTAGTGCAGCCGCTACCCAGACAGAATGGACAGTGAACGGAGAGACACATCGCATCAATATCATCGATACCCCGGGCCACGTCGACTTTACAATTGAAGTAGAGCGTTCGCTTCGGGTATTAGATGGCATGGTGATGTTATTTGATGCAGTCGCCGGAGTGGAACCACAATCAGAAACGGTTTGGCGCCAAAGTCAAAGGTATGGAGTGCCAGCCATAGCCTATGTCAATAAAATGGATCGACCCGGATCTGATTTTTTTAATGTGGTACAGCAGATTAAAGATCAACTAGGTGCCAATGCCTGGCCTATTCAATTACCCATCATCCAAGACAATGCCTTTGTAGGAGTAATCGATCTTTTGAGTAAGGAAGCTTTGCGCTGGTCCGAAGAAGACGGTCAAGCTCAAGCTATAGATTTACCAGCAGAACTGGTGGAAGCCGTAGAACTCCACAGGAATGCTCTACTAGAAGAACTGGCAAGTACAAATGAAGCCCTATTGGATCGCTATGTGGATCAGCCAGCTTCGATCAGTATACAAGAATGGCAAACTAGTTTGCGATCAGCAGTAGTGCAACAGGCCATAGTTCCTGTCTTGGCAGGGGCTGCCTACAAGAACATTGCGGTACAACCTCTGCTGGATGCTATCGGCTTGTATCTGCCATCACCAATGGACACCCCCTGTATAGAAGGGCTTGATCCTAGCAATCAACAGTCGATTGAAAGAGCAGTGGATCCCAATGCACCTTTTGCAGGGCTCGTCTTTAAAGTAATATTGGACGAGCGAAATCGGCGTTTGAGTTTCTTCAGAATCTATAGTGGCCGATTAGCTGCTGGCGACACCATACTGAATGTTCGAACGGGCAAGAAAGAAAGAATAAGTCAGCTTTATCAGATGCACGCCAACAAACGAACCGAATTACAAGAAGCTTTTGCGGGTGACATCGTAGCCTCCTTATCCTTGAAGAAAACCCGTACTGGTGATACGATAGCAGATATCAAGGCCCCTATACTTCTGGAAAGCTTATATGTTCCTAAACCCGTCATGGGCGTAGCTATTGAGGTCGTCAAAACGGCGCAACTAGACAAACTCGGACTTGCCTTGGCTAAATTGACAGAAGAGGATCCTACTTTTCAGGTAGTCTATAACCAGGAAACCGGCCAGACGATTATACAAGGCATGGGTGAATTACACTTGGAAATTATCGTCGACAAACTACGGCATGATTTTGGTGTAGCGGTAAATATTGGTCAGCCACAGGTGAGTTACCTGGAGCGCTTGCAAGAACATGGTCGGCAGTGGGGAAGGCTGAAGAAGCAAAGTGGAGGACCAGGATTGTTCGCTGAAATTGAGGTGGAACTAGGCCCAGCGGACCCAGAATTCTTAGCGGACCCCGCCAATGGTAGGTTGCAGTTTATTGATAAAGTCATCGGAGGTAACATTCCGAAAAACTTGATCCCTTTCGTAGAAAAGGGATTCAGAACAGCCATGGAAGCCGGGCCTCTAGCTGGTCATCCATTAGAAAGCCTAAAGGTGACTTTATGGGATGGAAAAACTCATGCTAAAGACTCTAAGCCTTTAGCTTTTGAACTTTGCGCCCAAAACACTTATCGGGAAATGGCTATGCAGCTGGCCCCTCAATTACTTGAACCCCTAATGCAAGTGGAGGTGCAGACACCTGAGCCTTACCTGGGTGCTGTGATAGGTGATCTAAACCGACGTAGAGCCTTGATCAAAGGGCAGCAATTGGAACATGGAAGAATAGTGGTGCAGGCTGAAGTACCATTAGTGGAAATGTTCGGCTACGTGGGTCACTTAAGATCTAGCACTGCTGGAAGAGGAACGTTCAATATGCAGTTGGCGGGATATACGGCAATGCAAGACCTAGCCGTGGAGAAAACCTAAGCCATACCGTATTTCAGAGATGCGTAAAATAAACATTGGCTCCTTGAATCATCAAGTGAGCCAATGTATTTTCTGTAGGGCTCTAAAGCAAGGTATTCCAAGCTACACCCACTATATTTTTGAAGCTAAAGTACTATCGGCAGAATTTAACCTAAACTAAATGCTTACGATTTTTGCGCTTAAGTTGTAGCGGGTCACTAGGTCTTCTGTAAAAGCCTTGTGTCCTCGAGGAGCTAATAGATAAAGCTTACCTCCTTTCATGGCCGCCATGGTTCCCAAAAGTTTCCAGCGAGAAACGATTCGCTGTACTTCATCGGTTTTTTCAGCAATTTCAATATAGTTCTTGTTTCCTGTTCTGAAACCGGTGATGTCTGGAATAACGGGCTGGTCCTCGCCAGGACGCTTGAATTGGGAAGGCATTTCAAAATCACCATGGTTTGCCTTAATATTCGTTAAGCCTTGACGTTGGGCCCAAGTTATTGCCTTGTCAAAAATTTCACTATCGTGCATATCCTAATGTTTTTTAACCTTGAGTAGAAAATTAGCCACTCTTGAGTGATTCGTGGCTGCATCTGAAGTTGCCTTTAGCGTGCTATTATGCCAAATGTGGCGAGGTGGGCTATAAAGACAAAATGCTGATATTATTGAGATTCGAATACTACCCATCAAAGGTTAGTAATGATTTTCAAGCCTATTCACGCAGGTGAAACGCAACAAAAACTAGACAGGAAATTGAATATTAGCATACTTCACCATACTTATAAACGTCTTTTGGCGACAATTGGTTCAATATCACGGACATCTTCCCAATATTTACCAGACAACACCTGGACTCACCTTTTCCAAGTCTAAGCAAGCACAATATAGCAAGCAACATCTAATTTTTCACCCAAGTCGTCCCCTCTTTACCATCCTTAAGCTGTACCTCCAAGGCTCCAAGCATATCTCGAATCTTATCCGAAGTAGCCCAATCCTTGTTGGTTCGAGCATCTTTGCGAAGGTCAATAATGATGTCCATTAAACCATCTACTAGATTGGTGCCGTTATCCCCAGCAACCATCTCATCCTGTAACCCTAGCACTTGAAAGATCAAGGCTTCGAAAGCAGATTTCAAACGGCTTAGCGTTTCTCCCGAGACCTCATTCTTTGGCAAATGCCCATCTTTAATCCCGTTTATTCGAGTCACCAACTCAAATAAACGAGCCATCGCTTTGGGCGTATTGAAGTCATCACTCATTTCTCCAAAAGCCTGATCAATCAGTTGGCTAATCTCCCCATCTAGGGCTCCTGCTTTTGCATCAGGGGCCGCTTCCATCCCTTGTACTGTACGGAAAGCTTCCATTAAACGACGATAGCCCTTTTCTGCGGCCTGCAAGGCCTCATCCGTAAGGTCTAAAGTACTCCTATAGTGGGATTGCAACATAAAGAAACGGATCACCATGGGAGAGTATCCTTTACTCACATGTGGACTATCTCCTGAAAATAGCTGATTCGGAGAAATGGTATTGCCATCACTCTTTGACATTTTACGACCATTCATCAAGAGCATATTGGTATGCAACCAATACCTGGCTGGCTGGCAATCGCAGGCACCAACACTTTGAGCTACCTCATTTTCGTGATGAGGAAACTTTAGGTCATTTCCACCACCGTGAATATCAAAGGTCTTGCCTAAATACTTAGTACTCATGGCCGAGCACTCAAGATGCCAGCCAGGGAAACCGACTGACCAAGGTGAATTCCAACGCATGATGTGCTCTGGAGAAGCTTTCATCCATAAAGCAAAATCGGAAGGATGATTCTTCTCGCCCTGGTTCTTTAAATCAGAGCGGGACTCTGCCATCAGGTCGTCAATCACTCGGCCGGAAAGTTTTCCATAGACTTTCTTCTCTTCCGCAAACTTTAAAGTATCAAAATAGACAGAACCGTTCTTTTCATATCCGTATCCATTCTCTATGATAGATTGGATCATTTCAATCTGCTCAATAATGTGTCCAGTAGCTCTAGGTTCAATGCTAGGGGGTAGCGAATTGAAGGTACGCATCATGTTGTGAAACCCATTGGTATACTTCTGAGCTACTTCCATTGGGCTAAGCTTCTCCCGCTTGGTCCCCTTAAGCATCCGATCCTCACCATCATCCAAAAGATGTCCTACATCCGTGATATTTCGGACATAACGCACTTTATATCCCAGATACGTCAAATAGCGGTAGATCACATCAAAGCTGACGAAGGTACGACAATTGCCCAGGTGCACATCGGAGTAAACGGTTGGCCCGCAAACATACATTCCCACTTGCCCCTCATTCAGGGGTTCGAAAACTTCTTTTTCTCTACTGAGGCTATTGTAAACCTTCAAGGCTGGTGTCATGATAAATTATGTTTAATATTTTTTGCCCGATATTCTTTTCTGACTCTGACCATCTTAACGGGTAATGAGCAAAAAGGAGCCGCAAAAATAAGAAGGTATTATAGGGGAAGCAAATTTAGACTTCAGATAATATATGTATTCTCGTTGATGCATCAAGCTAGCCCTTACCAGACTCATCTTTTAGCAGGAACTTACCCCTATGCCAATCGATAAGTATCCTTTAAAATTCTACTCTAATGGCTTTTAATTTGCAACAGGGTCGATGTCTTTAAAGTTCCTTTCCACCTGGAGGCCAAAATAAAAACGTGCAAAGCCAGGGAACTGACTTTGCACGTCTGGAGCATTTTCTCCATTAATGGTAAAAGAGAATACTTACTTGGTGTTCGCCAATAGATTGTTGTATTTGTCCAAGTCACCAAATAAAGCTATAGCTTCCTTGATCTCTTTATCATTGCGCAGTCCCATCTTAATCTTACCAATCTGATAATAGTAACGACTAGCAATTTCTTTTTCGATCAGGTCGATGATGTCATCCTTGTATTTCTTAAGCTCTCCCTCTTTAGCTGTTTGTACTTTTTTCTCCAACAATTCGATCTCACTAGTTAGCGCAAAGCCCTCCTTACTACTCTCCTTTTTTAGTTTTTTCAAAAGTTTCTCACTCTCAGAATCATAAGCAAAGCTTTGGTCATTCAGAAAAGTCAAGAAATCGTCGTAGTCCTCAAAGTGATAGTCAGTGATCGCAGCAATAGAATCATTCTTTAAACAGAAATTTGTGACGTAATCAAAAAGAACGTTTTGTCGTATCAAACTCTTAATGATGCTTGACTCTCCATGCGGATCTACATCCATATCCGGAGCAATGCCGCCGCCATCCAATACTACACGTCCATTTCTAGTGGTAAATTTGGCACGTTTAGCATCTGGGATATCAACGGGCTCTCCTTCTTCATATTCTACACTTTGGATACAACGTTGACTAGGAATGTAGTACTTCGCTGTAGTCATTTTAACTTTAGAGTTATAACCAATATCTCTTGTGTTCTGGACTAGTCCTTTACCGTAGGAACGTTGCCCCAACAAGACTGCTCGGTCATAGTCTTGTAGTACGCCACTTACAATCTCGGAGGCTGAGGCTGAGTTCTTGTCGATCAAGATCACCACAGGTATTTCCTCATCCATGGAGGGATTTAGGGTTTTGAAACTGCGATCCCAATCTTTTACTTTCCCTTTTGTAGTTACAACGATCTGACCCTTAGGGATAAAGATATTGCAGATGTTGACTGCCTCATTCAGCAAACCACCACCATTACCTCGCAAATCAAAGATTAAACCTTTCATATCAGGTGTGGCATCCTTCAAGGTCTTGAAAGCATTCGCCACATTTCGACCAGCATCACGCGTAAAGGTCGACAAAGCAACGTATCCTACTTTATCGCTGACCATTCCGCTGTAGGGTACATTGGGAACGTTCACTTCTTCTCGGATCAACTTAACTTTTCGATCACTTTTCTCTCCAGGTCGCCGAATCGTTAATTCTACTTCCGTGCCCGGGAATCCGCGCATAATATTATTGACGTCTTCGGGCTTTTTGCCTTTGGCACTTTGCCCGTCCACAGCAATGATTTGGTCACCGGGACGTAAGCCAGCCTTATCTGCTGAATTGTCTTTATATAGTTCGGTAATCGTTACATAGTCACCCATTTTCTTGCTCATAGCACCAATTCCACTATACTTACCCTCCGTCATAAAGCGGTATCCCTCAATATCCGATTCAGAAATATAGTTGGTGTAAGGATCTAAGGATTCCATCATAGCATCAATCCCCGTACGCATCAACTTCCCAGGATCCAAATCATCTACGTAATAGGTATTTACCTCTCGGTAAAGATTTGTGAAGATCTCGATGTTCTTAAGGATTTCGAAATACTTGCCTGAATTAGGAGATTGGGTAGCTGCTATTCCAAAAACAAAGATGACCAGGATGGCCGAGAATTTAAGTATACGCTTCATATTGCCGGGGTATTTATCGATCCGGGTTTATTAGAGATAATATAGATTATTATGGGTAAGGATTCACTGCAGACAATGCATAGGAACAACTTACCCAATTACATAACTTTTAAATATAAAAAAAGGGTCTATTTTTGATAAAATCAACCCTTTTTTAACAAGAGCATAACATTTATTCACTAAATGCCGACCTTTTTTAGAGAAAATACTAGCAAGGAGCTCAATGAAGGGCTTTCTCTTGGAGAAAAGCACAGCCTATGGCTTACTTTATAAAAGCGGGTATCCTCGCTCAATCAAAAAAGCTAGTTCTCCAAAAACTGACGCACTATCTTTAACAGTTCTTTAGGTTTTTCCGCGTGCACCCAATGGCCTGCTCCTTCAACGGTTTGAACCTGAGAGGATGGGAAAAAGTTGGTAATTTCTGTCTGATCGACCGAGGTAATGTAGTCTGAGCTTCCCCCCTTAATAAAGAGTGTATCGCCTTCAAACTGCCCATCCGTTTCTAGTCCCACTAATATTTTTGGATAATCTCTTGCAATTACGGGTAAGTTCATTTTCCAACGAAACCCACCACTTTCTTTATCTCGGCTTAAATTTTTAAGCAGGAATTGTCTAATCCCGAGATCCGTCACCAATTGCCCTAATTTTTGATCCGCTTCGGTCCGACTCTGAACTTGTCCCAATTCGAGAGATTGGAGCGCTTCAAAGATCAGTTGATGACCGCCTGCATAAGCTTTGGGAGCAATGTCTACTACCACGAGTTTATCAGTCATCTCTGGATACTCCAACGCAAATTGCATAACGGTTTTACCTCCCATGGAATGCCCTAGTAAGTGAGCTTCATGGATCCAATTCTCCTCCATGAACTCCTTTAAGTCATTGGCCATACTAGGGTAGTCAATTTCATCTACATGCGGAGATCGACCATGGTTTCGCTGATCTACTATAAAAACCATAAAGGTATCGCTCAACTGCTTGGCAGCAGTTTGCCAATTATCTAGCATGCCAAAAAGACCGTGTAGAATGATGAGGGGAGGGCCTTGTCCAAAGGTTTTAAAATTTAATTTCATGCCCAATGATAATAGATAATCGTGATTGAGACAAACTTCAACAGAAGCCTGAGAAGCAGGGTCAAGTAAACAGGTTTTAAGAACCTACTTTTGCCTCCTGTGTGATTAGTTCTGCCAACCAAACGATTTTGGCAGCCAGCGGAAGTTGTTCCTTAATTAACTCACGCTGCGCATATTCATGCAGGGTATTTATCACCTCTGGTTTCCTTAATAAGGTTTGAATGTAGGGATCAGCCCGCAATTCCTCTACCTCAGCCGCTGAGGGAGGGCTGGTCAAACTCGCCAACTGGCCTAGATTATTGCCAGTTAAAATTCTACTGTCTTTGGCACTAGATGGCAATTGGTCGTAACCAATACCCAATTCATTTACGGCTTGATAAATGGTATGGATCGCTTCCCCACTAGCTCGAACATAATAAGCTCTTCCCATTCTGCCCACCAAATCTATCTTGTGAGGATTGATTCTCCCGTTGTCATCCAAGATGTTTTCATCCAGATGAATATGCACTACTTCACAAATGATTAAATGACCTGCCCCTCCATGGTCCCCTAAGGTTATGATCTCTTTAAGCTTACATTCTAATTGTACTGGCGATTCCTTCACTCGGCATGGACTTACACGAAGGCTATCTATTGGAGTCAGTCCCGATTTCTGGAACTCATCTACCGAACTAGGATATTGAATACTGGTAATGGCCATTTGTCGTACGATTGAGTAACTAACCACATTTATGACCAGCTCTCCGGTATCTTTGATATTTTGCAATGTATCTTTGGTCGTATTATCACTCACTCTTCTATTAGAGGAGAAAACCAAAGTCGGTGGGTTCGAGCTGAAAACATTGAAAAAACTATAGGGAGCTAGATTCTGTTCTCCTTTTTCATTCAGTGTACTCACAAAAGCGATGGGACGAGGGGCTATCGCTCCAACTAAATACTGATGCAGGTCTCGCACCGCCGTTGTTTTCGGATCAATACTAATCATTGCACATCATTTGTCGTAAAGATAATATATAGCTGGTTTATGTCTGGCATGAGGCAACTTTACTTAGCACCTACATTGTTGGCTTATTAAAAAACAGGAGTTCAGATGAAAAAAGTGTTCAATATTATTATAAATGTTCTACTGATAGGGGTGGTTGCATTTTGGATCGGTAAATATTTTTACATGATGCCAAAGCATTCAAGTGGTGAGGAAATCCCGAACTTTAGTGCTGTCACTTTAGAAGGAAAAGATTTCCAACTTAGTGACTTGCGGGGTCAAATGGTGCTCCTCGATTTTTGGGGGAGTTGGTGCGGTCCGTGCTTACAAGAAAATCCAAATCTTCTTCAGCTTTATGGCAACTATCGGGGTAGAAATTACATCGGGCTTAAGGGGTTTGAGATCGTGAGTGTTGGTATAGAACAGGACCCCGAACGATGGGAAAACGTAATCAATCGCCAGGCCATTAATTGGCCTTATCATATCCTAGACCAAGCCACTAGCCTCCGGTTTTTTGACTCTCCGATTGCCAAACAATTCGGTGTGAAGGAAGTGCCTACCAAATATCTTATCAATGAGCATGGAAAAATTATCAAGGTCAATCCAAGTATAGCTGAAGTGGAAAAAATACTGAAGGGACGTCTTCGCAATTAGATCAAGGGCCTGCCAGCACTTAATTTTAGAGCTTTTTTACTCCTGCCAAAATGGCCGAAAACAGCTGTGGCAAAAAAATTGATATAAGATTGTCGTGAAAAAACGTTTTTGGCACATGAAGAAGAAAAATCAAAAAAAATCAAAAAAAGATAATCCAGTGGAAGAAGCCAAGGATAAAACGGCTGAGACCCAAGCTGCCCCAAATGCTGAAGAGTCTATTAACGGCCAAACTAGCGAAGAGTCTACCGAAAAAAGCGGCGGTCCAGAAGAGGAAGTCATACAATTGGAAAAGCAAAATGCCGAGTTAAAAGATAAATACCTCCGCCTCTACGCAGAGTTTGACAACTTCAAGCGACGAACGGTAAAGGAAAAGCTAGAGTTAATGCGCACTGCCGCACAAGACACAATGACAGCCCTTCTGCCAGTTTTGGACGATTTTGACAGGGCGAAGAAGAATGCTGAAGATGATAGTACGACGGAAGTATTCACAGAGGGTATTCAACTGGTTTACCAAAAATTATACAGCGTACTTACCCAAAAGGGCTTAGAGCCCATGGAAAGTACTGGCGAAGTGTTTGATCCAGAACTGCACGAAGCACTTACTGAAATCCCTGCACCTAGTGAGGACATGAAGGGAAAAATTATTGATACCATAGAAAAGGGCTACAAGCTCGGTGATAAGATTATCCGCCATGCTAAGGTGGTGACCGGAAAATAATATTAACCAAAAAAGATGGCAAAGAGAGATTATTACGAGGTACTTGGGGTTTCGAAAAGTGCGGATCAATCAGAAATAAAGAAAGCTTATCGAAAACTAGCGATTAAGTTTCACCCGGATAAGAACCCAGACAACAAAGAGGCAGAAGAAAAATTTAAGGAGGCTGCGGAAGCTTACGAAGTTTTGAGTGATTCGGATAAAAAGTCAAGGTATGATCGCTATGGCCATGCTGGCGTAGACCCCAATACAGGCGGGTTTAGTGGTAGTGGAATGACCATGGAAGATATCTTCCAGCAATTCGGAGATATCTTCGGTGACATGGGTGGCTTCTTTGGTGGAAGTGCAGGGGGAAGAGGAAGAACTTCTCGCCCTAGAGGAGAGAAAGGATCTAACCTTCGTGTAAAAATCGGCTTAACACTAGAAGAGGTTGCCAAAGGAGTAACGAAGAAAATAAAGGTCAAGAAGCAGATTGTCTGTGATGTATGTAATGGATCTGGTGCTAAAGATAGCAGTGCAGTCCAGACTTGCCAAACTTGTCGAGGAGCCGGATACGTTCGGCAAGTTAAAAGTACTTTCCTGGGACAAATGCAGACCACAGTGGTATGTCCCACCTGTCATGGTACTGGGCAAGTGATCAAGGATCATTGCGTCAAGTGTAAAGGGGAAGGGCGAGTCTATTCTGAAGAAACGATAGAGATTGAAATACCCGCCGGTGTGGAAGAAGGCATGCAACTATCTTTAAGAGGTAGTGGTAACGCTGGGAGAAGAGGTGGGCCAGCCGGGGATCTACTGATCAGTATTGAAGAAAAACCGCACGACTCATTGCAAAGAGATGGCATGAACTTGATTCATGAGTTATATCTCAACTTTGCAGATGCTGCTTTGGGTACCTCTGTAGAAGTACCAACTATTGATGGGCGGGTAAAGATTAAGATTCCTTCAGGTACCCAACCCGGAAAAATCTTTCGCCTGAAAGGTAAGGGGCTTCCATCTGTACAAAGTTATGGCAAGGGGGATCAATTGATCCATGTAAATGTGTGGACGCCCAAGAAGTTATCGGATTCGGACCGCGCCTTATTAGAAAAGATGCGTAATCTCCCGAACTTCAAACCTCAACCTGGTAAAGCAGAGAAAGGCTTTTTCGAAAAAATGAAGGATTATTTCAAATAGGGGTTTTGCTAGTCGCTGAGCCAAAAAAGCATTAGCCGCCGCAGAAAAGTTCTACGGCGGCTAATTTTTTGTCTGTAACTTCGTTAGTTAGTAAATATGAGCCTCATGCCAACATCCAATCGATTTTTATCGGCCTGCTATTCTTTCGGACTCCTGCTCCTTTTGTCCGCTTGCGGTCCCAATTATCAATTCTCTGAATCTATCGATATTCCCGCCGAAAGCTGGACTTACGATCATGTGATTGACTTTAATTTTCAAATTGAAGATACCCTGCAGATATACAACCTTATTTTGGATGTGACGCATCATCAAGATTTCGCCTATCAAAACTTATATACGAGAATCGGAACCTACTTTCCTTCAGGTCAAGACCTGACGAAGGTACTCTCTTTGGAATTGGCTAACAAGGCTGGAAGTTGGCAAGGGAAATGTAGTGGAAAATACTGCACAGTCCAAATCCCCATTCAGGAAGGGGCCTATTTCAATGCTGTGGGAGATTATAAGATCCGTTTAGAACAGTTCATGCGTAAAGATCCCATTCCAGGCATCAAGAACATCAGTTTCCACATCGAAAAAACAGAAAATAGACGAGAAAATTGATCAGCTATTGCAGCCAACATACTTAGCTGCAACAGCCAATCCAACAGTCGGGTAGGATTTCTAGTTTTCTTCTGTACGGATGATCATGCGTACACCACCGCCACCTTGGGCATTCATTTCACGCATTCTCTCTTCTTGCAATTTCTGATATTTCTTTCTAGTAATTTTCTTTCCCTTGCTGGGTGCCACTAACAGTGCAGCATCTATTTCCTGTAGTTCTACTTTATCAGCTGTCATAATCATACGGCCTTCATCCATTACGACCTCAAGAATAAGACCTGGCAATTGCCCAAAGGTAGAAGGGCCGGAAGAAATGGGAAGCGTTGCTGTAAACCAAGCCTCGGTCTTACTATTTTCGCTGTCTAAAACCGCTTTCATACATTGATATCCAGCAATCTCTTTACTCTCCCCAGTCATTTTCCACTTCAATGAAGAAGCCCCAGAAATCAGGTACTGCTTACCCATCATGTCTCTTTCCTCTATCTGATCCCCGCTCGCTAAATCGGTAAAGATGGTACTCTTTGGGCCTTCCATACGAATGACCATCTGGCCACCGTCCTCCGTGGTCTCATTTACTTCTGTTACCTCCTCCTTTATGGAGCGATAAAGCGTCGCCTTATCGTTAAAAAGCAATTCAAACTTAGATTCTTGAAATTCGGGAAGCATAGCTTTCATTTCTTCATTCCCTTCCCCTAAACCTAAGTGGAGGTTAACTTTCTGTGTGTAAGAGATCTTACCCGTTTTCTGTTGGGCAAACAAAAACATAGGTGTCAGTAAGAGTACTATTATTAGAATTCTTCTCATGATGTGAATTTTTACCTGCAAATCTAGTCTTCCGAATACAGTACCAGGGTTAATCATCCTTGAATTAAGGTTAATTAAGGTTAATAGACGTGCAAATATCCTAGTCTTACACCTATTTTTGTACTCAATGACAATTCGCAATAGAAATAGAGGCTTATTATTATTGATGGTATCCAGCGTGCTACTGCTGCTGGCATTACAATTCATGTGGCTCAAAGACGCCTATCAGAAACAGGAAGCCTTACTTTCGGAACAAGCAGATATTCTATTTGTAAAAACCGTTCGAAACCAACAAGATAGTTTAGCCAATAAAATATTCATGGCTTCCCTAGAGGCCCTGGATACTACGGGAAGTCTTTCTAGTTATTCCGTAGAAAAGAGGTTCACCAATAAACCAACTGGCTACATTGGCTCCCCTAGAAGTATGTTTAGGATCGATACGGCCAGTGTCTCTACATTAATCATCCGAACTGACGATAGCTTAAAAATAGATTGGGAGAGCATCCCGGAGCGTAAACATCAACAATCTATCGTCCGAGTGAAAACGCCTTCGATCCGACCGGAAGGGGTGCCAGATTTTTTCAAAAACGTGTTACTTTCCTTTACCTTACAAGATACTGTTAGCCGTGATTTATTACATATTGGCAATGATTCGCTTTCTGTAGATTTGCTCTCGGTACAATATAAAACTGAATTGATGGCCTCCGAAATTGATGTAGACTTTACCATCAATCGGATAAAACCTCAAGAGGAGCAGGAAGTCAATTCAACTACACTCTCTACCTCAAAAATAGTAGCAGATTATCCGAAGGAGCGATTGTATTTTGCTGAGTTTGCCGACCCTCGCTGGTTCCTTCTCAAAAAAATCACGCCGGATATCCTATTATCTCTTCTACTGACCTTTCTGACGACACTTTCTTTCGTGCTAGTCTTCCAGAATATGAAGAAACAGCAACGACTGACGATGCTCAAGAATGACTTGATCAGCAATATTACTCATGAACTCAAAACTCCCATTACCACGGTAGGTGTTGCCATAGAAGCCCTCAGTAACTTCAATGCCCTACAAGACCCCGAACGTACCCAGGAATACTTAGAGATATCTAGAAATGAATTGAAGCGACTGTCGATTCTTGTCGATAAAGTACTTAAAACAGCACTCTTCGGCGAAGAGGAAATGAAACTCAAGCTGGAAAAACTCGATTTACAACAGCTAATTGGCGATATTCTTGCCTCCATGAAATTGCAGTTTGAGAAATTTGCTGCCCAGATAAAATTCAATGTAGAGGGAAACTCCTTTATCGTCAATGGAGATAGAATCCATCTCACCAGCGTAATCTATAATCTTCTCGATAATGCCCTGAAGTACAGCACTCCTACCTCCAATCCATCTATCGCAGTCAACCTAGCGTTACAAAGAGACCAACTACACTTGCAGGTCATAGATAATGGCATGGGTATTCCTGCTGAATTTAAAGACAAGATTTTTGAAAAGTTCTTTCGAGTTCCGGCTGGAGATCAACATGATATCAAAGGACATGGCTTGGGCCTTAATTATGTGGCTAACGTCATTCGAAAACATGAAGGAAAGATTGCTGTAGAAAGTGAAATAGGCAAGGGGAGTACTTTTACGATAAAATTACCAGCTGACCATGGAACAAGTTAAGGTACTATATGTTGAGGATGAGCCTTTCCTAGGCAAGATTGTCAAGGAAAGCCTGGAGAGTAGAAACTTCCTGGTTCAGATGGAGGAAAATGGAGGTACGGCCTTCAGCGCATTTCAGCAATTTCAACCGGATATATGCGTCTTGGATGTAATGCTACCCGGTAAAGATGGATTTGCCATCGGACAAGAAATCAGGTCCATTGATGCAACTACTCCCATAATCTTTCTGACTGCCAGAAATCAAACCGAAGATGTCTTGAAAGGGTTTAAAATTGGGGGCAACGACTACTTGAAAAAGCCTTTCAGTATGGAGGAGCTAATTGTCCGCATTCACAATCTATTGCGACTTGCTCAAGGCCGCATGCCTCACACCTCTACAGAGGAAGGAATTTCACTAGGTGAGTATACTTTCTTTCCCAATAAATACGAATTGCGTCAACAAAATCAGATCCGACAGCTATCCCATAGAGAAACTGAACTTTTAAAGATATTTTGCCGCCATCAAAACATTCCGGTACAGCGAAAGGATATACTCAATCAAGTTTGGGGAGATGATTCCTTCTTCAACTCTCGCAACCTCGATGTATACATAAAGAAGCTTCGAGATTATCTAAGCGCAGACAATAGCGTACGAATTGTAACGTTAAAAGGGGTTGGATACCATTTTATTGTGGAATAAACATGTTATTTTAATAAAACATGTATGCTGCTGAATTACAAATAAATAAGCTTTTCACTATCTTTGCGCAGTGGTATTCTTTATCAAGCCATTTCCAGTTAAATCCCGGAAGCAATGAAATTTGTACGACTTAACCTTCTCTTTATTGTCCTAATTAGTTTAAGCACTTCTTTGTCTGCACAAGACCCTGTTTACAGTCTGGTAGAGGAAGCACCTCGTTTCTTCAGTAAAGACTGTGAAGGAGTTAACGGTGATCTAGACAAACAGCATTGCAGTAAGTATGCCTTCAAAGACTACATCAAGGCTAATATACGCTACCCCAAGGAAGCCCAATCAAAAGGCATCAAAGGTATCGTTTTACTTGAAGTAGTGGTCGAAAAAGATGGTACCGTTGTTTTATCTCGTGTACTTAGAGATATTGGCGGAGGCTGCGGAGATGAAGCAGCCAGATTAGTGAAAGCCATGCCAAAATGGATCCCCGGCAAGAAGGGGGGCAAAATTGTTAGGGTAAAAACACCACTGACTGTTAAATTTGGGTAGCGAAAAAGAGTTCTACTTTAGTTGTATGACCTAGAAGATAGATAGGGTTATCTGGAAAACGGCTAATGACTGTTTCCATGATCGCCTTATAGTCGTATTCAATAATTTCTTTGTATCCGAAATCTGATGAAGGAGGGCGAACGGAGGAATGACCAATGCCTCTATAATCTGTCGTAAAAGCTACTTGTCCATTTACGGCTAGATATTCTGCTAGAGGTTGATAATAAGAACCCGCCACGCCCATTGCAGAAAGGCAAATACAAACGGACTCATGTGGGCTAAGAGCCTCTCCGAATTGCGTAATCTTTGTACTGGCCCCGTCTTTGAGCTCTATTTGTATCAATTCACGGTACATGCCCTATACTAGATCATCCTCATTCCAATTGTCTCGTTTTACTTTCCGTACCTCCTTTAAGTCCAATTTTTCTTCTGGAGCATCACCTTCTCGTTTACGCAAACGATGCAGTTCTTTTTCCATTTCTTGTTCTTCCCATTTTTGAGTGAGTATATCGGTACCAGGTAAGCCAAAAACTGAAAAGTAATGAATGAGCAAGCCGACCCCCCAAGGCAAGAGTGGAAAAAAGAACCACCACTCATTGGGTTCCCAGGGGTCTCTTGTAAGTACATTCATAGCAAAGAAGAAAATACCTACAGATATGAATACCGTCAAGTGTGTATAGAAGCCTTTTTTTTCTTGAACCCTTTTCCGGGCCTGCTCATAAATGGGATCTTTCATGAGAGCAAAATTTAGGGGTTATCGTAATCGAAACCAATTTTTCAAATTTAGGTCTTTTTAGGAGTAAAACGATAGCATCCTTCAAAAATTTGATGGTCGCTTAACTTTACCCTATGTACAATAAAAAACAGGGCACCAATGATTTGGTTGTTGTTTAATTCGTGAACTTTTCTAGATTTCAGAACAAGTTGCGTTGAGTTCCTTAACTTATGCCGCAAATCAGGATTGTCATTTTATGCTAGAAGCTTTTTTTGATCCTAACTTAACCGAAGCAGGTTGTGATGAAGCAGGTCGAGGTTGCTTAGCAGGGCCCGTGTTTGCCGCAGCAGTGATTCTTCCCAAAGATTTTGAGCATCCACTACTCAATGATTCCAAACAGCTCTCCGAACGACGACGCTATGAAGCCAGGGAAATAGTCGAAGAAAATGCAGATGCTTGGGCTGTCGCCCAAGTGAATCCTGTGGAAATTGATAAGATTAATATACTTAATGCCTCCTTTTTGGCCATGCACCGAGCCATTGATCAATTGTCAGTCCGCCCCGAGTTACTGTTGATAGATGGTAATCGATTCAAACCCTATCAAGAGATCCCCTTCGAATGTATCATTAAGGGAGATGGAAAGTATCGATCCATTGCAGCAGCCTCCATTTTAGCCAAGACCTACCGGGATGACTATATGATCAAAATTGCAGTGGATTTTCCTATTTATGATTGGCCAAAAAATAAAGGATATCCCACCAAACAACACCGGGCTGCCATACAAGCACATGGCCCTTGCCTTCATCACCGGAAATCCTTCCGATTGCTTCCGGAAGTAGTACAGGGAAAACTCTTCCAGGAACACAACAAACCAAATCGCAAATAGGATGGATATGAATGAGAAGCAGGTCTCTCTTTGGTATAGACCTGCTCCTTATTACGGGGTAGATTGCTACTGCTTTTGAATCAGTTTTGCACCAAGAGTTTGACGATGCTCACCCATTAAGCGCAACAGGTAAGTTCCTTTGGGTAGATGTTGCAAATCCAGCCACTCGCCACTGGCCAATTGGTTCTGGTACACATTTTGTCCCGTCATAGAGAAAACTTGCACACGCTGTAGGCCAGGTATACTGTTAATTCGTATGCGATCAGTTGTTGGATTAGGGAAAACATCAACTTTCACGCCTTCAACTTCTTCCGTGCTGGTGGGAGAAGCGTTAAAATAGTAGGTCCCTTTCACAGAAATATTCTCGTCGTTCTTGTCGGTTACCGTCACTTCGACAATAGCCATACCCTCATTGTTCTCAGGATAGATATACACATTCATTGTGTTCTCTTCTCCTGCCGCTAAATTGAATTCGGCAGTCTCCGTGGTAACCAAATAGCAAGTGTTCTTATCGCAAACGGCCGTAGTCCAGTTATCAGATATCATGATGATATTACGTGTCCAGATCAAATCCTTGGACACATCAAAGTCGTTTTTGATCGTACCAGAGGCTATCACCTCACTCTTGGTAATGTCAACATTTTCCACAATAGCTGGATTCGGCGTAATACTTAATTGGCCCATCAGAGCATAGGGCAATATCAGTAGGGAAGCAATAGTAAATAGTAGATTTTTTTTCATAGTCTTTTCAACTTAGTTTTTTTCAGAAGTTGTTCAAAGAAATAATTTTTGAGGAAAGAAGCTGTCGTATAGTAAGCAATTGCATTACAAAGGTAGCTGATTTACAGCTTCCACACTTTAATACTTATTTAATACTAGTTTCATCTATAAAGTGTTACTTTGAAGCACTCAATAATACCCGCCCTGTCATGAAAAAGTCGCTTTGGCTCTGCGCCCTCATGTTTTATGCTTTCTTTCTTTCCAGTCAAGATCATTTGATTCATCACAATCGAAGTCTGGATTTTAGGAACCCTCCTTCATTTAATCCGGATTGGGCACCCTTCTTTCATGGCGTTGCTTCTGGGGACCCGCTAGCAGACCGAGTAATCATCTGGACCCGACTCACGCCTGAGGAAATGGAAGAAGGCCCTTACGAGATCAGTTGGCGGGTAGCGACAGATCCACAATTGGAAAATGTAGTACAATCTGGGCTCTTTCAAACCGACGCCATTAGGGATTATACAGTAAAAGTAGATGTAAGTGGTTTGTCTCCAGGTACGACCTATTACTATGGATTCACGTACGAGGGAAAACATTCACTGACGGGGAGGACGCAAACTAGCCCTGGGAGTGAAAGTGTAGAGCAATTGCGGTTTGGGGTTGTCTCCTGCAGCAATTATCAAGCGGGTTATTTCAACGCCTATCGACATTTGGCCCAACGGAATGACCTTGATGCCATCATTCATCTGGGAGATTATATTTATGAATATGCAGATGGTTTTTACGGCAATGATGGCATCATCGCGGAACGTCCGTTAGATCCTTCCCAAGAAATCATTACCCTGGAAGAATACCGAACTCGTTATTCCACCTATCGCCTAGATACTAACCTGATTCGAGCCCATCAACAGGCTGCTTTCATTACCGTTTGGGATGATCACGAAACCGCCAACGATTCCTATAAAGACGGTGCACAAAATCACACCGAGGGAGCTGAAGGAAGTTGGGAAGATCGGAAGGCAGCTGGAAAACAAGCCTATTTTGAATGGATGCCCATCCGAGAACAAGAAAATCAAATCGTGTATCGAACGATAAAGTATGGCGATTTAATGGATCTTATTCTGTTGGATACCCGACTTGAAGGTCGGCAAAAGCAATTGGATGATGTCACCTCTGAGGCAATAAGTGATGAAAATCGAACAATACTTGGGGCAACGCAAAAACAATGGTTTCTAGATCAATTATCCAACTCTACCGCTAAATGGAAAGTTATTGGTCAACAAGTGGTGTTCTCGGAGTTTAATGTCGGTTGGACCAGTCTCGCGGACAATTCCCTAGGCGGTTATAATGCAGTGGAAAGTTTCTTTCTAGATATTTGGGATGGATACCCTACAGAGCGTACACAAATTCTTGATTATATCAGGGACAATAATATTGATAATGTAGTCATACTTACCGGAGATTTTCACTCCTCCTTTGCTTTTGACGTCGCTGACCACCCAGTTGATGTCACTCTAGAAGAGAACTCTGTCTTCGGTATGGTACCCTTTCACACTCCCAATGACAATTATAATCGGGAAACGGGAGAAGGAGCGGTAGCGGTAGAGTTTGCTACCCCTAGCGTAACCTCCGCAAATTTTGACGAAAATGGAAGCATAACTTTGGCGACTATTCTGCAAGCCCAAATGAATAACGTCATTCAACCTAGTACCGATCTTAACATAGGTAATCCCAATCCACACATGAAATATGTGGATCTGATCAAGCATGGCTATTTCTTATTGGACCTCAATGGCGAAAGAGCGCAAGCAGATTGGTTCCATACCGATATTCTTAACTCGGATGCGATGGAAAGCTTTTCCAAGGCCTGGTTCACCAATGATCAAGATAACCATTTAACAGAAAGCGCTGATCCCAGCACACCCAAAGCAGAACAAAGCATACCTGCCCCGCCTAACCCACCAGGGATAGTGAATTCCGTTGAAGCTACTGCACCATCACAAAAATTTGCTTTACTTGGACTTTATCCTAATCCAAGCACTGCATTTAGCTATCTGCACTATTCCCTATCTAAAAAAGCAAAGGTTCAGACCTTGTTGTTAAATGCTAGTGGTCAACAACTAAGGACCTTGCAGGATGCCCCAATAAACAAAGGAATTTACTCCCTCAAGGTAGATTTGGAAGGTCTTTCAAAAGGTTTTTATATCCTACAAATCAGAGTAGATGACGACGTTCAAAACGTCAAGATTTTAAAGCAATAGAAATGACCAGACTCATTACTTGATGCGGCGGAACTTCTGGTTACCCCCCGCATCATTGTATCCTCCTACAATCTCGAGACTATCAGCGGTGCAGCGAAGTACTCCAGTTTCTATGTTAGGCGAAAGCTCCCCATCCACCCTGGGAACAAAAAGAAGCAAGTCTGACTGCTGCTTTATTTCATACGTGTAATCCTTTACCCATTTCCTATCATGGTAAACCTTCATAGTTCCGTCAGAAAGTAGCTCAATCTCCATTTCCATGCCTACATCCTTCGGCAATGTGACACTTTCACCTCCTCTTCTAACCAAACGGGTTTCTTCCCATTGCCAACGCCCATGCCACATTTCATTTCCCTTACCTATGCTACTCTTAGTAGGAGAGCATTGGATAAAACATAGACTTAGTAGCAGACAAAACAAGACAATACCTTTTTTCATTTGCATGCTGGGTCAATTTAGTCCTTGTAAATTACCAGCAAGTTAGAGATAAAATTGGACCTGAGATCAAAAAAGGAGATTTGGAATCCAAACCTCCTGTATACAACTAATTACTCATTAATAATTCCTTGCTATCGGTCGCTTCATGGTATTCATTCCGCAAAGCAGATGCTCCTCTATCTATGTTCCTGAATGAAAATGCCCCCCTGATTGCCAAATGCACTCAAATTATACGTTAGGCTAACCATAAAGTATCGTCCGATAGATTCGATGCGTTCGTCTAGCAAAAAGTTTTGTTCAGCCATCCGATTAATACCAATATTTTGATTCAAAGCATCAAAAACTGTGAATTTCAATTCTAATTGCTTCGACTCCATGAAGAACTTTTTCAATGAGATATTCCACAAGGCGATGTCTTGATTAAAAGCCTCTCCTCTATCCCGATATAGGTCATAGTCTAGGGTGCTATTAAAGTTAAATCCAGCAGGTAGAGGAATAGTCAGATCTGCATAATAGGATTGATTCACAAATGACTGGTCAAAGGTCTTATTGATGTTATAGTTGGTTTCGTTAAACCCTACTTTGGTCCCCACGGCCAAATCGAACTTTTCTTTGAATCTATTCTCCAGTCTTAGCCCCGGACGCACCCGATATCGTTGAGTTCGATTGAGTACATCCCCCACTAAATTGTACCCTTGTACAAAAGTGAGATCCGTACTCAAATTCATACGTAATTGCAGTGCTCGTATCGGTGAACTATACGAAAAGTTTCCTCGGTAGCGCTGGTTCTCTCTTAAGTTAATGGGTTTTATGGTACGAACTAGACGGTCGTCAAAACTCACTGAATTAGTGATCACTTCATCAGTATAGGTAAAGTTGAGAAAGGCAAAGAAGCTAGAAAGAGTGATCTGATCATAAGTGTTGTAGCTGAGACGTAAATTATGAGAATACTCAGGCCTAAGATTGGGGTTACCTTCATAAATATTCAACGGATCTGAGTTATTGATGACCGGTTGCAGTTGACGAATGTCGGGTTCTCTTACAAAAGCATCATAATCAAAACTCAGGCGATTAGCCATCGACATCATGTAGGACCACCTTAGATTGGGTACCACATTAAGGTAGGTTTGGCGTATTTCCACATTTTGTGGAGACAGATCTCCTCGCAAAATAGATTCCTGCAAGCTTACACCTGTCGAAAAATTAAATTTCTTACGATTCAAACGGAAATTAACTCCACCTCGATGATAGATATAAGCATTATCATATTTAAAACTCAGTAGATCATTAAAGGTGCGACTCTCCATCGCAGGGCCAAACAAGTCATATACATGGCGATTAATATCTTCATTGTAGTTAGAAAAGGAATAATTGGCTTCCAAGAACTCTCGCTTACCCAGGGGTTCTGTGAAGGAGGTATTAATACCATAGCTGAAGCGTTGATTATCCTGATCATTCTCCTGATTAAGCGTATCCGCTATAGCAGAAACAGGGTTTGACAAACCAAAACGGTTAAGTGAACTAACTTCACCCAAACTCGTCCGATCTGTCACACCATAGGTTAGCCCTAAAGAAAAGACACGTCCAGGTTTGCCCAATTTCCGACGATAATCCAAATTGCCGTTCAACAGTGTGTTCTCTCCATTTGAAAAATAGGTGCTGTTCGCAGTATTTTCTAAAATTCCATCTCCCAAGCTAGTCTCTGAATCTTTGCTTTGCCGGTAATCTGTTTGGTTAAAGGACAGGTTTGTGCGAAATCGAAGCTCCTGAATGGAGTCTGGCCGGTACCTGAGATTTACATTTAATCGATGATTGGTTCTTTCCGTTTTTTGGAGACTGTGCTCTTCACTAATCAGGGTCCGGTCAGCTAGGTAGTTTTCACTACGTCTAGTCTTCTGGATATCCTGATTGAGCTGGCTAAAGAAGTAACTTCCCCCTATCTCTAGCTTTTTACTAAACTCATTGTTGAAGTTTAGTCCTCCAGCATAGGTAGTGAAGAGGCCATTATTATTTCCCTGATCAATAGGAATAGCCATATCATCACTGTTGAGTTCTATCCGAACGGATCCGCCGCCGCCTGACATCATTCGCTGCATGCCTCCACTAAAGTTGAAGTAGTCATTCATGGAGAAGCCCTGTTCATTGATGTTATTGATGGTACCGATCAGGGAAAGTTGCCGGTTAGGCGCAAAACGATTGATATTTGCCTTTCCATAGAAACGCTCATCCGTTCCGCCGCCACCTGTAACACGCCCGAAGGCCCCATTCTTCTTGTCCTCCTTTAATTCTAAATTGATGGTCTTTTGGCGCTGCCCATCGTCAATTCCGGAAAACTCGGCACGGTCAGATTTTCTGTTAAACACTTGTACTTTGTCGATAGCATCTGCGGGTAAGTTCTTAGTCGCCACCTTAGGGTCCGTTCCAAAGAATTCCTTCCCATCTACTAGGACTTGTTGTACTTGCTCCCCCTGTGCACGAATCGTACCATCTCGCTCCACTTCTACGCCCGGAAGCCTTTTCAGGAGATCCTCTACCACTGCATTGGGCTGTGTCTTGAAAGCATCCGCATTGTACTCAATGGTATCCCCGTTAATCACAACCGGAACCCGGTCTCCTTTCACCAATACCTCTTTTAGGATTTTACTTTCTTCTTCTAGTGTGAGATTGCCCAAGTCCGCATCTTTGGTGACCTTGAGTGTTTGAGTATAAGTTTCGTATCCGATATAGCTAATGGTAAGGATGTAAGTATCCTTTTTTAAACGTCCGATCAAAAAACCTCCATCCGCTTGTGTCGTAGAAAAGCCAGCCAGTACTGAATCCTTGGCGTGCATCATAGTGACCGTAGCTCCCACCAAAGGAGTAGCCGTAGAATCTACTACTGTTCCATTAATCTTTAATTTCCCGGATTGGGCAACGATACTTCCTAAGAAGAAGAGGAGAGAGAGGGTCAGTAAAACTTTCTTCATGGTGCTTTCTTTATTTTGCTCGAACACAAAAGTAGGCCGCGCAAAAAAGGAAAGCAGTTAATTACTCTTGATATTAGGTTAATTTAGGTTAAAAGCCCCTACCCAACATACAGCCGAAGCTGCCTATGTACAACTAAACAAAACCTCGGTTGTTTCGTAAGCCATTAATAGCGCCAGCTCCTCAGGTCGGCGCCGGCAGGAGCACGGCTAGCTACTTCCTTTGCCCATTTTTGAATAAACATGCGGTGGTAGCGAAGCCGCGAGATATGGTTGGGTTGACTGTGGTCGCCATTCCAGCAGTGCTCGGCGCGATCACCATAGTCCACTTCTCCATCATAATAAGGATCTGTCGTGGACTCGAGGAACTCTTCCGTTAGATATACTGCATTATTTAGGTAGTAGTTATCCATATCTCCACAGTAGATTTTCACCTTCCCCTTCAATTTAGGTCCTAGTGTTGCCCAATCCCGTTTCATGATGTAAGCCAGATCATAGTTTTCCTTCCAATAATCAGCTACTTCTTTATCGATTACCCCCGTTTCTTTATCCCAGATCCGCCGGGGATATCCATCATCTCCAACAGGACTATATACCGCCTCCCAAATGTCAAACTGCTGGCCAGAACGGCTCTTGGTTCCTAATGCAAGCTCTTTGTGATTCATATCCAACACAGACGCATCCACAAAACCTAGATAATCTCTATGTCCGGGTCGCAGTCGCTCCTTGAAGTCACTATTCAGATAATAGGCATTTTCATCTTCATACAGGTTGACTAGGCAATAAGCCCGAAAATCTATAGGATCCGGGCAGGCTGCATAACAACCATTATATTCGTCTGGATACTTAACCTGAACCGCCAGCGCTTCCCAACCACCAGTAGATCCTCCGTAAGTAAAACGCGCCCAGCCCTCTCCGATTCCTCGAAATTGCTCTTCTATATGCGGGATGAGTTCATAGGTTATGGCGTCTCCGTAAGGGCCTAGGTTTTCAGAGTTGACCGCATAAGAATCATCATAAAATGGATTCGCATGCTGGATAACGATGGCTATCATACGTGGAAAGTCAGGTCCTGTCCACATTTTGTAGAAGTCATATGCTTCTTGTTGGACAACTCGATTGTAACAATCCACATCAAATCGGGAACTGTAAACACATGGCTGGGTGGTATCAGGTGGAGTGGTTCTAAACCCATTAAAATCGGTGGGGAAATGACCGTGCATAATCGCTAAGGGGTATTTTACATTTGGATGTTCTTCCCAACCTTCTGGAAGAAGAACGTGAGCTCCCAAATGCATATCTCTTCCCCAGAAATCACTTAGCAATTTACTTTTGATCTTAATGTGCTTGATATACTTCGTGTCTTCTGGCTCTTCAATGGGAGGAATTTCTTCCGTTAAGGCTGCCATCAATCCTTTGCTAGAAGCCGGATCGAAGCTTACTTTCGATGGAATGCTATAGAGATTACCCGGTGCCCGATTCCATTTTTGACCTTCTCCTCGGTCCATCGGCATCTTAACCGTATGCCCGTCTCCTCTGACAAAAGTCTCATACTTATGTAGTAAGGCTTGCACATGATATTCTCCTTTTGGTACGTCTTTGAGCTGTTGAATGGGATAACCATAAGCTGCATTATCTATGGTAATTGTTTGGCCAGGAGCCCATCCTTCCACATCCAAGCCGAAAACCAGTTGAGTTTTCAGACCATCAGAAACCTGAAAGCGGGGTTCGTTTTCATTATTGGTCGATAACAATAGAAGTAGGCGGCCATCAAAAGTAGTATCACCTAAGTTTTCTGGTAGTGTAATACTGAAAGCAGGATTATTTTCTTTCACAGCATCACACCCTAAGATGGTTACCATCAAGGCCAAAGACAAGAATGGGATAATAAGGTGGGCCTTCATAAGCTCGGTTATGTTTAGTTGGTTATATAAGAGTGGCTTTAAGGGAGAAAGTAATAAGGGTTCGCTTATGCAAATACTGAAATTCGAATAGCTTTTACCAAATATACTAAATCAGTGTCAGCACTAGGCCACTCTTTTTCTTCTAATAGCTAATCCTAATAAAATGGCCCCAATTCCCAAAGTTATAATCATCATCCACCTATTCTTGTTTCTAGATGATATTGGGACCGGATTCCCCACGTGCACAAAGGCTCCCCAATAATAGGGATGTTGAAAGGCCCTGTCAGCTTCGGCCAAGTATTCCACTCTGGCTTGCTGTAAGGCCTTGTCTTTCCTCAAGCCCTGCTTCAGATTCTTATAGAATTTTGTCATAATAGTTGAAGTCGCACAATCATCCACCGACCAAAGGCTGGTGACCGTGCTGGGTACACCAGCATGAATGAATCCTTTCGATAAACTCATTACGCCTTCTCCTTTGATCAGTTGTCCTGAGCCTGTATTGCAGGCACTCAATACCGCCAACTCCGCATTCAGTTGCATGTCGTATAGGTCATAGTTGGTCAGATAATCATCAGCAAAAAATATCTTATTCAGCATCGGGTTCTCTGAATCTATACAAGCGTGTGTAGCTAAATGGATAATCTGATAGTCAGAAGCAGTTTGTAAAAACCTACTTGTGGTAGCAGAATCACCTATAAAATTGATTCCTGAAAAATAGTCATTCAATTGTTGCACCTCTATTTGACTACACTGCAAAGAGTACAGTTCATCGCTTGAACAACTACGCTCCACGTCAGCAATAGGCGAGCGGAAGGACGGAGCTAGCCCCAACAGTTTGCGGGATGTTCCCTTCGGTTTCGAACTCATATTCTTCAACAACAAAGAACCTGAATAATCATAGCTAACCGTGTAATCTTCAAATAAATAATGAATGCTTGGAGAGTCATATTGATCTGTTTCACGCTCATCATAGGAAGTAACTAAGGTCTCCATGGGTAAGTAACTGATCCAGTTGTCTGGAATTACGATTAATCGCTTCTTCTCAGAAATACTAGCCAGAGGGCCAGCTAGCAGTTTTTCATAGATGCTATGGCTCTGATGTAAAATAGTTTTAATCTGTATCGTTTGTGTAGAAGGTTGCTTAATTGATTCAAGATAGGCTTGTACTTCCCTTTCTAGATTCTCTACATCCTCAATAATATGGTAGCTCTTGTCGGTCTTTGTAAGCATAAATACATACAGTTCACTTTCTCCTCCAAAAAAGTTGAGTAATACCGATTCCTTATCTAAAGCCTTAGCCTGTATCTCTTGTATGGAAGCATATTGTGATTGATATTTCAGTCTATGGTACTTAGGGAATTGCTCCTCAAGTAATTCGATCAACTTATAGTACGAGCTATTCTTCTCAAATAGTTTTTCTTCCCATTCTGCAATTCTATCTTGCCTGACCTCAGCTACAGGTTTCCGCTTTTCTTCAGCGACGGCTTTCTTAAAAAAAGCTATATCTATCCGCAGGTTTCTTTCTACCGAAAGCAAGCTATCAGGAATACCACCGTAACTTTTTGCTGTCTTTTCGTCAATAGACTCTTGTAGGAGTGCAGCTTTACTTTGCTCGGCATAATTGAAAGCCACATCAATATAGTCAGGCTCTCCCGTTAATTGATGTAACTTCAAGGCGGTTCTGATGGCTCCTTCATATAATTCAAAGTCTCGATCAGCACCCTGGAACTTTGCCCCTTCACTCCACTTTTGATGCCTAATTTCCTTAGCTAATTCTATGGCATAATCATAATTAAGCAATGTATTCATAAATTGCTGCTCATTCCCACTTTCTTCCCCCATTTGATAAAAAGCTTGAGCCTTGGCCTTTGCTACTTCATATAAATTGGTGTATCCATAACTTAGAATAGTCGAGATATCTGGATTAGCAGACTTAGCAATTGGAGATTCTTCAGAGGAGAAATATTTAGACAGTTTTGCCGCATAGTCCATACCTTCCTCGTAGTTCTCTTCGACCAATTCCAGTTTAGCCAAATGCATTAAACTATTACCATAATAAGTATAGGAATCTTCAAAACTGATGATGCCTTCTAAATATTTGATACCATTGTTGTAGGCAAGGCGTGCTTCTGGAATCATGCCCTTACTTTGGTAAGCTAACCCAATCCGGTTATAGGCCATTACAGGCCTCTGTTTCAAAGTAGTCTCAGAAAGTTCTAGTGCTTGATTGGCCCAATATAGCATACTGTCTGCGTTCAGGTTTTCGTAGTAATCGGCAAGGCGCAAATACAGAATTCCTTTACGGGAAACCAACTCTGGAAGTTCTTTACCTGAGTCTTTCAGTTCGACAGTAAATAAGTTTAGGCTTTTGTCAAGGTGTTTTTTCGCAATACTTAATTCACCTTTTTTATAATATAAATCTCCTAACGTGGTTTCGGCAATTGCTGATTCAAATTGAGTCGTTATATGCTCTTTACCATAAAATTCTTCAATAACTTTCATACCTCGAAGCAGATGATTTACTGCCAAATTATATTCATTTTGGAGTCTGTAGCAAAGAGATAACATTTGATGGCAGTAGGATAGGATTGTAGCTACCTGGAGGCCAAGATTATCTTTAGAAGAAAATATATCAATGCACTTTTGAAAAAGACGAGCGGCCTCAGATAAATGACCTTTATGCAAGATCAGGAACGCTGGAGTGTATAGTAATTTTGCATAAACTACACTTGTATCACTATAGTAAGCGGATGCTACTTCATCTAGTTTAGCGGCATATTCACTCGCTTTGTCTACTTGCCCCTCAAAAATATAGCCTTGTATCAGGTTGTTCAAACTGAACAGATAATTCTCAGTATATCCCAGGTCCTCAAACATTTTTGCTGCCTGCTCGAAATTTTGCAAACTACTATCTGGACTGGTATAAATCTGGGCTTTAGCTAAATCGAATAGCTCCTTGGCCCTAATCGAATCCTGAGATTGAGCTAGAGTTTGAAAAGGCAAGCATATAAGGAGGACTACCCCCCAACTAAGATAACAGTAATTCAGTCTATGTAGGAAGTTGTTCATGTATCCATATTTTTGAGCAGGTAAGTATTAGGCTGTTCTTCTCTTCGCGATAGCTAAACCTAATAGAATGGTGCCGATACTACAAGAAATAATAAGAGACCAATTAATCCCTTTTCCAAATGATATTGGGACCGGATTCCCCACGTGCACAAAGGCTCCCCAATAATAGGGATGTTGAAAGGCCTTGTCAGCTTCGGCCAAGTATTCCACTCTGGCTTGCTGTAAGGCCTTGTCTTTCCTCAAACCCTTCTTCAGATTATCATAGAACTTTGTCATTATAGTGGAAGTCGCACAATCATCCACCGACCAAAGGCTGGTGACCGTACTGGGTACACCAGCATGAATGAATCCTTTCGATAAACTCATTACGCCCTCTCCTTTGATCAGTTGCCCTGAACCCGTATTGCAGGCACTCAATACCGCTAGCTCCGCATTCAGTTGCAAGCCGTAGAGGTCATAGTTGGTCAGATAATCATCAGCAAAAAATATCTTATTCAGCATTGGGTTCTCTGAGTCTATACAAGCGTGTGTAGCTAAATGGATAATCTGATAATCAGAGGCAGTTTGTATAAACCTACTTGTGGTAGCAGAATCACCTACAAAGTTGATCCCTGAAAAATAGTCATTCAATTGTTTCACCTCTATTTGACTACACTGCAAGGAGTACAGTTCATCGCTTGAACAACTACGCTCCACATCAGCAATAGGCGAGCGGAAGGACGGAGCTAGTCCCAACAGCTTGCGGGATGTTCCCTTCGGTTTCGAACTCATATTCTTCAATAACAAAGAACCTGAATAATCATAGCTAACCGTATAATCTTCAAATAAATAGTGAACGTTTGGAGAGTCATATTGATCCATTTCACGCTCATCATAGGACGTAACTAAGGTCTCCATGGGTAAGTAACTGATCCAGTTGTCTGGAATTACGATTAATCGCTTCTTTTCTGAAACAGTTGTCAGAGGGCCAGCTAGCAGTTTTTTATAGATGCTATGGCTCTGATGTAAAATAGTTTTAATCTGTATCGTTTGTGTAGAAGGTTGCTTGATTAATTCAAGATAGGCTTGTACTTCCCTTTCTAGATTCTTGACATCCTCAATAATTTGGTAACGCTTCTCCCCCTTTGTGAGAATGAATACGTAGAGCTCACTTTCTCCTCCAAAAAAGTTGAGTAATACCGATTCCTTATCTAAAGCCTTAGCCTGTATCTCTTTAATGGTGGCGTATTGTTCCTGATACTTCAATCTATGGTACTTCGGAAATTGCTCCTCAAGTAATTCGATCAACTTATAGTACGAGCTATTCGTCTCAAATAGTTTTTCTTCCCATTCTGCAATTCTATCTTGCCTGACTTCAGCTACAGGTTTCCGCTTTTCTTCAGCAATGGCTTTCTTAAAGTAAGCTATATCTATCCGCAGGTTTCTTTCTATCGAAAGCAAGCTATCAGGAATACCACCGTAACTTTTTGCTGTCTTTTCGTCAATAGACTCTTGCAGGAGTGTAGCTTTACTTTGCTCGGCATAATTGAAAGCCACATCAATATAGTCAGGCTCTCCTGTTAATTGATGTAACTTCAAGGCGGTTCTGATGGCTCCTTCATATAATTCAAAGTCTCGATCAGCACCCTGAAATTTTGCCCCTTCACTCCATTTCAGATGCCGGATTTCCTTGGCCAATTGTAAGACATAGTCGTAATTGGCTAGTGCATATTTAAGTTGCTGCTCATCTCCCTCATTATCTCCCAATGCATAAAAGGCTTGAGCCTTGGCCTTTACCACTTGGTATACATATTCATACGAATAACTCAAGAGGTTGGATATATCTGGATTAACATGGCTTGAACTTAGAGTTGTTCCTGAAGAAAAATAGTTCAACAGTTTTAAAGCATACTCCATCCCGCTCTCATAGTTTCCTTCTGTCAGTTCTAACTGAGTTAGATACATTAAGCTGTTAGCATACTGGGTATAGGAATCTTCAAAATTAACCAACCCTTCCAAGTAGTTAATTCCTTTGCTGAAGGCATTGCGTGCCTCGGTAAGCATTCCCTTTTTTTGAAAGGCCACACCAAGGCGATTGTACGCCATCACAGGCCGTTGTTTTAAGTGCTCTTCAGTTGTGTTCAATGCTTTAGTTGCCCAATAAAGCATACTATCTAAATTCTGGTTTTCATAATAATCTGCCAAACTCAGATATAATACCCCCCTCCGTGAAGTAAGCTCCGGAATCTCTTTTTCCTTTCCTTTTAAATCCTGATCAAATAGTTTTAAGCTTTGATCATAGTGTTTTTTAGCTGTAGTTAAATCCCCTCTTTTGAGATAGGCCTCTCCCAATTGCTCATGAAAAATCGCAGCTTCAAATCGAGTTACCAAATGCGCTTTCCCGTAAACTTGTTCAATGGTTATCATAGCTTTTTTCAGGTACTCAATAGATCGATCAAAATCATTTTGACTCGTTGAACAGACAGACATGGATTCGTAGCAATAAGACAATATCAGTGCATGCTGGAGATCAAGGTCCTTTTTCGAAGAAAGTATATCAATGCTCTTCTGGAATAGACGAGCAGCTTCATATACATTCCCTTTATGCAAAATGATGGAAGCCGGCGAATATAATAGAGTTGCGTAAAGTCTACTTGTATCACTATAGTATGTCGCACCTATTTTGTCGACCATATCTGCATATTCGCTAGCTTTGTCCACTTGTCCTTCAAAGAGATGAACCTGTGAAAGGTTGTTTAATGCATATAAGTAGTATTCCGTATGCCCAATTCTTTTAAAAAGTTTTGCCGCCAATTTAAAGTTTATAAGACTGCTGTCTAGGTCAGTATTAGTTTGTTCCTTGGCTAGTTTGAATATCTCCGTAGCCCTTATTGAATCACTGGATTGAGCCAATGCCTGGGAGGTCATCAACACGGAGTAAAATAGAATACAGAAGAACAAGTAGGTTTTAAGACTTATTATGTATTTGTTCATATCATGAAAGTTTAGAACGCGATAGTGTCGAATTGCTGCAATTGATTTTCAAATAATCCCTATTTTGCCTAATCAGCTGGGTAGACGTAAAAAAACTTAAATAACATCTCTGGTTGATTCCTCCTAAGAAAGACAAAAGAACAACACTAGATGAAGAGCGAAAATGACAAAGAAATACTGGCTAAACTAAAATCACATAGAAAAAACGATCGGGAAGAGGCTTTGAGCACGCTCTATAAAACTCATTATCCTGCCATAAAAAAACTAATAACCCAAAACCACGGAACGGCAAATGACGCAAAGGACGTATTTCAAGATGCAATAATAATTTTTTATAAACAAACCAGGAAAGAAGAATTTCAGTTGTATTCTAGCATCCAAACCTATCTATATTCCGTAAGTAAAAACTTGTGGTTAACTTCTTTATATAAGCGAAAAAAAGAAGTACGGCTTCCAGAAAACCAGGAGGTAGTCTCATTAGATAAAACACAGGTGGAACTGCTGTATAAAAAGGAGGAGGCTGGTGTTTTACAAGAACTAATAGGTAGATTAGGCGAAAAATGTCGCAACTTGCTCATGGCTTACTTTTTCGAAAGAATGAAAATGGCCCAAATTGCTAACCATTTGGGTTACACCAATGAACAAGTAGTAAGAAATAAAAAATATAAGTGCATGCTTAGGTTAAAGAATTTAGTCCAGCAAAGCATAAGCTTGAAAGAATTGTTCTTCAAAAAGTAGAATATGGAGGAAAAGATAGATAAGGTCAAACGCATTGTAGACTATCTAGACAATAATCTGGAAGGACAATCCCTAGAGGAATTTGAAAATCAAATGGCAACTGATCTAGAGCTACAGAAGGAAGTTAAAACGTATAGTCGGCTTAGAGATGGAGTGATAGCTTATGGAGAACTGACATTAAAAGAAGAATTAGAGGTTATCCATCAAAACACTTTTGCCGAGAAGCACCATCAAGTAAAGCGCCTTCGTCGCTGGGGTGCTATTGCGGCAAGTATTCTGTTTGTGATCGCTTTTGCCTGGTGGTGGAATTCCACCCAAAACAAAGCAAACTTATTCGAAAAGTACTATGCGATTTACACAATTCCCGTTAATTCCAGGGGGACTACTTCGGAGGTAAAACTTCTCGCGGCTAATGAACTTTATCAACAAGGAAACTATAAAGAGGCCGTATCACTATTTGAAGAAATTGAAAACCCTGACGGAAGAGTTATCCTGGCCTCAGGCATTTGTTATCTAGAATTAAATCAACTGGAAACTGCACAAGCACTATTCACTAACTTAATCAATTCTCCCGATCAAGATATCTATCAAAACCTTGCTCAATGGTATCTTGCTTTAGCTTATCTAAAGCAAGAAGATACTACTAATGCTCAGAAATGGCTGGAAACCTTGGGCGGTAACACCTCCGCCGATAAACATGAGGAAGCTCAGCAAATCCTAAAAGAACTTAACAACTAACAGTAGCTTTGTCAACTAGACTAACACAAAGTTATCAGGAACTGAGTTTCAAGATTCTTGCTGATCTATCTCTTTGTTGAGTAATTCCACCACAGCTTCTAATCCCTGAGCCGAGGCATTGGACAGGTTTACACCAAAGCTCCGTATCCCAATGAGCAGCTGTAGAATGTTTCGATATTCAGGATCTCTCTTCAAACGCTCATAATCATTCGCTTTGACCCTTGGAGGGTTGGTGTTGTATAGCTCAAAGTGTTTAGAGAAGTAGGGTAAGACCACAGCCGTGCTGTTACCACTTTCAAATTTTTCTAGTCCATCGGTAATTCGAAAGATCACCTTTTCATAAACAGCTATAATATTTCTTTTGATGGTATCATTGCTAATCAATTCCACACCTCTTGTTTTGAGGGTTTCGTAGGGGGCAAAGTCAAAAAGCGGAGTGTACCAGCCAAATATGGCCGCCATTTTGGTTTCCAAGGAATCGTGATAAGGGAGGTCCTCTTCCATGTGGGTAACTAAATCCTTAAAATGCTCGACCTGAGCACTATGAGCTGCCGATAGCCTTTCCATTTCAGCTAGATTCGTTTCTATACTTCCTCGGATTTCCTTTAATGTTTGCAACTCTAACTGTTTTTGTTGCTTGACTTCATTCCAATTGTTAATCTGCACCGCGATCATGATCCCGATGACCAATAGGACAATTTCACCAATAGCGTACAACAAATACTTAGTCACACGGCTTCCACCAATTTGATCCATCCTAACTCTTCTGAAAAGTTTTGACATGAATTATAGGTATAGGTCAGAGAAAGCTATAGCGTTGTTGGATAGGCCCTATCGATAAAAGAAAATAGGATGACATTCGCCGGCCTCAAATACATCACGTCCCTGCGGTAATTCCATGAAAGCATCCGCATCCACCAAATTGGCGAGATCACCAGACCCGTGTCCCTCTACGGGCGTAGCCAGTACCCGTCCTTCTTGATCATAACTCACCGCTACCTGACATAGATAGGTAAGATCAGGGGTGAAAGTTACGTCTTTTTCTAAGCGAGCCGTCGGAACCTTCAGGGGGTCTAGTCCTAGACTATTCCTCAACCAAGGAAAGAAGTAGCGCTGTGTACACATAAAGGAAGAAACTGGATTACCTGGTAAAGCAAATACTAAACTTCCATTGGGAGCCTTACCAAACCAGAAGGGTTTTCCTGGGCGTTGTTTAATTTTGTGAAATAGCTTCTTGACACCCAATGCCTCAAGAGCAGCGGGAATAAAGTCAAATTTTCCTTTAGAGACGCCTCCACTTAACATCAGTATGTCATATTCATCCAACAGTTGCCCCAGCTTCTGCTCTATGACAGCTTGGTCATCGACCAAATGATAAGCCTCTGCTTCAATATGATAAGGTTTGAGCGAAGCGCGCAAACGATAAACATTGGAGCGTCGAATTTGATGGGGTAAAGGTTGCTCAAAAACATCCACCAGTTCATCTCCGGTAGAAATAATAGCGGTCCTAGGTAGCTTGGCCACTTCCAGTTTTGCCTTGCCAATAGTTGCGGCTACACCAACCTCACCTGGGGAAATGAATTGTCCAGCAGGAACAATGCGGCTACCTTTAGGTCGATCTGTTCCTTTACGATGAACATTCTGACTAGACTTAATGGCCTCTGTCATTACAGTGGCGACTCCATCCTTGATGTCCAGATCCTCGTAGCGAATCACAATATCAGCCCCTTTCGGCAGTACAGCCCCAGTCATAATCTCAACACAATGGCTTGGCTCCTTTAATTCCCCCTCCGGATCACCTGCTGCAATCACCCCTTCAATCGGAAACTGGCGTTGTCCTTGTGCATAAACAGCATATTGTATCGCAATGCCGTCCATCGTGACCCGATCATAGGGAGGGAAATCTCGATCGGCAATTAGATCTTCTCGCAATATTCGACCAACAGCCTCAACTAAGGGTACCTCTTCCACACCATAATCCACACTATGCTGTAAAATGATTTCCGTCGCTTCTTTTACGCTTATCATCAGATGTTTTTTTCCCGTGAAGATTTATCCTCCAATGGTAGACATGGATTCTGTAACAGGTCGGTCAAACCCTCGTCGTCTTTCTGCCTCAAAACCATCTTTAGCCCGATTGCCCAAGGCGGATAGGAAAGCGCCTTTGAGTTCCGCATCCGTGGCTCCATTGCGGATAAAGTCTTTGATATTAAACACTCCATTATCATAAAGGCAGGTCTTCAACATACCTTGGGGTGTTAAACGGATTCGATTACAGGAACCACAAAAGGATCTGCTGAATGCGGCAATCACTCCAATGGAACCTTGATATCCAGGGACCTTGTAGTTGGCAGAGGTAGAATGTTTAGGATCTGGGATTTTTTCTAAATCCGGATAATGCTCCTTGAGGTAGGAAATGATCTTCCTGGCATTCCATTCTAGCGTCGGGTAATGACTGCCTTCTCCGTTAAAGGGCATCTCCTCAATAAATCGGACATTTACGGGGTACTTTTTAGTCAACTCTGCCATTGGGATAAGGTCATCAATATTCTTCCCCTCCATTACCACTGCGTTGATCTTAGTGGTAATCCCGCCTGCTACAAGCTCTTCAAAGGTCTGCCATACCGTATCGAAATAATCCCGACGGGTGATTTGAAAAAATCGCTCTTTATCCAAGGTATCCATACTTAGATTGATGGATTTAAACCCAATACGCTTTAGATCCGGTACCATGCCTGCCGTAAGCGTGCCATTCGTAGTTAGATGCATCTGTTCAATGCCTTCAATATCACTTAAGCGCTGCATGAATTCCAGCATCCCCTTTCGTACAAAGGGCTCTCCTCCCGTAATTCGCAATTTCGAGATTCCCATTTTGGCCAGCAGGCCAATAACTCGCTCCATCTCCTCATAGGAGAGCAGCTCTTTTCTAGGAATGTAGTCAATTCCTTCCTCGGGCATGCAATAGAAACATCTCAGGTTGCAACGATCTGTTACTGCAAGCCGAACGTAATTAATAATCCTGCCGTGATTGTCGTATAACATGGAGTATTTTCCTTTAAGTCAGCCAAAATAATCAATATCGTCTGACTTTATAGTTCTACCTATAAGAAAATGGTTCTTCTAAAGGAATAGGAAAAGGCCACAGATTGTTTTGCTAAAATGGAATTCCTTGGTTTTTTTGAAAATTAATCTGCTGTAGTTTTATCTGCCGAAATTTTCTGTATCAAATCTTCAATGTCTTTTTGTGTTTTTATGGTTTCGCTCAACTGTAGGAGGTGAACGTCTGCACGCATTTTACCTGCATGCTTGATAATCAATTGCAACAGTTGTAGCAAATGTGGTTTATTGATGTTGCCACTTTGAATATCGGAAACTGATTCTTGGCTCAAAAGAGACAAACACTGTACTAGAACTTGCCAATTTTCAGCCACATTCTTGAGTCTACGCGTTTCTGTCATACGATAGGAATTTAGAAATGTTTAAGAATAAAAGCAAAAGGATAGCTGGCTGAGATAATGTCAATTCATTACTCAGCTTGGTCATTGGATAATAAAAGACCACTGCTAAAAAGAGCGTCGTAAGATGTGTTACCTACAGGCTTTAAGGCCGTATCGTATCGAGTCTTTGTTGTTACACAGAAGCGAGTGAGGCCTTAAAAATGGCCCCTTGTAGTTGTTAATACTATAACCTAATTCCTTTCTCTTTAGTTCCCACCATTCATCGGAATTTGATCTGTCATTTCGAATTCTAGAATCCCGCCATCCATCAGTGCAGAATGGTCAAAAAAGGGTTGGTGGAGCACCGTTCCATTCAATTTGACCTGAGCAACATAAGGATGCTTGGGGCTATTGTTTCGCACGCGAATCTCGAAGGTCTTGCCATTTTCCAATCGAATATTTGCGTGATCGACCATTGGCCGCCCAATCGAATACTCCGGCTTTCCAGGGCATACTTGGTAAAAACCTAGCGCATTCAACACATACCAGGCTGACATCGCACCACAATCTTCATTGCCAGAGATTCCAGCAGGAGTAGGCGCATATAGCGTTTGTAGCACTTCATCAATTCGTTCCTGTGCCTTGAAAGGTTCCCCCAGATAATTATAGAAGTGAATAACGTGATGGCTGGGTTCATTACCATGAGCATATTGTCCGATTAGACCTGTAATGTCTGCCGAAGCATTCTCTCCCGCAATATCAGAGCTGGTCGTAAACAAAGAATCCAATTGCGCAACAAAACGCTCTTTAGAACCGAACAAGCCCGTAAACCCACTTACGTCATGCGGTACAAACCAAGACCATTGCCACGCATTACCTTCTACGTAGGGGCTGATTTCATGATCTGAATAGTTGGGATTAAAAGGTTCTTGCCAGGTTCCATCGGCTAACTTACCTCGCATGAAGCCCCAGTTTGAATCAAAGTAGTTTTGATAGTATAAGCTTCGGCGAGCATACTTTTCTGCTAAATCAGTATTGCCAGCTTTCAAGGCAATTCTGGAAATACAAAAATCGTAATAAGCACATTCCAAGCCATATGAAACGGATTGGCGTACCGAATCGGCTGGTATATATCCGAGTCGATCAATAAAGTCTAGATGTTTTGGCATCAACTGCTGTGCACGTGGCTCCACCATCTTGGCAATAGTCTCCGGATGATATTCTGAACTGTATACCGTAGCTGCTAAGGCTTCATTCAGCTCGATGCCTTCGATATCCTTGGCTATAGCATCCGCAATCATGGCAGCGGCGGGATAGCCCACCATTGTTCCTGTATAATTACTTGCCAAAGGCCATTTAGGCAAAACACCTCCTTCCTCATATTTCTTTAGCAATGCCGCCACCCACTCTTTGGTTTTCTGCCGATCAATAATGGTCATCAAGGGATGGAGTGATCTGAAAGTATCCCATAGCGAAAAGACTGTATAATTGGTAAAGCCGGCGGAAGCTTGATGAATCTCTTTATCCATACCCCGATAACGGCCATCTACGTCCTGGGCTATCATGGGGGCAAGCATAGAATGATAGAGCGCTGTATAGAAATTTGTTAAGACCTCCTCTTCCTGGCTCTGTACTGTAATTTTTGATAAAGCTGTCCGCCACCTGTCTTCGGCCTGTTTCCGAATCTGGTTAAAATCCCAATCGGCATTTTCTGCCTTTACGTTCTTCCGAGCACCTTCGGTATCAACCGAAGAAATTCCCACCTTCACGAGCACTTCATCCAAATTTGCATCTGGAAAACGCAGTAGCAACTGCAGCTCCTTTCCAGCTAACTCTTCTGTACCCAATACTTGCTGACCATCTCTAGCTTCAATAAGCTCAAAAGGAGTAGAAAACTGCGCGTAAAAATGAGTGGGGTGATCATGGGCCCAGCCACTGGAAACGCGATAACCTTTTAAGGTTTGCTGATCTACTATTTCTATCCCGCCTTCTAGACTTTTATGTCCCCAATTGGCTTGTAAGATATGTCCTAGGTCTATGGAAAGCTTTTTATCCACGCCTTTAGGATAAGTGTAGCGATGCATGCCCGTTCGAAGAGTAGATGTCAACTCAGCCTTGATGCCAAAATTCTCCAGTTCCACTTGATAGTACCCTGCTGATGCTTTTTCTGTTTCCTTGTTGAAAAAAGCTAACAGTTCATCGGTATCGTCCTCCGTGTATGGGAGGAAAAGGATGTCTCCCATATCCCCAATTCCCGTACCACTTAAATGTGTATGGGAAAAGCCATATAGGGTAGAATCTGAGTAGTGGTATCCACTAGATGCATCCCAACCTGGTAAGCGGGTATCAGGGCTAAGCTGAACCATGCCATAGGGTAGTGTGGGGCCTGGAAATGTATGCCCATGGTAACCCGTACCAATAAAGGGATCAACATAAGTTAATGGATCTAAAGTAGGACTGGAATCAGTTGTAGGTTCAGTTGTACAATGCGATAGAAATAAGAGTCCAAATAAGCAAAGGCTTAGGCTGGTGAGTCGATTTGGCATATTCGTTTTGTTAATTCACCAAGCAAAGATAATAGTAAAGCAAGAGTTTAAAGATGAATTATCATAATGCAACCAATTGCAGAAAAATAAGTATTGGCTAATAAGACCTAAATACATCATGATAAAACAAACATAGATACAAGACTAGGTTTTTGCATTTTTTTGTTTAATTTTAGAAACAAATAATTTCTAAACCATCTATCAAACCATTTTATCATGAAAAAACTGCTCATTGGTGCCTTAGTTGGTGCACTAATCCTCTTCGTTTGGCAATTCCTCTCCTTTGCTTTGCTCGGCATACACAACAGTCAAATGGGCCATACTCCTAATCAAGATGCGATTTTGAAGGTGCTGGAAGAAAACTTGGAAGAAGGGACCTACTTTATTCCCCGTGCAGAAATCGGCGCGTCTATGGAAAAAGAAGAAGCAATGATGGAAGAAAGGATGGGCAAACCTTGGGCCATGGTTTCCTACCATGATTCTCTTTCCAATAATATGGGAATAAATATGCTCAGAGGCTTTGTAATCGATTTTGTTTCTGCCTTTTTACTGGCTTGGTTATTGATGAAGATGGCCAACTTAAGCTTTCAGACCGCTATACTTTCCTCCTTGGCTGTTGGCTTGATTGGCTATTTTACAATCAATTACCTGAACACTGTTTGGTTTGAAACAGATTCTATTCCTGACTTAATAGATGCCATTGTTCAATGGGGTGCGACTGGAGCCTGGCTGGGCTGGTGGCTGACCAAATAACTAGTACAGAGGAAGCATCCGGAGTTAGTCTCGTTTTGGCTGAGAAGAACTTCGGATGTGTTTCCAGCTAAACCTACTCCCAAATACAATTAGGTTAAACTGCATTTTTTTCAGTCTTTTTTCGGAAATGTGCAAATTGGGGTATGAAAAAAATAGCCCTCATCACCGGAGCCGGTTCAGGCATAGGTAAAAATACTACCCTCACCCTTTTACGACATAATTTTAAAGTTGTGCTTTGCGGCCGTAAGGTGGAAAAACTGCAACAAACCCTTGCAGAGGCAGGTCCAGCAGCGGATCAAGGTATGTGCATTGCCACTGATGTCTCCAATCCTTCCTCTGTTCAATCGCTATTCTCAACCATAGAATCGAAGTTTGGCCGACTGGACGTCCTGTTTAACAATGCAGGAACCAACATCGCAGGTACACCATTTGAAGATATTAGTTGGGATCAATGGAATCAAATCATTTCAACAAATCTTAGCGGAAGTTTTCTCTGTGCCCAAGCCGCCTATCGACTCATGAAAAGGCAAGAACCAAGAGGAGGACGTATTATTAATAATGGCTCAATCTCAGCGCATACCCCCAGGCCGAATTCTGCCGCCTATACCGCGAGCAAACACGCTATCAGTGGCCTCACCAAGTCCATTGCTCTAGATGGTCGAAAATACAAGATCGTTTGTAGTCAAATTGATATTGGCAATGCCCTAACCCCCATGGCGGCACGGATGCCTAGTGGCGTGCCACAAGCCGATGGTTCCATTGCCATAGAACCTACGATGGATGTACAGCATGTAGCTGACGCCATTCTTCATATGGCTCAACTCCCACTTTCTGTCAACATGCCCTTTGTCACGATTTTGGCCAGTGGAATGCCCTACATGGGGCGTGGATAAGATTCGGAAAGCAGTGATTCTGATCACTCTTCTCAGCGGGAAGTGGAGGAGAGGGATTGAGAACGCGACAATAAAAAAGGTCTCCGATTTGGAGACCTCTGGTGGGCGGTGAGAGACTCGAACTCCCGACCCCCTGGGTGTAAACCAGGTGCTCTGAACCAACTGAGCTAACCGCCCTTTCTGTAAAAGCGAGTGCAAATATATATTCCTGATCTATACAGTGCAAATCTTTGGTAAAAAAAATCTAAAAAAAATTACACCATCTGGCACTTAAGGCATAATAAATATTGATTTTCAAGCATTTAATACAGTAGGAACCCGCGCTAATAGGATGAAACTGAATAAATAGTAAATCTGTTTTTGATATGTATATGCCTGTAAATACGAGTATTGATGAAAAGTAAAGTTTTGCAGTAAGCAGCAAAAGCCTATAATTTTATTCGTTCTGGGCTATCTTTATAACCCTTTTCACTCCCAACCCTTCTGCACATGAAAAAGTTCCTCAGAAAATTCGCCATCATTGGTGGAATAAGCCTGCTAGTCCTCATCGTATTAGCGACATTCCTTGCCAGTATCTTCCAAAGTAAGATTGAAAAAACTATTCTGACAGAGATCAACAAGAACTTGACCTCTTCTCTTACAGTTGAGGATTTTGATCTTACCGTCGTACGAAGCTTCCCCAATATTTCAGCCAACCTGAAGGGAGTAGTTGTAGAAGACAATCGAGGAGGAGTCCTTTTGGAAGCTGAGCAAGTAGCCTTCAAAATGGGCTTATTCAGTTTGCTGGGATCAACTATAAAAGTGAAGTCAGTAGTTGTTTCTGACGGTGCTTTACAAGTGCAGGTGGACAAAAAGGGAAATGCCAACTACGTCATTTATGAAACAAGTACTGAGGAGGAAGAAAAAACGAAGGGAGGCAAAGGTCCCACCATTGCCGTAAACAAAGCTCAGCTCGAGGACATGGAATTGATCTTCTCAGATCAGCGGGCAAAGCAGGAGATAGTAGCTAAAGTGATCAATGCTAATTTTTCGGGTAAATTCTCTACGGAACAGTTCTCTCTAGGTAGTGATGCCACCATCGTAACTCGATTTATAGAGCTGGAAGGAGCCAGGTACTTAGCCGGCAAGCATATTGATTACGATGCCAATCTCTTTATTGACTTGGCAAATGGCTTGTATAAGTTTGAAGATGTAGTCCTGGAAATTGAATCCAATGTCTTCAAAGTGGATGGGGAAATCGAAAACCAAGGAGATGCTCTTTTCTATGATCTCTTTTTTACTAGCGAAAAGAGTAGCCTTGGCACTATGATTCAACTCTTGCCGGAGGAGCAACTCGCCTCTTTCAGTGATTTTTCCAGTACTGGAAAATTTGTGGTGGAAGCCACCATGCATGGGGAATCCAGTGCTACTAAGAATCCCGAAATCAAGGCGGAACTTCGGCTACAAGACGGTAAGATTACGAATCCAAAAATGGATGGTACCTTAAAGGATGTTTCGTTTCTAGCTAGCTTCGATAATGGAAAATATCGCAACAATAGAAGTAGTACGCTCAAAATAGATCAGTTTCGAGGCTACTTTAATCGAGAGCTTTTGGAATTCAACCTCCAGGTGAATAACCTCGATGATCCTAAAATTGATTTTGCGATGGATGGAGTTTTTCCACTTAAAATGGCCTATGGTTTATTGGAAAGTTATCGAATAAACAATGGAGGTGGGGAAATTGAGTTGAAGAATATTAAGATCAATGGTCGCTATAATGATATGATCAGTACTAGTCGTATCAATCGTGTCAGTGCTTCGGGAGAGTTGGAGTTTGATAATGCCTTCTTGACTATCAATAAAGAAAAGATGATGATCGACAATGGTCGATTAATCATGCAGGACAATACTTTAGCAATTGAAGACCTGAATCTAGAGGGCGCAGGCAGTGATATTATGTTTCAAGGCACAGCCTACAATTTTATTCCCGTACTCTTTGCTGACTCTTTGAATTCCAAGCGGTCTGAATTAGCTTTTACAGCGGATCTATTTGCCAAAGAAATTGACTTCGATCGCCTACTCAGCTTAACTACTGTTACGGAAGATCAAGCAGAGGCTGCCCATGTTGCAGTAGAAGAATTGAAAGAGGAAAGGTCTCAAAAACGGGAGCATATCACCAATTTCCTCAACGGCACTTTCAATGCCAAAATCGATGAATACAACTTCAATAAGATTGAAGGAAAAGATTTTGAGGGGAAACTGACCTTTGACAATAGCCAGATGTCAATTGGAGGGAATACCAATGCCATGGATGGAAGTTTCATCTTGGATGGCAACTTTTACCTGGAAGAAGAACCTCGCCTGGTAGCTAGGCTGACTTGTAACCAGATTAACATTAAGGAGTTCTTCCGACAAGGAGAGAACTTTGGGCAAGACGTACTTTCTCATAAGCATCTGGATGGAGATCTGGATTCTAAGATTGCGATATATGCTTACTGGGATAAGCAAGGAAACTTCCTAACAGACAAACTTCGAGTACTGGCTGGAGTGGGGATTAAGGATGGATTCTTGAAGGATTTTGAGATGCTTGAACGCTTCTCATCCTTTGTAAAGGTGAAAGATTTACGCAATATCAAGTTCACGAACATCGAAAACTTCCTCGAAGTGAAAAACCAGCGGATTTATATACCGGTGATGTTCATTCAGAGTAATGCCTTAAATCTTACCATTAGCGGAGAACACTCCTTTGAGCATGAGATAGCCTACAACATTAAGGTCAATGCCGGGCAGGTCATTTCTGCAAAGTTCACCCGGCACGATCCCAATCTTAAACCAAAGAAGGCTCGTAAAAAAGGATGGTTCAATCTGTTCTACAGCATTCTGGGGACCTTAGAGGAATTTAATGTGGTATCAGCGAAGAAGCGAGTGAAGTCTGATTTTGAACTCAGTGAACTGCGGAAGAGAGATATTCAGGAAGCACTAGAAAAAGAGTTCCGTACGGTGATTGAACTGGTGGATGAACCGGAAGATTGGAGAGATATTCCAGAATATGGTGGGTCCATAGAAGAAGACCCTTCCGAAGAAGGACCAAAGGTCAACTTGCCTCCAGGAGCCAAATTACCTCCAGATCGTACCGAAGAAGACGAGGATGAAGATCACTTTGATTGGGAATTGGAAGGGGGTAAGAAAAAAGAGAAAGAAAAGAAAAAAAACACCTAGGCGGCCTCAAAAGCACTCTTCAGTAATCATGACTTGAGATGAAAAGCCCCACTGACGATTCGTATCAGTGGGGCTTTTCATTACTTTATTCGCTTCGTAAACTTTCCACTGGATTTGCCAATGCCGCTCGTAGCGATTGAAAACTAACCGTTATAAAAGCGATCAAAATGGCCGATAATCCAGCCACTGCAAATACCCACCAGTCTAGCTTTGTACTATAAGCAAAGTTCTGTAGCCATTTGCTCATACCATACCACGCAATAGGTATTGCTATCAACAGTGAAATCATCACTAGACCCAAAAAGTCTTTGGTAAGCAAGCCTACCAGGCCACTCAATGAAGCCCCCAATACTTTACGAATGCCAATTTCCTTTGTACGCTGTTGAGCAGCAAAAGTAGCCAAACCAAAAAGTCCAATACAAGCAATAAAAATCGCCAATATCGTAAATGTACTAATGATCCGCCCTACCCGTTGTTCAGCGCGATACATCTGATCAAACCTATCATCTAAAAAGCTATAATCAAAAGGTTGTCCAGGAGCCATATCATTCCAACTTTTCTCCAGAAAAGCAATAAATCTCGCCATATCATCTGTTTTGAGGCGCATAGACACAGCTCCACGACTTTCACCAAGGAACAAGGCCAATGGCTGGATTCGGCTCCGCAAACTTTCATAGTGGAAATTCTGAACTACACCAATGATTGTGTGCGTCACCAATCGATCTTGATTATCATACTCCGAAACCGTCTTCCCCACAGGATCTTCGTCACCCCAGAATTCAGCAGCCTTCTCATTGATGATCACGCCTGAACTATCGGAGGGAAAAGAAGTTGAAAAGGCTCTTCCTCCCAACATCTCCATATCAAAAGTCGGAATGTAATCGTGGTCGATGTACCAATTGTTCATCAAAATAGCATTTTCTGGCACGGGGCTATTCCCTTTGAAAAAAGACGTACTATTACGATAAGACGGTACGGGCAAGTATCCTGTGACGGAAGCGACCTCAACTGCTGGGTTTTGTAACATCTTTTCCTTAAAGGCTCCTATATTATCTCCCAGGGCATAGGCATCATTGACAATCAGTACTTGATCTTTATCAAATCCTAACTTCTTATTTTGTACAAAATGTAATTGTCGATACACGACTAATGCTCCAATAATTAGAGAAGTAGTGATCAAAAATTGGAATACAATCAACCCACTGCGCAAAAGACTTTTGCTTCTTCCTCGTTCCAAATGTCCCTTCAAAACTTTAATGGGTTGATAAGCTGATAAGAAAAAGGCCGGATAACTTCCCGCTAGTATTCCGACTACAATACTGATCAAAGCTGCAAGAAGAATAAAGCCTGTATTCCGAATTAACAGCTCAGGAAGGTCTTTTCCCGATAGATCATTAAAATAGGGTAGCAAAAACCAGATGCCCACCACCGCAATTCCTCCTGCCATCAAGCTGATCAACAAGCTTTCGCTCAGGAATTGTTCGATTAGAGAACGCCTAGCGGCACCGACCACTTTTCTAACCCCCACTTCTTTGGCTCGGGTAGAAGCGCTAGCCGTAGAAAGATTCATGAAGTTGATGCAGGCAATAAATAGAATGAATAAGCCTATAATGGAAAAGATCCATACATAAGCAATATCGCCATTAGCCCCCAATTCACCATCGAAATTAGAATGGAGATGAATATCCTTGGTAGCCGTAAGCAAATATTGGCCTTGATTTCCTGTCGCTATAAATTCATCCCAAGTTAAGCCAACATATTGCTCGATCTCCTTCCCAAAATTTTCGATCAAGACATCTTGAATTTTATTCTGGAAACTCCCCACATCAGTACCTTCTTGGAGCAATAGATACAGATTAAAATTGAAGCTTCCCCACTGTTGATTTCGGCTTTCTTCAATTGTACTCATTGACAACAGAAAATCGAATTGAAAGTGTGTATTATGTGGAATTTCCTCCATCACCCCCGTCACTTCAAAAGCATCCTCATTATCCAAAATCAACTGTTTACCGATGGGCTCCTCTATACCAAAATATTTTTCAGCCATGCTCTCTGTCAGTACTATACTATTTGGGGCCTTCAACACCTCCGCTGCTTTCCCCTTAATCAATGGAATATTGAAAAGGGTAAAGAAGGTACTATCTACAAAGGTTATCCGGTCCTCCTTATGATGTCTATTTTGGTATTTTACCAAAAAGCTCCCGTGACTTCGAAAACGCATAAACCCTTCTACTTCTGGATAAGTCTCTTGTAAGGCCGGCCCCAGAGGAGCTGCATTTTGGGCAGAATTGATTTCCTGGTCTCCCAACCTCCCCTGAAAATCCACGCGATACAATCGGTCCGAAAAGGGATTGTATGTATCATAACTCAATTCATCTTGTATATAAACCAGAATAAACAGAAAGGCGATCAGACCGGAGGAAAGGCCGAAAATGTTAATAGCGGTATACAGTCTCGATTTTTTTAGGTTTCGCCAAGCGATTTTTAAGTGGTTCTTCCACATAGCTGTCGGGTTTTAGATATTAGAAAATAGGATGTATGCCTTGTACAGACTTACAAGGAAACTCCACTTCCATATAATTTTCAGATACCGTTAAGCTATTGGTAAAGACAGATCAGCCACCTGAAATAAGCAGCTTTCATCAGTAAGATGCTCCAAATGAAGAAATCCCCCTATGCAGGAGGTACATCTGGTTCCAAAGATCGATATATAATTTCCTATCTCTCTATTACATTTCTGCTGGACGCCCGGACATTGATGCTTTTGAAATGAATAATATAGGGGTAAGGACAACAAAAGGGCTTCTCCTTCAAATCAGTGTTTGACTTTAATCTCAAACTGAATGCTTGTTGGCAGTGGCTCTGTGTGATCTGCGCTGTCTTTGATTGGGGTATCAAAAAGCCTTTGGAGGTTATTTCCCGCCAGGTCTTCCAAGTCTTCATCTATCCTTAGATGATAATGGCCTTTTTTCCAGGGGCTGGTTGGCACCCAACTCCAGGAGCGCTCTTCCGCGCCTATTTCTACCTCCCCTTCAATCGGCTGTCCCAAGGCATTTTCTATCCAAATCCCCGTTTTTAGTAACCCAAAGTCAAGTGATGCAGAAAATTGGAGCTGTAAAGCTTGGCGGGTATTTGCGAGAGGTAAATGTAATTCCCATTGACGAGGGTCGGGACGATCCTGATCTTTAGATCTAGTATGAAAGGTCTTTCGGTATTGCTCTTCCATGCCTATTCCGTTCCTAGCTAGATAACCTGGAAGAACGCTCAATTGATAGACACGGTTGGGAAGCAGTGGAGGGCCATACTTTTCATTCGGAATTAGTCCGGTCTTTATCCGTCCTGGATCAAACCAGAGCGTCAGCCGGCGATGATCTTTATCCCATAATTCTTGCCCCATATCAAGAAAGGGGCGCTCTACTACCTCTCCCTGTTCATTCAGTATTTGGATGTACCGCAAGGCTAACCCTTCTCGCATAGGTTGGTCAAATTGCACATAAATCTTGAGTTGATTAGCAGGCCAGTGGTCAGCAGATGGATAGATACCGACAATGGATGGGGCTTGCTCCTCTTTTCGAATTGGAACATCAAAGCTAGAGATATTCACCTTCCCGTTCTCACCTTTCCATTTCATCCAGTAGGTTTCGCCTTGACGAAATGGGAAACGGGGTACAAAATAATAGCGCTGTACTTTATTTACCCACTTCCCAAGCATTGGCAGTGTGCCCTTTCCTGGGTACTGGGTAAAAACATTAAAGGATTCCATAGGAGGGCTCATCCTGGTAGTATCCAAGCTTAAGCTACCAAAGAAGGGATGTGCCTCCTCTGCTACCAATACCGCGGGCAATTCGAACTGGGCTTTGAGGGCAAAGCAACTGGTGGTTATCCCAACTAGGGTAAATAACCACCAGCTGATGTTATGTTTTATCATATTACAACCAATCCGTATTGTAGGACCTTAAACTCAACTGCCCGTTAGGCATACGCTGAAGCACCAGTACATGCTTCTCATTCAAATTATCCACATGAGTAACTCCTACCCTCGATAAGACATCATGTGGAATTCCGACTGCATATTCTCCCTCTTTCAAGGGTTCCGTCAGTGCTTTCTGCATAGGAATATTCTCTGGATCAATGCGAATCAGCGCTTTGGAAAAACTTGACATCAAAATATAATCCTTTCCTTTATTCTTATAATGAATGATGTCCAACGGGATATTGCCAAAGCCAAACTCCCCTAGTGTTTTACTTTTCACATGTTGCTTAGCCTTTAGCTCTTCAATCGGAATACTCACGAAAGGGGTGCAGGTATAAGAACCTAAGAGATAGGATTTACCATTTATTTCATACGGAAGGAAGGTTCGAATGGGCGCCTCCGTTTCATAAGCACCATGTGCCACGTGGTACACTTCCAGAGTGGAATACTGCGCTTTCTTACCAAAGGGAAAGTCAACAACGCGAAGTGCAGAAGCAAATTCCTCATTGGATAGACCAGCAATATAAAGCTTTCCGTCATGGTAAGCTAAATCGGTAATGGCATCTGTACGATTGTCACTCTTCCGGTAGTTTTTACTTTTTCCTTCATCGATAACCTTTGGCACCACCGCCTTAGAATGGCTAATCTGATTGAGATCGACCTCCGTAATCTTTCCATCTGGTGTAATCTTCAATAAAATACTAGCATTACTAATATCATTCGGCGTTTTCCAGAAACCTAGCAAGTTGGCATCAGCCCTGGATACTGCCAAGTAAACATTTTGCGAAATTGGATTTACTGCGAAATCATGAATAATAACACCCTTCGCATCTGTTCCAAGGAGATTGGCAACTTTGGATTCGATATCGGCCAAACCAAAACCCTGCAAGCTCGGATTCTTCTTCCGGTCATTCACATCTAGCGCAAATACCTTTCCACCTTTAGCGTCTCCAATAAATAGGATACCCTCAGGTCCAAATGTCATCACACTAAGTGATTGTACAGCTGCTTTTCCTACCACAAAGTCTTTTGTTAAATCCTCATAGGATAGATTAGCCTGCAATACTCCAGAAAGCATCAACAGGCAGAATAAAGTCAAAGGTGATCTTTTCATAGAATTAAATTTTATGATGTATGGATGTAGCTATACTTGATTTACCAATCTGATATTAGGAAGTATATGGCGGCTGAGCAAGCCGAATATACCAAGACTCAATATTTAACCCTATCAATAGATTTTTTAGGGATATAAATACCTGTTGAGAGGAGGAGTAAATTAAAAAAGGCATCATCCTGCCGGATAATGCCTATGTATCTCTTGTAAACGGCGGAATGTTATTTTCCTGAGTTCGTTGTCTTAATTATTATCACACCATGATTACCATCTTCACCATAGATCGTGGTTTCCGATTGACTTTTTAATACTCTTACACTTGCGATCATGTTAGGGTTAACAGCACTATTGGCTCTAGCATAGCTATTCCCCATCGGAACGCCATCTACAATAAACAGAGGCTCTGTATTCAAATTGATCGATCCGGCACCTCTTACAGTGATTTTCGCACTTTCTCCATTGCCCCTGATGATCAATGAACTATTTTTACGCAATACATCTGCTAAAGATTGGCTGGCAGTTCCCGAAACACTGCCTTGTCCAACGCTGGTGGCAGCAGTCCCACAAGAAAAAAGAACCATGCCAGACACTGCCACAAACAGGAACAGTCGAAGAGCTTTCATACTAATTAAGTTTTTTTGTGAAATAAGAATCCGAATCTAAAATACATATTTAGAGACACTTTGTTCTCGAAGGCTTACATTTTTTACTTTTTTGCAATGTATACTGCCAAGAACAACTACAGCGGTACATAGCATACAACTCCTTCCTGCTATCAAAAACTGTATTATCTGGTCGATTAGTTCTAGAAATCGAACATCAGTCTTCCAACATGGCTACCACCCTGGCTGGTGCCGCTGAAGCCCCTACAATCTTAAGTGGAAAAACAGCTACTTTGAATCCGGTATAAGGTAAGGCATCCAGATTAGTCAATTGCTCCATGTGGCAATACTCCTTCTCCCGACCCACCAAATGGGCTTCCCAGAATAAATTCGCATCATTCTCTTTCTTGGCTCGTTCAATGAGATGGGGAAGTGGCAAATCCCAGCCCCATTGATCAATTCCCATCACTTTTACACCTTGATCAATAATCCAGGATGTAGCCTCAGCAGACATACCAGTACCCTTTTCAAAAAAGGCTTTGGTTCCCATGTGCTGATCTCGACCTGTTTTAATTAACACAATCATACCGGGCTTTATTCGGAGCTTATTATCTTCCAGGAACTCTTTGATATCTTGGACGGAAATAGCCTCAAAATCGGGCTTGTGCTTCATATCAATTACTATACCTTCTCCAAAGCACCATTCTAACGGAACTTCATCAATGGTTTTAGCTGGTTTTCCTTCAGAAGTAGGTGCGTAATGCCAAGGGGCATCTATGTGAGTCGTGGAGTGTACCCCCATCTTCTGTATCGTATCATCAGCCCAACCGATAAAACCTTTTGGAAAAAGCCGAGTCGGAAGACCCAAGTACCGCAGTAAGAGTTTGGCTTTGCGATGTGGCTTGTGCTTTATCTTTACGCGCATAAACCAGGGATCTCCTTTGGTATACTGGATAGGCTTAGAAAGGTCGATGATTTTCATACTAGCTAATCTTGATTACTGTTTCAGTGAAAATACAATTTCTGCTCGAAATTTGATTCTCAGCAGACGACCATGGGCCTTTCCTAGCAACTGTGGTTATCTTAGTACGAAGACCGTATAGGTGAGAACGGCCATTAGAGATATAAGACGAGATACTCTGCATCAACATACTGATCCCCTACCTTCAGGTCTTTCTTCACCATGGGGCCTTGCGGGACAAAACCCAAGCGTTTATAAAAACCCGAAGCAGACCGGTCGGTATGTAAAACCCATAAATGAATCTGTTCAAGCCCGGGCATAACTTCAGCCCTTCTGATCACCTCTTCCATCAAGCGTTTACCAATCCCACGATTCCGTAGTTCTGCCTTAGTATACATTGCATGTACCATGGATTTATGCAGCGCTTTAGAACGCTTATCCCGCTTAAACTTTACAAAACCTACCAGTTCCTCCTCCAAAAAAGCTCCTAATACATAGTAAGCGGGAGGTTTCCCGAGCGGCGTAATTTCTTCCTCAAAGTCAGACAAAGGACGTTTCGATTCATCCTCATAACTCTCACTAAAGCCTAATGGAGACTCTTGAAAACTCAATAAACGTAATTGGCGAAAATCTGCCGCATCAGTAGCTTGTAGAAGACGGATATTTATCATTTATATTGATGCTCTAAAGTTAAACATGGGTGTAAATAGCGTGCTACCAACTTGCGCCGCCACCGCCACCGCCAGAGGAACCTCCGCCCCAGCTACCTCCACCTCCTCCACCCGAGGAGGAAGAACTACTCGATTTCTTGGGAATGATCACTATCTTACTGTGAATGTAATCACAGTTCTTACACTCATATATCTGTTTTTCTTTCCCAGAACTACTGTAAGTGGCTCTACTGATCGTTTGTGTTTGTGCCAAATGGTAGGTTTGATATTTACATTCCGGGCATTTGGAATAGGCAGTGAACCGCTTAGCATATCTCAATACCATTACATCATCGAGATCTTCTGTAATCCAAACATCATAATCCACGACGCCTAATGCCTCTTCCGTTATCTGTCCTTTTTCGAGATAATCATCTTCTTCCTCTTCCGTCAATTTTCGCATGGGCTTGCCATTCAATTTACTGAAACGAGGTTGATCACGTAACCTTTTTGAGATACGACGAATGATGAAGTAGAAAAAGATATAAGGCACGGGGAAGATAACCATGAAGAAGATGCCTTGAACATAGCGCACATGCCGATACTTATCGTAAAGATCTTCTTTATTGCCCAGAGTTATCATAATCCAAGCTGCCACCCCAATATGAAAGAGAACAGCAACTAAGATATACCAATACAGTGCTGGATGTACTCGGTAGCCAAATATGTGCTTCAACTCTGGACCACTTTCAGCAGCTCTAATCTCTTCTAGTGCTGCTGGGTCTTCTAGCAGTGTCTTTAATCTAGAAACGGTTCTAATCAATCCTTCTCCATAAGCTTCCCGTTGGAACTGAGGCACTAATTCATCTAGTAAGACTCGATAACAAATAACATCTGGAAGCACGGCTTCCAAACCGTAGCCCGTCTCGATCTCAGATCGACGTTGGTCCATCACCACTAAAAGCAACAATCCATTATCTACACTCGCTTGACCTATTCCCCATGTATTAAAGAGTTCAGTAGCAAAACTCTTCGGTACTTGTTGCCCTATAGACGGTAGTACAACCACCGCCATTTGTGCTGTTGAATTCCCTTCCAATTGGCCAATAAGCTGATTTAAGGTTTGTCTAGCTTCGAAGGAGATGATGTTCGTCGGATCACTTACATAACCTCCTCCTGTCCGTTTCGGATCAGGAACATCTTGTACGGTAAATTCTCGTTGACCTAGAAGCGAATTAGTCAACAAAAAGCCAAGTAACAGGAATAAAACCAAATTACTCTTTTGCCATATCATGTTTAGAAAAGGAAAAAAGGAAGAGATGCCTTTTCGACTTATATGGTGCCAATGCATCAGACCTGGCGTGTATTTCATCAAAATGGTTGGGTTGTTAGTAGATCCAATCTATAAAATGAGGGATTCAATTCCCAATTTTTAGGACGAAAAGTGATTACATTCGGATCAAGGTAGGAGACAAATAATCACCTTTTCATCAGGCTTAAAATTATCTGGACGGATTCATAATGCTCCAAGAGCAAAAAATCTTTCGGCCTGCACCGGGCGGTGCAGACCGAAAGAGCAAAGCGACTTTAGATATTGCAGGAAAGATAAAAGAGAAGATGACAGCAAGAAATCAACGATTGACATCACAAATATCACCCGTGGAAGTCAATTCAACATCAAGTCAGTATTAAGTAACAGTTAAAAATGGAAGGGGCTACTTAGTTATTGCAAAAGGCGAGCTGCGAGAAATATAAGTCCTTGAAAATGAGATGATATGTAAAAACAAAAGACGGGCTGTAAAAGATAAGTCAATCAATTCCCAAGAGCAATTGTAAAGTAGGCCAAACTAACTCCGCTCTTTCCTGATTGATTGCCTTTTTTTCTACCGTAGCGATATGACCTACCCCTTGCTTGGCCAAGCTTAACATCTTTGTGCGTTCTGGACCAGGAAAATTAGAGAACGTACGACGTAATACTGGCAATACCTCTTGGAATGCCTCTGGTGCCAAAGTATCCACCCAACTATCTAGCATTTCCCAAAGTGCAGGATGATAGATCAACACTAAACCACTCCCGTGCAAAAATCCCTCTAGCCAATGGGCAACCTCCAGAGCGTGGGCACTCGATGAAAGTGCAAAATAGAGACGATTGGTTGTGCCCTTAATGTCCATGGCACTTTTATCAAATAATATTCGAGTACTAATCCCTCGGATCAGAGGAACCGTTTTAGGGTTATCGGCGAGTTGGCGTAATGCTATATTCCATTGCTCAATATGTGTCTGATTATTGAGTAAGCCGATGCGTTGATTAATCCCGAGCAGCTTTTGGAATAACTCCTTTGAAAATTCCTCATCGATGCCGATTGCAGCAGTGGATAAACCGATGCAAACTCTTGGAATAATCTCATCAATGAGATCATAGACTGCACTTACATTGGTTTTTCGAGCATCTCCATATTGTGTGATATCTACCAAAGCCGGTAGACTATCCATAAGGAAGAATACGTCCTGAGTCATGGCCGCCAAAGCCTGTAGTCGACTGATCAAAGGATCTATCAATTCCACCAAATCGGCCTTCAATACCAGACCGATAAAGGTTGCAACCTCAGATAGGGATTCTGTATCAGCAGCCTCTTGCCCAACGAAAGAAACCGCAGCATCTCGAACGGTATTACCCCATATTCCTACTTCTATAAAGCGTATGCTGAACTCCGGTTGCCATTCCATTCGCCAGATTTCCTTAAAACTCCCTGTTGCGTTAGCGTTCGCCTCTTTGACTTGTCCCCAAGGTATTCCCAATAAACTCAAGCGATGCAAAAGATGACTTTTTTGCAAATCCTTGGGTTCTCGTAGATCAATTCCTCCACGAGGGTTCGTAGCGGTTCCTTTTAAGTATTCGACTTTGGTACTCTCCCAATACTTAGATAATCGACAAGACTTGATCTGTTTCAATAAATCATCTAAAAATGGGATGCTAGGGATATCTGGAGGCACTTTCCCCACCTTATCCCCTACTACCAAACGATCACGTATGAAATTTAAACGAGCAGAATCTCCTTCTCCAAAAATAGCCAGTGCCGCTTCCTCTATTTCAACCTGTCCGGGTACTGCCACCCCTCTGATCGTAGCTAAGGTATCTGCCAACCTGACAGCTTCCAGAACATGTGCAGAAGAAGCATTAAAATCTTGCTCCCGGAATAGACGAGCTACTTCAATCATCCAATAAGTTACCGCCTGTTCCTTGTGATTAAAGAGCAAATCATACCAGGCCGGGGAAAGAACGCCCGCCCCATAACCGCTATTGAAGGCCAGTCGGTTGTAACTCCACGGTATCCAAGTAGTCTTTATTTTCTTTTTTTTGATCCCTTTGAGCAAGGCATTATCGCGGGTCGCTTTGTACTTTGATAAATCCACCAATGCAGGAGCATGCCACGCACCGCAAACAACAGCCACCCTTTCATAATCTCCCTTGATTATAGTTCTAAGCACCTTCCTCATGTATGCCTCCCTCCGGAGATTTTCATCTGACTCTTTTCGACCACTATCATTCCGCAGCGTCCGAATCAGGTCGGTGATTGTCGAAAAGACATCTTGATCATCTGCAATTTGTTCAAAGGTTGCTTCCCACCATCTCTCTCGGTCATTATACCCAGCGAGCTTGGCCATGTATCCAAGAGGATCTCGCTGTAAGGCAAGATCTACGGTAGGGCCCTCGGTTCGGAAGCTCAATTGCCGTTCCTCTCTTTCCCATTCCTGCAAGGTATATTGCATCCCCATGGGTAGATCCATGAATCTAATCACAATATCTGAACGGACGGCGTATTGAATGGCTTGCCACTCTGGAGAAAAACTAGCGAAGGGAAAGTAGGAAGCCTCTTGTAAGTCTTTTGGATTATAAGTAAGGAGGGCTACAGGAGGCACTAATTCTTCATAGCCCATGTATTTGATCGCACCTTCTGCATCAGCAGGGGCCTCTACAACCAAGCAATCAGGTTGCAATTCTTCCAAGGCTCGTAACAATCGCTCACTGGAACCTGGTCCATGATGCCGGATACCGAATACCTGGAATTTTTGCAACATAAGCTGTAAAGGACTGAACCGATTAAAAATGGGATTTTACTGTACAAACAGTGGTGTAAAAGTAAAGTTTTCCCCGTCAAAAAGTCCCTTATCACTAAGTTTCAGCGAAGGGATCACTAGCAAAGCCATGAATGACAAAGTCATAAATGGAGCCCTCAGAGTACTTCCTAAGACATCTTTAACATAATTATCTAATGCTGCATAGGCCTTGCCTACCTCTATGCCAGATTGGTTCGACATGATTCCTGCTATGGGCAAAGCCAGCACTTTCTCGTCAACTCCTGTGACTATAGCGATCCCTCCCTTCGCCTGAATTATTAGATTGACGGCCTTACATATATCCTCGTCATTGGTGCCGACTGCTACAATATTATGAGAGTCATGCGCCACGCAGGAAGCCAGAGCCCCCTTCTGCAAGCCAAACCCACGGATGAAAGCAATAGCTGGCGGCTCATCTTGATATCGATTAACCACAACTAATTTCAAGATATCTCGTTCCACATCTGCTTCTACTTTTCCTTCAACAACCCTAGCTGCTACTTCCGCTTTTTGGGTTAGCAATTCCCCATCCAACGCTTGAATCAGTTGAATTTTTTGACCTGTGGCCTCGACGGCGAATTCCGAAATCGATTTGACCTCTGCCTGGAAGTTATTGATAATTTCAGCAGCTTCGGTCTGGATAAAAGTAGTACCTTTTTCGGCTACCAGTTGGCCATCGATGTAGGTAGCCAAGATGGGAAATTCTTCCAAGTTCTCTACTACAATAAAATCTGCTGGATCACCAAGCCGTAGTAGTCCAATGGGTAAATTGTAATGATGAACAGGATTAATGCAGGCCACTTGCAAAACATCAAATAGGTCATACCCTTTTTGTAAAGCTCGGATCACCAATTGATTGATATGGCCCTCCAAAAGATCATCCGGATGCTTATCATCAGAGCAAAACATCAAATCATTAGCAAAAGAGGATAGAAGTGGGATTAATGCTTCGAAATTCTTGGCTGCACTACCTTCTCTAATAAGTACCTTCATTCCCTTTTGCAATTTCTCCAGGCCTTCTTCATAGGTAAAACACTCGTGATCCGTAGAAATCCCTACGGCTATATAAGTATCTAAATCCGATCCTCTTAAACCGGGAGCATGACCATCAATAGGTTTACCTTTCAACTTGGCCAGCCCAATTTTATGCATCACCTCTTGGTCCGCATGGAGTACACCGGGGTAGTTCATCATTTCAGCTAAATACCGTATTTCAGGCATAGCCAGTAGCTCTGCAATACCTTTAACATCTATAGTAGCTCCTGCGGATTCAAAGCTGGTGGCAGGGACACAAGACGGAGCCCCAAAATTGAATTTAAAGGGAACCGTTTTTCCATTCTCGATCATGTATTTTACGCCTTCTAAGCCATTGACATTGGCAATTTCATGTGGATCTGAAACGGTTCCAACTGTACCATGCACTACCGCCAACTTGGCAAACTCTGAAGGAACCAACATGGAACTCTCAATGTGGACATGAGCATCTACAAAACCTGGCAGTATAAAGTTTTTGCCTTGTCCCGGTAAACTCATCAATTGCTTAATTTTCCCCTGCTGTATTTCTAGTTGGACATATCTGATTTTTCGGTTAAGTATGTCCACTAAATTTCCACGGATCTTCATATGCGCCTAATCTGAAATTCTCTTGTATTTTCTATTTCCAATCTTAAGTGTTTCAACCTCTCCGTTCATGCCTGCCAACTCAAAAGAAACCAAGGTATCCCCCATCCATCTTCGGGACCATTTGGCATTAAAGGTATCGTAATGCCAATGTTCTAATGTCGCACTCAGTTGGCTACTAGTCCTAAGTTCTAATGTGTTTTTAGATTCTACTACTTCGACCTCTCCCCAAAATGGATCAAAGTATATTCCGGAATAGGAGGACATCTCCCTACTCAGTTTGGTTTTACTTTGCCTAGATCGCAGGACTTCCTTTCTTTGCATCATTTGCCGCGTTCCTATCTGATCATATAAACGTTTAACGTCACTACTCCAATCCTTATCCATTTCCCCGCGAAAAGCATCGATTACTTGATAGAGAATGGCATGTCGGACTTCGGCATGATCAAGATTCCCTAGCATATAAACCCCTAGATTTAATTCAGGTACTAATCCGATAATGGCCACGGTTCCTGGAAGGCTTCCCGTATGAAACTGCAAAGCATATCCATGATAGTCATGTTGAAACCATCCCAATCCATAGGTAGTCCAAGTCGGATTAGTCAAGGCTGTGGTCGGGTAAAATTGTGCTCTTGGAATGATGACCTGCGGCTTGAATAACTCCTGATAAGTCTCAAGATCCAATAAGGTTTGGTTGCTGACCTTTCCGGTATCCAATAAGAATTGCATCCATTTAGCCATATCACTAACCGAAGACCATACAGCCCCAGCGGGCGCAATCGGATCTGCACTACAATCCTCAATGGGAGTGACCCGATTCTCGATATGATGGTGGGCAATTGAACGATTTTGCTGTTGCTGAGAGAGCCGTAAACTTGGATAAGTATTGCTCATCCCCAAGGGAGAAAATACGCGTTCTTGCATAAAAGCTCTCCAGCTTTTTCCGCTAACTGCTGCAATGAGTTTTCCCGCAGCCAAATACATGATATTCTGATAGGTATATCCGCCTCTAAATGGGTAAGCTGGCTTGAACATTCTCATTCGTTTCAAGATCTCATCCGATGAGAGATCATTATAGTACCATAATAGATCAGCATTGCCTAGCCCAGCATTGTGTGTAAATAGATCTCTTACCCGCAACTCCCGGCTGGCATAGGGGTCAAACATCTGAAAATCGGGCAGATACTTCATCACTTTATCCTCCCACGCAACCAAACCTTCGTCAACGAGCATTCCCATAGCCACTGCAACCATTGCCTTGGTAGTGGAACCAATACTGAAAATAGTATTTTGATCTACTGGCTTCGGAGAAGCCAAGGATCGAACACCATAGCCTTTCGATAATAAAACCTTACCATCCTTGACAATTGCAACAGATAAGCCAGGAACTTCCCATTGTTTTTGAGCTTGTTCAATATAAACATCCAGCTTTTGGATGATCTGGTTTTGACTGTTACCTCTAATAACTACAAAGATCAATAGCAGTATGTAGGATATCCTTCCAACGACTTTTGGCATAAATTGATGCTTAAATTGTGATATGTATACAATTGGATCTCTAGCATTATTTGTTTTTCCAACCGGGACCTCTTACTACCTGCCCTGGTGTTGCCCCAGTATGAATCCCATCTTTCAATACTTGGACACCATTGACAAAAACGTGCTGGACCCCCGTAGAATATTGATGTGGCTCTTCAAAGGTAGCATGATCGCTGATCGTATTCGGGTCAAAAATCACGACGTCGGCTGCATAGCCTGGTTTCAGTAGTCCTCGATTTTTCAACTTCAGATGGCTCGCAGGTAGGCCTGAAAGTTTGTAAATAGCTTCTTCCAATGGAATGACTTTCTCCTCTCGAACATACTTCCCCAACAAGCGGCTAAAATTACCATATGCTCTCGGGTGTGGATTAGATTTCAGAAAAACACCCTCTGCGGCCATCGAACCGGCATCGGAACCAAAACTCATGTAGGGAAGAGCAATCTGCTTCTTAACATTTTCCTCGGACATCAGAAAATACACGGTCCCAACTCGGCTGCCATCTGCTATCACTAATTCTATAGCAGTTTCTTCGGGACTCTTGCCCATAATTTTGGCCACCTCTGCTAAAGACTTTCCGGTATATTGTTTCAAGCTGTCATTTTTAAACCCGACCAATAGCACCTTTTCTGCCGAACCAGCAGCATAATACAGGTTTTCCCAATCCTGGGCATCTGTGCGCATTTCGGAGATTACCTTTTTACGAATAGCGGGATCTTTTAGTCTTTCAGCCCAAGCCGTATATCCACCTTCTTGTACCCAAGGAGGCATGGAGGCATCCAAGCCAGTAGCACCAGCCACGTAGTTATACATATCTGTCGTTAGCTGTATGCCAGCCGATCTAGCACTATCAATTTTCTGGATCACAAGATCCATTTTAGGCCAATTATTTTTACCCGCCGCCTTTAGATGGTATATCTCTGCTGGAATATCAGCGGAAGTCGCAATCTCAATGACTTCATCAACAGCCTCCAGCAGTTTGTTCCCTTCGCTCCGCATATGGGTGATATACATCCCACCATACTTGGCAGCTACTTCACACAGAGCAATTAACTCATCCGTTTTTGCGTAGAAAGCCGGAGCATAAATCAATGAAGAGCCGATACCTAAGGCTCCTTCCTCCATGGCTTGACGGGCAAGATCCTTCATGCGCTCCAACTCTTCCTCAGATGGCGCTCTATTAGTTGATCCCAACTCGTGTATCCGCAAGGTGGTCGCCCCAACAAAAGAAGCCACATTGGTAGAGACACCTTTTTGCTCAAGAAAGGATAAGTATTCTCCCAAAGTCGTCCAGGTTATATCATACTTAATATCCCCTTGGGCATTTTTTTCCTCCTCCTTCATCTTATCATTATAAGGCCCCATAGACCACCCCTCCCCCATTACCTCTAAGGTTACCCCCTGCATCACGCCACTCATCGAACGCCCATCCTCTATTAAACTTTCCGTTGCCCAACTGAGCATATTGATAAAGCCCGGGCTAACAGCCATTCCCTTCGCATCTAAGTGTGCCTCCGCCGTAGCATTTCCTAAATTTCCAATAGCTGCAATGGTATCCCCCAAGATGGCTAAACTTCCAGCTGCCGGTGCCGCGCCAGAACCATCGTAGAGCTGAGCATTATCAATGATAATGTCATAGTGTGGAACTTCCTGACAGGAATACAAAAAGATTAATACAAGGACAGACCAATAATAGGCAAGTTTGTTTAGCATAGTTAGAATATTAATGGGTTAGATGATGAGGGAAAATGATAAAGATTATTTGCTAAATAGCCCCCATAAGATGACCTACTCATTAAGACTAGTTTTTAAATGTAAACTTATTCCTGCAAAAGCCTAAATTTAGCTGCAAACTTATTCACACCATCTCCAGCAGTATGGAATTACTGGTTTAATCTCTATTTTTAAACATACCTCAAAGAGGAGCCATGCTTTGCTGTTAAGCAGCGGTGAGAAGGAACCTCTCGAAAGAAGTAGTACTAAACGCTAATTGAAACGATTATATGAAGAATCAACTTTTCACACTGATCATTTGTGCTATATGCATCTGTTTTTCCAGTTTACTTTTATCACAAGTCTCAGATGACGAGCTATTGCGAGGCTTAAAATATCGAAATGTGGGTCCTGCTAATCAGGGTGGCCGCATTGTAGACATAGAAGCCGTTGAGAATGATTTTGCCCACGTATATGCGGCTTCGGCATCTGGGGGAGTATGGAAATCCGACAATGCTGGAACTACTTGGGAACCCATTTTTGATGACTACGGCACCGCTTCTATCGGAGATATTGCACTTTTTCAGCCAAATCCAGACATCCTATGGGTAGGTACTGGAGAAGCCAACAACCGGAATAGTGTAAGCTGGGGAGACGGTATTTACAAGTCCACCGATGGAGGGAAATCCTTCACAAATATGGGCTTAGAAAACACCCACCAGATAGCCAGAGTTGTCACTCACCCTAAAGACCCCAATATTGTCTATGCTGGGGCAATAGGTCACCTTTGGGGGTATAGTGGAGATCGAGGTCTATTTATGACGACTGATGGAGGTAAGAACTGGCAAAAACTAACAAATGGCTTACCTGATGATGGAAAGACGGGTTGTATAGATCTTGTCATGGACCCTAAAAATCCAAAAATATTGTACGCGGCCTTCTATCAACGTCTTCGTCAACCTTGGCATTTCCATAGCGGAGGTCCAAATGGTGGTGTCTACAAATCTACCAACGGTGGGAAAAGCTGGCAAAAACTAACAAATGGCTTACCCACTGGTGATACCGGACGAATTGGCCTAGCCATTTACAGGAAGAATCCGAAAATTGTGATGGCTTTTATTGAAGCAGAGCAAACAGATGATCTAAGTAAACCAGGTTCTGGTGTATATAGAAGTGAAGATGGTGGGAAAAGCTGGACGTACATCAACACCTACAACAATCGCCCCTTCTATTACAGTCAAATCCGCATTAACCCACATGACGATCAAAAAGTTTATCTGCTAACAACTCGTTTTATGGTCTCAGATGATGGTGGTAAGTCTATACGCAATGGCAGCCAAGATCAAGAGGTACACGGTGATTTTCATGCGATGTGGTTGGACCCTAATGATCCAGAACGCTACTATTTAGGAGCGGACAAAGGGATGTCTATCACCCATGATCACGGAAAAAGCTTTACCCTTTTTGACAACTTCGCCATTGGTCAATTTTACCGTATCGGCTATGACATGCGTGACCCCTACTATGTCTACGGGGGATACCAAGATAATGGAATGTACAGCGTTGCTAGCTTTAGTCGGGACGCCCGGGGAATACTGAATGACTCCAACTGGAAGCTACACTGGGGAGATGGCCAATTTGTACATGCCGATCCATCCAATTGGAGAAAGATGTTTACACAAATGGAAAACGGTAGCACCTTTAGCTATGATCCCCTAACGCACCGTATTCAAAGGATTAACCCTGGATTTCACAATATTGTCAATTACGAACAAGCGATTCCAGCAGAAGTACGAGCCAAGGGACTGCCATTTCGCTTCAATTGGACAGCACCACTGCAAATGTCACCATTTGACTCCAAGACTCTTTACTTGGCCGCTAACTACTTACTAAAAACCACGGATAGTGGTCAAAGCTGGTCGATCATTAGTCCAGACTTAAGTACCAACGCCCCAGAGAAGACCCAAAAGGGGAAAAGCGGTGGAATTACCCCTGACAATACAGGGGCAGAAACCCATTGCGCCATCTATACCTTGTCTCTCTCCAATATCAGCCCGGATATCATTTGGGCAGGCACAGATGATGGTAATATCCAAGTGACTACAAATGGAGGAGAAAACTGGACGAATGTCAGGGACAACATCAATAACGTACCGAACGGTATGTGGGTGAGTCGTGTGGAAGCTTCCCACTTTGATCCAGGCACTGCCTATGTGACTTTTGATGGGCATAGAAGTGACAATAACCAGATATGGGTTTTTAAGACCACCAATTATGGACGGGAGTGGACAGATATCAGCAATAATCTTCCCCAGCAGGAAGTAGCGCGCGTTATCCGAGAAGATCTCAGAAATCCTAACTTGTTATTCCTCGGCACAGAAACGGGCGTTTTCTACTCTATCAATGGCGGAGCAGAATGGAGTAAATTGAAACTGAATCTGCCTACGGTTTCAGTTTTGGATCTAAAGATTCATCCGAGAGAGAATGACCTCATAGTTGGCACACATGGACGTAGCATTTGGATATTGGATGATATCACCCCATTACAGCAATTATCTTCTAAAGTTCTCCAGTCTAAGGCTTATCTTTTTGAACAAAAGCAGGCTACTTTGTGGGAGAATGTAAGTAGAGGTGGGCAACGTGGACATTTCTGGTTTGCAGGCGATAATCCAGCATCCATACAAAATACTTCCTCCTTAGCCAGAGCTTTGTTTGAAAATGGGGCTATGATCTCTTACTATGTAGGCAAAGAGGTCAAAGATGATGTCCTGATTGAAATTACCGATCAGAATGGCAACAAGAAAGTGGATACTTTATTGAATACACCGGGAATACATAAATATAGATGGGATCTTCAATTTGATCCAGAACCTTTCACGCCAGAACAAGAGCAGCATATCAAAGATATTTTTGAAGACCTAAGTCAGCAATATTCTTTCTCCGGCATCAGGAGGGCTAAGGCTGCTTTTGAAGCCGCAGAGACTCCACTAGAAGCTCGGCAGGCTATCCAAGTTTTAACTAATGGATATTTGAGTTTCCGATTAGGGGAGGAGTATACGGTTCCAAGTGCGAAAGTAGGTACTTATATGATTAAGTTGACAGTTGGCGATGAGATTTATAAAAGAAGTATAGAGGTGAGAGCGGACCCGATAGTTTCCAAGTAAATATAAGTTGAGTACGAATACACTTTGACTCAGGGGGCAAACCTAACCCCTGAGTCAAACTTTACGATTTTGCAAGTTCAGCAACTGCCTCCAAAGTGTAGTCAATCTCTGAAGGTAAGTTATACACAGACATTCCCATCCTGGTTACTCCTCCCTGCTCCAATAAGCCAAGGACCTCAACCGCGCGCAAAGCATAAAAGTGTCCTGCCCAAGCGCAAATATTCTTATCCGCCAAGTAGGCACATACTTCTTTGGGCGTCTTGCCCTCTAAAGTAAAAGATAAAGTCGGAGCTCTTTCATCCCCATTTACAGGGGGTCCAATCAACTCAACGCCCTTTATACCAGACAGTCCATTATGCAGTTTTGCTGCTAAGGTTATCTCATGCTGGTGTATCTGAGACATGGCATTCAACAATTGGTCGCGCAAAGTATTCCCATTACCTAAACTCGCGATAAAGTCCACAGCAGCTCTTACACCTGCCAAGGCTGCATGATTTAGGGTTCCGGTTTCGATACTGTAAGGGGCAATCTGTGCAGCTGTACGTAACCGATCTGGTCTCAAGCGATCTAACAAGCCAGGCTTAGTGTACAATATACCTACATGAGGTCCGTAAAATTTGTAGGCTGAACATAGTAGAAAATCACACCCAATATCTTGTACATCAATCGCTAGGTGGGGCGCATAGTGAACGGCATCAATCAACAACCAGGCACCAACTTCGTACGTCAACTTTCGGATATGTTTTACTTTATTGATGGTACCAAAAATATTGGCCGCGTATCCCATTGCAACCAATCGTGTACGCTCATTGATCTTGCTGGCAAAATCTTCATAGTCCAGTTCTCCGGTAGGAAGCAATTGGACCTCACGCACCACAATACCTTTGTCTCTCAATTCAATCCAAGGTCCGCGATTAGATTCATGATCCAATTGTGTAATCAGAATTTCATCTCCAGGACGCAGCGCTCTTCTGATGGCTTGACTTAGCGAAAAGTTGAGGGATGTCATATTCTGACCAAAAGAGATGGTGTTTGGACCTTCCGTGCCTAGAAAAGTAGCCATACGAGATCTTGTCTCATCGATGACTACATCAGTCTCTTGGGTCGTAATGAAAGCGCCATGGCTATTGGCATTGGAATTTTTATAATAATGCGAAATGCTATCAATTACGCTATGGGGAACTTGAACCCCAGCTGGGCCATCTAGGAATACCAGTTCACGGCCATTATGTATCCGCTGTAAGGCAGGAAATTGAAGTCGAATATCAGGAGTCATAGGTGCTTTTATTTTCGCGGCAAGCTACAGAATTTTTTCATTAAACTAGGGAACCAATTCATCGAGTCTATTAGCTGTCAAATGCTGTACATTTCTAGTTATCCTATCAAGATCCCAATCCCACCATTTAATCTCCAATAACTTTGCAATTTCTTGCTCAGAAAAGCGCTTTTTTAACACCTTAGCGGGGTTACCTCCTACCACGCTATAAGGTTCAACATCTTTTGTTACTACTGAGCTCGTAGCGATAATAGCTCCGTCGCCAATTTTCACCCCTGGCATAATAGTTACCTGATGTCCAATCCAAACATCATTTCCCACAATAGTATCTCCTTTGGTTGGGTAGGTCTTACCTTCCATCGCATGTTCCCAAGCATGTCCAAAAATGGCAAAAGGATAGGTGGAAATGGCATCCGTGAGGTGATTGGCTCCATTCATGATAAAGGTAACGTCGGAGGCAATCATGCAAAACTTTCCGATAATGAGTTTATCTCCTATAAAATCGAAAAGATATTTCACATTTCTTTCAAAATTCTGCACATCTTCGAAATCATCATAGTAAGTATAATCTCCTACGATAATGTTTGGGTTCTTGATGATGTTTTTAAGAAAGCAAAGTCGATCGTAATTCGGTAATGGGAATATTTGTTCTCTATCCGGAGCATTCATGCTGAGCTGGTTTAAATGAAGAGGTAAGATATTGTTGCTGCCCGAAAGTCCCTAGTCAAAGCCCCTTTTTCTATTTGATAAGAAAGGACTATTGATCATATGCTGGTCCCCTGAGCACCATTCCCGCCCGAGCATCAATATAATCTTCCCCATCAACTGTGATTTCTCCATTGACAATCACCCATTTTATCCCTTCTGGGTAGTGGTGTGGGTCGGTAAAGGTACCTTTATCGCTGATCGTTGCCGGGTCAAATATGGTAATATCTGCATATTGCCCTTCAGTTATTCTTCCCCGATTAGTTAGCCCCATTAAACTGGCAGGTAGACTAGTCATTTTTCGAATGGCCTCTTCCAAGCTTAGCACCTTCTTTTCCCGTACAAAATGCCCCAATACCCTAGGAAAAGTCCCATAATTTCTGGGGTGTGGATGCCCCTTGCCCAGGGCCGTATATCTTCCATCGGAAGCTACCATTGTAAAAGGGTGTTGCATGATTCGATCGACATCCTCTTCTGCCATCGCATGAAATATACAACGAGCACCTCGATGAATTTGTGCTTGAATAATCAATTCTGCTCCGTTCTCCATCGTTGGTTCAAGACCTTCCGCTATTGCCCAATCATACAGCGTTTTACCATCAAATTCCGGTTTCCAATCAAATCTTGAAAACTGTACTCGTTTCAAATCATTACCTCCTCGATCATTAATCAGGTTTTGGATAATCCCACGTTTAATACTATCTCGGAGTATGGGGTCTTCACAGCGTTTAGCAAAACCTGCGTAACGATCATCCGCCATAGACCAAGCTGGAATCAATATGCTCAGACTAGTAAAACTAGCCGTGTAGGGATATTGATCTATCATCACGTTCAAACCTTTTTCGCGGGCGGCATCTACCATCGACAAAGTTTTAGTACTCGAGCCCCACATGGGCGCCCCTACTACCTTATGATGTGTCAAAACCACGGGTATATCAGCTTGCTCAGCTATCTGGATAGCCTCTCCCACACCTTCTAACAAGCCAAGACCTTCCTCCCTTAGATGCGAAGTATAAAAACCACCCTGTTCTGCCGCCACCGCTGAAAGCGCCACCACTTCATCCAATTTAGCATAGGTTCCCGGCAGGTACTTTAAGCCTGTCGATATACCAAAAGCACCCTCGAACATGCTTTTCCTAACTAAGGTTTTCATGCTATCCAACTCAGGAGTGGTCGGGGCTCGATTCTCCAAACCCATAATATGATTGCGCACCGTATTGTGGCCGACTAGGTAAGCAATGTTAATCCCTACTTTTTGAGAGGCAAGACTATCTAAGTAGGCTCCTATTGGTAAGGGACATCCTCCATCTGGTCCTCCTAGTGAAGTAGTTACGCCTTGTCGTAAATGGCTTTCGGCCTGAGGCATCAAAGGAAGAGGTTCTGCGTGAGTATGTACATCAATAAACCCAGGACTCACGGCCAAACCTTCTGCATCTAACTCTTTTGTGGACGCTCCTTTTATCGCCTTAGCTACCTTCACTATTTTCCCCTTTTGGATGGCAATATCTTGGACCACGGGCGGTGTGCCTGTTCCATCATAAATAGACCCTCTACGGATGATCAGATCATAAGACTCAGGAGGATTGCAAGACAATAATAGCAGTCCGGCAAATAGGAAGAGCAGTTGGCTTTTCATAGGTAAGTAAGGTTGTTATCCACCTAAACTTACAAGATTCGTAGCTATTCCTTTAATGCGTTCCGAGCTTTTACCAGTTTTTCATCTTTTGGATCCAACGCCAAACCCGATTCGTATGCCGTTAATGCTTGTTCCTTGTCCCCTTTAATCTCGTACAACATACCCAGTCGCCAATAGGCTGACACCCTTGGATAACTTTTCGTATCGTTGAGCTTGAGGAAATATTGCATATATCCAATACTCTGATCGATCCGCTGTTTAGAAAGTACACCTGTTCTTGCAAATTGGTAAAAAGCTCCGGCCTTCTTGTCATCCAAACGAATTGCTTTCTCAAAAGATTCAAATGCCAGGGAATATGATGTCGACATCTGATAACAGAAGCCTAGTAAAAAAGGCCAGTTTGCTTGTGTCGGTTCCATTTCCATTAAAGCCTGATATGCCTTAATTGCGGCAGCATAATCCTTATGCTGTCTGTAAAGGTTTCCAGCTAAGACGTAGCTACGCTTTGGATCCAGGGACTTAATAGCCTCTACTTGTTGGAAGGCCTTCTTTTTGCTACCTCCCACTATCCCAGGCGCTGAAAAATAGAAAAACGCTATGGATTCACGAGCAGCTATATGTTTGGTATCTAAAGCAATAGCTTTTTCGAGATATTCTTTCACTTTTGAAGAAAGTACTCCTTTCTCTAAGAAATTCTCAGTCGCTAAAAGTTTGCCTTTATAGGATTGGCCTAACCAGTAGTATAGGCTTGCCCGACTTTTCATGGCACTGCGTAAAGGCTTCAATATTGTAATGGCTTGATCAAAATAAGACTGTTGATAATAAACCTGTCCAAGTAAGAGTTGCGCTTCCTGATCATCTGGTTCCCTTACTAGTAATCCTTCCAATTCCTGCTGCGCCTTTACAAACTGTTCTTTATCTACTAGATCCTGAGCTTTGGCAATGGATTGGGCGTGTAATTGGGTGCATAGGAGTAGAAGTCCTAGGCTGTAGCCTAAAGATTTTCTTGCTAACATTTTGTCTGATTTAATTATTTACAAATGAAGGGTAAGACTAATCGTGTTTGGTGGTTCGGGCCAAAGTAGATAGTTTGCTTGGCAGATCGAAGTACTTTGGCTTCGAAGGCATCTATCGCAGTGTTCGAATTTCGGTCATACTTTGGAAAATTACTACTACTAATTTCCAGCCTGATGCGATAACCTTCAGGTATTTCAAAGGCAGTTGCGCCAAGATCAATGATAAATTCATAAATTTGATCGGGCACCAGCAGCTCTTCTTGGCCTCTGCCATGGCGATACCTGGCTCGGGTTATTCCATCAGCCATATTCAGAGCCATTCCCGCCTCATCTACTAAAACTAATTTGGCAGTAAAATCTGTATCAGGTCCATCAGTGGAAGCAAACAAGTTCATTTGAATATTTCCGGCTAGCTGTCTGGTTTCCATGAAGGGTTGACTGGTGTAAACCAGGATATCTTCACGTTCTTCTAGTTCGGATTGATCCTTAACGCCAAGCTGAGCGGGGAAGAAATGAAAATTAGCGCCGCCATTGGTAGGTACGGGCTGGTACGGGTCAAAAATGAATTGATCAAGAGCTTCTTTAGGAGCAGGTTTCGGTAGCAATTGACCACCACCAAAACGGCTATTAGCAGCATCGGAGCCTTGGATATACCAGCTTTCTTCACAATCCGTTTCTTGCAAGAAATGCGGGACAGTTTGCCAGGTATTGGCTACTAAGGAAAATACCTCTGGTTCCGGAAAGGGGTCCAGTTGGTAAGCGTTCTCTCTTAGATACTGATCAAACCAGTTCCCTGCCTTTTCCAGTAAGGCATCATACCCCATGCCTGAAGCCTCTCCACATTCCAGAATACCTACTTCCGTAAGCGAAGTCAGGTATTGATTATGAAACCAAGGTCCAAAAATCAGTTTCTGATGCAATTTCCCTTTAGCGCGTAGGGTTTCATAAACCTTCAAGGTTCCTTTCTTCACAAAGTCAAAAGCGCCACAAAGGTGTAAGATGGGGATATCTACCTGGTCATAGGGATAGTCTTGATTCAGTTGATCAAGTACATTGGCATTTTCCCAAGCTATACTGGTAATGCCGACGCTGCGAAGAGCATCCTTAATCGGCAAATATTGTAGTAAGCTATCCAAATCATAATCACTTAGGTCTCGTCTCGTCAGGGTTTCTTCATGAAGTAGCCAGGGAAGACTTAACAAAAGGTGCATCGCTCCGCCGTCTGTCGCCATGTCCGCAGGTTCTACCCAACCTGAAATATTTACGATGGTCTTCAAAGCTGGATGTTGGTCTGCGGCAAGGGTTAAGGCACAAAAGGCAGGGTAAGAAACGCCAAACATACCTATCGCTCCATTGCTCCATGCTTGTTGTGAGATCCAATCCAAAGTTGATAACCCGTCTATTCGTTCATTTTGAAAGGGGAAAAAATGCCCCGATGACTCAAACTTCCCACGCACATCTTGGATCACGGTGGCATATCCCCTTTCAGCAAAGAAAAGTCCAACATTTTCATACTGGAACTTCCCATAGGGCGTACGTAATAGAATCGTTGGATAAGGTTGTAGCGTATCCGGCAGGTAAATATCTGATTCAAGATAAATCCCTGTTGAAGTCGTAAATCCTTTCTTCTCTAATTGGACAATTTGACTAATAGCCTGCCTCGGCAGTAGAGGTAGACAGAAAAGCAAGTGTAGTAAAACTTTTTTCATCGATCAGGTGATTAGTAAACAATGCTTTAGTGAACATTACAATACTAAGCTGATCGGTTTTGCCATTCCAGAAATTGGGCTATTTGACGCTATACAGGGACGTTTGACGCCCGAATCCGTGTAAGCACACTTTCTTTATATTTTGAGGATACCGGAATAGAATGAGCATGACCTCTTAAAGAGAGGATTAGTCCCTTTCCCTTACTTCGGAAAGAAGCGATTTGGTGTAGGTTGACAATGTAAGAACGATGGGATCGCATGATATGTGGTTGTGTTTGGAGTAATGCCTCCATTCGTGTCATGGTAGAGCGCAAAACCATCCTGGCACCTTGCCCTTTTTGTTGATAATGTACTTCCACATAGTTGTCACTACTGCTAATGTAAAGGATATCCTCCGACTCCAAGAGTAATTGCTCTTTACCATTCTCTCCACTCAATAGAATTTTCCCTTGGACTGGAGCTCTGCGATCTAGATCCTGAATCAGTGTTCTTTGCTGTTTTATTTTCCGCCCTAGAATGAGTAAAATCAGAGGAATGACACCAATCATAGCCGTTCGATACAGCATCGTCATCAATTCTGTTAAAGGAGGCCATTGGAGCGTACCATGACAAAGGTATACGCGGTATAACATCATACCTATTGCTACTGTGAAAAAGTGCCAAACATACCAAAACACATCCTCCCATAGGCCTACCATTTTCACTCCCAACCAGCGAGTACTTAACGGCCTAATGACAAACTCTGTGAACAAGATGATCAAAGTAGCCAATAGACCGTATCCAGCGATCAAAAGGGAAAACCCCCAGCTTCCATCTTGATTATTGACAGTAAAGGGTTGAAAAATATTGAGAAACAAGGCGACAAATATTCCCGGGAAAATAGCCAATAGCAATTTCCCTCTCCAACCAGAATAGTGCATAGTCATCCACCGGATATTCATGATCCCAGGGGCTGCGTAAAAAGGTCTAGTAGCAGCAACGGGAGAATTTCGCTCTAATCCATTTGATGGGTATTTTTTCAGAATCTGCTGAGATTTCTCCTTCATAACTGAACACTTCTTTGTTCTAAGTAAGAAAGTATTTTCCCAGCCTTCAAGTTTTATAGACGAGTAGGCATTTTTAAGGGTTGCAGTTGGGGCAAGAAGTGATAAAAAACCCGACCAAAGTGGACCAAGCAAGACCGTCCAGGCCCTTTTTCTATTGTAGGACCTGGACGGCGGAAAATAGGAGAGCTTCTGTTCTACACGCTTAATTAGGGTTTTACACGTTCTGGAACGATGATCCGATCTACACGTTCTCCCTCTAGCATGGTATTAAACTTATTTATTGAACTAGCAAAAACAGAATCGTATTCAGCCACTATTTTCTGGTAAGCCTCCTTAAGGTCTTCAAATCGTTCGATAACCCCGCCTGTAGGACGATGATGTGCATTTACTAAAACACTGTACAAACGGCCAATATGATTACTAAACACACGAGGATAATTGATATTATCCTGACTCACTTCAGCCTTATTTTGAATAAGCTGATTTTCGATGGCATCTAATTGCTCTATAATATTTTTGGCTAAAGACTCTAAAGTTTCTGATTGACCAGCTTTGACTGCTAGAACGCTGGTTCGTTTCATTTGATCTTTAACCGATCGAATATTCTTAATTCTGCGATGAGCATCCGTAATTATATCCTGAACTTCATAGGCCAAAACCAGTTGGGATTCATAATCCGCTTTTGATACGTCCGTCCATCTAGGGTCAGGTTTTACCTCTAACTTTTGTTTGGCTTCCCAATCTCCAAAATTGACTTGAACATCGTATTCTCCTGGTACCGCCCAAGGGCCTGGGGAGGGATTACGAATAACCATGGTCACCAGATCTTTCACGAGTTCAGGACCGTGATGTCTCAAGTCCCAGCTAATGGTATTGAATCCTTTTTTCAGTTTAATGCGGTTTAATTTTGCACTAGCATCAGTTGATAGCTTCCGAACTAACTTTCCAGCATTATCTGTGATATTTATCTCTACAGGTTTTTCCTTAGATGGCTTTTCCTGGAGATACATATGAATATTAGCTCTATAACCGCTGACATTTGTCCGAACGGCAGGTCTTGGCTCAAAAAGAACATTTTCTGTTGCCAATTGCTTCGCATCTATCTGGTGTAATGGGCTGAGATCATCCATGATCCAAAACGAACGACCTTGAGTGCTAAGTACCAAATCTTTTTCATGCACCTCGATATCGGTAACAGGCACATGTGGTAAGTTCTGTTGAAAGGATTGCCAGCTTTTACCATCATCAAAAGATACGTACATTCCGAATTCTGTACCGACATAGAGCAGGCCTTTGCGATCCGGATCTTCAGCGATTGCCCTGATGAAATGATCAGATGGAATTCCATTTTTCCCATTCACCAAAGACGTCCAGGTTTTCCCATAATCATTGGTTCGATATAGGTATGGGGTAAAATCCTGGTATCGATAGTTATACACTGCAACGAAAGCACGCCCTGGATTATGCGAACTAATCTCAATCTTATTGATTGTGCCCTCTTCTGGCATATTAGGTGGAGTAATATTCTGCCAACTCTCTCCATTGTCCCGAGAAATGTGTAGTAAGCCATCGTCACTTCCTGCCCAAAATTCTCCTGCTTGATGCGGAGATTCTTCGAAAGCAAAGATGGTGCTATATATCTCTACACCTGTACCATCATGTTGAATCGGGCCACCAGGAATATCATGGTACTGATCCAGTTGGCGAGTCAAGTCTGGGCTAATGCGCTCCCAGGTCTGACCGTCATCGGTAGTGCGGTGTACGAAATTAGAGGTATGATAAGTATGTCCAGCCTGGTGTGCTGAGACCAATATAGGGAAATTCCACTGCCAACGGTACTTGAGGTCCCGTTGCTCGGTTCCTTCCGTATAGTGAGGGTAAGCTGTTACTTGTCGTACCTGTCCTGTTTTCCTGTTCATAATGGTAATTTCCCCACTATAGCTGCCTGCCCAGACTACATCAGGATTCTGAGGATTAATGCCGACATCTCCACACTCGCTTCCCCCTACACTGTACCAATGTTGAAAAGGCGTGATTCCTGGAACAGACCGACTAGGAACCGTGATAGTCGTATTATCTTGCTGGCCAGCATAGAGTCGGTAGGGAAATTGGTTATCTACGGTGACACGGTAGAATTGAGCAGTAGGTTGGTTGCGCTGGCTTGACCAGGATTTTCCGCCATTCAAACTAACGCAGGCTCCACCATCATTGGCCTGCACCATAATTTTGGTATTATTCGGGTTAATCCACACTCCATGATTGTCTCCGTGCGGCACTCTGATTTGGAACTCAAAATTCTTCCCACCATCTATAGATTTCCAGAAGTTCACATTGCATACATAAACCGTGTTTTCATCCTTAGGGTCTGCTGTGATGTGATTATAATACCACGCCCGCTGTCTTAATTTGTGATCCCTTGATATCCGTTCCCAGGATTGGCCCGCATCATCACTTCGATATAAACCCGCTTCCTCCTCCTCTTCGGCAGCAATCAGCGCCCAGACACGATCTGGCTGTACAGGTGATAAGGCTAGGCCAATTTTACCCACTCGCCCTTTGGGCAATCCTTCGCTTAGTTTACGCCAATTATCTCCCCCATCCATGCTTTTCCAAACCCCACCGTTTTTATCCCCATCAATCAAGGTCCAAGGTTTACGTTCGGCGCGCCACATCGCAGCATAGATTTCTCTTGGATTCTGAGGGTTGATGGTAAGATCGATAGCTCCGACTGAGTCATTGAGATACAGTACTTGCTCCCATACTACCCCACCATCTTTAGTTCGATAGACACCTCTTTCCTTATTGGGTCCGAATATGTTTCCCAGAGCGGCGACATAAACCCAATTATGATTCTCGGGATGTACAATGATCTTTCCGATCTGCCCGGCAGCCGGTAATCCTGCATGCCGCCAATTTTTCCCCCCATCACTCGATTTATACATTCCTATACCAGGGGACACATTGCCCCTAGGGCAAGATTCTCCGGTTCCGACGTAAATCGTATTCTGATCAGATGGTGCTACGGCGATAGCACCAATAGAACCTGCCTCTATCTGTCCATCAGAAATATTTCCCCAGGAAGTTCCTGCATCCTCAGTCTTCCAGACACCTCCGCCGGTGGCTCCCATGAAGAAGGTAAATGGCTGTTCGGGAATACCTGTTATGGCAGTTACTCGCCCTCCTCGGGCAGGACCTACCGATCGGTATGTTAATTTACTTAAATAGTCTGTTTCTATTTTTTCTGCTTTAGCTTTTTCTTGAGTTCGGCCAGTGAGTGGCATAAGGCTTAGGCCAAGTAGAAGAAGGATAAAGGGAAGTATTTTTGGCATATCTCGTTTTTTATCCCCTTAAGATAGAAACTCATCGAAGCTTTAGGCAAGAAGTTCTTTCCTATTTTTACAATCAGCAGCTGATTGCCACAACCTATGAATAATAGGATTCTATTCAGCAGTACCCTTACTATTTCTTGGGGGTGATTAAAATCACTGACCTATGTCCCAATTTGAAGTATCTTGTAAAGTACATGACCAGTTTTCGGATCAGACCAAGATTCCGGGCGATCAGCCCAGTGGATCGGCAAACGATTTTGACCCGTTTGCAGACGGCCTTGCAGGAGCAACCTCCCAAGTGTCATGGCATCGCTATCGAAGGGCACATCATTTTGAAGGTACCTCCGGAAGAAGCACACTATTGGTCTCCACAACTAAGTATACTACTAGATCAAGAGGAAGAGCAGACCTTGATTAGAGGTAGATATGGTCCCAAGCCTAATGTCTGGACCTTTTTTACGATGAGCTACTTAGCCATCAGTATCCTTGCCATCTTCATTAGTATCATTGGCTTTTCTCGCCTCAGCTTAGGCTTATCTGCACATATCCTTTGGGCCCTGCCAGTACTGGCGGGAGCAGCTATTGCCTTATACATTAGCAGTCAATTGGGGCAAAAGTTAGGGGCTGAACAAACTTTTACCTTGCATCACTTTTTTGAGGAAGTACTGGGGCAAAAAATTCCACTTCACTGAACCGTATTTCGGGCTGAGAACTTAGACCTTGAGCAGAAAAGCTGCCTCTATCTCAACTGGTATATTATCTGGTAAGGATCCCATACCCACTGCACTCCTTACGCCTATTCCCTTTTCGTCTCCCCAAACTTTAGCAAACAACTCGCTACAGCCATTAATGACATAAGGATGTTTCTCAAAAGTCGGTATGCAGTTCACCATCCCTAGTACCTTCACCACTCGCTCAATACGATCCAAACTGCCCAAGTTATCTATCAAGGTAGAAAGAATAGCTAGGCCTACCAACTCTGCAGCCTGTTTCCCTTCCTCCAAGTCTAGATTGTCTCCTACGCGCCCGTAAAGCAATGTACCATCTGGTTTAAAGGTACCATGACCCGAAACTAGTACTTGATTACCGACTTGAAGAAAAGGTTTATATACACCGATGGGTTTCGGGGGAGGAGGCAACTGTAAACCTAGTGCCCGAAAGCGTTGATCTGCACTCATAATTAAGCGATTTTTTGAAAGCCTTCAATTTGTGGAAAATCAGTTGATATTCAAACTCTAGAATTGGAATATTTTCCGTTCCGAACTGTAGGTGTAATCTGTGCTTCCACATTTATCCCAAATTTTGGTATTTTACCAGTCGAAACTGCTAATAGGATACACACAAATAAGTGATGGTACACAAGTGCCCTTATCACTTAATAGTTCTACTGTCGAAAACTGTTCTCATTTCGGCTTCTTGATCTTGCCCAAATAGAAGGGTCTTCTCGCAACAGTAAACACATCTATCACGACCTCCTTTTACTGAGTAGTTATAGGTTAAATACAAAAGCTATGAATCTCTACTAGAGATCATTCACAAATATGCTATAACCTCAATGCCCTAATTTCGCTAATCAATTCAATGCACCATTATGAAACTTTTTACCCAGTGTTTATTGGCACTTGCCATTTTTCTTCTATATCCAAGTGCTACTCCTGTTTTAGCACAAAAAGCCAAATCGAAAACAGCCGCTTATCAAGAAGATCTGTACAAAGGCGTTAAATGGCGCTTAGTTGGTCCCTTCAGGGGAGGACGATCAGGTACGGCAATCGGTGTTCCCGGACAGCCAAAGCTGTACTATATGGGCACAGCCGGTGGAGGTGTATGGCGTACACAAGATGGTGGTAATTCGTGGTCTTGTATATCTGATGGACATTTCGGAGGATCTATTGGCGCAGTTGCTGTTTCAGAAAGTGATCCCAATGTTATCTATGTGGGAGAAGGAGAACAGACCGTCCGAGGAAATGTTTCTAGCGGTTGGGGCATGTGGCGTTCAACTGATGCAGGAAAAAGCTGGACACACATTGGGTTGGAAAAATCTGAGCATATCGGAAGGATTCGAATTCACCCCAAGAACCCAGATATTGTCTATGTTGCAGCGATGGGTAACCTCTGGAAACCAAACGAGGAAAGAGGTGTCTATCGATCCAAAGATGGAGGTAAGACTTGGGAACGTATCCTTTATGAAAGTGATAAAGCGGGAGCCGTAGATCTTATTCTTGATCCCAACAATCCTCGTATCATTTATGCCAGCACCTGGCAAATCAAACGAAACGGCTACCGTATGGATAGCGGTGGGCCGGGGAGTCATCTTTGGAAAAGTACAGACGGAGGAGATACTTGGACAAAACTCACCGATAAGCCTGGTTTACCACGAGGTACTTGGGGGATTGTCGGCGTTACGGTCTCACCCGTCAATTCCGAGCGAGTTTGGGCAATTATTGAAGCTGAACAAGGAGGAGTATATCGTAGCGATGATGCTGGCAATACCTGGCAGAAGGTAAATGAGAATCGTGCTTTACGGCAAAGAGCCTGGTACTATTCCCGCATTTATGCTGATCCACAGGATATTGATAGAGTATATGTATGCAATGTCTCCTTCTGGAGATCTAAAGATGGCGGTAAAAACTTCGAATCAATCCGGACTCCACATGGTGATCATCATGACCTATGGATCGCACCCGAAAATAATCGTAGAATGGTACTAGCAGACGATGGTGGAGCACAGGTAAGTGTGGATGCTGGTGATAACTGGACAACCTACCACAACCAGCCCACTTCGCAGTTCTATCGAGTTACGACTGACAATAGCTTTCCTTTCCGCATCTATGGAGCTCAACAAGATAATAGTACGATTAGAATTGCTCACCGTTCCACAGGATCGACTATTACTGAACGAGACTGGGAACCTTCTGCTGGAGGAGAAAGTGCACATTTAGCTCCTGATCCCAATAACCCAGAAATTGTCTATGGTGGAACTTACAAAGGATATATGATGCGAAGGGATCACACGACTGGTCAAGTGCGCTCCACCAATGTCTGGCCTTTCAATCCTGCGGGTTCTGGCGCTGAGGTGATGAAATACCGATTTAACTGGAACTTCCCCGTAGTATTCAGTCCTCATAATCCGAAAAAACTGTACGCTGGAAGTAACTACTTGCATGTCACTTATAATGAAGGACAGTCATGGGAAGTAATTAGTCCTGACCTCAGTCGTAATGCCCCCGAAACCATTAAATCTTCCGGTGGTCCATTAACGCAAGACAATACTGGAGCAGAATACTATGCTAACATTTTCGCAATACAGGAGTCTCCGAGGGAGGAAGGTGTAATTTGGGTAGGAAGTGATGATGGCCTTGTGCATGTGACTAGAGATGGAGGTAAAACATGGAAAGATGTGACACCGCCTAGTTCTCCTAAGTTGAATATGATGAACTGTATAGATGTTCATCCAACTATAGACGGAGGGGCCTATTTAGCAGCTACACACTACAAATTTGGGGATTACACGCCTTATTTATACAAAACCACGAACTACGGAAAGACTTGGGAGTTAATCACCAATGGAATTGATCCGAACCACTATACCAGAGCTATACGAGCAGACAAACAACGACCTGGGTTGTTATATGCTGGTACAGAATGGGGCATGTACGTTTCTTTTGACGACGGTAGCAATTGGCAACGCTTTCAACTTAATCTGCCTGTCACATCTATCCGTGATTTACACCTTAGAGATAATATGCTTATTGCCGCTACTCATGGCCGCAGTTTCTGGATGATTGATGACCTTACCCCTCTTCATCAACTTAACGATCAAATTGCCAAAAGTGATTTTCACTTATTCAAGCCAAAAGCTTCTTACAGAATGGCAGGAGGCGGTGGCTGGGGAGGCTCTAACCTAAAAAAGGAAGGAGAAAATCACCCGAATGGAGTTATCTTCCATTACTATCTCAAGGAGAAACCTAAGCTGGTGAAATTGGAGATACTCGAAAAAGATGGAACATTAATCCAAAGCTTCCAATCCAAAGCGAAAAAACGGAGCGAAAAGCTGGTATCCAAAAAAGGAGGGAATCGTTTCATTTGGGATATGCGCTATCCTGGATTTAAGGAATTCCCAGGTATGGTTCTATATTCCTCCCCAAATCGAGGTCCTAAAGCTGTACCGGGTATATATACGGCAAGACTAACAGTAGGAGATCAATCCGTAGAACAAGAGTTTGAGATTATCAAGGATCCTAGACTCCCCAATACACCAGAAGACTTCCAAAAGCAATTTGATTTCCTTACTAAGGTTAGGGATAAAGTAAGCGAGGCTCATCAGGCTATGGTGGATATTGGAAGTCTTAGAAAAGATATCAAATACCTAAACGAAAAAATAGGTACTGAGGAATCGTTTAGCGATATCGTCGATATGACTAAAGCACTTGAAAAAGATATGGGTGTAATTGAAAACAATATCCATATGACTAAAAACAAGAGTCGTCAAGATCCACTCAACTTTGGTATTCGAATCAACAACCGACTGGCTTTCCTCATGGCTGACCAACAACGTGGTGATTTCCCTCCGACGGACCAAGCCGAGGAAGTTCGTAAGGAGTTGACCAAAGCTTTGAATAAAGAGTTGCAAGATTTAGAAGTACTAATACAGGAAAGAGTAGGTAAAATTAATGATGCTCTAAAGCAAAAAGGGTTATCTGTACTTCAAGCTCCAAGTAAGCAAGTTGTCAACTAAATATCAAGTATTCTACAATTCAATTACCAGATACAACTTATGAGAAATAAAGCAAAAAACTATCTAAGTCTCTGTTTCCTTTTACTCACCACCAGCATCTTTGGGCAGGCGCCCAAATATTCCGATGCCACCATTGCCAAACTCAAAGAGGAAGTAAACAAGAAAATTGAAAAACGAGCTAAAATGGCTCAGGTAATGGTGGATAAGGTCTTCAGTTTTGCGGAACTGGGGTTTCAGGAATCAGAATCCTCCAAATATCTAACTGATATTCTGAAAGAAAATGGTTTTAAGGTAGAATATGGAATCTCAGGGGTTCCAACAGCTTGGTGGGCCGTTTGGGGTTCAGGTAAGCCGGTAATTGCTGTGGGAAGTGATTTAGATTGCATTCCCAAAGCATCCCAGCGCCCAGGTGTCGCCTACCATGATCCAATCATTGAAGGGGCCCCAGGTCATGGCGAAGGACACAATTCTGGGATTCCACTTAATATATTGGCGGCTATTTCCACCAAAGAAGTAATGGAAAAGGAAGGGATCTCTGGCACCCTCGTCCTTTGGCCGGGTGTAGCGGAAGAGTTAGTGGGGACCAAAGCTTATTTCACCAGAGATGGGTATTTCGATGAGGTTGATCTTTGTATATTCACGCACGTCTCTTCAAACTTTACCGTTTCTTACGGGCAGGCCAGAGGGACAGGACTAATCTCCGTGGAATACACTTTTGAAGGAGAAGCCGCCCACGCCGCAGGTTCCCCTTGGAGGGGTCGAAGCGCAGCTGATGCAGTTGAGCTGATGAATATTGGTTGGCAGTATGCCCGCGAGCATACCAATCCTATTCACCGATCGCATTCAGTTATCAATAATGGTGGAGATCAGCCCAATGTAGTCCCCTCTAAGGCCTCCATCTGGTATTACTTCCGGCATGTCACCTACCCTGGCATCATGGAAGTTTATGAGCGAGCCAATGAGATTGCAGAAGGTGCTGCTATGATGACCCGAACCAAGGTTTCTCGGAAAGTACTTGGTTCTGCTTGGCCCCGACACTTCAATAAAGTCATCGCTGAAACCATGTACGAAAACATCAAGGACGTTGGCCTACCAGAATGGAGTGAGGCGGATCAAACCTTAGCTAAATCGCTGCAAAGAGAAGTGAATTCACGTAGGGACACCAATGGTTTGGATACGAAACTAGATACTATTGGCTTACCAGTAGTTCGCCCAGTAAGTGGTGGCTCCGATGATATTGGGGATATCTCATGGAAGCTTCCCACCGTAACCATGCGTTTTCCTTCCAATATTCCTGGCTTGCAGGGCCACCATTGGTCCAATGCCGTAGCCATGGCCACGCCTATTGCGCATAAAGGAGTTGTGGCTGGTGCAAAAGCTGAGGCTATGACCTTGTTGGACTTGTTTACCAAACCAGAACTAGTGGAACAAGCATGGCAATACTTCCGTAATGAACAAGGAATGAAGCAACAGTACGTGCCTATGGTTACCAAAGATGATAAGCCTGCGATCTACCTCAATACAGATATTATGGAGGAGTTCCGCCCTCAGTTGGAGAAGTTTTACTATGATGAGACGAAATATGACTCTTACCTAGAGCAGTTGGGCGTTGAATACCCAACCGTTAAAACCGAAAAGAAGTAACAAACATTTAGATAGTAGAGGAAGGAGATTAGATTGAATCAATCTCCTTCCTCCAAACCCGGGAGTGTTCAAAAAAGTGTGTCAGTTCAAAAATAATTAAATTTGAAAAAGGACTGACATGAGTAAATCAAAGAAAAAGGGTTCTGGTTCAGCCTTCGATTACAAGAAATTTGAGGAGTCTGCTTTAGCTGGCCTACAAAAGGGTCAAGGCTTAGTAGGCGAGGAAGGCATCTTGAAGGATTTAATCAAGCATCTTGTAGAAAGCTCTTTGCAAGGTGAGTTGGATGCTCACTTGTTGCAAGACCGGCAATCGGGTCAAGCCAATCGTCGTAACGGTAGTACGAAGAAACGCTTGCGAACACAGTTAGGAGAAGTTCAGATTGAGCCTCCTCGTGATCGCCAGGGTAGTTTTGAGCCACAGTTGGTAGGCAAATGGGAGCGAGATCTTCATAGCGGCTTGGATCATCAGATATTGGAATTGTATAGTCTGGGTAATAGTTATGGCGATATACAAATGCATTTGCAACGCATGTATGGTATCCAGCTCAGTATGGGGCAACTTAGTACCATTACTGATCGGGTATGGTCAGATATTCGCCAATGGCAGCAGCGTGCCTTGAAGTCTTTTTATATGGTTGTCTTTTTAGACGCTATTCATTTTAAGGTACGCGACAATGGGGTGGTTAAGAGCAAAGCTGTTTATACCGTCTATGGAGTAGATGCAGAAGGTTATAGAGATGTTTTAGCTATTCAAGTGGGGCCTCAAGAAGGAGCCAAACAGTGGGGTCGTACTTTGGAACATATCAAAGATAGAGGGGTAGAAGATATATTATTCTTCTGCGTTGATGGATTGAGTGGATTTAAGGAAGCGATCTGGAGTGTTTTTCCTCAGGCTATCGTCCAGCGCTGCGTGGTGCATATGGTACGTAATGCGATCCGTTTTGTTGATGACCAAGATGTTAAGCCTATTTGTAAAGGGCTGAGAGCCATATATACAGCAGACGATGAATCTCAAGGACTCCAGGCGCTCAAGGATTTTGAGCACACCTGGAACCAAAAGTATCCTGAAATTGGCCAGGCTTGGACCAACAATTGGGTAGAACTAACAGCTTTTTTTGGCTTCAATTGGGCCGTTAGAAAGCTCATTTACACTACCAATCCTATTGAAGGTCTGCATCGGATTATGCGCAAAACTACCAAAACCAAAGCTGCTTTCGTCTCTGAAGAAGCATTAACTAAATTGCTCTATCTTACGCTGATGAAGAAGGAAAAGGTTTGGAAAAAACGCATTCATTCCTACAAAGCTGTTATCCGCTCTATGAAAAGAGAGTTCAAGGACAGGTTTGATCAACATCTATGAGTATGACACACTTTTCTGAACAATCCCCCAAACCCAAAAAACATGTGGAACCCTGATCTTTATCAAAAGACGCTCTCTTTTGCCAATCACGCCCACCGTGAACAAAAACTCCCAGGCAGTGATCTTCCATACGTAGCGCACCTGTGCAATGTTTGCATGGAAGCCGTTAATGCCGTTTTGCAATCCGGCACAGAGGACATCAATCTAACCATGCAATGCGCTTTGTTACATGACACTATAGAGGATACCAAGCTGACCTACCAGGATGTAGAAAGAGCCTTTGGGACTCGAGTAGCTGATGGAGTTTTAGCGCTTACCAAGGATGAAAAATTAGAGAAATCAGCACAAATGCCAGATAGTCTAAAGCGTATTCTTCAGCAATCGTCTGAAATCAGAATTGTCAAGATGGCAGATCGAATAAATAATCTGTCTAAGCCTCCTCATTATTGGACCAAGGAAAAGAAAGCAAAATATCAAGGGGAAGCCAGATTGATCTTGGATACACTTGGTGGAGTCAACCCATATATTGAGACCAGACTAGGCAATCGAATAGAGCAGTATAGTCAATACATCAAGGATTAACTCTTCCCTTTTCAAAAAAGGAGTAACGATCCGTTGATAAATAATCTTTTGAATTCGGTGCAAAGCCCAATTTTCGTAACACTCCGATTGAGGCTTCATTATTGGGGAACGTATAGGCAATAATGCGCTCAATATCCTGAAAGTGCTCAAAAATATATTCTACCTGATGGGAAATAGCTTCAGAAGCAAAGCCATTCCGACGAAACTCCTTTCCAATGGAAAAACCGATAGTACAACGCTTGTTTTTGCCGTTTGCCCGCTCTCTACTCAAATCAAATAGATGTAGAACACCTATCGGTTGATCTCCCTGGTAAATCAACCAATCGAAAGCACCTCTTTTAGGGGAAAACTTGGCGAACTCACGAAGGTCAACTACATAGATTCCGATCCTTTCTTTTTCCTTGAATTCTAAATTAATGAATGGGTTATCTTCCGCTGCAAAAAGCTCATGTAAAATATGGTAGTTGTCATAATCCAGCGGCCGGTAATGAAGTCTTACAGAGGGTTGTAAGGGAGGGAATTCAAAAAAAGGTTTGGCCTCCTCACGCCGCATCGAACGATAGAAAGCAATTTTATCTTGCATTTTTTGACTCAACTGCTGTTTCATGAAGTCTAAATCATAGGCCTAATCCCTCGTGTGTAAACACACAAGCTTATTCAAAGGTAATTGCTTTTGCTAGAGAAAAACAAGGAGGCCTATTTTTTTTACGCTAAAAATGTACGCTTAGATCAGGCTTTAATTCGAAGAAAGCATTCTACATATAGCTGCACCATTTGCACAAAAATGTTATTTTTACGAATTGAAACCCAATACGACCAAAAGTGAGCACTATACACCTATTCAAGGTAGAGGGTATCGACGGAGAGGAAATAGATTTTTCTGCCTTTAAAGGCAAGAAGATAATGGTGGTAAATGTAGCTTCTGAATGTGGCTATACTCCCCAATATCAACAACTGCAAGAACTCCAAGAGGAGTTTAAAGATAAACTGGTCATTATTGGCTTCCCTTGTAATGATTTTGGAGGCCAAGAACCTGGCTCAGCCGAAGAAATACAAGCTTTTTGTAGCTTGAACTACGGTCTGACATTCCCCTTAACCAAAAAAATTACCATTAAAGGGGAATCAGTTCATCCTATATATAATTGGCTTCTTCATAAGTCTAATAATCAGGTTATGGACACAGAAGTAACCTGGAATTTTTGCAAATATATCCTGGATGAAGAGGGTCGATTAGTTAATTTTTTTCCTTCCGCTATTAGTCCATTCGATGACGCTATTCTCGAATGGGCCCAAAACTAAGAATAAGGTAGCAATAGCTTGCTCGCAGGTCCGGCATTCATAAATGTAATGGCCCTACACCGCTAATGAGCTTGGCAAAAGCATACGGACAAGTTGAAGTGAAAGCCCTCCTGAGCCGCTTGGTAACCCAGGAACGCCTTCCCCATGCCATGTTGCTATTGGGGCCTGCGGGTTCCGGAAAGCTGGCTTTGGCGAATGGCTTTGCTCAGTACATCCTCTGTGAAAACAAAGCTTCAAATGATGCTTGTGGCCAATGTAGTGCCTGCCTAAAGGCCAGCAAACATATCCATCCTGATATTCACTATTCTTTCCCTACAGTTGGCACAAACGTTAAGAGTGATTCCTTCCTACCACAATGGCGTTCCGCCTTGGATGATAATCCTTATATGGAAGTAAATGATTGGCTACAGATCATTGGAGCTGAGAATAAGCAGGGAAATATAAATAAGGAGGAGTGCCTGAATATCATACGGAAACTAAGCTTAAAGACGTTTGAAGGATCGCATAAGGTGTTAATCATGTGGCTACCGGAGTACCTTGGGAAAGAGGGTAACCGCTTGCTAAAGCTGATTGAAGAGCCGCCCGATCAAACCGTTTTTATTCTGGTTGCAGAACAACAAGAGCTAATCTTAAATACGATACTTTCTCGTTGTCAGGTTGTAAAAATTAGAGCCTTGCAAGATGAAGAAATCAGAACTGCTTTACTCGAAAAAAATCTGGCAAATACCGATAGTGCTGAAGCCATCGCACAATTATCAGATGGTAACCTGAACGAGGCCTTGAAGATGGCTCAGGAGAAAGAGAACAATAATGCAGAACTCTTCTTGGAGTGGATGCGAAAATGCTATGTAGGAAATGGAGTAGAGATGGTTAAATGGGTGGATAAGTTCGCCAAATTAGGCAGGGAGAACCAGAAACACTTCATTCGGTATGCGCTCCACTTTATGCGAGAATATATGGTGCTCAAAATGAGCAGCCAAATACAAGTAAGATTGAGAAACATTGAACTAAAAACAGCACAAAATTTACAAAAGGTAATCGACTTCGATCAAATAGAGCAGATTGTTCATTTACTGAATGATAATGCCTACTACATTGAAAGAAACGCAAACCCTAAGGTGTTGTTTTTGGATACATCAATACAGTTGAATAAAATATTAAAGCGGAAAAAAACGGAGGTAAGAGCAGCAGCAAATTAGCAATAAATAGACATGGCTACTACCCAACTTTCGTAGCCGATGAGGTGTTAAAAAAATAACCTAGATAGGGATATTTCACCCGTACAGTATAGTGTTCTGCCTCTGTATAAAATATTGACAAGATGGGATGTTTAGGATGCTCAGTAGAAATAGAAAATGGCAAGCCAAAAGGATGTAAAAGTAATGGAGGCTGTGGTTCTGGTGGATGTAACAGAATGAATACCTACGACTGGATCTCCACCATGGATATTGAAGATGCAGATCCATTCGAGCTCGTAGAGGTTAGCTTTAAAAATGGCTCCCGAAAAGGCTTTTACAAAAATGAAGCCAACCAAAAGGCAATTACCGGGGATATGGTTGTTGTTGAAACTGGAACGGGTTATGATATCGGAAGAGTAAGTCTATCTGGTGAATTGGTCCGTTTGCAGATGAGGAAAAAGAAAGTAGAGGAAGAGTCGGTGATGTATGGCATCATCCGCCTGGCCAACGAACGCGATATGGAACGCCTTAATGAGGCGAGAATGCAGGAGAATAAAACCATGGTAAGGTCTCGTGCCATTGCCAGAACCCTTGGTTTGGAAATGAAAATTGGAGATGTAGAATACCAAGGTGACAAAAGAAAAGCCACTTTTTATTACACAGCCGATGGTAGAGTGGACTTCAGAGAATTGATTCGGCATTATGCTAAAGAATTTCGGGTAAAAATTGAAATGCGCCAAATTGGTGCCCGGCAGGAATCCGCCCGAATCGGTGGCTTAGGCTCCTGCGGCCGGGAGCTGTGTTGTTCTACCTGGTTGAGTGATTTCAAATCCGTTTCCACAGCAGCAGCCAGATACCAAAACTTGGCGATCAACCAATCAAAATTATCAGGCCAGTGTGGTAGACTAAAGTGCTGTTTGAACTATGAACTAGATTCTTATCTAGATGCCCTTGATGCTTTTCCAAAACATGCCGAAAAGATTGAAACTGATCTTGGTACCGCTACCTTGATGAAAACAGATATCTTTAAAGGACTCTTGTTTTATTCTTATCAAAATGAAAACTATCGAGGTCGAATTGTTTCCTTAACAGTCAATCAGGTGAAAGACCTATTGAGCCGAACTAAGTCGGGAGAGAAAATATTCGACCTGAGTGTGCACGAAACGATCAAAACAGTAGAAAATGAAGAGATGGATTATGAAGATGTAACTGGTGTGATCGAACTACCTCCAGAAGAAAAGAAAAGAAAGAATAAGAAACGTAGAAAACCAAAACCTAAGGGCAAAGCCACTGTAAATAAGAACAATCAAAATAACAAGGCTTCACAGAACAAGAATTCGCAAAACAAGAACACACAAAATCAGAAGAAAAAAGCATCTGGAACGTCAAATAACAAAACCGAAGATAAAGGCAATACCACCAAATCTAAGCCTAATTTCAGAAAGAATAAAAGAAGAGGGCGAGGACCAAGAAACAGCAACAATAACAACTCTAATAAAAAATAAAAGCCATCTCGCATAGCATTTACCAGGTAGACTCTACACCATAAAATGTTATCGAGCAACAAAATTAAATCTTCATGAAGTATGATGTTACCGTCATAGGATCAGGTCCTGGCGGTTATGTAGCAGCCATCAGATGCGCACAGTTGGGTTTAACTACTGCAATCATCGAAAAGTACAATACACTAGGCGGTACTTGCCTTAATGTAGGTTGTATTCCCTCTAAAGCACTGCTCGATTCTTCTGAGCATTATCATAATGCGAAAGATAAGTTCTCCGAGCACGGTATTGATCTTTCCAACCTGAAGGTCAATATGCCACAGATGATCAAACGTAAGAATGCAGTAGTAGAACAGACGACCAAGGGAATTGACTTCTTGATGAAGAAGAACAAGATCACTGTCTTCCACGGCCATGGTTCCTTCATTGATGCTAATACCATAAATGTAGCTAAAGCTGATGGGAGTCATGAAACGATACAAACGGACAAAGTGATCATCGCAACGGGTTCAAAACCCATTACCCCTGCTGCCTTCAACTATGATAAGAATAGGGTCATTACCTCAACGGAAGCCTTAAACATTGAAGAGGTTCCGAAGAGTATGGTTATTATCGGAGGAGGTGTGATTGGGCTAGAACTAGGCTCTGTATACGCGAGACTAGGGACTGAAATCCACGTTGTAGAATACATGGACCGCATCCTTCCGACAATGGATAAGGACTGTTCCAAAGAACTGACACGTGCCATGAAAAAACTAGGCGTGAAATTCCATGTCAAACACATGGTCACTACAGTCAAAGCCAATAAGAAAAGTGTCACCGTAGAAGTACAGAAAAGAGATAGTGAAGATACTTTCAAACTCAATACAGACTACTGCTTAGTGGCCATTGGGCGCCGAGCTTACACGGACAAGCTCGGGCTAGATAAAGTAGGCATACCTACGGATGAGAAGGGTAGAGTAGAAGTGGATGCACATCTACAAACAAACGTTCCGGGTATTTATGCCATTGGTGATGTGATTAAAGGTGCAATGTTGGCTCATAAGGCAGAAGAAGAAGGCGTTTTCGTGGCAGAAACTATTGCCGGTCAAAAACCACATATCGATTACAATTTGATTCCTGGTGTGGTGTATACTTGGCCAGAGGTAGCAGCTGTCGGTAAAACCGAGGAGCAATTGAAAGAAGCAGGTGTATCTTACAAATCTGGTAAGTTCCCTTTCAAGGCATTAGGTCGTGCCAGGGCTAGTATGGATACCGAAGGTATGGTCAAAGTCTTGGCGGATGCTAATACTGATGAAATCCTAGGGGTGCATATGGTTGGACCTCGTACGGCGGATATGATTGCGGAAGCCGTGGCCTTAATGGAATTCCGCGCCAGTGCAGAAGACGCCTCCCGCATGAGTCATGCACACCCAACCTATACCGAAGCTTTCAAAGAAGCAGCCTTAGCTGCTACGGAAGATCGTGCATTACATATCTAAAAGACACTAACATACGATAGATACATCCCATAGGACGATGCATTTCGCCTATGGGATTTTTTTTACCCATAAGCTGCTACTATTATGAATCGGTTAATAAGCACTGTCCTAATCCTAACTTTAACCTTGATAGTCAAAGCACAAAGCCCGCTACCGAAAGTCACAAGTGGTACGATCAAACGCATTGAGAATTTCCAATCAAAGTATGTAACCGAAAGAAACATCGATATCTGGTTGCCAGAGCATTATTCAGAATCTAAAAAATTTGCCGTTCTGTATATGCATGATGGCCAAATGCTTTTTGACCCGGAAAGCTCTTGGAATAAACAGTCCTGGGATGTGGATGATGTAGCTTCTAAATTGCTGACTGCTAATCGAATCAAGAATTTTATCGTTGTAGGTATTTGGAATGGTGGAGCCACTAGACATCCAGATTATTTCCCGCAAAAACCCTTTGAATCTTTATCTACCGCTGAAAGGGACACGGTCAATGCCCAATTACAAAGGGCTGCCACAAGTACATCTGAAGGATTCCAACCGCAATCTGATAATTACCTAAGGTTTATGGTGGAGGAATTAAAGCCCTACATCGATAAAAATTACTCCGTCTATAGAAATAGAAAAAACACCTATATAGCTGGCAGTAGCATGGGCGGACTAATTTCTATGTACGCCATTTGTGAATACCCTAAAGTGTTTGGTGGCGCAGCCTGCCTATCAACGCATTGGATTGGTACATTTACGCCAGAAAATAATCCAGTACCAGATGCATTCTTGAAATACCTGAGTAGTAATCTCCCGAAGCCAAAAAAGCACAAGCTATACTTCGATTGTGGGGACAAAACCCTCGATCAATTCTACCCGGATATCCAAAAGAAGGTGGATCAAATCATGACCAAAAAAGGATATGGTGTAGCTAGTTGGTTGTCCAAATACTTCCCAGGTGAAAACCATAGCGAGAATGCTTGGAAAAAGAGGTTAGATATTCCTTTGACATTTTTGCTGGAAAAATAGGTCTAGAAGTAACGTACTTTGATGAATAAGCAAAAAGCTAGTCTAATTACGTTGATCAACACCCCACGCTAGTTTCTCCCGAATCGTATTTAAGAAGTCATCATCCTGTGGCCGGACCAAGCGCGCCTTAAAATTGTTCCGGCGTACAGCCAGTTGGTGGGCAGCTGTAATGGGCTCAAACCTGGAATCCAAAGTACAAAGAAAGTTCTCGGCTCGACCTTCAATTTCAAATGAAATGACCGAATCATCCGAGATAACAATCGGTCGAACGTTGAGATTATGTGGCGCAACCGGTGTAATCACAAAATTTCCCGATCGAGGAAAAATAATTGGACCTCCACAACTCAGCGAATACCCTGTGGAACCCGTAGGCGTGGCAACAATAATCCCATCTGCCCAATAAGAATTCAGGTAAGATCCATTGATGAAAGTATGTATGGTAATCATCGAAGAGGTTTCCCTCTTGAGCAACGTACAGTCATTTAAAGCAAAGGGAATATCTTGAAAAATCGGTAGGTTAGATTCCAGATATAGCATATCTCGCTCGTCAATATAGTACATGCCTCGCTTGATAATCTGGATGGCCTGAGTAATTTTTGTTTTCTCTATGCTAGCTAAAAAACCAAGTCTTCCTAGATTAATACCCAGTATTGGCACCTCGCTTTCTCTAACGTAGGTCAAGGCGTCTAGTATCGTTCCATCTCCTCCTAGCGTTAAGCAGAAATCCAGTTTCTTTACGGTAAAATCCAAGTGATTTTCGAACACTCCTACATCCCGTTTCAGGTCAATCTTACCTTTCAGTTGTTCCAGGTAAGGGCCAAAAACGTAGCTATTAATCCCTTCCTCATGCAACACATCGAATAAGTGTTGCACATGAGGAATATCCTTCTCCTTCAAGACCTTGCTAAAGACGACTATTTGCATGCTAAATGTTGGTGTTCACATGTAAAAATAGACCTTTTTCCCACAAATGATTAAAGCTGTACTGGATTTGGATTACCTTATCATAGAATAGAACAATATCTAAACCCAAGCCACCTCCCCAAAGAAATCTATCACTAAATGGATTAGTATCGCGGGTGTAAGGATCATGGGCATAGCCAAAGCCACTATTGATGGATAAAAACATTTTGATAGGCATCTTCCTAAAGGCTTGTAAAGGCATGAGTTTTCCAAAATTCCAAGTCTTTTCGTAGAACTTATGCCGAATAAAAGGTCTAGCTAAGGCCATATCGAGACCATCGATAATGTAAAGTTCATAACCATAGAGATTATTCTGACTAAAACCTATAGCTCTGTAATCATTATAGGGTTGCCTAGATCGAATTAGGGATAATTTTCCCCCTGTCCGAACGCCAGTACTCCACCTTCTAGATAAGGGAAAGTAAAAATCATAGTTAGCCTGAAAGATCAACCCATCTCGATCATCAAATATCCCCAAACCTGTTTTGGTAACCTCTGTAGAAAACAAAGTACCTTGAATAGGGTAGGCCCTCACATCTCGGCGATCATATACAAAGCGATACCAGAGCGTAAAGGAACGCTGTATATTTCTTCCGCCTAAGTAAAAGTCCGGATTTAGCTCTTTGGCAATGGCGTCTCCAACCCGATTTTGTTCAAATCGCAAGCGAAAACTATGGAACAAATGATGTCCCGGGCGATAGACCAATCCACCCTCCGCTCTTAATCGCTGATACAAGAAGTCATTTTCAGGTGACCTGAAAAACTCTTGCTTATTTCCTACCGTCAAATAGTTCAACTCCCTGTTTCGAGCAAAGGATACTTCGGCTTCGAAACCTAGGGTCTGTTGTTTGTTGAAAAAGGGCAGGCTATAGTTGGCAGAATAGCTGCGCGTATAGCCGTACTTGGCGGTGAGTTTGAGCTTATCTCTTCGGCCTGTAAAATTGAGATGGGTAAATTCGATCCCGAAATTGAGTCGATCTAAAGAGCGGTTCTGTTCATTCCACCAGACATTAAAATTTCGATCTATCAATTCAATTACGGGAACAGGATAAATAAACCAGGCCTCCGCTACTTCCACATGAATATGTACTTTATTGGTGGTCCCTTCCCAATTCTTAAAAATGATATTGGCCTGATTAAACAGGCCCGTATTCATGATTAGTTGCTCGCTTTCTTCTAGTGTCTTCTCTAGCACGGAAACCGCAATAGAATCTCCCTGCTTAAACAACAATTCGCGAAAGACAACCTCTGTCCTAGTTCTTCGGTTTCCTTCCAGACTGATAGAATCAACATATACAAATGGCAATTGTGCTTGCACCTCAAACACGCACCCCAAAATTAAAACACATAAGCTCCAATAAGGCCTTCCCTTCATGCTAAACAATATACATTTTTTGTCCTCGGCGCCTCGCTATTAAACGACAAACTACTTTAATTTAATACCACTAAAACACAGCTTTGTATCCCAGAATACTTACAACATTGCTTTACATGCTTCGTATAGATCTTGCCAATCCTTCCGCTCTCTGACCACCGTTTCCAAATACTCTTGCCATACTATTTTATCCTGCACCGGATCTTTTACAATCGCCCCGGTCAAACTAGCCGCCAAATCAGCCGCCTTGATCTCTCCATCGCCGAAATGTACGGCAAGAGCTTGTCCACTATTCATCACAGAAATGGCCTCGGCCGTACTTAGTGTGCTACTTGGCACTTTTAATTTGGTCCGCCCATCTGCTGTCTTTCCAGTACGTAATTCTCTAAATATGGTTACTAAACGCTGAATTTCAGCCACAGTATCTGTCGGCTTTGGTAGGTCTAGATGTCGTCCTAATTCTCCAATCCGCTGTTGTACAATTTTTACTTCCTCCTCTAAACTGGACGGCAGAGGCATAACCACCGTATTGAAACGTCTTCGCAGGGCGCTCGATAGTTCATTCACCCCTTTATCTCGATCATTAGCAGTGGCAATTAGATTGAAGCCTTGCCGGGCTTGTACCTCTGTATTCAATTCAGGTACAGGCATCATTTTCTCGGATAGGATCGTAATCAGCGCATCTTGCACATCTGACGGAATCCGTGTCAATTCCTCAACTCTCGTAATTTTGCCTTCCTGCATGGCAGTCATAATTGGACTAGGTACCAGGGCTTTTTCACTTGGCCCTTCTGCCAATAGACGAGCATAATTCCATCCATATCGTACTGCCTCTTCACTCATACCAGCCGTTCCCTGCACCAAAAGGGTTGATGTTCCAGAAATGGCCGCAGTTAAGTGTTCTGAAACCCAGGTCTTAGCTGTTCCTGGAATTCCGACTAGTAGCAATGCTCTATCTGTCACCAAAGTAGCGACTGCTACTTCGATCAATCTACGACTGCCAAAATATTTTGTGGAGATTTGAGTTCCGTCCTCCAATTCTCCGCCCAATAAATAGGTCACTACCGCTCCAGGAGATAAATTCCATTGGGGAGGTTTCTTATTTTTGTCGACAGCTGCCAAGGCTTTTAATTCATCGGCATAAGCCTCCTCGGCATGGGGACGAAGAACGGTTGTTTCAGACATAGGGAGAACCCATTTTCTTAGCAAATTTAGTTTTGCAATATAAGGAGGATTTCATGAAAGATTTCACTCAAAAATAATTCCAATAAAGAACTTTTTGATTTCTTAACCCAAAAGATTCTCGACCTAAAAAATATGGGAATGGATAATTCTTGGATGGTAAATAAAGTAGCAATCATCATCCGATTGGAAGGATAGGTACTGCCAAAGAGATAGCTCAAACGGCTATCTTTCTATGGAGCCCAAATTCAAACTTCATTGTAGGCCAAGCCATCGTGGCCGATGGAGGCCTGGGAAGTATCATTTTATAATACCAAAGGAATAGTAATGTTAGAACAAATGCTTGGACCAATTACCCCATTCTTAGATCAAATTTTCCAACACCTTGCCGAGGATAGGATTGAAGTGGTTAGTTATGAATTGGATCACGTTTGCTATCGAGTAGAAACCCAGGATAGATATCTGGAACTGAAGCATCAACTTGCCCAATATGGAGAGCTACTGACGGAATCCATGATCGGCGGGCGTCCCATATCGACCTTCAAATTGCATCAGCCTTATCATTACCAAAGCCGTAAAATATATTGTTTAGAGCTACCTGCTCCGAAAGAGGGAAGTCCACATAAGGAAGGATATGAGCATGTAGAATTTGTTATAAAACAATCATTTCAAGAATTTATGGATGAGAACCCAAATCTGACATTTAAAACCAAAGGTATGCATAAGTCTGTCAACCCGGAGATAAGCCGCAAATACCCTAACCTAAGCGTAAAATTTCACCATCATCCCATTGAATACGTTATTAAGTACCTTGATTAGGCTTAGCAAGTTTACTTATCCTGTAAAGCAGATATCATATCCTTACGGAAAGACAGGGTCTTGAGGAATCGTTGAACGGCTCCTTCCCAGCGTGGCCAAACTGGCGAGTGATAAGGCCAATCCCTACCAAATGCGTCGAGTAAAGATGTTGGCACATTGTATGCCGCTGATTCCAAAATGCGCTGGTAGTGTAAGAGATTCCAGAAGAAAGTTTGCGTTTCAGTCATCCATTGCCGAAACCCTTCAATAACCATCCGAGAAAGTTTTTCTTCCCAGATGAATTCTCGCGACAATAACATCCTCGTCACGATATGATTTTCTTCTTCCAACATTGATCCATTATACTGTAAGTAGTAATAAGCGATGTCATTAAAAATAACCGGAGAAAGCAACTTTATGACCTTTCGAATTTCAGCATTTGGCCAGGTATTAACAACCCCTCGCCCTACCTCGTGTCGAACCAGTTGTTCAGCCCATTCGGCATTCTGATGCCTGATCACAGCCGCCAGCAAGGCTTGACCAAGCACATCCCCTAAGTGACTTTCATAAAATGCAGCAATAATATTTCTTGGTTTTGCAGAAAGATACTTCTCCCAAAAAGAAGGAGCAATTCTACTCACCACTGCTGCCAACCAGGACGCTTTCACGCCACTTCCAAACTTCTTCTTGGCTTTGGTGAGATCTATACCATAGTCTTCTGTAGCCGTTGGCAGTTCATCTGGAAGTCGTATACTAACCATGAGTTTATCATGTACTTCAAAGAAAGGTTTTATGAGTGTAAACAATTCTTGTGCAAAAGCAGAACCAGGGAGACTTGCCAACAGATCCCTAGCTTTCAGCCGAACTTCTTTACGTTTATCATTTTTGAGTGTATTAAGAAAGGCTTCATCGGCGGTGGAAAGGCTTTTACTAATCTCCTCTAAAAACTCCAACTTGAGCCTAAAATCTAGTAAAGGCCAGTCCGTCTCCAGTAAAGCTACTGCCTGTTCTGGTTCTGATCGATGAAGATGATCAAATAACAACTTTTTACCGCTAGGCCCAGCGTTGTACCAGTCCATGCCATCAGCAGGTAACGCTAGTCCTTCCCACTCTGGGTTTAACTGAATCAGCCTCCTTGCTCGTTCGTCCAATCGATCAGATAATATCTCCCACATGGCTGCATCCTTTAAACTGGCCTCGAAGATTTCGGGTAAAAACTCAGGCGGTAGTTGCTTACCCTGCCTAATCATGTGGGTCAAGAATTCATTGAGCGCATAAGGGTGAGTCCCATCTAGGGTCTTTCTTAACATTCTTATGACTCGGTAGCTGCAAATTTTGGAAGAAGCGGGAACATCAATTTGCGAAGGAGGAGTTCCTTCATATTTTGGAACTATTAGCCCGGCCTTCCGCATCTGATTGAATACTGCCGCACTATCCAATAGCAGTTGATCTGCGGAAGAGGTCGTGTCCATTCCTCTAGCAGCCAACAAGTCCATTATATGTTCGGGAATAGCTGTTTGATCGGTACCAATAAGGGCTATTCTAGCTAATTCTGCCCAAATCATGTTCTCCTACTTAATTCAACACCCCGGCATTCATCAATTCCTCAATCTCATCAGCCTCGATGGGAATATGTTTCATCAAATCGATGGGGCCATCATCTGTTACTAGAATATCATTTTCTAATCGAATCCCAATCCGCTCTTCTCTAATATAGATAGCAGGTTCGCAGGTGAACACCATCCCTGCCTGGATAGGGTCATACCTATTAGAAAGGTCGTGCACATTCAATCCTAAATGATGAGAAGTACCGTGCATGAAGTATTGCTTATACAGAGGTCTATCAGAACTTTGCTGAGCTACATCTTTCTTATCCAGGAGTTGTAAACCAATTAGTTCACTCTCCATGAGTCTTCCAACTTCCTTATGGTACTCTTCTAATGTAGTACCAGGCACCAACAATTGTTTGGAAGCCTTCAGTACTCTTAGAACAGCATCATACACCTCTCTTTGACGAACCGAAAATTGGCCATTAGTGGGAATGACGCGGGTAAGGTCTGCTGCATAATTGGCATATTCTGCTCCGAAATCCAATAAAATTAGATCTCCGTCTTCACAGACCTTATTATTATCTATATAGTGTAAAACACAACTATTATCCCCCGCGGCAATGATAGGATCATAGGCATGACCAGTCGCACCATTTCGGATAAATTCTCGTATAATTTCTGCTTCTATTTCGTATTCTTTCACTCCCGGCTTCACAAACTCAAGTACACGCTGAAAAGCCTGCCCCGTGATTTGAATGGCCTCTTGAATGGCATCCACCTCTACGGGGGATTTGATCATCATCAACTTCTTTAGAATGGGTTGGGAGCGATGATATTTATGAGCAGGATATTGCTGAGTTAGTTTATGGGTAAAACGTTGATCTCGATTCGGCACCTCTGAATGAAAACGATCATGTTCATTTAGGTTCACATAAATTCTCTTGGCAAGAAGAATCAGTTCATGCAGAATATTATCCATTTCATCCAGCCAATAAATCCGTTCAATCCCTGAGATCTTCCTTGCTTCTTCCTTGGTGTATTTTTGTCCTTCCCAAGTAGCAATGTACTCATTCGTCCGCTTAATAAAAGCAACTTCCTCAAAGCCTTCCTTTATACAATCTGGAAATAACACGACCACTGTTTCTGCCTGATCCAAACCACTCAAATAAAATAGACCTGCATTTTGTCGGAAGGGATAGTAAGTATCGCCAGACCGAGGCATGAGGTCATTAGAGTGAAAAATAGCGATGGAATCGGGCATCATCTTTCGCGTAAAACGTTTTCGGTTGAGCTTGTATAACTCCGTATCCAGTGCTCGGTATCTCATAGTAGCAATCTTTTACAGTCTTTTATCGATCTCTTCCAATTCAGTTGGATCGTATTCTCCAAACCAGGATTTGAGATCCTGTCTAGCTTTTTCCTTTACCTCTTTGTTGATATATCCAGCTACCGTGACCAAACCAACACTCAATAAGCTAAAATCGTCTGTTAACCCTACGAACGGACTAAGGTCAGGTATAGCATCTATCGGTGCAAGAAAATACCCTAACAAGCCAGTGATTATCGTTTTAGCCCACTTTGGCGTATCCTTGCGCTTAAAGGCATGAAACATCAACAAAACAGTATAAACCGTCTTAATACCAGCCATTCGAGCATACCTCTTCAAAGTGCTCCACAGCTTGACCTCAGAGAAACGGCCTTTGTATTTTTCAATGATCTTCTTCATTATTATTCCTTTAGTTTCAACAACCTTAACTTTTCTAGGATTTTGGATGGATATAATATATAAGTGCCTAGATCCATATACGGTTGAATACTTCCATAAGTTGAATGATCCATCCACCAAGTTAACAAGTAAAATACTATGGAAGTGTTTTCAGGATGTTAAAATTCGGCAAAAGTCACCAAATTCTCGGCAAAAGTCATGCAAGCAACAAGCCGTAAATCATCTACTTATCCTACCAAATAAGCCGCGATTCTGCCCTTGCGATCGTATTATTAGTATCTTTCGCACAAGAATGCTCACTGCAAAAAGGACGCTAACTCCCCCAAACGGCTCCTCTTAGCAAATGATCGGAAGTATACCCCACTGAAAACTAAGAAATGGTCATACACTTCATGTTTTACAATAATTAGACCACTTCTTCAAATAGAGAAAACATGCCCCTATTTCAAAAACTTCAGCACAAAGGGATTGGTTTACTGCTCTGTCTGTTCCTGTTCACATTCCATATTTCTGCTCAAGAAGATGTAAAACTAGGGTTGGTACTAAGTGGAGGGGGAGCCAAGGGGATAGCTCAGATTGGTGCGCTAAAAGTACTGGAAGAGGCAGGTATACAACCTGATATCATTACCGGAACCAGTATTGGTAGTATAGTAGGAAGCCTATATGCGCTAGGTTACAATGCCGATAGTTTGATTTCCTTAGCAAAAAGTGCAGATTGGTTCGACTACTTCAACGACAACTTGCTACGCTCTTTTATTCCGGCAGAAGAGCTCTTACATACCGATCGGACTGTATTGAGTTTTCCAATTGTAAAAGGGCAAATTGAGCTTCCAAAAGGGGTGGTGCAAGGCAAAAAACTAGATATTTTCCTCTCTGAGATTACACTACCCGCCAACCGGTATGCGAATTTCGATGATTTTCCAATTCCCTTTCAGGCCATTGCCACTGATTTTGAAACGGGTAAAGCCGTTGTTTTAAAGGATGGTTCGCTAAAAGACGCTATTCGAGCTAGCATGTCAATCCCCTCTATTTTCGAACCGGTCTTGCTCGATTCCACCCTGCTTATTGATGGCGGTTGGGTAAGAAATCTTCCGGTTCAGGATGCCATCCAAATGGGGGCAGATTTCACTATAGCTATCGATGTGGGCGGCCTGCTGTATAAGAAAGAGGAAGTAAGTTCGCTATTGGATATTCTAAATCAGTCGGGCTCCTATGGCATTGCCGAAAATAATGATTACCAAGTTGATCTCGCTGATGTAGTTATTCGGCCTGCTATTGATGATTATACCCCATTAGGCTTCGATAGAATCGACTCCCTACTACTCCTTGGGGAAAGGGCAGCTAGAAGGATGCTACCCTTCCTAAAGAAAAGATTGGAACAGATCGGCTGGCAGCCAGAAGCCAGGCAGATTCCCTCCCCTCCATTAATAGATTACAAAATCTTAATCAAGCAGGTCAGCATATCAGGAACTGATGAGGAACAAAGCGCTGCACTCTTGCGTGTCCTTTCGTTTAATCCCCAACGTGCCTACGCCTTGGAAGACATCGACCAGTCCCTTAAACAATTATTGGGTACTCGCTTTGTGCGTAAAGCAGATTACCAACTAGAGGAAATCGAAGGAGGATATCATCTCATACTCCGGGTGACTCCGCAAGATGGTAATTTCGTAAACCTAGGCGCTAATTACGATATCGATCAAAAAGCGGGCTTACTCCTAAATCTGGATTTACGAAATCAGATCATTGCGGGTGATAAACTACATTTAGACCTTCGCCTGTCGGAATTTCCATCGCTCTGGGCTGATTACCTACTTCGCTTCTCGTCCAAATCACGTGTTGGTATGCGTCTTAGTGGGTTAATACATCTGTATCCCGGCTTCACCTATGAATACAATAAACGGATCGAAGAGTTTCAAATTCATAGATATAGCTGGAGACTGGATGCTTTCGCCTCCTCTGATCGAGCTATGTCCGCTTCCATCGGTATAGGAATGGAACGGTTTTCTAAAAATGAAAACTTCTTCAACCCCGATACCGAAGAAATCAAGCTCTTCCAGTTCAACAACTATCTGAATTTCTTTTGGGACACCTATAACCGAAAAAACTTTCCTACCAAAGGGAGTCTTTTTAAACTAGAAGCCAAATTAGCGATTACAGGCCGAATCACCAGACCCTTCGAGAGCATAATAAGGAATGAACCCGTACAGGGTGTAGCAAAGTTTCATTTCAGTAAGGTATTCCCGCTGCGCTCCAAACTACACCTACAGTGGTACAATGAAGCAGGTACGCTATCTCTGGACGAAGGAAACATTCTCCAGTCCTTCTTCTTGGGGCGTGAGCTTGAACAAGCCCAAACACATACTTACTTTGCGGGTTTAAGATATATGGAACAACCTGCTACCTCATTTTACTTGTCGGGTTTAAAGTTTCAGTATGAACCTCTATCCAATATTTTTGCCTCACTCTATTTTAATGTGGGAGAATTCCAGGTAGAGGAAATTAAACTAGGAGAGCAGATGTTGCCAGCTGACCGGGGAGTACTCTGGGGGACTAGCTTTGAGTTGGGCTGGTTGACCTTGGCAGGTCCCGTAAAATTCGCTACAGAGTACAATTTAGGAAATGGAATAATTAGTTTTTATCTGCATCTCGGGCACTATTTCTAAGGAAGCTGCTGATATAATGGGATTACTTTAAAGAGGCTGTAACGGACTCTTTATATCTTACGTCTTATCACGAGTTTTTGGGTTTGAGACTCAGGGGCTTTCATTGACATCTTGACATAAATTAAATACCATGTTTCTGTCAAAGTTCTTAACGAGAATAACAAATGCTTTAGGAATCAAATGGCAACTCGTTCTAGTGGAGTTAATCATTGTCTTTGTCGGTGTATATCTCGCCTTTTTCCTAAACAGTATCCAGGAAGAGAAATACATCAAGCAGGAAAGTGAAAAGATTTGGTCCAGTCTCAAAATTGAGTTAGAAGGTATTCGTCTAGCCTTTCCTCTTTGGGCAGAAAACCAGGCCGAACAAAACGTGAAATGGGACTCTCTTTTTGCTAAAGAAGAAATTGGTAAATTTTATACTTGGAGGTACATTCAACCACAATATGACTTTACCACTATTCAATATGCCATAGACTCCCGCGAAGGTAACATTGTGGACTTTGACATGTACAAAAGGCTAACAACCCTTTATCAAAATATTCAGCAACTCGAACATTCAGAAAACCTAATGACAGAAGTGGGGTTGCGCTACAAGAACATTCCCAGTGGTATGGACAAAAATCAAGACTACTGGGTTCTCTTTGGCGAAAACAAGTTTCTTTTCTATAAATTCATTGATTTCTCTAAGATGCGCGTAGGTAGTCTTAGAAGGATCGCCAAGCTATCAGAAGAGCTATTAGACATCATTAACCAAAAGCTTGGAGAGGAAAGACAAAAGGTTCTAGAAAAGGAATTTATTCAACAACAGATTGTCTCAGTGGGAAGCGATGCGCCCAAAGAGGTTTTACGGGCAAGAATCAAAGAAAATTTCCCGGATCTATCAGAACAAGATATCGAAGAAATCTACCTTCTGGCACAAGAGGAATTACAGGGTGGTTCTAGCTAATCCGATTCCCTGCACGCCCTTTCTTAGTACCAATTTTATCCTTATCTTGGATGGCTAAACAATACCAATAAACCATAGTTATGACACCAAAACGTAATTTTACGCGCCTCAAAACTTCTGCTAGACACACCCTGGTTGCTATTGGTGCAGCAGGAGCACTATTCTTTAGTAGTTGTGATAATGTACAATATGTCGAAGAAGAACAAATTGAACTTACTAAGGGTCTTATTACTACCCTGGAAGAGGTAGAACCGGAGAACTTTAAGATTGTCGATGAGCAAGTGATAGATTCAAAAGCGGATAGCCGAGTCATCACTCATTATATGGATGGAACCATCGATACACTTATGCTCAATGAATTCAATCCAAACACTCTTACCTCTACGGCAGCTCCTAGTGATTCTACGGAGCGAAGTCACTACTATCGGCGCAGAAGCATGTCTGGAGTGTTGCTCGGAGGCTTGATGGGATATTACATGGGGCGAAGCACGTCCGTACCACCTTCCGCTTCTTCTTACCGCGACCAAAACACTTACAACAGAGTCAATTCCTCAGCTGGACGCACCCTTTCTAACACAGCTTCTCGTACTACTGTGAGAAAACCTACTAGTGGCTCCTCTGGCTTCGGAGGTAGTCGCTCTACTCGTTCTTCCGGTGGTTAAACCATAGATTGATGGAATATATTGAATGAAGAATTGTATAGAAAAAAGCGATTGTCAGGTGCTGACAATCGCTTTTTTCTTGCCTAAGGATAAGCTTCCATCTGGGCTCCGCATTACTATCCCTTAAATATTTTGTTTTCCCTATCTTGGACTCCAGACAGCTTGTCGGTCTAAAACAGCGCTATTTCATCATCTCTTTCAAAACCTCAAAACATGCTCGACTCTCGGCTATTTGAAACCAAAGCTCTCAGTTACAAGAAACTTCGAAAACTCGGCTTGGAATACTTCGATGGTGAGGATATGGAGTATCTAACCGGCGAATTACTCCAAATAGACAAATCCGAAATAGAGACCTACAAAAGGGCTTGTCGGGAACTTTATGAATTATACGAAAAAGCAGCCCAGCATATCATCGATACCCAGCGTTGGAATGATGCTGGAATCCCTGACAATGCAATAGAAATAATACAGTACACTTGGGAGAATCGGCACCAACACATGCACTTGTATGGTCGCTTCGATCTATCAGGTGTGATTAATGGCAGACCCGCTAAACTCATTGAATTCAATGCAGATACGGCAACGGTAATTCCCGAAACTGCCATAATTCAGATGGAACTTTTGCGTAATAGTGGCCTCAAGAATGTGAGTCAGTTCAATGGTTTAAAAGCGAGTTTGAGTAAGCAATTTGAAAGATTAAGTCTTCAGAACCCAGATCGTCCTACGGCTATTCTGTTCAGCACCTTAGGGCATGAGGAAGATGCACTCAATACCGATCTCATTGCCGATACGGCAAAGGATATCGGATATGAAATATTTTATATGCCGATGGAGAAAGTATTCTTTTCTCCCGAAGAAGGGATTTTCATGCCTGTTGGTAAAGATGAATATTTACCAATCGACTTCTGGTTTAAGCTTGTCCCTTGGGAATTTATTGCTTGGGAAGAACCCAAGTTAATGGATATCCTAACACAGGTGGTTTTGAAAGATCTTTGCGTGATACTCAATCCAGCTTACACCATGCTATACCAATCCAAGGCCATGTTGAAGATTCTGTGGGAGTTGTTTCCGAATCACCCGCTATTGCTGGAAGCAAGTTTCTCTCCGCAATCCTTCAATCGGCGAGCCTATGTGGAGAAGGTAATTTATGGTAGAGAAGGTGAAAATGTTAAGGTTTTCAACCCGGCCGGTATCTGCTTGGAATCTTGCGATGGAGAATACAGTCATTTCCCGTCTGTCTATCAAGCTTATGAGGAGCTTCCTAAAGATAGTGATAATGAATACTATCAAGCAGGACTCTATTATACAGATAAGACATGCGCATTGTCCTACCGGCGTAGAGATGGACTCATCATCGACGCAGATTCAGAGTTTGTTGGTCACTATGTAAAGGAATAGTCTAGGTATTGGCATCATCCTTGAGAATGATGAATACTTGAAAGAGGACGCCTGCTCCTATAGCTAGGCTGGTCACTAAGATTGAGAAAGGAGTAGCAAACATAGCTACCCAAAATAGCAGCAATACTAAACAGGTGAAGATCCATACTGATTTTTGCTCTAAATTCATGGGATATCCTTATAATTCATTAATCACTCCATTTGGATCAACACAGTATCCGTTCTAACTTCTATTTCGATCTTAGCTTCTAAAGGATTACCGTTTGAATAATAGCCGAAGCTCCGTGGCAAATGTTCCTCAATTCGTAGAACGTAATGTCCATCCGAGGGAGAAACAGTAGAAAAGGACAATTGTTTGCGGATTTTTTCTCCGACTTTCAGATCAAAGCGCCCTGTAGAAGTCTCGTTTCTATCCGTGGATACTTCAACACCCGTCAAATCCTTTTGTGAAGCATTCACGATAGATACATCCACAGAAGAATGCCCACAACTGGCCAAGGTCAAACCTATAGTCAGTCCACAAATACCATAGAAAAGGTGCCGCCTTACAGCGCGCCCATACTGAAGAAAAGAAAAAACCTTCATGCTTTGGATTTAATGAAGAATAGGATTGTAGTATGGTAAGTAGGTAAATTGTTAAGTAGTGTAAAGGTAGATAGTCTTTCTTAGTTTTTGCGGCTTTCTATCTAAGGCCCCTTTCAATTAATTGGGTAGACACTTTTTGAGCACCAAAGGCTTCTTTCAAAAACTGTACTGCTTTTTCTGTATTGATTACATCTCCGCAAGTAAAAACATCTACCGCTGCATAAGCATATTCTGGCCAGGTATGAATGGTAAAATGACTCTCCATAATGATGATCACGCCACTGACACCATATGGGCTGAATTGATGAAAACGGGATTCTACTTGAGTTGCACCTGATATAGCCACCGCTGCTTCCATAATTTTGCCAACCGTTTCTACTTCACGCAAAGTAGCTGCCTCACATGCTTGTAGTTCAATCAGCCAATGTCGCCCCAAAACAGGTGGCAGTGGAAGGGATTCAGTAGCCTTGTTAATCGTTTCTTTCACTTATTAAAGGTAGGTTTCTTGGGTATAAAGATGTTATTTTTTAGATAAATACTATGGCTAGTCAGACATAGAAATAGAAGAATAGGCAAGAAATCTGTAAAAACAGATGATTGTTTTCCCCTATTCGACACTTTCACATTATAGTGCCCCATCGAAGATTCTAGCCGCTTTTCTTCTACAGGAATTGACTCCACCTGAAAGCCCTCAGGAATATCCAAAATAATTTCATCTCTATCCTAGTAGCTGGTCTCTACAAATACATTTTGGGTTCGATCTTTCGATGCTCTTGGCACATATTCCCACTTGTTAAAGGCATTTAGTGGTACAAATAATCGTTTACCTGCTCTTGCTGCATATCGTGGTATTTGAAGTACATAGCTGACCTTGGCCTCAGGCTTTGTTTTACTTGCTTCTATGGTAAATGAGGGTAAATCGCTAATTCTGGTAAGCCACTTATTTTTTAGATCTGATCGAGGTACCATACCCCAAGCTATCTCATCATGCTGACCAAGAATAAAGAAATTAAAAAGTAGAAATAGACTTATTAGGCTTAGTCTTTGTAATTGAGCGCGCATAAATAGAAGATTGTAAGACAAATATAGAGATTCCTACCATGTATCGCAAGTGGGTATAAATTGAAAAAGCGAGTGAAAATAGACAAGGTTTTCAGGGAGAAAGCTACCTTTAAGTAGCATCAAATGGCTATCAAAGACCTCAACCTAAAAACTCACCTATGGATATTTCACAGAAAAACAAAGTACTCATCGCTGAATTCTATACTGCATTCCAAGCTGGAGATGCAGCCAAAATGGGATCACTGTATGCTGATCAAGCGACCTTCGAAGATCCAGCTTTTGGTCAACTTCAAGCTGCGGAAGCTAGAGCTATGTGGAGCATGTTGGTAGAACGAAGTAAAGGGCAACTCAACATTGATTTTTCCGATGTAAAAGGAACAGATATGGGGGGATCTGCTCGCTGGGAAGCAAAGTATCCTTTCGGAAAAACCGGCCGAAAAGTGCACAATAAGATTGATGCTCAATTTGAGATTAAAGATGGAAAGATCACCAAACATGTGGATCAATTCAATTTCTGGAAATGGTCTAGTATGGCTTTAGGGCTCCCTGGCATGCTACTGGGTTTTACGCCCATCATAAAAAATGGAGTTCGAAAGAATGTTCAGCAATTACTGAAGAAATACATGGAAAAGCACAAGCTTTAGTTAGGGTTTGAAGCTACAGTGAATCATCACTGGCATATGATCCGAAGGATAACGGAATTCCTTAAAATCATCAATGGTTCTATATTTCTTGACTTCTACCTGCGCTGGAGAAACAAAGATGTAATCTATCCTTCGCTCTAATGGCTTTTCAAAATCAAACCCATTAAAGGTACCCGTAGGACCATAAGGCGAATTCAAGGTGACCTCCCAGCTATCTGCCATCGCTTTCGCTAATTTTTTGATCGGCGTCTCATCAGGACTGAGATTGAGATCCCCGGTCACGAAAACCGCTTCTCTATTCGTATTCTTCTTGTCTATCCATTGAAGGATTAGATCTACAGACTTCGATCTAGCTTCTTTTCCTTTATGATCAAAATGAGTATTAAACACCCAGAATAGTTTGCCGGAGGATTTGTGTTTCAAATGCACATAGGTGCAAATACGTTCCATGGATGCATCCCATCCCACGGAGGGCTTGTCAGGTTGTTCTGAAAGCCAGAAGGTTTCCCCCTCAAGCAATTCATATTGATCCTTCTGGTAAAAGACGCCTGAATATTCTCCCTTCCTCTTTCCATCGTCACGCCCTACGCCTACATAGGTGTAGGACGTAAGCACTTTGTCCAGATACTGCATTTGTTCATCTAACGCCTCTTGCACACCAAAGATATGGGGCTCATAGTATTGGATTAAATCTGCCACAAAAGCCTTTCGATTCTCCCAGCTATTCTCCCCATCTCTAGGGGTACTATACCTTAAATTAAAGGTCATTAGCGTAATATCCTGACTATTGACAGGCCTCGGCATAAGAAAGGGAACAATTAAGAGAGTGATCCAAAAGCGAAAGACCATGCTGAAGAAATTGGAGGTGAGCAATATAATGCGAAGGTATCTAATTTTTAGAGCTCCACTTCTATCTTGAACAACTAAAAAAGAATGGGCCTTAATATAATATCTACTCGACGGTTTTTAAGCTTACCTTCCCAAGTAGAATTATCGTAAACAGGATTCAGTTCGCCAAAATCTTCAATCGACATCATTTCTTGGCGCAAACCTTTTTCTATCAGTTTTATGATGGCAGATTCACTGCGCATTTGCGACAACCAGTCGTTGTATTGCTTTGACCCAATATTATCGGTATGACTATGGATAGATATTTCCATATCCTCGGCTCCTTCAATTCCATCCAACCAGTCATATAAACCTTGTGTTTGTTCGCTATCAATATAGTAACTGCCTCCCCCAAAGTAAATACTGAAGATATAATAGTTAGGAGTATCTGTTTCGCTTTGTCCCAGAAGGATCGTAGAACAGGAAAGACAAAATAGTAGGATCAAGGCATTTTTCATGTCGGGCGCTTTAATCTTAACAATGAGTACGACTTGCTCAGGGGTGAGCAAGCAGTGGTGTTTCAAGCCTTATAAAACTAAGGAAAAACAAGCGACAATGAAACGCCTAAGGATAATGTATTACTTATTTAACTTTTATAGGACAATTAATCCTTGCTTTCAGACCATTATAGCTAGTCAACAATCATACTAGCTGTATCCAATTGCTGCTGCATAATATTTTGTGGAAGCTCTCTGTACTCATATTGTTGATTACGCAATTGTGGTACAAAACCAGCCTCTTTAATAGCTGCCTGAATACCATCTGCAGTAAAACGGAAACGCGCACCCGCAGCTGATACTACATTTTCTTCGATCATGATGGAACCGAAATCATTCGCACCTGCATGCAGACAAACATTGGCTACATTCTTGCCTACGGTCAACCAGGAGGCCTGAATGTTAGTAATATTGGGCAACATTATTCTACTCATTGCGATCATTCGTACATACTCATCACCCGTACAAGTGTTTCTAGCACGCTTGATCTTCTTCAAGATCGTATCCTCATCTTGGAACGGCCAGGGAATAAAAGCAATAAACCCTTTTGCCCCTTCGGGTTTCTCCGACTGTACTTGTCTGAGCTGTACCAGATGGTCCATTCTTTCCCAGTTGGTTTCAATATGCCCAAACATCATCGTTGCAGAAGTGGTAAGTCCCACTCGATGAGCTGCCCGCATCACGTCTAGCCATTCTCTGCCACCACACTTACCTTTAGAGATCAAGCGCCTGACTCGATCGCTTAAAATTTCAGCACCGGCACCAGGCAAAGAATCAAGACCCGCCTCTTTCAAAGCTTGTAGCACCTCCTGGTGAGAGGCCTTTTCCAACTTGGCAACGTGCGCAATTTCTGGCGGGCCTAATGCGTGCAATTTTAGATTTGGGTATAAAGATTTAAGTTCCTTAAACAGGTCTACATAATAGGATAAACCTAGATCAGGATGATGCCCTCCCTGTAGTAATAACTGCTCTCCTCCGAATTTGAAGGTTTCTTCAATTTTATGCTTGTACTCCTCGATGCTCGTGATGTAAGATTCTTCATGCCCAGGACGTCGATAGAAGTTACAAAACTTACAATTAGCTATGCAAACATTCGTAGTATTCGAGTTCCGATCAATGATCCAGGTTACAATATTTCCCGGAACGTGATGTTGACGTAATTGATTAGCTACGTACATCAGTGCAGCTGTAGGAGCATGTTCAAATAAGAACACACCTTCTTCCGCACTCAAAAACTCCAATTGTAAAGCTCGGTCTAATAAAGTATCTACGTGCATAATATATTTCGATCACTTGATTCTTTAATGGTGTAACAAAAATAACAAAAGTGAGTTGCATAAGAATAGATTAATTTTCAATTGTTTCTGAAAGCTTAAAACATTTTTTCTTCCCCCTCTTTATGATTGTAGGGCAGCTTATCTCTCGCAGAGTCCAGTAAACACTAGGGTTTCAGGCAATTAATTAAACAATTATTGGACTTATGTTGTATTTTATATTACATTTGCAAAACATTTACGCAAAACTCGGAAGAGGGAACTAGTGTTCCCTCTTTTTATTTGCCCTTTATAAGGAATACTTGTGATCGAAAAAAAAATTATTGATCTGTTGGATCAAAAATTCAAGGAAGAAGATTTTTTGGATTGTTTTTTAGTGGACTTGCAATTGCATGCCAACCAAAAATTGGAGGTTTTCCTAGATAGTGATACAGGCATTACCTTCGAAAAATGCCAAAAGATAAGTCGTTACCTAGAACAATATCTAGACGAAGAGGGCTGGCTAGGCCCTAAGTACACGCTCGAAGTTTCTTCTCCCGGTATTAGTCGTCCCTTAATGAAAATACGCCAATACCATAAAAACATTGGTCGAAAGGTAGAGGTTAAAACGAAAGAGAAGGAAAAACGAACAGGTACGCTGATTAGTGTCTCTGACACAGCGCTTACACTGGAAGAAAAAGTTAGAATAAAGGAAGGGAAACGTAAAAAGACACAAGTAGTTCAGACAGTCATTCCCTTCGACAATATTGAAAAAACTGTTGTTCAAATTTCATTCAAAAACTAATAATTTATGAACCTGGTAGATACTTTCTCCGAATTCAAAGCCGGGAAGAATATAGATCGCCCTACTATGGTAAGGGTGCTTGAGGATGTATTTAGGACCTTGATCCGCAAGAAGTACGGCTCGGATGATAATTTCGACGTAATCGTAAATACCACCAAGGGTGACTTGGAACTTTGGCGAGTGCGTGAAATTGTTCCAGACGGAGAGGTAACTGATGATCGAAGTCAGATTTCAATTTCTGAAGCACTTTCTATTGATGAAGATTACGAGATTGGTGAAGAATGTTACGAGCAGTTGCACTTGGAAGATTTCGGTAGAAGAGCTATCATGGCTGCCAGACAAACCCTCATTTCCAGAATTATGGAGCTGGAAAAAGATGAGGTATATCGCAAATACACAGAGAGAGTCGGTGATATTATCCTAGGTGAGGTACACCAGATTCTTAAGCGAGAGATTTTGATACTTGATGATGCTACTGGTACGGAACTTGTACTTCCACGAAATGAAATGATCAAAGGCGATTTCTTCCGCAAGGGAGATATGGTTAAAGGTGTGATCAAACAGGTAGAGATGCGCAACAACAATCCTGTTGTGATTGTCTCAAGAACAGATAACACCTTCTTGGAAAAATTGATGGAGCAAGAGGTTCCAGAAATTGAAGATGGACTAATCACAGTACGCAATATCGTTCGAATTCCAGGTGAAAGAGCCAAAGTATCAGTAGAATCTTATGATGATCGAATTGACCCCGTAGGTGCCTGCGTAGGTATGAAGGGTTCTAGAATACATGGAATCGTTCGTGAGCTTCGCAATGAGAATATTGACATTGTGAACTTTACGAACAATATGAGTCTTTACATACAAAGGGCCTTGACACCAGCGAAGGTGACTCGGATCGATCTAGATAATGAAAAAATACACGCCAAAGTCTTCTTGGAACCAGATCAGGTTTCATTGGCGATTGGAAAAGGCGGTACCAACATCAAATTAGCTAGTAAACTTACTGGCTTCGAAATCGATGTATTCCGCAACAACATAGAACAATATGAAATCGATGATGTAGACCTCGAAGAATTCAGTGATGAGATCGAGGCTTGGATCATCGAGGCATTGAAAAATATTGGCTGTGATACAGCAAGAAGTGTATTGGAGTTGAGTAAGGAAGAATTATTGAGAAGAACAGACCTTGAAGAAGAAACGATAGCGAACATTCTCAGCATCTTCGAGGCGGAATTCGAAGACTAATGACCAGCAGGTGGAAGCTCGCTTTCGGGTTCTAATCTTTCTATTAAACCTGTTGCTCTTCCACCTGCTTCCTTCCTTTTGGGGTTCATTCCACTGCTGCCTACTTGCCTGCTGTCGTTAACAAACAACAGCCGAATTTGCAGGTCAATGTGTATATAAAAAGTTTTTGATGCAAGGGAACTCTTGCTGTTGGCTATGCGTTATGGTAGTGGGACACTGGTGAATTTTGTCTATTCTTTCTCTGTAATCTAGAAGAATTAGCTTTTTTTCCACCTTTATACCCCATAAAAATCCCACTATTAGTATAAATCCGAACAAGAGTTATTAACAAAGCAGTTTTACTGTTATCTTTGCACTGCTTTTTCAACCTCCTTGGCCAGAAGGGTCAATGTAGTTGTTCTTGTTCACTAAAACCTACAGGAAATGGACAGAGCATAATTTAAGTAATCAAGCATTTATCAATCAACATTGGTTGATCTTGTTAAATAGAAAATTTATTAATGTCGAAACGTTTAGTCAAGATAGCGAAAGAACTCAATGTGGGAACGGCAACAATCGTCGAGCATCTCCACAAAAGTGGGTTTGAAATTGAAAACAAACCTACCGCCAAAGTAACTGAAGAGATGTACTCAGAGTTACTGAAGGAGTTTTCGAAGTCTATAGCTATCAAAGAAAAAGCAGACCAGCTCGTTATCGGTACGCGTCCACAAGCTAAGAAAGAAACGCCCGCCGTTGCTTTCAAAACGGAAGCGCCTGCGCCACCAGCAAATACAACGACGGTCAAAAGCGAACCAACGACACCCGTTACTCCCCCTACCCCTACCCCTCCTCCAACCCCTGAACCTCCCCAAGCACCAGTAGAAGAAGTTAAGGAACCTGTGGTAGAAGAAGTTGCTGCTCCAGAGGTAGTGGTTGAGGAACCCAAAGAGGAGAAAACAAGTAAAGTTCCAGGTCTTAAAGTGCTAGGTAAGATTGATCTTGACAAACCTAAGCAGCCTAAACATAAACCAGCGGAAGAAAAGGTCGTTCCAGAACCTGCACCGCAAGAAGAGGAAGTTGTAGAAACCATTAAGAATGAAGTGATCGAGGAGGTTACTCCTAAAGTGGAAGAACCTGCACCAGAAGTAGTAGAAGAGCAGGAGAAAGAAAGTAATCCTGTAGAGGAGTCAACTGAGATCACGGCCAATATAGAAACCGAAGTACCTGGTGAAGCTGAATCTAAAGAAGCAGTTAAAACTGAATCAGAACCACAGCCACAACTAGAATCACAACCTGCCAAGGAAGAAGCACCAGCAGTGGAAGCCAAAGAAACGACTGAGCAGGTTCCTCAAGATAACACACCTAAACCAGCTGAGCCGAGCAAGGAAACTGAGGCTCCTTCCACTATGAAAGATTCTCCTGAAGTAGTCGCTGAATCACCAGCTCCTGATGCTAGTGATAGTAACACCATGCATCGGGCTGCTACTCCCGAACTTCGAGGACTTAAGATCTTAGGCAAGATCGATACAGACAAACTTAAGAAGCCTAAAAAGAAGAAGAAAGAGAAAGAAAAGCCGAAGGCTAGAACGGATCAAAAAGGCCCTGATGGGGATAAGAAGCCAGCAGCAGGTACCACATCCGGCCAAGGTGGTGGATCCTCTAGTGGAAGTGGTGATGGAGATCAGCCTAAAAGGCGGAAGCGTAAACGTAGAGTCGTCTCTACTTCTTCTGGCGGTAACAGGGGGGGTGGACAACAAGGTGGCAACAGACGAGGAGGACCCGGTAATCGTCGCGGACCTCAAGGCAATCGTCGCGGAGGCAATCAACAAGAAGTTAAAGAGGTTTCAAAAAAAGAAATCGAAGAAAAGATCAAGGCTACAATGGCCCGGATCTCCGGCGGTGGAAAGAAGAAGCGTCAGAAAATGCGCCGGGATAACCGTGAACGACTGCGCGAACGCCAGGAAATGCGCGAAGCAGAAACTCAAACCGATAAGCTGCAATTGACAGAGTTCATCTCTGTTTCAGAACTAGCTAGCTTAATGGATGTTCCTGCTACTGACGTGATCATGGCTTGTATGAGTCTAGGTGTGATTGTTTCCATCAATCAGCGTCTGGATGCAGAAGTTATCGAATTAGTAGCTGCTGAATTTAATCATGAAGTTGAATTCATCAGCATAGAGGAGCAAGATGATGATGAAGTAGAAATTATTGATGATCCAGAGGATCTTAAACCAAGGGCTCCAATTGTAACGGTGATGGGGCACGTTGACCACGGTAAGACATCTTTGCTTGACTTTATTCGTGAAGCAAATGTGGCAGAAGGCGAAGCAGGGGGTATTACTCAGCATATTGGTGCCTACGAAGTGAAAGTTGGAGAAGAGCAGAAAAGAATTACCTTCCTGGATACACCAGGTCACGAGGCCTTTACGGCAATGCGGGCTAGGGGTGCTAAGGTAACAGATATCGCGATCGTAATCGTGGCGGCGGATGATAGCATCATGCCACAAACACGAGAAGCAATCAGTCACTCCCAGGCTGCGGATGTTCCAATCATCTTTGCTATCAACAAAATTGATAAAGCTGGTGCTCAACCTGAGAAGATCAAGCAAGAATTAGCTTCCATGAACTTCCTAGTGGAGGAATGGGGCGGCCAATTCCAATCGCAAGATATCTCTGCTAAGACGGGGCAAAATATCGATGAGCTGCTTGAAAAAGTATTGCTAGAAGCAGAACTGCTTGAATTGCAAGCTAATCCAGATAGAAGTGCCATCGGTACTGTGTTGGAAGCTTCTCTCGATAAAGGACGTGGTTACGTAACAAAAACGCTAGTGCAAACGGGTACCTTGAAGATCGGAGACTCCATGGTAGCGGGAGAGCATTCTGGAAAGGTGAAGGCCATGTTCAATGAAAGAGGGAAAAGAGTGAAAGTAGCTGGACCGTCTACCCCCGTATTGGTATTAGGTCTGAGTGGTGCACCACAAGCAGGTGAACGCTTCAAGATCGTTCCAAGTGAACAAGAGGCTAGACAAATTGCTTCCAAACGAGCCCAGATCGTTCGTGAACAGACTACTCGTGCTACTAAGCGGGTAAGTTTGGATGAAATCGGACGTCGATTGGCTCTTGGAACATTTAAGGAACTAAACCTTATCGTTAAAGGTGACTTCGATGGATCTGTGGAAGCCCTTTCTGATTCCTTGATCAAACTATCCCAAGAAACAGTACAAGTTAATGTGATCCACAAAGCGGTAGGTCAGATTATCGAATCCGATGTATTGCTAGCATCTGCTTCTGATGCCATTATTGTTGGATTCCAGGTTCGTCCTTCTTTAGGAGCGCGTAAACTGGCTGAGCGAGAAGGTGTACAGATTAAGACTTACTCTATTATTTACGAAGCCATTGAGGAAATCAAGCTTGCTATTGAAGGTATGCTTGAACCTACTAAGGAAGAAAAAGTAATGGGTCAAGTAGCTGTACGGGAAGTCTTCAAGATCAGTAAAGTGGGTACAGTTGCAGGTTGTTATGTAGAAGAAGGTAAGATCTCTCGAAACTCCAATATCCGCCTTGTTAGAAACGGTATTGTGATCTATCCTACACGAGAAGGTGTAGTTGGAGAAATTGCCTCACTAAAACGCTTCAAAGAGGATGTTAAAGAGGTTAGAAATGGCATGGAATGTGGTATTTCTATTAAAAACTTCAATGATATCAAGGTTGGAGACGTGATTGAGGCATACGAGATCGTTGAAATCAAACAACGTCTGAAAGAATAATTGATATTCTTTTCGTTATACAGTAAAAGGAGCGTAGTCGATCGGGCTACGCTCCTTTTTTTATATCTAGCTTTTTCGAAGTGGTACAGATTAATATTTAATGATTTTTCGAATCGACTCCTCGCCTCCAATTTTTAATCGGACGATATAAGCTCCATTACTCCAGGAAGTGACATCGATCACATCACTAAAATAGCGCTCTACCGTATCCCAACTCGATACATAGACACATTGCCCATTCGTACTGAATACTTCAAGTCGAACCCCAGAGGGGACCTGAAGGAAACTGCTAATGTACAATGTTTCGTTTGTTGGATTCGGTCCAATATTGACAACTCCTTTAGTTGGGTTAGATGGATTAACACCAGTACAAGCTTCAGTATTTAATAAACCTGATCGCAGTTCCAATAGGCTTGCCAACATCCTAAGTCGCTGTCCTTGAGTAAACATGTGTAGACAAAGGTCATTCGTGTAGTTCATAAAATTCATATACATGTCTGAAGTCCCACAGCTTGCCGGAACACTACTCAATCCGTCAGGGCATTGGCCACTGAAAGTAGTACTTTGCAAGGGGGTATCCGAAATCCGGTCATCACCTCCACAATCTGTATTGAAAAAGCCAGCTCCCCAAGGATGGAAAAGGCCAAAGTAATGTCCAACTTCATGGGTAAGGGTACGTCCTAAATTAAGTCTAGGATGATTATTAAGCCCGAAAACACGATAATCAATAACCACTCCATCTTCGGCCGGTATGTTTTGGCCAGGATAACTTCCAAAGCCCACCAAATTATTTTCTAGATTGGCAACCCATACATTTAGATATCGATCTGTATCCCACGCATCCTGCCCTTCTCCTGATGAATAATACACTTGTTTAATTCCCAAACTATCTACGAAGGTTCTGGTTCGAGTAATTCCAGAGGTAACGGCTCCGGTTGGATCCGTGGAGGCTAAACAAAACTCAATATTTACCGCAGCAGCTACAGGCTTAAATTGAACGGGAATAAGGCCAAAGTCAGCATTTGCTCCAGTGAAGTCAAGCTTAAGAATATTCAATTGAGTAGCTATTGCTTCATCAGATAAGTTTTCTTCCTCGGTATTCCACAGTATGTGAAAAACAACCGGTACCTGAAAGGATGAACGCGTTTCTAATGTAGCTAGTTGTCGAATACGCTCTTGTAGGCGATTTTCTATTGCATTTTGTTGGTCTAGAAAATGAGAATCACTTTGTATAGCTTCTATCCACCGTTCATCAAACGAACACCTGGATTGAGCAATCAGTCCCATTCCTAGCTGAACTACTATAAATAGACAGAACAATCGTTTTTGGGATATAAGCATAATGCGAATTTGAAATGCACGCTTGCCAAAGATCAAAGCCAGTAAGATACATCTTTTCAATTTTCGAATCCAGCTTCGTCTAGGACTTCAACAAGTACTCAATGATTCTTTCTTGAGGTAGAAAGGGAGTTAGCACACTTAATCCCAATCTCTCGATAGCTAAAGTCACTAATTTCGATTCCATAGTTTCTTCCTCCTTCCCAAAAAACTTCCCGGCTTCCAGAAAAACGCGCAAGGGCGCAAGACCGATCAACTCTGAACCATTTAGTTTAACACCGATCTCATCAGCAATAGCCCGACAAGCCTCAAAAGCCTCGTGTACCGCACAACTATCCAAATCCGTTACATTCATGGAGACTTGAGTATGCCCATACTCCTCAATAAACCAACCGATGGCTTTCACTCCTTTACAGCGTCCTTTTATTCTGATGGCTTGCTTGTCTTTATCTCTTTGAATTATGCCAGCTCTTCGTTTCACATAACCACTCTCCCGTACTCGCTGAGCGATATAATTAGCGGCTTCTACCTCCTTAGTTTTCAGATTCACATTGTAAGCAATTAAAAAGGGACGAGCGCCAATAACTGTTGCACCAGCCATGGGATTGAATTCATTAGGCCCAAAGTCAGGCACCCACTCTGGCTGCTGCATCTTGAGTGCTAAACCTTCATATTCTCCGGATCTAATATTAGCGAGATTCTGTCTAATTGGATGACTAGCAGCAGCTTCATACAAATACACTGGAATGCCTAAATCACTTCCGACCCTCTTTCCCAACTGATTGGCCCATTTTACCGTCTCTTCTAGTGATATACCTTGGATTGGGATTAAAGGACAGACATCTGTTGCCCCCATTCTTGGATGTTCCCCTTGTTGGAACCTCATATCAATGTACGCTGCTGCAGTTCGGATAGCTCTATAGGCAGCTTCCACTACAACTTCAGGATGGCCTGCAAACGTTAATACAGTTCGATTGGCGCCATGCCCCATATCCCTATGTAAAAGCTCGACATCATTCACGGATTGTATAGCTCTCTCAATATGAGCAATGACTGTAGGATCGCGTCCTTCACTAAAATTAGGTACGCATTCTATCAACGGTGGTAAGTCTTCCAAAATGTGTCTTTAAAATAAGGTGAGAGGGTCATTAATCTTTTGATGCAAGTCAGGTGCATTATTCCGAACATTATTAACACGTGTGGAGACCTGGTACATATCCAATATTCCATCTTTGGGAGTATGCAACAAGGCTAGTGTTTCGTCAAGTGAGAGATCGCTCAACCATTTATTTTTTTTGTCTCCTTCATTAAGAACAACTGGCATCCGATTGTGCACACCACTCATTTCTTGGTTGGGGGGTGTGGTGATAATCGCAAAACTCTTTACGGCATAATCATCCCTATACCAGAGATCCCAAATCCCAGCTAGAATTAATAGATCTCCACTTTTGTGGAAAATTCGATAAGGAATTTTTTGTCCTCCAATCTTTCTCCATTCATAAAAACTATCGACAATAACCAGACATCTACGCTTTCGGATTGGGATTCGAAAAGAGGGTTTGGAAGAAATCCCCTCTTGCCTGGCATTGATAAGCTTGCTCGCATTCTTTTCATCTTTCGACCAATAGGGAATTAATCCCCAAGTGAGATATTGTAAAATCTCGGGCTTATCATTGGTAATAACATAGGCGTGTTGGGTGGGAGCAATATTAAAGCTAATGCGCAAGTTAACCCCCGTTTCGACTTGCTCACCCAACTGTTGCTGTATTTTCTCTTTAGACGTGACAAAAGAAAACCGACCACACATAGCTAATTATTTACCTTCCTGACCTTTGTCAAAAGATCAAGCAATCAATTCGTCAGAAGATAGGCTAAAAACATGAAGATTTCAATCAATTTGCGTGAATATTGGCGTATACACTATAACTAACAAATACTCAAAACAGAAATACTGAATCCAAAACAAATCGATGCCAAATTCTGTTTCTGAACTTATTAACACTCGGTCCATATCATATACGTAAAAGACTAATTATAAGAGATTTAAAGAATTTGTTAATTAACAGTACTTGTGAGGAATTAGGTTTAAAAACAGCTCTTTTATCAACAATTACTAAGAATTAGAGAGCAAGTACTTGTTACTAAGAATGAAGAGATGACTTAACTGTGAGTTTACATAGCAGTTATTGACATTGGAAAGTAAAATTTCAAGGTGTGTTGACAAAAAAGTTTTCCTGTGAATGACTTTTCCACTTGTTGTGGATAAGTTTGTAAATCATTGAAAATAAACTTGATTTCTTGACGCTAGAGTGTTGAGAACTGTTTACAAATAGGCAAAATTGGGTTTACATAATTTTAACAAATGAATTTGCTAACAAACTAACACCACTGATGATGAGGGGGCTTTTTTTAAAAATTATAAAATATATCATATAAGAGGACCATATCTCCTCAATTGCCCTCTTAAACAAAAACATTTAATTTCAAATAGATTCATCTTATGAGTACAAGAGTTGCTTCAGTTGAAAAAGACCACCTATCTACTAGCACTCGATATCCTTCCGCTGTAAAGATCTGGTTGATAATCGGTTTAGTTATGATTTTCTTCCAGGTGGTAATAGGAGGAGTTACTCGTTTAACCGGATCTGGCTTATCTATCACTAAATGGGAAATTGTAACAGGGACGTTCCCACCTATGAGTGCCACACAATGGGAAAAGGAGTTTGATTTATACAAGGCCACTCCCCAATACCAGCAGATTAATGAAGGAATGAGTATGGGGGATTTCAAGTTTATTTACTTCTGGGAGTATTTTCACCGCCTCTGGGCTCGCTCCATGGGATTTGTATTCATTATCCCTCTCGTTATATTCTGGCGGAAAAAGTGGATAGATAGACCACTTTACAAGCGTTTAGGGATCGTTTTTCTATTGGCTGCTTTAGTTGCTTCGTTTGGTTGGATTATGGTGGCCAGTGGTTTAATCAATCGCCCTTGGGTAAATGCCTACAAACTAACTATGCATTTATCCTTAGCTTTTATTCTCTACAGCTATTTGTTATGGACAACATTTGGTGCTACTCTCCCTAATTTAAAAGTTATTAACAATCAAATGTTGAAAAGAGGAGTTCTCCTCATTTTAGGTGTTTTGTCTCTACAGATTGTATTGGGAGGTGTAGTTTCAGGAATGAAGGCGGGTTTATTTTATCCGACGTGGCCAGATATGAATGGTGCTTGGGTTCCTGCAGTCTTGTTAGATAGCAGTCAATGGAATGTGGATAACTTTGTTCAATACGATAAAGGACTATTTATGGCAGCCTTTATTCAGTTGGCACATCGTACTACAGCTTATGTATTGACAATCATTGTTTTAACTTACTTTATCAAGGCTAGAAAAGCTGATATTACTAATGGATTTCGTTTGGGATTGTACATGTTGGTAAGTATGTTGGTAATTCAGGTACTACTTGGAATCTTTACTTTGGTTAATAGTGTGGGAACCATTCCTGTTGGGCTTGGAGTGATGCACCAAGGAGGGGCTTTGGTTCTTTTGAGTATTACATTTTTTCTACTTTTTCAGCTAAGGAATGTTAAAAATTATGAAAATGTGGAAAACTATGTGGGAAAATTGTAGATTTGTTAATCTAACTTATTGATACTAAAGAAAAATGCCTCTTGGAGTTAAATTAAACATCCAGGAGGCTTCTTGTTTTTAGACTAGGTTAATTCGAACGAAATCGCCATTTTCTTGTAGATACCTACCGATTGGCCTTTATATTTAGCCGGTGTCCAGGTCGGTGATTTTCTCAAAACTCTCTCGATTTCTTGATCACACCCGGATCCGATTCCTTGTAAAATCTCAATGTCTTTTAAGTTTCCATTCTTATCAATCAGGAAACGTACTTCTACTTTTCCTTCAACGCCATTCTCTCTTGCCTGCATGGGGTACTGAAGATTTTTAGCAATAAACTGACTAAGTGCCATTTCACCACCTGGGAAATTTGCGGGTGTGAAAAGGGGGACTGGTTCTGTGCTAGGAGGCGTAGTAGATGCTTGCACGTTAAGTACTGATAAAATGAAAAGAACTGTTAAAAACAACAGTTTGGGGAAGTGAGGGAAGGTTTTCATGATAATAAGGTTTTTTGGTATAATTTACTTTCGAGACAAATATGCTGTAACCTGATGGGAGAGGCAATTCAGGCTAAGTGAACTGTGATTTTTCTTGAGTCAGATGTACTTTTATTTAGTTAACTTGCTACTCTAATACATCTCATTTATGGTATTGGTTGGTATACTGATCGGAATTATCGGGATACTAGTTCTACATTGTGTACCGTGATGATGTAGCGATTTGTAAAAAGGGATTGGCGTTGTTGTATTTGGGGGAATTTAACTTAGCGATAGCGGAATTAGATATAGATTATCATGGAATTGATTTTTTGATTGCTTCAGTTCAACAGTCTATTCAAGAAAACTAGGATTTAAGAAACCATTTTCAACAAAGTGTTTATGTTATACGATCAGTTGCAAGAAGCGCTTGAATTCCTGAAGGCTAAAGTCGATTTCCAGCCCAGGTTTGGTATTATTCTGGGAACAGGCTTAGGACAACTTGCCGATGATATTCAAGTGGTAGCCGCTATCCCTTATAAGGAAATTCCACATTTTCCTGTTTCCACAGTGGAAAGTCATAAAGGACAATTGGTTTTTGGCCATCTAGAAGATATTCCAGTTGTAGCAATGGTAGGGCGCTTTCACTATTATGAAGGCTACTCTATGAAAGAGGTTACTTTTCCAGTTCGTGTTTTAAAATTACTAGGGATTGATCTCTTGGTGATTTCGAATGCTGCTGGTGGTACTAATCCAGATTATGAAGCGGGGGACATTGTCTTTGTACGGGATCATATCAATATGCAACCAGAGAACCCTCTTCGTGGCCCCAATGATGAACGTTTAGGAATCCGATTTCCCGATATGTTGGCCACCTACGACCGGGAACTAAATGCAAAGGCTATGTCGATTGCAAAATCTAATAATATTCGTGCTTATGAGGGGGTATATTATGGTTTGCAAGGTCCAAACTTGGAAACGCCGGCAGAGTATCAATTTATTCACCGAGTTGGAGGGGATTTGGTAGGTATGTCAACAATTCCTGAGGTTTTAGTAGCGCGCCATATGAACCTGGCTGTTTTTGTATTATCTGTAGTTACTAACAAGTGTTATCCATTAAGTGCGATTGGGGAGACGACCTTGGAGGAAGTCATAGCCACAGCATCTTCAGCAGAACCTAAAATGAGGTTGATTGTTAAGGAATTGTTGAGGGATGTAGTGGAAGACTAACTGCGAACTACTCTTCTCACCAAAAGCAACAATATAGTTGCGATCATTAGAAATCCGATAAGGCTAATAGGATTAGAAACAGTTTCCTCAAGTACGTCCCAAAATTTAAAGAAGACGAAATACAGTAGGGCTCCGGTTAGCATAAGCCCCATAAAGATTTGCTTAGCATTCATGAGATAAATGGTTTGTTTGATTAATGTGATCTAATAAAATTTGGAGGCAAAAATAAGTTTCTTTTCATGTCTTCATTATGTAAATTTGCCTGTTGGTTAAACATCCTGGCGCAAAGCCTTGTTCAAGAAAGTGTCGATCGGAAAACACTGATTTTTGCTTCCTGTCGGCAGCACACCACAAGACGAGAATCCGCTCGCTGGACACAAAACATATGGCAAAAGAAAATCAAAACGGGATAAGTGTAAATGGTGAAGTCTTTGCCGATGACTATATCGAAGTCACAGGAGCAAGAGTACACAATCTAAAAGGCATTAATGTTAAGATTCCACGAAACAAACTAGTTGTTGTTACTGGGATTAGTGGAAGTGGAAAGTCTTCACTTGCCTTTGATACCATATATGCCGAAGGTCAACGACGGTATATGGAAACTTTCACGGCATATGCTCGCCAATTTATTGGTGAAATGGAGCGACCAGATGTTGAAAATATTGCTGGTCTGAGCCCTGTAATCTCCATTGAACAGAAGACGACCGGCCGGAATCCTCGCTCTACAGTGGGTACGATCACTGAAGTGTATGATTTCATGCGCCTGCTCTTTGCGAGAGTGGGAGAAGCTTACTCATTTGAGACCGGAAAGAAGATGGTCCGTTATAGTGAGGAACAAATGAAAGAGCTCATCTATGATCAATTTGGGAACAAAAAGATTTCTCTCTTGGCTCCCTTAGTCAGAGGTAGAAAAGGCCATTATCGGGAGCTGTTTGATCAGATTCGAAAGCAAGGTTACGCGAAAGTGCGTATAGATGGCGAGATTGAAGATCTCAAGCCAGGAATGCAGGTGGATAGATATAAAATTCATGATATTGAAGTAGTAGTGGATCGAATCAAAGTCACGGAAGAGAGGAGAGAGCGGATTGGCGAATCACTACAAACAACGTTGAGGATTGGTAATGGTCTTTTGATGATCATGGATAATGATAGTGGTGAAGTGACCGTTCTCAGTAAACATCTGATGGATCCTGTATCCGGTATTTCTTATGAAGAACCTTCCCCAAATTCCTTCTCTTTCAATTCACCATATGGAGCCTGCCCTAATTGTAAAGGTCTAGGTAAGGTACATAAGGTTGACCTTGAGAAAGTAATCCCGGATAAATCCAAGTCCATAAACCAAGTTGGGATTGTTCCTTTGGGAGAGGTCAGAGATAATATGACTTTCAAGCAATTGCGCGCTATTGCTAAGAAATACAAGTTCTCATTTTCCACACCGATAAAGGATATTCCCGAAAAGGCACTGAATACTATTTTGAATGGAGGAGATGATAGTTTTGAGATTTCAGTGAATTATGGAAAGCAAGATTATTCCTATAATCTTGCCTATGAGGGATTGCTAGAGATGCTGGAACGTTGGTACAAAAACTCTACTTCTGAAAAGATAAGGCGATGGGCTGAAGGGTTTTTGAGTATTGATAAGTGTCCGGATTGTGAAGGATTGCGGCTGAAGAAAGAATCGTTGCACTTTAAGATCAACGAACGGAATATTGGAGAATTGGCGGAGTTAGACATTAATGATCTTCATGATTGGATGGGTGGAGTGGGTGATCAACTTTCAGAGCGGCAACAAATAATAGCGAAAGATATTCTTAAGGAGATTCAGTTTCGATTAGGATTTCTCCTGCATGTTGGTTTGGATTACCTGAGTTTGAATCGTCCGGCAAGAACCCTATCGGGGGGAGAATCCCAAAGGATTAGATTGGCAACTCAGATTGGTTCTCAGCTAACAGGGATTACCTATATTCTTGATGAGCCTAGTATTGGATTGCATCAAAGAGATAATCAACGACTTATAGAATCGCTACGTGAATTGTCAGATATAGGAAATACTGTTCTCGTTGTGGAACACGATAAGGATATCATGCTCGCCTCCGACTATTTGATAGATCTTGGACCTGGCGCTGGAGAGTTAGGGGGAGAGTTGGTTGGAGAGGGAGTCCCTGCACAGTTTATTAAAAATGCCACCATTACCTCTGCCTACTTAAATGGGCAAGAGAAAATTGAAATTCCTGCGAAACGTAGAAAAGGGAGCGGTAAGTTTTTAGAGTTGAAAGGGGCAACGGGTAATAATCTGAAGAAGGTTAGTATCAAGATTCCATTAGGTACTTTCTGTTGTGTAACAGGCGTGTCAGGTAGTGGAAAGTCTACTTTGATCAATGAAACCTTGTATCCCATTTTGAGACAGCATTTTTATAAAAGTCTCAAGAAACCGATGCCCTATGATAAGATTATAGGTTTAGAACATGTGGATAAAGTGATAGAGATTGATCAATCTCCCATTGGCCGAACTCCCCGGTCTAACCCCGCCACTTACACTGGTGTTTTTACTCCAATTCGAAAATTGTATTCCGAACTCCCCGAGGCAAAAATCAGAGGATATAAACCAGGACGTTTTTCTTTCAATGTAAAAGGAGGGCGTTGTGAAGTATGTGAAGGCTCCGGAATGCGAATGATCGAAATGAACTTTCTTCCTGATGTTTATGTAGAGTGTGAAAATTGTTTGGGCCGGCGCTACAACCGAGAAACACTTGAGATTTTGTATAAAGGAAAATCGATTAGTGATGTACTGGATATGCCAGTTCGGGAAGCAGTTGAATTTTTCAAGAACATTCCAAATATTTTCCGGAAGCTAAAGACATTAAATGAGGTAGGTCTGGGCTATATAACACTTGGGCAGCAGGCTACAACACTTTCGGGAGGTGAGGCACAGCGTGTAAAATTGGCGGAAGAGTTATCCAAAAGAGATACGGGGAATACAGTATATATTTTAGATGAACCTACTACGGGATTACACTTTCAAGATATTCGACAGCTACTTGGGGTTCTAAACAAGTTAGTGGATAAAGGCAATACCATCATTGTCATTGAACACAATATGGATGTTATTAAAGTGGCAGATCACATCATCGATATGGGGCCTGAAGGAGGGCATCGGGGTGGAACCGTAGTTGGCAAAGGAACGCCCGAAGCCATCGCTAAGAATAAGAAAAGCCATACCGGTCATTTTCTCAAAGAAGAATTACTATAGATTGGGGTTGTTATTTTAGTTATAATTCTCGTATTTTATATGAGGTAACATGAACGACGCCACCCAAGTAGGATTTTACTAGATCATGTTTTATTGGTATCTAGTAAAAACGGGTATCCCTTGTGCAAAGGATCAGTGGAGGATATATGCTCTACCCTATCTCCATCTGCCATCAAGCGATCCCCTGTTTATCGGAGCCTAATCGATACAATCATTTATTTACGCCTCCCTTCTAAGCACTTGGGCTATGAGAAAAATGATCAACCAACTTTTTCGTCTTTACTACAAACAACGGTACCGAACTATTGAACATTATATGCGTCATCCGCATGATGTTCAGCAGGCACTGTTGACTCAACTGATTGAAGCTACAAGGCATACGGTGTGGGGAAGAAAATATGATCATCGGTCAATTAAGAACCTATCTACTTTTATGGATAGGATTCCTATTGGTCAGTACGAGGATGTGCAGCCTTACATCAAACGGATGATGCTAGGAGAGAAAGATGTGTTGTGGAGTGGTCAGGTTAGGTGGTTTGCAAAGTCCTCGGGAACTACAGATGGTAAGAGTAAATATATTCCAGTAACTAGTCAAAGTAGGAAATATTGCCATATCCGGGGAACTTGGGATACCATGACCCTTTTCTATCGTCATCGTAGCGATGCACGTCAATTTGAATGTAAGAGCATAGTCATGGGAGGTACAATAGAAAAATACGCGCCTTACCCCAAAACTATGATTGGTGATGTCTCTGCCATTATGATTAGTCACATGCCATTTGTAGGGCGCCCATTTTATATTCCTGATTTCAAGACGGCACTGCTACCCGATTGGGAAGAGAAGTTGGAACGCTTGGCCAAGATCGCAGCTGAGACGCCCAATGTAGTAATGATTGGAGGAGTACCAACTTGGACGGTAGTGTTGCTCCGTCGAATTCTGGAGTTGACTGGAAAGAATAATATGTTGGAGGTTTGGCCAGAGGCTCAGTTGTATGTGCACGGTGGCGTTAGTTTTGTTCCTTATCGTGAACAGTTTAGAAATTTTTTCCCATCGGATGATTTTACCTACCAAGAAACATATAATGCTTCGGAAGGTTTCTTTGCTGTACGGGATGACTTTTCATCCAACGATATGTTGCTTCTACTAGATAATGGAATTTATTATGAATTCCTACCAGTAGAAGAATGGTATAAGGAAAACCCCAAGGCGATTCCTTTGTCGGAAGTTGAAGTCGGTGTGAATTATGCAATGGTGATTAGTACCAACGCAGGACTGTGGCGGTATGTACCTGGTGATACGGTGATGTTTACTTCCACCTATCCATATAAAATTCAGATTACTGGACGTACAAAACAGTTCGTCAATGCTTTTGGAGAGGAAGTGATGGTGGACAATACCGATAAAGCTTTGGCCAAGACTTGCTTCGCCACGCAAGCGACCGTCGTAGATTATACCGTGGCCCCGATCTATTTTCAACAAGAAGACCGTGGGCGTCATGAATGGTTAATCGAGTTTGAGCACCCACCTGTGGACCTCGGAAGGTTTACGCAACTATTAGATCAAAATCTCCAAGCTATTAATTCTGACTATGAAGCCAAGAGGTATAAAAACATTGCCTTAGCAAGACTAAAACTAACCGTCTTACCTAATGGCACTTTCAAAGAGTGGTTAAGGGCTAAAGGTAAACTGGGTGGACAACACAAGGTTCCCCGACTGGCTAATGATCGGAAATATATTGATGAGATTCTCTCCTTCACGGCTACTTAGCTATTTCTTCTGAATCTTTCTTTTCTTTCATTCGTATGATCGGATAATACTGTTTTAACAGTAGTCCAGATATCTCAATCCACATCTAGAACTTGTTTTTTAGCACATTACTCCATATTAATCATCTCTGTGATATAAAATATGTTTAGTGCTATATAGACTCCTAAGCAAAAATCTATACTTTTGCCCTTTCTATAGTGGGCGTATTGACTCGGAGTTGTAGGTCAAGTATTCTAAGTTCCTAACCAATCCTTTTACCAATAGTTATTCAATTAAGTTTGGTTGATTAAAGACCGATGCTATGAAGGTGTTAAAATTTGGTGGTTCATCTGTAGCTAAGCCAGATCGAATCAAAGGTGTTGTAAATATCCTAAGATCCTATTACGTGCGAGGGGATCAATTTACGGTTGTGTTTTCAGCATTTGGGGGGGTAACAGATATGTTGATCCAAATGAGTGAGAAGGCTGCTGAAGGAGATGATGGATATCTAGAAATGTTTGAAGAATTTAGTCAACGGCATTTAGAAGCTGCTCGTACCCTATTGGGACAGGAGCATCTTCAGCAAGTGATTCCGCATCTGGATAATAACCATGAAGTACTAAGGAATTTACTATACGGTATATTTTTAGTTCGTGAAGCCTCCCGTCGTACAATGGATTATGTATTGAGTTTTGGTGAAAGGAACTCAGCTTACATTATTTCTTATGCTTTGAAGGAGCAGGGAATTAATGCCAGTTATCTAGATGCACGAAAAGTTATAAAAACGGACAAGAGCTTTGGTTCCGCCAAGGTAGATTTCAATCGGACCTATCAGAATATAAGAGAGCATTACAAGGAGCATCCCGAAATTCAAGTAGTAACGGGTTTTATTGCTTCGGCCAAAGGAGGTCTGACCACCACGCTAGGTAGAGGAGGCTCGGACTACACAGCGTCCTTAATCGCTGCCGGCCTTAATGCTAAGGTCATAGAAATTTGGACAGATGTTGATGGGGTATTGACTGCTGATCCTCGGAAAGTGAAAAAGGCATTTACGATTCCGACCATGACTTACGCAGAAGCTATGGAGATGTCTCACTTTGGCGCGAAGGTCATCTACCCTCCTACCCTACAACCAGCTCTACAAAAGGGGATTCCACTTTACATTAAGAATACCTTTAACCCGGATTTTTCGGGTACTCTGATTTCGGAAAAGCCAGATCCGCAAGGGGCAGCTGTAAAGGGAATTTCTTCCATTGGGGATGTGGCTTTGTTGACTTTATCTGGCAGCGGGCTATTTGGCGTACCAGGTATTGCGGCCAGGTTGTTTAATTCCCTAGCGCAGGCAGAGATCAATGTTATCTTAATTACTCAGGGCTCATCAGAGCACGCCATTAGTTTTGCTATTCAACCTCGATGGTCTAATAAGGCTAAGCAGATTGTATCAAAGGCTTTTGAGTATGAAATGCAAATGGGGATTGTTGATCCCATTAAGGTGGAAGAGGATCTTTCCGTTGTTGCTATTATCGGAGAGAACATGAGGTACCGACCAGGTATTGCTGGCCGCCTTTTTCAGGCACTTGGAAAAAATGGGATCAATACCACAGCCATAGCTCAAGGTTCTTCGGAGCTAAACATTTCAGTAGTTATCAATAAGAATAATGAAACGAAAGCACTGAATGCTTTACATGAATCATTTTTCTTATCTGATACGAAAGAGCTTCATCTGTTTATGGTTGGTGTGGGATTGATCGGTGGGACGCTACTTAATCAGATTAAGCAGCAGGCTAAGTATTTAAAGAGTAGTCGATCTTTAGAAATAAAGGTAATTGGCTTATCCAATACTAAGACCATGTTATTCTATGAAGGAGGGATAGACCTCACTACTTGGAAAGAAGATTTGAAGACTTCTCCGATGTCTGCTGATCTTTCCACTTTTGTGGAAAAGATGAAGAACTTCAATTTAACAAATACCATTTTTGTTGACAATACAGCGGATGATAAGATCGCTGATTTTTATGAAGGAATATTGGATTCCAGTATTTCTATCTCGACACCAAATAAGGTGGCGACCTCTTCTTCTTACTTACAATATCAACGGCTAAAGCATATTGCTCAGAAAAGGGATGTTCAGTTCATGTATGAGACAAATGTTGGTGCAGGGTTACCGGTAATCTCAACGCTACGTGATTTGATCATTAGTGGGGATCGCATCATTAAGATAGAGGGGGTATTGTCTGGATCCTTATCTTTTATTTTTAATACATTTCAACAAGGCATCTCTTTTAGTAGCATTGTGAAAGAGGCTGGAGAGAAAGGGTACACAGAACCTGATCCAAGAATCGATCTGAACGGTGTAGATGTAAGAAGAAAGCTCTTGATTTTGGCTCGAGAATCTGGGATGTCTTTGGAGAGCGCAGAAATAGAAATTGATAATATACTTCCTGAAGCTTGTCGAGAGGCTTCAACCGTCGAAGCTTTTTTTGAGGAACTGGAAAAAGCCGACGCCTACTTTGAAAAAATGATTAAGACTGCGAATGAGGAAGGGAAGCGGTTGAGGATGATTGCAAAACTGGCAGATGGTAAGGCAAAGATTGGTTTGCAGGAAGTAGATCAGGACCATCCGTTTTACAGTTTAAGCGGGAGTGACAACATGATTGTATTTACAACGGAAAGATATAAGGAGAGACCATTGGTAGTGAGAGGGCCAGGAGCTGGCGCAGAGGTAACTGCTGCGGGTGTATTTGCAGAAATTGTTACCATTGGGAATTATCTTTCGTAAATACCTGAAAATCAGTTTTTTATAATTAGAAGTGGCATTTTTCAGGAAACGAAAAATGCCACTTTTGTTTTAAGTCTTTGATTTTCAATTGTTTATGTTTTTTGTTCTTTATTGATCTACTGGATCATTCATTTACAGACCTTTTAATCTATGAATGCAGGTTTAAAAGTTTTTGCCCCCGCATCCGTTGCTAATGTAGCTTGTGGATTTGACGTGTTGGGCTTTGCGCTGGAGAAACCCGGAGACGAGATCATTGTCAGGTTTTCGGATAAGCCCGGTTTAAAGATCACGGCGATTACTGGTGCTAAAGGAAAGCTTCCTTTTGAAGTAGAGAAGAATACTGCCGGTTTTGCGGCTCAAAGATTGCTAGAACATCTGGGCGAAACAAAGCGCGGCATAGAGATGGAGATTCATAAGAAAATGCCTTTTGGGAGTGGACTAGGTTCTAGCGCAGCAAGTGCGGTTGCTGGAGTCATGGCTGTTAATGAACTACTGAAACGCCCATTAGCGAAACGCGAATTATTGCACTTTGCAGTATTGGGTGAACAGTTGGCTGACGGCGCCTATCATGCAGATAATGTAGCTCCGTCCCTTATTGGGGGAATGACCCTGATTCGAAGTAATGAGACTTTAGATGTGCATCGCCTGCCTTTACCCAAAGGCATATACGCATCCGTTGTATATCCTCATGTAAAGATACTGACCAAGGATGCACGTGCGGTATTAAGTGATCAAGTGAGTCTGAGTAAATGTATTCAACAGAGTGGTAATTTGGCTGGCCTAGTCGTCGGCTTATACAATGGCGACCTAGATCTTATCAGTAGATCACTAGAGGATGTTATCATTGAGCCACAGCGAGCACAGCTTATTCCCCATTTTTATGATGTAAAAAAAGTGGCTTTGGATGCTGGCGCCATGGGGTGTAGTATCTCCGGTGCCGGCCCATCGATCTTTGCGTTGTCTGCTAATAGCCTGATTGCAGAGAATGTAGGTATTGCCATGGAGAAGGTATTTCATGATGCTAAGATTCCCAATGAACTCTTTGTCTCCCCCATCAATCAAGAGGGAGCTATAAAATGTTGATTTATGAAATTGTATAGTACCAAGAATAAGGAAAATGTAGCAGATTTAAGGGAGGCGGTGATGAAGGGTTTGCCTGATGATAATGGCCTGTATATGCCTTTTTTAATCCCGAAATTACCTCTGAATTTTATCGAGAATCTATCCAATTATTCATTTCAAGAGATTGGTATTACGGTATGCAAGCATCTATTTGGAGATTATATCCCTGTTGCTGATTTAGAGCAGATCATTAATGGTGCCTTAAAGTTCCCAGCACCAGTAGTTCAGCTAGATGAGCATAGATATATTCTAGAGTTATTTCATGGCCCTTCCTTAGCGTTTAAAGATTTTGGGGCAAGGTTCATGGCTCAATTGATGGGATATTTTAATAAAGGAGAGCGTGATAAATTGGTAATTCTTGTTGCTACGTCAGGTGATACAGGGGGAGCGGTGGCTGCGGGTTTTTATCAGACTCCAGGAATAGAAGTAGTCATCCTATACCCTAGTGGCAAAGTCAGCCTCTTGCAAGAAAAGCAGTTGACAACTCTAGGACATAATATTTCTGCATTAGAAGTAGATGGGACTTTTGATGACTGCCAAGCACTAGTAAAGAAAGCCTTTCTAGACCCTGAGTTGAATAAGGAAATCCGATTAAGTTCAGCAAATTCTATCAACATTGCTCGTCTAATACCACAGTCATTCTACTATTTTGAGGCCTTTAAGCAGCTGCCAAAGAAAGGTGATCCAGTAGTTTTTTGTGTTCCTAGTGGTAATTTCGGTAACCTAACTGCGGGGCTGTTAGCCCAAAAAATGGGCTTACCTATCCATCATTTCATTGCTGCAACCAATAAAAATGATATCGTTCCGACCTATTTAGATACAGGGAATTACCTTCCCCGTGCCTCTGAGCGGACGCTTTCTAATGCGATGGATGTAGGCAATCCATCCAATTTTGCGAGAATGGTTGATATATATAATGCTTTTGAAGCGGTGGACTCCCCTATTGTAAGTGCATGGAAAGACATGAAAGAGGCTATTTCTGGATATGCATATAGTGACTCTACCACGGAATCTGCTGTTCTTGAAGTGAGTAATAAGCATGGTTATACCATTGACCCGCATGGTGCTGTCGGGTATTTGGCTCTTAAAGATTACCAGAAGAAGCACCCTAATACCCGGGGGATTATATTGGAAACTGCACATCCTAGTAAGTTCTTAGATGATATGGAGCGGATTCTGGGCCATGATATTGATGTACCTGATCGCCTATCTGTGCTAAAGGATAGACTTAAAGTGGCCCATTTTAGTAAGAACAGTTATAGCGATTTCCGTTCTTGGTTGCTCGATAACTATTGATTTTGTCCTAAGAAGTCACTTTAGATACTACTATAAGGTATCTGTTGGAGGGAGTAAAATATCGTTTTTACTCCCTCTTTTAGTCTAGGGTGTTCCACGTGGAACATACATTTTAGATGGTATTTAAAATTTAAAACTATGTTCCACGTGGAACATTATCTGTGTTTTTTTAGATTCAAGCCTCATTTAGATATTTTAACACCTATAGTTTTGGTCCAATTCACATGATTAAAGGGGAGCCTTGTCCATAGATGAAGACGATAATATCCACATTAAATAGGTTCCAAAAGACACCATAGCTATTAGTATTTGTAGACTGATTTATCTACTATGCTGTCCAGAGTTGATAAGGATTAGGTGATCTTAGCCTTTTTAACTAGGGATAGAGTAGCGATATCTTAGAGGTAAAAGATATCCTCCTTAGTGAATTATTTTTATTTGAATGGGATTTATAGACAGTTTTGATCATTATGGTCACATACATTTGATAGCATGAAGGGTCATTTTGATGTAGTATATTATTCCAATAAAGTAAGTCTGCTATCATAGAAATGGACTAAAACATCTAACCTTATGATGCACTTGACTTGATAGTAAATATTGTACTTACTTCTACTCCATTACTTATGATGATAGTTGAAAGGATTCAAAATTGCTTTGGGTTCATATCGTTGAGGGAGTAGATTTAGTAGAGACAGTATAAAGAAATATTGACCTTATATCTGCATGCGCCTATGAGTTACAAATGGTTCAATCAAGAGTATGTTGAACTTTTTGTATTGGGGGGTTGATGTTTTGAAAGTATATTATTGTAGAGCTTTTGGGATACTGCTATCTTAAATCAGTTCTTTTAATGGAAGATGTGAAGTAAATTCGAGCTGGTTTTTACGAGGGATGGTGGGTATTATAAGGGAGTGAATATTGAATAAGTTTGTGTCTAACTAGGATAGTTTCCTTCTGAGATTAAGAGCGTAAAAAGTAAGAAATAGGATGCTTTAGATATACATATCACAAATCGATCAGCACGCAATACTGGTATAGTAGTGGAATCGGATTGTAGCGGACTTTAGTCAATAACTGTTGATAGGTTTTAGTAATTAAGGTAATATGGTAGCCCTCCCCTTCTTTGATAACAAAGTGTGAAAAATTCCGGCTACCTTAATAGATATAGACCTATTAGCTGGTATCCTTATTCAGTGATTGATGAGATTCTGGACAAGCTTGTAGTTGTTTCGTTGATAGAAACCGTTAAGTCCATATGTGATAAAGCTAAGTGATTTATCTCAAAGTATGGTTATGGTGCTTTTTAGAAGTTATCTTGGTAAACATGTATGAGAAGTAAGAAGTTCGTATGGCAAAGACGGCATCTTGGCAATTCCAGGTTTTAATCCTTTTTGTTGCGTAAAGGGTTTTTAGGGAAACGGATATCGGAGGGTAAGAGAGTTATTGAGGGATTTATAGATGAGCTAATGGTCAGCATCATTCTAGTATTAAGCGGATTTGGAAACTACTTGATGCAGTAGTGGAGATGATGCAAGGGACAAAGGTAAGGTGTTTGGTAAAGGGATGAACTAATCTATAACATCCTTCCAGCGAAGAAGGTGATATAGCTTCTGCTTTGTGTTGTCATGCATAAGCCTACCTTAACCAAGCCAGATATATGAAACCTAATTGTTCTTATACCTAATTTCTTGATCTGTATTTTCCAACAAGTATCGTTTTAGGTATGTATAGGTGAAATGTTTTTATGCAATAGGAAGAGCCTATTACCTAAGTATGTATATGTAAACAGTTGGTCTGTTGGTAGAGTAAGTGACCAGTATATCTTTAGTGGGTTGTAAGATTGTGGTTTGTTAGGATAATACCCCCAAAGTATAATGTTAATCTAGTACAGCTAGCTATATGAAAATCGAAGGATAGCTGAAGTGATGAAAACATTATCAATATAAAGGCCAAAGCTTTTTGTAGTATGATAAATATCCTGTGGACAACTGAATGATATGGGCTAGAAGGAAATTGCGGGATTGTAGCTCCTCTCCCATTGTAAGGGGTTACTGTTTGTTGTTAAGTTCTTTTTACAGGATTCCATATTGATATTGTATCAAACAATAGAATAAGTTTCATTATCCATTATTGGGTAAATGGTCAGACCAAATTGGTTGTAGATGGGTGTGATTATTTCTCGAAGGGGTTCCTTGCTTACAGTTTAAGTATATTAGTTTTTAAGTGATTGATTATCAGTAACTTAGTGCTTGTTGTTTTTTTAAATTATTGATAATCAATCTGTTACATTGTGCATGTTGAATTTTTAAACAGTCTTTCTAATTTTCTGTTTCAGACTAGAATTTGAGAGCAGTTGAGTACGAAGGCATCTTATCTTTTTATTTTTGTGATATGGAAAAACAGAAGCTAGATTATCGAAATCCCAAGTTAGTGGTTGACTCATTGAATCTGGAGAAAGGAGAGATTAAGTGGAGGAGCCCATCCAATATCGCGATCATTAAATACTGGGGGAAATTTGGTATTCAGTATCCGCAGAATCCATCCGTGAGTTTCACCTTGGAAAATGCTTATACTGAAACGTATTTTGGATACACAGCTAAGAAGAGTATTGAAAAGAATATTGATTTGGAATTCTATTTTAATGGTGAGCTTAACCTTCCGTTCGGGGAGAAGATCATTAAGTATTTTGAAAAGCTTGTCCCAATCTATCCTTTTTTGAAGCAGTTGAAAATGACCATCCAATCTTCGAATTCATTTCCACACTCAGCAGGGATTGCCTCTTCTGCTTCAGCAATGAGTGCCCTGGCTCTGTGTCTTTGTAGTTTTGAAGATCGGATATTCGGCACACTGTCTAATATAGATGAATTTAGAAGAAAGGCATCTTATCTTTCTCGATTAGGTTCGGGAAGTGCGTGCCGTTCCATATATGAGTACGCAGCTATATGGGGAGAGAGTGGAGAAGTAGATGGAGCGACTAATGATTATGCGATTCCATTTGGGGAATTTCTGCATCCAGTATTTAAGACTTTCCATGACGATATCTTGATCATCAGTAAGGGAGAAAAATCGGTATCTAGTACGATAGGGCATGGAATGATGGATGGCAATATTTATGCAAGTAGTAGATACAAGCAGGCGAGGCAGCGATTCCATGAAGTATTGATTGCGCTGAAGCAAGGTGATCTTGAAAGTTTTGGACGCATTACCGAAGGAGAGGCCTTGACCTTACATGCCTTGATGATGACCTCCTACCCTCCCTATATTCTGATGAAGCCAAATACCTTATTGGTTATTCAAAAGATAAAAGAATACAGAAAGAGAACGAATCGCCCACTTTACTTTAGCTTAGATGCCGGACCGAATCTACACCTCTTATATCCGGATGAAATTGTAGGTGATGTTCAGCATTTCATAGAAAGTGAACTCCAACAATACTGTGAAGATGGCCAATGGATAAAAGATAATGTCGGCGGTGGACCAGTAGAGATATAATTTGAAGACTATCCTTTGCTACGTTAAACTTATCCGGCTACTCTTACATTTATAAGTATATGAAATCAATTAGTTTTTCCTTTCTGTTGTGGGTCTCACTCGTATTGATCAGTTGCAATCCCAGTGGAGCTCAGGTACAAGGCCTTTGTTTGGATGAGAAGTTTGACAAGGAAATAGCCAATACTATACGATTTACTGTTCCCATAATCGGAGTAGAGGAATTGGAGACGAATCGTTCATCTTATGTAGTTTTTGATACAAGAAAGAAGGATGAGTTTGAGGTGAGCCATATACCTGGTGCTAATTACCTTGGCTATAAGGATTTTGACGAAAGCCGCCTTAGCGGGACACCAAAGGATGCGAAGATCGTTCTATACTGTTCCATAGGATATCGAAGTGAAAAAATTGCTCAGCGACTTCAAGTCCTGGGTTATCAAAATGTCTTCAACCTATATGGTAGTATTTTTGAATGGGCTAATCGATCTTATCCTTTGGAGGATAAAGATGGAGCAAGTACCACTAAAGTACACACCTATAATAAAACTTGGAGCAAGTGGGTAGATGCTGAAAAGGCAGAAAGGGTTTGGTAAAGTAGGTATCCTTGTTGATACTTAGGTAGATATTCGATTGCGGCGTAATTTATAATTTGGATTCAGTAGCGATTACTTGGGAAGTATATTTACTTTTTTTGAAAATTGTCCAGATTTTGAAAAAATATTGTTGAATATTACTACTCAAGTTTCACTTCTTTGCTAACTTCCTAAATCTCACCATCCAAAGATTTCCGGATCAACTCCGCTTTGCTATTAATCTCTAAGGCTCGATAGATTCTCTTAATGTGATCTCGGACGGTATCTAGAGAAATATTCAATCGGTTAGCAATCATTTTATAACTAAGCCCATCTACAATTCCCTGGACAATATCTTTTTGGCGGTCAGTCAAAATACTCTCGCTCTTGGATGCTTTGGGCATAAAATATTCTGCCACCTTTCGGGCAATCGAAGGAGACATGTAAGACCCACCCCGGAAGATAGTGAAGACGGCATCTCGAATTTGAGCGAGTGACGTTCTTTTGGAAATATATGAACAAGCACCTGCGCAGAGGGCAGTGAAGATTTTATCGTCTTCTTCAAAAGTGGTTAGCATTACAATATCTACTTCGGGAAATTTTTCCTTCACCAATTTAATTCCCTGTAGACCAGACATACCCGGTAATCCAATATCCAATAGAAGGACGTCTATTGCTGAGATCAAACCCTCCTTAGTCTTTTCAAAAAAATCCTCCATACTATTAGCAGCGATCTGAATTTCAATGGAAGGATTTGCACTCATGTATTTCAATAAACTTTCCCTGATTATTGGATCATCTTCTACTATGGCGAGGCGTACTATTTCCATAATCTAAAAATACAAAAAAGCACATGTCAATATTCCACATTTTAATGTGGTTTGTTGGAGCAAGTCATTGAATGGAGATTATATCCCAAATCCTAAGAAAACAAGGAACAACTTGTATATTTAGATATTAATGATAAGGTTGAAACATATGAATACTTTTTATAAGAACAAAGTAGTTGTCGTGACTGGAGCGGGATCTGGAATGGGTAAGGAAATGGCCATTCAATTGGCAAAGGCTGGTGCGAAATTGGCACTGAATGACTGGAACCCTGAGACACTATCGGAGACGGTTACTTTACTCGGACTAGAAAGTGATCATATTCTTACACATGCTTTTGATGTTGGTAACCGAGAGAAGGTATATGATTTTGCTGCACAAGTAATTCAGCGTTTTGGGCAAGTAGATGTTGTTATTAATAATGCAGGAATTGCCCTGGCACCCACAACTATTGAAAGGACCAACTATGAGGATTTTGAGAAAATAGTCAACATAAATATGTGGGGAATGATCTATGGGACCAAGGCTTTTCTCCCTCATCTGAAGGAACGGCCTTCCGGAGCCGTTGCAAATGTTTCCAGTGTCTTTGGAATGATGGGCTACCCGAGCCAGGGTCCCTACGTCACTACAAAGTTTGCCATTCGAGGTTTTACGGAAACATTGCGGATTGAACTAAAGAATACCAAAATCACTGTTAGCAGTATACATCCAGGTGGAATCAAAACCAATATTGTTAGGAATATTGATAAGGTGGATGATATGCAAAAGCAAGAGATGGCGAAGGGGTTTGAGGAGGTAGCTCCTACTACTGCCAGTCAGGCAGCAACCATCATTTTGGAGGGTATTGCCAAAGGCAAGGCTCGAATTTTGATTGGGAAGGATGCCAGAAGTATTGATCGACTAACACGACTGCTTCCCTCATCTTACGAGAAGCAAATTCTTAAGCGGATAGATAACCCAGCTTTATTTGACGAGTAATTCTTTTTGCAAAACAAAGGAAGCAATTTCTTTTCCCCATAAGTTATGTGCTAATTTTCCTGGATGTACTCCATCGCAAAAGAGATCAGATTTTGTGAATCCCTCGGGTAAACGATCAGCCCAGGTATCAAAGTCGATCCTTTGATTGACGTAGTAGACTGCTGGTTGGATTTGTACTATTTTTTGGTTTACAGTATGATACTCCTTCATGAAGCTGCCCATAAACCACTGTAACAATGGAGTGAGAACAGGGAATTGATGCACCGGAGGTAAGTGGGCCAGTAGGATAGGACATGCTCCATGTTTTCTTCGAATTTGTTCGATCAACTGAATCATGTCTCTTTTCCATTTTTCTGGAAAATGAATTTCAAAAGTATCATTTGCTCCCAAACCAATGATAATCAAATCTGGAGTGTTAATCGTTGATAAGCCCACCAATTCATCCTTAACCTGTTCAGCATTATAGCCACTTTGGGCTACTACTTCCCATTGAATGTTTTGTTCTAATTTCTGGGAAACTTCCTGAGCGAACACACCTGTAATTGTGTTTTGATGATTATCAATGCCGATTCCTGCAAATGCTGATTCCCCGAAGGAAATAATACGCAAGGTACGATTAGCTTGAGGGTGAAATACGGTACCCGCTGGATGCTTGGCAGGTGGTAGATCAGGAACGGCCGCCTTGGATTTTTTGCCCTGCCAATATAAGATAGGAAGAATCGGGATTGACAAGAGGAGTCGAGCATAAAAGCTAAAGTGAGCACTCATAGGATAGTAAAGTCTTATAGTCCGGAATCCAATACTGGGTGATGCCAATTATCCACCTTGTGATACTCTATCTAATCCTTCTTTGGCTAGTTCATAGTTAGGAGCCAGATTTAGGGCCTGTTGATAATCGGATTTAGCTTGTTGTATTCGTCCTAGACTTTCTGCTGCATAGCCTCTGAAAAAATAGGCCTTAATATATAAGGGGTTGGTACCAATGGCAATGTCAAATTGTTGATAGGCTTTATTGACGGAATCCAATTCCATATAGAGTAAACCAGCATTAAAATAGGCCTCATCATATTGACTATCGATGATATTAATCCGCCGGTATAACTTGATGGCACCAATAAGATCATCTTGTTGAGATAAATAGTCCGCTTTGGCGTGCAGCCCGGTAATGCTATTGGGATTAATATCCAACGCATTATCAAAGAATTTTTCTGCTAGGTTTCCACCTATTGCTGCATGTAATTGTCCCAAATTTATCCAAGCATCTAAGTGGTCGGGTTCATATTCTACTGCTGATTGAAAACTATTTATGGCGCGGGTGGTATCTCCTAATTCCTTAAAATTCATACCAAACATAAAGTAAGCTTCTGGGTTTTGTGGATCTAATTGTAGTATTTGATCAATGGTACGCATAGAAGCTTGATGCTGTTTTAAAATCATTTGGAACTCGCTCAATTTCAATAAAGTAGGGATACGCTCGGGATGTAGTTTAGCGGCTCGTTCCATCGTTTTTAATGCCAAATTGGATTTAACATAATCCAGATAAACATCAGCTAGGAGATGGTGGTAGTCTGGATTGACAGAGTCGATTTTCATAGCAAAAGCTAGGTCTTGAATCGCTTCATCATAGGCATTATTTTCATAAAATAGTCTCGCACGTTCTGCAAAGAGTACGGGATTATCTGGCGCTTGTTTTAGTTGAGCGGTGATGGCGTCAATACTGGGAATCCCTGTTAAAAAATCGGTTTGATTATTGACGGGTAGTTCGGACTTCGGCTCATTTTTGCAAGCCATAAGTAGGAGTAAAAACAAGACTGTACTGAAAACCGTTACTCTTTTAGCAGACATAAGATAGTTTTACCTTTATTACCCGTGAGGTACTCTTTATTCAAATCTTCAGATCATACAACAGGAAATCAACAATTTGGATTGTATGCGAAAACACAAAATTACGCTTTTCCTTTGTTTTTTTTGGGGTTCCCTTTGGTCTCAAAGCTGGACACAAGGTCTTAGAATTGGGGGGGAAAGCAAAGAAGCAATTACAGTGATGACAGGAGGAGGAGATGCAGATATTTACGTGGGTGGAATTTACGATGGGGCATTTGAATGGGATGGAATGGAAGTCACTTCAAACGGACAAGATGATCTATTTCTTGCTTGTTTGGATGGTAATAGCCTGGAGTGGAAATGGAAGATGACCAGCGGAAGTAGCCTCGACGATTCATGGTCAGATATAGAAATAGACCAGGACGGTAATATTATATGTGCTGGTGTCTTTTGGGTAGAGATGGACTTTGGAGGAATAAAATTAATCAATCAAGTAGGTGGGAAATCCATCTTTTTAGCTAAGATAGATCCTAATGGTCAAGTACTTTGGGCACGGAGTTTTGATGGCACCGCATTGAAAGAAATGCGTGGGATTGACACAGATATTTACGGTAATATCTTTCTCTCTGGATATTTTAGAGAGCAACTATTGCTAGATGAAATTACTTTACAGGCAGTGGGAGAGACGGATGCTTTTGTAGCAAAACTTGATCCTAATGGGAATCCAAAATGGGCTCGATCTTTTGGAGGGAGGAAGGACACAAGAGGAATTGAGGTAGGAGTAATGGAGGAAGGGAAATTGGCTTTTGTGGGATACTATAACGATACCACCTACTTTGGTGGTCATGCCCTGCCTGCCAAAACTTTTGACAGAGATCTCTTCGTAACCCAATTGGATAGTTTGGGTCAAGTACTCTGGGCAAAAAGAGCTGGTGGTGTATTCGATGAAGAGCCTTTTGATCTAGCTATTGATTCGGAAGGTAACCTTTGGATTACGGGCTATGTTGTGGGAGTGCTTACAGTGGCAGACGGTTTTTCTATACAAAGTACTAATGCTACCAGTGATTTATTGATTCTAAAGTACGATGCTGATGGTACTCCTTTACTAGCGAAAACCTACGGAGGTACTGAACCTGTTCAGGCCAATAGTTTACAATGGATGAGTAATCAAATTGTGTTCACTGGAACTTATCAAGGTGCTGTTAATCTAACGAATTCCTTGCCTGTAGTTTCAGATGGAAATGCGGGTTTTATACTTGCTACAGATCAAAACGGACAAGTATTGTGGGCCCGTAGTCTAGATGGGGATGGTCAAGTTTTTAGTAACCAAATAGTTCAACTCAATAATACAATTTGGCTGGGAGGAACCTTTAGTAATACCATGTTATTTGGAGATCAATCTCTAGAAGCAAATGGTGGATTTGATGCTTTTGTTGTTTCCCTGGCCCTTTCTCCTACTGCCAGTCGTTCGGTATCACGAGATGTTTCTCTAAAGCTTTTTCCTAATCCGGTCAGCGATACCCTTTATCTGGAATCCACTCAAGAAGTAACTCATTTACGGCTTGAAGATACGGAAGGAAAGACGGTTTTCACCAGCAAGAAATGGGTAGCCCAGATTGATCTGAGCCACCTTCCTATCGGAGTTTATTTTTTACGCTACCAAGCGAAGGGCCAAATGCTAAGCAAGGTGGTACTGATTCAACGTTAGTGCATCATCTACTTTTCTGATGCTTACGATTTAGCTGATAGGGCCAATTAAACCTAAAGTACGGATTATTGCTGTTCGCATAAGATTTGATTTTTAGCAGATAGAAATACGATGGAAAGAAATGCAGAAAATAGAATAGCCATTCCCCAGACATTTTTGTAAGCCACAGGATTCATGAGCAGTGAAAACACATCCTCAATAATCATGAATGGTTGCGTGATTAAATCCCAGCTATTCCAGCGGAGAAATCGTCCGGCTGCAATGCCGAAACTACAAAGTGTGATCACACTAAGGATAGCTATAACACTCCTCCTCCTCCCCCATTTTTCTTCGAGGACATTTCCAATTATTTGCAATGAACTAATACCAAGCAATAACCCACTCCAAGCAAATGCAAAAAAGGTAAAGGTATCATACCAAAGTGGCATAAAGGCCCTTGGGCGAATATGGATCAGATCGGTGATTAGGTAAGGAGCATTAGGTAGGAAAGCCAACCAGGCTAAGAGACTAGGCCATAAGAACCACTTGGCCTGAGGAAGGTGTCTATATTGATAGATAGCTAACGCTAAAAGGAATGGGATTAAAGCTAGGAAAAGATTCCATATCAAGAACAAAAAGGTATGGCTTCTGTACATGATCATGTTATCTAAACTAGCTAGGGGCTCCCAACTAGTTCCGACAAAAAGATTTCTAAAGACAACGAGACATCCGTCAAAAAACAATAATACTACTAGAAAGCGCAAATGCTTTATAGAGATATGCATTTTCATGGAATTATATTTAACTAAAAGATGGATTGATAATAGGACGAGGGTTGTTTAGCGATGAAAGCCTTCATTTCATCCAAGGGTTCTTCTAGCAGGTATTCGAAGTACCATCGATGAACAGGACGTAGATTCTTTCCTCTGTAGTAAGCCTTTTTGAAGCTACCCCAAAATTCTGGAAAAGCGATGGCCGCTATTAGAGCAGTACCTATGGCATAGAGGCTTCTTTTTCCATTACCAAGTAGGCAGAATTGCATCTGGGATTCGGCAATCACATGGGGTTCGTATTCCAACAGTACATGAAAAACATCATGGTTTTCCAGTTTTGGAATCAGGTGTAAGTTATTAGCTTGTAGAAAATAGCCGAGGGATTTACCGAGACTTTCATCCGGTAATTGTAAGAGTATTTCTCTATTCGTTTGCCAAGCCGGCCGACCCCTCTTGAATCCGAGTAGGTACAGTGGATAAGACCATTTTACTAATTGTATCATGATCTTTTCACGAAGTCTATACAGGGGCCAGCCAGTGGCTAAGGGAGCGCGCATCATGTATTTCATTTAAAAGTACTTTGAATTTCAAAGTTATTAGATAAAAAAATTTAAGAACGCATATTCAGCAGTTGCTCCAGGGCATTAAGGTGATCATTGAAGGATTGCCTTCCCAAGGCCGTTACTCGATAAGAAGTATTTGGCTTTCGACCTACAAACTGCTTTCTAACTTCTATATATTCCTTAGATTCGACTGCTTTTAAATGAGAGGCTAAGTTTCCATCCGTCACCTCCAAGGTTTGCTTCAATGTTTTGAAATCCACCCAATCATTGACCAATAGGATAGACATAATTCCTAGTCGGATCCTATGGTCAAAGGTTTTATTTAGATTGGTAATAATATGCTTCATCTAGTAATTATTGCCTTGCGATTTCTGCGGTGATGCGGTCGGATTTCTCATATTTCCAATACATCATCATGCCATATAAGATATGTAAAACCCCAAACCCAATGGCCCAAAACTCCAAGCCATATCCTAAGTTGAATACTGCTATTAAGCCTAAACCAATTTCCAGCATGCCAAGATAATAAATATCATGCAAGGTGAATTTACTGGCATTGACCAAGGCCAATCCATAGAAAATTAAGGTTGTTGGGGCAATTAATCCCGCTAATCCATGTTGAAAAAGAGCAACACAAAATAGGCCTCCAGCTATTAAAGGGATAGCTAGGTTAATGAGTAGACGCTTACTAAGGGAATCCCAAATAGGCTGACCTTTTCGCTTTGCCTTTCGGGTCGTAAAGTAAATTCCTGAACAAATTGCACCTATGAGCACGACTAATCCCGTTCCCAAGAAAAAGCTAACATAGTCAACTCCCCATTTATCGGCAGACGCAGCTATTTCATAGTAGGTCTTTTTATTTTCGAAGGGAGTTACTCCCAAATAAATATAAACTGCTGTGGCTCCTGCTAAGGCAAATAAGCCGGCAGCTACTCCTGATAAACCACTCAAAGAAATGAAACGAGAGGAGCGCTCCATCAGGGAACGAATCTCACTTAGGGTTTTCAGATGGTTCTCTTGTGTCTTAGTCATGAGCGAAGATTGTAAAAGTACTTTGAAATACAAAGTAAGTTTATTTTGACGATAGATGCAAGTCTTCACTAGCCAAAAAGAAAAAGCGATTTCGCATCTGATACGAAATCGCTTTTACAAAAGCTAATACATTTGCCCTGTTAGCCAGTTAAACTACAGCAGCTTTTATCTTCGACGCTCTCCAGTATTTTCGGCTTTTTCTTCTGCCATTTTTAGTGGCTTTCTTGGGAGCATTTCATCTCTTTGAGCGGTATGGAATACAAAAGAAGCAACGATAGTTGCGGCTTGAGCCAAGTCCTCTTCAATCAAGTGGTCTAGATTATCCATATTGGAATGGTGTGTACGATTGAAATAAGCAACTCCATCCTGAATGAACTGGAAGCCTGGGATGCCAACAGCATCAAAAGCCAAGTGGTCTGTCCCTCCAGTATTAGACATAGTAAGTGTAGATGCCTCTAGATCTTTGAAGGGCTTCAACCAACTTCTAAAGATGGGACCCACCGCTCCATTACCTTGTAAATAAACTCCTCGAATCTTACCCGTACCGTTATCTAGATTATAGTAGGCAGAAATTTTTGACTGGTCTGCCTTTAAACTTTGAGGGGTATAGCTGTCAGGAGGAAATTCTGCAAAGTGATCCTTTACATACGCACGAGATCCGAGGAGTCCTTGTTCTTCTCCTGTCCACAGTGCGAGGCGAAGAGTTCTTCGAGGTTTTACACCGCTTTCTTTTATCGTTTGAAGAAGAATACGAGCAGCTTCCATCATAACTGTTGAACCAGCGCCATTATCGGTAGCACCAGTACCGGCATGCCAGGAGTCAAAGTGTGCACCAAACATAACTACTTCGTCCTTAAGATCCGTCCCCGGAATTTCGGCGATGATATTGTGTTCCATTTCATCGGGATTGGTATACTGAGCTTTGAGTTCCATGCTCAATTCTACTTTTATCCCTTTCTGATGAAGTCTTAGGATTCGGTTATAGTGTTCCACTGCCAAGGTAGCTTGTGGCACCACTTTGGCATCTTTGGCTTGGGCTCTACCTTCGGCAGCCCAGGCACGAGAAACGAAAACGGTACCAAGGTCTCCTTTGTAACTTCTATCCAAAACCGCTAATGGTTGCTCTTCGTACAAGAATTTACGTAGTGCCTGGTTGAATGAGAATCCACCTAAGTTTCTGAAGTTACGACGGGGTCTTGGCGTGGGCGCTGGCGCATTTGCTAGCTTCAAGAGACTTTCGGAATCGTGTCTTTTTGCCAGTGGATCAAACCATTCTTTAGTATTACGAATGGTATCTAAGAGTACAAATTTGCCTTTAAGTTTGCCTTTATAAGCATCAAGATCTTCAATTCTGTCAGCCTGTAGATAGATCACTTCACCGGTTACTTCTCCGTCGGTAGACGGAGACCAGGCCTTAGGGTAGGCGATGATCGGCCAATAACTTGGGGTTTTGGCATGCATTTCGAAATGTTGCATTTCCCAGCCCCGACCAAAAGGTCCCCAAGACTCTAAATGAACATTATCCATGCCCCATTCTTTCAGGGTCTTTTGCGCCCATTCGGTGGCTTTATCTAACATCGGAGATCCTGTCAATCTTGGACCATAGACATCAGTCATCCAGCCTGCGATTTCCATCGCTTGACTTTCATCCAGACCATGTTTACGGATGATCTTATTAATATCTTCGTTGACGGGCTCTTGTGCCATTAATCCTGTACTAAGGATCAGGCAGAAAAATAGAAAGTAAGTTGTTCTGATATTCATACTATTAATAATTTGGCAAAACTAAAATTGGAGGTAGTGATTTCGCAAACGGGAGTAGAAACGCCTTATACTTTTCAATTGGAAATTACTAGGACCTAAACAAACGTTCTACTAGCATATTAAACAAAAATAACCCAGACTTTAAAATTACTAAAGTCTGGGTTATTTCATGAAACGAGGTTTAGCTCGTAGAAAAAATAGCAGCTTTTGACATAGCAATTCACTCTATTGAATATGAATTGACAATGTCAGTATGTCTTAAAGTAGTGAGAGTGATCAGACTTAGAATCCTACATCTATGATCACCCTCTTCTTTTCTTCTACATTCACCTTAAGATTACGATCACCGTAATCACAAGTTACTTTCAAGTTATAGATATGCGCAGGAATATCCTTGAAAACGGTAAAGCCTCCAGCTGTAGTGAGTGCCTCATAAGACACCTCGCCTTCCGCAGTTTTTGCTTGGATTGTCACAATAGCGTTGGCAATAGGAGCCTTAGTATTACAAGCACCACTGCAGTCATGATGTTCTTCTTCGTTGACAGAAACATTGACTAACAATTGAGTAATTTGTTCGGCAGCTTCCATTTCATCGATTGGCTGAATACTCTCCTGATTCTTGGAGCAAGCCATTACGAAAAGGGATAAAAAGAGAAAGTAGAGTAATTTTTTCATGACTAAGGATTTTAGGTGTCGGGAAAATCAGGGAATTTTCGATGATTTCGCCTTATCTTCTTTAAATATAAGGAATTAGACCTGCAAGATGGAAGGCATGAATCATGCTTTTTTAAAATGTCGTGAGAATTACACTTATCAGATGGAATATCATTAGTTTCTTGGCTAATGTATGGCAACAAGGTGCTTGTTCTTTTGCATCGATTACTTTCCACATCATAATGCGGTTCTGATAAAGCTATTTTCTTGATAGCTTTGTTGCAAAGGTAATCTCACTCGTTTCATATCATTATGCTATGTCAAAACCAGTATTCTTAAGCGCAGAATGGCGCAAGCTTATCATGGCTAATTATGAGGTTGATCCCGACATTTTACATTCTTACATACCAAGTGGTACGGAATTAGATATTTGGAACGAACGCTGCTATGTGAGTTTGGTTGGATTTATGTTTTTAAACACTAAAGTTCTGGGTTTGCCAATCCCCTTTCATCGTAACTTTGAGGAATTCAACTTGCGATTTTATGTTAGATATAAGGAAGGGGGAGAATGGAAACGCGGGGTGGTATTTATCAAAGAACTGGTGCCGAAAGCAGCTATTACTTTTGTGGCCAATACCTTGTACAAAGAACATTATCAGACCCTACCTATGCGGCATGACTGGGGAAGTGTTGGAGGAAGTCAACAAGTGCGATACGAATGGAAGTTGAATGGTAAATGGGATAGTATCTGGGTAGAGGCAGAGAAGGAGGGGAAACCATTATTGGAAGGCAGTGAAGCACAATTCATCACAGAGCACTACTGGGGCTATACCAAAATAAGCGACAGCACTACTTATGAATACCAAGTAGAGCACCCTTCTTGGGAAATTTATCCTGTCCTAGATTATGAAATCAATATAGATGTTAAGGCTCTTTATGGGGCTCGGTTCATTGAGCCTTTGTCAAAATCCCCTTTATCCGTTTTTCTAGCAGAAGGATCTGAGATTATCGTTAGAGGAAAACGGAAGTTGTGATCAAAAGGCTTCTCGGATGTTGAAATAAAAACCAGGTGTTTGTGTTCCGAAGCCAAAATCTAACCTAAAGTTAATCTGTTCTTCTGGTAAGATCATGATTCGAATTCCAATACCTGCCGAGTATTTCCACCTGCCACTAAAGAGGTCAGAATAGGAAGTTCCCACATTACCTACCCCAAAGAAACCAATTAAGCCCCATCTTTGCCAAAACTTGAGTTTCTCTTCTCCAGCCAACCACGTTTTTCTTCCAAGAGGTAGTCTATATTCCCCTTGTACAGCTCCCAGTACATTATCTCTGAATCTACCTAGGTAATGTCCCCGCATGATGGTTCGACCACCCAAGAGGGCTAGTTGCTCGAAAGGAGGATTTCCCCAATTATACTCTGTTAAGGCTTGAAAGGCTAAGATATGTCCACCATTCACTTTGAAATAGTGCCGACCATCCACTAAGAGCTTAGTATAATCGAAATCGCCACCAAAATCTTGACGGTTATATACGATGCTTGCTTCTAGGAAGGGACCAGTAGATGCATTGAGGTAATTATCTCGTTTGTCGTATCTGAATCCTACTCCCAAACCAGCCGATTTCCCTCCATTATTTCCCAATGCAGGCCCATCATCTGCGAGTAATCCTTCCTGATCTTTCTCAGTGATCAAGCTATTGCTCCAGTTTAGGATGGCGCCGACGTAAAGATTGTTTTTGAGCAGGCAGTAGTAGCTGATTTTTATGTTTCCTGTTTCGGTGGTGAATAGTTCTTCTGCCTCCTCCGGTGTGTCCGAGCCTATTCCCCAGTAGGAAAGCGGGAAACGCAGCCATTCGAATTCTCCCGTAAAGATATGCTTGTTATCATTCAGGAAGATATCATAAGAAAGCGCTAGTTTAATTTGTTGATTTATGGTATAGGTAATTGGGGTTCGTAAGGAGGAAAGCTGAGTATTTAGATTTTTATTATTGGCGCGAAAAAGATAGATACCAACAAGACCAAATCGCAAGGAAGTTTCAGGAGAATAGCTAATAATTGGAATCCCATATCTTTTACTTTTCCGAATGGAGTCTAAGGCTGTTTCTTGTGCTTGTGAAAAGGTAGATATAGTAAGTAGGGCTACTATTATAAAAAATGGGATCTTCATTACACTTGGGTTATTATCTGCTCCTGTCTCACCTTCGTCGATAAATCTCCAAGCGCTACTTTAATGGGCAGATTCTGTTGGTTTTGCTTAGCGCCAGGCTCACAGTGGCAGGATTAGCCATCTTCGTATGATTAACAAATCTAATAAAAATTTGAGGCCTTATTAATATGGCTTGTGCGATAAGCCCTCCACTGGCTATTGTAAGACCAATTAGAGGGAATTTGCATGATCAATTGCTTCCAGAATTATCCTACTAGCCCACCGGATTTGCGCTTCATTAATGATTAAAGGTGGGGCGATTCTCAATGATCGGTTGTTGAACAGGAACCAATCTGTGATTAATCCAGCCCGGAGGCAGTATTGAATAACTTTTTGTAGAAAATCAAAATCACGTAGCTCTACGGCCAGCCAAAGCCCAGCAGATCGAACGGTGATTATTTCTGAATGTTGCAAAAGAGATTTGAATAAAGCCTCCTTCTGTTTTACTTCATCTATGTAGGAACCAGACAGAATGGTTTGCAAAGTTGCGAGCCCAGCTGCACAACTTACCGGATGCCCTCCAAAGGTGGTAATGTGTCCAAGGATCGGGTTGTGAGAGAGTACCTGCATGATCTCTTGTGCAGCAACAAAAGCACCAATGGGCATACCACCTCCCATTCCTTTAGCTAGAAGTAAGATATCTGGAATAGCATTTTGCTGTTCGAAAGCCCAAAGACTTCCCGTTCGACCATATCCCGCTTGAATTTCATCAAAGACTAGCAACGCTCCCACTTCTGTACAACGTTTTCTTAGCTGACTCAAGTAATTGGGTAGAGGAGGGTAGACTCCGGCTTCTCCTTGCACTGTTTCTACGATTACGCAAGCCGTTTTTTCTGTGATATTCAATAGGCAGGTTTCACAGTTGAAGGAGATATGCTTAATATCGGGAAGCAAGGGATAAAAGGCTTGCGTGAAGGTAGTAGGATTCATTAAGCTGGCAGCTCCTTGACTGCTACCATGATAGGCATTTTTTGCTGCAATTATTTCTGTTCTTCCTGTGTAACGTTTCGCCAATTTCATAGCGCCTTCGGTGGCCTCTGTCCCAGAATTAACAAAATATACACTATTTAAGGATGTTGGCAGGTTTTGAACCATGAGATCTGCCAGTTGTACCTGTGGGCTTAGTACATATTCACCATAAACCATGGTATGCAGATACCGATCGGTTTGTATTTTTATAGCTTCGGTTACTTTGGGGTGGCAATGCCCGAGACTGCTTACTCCGATTCCAGCGATGAGATCCAGATAGGACTTTCCATCCTTGTCGTATAAATACACCCCTTCCCCTCTATCTATTTCCAGTAATAAGGGACCAGGACTAGTTGGTGCTAGGCGTTGTAAGAAAAGTTGGCGCTGGGTAAGCATAGCGGGCTATTTTTGCCCGAAGGTAAGGAAATTTAGAGCTATTCTTTGAAGAAGGCCGCACTGCTAAAGGGGAAATAAAAGCTTGAGTCTTGGTCAATGATAAGCCGATCTAAATGCATCTTATGATAGCCTTTAGGGAAGTTATCTAAGGCAATATAGGTTTTGAAACCGACCTCATTCGTTTGTGGATGGCGGTGATAAAACCATTCATTATCCGATATTTCGATACTATCAATTTTGATCTTAATATACTTTGAGATCGAGGCAGAAAACTTTCTGTCATTGGCAAAAATTTCTTCCCGACTTTGGAAATCCCCCTTTTGGAATTCGAATTCTTTCATGATCTCTTCTAGGGTGTAGTCCATATATTTATTATATACGACGAAGGCCCAGGCGGATTTTTCAGTGATGACATCACTATTTAGGCACCAGCTTTCGATTTTCTGGTCTGGTGTCAATAGATTATTGTATCTGGAACTCTTAATTACGTTAAAGGTGGGAATATCTAAGAACTCCCGACTTTCATACAGGTTCAAGGTAAACTCGTCAAAATCGCCCATGTGACGATCCACATCATCTGCCGCAAGAAAGAAAGCTACAGTAAAGAAGAATACAAAGAGAGGGTAGATAACCCACCTCCTCCCATTAGAAATTAGTACCAGCCATTCCCGCTTGAAGAGAAAGGATAAGCTGGCTAAATTATAGAATCGATGGATAGGGTAATACCATTTACTGAAAGCTGGGTATCTTTTCAATAGTCGGAAGAATAGGAAATCCAGTATACCCAAAGAGAAAAACAAGAATAAGATCATGATAAATATGCCAAACTCTTGCGAATCATACAATCGATAGGCGATCACGCTTAGAAGAGAATAGAACACGGATAAGAGTAAGAAAATACCAAAGGACATAACGGTTAGCATGAGTGTCATAGAATAGGACAAACTGCTGAACTGCTCTAAAAGGAGGATTCGTTTTACGGAATCTGCTTTCTGTTTCGTCTTTTCCTTAAAGTACTCAGAATACTTAAGTTTTTCGTAATTGATATCGTTTGGGTATACGAAATTCACTCCTAAATAGGCTAGCCAAAGTGCTCTCAATAGGAGGTTGATACTGAAACCAATTAGTAGAACCCGAGAAAAATACAAAGCTCCAATGATCAATATTACACTTTCAGCTCCGGTCTCAGTAGCTTGAGCATAATCGATAAAGACATCACCTAAATACTTTGGAATCTTAGTGAGGAAAAAGATAAGCCCTGTGGCAATCAGAATTTCAATTTGCCAGCTTTGGTGCTGCTGTTCTTGCACCCAATTTGGGAGAGGAGTGAGTGACTTATTATCCATTCGGTACAATATTCTGAAAAAGGTAAGCAATGGGACATTTTATTCCAAATTTGACGCAAGCTAAATGTTATAAAAACATTAAACTGCAAATTTCCCATAGGATAGAACATCTTTTTCGACAAATTTATCGTTAAAATACATATAGAAAGCTTATCTATTTGCAAGCTGCTATATAAGGACAGAAAAACAGCGTTTACTTCAGCTCAGGCTGAGCAGGTTCAAATTGCCATGCGTTACTTCATATCCATACTCGCCCTTATGGTTTCGGTACCCTCCTGTCAGTACGAAACAGTACAGATGGATGCATTTGAGGTACATGGCATCGATGTTTCTCACTATCAAGCACAAATTAATTGGGATACGATTGCTGACCAACAGGTAGCATTCGGATTTGTGAAGGCTACAGAAGGAGCTACACACGTGGACACGCTTTTCTGCCGTAATTGGGGAGAAATGGAAAGAGTAGGAATTAAGCGAGGAGCTTATCACTTCTTTCGACCACAAACTTCACCGGTCGCTCAAGCGCAAAATTTTATTCAACAGGTTCAAATGAAAGATGGTGATCTCCCGCCAGTCTTGGATGTTGAAGTCAAGGATGATGTTTCCAAAAGGAGATTGGTAGATGCGGTACGAACCTGGATGATCATTGTGGAGAGCCGGTATGATATCAAGCCAATCCTATATACCAACATTAAGTTTTACAATCGATATTTAGCGGGCCATTTCGATGATTACCCGGTATGGATTGCCCGTTACAATACCCGTGAACCCCGATTGGCAGGCGGACGTCAGTGGGACTTTTGGCAATATGGTAACAAAGGAATGATTAACGGCATTGATGGATATGTCGACTTTAATGTGTTCCACGGAAATTTACTTGAACTGGAAGATTTCTGTAAACCTCCAGCTCAAGTCTATTCCTATGTAGATCAAGCTAACTAGATAAAGCTGAGCCCTTGAAAAGATTTATTCAATATTTGCTGCGCGTTTCCTTCCAACCAATTGTCTAATATTGTAGCATAGACGTCACGGAAATCCACTTTGTAAATTAGATCTCCTTTATCTAATGTGCCAAGATTAGGTCCTTCGTTATAGAAGCCAGGTCGCCGAAGTTTTCCTCCTATCAAAAAAAGATTGTTGGCAGTACCGTGGTCAGTTCCTCGGCTAGCATTTTGCTTCACTCTTCTGCCAAATTCAGAGAAAGTCATAATCAAAGTATCATCCAACAATTTATTTTGCTTGAGATCTTTAACAAAAGCCTTCATCCCTTCCGCATACTGTTTCAGTAACCGTTCTTGTTGATTCTTTTGGTTGACATGGGTATCAAAGCCGGATATACTCACGTAATAGATTCGGGTATCTGTATCCGCACTAATTAGTTCTGCTACCTGTTTAAGTCGTTTTCCAAAAGCAGAGATAGGGTAGCTCACTTGGGAACGGTGGGTTCTGGCTTTGTCCGATAGATAGTCAGCCGAACTGTAGGTGTCAGCTAATATCTTGTAGAGGTAGGCTACATTTTCCTCCTTATCATGATGAGACTGTCCAGCTAGGTGCTTGAGTAGTGGATTGTTGGTTTGTCTTTTTAGCTGCTCAGGATTGCTCATGGCGAAACCCTTTTTTTGTTGCCCCTTCAAGGCTAGACTGAGTTCATCATCGACCTCTAAGGCATGATGGGCAGCCTGACATCCCTGGCAACTGCTATCCAAGTAACGACCTAGCCAACCTGTACTCAAGTATTCATCACTTTCACTGGCAGTATGCCAAATATCCATGGAGCGAAAATGAGAACGGTCGGGATTTGGATATCCAACATTGTTAATTATGCTCAGTAACCCCTCATCGTATAAGGATTGGAGTGGACTCAAAACGGGATTTAGCCCCAATTGATCAGAAACTTGGAGGACTTCATTTTTCTGTACGGCTAGGGTAGGGCGTTGCTGATAGTAGATGTCATTTCTGTAGGGAATAACTGTATTGAGTCCATCATTGCCACCGGATAGTTGCACAATGACTAAGATTTTGCCTGAGCGGCTCTTGAAAAGACTTTCTGGTTGATAGGCTTTGAGGAATGCAGGAACGAATATAGAGGTCGAGGCCATAGCAGATTTCTGCAAAAAGCTTCTTCTTTTCATTTTTCTCATATTTTAAGGAATCAAAAGAGAATTCAAAAGGCCAGTTAGCACATCTGATATTCAGGTAATGAGAGAAGACCAAGCAAAACTAGTTTGGTAGTGTCTTCGGTGCTCTTGCCAAGCGTAATGTGTTTGAATAGTTGCATAGGGACTTTGCTACCATTTGGAAGCAGGTAAGCTGATAGATAATCTACTTGTGCTCCTACATCCTTTCCCCGGACCTGAGTCATAATGGGATTTAGATCTACTTTAGCTGTTAAACGGCGTGTTATTTTATTTTGCCGCTTGGCTTCGAATTCTTCCTTTAGCTTAAAATTCACTTCTTTGCTGTTAAAGAGATAAGCGGGAAGATTTAAACGGATCATTAGCGTAGAATTATCCACCCAACTTCTGTTACCAGGCCAACCAGCCACATTCGGAGGATTAAACAAGCTTTGACCAAGGCTTCGCTGGAGGAAAACCAGGGCTAATTCATTTTCAAACTCGATCTGTAGGCTTTTCATCATTCCTGCTATCAAGTCAACAGGAGATTTGATCTTACTTCCATAGTTCTCTGCCCGATAAAACCAATCGCTCAGAAAAATCTCGCGCATGAGTTTTTCGATGTTATAGTCGGAAGCATAAAAAACATTAGCTAAATGCTGGACATGATCTTCATGGAGTTGTTCATTGACAAAATAGCGATATATCTTTCGAACGATAAATTGAGCAGTTTCCCTTTTTTCTAGGATCATATCGATGATATCGGTCCCGTCAAAGCGCCCTGTTTTGCCGAAGAAAGTCTTCTGCCCGTAATCATGAGCCCTTGCCCGAAAGATAAATTCGCCTTTAGCCGTACTACTCCAACCTGTGAATGCTCGAGCTGCCTCCTTGATGTCTTTTTCGGTATAGTTACCCCGCCCAATGGTAAATAACTCCATGAGTTCTCTAGCAAAGTTTTCGTTGGGTTTTTGTTTTCTATTTTGTTGGTTATTGAGAAAGCGGATCATACTAGGATCTCGTGCAATCGCTAGAACTAGCTCTCTGAAACTACCCAAAGCATGCTGACGAATAATGTTGAGTTGGTTGCCAGCCAAGGAGGAAGTTTTACTTTGACAGGCAAAATGGCCATGCCAAAATAATGTCATTCTTTCTAGCAGAGGACTTTCATTATCCGCACTCATCCTTTTTATCCAGGCTGCACTTTGCAAGACGACCAATCTCCTCTCTCTTTTTCGTGTTTCTGCTCTATCCATTTCACTCATCTGAAGAAAACCCTCTACATCGGGATCATCTGGGGGAGATAAGGGAGGTGCGGAAAGCGCTTTCGTAAAGAGCTCATCTACTGCTTGGGAGATAGACTGATGCCGTTTTTGCTCCCAATCTTGTATACTTAGCCCGAAACCCGCGCGCCCATAGAGGTGTTTTATCTTTTCCATGTAGTAGCGTATTTTTGATTATTGGACTGGAAAAGGTAGAATCGGTTTAATGACGACGTTTAAGGAAACGTTAAACCAGTCAAGGAAACTGATTAATATGTATCTTTAAGCGAATTAAAATCCCATAGGAATGAGAAGAGTATTGACCCTAATCAGTTTGTTTGTCATAGCTACTATTTCACTTCATGCTCAAGGAGTTTCGTTTTACAAAGGTACTTGGGAAGAAGCATTAGCCGAAGCGAAAAAGCAAGACAAGATCATTTTTGTAGATGCTTATGCTGTGTGGTGTGGACCCTGCAAGCGGATGTCTAAGAACGTTTTCCCGCACGATAAGGTGGGGCAATTCTACAATAAGAACTTTATCAACATGAAACTTGATATGGAGCGAGGAGAAGGCTTGAAGTTTAGAAAGCAATATCCAGTAGCTGCCTTCCCTACACTTTTTTACATTGATTATACCGGAGAGCTGGTGATGAAGGTAAAAGGAGCACAGGACGTTGAAGGTTTTATCAAATTGGGGCAAAATGCCTTAAAGAAAATTGATAGAAGTGGTCTGTATGCCGAGGCTTACGAAAAAGGAGATCGCGACCCAGAGTTGGTATACAACTACATTAAGGCCTTGAATAAGGCAGGGAAGCCTAGTTTGAAGATTGCCAACGAGTACATTCGTGCACAGAATAACCTCACCACTCCTGATAATCTGAAATTCTTGTTAGAGGCAGCTTCACAGGCTGATTCACGCTTATTTGGCTTGATGATTGAGCATCGAAAACAAATCGAAGCAGTTACTTCCAGAGAGGCTGTTCAAACAAGAATTCTAGATGCTAGCCGGGCTACGGCAGACAAAGCCATTGAATTTAAGAGTAAGGATCTGCTCACTGAAGCACATGATGTTATGAAAAAGCATTATCCCGAAATGGCGAAATCATTTATCTACCAGACGGAAATGGGGTATTGCTTGAGCCAGGGAGAGGTAGAAGACTATCTAAGTGCTTGTAAGAACTATGCGAAGAAGGTATTGAAGAACGATCCAGATGAATTATCGACCTTAGCTATACAGGTTTCCAGCAACTTTAAAGGAGAAGTAAAAGCTAAAAAGCAGGCAGAAAGCTTTGCTGGTTTGGCAGCCAAAAAGAGCAATAACTATCGACATTGGTTGAATTATGCTTCTATCCTAAACCGAAACGGGAAACAGGCGGAAGCTGTGGAAGCGGCCAAAACCTCCTTAGAGTTGGTGAAAGGTGGGGATCCGAAGCAGGTGCAAATGGTGGAAAGCTTCATACGCAGGATAGAGAGCTAACCCACTAGAGAGCAATACTCAGCTTACAGTAAAGGGCCAAAATGCTGGAAGATACTCTATTCTATTGATAGGGTGATATCCGAAAGTATTTTGGCCCTTTTTATATACCCCGTTGAGGTAGCATAGCAAATCTGTCTGTGAAGGCAAAAGTATTTTGTCTCAATAGTTATAAGCTTTTTGAGCTAATGAGGTCGAACACTGTGTGTAGCCAGCCTTTGAAATTATAGATGATCTAGTACATCTGGAAAAGTGATTTCAATAAAATTTCCTCTCCCTTTGGCATCCAGCATGTACCATGATAATGGAAGCGGAGCTTGAACTTCACAAAGTATGGCTTCTACTAAGTCAAAGAAGCAGATCGTGATATTTAGTTTTTGAAAATATATTGTTAGGTTTGTGTTTTTATACAGCCTTGTCGGTATGTATAACTATAGAGACAAGAAAAAACCTCCTTCAAAATGAAAGAGGTTTTACATATTTCCTGAGTGTAAAGTGTAGTTTTCAAAAGTACATTTACCCCTATCGTATTCTTAGGTTCAATGGAATATCAAGTATTTGTGAAGTAAGTACCAGGCTTCTGACATCTTCTTCTTTTGTAGACACAATGATTTCTACGCGGCGGTTAAATCTTCTTCCTTCAGGAAGATCCCTCCCCCGCCGATCTCGATTTAGTGCTACCGGGTTTCTTTCTCCATAGCCTTTGGTGTTGATTCTATTTGGACTAATTCCTCGTTGAATTAAATAATTCTTTGCTTGTTTAGCTCTCGACTTCGAAAGCATATCGTTATATGGATGGGTTCCCTTGGCATCTGTATGCCCATTTAATTGTACTTCCATTTCTGGGTTTTCGACCAGTATCGTACTAACATCCTTCAATATCCGTTCAGATCTATCCTTAATTTTAGATTTATTGAAATCAAAGTATATAGTTTCAATGGCTGGGGATTTTGGTGCACAGACTTTTTTACATAAGGCCCGAATCGCTTCAATGTCTACGACCTTGGCATGTTTAAAGCCCTTATCCGCAACTTCATTTTTCTTTGTCTCCGCTGCTCCTTCATCACTATATCCCTTAATGTAGTACCTATATATATCCATAGCATCGATATGCATGGCAACATCACTTACACCTGCATCTTTGAAATAATCATCTCCAATGTTGTGATCGTATACAGCAACTTGTACCCAATATTCAGCAGCATTTAGGAGCGCGTTTGATTGTAGTCCCAGTGTAATTAATAAGAGGAGTAGAAATCTTTTCATGGGAATGCCTGTTTTGAATTTTAAAGTTTTGCAAAAAAAGTTAAGCCCTAGGAGGAGTGAATATCTCCAAGGAAATACATACTGATCGATTTGTAAATTGACCTGAGTTAGGTCTGCTTTGAAAATAAATGACCGACCTAATAACTCATGGGGGCATTGGAAATGTTAGTGAATCCTTACTTTGATTCAGCCTCCTGAGAAAGAGGAAAAAATCATAGGGATGAATACTTACATTCTAATAGGAATGTAAATTGGCGACATTATGATACTCTTCGGGAAAAGAAAAGTAGATAGCTACTTGGTATGAACCTCAAAGGCATAAACTGTGAAATAGGGAGAAAACAAGTGGGAGGTTAGTGTTACTTAGTGGAGGGGTGCGACAATTAAATATCACAGTGGTAAATATAATAACAATTTCAATATTCAAGTAAAAAAAGAGACTTTGTTTTCTAAATTCCTCATTTCACCCTAGTTGTACCAATTTTCTACCGAATTCAGTTGAATAAATTTTGCCGGATTCCTGGAGAAAGACGAAGTGTAATTAGCTTCTTTTCCCTTTTTGACAAATAGCATAACTATTTGTAGTCAGGAAGTGTTTCTTAATTTCCAATCGCTAGGTACTTATATATCAGGTCTAAAAAGATAAATTTGCGGAATAAACGGGGCCTAGTAGTATGGAGTAGATTTTTCAATAAAAAGTTTCAGCATGGCGAATGCGTCAGATCGTTCAAAAAGAACGGATGTTAATACCTTAGGGGAATTTGGGCTAATTGACCATCTTACCTCAACATTTGAACTCCGACAGCCTTCAAGTATTAAAGGAGTAGGGGATGATGGTGCAGTGATTGACAATGGAGATATGATGACCGTGGTATCCACCGACATGCTTGTGGAGGGTATCCATTTCGACTTAATGTACAGCCCACTTAAGCATCTAGGGTATAAATCTATAGTCGTTAATCTGTCCGATATCTATGCGATGAACGCCACACCCAAACAAGTGACCGTTTCGATCGCGTTATCTAATCGTTTCTCGGTTGAGGCATTAGAAGAATTGTACGATGGAATAAAGCGTGCCTGTGAGTACTATCAAGTGGATCTGATAGGAGGGGATACGACCTCCTCTCCCAAGGGGCTCTATATTAGTGTGACTGCCATTGGACAAGTGGAAAAGGACCGGGTTGTCTATCGGAATACTGCCAAAGTTGGTGATTTGATCTGTATCACAGGGAATGTAGGTGCAGCTTACCTAGGGCTACAACTTTTGGAACGAGAAAAGCAACTGTATCTATCTAATCCAAACATTAAGCCAGATCTAGAGGAGCAAGATTTCTTGGTGGGGCGTCAGCTTAAGCCGGAGGCTAGACGTGATATGATAGAAGTCTTCAAAAAGAGCGGACTTCAGCCTACCTCAATGATCGATGTTTCGGACGGCGTAGCATCGGAGATCTTCCATATCTGTAAACAGTCTAAGGTAGGGGCTTTTGTCGAGGAAAGTGGAGTACCGATTCACCCAGATGCACAAATGATGGCCTTGAAGTTTCAATTAGATCCTATCACTTGTGCGTTGAACGGTGGGGAAGATTATGAATTAATATTTACTGTAGACCCAAAGGATCTGGATAAGGTTAAATACTTGCCGGACATTTATATTATGGGTGAGATAGTACCAGAATCGGACGGCATCAAGCTGCATACTAAGGGCGGTAATATCCATGACCTATCAGCCCAAGGATGGAAACATTTCTGAGTTCAAAAAATAAACTAGTGGATATGCAATCCAACAACATTCTCTCTCTGTGCTTTTTTTTCTGTTTGGTATTATTTATAGGATGTAAATCGGAAGGCAATACTTCGACATCCAGTAGCAGTAGTTCAACTCAAGCTCCTCCCCCAGCTAATGAAGTGGCTAGCGTAAGTTTCAATAGAGATTCGGCCTATGCCTATGTGGCCAAACAGGTTGAATTCGGACCTCGCGTGATTGGTTCGGAAGGCCATAAGGCGTGTAAAGAGTGGTTTGTACAGCAGTTTGAGCGATTTGGCGCCACTGTTATTGAGCAGAACTTTGATGCGAAAGTTTATACAGGGAAGGTGTACCCAGCAACAAACATAATAGCTCAGTATAATCCGGCAAATACCGATAGAATTGTTTTGGCGGCACATTGGGATACTCGCCATATTGCAGATTCACCATTAAGCACTGAACGTAAGAACGAGCCTATCCTAGGTGCAGACGATGGAGGTAGTGGAGTGGGTGTTCTTTTGGAATTGGCACGGCAACTGGAAACGCTGGATTTGCAATTGGGGGTAGATATTGTCTTGTTTGATGCGGAAGATTATGGAGAAAGCAAAGATGATATCCAAGATGAGGCAGAAGGGACTAAAAATCGCAATACCTGGGCTTTGGGCTCACAGCATTGGTCTAATAATTTGCACCGAGCTGGCTATCAGCCAAGATATGGAATTTTGTTAGATATGGTAGGCGCCAGAAATGCTCGTTTCCCGAGGGAACAATACTCTACCTATTTCGCAGCTTCAGTAGTGGATAAGGTATGGAATCTAGCTAGTAAACTCGGATATAGTAATTACTTCCATAATGCAGAAGGAGGAGGGATTACGGATGACCATTATTTTGTGAATACCATCGCTAAAATCCCCATGATTGATATTATCAATTTGCCTATTGATTCTGAGAATAAAGGATTTGGGAGTCATTGGCACACGCAAAACGATAATATGGATGTGATCAATAAACGTACTTTGAAAGCGGTAGGGCAAGTACTATTAGAGCTTTTGATCAAGGAAGATGTGGGACAGCTCTAGTTTTTGACGGCTAGCTGGCTAAAACCGATAAACAGGCTTTTAGCTAAAGGGACGCCTTAAATTTGATCCGCATAATTGGTGCTACTTTTTGGATGAACCTCTTCTCTCTTTAATGGTTATGTTTACAATGATGTGAATAGCAGACTATTTATGAGAGACATTCGAGTAGTTATAATTACCGTTTTCGCGCTCCTGGCTATTGCCAGCGCATTCTTTCTGACACGCCTTCGGTTTACCTTTGATTTCGAACAGTTTTTTCCGCGAGGAGATAAAGACCTGGAGATCTTTCGGGAGTTTATTGCTTCCTTTGAAACTGATGACAACTTCCTGTTGATAGCAGTTAGGCGTGAGGAGGGAGCCTTTGAACAAGGGTTTCTAGGGCAATTTCACGATTTTAGCTTGGCGGCTAGAAAGCTTCCCCACGTATTGGAAAGCCAGGCGCTTACCCAAATCGGATATCCCCTGAAAACACCCTTTGGGTTTACAACGATTCCAGCTATCCATATTGATGACCCCTCTCGATACGATGAAGAAAGAGATCGTATTCTAAGAGATGACCGCTTTGTCAACAACCTGATTTCCGAGGATGGAAAGACTTTGGTTGTATTATTGAAGACGATCAATAGTATAGACCTAGAGCAAGCCCGAACTTTAATGGAGGGATTAGATGAGTTGATAGCCGGATATAATTTTGACGAATATCATTATCTCGGCCGTGCCTATTTCCAAACGGAATTAGTGGCCATGCAAAAACGAGAAATAATGGTATCAGCTGGGGTGGCAGGAGTCTTGGTTAGTTTGATCATGTTCTGGATTTTTAGAAGAAATTGGGGGATTGTGATTGCACTGGTCTCGATTGGATTGGGTATGTTGCTATTTATGGGATTGTTAGGAGCTACGGGAAGGCCTTTGAATGCTATGGCAGCCTTATACCCTGTTCTTATGATTATCGTGGGAACCTCCGATGTAATTCATATTATGTCCAAATACATAGATGAGTTGCGAAAAGGCAAGAGACAGCAAGATGCCATTCAAGTCACGATAAAGGAAATTGGCTTGGCTACTTTACTAACCTCTATTACTACAGCCATTGGTTTTGCTACCCTGCTTACCAGTAGAGTAGATCCTATCCGCGATTTTGGATTGAATGCAGCAGCGGGAGTGATTGTGGCTTATATAACTGTAATTTTCTTCACCACTTCATGGCTGTCCTATTTCAAGGCTGACCAATTGATGAAAATTGGAAAAAGCATTGCCTTCTGGGAGAATTCCATGCTGAGTAGTTATCGATTGACGCTTTCAAAAGGTACTGCTATCAAGTGGGGGGCTTTGGCGATGTTGATCATATGCGGAATTGGCATTAGTAGGATTACCACGAATTATGGTATCATTGATAACCTGCCGAGAGGGGAAAAGATTACGGAAGACTTTACCTTTTTCGAGAAAGAACTGACCGGCTTTCGGCCCATGGAATTGGCAGTGTATACCCAAGGCGACTATCAGGTCGATGACTATGCTGTGATTCGAGAAATGGATAAGATTGAAGGGTATTTGCGCCAGTTCCCAAGCTTCCAGGCTATTGGCTCCATTACTACACTATATAAGTCCATCAACCAAGCTTTTAATAATAATCGAGAGGATGCTTTCATCGTGCCAGAGGATGAGCGCCAGTTCGAGAGGTATCGCCGCCTGACCGGACAGCTTCCCAAGTTTGATCCTAACGTCCTAGTAAGTAAAGATGGGACCAAAGCAAGGATCACTTCGCGTATTAAAGATGTGGGAGCTGATACGATCAAAGCTATGGGCTCACGAATCGACACTTGGATTGATCAGAACATTGAGGGTGAAGTAATAAAGGTAAATCGTACGGGAACAGGGGTTATTATTGATAAGAATGCAGAGTATATTCGGAGAAGTCTCCTGCAAGGGTTGGGGATTGCGGTAGTCATTGTGAGTGTACTGATGGCTTTTCTGTTTCAAAACTGGAGAATCTTGATCATTGCTCTAGTTCCAAATATCTTTCCCCTTTTACTCGCTGGAGCATTGATTGGGTACTTGGGGATTGAGCTAGAGGCGGGGGTATCAATCGTTTTTGCTGTGATCTTTGGTATTGCTGTAGACGATACGATTCACTTTTTGAGTAAATATAAGCTAGCCTTGAATAAAGGGATGGAACGAGAGGAGGCGATTAAGATCACATTTATAGAAACCGGTAAGGCCATCGTCTTGACTTCAATAATACTTTTCTTTGGGTTTCTAGTGATGTTGTTCTCCATCCACCCGCCGAGTGTAGTGGTGGGATTACTGATTAGCCTTACCCTACTGAGTGCATTAATCAGTGATTTACTGTTGATCCCTGTAATGATCAGATGGATGCAACCTGCTCCGCAGGAAGCCATTCAAAAAGGAGAAAAAATGGTTACCGGATAATGGCTTGAGCAACTATTGACTAGATGCTTTTGAATGCCAATACTAGGTAAGTTAAGAAAAAAGGTAGTGGTACCCAGCACCATTCTGGAATAAACATCAAACAAGCGACAATCGCTAGGAAAGAAATGAATGTGTAAATCCAGTATAGTCTAGTTGAGTCTTGGCTTTCTGTACTCATGTCTATCAATTTTGCCGCAAAGCTAATAAATTCAAAGTTTAACTATTCTATTCTAATGTAATTTTTGTGTCTTTATCTAGAGCGTTTCAGCGAAAACTTTGCTTGCTTTTCATCGGCAAGTAAGCTCGGCTTATTCTTCCACCAAACTTAAGAGTTGGTCCGCCTTTTGATTACGAAGAGTAGTTTTCTTTCCACTCGGCCAAATTACTTCTATTTTTTTTGCCTTCTTGGACACTCCTAAACCAAAATGAGCTATCATGCTATTCTGTCCACAATAGCCACTCTGGGTATTGATGTGTCGCATTTGCCAACTTCCTTTCTTAATCTGTACTCGAATAGTAGCTCCTATGGCAGAGCGATTGGATACGGTCCCTTCCATTTTGATTTTGAGCCAGTGATTAGCATTGCCCTTGTTCAAATAGAGATCATTAACAGGCTGCGGTGAGTTTTTGCCATTTTGACAGTTGGCTATGGCTAAGTCGAGAAAGCCGTCATTATTGATATCCCCCCAGGCCAGGCCAAATGAGCAATAGCTAGACATATCAGGCAAAGCAGAGGATATGCGCGTAAAATTTCCTTTCCCATCATTCTGGTACAGCCAATTCTCAAGTTTTGATTTACAGAAACCGTTGGCTACAATCAAGTCTAAATCTCCATCATTGTCAAAATCACCAAAGGCAGAACCATACGAACAGCCCCCATCCTTGCTCAGTCCACTATCTGGTTTTAGGCTTAGATGTCCTTCGCCATCATTAAGTAGCAATTGATTGTCGATTTCTTGATAATAGCCAGCATTAGCAAGGAAGAGATCCAGGTCTCCATCATTATCCACGTCTCCCCAACTGGCACTCATACTGCCTGGTGGTAATTCATTCCAGATAGCATTTGGTTCTGAAAGGAAAAAAGGAGCCTTACCTGTATTCAGGTAAAGCTCGTTAGGTGATTTCCCTTCGTTAGTAATAAATAAATCACTCTTTCCATCTTTATTGACATCGATCCAATTGACCGATCTAGATTGGGTATTAGTTTGATTGGCAGGGGTTTCAGTGGGCCTAAAACTTGTGCCTTTTTGATTAAGGAAGAGTTGGTTTCTTTTACTTCTCCCTTCACTATTGGTCAGAAAGAGATCTAGCCAACCATCATTATTGGCATCTCCCCAACTGGCCGTTTCAGAGTAGGTACCATTGGTAGTTAGCACCGGGTCTTTGTCCAGGAGGAAGGAGCCATTACCATCATTGCGATAAAAGTAGTTTTGTTGGCCATACCAAGTGACCACATACGCATCTAAGTCTCCGTCGTTATCTATATCGGCAAACGTGGCTCCATCCGACTTGGCTCCATCCTGTACGATTGGGTCATCTGTGAGTGATGTAAAAGTCCCATCGCCCTGGTTGATATATAAAAAATTGTGCTGCCCATCACTGGGGCCATTGGAAATGAAAAGGTCTACCCAACCGTCATTATTCACATCCACAAAGTTCACGCTTCTGCTGTCAGATGATTGCTCAACCACAGGCCCTTGTTCTACTTTTATAAAATGAACTTGGCCCCAAGTTGTACAACTCACCAGAGACAGCAGTAGAGGAAGACCACTTTTACATAGAAGTTGAATTAAGTTCATGGGGGCAAGATAGGAGAGAAAATAAGGAGGTTTTGAAAAAGTGTAACAGGGGACGCTTGTATAGTCCCAAAACCTTCATTTTACCTACCAATGGTTCTTAGATTCATTAATGGGGGGGAACCTGTCATTTGTACCCAGGAGTAAGTACTTCCTATATCCTTCCGGGTAAATGAAGTTGTTTTTGCGATCTTTGAAACCTGACCGTATTAGAGATGGGAAAACGTTTATTATTACATACTGGTTTTTGGTTGTTGTACTGGCTATTAAATGGCTATGTGGAGGTCTTTTTATCTAACTCCACATTTGTGGATCTGCCCTTTTGGCAGAGATTATGGAAGGGGTTTGGAGCACGATTGACCATCTTGCCGTTGGAAATGGGTTTTGCTTACTATAGTATGTATATAATTCTTCCCAGGTATTTTAAGGGAAGGAGCTATTGGAAGCTCCTATTGGAGTTTTTAGCTGTATTTACGTTTGTATTTGCGCTGTATCGACTATTAATACCTTACGTTATATATCCCTATATTTACTTACTGCCTTATCCAGCAAATACCTTCGATGTCTGGCTTCCTCGATATATTTATACAGCCATTCGATTTGTTTCGGTGACAGGAATGGCCTTAACGATTAAGTTATTACGAATTCGCTTCCAACAATTGGAAAAAGAGAAGCATCTTATGGAAGAGAAGTTGCGGAATGAACTTCGATTTCTCCGGTCGCAGACTAATCCTCATTTTCTGTTCAATACCTTGAACAATGTTTATGCATTGGCTAGGAAAAAATCGGACCAAACGGCTCCAGTGATCATGAAACTTTCCAAGTTGCTTCGCTTTATGTTGTATGAATGCAATCAGGAGCGAATTACCGTGGAACAGGAGGTGCAGGTCATTCAAGATTATCTAGAATTGGAGAAATTGCGCTATAATAATCGATTGGAGATTCGATTCGAAAAAGAAATAGAAGATCCGACTACGCTGCTCGCCCCATTGTTGCTACTTCCCTTAATTGAGAATGCCTTCAAGCATGGCACTAGTGAGACCCGATTCGAAACCTTTGTTCATATTCGCCTTCAAATAACCAATCAACAATTATTTCTACACATAGAAAATAGCAGAGATGAAGAGCAGGATAAGGCTGGGGATGGTATCGGCTTGCCCAACGTTTACCGACAACTGGCACTCCTGTATCCAAAGGGACATCAACTGGATATTCATCGAAATAAAGAAACCTTTACAGTAGATTTATCCATTAATCTAAACAGTTATGCAGCAACACATCAAGTGTTTGATCGTGGAAGATGAGCCTTTAGCTGCGGAAGTGCTGGCTGATTATATTGCTGAGATTCCGCATCTGGAACTAGTAGGCACCTGCGAAGATGCTATCTACGCTAGTAGCTTTTTGAAAAAAGAAGCCGTTGATTTGCTGTTTTTGGACATTCACTTGCCTAAACTAAAAGGGCTGGATTTTTTGAAAATGCTGAGTCATCCGCCACAGGTTATCTTAACGACAGCCTATCATCAATATGCCTTGGAAGCTTTTGAATATGATGTGGTAGATTACTTACTAAAGCCAATTGAGTTTGAGCGCTTTTTGCAAGCTCTTCAGAAAATTAAAGTAGAAAAAGTTGTTAATAATTTCAACAAAGTAGAGGAGCAAGTGGAAGAACCTTTCCGATTTTTCCGGGTCAATAAGCGTAATGTAAAGGTATTATTGAAAGATATCATCTACATAGAGAGCTTAAAAGAGTACGTTAGGATTTACACGGAACACAATTCGATCGTAACTAAGTTTCAGATCGGAGAATTACAAAGAATCCTGGCTACCGCTGATCTGCTCCGGATACATCGATCCTATATAGTTGCAAAGAAAAAGATCACTGCCTATTCTGCTACCGAAATAGAAATAGATGGGAAGTCCTTGCCAATTGGTCGTACCTATCGAGAAGAAGTCCAAGCGACTTTATCCCAATTCTTGGAGACAGGAGATTAAATTGCTAGCTCAATTGAGCCTGGGCTGAGGTCAATGTACACCAGCCCAGGCCGTACATCTTAATCTGTTTTAGGTGAGCCCTGAGGTTCCTTAGCCGCAAATGGTTTGTGGGGATACGTATCTGGTGTAACTACTACGCCTGTGGTTAGCTTCAGCGGGATGCCGGCGGCTCCCGGATAGCTTAATTCGGCAAAAAAAGCGCTATATCCGTCCTTGGGTTCATCTATTTTTAGTTGATAAATGCCTTCTGCTGTAATAGGAATATCTTCAGCCTCCCATGCTTTTCCGATGGTTTCCAATCGAAAATCTCTAGAATCTGCATTATTAGCTTTCCATAGCTTGATACTGGCAGGAGCTTGCCCATCTGCTGTCTCTATATGGATAGTCCCATTTTCGACACGCCAGGCAAATTCTGGACGAGGTGTTTCTAGAACAACGGATTGGTAGAATGAAATGAGCGTTTCTATCACATCAGATTCTCGCATGGAATGATCTGTATTCGGCACGTAACGAACATTCTTTTCACCTTTTAGATCATTCCAATAAAACTTCCAAGAGTCAGGAATAAAAAACTGATCTCCCGTAGCATTCAATAATAGTTTTGGCATATCTAGTTGATCCAAATAGGAGTAGGGTTCCGTGATGCTGATTAAGCGATCGTATTCCTTAGAACCTTGCCAATCCATAATTCCTTCTTGCACATAGTTGCCTACGGCAGGCGCCCAAAATCCGTATACTCTCCAATGGTGTTCGAAAGATGGTACAATATTCAGTAGATCAATCACAATCGGTGCAATGGCCACTACTCTGTCGTCAACTGCTGCAGTAGTCCAAGTTGTCCAGCCTCTTTTCGATCCACCGGCTACCATAAATTGATCCACCTTATGACCAATCGAATGACTGAATTCTGAAATCACATCCATGGCTCGAACAGCCGCTTTGGTCATTGGTAAGCGTGCTAACCAAATGGCATCTTCATCCTTGGCTCCTCCTTCGAGGAATTTACGCCAACCATAAGCAATTAATTCATCCTCTACCCTTGGCCCATAATCATCCCCAACAAATTCTACAGGTTGATTTGGAACGTTATGAAGATTGGCGGTGATGGATTTAGAAAGAATTGCTGCTTGCACCTGCATCTCATCAGCCTTGTTTGGGCTATCTTTCCGGCGTGATCCCCCACCGATAAATAACATACCTTTATTCGTAATTACTTCGTCTGGCACTACTATGGTTAGCCAATGCCACCAGGTAGGATCCTTGACCTCTGCGGTGGTAAGCCAGCGCTGGGAAACCATTCGAATAATGAAGGCAGTATACCCTTCCCCTTTGATGCTGTCTTTGAGTTCATAGGTGAAAGCATCGTCCGGAACTGACATATAGGCTTCCAGTGGGGTTTGGGAGGGAGTGGGAGTAGTGGACTCGGGAGCTTGCGAAGCAGATGGCTCAGCGGGACCGCAACTGTTAAGTAAGAGCAACATGACAACCAATAGGTTTGCACATTGTTGGGGAAAAGAGGACTTCATGTTTTACAATTTTGTTTTGAATGTCTATAAGATAGATTCAAATAACTATAAATAAAAGCCATGTCCGTTACTTCTGCCAAAATCTCCTTGTACCCGGTATTACTCGTCAACTTTATTGGAATGTTAGGGTACAGTGTCATCTTACCATTCCTCGTTTTCTTGGTAGAAGATTTTGGAGGGAATGGGTTTATCTATGGTTTGCTTGGAGCAGTATATCCAGCTTTTCAATTGATTGGAGCACCATTATTGGGTAAATGGTCAGACCAAATTGGTCGTAGGCGGGTGCTATTGATTAGTCAAGTGGGGACCTTTTTGGCTTGGGTTCTTTTTATTTTTGCTATTAGTGCACCGGTTAAAACCTTATTAGGGGTTGATTCAAGTTTATTGGGAACCTTTACACTGAGCCTACCTTTAGTTCTCCTATTTGTTGCCCGTGCCCTAGATGGTTTGACTGGAGGAAATGTTTCCGTGGCTAATGCTTATCTCTCAGATATTTCCAATGACAATAATCGTAAGGCTAATTTTGGTAAAATGGCTACTTCCACTAGTCTAGGATTTATCATCGGTCCTGTATTGGCAGGATTTCTCGGAGCCACTTCTTATGAAGAGCTGTTGCCCGTTTTGGCAGCGGCTTTTATCTCACTAACAGCCATTTTCGTCATACAGCGATTCCTTCCTGAATCCAGGCCGGAGCTAGTAAAATCTAATCTGAAAGCATTTAATGTCAAGAAACTATTTCAAATTGAGCATAAGGAGTGCTACCAGATGGAAAATTGTCCAGATACGGGCTTAAAAGCAGTGTTGAAAATGCCTCACATTCCAATTTTGTTTGGGATTTATTTCCTCAACTTTCTAGGCTTTAGCTTTTTCTACGCTTGTTTTCCCATTTTTGCCTCGCAAGTCATGGAGTGGAACTCTATCCAATTGGGGCTCTTTTTTACCCTCAACAGTGGAATTATGGTCTTAGCTCAAGGTCCCATTTTATCTTTTTTATCCGCTAAGGTTCCTGACGCGAGTCTGGTGATTATTGGGAGTATTCTAATCAGTATTAATTTCTTTTTATTGACCTTGCAAACAGATTTCGGTGTTTATCTGGCCAATGTACTGATGGCTTTAGGTAATGGTATTATGTGGCCTTCATTTTTGGCTATTCTTGCCAAATCTGGCACCTCCAAAGTACAAGGTACCATCCAAGGGTATGCCAGCAGTACTGGTAGCCTAGCCAGCATCTTTGGTCTGGTATTGGGGGGTATTCTGTTTAATTATGTAGGCCCTTCCATTTTTGTCGTATCGGGGGTGATCTTATTTTTAATTTTCCTCGTCTCCTTCCAATTATTACAAGTCGAGCGAGAGTTAAAGGTATCGCTGTAGAGATAGTGGTATTTTTACAAATGGCCTTCTTTTATTAGTGTGTTTCAATTATGTAAATACAGCGATTGCTACGGCCTCTAGTCGATTAAGAGAAATAAGTGTCAGGAAAGTAATGGGGAGCCAACGTCGGCAAATTATTTCCCAGTTCTTAGTCGAGAACTTACGGATTTGTCTGGTAGGTTTGATTGCAGGAATACTGTTGGCAGAATTTCTATTCTTACCTTGGTTTAAGCGATTTGCGGTAGGCTTAGAATTTCGCTTACAGTATTTGCAAGATTATAGGCACGGGCTTTTCTTTCTTACTTTATTGGTTCTATTGGTAATGGGTGGTGGTGGATATCCTGCTTACTATGTTTCTCGTTTTCCACCGGTGGAGATTTTGAAGGATAAGTTGCGAATCGGCAATAAAAATCGTTTTCGGAAGATCCTATTAGGGGCACAGTTATCCCTAACCTTCATTGCCATCTTTTCTGCTGTTGCCTTCATCAAGCATACCCAAAAACTGAGAGCAGTCGATTGGGGCTATGATCCAGAAGCTAAGATCGTGATCCGCCTGGATGAGGGGATGTCTTATGATCGTTTGAAAAATGAACTAGCCAGCTTGGGGGAGATTCAGGATATTTCAGGGTCAATCCAGCAACTCGGAAGAGGGGCTAACGGCATTACTATCGAGATAGATGGAGAAGATACACCAGTAAAGGAGATGGTAGTAGGCCCTGATTACCTAAAGAAGATGGGATTGAGCCTTGTAGATGGCAGATTTTCCAACCCTGATCTAGATACAGATATCTCTCAATCGGTGATGGTGAATGCAGCTTTCCGTCAACATTTTGGTTGGGAGGTGGCCGTAGGTAAGGTCGTTCAAGTAGAGGATCAATCCTACTCCGTGATTGGTGAATTAGAAGATTTTCGCTATGAGGATTTTTTCCGCCCCATTCAGCCTTTGCTCATTCGCGTAGGACCAAAATCTGACTATCGCTACCTCACAGCCACTTTGGCTTCTACCGCTCAAACCCAAGCTTCAGCCAAAGCTATGAAAGGGATCTGGAAGGAGTTGTACCCGGATCGTCCCTTTAACTTCTTTTATCAAGCAGATGTGATGGATGGCTACTTTCAAGGTTTTGAGCAAGTGATCAAAATACTATCTGCGGTGGCTTTTCTGACGATATTTATATCTACCATCGGCTTGTTTGGCTTAGCGATGTTGATTCTGGCAAGGAAAATGAAGGAGATTAGTATTCGCAAGATTCTTGGTGCGAATATTTGGAATGTGAGTCAACTAGTCAACAAGGAGTTCTTCTGGGCTGTCGTTTTGGCTTGCCTGATTGGCGGGCCATTGGGTTTTCTCGCCATTAAAGCTATTCTGACTCATATCTCACCAGAGATGCCTAATCCAGGTTTCTTTCCAATGCTAGTGGCCGTGACTGGCTTGCTTACTATAGCCTTGATCGCTGTAGCTGGGCATATTTACAATGCATTTGTGAAAAACCCGATCGTGTATTTACGGGATGAATAACTAGCAGGGACACAAATATCCGAAGTTTTCTATAGCCAGTGCTGGGTAAAACTTCGGATATCTTGCTCTTACAGCATACTCCTGATCATTAAGACGACTCCAAAAACAACCAAGGCCCCTCCTGAAATACGTCTTATCCAGGGAATGTGCTTTGCAGTTAGCCATTTTCTAATGTACTTAGCCAATGCAACCTTAGAAAAATCTGTAATAATAATCGTAGACAAAATGGACCCAAAAAACAGGATGGCCTCTTGTCGATTGTAACCTTGATCTCCTACCGTTGTACTCATCATTGTAATCCAGAAGGCAAAAGTGAATGGGTTTAGCGTATTCACCAGAAAACCCTTTAGCCACAAAGATAAGTAGGAGGCTTTGGTAGGGATAATGGAACCGGCTTCCCAACCTGGAGGTTTAGTCAATAAAGTTGTAATTCCTACCCCAATCAGCACTAGCCCACCAATCCATCCAACATAGAAAATGAAATTCTCACTTTCCCTAAGTGGCGTAATATAATTCAAGCCCGCATAGGTGATGGCTATAAATAAGATGTCGCTTATCCAGATGCCGAGCCCAACCATGGTGCCCGCCCGCAGACCTCTTTCCACGCCCGTTTGAATGAGAGCGAAGAAGATTGGCCCCAACAATATGGCAAGCAGTAAGCCAACCTGAATTCCATTGAATATGATTTGCATACTTAGCTGTAGATGGTAGCCACAAGCTTGCGAGAACCACCATAGTTACGAAATTCACACAAATAGATTCCCTGCCAAGTGCCTAGATTTAATTGGTGGTTACTAATTGGAATATTAATAGATGAACCAATCATTGCCGCTTTGATATGGGCTGGCATATCATCTGGTCCCTCGATGGTGTGGGTAAGGAAGGGCATATTCTCAGGAACGATCTTATTGAAAATTTGTTCGAAATCCACTAGTACTGAAGGGTCGGCGTTTTCATTGATCGTGATTGCGGCAGATGTATGCTTAATGTAGAGATGAAATATTCCGATTTTAGGTAAGGGGCCAATAGCCCGTAATACCTCTTGGGTGATAAGGTGATATCCGCGTTCTTGTGCTTGCAATGAAAACTCTTTCTGTGTGATCATAAGATTATTAGTATTGTCGAAGCCAATTTGCACTTAAATGGCTTGCAATTATAGCCTTGATGAGCATGTCGTTTTACCAAAAGGAAGTATACAGGATCTAAAGAATAAGTTCAAGTCTTTGATTCTAGCCGACTGAATAAGATGGTAACAAAAGTAATTGAATTTATTGGCTCTGGACAGGAGACTCTATATATACTGTATATTAGTAGGATCAAAAGCAAAACTGACGAACACCATGAAGTCCTTCCTATCCTTTGGTTATGTTCTATTACTGTCTTTAAATTTTTGTTCAGCCCCCTCTGAAACGGAAGCATCAAAACCTCATCTAGCTACCAATAAAAAAAAGGTTGTAGTTGCGGCCCAAGCCTTTATCGAGCGCTTGTCTGAAATGGAGAAGAAGAGCTGCTTATTGCCATTTAAGGATGCAGAACGAGAAAATTGGCACTTTGTACCGATCAAGCGTCAGGGGCTTGCCTTGCAATTGATGAATGCCGAGCAGCGGAAGTTGGTTGCTAATCTGCTAAAGGCTTGCCTATCGCAGGAAGGGTATCGTAAAGTCGAAGATATCCGGCAGTTGGAGGCGATATTGACAATTTTGGAAAAACGTGCTCCTGAAAACAACTATAGGAATCCAGCCCTCTACTTCGTTGCTATATTTGGAGAACCGGCAGATACTACTGCTTGGGGCTGGCGATTTGAAGGGCATCATCTCTCCTTGAATTATACCTTTGCTAACGGGGATTTAGACGTTACGCCACAGTTTATGGGAGCAAATCCGGCAGAAATTCCGATAGGAGATTCCAAAGGTAAACGGGTGCTAGCGCAAGAAGAGGACTTGGGAAGAGCTTTGGTGCAATCCTTCAATGAATCACAATTGGAAATTGCTGTAATAGCCAAAAGTGCTTATCCAGAGATCATTACTGGCAATGATAAACGGGTACAACTAGAAGAATACGAAGGCTTGTCCTATGGCCAGATGAACGACGCTCAACAGGCCGCATTGGTGGATCTCATACAATTGTACCTGAATAATAATACGGAGAAGATCGCCAAGAAATACTGGCAAGGAATCCAAGAAAGCGGAGTGGAGCAACTCTATTTTGCCTGGGCAGGTAGTATAGAAAAAGGGGAGAAACATTACTATCGGATTCATGGACCTCGGATTCTGATAGAATATGATAATACACAGAACGGGGGAAACCACGTTCACTCCGTTTGTCGTGATCCTAGTAATGATTTTGGTGAGGATGCTTTGCGTCTCCATTATGAGACTCATCAACACTGATCAGTAAGGAAAGCGGATGGAATTAGCACAATGGTACTGCATACTTTTGACGGCGGAATTTATTTTTGCGGTCCTGACCTTTGTCTCCTTGCTCTTCATTTCAGCCCCATATGGGCGTTTTGAACGTAGAGGTTAGGGGGGGACGGTATGCCTGGATAATCATGGAAGCGCCAGCTATGCTTACTAGTTCAATTGCAGGCCGGGTATTTGTTGCCTGTACCTTTGCTAATTTAGCTCCGAGAGCGTGGGACCATCATAAGTGGTACAAGGCTAATTTTGAAGATTATCCATCGGACCGCAAAGCATTAGTACCCTTTATTTGGTGAGCTTAGAGCGCCATTTCTAAGTCAATAGCTTCTCCAGTGGGTAGTGCTTGCCATCTAGAGACTAAGGCACGTAGTTCTTCTCGCATGGCTGGAACTTTATCTGATGTTAATACCTCTGGGAAATCTAGGTTTCGATTGGCCATCGCCTGCTGCAATAAAGGAATAAAGGCTTGCTGTTCTCCGGAATTGTATAATTCTATTTGCAACTGGTTAACGATAAATTCAGTTTGCAGAGATTCTAGGGGTAAATTTTCCGGAATGAGTGCGGCAGGGCGTTGATTGCGAGGCAACTCAAAATCAGGAACCCGGTATCCTTGGTTGATGAGTCCATAGAAGGCTTCTTTAAAACCTAAGGCTGTTTCCACTACGTAGTGGGCCAAATCATGCACCTCCAAACCTGGTCTGATCTTAGTAAAAGTAGAAGTACCGTCGGTACGAAAGCAAGTCAATACAGCAGATCCATCCTTTTGCTTCTTGAACTGTAGTCTTAGCGGCATGTATCTAATTTTTATCTCTATAAAATTCCTCCTATCTTCAGCCTTATGGATCAACTACAAGCAAATAATAATAGTTCCCGGGGAAAAATCATCTATTTGGCCGACCCGATGTGTTCTTGGTGTTATGGATTCAGAGGCGAGATTACGAAATTAAAAGAGGCCTATGCGAACCAAATGGACTTCCGTTTGATCATGGGAGGACTTCGTCCTGGTGGAGGAGATCCCTGGAATCAGAAGATGAAAGATTTTTTGCGCCACCACTGGGAGAAAGTAGCAGAAGTAAGTGGACAGGCTTTTCGGTATGATTTGTTGGAATGGGACGAATTCTTGTACGATACTGAACCATCTTGCCGATCCGTTTGTGTGGTGAAGCAATTAGCGCCAGCGCAAGCTTTCGATTTCTTTAAGGCAGTACAATACCACTTTTATTACGAAAACAAAGATCCCAAGGAGGTGTCTTTTTATGAGCCCATCTGCGAGTCACTGAGTATTAATTTTGATGATTTCCGTGATGCTTTTTCTTCCGAAGAATACAAAGCATTAACGCGAAAGGATTTTGAGCAATCTCATGAATGGGGGATTCGGGGTTTTCCAAGTGTGGTCATTAGTTGGAATAATCGCTTGGGTTTGCTCAGTAATGGATATGCTTCTTATGCAGATATGGAAGACCGAATGGAAAAATTACTCTCGAAGTTAAGTACAGCAGCATGATACTAGAATGGATTAGTGTGATTGTAATGGCATCCTTATATATTTTTGCAGGGTACAGCCATTTTCGTAACCCAAAGTTCTTTTTAAAAATCACTCCTAAATGGGTTCCTGCTCCTGAACAGGTAAACGTTATTGTTGGGGGGATAGAGATAATTTTAGGACTATTGATTCTAATTCCACAGACACGCCCTTTGGCAGCTTGGGGGGTGATAGCCCTACTTATTGTAGTGTTCCCAGCCAATGTTTATCATTTTCAAAAATCTCTCAAGAAGGGGAAGTTTATTTGGCCAACTCTTATCCGTATGCCTATTCAGTTCCTTCTGATTTACTGGGCTTATAGTATGACATAATCTGATCTCGAGAGAAATAAGAACCTAAGAGGGAGGGATAGCAGCTCCCAGATGAAAGAAAAACATTGGATCGGATAGTCAGAACTTCCATATACCCACGAATTCTCGATACCCTTCTACGAATTCTCAAAGGGCTTGGCTTTTAGGCCCTTTCTGCCTGTACTTTTGAATCGATACAACAATTTATTGATTCCAAAAGCACAGACATGAAAACATCCTGGTTAGCCATACTTATGGCATTACTACTGAATCCCATTTTAGCACAAGACACACAAGAAGACAAAACCCTTTCTCCCTACTTCAGGGTTATTGGAGGACAAGAAGGTGTAGATCAATTGCCGCTCCTCTCCACTTCTGCTGAAGTAAACATCGCAGGCGTAATCGCCGATGTGACCATTACCCAGGTTTACAAGAATGATGGCCAAAAGCCGATCGAAGCGATTTATGTATTCCCGGCTTCTACCCGAGCTGCTGTCTATGATATGGTTATGAAGATTGGGAATCGCACCATACAGGCTGAAATCAAAGAAAAGAATCAAGCTAAGGCAGCATATGAACAAGCCAAAGAGGAAGGTAAAAGAGCTTCCTTGTTGGAGCAAGAGCGACCAAACGTTTTTCAAATGAATGTTGCAAATCTAATGCCTGGAGACCGTATAGAAGTGGTATTAAGGTATACGGAGATGCTTATCCCTGAAAACGGGATATATGCGTTCGTTTACCCCACGGTAGTTGGTCCACGGTATAGCGAATCTACTGAAACAGGAAAGGACCAATATGTAGCCACACCCTATCAGAAATCAGGAGAAGCTCCTTTGTATGATTTTGACATGAGTATCTATCTATCTGCTGGCCTGCCGATCCAAAACATCACCTCTACAACCCATAAAATAGGGGTTAATTATGAAGGTAATCAGGCCGCTGAGATTCTTTTGGACAGATCAGAAAAAGACGGAGGTAACCGTGATTTTATTCTACAGTATCAGCTGACGGGTGGGGAGATCGAATCAGGCATGTTGTTATATGAGCATCAAGGAGAGAACTACTTCCTCACCATGGTTCAACCGCCGAAAAGAGTTGTACCACAGCATATTCCAGCCAGAGAGTACATCTTTATTGTTGATGTTTCCGGTTCGATGAGAGGTTTTCCCTTAAACATATCCAAAAAACTCTTGAGAAACCTGATTGCTGGTCTACGTCCTAGCGATCGCTTCAATGTCCTTTTGTTTTCCGGAAACTCCGGCTGGTTGGCGGAAGAATCTATTGCCGCTACCGAAGAGAATGTTGAGAAGGCAATTGATGTGATTGATCGACAATATGGAGGAGGGGGAACACGTCTTCTTCCGGCAATGCAAAAAGCCTTGGCCATGCCGCGCTGTGCGGATAATCTATCTCGCTCGATGGTCGTAGTAACTGATGGTTACATCAGTGTAGAACAGGAAACTTTTGATCTCATTCGCAAGCGCTTAAACGAATCCAATCTTTTTACTTTTGGGATTGGAGCAGGTGTGAACAGACATCTATTGGAAGGGATGGCTCATGTGGGTATGGGAGAGCCCTTGATCATTACGGCCCCTGAAGGCGCGCAAGATAAAGCAGAAGATTTTCGACAGTACATTAGCCAACCGGTGCTATCGCAAGTTAAGGTCGAATTTGAAGGATTCGAGGCTTATGATATTCAACCCTCTAGTGTACCCGATGTTTTAGCTGACCGTCCCATTCTTGTATTTGGTAAATACAAAGGTGATCCCAACGGAAAAATCCGCATTAAAGGGCACACTGGAGCTGGCCCTTTTGAAGAAGTATTTGAAGTCGGACAATATCAACCTTCTAGAAAGAATGCCGCTCTGCGATATCTATGGGCCCGAGAAAAGATTCGTTTGTTGGATGATTACAATCAGGTTTCCTATTCAGATGAACGTATTGCTGAGGTTACAAAACTAGGTCTAGATTATAACCTTATGACCGCCTATACCTCCTTTATAGCTGTGGATAATGAAGTGGTGAAGAACGAAGATGGAGAGATAGTGAGTGTCAAACAAGCTCTACCGCTACCCTCTGGAGTAGAGAACACAGCAATAGGCTTTGATGTAGCCATAGAAGGTGTAGTCAGAAAAAATAAAACCCTTAAAGCACGCCCTCTGAAATTAACTGTTCAACAGCCCCAGAGTGGAATGGGGCATACAGTAGATGTATTGCTACAAAAAGAACTTCAGACTTATTTGGATAAGTTGTCACTATGTTCAATCCCCGCCGAGGCTGTGAGCATTGAAATGGCAATCACACTAGATGTATTAGGTAGAATCATCAGCGTGGAAGTAGCTAATGCAGATAAGACCCTGACAAAGTGCTTACAGACATCTTTGGAGAAACACTACCTCTTTAGCTGTTTCCATACGCAACAAATTAGGCTTGAGTTCAAATTGAGTGTACAGTAAAACCACTTGAAGTGGGCATTTTCTAACAAAGTAAGCACAGTAGTATGAAACGGTCATTTCAAATCTTTAGCCTATTATTCGGAAGTTTGATCCTTTTCTTAATGTGGTCATTCCAACCAGCAATGGCGCAGTTGGGGCGAAAAAACCAAATGAAAAATGAATTGTCCACATTGCCTATTCCCTATACTGCAAGACAGGATATCACCTTTCTATTAGGACAGGACAAAGACCGAAATAATCCTTACTTCAAGCAGGCGAATCAGTATTATCGCCTTCATCCTGAGGACCAAACAGAGTTTGTGATAGATACGTGCCAATCCTTGTTGGCCGTAAGAAATTACCTGAACGACCACGCGCCCAGCAATGGACGCCCCTGGGGTAAGATCAATTTGGTTTTCCACAGTAATGAATGGACAGGAATGGGGGTGCCTACCCTCCCTGGAGGTAAGCGAACAACGGAAGCAACCCTGGCTAATGCTATTGGCCAGGGGATGTTTCCTCCGCTAAATAAAAATGTAGTAGATGCGTGTACAGAAATGGTCTTTCATGGCTGTGCATTTGGTCGGAACGAAGGGCTTTTGACGGCCCTTCGCGCCGCTTTTGTTTCCCCTGGAGTAGGACCTCAACTTAGCTCCTCTCCTTACTTTGTAATCTTTGATCAGCAACAGAATGGATTTCCAAAAAGGTTTTTAGCCGACTATTGGTATACCTTTTACCGAACTGGAAATCGACCAGCGGACAGTCAATTAGTTAGCCAATTTGAACGAAGTTATCCTGATGTAGAGATAGATTGGGAAATGGCCTTACAGCACCAGGAAGCTGAATACGAAGGGGCAGCTTTTCACTACACCTTTAAAGTACCAATTGTATGGACGGTGACTTACCCTAGTATTGCTGATCGTCCTTCCATTTCCACCTGGAAGGATCAGCGTCGATGGTTGGATGAACAGGAGGAAATGCAGGCTGTTTTTGACAAGTACCAGATCCCAGAGCACCAATTCAGTTGGTATTTAAGATATATGGATCATGAATTTCAAGACGGTACGAAAGAACCGGCCATCAAAGCTGTTGGTTTTTGCACGGTGCTTTGTGTTTTGCAGGAAGTGCAAAACCCTGTAGCGAGCTTGGTGAGTTTTTAGGAAATGACAATAAGTTTCTGTCTAAAGTGGAGACAAATGCATTAAGAAAAACGTTTATGTATTATGAATGAGCATTCGAACTGTTTTCTCCAAATCCATCAAGAAGCTGACAAAAAATAGAAAAAAAAGGCTTCAAATACATAACCGTAAAATTTAATAAGATTTACCCACGTTTAAGAATGAAAAAAGATAGAAATATGTCAAGAAAAGAATTGTCCTTATTCCTGTTCTTATGCCTGAGCGCGCTAGCTATACATGCACAGCAAACACAAGTTATCGAAAAATATATGTCCAAATTTGAAGAGGGGTTTGAATTCGAACCCGGGCTCTATACTTCTTTGGATAATTGGAAAAACAATGAACCAGCCATCCCAATCTATTGGATTATTGGTTATGAACCAGAAGGTAGTGATCCTAAGACTTTTTTGAGTCAAGAAATGAAAAAGAAAAGCATTGACTGTATTGATCCTGAAGGGCGAACTTTTAAGATCAAGCCCAAAAAACTATGGGGCTACAGTGATGGCGAAAATGTATATAAGGACACATATCAATTGACGAAAGTAGGTTCTATCTGTTATTTTGTTGAGGACAATGGTAAAGGTGGAGGTGTAGACATGTCTGCCATGACAGCAAAAGGAGATGAAGCAGAATATACTCCTCCTCCAAAAGGAGCTAAAGAATACCTTTTCGACTTCAATACGGGGAAAATGATGAAGTATAGTGCCAAAAGCTTTGAAAAAATCATTGCCAAGGATGGTATCTTGCTCACAGAGTTTACTAAAAGAGAGAAGCGAGAAAAAGAGGAGATTTTCCCTTTCATAGCTAAATTCAACCAACGCCATCCCATTCACTTCAAGGTTGAAAAACCGATGGAGGAAGAAGAAGAGGCTATGGAAGAGGCAAAACCTGAAGGGGTAAATAACTAAATTGACATAAAGTAGTTGAAGTAATACAGGCATCGAAGGTTACATCACTTTCGATGCCTGTACACTTTCAACGGCAGCCTAAATCTTGTGCGGATTGTTGATCATTATTTGGAAAGCAATTTCCCGAGAGGATATGTGGAGGCTGATACCTGTCTAAATCGGGATCCCTTAAGGACACTTCTAAGAAAGTGGTCAATTGATCAATTTCTTCATCTGAAAGATTCAACGGCCGGAAGTTCTTGGGAAGTTGACTACTTAGCACATTAGGGTTTTCTGCTTCTGCGATATTCTTATAATTAATTATTTCCTTGACTGATGTAAAGCTACTTCCATGTCCATAGAAAGGAGAATCTGCCAAGTTATACAATTGGGGCACTTTAAATTTATAGAAATCCCAAGGGCGATTGGTAAAGCTGGCTCGCCCTAAGTTTGCTTTGTCCTCAGGAGAAGTGCCCATTGTAGGGAAAGCCGTCGATCCAAGGTCATTCATTCCCAAAGCATAGAATTCCATGGAATTAAGTGCTGGGCCAGTATGACAGTTGAAACATTGTGCCTTACCAAAAAATAAGATTGCTCCTAGTTTTTCCGTTCTGGACATGGCATTTTCTTTCCCATCCAACCATTGTTGAAAAGGTGCTTCATTAGCTAAGACCGTACGTTCATAGGCGGCTATAGCCAGACCTGCCATCTCACGAGTGTACCTATTGTCAGGAGGCACATCAGAAAAAACCTGATCAAATGCCTGTTTGTAGCCTAGCGCTTCTACTAACTCCTGGTTTATTTCTAGGCGATGAACTTTGAGTCCTGCTATGGCTTGGGTCTCTAGACCTTCGTACCCTAAATTATTAACTTCTTTCGGTGTACCCTCGGTCCAGGCATACTCCGTATCCCGGTTCATACCTGTTGCGCCAAATTGCCCATTCCAAAGCGTGACGCGCTGATAGGCTCCGTTCATAGCTGAAGGTGTGCGGATGGGTTGTACATCTAACTCCTCTTCGGCATAATGGTGGGCTACCGCCCTTCCCTCTCCGTTTTTCCCAAAACCAATTCCGCCTTCTCCAATCCCTTGATGTCTACCGGCTTGAAATCCGGCACTAGCAAAATGACATGAGGCACAAGAATAGGTCCCTTTACCACTCTCTAACATGGCAGCTTGTGCAATACCTGTTTCATGAAAGAGCATTTGACCTAGATCAACCTTACTGGTGGTGATTGGGTTTTTGGGGTCTTGAGGAATACTGCTGTAGTCATCGCTATCCGGTAAGCGGAAAAAGGTCGTGCTACCATTAGGGGCAACTTCTTCTAGCAATCGATTCAAATCAAAATCGATTCCCCCTTCCTTGATCCCTTCTTTCTTGCACGAAAATGAAAACAGCAGCAATGAAATGAGAAAGAGCTTAGAAATGAATGTAAAGTACTTCATGTAAACAAACGATTTAGACAAAAAAATAGATCTGTCCTTAGTGTGTCCAAACGTTTGTTTATTCAGAATAAAAAAGTGATGGCTGCTTTAAGTGTGTAGCAGAAATAAAGGCGAGGATTTGCGGTACAATTTTACTTAAACTAACTAAGAATAGTAAAAATGGGGGGAGTTTCGTATTTACTCGCAATTTATGCCATTCTTAATGTATTATCAAGGCGGGCCGTAATAAATTTATGTTTTGACGTAGACTTTACTGTAGCTCCGGGAAAAAGGATAAATCAAAAAGGAATGGTATTAGGATGATTTCGGTTGGAAATTAGTATTATCGTTGGCATAAGCCAACTTTTATGAAACAAGATCCTTATTTGCTTACCCAAGAGCGCATTGCAGCGCCGCCAGTTCGTTTTCGCGATAAACTAAAATTCTTGGGCCCTGGTTTTGTATTATCTGCTTCGATCGTAGGATCTGGAGAGCTAATAGCAACTACTACTTTAGGGGCTGAAGCTGGCTTTATTACTTTTTGGGTCATCATCATTAGCTGCTTGGTAAAAGTAGCCGTACAGCTAGAGTTTGGCAGGCACACCATAATGACAGGAGAAACGGCTATGCAGGCATTCAACCGTCTACCGGGACCACGTTTTGGTAAGGCAAAATGGCCGATCTGGGTGTTTTTCTTTCTAATGATCGTGAAAATCCTTCAGGTTGGGGGTATACTGGGAGGTGTCGCGATTATCTTACATCTAACATTTCCCGCTTTGCCCTTGTGGGTTTGGGTAAGCCTCATAGCAATTGTTGTTTCCTTGATGATCTTCCGGGGATATTATGGCTTCATTGAGAAGTTTTCCCTAATCATGATCGCTGTCTTCACGATTTTTACTTTCGTGTCCTTATATTTTCTTAATGGTACTCCTTATGCCATTCAGTGGGAAGATGTGCAGGCTGGTTTAGGTTTTAATCTTCCTAAGGAGGCGGTAGCAGTAGCCTTTGGAGCTTTTGGTATTACCGGAGTAGGAGGGGACGAGATTATAGCTTATACGTATTGGTGTTTGGAAAAAGGTTATGCTGCCAAGACAGGTCCGACGGAGGAAGGTGAGGATTATCAAAATCGCGCTAAAGGCTGGATGAAGGTTATGTATTTGGATGCTATTTTGGCTATGGTGGTTTATACACTCGTTACGGCGGCATTCTATTTGTTGGGCGCAGCAGTACTACACGCCCAAGGCGAGGTTCCGGAAGGCTATCAGATGGTCGAAACATTGTCAAGTTTATATACGGAGACATTGGGCGCTGGGGCTAAGACTGCCTTTATGTTGGGCTCTTTCATTGTCTTATTTTCTACCTTATTTGCGGCTCTGGCAGGCTGGACCCGACAATTCTCTGATATCTTTGGTCAAATTGGCTGGATTGACTTTTTCGATTTAAAGCAAAGGCAAAGATCTATTGCCGTTCTGGCCTGGGTATTTCCAGTACTTTGGGGAGCATTTTTCCTCTTTATAGAAATGCCTGTATTTATGGTACTCACAGGAGGAATTGTAGGTTCTCTGATTTTGTTTTTGGTGGTCTTTGCTGCCTTACATTTTCGGTATCGAGAAACGCCTGCCTCTTTTCAACCCAGCAAGATCTATGACCTTTTCTTTTGGTTAAGTATTGTATCAATTGTGTCAGTTGGGATATATGGCATCGCAAAACTGCTCTAGTGAATAATAAGTGGGATAGCTGCAACTTCTGTATCCTATTGACCGTCCTTTAAGGGATGATGGAAACTTTTCAAGCGGAATTAGACTGGCTGTCTACCCTGATTCTTTGCGGGATAATGCAATGTCTAGGCTTACTATATGTCTTATGGTCCAAGCCAAAATGGGCGGGGCAGTTTGCCCTATTAGGGTTGTTCTTGGCACTCTTGTTTCTACAATTCGAAGCTTTCTTGATTCATACTGGCTATTTGTACTACATCCCTCATTTACTAAATATTTCCGCTCCATTATTACTTACTTTAGGTCCCTTTACTTGGTGGTATTTTCTAAGCTCTACCCGTCAAGAATTGCCCTCTAGTCTATGGCTTCATTTTTTGCCTGCTTTGCTGTACTTCTTTTATTCCTTTTTCTTTTACCTACAACCTGCTGATTATAAGATATATGCCCTGCTTGCGCAATTTCATGGGCATGTACAGATGGAAAGTGTCTTTCCCATTTGGCAAACTGATCCATGGGGTATTCAGGGCTGGGTAATTGTAGAAGGAGCAAGCCTACATTTGTTGAGCTATGGTCTATTGACGTGGCTTCTAATTGGCAAAAGAACACAAGGGAAAGATCAGATGCGCCTACTTTTTTTGAGTTGCATATTAGCTTGTGCGGGGCTGATCATGTTGCTTTCAGAAGGGGGCGTGATTAATGGGGTCAATATTTATTCGACTGTGCTGCCTGATTACTTCCCAAAGCTGTTTAGTTCCCTTTTAGTATACACACTTTCTGTATTGCTGTTAAAGAATGGAGATTACTTTGGCAAACCCAAGGCGAGATATCGAAAATCGGGACTCCAGGATAGTCTACGTCAACGAAAGATTCAACAACTATTGGTATTATTTGAACAGGAAAAGCCATTTCTTCAGCAATCCTATAGCCTTGCTCAATTAGCGAATCACCTGAGTTTATCTCCTCAACTGACTTCTCAACTAATCAATGAAAGTCTACAAAAGAAGTTCTTTGAACTGATTCACGATTATAGGATAAAGGAAGCCAAAGTTCTGTTGGCACAAAGGGCTGATCTACCCAAGATGGAATATCTGGCTTATACCTTAGGATATGGTTCCAAGTCTGCCTTTTATGCCGCCTTCAAAAAGGAGACTGGTTTAACGCCTTTACAGTACCGCAAGCAAAACTATTTCTAGTACTTCCCGATCCGTCAGTACTCATTATTTCGATTCTTTGTTGATTCGAATGAGGACTTTCCAGAATATGCAGACCAAAAGACATGATCGTTCGACTGAAAAACTTATCATTACTAGCCTTCTGCTTATTGATCATCCTCGACCTTGGTGGGCAAATTCAGGAAATGACTCCCAATCAGTGGATGGAGGATTTGCAATATTTGGAGAACAAGTTGACCAAGCAATTTAAAAACCCTAATCCGGATCTCCCGGTAGTTCTTTTCGATGGCTTACAAAAACTAAAGGGACAAGCAGGACAATTATCCAACGAAAAGATGGCTATTGAATTAGGTAAGATCCTCGCTACCCAACAAGATGGACATACGGAATTAGACCTCATGCAAACAGCGGTAGGATTTAATCGACTCCCACTCATTTTCTACTTTTTTGCTAAAGACCTATACATCGTCAATACAAATACTGACCATCAAAATTTGTTGGGGCAACAAGTGCTTTCTTTTGATGGGATGGAAATTGATGAGCTATACCAACGTCTTTTACCCGTGATGCCGGCGGATAATAAAATGGAAACCATACATATGGCTCCGATCTACATGATGGCTCCTCGCCTCTTATTCGAACTGGGCCTGATCTCAGATCCGAATTCGGTGCAGCTTCAACTAGCTGATGGTACTGAAGCTAAGGTTGCTGGCCTGACCATAGAAGCGTATCAAAAGCAGGTATGGAAGAATGTCAAAGACCAGAAGGAGTTGGCTTATCCGCTATATCTGTGTCATCGAAACAAGTCTTATTGGCATCAATACCTCGATGAGAGCCATACTTTCTACTTTAAGTACAATAAGGTAAGGAATCAAAAAGGAGAAAAGAGTATTGCCAATTTCACTAAGAATATGTTTGAGGAAATAGATCGGATTCGTCCCAAGAAGCTCATTATTGACATGCGGAACAATCGAGGAGGAAATTACAATTTAAGTAAACCTCTAGTTAAAGGTATTCTTAAACGTCCTTGGCTGAATCAAAGTGGTAAGATTTTCATTTTTACTAATCGGACTACCTTTTCAGCGGCGAGTGCCACCACTCTTTTCCTGAAGCGAGATGCCAAGGTCACTATCGTTGGGGAGTACTCCAGAAGCAAACCCAATGGTTCACAGAATAGTGAGGTCATAGAGTTGCCACACTCCCATTTGAGGATATCTTACACCAATAGATTGATAGTCCATTGGCCGGAAAAGGGGAAAGAGAAACTTCCTCCCTTGGATGTTCCGATCGCCTTGCGTTTTCAGGACTATGCTCAGGCCAAGGATCCCTTGTTAGATTGGGTGCTAGCACAATAAAAAAGGCGCGGAGAAAAATCGCTTCTCCACGCCGATACACACATTTGAAACACTATTATTACACGCTTTTAATCTTTAGTTGCTTAGGTAGGTCTTCTACTTTCTGAGGATCATTTTTTGAGTGATGCTCAGGTCTTCAGATTCCAATCGATAGTAAATTAGTCCTTCGATTTGAAGCTGGTTTGCGTCCACGGCTATTTCGTGATATCCGTCTTCATACTTGCCATGAATCCTATGGATTAATCTACCATTCAAATCGAAGAAACTCAGAGTGGCTGTAGCTGCTTTCGGTAAGTAGAAGGGAATTATGGTTTCCTGACTGAAAGGATTGGGACGATTCTGCATCAATTGCATAGGTACGGTGTTTTCCTTAGATTCTCTGTTCATGAAAGAAAGGCTTAGGGTGACTTCCGAACCATCTTCCAGGTAAGCTTCTATCGCTGTAATGCGATTGCTGAGATTTAACCAATCTTTCAGTTGGCCATCCTTGAGTGCCAAGAACTGTAAAGAAATTATTGTTTCATTGGCCAAATCACCCTCTGAATGCCAGGAAAACGGCAGGAGTCCTGTGGAAATTTCCTTGAGATTCATGTGTTTTGCCTCAATCACCCCGGACTCAAATCCTTGCCAGACGAGGGCTTCGGTATCAAATTGTAGAGTCCCTTGAAAACCTAAAACCTCATTCAACTGACTGGATAGGATTTGAATATTTATTAGCTCCCCTCGTTTGACGGCTTGGTTTCCAAGCTCCAAGAGAAGGGACTTATCGCTCTGTCTCGGATTAAGCCTTTCCAATTGATTGGGAATGGCGTTGCTATTGACGTCTCCCACTTTTATCGCAATGAAATCCAGGTTTTCCTGATCGACACGGGGTGTGTTAACTTTAATACTTTCAGGAAAAATCTCGATCCATGGATTGTTGGGGTTTGGAAAATCGTAATCTTCATCTACAAATCGCCAACTTCTATTGCCACCAAAATCACTCCTAAGACCTAGAATGAGCTGCCTTAGTAGCACCACATCTAAAGTGGTTACTGTGTTTGATCCATTAACATCAGCAGCAATGATTTTATAAGGATTGGTGAGTTCCTGGTCACCTAATATATGTCGAGATATGATGACTAGATCAATGGTAGATACTCCATTATTGAAATCATAATTCATCTCAGGACGAATGACATATTGGTTGGTAGCATCTAGATTCTCCAGTAGGTAATTGCCTTGCAGATTCGTGGGGCCATACATCGGCATGTCTTCGCCAATTCCAAGCATAACCCCCTGCACAGGTTCCAATTCTGCCGTCATAACTTCTCCAGAGAAACTTACCAGAGCGTTTGGGGTACATATAGCTTCTGAGTTAATCACTGAGATCGTGGTTGTACAGAAGCTGTAATTGGGTCCGCCGGTAGTTCCGTCAGGCTGTATCTGGATGGGGTTATCCGCGCTGTCCCAAGCATAGACTTGTACCTCGACCATTTCATCTACATCATCACAGGTCAACACGACGGCCTCTTCATTTGGATCTGGAATCACTTGGCCATTATCTATATCAACGGTCTTATGTATTGAGAAACGGACTGGGCCACTACAATCATCGATATTAGCAGTCAATGTAGCTGTCGCTAAAATAGATAAGGCCGCTAGATCCTCATCGAGATCACCATCAGCATCGATTGGTGGGTCTAGCGGTAATAGTTCCACAGAAAATGGTAATCTACAGCTTGGTGTATTCACCTGGCAATCCACCACTGTAAATGGTGCATCGACCGTGAAGGGGTTGTCACAACCATCCGTAACCTGAATGCGGAAGGCATGTGCTCCCATGGGGAATTGACCTGTGATGCGAAAGCTGGGGAAGATCCCTAGTATATCTTCAGCTGGGATTTCTCCATCTAAAGTGCCGTCCTCGTTTAGGTCAATCCAAGCCCTTATGGTCGTTCCTTCGGGGGAACAGGCTTCGGTGACGGTAAATTGCAAGTCAACAAATCCACTACAATTCTCTAGATTATTGGTGCAAAACAGCGTGTCTTCAGCAAGCTCTACGGTAGGTGCAACTAGGTCAAAGATCACTATCTCTTGTGTATATTCCCAGTAGCCAGTTGAGGGTAAACTGCGCCAGTGACCTTCTGGGTTGATCCCTCCGCAGGAGGCTCCAATTTGATCTTCGGCCGGAGTCGTATTATTTGGATCTCTATCACGGTCTACAAAAGCTGTGTCATTAGAAATGACGACCCAGACGGATTCTTCACCCTCTTCTTCATCGCAGTCTTCATTTCTGGTAATAACCACTGGATCGGAAGAATCAGTATGAATGCATTGATCTTCCACTCGGTACGTTCTAAAGATCTTCTTACAGGCCTCTGAGGTTTGAAACACTTCATCTCTGACACTAATTACCAAGGATTCACATCCTTCTTGAACAATCTCCAAGGTATCTACCAAAGGAGCAGAACATTCCTGGAACACATCTTTCGGGAACTTAATCTGGTAAGTGGGGGCACCGGTGATGAAGATCGTTTGCTTGCAATCATCTTCAGAGCTATTCCCAAACTCATCAGTCAACACAAAGAATCGTTCGATTGTACCCACTCCACAAGCATCCAGGTTGATAGTCGGAGCTAATTCATTAGTCGTGAAAGACCCGCAGTTGTCTGATCCTGTAGGGTATCCAAATAAGACCCCCAATTGGGTAGTATCTGTAGCATCAAACTCTTGAGCAAAAAAGTTGCAAGTGACAAAGATGTCGTCTGGGGGAATACAATCAGGTTCAGCTTTATCAGTAATTGAAACGAAGGTCATGCATCGATTGTCATTGCCGAAAACATCAATAACCATCAATTCTACCATTACCATTTCTCCAGCATCACAACAATTAAAGGCTATTTCGTTGCCTCTTTCCGTCCAATAAGCTTCCACCGAATCACACGTCTGGGGGTCTCTATCATACATCCTTCGGATTAGCATATCGTTGATCTGGCAATTGTCCTCGCTCCCTTCATTTACATCCTCTGCCTCCAGAAAACCTAGACCACTGCCTCCTAAGGAAACGATTAAGTTATCATCGCAAACGGCAACGGGCTCCTGATCATCGTTAGTACATAAAGGGAAATCGGCAGTACTTTGATTTCCGCATTCATCTGTAACCGTGTAACGCACGATATGGCATCCAAGTGGTAGCGTTACTTCTCGATCAGCATCTACAGGTATGGTTGCCAATATTTCCTCGGAACTATCATCGCGAATGATCTGAGTCTCCACCTCCCAGGCTGAGCAGTTGTCACTTACTTCTGGGAGTGGAATGTTTAGTTGAGCCTCACAGTCCAGGGCACTCGTTTCATAGTCAAGGATAGAAAGGTCAGCATCAATTTTAGGCGCTGCATTGTCTTCAATGAAGATTACTTGATCATAAAAGACTGGGTTACCGGGGTCGCATTCATCATAAAAGAACCATCTGCGATTGAAAACCCTAGAGCCTCCGCAACTGGTCATAGCCATTTGGTCATCATAAGTAGCCGTTAGGTTGCAGATCGATGGAGAGAGGGCATAGGCTCCAGAAAAAGTACGGACCATAGGAAAACCTGTAAATGTTGGTGCTGGATTTCCTTCTTCATTGATGGCAAAATCTGCATCACAGTATACTGTGGTGAATTTGGCGGGCGGGATAATATCGTTTTGTGTCAAGGTGCTAAAAGTGATCGTTTGATCACAAGTGTTTTCATTACCGTTTTCATCCATGATTGTGAATTGACGTTGGATGACTTTGGGAAAACAGTCCCCTCCGTCTATAAGCTCATCTGCGAAAGTAAAATCGACATCTGAGCAATTATCGCTTGCAATAGGTTCGCCAGTGTAGAGCAGGCTTTCTTCTTTTTGGAGGAAGCTGGTATCATCAACACAAAATAGGGGGAGTACCAGTTCTTCTTCGGTCGTTAGTAGGCTTTCTATTTCTCCTGCTCCTGTGCCATAAATAGCCCAAGAGTAATCTCCTTCAGTTAAAGGATTGGCAGAGCTTGTGAGGATTGTATATAGAGTTCCAGCTTCTAAATAGGCTGAAAATCCAATTATATTCTGCTCTCCTACAAAAAATCCCCGACTATTAGCTTGCTTACTCCCTAAGGCTGCATAGCCTTGACAAGGACCACTTAATGCATTGAATTCTCCGGGAAATAGGATCGCCAACCCTTTTCCGAAGTCAGCCATGAACTCAAAGGAATATAAATCGCTGCTTACAGGACGAATTGTATCCAGATCAAAGTAGTGAAAACCTCCGATGGTGTCTACCTGGTCTAGCAGGCAGGAGAAATTAGCAGGTAAAAAGCTAGCATCGCTACCAGCTAGATCTCCTTCTAAGAACTGGACTGGCTGTTCTACTGTGATCGAGGTGACGGCTTCAGGACATTCAGAAACCGGATTAGTATTATCAACAACTTCTATTCTACCCATCGTCGAAAGCCCCCCGGAGACTGAACTTACCACGACCATCAAAGTTTGCCCGGCATATTCTCCGGTAACCGTATTGCCAATTGGGACCCCATTGGGATCTAATACATTAACTAGATAGTCTGTATCTATGCAGGGATAAGTTCCTTCTAAGATCATATCCGGTATAATCACCGAAGAACAATCGGGCCCTAACGGCACTTGGACCTTAAAGTTTGCACCTAAAGAAGGTACTCCCAGAACTTCTACCTTTCGACTGATCGTATAGATACAACCAGGGTTGCTCGGATCGTCTGAGCTAGCTTCTCCAGCATTGAAAGTATAGGTCACTTCATGGGTACCCGCACCTAACTCAAAGGGGTTGAACGTGCTTAGTATCTCTCCATTAATTCTGAACTCTCCACCACCCGTTGCTCCGTTTAGGTCTACCTCCAATAGCGTGGGTAGACTGGTCAAACAGTACTCCTCTAATAGATTTACAAACTGAGGGTCGGGATAGGTACAGGTGGCCTCTGCTTTCAATTCGCTATCTATCCCATTATTCACGATCACTGAGAAACCGATACCTTCAATATGACGGACGGCGAGTTGGTACAGCCCATCGCTTACTTCAGGTATTATTGTACCATCAATAATGGCCGTTGGTGCTACCGGTGGAGCTGGGCTATCATCAGAATAAAGACCACTCACTGAGGTAATCGTCCAGATTTGGTTGCTTGGCCCCGTGATGCTAATTATAGTACCAAATTGTCCATCAGAAGATGTCGTTGCATTGTTAAGACAAGTACAGGGTTCAGGATGCTCGAAATCATTGCCTAGAAAAATACTAGGCATGAAGGTGGTTTCTGCCAGTACAAAAAGGGGAAATAGCGACAAGGCAGTTAGCAGCACAATGATCCATCCCTCGATATAACAGAATCGTATGGAAAAAATCGATCGCTTGTCAGCGGCATAGGACTTCCTTGTGGTACCTAGGTACCACCAATACACGAAAAGCTGTCTCATAGCAAAATGAATTTAGGGCCAAACAGGCCTATTGGTTATCGGAATGACTTAGGGCATAGCCCAAAACTGGTTGTTCTGAGAAGTGTCTCTGGAAAGAAGAAATTGGAATAGCTAACTGGCTAAAACACTTTGGAATAAATACACTGCCACACTTCCAAAAATGAGGCCAATTTTTAAATCTGACTAATAGATTAGGGATCAGATGTTCGCCATTTAAAAGAGTATTTGTTTTTTATTTATCTGATTTACAGTTGATTAAGAGATGTGTTAAATATTAAATAAAAATAAAATATTTTTCACTAGCCAGAACTCCTTGTCGTTTTAAACTCATGATATCAGTCTGGAACCATAGAATTTCTAGAAGATAAGTATAAATGCAAGTTCATTGAAGTATAAGTAACATCTTTAAACTATAGATATTCCTGAATAAAGGCTAAATTAGCGCCGTTTTTTGAGAAGCTTTTCCGGGAACTAAATTATGATCTCGGATGTAGTTCCTGTAATCGTTTGAAAATTTTAGGAGTAATGATAAATATAACTTTCCCTGACGGTAATGTTCGTCAATATGAAGCTGGTACATCAGCTATGGACATTGCCAAGTCAATTAGTCATGGACTAGCCAAAAATGTGCTGTCTGCCAGAGTCAATGGAGAAGTTTGGGATTCGACCCGTCCAATTGAAACTGATGCCAAGCTAGAGCTATTGACCTGGAATGACGAAGATGGGAAGTCTACATTTTGGCATTCTTCAGCTCACTTAATGGCAGAAGCTTTAGAGGCCCTTTATCCCGGTACAAAGTTCGGCATAGGACCAGCTATAGAGAATGGCTTTTATTACGACATTGACCTTGGTGATCGAGTATTATCTACGGAAGATTTTAAGAAAATTGAAGATAAAATGCTGGAATTAGCCCGGCAAAAGAATGATTTCGAGCGTCGGGAAATTTCCAAAGCAGATGCGATAGCTTACTTCGAAGAAAAGGGAGACGAATACAAGCTGGAGTTATTGGAGGGTTTGAATGATGGCGAGATTACTTTCTATCAGCAAGGTGCTTTTACGGATCTGTGTCGTGGACCTCATATCCCCAATACAGAAAAAATTAAGGCAATTAAATTGATGAAAGTAGGTGGCGCTTATTGGAGAGGAGATGAGCATAGAAAGCAGTTGACTCGCGTCTATGGAATCACTTTTCCAAAGCAGAAGGAACTTACCGAATATTTACACCTATTGGAAGAAGCGAAGAAAAGGGATCATAGAAAACTAGGTGCTGAATTAGAGTTGTTTATGTTTTCTGATCGAGTGGGACAGGGACTTCCAATATGGCTACCAAAGGGCAATGCTTTACGCGAGCGCCTAATGGCATTTTTGAAAATGGAGCAAGAGAAACGAGGATATAAGCTGGTCACCACTCCGCATATTGGCAAGAAAGATTTATATGTCACTTCGGGCCACTATGAAAAATACGGTGAAGATAGCTTCCAGCCTATCCATACCCCACGTGAGGGAGAGGAGTTCTTATTGAAGCCGATGAATTGCCCACACCATTGTGAAATTTATGCTCATAAACCACATTCTTATAAGGACCTACCTCTGAGAGTGGCGGAATTTGGCACGGTATATCGTTATGAGCAAAGTGGTGAATTGCATGGACTTTCTCGGGTGAGAGGTTTTACGCAGGATGATGCGCACATCTTCTGTACGCCAGATCAATTAAAAGATGAATTTCTGAATGTGCTTGATCTGACAAAGTTGGTGATGAATAAAATGGGATTTGATCAAGTAACGGCCCAAATCTCCTTGCGAGATCCAGAAAACCCTGACAAGTACATTGGTTCGGTAGAGAATTGGGAAAAAGCAGAACAAGCCATTATCGATGCTACTAAAGAGGTAGATTTAGAAACTGTAACTGAATATGGGGAAGCAGCTTTCTACGGCCCAAAATTAGATTTCATGGTCAAGGATGCCTTAGGTCGTTCCTGGCAGCTCGGTACGATTCAAGTGGACTACAACCTTCCTGAACGTTTTGAATTGGAGTATATCGGGGCAGATAATCAAGCGCATCGCCCAATAATGATCCACCGAGCACCTTTTGGATCTTTGGAGCGTTTCATGAGTATCCTGATTGAACATACGGGAGGGAAGTTTCCGCTTTGGTTAACCCCTGAGCAGTTTGCGGTACTTCCTATTAGTGATCGATTTAATGATTATGCCGCTGAAGTGGAGCGCGCTTTAGCAAAGCATGATATAACAGGAGTAATTGATAATCGAAGCGAGAAAATAGGCCGTAAAATTCGCGATACAGAGGTGAAGAAGATTCCCTTCATGTTGATTATTGGAGAGAAAGAAGCAGAGGCCAAAACAGTTTCTGTTAGAAGACAGGGAGAAGGGGATATAGGAAGTATGACTATTGAAGAATTTGCTGCTCACTTCAAGTCTCTGTTGTAGATTAAATCATGAAATGCCTTTGGGCATAACAAGTATATCTATCATGCGCCAACCCCTGCATAAGCTGAATTTGCTAGTTCGGGTTGGCGCAATTTTTTTATGGCACTAAGTATTTGAACATCTTTATTTTAACAATTTAAAGAGAACTAGAAGATAGATCTCTTGTGCAAAAGATAAAAAACAGGGTTAAATGTTTGGATTTCTAATAAAAACATATTCCTGAAACCTTTTATCTGTTTTAGTATGTAGACAGTGTTAAAGTTTCACTAAAGCCCTGTGGAAGAGCTTGAAATATTGGTAATAAAACCTTAATTTGCCAATGTATTTCCCAAAAATGAATTTTCAAAACCGATTTATCATCCCGTAATTCCGGATTTAATGAAGCAAGCTCTACTATCTATCATTTTTTTACTTTCAATCTCCGCCATAGCTACAGCGCAAAAAAACAACCCTCAACTTGCCCTCAACTCTTCTACTAAAAAGATTGAAATTAAAGTATTTCCGAATCCAGTTACTAACCACTTTAGTATTAATAATCAAAAAGAAGTCAAAGAGATTATTGTATTCAATATGGTGGGAAGAGCCATGAAACGTTATAAGTACGTAGCTGGTGAAAAGTATTTTGTTGGAGATCTTCCCAAGGGTATGTATCTGATTCAATTCTTAGGAGCTAAAAGCAAAATAATCACTACCCAGCGCGTTAGCAAGCGCTAGTATCCTACAAGAATAAGTCTGGTTAATCTAATTTATACCTAATCTTAGGTATCCAAATGCTAAATTATGGTATTGCGAGAGCTATCCAGTAAGGCTACTTTTGTGTTTAAGTAGATTTTGTCTAAATAAAAATAGCCTTACAGCAGGATATGCATTACAATACTAAGTCTTCAAACGAGCTAGAGCCAGGGAGCAGCATACGATTGCCTTTCCCTTTACAGATTGTACAGCATAAGAGTGTTAAGAAAAAATGTTGTAAAAAATACAAGAAAGGAAAACGCTGTAAACGTTGCCCAGGAAGGTAAGAACGACATGTTTTAAACGCGCAACGTTAAGATTGGCAGTTATTGCATAGTCCATTCATCACCAGATGCGTGGTACTTATCTTAAACCCCTTCGGCGCCTTTACCTTTGGTGCCTCCACTTCATCTATACAATAAGTTTTTCCACAATCATCACAATGGAAATGTGCATGTGTATCCTGATGTGCATGTTCCGTGCAAGCATCGGCACACAAGGCATACTTAGGGGTATGTGTACCATCGATCGCTTTATGAATAATTCCTTTTTGCTCAAAGGTTTTTAATGTCCGGTAAACAGTAATGCGGTCAACTCTCTCAAATTGTTTGATAAGAGATGTTTCGATATGTTGTTGGGAAACAGCTATGTCGCTATCCAGAAAAATCTCCAGGATTCCCTGCCTCATGACTGTTTTTCGCAGACCGTTATCTGCAAGAATACCAAGCGCTTTGTTCATCCTATCTAATTCCTTGAGTTTTGCACAAATTATAACATCTGCGGCTAAATGTCCACCTTAATTTCAAAAAGGTGCTTAAGTCGCCCTCATAAATGGTACGTCCTTCTTACTCATAAAGTTTAGCAAGACTTGACAAATTGATAAAGAAGGCGGCCGGTAAGCAATTCTTTTGTTACATTTATTTACTATTACTTCCCGGCTGTTTTGTGAAATCCTTCGATGGACCCCCTAGTCTATTGTAGTCTATATTCTTTCTTCTTCACTTACGCTAGGTACATCCTACCTAGGTAACTGTACTCAATATTTAACCACTGTTTCAACTAATACTACTTATGAAACATAACTTTATTTACACTGTCTTTTGCTCAGTATTAATAGCTATTATCAGTCTCAGTAGTTCGGGAGGGGCAGGCGCTGTTCAGGGTAGGGATCGTACTGGATCTCCTCTTAGTGGTGGTACTTCCTGTGCCACTTGCCATAATAGCGGCAGCTTTGCTCCTGAGCTAAGCCTAGAAATTTCAGATAATGAAATGGCTGTTAGCATGTATGAGCCGGGGAAAACTTACCAAATGAAAGTAAGTATTACCGTCCCTTCAGGCTCACCGGCCGGCTATGGGTTTCAAGCCGTTGCCTTAAAGGAATTGGATAATACTGGAGCAGGTAGTTTTGGGACGCCTGGAAGTGGAATGCAAGTTACAGAGCTCAATGGGGTAAGTTATGTAGAGCAAAGTTCTCGTAGTAGTGAAAATAACTTTACTATTGATTGGACAGCACCGGAAACAGACGTCGGAGAAATTCAGTTCTATGCTGCCGGAAATGCAGCTGATGGTGGAGGAAGTACGGCCAATGACAATGGCGTATCTCTAACAGACCCTGTGGCACTAAACTTCTCAACAGTAAGTGAGGTAGATAATGATTCCGCTACCAGGATGAGCTTGCGAGTGCTTGGTAATCCTGTTGGTGAACAAGCTGTTCTCCTGTTAGAAGGAGAAGGGAACGGAAGTTATCAACTGGATCTGTTAGATTATAATGGAAAGCAGCTCCAAAGACAGTTTATTTCTTATCAGGGAATGATACAAAACTTTACTCTTCCTACTCGTGATCTCAATGCTGGATTTTATTTCCTACGACTGTCTAATGGTTTGCAGACAATCACAAAGAAGATTGTAAAGCAATAATTATTGAAGAGCCATTTGCGGACATGAAAGAGCCTAAGCTACTGTGCAACTTAGGCTCTTTTTTATTGATCGAAATACTACTTATAACTACCTATCTTCTACGAGAGGTAAAAATCCTGGATACAGGCCATTCCATTTGGTAGAAAGGAACGATGAATTTTCCGGGTTTACCCACTTTTTTACCTTTCTCGTTAAATGTTTTGATCGTCATCGCGATTACATCCTTGCGAACGTCCATTTCTAGTAATAAGAAAGGTTTTCCTACCCCATAATCAATTTTCGCTCTGGAAATCCCCTCATGGGTTCTCAGGGTGAAATCTTTGTTGAATGGAGCAGCCCCTTCAGCAATATGCTGATAGTTGCAATTAATTTGAAAGTTTTGCGGCTTTTCATCGGGAGATAAACGAGAATGAAAGACAATAAACGTGCCATCGTCAAAGAAACGGAAGTAGGTCTTCAGGTCTTTACGACCATCCGGCGAAAGCGAAGCGGCTAACTCATACACACCATCCGTTCGAAGTTGACCGGCTTCCTCCGGTAATTGGTACTTTTCGCCTAAGGTTTGGGCAGAAGTTGCTAGGGCAAGAAATAGCATAGCCATGCTAAGCACAGTGATCTTGTACATAATCAATGATTGGGATGAATAAATAATTGACTAGACGTACCACTGAGCATTCAAAGTGCAAATCACGATTTTAGGTGTTCTCATAGATTTTCCATCTGTCCTTATCAGTGGAAAAACAGTTTGACTAAAAGTGCTTGTAAGTACGTCGTATTAGAGTTTTACCGGGGATGGGGAGCTGGGGAAGAATGGGATCAAGTTTTATCTTTCTCTGAGCAAGAAATACTCAGAGAACCAGTTTTATAAAACTCAGTAATACAACGCACTTCAAGCTTGGAAAATTTTGTGGATTCGAAAAAAACTATTCTACAAGACCGCTGGAAAAGCAAGGCATCTCCATTAGATCGTGAATCTTAAACCAATGGAGATATGGGTCAGATCAATGGGTTGGCTATCAACTCCTCCCTTAAAACCTTTGAAATAGCGAGCGGAACCCTGGACAGAGAGATTGGGCGTAAATTGATAATATGGAGCTACTGTCAGTCCTACCTGTGGGCTTACATCATTAAAGGCGTTTCCTGAGCCTCCATTAAAGCTGTTATTGTATTTAATAAAGGCCGCTCCTCCGCTGATCATGATCGGTAGTTTGAAGTTTTCGACAATATCCACTACATAGCCAATAGATCCGTGCAAAGAGGAACCACTTTCGAAATTCCCTTCCTCAAAGGTGCCAGCTAATGCCGAAGCAAACTGGATTTGGCCGATGATATTCTGGTATTGTAAATCGCCGAAAACACTGACTAAGCTACCCGCATCTTCCGAGTTTCCATAACTCACATTCGGGGCAATTCCATATGCTGCGCCCAAGGAGAGTTTTAGGTCATTGTCTTGTGAATTTAGATTTGATAGACCTAATCCAAAAGCCAATACCAATAGAACTGTTTTAATGACTCTAGACAGAAAGGAATTAGAGGTGTGTTTCATCTTGTATTTTTTACGGATGTGAGAAAATAAATAGCCTACTTCTCATATTAGGTGTCGGTGGGGGAACGTAACATGTCTGAAGAAAGCTTGATTCTTGTTGTGTTTACAAGACTACTAGCTTTATTTCCTCAAATAAAATTTGGAAGGTGGACAAAAAGGGGACAGGGGGCATTGTTTTGTGATGAGGTGCTAGGGTGCGGTCGGAGGAAAAGACCAACCTATAACTTGGACTGGTTCTTGGTATTGGAGCGAGACTACGCTTCGACTCTCTTTTCGAGATTTGTAGCAAATCCAATATAGAGTTTATGATCCTTTAACCTTTAAGATAAAAAAGGACGTAGGTATATAAGAAGCTTGTAACTAGCAACACTGATTATGAAAATCCCCCAAGGTTTACCCTTAGCGATCCAAAGAATTGGAATAGATACTGTAAACGAAGTGCATGATTTAGAGAATTACGCGTCGTAAAACAAGAAAGGCTCTGCAAAGATGCAGAGCCTTTAGCGCCCCCTCAAGGACTTGAACCTTGGACCTACGGATTAACAGTCCGCCGCTCTAACCAGCTGAGCTAAGGAGGCTGGTTTTATGTCTTTTGTGCTCCTTTCTTAAAAGAGCGGTGCAAATCTACTACTTTAGAAATAAAAGTGCAATATTTGCGAAAATTTTTTTAAATAATAATATCCATGAGTTTATTAACCGTTGGTACTGTTGCATTTGACGATGTTCAAACCCCATTTGGAAGAGCCGAGAAGATTGTCGGTGGTGCCGCTACCTATATAACCCTTTCCGCTTCTTACTACACAGATGACATTAAAATAGTTTCCGTAGTAGGAGATGATTTTCCACAAGATGTATTGTCTATGATGGAAAACCGTGGCATCAATCTCGATGGTTTGCAGATTAAGGAGGGAGAAAAGTCCTTCTTCTGGGCAGGGAAGTACCACAACAATATGAATGAACGGGATACCTTAGATACACAGCTTAATGTACTGGCCGATTTCGATCCAGTTTTGCCAAATTCGTATCAGAATGCTGATTATTTGATGTTGGGTAACCTGACTCCATCTATTCAGAAGCAGGTGATTGAGCAAATGGCAAAGCGACCTAAGTTGGTCGGAATGGACACCATGAATTTCTGGATGGATACGGCTATGGAAAGCTTAGTAGATGTGTTGAAACTTATTGATGTTTTGATCATCAACGATGAGGAAGCTCGGCAGTTGTCAGGGGAGTACTCATTGGTTAAAGCGGCAGCATTGATTCATAAAATGGGTCCCAAAACAATTGTGGTGAAGAAAGGGGAGCACGGGGCGCTTTTATTCCAAGGAGATCAAGTGTTCTTTGCGCCAGCATTGCCACTAGCAGAAGTATTTGATCCCACGGGTGCTGGTGATACCTTTGCGGGTGGGTTTATGGGATATATGGCTTCCACAGATGATCTCTCATTTGAGAACATGAAACGGGCCGTGATTTATGGCTCCGCCATGGCTTCTTTTTGTGTAGAAAAGTTTGGAATTGAACGACTAACGGAACTGACAGAGGATGAAATTACGGAGCGGATTGTTCGCTTTGTTCAATTAGTAAACTTTGATGCTAAGCTAAAAGTATAATTTGCCTTATAGTTCGTAGGAGTCCAAAGAAGTGATTAGTGTCCCAAATCCATCTACGTTTGCTCAGGCAACGCTAATTATTCTTTATTAGCCAACTGCCCACAGGCTGCATCAATATCCTTTCCACGACTTCTACGAACAGTTACCATGATGTCGTTTCTTCGGAGATGCCGCGCAAAATCATCAATCTTATGTTCTGCTGATTTAAGAAAGGGGGCGCCGTCAATTGGATTATATTCTATGATATTGACCCGTACTGGAAAAGACTTACAGAGCTTGACCAGATTGGCAGCGTCTTCCAAACTATCATTGAAGTTTTGGAAAGTGATATATTCGTAGCTAATCCTGTTTCTGGTTTTGCGATAGAAGTATCGTAGCGATTCCATCAAGGCTGCTAAGTTATTCTGCTCATTAATCGGCATGATTTGGTCTCGCTTTTGATCATCAGCGGCATGAAGGGACAGGGCAAGGTTAAATTTAACTTCATCATCTGCCAGTTTCTTGATCATCTTGGCGATGCCTGCCGTGCTTACTGTGATCCTTTTGGGGGACATGTTTAAACCATCTGGAGAGGTGATAAGTTCAATGCTCTCCATGACATTTCTATAAGCCAGTAAAGGCTCACCCATCCCCATATATACGATGTTGGTTAATGGGTGGTCGAAATGTTCTACAGATTGCTGATTAACAGCAACCACCTGGTCGTAGATCTCCCCAGCCTCTAAATTACGATGGCGTTTCATTTGTCCAGTTGCGCAAAACTTACAAGTGAGGCTACATCCCACCTGCGAGGATACACAAACAGTATATCTACGATCTACTGGAACGGGGATTAGTACAGACTCAATCAGATGCCCATCGTGCAGACGAAATCTAGATTTGATGGTTCCATCTAAGCTCTTCTGTACCTTATCAATGGAGATCGTGTTAATGTTAAAATGGTTAATTAGGTTTTCCCGGAGTTTTTTCGGTAGATTTGTCATCTCCTCGAAGGAACTAGCCCCCTTTTTCCAGAGCCACTCATGAATTTGCTTTGCCCTAAACTTAGGTTCTCCCATACCCAGGAGGGTATGCTGTAGAGCAGGTAAATCCAACAAGCGGATATCTTTCTTCTCTATCTCTGTCTTCATACTACAAAGATAAGCTATTCTCAGTCAAAGTTGTGCAGTTCCTTGGATCGACAAGGGGTTTATGGCTCGTAGATGATCACATTCTACCTAAATGGAAGCTCCTGGCACTGTTTCTCCAACCATTCTGTCTCTGCTGGGTTTAGGTGAGGAGCAAGTTGTTCTACTACTTTTTTATGGTAATCGTTTAGCCATTGAATCTCTGAATTCACCAATAGAGATAAATCAATGAGTTGTTGATCAATCGGAAAAAGCGTTAGTGCTTCAAAGGTTAGGAAATCTTTGGCTTGTTCATTCCGTGAGGGAACACATAGCATTAGATTTTCAATACGAATTCCATAATTACCCTCTAAATAATAGCCGGGCTCATTTGAGGTTAGCATCCCTGCTTCAAAAGCGGTACTTCCTCGCGTAGTTGTAGTCGTTGTCGCAAAGCCTTGCGGAGGTTCATGGACATTTAGAAAAAAACCTACTCCATGACCCGTACCATGGCCATAGTTTAGCCCTTCTTGCCAGAGGTACTGACGGGCTAAGGTGTCCAATTGTATACCTGTAGTTCCCTTTGGAAATTCTATGTCAGAAAGTGCAATATGTCCCTTCAAAACCAGAGTAAAGTGGCGCTTTTGAGCTGGTGTAGGGTTTCCCAAAGAAGTTGTTCTTGTAATATCTGTAGTCCCTTGCAGGTACTGACCGCCAGAATCTAATAACAAGATTCCTTCTGCCGTAATCGTGGCGCAACTTTCCTCTTGGGCGTGATAATGAATAATAGCACCATTGCCTTTGTATCCTACAATGGCGGGGAAACTTTCTCCATAATAGCTACCCTCTTCCTTGCGGAATTGATCCAGTTTTTTCCTGACCTCTACTTCTGTTGTTGTATGGTTCTGGAGATGCTGATCCAACCATCGGTATAGTCTTGTCAGCGCTACTCCATCTTTAATCATTGCTTTTCGGATCAGGGTTACCTCTGTGTCATTCTTTATTGCCTTGAACTGGCGGGAAAAATTGGGCCCCAATAGGCGTTTTCGATTGGGAATCGCCTCGTATAATCCGATACTTATGGTGTCGGCGTCGCACAGGACATTCTGTTTAGAACCTAAGCCTGACAGGAAAGGAATGATGTCCTCGTAAGGCTTGATTAGAATCCCATCTATCTGTAACTTATCTTGTAAATCACTAGGAATCTTCTTGATATCTACGAATAAGTAGGAAAGAATGTGCCCGACCATTAAGTAGGAAATACAGACCGGGTTGTAGGCAACGTCACTAGAGCGAATATTCAGAAGCCATGCTATATCGTCGAGGGTGCTAACTAGTTGAAAGCCAGCATTTCTCTTTTTTAATTCTTGAGCAATTCGGTTTAACTTCTGTAGACGGGTCTCTCCTGTTACTTCCGGGCTAAGCTCAAAGACAGTATTGCCTGGGAGTGGAGGGCGATTTTCTTGCCAAAGATCATCTTCTAATCTTAGATCGGAATCAATTTTAATCCGTTTACTGCGGAAAACTGTCTTCATGTATTGTACCTGTCCAATGGTGAATAGGCGGCCATTGATACCTACCACCGACTTTTCAGGTAGCTGTTCTGCCAGCCATGGAATGTGTTCTGGGGCATGCGGAATTTTCTGTTTAAACAGGGAAATACCGCTTCCTTTTAGTTCCTCTTCGGCTTGTAGAAAGTAGCGGGAGTCGGTCCATAGTCCTGCTTTTTGAGGAGTGACAACTAAAATACCGGCTGAGCCAGTGAACCCACTGAAGTGGGTACGTGTTTTCCAGTAAGCGGCGACGTATTCACTTTGATGGGGATCAGCACTAGGGATTAAATAGGCGGCAAGACCTCTCTTTTTCATAGCGTCTTGTAAAGCCTCAATGAGCGCTTTTTTTTCATTTGCCATAAGCTATCTATTCTTTGATCTGCGGATGAAAAAGCTTTTATAACAGTAATAATATATTACAAAAAATAAGAATGTGTTTTGTTTCTAATAGCTTTTGTGGCTTCCCTTTTCTTCAAAAAAGACTTATATTGCGAATAAGCAAATCTGAGAAATTGGGCTAAATCATAAGGTCGTTGAAATTAATAAATTGCAATTAAAAAATTGTAACCGGGGTTGAGAGATTCCGTTATAGTACTTAAACCGGAGTAAGATGCTAAGGCAAACATTGAGCCAAAAAATGCTGCAGAAGTTGTCTCCGCAACAGATTCAATTGATGAAACTGTTGCAGGTGCCTACTGTAGCGTTAGAGCAGCGGATAAAGGAGGAGTTGGAGGCTAATCCTGCCTTAGATGAAGGGGTGAGTGAAGAGAATTCAGACTTCGAACAACAAGAAGAATCCGCGCTTAGTGCGACAGAAAACCAAGGAGAAGAAGAGTATCAAGATGATTCCTACGATTTTGACGAGTATATCAATGACTACATCGAGGATGATCCTGCCTCTTATAAGTTGAGGAGTGACAATAGCTATTCGGACGAGGAAGAGAAAACCATTCCTATTGCTGTAGAAGATTCTTTTCATGATTATCTAGAACAGCAATTGGGCCTTTTGGCCCTGAAGGATGAGAAGGAAGAGGTGATTGCTCAACAAATCATTGGTAGTATTGATGATGATGGATATCTCCGTAGGGAACCCATTGCCATTCTAGATGACCTGATGTTTTCTCAAAATGTTTTTGCAGAGGAATCAGAGGTTCTTGAGGTATTGAAAAAAATCCAGCGGTTTGATCCACCAGGAATAGGCGCTAGAGATCTACAGGAGTGCCTGAAAATACAATTGCAACTCAAACTGGAACGTGAAGAGCTCCTGGATGATGATCAGGTGAAGTGGCTTAAATATGGAGTTCGCATTATTACGAAATATTTTGATGAGTTTACTAAAAAGCATTATGAGAAGCTTCTTCGTCAACTTAATGTTTCGGAAGCCCAGTTGAAGCATGCTATTGAAGAAATTCTAAAGTGCAACCCTAAGCCTGCTAGCGGCTATTCTGGAAGTACTAATCGGAGTAGTGCTCAATACATCGTACCAGACTTTATTATTGTAAATCGTGATGGAGAACTGGAGTTGTCTCTGAATAGCAAAAATGCACCGGATCTTCGCATCAATGATCAATACCGTGATATGCTCAAAGCCTACAAGGTGAATACCAAGGGGCGTCGGGCCAATCGTAAAGAGAAAGAGGCGGTAATGTTCATCAAGCAAAAGATAGATTCTGCTCGGTGGTTTATCGATGCCATTCGCCAGCGTCAACAGACCATGTATAATACGATGTATGCCATCATGCAATATCAGTATGATTTCTTCCTTTCAGGGGATCAGAAAAAACTTCGTCCCATGATCTTGAAGGATATTGCCGATATCACAGGTTTGGATATCTCAACCATATCCCGAGTGGCGAACAGTAAGTTTGTACAAACAGAGTTTGGAACGAAGCGTTTGAAGGACTTTTTCTCAGAATCTCTATCGACTACCGAAGGAGAGGAGGTTTCTACTTTGGAAGTGAAGAAAATCTTGAGAGAAGTCATTGACGGGGAAAATAAACGCAAGCCCCTTTCTGACGAAAAACTTAAAAACATCTTACAAGAAAAGGGCTACAACATTGCGCGGAGAACCGTGGCAAAATATCGAGAACAATTAGGTATACCTGTTGCTCGTCTGCGCAAAGAACTGTAATCTGATTTACCCTGCTAAAGAGCAATTGCTCCACCCTTAGGTGGAGCGTTCTATTCTTCTCTAAAAAGGCTGTGTAACCTCTTTCAGTACAACAGATCCCCAAGGACAATATCGCTCAATGGCAAGATAATCATCTAGGTTATCTTCTACATATTGAGGATTTCCATCACACAATTCAATGGAGGCATCGGCGAGCACCCACTCATCCGAAAGAAAATACCAACTCCAACCCTGGTTAAGGTCGCAGTCACCTTCGATTTTAGCAATTTTTCCATTAATGTGTTGACCTCTTTGCTCAAGAGGTAGGTTTAACTGAGCTTCTACCGCAGCGATGACCTCAGCCTTGTTGGTCCAAGCGTAGAAAGTGGTGCCTCCATCATTTTGAAATTCAAAGAATCGCGTTCCTGCGGGGATTTCGACGTTACAAGTTGCAGGAGTATCGTCATCTTTTTTACAGGCAGCAAAAAGGATACTGAGGCAGAGACCTAAAACGGTCAGTTGATTGATTTTCATAATGGTTTCTTTAAGAATTTATAAAATTTAAACAGTCATGGTATAGCGTAATTCGGCCATGCTATGCAGAACTACATGAGCTATATAAGGTGAACACAAGTGTGTTGAAGTCGACTAAATATCGTCTTGTGGTGAGTTTGAGGGTAGGTAAGTACATGGAAAAAGTAGTTGAATACAACTTCATCCCTTATTGTATTTGCATAAACGGTACATAGCTACCCAATAGTTGGGTGGATAGGAAGATTTTTAGGAATCTTTAACACATTCGCAGGTAAATTACAGGCCAAAACCAATTTCATCAAGAATGATCACTCCCTTTGTGGTCTGGTCAAAAACAAACTGAATTTGCTCAATAGCATTGAAATTAAAGGAATCGGCCGCTTCAAAATCACGCCAGGGAATAGCAAAACTTTCAGTAGTGACTTCCCAACTATTGGAAAATTGCTGTTTGTCTAGTTTTTTGCTTTTGGTGTATTGAACTTTAAGTCTAGGGGCAATCATCTTGTGCTCACTTAATACGAGTTGTGCTTGTTGGCTACTCGTATCTAGCAGTACGAGCCGAATATCGATGGTAGGATCTTCGCCCTTAAATTTTGGTAAGATAGCAGGATCTCCCGCGGCACAGGTGAATAGGAGTTCCGTGCTTCCAATGGAATTGGTATATGGGAATTGAAGTTGGTACTGAGTTACAGAATCTAACCGAAGGCTATCTCCATAATCCCATCCGATCAGGACCGCATTATTACCTTGAACTAGGTTATTTCTATACTTTAATTGTTCCTCTCTCCAAATCTTTGGAAAAATAGCTTTGGTGAGAACGCCATTGGCCTCCCGAGCGGCATCAATGTCTTCTTCAAATGAGGCTAGGATGTTGGCGCGGGCATCCTTGTAATGCCCTAGATAAATGCCCTTTGGCAACCAGTCATTGGCATAAGCCGTATGTTTGAAAAGAGAGCGGTAGGCATTCATTTTTAAACTATCACCAACGGTAAGCTGGGCGAAGGCACTAATGAATACCTGGGCTACTTTCTCCTGATGGGTGCGCGTAATGATGGGATAGGTGTTAAGTACCCAATTGTAAGGAGAACCAAAGTCTGTCCGATCCCAAGTACTATTGAACTGGCCGTGATTGGCTCCATGGATGTAGACTCCTGCCTTGAACCAATTTTCAAGGGTGTCATTTTGTGAGATCCGCTGATATTGACGAAGCCCAAAGAATCCACTTTCATCTGCATCATAGGAGCCTTGTAGAGAAAGAAAGTTTACATCCTTCAATTCCATTTGTCGATCGTAGCGATAATCAGTGGGAGCAATGGCTACCACTCCCCTTATACCGAAGCCAAAATTAAAGGCTTCCTTGGCATTATCTGGAAATCTTGGCAATTGATTAAAGGCAGCTGCTATGGAAACGGCTTCTCCTCCTCGTGAATGCCCCATTAAGATGATGCGATCCAAATCGGCTTTTTGGTATAACTCATGATTGGCATCACGACTCCAATTTGACCATTGCTCAAGGTGTTTCAATAGTAACCAAGCGCGCGTTGGCATTTCCTTCCCTCGAAAATCGCCAGACCAAGTACCATTTAGGAAGTTTTCATCGACGGATACCGCAATCATCCCATGGCTGGCTAGTAATTCTCCCAAGTAGCCATAGCCCTCGTCCGAATAGTCTTCCATTGCGTGATTGCCGTGAACCATTAACACTAAGGGCGCAGGACTACTGCGCTCTGGTAGAAAAACTCTGCCATTCAGGGGGAAACTATCCACACCGAATCCCCAATATTTTTCTCTCCATTTTTTCTTTTTACCTGTCCATTCCGGAAGCAAGTTTTTGGCGTTTACAGAGGAGGTTTGGTAGCGTACAGCAGTATTGAAAGCTGTCCGTTTGAGATCATTTCCACTGCCATAAGTAAATGTTTGGTAGGTGAAATTACCAGGCATTGAGGGGTCTATCACCCCCTGATCCTGTGGGGATGGATTTGGCCTTTGGCGTTCGAAAGATAGGGGATAAGAAGGGGCCCCCTCAGATTGAATCCAGGATATACCCCAAACGACAAAAATTACCCCAATGATTACACCAAGCCAAGCCCAATTGCTTTTAGGTTTGGACCGCTTTGGGTGAAGTAAAACGGATAAGCTGCCTCCCAATAGGATACTCACACCTATCAACATCCCAATAGCCGCTTGAAATAGCTGACCTGGCCAACGGAATGGGATAAGAGGGAGATATAATAGGGCGATAAGAGTTCCTCCAATAGCTACAATGATATGCTTCGGACTCGACTCTAAGAGCTGGATAAGCACTCCTAGTACGAAACTGCTGACAAAATAAATACCAATCCCACTGAGTACACCCACCGTTAATAACACGAGAGGAGAAAGCCAAAAGAAGCGCGATAGAAGACCGGCAGTACCGGAGACTATAGCCACCAAAAAGATTAATCCCAAGATTCCTCCAACCCAAAAATTAGGACTATTTGAATGAGGCTGTGGTGGTTTGACTTTGGTCCAGACTTCTTTTAGCCATGACTGAATCATGTTTGATTAGGTTTAGGTGCTTGTAAAGGAAATCACTTGCAAGACAAAGGAGCCTAAAGGCGACTAAGAAACTGTTCGGCGATTCTAAACGGTAAATTGTTAAGTCTAGCGCTACTTAGATTAACTAGGGTTACTACGACTAGTTCCTCTTCTGGGAAGATAAGGAGATAGCTGGTGCCTCCAACAGAACCACCACTGTGACCAAACCATCTGCGTCCTTTTTTATCTTCACCACTACGCCAACCCAATCCATAGTTGACACTTTTCCCCGCCTTGGTTTTCTGTGGACGGGTTAACATTTCTAAGCTACCTTTCGCCAGGTAATCACCATAGATGTGTCCATGGGCAAAACGAATAAGGTCTTCTGAGGTGGAAAGGAATCCTCCGCCTGCCCATTTATAGCTATTGTCGACATATGGCGCTTCTCGGATTTCATTATTATTAAGCAGGTAAAAATGGACTCGGTTTGCCTGTTCTCTGTCAGCGTGGTCTGGGAAGGTGTTGGATAATTTAAGCGGATCAAAAACAGCGGATTGCATAAAGGAAAGAAAACCTTCCTTGGCGGCATTTTCAATCGCTGCACTGATTAGATTCCAACCATAGCTGCTGTAAGCGTATGTGGTCCCAGGTTCGTTAATCAGTGGATCATCTTTGAAAATATCAAGGCCCTCTCCTACTGTCTCATACTTCTTTTGACTCATAAATTCTACGCCCCGATAATGGCGAATACCAGCCAGATGGCCAGCTAATTGGCGTAAACTGATGGGATATTTCTTCTTGGGGAACGCGGGTACATAAGTTTGAATCGGCGTATCCAGGTCTATCTTTTTCGCCTCTACTAGTTTGATCAGTGCTGCTGCGGTAAGCGGCTTGGAAATACTCCCAATGCGAAACAAACTACGGGCTGGATTGACGGGATCTTTAGCAGAAATGTTAGCATAGCCAAACCCTTCGGACCAAATGATCTCTCCTTTTTTGGCTACTGTGACTGCAACGCCAGGGAATAAGTTGTCCTTACTGGTTTTCTGAACGATAGTCCGCGACTTATCTATTGCAGTAGTGCGCTTTTGTCCAAAGATTAAGATGGGTAGGCTAATACAGAGAAGAGCAAAGATTTGTTTCTTCATGTCCGGCGATTTTCTTTTTAGAGCAAAAAATTGTTGTGATTAATACCGGAATTTAGAGAATTCTTAATAAAATCAGGCAAGAAGAACATTCTATTCGACAGTCTATGAGTTTCGATTACAGTTATTGGGAACCCTTTTCTCCCCAGGAAGTAGCTCAAATTTTTTCAGCATTTGCAGGCCCCTGGTGTATTGCGGGAGGATGGGGACTGGATCTCTTTTTGAATAAAATCACCCGCGAACATGCGGATATTGATGTAATAGTGCTGCGGGAAGATCAACCTCTCTTATTTGAGCTATTCCAGGGATTTGAAATATTTGTTGTAGATCCCCCAGGCTCTCTCCGCCCCTGGAAGGTTACGGAATCCCTTTCCTATCCCCTTTATAATATCTGGATTAGGGAGAAAGCTATAGGGCCATGGAAGGTTCAGGTTATGCTACAAGATCACCGCCCGCAGGAATGGTTGTTTAGGAGAGATCATTTGATCTCAGGACCCCTAGATAAGCTGGTTGTTCAAACAAATATTGGAATTCCAGTACTAAGCCCAGATATTCAGCTATTGTATAAAGGGAAAGATATTAGAACAAAGGATCAGCAGGACTTCCAAAAGGTCCTGCCTTATCTTGAGGCAGAGCAAAGCATTTGGCTCGGCGAAAAAATAAGGCAGGTCTATGGCAAACAACACCCTTGGTTAGAACAGCTATTAATCTCCTAAAGCAAAAGCAACATAGGCATCTCCCGAAGGAAGTCCTAGTTTCCCACCACCGCAGGCGATCACAACAAATTGCTTTCCATCGACGGCATACACTGCCGGGGTAGCAAAGCCAGCTGCCGGTAAATCTGCTTCCCATAGGATATCTCCATTTTCTTGCGAAAATGCTCGAATCTTATTATCCATTGTAGCGGCAATAAAGATCAAGCCGCCTGCCGTTACGACTGGGCCACCATAGTTTTCTGTCCCAGTTGCTTCCATTCCTGCTGCTTCCAGTTCTGTATGAGACCCCAAGGTTACCTTCCAGGCAATTTCTCCTTTGTTTAGATCGATGGCATTGAGCGTACCCCATGGTGGTTTGATAGCCGGGTAGCCGTCTGGATCTTTGAATCGCTGATAGCCATTCATGTAATAGGGGTAGGGCCAATTTTCTCTACCCGCATTTTTTCCACGATAGGCAGGAGCATTTTCTTTTTCTAGAATAAAAGCGGCGAGTGCTTCCTTGTCCTCTTCTTCTAGATGTTCGAAAGCTGGCATCACACCTTTCCCCTTGTTGATGATCCCAATAACCTCCGGCTCTTGCAGGCGCTCTTTTAGTCCTAGCAATGAAGGAACGGTGGCATATACATTGCCCCCCTTTCGATCTTTTCCATGGCAAGCTAGACAATACACATTGTACAAGCTTTTTCCTTTCTCAATCATGGAAGTCCCTTCGTAAGTCTCGTGCGGGATCATCTGTAGTATCCAAGGGATATCACTGCCATTGATATACATCATTCCTTTACTATTATCAAAAGCAGCGCCGCCCCATTCTCCTCCTCCATCAAAACCAGGGAGAACGATAGTTCCCTCCAGTGTTGGAGGTATAAAGGGGGCACCTTCTTTGCTTTGCTGCAAGATGGTCTTGGCGTAGGCATTAGCCTCTGGGGTTCGATCGGTAACATCCTCAGGAAGCATACGGTTTCTAGAGAATGGGGGAGGTTTGGTTGGAATGGGCTGGGTCGGCCAGGTACTTTCTCCCTTCAATTCTGAGGCGGGTACCGGGACTTCTTCAATAGGAAAGAGTGGTTCGCCGGTTTCACGATCAAAAAGGAATACATAGGCCGATTTAGTAATCTGGGCTACAGCATCAATTTTCTTTCCCTTATGAGTAACGGTGACTAGGTTGGGGGGGGCGGGGAGGTCTCTATCCCAAACATCATGATGTACTGTTTGGAAATGCCAGATACGTTCACCAGTTTCGGCATTAAGTGCAATCAAAGAGTTAGCAAAGAGGTTTTCTCCTGCTCGATCGCCACCATAAAAATCGTAAGAAGCAGATCCTGTGGGCACAAATACGATACCACGTTCTTCATCTAGGCTCAATCCTGCCCAAGAATTAGCGCCACCCATCTTTTTATAAGCATCTGCCGGCCAGGTGTCATGTCCAAACTCACCAGGTTTAGGTATAGTGTGGAAGATCCATGCGAGCTCTCCTGTTTTCACATGGAAGGCTCTGATGTGACCCGGTGCTGCACCTGTAGCTTCATTCACACGAGCCCCTTGAATAATTAAATCTTTATAAACTATACCGGGAGTATTGGCTACGATGAAGTAGTCCGCAAATGCTTCACCTAGCCCCGTGTGAAGACTTACTCTTCCATTCTTTCCGAAGGACGAAATGGATAAACCTGTTTCTGCATCAATAGCATATAGGTAATCCTTGGCGGTACAGAGAATGCGTTTTTCGGTACCATCAGTCCAGAAAGAGAGCCCTCGATTGACCCCCATTCCAAATTGTTTGTAGGCCTCTGATGCAAAAGGGTCAAATTCCCAGATCTTCTCTCCGGTTTTAGCGTTAAGGGCAAAAAACTTGAGTTTTGGAGAACTTCCATATAAAACACCATCTATAATCAATGGATTACATTGAATCTGGGTTCGCCCTAAAGAATCGCCATCGCCGGTATGGTAAATCCAGGCTTGTTCCAGTTTTTTTACATTTTCAGCCGTAAGCTGTTTAAGGGGAGAATATTGATTAGATCCTGGCCCGCCTAGGTAAAATGCCCAATCCACATTTTCTAATTCGGCACTTTCTTGGTTTTGACAGGATACTAGGGTAAGTAACCCCAATAAGTATAATAATAGTCGCATAAGTTTAAGTTGGTATTCGTGTTTTAGTTATTTCAATGGTTTGTAGGCCTCAGCCCAGTGCATAGCATACCATAAGGCGGCATCTTTTCGCTTTTTCCATTGATGCATATCAGCAATTCCTTGATCAAAGACAGAGGCTGTTAATAATTGATGCTCTATGATCACAGACCTTGCTCCGTTTACCACCCCAATCATGTTATCTACAAATGCCTCAAAGGTGCTGTTGCCCGCGCAATCCCCAAAAAATACGAAGGTATTGCGGATTCTATGCATTCCAGCTTCATGAAGAAGCTGAACTAATCTCCGGCCAACGTACGGATCGTTCCCCAAGCGGTCATAGGATCGGATATAGGCTTGCCAAAGTTCCTTGAACCCGGGACACTCGGGATACAGCCGAAATATATCATGATCATCATCCCCCAATACTACTCTACCTCCAGGCCTGCAAGCCGCCACCATCTGTTGTACCACCTCGGCCGGTTGTTTGACATGCTCTAAAACGAAGCGGGCATGCACCAGGTCGAAGCTTTCCCACTCCTCCACCTCGAGTGGGAGTTGAGTAGCATCGCCTTGCCTGAAAACTACCAATTCTTGCTCATTACTGGATTGAGCAAAGTCGATCGCCTGCTGAAGCTGTTGTTGATCTCTTTCTATTCCCAGCACAAAAGGCCTTTGCGAGGTTACTTTAGCCATCAATCGTGTAAATTGTCCCAGGCCACTCCCAATATCAAGGATTTTTTTCTCCGTACTTAATTTCATTTCTTTTAGACAGGCCTTATTGAGTAGATCATTTAGAAGAGAAAGGCGAGCCTGTTCTTTGGGAGAAGTCCCATGTATGTAGTGTGAATCAGAATGATGTGATGCAGTTGACATATACCGATTAGTTTATCTCTTACTAAGATAACAATATGCTAAAATATGGTAGATAATTATATGATCGTCCTGTACTGTAGCATTTCAATAGTATATCATACATACCATTAAGTATGTAAATAATAGGCTTAAACTTAACAATACCATTGGTTTTAAATGTAAAGTGAGCTTTCCTCCTTCTCATTTATATTAAGCTAGATAGTATGAAGAAAGAGGGTGAGTTCGTAAATTCGTGCCCTTCTAGCAGGGTGCAAGGCAAGAGTCTCGCTCCTTTAATATTAGCCTGACAAATTCAATCGATGTTGGTTATCAAATTTCATATACAATACCATACTCAGTGGGGGCAAAGATTAGCCCTAGTCGGAAATCATCCCAGCTTGGGTGAGGGGGCGCTACCATCAGCTCGGAAGCTCCAGTATATCCAGGATGGCAATTGGAGCACCTCAATAGAAATTGAACCAAATTTCCAATTACAGTATCGATATGTGCTAGTGGATGATAACGGAAATCTCCTAGATGAGGAATGGGGAGGAATGCGGACACTAGATTGCGCAAAGTTTACTGCAAGTAGTTTGGGTATACATGACGGTTGGAGAGCCAGAGGAGTAGCCGAAAATGGTTTGTACAATTCGGCTTTTACTGCGGTGATTTTTGGCCAAGGGCAGGCTAAGCAGAAGGCGAGCAGAAAGATTGCAGCAGGGCAACTCCAATTTTCGATCCGAACAGTAACCATACCTAAAGGTCTACAGGTTTGTGTATTGGGAAACTTCCCAAGTCTGGGCAACTGGGATTACTCCAAGCCTTTACTGCTAAATGGTCAGCATTTTCCAGACTGGGTGGGACAGACTGCCACCCCATCAATAGCTCAATTGGAGTATAAGTACGGGCTGTTTGATACATCAGCTAGAAGAGTCGTTCAGTTAGAACGGGGAGATAATAGAAAGCTAACCTTAGCGGGAGGTGTGATAAGTGACAAGGCTGTCCGTATCGCTGATGAATACATGAAAATAGAGGAGCATCCTTGGAAGGGAGCCGGTGTGGCCATTCCCGTATTCTCCTTACGGAGCGAAACTGGATTTGGAGTAGGGGAGTTTAAGGATTTGAAAGCTTTGGCTGACTGGGCTGAGCAGACTAATATGCAAATGATCCAGATTCTGCCGATCAATGATACGACAGCGACTTACACTTGGGTAGATTCCTACCCTTATGCTGCGATTTCGGTATTTGCTTTGCATCCTATGTATCTACACGTACAAGATGTAGACGGATTTGATACCATAGTGGATCTATCAACCTTTAAGGCAGAGCAAGTCGAGCTTAACCAGAAGGAGGTAGTGGATTATGAGCAAGTGATAAAGCTTAAACTCAAATACGCAAAGGCCATCTTCAAAGAAGTCAAACAGGACTTTTTGCAGGGAAAAGATTTTAAGAAGTATCTAAAGGAGAATCAACATTGGTTGAAACCTTACGCGCTGTTTTGCTATTGTCGGGATAAGTATCAAACAGCAGACTTTAAGCAATGGACCGAGCATCACACCTATTCAGCGAGCTTACTGAAGAAGGGCACCCAGCCCCGTAGTAGTCAATATGATGAAATTGCTTTTCAGTACTTCTTACAATTCTATTTGGATAAGCAATTGAAAGAGGCAGCGGCCTATACTCGAAGCAAAGGAGTGGTGCTTAAAGGCGACATTCCGATCGGTATTTATAGAAACAGTGTGGATGCTTGGACTGCTCCTGAACTATACAATATGGGAGGGCAAGCAGGAGCCCCTCCTGATCCTTTTTCTGCCTCTGGCCAAAATTGGGGGTTCCCAACTTACAATTGGGCAGAGATGGCCAAGGATGATTATACCTGGTGGCAAAACCGACTTCGTCAACTTTCAGATTATTTTGATGCTTTTCGCATTGATCACATTCTTGGATTTTTTAGGATTTGGGAAATTCCATGGGAGCAAATCGAAGGTACCATGGGGTATTTCAATCCCGCCTTACCTATATGGCCGGAAGAATTCGAGCAGAGAGGGATCTCTTTTAGTGAGGAAAGATTCTGTAGCCCATACATTACAGAAGAGATTCTAGGGCAAGTGTTTGGTGATCGGATGGAAGCGGTGAAGTCCATATTTTTAACTGATCCATCGGGATCAGGAAGCTTACAATTGAAGGCAGAGTTTGATACCCAAAGGAAGGTCAAGACGTTTTTGGAATTGGAAGAAAATACGGGCTTAAAGGATTTGCAGGCTGGGCTATTGTCTTTGATAGGTAATGTATTATTCTTTAGGGCCAAGGAACAGGATAAACCGGCTTATCATCCTAGGATCGATAGTACAAAAACGACCTCTTTTCAGGCCTTGTCCCCACAGGAACAACAAAGCATTCGGGATCTATACAATGATTATTTCTATCATAGACAAGAGAACTTTTGGCGAAACCAGGCCATGACTAAGCTTCCGGCCATCAAGCAGGCCACGGATATGTTGATTTGTGGAGAAGATTTAGGAATGGTGCCTGCCTGTGTGCCGGGAGTCATGAAAGAACTGGATTTCTTTAGCTTGGAAATCCAGCGTATGTCAAAGAATCCCGCTAGTGAATTTTTGCAGGCCAAGGATATTCCTTATTTGTCTGTATGTAGTCCATCTACCCATGATATGTCTCCGATTAGGGCTTGGTGGGAAGAGAGTGAAAGGGCTCAGATACAGCGGTTTTATCAGCAGGAATTGGGTTTTCGAGGTGAGCCACCCCATTTCTGTGAACCCTTTGTTGCCCAGGCTATTTTTCAGCAACACCTGAATTGGCCAAGCATGTGGGCCGTTTTTCCCATACAGGACATTCTGGCTATGGACGCCACCATTAGGAGAACAAACCCATTTGATGAGCGGATCAATGAACCTAGCAATCCACAACACTATTGGCGATACCGCTTACATATAACCCTGGAGGAACTACAGCAACAGACCGATCTAAACCAGCGGATTCGAGACATGTTGGTGAAAAGTGGTAGGTCTAGAAAATGAAAAAATTGAACATGTTTTACTTCTCCCCATATCGATATTTAGTATGATTCGCCTTAGCAATGATCAGTTATTGGAATTATTGGACTATCCTAGTTTGATAAAGACTTTACAACAAGCTTTTCGAGCAGAGATTACGGTTCCGATGCGTCACCATCATGATTATCCAAACCCTTCCGTCGGCCCTGATTCGACCTTACTGCTGATGCCTGCTTGGGATGATGGGCAATTTTTGGGCCTTAAAATCGTGACCATTTCTCCCCATAATACAGCGTATCAATTACCGAGTATTCAGGGGAGCTATACCTTGTTTGATTTGCCTACTGGTCGCTCTATACTGGAGATGGATGCTAAGGTGTTGACCAATTTGCGCACAGCAGCTACTTCCGCTTTAGCCTCTCAGTATTTATCTAGGCCGGATTCTACACATTTGTTGGTAATTGGAACAGGAAGCTTAGCCCCTTATTTGATAGCGGCACACGCTAGTAATCGCCCCATCCAAAAGGTATCTGTTTGGGGCAGGGATGAACAAAAATCCAAACATCTTGTCGAAACTCTCGCAGGGAACTCCTTCGAACTCCAGGTGGTTAGGAACCTAGAGAAAGCCATTCAAGAAGCTGATCTCATTTCTGCGGCGACGATGAGTGTTCACCCACTCATTCCTGGCCACCTTTTAAGACCGGGACAGCATTTGGATCTAGTAGGGTCCTATAAATCGGATATGAGAGAGGCAGATGATGAGGTGATTCGAAGGAGCACACTTTTCGTGGATACTTTACAAGGAGCGCCAAAAGAAAGTGGCGATTTGGCCATTCCACTTGCCACTGGTGTATGCCAATTGGAAGATATAAAAGCGGATCTTTTTGGCTTGTGCAGAGGGCTACACGTGGGGCGGACGAATGTAGAAGAAATAACCTTTTTTAAGTCGGTTGGGCATGCCTTAGAAGATCTGGCGGCTGCTAAACTGGCCTACGAAAGGCATCAACAAATCCAAGATGCGGTTTAAGTAAGAGAGCATAGCTTTCATTGATGAACTTTTAGCCCAACATTCCTTAAATTCGGCCCTGTTTTTAAAAATCACCATCTCTGAGTATTCACTAGAATTAGAACTTAGAGAAATAAAATTCAATAATGGAAGATTTAAAATCGATCATATCCCAGGCATGGGACAATAGAGAACTATTAAAGGAGGCGTCTACTCAAGCAGCTGTTCGTGAAGTAATTAATCAGCTTGATCTTGGGAAATTACGAGTAGCAGAGCCAGATGGCGACGACTGGAAGGTAAATGATTGGGTGAAGAAGGCCGTTGTCATGTATTTTCCGATCCAAAAAATGGAGACCATTGAAGTGGGAGCTTTCGAATTTCATGATAAAATTCCTTTGAAGCGAAACTACGCGGAAAAAGGAGTACGGGTAGTTCCGCATGCGATAGCAAGGCACGGAGCCTATCTGGAAGCTGGAGTGATTATGATGCCAAGTTATGTTAATATAGGAGCTTGGGTAGGAAGTGGTACCATGGTAGATACTTGGGCTACCGTTGGCTCTTGTGGACAAATTGGCCGCAACGTGCATTTGAGTGGTGGTGTTGGTATCGGTGGAGTATTGGAGCCACTACAGGCCACCCCAACGATTATCGAAGATAATTGCTTCATTGGATCAAGATGTATTGTAGTAGAAGGTGTCAGAGTAGGCAGAGAATCTGTGCTTGGGGCGAATGTGGTATTGACGAAATCTACGCGAATCATTGATGTAACGGGAGAGGAAGCAGTTACTTACCGTGGAGAAGTACCCCCACGTTCGGTTGTAATTCCAGGCACTTATACGAAGACATTCCCTGCTGGCGACTATCAAGTAGCTTGTGCATTGATCATTGGGCAACGCAAAGAAAGTACAGATAAGAAAGTCTCCTTGAATGAGGCATTGCGTGATTTTGATGTGGCAGTGTAATGTTTAAGTGGCTAACAAACTGGTACAAAAAGAAACCACAAGAACCAGACCCAATGAAGTATTTGATCGTAGGTTTAGGTAATATGGGAGCCAAGTATGATGATACGAGACATAATATTGGTTTCGATGTTGTCGATGCGTTGGCCAAAGAATTTACTGCGGAATGGAAGCATGAGCATCTTGGGGATATCGCACGTGGAAAGCACAAAGGTCGGACCTTAGTGTTGTTGAAACCCTCTACCTACATGAATTTAAGTGGTAAAGCGGTGCGCTACTGGATGACCAAAGAGAAGATCAACAAAGAAAACCTATTGGTGATTGTCGATGATCTTAATCTTGAGTTTGGTAAGCAAAGACTACGTGGTAAGGGGAGTGATGGAGGCCACAATGGCCTTAAGGATATTAATAGAATGTGTGGAGGGAATAACTATGCGCGGCTACGCTTTGGTATTGGTAATGATTTCTCCAAGGGACGTCAGGTAGATTTTGTGCTGGGGGAATGGACAAGTGAAGAAAGAGACAAACTCCCTGAACTGGTTAAATATGCTGCTGATACGGCCAAGAGTTTTGCCGCAATTGGGTTGAACTTCACGATGAATACCTTCAATAAGAAATAAATGTGCGCTGGATCAAGGAACAATTGAGATCCTTATGTAGCAGGGGGTTAGGTTTGAATTTTAGTTGATAAGCTACGATTCAAGCCTAGCTAAAAGCTCGCCTACAACTTCCTTGAGTTGGTATTTCCTTTTTCCGCCTACTTGCTCCTCAGGGTGATAATGGATAGAAGCTTCCATGGCTTTTTGCAAATTAAATTGATTCTGGGTTTGGCTATAAAACCACCCCTTTTCCTGGCAAACTTGCGCTAGGTATTCTTGTTCGGTTTGTCCTGGTGTAGGAACTAGTATCGCTCGCTTACCTAGCCTTACCAAGTCCATGATACTGCTATATCCTGACCGGCAGAGAACCAGGTTTGCCTGTGCAAGAATTTTATTTAACTCCTTTCCTGCTGCAAATGGTCGCATGCTAATCGGGCCTTCAGTCCTTTCTTTTTCTGAGTCTTCTGCCTTACCTTGGATTAATAGTACAGCTTGATTAAGGTCTTTTGCTTGTCTTAAAACCATTTGCTCAAATCTACTACGTTGGGGCTCTGGACCAGATAGGATGACTACCAGGGGAAAGCTTACCGTCTGATTTTCTCCCACCGTCATCCGGGATAATGGCCCGAGATACCGAGTGACCAAATTGGGTATGGGGCGACTGAGTTCAGCTGCCAAACGGGGTTCTTCGGGCCAATCTGGAATCCAACATTCATCATATTTGCGAATGACCCAATGATTAAACTGGTTGACAATAAAGGAAAGAAAAGGAAAAGGTGTTCGTATCCACAACTGGTGAGTTACGAATATGCTCTTAACGTTGGGATGATAACAACCAAATCGACTGTCGGAGATGATTAGATCGATTTGGTATTTAGTGACAATCTCCCTTATTTTCCAATGTTCACGTAAACCAGCTTGTAGGATCTTTGGCCATTGCCAGGCGATGTTTAGGATCATATTGGAAGATCCATAGCGAATATTATAGGATGGTAGCGCTAGGTAGGTGAGTTCCGGAAACTCCTTTTGTAAGAGTAGACCTGCTCTGCCATCAGCCGCTAAAAGAATGTTATGATCTGCTGCTTGCAACGCCTGAATTAAGGGGACACATCTGGCCGCATGTCCTAAGCCCCAGTTAAGGACAGTAACTAAGATTCGCTTTTTTGCACCTATAGAAGTATTCTCTTGCACGGCCACTGATACTTAAGTAAATCCAGGAATTTTGTAGTTTTAAGCTGGTTAAAAACCCTTTTCAATGCAAGTATACGCCAAGCTATCTCTTTTTCTTCATCGTAGACCCGTTCTTATTATCTCCTTCCTCTTGATGTTGCTATTTCTAGCGAGTTGTAGAGCAAGTGATTGTGGCTGCCCGATGTACTAAAAGTGCCTGCGTCCCAATGGCACTATTTAGCTGTGCAGCTCGATTTCGAGCCTGCCTTCTATTAATAGGACTATGTGGTGCAACGCTGGTTTTTAGCCAATCCAATGATGAGTTAGCAGTAGCTCCCTCACCTGCTACCCATGCTGTGTTCCTGGTGCCAAGTGGATTCGGCCCGGAAAAAGGAGAACTGTTTTATCAAAACCTAAGCATCTTCTTCAATCAAGTTCAGTATGGTGCCTCGGAGCAATTCAGTATAGGGCTCAGTTTTGAACTTCTAACTTTATTCGCCGCTCTGGATAGTGCAGAGTATCGACCAGGCTTTGCCGTGAGCCCAAAGGTGACCGTCCCTGTTTCGGACCAAGATGTGAATCTAGGGTTTGGTGCTATGTTTGTCGAAATCCCAGATTCAGATGAGTTTCTGGATTTAGGGTTTGTATTAGGAGCCGTGAGTTATGGGAAAAAGGATCGCCATATCAGTGTAGGTCTTGGATTTGGTTTGGTGGAAGGTGAGTTTTCTGTTCAACCCATCTATTTGTGTAGTGGACAATATCGCTTGCTAGGCCGCTGGCATTTCATGTCCGAAAATATCTGGATACCAGCTGCAAAATCAGGAATGTTTACCTTCGGGTTTCGAGCTCGTGGGCGCCAGGTCCACTGGGACTTCGGATTAGTTTTATCTGGAGAGCGAGGGAAGCGGTTTGATCAGTTACCACTACTAGGGCTGGTGGTTCCGATACCATAGGGGCTAGTTTTCAGTGGCTAAAATTTGCCGGATACCATCGGCAAACTCATCATTAGTAGCCAGATCAAAAACAAAACTGTTAAATAGTTTACTGATCATCATATGCTTTTTGGGTGAAAGCTCGTTCAAGAATAGAATAACCTGTGCTTGATTACCTTTTTTATCTTCTAGATACAGTACCGTATTCAGCAAAAAATCGGTACTTCCTCCCTTATACCCTATACTTGAAAATTGTTGATCTAAACCTGGGTTTTCTTCAAAGGCCCATTCTTCGAAAAGAAATGTAAGTTGTTCATTTAGTTCTTTGCCCGAAGACTCTTTGTTTAGTAGCAACTGTGTAATTCTAGCATAATCCTGAGCTGTTGCTTTGGTAAAGCGATCCGACCAGATTTTGAGATAGGCCTGCTGCTGGGTTTTTAGCTGATCTGACGATTGCTTTAACTGCTTATCACCCCTCCTTAAGCGTTCGTGAATAGATAAGACTTGCTGGTAGTAAGCCTCTGATGAAATCGTATCCATCTTGCTTAAAAAATGGCGCTTTGGTAGATCTTCGAAGTTGTGACAAAGTAGAGCTGAAGCATTGAAAGGGAAGATTGCTTCATGGGTATTCAGATCCTGCTTTTGTAGCCAATCATTAATGGTATCAAGTCCTAAATAATCCATCAAGAAATCAGCATTAGTATTAGCACTAAAACGAATGGCACCTTGTGCGATGTACTTTAAGGCTACCTGATTGTTATTGATCCAACCCTGTTCTTCTCCAAGCTTTTTCCAGGTTTGATAGTTTTCATCATCCACATAGAACCTTTCCAACTGCGGAAGGGATATCTTCTGATCTGGCTCCACTAGGCCTTCTGCTAGTTGCTCTGCAAATACCATCCCAATGACAATTTTAGAAATACTTGCCAAGGGAAGTTGTGTGTCTGCATGTTGTTCAATTATTACCTCCCCATTTTTTATTAGTAAAAGCGCATTGGAAGTGGGATTTTCCAAAAGCTGATTGACGATGGGGTGGTGCCTAAGCGTTTTGGGTATACCGACAAAAAAGGCTTGTAGGCATCCCATTAGAAATACGATGGAGAGCAAACTATAGTAGGGTAAAATCTTATTCATAGCTGTTCCTTTTACATAAAGGGGCTTTTTGGCTTCAAAAGGTTGTGTAAACGGACTCAGGTTTTGCCCTAAAAGAGCGCTAGTTCATACTTTGGGAGTAACATGGCTACCTGCCTCCCCTAAGGTGTTGGTCGATAAACTTTTTCCCTATTCAGGTTTATAGGGATAAATTTTGAATTGGTCGATTAGTCTACAGTTACTGGGGTCAGACTTCTGAATTACCGGCATTTATTGCCATCTTCAAAGTGTATAGTGACACAAGAAATAAGTATGAAAGATATTGTACTCGTCATTCCCGAAGGAGATACCAGTGCTGTAGCTATTACAGGAATTACTATGGTTTTTGATGTAGCTAATAGGATAGCTGGCCCGGTTTTTAATGTTCGGGTGGCTAGTCACCTAGGAGCGTCTGAGGTTCACTTAGGTAGGTATGGGGTAAAAATAGATGCCCACTTAGAGGAGATTGATCAGACGGACTTGGTTATTATTCCACCCCTCAATCACCAGCAGAGACAGGGAGTTGATCAGAATCAACCTTTGATACAATGGCTATTGAAAATGCGTGAAAGTGGCCAAGTTGAGCTAGGAAGCGTCTGTACGGGTGCTTATTTTTTGGCTGCAACAGGTTTATTGGATAATCGAGAAGCTTCTTCGCATTGGGCCTGGATTGATGAACTTAAGCTCCTATATCCGCAGGTAAAATGGGTGCCGGAATGTATCATTACAGATACGGATGGCTTATACACTTCGGGGGGGACCTTTTCCTCCTTTAACCTCATTCTTTATTTAGTGGAGAAGTTTGTTTCTAAAGAGGTGGCGATTCGGATTTCAAAGGAACTTGAAATAGACTATGGCCGATCCTCGCAGTTACCCTTTATGATCTTTAGAAACCAGAAGAATCACGCCGATCAGCAAATATTGGAAGTACAACAATTCATGGAGTCTAATTATGATTCATCTTTAAGACTGGATGAGTTAGCTCGACGATTTGGCATGAGCCGACGAAATTTGATCAGGCGATTTAAAGCTGCTACAGGTAATACTCCTCGGACCTACATCCAAAGGTTGCGTATTGAAGAGGCTAAACGCATTTTAGAAAGTTCGGAAAGCAACATCAGTCAAGCCATGTTTGCCGTTGGTTACACTGACGTGAACACCTTTCGAGATCTATTCCAGCGATACACCGGTTTTTTGCCTAGTCAGTATCGCCGGAAGTTTGGTCCCGGTTTAGGCCCCCTAGTGTCTGCTCAGGACAGTATACAGGCAGACAGGGTTTAGACGGGATGGTAAAAGGCCTTGCGTAGTAGGGCTAGACTGGCAGGGATAGCTTCCTTTACATCCGCTTTACCTTCAAACTCTAAAGAGATGTAGCCTCGATAATCTACAGCCCGCATGATGGCCCCAATTTTAGGATAATCCAGGTCCAGTGTATACCATTTACCCTCCCCAAAATAAGTTTTAGCTTGCACTAAGATGGTCTGCGGTGCCAACACCTCCAATTGGTCATAGGGGTTTTCCAGGAAGTTTCCCGTGTCTAAGGTTACAAGCAACCACGGGGAGTTAATCTCATCTACAATCCGCTTCACACCTTGCGCAGTTCTTCCCAAACCCCAATGATTTTCTAAACCTAGCACCACTCCACATTCTTCAGCTTTTGGGATGCATTTTTCAATCGAATCCATTACCCATTTATATCCATCTTCATCATCATATCCTTCTACAGGAGGTTCTATGCCACGATTTGCCATCAAGTCGTCGAAAGATTTGCTAGTACCCCATCGCCCAGTATTAAGCCGCATGGTCGGAATGCCTAATTGATAGGCTAACTCAATTTGATGATTGGTCTTATCAATATTTTCCTGCCGTTTAGCTGGATCAGGAGACAGAAAGCCTTGATGTGTAGAAAAGCCCATAAGATCTAGCCCGGCGTGGAAAGCCCGCTTTTTCAATTGATGTAGATAGGGGCGTTCTTCGGAAGTCATTTGTACCAGTAACAATTCTATGCCATTAAAACCTAGTCTAGCTGCTTCATCAATGCAGAATTCAATGGGGGTATCTTCTTTGGGGCCATTGAATTGCCAAAAAGAATACGTAGAAATTCCAATAGGATTGTTACGTATTGGTGAACTGTTCGATAACTCATCTGTTTGAACTTCTGATGGGCTATGGTCTGTGTCACAGGCTAGCACAGAAAGTGGCAAGACTGCAGCAGCTTGTTGGATAAAGTTTCTCCTCTTCATTGATACTTGTTTTAGCGGGTATTATTTCGTTGCCCCAAGTCGGAATGTTGGAAAGAATGTACGGATGATTGAAAAATCACTCTTATCATGACCACAGAGCTAATGGTTTCAACTTTTTGAGACATTCCTGTTTAGGTATAAACTTCAAGAATAATGTAATAAATTTGTCGCCAAAATTTGCAGAATTATGAAAAACATCGTCAAAGGATTGGCCTTTTTACTATGCTTCTTCGTTTTTGCTTGTGGCCCCACTGCCCAATCGGAGCAAGGAGGTGAAGCAGATCAAACAGAAGAAACTGAAACTACTACTACGGACACCACTGAAGAGCCTGAAGAAGATAAATCAAGCCGACCCAGTCCTCCCAAAGAGGCGACAGGTAACATTGCTGGCGTAGATATTAAAATTGATTACAGTAGTCCAGCTGTGAAAGGTCGTACCATCTGGGGCGATCTCGAACCTTATGGAGAAGTATGGCGTACTGGTGCCAATGAAGCAACAACGATTGAGATCGCTCAAGATGTAACGGTTGAAGGTCAAACCCTTCCAGCTGGTCGCTATGCGCTTTTCACCATACCTAATAAGGAGAAGTGGACTGTAATTTTTAACACTGAAGCAGATCAATGGGGAGACTACAACTATGATGAGTCGAAAGACGCATTGCGAGTAGAAGTCGTTCCTTCAGATCTTGAAGAACAGATCGAACGATTGGAATTCTTGGTTAGAGAGGGAGATGTAGCGTTGCGCTGGGATCGTTTGGAAGTAGCATTCAAAGTAGGGGCCGCTGGATAGATCTAACTATTGAAGCATCAAAACGGGGTTAGCCCTTAAGGGCGATTCCGAATTGGAAATAATGAATGTCCTTATCTCAGGTTTGAGGTAAGGACATTATTTTTTGTATTGCTCAAAAGTTGTTCCATACTTGATCTAAGATGAAAAAGTTAAGTTCACTTCCTGCATAAGTGCGGCCGTATGTTTAGTTTTAGGAAATGTATTTTTGAGACCAAACGAAACCAACATGCGCAAGTCCATTGCTTTTCTATTTCTCTTCACGTCCTTGAGTATTTCTTTGAGTGGGCAAAGAGTTGACAATAATTTCTCCAGAGATCTTCATTGGCGCAATATTGGCCCGGCAAATATGATGGGGCGAATTGCAGCAGTAGATGCTTTGCATTCGGATTATCGTCATGTGGTTTGTGCTTCTGCCTCTGGTGGAGTCTTTAAGTCAACCAATGCTGGACTAAGCTGGAAGCCCATTTTTGATCGCTATGGTACGAGTTCGATTGGAGCTGTCACCTTGGATCAGCAACAAACTGATATCATTTGGGTAGGGACAGGAGAGGCCGCGAATCGAAATAGTAGTGGTTGGGGAGATGGCATCTACAAATCTGTTGATGGAGGGGAAACCTTTTCCCATATGGGGCTAAAAAGTACTCACCATATTGCAGAGATTGCAGTAGACCCAACAAATTCGGATATTATTTATGTAGCTGCGGTAGGTCATTTATGGGGATACAAAGGAGATCGAGGTTTGTTTAAATCTGTTGATGGAGGAAAGAACTGGACCAAGTTAAGCGGCGGCTTACCAAATGATGGAAAGACGGGTTGTACCGAAATTATCATTCACCCCGAAAACCCATCTATTTTATTTGCAGGTTTCTATCACCGATTGAGGCAGCCGTACTGGTACACCAGTGGTGGTGAAAGTGGAGGTATGTTCAAAAGTATGGATGGAGGGAAAAGCTGGATCAAATTAACCCAAGGCCTACCCACAGGCGAAACGGGAATGATCGATATTTCGATATGTCAAAAATCCCCTGATATCATGGTGGCGGCAGTCGAAGCAGATGAAAATTTGCCAGCAGGCGTACCTGGCTCGGGCGTCTATCGCTCGGATGATGGTGGAGAAAGTTGGACATTTTTGTTGAAACATGCTGTGCGTCCCTTTTATCATGGACAGATAGAAATTGACCCCAATGATCCCCAAAATATTTACGTGGTTTCTCGGGACTTTCAATTTTCGACGGATGGGGGCCAGACATTTACCAGACCGAGATGGCGTCGAGATGGCGGAGATGATCACGACTTATGGATAGCGCCCCACGATAGTAAAATTATGTACCATTGTACGGATCAAGGCTTGCGGTTAACGGTAGATGGTTGTAAGACTTTTCTATCGTTCAATAACATGGCGATTGGCCAATATTATGCTATTGGTGTGGATATGCGAGATCCCTATTGGGTAGTAGGGGGGCTACAAGATAACGGCCTTTGGATAGGCCCTAGTAACAGTAGAGAGGTAAGGGGCATCTTAAATATGCATAATACCTGGGTAGGAGAAGGAGATGGCTTTCACGCCCAAGTAGATCCTACCGACTGGCGGACGCTCTATCTCGTAAATCATGTGGGCTTTGCCACCCGCTTAAACCTGGAAACCCGAGAACATCAATACATCACCCCTACGCCTGAGACTACCCTCAATTTTGCCGACCACTTTGATCCAGATTTTGAAGAAACGGCCATAGAATACACCATCAATCCGGGCGAACAATGGTTCTTCTATGAAAACCTTGAACGTCCTTTATTACCACCCCAGTTTCGCTTTAATTGGAGTAGCCCCTTAGTTTTATCCCCTAATAACCCTAACACCCTGTATTTCGGGGGGAACTATTTGTTTAAATCAGTAGATCAAGGGAAGAAATGGCGGATTATCAGCCCAGATCTTACAGCCAATGACCCAGAGCGGCGCAATCCAAGTAAAAGCGGTTATCTAACGAATAGTGTGACTGGGGGAGAGAATCACTTCACCATTATTACTATAGGAGAATCCCCGGTTAATGAATCTGTAGTTTGGGCTGGTACAGATGACGGCTTCATTCACCTTACTAAAGATGGAGGAACTCATTGGCAAGAAGTAGGAAAAAATCTACCAGGAGTAGATAAAGGAATATGGGTAAGCCGCGTTGCACCTTCGGCTTTTAAAGCGGGACGATGCTATATCACACTGGACAACCATCGCTACGATGACATGCAACCTTACGTCTTTGTCACGGAGGATTTTGGCGCCTCCTGGAAGAATATAACGAGTAATTTACCCAAGGACTTCAGTACCTATGTCATTCGAGAGGATACAGAAAACCCAGATCTCCTTTTTGTAGGTACGGAGGAGGCTGTTCATTTTTCCTATAACCGAGGGGAGAAGTGGATCCCGTTGATGGGAAAACTACCAACCGTCGCTGTCCATGATCTCGTGATTCACCCGAGAGATGGAGACCTGATCGCGGGAACGCATGGGCGCAGTATTTGGGTTCTGGATGATATTAGCCCCTTGCGACAGCTGCACGATAGTGTAATAACCGAACCGCTGCACCTGCTTGGCGGCAGGCCAGCCACGCAATGGCGAAGAATCAATACCGGGCGCAAGCAACCAACATTTGAGTTCAGGGGACAGAACCCCGCTTATGGAGCACCCATTCAGTTTTGGGTTGGAGATGCATCCATAGACTCGGTTTCTATAGTAATTCAAGACCCCTTTTCGGATCGGGAAGTGAGTTGGAGAACGGCGGTAGAATCTGGACTTAATCGTAAATATTGGCGATACTTCTTCTCCGTATCTCCAGCAGCAATTTCGGCGCTCAAAGTTCAACTTGAGAAAGTAGTTCAGTATTTGAATAGTGTCTTAACTCAAGTCGAACAGAAAGACTGGTTATCTGGGATTAGCTCGGATTTAAAGCAAGCCAAAACAGCACAGGAGGTAAATGAGATTAGGGGAGTATTGGTTGAGCAGTTTTCGGGCTATGCTGGAGGAAAGCCCTTTTTTGGAGAGAAACTACAATTGCCAATAGCTGCACCTGGTAAATATAAACTCAGTATAAGCTCTGATGGACGAAAATCTTCTGGCTGGATCACGCTCCGAGCGGATCCCCTTTTACATAAGTAGTAATGAGCGCTATTCTTTATGGGGTACATGACCTGAAGGAGTAAAGCTGATCAAAAGGAGCTAAATACTTCCATGTTTTGTATATTACCACTCGTATTTGGATCCAACCCTCTGTTCTACTATGTACAATCATATCTGCTAACCCGTCAAAGAAGCAAAACCTTTCAATGGGTACTTATTTCAAAATTTGAAGCAAAGTACTAAGCCTTCTAGTCATTCCTGGAACCGACAATGAATTTTTTGGGCAAAGCCTAGGCGAACATTAGATTAAATATGAGCGGACAGAATCGTATTCAGGTTGGCATCTTGATTGTCATCTGGACAGCGTTTGGCTTTTGGCAGACTGCTAATCGTGATTTATTACAAGATGCACCAGAGGGTACAGTAAGACTAGATTTATGGCTAGTCTTACCCTTCCTCGTAATTATCACAATAGCATTACTTTTTGTGATTGTAAAAGATTGGCAAAAGACCCCGCAAGATGGAATAAATCCAGACAAAATGGACTAGTTGCCTCAGGTCATTTTACAATATATCGATCCGCATTACATACATATCTGCTGTCATAAATAATTGGGATTGATCTGCATTGAATGCACAATTTGAGGTAGCCTGACCCGTTAAGATGGTTCCTAAGTGCTGACCTTCTGGACTGAGAATGAGTACGCCACCTGGACCAGTGGCAAAGAGATTTCCACTTGCATGCACCTTAAGGCCATCCGGCAGTCCTTTGCGTTCAGGGCCTACCATACTGGTCGCATCGAAAAGAATTCGACCATTTTCTACACCATTTTCCGTCAAATCAAAAGCCATCCATATCGCTTTCTGGGGATCGGAATTGGCTACATACAGGGTCTGCTCATCTGGAGAAAGTGCAATGCCATTGGGACGAGTCATTTCATCTGTTAGTAAGATCGTTTTTCCATCAAGCCCCAATTTATACACGCCCTGAAAGGGTATTTCCTTGCTAGGGTCGTCCATTTTGCCTTCTAAGCCATAGGGAGGGTCGGTAAAGAATAACTCTCCTTTGCTATTATAGGTAGCGTCATTTGGACTATTGAAACGTTTGCCGTCATAGGAGTCTGTAAGGGTAATAAACTGAGCAGTTGGTGTATCAAGCGGGGCATCCATTCTGGCAAGACGCCGATCTCCATGCTGACAAAGTACCAATTGTCCTTTCTGATTCAAGAGTAGTCCATTCGAACCGGGTTCACCACTTCTATCCTGGTCTCCCGTGTACCCAGAAGGTTTCAAATACAGCTGTTTTCCTCCTTGTTCAGTCCAGCTATAAATACTGTTGGGGGGAATATCAGAGAATAGGAGCATGTTTTTATCTGCAATCCATAAGGGGCCCTCTGACCAATCAAAGCCCTCTGCAATGATTTGTGGTAGAGTTCCTGGCGAAATAAATTGATCTAATTGAGCTTGTAGCTTTTCGATCTGGCCTGTAGTCGGGAAGGTAGTCGTTGTTTTCTCTTCCTCTTGCTGATCTGTTTCCTTCTTTGATTCGCAGCTAGAGAATAACAACAATAAAGATAGAATGGTAATTAAATTGATGGATTTACACATGATTAGAAGATTAAGCGAAGGCAGGTCAATACTAAAACCTTGTCCTGCAAAGTTGGTTTTCGAACTAAAAGTAGCAAAATATAGATCGGGAGAAGCTAAATAGTTTTGACAAAAGTTACTCGAAGCGTATACTTTTAGTTGAGTTCCTGGGGGGGCATTTGTAAGAGTACTTCTTTCACCGGTTGTTGTTCCAGATGACTAATTAGCCAGGGTCTAATATCCAGGAACACAAACGCTCTACGTTCATAAGGAGCTACTGCCAAGGTATTAAGTTCCTCCAAGCAGCTCTGCATTTCTTCCTTGGCCCTCCTAGGGTCTAGTTTAGTGATCTTCTTGAAAAGCTGTAGGATAACTAATGGGGTCGCACTCATTCGCTGGTTTTTTTGAAAGAAACGCTGTGTGGTGTTCAAGAGGTAATCCGTGACAATATCATTGTGTTGATCGTGGTGTGCCATTAGCAGAGATAACCTCGTATATATCTGTAAATCTACACGTAAATGTTTGCCCGGATGATTTAGGATTTGATTGAGATAATCGATCGCACGATCGATTTGACCATCCCTTAGATACAATTGGGCTATTTTGTATTGTATGACCATAACCTTGTGTGGATCAAGGCGATCCTTAATTTTTTCCAATTTCTCCAGGGCGAAGTGTACTTGTTGTTCGGCATCTTCTATCAATGGGAATAGAAGAAGCTTATTGATTTGTCCATTGATTAAAAACAGACCGTGTTGAATCGATGTAATGTCCGACCAAACGATATCTGGAGCTGAAGCACAGGCATGTAGAGTAGTTTGAGTGCCTAAGAAGGTATTTCCATCTCTTAGACAAAATGATATAAGACCTCTATAATGCAATCCTCTCAGATAAATTTCGAGGTCTTTGTTGATCATATCAGGTTCATCCTGGAAAAGCTGAACCCAATTGTTAGCGTGTTGCAGACAGGCTTCAAACTCGAGCTTGCAGTAATGCAACCAAAAGTAGGATTGGTTGAGATAGACCTTTTCAAAAAAGGTTAGATGTTCTTCATCCAGTGGAGGTAAAAGACTTTGAAAAAACAAATGAATTTGTTCCTTATCCTTTTCGTTTTGAGCTGGCCCATGATTGATAAAGAACCTTTGTAGCCTCAATTTTAGATTGGATAATTCGGTCACGCTAGTAATCACCTGCTTCCGTGCTTGCGCCTCATCGATAAGATCCAGTATCCTTTCTGTACTCGCTCTAGTGATATGTCTAGATTCAATTTTCTTCTCAAATTCTACAATTTCCAGGTGGAGGTGATCCTTATGGCTCTTTCTAGCTAGTTGCTTGCTTTTATTGAGTAATTGTAAAGCTTCTGAATAGAGATTCTTTTGGTAAAGAATGGTAGCAAAGTCCGCTAGTTCCCGGATTCTAATGTCCAGGGAGCGCTGATTATAAAGGAGTCGCAAGCTTGTTAGGAGATGTTGATAAAGGTGGCGCTTCAGGCTGGAGAATTGGCTTTTATTCTTAATCTCTAGCTTGTTCAACAAGACATTTTCGTCTATGTCTCCATTTTTCTCTAAAAGATCAAAAAGAGATAAGAATTTTAACTCTCCATCTTGCTGAATTTTGCGGGCATACAACCGGAAGTTCCTCTTTTCAGCCTTCGTAAGAGATAAAATTAGGCGATTTAATAATTCTGATTTTGAAATGGGCATAGCAAAATAGCTTGTCAAGTCTCGTAAGTGTAAAACAATAAATTCTCTAGCTACTGCTGCCTGCTTTATTTAATTTGATGGGAGTGGGTTTACTTGAAATTAAATTTGGGGAATACTTCAATGTATTCGTATGTCCTAGTTGTTGGCTATGTCAATTTAAGGAAAATTCAGTTGTGAGAGGTGCATACAATACAACTAACTTTAAGACAGTAATCAAACAATAAGGTTTAAAAACACCTTGAATTTCCTGTTTAGGAGAAGCTAGAGCCAAAAGAACACCCCCGCCAATTTGGCACAAGGATTTAGGAACAGACCCTTGGTCTGACGGATATACCTATGTCGTTGGTGGGAAAAACATTAGCATTTATTAACACTTTTAAACTCACTAGATTATGGCCTTACGATTACGATTGAGTGCGTTTTTTCTCCATCTAATGTTGGTCAGTCTAATGGCGAATGGAACTACTGCGGACAAAGCCATCTCTGGCGTTGTCTACGGTGATGGCGAACCTCTGATTGGGGCGACAATTGCTGTTAAGGGTACTAGTAAAGGTACTATTACTGACATTGATGGAAAGTTTGAGTTATCAGGTATTCCCGAGGAGGCAGAAGTATTGGTAATCTCCTATACTGGCTACACGCCTTTGGAGATGGAGATCGGGACAACCACCTTTTTTGAGATAACACTATCGGCAAGTAATATTGTACTGGATGAGGTGGTGGTAACCTCCTTTGGTATCGAACGAGCGAAAAAGGCGTTAGGGTATGCCGTACAAGATGTGGATGCGGCAGAGTTGGTAGAAGCTAGATCGACAAATGTCGTGAATAGTTTATCTGGTCGCGTGGCAGGAGTACAAATTGCTGCGGCTAATGTACCAGGTGGTGGATCTCAGGTAACGATTCGAGGAAACAGCTCTATTTTGGGTAACAATCAACCCCTTTATGTGATTGATGGAGTGCCAATGGAAGGCGATTTTGCGGCCCCAATTTCAGGCGCTTCAGAAAACAACGTGTATGGTGGTGGTATTTCGGAGATTAGTCCAGATAATATTGCTTCCATTACAGTACTGAAAGGCCCAAATGCAGCGGCCTTGTACGGAGAAAGAGGTAGTAATGGTGTAATTCTCGTCACAACTAAGGATGGTAGTGGAGTAGAAGGCTTACAAGTAGAATACAACGCAAACCTGACCTACGAACGACCTTTTGTAGTCCCTGAGTTTCAAGATATTTACGGAGGAGGTAATGGCTACGTAACTTGGTATGCGGATGGTAGGAATGGAGGAGTTACTGACCCATTAGCGATTGAGCAGTTTCAAGCGGCTTACGGCACGAGTTATCCTCTAAATGGTACCGCAGGTGTAGATGAAAGTTGGGGGGCACCAATGGATGGGCGTCTGGTTAGACATTGGTGGTCTGGGGAGGAAGTAGCTCCCTTGGTCCCTGTTCCAGATAGCTGGGAAAACTTCTGGGAAACGGGTAGTACAAAGACTCACAACTTGGCTGTTTCAAGTAACTATGGTACAGGAAACATACGGCTATCTCTTGGACGACTTGATCAAAAAGGAATTTTATACAACAACGATTTTCGACGTACTAACTTTCGGGTAAATATTAACCATCAGTTGGCGGATAAGGTCCGTATGAAGGTAAGTACGGAGTACATCAAATCCGGTTCCGATAACCGGCAACAGCCGGTTTTCTGGGAACCACAAACTTGGCATCATCGCCACGACGATTGGGGTTTACTGAAGCGATATGAAGAGTTTATGGATGTTCATATCACTCGCCCTGATGATGAATATCCCTACGCTAACTGGCAGCACTCTTTTGCGATGAATCGATTTTACGAGCAAAAGGTACTGACGAGAGCAAATGATAAGGATCGTTTTGTTGGAAACGTCTCCTTGACTTATGATATTACTCCTGATCTGGACCTACTAGTGCGTGGTGGAACGGATGTCTGGACGGATACGAGAATATCCGTAACTCGTAATGAAAGAGTTAAGAGTGGAGCCGCTAGAACTCAAGCGTATAATGAGAACGTAGTGAGAAGGCAAGAAACTAATTTCGATGCCATCTTGACCTTTGATAAATACTTGAACGAAGATATCTCTCTAACCGCTTTTGTAGGAGGCGCATACCGAAGTAACTATTACAAGCAGAACTACATTGGTGTGAATGATGTGACCATTAATGGTCTCTACAATGTAGCGAATAATGCTACTACTAATACCAATCGTAGTGCCATCGGTGAGTATGAGACGCAAAGTGTTTTCGGTTCGGTTAGTTTAGGCTACAAGAGTTATTTGTACTTGGATGTCACAGCTAGAAATGATTGGTCTTCTACGCTACCCGTTAGCAACAACTCCTACTTCTATCCTTCTGTTTCCCTCAGCTCTGTCTTGACCGAAGCATTTAATATCGAAAGCAAGGTCCTATCTTATGCAAAGATCAGAGCGAGTTTTGCAGAAGTAGGAAGTGCTACAGATCCTTATCAACTACAGCAGGTGTTTACGCCTCAAGATCCATGGAATTCCACTACACCCGTATTTTCTCAGAATTCTGTGATTGCTAATAGTAATCTACGACCACAGCAAACTTCCAGCTATGAGTTTGGTGCTGAAATGAGGTTTTTCAATGGTCGCATCGGGGCAGATTTCTCCTACTACAATCAAACTACAACTGATCAGATCATTCCTTTAGCTGTTTCTCCAACTACTGGTTACCCAGAAGTATTGATCAATGCAGGTGAGATGAATAATAAAGGTTTTGAAGCTTCTATCTACGGCACAGTACTGAAGTCTAACAGTGGCTTAAACTGGGATGTGGCCTTCAATTTCGCGCAGAATAGAAGTGAGGTGATTGAGCTTTTTACCGATGCTAATGGTAATGAATTGGAAACGATCGTTTTGCATTCAAGAAGAGGTTTGAGTTTGGAAGCAAGAGTAGGACAACCCTATGGAACCCTATTTGGAAGTGCATATGCACGAGTACCTGATGGTCCTTACGCTGGCCAGATTATCTTTAAAGACGGTATTGCGCAGAAAGAAAGTACCCTTCAACAAATTGGTAATGTAACCCCTGACTGGTTGGGCGGATTCACTTCGAATTTTAGCTACAAAGGATTTTCACTCAGCTTCCATATCGATGCGAAGATCGGTGGAGATATAGCTGATGAGAGTTCTTCAACTGGAATGCAAACCGGTATTTATCCGATCACGGCACTAGGACGTGAGGAAGGAGTGATTGGTGTGGGGGTGAAGAACGTCGGTTCCGCTGAAAATCCAGAGTATGTACCCAATGATGTAGTAGCTCCTACGAAATCGGTGACCAGAATGTTGAGTGTTCGTTCGGTGAACGAAGGAGCGGTTTTCGAAGCTAGTTATGTGAAACTAAGAGAGGTGAGCCTTTCTTACTCGCTTCCTGCTAAGTTGCTTTCAGCATCTAAATTTATCAAAGGAGCTAGACTCTCTCTAGTAGGTCGAAATGTAGCGATGCTTTACAATACACACTCACAAATTGATCCAGAATTGAACATCTACGGAGGAAACTTACAAGGCGCACTCTTCTATGTTAGCCTTCCTTCCACCCGTAGTGTCGGGCTCAACTTGAATCTGATTTTCTAAACTAGCTCTTAATCAAAACTGACAGTAATGACTTTCAATATAAAAACAAAAGCATGGATGCTGATCTGCTTATTGATAGGAGCAGGGGCATGTACCGATGGCTTTGAAGAATTAAATACCAACCCGAATGATCCGGTTGCCGTACCGGCAGAGGTCGTATTTCCTTATGGTGTAAGAGAGGCGATAGATCGGATACACGGACACCGTACTCGATTAGAGCGATTGGGGCTGGATGGTGGAATGCTATGGGTCCAATACTTTGCCCGTAATCAGTATACCAACGAAGGGGACACCTATAATCCCGATGCTTCTATGCGTAACAACAATTGGAAGGGTTTTTACAATGAATCCTTAGTCAATTTACAAACGGTAATCGATATCACTGGAGATCTGGAAGGAGAGCAGTACAATGAGAATTTTCAAGCGGCGGGAATTATTATGAGAGAGTATGTCTTTTCCGTCGTGACGGATACCTGGGGCGCTGTGCCGTATTCTGAAGCACTTAATGGATCTAAAACAGGGAATCTTGTTCCTGCTTACGACAGTCAGGAATCCATCTACACGAGTATGTTGGAGAACCTGAAGCTTGCTGCTGATATGTTAGACCCAAGCGGTGACCCGATCAAAGGAGATATTCTATTTGATGGAGATATCGTTCGATGGCAAAAGTTTGCCAATTCTTTAAGACTGAGGTTGGCCAATCGACAAGCTGCGAAGAGTCCAGCTGAAGCCTCCAAGATCTTTGGAGAGATTTTAGGGAATCCCTCTACCTACCCCATTTTCACAAGTAATGATGATTATGCCTTACTGAACCATGAGTCTCGACTAAATGATAACAATAACAATGCTTGGAATGAGATCATGGTAGTGGATGGCCGAGAAGATTGGTCTATTAGTAACACCTTGATTGATGCAATGACAGATGGTGAAGGGAATCCTACTGATCCTCGAATTACCGTTTATGCTGAGCCAGCATCGGCCGGAGAAATGGCTGGGAAATTAGCCGGAGCTGTGAATGGCTTGCCAGAGGCTATTGCCAGTGTATTTATCAATACAGCATCCAGGCCAGGAAAATGGTTTACTCGGGAATCAGCCCCCTTCTTTATCATGACTTACAGCGAACTCCTTTTCGTATTAGCGGAAGCGACTTTAGACGGTGATTACAGTGGTGGTTTGACTGCTAAAGAATATCTAGATATGGCAGTAGAAGCTAGTTTTGATCAGTATGCCCTAACGGTGCCAGAAGGGTACCTCGCTGGCCTGACGGCTGACAAAGAGACGATCATGACAGAAAAGTGGAAGGCCTTATTTAGCCAAGGTATCGAGGCTTGGACGGAGTACAGACGGACAGGTTATCCCTTGTTACCTGAAGCGGATAATAGAGCCATTTTTGAGAATAATGGTCAAGTCCCAACCCGCTTGCGTTACCCTGAGTTGGAGTATTCCTTAAATGCAGCGAATGTGGATGTAGCGATCGGCTTGAATGGTGGACCAGATGATAAGCTTACACCACTTTGGTGGGTTGAATGATACCCTTCTTCGGTTAATCCGGCGGACAAGCGTAAAACGAGATGAAAAAGCGATCAGAGAAACTGTTGAATTTCGTTTTTGATTGTCTTCAATCGCGGGATTTGTCGAAGAACTAATAAAATCAGATTTCTCGTGATCAGAGCGCTGAGAGAGGGGTAAGCCTCATTCACCCCTTCTCTCGGCTAACTTAAAAATTGAAAACATGAAAAGTTTAAAATATAGCATGGCATTGAGTCTTTTGGTTGGACTGCTTTTTTCTTCGTGTACAAAAGACGATCTGGCATTTGATGTCATTGAATCTCCGGTGCTGGCCATTTTTGAAGACATGGATGCTGGAGGTAATAATCTAACCGTTAAGGCTACTTTCTTTGATCTGGACAAGAGTGGGATTTTGGATAATGCAGTGGGGATTGATTCGATACCTGTGGCTAATCTTGAGATATCCGTATTTATTCTGGCCAATCAATTGGTAGAGACCCTAACAACAGATAGCAATGGCGAGGTAGTTTTTGATGTTCCATTTTCCGATCTGGCTGGTGCTAGTCGCCTAGAATGGGTCGGTAAACACGACGATATAGATTTTAGGATTTTTCACAATTTCTGACAATAGGACGGGGGCCTGCTTTGCCAGCCCCCACTTTTCAAAAAAATCTTAACACCCTAGACTTCGGTCTTTTCACCGCTTTTAAACATTAATCATGACAAAGAAAATCGACAGAAGGAGCTGGCTAAGATCCACCGCACTAGTAACAAGTAGTTTTGCCCTTACCCCAAGCTTGAAAGCATTTGCCATGCATGAGGCTTCAGCTGCACCCAACTTCAAGGCTTGGGACTGGGAGCGTAGCTATGCGGCTCGGCCTGATATCACTAAGCTCAAAGCACGATTATTAGCCAATGAAAACCCCTATGGGCCTTCAGATAAGGTGCGTTTAGCCATTATGGAGTCTGCGGGAATGGGGAATCGTTATGGCCATACCGCCGCGGCTAAGTTGATCGATATGATTGCCGAAAAGGAAGGTGTGACACCGGAGCACATTATGCTGGGACCAGGTTCGACAGATATGCTGGAGAAGACGGCAATTACACACTTTATTGATGGAGGTAATATTGTGTCGGCGGATCCTGCTTACATGTCTTTGATTAAGACCGCCGTAGCTTTCAAGGCAGATTGGAAAAGTGTGCCTCTAACTAAGGACTGGGCTCATGACTTACCAGCGATGGAAGCGGCAGTAGATAAAGACACTAAGTTGGTATACGTTTGCAATCCAAACAATCCAACTGGTAGTATTACGGAAAGCAAAGCACTATGGAGCTTCTGCGAAAAGGTAGCAGACAAGGCACCCATCTTTGTGGATGAAGCCTATCTAGAATTTTTAGACAAACCTGAAAGTGCTAGTATGGTGGGTCTGGTGAAGAAAGGAAAAAATGTGATCATTGCTCGAACTTTCTCCAAAATTCACGCCATGGCAGGCTTACGAGTAGGCTATATCGTAGCACTTCCTGAGACGTTGGAGAAAATCAGCTCTATGGTAAGAGGAAATATGGGAATGAGTATAACTTCTTTGAAAGGGGCTATGGCGAGTATGGAGGATCTGAAGTTCCAAGAGAACTCTCAGAAGTGGAATAAAGAAACTCGGGAGTACGTCTGTGAAGAACTGAAGAAACTTGGGTTTGAACCTGTTCCATCCTATACCAGCTTTGTTTTGTTCCAGATTGAAATGCAGGGTAAACCTTTCCTGGAAAAAATGTTCAATAAGGGCGTTGGAGTGAGAGCTTTTGAGGTGTTTGATAAGCCCTATTGTCGGGTGAGTATGGGGAAAATGAAAGAAATGAAACTATTCGTTGAGACCTTAAAGCAGGTCCTCGTATAGCAAAGAGCATAATGAGGTTAAGTTATTTAGACAGAAATAGTTACGGAAGAAGGAGGGCTAGGTCATATTCAATCGTAAATGCGTATTCGGATTTTGGCCTCCCTCCCTCCTTTACACGATGCCGTGACTGTAGTCAAATTTACTAATGGGTAGAGGACGCTTCGAGCAGCGATGGATTGTCAATCGATTGTCCCTGCCCTCGAAATAGATGTAAGCAATGGGCCTAGCTATTCATAAAACACTAGCATTCCTTTTACTGATTTTACTTGGATTTCTATTAAAACGAAAAATCACTAGTAAAGAACAATTGGGTGGTATAAAAGCAGTCATTCTTAGTGTAGCACTGCCCGCCACCATATTTATTGCGCTCTTGAAAATTGATATTAAACCGGCTTTGATTTTTTTACCTATTATAGCTCTTTTTGTGAATGTCGTGATGTTAGGGGCAGCCCGTTTGGTGCTGCCTTTCTTTCGTTTTGACAAAGACTCTGCGGAGTTCCGAACATTGGGGTTATTATTGGCATCCTTTGCCCCTGGTTTATCCTGCTTCCCTTTTTTGGCGGAATATTGGGGCGAAGAAAGTCTTGCACATGCAGCCTTGGCGGATGTAGGCAATAAGGTTTTTGTCTTGATACTCCTCTATTTGTTGGCCATGCATTGGTATTATCAACTTTTAAAGAAGCGGCAAGGCGAACTCGAAACGAAAGGGGAGAGTCGGCTGAAGAGTTTGTTGATTTCACTGGGGCGTGAGCCTGTCAATATGGTAATGTTGGTAGCCATTATTCTACTTTGTTTCGGTCAGAACCTTTCTGCACTGCCCACTTTTATGCAGGATGCCATCACCAGGATGAGTGCTTTAATGACCCCTTTAGTATTGATTTTTATCGGCTTAGCAGTCAAGGTCAAGCGCAAGGAAATGATTAAGATCATGCAATTGCTCGTAGCCAGATCGGGTTTTGCCTTTATACTGAGCGGCATTATGCTCCTATTTATTCCTGCGGCCGTCCCTATTGGTTTGGTCCTAGTTGCGGTAGCTTTCCCACAAAGTGCTTGCAGTTTTTGGCCGTTCGCACACATGACCGCAGTAGAAACTTTAGAGCAAGACATGCCTCAGCGGACCTTTAATTTAGATCTAGCATTAAACATCCTGGCATTTTCATTGCCCTATTCAACTACCATAATCTTGATAATCTGCTCCTTTGGTAACTTCTTTGCCAACCCCGTGTATTTGTTTATCGTGGGAATGAGCTTGATCGGGTTCAGTATCGTCTCTTTTGTAATGGGTAAAGTAAGAAGCAGGAGAGGAAGTATACAGGTAGCTGAAGAGAGTATTCCGCTTGGCGTCAAGGAGGCCATCAGTTAGTTTAGTTCTAGTATGAAAAAACACTAAAACCTAAGGTAGGCCATTGATTTTTCGGATCGGTGGCCTATTCTTCATGTATACTATTAGTTGGGAGGGAAAACTACTGCTGGAGGCTAAGTTCTCGGGCTGCTTTCATGGGAATGCCAATGCATTTCTTTTCCATGTAAGTAAGCATTCTTTCGAGGAGTTCACGAGTAGAGTCGTCTAAGGTTTCTACCTCCTTTTGAAATACTTCATTCAAGACTTTACTCTTGACGGCCTTAATGGCTTCAGGTACTTGTCGCATGGCGAGTTCCAACTTTCGCTGTTGAATCAAACTTGGCATTTCCTGCTGGAACTGCACCAGTAGTTTCTTAGCTTTAACAATCTCCTGTTCTCTGAAAGCCAGATTTTCTTTCGCTAGTTGTCGAAGGCCTTCTATCTCAATATAGTTGATCTGAAAGGCTTCTACTACTTCCGTTGCGACATTGTTGGGAATGGCCAGATCAATGACTACTTTCTCGTCAGTTTCACCGGCAAGAAGGCTTGCATACAATTCTGGTTGAACAATGGCTTCGGTGGCTCCCGTGCAAACGATCATTGCGTCGAATCCATCTTTGTAATTGCCCAATTCTTGTAATGGTAAGGCTTTGCCCCCTAAACTATTGGCAATCTTCTGTGCCTTGTCGAGGCTACGATTAAAGACAACAACATTGTGATAGTTGTGCTTAGCTAGGAATTTAGCAGCTAATGCATTGGTTTGGCCCGCGCCAATCAATAGAATGCGAGCTTCTTTAGGAAGATTACTCTTTAATAGTTTCTGTATCGCTAGGCTAACGATTGAAACGGGTTTGTCACCAATCCTGGTATTTGCGTATACTGATTTTGCAGCCTGCACAGCTTGCTGAAAGATAATTCGAATTAGATCTCCAGATAAACCCCATTGGCGAGATAGCTCATAGGCCTCCCGCATCTGACCTAGAATCTGACGCTCTCCGATTACCAAAGAATCAATAGAAGCAGCTACATCCAAGAGATGCTCCATCGCCTCTTCTCCCTCTAGGCTAAAAACAATTTCATCGATCTTTTCAATCGTAGAAAGAGACAGATCTGTATTTACGGATTGGAAGAAATGACTCGTAAAAGTGGAATCAAGGTCCCGGTCAGTGGTAAACATGTACATCACCCGGTTACAGGTAGATGCATACAACAATTCATCAAGCTCAAATTGTTGCTTCAACTTTTCTAACCTGGCTTTCAACTTTTGGGAGTCGTTTGACTTTATCACAAAATTCCCAATCTCATTTAAATTGGTACGCTTATGTGTGACAGTCAGAATTTTTAGATGTGATAACATGATTCCTTTGATTCCGAAAATAGGTGGTCCGTGACAGATACAAATATAAGTGGTCACATATGTATCAATGTCATGCTTCTGTAAACATGTCCTTGAGCCGTGGATATGTCTCCTTATTGCTGACTTTCCTACGGCATATTGACAATTGTAGATGGCAAGGCAAGTAAAAAAAACGTATCTTAGCGTAAATTCGCTAAATTCAAATATTTTTTTTAATAAACTGTTTTAGGTTTTCAGTTAGCAAATAAGATTCCATAGCAGTGTGAAATTCGACGCATGGATACCACTGATACCATTTAACCAATAAAATCCCTCAATATGTTTTTTGCCCTAAATGAAGAACAACTGGCCGTACAGGAGGCGGCAAGAGAATTCGCGCAGAAGGAATTAAAACCTGGTGTCATAGAACGAGATAGTACCATGGCGTATCCCACGGAGCAGGTACGTATGATGGGAGAATTAGGGTTTATGGGCATGATGGTTTCTCCAGAATATGGAGGTGGAGGAATGGATACGCTTTCTTATGTACTAGCGATGGAGGAGATCTCCAAAATTGACAATTCCTGTTCTGTGATCATGTCGGTGAATAATTCCTTGGTATGCTGGGGACTGGAAACCTACGGTACAGCAGCTCAAAAGGCTAAATACTTGACAAAGTTAGCTACCGGTGAATGGATTGGGGCTTTTTGTCTATCTGAACCTGAAGCGGGTAGTGATGCAACTAGTCAGCGCACTACTGCTGTGGATATGGGGGATTACTACCTCTTAAATGGAACCAAGAACTGGATCACTAATGGAGGCAGCTCCAAGTTACATCTGGTAGTAGCACAGACAGATGCAGATTTAGGACATAAAGGCATCAACGTCTTTATTGTCGAGGCGGATTGGGAAGGAGTCTCAGTGGGAGCTAAGGAGGATAAGTTGGGCATTCGATCTTCGGACACGCATACCATTATGTATTCCGATGTGAAAGTTCCCAAAGAGAATCGCATTGGCGAAAATGGCTTCGGATTCAAATTTGCCATGAAAACCCTGACAGGTGGTCGTATAGGGATTGCTGCACAAGCCCTGGGCATCGCCGGCGGCGCATACGAATTGTCGGTGGCCTATGCCAAAGAAAGGGAAGCTTTTGGCAAACCCATTGCCAGACACCAGGCCATTGCCTTCAAATTGGCAGATATGTTCAAGGATATCGAAGCAGCCAAAATGCTGGTTTATCGTTCCGCCTGGTTAAAGGACCAAGGTATGGATTATAGCTCGGCTAGTTCTATGGCTAAGCTTTTTGCTTCGGAGGCGGCTATGAAGCATACTGTTGAGGCCGTACAGATTCACGGTGGATATGGCTTCGTCAAAGAATATCATGTGGAGCGTCTCATGAGAGATGCCAAGATTACGCAGATCTACGAAGGCACTTCGGAAGTGCAGCGTATTGTAATGTCGAGAAACTTATTGAAGGGACAATTGTATATTCCCGTAAATGGCCCTGGTGTTCATGTCTAGAAAGGCCCCGAAAAATAAAGAAATTGGATAGGCAGTACTCTTTGATGCAAGGGGTGGAATCACTGGCTATTCGTTAAGAAAAATAAAAACTATACAAAGTACTCATCCAAAGTTTACGATTTTTCGTTACAACAAGGCGTGAGGGAAGCGTTTCAAGGATCAAAAGCGTACCAGCTCAACATCCTTTTCTCCATCCCATAGCGCCTTTTTTTATGTTTTTTGCATCTTTATAGTCATATGCATACATCCATTCAAATTGCTAAAATCTGGGGAATACCCGTTCGGTTACATTGGACCTTCATTTTGGTGTTAGGATGGTTAGTGTATTTAGGAATTCCAGATTGGCAATATTTTAGAGGTCAGCGTGCGCTGTGGATGTTCATCTCCGTTTTTGCTGTTTTTCTCTGTATCCTGTTGCATGAGTTGGGCCATGCTTTTATGGCTCGTCGATATGGTGTTCAAACCTTACAGATTATGTTGTCTCCGATTGGGGGCCAGGCCATTCTGGAACGGATGCCAAAACAACCTAAGCGGGAGCTACTGGTAGCACTAGCAGGGCCGATGGTAAATGTAGTTTTAGCGATTAGTGCCCTACCCTTTCTATCCTTGGTACCCGCTGAAAAACTAGCGCATTTACCGCAATTCTTCAGCAACCCCAACGGTAACACTTTCCTTCGCTTGGATATGGATGAGCGTTTTATCATTGGATTTGTGTTACTTAACTTTCTAGTTGCGCTCTTTAATCTCATTCCAGCCTTCCCTTTGGATGGGGGGCGGATACTTCGGGCTTTATTGAGTATGCGTATGAATAAGTTGGGGGCTACGAGAATTGCCACTTTTCTTGGACAGGGTTTTGCCGCCCTCATTGTCCTCTTTAGCGTATCTCAGTACAATTGGCTGATGGGCGTCATCGGGCTGTTCATCTTTGTTAGCGCCAATATGGAATACAGATATGTGAAACTGGACAGCCGTTTGCATTCATTTAGTGTGCAGGACATATTGCGCCCACGTTTTACCCGAGTTTACTTGGATCAGGACTTGAGTGAAATAATTCAACAATGGAGGGAGGGATCGGAAAAAAACTTTTTGGTTTTTGATCGTTCTGAGCAATTGAAAGGAGTATTAACTTCGCCCGTTCTAATGGAACATCAACTTTTAGATCAGGGACAACAAGTGGATACACTTGTGACGCAAGCCTTTGAATCAGTGACCAAGGAAGATAACCTAATGAAGATTATCAGAATGATGCAGGATGAGGATTATGAAATCTTGCCAGTCTATGAAGCAGAAGAATTATTGGGAGTGGTAGATTGGAATGACGTAGAGCACTTTGTCAGATTACAGAAGGAGCAGATTAGGTAGGAATAGAGAGAAATAAACACAAAAAAGACCGGTAGGGTGTACCTGCCGGTCTTTTTTGTGTTTAACACTTGCTGTCCAGGTTTTAATTGATACCCAGCTTAGCTTTAATGGCTGACATTAAATCATCTGAGTCCTGAGCAAACAGCACAGAGTTGAAGATGCTGGTATCAAACACCATTCCGTACCCATTGGCTTTAGCATATTCCTCAATAGCTTTCTGGGCTTTTTCCACAATCGGCTTAATTAGTTGCTCTCTTTTAGCAGCCAATTTTTGTTGTACTTCCTGCTCGTATTGGATAATACTTTGTTGCTCGGCTCCCAATACTTTTTCTCGTTCAGCCTGGTCTTTGGGAGTGACACCTCCTCCCTGTATTTCTTGTTGAAACTTTGCAACCTTTCCTTGAAATGTTTTAGCCATTTCCTCCCCCTTACTTACCAATTGTTTTTGAAAGGCCTCTAGTTCTGAGTCGGCTGCTTTGGTCTCTGCCATTTGAGACACTAGACCATTAAAGTTGATATGGCCATACTTTTGCTGTGCAAAGCTGCTCGTCAATCCTACAGTCAATAACAAAGCCAAAGTGAAATATATCCTCTTCATAGTGAAATTTAGTTTTCTACAAAATTCGAATTGATCACCTGTATTTGATTGGCTATCAGGGCGAAGATGATCAAATTTTCAATGCCCCGCAAAGGTAGGTTTCCCTTCGCAACTATTCTACATTTCGACGGCAAAATTTCTGCTTGGTCACTTGGCCGATGCTAAGGAGATCTTAAAGTGATCTAGAACAACTAATTGTTTGAAAATATTTGTTTATAAAAAACAAATTGTTTTAATTTGTGAAAACACTCGACTGTTACACAAAAATTTGCCATGAAAAGAAAATTACAACAAATCAAAATCGCGCTGCAGTATCGCCTTCAAATACTGCGTACAATGATCTTGTTCTACATCCGAACCTACTGGCTGAGGGCAGGTTTGATGGCTATTGTGGCCTATTTAGCGATCAGTAAAGACATCAGTATTGCATTACAATTTGATAGTGCACCTACTTTGACTCAAAACGTCTTGCACACGCCTCAGTCCCTACCAATGTCTTATAAAAAAGAAGAAACGCGATCCCAAAAAGTTTCTACCAGACCAATGAACGTTTCTTTGCTAACCAACAAAAGTACACCAGCAGTTAGCTCCAAAAAAGAAAGTAGTCCTCCTGCTGCTTTGGTTAAGGATTCGAATGAGGAGTCATCTAAAGATCCAAACTTAGCGAATACCTTTTCTAATATAACACATAAGAAAGACGAATCCGCTGCCAAACGTGCTGCTAAACGTAAAAAGCAATTGGCCTACGTGAAACGATTTTCAAAGGTAGCTAAAACTGAAATGGAGAAGTTTGGAATTCCTGCCAGTATAACCTTAGCTCAAGGATTATTGGAAAGCAATGTGGGAGCTAGTCGTTTGGCCACTCGGAATAACAATCACTTTGGCATTAAGTGTTTTTCGAAGAGATGCAGCAAAGGACATTGTTCTAACTTTACAGATGATTCACATAAAGATTTTTTCCGAAAGTACAAGAGTGCTTGGGAAAGCTACCGTGCCCATAGCAGGTTATTGACCGCAAAACGTTATAACAAGTTGTATAAGTTGAAGAAAACGGATTATAAAGAATGGGCAAAAGGTTTGAAAAAGGCAGGGTACGCTACAGATCCTAGATATGCTGAAAAGATCATTGCACTTATCGAAGACCTCAACCTACACCAATATGATAAATAGACCCGGAAGCTAGAGCTATTCATTTTCTACCGATGTATACCCTTCCCCCCTATTGATTGAAGTTAATAGGGGGGAATTGGTTTTAGGATTTAATGAAAAGTTGAGTGCTTACTTGCTCTGCTGTTTCCAGTTTGATTAGGTAGCTCCCTTTTGGTAAACCTTGTACATCTATTAGTTGCTCTTCTACCCGATATGGCTCTTGCCTTAGTAAAGAGCCATCCAAGCTAAAAATAGAAATGAATGTGGTTTCATCCAACAAGCTGGAACGAATCCGAAGAAAATCGGAAGAAGGATTGGGATAAACCCGCATCCATTCACGGGCCGAAACTACTTCCTTAGTAGTAGTGACGCCATCCGTTGTTTTGAAATTATCCATAATGAAATAAGCTGGAGTGTTCATCCCAAACATTCCATTATCAGTGGATGACAGACTAAATTGGAGACTGTCAATTGGCCCAAGGCTCATTAGATCAATATAGGCCCAGTCTTTAACAATGTAGTCTTGTGTATTGTCCTCAAAGCGGTAGTCTGCTAGATAGAAATTGACACTATCTGCCACCAGCTCTCCATTATAATAGCCCTTTATGGTAAGGAGAAAGTAATCTGGGTCGGCTCCCGTCACACCACCAAATTTTTTAGCAAAGCCATCCCCATCCCGCATACTTAGATAGGCGTACGTATTATTGGTGATGTAAAAACCTTCTACAGGCTTACCAATTGCCTCATTTCGTAGTTCTAATATTCTTGGGCTGGAAGGGGAAGAGGAAGAGAAGAAAACGGCAAAATTAGAGGATCCATCATAACCCAAACCCGTAATGGAGCTATATTGATTCATAAAGCCAGGTGTGAGTGTGTCTGCCTGGTTGGAAATGGCCCAACCCGACCAAGAATTGAAATCTGTGTTGAAGGAGTTCGGCAGGAATATATTTCCATCCTCAAAACCTCCTGACATATCACTTCCATTGAGAAAAGAGTCAGCAAGAACGGGTTGAGCCTCGAAGTCACTTAGCGTTTGTGCTAATCCCATAAGGGTGGTTAAACACAAAAAGGCGGTTAGTAAATGTTTCTTCATGATTGTTTATTGTAGAATGATAGTTTAATCCCGAATCGATAATGGGTACCTGGCATAGGTCTTCGCTCTACCACAAAATATGAGTGGTTCCAAATGTTGTTGATTTGAAAGAAGAGATGACTTTCCGTCTCTTCTTCTGACAGACGATACTGTAAGTTAGCTTGGCCAAGATCAAAAGATTCGAGGGCGTCATTTATGCCTTGAGAGGCTCCAACAAATCGATGGTGGTAGCTCAATTGTAGTGATTGCCAGCTTAGCTGTAGATTTCCAAAGCCTTGATGAATAGGGGTGTAGAGGAGCTGTTGTCCTTCTGCTATTTTGGGGTTTTCTAAAGCAATTTGATTGGTGGAGCGTGTATAGTCGTATCCCAACTGTAGCTTGAAACGGAGCTGAGAGAGCTGGTAAGATAAGCTCAATCTAGGTTCTAAGCCCCTACTCCAAACAGCCACTATGTTATTAGCCGACCAAAAAGTTTGCCCCGTCCGTATACTCCATAAAATCCAATTATCAATTTGTCGATTGAAGCCGGTAAGGGATGCATGGATTGTAAAGTCACTTTCACTCCAATTGCCTTCTATGGTCAACTCTTCACTCCATCCCGATTCCGCCTTAAGGTCAGGATTTCCACCAGGTCGCCAAAAGCGATCGTTAAGTGTCGGTAGACGATAGTTTCGACTTACTTTTCCTTTTATCCTTAAATATGGAAGAATCTGGTATTGCCCTGCCAGCGTAGGCACTGATGGAGTCAACATACCATCTACCAGTGCCTGTCTCAGACTAAACTGCCATTCCCAGTTGGATTTGCGTTGCATAAGTGAAGCAAAGAGGGCAGATCGGTTTTCCTGCTCCTCAGCTTGGTAGCCATTAGATGCTGCCTGATTGTAAGTTTGAGTGTAACCGGCGAGCAGTTGATACCCATTTTTCCGATACCATTGACTGCTAAGTTCTCCGATCACACTGTAGAAGTGGCTGGGAGAATTCAGTTGGATCTGTGGATCGAGATATTGTAGGTCTTCATCAAAAGTGGCAAGCTTAGCTTGATAGACAGACCTATCGTTGACTTTCCGCCATGCCAACACTAGACGATCTGATTGGTCGATCTGATAAGCTTCACTTCGGGTCTGTGTATTGGTGGGTGGAATTTGACGGTCTGAAAATTGTCTCCAATAGTGTAGTGCTATTTGTTGTCTTTCCGTCGGTTGCCAATAAATGTCCTGATTGAAGTTGTGTTGAAGCAAAGCCGCATTAGTCTGTTGTCTTTGGGGGAACCCTGGTGCTATATCATAGTAGAAATCATTGGTAGCTTCTTGAAAAGAGAAACGGGTGCGGCTCTGCCAGTTTTTACTGCCAATGGATAGATCAAAATTCTGCTGAAAGTTCTCAAAACTGCCAAATGAAGTTTGACTACTTAGCACGTAAGTCCTTTCTCTTCTTGGGCCTGATTGTCCAAGGATATGATTCCTCCTACCGCGCCACTGCCCCATAATGCACGTGTTCCCTCCCCGTTGCACACCGACATGATCCATACTTTGTAAGGGGAAGTAGAGAGAGATCTAGTAAGCCGAGCATCGGACTTTGTATAGGAAGGCCATTCCAAAGTACAAGCGTATGGCCAGCACTACCTCCACGAATCGATGAAGTAGCTAAGCTTCCTAGGCCGTAGCTTTTCATATAAATTCCTGCTTCTTGTTCTAGCAGGCTTGTCAGGTTTTGAAAGGATCGGCTTTTGAGTTCTTCTGCACCCCAGTTTACCCCTTGACTACCGACTGCGCTGTTTTGTATCCTAGATTGTTTCACCTCCAATGTTGGGAGCAAAAGACTGGTGTCCACTTGAGCGCTAGTTGTACTCAAGAAACATATTTGGATAACAGAAAGTAGAATTATGTTTGGCCTCATGATCCCGTTCCTTTGGAGAGGTGGACAGGAAGGCCGGATAGATGCAGGACGGAAAAGGCATAGTAGTATGGAACCACTACTATGAGCCAATCTGAATGTTATAGCAGCGTGTGCTATAACATCACATATTCATCTACCGCCGACTTTTCCTCCGAAAGCCTCAAATTATTGGCGAAATGCCTTGGCAGGTCTTCTGGCTCGTTCCCTTTTCAATGCCTTCCCACCTTTCTACTTCTATTAAGGCAGTGGCGTTCATATTGAAAATGCTAAATGGAACTTACAGCAGCGGGGACTGCTCCGGATTTACACCGGATTCCCTTTTAAGATTTATCCTTCTTCGGCAAATTCCGTGGACAATCATAAAATGAGATGGGAAAGCGATACTGACGTTTACGGTCAGTGAAGTATTGTATTTCATTTTTGAGTGTCTCCCAACGCGGAATTTGTTGAAGAACCAAAGTTCTAATAAGAATAAATCACCAATGCACTGCAAAGGTAGGTATTTGGATTGATCTTCACAATCAGGCAACCACTTTGGTAGATCATAAGATCTTTGTGGGTTGGTTTTTAGTTTGTTAAATATGCTAATAACCAAGTGTTTATCTAGGTAAGCGGCAGTGTGTGTTCTAGAAAATGGACAAGCGATCTTTTATTTGTCTTGCAAATACGAATTAAATAGGACATATTTGTCTTGCAAATACGAATTAAATCATGAAAGGAACCCATTTAGGAGAATTTGAAGAACTCGTTTTATTGACAGTAGGGATTTTAAACGGTAATGCTTATGGCATCACTGTCATGGATGAGATTGAAAACCATACGGGGCGTAGTGCAAGTGTGAGCACGATTCATGCGACTTTACATCGCTTGGAGAAAAAAGGATTCATTGAATCATTCACTGGCGGAGCTTCTGCTACACGTGGTGGAAGAAGTAAGCGCCTTTATAAAATCAATCAAGCAGGACAACGAGCTTTGGAGAAAGTACGTGAACAGAGAGAAAATATGTGGAAGCTAATGCCTAAAACCTCGATTTGATATGCCGGTACAACCTCCGAAGTGGGCGATGAAATTTCTGGAATGGACTTGTTCCTCAAGCTTCTTAGATGAATTAGAAGGTGACCTATTGGAATTATTTGATAGAGATCTTGAAAAAGTGGGACCGGAAAAAGCTCGACGCAGATTTGCCCGTAAAGCCCTCTTCTCTCCCCGCTGGCACCGATTACCTAAGCTATTTAACTATCACCCTGTTATTATGTATAAGAGTCATTTTAAAGTTGCCATTCGCCATGCACTAAGGCATCGTTCTGCCACCTTCATCCAAGGTCTTGGCCTCATGTTAGGATTAACGGCAGTTTTCTTTATTGCACTGTATGTAAAATATGAATCAGGTTATGACCAAATGCACGAAAAACGCGATAACTTGTATCGCGTGCTCCGGCAGAACCCTATTGATGGTGCACGTGGTCATGCTACCTCCTCCTTACATGGAGCTACCCTAAAAGAGGAATTTCCTTTTATTAACGTATGTCGTTATGGAAGTGATCCAGTTAAAATAGGGGAAGTGAAACCGCTATTGGTGGAAGAATTTTATTGGGCAGATTCCTCCTTTTTTCAACTCTTTACTTTCGATTTTATTGCTGGTGATCCTGCCAGCTGTTTAGACGAGGTGAATAGTCTGGTCATCACGGCATCCTTGAGTCAACAGTTGTTTGGTACCACTAATTCGTTGGGAAAAACAATCCCCGTAAAAGTGTATGATGGGAATCAAGAGTTTTTGATGGAAGTAAAGGGGGTAGTCAAGGATCTACCAGAACGATCTCATGTGCAGTTTGCTGCCTTGGGACCAATGGAAAATGCTGAAATACTTTATAATCGGTTGCTAAATCAATGGGGTTTTTCCTGGTTACGGACTTATATCGAAGTTCCAGAAGATCGAATAGCTGAAGTGGAAGATGGTATTCCCAGAATGCTTGATAGAGTGATGGGAGATAATCGTCCTGCTTCCTTTGGTATTGACTTGCAGGCATTCAATGATGTGTATTTGCGTTCTCAAGATATAGCAGCCAATACTTTTCGAGGAGATATCAGGAACCTGAAGATATTTGCGGCCATTGGTTTGCTGATCCTATTAATTTCCTTGTTGAATTATGTCAACCTAGCGACGGCTAGAGCTGTGACCCGTAGCAAAGAAGTAGGGGTACGGAAGACACTAGGAGCACTACCAGCGGGAATCATGGGACAATTTATTGTTGAATCCATACTATTCACGCTAGCCGGAGGTGTTGCGGCGGTTTGTCTAGTGATGAGTGGCTTACCCTACATTAATGAGTTGTTAAGCTTGGATCTCTCGATTGGAGTTGTCACGATTTGGGATGGGGTGATAGTGGTAGGAAGCTTAGTTTTGTTGGGCGTTACTACAGGAATACTTCCCGCTTTGGCGATGGCCAAGTTGCCGACTTTAGGTGATACACAAGCCGTCCTGAATTTCAAGCCAGGGCAAGGGAGTTGGACTCGGAAAGCCTTCATTGGAATCCAGTACTTCGTGAGCGTAGGATTGTTGGTTGGTGCCTTTGCCGTTTATAAGCAATATCAATATCTCAAAAATTTTGATTTAGGATTTGATTCCAGTCAACTGGTGCATATTCCCGTGGATGACCGGGATATGCAACAAAAACTAGGTTTGATCAAGGAGCAGATCAAGGGTTTACCTGGCGTGCTGGGGGCTACTACGACTGGAGAAGACTTGCCCAGCGAACTTAACAATACCTGGGAACTCAACTGGAATGGCTCAGGACGGGAAAATTCTCTACCTATAGACATTGTAGGGGTGGATCAAGATTATTTTGAGTTGATTGGCATCGACTTTACAGATGGCCACAACTTTAGGGCAGGTTATACCTTAGATTCTGCTCGGACTGTTGTTTTCAATGAGGAAGCCAGAAGGTATTTAGGAGATCAATATCAACAGGGGCAAGAGGTGTTGATCAACGGCCGAAATAGGAAACTCATTGGAGTAGTTGAGAATCATCACAATGTTACCCTGCATTCTAAAGTGTTACCGATTGCCTACATGATTTTCCCCCCAGGATTTCGGGTAAGTGCCGATAACTTGCTCGTAAAAGTCAGTACGGATCAGCTGTCTTCACAACTAGGGCAGTTGGAAGAGGTTTGGAAGGAATTCTCCGGTGATCCATTTACTTATAACTTTGTGGATGAAGCGTTTGCGGAGGCATATCAGGCGGAGCAGCGATTTAGCACTTTAGTAGGCATATTTACTTTGATAGCTATCGCTATTTCAATCGTAGGACTGTTTGGGTTGGTTAGTTTTACCGTTCAGAGAAAACTTAAAGAAATCAGTATTCGTAGAATATTAGGTGCTACAGAACTGCAACTTACTCAACTTTTAGGCAAAGACTTCTTTTGGGTATTTATCATTGCCTTGATATTTGCACTTCCTATGGCCTGGTATTTAATTGGGAAATGGCTCAATAACTTTGCCTATCGCATTGATTTGAATCCTTTGATGCTCGTAGCTGCCGTCTTGATCTGCCTGACCCTATCAGCTATAGTGATTGTCTATCACTTACAAAGGACTACCAAGATTAATCCCAGTACAATACTATCTTCAGAATAGGATCCGATACTATTCTTCCCTTTTGAAATCCCTTTTGCCACCCGTTTTCTCCATGAGCTTTGTCTCCTGGATCACGATGTTATGGGAAAAGGCTTTACACATGTCGTAGATGGTTAGAGCGGCTAATGAAGCTCCTACTAGAGCTTCCATTTCCACGCCCGTTTTAGCGGTAAGGCTGGCTGTACAATTAATAACAACAGCTCGGTCGGCTCGGACCTGAATGTCAATATGACAATTGTCTAGCCCTAGCGGGTGGCAGAGGGGGATCAACTCCCCCGTTTTTTTTGCGGCCATGATGCCTGCTAGGATGGCCGTTTGGAACACAGGGCCTTTCTTGGTGCTGATTTCATCCTTTTCTAGCAGATCCATAATCTTATCATCTAGCACCACAATACTTTGGGCTCTAGCAGACCGTCTGCTCACTTTCTTCTCTCCTACATCCACCATATTGGGGTTGCCCGAGGCATCGAGATGGGTAAATTGCTCTGACATACACTTCTAATTTGCTTTCTCAAAGCGGATCGCCACCCATTTTGAACTAGGTGTTTTGCTCCCCTTGGCAAAGCTATTAATTGGGACTAATACATTGGCTTCTGGGAAGTAAGTGGCCACGCACCCTCTAGGTATACTGTAAGGGACTACCAGGAATTGCTCGGCTCTTCTCGTTTGTCCTTCATACTCGCCCACTAGGTTAACCACAGTCTTACTTTGGAAGCCTTCCGTTTTCATATCTTCAGGGTTCATCAACACCACTCTACGTTCCTTGTATATACCTCTGTAACGATCATTTAGGCCATAGACCGTAGTATTATATTGATCATGGCTTCTAATTGTCATCATGATGTATTCTCCCTCTTTTACCGTGCGCTGCGGTGGTTTATTGATGGTAAACTTTGCCTTACCGGTGTCGGTATTGAATTTCCCTTTTCGAGCTCCATTCGGGAGATAAAACCCACCAGGTTCTCGCACTCGTTCATTATAGCTTTCAAAGCCAGGAATTACCTTCTCAATATCATCGCGAATTTGGTCATAATTCGCAACCATGCCGACCCAGTCTACCTTGCTTCTACTCCCTAAGGTAGCCAAGGCAATACCGGCTACTATAGCTGGTTCGCTCTTTAGATCACTGGAAACAGGAGGAAGTATACCTTGGGAGGAATGTACAATGCCCATGGAGTTTTCAACACTTACGAACTGTTCGCCAGCTGCTTGCTCATCTTTTTCTGTTCGACCAAGACAAGGAAGAATTAACGCTTCTTTGCCATGGATCAGATGGCTACGATTGAGCTTGGTAGAAACGTGTACAGTTAAATTACATCTTTTTAGGGCTTCGGCGGTGTAGACAGTATCAGGGGTAGCAGAAATGAAATTCCCCCCCATGGCAAAGAATACTTTGCCTTGACCCTTATACATCGCATTAATGGCATCCACCACGGCATAACCATGTTTTCTAGGCGGATGAAAACCATAGGTCTCTTCTAACTTATCTAGAAACCGGGCCGGTGGGGCTTCCCAAATACCCATGGTCCGATCTCCCTGTACATTGCTATGTCCTCTTACCGGGCAGGTACCAGCTCCTGGTCTTCCAATGGCCCCTTTCAGAAGTAGTAGATTAACAACTTCCTTGATATTTGCAACACCATTTTCATGTTGCGTCAAGCCCATTGCCCAACAGATGATAATCTTGTTGTTTCGCCGGATCAAGTCCACCGCTTCTTTGATCTTGTCTCGTGCTACCCCGCAGGCTTCAGCTAGCGTATTGAAATCATACTGTTTGAGATCCTCCAGGAATGCTTCGTATCCTTCCGTGTTTTCAACAATAAAGTCAAAATCAAAGGCTGATCCTGGCCGGCTTTTTTCCTCATACCATAAAAGGAGCATGATTGCTTTTAGCAAAGCGATATCGCCATTCACCTTTACTTGCAAGAACAGATCCGTAAGTGGCGTCCCGCCGGATAGGACCTTACTTGGGCGCTGTGGATTTACAAAGTTGATTAAGCCAGCCTCGGGTAGGGGGTTAATGGTAATGATTTTCCCTCCGTTTTCCTTGCACCTCTCCAAGGCTGTAAGCATTCTAGGATGGTTTGTGCCAGGGTTTTGCCCCATGACAATTACCACTTCTGCCTCATATAAGTCTGTCAAAGTTACAGAACCCTTGCCAATGCCCAGGGTTTGGGAAAGCCCTTGCCCACTAGATTCATGACACATATTGGAGCAATCCGGTAGATTGTTGGTGCCAAATTCTCGTACGAAAAGCTGATACAAGAAAGCAGCTTCATTGCTGGTTCTACCTGATGTGTAAAAGATGGCTTCATCAGGCGAGTTCAGCGTATTCAGATGTTTCCCAACCAAATCAAAAGCATCTGCCCAGCTAATGGGTTCGTAGCGTTCACTACCCTCCCGTAGGTACATGGGCTCGGTCAAGCGTCCCTTCTTACCAATTTCAAAATCAGACCAGCCTAACATTTCACTGATGCTGTGTTTGGCAAAAAAACGACTATCAATTCGTTTTTTAGTAGCCTCCTCGGCAATAGCTTTAATCCCATTTTCACAGTATTCACCTAGTTTAGAGCGTTCGTCATCGGGGTCGGGCCAGGCACAGCCCGGACAATCGAACCCTCCTTTTTGGTTGACGGCCGCCATGGTTTTTCGTGCAGTGCTGACCCCCATGTATTTATTAGCTTGCTTCAGTGCGGCAGTAACCCCTCCGATTCCAGCTGCCTTTGTTTTGGGTTTGCCGAGTTTAAGTCCGGTGAATTCTGCGGGTGGTTGTCCAGTTTCCGCTTCTCTTAATGTATTCTCTTCTTGTACTGACATGAAATTACTTGATAATATGGTGTAGTAGGCTATACCTATAAGATACTCTTTCGTAAAATATCATGAAGTCTGAATTAGCAGACCTTAACCTCTTCCTCTGCTAAATCTCCAAATAAATCACTCTTGTCCTCACCTTCCCGGTCTTTACATGGGAAGTCCTTTTCTATCAAAATATGGAGTTGCTGTGTATTTTTGAGTGGAAGAAAGGTCTCTAAGCCTACCTGATTAGAGTTGATCCAACTGGTGGCCTGGGCTAGGGGGATTGTAATTTGGATTTGATGGTCAATAAAACTGGCTTGAATGGCCGTTGCTTCATTGGCCATCTTTAACGAGAAGCATAGCAATGGGGTTTCACCAGGAAACGCTACTTCTTCTATAATTGTCTCTCCTTTTCCCAATTCTTCAATCTCTGATTTGCGCAACCGGAAACGGATGCTGTTTTGGACACAACGCATTTTCATGACGGAACATTTTATCTATTCAGCTACTAATTCTAATTTTCTCGAAAATGGAACCTAGTTCACGGCTAGGGCTTGTTCTATCAAGGATTTGGCCTTCTCTGGATAGTCTATTTTCAAGGCTTCGCTTTGCCCACGATCACTCATCTTTCGCCACGTTTTGCGAAGAATATCAATGACTTTTTCATTTTCATGTTTGGCCGCAAAGGGCTCAAAATAATAGTCTAGAAAAACCAGGCATATGATATCTTCCAACTGCTGGCATTCGGTGTCTTTTCTTAGGTTCTTTTTTTTCAGAAGTTGTTGGACGCGAGCGATCTGATTTGCCAGGTATTTTTCATTCTCAAGGATTTGACCCGTTTTGTCAGCATGGAATTGCTGTAAGGCAGTTCTCCATTGATGATAACCTACTTTGCCCATTGGGTAATCCGATCTTGGAATTTCCCAACGACAGATGTGTTGAGCATGAGCAGCGATCCGTAGTTCTTCTGATGCTTCCGGGTAGACCTTATTGAGCCACTGCGTCATGCGCTGGGCATACAACCATTCTTTCGCATGCGCTTGTCCTTCCCATTCTTCTCGATTAGGATCAGCTTGATTGGCTTGATCTATGGCATGGATCACTTTTTCAAAGCGACTTTGATCTTCGATCATATTCTTTTTTTCTTGGGAATTTAGGATTGGCAGCTGATTGCAAATCTGAACCGAAAGATACGGGAATTAGAAGGATACCTCAACTTTTTGACTTTTGAAATGCGGCAACCCAATTTGTAAATACTCTAGATTGACGTTGAATAAACCATTCGATCAATAGGAGATTAGGCAGCCAACAGGACCAACTTACGATCCGGTAGGCTGGATAAAAGTCCAAAGCAAGGATAGACATATACAAAGGCAATTGTAACCGTAGGCTTACTGCGGCAAAGGTTAGCGCATAACTGCGCAGCATCCATTCTCTATGCGCTTCAACTTGACGCCGTTTAATAGTTGTATAGGCCATACCCGTGCTGTACAACCATAGTAGTGCAAGACTTATAAACCCGAATTTGGCTAGCGTTCCACCGGTGGCGTAAAAGGCTATTGCGAGACCACTGATTCCACTCCAAGCGCAGGCAATTACGTACACTCTACCTAAGTAGCGGTGCCATTCGATTCTTTTTTGTCGCAACTTTGGAAAAAACTGAAAGGCACCACTGATCAAGGCTATCCCTCCACCAATTACATGAGAATAGAACGCAATTTGATATAGCAGTACCTGAGCAAGTTCTATTTTCGTTTGTAGAATGCTTTTTATCTTGAAATCCAGAAAAGTAAAAGCATAAGCACCAATGCTTAGGCTAAGCAAAACCATTACTATACGGCCAAAGTTTCTCATCTTTTCAAGGTTGATATCGATCTAAAATAGGTGGATTTGACAATGGAAGTTAAGGCTTAAGTCAGGACTAACCTATCCAACGGATCAACATATTGAAAACATAACCCAAAGCGCTATGATTTATCTCACTCAACTAATCTATGTGAAAATAGGACAAGAGGAAACGTTTCACCGCTTTGAAGAGGCAGTTATCCCGATACTGAAAAAGTGTCATGGAGAGATGCTGGCTCGATTTAGACCTACTGATCAGTCTTGGATAGCAGGCGAATACTCAAAACCCTATGAAGTTCATGTAGTTGGTTTTGATACCAAAGAGAATTTTGAGGCCTTTGCCAAAGATGAAACTAGAAAAAGCTTGCTTCCGCTCAAGGAAGCATCGATTGATCGTACTGTATTGATTGAGGGTAGATTACGCTAAAGGAAAGAGGTACGGCCCACTTTGACCCAAAATCACAAATAGCTGAACCATAGACCAAAGCATTTGGCAGATGAGATTTACAATTTTGTTCTATCGTTTCACTGGAGTTGTTTCCATCAACTTATCAAAACCATTAGGATGAAAAAGTCAAATCACAAAATTTCGGCTACAATTGATGTGACGCCCACAGAAGCTTGGCAGATTATTGGAGCAGTGGGTGGCGTAGACAAGTGGCTGGCCCCTATTCAAGCTTGTCGAGTAGAGGGGGATAAGCGATTTTGTACGACCGAAGATGGGGAATTCTCGGAGGATATACTAAAAGTTGATCACGAGAACAGGGTTTTAGAATATCTTATACCTAGCCAAAACATGTTACCGGTAGAAAATATTCAGGGCCGTATGCAGGTCACAGATAGTGCTGGTAAAGCTGCTGTTGAATGGGCGTGGGAGTTTGATGTAGAAGAAACAAACGAAGCCGGAGCCAAGGAAATGCTCAGCATGGTTGGCAACATGGGGATTACGGGCATTGAAGCTTTGATTAAGGAAGAAGCTGGCTTGGCAGCGTAAAGTGTATTGTAAAACAAAAGATTGCTGCCTATCTTAGGCAGTAATCTCTTCTAGGAAGCACCTATGTTTTTAGACCATCAAAGACTTGATCTATTCGATAAAATGCTTTTCGAAAAGGCCGAAATTCGCCCGCCAATGCGAAGGCCCTTAGCTATGCCTAACGAGGCCTGTTTATTATATATCGTCAAAGGTGCTAATGATGTTCTATCCCCTACACAGGCGGAATTGGTACAGGAGAAGCAGGCATTGATGATGAAGTGTGATAACTATGTCTATGAAATGTTGCCTAGCCAAAATGCTGATACCTATGAGGCGGTAGCTGTGCATTTTTATCCGGAAGTATTGAAGAAAGTGTTTGAAAATGACCTTCCGGCTTTCTTAAAGGAGGAACGACAAGCGCCACCCAAAAATGCTATGATCAAGATCAAGGTGGACAGATTGCTGGAAAAGTACTTTGATAGTATCCTATTCTATTTCGCCAACCCAGAATTGGCAAGTGAGGAGCTGCTCATTCTAAAGGTTAGAGAGCTTTTCTTACTACTGGAAAAGACGGATAGTCAACAGCTCAAAGAGATAATCAATAGCTTATTTACTCCTCAGATTTACACTTTTAGAGAAGTGATTGAACGGCACTTATATAACAACATCACAAATGTTGAATTAGCAGAACTTACTCACCTAAGTTTGTCCTCCTTTAAACGAGAGTTTAAGAGGATATACGGAGAAAGTCCCAGACGCTACTTGCGCAAGCAAAAACTCAAGAGGGCGGCAGAATTGCTAAAGGTAAGTGATATGAATGTGACTCAAATCGCTTTTGAATGTGGGTTCAAAGATCTGGCACATTTTTCTATTGCTTTCAAGGATACTTATGGTTGCGCTCCATCTATATATAAATCAAGTAGCAATTAAATCTGACTAAATGGAGCTGAATATTCGACTACTCCCTTGACTCCCGACAATGCTCCTGGAAACAATTCTAACCCCATAAAATACTCACTTGGGACTTCATAATGTGTTCTAATCTCCCATTTCTCCGCGGGTTCAAATCCAAATCTAGGATAATAGTCTTTATGACCGAGAACGATAACGGACTGATATCCTAATTCTTTGGCCATCGCCAATCCAGCATAGATCAACTTTCCTCCAATCCCACTCTTTTGGTATTGTGGTAAAACCCCCATCGGTGCTAAAGCCAAACTATCGGCTCTCTGATCAGCCGATTCCACGATTTGTATTTTGCTAAATATAATATGACCGACTACCTCATCATTCCAAGTAGCTACTAAGGATAATTCAGGTATGAAGCAACCGTCTTGGCGCAGTAACTCAACTAACTTGCCTTCGTTTTCCTGACCAAAAGCTAAAGCGTGAAGTGTAAAGATCGCCGGATGATCAGCATCGATTTCAGGTCTAATAAAGATGTTCATTCGCATTCAATTAAGCAAGTTTTATACGTGAAATTAAGGCTTACCAGATGCTAAAGAGCGGTCGAAGCACAATTTTATTTTTGCAAAATAGCTAGTTTTGCAGAGAAGGTATGTTTATGAATCATCCGGGTGTATATTTTACTGTTCTTTGGCTCGCTTTACTGTCGATAACCATTGGGGTATTTCAGCACAGTCGATACGCCAGGTCTACCGATAAGCCCAGTGGAGGTTGGGGAGAAGAAGCTACTTATGTGTGCCCCCCCTGCGGATGTGGTGCTCATTACCCTGAGCTTACTTGGCATAAACCAGGTGTCTGCTCGGCCTGTCGCATGCCGCTGATTCGTTCTGACAGGGTTCGTCTAAGTTGGGCGGAGCAGTTGTTTAAAATAGAACGCCATGTTTCGATTTTCCATTATCGCTTGCTTTATCCTGCCTATCTTCTTGCCTTTTTTACGGGCTTTTTAGGGCTCTACAGAGATCGGAAAAAACCGCTACGAATACTCTTCTATATCTTTCTATTGGGGCATGTATTTTATGCTTTCAAACACCAATTGTGGGGTACATCTTATTCCTTGTCCGTTCCGGTGCGATGGCAGTATTTTCCTATTGGTTTCTTATTGTTAACAGGGCCTGCACTTTATTTGTACTTCAGGAATAAACAAGAAAGAATAAAGAATTGGAAGAAAGAAGATCGCTGGCATTTTTTGCCTGGCTTAATAGTAGTCATCGCCTATGCCACTCTATTCCTCGGCCCTTCTACCTGGCGCTCCTGGGCAACCTATAATGGGTTTGATCATTTCTTGGCGGTTGCAGAGCAGTTTACCTTCTTAATTTCCGGTCTTTATTATGGATGGTTGAGTTGGAGACTATTCAAACCCGAAGAAATGCAGATTGGGGAGCGTAGGTGGTTGATCCAGCTGCTAGTTTTCCAAGGGCTGATTTGCTTGAGTTGGTTTTTCTTACTCTTGCTCAACCTTTCCTTTTTCGATATGATGTCTACCAGTTTGGATTACCATCTAATCTGGTTTTTGATCGCTGCACTGAGTTTTGTGGCAACTTACTATATCCTATTCCAGTCGGATCAACTAGGTCACCTTAGCCGGAAGAAAGAAAATCGCTTGACTGAGCCAAACTTGGAGCGGCTAAAGCAGAAGTTACTAATGCTTATGGCTGATGAAAAACCTTATTTGAATCCCGACCTAAGTTTAACGTTACTATCAAAGCAGTTGGGTGTAAAGGAAAAAGAGCTATCAGAACTCCTTCAAAAAGGACTTGATAGCTCTTTTTATGCTTTTATTAATGAATATCGATTAAGAGAAGTCAAGCAAATGCTAAGAGACCCAGAAAATGACCGTTATACCAACTTCGCTTTAGCTCAACAAGCTGGCTTTTCTTCCAAGTCAACTTTTTTTCACCTCTTCAAGAAGCATGTGGGTATGACTCCTGGAGCCTTTAAAAAAGAAAGCAGGAGTTAATCCAATTTTTGCAGCTTCACTTCCCCTGAATTTACCCGTAAGGTAGCTTCTGTTCGCAGCCCCTTGTCTCTTTTCTTCAAAGTCTCAACATACTTATAGGAAGCTTGGACTTTTTCAGCATCTAATTCAAGTATCATATAGCCGTGATCTCTCATATTCGCATACTTGAGATGCGGGTTAATTTCGGTGTTGACGATTTTCTTTTCGTGTTCCAATACATCTTCCGTGGAAGCTCTTTCATTGGAGTTACTAGAGTTGATACTCGTTATGCCAAATTCTACTGCGAAAGCACCTTCGCTAGTGCTGGGGTTGTATTCCTCTTTCGGATTATTTGTTACCTCAAAGGCCCAAGAGGAATGGGTGTCTCCTGTTAAGAAAACCAAGTTTTTAAGTTCATTGTCTTTGATAAAATCAGCTACTTTTTGCTGTTCTGCGGGGTAACCATCCCAGGCATCAAGATTGATACTGAAAGTAGGGAAACCCCAATCTAAATAGGAGAATATCACTTGATTACCAATGAGTTTCCACCGGGCTTTTGAGGAGGTAAGTTGCTTTTGAAACCAAGCCAATTGCTCTGCCCCAAGCATGCTTCTATCTACGTTTTGTAGAGTGGCGTCACTTAAGCTATCCACTTGTTTGGTTCTTCCCGCTAGCCTTTCATCTAGCATAATCAAATCGGCTAACTCACCAAAGGAAAAGGCACGGTAATGGGCGGCCCCATCCCGGATCGGTAGCCATTCGTAATAGACTTGTCGAGCTGTAGCTTTTCGAGTATTGTAATCCCCTTCGTCTTCCTGATGATTCTCTGCACCGTCTTTGTAGGAATTATTAGTTATCTCATGATCATCCCAAATGTTAATGAAAGGATGATTGGCGTGTACCGCTCTTAGGTCTGAATCAAGCCGATATTGGGAGTATCGATCTCTGTAGTCTTGAAGGCTTATAATTTCGTGGGGCGGTACGTTGAGACGCCCGATTGTGGTGTCTCCATATACGCCAGGACCATATTCATAAATATAATCGCCAAGATGGACCACGGCGCTAAGGTTTTCTTCTTCTGCGATCCTAGCATAGGCATTGAAGTACCCAAATTCATAATTACTGCAACTAACGACTGCGAAACGCAAACGTTCAGCTAGCTGAGGGGCCGTCCTGGTTTTTCCCGTCATAGAAGTAGCCTCCAAAGCCTTGAATCGATAGTAGTATTGAGTACCGGGTTCTAGCCCCGTTGCGATGTCAACTTTGACGGTATAATCCTTACTTGGGCTAGTAGTTGTATTTCCAGATAAGGAGACTTGCGCAAAACTTTCATCCTTGGAAATTTCCCACTGAACCTCTATCTCAGGCAATTGGGTGGGAGGAGTTACCCTGGTCCATAACACGATGCCATTAGTGAGGGGGTCTCCAGAAGCGACCCCATGATAAAAAGGAGCCAGGTTTCCATCTCTAAATTGGCTGGTGTTTTCCTCGAAAGGGGGATAAGTAGGTTCCTGCTTACAAGAAATCAATCCTATCAAAAGGAGCAATGTAATTAGACGCATGTTGCTTTAGGGTTTTGTATGTTGAGTAAAAATAACAGCCCTATGTATATCTTGAGTTAAGTGGAAGTTAGTTTTCCTGTAGTAGAAACCTTTGTTCATAGGCCATAGGGACGTACTTCCGAAGAGCTATTTCCAACTAAAATCCCAGATTGGATCTGCACCAAGCAGATGCTGTACAAAGTAGTTCCATCTTTTCTTCCGGAAGTAGTCCATGTGCTTCCCTCGGTAACCATGCCTTTGGCTAGGCAGAATCAATAGATCGAATGGTTTGTCCGCTTTAACCAAGGCTTCGGCGAGTTTGAAGGTCGCCGAAGCATTTACATTATCATCCAGGGCGCCGTGTACGAGCAATAATTTACCTTTTAGACGATCAGCCATGGTGATATTGGACACCCTATGATAGGACGAATCTACTGGCCACCCCATGTACATCTCTGGCCACCAGGCTTTTTCCATCCTGAAGTCGTGATCGGCAGAGCTAGCCACAGCAACCTTGTAAAAATCAGGGAATTGTAGCATGGCGTGCCCAGCATCGTATCCTCCGGCAGAGTGGCCAAAAATCCCAACTCGATCCAGGTCAATCCATGGATAGCGCTGTGCCAATTGGCGCATGGCTAAGACGTGATCAGCCAGGTTGTACCCCATGTTTTTATAGGAATAGTTGTGAAATTCCTTTGATCTTCCAGAGCTGCCTAGTCCATCTACCATCATCACAATAAAACCCAATTCAGCTAAGGCTTGATTACTGATACTCAGTACACGCCGGAAATCTTTGGGAAACATTTGAGTGTGTGGCCCAGTATAGCTGTGGTCTATAATTGGATACTTTTTGGCAGGATTGAAGTTTGTTGGTTTCCAAAGTGCACCATAAATCTTCGTTTTACCATCTCGTCCTATAGCAGTGAATACCTCTGGTGCTTTCCAGCCTTTTGCTTGCAAGGCTCTGATGTCAGCTTTGCCTAGCTCCATCAGTATTTCACCTGTTTCAGCTTTCCGTAGAAACGTTCTCGTTGGCTGGACGGCAGTAGAGTAATTGTCAATGAAGTATTGCCCATTGGGTACAAAGGTAATGGAGTGGTGAGCGTTTTCTGGAGTTAGTAAAATAGGCTCTCCACCTTCAATCCTAAGCTTATATAAATGCTGGTGATAGGGATTGCGATTCTGATCTTTTCCAGCAGCTAAAATATAGACCCAACCATCAGGAGAGATATGAACGATGTCATGCATATAATAGGAGCCTAGGCCCAAGGGGTGAATGCCCCCCTTTTTCAGATCAAGCCCGTATAATTGCCGCCATCCACTGCGCTCAGAAGCAAACAAGAGTTTATTCTGCTCTTCTACTAGCCAATATCGGAAGTTATCAATATTGGTTTTGCTGTTGTCTGTGATCAGCTTAATGACTCTTTTTTTTGCCAAATCTAGCTGGAGTATTTGAGCTTTTTTAAACCCTCTATCTTGATAATATCCATAGACCTGCCCTGGCGTTTTGGACCAGCGGAAAGAGATGGAGTTGATATGCGTTAGTCTAGGAAGGTCGAGTTGGAGTTGTTTCTTTTTGGGAATACTGTAGAAGACAGGCGTTAGGTACACCATATTAGTATCGCCGGGTGAACCTCGGTAATAGGAAAGTAGGCGTGGGCGGTATAGCGAGTCTACGCTCCAATCCAACATATACATTTTGTTGGCAGAACGCAAATCGCAAATATAGGTCTGAAGATATTTGGAGTCCGGTGACCAACTGACATCGAAGCGGCGAGGGCGTTCCCCATCTTCTCCTTCCATTTTATCAAACCAACCATAGTAGCTGCCATATTCATAGTTTTTCTTACCATTTTTGCTTAGCTGATGTACCGCCCCTGTTTCCGTCGAACGTATAAATAAATTGTAGTTCTCTGTATAAGCTAGCCATTTACCGTCTGGAGATGTGGATGTATAGGGAGAAGATGAATGCTTGGCTTCTTCATAGTTGGTAACCAAGTAGGAATTTAAATCTACCTGATAGCGATTCCCCTCTACTGTGAATCGGAGGATCTGATTAGACGGCCATTCTAGGTTACTTAAGGCTAGGTTTTTTGCGTCGAAACTTTTCTTCAATCTGCTTTGCAGCCCTCGGGCAAGTTTAGCATGATCAAACAAAGGTTTTGCCTTGGCCTCAGTAAAGTTGGCTTGCAGGTACTCCTTAGTACCGGGGCGATTATGGACCCACCAGAAGCCAGAACTATCGGCTAGCCATTGCGGTTGAATATGTAAATTAAATGCGGTTTTATTATTTACATTTGACCAGAGAAAACTAACCGCTCTTTGATAATCTTCCAAGCTTATGGACTGGGCGTTGATCCTTGGAAGACCAAAACCAATCATCATCAAGCATAGGCAGACGGCTTGTAATTGGGAAGGTAAATATCTCACTGTTGAATACTCCTTTTTTTGCGAAGTTACAGTGAAGATGTTTAAGAATGTTTTTTTGAGGCGAAATTTGAATGAATATCTATTATCACACTTGTTAAATGGGTAAGAATTAGTTCATCTTGTCATGATGAAGCTCTTTATGGGGCAATAAGAAAACTACAGACATCTTCTAGTAATAAAAAAGTGGATATCAGAGGTGATATCCACAATTATCAACATAGGACGTTCGGGAACGGCCCGATACAATCTTTTCTGCTCCTAAGCAGCTACAGTTGTTAACTCCACTATGTTTTTAGCTTGATTTTTCACCAGTAAATCATAAAGAAAGGCTCCCTGGCTTCTTGAAATTGCGATGTAGGCATCTTTTAAGTCGGCAGGTTGCAGTTTACGAAATATTCCCTTTGACAGTCCTCTCAATATCTTTCCCATTTCTCTGGACGATTCTCTGTGTAAACGATTGAGTGTGCGCAATGCTTTTTGATCTGTGATCTTTCTCATTATCAAATCTTCTTTTTGCGTACAAAATTCCTATTTTTGTCTTTATACTGCAAGTAGTAATAAAAGAATGATATAGTATTAAAATAAAGACTATTATTGGTTATCAATTATTTATAATCATGGAGGGAGGAAAGAAATCTGTAACAATATATGATTGCCCTGTTACCTATTGCATGAGTAAAATTGGTGGGAAATGGAAACCCATCATATTATTCCTTATTTCCAAGGGAGTGAATCGATTTGGAAAACTACAAAGGGGTATTGAAGGTATCAGTAAACAAATGCTAACCAAACAATTGAGAGAATTAGAAGAGGATAAGATTCTGCATCGGAAGATATTTGCTGAGATTCCTCCCCGAGTGGAGTATACGATTACGGAGCATGGTCAAACCCTATTTCCTATTATTCAACAAATGAGGGATTGGGGGGTAGAACATATGTCCACTGAAGTCAAATCCTGAGTAGCTAGTTATTCTTTTGAGGTATAGGACCAGCCATCAAAATGGGATCCTTGCTAACCCTACTTGCACCAGTGTAGATATTACAATGGTTCGTTCTTGTGAAGCCGATCAAACTCATACCCTGTTCTTCTGCCTTTTCGATAGCTAAGGAGGATGGCGCACCAACAGCTACAATAATGGGCACTCCAAGCATACTTGCCTTTTGTACCAACTCGAAGCCAACTCTTCCACTGAGTACCACAACATGCGCTCTCCAAGGGATCTCTCCTGCCAGAACGGCTTTACCAATCAGTTTATCAAGTGCGTTGTGTCTACCGATATCTTCTTGAAGGTATAGTAATTGACCTTTGTTGTCAAATAACCCAGCGGCATGAATACCTCCTGTCAGGTCAAAGAGAGATTGTTGATTCCGTAGCTTTTGAGGGAGTTGTAAAAGTGTTTCCAGGGGAATGGTAGGCCAGTCTTTCGCTGGAAAATAGCAGCTATGCTGTTGAATAGAGGAAAGGTGTTTTTTACCACAGATACCACAACTAGCGGTACTCAGAAAACTTCTCTGCTCACGCCAATGCTTAGTGGAAATTTCAGGCTTCAAGGTAAGTAAAAGAACATGTTGCCCCTGTGCTTCAGTAGCCAGAATATCTTGTTGTGAACTAATAATACCTTCGGCGAAAAGAAAGCCAGTAACCAAATCCACATCCTTTCCAGGGGTTCGCATGGTCACACTAAGGGAGAGATAGACTTGAGTTTCCCGATCCCAGATTTTAATTTCTAGAGGTTCCTCAGCAACGATATGGTCGATGAATATTTCCTGAGATTGAGCGCTAGCTTTTAATGCATTTTTTAATTGTATCCCCTGCATAAAAGGTAGGAGTATGCTGATGAGTTAAGGAAGAATGACTGTACACTTGAGTGGAAAAAGCTTAACTTCTGTTGCCTTCAATTGAGAAGGTAAGGAGCAACGGGCCTGAATTCCGGGATTTTAACCTCAAAAGGTTCATCTACCGGTTTTTTGATCATTAAATATGATCCGTACATACGTCCAAAAGGGGTAGCTAGTTGGCACCAAGAAGAGTATTCATGACTTTCGCCAGGTGCGAGGATTGGCTGTTTTCCAATTACACCTTCGCCTTCCACTTCTTTGAGTTTTCCGCTGGCATCTTGAATAAACCAGTGTCTACGCATTAGTTGGACGGTTCCTGCACTTTGATTTTCGATAATGATCCGATAAGAAAAGACATACCTGCTAGCCGGAGGATGGGAATAATCTGGCCGATATTTATTCTCTACGCTTACTTTTATTCCATTAGTGGTCATCGTTTCCATCGGTCCACTTACTTATTGATTGATGAACGTCTCAACTATATTTTCAGCTTCCTTTAAGGCGGTTTCGAGTTTATCGTTGATTAAGACAATATCAAACTCGCTTTCCAAAGCTAATTCCTCCTTTGCTTTATCGATTCGTCTTTTGAGACTTTCTGGTGTTTCCGTTTTTCTATTTTTCAACCTTTCTTGTAAGATGGCGGCAGAAGGAGGACGGATAAATACAGTTAGGGCTTCAGCTTGGAATTGCCGCTTCAAATTTCGAGCTCCTTGCACATCTATATCAAAGATAATACATTTACCCAAGGACCACAAGCGTTCCAACTCACTGTGCAAAGTTCCGTAGTAGAGCCCTTCATACACTTCTTCAGACTCTACAAAGGCCTCTTCAGCAAGCAATTCTCTGAAGCGTTCTGCTGAGACGAAATAATAATCTTTCCCATTTTGCTCGTGCGGTCGCTGGGCGCGAGTAGTAGCTGAAACGGAAAAGGCCAGTTGGTCATATCGTAAAAGCAGATGCCTAACGATGGTGGTTTTTCCTGCACCAGATGGTGCAGTAAAGATCAAAAGTTGTCTATCTTTTTTCACCTACAGAGAATTGGCTACTTGTTCCTTAATCTTTTCTAGTTCATCTTTCATTCCTACAACAAGACGCTGGATGTTGGCAGAATATGCCTTAGCTCCCATCGTGTTGATCTCACGCCCCATCTCTTGACTAATGAAGTTCAACTTGCGCCCTTTGGAAGGCACCTTCTTATCCAGTTGTTCTAGAAAATACTTACAATGCTGTTCCAGACGTACTTTTTCTTCTGTGATATCAATTTTTTCAAGATAGAAGAGGATTTCTTGTTCAAAACGATTCTCATCGATCTTTTCCTTCCCCAGGTATTCTTCTAGGTTTTGATTGAGTCGTTGGCGGAGTCGAGTCACTCTTTCGGCTTCATGAGGATCCAATTGTCCTAGAAACTCCATGATGTTGGCGATTCTGCTTCGTAGATCTGTCTCCATGGCCTTGCCTTCATCCTCTCGGTATTGCCCGAAATTTTTTAGGGCTTCGTTCATGGTATCCATTAGCGTTTTCCATTCCTGCTCATCAATCATCTCCCCATCGGTAGAAATGACATTAGGAATGCGCAGAATGGCTTGCATCATGTCGCCTTTTGGGAGGCCCAACTCGGAGGCCAACCCATCCAATTCTTGGAAGTATTTTCGAAAAAGCGCCTTGTTAAGTCCGAAGGCTTCATCTCCTTGCTCAGATTTCACCTCGATTGTGATATCAATTTTGCCCCGTTGAGCATAGTTGCTAACCATCTTCCGAAGCTCAACCTCCTTCTCTCTATAATTTTGAGGATACTTGATTCTTAGATCAGTATATTTACTATTTAAGGATCTGATCTCGACTGAAATGACTTTTTCCCTGTAGGGAAGCTTTGCCCTCCCATAACCTGTCATCGATAGCAACATACAATATTGATTTATTTTGCTGTGAATAGCTTTGTTCGTAAAAGAGGAAAAGCATCTAAAGAAGACGCGTTATCAAAAAGTTATTCATTACTTATGAACAAGGCTAATAATCAGGATAGCTCCAAAAGCAACCGCAAAGATAACTAAAGCTTACATAAAAAAAAGTTACTATTTTTCTGGCTCCCAGGAAGATAAAAATGACTTAAAAACATGTTCTTACAGTAGAGCAGGTGGTATGAAGTGTACTTCAAACGCTGTCAAGAATGCTTGAAAAAATACAGGAGGCAAAGAGAAGCTGTTGATTAGGACGTTTGGGACTTTAAAATAAGATAATGATACCTAGCGTTCAATTCTTTTCAAGTTAAAGCAGAACCAACAAAGCAAATTCAGTAAGCGTTACTATCTGACAAATATTAGTCGTTGGCGCTTCCAATTGGGCCTATTTTATTTCCTTACTTGTAAGGATTGTGTTCAAATGTAGCTCCATTTAAATCATAACCAATTGACTGTTAGTGAAATTGTGTAAAATAAAATGGTCATTTTTTTCGGAATAATGAAAAAATTGCGAAATTTGCCTCTCATTTTTCGACACCTATGTCGTTTCTTATAACTTACTATAAACCAATATATAACGATGAGAAAAGCTGATCTAGTAGCGGCCATCTCTGAAAAGACGGGAGTTCCAAAGGTCGATGTGTTAGTAACCTTGGAGACATTTTTTAAGGAAGTTAAAAACTCCCTGGCTGATGGGGAAAACGTTTATGTAAGAGGTTTCGGTTCCTTCATCGTGAAGAAGAGAGCAAAGAAGATCGGTCGACATATTAAGAAAAATAAAGCGATCGAAATACCTGAACATTATATTCCTGCCTTCAAGCCCGCAAAGGTTTTTGTTGAGCAGGTAAAAGATAACGTTACTGCTCTACCAGAAGACGGAGAATAATTCTGCTTCAGCTGTGGTGGAGCGTTTTCGAAAATAGATGAATATGACTAAGGGACAATATTGGCTAAGCGGATCGGCTCTACTCTTATTCTTCTTACTCTATTTTGGCTGCCAAACAAAGCCACCGGCACAGCAAGATATTGAAAAGTCAAGATTGCTGAATGCCGAACAAACAGATGTCAATGTTTTGATTAAAGAGGCAAAAGCGACGATGACATCTGGACAGCAAGCAGAGGTGTTTCTCCTTGAGGAGGCTTTAGCTGAAATTACTACGGACGACACACTAAAGATTGATACTTACAAGCAACTAGCCAGTAAATGGTTTTCCTTAGGTCATCCTGGTATTTCAGGATATTATGCACAAGAGATCGCGACTTTGGAAAATAATGAAGAGTCTTGGTCTATTGCTGGAACTACCTTTACTATCTGTGTGCAACGTTCAGATGTGAAGAAAGTGAGGGAATTCTGTACCAATAGAGCTATTCAATCCTTTGAAAGTGCCATATCGTTGAATCCAAATAACATCCAGCATCAAGTAAATCTAGCACTTTGCTATACAGAAAACCCACCAGCTGACAATCCCATGAAAGGGATATTAATGCTGCGGTCTTTAGATGACGAAAACCCTGAAAATGCTTTGATCAATACTAGCTTGGCTAGGCTTGCTATCCAAACTGGGCAATTTGATCGAGCCATACAACGTCTACAGACTGTATTGGGGAATGAGCCAGAAAATAACACCGCCAACTGCTTAATGGGACAGGCTTACGAAAAAGCAGGGAAAGCAGAATTGGCCGTTCCCTTTGTGGAGAAGTGTAATACTATAAACTAATATTTTTTATAACTTTAAATGATTTTTGATTATGCCGTGTGGAAGAAAGCGTAAACGACATAAGATAGCGACGCACAAACGCAAGAAGAGATTGCGCAAGAATCGTCACAAGAAGAAAAACCGGTAAATAATATTCGGCATTGGGTAGAAGGGTACTCGTGGTTTCTAAATTATTGAATTACTATGTATGATCCTTCAACTCAACGGTACATAATATTGACGTCCAGGTCTTTAATCACAATGGTGTTTAAAGACCTGGGTTTTAGTATTCATCTAAGATATGTATAGATGATTAGTGATTCAGATAATCGGTAATCTAATAAGCTGTCACTGGATATCAACAAAAAAATAAGCGCTCAAAGAAATTCGGCGACTATACAGTTCTAGTCGTAAAAAGATTTCACCTCTACAAAACCAACACTCCAGATCCTACAGCAAAATTTACTACCTGATTACAATAGGAAGTAGCGGTCGATTAGGCCACACAAACAACTACTGATTGACTGGTATATAGAATAGAAGCTGAAATAGTATTGTCCTGTTTCCACCTCCAATCAAATCACCAACCACCAACATATCTATGGATTTGTCCACTAGTGGAATATACACTAGTCGGGCCCTTGAGTTCTTTTTTTCCCATTCCTAGCCAGATTTGGCAGGAAAAGCTTTTTCTACGAAGTGCGACTCTAGCCTACTGCCCTTGCCGACCAAATACGTCATTGTGGAAAAAGAACTAATTATCCATGCGAAACCCACGGAAGTGGAAATCGCGTTGTTGGAGCAGTCCAAATTGGTAGAACTCCATTACCAAAAGACCAATAACAACTTCACTGTCGGAGACATTTTTCTTGGCAAGATCAAGCGTTTAATGCCCGGCCTCAATGCAGCCTTTGTAGAGATAGGACATAAGAAAGATGCTTTCTTACATTACACAGATCTTGGACCAAAACTCCGATCCCTCATCAAGTTCACCAATGGAGCCATTTCTGGCGAGATCGGAACTCCCCTATTGGAAAACTTCAAAATGGAGCCGGAAATCATTAAGACGGGGAAGATTGATCAAGTGTTGGAAAAGAGAAGTCATCTCCTGGTCCAAATCTTGAAGGAACCCATTTCGACCAAAGGCCCAAGACTAAGCTGTGAAATCACTATCCCTGGTCGATATCTCGTCCTTACTCCCTTTTCTAATGTGGTAGCCGTTTCCAAGAAGATCGGTAATGCTGAAGAGCGGAAACGACTGCAATTGTTGGTGGACAGTATTAGACCAAAAAACTTTGGTGTGATCGTTCGGACGGCAGCAGAGGGCAAAAAAGTAGCTGACCTGCATGATGAATTGCGGTACATGATGCAAAAGTGGGAAAGCATACACAGCCAATTGCACAAGGCTAAAGCTCCTGCAAAACTGCTTAGTGAGCTGGATAAGACGTCAAGTATTCTTCGAGATGTGCTTAGTGATTCCTTCAATCGCATTGTGGTTAATGACAAGGAGCTTCACTATAATATCAAGAATTATCTCGCCTCCATTTCCCCGGAACAAGTAAAGATCGTACAGCTCTATAAATCGAACAAACCTGTATTTGATTCTTTTGGTGTTAGCCGTCAGATCAAATCCTCATTTGGGAAAACCGCTACTATGAATAGCGGGGCGTACTTGGTCATCGAACACACCGAAGCCATGCATGTGATCGATGTAAATAGTGGCCATAAAATGCCCAGCAATAACCAAGAGGAAGCGGTATTGAATGTAAACCTAGAGGCTGCCGGAGAGATCGCACGTCAACTTCGACTGCGAGATATTGGTGGAATCATTATCATCGATTTCATTGATATGAAGAATGTTGAGCACAAGAAGAATCTGATTAAGGCCATGAGGCAGTTTATGAAAAAAGATCGTGCCCAACACACCATCTTGCCTTTAAGTAAGTTTGGTCTCATGCAAATTACCAGACAGCGAGTAAGGCCAGAGCTAAAAATTAATACCGCTGAAATTTGCCCAAGTTGCAAAGGAACAGGAAAGATTAACCCTTCTATTCTATTAACCGATGAGGTGGAAAGAGATTTAAGCTTTATCCATCAATCTCGACCCAAATCGCCTTTGTCGCTCCATTTACATCCTTATCTGGCAGCCTTCATCAAAAGAGGATTGCCAAGTATGCAAATGCGCTGGTATTTCAAATATCACAAATGGATTCGCATCAAGGAGGTATCGGACTTTAGCATGACGGAGTACAAGTTCTATGATGAGAACGAAGACGAAATTCGGTTGAATTAAGTAGCTCTGAAGAGAAATCATTAAGCCTAGTTGGTTCTCATTAAATTGAACGTCCTACTATTCAATGGGTAGTAGGTGCGATTCAACCTTGTTTTTCCACAATTCAACCCTTGTTTTCCGGATTCTGATCTAGAAATAGAGTAATTTGAAGGTAGAAATTGTTTGTAGCAAATTCTCTTCATATGCTGAATAAGGAAAGGGCAATCAAATATCTAGGCTTCAGTGATATCCCGCATCTCCTGATTGGGATACCTGTGGTCGCTTTTTTATTTCCCATCGTATTTTTCAAAGCTGATCTCAGTCAAGGTCTAGTAGCTTATCTTCCCAAGTTCACCATTTCGATCATTTACACAACCAGTTACTGGCTAAGTATTCGCGAATTGTTGTTCCATATGCGTTTGCACTATCGGACACCTGAGGAGACGCCACGTCGGATCATGTATACGGTCGTTGGGATATTATTCATTTTTATTGTGGTAAATTCGTTGGTCGGCGTAATCCAGCATGATCTTTTGGGGTTTGCTGACCCTATGGAACAGAGTGGCTTGACACATTATGATTATAAACTTCCTTCTCTAACGGTCATTATTTTAGTAGCCTCGATTTACGAAGGAATCTTCTTCTATCAACGTTGGAAAGAAGCTATTATCGAAACGGAGAGACTAAAGCGAGAGAATGTACAATCACAATTGGAAGGATTGAAAAGTCAGGTGAACCCACATTTTCTTTTTAATAGCTTGAATACCCTTATCTACATTATCCCAGAAGACCCAGACAAGGCTGTGACCTTTGTTAGAAAGCTATCCAAGGTATACCGTTATATTCTGGAAATCCGGGATAAAGAATTGATCCCAGTCTCTGAAGAATTAGCTTTTTTACAATCCTATATCTTCTTACTCAAAGAGCGTTTTGGGGAAAGCTTCCAGGTATCTATTGATGTCGCTCTCAAGTACCACTCACTCAAGATCGTACCATTATCGCTGCAGATGCTGCTAGAGAATGCCATCAAACACAATGTAATTTCAAAGAGTAAGCCGCTCGGGGTAGAGGTTTTTATTGACGAGCAAGGCTTATTGATTGTTAGAAATAATCTACAGAAGAAGGTTCAGCAAATGCCCTCCACAAATGTTGGATTGGAAAATATTAGGACCAGATATGCTTTCTTCACAGAAGATAAAGTACTAGTACAAGAAACACCATCCCGTTTTACGGTAAGTCTACCGCTAGTAGAAGCTCAATTAGCGACTTTTGAGCTAGATTAGCACGCCTTTTGCCTCCGAATTTTTGGAAATTCAGCAGGATTGTTTACATTTGATTAACCAAAAAAGGTTGCCGCGCTGCGCAACGCGGCAACTAAATTGGATTAGTATGAAAAAAACTCTCACTAGTTCTAAAGAGTTGAAGTTGCCAGTGCAATGGCAACTTTTTTTTTGTTCCAATTTCAGCGCAAGTTAGTTCAAAACTCAAGTGGACAATACTGCCCACTTGAGTAGTTTTTCACATCAGTAGAAAATTTTGCATAGCCTTTATAACGGCTTCATGCCTAGAGCTTACGTCTAGTTTTTTATATATGTTTTTTAGGTGAAAACGAATAGTATTCGGGCTCACAAATAGCTTTTCAGCCATTTCCCGGTAGCTATTGCCTTCACACAATAGGTCTAATACATCCATCTCTCTTTTGGAGAAAACCTCAGTTTGAGATTGTTGCTGGCTAAAGGAAACCACTAGCTTGCGAGCTATTTCCCTAGGCATTGGAGCACCCCCAATTTTAGCTTCTTGAATGGCTTCCAATAAGTCTGACGGAAAAATGTCTTTAGGTAAGAATCCACATGCTCCGGCTTTGAAAGCCTGGAAAATCATTTCATCATCGCTGATATCAGCAGACAAAAGGATAATATCTATATCGGGAATTTCCCGCTTTAGCATTTTAACACACTCGATTCCTGACAGATCCTCTAAGTCCGCTCCTACTAGTGCTACATCTGTTTGGTACTTACCGATCTGTTCAATAGCTGAATGTGCATCAGGATAGACCCCGCTACAACCAAAGCCTTCGGTTGTATCTAACATACGCCGCCACGTTTCTCTGATAGCTTTATCACTATCAACGATAGCTACGAAAATCATGGTAGTTGATTAGTCGGGTGAATAAATATTTACTTTGGTCTATCCGGTGATTTACGTACCTGATCTAGTTGACTCGCTCTACACCTAATAATCAGAGGTGAGTATTCCGAGTTCCTACTTCATGCACACAACCAGGGCCTAATAATCATATTTGATTATTAGATATAACAGTCAGTTTTTATAAAAGACAACCTTCTTTTCAGATAGTTGCTTTCGGGTTGCAGTTTATGCAATTTTTTTTCTCATTCAAAGTAGATTCTCTCAAATATCGACGATTCCATCTATTCTATCTACTTATTTCCTTAGTGCCGAAAGGTAAAGAAAAGGCTTGCAAGATAGTAACTACCCAAGTGTGTAGTATATCAGAGTTCGCATGGAAGCTGACAAAAGTAAATTAAAAGAGGCCGGTGGATATACTACTTTTTCTTTTTTCCCGATACCACAATCACAATCTCTCCTTTTACCTTTGTTTGCTTTTCAAAATGGGTCCGAAGACTGAGCAATGAATCACTTCGAATTTCTTCGTATACTTTGCTTAGTTCTCGGGCAACGCAAGCCTCTCGCTGCGCTCCGCAGTGTTCCGCCAACTGGCTTAGGCATTTTACCAAACGATGAGGAGACTCATACAAAATAAAGGTGTTGGGCAAGTTAGCTAGATATTCCAGTCGGGTTTGTCTTCCCTTTTTGTGTGGGAGAAATCCTTCAAAATGAAACTTATCACTAGGTAAGCCTGAGGCGACTAAGGCGGGTACAAAAGCGGTGGCACCAGGTAATGCTGAAACAGCCACGCCTGCTTCATGACAAGCTCTAGCCAGCAAAAAGCCAGGGTCAGAGATACCAGGTGTCCCTGCGTCAGAAACTAAGGCCATTTGCGCTCCTTGACTCAACTGGGTAATTAAATTTTCTGTGACTTGGTGTTCATTGTGGGCGTGAAAAGAGCGGAGGGGGGTGTCGATCTCGTAGTGGATTAACAGCTTTTTAGTCATTCTTGTATCTTCTGCTAGCACCAATTGTACCTCCTTTAAAATGCGAAGGGCGCGCAGCGTGATGTCTTCCAGGTTCCCTATGGGAGTTGGTACAATGTATAGCATAGCAGATATCTTGACGCTTAATTTATTTTCCTACCACTTAAATGTAGCGAAATATTTATCAGTAGGTAAATTAAAATGATCGCACTAACGGCAGCTTCTCGCAGCAGTAAAACCAGTAAAACACTAGCTCCCAAGAAAGAAAAACGTACTTCATTCCCTTTCCAGCCTAAAGCTTTAAGCTTAAAGCTGAACATGGGAATTTCACAAACTAGTAGATAGGAAAGCACCAGGGTTACCAAGTACAGCAAGAAGGGTTGCCCAACCACGTGGCTGAGTTCAAAACTGTTGAAATGCCAAATTAACAGTAAGCCAACTACAAAAATAGTAGAAGAAGGAGTAGGTAATCCTAAAAAAGTTTGACTTTGCCGAGTATCTAGATTAAATTTAGCTAGCCTTAAACCAGAAAAGGCACTTAGCACAAAAGCTGGTAAGGCACTCCACTGCAACTGTCCACTGAAACCCCCACCGCTGAACCCCTCTGCAATTAGGATGTACAGAATCAAACCTGGGACTACTCCGAAGGTGACCATATCAGCAAAGGAATCTAACTCCTTTCCTAAAGGAGAGTTAACTTGTAGCAATCTGGCCACCGCACCATCAAGGAAGTCGGCCACTAAACCACCTACAATGAGCCCAATTGCAAGTAGGTAATCTTGATTGAATAAGGCCACTAAGGCACAACACCCGAGGAAAAGATTGAGTAAGGTTAGCGCATTGGGAATCCATTTTTTCATAGGAAGCTAAACTTTAACAAACTTTAACATGCTGCAAACCTAATCAAAAATGAGTTTATAGCTCCTTTAGCGTTATACTTTATGAATAATGGTCCAACCCTTTTAGGAAGACAAAGGGTCTATAACTAAGAATTTAGCAAATTCAGAGCCTTTTTGAAGTTCTGATTGTTACTGTTAATACCAAACACAGATTAAAGTCGCCCTATTCGATCGCCAAAATTAGAAGAAAACTATGCGTGTTATTTACCTCTCCCTCCTATTATTGTTAGTTGGTCCTAGTCTTTGGGCTCAACCCGCTAACGACAACTGCATTAATGCCACAGAATTGACGGAAGTAGAAAATTGGTGTTCTGATGTAGCCGCATTGAGTAATGTTGGGGCTACCGATGAAGGCATCCAAACGCCGGGCTGTTTTCCAGATAATTTTCCGCCTACCGATATTTGGTTTTCTTTTACCGCCATCGGTAATACGCTAAATGTGGGCGTTACTGGTGACTTCAATGATGCTATCGATTGGGGGGATTTAAGAAATCCAGGCATTGCGATTTATGCTGGTAATTGTGGCAACCTCCAGGAGCTTACTTGTAGTTCTGATGGAATTGGACGCCATGTCATCAATACCGAAACAACGAATCTAATCATCGGAGCTACTTACTTTATTCGAATTAATGGAGAAGATGGCCAAACCGGTGATTTCACACTTTGTGTGAATAATTATAACTCTGTTCCAGATCCATCCGGGGATTGTAATCCTGGTGTGATTTTATGTGATAAGTCCTCCTTTGCGGTGGAGAAGATCAGCGGTTCCGGAGATAATCCTTCGGAATTGCAAGGTATTTTTTGTGGTGGTACGCAAGCGATCCTGGAAGATGCTTCCACTTGGTATAAATGGACCTGTGATCAGCCTGGAACACTTTCCTTCACGCTCACACCACAAAACCCAGCAGATGACTTGGATTTTTGGCTTTTTGAACTCCCTGCCGGGATAGAGGACTGTAATAATAAAATTCTATTACGGAATATGGCTTCGGGGCGGAATAACAATGCGCCCCTAAATGAATGGGTGGATTGTACAGGAGCTACTGGCTTGAGTTTGACGGATACTGATGTTTCGGAGGACTGTGGTTGCCAACCTGGGGACAATAACTTCTTGGCTCCCTTGGATATGGAAGTGGGTAAGAGCTATGCCTTAATTATCAGTAATTTCAGCAACTCGGGTAGCGGCTTTTCCATTGAATTTGGTGGTACGGGAACTTTCCTTGGACCTGAGGCAGCTTTCAGCATTAATCCGATAGAAGCCTGTGTTGGTGAGCCCCTTAGTTTCACAGATGGATCTTCCTTTATTGGAGAAATCATAGATTGGCAGTGGAACTTTGGAGAAGGTGCGAATCCTCCAACTGCTAATGGACAAGTACCTCCTGAAGTATCCTACACCACTCCTGGTCTGAAATCAGTATTATTATCTATTGAAACAGACCGAGGGTGTATTGTTTCCGAAGTGGCGCAGATAGTTATCACTTGCTGTGATGATACCTTTACCTTTGATGGACAAGTCACTGGCCCCTCCTGCCCAGATTCTGCTGATGGTTCTATCGACTTAACAGCAACCAGCCCCTTTCCTCCTTATAATTATATATGGAGTAATGGAAGCATGGATGAAGATCCAGCTAACCTGGCTGAAGGAGAGTACATGGTTACTGTATCGGATAGGTTCAACTGTATGGGAACAACTACCTTCCTCGTAGAAAGTCCGGGTGCCTTGGAGATTGATACCCTCATCACGCAACCGACTTGTAATGGCGGGACAGATGGAGCCCTTGTTTTACAAATTACGGGAGGCTCTCCTCCCTATGAATTTGATTGGAACAACAGTGGATTTACAAATAGCAATTCCTTAACCAATATTTCTCAAGGTGATTATTCCGTGACCATTCGAGATCAGAATGGCTGTTTAACGGATCTAGTCATTCCGGTTCGGGAGTTAGAGTTAGTGCTCGATCCTACCATCCAAGCCATTACCCCTCCTTCTTGTACGGGCTTTGCTGATGGAGCAATCACAATTGTAATTGACAATGGGCTTCCTCCTTACCAATTCAATTGGAATGACGGTAATGGCTTTGTTGATGAAAGTTCACTGTCTGGCCTAGTCGCTGGATCATATATTGTGGATGTGCTCGATGCAAATTTATGCATGGGACAATTTGAATTTGTATTGATCGATCCTGCTCCACTTACCTTAGATTTTGACTTTGATGACATAACTTGTAATGGTGCGGATGACGGTCTAGTTACGGCTGTGGTTAGTGGAGGTACGCCTCCCTATAATTACAATTGGAATACTGGAGCTACGGGACCAACTATACAAGATCTAGCTGCAGGGGAGTATAATGTAGAAGTGACTGATGCGAACGGTTGTGAGATTAGTGCTGTAATTGCTCTAATTGAACCCCAAGTGTTAGGTATCGAAATCGTAGAAGTGGTAGATAACGTCTGTTTTGGAGAATCCAATGGTAGCATTACCGCGGCCAGTATTGGCGGAACAGGACCCTTCGAATTCAGCGTGGATGGTGGCCCTTTTCAGGCTAGTCCAACGCTTACCGGCTTAGCCGCAGGTACTTTTACCATCTCGGTCCGAGATGCTGGTAATTGTGTAGCCTCGATTGAAGCTACGGTTAACGAACCCCCACAACTGACCGTAGATGCAGGGCCTGACCAGGAAGTTGATCTGGGATTCGATACGCGAATTCGTGCGATCCCTTCTGATCCACTAGTGACCTATGCATGGAGTCCAGTGGATAGCTTCATCTGTGTTAACACAGATTGCTCTTGGATTTCAGTAGCTCCACCTGATAATACGGTATATACAGTCACTGTAACTGACGCCAATGGCTGTCAGGCTACCGATGATGTCCTCGTAACCTTGTCTAAGAAACGGCCCATATTTATTCCGAATGCCATTAGCCCGAATAATGATGGCCGTAACGATAGTTTTATTGCCTATGGAGGTCCTGCTGCTGATCTGATTGAGTCTTTAAAAATATTTGATCGATGGGGAGATTTGATCTTCGATGGTCAAGATCTAGCACTCAATAACTTGGCAGATGGATGGGATGGAACCATCAATGGAAGATTAGTGAACAATGGAGTATATGTATATGTGGTAGATATTCGCTTTATTGATGGAGTGGTAGAGACCTTTTCCGGGGATGTGACTGTGATCCGCTAAGAATAAGAAGATCAATGACTTTATAGCTTGGCTATCTCCTGGGATTGGTGAAAAAATCCCTACTTTTGCGCCGAAACAGCTACGACGGCGTGAAGGACCTAATAATCAAAGAATCATGGCTTTACTGGGCAGGTGTCATACTCTTGATTCCTGCTCTACTCATTAATTTAGGCGTACTGGCCTTCATTGATGACGAGGGTATTCGATCACTAGTAGCCATGGAGATGAAGCTTTCTGGGGATTACATCACACCGACTATGCACGGGGATTATTACTATAATAAACCTCCTTTATACAACTGGCTCCTACTGGTTTTCTTTACGCTTTTCGGACGATTCGACGAGTTTGTGGCACGATTTCCCACCGTTTTGTGTCTATTAGGTTATGCGGCTACCATTTTTTACTTTTTTAGAAAACACTATAGTACCAAGGTGGCCTTCCTAAATGCATTCTTCCTGATTACCTGCGGCAGAATGCTATTTTGGGATTCTATGTTGGGTTTGATTGATACTTGTTTTTCTTGGGTGATTTTCACCTTGTTTATGTGGGTGTATCATCACTTTAAGACGGAGAAGTGGTATACCTTGTTTGCTGGGGCCTATTTACTTGGAGCTATTGGCTTCTTATTGAAAGGTTTGCCTGCTGTGGTCTTTCTTGGCTTCACCCTATTGGCATGGTTTATTTATAAACGTTCCTTCAAGAGACTTTTTTCCATCCAACATATTCTAGGAGGCTTGGTTTTTCTCACAATCGTGGGAGGCTATTACACCGCCTACTATCTCAAGAATCCCGACCTGGAAAGGGTATTTGCTACGCTCTTTTCTGAGTCTAGTAGGCGGACGATCACTAATTATGGCATAGGGGATACCATACTACACATCTTCAGTTTTCCCTTTGAAATGATTTACCATTTCTTGCCCTGGACTTTGCTGATCATCTACTTCATTCGAAGGGATATTAGGCAACTCATCTTACGGGATGAATTCATCACTTATAATCTGTTGATTTTTCTAGTAAACATTATCCTCTATTGGACCTCTCCAGAGGTATATCCAAGGTATCTGCTAATGATGGCGCCCTTGGTGTTTTCTAGTTATGTGTATTTGCATCAATTGCATAAAGAGGAAAACACCTGGCAATACAGATTTTTGTCCAAGCTGTTCTTGGTGGTCTGTGTCCTCATCACCTTAGGTAGCTTGAGCACCTTTTTTATAGATCGTCCACTTGATATTCCCTATCGAACCATCAAAGGTTTGGCACTGTTGCTGGGTTTGGGGAGTTTGGCTTATTTGTACTATAAGCAGCACGATTCAAGAATGGTAATCCTAGTACTATTTTTAGTGGTTTTTCGGATCGGTTTTGACTGGTTCGTACTGCCAGATCGGAATCAGAATGATTATGGTGATGAATGCCGAATCTCGGCCACAGAAGTAGGGGATAGTCTAAAAAATGAATCGCTTTTTGTGTACGGTATTACGCCTTATCAGGCAGCTACCTCCTTCTACATGACCCGGGCCTATGGTAAGATCGTAAGACGAAAAGTGGGGGATTTTAATACAAAAGACTACTACTTCATAGACCCTAGATACTACCCCGAATTACCCTATCAAGAACTGGGAAAAGTAAAAATGAGGCATGGTGATCTAAAGTACTATGTCATCGGGCAACTACCTATAAATAAATAACTATGCGACCTAAAATTTCGGTGGTAGTCACCGTTTACAATGAGGAGCTAAATATTAAGCCTTTGATTGACCGCATTAGCGAAGCACTGGAAGGGTATGATTATGAAATGGTCTATGTGGACGACGGGTCTACGGATAATACCTTGAAGGAATTATATAGCAATGGTCATCCTCGTTTGAAGGTGGTAGAGTTGATGAAAAACTATGGCCAAAGTCTTGCGCTGATGGCCGGGATCGATCAAGCTGCAGGCGAATACATCGCCACTATGGATGGGGATCTCCAAAATGATCCTTCTGATATTCCTGCCATGCTCAAATTGGCCGAAGAAGGACGCTGGGACATGGTCGCAGGTGAGCGCGCCAATCGTCAGGACGGGATGATCCTACGAAAAATTCCTAGTCGTATTGCTAATTATATTATCAGAAATGCCTCTGGTGTCAAGTTAAGAGACTACGGTTGCGCCTTGAAAGTCTTCAGGAGCGAATTGGCTAAAGACTTAGGCTTATATGGAGAATTACATCGCTTTATCCCGGTATTGGCACACTTGGAAGGGGCACGAATTACGCAAGTACCCGTCAAACATCATGCCCGACAATTTGGCACTTCTAAGTATGGTTTAAGCCGAACATTCAAGGTTGTAAGTGATCTCTTGCTCATGTTGTTCTTTAAGAAGTACATGCAAAAACCAATGCACTTGTTTGGTAATACCGGTGTATTACTTTTTGTAGTAGGTATATTAATCAACCTTTATTTAATGGTGCTGAAAATTATGGGGCAAGACATTTGGGGAAAGCCATTAATGATTCTTGGCTTGATGCTGGTTCTAGGTGGTGTCCAATTCATTACCATCGGCATCATTGTGGAAATTCAGATGCGTACCTACTTTGAATCACAACAGAAAAAACCTTACAAAATCAGAGAGGTGAAAGTAGGTGAAAAGGTACTAATGTAGCACTTTGTTTTACGAAAACTTTACCCTACCCAATCTTTAATTGAAAAAAAGTGACAAAAAAATTGTTTGTTAAAGTGTTGATAACCATTTGTTTGTCGGTCTTTTTGAAAAAAACAATCTTTTTTAGCGATGACTTGGAACTATTCCCATGCTTCTTGAAGTTGTAATGTCGTAACTGATAAATAAAATATACTAAAATTCAGATGCATTTATCCATCAAACATATTATCTCTTTCAAATCCCTCATGGAGGGGCAGTCCAACCTAGTACTAGGTGGACGAAAATCGGATTTCGATGGCATCGATTTCGATTTTGGCTCCATTGAGGGCAAAGAGGATCTTATCTCCTAGTAGTTACCAACAAAAGAGTTCGGGCTGTTAGGAAGACAGCTTCGAACAGAAACTTCCTTTCTTTTTCTCTTCTCCGCTGTCTCTAGATTGACTCCAACTTTTTAATTGATAGAACTAAGAAATAATTGAAGTATAAAGCAGGACGATCTTGCGACTAAGGTCCAACATCAAAATGCTTATACAACCAAAGGTATATAGAGGATGAACTTCCGGTCGAGGTTCATCTATATTCATCAACTTGGTGGCGTGGCCTAATGGCTAAGGCAGCGGATTGTCTATCCGAAGATTGCGAGTTCGAGTCTCGTCGTCACCGCCATTGTGATGTATAAGGAAAAATGTTTAATGACTAATTGGAAATGAATAGTGATTACTGAATAAGTATACACCAAAAAGCCAAGGAAAACTATTGAAAACGCGTCTCTCTCTTCCTTTGTAAGTATACGCCAGATAATCAAGCTGTTCTCCTTCACGGTACATTCGACATTATCCATTACAACTGCCTGTCTGCGCTAACAGGAAACGCGGCTTGTTTTAGAAGCAAGTGAGTGGGAGTTCAAATCTCTCGACAGGTACCAATTGGAAAGGGGTCCTAATTGAAATAAAATAACACATTAATTACGCGCTCACTTTTTGGAAGAGCAAGCCAACCGGCGGTGGCCGCTGTCTTGAAAACAGTTAGGAGTTAACGGCTCGTGTGGGTTCGACTCCCACCTCTTCCGCGGTTGTAAGTACTGATTCGCCACTGCTCATCAGCAAGTATAGTTCAAAGGTAGAATTCCTGGCTTCCACCCAGAGGATGTCGGTTCGAGTCCGACTACTTGCTCAATGGTAGATTATTCCGATGTAGCTCAACAGGTTAGAGTACTCGCCTGATACGCGAGTGGTTAGTGGTTCGAGTCCACTCATCGGGACAACATGCGCGGTGGATGTAAGGGTAACACGCAAGTCTCATAAGCTTGTAATTCTGGGTTCGATTCCCAGCTGCGCGTCCAGTCGTTCTTTGACAAAAGGAATGTAAAACTAGATGTTGAGGCTTTGCCTCGGCGTCCTGTTTTCATCGGCAGCTTACTGTCGTCACATAAACCTGGTAACAGGGATAAATCTGCTTATTGAAGTAACAATAGTGGAGACTTTCTTTCGAGAGAGTTGGAGTAAGCAAGCAACGAACATGCTGGATCCAGGCTACCAGGGGCGACCGCTGAGGTAGCGGGAACAGCATATACCAAGAAGGATATCGGTATTGAGATGGAGACATCAATAGGGAAAGTTGTAGGCTGTGGGTTGTGTGGGAGTTATCCCCTTTCATATAGCTCCATCCAGTATCAAGGATAAGTGCTTGGTAACAGGTCGTTATCCTACCATACCGTGGATCGGGAGGTCCACAAGAAGGAGCCTGGTATTCTGAAGGCAAAAATCTACGGAGCCACCCCGGGACGCTTCTTCTAAATGTCCGAATCAGCTAGAGTAGTTCAATTGGTAGAACATAAGATTTTTCCTCTTAGGGTTATGGGTTCGATTCCCATCTCTGTCAACAGAAGCCCAAGTCCCGGGCGTTGTGGTGTAGTAGATGCCTAAACCCGTTGCAACATACGGGCTGAGAGGGTCCGCAAGATCATTTCAGGCGGTATACATTCGGTCAGGCCGGCTTCGGGGCATGCCTCGGGGAACGCCTGTTAATGGCGAGGGAACCAACCCTCTAATTGCAAAGCGCGGACGTAAGAGCCGCTATGCAAGCCACGTCTAAGGTGCCGAACAACCACAATGTAGTCGCCATACGGCGACAAGTACGGCATTGGACATTTACCCCGCCCTGGCGACAGGAACGGGTGGATAACGCGGGAACACTGGGTTTAGCACGCCTGGTCATAATCCACGGAAAGAATGTCCCCTTAAAGCTGTAGTCTCAAGCTTTTATTTTTTCTATACAATACATGGCAATCTAGCTCACAGGGCGAGAGCGTTGGTTTGAAGCACCAGAGGGTAGGGTTCGATTCCCGGATTGCCGCAAAACAGCTAGCAGTTATAGATTTATAGTCCATACGTCTGATTCCTATTGACTGACGGCTGACCAGCCAACTACCTTGCCTCGTGGCTCAATTGCGCAGAGCATCGGTCTTTTAAACCGAGGGTTGCAGGTTCGAATCCTGTCGGGGCAACTTTTTTAATTAGGAATGTTTAATGTAGAATTTATAATGAATAAATGGGGGAACTTGCTTTGGTCACAGTGCCGTGGTAAGTTGTATGGATTCCACTGAAGCCAGAGGTTTCTTCTAGATGTGATTAAGGCGGAGGTGAGCATTTTGAGCGCGTTAGAGTTGTAGACAATAGCCTAATTCTAACCAAAATCTACTCAAAACCCAAAAGCAGGCTAGAGAAACAGATAACACCTCACATTATACATTAAAAAGCTCCTGTCGTCTAGTGGTCCAGGACATCTCACTTTCCATGAGAGAACACGGGTTCGATTCCCGTCAGGAGTTCTATTACGAGGAACCATAAGTCGCTGAAAATTTGTGACTTATGGTTTTTCTGTTTGTAATCAGCGAGTTATCTTTGTTTTTCACCTGATTTTTCTTTGTCTTTCCTTATCTTTCTATATCTTTTTTTAACTATTTTCTCTAAGCTTTTTCTAAGACTTTCACAATTTTCTAAGTTTTTCTCTATGACTGTAAAAGCGGTGCTCTGGACCTATGAACCCAAGAAGAACGGGACCTGTAACATTAAGATATATGTAAATATAGAGGGTAAGAAGAAATATTTCCGTACAAAACTCTCGGTTTTGCCAGAAGATTTTGACGCTAATAGGGGAGTGGTCAAGAAGTCTCATCCATCTTTCCAACTCTACAATGCAACCATCAAGCATCAGATTATCGAATTAGAGCAGCATTTTTTGAAAGGTGGCGCTTTACAGAATATTGGAAGGAAGAGAAGTGGTAGCTATCTGGACTATCTGCGTAACTTCATTCGGGATACGGAGGCTGGAATAACAGGGATCTCATTGGTTACTTGTACCACTTATAAATCAACGCTCACACGGCTAACCCAGTACTGCCAGCACGTGCAGATACAAGATCTGTCCTTTGATGATATCAATTTGGAGTTTTACGACAACTTCAAACGTTTTATTTTGGAAAACGAACTTGCAGGAATACCCGGCTTCAATGTTCATATCAAAAATATAAAAGCCAGTATGCGCTTGGCCATGGATAAGCGTATGCATAGCAATACAGAATTTCAGCACAAACTCTTCCGGAAAATACCTGTCAAAACGAATAAGATCTATTTGACCGAAGAGGAAATACAACAACTGGAAAACCTAGATATCTCACATGATGAACACCTGAGTCGTGAGAAAGATCGCTTTCTAATCAGTTACTACTTCTTGACCAGATATAGCGACAGTATTCGCCTTCGCCGTAAAGACTTCTTTGAAAGAAACCATAAGTTCTATTTGCGTTATTTCCAGAAGAAGACGAACAAGGAATGCGTAGTACCAGTCAAACCTTCTGCCTGGAGTATCCTCGAAAAACGGGATTTCAATCTCTCTGGTGATACGAATCAAGAGGCTAATCGAAAACTAAAGACGATAGCCGCCATGGCCGGTATCCATACATCTGTGAATGAAGGAGATCGATCGGGGCCTAAGTGGCAATTTGTCACTACACATACAGCTAGAAGGAGTGCTGCCACACATTTGGCTTTACAAGGAGTAAACCTAAAGATTATTGCAGATTTGGGTGGATGGGAAAAGATAGAGACGCTGAGAAGCTACTTGAGGGCCTCTGGCCTGGATAGTGCTGAAGTGGCAAAAGATTTAGATTTCTTTCAATAAAAAAATCGAAAGCGCTTCGCGTTTAAAAAGGATAAAAGAGTAAAAGGGACCAAGGGTTAGTACCGGGAAACGCGAAAACCAATATTCATGTACCTGATATCGGTAGTGCTTCTTGTGCGATCCGAAACGCGACAAAAACTATCATTGCCGTTCCAAGACCCACCACGAACCACGCGACGTTTCTGATCCCCGCCTTTAATCCATGCTGAGCCATCTTTCGGTGCGCCCTCGTAATTCTCATGCCAATGATCTGCGCACCACTCCCATACATTCCCACTCATGTCATATAAATCCAATGGATTAGGATACTTCAAGCCAACAGGCTTGGTTTGTCCATGACTATTTCCAGTATGCCAGCCTACCTCGCTTAAGTGATTGCTTCCCGAATACTGGAAATTATGCTTATTGCTACCTCCCTTAGCTGCATATTCCCATTCCGATTCACTAGGCAACCGAAAATTTTTCCCCGTCTTTTCACTTAACCAATTACAATAAGCCCTAGCACCATACCAACTCACATAGATCATAGGGTGATTTTCCTGACCTCTGATACAAGCAAAACCTCCTTTAACTTGCTCAATCCCACAATTCACTCCATTATAACTAACATTAATATTGACCCAAGTAGTACCTCCTTCTGCTTGATTACCCTTTTCATGCAAGAAGGGAAGGAATTGTTGGTTCGTAATGGGGTAGCGTCCGAGGTAGAAGGAAGGGACAGCGACTCTATGGATGAGCTGTTCTAGATAACTTTTATTACTTCCCATTTCAAATTCCCCACCTTTTATTGCAATGAGTTCTGGTAGGAGGCCGGTTGATATGGGTTGAGAAGCGGTATTGGTCATCCTGGATGATTAGATTTTTGCATTTATAAATATAGGACTTTTGCCCGCTTAGTGAAACTATAGGTACATCACAATACCCGATTCGCCACAAAAATCCCCAGTGCAGTACCCGCCGCGATGACAACAATGACAATCAAAGCAGCCATCAAATCAAATTTTCTGTTTGGTTGTTCCATGATGATATTATTTTATGCCTAGTAAATTAAGGATGCGAGCTCGCTTTACTTTACGAGCTAGGATAGTCGGTTTTGCTCCTCCGGCGATATCAACGCCAACTAGATCGTAGCGGCCTGGCTGTTGCGCCCAGCGCAGGAGGTTATTGAGATTCGGAGCTAGGACGCGCTTATTGGTGCTGAGGATATCCGTTAGTGCGCCCCGGTAACTTTGCACCAGGGGCCGAATCATAATGCCCAATTGGATAATCTCAACTTCCGAGACTTGTACGCCATCTTTTCTAGCTCGATTAAGCTTGGTGCGAATGATTTGGATATAGTCTTTTTCGGTATAGGCTTGCTCGTAGGTATCCCAGAGTTCATCGGCTGACTTTTTCTTATTCTCTGGCTTGGCTTGCCGCAAGCGGATCTGATCTACCTCTTTTTCTACTTGCTTGACCGTAGCACTAAATAGATCCATTTGAGCGAGGCCACCTTTAACCATTTTGCCCTTTTGCTGAGCTAAGGCTAGCTTTTGTTTGCGTAGGGCTTGTAGTTGCTCATTGAGGTTTTGGGTTTGCTGGTCAGCTTCTTTTTGTAGCGTGCTGTAATCTGCTTGTTCCGGAGATACATATTGGGGATGACTAGGGGTATTGAAACGATCTTTGAGTTCCTGTTTTTTGGATTCTAGTACCTTGATTTGGCTATCCAGCTCTTTCATCTGGGCTTCATACTCCGATTCTCCCTTGGTTTTGTGCTGGATGCGTTTTAGATTGAGGGCCTGGGTGGGCTTGAAATCCAGGGTCTGTACCAAGGCTCTAATGCGCTCGATCCAGGTATCCTTGCGGCTGATACTCGGCTTTTTGGCTTGGAATTGTTCAAGTAAGAAATCATACATTTCATTTTCATGAGCCTGAGTCAAGACCTCAAATTGTCTTCTAGCCTCACCAATCCAATCGGCTATTTTCTCAAGATTTTGCTGGGTGAGTTTATCGCTATTATCAGCTAGAGCGATTAGCGCATTGACTGTTTTTCCATCCGGATTAAGATGTGCCAAGTTGACAATGTAGCGCCAATTCTTGCCTTCCAGTTTTTTAGCTTGCTGGCTAACTTCTTTTAAAGCCGCTCCTTGCTGGATTTTTTGGCGATACAGCTTAGCCCGCTCCAAAGGGGTTTCCAGGGTGCGATTAGCATTGGATAACTCTTTAGCATAAGTAATGGCCTCTTTTTGGCTGCCTTGAAACCAACGGGCACTGATCCGATATTTACCTGCCTTTTTCACCCCGGCCAGTCGGTGATGCCCCGCTAGTAAGTAGGTTTTACCATCCTTGGGGTCTTTCCAAATGACGATAGGATCAAATTGGTTGGGATCAAAGTTCTCAGCGATTTCATCGACAATGGCTTGATTGAGACTGGCTCGATTTTGAAAGCGTTGTTCGTCCAACTTGATATCGCTGATCTTGATCCAGATAACCGGATTATCCTCAAGCATTTGATCCTGTAGTACGGCTTTGGATACGGGCTTACCTTCTTGCAGCGCAGCCAGTACACTAGCTCGATGATCTTTGATGTATCGCAGGGTGATAGCTTTATCTATATTCCAGGTTCCTCCGGTCCGTTTATCCACTGGCCAATCACCACTCCAATGACTTACATGATCGACAAAATCAGTATAGTACTTTTCTGCCAAGGCATATCCATCTCCACGCAGATAAACATATTCTTTTAGGCGCATCTGCCAAGGTGCTTGATCCTGCGTTTTAGCTGGCTTTTGCGGCTTTTCTGCTGGAATCGATTTAGGTGGCTCTGCTTGTCCTTCTTCCTTATCGATGGCCACCATGATGGTCCTTACACCCGTTGATCGAAAAGCACTTTTGAAAGCCCCCTCCGGATTTTCCTCGGTGTAGGCCCCGATTTCCTCTAGCCAGTTGCGGAAATCTTTGATTTTTTGTCGGGTGGATCCTTCCCCCTTATTTCCGGCCATGATGGCTACCAGGCGCCCACCCGGTTTAAGTAGCGAATAGGCATGACGGACATGGTCGATATCTTGCAATCGCTCAAAGGGCGGATTCATAATGATTTTATCAAACCGCTTTTCCTGATACTGGAGGAAATCCGTTTTGATGACTTCATAGCCCTTTTCTTTGAGGGCTTCGGCTAGATCAAAATAGTCTTCTATGAGGGTGAGGGCATTGTCTGGATGTTTTTCGGAGATGATATCGGCAATATGTCCTAGACCGGCTGAAGGCTCTAAAAGGGTGTCGTCTGCATCAATATCGGCTAGACTCAGCATACGGATAACCAAAGGGCGAGGGGTGGGAAAAAAGCCCGGTATTTTCTTACCGACAAATTGCCGTTCCAGCTTCTTAATCAGCTTGGCTCTTTCTTCTTCGGGACTTAATGTGGAGACCTGGGCATATTGATGGTATTCTCGTAGGGCCGTTTTTAAGGTAGGTAAATTGGTAAGGCCCATTCTTTGGATGCGGTCATATTGCTCCAGGCCATTTTTAAGCCATTCTCGATCCACTTTGCTTTTGACGATGGGAATGATGGCCCTAATATCTGCAATGGCATCTCGCTTAAAGGAAACCATCCATTGACCCTTTTTGACAGATACCGCCGCTTGATACAGGCGCTTGGCGCGCATTTTTTGTCCTCTAATGGCTGCTAGTTCATTAGCTAGCCTCCGGAGGCGCTCCCAGTGATAGGATGGATAGGGATAAGTAACAAACTCAATATCTTGATCAAAATCAGCCTTCCACTCATTGTAAGGCACCTCTTGCTTCCGCATTCGGTTGTAGTTAGCCCGAAAGAGGATATTTCTAAGTGTATCCAATTGTACGGCACTATCAATCCGGCTGAGGTACTTGATTTCTTTGTTTTGTAGGGCTTTAGCGATGCTGCGGAGTACTTTAGCTACATAGATCTTGGCTTCTGCATCGGCTTCAACACCAGCGGCTATCCTAGCTCTACGGGCCGTATTGGTTTTCCGATCTGCGGTTAGTTTTTCCCTTCCTTTCTCTTCCCAATTATCGGCCATCTCCAACAGTCTTTCACTGACGGAGGATTGCTTCTTGGCCGCTTTTTGAGCTACTTTCTCGGCTCGATCTACATTCCCCTCTTTGAGGGACATAAATTGCTGAGCCGCTTCGGCAGTTTTAAACTGAAAACCGGGAATGGCTCCACCTTTGGCATAACTGGAGTAATAGCCCCCCAACATTTTGGCCTTACTATTTAGCTCACGGTATTTGTCTTTCTCTACTCTTTGGGATAATTGCACCACCCAGAGATCATGCCCCTTTTTGGTGTGTGTGGTTTGTTGTAGGGAGAATTCGATATCCTTGAGCTCGACCCGCTTGACTGCCGCCTTAGTCTTAGCTTGCTTTGCTTGCTCTTGCAATGTTCGATCGGCAATTAAAGCTTCATACTGGGCTTCCTGATCCGGACTTAGGGCATCAGCTCCTTTGTACCGCACAAATTGCTTGAACTCCTCAATGGTCTCTGGATTAGTGAGGGCTTTTTCAAAGGCGGCCTTTTTGGCCTTTTGATCTTTGGCGTACTGATCTAATTGTTCTTGGGTTTGAGATTCAATGACTCGCCTCAGGGCTTGCTCATAGGACTCAGACATAGAATAGGATAGCATGCCTGAGGTAATCCTGAAAGAGCCAATCAATTGTTGGTAATAGTTATCAACTAAGTCGGCTTTTTTGGATGAGCGATAATAGAGGAATTTTCGCTTTAGGTCAACCACCTTGTAGAGCTTGCTGATTTCAGCTTTTAAGGCTTCTTTACTAGCTATAGCTTTAGCAAAATGTTCCTTTAGCTCCTGGATGGTGATCTTGCCAGCAGGAATCAATTTCAGAAAGTCGCGGAGGGATTGGTAAGTCATAGTTGCTAATCAGGGGGCTAACCTGGCCCAAAACCAGGTTAGCTTTTTACTTGGGAAAGACTAGGCAGCTTCTTTCTCCCCAGTCACAATTTCCTTGATGGCATCCCCAGCGATGACTAAGCCATAAAAGGCACGCTGATAGCGTTCATCATAGACCACCTCGCCAAACATTTCGGCTAGTTCTTCAATTTCAGTTTGATTCAGATCTCCCAATTCTTTTGGGATCAAACTGGCTCCATTGATGGCCGTTGGCAGCTTGGTGAGTGGATCAATGAAGTTGAGTACATCATTGGGGAAATCTACTTTGCCATTGTCTGCTACGCTCGTCTCATACGCCTTTTTGACGGAGACGACCGCACCAAACATTTCTGAGGTTTCCTTGATGCCATACTCGTTGATTTTAACCTGCTTTCCAGCACTCGGCTGATTCGATTGATTTGTTTTCATAGCTATGTTTTGAAAATGATTAAATGTGTGTTGTGGTTAGATGGCTAGTTCTTCGAAGTTCTCTGGAACGAGGAAGGTAGCCACTGGAATGCGCTTGATGTTGCGCAGCTTTCTGCGATAGGCAGCAGCAGGAATGATGAGGCTACGCCCTTGTTCATCAAAGCCGGTGAGTTGATGGATAGATACTTCCAGCTTTTTGCCTACGATTAATTCCAGGAAGCGGCCTGCCCAGTAGAGGGCATCGGCAAAGTCTTTTCCATCCGAGATAATCAAACCTCGACGGTGGAAATAGGCTTTTACGGCCTCTTGCAATTGGTCGATGGCCTCCGGACTGACTAGATTGGTGGCTAGTTCAATCTCTAGTCCAGTGATGTGGATTTTTTGGAGTTTTTGACCCGTGATGGTCCGCCACCACATGCTATAGACTTCTCCGATCGGAACGATTAAATTTCTTTCTTCTCTAGTGGGTGGTTCGATGGGTTCTTCCTCTTCTGGTTCCTCCTGCTCAGGATCTCTTTCAAAGTAGATCGGTAAAATCGGGGTGCCGGATCCGGTGCGCAGATCTTTGCCCTCGTTGTAGACATCTTTGGCAAATTTGGCTAGATAATTCTCTAGCTCCCATTGATCTTTGATCTGTGGAAAATAGCTTAATAGCAATGCCGCTACTCCTGCTACATGCGGGGTGGCCATGCTGGTTCCGGATAGATAGGCATAGCCTCCATTTTTATGGGTGGAATACACGCCCTCACCTGGTGCGCCTAAATCCACTTGTTCTCCGGCGGAGCTGAACACAGATGGGTTTTCAGATTTACCCACACTAGCAATGGTGATGACTTCCGGATAGCGACCGGGATAGTCCACTGTGTTTTGCCCTTGCTTGTAGCCAGAGTTTCCAGCCGCTGCAATCACAAAGCAGCCTTTGGCAATGGCATACTTAATCGCTTCGTATAAAACTGGAGCTCCATTCCTACCACCCAAGGAAAGTGAAATGATTTTCTTATGATCTTTGAACTGTCCTCCTAGCTGTAGATCCGCCACATAGCGAATGCCATTTGCCACCCACTGCCAAGCGGCAGAGCCTTGGTCATTGAGCACTTTGATGGGGACTAGCTTGGCCTTAGGTGCTACCCCAATCACCCCTTGATCATTATCGATGGCGGCCGCAATGCCGGCACAATGGGTACCATGCCCATGTACATCTTCCAGGCTCTTACTATCCGAAAAGTTTTTGGCCAGTTTTGGAAGGGCATTCCCAGCTAGATCGGGATGATCAAATCGTCCAGCCGTATCCAGGATAAATATGATGGCCTTTTCCCCTTGGGTCTTTTTGTACACCTCATTAGCCTTAAGGTATTTATGCCCCCAGTCCACAATTTGTTGGCCAGATTTAGCCAGGACGGGAAAGGCAAAATAGTCGGGAATCTGAATATCCCAATTAGTCTTTTTCATAGCTTATTTTATGATCTCGTAAGTAAAAAGAAAAGTTTTCGATGGCGGTGGTATTTCTCTCCACCAGGGTTTTGAGCGCTTCTATTTTCTCTTGATTGCATCGGTCAATCTGCACTTTCAGACTATCATTCTCTCTTTGAAAATAATAGGCCATAGCTGCGATCAGCACAAAGCTGAGGCCTTGCCGGTAGATGGTGTTGACCAGTTTCATACCGAGCTTGGTCATATCTTCTGATGGCCCTTCCATGTAGTGTGCTACGGCTTTTGAAACTTAAGCTCCATATCTAAGCCACTGGCTCCACTATCGGTCAGGATCTCCGGGAATATTCGTTGATCGATCGCTACGGCCACGGCTCCAGTGATGGTGACACTTCTCTGGCCTGCCGGTATGGTGCCAGCAAAGGCTGGGGTATAGTTGGTCCCATCCCAGATGAGCACCCTTAGGTCCAGGTCAATGCTTGGGGCCTGGGTTACCGAATAGGTGATTTGACGAAGCGTATCCCCATTTATTCTTGCTGTGATTGGAAAGGAGTTGAAGGCTGTATCCACGGCAATGGAATCCGTTGGATTATATTCAATGGCATGGAATAGGGTAAAGGTCAGTGCTAAGGAATCCACGGTTGCCTGTAGGGTATTTTCTCCCCCTCTTGGGTTGTTGATACCCAGATAGTCTCCCGTTACATTCATATCTCCTGCCACATCCAGCTTATGGTTGGGAGAGATAGTGCCTATTCCCACACTTCCGGTACTGGATATCCAAAGCCTATTTTGACTGCCGGTTTGAAAAACCAGATTGCCAAAGGCATTGGATAGGGTCAGGTTGTTACTACCGGTAATGCCCAGAATGTTGGTATACACATTGGGCGTACTGCCCTCTGCTCTTACAAACTTGCCATTACTGATCCCTAGATCGAAGGCATCTTTTAGCCTTAGTAGTCCATCATCTGGTGAAAAGGGACCATAAAAATCATTGGTGTTGGTCGCTACATTATAGACCAGATCTATCTTTTGTCCGGACTCAATGGTATATCTATTCCCACCTGATAAATTGATATTGCCCCCTTGAGCTAGATCAATGGCATTGGCTCCATCATTTCTTAGGGTATAGACTAGCTTTCCACTGGATTCAAGGGTTCTTACATTGATGGTAGTGATAGCTCTGCCAGTTGTGCTGGCTGAAATGGAAATCACTTTTCGGGTATCATGCAGGGTCATCCCAAAACTTGGGCTGTTGACCTCAAAGGCAGTCGTACTTAAATTGTCATTGATTTGGGCATAATTGGACAATAGCCTCACCGAATCCTGCCGGTTGCCTGCTTGACCAAAAACCACCGTAGCTCTTTTGTTATCCTTGACGATGATATCCCCCCCTGTGGGTAGGGTACCTGGATCATATCCCAAGTTGATGAGTCCTAAATCGGTGTGGGTAATCAAGATATCTTTCCCCCTTTGGATTCGGAGTTCAGTACCTGGGTTACCCGTCTCCTGTAAATTATCAATCACTACATGATCCGCACCAGAGATCATATGTAAATCTCCACTGGTATTACCATCAAGGTAGGTTCTCGTTTTTTGATCAATGGTGATATTGGTAATCTCTATTTTTCTGTCTTGACGCCCATTTTGGTTTTCCCCCACAATTCGAGTCATACTGGAATCTGGGGACACGATAGTCACCCCACGGATAAACCAGTTGGAATATTGTAGGTTAAAAGCCGTGGTAAAGCCAGTAATACTTCCCCCGATGACATTGATATTGGCATTGGCACCCGTAGGAATATTATCAGAACCTCCCAGAATTGCCTGAAGCGGATAAAGGGTCTCATTGACAAACTCATTGCCTACGATATCAATCGTTCCATGTACGGAGGCAAAATCCAGTGCGCCGGAGGGAGAAACCGGAGCCGCCTTATTGTAGCGAAAGATGTTATTGGAGAAGATCCCATTGATGATATTGCCGCCCAAGATGGCATCTACCCCAGAATTTTCGTAGGTACAGCTAGTGACCTCCACATCTCGGTAGTTGCCGCCTTTGATATGACTTCCTCCTCCATCTCTAATGGATAGATCCCACACCCCAGGAGCGGATTGCTGCATATTGTAGTAATTCCCATCCAGGGTAAGCTGATCTACCGATCGGCTGTAATACTCCCAATGATCGGCTTGATCATTCATGCCTCCCCACCATTCATTGTTGCGCGAAGTCACATTTTTGGAGGGAGAAAAACCCAAGTCTGCTCGTTCTACATAGTACCATACGGGACCGGGCTTAGTAGTGGTGGATTGACTCCAAATCACAATGGAATCCACATCACTAAACTTATTTTTTAGAAAGAGGGTATCATTCGAAGAGGAGAGCAAATCACTCAGATACTCACTATTGTAATTGTAATCCCCTAAAGCAGCTCGTTCCACAATTTTGTTGTCTTTTAGCCAATAGGCTACCGATTGACTGGGATGGATAGGTCCATAGGCATTGACAAAAAAGGTATCGGCCTCTATTGGGTTGATCCAAACAAATTGATCTTGTAAGGCTCTGGTTCCAGGAGCTGAAGCGGAACCAGAAAAGCCGGTATGCCAGCCCCCAATATCCATCATTCTACAACCTTCATATAGGATATTGTGCACCTCAGCACTTTGATTGGAAATCTGAACATTGGAAAAATTCTCAAAGGAACAGTTTTTGAAGTGCCAATCCTTAGCCGTAGGGCTTGCCGGAGCATCATAATCATAAAAGACGTTGGGAATATTATTGAGCGTTTTATCGAATAGGACCATGGTATCCTTGGGTACCCAAAAATGTATCCCCTCAAAATAGATGCTGTCCACGGCTCCTCCGGTGAAATTATCTATCAGGATGGCATTGCCATCTAATCCACTATTGGAAGTAGCATTGGGTAGGATAAAATTGGGAGGGGGTTGGGGGTATATTTTAGCTCTTTGGTTGGGGTTATCTGAATTGCTTACCCAGGTGGAATAGGAATCAATTTTCCAAACATATTTTTGATTGGCAGCGGTCATGGCCCCTCGAATGGGCATTACCCCCACATAGGTTTTGGTATGGTCAAATTCCAGGGCAGCCCGTCGGAGTCTAGTAAAAGTATCCCCATTTTGAATGGCGATTTGATCATCGGTTATTCCATCCCCGATGGCTCCAAACCATTCTGCTTTATACCGATTTTGGTCAGAAGCCTTGACCACGGCAAAGGCTCCCCCACCATTCACGGGGATAACGGCCATGGTATCGATGGGATAACCGGATACTGGAGCACTTTCTATTCGGTAAAAAGCATCCAGGGAGCTGAGGTAGATGACCTCTCCGAGTCCCACTTTTGCTTTTTGGATGGCAGCAATGGAGGAAAACACGCGGTTTTTATTCTCCAATTGCTTGACTCGTCCAGCTTGTCCAAAGGCTAAACTCACAACAAATCCACTTAGCAATAGCGCAATAATCCGTTTCATAGTTAAGGTTTAATTCGAATCGATCGATCGCCGGTGACGGTATAAAAGCCTCCGGTGGGAAAACTTAGATCAGCATCGGCAGCCGCATCGCTGGCATACTGGGGAATACCATTGGCACTGATATGATTTTTAGTTACGGTAAAGGATCTAGGGTTAGCCCCATCCACATCGGAGGAAACCAGGGTGACCGCTCCATTTTGATTAACGGTTAAGCGAGCTTTGGTATTGGTGGCATAATTGATGTTGACCAGGTCAGAATTGGCTACATCGACAATCAGATACGCTTGCCGGTCGCCAAGGGTATCGGTCTCCATTAATACTTCTCCTTGAATGTTTTGGATATAGAAATTAAGAAAACTATCCCAGAGAATATCCAGACGCTGGCCATTGATCAAGGTGTTTCTTTCCATATTTCCACCTAGTTCAATATCGATATCCGAACCCGGATCGAAGTCATTTAGGCCATTACTAGCTATAATGGTAGAGCCGGAATCACTAGTGGATCCATCCACAATGAGTTCAGGGATATCGAAAGCTACTTTGTCCCCTCCAAAGGTGCGAAAAGCAAAGACGGTGTAATCGGTATCAGCAGTAGTAGCTACACTGCCATCATCTTGTAAAAAGTAATCGGTATCGGATAAAAGGCCATGATTCCAATTGATCCACCCTTCAGTACCAATGGTAAAAGTATTGGCATCGATCACACTACAAACAAAGGATACCGGTAGGCTATCCGGTGCATTGGTATGGGCTAGAAAGTAGCCTCCCAAGGTTTGGCCCAATAGATCTCCCAGGGAAAAGCCGTGTGCTGCTTGTGTAATGGTGTCTTGGCAGGCAGAAGCCCTTGCCCCACTCAATGTGGAAAGATCAATTTCTTTAATCTGATCGGTAGTAGGATCTTTAGCTAGGACTGTTGTGAGGGTATTATCCGTTGGAATCGTGGCTTGTAATACAAAAGAGGTATAACCTCCGCCCATTGCCAGGATACTCGATGAAGTAGTAAAGATCTCTCTTTGTCCACTTGGACCATCCAGCATCAAACCATAGTCCGTACCTAAGCCATAGTCAAATCTAAACACCAAACTATCCAATGCGCCATTTCTTTTGATGCTAAGCAAGCCTATTTCTCGACCACTATTGATAGAGACGTATCCATTTCCGGTATCTGTAAAGATTAATCGACTACCCGATAAATTGACCGTGCGAATAGGATCAAGAATGGAGCCATCGACCGAATATAGATTGGAATCCGGATCAGATCCGGTACCCACTAAGGTACTGAGGAGGGCATGATTGTAAGACCCTCCAGGACCGGAATACAAGACATAGCCTGGACCTGGCGCCCACTCGATTAACCAGGGTGGCAAAGTACCCTGCCCAGATAGCATTGAGCAGCAAAAGATCAAAGAGGCGAATATGGACAGTTTTGTTTTCATAGCACTATTTTAAGTCCAGAATTCCAGGTATAAATTCAGAGGGGTGATGGGGAGTGATCCCAGGATCAAGCGGTTGGGGGTAGAGGTTCGATCAATGGTGTATTTGGTCGCTCCAGTACCCTGAAAAATGGGGCCAGTTGGACCACTTAGTTTGACGTAGACATCTTCTATCGGTAACACCCCTCCATTTTCTGTGACAATAATCGTGTTGGTAGCTTGACCTTCGATTTGCTGGACATAGCGAGCTCGACCCGGTCCCACCTCAATGCCTTCGATTCGATCCAGGAGATATTGCAGGAGTTCTTCTCTGGGTACCGTCCCTTCAATGCCTTCCACAAATACCCCATCCTCATGGTAGGCACCCCATTGCCGTCCGCGTATGGTAACATTAGCTAAATCATTGAGTCCTGGCATATCCCTATGGTTTGGCTTTCATAATGGCAATTAGTACCACAATCATCACGGCAAATAGGCCGATGGAGATGATCGTAATACTGTAGTCTTTTCGTTGAAATTCGGTGATATCAATCCATTCGGGTAATCGTTGATAGCGGGCTTTTTTACCAAAGGTAAAGGCATCCACTACACTGATCACTACATCAGCTACGGCATCTATCCAGCCCATTCCGTTTGATTGCTCCGCCATTTATTTTTTCTTGATTAAATACCAAAGTCCTAGACCGATGATGAGGGCCAGGATGATAAATAAGGGCATCAGGCTTTGCAGTCGCTCCTGGTTCTCGGCTTGAGTATCCAGGGGATCAAGGTAGTCTTGCATATCCACCCCCGTGGCAGCACAGGGATCATAGCCATAGGCCCCCATAATGACTTGTTCATCTACATATTTACCGCTGCACAAAAAGGCATCTTTGCCTAAAGAGGAATTGCCTTTACAAGCATGGATGCAAGCTCTTTCCAGATCTGGCTGAAGACCAAACCAAGATTTGCAGCGTTGATTGCACTTTTGCCGCCTACACCATTTTCCACCGATGCAAAAGCCCATTATCTCCTTAGTTTTAGAATGAGTAATAAGGCGATGGCAATCAGCATCACCGTAAAGATCCAAAAGGGAAAATTGCAGATGACTTTAGGCATCCATTTGGGACAGCCGCCAAAGATGTTTCCTAGTCCTAATCCCATTCCCCATCCTCCAGTACCCCGCATATCAATAATATCTTCCACTCCATATGCATTACCCGTGCTGTAGGAAACATAGCCACCAGTACCGTCTGGATCAGGTTCTAAATCAAACAGGAATTCAGCTACCTCTCTAACCCTCGCATAGTCAACCTTACTGCCAACCAGTTTTTGTACAGCCATTCCTTTTTCAGCATCATAAAAAACTAGGCTTGGAATTTGGTTGATGCTCAATATCTTTTGTTCCTCCTCCTTTGGATTAAATAGCTTGATCGTCAATCCACCAAATCGATCTGGGTTATTGTATGTACCAAAAATGCTTTCCTCTGCATCGAATACTCCTTGGAATATTTCACTACAAAGGGGATCATTCTGTGGATGTTCACATCCCTTATGTTGTGTAAAGAGGTATAGATAGAGCTTCATCTGATTCAAATTTTTTGCCTCACCCAATCCACGTCGATATACTTACCGGGACAGGTTTTATTGGCATAATCTCGATGGCCAGCAATCTGTAGTTGTCGGCCTAGGGTTCGGTTGAGGTATCGAATCAATTGCAGTAACTGGAGCATCTGCTTTTCTGTGGGTTCCCACTCATCATGATGACCAATAAAACAAACGCCAATGGAGCGTGTATTTTGTCCACTGACGTGCCAGCTAATGGTCTCCAGGTCATTGACTTGAAAGACTTGAGCCTTTCGATCAATCATAAAGTGATAGGCTATACCTGGAATGCCTTGGTTGCTGATATGATTTGGGCCGATATGGTAGTCGGCTATATCTCTAGGAGTTTGGCTGCTTGGACCTGCACTATGATGGATGACAATCTGCTCGATTTGCTCCAAAGATCTGCGGTTGTATCTACGGCTGGGATGCCGTGGAAGTACTGTACGGAGATCTCTGATCCAAAGGGGAACCGGTCGCATAGCTACGGTAAGTAGCCACAGTAGGACCAGCAGCAAGCCCATGAGCAAAACCTTGCGCCACATTAGACAATGGGCGTAGCTTGTTCTTCCTGACAGTTACACTTTTTGCCTTCCATCTTCTGATAGGTCTTGTAATTGATCCAAAGTCCCAGGAGGGCCACTATGACCAGTATGATGGGTCCGATTTTACGCCAGTTCATGTTCATTCGGATTTTGTGGATCAGAAAAACCTTCTCGGTAAAGCTTCAGCACTGCATTGACCAAGGGGGCTTTGTTGGAAATAGGTACAAAGTTGCCTTCTTCTACTTGCTTACTGACAACGAAAGTGTCATCTTCCCGCTTTTCGACTAGATACCCATTACCCTTGTAATCAATCTGCTTCGCATCGATGATGGGGATGGGTTCTCCGGTTTCTTCAGTGAGTAGACTAGCTTCCAGCGTACTTCCTCCGCCTTCATCGGCTTTGACTTTTTCGGCCAGGTTGATGATCATACCATCTCCTACTTTGGCTTGGCTGATGTAGGCCCCAGAGATGATGCCGCTAATGGTTAGTGCACCTGGTGAGCGTACGTGCTCACTTAAGGCTTTAATCGAACCATCGCTGAGCCGCACTTGGGATTCGTAGGCGCCCTTGATGATGCCCACAATGGTAGGGGTTCCACCATCATCTTGCTCCTTGAGAAAGGTAGCTAGACTCACAATGCGATCATCATCCAGTTTGACCAGGTCGCCATAGGCACCCGATACGACACCCACAATGGAACTATCGGTAATTGCAGTAGCCATGAATTATAGAATTGAGGTTACTTTAATTTGGCGTACAGGCTCAGCGCAGCGAGTAAGGCCACAAATAGGGCCGCTGCCAGAATCAAGGCGGTCCGAATATCGATCCGCACATCGACCTTGACGCCCACACCATCTTTAATCAATTGCTCCAGCATGGACTAAGTCGTAGTGGGCACTTTCTTTTCCAGGATCTTATCCGCCAGCAAGATGCCAGCCGTGATCGCTACCAGGGTGAGTCCCAGGTAAAAATACCATTGAATGCCTAATACTTTCATTATACTTAGATTATGAAGAAATGCTATCAATCGCTGTCTCTACCGAGCAACTGATCGATATCAAATCCTCGAATGAGTAGGAGTAGAATTATAATCACAGCTACGATGGGTAGCCATTGTTTTGTAGCACTTGGCATGGGCTATAGTTTGATATAGCCGCGCTTGATCGTCCAGATCAATAGACCAATCACCGCTGCCGAAATCAGGATAGCATACCAGATGGTGCGCTTCTCCTGGGTGGTAAAGCTTAAGGCCTTTTGCTGGACATTGTCATGGTTGCTAATGCGAAATACCTTAGCCTTGGCCACATTGTCCGGCGTATACTTTTCGCGTAGCTCTCGACTAGGACCAGAACCCTTCATTAGTTGCAGTTGGCCCATCGCCTCGTTCTTATACTTCAGTTGTGGCTTCATTTCTTCAAGATTAAGATGAATAGCAGGACGACCACGAGGCCGATGATGATATACAGTAGATCCTGATCTTTTTTTGGCGTAGAAGCTTGTCCGGAATTAGAATCACGAGAGGGTGCGCCCGGACAGCCCGCTCGACGCGGATTGATGATACACAAACCCGTACCGAGCACATCGGAGGCTCCGGCCCCATTGCGGCGCCACCAGTCCCAGAAGCCACCGGAATTGGACCTATCCGGTGTATCCGGCTCTTCTTCAAAGCCTGGTCCGAGGGATCGATAGATCCCGGGATTGTATCCTAGATTGCCCACGCTGATCTATTGATTTATTGCTTACGGCCTACTTCTGCCTTTTGGTAGAAGCTCCAGGTCATCACCACGCCAGGAATCTGCTTGTACTTAAAGGCAACGCGGTTATCTAGCAAGGTCTCACCGATAAAGGTGTTGATCCCTTTCTGATACTGCCCTTCGTGCAAGCCCATATCGGGATACAAGGTCTTAATCAAACGGGGATCACTACCCTTACTGGAGGAATAGACCTTAATCGGATTGGCATACTGCTCATAAGCCTTAGACTCATCATCAATGGTCTGCTTAATTAGATCAAAGTAAGACCCAATGTGACTCAAGTCATTAAGCATAAACTGATAATCCGAGGTAATGCCCGTGATCACCACCCCCAAAGGCATGGCATACTGCTCATGGATCTGCAAACCCCGAGAAGCATCAAACAAAATGATATCGGTGGGTGCTGTCAAAGTCGAAGTATCGACCTTCAAAGCCAGATAATTATCCGTTCCTACCTTGGGGAGGCCCTGACCCGCTACTCCCGTCACCGGAGAGATAGAGGGCCCATTGATCATGCCCGCATTGACATGGGATACCAGATTTCTTCGTCGCATCATAGTGATGGCGTTTTTTTGATTGTTGATACAACAAGGATAGGGAGGTTTGGGGAGGGAAGGAAGCCAGATGGGGAGATGGAAACGAATGTAACTGTAGGCTTGAATCTAAAGATGTAAACGGATAGCAAAGCCAGAACGAGGCTATCAGCCTTTACGAACAGGAAAAGGACAACGATGAGGTAGATAGCAACGAGTAAGGGAGGGACAAACGTTAGGGTCAGTCCCTCCGAAAGCATCTATTCATTTAATAGCGCCTTGATTTTAGCTACATCAGGATGGGTGATACCTGCCTTTTCCAAGGCATCCAAATCCTCCAAAAAGACCGCTCTATAAGTACCATCTCCCTGAGGCTGATCCTTGAATTGCAGATAAATGGCTTTAGCAGCTTCCCATTTACCTTGATAGAGCAGAGACAGCGCTAGATTGGTATTGATCCATTCTTCGGTAGAATCGATGGATAAGCCTTTTCGAGCAGCTTCCTCGGCTGCTGAGAATTGCTGGTCAAATAGCTGATACCAGGCTAGAATACCATACTCAGAGGCAATGAGGTTCTGTAAATCTTTATTGTCTGGAAGATAGTTTTCTAATTGATGATGAAGATCAATGATTTGCTGCTGCCTTACCACCTTTTGGTGGACATCTGGCTCTGCTTCATTTTGCTGTTTTAAGATTTGAATAGAATCTATCTTTTGCTTGAGCTCAAATTGCTCTAGTGTGAAGCTAGAAAAGAAACTATGAAGCCGATCGACATAAGGGGTATATTGCTTGACCGCTGGATGATCTTTGGGAAAGATAGAGAGCCTTAAACGAGTATCTTCCATCAATTGAATACCCTCTTCTTTCAGGCTCATATCTCCCGTAGATTCTAAAACCGCTTCATAGAATAGTCCTAAGTTAATGGCAGTCATACAAACAGCAAGATTGTACACCTTAGGATTCTTTTGCGCTAATTGGCGTCTAATATCTAGTGCTTCTTGGAAGTGTTTTTTGGCCTTGCCCATGTCATTATTAGCCCCCAATAACACCCCCAAATTATTGAGCGTAGTAGCCACATAGGGTAAATACACCTCCGGATTCTTTTGCGCTAATGTTCTATAGATTTGCAGTGTTTCTTGGTAGTGTTTGTTGGCGGCCTCCAGCTCATTATTATCACTCAACAAGTTACCCAAATTATTGAGTGTAGTAGCCACATTAGGCTGAAAGACATCGGGATTCTTTTGCGCTAATGTTCTATAAAGTTGCAGTGCTTCTTGGTAATGTTTTTGGCCTTTATCCAGCTCATTATTAGCCCTCAATAAATTACCCAGATTATTGAGCGTAGTAGCCACATAGGGTAAATATACATCCGGATTCTTTTGCGCTAATGTTCTATAGAGTTGCAGTGCTTCTTGGTAGTGTTTGTTGGCGGCCTTCATCTCATTATTATCCCTCAATAAATTACCCAAATTATTGAGCGTCATCGCCACATCAGGCTGAAAGACATCCGGATTATTTTGCGCTAATGTTCTATAGAATTGCAGTGCTTCTTGGTAATGTTTTTGAGCCTTGTCCATCTCATTATTAGCCCTCAATAAAATACCCAAATTATTGAGCGTACTCGCCACATCAGGCTGAAAGACATCGGGATTCTTTTGCGCTAATTGGCGTCGAATTTGCAGTGCTTCTTGGTAATGTTTTTGAGCCTTGTCCATCTCATTATTAGCCCTCAATAACACCCCCAAATTATTGAGCGTGGTAGCCACATCAGGCTGAAAGACCTCCGGGTTCTTTTGCGCTAATTGGCGTTGAATTTGCAGTGCTTCTTGGTAATGTTTTTGAGCCTTGTCCATCTCATTATTATCCCTCAATAAAATACCCAAATTATTAAGCGTACTCGCCACATAGGGTAAATACACATCCGGATTCTTTTCCGCTAATTGGCGTCGAATATCTAGTGCTTCTTGGTAGTGTTTTTGTGCCTTGTCCATCTCATTATTATCACTCAATAAAATACCCAAATTATTGAGCGTCATCGCCAAATAGGGTAAATACACATCCGGATTCTTTTGCGCTAATTGGCGTTGAATTTGCAGTGCTTCTTGGTAATGTTTTTGAGCCTTGTCCATCTCACTATTAGCCCTCAATAACACCCCCAAATTATTGAGCGTACCCGCCACATAGGGTAAATACACCTCCGGATTCTTTTGCGCTAATTGGCGTCGAATACCTAGTGCTTCTTGATAGTGTTTTTTGGCCTTGTCCATCTCATTATTAGCCCTCAATAAATTACCCAAATTATTGAGTGTAGTAGCCACATAGGGTAAATACACCTCCGGATTCTTTTGCGCTAATGTTCTATAGATTTGCAGTGCTTCTTGGAAGTGTTTTTTGGCCTTGTCCATCTCATTATTATCACTCAATAAATTACCCAAATTATTGAGCGTACTCGCCACATCAGGCTGAAAGACTTTCGGATTCTTTTCCGCTAATTGACGTCTAATATCTAGTGCTTCTTGATAGTGTTTTTTGGCCTTGTCCATCTCATTATTATCCCTCAATAACACCCCAAAATTATTGAGCGTAGTAGCCACATAGGGTAAATACACATCCGGATTCTTTTGCGCTAATGTTCTATGGAGTTGCAGTGTTTTTTGGAAGTGTTTTTTGGCCTTGTCCATCTCATTATTAGCCCTCAATAAATTACCCAAATTATTGAGCGTAATAGCCACATAGGGTAAATACACATCCGGATTCTTTTGCGCTAGACTATCCAGAAGCTGTAACACTTTTGGATAATAGATGAGCGCCTTTTGGAAGCGGTTCTGTTTTTGTAAAAAGACGGCGAACTCAAATAGGATATCTGTATTGGTGGAGGCATATTGTAGGGCTAGTTCGAAGAGAGTTTCTGCTTTGTTGAATTCGTATTTTAGGATATGGAGACGGGCTTTGAAGACACATTGATTGATGTCTTGCTGTATTTGAAGAGCTGCCACTGAATCCTGTTGGTCAAATATCTTTCGTAGGGTATCTCTTTTTTCAATCCCTTCAGTATTTTCAGCCAAGCGCTGCTTAAGATCCACACTATCGAGGATTATTAAGGCTCTATCAATATCCTTTGCTAGAAAAGCCCTGAAAGCGCGTTGATAGGTTTCTGTTTGATCATCTAGGTTAACAGTGACGAACTTATCGGCTAAATCTTTAGCTTGTTTTTCTGATGCCTGGAGTTGTTGCTCTAATAGCTGCTTGGCCTTTGCAATGGTCTTGATCTCTTGGTTAAATTCTACGCGCATTTCGGCCAGTAGAAGCTTTCTCTCTTTGCCTTCTCTCTGGAGAATAGCAATTCTTTGTTGGTGAGCAGCCAAGACCGCATCCCTAGCAATCTTATAGTAGGCGATCTGATTTTCGTACAACTGCCCTTCTTTGCAAAGCACTACTTTTAAGGGCACCTTTCTGCCCAAGACTGCCGCCTTTTTCAGTTCTTCATCATTTACTACCTCGTAACCATTTTTTGAGGCATAAACCGTGGTCACATTCCCGAAAGGTTTGTCTGCGAAGACTAGGGTAAATTTCCCCTCGACATCACTAAAAAGTGGAGTGGCTCCCGGGGCTTTGATCTGCACATTGGACAGATAATTAATGCTACCGGTATTGAACTTGCTATTTTGCTCTACTACCTCACCGGGTAAGCGTACATCTTGTTGGCTGTAGGAGGTCAAAACCAAGAAGGGGATGGCAAGGAGGACTAGGAAGTTTTTCATGGTAATGGGTTTAAGAGTTACAGTGAGGCACTATTTTTTTAAGAGCTGTCTAATCTTATCGACATCAGGATGGGTGATACCTGCTTTTTCTAAGGCATCCAAATCCTCCAAAAAGACTGCTCTGTAAGTACTATCTCCTTGAGGCTGATCCTTGAATGGCAGGTAAATGGCTTTAGCGGCTTCCCATTTACCTTGATAAAGTAGAGACAGCGCTAGATTGGTATTGATCCATTCTTCAGTTGGATCGATCAATAAACCCTTTCGAGCAGCTTCCTCGGCTGCTGAGAATTGCTGGTCAAATAGCTGATACCAGGCCAGACTACCATACTCAGACGCAATGAGATTGATCAATTTCTGATTGTCTGGAAGGTAGCGTGCTAGTTGATGATGAAGATCAATGATTTGCTGCTGTCTTAGGACCTTTTGATGGACATCTAGCTCTGCTTTATTTTGCTGTTTTAAGTACTGAATAGAGTCTATCTTTTGACTAAGCTCAAATTGCTCTGCTGTAAAACTGGAAAAGAACTTAATAAGGCGATCCACATAAGGAGTATATTGCTTGACAGCTAGATGATCATCAGGAAAAGTGGAAAGCCTAAGACGAGTATTTTCCATCAATTGAATCCCCTCTTCTTTTAAGCGCATATCTCCCGTAGATTCCAATATCTCTTCGTAAAATAGTCCTAAGTTAATGGCAGTCATACAAACATCAAGATTGTACACCTTGGGATTCTTTTGCGCTAATGTTCTATAGATTTGCAGTGCCTCCTGGTAGTGTTTTTTGGCCTTGTCCATCTCATTATTATCACTCAATAAAATACCAAAATTATTGAGCGTAGTCGCCACATAAGGCTGAAAGACATCGGGATTCTTTTGCGCTAATGTTCTATAGAGTTGCAGTGCTTCTTGGTAGTGTTTTTGAGCCTTGTCCATCTCATTATTAGCCCTCAATAAATTACCCAAATTATTGAGCGTACTCGCCACATCGGGTAAATACATATCCGGATTCTTTTGCGCTAATTGGCGTCGAATATCGAGTGCTTCTTGGTAGTGTTTTTGAGCCTTGTCCATCTCATTATTAGCTCTCAATAAATTACCCAAATTATTGAGCGTCATGGCCACATCAGGCTGAAAGACATCCGGATTCTTTTGCGCTAATGTTCTATAGATTTGCAGTGCTTCTTGGTAGTGTTTTTGTGCCTTGTCCATCTCATTATTATCACTCAATAAATTACCCAAATTATTGAGCGTAGTAGCCAAATCGGGTAAATACACATCGGGATTCTTTTGCGCTAATGTTCTATGGATTTGCAGTGCTTCTTGGTAGTGTTTTTTTGCGGCCTCCATCTCATTATTAGCCCTCAATAAATTACCCAAATTATTGAGCGTAGTAGCCACATACGGCTGGTACACATCCGGATTCTTTTGCGCTAATTGGCGTCTAATATATAATGCTTCTTGGTAGTGTTTTTTGGCCTTGTCCATCTCATTATTATCCCTCAATAAATTACCCAAATTGTTGAGCGTAGTAGTCACATAGGATAAATACACATCGGGATTCTTTTGCGCTAATTTTCTATAGATTTGCAGTGCTTCTTGGTAGTGTTTTTGAGCCTTGTCCATCTCATTATTATCCCTCAATAAAACCCCCAAATTATTGAGCGTCATGGCCACATCAGGCTGAAAGACATCCGGATTCTTTTGCGCTAATGTTCTATAGAGTTGCAGTGCTTCTTGGTAGTGTTTTTTGGCCTGGGCCATCTCATTATTATCACTCAATAAGACCCCCAAATTATTGAGCGTCATCGCCACATCAGGCTGAAAGACATCGGGATTCTTTTGTGCTAATTGGCGTCTAATATCTAGTGCTTCTTGGTAGTATTTTTTGGCCTTGTCCATCTCATTATTAGCCCTCAATAAAACCCCCAAATTATTGAGTGTCTGAGATACATCGGGTAAATACACATCCGGTTTCTTTTTTGCTAAATGGCGTCTAATATCTAGTGCTTCTTGGAAGTGTTTTTTGGCCTTGTCCATCTCATTATTATCACTCAATAAAATACCCAAATTATTGAGCGTAGTAGCCACATAGGATAAATACACATCCGGTTTCTTTTTTGCTAAATGGCGTCTAATATCTAGTGCTTCTTGGTAGTGTTTTTTGGCCTTGTCCATCTCATTATTAGCCCTCAATAAAGCACCTAAATTATTGAGGGTAGTAGCCAAATCGGGTAAATACACATCCAGATTCTTTTGCGCTAGACTATCCAGAAGCTGTAACACTTTTGGATAATAGATCAGTGCCTTTTGGAAGCGGTTCTGTTTTTGTAAAAAGTAGGCAAATTCAAATAGGATATCCGTATTGGTGGGAGCATATTGTAAGGCTAGTTCGAATAGGGAATCGGCTTTATTGAATTCGTATTTTAGGATATGGAGACGGGCTTTGAAGACACATTGATTGATGTCTTGCTGGATTTGAAGGGCTGCTACTGAATCCTGTTGGTCAAATACCTTTCGTAGGGTATCTCTTTTTCCAATCCCTTCCGTGTTTTTAGCTAAGCGTCGCTTAAGATCTACGCTATCGAGGATCATTAAAGCTCTATCGATTTCTTTTGCCAGAAAAGCCTTAAATGCGCGTTGATAGGTTTCTGTTTGATCATCTAGGTTGACGGTGACGAATTTATCGGCCAATTCTTTGGCCTGTTTTTCTGATGCCTGGAGTTGTTGCTCCAATAGCTGGTTGGCTTCTGCAATGGTCTTGATCTCTTGGTTAAACGCTACGCGCATTTCGGCCAATAGAAGCTTTCTCTCTTTGCCTTCCTTCTGGAGAATAGCAATTCGCTGTTTATGAGCAGCCAAGACCGCATCTCTAGCGATCTTATAGTAGGCGATCTGGTTTTCGTACAACTGCCCTTCTTTGCAGAGCACTACCTTTAAAGGCACCTTCCTGCCCAAGACTGCCGCCTTTTTCAGTTCTTCGTCATTTACTACCTCATAGCCATTTTTTGAGGCATAAACCGTGGCCACATTCCCAAACGGCTTATCTGCGAAGACTAGGGTAAATTTCCCCTTGACATCGCTAAAGAGTGGAGTGGCTCCAGGGGCTTTGATTTGTACATTGGATAGGTAATTAATGCTACCGGTATTGAACTTGCTATTTTGCTCTACTACCTCACCGGGTAAGCGTACATCTTGTTGACTGTAGGAAGTCAAAACCAATAAGGGGATGGCAAGGAGGACTAGGAAGTATTTCATGGTGATGGGTTTAAGAGTTATAGTGAGGCACTATTTTTGTAAGAGCTGTCTAATCTTTTCGACATCAGGATGGGTGATACCTGCCTTTTCCAAGGCATCCAAATCCTCCAAAAAGACTTCTTTATAAGTACCATCTCCCTGAGGCTGATCCTTGAATGGCAAATAAATGGCTTTAGCTGCTTCCCATTTACCTTGATACAGTAAAGACAGCGCTAGATTGGTACTGATCCATTCTTCGGTAGGATCAATGGATAAGCCTTTTCGAGCTGCTTCCTCTGCTGCGGTGAATTGTTGGTCAAATAGCTGATACCAGGCTAGGCTACCATACTCAGAGGCAATGAGATTCTGTAAATCTTTATTATCTGGAAGGTAGAGTTCTAATTGATGATGAAGATCAACGATTTGCTGCTGTCTTACCACCTTTTGGTGGACATCTTGCTCCGTTTCATTTTGTTGCTTCAAGGTCTCAATAGCGTCAATCTTTTGGTTAAGCTCAAATTGCTCCATTGTGAAGCTAGAAAAGAATTCAAGAAGGCGATCGACATAAGGGGTATATTGCTTGACCACTGGATGATCTTTAGGAAAGATAGAGAGTCTTAAACGAGTATCTTCCATCAATTGAATACCCTCTTCTTTCAGGCTCATATCTCCCATAGATTCCAATATCTCTTCATAGAATAGTCCTAAGTTAATGGCAGTCATACAAACATCAAGATTGTACACCTTGGGATTCTTTTGCGCTAATTTTCCATATATTTGGAGAGCTTCTTGATAGTGTTTTTGTGCCTTGTCCATCTCATTATTATCACTCAATAAAGCCCCCAAGTTATTGAGCGTAGTAGCCACATCGGGTAAATACACATCCGGATTCTTTTGCACTAATTTTCTATATATTTGGAGAGCTTCTTGGTAGTGTTTTTGTGCCTTGTCCATCTCATTATTATCACTCAATAAAATCCCCAAATTATTGAGCGTCATCGCCACATCAGGCTGAAAGACATCCGGATTCTTTTGCGCTAATTTTCTATAGAGTTGTAGTGCTTCCTGGTAGTGTTTTTGTGCCTTGTCCATCTCATTATTAGCCCTCAATAACACCCCCAAATTATTGAGCGTACCCGCCACATAAGGCTGAAAGACATCTGGATTCTTTTGCGCTAATTTTCTATAGATTTGGAGAGCTTCTTGATAGTGTTTTTGTGCCTTATCCATCTCATTATTATCACTCAATAAATTACCCAAATTATTGAGCGTACTCGTCACATAGGGTAAATACACATCCGGATTCTTTTGCGCTAATGTTCTATAGAGTTGCAGTGCTTCTTGATAGTGTTTTTTGGCCTTGTCCATCTCATTATTAGCCCTCAATAACACCCCCAAATTATTGAGCGTCATTGCCACATCAGGCTGAAAGACATCCAGATTCTTTTGCGCTAATTGTCTATAGAGTTGTAGTGCTTCCTGGTAGTGTTTTTGTGCCTTGTCCATCTCATTATTAGCCCTCAATAACCCCCCCAAATTATTGAGCGTAGTCGCCACATAAGGCTGAAAGACATCCGGATTCTTTTGCGCTAATTTTCTATAGAGTTGTAGTGCTTCCTGGTAGTGTTTTTGTGCCTTGTCCATCTCATTATTATCACTCAATAAATTACCCAAATTATTGAGGGTCATCGCCACATCAGGCTGAAAGACATCGGGATTCTTTTGCGCTAATTGGCGTCGAATTTGTAGTGCTTCTTGGTAGTGTTTTTTGGCCTGGTCCATCTCATTATTATCACTCAATAAAATACCCAAATTATTGAGCGTACTCGCCATATCAGGCTGAAAGATATCCGGATTCTTTTGTGCTAGACTATCTAGAAGCTGTAACACTTTCGGATAATAGATGAGCGCCTTTTGAAAGCGGTTCTGTTTTTGTAAAAAGTAGGCGAACTCAAATAGGATATCTGTATTGGTGGGCGCATATTGTACGGCTAGTTCGAAGAGAGTTTCTGCTTTATCGAACTGATATTCTAGAATATGCAAATTGGCTTTAAAGATACATTGGTTGATATCTTGTTGAATTTGCTTTTCTCGTTGGGCGATGCTACTTTGAAGGGTATCTACTAAATCTTCTTCTCGTTGTTTTTCGCTGGTGTTTAGGGCCAATCTCCTTTCGATATCTACACTATCCAGTATCGTGATGGCTAGATCAATGTCTTTGTCCAGGAAGGCTCTAAAGGCTCGCTGATAGGATTCCGTTTGGTCATCCAGGTTGACCGTGACAAACTTCTCCGCTAGATCTTCGGCCTGTTTTTCAGCAGCTTGTTTCTGCTTTTCCAATAGCTTTTTGGCTTCTTCTATTGTGTTAATCTTTTGTTTGAAGTCTACTTGTAGTTGAGCTATCAGGATTTGCTGTTCCCTGCTTTTTTTATTGAGGGTGCCCAGTTTTCTTTCATAGGATGCCACTACGGCATCTTTGGCAATATTGTAGTAAGTGTATTGGTTTTCTGCCAATTGCCCTGCTGGACATAGGACAACCTTCAGCGGATCAATACGCCCCATAACAGCCGCCGATTCTAACTCCTTTTTATTTACGACCTCAAAACCCTTCTTGGTGGCAAATATCCGAGCTACTCCTCCGGTGGGCTTATCAGCAAAGAGCAGCGTGAATTGTCCCTTAATATCGCTAAAGACTGGAGCTGCCTCACGGGCTTTGATTTGAGCATTGGAAAGGTACTTTATGGCACCTGTTCTAAATTGGCTGTTTTGCTCTACGACTACTCCAGGCAGCTTTACATCTTGTTGGGTGTATAGGTGCTGAGTCAGAACGAGCAGCAAAATCGTAATCCAATGGTTTTTCATGATTATTCCTTTTTTAGTGCCAGCCCGATGGGCTGTTGTAAATGGGGGGCAATACTATCTACATCTTCCATTTTGTACCCTGCTTTGTAAAAGTTGACCTTGATGAATTTGGATTGAATGCTATCGGGGATCTGCAATTCAAACCAGCCGACCTGATCGGTATAGGCAAAGCTTCTTTGGTAGCTGACTCTTACACTATCCAGGGGTTGTTCGGTATCAAAATCCCGTATCCGTCCGGTAATCTTGTGTAGTCCCTTGAGTTCCACTTCCAGGTAGATGGACTTTTTATCCTCCAGTTGATATTCTTTGTTGCTGTCTTTGGGGAGGTAGGGCTGTGGATGATTGATGCTGATTAAGGCAGCTTGTCCCAAGAAGCCAATTGGAATCTCCTTAAAGGTGGCTTCTCCTTTTTCATTGATGGAAGCTTCTTGTCTAGCCTTACCAAAGTCGAGGACCACATAGCCCTGATCGCGTAGGATGCGATCATCCTTGCCCTTTTTTCCATGGACTAAAACTGTTACGGAAAAGGATTCTACTTCTCTCTTGCCCAATAAATCCCTTAAGCTATATCCCGTTAGCTCGGCTAAGCCAGCCAGTAGGGCGATGATCACTCCAGCAGTGAGTATCCCTTTCCAGAGTTTTTGTCTGATATTGGGGGAGGAAGAGATAGGTCCGGTAGGTCCATTAAGCTTCCATCCTAAAGCTTTGTCATTCCCCTCTTGAACATACATCCGCCAAGGCATCTCCTCCAATTTTTCTTCGCCGATGGCTAGACTGCGGATGGTAACTACTTCCGATCCTGATAATTCATAAGAAGACCTGGCCTTAAGCGCCCCACTCGCTGCAACAAAGGCTTCCTTTAAGCTATGATCATGGGTTAGGGCATGATAGAAGTGCTCCGCAAAAAAAGTGGCCTCTTCATCGGCGATACTTCTGGTGGTAGCAATCACCACTGGAATACCCGCCTGTAAGAAGGGTTTGGCCTGCTCCTGAGTATGGCAGCCATTGAGAAAGACTAATTTGAGCCTGGATTGTAGTTCCAGCATTTTCGCAATTCCCGCTACATGGCCAGGGCCATCTTCCAAGGACAAGGATTTGCTGTCGGCATGCCCTCCGTAGTGCAGGATCTCCAGAAGTCCCTTGTGTTGGCTGAGCAGTTTAGCCAGTTCGGTGTGTTCCAGGCTCTCTTCTCTTAGTAATTCAATCTGCCCTGAGCGGTGTAGTGGTGAGAATAGGTGGTATAGCTGCGAACTTTCTTTCTTAAGTTGTGCGAGATATCCTTCGTTTCTAGCATTGGCAAAGGCTAGAAGAACGACCGGTTTGTGAGTGATTTGGGTCATAGGCTATTTAGAAATGCAGTGTTGTACTTAGGTTTTGGTATTGACTTTATGCCTTTTGCATAAAGTTAGTACATTTCCTAGCCTGATCTTATCCCTATTTCTAGGGATAAGCGGAACTACATCTTCTCATAACCAATCACTCCGAAAGTCTACTCGCTTATCAGATAGGTAGCCTCGGAGGGTAAACTTAGCATTTGCCTCCAGTAGCTTAAGCAAGAAGTGAGCTAAGTTATTCCAGCATTGCTTGATAGGCTTTGACCACCCCGCGCGCCACTGGCGACTCTCTTTTGATCACTTCCCCATCCGTCTTCCTTCTTACCACAAACTCCTCCCCTTCCAATACATCTAGCATATACTCTTTCCCTCTATAGGTGACAATGGTAATATCCAGGACTTTGGGGGAGGGATCCGGGGCCTCGTCCGGAACTGCGGGAGGCGAGGAAAGGAGATATTGGTGGTAGGCTTTGAAGAGTGTCTCCAGGGTGACGTCAGCCTTGACCTTGACGCCGGGGATGGTCAGGGTCTGCTCTCCAGCTTGGAAGGTGATCACCAGGTGAGCTTCTTTAGGCGCATTTTCGGTGAAAAAGTGGCTGTTGTAGAAATCGCGAACTTGTTCGGCAGTCATGATTCAAGGGTTTGTTCTTCGAGGATATAGGCCGTTCCGGGGATGGTTTTCAGGTGCAGGAAGCGATTTTTTTTCCCTGATTGCCAATTTTTTTTGTTTTTAATTACCTCCTCGAAGAGATCTCCTTCGGCTTCCTCAACAATAGATTCGCGGGATAAAATCCTTAAGGAAATTTGGTAGTCATTGCCCCAGAAGGGACGGACCTGGATATCGGCATCCAGCCGCTTTCGGTTGGCCGACAGGCTTTTGTGTAGGACTTTCATAGCTTTACTTGAATCAATTTAATGATTATATTTGATTCAAATATAACTATTTTGTTTAAATACTACGGCACATATCTGGCAGTGCTGGTGAGGGATCTTTTGCAAGATGCCACCCAGCCGCTTTCTGTTAAGCAAATTGCTTTGCAGTTGCATCAGTATGAAGATGATCGCCAGCAGAAGAACTTCGAGGTGCGCATACGGACGGCCCTGGGTCACTTGCTCCATGAACAACTGGTGGAGTCACAGACCTGTAAGGGGCCGCGCAATCTTTATTATCTCACTTATTCAATTATCCAGCATGAAAAAGACGCTTCAGGAGCGACTCAAAGCCCTTAAGGAACACGTCAATCCCATGAATGCCATGAGCGGGGCGGTAAAGCTCTTCCTACCGCAGCTCGGTGCCACTCTAAAGAACATGGAAACGCCCGAATCGGAGGGTGGACTCCTTAAGGAAGGCGAGGATAAAATGGGCTTTTTGATCATCGATAAAAATGAACAGGTTACGGCAGTAGTCTGTGCGATGAAAAAAGTGCCCGAAGGTATGTTGATCACTCGGACAATCTCAGATAATTCACTAGAGGATGTCCTTAAGGAAAATCTATAATGGAAGAGACTAAAAATGAGCCCAAGGCTGCGGCTACCACCGAAAGTGTGGATGACTTCTTCTCCGCCAAGGATTCCAATAAGGACCTTAAGCATTTTTTAACCCACATGAAGCAGCCTGTGGAGGAGATTGAGGCACCCCCTATTTTCCAAAAGGAGGAAGAAGTTCCGGAAGCGGATCAACCGGTAGATACCCCTGATCCCGCCGATGAGGAAATGGCGCAGCTACTGGACTATACCGAGGAACATCGCTTAACGGCGGAGTTCATGCTCATCCAACTAGATAAGGGCTTAGCTTTTGCCCTTTCGATGATCTCTGGAGCGGATATGGATCGGTACCGGCGGCGACAGGTGCGCAATAAGGCGGATGATTACGAGCTGGAGATTGCTGCTGCGCTGGTTAAGAAGTACCAAATGCGCTTAAGCCTGGAATGGATGTTGGCCACAGCTCTGATCATGGGTTATACGCCAATGATCAATAAGGCCATTGGCGACCGGCAAAAGGCCAATAGGGCCAAAGCCAGGGAACAAGAAAATCGATCTTAATGCATAGGGATGCGCAAGTAACCATCATCATGGGCCGCAATGGGACCGGCAAGAGCTTTCTCACCCAAAAAATCGTTAAGGCGATGAAGCGGCGAGCCATCGTCATTACCTTGAATGGAGCACCGAAGATCTGGCGCTCCTACCCCGTCATTGATCCAGCCAAGAAGGAAGATTGGAACTTCAAGAAGGGCATCCGGCAGATTTGGTATATGCAGCATGAGAAGGATACCCTTAAGCATGTGTACCAAAATTTCAATGGTGGCCTCCTCATTTTTGATGATTGCCGCAGCTACCTACAAAGCAATGTGGATAGTGATATTTTCCTTAAGCGATTACTGATCGACTTCCGGCATAAGATGCTAGATCTATTCTTCGTCTGCCATGCTCCTACGGATGTGCCGGCACGGCTCTGGGCTTTCTATTCTACGGCCTTTATCGGCGCTACAGACGCCCTTTTCCCTAAAAGCCGGATTTCGACTAATAGCGCACAGCAAATCATTACAGCGCAGCAGAAAGTGAATAAAGCCTTTAGCCTGGCTAAAGCCAAAAACAATGGGAGTCACTATGGTATCTTTCAGATGGTTACTCCTTAGTTTGCTTTTCAATTTCCAGTAGAAACTTCTTAAGCAATTGCAAAGACCAGGGATGGCCCTTGATTTCCTTTAAATCCACTTTGTCTGAGTTGAAGAGCATGAATAAGAGCGTTTCGTCAATTGCCTCGACTAACTCTTCTATAGAGGTACCTCCGGTGATTCTCTCCAACTCTTTTTGAGTGATAGCGTATGCAGTTTTCAATTCCATGTTGACTTCTTAACTGAGGGTGAACGACAATACAGGCTTATAGCCAATTGGGGCTAAAGCGGTCAAGTAGTAATGAATCGAAAAGCTGTTTGTAAAGACAATAGAGAATGTTGACCATAACTAATTGTTTGGTTAATGAATGAATAGATTTTGTAAGTCAACATTAGATATCCTGAGAGATGGGGGTAGGTTTGATTTGAAACGCTGTTATGGTCAGAACAATTAGCGCATAAATATATATAAAAAACAATAGCCAGCAAATTAACCTGGCGGTATATTTGCTGGCTATCCTCAAAGTTTTATTAACTTTGAAATTCATTAGATATCCGGGAGTGTTGCCATTTTATCTCACTCAGTCTGGTGGCACTCCTTTTTCTGATGTCTTAGTTTTAACTTTTTAAATGTTAGAGGGGCTCAAATGGGTCTCTCTTTTTTTATCCTTAAACGATGTCAACATCGTCCGAGACGATAAAAAGTGAGATAACTAAACTGAGCCATTGCATAACATTCTTTTTTGGTTCAATTCAAACTTACCTACATCATAATTTCGCCTTTAGAACGAAGTGCTTATTTTTGTTATAAGGAACAAAAGCGAGGTGAATTGCTTTTTATTATTTTAAATAGCTCATAATCAAATTTTTAATGCTTTGAAAATATTGATTGATGTTATATCGGTTTTTGAAAAATTGGGCCTTCAGAAGAACGGGAGACTACAAGGAAACTTAGAAAAGCTATACAGCGTCGCAAAAGAGCAACCTCTCGCGGCGGAGAATGATATTTTGGAAAAACTCTTCCCAGGCAGCAAGAAGAGTAATGCCAGAATATATCTATGGCAACTGAAGAATAAGCTTACCGATCACTTAATATCCCATATTCTAACTGTTGATCTTGATGAGAGATGGACGGATTTCCAGCAAGGATATTTTAAAGTCTGGAAGCGATATGCCTATACTAGAATTTTAATTGGCATTGGATTACGGCAGGTTGCTATTAACATCGCAGAGAAATCACTTAAATATAGTCTAAGCAATCACTTCACGGAACTTGTCTTAAATTTTGGTAGGATACTTCGAGATCATTATGCACGATACAATAAGGATAAAAAGAAATACATCCACTATCAGTCCTTGGTAAAGGATCACTTTTCACTCCTACAGCAGGAGGATTTTATTGAGGATCTATACAACGAATTAATTCTTTACAGCTTAGGAGGGGCAACGGGAAAGGAAAGTGGGAAAAATTACCCTGAATTGGTTAACCCGGTTCTGGATAAGTATAAGACCTTCCGCATTCATTACTTAGGCTATACGATTAAAGTCTTATCCTACCAACTGGAAGGAAAATATTTGGAAGCCATTGAGTCTTGCGAACAAGCCGTGAAATCGTTAGAGACTTACCCTGATTACTCAACGCCATCATTTACATTTCGCTTAAGGAAAATCCCCAACTTTTTGCAGTTGGAACTCTATGAAGCAGCGGATGCCGCTATTCAGGAGTGCTTGGCCTTAGTCGGGTCAAGCAAACACAATTGGTTGATTATCCAACATTACCTAGCCATTCTTAGATTGCACAGCAAAAATTGGGATGGAGTCCTTAAGGTAGTTGAAGACGTTGAGCATGAGCAAACAAGGCCACCCGAAATATGGTATGTATATAAAGCATATGCCCAAATCCTTAAGGGAAATCAAGATTTCAAGCTGGGGAAATTTTTAAACCAGGTAGGTAAGTTGTCCAAGGAGAAACAAGGTATGAACATCAATGTGCGAATCGTTGAAGTCTTATTCTATTTACTTTCGGGACAACATGGTAAGATCATAGATATGCAAGAGGCCTTAAGGGAATATGGCAAACGCCATCTCAGAAAAGACCAGGCTACCTTCCGGAGTGACGTATTTATCCGGATGCTATTACTGCTGCCCCGCTATAGCTTTCGCTTGATTGGCGTGGAACGATCGGCTAAGCCTTACCTTAAGAAATTGGCCGACAATCCTAGAGATTTGGTTTTGCAAGATACCGACCTGGAGGTCGTGCCCTTTGAGATTTTGTGGGAATGGGTGATTGGGAAATTGCGGTGAAGGGGGTTATGCAGGTGGAAAACACCTGCATAGGCTGGGGTTGCATAGGCGCTGGTTAGGCGTATGATGTTCCCATGGCAAACACCCCTACCCTCCTGGATGCTAGTTAATAAATACACGGCTATCCAAGATTTGGATATTGCCATTGATTAAGTTGTCAAAGAGTTTGCCTTCGCTGCCTGGATTAATGGTCAGGAAGTAATTTTGACCATAGGTATTGCTTAAGCCGCAGGCCTTAATGATATTTCCTTCAATGTTGAAGCCCTTGCAATTGCCTACCTGTAAACCATCCCAGCCACAATTCGTAATGTAGTTATTCAGAATATTCACATTCTGTAGCTGCTTGACGCTTTTGTAATGAGGGCCAACGTAGATCCCTTCGTGCTTAATGTTGGATATATTGCAATCTTCGATCCGTACACTTCGATACGGGTTATCCTGATTAATCCGAATGCCCGTATGGGCGCCATGAATATCGACACCTTTGATGTTCAATACATTGACGGTCCCCCAAACGGTAATCGATTGATTAAGGATAAATTTGCCTTGGGAGGCATCAATGGTGACGTGCTCTGGATGATCAAGGATGAGCGCATCCTCAGCATGTGTGCTTTCGATAGTAACCACCTCATCCACGACTATTCTCAAATGACGCGGTTTTTGGAGGATTAAGCGATCTCCATTCCAATTTCCTTGCAACCGAACTTGCCCTTTTACTTTAGACAAATCAATGCGATTGCTTTTCAAACGACTCAGATCAATGGTTTGCATGAGCTGGATGTTATTTCAATGGATAGATATGGAAGAGTAATAGGTCAATACTGGGGATGTGAGGTGATTAAACGCAGTACTCCTCAGCTTTATTTCCCAAAATCAAACCTACTACTCTCTTGTCAAAAGCCTAGTACAGATCCGCCATCCCCTTTTCCAGGAGATAATCGCTTAAGTTGATCCAGCACTTGCACTTAGTGTCTTGGTAATAGATCTCCGTCAGCAATCGCCCATACTTTCCTCGATCATCCTGATCGGTGATGGCAATCACCCGTTTGTTAAGGATCAGCTTCTCGACTACATCGCGTACTTTGATGCCCCTGGGCCGCTCCTCCCCTCTCAACTCCGGTGTATCGACGCGGGCCAATCGTATGACATCTTCATAGCGCAAGCTGAAGCCCATCTCAAAATTCAGGGTGAAGGTGTCGCCATCGTAGATATCGACGACGGTAGCGGAATAGGAATACGGGCGATAGATATCGCTTAAGGAAGTTTTGTCCTTGGGAGTAATTACTTCCGTTGTGGGCCCTTTGATGCTCCCACAGGCCACTAGCAGCGCCAATGGCAATAGTTGTAGTACATTTTTCATAGCTTGAATTATTGATTATTCTTTCTTCTTTGAAATCCGTTTTTGCGGCCTATCCGGCTTCTGTTTTTCCTAATCTATACTTCAATCTTGCCGACTCATTCCTTGTCTCCCTCAACTGCTTCGCCAAGGTGTTCACCATCACTTTTTGTATGTCGTACATTTCATGGTGACTTTGATTCAACAAGTCTTCTTTGATCATGACCAAATAGGCCTCATTCCCTCCAGTTAAGATCGATTGATAAATCGACTCAAACACCAAGTTTTCATCGGCGTAGTACTCATTAAGGACATCCGTTATCAATTCGGCTTCACACGATGACCAACACCATTGTACGATTTTATGGTTCCAGTATCTCCACATGTCAGGTCGAAATTTTGGTGTAGTGAATCAATACCTTGGAATACTGTTCTTCACACTTACCTCCTAGCCTCCTTCTGGATGTTCAACTCCAAATTGGTCAAATTGATAAGGGTTTGGACTTGTTTGGCCATGGCCTGAGCCTGAGGTATGTATTCTGGATCAGTACGTACTTTTCGGATGTTTTCCATGATGACACCTTTGAGTTCGGCCATCACTTCATCATTGGGGTTGGGTTCTGGTGCGGGAGGTAGAGCCTCGACGGGGTCGCAGTCTCGAATAAAGAAGCCAGCAATAGCCCGATTGGTAAAAATGAATGACTTCTTATTGGTAAGGAGATGTACTGCTTCTTCCTTCACTTCTATCCCTTGGAAAAAGTAAACCTCTCCTTTGTATTTATAGTGTTGACCTAGCATAGGCCGTAAGTTTTCACGAATGATTTCCATGATGTTTAATTTCTCGTTTAAGTAATAATTCTGCTCTTTTTAGTTCGATCATTTCTTGTGTGATCAATTCCTCAGCTATACCTCTGTGTTGCAGGAGAGATTTAATATAGCCATCGGACAGTCTAGTAGCCGGACGTCCACCACTCGCTTTAATAATACTTTGTAGATGGTCCTTTCTAGATCTAATGGCCAAGTTTTCAAGCTGACAGTTCAAGGTATTTCCGTCCTTGAAATACACTAACATTCCTTTAGGAATTGGACCATGATACTGCTGCCAGAGATGCCTATGATACAATCGCCATACTCTAGGCGCTATACGGATAAACTGATAGGCTCTTCCGCTTTTACTGGTTCGGGTAGTGATAGCACCATTCTCCAGTTTATTGGTTGGGGTATGACCTTTTTGAAACCAAGAAGAACTAGCTTTTTTTCGTTGCTGAGCAGTCATGGATTTCCCCTTATTGGCGGAGATATTACCTTTTCGAAAACGACCATTGTGGTAGGACTTTATCTGTAAAGTCGTTGCTTTTCCCTTTATGGCTGACAACGACCGATTAAATCCACTGGCTTCCAAGGTCTGATGTACAAGCAGACGGCCACCGATCGGATAGGCTTCTTTGAGTATTTGTAACTCTTGATTCGACCAGCAACGAGAGGTATCTTTCAACGCCAACTTATTGGCCTTTTCAAGGATACCATATTTAGGGCGAGTAAACCCCGCTTCTAATAGTTTCTGCTGAGCTATCCGCCATCCGCCTTGATGATAGTACCTTCGTAAGATCTGCTCTTCTTTTTGAATCCATTTTCTTCTCATGGTTACTTTGATTATATGTTTTCCATCCACTGAGCTCGCATCGCCCGTTCCAAGGGGGGCAATTGGCTCAGGTTCTTTTTCCAGCGGTCAAACTTGAGCTTGATGCGCTCACGTTCCTTGTAATTTTCTCCCAGATAGCTGTAGTCGTGTAGTTCGGTGGGTTCGGGGTAGTTTAGGTATAGGCGCTCGGTAGCTACTCCCCTTCTGGTAGTTGCCTGGAAATCGATGTAGCGCCAGCCGTGCTCCAGTAACTCATCATATAGGGGTGTTGGGTAGTGTGATATCGCCACCGGACAAGTGAGGGTGCGCACTATGGCTAGAAGTCTTTGGTGGTCTAGTGGCAGGAATTCGTGTTTGTAGCGGGTCCGGGGATCAGACCGGGACTCTATTAGGTATGGCGGATCGAGATACAGGAAGACCTGGTCATTGAGCAGTTTGATATAGGATCTTAGTGGGTTGTTGGATTCGTAAAGGGATTCCAGGACGGATAAGGTATCCTGCTCCTGGAAGCACCATCGAGATCCAGGAGGGTGTTGGATCCCGTTCCAGGTTTGTATGACTGCGGTGTCCAGGTCAAAGCCCAGATTGATGGCTGCGGGGCGCTTGTGGCGCATGATGCCGCAGTACCCCAGAAATCCGGAGATGAAGATATGATGTGGTGGTATTTGGTTAATGATCTTTTGGTAGACGCCGGCGCCGGATTTGCCGCCGTAATAACTGCCTTTTATGTTGAAATAAATCATAATCATTGCTTTTGGATGGAGTTGAGAGTTTGGGTTTGAAAGTTTAAGAGGGAAGGTTTAGGAAACGAGCTCGCCCTCCCCTAGTAGGTATTCCAGTGCTTTTTTCTGCTTGCGAAGCTTGGTGATTTCGTATTCTTTGTTCAATGCTTTGAGGGCTACCTTGCGATTGTCTCGATGCATATCGTCTAGCAAAAGGTGACGCCTCTTGTATTCAGTGATCTTTCTGTCAATATGTTCTAGTTGCCGGAAGAGGGTATTCGGATCAGGATGGTTAGCCAGGCATTGCTTAAGGGTATTTAGCAGAGCTAACTGGCTTCGGATTTTGCTTAGCTGCTTTGGGGTTTTCGGGCCTGGGATGGTAGCCCTGATTGATTCAATCTGTTGGTTGATCTGGTCGATTGTTTTCATGAGCTATGATTTTGGAAGGTGAATGCGCGTGCCTTCAAAAACACTGTCACAAGGCACGGTAAGGGTGAATATCTCCATTGAATGATCTTCGTTGTAGTTCAGTACTTCGGGGTCGCAACTTTGGTAGAGGGTGCGCTCTGATTTTGTTAGATTTTTGAAGTAGTATTCAAAGCAAACGCAGCTATCTGGGGATACTGCGGGGACGAAGGCCTTGGGGGCTTCTCCCCTACCCTCTCGGGCATTTTGGAACATAAAAATGATACAGAACCATAGGAGGCCAATGCTGGTGATGTATTTCATGGGGTGTTGGTTTAAGGTTGAAAGTTTGTGGGTTAGGTGAGGTGGTGATCGAGATTTAGTTTCAGGAGCCGTTTTTGAAACTCCTGTTTCAGTTCTGTTTCAGCGGCGATTTTTTCGGCGTAGAATTCGATGGTGGCAGCGATTTCGATTTCTGTTTCACGGATTCTTTTTTCGGCAGTTTCAGTCTTTCCCACCTTGTTTCGGAGCTTCCAATTGTATTGTTGTTTCGTCCGTTTTAGTTCTCGTAAACGGGTGCATACGCTATCAATAGTTTCAAACCAGCGATGGTCCGCAAACTTTGTAGTTTCAAAGCTTTCATCTGTTTCAGAAACGGATTCTGTTTCAGTTTCAAAGGCATTTTTGTCACCAGTTTCAGGAGTGGCTGAAACACATTCTTTTTTCTGTTTCAGGACTTTTTGTCGCTGCCCAGGATCCGTCAATTCTTTGTAATCGTCACGCTGAATCAGCTCTGGTAAATTGTTGTAACCTTTTCTGACTTTGTTCACGATTTTGCGCCCGATTTTGGTGAACGGGTAGGCTATAACTTCTACTGCTACACTAGGCTGAAAATCGAATTGAGAAAACACCGGATCGGGATCGATGTCATTGCGATCATAGATGATTTCGCGGATGATGGTCAGCATTAAGAGAAAGAAGATGGCATTGCCAGCAATACTTGATAACTGCTTACTGAAGAAGGTAACCTCCTCCTGGTGGATGTCGCCGGCCGTACCTTCCATAGCCAGGGTGGTGTCTCTGGTGATGGTGTAGGCTTGGTCTAGTCGCCCGTACTTCAGGTCAAATGTTTCCTTGAGGGCATTCAGTTCTTTTTGCTGCTGCGCCCGAATAGGGGAGGCGATGGGCTTGCGCCGCTTTTGGTAATTGGCAATGCGCCGCTGGTGGAGGCGAACCTGTTGATCGGTCCACACGGTATTGGTCTTTTTGCGGTTTTGCTCTAGTCCGGCAATTAGAGTTTCTTCGCCTTTGATCTTGAAATCTAGTTCTCCCGCTGCTTCGGTGACGAGTTGATCATAACGGGTGATGATCTCCGCCTTTTCGGTTTCGTAGGCGGTCTGGAGCTTGTCGAAGCGTTGCTGGTAGATGCTGTCGAAGGCGACCAAGTCGGTGTTCTCTGTATCGCCGCCCATCTCTCTGGCAGTAACTTCAGCGGAGAAGTGACTCATCTTGTAGCTGTAGCGCGTTAGGAAAACGACGAGACAGAGACTAAAGGCCAGGACAAAGTACGTACGCTTATCGCCCTGGTAGGTTTTCTTCAAAATGGTCCGACTGATGTAGCGCACGATCATCGTATTGACGAAGTCGGGGACAAAACAAAAGGCCCAGTATCCCAGGAATAGGAGGGTAGCAGCAGCTACTGGCCAGATGCTATTCATGTAGTCGGCACTGTAGGATTTGAAGCCTTTAAAGACGGTCAGACTGGATATGGCCAGAAAGCCTAATACGCCAATCCGAACGATCCCCAAAATGTACACATCACCTTTATCCATATTTTCCGGCAGGGAATAAAATATTTTCATATATTGTTGATTGTTAGATGTTTAATAAAGCCTGTCGTTGCGGTTTCCTCATAGCACGATGGGCTTTTTTATTGGCTTGCCTTCGGCGACCCACTTTTGCATTCGCCAAAAAGTGGGCAAAACACTTCTGGGTTGGCTTGAGCCCGTGGCTCAAAGAGCGTAGGCAAAAAAACTTGCTAAGCATGTTGAGTAATCAACTCAAGCCCAGCGCCTCAAACAGTTTTTTGCCGAGCCACCCGCAAAGAGTCATACTTTCCTAATTCATCGCGGGAAGCTGCTGAGGATTAGTCTGGATCGAGCCGACCGGCCCAGAGGTCGACCTGGTTGTTCCAGGATTCGAGGTGGAGGCGGAGACTGTAGATGCGGCGGCCTAGCCAGGCCAAAAAGTAGTAGCTGAGTAATTTCGTGGTTTTCATGACATGCTCTTTTTGAAAATTTGCTTACACAAAGCCAAGCCCATTTTTAATAGAAATTTCTCTTGTAGGTCTCTTGGCATTTTACTCCATATTTTCTTGGCGTACTTGTTCGCTGTTTTCTTATCAATCGATCCTTGTTTTATCAGATCTGCTAGTAAATCCCATTGTCCGTTGAAGTAGTCCTGATTCATATGGCTATATTCTCGTGTGGGGTGGGGGCAATGAATGGGGTACTTGCTGTGGGTATCAAGGGTGCAATCGTCTGTTCTTCCAACTGCACGGCCTCGCGGATCAGCAGCTGTGTTGGGTCATCGATGTAGATCATGTTGTCAGGGTGGAAAAGGGCGAAGAATTCGCTCTTGCGGAGCTGGCAGGACTCGCCTTGTAGCTTTTCCACGGCTTCTTGTAGCAGGTATTCCAGGTAGTGGGGGAGTTCATCCAGCTCCAGGCGGATCTGGATGGCCTTGACGACCGCCACTTGGGTATCGCGGGGCAGCTTCACAGATATTTTGCCGTTTTTGAGGGATCTAGCCATTGGTTTTCTGCGATTTTGAATTCTTCAATGAGTTGATTGTGGTGGTACAAGCCAGCCCAACTGACTTTGCCTTGCCATTTCTTGTCTATCAGGTATTTCAGTCGTGATTTCGCCGTGCGGTTCTGGTCTTGTCGGATGGTGCTGTTGTAGTAGTAAGCTTTTCCTTGTGGCTGGCGGTGGTCCAGGAAAAAAACGGCTAGTCGATAGCTGCCTTTTTGGTCCTTAGGCCGTCGCCTTCGTTGTGGCTTGCGTTGCGTTTGCTGCATTGACATTTGCTATTTGTTCGTGGAATCTGTCGAGTAGCCAGCTGTCGTACTTGCCGAGGCGCTGGGAGATCCGACGATAGGTTTCCGAAGGACCGATTTTGGCCCCCGGTTCCTGCGCTCGCAGGTATTCTTTGATCGCTTTCGTGAGTAGTTCCTTGGCTTTGATCTCGGCTTTGGCCTTGATGTGGGCTTTAAACCAGGGTTTGGTACGGGTGAAGCCGGTTTGGTTTCGGAAGTCGAAGTATTTCGAGGGGAGGGGTACCCAGCGTTTTTCGCCTTTGGCCTGGCCGCGCTCGATCCAACGGCGTACCAGGATGATTCGCTCGATGATTTCGGCGGCTCCGGCCTGGAAGCGGTCCGGTGTGGTGTAGATGAAGTACTCTGCTAACACGGCTTTGGCGCGCTCGGCTTCTTCGTCGGCAATCCATTTGTCTTCGTAGAGGTTGAGTAGCGCACAGGTCCAGATGACCTGGAGGTGCCGCTGGATGGATGCTCTTGTCTTTTCTGGCAATGGCTGCAAAGCATCCTGCAAACTCGTGGGGGCAATGGCGGCGGGGCCTTCATCCTGGGTATCCGGGATGGCTGTAACAGTGTTTTCAGGCGATGCTGTCCCTTTTTGGGGGGTGGCGCGCAACTCGGGGGGTGTTTCCTGGCCTGCGCTGCCTTTTTCGTAACCTGATCCAGTACCCTGCGTATCCGGTATGCTGCCAGCTGCTTGGTTTTCAACAACATTTTCGGGCTTTGCACATTTATCAACAGCCTTTTCCACAGCTTTTCTCCACTCATTTGACTGAAAATCAGCCTGTTGTTGAGAATCAGCGCCGCTTAATTCTATTAATTCTTTTGTTACCTGAGTTGTATTACAGGATACTGTATGGCGAAAAGTTTGCATGGAGGGTGCACCGGCGGAGCCTTGATTTTGGCCGTTAACACTTTGTTGGAAAAGATGGATGATGTTGTCGGGCTGGCCAGCTGCTTGTAGATGGACGATGGCACCATTGAATATCATCTCATATTGGGCGTTTGAGCCGTGAAAGACTTCCTCCAGGATGATTTTAGCGGCCTTGAGGCGCTTTCTATGGTTTTGGATACTGCGTTCGTTACAGCCCATCGCATCGGCTAGTTGCGCATTGTTGGTACGCAGCGAGGGTAGGGGAGACATCTCTTGGATGCCTCCACCATACGCCTGCGCTCGTGCTATGGCAACGCTGTATAGGAAAAGGAGATGTTGTGCCAATGCCTTATGGGGTGCTCTCAGTTGTTCCCTTAAGGGCTTATCGGCATTGTAGCGCTCGATATAGGCATCCAAGAGTTTTTTGGACTTGCGCCATTTGAGTTGATAGCTTGCTTTACACATAATATTCAGTGGATTATAATCAAGGGGCGTAATCCTGGGACTACGCCCCAATGTGCAGCCTCTCGCTGCCTTTTTCGTTTCCTGCCAGGGGGTCGAACCCTGGGATACCGCTCAGGAAAAACTAGGGCAGCGGGCAAAGCCTTGCCCTAGTCATTTGAACCAAATCAGAATACTATAAGAGAAAACGGTGCGGGTGAAGGGGATCGAACCCAACTTGGCTCCGGCAGCCACCCGCAGAAGACCTGGCTCAATTCACCGGATGAGAAATTCATCCGGTGAGGGCCAGGTCGATTATGAACACCTAAAACCCTAAAAACTAATCACATGCACTCAAAGGGTAAGAAGCTCTTTAAAAGGGGGATGATCGGTGTTGTCCCTCTCGCATTGGACGCCACCGATCGAAATTTTGCCCGTGCCACTTTTGGCCCAGACCACCACTTACTGATAGTCGCAAAGCGTGGAATCGAACCACCGAGAACCCGGCTGTTGCTTTGCGAAAGGACGCTCTATTCAGAGGGTGAGAGGATTCACCCTCTGAGAGCGCCTGATCCAACAAATTATAATCCCATGTACTTTCAATTCAAAGGGTGAGGAATTCACCGTTTGAAGACGACCTGCTTATGCTCTGCCGATGTGTCCGATGTCACCGGAAGCTATTTTTTTTGATATCTTTTCTAGTTCGTTGCGGTAGTATTTATAAGGGCGACCCGGGCGGAATTGCTTGACAAAGCCCTGCTTGATCAGCCAGCGAAGGTTAGATCTATGTACTCTGCCTTTCGTGATATTAAGACCTAGTATGACGGCCGCTTCTTCAGGATCTACCCAATCGGAACGCGTTTCCTTGGCTTTCATCAGGCTAACGAGTTCCTTTACGGCGGCCGTATTTTCCTTAAGGGCTTGTAAGTATTCAGCATCCATAATTGTAGGGATTACAACGGGATTTAATTGTTAGGTTGACCTCTTCTAGGCGGCGTGAACGGCATGATGGATCTCATACCCGTGTTCCTCTAAGATCATTTTGTACTCGAATAGGGTGACCGTTTGATCGCCTATCGCCCATTCTTGCATCAATTCCAGGGGATCTTTATCCAGTAGGGGGGCGATTTTACCAATCTCCTCCATTGTCCAATCTACTTTTCCTCTCATCAATCGACCAAAGCGATTGGCCGAAATAGACAGGGTTGCTGGTAGGATGGAAAATACTTTATGACTTAGCTCCGCCTTGAGGTGATTCCCAAAGGCAATCAATTGCTCTTTTTTCTTTTCTAAATTCCTCATATTGTTAGAGAGATGTATTATGGTTAATGGCTATATTGTGTGCCTAAATCAATATTGTATCTGTCACTATGAATCGGATTGCCCCCCAATCTCACCTTCCTCGTATTCAACTTTATTTGATATTTCAGTCAAATCTTGTTTAAATACATTATATTGTTAGTGCAAATAGTTGTTATTTGCAGATGGAATGTCTTTTGTTTTGAAGTCAAATAATTAATGTTTGTTAAACAAAAGTAGGTGGTTTCTATTAAAAATAAAAGTTTGTAGATATAAACTTTTATAATTTTATTTAAATTATTTGTATATGTCTTTGTCTCAGAGGCTTATGACTCTGTCTAGGTTTGAAGGAAATCACACTAAGTTAGCTGCAAAGATTGGGACAACCACCCAGTCCATTAGTAAGATTGTCAAAAATGATCTGGGGATAAGTGGTAAGTCAATTGTAGCCATCGCCGAAGCCTACCCCCAACTCAATATGCGTTGGTTCTTGACGGGACAAGGCGAATCGGGTTTGGATGGGGTTGCTCCGGAGGTAAAACCAGAAGATCCGGAGAAGGAGTTGTTAAAGGAGGAGTTGTTGCAGGTGTATAAGGACAAAACGGGGATGCTGGAAGAGAAGGTAAAGATGTTAGAGCGGGAGATTCGTGAGCAGGCGCCGGACTTGGCGGCGCGATTGGAGATTGAATAGAATAAAGTAGTTATATATTGAGGCTGGTTGTTTTTACAGCCTTTTAGACCATAAGCATAGTTTTTTCTCACACAGTAAAGTAAACAAGCGCAGGCATCACTTTATTAGTCAATATCTTGGCCTTCTAGTGTACCCCCACAATACTAGAAGCTCTCTATTAGAATACTATAAATAAAGATTTCATGAAAAAGTTCGTCATGTTGAATGCACTGGCAATCCTTGTTGTCAGCTTAAATGCAAAGATCGATCCAATAGTAATTACCGAGCAAACTTTAAAGGTTACGAAAGATGAAGTTTTTTACTACGGTTTTGCGGATGGGGATCAAATCATTTTTGATATTGAAGTAGTTAGAGGCAAGCACATTAAAGAAGTTGAAATTGCAGAATATGGAGGTTCGTCCATCTTTTTCGACTTCAAGACAAAGAAAGTTGTAGGTAAACGATTTGATGTGAAAGGTACTAAGATCTATGCTTTTCGAATAAAGGGAGGGGGCCTATCTGGGAAGATATGTAGAATGAAGATTAGCCGCATACCTGGTTCCGAGGCATCATTGGACTTTGATCCTACTGTAAAATGGCAGACCCGGTATGATTCGAGCTATGTGACGAAATATCGAAGAGATCTGGTTAAAGTAGATACTCAGGCTATTACTGTAGTGGAAAGGGTGGAAAGAGTGCATTCGACCACCAACGTCAATGGCAATAGGAATTCTTTTGCCGTCGACCTACCGTCCAATCAAAAGTCTGAATTAAAGATATCTAAGGTTATTTCTTGGGCTTATTGGATCGGAGTTGGTGACGAAGGCCAGGAAGCTTACCAAAAGGACACCAAGGCTTTCCTTAAAAGAGCTGGATCATTATTAGGCTCAACGGCTAATCCTATAGTTGGCTTGGCACTTGATGCCTATACTACTTTTTCAAACCCACCTAAGGGGGATAATATACAATTTTGGTTTGCTGCCATTCAAAATGGACAAGAGTTTTATCTAGCTAAAGGCAATAGCGTAGTAGCTAGTGGCAAGTTTACAGATAATCTTCAGGGTTCATTTCGCCTACATCTTTTGAATGACAATATCATAGATGGAATCAATGTAAATATTAAAATAGTTGCGATTATGGTTCATTGGACATATAAGAAGACTCCTTATAAGGCGTTGGTGGTAAAGGATTCTAGGTTTCCTGTTCTAAATACTGATGACACCGATAATTAAGTCTATATCTTATACCTTGTAAATTAAACACCCATGACAATTGAAGATTTTAAGCCCAAAGTGACAACTCTTCCTACCTCTGCACAATATGCTATTAAGGGTGGGACTACCGGTAATGCAGGTGGTACTCATTCTTCAACAGCCGATTCGGATGAGGATGATAAATAATGGTAATAGGTGGGGTATTTAGGATATAATCTAACTTATTTTGCTGTTTACAAGGGACTAATTGTTTCTACAGTAGTTTTAGATCATAAGCAATAGGTATATTAGTATTCTCACACAGTAAAGTAATTATTTACCCCACATTAGGTTTTGCGCTCTAGGCAAAAACAGCACTAAGGTATTGGCCCGGTTTCGGGCGGAGAAGCGCATGTCAAAAGAAACAATAAACGACACTTGGGGTAGCTGTTTACGATACTGCATCTTCCCTTAAATCTAATGAAAATGACAACGCAACATTTTCTGGTTATTTTTATTTCTTTGACAATCTCAAGTCTCCTCTTTTCTAAGCAGGCATCCAGAAAAGGAAAGGACTATGCCTTGATCTTTGCTATACAAGATTATGATTATTGGACCGATCTTAAGAGTCCAATTAGAGATGCAGAAGCATTAGCAAAGGACTTAAAGGGTACTTATGGGTTCGAAGTAGAAATCGTAAAGAATCCAACTAAAAACAAGATCTATAGAACCTTAGGGACCTACAGAAGCAAACTGTACGGCAAGCAGGATCAGTTATTTATCTTCTTTTCGGGCCATGGCGAGTTTAATGATGATACCGAAGAAGGTTTTCTTATTCCACGTGAAGGCCAACTAAATGATCCCTTTCAGGAAAGTTATTTACCCCATAGTCGCTTGGAAAAAGCCATTAACACTATCCCTTGCCAACATATTTTATTGGCTATTGATGCCTGCTACAGTGGCACTTTTGATGAATCTATTGCACAAATGAAAGGAAGCAGAACTAATTTTAGTCGAAAAAAGGATCAACTGCCAACCCACTTCTTCGTTGAACAACTATTGAAGCATAAAAGCAGGCTCTATTTTACTTCTGGGGGTAAAGAAAGGACTCCTGATGGTTTAAAACATTCGCCTTTCGTCACGCAGTTTCTAACAGCATTAAGAGATCTTGAAGGAGTGGGGATAGATGGAATTATTTCATATACTGAAATACTTAGTCACCTGGAAAAGGCCAGGCCTCTACCAAAGGCGGGTCAATTTGGAGACAATGAAATCGGCAGTAGTTTTGTCTTTGTCTCCCGCCAAGCACTACCCCCAATGCCTAAGCGTAAGGAGGTGAACAATAAGCCTGAGGATAGAACCCTGAGTTTTGATGAAATGGAGCAGCTGCGTGTCAAAGCGAGTGCCCTTAGTTTCCGGAACTTTGATGTTAACGGAGTTAAACCTAGAAAAAATGGGAAATTTGTTAAGAAGAACTGTGCAAAAAATATATGGAATGTCGCAATACAGTTTGAAGTTATGCCGAGTGAATTCATAACAACTGGCTCCAATCAACTTGTTTTCAGGATTAAAGGCCCCGATGGTGAAGTATTGCGTTCCAATGATGACTGCGTCCCCTTCCTAAATAAGAACCTAAATAGAACCACGTGCTCTACCTTCACACATGACCTGATTTATGAAGGGGATACTATGTCTGTACGTATGCATTGGCCTTTGAATTTGAAGGAGCAAGAACATAAGTTTAGTCCGGGAGCGTATGAAATAGAGATCTATAATAAAGGGTACTTACTGAATGAAACCAATTTCCTTTTAAAGGAGTGCAGTACGACTGGCGTTATTGATACCCTACGGAATTAGCCAACATAGGGGGATAGATTCTCCAATTGGCAACCTCATGAAGATGACAAACAATAGTAGACTTTCAGTATTGAGACCAAGTGCCTTATTTCGATTGATTGTAAGGGAGCTGATTTTTTCTATTGTCGTTTTTAGAGTATAGGTATATATCTGTTTCTCATAAAGCATTATCTACGACTACAAGATGGTATAAGCTTAGCAAAGCTAAGCGAGAAACCATCAAAAGCGCATGTCTTTTCAAGCCCATTCTGGTTTGATATCTTGTATTTATTTTTTTGACCAGTTGTTTTTAACTAATGACTAATACCATACGTATTCTGGAGCAATTGTCTGAATCTGAACTAGTGCGGGTAGCGGGAGGGAAATACCTGATGGGGAGTAAGGATGCTTCTGAATGGGAACAACCTGTCCATTGGGTTCGACTTGCTGACTTCTACATAGGAAAGCACCTGGTAACCCAAGGTTTTTGGAAATCAGTTACGGGGCGTACTCCTTCGGAATTTAAGGGAGATAAGCATCCTGTAAATAACGTCAGTTGGGAGGATATACAGCAATTCCTTACCTCTCTGAATGATAAAACAAGCAAGTCTTTCCGTTTGCCGAGTGAGTCGGAATGGGAGTATGCGGCGCGAGGGGGGCGGTATAGCCAAGATTATATTTATGCGGGTAGTGATAAGTTGAGTCAAGTAGGGTGGTATGATGACAACTCGAATGATGAGACGCATGAAGTTGGCTTATTGTTACCCAATGAGTTGGGCTTATATGATATGAGTGGTAATGTGTGGGAGTGGTGTGCGGATGACTGGCATGACAACTATAAAGGAGCACCAGCAGATGGCAGTGCATGGGTAGATAGGCCTGACAGGGGCGCTGGGCGCGTGCTACGCGGCGGCGGCTGCATCAACAGTGCTGAGCGTTGCCGCCCTGCGGTCCGGAGTTGGCTCGGGCCTGACTATCGCGGCGACAGTTTCGGCTTTCGTTTGGCTGTGTCTCTTCAGTCAGTTGGTTAGCCATTGGTTTCCCGTGAGCCCGAGCGACTGAAGAATTGCTCGCCAAGTAGGGAGGGACGACCGGATAGGCGTGTAAGGCGGAGGGAGTGAGGAAAGTAGCAAGCCTGGGTGAAAAATAGACTATAAAGCAGGATAATGGAAATAAAAATAGCAGAAGGCATAGGGATGGAAATGGTGGAGGTGGAAGGTGGCCATTTTATGATGGGGTCGGAAGAAATTAAAAGGGATAATGCTCTTCCTGTACATGGGGTGGAGGTACCCAGCTTTTGGCTAGGTAAGTATGCAGTGACCCAAGCGGTGTGGGAGTCAATCATGGGCAATAATCCTTCGAGGTTCAAAGGGGCTAATCGTCCTGTGGAGAATGAGAGTTGGGAAGATGTTAAAGGCTTTCTACTTGCTTTGAATCAAAAGACAGGCTCGTCCTTCCGCTTACCGAGTGAGTCGGAATGGGAGTATGCGGCACGAGGTGGACCGTATAGCCAGAGCTACGTCTATGCCGGTAGTGATAAGTTGAGTCAGGTGGGTTGGTATGATGATAACTCAAATAATGAGACGCATGAAGTAGGTTTGCTATTACCGAACGAGTTGGGCTTATATGACATGAGTGGCAATGTGTGGGAATGGTGTGCGGATGACTGGCATGACAACTATGAGGGCGCACCAGCGGATGGCAGTGCGTGGGTAGATGCTCCTGACAGGGGCGTTGGGCACGTGCTGCGCGGCGGCGGCTTCTTCGTTAGTGCTGTGGATTGTCGCCCTGTGTTCCGGCGTTGGCTCGGGCCGGGCGGTCGCGGCGACGCTTTCAGCTTTCGTTTGGCTATGTCTCTTCAGTCAGCTGGTTAGCCATCAGGTTTCCGTGAGCCCGAGCGAGTGTAGGATTGCAATGTGTTTGATGACAGGAAGTCATTTGGGCTGCAAATGCTGATTTTAGCAACCTGTCTTCAGCTATTCTTGCTCCCATAGGACGGGCTATGAGAGCAAGAATGAGCTTCGTCAGAACACTAAACTAAACATTTTCGCTACCAAAGCACCTCCTGTCATCAAACACGTAGGGAGGGACGACCGGATAGGTTCAACAAATGTAGCGACCAGTTTAGAAAGAATAATATGCAGTCTTTATCAACACAGTGAAATGGAACTTAAATCAATACAAGCAACATCAGAAATAAGCCTGGATATGGTTTTCGTCGAAGGCGGGGAATATAATATGGGGGCTGATTATCAGCAAACTGCCTTGCCCATTCATGAAGTGAAAGTTAAGCCTTTCTACCTGGCAAAATACCAGGTGTCACAGGAATTATGGGAGGTAATGATGGGCAATAATCCTTCGAGCTTTAAGGGGAAGAATCGCCCTGTAGAAAGAGTAAGTTGGAAAGATGTTCAACAATTCCTAGTTGCTTTAAATCAAAAGACGGGCGAGACCTTCCGCTTACCAAGTGAGTCGGAATGGGAGTATGCGGCACAAGGCGGTTGCTATAGCCAAGATTATATTTATGCGGGTAGTGACAAGTTGAGTCAGGTGGGTTGGTATAGAGAGAACTCGAATAGTGAGACGCATGAAGTAGGTCTACTGTTACCCAATGAGTTGGGCTTATATGATATGAGTGGTAATGTGTGGGAGTGGTGTGCAGATGATTGGCATGACAACTATGAGAGAGCACCAGCGGATGGCAGTGCGTGGGTAGATGCTACTGACAGAGGCGCTGGGCGCGTGCTGCGCGGCGGCAGCTACTTCTATGGTGCTGTGCGTTGCCGCCCTGCGATCCGGGGCAGGGATGCGCCGGGCCGTCGCAGCGGCCTTATCGGCTTTCGTTTGGCTATGTCTCTTCAGTCAGTTGGCTAGCCATTGGTTTCCCGTGAGCCCGAGCGACTGAAGAATTGCTCGCCAAGTAGGGAGGGACGACCGGATAGGCGTGCAAGACGGAGGGAGTGAGGAAATAAAAAGTATTTAGGAATTCAAAGTAAGCAGATGAGCATAGAACTAGAAAAAGGCATATGGATCGAGCTGGTAGAGGTAGAAGGAGGTCACTTTCTGATGGGATCGGAAGAAAGCGTGTATGATGATGATGTGCCCGTACATGGAGTGGAAGTACCCAGCTTTCGCCTGGGAAAGTACCCAGTGACACAAGCGGTATGGGAGGCGGTGATGGGCAATAATCCTTCTGACTTTAAGGGAACTAATCGCCCTGTGGAGAATGTGAGTTGGGAAGATGTACAGCAGTTTCTTGTCTCCCTAAGTGATAAAACGGGGAAGGATTTCCGTTTGCCAAGTGAATCGGAATGGGAGTATGCGGCACGAGGGGGGCGCTACAGTCAAGATTATATTTATGCAGGTAGTGACAAGTTAAGTCAAGTGGGTTGGTATGTTGACAACTCGAATGATGAGACGCACGAGGTAGGACTGTTGTTGCCTAATGAATTGGGCTTATATGATATGAGTGGTAATGTGAGGGAATGGTGTGCTGATGACTGGCATGATAACTATAAAGGCGCGCCAACGGACGGCAGCGCTTGGATAGATGCTCCTGACAGAGGCGCTAGGCGCGTGCTACGCGGCGGCAGCTACTTCTATAGTGCTGAGCCTTGCCGCCCTACGATCCGGTACAGGTTTGCGCCGGGCAATCGCGGCGACAATATCGGCGTTCGTTTGGCTATGTCTCTTCAGCTCACGGGAAACTGGATGGCTTCCACTGAACAGGCGATTGACCTGCTCCCATGGCACTGCCATGGGACAAAAAGGTAGCTTAATAGGCTACTCCTGGCGGTAGTGTTGGTAATGGAATATGAAGATTCTGCCGCTCCCTTTTGACACCTACAAAACAAGACTAGATATGACATCGACAGAAAAACCCAAAATTATTAAAAAGGTTGAAGCGCTCTGGGGGGAGGGCTTTGAATTGCATCTTGCTCCGACTTATCCTACGGTGATTGATGGGCTAATGGCCTACAAATCAGGTGTGCCCAAGTATGCGCTTGACGATACAGGGAAGCTGTTGGGACTAAATCTAGCTGCAACTGGTCTGGGCGACGATAAATGGGAAAAGATCGTGGCCTGGCTTGAGAAAGATAAAGTACGATTACAAGCATTGAATCTATGGGATAATGAACTTACACAATTGCGTTTGCCTGTCGGTGTCAAAGCCCTGGAACAGCTGGATGTAGATGAGAACCCTATTGAAAACCTACCAAGGGAGACGGTGGAGGAAGGGAATGCTGCGATATTGAATTTCTTTAAGCAGATTGAGGAGCAGGAAGGAACCGTTCCCTTGTATGAGGCCAAGTTACTCATTGTAGGAGAACCTGGTGCAGGTAAGACGACTTTACTGAAAAAACTGGAAAACCCCAAATACATTGTACCAGCCAAAGGTGACCCTGAAGTCAAATCAACGGTAGGAATCAATATCTATGAAGGCTGGGAATTTCCTTTTAATGAAGATTCGTCGATTGATTTCAAAGCGAACTTATGGGATTTTGGGGGGCAAGAAATTCAATACATGACGCATCACTTCTTCCTTACTCCCAGAGCGCTTTATATTTTGGTGGCGGATGATCGAAAACAAAATACAGAATTTGATTACTGGTTTAGAATCATCAATTTATTAGGGAAGGAAAATGATGAAGAGAAGATAAATGTTCTGGTATTACTCAATGAAATAAATCACATTTCCATTAGCAACTTCAGTTTGAGTAAGTACCGGGATGACTATCCTGGAATGCGTATCGAAATGCTGGAAGTAGACTTTTCTGTCAAAGACCATCGGAGCGAAGGCTTGGTTCCAAATATTCAACGGCTGCTTTGTGGTCTTCCTCATATTGGGGATGAATTACCGCGCCTCTGGGTTCCTATTCGGGATGATCTCATAGAGATAAGAAAAAAACGACCACATATCACTTTTAAAGAATTTGCTGCAGTTTGCAGCAAAGTACGTGGAGGGAAACAATTGCAAAAAGAAGAGGATCAGCGTTTCCTTAGTCGTTATCTGCATCGTCTGGGAGTGATGCTACATTATCAGGAGGATGATTTTTTAGACAATTTCGTGATATTAAACCCTCAGTGGGCGGTAGATGCTGTCTATAGTGTTTTACAAGATAGTCGTGTCGTTAAGAATCATGGGCGCTTTACGAAGCAAGATCTCAAAGAATTTTGGAAAGAATACGATGCAGATGAACGAGCGAGGCTACTTACGCTAATGCTGAAGGATCGATTCGAGATTTGTTATCCTTCGCCAATTTCTGATGTTTATATTGCTCCACAACTTTTGCCTAATGAGCCACCCGAATTTGAATGGGATAGTGCTTCTACGTTAAAGTTTAGATTCCAGTACCCTTTCATGCCAAAAGGGTTGATTTCTAGACTCATCGTTAGACTAAGTGATCTTATTGCGGGAAATGGAAACCAGGTTTGGAATGAAGGAGTCTTGATTGAAGATAAAAACGACTGTCAAGCCCAAATAATTCAGGAGAAAACCGTGAAAGAAGGGCTGGAGGTACTTGAAATAGAGGTGCAAGGAGGAGTGCATGAACGAAAATACTTGCTTAACTATGTAAGAAATGAAGTAAGGAAGATACATGAGAAATCCTTCAAGCATATTGATTATGAAGAGATGGTACCCTGTATCTGTGAAGACTGTAATGGAGATCCCCAACCGAAATTTTTTGAATATTCTGAGTTGTTAAAATATCAAGAAGGCAATGTACCAGAAATTGACTGCAGCAAGGACAAAATCAAAAGGGTGTCTGTAAAGGCTTTACTGGAAGGAATATCTGAGGAGTTGGATCAGGCAAATCGAAAAATGCTTCCTTACGGCCCTGGAGGGTATCCTGGTTTACGCGAGGATATTAAAGGGATTAAAGAAAACATTGAGCACCTCCGTGATGAGACTTATGCTATACTTAAAAATCAAGAAGGTCAGCAGAAATATCTGGATACTCTCTTAGTGTATGCAGGAAAACATCAAGATAGCCTTAAGCTGGTCTTCGAACAGATTAATACCTTACAAATTTCTGCGGATGAACTAAATCGTGTAAATACCTTTTTGGGAGAACGATTAGATCAATATATGAAACAACTGCCTCCCGGGAATGAAGTAGCAGAAAAATGGAAGGAGGCCAAAGAGAGCATGCCGCATGTGCCCGATGCCAAATGGAAGGTAAAATTGAAATTTAATGTTCTATTTGCCTCATTTGAGAAAGAGCTTTCTTGGGACTCCAGAGCTGCGCTGAAACTCATCAGGAAAGAAATTACGGCCTTTAGAAAGGGCGAAAAAACCTTTAAACAACTCTTTATTGAAGAGGACGATGATGAAGATTGAGAATGACTTCAAGCGCTCCAAATGATATAACCTGTTAAACGATGCCTAAGAAAAATATTAGTGTACATCTTACAGACCGCCTGTCCTTTGAGATGATTTTCATTGACGGTGGTGTGCTTTTGCTTGGGAATGAATCCCAGCATAAAGTTACTCTTAAAAGCTTCTATCTAGGCAAATACCAAGTAACACAAGAAGTATGGGAGAGCGTCATGGGTAATAATCCTGCTACTTTCCAAGGAAAGAATCGGCCAGTAGAACAGGTAAGTTGGGATGATACCCAGCAGTTTATTCGTTTTCTGAAAAGAAGGACTGGAAAATCCTTCCGCTTGCCGAGTGAGTCAGAATGGGAGTATGCGGCCCGAGGAGGGCGATATAGTCAAGGTTATACTTATGCGGGTAGTGATAAGTTGAGTCAAGTAGGATGGTATGAGGGCAACTCGAATGATGAGACACATGAGGTAGGTTTGTTGTTACCCAATGAGTTGGGCTTATATGACATGAGTGGCAATGTGTCGGAATGGTGTACTGATGACTGGCACTACAACTATGATGGTGCACCAGCAAATGGTAGTGCTTGGGTAGATACTCCTGACAGAGGCGCTGGGCGCGTGCTGCGCGGCGGCGGCTACTTCAATACTGCTGAGTTTTGCCGCCCTGCGATCCGGGGCAGGGATGCGCCGGACTTTCGCCTCGGCATTTTCGGCTTTCGTTTGGCTATGTCTCTTCAGTCGGTTGGTTAGCCATTGGCTTCCCGTGAGCCCGAGCGACTGAAGAATGGCTCGCCAAGCAGGGAGGGACGACCGGATAGGCGTGCAAGACGGAGGGAGTGGGGAAATTAGTAAGCCTGGGTGAAAAATAGACTATAAAACATGATGATGGAAATAAAAATAGCTGAAGGTATATGGATGGAAATGGTGGAGGTGGAAGGTGGTCCTTTTATGATGGGATCGGAAGAAATTAAAAGGGATAGCGTTCTTCCGGTACATGGGGTGGAGGTACCCAGCTTTCGGCTGGGTAAGTATGCGGTGACACAAGAAATATGGGAGGCAGTAATGGGGGCGAATCCTTCGCGTTTTATGGGAAAGCATCTTCCTTTAGAGAGCGTTAGTTGGGATGATGTACAACAATTTCTTACTTCCCTGAATGACAAAACAGGCCAGTCTTTCCGTTTGCCGAGTGAGTCGGAATGGGAGTATGCGGCCCGAGGGGGGCGATATAGCCAAGATTACATCTATGCGGGTAGTGATAAGTTGAGTCAAGTAGGGTGGTATGGGGACAACTCGAATGATGAGACACATGAAGTTGGCTTATTATTGCCCAATGAATTGGGCTTATATGACATGAGTGGCAATGTGTTGGAATGGTGTACTGATGACTGGCATGACAACTATGATGGTGCACCAGCAGATGGCAGTGCATGGGTAGATAGACCTGACAGAGGCGCTAGGCGCGTGCTGCGCGGCGGCGGCTACTTCTATGGTGCTGAGGCTTGCCGCCCTGCGATCCGGCGCAGGTCTGCGCCGGCCTATCGCAACGACGATATCGGCTTTCGTTTGGCTATGTCTCTTCAGTCTGGTGGCTAGCCATTGGCTTCCCGTGAGCCCGAGCGACTGAAGAATGGCTCGCCAAGGAGGGAGGGACGACCGGATAGGCGTGCAAGACGGAGGGAGTGGTGCTGGCAGAATGTGGGTTTTCGGCTTTCTTATTTCTTGGTTAATTCTAGGTTTTGAAGTGTTCGGTTTTAAAGATGTTGATAATCAAGGCGTTAGTGTTTTTACTCCATTCCCGTCAGGAGTTCTATTATAAGAAACCATAAGTCGTAAGTTTTCAATGACTTACGGTTTTTCTGGTTATAACCAGTGAGTTATCTTCTTTTTCACCTGATTTTCTTTGCTTTTTTGCAAAAAGTCCTGAAATGAATGAGTAAAGTGACTGGAAGAAGAAGGGAGTTGTTGATTGGTACAATGCGTGCCATTATCCTTAACCTTCACCTGCGAAACGCTTCTGAATGGCTTCTTTGACCAGCTGAAAATCATTCTCAGACAGTAGGCTTAAAGAACTAGAGTTGATGTCTGTTAGCCAGTCAACCAGGTTTCCAAGGTTTTGAGCAATAACCTTCGTTTTCTCATAACGGGCATAGGTGCTTCCTGTGCTTTGATCCAACCTCCTTTCCATTAATTTCTTCCACTTATTTAATTGTCTTTCCCAATAATCGAAATAATGTTCTAGCACCTCGGGGTCATCAAAACGGACTCGTTCTATTGGAATAATTAATACCCTGTCGCCAAAGGTAGTTTTCTCAAACTTGGAATTCCGGGCGATTTCGTATAGCTCAAACATACAATAGGGAGATCTAGCATATCTGTCGCTAACGAATATCATAATGAGATCCCCCTTTCCCAACTCTTTCATATAGTCACTAATGAGTATCCGCCCATTGCACCCCATCTTGCGTTTGATGAAGCTGCGGCCGATCTTTAGGTTAAAAATCTATGACAAGATCAGAACGCTTAGGTCATGTAAGGTCCTGGCGCACAAGTGGGCTTAGCCGCCCTGCTTATTGTCGTAAGCATGAGCTAAAATACGGCACATTTATGAGTTGGTTCAAACTGGAGCAAGAATTTGCAGATACAGGTAAGTTTATTGCGCTGTCTAGCGTTGCGGCAACTGAGGGTCTGATAGAAGTCCACTTTGCCAATGGTATCCGTGTACATTACAAGGGGAGGTTAGATGGGGAATTAATCAAGTGCTTACAAAATGCTTGAGGTATCGCGGCAATATTATTTGTATGATAAGCCCTGTGACATGCGCAAGAGCTTCAATACTCTGGGTGCTTTGGTGAGTGGCCAGATGGGCTTGTCCTTATTGAGCGGAGCAGGCTTTGTATTTATCAACCGGCGCAAGACCCATTTGAAGCTGCTAATGTGGGAGGGAGATGGTTTTGGGCTGTACTATAAGCGCCTGGAAAGGGGGACTTTTGAGCACCCGTCATCGGCTAGTGGCTATGAGCTTTGCTACGAAAAACTACTACTGATTTTACGAGGGATTAAGACGGATAAGATTGAAAAAAGGAAGCGCTTTTCCTTGGGTAAAAGCCAGTGAATCCGGGTCTTTTTCCGTATCTTCAGACTAAGCTTATGAGTCCACTAGAAACGGAAAACAAGGCCCTCAAGGAAGAGAATTTTCTGCTTAAGGCAGAGAATGCGCAGCTCAAGAAGTTACTCTTCAGCGCCAAGCGCGAACGGTATGTCAGTGAGCAAGACCCTAATCAGGGACGCTTATTCGAGCAAGAGGACCAAGCAGCTCAGCCAGTCGAACAAGAGCAGGTATTACACAGAAAAAAGAAGCCTCAAAAAGCCCGTCGGCCAATAAAACGCAATACCTTCCCCGCATCGCTGCGACGAGAAGAGCAAATCATCGAGCCCACAGGTGTAGATATCAGTAAGCTATCCAAGATCGGAGAAGATATAACCGAGCTGTTGGCCTATGTGCCAGCTGATTTATATGTCAAGCGCATCATTCGCCCCCGCTATGTTAATAAGGCTGATCAAGAGCAAGGCGTAAGCCAAGCCAATGTCCCTTTACGGTTGATCCCCAAAGGTATAGTGGACGAGAGCCTAGTGGCTCAAATCATAGTCGAGAAGATTCTTTTCCATACGCCTATCCACCGCTTCCGCAAAAAACTCAAACAAGCCGGGCTGGGGTTTATCTCAGAAAACAACCTCCATAATTGGTTCCATACCGCCGCTCATAGCTTGCGGCCTATCTACCATCTGTTGCACCAGGATTTACTGACCCAGCCTTATAACCAAGTGGACGAGACGCGTATCACGGTGTTAACTAAGAATAAGCCCGGAGCCAGCCACCGGGGCTACTTCTGGGTACTTCACAATCCAAAGCTTAAGGCGGTATTCTTCCAATATGACTCCAGGCGCAGTGCTAAGGCCGGACACTTATTGCTCGATGGCTTCAGTGGTATCTTACAAGCCGATGGATATAGTGTGTATGAAACTGTGGAGCGCAAACAAGACCTACACTTGATCCATTGTATGGCTCATGCCCGGCGCAAATTTGTAGAGGCTCAAAATACCGATCCACCTCGGGCCAACTATTTTCTAGAGCAAGCCCAAAAACTATATCGCATTGAACGCCAGGCGCGCGAACAGAAAATGGATGAGGCACAGCGTTTCCAACTGCGCCAGCACCAGGCCATACCCATATTGGAAGAATTGGGTGCATGGCTAAAAGAGCAATATACCTCCGCTGGCTTATTGCCCCAAAGTCCTATTGGTAAAGCTATTGCCTACAGCTTAAAACGCTGGAAAGGTCTGTATGCCTATGCCCGCGATGGCCAATTGGAGATTGATAACAACCTGGTAGAAAATACGATCCGGCCCGTAGCTTTGGGGCGTAAGAACTATCTGTTTGCTGGCTCCGACGAGGCGGCTCAAAACCTGGCCTGCCTTTACTCCATTATCGGCACTTGCAACAACTGGGGCCTCAATGCTCACCGATACCTCACCTGGCTTCTTCGACAGCTGGCCAATAACAAAGCTACCCCTGAGGCTATCCAATGGCTGCCTCAAAACATGGACAAACAACTTCTCAAAACCTTTATGGAGTAGGAAAGATGGGGTCCAGTGGGCGGATACACTAATGAAACCACCATAGTCGAGGTTCATACTGTCTCGGAGAACATTAAAGCCATCCTCTTTTAAGGCATCATACAATCCATCGACCATTTGTTCATGATCTGCTCCTGATACCTCTTGATCTCCCCAGGCGTAGGAGAAATAGATCTTGCCACGAGGTATAGATTGATCCGTAACAATTTTTATATCTTCAATTGGATGTTGTATCAAGCTCGATAACTTATCGGCCTTAAATAATCTTAAAAGCTCCAAAAATGTTTCATCTTCCGCTTCAATGTATAGTTTAATAGAGCCCGGTGCTACTTGATTTAGGACTAGTGATTTATCTCCCGTAATTGCAATAATTCGTTGAATTATGTTATCTATATACTGGTCATCGATTGCTTCCAGTTCACCCTCAATTTCCAGGACAAAGCTTATACGAATTGTCTTAACGGTTGCATCTTGGTCAATTGCAAATTTCGGAGAATCTGGGTTCTTACCCACTTTTGGTGGAATCTGTCAACTGGAATCCATCAGGACTCTCTTTCTCAGTAGCTGAAAGCCAGCCCGGCCATACATTTGGCGCTTGATATTTTTCAGACGGTTGACCTGTCCTTCCACTTGACCATTACTCCACTTGAGAGATACTGCTGCTCTTACTGCATCATAGTCTTGTTGTAGCCCCTTGGCAAAATTCCTCAATGAAGGAATGCCGCTTTGCAGTGCTTGATTAATCCAGGGGTTAAGGTGTTTCTTTCTGAGTTTATCTGTCATGTTCTTAAACTTGCGGGCCAACTGACTGGCTTGATTGGCTTGCGGACAGTATTTGTAAAGGGTCCGTAGATAATTCTGAGCTTCTTCATCCAAGTCCTCAAAAGGTTTGCTCATTAGCGAACTAACTTTTCGGGCAGACCATACTTTCACCTTTAAAGGAGGTGGGAGTTTTTCAACACTACGATCCCTGGGGTATTTGCAAATGAATCTATATACACTTTGCGGCGAACCGGTAAACCCCTGTTCCTTAATCTCACGCCACAATTGCATGTATCTTGTTTCACCCTCACCCCATCTCTTTCTCAGATAATCTTCAAAAGGTAAGGCCTTTGACGTCTTAGTCCCTCCGTTTATCTTTTGGGGATATTCCTCATATTTCAAGTACTTTTTAATCGTTTGACGATGAACACCTGTCTGACGATGAATGGATTTGATTGAATGGCCTTTGGACCTCAGACGTTTCACTTCTAAAAAATTCAATTCATACCTTGACAAGGCAGGAACCTTAGTTGATGTATTTTTTTCTTCTGTAGGGGCTGTTTTTATATCAGGCATTGGATTGTCAGGCGCCTTGGCCTGTTTTCTTTTTCTTTGAGCGATGTCTTTAGCTGCTAGACGTAGTTCTTGATTATGTTTATCCAGCAAGCGCTTCAGGGCTTCTCCAAGATTTTTTAGTAGATGCCACCGATCTGCTACCTGGATCGCATTCGGAGCTCCCAGTTTAGCAGCTTGAGAATAACAACTGGCGCGATCCCTACTAATAATCTTGATGCCGGGATGGGTTTCTAGCCATTTTTTCACCGTTTCCACTTCCCGGTCAGGCAAGAGGTCTATTGGCTTTCTCTTCTCCAAATCCACCAAGATGGTGCCATAGGTATTACCTTTTTTGAAGGCCCAATCATCAATACCCAATATCTGGGGAGAAGCTACCTCGAAGTCATTCGGACAATTGCATATTATCCGTAAAATGGTGGACCGACCTACTGGCATCCCCAGAAACGAAGCAAGTTTAGAGCCAGCATTACCGCCAAGGGCATAACCGATTCGAGTAAGGTGTGCTGTCAATCTCGATGTACGACGGGCATAAGGCTTTAGATTTTCACCGAGTCGTTCAGTAAAAACCTTACGGCTGCAATTTTCATTCTTACAGTAGTACTTATTGACACTCAGATTAACCTTAACCGGAATACCCGCCCAAGGTAAGTCTAGTAGTTTGCGCATATAATTACTATGCCTACTTAGGCTTCTTTGGCCACAGTCCGGGCAAATACCTTGGACACTCTTTGTCCTTAGCTTAAGCAGAAAGTGATCTTCCCGCTTATCCAAAGCCTGGAAGCAAACCAAATTCGAGATAGGTAGTAGTGCTGGGGATACCATCCATTGAAAATACCCCACCGTCTTTGGTCATCAGGCTTCTTTCCACCAAAAGTGGGTAAGAACCAGCTTCTCCGAAATTTGCAGTCAATAGGGTATACTTTTCGTTTTGCCCCTTTTTTGATTTCCCCTATCAACTGTAATAAAGAATAGGAGATTCGACTCCGTTCTACATTCTCATCACTGAAAGAGACTAGCCCTTGCCTTGCCCCACGTTCTAGTGCTTTGAGTTGCCCTTTTAATAACAGAACTTCTGCCTCATGTTCTCCTAAGCTTTCTTGTAACAAGAGTTCAAATACCTTCTTTAATTTCCCATTCCCTATGAGCTCTAGAATGTTATCAAACATTGTAGTTTTTTCTTGGTTGTGATCGATAACGTCAGCGAAAATGTGCGTTGTTCTTTCTGTATCTAAGAAACAGGCAAAGTCTCTGAACAATAGTGGGGTTTCTCCATCGACAGCAAAGAATTGCTGCATAGGGTCGACCTGTGTTAACTTGGTATGTTTTTGTAGGTCTTGCCAAGAAGCAAAAACCTTCCCATCGAGTGAAATTTCAGCATTAGCATTACGACTAAGTTCAACGAAGGCCTTGCAAATCTCATTTTGCAGTATTCGACTAGCTTGATCTGTTTTACTGTAAACCTTAAGACTACGATCTGCCTCTTCGAAGTGTACTATACACTGTACTCCTTGTTCATTAGAAAAGGAAATGCCATTTTTCCAATATACGTCATCGGACAATGATCCATATCTGCTCAAGAAGTTGATCATGACGTTGTCTGGTAAAAACTTGGGGAAACGGAAGACAAAAGCTAGCTCAAGTGTTTTAAAGATGCTATCGTGGAATTTTTGTGCGGTTGATCCTAATTTTTCGGGAAGGTATTGTGGGGCGATGTAGAAAGATGCTCCCTTGGGTTCGAAAATCAGTTCGAAGGACTTGAGTAATTCTACGAACTGATTCCTTTTTTTCTCATCATATTGAGGAGAAGGCAATAGCCGTTTGAGATAAGCTTGATCAATTTGGCCTTCCAGTGGTCTAAGGTCGTTATTGATCAGTAGATAGACTTGTTGGGTGAGCCAATTAGGATCTATATAGATGATATCCTTCAAGAGTGGTTTATTGAAGTACACCACAACACCGCTTTTAGCTAAGTATTCTAACAGGGTTTGTTCGCCTCCCTCCTGGACACCTGCTTCCTTGCAAATCTCTATGAAATGGTCATAGGAAATACTGGATTGTTCTGGGTGTTGTCGTTCGTTTTCGATCAATTGAATGACCGTCTCATAGCTAGCGGGAAAAGCTTGTCCCAACATAGGAATGGCCGTGTTCAATCGATTGCCGAGTAGGTTTCTTAGTTCCATCAAGCCGAAATCCTTAGCCGCACTAAAATTGATGCACATGGCATTGTAAGGTGGTCTTTCCCAAACAGGGTTATTTGGACATTTATGCTGAATCACATCGCTATGGGTTTGTACCATGAGTATCGGACTCGTTCCCGCACGCAGTCTGATATTCTCTAACCAGTATTCACATTCTCGCCATTTTTCATCAAAAGGAAGCGTTGCTTTATCTCTTTCCTTATAGGCGGCTACGTTTTCTTTGTCGGTCCAGGCTAGAATGTAGACGGCTTCATCACTAAGAAAGAACTGGTGGGTGGCATAGAAGATTTCTTGCCCGCCAAAATCCCAAGCCTGTAGATTCAATTCGTCGGTTTTAACCTCTGGTAAATTTTCTTTACTTAATCTCCCTATTTGTACGCCATGCGTGAAAGACTCATACTTATCAAAAGGTTTACTGGCTAGCCGCCGGTACATAGAGGTTTTGCCAACGCGACCATTACCCACGATAATCAGCTTCACTCGGGTATTGATCACTGTACCTTCTCCTAGCTCCTTAAGGTAATCCCAAATTTCTCGGTAAGAATTGCCGTTTTCTTCAGATGAAATCAGTTCAGTTGGAATCGCAGACAGTGGATTACCATGCAAAAATAGTGCATTCAAACTGTCGAAAGAGGTAGTGTTTTTAGGGAGTTCTTCCAGTCTATTATTCTTTAGATGAAGGACTTCTAGCTGCTTTGGTACAGACGAAAAATTTATTGTTTGTAATTGATTATCCAATAAGTAAGCATATTGCAACCGAGGTGTATCCAAGCTTAGGCTTTCCAACTGATTGCCACTTATATCTAGAAAACAGAGGGACGGGAAACTACCTTCAAGAGAGAGGTTGTTCAGTTGATTACGGCTAACATCTAGATGTTTAAGGGCAATAAAACCCTTAGCAAGGCTCAATTGATTGAGCGCATTTTCTTTCAAATTTAGGTGGAACAGTTCTGGCATTGCAGAAGCGAACGCTATTCTCTTCAATTCCTTATTCCCACTAACATTGAGATACTGCAAGTCCTGAAACTCTTCCCCCAGTTTTATCTCGTTATGTTTAGCTTCTCGACAGGCCAGACCAATCAATCGATCTTTTTCATCCAAACAATAAGCCGATTGGCTATAAAATCGACGAATGTCGTCGATATTTTCTTGCTTTGTAAATGAACGACCAAAGATTTTGAATAAGAATTCTTCCATTTGGGCTATAGGTGTATGTCAAAAAAGGAAAGCGTTTTATAGTCAAGAAAGTAAAAGAGTAAATATATCCCAGGGTTAGTTTCGGGAAACGCGAAAACCAATATAGTGATTCCCGCTATTGGCAACTTTCCAACTGCGGTCTGATACGCGACAAATGAGATCGCCGTAGCCCCAGGATCCGCCCCGAACTACGCGTTGGGTATTATGACCTTCTTTAATCCAAGCCGAACCATCTTTGGGTGCTCCTTTGTAATTTTCATGCCAGTGATCTGTACACCATTCATCAACATTACCGCTCATATCGTGTAAGCCTAGTTGATTGGGATATTTTAAGCCAACGGGTTTAGTCTGACGATGACTGTTTCTTCTATACCATCCTACTTCATCCAAATGGTTGCTGCCCGAATATTGGAAGTTCTGCTGATACTTACCATCCTTCGCCGCATATTCCCATTCGGCTTCACTGGGTAAGCGATACCGTTCACCCGTTTGCTTGCTGAGCCATTGGCAGTAGGTGACGGCTCCATACCAACTTACATTAATTACTGGATGGTTTTTAAAGCCTTCAACTACCTTCCAGTGTTCTTCAAATGACTGTACTCCCCAGTGATGTTCATCTATCATCTTTTGTCGCTCGTTGGAGTCCGGTTTTACTGCTATACTTCCATAGGCGTTTAAGAAGAGAACATATTGAGCATTGGTGATGAGGTATTTACCCATATGAAAGGTCGGTATCTGCACAGTATGAATGGGGCTTTCCCGTCCATGCTCATTGCTTCCCATTTCAAAAGTACCACCTTCGATTTCCACAAGCTCAGGAAGCAGATTAGTGGGTATGCGTTGAGGTGTGGTGTTGGCCATTTGAGAAGCTTGGTTTTACATCCATAAATATAAAGCTTTTAGCTCTTTGACTGAATCCGAAGCGGGCTTTCTTTTTCAATTGCTGTAGTGCTGTGGTCTTTCCAGGAAAATCATCAGATAAATTGTTGGAAGAACTTCTAGTGTTACGGTTACAAAGATCTACTACTGCCCCGCGAATTCGATTAGCGGTGGTTGTGTATTCATTGTAAGTGAGTATGCCTAATCGCCCTGCCTTTTACTTTGCTAACAGGCCTTCCAAAAGTTTCTTACGTACCCTAAATGCCGTCCCATGTCGGGTCCCTTTTGGAAAATGCATTTCCGCTGTAATATCCTTCCAATTCTTCAGATCTTGGGAGGATATGGCCCCCATTCGTTTCTCTATGTAGCGGTCGAAATAGACGGTCCAGCCTTGATCCGATTGGATGGCAGTTGGTCCCTCCACCCAGACATCTGTAGGGGTAATCGGATCAGAAGCCATGGTATAAGGGCCTAATAGATTTTGACTCTTCGCTATACGCAGATTTTTTTCGGGTTCAGGATAACGGATTTCATTCTTTAAGAACATGATGTACTCCTCTTGATGCTTGTGAATGGTGGCATCGATTACGTTGAAACCATGCTCATATAGTAGCTTTGTTTCACTGAAAGTCTGGAAATCTTTGGTAGTAGTGTAGTACATTCTGTGATTGTAGCCATTATCTCCGGTTGAATCCGTTTCAGGAAAACGGCCCGGAATAGTAGTTGCCCAGTAGATCAGATACTGCTCGGTTTCCTCATCATAATAGAGCTCGGGCGCCCAGCAATTTCGAGCTTGGGGTTCATGCTCCATGACGGGGATGTATTGCTGTTCGGACCAATTGAGTAGATCTGGAGAATGTGCGTAACCAATACCTTGTTCATTCCAGCTAACTGTCCACACCATATGAAATTCTCCATCTCCACCTTTTATGATACAGGGGTCTCGCATCAGTTTATCCTTTCCGGCAGTGGGAGTTAGGAAAGATTCGTTATTGTTTAGAGGAGTCCAGTGGAATCCGTCCTCGCTGTACGCTAGATGGAGGCCATCCTCACCATTGTTCATGAAATATGAAAAAAGGAAGACCTCTTTCATTTGCGGAGTGCAGCTCATCAATAGACTAAGCCCAATAAGAGTGGGAAGATACTTTTTCATGGTTCTCGTTTTGTGACCTAATTTACTAGAAGACGATTGATTAGTAGACTTTAACCCTTCCTTAAAATTTACATCGACTAAGTTTTCCTACTTTAGATCTAAGAATAAACTTAGCTATGAAAGGACTTTTTCTACTGGGTATATTGAGCATATTTACTAATGCCTTGGAGGCAAAGGACCAGGTGGTGCTCATTGGGCAATTAAATGAGATCGCTATGACAGAGGTGATTTTAGATACGAAGGGAGCATCTGCTGTGGACGAAGCCGAAAGTAGAACCATTATAGTCAATGAAGATCGTACCTTTAAGCTTAGTCTTACCTTACCTCCAAGCCAGCAATTCGAATTGAGAATTGGCGTGTTAAACTTGCCACTATACCTTGAAGCGGGAGATAGCTTAATCGTGTCCCTAGAAAACATTAACGATCAGTTGGTCGTCAAATACAAGGGGCAGGGAAGCACCAATAATACTTTCCTGTTTCAGTACTCCTTGTTTGAAAAGAAACTCGCTTATGGCAGCTTGGAAAGTGCTTTGCAGCGTAAAGATGGTCAAGCTTACTGGGAAGCCGTGCAGCAACTAAACAAAATGAAGCAGGGGTACTTTGAACAATACCTGGAGCGAAGCAAAAAGCCTTTATCTAATGGATTTAGGAGTTTTATGGATAACCAGATAAACTATAAGCAGGCCGATTGGCTGCTGGCTTTTTACAATCATTATCGTTCGATCATTGACTTGAAGGTAATTGAATTGCCGGAAGAATACTCCTCTTATCTGGAAGAACTTACCTTGGCAGATGATGAAGCGGTTGCAAGTTCTAGCTATCAGAGTGCATTGTTAAGCTGGATTAATTATAAGAACACAGCATCCTACGGCTCGTTTATCGAGGATCAGTTGAAACAGTTTGCGGATCGATATAAAATTGCAGGAGATGAATTGAGCGGGCTTTCAGAACATTACACCAAGTATGCCATCTTGAAGCAGCTACTGAAAGCAGATTTTGTATATGCTGCGTATGAGTATGAGGATTTTCTCAAGAGTTCGGCACCACAGTTTCTGAAGGACCCACTTATCCGGATTCATCAGATAAAATCAATGAAACTGGATGGTTTACCCATGCCAAACTTAAAGTTGGTAGATCAGCAAGGAAATAGTAAAAGCTTAGGTGAGTTCAAAGGCCAAATCCAATACTTGTGTTTGTGGAAAAACGATGAAAGTACAGAGAAGGAACTCAGTACCTACTTCCGTTTATTTGGCAAGAAAGTTACAGAGGATTCTTTAATGCAGTTTCAACTGATCTATACTGGGAAGAATCCCACTATTTGGAAACAAGTGCTGAAAGGACAGAAAAGAAGTTTGGATTTCCTTCATCACTTTCGGCTAGACCTCTCCGATGAATTGACCCGCAACTTTGTATTACGCACTGACGATTACGGCCCTCTTTTTATTTTAGTAGACAAGAAAGGGATAGTATTTAAGGACAATGCGGGCATGAGTTATGAGTTCAACCCAAACACAAAGATCCGGAAACTCTTGAAGGAGGATCAGTAGTTTCTTTATCTACAAATAGGATTAAATAGGTGCTTTCTAAAGAACCCTTTCTTTGGAAGGCTGTTGATGTTTTGTAATTATTCTCCTGCTTACTTTACACAGGCAGGATCACATACATTAAATATCCTAGTCATGAAGAACTTCTATTTGTTGATTCTATTTGTAGGTTTGGTCGCTTTGACGCATGTCCATGCCAATAATGATGGTGAAGATTTAACTAAAGACTTTATTGTTGGAGACCCAGGTATTGAAAGCATTAACGCACTTGCTTTTGGTCCTAATGGGATTTTGTTTGTTGGAGACGCACAAAAGGCCAATGTAGTAGCTATTGATACAAAAGATACGGAGACGATAGGTGAAGCAGCTAATGTGAATATGAACAAAGTGGATGAAAAAATTGCGGCTTTATTAGGTGCTAATGCTGACGATGTACAGATTATTGATATGGCCGTAAACCCAGTTTCACAGAACATCTATCTGGCAGTACGACATAGCAATGGAACACCGATGCTGATTAAGACAGACGGTAAAAGCATGGAGGTAATGCCCATGGATAAGGTAAGTCATTCAAAAGTGGAGCTCTCCAACCCCGTGGCAGCTGACGCAAAAGATCGCAGAGGAAGAACTTTGCGGAAATGGGCTATCTCAGATGTGGCCTATCACGATGGTAAATTGATGGTTAGTGGATTGTCCAACGAAGAATTTAGCTCTACTTTTCGAAGCATCCCTTTCCCCTTCAAAGCGAAACAAATGCATGCTTCCTTGGAGATTTACCATGCAGCTCACGGAAGGTACGAGACCTATGCTCCCATCAAAACCTTTATGCCCTTTGATCTTAATGGAGAACCTCATATTATAGCTAGTTATACTTGCACGCCTTTGGTTTTGTTTCCAATGAACGAGGTTGAAACGGGTGAACATACTAAAGGGCGCACCGTTGCGGAGTTGGGAAATCGAAACACGCCATTGGATATTATCCATATAGAAAAGGATGGATCTTCCTATTTCTTGATGAACAATACCTCTCGTCCGGTGATGAAAATTGCGGTTGAGGATGTAGCAGATTTTAAGGATTATCTCACGGAGCCAGTGAAAGGTAATTCTATGACGGCAGGAGTAGACTATATTTCTCTACCGTATGTAAATGTGTTACAGATGGATAAATATGGTGAAGCGGTATTAATGTTGCAACGTCGTTCCAATGGCGACTTGGCGCTCTTTACGACTAACAAAAACCGCCTGTAATTGCTCTTGTTAATTGACCTCGGAAACCAAATGAGGTTCGAGGTCAATTACCTCCATCTACTAAGTACTAAAGTCATGCGAATCTCCTTCCTTTTTCTCTGTTCTTGGGTCCAACTATTGGGAGTTGGCTCCATCTTTGGTCAGGACGCTCAGCTCATCTTGGTTCCTCTGGAGAATGAAAAGGGTTGGGGGCTTAGGTTGAATTTACACCAGGAGCAAGTATTTGATCCGTCAAGCTTCCAGGTCTTTACAGCACAGGAATGGTCAAATCATTATCAAGAAGGTCAATCTATTGCCGGTAGAAAAGAAAAACTAGATCAGCAGATTTGGGTTTTTTATCCATATCTACCTTTTACGGAAGGCATGGAGTATGTAGCATTTTATCCAGGAAGCAACGTGCTGAGATTTCAACTACCTAAGAAGGATCATCTTCCTACGAAAGTCCTGGCTATTTACCCTGAGAAAGATACCATTCCTGAAAATCTCTTGAAGATGTACCTCTATTTTTCTGCCCCGATGAGTGTGGGGAAGAGCTACAAACATCTTCATTGGATGAGTGCCGAAGGAGATACCTTGGATCTTCCTTTTTTGCAACTTGAACCGGAACTATGGAATGAGGACAGAACACGGCTTACACTTTGGTTGGACCCCGGGAGAGTTAAACGAAACTTAGTCCCTCATCAGTTGCTGGGGGCGCCCTTGGTCGAAGGGGAGAACTACATTTTGCAAGTGGATAAAGATTGGAAAGACAAGCATGGAAAACCTGTAGAGCATGAAATGGCCTTTCAATTCACCGTGGGGAAGGCAGATAGACAAAAGCCAATACCCGCTTCGTGGAAGCTGGTTCAACCGCTGAACGGAAGTCGCGATCCCCTAATCTTACATTTTGATGAAGTATTAGATTACGCACTTCTGCAACATACTATTACCATATGGGATAGGCAAGATCAATTGATAAAAGGGAGCGTAGAAGTGGCACAGCAGCAACAGGAGTGGTACTTCTATCCTGATCTACCCTGGACCTTTGGGAAGTACCAAATTAGGATTGATTCAAAGTTAGAGGACTTGGCAGGCAACAATTTGAATCGTCTCTTTGATGTAGACCTTCAGGCTCGGGACCAAGCACCCACTTCTGCCATCTATCACTTTCTTGAATTCATTATCCGTTAACCTAGCCTTGATTTAAGCTCGCTTCTTCTGGAACAAGACTAATACCTAAAAAGTCCGACAAAGCCTTTGAGCAAACCGCTCGTTCAAATTGCCAATGACTAAAGGGCATGGCAAAGGTTTTGAGACCTACCCGATCCAGCATTTTCCAGCGGGAGATGGGTAATGCTCGCTCATAGTATCCTGGGTATCCCACCAGGTCTATGCAGTAAGTACGCCCTTCAAGGACAACCACCAAGTCAATCTCAACACCAGCGATTAAGTAGTTTTTGTAAACCGTTTCTATTCCCCAGTCTTTTAACAATAAAATGACCTCGTCCATAAAGTGATCTTCTGGCGGGATTGTGTGTGTTTTACTGTACTTATTACCCTGTTTGTTGATAAACGCGATATATTTTGCTAGTAAGTGCTGATGAGGAATATCTAAAGGATCTATCGACAAGAAAATATGCTGAGCTGTGCGCGCACGTGTGATGGCTACATTAAAAACATCTTCCCGGTCCAAGTATCTAAAGACTCCTGTAGGTGCGGAAGCATCTAAGGCAAAGGAAAGTAATATGATATCACGCTCTTCCCCCTGAAATTCGAAAGGCGTTCCCACGAGGACCTTATGTCTGGATAATTGATTGTCAGAAAGGTGGACTGGGAGGACCTTTCTGAGATGATTAACTTGATCCCGGAAAGGAGAGATAATGCCAATCGTTTGACAAAGTTCAGGTGCAAGTGGCGCTTCCTCCTCTGTGAGGTTTTGGAGAAAAGCCAAAATGTCCTCTGCCTCCTTTTCGTTGTGGCCCTGTGGGCTTCTTTGGCCTGCTGTGGCATGGAGAAAGACAGCTTTCTCTTGTAGCGTTTCTGGTGTCGCAGTCATGATCTTCAGCTGCTGCTCATAAAAGTACTGATTGCTAAAGGCAATAATCTCTGGCAAACTTCTGAAGTGTTCATCAAGTAGAAATACTTGTCCTTGATGACTGATTCCATCGGATACCAGGTCAAGTAAGCTTTTGTCCCGATAGGCTAGTTTGTCCGCTGGGAGATGCCCAATTTTAAGTTGGTTTGCCATGAGGGACTGCCTTGCTCTAGAAAGAAAGGACATATGTCTGAGCTGTTTCGGGTCTCCGACAATTACTGCCCGTTTGGCTCGCTGAAGCAGGGGAAGGGCACTGGCAATATCACACTGACTGGCTTCATCTATGATCACCAAGTCAAATAGTTCCTTTTGTAGGGGCAATACTCGGTTCACATCTGCGGTATTCACAACCCAAATCGGCAAAGCATCCAAGACTCGGCGGAAGTTAACCTGCTGAAAGAGGTTTTCCTTTTCTTGGCCTGTCTTTGACTTAAGTGCTTGTAGAAAAGTCTGCAAATCTTGCCGATGCGTGTTTAATGCATTGAAGAGATGGAGATGGAAGTACATTTGTAATAGTTCGCGGCTATGCTGGTGCAAGTATTGCAGGCGGTTCTCCAGTTTCAGCCACAAGTCCCACATGGGTAAAATGCCCGCCAACCTTCTTTTAAGAAAATACAAGCTCCATCTTTGCCACCAACTACTTTGTCCTGTGAAAATTTGCTGGCCATGCCTGCGCTCATACTCCTCTCTCAAGCTCAACATTTGCTCTAGTTTAGCAATCTGGTTTGCATGCTCCCGCACTTCCGCTTGTTTCCTTTGAATATCCCATGAGAAGTACTTATTTATGCCGAAGCCATGGAGCCAGTCTTGTAGCCTTTTGCGCAAATGTTTTCGATAGTCTTTTCTACCTGCCCTCACCACTACACCCTTTAACCCCATTTCCTGTTCAATCTTATCGGCAACTACATTGACGGCTTGCAGGTTTTTGGAAGCAATGAGAACAGACTGCCCTTGACTTAAGCGATCTGCTGCCAAGGCAGCAATCGTAAAGGACTTACCGGTCCCTGGTGGGCCAATGACAAGGCTTAAGTTATGATGGGGGACATCGCGCATGATGTTTTCTTGACTGGTGCTCAAGGTCACGGGGAGTTGAATGGGAGAAGCAGGAATATGGATTGTCGGTTGCGGGTTTTGCTCAAAGCAACTGCTAAGTGGAGTGGAGTAATTATCCATTTCTGCCATATCCTGCAATTCATTTAAGATGCCAAGGGAACCACTCGCCTTATCTAGTATGCCGATTCCCAGAGCGGGTAGCAATTGGAAACCCTGCTTCTTCTTTTTTACTGCTGCTTTTAAGGTGTCTCCGGAGAGCAAATGAGGATATTTCATAGCAGCCTCAAGGGAGAGTCGAGGGAAATATCGACCCAGTACTTCTTCTATTTGATGTAATTCATCAAAATTGATAAAGCCAATAGGAAGATCTTGCGTCAACACCTCATAAACACCTTGATTACCTTCCTCTTGGTGCTTTAGAACTTCTACAAAGGCAGGGTTGATAATGGCCTGTCCCGCATCTATGCTCACATAGTATACTTCTCCTTCCACCTCCAATTGCGTAGGGTAGAGGTAAAGAGGGGCAGCTACTTCTCTCCTTTTACCCAATAACCGAGTACGTCCAATTAAAAAGAAAGAGCCAGTATACAATGTTTTTTCTTTGGCATGCAGTTGTAGAAAACTTGACACCTTGGTCCCCCATTCTGTTGGCACAGGAAATTGTAAGTGTGTACCTTCTAAGAGTTCTGCTGATTCAAGAAAGTGCAGGTGACTTACTTTACTGCTAAAAAAATTTAAGAGATGGACTGCTCGATAGTCAGCCTGATAGCAAGACCGATAGTACCTGATGATATTAGAAAGAGCGTTTCTCATAACAGGAATTTTAGGGTCAACGTGTTTTCATTATAAATATGTGTTTCCCTGTATTCCTTCCCGTTTTTTCGAGGGATTAGTACTTTTATTCGACCAAAGATTTTGCGCAAGATTGGGAGATTACACTCTTTAGCTCATCTGTAGGTTGGATCTCCCAGTTGAAGAAAAATGAATGTTGTTATTTTTCTAATCGCTTTATATTTTCCTTGGCGCTTTAAACGAGTCTGTAGTCTATCTTATAGTCTACTCAGGATCTCGCCATCTAGGGTTTGATAGGCCTTCATCGCATTAGCAGCCATACAAGAATGGATTGGAAGTATTGTGATAAAGTCTCCCACTTGATAGTCATCAATTGTTCCGGACTGAACTTGGATGATCCCGTGTTCTTGCGATAAAGAGGCTACATAATTTTGACCGTTTGGTAGACCCCAAGTTCCTCCCTGGAAGGGGACTACATGCCCATAATAGATCGTTTTTCCATCGAGAAGCAAAGATTGATCTTTGGCAAAATGAACACCTCCTCCGTATACGACCAGTTGTTGGCGTTCAGGGTGTTTTGCGACGATCGGGCAAGCCATAGCTACGGCAATCTGATCAAGCCGACAAGAGCCAATACGCCATTGAGCTAAGTCATAGAAAACGAAATTCCCCGGTCGGATCTCATCTACACCTGGGAAATCTTGTTCCCAACTGCAGGTAGGGGTATCACCGACTGAGATAAGTAATTGAGGGTAATCCCTTTGAAGATTTTCCTTAAGGGGTTGAATAGGCGTCAGACTATTAACATGTACTTTATGGATAGCAGCTCTACCTCTCACCTTGTAACTGTGCCCTGCATGCCCCAGAAGCCCCTCTATCTTGATTTTGTCGCAATGGTCCATCATTTTTAATAGGGAACGGATCCGTTGTACACCTCTTGGATGTAGACCAGTGCGATGGTAACCGATATCAATCTTTAGCCAGGCACCTACACTGTGCTGTAAATGTTGCGCCAGATACTGGATACTTTCTTCATTCTCTATGAGCACATTGAGCCGAATTCTCCTCGCTAATTCATTTATTCGATTCATTTCTCGAATATTGATCGGAAAGGCTACTGTAATATCTGTCCAATTATCTTCTGCAAAATAGGCTGCCATGCGTAGGGAGGATACCGTAATTTTATTCACTCCTTCTTCTCGAAACCATCTGCCCACTTCGTGAGATTGGTGTGTTTTAAAGTGCGGGCGGAAGCTTACTCCAGCCTTTTTAGCTCGAGTATACATCCTCTTTATATTGTCTCTACACTTCTTTTCATCCAGCAAAAGTGTAGGTTCTGTCAAGGTATCGAAGAAACTATTGTCCATAGTACAAATGAACAAAAAATTACTTGTTTGGACATTTGTGAGTAGGTTGCTTTAGCTCTTTACCATGACAAATCTAGAAGTAGAGGCAAATGCTGGGGGAACTTTTGTTGTTTTACGCAAGTTAATGCAGAAAAAACCAACTAGAAAACTGAAGACCATGAACACGAAACGTATCAGTAAATTCCTTAGCCTCGTCCTCCGACACAAACCTGAGGCACTACCCATAGAACTTGACCAACAAGGCTGGGCGAACCTGGATGAGATCATCGAGAAAATGCAGCGAAAAGGCATGAATGTAGATCAATCCATCATTGAGGCAGTGGTAGCGAATAACGATAAACAACGTTTTCGCCTGGACCTAACCAATCGAAGAATAAGGGCTAATCAAGGCCATTCCATCGATATTGACCTCGCCCTAGCACCTAGTGTTCCGCCCAAAGAACTATTTCATGGCACTGCCACCCGGTTTTTGGATTCCATTATGGAGAAAGGACTAATTCGGGGAAGCCGACAGCATGTCCATCTTTCTCTGGATATAGAAACGGCAACCAAAGTTGGCAGCCGTCATGGCAAGCCCACGATCTTGAATGTCGATGCCCAAGCTATGCATCAACAAGGGTTTGTTTTCTATGTTTCAGAAAACGGAGTTTGGCTGACAGAGCACGTGCCTGTAGAGTTCTTATCCAAAACAGCAAAGCAGTAGAACTGCTATGGTAGCCAGCGTTTCATGCGCTGGTACTTCCTTCGATTCGTTGCTGTGCCTTGACAAGCCATTTCTGCAGCACTTTTCTTGATTTTTTCCACTCGTTTACCAGGATTTGGATGTGTACTGAGAAAAGCGGGAAGTCGATTAGTACCATTCGATTCTAGCTTTTCAAAAAAGCCTGCTAGTCCATCTGCCTGGTAATTAGTTGCACACAGAAGGCGTATGGCCATTCGATCAGCTTCTTTTTCGAAACTACGGCTGAACTTCAATGAAACCAGAGAAGCGCCAATGTCCGTCAAGAAACCGGTTCCTGTAGCTCCACCTGCAACTGCAAGTACAGTCGATACACTATTCTTTTGACTCATTTGCCGGCTGGCGTGTCGCAAGTCAGCGTGCGCAATCTCATGGGCTAGTACGCCCGCCAACTGATCTTCTGATTCTAAGTACTTGATCAAACCAGTATAAATATAAATGTAGCCTCCTGGAGTGACAAAGGCGTTCAGTATATCGGCGTCATCGAGTAGTTTTACTTCCCAAGCAAATTCATTCTTGAATTTTATTAAGCCAGTATTGAGGAGGGTATCAACTATTCCGTTGACGTAATCGTAAATTCTTTGGTGATCAGCTTCTACCAGAATCGGATATTTAGATGGGGAATTTTCTATTTCTCGTTTCATCTTATCTCCTAAACGCTGATCGTACCTAGGGGTGTAGAGGTTGTAGCTGGCGCAAGAGTACAAAGTAGCGAGCAGCACAAAAAAGCCAATATAGCTAGATGGAGTATTGGGTTTCTTCATAGGTCGATTGTTTTCTACTAGCAAATATACTAGGCTCCGATAGCTCTAAAAAGCTGCTTAACAATACTTTGACTTCTTCCCGGTTATGACTTGAGCGTTTAACATTTTTTTAATAATCATAATTGTAAATAGGTTCTATTACCTTTGCGATCCATTGAACGGAATAATTAATGCGGATGAGTAAGTGGGTATTAAAGGCGGTGGTACAAAAAGGGATATCACTCTTGCCCTATAAACATCGGATCAACTATCTATTCCAGAAATATGTCACCAAAGGAGTGCAGCTTTCTAGTCTGTATTTTGAGGATCGTTTAATACATCTGAGGGAGCATTTACATTTTTTTCAGAAGTATAAAGGGGACTTAGCAGATGGTAACACTTTGGAATTGGGTACAGGCTGGTACCCTGTTGTTCCAATTGGACTATTCCTGGCTGGGGCCAAACGAATGTATACAGTGGACATTAGTGCCTTGATGACTAAGGCCAATTTATGTCTAACTATTGAGCGATACCTAGAATGGGCACAAGCGGGCACGCTCCAAACTTACTTAGAGCCTAATCCCGAACGTTTAGCCATAGCCCGCCAACTGCTGGAAGAGTCTCAGCATCTTACCCTAGAGCAATTACTGGATCGATTAAACCTGAGTTATTTGGTTAAAGATGCTCGTCAGATGGAATTGGCGGATGATAGTGTTCAGCTAATTACGTCGAATAATACTTTCGAGCATATCTACCCAAATGTGCTGAGGGAAATTCTGTTGGAATTCAAACGGATATTGGCAGAAGATGGAGTAATGAGTCACTTTATCGATATGTCAGACCATTTTGCTCACCTAGATGGGACGATTAGCATTTACCATTTTCTCCGTTTTTCCCAACAGCGTTGGAAATGGATTGATAATGATGTGCAGCCTCAGAACCGATGGCGCTTGGCGCAATACCGACAAATGTATCAAGAATTAGAGATCGTGATTAAGGAAGAGAAGAACCGGCCGGGAGAGCCAGAGCTAGTAGCTAAGGAGCCGATAGCAATTGAATTCCAAGCATTTAGCTTAGAAGAGTTAGCAATTAGTCACGCTTATGTGGTGTCTTAGATGAAGGGAAAAGATAAAAGACGATAAATGGTAGGTGGCAGTTTTAGCTAGCTTCCTAAACTGGTCACTGTTTGATACAAAGAGAAAGGGCCGACAGCGTGCTGTCAGCCCTAGTAGTATCAGTAAGTATATTATAATTCAGAGAATGAACTCTGGATTAGTTACCTTTTAGTACGCCAAGATCTGGATTTGGAACGATTACCGTTCTTCTGTTCTCAGCTTTTCCTTCAGATGTACCGTTGTCAGCAGCTGGCATAGAATCACCACGACCTGCAATGCTTAGTTGGTCTGGGCTAACACCTTTTTTGATCAAACGAGTAACAACTGCTTTAGCACGACGGTAGCTCAAGTCCCAGTTGTCTCCCATACCTTCTTTGAAAGGTACGTTGTCGGTGTGACCTTCAATCATGATTTTAGCAGCAGGGGTAGCTTTCAAAACTTCAGCTAAAGCATCAACTGCATCACGCTCGTCTTTTGACAATCTAGAAGAACCAGAGTTGTAACGAAGCTTAGAACCTGTAACTACATACAAGCGACCGTCACGATCTTCCAAAGACATGCCACTGCCAGAGTAAGCATTGAAAACACCGTCAATTTGCTCTTTCAAAGCGGTAAGCTCTTTTTCAGTCATCTGCAACTTTTCTTCTACCTGAGCAACTTGGCTTTTGGTAGCGTCCAGGTCAGATTTGATAGAGCTGATTTCGCCGTTCAAACGAGCTTTTTCAGATTCCATCTCAGCAGCAAGAGCATCTTTTTCTTCAGATAAGGTTTTCACTTGAGCCTGAGTTTCAGCTAAGGCTTGATCAGTGGCAGCTTTAGCAGCTTCCAACTCATCATATTTCTTTTTAGAAACACAAGATTGAAACGCCCCAACAGTCAGACATAGAACCAGTAATTTTACTACTAGACGCATGTTCATTTAATTTAAGATGATAAAAAGTTTATTCAAAAATAATAGGGTAGAAAAGGGCACAATTCCTTTCTACACTGCAAATCAATAGATATTTTTTCAATTAAACAAAGATAAGATACAAAATTTACTTGTTAAAAGCTTCTTGCAGAAGGGGCTAACTATCAGTATTTACGCCTATTTAAGATGCCTAAAGATATAGTCCAGACCGGTACTTTAAAGGGAAAATTGAGACACTTTTGGGATTTTATGGAATAGAAAAGGATAGAAGAATGAAAAAGGAAGAACAGTAGAGCCCTTCCATTGTTGGAAAAGGAGAAAAAAGCTATTTTTGCACATTAGGCAGCATGGCATAATTGCTAGTGTGATAACCGTTGCTGCCATATTGTTTTTTAAAAGAACATTTTAAATGAACTACGATATTATTGAGGAGGGGAGGTTTAAGTATGTCGAATCCAGAGGTAGTGATGAGCACCTTCTTCTTCTTCATGGCTTATTTGGTGCCTTAAGTAATTTTGAAGGCATCATCAAGCACTTTGCAGGCAAATACAATGTCATTGTTCCGATCTTACCGATTTTTGACTTACCCATTCGTAAAGTTTCCGTTGGTGGCTTGGTGGATTATGTAGCGGATTTTGTTACACATAAAGGATTTGATAAGATTCATATTCTTGGCAATTCTCTGGGAGGCCACATTGCTCTACTCTATTCCTTGGTGCATCCTCAAAACGTAGCCTCCATTACGCTTACAGGTAGTTCTGGCTTGTTTGAAAGTGCAATGGGTACGAGCTTCCCCAAGAGAGGAGACTATGAATTTATTCGTAGAAAAACAGAAGGGACTTTTTATGATCCCAAAGTGGCAGGTAAAGCCTTAGTAGATGAAGTTTTCGATATTGTGAATGATCGTAATAAGGCGATCCGAGTGGTGGCTACGGCCAAATCTGCAGTTCGTCATAACCTAGGGGACAAACTCCATCAAATCACCACACCCACCTTGTTGATTTGGGGGAAGCAAGATCAGATTACCCCTCCCTTTGTTGGAGAGAAGTTTAATGACCTACTGGAAAATTCTCGTCTAATATTTGTAGATAAATGTGGCCATGCCCCAATGATGGAGCATCCAGATATCTTCAATCGTCACCTGGAATCCTTTTTAGATGAAGTCACGGCCAAAGAAGTCAATAACTAAGCTCGTCGTGGCGTTTAAATTAGCAGGATAAGGACAAACCCTCCTCTGGTCGGTGACCTATCTTGTTAGCGTTCGATTCTCAATTATAATTTCATAAAAATCAAAGCCTTCAATGAAGCATTGGATCACTGTATTGGGCATGCTACTCTTGAGTGTTGCTTGCAATACCCCAAAGAAAGCCATCACTATTGATACCCCAAGTGAGGACATAGAGCATAGGTTATTAGATACAATGGTTGTTTCTGCTCCTCGAATCGATGAGCCAGAGGAAGCCGAAGAAACCCAAGAAGTCAGTTATGAACTGCCAAGATATAACCCAAGCTATCGCCGGATTAACGATTTGGTACACACTAAGTTAGATTTACGATTTGATTGGGAGAAAGAGGAAGTCATTGGAACGGCCCTCTTGACTCTAGAACCCTTATTCTATCCCACTGATAGTGTTGTACTGGACGCTAAAGATTTTGAAATCAGTAAGATCGCGCTGGAAGGGACTGGAAAAGAACTAAAATTTGCCTACGACCAAAGCCATATTGTAATTCAATTGGATAAGGTCTATAAAAAAGACGAAGCTTACACGATAGCTGTAACATACGTTGCACATCCTGCGGAAACGGGAGGGAGTGCGGCTATACAATCTGATCAAGGTCTGTTCTTTATTAACCCGCGCAATGAAGAACCGCTTAAGCCACAGCAAATATGGACGCAAGGAGAAACCGAATGGAATTCTCGTTGGTTCCCTACCATTGATAAGCCGAATGAGCGCTGTACACAGGAAGTTTTCTTGACGGTGCAAGATCGATTTAAAACCTTAAGCAATGGTGTTTTGGTCTCTTCTGAGCCAGCAGGAAAGGGTATGCGAACCGATTATTGGAAAATGGATAAACCACATGCCCCCTATCTTTTTATGTTGGCTATTGGTGAATTCGCGGTGGTGGAAGAAGAGTGGGAGGATATTCCTTTGAGTTATTATGTAGAGCCAGAGTATGAGGCATCAGCAAAAGATATTTTTGGACATACTCCAGAGATGCTAAGTTTCTTTTCTGAAAAATTGGGATTAAAGTATCCTTGGGCAAAGTATGCACAGATTGTGGTAAGAGACTATGTATCTGGGGCTATGGAAAATACCTCTGCGGTGATTTTTGGTGACTTTGTACAAAAGCATAGTAGAGAATTGATCGATAACCATAATGACAAAATCGTAGCTCATGAAATGTTTCACCACTGGTTTGGAGATTATGTGACTTGCGAGAGTTGGGCGAACCTTACGATGAATGAGGGTTTTGCTAATTACAGCGAATACTTGTGGATGGAACACAAGTATGGTCGTGACGCCGCAGATTTTCATATGCTCGAAGAGTGGGGGGGATACTTTGGTTCCGCGCAAAATTCCATGCATCCTTTGATTCACTTCGAACACTTGGACAAGGAGGATATGTTTGATGCTCATAGCTACAATAAGGGTGGTTCTGTCCTGCATATGCTACGTAAGTATGTCGGTGATGAAGCTTTTTTCGCTAGTTTGAACAAATACCTTACGGATAATGCCTATCAAGCGGTAGAAGTACACCATCTCCGATTAGCCTTTGAAGCTGTTACAGGCGAAGATCTAAATTGGTTCTTTAATCAGTGGTATTTGGAGCAAGGGCATCCTGAGATTTCTCTTAGCTATGATTATGATGAAGCAGCCAAAGAAGCGATTTTAACGGTGGAGCAAACGCAGAATCCAGAAACAAGTCCAGCCATTTTCCAATTGCCGACCAGTGTGGATGTATACCTGGCTTCTGGAGAGAAGACAAATTATCCGATCTGGGTGAAAGAGCGCAAACAGAGCTTCCGCTTTCCTGCTGCCGAAAAGCCTAGCCTAATTAATTTTGACCCAGAAAAGGCAATTCTGGCGATACAGGAGAGTAATAAAAGCAAGGAAGAATTAATGTTTCAATTCGAGCATGCTCCATCCTTTATTGATCGACTAGAAGCGGTTCAGAAATTGGAACCAGAAAAAGAAGAAGCGGCTGTACAGGCCCTGATGAATAAAGCCCTAGAAGATCCCTTCTGGGTGGTTCAAATGATCGCATTACAACAAGTGAGTCCTAATGCGGATAATACCGCTGCGTTTCGAAAGATTGCTGAAAAAGGAGGACATTCAGAGTTGAGGGCTGGTGCACTTTACAAACTCCTAGAAGCCGAAGACCCAGAACTGGGAGCAATTGCTGGAAGAGTTATAGAAAAAGAAAAGGCTTATCCTCCTATTGCCGCAGCCTTGACGGCCCTATCAGAAACAGATCAGGAAAAGGCTATTGAATATGCCACTAAGATGAAAGAGGATCAGAGTGGAGATATTATTGAAGCAGTGAGCGGTGTATTTGCAGCTACAGGTAATGCCGAGTACCTGCCCTACTTCGAAGAAAATAAGCGCAAAATTGATGGCTATCAAGCCATGAGTTTCTATGATAATTATCAGACACTCGCAACGGGAATCGGGGCAGAGCAGGCTTTGAAAACCGCCAAGGACATCCAAGAGACTGCCCTGGATCTAAATGAATCTTTGTATCGTCGTTTTGGTGCTACCAGGTCATTGGATAGTATGCGCAGCAAGTTAACAGATAGTGGCAACCTTGAAACAGCAAAGGCTATAACAGCCATTATTGAAGAGATCAAGAAGAATGAAACCAATGGGCAACTGAAACAGTATTATTCTCAATTCTAAGGAGTATAATTGGCGCCCAGCGCAAGAAAAATGGCTTGATGTCGCAGTAACATCAAGCCATTTTTCTTGCGCTGGAATCGTTTGAAGTTGTATCAGTATTCGAGCTTAACCAGCTTTAGTTTATTTCTGCGTTCGCTAGGTATAATGAGTTCATTTGCATCTAGTTGAAGTGCATCTCGAAATCTCAGTCGCAATTCCAAGTCCTGCGTGCTTAGTATGCTATTTCGATCGTATTCCCCTAGCCCATTGAGAACATATTCGCTGACAGTATTCTCTTGTCGGATGTCATCATTGAAAAGGAAACGCAGGCTGGAGGGCGTTTTGAATAGAAAATAGGAAGAATAAGCCCCATTATCGTCCTGAGAATATTGCTTTTTATGGAGAATGGTTTTCCAGTGTGTTTTTCCACTAGGGTGAATGGAAACAACCATTAGCTCATCATAGTAGTAGTCTACCAGAAACCGACCTTGATTTTCGTAATAGATCCTTCCTGAGTTACCCGATCGCCGTTCCAGGTAACGAGTTCGCTCGGCAATGAGCAATACTCCCCCATCCCGCCGCAAGACGATCTCTTGTGCCGTCATCTCCGGGACACCTTTAAGTTTGTTCTCCTTCCCGATTTTCTTTTTGCCCATGAGGTTAGCTAGAAATTCAGGGTCAAATTTTTCGAATGCGAGGATATGATTGTCGGGTTCATAGGGATCAACGTTCAAATAGAAGTACCCAACAGCCTTGGACAAGTCTTTTTCACTGTATAGCCCTCCGGCTATCAAACGCTTATTGAGGTTATCATAATTGAAGTAGGCGTCGTAGCTCAACATTTCCTGGAAGGGTATCTTGAATGTATTTAGGTTTTCAGATTTTCCACTGTAGTTATAAATCTCATAATGATGTTCTTTTCGCTTAGAACGGAAATTATCCCGATCTAAGACCATGTACATATCTCCATCATTATTGACAGTCATTTGATGGAAATCTTCGTGATAATAGAAATCGTTGAGTTCAAAATCTTTTTCCCACATGATATTTAGGGAATCGACATCAAAAGAAAGCGTTCGGACAATGTCCTGCTTTTCGATAAAGAAGGCCAAAACCTTGGATCGATCCTCTGATCTTACGACTTCAAAATTTGGTGTGAAGAAGAGAAAACCATAATTCTTGATCGTGGTACTGTCTTTCAGATTAGCTCCGGGGTCATATTTATTAGCCTTTAGTATGGTCTTACCTCGTTTTCGATAGGTATAAAAGATGGTGAAATCTTCTTTGCTAGAGGTAATACCGAGGACCTTTACATTCTTTTTCTCAAACTCTAACTTCTTATTCCAAGTCTCTTTCAGGTATTTATTAAAGGCTTGGACTTCAAAGTCCAGCGTTTTGTTTTTGAAGAGCAGCATCTGGTCTTTCAACTCGCCAATTATCTCATAGTTTAGGTCGTTTCGAAGTGGCATATCCTCCGAAACGATAATTTTCTGGCTGATGGCGATAAGGGGAAATACCAAACAGAATAAGGTTAGAACTCTTTTCATTATTATATTTTTTCGTCCCTCAATAGGTGATTTATATTTGTGATCAGCAACGAAAAATTGCCTGTTAGCCGCGTTGCTTCTAATATAATAATAAAGTTTTTAACGGATTGTTCTTTACTTGGCTGTTTCTTGCCAATATGCTGTGCAACTTGCAGAAGTCACTCATTACGAGTTGGTTTGAAAAAAAGGTAGCACTTTCCTAATTTTGCCTTTCTATGAGTAGAAGAAATAAGTTGATGAAGTTTGCGGAGGTCCTGAGCTTTCCAAATGTATATGAGAATTTCGATGCCAAAAACCCTGGCCTAGTAGGTAAAGATGGTGAATCGGTGGAACTACAAGGAAAATGGGGCGTACAGCATTTTGGCAATGATCATCCACTCGTCTTGGAATTAGCTTGTGGTCGGGGGGAATACACCTTGGCCTTGGCAGATCATTTCAAGGATCAGAATTTTATTGGTGTTGATATCAAGGGAGCTAGAATTTGGAAGGGCGCGAAGCTGGCCCTAGAAAGGAATTTGTCCAATGCTGCTTTCTTGAGAACCCGGATTGAGCAAATTACGCTCTTCTTTGCGGCGGATGAAGTGGATGAAATTTGGATCACTTTTCCAGACCCTTTTCTAAAGAAGAATAAAGCTAATCGGCGATTGACCTCTACTAGGTTTCTCGATCAATATAGAAAGATCCTAAAAATGGGGGGGATTGTTCACCTGAAAACGGATGATCCTACCTTATATGAGTTTACCTTAGAAACGCTTTGGGCTTATCCTCACACCGAGATATTATACATGGATGATGACATCTACAGTCGGCCATTACCCAATCCCGCACTTCAGTTCAAGACCTATTATGAGGATATGCATTTAAGAGATGAGAAGACTATAAAATATGTGAAGTTCCGGCTCAGTTAGCCCTTGAATGTCAATCAGGCCCCCTATGCTTACAGCTTGTCTAGGAAATTATTTTTAAAATTACGGAAAAGATCTCTGGCCATATTCAATTGATTACCTATGGTGTGCCCTTCTCTAGCTGAAATAGGCTCTTTTTGAATAATCAATAGTATAATCTCGTCAATTAAATGGTCTACTGGCTGAAGTTGTAGCAGTTCGGCAAAATCTAATTCTTCCGGGGAGATTAAGTTATCGTCAATTTCTCGCAGGAAATTCACGAACTCAACCTTAAAGTCTAAGGCTTTCGCTAGCAATTGTTGAACAGGTAAGGCCATCCTTTCCGAATCCCATTTTTTCTCCACTCTTTCCTGCAGCTCCTTTAGGGCCTTTTTGAAATTCCTTTCCTGTTGTTCCACGTAGAAGGGCTCATGGTCCTGCCGGAAGATGGTTTGCATGATGGTATCTTGTTTGATCTCTCCATACTTGTGGAGATGATTTACCATAAAGCCTTCGACGATATTTTGCGAGAATGTACTGCCCAGTTCTGCGAAAATCCCATCAATATCTTCTGCTTCTCCCATTTGATCCAGGTCAGGCAGAAATTCTCCCGCCAAAGCATCTTCCCAAAAACTCTCATAGTAATCCACCGTTTGTAGATAGGTGAATTCCCCATCATTGTAAAAGTTGATATCTTCCAATTGACTTAAAAAAGGGCCAATCGGTGAACCCGCCATGGCAAGTGGGCGTGCGTTTTTCGGAAATTGAGCATAGGCCCAGAAAAGCGTTAAATCTACTGGCAACACCGAATATTTTTGATCCAGGATGTATTCGATAGCTTCGCCAAGGAGCTTATCTTTTCTCCTGAGTAATAGTCCGAGTTCTGCCTTTTTTCGACTGCTGATGAGGCTGAGCGAAAAGGCACCTTTTTGGCCTTCGATAGGCTCTACTTCGATCCAATCGTCTTCTTTCAAAGCCGTTTGTCCAAGCCACGGAGCCAAATCAACAATGCCCAAGCTTACCTGACTAGATTCAATATCTATGTCAAAGTATCTGGACTCGTATGGCGGGAGAAGTCTAAAGTAGATCTCAAATTCTTCAAAAGTGAATTTTTGTGCGCGTTGCTCCAGTGGCAATTCATTAGCCGTTTGGAACCTAAGTTGATCACAGGAGAAGGTAGGGTTTACAAAAGGAACTAAACGGTGTCCAAGGATCAGAATTTTTTCTCGACATTCGAATGTAGTGGGCTGAATATAGAAAGTAGTATCCGCGAATAGCTCATCTCTATAGACGATTTCCTGTTCCGCGAAGTTTATCGCAATATCAACATTTCCGGTCTGTGATAGAAAAGCCCTGAGCGCTTCCAGGGTATCATCGATCGATCGTTCAAAATTAGCTTGATCCTTCGCAGCTGCTAGGAAGCCAGTAAGATCCTTATGATCTCGGTTCTTTAGGAGTTTTTTGAATGCTGTATCGATTTTCATTCAAAGCTGTTAATGGTGATCGACGTCCTTTTAGGGGGCCTGCATAGAAAACTAAAGATAGGATTTTTTAACTTTCTCTAGGGCTATTGGGCTTGAAATCTATAGATATTGCCTAATGGCATACTTAGACCCTTCAACGCTCTTTCTAAAGCTTCCTTTTGGCCTGAAACCCAATATTTATGCTGGGCAGAATGAGGATCTGGATTACGCCAATTGCGTTCGTGTAAAATCAACTCTAATCGTTTTGCAATGGCTGGGGCGGGATTGATGATTTTTATGCCTGGACCGACAATTTTTCTAATCAAAAATTCCACAAAGGGGTAATGTGTACAGCCCAAGACTAAGGTATCTACTCCTTGGGATAACATAGGCTGAATGATAGCTCTTAATAAGGACTCTGTTTCTGGATCCACCCACCTTCCTGCCTCAATCCGTTCCACTAAACCTTTACACGGATCTTCAATGCATTGATAGGGTTTTGCAAATCTCTCCAAGAGACGCTGATAGCGTTGACTTTCAAAGGTGGTTTGGGTAGCCAGTACCCCGACCTTACCCGTGAGCGTAGCCTTTACTGCTGGCTTCACCGCGGGTTCCATGCCAATAAAGGGAGTGTCTGGCCAGGTGGCGCGAAGTTGAGGGAGTGCCGCAGCAGTAGCAGTATTGCAGGCCACGACAATAGTTTTTACGGATCGTTCTAGGAGGAATTCGGAGATCTCTAGGCAATATTGGAGGATGGTTGAGGAGGACTTGGTTCCATATGGAATTCGATCCGTATCTCCGAAATAATAGATCGATTCGTTTGACAGCCGGCTATGAATAGCATTGGCGACCGTCAGGCCGCCAATGCCAGAGTCAAAGACTCCAATTGCTTGTTGTTGGATAGCTTGAATATACATCAATGATTACATACCAAGTTTTGCCTTCACTAAAGCACTGACATCCTGGGCAGATTCTGCGTATAGCAAGATACCTTGGTCAAAAATAAATTGGAAACCATTTTCCTTGGCTACGTCTGCTATGGCTTTGTTGATTTTATCAGAGATTGGTTGTAATTCAGTAGCTCTTTTGGTCTGAATTTGGTTGACCATATCCTGCTCAAACTTAGCAATTTCGCCACGACGGGTCTCCAACTTCTTGGCTTCTTCTTCTTGTTGCTTGGGAGATAATTCACCGCGCTCCACCTTTTGTTGGATAGCCAGGTAATCTTTTTGCAACTGTTCGACCATGCCTTGCCCTTTCTTCTGCAATTGCTTCTGCAAGGCTTCAAGATTGGCATCAGCTTGTTTAACTTCTGGCATTTCAGCCAAAATAGCTTGTGAATTAACATAGCCAAATTTCTGTGCTTGCACCGCGCTTACCATGGCAATCATGGCTATGATTAGTGTACTTAATTTCAAAAACCTTTTCATCTTCCGATCGATTTGAATGTTGTTAATATTTAAGGGCTGCAAAAATACAGCTTTATACTTAATTTTTAGCGGGATCAATGATCACGATTATTTGAGGCGATTCAGGATATCCCCGGTCTTATCATATTCTGGATTAGAAAAAATCATGCCAGCTGAGCCCGATTTATCAAAAATGAAGTCATAGCCTCTTTCTTTTGCATAGGCTTCGATAGCTCCATATACTCTATCCTGAATGGGTTGCACCAATTCCTTGCGTCTTTGGAACAATCCTCCTTCCGGCCCAAATCGAGATTTCTGCAGGTCACGTACAGCCTTTTCCTTATTAACGATCTCTTCCTCTCTTTGGCGGCGAGCCTCCTCACTTAATAAGACTTGCTCAGATTGGTAACGGTTGTACATGCCTTTGATGACATCATATTCCTTTTGGATATCTTGACGCCATTTAGCTGCCAGACGGTCTAATTCTTCCTGCGCACCTTGATATTCCTGAATGCTTTCTAGGATCTGATTGACATCGACATAGGCAATTCTTTGAGCCTGGGTAGCGAAGGTCATTAGTGCGAAAGCGAATACGGCGATTAATTTCAATTTAGTCATACGGTCATTAATTTTTAATAATAGAATTAGCTCAGTTTTTGAGATGCCCTTTGCACACCTCAGCAACTTTCGTCCAATTATCCGAGATACTGTATTAAGAGCAGGGGTCAAAAATATAAATTAAAACAGTATTCTATTTCCTTCATTTAATTGGACTGGGCGATCTCAACTGCGTCACCTTAAGTTTCCAACGCCTAAATCGAGCCGCTCCCTGTAAATTTCTCAATTTTAACGGATTAGATACAAATTTTGTCGCCCCTAAAGACATTGGTTTAACTAATGTTTAACGACGCGGTTAAGGGTTTTAACTGTTTTTCGGGATACCCCCAGAGGCTATAGCAAAATCGTTTGGATTTGCTAGCTTTGGGGATGGCCAAAAATGAAAGTTGGAGCATCATTAAGGAAACGCCTTATTGGGTGGCAGTCCATAAGCCTACAGGAATGATCGTGGAGCGAAATCCGTTCGAATCTCCTACTTTGGAAGAGGTAGTGTTGGAGCATTTGGAGGGGAAAAGGCGAGCCCCTTTCTTGGGCATAGTAAATCGTTTGGATAAAGTGACCAGCGGTATCGTGTTGATGGCTAAGAAGAAGAGTGCGTTGAAGCATTTGAACCGGCAATTTCAAGAACGTACAGTCCAGAAAGTCTATTGGACTTTGGTATCCGGGGTTCTGCTGGAAGAAGAAGGGGTGCTGTCACATTGGTTGATTAAAGACCAAAAGGAGAAGCGAGCCATTGTATCAGAAACCGAGGTAAATCATGCTAAACTAGCTCGTTTGAAGTTTCGGGTACTGGCTACCAGAAATGAGCAATCTTTAGTCGAGGTCGAGTTATTGACTGGAAGATATCATCAGATTCGCGCCCAGTTAGCTGCTGTTGGCCATCCGATTATAGGGGATTCCAAATACGATTCGGATGTCCCAGGGTATAGTAATGCAATTGCCTTGCACGCTAGAAAATTAGTCTTCCAAGACCCTCAGAAAGGGCGGCGTTTGACTTTAACCGCTGCTTTACCGAATGATTTATGGTGGAATCCTTTTCTTGAACAATTTCAATCGTAAATGCTTTTAGCTAAGGTGAAGTTGTGAAGCTTTTTTTAGCTCGGCTTTTTTGCAAAAAACGGAATATGAGCATTGAGATAAAGTCCCGGTTTCCCCTTTTTACAAAATATCCTGATTTGGTTTATCTGGATAATGCGGCCACCACCCAGAAACCTGATTCGGTAATTGCTGCGATCACTGATTTTTATCAAGGCAGTAATGCCAATATCCACCGAGGTGTATATCCTCTGGCAGCGCAAGCCACAGCACTTTTTGAGGGAAGTAGGGATAAAGTAAAAGGATTTATCAATGCCCGGAAGCGAGAGGAGGTCTTGTTTACCGCGGGCACAACAGCAGGTACTAATCTGGTGGCTCAGTCTTTTCTACTTCCAAGCTTACAGCCAGGAGATAATATAGTCATCAGCGCCATGGAACACCACGCCAATTTGATTCCCTGGCAAATAGCATGTCAACAAGTAGGGGCTGAACTTCGAGTTATTCCGATGGATAGCAAGGGGGAACTGGACCAACAGGCCTATGCTGCCCTTCTTTCTGAGAAGACTCGAATGGTAGCTTTAGTGCATATTTCAAATACACTGGGTACCATTAATCCGGTAGGAGAAATGGTGGCAGAAGCCAAAAAGAAGGGCATCCCAGTCTTGCTTGATGTCGCCCAAAGCATTGCCCACTACCCGATCGACGTCCAGACATTAGGATGCGATTTCATGGTGTTTTCTGGGCACAAACTCTTTGGTCCTACGGGTATCGGTATCTTGTATGGTAAAGAGGAACACCTGGATCAGATGAATCCATACCAGTATGGCGGAGATATGATACGTGAAGTTACCTTCTCCAAAAGTACATTTGCTGGTTTGCCCAATAAGTTTGAAGCAGGGACACCTAATATTGCGGGAGCGATCGGTTTAGGGGCAGCAATAGATTTTCTAAGCTCTATTGATCGAGCTTCAGCATTGCGCGACCTGAAGCAATTACAAGTGTATGCAGAATCGTCCTTGCTGACATTAGATGGACTTAGCTTGGTGGGCACGGCCAAGGAGCGAACGGCTATCTTTTCTTTTGCTTTAGACGATATACATCCTCATGATATCGCCACCTTCCTAGGAGAGGAAAACATCGCTACTAGAGCGGGGCATCATTGTACGCAGCCGATCATGTCATTTTTTGGTTTGCCGGCCACTACCAGGGCTTCGTTTAGTATATACAATACGACGGCGGATGTGGATCGATTGGTGCAAACTTTACGTGAGATACAGGCGTTCTTTTCCTAAAGTGCTCCAAAACAGAAAGCAATCGTGTTTAGGGTGTTGTTATCACCCACTTATTTATTGCAAACTGCTATTTTTACAAAATGGATATTGAAATTTTAGCTTTTGGCATTGCCAAGGATATTGTAGACGGATCAAGTTTCAGAATGCAGCTTCCTGAGGAATCAACCGTAGGTAGTTTGAAGGCCCAATTGTGCGCCACCTACCCTGAGTTTGAACGTTTGGCTTCCTTTGCGATTGCAGTGAATGAGGCTTATCGGCAGGATGACTATACGATAAGGGATAAGGATGAGGTTGTCATTATTCCTCCCGTGAGTGGAGGGTGAATTGTGAAATAAGTGTGAAATTGGTTACTATTTACCTGAAGAAATATGATTGATATTCAATTGAAGGATGTACCCTTATCAACTGAAGAGTGTAATCAGCTGGTTGCCTCAGCCGGTGCAGGAGGAACCGTAGTGTTTGTTGGAACCGTTCGGGACCAGACCAAAGGGAAAAAAGTGGTGCGTTTGGAATTTGAAGCCTACGGACCAATGGCTATTTCTGAAATGCGGAAGATTGCTGAAGCAGCAAAGGAAAAGTGGTCTGCCCATAAGATCGCTATTCATCATAGAGTAGGAGTGCTAGATATTGGGGAGATTGCAGTAATTATTGCAGTTGCCACTCCTCACCGAAAGGCTGCTTTTGAGGCCTGTGCCTTTGCTATTGATACCTTAAAAGAGACCGTACCAATTTGGAAAAAAGAAATATTTGAAGATGGGGAAGTGTGGGTTGCCGCTCACCCCTAAAGCTAAATCGATTTGATTATGACTGCAAGCGTTACACATCTGTATACCTACCCCATCAAATCTACTATAGGTAATAGTTCGACTTTTGCTAGGGTCACTCCCCGAGGTTTTCAGTATGATAGACAATGGGGATTATTTGATAAAAATGGCGTGGCGGTAACTGGCCGAAAGTTTCAAAACTTATTGCGCGTTGGTACTCAGGTCACCGGAGAGAACCTGAATATTTTCTTAGATGGCGAACAGGTATTTTCCGTAGCCATTTCTCCGGACTCAAGAGAAGAGCTACCTGTGAGAATTTTTTCTGGAAATACTCATGGTATTCCATTGAGCAAGGAAGTTGATAGTTGGTTTTCAGATTTATTGCAGCATGACTGTCGATTACTACATATACATGCTGACATTCTTCGTCCAGTATTAGCTAAGCACTCTGGCCAGGATGGAGATACCGTTAATTACGCAGATCAATGCCCAATTTTGCTGGTATCGGAAGCCTCTATGGATGATTTAAATGGAAAGCTGGATCAAGCTATTGATCATCGGAATTTTAGGCCCAACATCGTTATTTCTGGCAACATGGCTTTTGCTGAAGATGAGTGGAAGCATATACGAATTGGAGATTGTACGTTCACGATTAATCAATCCTGTGAGCGATGCGTATTCACGACTATCAATCCAGATACAAGGCTGAAACATCCCCAACAAGAACCTTTAAGAACCTTACTTACCTATCGGCGGAATGCAAAGGGTGGACCCATCTTTGGGGTGCATATGACGGCGAGAGACCTGGGGCAAATCAGTGTCGGAGACCAGATAGAAGTACTGAGCTAAATGGTGGGAGATCCAGTTATCGGATGCCCGGACGAATCTAATTTAGATCATAGGCTAAAAAGGGGCAAACGGGGAAAAGGGCTGCGAGTAGCGTGCTGATATTTTTTTCTTTCCTCACTTCCAATACCCGCTGACCATACAAGGTGAAATATTGGTGATTTTTTGCGATGCTACCCCTGATTGTAGTATTTTGATTGATTGAAATGAAGACGTTTAAGCAGAAATGAGTGGAAACAGACCTATCTACCCTTTATCCTTTCGATTAGCTCATTGAAAGTGCGCCCGGCATCTTCCGGCCCTTCCCTACCAGGGAAAACCTCTAGCTCTCCGTTAACTTCCTTTAAGTTGAACTGGAAAATATAGCTGTTTTCATTTTTATACTCCCCAAAGGTGCCAAATCGGAGATCGTTTAGCTGAAAAGTGCCATCGGGTTTTTCTAAAACATTGTAGAATCCTTTCGAGAACCAACTCAGGACCTTTACGGAACGTTGATCGGTGTAAGGCGCCAGGAGTTCATGCTGTTTAGGGACGACAGTGAAGTATGGAATAATAGGCTGCTTATCTAAAACGGAATAATTACCCATATAAAAGGCAGTATCTCCTTCAGCTACTCCCTGCCAAAGGAGGTTATTAAGTATGGTAGGTGTAATCATCATTTTTTCATAAGTAATACCTTGCCGTTGGAAGGAGTCTTCGAACACAGCCTTAACTCGCTGATGATTCCAGAAAGTAAAGATCATATAGGCAGAACTGATCGCAATACCAGTAGCATTTAATTTGGCTCGGATCGGACGGTGTCGAGTGAAGAAGGAGGCTATTATCACAAGCAACAGGAACGGGAGGGTATAAGCTGGATCAGCTACCGAGATATTGTTGAACGCTACTCTATAGTCAAAGAAAGGTTGAAAAAATTGTGTGCCGTAAGTGGTACAGCAATCCAATAGTGGATGGGTTACAATAGCCCAAAAGAATAGCATGGTCCATTCTCGAACGGAAGGGTTTTCATTTTTAGATGGCTTTCGGCGCCAGCGTTCCCGGGCAAATAATAGAACAGGGAAGAAAATAATACTTAGTGTTACAATGCTGCCGATAGCTAAGACCGTTGGGAAGGGGATCGGCATCGGTAGAGTTCCAAGGATTAGCAGCAGGAGAAGCCCAGCAGCAACCCTCGCAGTATCTCTAAAGAAGTCTTTACTGGAAAGATCAGATGTATACAGTCTATGGACCAGGTAACCAAAACCGATTGGTGCCAATAATGAGAAGGTAAGGGAATGTGTAATAGCTCTGTGGAAAGCTAAGCCACTCAATTCATCTGCTACCATATTGGACATCACATCCAAATCTGGAATCGTACCAGCAATGGCGCCCCAAAGCATAGCCCGGTTTCCCGCCTTTTTTCCAAGAACAACTTCACCGACTGCGGCGCCTAAGGTGATCTGTGTAATTGAGTCCATGTGTATGCAAGTGTTCTAAATAGCAAGCGGAGGATAAGCTCTAGCTTCCTTTAATCCTATTTGAAGAGCCTATCCTCCACTTATTTTTCCGTACAATAACTAGCTTCTAAGCTTAGAAACAGCTGTGTATCTAGTCAGTTCTAAAACTTCAGTCCTAGGGTAACAATAATTCGATTATTGGTGAAATCTTTTGCAACTGTTTGCTCTATCCCATTGGTTATTTGGTAAGGTGTGAAGGTGTCCTCTCCAGTCTGCAACCGATAAGCAGCATCAACAGAAAAAGCATTTCTACGGTACCCTATTCCGGCGCTATACACCTGCTGGAGATCTGAATTATCTGTGATCCCGGCTTGCAAAAGACCAATTCCTGCACGAAAACGAAGCATTTCATAGACAAACTCACCTCCTACTCTAATGTTCAGCGCACTAGCTAGCCCATCCTGAATATCATCATTGATTTCCTGTTCTGCGGTCGGAAAGTCCTGATAACGAAACCTAGCTCCACCGTAGTTTACCCATTCAATGTCACCAGAAATGAAGCCAGATTTATTTATAATAAAACCAGCACTACCGATGAAGCGCCAGGGAGTTACCAAAGTATATGCAAAAGGCAATACATCTGATGGGGATCGCGCAAACCCACTTTGAAATCCTTGGTCCGGATCTAAGTAGTCATATTGCATTTGAGTCTCGTAGCTGTCCTCCAGCGAGTAAGCCGTAGGGGTATGGATGGCTAAACCTACGCGAGACATTTGATTAATTCGATAGATTAAGCCCAGTTTGAGATTAACTCCCGCTCCGGTTGTTCGGAGGTTTTCCTCAAATTGCATCGCCTCGAAGAAGTCAATCTCATTTCCTGGATCTGTCTCGCGATAAACACGATTATCTGTCAAATTAACAAAAGGCACCCCTAGAGTGATGCCAATCATAATCTTCTCCTGATAGTTACCTGCTAGGGAAAAAACCAGCTCATTAATCGAGCCTGAAGTAGTGACGGTTTGGGTCTTTGTAACAGGGGCATCAGGGTTTCTTTCGATATCCGTACGGAAAATACCATTGTCATCAATTAAGCCCAAAGCATCGAAAGCTACGCTGGCTTCGTAAAGATCATCAATACCATTGCGATTGGCGAGTTCAGCGAAGCGGTCCATCCGAGATCCAACAGATTGTCCGGCATATTCAAAAGTCTGATTGAAATTAGCAAGGCGGTTGAGACCGATGGCAAAATTCGAGCTTCGCCAGTTCATACTTCTCATCGGCTGATTTGCGACGACAATGCCAAAATTGTCTAAGCCAAATCTATTTCCATTGGTTGTAGTAGAGTTATTGTTTCCATTCTGTAATTGAGCATCGGTATTGTATGCCCAAAGGGTAGGAGTAATGGTGAAATCGGACTTCCTAAACCAAGCCAAACCAGCTGGATTAGTGCTGGCTACGGAGAAGTCTGCACCTAGTGCTCCCATACCTCCTCCGACGGCTGCAGCTCTGGCTGTGCCGGACCAATCAAAAGTGGAAAGTCTTAGGGCATCTTGTACGGTTTGGGCAGACAATTGAGCGCTGATAAGTAAGAATACATAGGCGCAACAATAGCGCAATACTTTTTTCATCATGCTATTTTTTTGTGAATCCCACTCATTTGGTTGGCCGTTTGATTTTTGAAGGCTAAGGCGATTCTCCTGTCTGTCAATTGAGCCTACCGGATACTGGGGCGTGATCAAAAATAAGGAATCCGCAATACAAGCCCTCTGTTCTTCGAAAAATATGAGATAAATTACTCCACTAGCACGCACCTCAGTTGGAGGGGCTGGTGTATTGGACGATATTCCTTTGGTCCCTATCTTTTGTAACAGGAGTAGGATTGTATGGTTTATCATAAATCTACTCCCTGTAAAACATAAGGGCTAAAACTAAAGATTGTGATGGATGATTCTCATGATGCTCTTCTCGCTGGCATCGATAAAGGTGGGCCAAAAAAAAGTGGGTGGAAACACATCGCCTCCACCCACTTTTACCTAGCTAGATTTTACTAGATCAGAACAAAATTATTCACCTCCCCTGCCAGAACGGCTTCTAGACGGGCTGCTTGAGCGGCTAGGGCTACTGCTGCTACGGCTAGGAGAACTGAAGCTTTTAGAACTACTGCGGCTAGGCGAACTATAGCTTCTTGAGCTGCTACGGCTAGGAGAGCTATAGCTTCTAGAACTACTGCGGCTAGGCGAACTGTAACTTCTTGAGCTGCTACGGCTAGGCGAATTATAGCTTCTACTTTGTGTTCTTGGAGAAACAGAGCGACTACGAGTGTTAGAACGACTCTGATTGTAAGTCCTTGAACGGCTAGGCGTGGTTGCTCTAGAACGAGTAGTTGCTCTAGTCTGACCGTAAGATCTCGTGGCATCGCTACTTCTTGTGGCAGAACGTCCTCTCGTGGCATTGCGGCTGTTAGAGGCTGTATTTCTGCGAACGTCTCTTACTTCCAAGTTGCTGTTACGAGCATTGTTGTAAGATCTACCGTTGCGAGAGCTAGTACCACTATTGGTGTTACTGTTCGTCCAAGATCGGCCATTTGTTCTTGGAGCGCTAGTCACTGTTCTTGAACTGGTACGAGGAGTAGAAGCTACTCTCGCATTATTGTTCACCACATTAACTGTATTATAACTGAAGTTGTTACCCCAAGAAGGTGGGCAATAGTAACCACTTCCGAATCCAGCGCCTGCAAATCCGCCGCCGAATCCACCACCCCAAGAGTTAAATCCACCACCCCAAGCCGGGCCGAATCCGCCGCCCCAGGTATTGAATCCACCGCCCCATGCTGGGCCAAATCCACCCCATGCGGCTCTACGAGCTGCAAACGGGCTAAAGAATGGATCCCAAGCACCAAAGCGATTCCAACGGTTGAAACGATTCCAGCGATTGATTCTATTCCAACGATTCCAGCGACGGAAACTGTTGTAAGTATAGAAATCATCGTAGATCAGAACAGTCGATGCACCAGGGGTGAAGAAAGGATCGTAGTACGCAACGTCTACATATACAGGATCGTAGTAGTTGAACCCGTAATAGTTTCGGTGAAATCTTCTGATACGAGAAGAATACTGATAATCGTAATCATCAAATTCGTACTCATCATTATCGTATTCATATTCGTAGTCATCCTGGTATTCATCCACATAATCTGAGTCACTATACTCGTAGTCCGTGTCCGGATCAAAGTACAGGTCGTCATACTGCGCCTGCAATGCACCCCAACTGGCCAAGGTCAGCAATGCTACCAGAAATGTTGACAATCTATAGTTTTTCATAAAAGATAATTTTAAATGCAATTACTGTGACTCTCTTACAGCTTACAACACGTAAATTATTACTTTTGTGCCGATTTTTTAGTTAAAACACTATTAAAATGTCTAAATGGTAATGTTAAAGTCATTCCGAAATAAAAGAAAAACCCTTTAACATACGCTTTTAGTTGTTTTTGCTAGTGTCTCACAGCGCCAAAGGAACTTGTAGTTCTGAATCACTGTTTACCTGTAATTAAGACGATGCGTGGTCACATTTAGTCACGTATTGGATCGTCAAAATACAGAAAAGATTGTGTTATAAATCTGTTAAAATCAGCTTGATAGATGTCTAAGTCGAAGGTAATTACTAGTCGAGAGGAGGATTATTCCCAGTGGTATATTGATATTGTTAAGAAGGCGGGTTTAGCTGATAATTCTGCCGTTCGAGGTTGCATGGTAATCAAACCCAAGGGGTTTGCATTATGGGAAAAAATGCAGGGCCAATTGGATAAGATGTTCAAGGATACGGGCCATGTAAATGCTTACTTTCCGCTTTTTATACCCAAAAGTTTTCTTAGTCGTGAAGCTGAGCACGTAGAGGGGTTTGCCAAAGAATGCGCAGTGGTGACCCATCACCGTTTGATGAATGCCCCTGATGGGAGTGGTGTAGTGGTGGATCCCGAGGCTAAATTGGAAGAAGAATTAATTGTTCGCCCTACTTCAGAAACAATCATTTGGCATACTTATAAAGACTGGATAAACTCTTATCGAGACCTTCCTTTATTGATCAATCAGTGGGCCAATGTAGTACGCTGGGAGATGCGTACTCGTTTGTTTTTACGGACGGCAGAATTCCTCTGGCAAGAAGGGCATACCGCTCATGCAACGAAGGAAGAAGCCATCGCTGAGGCGCGACAAATGCAGGAGGTTTATGCCACCTTTGCAGAGGAGTACATGGCTATGCCAGTGGTGAGAGGGGCAAAGACAGCAAATGAAAGATTTGCCGGTGCTGAAGATACCTTGACCATCGAGGCACTCATGCAGGACGGTAAGGCGCTACAGGCAGGAACTTCGCATTTCCTTGGGCAGAATTTTGCTCGGGCGTTTGATGTAAAGTTCTTGAATGAAAACAACAAAGAAGAATTAGTTTGGGCTACGTCTTGGGGAGTATCTACTCGCCTCATTGGGGGCTTGATCATGACACATTCTGATGATAGTGGCTTGGTTATTCCGCCAAAATTGGCTCCGACACAAGTCGTAATCGTTCCTATTCCAAAGCCAAGCCCAGAAATTGGAGAGGTAGCAGATAAAGTAATGGCAGCTTTGAGGGCACAAGGAATTAGTGTCAAATATGATCTTGATCTTAAGAAACGACCAGGTTTCAAATTTGCTCAATACGAAATGGAGGGAGTACCCGTAAGGATAGGGATCGGAAAACGAGATCTAGAAAACGGAGTAGTTGAAGTTGCTCGCCGGGATACCAAGGAGAAAACAAGTATACCGGTTGATGGTGTTGCGGAGCACGTGGTTCAGTTGCTGGACGAAATTCAAAATAATCTATTTCAAACAGCCTTAGACTTTCGTGCGCAGCATACTACATCGGTGGATAATTTTGATGACTTCAAATCCATCATTGAACAAGATACACCTGGCTTTGTCTCTGCCCATTGGGATGGTACCACAGAGACGGAGCTGAAAATCAAAGAGTTAACCAAGGCTACAATCCGCTGTATTCCTAATGACAATGAGCAGGAAGCAGGTGAATGTGTTTTGACCGGGAAGCCGTCTAAGGAGCGTGTTTTATTTGCAAAAGCGTATTAGACGTAAACTAAGTTGATTGTATTATTTGTAACCGGTATTGAAATTAGGTAGATTCAATTGTCGTTAAGATAAAGGCAAGTTGGGTGTCCACTATGGACCTTCCTTGCTTTTGATTGCAACTTGTCATCAAGTTAACAGTATAACAGGTTGTAGTAGTTAAGAAAGCCCCCGCTAAAAGCTTCTACTTTCTAACCCGTACTTATAATGACTTTTAAGCAAATTATTTTGATTGATGATGATGTTGCCGTCAACTACTATCATCGCTACATTATTGAACATGAAGAGTTAGCGGAAACGATATTGGTCGCAGATAATGTAGATGATGGAATGAAGTTGTTATTCGATATTCCACCTGCCCCATCAGATCATACGGATAATAGTTTAATTCTCCTCGATATCAACATGCCTAAATACACAGGCTTTGAGTTGATCGAAAAGTATCCCAGTGTTTTTGAGCGTGCGGAACGCTATGGTTTTCGTACCATCATTTTGACTACCTCGGATAATCCTAAGGATTTAGCCAAAGCTTACGAATTTCCTGTAATCAAAGGGTATTTACAAAAGCCACTTACGGTAGAGAAGCTTCGTGAAATTTCTTTGTAATCCATCAGATTTTGATGAATTTCCGGAAATAGATTTGCTTTCCATTCTTTACTCTAAGTATATAAATGCCCGGCGGTAGTGCTTCCACCTTAATCGGTCCGGTTTGTAGAAGGCTATGCTTGGATGTATCACTTAGCTTTTCAGCTTTCCACCATTTTCCTTTTGAGTCATAAATTTCCACCTGTATCTGGTCGCCTTGTAGAGAGGAGGCATTTAGGTATAATTCGGATCTTACTGGATTAGGGTAAATGTTTAGGTGGCTTTGATCTGAGGGGGCTATTGGATTTTCTGAACCAACGAGAGGTGCAGGGCCATCCCAGATAGTATGAAAAGTCGTATTGGTAAATATGGGCGGGTTGAAATCAAAATAGATGGCTGCTGTGTTTTTTATGCGCTTTTCGGGCATTAGATCAGCTTTGGTTGCGATACGAAATTTGATGAAACCATGTGAGGCCGCCTCATTGATGTTGCTATCCGGAAGGGCGATATTTTCGAAGGTGAATTCCAGGATATTACTTTCATAGATTTGAGCTCCGTAGGTATGACTGCTGGCGCCTAATTGTAGGCTAGCAATGTCCAAGTCGTGATCTAGTGTATCCAGGATGACTACCGTAAAGGCAGTATCTGTACCTGTATTTTGAAAACGAATCGTGTAGTCTATGACAGAATTAGAAAATATATAGTGTTGTTCGCTGAATCCACCAGGGGAAGCTTGCTTGTCGTTAGGATCATAGGAGTTTGTGATAGTTTGGCAATGTTGATCCCTGAATGGATGTTCATCATCAAAAGGGAATTGAAAGTAAAAGCCAAGACTAGCTGGTATTTCATCACTAGTAGTGCAACCTTCGATGGTCGCAGAAGCGCGTTTTTGGAAGGGATGTCCCGGCGTCTGCTGTGCAGAGAGATGAAATGTGGATCCAGTAGCTGGTAATCCCACCTTTAACTCCTCTTCCGCTTGCAATTGAAAAGGCTGTTGAAATAGAATGATATCATCTTCCGCAATGAAGAATTCGGAGGGGAAAACCATATTCCCCTCCCCAATATTCCTAATGAAAAAGAAAACACTATCGCCTTCGCATCTCGCATCGACCTCAAGATCAGCTCCATCCCAATGTTCAGCTGGAATGAAACAAGTAGTGTCTGGGAAGATATGAGCTTCGGCGCACAGAACGGCGCCCATCTCTGCCTCACAGGATAAGGTGCCGTATACGTAAATAGTACCCGCTCTGGTAGCGGGAAGATCACCGAGATCAAAATATAAAATATTAGGTGACTCGACAGTGTACGCAAGACTCGCGGAATCGATCAGAAAGAGCGAATCTAGTTCCAATTGCAGAAAGCTGCTTTCAGCTGTAGTTGTGCCGGTATTGCGGTAATTGATCTGGTAGCTAGACGTGAAACAAGGGCGAGCTCGCCAATTGGTTACTTCCACGGCCAGTCCGGGGCATTCAAAAATGGGTTGTATGGTGAAGTCCAAGTCCGTAGTATCTGTAGAATTTGTGCCCGTGAGCGATAGGGTATCCAGACAAGCCTCCCAATATCCATTTCCAGGCAGGCGTACCCGAATACCTTCTACCGTAGGTGCAGCTTCAAGACTATAGTAGCCCCCACTTTCTGTAAATGTATAGGAGCTAGCACCATCTATCGCTTCTACTAGTAGACCCTCAAGGCCAGACTCTGCTTGGCTAGCTAGGCAATCCAAATCCATATCATTGACAACACGGCCACTTACATACACTACCTCAATTTGCCCTAAGGCATCAAGTTTTACCAATAGTGGTTTGCCGTTACGCCTACCGCGTAAAAGAATACCACCATCCGTAGTTTCCAGGATATCTGGTATGAAGGAAAAGCCATAGTCTATGGGGAATTGTCTATGCCATTCTTGCTCTCCTCTTTGATTCAGTTTAATGAGGTTCCAATGCCATGTTGACTCTACGGAAGTCTGTCCCCGCTGTATAGTAAAAAGGGTAACTAAGCCCCCATCCTGAGTCTGAATATCCTTTAATCCATTGTAGCTGACGTAAGGTTCATAGGAACTCTTGTAGCGTTTTTCCCAAATCACAAGACCATCGTGATCCTGTTTCTGGAAGACAAGGCCTTGGACGCCAATACTACCATTCGGACTTATATCAAAGCGTGGAACTTCTATGCCTGTAAATAGGCGTGTACCATCGTCAGATAAGTGTATATTCTCTGGTATTATCGTTACGGGATAGGGGCGGAGAGTTGTTTCTAATGTGTCACCATTGGGTGCGGCTAACATGGTAAAATAAGAAGATTCATCATGTATATGGAAGCTGTGAATTTTGCCCAAAAGGAGAAAATAACCGGAAGGTGTATGTCTTATTTTCTTGAAGCCTGAAGGGTAGGCTGTTAAAAAAAACTTTGTCCATAAGTGTTCGCCGGTTGCATCTGTTTTTATCCAGATGGCATGGTAAACCTCCTCATTGGTAGTAATATTGGGGCCATATTGATGTAATGCTCCTACCAGATGCAAGCTTCCATCTGGAGCCTGTATAAAATCATTTAGCTTTAAATAGCCATTATCTCCTTCATAAATTAACTGGTCAGCGATGATCTTACCTGATGTATCTACAAACGTTAGATAGCAGGTTTCACAATGCCTACTTCCCCGAGTGTCTCCCATCAACAAGATGTAAGTTTCTTCTTCTTCTTGTTTTTCAACATCCAATAAGCTTCGAGTGTGAAATTCAGATTGTACCGCTTGGGACCATAGGGGAATACCTTCTGCAGTGGTACGAATCATCGTGATGGAGACGCTTCTATCCTCCTCAACGGCATAGTTAAATAGAGTTAGGTTTTGATTGGGCTCTTCAATATAGGACCTGATTGCCCCATTCATCTCGTAGGTCCGTTGCCAACTTGGCTGCGCCATATTTTTACCAGGGTAAAGCAGGCAGAATTGATATACCAGTAGAGCTGAAAACCAATGAAATAAGAAGGTGTAATTAGGATTATAATTTATCAAGCGCATAATTTCCAGGGTTGAATCTAATCGTATGTAAAACTGCTTTTTTACATAGGCAAAAGCAATGACATAATTTCATCAAAATCGAATAGATTAGCCTGTTTGTTTATTATAAATAATTCTATTTTAGAGCTTTATCTAAAATAATATCGAAAATTGCTTACATCTTTACTCTCCAAAATATCACCTACTGAATGGCAGCGACTACGAAAATTTGTTCATTCCCCTTACCATAATTCCAGAACAGACATAAAAGAGCTGTTTGATCATTTGTATCAGGCTAGGAAAAAGCAAAAAGATGAGGAAATCAATCTCATTTCCATATATAAACAGGCCTTTCCACAGCTAATCGGTGACGAAAAACAAATGCGGTATCTATTTTCCTATTTCAAGAAACTTGTTGAACAGTTCTTGATTTACGAGCAATGGTCAAATGATGAAGCATTGGCTCAGCTTACGCTAGCCCAAGTGCTCCGTCAACGGCAAGGAGAAAGATTGGTCAATAGAACACTAGAAAGGGTCAGACGAAAATTGAAGGACGGATCAGCTAGAAATGCTAATTATCACTATAAACGATATCTCTATTATCAGGAGCAATTTGCTTTTACAGATCAGCAGAGTCGAGCCACCGCTATCAGTCTACAAGAAATGAGTGATGAATGGACCATCTGTTTTGTGGCGGAACGATTGCGTCAGGCTTGCCAAGCCTTAACCTATAGTCAAGTATCACAAAAAGAGTTTAGACCTGATTTGTTAGGAGCCATATTAACATTTCTGCAAGATAGCCCCATCTTGAAGTTACCAGCAGTGGCTATTTATTTTCATCTATATCACATGCTTAGTGGGAGCTTAGAAGGAGACCATTTCACGATATTCCGGCAATTGATCGCCAAAGATAAAGCTAAGTTTCCTGCCGGAGAGTTGAAGGAGATATACTTGTTGGCCATTAACTATGGTATTCGACGGTTTAACAATGGAGAAAAAAGCTTTTTGCAGGAAGTCTTCCATCTTTATCAAGAAGGGTTGAGGTTAGGCGTGTTTATTGAGAATGGCCATTTATCTAGATTTTCCTACAAGAATATTGTCATGGCTGGACTAGGGCTAGAAGCCTATGATTGGGTGGAAGACTTTCTGTATAACTATAAGGACAAAATACATCCAGCCTATCGGCAAGATACCTTTAATTATAATTTGGCTATCTTTTATTACCGAAAGCCAGATTACCCGAAAGCCATGCAGTTGCTTGGGCAAGTAGAATTTGATGATGTGCTCAATGCATTACAAGCAAAAAGTATGCTACTAAAGATCTATTATGATATTGGAGAAACGGAGGCGCTATACTCTTTGTTAGATAGCTTTAAAATCTATGTGTATAGGCAACGATTGCTGGGGTATCATAAGTCAAATTACCTGAATTTAATTCGGTTTGTCCAAGCTATTCTAAAACTGCGTCCTTATGATGAAAATGCTAAATCTACACTGAAAAAGAAGATTGATGATACCAAGGCTCTTGCAGAAAAAGCCTGGTTATTATCAAAATTGAGCTAGAAAAGTGTAGATCCGGAAAAAATATCACTTTTGGAGTGTCTAACCAGTGATCTAAATCAGTATAGTTACTGGTTGGTTACTTTGGGAAAAGTGCAGCCTAACTGAGTGGAGAATCTCTTTATATACATGCCATGTGAAGTGGAAATTCGATTAATGCATACGGACAAAGAATTGATTGAGTTGGCCGGGAAGGGGGATCAAAAAGCCTTCAAGCTGTTGGTAGAGCGGTACCAGCAGCAGGTTCGTACTACGGTGATAGGTATGTTAGGAGATGTGGCAGAGGCTGATGATGTGGCGCAAAATGTCTTTATCCGGTTCTATCAGTCTATGGATAAATTTAGAGGAGAAGCTGGATTGGGGACTTACTTGACAAGAATTGCGATCAATCTTTCGCTGAATGAGCTCAAAAGGAGGCAAAGAAGTGTAAAACGGTTCTTATCCTTCAGCAGACCTGATCGAGATATTGATTTACCTGATCGTAGTGAATCGCCGGACCGTCTCGATAAGCGAGATAGCATCAGTAAAGCTTTGCAGGCTTTAGATCCTGATTTCCGAACCATAGCTGTGCTGCGTCTCGTTGATGGCTACTCCGTAAAAGAAACGGCTGAGATGTTACAACTTCCGATGGGTACGGTGGCTTCGAGACTGGCAAGAGCACAACGAAAACTGAAGGAAATCTTACGAAATGAATGAGTATCAACCGATAAATTTTCGCAAAAGGTTGTTATTTTATAAAGGAGAAGGCTTGAGCGTAATAGGCTTCAATATTCTCCATTAACCTAGAGATATGGATAGGGAATTCGATAAAATGTTGGAATTGTTGATTCGGTCAATGGATGTAGAATTAACTGAATCAGATGCCAAGAGGCTAGAGCAGGCTTTGTCAGATTCGGCAGCATTACGCGATGAAAAGGCCCGTTTGATGAGTATTAGGAAAGAGTTGAGTAATTGGGGCGTTCCGGAAGATCCGACTTTTGCTGATCGCGTTTTGTCACAATTGGGTAAGCAGGTGGAGGAAGATCTTTCTGCTGTTATCTTTCGCTTATTTCCCAGGGTGGCTGCCGCTTGCGTTTTGATCTTAGGAGTGGCTCTTGGAGCGATTTATGTGACTGAAGGGAGCTTGATGATGGATACCATTATCGGGGTGAACGAGGTTCTACTTGAAGATGCCGTATTACTGGTGGAAGACGGGTTTTAAAACTAATTGACTGCACAGTCTATGGGTGGGAGTGTAGTTTGAATTTGAAACCATTTGCAATGAAAAATTTCAAAACAATATTGACGATAGTAGGTTTGTTGGTGATTGGTTTTACCGCAGGCTTTTTCACTAATCGAGAATTGGTGAAAAGACACATTCAAAAGGTGGGAGAAATGGGCGGAGGGCCAAGGCTTCATGACTACATCTATACTGCTATAGAAGCGACAGATGAGCAAAAGGCGGTTCTAGGGCCGATCATTAAGGAGCATGGCAGAGAACTATCCAAACTAATGCGGGAAACGCGTACGGATAGAAAAGAAATAATGGATAAGATGTTTGCTGCGGTCGGAGAAGAGATTACTCCTACTCAACAGGAACAACTGACAGCCTTTAGGAAAAAGTATCTTAAACGCAAGCGGCCGGATAGAGGCCGAAAAGGGCAGTTTCAAAAAAAGAGGGAGAAACGCCCCAAAGGAGAAGAAATGGGAAAAGAGGCTGATCAGAATTGAGCGGAATTTCTTTTTGACTGAAAAACTACAGCCAGTCTCAGAAAGCTAAGACTGGCTGATCAGTGTTTACAACACGATAAGGGAGACAATATTATCTGGGTTGAATGACCACTCTTTGCATACTGGGGATCTGCCCTTTTCGTTGCAATACCACGAGATAAGTACCGGCTTGAAGCATATGCCAATCAAATTGCTTTATCCGTCCATCTCTCCATTCAACTTTTCTTTTCCAAACAGACCTGCCATTCATATCTAATACTTCTAATGTACCAGCGTACTCTTTCCAGTCTGGGAGATTTATACTTACATGCCCCTGTGTAGGATTAGGAAAAACAGTGAATTCAGTTTCTGTCTGAGGGGAACTTTTTAGTTGATGCTGCTGTGTTTCGACTGAGGTACTTCCAGAGTAGGGGCTTCGATTAACCATTCGATCAGTGGCTTCTCTATAAATGCGGATGTTTTCAAAAGAGGCAAGAGCATGGGTGTTTACGGTTGAACTTTCTACCATAAGCCCCCATTGCATTTGTTCCTCCATAAGCAGGGTAGTTTTGAATAGCAGTTTCCAACTATAGCCATTTCTGGAGGCATAGCTGTAAAAACGATTTCCTTGTCTCTTCAATTTCACCCATTTGGGATAGCCACCCGTAAGTCGTTTTTGCAGTTGCTGGGAGGGAGCGTAGGCTTCGCTTCTATGGCGCTGATACGCATTTCGGGAGAAAGGCTTTAGCAGGGCTGCAATAAATCTGGAACCTGGGTCACAGCTCTCTCTCATCATCACGCCAGCCCGTGCTGTCGGGCTCATTTGATTGATCTCAGCTACAATGGACCCATCTCCGGTCATCGGTATGGATATGAATGTGATGTCATCCGCTTGCGCCAGTAGTGCATTTTCTTGACTACCCAATTCCCAACTTTCTTGCGCTGCATTAAATACAGAACTACTTCCTACTCTACCTGCCTCGGGTAAACAGGCCTGGAAGCAGGCCAATCCCGTAGGATCTTCCTGTACAACAATAGTTTTGGTACAAGTGGTAACTAGAGCAGCGTTCTGCTCCAGGTAAAAAGTCACTTCATGCCTTCCAACGGGAAAGAATTCCGTGAAATGCGAGCCCTCTGCGGTATTGTAGTCGTTTCTAATCGTAATGTTTTGTGGACAACCGGCGTGTTCCACCTCTATTTCCACTTTTACCTCGGCACCACATTCCCCATTGCGATTTTCATTAGCGCTGTGTGTGCTTTCACTGCAATTTAGGACGAACTCAAATTGCGGTTCTACTGTGATGTTTGTCTCACAAAGCGGGGTATCATTCCCTTTTTGGAAAACTTTTACCGTTTGGATACCTACATCCTCACAGCTAACATAGGGAGGATCTATAGTATATACTTCCTCACAGAATGCTCCACTAGGATTAGTAATAGCTAGTTCATCGATGGTCAAATACCTCTTGGATTCCGCTCCTACCGTAACTATTGCATCAGCTACACAAAATGCATTCGCCTCACCTTCGTAAGAAAGACTAAAATTGACGGTGCAATTTGATTGATTGCCCGCGGCATCCGTGGCCGTAAATACGATTTCATGGGTACCCAAAGGAAATACATCGGCAAACGAGGATCCTGATTGATTATTAAAGCTGTTGGTGATCGTTACTGGGCCGCAATTATCAATAGCTTCTACGAGATAGTGGATTTCACTAAAACAGGCTGGAGTGGTAGAGCAATAATAGGTATCGCAAAAGGTAGAGGTGAAAATAGGTGCTTGATCATCCGTTCCATTACTTCCTCGAACTTCCACATGTTGCACGCGTTGGCAATTGGGATCGCTGGGAGATGCACTGATTAACTGGTATTGCCCCGCAGGTAGCGACAATAGGAAGGCATTGCTGTTTGCCGTGACCTCAAATATTTGACCGCTTGAGAGCAAGGTAATGGTCATGGGTATGCCAAAGGTTTCTCGGTCAAATGCAGGAGATATACCCACCTTATAGGAAGCTTGTTCTTCGCAGCCAAAGTCATATTGAGTAAACTGGATATCGTAAAGCGTAGGTAAATGAACTATCTCAATTTCTTGAACGGTAGCTTCACAATTAGATATACCTATGGCGGAGGTAGTGACGGTGTATTTCCCCGGCTGAATTGGCATCGTAAATCCATTTTCATCCTTGTTCAAACGGATTCGATAATTGCCAGGTTGGATAGTGATTAGTAAATCTTGTCCGAATGGACCATTTAATCCTGCTGGATTAATGACCAGAATGGGTTCTTCCGGGCAATCCCCTCCAGCGCCTTCAGATTGTTTTAGCAGAACATTCGTATGGCAAATGGGGTCAGTTGTTGGAAGTGCAGTAAGGAGATGAGTTTGACTTGCCATCCAAAGGCAGAGGCCTAGCACCCGTAAACGGGTAAAGATCGTTTTCATTTGTTTTTAGGTTTAAAGGTGTTGAGATACGTATTTCCAGAATTTTCTGGTTTTTGACTAGAAGATCTTCTGTGCAAAATTATTGATACAAATGTACGGGGCATGGGATAGGTAAATCCAGTAGAGTTGAGTCACTGGCACTTCTGTTGAGTAGCTGGTGGGATATTGTTCTTAGCGTTCTTAGCCGCCTTGACTATCGGGGCGCTTTGAGCGCTAGGAAGTCTTTTTTGCCTTTTGTCGTGAGGTAGGGGTAGATAAACTCCGATAGAATGTTTGCATATCGAAGGGCCTGATCCCTATGATCAGTATCCAAAATTTCAGCAGAAGAAATCCAGAAATCGCCGACAATACTCATGCGTTTTTGCAGATTGCTGTACTCTCCATCGAATTCTTCCGACCGAATATGACCCTGCTTTTGTAGCAGCATGACAATACCCTCAAATTGCTGTTTTCGGACTATTTGAAGTTGGAGATAATGCTGATGAATTTCCTTATTCTCCCTCATGATCTGTACAAAGTCCAGCATAAAGAATTTGAACTCAAGGAACGCATCAATCATGGCGGCATTAGATTGAAAAATCAGGGATAACCCCAATTCCATCTCCAGTAAGTCGCTAAAGATTTTATCCATCCGTTCTACCAACTGAAGGTAGAGCGCCTTGATTATATCCTGTCGCTTCTTGAAATGGTAATTCAAATTCCCTTGGCTGATGCCCATTTCCTTAGCTATAGTTCGTAAGGTGACTTGGGATAAGCCGCGTTCATTGAAGAGTTTCAGACTGGTATGAAGTATTCTATCCTTGGTTTTCATCTTTTCTGCCATATCCCCCTCAATATATAAAATTGGATTTTTCGATTTAGTAAACTTGACCTAAATTTTCTTTTTTTTTAACTTTGACCTAAATTTTGAAAATGAAAACAATCATCATAGGTGGTGGAATCGCAGGCTTGACTACGGCTATTGCCTTAGAGCAGCGGGGGTTTGATACCCGAGTTTATGAGGCTCAGCCTTCACTTGGCGTGGCAGGCGCAGGTATTTGGATGGCCACTAATGCCATGCAGGTATTTGAGCGCCTAGGTTTAGCTTCAGATATCAAGCATAAGGGAATGCCCTTGGATAAAATTGAGATTGCTGATTCTAGGCTTAGAACTATTCAATCCACTTCTCAATTGCTATTTGTGGAACAATATGGTTTTTCCGTCACTTCCATCCTTCGGAGTCGATTGCGAGACACCTTGGTGGAGCACTACGGCAAGCCGATATATACTGGGAAACGTCTTGATCGGGTCTTGGATAATGGGCAATCGGTTAAGGCCCATTTCACAGATGGTTCTCATGTGTCCGGAGAGATTTTGATTGGGGCAGATGGTATTCATTCAGCTGTAAGGCAACAACTTTTTCCCCGAAGTCAAATTCGGTATTCTGGACAGACCTGTTGGCGTGGTATTGCAGATATTGCTTTGGACGCACCTTATGAGCGCGCCTGTGTCGAAACTTGGGGTAAGAAATACCGTTTTGGTCTCTCTGTGATATCTGAAAACGAGGTGTATTGGTTTGCAGTTGCTAAAGCTCCAAGGGGAGGAAAGGATGATCGTGCCACATTGAAGGATAAGCTACAACAGATGTATGCTGATTTTAGTGACCCTATTCCTGCTATTCTTTCTGCCACGGCTGCGGAGCGAATCATTCGCAATGATATTACAGATTTACAACCGATTGGAGATTGGTATAAAGGTCGAGTTTGTTTGATTGGAGATGCTGCTCATGCTACGACTCCAAATATGGGACAAGGTGGAGGGCAAGCGGTCGAGGATGCTTGGTTTTTAAGCAGAATCCTAAAGGAAGAACAGGATTACCGACGGGCTTTTCCACGGTTTCAACAGAAACGTCAAAAGAAAGTGGCACAGGTAGTCAAGACTTCATGGCAAATCGGAAAAGTGGCTCATTTATCCTTCGGGCAAAACCTCCGCAATTTTCTTTTGAGGAATACACCTAAGGCTTTAGCCGAAAAGCGGATGTTGGATCTTTACAGCATTGATTATTGAATGGTAGAGAAGAAGCAACATCTGGATAACTGTAACCAAAGGAGAATTGGGGCATTATGAGGTAAAACGCCTCATGAAAAAATTCGCGCTCTTTGGTATTTCTCTACTATTTGCTACTCTTTCGTTTTCACAAAATTTGATTCCCAATCCCGGATTTGAAAGCTGTTATAAGAAACCTGTGCGTTGGTCTGGGCATGCCGGACATTTCAATAGCATCAGTCAGAAATGGATGTCCCCCAATCAGGGTTCTCCAGATGTGATTTGGGAGGAATCCATGCATTCCCTTTTTCCAAAGCGAAAAGGTATTTCTTTTGAAGGACATGAGGCGCGTAGTGGAGATAAGATGATAGGTATAAAAACCTACGGCTGTAAGTCGGGAATCATGCAATGCCGGGAATACATCGAGGTCAAGCTGGAGGAGCGTTTGATTCCTTGTGCTACCTATTACTTGGAATTTTGGCTGAACCCCGTAGCTAACTCGATTCGGGTGAATAATTTTGGCGCCGCTGTATTGGATACCCCTTACATTGAACCGTATGCGGAGCTGCTGGAAGGGGTAGATCTCGTACTAAATGAAGAACATATTGTCGACGGAAAGCCCAATGAATGGCAGAAAGTTTCTGGTTCGTTTATTGCCCAAAGTCCTGCTCTCTTTTTGATGATTGGCAATTTCTTTAATGATGACGAGACTTTAGCTAAACAGCTTCCCGGAAGCATTCCCTATTCCTTCTACCTCTTGGATGATGTATTACTGAGGGGAGTGCCAGGAACCTATGATATGTCCTGTTTATTGCAGCAACCATCAGGCACAGTATTTTCTCTGGAGGAAGTTTACTTTGATCACAATCAACATACGATACAGTCTAGCTCTTTTTCCGTTTTAGAAGAACTGGCGGATGTTTTATTGGAAAATCCTGGTCTAAGCATTGAAATTCATGGCCATACGGATGACACCGGAAGTACTGCATTCAATCAGGAACTTTCGGAGCGTAGAGCAGCAGCCGTGAGTGCCTTTCTCGTCAATAAAGGAGTGGCACCTACCCGCCTTTCAACAAAAGGCTTTGGCGCTACCAAAGCAGTTGCTGAAAACACGGATGAAGCTGGCCGACAATTGAATCGTCGAGTAGTGGTAAAGATTATCCAGCAGGATTAGGAACTAATCTCGTCCTAGAATTTTGAATTGGGCAACCAGATATCGGATCTGGCCCAACTATCCTTTAGTTTTTGTTCTATTTCTGCTGTAGGTTTGGATTGAGCTTTCAAAGCCTGCAGCAATCCATAGTACGACCAACCATTATTGGGATGATCGTCTAATTCCTCTTGGAAGGTTTTTTCGGCATCTGCATATTGCTGCATCTCTAGATAGATGGCTCCCAGCCAATGCCTGGCAGAGAATGGAAGTGGCTCGGGTTCATCATAAGCCATTTCATCCTCTTTTTCCACAGCTCGTTGGAAGGCAGATAGGGCCTTTTCCATGTCTTCTGCCATCCAATGGATCTCTCCTTCTAGAATTCCGACGAGCGTACCTAAAAGTCTTTCAGCAGGGTGTCCACGATACTTTGCTTCTGAAGTATCAGCAGTAGTTGACAGTCGCTGAAGATAGACTTGAGCAAAGTCAGCTTCTCCGGTCTTGAGATGGGCGTATCCTTGGGCAAAATCCCACATTCCACCAGGAATGTCATTGTCAGGGCGTTCCTTGACTTCCAATACCTCATCAAACCTACCAAAGCGCAATAAAGTCATTACTTGAAACATGGTATTACCCGTTCGTTTCGCATAATCTTTACCTGCCTGTATGGCAATCGCTCCTTGCCCGTCGAAGGCGGCAGCATATAAAAGCATGTGAAGATTGTGAGAGGGATAGATGGACACTGCTTTGCCTAATTCAGCTTTCTGATCGGTATGCCAAGCTTGCAGGTTAGCACGTACGGATTCTCCCCAACGACCTACTTCATTATAGGTGTGAGATGGCATATGATTGATATGGCTAGCTCCTGGAATTGCATTCCCGAGGGTAGCGGCACAGGCCTCCCCTAATTCTGGTTTGGAAGTAGCTTCGGTGGCATGAATATAGTGATGACAGGCTCCAGGGTGTTCGATATCCTTTGCTAATACCTTTTCCAGAATCCGCATAATTTTTTGGACATCTGGATCTTCGATATCTCTAGCTCCTCTTCGGGGTTCCAGAATGAAAAGTGCCTCGGCATAGACGGTCGCGACATCATCGTCATCGGGGTATTTTTCATACACTTCAGCCATAGCCCTGGCATAGGCGGTATCTTGTTTGGCTCGGAATTCTTTGTCATAGTTCTCAATATACCTGGGGAGCATTGCCTTAATCAGTGCCTTTTCGACCGGACTGGCATGTTTCTTTGCCAACATTTGGGCGTGGCGAATGGCTTCGTAGGCACGTGGGGCATCATCTTCTGAAAGAGAGCCATTCAAATAGGCCCCCAATGCCCATGCCTCTCCCCAATAACAAATGGCACAATTAGGATCTAGTTTTTGAGCTTCCCGAAAGGATTGAGCAGCCTCTTTCACCCCAAAAGCATACTTCAGCTGTATACCTTGATCAAAATAGGCTTGAGCCAATTGGTTTTCTGTAGATACGATCCGTGAGAATTCGCCCAGCGCTTCTGTATACAAGGGGATTGTATCCATAGCAGCAGGCATTTGACCGTGATCGCCATGCTGTGCAATGCTGGCTGTTGCCAAAAGGGTCGCAAGGGTAAAGAGGCAGGTCCTTCGGAAACGATGATACATAAGGCGTTGGTTAGGTTTGTCAGTAGATGTTTCGCAACAGCTAAACTATGAAAAAATGAAAATATATTGGTATATGCGAATTTGTCAAACTCGATAAAGCTGCTTAGTGAGCACGTAGGCAGTCTAATTGGGCATCAGTGGTTGAGTGGTAAGGGTTGAACTTGAAGGTTATGCCAAATCCAGTTCTTCCTTATGCGCTTCCAAAACCGGAATGATAAAATTGATAAGTTCTCGCAATTCCCAACCTAATAGTTCAGCGCCTTTTCTTACCTCCTCTCTATCGACGGACGCTGCGAAGGTCTTGGTTTTGAACTTCTTCAGGACTGACTTGGCCGTCATACCTACAATCTTGGTAGGGCGGATGAGGGCGGCGGCATAGATAAAGCCTGTCAATTCATCTGCTGCTACAATACACTTGTCTAACATAGATTCTCTGGGAACATTCCATTTGGTATAGTGGCCAGCAATAGCATGTGCAATTTCCGTCTCACCCATTTCATTCAATTGCTGTACGATCACATTGGGGTGTTGGTCTGGATACTTCTCGTAGTCGGCATCATGTAGCAATCCGGTAATCGCAAATTTTTCTTCGTCCTGATCAAAGTGGCGAGCCATAGCTCTCATTACGAGCTCGACGGTGCGGGCGTGACGGAGGAGAGAAGTGGTCTTGGTCATGTCCCTTAGGATCTCCTGGGCTTGTTCATACTTGATATTCATGCCTGGTTTTTCTTTTATCTGTGAGATAAAGATGTGAAATTATTAGCGAAATATGGAAGGTTGTGAGTTGGTAGGTGAGAATATTGGTAATCGGAGGGAAGTTTGTGTATAGGAGTTGATTTGCGAAAACGCAGATATAAGAGAAGGGCGTGGTGATAAGATTCACAACGGATGGAAAGGTGGGCTAACTAGTACCGTAGCTAGCCCGCCCATCCAATTAGGTTAAGATTTGAAGGACGCGCGATAGCGGCGGTTGAGTCCTTTTAAGTAGGCAGTAATGGAAGTTACTTCCAGTTTGCCATTAGTGTAGCTGAGTTTTAGGTCTTTGTAGTCTACCCGATTATAGTTTTCCTGGAAGACTGGAGCCTGTTTGATGGGGACGTCGAGCTTTAACTCACCAAACTTCTCTGAGTTTAAAATGAAATACTCATTGTCAGCATCGTATTCTCCGAGGGCAATACCTTTACCCCAATCTACATAATCCGTGTAGAAACTGACGACTTTATTGACCACTTCGGTTTCTATTTCTTTGTAATAGATGTGCTTTTCACGTATCCTTTTTTCGTAAGCACTGGTCTTTTCAAAGGCCTCTTTTTTGCTCCACCTTTTGACTTCTGCCTGCGTTAGCATATGGACTCGTTCTGCCAAGTTAGGCGCTTTCCATAGTCTAATACTTCCGTCTCGGCTCGCACTAGCAATCAATGTTCCGTCTGGACTGAAAGCAACTTCCTCTACATCAGATGTATGGGTGTCTTGTGAGACGTTCATAATTAATGAACCCGTAGACAAGTCCCATAATTTTACGGTTCTATCGCCGCCTGAAGTAGCTAGAACCAGCCCATCTGGATCAAAAGCAACGGACCAAACATCTGTAACGTGGCCTGGTAATTCCAATACTTGTTCCCCCGTGGTTACATCCCAGACACGGGCCTTATTATCCCATGCTCCACTGGCAGCAAAGCGAGAATTATGACTCCACTTTACATCCCAGATTTCATCGGTATGACCTTCCAAGGTTTTCAGTAATTCACCAGTATCAATATCCCAAATTCGTAGCAAGTGGTCTCCACAAGCAGTGATTACTCGGGTGCCATCTTCGTTAAAGGCTACCGAGGTCACATTATCTCTGTGACCGCTTAAGGTTTGAAGTCGAAGGCCAGTGGCGACGTCCCAGATGATCGCTGTACGATCCCAACTGGCACTGCAGAGGAATCGACCATCCGGACTAAAACTTAGATCGCGCACATAGTCGTTGTGGCCTTCCAGGACAACTAGTTGCCTTTCCGTGGCAATATCCCAGATGATAACTTTCTTGTCCACCCCACCACTGGCAACGAATCTTCCCTTTGGAGATACCCGAAGGGTTAAAATATCATCTTCATGTCCCTCTAAGGACTTCATTAACTGTCCACTAGCTATGTTCCAAACATTAACTTTTCGGTCAGCTCCTCCACTAACCAGGAGGCGACCGTCTGGACTAAAATCGATGGCCATGATGGCTTCATCGGTAATGATGCTTTGCTGTAGAAGCGTAGAATCTCCAGTATTACCCCAGCAGTAGCAAGACAGCAGCAAGAGCAATACGAGCATTGTTGAATTACGGTTCATAGTTAGAATTTTAAAACATGCAATGTTGTGTGATTACTTAGATTTTATTCATAGATATCTATCTCTTCATTTGTACCGCATACAAATAAGGTGATGTCATTACTAGATAAGCTCTTTGAAGGAGGGTATTGTGACTAAGAACGAAAGATGTTCACCTGTGGGAGGTGGGTTTAAAAAGGAGAAATAGATTTGTTAAGAGATGTTGACCAAGAAAATTTGATCCTAGGGTAAACATTCGGGTTGATCTCTTTTACATCAGAAGCTATCAACAGTGATATAGAGATTTTGTTTAAGCAATATAGATTAGTTGTCAATAAACACCTCCGGCTCGGCGACTGGCGGGTGCAATTGAACCATCAGTGCTCGGGAGAGTCTGCCTCATATCATAAGGTGACAAATCTGTAGTTGTTAAACTTACCAGAAACTGTTGAATCTCGTCTTTCTCTCTTTCAGATAGGTGGTGGAAGGTTCCAGCAGGTAAGCTGGCATCTATAGAAGTAGTTTGTCTTCCTTCAAAAATGTAATCTAAAGCTTGGGCCAATTCAGGAAAGATTCCATTGTGCATATACGGTCCAGTAACAGCAATGTTTCTGAGGCTTGGGGTTTTGTATATATATTTATAATCCCCATTTGTCTTTCTTGTTTCTCCCTGGTGTAAACCCGGATCTGGATCAGCCTTATCAGGGAACAGCAAATGAGCACCTACTCCATGCGAATGGTACTCCTGTGTTTGATAGGCCATGGGTTTTAGTCCTCCATAAAGTGGCGGAAAATGACAGCTACCACACTTGGCTTTGCCCATAAATAGATTGTATCCGTTGATGATAGCTTGGTCGATACGCTTTGAATGACCTTGCATGTAGTGATCAAATGGGCTGTCAAAGTCTTGTAACTGTTCCATGTAGGCGATCAAGGCCATGAAGACTTGGGTAGAGTCAATGCTGGCTTGATCAGGGAAAGAGGTAGCAAACAGAGCCTGATAATCAGAGGAAGAATTAAGCTTTTGAAGAATGTCCGGAGTAGAAGATCTAAATTCTTGATGATCATAGATTACAGAGATGATTTGCTCGCTCAAATCAGCCTTGGCCATGTCGTGACTAAAAGATAGATTATAGGTTGTGTTAAGCAAACTGGGAGAATTTCTGAGTACCCGTTTACTGATATCATATCCCATGCTGGTCTGCCGTCCATCAGAGAATGCCCGGGAAGGCTTATGACAAGACGCGCAACTTCGTTTGTTGTTGCCAGAGAGCAAAGGATCGAAGAAGAGGAGTTGTCCTAATTGGCTAAGCTGTTCAAGATTGCCAGCATAGTCTAATTCACTAAAAGAGGCTGCGTGCATACCGCCTTTCCGGAAAATATTGGGCTGGGCGAGGTTGAGGTGAGAAGCCCATGCTGGTGATTGATTAGGCCTACTTTGGGTAATAAGCAAGAGCTTCTCTACCGCGGGCAAGATGTGATTTTTATATAAATTCACTCTATCTAATTCATCAAAAGATCGCCCCTGTAGTCGGCTGGCTATCTTTAACAGATAACCACTCCTGATAAAGGCTTTTATTGGCTTGCTTGCTATTGTGTTGAGCACCTCTTCATAGCTGTTCAAAGCGGCTAAGAATTCTTGTAGGGATTTATCGGTCGCTAAGCGATCCTGCCCAGTTAAGGTAAGGAGATACTGTTGTTGTAGATCGACAGCTACGGCACAGATAAGTTCAGCATGGTTGGGTTCCCAGGATTTCAGAGCGTTTTCCCAAGCGTCGATGAATGTGTAGATGGATTGAGCTATAAGACTGATTTTAGTCCTATCCAGGATGGGGCTTTCAAGTAGTTTTTCGAGTATTTGTAGTGCACCTGCTTCCGCAAAGTTCTTTTCAAACATCGGGTCTTGCCATACCCAATATTTGGAGTTATTGATTTCTTCGGGTACCAGCTCTTGCCGTAAGGGCAGAAGAGTCCATTCTAGTGCTTTGAAATGCTGCCTTAGCTGATCAAAATGTTTAATTGATACTTCTCGCTGGCGGCTGTCCACTAGTTCTTGTAAATGTATCCTTAGTTGTTCGAAATGAGGCTGAGTTGTACTGAAGTAATGTGGAGAGGTACTCAGGGATGTTAGGGAGATTACCAGAACGGGAATACAGATACTCGTCCAAAACGTTCGTTTTTTCATTGCTAATTAATACGCTATTATTTTATTGAGGTAGTGAGGGGCTTTGCACCTGAAGCAGGGATGGGTTACTGATAGGGGGTGTAGTAACCCAATGACATGGGCAAGCCTTCGCCATCATAAACTGTAGGAAAGGGGAATTGTTGCCAATTTAGAGGAGATCTTTTCTTTAGTAACCCTACTACAGCCAAGGACATAGCATCTACAACATCATCCGGCAGAAGGTGCTTGCGCATCGTTTCTGCAAGAATCTTGGGATAGAGGCTTTTCAGTTCTGGAAAATGCCTAGCAATTAGCGTCAGCCGATTTTGAATACCTTCTTTCGTCTTTTTGCTGGTGAGGAGCGGCTGCTGGCCATTTAACCCATAGAAAATAAGCTCGGGGTGAGCTTCTTCAAAAGGGAGTCGCTTGTGTGGGGGAAGCTGTAATAAGAATTCATCAACTTCCCGGATTTTAGGTATAATATTGATGCTTTGTTTCGAAAGCTTTTTGCCCGTATACTCGAAATTTATAGCCGAAGCTTTTTCTAACGCACTATATAATGCTCGGCGGCATGGAGGGGTAAATATACTGGCGTGGCGATAGGGACTAAGATGTTTTCTCGCCAGGCGATCGCAAGCTCTTCCTTCGCTCCCTTGGTCCACTAGGCCAATTGGTATGTCTATGAGGATGGAATGGGCTTCACAATGTAGTAGATAAAAGTCCGACAAGTCACTACTGAGCAGGTAGTCCCATTCTCCTTGCTGATAGACAATGGCTATCCAGCCAGATTTGCAACCATCGATTCCAGCGATATATTCCTCTTGTGGTAAAGACACACCAAGTTGAGATTACCCTAACTGCGATTCTTTTGCCAACAGCTCCATATCCCTGACCAGCAGTCTACGACGGTCAAAGGTGAGAATATTTTTATTCCTTAAATCATTCAATACCGTGGTAACCGTTTGGCGAGAGGTGGCAGTAAGATTAGCAATTTCTTGGTGAGTCATGAATTTTCTGACCACCTGCTCGTATCCTACCCGTTGCCCTTTAGTGGCTGCCAGACTGTGTAGAAACTCGATGATCCTGGTCCTTGAATCTTTGAACACCAATGCTTCCAGTCGTTGCTCCATTTCGAGCATCCTGGATCCCATAATTTTCATTAAGAAAAGATTGAGTGCATTGTGGTCACGCATCAGGGCTTTCATATCAACAACGGTCAGAATACAAAGCGAGGTATCCTCCATGGCATAGGCGAAGTCTCGACGCTTCTCTTCTCCAATCAACGACAATTCTCCGAAAACTTCTCCTTTATTCAGGATGGCCTTAGTGATCTCTTTGCCAGAATCTGCATAACTTCCGATCTTGACCCGTCCTTCGGTTAAGAAGTACAAGCGATCTGCTTGCTCATCGGGTAGATAGATATATTCTCCTTTTTTGAAAACTTTGTGTGAATGCTGTTCCATATCGCCACGGCCTAGTTTTTTCGGACAAAATAGACCGGTAACATCAATGTTTTCTAAGTACCAGAGTGATTGATTATTACTCATAGAACCTGTTCTTTGGTTGTAATTAGCTTTGAGTTGGAATATAGTAGTTTAAGTAGTAAGTGAAAATTATGCCCATTACAATTGTGTCTGATTACGGGCTTGAATTGGCACTTACCTGTCATTTTAGCGTTTTAACACTGGGGCCAAAACGAAGGTTGTCCTTAGGAAAAAGAAGTGAGCTAAACTGTCTCTAAGGTAACATTTGAATCCCTTGTTAGCGCTCATCATCCGGCCTGAGCCCAAAGCGATCAATTAACTCTCTAACCTTTGGATTGGCCTCGTTCATCAACAGAAATTTCTCTTTAGCGTTGAGCATTTTCTTTGGCTTAGGAGCTGCCTTTTGGACGAGTGAATCATCTTTTTGGATCTGCATAATCAGATCACTTCTGCCAACCTGTTTTCTAATGAAATCCATTAAGCTTAGTTCTTCGCGAATAGCACTCTCTGCCAATCCAGAGCCTACCTTGATAACCAATGTCTTTTCCTGGAGATCAATTTTGGCATTTCTAAAGATACCTTTGATCGTATCTTTATCTAGTTGTTCAATAAATGCTGTCCAAGCTACTTGGATGTCCTCTAGTGTTAGCTCAGTCTGTTCTAACTCTACTTCTTTAACAACGTCCTCTTGCGCTTCTGCCAATAATGAATCTAAGCTCACCTTAGCCATGCTATGTTTAGTCGTAGCAATTTTGCTGGCGGTTTGTGAAGTCCCGGGATTATGTCCATTATGGGAGCTACTTACCTGAGGCGTGGCAGTTTCGGAGTCCTGGGGAGCCGATAGTGGTTCCGCAACTTCGGCAGTCGGGGTTTCTTTAGGCGTGACGGCGTCGGGTTTAGGCTGACTATGTTCGACTTGAGATGGAGGAGGAACTATGGATGGGGTGTTGTCAACCGTTTTTTTTTCCGAGATCGCTTCCGCAGGAGCCTGTTGGGATAACCTAAAGGCTCGATTAATATGGGCCATTTTGATTAAGGCCATTTCAGCATGCAGGCGCTTATTGCGGGCCATCTTGTAGTTTATATCGCAATCATTGGCCAGGTTCAGGGCCGTCAGAAGGTAGGAATTAGGGCTAATTGCAGCCTGTTCCTTGTATCTTTGGCGGAGGCCATCACTTACTTCTAAGAGCGAAAGAGTTTGTTCATCTTTGCAAACCAGCAAATTTCGGAGATGTTCTGCTAGTCCATTCACGAATAATTCTGCATCAAACCCTTTACGTAAGATATCATCAAAAATCAGTAACACCTGAGAAACATCTTCCCGCAATAAAGCATCAACGAATTTGAAGTAATAGTCATAATCCAACACGTTTAGGTTGGTGATGACATCATCATAAGTGATCTTCTTGCCAGAAAAAGAAACGATCCGATCAAAAATTGACAAGGAATCTCTGAGTGCGCCATCCGCTTTCTGTGCAATGATATGCAGCGCATCGCTTTCTGCCTCAATTCCTTCTTGCGCACAAATCTCCGTTAGGTGTTTCACCATATTGGGCACCTGTATTCTTCGAAAATCGAAGATTTGGCAGCGAGACAGGATGGTGGGTATGATCTTGTGTTTTTCGGTAGTAGCCAGTATGAAAATGGCGTAAGGAGGCGGTTCTTCCAAGGTCTTGAGAAAGGCATTAAAGGCCTGCTGGCTCAGCATATGCACCTCATCAATGATGAAGACCTTGTATTTCCCTTTTTGTGGCTGGAAGCGCACTTGCTCAATCAGGGCTCTGATATGTTCTACAGAGTTATTTGACGCTGCGTCGAGTTCCGTGATATTGAAAGAAGCGTTTTCATTAAATGCTTCGCAAGAGTCACAGGTATTGCAGGGTTCGAAATCCGAACTTGGGTTTTGGCAGTTAAGTACTTTAGCCAAAATGCGGGCACAGGTCGTTTTCCCTACCCCTCTAGGTCCACAAAAAAGAAACGCATGAGCTAGATGGTCGTTCTGCAAGGCATTTTTTAGGGTCAGTGAAACATGCTCCTGCCCTACTACTTCATCGAAACGATTAGGTCGATATTTGCGTGCCGATACGACGAATGTACTCATGCAATAGATGGATTAATTTTAGGCTTTGGGAAGTGGTAATGTGTCATTTCTTTTGCCAAAGCCTTATCACAAAGGTACGAAAAAATGATGGGCTTTAGATTTCTTTACACTTCCGTGCTGGTGTATGTTGGAAAAAGGGAATAAGAAAACAGTGTAGAGCTGGTTTCTAGACTAGACTATAGGGCATGCTTATTATTTTTACCTTTAGATTAGGTTTATAGAAAGCAGAAACGCTTCTTAAGAAAGATATGCCATCTTCCACTTCATATTGTAAAAACTGTGAGCAGCCTCTGCACCAAGAAGCGGTTTACTGCGTTTACTGCGGCCAAAAAGACTCGGATGGCCGCATAACGGTTAGAAGCTTATTCACGGAATTCTTTGATGCGGTTTTCAATATAGAATCTCGAACATTGCGTACACTCCGGGCGCTTTTCGTTCCCGGAAAACTTACAGAAGAATACTTTGAGGGTAAACATAAAAAGTATGTACATCCGCTGCGTACCCTCTTGGTCATGTCCATTCTGCTCATTTTGACAATGGGGTATCTTGACTTTGATAAAGTAACTAACCACCCATATGTAATATGGGATGAGATGCAGCGGCAGAACCAAACTGAATTGCTGATGGATTCTTTGGTGATGGCTCAGCGACAGGCTAGCGACATTTTTCAGAACGATACCGTGGACCAAGCCCTTGATTCCCTTCACTACTTCTTACGACGGCGGGTAGGTTGGTATGGCGATAGCTTCAACCTACGGAAATACATGACACTCTTTGATGATGATGGAGTGAGAATGATCAGTAGAGAAGACTTTCTGCAACTCAGTCCAAAAGAATTAACCGATAAGTACGAGCCGAATGGTTGGTTTAATCGTCAAACCTTCCAACAGACCGCAAAATATATACAAGATGAAAGTGTTCTATCCTCCTATTTGGTGGGGAGTATGTCATGGATTGCATTGCTGATCATGCCCGTCATTGCTTTGATGTTTCAGCTCTTTTATCGAAAACAGAAGCTCTTTTACGTTGAACATCTAGTTTTTTCCTTTCATCTACACTCTTTCTTTTTTCTACTAGTGAGCTTAGGATTACTAATAGCTTACGGAACAGGAATTAATCTTTTGATCTTGGTTATCGCGATCTCAGCCATTTATTTGCTCTTGGCTTTAAAACGAGTATATCGAGAGAAATGGGGTAGAACGATAGGAAAGCTACTGCTCATTGGAATTTCCTACATGATCCTATTGTTGGTCATTTTTGTTGGGGTAACCATAAGCAGTTTCTTCATTTTTTAGGATGGCATTTTGCCTATTCATTACAACTTTCGCAGAAGACCTGTCGAATCTTTTCATCTCTTTGTAGCTGAAAATAGGTTTTGATCCATTGGCAAAGTCTTTTCGGGTTCTTAGCCAAACAGCGTTCCAAGAGTTCGTAGTAGGGCATCTCCCGTTCTCCTCCTGCCCAAATGCTAAAGGTTTGGAAATAGGTGAAAAGAAGGTTTTCTGAAGCATCTTCTCGATCAAGGTAAGGGCGCATGGTTTCCAATGACCAGTCCAAATAATAGTTGCGGTTAAAAAAACGGGTCAGGGAGAGGGCTTCCGCTTCACTGATGTCTTCTTGTGAGAAAAAATCCTGGATAGCTAGCATGGAAGCGTTTCGGTCACTATACCTTCTTTGATGGAAATAGTAATCTACGGCGGCAAGGTGGAAGTTGACCATTAAGCGATCCAAGGTGCGTTCAATGTTTTGGTATTGAATCGCGGCTTCCCGACGATCATACAATTGTAAAATGGCTGAATTTAAAGATTCTGGATCTTCCAATGGAGTTCCTTCTTCGTAGAGATAACGTACTGCGTAGCCCAAATAGTTAAACTGGAAAGACAGATCAAGTGGAGCAAGTGCTTGAACCTCCTTGATTCGATTGATGTATGCCTCGTCTGTACGTATATTTTTTTTGAAAAAAAGCTCTAGGGAAAGGGCATTGCTAAGCAACCACTTATTCTTAGCGTTGACAGGAATATTTATTTGAAGCAGATCGGATAGATTGACTTTGAATGCCAAAAATAGCCGGATCAATTCTTCCTGTAACTGTAATGCGCTTTCTGTTTTTTCTTGGTTAATGGCTGTTTGTAAAGTATTTAATTTCGTTTTGGCATCATCGGATGTTGAGGCGGTTTCATAAGGGCTAAATGCTCCATTTCGCTTTTGTTGATAGTAGACGATTACTTGTGCTTCTCTTTGTTCTGCCAATAGTGCCGATAAAGATTTTTCGACACTAGGCTCATTGAGCTTTTGTTTGACCAGTTTTCTGTCCATTGGGATCAATGAACCCCACGCTGTTCCCAATACTTGACGATGGAATAGAGCCCAGTTTTCTGCTGCCTGCGTTTTGATTTTGGAACTATCCATTCCGAGTTGTTCAAGGGCTGCTTTTATCGTATCTGCCCGCTCCTGCTGGAGCACCAGATTATTCGCGGTGCTACCTTCAATTGAACTGTAGGCAAGCACCCGGATGGAATCAATTTGGCCCTTATGTTTATCGATAAACTGATTGACTTTCTCCCATTCTCCCGGGAAGAAACTGACACTACTTTTGTCAAATTGAAGTTTTAGGCTCTCGGTAGAGGAGATGGCTTTGGAGGCTGAGCGTTTGATATGTTCTACGGCTGCTACTTGAATAGGCTGTACCGTTTCATCTTTACCGAAGGCCCAAATCGGATTGATGCGAAATAAAGGTAGATCACTGAAGGGGATGGCTACTGGATATACTTCTTCACAAGCTCTATTATTTTTGATTAACACGATATTTAGCTGAAGATTCTTTTGATCCAGACTAGCCGGAACTTTGCCTAAATAGGTATACAAGCGATTAGTGTCGGGGTGTTGGTTATTGCGGTACAGTTCTTTTGAAAACACGGGCTCCAACAGGAATCCATCATGCGCAGGATTTGGATAGAGGTCTATCTCGCTTTCACACCTAAACTGATCTTTATGGATAATATCAATGGCCAACCCATCACGGTTTTCGGAGATCATTTCTTGCAAGACCGCCTTGTCATGATATTCCAAATAAATGGAAGAGCCGAACATGCGCAAATGTATAGGGAGATCGATGCTTAGATAGGGATGGTCCGTTACCAATTGGCAAGTTTGGGTTTCAAAGGACTGTAAGGAATAGGCATCTGTTACAACCTGTACTCCATCGAAAGCTTGAAAAGCTTTACCCGCAAGGACCTGAACGACGTAAAGCCCATTGTCACTCGGGTCAAAAACAAAGAATGACCCCATTAAAGCATGCATGGAGTTGTTTAAATGATCATCCTCAGCCTTATTTTTCCAATAATTGAAAATGGCTTCGGCTTGAACCTCGTAGCTTTCCATGATAGGGACGAGGGCCAGGTTCTCAACCAGGAAGCCGAAGGTGCCATCATGGCTGTTCACCCGTTCCTCCAGCGTTTTTTTTCCAGTAAACATCTGGTCGTGTGAAAGCTTTTTCACCGCCTTGATGTAGCGAGCCTGGTCTTTGGCAGCCAACTTCAGGATATTGTCTAAGGCTAAGGTTGGGAGATTTTGTGCCTGGCGATAGGCATTGGTAACTTCCAAGAGTTTTTCTTCCAGTAAATCAGTGTCCAACTCAGTAGGAATGAGGACCTGGGCCTGGATAAATAAAGGGCATAAAAAGATTACCAGCAGCAACTGGTGAGGGTAGTTCATATGGTCGCACTTTGCCAGTAATATAAGCGAATGTAGGCTCCGCCGCAAGTCGATTTTAGTCAAAAAAGGATTTAATATTTCATCTTAGTTTGACTTTTAAACTAAGTGCCTGTATATTTGTTTTCGAATTCGCTGTTAGCGATTCTTTTGATCACCTAAATATAGAGGTATGCTTGGAGCTATTGCCGGAGACATTATCGGGTCAAGATTTGAGCGAAATGGTTGGAAGCAGAAAGAATTTCCGTTATTTGAGCATTCATCGGTTTTTACAGATGATACGGTGCTGACCATTGCCATAGCGGATGCTATGCTAAACGAATTACCCTACGAATCTGCTTTGAAAAGCTGGGGACGCCGCTACCCATTGGCGGGCTATGGAGGCACCTTTAAGGGGTGGTTGGCGGGTGAGATAAAGGGGCCCTACAATAGCTGGGGCAATGGATCGGCCATGCGAGTAAGCCCGGTTGGTTGGTTGTGCAATACGCTCGATGAGGTGTTAGCGGAAGCAGAAGCAAGCGCCGCAGTAACCCATAACCACCCAGAAGGTATAAAGGGCGCAAAAGCAATTGCTGCGAGTATTTTTTTGGCGCGTACCGGACATGAAAAGGACGCCATTCGCGATTATTGCACCGATACTTTTCAATATGACTTACGTCAAACGGTGGATGATATACGACCCAATTATAGCTTTGATGTAAGTTGCCAGGGTTCTGTGCCGCAGGCCATTGTTTCTTTCTTGGACGGAGAAGACTTTAAGGATACGGTGAGAAACGCTATTTCACTAGGCGGAGATAGCGATACGATTGCCGCGATGGCAGGCAGTATTGCAGAAGCCTATTACGGGGCTGTACCGGCCGAGATACTAGACGAAGTTTTCGTTCGCTTAACTGCGGATGTGAAACAAATTATAACACAATTTAGAAATACTCAAACACAGTTGGCCTAGGCCAATATAAGGAGTGCCTTGTATGCCTCTGCTCAAAAACATGACCATGAGAATAGCCTTAGCGCAAATCAATGTACACGTCGGGAATTTTGCCGGGAACCTGGAGAAAATGAAAGCAGCAGTAGAAACGGCCAAATCCCAAGGAGCCGATATCGTTTGTTTACCAGAGTTGGCCACCGTGGGTTATCCGCCCAGGGATTTCTTGGAGTTTGAAGATTTTATCGACTTAGCAGAAAATGGCATAAAAGAGTTGGCTAAGTTCGCTCAAGACATTGCCATCGTCGTAGGGGCAGTCAGTAGAAACCCGGTGGTGGAAGGCAAAGATCTTTATAATTCTGTGTATTTCCTAGCGGAAGGCAAAGTGCATTTTGTCCAACATAAAACCTTACTGCCCACCTATGATATTTTTGATGAGTACCGCTACTTCGAGCCCGCTTCTGAGTGGAAGGTGTTGGAATATAAGGGCAAACGAATCGCTTTGACTGTTTGTGAAGACCTATGGAATGTTGGAAATGAGAACCCCCTGTACAAGATATGTCCCATGGATGAGATGATGGATCAGTCTCCCGAGCTCATCCTAAATGTATCAGCTTCTCCCTTTGGATTTGCTCATGCGGAAGATCGACTACATGTCTTGAAAACGAATGTGGAGCGATACAAACTTCCGCTGTTCTACGTCAACCATGTTGGTGCGCAAACGGAGATCCTATTTGACGGGGGATCAGTCGTTTTCTCTCCTGATGGCAAGGTGTTTCAAGAGATGATCTATTTCAAGGAGAAAGTCAAAACCTTTGATTTGGATGAGGTAATGAAGGGTGGACAAGAGCGGGAGCAGGAGAAAGATAAGATGACGCTCATTCATGATGGGCTCGTGATGGGTTTACAAAATTACTTCGGGAAACTAGGATTTAAGAAAGCCATTTTAGGACTTTCAGGAGGAATTGATTCGGCGGTGGTTGCGGTTTTAGCTGCCAGGGCCTTAGGGAAAGATAATGTTCGAGTGATTCTCATGCCTTCTCAGTTTTCCAGTGACCATTCGGTGAATGATGCTCGCCAATTAGCGGAGAATCTGGGCGTCCAGTATGATATTATTCCCATTGAATCTATGTACGAATCCTTTTCGACAGCCCTGGAACCACATTTTTGGGCCAAACCTTTCAACATCGCGGAAGAGAATATTCAGGCTCGTATTCGAGGTATGTTATTAATGGCCTTCTCCAATAAGTTTGGAAACATCGTCTTGAACACCTCTAATAAGAGTGAAATGGCGGTTGGGTACGGTACCCTATATGGAGATATGTGTGGAGGTTTGTCCGTGATTGGAGATGTGTATAAAACGGAGGTGTTTGAATTGGCGCGGTATATGAATAAGAACGGAGAGGTAATTCCTGAAAACATCATAACCAAACCGCCCAGTGCAGAACTTCGACCAGACCAGAAGGATACCGATAGCCTCCCTGAATATGACGAATTAGATCCCATTCTCTATCAATATATTGAAAAGCATCAAAGCCCGCAGGACATCATCGAAATGGGATATGATGAAAAGTTGGTGCGTCGCATTCTCCGTTTAGTCAATATTAATGAGTTCAAGCGGCATCAGACCGCTCCGGTTCTGCGTGTATCGGATAAGGCTTTTGGAATGGGAAGACGCATGCCAATCGTTGGAAAGTACCTGGCTTAAAATTATTGTATACAATCATTGTTTTCACTACTAAATTGTTCTATGCATCCTGCTCCTAACCCTGTTCATTCTGCTTTAATTGGTCTTGCTGTAGCCGATGCCCTTGGTGTTCCTGTAGAATTTCGATCACGAGCCGAACTAAGGGCAGATCCGGTCATCGGAATGAGGGCTTATGGAACCTATAATCAGCCTGCTGGCACCTGGTCAGACGATTCTTCTATGGCCTTTTGCATCGCAGAAAGCATTGCTAAAGGTTATGATCTGCTGGATGTGGCTCAAAACTTTGTTCGTTGGAAGTATGACAATTATTGGTGTCCACATGGTGAATTATTTGATATTGGAAATCAAACCAGCTCGGCTATAAGTCAATTGAGGGATATGATCGTTGCGGGGCGTGGAGGGGAATTGGGCAGGCTGCATTCAGATGATCCTATGGATAACGGCAATGGATCCCTGATGCGCTGTATCCCTTTGTTATTCCTGGTCAAGGGGGAAGCCATCGATGAGCAATTTCAAGTGATAAAAGAGGTTTCTGCTTTAACCCATGGCCACATTAGATCAGCTATAGCCTGTTTGTTCTATCTTTCGATAGCGGAGCAAATCTTGGCGGGTCAAGAAAAGAAAGCCGCTTACCTAACTGCTTGTAAGCAAATGCAGACTTGGATGCAAGATCAGGAAATTGCTGATGAAGAGCAGCAGGTTTTTGCTAAAGTACTTAGCGGGGAAATTCACCTTGAGCAGGAGGGAAATGTTCAATCTGGCGGTTATGTTATGGACAGCCTAGAAGCAAGTTTGTGGTGTTTTTTGAAATATGGGGATTATGCCTCTGCCGTGTTGGCAGCCGTTAACCTTGGTACAGATACCGATACCACGGCAGCTATTACGGGAGGTTTGGCTGGCTTGTATTATGGACTTGACCTTATTCCAGAAAAGTGGGTCAACAGCATTGCTCGCTTGGAGGACATCAATGAACTAGCAGACCGGCTAGAAAGCAGTTACCTTAAAAGGTTAGCTTCTTAATGTTGTCGAGGTAGGATCGGCTCACTCGAACTACATTCCGGTTGTTCATAACGATATCATAGCTTCCAGGGTGCTTGAAGACCTCCTTTACACAGTTGATGTTAATAATAGAAGATCGGTGTACCCTAATGAACAATTGTGGATTGAGTTTTTCTTCCAATTGACTTATTCCATAATTGCTCAAATAATTCTGATCTTTCGTAATTAACTTGGAATAATCGCCCTCTGCCTCAATTCTGATAATATCCGCTACCTGGACCGCAACCAGTTTATTTTTGCTAGATACCAAGATGTTTTCTGGATAAGTATTGCTTTTTGTATTAATGCTTTCGGCTAGTGTTTGGAGTTGGGCTAGATAGTCTCCAGATGAATTCACAGTTCGCTTGATTGCTTGAGCGAAACGTTCCTTTGTGTAAGGTTTGAGCAAGTAATCCATGGCGTGAACCTCGAAAGCTTGCAAGGCGTATTGATCATAGGCGGTGGAGAAGATGATATGAGGCATTTCCTCTAAATGCTGTAAAACTTCAAAACCAGTTAAGCCAGGCATTTGAATGTCTAAAAAGACAATGCTCGGCTTGAAAGTATTGATGGCATTAACCGCGTCTACGCCATTGTTACACTCCTGCAAAATAACGAGATCTGGATAATCGGCGAGGTATTCTCTGATGAGCGAACGGGCGGGCGCCTCATCATCTACAATGATTACTTTCTGCATATCACAACGGAATTGAGAATTGAACACATAAGCCACTAGGCTTATTCTTTTCTAGTTGAACACCCTGACCGTAACGCCTAAGTAGTCTTCTATGCGTATTTGATAAGCCAACACCTTGATCCAGTAGCCCTTCTAGGTTGTTGTTGTGAACCCCTCTGCCAGAATCCTTCACGATGACCTCTAATTTTTCCCCGGCTTGATGAACCTGAATCCAAACCTTCCCTCCTGTTACAGATGGGGCTATGCCATGCTTGATCGCATTTTCGATCAAAGGCTGAATTAATAAAGGAGGGATTCTCTCCCGCAGAATTTCTGGAGCTACTTCAATTTCATAGACCATTCGCTCTCCAAATCGTGCTTTTTCCAAATCTAAGTACTTTTTGATGAAGTCAACTTCCTCTGCTATGGTTACGTGCTCCACCTTAGAGGCTTTCAATTGATAACGGAACAGATCCGATAATTGAGCAATCATGATGCGCGTTTCTTCCTGAGCTGCGGGTACAGAGGCACTGATCGTGTTGAATACATTATATAGAAAATGGGGATTGATTTGGGCTTTTAAAGCTGACAATTCGCTTTGAAGAGCAATCTGCCGAAGCTCAGCTGCATGTTCCCTTTCTTTCTGCAATTTCTTGTAATAGTCATATACGTGTAGGATACCGAATTGAATGAAGTAGAGCAAAGAAGGAATGTAGAGATCCCAAACCCTTCCCACTCCTCGTAAGTGATTTAGGCCTAGCAACTCGCAACTCGCGTAATACAGATTGATCCACAAAAAAACATAGATCGGTAATGTCACAAGATGCAGCATTAATTTTTTGGAAAAGGTCCAATCTTTTAGCCTTCTAAAATATAGCCACCAGAAAGGTATGATGGATAGAAACTTAAGCAAGTAATCCAAAGGAACGGACAGGTAGTAGAAGTAAAGGGCTCCGGAGTTTACTACCAAGGTGATAAAGTAGGTAAAGGCAAAGAAAAAATAAATGCCGATAAACAGCAGTAATTCTCGCAGTGGAATATTCCAAAATTGCCGATCTAAGTATTGAGCATTAGTCATAAGACCAATCTACGAAAAAAGCCATTTTCCCAGCTGTCCCTTCCGACGAACGACCATATAGCCCGACGAATGACATGAACCTGAATTGATCGGCGCATTTGGCAACTGAACGGAAAACGATTTACTCCGCTTGCTTTCTGGACTAGCTTTGAATCATCAATTATGAATTAAAACTGTCATTTATGAAAGCTTACACCTTAAGCATCCGTATCAGCCTTTTTCTAGGACTATTGTTATCGGGAAATCTTCTCGTTGCCCAAAACGCACGCATTCAAGGCCGAGTACTTGATGATACCAAGAACAGTATGAGTTTTGCTACGGTAGTCTTACTAAAGGCTCAGGATTCCACTATGGTGAAGGCCGACTATACACAGGAGGATGGATCTTTTCAAATGCCAGGACTCCTAGCGGGATCTTATTTGCTACAGATTACCAATATTGGTTTTGAACCCGCTTATCAAGAAGTGGTATTAAAGGAGGGAGAGAAAAAGGCGCTAGCCCCGATCCAGTTGCAAGTTGCGACGGCTCAACTCAAGGAAGTAGTTGTAAAGACGCAGCGACCCTTGATCGAGGTCAAGACGGATAAAACAGTATTTAATGTTGAAGGCAGTATCAATGCCACCGGAAGTAGTGCGATGGAACTACTTCGGAAATCACCCGGCGTAGTCGTTGATGGAAGCGACAATATTTTGCTTCAAGGGAAAACGGGGGTGCGCGTCTATATAGATGGCAAGCCCTCTCCTTTGGGCGCAGCGGCTTTGGCGGCCTATTTGAATTCCTTGCAATCTTCAGAAATCAATGCAATTGAAATCATCACCAATCCATCCGCCAGATATGATGCTGAAGGTAATGCAGGGATTATCAATATTCGACTGAAAAAAGATAGGCGATATGGCTTTAATGCTAATGTGAATCTTGGAGCATCTTACGGCATATACCCCAAAACTAACAACTCAATCAGTTTTAATCAAAGAAACAAACAGACAAACTTTTTTGGAAGTTACGGTTTGAACGTTTCCAAGTCGGAGGACTTTATCAATCTCTTCCGTGAGCAAAGTGGGCAGACTTTTGACCAACGTTCGGTGAATACTCGTAATGCGACCACGCATAATATCAAAACTGGATTGGATTGGTTCATTAACAAACAGGAGACTTTTGGTATCCTAGTTAATGGAAACATCAGTCAGTCCGATTGGATCAACTATAGCCGGACCCCCATTGCCTTCGCTAATGCCGCTACTATAAGCCAGGTCTTGATCGCAGACAATACCAATAACAGTCAGCGCGACAATTTCAACTTCAACCTCAATTACCAATGGAAGGATACCCTCGGGCGCTCCCTAAACGTGGATGCAGATTATGGGTTATTTCGTAGCCAAATGTTTTCGATGCAGCCGAACTTATACAAGGATCCTTCGGAGCAGGTTACACTATTTGAAAGAGTATTCAGTACGGATGCCCCTACCGAAATAGATATCTTTACTGTGAAAGGGGATTACGAGCAAAATTGGGGTGGCGGGAAGTTGGGACTGGGTTTCAAGAGTTCCTTGGTCAAAACCAATAATATCTTTGATTTCTTCAATGTAGAAGATGATACCCCGTTTCTAGATGTTGATCGTAGCAACCAATTTGAATTTTCGGAGAATATTAATGCGCTATACGCTACGTACAAAAAGCAATTTGGTCGTAAATGGAACCTGCAAGTTGGATTGCGTATGGAGCAGACGAATTCTCTAGGAGACCTGACGAGCGCCAAGGAAAATGAAATAGATAAGGTGGAACGTCATTATCTCGACTTTTTCCCCAGTGGTGGGCTAACTTTTTCTCCTAATCGACTCAATCAATGGCGCGTCAACTATAGCCGTCGGATTGATCGCCCAACCTATCAGGATTTAAACCCTTTTGAATTCAAGCTAGATGAACTCTCATTTAGAAGAGGAAATCCATTCCTTCGACCTCAATATACCAATAGCGTACAGCTTTCTCATACCTACAAATATGTGCTCAACACTACGCTGAGTTACAGCCATACTACAGATTTCTTTGCACAGGTGTCTGATACTTTAGGAGTGGATAAAAACTTTATTTCTCAACGTAACCTAGCGGATCGCAAAAATATCAGCTTGAGTGTGAGTTATCCTTTCAATATCCGCAAATGGTGGAGTGTCTATGCAAGCACCAGTGTGTACAACACGCAGTATGATGCTACATTTGAAGAGGGCAAGTCTATTAACCTCAATGCGACTTCTTTTAGTTTCTACGGCCAAAATACCATCACACTACCCTCTGATTGGAAGCTGCAATTATCTGGCTTTTACAACGCTCCTGGTATCTGGGGCGGAACCTATGAAAGTGGTCGTATCTACAGCGTAGATTTTGGTGTCCAAAAGAAGGTGTTTAGTGATAAAGGCACCGTCAAACTAAGCATAACGGATATTTTCCGAGGCATGCCATGGTCCGGTGTCAGTGAGTTCGGAGGCTTAGTCATTCGAGCGAATGGGGGATGGGAAAGTCGTCAAGTACGCTTCAATTTCACCTATCAGTTAGGAAATGATCAGGTAAAGGCTGCTCGTAAACGAAAAACGGGCTTACAAGATGAAGCCAAGCGTATTAGCTCCAACTAATCTCCTTCAAAACGGGCCTTCAGCTGGGACGACTAGAGAGTGATTTGGACAGGTTGATTCGAGGATTAATTCGAGTCAACCTGTGGTTTTGTTGGTGAAGGAAGGTGGAGTCTATTCATCGGTTTGCATATCCCCCGAATTATGGTCAATTTTAGCGGGTGGATTCTTTGATTGATATATTTCGGTTTTTCACAATGTCTCAGTTGATCGTGCTGATTATAGCAGTCCTTCGCTCGGAGATCAAACGCGAGCAAGTATGGGCAACTGCTTTTCTCTGTACCAGTGTGATGGCTTACTTGTTGGCGGATTGGGAAGCTACTTATGAATCGATCTTCTTCGACCCCATCCTGATCATCACCTTTTGCGTTCCCTTTAGTTTCTGGATTTTTAGTAAAACGTTGTTTGATGATGATTTTCAATTCAGACGGTGGTGGTGGGGATTGTTAGCAGGGGTTGTTACTATGGAATACCTCATCTATTTGCAGTGTAATCACTTCCTTTTTTCCCTTACAGATGACGAGAATGTCATTTTTCAACTATTGCATTATGCCATTGCATTTGTCTTTATCATTCTTGCTATCGTTGAAGCTGCACGGAATAGAGGAGACGATCTAGTCTTGGAGCGATTTCAGTTCAGAAGCGTCTTCCTGGCGCTTTGTGCAGCGGCTATAGCTTTGACTTTGCTGACCGAATTAGCCTTTCTCAATGCCTCTCCTCCTACAGTATTAGAGCTATTCCAAAAGGTTTTTATTTATGCGATAGGACTTCTCTTCGCATTGCAGATTTTAGGGGTGAAGGCAGGTTTCTTTAGGCTGAAAGAAACAAAAACTTTCTCTCCTCCTACTCCGGAATTAGATCAAAAGATGATCCGAGAGTTGACCCGCTTAATGGAAGAGGAGGAAATATATTTGACCGAAGGACTCTCCATACGTCAGCTTGCGGAGAAAATGGCAGTAAAAGAGTACAAGCTTCGTCAAACTATAAATCAGCAATTGGGCTTTGCCAACTTCAATGCTTTTCTCAACTCCTATCGAATCCAGGCCGCTTGCGATATTCTGGCCGATGAGCAGCGCCAGGACCTCACCATCCTGGAAATTGCCTTCCAGCTCGGCTATAATTCCTTAGCTCCTTTTAACAAGAGCTTTAAGCAAATTACGGGTACTACGCCGACGAAGTGGCGAAAGCAAGCCTTGGCTACAGGTGGCTCCCAGGTTTAGTGCCTTTATCCATCAAGTCGCTCCTCCAATCCTCCTCGATTCTGAAATCGATAAGCATTTTTCACAATCCGAGAGACTGCGGACCGACTCAGGTATAGTTTTGATGCCATCATTCACCAATAAATAATCAAATGGAAAATCTACCCGGCATTGAAATTTATCCCTATGTTTTTTTGCATGATTTCTTGAGATACTTCATCGCGGCGAGTACAGCTTACCTAGTATTTTGGGTCCTGTTCAAAAAATATTGGCAGCATCGCATGGTACAGCAGAAATGGCCGAAGGCCAGTCGCAAATGGGCGGAATTCAAGTACTCTATGAGTACAGTGGTGATATTTTCCTTGATTGGATTTAGTATTGTTCAGCTAAAGCTAAGGGGTTATACCCAGGTATACGATAATGTATCAGATTATGGATGGGGGTGGTTTGCGGTAAGTCTTGCAATTATGTTTATAGCTCATGATGCTTACTATTATTGGATACATCGTTGGATGCACCATCCCAAGGTTTTTAGATATGTACATCTCGTTCACCACAAATCAACCAATCCGTCCCCTTGGGCTGCTTATTCGTTTCATCCTATCGAGGCCGTATTAGAGGCGCTCATCTACGTGATATTTGTTTTTGCCTTGCCTGTACATGGCCTTGCGTTGATGATCTTTTTGATGGCTATGATCATCAGGAATGTGGTTTCACATCTGGGAATGGAAGTCTTGCCAGCATGGTTTATTCGCAATAAATGGTTGAACTGGATGACAACCACTACGCATCACGATCTGCATCATAAGAACTTTAACACCAATTACGGCATATACTTTACTTGGTGGGATCGATGGTTTGGAACAGAAGACAAAGTCTATGTGGAGACCTTCGAAGAAGTTACTAGCCGATCCCGACAGAAAGTGGCAATCTCAACTAGAAAATTATCGAAAGTTAGTTCAATCATTATTCTCTTTTTCTCCCTTCCTGTTTTGCATGGCCAGTCTCCTGCAGGTCTCTGGCAAACCATAGATGACAAAACAGGAGAACCCGTAGCTATGATCGAAATAAAGCAAGCTGGGAATAAGCTGGAAGGAAAAATTGTAGAATTGCTCATAGCTACCGATGAAATGGGGAATCCGGTATGTTCTGCTTGTGAAGGAGCGCGGAAAGGGCAAGCTGTGATCGGGATGGATATGATCTGGGGTTTTGATTTGAAGGGGAAAAAGGGGAAGATTTTGGACCCGGAGGGAGGGGAGATTTACCAGAGTAAGATGTGGCTTTCAGGAGAAGAAACCCTAAAGGTTAGGGGATATGCTGGGCCGTTTAATCTATTCTATCGAACCCAAACCTGGCTTAGGGAGGGAGTTAAACTTCCAGGGAATGCCTTTACAGGTTTATGGAAAACTATTGATGATCGTTCTGGATTGCCAATGGCGTTGGTTGAAATTAGGCTAGAGGATGGCGAACTAAAGGGGCGAGTGAAGGAGCTATATCCGCTTCCTTGGCAGGGTGCTGATCCCATTTGTGTGAGATGTGCTGACGAGAGAAAAAACCAGAAGGTTATTGGTATGACGATACTATGGAATTTCATAGAAGGGCAGCAGCGTTGGAAACAGGGCAAATTACTTGACCCCGGTAATGGGAAAACCTATGCAGGTTCTTTATGGTTAGAATCCGCGGATCGACTAAAGGTCAGAGGCTATCTAGGTCCTTTTTTTCGTACTCAAACTTGGAATAGAGTTAAGCGAGTTAGCCAAAAATAGGAGAGCCGATGTAATACGAATAGCATATATCTAACAATGCGGTTACCTACTGGGATACAAGCTCTTCAAAATTATTAGGACTATTCTTGAAATATATTGATTGGTGTACATATCTTGGTCACAAAGGAGAAAATAATGGCCAATCCTTCGCCGATCACTCAATACAATGAGACTTTTCTATCGATACTTGATCAACTGAATGCGCAGCAAAGAGCAGCAGTGGATCAGATAGAGGGACCTGTATTGGTATTGGCTGGACCGGGTACGGGAAAAACGCATATCCTTAGTGCTCGGATTGGCAAGATTCTACAATCTACGGATACGCAGGCCAATAATATTTTGTGTCTCACGTTTACGGACGCCGGGGTGCAAGCTATGCGAGAGCGTCTTATCACCTTTATTGGTCCGGAGGCTCATCGGGTACATATTTATACCTTTCACTCTTTTTGCAATACCATAATTCAGGATAATCTGGAGCTGTTCGGCCGGCATGATTTAGAGCCATTGAGTGATTTGGAGCGCGTGGAAATTATTAGGCGCTTGATAGATGAATTAGATATAGGGCATCCTCTGAAACATGGTCGCTCTGATCCTTATTTCTATGAGGGGCATTTGTATGATCTTTTTACAAAGATGAAATCCGAGGATTGGTCTGTAGGGTATATACATGGCAAGATCAAGGAGTATGAGGAGAGTTTACCACAGCGCGAAGCCTTTATTTATAAGGTGAATCGCGGACCGATTAGGAAGGGCATGCTAAAGGAAGCCAAATTGGAAGAGATGAGACAACGGATGACCTTACTCCGTTCGGCGGTGGCTATGTATCCTCAGTATCAATATGCTCTAAAGCGTGCGCGCCGGTATGATTTTGATGATATGATCCTTTGGGTTCTGCGCGCGTTTGAGGAGAATGAGGCGCTGTTGAGAAACTACCAGGAACAATACTTGTATTTCCTGGTTGATGAGTTTCAAGATACCAATGGTGCCCAAAATGAGTTGCTTAACCGACTGAGTAGTTACTGGGATAACCCAAATATTTTTATTGTAGGGGATGATGATCAGTCGATCTATGAGTTCCAAGGAGCGAGGTTGAAAAATCTACTTGACTTTTATCATCGATATGAATTGGAATTGAGTATCGTCCTGCTACAGGAAAATTATCGTTCCTCGCAGCCGATATTGCAGACTGCCCATACTTTGATTGGCAACAATGAAAAACGGATCATTTATCACCTGCAGTCCCTTGGTATTGAGAAAAAACTGCAGGCCAGGCATCCGGATTACGGTCAGCTCACCCACCTTCCCAGAGTAAATTGTTATGCTAACCGATTACAGGAGGAAGCGGATATTCTGCACCATATTGAAGAGCTACACGAACAAGGCTATCCACTCAACGAAGTTGCTGTCATCTATGCTAGACATCGACAGGCCGAACGACTCATTGCCTTGTTGGAAAAAAAAGGAATACCTTATACCCTAAGACGGAAGATAAACCTACTGGATCAGCCACTCATTAGGAATGTTCGTCTTCTTCTGGAGTATCTCTGGTTGGAGTCAGAACGCCCAAAAGGAGGAGAACATCTGCTATTTAAGCTATTGCATTTTACACATTGGGGATTGTCAGCAGCTGATTTGGCACGCTTTAGCATCTTTTTGGCCAAGATGGAGTCTGGAAAACGACCGAGCTGGCGGGAAGGTATTGGCCAACAGACTCTGTTAAAGGCAGCGGGAGTCCAGAACAGTAAAGCCTTTCAAGCTTGTAGCGAATTTCTAGAACTTCAATTGCGAGAATTACACACAGAGGGGCTTCCGGTATTTTTGGAACATGTGATTAACCGGAGTGGGATGCTGAAACAGTTGATGGCTGCGCCAGATCGCTTATGGTTGGTACAGGTATTATTTGGCTTTTTCGAATATGTTCGACAAGAGGCTAATCGCTATCCTCGGCTTCATTTGGGGCGATTACTGGAAATGCTGAAAAGTATGGACGACAATCGTTTAGCTATTCCCCTACAGAAAACGATCGAATCACAGAAAGGGGTTAATTTTCTGACTGCGCATAGTGCAAAAGGACTGGAGTTTCAGACGGTATTTGTGATGGATTTGGTAAAAGACTTTTGGGAGCCCAGTACGAGAAGAAGTTCCTATCGATTTGTAATACCTGATACCCTAAGTTTTTCAGGAGAAGAGGATGCCTTGGAAGCGCGTCGCCGCCTGTTTTATGTGGCAATCACGAGGGCGAAGGAGAACCTGGTTCTTTCTTACAGTTTGGAACATCAAGGGAAGCCACTACAACGATCTCGGTTTTTGGATGAAATTGGTCGTTATGTAGAAGTACCTAACACGGCCAAATCTTTATCTCAGGCTCAATTGCTCGAAGCAAATCTTCTACAACTGGTAGAGGTTAAAGCTCCCAAGGTCGGGCGATTAAAGAAATCCACGATAGATGCGTTATTAGCCAATTATAGCATGAGTGTTTCTAGTTTGAATCGATACCTCAAATGCCCGCTTGGGTTTTACTATGAAACAGTGTTACGCGTCCCTAGTTTACAGAGCGAGGCCGCTACGTACGGGACCGCCATGCATAATAGCTTACAGCGCCTTTACGAGCGCATGTTGCAATCCAAACGAAAGCGTTTTCCTGCCGCTAGCACCTTACTGTCTCTTTTTGAAGCAGAAATGGAACATTGGCGTGCTTACTTTACACATAAGGGGTATCAGCGCAGACTCAAAATGGGGCAACGATACCTAGCAGATTTCTACCAGCAGAATAGTAAGCATTGGAGTAAAAAAACTCGGGTAGAGCATACGATTAGAAATGTAGAAATTGAAGGAGTTCCAGTCAATGGTACCATTGATAAATTGGTTTTTCAGGAGCAGAATCAGGCAACAATTGTCGATTATAAAACGGGTAGTCAAGATGCTAGAAGAATGAGCCCGCCAAGTAAATCCCAACCTTATGGAGGTAACTATTGGCGGCAATTGATTTTCTATAAATTACTTTATGAAACCTATCCCGGGTCAACACATATCATCAAGGAAGGCCAGATAGCCTATCTGGAGCCGGATGCAACGGGCGTATTTCCTCGCAAATCGGTGTCTTTTACTGCAAAAGATGTGGCTTTGGTTAAGCAATTAATTGTCGAGACTTACGCCAAGATCCAACAACATGATTTTTATGAAGGCTGTGGGAAACCCGATTGCCAGTGGTGCAATTTTACCAAGGATCATGTCGTCGTGAATAGTTTCTCGGACCCAGAGATCGAAGCTTTGGATGACTAGACTCAACGATTTAGGCGAAACATTTTTTACTCTAGAAGCAACCCATAGGATACAAATGCAGTATGACATTAAACAAAGGGAGGAGAATAAAATGCAACGACCGCCCTTTTGAATATTTGCCGACCCTCCAAATCCATTATTAGTTGTATCATAGACCCAAAATTGAACTAATTCTTCAAAAGCTATGCGTCTCAAAACTCTTATCTATTTCCTGTTTTTTAGCACTGTTTTTGTTACCTGTGTAGAGGTAGATAATCCTATTCCTGCTTTCCAACCTAATGGCGAACGCAAAGTACTTTTGGAAGAAATATCAGGGGCTAATTGCGCACCTTGTGCGGATGCTGCCCGGGAGATTGCCAACCTCCAATCCTTATATGGTGAGAATTTGGTTGTAGTAACCATGCATACCTTTTTACCAACTCCTCAAGCTCGGCCCGTAACGGATGCAACCTATGATTTTCGGACGATTGAAGGAACAGAAATATTGGATTTCATTGGTGTACCCATCGGGATTCCTACTGGCAGTGTCAACCGAGAATTATTCGAAAATGAGACCGATCTTTTGTTGGGCAAAAATCAATGGCCAGGGTTTATCGCAGAAGAGATTAACCGGCCGCCGGAGGTGGGACTCAATGTCGAAACTTCCCTTGAGACCATTAATAGAGTGGTAAATATCGACGTGACCATTGTACCCAATCAGAATCTGGATGGAGATATACGCCTAACAGTGGTGCTAACAGAGGACAATATTATAGACAAGCAACTTTCAAGTACTGGAGTCATTGATGATTTTAAGCACAGTCATATCATGCGATCCGTAGTTACTCCTTTTGATGGGATGAGTCTGGGTAACAGCCTGGTTAGTGGAAAGGCACTAACAGAGTCCTTTCGGGTGAGTGTTCCCACCGCTGATAGTGGAGGACCATGGGATCTCAATCAGCTAAACGTAGTAGCATATGTCAGTTTGAACGATCTTAGTAAAGGAGTGCGCCGGATCTTGCAGGCTGATGAAAACAAGATCTCCCAGTAGCTTGGCTAAGGTACATTGGTGGATTACTTGCCCATCTTTTGTGCGAAACTCTCCTTGTACATTCTTCCAATAGGAAGTTCTTTTCGATCTAACTCGACGTCCGTGGCGGTATAGGCGGTGATTTTGTCCTTGGCGACAATGTATGACTTGTGTATGCGAATGAAAGTTGGATCGGGAAGTTGCTTGTGAAACGCACTGATGGATATCTTAGTTAAGATGGTTTTATTCTGTAAAACAATTTTGATGTAATCCTTGACTCCCTCTACATATAAGATATCCTGGTATGGAATGCGTACTCGCTTACGGTCTGCCCTGACAAACAAGCTGTCATTCGTCTTGGATACCATGGTCTTAGCATCAGGTTGTGTTTCCAAAAATTTTTCGATGGTTTTGACGAAGCGTTTGAAGGGGATGGGCTTAACCAGGTAGTCCATGACATTTAACTCGAAGCCTTCTACCGCAAAATCTCTGAAGGCAGTGGTAAGAACGATGGCAGGCTTGAATTGCAGAATCTCAATCAGGTCCAGGCCAGTAATATCTGGCATCTTGATATCGAGAAATAGTAAATCTGGCTTCTCAGATTTGATGGCAGGTAAAGCTGCCAAGGGGGAAGTTGAGGAGCCACAAATCTCAAATTCATTGAATTTGCTGAGGTGCTGTTCGATCACTTTGATGGCCAGCGGCTCGTCGTCCAGGATAAAACATCTATACTTTTTCATTAGCTTTCAATTTGATCTTTAATTCAACCTGGTAGGCGTCGTCCGTTTCAAGAATATCAAGCTGATGCTGATCTGGATAGATCAACCTCAACCTCTCCCTAAGATTTTGTAACCCTACTCCTCCATTTGATTTATTTTCTACCCTTCCTTGTTTTTTAGTGTTTTTTAGAGAAAAGAAGAGTGCTTTTTCATCGGCTTGGAGGACTAACTGAATGACAAAGCTGCCATCTGGGCCTGGACCTCCATGCTTAAAGCAGTTTTCTGCAAAGGGGAGTAAAATTAGCGGTGTGATCATCGCCCCATTACTTACCTCCTCCAGATTCATACTGACTTTAAGATGCTCACCGTATCGTAGCTTTTCCAGACCGATGTAGTTCTCTAATAATTGAACCTCTTTTTCGATTGGGACGGATTCAAGGTTGGCTCTATAAACGAGATAGTCAAGCAGATCAGTCAGCTTTAAAATACTATCTGCCGTATGTTCGGACTGTAGTAAGGCCAAGCTATAGATGTTATTCAAAGAGTTAAAAAGAAAGTGTGGATGTAGCTGTCCTTTCAAAAGTTTGATTTCAGCTTCTGCCTTGGCTTTGATCAATTTTTCATTTAGAGATTGTTTAACCCGGTAGTCGTTAATGATGTATATGCAAACGGCTAGCCCTACCGTGGCATAATCTCTAATTACATTTTTTAGCACCTTGGTGCCTGGGATTTGAAATACTTGATCGTGCTCAAGGTACTGAATGAAGGTGAGCCATTGGAGGCGTGCATAGAAGAGAAAAATAGCTAAAGTGATGACCAGCGTGGAAAAAGCGAACCATCGACTAGTAGGCAGGATGAGCGGAATACCGAATCGGATCAATATATAGGTAGCTAGTAATAAAGCGGGCAAAGAGAGCAAGGTGGATTTCAAAAATTGGAGCGTCTCACCATCAGGAATATGCATTAAGTTGGCCAGGTACTCAGAAAATATATATAGCCCCCAAAAGATTAGTTGTAGGTCAACCCCACTTGACAAACCCATTTTTTTAGCTGAATTCACAAATTGAAAATACGAGAATTCTACCCAAAGTAAGGAAAAATGTAGCCGAACAAGGGCTTTAAGATGTCCAACAACCGGATTTATGGAAATAGGTTATTGTTGGGTGGTAATCTCCGCTTGGTCTCTTTTTAAGAATGCGGCATGGGCTAGTGCCTTATTTTCCGAAGGACATAAGCATTTGCTCATTAAACTAACGATTATGAAAAACTTACTTGCCATTAATTTTTTCCTGCTATGCCTGCTAGGAGCACCGTTTACAACCGCTGCGAATATCGGATTGTCTACAGATATCGGGGGAGCTTATCTGGTCTTTGGCAAAAAGATGGGAGGGAAGATCACCGCCAAGGCGCTGCAATCGTCTTGTGAGTTGGGGGTAGCCGGATGCGCCAAGGGCTCACAGATCTTTAGTTTTCAGCTAGTCGTTTTTCAAAATGGGAAACGCTATACATACCAAGTGGAGGGTTCTAATGAATTATCTCCGGAAATGCGAGCAAGCCTAGCTAACTTGAAAGTTGGGGATACTTTTGAGTTCAAGCGCATAAAGGCTTACTTGCCCAATGGGCGAGATCAAATCGACGTCTTTGCCAAGCGTTTCAAACTCATTTAAGAAATCAGCCTAATCCCCCCTGTTATTCTACGGAACTTTTGTGTCTATATGCCCGTTCAGCATGTAAGGGGGAGTAGATATATGGATCCTCTGATCTTTATGTCTACTTTTCCTTTATGACTTATTTCAATTAGCTATCTTTGCGCTTTCAAATACGGATATGACATGAAAGTATCTCTTAATTGGCTGAAAGATTATATGGACATCGAGTTAAGTCCCGAGGAATTATCGGAAACTTTGACTGCGATTGGACTAGAGGTAGAAGGTATGGAAGAAGTGGAAAGTATTCCGGGGGGACTAGCTGGAGTAGTAGTAGGACATGTACAAGAATGCGGTCGTCATCCGAACGCGGATCGCTTGTCCTTGACAAAGGTTGATATAGGTGCAACAGAGCCTTTACAAATTGTCTGTGGTGCGCCTAATGTAGCTGAAGGACAAAAGGTACTGGTTGCTACAGTAGGTACTACCTTACATCCAATTGAAGGAGATCCTTTAACTATAAAGAAGGGCAAGATCCGAGGAGAAGTTTCTTTCGGAATGATCTGTGCAGAGGATGAGTTAGGCATAGGAGAGAGCCATGATGGTATTTTGGTTTTACCTGGGGAGACAAAAATTGGGACAGCAGCTAGAGATTATTTTCAACTGGAAACAGATTATGTTTACGATATTGGGTTGACACCCAATCGCTCCGATGCCACCAATCATTTGGGGGTTGCTAAGGACTTGGCTGCTGCCTTGAAAATCAGCAAAGGACTTGATGTGGAAATCAAATTGCCCGACACTTCAAGTTTCGCGACAGATAGTGCTGATATGCCCGTAGAAGTAGTTGTAGAAAATACGGAAGCCTGCCCTCGATATTCAGGAATTACCATTAAGAACGTTACGATCAAGGAATCACCAGATTGGTTGAAAAAGCGCCTGTTGTCAGTGGATGTGCGTCCCATCAACAATATTGTAGATATTACCAACTTTGTGTTACACGAATATGGTCAACCTTTGCACGCCTTCGATTATGATCAGATTACAGATCATAAAATCATCGTAAAAACGCTTCCTGGTGGTTCCTCCTTCCTGTCTTTGGATGAGGTGGAAAGAAAACTCGATGCCGAAGATCTTATGATCTGTGATGGGGCTTCCAATGGGATGTGTATTGGTGGCGTGTTTGGAGGGCTCAATTCAGGTGTTAAAGACAATACGCAGCATATTTTCCTAGAGGCGGCACACTTCAATGCCAAATCTATCCGTCGGAGTAGCATGCGGCACAATCTGCGAACAGATGCGGCCAAAGTTTTCGAGAAGGGAAGTGATCCTAGCATCACAGTAGATGCATTGAAACGCGCTGCGCTTTTGATTAAGGAGCTAGGAGACGGTGAATTAGCTTCAGCTATTGTAGATATCTATCCTAGTCCGATAGCACCTAAAGAGGTAGAAGTGAATTATCAGCATGTCAATCGTTTGATTGGTGTGGAGTTGTCCAAAGATAAGATAAAGGAGATTCTAGCAGCTATGGCTATGCCGCTGGTACGAGAAACAGCAGGTACCTTCACTGTAGCTGTTCCTACCAATAAAGCGGATGTTACCAGACCAGCGGATGTGATTGAAGAAATCTTACGAATCTATGGATTCAACAATGTCCCGCTTCCTACGCATTTCCGCAATGCCGTTGTTTTCTCTCAACAACCTGATCCCAATCTAATTCGAGATCGCATCAGTGATATGTTGGTGGGCAGTGGGTGCAATGAGATCATGGCGCTTTCGCTCAGCGAATCTCGTTACTACAAGGAGATGTTGACACATGTGCCAGCGGAGGAATTGGTATATGTGAATAATACCTCCAATGTGCATTTGGATATCATGAGGCCCACCATGCTTGTGAGTGGATTAGAGGCTATTCAGCATAATCAAAACCGAAAGGAAAGTGATCTTAAGCTTTTCGAATTCGGTCGTAGTTATAGAAAGGCAGAAGATAAGTACAAGGAGCAGAATCATCTTAGCTTGTTCTTGACGGGACAAAACTTTGGGGAAAGTTGGCTGAATAAAGAAGGCGGGGAAGTGACATTCTTTTCCATGAAAGCTATGGTGAGGAAAGTGTTGGAGCGTTTAGGGATGAGTGGCTATCAAATCTCAGCTATCCAGGATGAACCCTTTAGCTATGGACTAAAATACCATCGTGGCCCTCAATCTGTGGTGACATTCGGCCAAATAAGCAGTAAGGTCACCAAGAAGATGGGCATTAAAAATAAGGTCTTCTATGCTGAATTTAATTGGGACCTCATTATCAAGGCTTTGCGTAAGCATAAGATTGAAGTTGAGGAACTTAACAAGTTCCCAGGGATGCGTAGGGATTTAGCCTTGGTGGTTGATAATTCGGTAAAATTTAGTGATATTGCAGCAATTGCTGCCAAAAGTGGCAAGAAATTAATAAAAGACATCAACCTCTTTGATGTGTATATCAATGAGGACCAACTGGGACAAAACAAAAAGTCCTATGCCGTGAGTTTTGTTTTTGAAGATCCAACCAAAACTTTGGTGGATAAAGAGGTAGATAAGGTAATGCAAAAGCTAATCAAGACTTGTGAAGCGCAATTGGGCGCAGCTATTAGATAAGGTGAGAGAGAGCATCTGCCTGAGGGCGAAAAAACGGCAAAGGTAATGAGATAGAAGATCGAGAATTAGGGTTTACAGGACAAGGCCAATAACTACCTATCGACTTTAGTAATCCGATACTCTCCAATTCTATTCCTGATTTGAGTCCCAGAAACAACGGTGATCCCATGCAGGTTACGGAAAAAATTGATAATATTGAATTGAAGATAAGGCAACTGGCCCAAAAGATGGACCGCCTTAATGAAGAAAACAACTCCCTTAAAGCCGAAAATGAACGTCTAAAAACTGATCTGGATAAACAAAAAGGAGCGGTTCTGACGTTAAAGAATAAATTAGATAAGACGCAGGGGATGTTGGATACGCAGCACGTGAGCGAGTCAGCAGATTCAGAACAGCTGAAAAAGCAATTGGATCAATACATTAAGGAAATAGATAATTGTATTGAGTGGTTAAGTAACAATCCCTAGGGTATGAGTGGGCAAGAAACCAAACAGATAACCGTATTAATCGCAGGTCGCCCCTACCCTTTGAAAGTTAAAGAAGGGGACGAAGCAACCATTCGGCGAATTGTAAAAGAAGTTAACGAAAAAATAAATCGTTTTCAGTTGACCTATACCAACAAGGATAAGCAGGATTGCCTCTCTATGGCTATCCTTACTTACGCGGTCGACTTACATAAAGCCCAACAAAATCAAACTTCTATCCCTTCCAATGGCATTGATGATAAACTTAGCAAACTAGATTCGCTTCTCAATCAACTGCTAGCCTAATCTTATTTTTCCGTCTTATTTTTTGGTAAACTAGGACAAAGGCCTAGTTGATTTGCATGACTAGTACGTCGGCCCAGGTTGAGCCTATAGCTCAGTACTTGAGGTGACCAACACTAGCTTATTTGAAAATAATTATTTCATCATATAAACTGAATGACAGATGGACATAGGAACAGGATTACTAATTGGAGTAGTAGTCGGTGCTATTATAGGATATATCGTCGTCAATGTATTCGGGAAAAAAGCGCAGCAGTCGAGAGTAGATGAGATGAATGCCAAGGCTGATCAGCAGATTAAAGAGGCGCGTGTGGCAGCCGATCGAATCATAAAGGACGCTAAATCCAAGGCAGAGAACATGTCGCAAAAGGCAGAGCTGCACAATGAAAAAATCAAGAATAAGAAAATTGCAGAGGCTAAAGAAAGGTTTTCTCGCTTAAAGATGGAATTTGAGGCTAGCAAGACGGATCATATGGTAGCCATGAAGGAGAGGGAAATGGAGATTAAGACGCAGGAGGCAGAGTTGAAACCCAAGCTGGATAAGATCAAAGCAGAACGTAAAGAGGTCGAAAATCTTCGCCAGGAAGTTGAACAAAGAGATGCAGATATTAAGCGCATCAGACAGAATTTAGATACGCAACTCAAGATTGTAGCAAAGAAGAAAGAGGAGTTAGATAACGCCAACGAAAAGCATATCAAAGCGCTAGAAACAGTTGCAAAGCTGTCGGAACAAGAGGCCAAAGAGCAATTACTTGAAGCAGTGAAAGCCAAAGCGGAGACAGATGCAATGGCGATTATCAAAGAAACCGTTGAGCAAGCAAAAGTTACCGCTAACAAGGACGCTAAAAAGATCGTAATTCAAAGTATTCAGCGTATGTGTGCTGAGTATACTATTGAAAATACAGTTTCAGTTTTCAATCTTGAGTCCGACGATTTAAAAGGACAGATCATTGGTAGAGAAGGTCGTAACATTCGAGCTTTAGAGGCGGCTACCGGAGCAGAGATAGTCGTGGATGACACGCCAGAGGCTATCGTGATCTCAAGCTTTGACCCGATTCGTAGAGAAGTGTGTAGATTATCCCTAAAGCGCCTGGTAGCGGATGGGCGAATTCACCCCGCTCGTATCGAAGAGGTGGTGGCGAAAACGCGAAAACAGCTAGATGAACAGATCGTAGAAATAGGTGAAAGAACGGTGATCGAATTGGATCTTCATGGGTTGGATGCTTATCTAGTTAAGATGGTAGGTCGGATGCGTTTCCGTTCTTCTTATGGTCAAAACCTGTTGAAGCACTCTATTGAAACAGCTCACTTGTGTGCTATCATGGCCGCAGAATTGGGCTTATCTCCTAAGCAAGTTAAGCAAGCAAAGCGAGCGGGGCTATTGCACGATTTAGGTAAAGTAGCGGAAGAGGAGAGCGAATTGTCACACGCCATTCTTGGAATGAAAATTTGTGAAAAGCACAAAGAATCAGCCGTGGTCTGTAATGCAGTAGGTGCTCACCATGATGAGATTGAAATGAATAACATCATTTCTCCGATTGTGCAGGCTTGTGATGCCATATCAGGTGCTCGTCCTGGGGCTCGTAGAGAAATTCTTGAAAGTTACTTGAAAAGAATTGGAGAATTAGAGGAACTGGCCTTAGCCCATGAAGGGGTGCAGAAAGCATATGCTATGCAAGCCGGACGTGAGCTCCGGGTAATCGTCGAATCTGAGAAAGTTACGGATCAACATGCAGATGATCTTTCCTTTATGATTTCTCAGAAGATACAGGATGAAATGCAATATCCAGGGCAGATTAAGGTAACCGTAATTCGTGAAAAGAGAGCGGTATCTTTCGCCAGATAATAGAAATTATATTCCAATATAGAAATAGCGGCTCGTTCATCGAACGAGCCGTTTTTCATTTATCTACTATCACCTTTTTTGTCAGGTGTTGTCCTTCTATGGTTTGTAATTTCAGATAGTAGATTCCACCAGCTATTTTGGCGAGACTCATCCAATGAGACTGTCCGTTTAACCTATCCAATTGTTCTTCCAGTACGGCTTTTCCCGCACTATTGAGTAAATGCAAGGTGGCTCTATCATCCTTCCAGATGGGCAAGGTAACCTCTAGGTAATCCTGCGCGGGATTAGGGAAAATACTCCATTGTTCTTGTTCCATGATTGCTTTCGATTTTAATGTAAAGTAACTGTCGGGCCGGACAGTAATATTGTATTCATAGGTGGAACAAAAAACCCACTTGCTGTAACAAGTGGGCTCCTAAATCTACCCTTTCTCAACCACTATTATGGTGAATATATACGGAGGCACCGAGCTGTCATAGTGGGGCCTCCGTATATACCGAAGTGAAAAATGAAGGACTCTTTTGAGCTATTTTTCGGCTCCGGTACTACGGAAAGGTGGTGTGCATTCGGGTATCATCGGGTGCTTACAAAAGCATTTATTCATAACTACAAAACAAAAGTAGGTGCAAAGCTGCTGTAGCGCCAGTATGCTTGAGCGGGCGGTTCTATATTTTGAGTGGATGGTCAATGTGATGAGTTTACTATTCTTGTGTTTCGCTTCACCAGTTAGAATTCCCACTTCAAGGATAAAAAATAGAGCAGCTAACTCAATTGATCTTTCTTTGTCTCCACAATCAATAACCAAAAAACCAGTACCATGAAAACTCCAACGAAAAGCTTATTTCTATTGCTATGCTTTTGTTTCGCTATTTCCGCTATCGAGGCCCAAGTCAGTATCGGTCCCCGAATTGGGCTGAAAGGATCTATCCCGATGGCAGAATTAGAGGAGGAGTCTTTTGTTCTGGATGCTATTGCTGCCCCATCTTTCGGATTGCAGGTGGAAGTAGGAATGACATCTAAAATCGGCTTTGTAACGGGCGTAAATTGGAATGCTAGAGGCTTCGCCATTACGCTAGAAGAGCAAGGGCTTGAGTTCAATTATCAGGAGCAAATCAACTACCTGGACCTCCCCTTTCTGATGAAAGTCAAACTGGGAACAAAAGGAATCGGAATGTACCTGAATGCCGGAGCTACTTTCGGATATGCGATGACGGGTAGTCGAAGTGGAAACTTTTCAATCATTGATGGAAATGACAAATCAACAGAATCAGATTCCGAGGCTATCAATTTAGTAGAGGAGGAATACAATCGCTTTAATGCAGCGGCGGTGATTGGTGCCGGTGTCTATTTCAAAACGGGAAGAAGCCAAATATATATCGATGCCAATATGGACTATGGGTTGACACCTATGGCGATGGACGATGAGGTTACCTCTCTAGGTATCGACTTTGGTGTGGGAATATTAGTCCCCATCGGTAAATAGAGTTGGAGTTGGATTATTCCTATCAAATGGGGGTGTGCCTTGAGAACAGGCACACCGCTTGTATATTTATTTTGCAGCCAATGCTTCTTCAATTTTGTCCAACATAGCTTGGGCATTTTCATTGTTAGCCTCCAGCTTTAGGACTTGTTCGTAGGCGTTTTTGGCTTGCTGGTAGTCCTTCAAGTGAAAATACATTTCTCCTAGGCTATCATGCACATTGGGATCATGGCTAAATAGTCGGGTATTAAGTTGAAAGGAGAAAAGGGCTTCTCTGTCTCTTCCTCTGGCCTTTAATACATAGCCAAATGTATTGAGCTCACTACTGGTATGAACTTCTCGATAAATCTTTCGTAAAGCAGAACGGAAGTGTTCCTGTAGGCTGTCCAAGGGGACTTCCTCGTAAAGCGCTGACAAGTAAGTAGCGGCGCGGTAGCGAGGCGTAGAGGGAAAACCTAGGCTGATCTGGGCAAGGTCTGCTTCCAGGGAATTTAGCGGACTTTCTACTATCCTTGCAATTTCTTGATCATTTTGCTCAAAAATGAAGGTCGGGACTCGATGGATATTCAACCCCTTCTCTTCTCCTTCGGGGCCTTGTTTGTAAACGGTTGACTTATTGTGGAGGGCCACAAAGTGTAATTGATTTCGGTCTAAGCCCAATTCATCCCAGAGTTTGACGAAACGAGGTACCCACAGTTTGCTATCTCCACACCAGGTACCGAGAAAGATAGTGACCTCTGTGTCTTGCAATTTAGTTTGTGGGAATTCCTCTCCTAAATCGGGTTGAAAGGCATCATAGGTAGAATTAAACCAGTCCTGAAATGGAGCTTCTTGCAGATCACTGAGTTGGATCTTACCCCAAAGGTGTTCTTGATTATTTTTGTCCAAATAGCTGGCTTGACCAAAGGTGGTGAAGCTGATGAATAACATACTTAGCAATAGATAGCACTTGGTTTTCATTTGCAGTGAATTTGTAGGCCCAAAGGCAGGTGTTTAATTAAAGTTACTGTCCCTGCAAATGTATAGGCGATCTGTATCAATGCCTGTTAATGGCTTTCAAATAAGTGCAAATGATATGTTAAGCTACTGGTGCTTTTCCTCTGCCTTGGTGTCTATTCTACCTTTGAAAACTTGAGATTTTTCACCCAGCCAGCATCGAGTCTGAATCCAGCTACTTTGCCATCTTGGCTAAAGGTAAAATTGAACTGTCCTACACTCGCCTGGGTATAAAGATCTTGCTTCACTCGCTTCATGGCTTTCCAACCTTGATTCTTGAGCTTTAGCCAGAGTTGTTGATTCTCGTTTTTAATCTGATAACGTGTATCTAATTCGGGAGAATAGTAGCTGCCGGATAATTTTCTCCTTTCCTCCGCCGTCATGGCTTGCACCTTGATCTGGTCGGCGCGGGCAACTTCTTTTCCATTGAATTCTACGGCTAATTGCATAGCATGATCCTTACTAGCTGGATAAAACCGAATACCTACTTGATTCTCCATCCCCGACATGAGGAAATGGCGCATGCCTGTTGGTGCCAACGTCCGCTCTCCCCAATCCGCATCAAAGAGTCGGAGTGTGTCTGCCTTCATGTATACTTTTAAAGGATAACCAATATCTGAATCCCAATACTGGCCTTCTACTGCTGCTAGGTGTTTGGCACTAAGCTGAATGATCTCAGGGGGAGCCTGCTTTTTCTTTTCTTTCTTTGCACTGATCTGCAATTGATCGGCTAGATATATATCCGCTACTTTCTGAGCCAAGTTTTGTGGTTGAAAGTTTTCGAAATTGCTGAGAATGATTACTGAGAATTTTTGCTCAGGAAACTGAATGAAATACGCCCGATATCCTCCTAGTGCACCGCTGTGCGAAATGGTTTTTAATCCTTTGTATTTTCCGTTTACCAGTGCAAAGGCATAATCTACTGTACTTCCATCGTTGTATTTCCCATTGGTCAGCATATCTTCTACAAATGCCTGCCCTCTACTGCCTAATTTGTTGTTGTAGAGGTTCTGATCCCAAAGGAATAGATCCTCAACCGTACTGTATAAGCCACCAGAACCCACTAAGTCAAAGCGCATCAACATGCTGTTGAAGCTGCCATCCGAATTTTTGCCATAGGCGAAGGCCCGATTTCGAATGATTCTTCGATTATTATCTCCGAAAATGCTATTTCGCATGCCCAGAGGTTGGAAGATGTGTTGATCAGCATATTCGCGTAGACTTAGACCACTTGCCCTTTCCACAATAATACTCATCAGGAAGTAACAGGAGTTGCTATACATATACTGCGTACCCGGCTCAAAGTTGAGCTCTTTTTGGCGGCATATCATGTCAAAAATTTCTTCCTCGGGGATTTCTTCTAGATGCGATCTACCGACTAGTTCCCAAAGAGTGAGATTGTCGCGAATTCCACTGGTGTGATGGATCAGGTTCCGAATAGTGATTTTATATCCATAATCTGGAAATTCAGGGATATAAGTTCGAACATCTGCGTCCAAGTCAATTTTGCCTTGTTCATCAAGGAGTAACATACAAGCCGCCACAAATTGCTTCGACACGGATCCAATATAGAATACAGAAGAAGGACGAATAGGTACGTCATGTTCTAAATCAGCCATCCCATATCCACGTTTGTGGATGATCTGTCCATCCTTAATTACAGCTAAGGCACAGCCTGGGGAATTCGTATTAGACCATTCACTAAATAATTCATCAACTCTTGTACTTGCATTATCTTGAGCTACAATGAAAGAAGGCAATAGGAGTAACAGAATAATAAGGAGTGAGGAAAGTTGAATGCGCATCTTGGATTTATTAACAATTGTAAACGTTTTCGAGTCAAAGCTACCTACATATTTGTAGCAAAGGAGGTTCTAAAACCTCTGAACCAATTTACAGATTAAAATAAAAATCCACTAACATGAAAGAGCTTAAGACAGAGATTATCATCAATGCATCTAAGGATAAAGTTTGGGCGGTAATGATGGATTTTTCGGCCTATCCGGAATGGAGTACCTTCATCCGGTCAATAGAGGGAGAGGCAAAGCTTGGAGCACGCTTGAAAAATACATTGCGATTAACCACCAGTGATCAGGTCTTCAAACCCGTAATTACTAGAATGGAGGAGGGTAATGCTTTCGAATGGTTGGGGAGTATCCCACTAGGCTTATTCAAAGGAAGGCACTACTTTATGTTGGAGGAAATGGGGGAACAACAGACTAAACTCATTCACGGCGAAGTGTTCTCGGGACTATTGAGAGGGTTGATCATGAATAAGATTGGAGAAGATACCTTGCGAGGATTTCAGGCCTGGAATAAGGCGCTGAAAGTGCGAGTAGAAGGACACTAATCCTAAATATTGATCTCAAAGACCTGCTACGGCTGGGAATTTGACTCCAAGAAAGGGAAATTACAACCCTGACGAGCAGAATATTGTTCCTTTACCGAACCAGTAATTATGAGAGGTAATATTATGTTGAAAATTCTTGCTTTTGGAGCTAGCAATAGCCGTAATTCTATTAACAAGCAGTTAGCTGCCTATGCAGCCGCTCAGTTCGAGGGGGCAGCAGTTACTTTGATTGATCTTAATGACTTCGATATGCCCGTATATGGAATAGACCGGGAAAAAGAAAATGGAATTCCTGTCGCGGCCCAGGAATTTAAATTCCTGATTGAAGCAAATGATCTCATCTTGATTTCCTTAGCGGAACACAATGGTAGTTATACGGTAGCGTTTAAAAATTTATTGGACTGGACTTCTAGAATTGAACAGAAACTCTGGTCTGGACGCCCTATGTTTATGTTAAGTACATCGCCTGGAAAAAGGGGCGGGGCTGGTGTTTTGGAAATGGCTAGTGTACGGGCCGGATTTATGGGGGGCGAGGTTGTGTCTACTTATTCATTGCCTTCTTTTAGACATAATTTTTCTGCTGAAGAAGGAATAATGGATGCTGAATTGGCTGTCTTGTTTCAACAACAATTGGAGAAAGTAAAAGCACATCTGGCTTCGTAACTTTTGCAATCTTTATTTGAATCGTTCTAAGAATTCACCCTTACGAGCATTGGCAACTTGTAGTTGCTGACCATTCTCCAATATCACTGTACCTCCTTTACCTTTCACATAGCGTTGTACATATTCTAGATTGATCAAGTAAGAACGATGTATCCGGCAAAAGCCATGTGCACTCAGCACCTGATCGAAGAACTTGAGTTTACGGCAGATCAGTGATTTTTTGCCTCCGATGAAGTAGAATTTGGTGAAGTTCTCTTCTGCCTCACAATAGAGAATATCAGACATTTTGGTTACTTCAAACCCGTCTATGAGCGGCAAGACAACTTTTTGATGCTGTGATTGAATATGGCCTAGATTCTCTTTGAGGATTGTGGCGGTATGCAAGCGCTTAGCTTGCTCTAATCTCTCCTCTACCTTTTCTACTGCTTCAATGAGTTCGTCTATGTCTAATGGTTTAAGCAGGTAATGGGCTGCGCTTAACTTGAATGCTTCTATGGCATATTGACTGAATGCGGTGATGAAGATGATTTCGAAGTCAATTTCAGGGAGTTTGTCTAAGAGGTCGAAGGCGTTTCCATAAGGCATTTCTATATCAAGGAAAACCAACCGAGGGGCATGGGCCTGAATCGCTCTTTCTGCCTCCATAATATTGGCACAGGCCTGTACAGTTTCCAATTGAGGACAATACTTTGCTACGAAACGAGATAAGCTGTCCCGACTATCTTGTTCATCGTCAACAATTAGCGTTTTAAGTTTTTTCATGGGTTAATGGGGTATTTTTATCTGTACCACCGTTCCTACATCACCATCGTCATGCGCATTGTCCACAGAAAGTTCATAGCTTTTTCCGTACAGTTGGTTAATCAGTTGAATTCGCTCCTGTGCATTTCGCAAGCCAGTACTGCGGTACTGATTCTGATTCTTAGTTTTCAGCTCTTTTGAACGAGCTCTTCCGATCCCATTATCCTGTACAGTGACTAAAATATGATCATCCTCAGCGGCTATATCTACTAAGAGCATTCCTTTTTTGGCCTTGTACCTTAATCCGTGCCAGACGGCGTTCTCCACAAAAGGTTGAATTAACATGGGGGGAATTTCGATCTGCTTGTTCAGGTCCTCATCTTGAGATAAAGTGTATTCAAATTTGTCTCTGAATCGAAGATGCTCAAGTTTCAAGTATAGTTGCAGCAGTTGCATTTCTTCTTCAAAAGAAATGAAATCCTGTTGGCTATAATCTAAAACCATGCGCATCAACTTCGAGAAATCCGATAGGAATTTATTGGCTGCTCTCTCGTCACTTTGCGAAATGAAGTTATTAACGCTGTTCAAGGCATTAAAGATGAAGTGTGGATTCATCTGAGTTCTCAGTGAGCGCAGTTGAAGTAAATCATTGGCCTTCTGCCGAGCCTTGACATTCCGCCAGATCAATATCAGAGAAACCAAGGCCGCCAACAGCAACAAGCCTAATCCCATAATGATCAAGCGCTGGGTCCACATTTGGTTCTCTAACAATTCTCTTTCTTTTAGTGCTAAGTCTACGTCTTTAGCCGCAACATCTACTATACTTTGATTGCGGACAATAGCGAGTTGCCGATTGAGCGTAGCTTCTTTCTCCTGAAAGACCTTGGTATTTTCCGTCAAATAGTTTTGGTAATCGCTTTTAGCCCCTTCTAAATCTCCTTGATCCAAATTCCACTCGGAAGATAATTGGAAGAATTTGGCGCGCTGAGTGGAGTTCTGACTTTTCAAGGCTAGCTCTCGGGCTTCTCCTAAGGCCTCTTGCAAAGCGTCGGATTCACCGTTCGATTTGTAGAGGTTGACCAATGCCAATTGTTCCTCAAGTAGCAGCTCAGCAGGAAGTTTTAGGCGAGATTTATTATCTAGGTTGAATCTACGTAGCGCGATCTTGTCCCGGTCATTCTTGATACTATCGATTAGTACATTATTAACCTGCTCAAAGGTGATATAGCCCTGCCTACTAAGGAATTGCGGTGAAAGGTTTTGTACGGAGTTACTGTAGGATTGCTGAGCTTGGGCGAGATTGCCACGAAACGCGTCCAGTTTTGCTTGTTTGGCTATGAGCCTAGCAAGAGACAAGGAATCAGACTGGTCTTGATAGTACCAACGGGTTACATCATAGAGCTGTTGACTCTGATCTAGATTGCCAGTCATGGCGGCGGCATCTGCCAAGCCTTCTTGGCATCTGACTTGTAAAGCAGTGGTCTGGGCCAGATTCTTGCATTGAGCAAAAGCTAGATTAGCTTCATTGCTTTGCTTCTGGTCTAGAAAGATCTTCCCCATTTTATAGTGAGCCGAAGCTATCCAATTAGCCGCTTCGTTTCTTGGCAGGATATGTAAGGCCTGGCGATACCGATTAAGGGCCAGGTCTTTTTGATTATTCATTTCGTAAATGTCTCCCAGTAGAATATATGCCTGTCCCTCCTCCAAAGAATTTCGTCTGAGCTTGCTTTCTGCTATCACTTCCTTAACCATATCTATACCTAACTCCGGAGACTGCATACAGGCTTGCTCTGCCTTTTGCAAGGATAAAACATAAGGCTGACTTGCCTCTTGTGCGAAGAGGCAGGTCGTGAATAGAAGTAGCCCAAAAAACAAGTTCAAACGTAAATTTTGTCTACCACAATCTCCCTTTTGACAAAAAGAATACACATTCATAATTATTCTCTTAGGTCACTGCTCTTCAAAGATAAGACACTTTTTTCTTATAGATTTTGCATCAAATGGCTCGAATTGATGCATTTATACAGTGAACGGGCCTATTCATGACAGCTGGATAGGGACTCCTAAAGCGGCACTTTTTTATCCTTTTTCTTTTCTGAAATTTTGTACCGACAGATGAGCACAATGAGACTCATTGTTGTAGAATCTGATCACAAATATTATCAGAGAAGAACTAAAATCCAGATCATGAAAATACCTACAGCAGTTAAAAGGTGGAGTCCATTGTTTGCCCTGGTACTTTTGGGGTGCCTTTTTCAATTCCGTTCCGTGTTGGCGTTAACCCAGTGGTTTAAGAAAAGTGAAAAGCCCATGCAAGAATGGGTGAGCTCGGCAGAAAATCTAATACAGGTAGCACTATTGTTAGATACTAGTGGTTCGATGGAGGGACTAATTGAACAAGCCAAATCTCAATTGTGGCAGATCCTGAATAACCTAAGTCAAGCAGAACGCAATGGATCGGAGCCTAATATCGAAATTGCCCTGTACCACTATGGCAACGCTGAAATTTCGGAGGCCTCTGGCTACGTACAACAGCTTTTGCCTTTTACTTCTGATTTTGATGCTGTTTCAGAAGCCTTGTTTCGACTGAGAACCAACGGAGGGGAAGAGTACTGTGGCAAGGCGATTAAAACGGCTTTGGAAGATCTTGAGTGGAGTGCGGGAGAAGATCAGTTACGCTTGTTGTTCATTGCTGGGAATGAAGGTTTTGATCAAGGTCCCGTTTCTTTCCAGAAAATGTGCCGAAAAGCAAAGAATCAGGGCATTGTCGTCAATACCATTTTTTGTGGAGAATCATTGTATGGCATCCAAATGGGGTGGCAGCAAGGCGCACTAATTGCTGGCGGCCACTACGCCAATATTAATCACAATATGGCGACTGATTTTATCGAAACCCCATACGATGAGGAAATCTCCCAATTGAATCTTCGACTCAATAGCACCTATATTCCATTTGGTAAATTAGGGTTGGATAAGCAAAAGAATCAGCAAGCACAGGATGCTAATGCGTTTAGCTATAGCTTGGCTAATGTAGCCAGTAGAGCCTGTTTCAAAGCGTCGTCCAACTATGTTAACACCAGTTGGGACCTAGTGGATGCTTTTGAAGCGGATTCTACCGTAATCCATAAGCAATTGGAGCTAGCCAAAGAATACCAGAATCTATCCCAAACTCATCTTCGCCTGAAGATTCTGGAATGCCAGGACAAGCGCTTGACGATTAGTAAGCAAATCCAAGCCTTGAATCAAGATCGCCAAGGATTTATCCAGCAACAATTGGCGGCTTCTCCCGTCGCAGAATCAGGAAGTCTTGAGGCCTCTTTTATGCAATCTTTAGAGGGCATTGCTAAGGCTAAAGGTTTTGAGTTGAAGTAGAGCCATGATAATGTAAGAGGCCATTGACCCTTTACATTATTTATTGTAGATGCCTTATCAGCCCTTCTAGGTGCATCCCGATGCTCGGGGTCTCCTGCAAGGGCTTTTTCATTTGCTAATGTACTTTTAACATAGAGCTACCGAAGGATAAAAGGGATTTTAATACCTTGTAGAAAAACAAGAACACCGATGAGAATCCTAAATGCGACAGCCTGGATGGTAGCCACCGCTTTGGTAGTTGTCCTACTGGTTTATGGTAAAAGTCTATTGATCCCCTTCGTTATCGCTTTGGTAGTATGGTATGTAATTGTCGGCTTAAATAACTGGATCGGTAGTTTTACTTTTATTCGGAAGTATTGTCCTGGTTGGCTAACGGCTACTTTGTCCATGCTTATCATTGTAGCCTTTCTGGTATTAGTGGGTGAAATGATAGCCAACAATGCTCAATCCATGGCCAATACACTGCCTAGCTACGAACAGAATGTACGACAGTTGATGAAGACTGTGCAACAGTCTTTTGGCCTGGAGCAAGTACCTAATGTATCTTCCCTACTAGAAGGCTTCGATTTCACCAATATCATTTCTAGCTTTATCAATACCTTTTCGGGTATTGCGGGCAATATATTTTTGATCTTGATCTATGTACTTTTTCTGTTTCTAGAACAGGTGAGTTTTCCGCTTAAATTACAAGCCATCTTTACGGACAAGGAGGATTACGGGCGCGTACAGGGCATTTTGATTAGGATCAATAAAGCCATTAGTAGTTACATTTCTGTAAAGACTGCCGTGAGTGTTTTAACAGCGGTATTGAGTTATATTACCATGGCTATTATCGGCTTAGATTTCGCTGCGTTTTGGGCGTTCTTGATCTTCCTATTGAATTACATCCCGAGTATCGGGTCTCTAGTGGCAACGGCATTTCCATCGCTCATGGCTTTGTTGCAATTTGATACTTTAACCCCTTTTATCATTGTACTGGTTGGAGTTGGAGCCATACAATTGATTGTAGGAAATGTTATTGAACCACGAATGATGGGAAGTTCCCTCAATATTAGCTCCCTGGTAATGATCTTGTCTCTTTCTCTATGGGGAACGCTATGGGGTGTTTCAGGGATGGTGCTATGTGTACCCATTACGGTGATCATGATGATCATTTTCGCTCAGTTTGAAAGTACAAAAGCAATTGCTATTCTACTCTCTGCCAACGGACAAGTAGCTCAAATTGGCCCAGAAGATGGGGTGTCGGTTACGGTTTAAGGTAAAGGCGAGTCCGTGCTTGAAGCTAGTAAGAACGAGACTAATAAGCATGCTTAGGGATAAAAAGGAAGGCGGAATGGAAACCCCTCCGCCTTCTTATATCTAAAATTACGTTTTCGTTTTGACTAATACCTGAATACTAAGCATCGGCCCAACCTTTAGAGCCCGGATAGCGGTCCGTAGGTGTACCTGCAAACCAATGTGGATATTCTGGGGTCAACTGGCTAACTTCATCCAGACGCTTTAACTCTTCTTCACTAAACTGAATATCAACTGCCTTGATGTTATCTTCCAATTGAGACATTTTTCGAGCTCCGATGATCACGCTAGTTACACCGGGCTTATGTAGCAACCAAGCCAAGGCCACGCGAGCTACAGTTGCCTCATGCTTTTCTGCAATCTCGGCCATTACGTCAATGATGTCGTAAGCTTTGTCCTTGTTGATTGGCGGGAAGTCAAAATTGGTTCTTCTTGAACCATCTACGGTCTCATTTTCTCTGGTGTACTTCCCGGAAAGGAATCCGCCAGCAAGGGGACTCCACGGAAGGATGCCCAAGTTTTGATCCTGCGCCATGGGAACAATCTCTCGCTCAAGTTCACGGCCAGCAATGGAATAATAACATTGTGCAGATTTAAATTCTGCCCAGCCATTTTGCCGTGATATAGATAAGGCCTTCATCGCTTCCCAAGCGGTGAGGTTACAGTAACCGATATAACGCACTTTTCCTTGACGAACCAAGTCGTTTAAGGCAGAAAGTGTTTCCTCCATAGGAGTTAATGGGTCGGAGCCATGAATCTGATACAGATCAAGATAATCTGTATTCAGGGCTTTCAGGCTTTTCTCCACCTGATTCATGATATGATGACGGGTCAAACCTACACCATTCACATTGTCGGTCATACGGAACCTTACCTTAGAGGCTACGATGACATCTTTTCTACGATTGCCGAGTGCTTTTCCGAGTATCTCTTCGGATTCATGTTTAGCATAGGTGTTGGCGGTGTCAAAAAAGTTGATTCCAGCAGCCAATGCCTTGTCGACCAAAAGACCAGCTTCCTTTTGTCCCAGGGCACCGATAACTTCAAAAACCCCTTTACCCCCGAATGTCATTGCTCCCATGCATAGTTCAGAAACAAATAACCCTGTGTTACCAAGCGTACGATACTTCATTTAAATTGGATTTTAAGTTTTTCTATAGGAACATTAATAAACGATCGTTTGTTTATTTACTTGGGAAATTTTTTATGCTTTGATGGCATTCCAAGCGTTTTCAATGGCTTTTTGGATCTGTTTTTCGCTCATTTCTAAGTGTCCTGCGATAATCTGCTTGGTGATAGCGGCTATGGGAGCAAAGAAAAAAGCCATGATCACATCCATTGGCATCTCCTTAATGTCTCCCTTTTTGATGCCTTCTTGGAAGAATCGAATAACGTGGGAAAAAGGACGATACCCTTCTTCTCTGGATATTTGGGTAATGTAAGGGCTGTTGGTAAACTGCTCCAGAAATCGGAATTCTATATTGTAAGTCAGTATGTTATGATAAAAATTCTTCCAAATCAGTTGAAAAGATTGCTGGCTACTCATATAGGGCTTCACGCCCGCCATGGACTGACCAAAGACGAGTTCTTTTAAATCCACATACAGTTGATTAATGATGGCATCAATGTTTTCAAAATAGATATAGATGGTAGCCGTTGCTACGCCTGCCGCTTTGGCTATTTTGGACATAGAAAGACCGTGAAAGCCAGCTTCCGCACCAATCTGTAGCGTGGCTTTCATGATTGCATCATATTTTTCACCAGAACGTGGTCGTGCCATAGGCCAAAAATAAACAAATGTTTAGTTATATAAACAGTTGGAAGTTGGTTTTAGGTTCCTAAAGAAAACGCTCGAACCTTATCTCTGCTAAAGTTCGAGCGTACCTACTACTATATTGATTGCTAAATAGGATAAAAAAGGGGTGCAGGTGGAGAGCCCTATCCAAAGGTGCTCTCCAACCTTAGTGACCCCAAAACCCTATTTCATTTTCACTAGATCTCCTTTGGAAAAATCCTCTCCGCTGACAATCCTGCACTTGGAGGCTTTCCCTTCTCCTATGCTATTATCAATTACTTTGATGGTGCCCACTTCCGTATCTACACTCCCTAAGTTAAGGCCAGTATCAGGATCAATCAGTGCTTCTCCCGGACGCATTACCTTGAAGGTTTCTCCCACTTCCACGCCACCTGTTTTACCACTGTTGATAAATACTTCTCCGTTCTTAGCCACGATTACTTTAGCTTCCCAAGGCATTTCACTGCTGTTTATCCCAATTAATTCAATTACCTTCTCCACAGCGGAACGGGTTGCCTTTCCTACCAAGGAGTTGTTGAATTGTTGTCGGCTGTTGAAGTTCATGTTTTTATGTCCAATGGAACCGGAAAGCCCATTCTTTGTTTTGCGAACATTTTCTGCCAAGATGATTTCCCCTGTGGAGGTATTCACCAAACGAAGATCAATGGCTACTACGGCAGCATTGCGTCCTACACCTAGACGAGTGCCGCCTAAGCGCATATTGGAGTCTCCTTTCTTGTTTCCAAATTCAGTGACTGCGCCGATAACAGCCAATTCTACACCGAGTATTTTGCCCACGGCAGCGGCGCTTTGAGGAGTTAGTAAGCCACTGCGACCCAGATCTTGTTCTTGCAAAAGTTGATCCAATTGGCTGCGTTCAATAACTTGATATTGACCAGATTTCACTAGCTCTGTGGTGAGCATGTCTGTGACGCCTTCACCTACGCCTTGTCCGCCGTACCAATAGCCTCTTCCGCCTGATTTATCCTCAAAAAGGAAAACGGCTACTCTTTTTTTCGCCTTTTTGTTGGGTTGTGCTTGGATAGAAGGGGCTAGAGTGCCTAAGCTTACGATGAGCATCAAAAGATAATTCAAATGTTTCATGATGGTTTTTTAGGGTATTGATTTTGGATTCAATACAAAGGTGGCAGGAATTTGGAGCTAGGGCTAGTTAGTTGTAGTAGAACAGGAAAAGGGGGAAGTGAGAAGTCTTGGAGTAGAGATGACTTGTCGTAAAACAGCCCATCCATTCACTTCCTGTAGTGGTAGAATTCAGAAATAAAATGGAGGGAATATTCTGGAGCTTGATGGTTATTTACTTGATGGAAGATTCAACAGTAGCGAGCAAATCAAGTGTTTCATCATAAGTCTCCTGCATAGCCTTACTGTTATCCATACCGGCAAACAGCGCCATTTCGCAGGTTTTAATCGTTTTCATAAAACGTTCAATCTCATCTTCTGCTACTTGCAAGCCTTGTAATCTTTCCTTCACATTGTCCTTGGTGAGTTCGGAGCGAGGAATCTGAAGCTTATCGCATACATACCCCAACATGGCCTTGGAGATTTCATCATAAAATGCTCTGCTTTTACTCGCTTGAAGGTGTTGTTTGGCTGTTTCCAGCCGCTTTTGGGCGGCTTTCCTCGCTTTCCGTTGGCGCAGAAGTGCTGGGTCTAAAGAGTCATTCTTAGCCTTGAGTTGCTTATAAGTATAGGCGCCACCCAAGGCTAGAAATGGGAGTAGGGCTAGTATCCAAAATGTTGATTTTCCTTGAAAATAGCTGCTTTGACCAAAACCTGGATCCGATTTGAGGTAGGCAATATCTTGTGTACGCTCTGGTTCTGACGCGGTAGTGATAGGTGTTTTTAACTGGCTACCTCTCCCGACATCTATTGCAAATGTATTTTCGTTGTAGACTACGTACTTGGCACTATCGGGGTCAAAATAGCTGAAGGCTGGTGTTAACTGATAACGCCCAGGTTCCTTCGGAACTAGTAAGTATTCAATGTCTTTTTCGCCATAGAGTTGTCCCAAGTTTTCGAAACTGTTTTCTTTTATCACTTTGGGGTCATAGACTTCAAACGCTTCCGGAAAACTCAATTCTGGCGGTTGAATCCGTTTGATATCACCATTGCCACGGATGGAAAGAATAATTGAAATGGCATCATCTGTTGTTACAGTCGCACGATTAATTCGGCTGGTGATCTCAAAACTACCCACCGCTCCGGTAAAAGAGGTAGGTGCATTAGGGGGGAGTGGCTTGACATTGATCGCTACGGCCTCCGTGCTTGCCGGAATTCTCCTGATTTGCCGGCTAAAAAAGAAACTTCTTCTTTGGTTGTTGCCTTCAACTACAGCTCCTAATTGGACATTGAGGGGATCAACGGTGAGCTTGCCTGTTTGTTGAGGGAAAAGTGCTAGCCGCTTTAAGACTTTAGTGGCGTACTGCGTTCCGTCGATTACTTCTCTAACAACTCTGCCATCATACCTTCGGATATCCTGGGCATAAAACCCTTGATAGTCTGATTCAGAAATGACATTTTGGGTTTCGATCTGTACGGTGGTAAAGAGTTTGTAGTCCAGCATGATTTGTTGTCCTACCCATGCCTCAGTGATACTGGGTAGGGCCTCGATGTAAAGCTCTTCGGCATTGTCTGTACCACTTTTACCTTCCACCACTGAGATGGAAATAGGTTGGCTTTCAATCGTTTTATTACCTACCTGAATTCGTGCTTTCCCGATGGAGAAGGTACCGATGCGCTTGGGTTGTAAGGTGAAGGTGTATCCTTCCTCCTTAGACATTTGTCCATTGATGATCGAGGTACTACGGGAAACAGCAGGGCCATTGATTACCGTGAAATTCTTAAAATTTGGTGCTTTGAAATTAGCACCACTTGCATCATACAAAGTGAAGGTCACATCAAAGTAACTCTTCAGAAGGACCTGCTTGGCATCACTGTAAGCTTCAAATCGCTGAGCCTGACTAGAGACCATAGCCAGGAAGATCATCAATACGGTTAATACATAGTGATGTCCTTTCTTAAGCGGGTGAAATACCCCAAACCATTGTTCGCATCCAGCGTCAGTCCGCTCCATATTCGTACAACTTTTGGTAAGCAGTATCAAACTTACCGTATCTATATCTTGTAAGTCTTGCGTTTTTTCTTTTTCTTTTTCGTCTTGTCTTCTTTTCCAGGTTGGGTAGAAGGATCCTTATCCTTTGGTAAACTTCTGAAACCAGGTTCCTCAAAATCAAAGTTAAAATCCTTAAATCCAGGCATACGATCTGGGCCGAATCCTTTGAAAAACTCACTCATTCGTTCTTCCTCAGGTTGTTTTTGAATCACCCCTTCTGGATTAGGTACGACAAGAATTTCAACAGGTTCTGTTTCCAGCATCATTTCTCCTACAGCAATGCTGGCAGGTTGAATATAATAGTTTCCAATGTCCTTGGGTTCTAAGTAGAAGGTGTAGGAGATACTTTGTGTTACATCTCCATTGATCATACTGAAACTAGAAGACATATTTGGACCACTTTTTACAATAAAATCCTCAAAAGCAGGGGCCTGAAAATCTTGTCCTTTCGCATTCTCCAGAGAAAAGACCACTTGAAAGTAATTGCCATATAATACCGAGTCTATACTCACCTTCACGGAGAATTTGGCGTCTTCCTGTGCTACCACTATTTGACTGGCCAGCAATAGACCTACAAAAAGGATACTAAATTTTTTCATGTTTTTCTCATTTTATTGAATACCCATCGGCTTTCAATGGTTGAGCTATGAGCTGACAACTAAAGCCATAACTAAGACTCGGAGTATGCCGCAAAAGTTTGAAGGCGTTTCTACAAATTTACAACTTACCAGTCTTTCTGTGATTTACATCCCTTCGTTTGCCTTCGGCGCATCTTTTCCATGGTTTTTTGTTCCTCGTTTTCCATAATCTTAAGCAGTCGCTCTGCTTCTTCGCGCGTTAGTTCAGGAACGTCTTCTGCCTGCTCTGGTTGACTTTCTTGTTGTTCTTGCTGGGATTGGTTTTGTTGCTGTTGTTGATCCTGATCTTGTTGCTGCTGCTGTTGATCCTGCTGATCCTGGCTGTCCTGTGGGTCCTCATTTTGCTCATCCCCCTCCTGTTGCTGCTGCTGTTGTTGCTGCTGTTGCTGTTTCAACATGTATTGAGCCTGTGCGAGATTATGCTTGGTTTGTCTATCCTGTGGCTGTAAGCGGAGGGCATTTTTATAGGCCTCAATACTTTCTTTAAATTTCTGTTGATTAAAATAAGCATTGCCTAAATTATGGTAGGCATTTGATTTTAAGACTGGATCCGTGGCTCGTTCAGCGGCATCCAGGTATTGTTCTCCGGCCGAATCAAAGCGATCTTTCTGTTGGTAGATCGAATTACCAAGGTTAAAACTACCCTTGGAAGAAGGTTTTTTCGCCAACGCCTTTCGATAATCTTCTTCTGCTTTACCGAAGTTTTCTTCTTTGTAGCTTTTGTCTCCTTTACGTAGCAGTTTGTGTTGGGACTGGGCTTGAAGCCCCACACTGATACAAAGACCAAAAACAATTAGTAATGCTCTCATGATAAATTAGAGTTTGGGTGGCATCTCCTTTAAAGTCACAAGCATAAACTAAGCTTGCTAGGAGGGCAGCCACCATGAAGAACCGATCAAGTAGCAAAAATATCTTTATCTCCGAGATATTTGTTTTTTCTGTAGGATACGAGAAATTCTAAAATCAAAAGAATTAGACCCAGGCCAATAAAGTACTGAAAATAGCTTTCGTATTCCGTAAAAGAACGCAATTCCATTTCCCTTTTCTCGATGGCATCAATCCTGGTTTTTAGGGCTTTCATGACTTCATCAGATCCTGCTAAGAGGTTAAAGTAATCTCCTCCTCCTGCTTGCGCCACCTCTCTAAGCATTTCCTCATTCAACTGGGATTTGACTGGATTACCGGTGCGATCCCTTAGGTAATCTTCCCGCCCCCCTTGGCGAACGGGGATGAAACTACCACTGGCCTCGCCTACGCCGATGGTGAAGGTGAGTAAACCATTTTCTTTAGCTGTCGCTGCCGCTGAAACGGCCTCGCCATCATGGTCTTCACCATCTGAAATGATGATCAGGGCCTTGTGTTTTTGATTCTCTTCTGGAAAAGACTGCTCTGATAAGGCGATGGCTTCGCTGATGGCTGTTCCTTGAGAAGGAGCCATCCCCGGATTAGCTGTTTTAACAAACATTTGGGCAAAAGCATAATCCGTTGTCAGTGGGACTTGCATGTAAGCATTGCAAGCAAATAAGATCAAGCCGAGATTTTCTCCTTTGAGGTGATCTACTAGGTTTTGGGCAAAGCGCTTAGAGCGATCGAGTCGGCTTGGAGAGATATCCTGGGCCAACATGCTTCTAGATACATCTAAAGCGATAAAAACATCAATCCCTTTGCGCTTGACCTTCTCCTTTTTGCTACCCCATTGCGGGTTGGCCCAGCCTACGATCAATAAGGCTAATGTTGCTATCAACAAAATAAACTTGACGGTATGCTTATAGCGTGACCAATCGGGCATTAGCTGCTCCAGTAAATCTGGGTTACCAAATCGGTTTAAGGCCCGTTTACGGTAGTACCAGGTGGCTACGAAAAACAGGATAAGCACTGGAATGATGGCCAGCCCATATAGGTATACGCTATTTTCGAATCGAAACATAGTAAAATCTTCTTCTACACCTGCCTATTTTATATACAGGCGCAACATCTATTTATACACTAAGGTATAGCTCGAAGTACAGTATACCTTAACAAGACTTCTATGAGAAGGAAAAGAATACCCAAAAAAGCAAAGTGATGATATTCTTCGCTATATCTTTTGAAGCTAGTCACTTCAATTTTTGTTTTCTCCAATTGGTCGATGGAAGCATATATCTGCTCCAGGCTTTGTTCATCTACGGCACGGTAATATTTTCCACCTGTCATTTCTGCTATTTGACGGAGTAGTTCTTCATCAATTTCCACTCTCACCAAGCCCAAGACATACTTGCCGTCACTTCTCCTACTAACTGGGGCTCGGGTCTCGCCCACACTTCCTACCCCGATGGTATATACCTTAATATTGTATTCTTTGGCAATTTTCGCAGCCAGCATCGGCGATTGGTAACCGGTATTGTTTACCCCATCCGTCAAGAGAATAACCACCTTACTTTTGCTATCACTATCCTTGAGCCGATTAACGGCGGTCGCTAAGCCCATGCCAATCGCAGTTCCATCTTCTAGAATCCCACATTCTAGTTTACTCAAGAACTCATTTAGGACTAGGTGATCGGTGGTTAAAGGACATTGAGTGAAAGCCTCTCCGGCAAAGACAACTAGCCCAATGCGATCGTATTGTCGCTGGCGAACGAAATCGGCTGCCACACGCTTACTCACTTCCAAGCGATTGGGCTGAAAATCCTGAGCCAGCATACTACTGGATAAATCCATAGCAAGACTAATATCGATACCCTCTGCTACTACTTCTTCCTCTTTTAATACGCGTTGGGGGCGAGCGAGGGCAACAACCAATGCTACAAAGGACAGGATTCTTAGAATAGGTAATAGGGAGCGCAAGCGGCCTCTGATGGATTGGGTATTTTCTAGGCCTTCCAAGGTAGACATTCGCATCGGCGCATAGCGCTGCTGATAAGTACGAAAGTACCACCACGCTATTATGGGTAATAATAGCAATAGGACAAAGAAAAATGGACTTACAAAAGTTATTTTCTCCAATAATCCAAACATACAACTTATTCTATAGCTTCCGATTTGTCTTCCTCTTCCGTTTCTTCCGCCTGTTCATCCTCTTCTACTGGTTTTGGGATCGGTTTAGTTTGGAGGACAAAAGCTTCTAATTTATCCAAACCTGCGGCATGTACTTCAATTGGCGGTATAGCCTTGGCAAACTTCACTAAATCTGCTGTTTGCAAAATCTTATTCAGTTCACCTCTCCAGTCCTCTCCCACCTCATCCAGTTTCTGGAGGTCTTCAATGATTTCATCGGAAGTGGATTCCAGGGCTTTAATGTTAAATCTCTCTTCGAGGTATTCCCTCAAAATAAAAGTTAACTCACTTTGGTAGGCTTTGATCTTATTCTGCTGCCAGAGTTTTGCAGAACGCAACGATTCAATCTTCTCCATAGCCACCTCAAAGGGGGGGCGCTTGATGATCACAGAAACGGGTTCTTCCTTATTTTGACTGCGTTTGTAAAAGAAATAGACCAAGAACCCAAGCAAGGCTACCGTACCAATGCCGATGAGGGCAGGGAGATAATCTTCGATGGTCTTTTCCTCCGCGATGATCCCCTTGATCGGTTGCAACTGCACGGTGTCCTGATTAACGGGATAGGGATTGACAATCAAGAGGAGGGTATTGGTATTGACGGTCTGGCGTTTTGTTCCGGAAAGAAAACTAACGGGAATCTGAGGTATCAGATATTGCCCTGAATCGAAGGAGGTTAAGATTAAGGTCTGGTGCAGTAGATTTCCTTCGTTTGAAGGGACCGTATCCATTGGGTAGACCTTTAACAATTCTATCCCTTCGGTATTTTCGATTCCAGAAAGGTCAGCCAGCTCGAACGACATTCCACTTGGATAGCTTATATCCAGTTCCATCTTGATTTGATCTCCGATCAATATCTCATTTGTACTCAAAGCTGCACTAACAGATTGTGCCTTGCCCATTTGGCCTAATAAGCACAATAGCACCGAAAGTCCATAGCTCCATGAAAGCGATAAGTTCCGCAATTCCTTCATATCAGTTACTCCGCTTTTTGAAAAACTTGAGTAGTGCATTCACGTAGGATTCGTTTGTCCGAATACTAACCGCATCAGCACCACTTTTTAAGAAAGCTGAGCGAAAATATTGGTAGTGTTCTGAATACCAATTGGCATATTGTTCTCTAACCTTCGAGGAGGACGTATCTATCCAGCGCATAGCACCCGTTTCTGCATCTGATGCCCGTAGTAATCCGACATTGGGCAGTTCCTCTTCCCGTGGATCTACCATATGCACCCCCACTACATCATGCTTTCTGGCAGCTATTCGAAGTGCCGCCTCATAGTTCTTGGTCATAAAGTCCGAAAGCAGGAAGCAAATACTCCTTTTCTTCACTACATTATTGAAGTATTGTAATGTGCTTTCAATATCGGTGCCTTGATGTTGAGGTTGGAAATCAATTAGCTCCCGAATGATTCGCAGGATGTGTTGCTTCCCTTTCTTTGGGGGAATGAACTTTTCCACTTGGTCCGAGAAAAAAATTACTCCTACTTTATCATTATTGTTAATGGCAGAAAAGGCTAAGACAGCACAGATTTCCGTTAAGATCTCGTTCTTCAACTGATTGACGGTTCCAAAAAAGGAAGACCGACTAACATCGATCAGGAGCATTACAGTCAATTCTCGTTCCTCTTCGAAGATCTTGACATACGGATCGCCAGTTCGCGCAGTTACATTCCAATCAATATTACGAACATCATCACCGAATTGATAATTCCGCACTTCACTAAAAGACATACCTCTGCCCTTGAAGGCACTGTGGTACTCTCCTGAGAAGATGTGTCGACTTAAACCCTTGGTCTTGATCTCAATCTTCCGAACTTTCTTGAGTAGTTCACTGGTTTCCACGGGCGATCGTTAAGGTACTTCTACCGTATCTAAAATCTTGTTGATAATATCTTCCTGTGTGACATTTTCAGCTTCAGCCTCATAGGTCAAACCAATTCGGTGGCGCATTACATCATGGCACACCTGGCGCACATCTTCAGGGATCACATAGCCTCGTCGCTTTAGGAAAGCATAGGCCTTGGCTGATTTAGCCAAAGCAATACTAGCCCTAGGAGATCCACCGTAATTAATGAGCGCTTGTAGGCTACTTAGGTTGTAATCTTCTGGGTTCCTAGTGGAAAAGACAATATCTAGAATATACTTTTCGATCTTTTCATCCATGTAGACCTTGTTCACCGACTCACGTGCCTTGAGGATCGCCGACGGATCTACAACAGGCTTGATTTCAGGGAAACCTCCTGTCTGTAGGTTACGGCGGATAATCTCTCTTTCGTCCTCCTTGCTGGGATAGGTAATCTTTACCTTGAGCATAAAACGATCTACTTGAGCTTCTGGTAAAGGGTATGTTCCTTCTTGTTCGATTGGGTTCTGAGTAGCCAAGACTAGGAATGGCTCTTGCAGCGGATAGGTCTCCCCTCCGATCGTGACTTGACGTTCCTGCATGGCTTCCAGCAAGGCACTTTGCACCTTGGCTGGTGCCCGATTGATTTCATCCGCTAGTATGAAGTTGGCAAAGATGGGGCCTTTGCGTACAGTGAATTCATTCTTGCTAGGGTTGAATATCATGGTACCGATGATATCGGCGGGAAGAAGGTCTGGCGTAAATTGAATACGGTTGAATTTGGCATCTACTGCCTTTGAGAGTGTATTAATGGCCAAGGTCTTGGCTAATCCAGGAAGTCCTTCCAATAAAACATGGCCTTTTGTCAGCAATCCGAGCATCAATCTCTCGATCATGTGGCGTTGTCCCACAATAACTTTTGCCGTTTCCTCATTTAGTTTTTCAACGAAAGCACTATCTATATAGATCTGTTGATTCAGCGCTTCAATATCTACTGATTGCATAGTTTTTTTGGGTTTATCTGCCCATGGGGAGCCTTTTTTCTTCCACAACTCCCACTAAAAATAAGTTGTTATTCAAAAAGGCCTGATATTACAAAAAATGCTGTAGTAAAAGGCTCACAAATTTGCTAATTTTTTCTAAGAATGCCTAAACTCTCTCAAATTCGGAAAAGGGGTTTAAGATCGATTTAAAACTTCTTAACTAAATCTTAACAGTTATGCTAAATCGCTTATCATCAGTCCTTATTACACTCCTTTTGCTCTGGGGTTCAAGTACCACCGGACAAATAAGGAGCGGAGCAGCTGCTACGGACTTAACACAGCTTCGACAAAATGTACTGGTGGTACGCTTGCCATCGCAAAGCAAAAAAATCAAAGCCTTGACAGAGCTATCAGAAAAAAGCAGTACTTCTGATCAGGAACGGGAGCGAGTCATAGCAGAATTAGAAGCTACCAAAGCAGAAGCACGAGCAGAGGCATTGATCATTCAGTCCTCGTTCAGCAATTATTTCGATTATGCTCCCGTTTTGTTTATGTACGACGAGGCCAGCTCAAAGTTGACCAAAGGGGAGCGAACAGGCTTTTTTTTAGATAAAAACCTGGAACAGTCAGCTGCTATTTTAGAAAAAGAGCTCTATTATGTTTTAGATATCGGCTATACTGATCCATCGAATTCGGCCAGGAGCTTTTCCTTTATTATCAAGAATCAGTCGTACAAACCTTTATCCGCACCTTTTCCCTATGCACAGCGTATCAATACTCCTGCCTTGGCCTTTGATCAGCTCTTGGGTAGGAATAGCATGGAGAAGTATTACCGCAAAGCCGTAATTCGGCTAAATAAACGCTTGTATCGAGCAGCAGGACGTGTGCCCACTCCTTAATGGATTAGCCTACTTGTTGCCCGTAAAGATTGTTAAAACTGAATTGATCATGACCGTTAAGTTATACCTGGGAGCACTCTTGTTATCTATGTTGTGCTGCTTACACCTCGACGCCCAATCCTATACGAGTGTAAAGCAGCTGAAAGGGAAGTGGAAGAAGCAGTACGAAAGAGCACAAGGTGCCGCCCGTGCTGAACAATTTGAGGTTGCAATAGACATCTTAGATAAGATACTTGAGGCTGTACCCGATTTTGCAGACGGTTATTATCTAAGGGCAGGGGTGCAATTTGAACTTCGGAATCGAGAAGCAGCTGAGGAAGACTTTGAACAATTGTTCAAGCTTGCTCCCGATTACTCTATTCGTGCTCTTTATCGATTAGCTCGGACGGAATTAACTTTGGGGAAGTACCAGGAAGCTGCCGATCACTTCTCAGCCTACTTAGCCAAGAATCCCAAAAGTGAAGTCCGGAAAAAACTGGCAGAGAAATTCCTTGCCAATGCTAAATTTGCAAGCCACGCAATAGCCAATCCCGTACCCTTTGAGCCAAGTAGCTTGGGTGAAAGCATCAATACTAGTGGACAAGAATATCTACCTACCTTTTCTGCCGATGGTGCTACCTTGATTTATACCAAACGAGTAAATGGACAGGAGGACTTTTATTATAGTGAAAAAGCAGACGGAAAATGGCAATTAGGTAAGCCACTTTCCTCGCTGAACACTCCACTTAATGAAGGAGCGCAAAGCCTTTCGGGAGATGGAAGACTATTGGTATTTACAGCCTGTAATGGCGGTATGAGCGGCGGAAGTTGTGATCTGTATTTTTCTCAATACCGCTACCAGAAATGGAGTCGTCCCAGTCCGCTTCCTGGCAAGGTTAATACTAAATATTGGGAGTCCCAACCTTCTCTGTCTGCGGATGGCCGAACGCTCTATTTTGCTAGTGATAGACCCGGAGGAATTGGGCGGCGCGATATTTGGAAGAGTGAACAGCAAAAGGATGGTACCTGGAGTGCTCCGATTAATCTAGGGCCAAATGTCAATACACCTGATCACGATCAATGTCCTTTCCTTCATGCAGATGGTCAAACCTTATATTTTTGTTCGGATGGTTGGCCTGGAATGGGGGGCAACGATTTGTATTTGTCTAGGCAGAACCAAATGGGAGAATGGCAAGAGCCGGAAAACCTGGGGTATCCCATCAATACGGTAGCGAATGAAGGTACCTTAGTGGTTAGCCTGGATGGCCAAACCGCTTACTTTGCTACAGATAAAAATACATTAGGTGGGAAAACGGCTTTATCCAATACTCTAGTAAACAATGATATCTACAGTTTCCCTTTGCACGAGGCTGCTCAACCTGCTCTTGTGACTTACGTGAAAGCAACCGTTTTTGACAGTAGAACCAAAGAACGCTTGGAAGCGAAAGTAGAGTTCTTAGATTTGACAACAGGCAACTTGCATGCCACTAAATTGACGGATCAAGCGGGTGAATTTTTGGTGTGCATGCCATTGGGAAAAGACTACGCTTTACATGTAGCGAAGGACGGGTATCTATTTTTCTCAGAAAATTTTGCTTTGGCAGAAGAGGGTACCCTGGAAAAACCTTATGAGCTAAAAATAGGCTTGGAGCGATTTGTAGAAATCAAAGAAGAAGCTCGACCTCCAAAGGCTGTCGTCCTACGTAATATCTTCTTCAAGACAGGGTCTGCCGAACTATTAGCTACTTCGACCAATGAGCTGCAAAAACTGTTGAAGTTACTAAATGACCGCTCAGAACTACGCATACAGATCAATGGACATACGGATGATGTTGGTTCGGATAAGGCCAACCAAGAACTATCAGAAGCAAGAGCTAAATCAGTTTATGATTGGTTGATATCCAACGAAATTTCAGCCGAAAGGCTTAGTTTTAAGGGATTTGGCGAAAGCCAACCCATTGATAGTAATGATACAGATGAAGGTCGAAAGAACAATCGACGTACCGAATTTCAGATCATTCAGTAAGAGGTCTGTGTTTAGGGACTTAGTTCAAATCAGGGTGCTGTAAGCGCACTCTACTAATGCGAAAATAATCGTGTAAGGTGGCATCGACGGCCATTTTCTTTCCATTTTTTTTGTCCAGGATAATATTGAAATCATGATCCTTCCAAAAAGGATTTTTGAATAAGCTGTGAATATCCCACCCCAAGAAGTACTATCTTTAAAGTATGCTTCATTCTTCTAGACAATTCAAGTCATGCAAAGATATTTCTTCCTCGGGACCCTAATTAGTGGATTGTTGTTGATGTTTTACCTATACCTTCTACACTTTAATGATTTTAGTGAAACGGAACTGGTTCGAGTTTCCTATTATTGGTTCCCTTTGATCGTCTTTGGTTTATCGGGGCTTGCCGCTGTCAATACGAAAGATCGAGGAGGATATTTGAAATTAGGTAGTACTCCTCTGGCATATGCCTTAATCCGTACCATTATCGCGGTGGCCTTAATGGTGTTCTTTTTTGAAGCCATATTTCCTGGCTTGTAAAGAGATATTGTACAAAATACAAGAGCGACCTAGGCATCCTAGACCGCTCTCTCGGTTCATTTTCTTCGTTGTATCGACGAATTAGTAGCGTCCGCCACCGTATCCACCGCCACCGCCGCCGTATCCACCGCGACCGCCGCCACCGTATCCGCCACGTCCACCGCCGCGACCGCCACGATTTTCTCTTGGCTCAGCTTTCTTAACTACTATCGTTCTACCATCAAACTCCGTATCATTTAGGGCGTCAATGGCAGCACGAGCTTGATCGTCATCCGGCATTTCGACAAATCCGTATCCTTTAGATTTACCAGTGAATTTGTCAGAGATAATTTTTACTGAATCGACGTCACCATACACCTCAAATGCTTCTCGCAGATACGTCTCATCAGTGGCAAAATTCAATTTTGCTACAAAAATGTTCATTACAAAAAATTTAAATGCTAAAAACAAGTACCAATTAAGCAGCAAAATGGATTTCAAAATAAGGATGAGCTTATCAATAAGAAAACTTTGCTATCTCAAAAAGAACTTTTACATATCTATACAAAGTTATCCCAATTAGCTCAATAATGCCAGTTTTTTTAATTGTCGAGCACTTGTGGGGTTTAGTTTGTTGATATATAGGTTTTTATATGTTTTAGATATGTTTGTTTTGTGTTAATTTTAAGCCGTTAAATTATTGTTAAGCATGAAAGCTAACTAGGAATAATAGGCTAGAACGACCTGTATATCCCCCGCTATTCTCCTTACTTTTATGAGTTCTATTGCTTTTTGCCGCCTCTCCAAAACCTCTTCCCGGAAGGGGACCACTTCTGGTTGGCACGATAGGACAAGAATGGGATATTCATGTTGTAGAACACATACAATAACAGGAGAAAATTAAAGTGTTTCGGCTAAGGCAAGGAACTTTCAGCACACGCTCTTAAACATTGAGATAGCTCATCAATGCATCATAGCGCTCTTTCAACGCCTCTTGATAATCATTTTCGTTAAAGGAAGCCTTGATTTGATACTCAAATCGTTCGAAGGTATGGAGGATAGAATAAATGTCCTGGCTGTTGACTTTTAAGGTCACGTGGAACATCGTTGCATCGGCTTGAGAAGAGATGAATGAACTAAGGATAAAAGAACCTTCTGATTCAACGATTCTAGCAATTTCTACGAGAGAATAGTCCCTTCTAGGAACTTCCAGAACGATAATAGAGCCTGTGTCTTGGAAGGAACTGGTACTGGCGAAGAATTGCAAAAGGTCTTCCAAGGTGATGAGACCAATGTAATTTCCCTGTGCATCCACCACGGGTACTATCGTCAGTTTGAAGTCTGCTAAAACGCGCATCACCTCATACACGTGATCACTCGATAATACGCGCATATGTGGGAGGCTCAGTTGATAAGAACCAACGGCTTCTTCTACATCATTATTCAGAATATCATCTTCTGACAAGAGTCCTAGTAGCTGGGTGTTATTGACGACGGGGAGATGCTTAACATAAAAGTCTCCCATCATACCCAAGGCTTCATCCCCGGTATCAGAGGTACGCAAGGGGATTACACTATCAGATACTAGATTCTCTGCGATCATGTCTATTGTGGTATGTTTTGAAACTCTCCACGATATAGTGGAAAGGTGTTTCTTTACTCTAACGAACTCCGAAGAGGAAATGTTAATCTATCCAAGCAGTTTTTTCTTCTGTACTGTGAATTCCTCTTCTGTCAGTAAGCCTTTTTCCTTCAGCTCACCGAGGCGTTGTAGTTGCTCTAGTAGGTCATTGGAAGTGTTGTTAGGAATAGCGTCTAGTAGATTTTCCTTAGGGGCCTCTAACTGTGGCGTGAGGCGGAAATTATTTTGTTCGAACTGCTCAAATTGATCCTGAATGCGCAGGAAAGCTAGCGCATCATGTTCCTTAATTTTTTGCACATCATTAAACCCAAAGCTTACCGCCTTATCTAGGTGATAGTAAGCTCTCTCTGCGTTTTCCATTAAAGAAAAAGAGCAAGCCAAATTGAAATGAACGGCAATATCTTTTGGGTTGATTTCTAGTGCTTTTTCAAAGTCCTCAATGGCGCCTTCATAATCATATTCTCTATACTTTTCCAGGCCGCTAGATTTGAACGGGTTGTGTCGACGTGTAGGGGCAGGAGTTGGTCGTTGACGCTGGCGAACGGGAGGGGCTTGTGGTCGTTGGCGTGGCACTTCTCTATGCTGTTGACGTTGCTGACGATGTTCCCAGCGTTCTCGGCGATCTTGCGTCCGCTTATCATACCTGTTTTGCCGCTGGTGGAACATTTCTCTGTTGTACTTTTCGTCAAATTCTACCTTGTCCATTGCGAAAAACGCGATCGCATCTATCAAGGCAATGATCCAAGAAACCCAGAAAAAAAACATGTATAAGATCCCCAAGCCAATCTGTCCCAAGTAAAATCGGTGAATACCCAACCAGCCAAAAAACAAAGCCAAAATACCAGCTACATTCTTATCCTTCATTCGTATTTCTTAATCAATAAGTAAGGAATTCCTTCACACAATATCTTTAATAATCCGCCAATTATCAAATTAATAAACATTTCAATAATGTTTTAGATTTAGAATCCCTAAAAATATACCAAAATGCTTTTCTGCTAGATAATTGACGACTTCTAGGTGCATGTCTAGTGATTGCTTTCGGAGGATAAAAGTGTCAATTTTCCATCCAAAGGGTGGTTGCCAAAGATGTACTAAAGGGGTAGCCCACCACGATTTATGAATAGATGCAGACTTGGGAAGAATGGTTGTTTGGCCTCCCGGATTTCCAGAGCGTTACCGCTAATCCCGTTGTTTAGAATCTATGATAATGGTCACTGGTCCATCGTTAACCAAGGCTACCTTCATGTCTGCACCAAAGGTCCCGGTACCAATGCGCTTCCCGCTTAATGCTTCTAGTTTCTGGATGAATTTTTCGTACATGGGAATCGCGAAATCGGGTTTAGCGGCCTTAATATAGGAAGGTCGATTTCCTTTCTTGGTGCTGGCGTGAAGTGTAAACTGACTCACGACGAGTAAGTCACCATCCACATCCATCACCGATTTGTTCATCACCCCTTCCTCATCGTTGAAAACCCTCAGCTTACTTATCTTACCGCACAACCAATCTATGTCTGATTCCGTATCGGCATCCTCTATGCCTAAGAGGATTAACAATCCGTGCTTGATGGCGGATTTGACCTGTCGATCAATGGTGACAGAGGCTTCACTTACTCGTTGGATAATTATGCGCATACTGAGATGAATTATCAGAGATGATATTATTTATGAAATAGTAGAAAAATGGCTGGCCTCTTGTGCAGATTGGGAGGGCTGTTTTTTTTCCATTCGGCTATGGTTTTAGTCCGAATATATTGGGAGGGAAGCGTTAGGTCTGCGGCTATACAGAAACGGGTACTATTTTGTAGCGTTTGTAGGATTGTTTCGATCATTGCCATATTTCTATAGGGCGTTTCAATGAATAGCTGTGTTTGATCATGCTTGATGGCCAGCTGCTCTAGACGTTTCAACTCCCGTGTAAGTTCTGGACGTTTTTGTGGTAGATAACCATGGAAAGCAAACGACTGGCCGTTCATTCCGGAAGCCATCAAGGCCAGGAGGATTGAGGAAGGGCCGACTAAAGGGATTACTTCAATACCTTTTTTATGAGCCAAACTGACAATGGCGGCACCTGGATCTGCCACACCCGGACTACCCGCTTCTGATACCAGGCCCGTATCCTGCCCTTTTAAGGCTGGTGCTAGGAAGCTGGCAAACTCTTCTGGCGCAGTTCGCTTATTGAGCTCAAAATACGTGACGTCTTGTAATGAATGAGGAAAACCACTGGCTTTCATAAAATGTCGAGCCGTCTTGGGGCGTTCTGCAATCAATACTTTGATCTCATGAAGTATATCTATAAGGTACTTCGGTAAGACATGCATTCCCCCTTCCCCCAATGGAGTAGGAATGAGATATAATCTTCCTGTTCTGGACATGTGCGCAAGATAAGAACTAGAAGTTTTTTGATCCATAAAAATTTGCACGCGCTAGGCTTTGCCTATATCTTTGGCTACCCAATTTCAATTATGAGCCAGACCTATACCATCAAGCTTCCTCAATTTGAAGGACCATTCGATCTTCTCCTCTTCTTTATTGAACGAGATGAGCTTGATATTCATGATATTCCGATTTCAAAAATCACCGATGACTTCCTGGCTTATATCCGCCAGATGGAGTCTATGAATATCGATCTGGCCAGCGAGTTCATTTTGGTGGCGGCTACCTTGTGCCGTATCAAAGCAAAACTCCTGTTGCCGAGAAAACCACTAGATGAGGAGGGCAATGAGATAGACCCTAGAGAGGAATTGGTGCAAAGACTGCTAGAGTACAAACGCTACAAGAGCGTATTGGAAGAAATGCGGCAATTGGAAGAAAGTCGGTCCTTGCGTAACCATCGAGGGAACACTTCGCGAGAATTGAAGCATATCGCTACCAAAGCATTAGTGGATGCGGAATTGGAGTCGATTAATTTGTTTAAGATTTTGCGAGCTTTTGAGCGTGTTATGCAACGCTTTGAAGATTCTCACCCGGGAACTATTCATCAGATCGTTCAATGGGGTTTTACGATCGAAGATCAACAGAATTACATCATAGAAAAGGTGACAACCTTTAAGAATGTAACCTTTCGAATGCTTTTTGGGGCTTGTGAAAACCGCATTCACGCCATTGTGACTTTTCTTGCCTTATTGGAGTTATTGAATATGGAAAAGGTAAGTATTGTGATAGGGGAAGGGAACAATAACTTTTGGTTGAGTCCGCCGCGGGAGAAGACAGCGGAAGAACTCGCGATGGAAGAGGAAGAGTAGTTTTGGCGGCGAGTGGAAATGATCTGTTTGAGCTAGTGCTGATTTACCTCCGAACGAGCATTAGCAGCCTCCGTTCGGAGATAATTCGATCTCTAGTATCTACCTGAGCTATCTTTAAGCCCCCAATAGTCGTCCTCCCTTGTATCTCTTTTTCTGACCTGTCCTCGGTCAGCCCCCATAGCCTTGCCGTGGCAAAGAGGAATCACTGTCTCAAACACTGAAGTTTGAACCCATACATACTAATCGACAATCAGTCTACGTACGATCCATTTATCACCAATCTGCATTCTCACCCAATATAATCCTGTGTTTAGTTCTGTCACATCAACACTGGTTCGACGGGCTTCGATGACTCTGCTCTGAAGTCGGCGACCCTGGCTGTCAAATAATTCAAGCTGCTTGATGTTCTGATCCTTGGCCTGTAAATCGAAGGAATGCGTGGCAGGGTTAGGGAATAGCTTCACTTGCTCCGTTGCCGTTGGGTCGTTCGTATTTGCCAACTTTGAATTTACAATCGAGATGGTGGCCGGAGTGCCAATGGAAAAGGAAATTGAATCTCCTTCTGCATCTACCATCCTCACCCGTTCCAAGGCAATCTCAAAGGCTGTAATCGGTTCATTGAGACCTCCAATGATGTCGCCACTTACAATGAAATTTAGGTCAAATATAGCGCCGAAACCATCTGCCCCAGACGCAGCCTTTCTAGTAATGGCAAGGTCGTATCGAGGTATGCCAATAGTGAGAAGATCATATTTTACATCCAATAGATTGTCTGGAGACCCCAATGGGGAATCCTCGGTTGGTACACTTGTAATAGAACCGACTTCGGCGATCCCTTCCGGATGGCTGATATCCAGCGCAATACCATGTAGATTTGTTATGGGTTTTTCACTTGTACCGACAAATACTTGGGCCTGAAATACAATGTCCTCGTTGGTAGTGTTGTCCCATTCTACTACTGGATTGGTAAATTCAAGAAATACTGGAGGAGCATCAGGAGTAGATGGAGTCACCAAGGAAAAATCTGGCCTGTAATTGTCTATTATGGCTTGGACATCATCGTCCCCAATGGTACCATCCCCGTCGCAGTCCAAGTGTTTGTAATTGATTGAATTGGGAGTCCAATCATCCCAGTCGGTGGAGGTGTTCGGCGCCCAGGCAGTTGGATTACCTTCTATAGGAAACTCTTCTCTGGGAGGACCCATTTTCCCATAACCCAAACCGATGTTCAGTAAGTCAAACTGATTGGCTTTCCAATCGCCATTGGTATCGCCAGGCCACACGCATTCATTTTGTACACAGAAAGCGTCGGTAGATTCGCGTTCAATTAGGAGACAGAAGGTGTCCCGGCAGGCGTCTGCAGTTTCTATGGTTAAGCAAGCTTCGAAGGGTAGAGAGCTTGGTTGATAGAGTAGCACTCCATTGTTATTGTTGTAGAAGGATGAACCTTCCATCGTCCAGAAGTGACTATCATGTGGCGTAGAGGTATTGAAAAAAATTAGTGTAGTATCACTCAGAAAGGCAAAACTAAAGTCAGCTTTACAGCTACCCACTGGTGATGTAGCCGCTACCACATGGATAGACCAAAATAGGCTCATCATTGGGAGGAGCGAGGATCGGATTAAATTTGTCATAGCTAATAGTCCATTATACACAAGACAAAATTTTGAAAATAATACTTAAAATCAAAGAACATAAAGCTGAAAATGTCGTTTTTACTATAAGTGTTATCTAATGTTTAAATATTTGAATGTAAGTGCTTTGCCGGGGTGATGATGCGTAATTTGTCGGAAATAAAGCCAAAGATGAATCCAAGATATGTCCGGGAAAAAGATCATTAATTTGCTTCAAACCTTTTCTCGAAATGAGCATGATTTATTTGAGAAATGGCTTCAATCTACCTATTTCAACGAAAACCATCAGCTTCTATTACTGTATCGAGCCTTGCGTCCTGTCATTGAAGGGACAGTCAAGCTGAATAAAGTGGACCTTTGGGCTAAAGTTTTCGTGGATTCGCCCTTCGAAGATATAGTCTTACGCCGAGCATTCTCAACACTTCTTCAACAAGCTTATGCTTTTTTAGCGATTCGTCAGTACGAACAGCAAACGGTTAGGCAAAAACTGGAGTTACTCCCATTGCTGACCGCACCTAATTTACGTACCCACTACAGTGGAATTCTAAGGACAGTGGAGCAGTTGCTTGAGCAAGGCAATGGATCACAGTTTGATCTACATTATGACCGATACCAACTTGCCCGGACTACCTACAAAAACAAAGAACTGAGTGGGAACCTGAAGGAAAGCTGTCGCTACCTAGAACATACAGATCTCCACTTTGATCGCTATTACTTTGTACAAAAACTCAAGCATTATTGTGATGCCTTGGGTTATCGGAATTTCATTTCAGAGGAAGTAGACATAAAGCTCCTGCCTGGGACCATGTCGTATTTAGTTGAACAAAACTTTTTTGACGATATCCTGGTCCGGGCTTATTACCTAGTAGCAGAAATGCTCAATCATCCAGAGCGTGAAGTAGCTTTCTTGGAACTTAAACGCTTATTGTTTGATAAGTGTTCACAATTCCCTAAGACAGAGCTAAAGCCACTTTTTATCCATTTGAATAATTATTGTATTCACAAAAAAATCAATATTGGAGAGACCGGCTTCTTCAACGAACTCTTTGAGATCTATCAGTTTGCGCTGGACAAGGGAATTTTCCACAATAAAAATGGTCGCTTACCCCAGCAAGATTACAAGAATATCATTACGGTAGGACTTCACGTGAAGGAGTTCGATTGGGTGGAAAACTTTATCAAAAAACAAACTCAGGATCTACCACAAGACCAACGAGAAAATGCCCTTACCTATAACCTGGCCAAGGTATACTTCTCTCGTAAGGAATATGAAAAAGTCATCTCTCAACTACAGGAGGTCGAATACGACGATATAGTGTATGCGCTCGGAAGTAAACTGCTATTGTTGAAAACCTACTACGAATTAGATGAATATCTGGCTCTTGATTCTTTGATCGATAGTTTTCGTATATACCTAAGACGGAATAAAACCATTTCAACCCAGGTGAAGCGGCAATACTTAAATATTCTGCGTTTTGTGAAAAAAATGTCCACGGTAGATCCGTATGATGATACAGCCCTTAAGAAATTGTTTGATCAGGCTCAAGAGTGCAAAGCCTTGGCGGATAAAAGCTGGATTTTGAACAAAATCAAATCAATTGGGAAATGGTCGTCGGTTGATGCTAGTTGATGCGAATCAATTTTTGTGTTTGCATGGCTTCTGCGGTTCGAAGAGTGAGGAAGTAAATGCCTGTGGGGATAGTTGATAGAGAAATAGCTCTTCTGTGCTGTACTGGTGCTAGGTTAGGCCAGCTACCTTCTTTGAGGGCTGCTCCGTTTGCATCCCTAAGGTTGAAATGTACAGTTTGGCGATCAGACAATCCAAAAGACAGTTCTAGTTGTTCGGTCCGGACAGGATTTGGATGTATTTGGAAGGGAAACGCTTGTGGTGGCAAGTCCTCGATTGAAGTAGTTAATGCCTGAACTTCAAAAGTAATTTCGCGAGTCACTCCAAATCGATTACCACTGAATAGAACTTCTCCCTGTTCATCTCGTAGGCGATAAAACCCTTCTCCAAACCCGCAACAAAATCCATCACCATAATCATCGATTAGCCTAAAGGTATAGCAATCTGGTCCGGGTAAATCAATGATCGCCTCTACGGTCTCATTGTTGTTGTATACACCAGGATTTGTACTGGCGCCTACCTGTTTTCCACCTCCACTCAAACCAACTAGTAGATTACCACCCTGAGCTACAATATCTCCTGCTGAATTCAGGACATCCCAATAAGTCTCATAACCAAAATTATCTGTTGCAATTTCTAGCTTGACTTGCTGTAATTCCGTAGATGGCGCGGTATTAAAATCATGTATCCTAAGATTGTTATTGAGGTTTTCATCTGCTGCTACCCCATTGTATGCTAATTCTATTCGCAATTGATTCGGAATGTTATAAGCAGAGGTAAAGGGAATGGATGGGAGTTCTATTCTTGCTTTTTCGAAAGTTTTAAGCTCCCCAGGCCAGTCCAGGTACTCGGTGGTATTTTCATTGACGGAATAGTTGATCCTGATATTTTCAGCTACTTCATTTCCATCATTGCGGATCAAGACGGTAGGGGCTATCCATTCTTCACATCCTGCCTCGGATGTGATATAGGTGCTTATGAGATTGAGATCGTAAGTTTGCTGAGCATGATAGATCGGAGTATGAGAAACAGCATTTAAGATATTCTCTCGATCTTCTGTGATATAGGCAACCAAATGAATTTCGGAAGCTTCCAGGTACGTACCAAATAGAGCTTCGGGTAAAGTATATTCAAAGGTTTGACTAAAGAACTCCCCCGCTGCCTTGGCCCCGAGCGCAACGCCTGATTCTCCTGTGATGATGTCACGTAGTACATTTGAATGAAAGTAGTTGAAACGACTAACTGAACCTGCTTGGAGTGTCCGAATACTGTCTTGCAGAATAGCAATGTGTAAGGCTTGACTAGGGGCACTTATCGGCGAAGTATAGTACACCTCAACCAGGATCTCCATTTCTCGGGTTTCAATATCATACTGAGCTTGCAATCCAAGATTGACCGGCGCATCTTCTTCAATTAGGCTTTCCACTGCTTCTGACCATCGATTTCTATTGATCGCGAAGGTTCCACTAGCACCTTGTTCTAGACCGGTAAAATTTCTTCGGTTGACCATCCCGGCTGGATAGCCGATTAAACCGCTAATATCATGTATGGTTTGTCCGAAGGCAGAACGTAGGTCTAGTGCGTAGGGATCAATTGGATAAGAGTAATCACCGGCGAAGATATTAATGGGTATGACTGCCTCTCCATAGCTCGTCTTTAAATCGTTGGCAAACTGATCTGCTTCTGGGCAGTATACGCAATAGATGCCCCTGAAGTACTCCAGGACAGCTCGTTTTTTCTGCACCTCGGTGGCTACGATGGTCTGAGTTCTAGCATTCTTCCATCCACCCGCTAGTAGCATTATTATCACGTAAAAAGCACGCAGTGCTTGACTACCTCTCATGTTATTTTCCAACCCGATTTACTGCAAAATACTACATTGAGGGTATACTGGCCCTACTTGACCGAGAGAAATACGTCGGGTATTGTCCTAATCAGGACATCGGCAGTGTTTTCTCCTCTCCTCACTCGACTAATTCTAAATCTTGTGCCTTTTTAATGAAGTATTGTTCTTTACCATTTTCATTTTTAATTAATTTGGAAGGTCCATTTAGAGTTACGAAAGTTTCTCTCACCTAATAACTCCATATTATGCGAATCGCTATTATAGGAAATGGGATTAGTGGTATAACTGCCGCCCGTTTTCTACGAAAGCTCAGCGACCACGAGATCACTATTATCTCCGCTGAGACAGACTATTTTTTTTCTCGAACGGCCCTTATGTACATCTACATGGGGCATATGCGCTTCAAGGATACACAGCCTTACGAACCCCATTTCTGGGAAAAGAATCGAATCAATTTAGTTAGGGATTATGTGAATTCGGTAGACGCTGACAACAAGCAGTTAGTGATGGCCAAAGGTGACAATATTCCTTACGACAAGCTCATTATCGCCTGCGGATCCACACCGAATAAGTTTGGCTGGCCTGGCCAAGATCTGAAAGGGGTAGGTGGCCTCTACAGCTATCAGGATTTGGAAAATATGGAAGCCTACAGTGACGGTCTCAAAAGAGCTGTAATTGTGGGGGGAGGTTTGATCGGTATCGAAATGGCAGAGATGTTTCACTCTAGGCACATTCCTGTTACCTTTTTGGTGAGGGAAAAAAGCTATTGGGACGCCGTCCTTCCTGCGGAAGAATCAGCTATGATCAATCGGCATATCCTGGAAAATGAAATAGATCTTCGCCTGCAAACGGAATTGAAGGAGATTGTGGATGATGGCAACGGTAGAACTTGTGCCGTGATCACAAATACAGGTGAACGCATTGAGTGTGGTTATGTGGGTTTAACGGCTGGGGTAAGACCTAATATCAATTTCTTGAAAGAAAGTGGAATCGAGATTCAACGCGGGATAGTCGTTAATGAGCACTTGGAGACTAATATTCCCGATGTGTATGCCATTGGTGACTGCGCTCAGCAGAACAAACCGATGCCCGGAAGAAGGCCAGTCGAGGCGGTATGGTATACCGGTAGAATGATGGGAGAAACGGTTGCCCACAACATTTGTGGGAATCCGGTAGCCTATGATCCGGGAATTTGGTTCAATTCTGCCAAGTTTATAGATATAGAATACCAGGTATACGGGACGGTCTTAGCTAAGGCTCCAGAAAATCACGCTGCAATTTATTGGGAGCACCCGGAAGGGAGGAAGAGTGTGCGTATAGTCTATGATCAGGAGACAGAAGCAGTGTTGGGCTTCAACTTGATGGGGATAAGATATCGCCATGAAGTCTGCGAAGCCTGGCTTAAGGCGAGGACCTCCATTGATGAGGTATTGACAAATTTAGGACTCGCCAATTTTGATCCAGAATTTTATGATGAATATGAAGCGGAGATCGTCCAGCAATACAATCAACAGTCCGGAAAACAGATAAAAATCAAACAGAAGAGAGGATTAAGTGCTGCGATCCGGTTCTTGCGCAAAGCCGTACATGCCTAATCCACGCTAACCAAAATCTAATGCTAAACGGACCAAACTACTTTAGACTACAAGACCCAAAAAACAGTAGTTGCTTTGGTTCCGGAAATACCTAACATTCAACGCTATGTCGTCAAAAAAATCAACAGATAAAACCTTAGTACAAAAAATTGGTATCGGGCTTTTTTCCCTGGCCTTATTGATCTTCTTGGCCTCCTTAAGTCTGAGTCATTATAAAATCGATATCGCTACCCTGCAAAACAATTTAGGCAATGATTATCATTGGTCGTTTGTACAGCCTGAAATTGCCGACTTAGAGGGCCGGGAATTCGGAAACAGTTTTACTTTTCTGAATGCGTATGAAGGAGCGATGCGTAGAGCCCAAACAGCCATTATTCAGGATGTCGAAGAAAATAAGGGACTTACTAGAAATGATGGAGAGTATTGGAATACTATCTTGCAAGACTATAAAATCAAGGACCTTAGATTTCCGCTAGCAAAAGCTTCTAGCCAAGGCTTCCTTCCCAGTAATGTCGGCCTTGTTTTCTTACTAAGCATTGTTCTAGGTATCATCGGAGCACTACTTTATATTTTACCTAAAACACGCTTTTTCCCTGGAATCAAGAATAACCATGTCTATCACAGTGCCATGCACAATCGAGGTTGGTTGGGTATCGCTGCGGGTGTTTTCTTAGTTGGCTTCTATATTTTGTTGTATTTCTATCCAGAGCACATGGTTAACTGGGTATTACTGGTGGATCCAGTGAGTGAAGCGCTAAGTGGGAATCCGGCCAGTCAGTGGTTCTTGTATGGCTTTCTATACACTATTGTGATTCTGGTAATGGGTATCCGGATGATTATTAAGTATCGCCACAATCGGTATCAAATCATTCGTACTTTTTCAGTGATGTTTTTTCAGACTTCCTTCGCCTTTCTGATTCCGGAGATATTAGTGGCTTTGAATAAGCCTTACTTCGATTTCAAGAATATTTGGCCATTAGACTATGACTTCTTCTTTGAGTGGAATATTCAAAATCTAATGAACAGTGGTACCCTGGGTATCTTCATGCTGTTTTGGGGAATTGCCTTGTTTGTAGTTGGCGTGCCCTTGATAACCTATTTTTATGGCAAACGTTGGTACTGCTCTTGGGTTTGTGGTTGTGGCGGACTAGCGGAGACGCTTGGAGATCCCTATCGACAGCTTTCGGATAAAAGCCTCAACGCCTGGAAAATAGAGCGTTGGCTTATACATGCGGTCTTGTTGTTTGCCATCTTTATGACCTTAGCGGTTCTTTATACATTCTTGCCACCAAGCGGACACTGGCTCAATCGCACTACCTTGCTAGTGGGAGCGTCTCTGACTATGGCTGGAATAGGCTATTGGTTTTACCAGCGAAATCAGAAGGCGAAGGTGGTGCCTACCCAAGCACTATATGCCCTATTGGGAGGTGCTGTTTTGGTGGTTGCCATTATTTGGATCAACCATGCCTCAGGAAGCGGTAATCTGTTTTTCGCCGATAGCTTTAAAGTTAGAAAGTGGTATGGCTTTGGTATTAGTTCCATTTTTGCTGGAGTAGTGGGGACAGGATTCTATCCTTTCATGGGAAATCGGGTGTGGTGTCGATTTGGTTGTCCATTAGCTGCTTACCTGGGTATTGTACAAAAATTTAAATCTCGCTTTCGGATTACGACCAATGGTGGACAATGTATTTCCTGCGGAAATTGTTCTACCTATTGTGAAATGGGAATAGATGTTCGTTCCTATGCGCAGAAAGGCCAGGATATTGTAAGATCCTCTTGTGTGGGCTGCGGCATCTGCTCCGCAGTTTGCCCTCGTGGGGTATTGCGCCTAGAGAACAGTACCGTAGATATTGATACTAGAACTCATGCTTTGCGTACTTTACATATTGCACCAGAAGGGATCAGTTTAGTGCAGTAAGCTTTTTCTGATAAGGCTCAAACAAAATTTAGTGCCTCAGGCTGAACGGGATATTCTAAGCCCTTCATTCTGAGGCACTCTTTTTTATAGAGAACTAAAAATGTCTAGGCTTTTGCGTACTTTTGCGGCAAATTTACCTGCTTCTCTAATCGTGCAAGTGATAGAGAATAATTGACCAAAAGAAGATCGCCTTTGAAAGCAAAAAAATCTTACGGCCAGCACTTCTTAAACAATGATGGCATTGCCCAACGCATTGCAGATGCATTACTGCCCGATGGGCAATACAGTCAGGTTTTAGAGGTGGGGCCTGGTAGAGGGATGCTGACTCAATTCCTATTGGAAAAAGACTACGAATTATTCGTGGTAGAGGCGGACCGAGACATGGTTAATCACCTACAGAAGCACTACCCAAGGCTAAAAGAACATCTCATCAGCGCGGACTTCCTGAAGGTTCCCTTGGATCAGGTATTTGATCAACCCTTCGGCTTGATTGGTAACTTTCCTTACAACATTTCTTCGCAAATACTTTTTCAAATGTTGAAGTACAAGGAACTTATCCCAGAAATGGTGGGTATGTTCCAGAAAGAAGTCGCTGAACGCGTTGTTGCTCTTCCGGGGTCGAAAACCTATGGAGTGATCAGCGTATTGATCCAGGCCTTTTACGAAGGAAAGTATCTCTTTACAGTCGAAAGTGGCAGCTTTACCCCTCCACCCAAGGTGCGATCAGGGGTGATTCGTTTGGTCCGTAAAGAAAATCTGGTGCTTGGATGTGATGAGAAGTTATTTAGAAGGGTGGTTAAGCAAGCCTTTAGTCAGCGGCGAAAGATGCTACGTAATACGATGAAAACTTTCTTAAAAGGAGATCCGTTTTTACAGGATGACTTATTTAGTCTTAGGCCTGAGCGTTTGTCCGTGCAAGATTTTATCGAATTGACGAAAGAGGTGGAGAAACGATTGGAAGACTAGGTAAAGGAAATTATAGGGATCTTAAAACCATACGATAATGAGTTTAGAAACAAAAATCATGCAAGACCTCAAAGAGGCCATGCGCAATAAGGATCAAGCAGGGCTGAGAGGAATCAGAGCTATTAAAGCTGCTATTTTGCTAGTAAAAACGGATGGTAGCGGAAAAGAATTAGATGAAGCAGGAGAGATCAAACTGCTACAAAAATTGGTCAAGCAACGCAAAGATTCATTGGATATCTATCAGAAGCAAGGCCGCGATGATTTGGCCAAGGTAGAAGAAGAGGAGATTGCGGTGATTGAGCGTTATTTACCCAAACAACTGGATCCAGCGGAGTTGGAAGGAATCATTAAAGAACTAATTGCTGAATTGGGAGCCAGTTCGATGAAAGATATGGGCCGAGTGATGGGAGCTGCCTCGCAAAAGCTAGCAGGCAAGGCTGATGGAAAAACCATTTCCGGTATCGTAAAGGGGCTCTTGTCTTAAGGGATCATTAGCTAGTCAAAATAAAACCAGATTATAAACACCATGAAGAAAGATTTCTTAAAAGAACTAGGCCTGGAGGCGCATAATGCGGGGACGAGTACGGGGGCTAAGTCTACCGATTCTGGAAACTATATCGCTTCGTACTCACCTGTGGATGGAGCCTTAATTGGTCATGTAAGCCAAACCACCAAGGAAGAATATGAGCAGGTTGTTGCTACAGCTCAAACTGCTTTTCTACAATGGAGACAATTGCCCGCTCCAAAGCGAGGCGAGATTGTTCGCCAATATGGAGAGGCCTTAAGGAAGTACAAAGATCCACTGGGGCGCCTGGTCTCTTACGAGATGGGCAAAAGCTTGCAAGAGGGCTGGGGAGAAGTACAGGAAATGATTGATATCTGTGATTTTGCGGTCGGACTGTCTCGCCAGTTGTACGGCTTGAGTATGCATTCAGAGCGTCCCTTGCACCGTATGTATGAGCAATGGCATCCGCTGGGTATTGTTGGTATTATCTCCGCCTTTAATTTCCCTGTGGCAGTTTGGTCATGGAATTCTATGATTGCCCTGGTGTGTGGGGATGTTTGTATTTGGAAGCCATCAGAGAAGACACCCTTGTGTGGGGTAGCCTGTCAAAACATACTCCTGGAAGTTCTGCGCGCCAATGAGGTGCCAGAAGGCGTAAGTTGTTTGATCAATGGCGATTACAAGGTCGGAGAGTTTATGACTCACGATGGTAGAGTACCCTTAGTATCTGCCACGGGAAGTACAAGAATGGGTAAAGTAGTTGCGGCGGCCGTCGGTGCACGCTTAGGCAAAAGCTTGCTAGAATTAGGGGGTAATAATGCAATTATTGTCACACCTAGTGCGGATTTAAATGTAGTATTAACTGGTGCTTTATTCGGAGCTGTTGGTACGGCTGGTCAAAGATGTACTACAACTCGAAGACTAATTATCCACGAAAGTGTATATGATGAGGTAAAAGCTAAGTTAAGTAAAGCCTATGGCCAGCTTCGGATCGGAAATCCGCTGGACGAGAATATGCACGTTGGGCCACTGATCGATACCCAGTCCGTAGATAACTACCTAAAGGCTATTGATCGCGTGAAAGTCGAAGGGGGTAGCTTTGTGGTCGAAGGTGGTGTGTTGGAAGGTGAGGCCTATAATAGTGGTTGCTATGTGAAGCCATGTATTGCGGAAGTAGAGAACCACTTTGAAATTGTGCAGCATGAGACTTTTTGCTCCAATTCTATACCTGATTAAATATAAAGATCTAGACGAGGCCATCGCATTGCAAAATGGCGTTCCACAAGGACTATCTTCAGCTATTATGACGGATAGCGTCCGAGAAGCGGAGGCTTTCTTGTCTAGTGCAGGCTCAGATTGTGGGATTGCCAATGTGAATATTGGAACGAGTGGAGCAGAGATTGGTGGTGCATTTGGGGGAGAGAAAGAAACTGGTGGAGGCCGCGAAAGCGGCTCAGATGCCTGGAAAGCCTACATGCGTCGCCAAACCAATACTATTAACTATAGTAAGGAAGTGCCCTTGGCGCAGGGTATAAAATTTGACTTATAAGAAAAATAGATGGGGGAAGGAATTGTCTGTCCTTCCCCTGTATGTTTTATGCATTTACAGTAGCTTCCCAAAGCGGAGATGGGTACATCCCCTCCTGTACAAGCTTGGCAAAAGCTTCTTGTACAATTGGCTTATCGTCCTTGTACGTTACACCGTACCAACGATCTTCACTGACTAGTACCTTCACCTCAATCGTGCCATCGTTGATGTAGTTATCTACGAAAAGCGGGATATAGAATTCTGCTTTAGGTTGGTCTTGATGATCCTGTACAAATTGTACAAAATCCCTTCTGATTTCTTCAAATAAACTTGGGTGAAAACCCCAGAAGTTCATCGAAACCAAATCATTATCTTTTAGCGGATAAAGCTGTTCATCCTCACCGAGGTAGTGAATCACACCATCGACTCTGCGTACCTTGTGCCGCTCATTCACTGCAGTTAACATATGTTGGTCATCCATTGCTGCAACTCCCCTATTCACGGTACCATGATCGGAAAGCGTATTACTAATGACATACCCAACCATAGACTGGGTTTTGGGCGTGCAGTCATTGATGAGGAAGTTGGCCATGGTCTTGAAGCCATCGATTCCATAGTAGTCATCTGCATTGATTACTGCAAAGGGTTCCTGAATCAGGTCTTTAGCTACCAACACGGCATGTCCAGTACCCCATGGCTTTAAACGTTCTGGGAATTCTGTAATGCCTTCTATGGGACTATCAAATTCCTGGAAAGCATATTCGATAGCTATTTTTCCTTCAAACTGGTTACCTATTTTTTCCTTAAATGCTGCTTCTATCTCCTTTCGAATAACGAAGACGACCTTCCCAAATCCAGCATTGATCGCATCGTAGATAGAGTACTCAATAATTGTTTCGCCGGTAGGCCCAACAGCATCTACCTGTTTAAGACCGCCATAGCGACTTCCCATTCCAGCAGCTAAGATCAAAAGCGTAGGTTTCACTGGCTTGTGGTTTTTAAGTGATGAAAGAATGACTTTTCCTGAACTTAGTTGACATTAACCTGCGCAATCAGATCAGTTAAAGCCTTATCTGATATTTAGAAAACAAAGTGTTGACATAGAAGGGGGTCCAGTGGATGGTATTGTCTGTTTTACTCTTAGGTTTTGGTCACTGTAGCCTAACTATTGAGGATTTGCACGGATTTACTTCTCTCTGAACAGACAGAATGCGGCCGCTTGATGTGATAGAGGATGTTTATGCCTCTACATTACTAGCTGCAATTTTACCATTTTGGGCCGATAAGCCCTAACTTTTAGCCCTAATTTATAGGAGACTTAACGGTTTTTCCTGGGTCTTGTTGCGATAAATTCAAAGTGAACGGAAAGTATTTTATGCGTTAGACGGATGAGAATGGCGGGCTTCTTTTCTGTCCAATGTAGCTTTTACAAAGCTATTGACCTCTCTGTCGATTTGCCACCGGTGAATCAGGGACCCAAATAGCAGAATAAAGCATCCCAACCCAAAGATTAAATTTCGACTAAGTTCTACAGCTGTTATGAAGTCTGCCATGAAAGGACGAACAAAAAGTACCTCCACACAGATAATGATGGCTGCTACGAAAAACATCAGAATACTTGCTGCCCTGGAATGGCGTATAATAGCTGGATTCATTTTTCTCATACACTTCTTCAGGAATTGGCTTACTTCTTCTTTTTCTGGGTTAATCCGAATGAGTTCTCTCAGAATATAGTCGGCCTTATTGTAAGATAAGGTATTGTAAAGAGAGGCTGCTTTTCTGAAGAGCAGATGGTAAAAAACATCCTTATCTCCCAGGTATTTGATGTTGTTGTTGATGCTACACTCAATTACATAATCGACCAATAAAAGATGCTTTCGGTAGGAGCCAATTTCAAATAAGGCATCGACATAGGCGGACAATAGTTCGAAGAATTCCTGAAATTCCAGTCCTTTAATGTCATCCTCCCGTTCTTCATAAAAACGGACCATATCACGGTAGGCCTTCTCATCAAGTGCTTTGAAGTCACGGTAGATTTTCGAGTGATATGTGGATTTGAAGATTGACATTAATTCATTCAAAAAGCTTGTATAAAACAGGCTTACTTGGACTGGTGTCCAAATCAAGACTGATAATTTGGAGATTTAACAAAAAAAGTCCGTCTTTGATCTCATTATGTACGTATATTAATTCACTAATGGTACACTTTTTACGGACATTGTCGGGATATTTCCAAAAGGCCCGATGTGCCAATAACTTTCCTTCATCCTCTTCTCTATCTACCGACGGAAGGTCAATCAGCAAGTGTTGAATACCACAATCCACCAGGTAGTGTATAGTGTCCTCATGCACATAAGGTGGATTGGTGCCGGAGTAAGTATGCCTAAGTTTCCAATCTTCGTTGGGAAGGGTTCGAATTACCAGTGCTTCCGCTTCGCCTGGATGTAGCACTTCTTTAATCTGCTTCAAATCCAAGATGCGATCCCCATTTTCCTGGCGCTGGGGATACAGACTTACTAACTTAGCGATAAAATGATAACGTTGAAGGTGTTCCTGGATGGTATGGCGTTCGAGAGCGATGTGTCCGACACATTCCGTATGTGTGCCATTGCCATGAGGATTCAATTTCACGTTGAAGAAATTGACTAGCCCCCCCTGTTCAGTGGACCCGATAAAATCACCTGACCGAACAGGTGTCATTTCGGGATACGGAGCGTAAAAACAGTTTGGGTTGTTCATACCATCTCGCAAAGGAATGGAAATGTCAATTGGTTGATGGAGATTTGCGTTGTAAGTATGTTCAAGATGTTCGATTTGGACGATCATGACAAGAAAACAACATTTTTTGAACGACTAATATTGTAAACTGGGCCCTTAAAATACAAAAGTTTGTCTCAATCGAAATTGAGACAAACTAAAGGACATCTACTTCATGCTGGGACTACTAAACTTTTGGGTATAAAGAAAACTGATGCTGTTAGTTAGCTATGCGAATTTTATTGCTATAGGCGCGTCTTCCCGCCATGATGTGGTACACGTAAATCCCCGAGGATATTCTGTTTCCCCAGGTTTGGAAACTATGACGATGAGTACCTGACATTTGGTAGCCTTCAAAAAGCGTTTCTACGGGTCGGCCCAGGATATCAAAAATCTGCACTTTTATCGGCATAGATTCTGGTAGGGTATACTCTACCACTATTCGGCCTTGATCATAGAGGGCTCGGTGGTTGAGTAGCGTTGCTTGTTGCTCTAGAGTTGAGGTAGGTGTCTGGCAAGTCAAACCTAATCCAGGCAGACGCTCAAAGCTTCGGCCGAGCACTTCGTCCACTAAATTGGGATCAATACATAACCAATTCTCTAGCACGGTACTATAGATTTGTCGAAAGTCTAGATCATATTGGAGGTTACCAACGGGGTCTAAGTTTTGGAGATCAGGAGTAGCTCCCAGGAAGCCATTACCATTCAGCCCTTCGCCAAAAAGGATCATGGGGGCCGCTGCACCGTGGTCAGTTCCACCAGAAGCATTTTGCTCGATTCTACGTCCAAACTCAGAAAATGTCATGCTTAGCACCCGATGAGCAACCCCAGAAGCAGCTAAATCTTCATAGAAGGCTTTGACCGAGGTAGTTAGATTATACATGAGATTTGGGTGAGTCCCATTCTGATTGGCGTGGGTATCAAAACCGTCCAGAGTAACCATGTAAAGTTTAGTGTCTAGCCCTCCTTTGATCAATCGGGCAACAAGTGCCAATTGCTCTCCCAAATTAGGGCCATATTCGACCACATTCGTGCCTACCTCATAGGCGGATGCAATGATCTCTGCATAACGGAAAGTACTATTGGCTACGGTTCGGACAAAGCTTAATTGCTCCCCATAGTAACAAGATGGGACATCAAGGGCATTATACAATTCTCCGTTTTGAGCTATTTGAAACAATTCTTCTGGTTCATTCACAAATACTCCCATATTCACACCTTCTTCATTGTTGAAGGTCAGGGTGCCGGTGCTTCCAATTTGAATCGCTTGGGGAGATTCAGGAGGGTCTGTTACATAATCAGGGAACTGCCGATCCAGCAATCTTCCCAACCAACCACTGGAGTCCAGCACATTGGCATCACTGGAAGAGGACCAGATATCGGTAGATCTAAAATGAGAGAGGTTTTGATCTTCGTAACCTACACTATTTACTACTTTCATGGCCCCTTCTTCCCACATACCTTGTACACTAGCCATGGTATTGGGCATACCAAAACTATCATTTAAGCTGATCAATTGATCCTCAGGGATCGCGATTGTTGGACGATAATTTTTATACGTACCGTAATCAAAGACAGGAACAATCATGTTCAAACCGTCATTCCCGCCTTTAAATCGGATTAAGACCAATATGTTATCGGATTCAGTGGTATTGAGGGCCATGCCCAGAGGTGCCGCAGAAAGGGCGGTAAGGGGCGTCCGACCAAGGAGCATAGAAACACTTCCGGCAATACCGAGGTTTTTCATGAAAGTCCGTCGGCTCCAACTTTGATGATCGTGAGCATGTGCAGCGCCGTGTTCTAAGGCACTGCCGTATCGGCCTTTGGTTTTTTGATCTTTATGAGGATTAGACATGCTAATTTAATTTTGAGTTTAAGATGAACGAGGTCACAATAAGTCGAGACTTATTGCATTTGGAATTCAGGTAGTCGTGCGAAATGCCGGAGCAAAAGCGCAATCTGTATCGGGACGGTGTCCCATTCTAAATTCCAATCACCACTTTCAAAATAATTTTGAGGAACTTCCCACTTGAGAACCGTGGCCGCACTGTCATACATTTCTGGAGAATACAAGCCGTTAGAGAGAAAATAATCCGCAAACACCTGAGCAATCAAATAGGGATCATTCGAATTATTACTTAACCTTTTGGCTAAGTCTCGGAAAAATTCGGGTTGGTTTTCATAGATGTAAAAAATGATAAAATCTAGGCCCTGCCAGCGCCCGGTAAGGCTATTGCTGTCCATCCAACTCCGGTTGCCTGGCCAACCAGCAACATCCACAGGGGTGAACAACGTATGTCCCAAATTGAAAGCTAGGTAGCCAATCCCCTCCACTACCTGATCATTGACAGGTATGGCAGATTCACGGACAAAACTGATGAGACAATCCAAAGGACTTTTTACAATAGTGCCGAGGACAAAGGAATCATAGAAATGTTCACTTTTAAAGAGTTGTCGAATCACTGGGGTTAACTCAAATCCATTTTCTTCGAAAGTAGAAGCCAATCCTGCAACAATGGCTTCGTCAATTTGTGGATGCACAAAGTGTTGATAGAGCTTTCCACATACGTATTTGGCAATGAGTTCGGCTCGCTCCTCAAACAAGATATCGTGTAAGTCGTCATATCCCCAGTTCCCCGTTTTACCAAAAATGGTTTTCTCTCCATCATCGTGGTATACATTTACAAAGCCAATAGGCCCACAAGGAGAGAAATAGCCTACCCACCCGGTCAGCGCACGAGCGGCCTCTTGAATGTCGTCCTGTGTATAGCCATTGTCACGGCCCAAGGTGAAAAGTTCGAATAGCTCTCGTGCATAATTTTCATTGGGTTCGATATTGGTGTTTTGTACACCATTCAAGAAGACCAGCATGGCTGGATTTCTACCCATCTCGTGTGTAAAAGTTTTGAAATTTCCTAGCGCGTATTGTTGGAGAAGTTTATGGTATTGGTAGAGCTGAGAAGGGCATTGATAACTCTCAAAACGCGTCACGAAGTGACTGTGCCAAAAAAGGGCCATCTTTTCCCGGAAGCCATTAGAGATCATATCACTTACCCACTGTAGAATCCAACTGATAAATTGCTCTTGTCTTTGCTCGTTGAAGTCATCATAGTCGCTGATTAGCCAGTCGGCCCACTCAGGAGGAGTAGGTAGGGGTAAATCAAGTGCTTCATCTAATATTTGATCCACTAGATCGGAGGCGCTTTTTGTCGTACCATCCTCCACCTGCTGGGGCGTAGCGCCAAAGCCCATTCGGCGGTAGAGGTGTAATACCTGGTCCTGTGTGAGGTTGCCAACGTATGGGGCAAGCGTACCGTTGGCACAGTTTGTAACCGGCATAGTTAATAGCTTTTAGTGATTTAAGAAGAGTACAATTGGTTCTTTGAGGTTTTGTTGTTGTTAACGAGCTACCTTATTTTTACCCTACCTTAGTTTTTATTTTTTTAAAAAAGAAATCAATGGCTGTCCCTCGACAATTTGCAATTTCTGATATTCATGGCTGCAACCTAACCTTTGGGAATCTTCTGGAACAGATAAAACTAACTACGGAAGATGAACTATATATACTTGGAGACTTGATTGATAGGGGCCCAGATAGTAAAGGGGTTTTTGATCGAATCTTTCGAATGCAAGGAGAGGGATATCAAATCCACTGTTTAAGAGGAAATCATGAGCAATTGTTTCTCGATGCGCTGCAGGAGGAAGAAGCGGCTGTGGGTATGTGGGAAGTAAACGGTGGAACACAGACCATGCGCAGTTTTGGTGTAATGCGTCCTTCTCAGATTCCCGATCTATACCGGTCTTTTATGGCCGAACTTCCCTATATATTTGAGCTAGAGGATTATGTCTTGGTTCATGCGGGCCTCAACTTGAAGCGCCATTTTCCTTTGATGGATCCTAAGAGTATGATGTGGATTCGGCGTTGGTATAGTGACTTTGAAGATAATCGTGCTGAACAATGGCTAGATGATCGAATTATAGTACATGGACATACGCCCATACCTAATATGAAAACGGCGAACATGCTCCAGCAGGTAGATCAACTACCCGTCGTGAATATCGACAATGGCTGTGTTTTTGCTGGTCGGCAGGTGGGCCTTGGGTCTTTATGTGCCTTTGATCTAACCAGTCAGAAGTTATTTTGGGAAGCCTTCGAAGGGTAAAAGACTAGCTATCGTCGGATTCGACTCAATAGCTCGTTGGCCAGCTCATTGACATCCGGAGAAACGTTTGATCGAAGAACCAGGGGAATATAAACGGTGAGCACAATCAGCGATTTGATAGCTATATCCAGGATGATATAACCGGAAGAAGGGACGAAAAACGCTGCCAAGGTGGCAAAACAAGCAATAGAGAATAGCTTGATCGTTGCTACACTAAATGGATGAATCCCGAATTTCCAATAGATAAATACCAGTTTAACCAAGTTGTAAAGACAGAGCGCTACCAAAGTGGCTAAAGCCACACCAATGATTCCCAAAGAAAGGGTTTTGATAAAAAATAGATTGGTGAAAATATTGATAACACCCAAAATCAGAATAGCATACAGACCGAACCGATAATAGGGGGAGAAGTTGATGATGGGATTATTCACACTGGTAGCCATATCGATAATACGTGCCAAACCCACTAATAAAACGATAGTCACTCCCTGTCGGATAAAGGCCGGATCATCTGAAGAGTTCCCTTCAAAAGGCATAAGTTGAAATAGATTCTCCACAGAACAAGCTACCAAAGCATATAGCAAAAGACCTACCACCAATAAATTGACGGAGGCTCCCTTATAGATTTTATTGACTTCTTGATAATCTGATTCTTTGATGGCTTTGGTTAAAATCGGAGAACTGATCTGATTAACCGCATTTGTGGGGATCGCAATTGCATTACCAATAAACGCTGCAATTGTAAAAATCCCGTTGCTTTCCAAGTCAATCAAAGTGGAGATCATAAAGGAGTCTATCCTAAATGCCAACACGCTACCGATACCACCAAATAATCCAAAGACAGCATAATTGAAGATGCGTTGGCGGCGATCGGCATTCAGGAAGTTCCATTTCGGTGTCAACCTGAGATGTCCCAACCGCTTAAGGTATAATAGCATGACTATCAGTACTACTATGTAATTGATTACTATCAGCCAGACTAGTAGGGATAGAGAAATAAGTTCGAAGTACCATAGAAGAATAACAGTAGGTAAAACGATCTTGATAAAGTTTTGGAATATGGCGGGGACGGTGATCCGTCCATAGTTGGTGCTATAATTATACAATATCTGAAAGAAAGCTAAGCAGATAGCTATCGGTATGAAGTACATCCAAAAGATTTGGAAGCTGTCTTCTCTTCCACTTTCGTGTAAATAAGCTTGAATCGATGCCCGAAAATTGATCGCCAAGAGCGTGAAAACAAGGGTTGCGATAGCAGGAATGCTCAGGACAAAAGAAAGCATGCCATTATTCTCCCCATCCTCCGTTTCAAATTCTGGAAAAAACTTAATCGTAACGCCACCAAAACCTAAGAGTAAGAAGGGGGCGACCAAAGTACCGGTATCTATTAGAAAGCGAGCTAGGCCAACCGTTTCTGTTGCACGAGGGTAGATGAAGATTACACTAATAGCACCTATGGCTACCCCCAGGTAGTTTACGATACTTTGTTTAATAGCTTGTCTTTTAATAATCCCCATCTAGCCTAGACATTACTGTTGTCTTCCAAATGCAATATCACCATTTATTAATACTTTTGAGGCGCTTTAGCCGAAAAACGCGGGAAAGCATCTACTTGTTTCATTTTACGGATGATTGAGGTAGGATTAGGTTCTTCAATTAAGAATAGCATGGGTAACCAACAGCTTAGAAAACATCTCAAACCAACATGGGCCAGCCGCTATCGATATTGGCGGGAAAGGAGGAGGTTGGGGACTTGTGGAGAAGGGATTCATTTTGAGAAGGATGTGTATCTGATGCGTTATCCACAAAATATTTCGCTGGGGGCCCATATGGTGGTAAAGTCAGGTGCTCGAATATGCGCCTGTAATGAAAAAGCCACCGTTAGTATTGGGGAGAATACCACTTTTGGTTATCATTCCTATTTGTTCGCTTCCGAGCGAATTGAAATAGGAAACAACTGTCTAATCGCTCCCTTTGTTTACCTGGTGGATAGTGATCATTCGATTGATCGAGATCAACTGATCAATCGACAGCCTAATCAGACAGCTCCCATTAAGATAGGAGATGATGTCTGGATTGGTACGGGTGCAAAAATTTTGAAAGGAGTCCACATCGGTACGGGTGCTGTGATTGCAGCAGGGGCCTTAGTTAAGGACGACGTTGCGCCTTATACAATTGTAGGAGGAATTCCGGCGAAGAAGATCAGCGAACGAGTGTAAATTGACAATAGGTAGCCTTGAAGATTAAGTAAAGCATAATGAGAAGAAATACCTGGCAGGGCAAGCATGGCCCACTATTGATTGCAGAAATTGGAGGGAATCACGAAGGGGATTTCGAATACGCTAAAGCACTAACGGAGTTGGCGATCGGGGCGGAAGTAGATTTTGTCAAATTCCAACTCTACTCTGGTGATACCTTGGTTAGTAAGTTGGAAAATCCTATTCGCAACAAACACTTCAAAAAGTTTGAGTTGGGACAGGACCAGTACATTGAATTGGCCGAAATGTGTCAGGCGGCAGGAGTCGGCTTTATGGCTTCTGTCTGGGATCCAGCTTATTTTCAATGGATTGATCCTTACATGCCGATCTACAAGATAGGCTCTGGCGATATGACGGCCTATCCTGTCTTGCAGGCTACCGCCGCATTGAAGAAGCCCATTATACTCTCAACGGGTTTATCTACTTTACAGGAAGTAGTTGAAGCCGTACGCTATATACAGCAACAAGATGAACGGTATAAGGATCCGGACTATCTTTCGATTCTACAATGTACTTCCATGTACCCAATACCTGCAAATGCTGCTCATCTTGCGGTAATGCAGTCTTATCGGGCTTTAACAGGTTTGCCCGTTGGATACTCTGACCATACAGAGGGGAGTAAGGCTTTAGAGATTGCGGTAGCGATGGGCGCAGAGGTGCTGGAATTCCACTTTACGGATAGCCGGGAAGGGAAGAGTTTTAGGGACCATAAGGTGTCCTTGACGCAGACGGAAGTACTGGCTTTGATAGAGGATATTAAAGTCATTTACCAACTACGGGGAGATGCTATCAAACGTCCCTTGGCCGTTGAGGGGGATCATGTAGTGACTTTTCGCCGCAGCGTTTATCCCAAAAAAGATCTTGCTAAAGGTACGGTCATTACTGCCGAAGATTTGATCTCCTTGCGTCCCAATACTGGCATTGATGCACGAGAATTTGATCAATTGATAGGGAAAGAGTTGTTGGTAGATGTAAAGATGCATCAGAAATTGGAGTGGGGGTATTTCACATCTGTCGAACAGGAGTAGGGGTATCAGGAGATAAACTCCTCGTTTTAGAACCTAAATTTCCTAACTGAATAGATTTATCTGTACATAATAAATGCGCAAATATTATGCTTAAATGGCTAAAACAGACACCATTAGTTCAACAGGGGGAAGAAAATCAGGAGACTTGGGTGAGAGTTACACCCGAAGAGGAGGAACACTTCCCGTTGGATTTATATTTAGGGAAGAAGACAGATTTGCTTAGCCTGAAGAAGAACATCGTCGAGAATATAAAAAGCAAGGTAAAATACTATCAAGAGTCTCGAAAAGATTTATATGCTGGGGATAAAGAGTACGTAAGTACTTGCCCAGTGACCGGTATTGCGACTGAAGAGGGCGAAGTCGTGGCAAACATCTACGGGGCAGAGTACGTACAAACTCCTGATACAGGCCATGTCTACGTTCGAAATAGACCCACACAAAAGTCTATTCACAACTTTTATCTAAATAATGTTACGTACGCTGCGACTTATACAGATAAATCCGCAGCGGAATCGCGCTTGAATGCAATTGCCAAACCTTGGTGTGATTGGATGTTGTCAGTATATGAAAAGCAATATGGCAAAAAGCCGAAGAGAATTCTTGATGTCGGTTCTGGAGCGGGCCATTTCGTAGAAGCTTGTCGAAGAGCGGGACTAGAGGCTGAAGGGATTGAACTGAGTGAATCCAGTAGACAATTTGCGCGCGATATTTGGGGGTTTGAAATGGATGGACGAGATTTTGTGGAAGTAGCAAGCGAATATGAGGGTTATGATGTAGTGACTTTCTGGGGACTACTTGAGCATACACCCAATCCTGGTCATATACTAAGTGCAGCACATCAGGTAGTGAAAGAAAGTGATGCTGGCATGGTAATATCTAAACTGCCAAGATGGAATTCACTGAGTTCGGCGGCTCAACGCTTAAGTCCAGAAACCATTATCAGACATATCGATCCAATGGGACATATCATGCTTTTTACTGATGCCTCTGCGGCCGAACTATATGTCCGCAATGGATTTAATCCTGTCGCAGCTTGGTACTATGGCATGGATGTGTACGAAGCCCTAATGCAAGTAGGACATCAAGCTGATGCCTACGATGGCTTTGTAAAAACTGGAGCTTTCCAGGTGGAATTACAACAGTTTGTCGATGAAGTTCGTTTTTCTGATGGACTGACATTAGTCGGTATTCCTAGATAAAGATCGTTTGTATATGCCGAAGTTAACCGTATATATAACCAACTATAATTATGGACGCTATATCCGCCAAGCGATTGAAAGCGTTTTGCACCAAGGCTTCCAGGATTTTCAGTTGCTAATTATTGATGATGGTTCTACTGATAACTCAAAGGAAGTTATCGAGGATTACGCTACCCATCCACAAATCGATGTGATTTATCAGCAGAATAAGGGGCTTAATATTACCAATAATATTGCGCTTCGATTAGCCAAGGGCCAGTATATCATGCGACTAGACGCGGATGATTATCTCCTAGAGGGGGCTCTGGAAAAGATGGTCGGACAGTTGGAAAATGATCCTTCTTTAGGGATGGTTTTTCCTGATTATTATTTGGTAGATCGGAATAACATAACGACCGCTGAAATTAAGCGTCATGATTTTGACACTGAGGTAGGACTATTTGATCTCCCTGCCCACGGTGCTTGTACCATGATTCGTGTGGATTTTCTCAAGTCGGTCGGTGGGTATGATGAAAGCTATTCCTGCCAGGATGGATATGAACTTTGGATTAAGTTTATTGCCAGATTTAAAGTTGTTAATATAAAGGAGCCTCTTTTTTGTTATCGACAGCATGGTGAAAACCTTACCTCTAATGAAAATAGAATCTTAGATACCAGAAGAACGATAAAGGATGACTTTATCTTGAAAAATGATATCTCTAGACCAGATACAATTGCTATCATACCGGTCAGAGATACTCGTTTGAAGACTCAATCACTTCCTTTTATTAAGTTGGGGAACTTGTATCTGTTGGATGTTAAAATTGAAGCGGCTCTGAACTCTAAACTGCTGACTCGGGTAGTGGTGACTTCCGATGATCGACAGATCGAGAACTATATCAAGGAACAATACAGTGGTGAAGACAGGGTGGTCTTTATAGAACGGCCCAGTGAAATGGCTCGATACAATGTTTCTCTGAATGAAACCATCGAACATGTATTGGAACACCCAGCACTATCAGAGAATCCAGTGGAGGCGTTCATGATTTTGGCGCTAGAATTTCCTTTTCTACAGGCAGAGGATATAGATAATGCGATTAACTCATTGGCCATCTTTAAAGCTGATTCTTTGCTGAGCGTCCGTATTGAGCGGTCAACTTTGTATCAGCATCATGGCAGTGGTATGGTACCTATCTTGGAGCAAGATAAATTCACCAAACTTGAGAGAGAGGCACTGTACAGAGGGGTTGGGGGATTAATGCTATGTGCTAAGCAAGCCTATTATGAAGAGAAGAAGCTTTTAGCTGGAAAAGTTGGCCATGTTGTTGTAGACGAATTGACTGCACATGGTGTTTTCTCGCAATTTGATTTGGAGGTAGCTCGTGTATTGGCAGATAAGAAATTGGCCGAGGCAACAACAGCAAAGCAACCTTCTTAAGATGTTAGAGCGACTATTTATTTCTCTAGGGGCACTGGTAGCTGGTGTTTTGACACTATTGAAGATTCTTATTCGGTCTCGATTGAATCTAAGTCTTCCCCATACTGAAACAGAGGAATGCATTATTCTGGGTAATGGCCCTTCCTTGAAGCCTCTTTTGGAATCCCATAGTGAAATCCTGCAGCAGAAAGACATTATCTGCGTCAATAAATTTCCGGATACGCCCTACTTTGAAGTCTTAAAACCGGCGCACTTTATCTTTGTTTCTCCAGAGTATTGGATCAATAACCCTGATGATCCCCATACGGCAAATCGCCAAAGTATTATGGCAGCACTCATTGAAAAAACCACATGGGACATCAATTTGTACTGTCCAAACAAGGGAAGAGCAGCTAAGGAATGGATTGAAAACATACGGCGGAATAAACACATTCACATTGTATTTTACAATGATACTCCGATTGAGGGCCCTTCTTCATGGCAGCGATTTTTTATGAAGATGGGCTGGGGCTTACCGCGACCTCATAATGTGCTCATTCCCGCCATCATGGTGGCAATAAACAGTGGCTATAAACGTATCTTCTTGACAGGTGCCGATCATTCCTGGCTTCCTATGATCTCTGTCAATGATCAAAACCAGGCATTGGTGAACCAGCAACACTTTTATGATCAGCATACTTCAAAAAGCAACTTAATGTATAAGTTGGGGGTGCGCCCCAGGCGCCTGCATGAAATATTAGAGAAATTCATGTTTACTTTTCGCTCTTACTTTGTGCTGAAAGATTATGCCGAATCCAAAGGAACGAAGATTTACAACAGCACACCGGATTCTTACATCGATGCTTTTGAACGTAAGCCGATCCCTTCAGAGTGATTGAAGGTATGGATGATCCTGAAGCTAAGATAGGATTAATGACCTCCATAGCCGCTTGTGGCATTTACATAACCTCTATTTCTGGTTCTTGATAAATAGAAATATCTTTGTGCCCAATTACGTATAAAAGACATAGAAATGCCCGGCATTCATCCCCAAATCTCTCTGATCATATGCACTTACAACCGAGAAAAATTCCTCGGGCACGCCCTGCAAAGTCTAACGCACCAAACCCTAGCACCGGAAGAGTTCGAAATATTAATCATCAATAATAATTCCACCGATAGTACGCCGGAAATCAGCCAGGACTTCATTGCAGCAAATCCGAAACTAAATGTTCGCTACTTCGTAGAATCGAATCAAGGTCTTTCTTACGCCCGAAATCGTGGAATCAAAGAAGCATTAGCACCAATCATTACCTATATCGATGATGATGCAGAGGCTGATGCATTGTTTCTCGAAAAAGTACTATCCTTTTTCAAGGAAAGACCAAATACCGCTGGAATCGGAGGCAGGATACTGCCAAAGTATGAAGGCAGTCCCCCCCAATGGATGAATAAGTACCTATATGGTTTTGTGACGAAAGTTGATTTTGGAGATCAGGTTTTTGTCTACACGGGTAAAACTTATCCGGCAGGATGCAATATGACGTACCGGAAGGCGCTTTTGGAGCAAGTAGGAGGATTTAATGAAAACTTAAAGTGGAGAGCGGATGATAAATATATTTTCTTCGCTATTAAAGAAGTTTCGGATCAAGTCTTTCATTATCCGGATGCAGTGGTACAACATAATATAGATGCATATCGGACTACGGACGAAAACTTTTTACACCTGAGTCGAAAGTTTGGAAGTGAGGAGCGAATAAGAGTAAGGGATATCGGTCAATGGGCATTCCTGAAAAAGGTATTTGAATTTGTCTTTAAGTTAGGTGCCAGCGTACTGCTAGCGCTTATGTTTGCCTTACGCGGAGAGTGGATCAAGGGGAAGTACACCATGTTGTATCGATGGAATGCATTATTAGGATTATTGTCAGCAAAATAAGAAGCAATTAGCAACGCAGATCATGCAAAAGAACATACTAATTACCGGAGGAGCTGGATTTATTGGATCTAATTTAGCAGAAGCCTTGCTAGCCGATGATAGGGTAGACAAGGTCAGGGTTTTAGATAATTTATCCAACGGACACCTCAAGAACATCACTCCTTTCCTGGATCGTTCGGACTTTGAGTTTATTGAAGGCGATATTAGGGATATGGATATCTGCCTACGGGCTTGTGAAGGCATGGATTTAGTTTCGCATCAGGCAGCCTTGGGTTCTGTACCTCGATCCATTAAGGATCCACAAACTTCCAATGCTGTAAATATTGGAGGAACCTTGAACATCTTCAAAGCTGCTGAGGAATCAGGAATCAATAAGGTCGTTTTTGCTGCTTCTTCTTCCACGTACGGAGATAGTCGTTCTTTGCCCAAACGGGAAGGGGTAATTGGAAAGCCGATTTCACCTTATGCGGTTACCAAATTGGTTTGTGAGCTTTACGCAGATGTCTTTTCCAATCTTTATGACTTCAATTACATCGGACTTAGGTATTTCAATGTTTTTGGGCCCAAGCAAGACCCCAATGGTCCTTATGCTGCGGTCATTCCCTTGTTTGTGAAGGCGATAATGGAGGACAATCCGCCCCTGATTCACGGTGATGGCCTACAGAGCCGGGACTTTACTTTCGTAGGTAATGCCGTAGAGGCAAACATTAGAGCTTTGTTTGCAACTCGACCAGATGCTTGGAATGAAGTCTATAATGTGGCGGTAGGAGAACGGACTACCATTTTAGAGCTGTTTCAAATGTTGAAAGAGGTATCAGGCAGTACGCTTGAACCCACTTTTGGACCCACTAGGCAAGGGGATGTAAAGCATAGTCTTGCGGATATCTCCAAGGCCAAGAATTACTTAGCGTATGACCCGGAATACAGCATCAAAGAAGGTCTAGAAATTGCTTTCGAGTGGTATAAAAACCAGTATATGGCCAAGACCATTTAAGCGGCTTGCCCATATACCGTTGGAGTTGTTCTATATTCTCCAGAAGGACTAATCTTTTGTCAATGCTTTGAGTTGATCTTCTAGTTCAAACTCGTCTCCTGGAAGATAGCCATTGTGACTATATACGATCTGGCCATTTAGATCTACCAAGTAGGTCTGAGGAGGCATTTGATAGTTCAAAATATTCGTGAGTGTGTTATTTGCGTCAGAAAGTATTTGAAAAGGCCAGCCTCTAGTTTCCACCAAAGGTTTTACTTTGGCAAGTTGGCGGCGGGTATCAATGGTGATAGCAACAACTTCTACATTATAATCGGCTTGCCAATCTTCGTATAGCTCTGCAATAGCATCCAGTTCTTTTCGACAAGGACCACACCAGGTAGCCCAAATACTAATGATGGTAAGTTTACCATTTTGAGCAAAGTCTTGTAAGTTTATAGTTGCTCCATCTAAGGTTTTTATCTCGGCGGAGGGGAGCTGAGTTTGTGCAAAAGTTAAGGCACTCCAGCAGATTAAGAGAGCCAGCGTAGAAATGAGTTTGGAGAAAATCTTCATGGATTAAATTTTTGATAAATCGGTTTCTGGCAGCAAGTTAAAATAAGAACTGCCAAGACATCCGTCTAACTTTAACTTTAATAGACGCTTTCATGCCAGTTGCAAGACAACACCAAGACTACAGAGCCATGATAATGCGAGGATAAAAATCTAATTTTCATCCACTAATTTTTTGTGCACTTGTGTTGTGGAAATCTAAATGGGTAACCCCAAATCATTGGCTAATATCACTTAATGCCGTCAATTCAATGATGAACAAAGCTACACTATTTTTATACATTTTTCTGTCATTCATTCTACTTCCCTTTGATCTTCTAGGGCAGCAAGGGAACGGCGGGACGCTCTCCGGAAACTTGGAAACACAAGGGAATTTTTACATTCGTGACGCTGAGATTGGCGCAGCGAATATCCCCCAATATGATAACCAATTGTACGGAGCCAATACCTGGGTGAATTTGACTTACAGTAATTGGGGCTTCGATTTTGGCTTGCGTTTTGACGCTTTTCAGCATTCCCAATTACCCAATCCTTTGGATTCCTATACGGATGAGGGGATCGGTAGATGGTATATCCGAAAAGAATTAGATAAACTGGATATCAGTGCGGGCTATATTTATGACCAGTTAGGGAGTGGAATTATTTTTCGTTCCTATGAAGCTAGAGCACTTTTTATCGATAATGCACTCTTAGGATTACGATTAGCCTATGACATTGCTCCGGATTGGGAAGTTAAGGTCTTCTCTGGTCGCCAGAAGTTCCGCTTTGATACTTACGGATCTGTGGTGAGGGGCCTGGGCGTAGAAGGCTTTATTACTGGCAAAGAGGGGAGTAATTGGTCTCTGGCACCTGGGCTTGGCGTCGTAGGCAGAACGCACTCGGAAGAGACGGTGGATCAACTATTAGCTGCCATTGCTACTTATACACCCCAAGATACGGTTAGTGTGGATTATAACTCCTACGCATTGACAGTCTTCAATACTTTAAGTACAGGCCCCTGGAGTTGGTATGTGGAGGGAGCGTACAAGACTAATGAAGTGTTTTTTGATCCTTTTGCGGATAAATTAAACTGGGATGGTCAAATTGCCCAAGGGAAGTTCGTTCGACGGGCCGGTTCCGTTTTGTACTCCAGCTTATCCTATGCTGCCAAAGGGTTGGGCATTAGCTTTGAGGCTAAACGCACTGCGAATTTCTCTTTTCGCACCAACCCCTTTGTAGCGCTCAACCAAGGAATGATCAACTTCCTGCCCCCCATGAGTAGGGAAAATACCTATCGACTTACCACGAGATATGTCCCCGCGACGCAGGAAATCGGGGAAATGGCTTTACAAGCTGATATTAGGTACTCACCAAGCAAAGCTCTTAGCCTAAATGCCAATCTTTCTAATATCACAAACCTGAATGACGAACTGCTTTACCAAGAGCTATATACGGAGATAGCATATAAATTCAAGCGCAAGTGGACCTTATTAGGAGGAGTACAGGTCCAAAATTACAATCAGGATGTTTATGAGGAGAAGCCGGGCGTACCCAATGTTCAAACCATCATTCCCTACTTTGATTTCTTATATAAAATAGATCGCAAAAAAGCGATCCGTTTTGAGGTGCAAACCATGTTTGTAGGGCAGGATACGAAGGCCGGGTTTAAGCAGGACTATGGGGACTGGGTATTTGGACTCGTGGAGTATACCGTGGCGCCACATTGGACCTTCACGGTTTCTGATATGTATAACATGACTCCTGGCAAAAATGCGCCAGACGACGGGAATGGTGGAAAGAAAGCTATCCACTACCCTCGCGTCGATATTTACTATTCTCGCAAAGCTAACCGCTTTGCTTTGAGCTTCATCAAGCAGGTAGAAGGGGTAGTCTGTTCTGGAGGTATTTGCCGACTGGAACCCGCCTTTAGCGGTGTCCGCCTAGGAGTGAACGCAGCATTTTAGTAGGAACAAAAGGTAGCTCGTCTTGTTACATTCCTGTGATTGAAACATACTTTGATCATTCAAATGGATATGTATGAAAAACGCTACCCTTTTCTTGAGTCTAATTCTCTCCTTGTTTTTGGCGGCTTGCCAGTCACCGGAAGTTGTTGAGGAGGCCACTTCGGAGGTAGATAATTGTACCTATAATAAATTTTCTACCCCAGGAGTAGTACAAGCTGCTGGCGTGCAGATGATCTCTCTAAAAGAAGGTTACAAGGTATGGACCAAACGCTTCGGTAATAGCCCAATGAAAGTACTGCTATTGCATGGTGGCCCTGCGGCTACCCATGAATATATGGAGGCCTTCGAAAGCTTTTTCCCACAAGCCAATATTGAGTTTTACCATTACGATCAGCTTGGGTCCAAACGTTCGGATCAACCAGAGAATGATAGCTTATGGACTATTGCAAGATTTGTGGAGGAGGTAGAGCAAGTTAGACAAGCTTTAGGACTGAATAAGGACAATTTCTTTTTGTTGGGTAACTCATGGGGAGGACTCCTAGGGATGGAATATGCACTAAAGTATCAGGAAAATTTAAAGGGCTTGATCGTCTGTAATATGACGGCGGATTTTGGCAAATATGAAGCATACAACTCCCTATTAAGGAGCCAATTGCGCCCTTCCCTTATTGATACCTTTGAATATTATGAAGAGCGTAAAGCCTTTCAACATCCCGTTTATCAAGAGCTGGTCTTCGAAGAATACTACAGAAAACATATTTGCCGATTACCGGAGTGGCCGGAGGCTATTCTTCGTAGTTTTGGCAATATCAACCAACATGTATACGAGTATATGCAAGGACCGAGTGAGTTTGTTCCGGGGGGTATACTAAAAGGGTGGTCTGTTTGGGATCGGTTGGAAGAAATCAAGGTGCCCACCCTTACTGTGGGCGCAAAATATGATACCATGAAGCCGGAAGAAATGGAGGAGATGAGCAAACTGGTGCAGAAGGGTCGCTATTTGTATTGCCCCAATGGAAGCCATATGGCCATGTGGGATGATCAGGAAGTATTCATGCAAGGAGTGATACAGTTCATACAGGATGTACATCAAGATAATTTCTAAACTTGACACATAGGGGTTTTTGTTATATTTTTGTTTTAAACCTATCAAAGACTAACTCCAGTTCATAGAATATAAACCTCCCAATCTATTTCTATTCGTTTTACCCATTGAGCTGCCTGGTGGTGGCGATGTGACTCCCCCCTTGTCACCTTAACAGTGCAATATACTGCACCGCTTAGCCTAGAGGATCAGAAGGATACATTGGCCTTGGCAGTAGACCGGTTTAATAGTAGCACTATGAACAAAACACTTTGCCTATACCTGTTGGTATGGCTTTTCTCGCTGGTAAATCTAGATGCCCAGGTACATACTTGCGGCACTGCACCGCCAAATCAATTACAGAAAGAAGAACTAGCACGGGCACGGATGCTCCATAACTCGGCGAGAAATACAGGCACCACTTGCGTCCCTTTAAAAGTCTATTCTTTTCGTGAAGATGGAGGGACAGGAGGAATTACCCAAGAAGAACTCACCGAAGGACTGAATTTTCTAAACTATTATTATCTCACTGCGGACATTGAATTCTACTATTGCGGAGGGATCACTTATATTAACAATTCCGATTTATACGACTACGATTTACGACCAGCAGATGGAGATACTGAAACAGCATTGGTTAGTGCCGCTGGACAAGTAACTAATGCAGTCAATGTCTATATTGTTAATAAGATTACCATCAGTGATGCCTTCCAAGCCTCGGGTTATGCCTATTTACCTTATTCCGATAACAACATTTACAACCGGATAGTAATCACGGAGAGTGCTATCAATGATCACCCTGGAGGTACTTATGTACATGAATTTGGGCACTACTTCTCACTCTTGCATACCTTTCAAAGTACACAAGATGGTAATATGGACGCTAATGCAGAGCATGTTGCCCGTGCTGGAGCTCAATCTAATTGCGACTCTGCTGGAGACCAACTCTGCGATACCGATGCTGATCCAGGCTACTCCGCTGCTACTTTCTCCTTTGCCACCTGTAGCTATACCGGTGACGAGAAAGACCTGTATGATGCCACCTACACTCCCCCTGTAGATAATATTATGTCGTATTATCCTACTTTTTGTCCTCCCCGCGTTTTGAGCGCTGGGCAATACGGGTTTATTAGTGCTGGACTGGGTATTCGTCAAGCTCATACGTCTTACAGTTTCAGTTGTACGCCTTCAAAAGTAGATGTACCCACCAATCTTACAGCAGTATTAAATAGCAATGAGAATGGGGTAGAATTAAATTGGACGGATGCTGCAAACAATGAATTTGGCTACTTGATTGAGCGGTCAACGCTCTCAGCGACAACCGGATTTGAGCCTTTACTGTACGGGTATACTGGACCTAACGGGACCAGCTTTACGGATAATGATATTGAGTCCAATCAGGACTATTGGTATCGGGTTAAAGCATCTAATGGTAGTTGTAATACCTACAGTGTAGTGGCATCCATTACCCTGGGGACTATTTACTGTACCAGTGTAGCCAGTGCTAATCAGGTGTGCGATGATGATGAATATATAGCGCGAGTAATCTTTGATGATCAGTTCAACAATGGAACGGAATGTGTGTCCGGGGGATACGTGAATTACACTAATCTATCGGCGACGGTTGGCAGAGGGGTAACGTATAATGTACAGGTTAATAATGGAGTAGTCACCGGAGGGGTACCGACCGAATTGTCTGGATTTACGGGCGATCGCTGTGGTATTTGGATCGATTGGAATCAAGATGGTGATTTTGATGAAGCGAATGAGAGCGTGACCTTGAATACAACCAATGCGCCTTTCTTCTGGACGGCTTCCATTACGGTGCCAAATGATGCGGCTTTTGGTGAGACTAGAATGCGGGCCCGTATTGTATACAATGAAACACCGTCCTCATGCGGATTATCTTCCTTTGGTGAGACGGAGGATTATAAACTCACTGTTACCGCTCTCTTGCCAGTAGAACTCTCTTCCTTCACAGCTATACCCAAAGGCCAAGCAGCCTATTTAGAATGGGAAACCCTGACGGAAAGCAATAATGACTATTTCAGTATTGAACGTGCTACGGATGCCAAGACCTATACCGCGATAGGAAAAGTAAAAGGGCGGGGAACAAGCGCTGTACCTCAATCCTATTCCTACATAGACACCCAAGCTAAACCCGGAATTAACTACTATCGATTGCGACAAGTGGATTTTGATGAGCAGTTTGAATATTCTGAAATGAAAACGGTGATCATTCCTACAGTGGCTGATAAATTATCAATCTATCCAAACCCATCAACAGGGAGATTTCAGATTCAAATTCCTCGAATGACTACTGAAGAAGCGCATCTGCGATTAATGGATAGCCAAGGCCAATCAATTTGGGAAATGAAGATTGTAGAACCTTCTTCCGCAAATATCACGTTTGCGGAAGAAGGACTATTTCCTGGAGTATATTTCTTACAATTTTTGGCGGACCAACGGATTGTCACGAAACGGGTGGTCATCTACAATTGATCCGGAAGGTAGGTGACGGATTAGAAACGAGTGATCTTAGCTCCTAGAGCCTGGAGACGTACATCAATTTCTTGATATCCGCGATCAATCTGGTGAATATTTTTGATCAAGCTAGTTCCTTTGGCAGAAAGAGCAGCGATCAAAAGCGCAACACCAGCCCGTATATCCGGGGAGGTCATCTCTATGCCTCGCAACTGCGTTCTCCGTTCAAGACCGATAACGGTTGCTCTATGTGGATCACAAAGAATAATCTGTGCGCCCATATCTATGAGTTTATCGACAAAAAATAACCTACTTTCGAACATCTTCTGGTGAATCAATACACTCCCTTTGGCTTGTGTCGCTACTACCAGCATAATGCTCATCAGATCCGGTGTGAATCCAGGCCAGGGAGCATCATAAATCGTCATAATAGAACCATCAATAAAGGTCTGGATCTCATATTTTTCTTGGGCGGGAATGTGAATGTCATCACCTTTGACGTTGAGCTGAATGCCCATTTTCTCAAACATACTGGGGATGATCCCTAGTTCATCGAAAGCTACATCCTTAATAGTGATGTCAGATTGTGTCATTGCTGCCAAGCCAATAAAACTGCCAATCTCTATCATGTCCGGGAGAATGCGGTGCTCTGTCCCCCCAAGGTGCTCCACTCCTGTGATGGTCAGCAAGTTGGACCCTACGCCCTCAATCTTTGCCCCCATTCGGTTCAACATCTTGCAAAGTTGCTGTAGATAGGGCTCACAGGCAGCATTGTAGATCTGGGTGGTTCCCTTGGCCATCGATGCGGCCATGACAACATTAGCCGTTCCCGTTACCGAAATTTCATCCATCAAAAGGTAAGTTCCTTTCAGCGCTTTACCCTCAACACTGTACAGGTCTGTTTCAGCATCATAGATAAACTTGGCTCCGAGTTTCTCAAAACCTCGAAAGTGGGTGTCCAAGCGACGTCGACCGATCTTGTCCCCTCCCGGTTTGGGAAGAAAAGCTTTGCCAAAGCGGGCTAGCAAAGCCCCAATTAGCATGACGGAGCCACGAATGCGACTGGCTTTTTGACGGAAATCTTTGCTCTGGATGTAAGCAATATCTATATCGGCAGCCGTAAAGGCGATGGTATCTTTTGACACTTCTTCTACTTCGACGCCCAGGCCCTTTAGCAATTGAATTAAGTGCTCAACATCCCGAATTCGCGGAACATTAGAAATGACCATTCTCTCCTCCGTCAGAAGTACTGCGCAGAGTATTTGAAGTGCTTCATTTTTAGCTCCTTGGGGGGTGATGTCTCCTTGAAGTTGATGGCCTCCTATGACCTCAAAAGCATCTGTTGGCATATCGTGATTTGGTATTTAGTTGTTGTGCTCACAAAGAAAAGAAACAAGAGGGGGATTAATAAAATATGGGACAACCTTTATTAAAAGTTGCCCCATATTTTATTATCAATTTTGACCCTAATCGCTCTGCATAAAGCAGGCTCCGACAGGGGGAATTTTAGTTACGTCTTCTGCGACTAGGCGGTATCCGTACTCTTGGTTTATGTCCACGATCGCCTCGATCCTTATCCCGGCCATTGCGATCATTCCGGTCTCCACCTGGTCGTTTACGTCGTCTGTTGTTGGAACCGAGATTATCTAGCGATACTTCCTCATCCAACTCAAGTTTGCCACCAGATAGACTCTTCAAGTCATTCTTGATCACTTCATCAGATACATAGTGTTCCTTATTCCAGGTACGATAGGCCAATTTCATGTAAGAACCAATCACGGCCACAAAACCATCTCTTACTGGACCTTCATCCATGGCTAGGGCTTTGTTGATCAGTTTCTGTACATTATTGCCATAATGGCGAAACTTGGTTTCGATCTTTGGATATGGGACCTTTTCCGGATGCTTTTTAGCATCATCTGGACTTGGGTGAATTCCCTCGGGTACCACTACTTCTAATTCATAATTAGCAATGCGAAACAGGTGTTTCCACATTTTCTCCCGATAGTCATCAATACTACGGTTTTGAGGGTGCATTTGCATCATCAAGCCGATGATTCTATGAGCAAATTCTTGCCTCAACTCAGGATCCTCGATCGATTTAGCATGATTCACCAGATTCTGAATATGTCTCCCGTATTCCGGGATGATCAGATTCTCTCTGGATGAATTATACTCCATATTATGCTCGTTCATCTTCAGTAAATTTCATTTTTAATGCACGTCTCAAAACCGTCTGACCTAGAGCTACTTTGTTATTCTACAGTAACGGACTTGGCAAGATTACGGGGTTGGTCAACATTACAACCTCGCATTACGGCAATGTGGTAAGAAAGCAGCTGCAGTGGTATCACAGATAACAAGGGAGTGAGCGGTTCTTCTGTATCTGGAATTTCAATGGTATGATCAGCTATTTTACTGATTTCAACATCTCCTTCGGTCACTACTGCAATTACAAATCCTTTACGCGCTTTGACTTCTTGAATATTAGAAACAATTTTTTCGTAAGCGCTCTTGTTGGTAGCTATTACTATTACCGGCATTTCCTCGTCGATCAGGGCGATTGGCCCATGTTTCATTTCAGCTGCCGGATATCCTTCGGCGTGAATATAGGAAATTTCTTTGAGTTTTAGGGCACCTTCAAGTGCTACAGGGAAATTGTAACCCCTTCCTAAATATAACGCATTAGTTCGATCTTTGATTTCCCCAGCGATATATTTTATTTGTTCATCACTTTCCAACACTTGACTGACCTTACTTGGGATATTAGCCAATTCGATTACCAACTGTCGGAAGTAAGCGTCTGTAATGGTTCCTTTTTTATGTGCAATACTTAAAGCTAGCATGGTCAGTAGAGTAACTTGACCTGTAAAAGCTTTTGTTGAAGCTACACCAATTTCAGGGCCGGCGTGAATGTAGGAACCCGCATCCGTAATTCGAGCTATAGAAGAACCGACCGAGTTGACGATACCGTAAAGTAGAGCACCTTTTTCCTGTGCCAACTCCAATGCAGCCAAGGTATCAGCAGTTTCACCGGATTGAGAAATGGCAATCACAACGTCTTCTGGAGTGATAATTGGATTGCGATATCGGAACTCTGAGGCGTACTCTACCTCTACCGGAATTCTAGCTAGGTCCTCAAATAGGTATTCAGCGATCAAGCCAGAGTGCCAAGAAGTACCACAAGCTGCGATAATGAAACGTTGAGCAGCCATGATACGTTCTGCCATCTCATCCAATCCTCCCAATTTAATCCAGCAATTGGAGGCATTAAGTCGACCTCTCATTGCATCTGAGATTGTTTTGGGCTGTTCATGGATCTCTTTCAACATAAAATAGTCGTACCCTCCTTTTTCCAGCATCTCAATTTTCATATCCAATTCCTGAATGAAAGGACTCTGTATTTCGTTGGTGATGCTCTTGACCTCAAGATCGCCAGCTCTAGTTACTACCGCGATCTCTTCATCATTAAGGTATACAACCTTTTTGGTGTGTTCAATGATAGGAGTGGCATCGGATGCCATAAAGAATTCTCCCTCGCCAACTCCAATTACAAGGGGGCTGCCTTTGCGTGCTGCAACCAGTTTGTTTTTATCCTCTCGATCAATGACCACTATGGCATAGGCTCCTACTACCCGAGTCAAGGCCATTCGTACGGCCTCTTCTAAGGCAAGTTGGTGTCGGTCTTGAATTTCCTCAATCAGATGGACTAATACTTCTGTGTCCGTATCGGTGCCAAAAGTATGGCCTTCTTTTTCCAGGGCAGTCTTTAGTGGGGCATAATTCTCAATAATGCCGTTATGCACCAAAGTTAAGCGTGAGTTGCCAGAGCAATGCGGATGTGCATTAATATCATTAGGTACACCATGGGTAGCCCAGCGGGTATGTCCTATTCCAATGTTGCCTTCTTTAGGTAAGTCTTGGCTAAAATCCAATAGGTCTTGTACTTTCCCTTGTTTTTTGTATACGGTAATATCTCCATTCAACAAGGCCACTCCGGCACTGTCATACCCTCTGTATTCCAGACGCTGCAGTCCTTTAATCAAGATAGGGTAGGCATCTTTCTCGCCTATGTATGCTACTATACCACACATCGTTTTTTCGGTTTATCTAGGTGAAATAAAATAGTAATTAGCCCATTTAGCACAACAATGGGCTAAGTGTTTGCTATGAATTAAATAAATGTAAACTGATATGGTTCCTTTATATGTGTACCGAATGCGGTACAAGGGTGGACATGTGATGAATAATACTTAAGAAGGGGACACTACCCGATTCTAACGTTAGTAATTCGTTTGGTAGATGCGTTTGTGGAAGTTTAAAATACAGACAAATATATCTATTTTTTTATTTATTAGTCAATTTTAACAGTATTGTAACGAGTATAAAAAGGAAGTATTTAGCTGTGCAGGCGCACATGTTGCATCCTACGTAAGAAAGCATGAAATGTTACCCTATTTTATAGTTGTTTCTCCTCAAAAATTGGAGCGAAACGCAGGGGTGCTCCACTTTTGAATCAGTAGACTAAGGCTTGGTGAAGGTAACTTTAAGTTTAATAGGAAATTCTGGATGATTAGATCCTGCCATTACCCCTCTGTTATGATTATCTCCTCGACGGAACACCGAAAGTATAAGTTCATTATTTTCATCCCCATCTATCATTCTTTGCAAATGGGTAGAAATATTCATCGTATACAATCCAGCTTCACCATTTTGGCCATCTTCTAAATCTCCTCCAAATGAAAAACCAACTAAATCGGACGGAGCTAATACAAAATCATCAATCAGAAAAATGCCGTCATCGGTATCCCTTGATAAAGTCAATTGCTGAACGGGCTCATAAATCTCATCCTGTGCTCCTGGGAAATCTATATAGGCAACTTCTAACAAAGCTTCATTGACGATTAAACCTTTTAACTCGGTGATATAAGGCAAGCTGATTTTTATTTCTGTACCTAGTCCTCCTTTCAGGAAAAGCAACGTATCTCCTCTCCCTTCACCCAAATATGGCTGTGCCTCGCTACCTGTAAAATCCGTTTCATAATTGACGTAACGGCCAGTAAATTCATTGAAAGGAAACTGGTACTGATTCTTGAGATCAGTACTGGTACGGTAATATACGTAGATGCCTGCTCTTGATCCATTAGTAGAAGATGGTGACAGGTTGAAGCTGGTCAATCCACCATTTTCACTTATCGGTCTCAATGCAACGCCAGGGAGAAAACTCAAAAATGCACTGTCACTTTCAAAGAAAGTAGAATCTAAGGTTACTAGTTGTTCTCCTAAAGAAACTGGCAAGGGTACCCGAACGTGAGAGAAACGAATGGTATCTGCTACATCAAAAGAATAATTGATCGTAGCTGTACTATCGTTTGGGGAGGGGCGGAAGGAGTGGGTAGCCAGTTGATTTCCTAAAGCAGGAAGCGGAGAGTTAGAGTAGTAGTCATCCTCACGAGCGAAGCCTTCTGCTAATTCCACGACCTCAAAAGAGTAAATCTGGTTTAAATTTCCGTAAAAGCTCTCGGAATCGTACGGTAGGACTAAAACAACAGAATCTACGGTAATACCGGTACCAAAGTTTGGTGGATTCAAAGTGAAGAAAATAGGGTCTCTTTGCATCCTCGCTTGTATGGCGGTACTAGCCTTCATTGATCCAAATATAGGATCTTGGAAGTTTCCTACAGCATAGCGTCCCAATTGGCCCGCTAAGGCAGAAGAATAGGTGCGAAAACTGTCCAGTCTAGAAGTATAGGAAAAAATGCTAATTGTATCAGTAAAACCCGGTTGAACCTTATCCCCCTCTAAGAGCTCTTCACCCACAATAGTTGGATCTGTACACCCCACTAATAATCCTAAGCAACAAATGGCTACAAATAAGCCTTCCAAAATGCGATTCATCGAATTAGATTGTTTTTTCGCCTCCCCAACTGCTATACTTCTCATTCTATAGTGATAGACAGTTTATTGGATAGAAAGGATGGGGAGAAAAGAAAGTTTTTTGGAGGCACCTAGATACATCTACTGAGGGCTCCTGATAATCCTTATCATACAAAAGAGAACCAACAATGTCTATTGGTTGTATCCATATTTGGCATGGATAGAAATAAGCATGAATATGCCCTAATAGATATTGTTGGTTCGTTTTTTTTCTTACAGCAGCAATCCGAATTCTGCTGCCTACTGATTTACTTCTTCCTCAGTCAGAAGGGTGTTGTAGAACTCTACATAAGCAGGTAAGTTTTCCTTACCGAGGTATTCAGTAGAAGCAGTTTCACTATCTGTTAGTTCTGCCTGAACGGATTCCGTTAGATTTTCGCTACCGACCACAAAACCGTCAGCAAAGGTAGTAGCTCCTTTATGTAAGCTTATCCCTTCCTCATTCTGGTAAGCTTTCAGGTCATCTTCAGTTAAGTTGTTGATAGATGCCTTACTGATAAAAGAGTCGTGAAATTCTTTTTCAGCATCGCTGTTATATACAGAGTATACTACCTTTGAACCGTGAAATAAAGGCTCATTTCGGTAGGCCGTCTTTAGATATAGTGGAATTAAGCTCGTCATCCATCCATGACAGTGGATGATATCTGGTGGCCATCCAAATTTCTTTACTGTTTCAATTACGCCCTTACAGAAGAAGATCATTCGATCGGCATTGTCCTCGAACAACTTTTCATCTTCATCGTGGAAAATTGCTTTGCGCTGAAAGAAGTCTTCATTATCTAAAAAATACACCTGCATCCTAGCTTCAGGAAGGGAAGCTACCTTAATGATTAAAGGGAAATCATCATCATCTACAATGATATTCATACCAGAAAGCCGGACAACTTCGTGCAAACGATGGCGTCTCTCATTTATCGTGCCGAAGCGAGGCATCAAGACACGAATTTCCATACCATTTTCTTGGACAAATTGGGGAAGCTTTCGGGCAATCTCAGAGATTTCGGAGAGTGCAGTATATGGCTGCATTTCCTGCGTCACGATCAGCACTTTCTTTTTACTCATAAAGCCAATAAAATATTGTTATTCAAATTAACAGGTCACTGAATATCAATGAACAAGGCTGCAAAGTTAGTAAAATTCGAGGAAATTTTGTTAATTATGCTTAGATTTGATAGCTTAGCCAGGTTCATATAGCTTCCGTCTTTAATACCGCCAAAAGTGGATACATCCACTTCCTCCATTTGACGAAATTCCTCTACACGCAAATGACAAAAGGACTATCTTTGCGCCGATTTTATGCAAACACAATCGCAAAGCTGTAGTGCAGTGCTTTTACCCTACTGCTTTGCAAGCTGTTTCTTCACCTGACCTCAGCAAAAGATATGTACCTGTTTAAAACTGTTCAGGATTATAGCAAATTTTTACAGCACCTTGATGGTGATGCCGCTTCTATCGGCTTTGTACCTACCATGGGGGCGCTGCACGATGGGCACCTTTCATTGATAGAAGCGTCTAAGCAACAGAATGCGCTGACCCTATGCAGCATCTTTGTTAACCCTACCCAATTCAATGAAAGCACAGACCTTGAGAAATACCCAAGAACACCCGCACAAGACATAGAAATGTTAGCGGCGGCAGGCTGTGATATTATTTTCATGCCATCTGCGGATGAAATCTACCCTCCTGGAGTTGATCTGGATTCTCCGATACCGCCGGTAGATTTAGTGTCCGGGATGGAAGGTCAGTTTCGCCCTGGGCATTTTGAGGGAGTAGTTCAAGTGGTCAAACGTCTCTTGGATATTGTGCGGCCAGCTCGATTATATATGGGGCAGAAAGACTATCAGCAGGCAGCTATTGTTAGTTGGATGATTCAATCCCTTGAACTTCCTGTGGAATTGGTTGTATGTCCTATTGTGCGTGAAGCGGATGGACTGGCGATGAGTTCACGAAATGTGAGATTGGAACAAGATATACGTGCCCGAGCTACGCTCTTGTATCAGACACTGACGGCCGTTAAAGAGAGACTCCACGAGGTAGATCTAGAAGAATTGCAGACCTGGGCATTGGGAAACCTGTCGCAAAAGGATTTCCGACCAGAATATTTTGAGATTGTGGATGGCGTAAGTTTAAAACCGCTTGATCAAATCACCAATACAGATTTCGTGGTAGCCTGTACCGCAGTTTGGGCAGGTAAAGTTCGACTGATAGATAACCTAATACTTCTACAGAAATCGTAGTTGAGGTTAATCTAATGAAGGGAGTGATTCTAGGTGGAATCCTGTTCAAGGGGAAAGAGAATATTTATTTTCCATAAAATTAACCACTTCATTATCTTCGCGCCACGCTTGTCAAAAGCTAGTTCAGAAGAACATCTATTTATTTCAGAAAGAAACAAAACCTTTGCCATATGTTGATTCAAAGATTGAAATCTAAAATCCACCGTGGAACCATTACTCAGGCCCGTCTAAACTATGTAGGAAGTATCACCATTGATGAGGATTTGATGGATGCAGCTGATCTGCAAGAGGGAGAACGTGTTCAAATCGCCAACAACAACAATGGCGCTAGAATGGAAACCTACGTGATTAAAGGAGAAAGAGGGTCTGGCATTATTTGTTTGAATGGTGCTTCTGCACGCTTGTTCCATCCTGGAGATATCTCGATCATCATGTCTTACGTTTACATGGATATCGAAGAGTCCAAAACTGTCAAGCCAAAAGTAGTTTTGGTAGACGAAAACAACAAGCAAATAGAAATGCCTTAGTATAGTTCGGTTGGACTATACATCCGCTTTTGCAACAAAGTACTATCGATTGGCGTAATTACATGAAGCCTGTATAGCAGGATTCTTGCCCCCCTGTTTGAGGACCAAGATCCAGGTTTTGGTCTCTTAACGAATATTTCTTCCACTGATATCCAAAGCGTAGTACCTTGAAAAGTTTTCTGATAAATTTCCTGAAATTTAGCCTATTCTTGGGCGTGGGACTCCTGATTTTGTACTTTGTTTACAACAATCAGAATGCTGCCTATCAGGCTGAATGTGAATTGAATCAAGTTGCTGCAGAGGATTGCAGTTTGATCAAGAAGGTTATCTCAGATTTTCGCTCCGTTAATTATTTTTGGATATTTCTGGTGCTACTAAGTTTTACGATAAGTAATGTTAGCAGGGCTATACGGTGGAATATGCTCATTCGTCCACTGGGGTACCAACCTAGATTTATTAATTCCTTCTTTGCAACGGTAATAGGATATTTTGCAAACCTCGGTTTTCCGAGGCTTGGAGAGGTGTTGCGACCTGCTACGATGGCACAATACGAGAAGATCCCGCTAGAGAAGTTGGTAGGTACCGTTGTAGTGGATCGGATAATTGATGTGATAAGTATTTTGATTGTTAGCGGTTTGGCTTTCCTGTTAGCCTTCGACACCATCTGGGACTTCTTGAACGAGTACGCAGATTTTGAAGATAAATTTGGAGGCTTGTGGAACTTGGCCCTCATGGGCCTTGGGGCCTTGGCTGCTATAGCCCTTTTGTTTTACTTCCTTCGAAAGCAAATCATGGAGACCAAGATCTATGCAAAGATTGTTGATCTGGCAAGAGGGTTTTGGCAAGGGATTCAGACCGTCCGTCAATTGGATCGTCCCTGGTTATTCCTTTTCCATAGCGTGAATATTTGGTTCATGTATTTTATGATGACCTATCTTTGCTTTTTCGCCTTTGAACCTACGGCTCATCTTTCTGCAGTAGCCGGCTTGGTTGTCTTTGTTTTGGGCGGCTGGGGAGTCGTTATCCCATCCCCAGGAGGGATGGGGACCTACCATTTCTTGGCGCAAACGGGACTCATGATGTACGGCGTGAGTGGAGATGATGGCTTTTCTTGGGCAAACATCGCTTTCTTTTCTATAAACCTAGGATGTAATGTGCTGATTGGTTTAATAGCCTTAATTGCTTTGCCGATCGTAAACCGCAATTATAATCCTACGCTGCCTGCTACTGATCCAGCACAATAATCATAGACGAGTAGTATGGAAGACTCCTCCTACTTTCGCTACAATTCACACCTATGTCTTATCATGATCAAATAGAAGCAAAGGTATTATCCATCGATTCGATTCAAGAAGTTCGGAAAGAATGGGCAAAACAAGGAGAGAAAGTAGTCTTCACGAACGGTTGCTTCGATATTCTGCATTATGGCCATCTGCATTATTTAGCTCAAGCTCGTGACTTAGGTCAAAGGCTGATCATCGGCCTAAACTCAGATGCTTCCGTCAGTAGATTAAAGGGAGCGCATCGGCCGATTCAAGATCTTCGGACACGACAGGTGATGTTAGCTTCTCTAGTGTTTGTTGATGCGGTTGTGATGTTTGAAGAGGATACTCCCTTGCAGTTAATTGAAGTGATTCTTCCTGATGTATTGGTGAAAGGAGGTGATTATTCTCCTGAAACTATCGTCGGGGCTAAAGTGGTGAGTGCGGCAGGAGGAGAGGTAAAGGTGTTGTCCTTTATTCCCGGTTATTCCACTTCTTCCATTGAAAACAAGATCAAGCAGCAGGGAATTTAGGTTTACAGACAGAAAACCACAAACGGCCCTTGAAGCTCCCTCAAAGGCCCTTTGCAGGTTCCTTTCTCGATTTCACATCCGATTAGGTGCCAACTACATCTCCATGTGAGGTAGGATCTGCCTCGGAAATGATCATCGGGATTTCGCTTCTAATAGATTTCCTCTGCGCCTTGTTCAGCTCTTCGTAAGCTTCCCCAAAATTTTCCTGAGCCAATTCATTCCAAAGTTCGTTATAGGCTGCGACAATCTCATTGTACACACCCAAGTAGGTTTCGTACTGCGTCCCGCGGTCATTTTGTAAAGAAACCACAGCTTTGGTTGGACTGGAAGCCCACAGGGGACTGTTCCCTGGATTGATGATAAAACGTTTGGTGGTCTCCCGTAAAGAAGAATGACTAGCCAGTTCTCCTTCCACCAAAAGCTGATTGGCAGCGTTTATTTTGACGGTTAGCACATTACGATCTGCCAATGTTTCGGGAGGAGTGTTGACTTCCCATATTGGCAACCTCACTAAAATGCCTTGATCTTCCAGGATTTTGGTAGTAACCAAAAAAAAGATGAGTAATAGAAAAGCAATGTCGGCCATAGAGCCGGCATTTACGGCAGGTGCTTCCCTGCGTGGTCTTCGTCGTGGTAACATAGATTTTGAAGCATTTAAAGGCAGGAAATGCTGAATACGAAATCCCACCATAATGAATGAATAGCTGGCAGCTTCTCGATCTGGTGTCGACGATTACTGATAAAGATGAAAGGGGAATACTTTTTGGTGTAGAACTATTTCAAAAAAAGTAAAAGACAGGCAAAACTATGTACAGGACAGAAAATAGCTTTCGAACTTGTTCAGAAATGATTTGCTTGAAATCGGAGTAAAATAAGAGAGAAGGTTAGGTAGGCTCCCTATTTAGCCCTTCCCACTTCACATGAGAAATTGCTGTGATCTCGGTCGGAATGGGGATTCTAGCGGATAGAACATGTTAGTTTGGGCTGTTGTCCGATTGGTAAAACCCAAACTAACATGTTCTCAGAAGAATAGCTATCTATTCTTATCGCGAAACGTCACCAAGCGTTTTGTATAGCTCCTTTTTAGGTGTAAGCTTGAAGAACTCAAGATAACTTGGTGGATTTACCACAGTGCCTCTCTCTGAGATGAGTTTTATAGTGATATTTCTGATTTTAGCCTTGTAAGAAAAATCATCTAATATTTCTATAATGTCGTTATCCAAGTATCGGGTTTTTCTCACATCTAATTCTAGATAGGAGTCTTCAGGTAGATTGTCCAACTCTTTGAGAATGGCCCCTTTATGAAAAAAAGTCACTTGCTCGGCAAGCGTCATTTTTATTGTATTATCATCAACATCATCGCCTTCTATGTGTAGGAAATGCGAATTCTGATAGCTTTTTATTAGCACCACAACTATACCTACTAGCAGACCTAATGCTAAACCAATGAGCAAGTCTATGAATATTATGCCCAAAACTGTCACTATAAATGGAATAAACTGCTTCCAGCCCAAATCATACATAGTTTTAAAAAGAGCGGGCTTTGCCAACTTATAGCCTACAATAAAGAGAATAGCTGCTAATACTGAAAGGGGAATCATATTCAGTAACCTTGGTATCAAGATGACTGAAATAAGTAATAAAAACCCATGAATAATGGCAGACATTTTTGTCTTATTACCGGATTGGATATTAGCGGAGCTACGTACAATAACCTGGGTAATTGGTAATCCACCTATTAGACCAGATAATACATTTCCTGTACCTTGAGCCAATAATTCTCTATTAGTAGGAGTGACCCTTTTCTCCGGATCTAACTTGTCTGTAGCTTCCACACATAAGAGCGTTTCCAGGCTCGCTACTAAGGCAATAGTGAATGCTACCACCCAAATTTCTGGATTTGTTATTGCCGCAAAATTAGGGAAACTAAATTGGGCTAAAAATGAAGCGGTGTCTTCAGGCACAGGAACGCTCACCAGTTGATTGGCATTAAAGCTTATGGCAGAACTCCCCTTAGTCACAGCATAGAAGATAATACCTACCACTACTGCTACCAGTGGTCCTTGTACTAGCTGAAATATCTTGGCTTTCTTAGAAAGAACGGTACTCCATAAAATCAGAATCCCTAATGCAACTAAGGCTATAACTGTTGGCCCCAAGCTGATATGATTCAGAGAACTGAGAATCTCGGAAAAGGTATTTTCTCCATCTAACTGAAGGAAGGCAAAATCACCTTCTGGATCCGCATCCCATCCAAAAAAATGCGGAATCTGCTTCAGAATAATAATAATACCAATACCTGTCAACATGCCTTTGATAACAGATGAGGGAAAGTAATAACCAATAATTCCAGCCCTTAGGACACCAAATAGAATTTGGATAACTCCCCCCAATACGACGGCAACAAGGAAGTTTTGATATCCTCCAAGGCTAGAGATTGCGGCCAATACGATGGCAGCTAGTCCTGCAGCAGGACCACTAACCCCTACCTCTGAACCACTAATGGCACCTACCACGATGCCCCCAATAATACCGGCGATCAAGCCCGAGAACAAAGGAGCACCACTAGCTAAGGCAATACCTAGACACAAGGGTATTGCTACAAAGAATACCACTATACTAGCGGGTATATCATTCTTTAGATAAGACAGATTACTTTTCATCTTAATTTCCGTTAAAACTTAATTGGGTGATAAAGATAAGTGTTTAATCCACAGATGCAAGTAACACTTGTATATATAAGAGTATTTGAAGCAAAAGTAAGAGTTTTACCAACTAACGTGGACCAGCTTTGTTGCATCTTTATGCAATAAGGTCGTTAGAGAGCTATAAATCTTATCAAGCGTATTCAAATTCATCTTCAAATGAAAGAGAACACTCGCCGGGGTCTTTTACACTTAAAACAAGGTTTTCCCAACATGAGTAAACCACAGTCCCGTCAGTTACGCATCAAAGGGTCAGGCAGGTTTCATAGTGAATGGTTGGGGGCAGGAAATTGTTGATTAGTACCTACAACTTATCCCTTCTCTCAAGCACTCAATTTTTTGCCCTGTAGTTAGCAGGCAAAATCTAAAACCTTTTTTCATTTAAAGGTGTTTTACTTTCATATTTTATTATTATACTTTTTCAAATAATAGTTTTACTATTACCTTCAGAGGGTTTTTATTTTCTTTACATTAGGATGAAGGCCTCACCAACATATCGAATATACCCTAACAACAGCACTAGCATCAGATTGTTGCCTGCCGTTTTTGTATTGTTGGTATTGCTCTTAGGCTATAATTCATGGACGACTAGTCAAGACATTGTATTTTCTGTAGAATATGGAGAGGTTGTTGACTCCGTTGAAGAAGAAGATGAAGACAAAAATTACGATCTTGAAATTCTACAAAATGATGATTTTTGCCATCCTCTAGCTTATTTTGTTTTAACACATGTTGATGAAGTCAACGCTAATTTTTCTTCGATTCCTCTAGGGCTTGATTTTGGGATCGCTCCTCTCTTACCTCCAGAAGTATAAATCTTTGGGGTTTGTCCCTTCTCGATAATTATCTGAATACAAATCAGGAGAGCCAATTCGTCTTGAATTAGCAGTAGATTTTAAGGCTAGTGCACAGTGTCGATCTATTGAAGTACAATCAAATTGGAGGAAAAATCCAAGTTTACCAGATCAGAGTAAGCAATTCCAAGTTGCGGTGTTGAAGGGAACAAATGGTAAAAGGATACGCTGTAGGCTGATGCTTAAAGATCAGTAGCCTAGTCCCCTCTACTTTCTTTTGGATACTATTTTGGTTTAATAATGATCATATATCGCCCCTGTCTTCTTGTAAGGCAGGGGCTTTTCAATGTGCTTTACTCAATAAGGCCCTAGTAGTATTCAAAATTTTGCTAATTTTCTCCAATAGAAAAATCAATATACAATCATTCCATGCAAAGACTATTTATCGTCTTTTTGATCCTTTCCTGCAGCTTCGCCTGCACATCTGAGAAAGAAATGAACGTAGGGCAACAATTAGCAGAATTATCCGTCCAATGGCAACTAGTCAGTAATCAAATTGGAGAAGAGGCCAGCTACAGATCCCGATTCACCATTACTAACAATAGTTCGAAGGCGTTTACCAACTCCAATTGGAGCCTTTATTATAATCAAACTAACCGAAAAGTAAAGCCCGGCTCTACACAAGGACCCGCAGAGGTGGAGTTGCTAAGGGGAGATTTCTATAGATTACAACCTGCAGCTGACTTCTCCATTCCTGCTGGCAAGAGTATCGACATCAGTTGGGATCTTGATGCCTGGGGCATTAAGGAATCTGATGCACCGCTAGGTCTCTATTTTGCTTATGATGAAGCGGAGGAGAGTGCTAAGATTGTGAAGGTTTCAGATTACGAAGTCCTTCCACTCACGAAAGCAGAACAGATCAACCGATTCACCAGCGATAAGACCCCAATCCCTTCGGCAGGGAACCGCTTTGAACAGAATACCAGAGTACGTCTTTTGCCAGCAGAGGAAATTGCACCAGTCATTCCGGCGCCGCAATCGTACCAACGAAAACCAGGGTTTTTTTCTTGGTCAGAAGCAGTAGTTGTCAACTATGACAAGCAATTGATCAAAGAAGTTGAATACCTCTCTGATTATATGGAAGCACATTTCAACAAAAAGATTAAACTGGCAGAAGGAGCTGGTGACGGACAGGTCCAAATTAATTTGGGAGCAGCCAAACAGGCAGAGGGCTATCGTTTAGTTGTCACGCCAGAAGGTATCGATATCGTTGGTCAAGATCCTGCTGGGGTGTTCTATGGCATCCAGTCTCTCCTAGGCTTGGTTCCTGTGGTTAATTATGAGGAAAAAGATACAGCATTGGAGATTCCAGCTATTTCTATAGATGATGCACCTGGGTTTTCTTATCGAGGCTTACACTTAGATTTAGCTAGAAACTTCAACAGTCCTGCTACGGTGAAAAAGGTAATAGAAGTGATGGGCTTCTACAAGCTGAACAAGCTGCACCTACATTTGACGGACGATGAAGGTTGGCGTTTGGAGATTGAGGAATTGCCGGAGTTGACAGCTTTTGGGTCTAGGAGAGGGCATACTAGAACAGAAACGGAACACCTACAACCTGCATATGGATCTGGCCCTGATCCGGATGATCCCAATTCGCATGGAAATGGTTTTATCAGCAGAGCAGAATTTAAGGAAATCATCCGCTTGGCCCATGATCGACACATAGAGGTAATTCCAGAACTTAATGTACCAGGTCACGCCCGGGCGGCCATTAAATCTATGGAAGCTCGTTACCGACGACTCATGGAGGCCGGCGAGCAAGAGGCAGCGGAACAGTATTTATTGACGGACTTTGAGGATCAATCTAAATATGAAAGTGTTCAATTTTATCCTGATAATGTGGTCTGTGTATGTAAGGAGTCGGTCTATCAATTCTACGAAACGATAGTAGACGATGTAGTTGAAATGTTCGAGGAGGCGGAGGTCCCACTCAAGACTATTCACACAGGAGGGGACGAAGTACCCGCAGGCGTCTGGACGGATTCTCCGATCTGTCGGGAACTAATAGCGCAGGATCCTGCCTTAAATAGTCCGGCCGACCTATCGACCTACTTCATTGGTCGCATCAATAAAATATTGACTGAGCGAGGTTTGGTGACTGCGGGCTGGGAAGAGATCGCCATGAAAAAGCAGGCGGATGGCAGCTATATCGCGCATCCCGACTTTGTTGACGCCAACTTTCTACCCTATGTCTGGCAGAATTTATGGGGGAATCAAGATCTGGGGCATCGCTTGGCCAATGCTGGCTACCCCATCGTAATCTGTAATGTAACCAATCTATATTTTGATTTGGCTTATGATAAAGACCCCGAGGAACCTGGATTCTACTGGGGAGGATTCATAGATACGCGCAAGGCCTATGAGATCTTACCTTATGACGTGTTAAAGTCAACCACTCATGATCCGCTGGGAAATGCATTTGATCCTGAGAAAGATTACAAGGATATGGCTCCACTCAAGGCACCTCAAAATGTTCGAGGTATCCAAGGGGAATTGTGGAGTGAGACGGTCAAAGGTGGGTCTATGCTGGAATATTACCTACTGCCAAAGTTGATGGGGTTATCAGAGCGGGCGTGGAACCCTAGGCCGGATTGGGGCAGTATTGAGGACCCAAAGCAGCGGGCGGCGGCTCTGGATCAGGCATGGAATGAATTTGCCAATGTATTGGGACAAAAAGAGCTAAAACGTTTGGATTACTTGTTTGGTGGTTTCGACTTTCGAGTTCCACTACCTGGCGCTATAGTGGAAGACGGGCAACTGAAAGCTAATATCGCTTTCCCGGGATTGGACTTGTTTTTGGCAGATGGAACACCCTATGAAGGCCCAATGGATATCGCTGAAGATATACAATTGGAGGCTCGTACAGATAAACGAAAAAGTAGGGCCGTGACGATAAAGAAGCCTGCTAATATATTGGATTAACTTAAGCCCCAAGTGGTTGTAGAACAGGTTGTAGACCCAATTTCCACCAATAAATCCAACCGTCATAAATCGGACATATCAAATTAAAAGGGGCAACTTTGGAGTATCAAACCTGTTAAACATTTTAAAAGCTTTTCTCATGAAAATACGTAATGCATCCACCCTCACTTGGCTTCTTTTGCTGTCTATCTTCGTTACTAGTTGTAACTCTCAGACTAATAATGCCGAGGCGCCAAACGAATCTTCTCCTGCTGCTGTTGGGCAACAGGTGGTGAAACAGGCAAACCCTCACTATGTAGAAGGAGGGATCAAGTGGATGACCTTTGAAGAAGCGCTAGCGGCCAACCAGAAGGAACAGCGCAAAATCTTTATTGATGTATATACAGACTGGTGTGGTTGGTGTAAAGTAATGGACAAGAAGACCTTTACCGATCAAACCGTCATTGATTATATGAATGAGCATTACTATGCTGTAAAGTTCAACGCAGAGAAAGAGGCGCCTATTATTTTTCAAGGCAAGAGTTTTGAATTAGTTGATGGTGGCCGCCGACCTATTCATACCTTGGCATACGCTATGCTGGATGGGCAGTTGAGCTACCCTTCATATGTATACTTCAATGAGAATGTGCAGCGAATTACCATTAGCAAGGGGTTTAAAGATGCGGTTCGTTTTTTAAAGGAGCTTGAGGCCATTGAACTGAATGGAGGAAACATCTAAGTAGATAAACTATACTATTCCAAGCTATATAAAAGGCGTTGATTCAGTGAGTATAAATCCACTAAATCAACGCCTTTTTATTATTCTTTCCCTACGCATCAGCGCTGAGTAACTACCTTCTGACGAGAGTAATACCAGATGGTACTAACTATCCATAGTGTTCCCATAATAGATGGAATAACTTGACTATAGGGTTGCCAAGCAGAGAGGACGGTTCCAGCAAAGGCAGAGAATAGGGCAATGTAGGCGGAGGTCATTTTGAATATGTGCTCCAATAACCAATACTTGGCTAATTGTGGTTTGAAATGACGAAGCAAGTCATAGGCAGCCACCGTGAAAAGGAACCCAAGAAGATATATTACCACCGACTGGTGCCATACGGCTCCTCTGGTGCCTACCAAGAAGAGAAAGCGCCCAGCCATAACAACAAGAAATATGGTAGCGAATAGGTCTAACCATTCTGGACCTTTGGTTTTGTTCTGTAAAACCCTATAACCAGCAAAGGACATATAGGCACTCTGTAAGGTTACAATGGTTAAGAAAGGGCGCGACCGAAAGAACAATACGCCCAGGGTGGCAGTGAAAATAGTAGCCGCCATAAGATACAAGAAGTAGCGGCCGTATTTGATATGTATGGTTCCCCCTTTTTTGGAAAAGAATGGGATGAGTCCAATGATTAATGCCAAACTGCCAGCAATAATGTGCGCCAAGATGTTGATGTGATGAAGCATAATATAGATTCGTTTTTGCTTCTAAAACTAGGGGCTGGATCAGGAGGAAGCTAGGGAAAACAGGCGGATGGGGACTATCAATAGGTGAAATAGGTGCTCAGAAAGGTGAAATAACTGAAGAAAAACCGAAAAAGATTCTACTCAGGAAAGCGAGCGGGATAGAATTGGAGCTTAGTCAACAATTTTGATCATGGATTTTATCACTTGAGTATAGCTATTACTGGAAACCAGTTTTGTAGCATGACTATCACCCAAAGTCAACTCATAGCGCCCCTTCAGGTGTGGAGCAATCTGGCTTACTCTGTTTTGATTAACGATGTATTTCCTGTGGATGCGAACAAAAGTACTAGGCAAGCGATCCGCTAAGAAACCGAGTGCATAATCACAAAGGTGTTTTTGACCATCATTGAGATGCAGATAGGCGTACATATCGGAGGCTTCGATATACGCTATTTCGTCTACCTGTACGAAAATGGTATGATCTCCTTTCTTTACCGGAATTTTCTCCAAGTGTGTCTTCGTCACTACCTTGGGTTCCTCTTTGGTGCGGATTTCACCTAAAACTCTATCAAAAGTGAATCCAAGTACGGGGCTAAGAATCGAATTGAAGGCATGTCCTCTCTCCAAACGGAAGAAATGGTAAGGGCCGTGTTCAAAGAGAAATTTTCTGACTACCTGCTCAATTTCGCTTCCCAATATTCCGATGAAAATAAAGAGTAAGGCCAGACCTGCCGTTTGCTGCCATTTAGGCCATTTTGAGAACAGCAGCCAATGCTTATTAAAAATAATAAACAGGAGACCATAACCGATACATAAGCAAATGACAGTATGGATGACCAGCGCCTCGCCAATATTGTCGGCTGACCCCGTGAAGTAACCGGCTATGCCTAAACAAGGCCCCATAAAGAGTAGTGTCGGTAAGTAGCGATTAGGGTCAGCAAAATTGGGTTCCACCTTTGCCATGATATAATGATTTGGAGACCATATTAGCGATACAATCTGCTTTTTTCAAGATTTTCGAATACTGATTCAGGCACCAGGTATTGGATAGAATGCCCTTCCTTTAGACAGTTTCTGATATAGCTGGCTGAAATATGCATTTGGGGGGCTTCGAAAATCTTTACTTTTGGATGTTCGGATAAATCCCCTAGAGGATAATTGGGCCTTTTATAGACATAGATTTCATAATCACGTAGGATTAGCTCATAATTCTTCCACTTATGTAGGGTAGCGAGGTTGTCGCCACCCATAATTAGTGCAAATTCTCGATCTGAGAACTTCTCCTTAAGATAAGTCAGGGTATCGATGGTGTAAGAGGGCTGTGGCAGCTTAAATTCAATATTGGAAGCGAATAGATTAGGGTTATTCCCAATGGCCAATTGTACCAGGTGTAGCCGATCATAATCAGCAGCGAGAGAAGCTTTTGCCTTTAATGGGTTTTGTGGTGAAACGACCATCCAGACCTGCTTCAAATCTGTCTGGGTAGCCATGAAGTTGGCAATGATCATATGCCCCACATGTACGGGATTAAAGGAGCCAAAGAATAAACCAACTTTCTTCATGATCTACTGCTGATTATTAGTGGGGGGCTGTTCTTCTTGCCATTCTTCTTCCGTCATTTCAACATCATCTTCCTCTGGGATATCCACCAGCCATTGCCCATTCATCCTCACTAATTTGAAAAGAGATTGATACGCTTCGTATTCATCTTTCAATTGACATTCGCAACGTGCTGTATCCACTACCGTTGTACAATTCATGTCGAGAATCTGAGTATGAATGATGGTTGAATCTGGGGGGTCTCCCGCCATGATTTGGGCCAGCATGTTGAGCATATCTTTCCCATCAGGTGTACTGAGTAGGGCGGCCCTTTCAAAGCGGTTGCTATCCATATAGGCTTGATATTGTTGGATAACTGTCTCGGGGGTATTGGGTAAGGTTTCCGATTGATAGGCATCTGCTCCTTGAGAGTCATCTTGGCAGGCAAAAAGCATCCAGCCCAGTAGGCCTAATGTTAGGATGTGTCTCATAGAGCAGTATTAGCTGTGAAGCCTTAAGTAAGCGGAGCTTACTTAAGGCAATATAAATCCAAAAAGGTATAAACCAGATACCGGTGCTAGTTGCTAAGCATCACTGGCATTACTAGCATCAAGATTTCTTCGCCCTCCGGTTCTTCTGTGGGCAGTAAAATGCCTGCACGGGTTGGATTGGATAACTCAATTTTTACCTCATCGGCTTCTAGCACACCCAACATTTCAATCAAGAATTTAGCGTTGAAACCAATATTTAGTGGATCCCCTTCAAACGTACAAGCCAACTGTTCCGTTGCTTCATTGGAGAAGTCTAAATCTTGGGCAGAGATGGTTAGGCTTCCGTCCATGATATTAAGGATTACCTGGTTGGTGGTCTTGTTGGCATAGATGGCGATCCGCTTTAGTGAGTTTTGGAAATCTGTTCGCTGTAGCGTTAAAGTATTTGGATTATCTACCGGAATTACTGCATTGTAATCAGGGTACCTGGCGTCGATCAAGCGACAGACAAGATTGGTCGTACCAAAAGTGAAGAAGGCATTGGCTTTATTGAAGGCAATCTTTACATCATCACCCGTAGGCAAAGCAGAACGAAGTAATGTCAGAGCCTTTTTGGGGACAATGAAGGAAGTAGACACTTCACTGGTGACTTCGGCAAATGTATATTTGACCAATTTGTGTGCATCAGTAGCTACCAGGGTCAGCTTATTAAAGTCAATCTGGAAGTATACACCAGTCATGGCTGGTCTAAGTTCATCATTTGAAGTGGCAAAAAGCGTCTTTGTAATCCCTTGTGTCAAGGCTGGTGCCTGGATTTTGATGGTATCAACCGAGTCAGGTTCTGGTATTTTCGGAAAATCCTTACCATCCTCGCCAGCCAAACGATACTTGCCATAGGCAGAAGTGATCTCAATACCGAAATTCTCATCGTTGATAGAGAAGGTGATAGGCTGTTGAGGTAAAGCCTTCAACGTCTCCAAGAGGATTTTGGCAGGCACGGCAACCGATCCATCTGCATCCGACATCACCTCGATTTCTGTCGAGATAGAAGTTTCTAAATCGGTAGCAGCAATAGTCAATTTGTTATTGCTGATCGAAAACAGAAAGTCTTCCAAAATTGGCAAAACGGGATTGGAGGCAATGGCCCCTCCCACTATTTGTAACTGTTTAAGCAACTCGGAAGAAGAAACGCTGAATTTCATATTCGTGCCTGATTTTCGTGAATGTTATAAGCAAAATACCAAATAAAGGCCTATCGATCAATCTGTAAGCTGCAAAACTACATTTTCTTGCGTACTTTTTTCAAGCAAATAATTAACATCATGTGGATAATGCTAAGTAACCAATAAAGCTGCCCCAAAAACCCCTGCACTATCTCCTAATTTGGGTTTGAGAAAGGGCGTTTCTACGGTCTTATTGAATATAAAAGGTTCTATCCGTTTGACGCCCTCTGTATACAAAAGGTCAATATTTCCCACTCCTCCGCCTAATACGATGGCATCCGGATCAAGAACGTTGATAATATTGGAAATACCTTTGGCGAAGAAATGTAATAGCCGCTCTATCGTTTCCGTGGCGTGAGGGTCCGTTTGGGCTTTATGTCGGTGCGTAATTTCTTTCAAGGATCGACGCTGTCCACTAATCTTTTCATAGTACCTTTCAAGTGCAGGACCAGAGATAATCATCTCGGTGCACCCGATATCTCCACAGTAGCAGAGTCCGCCTGATTCATCAAGAAAAGTATGCCCCCACTCTCCCCCAATACCTTGACTGCCATTCCATACTTGTCCATTAATCACAACGCCTCCTCCTACTCCAGTGCCTAAAATCACTCCAAAAACAAGTTGGGCCTCAGGAACATGGTCTCTAACGGCACCCAAGTTGGCTTCCGCCACCGCGAAACAGTTGGCATCATTCGCCATTTTCACCGGAATTCCAAGCTTTCGTTCAACGTCAGCTCTAAAGGGCCGGTCATTTAGACAGGTCGTATTGCTGTTTTTCATTAAACCTGTTCGTGGGCTGATTGTCCCGGGCGTGCCAATGCCAATTCGCTCGGGCTTTAACCCGGAGGCTTCTGATAATCTGTTGATCACCAGCTGAATCTGCTTAATAATGTGATCGTAACCCTTCTCCTTTTGGGTAGGTTCCCGAAGTCGATGTAGTACCTCTATACTTTGGCTATCTTTTAAAATGACTCCTTCAATCTTAGTACCACCTAGGTCAATTCCCCAAACTGGTTGCATAAAATGATCTTTGAAATTTCAAGAATAAAGACGAGTGGACCTATTAAACTTTTTTTAAATGTTTTATCTCATGCCTGTAAGGGCAAAAATGATCCGCGACAGTGGGTAAACACTGCTATTTTTTTAATTTTGCACAAATTTTCAAAATAGCTTCCGTAAACCGCTTATAAACAGTGCAATACCACAGCGAGGCATGGCAGAAAATAAAACTACAGTTCAAAGGAAGGGAAAAGAAGGGAAATTGTCGCTATCGGTAAGTAGTAATTTTGATGATGAGAGGCCGGTTTACATTGCGGGTAATTTCAACGATTGGCAACTGCCAGATGAACGATATCAATTACAGAGAGAAGGGAAGGGGGCTTATCATTTTCAATTCGATGATATTTCTATTTTGCCGCCAGTCTTAGAATACAAGTATGCGAAGGGAGATTGGAATGGAAGAGAGCTTACTTTGTATGGAGAGGAAGTAGAAAACAGAAGTTTACGCTCAAATGTCGGATTCAAAGCGGAACAGGTTGGCCGTTGGCGTGCTCAGGGATTGGGGTACTCTCCGGATTTCCTGCCGAAGATAGAGATTTTAGATGAGGCTTTTGAGATTCCTCAATTGATCAAGACTAGACGAATCTCAGCTTTGTTGCCGTTTGATTATGAAACTAGTGGTAAAAACTACCCTGTTCTATACCTACAAGATGGACAGAATTTATTTGATGACTATGCGCCATTTGGCAATTGGGCCATCGATAAAAAGTTGGCTACCTTGTCAGAATTGGGGTTAGGAGATATTATTATCATTGCGATTGATCATGCTGAGGAGGATCGAGTGAAGGAATTTACACCCAGTATAGGCGGGAATTTAGGAAAGGGTGAGGGGAAAAAGTATGTTCGTTTTCTGGCTGATACCTTAAAACCCTATGTTGATAGGCATTTTAGAACTAAATCGGATCGAACACACACAGGTATAGGAGGGAGTTCCATGGGAGGTCTGATCAGTATCTATGCCGGGTTAATGTATCCCGAGGTGTACGGTCGTCTATTGATTTTTTCACCTTCGCTTTGGGCTGCTCCGAATATTCATTTTCATGCAATCAACTTGGAAGAGGCCCACGATACCCGGGTCTATATCTATGCCGGAGAAGGTGAAAGCAACACTATGGTTCCGAATATCAAGAAATTTCAGCAAGCCATACAACATCAGGGATCAGCGGCCAATGTCGAATTTGATCTTTCTATAGATCCTAATGGTCAACATAATGAAGCCAGATGGGGAAGAGAGTTCCCCAAAGCCATAGCTTGGTTATTTTTTAATCAATCAAGTGAAGAAAATAAAGCATAATGAGATCACCGATGTTGTGATCCACGTAGCTAACCAAGGCTGTTGATAGGGAGTTCATTGTACTCCTGCTCAACCCCAGCATTTGCGATAGCTCTAAAGTAAAGCCAGATACACTGACCCTATGCAGTTATACCTCTTCACTCCAAAAGCAAAATGATTAATGCACATCAAACTGTCCTATTCCCTAAATGCGGAGATTGAGCATCTCATATTACCCATTCTAGCTACGGATCAACTCAAACAAACACTACAAAGTATAGCCGATCAAACCGGGACTGCTGCTAAGCGTCTTCAATCTACTTATGTAGCAGAATTGGGAGACGTACAGGTATTATATACCGCCGAGCGGAGCATATACCTCCTGGGGCTTGGAGAAAGTCCGGATTTCGCAGAAGTACTAAAGGCATTTCGTAGTTTTTCAAGCAAGTACCAAGGAAAGTTTAGTGCATTGTTGGGCTTGAGTTGGGAACATTGTCTCGATCAAACGCAATTACCTAGATGGGTAGAAGCTGCCGCAAATGGCTTGGTATTGGGAACCTATCAAATTGGACGCTTCAAATCCGATAATTCTGATGTGCACCCACTCGCAGAAGATGCCGCTAACTTGCATATTGTAGTGGCAGAAGAAGCGATTAAGGCTTGCGAGGCCGCTGCGGTTCGGGGTAAACGAATGGCTTACACCCAGATGAGCATTTTTGATTTGGTGAACGCTCCCAGTAATAAGAAACTACCCACTGATTTAGCAAACTGGGCACTGGAATCTGGAAAGAAATTCGGTTATAAGGTAAAGGCTTTTGATCAAGCGGAAATCAAAGCGACAGGGCTAGAGGCTCTTTTGGCCGTGAATCGAGGTAGTGAATATCCGGCTTCCTTTATTATTATGGAACACAAACCGGAAGGACCAGGCAAGTTCAAGAAAATTGGCTTAGTAGGGAAAGGAGTAACCTTTGATACTGGCGGCCTATCTATCAAACCTTCCATTAATATGCACTATATGAAAAGTGATATGGGGGGAGCTGCCGCTGTTTTTGGCACCCTGGAAATGGCTGCTAAGGTTAATCTCCCTGTTCATCTAATCGGTATTGTACCTGCTACAGAAAACAGTGTTGATGCTAAAGCCATAAAACCCAGTGATGTAATTGATTCCTACAGTGGTAAAACTATCGAAATTATTGATACAGATGCCGAAGGAAGACTCATCCTCGCCGATGGACTCAACTATATGGTTAAGCATTATGATCCAGAGATATTGATTGATCTGGCTACCCTCACGGGTAGCGCAGTCCGAACCTTTGGCTATCATGCAGCTGCTCTTTTTTCCAATAATGATGAATTAGCTGAACGGATTCAAGATACAGGTAATGAGAATGGAGAAAGAAGTTGGCGGTTACCCATCTGGGATATCTATAAAGATGATATCAAATCAGATGTGGCGGATATCCGCAACTATAGTGGACGACCAACTTCAGGGGCAATTGCTGCGGCCAAGTTCTTGCAATTCTTTACGGAGGAACACCCCAAATGGGCGCATTTAGATATTGCTGGTGTAGCTTTTGGGGATTCCGAATTCTCCATGCAGCGCAGTGCTACTGCTTTTGGTGTCAGGTTATTGATTGAACTGATTGAGAGCTATATTGAAGCGTAGTAAATTTAGGAGTGAACCCACAAACGCAGAAAGACCTATATTAATCCTCGGGCTTTCAACTCCAGATATTTGTTCACGGTATTGATGGAAAGATCAGCAGGGCGGGTCAAAATGGCTTGAATACCATATTGCCGCAGTCTCTGAACCATCTGTGTCTTTTCAGATAGGAACTTCTGAGCAACCGTCTGATGATAGATGTCTTCCAGGGTGTCCACCTCTTTCTCAGCGTAGGCCCTAATTTCCGTATTCTCAAAAAATACAACCACTAAAAGGTGGAAAGTATTGATTCGACGCAATATTGGTAACACACGTTCCAAGGCTTGGGAACTTTCAAAGTTGGTAAAGAGAAGCAGGAGACTTCTACCTGTAATCAGCTTCCTCGCAGCGTGGTACAGCAACTCAAAGTTAGCCTCTTTGGGTCTTTCTTTTTCTTTGTATAAGGCGTACAAAATCTTATTCAGTTGAGTGGGATTGCTGTCAGCCTTCAGTGTGGTACCCATTTTATCTGAAAAACTGATCAGGCCAGCTCGGTCATGTTTTTGTAGGGCAATGTTGGACAGCACCAAACTTGTGTTAATGGCATAATCCATTAAACTCAATCCTTCAAAAGGCATACGCATCGAACGACTCTTGTCGATAATACTGTAAATCTGTTGCGCTCGTTCATCCTCATACTGATTGACCATTAGTTCTCCACGGCGACTGCTCGCCTTCCAATTGATGCTCCTGTAGTCATCTCCGCGGACATAGTTTTTAATCTGCTCAAATTCATAACTATGCCCAATCCTTCTCATTTTCTTAATCCCCTTTTTATGACTTGTCTTATCAAAAGCCCTTAGCTCGAATTGCTTCATTTGCATGATCGATGGATAGACAGGGATTTTCATTGGATGATCCTGGCGATACCTTCGCTCAAGAAGGCCCAGTCGCGTGGCGATGTAGACATTAATGTTGCCAAAAGCATATTCGCCTCGTTCATATGGCGTAAGCTCGTACTTTAACTGTACGTCAGTCTCTGCCTCTAGTTCAACCTTTCTTTCAAAGTTGCGGAGTTGAAATCGGATGGGTAATTCATCAATGATGGTCAACCAAACCTTTTGAGTACTTCCATTTTTAAGATCAATATAGACGGGGTTGGCATCTCCCATTGAAAACACCTTGGGCAGCCGGCGTTTGGCTGCTACTTGCATTTGTTGATTAAAAAGCACAAATCCATCAATCAGCGTCAGTGTCATACCTATTGCGAAGCTAAGAAGCGCTACCGGAAAGAGCATCGGGATGGCGAAACTAAGGGCAAATAGTGCCGCAAGTCCACCTAGCATCCAGAAGAAACGATCTGTGAGGTATATGTTACGCATGAGAATAGGAGCAACTTCTGATCGCTAAGCAAGGTAAGCATAATCAGGCGAATACTCAACACCCTTTTCCGTAGTGGAGATAGAATGGCTTAGTTGGAGGCTCCAAATTCTCGCAATACGGCTTCCACTCCCGGAGATACCTCCTTCAGTAGCCAGGCTCCACTGATGTCGTCGGGGATATCAGGGTGAAGCAAGGATGCACCCGCTTCCAATAATATCCTGGCTATTTGAGTGTAATCATCAGCATGACTCTGCGCTGACCCAGAATAGATAGAACCATGTACTACCCATCCAATTGGGGACATGTTATGTAAATCTCCTCGGATTTCTAGCGGGGCCTGATAGTCGATCAGTAATTGCGTATTCTCTGGTTGGCCAAACCAAGCTGCCATGTGTAGGCCAGTCCCTTCGTCTAGCCCTCTACTGGTAATGTCGATTCCGGCTTCTAAAAGAAGGCGAACCCCCTTCGTGTCGGGACGCCCGGTAAGATCCGGTAAAATACGTGCTTCCTCGGCATTCATCTGTGGAACCAAATCCGGATCTTCGGCAATCATTGCGGAAGCTTTTTCAATTTCACCCTTACCCAGCGCCACTGCTAATTGATCTGCTGCATTGAGCGAAGTATCAGCGCCTTTACTTTCCAAAAAATCGCTAATCTCAGTGAAGCCTCTTCGAATAGCATGTGCATATGCGGTCTTCCCTCCTTTTGTTCTAGCATCAATATCTACGCCATGCTTTAGCAGATGATCGATAGCTTCCAGGCGCCTCCTTCTAACAGCTACGTGGAGGGCATTCTCTTCGTATTTCCAATAACGTACATTAGGGTCTGCCCCACTTTCCAGGGAGGCTTGCATTTTTTCTGGTGTATAATTCCAGTCTAATAAATAGTGTAAATCAGGGTGATTAGTCATATTGAATATTAAGGATGACAACAATATTCAAATATAACTTTTTGATTAAAAATTAAACTTTTATGCGTATTATTCAATTCTGAAGACGGGATATCGTAAATGTTCCTTTTCATAGTGTGGGGTTCGCTTGTAAATAAAATCTAGTTGAGCTCTACCATTTTGGGCAAACTTGGGGTCTTCCTTTTTTCGCTTTTCTAAAGCTTCCTTCACAGCAGGCATTTCCGCTAGCCATTCTAAAGCTTTTTCCTCAAAGACATAGGAAGAGAAATATTCTTTTTGCTGCAATATCGAATCGAAATAGTTCCAACTAAAGAAGGAATCTGGCCCCTCGGGCTCCAATATTTCAATGATAAATCGATTTGTCCACTGGGTAGTGGGAATCAACCAGTCACCTGCCCGGAAAGAAACGAGCTTTTTTTCTGCTCGTGTTTTGGTTTGGTAATGCATGTAATGACCCTCGTAAGGTCTCGTTCTAGTTTTGAAGTCATCTAAATAATAGACGGTCACTTCAATTGTGGTATCTGCTGGTAATCGGTGCATGGAAACCCCATTTTCTTGAAGACGCTTAATCACAGGATGCCAGGACTGTGGGATGACATACGCTTTTGGGCGTCTCACAGACTTTGTAGGAAGGTATTTATTGTAATAAGGTATTTTTTTTGTGAAGGGTTGCTGACGATCATACTTTAGACGTGGTTGGCCACTAATATCACTCTTCTGCATAGATGCGGTATAACCTTTAAAATCTATTGTCTTATAGTTAGAGGTATCTCGTGCCCACTGCAACGGGAATTCCTTCTGTTGGACCACCATGGCCTTGCTTTCCTTTTTTCGATTCACAATTTCATCAGCATCTCTAATCAAAATCTCGACGATCCCCTGCATAAAAATATAGGTAGCTTCTACTCTGTTTTTATAGGGTTTAAGCATGTGCGTTTCCGGCATGAAGCCAATACAATGGAATAAAGCGGCATAACCAGTAGAGTAACGGGGGGATTCCAGGAAGTCGGTTATACCCAAGGCGTCTGGTGTTCTTCCGAGGCTGTTGACATAGGGCGTCATTTCATAAGGGCTATTCGCCATATATTCGAATAGGAACGGCATCATTTTTTCATCTAAATACACTCCTAATGGTCCGCCCAATTTGTCCTTTTGGGTAGGGATCATTGTCAGGGTATATTGATAATCTGCCCCGTTGCTCGTATGCGTATCAATAAACACTTCGGGATCTACGGTATGGAAAATTTCTGCGAAACTACGGGCGTTGCGAGTGTCAGCTTTGATAAAATCTCGGTTGAGGTCAAAGTGCCTGCCATTGCCGCGGAAGCCATAAGAGATGGGGCCATTCTGATTAGCCCGAGTGTGGCTGTTGCGATTTAGCACCCCACCGATATTGTAAAATGGAATGATGGCTACGACCACCCGCTCTAGAAAGTCAGCATACTCCTCGGGTTTGCTCAGCAATGCTCGAGCTAAGAGCATCGAAGCTTCAACCCCATCTGGTTCTCCTGGATGTATAGCATTATTGATCAAGAGTACCAACTTGCCCTTAGCATGAATATTATCAAAATCAAAGTCCCCATCTGTGGAAATCGTGAAAAGATGTAATGGTTTTCCACTATCTGTGAGACCAAAGGACTGTAGTTGAGCCTTTTGATAGTAGGTTTGAGCTAGCTTCTGATAAAAAGCTATTCCTTCTTCATACGTTGCTGTTTCCAGACCTTTGGAACGTTCAAAGACCGTTAATGGGGACTGCCCGTTCAAAACGGATAGGAGACTGACAAGCAAAAGCAATAACAGACTGGATCGCATGGACTTTTTATTTTTGGTGCTGCAATGACTAATCTTGCCGAAAATAGCCTTTATCTATGAAAATTGAATTGCGTTTGGCAAATAGTGCCGATGTACCCGCCTTGCAAGCTATCGCCGTACAATCCTATCATCAACATTTCACTTACCTATGGACGCCAGCGGGCTTACAAGCATATCTTGAGCAATACTATGATCTACATACTTTTTATGGCTTTATAGAAGCTGCCGATCGTCAAGTTTATTTAGCTTGTTCAGGAAGAAAAATTGCAGGCTACCTGGTGGTTCAAACTCAAAAGGATTGGGCGAGTATCGCCTCTGGTTTTTATATTCATCGCATCTACATGTTATCAGAATTTGCCGGACAAGGTATAGGTTCCATGCTGATGGCAAAGGCAGAGGAACTGGCAAGGGCGATAGCAAGTAACTATTTATGGCTGGAAGTCATGCAGAGTAGTAAGGATTCGATTGCCTTTTATCAGAAGAAGGGTTTCAAAATTGTAGGTCCGTCCCATTTTGATATTCTTCCCATGAAGACAGAGGAATGGGCAAAGATGTGGATCATGAAAAAGCAGTTAACCTAAGAGCTGTTTTCCAAAACAACAAGGCACATACAAGTGATGGGTTTACTTTTGTCTTTCCACATCAATTAAGGCCGTCCACACACTTAGATTGACACCATCCGCGCGGGTCCAAATTGGCCTCACTCTACCGGCGTGAGCGCTGATATTGTTGTAGTCACCAAAAAATGCATTGGGGCTAGGGGTGAAAGGGGTATCGCTGACTTTTCGATTGATAAAACTTTTGCCTCCATCCGTACTATACGCGATATAAACATCTGTCTGATTGTCCTCGTAAGCGCGCCGATCGTAAAAAACAAAGTAAAGATCCCCTGTTGTTTGATCGATATCCATCCAGGTGAAAAACTGTTGCTTTCCTGGAGCATCATCATTGACCCGGATAGGAGCAGACCAGGTTTTTCCTTGATCCGTCGATTTTGCCAGCCATACATCTGTATCTGCTTTACCATTTCTTTGGTCACACCAATTGACATAAAGCGTGCCGCTATGTGGTCCTGTGCTATTATCAATGGCAGTGACAGGCAGGCCGTTGGCTCGAAAGATTCCAGGTATAGCGAAGGTCCAACCACCGGGCTGGTCACTGACCACAATATCTTGATCTAGCCAGCTAAGTCCTCCATCAGTAGACTTATCCAAGTAGATTTTCTCATCGTAGGACCAGGCGATGTAAACCGTGCCATCCAGACCAACGGCGGGGACAGCGCCCTCCGGAGTTTGATCATCATCTATACAATCACCTTCCAATTCATTGATTTGGATGGGACTGGCCCAGGTCTTACCCTCATCGGAGGACTGAGAAAAGAGGATGCGAGATTTGTCCTTGGATTCCCTACTCCCATATTGATCGAACTCCGTCCAAGATATGTATAAGGTATTGTTTTCCGGGTGTACAGCCAGCCATTGTTTATCTTGGTCCTTAGGATGGCGTAGGCCAGTATAACTACCATCATCCCAAGTTTTTCCCCCATCACTTGATTTTTGAATGACGATGCGATCCAAAATCTGGCTGTCTTGCCAGCCTTTACCGGTAGGGTCAGAAAGATGAGAATAAAAGAAATTGCCCTTAAAATCTGGTGTGATGACGGGATCCCCAAAAACGCCAAATGAAGAACTCAGTTTTTGTGTGGTCCAGGTTTTCCCTCCATCCATAGAATGATAAGCTCGGTTGAGAATGGCACCGGCGACTATATTATCGACATTAGAGGGATTAATAGCAATACTAGGTTCACAAGGACCTCCTTCCGGGCTAATCTTGCCCCCATCAATTTTAATGTTTTTGAAGTTTTGAGGAATTTGTAAGCTTTGTCCCGTACTAATTCTGCGTTGACAAGCAACGGATGTAATGGCTAGGATTAGAACGACAACTTTTGTTCTCATGTTGGGTATTTGATAATGGCTATTTACCGGTCAATGTAGGAGTTTTTTCGCTAATTGACCAAGCTGTTTCAAGCTTGCCTCCACTTTCTCGTCAAAAGGGTGACTAAAACTGAGTCGAATATAATTTTTGAAGGACCCCTCCACTGCAAATACTTGGCCCGGTGAGATGCCTATGTCGTGTTTTTTAGCTTCTTGGAACAATTGGTATCCATCAAATCCTAGAGGAAAACTTAGCCAAAGCACCATGCCACCTTTCGGCATTACAAATCTAACTTCTTCTGGAAAATACGTGCGAATTCCTTGAGCATACTGTAAGGCTTGTTTATGCAGTGCAGTTCGCAGCTTTCGTAGATAAAAGCTGTATCTACCTTTTTGTAGAAAATGAAGCACTGATAATTGTGCCAGACTATCCGAACTAATCGAATGAATCCGCTTCTGCTGTAGTACTGCTGAAAGAAACCTTCCCGGTAGGCAATAGCCTACTCGAAATCCAGGAGCTAAGGTTTTCGAAAAAGAGGAACAATACATCACCCAGCCTTCTTCATCAAACTGCTTGCAGGTACTCGGACGGTTAGTCCCAAAATACAGATCTCCGTAGATATCGTCTTCAATTAAAGGAATGTGGTGCTGATGTAAGAGTTTAACAAGCCTTTTCTTCTGTTCAATGGGGATCACTGCTCCCGTAGGATTGCTGAAATTCGTGACAGAAAGGCATACCTTTATTGGAAAGGATTGAATCGCTTTTTCCAGGAAACCAATATCTAGACCGAGTTCGTCATGAACTGGAACAGCGATGACTTGCAAGCCAAGGTTCTCAACCATTTGGGCAATACCGAAATAGGTTAATTGGTCCATGGCAATGATATCTCCAGGTTTTGAAACTGCTCTTAGACAGAGATTTAGGGCTTCCATACAACCTGTGGTAATGAGCATTTCGTCTGGGGTGTAGTAATCGCCCCATTCCAAGAGTTGTTTTCCGATTATGGTACGAAGCGCTTTGTTTCCTTGAGGCAGTTCGTAATGCAATAGCTGTTCTTTATTCATCCGAGTGGCTTCAATGATAGCCTTTTGGATCTTGGCCGTAGGTAGTAGTTCTCGAGCAGGATAAGCACTTGATAGGCGGATTAGGGTTGAATTATCTCTGAGTTCTTCCATCTCCTCAATGATAAAAGCACTATCTAATTGTTTGAGTTTTGGTTGAGTTTGGCGATGTATCTTGTGGTTAGGGCGCGATAGCTTTTGCAAACTAAATTTCACATAGTACCCCGATTTGGATCGAGCTTCAATCAATCCCTTGGCCTCTAGTAGATAATAAGCTTGAAAAATAGTGGAGGGACTTACACCTCTTTGTTTGCTGGAATGCCTTACGGAAGGAAGTTTATCTCCTTCTTTTAAGGTCCCTTGCCGAATGCTTTGTTCCAAAGCCTCTGCTATACGTTCGTACAGGAATGCAGTCATAAATCATCTGATATGGTCTAAATATAGAAAACTGAATCTGTTTTGAAGTGAGCACAGCCTCTATTTTTGACCACAGAAATTTGTCATCAAAGGAAAAACAACGATCTAATGGAGCAACAGTTATTGAGAGATAAAACCCAAACACCGGTAATATTGGAAGAAACGCTCAAGGAGTCACTTGCTTTCCTAGCTAATCTATCTGATCGTCCAGCCGGAATTCGTACCTCTCCAGCTATTGAAGATAAATTGGCAGAAGAAGGAGTAGGAAGCTTAGCTGCTCTGGCTTCTTTTCAAAAGCAATTTAGTGCTGGTTTATCAGGGAGCCCGGGGCCCCGGTACCTGGGCTTTGTAACTGGGGGAAGTACCCCCGCTGGGATTGCTGGAGATTGGCTGACAAGTGTGATAGATCAGAACGTAGCTAGTGCTGGGGATTCATCAGCGAATCAGGTGGAGTACCAGGCTATTAATTGGTTAAAGGCGCTGTTTGGCATTGAAGAAGCTTATTCGGGGACATTTGTTTCTGGGGCAACGATGTCTAGCTTTACTGGCTTGGCGATAGGCCGACAGTGGGTAGGACAACAACTGGGAGTGGATATTAGCCATGAGGGGGTGGCTGCAGTTGGCCCTATCCCTGTTTTAAGTGGTTGCGCCCATTCTAGTGTTTTTAAAGCGCTGTCTATGTTGGGCATGGGGCGCTCCTGTGTTCAGCGCTTGCCCTTACAAGCAGGACGGGAAGCGGTGGATCTACTTGCGCTACGGGAAGCTTTAGCAACTCAAAATGGGAGGCCTTGCATTGTCGTGGCTAACTCAGGTACAGTGAATAGTGTTGACTTTGACGACTTACGAGCAATCGGTCAACTCAAAAAAGAGTTTCCTTTTTGGCTACATGTAGATGCAGCATTTGGTGGGTTTGCGGCCTGCTCTCCACAATATGCTCATTTAGTGGAAGGGATCAATGTAGCGGATTCAATTACCATTGATTTGCATAAGATGTTGAATGTCCCATATGATTCTGCCATTCAATTAACTCGGCATCCCGAACTGCAACAGGCCGTGTTCCAGAACAGCGGAGCCCGCTATTTGGAAGTCAATACAGAAGAGGTGCCTTTTGTCCATCTCACGCCGGAAAACTCGCGTCGGTTTCGCGCTTTGCCTACCTGGTTTTCTTTAAAAGCCTATGGTCGGTCAGGTTTTCGGGATCTAGTAGAAAGAAATGTGGATTTGGCGAAGCAGCTGGGAGATTGGATTGACCGTTCTAGTCATTTTACCTTATTGTCTCCTGTTCATTTCAATGTGGTTTGTTTCACCCTTGATGCTCCTCAAGGAGAATTGGGCGATAAGATAAATCAATTCCTTTCCGCTTTGACGCACGATGGAAGGGTGTTTTTGACACCCTCAGAATGGAAAGGAAAGCCATGCATTAGAGCCGCATTCTCTAATTGGCAGACGCAAGAATCAGATCTTTTTATTGTTCAACAAGCCTTACAAGAAGTTCTTTCAACCTATCAGAATTGAAGATCAATTGTACTTCTTGACCTAATATTTTCTTAAAGTATCATGACTTCTTTACCCGATATCCACGATTATTATGAGCTGGAACGAGATGGCTATCTCATTTCCACTAATCCTGCTAAGCTGGACTTTGCTGTTATCCATCATTATCTATCTGATCGATCCTATTGGTCAGCTGGAATACCAAAGGACCTAGTGCGGAAGGCTGCTGATGGATCTATTTGTTTTGGTGTCTACCAAGGTGTAGAACAAATTGGGTATACCCGATTGATTACAGATGGTGCAACCTTTGGCTATCTGGCAGATGTGTTCATTCTTGATGAATATCAAGGCCAAGGCTTAGGAAAATGGTTAATCGATTCTATATTGACCCACCCTGCCTGCCAGGGCTTCAGGCGCTGGGTACTGGCTACCCAGGACGCCCACGGGTTATATGCAAAGTTTGGTTTTGAGCCGCTTAAACATCCAGAAGTCTATATGGAAAGGGTACTATTCCGCAGATACACCTGATACCTTATTGCTCTTGTAAAAATTGCTCGACTTTCAAGCCTAGCCGCCTAACGTTTTGGTGGCTAGCTCGTACGCTACTTTGATCTGTATTGACTTGAAGCGCCACTGCGTATCCTCCCTTTTGTGCAAACTCTACGTGGGTGAAATAACCCGGCATAATTCCAGCATGACCAAAGCTTTTCCCACTTGGGTTTGACCAAACAAAGGTTCCCAAGCCATACCCCGTTTCGGAAGCTTGTCCGTTTCGGAAGTTTACAGCTGAAAGAAGTTGATCATAGCTTGCTGTACTAAGGATCTTACCCGTATGGAGCCACTTGATAAAATAGGCGAGGTCTTCTACATTAGTTACGAGTCCACCTCCTGTCCATTCAAACTGAGGATTCATGGCATACAAACCATCGCTTATTACCTTGTTAGGTAATTTAAAGAAATTGTTTTCTCCGATATAGCCTTGTGTGATTCCGGGAAGTTCTCTTTGAGTAGAAGGGTAGGTAGAGCGTAGATGAAAAGTAGAAATGATTCGTTCTTCTAGTTGTGCATAGTAGGTAGATTGGGTCACCTTTTCAATGATTAGGCCCAATAATATATAATTGGTATCAGAATAGCCCCATCCCTCGCCTACCGGATGCTTTGGGGCTTCCGTAGTGATAATAGCAAGGCATTCTGCGGGAGTCCAGGTCCGCATAGGGTCCTTTTCTATAACTTCGATAAAGGCTGGAGCAAAAACATAGCGTGGTAATCCACTGGTATGATTCAAGAGGGATTTGATGGTTAGGTCGTCGGCATTTGGGAGTTCTTTGAACCAATCAACCCCATCGAAGTATTGGCTCACTTTATCCTCCAACCGGATTTTCCCTTCATCCACCAATTGGAGGCTCACGGCGGAAACAAAGATTTTACCTACACTACCCAATAGCATCTGCGCTCCGAGTGGCATAGCAATCTTTTCTTCCTTATCGGCATAGCCAGAGGCCAGACTAATCAATTGACCATCAGCTAGAACGATCGCTGCGGTAGCTCCTGGCAGCTTTTGTTCCTCTACAATACTATCCAAGCTAGCTTGTAAGCCGGCCTTAAGTTCTAGAAATGGGACTTGGGAGATTCCGGTATTCCCAAAGAGTGTGACAAAAAGGAAAAAAAGAACGACCTTTTTCATATTCAGCTCATTTTAATTCAGTTCCATGCTAAATGTAGGCTTTTGCGGATAGGGGAAGACAAATTTCTTGCTAATTCTCATCGGAGTGAAAGCCATTCTGAGTATCGGACTCAAGGAGGAGCAAACTAAAATGATAGAGCTTTGCACTCGGATTGAATGCAAAGCTCAAGTTGTTTTAATTGCGCTATCGCGCATATGACGGAAACCTAGAGTATACTAATCTTTACTAACTACAAGAGTTGTCAGTAAATGATATTTATTGAGTTCAAACTAGATTTAAGATGCTTGATCAACGTGTACATCCATTTGTGGAAATGGTATACTAATACCTTCCGCGTCAAAAGCTTTTTTCACATTTTCCTGCATGTAGAAGAACGTATCCCAGTAGTCTTCGCTATTACAGAATGGACGGGTAGCAAGATTAACAGAACTATCACCTAAGGAGGCTACCACCACGCCTTGAGCAGGATCATCCAAGATATATGGACATTCCTTCCCCACCTTCAGGATAACCTCTCGGGCTTTATCAATGCTATCGTTGTAACCAATACCATAGGTTAACTCTACACCAATAATCCCCTGACCGGATATATTGGTTATGATATTGCTAGTCACTACTCCGTTAGGAACGATGATTTTTTTATTGTCCAGGGTTTGTAAAATGGTGTTAAAGATTTGGATACCCTCAACCGTACCTGTTTCTCCACCACCAATGGTCACCAGATCACCTACTTTATAAGGCTTAAAGACCAAGAGTAAAACGCCGCTGGCGAAGTGTCCCAGACTACCCTGGAGCGCCATACCGATAGCAAACGCTAGGGCACCGAAGATCGCTACGAAGGATGTGGTTTCGATTCCGAACATCTGAGCTACACTTAGTAGCAATAGTACCTTGAGGCCAACATTGACTAAGGAAACCAGAAAAGGGCGGATAGTCTCATCCACGCCCCGCTTAGTGAGTGTTTTACTTAAAACGCTAGTGATGCGTCCAACAATCCAGAAGCCAATGATCAGCGTCAGAATGGCGCCAATTACACTAAAGGCATATTCCGTAATGAACTCCTGGATCGATGTAAGTATACTGTCCAAATTCATAATGTGTGGTTTTAATTAACTTTGAGGATGTATGTAGAAAATAGAGTAAAGCGCTTGGGTTTGATGATAAGGAGAATCACAAATCATTCGCTTTTTCATCTAGACGTGTAATTTATGAAAAAGACACACCATTCAATTAATTCAATACTAAATCATCTGTGCAAAAGCCTAAAAAGTACATAAGTGCGGCGGATGCACTAAAGAAGTTGCAACGATATTGTGCTTATCAAGATCGCTGTCACACTGAGGTGCGGAACAAATTATTGGAACTGGGCGTATACGGAGATACGCTGGAGGAAATCATGGCTGAGCTGATCACTGATAATTTTTTGAACGAAGAACGTTTTGCAAGATCATATGCTCGGGGAAAATTCAACATTAAGAAGTGGGGCAGAAACCGGATCAAACAGGAATTGAAAAAACGGAAAATCACGGATTATTGTATCCGTAAGGGGATGGAAGAAATAGAAGAAGCGGATTATCAGCAGACTTTACATCTATTAATCGAAAAAAAGGCCGCTCAAATGGAAGATGCTTTTTCCTTCCAAAACAAAGCAAAGATTGCGGCTTATCTAATTCGAAGAGGATTTGAATCAAAATTGGTGTGGGAGGCAATAAAAACTTACTAATTTACATTTTTTATATAAATAAAAGGCAAAGAAGTGTGACTTTTATACTCGGCAAAGGTCAAAAAATCTGTGTAATTGGCTCTTTCTATGGGTATTTAAGAAAATTTTAACATTTTTTTGAGCTTTTTTTACTCCAATCCGTAGTCCGCATAAAATTTTGCGTTCTACCCTATTTATGGTATAAAAATGCTGGGCGAGCAGTTCATTATAAGCTAAAACCCTCATTTTTAGTGACTTCACCATAAATGTTAAGCCATTGTAAACAGGTTGTTGGGTTTCAATGTGGATAACTTGCTGTCTTTTTCGTTGACAATGAGCGAAAAAGCATATAGTTTTGCGTCAGCTTTTTCTCAAAGGCCTGAATCTTTATTTTGCTTCGGCCGTAAGAGAGGGCTAAGAAACCCCGGATAGCGGGTCACCCTATGAGACGCTAAGAATCAAGGTCAAATTCGGAAGCACCTGGTGCGACCGCGGGATCCTCAAACATATCCCAAGAATTTAAACATTAATAATCCCGAGGATTTTTGTTGGCCATTGAGTTAAAACCAGTTTATAATGAAATTCCCATGGACAAAGGTAGCTGTAATAGCTTTAATGTTATTTACAGTTACTAAAACTAACGGACTACCCCTCAGTTTGTTAGACGAAGGCGTTGAGCCTTGGAATAACGAAACGATTGGGGTGATCACAGAAAGACTTGACCAAATGAGCTTCCCTTTTGAGGTCAAGTACAACGTAGACGTTTTCAACTACATTAAGCGCTACACTACCGCTGGATACAAGGACGCAGAACTTATCTTAGGCAGATCCAGCATGTATTTCCCAATTTTTGAGCACTATTTGAGCCTTTATCAACTTCCTCAGGAGTTGAAGTATCTTCCTATTGTAGAATCTGGGCTGATCCCGGATATCAAGTCGCATGCAGGTGCTGCTGGCCTTTGGCAATTCGTACCTGTAACTGCCCGTTACTTCGATCTTTCGATCAATAACCAGGTAGACGAGCGTTTGAATCCACATGAAGCTACAGAAGCTGCAGTCAAGTTACTGGCTTACCTATACAGAGAGTTTCAGGATTGGGCATTGGTGATGGCTGCTTATAACTGCGGGGCTGGTCGCGTACAAAAAGCGATTAAGAAAGCCCGCTGTAGTAACTACTGGGATTTGATCCCATACCTACCTGCAGAATCTAGAAAGTACGTTCCTCGTTTCATTGCTGCTTCTTATCTGATGAAGCATCACGAAGATCATGGACTTACGCCCAGATATCCTTCTTATGATCTACAACATACAGAAGTGTACAGAGTGTATGATTACATTCGCTTGTATGATGTATCTCAGAAGTGTGGGTTGAACTTTGCAGAAGTGAAGAAATTGAACCCTGGTTACGTCAATAATTACGTTCCTAAAAGCAAGGCAGGAAATTTATTGTCGCTGCCAGCAAGTGCAAGTGGGGCATTCCAACGCTTCTTGGAAGAGAAAGGAATCGAGAGTACAAAAGCTGCTATGCCTGAAGGAACTTTCAAGAGTACTTACAAAGTCGTAGCAGGTGATCGACTGGAAACACTTGCCATGCTTTTCAACTGTAGTATCGAAGATCTTATGGCATGGAACGGTTTGAGATCGGCAGAAGTGACCGTCAACCAATCCATTACTGTTTATTTCCCCAAACAAGCTGCAGCTAAGCCCTAGGCTTGCTTCTAGTGTTATAAGGAAAAAAGTAAAAAGCGGATGCTGTACATCAGTATCCGCTTTTTTACTTCATACTGAGAATGGCTTGCCTCAATTTGGGTTGATCTGTGAAGCATCAAAAGTGGCTTGATGCCATTCTGGGTATCGCTTCTTTAGCTCGTTATCGTATTGGTCTGCGTAATTGCCAATCCTTAGGATCATAGCATTGGCTTCGCTGATATCTAGGCCCTCGGTTTCCCGCAGTGTTTTGAGGTAGATATGTCCTTTGTTGGCAGTAAAAGCTACACCAAAGAGCTGGTTGTTCAGTTGTAGAAGGTCCATGGCCAGACGTCCAGCATTGTCCTTAGGAATCTTCATGATTGGCGCGGCAACCTGGAAATAAATATTTTTCTCCCTTTCTAAGTAGAATACATCGACCCAAATGGGAATCTGCCCTTTCGTTAAGGACCATTGTCCTGGTTTTTTCCGACAGGCCATGGGATCAAGTCCAATCTTAGTAATGGCTTTCTCTACAATCTGATAGTAATAGTGTAATTGTTCCATCGTAAGTATTTTGAGGTTTGATTAATTGTTCAATTGGCAATCAATAGAAAACCTCTATACCAGCCCATAGCAAGTAAGAGGCTTAGCCCAAGCTGTATTACCCATTTAACTAGAGTTGACAACGAAATTATTCTAATGCCGTAATCGATTAATAGGCCACTGAAAATCCCGAAAGATCCGGCAACAAATAGAATGAGAGCAAGGATAAGACTGCCATCATTGCGATTCGTGGCCTCTTTGATAAAAAGGGAGAGCTGTTTTATAAAGAATATTAGAAAAAAGAGATGGGCATAGAATAGAGGAGAATGATAGATTTTCATAGTCATCTTAGGTGTTTTGGATACAACAAAAGTATCCCACTACCTAATAGATGGCTATTATTATACAGTCAATACAGAAAGTTGAGGAGTGAGTTAGCGACTTCTTTTGCCATACCCAGGGCATCGTAGGTCTCCAAAGTAGTAGACAAGACCAACACCGAGGAATAAGTAAGAATCGTTGGTACTACTATCGCCACGTTGTCGGCCTTCCTCACCTAAGGCTTCTTCAACCACTCCAGGAATAGTAATGGAGCGATCGGACAATTGCACAGCCAGTTCCCCTCTGGCACGTAGCAGATCACTTTCATCGGGGTATACAGTACTTACGTCATCTAAGTAATCCGTGAAGGTTTGCCGTACACTGAGTTCAAAATTCAGACTCCATTCGTAATTGATGTCCAATTTCAAGCCAATCCCAAAATTAAGCGCACCTTGTACGGTAAAGTATTCCTCGCCTTTGAATTGCCCTTCAGTACCTAAAGCTCGCAGTTCATGTAGCTCGCCATTAAGTTCTGCTTGCGGATTGAAATAGAAAGCAGAGAGGCCAGCAAAAAGATAAGGTGTGAAAAATTCTTCCCGGCTTCCATGTACATAAGGAAGGAAGTTGAATTCGAATTGCGCTGAGGCATCTATGATAGGGGACTCGAAACTCAAGTTTCTAGCTCGTTCATAAATATTTTTAGAATCAGCGTCATCTGCTAAGATATAGCCATAGTTCCCAGAGAATTTAAGCGCCAAACGGTTATTGAAGTTATACCTCGCGATCATTCCTGCGGCAAACTGTGGCTTGCTTAAATTGTAACTTGTATTCAAGTCTCCGAAATAGTAGCTAACTCCGGCCCAAGGACCTGCTTCCCATCCACGCTGGGCTACACTAATCGTACTTACAGAAAGGAATAGTACTACAAGAACTATATTTTTCACTAAAGCTATATTTTGATCGTTCATGAGTCGATTAATCAACTGGGGGTTAAGAAAGTAGCATCACAAAGTGCGCCCAAAGTTAGTATAAAACGGGGAAACCATTGCTTGTGGTATCAAGTAAGCGTTAAAAATCCGTCACTTGCTGATATTTACATCCAGCAGATCTTTGGGCGTGCCAAATTCATCGAAACCATGAAGAGAAATAAGGGAAGGAAGTGAAAGAGCCGCCACAAAGCGCGACGGCTTTCTATCTAGCATTACAAAAAATTCAATTAAGCGGTGCTCATGACCCTAACCAAATACTGGCTTGGAGATTCATTAAGCACGCTTCTGGAAAGAACGCTCATCAGATAATGTCTGATCCGTTAAGGATTGGAAGACGTAACCCAATGAAGTGAAATGCTCTAAAACACGAGGTAGAGCATATTCTAAACGTTCAATGGCCTTGATGTTGTCATGGAACACGACAATTGATCCAGGACCCGCATTCTTGGTTACATTTTTTAGACATTGTTCACCACTGATATTCGCATCGAAGTCAGCACTAAGCACATCCCACATCACAATCTGATAGTGTCGCATCAAGAATTGTGCCTGCTTTGGCTTCAAACGACCATAAGGGGGCCTAAATAATGTCGAATCCACCATGTTAGCACTATGGCGAACGTTGTGGAAGTAGGGGATGTTATCCGTCGCCCACCCATCTAAGTGATTAAAGGTATGGCTGCCTACCGTGTGTCCATTTTCCACAACGGCGTTAAATACATCTGGATGTTTTTTGATGTTGTCTCCCACGCAGAAGAAGGTAGCTTTTGCGTTGTAAGCGGCCAATTGCTCTAATACCCAAGGCGTTACCTCCGGAATAGGTCCATCATCAAAGGTTAAGAATAGTTGTTTTTCCTGGGTAGGAACACGCCAGGTGAAATTGGGAAACAAGTTTTGGATGAATTGGGGGGTTTTTACTAGGTACATAATAATTTGGGATTAATGTTCATGGATATTTTAAAAATAAGATTTAAGCTATTTTGTTCAGAGCCATACATTTATGACTCTGTTTTGGATATGCTTATCTCAACTAATGCTAGCCATAGAGTACGAACTATACTATTGCTTGCAAAAGAAAAAATAAGGAGTGGTTCCGTCGAATGACGGGATATAACTAGGGTAAAAGTTTGGTGTGGTTATACCGCGCAATAATGCGTGGGAGGTCGCTATTTTATACTATTTTTGCGCATAAACGATTCTGACCTCAAAACTTTAAACTAAAGGGTTTAGAAATTTAAACGCGTTGAAGGTGGATAACGCTGCTAAAAATATTGAAAAAAGCCGCGTTTTTTTGAATTTTTTTTCCTATCAACCACTTTTTATGTAATAACCAGGCTGGGCAACTAAATTTTTGTTGCCGTAATGGTTTTTTGTGCAAATAACATTTTTAATTGAATTACAGTCTTTGATACATGGAAAAACCGAGAGTTCGATTTGCTCCAAGTCCTACCGGGGCCTTACATATTGGTGGGGTTCGTACGGCATTGTATAATTACCTTTTAGCTAAACGCTATGAAGGTACTTTTATTTTGCGCATTGAAGATACAGATCAAACTAGATATGTGGCTGGGGCTGAGCAGTACATTGTAGAGGCTTTGGAATGGTTGGGCTTGCAGCCAGATGAAGGACCTGGTTTCGGAGGGGAATATGGGCCTTATCGACAGTCAGAGCGAAAAGGATTGTATGGGCAATATGCCCAACAATTAATCGATAACGACAAGGCTTACTATGCCTTCGATACACCTGAGGAATTAGACGCAGCTAGGGAGGAAGCTAAACAAGCAGGCAACCACAACTTTAAGTATGATGCAAGTGTTCGGCGGCAAATGAAGAACAGTGTTAGCCTGCCAGCAGAAGAAGTGAAGCGCCTGTTGGATGCTGGTACGCCTTATACTATACGGCTTAAGATCCCAACGGATGAGGTAATTCTGATTCAGGATATCATCAGAGGGGAAGTCCGCTTTCAAAGTAATGAACTGGACGATAAGGTTATCCTTAAGGCGGATGGAATGCCGACTTACCACCTAGCCAATATTGTGGATGATTACCTTATGAAAATCACACATGTCATCCGCGGTGAGGAGTGGTTGCCAAGTACAGCCCATCACGTTTTGTTGTACCGATCGTTGGGTTGGGAAGAAACCATGCCACAATTTGCGCACCTGCCCCTTATCTTAAAACCTACAGGCAAAGGGAAATTGAGTAAACGAGATGGTAATAAACTAGGTATCCCCGTTTTCCCCTTGTCCTGGGATGGAGATACACCTGAGGATTCTTTCATCGGATTCAAAGAGTATGGCTTCCTGCCCGAAGCTTCCATCAATTTCTTAGCTTTTTTAGGCTGGAATCCAGGTACCGAGCAGGAGATATTTCCATTGCAAGAACTTTGTGCTGCTTTCTCGTTGGAGAAAATTGGTAAAGCAGGGGCCCGGTTTGATATTGATAAAGCCAAGTGGTTTAATCAGCAATATATCATCCAATCTACCCATGCAGACTTGGCTGAGTTGATCCGGCCAACAATAGAAGAAAAAGGGCATCAGGTGGAAACGGCTTTTTTGCAGGCCTTTTGTGGTATGATGAAAGAGCGGGTCAGCTTATTGCCAGACTTCTGGGCCAATGGCTATTATTTCTTTACTCGTGAATTGGAGTATGAGGCAAAACCCATCCGTAAAAAATGGAAGCCAGAACGTCGTGCCTTTTTTGATCAATTGAAAGCTGATCTAGCCAATCTTGATCCCTTTGAGGCGGCAAATATCAAGTCAACCATTGTGTCAGCCATGGAGGCTAATGGTTTTGGATTTGGGGATGTATTGCCGATTGTTAGAGTGGCAGTATCCGGCACGGTAAAAGGCCCTGATGTATTTGAAATGATGCAGCTTCTCGGGGCAGAGGAGATTCAGGCTCGTTTAGATAAAGCTTACGCGGCCTTTGATGAAATCAAGGCCGCTGTTCAATAGATAAGGATGGAGAGCTAGGGATTAAACAGCTTTCTAGCTCTCCTCACCGTAATATGAATTTCCTATTAAAAATAGTTCTCTCTTTAATTGGCGGAAAATCAGAAAGATGGGCTTGCGGAACTCCTTTGAATTAACTACTTTCGCAAACGCCTTTCGGCACCAAACCATGTACAACCCTATTGACCTATGCCAAAGAAGAATAACTCAGATAAAAAACCTGATGTTCACCAAGAATTGAAAGGTTTTGATATCAAGATCAATGAATTTGGTGAGATAAAGACCAACCTGGAAGTTGATCGTTTGAATCAATTTTTGGACGAAAACGTAGAAGACAAAAAACTCCGAGATAGAGAAGATCTCACCCATACTACCGAAGAAGAATAGCGTCAGCTACGACTCAAATTTGCTGAAAAACAATGGTTTCGTGAATTTTTTAACATGGCTAATGCGCTGTATTAGTCAATATTTAATAATTTGCATCCAAGTATAGATGACAAAAACCGATTCCCCATGAACACGATTCCAGATTCCACCTCAAGCGTCTGCGCTTCCCGTATTACTACTACCTTCATTTGCCGATATTCTTGATTCGTATTTGCCGAAATACCACTTATAATCCCTAGATTAAACATACGTAATATGAAGAACTCTTTACGGTACAAGGTACAGCTGCTCCTTTGTCTGTGTATCTCTTGTATGGTTGTTCCAACCGCCGATGTGGCCGCGCGAGCAAGTTCTGACCCAACTAAGCCTACCCCTGCTCCTCATCGCCAAATGGTGGACCCTCCAACATTTGTAGATGATAAACCTGACGATATTACCATTAGCTGCCTAGCGGATCTGCCGCCTAAGATAACTTTAACAGCAACTGATGATACAGATCCATCTTTTCCAAAGGAGATTATAGCAGTTGATAGCCCCGACTCCTCTGCTATCAACATCTGTGCAGGTGGCGTAATTGTGCGTACCTGGACCGCTACAGATATGGATGGCAATATGACCTCGGTCTCCCAAACCATCACCATCGATGGGGATGATGATGGGCCTCCCATGATCCCCGCTTTAAGTGCGTTTAATGATACGGTAGCTTGTGAATTGAGTAAACTAAGCGGCCCGGAAAGCGCCGTGCGTTATGATGTGTGGCTGAATACCTTAAATCTTGCAATAGGTTCAAATTTTGTGGGGACAACAGACTGCTCCGGAGCGGATGGTTTCACTGTAGATGCCCCTGCAATCTTTGATGAGGATTGCGCCACCTTGAATGTTCTCGTTACGCTGACCGATGATTGTGGCAACACCACTCAACAAACCATTACCTATACGACTATAGATACTGTAGCACCGGTTTTGGTCGGAATTCCAACGGAAGAAACGCTTACGCTTTCCTGTGATGACCCAATTCCACCTTTCCCTACAGTAACCGCGATGGATAATTGCGACTCCTCTCCTGAACTCAACTTTAGTGAGACGAATAGTCAGGTAATGGACGGGACTTGCTCAGAGTATGAGTATAGTATAGTGCGGACCTGGATGTCAGCCGACAACTGCGGAAACACAACTATATTCAAGCAAACAATAACGATTGAAGACGATAATGCCCCGACTTTTACAGTGCCCGATAATATTACGATTGATTGTACGCAAGACCCCTTGGATCTTTCCATTACAGGAGATGTAACGGATGCTATGGACAATTGCACCCCTACGGATAGCGTCCGCGTGTTCTTTACGGATGCTGAAGAGGCAGGTAGCTGCATTTTTAACCGAACGATTGTTAGAACCTGGCGAGCCAGAGACCTTTGTGGGAATGTAACGGGTAAGATTCAAACTATCATCGTTGCTGACATGCAGCAACCTACTTTTACTGTTCCTGCGGACATTACCGTGGATTGTGATGAAGCCAATGATTTAAATGTAACAGGTGAGCCTACCAATGTTTTGGATAACTGTGATCCAGCGCCAGTTGTAACTTTTTCGGATGTGGTTATTGATGGCTTATGCGCTGATGATAGAACCATTCGTAGAACCTGGCGAGTAACCGATGTTTGTGGTAATTCCACAGAAATAGATCAGGTCATTACGATTAATGATGAATTAGCCCCTGTCTTCGAAATGGAGGCACAAGATCTCAGCATCTCTTGCCTAGATGGGATAGACGTACAAACTGCCTTTACCAATTGGGTGGATGGGCGAGCAAGTGCCATTGCTGAAGATAACTGTGCAGATCAGGAAGAACTTATTTGGATTGCCGTAAATTCGGGAACCAATAATTCTCCGAGCCTATCAGCCATTGTTTGTCCTGCTTCCTCAGATACACTGCTTTCCCAATCTGTAGATTTTATTGTAGAGGATCTTTGCGGGAACAGAGATACCAGCTCAGCGGTTTTCTCGCTGGTGGATAATAACCCGCCCCTCCTTAGCTGTCCGGATGACATAACCATTAATATAGATGGTAATGATTGTGACGCTACAGTCAGCTTAGTCCCGCCTCAAATTTCTGAGGAATGTGACATATCCTCTGCTCAAGTTATCAGTCTTATGGCTAATGCGACCCTAAGCTCAGATGCAGTACCGGGAGAAGAGGGAGAGACCCCTGTGAACCCGATTAGCCTCTCGCTAGCCATTACTCAAAATCTACCGCTTAGTGCTATTGCTGATGGAACACTCACCATTTCATTGACCAATGTGGATGGAGAGGAAGAGAATGAATTCTTCAATGTTTTTGACGAAGATGGAAACCTTCTAGGAACTACTGCCGCAACGGATGCTCAATGCGGCAACTCAATGCAGCAGTTTCCCATCCCTTTAGGCTCCTTCAACACCTGGGCGGCGGATGGTATCATTGAGCTAGAACTGCAGCCAAATATTCCAGCTGATGGCAGGTTTGCTATTAATGCAATTTGTACCCCGGCGGGGATGGTAGATGCTGTACTTGATATTGAGGTCGAAGAATTGCAGGGCATTAGCTATAGCTATCGAATTGATCAGGGGCCGACAGTATCCGTCTCACCCATCGCTACAGAAATGGTCAATTTAGAAACGGGGAGCCATACCGTGACCTATTTCGTGTCTGATTGTGCCGGTAATGTTGACAGCTGCACTTACAATATTGATGTATTGGATAACATACCACCAGAGTTGATTTGTCCGCCAGATATAGTGATGAGCTTAGCAGCAGATTCCTGTCAAAAAACAGTGAGCTTGCCTTTGCCGGTTGGAGCAACAGACAATTGTAATGCTTTTGGGGAATATCAGCAGCGACTGCCCTTGGATACTTCAAGTGCTTTAATTCCATTCACTTTGGATCCCAACTTGAATGAGTATCTGGCAGATGAAAGAACGTTTAACTTTAATTCGGTGGCTGCTAATGCGATTGGCCCTGCTACCTTTGTTTTAAGCTTTCAAGGGGACTTTAATACGAATGATGCCTTTATAGAGGTATTCGGGGAGGATGATAGTTTACTGGGCCAGTCTACTGTTGGAGATGCCAATTGTACTACGGCAGGTTCGCTAAATATCACGATTCCTGCTACTACTTTTAATGCTTGGGCAGTGGATGGCGTGGTTAGTATTCGAGTAGCACCGAAGGAGATCAATGTTCCACCTGGGGTTTCTGGTGATGGGATTAATCCTTGTGATACCGATGCAGTGACTCAAAATGGCGATAACGATGGTACGAGTTATATGTTTGGTACCTTGACTTACTCCAGTCTTACTCCTTCCTACTATGCAGAAGGAGCTACGACTATTCCCTTGACTGCCATGCAAGAACCCACTCTTTCTCCGCAACATGTATTCAATTTGGGAGATACAGAGGTGTTCTACATTATAGAAGATGCTAGCGGAAATCCAGATACCTGTAGCTATATGGTAACTATCGAGGATACTACTCCACCCGTAGCATCCTGTCAGACGATCGGTAATTTAAGCATTACACCCTCTGGTTTAGTGGAGGAGGTATTCGATGTATCCGATGTAAATATGGGCAGTACGGATAATTGCTCTATTGATACCATGTTCATCACGCCTAGTTCCTTTACTTGTGCAGATGCAGGAAATACCGTTGATATTATACTAACAGTGCGAGATGGAGCAGGTTTGGAATCTACCTGTGCAACTACCTTCGGTTTAACCCTGGACCGCCCAGAACCATTGGCAACACCAAATCTGTGCGGGGGAGATACGCTATTTTTATTTGCTAACCCTCCTTCTCCTGGTAGCCAAGGCTTCCTTTACGAATGGTATCTGAATGATATTTTCTTTTCTGCTGATGAGAACCCGGTAATTCCCAATGTGGATGCAAGTTTATCTGGGGTGTATAAGGTGGTAGTGGAGGGGATTACAGGCTGTCGTTCTGAAGGTACAGTCTTAGTGAATGTAGAAGAAATTACCTACCGGCCAGAAATTGCTACGAATCCTTCTATTTGTAGTATAGATGATATAGTGCTAGGAGTGATGGATCTACCCCCAGATAATGACGTTACCTATCATTGGTATCAGGGTGTCCCGCCTAACGGAACCTTACTAGGTTCTACGGCTGAACCTACTTTTACCCTTGCTGGGCCTCATGCGGTTGGAGGTCAGGATTTCTATCTCATTGTTGAGGCCAATGAATGTACTTCAGCTCCCTCTAATGTCATGCGCATCGAAACGGTTGAAAAACCGATCGTAGAATTGATTTTTGCTGATACTTCTATTTGTGAGGGAGAATCCATAAACCTTGGAACCTCCACTGTCGGTCCAGATTTATCATATAGTTGGTCTGGGCCAAATGATTTTGAATCTACGGAACAATTTCCTGCCTTGGGGCCCTTGGATGAGTTGGACGAAGGTTTTTACTTGCTACGTATTAGTAAAGGAGGTTGTATTTCTGACCAAGCTAGTGTGGAGCTAAATGTTAGGGCAAAGCCCGAGCAACCTACGATTAGCAGCAATGGCCCCATATGTCGAGATAATACACTCAACTTTTCTACTTTATCCAGTGGGGCGAGCGCCTACCATTGGATACAAGATGGGAACAATGAATTTGTCACTACCACGCCGACTTACAGTGTGCCAAACGCCGACGATGGAGATGCAGGGACTTGGCAGCTGTTTATCGTCAGGAATGGATGTGAATCGGATTTGTCGAACCCAACGCAGGCCGTAGTTAATCCAAGACCTACAGCAGGAGCTGCGGCTTTACCGAATCCGGTCTGCCAAGGAGGAGATATTATTTTGCAGGGAACATCAGACTTGGGGGGGGTGATTTATCAGTGGAATGGCCCAGGATTAGGTACAGAACAAACCATACAAGACCTTACGATAACGAATGCTTCCTTCTTGGATCAAGGAAGTTATCAGTTGAAAGTAACCTCTCTGGCGGGCTGTGCCGATACCACCTCGATATTTGTGCAGGTATTGGAAGGAATCAGTCAAGTGGATTTAAGTTACTCCGCTCCGAACTGTTTCTACGCTCCGACTAATGTGGAGCTTACTGCCTTGACTTTTCCTCCAGACGATGGCAGCTACACTTATGCTTGGTCTGGACCGAATAATTTCCAGTTCGAAGGTAGTAATGCGACGGTTCCTGGAGCAACAGGCGCTCAATCCGGCACTTATTCAGTCACGGTAACCACAGCAGAAGGTTGCTCCGTAGTTGAGAATCTCTTTGTTGAATTGCAAGATGCCCCAGAACGACCAGAACGACCCTTTACGCAAGATGGAGTCACTGCCTTTTGTAATGGGGATGAAATCACTTTATTCACAACGGATTATAATATCCCGGGACGAGAAGTCACCTACTTCTGGCAAAAAGGTAACCTGTCAATGGTTACTACGGAAGAAAGAACTTTGACCATTGATGCGGCCGATCTCGCTGACGATGGGGATTATAAGGTGTATGTAGTGATTGATGGTTGTGCCTCCTTGGAATCAGATCTTACTAATGTAACGGTACACCCTATCCCGAATATTGAAGCTTCTTCTAATAGTCCTGTTTGTAGAGGGGATAATATTAGGCTTTCCGCTTCTTCTGCGGATGGGGCAGAATATAAATGGAGTGCGGATGGTTTTGAATTTAGTTCCTCTATTCAATTCCCTTCCTTTAGTTCTGATAATCAACCCAGTGAAGATGGGACCTATAAGGTGGTTTCGGTGGTGAATGGGTGTCCTTCAGATACTGCTAGGGTTGAGGTGCGCGTCAAGCCAAGGCCATCTGTGCCGATGATCAGTAATGATGGCCCGCATTGTATCAGTCATCCGCAAGCGGTCCTTACTTTGCGATTAAGCGATAATAGCTTGACAGATGGAGCAGTGTACAGTTGGTTCGATAGCTTTTCGGAAGAACCATTAGAAACACCGGATACCAACCGAGTATTCTCCTTTACTGATTTCACCAACTACACAGGGGATGGAACCTTCCCCTTCTTTGTCAATGCGACTTTAGATGGCTGTTCTTCCACTAGAACGGATACAACTTTTGCCCAATTAAATCGAATTCCTTCTAGTCGGGCCTTTGCTGGAATAGATACCTCTATCTGTTTGGGGACACATCGTCTCAATGCGGAAATGCCGAGTATTGGTACTGGGCGTTGGTCCTTAGTGTCTGATGCACCAGACATCATCATAGCCAATAATACAGCGGCTAGTACCAATGTAAGTGGGCTATTGCGAAGGGAAGAACCTTATATTTTCCGTTGGACCTTGTCCAATGGCGCTTGCGTGAACTATTCATCAGATGAGGTTGAAATTGCTGTACGGCAAGGGGAAGCAGCTGTCGCAGGGGATGATATTCTTGCCTGTGAAGATGAGATTGTAAATCTTGGAGCTATGCCTCCTTCTGAGTTGGGAAGTATAGGTACATGGACTCAGCCTGAGGCACAACGGATACTAGGTGTAAGGATTGAAGATGACACGATGGCGTCGACTTTAATCACCGGGCTAGAGCCTGATAACATCTACATTTTTACTTGGACCATAAATACGGTTTGTGGGCGAGACAGTGCTGATGTCTTAGTGATCATTTCGGACCCTCAACCCGAGGCAGGAATGGATGCCGTTGCTTGTAATGATGAAGCTACTACTTTGCTCGAAGCTGTGCCACCGACCCAGGGTAGTGACGGGCGGTGGGAAGCATTGAATCCCAATGTCATCATAGATGATTTTGATAATCCACTCACCCTGGTTAGTAATCTAAGCGCGGGTGAAAATCAGTTTGTCTGGACCATAGACGAAGGATTTTGTGGAGAAGGTTCCAGGGATACAGTTACGATATTCTACAAGGAAAACCCCATCGCCAATCCGGATATTATTCCCATCGAATTCCAGAAGGAAGCCGAATTAGGGCTAACGGCCAACGATATTTTAGTACCGAATACGACGGTCGATATTGTCGATCCTCCGAAGGAAGGGACAATCACGATCGATGCGTCAGGGATAGTTCGATATACCCCTCCCCCGAATTTTGTAGGTACGGTAGAGTTTACCTATCAATTACTGAGTGAAGGCTGTGAGGCGCCTACGGCCCTTGTGACCTTGTTGGTAGGGGGAGATGCCAGTTGCAAGGCTCCATCGATCATTACCCCTAATGGGGATGGTATCAATGATGCATTTGTGGTTCCCTGTTTACTGGATAACTCAACCTTCTCTTCTAGTCAAGTGATTATTTTTAATCGATGGGGGGATGAAGTATTTAAATCTGAAAGCCCTTATCAAAATGACTGGCAAGGGACCTACAGCGGAGAAAATTTACCCGACGGAACCTACTTCTATATCATTAATTACGGAGATGGGCGAGAGCCAGCCAATGGCTTTGTATTGATCCAGCGTTAATGTCACCCTATGAATCCTTTCAAAATGAAAAAACTATACCTTTTACTCGCCTGCATCAGCTTTGCCTTAAACCTGGCAGCACAACAAGAGGAGCATTTCTCTCAGTTCATGTACCATAAGATGGGCCTCAATCCTGCCTATGCAGGGAATCAGGATGGGGCTTGTATTACAGCCTTGACCCGTAATCAATGGTTGGGCTTGGATGGAGCTCCTGAAACCCAATTGATCTCTTTCAATACCCCTATGTGGGGTAAGCGTCTTGGCGTGGGAGCCACTATACATCGCCAAACGATTGGTGTATCCGAAATGCTCACTACTGAAACTGCCTATGCCTACCGACCGAACCTGGGACCTGGAACTTTAAGTATCGGGATCATGGCGTCTGTTCGGTTCCTCCGGATCAACTATAGCCAAACGGAGGCGATTCAATCTAAAGATATTGACACGGCTATTCCTGCTGATCTTCAAAGTAAGTTTGTACCTAATTTTGGCGCGGGGATCTACTACAGCAGTAAACGATTCTATTTGGGGTTTTCCGTCCCTCGTTTGCTAGAAAACAATATTGATCTAGCCGATGGAGATGTCACTATTTCAAAAGAAGCACGTCATATCTATGGAATGGCTGGCTTACTGTTTGACTGGGGAGACAATTTACAAGTACAGCCTCAGGTATTATTGAAGTATGTGGATGGTACGCCATTTGATGGCGATGTGAATGTCAACTTCATCTTCAATAACAAGGTGACAGCCGGACTTGGCTATCGCTTAGGAGGTTCTATTAGTAGCGGCATTGGGGAGTCGGCAATCGTACTTTTCGGGGCGCAAGTGACCGAAAGTCTTTTATTGGGTATTTCCTACGATGCAACGCTTTCGGAACTTAGATCGTATAACAGTGGAAGTATAGAAGCTGTGGTACGCTATTGCATTGGTGGCCGATCTGAAGGAGAGCGCTTTGTAAGCCCAAGATTCTTTTAGGTTTTCCAGTCATTAGTCCTAGAGAATAGCATTTGTAAGCAGCGGATATCTATACGGGTACTGACTACAGCATACATGGACCGAGCATGAACGCTCAACTAGTAAGGCCGCACCAACACTTGATCTAAGATCATTCCTTTAGAAGTGTTTGGACACGTTAATAGCAACTGATATCGTTCTGATAGAGATTGTCCACGAATAGCTAATCGTTTATTCCCCTTAGTGGACACACCTATGACCTACAACACTTTTACCTATTTAACCAATTGGATCAAAATGACATCTAAGTTCTTCTACCCGCTTATCGTGCTTATGTGCTTACCTCTAATCCTACCTGCGCAGCGCAAAAACAAAAAATTTGAGGCGCTGTACGGACGAGAGGATTATCGAAAAGATATTAGATTATCTAATGCCAGTAACATCAATACCGAGGGGATGGAGTTTTCCCCCGTACTCTACGGAAATGGGATCGTATACGTCTCACGCCGAAAGAATGGTCCAATTGATGAGAATACTGGTCAAACCTTTTATGAATTATTTTATGCCGAACTAGATCCCAATGGACAGCCGATAAAGGGACAAAACTTCTCAGTTGAGATCAATTCTCATTTGCATGAAGGTCCGGTATCATTCAATAGGCAGGGTAATGAGATTTTCTTTACTAGAAGTAACCAACGATTAGGTTTAAGTAAAGCAGACAAAAAGGGGAGAGTAAGATTAAAAATATATAAAGCAGATAAAGGTTTCTTCGATTGGGAGAACATTGAAGAATTACCTTTCAATGATAATGATTTTTCCTGTTTGCATCCCGCCTTATCTGCTGACGGTAAGCGACTTTTCTTTGCATCAGATAAACCTGGAGGCTTCGGTGGCATGGATATCTATTTTGTGGAAAGGACCAGTCGAGGTTGGTCTGCTCCGATCAATTTGGGCCCAGAGATCAATACACCGAAAAATGAAGTATTCCCTTTTTCTCATGAAAGCGGAACATTGTTTTTCGCTTCTGATGGACATGAGGGCTTAGGAGGACTTGATCTTTTTATGATAGATCTAAGTGATAGAAAATGGGGGCGGGTTATTAATCTAGGTCTCCCCTTTAACTCTGAAAAGGATGATTTGGGTTTAGTGTTGCAGTCAGACGGTACCAGAGGATATTTTACCTCGAATAGAGAAAGGGATAATAGAGGACAAGATGATATTTATCTTTTTGATGCACCGAATGGTTTGAAGGGGATTGAATTACCTGAGATCAATAATACCTTGGTTTCGGTCTATGATGTAGAATCCAGCCGGCGGATTTTGGGAGCAGGGCTGAGGGTATACCCACTTTCTACCGACGGAATGGCAGATAATGACGAGTTATATAATTTGGAAATGTTGCCTAATGAAAAAGGAGAAGTTTCCTTAACCTTGGTACGTAAGAAGGATGAAGAACTGGCGGACCCAGACTATGTAACTAACCGTAATGGTGAAGTGGTAGTGCCTTTCGAAGTAGCCAAATCATACCTTGTGATTATTACCAAACGAGGATATAAGACAAAGGAGATAAAATTTACCTCAACCGATCAGTTACCGATTCGTCCGCTTGAGGTGTTAATGAAGCCCAATAACTGTCTAGCACTTGCTGGAGATGTGATAGCGGAAGGCTATAATGTGCCGATCACGAATGCCAGAGTTCAGATCACGAATGAGTGTACGGGGGAAGTGTCAGTTCTCAATACGGACATTGAAGGAAAATTTGAACATTGCCTGGAAATCGGGTGCAATTTCTCTATCCGAGTAATCAAAGAGGGCTATGAGGAGGGACTCAGTTCTGTTTCTACTGAAGGAATTAGAGGCAATAGGTATATCGCAGCAGAGATCAATATGAAAGTGAAATCCCTAGATTTACTGAGGGAGCCCATTTCCGTGGGAACAGTAATTGTGTTGGATAATATTTACTACGATTTCAATAAGTCGGCTATCCGGTCTGGCGAAGCCAGAGATCTAGAAGCTTTGGCTAAATTGATGAAGCGTTATCCCAGCATGGAAATTGAACTTGGAGCTCATACAGATAGTAGGGGAGAAAATGATTACAATCTTAAGCTTTCGCTGAAACGAGCAGAATCAGCTAGGGAATTTTTACTTCGGCAGGGCATCAAATCTCGCCGTATTCAAGTGTTTGGCTATGGGGAGGCCTACCCCCGTAACCATTGTGCCGATGGAGTAGACTGTACCGAAGCGGAGCATAGTTTTAATCGGAGAACAGAAGTAAAAGTGACCAAAATTAATGAGAGTGTTCGCCTGGAATTCAAAGGGCCAGAAGGTCGAAGGAATTAAGAAAGACTATAGATAAATCAACACATTTTTTCATTAAAACTTGAACAAGATGGCAATCATGAAAGTTATCGAAGTACTGGCTGAGTCCGAAAAAAGCTGGGAAGATGCAACGAAGAACGCGATCAAGAAGGCGTCAGAATCCATAAAACATATCCGCTCAGCTTTTGTGCAGAGCCATAGTGTTACGGTGGAAGACGGAGAAGTGTCTAAATTCCGAGTGAATGTTAAGGTTACTTTTGAAGTGAAGTAATAAGCTTTATGCTGTGGACTTTTATATCAGTACCTCTAGTACTTAAATAACCGCAGGAACATTGAAAGCTAAAGATTTTCTATTCCATATAACTGTCGATCAATAAAACAGTTTAAGGGAACTTTGCAGTCCTACTTTTATAAAAGTCCACTCTCTATCGGAAGGATATGAATATCTATTATCGAGATACCATCAACTTCATATCGAAGCTCACCTTTAGTCGTTTTTGGAATGCGCTTCTAGTGACTAGTTCCTTTTATATCAGTAGATGGTTGAAAAAACCAATTCAATGGGGCCGACCTTTCACTATTTCTATAGAACCTACTACGGCCTGCAATCTAGGTTGTCCCGAGTGCCCCAGCGGACTCAAGGCATTCTCTCGCCCTACCGGTAATCTTCGGGAAGATTTCTTCCGCAAAACCATCGACGAACTCCATGAGCATCTGCTTTACCTGATTTTCTACTTCCAAGGAGAACCTTATATCAATCCCCATTTTTTGGATATGGTGCGGCATGCCCATGAGCGTAAGATCTACACTATTACCTCTACTAACGGACATTTTTTGAACGATAAAAATGCAGAAGCAACGGTTCGCTCCGGTTTAGATCGATTGATTATCTCGGTAGATGGTACGACGCAAGAGGTATATGAACAATATCGACGTCGAGGAAAATTGGAGGTCGTCCTGCAAGGTGCTCGGAACATTGTAAAGTGGAAACGGCAACTACAATCGAACACACCTCACCTCATTTTTCAATTTCTGGTCGTTAAACCAAATGAACATCAGATAGAAGAAGTGTATCGGCTAGCAGATGAAATTGGCATAGATGAAGTGAAGTTAAAGACCGCGCAGGTGTACGATTATGAATACGGCAACGATCTTATTCCGTCTATTGATAAATATGCACGCTACCGAAAAGGAGAGGATGGTCGGTATACGATCAAGAATCAATTGCTTAATCATTGCTGGAAACTTTGGCACTCCTGTGTCATTACCTGGGATGGAATGGTTGTTCCTTGTTGCTTCGATAAAGATGCTGTTCATCGGCTAGGAGATTTGAAGGAAAACACCTTCGGAAGTATTTGGCAGGGGGGAGCATATCGACAATTTCGGGAACAGATTTTTAAAGGGCGTGACCAGATCGACATTTGCACCAACTGCACTGAAGGCTGTAAAGTTTGGCATTGAAATTTCTGCGGTAAAGCTTTTGACAACTACTTTTACTCTCATTTCTTCCTGCCTTTCTCCTGTATATTGGCATTTTCACGTTAATTGAAAATTTAGAGGGAGGTTATACTAACATCCACTCTATTTATGCCTTTTAGGCAAGTTGGAGTTTGTTCAAAATTCATAATCAAGGTGTTATATATTGTGGTTTATTTATTTTTGTAGAGTTATTCACACGGAAAGAAATTAACATTCCACAAAGAAAAATTTTACTAACAATTAATATGAGAGGTGTTTTTGGAACTTATTGTGCATTTTCGCCAAAGAAAATCCTTCTGATTGTTGATTGTTCACAATTGAAATCGTTGCTAACACCTAACATCTAGTATTAATTTTACGTGCTCAAAAAATAGTTATCCACAAGTTATCCACAAATGTTTGTGGACAGCTGAGGGCGTTTTCCACAGGGTTTTCCACAAGTCACTGAAAGACTTGGTAGTAAGAAAGGTTAAGAAGGGCTTAAAAAGGCATTGGTTGCGTATTTTTTGGCCTAAATTATTTGTGTCTTAAGGAAAAAAGTGCGATCTTTGTACTCACGGCAATACTTTGCTCGATAGTTTCATCCCATGCTACTATAAACCTCCAAGTAAACGTTAAATAAGACGTCCAAACGAGATTCTGGAAAACCACTATTACTGATCAAATAGGTCTCAATTTACAGGAGATCTAGTCTTGATTCTTAACAGCCAACCCTATACCAAATGCCCTGATCTCTCCTGTGGAGAAACCCATCGATATAAGGTTCGGGGCAAGGTAACACAGTTGAATACGATTGGTTGATACCCTAGGTGTCAGCATTAAAGAGCTACGGCAAATAACGAGAAAACAACATAATCCACATTTGGATTCACCATGTGTGGGGCATTCAGTTCTTACTGTTATTGCACAAATATTGAGAGGCGACCAGCGCATAGCCACGTTCAAAAAGAACGTGACTGGTCGAATTGTGAAATATTAACGAAGCTATGAACAAATATTCGGTTCCCAATTACAAAACGGCAGCGCAATGATTTTTTACAAAAGTATTTTTTCGGGTAGGCTAGATTTCGGCACCCCTCGCAGTTTCCAGCAGGTAATAAAGATGTTTGAGCATCGAAAAGAGAATTACTATAAGTCTGAGGTTATTTTCGAAATCGAAGATATTTTTTCAGAAGAAGATTCTTCTCTGAATATTCCACGCCATATTGCACAGGTTCAAGACAAATTCTGGCGCAATACTGTCAATTTATTGAAAAATATCTCTCAATATGCGGTCTCTGGGGACCTGAATGCTTGGTTATTAGAGGATGGAAAAATCTTACGCGAAGCTAGAATTGAGCCGGAAAGTGACAAAACTGCCGTAAGAGCCTTTCTCCAAGGAAGGGAACTGATTAACGAGAATGGAAAAGAAACGGAAGCGAAAGCTGCTTTAAGCCGTGCCATCGAAAAGTTCGAACGTCATTCTACTGCCTACGAACGCCGTGGTTTTGTAAACTATAGATTGCGCAATTACTCTGACGCTATGTACGACTATAGTAAGAGTATAGATATTAACCCTCGCAATGCCGAAGCCTATTTTGGACGTGCTTTCGTTCATATAGCGAATGATGAGATCCAGCAAGCCATAGCTGATCTGCAGGGAGCCTTGAAGGTATCTATTCCATTGCAACCTGTCTACTGGAAGATTCGAAGAAGAAAGGCAGAGTGTCATTTCAAATTGAACGAAACAGAAGAAGGTATTAAGGATTTAAAGTTATTTGCGCGTCGCAAATTCACACCCGATAATCCTAATTATCAGTGGAGAAGAAAGGTGTTGTTTGATTTGGGTAATGCTTATTTATCTATTCAAGATTTTGAAGCTGCCCGCGAAGCTTTTGCTGATAGTTTAGAAACGCCCATCGGTAGATCTGAAATCTCAGATTCAGAATTACTTTTGTTTAAGGGAATGGCCGCTCAGAAAGCGGGATCGGGGAGTTTTGTGGAAGATTGGAAAGAGGCTGCTGCCAAGGGGTCTGTGAGAGCTTCTGAACTATTGAATGCTGTTGCTGTCGCTTCTTAATAGCTCAGTACTATCCATAAATAGGGGCGCTACTGGAACGGAATCAATGATCGTCTTCACCTCTGGTTTGTCCGGTTTATCAGGTCTAGGCGGTTTATCCAAGGAATCCCGTTCTAGTCGCGCCCTTACTAATAGTATAGAGTCCGTTAAGCGATTGGCTTCTACCAATACTTCGTCGCGGCAACGTTCATCTAGAATCCGTTTGTACTCTTGAATTCTCTCTTCTACTTGCTGTTCTATGTAGGCCATACGTTCTCCCTTCACCTCGCCATCACTACTGCAAGCGGTTAAGCTCATTAAACTTACACCAATATATAATAAAGCTTGTATCCTTGCTTTCATTGTTACTGTTGCTGATTGATTCTTGCTCTCAGTCGAACTTCTTCTTCTAAGCGGGTAGTAATCAGAGAGTCTACAGCCGCTGCTACGGAGGATTCGTATCGGGCCTTGCACAGACTATCCCATTTCGGCCGCAAGACCTCAATCTTCTTGATGTATAAGGAATCCATTAAGGCTCGCTCATTGGAGCTTAAGCGCACCTTTGCGGCGCCACTTTTTTTACCTCCACAAGCAGATAAAAGGATTAGTAATAGGAGCAATAGGCCAAATAACGAAGATGGTTTACGGTTCAATTCAGGCTTATTCATGAGGCATTCCCATTTTCGCGCTGTAACACATCGTTAGGGTCCTCCGGCGCTACATCGATGACTTTCTTGCGAAGTTCAAAGTTCTTGCCAAGATATACCTTACGTACCATTTCATCTGCTGCTAGTTCCTCAGCCGTTCCAGCTTTGAGGATGTTACCTTCAAACATGAGATAGGCTCTATCTGTAATCGACAAGGTCTCTTGTACATTATGATCCGTGATGAGGATTCCAATATTTTTGGTTTTCAACTTGGCGACGATATACTGGATATCTTCTACTGCAATGGGATCAATCCCTGCAAAAGGTTCATCCAAGAGAATGAAGTTTGGACTGGTTGCTAGTGCCCGGGCAATCTCAGTACGCCTCCTTTCACCCCCTGAAAGTGTATCTCCTCGACTTTTGCGTACCTTTTCCAAGCCAAACTCATCAATGAGTTCTTCTAAACGTTGAGCTTGTTGCTCCGTATTTAGATCGGTCATTTCGAGTACAGCCTTTATATTATCTTCTACGCTTAGCTTTCTAAAGACGGAAGGCTCCTGAGGCAAATAACCGATCCCATTCTGTGCCCGTCGGTACATCGGTAATTCCGTGATCTCCTCTTCATTCAGAAAAACGGAGCCTTCATTGGGTTTGATAAAACCTACGACCATGTAAAAGGTTGTGGTTTTACCGGCTCCATTGGGACCTAAAAGGCCAACGATCTCTCCTTGGTTTACCTCAATCGACACGCCCTTTACCACTTTACGGCGGCCATAAATTTTAACGAGCTCTTTACTTCTAAGGATCATTAATCTATGTATTCAACTTTTCGTAAAAACCTGAAGCCAACGGTGAATTCTAGGGTAAGGTTCCGAATTTGACGTTCTGGAATAGTTCTATTTGTTCCCGTGAAGGGATCTTGAACATTGGGTATAGCAGGCTGAACATATTGGAATGAGAAATCGGGGTTGAGGGTAAATTCGAGGACTAGACCAATGAATTCGGTGAAAGGAACCTCCACTCCCCCTCCGAGTGTGACGCCGTAATTGATTTCATTGATAAACTCTGGTTCATCAATTGGAAATATAGCAAAAGCCGGGTTTCGCTCAATGAATTCTCTAAACTCCCCTAGGTTTGTCCCAATCGTATAATCTCCTCTGATGCCAATAAGATAAAACCACTTGCTGGCTGAAGCACCGAGATCAAATTTCTGTTTCGCACCTAAAGTTAATGAAGCGTTCCTGAAGATGAACTCGTAGGCAGGAGCTCTAAAAAAGCCACCATTGAGGGAATTGCGAAATAGTTGGTTTCGGATGGCACTTCCCTTTTCGTGGTAACCTGCTTGAGCGAAAAGTCCGAAGGAATTTTCTTCTGCAATAGATTCAATAAAAGCAATGCCATGGTACTTAAATAATGGATCTCTATCTAATGATTGCCATTGTTGTGTACCAATGGTTAATCCTCCTTTTAGTCCAAAGTAGTATCCCTGTGCTTGTCCAAGCTGAACACAACATAGCAATAGGATAGGCAGTAAAAGTCTCTGCATAGTTCAATTTTTCTCAAATTTAGGTTTTTTTATTGTTCTCTTAATTCTTGTCTAACGCTAAAAATTGAAAGAACAATACGAGGGGCTATTTAACCCGAAGGCGCATCCCCTTCTTAATGTTATTGTTATTGAGCTTATTGAGCTTTTTCAATTCAGCCACTGTTGTTCCATAGCGGCGGCTAATATTCCAGAGTGTGTCTCCCTCACCTACCGTATGATAGGCCGCGCTGGAGGCTGGTGGTTTGGATGTAGTTGGGCTTTCTTCCGGTTTCAATTGATCTTCTCCAAATACATCCTCTTCTAAGGGTTTTTTTTCTTCCTTTACGGGTTTAGGAATACTCGGGGCAGTTGGGGTATTGTTTGGAGGGTCAGCCTTAGGGATGGTATTGTCCGGGATCGGCTGAGAAGGCACATCCTTTAGAGGAGGATTGGGTTCCGGAGATATTTCTGGAAGCGTGTCTTCCTCCCTACTTGGAGGCGTATCCTCTCTTCTGGACGGAGGGAGAGGACTGGTTCCAGTCGAATCAACCTTTGGTGTGGGTTTTGGAGGAGGAGGTGGTGGTACATCGCCTTTTCTTCTCAAGCGCGGAGTAGTTTTCACCTTTCGTCCTCTTATCTTGATTTCCTGACCAATGGCTGGTTCCGTACCAGGCGTCATTCTATTCCGCTTGTATAGCTTTGATAGCTTTATGCCATATCGTTGGGAGATACTGGCCATATTATCACTGTAGTCTTTGATTTTATGGTATACTTGTCTACCTCGATAGGCTCCCCGTTTGGGTTGAATATAAACCCTCGATCCTTCTGCCAAAGGTTCGTCGGAGTCTTCGTAAATCTCATTGTATTTAAGGATATTTCTGACCGCGACATCGGTTCGCCGTGCAATGTCAGCAAGCGTCTCATTTTCCTCCGTCATGGTATACTTTACGTCATTAGTACTCAGAATGGCTGCGGCCACGGCATCACTAGGTGTATCCAAATCTAGTGTAGACATTCGGTCGTATTTGTAAAGCTCATAGCGATCGATCAAATCGATCAATTTTTCCGCATAGGTAGCACTAGTGGCGTATCCTGCACGTTTAAGGCCTTGTGCCCAGCGGCGGTAGTCCGTAGGGCGTAAACGGAATAGAAATCCATACCTGCTTTCCTTACGTGGATCTCTGAGGAATTCGGAATGGGCAATGTAGCAGGCCTCTACAGATTTATAACTTCTAAAGCAGCTTTTGATCAACTTTCCTCGCTCATCGTAATCATCGTCTTCCCGGTAGACCTTCTTCCCGGGCCAATTGCCTCCACACTTAATACCGAAATGATTGTTTCCTCTTTTGGCCAAGTAGCTTCTACCAGCATTGGACTCCAGTAGGCCCTGTGCCAACTTGATGCTCGCAGGAATGCCTGCTCGCTCCATTTCTTCAATAGCAATCTTATGGTACTTGCGGATATAGTCCAAAAATTCCAGGTTTTGGTTTTGCCCAAAACACGATTGAGTAAATAGAAAAAGGGTTAGCAAGGTCGTACTGAGGGTTCGGACTGACATATTTATTGTTTTATGGGGATCATCCAACTATCAAATTTCTTTTGGGCTGAAGGTAGTTGATCTACGGTATTTCAGCACTATTCATCATGCAAACAACGCTGAAGCCCACGTTTTTTGGGTAGTTATTTAACCAAATTATCATTTTTTTAACAATACAACTCTATTTAAATGATAATCAGTAGAATACTAATTCTTGCGCTAGCCGATTAGCGTTCAATCTATATCTTGCTTCCTATCAGGTACAATACGGAAGTAGAATGGGCTTGTTACTAAGAATTAGGCGAAAAGTGCAATCAGAAATGAAATAACAGTAGCTATAAACCCGACGAGAAAAATATTATAAGAAACGCTTAGAAATCGATACTTCTTATCCAGAACTTTGCCTAAGAAGTAAAGGTCTCTCGCCATATTACCAATTAGAGTTTCGCTGTCCCGAAACATCCTATCCACTGCTACTTCGTATTGTTTCAAATCTAGTTCTACGAAATTCCCAAAGAAAACCACATTGTCAGGAGAGGGAACGGACTCATCGGTATCAACCTTACCAGAGGTTACTCTTGGTCGTGCCGCCAGGATCGCAAAGGTGAGGGAGGTGAGCCCTGTCACCAAGAACAAAACAACCGGAAGTAAGATCATAGGTTGTGTTTCAGCAATATTCCGGTAGGACAATAAAGTGATCAGCACACTGATAAGGATGGTATTGGCGCTAATCATGATACGTGCTTTGTCATCAGCAATTGAACTAAGATGGATATGGTTTCTGTAATTGGTACGAAAATAAGTTTGGATTGTCCTTGCCGTGGCTTCATTTTCTAGGCCACGGAAAGGAGCGCTAACTTCCTTAGATTGCCCGATAGGGCTTAGGCTACGAGCGGTTTGCTTATCTTTTTGCTGCTGCTGGAGCAGAATGTGCTGGGCTAGGTTTTGTCCATACATTTGATGTGCCAGTGGCGTATGGAATTGTATACCTAGTAATTCATTCAGTTGCTGCTGAGCCCATTCAAGTTTTGAATACTCTTGTCCAGTGGCCCATTCTCTTTCCAGACGAAGTAATTGATGCTGCTGTGGATAATCTTGCCCGTATGCAATACTGAGGTAGGCGTCCTTTATCACTTGTGCCGTGGGTGATTGAGGAGCATCATCAGGAGGTAGCCCCTCCAGTACAGCTCTTCCGACTTCATCGGAGATGGCTTGTTCTACTAGGAATTGTTGCACCAGCTCTCGACTCTTGCGAATGGGGTTGTTGTACTGTAGCCAATATCCGCTGGTATAAAACCAGGCACCGATACCTACGGCCTCTTGCTCGGATGGTGATAGCCCAAGCTTAATGGAAATATCATTAGCTCGCTCCGCCATAGCTTTAGCAAAGGCAAAATGATGGAACACCATACGGCTGGAGCCGTAGGTTTCAAATAATTGCCATATGTGATCGGCCAGTTGTGACCATCTTTCCTGCTGGGGGGGAGAATCCAAAGGCTGTCCTTCCATAATCTGATGGCTAGTACAGGGGGGAAGATACGAAAATAAGTGCCTTCTCTGACAATTTTTGTTACTCTATCTGTTTGGCAATCCGGGCGGCATATTAAGGGGGGAATTTGCCCGAGCGCAAGCCAAATTTCCCATTAACAGAGGAGGACTCAACAGGACAAGAAAGATCAAAGATCGAGTCCATATAATCTTCCACTATACTGGCGGAGCCTCCCTGATTTCGATTAAACCGTGGTGATGGATCAAGGCAAATTCGCGTCGACCTTCCGCCGTAGTAACGGCAATCACAGAGGGTTTGGATGGAAAACGATGAACAATGCGATGATATTTTAGATCATAGACTTCACCTGAAGTTTCTCCAATAATTAATAGATTTCGACTAGCGAGAAAGCTGATATGCTTGACTGGCTTGATCTTGGTGCGTAGCATATGACGTTCCGCGTTTAGCTTTTGAAAACTAGGCTGGAAACAGGTAATGTGGGAAATCTTTTGTAAAACCAAGCGTTTCGCAGTGCCAGAGGGAGACATGTTCAATGTTAGTATTGGTTCAGAACTAGATACAAACTCGGTTTTGCCGTCCATAGCTATACGTAAAACCTTGCTCCCCATGTAGGTGTAGAAGTAATTATCCCGGAAGAACATAGGTTTTATTCCCTCGTCACCTTCCCATCTTAGGGGGCCAGTCTCTACTACACAATCATAGGTGGCGGCTATATTGCCCTTCGCATCATAGTGTCGGCATTGGGTTAACCCCATGTTGTTGGGAACAACCAGTATTGACATTCGACGACCTCTACCCTGGCAAATTCTGACCACTCCCTTTGGGGGGGCGTTTGGCACGGTAACTTTCAGTGCTTTATTAAAGTCAGCATGATAATTTCCTCCCTCAAAATGGACAGGATTGGCAACGAAGGGTGGAGCGCTTAGCATCATAACCTGTGAACCTGGGAGGCCATGCTCCACAAAATGAAACAAGGTGTCATCGGCTATTTGCGAAGGCCCGCTAGCATATTGTACTTTGCCCTTCCAGTTTGCTCTGGCAATAACTAATTCTTTTGCCTTAATACCGACGATGACCAAAGAATTACTTACGGTCGTTGCTGCCTTCCATTTTACCTTAGGATCAAGTTGGATGGTTCTAGAATGGCTTTTAAAGGGTGTGGTAAGTTCTTCGCTCTTGAATAAGAAACGACTTGTGTCCTCTTGCAATAGAGGATCATGTTCTATAAAACTTCGAAGCTTTGGTAAAAGATCTGGCTGCCCTGCGACGGTTTGCTCACTGATGATTTCATATGCTATATCCCTTCCAATCTTTGGTTGGTGCGGATGTTTCCGATTAAGTGTAATCAGAATAGATATGAAATCTCTTCTTTTATGTGCAGGAAGATGCTGCTGGTAAATGCCCTGCACTTTTTGTTCTATATCTACCTCAGCTTCCGTTTGTAAGTGTTCAAAATACAGAAGGAGACACTGCTCTCCCTGCTTTGAGGTTTTCCAACCTTCCAATAGCAACCTTTTTGTTCGATCAAGTTCCTTCAGTTTTTCTTGACAAATTTGACAGGCTTGTAAATAGTTATCAGATTTTAGTTGTGCCGCCATGGCCTTTTCAAAGAATGGCTTAGCCTTTTCAAACTGCTCTATGGAATTATATAAATCCCCTACTTTCTCATTTTTTCTTAATTCTTTATATAGCTCAATGGCTTCCAGAATGAGGCCACCTTCTTCCAAACACAGTGCTGCTTGAGAAGGGTTCTTAAGGTGTTCCTTGTATAGAGCGGCGGCTTCTCGATAATATTTCCCTTGTTTTAGGGTGTTAGCGGCGGCATGAAAATCACCTAATAGATGAGCATATATATACGCTGCTTTACGGTAGTCTCCCGCTTCAAGCTGACTCTTAGCCATCTTTTGGTACTTTTCTCGCAGGGAGAAATAGTGCTTATCTAAATTCCAGAAGTCAGCTTTCCCACCGCCGCCAATGTTTCCGAGATTGAAGTCAGGCGTTCGTTGTCCCAGGCGTGACGAGGGAGGAGCCGTGCCCCGATTCTTATAAGGACCATCTAGGGGAATGGAGTAACGCAAGGCCTGATCTGGATCTTCATCTAGCATGCGTAATAATCTTTGGATCTCTTTTTCCCGATGCTTCTCCAAGTCATCCAAACGCTGATTGAGCCAAGCTCCTGCTCTCCCTAGCCAACCAGCGAGAAGACCGTCGCTACCTGCCCCTCCAGGATTGTCGTAACGACTCATATGACGCCTTGGGCGATTGCCAGGTTTATCCTGCTTCTCCTTGGAAGGGTTGCTTCTTAGGAGCTTCTCCAATAGGTAGCGCTGAAGGTCATTTAGATCTTTCTTTATACCCCTTTCTTCATCTTTCCCATCGCCGGGGATTTCATCTAGCGGTCGGGTATCCATTTCTGACTTCAAACTGGATAGGAAATCAGAAACAGGGGGTAGATTCAGCTTGATAGAACTGAGCGGAGGCCTAGGGCTAGATCCTGGCCGGGCATTTTTCCAATCCAAAGGGCGAAGTTCGGGAATAGTTAACAGTTGCCTGAAGTTTAGCTGATCTTCAAGAGCAAAACCGACCAGGCCAATCCTTGGATGATAAAAGTTTCGATCATAAAGCAATAAGTCTTTCCATTCGGAGGCCAAAACTTCCGGTACGAGAGAGGCATCATTGGGCAGGTAGAGGCATTCAGCAATACATTGATAAGGAGTGGCCATGATCGAAAGATCAGGGATACGCTGATCACGGAAAATTACAAATAGTCCTGCCGGAGCAGATGATGAGAGACCTGTTGGAACGGCATAGCATTCTAGTTGTAGGTATGCTACTCCCCATTGGCTCAATAAGTGAAGCCAGTCGGCAGTCTTAGGACTAGATAGGAAAGCAGCCTTGGTCTCTCCCGTTTGCTGTCCTTGATATGTTATTTGGAGTTTCACTTTAGCTTGGCAATAAATTTATTGAGCGTTTCTTCATAAAATTGTTTCGCAGGAACAATGCTATATTGTCCTTCTTTAGGTATAAAAGCACGTGCACCACAATAGTGACCATTGGAAGCCCAGCAAGGTAGTGGGATATTGATGGCGATTACGATACTGATTTCCGGAACATGAGGGTCACTACTTTTCAGATGCAGGAACCCTCGAGAATCCACAAAGGCTTCACTTCCGTCCTGCCATTCTTGCACTCCAAAAAGGATATTCGGGTTTTCCTGGATCAAGCGTTTTCCCTGACCAATTCTAGGGGCCTTATATCTTGCTTGACTGGGTTCAACCTTCTTTAAATACAGTTGCTGTTGTATCAAGGAGATTTGCCAATCATTTAAGCAAAGATGTCCCGTCTCATTTACGTATACTCTTTTTATACGAGTTAGAACGGAGTAGCCACTATTCGTTATTGGTTTAATGGCTGCTGCACTGTGTTTATACTGGCTGTTGCGACGTAAATGACCTTGAAATACACCTTTATTTCGATAAGAGAGGTCTAACTTTTCCAGTGTAGCTGTTATGGGGTCAATTTGATAGTTTGCACTATAGTTGGACAATTTGAAGTATCCCTCTTGATAGGTTACCTTGAAGTAAGAATTGACCGTATCAAGTGCAATGGTATATTGCTGTACAGAGTCGTTATCTAGTCTAATATTGTACAGTTGTATCGAGTTCGCTTGGCGAACCAGGATCAAGACCGTTTGGGTTGACTCCTCATACCCAAAATGATAATCACCATACTCAATATGCGTTTGCAATTCTTTAGCGGCATCGCCCGCTTGCCAGCCCCTGCCTCCCCACAATAGAGCCCTGTGATCTGGGGTAATACAAAGCACCCCTTTTTGATCCGGTATCATAAACGTATATTCGCGCCGGTAATTGAACTGTAAGGCTGGAAAATACAGCGGGAAAACTTCGAGTCTTAGTGCGTAGGGGAGTTTTTCGGAGCGCTTTGGACTCAAAATGGGTTTAGCCACTGTACGGGCGAACAAGAGCTTATTGAGGTCTACCCGCGAATGACTTAGCAGCTTTCGGCTAGACTTTTGATATTGAAAAAACCAAAATTCACCACTTCGGCTTACCAATAGCACGAAATTTATCTTACTCTTAATTTTGTTGAAATAGGTTTGAAAAGCGACTTGACGGAAGGCTTCCTCTTCCGTTACTAAGGCGATTTCTTGTTCCTGTCTAGAGTCAAGCAGAACTGGTAGGATGTTTTCCAGTGCCTGCCCACAGTGTAGGTGTGGGTGCAGCTGCTTTAATGCTGAGCGGACGCCCTGCTGTGTAGAAAGATCCAGCTTAGTAGCGCTGGAACCAGCTAAGCCATAAGCAGTTTGCTGGGCAATACCTTTTTTCTTCTGTGCAAGTGCGATCGCAGTGGACATGCTGAAGATTCTGGGGATACCCCACATCCGGATCGTTTGATCGACCAATACGACTCGCTCCCGAACAGCCTGATCGGGTGGCTCCTCTCGTCGGAGATACAAGGCTTCATTATTGATCAGCCGAGCACTGAGGAGGTCTTGATCCTGTGCCAACTCGCTGATAAGTAATCGGTCAAAGTCTCCTCGATTCGTTATATCTGAAACACCTCCTAGTGGTAGGTCACTTGCTCCAACCGTGCGCATAGGAATATGAATCACGGCTAAAAGGTGCTTAGCTAAACGAGCCAAACCAATTGTTTTCTGATCTTCCGCCAAAAGAGATAATAGGTCTGCAGGAACTTCTTCTACAAGCGGTGGGCTAGGTAGAGGAGTCTTTTTGACGCCTGTTTCCAGGAGGTTCTGTAGTTCTTCCTTAGTTGGGATCCAACTATACAAATAGCAAATGTTCTCTAAGTCTGTGGTAATCGTTCTAAGGTGAACTTTGAGATTATTGCGAATGAAGAGACTGTCCCAACGGCCACTGTTTAAGGTAGCTGTAATATCCTGAGCTTTAGAAGCTGGAATTCTATTGGGAATCCTTGATATCAAGGTGTTTAACAGGTGAATCCTATTCGTCCCTTTTCTTAGGGCTTGTGGTAGTGATTGAATGATTTCCAAAAACTCAAAGGCCTGCATATTGAACCCCAGTAGGGTTTCCCGCATCTGTTCTTCCATGGCCATCTTGTTAATACAATCTTCCATACTTTTTTCAGCGGCTCTCAGGGGGCGTTCCTGACAAGCACCAAGCAATAAAAGCACAGTTCCAAGCGGGGGAAGGCCTTCAGTTATAGAGGCAGAAAGTAAATTAGAAAGATCATCTCTATAGCATAAGGTATCTCCATTTTGCCATTCGATGATATCCCCATCTTCTGTCCAGCACCAAAAGTAGTGCTTAGAAGCCCGAAAGTAATTGTGTATTTGAATTAGTGAGGCATCCATGATTTTAGGGACTAAACTATCTTGTTGAGATGTTCTTTGGTTTTACGAATAGCACTTCTAGATGCTTCTACAAATTGTTCTATGGGTGGTAAGATGAATAGTTGTTCGGAAGTATATAGCAGAAGCCCACTCTTGCCCTTGAGATAGGCAGAAGATAGTACCCCTGCTATAATCGAGTATTTGAACTTCCACCCAGCAGGTAGTAAAACCTGCTGAGTTTGCCAAAAAAGCTGACCCGGGAGTGAAGGTATAGGTCTCCCGTAAACCATAACTTGGGCTTCTTGGGAAACTGCAAATGATAGAGGCTTCAACCGAATATTGGAAGTAGCAAGGGCATAATCCTGCCACAACTGCCAGGGGAGGAGGAGAAAGTTGGCTTCTTGCTGTTCTGTGGATCGGATGAGCTGTACGGAGACCTTCTCTGTCACTTGAGCAGGTAAAGCAGCAATTGGCAATTCAATGGATACAAATGAGGCAATTGGTGTCCATTCCAAAGTGGGCAATGTTGCGATGGGCGTTAGCCCTTCGATAGGGAACAGCCGATGGTCTTCATCGATCCAATACCGACCTTTCGCAGGCAGTTGCTGAAGCGCCAAAGGAGGACTTCCGTCTCCAATTTCAGATTTGAGCCAATACGTTTCCTGATCCTCTGCCACCCAGCATTTGGGAAAGGTTCTAAGACTTCCCAATTGCTGGTAGTATTTTTTGTCAATATGTAGGATGAGCGTGGACACGGAATTTAATTTAGGTTTTCATGCTGTAAGATCTTCTGCCACAAGGCAGTAATAGGCACTTGCACATATTGACGTTGACTATCATTGCTGATCCACTCGGAACGCCCATTTAGATAACGGAGTCTATCCTTGATCTGTACTCTTTCGGCCGTTGTGGTCGAAGTCAAGTCCCATTGATTTTGTAACTCATTTACTTCTTTGAAGATCTCGTCGGGATCGGGAAGGTTGCTTTTCGAAGCCCGTGGATGTTGATCTGGTGCTTGATCTTCTTCGACTATGCCATTGACTATTCCGGCAATGATCTCCTCTTGTTCCTCTGTGTCCCAGATATAACGCATCACCCAGGTATCCGACAAAATCGCTTTCTCGCGATGACACAATAGCGCACTTGCTGCAATTAAGCGTTGGATTTTCACTGCGCGGCGGTCTGAAACTTGAACCCCTGCATTGCGCAATTGCTGTATCAAGGATAGGTAAGGTTTTCTTACTTCCCCTAAATCTACCTGGCCAATTCGCTCTTGTAAGGACAAGATTTCCGTTGCGCTGATTCCCTGAACGGGAGTAGCATTTTTTTGTTCTAGTTTCCAACCTGCATCTAGAACATGACTCAGTAAGTCAGGTGCCACATTTTCACAGCGTACTCGAACCAGGAAGCGATCGAAAAGTGCCTGCAAGGCATCATCTTCAGGAAGGTGATTACTCGCACCTACGATCATTAGGGCTGGGAGGTCCTTAGTCTCCTTCCCTCTTCGGAAAATACGTTCGTTAAGTACCATGAGCAAACTATTTAGGATGGCACTATTGGCATTGAGCAACTCATCCAAAAAAATTAAGTTTGCCTCCGGGAGCATCCCTTCTGTATTGGTCAAGAGTTCTCCTTCTCTCAGTTTGCGGATATCGAAAGGACCAAAAAGCTCATTAGGTTCTGTAAATCGGGTCAGCAGGTACTCAAAGGTTTTGCCATCCAGAAGTTTAGCTAAAGATCTGACCATAGCACTTTTAGCCGTACCAGGAGGGCCTAGCATAAATAGGTTTTCTCGGGCTACCAACGCAATTCCCATGAGATCAATAATCTCATCCTTGCCTACGAAAGTGTCTTTAAGATGGTGCAGTACAGCATTTAATTGATCAATTTTCGGAATACTCGTTTTCATTCTCTAAGTGGTTAAATAACTCTGGAAGTAGTTCTTTAGGGTAAAGGCCCGTTAGGGTTTGTATCCAGGGAATTAATTGTAGTTTCTTTATATCAGCGTAAGCTTTTTTATCTAGTAGACGCTCTAAAAATAAAAGCCGTAGCCCTTCGTGCCTCAGTAGATCAAATAGCTGCTCTTTATTAGGTAATACAGCCCAGCCAATTGCTGAATAAGGCCATTGGTAGGCTAATTTACGGTAGTACTCCAAAAGTACATCGGCAGGAGCTAAACTCTTGGTCAATTTGGAGAGATCTCCCATATATCTTAGGCAAAGATCAGCCGAGCAAATACTAGCGGCAGTGATGGTGCCTGGATATAAGCTAAGCTCTTTCTTTATAGTATTCTCGTCTACGGCTCGAAGTAAAGTGAACTGTACAGCCCGGTATAGGAACTTTGCTGCCCAAAGGGCTGCCGGCGCGTCAAAAGGAATTGCAGCTTTCGGCGTGTTAAGCTGTTCTTCGATGTGAATTTCTTCTAGGAAACGCTGAGCATCTAGCTCTTCGGTTTCCGAAAAAGGTTCCAGTTGAGGAGCGACTTGCACTTCTCCATTAACGAAAAGATCAGACAAAAAGGAGTGTAGAGCGTGTTTTTTTTGAGGCATCACGGAATTCTCAACATAATGTACTTCAGATCAGTTCCCTGAGATACGAAATTAGTGTATCCAGAGTATGTTAGAGTCAAGTTACAGAAAAACTGTCAGTTGATCTAGTCACCACTCACTTGGTTCTCTAGAGCTGTTAAATCTATTCCTAGTTGGACAAGTTGGTGTTCAGTTTCAGCCGAAATTTGACCTCCATCTATCCAGGTGTGATAATAGCCCGCATACTGCATTCCTAAATAATCCGCTGATAATTGAAAAGGAGTTGCAAAACTTGGGAAATCTTCCGCATCTCCATTACAACTAATTACGAGCATGGTTTTACCGCGCAGTTGCCTCCCTTTTTCTTTTCGGATCTTTAGCAAGTCCGATATTCGATCGAAGAAGGTCTTCATGACTGCACTCATGGAATACCAATATACCGGAGAGGCAAAGACTAAAATATCATAAGATAGCAGCTGGTCGACGATTTTTACGAAGTCATCATCCCTGTTTTTATGCTCATAATCATAATAGGAGAATTCCCAATCATTGAGGTCAATGAGATCGCAGGGGTGTAGATTGCGCAGGCGGTCTAGTACTTTACGCGTATTGCCGTTACTGCGAGAGCTACCCAGGATAAGGAGCGTCTTAGGTATCTGGTTCATATATCTGAATTAGAAGTAAATGCTATTGTTTTGAGTGCGATGCTAATCTTGTAGCATTTCCACTTAGGCAACTTTTGTGGGTAAGCCTTTAGCGGCTTGGTTTGCAAACGGATAGAACAAGGATTCGCGACTAAAAGGTTATGGCTAAAGGCTAAAAATTGTCTAAGAACTTTTATCTTTAAGATTATCCTCAGGAAGCCAATCCCTAGGTTTTCCATATAGACATACACCTGGCTGACCGTTACGCTTTTTCTCCCCATGCCTTAGTTCGCCTCTAGTTTGGAGTATTCACAAACACTACACTACCAACTCAAACCATCATGATGAGGTTTCTCCTTTTTTTCATTTTCCTCCTTTGTACAGCCTGCCCCCGCAATAACACCACCGATATCAGTGGACAGGATTGGCAGTTGAGTCGCTGGACCGCTAGCCCTTTACCTGAAGATATCAACATTACTGCTACTTTTGCAGATGGCCGCTTGAGCGGAAAGGCCGTCTGCAATCAATACTTTGCAGATGCCTTAGTACAAAGGGACAGCGTATTAATTAAGACAGTTGGAGCGACAAAGATGCTTTGTCCGGAACATGCCGATATAGAGCGTCAATATCTAAAGTATCTCCAAAGTGCTTCTACCTTTCAGATCCACAAAGATGAGCTGGCGCTACAATGTGGCAAGGTCACCTTATATTTTAGTCCAATATCCGAAGAATAAGACCTGATCTAATCTTAGGGGACCGTCAGGATTGCACAGCTACTGACTCATTACTGCCTCAAGTAGTACCTCACCATCCAATTTGTCTTTGGGAGTGATCCCAATTAGGCGAGCCATGGTTGGTGCGAAGTCTACGGTAGCAACCTTACGGTCGATTTTTTGAGCCGGAATTTTTCCACCAAAGAAAAGAATTGGCACATGCTGATCGTAGTCATAGGGCGATCCGTGGGAAGTTCCGCTAGCTTGATAACCGACGAGATAGTTTTCCTTGAATCGCATTTTGATATGATGACCACGTTGCGCATAGCTGGAACGGCGGAATAATTCTTGAATTTCTTCCCCCGTGCTGTTGGCTAAGGATTCTAAGGTGAACACTTCTTCTACTATATCTAGTGCATCAACTGCTTCTGCTACAACAGCACGCACTTTCTTATCCGATAAACCAACAGCTCTTGTGAGCTCATAGTCCGGGGTAATTCCGGCAGCCCCTGATGATCTAAAAATCCCACCAGTTACTCCAAGTTTGGACTCAATTTCCTTTTCCACTTTATCCAACATTTGACCGAAGTCCTTACTTCGTATCCTCTTGGCATCTATCCCTTCTGTACTTAATTGTTCTGGCATCGGTAATACACCATGATCTGCACTTAACCCCAGTACGTAATTGGCCCTTCCGATGGTCTCGTCCAAGAAGGTAATGAAATCGCCTAGGTATTCATCGAGCCACAGGTAGTAATCTTGGACCTCATGACTCATCGGTCCGAAATGATGTCCAATAGCGTCGGCATTTGAACAACCTAGAAATAGTACATCTGTTATGTCATCCATCCCCAGTTCCTCCTCCTTGATCATGCGTTCGGCCATATCCAATACATACTTATCCCCCAGCGGTGTCAGTCGCATCATGATAGTGTTTTTCATTTCAGGTCGTATAAAACCTGCTGTTCGAGCCTTAGTATGTGGAAATTCAGGGAGAAATTGCCCGTTTTCAAAAATGAAATTATCGGCACGAGACCTAGCATATGCCTCCTCTGGTAATTTTTTGTGCCAACCTTTCTCCATTTCCGTGGCATACATTTTTTCAGCGGTCATTTCAGCAATATAATCTGGCAAGGTATTACCGTAGTGAGAAGATGAAATAAACTTCAAACTAGCATTATCAAACCAGAAGGCGTGATCTGGCTTTTTACCTCCTAATAATATGCTCGTTCTATCCTTTATCGCAATGGAAAAGACTTTACTTTTACTGGAGGCTTTCTTGACGTGATCTCCCAATGCTCGCCGCATGAGGTTTTTTGGGGATACTCCTGGCCCTTCCTGTGCTCCCCCGATTAATTTGGCGGTAGGATCTACAACCGCATAATCGGTAGCTTTGCTTTTTTGATTGTAGAAATTGTTTTCTATGATTCCATGGTGCATGGGGTAACAACCTGTAGAAAGTGTGGCATGTCCAGGGGCGGTCGCCGTCATGGAATGCTCGTGATAGGCTTTTGTATAAAGTGTTCCTTTGTCTGCCAGCTCTTTCAGCCCATGCTGGAAAAGATCGCCGAAGCGTTCGAAGTAATCGTATCGCATTTGGTCGACTGAAATAACGATAGCTAATTTAATGGGTTTCGGTTTATTGTAATTGTCTGGGGTAGTTGGGATGGTTGGTTGTGTGATAGGGCCACTTGCTTTTGGTGTACAAGCATATAACAAGGCTCCCATCAGTAAAAGGACTAGGTAGGTAAATCTCATTATTATAGCTTTTGGATGAAGTCTAAGTTTCTATTACAAAACAATTTGCCTTCAATTTTTGCTTTTATTTCGAGAATACCAAGTGAAGGATTTGCAAAGCGGAGTAGGAAAGTACTTTGTGTTTAAAATAAGACACCTCTCCAAGCGTCAGGGCCTGGAGAGGTTCTTGAAATGGCCTTTTCTCATTTGTTAGTGAAATGAGAATGCCATTATTGAACGATAAAGCTGTTGAAAATCTTTTTATTCGTTGTTTAGGGAAGGTTTAAATCTTTGGAGATAAACACATCCAATAAGCGGCGAATAAGAAGAATAGGGATGACTTTGGGCTATCTTGAACTGAGAAGAAGGAATAATCAATATTTTACTTGGGTGTAATTGACGAAGAGTAAAGATTCGATTTAAGGTCGTACTTAATACCGGATTTGTTCATTCTTCAAAGACTATTCCTACTTCATCAGTGCTTTTCAGTACTTATACTCGTCTTTTACGAGTCGTTTCAAAGTGTGCACTAGCACCTGGCTTCTGGAGGAGATCAAACAGCATCTCCTTGGCACGGAACAGTTGAGCTTTCACTGTACCCAGTGGCATGTTCAACTCTGTTGCTATTTCATCGTAGCTCAATTCTTCGAAGTAACGCAATTCGATCATGAGGCGATACTTGGCGTTCAATCTATTCACCACGGAGCGCATCAATTTCAATCGTTGATTGCGGATGACAATTTCTTCCGGATTCAAGACACTAGAGCGAAGGCTCAAGGTGTAGTCTTGATCGCTTTCTGGTTCTACAGGATCGTCAATAGACAATAGGTGTAGACGCTTTTTACGTACGTAATCGATACAGTTGTTGATGGCGATACGGAATAACCAGGTGCTGAAGGCAAAGTTAGGCACGTAACTAGGCAATTTAGTAAAGGCCTTTCCGAATGCTTCCAACGTAAGATCATTAGCATCTTCGCGGTCATTCACCATTTTGTACATGAGGTGATAGATTGCGCCTTTGTAACGCTCCATCAATTGAGTGTAGGATCTTTGGCATCCTGCCACTGCTTTCTGTACCAATTCGTAATCTTCAGAGGCTTTTTTAGATAAAGCTGATTTGGGTTGTTGTACTGCTACTTCCATTTCCTTTGTTTACTACCGATTAATAATATCGGCGAAAACAGCAGGTAGTAAAAGACTAGTAAAACATCAAGGAAGGGAATCCAAGGGATTAGGATATGTTCATGGAATCGCTTCAGGATGACTGTATACAAGATAGAGACTACCACTATTCTCACCAAGTAATTCAAAATTGTGAATGAGACCCAAGCAGGATAGCTTAAAAGCAGTAAGCCACAAACATAGTGCGTGATTAAACTAGCGGGAATCCCGGCTAGCAGCAGCACATGTAGGAGCTTGTACTTGCTTCCTGTTGTTAAGTGTCTCGATTTTTGGTTATAGTAGCCTCGCCAGGTGTTCTTTGGTATAGAATACACCCAAGCATCTGGTTGTAAAGAGACGGTAGTGTTATCACCGTCGGCTGCTTCATTGATGAACAAATCGTCATCACCAGAAGCAATATGAGCATGTCGATCAAAACCACCTACCCGCTGGTAAAGCGATTTACGATAGGCTAGATTGCGACCTACGCCCATATAAGATAATCCCACGAATGAAAAGGAAAGGTAGTGGATAGCGGTGTTTAGAGTCTCAAAGCGAATGATTGTATTGAGAAGACTTTTAGCTTTTTCATACGGACCGTAGCCTAAAACAATATCTTTTCCTGGTCGAAAAGATTTTTGCATATGGTAAAGCCAGTTGGTGCTGGCGGGTCGACAATCGGCGTCGGTCAGAATTAGTATGTCAAAGCGGGCAGCTTCTATGCCCTTTTTTAATGCCGCCTTTTTACCGGCTGACATCTTTTTTCCCACATTTACAAGCTCTAATATCTGACATTTCTTTTTAAAATCCAAAATTATTTTTTCCGTATCATCCGTTGAATCGTCATTTACGACGATAATTTCAAAGGAACGGTAGTTCTGGTTTATGATGTGGGGTAGATTTTTTTTCAGGTTATCTGCTTCGTTTCTAGCACATATGATAATAGAAACTGGCACTGGCTCAGCTTGCGACTCCTCCTTCTCTTTTTTTTCCTGATAAAAGGCTAATCGAGAAAATATACCGATCCAATACAGCAACTGCACAACCGTTGCTGTACCCAAAAGTGTGGCTAGGACAGTAGCAATCATGATTTGGGTTTCCGGATCAAATGTAAGAGTTGTTTTCGCTCTTCAGGTTTAACGAGTAATCCATATATGATAGCTGTAAAGAAGGTAAACATGGCATATACCAGGGCTGGTTTAAGCACATCCTCATTACCTAGTAGTGTTCCCCCAATCAAAAAAGCCAAAGAAGTGTTTTGGATACCTACTTCTACCCCTAAGGTCACTTGGTCATTCTTTTTCAACTTCAAGATGAAATAGGCTAAACTAAAGCCTGCTAAGAGGTTGAGGAAATTGCCAAGGATGGAAAAGGGGAGAATCTGTTGTATCTCATCCATAGTGATACCTGTTCCTCCTGACCCCTCCGAAGCTAGAAATTTAATAAGAAAGAGTATAGCCAAGAAGATTAAGGTAATCCATTTTAGTGGAGCTTGTAGTCGATTGGCTAGAACTGGTCGCCCATGACGAATGAAAACACCTAAAAATACGGGTACGAGAATGATCAAAAAGATTTGCTGGATGGTATCCCAGACGGGTAGTACCATATCAGTGGACGTTCCATAAAAGTGCTGTAGCCCTAAGTTGACGATAAAAGGAATGGAAAAAAGGGCTATAAAGCTGTTGGTCACAGTGAGGCAAATCGAGAGGGCAGCATTGGCATTTAGTAAATAGGTTACAAAATTTGAGGTTGTCCCCCCTGGGCAGGTGGAAAGTACAATGATGCCAAGTTTGAAGGCTAGTGGGAGGGGGGCTAGGGTAGCAATGAGAAAGGCTAAGCTAGGTAATACCAGTATTTGCAGGAATAATCCGCCAAGATAAGCTTTAGGAGTGGCGAAAGTCTCTTTGAAATCTTGCCAGTTAAGTGACATACCAACGCTCAGCATGATGAAAGCCAATATCCCTCCAATTAACAGATCTACCAGATTCATGGGCCGAAGGTAAAGATTTTTGGACCTTCTCTTGCTCTTTTTGTCAGAGGAGAGAAAGCAATTTTATGTATAAGGTGTCATTTTGGCAGCGACAAGAAGCGGAAAATGCCAAAATGGCAGTGTTGGATTCTTTTTTTTGTGTTGGTACAAGTATTGATCTAGGGGTGGTGTATTTCAATTATAAATTTCACATAAGGTTTTTTAAATAATACAAAAGAATAAAGCATGAACTTGGTAAGATTCAAACCTGCAACAACAACTTGGCCTACATTTGACCGCATATTTGATGATTTCTTTAAAGATATCAGTACAACGGTTGGCCGCGATAGCTTTGTTAATTCCAAACCAGCAGTCAATATTGTTGAAAATAAGGATGGATTTGCATTAGAAGTAGCCGCTCCCGGTCTGACGAAGGAGGATTTTAATGTGAGTGTAGAGAAAAACACTTTGACAATTAGTGCTAGCAAAGAGGCAAAGCAGGAGGAAGAAAATAAGTATCGAAGAAGAGAATTCAGCTACTTTAGCTTCAAACGTTCCTTCCATCTTCCGAATACCATTGATGCCAATAACATCACTGCTAGGTATGAAAATGGAGTACTTTCCCTGCAATTGGCAAAGAAAGAAGAAGCTAAAGAAAAGCCTGCGAGAACAATAGAAATTGGCTAAGGTCATACTTTGAGCTCGCCTACTGATCGGCATCTGCTAATTTTGACATTTGGGTGACCATTTAAAAGGTTGTCATTACAACAAAAAGCCTTGTCGAACAGTATTATGTATAGAAACAACAAGCATTTTATCGGTCTACCTTAATCAGGAAACCGTCAAAATAAGATAGTTAATAGGGTTTTAGGTGTTTAATTGTTTAGGGCTGTATCCATCGAGTTACAGCCCTTTTTTTTGGGGTGATTTTACGCTTTCCGTGTGGAATCTGGATAACTACTTTTACCAAAAAAGTAAGCCTGGACAGTCCCCACCGCCAGGCTTCCAAAATCCAACTTCAAAAGGAGTGAATTCTTATATTTCTTTCGGAAAATTCCGTTTTCTTCGATTCCTATTAACCTTAATCAATTCTTCAACATTCCCACTCTGTTTATGAGCAGAGACTTTGAATCCTGATATACCTTAGGCTCTCCACATTTGCTGTTCAGCATATGGATACAATAAAAGTGTATCATAGTTGAATAGATCTGACCCTTCTTGCGGTATCTCCTATGGCTTCATCGGACCCAAAAGCCTTGGTTAGGCCTCGAATACTACAACATGAAGCATAAATGACCTTTAGTAATCAGCTCTAAATAGAGTGGATATTACTTCAGCCAAATAAATTAGGAAACTGAAGAACCATCCATTTTACCAAATGAGATACTAATTTTACAAGAGGGGGGAGGTCTTTCCCAAGATATAAGTTGCTATTGTTCCGGAGATAAAGGAATAATCGGTTTGGGAATGACTTTATTATGGTGTGCGTTCAGGAAGTGTTTTTATTTTTCAGTTAGAACAAAGGTAAATAACATTTTGATTTATTCCAATATTTAGCGGTAAAATTCAATGATAGCTTGGGTTTCGGTGGAAATTGGGGCCCTCAAGTTAGCCTTGAAAATGCTGATCGGGAAAAGATGGCTAGCAGTGCACATAGTGTTTGGGAATTCTCAGGGAGGCGATAGAGAGCTATATGAAAACCAAAAGGAAAGGCAACCGTATAGGGCTATTATTGATTGTCTTCATCCGAACCATTAACGAACTGTGCGATCTTATCTAATTCTTCGTAAAAGGGAGCTCCATATTTACGCACAATGGCGTCCTTGACAAATTTGTAGAGCGGCATCTGTAATTGCTTCCCCAATTGGCAAGCAGCTGAACAGATATCCCAGCGGTCATAGTTCAAGGCTTCAAACCCAATATCTTCATTTTGATTTACCCGGATGGGATAAAGATGACAGGAGATAGGCTTTTTAAATGAAATCTTCTGATCGATATAGGCCTGTTCAATCCCACATTTAGCTACTCCCTTTTCATCATATATCATATAAACACAGGCTCCACTCTTTAGGAGGCTAGTGCCATATTCTTGCGGCTCTTCATAATAGGTGTAAGGACCTTTTTCCCGTAATACTTCTAGGGATTCTTCGCTCAAATAAGGAGTGACATATTCCTGTATGTCCTCCAGTATCTTCAACTCTGCCTCTTCCAGGGGAGCTCCCCAATCTCCCTCCCAGCAACAGGCCCCTTTACAGGCTTCCAGATTGCAAACAAATTGCTGTTCTATGATATCGTCACTTACTAGAATATCCTTTACAATGAGCATGCGAAACAGTTTTTTAGACTTGCTGGTGCCTTCTCTGCTAGCAAGCGGCAAACGGCCATGGCATCCGAATGACAAAGGTCTGGATTTAAAAGAGACAATCTAAAGAAAATACGTAAAAATTGTAACTTAGCGTTATAGTAACAGCTTTATTCTAGAGCTCATCCGTGTGCATTTTTGCCATGTAATCGGACCTGATTAACATCCCTGTGCTAAAGTCGTTTCATCAGGTAACCAAAAAATCTTTTATGAAAAAAGTAATATTCTGCGTTTTCTTTGCCTTCATGATGTTGTCTGCCTATGCTCAGGACAACAAGCAATTCGATAAAGTAAACCTAGCCACCGCAGAGTTGACTGCTCAGTATAATCTCACTGATGCGCAGCAAGGTAAGGTTAGGAAGGTTATAGAGGTGCAAATGGAAAACATGGAACAAATTGCTGCTTTAAAAGAAGCTAATCCCAATGCTTATCTTGCTAAGAAAAGAGCACTTCGAGAATACGTGGAAGGTAAATTAGAATTGATCCTTACGGAAAGGCAATTAAGCCTCCTCGAAAAGCAGCAAGAAGATCGCCGTTTAGCTGAAAGAGCAGTGCGTAAGAAAATGAAAGGTGCAAGTAAAGAAGAAATTGAGTTAGCCCTCTTGAAGCTCGAAAGATAAGCTAATCTCTCTTAGGCCGCTTTCTCCAAAGCCTAGTTTTGCAAAATTTTGGCTGATTTAAAGGCTTTAATTCAAGGCGCTTAGGCCACGCTGTTGGCTTGCTTTTCCTTATGAATGCTTACATTTGGAAAAGATCTATTAAAAGCCAAAGGCAGCCTCATGCAACACCAAGACTCCTCTTCTCCTATCCAAGCCCTACAAGATCAAATCCTGGAACTTCAAGACCAATTGCGGCAATTGAAACAAGACAATCAATTACTGCGACAAGCACAAGAAATAGCTGGATTGGGCATATGGCAGTATGATATCAAGGCTGATCAGGTTACTTGGTCGGAAGAGGTGTACCGAATCTACAATCTTGACTTAGACGAGTCTCCACCTAAAATGGAGGAGATATTACATTATGCTTCCGAAGAAGAGCGACAATTTGTAGAAAACCAGATTTACAAAGCTATTGTTACCGGTAAGGCATATAGTATAGATTGTACGATTAATACTACCGAAGGCCTCATCAAGTTTGTACATGCTACTGGCCAGCCTTATTATAATGAAGAAAAAGAGCTGACTCACCTCGTTGGAACCATTTTGGATATATCAGATCGGAAAAAGGCCGATAAATCACTGCGCTTCTCAGATTTTACCATTGAAAGTATTTCAGATGGTATCTTTTGGATTGATAAAGATGCCAACTTCATCCGTGTCAATAAGGCTGCCAGCCATAATCTGGGTTACTCACCGGAGGAACTGAAGGGCATGTCGGGGAAAGATATTAATCCTGGATTTTCAAAAAAGAAGTCACAAAAGTACTGGACCAAGACAAAGGAAGATAGTGTATACATCTTCCGCACCGAGCATACTCGAAAAGATGGAAGTACTTTCCCTGTAGAAATAACCAACAATATCTTCGAATTTGATGGGGAGGAGTTTAGGTGTAGTATCGTGCGGGATATAACAGAACAACTGAAAAAAGAGCAAAAACTAGAAAAAGCACTACAGGAAATTGAATCTTTGAAAAACCAATTGGAAGAAGAGAATATCTATTTGCAGGAGGAGATCAAGCTCGCCAATAATTTCGATGAAATCATTAGTACCAGCAAAAATTACAAAGCAGTACTCAGGCAAGTGGAGCAGGTGGCTGCCACCACTTCTACGGTATTGATCACCGGAGAATCTGGGACGGGGAAAGAGCTCTTGGCTCGGGCCGTTCACAATCTCAGCAAACGCAGGGAGCGTCCGTTGGTCAAGGTGAATTGTGCTAATTTACCGGCAAACATCATTGAAAGTGAACTCTTTGGGCATGAGCGTGGCGCCTTTACTGGCGCGCATAGTCGTAAGATAGGGCGCTTTGAGTTGGCCAATAAGGGAACCATCTTTCTGGATGAGATAGGGGAACTCCCTCTTGAATTGCAAGCGAAATTGTTGCGTGTTTTACAGGAAGGAGAGTTTGAGCGACTGGGTAATCCTAAAACCTTTAAACTTGACGTCCGGGTAATTGCAGCAACGAATAGGGAGTTGGAGCAAGCGGTCACCAAAGGAGAGTTTAGAGCGGATCTATTTTATCGACTTAATGTGTTCCCCATCCTCAGCCTTCCGCTACGTGATCGTAAAGAGGATATCCCATACCTGGTACAGCATTTTATCAAGAAATACAGTGCCAAGGCAGGTAAAGATATTACTACCGTATCCCAAAAGCTGTTACAAGAACTAGCCAAGTATGATTGGCCAGGAAACATCCGAGAATTGGAAAATATCATTGAGCGAGCTGTGATCTTAAGTACCGGAAAGAAACTGGAAATCGGAAACTGGTTTGCCACATCCAGCATCAAAGCTAAGGCCAAACAATTTCAAACCTTGGAAGAAAGAGAGAAGGAATATATTCTCGAAGTATTGGCACATACGAAAGGAAGGGTAAGTGGCCAACAAGGTGCCGCCCTTATTCTAGGGCTCAACCCTAAAACCCTAGATTCTCGCCTCCGGAAATTAGGAATCCATAGAACTCAGATTTTCGACATGTAAGGATTTTCTTATATTTCGGAAATTTGCTTGCGCTTTTCAATTTTCCGTACCCGTGTATTGTTGAAGTAAATATTTGATTTTCAATTCGTTAAAAACAATCGTCTGCACTTCATTTTTTTGGCATCTCGCTTGCCTGGTGTAAAAGTATTTAATCACCATTAAGCTCGAGATGATATGACCTCATTGCGGGAGGAACAATTTGAAGAATTCGTATTAAGATCTGAATTACTTACCCTAGTTAGCTTGGGGCAGGAGGCCTTGGGATCCAGTTATTTATTGCGGCAGCGACTCCAGGTTCTGGAAGACTGCTATCCTGATCACTTGCTTTGTTTTCATTTGGAAGTAGCGCCAGCCTCCTCTATTCTTTCCACCTTCAATATTGCCTATCTGCCGAGTCTACTGGTTTTTCAGTCTGGAGAATTAATTGAACAATGTCAGGCCAGCTTGCCATTGGATGTTCTTCGATTGAAAGTTAAACTGCTTATAACCCAGTAACCATGCCTACACCTAAAGATGAATGTCTGAAACCTGCCCATGATGCTTTATCTGAATCCTCTATTGTACAATTAATCAAATTGAAAGATCGAAGCGGAATGGATTACTTGCACGCTCACTATCGCGCGGCGCTTTATCGCTTGATCATTAGGATCGTTAAGGTGGACGTGATGGCAGAAGAAGTCCTACAGGATGTTTTCGTCACCGTCTGGCAGCAAATTGATCGTTATGATACCTATAAGGGGCGACTTTTCACCTGGATGTCTAAGATCGCAAAAAATATGGCCATTGACCGCTTGCGTTCTAAAGATATGCGTGTTTGGAAGCAGCATGCTACTGAACAAGCCAACTGGCAAGAAGTAGCCCAACTCCATTCGAGTTCTTTGCGGGTCGATACATTGGGGATAGAAAGCCTTTTTGTGTATCTAAGTGATCGCCAACAAAAGGTAATGCACTTCATTTACATTAAGGGATATACACAAAGTGAAACTGCAGAAAGTTGCCATATGCCACTGGGAACGGTCAAAACTTTGGTTAGATCTAGTCTTAAAACCCTACGAAAAATCTTGCGCAAGACAGAAAAGGAAGAAATTCCTTCATAAGTAAGCAAAATGCTCCAAATAAGTCTGCACAAGGGGCCAAAGAATAGGCTGATCGTACCTCAGATAGGTGAAAATTGGTATATTTAGGCCCCTTTCCACAGGGAAATCCCTGACCAATTAAGTTGGTATAAAACAAATCTCCTTTTTCAGTTATTGTAAGAATAGAACACTGACTGAAGAAAGGTCAGACTTTTCAATACACAATTAAATAATACAATACTGTTAATGGATCCCTTAAAGCAAAAGTTCAACGAAAAAGCGAGTGCCCTTCGGACGGAGATGAGGGCCTTATTAAAAGAGCATGGTGCCCAAAAAGTTGATGAGGTAATTTTGAGTCAAGTCTTTGGTGGTGCGCGTGGTATCAAGATGATGGTTTGGGAAACATCACAACTGGATCCGATTGAAGGCATCCGATTTAGAGGATATTCTATCCCTGAATTGAAAGAGTTGCTACCTAAAGCTCCTGGTGGTAAGGAACCTTTACCAGAAGGGCTGTTTTGGTTAATGTTGGTAGGGGAAATTCCCACTGAAGAGGAGGTAGCATGGTTGACGGAGCAATGGCGACATAGAAGTAATGTGCCAGAGCATACTTTCAAAACTATAGATAGTTTGCCGGCAGATACCCATCCCATGACTCAATTTACGGTTGCTATTGCATCAATGCAAACAGAGAGCTGTTTCTCAAGGAGGTATGGAGAAGGAATTCATAAAACAGAGTATTGGGATCCTACCTATGAGGATGCCATGAACTTGATTGCACGCTTGCCTCGGATTGCGGCCTATATTTATCGACGTTCTTATCACAATGGTGATCATATTGCGCCTGATTTTTCTTTAGACTGGGCAGCCAATTATGCGCACATGCTTGGCGTATCTGATCATGATGATTTCAAGAGCTTGATGCGTCTATACCTGACCATCCATGCAGATCACGAGGGTGGAAATGCTTCTGCACACACGACGCATCTTGTGGGATCAACCCTAAGCGATCCTTACTTAGCTTTTGGAGCAGGGATGAATGCGCTGGCCGGCCCGCTACATGGATTAGCTAATCAGGAGGTGATCAAGTTTATTTTCAAAATGTTGGATGCTTTAGGGACAACTACGCCTTCCAATACTCAAATTGCTGAATATGTAAACAGTACACTTGCTGCCGGACAAGTTATTCCCGGGTATGGCCATGCGGTACTACGTCAGCCTGATCCACGTTTTGTGGCGCAGAAAGAATTTGCGGAAGCTTATCTCCCCGATAGTGAAATTGTACAAGTGGTTTGGAAATTGTTTGAGGTGGTACCAGGGATTTTGCAGGGCTTAGGAAAGGTGAAGAATCCATGGCCAAATGTAGATGCGCACTCCGGTGCAATATTGGTACACTATGGCCTAAAAGAGTATAGTTATTATACCGTATTGTTCGGTGTTTCTAGGGCGCTTGGAGTGTTAGCAGCCCAGTGCTGGTCGCGTGCCTTGGGCATGCCATTGGAGCGGCCAAAATCAGTAACTTCCAAATGGGTGAAAGAGTGGGTGGCTAAAGAAGTGAGCAAGGCTTAAGTCTCGCTGCTGTTTTTTTGGAAACTTTGCCTATTTTTGGGCAATACTAATGAAGTTGTTCAATACTCTGATGATAGAGGTTGAGCAACTTCATTTTCATTATTTAACAAAACCAAATTATTTCCTGCAATGGAATATCCAACTAATCTAAAATATTCTGAAGAACACGAATGGGTGAAAGTGGAAGATGGTAATATAGCCCTAATCGGAATTACAGACTATGCTCAATCAGAATTGGGAGAACTGGTGTACGTCGAAGTTGATACAGTGGATGAAACCCTGGACCAAAATGAGATCTTTGGTACTGTAGAAGCAGTGAAAACTACTTCAGACCTCTACATGCCCGTTAGTGGGAAAGTGTTAGCCTTTAACCCTGAACTAGATGACACAAAAGGCGATAACCCCACTTTGATTAACGATAGTCCGTACGAAGAGGGATGGATCGTTCGCATTGAAATGAGTGATCCTTCGGAATTAGAAGACTTGATGGATGCTGAGGCTTATCAGGGTTTGGTGAGCTGATAAAAAAAATCAAAAAAAATTGATCCTCACCCACCCAAACGGAATTTAGTTGCATCATAATAATCAGAAAGTAGTTTGAAACCCTTTATACCAGCACTTATCTGGGGAGTTGTCATTACTTGGGCTTCAGTTATGCCTAAACAGAGCATGCCCAAGATTGAATTGGACTTGATGTCACCGGACAAGTTAGCCCATGCTCTGGTATATATGATCTTGGTTGTGGCTATCTATTGGGGACTTTCTAAAAAGAATGCACTCCATACAAAAAACATCGTTTTAGCCATCTGCTTGGGTTCATTCTATGGGATTCTAATGGAGGTCGCTCAGTATCTTTTTTTTCCGGGCCGATATTTTGAATTCCTTGACATTATTGCTAATATTATCGGCTCAATAGCGAGCCTATTGTTTTTATATTTTTTCAAGTAAAACCCTATCAGTATGTTAGTGCTTGACGTGACAGTTACAGGTGGTCAATTAGGGGCTTTTACGGGGGCAATTATCGTAGGAATCGTTGGCTTAGTCATCGTGATGCGATCAATTTACTCTAAGAGGTCTTCTAGTGGACTGGCTGAACAATACGAGAGTAAGCCTGGCGGTTCACCATTAGAGGGTAGAAATAAGTATCCAGGAGCGGATGTGTTCAAGCTCAGTGGTACTTTTTTCAATCTTGGTCTAGTGGTTGCTGTTGGTTTAACAGTATTGGCATTTGGGTGGACACAGTTCGAGAAAACAATTGATGTGAGCCAATATATGGACACATTGGAGGAAGATATCGAAATCGAACCTCCTCGGACGGCAGAACCACCACCGCCTCCTCCACCTCCTCCACCCCCTGTCATTCAGGAGGTACCAGAGGAAGAACTAATCGAAGAGGATGAGCCTGAATTTGTAGATAACAGTATCGACGAAGAAACAGAAGTTGAACGTCCTGATCCTGTTGCTGAGGCGCCACCTCCACCTCCTCCACCTCCACCTCCTCCACCAGAGCCTGAAGTAGAGGAAATCTTCAAGGTGGTTGAGCAAATGCCTCGTTTCCCCGGTTGTGAAAACGAATCCGGTGGAGAACAAGCTAAAAAGCAGTGTGCAGATAAGAAGATGTTGGAATTCATTTATAAGAATATCAAATATCCTGCGATTGCTCGTGAGAATGGTGTTGAAGGTACTTGTGTGATCCAGTTCGTTGTGGAAAAAGACGGTTCCGTGACTGATGCCAAGGTCGTTCGTGACATTGGGGCTCAGTGTGGAGGCGAAGCACTTCGAGTGGTTAACTTGATGAACTCTAAGGGTATCAAGTGGACACCAGGTAAGCAACGCGGTCGTCCTGTACGTGTACAGTTCAACCTTCCTGTTAGATTCAAACTCGAATAACAGATATGGCTTAAAGCCAAAAGGGCTAAGTTCTTCGGAGCTTAGCCCTTTTTTTGTTGATAACCCCATCCTGATCCCACTGTTCTTGATAATTAGCAGCATTGCACTTCGGCCCGGAAGCAACTTTATACTAAAAGCGACGTTTTTATTGTAGTGCTGGTAAAGCAGCTTTTATTATCATTCCTTATCTTGTTTATTCCTGGAATAATCTTTTAAATGATTGGCTTATGAAAGTGCGGAGCCTTCTGCCCCTAGTGTTGTTTTCATTTCTGACCATTTCTGTTTTTGCGCAAGAAGCGCAATTGGCTCAGCAATATTTTCGAGATGGGGAATATGAAAAAGCGGCTGTTCTCTACGAAAAATTGTACAATAAGAATACGAGAAATGATTTCTTCTTCGATCGTTTCGTGGAGTGTTTGCTGGCGATGGAGGACTTTAAGCGGGGTGAAACCGTTATTAAGCAGCAGTTGCGGAAAACGCCGGAGAAAGTGAACCTTTATGTGACCTATGGAAAGCTGCTGGAGAGACAGTTCAAAGATGAGGAAGCGAAGAAGATGTATGCTGCGGCTATCGAGAACCTGCCCAAGGAGCAATATCGAATTACCCGCCTCGCCAATTCTTTCCTTTCCCTTACCAAGTATGAAGAAGCCATTGCTACCTACGAAAAAGGGGCCCAACTACTAAGAGATAAACGGATCTTTTCCTACAACCTAGGGGATCTATATCGCCGAAAAGGGGATGTCCCCAAGATGGTCACCAATTATCTAAATAGTTTGGAAGATCGCCCAGAGCGACTTAACAATATGAAAACCATTTTTCAGCGGTATCTGCTGGAAGAAGATTATAAAGAGTTACAAAGACAGCTCTACGAGCGTTTGCAAAAATCAGAGAACGCCATTCATTTGAGTGAAATGCTGACTTGGGTGTTTATCCAAAGGAAGGACTACAAAAATGCCTTTCGGCAAGTTAAAGCCCTGGATCGTAGGTTTGGAGAGAATGGGGGGCGTATTTATCGTCTGGCTCGTATTGCCTCCAATGATAAGGATTATGATGCGGCCATTGCTGCTTATGAATACATAGTGGAGAGCAAGGGACTTGCCTCAACCTTTTATATTGATGCCAAGAGAGAGGCCCTCCGCTGTCGGCGAAGCAAGTTGGTAGAAGGATATAGCTACACAGAGGAAGATCTGCGTATTTTGGAGTCGCAATATGAGAGCTTTCTTAATGAATTTGGTCGCTCAAGAGCTACAGCGGGCATTGTCTTAGAATTGGCAGAATTGCAAGCCTTTTATCTAAATGATCTTGACAAGGCGATTCAAATTTTAAATGAACTAATCAACTTCCCTGGGATCGATCGAATCGTGCAGGCCAATGGAAAATTAAGCTTGGCTGATTTTTATTTGATGAAAGGGGAAGTGTGGGAATCTACGCTCTTGTATTCTCAAGTAGATAAGGCTTTTAAGGAAGATCTGTTGGGACATGAAGCTCGCTTTCGCAATGCCAAATTATCCTATTTTAATGGCGATTTCCAGTGGGCACAAACCCAGTTTGATATTTTAAAAGCTTCTACTTCACGCCTGATTGCTAATGATGCGCTGGATCTATCGGTTTTCATTATGGACAATCTAGGCTTGGATACCTCTGCTACAGCTTTGATCACTTACTCTCAAGCAGAACTACTGGTTTTCCAAAACCGATTCCAGGAAGCATTTGACAAAATGGATAGCTTGTTGGTTGCTTTTCCGGAGCACTCCTTACAAGACGATGTTTTGTACTTGAAGGCCAATGTATATAAGAAGAAGCGGGATTATGAAAAGGCAGCAGCATTGTATGAGACGATCGTAGAAAAATATAAAGAAGAGATTCGGGCAGATAATTCCTTGTTTGCCCTAGCTGAACTCTATGAAACTCACCTTAATGATGTAGAAAAGGCGAAAACCTTGTATGAAACCTTATTTATCGATTTTTCAGGAAGTACGTTTGCTGTAGAAGCACGTAAACGATTCAGAAGATTAAGAGGAGATAATATATAGAAGAATCGATTCGATTATTAGTGGGAAGTTGCCCTCCGGGCGCACTCACCGAGCGCGGCCTCTATCTGCTGGCGTTATGATTTGCACAGATGCGCTGGAAAAAGAAGGGGAAAGACCAGGCAAGCACACAAAAAAGTGAATAGAATAACGGAGATTCTATTCACTTTTTTGTGAAGATCTATATAGGATACCTGAAATTACAGATACGAAGCAGAAGCGAGATCACTCCCACACTTATTCTATCTTACTTCAGGCGTTTTTCGTCGGATACAGTCAATTTGGCACGGCCCTTAGCACGACGGCGAGCCAATACCTTACGACCATTCTTGCTGCTCATGCGAGCACGGAATCCATGCTTGTTTGCTCTTTTTCTTCTCGAAGGTTGAAACGTCCTTTTCATTGCTACACGTATTTATGTTTGGTCTAAAGCTTTTTCAAAAGAGGCACAAAAATAAGGCTTAAATCGGATTTTACAAATCCCTAAGCTTAAATCTTCATAATATCGGCTTCTTTTGCTCTTACCATGTCATCGATCTTGTCCGTGTACTTATTGGTTAGGGTTTGAATTTCATCCTCCTTCTTTTTCCCTGCATCTTCAGGGAACCCATCTTTTACCTGCTTCTTGATATCATCTATAGCCTCACGGCGTGCTTTTCTTACGCCGACTTTGGTGTCTTCTGCTAAGCTCTTACTCTTTTTCACCAGCTCTTTCCGTCGTTCCTCAGTTAATGGAGGGATATTTAGAATAACCATTTCCCCATTGTTTTGAGGTGTAATGCCGAGGTTCGCTTCAAAAATAGCTTTTTCGATGGGACCTAACATGTTCTTTTCCCAAGGCTGAATGTTCAGGGTGCGAGAGTCAGAGGCGCTGATGTTAGAGACTTGGTTCAACGGTGTAGGACTGCCATAATAAGAAACTACTATACCGCCCAACATGGATGCAGAAGCTTTGCCTGTTCTCACTTTTACCAATTCGTTCTGCAAGTGTTCTATGGCCGCGTCCATACTCAATTGGGCCATTTCCATTATTTCTTGAATGTCTTCCATATTCGGAATATTTAATCTTTAAAATACGATCCTTTCTATAACGGAGAAAGCAGGTCCTCAAAGTACAAAAGCTCCCGCAAACGCGATGAATAGCTGCACTTTGACTCACTAATTACCTTCTTCTTGCTGCCGATAATTTCATCAAAAGATACAATAAAATCACGAGAGCGGATAATGCGGCTACTACGTAGGTCATGGCTGCCCACTTGAGTGCATCTTTTGCGCCGTCGTACGCTGTGCCTCCCAAAACGCCGCTGCTATCCAGCCAGGCTAAAGCCCTGTTACTGGCGTCAAACTCTACAGGCAGCGTGATGATACTAAATGCCGCAGTTACTAGAAAAGTTGCCACGGTGATCATCAGCATGGTGTAATTATTGGATACACCCATTGCGCCTACGGTAAGCATCAACAAAAATTGTTGAGCGCGTGAGGCGACATTGACCAAGGGGACCATAGCCGAACGGAATTTTAGCCAGGGGTAAGCCTTCGCATGCTGAACGGCATGACCACATTCATGGGCGGCCACAGCCGCAGCCGAAATGTGACGCCCTCGAAATACATTTGGACTTAGACTTACCACCTTTTTCATGGGATTGTAGTGGTCTGTCAGGAACCCTTTTCCTTCTACAATCCGGACATCTTGGATGCCATAATGATTCAACATAGCTTCTGCCACCTCACGACCACTCATGCCATTGCGAAGGGGCATTTGACTGTACTGATTGAATTTCGATTTAAGGCGATTACTGACGAACATACCGATCAGGGAAAAAATACCGGTAATCACCATGAAGCCAAGATAAATTCCATTCATGTGGACCAACTTAGATTTTGATGAGCGGGAGAACGATATAAAACTAGCCATATTCGCGCTTTCACGCAATATCTAGCGCACTTCCTTATGCAGGGAAGTGCGTTAGTCCTCCCATAATAAAAAATTAGTCGATCAGGTCAAAGCCCGTATAAGATTGTAAGGCTTTAGGAATTCGTATTCCTTCCGGCGTTTGATTGTTTTCGATCAATGATGCGATGATTCGAGCCAAAGCCAATGCACTACCATTTAAGGTGTGCGCCAAGCGGTTCCCTTGTTCTGTCTTGTAACGCAACTTGAGGCGGTTGGTTTGGAAGGTTTCAAAATTAGAAACGGAACTTACTTCCAACCAACGTTTTTGTGCGGCAGAATAGACTTCGAAATCATAGGTGAGTGCAGAAGTAAAGCCTAGATCACCTCCGCACAACCTAAGTATGCGGTAGGGCAACTCTAGCTTTTCCAGCAAACCTTCTACGTGCTTCACCATCTCATCTAAAGCCTCATAGGACCTATCCGGATGTTCAATCCGTACGATTTCAACCTTATCGAACTGATGAACGCGATTCAGCCCTCTTACGTGAGCCCCATAGGAGCCAGCTTCCCTTCTAAAGCAAGGAGTATAGCCCGTGAGTTTAATTGGGAAATCACTTTCATCCTTTATAATGACGTCACGATAGATATTAGTCACAGGTACCTCGGCCGTAGGGATCAGATATAGGTCATCTTTTTCAGCGTAATACATCTGTCCCTCCTTATCTGGAAGCTGACCTGTCCCGTAAGCAGTAGATTCGTTGACTAAGAGCGGTGGAATCACCTCTTCATATCCGGCACGAGCTGCTTCGTCTAGGAAAAAGGCGATCAAAGCGCGTACTAGACGAGCTCCTTTTCCTCTGAAAACGGGAAAACCAGAACCAGTTATTTTAACACCGAGTTCGAGGTCGAAAATATTGTATCGGCTCGCTAGTTCCCAGTGGGGTTTCGCATCATCTCCTAAGTCTGGCAGTGCTCCTGTCCAATCCTTTGCCACCTCATTATCCTCATCGGTATTGCCGGTAGGTACAGAGGGGTGTGGAATGTTGGGAAGCTGCACTAAGGTTTCAGCTAACTTAGACTTAGTGAGTTTCAGGTCTTCTTCAATTTGACTGGCATTGTCCTTTAAGTCATTCACCTGCTGACGCATGGCATTGGCTTCGTCCTTCTTGCCTTGCTTGAAAAGGTCACCAATGGATTTGGAAATCGAATTTCTTTCAGCCAGTTTATTATCTAACTCCGTTTGGAGATTTTTCCTTTTGTCATCCAGAGAAAGCACTTTCTCTACAATTTCTAGTTCCTCTTCCGAAAAATTTCGCACTTTCAAGCCCTGCAATACCCGTTCACGGTTTTCTCGGATGTAACTAATCTCAAGCATAGCGGTTGTTAAAATTTTTTAAAAAATGGGAAAATATGGTGTGGAAATGAACTATATCTATTTTCTTTGGTTAGAATTTTTGCAAAGATACTATTTGAATTTAAAAATTAAATGTATTTTTGCTGTGACAAGAACGCAGAAGCGCCCCACACTTTTTACATCTTTTATATAAGTTTGGCAAAGGTGTTCACTTAATCAACTCCTGCTTTTTCCCACTATTTTGGCACACGAGTTGAAAGGTTTTATGAGATTTGAGTGCTACAATTTTCAAGTTCTATTGATCTCCAAAACTTAAGCTCAATCACGGGGTACTGATCTGCCTTAAAGGAAATAAAGATTCTCGCATAGTTTTATATTCCAGTTGATAAAAGTCTGCCACTCGAAAGAAAACATTTATCCGTTGGATATAATTCCTGAAGAAAGCAATTTTCGAAGAAATAATTTTTTCATTGAAGGAACCAATCTTTGGATTCTCATTTTAACATCATACTATCAGCATTATGTTTGATATCTTGCAATTGAATGACATGCTTGTGCCTGAGCTCAAGGAACTAGCGGAGCAGTTGGAGTTGAAGGGCTACAAGCGTATGAATAAGCAGGAGCTGATTCACAAAATTTTGGATCAGCAAGCGGTCATTGGAGCTAGTGAAAAAAAGCAAGAAGAAGAAGAAGAAAAACAAGCCCCAACAGCCAAACCAAGACGCGCCAGAACACGCAGAACTAGAGACAAAGATGGTGCGAACGCTAACGGAAAATCGAGTAATTCTAAGGAAGAATCTCCAGCCCCGACTAGAAAGCGCAGAGCTCGCACTAAAATTGATCCTAATGCAAAGCCTGCTGAAACGCAAGAGGCTTTTGCTACCAATAACACTAAAGTTGCTAAAGAAGAGGCGGAGGACAAAGCCGAAGAGCCTGTTCAAGAATACCAACCCTCAGAGGTTGAATTGGAACAGCAAGAGAAAGTGGAGCGAACTCGCGCCAACCGAGGGGATCGCGGAAGCCGTCCCGAACGCAACGAACGCAACGAAGAATACGAATTACCGCCGCCAAAATTCGACATCGAACTAGACGGGATTATTGAAGGTGAAGGGATTCTTGAAATGATGCCAGACGGATACGGTTTCTTACGATCTGCTGACTATAATTACTTGACTTCCCCTGATGATATCTACGTTTCTCCTTCACAAATCAAACTCTTTGGTTTGAGAACTGGGGATACCGTTCGAGGAGCTATTCGCCCGCCTAAAGAAGGCGAGAAGTATTTCGCTCTGCTTCGCGTATCAAAGATCAATGGATTGGAGCCGCAAGATATTCGCGACCGTGTTCCTTTTGATTATTTGACGCCGCTTTTCCCGAATGAGAAGTTTAATTTGTTAATGTCACCAACGGGCAGAGATTTCAGTACAAGAATCATTGACCTTTTTACGCCAATCGGGAAAGGACAGCGTGGATTGATCGTAGCACAGCCTAAAACCGGTAAAACCTGGTTGTTGAAGGATGTGGCAAATGCGGTAGCCAAGAACCACCCAGAGACTTATCTGATTGTCTTGCTGATCGATGAACGTCCGGAAGAGGTTACTGATATGAAGCGTAGTGTAAATGCAGAGGTGATTGCTTCAACTTTCGACGAGCCTGCGGAGAACCACGTTCGGGTAGCCGGCGTAGTACTGGAAAAGGCCAAGCGACTTGTAGAAAGTGGTCACGATGTGTGTATTCTACTGGATTCCATTACGCGTTTGGCCAGGGCTTACAACACGGTTGCTCCTGCTAGTGGTAAAGTACTGTCTGGGGGTGTGGAAGCGAATGCTTTGCACAAGCCCAAGAAATTCTTTGGTGCGGCTCGTAATATTGAAGGAGGAGGCTCATTGACTATCTTGGCCACAGCCTTAATTGATACAGGTTCTAAGATGGACGGCGTGATCTTTGAAGAATTCAAGGGTACGGGTAATATGGAACTACAATTGGACCGCTCTTTAGCGAATAAGCGATTGTATCCATCCATCGACTTAACGAAATCTAGTACTCGTCGTGAAGATCTTCTCTTGGATAAAGATACTCTACAGCGTATGTTTATCCTTCGTAATCATTTATCCGATATGAAGCCAGACGAGGCTATGGAGTTTTTGCGTAAGCATATGATCCATACTTCTAGTAACGAGGAGTTCTTGACCAATATGAACAATTAAATACCGCTTATTTGCGGTGCTTAAATAGAGAAGGCGCTTCCTTAGTGGGGAGCGCCTTCTTGCATTTGATAGGATCAGTTAAGGGATTTTATAATGATCTAAACTAATCACAACGGGTAGTAGTAGTAGCGCTGGAAAGGGTGATGCTACCATTGGTTAATATAAACCTGTACTGTGCCTCTGGCAGTAAATCCGTTAAGGTTACTTCTTGTTGTTGTCCGGCTACCAATTCATCGAAACAAACCCTATCTGTGTTTTGATTGTTGGTGTAGCAAAGTGTCATGCCGGTGCAGCCTGTAGAAACCCTATAAGTCAGATCAATGCTGGGCGTTTGAACTCCTTGATCATTGGTTTGACATCCGGTATGACTAGTTCTCAATGTACTAGAGCAGTTCTGTCCATCATTACTACCATCTCCTCCACCTTGCTCATCATCATTTTCCCCCTCGCAGATGGCTAAGGTCACGCCCTGTTCGATATAGCTTCCCACCGCTTCAAGTATGAAAGTATAAATGGATCCTGCCAATAGATGCGATAGAGAGATTTGCTGTTCGCTGCCAGTTATGAGTTCGGGTAAACATTCTATCACACCCGTGCTGGCATTCGTAAAGCAAATGGTAGGGGCTAAGCACCCATCTGTCAGAAGATAGGTGAGTACTACATTGGGAACCAAATCCCCTTGCTCGTTTTCGATGCAGCCATCTACACTGACGGACATATTACTTTGGCATTCGAGCGTAACAGATTCTGGATCACAAGCACTTAAACATAGTGCGATCAGGGCCAAGGTGGCCAATATTAACTTTTTCATAGACACTTTTTGAAGTAATGAAGATTAATAAAGTTTTGTAGTAAGTAGTAGGATCGTACTCCCTACACTCCCTTGAAGGAGTGTGGAAGTGTCGTAAACATTACTGCTGATAGGGGATGAGTTGGAATGCTTACCGCCTATCTAGGTATAGTTTATGCGTACTAATCTGGCCATCAGTATGCAAGACCTGTATAAAATACAAGCCGTCTGGCAAGGTGTTGTCCAGATGTAAGGGGGAACGCGAAGTGCGGAGATCATTTGATTGGGTCTGCACAAGTCGTCCTCTAATATCCAAAACCCTGAATCCTTGGATCGGAATATTTCTGGGATTACTCACCTGAATGCTTCCAGCAGAAGGGTTAGGGTAGATACGAATCCCTAATGGATCGAGTTCAGTGTTGATCGTCGAAGTGGTAAGAGTACTATTTTGGTTGTATATAGTAATTGCTAATGAATCGGTAGCTATAGGAATCCAATTGAAGGCACCGTCTTTCAGACCTGCTCTCTCAATACTGATATAAGTAGTAATGCTATCCTTCCCTTCTAAACTGATCACATTGTCTTCAATGATAATACCCAGATTCAAGATGGGGCCAAAACCAGAAGGAGAGCCATTAGGTTTTCCTACGGCCATAGCTCTTTCTGTCCTGGGGCCAATCTGGGTGATCCGTTGTTGAATGGAAACTCCCGTATTATCCTGGTTAATCCATGAATTGCCATCCACACTGGTGGAAAAACCATTGCTGATGACACTTGGATCAAATTTCAAGGAAAAAGCGAGTCCTTTGAAGTTTTCTACTGGATTATCCGCATCTCCCATGATGAGTTGCGTACTGACATTGTTGCCTTCAAATAACGGTCGATCATCCGTGCGTTCAAGCCGAAGGGGAATGCTCATTCCTGGTGTGCCAAGTGGAAGTGTTTCCGGGCTGGCACCTTCACGAATTTGACCATAATTGCTTGATACAACTGCAACGTCACTGTTATTCTCATTGACTAAACCATCGCCATCACAATCTGCATGGGCGAAGTCAAGGGTGGTGCCGGGAAAGACTTGGTTCCAAGGTTCAGCAGGGTAAGCCTGCCAAAAAATGCCGGTTTCTGCGCGTGGAATGCCGATTTGACCTTCTGCATACCAGATGAATAGGTAATCTATATTGTTAACCTCTCCATTATTGCTAGCATCCCCCGGCCAAACTTCTATTTGCGCACTGCTACTTAGGGTCGAAAACAGTGCAATAAAACTTATGAGACAAGCGAGTACTCTTTTCTTATTTGGGTAGTGTTTGAATGATGGCATGGCGTCTAAGTTGACTCAAACTAGTATAGAGGTAGATTTGAGTACGATTAATGTTCTTTTGCAATTAGCCATACAAAGGTAGGTGCAACAAAATCGAGAAAAAGGCACATTTTGACTAAATTATCAGATAGAATTTAGTGTTTTTTATGCCATTTAATGTTGCAAGTATCTGTAATAAAGTTTTTTATGGCCTGTATTTAATTTGAGGTAATTGGAAGAAATGAGTGGAAAATCAAAAGAAAGAAAGACGTATTCTTCCCAAAACAGCAAGTAATATGACAAACTGATGGAGAAAACGAAGCTAATTGAACTGCTTAAAACCTTTGATACCAAGCAATGGACAGAGTTTGATGAATACATTCGCTCTCCTTTTTTCAACAAAAATCAAGCGTTAATTGATTTTTTTCAGCTCTTGCGATCCTATGCCCCTCGCTTTCATCCCAAAAAAATCGACCGAGAAAAATTGTTTCGAGAGTTGTTTGGGGCTGTGTCTTACGACGATAAGAAAATGAATCATCTAAGTAGCCTGCTTCTAAAACAACTAGAGGATTACATTGGCTACAAATGGATGAAGGGCCAGAAGGGGCTAGATCACTATCACACCATGGAAGCTTGTTTTGAGAGAAACCTAAGTAAGCACTATCGTTTTCTCGCTTCCCGATTAACTAGAGTTTGGGAAGGACAAAGGCAGACGGGAGCTCGCTATCATCATCAGCAATTATTGGCGGCAGATTTGGCTAATCGTAGTTTTTTAAAGCAAAGAAGCAGAAAGTATGACCCTCATCTCCAGACAGCCTCGGATCAGCTGGATGCTTACTATCTGATCAAGAAACTTAAGTATAGTTGCGAGATGTTGGATCGTGGCCAAGCCATGGCAGCAGATTATCACTTGCCGTTGATGCCTGAAATCTTCCAGTTTCTACAAGTTCACCAATACCCCGATATCCCACTCATTGCTATTTATCGAGAGATTTATGCGATGCTGACACAGGAGAATAAAGATGACCACTTCCAAACGCTTAAGCAACTTATTCATCGAGACATTGATCAATTGAATACTTCCGAAATACAGTTGATCTATTTGTTTGCCATTAATTTTTCTATCCGAAAACTCAGAGCTGGGGATACTCACTACCTAGCAGAATGCCTGAATCTTTACCTGGAGAGTATAGACAAGAAATTGGTTTATGTAGACGGGGATTTATCCCCTTGGACTTTTAAGAACGTAGTGAAGTTGGGACTGAAGTTGAATCGAATTGATTGGACAGAATCGTTCATAGTGAAACATGCACCTGAGTTGTCCGAGGACTTTCGGGATAATGCCTACCATTACAATTTGGCTGATTTATACTTTTGGAAGCAATCTTTCAATCAAGCTCAGCAACATTTACAAGAAGTATCCTTTACCGATATTCATTACACCTTGGATTCTAAAGTGCTTTTTTTGAAGATCTTTTATGAAAAAAAGGATTGGGAAGTGCTGCTGTCTCAAGCCGCGGCTTTTCGGATGTATCTAAAGCGGAATAAGGTAATTACCAAACAAGTGAGAGAACCTTATGAAAACTTTATCCGGATATTGCTAAAGTTGGTGAAACAAAAAAACAGCGTAGCAAGCAAGGCGAAACCACAACTGGAGAATATGCCCTACGTTTTTGACAGAGAGTGGTTACTAAGCAAGTTAGAAGAACAACTTGCTTAATAACCACTATTGAATAGTGTATTATTCTACTCAAGCGGTAGTGGCCAAACATCCGTTATGGGAGATGCTTATTGAAATCTTGTTTCAATTGATCCAGGAGACTTTTGACCCTTTCTGTAGGTGATGCCCCTTCTTCTACGATCTGCTTCTGCTCCGATGGCATAGATTCCACATAAATCGAACTGGAAGGGAAGGCAAAACTGATTTCTAAGCTATCTGCAATTCTCAAGATTGCCAGTAATAACTCTTCTTTAACCCTGAGTTCCGTAGCATAGTCCGTAACCTGGAGCGGGGCTCTGAACAGAACATTGAGGGAGGAATCAGCCAAGCTGCTAAGGTGGACATAATACCCTTCCTTTTGCGTATGAGGGTGTGAGGTGATGAGTTGCTTCAGACTTTCAGTGAATAATTCTATCCGTTCAGGAGGGGTGCCATAGGTGATGCCCAGCTGTGTCTGAAATAGGCGATAGACCCGAACACCCATATTTGTGATCGACTGATTGGCGATCACACCATTGGGGACGGCCACTAATGAGCTATCTGGTTTTCGGATGCGAGTAGTTCGAAATCCTACCTCTTCTACGGTACCAGAAAAGCCACCAAGATCGATGAAATCTCCTATTTGAAAGGGTTTATCCACAAAAATCATAGCCGAACCAATGAGGTTCTTCACCGTGTCTTGAGCTGCTAAAGCAATGGCCAAGCCTCCAATGGAAACCCCCGCAATCAAGGCCGTGACATTGACCTCTAATAGATTTAAAGCTTGGAAAACAGCCCATAAAATAATGACGGCCTGCAATGAGCGCTTTAGGATCGGAACTACCTGCTCATCTAATTTATTTTCAGTGCGCTGTGTAAGCTTATGAAAGTAAAGCATGAAGATGTCCAACACCCTTAGTACAATGAGCATGATGAGTAGTGTACTAACGATATTAGCTACTCGAACCGCAGATATGAGCACCTCTGGTTCAAATTGTAAGGCGGGGATGAAGATCTTAAGTATGCGAACAATAATCCAGACACTGAGTAATTGCGCAATTCTCTTAACCAGAGATGGTGCAACCAGGGAGGGGTATAGCCTGGAGGAACTCAAGCGTTTGACAACAGGATTCAAGGCGCGGCTGAGGAGAAAATGCAATAGAAAGGCAAGGACAATCATAATCACAATGCCTGATAATTGCCAGATGGCCAATCCCAAGAACTTTGTTTGGCCAAATTTTGGGAACAGGTTTAAGAGGAAATCTGCTCCAAAGGGATATATGGATCTGTGTAAATCTGGAATATTGGCAACCGTTTCGGCGCTGTACAGCCATAAACTGTCCTGTTTCTCTAAGTAGACTTCAGGCAAAGCTTCTGGGAAAGGAATATAAACAGACCTCCTGGCTGTACTGTCGTAGTAGTTGGCATCCTGGGGGATCTGCCCAAACCTGACATACAAGCCTTTCCCATCTAGAATTTGTTTCAACTGTATGGCACGTCGGCGTTCTATTTCTGGCGTTGCATCCCTTATATCCAGGGCTTTTGCCGACGAATCTGGAGCAAAAGTCTTCTGCTGTAAGAAGTACAAGTGGACATACATACTGTTGTATGGATTATCCAATTGGATGTCTGGAGATTCAACTCGTTGGCCAAACCCATATAAAGGAGTTAGGAGACAAAGGATCAATAGATAGAGGAAACCCTGTCTTTTGCTGTTAAGTGAACTCATACCTACTGGCTTAATATGCTTCTGCCTTTCGTCCTTCAGAAGATGTCCCATTGCGCTTTTCCCTTCCATTGGTGTTTTAGGTAGTTTTGATTCACAAGGTAAAAGCTTTCCGTTAAATATTTACTGCTCCTTTTGTGACAAAGCCATAAAAGGGCCACTTTTTAATCACCTGAATTGTGTAGATTTATGGGCTATCTACAAATCCAGAAAGGTTCTCATCACATTTTGAATTTCTATTCAATTGAAATCCAAAAAAATGTGAGGGAAGCTGGCAAATTAAAGCTTGCTTCTTCTGATAATTTCGATCCTATGAAAAAGTTTTTCCTTATCCTCTTCCTCGTTGTCGGTACATCTATTAGTCCATTAAGGGCACAGCAGCTAGACCGAGTACAAGGAGAATTACTAGTCAAACTATTGCCTACTACAGATATCAAAGCTTGGGCGAAGGAATGGCACTTTTTCAAGGGAGAGCGAACGGAGATAGCCGTCAAGGAGTTGGTGTCTAAACCATTGGATATTTGGCTGATCTCCTTTGATTTCGGAGCGATCAACGAATACCATTTTTTGGCAGCAGTACGGAAATCTGGAACGGTTGCTCAAGCGCAGTTTAACCATTTAATATCTTACCGGGAGACAACCCCCAATGATCCCTTATTCACTTCTCAGTGGCAATACATTAACTCAGGACTTAATGGCGGCCTGGCTGGGGCAGACATGGACGCAGAACTTGCTTGGGACATTTCTACAGGAGGAGTTACTGCCGGGGGAGATACCATCGTAGTTTGTGTAATCGATTCTGGGATAGATCTCATGCATGAGGATATACAGGCTAACCTCTGGATTAATCACAATGAAATACCGAACAATGACATCGACGATGATGGTAATGGCTTTGTAGATGATTACCGAGGTTGGAATACGATAAATGCAGTAAATGATGATGACATCAGTGGTGACCCTCGTCATGGTACCTCCGTTTCTGGTATCGTTGGGGCCATTGGGAATAATGGAATTGGGGTTACAGGGGTCAATTGGGGCGTGAAGATAATGATGGTTGCCAACGGGCTAAATACCACGGAGGCTAGGGTTATTTCTTCCTATTCCTATCCATTAGCATTAAGAAAACAATATAATGAAACAGGAGGCGAATGGGGTGCCTTTGTAGTAGCCACGAATTCTTCTTGGGGCCTCAATTTTGGAGAAGTGGAAGATGCTCCCCTTTGGTGCGACATGTATGATGCGTTGGGAGAAGTAGGCGTACTCAGTGCTGGAGCCACAGCTAATCGAATTGTAGATGTAGATGTCGATGGAGACCTTCCTACTAGCTGCCCGAGTGATTATTTGATCTCCGTAACCAATATAGACAGGCGGAATCAAAAAGTTGAAGCTGCTGGTTGGGGAGCTGTCAGCATCGACCTGGGCGCTTTTGGAGAAGACGTTTTTACCTTGGACTCTGGGAATGATTACGGACCATTTCGAGGTACTTCTGCGGCTACTCCTCAGGTTGCGGGAGCCATTGCCCTATTGTATTCGGCACCATGTGATGATTTTCTAGATATCGTGGAGAATGCTCCAGCAGTTGCTGCTTTAGAAGTAAAGCGCTACATTATGGAAGGGGTTAAACCAAACGAATCGCTGGATGGAATTACGGTCAGTGGAGGAGTGCTAAATCTCAATAACAGCCTGACTGATTTTATGGAAGAGTGTGGAACTTGCCCTCCAGCCACTAATCCGGACTTTGCAGTGTTGATAGATACAGCTGCCACCGTAGAATGGATTTCTTTTGATATCAATACCAGGATTGATCTAAGATGGCGAGAATTAGGGACACCTAGCTGGAATGAAATCCCTGAGGCCAGCTCACCCCAAACCTTTCCTACATTAACCGCTTGTACAATGTACGAGTATCAATTTAAAGCGTATTGTGAAAGTGATACTTTAGATTATTCTCCATCCCTGGTATTTACTAGTGATGGATGTTGTGATGCACCAAGTGAGGTCCAGTTTGGTGAGATAACTGCCACCACGGCAGACGTAAACTGGAATAGTGTTCTAGCAGCAGAAAGCTATCAATTGAGATATCGATTGGATGAGGGAGGAGAATGGGATACAATAACGGTTGCCGATACCTTTGCCATGCTTACGCTCTTGCAGGCTTGTGCAAAGTATGAAGTGCAGTTGCAGTCTATCTGTGCGACAGACACGAAAGACTTTGGGAGCTCTTTCTACTTTAGCACTAGGGGTTGTGGTGCCTGCCTGGATTTGAACTATTGCATAACCGATTTTCTCGAATCTACTAATGAATGGATAGAGCGAGTAATGATCGGACCGCTAGATAATATGAGTGGCCAAGATCCTGATGCTTACGGAGACTATACAGGTTTGGCTGTGACTCAGTTAGAACAAGGGGGGAGTTATCCACTGATGCTAGTACCAGGATATGGCGGAGTGAGTTTTAGTGAATATTTTGAAGTTTATATCGACCTGAACCAGAATGGAGGGTTCGAAAATAGTGAGAAAGTATTTGATGCTGGAATGGCTAGCAACTTACCTGTCACAGGAACCTTAGCTATTGCACCTGATGCCATGATGGGGGTTACAAGAATGCGGGTCATTATGCAATTTCAATCCGTTTCGGGCACTTGTCCCTTTTCTGGTCAAGCTTTTGGAGAGGTAGAGGACTATTGTGTACAAATAGTTCCTGCGAACAATTGTAATATTCCCGTTGGTTTGGATACCGTAGCGGTCGGGACGACCATGGCCAGAGTGAGCTGGGAGAGGGTAGCGCCGGCGATAGACTATTTTTTGCGGTATCGCATAAAAGGGAATTCGGATTGGTTGGCAGCTATAGTGAATGATACGAGTTATGTATTGAATAACCTGGAGTCTTGTGCAGAATACGAGGTATCCGTGAAGAGCCGTTGTGCGCAAGTGCAGAGTGAGTATTCTGCTTCCCTGTCCTTTAAGACCTCTTGTATAAATAATGTAGATGATCCCACCAAAGCCAATATTGATTGGATGCTTACCCCAAATCCTGCAACGGATAAGGCATTCTTGTGGATAAGAATGCCGGAACTTCGGGGAAATCTGGATGCTGTCATTCTAGATGTGTCCGGTAAGGTTGTTCGAAGGATATCTATTGGAAGGGCAATTCCCGGAATACAGCAGATCGAAATGCCAGTTGATCAGCTGGCTAGCGGCCTCTTTTTTGTGCAGTTAGTTAATGACAATATTCCTTTAAGCATCAAAAAGCTAATCATAGAATAACGACTCTCTTTCCCCAAAATGAAAGTTGGAATACTATTATGACTACTAGAGATAATTGCCTCTAAGGGAGACACAATTTGATTTCGCATAACCAAAACATAAACTAAGTATGAAGAAACAGTTCTTATTAACGGCTATAAAAGGGGTGTGCCTTCTGCTGTTGCTGTCAGCTTGCAATGCACCTGTAGCATCAGATCAAGCCGAAGAAGAAGATATCGGAGTCGAAGAAGAGGTAGGTAGTGAAATACCGGAAGTACAATACACCTTAACCAAGGATCAGACCCATAGTAAATTTAGTAGTACAATCGAGCCAGTGCTTCGAGTGCCTTCAGGAAGTGTGATTGAGGCGTTTACCGAGGATGCTAGTGATGAACAGTTTGAGATTGATTCTGATGTAAGTGCGTTGGATAAATTGAGTTTTGATCCCATACACCCAATTACTGGCCCCGTTTACGTGGAAGGAGCTGAAGTGGGCGATGTATTGAAGGTTAAGATTCACAAGATTGATTTAGTGGATTGGGGCTGGACTGCGATTTTGCCGGGCTTTGGCTTTTTAGCGGATGATTTTAAAGAACCCTATTTGCGAACCTTTCCACTAAAAGAAGGGATGACAAGTGTCCCTTTCAAAGGGAAAATTAATGTACCGCTGCGTCCATTTCCAGGCGTTATGGGGGTGGCGCCTGCCACTGAAGAGTTGCTTTCAACGATTCCTCCTAGAGCTAATGGTGGCAATATGGACGATCCCAATATCATTGAAGGAACCACGGTCTACTTTCCCGTTTTTGTGGAAGGAGGACTTTTTAGTATTGGAGATGCCCATGCTGCTCAGGGGATGGGCGAGGTATGTGGTACGGCCATTGAAGCGCCCATGCGGTTCGTCTACGAAATAGAGGTGTTGAAAGGAGGGCGTTCTATAGATGAACCAGAATATGAAACCGATGACTATTATGCAGTAACTGCCTTTGGAACAAGCATTGATGAAGCAGCAAAAAAGGCCGTGAAGTATATGGTTGGATATCTGGAAGCTGAACACGACCTGACTTCCTCAGAAGCCTATGCGTTGTGCTCCTTGGCGGGTGATCTCAAGATTGCTGAAGTGGTGGATGTTCCACATATGTTAGTGGCCATGCATATGTCCAAAGAGGTGTTAGGCATCAAGTAGAGTAGGAAATGGGAAGCCGAATGTGCTAGCTTTCGATTTCCCACTTCATCTTTTCCTAGCTCGCTCTAAAAGTCGGCGCTTTCCGGTGCATTGATGCCTGTTCGTAGGCATAAGCTATCTCTATCAACAAAGGCTCTTGCCAGGCTCCGCTAAAGAAGGATATTCCCACCGGGAGGCCTTCGATCCATCCCATAGGTACGGTTATGTTGGGGTATCCTGCTCGTGCGGCTGGTGAGGAACTCCCTCCTAGGAAAAGATCGCCATTGATCGGATCGATCTTCCAGGCTGCCGAACCTGTAGGTGCGATGATCGCATCAAGTTCATGCTCGGCTATAGCTTCATCGATACCTTTTTCTCTGGTGTTTTTCAGCATTTTATCCAATAAGTCTTTATACGCTGGGGAGTCCAATCCCGCTTTTTCTTGTGCTAATTCTAAGAGGCCTTGATCGAATAGAGACTCGATAGAATCTTGCTTATTGAAGGCAATTAACTCCTCCAAGCTCTTGACGGGAGCATCTGGCCCTAAGGAGGCAAAATACTTATTTAAGCCATCCTTGAATTCATACAGCATAATCTGAAAAGAGTCTCTTCCGCCGTCACCGGAACCAATCCGATCTATGCGAACTACCTCTGCTCCTTGTGCTTCCATAAGCTCTACCGCCTTTTCTATTAACTCATCCACCTGATGATGGAAACCAAGGGCACGTGTGTATAGACCAATCTTCTTGCCTTTGAGTCCATCTTTTTTCAAGAAGGTGGTATAGTCCGAATAGGAATTGCCCTCACTGGTGATTGTTTTATCATCTTTGGAGTCGATGCCTGTCAAAGCTCCTAAACAAATGGCGGCATCTTTGACCGTTCTCGCCATGGGACCAGCCGTATCCTGCGTTTCAGAGATGGGAATAATACCTGCTCTACTGACTAAGCCTACGGTTGGTTTAATACCAACCACTCCATTGGCATGGGACGGGCAGACGATGGACCCATTTGTCTCTGTACCGATAGCTAGCATGCAAAAATTGGCAGATACAGCCGCGCCTGAGCCAGCACTTGAACCGCAAGGGTTTCTATCCGTCACGTAAGGGTTTTTGGTTTGCCCTCCCCTACCGCTCCATCCACTGGAAGAGACATTAGAACGGAAATTGGCCCATTCGCTGAGATTAGCTTTGCCTAGGATGACGGCGCCTGCCTCCCTGAGTTTGCTAGCTACCCAGCTATCTTGTATGGGGCGTGAGCCCAGCAGGGCTCGGGAGCCCGCCGTCGTTAACATTTTATCGTGTGTATCGATATTGTCCTTCAATACGATCGGAATGCCATGTAAGGGACCTCGGGTGTTTCCTGCCTTCAGCTCCTCATCTAGCCCCTGTGCAATACTGATCGCATCAGGATTGACTTCAATAATTGAATTGACCTTCGGCCCACTTTGATCCAGTTGTGCAATACGATCCAGATAGGCTTTTACCACACTTTCAATGGAGAATTCTCCCCCAGCAAACCCGGTTTGCATTTGATCAATGGTGATTTCCTCAAAGGGGAAAGTCGAATCTGTTGAAGGAGGAGATGAAGACGCTGGTGCATTGCAGGCATAGAGTCCCCAGAGTTGTGCACCTACCAACGTAGTGGCACTGTGTTGAATAAAGTTTCTTCTTTTCATACTAATTGGGTGTTACTGGTTAGTGCGAGTTTTACGGAGGATCGCGATGCATTAAAAGGCAATCAGGCGATAACCCTGGTTCTGTTTTGTGATTAACACGGTCATTGCAGACAAGGCTACTTTGACCGGTGTTGCTAGCTCCGCCCGATCAATTTTCCGGGAATGAATGGATTGGCCGCAGATGTATATCTCCGCTCCTGCTTCTTGTAAGGCTTCTAACAAGGCCAGATTCGGATTGTTCATCCCATATCTTTTCTGATAGGCAGCATGGCTTAGGGCATCCTTGCTAGCCATATTATGAATGGCACAGGCTACTTTCAGGTTCTCTGCTGGTACACCTGCTTGGGCATGCATGTTGAGGAAGCGAGCCAGGGTGTTGAGTTGCGGATTGACTTGCCCAGGGTCATCTGGGCTTTTGGCAATGTCGAATACTACTTTGTAGGTCTGTGAAGTATCTACTACTAGATCGGGATTCTCCACTTTATGTACGGCTCCAAAGAGCGTGATAATGGGACCTGCACTTCGTTGGGCCTGTAATTGACGGCAGCAGAACAGGCACATCAGAATGCAAAAAACATTTATCTTCTTTAGCATGATTACAACGTAATTTGATATTAGGTAAAAGGAACAGTCCGTTCCATCGGAGTAGCAAAGTAGACTTTGACCGACTAGGAAGGAAAGGTAAAGCTTATCTAGGAAATTTGGAGTTGCTCTCAAATTAATTTGCTAAATTTCGGAACCTACACCTACAGAAATAAACTCCTCCTATTTCGGACTTCATTAATCAAAGTACCATGTTGAAAGCTGTACGCCCTTTACACATCAAGGTAGATTGGTCTATCCTAATGCTATGCTTATTGATACTCCCTTTTCAGGCTAAGAGTCAGAGAGTAGACAGTTTAGAAAACTTGCTTACCGAAAATCTGGCAGACACCCAGCGCATGGATGTGTTGATTGATCTTACTGATATTCTTCAATTCCAGGACCCACAAAGAGGAATCACCTATGGAGAGGAAGTGGTGGAAATGGCGGAAAAAAGGAAGGACACGGCGCGATGGACCGGTGTGCTTTCGCGAATAGGAGCATGTTACGCCAATTTAGGAGAAATTAATAAAGCCGAAGCGCTTTGGCGGGAAACTTTAGCCTTGGAGATCGCCCGAAATGATTCGATGGGAATTGGTAGACAGTTAACGAACATTGGCACCGCCCTAGATACCAAAGGAGATCTTGATTCCGCCATCCAATACCATTCTCAGGCATTAGAGATATTTACCAGAAAGGGAAGCGATGTTTATCAGGCCATTGTTTATAACAACTTGGCCATTGACTATGAGATCAAAGCCGATTATCCACAGGCACTTAAACTATACCTGGAGGCACTGGAGCGCTTTGAGCGGATCGGACACAAGGCAGGGGTAGGAGCCGTTTATTCTAATATCGGTAATGTTTATACGCAGTTGCAAGCCTACGAAGAAGCCATTGATTATCTCCATCAATCTCAAGAGATAAAGAGAGAGGTACAGGATATTTACGGTATTGGTTTGAATAATCACAATCTGAGTACGGTATACCTTAGACTAGGCCAATTGGATTCTGCTAATGTATATGCTTTGCAGTCGTTGGAAGTGCGTAAACAGATGGGAGATAAAGAAGGAGAAGGGCAATCTCTATTGCAACTTGGTACCATCAAATATCAGCTTGGAGATAATGATGAGGCCCTGGCACTAGCCCAAGAAGCCCATGGTATAGCTCTATCACTAGAAAATAGATTTGAACAGGGCAAGGCAGCTCTCCAACTAGGTCGTAATTACTTGCAATTAGGGCAAAATGCCAGGGCAGAACAATTCCTGCTAGAGGCGAAGCGATTGACGGCCGATAACAAAGAAAAAGAAACACAGTTACAAACTTTTCTTGCATTGTATCAACTGTATAAGTCGCGCAACGACCGAAAAGCCCTGGGGTATCATGAGCGCTATGTGGCCTTAAATGATAGCATCCGGAATGATGAGCAGGTCAGAGAAATTACGCGTTTAGAGCTACAATATGAATTCGACCGAGAAAAAGAGCTGCTAAGCCTAGAGCGCCAACAGAAAGAAGCACTCTTGCAGGAGCAATTGCAGCGACAGAAACTCGTTCAGAATGCTTCCTTAGGGGGATTAGGTGCCGGTGTGTTGATCATTGGTCTATTGTGGCGAGGTTACCGACAAAAACAGCAAAGCAATCAGCAATTGGCTGCTCAAAAACAAACCATAGAACGTACCTTAGAAGACCGAGAGACCCTCCTAAAGGAAATACACCATAGAGTAAAAAATAACCTGCAAGTTATATCCTCCTTGTTGAGTTTGCAATCCCGCTCTATTGAAGATCCGGTGGCGCTCGGTGCCATTGAGGAAGGAAAAAATAGGGTAAAGGCTATGGCCTTGATTCATCAAAACTTGTATCAAGACGAAAATTTGATTGGGGTACACTTACCAGATTATATTGATAAGTTGACAAATAATCTGCTACACTCCTATCGAGTAGATCAGAAACAGATTCACATTGTGCAGAAAGTGGCACCTATATCGATGGATGCGGATACACTGATTCCTTTAGCCTTAATTCTGAACGAATTAATTTCTAATGCGTTGAAATATGCGTTTCAACAGAAGGATAGTGGTCAAATCGATGTACAAATTGCTGAAATGGAAGAGGGGCTAAAGGTGACTGTAAGTGACAATGGACAAGGTCTCCCTTCTGACTTTCAGCCAGAACAGTCCAACTCTCTTGGTTTCAAACTGATTAGATCTTTTGCCAATAAGATGAAAGCCAAGCTTGATGTTTTATCTCAAGAAGGCACCCAAGTATCCCTATTGCTTCCGCCGGTTCAAGCCGTGTGATTGATGATAAATTATGACAGGAATGGATACCATTCGAATACTCGTAGTAGAAGATGACATTTTTATTTCACAGGATATTGTAGAAATGTTGGAGCAGATGGATTACACCATCTCCGGTGTAGCTTATGATGGGGATGCCGCATTGACACAGCTGCAAGAAAATACGCCGGATTTTGTATTACTGGACATCAATCTCGGGGAAGGAAAGGATGGGGTAGATATCGCTGAAGTGATAAGAACACAGTATCAATTACCTTTTATCTTTTTAACGTCCTATGCCAGTAAATCGGTCTTGGATAGAGCTAAACAAACCCGGCCTGCCGGTTATGTAGTCAAGCCATTTGATGAACGAGATCTTTATCCAGCCATTGAAATAGCCTTGTATAACCACGCTCAGCGTTGGCAGCCAGATTCCTGGCATCAAAACCATATAAATCGGGTGTTGAAGACTGATTTTACACAAAAAGAGGTGGAAATCCTCCAAGATATGTTCGAAGGAAAGACAAATCGGCAGTTAAGCGAAAAGCACTTCATTAGTTTGAATACCGTCAAGACCCATGTGCTACGCATCTACGAAAAACTAGATGTTCATTCTCGCTCCGAGGCCATGGCCGCATTACGTAAACGTTTAAGGTAGGCTCCCTAGAAGTATTGTCCAAGTCCTACAACGACTCCCCTCCGACTCGGCTCTCGAACATCATGGCCATAGTCCAAGCGTAATATGGCATTATAAGCCTTATTGTAGATTAATCGAATACCTCCACCAATGAAATGCTGTAGATTCTTGCCCTTCCAAAGTTCCTGCAAAGTTCCACCAGGTTTTCGCCAAGTACCTGCATCGGAGAAAGCTACCAGTTGAATCCCAAATTGAGAGCTTTCTAGCACAGTTTGACGATATTCCAGATTAAGAATCAGCGCTGCTGTTCCGCGTTCAATTCGGTTACCGGAACCTCGGATGTTGATATAACTATCGAGTACGAATGGTGCAAAGGGCGAATTGTTGTTGGTGGCCAGGCCGATCCGAAGTCTCGCTGCTAGATTTCCTCGCAGGGGGAGGCGCTTGAAATAGCGAGTATCATTGAGGAAGATGTGGAACCAGGATTTATCCTGCAAGTTATGGACCGTCTGGAAGCTAGCGTTATTATCGAAACCATCCAAATAGAATAGGTGGTATCGTAATCTGTTTTCTACAAATACAAGCTTCCCTAAAAACTTAGGTTGGCGGAGTGATTCAGGGCCGGGAGTGGTTTCTCCCTCGTGCCGCTCGTGCTTATTGTAATCTTCTACAAAAGTGGTCACTCCAAATTCCAGGGTCCGATTTCTTTTGAGTTGATAGATAGTAGATAATCCCAGACTAAGGTTGTCAAAATTGTAGAAGACGGTAGCATCCGAAAAGAAGAGCGGCTCTACAGAAGCCCATTTGGTAAAACTAAGAGATCCACCCCATTTGCTGCGTCGGAAAGAAGGAATTTTGTAGTAGAGATTAAAGTTATCTCGGCGATCGTTGTTTTGGTAGAAGATAGTCAGCTTTTGTCCTAAGCCTCGCCAGTTGTCATCGTTAAACCCTAACTGGTACCAGAAGTTACCACGTACTCCACCAAAATTAATGATTGGGAAAAAGGTCAGCGCTTCTTTCAGGTGTAGGGTCACATTTAAGCCCGCTCCTGTGGTATCAGTTTGCAATTTGCCATCAGCGATAGCCGGAAGGTTTTTGAGTCGCTGAAGGTCATTGGCCAACTGCGTACTATCTGCAAAACTTCCGATCTGACTATCGATTAAGCGGCCTATAAAGGACCATTTGGTTTTTTTCAAACCATCGATTTGGAGATCGTTTACGGGCAATTGACTCCAAGCCGGTAAACAAAAACTCAGTCCTATAACTAGGACCAAGGCAGATTTGGAGGTAATCACTATCGCCTAATGTTGTGGCTCAGATAATTTTTGCGTTTTAGCGTCTGTCTATATTTTTAAACTTTAGCTTCCCTCTAAAATGCGGCCGGTCTAGCTAGCCAGTTTGGACCACAAAAATTGTCAGAGCGGCGTGTTTTGTAATAGGATTCAGAATATAATAATAACAAACAATAAAAGAAGGAAGGGGCGAAAAGCGGTTTCAGGGCTTCAATACCGTTTGACGAAATATCCGGTCTCTACACCCCTTCCTAGCCCAATGTAACTACTTGGTTGTTTATCTCGAAATTCTCACACCGATATTAAAGGTAGCGGCTTGCCCATTGTTGGCAGCCAAAAATTTGTTGCTGAAATCTGTCACTAGCGCTTCTATTTCAAACTTTGGTGTCACTTGGTATTTGGCGCCTAATCCTGCCTGTGCAAAATAATCGTACTCAGTGCCCCAAAAGGGAGAGTAATTCCCTAGCACGTACAATGTCGTTTTAGGATCAGGGAAATAACTGAAAATAACGGTTGCTGGAGTCGATAAGCGATTCAAAGCCCCATTTCCGGCATTGCCAATATCTTCAATCAAGACATCAATCTCCGTAAAAACAGTCCAGTTGGAACTCAAGGTAATATCATTGAAGAACTGCGTATTCCAGCTAGCGCCACTCCAATCAATATAGGGCTGCGTAGCATTCCCTTCTAAGTCTTGACCAATAGGGATCCAAAGCGCACTTTGTACGGAAAAGTTAGGCAAATTATTGAAGGGGGCCCAGCGAATCTTTGGTCCTACATTGGTGAATCCTTGTCTACGACTCTCTGCGTTATTGGTAAATACATTTAAAGGAGAAGTGTTTCCATCTGTATTGCTCACCCGACGATAGCGCAAGTCGAAACCAAAATTGAATCGATTAGTGATACCGTAGAGAAAGCTAACGGAGGTAGTTAGGAAATTGGAACGTGCATTGAAGTCGCCTTCACTGGAGCTGCGGGTACGTTGTGTATATAGGTTGTTGAAGATTTTGGTCTCTGTTGTTCCTTTAGGGATAGCGGCAGAAACTACGTAACGGTTGCTTGAATTTCCAAGTTCCGCATTATCGCTCACTAAGCGCTGGGCATTCAGCGTCCAGTCGTAGGTGTAGTAATTAATTGCGAAATCATCGCCGATTGGATTGTTTCTGTATTTGTTGATAAAGGCTAAGACATTTTTCTTACTACCACCAAAGTCTGAGGCGTACCAAGAGAAGATCTGTGAAAGGCTTGCCTTTTTTGCATCATTATCTACTTTGATAAAAATCGGGTCATTGATTGCCTGGCGGGTTTGCTGTTCCAATTGTTCCTCCAATTGATCAGCAGTGTAGGCGAAGTTGGTGATGGGAGGGCAGCCTTGTGCACCACAAACCAATACAAAGTGGAAACGTGGATCTCCGTACACGGCTAATAGGTTTTTCTTCTCAAGCGTATTGAGACTCATTTTCTCTCCACCAACCAGATGCACTTTGGCATCAAAAAAACCGCCCTTTTCTTGTACGGAATTAGAAACACCATTTTTGATTACCTGATCGATAACTAGCAGGTTGTAGCTGTTGATCAAAAAAGCTTGTTGCGTCTTGGCATCTAGGTCTTTCCAGTTTGTCTTATTGATGGCATTGATTACTGTGGGGAAGTTGGTATCTTCTTCAATGGCTTTGTAGTCGATGGCGCCCGCCTTAACGTGGGTTTTGAAAAGTTGATCTACTTGTGTGAAAAAAGCTGGATCGATGGCTTGGGCGTTGATATTGATAAGGGACCAAAATACAATGGGTATTATCAGAATTATCTTTTTCATTGCTCGTTAGTTAAATTGATGTGGGTAATTTGATAATGAGTTTTTTAAATGCTTAGGTGTATGTGATTTCACCATTGCTTAATTGCCCTACAAAGAAAAGGGGATATAGGACCTTATGTTTCCCGCTTTTCTAACCAAATTATCACAGAAGTATCCCCACGTCGCCTGGGCGATAGTTTAGGCAAGAAAATCAGGGAATGTGTTAAATTGGAGTACCCAAAAATCTCATGGCGAGGAATGCGTTTGAAAGATATGGAGAAGAATCCTAACAAACAATTTTAACCACTTTTTGAAAAGGATTGGTATGAAAAAAGTACTTCCTAGAACCCTTGGTTTTTTGCTAGTTACCCTTTTTCCTATTGTTTATTTACATGTCGTTAAGCTTCCTATCTGGGCGGAAGTTTTCGACGGTATTTTATCTAGCCTTGTTTTCGCTGTACCATTTGCAATGGGCCTTTCACTTGGTAAACCAATGGAGGGCTTGTCCGAGAAGCAAGAGATTAGCCTAGGTATGCTAGCGGCCGCATTCATGTGGGCTGTCATCTGGATGTTTTGGAGTGTAGTCCCCGAAAGTTTTAGGCCCTTCGCTGAAACTTGGGCATTCCCGAGTCATCTGGCTATTACTTTTATTACGGGTCTATGGACTACTGTTATATGGAAAGGACAGCCTGCAGGGGGATGGCAAGAACTTTAATTTCCCTGTGTTTTATCAACGTGTTATCAGCCTACCAGCTTAGCTGTTTTCTCATTGGTGAAGGTCGAACTACATGTCAGCATTTGTAGATTATATTGGTAATTACATTTCTTTATCGACGGACTTAGCAGAGGACTTGCAGGAATCTTTGCAAGTGGATTCCTACGATAAGGGGCACATTCTCCTGAATGAAGGGAGAGTTTGTCATCGACTATTCCTCTTAGAAACAGGTACCGCTAGAACTTTCTATTATCGGGATGGAAAAGATATAACCTCTTGGATTTATCCAGAGCAACTCCCGTTCACTTCCTGGTCGAGCTTCCTTAGTGGAAAACCCTCTTTTGAATACATTGAGATTCTAGAAGACGCCTCCGTACAAAGCATTACCGCTGCGCAATTGGAAAACTTATATGACAAGCATCCGGGCTTTGAGCGATTTGGTCGTCGATTGATGGAAGAACAATTGCATTTTCTCGATCAATTTTATAAGGGCTATCTCTTTATGACCGCGCGAGAAAAATACGATCTTCTGCACTCTTTTTTTCCCGACGTGACATTGCGGGTAAATTTAGGACATATCGCTTCTTTTTTAGGGGTTTCTCAAGAGACGCTGAGCCGCATCAGGAGAAAGAAGTGAGGCGCAACAGCGCCTTTTTATCTTACGCTAGCAGTGCCACTGAGAGCGTGATACTCAATTTCTACAACTTCATGAAGCCGATTGGCGATGGCTTGCTTCTTGGATCGTAAAACCGGCTGATATTTGGTAATACGTAGCTTAAATCCCCTCTGCTTACTCCAAACCAATTGGCCAATTCCGCGAAATACATATCTGTTGAGATCGATGGTAGAAGGATAGCACCCCCAATATCATCTGGTCCCCCAATTTGCAAACTTGGGTAGGTTCCAAAGATTTGTCCTCCCTTGATTGCACCTCCCATAGTAATTACATTTCCGCCCCAGGCATGATCGGTACCATTTCCATTGGAGCTAAGGGTACGGCCAAAATCTGAGATCGTAAAAGTGGTCACCTGCTCCGCGATTCCCAACTCATCAATTGCTGTTTGGAACTCCGCCAGCGCTTTGCTTAAAATACCAAGCACAAGCGTCTGATTCTCTAAAACACTATCGTGATGATCCCAGCCACCATAGTTGATGAAGAAGGTTTGACGTTTCATACTAATTTATGCGTACCGTCTATATTGAGTTCGTACAAGCCTATAGAGAATAACTGCATGATCTCTCTGGCGTAGTTTTCATCAGGATGAATATTACGCTTGGGGTCTGATTTCGGATTGTTGATATGGCTGAGATAGAAGCCCATCATGGGATGAAGAGAGATATTATAGAGCAGGTCTTTAAAATTACCAAAAGCCTCATTATACAATAGGTCATAATAGTCGGCCAGGCCAGGGCCGCTGAGTTGTAAATTTGAGTTCTCGGAAATAACGAAGATTTGACTGTAGGCCTGAGCTACCCGTTGTCTGACATGATCCTCTGATTTGACGATATTGTTCCACCAGGCCATTTTCCAGTAGAACCAGTAGGGTAGAACTGCTTCTCCATGGTTAACGATAAAATCTTGGCCATAGAGCGCTATGTATTGAGGCCAAAAGTGTTCCCAAATTTCCCAGGTAGTATCTTTGAAGCCTGAGGTAGCAGGCAATTTCAATTGATCTTCTAACCAGTTGGAAATCCCTTGACGAGCAACAGCCTTAATCGTCTTGTAGTTTGCCCCTAAGGAAGCGTAGGTCAGGAATCGTGCGGCTTGATACTCCTGCGTATTTTCTTTGATGGGGTGGATGGATTGAGTCATAACTGAATTTTTGCTGCTACAAATATGTGGGAATATGGGTGCGATTAATTTGACTTAAGTCAAAAGAATCAAGGCTGCCCGCATCTACATTTGTCCTAACAGCATTAACCCATGAGCACAAAAACACTCCTTTTTCGAGGACTTTTGACATTTGCTGTACTCGCAACTATCCCTCATATTTTTGCTATATATACCAATCTAGGCGAAGGGGCTCAAAAACAAGCTACTATACTTAATTAAACCATCAGGCTGGCAGGCCAAAGAGTAGAAAAGGTCAATAAGAAAAACCAGGAAAGGCCTGACAAGATCTTGTCAAGCCCTTCCTCCAAAACAGTCGGGATTCGTATGTTGGACTTTATTTATGCTAGGGATAATTTGGACTGTGATACTAGGGTATTCCAACCGTGTTGATCCTCCACCGTACCGGTTTGTATACCTAAGAGGTTCTTCTTTAGTTGATACATTAGCGCATCATCCTCATGATAACAGGCGAAAAGATCTCCATCAATGGAGATTTCCTTGAAAGGAGCTATCCCGGCTGCTGTACCGATGCCAAAAGCTTCTACTCGTTTTCCCGCTTCAAAGGCTTCTCGGAGTGCAGCCACCGAAAATGGCTTTTCTACTACAAGAATCTTCAAGTCTTTGGCAATTTGGATAACTGATTTTCGGGTTATCCCATCCAGAATGGTATCGGATGGTTTTGGCGTGATGAATTGTCCATCGATAATAAAGCCAAAATTCATGGTGCCAGATTCTTCAAACCATTCATGGTCTCTTGAATCCGTCCACAGTATCTGATCAAAGCCCTCTTCCTTCGCTTTGCGAAAGGGCAGCAGAGAACCTCCATAATTGCCACCACATTTAGCATATCCTACCCCACCGGGTGCAGCACGCGTATAGTGCCTTTCCACTTTAACCTTCAGTGGGTTTGAATAATAGCTGCCGGATGGACTGGCTACAACTAGAAAAAGGTACTCATCAGCAGCTTCGACGCCTAGTTTCGCTTGAGAGGCAATTACGAAGGGCCGCAGGTATAGCGTCCCATAACCAAAGGAAGGAACTACATTGCGAAGATCTGCGACTAACTCCAGGATACCTTCATCCCAGTTGGATCTGGGAATAGGCGGCATAGCCATTCGTTCCAAGGAGATATTAATACGATCGAAATTGTCTGCGTGCCTAAATACAGAAACCTGTTGTTCTGGATTTTTAAAGGCTTTCAAACCTTCAAATACGGTCTGGCCATAATGGAAACACATCGCGAAAGGGCTAAGTGTGATATCAGAGAAGGTCTGAATGGAACCCTTCTGCCATTTGCCATTTTCGAATTTCGCTACATACATCAGGGGAGCAGGTGTACTCCCAAAACTAGGTTTTTGATTTGCCATGATCGCTGATTTAAGGTGTTTATCAAATACGGGCCCTGGGGCATTGAGACCGTAACTTGAAGATCATGGCAAATATCTGTACTTTTGAAACTCTATAACAGATACACTTTTCTTGTTTAAAGCTATAACAGATGGCCCGGTTTAAACATGAGCGATTGGCGGAACAATTTATCGGCTTGATTGATAGAGGGGAGTTAAAGGCCGGACAGAAGCTGCCTAGCCTACGAATGATGAGCAAACAGCAAGGTGTCAGTTTGATGACAGCCTACCACGCCATTAATAGCCTGCAAGGCCTTGGATACGTCGAATCCCGTCCGAAGTCTGGCTATTATGTGCGGAAGCCGAAGCAAAAGATTTCCTTTCGACGGCAGCAGCAGCTGAGCGAAAAGAAGAACCCGAAAAGTATCGACGAACTAGTGCAGTTGGTGTATGGTACCAATCGTTCCAATGAATACATTTCTTTTGCCCTAAACACACCAGATGTAGAGCTATTGCCTGCCACAAAATTGAAACAATCCATCCTGCATGTGAATCGTAATCGATCTCATGCGGCGCTTCAGTACGGACCAATTCAGGGCATCCGCGAACTAAGAGAGCAGATTGCTGTGTTGATGGCCAATAGTGGAATTGAAGTAGATAGTGATGAATTATTGATTACGGTTGGTTGTCAAGAAGCGATTAATTTGGCCATCACTGCTTGTACCGCCCCAGGCGATAAGATACTGATTGAATCTCCCACTTACTTTGGTGTTTTCCAGGCTATTTCTTCAAAAGGACGCATTCCCGTTGAGGTGGAGACGGACTTCGAAAATGGGGTTGTTTTAGAGAGTTTGTTTGAGGCTGTAGAAAAGCATCAGCCAGCTGCCTGTTTGTTGGTTACTAATTTTTCCAATCCTTTAGGGGCTAGCATACCCGATGAAGACAAGGAGCGAATGGTGCGTTTCTTGCAGCAAAAGCAAGTGACTTTGATCGAAAATGACATTTACGGCGAGCTGTACTTCGGAGCCAAGCGCCCGCGAAGCTGCAAATCTTTCGATCAAGATGAAAATGTGATTTATTGTTCTTCCTTTTCCAAGTCGCTGGCTCCGGGATATAGAATCGGCTGGATCGAATCCGGTCGCTACTTCGATCAGATTTTTCAAGCCAAAATTCATCAGAGTGTTGCTACTTCTACTCTAAACCAAGAGATCCTAGCTCATTTTCTCAAGAATGGTCGTTATGATTTGCACTTGAAGCGATTGCGGAAGCAATTGCACACTCAAAGCCTACGGTATCAAGAGCAGATCTTAAAGCACTTTCCCAAGGAGACGGTACTTTCTCGACCCAAGGGGGGCTTTGTGCTTTGGGTGCAATTACCGGACAAGATCGATACGGTGGAATTACTGCATCTTGCTATGCAACAGAAATTGAATTTTGCGCCAGGGCAGTTGTTCTCGTTGGAAAAGGACCTTCACAATCACCTGCGCATCAGTATTGGAAAACCTTATGATGAGAAAGTAGAGAAAGGGCTACAACTATTAGGAAAATTGCTCCATTCTTACTTGCTATCAAAAGACAAGGCATAGTTGAACCTGCCTATTGTTCTTCCATTTGTTTGCTTGGCTTGGATTCGATATCTTTAGTTACCGACTACTCGAAACGGCATCTAGGTGTTGAAACGAAGACTTACTGGCCTTTGGAAGATTTTCTGTGAGAACAGGAAGTGCAATCTTTTGCTGATCTGCCGCTGTGGGCGCCCTTGTCAGAGGATAGAGGCTTTATGCAGATAAGTAATGATAAGTTGCATTCTTTAGGCTTTGAGTTCAGTCCGGTGGAGGGTACCATCCAGGATTGTCTTAAGTGGTTTACCCAAAGTCACCCCAATGGGATCGAATTTGGCGTTTCAAGCCGGCCCGGTTTGACTTTTGAAAGAGAGCGAGAACTGCTTGAGTTGTGGAAAGCAACCTGATCTAATATACCATTAACATATGCCAAGCAATTTATGAGAACTGCTATCCGTTCTAAGGGACGTAGGTAGTTACCAATTGACTACCAAACAACTTGCCCCTGCCTCTACTATATTTTGGGACACGAAAAGGTTACTATCGTCCTTCACGCCTTTTTATTTTCTGGTGCTAAGATGAATGAGAACTATGTTGAGTCTGGTGATCACCGATTACACTGTTAGTGTATAGGTTTATTCCCGATTCAGCAAAATCTATTTCCTTATCCCAAATTAGCAGATACCATGCAAATCAAAAGCCTATTATTCATTGCCCTCTTTCCGGTACTTTATCTTCCCAATCTATCCGCGCAAACCCTTACCCGACTCGTATTGGTCAATGCACAAACGAATGAAGATATTACGGATCTCGAAGATGGTCTGAATATCAACCTAACGGAAACAGGCACCTCCCTGAATGTCCGTGCGGAGGTCAGCGATCCCGTAGGCAGTATTCAATTTCGCCTAGATGCAGACCTCAATTTTAGGATCGAAAATGTAGAGCCTTACGCTTTATCAGGAGACAGCAATGGAGACTATAAATCTTGGACCCCTACTTTGGGCTCTCATACCATCACAGCGACCGCTTTCTCTGGGACTGGAGCAAGTGGTGACCAATTGGATGAAATGACCTTCGTATTTACCGTTTCAGAGGAAGAAGTAGATATTGATCAGCCCGACGACCCCGGTACCGGAGAAATGACAATGGAGGGAGAATTGAAGAAATGGCACAAGTTGACATTCTCTTTTGATGGCCCAGCATTCGTAGAGAAGAGCCTAGATCCGAATCCATTCTTGGATTATCGCTTAAACGTGATGTTTAAAAATGGCAACCGAACCTTAGTTGTGCCGGGCTATTTTGCTGCGGATGGAAATGCGGCAGAGACCAGTGCAGATTCAGGCAATGTTTGGCGAGTACATTTTTCACCAGATGAGATTGGGGAGTGGGTATATGAAGTTTCTTTCCGTTTAGGTAGTAATTTAGCAGTCAATGAAAATCCGAATGCCGGTACACCTGTACCTCCGTTGGATGGCCAGAACGGCACCTTTACGATTTTTCCTACTGATAAGCAGTTGCCGGACAATCGCGCCCGAGGACAGTTGAGGTATGTTAACAAACGCTATTTACAATTTGCCGAGACCGGCGAATTTTTCCTGAAAGGAGGTGCTGATGCACCAGAGAACTTCTTAGCCTACGAAGACTTTGACAATACCCCCAATAACGGCAATCGCCGTAAAAGCTGGGCACCACACAAGAACGATTGGCAGGTAGGTGATCCCTCCTGGCAGAATGGGAAAGGGACTGAAATCATTGGAGCGATCAACTATTTGGCCTCAAAGGGAGTGAATGTGTTTTCATTTCTCACTATGAATATCAACGGGGATGATAAAAATGTGTATCCCTACCTGACCGACGATAACTATGACCACTTCGATTGTTCCAAGCTGGATCAATGGGAAATTGTACTGGAACATGCTGATCGCAAAGGTATGTATCTCCATTTCAAGACGCAGGAAACAGAAAATGATCAACTGCTAGACAATGGTAATGTAGGTAACCTTAGATCCTTGTATTACCGTGAATTGCTGGCACGTTTTGGGCATCACCTTTCCTTGAATTGGAATATGGGAGAGGAAAACTCGCAATCTGATGATCAGCAAGCGGATATGGCGGCTTGGTTTCAACGTAATGATCCTTATGGTCACCATCGCGTAGTGCACACTCACTTGAATGGAGGCCCCAACTTCTATACCGAATTGACCGGGAATCAATCGGACTATACAGGTATATCCTTACAAGCCACCTGGAATCGTGTGCATGAACTAACTACCAAATGGCTCAATGTTACAGAAAACTCAGGTAAACCCTGGGTCATTGCCAATGATGAACAAGGGAATGCAGGTATTGGTGTTCCGCCTGATCTAGATTATCCTAACTACAATGGCAGTAATCCAGATCTGCATGATATTAGGAAAGAGGTGCTTTGGGGACACTTAATCGCTGGTGGAGCTGGACTGGAATATTACTTTGGCTACAACCTACCGGATAGTGACTTAACCTTAGAAAATTTCCGGAGTAGAGACCAAAGTTGGGATTATATGCGCTATGCATTGGATTTCTTTCGGGTGCTTCCTTTTGTAGAGATGAGTGCAGAGGATGATCTAGTTACAGAAGGATGGTGCTTTGCAAAAACGGGAGAGCATTATGCCATTTATCTTAAGAATGGAGGTAGCACAAAGTTGACTTTACCAGATGACAAAAGCTATCAGGTTCGCTGGTATAACCCAAAAACTGGTGAGTTCACGGAAGGAGATGTAGAACTTGTCAATGGCCCCGGTCAGGTAGATCTAGGAAATCCTCCTTTTGATGGTAATGAAGACTGGGCTGTTCTCGTGCAAGCTACCACGACCACCTCGGTAGAAGATTTTCCGCAGAGTCATTATTTTACCATTGCACCCAATCCAGCCCATACTCATTTCCAGATCGAATTGGCTGAAGAGGGACAAGCTATGTTCCGGTTGTGGTCCCTAGAAGGCAAATTGGTACAACAGCAATTTATCGGCGAGAGGTGGACCTCCATCAACCTTCAAGGTTTACCAACAGGTACCTACTTAGTAGAAGTACAACAGGAGGGGCGAGTAGATCGGCAATTCTTGCTGGTTCAATAGTCCTAAACACGAATCTATACCTAGCTTAGTTTATTCTCATAGTAATTAAAGTTTGAAGACATCCTGACTGCGGGGGCGATGCTCCTTGTCAGGGTGTTTTTCTTTTAGTCTGCTTCAATTTATTTCCTAAATTTAGGGTGATGACATTAATTGATCACTTAGCTCTTACCTATGAAGAAGGATATTACTAAAGAATATACCAATGGAGAGATAACTATTGTCTGGAAACCTGGGATGTGCGCGCATAGCACCTTATGTTGGAAAGGACCAGACGGCTTGGGAGAAGTCTTTGATCCTAAAAAACGCCCTTGGATCAATGCTGAGGGAGCTACCACAGCCGAAATAGCAGCGCAAATCGATAAATGTCCCAGTGGTGCGCTAAGCTATTATTACAATGATGATGAAAACAAGCCTGTCGAAGTACACGGAGATACTAAGGTAGAAGTCAGTCCCAATGGCCCCTTGTTGATCTATGGCAATATCACCATCAAGCATAAGAATGGTACAGAAGAAGAAAAACACAAAGTTACAGCTTTATGCCGCTATGGAGCTTCTTCTAATAAGCCCTTCTGCGATGGAAGCCATATCACAGCTGGCTTCCAGGATGAGTAAGGGAACAATTTCGGAATGGCTGGGTTAATGACTTGGAAATTCAAGGCCCCAATAACCAAAGCCCCAAACTCACCTCATCGGAGGAATGGGTAGACTTGTGATTATTTAGTAGTTACCTTTTTGACACACTATTCATCAAGACATATGTATCGAGTCATTAGCATTGCCATTTTTTCCTCCTTTTTACTACTTCTTGCTTGCGCATCAAGTGCTCCGCCAAAGCAGGAGGATATTGTGTGGCAAGCTCCCCCATTTGATCCGGCTGCCATCGATCAACTGATTGTTGACTTCCTCGGCGATTCCACCTTGACCTATGAAGGGGCATATCCCAATTTGGATGCTGCCCTATTAGAGTATCAGCGTATTGAAAATGCAGCTGGGCTACAGAAGATTTACAAGTATTACAAGAATATAAATGGGACTCGCGAGCGAGTATTCCTTTGGGATAAGAATAAAGAAGACTTGCTTTTCATAGAAGAAAAACGAGTGCGAAAGGCTTGTCCAGATATGGATCGAAATTGCATGATTTGGCGGCGCTGCTATTTCTCTGAAGGCCAATTAGAGATGGTGAAAGTTTTTCAGGATACGATTTCTGACGGTACCTATCCGAGTTTTGATCATGGTGAGCCACTGCCTATTGATGATGTATCACCCTATAATACTACCTTGCTAGCATCTTTCCAGAAGATCAGGGCAGAGGCAGATACGGTGAATTGGAAGAAGGGAGTTCGCCTACAAGGAGAATTCTTGTATTTCGCGGATGCTTCTGGGTTTTCTGACTGTCAAGATGGACATAACTATGATGTAGCCTCATCTTTTCTAGAATCGTCTTTCGCCGAGCTCAGTACCAGCGGTGATATGACGCCAGCACTCACAGAGGTGATCGGCTATTACACCCCTCTGCCTAATATGGAGAATATATTGCGACCGCATCTCGTCGCCTTGACGCTCATCGAAATGCGGCCAGGAGAGAGATGTCCTTAACCACTGTATACATTTAGATCGAGATAATCATTCCTGAATTTTCCTTCCGGATCGAAGGTTTGCACCATTTGCAAGAAATCCTGCATTTTTGGGTAACGCTCATGTAAAGAAGCTTTAGGCACACTAAAAAGTTTGCCCCAGTGCGGCCTTACCCCATATGGGGCTAGCTCTGCCTCTATCATAGGAATGAGTTCTTTCACGGCTGGCCACTCTGGCTTCCAGGTGAAGTGAATGGCCAGACTCTTTTGTTGATAGGCTGGGCTCATCCAGTATTCATCGGCTGCAATGGTGCGAATTTCTGATATCAATAAGTGAGGGAATATCTTCTCGGATTGCTTTTCCAGGGCCATCATCGCCTCCAAGCCATTGTCAAAAGGTACAAAGAATTCCGATTGTAATTCATCACCACTACTTGGGGTGAAGCCCATTTTAAAATGCGGTAATCGCTCATGCCAGGGGCCTGGTTTTCCCATTTGCTCGGTGCAATGTTCGGCTGATAGTCTCGTGATAGGATGTAGGTCACGGGTAGCCACTTTCGCTCCGTAAAAATCCGTTCCAAGATCAACTAATTCGTTATCCGTTCGGCGCTTTATCCACACCTGACTGACCCGTTTTTTAGTCCAGTCTGTGAAAAGACTAACGCTATAGCCGGCGGACATTATCGCTTCAAAATTTTCCTGCAAGGATTCAAGTGGTAGATCCTGAAAGACATCTTGCCGTACATCAAACGTCTTTTCAATATCTAAGGTTAATTGAGTGACAATGCCCAAGGCTCCTAGACTGACGACCGCGCCATTGAAGCCCTCATCCCCTCTTTGCAGCTTAATGAGTTCCCCTTTTCCGTTCACCATTTCAAGTGCTCGAACAGCACTTGGGAGGTTTCCGTTATGGACGCCTGAGCCATGTGTGCCAGTCGCACAGGCCCCCGCTACTGAAATGTGCGGAAGTGAAGCCAGATTATGTAGGGCATAACCTCGTTCCTGTAGAACTGGGGCGATCTCTCCATATTTAGCCCCTGCCTGTACGGTAATGGTCTCATTTTCTTCATCAATACCGATTACTTGCTTGAGGTCTTGGGTGGAGATTTGGTGCTTAGGGCTATCGGCAATGTCATTGAAGCAATGACAGGTACCCAACGCCTTCTGCTGATCTAATTGTTTCACCAATTCTTGCACTTCAGCTGTACTTTTAGGACGATGAAGTTTCTCGGCTTTATAAGTGTAGTTCTTGGCCCAATTGGTTCGGGTCGCTGTATCACTTGCAGGCGTTTTCATTTGTTGAGACTCATTTTTACAGCCAGATAGCGGGCTAATGATGCCCCCTAGTGCGAGGACAGAGGATAATTCGAGGAAGGTTTTACGTTTCATGGTTTTGTTCTGCTTTGTTTATGCCAAATAGCGTACCACTAAAATAAGTTTTTACAGCTCAACAAGGGAAAAGGATGGTCTAATCATCAGAAGTATGCACGCAGACGAACAACGGACCAAGATAGAAACGCAGGCAATTATCGTTTTGTAAGCGTTAAATGGACGTGCAAGAACGGGAGTGAAATAGAGGGAGAGAGGCTGAATTAGTAGGGGCAGGAGAAAATTAAGACGGCCTGCAAATGTACATTTGCAAGCCGCTTTACTTCGTAGCGCGGGGGAGACTTGAACTCCCGACCTCAGGATTATGAATCCTTTCGTTGGTGTTTCTGTTTGATTGTATTTGGTTCATATTGAGATGTTTGTGATGATTTTGATCACATGTTCAATCATTTTAAGACAATTTAAATCGCAAAATGTTGTACCTATGTTGTACCTGAAAGTTGTATCTTTATCTGATCACCAGTAAAATTCATCGCTTATGGCATCGATCAATGTGGTTCTTCGGAAGAAGAAAAATGCGAAGGGTCTTTATCCAATCGCTGTACGGATCACAAAGAACCGTAAATCCAGTTTCCTTTTTACTGGGCAATATATTGAGGAAAAGTATTGGGATGCTGGTAAACAGCGTGTGCGAAAGTCCCATCCAAACTCAACCCGTCTTAATCATTACATCACCAAAAAATTGAGTGAGGCCAACGATAAACTGCTAGACCTTGAAAGCAATCTTGAGACTGTTACAGCACAGTCCGTTACGCGTCAAATCAAGGCAAAACATAAGGCTGCAACCTTTTTTGAATTGGCTAAAGTATATCTAGCTCAACTAGAAGAAAAAGGTCAGTACAGCCGTGTTGGTGCCGAGAAGCCTCGAATAAAACACTTCCGTGAGTTCCTCAAACACAAGGATATCAGTTTTCCTGAAATTACGGAGATCTTATTGAAGCAATATCAGGTATTCTTGCGTACCGTGCGCAGCAATAGTGAACGTACTATTGCCAATAATTTAATTGTTATTCGAACTCTGTATAATTTAGCTATTCGTGAGGGGATTGTTGATCAGCGACATTATCCTTTCGGCAAAGGAGGCATTGTGATCCGGTTTCCGCAAGCGGTGAAACTGGGGTTATCATCTACAGAGGTTGATCTGTTGGAAGGGGTTGAGTTGGAGGTTGAACCGGAACACCATGCTCGTAATGCTTGGTTGTTTTCCTATTACTTCGCAGGAATGCGGGTATCTGATGTTTTGAAAGTGAAGTGGTCTGATATCAAAGATGGACGTCTACATTACCAGATGGGAAAAAATAGCAAAGTCCTATCACTTAAAGTGCCAGAGAAGGCGTGGTCCATCTTGGGACAATATAAAGCGGATCAAGAGCATAATGAAGATTTTGTTTTTCCAGAGCTAAAAAAGGCAGACCTCAATGATCCTCGGGATATTCAACGAAAAGTCGCGAATGGCACCAAAGTTTTGAATAAACATCTTAAGCGCGTGGCAAAAAAGATTGAATTGGAAAAACCTTTAACAATGCATATTGCGCGGCATACATTCGGCAATATCTCGGGAGACCGTATTCCTGTACAAATTCTCCAACGTCTCTATCGTCATTCTGATATTACGACAACCATCAACTACCAGAAGAATTTTACATTCAAGGAAGCAGATGATGCACTGGATGCTGTTTTAAACTCTTAGGTTTTTTTGTATCAAAGTATAGGAAAAGTCTTAAACAATTTGGTTAATCTATGGTATACTGTTCTTATGAGTGAGGAGATTAAGCCTGAATTACCAACAATAAGGGTTGCAACCGAACCCTGGGTTATGGAGCAGATCATGGATACCGAACGTAGAATTGAAAAAGCCTTTCACGACCAAACCCGATTCCTGTCTCAGAAGACAGACGGGATTCAAAATGCTGTCCACGAGCAAACCCAATATTTGACTCAACAGCAAGCCCTGGCCAATGAAAGATTGGATGTTACAATCCGTTGGATGGTCGGCCTTATGATCACGATGATCGTCACCCTTGTTGTTGCCATCTTCCTGCAACCGCATATATAAGTCGGCTCTGTTTTACCGGACATAAGGCTGTATCCATATTCGGAATATTCATATCTTTATACAGTTTGTTATAGATTTACTTGGCTAAACTTGATGACATGTATTGCCACGTAATTAGCCGTGCAACATCAAATAAACTCCAAATCTTAAGCTTATGGCCGAGATCGGCAGTCGCTTGAATATAATTTGTCTGGAAACCGAAGCGTTTTATGCCTTGGTGGATGAGGTGGTTGATCATGTAAAAGGACAATTACAGGCTCCAAAGGAACGATGGATTGATGATACAGAGGCCATGTCTATGCTGAAAATCAATTCCAAGACTACTCTACAGAAATACAGAGATGAAGGAGTTATTCGTTATTCCCAGCCCAGCAAAAAGGTCATTTTGTATGACCGAGAGTCTATTTTGGCTTTCCTTGAAAAACATGCAAAAGATACATTCTGATGAGCACACATGATCTAAAGAAAGGCTTTAATAACGGATATATGTTAAAAGCCCAAGCTCCGAAACTGGCAGATAAGTTCACGCAAATCTTTTCAGAGATACTGTCTGATAAAGAAGATGAATACGCCCAGGGGTTCATTGCTGGTGTGAGAGAGCGAGAAAGTGAAAAACCTGTTCAAAAACGAAGGAATTATACTATTCAACGCTCACCAGAAAAATCAAATTCCCGCTCAAAGGACCAGGATAAGGGTTTTCGGGATAGATAAGGGAAGATCAATGAGCACCCTCCTCTGGGATCAAAATTAGGCTTGCCTCCAAAGCCTGTGCCCAGCAGAAAAAATTAAAACTTGTCGGAATACGTACGCCACATTCCCATTTTGAGCACAGCCTGTCCGCTGTTCCCATGCGGTAATCCACGTCAGCCTGAGAAAGCCCCAATTGCTTTCGTCTCTGAATAAATTGTTTAATGATCAGATCAAAGAAATCATCTCGTCTACAACGGGGTGACGGGATGATTTCTTTGTATTGGTTATCGGTCATTGTTTATCGATCCCGATTTTCTTTCCAGTCAGCCGTCGAGGTGCATAAGATGTATTGCTCCTCTTGATAAGCTTGAATGTCACTAACCAGATAGAACACCCGATGTCCATCCTTGAAAAACCTTGGTCCCAATCCTTTGCTGCGCCAATTCTGTAGTGTGCCAGGGGCTAAGGATAATACTCGTGCGGCTTGTCCTGTGGTTAGGCGTTCATCTAGGTTTATGGAAAGATTGTTCTTACTCATTCTCGCCCCCTCCCACTGTATCGAATTGCACAATTTGAACGATGGTGCCGGGAGTCAATATTTTACCCACCCTGAAATTGTGCACCGGATTTTGGGCTATGAAAGGACGGCTAGTCCTGCAAAAATTGACAATCCGCCGTTCAAGGGTGCGATCATCCTGCAAAACAACCGATATATTCTCCTCACTATCCAAAAACCACGTACCCACTTCCAAACCACCTGCCACCTTTACAGCAGCGTTTATTGGGGGTTCTCTTAACACAACCAAACTCATTTATCACTCCTTTACTACATGATTTATAAACCAAGGAGGATCAATTATTACGTCTATACCTTCCCTCCCACACTTGACTAAAAGCACTCTTCAATTGAATAACTTTCGATCTCCGGGTAAGTTATACACATCAACTTATGGTTGCAAGGGAAAATCGCAGCTGTGGGAAAATGGATTATAAAGAATTATATTCAATGAGGATTTATACTTGTAGGTCGTGGATGGTATGAACTCAAAGTCTACAAAAACGAAGAATTAAAACTACTGTAATCTTAGTAGGTATTAACCTGAGTAGATCTTGCTAAGTTTGATAAACTTAAGTATTGGTACATCTTCCAAAATAATTGGAACATAATCTACAATTCATACAGGCTTGGCATTCTATTTTTACCACAACTAAAATTTTTTACCTTAAATTAATAATCATGCCATACACTAAGAAAAAATACTTAGAGTATATTATTGGACCAGTTCCCAATAGCGGAATTAAATTCTTCTTCAGCGATATTGAAGCTGTACAGAGTCAGACTCCAGGACTTCATGCTTTTGAATTGAAAATGGCAAAAGTAAAAAACAATCCTACCCCTCCTCCAGGTTACCCGCTGGCTCCAGGAGATAAATTAGCTATCATGGTTGGATTGGATAAGGATGATAACCTAATTGATGGAGATGGAGATAAAAATTTTGTAGTGTGCGGATGTCCACCTGGTGATGAGCCGGGATATATCGGTGACTAGTGTGCGCCAGAAAATCTAATTAAAGACAACAGCAATGTATAAGATTATTGATGAAGCTGATATTCAAGGAAACATCCTAAAAAGCCACGGCAGAGAATTTACAAATTTTCTATTTCTAAAGTTTAACAAAGAAAAAAGTGAAGAAATTAAGAATTGGATCAGCATTTTTGCCTTTACTAGAGTTGTCAGTAGTAAAAAACAAAAAGCGGATTCAGACAAATTTAGACCTCATAGATATAAGTTTAGTGCAAGTGAGGTTGGCCAAGAATTTGTCATCAGCTTCATGCTTTCAGCAGAGGGTTATCGAGTCTTAGGGGTTCCTGACAGCGAAACCCCTGACGATGAGGGCTTTCTTATTGGAATGAGAGGAAGAAGAAAGGTATTAAAAGATAGAAGTGACCGGTATTGGCAAGGTCGTGATACTAATAATCGCATGTACGCCCATAATTACAGCGCGTTAATCCTAGTCGCTCACTCTAATAAGTCAGAATTAGATACTTGTACTTATAATATTTTAAAAGAAACAATTCCCTTTCTTGATATTCATGAAGAAACAGGTCCCGTTTATATGGTTGAGAGTGGACAAACCCTTAAGAAACAATTTCATGAGAACTCCAGACCTGCGAGTGTGGATATTTTTGGATTTGCGGATAATCTAAGTCAACCAGATATAAGTACCGATAGTAATGCTCTAAAGAAACTACTTTATCATGAAAATAAATATTCATCTGAGCCGAACAGATTTGGTTCTTTTGTAGTCTTTAGGAAATATAAGCAGGACAAAGCAAGGTTTGAAAAACTAATAGAGAAAATTGTCAAGGCCCTTGGTCTTAAAGGGAAGGAAGCGACGGCCTTAGTAGAGGCCCAGATTTTCGGTAGATTCAGAGATGGTACCCCAATAGCAAGATTCGACAGACCAAAGGCGCATCCGGAGAATTGGAAAGATGTTGACTTCACCTATCGAGGGGATGCCCTTGGTACGAAGTGTCCATTTCATGCACACTCAAGAAAAATGAACTCTAGGAACGCTGAGGTGTTTGACAAAAACAGACTTATTACCAGGAGAGGAGTTCCTTTTGACCATAATGTTAAAAACAGCAGTAGCCATAATGAAAAGGGTCAGGGGCTATTCTTTATTTCTTACCAAAAAAGTATCATTAATCAATTTGAATATCTAAACCACCTAGGCGTGTCTGATCGCTTTGAGATATCAATAAATGATTTTATTAGGAGTGGAAGAGATCCGATCTTTATGTATCAGAAGAAAAAATCGCAAGAAGCAATACAAAAATGGAATCTACAATGGGGAGTTACCACCTCAAATAGGCAGGGATTCAAAATAATTGGCAAGGATATCATCAGTCTCAAGGGAGGAGAATACTTTTATGCCCCAAGCATATCTTTCTTAAAATCTCTTGTGGGATTAAAATCGATATAATTTTGCCTCATCAGTTAAATGAGATCTTTCAGGGTTTCATTTGTTGAATAAAGGGAACATCGTAATCTACACAAGAGATTGAAGTGTAGTACTAACTTTTTAATGAATTTTTCAAGACTTGGATTCTCCTGGTGCGCGATTTTCAACTAAATTTTAAGATTCATACAGAGTATTTATAAATACCTTTGTGGCTGGTCATCCAGATATCTGGAAGTAAAGAACAGCTACAAATGAACACACACAGATTTGTTTTATTCATCTTGGTTTACCTCTTTCCCTTCATAGTTTTATCTGTTCAATCTCAGGCAGATCTATTATACTTTAATCGCCTGACTCCAAAACAACATCTAACATCGGGAAGCTGGAATTATTATATTCTTAAAGACTCCAAAGGATTCATTTGGGTTAGTTCTATCAATGGTCTAAATCGTTATGATGGACAACGAGTAAAACAATATCTGATAGATGAAACAGATTCATGTGCATTGTCACATAACAATATACAGGGAAGGATTTTTGAGGACAGCAGTGGTGACATATGGTTTTGCACTGTTGATGCTATACACCACTTCCGCAGGCAAGAGGATTGCTTCGATAAAATATGGTTATCGAACGAAAAAGGAGAACGAATACAATCAGATTATCGACTGTTAAAGTTGAATCCCACAACAATGGAAATGTGGGTGATGGCAGGAAGAGATATTTACTATTGGGATAGAACTTCTGGTGAAAAATACCAAAAAGTACTTGATGGCTACACAGGATTAAACACAGAAATAATCCAGTATAATGGCTCACATATGGTCATTAAGCCGATTTCCTCCGGGGGGCTAGAAATAATAAAATTTGCCAAGATTGAGGGTAGCCTAAGATTAATCAGCAGGGAATTTGTGCTTGATAAGAAGGAGAATGGCCCAATTCTTTATGATCAACAGGAGGAAATCTGGATTGGTAGCGGGAATGAGCTACTACAATTTAACTTGAAAACTGGCAATCATAAGGAATATAAGCTCAATCTAGAGAATCCTAATGCAAAAATTACTGGAATACAAAGAATTGACGAAGACTATCTGATAACTTCTACACTAAATGATGGCCTTTATTTTTTCGATTCAAAGAGAAAAGTATTTTCTCACAATGTTCTTTCAGTGACCGAAGATGGACTACAAAGTTTCTTTCCTGAAATCAAGAAAATCTATGTTGATAGTTCCAAAAACATTTGGCTTTCAACTTCATACAATGGAATCTATTTTGCGAACCCCGGTTCTATCAAATTCAAATTCTGGCTAAGAAATAATGTTCTATATCCTAATGATAAAAAGGTTGTAAAATCAATTACTCAGGATAGTTATAAGCGAATTTGGGCCTACACTAAGCAAGGCATTTTCGTACTCGATTCAAATGGGAAAGAGATATGTTCCTTTCCATCGACAAGCCTTCCTTTTCTCAACGCTGAGCCTTTTCAAGTCATGGCGGACGATTCAGATCGTATATGGTTCTGCAATGAAAAGGGTTTTTTTGTGATTCAAAGTACAGCTTCTGACGAAGAATTAAGGCAGATTAAAATTAAATCTGCAGTGGATCTAAGGTTATGCTACGGAATCAGCCAACTAACTCAGAGCCACCTTTTAATAGCAACACTTAAAGATGGCCTATATACTATCAATGCATCCGATCCCTCATCATTAACTAAGGTCTGGCAAGGAAGAGGGGGGGACGCGTATCTATTTAAAGATAATGCTTCTAACATTTTCCTTTATAGTCTAGACAAAGGAATTAGCATTTTCAATTATATAGAGGGTAAACTGAATCTACAACAGTTTTTACCTCTAAAGCATATGGTTACTGGGTTTGCTGAAGACTCGAACCAAAATCAAATCTGGGTCGGAACCCATAACGGCCTAATGGTAATGAAAGAAGCTTCTGGAGTCTTTAAGCTTGATCCCATCCCCACCAGACCTAAAGCCATAAGCGGTTTGCTGAAGGATGAGTCCGATAAGATCTGGCTGAGTTCGAAAGATGGCATATATAAATTTGATCCTCAGTCGCTAGAAAACACTAAGTTCAATCTTTCAGATGGACTTCAGGGACTAGAATTTATGGACTGGGCATTTTTGAAAACGAGCGAAGGCAAAATTGCTTTTGGAGGAGCCAATGGAATCAATGTAATAGAACCAAATAAGATTGAAGTTCTTAAAGAGATTCCCAAACCTTTAGTTACCGATATTTTAATCAATAACCAACCTCTAGATACATTTAATGGTAAGATTAAAGTTAATGCCCGCGGTATTCCAGAAATTAGTGAAATTGTATTGTCCCATCGACAGAATAAAATAGAATTCAAATTTGCAGCCTTGGATTATGTAGATCCTGAATCCAATCAGTTTTGGTATAAAATGGTTGGTGTTGATACGAGTTATATTGGCCCAAAGGACGCTCCTTTTGCCATTTACTCTAATTTAAGGCCTGGTAAATATTTATTTTCTATTTATGCTTCTAATTCTGATGGGGCAAAAGATGAAGAACTTAAAACTGTTATTAAGGTTAATATTCTAAGGCCATGGTATAGAGCTTGGTGGGCTATTCTAGCCTTCTTCTGTTTAGGGGCTAGCATCACTACAGCAATTTTGTTTCATTTTAGAAGAAGGTCGATTGAAAGACAAGAGGCTAAGAAAATAAAGGAGCTAGACGCTTTCAAAACGAAGTTTTATACCGATATAACACATGAGTTTCGAACTCCATTGACTACCATTCTAGGAATGACAGATCATATTCTAGAAGAACCTGAAAAGTGGTTTAGAGATGGTTTACAGATGATCCGTAGGAACGGGCAAAGAGTATTATACCTGATAAATCAGATTCTAGATATTTCAAAGCTGGAGTCAAAAAATATTTCGCTGGATATCACTCAAAGTGACATTATCCCTTTTCTAAAATATGTTTTCGAATCTTTTTGTTCAAATGCTACTACTAAACAGGTAGGATTACACTTTCTATCCGAAGAAGATTGCCTTGTAATGGATTTCGATAAAGAAAAGATGCAAAAAATACTAGTCAATTTGATCAGTAATGCATTGAAATTCACGGATCAAGGTGGAGATGTCTATCTACAAATTAGAAGGATTGAAAAAAAACTAGAAATTTTGGTCAAAGACACTGGTATTGGAATAGCAGAAGAGTTTCAAAATTCGATATTTAACCGCTACTTTACCATCACGAATAATAGAAAGTTGAATGAAAAAGGCACAGGGATTGGGCTTGCGATTGTCAAGGAATTGGTTAAACTAATGAACGGAGAAATTTCGGTGAGGAGTGAGATTGGAGTTGGCACCTCTTTCAATTTGAAGTTTCCAATAACCCATAACTGTACCATCGAGAGGGAACCACAAAATGAAATCACTCAACATGACATCTTCATAAACAAAGAGTTGGAATTTGTAAATGGGGCGAATACCCAAAATCAAGGGAAAGAGGATTTGCCGATAGTTTTGATTATTGAAGATAATTTAGATGTGGCCAGTTATATCCTAGGCTGTTTAGATAAAAGATTTCGAATTCAGATGGCTTTTGACGGGGTAAGTGGTTTTGAAAAAGCAAATCAAGTAGTTCCTGATATAATAATAAGTGATGTTATGATGCCATATGTCGATGGTTTCGAACTTTGCCAGAGACTAAAGGTCAATGAATTAACTAATCATATCCCAATTATTCTCCTTACTGCTAGAGCTGATATCGAATCCAAGTTGATTGGATTACAGAACGGAGCGGATGAATATCTTATTAAGCCATTTGAGAAGCGAGAACTAATTGCAAGAGTCGAAAATTTGATTCGATTGAGAAGAATGATGCAAGAAAAATATTCGAAAAACTTAGCTGGCGATGTGAAGGGTTGGTATAAAGCCGAGATTGATGTAGAGGAGGATCCTTTCATCATGAAAATTCGTGAAATAGAACTTTTAAATTTATCTGACCCTGACTTTGGAATCGCTCAATTGTGTAGAAAACTGGGGGTAAGCAGATCTCAGTTATATAGAAAGGTAAACCAAATTCTTGGAACTCCAGTTGGTGAGTTTCGCAGCCAAATTAAATTCCAGAAAGCCAAAGACTTACTAGAATCTACAGATTTTTCCATTTCTGACATCGCGCAAGAAGTTGGCTTCAGGAGTTTGAGTAGCTTTTCCTATGCTTTTAAAAGCCACTTTGGGTACTCACCCAGCGACATACGCAAAAGTAAGTAAATCAATGTCTTATATTATTGCTGACAACCTCAATGGAATGAAATCCTAAATAAGATTTCTTTATAAGACAATATCGAAAATAATTGGAATTTTATCTACAGCACCTCAGATCAGAAAGTGTAACTTTTGAATTATAGGCAGGATACTAAAGTGAACTTTTTGATCATTCTGTCTCTTCTTCCCTAGTGTAAGATGCGCATAGCACATGGGAATAGTAATCAATTAGACTATTCTTTAACTCGTCCTTTCATCTTATGTGGTGCTGGGGCTAAAAAACAATGCTATGCTTATGATTAACTGTCTCATTCAGTTATTGGGTATCATTACTGAAGAGGAAATTATTGCCTAAAGATATTATCAAAAGGTAAGATTGTGGCAGCGCGATTTCTATAAAAATCGCGCTGCCCTTTCTTGTAACCAGATTTTAGCAATGATGTTTTTTTCCTGTTTTAAATTCAACTTGTACTGCTCGATTTGTTCTTGTTTTTTGTCCCTAGCATTCCACAGTAAGATTAGTTTCCTAGTAAGTTGGATAAACTTTAAAGCGAAATCTCTTCTCTTAGGGGGGGATTCAGTATCTCTTCGAAGATACTGTTCAAAAGCATACGAATAATCTACAAATACTTCGAAAAAGGTATTATCCTCAGTAGCAGTATCAAAGTAAATTTGAAGTCGCAGGACCCTTGTTCGAACGACGAAGGCTCTAGATTTAAATCTTCTTTTCTGCAATATATCAAAGCTCTCCCCTATTTCAGATTGATAGTAATGGATATGTGCTAAAGCCCAATAAAAGGCATCTTGCTGCAGGTCAAATTGAAGACTGGAGGCGTAGGACTCTAAGAAGTTAAATGCAAATTGGGATTCCCCAACCAGGTTAGCTACAGTAATAATATTAGCAAACGAGGTTGTAGTCATTTTTCCCCCTTCAAAAAAGGAATCATTCTCTAGACCTAACTTATGTAACTCAAAAAGTTCCTTGTATTTTGTGCGGTCATCTTGAAATTTACAGCGACTTAATTTATTGATCAAAAGAAGGAGTATTGTTCGCTGATCATCTTTGGACATCATTTTGTTAGTTGAGAGAAACAACCTTTTGGTGAAAAAGAACCCTTCTATTTCTGACTTGATACCTTGCCTGAGGTTAATTAAGTAGAATTGAATTGCTGGGTTATTCCATGACTCGGCCCAATTCAAAAGATCCTTATTAAGAAACAGAGGGAGATCGGGCTTCCCAACAATTTGCTTGCGCTCTTCAATTTCAGATTGAATTTGCAACTTAGCAATAAGATAGAATTGGTCTAAGTATTGACTAGCCTTCAATAGTGGATTAGGCATTAATTCCGCAGTATTCTTAAAGCTGGATTCTGGCTTGAAATACATATCTGCATAAACTTCATAAAGTCTTAAGAAATCCGACTTGCCCTTATTTTTTAAACCTTCATAGTATTCTATTCTGGATTTAGAAGTTTTGAAGTAGATTTCAAATAGATGGTGCTCAAGGAGTGCATCCCCAAAAAGTTTTAGCTTTAGGTCTTCATTTTTGTTAAGTTGATCATTAATCCAATAACTCTCTACTTGCTTAAGGAGATCTGTCATCAAACTTCGAATACGTTTGGCTTTATTTTTAATACACTTTTTCTGCTTTTCCTCTTGAAAGAGTTGATCAAATAATTCTTCTTTCGTTTGATGAAGATCTTCAAAGTCTGGATGATAAGCACTTAGCAGTTCATAGAGTTTATTCAGTTTTTCTTGTCTATTAAGAAAGGGTGAACTAAGCCATTTGCCAAATCTTTTAAAGGATGACTTGGAGAGTTTACGTAGAACTAGCGCAAGTTTTGATCGGGAAAAGTGAGTACTCCTGGACATATAATTATCTAATTATCTAATAATCAATCAGTAAAAGTATGTGTGGTAGTATTTTATTCAGGCAATTACCAATAACTGTCTTTTGAATCATTTGATAACTAGGCTAATTTACATCTAGAATATAGATTCAGAATTGGATAGCTATTCCGTATATGTTTTGAGTTCATCTCATAATGATATAGTTGAAAAGAAGGTGTTTACAGTTACAAATTGTACTGGAATTAAAGCGAGAAATCTATGACGTGAAGATTTGATCTTGCTAAGTTCCTGTAAGAGAAATGATCCAAAACCGATCGTATTTATAAAAAGCTACACGTCAACAATAAAGCTCAAACAATCAACAAATTTTTGAACAGAAAGACATATTAACGTAACAAGTCACTTATCATCTTCCATTTATCCTTGGATTGTTAGGATGTTAGTTTGGCCCTCTTGCTTCTCATAAGATTGGACAATCAAGTTACTATTTCAATCATTATCAATCACTATTGTGATGGACAACTTCTTGGATGAGTTATGTTATTCATAGCGATTTTTTTGCATTGGTTTAATTTATATATAAACAGGGATAGGTTCTAAAGAATAGCCTTTTCAGAGGACTGATTCTTGGAAAAGCACTAACTAAATTTATTCATTTTTTAATATTAATTCAATGAGGCAGATCTTACTTTTCATAGTATTCATTCAGATAAACACTCCAATACTTGGACAAAATCTCCAACTTTACAATAATATTAACCCAACTTCTAGGGAATCGTACGATAGTAGCGAAGAGAAAGATAAAACATTTATACAGAGTCTTCCCAAATTGATTTCTACAGGCTCTCCGTGGCGGGTTATCCCTGACATTAAGTTATTAGCGACGAATCTTCGTAGAAATAACAATAGGGGCACTGTACATAATTTGGAATTATTTACAACTGGCGTAAATTTTGATACTTCCGTTGTGCAAAATGGTTTCAACTTCCTAATGCCTGCTGCGAGCAAAATTGGCTTAAGATACCAGTATTCTGCTTTATTCAATAGCAAAAACTCAAATGCTCAAGATTTAGAAAAGCAGTCAATCGCAGTAAACTTCTCCTTACATTTTTTGGGCAAAGAAATTCCAGAGTTTAATACCAATGATGTAGTCAAAGGAGGAGGCTCGATTTTTGTCGTGCATTCAAAACTTGGCTTTGAATGGCTTTTTCTTAAGAACTTTTTAAGTATTTATGGAGATATAAATGCCATTGGTACAGGCCTTGGGGTTAGTACTTTTAAAGACTATTTTAGCCTTGAACAAAATAAAGTATTTTGGTTTCTAGAATATGGTATACGTTGCGAACTGGCCATAGATGATAATAAAATGAGCCAGTTATCACTTCAGCTAGGTTTTTTGAATCATGCTGGTGAAGTAGATAAGTTTTTGGATAGTGAAGACGTTCTAACTCCATTCGTCAAAATTGGATTTACTAGGTTGTTCGAGATGTCCCCGAACGCAAAAGATCCTTCGACAGATCCAGATGCACCAGCAGGAAATTAGTAAATCTAGATTTCGAATTATAAGTGACAAACATGAGCCAGGATTTGTTTTACTTTTTTAATGGGGAAAGAATCATTTTACAAAAAGTAAAAAACAAAAGATATCTGAATCTTAAGAACGACTATGCAAGTAGGGCTGTACTGATTAAACACTTGTATGAATATGAAAATCTTGATGTGGATCAGGTTTTCAATCAAGACGTAATTATCAAAATTGGGGAGACTAATGAAAATAAAAACAATTACTTCTTTGAATTCAATACTCCGGATTTACTTCACTTTGAAAGTGTGCGTGCGATCAACAATGTTTATCAAGAAGAGACTCATGGACATGAATTGATTCTGACAGATGAAATCATATTAAGATTTCATGACAATGTAGATGAATTTGAGATAAAACAATTGCTATCCCGAAATTCATGTGAGCTCGTAGAGCACTTGGAATCTCCGGAACTAGTATTTCTTGTTAAGCTTTACTCACAAGAACCAGAAGCTTCACTCAAGAAGGCAAATGACTTTCTAGCTAGCGATATTGTAATTTATGCTACACCTAACTTTCTAGTTAAGCCAGGATTCTATTCTAACCCTATGGCATCTTTCTTTTTCAAGGATCAGTGGTATTTACATAATGACTTGAAGATCGAAAATGACCGAACAGATATTAATATAGTAGAGGCTTGGAAGTTAAATGGGTGGGGGTCAGAAAATATACGTATTGCAATCATAGATGATGGCACTGATACTGAACATCCCAACCTGAAATCCAATGTAATTCTAGAAGATTGCCGGAATTTCAATGTAAATTCAAGGGATACTAAAGTTCGAACTAATGTCCGAACTAGAGCAAATCATCATGGTTCTGCTTGTGCTGGAATTGCTTGTGCAGCAATCTTGGGAAAAGGATTAGTTGGAGTTGCACCAGGGTGTAAAATCATAGCGATCAAATTGAGTAAAGTGGCCTCACTTAGAACACATGTTATGGCCCTGAGATATGCAGCAAGCAAGGCTGATGTAGTTTCCTGCTCATGGGGGCTTCCACCTTCTGATTATATTAAAGATGTTTTGTGGAAAATTGCAACCGAATTCAGAAATGGATTAGGCGTGGCCTGTGTTTTTGCGGTAGGTAACAGGGGCAGTAAGAGAATTAGCTTTCCTGCCAATATAAGCTCTGTTATTGGTGTCGGAGCTTGCACTTACAAGAATGAACATGCCAAATACAGTAACATGGGAATTGGCTTAGATGTGGTTGCTCCTAGTAGTGATGCTTTAAAAGGAGGAGAAAAAAGGATTGTTGCATTAGACGCAATGGGGAATCTGGGTAAAGCTAGATCGGTGGATGGGTTTAATGGAGATTATTTAGTAAAAGAAAAGGCCTTTGGGGGGACTTCTGCTGCTGCACCTCAAGTTGCAGGTATAGTCGCTCTAATGCTAAGTGCTAATCCTAACTTGACCTTTCGAAATATTAAGGAAATAGTTTTACGATCTGCAGATAAGATAAACAGAACTGCGGGGAAGTATCGGGATGGTTGGAGTCCCAAGTTTGGATTTGGAAGAGTAAATGCCAGAAAAGCAATAGAATTGGCCCTAGAAGAACATCATGAAATTTAAAATACTCTCTTATATGTACTTTACCTTTTAAATATGGTAGATATTAGCGAGAATGTATACAACCCCTAATCGATATAGGATTTGAAAACTATTGATTTTGCTTGCTCAAAGAACTTAGTAGGATCCTTTCTTTATTCCTGTCCAACGGGAAGCACAGCTAGATACCAATATTATCTCACATTCTTGAAGGACGGCTTGAGGCAAGGTAAATTCTAGATTCAGTAAATTAGAACATAAACTAGCAAACAACATCTTCGCTTCTCTGATCACTAGAGAACCTCAGGATAAGCCTAGTAACTGTAAAGGCTATTACCAATTAAAGCAAAACATGTCAAATGTCAAAAGAAGAGTCCAAACCGAAAATTGCTGGCCCTAAAGCAACTAAAGAGTTTTGGGAAGTTAAAGAATTGAAGAATAAAATTCAGTTAAGTCGAATTACAACTCTATTTGGATTTGTGACCATAATACTCACTGTTATTGGTTATTTTCTAAATAGTGCCGAAAACCGGGAACAAAGAGTTTGGGAGGAGCGATTGAGAAATCAGAATGATCGTGTTTCGAGAATGACTGAAGTGGCAATCGAATTTGATGAGCTCTTTGGTGCCACATTAAGCACTCTTTATGACAACGAATTAAGATTGTCCTTTCTCAATTTCGAATTAAATGCTCTTAGTGAGGAATTAGAGCAAATATCCACTCCAACCAAAATATCCAAGATATTAAAGAAGAATGTAGATCAGCTTTATGACAAACTCAATAAAGAAGAAACCTGGCCTGGACAATTTCGGAATGGAGCCTTACTACAGGAGAGATGGAGAATTAAAAAGCAAGCACTTTCGCCTGATTTTGACATCTTATTTGGCACCGATTTAGGAACAGAATGGTCCGAAGTCTCTTTATTGGCGTGGAGAGTACTTAATCAAAAATTTAATATTTCTTCTGATGAAACACCTACATTAGACTCCTTGGAAAATAAGGGAATTAGATTTCAAAGTCAATTATATCAGGCAATCAATACAATAAAAACTAAGTTCTAACGTATCCGCCCATTGCACCCCATCTTGCGTTTGATGAAGCTGCGGCCGATCTTTAGGTTAAAAATCTATGACAAGATCAGAACGCTTAGGTCATGTAAGGTCCTGGCGCACAAGTGGGCTTAGCCGCCCTGCTTATTGTCGTAAGCATGAGCTAAAATACGGCACATTTATGAGTTGGTTCAAACTGGAGCAAGAATTTGCAGATACAGGTAAGTTTATTGCGCTGTCTAGCGTTGCGGCAACTGAGGGTCTGATAGAAGTCCACTTTGCCAATGGTATCCGTGTACATTACAAGGGGAGGTTAGATGGGGAATTAATCAAGTGCTTACAAAATGCTTGAGGTATCGCGGCAATATTATTTGTATGATAAGCCCTGTGACATGCGCAAGAGCTTCAATACTCTGGGTGCTTTGGTGAGTGGCCAGATGGGCTTGTCCTTATTGAGCGGAGCAGGCTTTGTATTTATCAACCGGCGCAAGACCCATTTGAAGCTGCTAATGTGGGAGGGAGATGGTTTTGGGCTGTACTATAAGCGCCTGGAAAGGGGGACTTTTGAGCACCCGTCATCGGCTAGTGGCTATGAGCTTTGCTACGAAAAACTACTACTGATTTTACGAGGGATTAAGACGGATAAGATTGAAAAAAGGAAGCGCTTTTCCTTGGGTAAAAGCCAGTGAATCCGGGTCTTTTTCCGTATCTTCAGACTAAGCTTATGAGTCCACTAGAAACGGAAAACAAGGCCCTCAAGGAAGAGAATTTTCTGCTTAAGGCAGAGAATGCGCAGCTCAAGAAGTTACTCTTCAGCGCCAAGCGCGAACGGTATGTCAGTGAGCAAGACCCTAATCAGGGACGCTTATTCGAGCAAGAGGACCAAGCAGCTCAGCCAGTCGAACAAGAGCAGGTATTACACAGAAAAAAGAAGCCTCAAAAAGCCCGTCGGCCAATAAAACGCAATACCTTCCCCGCATCGCTGCGACGAGAAGAGCAAATCATCGAGCCCACAGGTGTAGATATCAGTAAGCTATCCAAGATCGGAGAAGATATAACCGAGCTGTTGGCCTATGTGCCAGCTGATTTATATGTCAAGCGCATCATTCGCCCCCGCTATGTTAATAAGGCTGATCAAGAGCAAGGCGTAAGCCAAGCCAATGTCCCTTTACGGTTGATCCCCAAAGGTATAGTGGACGAGAGCCTAGTGGCTCAAATCATAGTCGAGAAGATTCTTTTCCATACGCCTATCCACCGCTTCCGCAAAAAACTCAAACAAGCCGGGCTGGGGTTTATCTCAGAAAACAACCTCCATAATTGGTTCCATACCGCCGCTCATAGCTTGCGGCCTATCTACCATCTGTTGCACCAGGATTTACTGACCCAGCCTTATAACCAAGTGGACGAGACGCGTATCACGGTGTTAACTAAGAATAAGCCCGGAGCCAGCCACCGGGGCTACTTCTGGGTACTTCACAATCCAAAGCTTAAGGCGGTATTCTTCCAATATGACTCCAGGCGCAGTGCTAAGGCCGGACACTTATTGCTCGATGGCTTCAGTGGTATCTTACAAGCCGATGGATATAGTGTGTATGAAACTGTGGAGCGCAAACAAGACCTACACTTGATCCATTGTATGGCTCATGCCCGGCGCAAATTTGTAGAGGCTCAAAATACCGATCCACCTCGGGCCAACTATTTTCTAGAGCAAGCCCAAAAACTATATCGCATTGAACGCCAGGCGCGCGAACAGAAAATGGATGAGGCACAGCGTTTCCAACTGCGCCAGCACCAGGCCATACCCATATTGGAAGAATTGGGTGCATGGCTAAAAGAGCAATATACCTCCGCTGGCTTATTGCCCCAAAGTCCTATTGGTAAAGCTATTGCCTACAGCTTAAAACGCTGGAAAGGTCTGTATGCCTATGCCCGCGATGGCCAATTGGAGATTGATAACAACCTGGTAGAAAATACGATCCGGCCCGTAGCTTTGGGGCGTAAGAACTATCTGTTTGCTGGCTCCGACGAGGCGGCTCAAAACCTGGCCTGCCTTTACTCCATTATCGGCACTTGCAACAACTGGGGCCTCAATGCTCACCGATACCTCACCTGGCTTCTTCGACAGCTGGCCAATAACAAAGCTACCCCTGAGGCTATCCAATGGCTGCCTCAAAACATGGACAAACAACTTCTCAAAACCTTTATGGAGTAGGAAAGATGGGGTCCAGTGGGCGGATACGTTCTAACGGTGATTCATAAGGTTATAGGTTTGGTCAAAAGCTTAGCCGAATTAGAGAATTAAATGTAGTAGTCAAGACATGTTCGGTCAGTGATGAAATATCTGACAGCAATGCCATTGTAAAATTACATCTTACTTTACCTTAATAAGCAAGATATGTTTCCGGTAGAAGCTATTAAGAGTATCTTAAACAGGCTCAGCACTTTAGAAAACGCTAGTTGCCCTTGACTGAACTGAACCTACTTCCAAGCATTATGGGGTTTTTACAAGGTTTAAGAACCTCGCACTCCTTTGAAAAGAACATTTATGATAAACTTCCAAAAGTATTTTATGTCTGTCCACAAAGGTAATTTCTCATAGGCTTGCAAATAGCGCTTTTCTATCTGCTCTGTCTCTTTGACGGATTTCGGAATTTCTACGTAAACAGGAGGAATCAAACCAGGTTTAAATTTTTTTCGGTATTCTTGAAACTCTTCAGAATATAAGTTGAAATAATGGCGGCTAATAGGCCTGACCCCAAATAATTTCATTTCTCCTTTAAGCAGGTTAATGAGATTTGGGAGTTCATCTAACCAATATTTTCGCATAAATTGCCCAGAAGAGTTGATTCTTGGATCTTGGTCTAATCCATTTTCATAAACGAACTCCTGAATGTACTCAGAGTAAGGGTACATTGTACGAAACTTTAATAATTTTATGGGTTTTCCATCTTTCCCAAATCGCTTCAATTTGATTAAAGGACCATAGGTGGCTTCCTGGTTATAATCTGGCGGCCCACACTTTTGTGCTAATAAATAAAGCTTACCGTCTTCCTCTAAAGAATTTATCAATCTGAAACCACAAGAATAGAATCTCCCATAAATCTCCATTTCTGATATAACGCGATTGCGCCCTCCAGTCATGAGAAAGTAGTAATGTTTTAAGTAAGGGAGCTTTGGCCAGACCCGTTTTGCCCAATAGTCTAAAAAGCAATAGGCATTGTTTAAAGGTCTGGGGTATGTAGCCATTAAACGGATACGACGTTGGTCAGCAGTTTCTAGAAAACCTATTAAGTACCCTCCATCTTTTAAAGCTAAATTTAGAGATTCTAAATACTTGTTAACAAAACGAACATCATTGAATCTTTTCAAACTTACAATACTATGCAAATAGTTAAAACTTACCCTTTTCCTAATCATTGCTATTTCAGAAAAAGACTGAACGACTTCAATATTTCCTCCCTTTATTTGATCATAGAAGCCATACACGATTTTTTGAAACTCAATAGGGAGCCTTTCAATATCGTCGAAATTAAGGTTCCTAAAATTATTGAACTCCCCCTTGAGTTTTGCATCAATAACCTTAAACTCTAACAAGGCACCAGATTTTACCTTGGCTAAGAGTCGTTGCGCCTCGTCAGGTTCTAAATCAATAGAAATGTAAATACTACCTTTTCGTATTCTCGTAATTTTCAAACTTCTATCTAATCCTAACAATTCTCTGATAGCATTGAGCACCTTCTTTTGTTCCTCAAGGGTGAAGTCATCGAAGTTGCTATCAATTTTAAGCTCAATCTCATGTATTCCAGCTATTGCGCTGATATCTCCTTTTTGAGTAATAGGCTCCTCAAGTTCATTAATAGCTAAATGAAAGCAATTAGCGACATCGCATAGATCACATTCTTTCAGGTGGTTCTCTATGCTTCTAATTATTGAAAGTATTCCTCTACTTATTTTGGCATTGTTTAACTCAGAATGAGGTTCTAAAGTGAGATTTAGTTTATTCTTGCGCTCATTCTGTTTAAATTGGCTTGATAAGAGTATGAATTCATTTTCTGTTTCAATCCAAAATGCATCATTATAGCACTTTTTTGGATTTCTGAAGCATGATTCTAGAAAGTCTATGGCCTGTGAAGTCCTACCACTAGAAAGTCCTTTTTTAGCATTGTTCAAAAGCCTTGAAATCATTAATTAGGCGTTGATTATTAGAATAAATACTCTCTAATGTAAGTTAATTCTTTTGTTGTTGATTTCCGAGTACTTTAAGGCTTTTGTCTAGAGCATTTAAATGCTAGCCAAAGTTTCAAAAAACTAGTGAATTTATCCAAAAGAATAGCTTAGTTCGAATAAGGATTAATCTCTAGTTATATTTCACAATTATCTTTATATCCTGATTATTAAGTCCGTAGTCGATTAAGTGAAATTTTCGTCATCTAATTCATGGTGAGATGAGCTCATTACTATCAAGTACTCTTTGAAAACTAAGGATTGATTCTGTAAATCACTTCGTATTGATCTTATCCAAATAATCTGCCCAATCCTGCATCATGATTTTACGCTCATCCAGAAATTGCGCCCGATCATAGGCTGCACCTAAAACTCCTGGTGGCTTATGAGCAAGTTGCGCTTCAATGACATCAGGGTAGTAGTTCAACTTTTCTCGAATGGTCGTACGCGCCAAAGCTCTAAATCCATGGGCTGTCATCCGTTTATCATAGCCCAAGCGTTTAATCCCCATATTCACAGTTCCATCACTCATAGGCTTTTGCGGATACACTTGGCCAGGGAATACCCAGGGGGTCCTATATTGTCCAGTTTCTTCGTATTGCTCCTGTAGTATAGTCACGGCTTGCCTCGACAAAGGAATGATGTGATCCCGACGGCTTTTCATCATCTTTGCTGGAATAATCCATTCATTGTTTTCAAAGCTAATATGCTCCCATTGCCCTTTTCGTATTTCTCCGGGTCGAGCAAAGGTCAGTAGGGAAAGCCAAATAGCACGGCGGGTTCGTGCAAATAAGCGTGCATCATTTCGTTTCAATGCTTCCAGGAATTGCGGCACCTCTTTTATGTCCAATGCTGGGAGGTGTCTTTTCCGATGGGTTTTTAAAGCCCCCTGTAGATGCAGAGCTGGGTTATTCTCACAACGTCCGGTCTGCATTCCGTAACGAAAAACCTGACCACAAACTTGCCGAGCTCGGCTAGCCAACTCTAAAGCATTTCGGCTCTCCATAACGCGTAGCAGCTTCAATAAATCGGGGACCATTATATTGGTGATTGGTAATTTTCCAATGTATGGAAACACATTACTTTCTAGTCTATGAAAGATATTTTTTGCGTGAGACTCACTCCACTGTCCTTTTTTCTGCTTGTACCATTCTCGCGCGACGATTTCAAAGGTATTATGGTTATTGCGTCGCGCCAATTGCTCTTGCGTGATCTTATGTCGAGAAGGGTCTATATTGTTATCCAGCAATCGCCGGGCGTCCATCCTCTTTTCTCTTGCCATGGTTAGAGTTACAATTGGGTACTTCCCAAACGAAATTCGCTTTTCTTTGCCATGGTAGTAATATTTAAACCGCCATAATTTGGTGCCGTTAGGCATAATCTCCAAGTACAATCCACCTCCATCAAACTTCTTATAGGATTTATCTCTAGGTTTTAAAGTTTTGCACAGTGTTGCCGTTAACTTCATCTTGCCCCCAATGTGATGTCTCTTTCTGCCCCTAGCCCTGCCCCTAATTTTCGTGAACTGCCGGGAATAAGAAAATTATACCATGAACATGAATTAACCGCAAACCCTTACTGAGAAAGAGCTTAGTGATAATGGATGAGAAAGAATTATAGGGAGTTATGGAAGAATTGGTCGGAGCGGAGGGACTCGAAGGGGAACAATAAAGCATTGGAATGTTTGATTATCTCTATGCATATTAGTAGCTCGTGCCCCTAAGCTTGCCCCTAAATTTTATGAATAAGCCTTGAAAGGCATGAGGATTTATGAATGTTTTCAACTAATGTTCTCATCATTACAACTCAATAAGGAAAGAGGTCCCGACACCTAGTATTTGTACGTTGGGCCCCGTATAGTACAGACTTTACTACCAAAATAACTTTCGTCCACCTCTGCTTCACCATAAAATTGCCCATGCACTTTTGCTGTGTGACCTCCCTCTCAAAAGCTATAGAAGGGGGAAATCCAACCCAAAAACTCTGTTTATAACTTCTACTTTTTTGTTCACCACAATTCTGAGCTTGTTTCTTGATTTATTGTATTTACCTGACTTTCCTTTACTCAGTTGTACTCTATATTCAAGCAGTAAGAACTCAAATTGCTCGATTACACTTTCCCGATCCAAACGAAACCTTTCATCAAGAATATGATCATCTAGTTCCTTTTTGTAAATATTCAAAAATTGAAGCATTTGTGGGTCATTATGTACACTATTAGAAATGACAAATGACGGTAGGGAACTTCCATCGCCCTCAATCTGGTAGTATTCGTTATAGATCAAAGATTTATCTATAACCGCATATTGATAGGTTCGAGAAGGCATATGCGAAACAAAGAACCTTGCTCTAGCGACCTTATTATTGCTTTCTCCAAAAGTTCTTATACACTTGCAGATATGATCAAACAGTTGATATGAGCATTCATGAAGGATATGCCTTGTTACTATTTGTGGATTTTTTGAAACATTTTTCTCTTTGAAATGAAGGTAAATAGGTAAGGCCATTACACTGCAAATTTCGGAGAATCTGGTTCTTACCCACTTTTGGTGGAATCTGTCAACTGGAATCCATCAGGACTCTCTTTCTCAGTAGCTGAAAGCCAGCCCGGCCATACATTTGGCGCTTGATATTTTTCAGACGGTTGACCTGTCCTTCCACTTGACCATTACTCCACTTGAGAGATACTGCTGCTCTTACTGCATCATAGTCTTGTTGTAGCCCCTTGGCAAAATTCCTCAATGAAGGAATGCCGCTTTGCAGTGCTTGATTAATCCAGCGGTTAAGGTGTTTCTTTCTGAGTTTATCTGTCATGTTCTTAAACTTGCGGGCCAACTGACTGGCTTGATTGGCTTGCGGACAGTATTTGTAAAGGGTCCGTAGATAATTCTGAGTTTCTTCATCCAGGTCCTCAAAAGGTTTGCTCATTAGCGAACTAACTTTTCGGGCAGACCATACTTTCACCTTTAAAGGAGGTGGGAGTTTTTCAATACTGCGATCCCTGGGGTATTTGCAAATGAATCTATATACACTTTGCGGCGAACCGGTAAACCCCTGTTCCTTAATCTCACGCCACAATTGCATGTATCTTGTTTCACCCTCATCCCATCTTTTTCTCAGATAATCTTCAAAAGGTAAGGCCTTTGACATCTTAGTCCCTCCGTTTATCTTTTGGGGATATTCCTCATATTTCAAGTACTTTTTAATCGTTTGACGATGAACACCTGTCTGACGATGAATGGATTTGATTGAATGGCCTTTGGACCTCAGACGTTTCACTTCTAAAAAATTCAATTCATACCTTGACAAGGCAGGGGCCTTAGTTGATGTATTTTTGTCTTCTGTAGGGGCTGTTTTTATATCAGGAATTGGATTGTCAGGCGCCTTGGCCTGTTTTCTTTCTCTTTGAGCGATGTCTTTAGCTGCTAGACGTAGTTCTTGATTATGTTTATCCAGCAAGCGCTTCAGGGCTTCTCCAAGATTTTTTAGTAGATGCCATCGATCTGCTACCTGGATCGCATTCGGAGCTCCCAGTTTAGCAGCTTGAGAATAACAACTGGCGCGATCCCTACTAATAATCTTGATGCCGGGATGGGCCTCTAGCCATTTTTTCACCGTTTCCACTTCCCGGTCAGGCAAGAGGTCTATTGGCTTTCTCTTCTCCAAATCCACCAAGATGGTGCCATAGGTATTACCTTTTTTGAAGGCCCAATCATCAATACCCAATATCAGGGGAGAAGCTACCTCGAAGTCATTCGGACAATTGCATATTATCCGTAAAATGGTGGACCGACCTACTGGCATCCCCAGAAACGAAGCAAGTTTAGAGCCAGCATTACCGCCAAGGGCATAACCGATTCGAGTAAGGTGTGCTGTCAATCTCGATGTACGACGGGCATAAGGCTTTAGATTTTCACCGAGTCGTTCAGTAAAAACCTTACGGCTGCAATTTTCATTCTTACAGTAGTACTTATTGACACTCAGATTAACCTTAACCGGAATACCCGCCCAAGGTAAGTCTAGTAGTTTGCGCATATAATTACTATGCCTACTTAGGCTTCTTTGGCCACAGTCCGGGCAAATACCTTGGACACTCTTTGTCCTTAGCTTAAGCAGAAAGTGATCTTCCCGCTTATCCAAAGCCTGGAAGCAAACCAAATTCGAGATAGGTAGTAGTGCTGGGGATACCATCCATTGAAAATACCCCACCGTCTTTGGTCATCAGGCTTCTTTCCACCAAAAGTGGGTAAGAACCAGATTCTCCGAAATTTGCACCCCTCTAAAGGACAGTTCTTTTGCGGTTATTACATTAAAACTCGGTATCAAAAGATAAACCATCATCACCGCAAGTATTGCTGCCAATGAACTAAGTAATATGGCTTCTCCGAAGTATTGATATACAATCGTTTTCTTACCCGCACCTACTACTTGCTGTACTCCAATCTGCTTAAATTTTTTCGATACCTGAGCGGTAGAGAGGTTCATAAAGTTGATGGAAGCGATCACAACAATGAAAATCGCAATCAGCGAAAAGAGCCAGATATATTCCACACGCCCTCCCGACAATACCCCATTCTCGAATCGACCCTGCAAATATTTACTAGCATAAGGATATAGGAACAATTGCCCTACCCAATCCAAGCCTTCAGGTTCTCTATCTATTTGAAATCTCGAACGAACGAAGTTTTTGATTTTATCATTAAAGTCCTTCAGGATCACTCCCTCTTCTAAGGTCAAGTACACCCGCACAGAATTACTACCCCAGTTGATATGAGCGGGGTTGCGTTGACTTAGAAACTGCTCATTCGAAATTAGAAAGTCGAATTCTTCAGAAGATCGATATCCCGATTTTGCAAATACACCAGAAACGGCATATACTCCTTCGTAGTCCTCCTGACTCAAATCAATCAGTTGATCTAGAGCTCCCTCATTGGACCCAAATAGAGCCCTAGCCAACTGGTCGGAGATCACTATCTTATTCACTCCAGCCAATACTTCATCCGTACTTCCTACCTGGAGGGGAAAGGAAAAGACTCGAAAAAAGTCTTGCCCCGCTGCCAACCCACGAGCTCTAAGTTGCTTATCCTTGGCTTTCAGGACCCCCTTGCCATCCGGATACTCCACCGCGACTACATGTTCAACTTCCGGTACTTCAGTTTGCAAAGCCGGTGCCAAGAGGTCAGAATTAGAGCCATGAGTCGTCACTTCTCCCGGGCGAGACATCGTGTTTCTCATCACTTGATAAAGACGGTCTTTATGTTCATGAAATTGATCGATCTGCCTTTCATCCTGCACCCACATGTAGATAAGGAAGGTGGCAGTTAAGGCAGTAGAAAGCCCCATCAAGTTGATCCAAAAAGTTGTTCTGTCGCGACGAAAACCTCGATAAATAAGTAATAGGAGATGTTTTAGCATGGGTATCAAAATTTATGCTGTGGAACAGATCGTAGATGCTATCCTGAAGGCTTACTTCAATGACTCCAATAGTTGCTTGACCTCGTCATCCTTGGGTTCCAGCATTAATAACTCTTCATAATATTGTCGAGCCTTCTGTATTTCACCCTTCAGTAGATGAGCATCTCCATAGTACCGCAAAAGCCTAACTGACTTAGGAAATGCCTCTTTATACTTCTCTAATAAAAAGAAGGCATAATCCAGGTCTCGCTCTGCTATGAGTTGAGCTACAAACTTTTGGAATTGTTCTTCGGGGACAGGGATGGTATAACCCAGTCGTTCGGATAAAGCCGCCAAGTGTTTTTCCACCAGAAAAAAGTCGTCTAAAGCTGGAAAATGATCCAAGTTATACCCCTCGAATAAATACTGTAAGCCAGCACGTAACCCAGGAATCGTAATAGAAACGTGATTTTCCTCTGGCCAATGCTGATATCTCCAAGTCAATCTTCCAGGTTGATTTTCATGCAACACCCGATTGAATTTTTCGGAACTAAGTTGGGTATATCCTCCTTCATTTCCCACGGCTAGAAAAAGCCGTTGAGTTGGATGTCCCTCTTTTCCAAAATGTGCTTTAGCAATCTGAACTTGTTGCTCATTATTACGTCCTAAACTTGGACTTAGCGCGATATATCCTTGCACAAAGGTTGGATGTTCCATCATGCTATATATGGTAAAAAGACCGCCAAAGGAGTGCCCCGCTAACATATTGAAAGCTTGCAAATCGTATCTTGCATTTAGAAAGGGGTGCAATTCTTCTTTCAGGAAGCGCAAAAAGGTTTCTGCTCCGCCAAACCTCGCCTGGGTGGCGCCATTGGGACCAGCGGGAGTGAGGTCCCGACTTCTATTCGTATTGACCACCCCAACCACCAGGATAGGTGGAATATCTCCACTGCTGATCATCTGCCTAACGAGACCTGTAGTGTAATGAAAGTTCCATTCTCCATCCAGCAGGTACAAGACGGGGCAGGGTTGTTGCCTGGCTTCTTCCGGTTCGAATACCCATACGATTCTTTTCTCTCCCAACAATTTCGATTCTACAGAAAATGCCTCACCAATGCTTAGTGCCGGTGACTGCGCATAGCTTACAAAAGCCACATAGCAAAAGCCAATAGACAACAGCAGCTTCGCATTCATAAAAGCAGATTAAATGGGAAATGAATTGTACGTAAAAGAGCAAATCTAAATGATCATTTTCTAGTAAACTCTTTTACCTATTCTGCCTTTAAAGATGGAAGCTCATGGGAATGGTTGTAACATTTGAGAAAAAACCAGCATCTACTGTTGCTGTAGGTAAGCTTTCGCCTGACCGAGCATACCCGTAAGTTGTTTTACGGTAAAGTTCTTCCGCTGTCTCACCATCTGCTTATCCAACAAACCATCTTTCTCTTCTTTTTTGAAATTGTTGAATTGGCCGGAAGCCATGATGGCACCGTTTACCAGACTGGCCACAGCAGGGCTGTCTTTCGTGAACGCTAGGAAAGAACTTACAGCAATATCTAATTGATCATTTTGTACAGCTGTTGCCAGACGCTCTAGTATAGCTTGAGAAGTGGGTTCCGTCAAGGGAAGCAATTCCCCGACTTTATCAACGAGGTCTTGTATTAGATGGGGAGGGATTCCCGCCTCTCCGGAAGGTGGTGCTTTAGGTTTGTTTTTCTTGCCTAAAAGGGTGGTAAGGAATTTCTTCATGTATTTGTGGTTGGTAGTGTTTTCGCTACTGTAACTATTCGATCTTTTTGCCAGTAATAAAGAAGCCAATCTCTGGTTGAGCAGAAATGCCTTTGACCGTTTTCCCCGCAAATTCAAAGGTCAAGGGAATATTGCTGTCCTCTAATAGAAAGCGATCTTCAGAGAAAGGAATTAGTTGCTGCTTAGGGACGCCCCCCTTAACAAATGCCATCAATTTCCCTTCAGTAAGCTCGATGACCATTTGCCCCCCAATCGAAAGCTCATATTTTCCCTTTATCGCTTCTAATTGCTCTTTGGTGAGGGTAACGATCAGCTTATCCTTATGGTACTTCTTTCCTAACTCTCCCAGCGCTTCTATCGCATAGCTATGACCGGGGTGCAAGGATAAAACCTTGTCATACTTCTTTATGGCTTCTTCGGTTTCCCCCAATTCTTGGTAGCAGCGGCCAAGGCTGTAATAAACATTCCAGGACTTCGGATGCTGCTTAGCATTTTGCTCAAAAACCTCTTTGGCCTGCTGCATTCTTCCTCGTTGCATAAATCGTTGACCAATCGTATTCCAGGCCTTCTCCCCGGGGCTAAGTTGATACCCTAGTCTTTGAGACATCTGCGCAAAATGGGCCTTGATTTCCGCGACATTTGACATCGTATACAAAGCACTTAGATCCGTTTTAAACCATTCCTTGAAAATAAACTCTAACCCATCATAAGTACTCCGATGGGGAACCGTTCCATGGTTCTCTTCCTCCATCAATTGGAAATCCCATTTGAAATTGGGTGTAGGATGTTCCTCTAGCAAGGCGGCCAACTTCATAGCTCCCCCCAACATGCTCCCTCCTTCATTGCCCATGGTCATATAGAAGAAACCCTCAAAGTATTTCCCTGACTCAAAGTAAGACTTGGTCTGATCCACCAGGTATTGATCATCCCACCATAAACTTGGGCTTATTGCAATGTAGGCATTGAATAGGGTAGGTTGATTTACCATTGAATGAACGGCGAATAACCCTCCAAACGAATGACCTACCAATAAACGAAAGGAGCTAGTATTGTAGGTCTTATCAATGTAAGGTATCAACTCTCTTTCAAAAAAAGCCAGGAGGCTGTCGGCCTTCCCTCCTGTTGGAAAGCTCTGCATCGTCCGTTCATCTTTAACTCCTGGTGGAGTTAGATCACGTGTTCTTTTGCCGGTATTGGGTATAGCTACCACCATCATCTCTGGAATCAGTTTTTGCTTACTCATAAAGGGCACAATCCCACTGGTATGGTGAAAATGAGATCCTCCGTCTAGCAAATACATGACGGTTATGGGCTGGCCATCGGCCTTATAATTCTCAGGTAGGTAGACGTAAAAAGGGCGATCTTCTCCTAGACTATTTGAGTAGATGGAAAAACTTTCACCGATCGTAAAGGCCTTACCATTAGTTTGGGAAAAAAGACAGGTAGAAATACAAAGAAGCACAAAGATCTTTGTCAATAGTCGGGTTAAAATATACATGTGTATTACCGTTTTGCAGGGCTAACAATTTAAGGGTTTTAGGGCAAACTTGGCAAATCAGGGTCTAGATCTTTAAAGAGTAGACGTAGCTATCCCATAAAATCAGCAAAATTTGCAGCCACACTCATTAGGTATTCATAAGCTTCGACTTGTTCTAGCATATATTGAGGAAGGCTAGCTAATCCAGTTCTGGCAGCCATTATCCCTGTCGTCAGGGACGCTACCGAATCGACATCTCCTCCTAGATATACCGACATGCGCAAGGCATCCATAGCGTCTACACAATGCTTTAGTACATAAAGTACGCAACCTAGGGTGTAGAAGGCATCTGAAGGAACGCCCAAAATTCCCGGAAGGAAATAAGGTTCTTCAATAGGTTGCGGTCCACAAAGCACTGTAAAATCACGCTCGGAAAGCTGGTCATAAGCTGGCAAAGCCTCAACAGCTTCGAAATAGCGGAGAAATGCTTCATCTAACTGGACAGTCTGTAGACAATGCGCCATTAACTCTTTTGCTTCTCCCTTCCGCACCATCATAAAATAAGCAGCTTGGGCCAAACATTGGCTAGCTTGGATGGCTTTGGGGTTGGGATGTGTCGCCTTAGTATTGATTGCTGCGAAACGGTTTATCTCATCCACATCCGCCCAAGCCAGCGGCGCTGCCCGCATAACAGGTGCATTCCCAGGGTTAGCTCGATCTCGCTGAAAGTTTCGAATGCTTTTTATATCCTGTTCTCCTCTAAAGTACCACCCCATCGAACCATGACCATTTCGCCCATACCCCTTCTGCTCAATCCCTTGCTCGTACTCTGATTTCCAGTAATCAACTAGTAAGTCTTCCGACAGGGGAGCTGAATCACACAAGGCTTTCATTAGGCCAATGGTCATCTCCGTATCATCGGTATAGTCCCAAGGCGTATAATTTTGAGTAAAAAGTGCTTTTTGATCGGCTGCTACCTGAATTGTTGCTCTGGCATTAACGAAGGTGGTAAAATCCACTTCAGCCCGAATCCAATTACGGTCTTGAAACTCCACCCCAGCACCAAAGGCATCTCCGATAGCTGTTCCTAACAAAAAATGGGTTATCTGTTTTCGCTTTTGATCAATCATCTTCTGCCATTGTTACTGTAAATTCCTGAGTAACTCCTGAAGGGCTAGTCATCACTACACGATATCTCCCGGGTCGCAAAACCAATACCGTCGGATCAGCTGCATATTCACATTGTATGATGTCGGCAGGGACCGCACTATCGGGCTCATCCGCTCTAAAAGCTTTGATCAAACAAGGGTAGCCGACCGTAATGAACTCCTCCGGTACATTATACAATTCATTATCGCCATATTCAATTAGCCAATTAGGGCGATTACGCTCGTAGACGCTTCTTGGATGATAGATCAAAGCATCAAAAAATTTAAAATCCTCAAATCCATTGTAGAAATGACCTTTATCATTTACAAATACCATGGGTTGATCAAAATCCATCATACTGTAAAAGGGGCTCTCTTTTCCATTAGGCCTTTCTACTAAGATATCTTGATAGATGGTAAAAGGATCAATTCCCGTCGAATCGCGGAGATAAGCTGCCATCCAAGTTCTCCCCTTATTTGGCGCTTCCAACAAATGATACCAGCCACAATGGATTAGAATCTTCGCTTTCGGGTCCTTTCCTAAGACTTTGGCAATATAATGGGCTTGATTTTGCTCTCGGGTCTCCCCAAACTGTTCATAGGCGAATAGCGTAAATCCAATGTCAATCGCTTCCCTAATCAAGTTGCCCATCTGAGGCTCAGTGACATAAGTTCCGGTCAATGGAGAATTATAGGCATACCCTCTTTCATTCAATTCATTATCACAGTATTCTGCGGGCACATAGGCACAGTTAGATAAGGCCTCAAGTCCAAAATAGCGATACCCTTTCTCGTACAAGCCTGCTAAAAGGCTTCTCGTCAATATCCGATGTGCCGGTTTATGATGAGCCTCATTAATAATGACGATTTGCTCTTTTCCAGCCCTTTCTACGATCGCTTGCATAGCAGGTTTTGGGCTGAATGAACGGAAGTATGCCTTATCTACTTCCCGTAAAGTATCAAAGCCCCATTCCAATTCTATTTCATGAGGAACACTTGCTGCGGCTTGATATTCTCCAATGTAAGAAAGGTACTGAGCTGCTTTCGTAATTCTCATTTTTCCTTCAGCTAATCCCATTTCGATATCCTTACTCATAGGATAGGTATGTAGTGGGATATTGGTCGATTGATTAAACGAGATGGTGGAAAAAGCAAGCACAAATGCTATGCAAAAGAAGAATCGAGCCTGAGTAGAAGAGAAGAGCATGGTTTCCATTTTAGAATGATTAAAACAACGGTGCTATTCTACTAAGATGCGATCTCCATGTGATTTGGGGTGAGAAATAACGAGAAAATGCAGATCGCTGTCACTAATATTTTGAATTTGATGAGGGGTCAATGCGGGAATGTGCAGTGCCTCTTGAGCTTCTAGGACCAATTTCTCTTGATTCAGGATGAAGGTGGCCTGCCCTTCAAGAATATAGAAGAGTTGTTCGCTCCGTTCATGGAAGTGCATGACTTCTTTAGTCCCCGGTGGCATCTTCTCTTGGATAACGCTCAAATGAGGACTGCTCAACAAATGCCAACCATCACAATTATTCCCCCATTTGTAATGTTGAGCATTTTCGGTAGAAACTTTCATAAGAGAATTTTATGAGTTGAACTAAGCCATAAACGTTCCTAATAGTAAGAAGATCATCGTGGAAATGACGCCGGAGATTAAGGCATAAGGTAACTGCGTCAAGACATGCGCCATATTATTGCATCCGGTCGCTGAAGCGGATAAAATCGTAGCATCACCATAGAAGCAGGCATGCGAACCAAAGGCTCCTGCACTCACCACCGAACCAATCGCTAGCCAAATGTTGACATCCAAAGATTGAGCTAGCGGAACGATGATGGGTAAAGAAATGGCATATACGCCCCAGAAGGAGCCCGTCGCAAAGGTTACCAAGGATAAGGATAAAAAAGCAATAGCAGGTAGCAAGCTTTTATTCATCCAAGGAGACACCTGCTCGATAATGTAGTTGGTCAAGCCAAGCTGGTCATTAACGTTCTTCAAGACAAATGACATCACTACGATCGCTAAAGCATACAACATCAACTTCATACCATCAAAAACACTTTTCATGGCTTCCTCAAAAGACATCACTTTATCGATCAAAAACAAGGCTATGGTACCGGCAACCGCCGTCATCACCCCTTTCAAGGCATCAATTTCAAACCAAATCGTAGCGCCAATCAATAGGATAATGGGAAAAGCAAAATGTATGATTTTCGGAGTAGTAGCGTGCACTGTCTCAGTATTGACTTCCAGGGCAATCGTCTCGGAATTTGGAGGAATCAATTGTCCCTGCGCAGCTCTAGCCTCCGCCTTCTTCATTGCACCAATCGGAGGAATAATTCCGGTAGCTACTAAGGGGACTACCAAGGCTGCCACCCAGCCATAAATGATATAGGGAACCACTTTTAGGTACCCGCTCAAACCTTGCCCCTGATCTACCACATTAGTCTCTTCCAACAAGCCTCCCACAAAAATAGCCCATGTTGATAAGGGAATTAACACACAAATAGGTGCTGCTGTTGAATCAACGACATAAGCCAACATCTCCCGGGAGACTTGGAAACGATCCGTTACTTTCTTCATAGAAGAACCAATCGTCAAGGCATTCAAGTAGTCATCAATAAAAATGGCTATGCCCATTAGCCAAGTCACCAATAAGGCAGAGCGCCGATTTTTCACATAACGCAACAAGAAATCCGCAAAGGCCGTCGCTCCTCCCGAACGCACCAACAGATGAATCAAGGAACCAAATAGTAAACATACTAGAATGATCCAACCGATCGTCCCATCTGCCATCACGCTTAATAAAGAATCCGTAAAGCCACCAAAAAACTGGCCCTGCTGTAGTATTACAAACCCTACCAAGGCTCCACCCAGTAAAGCCTCGAAGGTCTTTCGAGTAACCAAAGCCAGTAGTAAAACTGCTAAAGTAGGTACCAGACTTAAGAACCCTTGATGCTCCATTATCTATAAATCATTCATTCCCTGCTCTTCATTTTTCATTACCAAACTCCGGCTGATGCATAGAAATACAGTGAATTCCTCCTCCACCATAATTCACAGCCAAAGCATCGATCATGACAATTTTCCGACTGGGGAAAAGATCAGCTAGAATAGATTCCACTTCTTCATCTCTAGTTTTGATTGATTCATCCCACCCAGGTCGCCAATACTTTTGAGCTAGAATGGCTCCATTGGTGATCAGGAAATTCAAATAGCTTGCCGCTGCAATTACCTTGACCGGTTCTCCTTCTGGAAAAGTTGAGCCATCCTGATATTCCAGCGTACGAATAAAGTCATATACCGAATCCCCCGGTTTCATAGTACCTATAATAGTACTAGGCAAGGGCATGCGCACAATCTTGAAAGGATTTCCATTCTGATCTTTTGCTTGTTGAAGAATGGCATAATTCTCCTCCATTCGCCGATGATTCTCACGGGCAATCGGATCATCCAGGTCAGCACTGTCAACCTTGGCCAAAAGGATGGTACTATCATTGACAAAGCGAGCAAATTCATCGATATGACCATTGGTAGTCACTACGGTATAAGCCTTTTCCCCATTTCCCAACTCCTTTGGCCCTGAAAAGGTATGATCATCTTCCAACACCCCCTGCTTCAACCAAATCACCTCGCTCACGCCTAGCAATCTTTGAAATTCCACTTCCATTTCAGCTTTAGTCATTCCAGGGTTTCGCCCTTGTTCTACGGCCTCCACCACCATCAAGACCCCTTCCCCATTCACTTCTCGATCCCCCCCCTCGCTAATCATAGTACTAGAAATCACAGGTAAGTCCATTAGTGCTGCGATTTTCTCATCATACAACTCTTCTGTTTTAGAGTAGGCATCCGTAGTATCGCCATAACCCCAGGAATCAAAATTGAAATCGGCGATCATTTGTTCTCCTTTGTTGTTTTCCACAAAAACTGGCCCCATGTCACGCACCCAAAACTCCTCGGACGGAACCTCAAGTATTTGAACTTGACCACTCTCCAGGGCGCTTGCCGGGATCATGGCTTTGGCCTTGGCCAATAAGCTTGAGTCCGCAGCAGTCACTTTAATCGGTGTATGAGGGAGCAGAGCTCCGATAATTTGTAAGGTTACCTGCTCATTAGAGTATCCTTCTAGATGATCCACTGGGGGCCAAATTAACCAGACGGCAGTTTGGGTATCGTACTCAGCAGCCTGTCTCACCACGCGCATAGGCTCTTCCGATTCCTCCTGTGGTGCGGATTGGCAACTCCAAAAGACTTGAGATAGCAAAATGAGAACTACTATTGTGAAAGCAGCCGAGTTTTTTGAAGTGGAGAACAAATTCATATTAAGCAGGTGTTTAGGCGTTCCAAAGTCTTTCTCGCACCAAATCATCCATGGTTGCTCGAATACTTTTTTCTAGTATATCAACAGTTTCATCTATGGCTGCCTGATCATAGGTGAGCGGAGGCGACAGAACATTTAATGAACCGATTGGCCGGATGATTAATCCTCGATCTTTACAATGATAGTAGATGCGTTTAGCTATGGCCACTTCATCTGGGAAAGCCTGCTTGCTAGCGCGATCGCTTACCATTTCCAGGCTCAACATATAGTGGGAACCGCGAACCTCACCAACGATCGGCAATTCCTCCAGTTTTTTTAGTGATTGTTCAAAGTATGGCCCCCATTCTTGTACATGTTCGCAAAAGCGATCTTGCTCTAAAATTTCAATATTCTTCAAGCCCACCGCACAAGACAAAGCATGCCCCGAATAAGTAAATCCATGGGTGAAGTACGGATTATCTGGCTTTGGCTGGCTGACCACCTCATAGATCTGATCGGAGATCATAGTAGCGCCCAGCGGCACGTAACCAGAGGAAAGTCCCTTGGCCAGTACCAGGATATCCGGTTGCACTTGAAAAACAGACTCAGAACTTATCATATGCCCGATCCGACCAAAGGCAGTCACTACCTCATCCGAGATATATAGTACTTCGTATTTCTTACATATCTCCCAACTGCGTTTGTGATACCCAATAGGAGGAACGATCACTCCCCCAGCCCCCAGGATGGGTTCTGCAATGAAACAGGCTACATTTTCCGGGCCAAGTTCTAGAATGCACGACTCTAGCTCTTCCATCAGAAAATCACAAAATGCCACCTCTGACATTCCCTCTGGACGTCGGTAAGGATAAGGTGCTGAAAGGTAATGTACTAGATCCAATGGCAGATCAAAACTCATATGGGTAGAGTTTATACCTGTCAAAGCATGTGCTAAGTAAGTACTTCCATGATAGGCCAACTCCCTGGACAGCACTTTCTTCTTATTCGGTTTCCCTAACTGATTAAAATAGTAATGGACAATTTTGATCGCTGTATCATTAGCGATTGACCCACCGGTACCAAAGAAGACGTGATTTAGCGTTCCAGGAGCGAGTTCAGCCAACTTAGCCGAAAGTTCGGCAGCAGGAGCAGAACTAGCATCTTCAAAGGTGTTATAGTAAGCCAATTTTAGCGCATGCTCCGCCATACAGTTAGCGATGGCCTGCTGTCCATGACCAATATTAACACACCAAAGTCCAGCAATTCCATCCAAATAAGTTCGTCCATCACTATCTTTGATGAAATGTTTATCCCCTTCCGTAAAGATTACGGAACCTTCCTTGGCGAATTTTTGGAAGTTGGTATAAGGGTGGAAAAAATGATCTTGGTCTTTTTGCCAAAGAGAAGGAGTGTCGTAAGTCCGCAAGGCTAATGATTATCTGTTGGCTAGCCAGGGGCTATCCTAAGCTAGCCAAGTGGGAACAATTAAAATATTTCACTTTCGCCTCAAAATACTCTATTTTTTTCAAGTTTTTGCTCATTTTTTATAAATTTTGCAATTGAGATCATACAGTGGTAATCTCGCCTTTCGTTTATATATAGTTCTTATTAGAAAACCTTTTGGTGATTTTCAAAGCAAATAAATCGTCTTCGATTAATCCCTTGCACAGCTCTAATCCCGATGACTTCTGCTCGGTTTCCTCGAAGACCCCAATAACATATGCAAGCATCAGACACCACCTTGGATCAACTAGACTGGTCTATACTACACCACCTGCAGGAGGATGGGCGACGGTCATTCACCGAATTGGCAGAGGATTTGAAAGTATCCGTGGGAACCATCCGGAATCGATACCATAAATTAGTAGAAGATAATATCCTGCACATCATCGGCTGGGCAGATCCGGTAAAGGCTGGTTTCAATGCTTACGCACGAGTTACCATCGAAGTAAAACCCACTGAATTAATTCGGACAGTAGCTGAAGCTCTCACCAAGGTCCCCGAGGTGACTTTTCTAGCCATCACATCTGGGCAATATGACCTAGAGATTAATTTGCTTTGTAGGGACAACCGGCAACTCCTAGACGTCATGCACCAAAAGATACATCCCATCAAAGGGGTTTACGAGACAAACACCACCATTTATTTCGAGGTCTTAAAGTGGGCGGCCCATGATATTAGCAAGCCTCGCACCCAGATAAACGAGAGAGGCCATTCTGCTAAAGTTCAAGTGTAACACATGTTGAAGATCAATCAAAATCGCTTGTGGAATAGACTCATGACGATGGCAGAGATTGGTGGGACGTCGAAGGGCGGAGTTTGTCGGGTGGCTTTAAGCGAGGAAGATAAACATGGGCGTGATCTCTTTATTACATGGTGTGAAGCAGCTGGTTGCGCTATCGAAGTTGACCCCATGGGTAACATCTTTGCACGAAGATCGGGGATCGATCCAGATCTCCCTGCCGTCATGATCGGCAGTCACCTTGATAGCCAACCCACGGGCGGGAAATTTGATGGCGTATATGGAGTGCTAGCAGGCCTGGAAGTGATCGAATGCCTCAATGATCATAACATAAAGACCAAACATCCAATAGAACTCGTTTCCTGGACCAATGAGGAAGGAGCGCGATTTGCACCTGCTATGATTGGATCAGGAGTTTTTGCTGGGACATTTTCACTAGATTATGCCTACAGCTGCACAGACAAGGAAGGGAGAACTTTAGGAGAGGAGTTAGTTAAGATCGGCTACCAAGGTACCGCTCCCCTGGGCGGGCGGGCTTACAAGTCTACCTTTGAATTGCATATAGAACAAGGCCCGATCTTGGAAGCTGAAGGAAAATCTGTGGGAGTTGTAACTGGTGTGCAGGGTATTCACTGGTATGACCTTATCCTTAGGGGAAAAGAGACGCATGCTGGCCCCTCACCAATGTCATACCGAGTAGACCCAGTCAAAGCAGCTATTCCATTGCTACAGCAAGTTTATCAGTTGGCAGAGACCTATGCACCAGATGCCAGGGTAACGATCGGATACCTGGATGCTACTCCCGGAGTGAAGAACACCGTACCTGGCCAATTGAAGGTTTCTCTGGATTTCAGGCACCCAGATGCGGATATTCTGGAGCGGATGGATGGAGACTTAAAGACAATAATATCGGAAACTTCACAACATACTGCAGTCCAATTTAAGCTCGAAGACATCTGGTATTCGCCTCCAGTAGCTTTTGACCAAAACTGCATTACAGCAGTACAAGAGGCAGTAAATCTGCTGCAAATACCTGCTATACAAATGGTTAGCGGGGCAGGACATGATGCTGTCTATCTGGCTGGATATGCTCCCACTTCAATGATCTTTATTCCTTGCGAAGATGGACTAAGTCATAATGAGTTGGAAAATGCTTACCCTGCTGATGTTGCGGCAGGTACAAATGTGTTGTTGCATGCTACACTTTTAATGGCTGAGCGGTTGGAGTAGCCATTATCAACTTTCTTATTCAACAAACTTAAACATGATGAAATATTTACACCTAAATACCCTAGTTCTTATTTCGCTGTGTCTGCTTTTACATAACTGCAAGGCACCCTCTCCTCTAGAAGTTCTTGAACAACAAATCAAAGAAGAGTTGGCACAGGTAGATGGCATTTTTGGCGTTGCCTTCAAAAACTTGTCAACGGGAGAGGAGATCTTGATTAGTGCCAGAGATTCCTTCCACGCAGCAAGTACCATGAAAACACCCGTTATGATTGAGTTGTACAAACAAGCTGCTGCTGGTAAATTCAAGCTCACAGACTCCATCGTGATCAAAAATGAGTTCAAAAGTATTGTGGATGGTAGCCCTTATTCGATGAGTATCGATGATGATAGTGAAGGAAAACTCTACAAAGCCATTGGTTCCAAAAGTACTATCGCGGACCTAGCTTATGATATGATCATCTACAGCAGCAATCTCGCCACCAATATTTTGATCGAATTAGTAGACGCCAAAAAAGTTACGCAGACTATGCGTGATTTGGGCGCGCCAGATATTCAGGTGCTGCGGGGAGTGGAAGATATCAAGGCTTATGAACAAGGTTTGAGTAATTCGACAACTGCCTATGATCTAATGGCCATTTACGAAAAACTGGCTCTACAAGAGGTAGTAAGTACAAAAGCCTCAGATGAAATGATTGATATCCTATTTGATCAACAATTCAATGAAATCATTCCTGCACACCTACCTGAAGGCGTTAAAGTAGCCCATAAAACAGGAGTGATTACAGGAGTACATCATGATTCTGGAATTGTATTTCTGCCCGATGGGCGAAAGTATGTATTAGTGCTCCTATCCCGAGAACTTGGAGACTTTGATGCAGGAACAGCTAAGATGGCCGAGGTCTCAAAAATCCTTTATGACTACGTCGTTCAATAGATTACCATGATTCAATTACCAACTGGCGTTCAATTACAGGAAAAAACCTTGGCTTTTTTAGTCAGAACCCAACAGCTCTTCATAGGCGGAAATTGGGTAGATCCAAAAGAGGGGCAATACTTCCCCAGCTTGAACCCTGCCAATGGCGAAACATTAGCCGAAATCTCCTTGGCCACAAAACCTGATGTGGATCAAGCCGTGGCAGCAGCTCGCGAAGCCTTTCAAAATCATTGGTATCCTCAGGTAAAGCCTGCCAAAAGAAGTCAACTTATTCATAAGCTGGCCGACCTAATGCAGCGAGATCTACAGATTCTGATGGAGCTGGAGACCTTAGACAATGGCAAACCGCTAAACAAGGCCAAATACGATGTGCTAGGAGCCATCAATCATTTCCGGTATTATGCCGGCTGGGCCACCAAAATTGAGGGGGCAACGATTCCCGTTGATGGCAGTAAGCTGGTATACACGCTCCGAGAACCGCTTGGCGTGGTTGGTCTAATTGTGCCGTGGAATTTCCCCTTGATGATGGCAGCCTGGAAACTAGCTCCAGCCCTAGCCTGCGGAAATTGCTGCGTCCTGAAACCCGCCGAACAGACACCTTTAACGGCTCTATATCTGTGTAAACTCATCCAAGAAGCTGATTTCCCAGAAGGTGTGGTCAATGTAGTGACGGGGCCAGGCTTACCTACTGGTGAGGCCATCACACAACATATGGACATCGATAAAGTGAGTTTCACTGGCTCTACCGTAGTAGGTAGAAAAATCATGTCCGCAGCCGCCAATAGCAATTTGAAGAAGGTAAGTCTGGAGTTAGGTGGAAAATCACCTAATGTGATATTCGCTGATGCTGATCTGAAGGCGGTAAGCCAATCTGCTCTTTGGTCAAGTTTCTACAATACTGGACAGGAATGTACTCTAGGCTCCCGCTTGTATGTAGAACGTCCGATCTATGAGGAGTTTCTTGGAAAACTAAAAGAGCAGGCCGAACAACTAAGCATTGGCAACGGCTTGAACAATCCGGATCTAGGGCCAGTAGTTAGCCAGAAACAATTAGATCGAGTACTGCACTACATCCAAATTGGGCAGAAAGAAGGGGCTGAACTCATCACTGGTGGAGAAAGATGCGGTGGCGATTTAGACGAAGGCTACTTTCTGAGCCCCACCATTTTCGGACACAGCAATGATGACCTTCAAATCGTACAAGAAGAAATCTTTGGGCCAGTAGTCGTAGTCTCAGCCTTTGACGAAGCAGAAGAAGCCATCAGCAGAGCCAACAACACTCGCTATGGCTTGGCCGCAGCAGTCTGGACTAGAGACATTTCAAAAGCCCATCGATTTGCCCAAGCCACGCAAGCCGGTACCGTATGGATTAATGGCTATGACCTATTTGACCCGGCAGTACCCTTTGGAGGGCATAAAGAAAGTGGCATCGGCGCCGAAATGGGCAAGAGTGCCATTAATTTGTATACCCAGGAAAAATCCGTTTGGGTTAACCTTAAGTAGAAAACCAACTTATCAAACATTTTGTCGATATACATGCAGACGAATATTCTCAACTCAACAGAACTCTTGGCGCCAGTCTGGACGCACCTTACCCAACTACAACCGGTAAGAGGGGAGGGCATTTACCTATATGATGAAGAAGGGCATCGATATACAGATTTCACTTCAGGAATTGGAGTCATAAACACAGGACATTGTCATCCTAGAGTGGTTAAGGCGATCCAAGAGCAAGCCAGTCAGCTACTCTTTGGACAAATGAACTGTGTCATTCCTCCTACTTCGGTGCGCTTGGCAGAAAAACTAAATGTCATCACTCCGCCTTCCATTGATCGTTTCTTCTTTGCCAATAGCGGGGCTGAGGCCACCGAGGCTTGTGTCAAACTCGCCAAAGCAGCAACAGGCCGCCAGCATGTGATCGTCTTCCAAGGGAGTTTTCATGGCCGCACCCATCTCGCCATGGCCATGACCACCTCCAAGACCGTCTATCGACACAAATACCAACCCCTACCATCTGGCATCTTTGTCGCTCCGTTCCCCTATAGCTATTATTATGGCTGGGACGACGCCACTACGACTGAGTTTTGCCTAAAACAGCTCGATCTGCTCCTGCACGGACAAACCGCACCCGATGAAACAGCAGCTATCATCATCGAACCTATCCTGGGAGAAGGCGGATATGTACCTGCACCCGCTCCCTTCCTTAGAGCCCTTAGAGAAATCTGTGATCAACACGGCATCCTGCTCATCATCGACGAAGTCCAAAGCGGCTTCGGCAGAACTGGCAAATTCTTTTGCTACGAGCATGCCGAGGTTCTACCAGATATCCTCGTCATGGCAAAAGGCCTTGGCAGCGGGCTTCCCATCTCCGGCATCGCCGCCAGCGCCGACTTGATGGAACGCTGGACACCAGGCACCCATGGCGGGACCTATGGCGGCGGGAGTGCCATCGCGGGAGCCGCCGCCTGCGCTACGATTGATGTATTATTGGAAGAAGGATTGGTAGAAAATGCAGCGACTCGTGGTCAGCAGCTCATGCAGGGGCTCCGCCAATTGCAAGCCAAGTACCCAGTTATAGGGGACGTCCGAGGCAAGGGCTTGATGGTAGCTGTAGAGTTCACGCACCCCGATGGCCAGCCCGCCCCAGAAATTGCCCGCGAGCTACTACAGCATTGCTTGCAGCAGCGATTGTTATTGCTAGCGTGTGGTACCTATAAGAATGTGTTACGATGGATTCCACCCTTGGTGGTGAGTGAGGAGCAAGTGGAAGAGGCTTTGGGGGTGTTTGGGGCGGGGCTTGGCTCACTCAGGCGGTGAGTTACTGAGCGGGTGAGTGTTGCATTATCTTTTTTCCTATACATATAAAAAAATAGAGACTCCACACCAATTACAACCACCATACACCCTTAAAAAAATCCTCTAAAAGGCCTATGATCAAAGGCATCCAGCGTTTTCGGGCGCTTAAGGCATTACGATATTCATTTGATGAGTAGAATATGTTGGGAAATGGCGAGTTGGAAGTTGTTGAGCACGGCTAATCGAGAAACACTCAGGCGGTGAGTTACTGAGCGGGTGAGTGTTGTGTTGTATGATTATTTTTCCTATCTTTAAAAGGAATATTGCTCTCTAAAACATTCAATCAACGCGCTCATGCACTTTGAACAAGGTGGTGTGTATCACATCTACAACCAAGGTAATAATGGTAGACGTATCTTCTTACGCGACGGCCATTATGAATACTTTATCCGAAAAATGAGGCAACATCTTCTTCCTTATGGAGACCTCTTATGTTGGTGCCTCATGCCAAATCATTTCCATTGGCTATTTCATGTCCAATATCTTGAACTTCCCAAAAGCATAGTTTCTCAGAGGGAAAAAGGGAATCGCTTTCTCTCCCTCAACGACTCTATCGGGATACTGCTTAGATCCTATACGCGAGGAATCAATAAGGAGTTGAACTGGTCTGGTTCTTTATTTCGAGGAAAAACAAAGGCGAAAGGAGGCTTTATTGACGAAATTGTCACGGTGGAAAGAGAAGCTTTCTTTACGGAGGCAACTTATAACCATATCTGCTTTAATTACATCCACTATAATCCGGTGAAGGCAGAGATGGTATCACATCCGGCTGATTGGCCCTTTTCCTCTGCGGTGGAATATGCCTTGCCGGAGGCCGAAGGACTATGTAATAAGCCCTTGGCTTATGAACTAGGACTTAGGTTCACCGGGTGACTTACTCACCGGGTGAGTCAGAAGATCTCCAGGTGATCCAGGTTCACCCGGAATGGCGCACCTAAGCTATCGAAATAGTCCTCACCAAAGACCTTCTTGAAGGAGCGAATGCCCTTTTCGGTTAGATAAGGTAGCATCAGCGTCCAGACGGCTTTGGTAGGGTCTTGCGTGATCTCCTGATCCCGGATACTTTGCTGGGGAATCCAAAAGATGGAGAGCATCCAAATGATCAGAGCGAGGTTGTAGTAGATGCCAGGGAATGGTTCAGCCTTCATGCTGCCGATCTGGATACCATAGGCAATAGCCTCCTCGTTGTCCTTGATACTCTGCAAGCTGGAGGCTTTGAATTGTTGGCGTAGGATGGGGTGCTTTAGCACACGAAGATCCCCAAAAATGAAGCTATATTCAAGATGGAGAGCATGATAGAGTTTGACTTCGTTATGTACATTCTGAAAAGATGGAAAATTCCGGCGCTTCTGGCTTTCTTGCGCCATTCGCCCCCAAACTTGGTCCACGATACTCTTCAGTAAAAGGTCTTTCTCGTTGAAGTGGTAAGCCAAATTGCCACGACTCATCCCCATTTCATTGGCTATATCTTGCAGAGATACATTTGCATACCCCTGCTTATTAAATAGCTCGACAGCCTTCTCTATAATTCTTTCCTTGGTACTTTTCTTCATGCCTGAATGATCTTGCCACCTGTGCTGATTAGGCAAAACTAATAATTTTAGTCGCAAAAAACTAGTTTTTCCATTTATTTAGTCGCATACGACTAATTTATACTTTTTTGCCTTATCTTTGCGCCATCTTAGTTGTTTTACTGTTGAAGTAATAAAACCAAATTCATACATGACTAACGTTACTGTGATCGGTGCAGGTACCATGGGGAATGGAATAGCCCATGTTTTTGCGATGAAGGGATTCCAAGTCTCTTTGGTAGACATCTCCCAAGTCGCCTTGGACAAGGCGATAGCCACCATTACCAAGAACCTGGACCGGATGCTGAAAAAGGAACGCATTACCGAAGAAGATAAGGCCAATACCCTCTCCAACATCCAGACCTTTACCGATTTGGCAGAAGGCGTGAGTCAGGCGGAACTGGTGGTGGAAGCCGCTACCGAAAATATTGATCTAAAACTGAAGATTTTCCAACAGATCGACAGCGCTGCCCCTGAAGATGCTATCCTCGCTTCTAATACCTCCTCCATCTCCCTGACGCGAATCGCCGCAGCTACCCAACGCCCGGAGAAGGTAATTGGCATGCATTTCATGAATCCAGTGCCTATCATGAAACTGGTAGAAGTAATCAGAGGTTATTCTACTTCTGATGAGGTAACGCAAACGATCATGGAGCTTTCTCAAAAGTTGGGTAAAGCTCCTGTCGAAGTAAATGACTACCCAGGCTTCGTTTCTAATCGAATTTTGATCCCAATGATCAATGAGGCGATTTACACTTTGTTTGAAGGGGTGGCTGGCGTAACGGAGATTGATACCGTCATGAAGTTGGGCATGGCCCACCCGATGGGGCCTTTGCAACTGGCTGATTTCATCGGCTTAGATGTTTGCCTGGCTATCTGTAATGTACTATACGAAGGATTCGGCAATCCTAAATACGCCCCTTGCCCTTTACTTGTGAATATGGTAACAGCAGGAAAGAAAGGAGTTAAATCAGGCGAAGGTTTTTACTCCTACACGCACGGCACAAAAGAATTAGTGGTTTCGCCAGCATTTCAGTAGCTCCATAGCACCATTTTGGAGGACAAAAAGTTATTCCTCCTTTGCCCAACCAAAAAGATCATTTTATGCAAAAAGTAGCTCCCTACCAGGCGAAGAATAAAATCCGCATTCTCACAGCAGGCTCTTTATTTGATGGACACGATGCTGCCATTAATATCATGCGCAGAATCATTCAACGCTCTGGAGCTGAAGTCATCCACCTGGGACATAATCGCCCCGTGCATGAAATCGTCAACGCCGCTATTCAGGAGGACGTGCAAGGTATTGCCATTACCTCATACCAGGGTGGACATATGGAGTTTTTCAAATATGCCTATGATCTTTTGCAGGAAAAAGGAGCCGGTCATATCAAGTTATTTGGTGGAGGTGGTGGTACTATTCTACCTAGCGAGATTGAGGAGTTACATGCCTACGGAATTACAAGAATCTATTCTCCGGATGATGGGCGGGCTATGGGGCTGCAAGGTATGATCAACAATTTACTGGAGGCCTGCGATTTCCCCATTGGTGTGAAATTGAATGGCGAGTGGAAAAAGACAGAAAAACAACACCATGGATCGATCGCCCGGGTCATTTCAGCCATTGAAAACTATCCTCAAGATCAGGATGAACCACTACAGGCGCTGATTGCTAAAGCAGAACAAAAGAAAATACCCATTCTTGGGATCACAGGAACAGGTGGAGCAGGAAAATCAAGTTTAGTGGATGAACTGGTCTTGCGTTACTTGCAAGAATTCCCTGAGGATAAGATTGGCATCATCTCAGTTGACCCGTCTAAGCGTAAAACCGGTGGGGCATTACTTGGCGATAGAATTCGCATGAATGCTATTGCCAATGAGCGGGTCTATATGCGTTCGATTGCGACTCGCCAGGTTAATCTGGCTTTGTCCAAGCATATTGGGGATGCACTCAATGTACTAAAATGTGCTAATTTCGATCTCATCATTCTGGAAACATCGGGCATTGGGCAATCCGATTCAGAGATCGTCGACTATGCTGACCTCTCCGTATATGTGATGACACCAGAATATGGAGCGGCTTCTCAACTGGAGAAAATTGACATGCTAGATTTTGCCAACTTGGTTGTCCTGAATAAGTTTGACAAGCGAGGGGCGGAAGATGCTTTAAGAGATGTAAAGAAACAATACCAGCGAAATCACGATCTATGGGATCAGCCAGCAGAGAATATGCCTGTATACGGTACCATTGCCTCTCAATTCAATGATGCGGGGACTAATGTGCTATTCGAAGCTCTGGTCAAGAAACTATTCCCAAAACGCTTCGAAGAAAAGGCTAATGTCCTCAAATTAAGTAGTAAAAAGATTGACATCATCCCACCCAGTCGAGTTCGTTATCTCTCTGAAATTACCGATACCATCCGCAAATATGACCAAGAGACGGAACAACAAAGCGAGCTGGCTAGAAAGCTTTTTGCCCTAAAAACCACCCAAGAAACACTTGGAGAAACCTCAGCAGCGCTTGCGAGTTTGATGGAGGAAAAAGCCAAAGATATAGCGCAAGATCTAAATAAAGAAACGCATCAAATTCTAGAGCAGTGGGAAGAAAAAAAGGCAGCTTATAAAGCCGATGAATTCGTATACAAGGTGAGAAACCGGGAAATTCGAGTCCCAACCTTTACCACGTCTCTTTCCCATAACAAGATCCCAAGGGTGGTATTGCCCAACTTTAAGGATTGGGGAGAAATAGTGCGCTGGAGCCGTCAGGAAAATGTTCCTGGTGAATTCCCATATACATCTGGCGTTTTCCCCTTTAAACGAAAAGGAGAAGATCCAACCCGGATGTTTGCCGGAGAAGGAGGCCCCGAACGTACCAACAAGCGTTTCCACTATTTATCAAAGGATACACCAGCCAACCGGCTTTCAACTGCCTTTGATTCGGTGACGCTCTATGGCGAGGACCCAGACCATCGCCCGGATATTTATGGTAAAGTTGGAAACTCGGGGGTTAATATTTCTAGCCTCAACGACGCCAAAAAACTGTATTCTGGCTTTGATCTTTGCGATCCCAAGACCTCCGTGTCCATGACCATCAATGGTCCAGCTGCTACGATATGTGCCTTCTTTATGAATGCCGCCATCGATCAGCAGTGCGAGCGATATATTGTGGAAAATAGGCTAGAACATTTGATCGAAGCCAAGTTGAAAGAGCTTTATGATGATAAAGGATTCCCACGCCCTACCTACGAAGGAAAGATTCCAGAAGGGAATGAAGGCTTGGGATTGAAGCTACTGGGATTGACGGGAGATCAGGTATTGGAGCCAGCCACTTATGAGGAGTTGAAGGCCAAGGCCCTGCAATCCGTGCGAGGAACGGTGCAGGCGGATATTCTGAAAGAGGACCAAGCACAAAATACTTGTATCTTCTCTACAGAGTTCTCCCTGAAACTGATGGGGGATGTTCAAGCCTACTTTATCGAGCAGAAAGTTCGCAATTTCTACTCTGTTTCGATCTCAGGCTATCACATCGCAGAAGCGGGCGCCAACCCTATTTCACAGCTAGCCTTTACCCTAGCTAATGGATTTACTTTCGTAGAATACTACCTCGCCAGAGGAATGCATATTGACGACTTTGCGCCCAATTTATCCTTTTTCTTTTCCAATGGTATCGACCCAGAATATGCCGTGATCGGGAGAGTAGCCAGACGGATTTGGGCGAAGGCTATGAAATATAAGTATGGAGCAAATGAGCGCTCCCAAAAACTCAAGTACCACATCCAAACCTCAGGGCGTTCTCTACACGCTCAAGAGATTTCCTTCAATGATATTCGAACCACTTTGCAAGCGTTGTACGCCATTTATGACAATTGCAATTCGCTGCATACCAATGCCTACGACGAAGCCATTACCACCCCAACAGAGGAAAGTGTACGAAGAGCGGTAGCCATCCAGATGATCATCAATCATGAATTGGGTTTAGCTAAGAATGAGAATACCTTGCAAGGTTCCTTCATTATAGAGGAGTTGACAGCGCTCGTAGAAGAAGCGGTCATGACCGAGTTTGACCGCATCACGGACCGTGGCGGCGTACTAGGGGCAATGGAAACCATGTACCAACGTGGAAAAATACAAGAGGAAAGCTTGCATTACGAGATGCTCAAGCACACCGGTGAATATCCGATCATAGGCGTTAACACCTTCTTGTCTTCTGAAGGCTCTCCAACTGTTACGCCGAAAGAAGTAATTCGAGCTACTACAGAAGAGAAAGAAAAGCAGATCGAAAACCTGCAAAATCTACATGCTGTAAAAGCAGAATCTGCTGGACAAGCTCTGGAAAACTTGAAGGATAAAGCCCTACAAAATGAGAATGTCTTCGCTGCGCTTATGGAAGCCGCTAAGCATTGCTCATTGGGGCAGATTACCAATGCATTGTATACAGTAGGGGGGCAGTATAGAAGGAATATGTAGGCTAGACTGTTGTCATCAGGAAGCGGTGGTACAGTCTCTGGGCTATTTTAAGTAATTTAGGAACGAGATCCTTATTTCTTAAAGAATTAGTCCATTTTGAAACGAAGATTCTTCCTCACTAGCCTCGCTTCCTTTGGTGCCATGAACCTCGGATGGCCTGTCACTTCTTGGGCCCAATCCTACAAACCTAAGCAGGTCAAACCCGGCTATTTTCAACTTGAAAATCGAAAAGATCACTGGTGGTTAATCACACCAAACGGAGAACCCTTCTTCAGTATTGGCCTGAATCACATTGATCCGGCCAGTATGCGCTATCCAGAAAACATCCATATCTGGCGGGATAAGTATGAGGGTAAAACCACGAAATGGCTAAAAGAATCAGTAGCAAAAAACCTTAAGGAGTGGGGGTTCAATACCGTTGGTTGGGAACAAGAAGTAACCGTAAGGAATTGGAGGCATTCCCGAGCTTTCACTTTTGAGGAATACCAGGCATTGAACATGCCCTATTGCCACATGCTTCCTTTTACTGAATCTCATCAGTGGGAACAACATACTCAGCACTTTGATTTCAATAGTTCAGAGTGGAAGGAATGGTGTGATTATGTAGCGCGATCACATTGTGCCGAAATGAGTGAAGACCCCAATCTAATTGGCTACTTTTACAGCGATTGTCCCACCTGGATCCACAGTAGGCCTAAGAATAAATGGCGAGGACCCATTTTTGACCCCGAAAAACTGAAAACAGAATCCGGCCAGAAAGAATTGTCAAACTTGGCACAGCAATATTATAAAACGACCTATGAGGCCATCCGGCGCTACGATAAGAACCATCTGATTTTTGGAGATCGATATGAAGCCAATGCACCCATCTCCATTGAAGTAATCGAAGCCGCCCTCCCATATGTAGATGTTCTTTCCTTCCAAGACTTCCGCGATCCAGTTGCTCATCTTAAGGATTGGCACCAGAAAACGGGCAAACCCGTACTTCTCGCTGATGCGGCCAAGATAAAATGGCTGACCGAACCTGGAGAGTTTACTCGCAATAACGGCCAATGGTATGCGGACACCATAGCTGAGTTATTCAAAAATCCTGGTTGTATAGGTTTTCACCTCTGTGGTGCCTATCAACGGAATAAAGCCAGGCGATATGGGTTATTGGATGAACAAGAAAATCCAGATCAAGCCAACACCGCCTTGATGAAAGCAGCGAACCAGAAAATCAGTCAATGGATGGCAGAGCATTTTTGACGTAAAACTTTCCATCTCCTAGTCCTTATCTGTCACCGACCGTAACCTCAAGATCATCCCCTGATCAATCGCCAAATACAAGGCCCCATCCGGCCCTTGCTTCACACAGCGTATCCGCCAATGAAAATCTTCCAACAGGCGTTCCTCCACCACCACTTCGCCGCCTTCCAATACCAATCGATTGAGATGGCGGCCCGCCATAGCTCCTAAAAATATATCTCCTCTCCATTCCGGGAATTGATCCGCGGTATAAAAGGTCATGCCACTGGGCGCGATACTAGGCGTGTAATAGTAGATGGCCTGCTCCATGCCCTGCTTATAGGTCCAACCTTCGCCTACCGGTCCACCCTCGTATTCATCGCCATAAGTAATAATAGGCCAGCCATAATTTCGGCCTGGGCGCGCTATGTTGATCTCGTCCCCGCCCTTTGGGCCATGTTCATGTATCCATAGCTCTCCAGTCAAAGGATGGAAGTCCATACCTTGTTGATTTCGATGGCCATAACTCCAGATTTCCGGGCGAGCGTGAGGGTGATGTAGGAATGGGTTATCCGAGGGAATTCGGCCGTCATCGTGCAAGCGGATAATTTTGCCATTATGGGTGGAGAGCGACTGGGCAGAATCTCGAGTGAGCCGATCCCCAATACTAAAGAACAAATAATCATCTCGAATCAGCATTCGGCACCCATAGTGGTCACCTCGCTTGTAGTAGGGTTGAGCCAAGAATAACCTTTGACGATCCTCCAAGCAATTCCCGTTTAGCCGTACCCTATCGATGGCTGTAGTCGTAGCACTATCTGCTCGGCCAACTGTATAAGCCAAATAGATCCAGCCATTTTCCTCATATTCGGGATGCACCAAAACATCCATCATACCTACATACTTACGCCGATGTACTGGCGGTAGATTACAGACCTCTTCAACTATTCCTGTGTTAGGATCCAGTAGACTGAGCTTCCCTTCGGGACGTTCCGTAACTAGCATGTGCCCATCAGGTAACCAATCCATGCCAAAAGGGACAAAAAAAGCATCACTAATCGTATCCAATTGGAATTTGGCCGCTTCACTTTCAATTATATTCTCTGGAAATGCTCGTTCCACAATTTCCCCAGCTGACTGACAAGCAGCTAACAGCAACACAAAATATATCCAGATTTGACTCTTATTCTTTTCTGTCGTCCCCATATTAATCCTTTCCCTTAAACAGTGTCTTAGATTGAATAACATCCATACGGACAACTACCCCATCCTTAAAGGTGAAGATTTCGACTATATCCTGCCCTTCATAGTCTTTATGGTACAACCATACCTTGTCGTGCATGACGACCTTCTCATCAATCTCTACTAGATGTTGTATTTCTGATCGAGTTCCCGGATAACGTTCGAAATGCTTGGTGCGGTTTTCTTGCAAAGCTATCTTTCCTTCCACGCGCAAAACATTATCGACATAAATCTTGATTGTATCAGAAAAACCCTCGACGTATTGCGTTGCATCTTTCTGATTGACGGCGTCTATCATATTCCTGACGATTTTTAATTGTTGGCTTTCTTCTTGTGCTGAGACGGTACAACAGGTGAAGCAGATTACACAACAGGCTATCACGAACTTCCAACTTTTCATACTTACTTTTTGGTGAAATAATACTGCCTCAATTACCGGATTTATTGAACCCCTTTATGCTGAATTAATTAATTCATAGGACTACCTAAGCACTTTATAGCAATCTTCAGTGATCTAAGTCCAAAGTCATTACCTTTAGGAGAACTTATATTGTTGCTATGCAAGAGTGGGTAATATTTGAAGGGAAAGCAGAAGAGGATCTGTCCACCACCGTCAGGTCATTGGACGAGTTGAAGTTAACAATGCTATTCCCTGTGAATATCTTAGGTCGAGGATTTACTTACTACTATGAAGATTGGATCTCAGCGCTAATCATTGAAGAAGGAGAGATCCGTGGTCAGGTACAAGGCGCTGTGCTTTACCAGGTGCGCCTTTGGAAGCGGGGATCGGAACTGGTCGGCAGCTGTAATTGTCCTCACGAGGCAAAATGTAAACACATAGCGGCTATTCTGATTGCTGCCATGCATAAAATTCAAGCCGAATATTAGTTACATGCAATCTAACATACCCGACATACACCATAGGAACATCGGAATCGATATCCTCCGAGGCTTATCCATTCTATCTGTTATCTTATTGCATTTCAATATTCGAGTTCCTTTTAAGGAGACCTTCATTGGTGAGGCATTACCTAAAATGTGGTATAGCTTCATTTTCTGGAATGGCTTTTACGGTGTCTGTCTCTTCTTTGTGATATCTGGTTTCTTAATTACTTCCTCTGCTCTAAATAAATGGGAGAGTCTACCAGCCATAAATGCTCGGGCCTTCTATGGTATGCGCTTCGCCCGCATTATCCCTTTACTAAGTTTGTTGCTTCTTGTCCTTTCCTTCTTGCACCTACAAAACGTCTCTGGGTTCACCATTAATGAGGAACGTACCTCCTTAGGTAGAGCCGTGCTAGCAGCTTTAGGGTTTCATATCAATTGGCTAGAGATTAAGGTGGGTTATTTGCCGGGCAATTGGGATGTACTCTGGTCTTTATCGATTGAAGAAACCTTTTACTTGTTCTTTCCTCTATTGTGTTTAATGGTAAAAACAGAGCGACAATTCATTACCATCGTTGCTATCTTTTTGTTGATCTCTCCTTATGCGCGGACCTCCTTGTACCCAGGCAATGAACTGGGAGATAAGAATCACCTGGCCTATCTTGATGCCATTGCCATGGGGTGCGTCGCTGCTATCCTTTCTAAAAGAGACTGGCTACCGCAAAAGGTTATCCCCTGGCTAACGGCATTGGGCTGGATATTTATCATTCTAGTTGTTTTGTTCAAAAGATGGGTTTATCAGGCGGGGCTTAGTTCTATCGGTTTAAACGTAACCCTATTAGGCATCGGAACTGCTTTAGTGTTGATTGGTATGCAACAGCGTATGAAACAAGGAAGGCAAAAGAATTACCTGGCCTTCCGATGGCTAGCTGCGATCGGACGAAATAGCTATGAAATCTATCTCACGCATATGTTTGTCGTTATTCTGCTTGTTCGTGGGTTTAAGGCGTGGGGCGGAGCAGGTGAATGGATCTGGGGTCTATACCTTGGGGGCATTCTATTGTCAGCCCTGCTAGGTGAGGCTGTAGCTCGCTGGTTCTCCAACCCTATGAATCGTTATCTGCGCAAGCGTTTTGCTTCCAGTACCACTTCAACTCCCGTAGCATAATCCACATGAAACTATCCATTTTCGTCCTGCTATTGCTGGCTAATACTCTCTTAACTTGCCCTCCCGCAAAGGCATCATCCATCGATGTATTGCATTATCGAGCCAACATTGAGCCGGACATTCCCAACAAAAAGATAAGGGGCGAAGTAAGCATTGAATTCAAAGCTTTACAGAACACCCAAGAGATCAGCTTCGATTGTGATGGACTAAAGATTAGTGAGCTCAATCTACTTGGTATACCCAGCTCATATCGAATCAAAGGTCGGAAAGTATACATCTCATTAAAAGAGAGCCTACGGACTCATGAGACCTACGAGCTGAAAATCACTTACGAGGGGAATCCACGTTGGGGCGTTGTGTTTCACCCGGAAGCATCTAGCATAAGCACTGTTTTTTCGACTAGCCAGTGGATGGTGTGCAAAGAGGCTATCGAGGACAAGGCTACCCTAGACCTGACCATTATTGCCCCTAAGGAATTAACGGTAGTAGCCTCGGGACAATGGCATAAGCAGACAGAAATAGAAGGAGGTAAAATAGCTTCTCAGTGGCACTTAGAACAGCCGGTTTCAGCTTATATTTTTGGTTTTGCTATTGGACCATTCAATACTACTACACAAAAACACAAGCACACCCGTTTTGACTATCTATCGGCAAAGCACCAGAGCGAAGAACTGCTCCAAATCTTCGCAGAAACAGGCAATATGTTGGATTTCTTTGAAAAAAAGTCCGGCATTCCATATCCCGATTCCACTTATAATCAAATTCTATTCAAGGGTGGCATTTCACAGGAGATGGCTAACTTTTGCATTCTTAGAGAAAACTATGGCGAGCAAGTACTCAAAGACCCTACTGCCGTCAATCTCGCTGCTCATGAGCTAGCTCACCAATGGTGGGGAAATCAAGTCACTTGTAAAGACTGGACTCACTTTTGGCTGAATGAAGGGATGGCTGTTTATATGTCAACTGCCTTCCGAGAACATCGATGGGGAAAAGAGGTATACGAAGCAGATATGAAAGTATATTATGATGCTTTTCAAAAGGTAGTCCAAAATGGTAAGGATAAAGGTCTGGTATTTCCCAATTGGAATAACCCTAGTTCAGAGGACCGGGTCTTGGTCTACTATAAAGGGGCCTACGTTTTTCACCTACTACGCCAAAAGCTAGGCGATCAGACCTTCTGGCAAGCCTTAAAAAGGTACACGCAAGCCTATTATGGGAAATCTGTTGTAACAAAAGATCTTCAGCGCATCTTCGAGGAGGTAAGTCATCTCGACCTACAGTCTTTCTTTGACGAATGGGGTTATAAAAAATAGCGGTCCTCCCGAGGAGTTGACCGCTATCTATAAATAAACTGCCTTGTATGCTACTTAAGCTCTAAATCTTATAGTTCAGTGGATTGCTCCACAAACTCTGTTCTTTCTAGAGAAGTTTTCACTAATTCCTTGTACCCGCCCGTTACATTAATCACTCCTGCAAAGCCTCTGGCCTTCAAGATGGAAGCAGCTACTAATGATCGATATCCACTCACACAATGGAGGTAATAGATCTTGTCTCGCTCAATATCCCTCATGTTTTGGTTGATGAAGTCCAGCGGGAAATTTTGTGCGCCTACCAAATGTTCGGCGTTAAACTCACTAGCCTTACGCACATCCAACACATCTAGGTTGCTACCATCAAATAAACGAGCAAAACGTTCTGGGGAGATTTCAGAAATTACATCCAATTCTTCACCAGCAATCTGCCATTGCTCTGCTCCACCTTCTAAATATCCGATGGCATTATCATAACCCACCCGAGCTAGTCGGGTCACTACTTCCTTCTCGCGACCAGGTTCAGCGATGAAGAGAATCGGTTGCTTAAGGTCCGTGATCAAGGCACCCACCCAAGCGGCGAAACTTCCATCTAAGCCGATAAAAATGGAACCAGGAATAAATCCCTTGGCAAAAGCATCCTTACTTCTGGTATCTAAGACGAGTGCTTCCTCTGCTTCCCAAGCCATTTTGAAAGCTCGTACGCTCAAAGCCTGCAATCCTCGTTCTCTCACCACATCTATACTCTCATACCCCATCTTATTGAGTACCGCATTCTTAGGAAAGTACTGTGGAGGAGCAACCAATCCAGTGGTCACCTCTTCAATAAACTCTTCCTTAGACATATCTTCACGCAAGGCATAATTCACCAATTTCTGCTGTCCTACTGTTCCTTGCGTATCGCTACTCATCTTCTTACCACAAGCCGATCCCGCACCATGTCCTGGAAAAACAATCACCTCATCTGCCAAAGGCATAATCCTATTCCGGAGGCTATCAAACAAATAACCAGCTAAATCCTCCCTAGTCAACTCTCCTTGCTTAATGGCTAAATCCGGACGACCGACATCTCCTAAGAACAAGGTATCACCAGTGAAAATGGCATAATCCTTTCCGGATTCATCTTTCAGCAAATAAGTCGTACTTTCCATGGTGTGACCAGGAGTATGTAAGACCTGAATACTTACATTCCCCACTTGTAACACCTCATTATCCTCCGCTACATAAGCCTCAAAGGCCGGAGTTGCGGTAGGTCCATACACTATTTTGGCGCCAGTCTTCTTTGCCAGGTCTAAGTGACCAGACACGAAGTCAGCATGAAAATGGGTTTCCAGGATATACTTGATTTGAGCACCATCCTTTTCTGCTCTTTCCAAATAAGGTTCAGTTTCACGTAGGGGGTCAATAACGACTGCCTCTCCATTACTTTCAATATAGTAGGCTGCTTCTGCCAAGCAACCAGTATAGATTTGCTCTACTTTCATGATTTATGCACGCCTGGGCCCGCTTACCGGTACCAAAGACGATTTTTTTTATCCTTCTTCGACAATCCTGTGGACAATCATAAAATGAAATTCAACGCTTTACTGACCTTAATCGTCAGCACCGCTTTTGCCTATCATTTTTGAATGTCTTCAAACACAAGATCCGCCGAAGAATCTTTTTTAATATAAAAACATGATCATTTATTCATAGATTTAGGTGGAGTTCACCTTTTAGAACAGCTTAGACCACCGCTTATTAGTTGGAAGTGATCAACTATGTTCTTAAAATCATATTCCTACGGGCAACGTGAAGAGCACATAAGCTTGAATTTTTCTCTTCCACAGAAGAGATAGTTATCCTGTATTTTGGTTTAATATCTAATCCAAAATTAGGGACTATCCCAACTGTTTTCAGTGAGGAGAATCACAAAAGCGGATGATGTTTGTCACCCTTGACTTAGAGAGGAAATAATTAACTAGGAAAGTTTATTGATCTGTAAAGAATTTAGAGAGGGGCAAGCCTTGTAAAGACTAGCCCCTGAAGTGGAGTTTTCATAATTTAGCCTTGACTTGGCCAGTTCCTGCCTACCAGGTGGAGACTATTGCCCTGCCCATTCAATACCCCGTTTCAAAAGCTCCAACACTTTCTCCTCAGCAAAGGCACCTCCCGAATGTCCTAAGGCAGAATAAAAGCTTCTCCCTCCCCCTGCTAACTCTTTGTACCAAACGATAGGATGATCATCGCCCATACCAAAATCCTTATCCGTGATAAGTGAGCCTAGATTCCCACTAGGATTGAAGGTATTCTCATCTACAGTATACACAGGCGTAAAGCCATTATTGCGAGGATTATTATTGAACACATACCATTCTTCGCTTCTAGTCCATTTATGGGAAAGATGACTGCAAGGGAAAACACTTGCAGAATCACATTCCAAATACATATCTGCCAACTGAAACTGTGGCTGCAGCGAGTGATGACTGAAACGAGCACCAATGAGTTCATCTTCATACCAGTCCCATTTATGTGAGCCATCTCCTGAACCATGAACCCCAACAAAACCTCCTCCTTTCTCCATATAGGATTTGAAAGCTGCCCTTTGCTCATCCTTTAGCACCCTCCCTGTGCAATTATTCCATATCACAACATCAAATCGCGCCAACTGCTCTGCATTGAAAACAGCCCCATTTGCAGTAGAGAATAAGGTCCAACCCTTTTCCGCAGCCATTTTCTGGAAGGCGGGGATCGCAGCCTTAATCGCCCCCCCGTGCCTAAAGGCATTGGTCTTGGAAAAAAGCAAGACAGAAAAATCCTTCATTTCCGTAGGTAACTTAGGCGCTCGCGATTCATAATCGGGAATGCCATTTTTTGCCTTGTAGATAAAAAATCCAATGTTGATCACTACAATCGTAATCAGCGTCAAGACAATGTATAGGAGTGTTTTGAGTACTTGTTTCATAAGTTGGTGCTATTGAAGTTGTCTAAAGTTATTCTGATGGTTGCCTTACAAGATCCTTGATCTCGAATGCTTCAGCTATTTATCGTCCCGTACATTCCTTAATTATTCATGACTTGATTATCGAAGTAAAAGGACACGATACCGGTAACTGGTTTTTCGCCTGTATTTGAGAAAGTCACATACAAATCATGCACCCCTTCTACCTCTTTTATTGCCGTAAATTCTTTGTCTTCTCCGAAGCTAGCAATGCCGATAGATAAGTCCACTTCAGCAATCGCCGGACCATCTACAGCGTCGACACGGAAGGTAATTTTCCCTCCTTCCATGAAAGCACCTGCTTTTAAATAGTGAATCAATATCCCTTTCACCCCAGTCAAGTCTAGCTGGGAATACATTACATAGCCATTGTTTTGTGCAATCACAATATCTAGATCTTCCTCTACCATGCCTTGTGCTTGTTCGGGGGTGAGGGTGAAGCGCATGGATTTCTCCAAGATGGCATAGTCTGCTGCTAATACAGTGGGGCTCTTCAGCACTATCTCCTCTTGTGCCACTAGAGGACCGATCACTTTTCCACCCTTATCCTGATAGGAGGCCCGGAAGATATACTTTCCTTCTGGGTTCCCTGATTCATGTTGGTCAAAAACATAGCTACCCTTGGTGGCAAGATTGTTGGCTAAAGCCCCAGCGTCTCCAGCTAGAGAAAGGATGTATTTAGACATTTGCTCGGCCTCGCTATTAGACAATTGTGGGTGGGCAGCCATAGCAATTTCTCCCCAAACACCTCCACCCCCGGCAATGATCTTATTAGCTAGATATTGAACTGCCTTAGCATCATCCTGGTACTTCTGTGCTACTTCTACATAGGAGGGACCAACTGACTTTTGTGCTTTCTGATGGCAGGCACTACAATCTGATTGTTTAATCAATCGCTGCCCTAGGATAAACAAAGAAGCCTCCTGCATCGCTTGGTGTCCTATCGCACTTTCATTGGCATCATATCCTCTTTCTAAATAGTCAATACTCACAGTTACCGATTTTGGATCAATCCCACTGCCCAGCTGACCATCTTCCTCATCTTTCACCCGTACCTCATAGTCTAGGCGTTGGCCATCCCAATAGAAGCTCCGATTGCCGACAAACTCCCAGCTTAATTCAGGCATCGAATTTCCGGCCAAGATCGTAGTACTGGCCTCTGCGGATTCCCCGGAAGGGTCAGTCACCACCAAGCGCGCCTTATACTCACCCGCCTTGTCAAAGGTGAAGGAAGGATTAGGTTCAGTAGCATCTACCTTGTCATCTCCATCAAAATACCATTCGTAAGTAAGCTCATCTCCATCAAAGTCTTTGGTATTAGCTGCGCTAAAGTTGACGGCTAAAGGCAAAGCTCCGACTGTCTGGTCCGCATCGATCTGAGCAACAGGTTTCCGATTGCCGGAGTTGTACTGAATGTGTACCAAACGAGCATCCGGATTATCAGAGAACCAGATCGTGCCATATTCCAGCATATACATATCTCCATTAGGTCCCATAATGATATCCGTAGGGTTACTAAACTTGTAACTCGGCATAAAGCGCTCCATCCGCTTGAAATTCTGCTCTTCATCCATAGTCACAGCCATGATCCAACCGCGCATCCAGTCATAGATAAAGAGTTTACCATCATAGTAACCCGGGAATCGCCCGGGGTTCTCTGGATAATCATCCACATAGAAAACTGGACCAGCCATGGCATTTCTCCCCCCATCTCCAACCAGCGGAAATTCTGATGAAGGCCCGTATGGGTACCAGATAAAAGCAGGATTGGTAGGTGGCAATTCTCTAGCACCGGTGTTATTAGGAGACTGATTAATCGGCTTCTCCGGATCGAAGGGATCGAAAGAAGCTTGTACAGCAAAATCGTATTTATTGTAAGGCTGGTTATTCGCTATGAAGTAGGGCCAACCATAAAAACCTGCCTGCTTGGCCTGATTCACCTCATCATACCCACGAGGGCCCCGACCTGAGCTATCCCTTCCGGCATCTGGTCCGACCTCTCCCCAGTACAAATAGCCATTGCGTTGATCAACTGAGATACGAAATGGATTTCTACACCCCATCACATAGATCTCTGGTCTGCCTTCCTCACTCCCTTCCGCAAAAAGATTTCCCGAGGGGATGGAATAGGTACCATCAGCTTCTGGTTTAATCCGTAAAATTTTTCCACGAAGATCCATGGTGTTAGCTGAGGATTTTTGGGCATCCCAAGGGCCTCTATTGGCTCTTTCATCACTAGGAGAAAAACCGTCTGACTCATGGGGGTTGGTGTTATCCCCCAAAGAGATGTAAAGCAAACCATCGGGACCAAACTCCATACTACCCGCCGAATGACAGCACTCTTCTCGTTGTGTCGGAACTTCCAACATCACTTTTTCGGAAGCCATATCTATCGATCCATAATCGGCTGCCATGGTGAAGCGAGATATATTCTGCTGCCACCTGTCAGGATCGGAGTAGAAGAGGTAAATCCAATTGTTTTCTTCAAACTTGGGATCCAAAGCCAAGCCCAAAAGCCCATCTTCAAATTTTGAGGATACTTCGACCTGTTGGATCAAGCTAGAGCTATCTACAGCCGGATCAAACAATCGCACTGCCCCCTTACGCTCTACAAATAACAATTTCCCATCGGGCAAGATTTCCAGTTCCATGGGCTCATCCAATTGATCTTCCAATACTACCTTGATAAAGCGGTTCTCTTCCGGAGCTACATTAGCATTGCTAAAGTCCAATCTTTCGGCTGGCCCAGCTGCATAATTGATCCCCCCTAGTAGGTGCTCCAGGAATAAGGGCTCGCTGAAGGTTTCGGGTGTATGCCCTAGACCAGTATACCAAGCTCGGCCTCCATCAAATTCGTGATACCACGAGATGGGGTGATTTTCGCCATTCGTGCCACCCTCGTAAGAGGTCTCATCTAGATTGAGCAATACGGTGAGGTCAGTTTGAATGTCTTTAAGATTGTACCATTCATCATTGCGATGCCATACCTCAGGCAACATAGAAGTACTTTCGTGCGTACCATCAATCAATTGAATATCAGCTTCACGTACATTCGGATCATTCGGGTGGCCGTTGAAATAGGCGCCGACCAACTGACCGTACCAAGGCCAATCATATTCAGTATCTACAGCAGCATGAATACCTACAAATCCTCCACCCGCTTGTATAAAACGATTAAATTCCAATTGCTGCGCTTCATCCAGCACATCCCCTGTCGTATTTAGGAAAACGACTACATTGTATTTTTGCAAGTGAACTTCTTTAAAGACGGAAGCATCTTCCGTTGTATCCACCTGAAAACCATGCTTTTTTCCTAAGGCAATAATAGCCGCTTTACCCTCATCGATACTATCGTGTCTAAAGCTCTCAGTTTTGGAAAAGATCAATACACTGACGAAATGCTCTTTAGCGAATAGCACCTTAAAAGCGATAAATCCAAGTAACCCTAGTATACCTAAAATGATAACAGCTCTCTTCATGTCGTCTTTAATTTGTAAATTTGACACAATAATAAACAAATCCCCTTATTTTGTCAAATGAACACAATAGCTCTTCGACACTCGAAACCAATGTTTTTGAGTATTTTGAAGCAGCAAAAGATAGGTTTCTGCCCGGTTTGTCAGCTGATGCTGTGATTTTAGGTTATGATGGCCAACACATCAAGGTCCTTTTACTCAAAGCACAGGATGTCGATATTTGGATGCTCCCCGGTGGGTTCATCGAAAAAGAATATGACCTGGATATAGCCGTTCATCGTATTGTAAAGGCGCGAACCGGCTTAGAGGAACTCTACTTCCAGCAATTCAAATTATTTGGAAAGTCGAATCGAAATGTCTATAAACAAGAGCACTTGAAGAAGTTCCAGGAACTAAGTAGTGCAGCTCATGAATGGATTAATCAACGCTTCATCACTGTAGGGTATTTCGCTTTGGTGCACATTGAAGATGTAGAACCTAAACCCGATCTATTTACAGATATCTGTGAATGGGTAGCCCTCGATCAAATCCCCTCCCTTATTCTTGATCATCAAGAGATCATTGATACAGCACTTATCTACTTACGCCGTCAGTTGAACTATCTCCCGGTAGGCATAAACTTACTGCCAGAACGCTTCACGATGTCTCAATTCCAAAATCTTTATGAAGAGATTCTTAAACAGGAGCTAGATCGAGGCAACTTCCAACGCAAAATGCTAAAGCTCGATATTCTAATCCGCCATGAGAAACTTAAAAGTGGTGGCGCACATAAAGCCCCCTACTTGTATGAATTTGATAGCGATAAATACCATGAAAAAGTAAGAAATGGCATAGGTTTTATCTAGAAGCACTCAAAATATTCCCGCAAAAGCTATTACATTTAATAAGTTCAGGACTCCTGTTAGAAAATCCAGTGGTTGAGATACCTCTTCCCTCTATAATCGTATTGCCATACTTGGCCTGAAAATGATACACCAATGATAAAAACCAACTCACATCGCTTATTCATTTCTGCTCTTTTCCTATTTCTCCTACCCATCTCAATAGTACTTCATTCTTGTCAAGAGCGCAGCTCTCAAGATGAGTATGAGGTAATAATTTATGGTGGCACCTCTGCGGGGATTGCGGCAGCCGTACAAGCCAAGCGCCTGGGAAAATCCGTCATCTTGCTGGAGCCTTCCTCCCGGATCGGGGGCTTGACGACGGGGGGGCTTGGTCAAACCGACATTGGCAATAAAGCAGCCATAGGAGGCATATCCAGAGAATTCTACGAGGGGATAAAAGAATATTATGACCTTCCAGCAAATTGGGAATGGCAGAAAAAGGAAGATTACAAGGATGGTGGACAAACTCGCACGGCTGCCGGCGAAAACTCCATGTGGACCTTCGAGCCTTCCGCTGCGCTGGCTATATACGAAGACTGGATTGATAACTATGATATCCCTCTTGTATTCAATCAACAATTAGATCGAGAGAATGGAGTGACGAAAATGGATAGGAAAATAAGTGAGATCAAAATGCGCTCAGGCGAGATCTATCGGGGCAAGATGTTTATCGACGCTACCTACGAGGGAGATTTACTAGCTACAGCAGATGTTAGCTACACCATTGGTCGCGAGGCCAACGCCAAATATCAAGAAACCCAGAATGGTGTCAATACCACTTTAACAGATACTACCATGACGGGCTACCCTGCTCGGAATGGCATCAATCACAACTTTGTTGATGCAGTTGATCCCTATGTCGTAAAGGGAGATCCCAATAGTGGTCTACTGCCCTTCATCAATCCGAATGGGCCAGGAAAAGAAGGAGCTGGTGATCATCATATCCAGGCCTATTGCTTCCGTATGTGCCTGACAGACCACCCCGATAATCGCATCCCCTTTGCTAAGCCAGACAATTACAATGAACTTGATTACGAGTTGCTCCTTCGCAATTTCGAAGCAGGAGAGGAGGGCTTCCCTTGGATCAATTCCCAGATGCCCAATCGTAAAACGGACACCAACAATCGGACTGGCTTTTCCACCGATTTCGTAGGCCAGAATTATAGCTATCCAGAAGCCAGTTATGAGGAGCGGGAAAAGATCGTTGAAGCCCATCGAAAGTATCAACAGGGGCTCATGTGGACATTGGCCAATCATCCACGGGTTCCAGAACATATCCGCACCGAGGTAGCCCGATGGGGGACCAGTAAAGATGAGTTTGCACGTGAAGACGGTTGGCAGCAACAATTATATGTACGAGAAGCGCGAAGAATGGTGAGCGACTATGTTATGACACAATACCATTGCGAAGGCTTGCAAGTCGCAGAAGATCCCGTTGGCATGGCAGCCTACGGCATGGATTCTCACAACACCCAACGCTACGTCAACGCAGCAGGCTTTGTTAAAAACGAAGGGAATGTGGAAGCCAAGGTTAAAGAACCTTACCCCATTAGCTATAGATCGATTATTCCTAAAAAATCAGAGTGTCTCAACTTACTTGTTCCCATCTGCGTTAGCGCTTCGCATATCGCTTTTGGTTCCATTAGAATGGAGCCTGTCTTTATGGTTTTAGGACAATCTGCGGCAACGGCTGCCTGTCTCTCTATCGATGAAGGGATAGCCGTACAAGATCTGGATTATGCCGCATTGCAAAAGCAATTGCTGGCAGATCGACAACGACTAAGCTGGGCCGGGAATGAATAGCAGCCTAAGGATGCGAGCACCTCGAAAGTTTTGAAAACTTCCGGAGTGCTCGCATACCTAACATTAGTGAGATTTGCTAGCCTACTTCCAAAGTTTTCGGAAACTTCGAAAGTAGGCTAGCCCCCTAAACCTAATGCTGCTTCCCCTGTTTAATTGGCTCAACAGTTGCCAATATCATGACGTTCATTCGATTGTTTAACCTTTTACTCTGCCTTACCTTCCTGACTACTTGTGAAGCACAACAAAAGGCCACTCCCAATTCTACGCAAGATACCTACACCTATAGTACCTCTTCCAGAGATGGGATTGGTAAGTACTATCTCGGGCGGGAGATTTCACACGTAATGGGGCATTTGGGGGCTAGCTGGCTGGAAAGAACCGAACGAGAGCAAGAAGAAAATGTTAGTCAGGCCATTCTAAACATGAAATTAAAGCCAAATGAGGTGATCGCCGATATCGGCGCAGGTTCCGGCTATTATTCTTTCCGAATGGCGAAGCAGGTTCCTCAAGGGAAAGTTCTAGCTGTAGATCTACAGCCAGAAATGCTGGACATCATGCGCCAAAAGATAAAGAAAAATAAGATCAAAAATATTGAACTGATTCAAGCCCAAGAAGATAACCCCAATCTAGCCAAAAACTCCATCGATATGGCCATAATGGTGGATGTTTATCACGAACTCTCCTATCCCATGGAGGTTATGCAAGAGATTGTCTCAGCCCTAAAGCCCAATGGCAGGTTCGTTTTATTAGAGTACAGAATGGAAGATCCGAAGGTGCCTATTAAACGGCTACACAAAATGTCATTGGAACAGGCCGTTAAGGAGATGAAAGCAGTGGGACTTCAATTACAGGAGAATATCGACAACTTACCTTGGCAGCATTTTATGATTTTTGTGAAGGAGTGACCTTCCTATAGCAACTAATGTTTTGTGGATTTTAAAGGCCTGAATCATAGGCAGTATGGCTATTCTAAATAAAAAGAAATGCATAATAGTCCTTGGCTCTCCTAATGACACCCAAGGCAACCTCAGTCTAATTGCATTGAGTCGATTAAAAGTAGCCAAGGAGTTGTATGAAGCGGAATTTTCAAATAAGGAACTGATTTAACAATCAATTTTTCAGCCTTAGGAACCTAGCTTCATGAAACTTCTTCGTCCAGTCACCATTCTCCCAAGTACCCACTATAAATTGATACTCGTCTTCAGAAACATAGATCCAGCTATCTCTCAAAGTTAAGCCCTGATAATCGTACTCATAATGTAGATCCTTATCCTCGACGATGACCGTACCCGCCGTAATCCCACCGAATTTGTCAAATTCGTAAAACGCTATTTTCTCTTTCGCCGCATCAAAAGCCCGAACGCCTTCATTGCGGAGTCCAAATACTTTGGTTTGGGGATCGGTGGTATAGGTCTTGACGTGCACTATTTTTTGCTCCAGCCCCCAGGAGAACACGGCCTCTGTTTTTCCATCAAATCCACCTAGCTGCTTCCCTTCCGAAACCCAGGTGCTTTCCACCAAATTGTCGAAGGCTATCATGGGATTGTCTTGAGCAATAAGGGTGCAGGGAGTTAAAAGGCAGCTAATTAGCAGTAGTTTTTTCATGTTATCTGTTTTAGTACTTGTTTGGAGGTAGCAAAACTCTGAAATAGGATAGACTTGGGATAGGAAAAAATTTACCTCGGCATTTATAGGGGAATATAGTTGAGGTAATCCCCTCTCTGATTAACATATTCGGAGGGCGTAAAGCCGGAGAAATGCTTAAAGTCAGCTATGAAATGAGATTGATCATAAAATCCGCAATCATAAGCGATAGCCGACCAATCCACCGCTTGCTGTGCTTCAATTTGCTGAATCGCTTTTTGAAAGCGAATGACTTTCAAAAATGCTTTTGGTGTTACGCCTACCTGTTCCTTAAACAATTTAATGATGTGCTTTTGGGAATAACCCGCTTTTGCAGCAAGCTGCTTGATGCTGTATTGATCGGGGGAAGCTACAATGGTGGATACGACAAAGTCAACAAAAGGGTTTTCCTTAAGCCTTGATCTATACTGTTTCAGCAATTGTGCTTCTAATAGCTGAAATTTTTCAACTGGCGTCAAAGCTTCTAGTAACTGCTCCCGAATATGAAGCATTTCAGGACTTACAGCTTGCTCAGCATCCACCACCAAATTTGTCAATATATGCATCGGCTCCATCAAAAAAGGGAAAGCTTTTCCTTTCTTGAATTGAACGATGAGCATTTCACTTTCTCTACCTGAGGGAATGGTAATGGGGGTAGTTCGAAAACCCGAGAACCATACCTTCCGACAAGTTTGGATCTCTTCCAGCGTTTCATTGTCGTAAATATATTTGGGATAATCTGTTAAATCGAAGATCACTTGCACCTCACCATCTGGCAAAAGTCGATCTACCAGGTGCTCCGGATGATAGCCCGCATGATAGAAAAAGTGATCAATGAATTGATTCAGCGGTGATATCGGTATGTGGATTTCTGCAATCAACTATTGATCTGTTTTAAAGCTTTAGCATCAATTTATGTATCGTTGAATACCTATTATTTAATAGACCTCTCCATCACTAAGACGTCTATCCCACGATAATTGACCTCCTCAATGGGCGTCCAGCCCATTCGGCCATACAAGCCGCCATCTAAATGTTCAGTCTGAAGATACAAGGTCTCAATTTTAAGTGATTTTGCGATGGCAATTAATTCTGAAAGAATTTGTCTGGCAATTCCTTTACCTCGATGTTCCTTGGCAACATATACACCTCCTACCCAATGCTCTTTCTCTGGATAAATGCTCATTTCGCGAAACTTCAACTGGGCAGCCCCTAGAAGCTCGGCATCCTGGATAGCCAGCAGCATTAAGGGGACTTTGTCCTTATTCAGATAGATTTGCAGACGCTGGATGTCTTGTTCTAGTTTTTTTTCTTCACTCAAATATCCCCACTCTTCAAAATACCATTGGGCTACCGTGGGTAATAACTCCTGATAATCGGCTAAATATTCAAGTTTCATTTTTAAATGCTCTGTTTTAGGTGTATAAACTACTCTTGTCCAAACAACTTATTCACCTCCTCCTTCGAAGGGTGTGGCTGCCGAGTAATTACTTGATGATCATGACTTAATCCACGTTTCAAATGCTGAAAAGAAGGCTTCACCTTAGAATCCTCATAGCGAGGGTCACTGATCATAGGCAACTTGGCCATCTTCTGGATCTCGATAGAAGGATAACCAAATTCTACCACAATCTTTCCATACAATAAATAACAGCCTGCCCCCTTAAAAGGATAGCGTTTTAAAATTACGGGAAAATGAGTAGTATCAAACAATCGTCCTTCTGCATCAATCCAGGTGCCAAAATTCATCATCCCTTTCACCGTAGGAACATCCTTAATACAGATCAAATAACCGACCAACTTTATATACTTTCTTTCGTATTGCAGAAAATCCTTTACCAGCACCGCCCCCCGAAACTCTGTCCTTAACAACTCAAAGGGCGAATAGCTCACCATAAATCCCAAAAACTCCAACTCATCAAAAGCATCTTCAATCGCAGTGGTGTCTAAAGGAGGGATGACAAAATCCTTTTTCTTTGTCTGAAATAAAGCCAATTGATCTTTAGGCTTTTCGCCAGTGTGTAAGAGGCGTGCCTCAATCGTCAACGATTGCTTAGATTGTTCAGTAAAACGAAAAGACTTAAGAAAGATCATTGTCTCCAAATGCTCTACCCCAATGGCCACCCGCTCCATGAAGTCCTCTAAGGACTGGTAAAGACCATTACGCTCTCGTTCATCCACGATGGCTTTCGCAGTTTTGGAGGGCAGGCTTTTAATGTGCTGAAAGCCGATATAGACACTATCTTCTTTAATGGTAGTGTTGACCACTGATTGATTCACGCAGGGCAGCTCTATCTTGGCTCCGGCCATACGCGCTTCGTGTACATATACCTCCGTACGATAAAAACCTCCAAAATTATTGATCACCGCCACCATAAACTCTAAAGGATAATACACCTTCAGATATAAACTCTGATAGCTTTCGACTGAATAAGAAGCCGAGTGCGCTTTACAAAAAGAGTAACCCGCAAATGACTCGATCTGGCGATATACCTCCTTGGTCAGTGCTTCAGGATATCCACTCGCTTTGCAATTATCAAAAAAACGTTGCTTGATTTCTTTGAATTGGCTAATGGAGCGCGTTTTACCCGACATGGCTCGCCTTAGGATATCTGCATCCGCCAAGTCTAAGCCTCCATAATGATGGGCAATCTTCAACACATCTTCTTGAAACACCATCACGCCATAGGTCTCTCCCAATTGTTCTTCAAAGACGGGATGGGGATAAGTAAAGCAGCTAGGATCGTTATGCCGCCGCACATATTCTCTTAACATACCGGACTGCGCTACCCCAGGACGGATCACAGATGAGGCCGCCACCAAGGTCTCATAATTATTGCAATTGAGTTTTTTGAGCAAGCCCCGCATAGCCGGACTCTCGATATAAAAACAGCCCAAGGTTTTACCGATGCGCAGGTATTCATTGGCCTTTTTATCCCGTTTGCAGGTGTCCAAATCAAAGATATCTACATCAATCCCTTTATTCTCCTTCACCAATTGTACGCAGTCATAGATATGGCCTATCCCCCGCTGGCTTAGGATATCCAGTTTTTCAAATCCAATATCCTCTCCGATATACATATCAAATTGAGCAGTCTGGAAGCCCTTGGGAGGCATTTCCAAAGCCGTGTAATAGGTGAGCGGTTTTTCGCTGATCAGGATACCGCAGGAATGTAGGGAACGGAGGTTGGGAAAGCCCTTTAGTTTATTGGCGTAATGGTGGATGGTTTGTACTACGCGATCCTGCTTATGCTGGTCCATCGGACTACGCGTCAACTTATCGATCTCTGGCTTGGCCAAGCCAAATACCTTGCCCAATTCTCGGAAGGTCGAGCGATATTTAAAAGTCCCTATCGTACCAATGAAGGCCGTACATTCCGCATTAAATCGCTTGAAAATATAATCTAGAATGTCATCCCGCTCCTGCCAGCTCCAATCGATGTCAAAGTCGGGAGGGCTGAGGCGAGCCGGATTGAGAAAACGTTCGAAGTAGAGATTAAGCTCAATGGGGCAAACATCCGTTATCCCCAGGCAATAGCTCACAATGCTATTCGCGCCGCTACCTCGCCCCACATGGTAAAATCCCTGACTTTTACTGTAGCGAATGATGTCCCAAGCAATCAAAAAATAGCCAGTAAACCCCAAACGATCGATAATTCCCAATTCTTTCTCCACTCTAGCTTGGGCTACTTTATTCTTCTTGTCATATCTATTCTCCAAGCCCTTATAGGCCAAGCTTTCCAAGAGCAACTTATCGCTATATCTATTTCCCGTATAGGTCTCTTTGTTCTTTGGCGCATCAAAATCAAAATGAAAGTTGCATTGATCAATGAAGGCATACGTATTTTTCACCACCTGCGGATAAGCCTCAAACTTCCTCAGCAACTGATCTATTGAAATCGGATATTCATCTGGCTGAGCTATGCCGTACTGCTCTACTTTAGACCAAATTACATTGTTCTCTATCGCCCGCAAAACGGTATGAAAATGATGCTCGGATGAATCAATGAAAGTGATGGGTTGTAAGATAATCGTCTTGCCCAATGCGGCTTTTCCTGTCCGATACAACAGATTGATTTGGTCAAATCGGATGCCCCAATATTCATTGGGTTTAAGTTGGTGTGACGATTTAGCTTGGTAGGGGTAAACGATAAAGGCATGATTGAAGGCAGGCGCAATATCTGGCATGGGTAGATGACGTAAATTATGGTAGGATAAAAACTGATTGAGCTCATGAAATCCCTCCTCATTCATTGCATATCCTACATAGCATAATTCATTCCCCCGGTTGCGCCGAAACTCCATACCGATGATCGGCTTCACCCCCTGCTCCTGGCAAGCTTTAATAAAATCATAGACCCCCGTCACCGTATTGATGTCCGTTAGGCCGACGGCATCATAGCCATAGGCTTTCGCTATCTTCGCTAATAGCTTGGGCTGGATCGTTCCGTACCGCAAGCTGTGCCAGCTTTTGCAGTTAATCATCATCTCTCACTCCCTGCTACAGCAGGCAAACAAGCAGCCTTCTGCACCACCCCTTTCCCAAAACGGCGATGAATTCGGTCCATCGCCTGATATAAGCGGATCATCTCTGGCGGATCATTAAACAAGTCGATCTGAGGATGGCCACTCACTAAGCCTGAACAACGGACACCTACTAATCGAATCAGCATTCGTCTCTCATACAATTGATCAAACAATTCGTGTGCAATTTGAATCAAGCGATGATTACTGGCAGTATAAGAGATGCAGCGTTGTCGAGTATAAGTATCAAAATTCGTATACCGGATTTTTACTGTTAATACAGAGGTCAATTTCTTGGATTTGCGCAATTCAAAGGCTAAACCTTCTACCAGCTTAATCAATAAAGCTTTGATGTATTTAATATCAATAGTATCCTGGGAGAAGGTGCGCTCGGCTGAGATAGATTTTTTCTCTACATAAGGAATGATCGCCTGCGTATCGATTCCATTCGCCTTCTCCCATAACGATTTTCCATGCTTCCCCAGCAGGCGTTCCATAAACTCTACGGGCATCTCTGCCAAGGTTCTGATTTTTCGAACACCTATTCGGGATAGGGTCGCAAAGGTTTTTTTACCGAGCATAGGAATCTTTGCAATAGAGAGGGGGTTGAGGAAAGGCTGAACATCTCTAGCTGGCACTTCCATCCTACCAGCGGGTTTGCTCTCATTGGTTGCCATTTTGGAAACCGTCTTATTGATGGACAGTCCAAAGCTGATCGTCAACCCCGCCTCCTTCTTGACCGTTCTCACCAGTTCGTTGGCCCATTTATAGCAGGTTCGATAGCGTTCCATACCCGTCATATCTATATAAAATTCGTCGATAGAGGCCTTTTCAAATTTAGGGGCTGATTCGCGAATGATCGTAGTTACCAGTTTCGAATAATTGGAATACAACTCCATATCTCCCTTAATGACTTGCGCATCTGGGCACAACTGCAAGGCATAACGCATAGGCATCGCCGAGCGCACCCCATACTCCCTTGCCTCATAAGAGCAAGAGGCTACTACACCTCGCCCTTCTTTCCCACCAATCAGGATGGGTTTATTCTTTAGCGAACTGTCCCGCAACACCTCACAGGCAACGAAGAAACAGTCTAGATCCAGATGTACTATACTTCGATTCATATTTGTTTGGGTTAAATGATATATCGCACCTAAAGGCGCGAAAAAGCCCGCCATGTTTCGTGGCTAGGCATATATTGTCCCTACTGGACAAGTTGGAACGCACCTCAGCATTATTTCATGACATTGAGCGGATATTGGGTCGGCACCTAGCTAGCCAGATCGGTAGGCGCCGACAATTTGCCTAGCCATTGACATGGCCGAATTCATATACCGTAGGTACATAATACATTCCCAGATACCCCTACCGATCCCATTAGGGACCTAATATGCCTAGCCACGGATATGAACGGATTTCACGTGCCGTAAGTACGTAATATGTTACCAGACAAATCCCGGGCTTGACCGGTCCCGTTAGGGACCTAATATGCCTAGCCACGGATATGAACGGATTTCACGTGCCGTAAGTACGTAATATGTTACCAGACAAATCCCGGGCTTGACCGGTCCCGTTAGGGACCTAATATGCCTAGCCACGGATATGGACGGATTCACGTGCCATAGGTACGTAATATGTTTGGTGTAGAAGTGATGGGGTAGGTTTGATTAAAGGGGAGAGGTTTAGGCAATAAGGGCTTGGGGAAGTAGCGCAATCATTGTAGCTGGCTTTCTAAAATAGAAAAAGCTAACAGGATTGCCGTCATAGCAGCCAATTCGTAGGTATGAAACGCTCTTTCATGACGCAGTAGATTACCTTCAACAAATAGCTCATAATACCAATCTTGCCGATTAGGGATGCCAAAGGTAGCAATGATCAATTCTATATCTTTAGTTTGGAGATAAAGTAAAATAGCATCTATTTCCAGTAGCTTGGCGCGCCAATTAGCATAGCGGTCCTTGAAGTAATGCACACAGGCATTAACAGCAAGCGGAGCCTCTTCCTGAAGCTCTGCCCAGGTTTGTTCTCTCATAGCATATTCCGATAGTTCTTTATCAAGTTTTATAGAAACCGATCATAGGGCTTGATAAAGAAAGTTTGCGATTTATATCAGTAAGAGCAGCAAGATACAAATAAAACAATTTGTTTTTAAAGTATTTTATTAAATATATTTTGAAATAAACTGTTTCTTTTTGATCTCCAATATCTATCGCCTCAGGCTTAAAAAGGAAAGGTGAAAAAAATTTGATCCTGGATGTAATATTCCACCAGTAGCAGCCACTAAATAAGAAAAAACATTGAGTCAAGATTTCTACAGATTATCTATCCTACCCTATGCGGGCATCATCATCAAGATATGCCGAGCGTATACGCATACACAGGAGGACTTTGAGGATTACTACCAGGAAGTATGCTTGCAAATTTGGAGAAGCAAAGACAATTTCAAGAAAGAGGCAGAATGGGCAACCTGGATTTATAGATTGACCCTCAATGTATGCCTAACACTAATAAAAAAGAAAAGGGTTTCAACGGAATTTCATAACCTCAATGCATTACAATCCATCGAGCAGCGTAATCATGCGGCATCCAATAAGGACGCTATTGATGATTTATATGCAGCGATTAAAAAACTATCAGCAATTGATAGAGCTGTAATTATACTGTATCTAGAAGAAAAATCTTACCAGGAGATCGCTCAGATTATGGGAACCAACCCCACTAATATTGGGGTCAGAATTAACCGAATTAAAAAACGTCTAAAAACTATCCTCAATGGAAAAATCAATTGAACACATTTGGAAAGAAGAATTTACGAATGATACTTCATTCTCTATCCCCGAAATAACCGATATCAGTAGCCTCAAGTCCATCTATTTTGTTGATCAATTCAAAAAGACCTATAAGACGAATATTGTATTACTAGTAGGTACAGCAGTCATTATCCTCTTTGCTTTCATCTTGGGCGATGTTCCATTTATTGGCCTAATGATGTTCAGTCTATTTTCTGGCTTGGCTATTTTGGGTTATCGGGAGTTGAGTAAGCTACAGCAACTGAACCCTGGAACGACCAACTATGAATTCCTCAAAGCATTCGATACGTGGCTGAAAAACTTGCTGCGCAAATTTTCAATCGTATATCGAATTCTAGTCCCTTTATTATTCATAGGCTTCGCTTTAGCCATTCTACAAACCAATTTCTTCGTCCCCTTCTTAGGTAAAACTTTGCTTGAACGTCTTGTAGGGGACGCTACTCCTGCTCTGATGGCGGGAATTCCCGTATGGTGGGTAGCTGGCATTCTACTCATTGCAGTAGCACTGTCTTACTTTTCCACACGCTTCTTCAAAATGGAGATGCGGTCAATTTATGGTGAGCTCATTGAGAAATTGGATAGAAGCTTAGCAGAGTTGGAAGAATTGCGAAGCGCGTAGTTTAGTCCTTGACTTAGACATCGGAAGTGGGTTGGTCGAAATTATTTGATTATAGATTTTTGAACTTTACCATTTTGGGGTATTATTTCTAGGGGGTAGGACATATAAACCATAGGCATTTATGTACGATATATGAACCATCCATTTTTGGAGAGTACAAAACTGCCAGATTACCAAAATTTCGACCAACCCACTTCTGAAGTGTACGTGCCCAAAGTAGCTACCCCCCAATCATCCCAAATGCCTTACTCATCGCAGCATGGGTCGTCTTCAGCGCAGCGTCATCTTCCATATCTCGTAAAGGCTGGTTAAAGGGTTCGGCGCGAACGGGGCCATCATAGCCCATTTGCACCAAAGCTTCCAAGAATGCCTTCACATCTACTACACCGGTGGCGGCAGGAAGCTCTCGCTTGCCATCAATTTGATCATCAGCGGAGAAGCCGCTGCGAGCGTCATTGAGATCAACGGTTATGACGTCGCCTTTATCCAGGCTCAAGAGATCTGCTACCGTTTCTCCAGCACAATACCAGTGGAAACTATCCAACTGGATGCCTACATTATCTTCTCCGATAGCCTCGATCAATTCTTTAGTCTCCGTCATGGTGCGGATGAAGGAGAATTTATCTCTTGCCATCAGGGTTTTTGGGCCTACGTACTCCAAGCCTAAACTAATGCCATAGTGTCCGATGATGTTAGCCGTTTCCTTGAGGCGGCTAGCGTGCTGTTTGAAGTTCTCTCGATAGCTCAAGTCTTTATGGGTAGGCATGATCCAGGTGCCCATGCCCTTCACGCCAAAACGCTGGCAGGCTTCGGCTAATCCTGGTAGCTTGGCCAGATCATCACGGAAACGCTGCTCACTTTCCCGAAACTGTATCGGCAAACCGGCGATTCCAAAGCTGATATTATTGGCCTTCATTTTATCTAAATAAACACTCGTTGCCTTCTCTGACATAGCAGCCAAATCGCTTGGCATTCCGACGATAGCCTCAAATCCATATTTGATCGCCATATCTAATAGAGCCGATTGATTGGCACTCACCCCAATCGCTCCCGGATTAAGGCACATCTTGAATTTGCGTTTACCCATCATTTTATTTTGTCCCATTATAAATGCACTAGGAGCCAGACTACTTACCGCAGCCACTGTTCCCGTTTTTTTCAAAAATGATCGACGTTCCATATGTTGTTACTTATTAGTACTTGCAAACATTTCTTCATAATGAGGCGAAGGCTTCAAGATCCCTCCACTATCCGCAAAGAAATCAGCCTCCGTCAAATATACTCCTTGCTGAGGCAATACCCATCTCGCATCAGGCATGGGGTGGTAGCTTTTCATTCGATCCCAGTACTTGTAGTTTTGCCAACCATTGGTCTCCTGCATACCCATCTTCCAGTTGGGGAAAGCAGGTAGGCGAGCCGCTACGACCTTATTCCATTCTACCAAAATAGGATTTACCGTTAGATCTGCACAAAAACAAGGAGTTTGATTTTCGTAGGCCACTTGCGCGATCTTCATCGTCATGCTTAAAGTTTTGGCCACGGCCTTCACTGCAATGGCATTGTACCCCTGTTGTATGCGAGTCAAAGCATCTTCATCTGTATGGGCACTTTCGTCGGCAGCTACACGCGGACCACGAGCGGTAAGCTCTCGCACATCTTCTTGGTTCCTTTCCCCAAAGGGCTCTTCTAAAACAGCAATTTGCCCCAAAGCTCCGATCTGCTCCGCATAATCCAGGAAAGCATGTAAGGTTTCTTGTTTATCATAACGGCCATTGGCATCAAAATAATAAGGAATTTTCCCATCGGGAGAATGAGGGGTTTCGTAATGCCCAATCGCCTTGTGGATGGCTTTCAAAAAAGCTTTATCCTTCTCCAGCATCTCCTTTTGATCCCCCGGCGCGCCAATTTTAATTTTCATGATGAAAAAACCATCATCGGCCATCTGTTTGATGGTCTCTATAGGTGTGCCATAGCCCAGGGCGGGAATAGCTACGACTTTGTTGTGTTTAGCCGATAAGCCAGGCTGATAACTAGCAGGAATCAACTCATCAAAATGGGTCATTCCATTCTCCTTAGCATACAATATCCAGGCTGCATTATCTACCCCTACCAAAGCATTGAGGGCAAAAGTTTTTCTCAGATTAGGATTGCGGGTAATCTGCTTTCCATAGGCGTGTACCTCTTCCAATACATTGTCCAGTAAACTAATAGGATCGGTAAAGGATTGCCCCTTGATTAGTTGTAAGGCGCGCTCGCTCATGGCGTACATGAGGGCGTTGCCACCGTGCTGGGTATGGGCTGCAAATACGCTAGCATCAGACCATAATACACTTTGAACACCGATTCCAATACCATGCTTTCCTGATTCACTTTTCAAGTAGGCCAGCGTTTGCCAGATATTATCCAATGAGCCACCTTTGAAGCCAAAGGGTTGGGCCAAAGGCTCCCGTTCGAAATTAGAATCCACAGCGACAACTTTAATGCTTTTAGCAGTACTTGAATCCTCCATAGTTTTTTCAGTTAAACAAGAAACACCACTGAGTGTCAAGGCGAGCCCCGTGCCCGTTTGCTTGACAAAAGTGCGGCGAGAGATGTACTTGTTGGTTGGTTTTTTCATTTTATGATTTGACTTGTCTTATGGCTTCTGATTGAGCGTGTACCAAGCTTCTCCTGCCCAAAGGAGTTCTCCTTTGTCGCTTTGCAATTCTTCGTTGAGTAAAAGATAGATCACAAAACCTTCTTTCATGTCAGGCACCTTCAACTGCACTCGACGTCGATCTGGAGAAATGGTGATCGCCTCTATTTTTAACTCCTGCTGATCCAGCTTTGGTCCGCCATAACGAGCTGTGGCTTCGTAGCGCCATTGCTCGATAAAATAATCGAAAGCTTCCTCTCCCTGGTCATCCGCGAGGGGAGCCGTAAACTCAATCTCTATCCCCTGCGCCCACGCCCGCACCGCCAACATTTCAAAAGGAATGTTCCCATTGGGAACTAGCTTCTGTAGACCAAATTGTTTCCCTTTCCATCCCCAGTTACCATTCATCCCTATACCTCCAACATACAAAGCACCGTCCGGCCCCCATACTAGCCGATTCACCCCTGCTTCCAAACCTTGACTAAAGCGAAAGACGGCTCCTTGGTACTCCCCTTTTATCTTTTCCAGGTATACTCGTTTAATCCCTCCGTGAGTAACCTCGCCATGCAACAGTTGCCCGGTGTAAGCTCCTTCATCTACCCGAATAAGTTGTCCTGGAGAATTGCCGATTTCATTGTGAGGTAACCAAACGGCGGGTGGTGTCTCTATCTCCCCCTTATATCGATCTCCAGTTTGATATTGGCAGCCATAGAAACGATCTTTTTGCAAGTGGATGATTTTACAAGCTGGCACCCACTGTCCTTGATTCTCTGCCACAAAAATTTCATCCTCAGGACCTAGGCCGATACCATTGGTTTGCCGCAAACCCGTGGCTATTCTCTCATATTGACCATCCATCCCAATCTTGATGGCAGTCCCTCTATCCTCCAATTGCACCTCATGGCTCATCAAGCGCATCGCCAGCCCTAAATTGGCATAGAAGAAGCCATCTTTATAAGCCAAGCCGTAGGAATATTCATGGAAATCTGGCCGGACCCCAAATGCATCACAGATCGTTTTATACCCATCAATAATTCCGTCCTGATCCTCATCTATCAGTTGAGATAATTCTTGTTTCTGTAGTACAAAAATATCCTCGCCAACGACCTTCAAGCCTAGTGGTTCGGAGAGCCCTGTTGCTATACGCTCAATTGCAATCTGGTTGGTATCTCCACTTTCTACTCCTTGCAGGGCATAAAGTGCTCCGATAGAATCCCAGGTGGTAAGCAGTAATCGGCCGTCGGGATGGAAGTCCATGGCACCTACCCGTGGCCGAAACCAAGTGGGGCGAATAGGCTGTAGATCAAAAGAAGGGTGCACCGCTTCGAGGGAAGCACCAAAGCCCGGTTGCTTAGGTTGCTCCCTTCTTGAGGCCTTTGGGGTATGTCTTGCTTTAGATTTATCCTTAGGTTTTAAAGAAAGGATGTACCGAAGCATGTTTCGAATATCCTTTTCTGCCAACTGTGGATGTGGACTCATGGGTACCTCTCCCCAAACACCTGCTCCACCTTCTTTCACCTTTTTCACCAATTGGACGAATTCTTCTGTGTCTGGTCCGTAGCGATTAGCAATAGCTTGATAGGAAGGTCCAATGGTTTGTTCTTCCATGCGATGGCAGGTGTTACAGCCACTTCTGTCGAGCCAATACTGGCTATTGTTACCCGAAGCCTTGCGAGGTGGTGATGGCGGCGTTGGAATAGGGACAAAGTCTTGTTCGATCACGGTTTCACCATTAGTCTTCAGTGGAAAACCCTGGTAAAAGAGTTTTGCTCCTTTGGGAATGCCTTGCGTGGTGATGATCCGTTGAAAAACCAAGCTCTTCTCCCCTTGAGCCCGCCAATCAGGCTGTTCGGTGATGAAAATATCCTGTTCCTTCCACGCTAAGGTATATTGGATGGTAATTCTATTGTTTTGGATGTTGTAGCCTTTGAATTGAGGCTTGAGCGTAGCTTCGCTATTGTTCCACTTAATGTGCCACGTTTTTTCTTCCGGTGTCTGTTCCCAATAAGGCGCTCCCCAGGTGGTAGGCTGTACCGTTTTTATGTCATTAAAGGCTGCACCATCCCAAAAAACGCCTCCTTGCCACAGTTTGTACAAGCCACATTTTTCAACATCATAAGCAGCATACTGATCTTGGGACAAGGCTAAGGTGAGCATTCTTGGCCTTTGATCCAGCACTGATCGTCTTGCCCAATGTGCATAGGGCCGCTGGGGGTCACTCGCCTCTGGCTGACATGCCCCTAATGCGAATAATATGAATAAGAAAACGCCGATTCTCATGCCAAGTATTTTCTGTTGCTTGAGTCGTAGGATTGTTGGTGGAAACACCATAGCCATCAGGCTAACAGCTAGCAATAGCTTTGGGTCTTGTAGCAAGCTGATTGTATGTGGTGTTTTACCTATTTTCATTAGTGGTTTGTGCCCTTTAAATTTGGATATTCCCTTAAAATTGCCTTCGGCGACTGACTTTCTTACAATCGCCGAAGAAAGTCAGCAAAGAACGCTTCTGGGTTGGCTTGAGCCAGTGGTTCAAAGAGGGCTAGCTAAACTAAACTTGCTAAGCTTGGTTGAGTAATCAACTCAAGCACGACGCATCGAACACTGTTTTGCCAGGCCTCCCGCATCAGGTTATACCCAATTGACTGGTCAATCTGCTTTTGGAAATTGTGGAAGGAGACCTTAGCCTGACGGCTATGGGCTACGAAGCCTGCCATGTCTCCTGCAGCCACTGCAAATCCTTTTTCATCCACTCAAATACCTGTTGTTGATCCTTCTTACTCACCTGCTTAGCACCATGCTCCGCCCCACCTCCGATGGGATACTCCAGATGCAGGCTAGCCGGAACCTTGATGTTGTATTTTTTTAATAAGGAAAAGTACTTTGGAAAATCTACCATACCTTCTCCAAGCGGCGTGTTCAATAACTTCCACTTTCCTCCTTTTTTCTCCCACCTAAAGTCCTTGGCTACAATAGAATGAATGTGATCCTTGATCAGGCGAAGTCCTGTTTCCCAGGATTGGCCACCTTCTACCACCGCATGGCGAATATCGTATTGGCATCCGGCGTATTCAGGATCTATACCTTTAAGTATTTGCCAAATATCCCAGATGGAGGCGCCAATCTTGCTACCCGCATGGTTTTGATAAGCTCCCTTTATCCCCAACTTCTTATTCCATCTAGCTAAGCGCTTAAATTGCTTATTTGCCGTCTTTATATCTTGTGGAATGTTACCATCTTTGGTAAAAGGATAATAGCCTAGTCGATAATGCTTGATCCCTGTCTCCGCAGCTGTAATCAGCACTTGTTGGCTCACCTTTTCTTCTGCATTGAGCAAATTACTCACCATATGGGTGGCCAGTAAGCCCTGACCTTTAATAGCTTCAACTGCTTTAGGAAGATCACCAACCACATTTTCTGGCAATACATGTCCCTTGGGTCTTACCGTTAGCTCTACCCCAGCAAAGCCAATATCAGCGGCCGCCTTGGCCATGTCTGTGTAAGACAGGAATTGTAAATGTTTGGAAAAAATGTGGACCTCTAATGAATCAGCTTTTGTGGAAGGCCAAGCGGATAGGATACTCGTAAAGGGCAATACACTAGCGGTTAGCCCTACTTTCTTAAGAAAGGTTCTTCTTGATGGTTGGTTTTTCATTATTTTGTTTTCCCTTTTGGAAGCTATCTGCGATAGATAGCTTCTTAGGTGATTCTTAAAACTACTGATTTTTGATGGAAAACTATTTAGCAGCTACCTATTACTTTGACTTTGAACATCCGACGATGCAGGCTTTTGTAGGGAATGTGACGAATGATACCATGACGCAAAAAGAAAAGGCCATTGCACTCTACTATGCCGTACGAGATGGGTGGTTTTATAATGCGTATCAGCTGCATACCGAAACCGAAGAATTTCGCGCTAGCTTTATTGCCATCAAAGAGCAGGGGCACTGTATTGATAAGGCCACCCTTCTGATCACTTCTTTACGAGGGGTGGGTATTCCTGCACGATTGCATTTAGTTAAAGTGAAAAATCATATTGCCGCAGAAAAGATCATTGAACGTTTTGGCACAGATGAGCTTACGCCTCATGCCTATGTTGAAATGTACCTAGATGATAAATGGGTGGGCGCTACTCCCGCCTTCAACAAGGCGCTTTGCGAAAAACTCAATGTTGATCCATTAGAATTTGATGGCGAAAACGACTCCCTCTTTCAAGCTTTTAGCCGTTCTGGAGGGAAGTTTATGGAGTATCTAGCTGACTACGGATTCTTTGAGGATATCCCCTTTGATTTTATCCGTCAAAATATGATCGAACACTATCCAGCAATGGCTGCTTTCTATGCGGCTGGTAAGCATTTGGATTTGAGTTAAGCAAGACCACACAAGGCATTCCTTTCTTTGGTACTTTCCAATGCCATTTTTAGGCAGCACGTACAAGAAGCAAAGAGATTTTGCGTTCTAAAACCTATCTTTGTCGCCATTAACGGATAATAGTGAGTTATTTCTTTTGTACGAGGGATGAGGGGACTATGGATAAAGAGCATCTTACATAAGAAAGCGTCGGATAATAGCTTATGAACGCCATTGTTTTTTATATCGCGTTACCATTTATCTATTTAATATCCATTTTACCATTCTGGGTACTGTATCGGATATCGGACATCATGTTTGTTCTGGTTTACCATGTCATAGGGTATCGCAAGAAAGTTGTTCTAAATAATCTGCGCAATTCCTTCCCGGAAAAATCAGAAGCTGAAATCCAACAAATCTCCAAGCGTTTTTTTCAATACTTCTGTGATCTGATTCTGGAGACTATTAAGACCCTAACGATCTCTCCGAAAACCGTAAAAAAACGCCTTGCCTTTGAAGATACAGCCCTTTTAACCCAATATTGCGAAAAAAAACAGAGCATCATTCTTATTCTAGGCCACTGGGGGAATTGGGAATTGGCGGGAGCTCGCTTTGGGGTAGAACCCGGTATTCACCAATTGTACGTAATTTATCACCCCCTCAAGAATAAGTACTTTGATAAACTGGTTTACCATATGCGTACTCGCTTGGGCAATAAGTTGTATGCTATGAAAAAGACTTTGAGGGGAATGGTAGGCAATCGTAAAGAAGTTACTGCCACGGCTTTTATTGCCGATCAAACACCATCACCAGACAATGCTTTTTGGCTCACTTTTCTCAATCAGGATACCCCTATTTTTATGGGTACGGAGAAAATTGCCCAAAAATTTAACTACCCTGTTGTATACATGTCCGTTCGGCGTGTAAAGCGGGGATATTACGAGATTGAAAGTGAACTGCTTTTTGATACCCCGAAAGAAACCGATGAACACGAGATCTCCATTCGGCATACTGCGCGATTAGAAGAAGACATCCGATCGCAGCCAGAGCTTTGGCTTTGGACACATCGTCGTTGGAAACACAAAAGACAGCAATACAAACATGACCAGCAACCAACTCATTAGAGCCACTAGGCCCTTCGCTAAAGAATTTCGAAGACTTAGTTGGTTCCATACGCTTTCCACTTTATCGTTGATGGCCGCAGCCTATTGTGTCATATTTTGGTGTCCTATTGTAGGGCTCCAAATCCTGGCTAGCATCTTGTTAGGTTTGGTGATCGTGAGAATGTTCATCATTTACCACGATTACATGCATCGAGCTATCTTGCAAAAGTCTTGGCTCGCTAAGTTTATTTTTACCGTCTATGGTTACTTCATTCTGGCAGCGCCCAGTGTTTGGAAACGTTCACACAATTATCATCACAAGCATAATTCAAAACTATACAGTTCCAGTATCGGCTCTTTTCCAGTTGTAACTAAGGAAAAGTTTTTAGCTGCCAGCAAAACGGAACAGCGAATTTACCTCTTCATTCGGCATCCATTAACCATAGCCTTTGGTTACCTATTTACCTTTATCTATGGTATGTCCATTTTGTCGCTGGTGCGCAATCCGAGGAAACACTGGGATTCAGCAATAGCTTTACTCTTTCACATTGCTTTAGGTACAGCAATCTATACCTATTTTGGCTGGGTAGGCCTACTATTAGGCTTTTTCATTCCTTATTTGATCAGTCATGCCTTAGGATCATACCTATTCTATGCGCAGCATAATTTTCCAGATGTAACCTTCAAAGACAAGGAGGGGTGGACGTATATATCAGCGGCCTTAGAATCTTCCAGTTACATGAAAATGAGCCGATTAATGCACTGGTTCACAGGAAATATTGGCTACCACCATATTCATCACGTCAACGAGGCCATTCCCTTCTACCGCCTCCCGGAGGCTTATGCCAAAATACCGGCCTTACAGGAGGCCAAAACGACTTCCTTGAATCCAGCGGAGATCCGTCGATGCTTTCAATTGAAGGTTTGGGCGCCCGATGAGAATCGAATGATCGGCGTAAAGGACTTAGTTTCTTAATTCTGTTACTCAGTTTTCAAATTCTTCACGTTCAGTCCCATAAATCCATCACTCATCCATTTGGGCTTGGCCATGCGTAGGTAGGTGTCTTTTTTTGTATCAAAATGACCCGACCACCCATGAAACACCTGTATTATTTAAGGGAAATCACCCTGCTGACCATTCTGTTATTTATGTCCATTGTGCTTTTTTCGCAGTCTGAGCGTTTGAGAATTTTTACAGACTGCAATTGCGATCGAAATTACATCCGACAAGAGTTATCCTCCTTTGATCATGTTCGAGATCAAGCTTTAGCTGATGTTCAAGTATTCATCAATAACATCACCAATGGGAGTGGAGGACAGACTTATCAACTAAATTTTACCGGAAGAAACAACTTCGCGCATCTACAAGAAGAGGTAGAGTATCAAACACAGCCCACTATGACCCGAGATGAGGTCAGAAAGGGTTTAGTAAAGAAAATTCTAGTTGGCCTTTTTCCATATTTAATGGAATCTGATATGGCCGAGGAGGTCAGCATTCATTTACCCAAATCTAACTCAAAGTTCCCGTTGCATGAAGAACAAGACCCCTGGAACAATTGGATATTCGAAGTTTATGGCTCCGGTAGTTTTAACAAGGAAACCAGTCGTCGTCGATTCAATGTAGAACTGGGTATGGAATCAGATAGGGTCACGGAAGAATGGAGAATTCGAACAGATGTCGAGTTCAACATGTCCGAAAACCGATTTGATAGTGATGAAGAAAGCTTTGTAAGTACCCGTGAAAACCACTACTTCCGAGGTAGTATCGTAAAGAGCCTGGGGAACCATTGGTCCGCGGGAATATTCTCAGGCGTAACGCATAATACCTACCGAAACATTGATTTTTCGACTTATATACAGCCCGCTGTGGAATATAATTTATTCCCATATCGAGAAGTATTGAAAAGGGAGATTACCCTTGCGTATAAGGTTGGGCTCATTTACAACGGCTATATTGAAGAAACCATATTCGGAAAAAGAAGGGAAGTCCTATATAATCATTCTCTTTCAGCTGAAATGCGATTTAGACAACCATGGGGTGATATATCAACTAACTTATCCGCCTCTGCGTACCTTCATGACATGACGAAAAACAGCTTACGCCTTTTCAGCTATGCGAACATACGTGTATTTAAAGGGCTTTCCCTTCGTTCCTCCGCTAATCTCGAATTGATTAGGAATCAGCTCAACTTGCCCATCGGCAGTGCCTCACTAGAAGACATTTTACTACGTCAGCGGCAAATTGCTACTGACTTTGAATTGGGCTTTAGTTTTGGTATTAGCTATACCTTTGGCTCTGCCTTTAACAATATTGTTAATACTCGATTATAATATAATACTGAAAATCCAAGTTGATAGGCATTGAACCACACGCGATGCCTGCATTTAGAATGGAACATTGAAAGCTTCTAAGTTAAGTTGTTGGGTTAAAGGTTTGGGCTTTATCAAGCACCAAACCTTTTCCTTATTATGTCCGATCTCTTTTCATATTCTGCCTTTTTCATTACTAGCGATCTAACCATGCCTGAAAATCCGCAACCCGACGGCTACTTACCATGATTTCTTCTTCGGGTTGTGGAGCTAATTCTACTTTTAATCGACCATTAAAGTGTTTGTGCACCATCTGTATACTCTTGATATGGATAATCATCTTCCGATTGATCCGAAAGAAGTCAGCTGGATCTAATAGGTTAGCCAATTCATCCAAAGTGTAACCAATGGTATACTTTTTCCCCTCTTCTGTAACCAAAAATGTGATCCGCTGTGCAGAAAAGAAATAATGAGTTTGCTCGGTGGAGACCGGGAAATATCGGGTTCCAGATTTAATCAAAAAGCGTGATTTATATGCCTGTGGCTGCTGGCCTTCCAAGGTTTTCAGCACGGTTTCCCACTGAGGATGCGAATGAGACTTTTGATAATGCTGCTGCATATCCTCCAGCTTAGCAAGCGCTTTGGTAAGTTTATCTTGACTGACGGGCTTAAGTAGGTAATCCACACTATGTAACTGAAAGGCATCAAGTGCGAAGTGATCGTAGGCTGTGGTAAAAATAACCGGGCAAGTTATTTCAATATTCTTCAGTAAATCAAAGCAGGTCCCATCTGATAGTTGGATATCCAGAAACAGTAGATCCGGCATCTGATGGTTTGAAAACCATTCATTAGCTGCTTCCACAGACCCCAACTTCTCTAATACCTTAAACTCACTATTGTGTTTAAGGACCATCTTTTCTAGTTTACCAGCGGCTAATGCTTCATCTTCAATAATGACAATATTCATACTCTCCTTGGTTACGAATGTTTGATCAAAGGCAAGCCCACTTTAAAGGCAGCAGCAGTACAATTCCAATCTATTTCCTGACGAGCGATCAACCAGTACCTCCTGCGGATGTTCTCTAGGCCAAATCCCGTTTTCTCCTGAGGGGAAAGGGTCTTGGTTTGCAGATTATTTTCAACACTAAGTGTAGCTTGGTCTTCCGTTGTAATTTTAATGTGGAGTGGTTTTTTTTCGGAGAGTTTATTGTGTTTCAAGGCATTTTCAATCAACATCTGCAAGGAAAGCGGAGGCAATAAATAATCCTTATAGGAAGGGGCTACCTGAATGTCAATTTGCAACGCTTTGGAAAACCGCTGCTGTAACAGAAAATTATACGATTCCAGAAAACGCAGTTCCTCGGATAGACTAATGAGCTCAATCTCTCTATTCTTAAGCACGTAGCGATAGACTTGAGCAAAGCGGTCGAGGTAATCTTGAGCGGGCTGGTTCTCTACTTGAATCAAAGCTGAGAGAATATTCAGATTGTTAAACAAGAAATGAGGAGAGAGATGTGATCTCAGCGCGAATAATTCTGATTGTACCTGTTCTTTTTTAAGCTTTTCTTGCTCAATGATGGCCATCTTCCATTTACGTAGGAACAGTAGCCCGAATTGTACAGACAAAACGGGAACAAGGAACAGGGTTCCATAAATATTGAGCAGGATGAGCTGATTCTGGTCCGGAGGAAGCTGCGTAAAAGCATTTTTAAATAGGATGTAGGTGAGATTTATGCACCCCAAGGAAAAAAATAATGTCAGAACAAGCTGCAAGAAGAAACGAGAAGAGAAAGAAGATTCCCAGGAGTATGTCCGCTGAATAAAACGATAGATCAGTAGATTTCCTAACCAAAGGCAAAAACTCAGTACCAATACCCATAAGACGGCCACCTGATAGATGGGGTATCCCTCATCTTTTGCTCCTTGTTGAAGCCAGTACCAGTAGAGGAAAATAGTCGCCCCCAAGATGATAAGCAGAGCCGTTTGAAGGCTTAGTCGAGAAAAAAACAGCCGCAAGTTCTCAGTCAAAATCGATACTTTTAATGTCTTTCCATTCTACGTACTCGGCTCGCCCACTGGGTTTGATAACAATAATTCCATGATTACTGCCATCCACATCTGAATTTCCTCCAAGTAGTAGCTGACTCTCCTCTTTCAAGTAAACAGTAGAGAATTTATCATTCTGAGGTTCAATACGTTGAATGAACGAAAAAGGAATAGCATATTGATATTTCCCATTGTCCCCATTCAAAAACTCTACATTATAGATCTCATCCAGATCGTAGATGATCTGTCCCCGGTAGCGCGTACCGTTATTCAAGAGCACTGTTCCTTCCAATATTTCTGGCGTTTTAAAGTAGTCGTAAGCCGGTGGCGGCAACTGTGGTTCCAGTAAGGTTACTGATATAAAGTTTTCCCATTTGATTGTGACTTGTCCCAAGTATAACCCTCGAACGGTAATACCGTGGTTTCCACGACTCACATCATCGTGTTCATTCAAAAACAGTACACGACCTGAACGCATGGTTATCATTGAGCCATCTCTCTGCGCTTTGAGCGTTTTAATATTCCCAAACTTAAGGTCTACATTCGTTCCTTTTTGCTTCCCACTGATTTTATCTTTCGAGAGGCATTCTTCTTGGTCCCAGGTGATAAATCCCTCAAATACACCTCTAGTCGTGGATACCTTCCCATAAATGGGCGTTCCCAAGGGGCAATTAAAACTGCTAGGGGTATCCTGAAACTCAATAGCGTAGATTCGATCAAACCCCAATCGAACTTTTCCCTTTTGTTGATCGAAAACATTAATTTTCTTATCTAGATCCCCTCCGCGATTTTTCAGCAAACTAATTTCCTTACCATTCTTTAAGCGAAGTAAAACGGTGTTATCTGACTGAATGGTCAATTTCTTGATGTCCCCATAATAACATCGGAAGGCAAAGTTTGCATTTGGGTTTTTATCTTCCCAAAGGGCCATAAACCCATACTTAAACTCCTCCGTCCTTCGCTTAATACGACGAGCCTCCTCCTTGGATAATAAATGGCGCATGGGTCTCTCATTTTTAGAGGCGGTAAATATATCATCCCAGAGTGCCTTATGGTTCCCCCAGCGCAATTGTCCTTGGTAGGTTTCTCCATTCTTCAGGATGATCTTGCCATAAATAACCCCTTGACATACCTGTCCCTGTAGCATGGTGGGTAGTAGTACTATCCCCCATAGCAGTTTTCTCCAGTATGTATACTGAAGCAAGCAAATTGGGTACATCCAAAACTGCATTGCATTCAGCATCAGGCTTTTCTTTTTCACTTGTCTTCGATTTAAAGGATGTTATTTTCACAATACTGCTAGGAAAATATAACGATTCCTCTCGAATTATGATAACGCCCCAGACCATGACAACCCTAAAAGAAAAGCTCTAAGCGGCAGTTAAGCAATCAAAAATCGTTGAATGTAAGGATTGTAGGATTGGATGCTGCTTATAGAAGACTGAATGTAATTAAACCAAAAACTCCCACCACCCAATGAGTGATAGGAGTTTACATTCTACTAATGAAGTATTTATTGGTCAACTATGCCAGAACAGTATTAAAGGTGCTACTATGCGGCGGCAGTGGACATCTTGCTAGAAGATACTGCTAGTGAATAGATCACCAAACCAAAACCAATTTTGTTGACCGCATCACCTATGTTGTAGATCAGGTCCATACTGGAGGAAGCCAATACACCGCTTAACCAGCCCGATCCTTCAATCGTCATATAACCGATTGGGTAAATCGCCCATCCCGCAAATACAAACCATGCCAAAGCTTTGAATGCACGTTGTAGAACGGGATCATTAGAACCATCAGCCAATTTCTTGGCAGATCCGAACCACACTTCATACAAAATTCCCGCATATCCTATCGTAGAGATAAAGCCCCAAAGAGGAGAACTGTCTCTAAATACCGTTTCACCTAGATATCCGGCGATTAACATGATCAAGGAATAGAAAATCATCTTCCAAAGTAGACCGACCTTCGCTCCAAAGGCTTTCAAAATGAGATAGAATTCCACGCACATCAAAGGCACAGTCAATATCCAGTCAATGTAGCGTAACTCAGTAGGAGAAACTCCATTTTCAATCCAGAAGTCTCTCATGTAATAGTAATGGACAGCAGCAATAAATGTAATTAGGCCTGATACTAGTAGAGAAGTTCTCCACTTACCTTCCACGTTATTCATCTCAAAGAAGAAAAATACAGAGGCTGCCATCATGGCCATTGAGCCAATAAAAAAAGTGAAACCAACATAGTCTCCCGACTGAAGACTAGCTAAGAACAATGGTTTTGCAGCTAATAAAGATTCCATAATTTTGTTGTTTAATAAGGTAAAAAGTACAGAGCTCTCGCCCATTTCTCCTTAATGCTTTTTGCTCTATGTACCCGCTAGTGCGAATACAACCTATCCATCAAGATGGAATGTGGAACCGTGATTATAGCTATGAATAAAAAGAAAGCACCTAGGTTGATACCATGATCCATCTGATCACCTAGGAAATAATAAATCCCTCCTAATCCGATGAAGGCCAATACCGTCAAAGGCAAAACTTGTAAGAAGTATTTCTTAAGATCGTATTGTTGATCCCAATGACGAAATACCTGCAATTGATCAAGTGTGGAAGTAAGAGAATGCCAAAGCATAAAGTAAATGCCAAAACCCACTAGGAGTGGAGTTGTAGCAAACAATCCGACCAACAAGAAAAAGTTGGATAATTCTCTGTAAAACCGATCCTTTTGAATCAGGTCTTGCTCAAACAAAGTGACAATCTGCAAAAGATTAATGCCAATTAAGGTATAAACCAAGGGTGCGCTCCACGCGCTCAGATCAACGGGCACGCCAGTGATCTCTAAAATGATAATACCTGCTTCTTGGTGGTGAAGTAGGACAGGAATACCAATAACAGCGATTCCCCAGACTCCGTATACGATCCACGCATGCCAGGATCTCTTAAAGCTGATGAAATGCCAATTGGATTGTCCAAAATGATAGGCGGAAATCAAAACAAAGAGTAGGAAAGCCACTACGGGTGCTAACCACCAGATTGTACTGTACAATAGAATAGCCACTGCGTAGTAGATTCCGAAATGTAGGTGGGTTTGAGGGCCCTCTCTGCGCTGAAGCATTCTTTGAAAAATAATGTAATCAGATGCTCCGTGGGGAACCCCAAAAATGATCAATAAAAGTGCAAACCACAATACATAATCACTAATCCAATCCGTAGGTATCATTACCCCTCCCAGGATAGCCATCATAGTGACAATCCGAACTGAATTTTGAATATGGTGCACTGAAAACGACACGATTTGAGTTCTTCTTTTTGGTTAGCAATTTAGATCCTTATTGAAAGGAAATTTGGTATAAGACATCAATAAATTTAAAATGTTCAAAAAATATTGAAAAAACAATATATTCAAGAAAATAAAAATTATACATTTTAGATATACAATAAATCACCCAATTGGCTGGTTTAAAGACCATTAAGTAAATTACGACTTAAAAAACAGGTAAAAATAGGAGCCAGAAAAAGTATCAAGAAAAACTTAAGAAGGACAGAGTAGAAAGGAAAGGAAAGTGCTAAACCGAAATTTAATTTGGATTAACACTTTCAATAATTATACCACTAATTACCTTTTTGAGTCTCAAAAGTCTGCTTGCTACACCAGATTCTCTCGCCTCTTCCAAGCTCGGATTAGCTTCCTTTGTTCAGGTGTCGGAGTAGCGTTAAAGGGACCTCGGGCTTGTACGATCTGGCAGCCGTCGAGTTCGATGGTGACCAAGCTGAACCAAGTTCCATCTTTATACTCACGAAGTGACCAAATAGAGCTGGACGTATCCGTGCATTTATAAGTATACCCCCCCACGCAGTGATTCATCACGGCCCCTTCTCGATTCAGCTGATTTTCATCTGTCAACTCAATGATTTTGTAGTGATGATCAGCTTGTTTAAGCTCCATCGGAAGCACATTAGGGTGAGGAGCCCAGCTAATCAATTTTGACCTTTTACCCGTCATCAACAGGCGAGCCTGTTCTCTAGCCGCTCTTGCATTGGCGCGAGCTTGGATACGGTCCAGATAGGCTTGACTTTCTCTACATAGTTGAGCAATGGTTTTGGACTTCACCTGATAGTCTGGCTGATCTCTCAGGCAGTGGTATAGATATCCCATCAGGCTTCGAGCTTCAGGAATGTCCAAGTTTTCAAAGTCATCACAGGCCAGTTTCTGCAATACCGGATTCCATAGCTCTAGCTCTGCCAATAGAGGTGTCCGATTTGGGCGGTGTCGCATAAATCGTTGCATCATAATCAGCAGTAGCTCCCCTGCCCCCAAAGAAATACCATAAAAATATAGGTACATGTCGCGCATTCCTGCATGAAAATTATACGGTAGAGTCACGAAGGCTTTCGCCATTCGACGTGTGTATGGGCGAAAATCCGGTCCCTTTCGCACACTCCCCCCAGTAGCCAAATGCCTAAATTCGGGGCTTTGGAAATGGTACACGGGATTGTTGCGACCATAGGACAAGCCATTGTTCCACCAAATGTACTCAGGCACGTATTTAATAATGGTAGAAAAACCTAGCTGATAATATACATCCTCTTTTGGAGCCTCCTCTGCTCGCTCTTGATGACGATACCAAACCTCCCACCAAGCCAATATCTTCCCTGGATATTTAAAAAGTGTCTCCTTATCCATACGATGAGCAAAGCGAGTCTCAAAGTGTGGCAAGATCGAAGAAAGAAATTCTCGTAGGAAGATATTGCTCTTTTGAGCTACAAAAGATGGTGGCGCTTGCATGATCAATTCTGATCCAAGGCTGATTAGATCCTCAGACAAAGTCCGATAATTAGCCTTGAAAAAACGGATCAGTACACGCAGGTTACTCAAAGGGACCTCTGCTAGTTTTTGCAGCTGATCCACACTTAGGAAATCAAGCATTCTAGTAGCTAGCAGATCCTGTAAAGCTTCCTTGTCGATAGCTAGAGCACACACCTCAACAAAGGTCTTTTGTGCGATTCTACCATATGGAAAGGTCTCACCGCTATCCAAGATGCGCTCGAAGAAATCATGAAGTAAGCCTTCTTGCTGATCTGCTAAGATCAAGCTAAAGGGATTTTGATCCGCCTGAAGCTTTTGAAATAATCGGTACAGCGCTGGAATAGAATGTGCTTGTAAGAAAGTCTTCAGCCCAGGATGTCCGTTCATACAATGAAGAGCATCGATAAAATTGGTTCGATCTCTTTCATCATTGATCTTAATGCGATGGATAGCTCGTTCCCACTGGTACATGGCAATTAAGTTTTCATTCAAGAATTTTTGGAAGTAATAGTGCTGGGACGATGATCCAGCCCCTTTACTCAGGTTTACTGGAAACAATAATGAAAAATGCGGCTAAAAAAGTTCCCGGGAACTATTCTAGAATGAGCAGGGTTATAGAGTTGCAAATGCACATTACATAGGCAATCAAGCTCTCTGGGGAGAGCGCCCAGTTGAAACCTGGGAGGGCACGGTTCGAATCCTGGGTTGCCACCAATTCTTCTCCTCAAGCATCCGAAGTTTATGCGCATTCCGGCTACACTTCGGATGCTTATCCCTCTTCATTTCATAGCAGTTTATTAATTCAAGCTTAACTTCCAATACATAGGCCAGGATTATCTTGCTAGCAGATCAAGGCATTCTATCATGACGGAATACTTAGCATCCTTAGGTTACCTAGGCGCTTTTCTTGGTGCGGCGGTGGAAGGAGAAATTCTGTTGCTAAGCTTATTGCAAACGGCTCAGTTGGGCTATACGAACTACCTTGGTATTCTAGTGGCGGGGTGGTTTGGAACCCTATGTATGGATTGGTTTTTGTTCCTCAGTGGCCGCTATCAAGGGAGAAGTTTCGTGATCGGTCGAGAGCGCCTTTCGCGGCAGTTAGATCGAATGGAAGGCTATTTCACCAAACATACTAGGTGGCTCCTCTGGCTTTATCGGTTTATGTATGGCTGTAGAATAGTACTCCCCCTTTTATTCGGTATCATGGGCATTCCGCCCAAACAATTCATGTTATACAGTTTAATCAGTGGCTTACTTTGGATTAGCCTCATCGGCCTCACAGGCTTATATGTGAGCGAATGGTTTGGAATAGCTAAGATGTGAATACAAAATTGAGTTTCTTTAAGAGAGGAGTAGGCGAAGGGCCGCCAAAAAAGTAACGCCAATGATCAACCAGCGAAAGCTGATTTCAGACACGCTTTTTATCCCAAACAAACCCAGAACAAAGCCTAAGCCTAATAAGGGTAGTACCAGCAGGCTATATCCTACCGTTTCCCAGTGGATCGTTTCCCAAACCCAAATATGAAAGGGTAACTTTACAAAATTGACAATGAAGAAAAACCAAACTACCGTTCCAATGAATTTTACCTTGGGCAAATGCAGCGAGAGCAGGTATACGGCCAAAATGGGACTGGATACATTGGCGATCATGGTACTAAATCCCGTCAGAAACCCTACTACTTGAACCACGCCTTTTGCTCCTTCCTCCTGCTCCCACCATCTTGGCCCTACTGACAATAGGAGACAGACCAAAATCACGATAGCGATTGTGTCTGTAAAGACGGCATCATTGATATACTGCCCCGCCAGCGCTCCAAAAATGATGCCTATCACAGCCGGCCCCAACAACTTACGAACGATCAGAAAACTCGCCGCTCGATAATAATGCCGCACAGCAAAGACATCAGCCAGCATGAAGAGCAAAAGCAATAGTCCAGCCGAAGCTTTCCCGCCCATGACCATTGCATAGATAGATACTACTAGCATACTCAAACCTTTGAAGCCAGCCTTTTCCATGCCGACCAAAAGCGCACCCAGTGCCAGGTAAATAAGTTCGGGAGTAGTAAATTCTTGAAATATGTTTAACAAGCCTTTAGCATTAAAGTAGAGAAAGGCTTATAACAGAGAATATGGATTTGAGTTTAGCTGGGGAGGGATGAAGCCGCAAATATGATTGGTAGTTGTTATAGGATCATGCTGGCACTCTATCTCCTCTGCGCTCCTCACATTTTTTTTACCAACTTCATCCTCACCGGCCCTTTAGGTCGATAGGTTAGCTTAAACCAGGGCCTAACCTTTGTTTGTGGAGGTAAATCCAATTGAAACTGCTGAAGGACCATGGCAATAATGAAAACAGCTTCCATCATAGCAAAATTATTGCCGATACAAATCCTCGGGCCACCACCGAAGGGTAGGTATGCAAAAGGATGCTGACGACGTTGAAAATCACTATCGAAACGGTCTGGATTGAAAGTTTCCGGTGAATCCCAAAACGCAGGATGCCGATGCAAGAGGTAAGGGCTAAACAAAATTGAGCTTCCTCGCTTGATGTAATAATCACCGATTCTGTCGTCGGCCTCCACTCGCCTTGGAATAACAGGTACAGGCGGGCACAATCTTAGTATTTCTTTAAAAGCCTTGAGGGTATAGCTTAGTTTAGGAAAATCCGCAGCGGTTGGAATACGTGAGCCCAATACTTCATTGACCTCTTCTTCAATCCTAGATCTTATCTCTGAGTGCTGAGAGAGCATTACCCAAAGCCAAGTCATCGCATTCGCAGTCGTTTCGTGTCCAGCAATAAAGATGGTCATGGCTTCATCACGCAATTCCTGGTCGTTTAATGGCAGACCACTTTCTTCATCCCGCGCATCCATTAGCATCTGCAAAAGATCCATCGGTTTTTCTTCAGTTGTTCTTCTTTTCTTGATAATCCCTAAAATGATGCGATCTAGTTCTTTGATGTTTTCTTTGTAGCGAATGTTGCGCTTCAAGGGAAGGTCGTACAAAAACTTGATGGGGTAGAGGATGCGGTTATTGGTTCCTTTCAATAAAGGAGTAAATATATCGGCTACGGTTTGTACTTCTCTAGCCGATAGGGAGGTACTAAATAGTGTACGCACAACTACGGTTAGGGTAAGTCGCATCATCGCATCCCCGACATCAATTTGTTGCTGCTGGTCAGGAGCGATGGCCCATTCCTGGCGCATATCATCAATGGTATCGGTCATGGTCTGCGCCAGATTCGAGATGATCTTTTTGTGAAAATAGGGCTGTGCCAACCGTCGTTTTCGCTTCCAGGTATCCCCCATAGCCGTGAAGATGCTCTCTCCTAATACCGTTCGAATGATTTTGAACCCATAAGTTCTTTTCGAATAATTGTGCATTTTATGAGTAAGCACTTCCTTGACCAAATCTGGATGATTAATCAAGTAAACATCCCGTTTAATGATCCGGAACTTTGAGACATCTCCATATTTTTTAGTCACTGATTCTAGCCAATCTAAGCCTTGAGCATTGGCTAAATTTAGTAGATTTCCGATGTATGGGTAACCTTTGGGGCCTTGGGGAGTACTATTTTTGACAGTCATGGTCTTTTTAGGTATAAAAATAAGTCATTTTAGGTAACATTACCTAATCCCAGGAATTAATTGTCCCCTAGTTAGTCATTCCGAGCTATTTTCCCCTAAATTGAAGCTTGCATGAAGACGAGCGAGAAAATATTAGCCAAAGCCTTGTTCCTTTTCAATGAAAAAGGCCCGGATCAAGTATCTGCTTTGCAGATTAGCCAGGAGCTTGGCATTAGCTATGGAAATCTCACCTACCATTTCAAAAAAAAGGATGACATCATCTTAACACTCTATCAGCGCATGCAGACAGAATTGAACAATGCCCTTAGCGGCTTGGTCCAAAGTCTCTTCGAAGAAACCTTCTACCTAAAACTCATTAACCAAATTCTGGAAGTAACCTGGGATTATCGCTTTGTGTATCTCAATCTGAGCAGCCTAATGACGCAGTTTGAGGAAATTAGGAGTGCTGAGAAGAATTATGCCCAAAGCCGAGAAAAAATCCTGAGCAAAGCACAGGAGTACCTTATCCGAGAAGGCTTTCTACAACCCGCCAACCAAGTCGACTACCAACTCACCATCCGCACCCTCTCGCTCATCCTATATTCTTGGATTTCTGATGCGAACCTATTTTACGAAGGCGATCAAGCATCCAAGCTGAATTACTATGCTCGTCTATTCTTTAATGTAGCGTTGCCAAGTTTGACGGAGAAAGGGATGGAGAAGTATCGGGGATTGTTGTGACCGCTCTCCCAAAACCTTCTGCTACATAAACGTGATTGATTGAGCTAATAACTAATTTGATGGCATTCCCCCCTGAAGTCTCCCCAACAGTTCTGCTGCATAATTTCCTGTAAATTTCTCACTCAAGGCAAGATCCGTTTCATTGATTAAAGTAACGATGATATCTGGATTGGGGTTATTGGAAAGTATCGTAAGCAAATCCACGAGGCTGTAATAAGCTCCCATTGTTTTGCCCTCTTCTATTAGGGCCACACTTCCAATAGCAGCATAAGGAGCACAATTTATTAGCCGCCCATGGTGATTCAGATAGCTTCTTCCGGCAATGACGAGATTACCTTGCGACCAATTGCGTCGACCATCTCCAGTCCACGTAATCCGTATGCTTTGATTTAAGTTAGGATCAAGTCCTGCGGCAATATCACTCGCAGTTAATTTGTTATCATTATCTCGATCTCTAACGACAAGTACTCCTTCGTGCTTGGGTGTAATGGCACGGTAGGTTTTCCGAAAGTCAGCTTTACTATTATACCAACCGAATTGAAACTGGTGCTGGCCTTCTACCAAGTAGGCTTCATCTGGACGTGTCGTATGACTAACTCCTGGATCCGTAGACCCCCAGAAAATAAAAGTCTGCCCTTTTATTAGTAGTACAAACAAATCATCCGCTGCTCTTCCCACGCCTTCTGTTTGTTCATTTCTCCTAATACAAAGAAGGTGGATGTCTGTGGAAGAAGTACTCCAATCTGCTATTTTTCGAGTATCACCGATACGCCTCAACTGATTAATCTGTCGGTTGATCTCATTAATATTTTTGCTTTTATGATTTTTCACCCTTTTTAAGAGGTCCAGCCATGCGTTGTAAGTAGCTGAAGGGAAGTTATTGGAAAAAGAATTAAAATCAGATAGTGTACCGTCCTTCTTCCATTTGGAAATAGCTGCCCATGTTTCTCTGCTCAACAGTCCGTCTGGGAGTGTTTTATAGTCATCAAAACTACTATAATTATACTCCTGAAACTGACGAATAGCAGATAAGGTCTCATATCCAAAAATGCCAGAAAGGGCCATAGGATGTAAAAAACCACTTTCTACAAGAAAGAGCTGAAGTGCCAGAATAACATGCTGCTCTACGCCATGAGTTTGAGCATCCATCCAATCTAGGTCTTGACGAAATTTCAGACCTACAGGTTGCCTTAAGCCAGCATGCCAGATTCGAAGATAGGCCTCCAGTTCTGCTGCATCCACAATTTCATCGTACATACCAATCCTTATTTGTTCTTGCTCTTGGAATATCTCTTCTTCTTCCGGAATAGAAAGCAAACTGTAAATAACTTTATAGCTAATTTTACTCCTTTCTAATAGTTCTTGTGCAAATCTTTCCTTTTCTTTTCGTGCATCTCGCCTGGCCTGTTGACGCTGTAGTCGTTTTTCTTGGCTAATCAACAATAAAGCTTCTTCCACCTTGGATAGCATGCGCATCCCCGGAAGCTTTTGACCTTTTTCACCGATTCCGGTTTCCACCAACACCAAATCTCCCTCTTCCAAAAAGACCTCAAGCCCATCCGGCATAAAATTGGGAACGGTATGTAACAAAATCTTGTCTTCCAGCAGTTCAAAATTCTCTCCCCCCAAGGCATTCCTACATACATGTAGGTATCTATTAAAACCGGTGTATTCTTTCTTTAAAGGTATTAACTCTTCTTTTTTGATCTTGTACACGGCTGCATCAGCTTCCCACTTTTTTATCATTTCGGGAGCGAGCTGAAAGCCAATTTTCGTCATTTCGTTGGCGAGTGTCCGTGCGGCCTGCTGGCCTGGGGCATTAGATAGATTGAATTCCCAGCTTACGATTGGGGCGAGAGTATCATGAGCCAGGTAGGTAGTGAAAGATTCTTTTTCTTTGCTTTGATTTAACAAGGAAAGATCCACAAGCTCCTGTAGAAGTTGGATCATGACAACTTCTTCCAAATTGTAGCGTTGCAGCAACGCTTCTCTTGCACAACTCCCCGCCGTTCCCTTGCTGGTCGTATGTGCATACAAGATATCGAGTACCAATCCCGACTCGACTGCCTGCTGTATCTCTTGTTGATAACTTTTCCCATTCTGTTCTGAAGTTCTTAACCCCAGTCTTTGCATCTGTTGATGGAAAAATTCGCTCATACTGGTGCCCTGTTTGCGCAATTCCTGATATTGCTGTACACCAAGCCGAACCGGTTCCCCCTCTTGTTTAGGTGCGGTTTCCCAGAGTTTTTTCAGAATGATCTGTAAAACGGGAGCAATAGGAGACTCAGGATCTTCCATCAAGTCATCTGCAATGATCTCCGGAAGATTACCTCGATCGTTTTGTTCCAACTCAAGGCGATAGGGATTATAAATAGGATTGTAGACAATCTTTCCATTGCTCTTCTGATCCTTCAACGTGCAGGCTCGGATGGCTTCGATAATACCATAGCGATCCAAACGTTTAAGGAAAAACTCCGCATAGGGCAGTGACAAGGATTGAAAGGCATCCCGAATCTCGGGATGGTATTCTTTGCGATAACTAAGGATTATTTTACCTCCAATTCCACTGCTCTTTCCACTGAATAAAGGTTGAATAGCCTTTAGTAATGATAAGAGTTCATCCTGTTGGTTAGCCATTCCCATTGGTATAGGGCGTGTAAACTTTTCTTCTACTTGATCGAGAATGACAATGAGCGCCTGCTTGCCCTCCTGTTCAATATCATGCCACTTCTTTAAGATTCCGCTTAGAGCAACGGGTTTCGAGTTATCTTGTCTTTCAAGCTCCTGAACTAAACGCTCAAAGGCTTCCCGAATTCGCAGGTCATTCAATTTTCTACTGGTCTGCCTTAGTAGGTCCAAATCAGCACTGGTGTGTTCATGGATTAGATCAGAAGGCATCTGTATATTTTTCGGCTTCCTCAGCATTTCATCCAAAGCCTGATCTAATGTTCCCAACAGGCCTAGTTCCTGTTTACGACGTAGATAAATAATCTGATATTGGTCTTTGATTCTTGGAACCAAACCAGCGCCTAACATAGAGGATTTACCAACACCCGATTTTCCGTATAAAAGTATGATGGGATGAATGCCCTTAATGTGATTGTACAACTTACGAATTGGGCCTCCTCTACCGTAAAAGATAGCTGCATCTTTTTCTTGAAAGTACTGCAACCCCACATAAGGTGCCTTGGGTAGTTGCCTAAACATTTCTTCAGGAAGTGGTAAACCAAAGAGAGGATTGCGAGCAGCCTGGGGGAGATTCCATGACTCTACCAATTCCGCCCCAGATCGAATATAGAGTTCCCAGGGAAACTGCATCATGGCTGCCCTTTTCCTGGATCTTCGTCCAATACTACGATAGTATCCCTGCTGATTCTTTTCTTGATCCGAAATAAGTCTATCCTTTGCCCCCAACCAAGACTGTTGTATAGAACGACCCCGAGCTATTGCTTCATAGAAGGTTTTAGCAAGCAAAGTGGCTGCTGAATCATCTATTGGTTCTGAAGTACCAATTACGGCTGGCACCCCTTTATCGCGTAATTCTTCCGCCTGCCTTTTGGAAGAGCAACCGTTAATAAAGGCTAATTGTAAGCCCTTTTGCCTCCCTAAGAAAGAGACCAATCCTTCCCCATTAACGACTTGCTGTTCTCCATTACTTTTCTTTAGCAGTAACGAATAATCTTCCGCATGCCCTCCATAATGAAATATCGCAATACGATCCTGGTATTCATTAAAGGTGCGCCAAATCTTATCGAGATCGGCACTGGGTTCTAAAACAACTTCGCATAAATTTTCATCTTCCATGGGTTTCAATGCATTTCGAATTTCATCTTGTTCCTCAGTTAGTTGGTGCAGATAATCACCGAAGTCGTTAGCAAAGGCGAGAAATATGATAGGAGGTTGCTGCATTAGGTACAATTGTAATTGCCATGATAGACTCATCGATTGCAATAGCAGCAACCGAAAGAGTTTAGTTCATGTTTGGCGACCACCAGACATGAACTAAAGGAATTAATTCTATCCTGTGAACTTACTTATTTTATTTCAGGAGTAGGTAAGCAGTTTTTTACAATGAATGAATGGGTTTAAATGACGCCTCTAGTTTTCCACCAATCGCCTTGAAATCAAGTTATTGGCTTGATCATATTCATATTGGATTACTTGTCCGCTAGGGAGTATAACTTGTTCTAGGCGGTTAGAGCTATCATACTTGTATTGGACCTGTTGTTTTTCTAGTGCTTGGAAAATACTAAAGTGCCGAGAACTTGTGCTTGAACAAAGTGGACCGGTCTCGTCCTTGACTACTAGTTGGACGCGAAAATCGGTACCGCCAAGATCAGACGGGATGCTCCAGCTAAAGGTGTTGGTATTTTGCAGGTCCTCAGCAATTATTATGGGTGAAATACTCCCGCCGTCCCTAAGCAGTATCAGGTCAAATGCGAGATTGGGTCGATCTTGGATGGAATGCTCCCACTGAAGGTTGAGTACTGAATCTGCAAAGAAAATCTCCCCTCCTGAGGGGGCGGTTAACTCCAGATTATAATCGCCTAAAGTAAGTGTATAATTCCCTACCCTGCTCCCCTGTTCATTTCCATTTACGATGACGGTATAGTTGCCGGTATCATTTATCAGCAGGCTGGTACTAGTGCGCCTTTCAGCTATCATATATCCCTCGGTATCAAATAAATCAAATCTTGGATTGAAATCCGCTGTCTGACTCTCTAATTGCAGAACTAGGGACTGACCAGCCGTAGCCTCTACGGTAAATATGTCCATTTCGCCGTGATTAGTAATTGATCCATTCTCCCGACAACCATCAAAGGTAAAAGCATTGCAGGCTTGGGCAGGTTTTTCAAATTGAAGATAGAAATTCCCATTGGTCGCAGAGGTAATTAGAAGAGTATAGGTACCAGCTTGTCCAAGCCTTTTATTGATTTTCAATTGATTACCCTCCAAAAATTGTCCATCAGGATCATATAGTTCCATCCTGGCATTGATGGTATTAACTAATTGTAGATAAATCACATCCCCGGCACTGGCTTCGAAGGTATATGCCGGCAAGTTAGATCTGGCACTCAGGAACCCCGCTATGATTTCACCACAACTAATTTGGGTAGACAAGCAAGCATTATGGGTGTTTTGTCTATTCAATACAAAGCTCCCTCTGATATCGGACTGCCCAATGTTCTTTACTATCACGGTATATACCCCAGATCTAGGCAAAAAGGAAAAAAACTCTTTTTTTCTTGAGGCCAATACCTCAGCAGCTGGATCGTATAGGTCAAAAGTAAAATTGGTTCCAGGGGAGTCATCCGCAAGCCGCAGGGCCAGCATTTCTCCAGCTTGGGCTTCAAAGTGATATGCCCTTTGCTGAACATTGCCTTCTAAAACGCCCGATTCGGGCTGTCCGCAGGGCATAAATGTACTGGCACAGCCGCCATTGGCTTTTTGGACTGTAAGGCCATACTCCCCGGTGAAACTGGTCCCGGAATTATATTTAACAATTGCAGTATATGTACCGGTACGGATTAATCGTTCACTAAGAATATTTCGAGAAGTAGAAATGGGTAAACCATCTGGGTCGAATAAATTGAGCGCTGGAGCAAAATCTGAACTCAGCCCCTTAATATCAAGTAAAATGACGTCTCCGGCCTGTCCGTCAAAATTAAGTACATCCAACTGCCCAATAGTATCAATGGTACGAATTACGGAAGCTCCACAGTCAATGGGTGTGGTTCTGCAAGGAGTGAGGGTGTTTTCGTAAGACAGATGATACTGGCCAGATTGTTCTCCGCCACTTTGATAGCCGACGACAATCGTGTAAGTTCCTGTGCGAATTAAAGTTGTAGATGTCGTGGAGTAATTGTTTAACAATTTAATGCCGGTCGGGTCGAAAAGCTCCATATTGGTACGAAATGAGCCACTGGCATTCATTAAGTTAAAAAAATAGCGATCGCCTCCCTTGGCATCAAAGGTGTAGCTACGAAAATCCATTCGATTCTCCAGAGAGTCACTTAGGGTTTGATAGCAACTCAAGTGGATGGCATTGCACGCATTTGTTATGGATTGAAAATAAATTTCATAGGCTCCGCTATTGTCACTGCCGGAACTATATTGTACAATCAAAGTGTAGGTTCCTGCCCTCTCCAGAATGGGATTGAATTGGCTGGTACTTGAATATATTTGCTCGCCCTTTGGATCAAAGAGAAGCATTCTTACCCGGAATTGACTTGAGTTGTTTTGGGGTTCAAAATAAAATCCCTCACTTGCCTGTGCTGAAAAGGTGTAAACATTTATAGCTCCGCCACTACTCAAGCTATCTTTAAAAGTTTCCCCGCAAGATAAACTAGTAGCATTACAGGCTGATCTGGGGTTTTCCATGGTGAATTCATAAATACCAGCGGTAGTTCGGCCGGAGGAATAATAAACAAATACGGTATAGACCCCGGACAAAGGCAAAATTACCCTCATATTGGAAGTGGTTCTATCTACTCGCCGCCCTTTTGCATCATATAAGTCTATATAAGTGTTAAATCCCCGATCTGGATCGAAAGCGCTAAAATACCGAACCTCTCCCTGGTTGCCGGTGAATCGGTAGGACTTATACTGCCCTCTACCGGACAGGGAATCGCGGACCATAGCGCCACAGACTAAATCTGTAGAGCGACAAGGGTCGTTGAGTTTTTGCAGATAGATACTGAAGGTTCCTTCGGAGGGAGAGGAGGTTCGGCGATTGACTAACAGGGTAAAAGAACCGCCATTTTCAAGTGTTATCAACATATTTTGACGACCTGACACCAATACGGTTTCATCCTGATCAAGCAATTGCATTTGAATGGAAAAACTGGAACTCAAGGTCGTTAGATGGAAGGTCAACACATCACCTGAATCCGCTTCGATAGTATATCTTCTTTCTTCGACTGAGGCGGGTAAAGAGTCTGTTTTAACTACACCACAGTCAAGTGTAATTTGAGCTTTAAGATCATTGATATTTGAAAACGCAAGCATGAATAGCGTTAAAGCAAAAATTTTCTTTGTCATTTTGGTATTAATTGGGTCAATGAGTTATGAAGCTTAGTTCACAGTATCCTTAATCAAATTTACTAATTCGCCAAAGGTCAGTGCTTCTTCAAGATCGTTTAAAGCTTGGCCGGCTTTTCTAAGGTGCTCAATCATTAAGCTTCTCATTTGCCGAGCATCCTTGAAGTTGTCTGCATAATTAATCCCTTTTTGGGGGTTATCCAGAAACGACTTCTCGAAGGTTAGCACGCGCCCTTGGGCGTCCCAGAATTGAAAATCCTCTGGTAGGATATCCCAAAATTCTTCTACATATAGCAGACACTGCTGTATATCTGCGCAGACGATCATGTCATCAGTCTCTTTTTCATGAATTATTACTGGGAAGTGAATCATAATCTAAAATTCTACCAGCCCTCATAGGGTCTATGTTTTCCAATTCCAGGTCGTCGGTGATAATGTGGTAAGTTCTTACCCGACCACCATTTGTTGGGCTTCTGAGGCAGGCGATGCCAACCCGTCCTAAAATTTTTCGACCATGCCTTTTCAATACCTCTTGCATTTTTCATCCAACGCCACCCGCTACCAAACCAACCCGTAAATGCACCTATACCGGCAGCTATCCCCACATCTCCCCAGTCGACACAATCAAATCTTCCTCCATTATTGATGAGTTGAAAGCCTAAGTCTAGGGCTGCCCCTCCTAAACCTCCTATAATAATGGGTATGAAAGCAATCTGTCCTTCAGGGTCAACATAATTGACCGGATTATTATCTACATAGGCATATAGGTTAGCACCAGCAGCCAGGTCCATCGGATCTTTATTAATGAATCTACTGAGGGAAGAGGCATAATAACGATACCGCATGTAGACTAAACCATTTCCATCATCAATTACACCATATCTACCCGTAAATTTGAAAGGATTCGCAAAGCCTGAACTAGAGCCAGACAATTCCGTACCAAAGGAATCATAGCTGTAAGCGGCCACAACTTCTCCTACACTATCAGTTAGTGCTACCGTATTTCCTAATCCGTCAAAATGATAGAAGTAACTATTCCCTGAAGGGTCTATAGCTGACAACAGTCCCAATCCATAGACAAAATTCATGGATTCACGTCCGGATGCATCAAAAACAGACAGGAGTTGGGATAGTAGGCCATTAGGGTCCTGTAAGTATTGTTCTTCCGAGTGATTGTGCTGCTTGAGTACCCGTTGGCCTAAAAGATCATAACTAAAGCCGAATGTATCCCGTGCATTCTCCACTCTCCTTAAGCGATCAAAGTGATCATAGGAAAGGCTGGCATTATCAAAACCAGGGAGATTCATCAAATTGCCACTCCCATCGTAGTTGAGCGTTTCAGCATTTGTACGTACTAATTGATTATCACTTCCGTATTCAAATAGCAGGTTGGTGGTATCCTGTCTTTGGCTATTATGTCCAACTGTTTCGACTGATATTCGGTTACCATGCTTATCTAATATATAATTTTGGCCGATAATAATAGCTCCGTCTGTTTTCCCTGTGATAAAGCTGATCAGTCTTTGACTTTCATCATATCTATACTGAGTATAGGTCCCATTAGAATTAGTTATGGAGGAAATATTTCCAGCGGCATCATAAGTGTACTGTGTGCTATTTCCTTTCCAATCGTTTACTACTTTCACCCGGTTAGCAGCATCATAATCATAAGTAACTCTTTTTTCGCCAGGATAGGTCATGGCGATCATATTTCCCTTTAGATCGTACGCATAATTAATTTCCCGATTGAATTGGTCCTTGTATCTTATTAGTCTATTGGCATCATCATACTCAAATTCCAATCTATTGATAGAATCGCTAATAGCGGTCAGTTTACAACAGTCATATTCATATTGAATCGTCTGGTGAGGTCCTTTAATACTCGTTAGATGATCAATCCCATCATAGGTGTACTCATAAATTTGATCATTGGCATCTTCTAATCTGATCAATCGTCCTACTTCATCATATTCGTAGGAGATTGTACTCCCGGAAGGATCAGTATAAGTAGCCAGGTTACCTTGTTCATCATAGGTAAAGCCTCTCCGGTTTCCCTCGGCATCTTCAAAGATAGCCGGCAGACCAATGTCAGCGTGGGTGAAAGTCATTCGCTGGCCATTAGGCTCCTGATACTCCAGTAACTGGCCAATTTCATTGTAGGAATAAAAATATTCTTGGGCATCTGGAGTGGTGACACTAGTTAAATTATCCTGCTCGTCATAAGTGAAATCCAGTTGATTATTCAATGGATCTCTAATATTGATCATGTTACCTCTATTATCATAGCTGATCCTGGTAATTTGGTTAAAAGGATCGCGAATCGAGTTAACCAATCCATTTGCATAAGTAAATTCGGTCTTGTTACCGTAGGTATCAGTATATTCCGTTGTTTGGCCTTGACCATTATTGAAGACGAAAGCTTGTTGTCCTGCTGGATCAATCAGCCATGCTATACAGCAGTCTGTATCAAAATAAGTCGTTTCTCCTGCTGAGTTAGTAATAGATTTCAGCACGTTAGGTAGCGCATTGAAATGGGGAGTAGTTCCATACTCGAAAGTAGTTTGTCCACTTGGTGTGCTGAGTGAGGTCATGTAATTGTTTTCATCGTAAGTGAATTCAATCAAATTATTGACCATATCTACACTACTTACTAAATTGCCAAGCGTATCATAGTTGAAGCTTACTTCCCGTCCTAGTGGATCTGTTACTTTTTCAATCAGGGAAGAACCATTATAAGAGAAACGGCTGACTCGACCCGCTGCATCTGTTATTCTTATAAGTCGATCTTCCTCATAATCCAGTTCAATAGCATACCCTAAATAGTCTGCCACTCGCATCAGTTTACCATCCGCCCTAAATTGAAGGTTGCTGCGAGAATGTTTGCGTTCTAACTCCAGATTCCCGTCCTCGTTTCGCCTTAGGATATCATAAACACCCACAGGAGAAGAGAAAGTCCCATCTCCTCGTGCCGTAAAATGGTCTACCTTACCTGAAGCCCTGTGCAAGTCCACATTCCCATTGGGATTTTCTGATACCCACACATCATATGTGAAGGTCCAACTGTTGCCAAAGCCGGAACTACGGGGATTGTCTGCATTGTAATAGCGCGTCAACTCTACCTGAGGTCCAAGTCCACCGTAAGAGAAATCCGTATCATGAATAAAAAGGTTGTAATTAGACAGATTGACTGAAATATTCGGTAAGCCCGGCCCTCCGGGGCAAGAACTGGGATCTTCGTAAAAATCCCGATCAGGATTATCTTCCGGGCCTCCTTGAGCATTGCCATGCAAGTGATGTCCACCCTTAATCTGCTTCAATTCTTCATCGGAAAGGATATCAATAGTACTTCGTAATGTGATCGCCTCTCTCGGACGAAGAAAGAGTGCATATCCATCCCATAAAAAATCAAATACCTCGGAAGTGTAATATGATCGTTTCAACTGAGGGTCTACAAAGTGAACAAGATTATTTTCGATTTTAGTAACTACAACAAAATGATTCCCCGTATGGGCAATAAGTGGCAGCCTTACCGATTTAAGATCTTGCGCTGTCAATTTGACGCCGTAGGCCGACCATCCTACCTTTTCTGCGAACTCCTTAAGCTGATAAAAAGAAAGTCCCCCCGTTTTGAGTTGGGATAAAACCTCCAAGTCCATTGTTTCACCCCCTTGCATTTCAAACATTAATTTCAAGGCTGTTACCCCACAATCCATCCCGGATCTACCAATAGGCAGTTCCCTTAATTCAATTTGTCGACCGATTTTCTTCATGAGCTCCGTACACTCTTTGACTAATGACCAATCATTGGTCTCTCTAAGTGCTTCCGACAACAATTGATAAGCTTCTTCATAATCGCCCTGGTATTGATACAAGGTGGCCATTCCTATTTTTGCATCGCAAGATTCATCGCTATTTGGCGCCATCTCTATAACTTTTTTGTAGGCTGCCATGGCTTCTTTGGGAGAAGCAGTGAAACTTTTGTAAAAAGCAATATATCCTTGTGCTTCTACTGCGGAAGCATCCGCTGGAAAACGAGTAATGATCTGCTGAAATCCACGGATAGATCGATCCCATTTGTTTTCCTGCCAATAGTTTTTTGATCGAGACAAAAGGGTATTTATCTGACTATTGGGAGGTGAGGTTTGAGAAAGGCTGCAACCATAAGAAAGAAGAAGAATCAAAGGAATAAATGCCAAACGAAGGCGAGTAAGCGTTGTATTCATCAAGTGTTTGGTTTTTGGTTTTGGAATCAGATGATCAATCCCTAATGAAATATAAGGATTATTTTTTAACTTAATTTCAAAATCTAAAAAGTTGCAACTTAAGCCATGATCAACCCACCTAATCTTACCTGCGGATAGCATGCTGCGGCAAATCAAAAGGTTGTTGGGGGCTCGTTATTAAAGGAGCTCAACTTCATGGTAAACTACGAAGTGTATATCCTTCTCCGAGCAAACAAGGCACTTCTCTTTCCAAAAGAACTATGAGCTATCTTTTGGGGTCATCATTTTGATTTGCTCACTTGATAAGCTAAATAGCTACATCATATTAAACAATTTCTCCTTATATTAGTGTGCTTTATGTTCATTTGGCATCTAACCTTGATTATAACATCGAAATGGCTCATTTCAATAGCATCAAAAACTGCATACTAATCTTCTTTTTGCTTCAAATAATAAGCGGCTGTGAGGAAATTCCCACCTTGCCTGCAATAGCTTGCTTCGATGATTTGCCCAATTCCTGCACTCTAGGGGTAGATTGTGCTGATATCAGGTTTGATGCCAGTTGTTCAAGCCCTAGTGCTGATATTCTTACCTATGAATGGGATATTGAGGATCAAACAATTAGTGAAAAGAAGGTAATTCGTAGTCTAACAAAAGTGGGGATACAAGTAATACGTTTGACTGTCCGGACCATCACTGGAGAGACGGTAGAAAAGCGAGATACCATCCAAGTTCTCTATCCAACAATAACTGATGACAATGGAACTAAATATAATTATTTTAGACTAGCCGATGGAAAGTGTTGGCTATTGGATAACTTAAATTACGAAAAACCGGATAGATCCTGGTGTTATGAAGACCCTAAGAACTGTGAGGCTTATGGGAAAATGTATGAATGGCAGGAGGCGATGTGCGCTTGTGCTGATCTAGGAGATAATTGGGAATTGCCTTCAAAACAGGATTGGGAAGACCTAATTGAGGTCTATGGCGGCGGGGATGCGGGCAAAGCCTTGATGGAATTAATAGTTGGCGGCAGTAGTGGTTTTGATGCTCTCTTAGGAGGTTATTCAAGCAGTTCCTTAGGTGATAATAATGTTCATGATGAATTCTCAGGCTTAGGAGACTTAGGACGTTATTGGAGTTCAACTAGCGATGCTGAGACTTCAAAAAAGTCAAGCGTTCACTTAAACCAACAAACTATAGGTCTATTACCTCGTGATCCCAGTTGGGGATATTCTGTCCGCTGTATCAAAAAACAATAACCAACCACTAAAACCTCAGACTTAATTTCACTCCAATTTGCCCCAAAGTAGTTTCCTCACCTTCCTCGAACCAAAGAGGATGCAATCTCAAATGGGTTTGCCCAACCTCAAGTTTAGTTTTATCGCAAGCCAACCAATTCAAGAAAGTGCCAGTCATACCTGCCGCCAATAACCCGATACCTATGTTTCGGGTCCGCTGGCTATTCTTAAACCGAGAACTGGCATTGTCAAATCGAGCTTCATCATCTGGCTCGGCAATGCCAGCCATTCGCTGGTCGACAATTTCTGATATCTCTTTGTCCGCCATTGTAAATCTGCTTTGCTGCCAGATGGTGAGTCCTATTCCCATTCCAGTCACACTCCAACTAGACCATTTGAAGGTATTTTGGCAATAAAATGGCAGTGTTCCTGCTGGCAGGTCCAAGTCCGGAGAAGAATTCTCTATATGGTAGGTGCTCTGATCGAAAAAAAGGAAAGAAGAGCCTGGATCATCTTTCCCAAAGGAGGCTGCATATGGATTGGGGCGGGCATACTGGAGTCTAGCAAAGAGTTCTGTAGATGTTAATATTCGGTCTTGTCCCCCACCTTCTAGTAAGCCCTTTCGAAGATGGTACGCAAACGTAGATTTATCCGGTGTCTTATCGTCATAGGCCGCCGAAAACAAAATACGACTTTCTGTTTCTTTATGATTAGCCAATAATGGTGACTCCTTTCTATCTTCACCTATTCTCCTAAATCTTCTTTTTTTATTGTCTCGGGATCCCCAATTTGGATCAAAAGTTCCGCTGTAACAAGCATCAATGACTACTAGCAAGTGTGGACACTGGATTTCATCGATGATGGGGCGGAGATAGGCGTACATCATCGAGGAATTGTGGATTTTATCAGCGTCCGCATTTGATGGCAAGAAATATCCATTTCTATTTATAAGTTCTCCATGTCCTGAGAAAAAAAGTAGGAGCTGTTCGTCAGCATTTTGTTTTCTCTTTTCGAAAAAATCTTTGTATTCCTCCAGTTTTTCGTCAATCTCCTGATAGGTAGGGTTCTTCAGCAGTTCTACTTTGAATCCATATTTTTCTCTCAGTATCTTAGCTACTTCTACTGCCTCATTAATAGGATTTTGTAGATCTTCCAAGCTAGAATCTTCGTAGTCATTTATAGCAAAAATCAATGCGAAATCCTTACCCTCTCTATCAACTTGTGAATAAATAGCTTGGCTGATTAGAAAAACTACCAATACGGAGATAAAGCGATTCATGGCAATAGATCGGTTTTGTTTACTTAAAAGTAAACAATTCAACTATTTTAGAATGTAAGGTTGTCTAAAGTTTTGGACATGACATGAGAAGTAGTTGCAATACGTAAAGTAGGGAAACCTAACTTAACACGGAAAAATCTTTTGCAGATATTAGAGTCTCAGTATAACTTCTATTCTTCGGAGCACTGTCAAACTAAGACTCTGTGCTATAAACAGCCAAATTCGATGGAGAATAGCTTGAGTCGATTATCTTCACTGCAATATTGGATTTCCTCTGGTTTGAAAGTATCAATAAACGCCCTTTTCTCAAACACTCCCCCCACTCATCACCTACGGAACAAATAATATTAAGTTGCGTACAAAAAACTAGTATTCTAAAACTATGTATATTAATTTGTCGCAACAACCGTTTTAGCCTACAAACATGAAAATTGGATATGCCAGAGTAAGCACCAGAGAGCAGAATCTATCGCTGCAAATGGATGCCCTCAACAGGGAAGGTTGCAAAAGGATCTTCCAGGAAAAAATTAGTGGTGCAAAAGCCGACCGGCCAGAACTCCGGAAGATGATCGATCAGCTCCGTGAAGGGGATGTGATTGTCACTTGGAAGTTGGATAGGCTGGGGAGATCGATCCGTGATCTGATTAACCTAGTCAATGAGATCCAGGATAAGGGGGCAGGGCTCAAATCGCTAAATGACTCTATCGATACCACTACCCCACAGGGTAAGCTGACCTTTCACCTGTTTGCTTCCTTGGCGGAATTCGAGCGAGACATTATTCGGGAGCGGACTAAAGCCGGCCTAGAGGCGGCGCGAGCTCGCGGCAGGAAAGGGGGCCGACCGAAGGGACTTTCCAAGGAAGCCCAAGACAAAGCCATGGTAGCTGAAACGCTGTACAAACAAGGTGAGATGTCAGTGACTGAAATTTGCAAACATCTGAATATTGCAAGAAGTACGCTCTACAAGTATCTTAGGCATCGTGGAGTGATATTAAGATAATCCAAAAATCCAGAATGGATGAATCGACCACAGTCAATATTAATTTTTCTTCCGGATGGTTCGCCGAGAGGTGTTAGGATCGCGGAAATAACAAATCGGGTGGTCAAAGCTGCGCTCATTCCTAGGAATAAGCTAGACTTCGTGATTCAGAGGGATTTGAAGAACGTTTGTCTATAGCTCCTTCCAAGTCATAATAGCATGTCTCAAGCTTTTTTGACTTTGATAGTAAGAACAATAGCAAAGATGAGAAATGGGTGAATTTTTCCTACTTTTGGAAAACTGATTTCCCCTTCTAGGCGCAAACAATGAATAACCTTAATCAAATAGAAGTCGAAGGTATTGAGCGACAGTTAGCCACGCTCATTAAGAAGAAGCATAGATTAGGTGATGCATTAGTACTTGCAATAGATGAATCCGTAAAGATTAAATATGAAGACGATATCGAGGTATGTGAATTAAGGATCGAAGAGCTAAAAGCCCAACTTTCCAAGATTCATAACCTGCATGGAAGCTCCGGTGCCCAGCTACTGCTACAAAAGATCCATGATATTGATTTAGAGATCGATGAGATGGGGGAACAGGATCTGGTCAATGTTAACCGGGAAGCCGAACGACAACGCTTCTATGATCAGTTTGAACACTTGCTCCAATCCAATTTTCAATTCTATTGTATTAGTGGCTGCCCTACCCAGATGCCGCATAGCTTTTCTGAATGGGCTATACTGGAGATCGCCTTCGAAGAATTAGAGGAGGAATTATCCGCCATCTGGTATCGCCGTCGTGCAGAAAGCAATCGCGTGCAGATATTTCAGCTGCCGGTGGGGCGCAATCTCGAAAAAAGCAAAAAGGACTTCAAAAAATTCTTTGCCAAAGAGTTTAAGTTTAAACCACACGTTACCTTCGATAAATACATCGAAACGGGGCTGCCAGCACTACCATATGAATACGTGGCCTTCGTCTTTGATTTCGATGGTACCAATTGGCTGCCTTTCCATAAAGCTTATCTGCAATGGATCATCGACACCTTTCAGCATCCTCATGAGAACATGCCGACTTTTGTCTTCTTCTTTGTACTCACGCGCGACAGCTTACACGACAAGGCAGCGGGAGAATATAGTAATGACTTGATGGTGAAAGACTTGGATGATCTGGCACAATCCAATGTCGCTACTGCACATATTTCTCCACTACGTCCCGTGCCAGTCATGGATTTACAGCGATGGTTTCGGCAGCTGGGGGAGCGCAACCCAAGCCGCATTGAAGAGGTTATTGAGTTGATGTTGAAAGGCTTGAAACCAAAGGACAAGCAATTATTCAAGGAAAAAAAGCTACTGAATATGGATGATGTAGAACGTTTCCAGGAGCTCATCTATGAATGGTATTTGGCTGGCGAGTAAGAGGCTTTCTTTGAGTGATGGCCTGGCTTGTAACTGGAAAATGGGAATACAAAAATAAATAGGTATTCAACTGAATACCAACAACACAATAAGATTATGGCGTTTGACCTCTACACCAAAAAAACGCGGAAGCCTTTTGCACCCGCACAAATGAATTCCAACATCAATGACCCCAGTCTATACATTCCTTCCGATGGATTGGTGGATGCCATGAATGTGGCCTTGGCCCTATCCCAGCCGCTCCTCTTGACGGGGGAACCCGGGACTGGCAAGACTCGCCTGGCCGATCACGTGGCCTGGATCTTCGAACTAGACGACCCTCTAGTATTCAACGCGCAAACGACATCCTCTGTACGTGATCTGTTTTATCGCTATGATGCGCTGGGGCATTTTCAGTATAGTCAAACGAGCAAACAGGTACTGACCGACGATGAGGTGGAGGAACGCTTTATCAAATACCAAGCACTAGGGCAAGCCATCCGGGATAACCGACAGTTCGTAGTGCTCATCGATGAAATCGACAAAGCCCCCAGAGACCTGCCTAATGATATTCTTGCGGCCTTGGAAAACCTCGCCTTCAGCGTACCGGAGATCAATAAACACTATCAGTCGAAACCGGACAATCGGCCCATCATCATTATGACGTCCAACTCTGAGAAGAACCTACCCGATGCCTTCCTACGCCGGGTTTGTTTCTATCATATTCCCTTCCCTACCGAAGCAGCTTTATTGGAAATCCTTCAATCTAAAGTAGAGGGTATGTCACAGGTGGATTTACAATCGGCTATTGCCCACTTCAGCACGATCCGGGGAGGTAAGAAGGTGAAACTGCAGAAAAAACCGGCTACGGCCGAGTTGATTTACTGGACGCTCTTGCTCCAGAAGATGGAATTCCCGACGGAAAAACTCAGAGATACTAGCCAGTTAGATGCGGCCGAACTAAAGAAACTGGGCACCTCCTACTCCGTCTTGGCCAAAACCAAGGAAGACATGAAGGCCTTGCGCAACAGCCTAAATCTGTAGTACGGCCATGCCCCATGCTCACCTGAAATATCAACTATTTGCCGAGCTGATATCGCTCCTCGAGAAAGAACGCTTTGTCTTTGGGGTGGATCGGCATTTGAAGTTGCAGGAGCTGTGGGCCAAGCTACCGGATGATATGCCGGTGGATCAATTGAAGCGGGTACTGTGTTCCGCTATTGCTACCAGCGCCCAGCAACAGACGCTCTTTTATGAATTGTTCGATGAGGCATGGGAAAGGGTACAGGCGATCCATGAAGCTGAAAAACTTACGGATGGCCCTATTAAGCGCTCGCTGACGCTACCCTGGATTGTGGGTACTATCCTAGTACTCCTGGGCATACTGGCCTTGTTCTTATATCCTTACTTATTTCCAGCTACCCCGCCTCCGCCTCCGGATGTGGTACGTGCCTTCAATGTTACTCCCGGCGATACCCTGAAAGTGGCTCCCACTGAGCTACAAATGTCCACCTGGGGTAGGGTTCAACAATCTTACTTTTGCGCAGATAGTATTACTCAAAGCACCCAAGACAGCAGCGTTTTTGGTAGCTATCGACTCGTAGCAGATAGCTTGGAATACATCGCTAGAGATAGCATCGGGCTGGATAGCATTTGTGTGACTATGGTAGATAGTGCGGGATTAGCACACCGAGTTATCTTCCAGGCCAACATCAACCTTAAGCCAGTACCAAAGCCACCGACTACCCCTAAAATCCAACCATCACCACCCACTCGAACTCCCTTATTTGCCGAAAAGCCACTGCCCAATTTTGATCAAGAAATCTCACTGCTAGAAATTCAGCCCCCCACGAAGCTAGAACAATTCATTGCGAACAATATCAAGTGGTTGCGCTGGCTCGTTATTGCCCTACTGCTCTTGCTCTTGGGCCTGATTCTACGTTACCGGGAGCAGCGACGCCGTACCTTGGTCGCTCAGCTGGAAAGTCAAGATAAGCCTCCTTACGTCTGGAATATTGAGTTGGATTCGGCGCAGGATATCTTGCTATCAGAAGGCTTTGAGCGCATGGTCAATACCTTGCGACAGCGCACCCGAGAGGATCATTTTCAAATCGATATTCCTAAGACCGTTTCCGCCACGGTGGATCAGGCCGGAATGCCGACCTTGGCTTACCGACAACAGACCCGACCACCGGAATATCTCATGCTAATCGATCGCCAGTCGAGAGCTAATCATCGTAGCCAATTATTCGATTGGATCTATCAGGCTTTGGTGGAGCAAGAGGTATTCGTGGAGCGCTACTTCTTTGATGGCGATATCCGCACCTGCTTCAATGAAAAGCACGAGCATGGGATATCGATCACGGAGCTGCAATATCTACATCCCAATGCCCGGCTGCTGATCTTCAGTCATGGTTACCAATTCCTGAGCAGCCGCGGCGGAAAATTAGCGAAGTGGACGCAGATCTTTGATCAGTGGAAGCAAAAAATCCTCTTCTCTTCCCGACCTACCCAGCAGTGGGGTCGACGAGAACAGCGCCTCCGGGACCAGTTTTTCCTACTTCCCGCTACTATGGAAGGCCTGCAATTCTTTGCCCAGGAGATTGAAAACCTGGAGGAACTACCCGTGAACTCCTGGCGGGAGGTGGTCACCGATGCTTATGCTCAACCCATTGCGCTAGAGGGCGGACTCATCTCCAGCCTGCGGCAGTACTATTCCGAGCAGATGCTGCAATGGATCGCTTGCTGTGCCGTATATCCCGCCTTGCACTGGGATTTGACCCTCTTCATGGGGCGACAATTGGCGACGGAAGAGGCGCCACTACTTACCGTTGATCAACTGAACAGCCTTACTCGGCTACCCTGGTTCGTGGAGGGACAAATCCCCCCTGAATCCCGTGCTACCTTGGTCGATCATTTGCAGCAGGAGCATCCCGAGACACTACAAGAGGCGCGGACAGGCCTGCTGACCATCTTGCAAGAAAACCCACCACCGGAGGATAGTACGGCCTGGGATGATTATCAGCTGCAATTGTCCCTCAATGAATGGCTATCCACTAAAGATCCCAAACGCAAAAAAGAACTTGAACAGCAGATTGCTGACCTCCTAGATCAAGGCGTGGAAGCGGATTTCGTGGCACTCAAATATCTAGAGGAGCCAGGACCGCTCGACTTCGTGGTACCACAACAGTGGAAGAAATACTTCTATCACGCGGGCTACTCGGGCCTCGGAACGCGACGCTGGCTAAAGGATCTCTGGTGGGCACTGCCCTTATGGCTCCTGCTCAGTGCTGCTTGCTTCTGGTATGTCCCTGCGGAAGGCTGCGCCGTCAATACTATCGAGTATGAAGGGAAATATCTCTGTCTGGATGAGAACTGGAAAAAGAGCTTGTACCAAAAGTTTTTGGCCAAATTAGCTATTGAGCTAAATGACCGCGACTCCTTGATCAAGGTCACACAACAAAGAGATAGTCTTGCTAGAGATTTAGCTTTGACGCTTTCCATCGATCCTCCCCCGTTCTGGCACAATAGTCCTGATTCCATTTACGGTCTATCTCTTCAGCAAATAGATAGCCTAGAAATAGACTCCAAAGAATTGTATGCCCATTACAGCTTCAACCAATACGTAGCCCGTTACCACTACAACCAAGGCGTAGATTTTGCCAATCTCGCCGATAGCCTCATTCGCTTGAATGATTTGGAAAATTATACCACTTATATAGACAGTGCCTGCTTCCATTTCTCGGAGGCCTGGCCCTTGGACGCTGCCAAGCTAGAGATTCAGCGAGCCCGTTTCTTCTGTTCTGGAGTGAGGGTATTTGTCCAGCTCGATCAAGGGCTGGCCAACGATTATGGGGAAAGTATCAAGGAAAGTTTATTGCGTGCGGGCTTCCCCTCTTTCGATGCAGAGAAAGTGACCATAGCCTCCTCCAACCTACGCTATTTCTATGCTCAAGATAGGACCATTGCCCGTACTGTACTGCAAAGCTTACAAGACTCCTTCGCCTTTGCCGGAGGAATCGAACCGCAATTCGTTCCTAAATACAATGGCAATCGAGATAGCATTGCTCCTGGGGACATCGAATTATGGATCGATGACAATCAGCCTGCAGCGGTTTTACTGAACGGCCAGATAGTAGATGCCGAATCCCGCCAAGCCATTGCCGGAGCCCAAATCTCTTGGAATGGCCAAACCATTGCTAGCAACCAAGAAGGTAACTTTAACCTTCGCATACCACAGCCGAGCCCCAACCAAATTGAGGTACAGGTTAGTGCAGAAAATTACGAGCCAAGCCGTCCTTCTTTTGCCATAGGAAATACGACTGACCTAGGTACTATCGAACTAAGTCCTATTCCCGATTTCGTCCAAGTAGCCCTAAATCGGCAGATCGTGGACGGAGAGAACCAAAGCCCATTAGCCAATGCCCAAGTCCGGGGAGGCGGACAAAACTTCCGCACCGATGAAAATGGAAACTTTCAACTGAACCTGGAGCTACCGAGGGATACTACTATGCCGCTCTTTATCTCTATGGCTCAGTACCAAATTGACACCCTATCACTACAGGTGCAAAGTGGACAAGCTCGCCTCCAAGATCCCGCGGGGAACCTGATCAACGGCCCCCTATCCCTTTTCAGTTTAGTGGCTGACCAGGATAAGGATAAGGTACCCGACATCGAAGATCGCTGCCCCACCTTAGCCGGAAGCCCAGACAACCAAGGCTGCCCTACCACCATCACCGATACCAGGGACCAGCAGGAATACCCCGTGGTCATCATTGGTGAGCAAGTCTGGCTCGGCAAAAACCTCAACTACTCCACGGATGACTCCTGGTGCTACCTAGAGCTCCCCCAAGCTTGCCAACGCGCTGGCCGACTCTACACCTGGGAGGCCGCCAAAAATGCTTGCCCGGCAGGCTGGCACCTCCCTTCAGATGAGGAATGGCAGCAGTTGGCACGCACGGCAGGGGGATATTATGACTTCGTAGACTCGAAGGAAATTGGCAGCGGAAACACGGGTTTTCGACAATTAATAGAAGGAGGACCGCTGCAGTTTAATGCGCTGCTCGGTGGCTACCGCGACACGGATGGTTCCTTTCTGTACCTCGGTGCCTACGGGAACTACTGGTCCGCTACGGAGAGCGGTGGAGGCGTCGCCTACGTCTTCGACTTCTTCGGCGTCAATGAGAGACTGGACCGGGGCGGCAACGATCAGGGAGTTGGCCTGTCGGTGCGGTGCCTCCAGAATTGACCATTTGCCTGACGTAGCGTCAGCGAAGGCAGGTTTACCTATTTGACTATTTAATCGCCATTATCAAGATTTCCGGCGAAGCCGGTCAATTTTTTTGTGAAAAAAATGGCCGGTATAAACCTTTGATCGAAACTCAAGTCAAAGGATATAAAATACATGGACATCAACAAAATAAGGGAAATTGAATCCAATAATTGGGATAAGATCCATTGGTTCAAATCTGGTATTTTCTGGCGAGCCTATAATGTATCCGCTTTTCTAACCGTACAAAAGCTGAGATCTTTTAAGGTGATGCATAAACATTGCTTGATACGCTCTCAAGCCACGAAACACAATACACTATTCAAATAACTGACATACAAATATTTATACTTCACTTTTCGTTTAAGATGCCTTCGGCGACCTACTTTTTCAATCGCAAAAAAGTAGGCAAAATGCTTGGCAAAAATAACTCGTCCCTCAAACAGATTTTTGCCGGGCCAAGCGCTATTAGTGGGAGCTTAGTTCTACTCCATTAATATCAACATTCTCTCAAAATGATTATGCAACTACCTTAACTTCATTTTGGCGTAAGTCGTATGGAAACTTTCATACGAGCCTGTTCCCATAATTATACCCAGGATGTCTGGGTATTGAAGATGGATATATTGGGCTATTTTATGCAGATCGACCGGGCGATTCTTTACACATTAATCCGAAAAAAATTAGATGCCCATCATCGTAAACATCAGCTTTGGTGGTATGAGCTGGTGATCTACCTGCTGGAATTAGTGATCTTCAACGATCCTACGCAAAACTGCATCATTCGCGGTTCGGCCAAGGACTGGGCAGGTTTACCTAAAAGCAAAAGTCTGTTTCATGCAGCGGCAGGCAAAGGCTTCCCCATCGGTAATCTCACTTCGCAGTTTTTCAGCAATATATATCTCAATCCCTTTGATCACTATGTCAGAGAAAAACTCAATATCAGCTATTATGGTCGCTATGTAGATGACTTCATCTTGATGCACCCAAATAGGGAATACCTAAAATCATTCATCCCAAAATTGGAAGTTTATCTATGGCATCATCTGGAGTTGCAGGTTCATCCCAAAAAGAAGTATTTCCAGCACTACAGCAAAGGCTTTCCCTTTTTGGGCGTGTATATCAAACCTCACCGGAATTACATCGGAAAGCGCACGAAAAACAACTTTTATCAAGCCATCCAAGCCTGGAACCAGCGCATGGTCGAATCTGGCGGAAAGCTCAAGGAAGAAGAACTACAACTTTTCATTAGTACCATCAATTCCTATTTGGGCACTCTCCAACACTACGACACCTACCGATTGCGTAAAAAGTGGCTCTTCCAACTCCATCCGGCATTCTACAATTATGTTTATATTTCGGGGCAATACCGAAAGCTCATCCCCAAAAAGCGAAAAATGAAGGAAAAATATGTCTAAAGCTAAACTTACCCATACGATACTTCCTGTAGGAGGAATACTGCGGGCAGTACCCCTTCTATTTTCATTGCTGAGTACCCTCTCTATTTGCGCTCAAGTTGCCAGCCCTATCATACAACCTGAAACCTTCACCGATCCTCGTGACAATCAAAGCTACCGCATCAAAACCTTTGAAAAAGACCTGGGCTTGGGCATCACCGTCTCCCAGACCTGGATGATCGATAATCTGAATTTTGAAATGCCCAATTCCTGGTGCTATAAAAAACGTAAAAAAAATTGCCAGGAATATGGCCGCCTCTACACCTGGGAAGCCGCCAAAAACGCTTGCCCAGCAGGCTGGCACCTGCCATCGGAAGTAGAATGGCAAAGGTTGACGCATCAATTCATTGATGGAGGCATGATACTGTCAAGTAATTCCGCTAGAGGGGAAGCCTATAAAATATTGATTCTCGAAGGCTCCAGCGGCTTTGATGCGCTGCTCGGTGGCTACCGCTTCGCGGATGGTTCCTTTCTGAGCCTCGGTGCCGGCGGGAACTACTGGTCCGCTACGGAGAGCGATGGAGGCGGCGCCTACAGCTTCTACTTCTACGGCGTCAATGAGAGACTGGACCGGGGCTACGTCGGTCAGGGAGTTGGCCTGTCGGTGCGGTGCCTCCAGAATTGACTATTTGCCTGGCGGAGTCAGGCGAACTATTTGACTATTTACCGGCCTAGCCGGTCGATTTTTTTTCATTTTTCATTCCTATGCTGCGCGATTACCAAGGCTTTGCATTACATTTATTGCTATCATAGCACAGCAGCTATCCGAGGTTTTTATGCTGCCCAGTCAAGGTAAAACTTCGGATATCTTACTCCGTACCAGCTAATTTTTTACCCCAAAAAAACACACAACATGTCAACTGAAGCCCTGAAAAAACAACTCAAAACCAAAGCCGTCAAAGATGTAAAGGGAGCGATAGAAGAGCTACTATCCCAGGTCGAGAGCTCCTCCTCTATCCACCATGATGCCCTAAATCTACTCGGGCAATACCACCTCCTCCAGCGAGAACAAATCAAGCAGACTGCCAGCGCCGAGCAAGCCGGCCTGCGCTTCCGTCAGCTACTAGACGGCTTCCTCCAGCTAGTGGACCTCCTATCGGCAGAGCACTTAGCCTCATCCACCAAGTCCACCACCACCTACTACATAGACCAGCAGCACACCCCCATACCGCTCGATCTGGAAGCGCTAGAGCAAGAAGGCCTACGCCGCCAAGCAGAGCTCATCATCAGAAAGCTGAATCGGCTCAAAGAAGCCCTGATCCTAGCAACAGATGTTTCCGTGCAGTTTAAGTATGAGCATGAGATTGGGCAGTTGGAAGCGCAGTTGAGGGGGTTGAAGGGGTAAGGGGAGCCAAGACCTACAAAGAACTGTGAAATACTTACCTTCTTGCAAAAGCTCTAACCCCGACATCAACATTTACCGAATTAAGCCATTTAATAGCCCCTTTTCTTTTCAATAGCAGTCAATTTCTCTATCTGACCAACTATGTTGCAAAAAGTTATACCCAAATTTGGAGGGTAAGATATTTTTAATTTTTTTGTTAAAAATAAATTCACTAGATGTCGGAGAGAAAAGAGCTTAATCGGATCAAAGCCGTTCTAGAAGACCAGGGGCGATCTCAAACGTGGCTAGCCAAAAGACTTGGCTGCACCAAAACGACAGTGAACTTCTGGTGTAATAATCGCAATCAACCTTATCTAGCGGATATTGTGAGAATCGCCGAATTGCTAGAAGTAGCCCCGGCAGATCTAATTGTGGACGGCTCAAAAAAAGAAAAAGGCCTGACTAAGCGCCAGACCTTTGTAAATCTTGTATGAAACTTTCGAAAACGACTGCTATTATGACTGCTAGTTGCCGCTAGGTAGTCATAAACATTTGAAAAACAGCCGCATAATCAAAAGTGTAGAGGTTGGGAGCGGATTGGCTTCGCCCATCCTAAGAAGGGAGGCCTTACAAGATTCAACAAGCCTTCTCCCTGCGGTCGAGCTTTGTCATTTTGGGGCCACGCTTCAAAAACAAGTTTTGATCGTGGCCCCAAAATGACAAAGCCCCTTTCGCTTGCGCGAAAGAGGCTTATTGTCTTGAGGTTGGGAGCGGATTCGAACCGCCGTACGAGGTTTTGCAGACCTCTGCCTAACCGCTCGGCCACCCAACCGGGTGTAGAATATAGAAGAGTAACTTCTTACTTCCATTTTCTGGGAACGCAAATATACTTCTTTTTTATTAACCGTGTGATTTTTGTCGGAAAAAAGCTGGATTAATTTTTTGCGATCATCAATACAAACATTTTATGGGAAAGAAAGTTCCCTCCTGCCGCTGTATTTATCTATTGAGGTGCTGCAATCGTAAAATGGAAGGTGGTACCTCCCTGAGAATTTGCCTTGTACCAAATCTCCCCTTGATGTAGCTCTACCCACTTTTTACAAATCGCTAATCCTACCCCAGTCCCGGAAGGAGAGCCCGCATGAATGCGTTGGAAAGGTTCAAAAACCTTTTGCAGATAGGTTTCGTCTAGGCCTAGTCCGTTATCAGCAACCATGAAGTGCCAGTATTTTGGCTCGCGGATACAGCGTACCTCTATCACTGGAGGTAGTTCGGAGCGAAACTGCAAGCAATTGAGGATGAGTTGCTGAAAGATTTGCTGCATGCCGGTTCGAGCGGCCATGATTTGGGGTAGTTCGCCTACCCTGATTTGTCCTTGAGTAGCAGTCAACTCCCCTTGTAATTGAAATTCCACTAGTTCAATCACCTTATTGATATCGGTTAGCACATGTTGTTGTACACGTTGTCCAGTACGGATATAGGTGAGAAGATCTTGAATCACAGTGTTCATCTGCTCCGTCTTCTCTGCAATATATTGTAGAAAGGTCTTCCCTTCATCGGCTAATTCTTCCTGGTGCCGATGCTGCAAAAATTCCACGTAGCTGCTAATAGTACGTAAAGGACTCCGTAGATCGTGAGAGAGTACACGGGTATATTGTTCCAGTTCTTTGGAGGCTTGTTGCAGTTCTTGAATAGCGGTTGTATTGGTTCTTTCATGAACCAAAGCGTCCGGATTATTCCCACCAGCAAAAGCCAATGCACTAGCGTTGGATAACACAGCAGTGGAGGGCTTTTCCTCCTGATGTAATTGATCAATCAGGCCAGCGAGTTGGAGGCGTTGATCAGTACTGATGCCGAGGCTGTCCAGGAATAATTGTAGCTGTTGACGGGTATTCTGCATCCTCATTTTTGATGTAAATTATACCATGAGGAAAGAGAATATTCCCGATTAAAGAGCCGTGAGTGGGGAGTGGGATGATGACTAGTTGATGTGCGGAAGCCCCCTAAAAAGGGCCAAGTGCTCCATCTTTGCCATAGGGAAGCAAGAGCGTTCATTTTTTGTGTTTGTATCTTGGGTTAAAGGAGGAGCCTACGTTCTGTATTGCTCCGAAGGGCCAATATTCATGCCCTTTAATTATGGGCAAAGGTACAACTTTACACAATCACATTCAAGAAAATAATATATAAAATAAGACCCGCTCAAAACGAGAAGGCCTTATTTGTGTCTATAACCGAATTATATATTCTTTCTATAATCCTGCTTTCGCTGAAACTTCCAACATGCGATCAATTGAAGGGACACCTTGCTCGATCACCCATTCTGGCAGTTCGATTTCAGGTAGTTCGTGCTTCATGCACAGATACAATTTCTCTAAGGTATTCAATCGCATATGCGGACATTCGTTGCAGGCGCAGGTATTATTCGGCGGTGCAGGATAAAAGGTCTTATGTGGGGAGGCTTTTTGCATTTGGTGCAAGATCCCAGACTCCGTAGCTACGATGAACTCCGTGGCCTCGCTTTCCTGTGTATATCTTAACAATCCACTGGTGGAGCCAATGTAATCCGCCTTATCCAAAATATGTGCTTCACACTCTGGGTGAGCTATGAATTTAGCTTCTGGATGCCGAAGCATCAGTTTTGTTATCTTCTCGCCCGAAAAGATCTCGTGCACCATGCAGGAGCCATTCCAAAGCACCATATCACGACCTGTCTTTTTCACCAAATAACGACCGAGGTTGATATCAGGTGCAAAGATGATTCCCTTGTCTTCGGGGATGCTCTCGATAATTTGTACCGCATTGGTAGAGGTACAACAAACATCCGTCAGGGTTTTCAATTCAGCAGTGCAGTTAATATAACTGACCACCACATGATCGGGGTACTTCTCTTTAAACTTTCGGAAGAGATGAGGCGGACAAGAATCTGCCAAGGAGCAACCTGCTTTTAAGTCAGGGAGCAAAACTTTTTTACTAGGAGAAAGCATCTTCGCTGTTTCTGCCATGAAATGCACACCTGCAAAGACAATTATATCCGCGTCTGTTTCAGCAGCTTGCTGCGAAAGACCTAAGCTATCCCCTATATAGTCTGCAATATCCTGAATCTCAGCTTCCTGGTAGTAGTGTGCCAAAATAATGGCATTTTTCTCCTTTTTAAGCCGTTCAACCTCCTCAAAGAGATCAAGTGTAGGATCCACGTCAAGATCCAAAAACCCTCTTCGGGTCAAGTTTTTTTCGGCAATTGCAATATTTGTCATATCCATTGGTTTTAAGCACAAGGCTAATCTGATAACGCAAAGCTATCTAAAAATGTTCGCTTAGTTTTGTTTTTAAACTAAGTTTTTATTTTTTGACGTGGATAATCTCAAAAAGTAACATGGCTTTCGTCTAAGCTAGGCATTGAAAGATTTAATAGACTGTTAAACACTATCATCTTAAGCAGACATTTAATAATATTGCAGAAAAACTAGCTTGATGCGGAAATTAATCTTCTTCTTCAGTGTTATCGGACTGTTCTTCGCTTGCGAAAACAATTTGGAAGACATTGCCGCTCTAAACGAAAAACTGGATACACAGGTAGAACGCGCAGAGATAGTAGAGATACTCTATAGCGATTCCGCGAAGATCAAGGTAAAGATTACGGGGCCAACTATGTTGTACCATTTAGATCGGAAAGATCCGAAACAAGAATTTCCAGATGGCGTGAAGGTGGATTTCTTCGATCAATTTCAACAGTTATCCAGTGTCTTGACGGCTAAATATGCTATCCGATTGGAGCAAAAGCAACAAGTATTGGTTCGGGATAGTGTGGTTTGGGAAAGTGAAGCCAATGAAAAACTGGAAACAGAGGAACTCATTTGGGACGAACAAAAGCAAAAGCTCTTATCCAATAAATTTGTCGTGATTACTCGACCAGAGGAGATCATTTATGGACATGGGTTTGAGGCTGATCAGGATTTTTCTAATGCACGAATCAATGCCGTGGAAGGCCGTATCGCGGTGGATCAATTGGAAGATGGCGTTCCCACGGATAAGCCACAGGAAAAACCTGCAAGACCTCGCAAACCTCAAACGCTACCCAAAAAGGGATCTTCATAAATCATTGAGTGGGGTAGGTACTTACTTTATTCCACAATAATATTTATCTTTCTTGGGCAAAGGACATGCCACCAAACTGTGCCCAGCTTATAGATTGACTCAATTCCTATATGATAATATCCTTTATCCTATTTTTTCTAATCCTTTCTGCTTTCTTCTCCGGCTCGGAGATAGCCTTTATTTCAGCCAATAAGTTGAGGGTAGAGTTACGTAAGAAAAAGGGAGCTTCCCGAGGAACCATTCTGGCTAACTTCTACGAACGCCCAGCTCATTTCCTAAGCACCATGCTGGTAGGGAACAATATTGCCTTAGTGGCCTTTACTATACTTATGGGTTCAATTTTGGACCCCATCCTAATCGAAACACTCAGCCTACAAAATCAAGACCTACTCGTACTTCTGTTTGATACCATTATTATCACTATAGTCGTACTTATTTTCGGTGAATTTCTGCCTAAAACACTCTTCAGCCTATACGCAGATCACATCCTATATTTTCTAGCACTTCCGCTTAAATTTATTGAGGTACTTCTTCGCCCTTTAACCTGGGTGATGACCAGGGTATCCAATCGTTTCTTGAGTGTGTTTTTCAAATCATCTATCACACCGGTAGAGACCGCCTTTACCAGACTGGATCTTGAAAATTTCATTAACGATACTTTGACCGATGCAGAAGAAGAGATCGACAAAGAACTCTTTGGGAAAGCTCTCAACTTCAAAGAGATTAGAGTACGGGATTGCATGGTTCCAAGGACGGAAATTGAGAATATCGACCAAGGAGCGAACCTAGATGAACTTGAGCAGCTTTTTCGCGAGACGAAATTGTCTCGCTTAATTGTAACGAATGGAGATATTGATAATGTCTTGGGTTATGTACATCATCAACAGTTGTTCCAAAACCCAAAGAATCTTAAAGACTTAGTATTAGATATTTCTTTTGTTCCCGAAGTGACACGCGTCAATGATCTCATGAATGATTTCATCCGGGAGCGCACCAGCATTGCTTGTGTGGTTGATGAATTCGGAGCAGTGGCAGGGATTATTACACTTGAAGATATTCTGGAAGAAATCTTTGGAGAAATTGAAGATGAACATGATCAAGGGGAGTATGTCGAAAACCAAATCAGTGATGATGAATACATCTTTTCTGGAAGACTAGAGATCAGTTATTTAAACGAAAAATTTGAACTTGATTTTCCGGAGGGTGACTATCATACATTATCTGGGTATTTAGTCACAGCAACTGAAAATATTCCTGAAAAGGGTGTGGAAATTGAATTAGATGGATATCGTTTTATATTGGAACTGGTTAGTAATACCAAAATCGAAACGGTCAGAGTTATTCGCCTTCCTGTAATGCCTTAGGGCCTACTCGCCTACAAGACTTGTATTTATGAATTGGCAACGCATCCAACAAGCATATCCCACACCATCCGGTTGGGCAAAGATTCGAACGATCGACATGCATACCTGCGGAGAGCCACTGCGTGTGATTGTAGATGGCTATCCTAAACTGAAGGGAAGCAATGTACTCGAATATAGAGCTGATGCCCGCGATAATCACGATCATTTCAGGCGAACGCTGATGTTTGAACCGAGGGGTCATGCCGATATGTATGGCTGTGTCTTGGTACCCCCGAATGATAATGACGGAGATTTTGGCATACTCTTTTTGCACAATGAAGGGTATAGCACCATGTGTGGCCATGCCATCATAGCCATTAGCACCTTAGCCATAGAGATGGATTGGGTGGAAGTAAGGTCTCCCGAGACCATCTTAAAGATTGATGCGCCTTGTGGAAGAATAACAGCCTTTGTTCGAGTAGAAGATGGTCAAGTACAGCATGTGCGATTTCACTGCGTCCCGTCTTTTGTACTAGGTCTGGATTTAAGCATCGAAGTACCCAAATTGGGCAAAGTACAATTTGATCTCGCTTATGGGGGCGCTTTCTATGCTTATGTACAAGCTGATCAGCTACAACTCGATCTCACTCCAGAAAATTATACCCAGATCATCAAGAATGGAATGGCGATAAAAAGGGCCGTCATGCAGTCTGATATCGGTGTACAGCACCCCTTCGAAGAAGATCTCAGCTTCCTTTATGGGACTATTTTTATCGGTGGACCTATCAGTAACGGAATCGACAGCCGGAACGTCTGCGTTTTCGCAGAAGGAGAGGTGGATCGTTGCCCGACGGGTTCAGGTGTTTCTGGTAGGATGGCCATTCATCATGCTCGTGAGGAAATACAAATTGGCGAAAGCATGAGCATAGAAAGTATTCTGGGAACTGTCTTTCATGGTAGGGTTGCCGAAACCCTTGCGTTTGGGCCATATTCCGCTGTCATCCCAGAAGTACAAGGAACTGCGCACGTCACCGGCCAGCATGAATTCTTGATCAATCCGAATGATCCCTTGAAGGATGGGTTTATCTTGAGATAAGATTGTCCCGTTGAAATAATAATGGAGAATGATCAACTAGTCATTCAATCTGGTTCAGTAAACATATTAATTGTGTCCTTCTAACTCCTCATAGCTCTTCAAGCTAATAATTTTCCAAGCTTCTAGCACCTGTACTACCGTCGCTTCTCTTCTGGAGGCAATGGCCACTAAAGCACCAGGTGTATCCTTTGGGAAAATACTCCCATCGTAGTATTCAGAAGGGGCATCAGAATTAGTCACAGTGTAGGAGCGAGAAGAATTAGACCAGACTTCGAAGCCAAGTCCATAGTCTTTACAAAGCAGATCTAGTTTTTCTATATCAGCGGCATCTGCATCTGGTAAAATACAAGAATAGGTGAAGTAAGTGGACCGTTTTAAAAGCCCTAGTTCATCATAAACGGGTACTTTCCGGCCGTTTGAAATGGTGTATCCAGTCACCTCTTTGTCGAATAGTACTTTGTCCTTGTATTTATAATCAGATTTTGGATGAGGTACATTCAAAATGGTTGCACTCGCTGGGCTATCTATCTGGATCAACAAAATTTCAAATTGCTTATCATAGCTGATGCGAAGACAGGACAAGGGCCATTTTTTCGCGTCTAAGCCGAATTTCTTCCACACTCGCCTAGCGATTCGCGGCCTGTTTAGTGCAGTAGCTGCAATCCCCATGTTCCACCAGCAGGCTCGATCGCTAGGGTCCAAAGCAACGGCCTTTTTGTTGTAATGTAAAGCGGGTTTCCACTCCCATCTCCGTTTGTAGAAATATCCTAGCCGACTATAAGGAGGGGCCCAGTCGGGAGCTAACTTTATCACTTTCTTGTACAGTTTCACCGCATGATAGGGATCATTATTGGCCTCATACAAACAGGCGGCCTCATAAAGTTCCTTGATATGTTTAGATGGAAACTGCATAACTACAAATATAGGGAGTTTTGTATTTCGATGCGAGCTACTTTAGCTTGGCTCGTACGTATTGGTTAGGCCATTGAAAATCTTTTTCATGGACAATTTTGGCCGCCTGATAAGGGAAATAAGGATTTCGGAGTAGTTCTCTCGCGATGAATATTAAATCCGCCTGTTCACTCCTTAGGATGGTCTCAGCTTGTTCAGCGGAAGTGATCATACCTACTGCTCCCGTCATGATCTCGGCTTCCTTTTTGATCCGTTCTGCAAAGGCCAATTGATACCCTGCTCCTACTTGAATCTTTTGATCGGGATGTAGTCCGGCGGAGGAGGTGTCAACTAAATCCACACCCAAACTTTTCAGTTGCCGAGCTAGTTGAACGGAATCTTCAATCGTCCACGCCTCTCGCTCAGGTAACCAATCATCAGCAGAAATTCGGACGAAAAGGGGCAGTTCATCGGGCCAAGTCTTTCGCAGTTCCGTGGTAACTTCTACTAGAAGACGGATCCGATTTAAGCATAACAGTTCACATCCAAACAAAGTTTGTATATCCTGGAAAGTGGTGATTAAAAAACACCAAACTCGACTTAGAATCCAGTCTGATGACTATCCCCTATTGCCAGCTATTTACTGTTTCAGTCCGTGTTTCTTCCCGTTCAGCAAGCATTTTTTGACTATTTTCGGAGATCTTTTTAATCTCGCATAAAAAACAATGGACTACAGAAGCTGCCTACTATTTATGGCTGCCCTATTTTGCACCATGCACCTCAGTGCCCAAGTCCGTTATGGTACGGAAAGCGGTAGGATACAATTCAAGTCTGACGCCCCACTTGAACTGATTCAAGCTGTCTCCAAGGACATGAAAGGCATCATCGATCCCGATCAAAAAGCCTTCGCTTTTTCAGTAGAGATGAATAGCTTCCAGGGGTTTAATAGTCCATTGCAAAGAGTCCATTTCAACGAGAATTATTTGGAAACGAATAGATATCCGAGAGCCACTTTCACCGGAAAGATTATCGAAACGATTGATTGGAGCAAGGATGGCATTTACGAAGTACGTAGCAAAGGAAAACTCGTGGTGCATGGGCTTGAACAGGAGCGAATTATTCGAGGAACCCTTACCATCACTAAGAGCATGATCCAACTACGATCTGCTTTTACCGTCCTCTTGGATGAACATCAAATCAGCATACCCAAAATCATGTTCCAAAAGATTTCGGAAGAGATAGAAGTTATCATTGAGGCCGATCTTGAAAAACAAAGCCTGTGAATCCAATTGTACAATGCCTAGTTCTTTTTGCGTTGTGCCTTAGCTCAAGCCAACTCTTAGGACAGCAGCCATTTTTCCGGCAGTATGAGATCCCAGAAGAAGTCGCGGAAACTCCAATGGATATCCTATATCAAGCTGAAAATGATTTCATTTGGCTGGGTGGGGAACAAGGTCTTTTACAATTCGATGGATTTGGCTTTGAACCCTTTCTGCGTACTGATTCCATAGGTAAAAACAAAGTCAGCTCCATATTTCGAGATCAAAACCACTTACTTTGGGTTGGATACACAGACGGCCAGATCTTCCAACTACAATTGGACAATACTTTGCAACTTTGGGAGCCAGAGGAAGGCTTACCTAAAGTCCCGATCAGCGGATTTTCTCAAGACAAAAACGGAATTCTTTGGATTGCTACCTATGGGGAAGGGCTCTATTATTGGAATGGTCAACGTATGTATAATGTAGGTCTTGATGATGGTTTGGGTGGTCAAGACATATATAGCATCGCACAAGATGACAAAGGTAGAATATGGGTAGGCACGGACAATGGCATCAGCATCTGTTGGCTAGAGCAAGGAAAGAAACAGATCAAGAATTTGGGACGTCCCGAAGGCCTTCCCGACGATATTATCCGTTATATCTTACCCGATTCTGCGGGTAATTGCTGGGTTGGCACCTACGAAAAAGGCTTCTGTCGGGTAAATGGTGAAAGCTTGGTAGTAGATTTTCTCTACCCTAATTGGGAACAAGGTGTAATTAATTGCATGGAATTGGTAGACGATCGGGCCTTATGGATTGGAACTACCGCTCAAGGTGCATGGCGCTATGACTTTGCAAGAGAACAACTACAGGCTATTTCATTTAAACAACTACAGAAAGATAAGATATCGGCCCTGCACACTGATCATGAAGGAAACCTATGGGTACTTGGCCGAGAAGCCGGGCTGTTATCCATCAATTGTCACTTTACGCTAATAGATAATAATCTCGAAAACCTGCAAGCTATTCACTTAGACCAAAAAGATCGACTTTGGGTAGGTAGTCAGGACGGACTTTATCAATGGAACAACGCACCTGCTCGGGCAGGTTCCTTCGAAAGGATATTAGATGAAAACGTACTCAGCATCTTTGAAGACTCTATTGGCAATCTATGGGTCGGCACTTTTGGGGAAGGAGTTATTATCATCAATAAAGAGACAGGAAAAAAGAGAAGATTAAATGAAAAGGATGGCTTACCCAATGGAAGTATTCTCTCCATTGACGGTACGGGAGAACAAATTTGGTTAGCAACCTTAGGCGGGGTGGTGGAATTGCATTGCAGGAAGGACCCAATGAATGAGTCAGACTTTACGATCAAGATGTTGGATTACGAAAGTGCATTGGGGACCAACTTCATCTACAAGGTCTATGTCGACCAACAGGGTAGAACTTGGTTCGGGACTGATGGAAAAGGCATTTCTGTGCTGGAAGACGGTAAACTAAATAGCTATCAGGAGACCGGACAATCCCCCATTCGCTCCGTATATTCCATTACTGAGGACAGGGCTGGGAATATCTGGTTTAGTACCCTTCGCGATGGTATCTATAGTTTTGACGGGCAGAACTTCAAGCACTTCGGGAAAGCAGAAGGGCTACGTAACTTGAGTATTCGAGGGCTGGTAAAGGACAAGAATGGTCACATCCTCATTATACACCCCGAAGGAATTGATCGCTTGGATCCAGCGACAGCACAGTTGATGTATTTTGGTAAAAATGTAGGTATCGGTGATATGGACCCTAATCTCAACACCTACGCACTAGATCATCGCGGAGATATCTGGATTGGTACTAATAAGCGAGTCATAAAATATACGACCCTCTCCAATCAACTTGCACGTATTCCGACTACAACCTTAAAGAGAGTGGCGGTTAACTTTACTCAACTCGCCTGTTCTAGCACGCCCTGCTTGACCTACGATCAAAACAATCTCATTTTTGAATATGTAGGTCTCTGGTATTCTGATCCTGATGCGGTGCGCTACCGCTACAAATTAGAAGGGTATAATCAGGACTGGATATACTCTAAGGACAATCAAGCAACCTTTCCAAGTTTACCACACGGAAATTATACCTTTAAGGTAAGCTCTAGTGAAAACGGCATTTTTCTAGATGACAATACCTTAACTTATGACTTTATCATTACTTCTGCCCTCTGGAAAAGACCATGGTTTATCTTATTGGGGATAGTTTTATTTGTAGGAATCATCTATAGCTGGATGAGAAGCAGAGAACGTAGGATGCAAAGAGAGGCTTCGCTTGTTAAGGAAAAGCTGGAAAGTCAATTTGAGACCTTAAAAAGTCAGATCAATCCACATTTCCTATTCAACAATTTCAATACCCTGATTACCATCATTGAGGAGAATCCTACCATAGCAGTAGAATATGTTGAAAAACTCTCTGACTTTTATCGAAGTATACTGCAATATCGAGAACACCAAACGATTCCCTTAAACGAGGAACTAAAGATTGTGCAAGATTATGTTTTCTTGTTGAAGAAGAGATTTGGAGAAAACTTCAAAATGAACATCGAAGTAAAGGACTTCAAGCAGGCAAACGTAGTACCGCTGACCCTACAGATGTTGGTAGAGAATGCCATCAAACACAATGTAATCAGTAAACATGATCCACTGACGGTCCGAATTGTCCAAGAGGAAAATGGCTATATCACTATTTGCAATAATTTGCAAAAGAAGATTGTCGCTGAACCTTCTACGGGATTTGGCCTGGAAAGCATTGTAAAGAGATACGGATTACTTACCAGCAAAAAGGTTATAATTAGAGAAGAACGAAATCAATTTAAAGTAAGCATTCCTTTAATGAGCAACCCAAAAGTATGAATGTCTGGATTATAGAAGATGAGGAGGCCGCCGCTAGAAGGCTTGAAAAATTAGTTACTGCCATCGATCCCTCTATGGTGATCACCCGACGGATGGATAGTATTATAGAAACCCTTACTGCCATCCAGGAAGGCCCTTTACCCGATCTCTTGTTCTTGGATATCCAACTCGCTGATGGACTTAGTTTTGAGATCTTCAATCACACTAAAATTGATAAGCCAATCATTTTCACAACGGCTTACGATCAATATGCTATTCAGGCTTTTAAGGTCAATGCCATTGATTATTTGTTGAAGCCCATTAAGAAGGTAGAGTTGGAAAAAAGTATCCAGAAGTTCAAGGATTGGGCCAACACAGAGACCTTCAATTATGGTAAGTTAGCAGAGATCCTAAAGAAAGATAAGCCCTCTCAGCGTTTCCTACTGAAGGTTGGCCAGCGGTTGCGGTTGGTAGATACCGCTGACGCCGCCTACTTTTTTTCTGAAGATAAAATCACTTTCCTGGTGGATTGGAAAGGTCAACGCTTCGCCCTAGATCAATCCCTTGAGAAGCTGGAAGAAAGCTTAGATTCTGATCATTTTTTCAGAGTAAATCGCCAATTCATCATCCATCTGAAATCCATAGGAGAGATGATTGCCTACTCCAAATCGCGCGTAAAGATTTTGTTGCATCCCTCTACCAAGCCAGAAGTAGTTGTTAGTACTGAACGATCCCCCCACTTTAAACGCTGGTTGACAGGGGATCGCTAAGCTGATACCTCATCCTCTGTAATGTTCCAAAAGAAACGTTCCTTACTTTTTGATTTTGCGCCTAAAGCCTTGTAAAAACCAATGGCTTTTTCATTGAAAGTAGGGGTCTGCCATTGAATCTCCATACAGTGATGTGCTTGCCCAAAAACCTTAATCCTTTGCATAAGTTGCCGCCCTAGCCCTAATCCTCTGTAGGCCGAATCTAGGTATAGGCAATCCAAATAGAGATAATACCGAGCCTCCCAAGTGGAGAATTGCTTCATAAAACTAGCGTAACCGATTAGCTTTTTTTGATGTTCTACCACCCAACAAAATATCGCCTCTTCGTTGGCGACTAAATATTGCTGCCAGGCCTCCATCTTCCCTCTGACATCAAATGCAGAACGCTCAAAAACTGCATGCGCCTGGCAAAGCTTCAACAGCTGGGGAAGATCTTCGTCAGAAAGCGATCGAATTAGAGGCGCGGCCCCTGCCTTAGCAAGCACACTCGATCTTTGCGCCAGCGGAGGCCTGCGTTCCTTCCGTAGCATAGCCATCAAACTTCCACCATTCAATCCCACCAATCAGTTCTTTCACCTTAAATCCAAGACGAGCCATGTTTAAGGCCCCTCGGGTGGAAGCATTACAACCAATCCCATCGCAATAGCAGACATAGGTGGTTGCTCGATCTAAATGCTGGGTAGATTCTTCCGACATTTCTCGATGTGGCAGATTAATCGCACCAGGAATATGTTCCTTGTCAAAACCGAATGCCTTCCGAGCATCAATAGGTACTACCTTCTCTCCTTTTTCCAATGCCTCAAAAAGATCTGCGGGATCCATTTCAAAAGCTAGTTTGCTTTCATAGAATTTAATCTGATCTGTCATAATTTTGTTTTTTGTTGTCTCTGACAAAGATAAGTACTAACCCTATCGATATACCTATTTGAAGTTGAGGCCTCTTCAATTAGCGTTGAAAAAATTTCAACTCCAGTAGCTTTTGAATATTGTAGTTTTAGGATATGGAAATTAAGCACTTCAGATTAGTTAAGACGATCGCGGAGGAAGGAAACATTAGCACCTCTTCCTCTCGCTTATTCCTAACCAAATCGGCCTTAAGTCACCAACTACGAGAGTTAGAGGAGCAGCTAGGTTTTAAAGTTTTTCACCGAACCAGAAATCGTTGGCGATTAACAGAGGAGGGGGAGGCTTTACACGATTTAGCCGTAGAAGTATTGGCACGGATAGAAAATGGCTTTCAGCATATTCAGCATATCCAGGCGGGGGCAAAAGGAACGATTCGGATCAGCACGGAATGTTATTCATTCTATCAGGGTCTGCCAAGTTTTATCCAAAAGATGGCCGTATTGTATCCCGATATCTACGTGAATTTGATCCTGGATGCAACCCATCAACCGATCACTAAGTTATTGGCCAATGAAATTGACATGGCTATTGTGACGACTCGTCCCACCTCTGATCAACTTTCAAGTATCGCGCTATATGAGGATGAAATTTTTGCCGTCATGCACAAAGAACATCCCCTAAATAGTCTAGACATTATTCAAGCTACTGATTTTGACCAAGTACATCTGATTATCCATTCCTTTCCCCTTGAAACTGTTTCAGTGTACCAACAATTTCTGTATCCCAACCAGGTGCACCCCGTGCAGATATCCGCTATTCCCCTAACGGAGGTTGCTCTAGAAATGGTCAAAACCAATATGGGCGTGATATGCATGCCTAAATGGGCATTAGCTCCTTTTCAACTCCCCTCTGAGCTGGTTTTTAAAAGGCTAGGTAAAGCAGGGCTAAAAAGAACGCATCATCTCGTCTATCGAACGATCGATCAGGGTAAAAAGTACATCAGAGATTTCGTCCTCAGCTTTCAAGAGCGGTTTAGTGAGGCTTGAAGTTTAGCAGCATAGAGCCGATCAGAGCAAAAGTATTCGCCTGTAGCCCTTGACATACATAATTAGGAGTACTAACTTTGTTCTTCACTGATCTGCCTTATTGTATGACTGAGAGCATCTTTAATCTCGCTTTCCAACAGGATGACATCAAAAGTAAAATTGTAGTAGCCTTAGAACGCATCTCTGAGGTGTTCCGAGCCCTCTTATGGGAGCATGCCAAAACGATTGGTTTGAGTCCTATACAGATACAGATACTCATTTTTATAGCTTATCATGCAGAATCCTTCCGGAATGTTAGCCACCTGGCTAAGGAATTTAATGTTACTAAACCTACTATTAGCGATGCCGTACGTGTTCTAGAGAAAAAAGGGCTCATCAGCAAGCATCCCGCTGCCTATGATAATCGCAGATACTCCATCGCTTTAACCGCCGAGGGAACGGCCATAGTCAAGGAAACCGAGAACTTTGCTGAACCGATCAAAAAACAACTACAACAGTTTTCTGATCATCATCTTTCTCATTTTCATACGCAACTCATAGGATTAATAAGCGGGCTCAATAGAAGTGGTATTTTAACTGAACAACGTACCTGCCACAGTTGTCAGTTTTTTAATAAGAATGAAGGGCAAGCCTTTTGCAGATTGATGAAAAAGCCTTTATTACCAGATGATATACGAGTAGATTGCCCTGAGTTTGAAGCCCTTTAATGTCGTCCTCTTTCCTAGTAGTCCAGTAGAAAGCTCCGCCAAACTCCGCCATCTTTAGTCCCTCTTTTGGAAACAATGTTTAAATTGTTCCGCTAACGATTTCAATAGATGAATACCAACAAGATGAAAAACCTATCTTCATTGGCGAGCTTTGGCCTTGCATTTTGCTTATTTATTTCTTTTTCCTGTAACAACTCTGAAACACCACCTACTGATCATGATCCCAAGCAGGAACAATGGCAGTCTCTGTTTAATGGCCAAGATCTGAGTGGCTGGGATATCAAGATGGCGGGATATCCGGTCGGAGAAAACTTTAGAAATACCTGGCAAGTGCAGGATAGCATGATCCGGATTAGCTACGATGAATATGAGCAGTTTGACGATGCTTATGGGCACATGTACTATCAAGTTCCTTATTCTTATTACAAACTGCGTTTTGATTATCGATTCACTGGAGAGCAGACACCCGGGGGAGCTACCTGGAATGTTCGGAATAGCGGTATTATGGTGCACGCTCAGTCTGCAGCTAGTAATGAAATCGGACAACACTTTCCAGTGTCCATTGAATTGCAATTATTAGGTGGGCTGAATGATGGGAAAGATCGAACCACCGGAAATCTTTGTTCCCCCGGTACGGCCGTAGTGATGGGTGACACCATCAATTACAATCATTGTGTTTCTTCCTCTTCTGAAACTTATCATGGTGATCAATGGGTGCACGCTGAAATGATCGTGTTGGGGGATTCTACCATTATCCACTTGATCGAGGGAGACACCGTACTACAATATGATCAGCCACAGATAGGAGGTGGCTTTACCAATATTCGTCAAACACAAAAAGATTGGGAAGGTTTTGGGATCACCAAGATGGACGATTGGGTTAAACAAGCTGGCACGCTACTGGGAGAGGGCTACATCGCTTTACAGGCTGAAAGTCATCCTATCGATTTCAAAAACATCGAATTGCTGGATCTAGTTGGATGCAAAGATCCCAAGGCCAAAAATTATAGATCTTACTACGTAAAGGCTGATCCAAGCAAGTGTGAATACTAGATGCTTAAATACCGGAGTCTTATTCAGGGCTGGAAGGCAAAGGGAAATATTGTCCGAAATTACAGGTACCTTAGGAAAGAAATCTAATCTGCACTACTGTCATGAAGTATTTCCTTCTTTCAGTCACCATATTTGCGGGGCTCCCAATATGTTGTTTGAACTCACCGGGTTCCAGCCGCTCCGTGATTCTACGGTAAAGAGGATGGCCCCGAGGGCCCAGGTATGACGCATACTTGCTTTCAATCCCCTTCTTGGGATTCAGGATATGAGAAATTTATCAAGAATGGAATCACTTCCTTTAGTAAAGGAGATCATGCTATAGACCTTGGGGGCTATGGGATCACCTACGCCTATGCGCATGACCCGGAAGGTAATATGATCGAAATGGAGCCACTAGATTGGGCTTGTACTCCATGAACTTCGGCTGCCATCACTGCTACTGAAGGTTTGATCTTTACCGGAGCAACGGATGGATAGCTAAAGATTTATGAAGCTAGCTCGGAAAAGGAAGTTTGGTCCTTCAATACCCATAGAGATTTTGAAAGCGTAAATGCTGTGAAAGCTTATGATACAACTGTAGATTCTGACGGATCTGTGGTGTACGACGATCAGTTATTTATTACTTCGGGTTATGCCAAATATGGTGGCAAGGCTGGCAATGTTTTACTCGCCTTTGAATTATTGGAGTAGAGTACCACTGGATGAATTCTTTCTGTTCTTAAAGCAACGACTTATGAATCTCCAACCTACACTCTTTGATGAATGGGTCCAACTCAGCCCCTTGCAGATGAAAGATTTCAAGTCATTATTTCAGGTGGCCCAAGACCCGCTCATCTAGGAACAACACCCTTATCCTGATCGATGATCTTTGCTTCCGTATCAACCGAGGTAGTTGGAGAAGAGAATAATTCTTATTTTGTTGATCTTCCAAAAGAGTTGCATTCTATTGGCGGCCTATTCATCACCTTTTATGCCCTTGTAAGATGTCTTATAGTATTAATGAAAGTAATCTCGAACGACAACAAATGCTGGCCCAAGGGCTAGGATACCTGTCAAATAAATACTTCCAACTTCTCCCCCTACAAGCTAATCCTCGTGTTTTGGACCTTGGCTGTGGACTAGGAGAGACTACGCGCCTTTTGGCTAAGTTTTTCAGCCCTTCCGAAATAGTAGGCTTTGATCAAGACGTAAATTTGCTGGCTTATGCTCGATCTAGAGTCGGAGAAGACCAAACGAATTTCACTTACACGGAAGGAAACGCAGAACAACTTCCCTTCGAAGACCAGTCCTTTGATCTAGTCTTCTGTCGTTTTCTACTCTTGCATGTCCCCAACCCACAGGCAGTCGTAAAAGAGATGGCACGCGTTTGTAAATCGGGCGGAATTGTGCTTACACAGGAACAAGATACCATGACTAGTTCAGGTCTTTATCCATCCAATTGGGCCTATGACATGGTCACTGAAGGCTATCAGAAATCCTTTAGTCATCCGCAGGTAGGCCGCCGACTTCCCCACCTCTTTCGGGGGGCAGGGCTCCCTACTCCCACCATCCGTTCCAATACTTTTTTGCTTCCGAACCCCAAAGTTGGCAAACGAATCGTAAATCTTACTGGCCAAGCGATGGTCGCAGAATTGCTTAAACATGGTATTCTTGAAAGGGATAAAGTGGATGACTTTTACACAGAATTACAAAAAGTAGAAGACTCAGAAGAGTATACTTTACTGTCAGACCCCGTAGTTACTTGTTGGGTTAGAAAACCATAGCAAGGGAAGAACCAATATCTCCAAATTGTTGTACGCCTAAAATCCAGCTTCCTTCTCATCAAGCTTGGCTCAAATATCCAATCCTCTTATTCCTACTGTCTTCTGTGATTGACCGCACAAAAAGGCCAAACCCTAGAACGTACCTTTATCGCAGATCAAGCAGGTGATTAAGATGAGACTGAGTAAATCAGTATGGGCATATCTAGTGGTAGGCATCGTTTTCATGCTCCTCCCAATAGGGTTGAGTGGACAATTTGCGCAGCGCATCCGCACGGCACGCCCCTCTGTCACCATGGGCACTTATACAATTGGCCAAAACGTACTGCAATGGCAAGCAGGCATTAGATGGCATGACTTGCAGACGGATCAAGTTGACCGAAATATTTTGCAGTACAAGAATGTGCTCAGGTGGGGGTTTCTGGAGCGATGGGAAATGAGTGGTGTAATTCATTACCAAAGAGATTGGGAGAAAACACCTATTGGCAACAGTCACCAAGGCATGCACGCATTACGCCTAGGCATAAGACATCACCTTTTTGAAAAATCAGGTTTTTTAAAAGCGGCGGCGATCCAAGGCCGCTTTTGGTTTCCTTTTGCCCAGGCGTCTTACCAGCAAAAAGAATTAGGTGGGCGCATCATGGCTTCGATCAGCTACCGACTATTCGGAAAGTTACAGCTCATTACGAATGGTGGTTGGACATGGAATGGGCAAAACGCTTCCAAAGCGAAATCGTTTTTTTCCTTGCGATTTTCACATCCACTTGGCCGCAAATTTAGCTTGGTGATGGATTACTTTGGTAGCTTCCGACCGTTTGAACCTGATTATGCTATCGGAATAGGCTATTTTATCAACTCCTCCTGGAAACTTGACATTGCTGTCGGGAGTCTCGGAAAATCTTTTGACAATCACCGATTTCTAGAAATTGGCTGGGCCACACGCATCGATTGGCGCCAATGAGTAGGTTAAGGTGTGATCAAGCCGTACTTTCGGAGTATGGGAACGACCTGCTTCATCGGCAAGGCCTTACGTTCATGCCCCAGATATCCTTTGGTATCTTGGCCTGCTACCAGGGAATTCAAAATCGCCTCTTCTGTTGCTTCGATCACCCCCAGAAAAAGCGGAGACATGGCTTCATTACGCAATACCTCTCCATCTCTAAAGGGGCTGTCAGACTGATAGGGTATACGCAGATTTTCTGCCGTGGAAAAGGCAATCACATAATCCCCACTGCCATTAGAAGCAATTCCTCCCGTCTTTGCTAAACCAAACATGGCTCGCTTAGCCAACCGCTTTAGGTTTCGCGCATCTAGTGGAGCATCGGTTGCCACTACGATCATGCAGGAGCCATCAGCTCCGTCTTGAAGTTGAGATTTAAAGTAATACTCTCCCAATTCCACCCCAACCGGTGCTCCTGCAATCTGCAACACTCCACCGAAGTTACTCTGGACCAGGACCCCTACTGTATACCCTCCTAGGCGCTTGGGCAATTTACGAGAGGCAGTACCTATTCCTCCTTTAAACCCAAAACAAGAGGTACCTGTACCTGCACCAACACCTCCTTCATGTACGGCTCCGCTAGCAGCTTTGCTAATCGCGTTGTGCACATCCGTATCTTTCACATGTTGCCCTCTAATATCATTAAGCCATCCGTCATTGGTCTCTCCCACAACCGGATTAACGGAACGTACAGATTCATTCTGTGGCAACTGCAAAGTATAGTTAATTAAAGCGGTAGCGGCAGTGGGTACACTCAGTGTATTGGTCAGTATAATTGGCGTTTCAATATTCCCCAGCTCTTCTACCTGGCTGTAGCCCATCAACTTCCCAAATCCATTGGCAATGTACATCGCTGCCGGAACTTTGGATTGAAATACATTCCCAGGGTGGGGCAAAATAGCTGTTACGCCAGTTCGGATGCTATCCCCGTACACCAGCGTTTCATGCCCGACCTTAACACCAGCGACATCAGTGATAGCATTATATTGCCCCTTCGGCAATACACCAATAGTCACCCCATAATCGCTCAAACGCTTCGGACTTTGAGCTTGGACCTGAGAGAATAAGAAAACAAAGCATACAATATGCATCAAGGATTGCTTCATACGGCTTAATTACTTCGATTTGAACGAGGAAGGGGCAAAGGCCCGCTCTACGTTTAGTGATGTAGTTCCAATAAAGATAGAAAATTAGTGCGCATCATTCGAGCTGATATTCGTCTCCGAACCTCTAGCAACATGGAAGCTAATTTGGTCTTTGCATTTCGTAATTAGCCAAGAATTTAAGTAGAATCCCATCCTTGCCTTAGCTACATTTGGTGCATGGATAGCAGTACACCTAATTATTCCTTTAGACAACAATTAGTCGCCGCTTTTTTGGTTTTTCTGGGAGCGATTATGTTCTCCACCAAAGCTGTTATGGTGAAATTAGCCTATCGTTACGAAGTAGATTCCATATCACTGCTAGCCTTACGCATGATTTTCTCCCTACCACTCTTTCTCCTCATTGCTCAATACGATCGTCGCAAACAACAGGAGTCCAGGCGTCCACTGACCTCCAAGGAGTGGATCTATACCTTTGGTCTTGGTGTAATGGGTTACTATCTGGCGAGCCTCTTTGACTTCATCGGCTTGAATTATATCTCCGCGGGTATGGAGCGACTGATCCTCTTCCTCTATCCAACAATTGTGGTTTTATTATCCGCCATTTTATTCAAGGAAAAGATTGGTGTTAACAAAGGAGGAGCCCTCCTGCTCACCTATGCTGGAGTTGCGATCGCTTTTGCTCAAAATGTACAGCAAGGAGAAGAGGACAATCTCTGGTTAGGAGCGGGATTGATTTTAGTGAGTGCTTTCACCTATGCTATCTATTTGCTAGGAAGTGGCCAGTTTCTTCCAAAGTTGGGCACCTTGCGATTTACCTCACTGGCCATGATGGGGGCTTGTACAGCCGTTATTATCCATCATGGTATCGTACAACAATGGCAGTTGTTTGGCTTTCCAGCTCCAGTGTATTACTTAAGTATGCTCATGGCCATATTTGCCACAGTTGTTCCCTCCTTCCTCATTTCGGAGGGGATTCGATTGATTGGTGCTTCCAATGCGGCCGTCATCGGGAGTGTTGGCCCCATCTCAACGATAATCTTGGCTTATATTTTTCTTGGAGAATCCTTTGGTGGATGGCAATGGCTTGGCACTTTCCTAGTAATCGGAGGAGTCCTGATGATAAGTCTGCAAAAACACCGATCAAAAGCCTAGCGGCTTGTATTAGTTCTGATTATCTAGCACATCAAGAAAAGCCAGCGTTTGATCTAAACTTTTCAGTATGGATGTATTACGCTGTGGAATTACTGGTTGTACTACGACTTGATAGCCCGAAAAAAGTAGGTGGCAATCGGGAAAGGTCTCGGCCAGGCGATCAACGTAGGTTTGTACTGGCTCTTTAGCAAAAGTTTCTGTGATCATGGTGAAAATAAACTCCGGCTTATGGATGTCACAAGCATCCTTAAGATCAGAAATGGAAATTTCCTGCCCCAAGTACACAACCCGATTTCTTCGAGACTTTAGGAGATAATGCATAAAGAGCAAACTCAATTCCTGACGTTCTCCCTCTGGCAAGAAAATTATGAATTTCTTATGACCTTCTGCCAATAGCGGCTCTTTATCGATGGCTACAATCAACTTTTGGCGAATGAGATAACTAATGAAATTCTCTTGTACAGGATTAATGGACCCCGTCAGCCAAAGTAAGCTAAGCTTATCCAGGAATGGGTAAATGATTTCGAGCATAGTGCGCTCAAAACCAATTTGTTGAATATTTGTAGAAACGATTCGATCGAACTTGTATTCGTCCATTTCAATCATTGAAATGGTGAGGGCGTCTAATTGAGTTCCGTATTCAAAGTTAATTTCAGATATAGCTCCCACTTTCTCGGCGATCTCTTCATGCGTCATTTTTGCAATCTTTGAGATCTTGATTCCATTGCGATTTAAAAGTGCAATATTGAGCACTAGTTTCAGATCCTTATCCTCGTAATATCGAATATTGGTTTGTGTCCTCTTGGGCGTAATGATCCCGTAGCGCTGTTCCCATATACGGAGGGTATGGGCCTTTATACCGGAAAGCTTCTCCAAATCCTTGATTGAATATATCGCCACGTCTATAAGAGATTTTAAATCAACTACTTGCACTGACATTGAACTCTACCGTATTCGTTTGATCGTAAATCCTATTGGTAACACCAGTAATATGAAAATGTTTATAGAATTGTAAGTTTGCTGACGAATACTCCGAGGCAGAAGTCTTCACATGGACAATCGACGGCTATAAGTTATAATTTTTTATTTAATTTTAAGCTTCTGTCTCGCAATGATAAACCCTTCTTGGAAGATCTTTGTGACTAACTATAAATGGCCCTGACGGCAATCATCGGGAGATCGTTTTTAGCTGGTTAAAAACACAAATTTCAACTAAGAACCTGATAAAAGCTTTTCCTAAATAAAATATTTATGAAGCATTTTTCTTCTTTAGCAACTATTGCGCTTTCCCTGATGATCAGTTCTAGCGCCCTTTTTGGGCAACTTCCCTGTAATTATACACTTTCTTTGTTTGATACTTTTGGTGATGGATGGAATGGTGCTTCCGTTATTATAACAGCAGCAGGTGAGACAACAACCTATACCCTAAATGGAATATATGACAATGGTAATCAGCGAGATATCCCCATCCCTGTTAATACGGGGGATTCTATAAGGCTTGAATTTGTTTCTGGTAGTTTTGATAATGAGGTCCTATATGGCTTACTCGATGGGGAAGGAAATGCCATATTTGCAGATGGCCCATTTCCTACGGCTGGAGTCGCTTACAATGATGTAGTAGTTTGCCCAAGTTGCCCACCTGTTCCTGCGGTAAGAATTGATGATGTAAGAGCCTTTTTCACCGAAGTTAGCTGGGATTATAATGATCCCTTTGGCACCTATATCATCGAAGTAGATACCGCTGGGTTTGAGCAAGGCAGTGAGGGACCTAGAATTCTTAGTGTAAACGGGAGAAATACCGTCCGTATCCCCGATCTGGAAGAAAATACAGCATATGATTTTTACATTTTTGGAATCTGTGCTAACGGTGACACCTCACAGGTTTCAGGGCCCTTTTCATTTACTACCCTCTGGGCTAATGATGTGGGTGTTATAGGGATCACTGCTCCTATGACTGAATGTGGTATTCCAGCTAGTGATTCTATCGAAGTGATCCTGGCTAACTTTGGGGGCGAACCTCAATCCCTCATACCTTTTAATTACACGATAAATGGGATGCCTAGTGGTGTTTCACAACCGACTGATGGATTCTTCACGGGTGTTTTAGGAAAGGATAGCACCTTTAATATACCCTTTAAGGCGCTGCCGAACATAAGTACTCCTGGTGAATATGTAATTACTGCCTGGACAGAATTGGAAATGGATAGTGATACCTTAAATGATACTTTCTCCATAACGATCACCAATATACCGATTATCACTAGTTATCCCTACTTCGAGGATTTCGAAGAATGGGGTGGTGGCTGGACAGTTGAGGATTCCAGTAGAAACTCCTCTTGGGCTCATGGGCAGCCATCTGGTACTGTAATTGATCGCGCAGCTAGCGGCAATGGAGCTTGGGTCACAAACCTCAGTGGCAACTACAACGATGCGGAGTTTTCCTACTTGATTTCCCCTTGTATGAATTTCGCCAGCCTGACCGATGACCCTACTATTGCTTTTTCTCTACAGGTGTATACGGAGAACTGTTGTGATGAAGCATGGCTAGAGGTAAAAACCGAAGCAGATACCGTCTGGCGCAGGGTGGGCATGGCAGATACAGGTATTAATTGGTATACCAGTACGGCCAATGATTGGTGGAACGGCGAAGAAGCCTTCAATGGCTGGGTAGTAGCCTCTAATACCCTAAGTAATACTGCTGGAGCAGAGGATGTAAGGGTGCGTTTTGTCTTTTCAAGTGACGGCTCGATTGGGCGTGAAGGAATGGCCATTGATAATATTTATATTTTCGAAGAACTATCCAATGATCTAGCTCTCGTCGCGGCCACTAATACTTCGGATGGTTGTGGCGCAGAAGAAGACCAGGTCACGGTGGATATATTTAATTTCGGGAATACTGCAGCCACTGGCTTTGACATCAGCTATCAAGTAAATGATGATCCGGTAGTAACCGAAAATGTAGGTGATTTCTCTGTAGAAGCTTTGGAACAACTCACCTTTACTTTCAGCCAAGGCTTTAATTCTGAGGCAGTCCCTAACAATGAAGTAAAGATTTGGATCAATATACCAGACGAACAGATTGCAAATGATACCATCTCATTTTCTTTCCCCAGGTATCAGCGCTTACCCTTTAGGGAAGATTATGAATCTGGCCGGTTAACAGGAGGTTGGAGTTTCAACAGTACAACCAATCCGATTTCCGACCCCAATGATCACAATAACCCTACTGCCGTAATTGCAGCCAACATATTTGGTGGAAACCCTGATTTCATCCTGAGTTCGCCTTTGTATGGCCCCTTGGATGCTAATATGACTTTTTCGTTTGATTATCGCTATTCTTTATGGAGTGAAGGGACAGAACCACATGTATTAACAACCGATTCTCTCTTGTTACAAATCTCCATAGATTGTGGAAGTTCTTACCAAACACTAATCAAGGTAGATAAGGACTCCCATGTACCCACGGCAGAATTTAGACGTGTTGGGGCAGATTTGAGTGCCTTTGCAGGCCAGACTGCTCAATTCCGTATAGTTGGAACCTGGGGTGGAGGAGACTATTGGTTAGACGTGGACAATATCAACATCGGAAGTTGTAGTGACTATGAAGTCAGTGCAGTGGTCATGAATGTCACAGAGGATGGTGGAAGCGATGGCAGCATTAGTCTTACGCCCAGTGGCGGGCAAGCCCCCTATACTTACAATTGGTCTACTGGAGAGGCTGAAGCCATGATTAGTGACCTAAGTCCTGGTGACTATATTGTGAATGTCTTTGATAATAGAGGTTGTCAGCAGACGCTTGAGCTAACTGTTGATGTTGGCACGGCCGTTGAAGAAATTGAAACACTTCATGAATTTAAGCTAGCTCCCAATCCAACGACTGGAAGGAGTTTATTAAGTGCTTCCTTCTCACGCCCAGTGGATATAGACTTAGGTGTTTTCAACTTACACGGTCAACAACTAAGTCGACGTAGTTACAGTAGAACTAGTGTTTTGAACCACCCAATTGATCTTTCCAATCTTCCGAGAGGGATCTATCTCATTCGATTATTGGTTGATGGACAGGTTAATACACTGCGACTAGTAAAAGCTAACTAAAACCGCTTATCTTCAGTTAGTCACAACTCTTTCTGTTTTTAACTGTTTAATCGGGAGGACGGGCACGAAAGTTAAATTTTGTGCCCTTTCTTTTTGGTAGGAGGTGCATGTAATGGCGAGAAAAGCCAAAATGTGTAAGATCCTGCCAAATTGCCAATGACACTGTTATTCACATATGTTATAATGTGTTAAAATCAGCTGGCACAACGATTAATTTACCTTTCTTTAGGTAAATACTCGGATAGGGAAGATCATATTAAGGCACTCCTGCTACGTACGCAAGATCAAGCCAGGTCTTTCTAAAACGAACAGCTAGAATGATCATTTAACAGCCAGATACAACATCTATGAAGATAGGAATCGTCTGTTATCCCACATATGGAGGCAGCGGCGTGTTAGCAACAGAATTGGGTATAGGCTTGGCTAAGCGAGGACACGAGATTCACTTTATCACCTACAAGCGGCCTGCTCGATTAATCACTTTCCAGGAAAATGTATTTTATCATGAGGTATCTGGAGAGGACTATCCGCTTTTTGAGTATGCACCCTATGAGACTGCTCTTGCCAGCAAGCTGGTCGAGATAGTGAAATTTGAGAAGTTGGACCTGTTGCATGTCCATTATGCTATACCACACGCTTCAGTGGCTTATATGGCTAAGAAAATCCTCTTGGCAGAAGGAAAATATGTTCCATTTGTCACCACTCTACACGGCACAGATATTACCTTAGTTGGCAATAACAATACTTTTGCCCCTGTAGTCACTTTTTCCATCAATAAATCAGACGGAGTAACCGCAGTTTCTGAAAGCCTGAAGAAACAGACCTACGACCACTTCAATATACAGAACGACATCAAGGTCATTTATAACTTCATAGACTTTGACCGTTTCCGGAAAAGTGATAAGGATCATTTCAAGAAAGCCATCGCTCCTAACGGGGAACGTATTCTTGTTCATACCTCCAACTTCAGAAAAGTAAAGAGGGTGGAGGATGTGATCTATATTTTTAAGGAAGTATACCAAGAAATTCCAAGCAAGCTATTACTCATAGGAGATGGCCCGGAACGTCATCATCTCGAAGAACTCTGCCGAAAGATTGGACTTTGTCACGAGATTCGCTTCTTGGGTAAGCAAGATGCCATCGAAGAGTTATTGGCGATCGCGGATTTATTCCTGATGCCTTCAGAGATGGAAAGCTTTGGCTTGGCGGCCCTAGAAGCCATGGCCTGTGAAGTGCCTGTCATTTCCACTGACGTGGGGGGGCTACCAGAAGTAAATATCCACGGAAAAACGGGTTTTCTAAGTCAAGTAGGAGATGTAGAGTCTATGGCTAAACATGCCATTAATATCCTAAGCCATGACGAAATCCTCAACAAGTTCCGTAAGAACGCTAAGGAGCAGGCTAAGCGATTCGATATCCATGAGATTTTGCCACAGTATGAGGCCTACTACGAATCTATCCTGAAGACGGCCGTGTGGTAGGGAGAGATAATGGAGCATGAGAATTCATCATTCCTAACTAAACTATCCACTCAACACAATACACTCTACATGATCCATTACGATTAGTGTAATAGCACAATCTTAGCGACAGCTCCGTCCGGATTTCCAAAGTTAACATGACGAGGATTGCTGGAGCTGAAGACAAGATACACACCAGATTGTGCTCTGCGCCCGTTATAATCCGTACCATTCCAAATGGCTTGCCCCCCTAATGCACGTGTTTCATACACCAATTTACCATTCAAGTCTGTAATCTTTACCGTCGCATCTCTGGCAAGACCTCGGATGGTAACATCTCCTACATAATCCGGTCGAACGGGGTTCGGGAAGACCTCAATATTGGGCTGATTGATTCGAAATCCTTCGATCGCATCCCCTTGATATGATACAACCCCTTTATTGGTACCAAAAAACACTTCTCCTGTTTTGTCATTGACTGCTATGTCAATAATGGTATTATCAGGTAAAGGAGAATTTTCTGCGGTGAAGCGCGCGATTAATTCTTCTCCATCAGGAGCTAAGAGGAAAACACCGCTGGTTGTACCTACCCATTTTCGATTCGCTCCATCTATGGCAAGGGCTTGCACACTCTGAGACTCCATGAGATAGCCGTTGAAGCCATCATCCCAAGAAACGACTCTGCGAGTGCCCTGGCATGCTGGTTCAAATGCACTACTTCCGCATTCGAAGATAATTACGCCATCGTCCGTCCCCACCCATACATCTCCTTCCAGATCCGCAACTAGGCAATTGGTTCCATTGGTAGTCAAGGCACTATTACTCAAATTAAATACCTTGCAGCGATCATCATTAGGGTCTTCCAAGGCTCCTTCATTGAAAGCCAGAACACCTGCACTCGCCGTTCCAACAATAAACCATTTTATACCACTTAAATCGATATCTACATCAAATAGGGCCGTCTCTCCGCACTTTTCGCCAAAGGTCTGCCAATTCCCCTCCGTATTTAGCCGGGCAATTGAATTCCCATTAAAAGCGGAGTGATTGCTGATCCACAAATTACCCTCTTCATCAAATACCAGCCCGCTAATGCGGGTTCGCTTTTCATCTCCTCGGGCCTTCTCTAAAGGAGAGTTACTAAAATTATACATTTGTACCTCGGTGCCTTCTTCTGTAAATCTCATTTCTGCTAGTCCTGAAAAGAAAGACCCTCCATAAACAACATCTTCAGTAGGATGTGCCGCTACAGATAAGAGGTCAAAAAGATCATCTTCCGGACTAGATTTATCCTCTCCATCCAAGCCGCTTGTCAATTGGCGGTTGTAAGTGGTCCATTGCCCATCTTTGAGTCGAAAGAATCCATGATCTAGAAATAACTGACTTAAGGTCTGATTCAGGGCTCCTGCTGCTACCCATACTTCGCCATCTTCCACAATGATCTGCCAATTCTTCTCCGACCAGGGAGAGTTGATCGAGATAAAGTTGCAATTGATATCGCTGATACTTTCGATCATGCGATAATTCCGGAAGTCGTCAGCAAACCAAACCCGGCTTTTCTGGTCTTCTATCGCAAAATAGGGTACGGCAATACAATCCGCTGCCAATTCTCCAATGGGGCCATTTGCATCAAAATAGAAAACTCGACTCCGAGCACAATCCCGAATACATCGATACCCTGCCAGCAGATGTGTGCCTTCTGCCGAAAGATATTCCATTTCCAAGCCGTCCGGAGTATCATAGGCTAATATGGGAACATCTCCTTCTACATGATATAAATCATGGTCAATGCCGAGGTAAAGTCGATTCTGGTATACCGCAAGATTTTGGCTGCTGTAATCTCCAGGAAAACCTTCTTCCATACCCTGCAACTCCCAAAGGGTAAAATCTTCCGGGAAATTGGCCTCCTCTGTCAGTTTATATAGTCCTTCCTCCGTCGCCATATACATCTGACCATTGTATACCGCAGTCGCATTTACATCAATTCCGGTGAAGGTCGAAAAAACAAAACGCGCTGACTTGACATTGAATTTTGAGATGCCGTAGGAGGCTGACAGATATACTATAGAGTCATTTTGCACAAAGACATCATTGACAATCTTAGCTCCCGGGAAATTGAGAAAATTCTTGATATTATTTACGGTTAAGACCTCGCCATCCTGATATAGGTCAATTACACTGTTTTGGTAGACCACCATGAGAATTTCCGAGCCGGGAATATATTTTATCAGCTTAATATCCGCATTACTTAAGCCTTCTACTTTGGACAAGAAATCCGTCGAACGCTCTTCCTTATCGATTAACAGAATAGATTGGCGAGTGGCAAAAAAGACAGTTTCATCACTCTGAGTGACGGAAAGTCCATTTTGATAAGGTAGATGAGCTCTCCATTGACCTAAAGGCATGACATTCTGCCCCTCCAATGAAAAAATTAGCAGCCCTAATACCAGGGTTGAGAGTAATCGAGATTGCATGGCGCTGAAGTAGTAAAACATTGAACATCCCAAATGAGAGGCCTAGAGACCTCAGGTACAAGCACAAAGGGACTAATGCCCTCAGAACTTAAAACAAGGCAACAAAGGTATTATTGTTTCTCCAATAAACTTTATCTGCTAATGTCAATCTGAATACAATGGGAAAGGAATGCCAGCGCCGATGGGCTATAGTCGGGTAAAATTTGCCTCCCGGCGCCGGCTAAAAGAAAATGTAGATTGTTTTCGTATATAGGATGCATGCCTCCTGATGTCCCCCCTATTCCAACAGTACTTTTTTTATTTTTTTCTACAAGCCTGCCTTTGCTGCAAATAGAAGGGCTTCTCCTTTACTCTGAATATCAATGGTTTGCTGAGCAGGAACAAAAAATACACTTCCCTGTGAAAAGCTGAAGTTTTTTTCAGCACTGACTACCTCTACTGTCCCGCTCATCACTATATATATAGTGGCGGTAGATGCCAATTTCCCTTCCAATTGTGAGTGCTCATTGGTAAAACTCAATTGAGAAAGGGCAAAGTCTGGAGCCGGAGTAGAAAAGTTGGTTATAATTGGCGTTTCTTTTTCCCCTTCCAAGATTTTTGGATTTACAGGGGTAAAAACCAAATGCTTTAACAATTCTGGCACATCTATATGTTTGGGGGTTAAACCTCCACGAAAAACATTATCAGAGTTAGCCATCAATTCTACATTAACGCCCTCTAGATAGGCGTGCGGTACGCCAGCATCCTGGAATATACCTTTCCCTTTGGGGATGAATACCAGATTAAAAAGGTAGATAGAAAATATGCCCCGATCATAATGTCCATCGCGCGTATAATCTTCAAACGCCAACTTGGCCCAATAATCAGGAGAAGACTTTTCAGGCGCAGCATCAGCTGTCTTCGCATCCAATTGTTGCTTCAAGGGCGCTAAGATATGATCCACTTCCTCCTGCGGCAACTCCATGATATGCTGATAAAGCGCCTTAATATCGAGCGTTTCAAAAACGGCCTGTAAAACGTGAAAGGCGGGAACTTCTTCCAAAGTAGCAGCAATGGCTTCTGTAGATTTAAAACCGTGAAGCAACCAGAAATCCGTCAAGGCTACCATCACTTCCGGTTTATGATTATCATCCCGATAGCTTCGGTGAAAGGCCGTTAGCGGAATGCCCTTTTCATTCTCTCTCTGAAAACCTATTTCGGCACTTTTTTTGGTTGGATGCGCTTGAATGGACAACATTTTTCGCACATCCAAGATCTTAAATAAAAAAGGTAGGCGTCCCTGGAAATAACTGGCCACTTCCTCACCTAAAACTTGATCGGGACCTTGACGGATAAGATCGGCGAGTGAGATGTCACCACTGGGAAGACTTGCAGTAGCTGTACCTTTTTTATGAGTTCCCATCCATAGTTCGGCAAAGGGTTTGTTTTCCGGGTTTGGAGTGGAAAGCAATTGGGGTAAAAAATGGAATCCGCCCCAGTCATAGTGCTGAACGACGCCATTTAGGGGAATAACTGCCTGCATAAATTCGTTTTTATTTTTCTATACGAGAATACAACCAAGGGGTTATCAATTTGGTCTACCATTACTGAGGTAACCCAAAAATAAAGGTTCCTTATTATTTTACTACCGATATCTGCCTTTACACTACATCATCTTTTTAAGCCAACCGACAATCGTAGATCTTGCCCAGGTAAGGTCAATCTGTAAAACAGCATATCCAAATTGAATTATGAGAGCTTTAATCGTAGCATTCTATGTAGTGGTAGGTCTGTTCCTGATCAGCACCATGGTCTACCTAGCCCAGTCTGACAATCTAGAACAGTCCACTGTCAAAAAGGAACAGATTATGAGGTAGCAATCAAAGCTATGGCAGGAAAAACTTTAACTTTTTTTTAACTCCTTGACAACTTTTTGCCAATAGTTGTCGTTGTATGGTTTTTGCAATTTAAACACGCTTTACATCATGTACACAACTATTAAGTATTTATTGGCACTTTGCTGCGTAGTCGTATTAGCTGCTTGTGGAAACGCACCAGCTGGCGAAAAAGTGGAAGCTGAAGAAGCTGTAGAAACACCTACAGAAACCAGCGCTACTGCTATTTCTTACAATATCGACACAGAAGCTAGCCAAGTTAATTGGATCGGTGCTAAACCTACTGGTGATCAACATACGGGCTTGATCAAACTAAACAGTGGTGAATTGTTCGTTGAAAATGGTAACATCACTGGTGGTACTTTCGAATTGGATATGAACTCAATCACTGTTCTAGATGAAATGGGAGATGAGATGAAAGCCAAATTAGAAGGACACTTGAAAACGGGTGACTTCTTTGAGGTGGAGAAATTCCCTACCGGTACATTTGAAATTGCCAGCGTAGCTGTGGCAGAAGGAGTTGAAGGAGCTACTCACAATGTGACGGGTAACCTTACTATGAAAGACATCACTAAGAGTGTCACTATCCCTGTAAAAGTAGATTTGACTGAGAGTGGCTTAACGGCTTCCACTCCAGCCTTCACTATCAACCGTACAGAATGGGATGTGATGTACAACTCTGGTGTACTTGGTACGGTAAAAGATAAATTGATCAACGACGATGTGGCTTTGACTTTAAGTCTATCCGCTTCTCCTCAGCAAGCAGAAATTCAGTAAGTAAAACGCATTTCATGAATCGGCTTTATTAGTGGAAAGTCGATCAAAAAATATCCCTGCTTGTTGGAGTATTCCGGCAAGCGGGATTTTTTTTCATCTACCAGCAGGATCTACTGCTCCGTGAAAAGCCAAAGAAGATCAAATCAAACTAGAAACTGTTCAAAAAGGGAAAATATACAAGGAGAGAGCCGATAGATAAACTTACCAGCCATTCCGGTTACTAGATCGAACTGGGTGTCTTCACTAGCAAATTGCACCTACAAAGGTAGAGCAAGCTTTAGCGGCACTGTATACGACTGACTTCCGTGGAAGCACCAGTCTCAGCTAAGTTACTATCCTATGAACTTAAAGTTGTACTGGTAAATTCCTACCACTAAAATCACAAACAACAACAAGAAGATAAAGAAGTACATCAAGCAGTATCCTTTTCTACCAGCGTTTTCGACTTCTGACATGATACCGTATTTTAGTCATTTTTTAAAATTCGCTGCAAAGATGAATAAAAAAACAATAATGGCAAAACTACAAGAGGTCGACTTTCAGCGAAAAGTCGACCTCTTGAAATATAGATTTGATCTAAACTAGAGCCTAGTAAAATCTGGCTCTAAAATCATCTACATCTGCCGTCTTTACCATTCCTTGCACCAAGCGGCTAGCTACTTGAGCTCTTGCCTGAGAAGACATCGTTTGGCGGATTTGAGGAAGATTATTGGGAGCTGAAAGCGTAGGCTTCAAGGTAGTTTTGATTACGTATACTCCCGTTTCACCAATGATTGGCGCAGAAGTTTCATCTTTTTCCAAGTTAAAGGCTGTAGCCACTATTTTAGGCTCGTTCCCTAGGCCCGTTAAAAAGCTTTGGGAAAATTTAGCTCCGGTGATCGTATCAATTTCCGTTTGGAACTCTGCAGCCACCGTAGCTAGGGTCTTGGCCAATAATCGCTCTGCCAATTGCTCACCTTTCTTTTTATTGATGACTTGTTGTTCAATTTCCGACTTAATCGTCGCAACACTTGGCAAGCCAGCTTTTTGTACGCTACCCAATGTAGCTACCACATATTTATTATCATAGTATCCGATAGGATCTTGGAAGGCATACACAGAAGGAGAAACTTTTCCAACATTAGCCGTGTAGGCCCACTTTACAATTTGTCTAGCATCTTCCGTAGCGCCCAGTGTTCCTACCTGATAATCATTCGCTTTCAAAGGCAAAGAAGATTCCACCGTCAACCCTGCGGCCGCAGCCGATTCCTGCACCGCATCGATACTTTGGTTACTTCCGATGAACTGAGAAGCCTGTTGGAAAACATCGTTCTGGGTATCCTTACTTGGCTCAATCGTTTTTTGTAGGTAAGCTACTTTCACTCGCTCTGTAGTGGTGGCACTTCTACTCAATACTTCGATTAAGTGCCATCCGTAGCTCGTTTTCACTTTGTAGAGTTGGTTCAACTCTCCGGTTAGGAACAACACCTGATTGTACTCTGGTACAAACTGGTTAGGCGTCGTATTTTCATAGTTTCCGCCATTGCTTGAACTTCCTGGGTCCTGGCTGAATTTCAGGGCTAAGGAATCAAAAGAAGCCGCACCACTCTCCAACACTAACTTTAAGCTATCGATTCTTCTTTCAGCTTCATCAAAAGAAGCGGGCGTAGTGGCAGAAAGTAAAATATGGCGAGAATCTGCTGAATCCGCCATCACTACTTTGTCTCGTAGTTTAACCGCTTTGTAAGTATTTCCGTCTAGGTAAGGCCCGTATACTTCGCCGACTTCCATGTTCTGGAAAACTTCATCAGCAACCACCGTGCTTACTGCTTGGCGATCCACGTAACGAGGATCAATTAGCCCTTGATTCGAAAGTACAAAAGCAGAATCGTTGGTGCTTTCCACGAATCTTGGAACTAGTTCTTGAATCTCTTTCTCAAGTTTGGCACTATCGGCAGCAGTAGCTGTCACATTGAAAACCACATAATCTACCACTCTAGTTTCTTCATCGACCTTATATCTACTTTCATTTTCTTTCAAGAAAGCACTGTAATCTTCATCGCTAAGAGAAACATCAGCATTGTCAATCTCGTCGAAAGGCACTTTAACGTAAACAAAGTTTACAGGGTGATTTTCTTCAGCAAAACCCATTTCCGCCATCCATGTAGGCGTATACATGGCCTTGCTAACCATATTATTTAGCTTCGTCTGTAGTCTACTTTTCACAATCTCCTCCCGCTGGTATTTCCAATAGGCAGGAAATTGTGGATTGAGCTGCCCCGTTTGGATAGCAGTGCTCAAATCTCCCTGATCAATCAACTGCTTAATCTGATTTAACTGATTCACATCAACTTGACCAGGTGCTTGAGGATTTTGGAACCGAGCAAGAATCACAGGACTGTAATTAGGTCCAAATTCCAAGCTAGCCAACTCCGTATTGCTTACCGAAAGTCCAAGATCTTCTGCTTCTTCCTTAACCAAGGCTTCCTCCAGGAAGTAGTTCCATAACTGATCTCTTTGGTTATAGACATTTCCACCCGAATTAGCATATACCAAGCTGTAGGCACGCTCGAAACGTTGCTGGTCTAACTTGACACCATCTACTTCTCCTAAGGTAAGATTCCCTACTCCACCACCCAAGTTTGAGCTAGAAGTCATATCCATGACAATGAACCCTGCCAGACCGATACCGATCAAGACCACCAGAATCCATGAGTTTTTCCTAATTTTTCCTATTAATGCCATCCTTCTACAAGATTTTATGATTCAATCTTCAAGGTCCCTGGACCTTTTCCACAAAGAGTTTATTGCAAACATTTTTACTAAAGGACTGCAAAGATATAATCCCTGCCGAAAAAATCCATGCAAAATAAAGGCTTTGATGTGTAAAATCAAAATTTCCAGTCCTTTAGCACTGTTTGTTAACAGACGGAGGGACAGATGTAGCAACAGGTGGAGAAGGCCAAGTTTGCATATTTGGTGTGTTAGTGATCTTATCCGATGTAGGGTGAGGCTTATCCCAGGGATTGAGCTCGGGCAGGGCAGACAAACTTGAAACCAACGCCATGAATATTTTCAATCCGGAGTTGTTCATCCTTCTTTAAATACTTACGTAAGCGAGAGATAAAGACATCCAGGCTTCTTCCCATGAAATAATCATTTTCTCCCCACAATCGCTCCAGGATCGTGGCTCGCTTTAGTACCTCGTTGGGAGAAGTAGCAAAAAGTTGCAGCAGATCTGCTTCCTTCTGGGTTAATTGGCGGGATTCATCTTCAATGATCAAGCTGAGGTTGGCATAGTTGAATTCGTATTTACCCAGTGTAGTTAAGCTTGTGGCAAAGGGTTGGGTGATTTTACTCCGACGTAGAAAAACTTCGATCTTCAGGAGCAATTCTTCAATACTAAACGGCTTGGTGATGTAATCGTCCGCGCCAAGTTTCAAACCGTGAATCTTATCCTCCTTAAGCGATTTTGCAGTTAGAAACAGAATGGGGACTTCAATATTTTTTTTTCGAATTTCTTTGGCCAAGGTATAACCATCCACTTGGGGTAACATGACATCTAATATACATAGATCAAATTGCTCGTTTTTAATTACCTCCAAGGCTTGTTCTCCATCTTCGCAATGTGTAATCTTATAGCCTTGTAAACTTAAATTATCGCGAGTCACAAAACTCAGAGTGGCATCATCCTCTACGTATAATAAATGTGCTTTCATGTTCTTAGGATTATTTTGACCAATATTATATAGAATCTTAAAACTAGGGCTTGCCTTGCGTTTTTCCCCTTTTATTAGCTAGTTTTTGCTTCAAATCAAGATGATCTATTTAGATCCATTGCTCATTTCTTCACCGGAATATAAATCAAGACCTTGGTACCTCTACCTTCCTCACTGTCTAGCTGCAGTTTCCAACCATGAGAATCACAAACGCTCTTAACGTAGAACAGACCTAAACCAAAGCCCTTCACATTATGTACATTCCCCGTGGGAACCCGATAGAACTTATCAAATATTTTTGCTTGATACTCTTTCTTTATTCCAATTCCATTGTCTTCGATACTCAGTAGTGCTCGCCTTTTGTTCTGCCACTTGAGTGCAATATGAATATCCGGTTTTTTTTCGCAGTATTTGATCGCATTATCAATCAGATTATGCAGGATATTGGTTAGATGAAGGGGATCAGCATAAACTTCTACGGCTTCCTCGGGCAAACTGGCTTTGAATTTGCCATTCATTTCCTCTACTCTCAGTCTAGGTCCTTCGATCAGATCTCGCAGTAAATCATCTAGTATCAGATATTCGCGCTTTAGGTCAAAATTATTCCCTTCGATTTTCGCTAGTTGCAGGACCTTCTCTACCTGATTATTAAGCCGCTGGTTTTGCTGTTGGATAATGTTCGCATATTGGAAAAGCCGGTCGTTTTGGCGAATTACATCATTGCTCAAGAACACATCAGCGGAGATTTTGATCGTTGATATAGGAGTTTTAAACTCATGCGTCATGTTGTTGATAAAATCCTTCTGCATATTGGACAAGCGGCGTTGCCGAAGAATGACAGCCATAGAATAGCCAAAGAACAAGACCACCAATAATAAAACCCCGGCTAGAAATATATTGAGCTGCATTTTCCCTAAAAGATATCCAGATCTCGTAGGGAACTTCACACCAAAGTAGTAAACGAATTTGCTGTCCTTCGGCAGATCGGGTTCTAAGTCTTTAATCTCACGCCCAGGTTCATAGCTACAGTAGCCACCGTATTCCATGTTATTGGTATTGCAATTGAATACCGCGTATTCAAAGTCTACATTAATAGCTAAAGCCTCCAGGTGTTTTTGCAGAAAGTATTCCAGGTTGGCCTTATCGATTTCGTACTCTACATTGACAATGTAATAGTTACTGGTGCGTTGATTAATCACTTCTCGCGTTGGCAGCTCGACGCCATTGAGTTCGGCCAGATCCTTTGCTACATTATACAGAGCTAAGGTGACTTTCTGCCGAAACTCATCCTCATTTATATTCCAGGTGCTAACAACATAATAGGCTTGCATGCTAACTGCTCCCATCAATGCGATTACGCCCAGAATGATCACCCGATTGATCGAACTATTCTGCATATAGTGCAATTTATCCCCATTTTATGTAGCTAAAAAGTTATTAACAACGTATTAACAAAGAAAAAATCCCTAGCTTCTTTATTTTTGCAAATACATGAGAACACGACTTTACATTTGGAGCCTATTCTATTGTTTCCTGGCTTTCAGCAATTTGCAGGCACAGTCCCAGAAGGAGAATCCCTTTGAGCTATTGCCACGAGTAAAGGAAAAGCCAACGGAAGAGAAAGCTCCCGAGACCACTAAGGCAGCCAATCCATTCGACCTCGTCGAGCCAAATGAAAAGAAGAATAGCCTACCTAGTCCCATCATCCTACCTCCCCTACAAAAGGAAGACAGTCAGCAACCTTTTGGCAGCAACAGCTTCTTACTAGGCGTGATTCTTTTTGGACTGATCTTAATGGCAATCCTAGTGACCTCACTCCGCCCCTTCATCACCAAGTGTTACCGGGCTATTTTGAATGAAAATATGCTCAATCAGATCTATCGGGAAAGAGAAACGGGATTATTTATGCCCTATTTTCTCCTATATCTTATGTTTTTTATTCAAACAGGCACTTTTTTATTTCTGATTTTGAAATTCAGCAAAACATCCTTTGGCACCTCTCCTTTACTCCTATTGTTCGGATGCATTTCAGTGGTTACTTTCCTATTCTTTCTAAAGCATTTGCTGCTAGCCATGGTGGGTGGAATCTTCCCTATATCCAAAGAAACAAAGGTCTACAGCTTCACCATTATGGTGTATAGCATTATCCTTGGTGTCGTACTGGCTCCAGCCAACTTAATGATCGCTTATGCTCCTTCCGAATTGATCTATTTGTTGATTGTAGCAGCTTTAGTATTGATCGTAGGCTTGTATATAGTTAGAGGATTTCGAGGCTTATTGCTGGCTAACAATTATCTGCGTTTTCATATATTCCACTTTTTGTTGTATATTTGCACTGTCGAAATAGTACCTGTCCTCGTGTTATATAAGATGATAACGAACCAATTAGGGTAAAGTCTAGTAGAAGGGGGACTAGTCACCGAAAGGCTCACTTCTTGTCCCGACATCCTTACAACTTTACTTCCAAACGGGCGAAGGATGGGATAAAAAAATCCTTGTTTGAATGACAGCAAATGGTAAAGCGTACGTGGAGACATTTAAAAAGGTAAAAACGATTCTGGTCTCACAACCCAAGCCTGAACGCTCACCTTACTACGAACTAGAGAAAAAGTATGACCTTCAAATTGACTGGCGCCCTTTCATTCATGTAGAGGGAGTGTCAGCCAAAGAAGTGCGTAAACAAAGAGTTCGTCCGGATGAGTTTTCAGCCATAGTATTCACTAGTAAGAATGCTGTAGACCACTTCTTCCGAGTATGTGAGGAAATGCGCATTAAGATGTCGCAGGATACTAAGTATTTCTGCCTGACAGAAGCAATCGCACACTATCTTCAGAAGTTTATCGTGTACCGAAAGAGAAAAGTCTTTGCTGGAAAAAGAACCATCTTAGACTTAGCTCCAGCGCTAAAAAAACACAAGGCCAATGAGAACTTCTTGTTGCCTTGTAGTAATCTGGGTGCCCGTCAGGTATCCAACTTCCTTACAGAGAATGGCTTCAACTGGAAAGACGCCATGATGTACCGTACCGTAAGCAGCGATCTATCCGACTTGAGTGATGTGACCTACGATGTCCTTGTATTTTTCAGTCCACTGGGAATCAAATCTTTGTATGAGAACTTCCCAGATTTCAAGCAAAATGAAACTCGGCTTGCCATCTTTGGTAATAGTACCAGTCGCGCAGTTGAAGATCATGGATTGACAATCAACATCAAGGCTCCTGCTCCTGAAACACCTTCTATGACAATGGCCTTAGAGAAATATCTTACTCAGTCCAACAAAGAAGATTAGATAAGGTTAATGCTGCTCGACAGACAAGATATATACATCGAATATACGGAAAGAAATTCCTGAATTAAGGCCCTGGCAAGTTACTTGTCAGGGCCTTTGTACATCTATTCCTATGCAAGATTTTATTGATCACCTACAGCTTCAATTACAGCAACCGCTCCCAGGCCGCCCTCCTGAGTACAGTATTTCACCTGCCGATAGCAAAGCTCGCTCCATCATTCCTGATAATGCGAAATTGGCGGGTGTACTCGTATTGTTTTATCCCAAAAATGGCAATTGGCATTTGGTCTTAATCGAAAGGACAAGCGTCCACGAAGGAGATCGACACAAAGGGCAGATTAGCTTTCCAGGAGGAAGGCATGAAGACGCCGATCAATCCATGACCGAAACGGCCTTGCGAGAAGCAGAAGAAGAGGTAGGCGTAAAACCCGAAAAGGTCGAGATCCTTGGTTCACTAAGTGATCTATATATCCCGGTGAGCAATTTTCACGTTTTCCCCAAAGTCGCATTCGCCAAAGAAGCCCCCATTTTTGTTCCACAACCTTCCGAAGTCGCGAACATCTTAGAAGTCCCCTTTCACCTGTTTCAGCAGCCTAATGCCCTTATGCGCATGGACCTCCCCATCTCCAACGGGCTAATTCTACCCGAAGTCCCACATTTCAAAATTTTTGATAAAATCGTTTGGGGTGCTACCTTATTGATGTTAGGAGAACTCTTGGCAGTCGTTGGAGACCATCAATTAAGATAAGAAGGAAATTGAAAGCGTCCCTTTCCTTCTTACCATTTACGATAACTTATCCGCTCCTTTAGGATTTTCGGTAATAACTAGCCGCTACGCTCATCCCTCGCGCCGCCAGAGCTTCGAAGGTTCCACCTGCTATATCTTGCCATTCATACAGCAGATTCCCATTCGCATTTGCATCGGTAGACACTAGGAAAGTCCAGTTCTTAGCACTGATTTGCAGTGCTTTTCCTGCTACCCCAGCCCCAGCACTACCTGTAGAGGTTCCATCTTTTGAATAATAAACCGGATCAAAACCCGCAATAGCTATACAGTTTCCTTGGTAGTCCGCCGAAATACTAAAGGGTTCTGGATTACCGTGAAATGCCTTCCAGGATATGTCACTGGCCGATGTATACTGTAGACATGGAATTCCACCTGCTTGCTCAGGCATGATGGCCCAAAACATACCCGCTCCATAATCGAAGTCTACGATATAGTTACCCTGATAAACAGCAGTACTATTCCCACTCGTATCCATTGACCGAATCTCTCCATCATAAGTAAGATAATAGCATTTATCACCTTCACCTCCTGAAATACTCACGCCTCCTGGATCAGCGGTATTGATCTCAGTCCAATTACCGTCTCCGTTGCTCCAAAATAGCTTTGATCCACCTCCGTCAGGATCTGGCGTGGTAGATAAGGCCCACACTGTCCCATCTTCTGAGATAGCCACTTTCATGGCGAAGTTAGCATCAGACATGGTATTGGCGTGCCCATTAGTATCAACTGCAAAAACTTCATAATTGAAGTTAATCCCCCAAACGGGATACTGGTTTCCTTTTGAATTAGACATACAAAGGTTGTGTTTAGAATATGATAATTGGTGAATATTCTACCTGGGAGAAAAACTAATACTGAGAAAATTGAAATGGAGGACTTTCGAGTGAGGAGACGAATACCACATTGGTAGTTGCAAGGTATACATTCTAGCTAACACATGCAATTGCTGGGCAGAAAATAATGCATATTATCTATATATGTTCAGCTTTAATTTTTATTTACATGGTCGAATCCCGGTCGATTTTTATCGAAAAAAAAGGAATAAATCGCTCTAAACCTACATTTTATCAGCACAAAAGCCACAAAAAATGCACAAAGGTGCGCGCTTTACTGGCACAATTGTTCAAGTTTCGTTTTTGCGAGTGAGAATCTAAGCTTCTCGCTGCGAAGGATAAGCTATCACACTGAAACCAACGGCCCTTACTACATTGTCTTTTTCACTAAGGACAAGGTTTCGATCAACAGGAAAATAGGACTAGCCGCTTTGACGGATGCAATGACTACCTCACCCTTTTTGATCGGAGGACCTCTCCATTAGCTTGCGGAGACAGCCGTACTAGGCCGCTAAAAACCAAAGAATGATGAACGGAACAAATTGGAAAAAAGTAGAAGCTTTTGCGCTAGACACTCCAACGGATAACTATGGCTTTAGTACCCGTCTAGCTGATGAAAACGATTGGTCCATTAACTTTACCAAACGAGCCATCCGAGAATATAAGAAATTCATGTTCCTGGCAGCTACGGCAAGCCAGATGGTATCTCCTTCTGAGGTAGTCGATATAGTATGGCACCAACATTTAATATTCACCAACTCCTATCAAGACTTCGCGAAAGTCCTGGGAAAACGAATAGAGCACATACCCTCCACTCACAACCCCGAAGAAAGAGAGACATTTGAGTTTGCCAGAGAACGCACAAAACAACTCTACAATGAACACTTCGGTGAGCAACCTGAAGATATCTGGAGGTACAAATCCTTGGCACATCAATTACAAGCAGTAGTTGGACCTACGCCCAAAATGAACAAGCAGAATAGCCTGGGATTGGTATTCCTGATCTTTTCCTTATTGTTTTACCCAATGTTTTTACTCTACAAGCCAGTCTTATTGCAGATTGGCAACCCGCATTTCTTAATGATTTATTTAGCCCTAGTGATAGTGGCCCTAGTCTTGTTGGAGCTATCAAGCACCATTAGATTACAAGCCTACGCTAAGTTCTTGTATAAAACAGATATTCTGAAAGACTTACACCCCTTTGAGGTAATCTACATGCAGAAGGCCAAATTTGGACATATCATCCATGGTATTTTGGATAGCTTGGTAGAGAAGAAGTATATCAATATAGGCGTTACTTACAAGCTAATGCTACAAGATGAAGACCAGTCTTTCCAGGATCCTTTCAAACAAAATGTTTACGACAGTATTAAGCGGCATAAGTCTGTACACTACCCTGAGTTGTTGAATGAATTAAGGAATAAGCCGATGTTTTCCCGCATCGTATCATTTTGCGACAAGTTAAAAGACAAACTGCAGCTTACAGGCCCTTTTCTAGCTCTCTACAGACTGCGTTGGACCGTATTTCTATTCTTACTAACACCGGGATTAGCACGACTAACACTAGGGTTGATGAATGGGAAGCCGGTAACCTACCTCATCTTGACCTTAACCATACTCTTAGTCTACTTCGTAGCATCGAGTATTTGGTTTGATAAGCTATTATTTAGGCAATGCATACCCAACCTATATAGGAACGAACTCGGGCAGCAGGAAAAGTCAAAGCATACGCATTGGAATTACTTCCTTTATGGTGATCAGGCACTGATGGTATCCATGATTCCCTTAGTCACTTATACAGATAAGAACGCGAATAAAGCCCATATGGTAAGTTGTGGGACCAGTTGCGGAGGCGGCTGCGGCAGTGGATGTGGAGGAGGTTGTGGGGGCGGCTGCGGGGGATGTGGGGGGTAAACCCACTGTCATCAAGCTCAATACAAATAGTTAATAAGTAAGGATGTATAAAAAGTTTTCGAAGGCTACTCCGTCTCCCGGGGTAGCTCTTTTTATATGTATACTACTGGTAATTAGTCTAATACCTTAAGATTATCACAACAATCTTTTATTCCCTTTTTAGTATCTTACGACCCCATGATACTACGGCTTACACGACTGTTTCTGATCTTCATAGGTCTGCTTTTTGCCAGCAGCGGCTACAGCAAATATCGGATTGAAGGTAAGATCAATTTAGGTGAGGAGTGGCAACCTAAGGTATTTATGGCAATGGTCGAAAAACTCTCCGACTATTACCGAGCTAGCCCTGATCTAATTGTAGATATGGCAGTAGTAGAAAAGGATGGTTCCTTTGTTCTGGAAGGTAAACAGCTACCGGAGCAGAATCGTTTCTATCGGCTGTATCTGATGAAAGAACAGAATACCGACTATGATGCCTGCCTGTATGTGGGTGGAGATGATCATAATTTTATTCATCTCATCCTCAATAATCAATCAGAACTAGAGATTATAGCCGACAGTAGCTACTATTCCCCTTTTGGCAACTACCAAGTCAAAGGCTCAACCGATAACCAACTGATGAGAGAATTGGCGCGGATGGTCTACCCAAGCTTTTACTTTTACCAAATTCGATTCCCCAGTGTACTAAAGCTCACAGAAGAAAGGTTGTTCCACGACCTGAAGCTGTTCACAGATACCTGCTCAAGTGATATGGCTGCCCTAGCAGCCATGGCCAATATCGATATGGAGGCTTACTATGAGGAAGACCCCGCTTTTTTCAAAAGTTTTGGCAAACGGCTAGAGCAGGTGCTCCCCGGAGATGTTTATACGGAGAATTTCCAGCGAAAGCTCCATTACTTCGAGCCCCCTGTAATGGTAAAGATACCTGACTGGATCGTCGCCGTATTAGTGTTGCAGAGTTTGCTAATTTGCTTACTCCTACTGCGCTTACTACAACTTAAAAAGTCTCCCCAGGCGGTACCTATAATGGCATCCACCAATCCTGCCCCTCTGGAAAAACTTACAGCTAAGGAACAGGAAATTCTCGATCTGATCTTGGCGGGTAAATCCAATAAGGAAATAGCAAACAGCCTATTTATTGAAGTAAGTACGGTCAAAACACACATCAATAAGATCTATGGCAAACTTGATGTGAAATCTCGCAGGGAAGTCATGAGTCTAAAACAACTTACCACGGACTAGCCTATTCTATTCTGCTCACATTAGCTACTGCAAAAAATGAACGTTGGTTAAGAAATATTACAGGTCCGTATCTAATTCTTATCCATTTTTCCTTGCGCGTAAGCATACGAGCGCCCCAGAATAACTTTAGCCACTTCCAATTCTTCCTGGGATCTAGGCGCGTACATCATGATAATATTAGGCGGTAGAAATCCCCTCTTGATTAGAGGATGCCATTCTCCCCATCCTTTATCAATAATGATCGCTGCATCTTCTTTTGAAAGCCCCAGATGCATGCTATGATCAGGATGAGGATGAAAATGTGCGAACTCTGTCCCGATCATAAAGGCATTGCAACTGTCGCAAGTATGCCCAACTTTCATACACATCGCCACTGCTCCGGGTACAGAAATGGCGCTAGGTCTCTTTTCTATGTGGAGTAAAGAAAAGGCCCAATCTTTTAATTCTTGGATATAGGACAAGTCTCCAGGCTGCTGGTTTAGTTGTGTATGAGGATTGGTATTGGTCGTTAAAGGGCGATCTCCATGTCTAGTAGGGAGCTTATCTAATGTGACTTGAGTATCCATAATACTTTCATTCTTTCTATGATACAATACGGAAGAGCAGGCAATTACGAAAGCTAGTGCCATGGCCAATACTTCAATGATCTTTGTAGCTCTCATAGGACTCTGTCTTTGTTTCAGCAAAGATCAACTACTCAACCTGCAAAAAAATCAAGGTACTTTAAGAAATCATCTATTTCTCTTACCGCGTATCATACTCAAGAATTCCGGCGTAATACCAAGATAACTGGCAATGTGTTTTTGTGGAATGCGTTGCGCTACATTCGGATACTCCTGCAAAAAATAATTATACCGTTCCTCTCCTGTAAAAGACAAGTTCTGCACAATCCTATTTTGCTGAGAAAACATTTTATTGCGAAAGAGTACTCTGGTATAGCTCACAAACTCAGGAACTTCTTTAATCAAAAAATCCCAATTGATTTGATTTATAGCTAGCACAAGGGTGTCTTCCAAGGCTTGAATATTACAGATAGCAGGTGTTCTATTGATAAAGCTCTGCAAATCTCCAGACCACCAATTCTCGATCGAAAATGAAATATTATGCTCTACTCCATTAAAGTCGGTGACATAGGTTCTCACACATCCTTGCAAAGTAAAGAACAACTCACCGGAGTAGTTTTCAAAATAAAGTAAGTGTTCTTTTTTCGAAAACCGCTTCTCAACTACCTTGCTCAAAACGACCGCTAAGTTATCATCCGAAATGGACAGAGTAGCTTGAATATGTTGAATGAATCTTTCCATCTGTTATATACTACCAGTCCCGTATTTTGTCATCCTGTTTCTCAAACTATGGCAATATTAGAGCTAATTGCCTTTTAAAGATGGGGTTAAACAGGGCCCCTCTATGTCCTTCTCCTTGCAACGTAATTAGCTTGTTTCCTTGTTGGTTCAGTCGTAGCAAGCCTTCTGAGGAGTCATACGGGATAACCTGATCCTCTGTACCGTGAAACAGCGTAATTGGCTGCTCAATCTGGTCGATCCAATCCTCACTTTTCAGTGGGTACTTCACTAAAAAATTAGGGATAAAGGGAGCCCATCGATTTTTTAAGTTTACCATACTGAGGTAGGGGGCCACCAGTACCAATTGCTGAGGATTATTGTGTGCAGTCAAATACGTTGCCATGCCCGTGCCTAACGAATACCCTAAAACAATGATCTGAGACTCGCTATAGTGTTGCTTAAGATAAGCATAGACCTTTTGTATATCTGCATGCATCTGTTCTTCGCTATAAATGGCTCCATCACTTTTACCATACCCTCTGTAATCCGGCATAAAAATGTCGTAGCCATGCCCTTGCATGCCCCGGGTTTGTCGGAGACAGCGACGATTTGAACCTCTATTGCCATGCAGATACAAGATTACGCCTTTCGAACGGGCTTCTCGTATCCATAATGCATTGATAGACAATTCCCCTTCTACTGGAATTTCTACTTCCATTCCAGTCCGAAAATGATGGTCTTCCGGCAAGGGTTGCGGGCGAAAAATGATAAGGTCCTGAAAAAAATACAAGCCCACGCAAGCTAGCAGATATACCACCCCAGTGAACCAGCCAAATCTTTTTAATGCCTTCATAGCTTACATTTTAATGGCACGGAGAGAGTCAACAACCTGTGAATGTATTTGTTAATAAAATTTAAAAGCAGCTCAAAATTGCGAAAAGATCTGTATAAAATTCGCAAATTTGCGCGGCAAAGATAGGTTTGAGAGAGAACTTTAGTCTTTCTCGCACAAATAGTTACAAATTAACCCAGAGGTAAACTTGCATAATCTACCTCCTTCTCTATTACAACATAGGTCGCTACCTCAACACTGGTTTGTGTCGTGGTTTCTCCTCTAGCAACAATAAGGACTACATTGAGTTTTGGTGAACAACATCTTGGTGTGCCAATTCGGCCATAATTCCGCACACCTAGTAGCAGAGTTGTGCTGCCATCATGTGTTCGAATAGCAAACTTGCGGAACAACGCAATTGAGATCAGATAATGCTAATTAATCATAACCAATTGACTTAACACCTTATGTCCTACCGATCACCTGTTCTATTTTTTGTATTGTTACTGGGCATTATCCAGCTCCATGCCAATGGAGGGAATGGAGGAGAAGTGCCAAGTATGAGTATAAAGCGTACGAGTGCCCCCATTTTCTTAGATGGCGCCCTTGATGAAGCGGCATGGTTTGCGGGGCAGCCTGCAAAAGATTTCTGGGAGAACTTCCCGACCGACTCTACGCTTTCTCCCGTGCAGACTGAAATATACATGACTTTTGATGATCAAAACTTGTACATCGCAGCCAAGTGTTATTCTATTGGCGAAGATTATATCATCACTTCCCTACGACGGGATTTCAGAGCGGGAGGAAACGACAATATTACTTTTCTGATAGACCCATTCAATGACCGTACCAATGCCTTCGTGTTCGGTATGAATCCTTACGGAGTAATGCGAGAAGCACTCATTTCCAACGGTGGGAATGAGCGGGAAGACTTCGATGAGTCCTGGGACAATCGTTGGAATGGCGTTTCTAAAATATATGATGGTTATTGGATCTGTGAATTAGCTATTCCCTTCAGCACCCTACGCTTCAAGGAGGGATTGCGGGAATGGAAATTCAATAGCTACCGCTTCGACACACAGAGCAATACGCGTTCCAGTTGGCATAGAATCCCCCAAAATCAGATCATTATGAATCTGGCCTACATGGGCGATATGATATTCGAAGAGCCACCCAAAAAATCAGGGCCTAGTATTTCCGTCATTCCATATGTTACTGGTGGTTTAAGTAAAGACTTTGAAGAGGAAACACCTTCCGCCGATCAATTCAATTTTGGGGGGGATGCAAAAATCACGGTCACGCCCAGCCTCAATCTCGATCTAACGATCAACCCGGATTTCTCTCAGGTGGAGGTGGATCGGCAGGTGGTGAACCTCGATCGCTTTGAGATATTCTTTCCAGAACGGCGACAGTTCTTTTTGGAAAATGCCGACCTTTTCGGACGATTTGGGGAAGAAAGAATCAATCCCTTCTTTTCGCGACGAATTGGTTCGGCCCGAGTCACCTACCTCGATGAAGACGGGGATGAGACTAGTACCAATATCCAAAACCCAATCCTGTATGGGGCTCGTTTGAGTGGTAAAGCCGATGAAAATTGGCGGGTGGGTTTATTGAATATGCAGACGGCTCAAGAAGAAGAATTTGAGCTTCCCTCTTATAATTTCACAGTGGCTGCCGTACAGCGCAAGGTATCCAGCCGTTCCAACATCGGGATGATCTTTGTCAACAAACAGGCCTTAACTAAGGAATACAATAAAGATTACTATGATGAGTATAATCGGGTAATTGGTCTCGATTATAACTTGGCTTCCAATGACAATTCCTGGACTGGTAAGGCATTCTATCACCAAGCTATCACCCAAGATGACGAGGCAGAAAACAAGTTTTCTACAGGAGCACGCTTGCAGTATCTGAAACGAGATTTTAGCGTCACCTGGCGCCATGCCTATGTGGGAGAAGGGTTCGACGCACAAGTAGGCTTTATCCGTCGAAAAGATTACTTCCGTGTCGCCCCTGAATTCCGTTGGTTTTTTTACCCAAAAAACGGAAAACTCAATCGCCATGGTCCCGGCCTTCAAGTGGAAACCCTTTGGAATCCTGGTTTTGGCCGCTCAGATCATCAATACGAAGCTTTTTGGGATTTTAGTTTCACTAACAATGCCAGAATGCGCTGGAGTATCCAAAACGATTATACCTATTTGTTCAGTGATTTTGACCCTTCTCGTTCAGATGCTGAGCCATTATTAGGGGATCAAGGCTACAACTATACTAGCCTGCGGTTTTTCTACTCCTCGGATGCCAGGAAGAAACTCAATTTCTTTGTTAGAGGAAATGCAGGGCAATTCTTTAGTGGCTATAGCTATCAAGCTGGAGGAAGGCTTACCTATCGCTATCAGCCTTTTGGCCAGATTGCGATGGATTTCACTTATACCTATCTAGATTTACCTACGGTAAAGAAAAACCTGGTGCTCGTAGGTCCTAGAATTGACATCACTTTCAGCAAAGATGTATTCCTGACCACATTCATCCAGTACAATAGTCAGGTAGACAACGTCAATATTAATACACGATTTCAGTGGAGATTTGCACCGGTTTCTGATTTCTTCTTAGTCTACACAGACAATTATATCTCAGATAATTTTACGGTGAAGAATAGAGCAGTAGTAGCAAAATTGACTTATTGGCTTAACCTTTAGCCTTCTTTAATTTTTCCAGTCGTTCCCTGAAGATGTATTTGGGCGTGCGTTTATAAAGCTCTTCGTACAAAGTCAGTGCTTTTTCGTATGCTTTGGCATCTTCAGGAACAATGTGCCACATCTGAAAGTAGCCATAGGCCAAAAGATTTTTTTCCTCTGTAGAAAATATGGCTTCATTGAGCATCTGCTGTGCCTCGCTTATCTTATCATTTGAAGCATAACACAGGGCTTCTAATACTTTAGCCTCAAAAAGAAGTTCCGGATTCCCCAATTCCTCCGCGATGATTAAAGCTTCCTTGGAAACCTCCGCCAAGGCTTCAAGATCTCCCATATCAATATACACCGCTCCCAACTCAACTAGACTTGCCCCTAAAACAAGACGGTTCTTGATGTTACGCGCGATGGAGATAGCGCGTTGGTAATAGTGCTTCGAGCGTTCATACTGCTTAGTGAAATAGAAGACATCACCAAGTGTATTAACGGCTTTTGCAATGCCCTTTTGATAGCCCAATTCCTCACACAGCATGAGGTTTTTCTGTAGGTATTCGATGGCTTTATGAAAGTCTCCTTTTACATTATGGAGTTCTCCTATTAGCCCCAAGGCAATAGCGGTCCCTTGTTTATCTCCCAACTCTTCTACCAAGCGGAGGTCTTCCAAAAAGCATTCCATCGCCTTTTCGTAATCTCCCTGGTGCTCATAGACCGTCCCCATGCTACCGATAGCAATGGCCTTTAATTGCTTATTGCCCAGCTCTTGACTAAGGGCTAATCCTTGTTCGAAGCAGTCGAGCGCTTCTTCGTAATCTCCCTTTTCCAAGTACACAATGCCTAGATTGGTATACAAGGAGGCCATTCCTTGTTTATCTGACAAGCGTTTACTCACCCGTAATTGGGAGCGCTGTACGGCAATAGCTTCCTGGTAATTCCCCAGATTCATGTGGGTTAAGCCCAGGTTGGAGGCAATTTGGGCACTTCCAGCCGTACCTCGGGTTGCCACACCAATCATGATACTCTGCTCGAAGTATTGCTTGGCTTCTTCGTATTGACCTTGTCGGAAGTACAAATTTCCTAAATCAGCGTTGACTCTAGCTATTCCTACGCGGTCATCTACAGAATCAAACAAACCCGCTGCTATTTGTAGGTAGTTCATGGCCTTGCTGTACTCTCCTTTCAGCATCAGCAGATGTGCAAGGTGATTATTCGTTTGACCAATCAGTAAAACATCCCTCGACTTTTTAGCTAAATCAAGGGCTATTTCATAGGCTCGTTGACATTCCTCCCATTCCCCAATTAACTCCAACACCTTACCCTTCTTCAAATGCGTTTTGATCTCATCCGCACCTTCATTCTTACTTCCAAGCTTGTTGAGCAATTGATCGTAATACTCCAGGGCGCGCTGGTTTTGATAATTTCTCCGAGAATAATCCGCCGCTTTGCGCAAGTACTCACAAGTCTTATCAAAAACGCCAGCTTGTTCGTAATGAAAAGCCAAGTCCACATATCGCCCTTCAATGTTATCGGCATAAATCCGCTCGATAGCCTCGGCAATCAGTTGATGCAACTGTTGAAGGCGGGTCCGGAGCTGCATGCTGTAAACCGCTTCCCGTAGCAAAGAATGCCGGAAAATATACCGAAGTTCATTTGTGGCTAGCCAGATTTGCCCCTGTTCAGCTGTCTTTACCTGTTCTCGCAATAAGGCAGAAGAGTTGCCGTCAAAATCAGCAAAACCTTCTTGTACCTTCATCACTTCCGACAAAACCGGGTATTCAAATTCTCGGCCGATCACTGCCGCCGCCTTCACCGTTTCTCGTACTAATTTGGATAATCTGTCGATTCTAGCAGTCAATACGGCATTGATGGAATGAGAAAGTTTTACATTTTGATCCTTGATATTCCAGACCCCATCTTTCTTATCCAAGAGATTACTCTCGGCAAAGTACTTGAGCATCTGTTCCAGATAGAAAGGATTACCATTAGTGGTACGCCCCAACAATTCAAAAAACTCCTCTGAAATCTCAGCGCCCAAACTACTTTCTGCGAACTGCCGAACGGCTTCTTCCTGTAGAAACTTCAAATCTATTTCCATCAGAGGAAGATCGAGTTCCTTCAATAGATCTTCGTCTACCAAATTGGGCTTGGTACCATCATCCAAATAGCGAGAGGTAGTCAATATCCAAATGGGATGATGACCAATTCGACGGATCAGTTCGTGTAAAAGTTCTTTAGAACTGTCATCCATCCAATGTCCGTCCTCTATTTCGATCACCATAGGGCGAGATAATGCCTCTGCTTCAAAGACACTGATGATAGCCGTTAGCGTATTTTCATAGCGCCCCTTGGCATCCAGGTAATCCCATAGCGAATCGGGATAGAATATACCCAAATGTGCCGCAAGTACTGTTTTGGTGCGTTCCAATTCTGCCAGTACGAGCGGTGCACGAGCGGCAGGAAGGACTTTTAGCGTAGCCAATAATTCTGAAAAAACACTTTCAAAGCTTTCTTGATTGATGGCTGAAGTGTTATTCTGTAACTGCCGAAAATAGTTCTTCAGGAAATATATAAAAGGGTTGAATGGTTTCCGCAGGATTTGATCTGATTGGCAAATAAACCATTTAATATTGAAGCGTTCCTCTAACTCATTCCCCACCTCATAAATTAGCCTACTTTTCCCAATACCTGCCTCGCCAAAAACATGGGTCACTCCCGTGGCATGCCCTTCCTGCAAGGGTTTGGAAAAGTTCATCAATTGCTCTAGCTCCGTTTGGCGAGCCACCAAATGGCTATCGTAGTCAGGGCTAAGATCAAACTCTCGGTCGATGAGTTTGAAAGTAGGAATATTCCCTTTTATTCCCTTGTATTTGATATCTCCTTTATGGAAAAATTTGAAGTGTGGGTTTTTCCGAATTTCCTCATCGACTAAAATCTCTCCCCAATCGGCATAGGCCATCAGACGAGCGGCCAAATTAACGCGATTTCCCACAGCTGCATACTGGCATCGTTTCTTTCCCCCTACAATACCCGTATAGGCCAAACCAAGAGACAAACCTGCCTTAAATTGCAGCTTGGTCCCCCTTTGCAATTTAGCAACATCTTCACGCAAAGCATTGATAAACTGAAGCGCTCGGTCTGTATTATTCTCGAAGGAAACAGGTGCACCAAAGAAACAAAACATCACTCCTCCTTTATCTCCAAAATCAATCTCCTTGAAGTAGCCAGAGAAGGAATGTACTTCATCTAGTACCTGCGTAGCAAATTGGTTCATTAATTCGTGGCTATCTATGCCATCGAAAGAGATAAAGACCGCAATTACTCGCCGGAATTCTCCTTCCTGATCATAATTAATGACCTCTTTAGGAAGAAAACTTTCAGCAATAACCTCATTCATCGCTGGTACTTCAACCGTAGTCGGTGTGAAAAACTCCAGCGGTATATTGCGCCCCAGTTTGTAGAAACCGGGCTCCATTTCGTTTATCTCAAAGCCATTTCCATTGAGCTGAACCTTCATGATCTCATCAATCACGATGTCTTGGTCATTTGCTCTAAGCTGGCATTCCGCGGATTGGTCAATGGGCTTACCTCGGAAATAGAACGCCTGTTGATTCTCTCCAACGACCCCCCATTCTACCTTACCAAAAGAAAGGCCGACCTTCAAACCAAAGGTAAACTGCCCAAAACTGAACAAACCTTCACGAAACAATTGGTGTGCGTGAAGGGCTCCTTGAACAATATCCTTGGCGTGGATGTCAGTACCGGCAGATGGGAAAATGGCGGTGAAAGCATCGCCGGCAAAATACGGGATGAACCCCCCACGGGCATACACCAAGTCTACGAGCGGATCAAACACCTTATTTAGAATGATTGACAGCTGCTCTGCACCCTTATTCCCCTCTCTCATCAAACTCTCAGTCAAAGGAGTAAAGCCCGAGAGATCAAGAACCATTGTGTAAGCTTCTATCTCACCATGGGTCATCCCTCTACGCAACTGGTTCTCAATAAAATGTGGAATCAAGTTTTTCACTATGTAATTCGACGCTTAGACTGTAGGTGCAATTTTGCGTGCCCCAATATTAATGCAAAGAATAATGTAAGCCTACTAATTAGCTTGAAAAATTACGAAAAAGTAGTCAAATATCCGCATGACCAAAGGGGCTCACCCATTTGTCGTAGACTCCTATTTTCTTAAGGTTACAATGGTGAACAACGCTTGAGTAGTAAAACTTGTTGCTTGAAGTCCTCAAACTCCCACCAATTTTATAATTTTGCGGTGATAAGGATGGTACCTTAGCAGCAAGCCTGCAACTTGCCATACGTAGTGCCTTCCCTACCGCTGAATGTTAATACAGTAGATGCCTTTTGCATAACAAGTAACTCATTTAGGTGGGAAGGACCATTAGTTAACGTACCCTGGAGACAGTTACTAGTATTGTCTTCCCAATTTCTGTAAGTAAGATGTCACGATTGCACAATCTCGTCAATAATGACGAGCTCAAGCGTCGCATGGAAGCTAGCGACGAAGAAAGAATTACGCTCTCTTTCTACCAGTATCACCACATTGAAAGTCCAGAGAAATTCCGCGACCAACTGTATCGCTCTTGGTCTAAATTAGGCGTTTACGGTCGTATCTATGTTGCCCAGGAAGGCATCAATGGGCAAATTTCTGTACCTGCACACGGCTTGGAAGCCTTCAAAGAACAGATGTATAATGTTCCTTTTCTTGAAGGAATTCGGCTAAACATCGCTGTCGATGATGATGGGAAATCTTTCTATAAGTTAAAGATCAAAGTACGCAAAAAAATCGTTGCGGACGGACTGGATGATTCCAGTTTTGATGTCACCAAGCGAGGAAAGCATCTGGATGCAGTATCCTATAATGAATTGACGGATCAAGAAGACACCATTATCGTAGACATGCGGAACCACTATGAAAGTGAAGTGGGTTATTTCGAAGGCGCTATTCGTCCTGACGTGGAAACCTTTAGGGAAGCCCTTCCTCTGGTAGAGGATATGCTGGAAGATAAAAAGGGGAATAATATCATTATGTATTGTACAGGTGGAATTCGCTGCGAAAAAGCTAGTGCATACTACCTACACAAAGGTTTCGAAAATGTCTTCATGGTAGATGGAGGTATTATAGAATATACACGTCAATGCAAGGAGCAGGGACTCCCCAATAAGTTTCTGGGTAAAAACTTCGTCTTTGATGAGCGGATGGGGGAACGCATTGGGGATGAGATCATGTCCAAATGCCACCAATGTGGCGAGCCATGCGATACGCATGTCAATTGCGCCAATGACGCCTGTCATATCCTCTTTATTCAATGTGAGAAATGTGCTACTAAATATGATTCCTGCTGTTCCAAAAAGTGCCAGGATTTCAACGAAATTCCTGAGGAGCAAAGGGAGAAATTAAAAGGAACGATCGAGTTCAATGGGACCAAGTTTGGCAAGGGCCGATACAAGGCCTTTCGCAAGGATGAAGGACTGATCTTGGAATAGCTTCGGCTGGGAAGCCAACATCCGAAGTTCTTTCCAAGATAACTTCGGATGTTGGCTTCCCAGCAAAATTTTCTTCTTCAACAATGAGGACAATTTCACTTCTCAGTGTACGATATAGTACAAACAATCAATTCGTACACCATGTTACTCACTCAACCACAATCAAGCTTTTCCTCTAATATTCCCTATCTTAACCCATCTACACAATTCAAAATGACTATGAGAGGAATCTTCACACTCTTTGCCATTTGCTGGTTCTCTATGGGTTTTAGCCAAGCTACAGGCAAAATCGAATACAAACAACTAGGGCTTTCCTTTGAAATCCCAGCAGGTTGGGTGGGCCAAGAGACGCAAGTAGGCTATATGATGGGATCTAATACTATCCCAGGAGTAATTCTCCTGCTCCCTCATGATATACCATACACTTTAGAGCAAATCAAGCAGCAGGCGTACCAAGGGCTCAATGAAGGGAATGGCACGGTCTTGAAGCTAAGTGGTGAGTTATCAGACTTGGGGAAGGAGTCCATTGGGGGGCTATTTAGCGGCACGCTGGAATGGCAGCCTGCTAAAGCCTATATCATTGGCATGCGCAACCCTCATGGTCTAGGCATGACCATTGTTGCCGTCACAACAGCAGAGCACTTCAATGATTCATACCAGCAACACGCACAAACTGTCATGAACAGCATCCAATTCAAAAAGCCGGAATCCAAGGAAGATATTGGGGAATGGAAAGAATGGATGAAGAATGTGAAGTTGACCTATATGGAATCCTATTCTTCTATTTCTCCAGGTGTAGATGGCATGACCGGAGGGGGCTACAGTTTATCCAAAGAAATCGACCTATGTGGTCAAGGATACTTCATATACTACGGCTCCAGTAATGTGAGCGTTGGTAGTGACAATAGCTCAGGGTACAATCACTCCAATACGAATGGTAACGGAACTTGGGACATAATAGTTGGACATACCGGAGCGCCTACCTTAGTTCTAAACTTTAACAATGGCAATACCAATTCCTACACATTAAGTTATAAAGACTCTAAACTCTACCTCGATGGTACGCGATATTTCCGAACCATGAAGGGAGAATACGCTCCTTCATGCCATTAATGTTAATCTGGAAATGGGAATCATATATCTTTCCATTTCCAGCTTCATCCTTCTGACTTCTTCTTGCCTTCCCTCTAGATTCTCTTTACCTTCGGGCTAGAAACAAACCCGATCATGGAAGCAAATATAGCCGAAGAATTTATCGCCCAATCCATCTATCGGATGGAAGAAAAACTCACCCATTTTGAGAAAGCCATGGCCCAAGCTTCGGAGGAAGATATCTGGAGGCGCCCCAATGGAAGCTCTAATACCATTGGCAATATCATTATCCACCTTTGTGGGAATATTACGCAGTATGTACATTCTTCACTGGGAGAGGTACCCGATATCCGACAGCGTGATGCGGAGTTTGCCGCCGATGGCGGGAAAACCAAAGCGGAATTAATGACAATGCTCCGGGAAAGTGTGGAAAAAGCCAATCAGGTCATGCGGGACCTTGATCGTACAAGATTGCTTGAGGTACGATCCGTGCAAGCCTATGAGTTTTCAGCCATTGGTATCATCATCCATGTGGTAGAACACTTTTCCTATCATACTGGCCAGGTTGCTTTCTGGGTCAAACAGCTAAAAGATGTAGATCTCCAGTTTTTTGCGGGAGTAGACCTTAACAAGAAGAATGTCCTTTAGGGCTTTTCTTCCCAAAGACAGTACCTGCATTCATGGATATTAGCCAACAACTGCTTTTTTTCTTCAGTGCGCTTGGAGTCTTCAATGGCTTCTTGCTAGCATTTTTCTTTCTTGCACGTTGGAAAAAACGGGGAGCATCACAGCTCTTCTTCGGCTTACTATTGTTTATGCTCTCCATTCGGATTGGCAAATCTGTTTTCTACTTTTTCTTGAGAGACTTACCCAAAACCTATTTACAGATAGGTCTTTCGGCTTGTTTTTTCATTGGCCCTTTTTTGTGGCTTTACCTGCATTCCAGCATCAGTGAACAGCCTCAACCTACAAGATCTCAAAAGCTACATATAGGGCTACTCGGACTCATAATCGTTAGTATCGGAGTGGTCTACCCATATGCTACCTTTCCTGAAGCCTGGAATGAATACATCGTTCAGTTTATTTATGTAGTTTGGCTGATCTATTTGATTTTGGCCACTTATACACTCTGGCCCGTTCTTAGTAAAGCCATCCAGGCCAGAACATCTCTTACCTCCAACCAAAAATGGTTATTGCTAGTATGGGGCATTAATATGCTAATTACTTTCAACTACCAAGCGGCTCTTTACTTCAAAGCCAAGGTGTACATTCTGGGACCTCTGATCTTTTCCTTTTCTTTCTATGCCCTGGGCATTTACCTCCTCCTGAATAGAAGTCATGGACTTTCTATCGGCCATACTCCCAACAAATATGGCAACAAAAAAATCCAAGAAGACGAAGCTTCTCCTTTGGCACAACGCCTACAGACCCTGATGGAAGAAGAACAGCTCTATCGAAATCCCAAACTAAAACTGCCGGATCTAGCGGCACAGCTTTCCATTTCTCCACATCAATTATCTCAATTGCTAAATGACAATTTGGGAAAGAGTTTCAATACTTTCGTTAATGAGTATCGAGTAGAAGCGGCCTGTAGACAAATTCCCGACTTGGAACACCTAAGTTTGGAAGGCATCGGCTTTGAGGTAGGTTTTAGTTCTAAATCCACCTTCTATGCTACTTTCAAAAAGCTAGTCGGAACTACGCCGGCGAAGTTCAAGGCTAACCAACAAGAAACAACCTCCTAATCCTTGCGAAGAACGTCTTAGTCACATGTTGCTGAGCTTTTCTCAATTCGAGTGATCTTACTTCCCCTGATTCAAAACATGAACTTACTCTTTCTTAGGAACCAAAATGATAAGCATAGAAGCCGATATTCAGCAACAAGACCAAGAAGGGCGCAATAAGGATGCCTGCCCTAGGCTTCGGGATCGACCCGAAACGGCCATCCGGTAAAATTGCCGGGGCATTCGGAATCGAATCAAATACCACAACCTGATCCGGATTTTTAGGGTTATACAAAATCCGTTTTTCTACCCCATCTATCAATTTCAAACCACCTTTGGAGTTGACGATGGAGGTTCCTTGCTGCGTTATTCCTTCTTTTGTTTCAAAAGTGAAGTATTTCCACCTCTTCTTTTCATTTTCTACCCATTTCCCTACAGCTACTTCTCCATATCTCAATAGCCATACTTCCCGCCAACCATTCTTGAAAGTAAAGTGTATCAATGTTGCCAACCCTATGCCCAGAAACACCATTCCAATTAGGAAGAACGCCGCTAAGCCTGGGAGATTGACGGATACTCCTGGACTATCCAGTGCTGCCGGTCTAGTAACCGTATAGCAAAACCATATCATTAAGCAGCCGATACCTGTAGCGACCCATCCACCCAGTGAATAGACATGGCTATTGAAGACCAGTAGTCGGGTTAGCCAGGAGAGTTTACGAGGAGGAGGAGAGAGGTGTTTTGCCATTATGGAAGACGTGTTATTCGAATTTGTTGGATTTAAGGTAATGAATTGGGCACCTTTCAACAACCACATTTTGATGGGGAAGGGGCTGCAGTCAAAAGTCCAACGCTAAATATCCGAAGCTTTCCCAGGCTAAGTCATCCGAAGTATATCTTTGCCCCACCTAAAAGAAACTTAGCATGATTCTCACCGGAAGGCTTCGGATATATACCGCGCTTCCTGTTATTTATTTTTGTTCCAGGATAGTAAGTTATATATGCATCCGATGATCATTGAGACTTCACGAACTTTGCCGTACTATACTTGCCTTCACTTAAGACCTTAATCGTATATGCCCCAGGTGTTAACTGATGGATTGGGATCTCTTGAGCTTGAGTCAATCCTTTCCTACTAGTGACCAATTGACCAAGGTGATTGAAAATCTCAATCTTAACATTATGCCCTAGGTCAGCCTTCAATCGAATAACATCGCTGGAAGGATTAGGATAAACTAATAAGGACTTGGAAGGATCAATTTGCTCCTTAACATCAGTGATTAGATCGTAACGCCAAACCTGGCGCCCATCTGATACTGTCTGGGCAGACATAAGCAGGGCATTGCCCAGGACTTCAATATGTCCAGGATTTGAGCTCTGGGGGCCTTCTAGGATATCTACCAGCAGTTGAGTCCCCTCTGCGGTTCCATCAGTACGCCACAGTTCGCGCCCTGTCTCGGGCAGGTAGGCTGTAAAATATAGCCACTCCCCGTTATTTCCAACGAAGATCGGTGAAGAACTACCAGCTCCTGGTAGAATATCGGCCAGCATCTCCACCTCATTTGTAGTCGCGTCGTAGCGCCAGAGTTCCTGGCCATTAATTCCGTCCGTAGCAGGGAAGTAAAGTGTATTCCCCACTTTCCGGTACCGCAACTGTTCAGACAATCCACTCTGAGGGCCTTCATAGATATCCAGCACACTCGTATTTCCATCTGTACCATCCGTTATCCACAGTTCCTGCCCCTGCGCCTCATTTTCGGCAAAAAACAGTAGCTTACCTTCGATAACACTCATTGAAATTACTTCTTCCCAAGCATGTATGCCTGGGTCAAGACGGCTTACTACCCCATCTGTAGGATTATAGCAGCCAATTGTTCGTTTCCTGTTTTCATCTTCAAAAAGAAAGAACAACTTACCTGTTTCATCACTACGGAGGTAGAAAATTAGGCTCGAACTAAAAACACTTTGTGCATTCAACTGACCATCATTGGGAATTATTACTAATTCCCAGTTTGAAGAATAGACTTGTACATAGGCTATACCTCCTTCAAAAGGGAGCAGCCTTACCACCCTAGGAAAAACCATCTGACCATTATCCTCAATGGCCGGTACACTGTAATACTCAAAGGTAAAAGCCGGAGTACCGTCCGTCAGGTAAATCGCAGCAGGTTCCGTATTAGTTGGCATCCGATAAAAATAAGCCCATTCATCCTTTACCGCTAGTCCACGAAAAAAGAAATACCCCTCAGGTAATTTATTTTCAAGCAAGGACTGAGCCGAAGTACTAGAAGCGGAAGTAACCCATGGTCTGGGGCCTTCTCCCTCGTTCGACATGAAGAGCAACTGGTTTCCAAATGGAATAGCAGTACCAATTGAACTTGGCTTTTCTGGGTTTGGATCTAGTAGGAATCTTGTACCAGACAATGTTCCATCACTGGACCAAAATTGGTCCCCCTGTTCGTCATCAGTCATCTTGAGGATTGCTTGATCATCTATGCTAAGCATCCAATTGAAAGCCGAAACCGATGACTTATTGATATCTTTCAAGATCGTCACCACAGAATCATTGGCATGATAGCTCCATAGCTCCGTACCTATCAAAGAGTCTCTTTCGTGCCGATAATAGAACTGATTGGCTCGTACTTGCCCAGGAAAATAGGCGTCAACATCTTCATCAAGCCGTCTTAGTTCTCCATCTTTGAATACATGAATGCCTCTCTCCCCTCCAAGAGGAACAAGTACCATAATCTGATCATCTGCCATATTATACAGCCTCACATTATTATTGTAATTAGGATCAACATCATGGTAATAACCTGATGATCCGATTGTATATAATTGATCTAATTGCCCGGTATTGGGATCCAGGCGAGCCAGTATCGTTTTTTGGCGAGAATCATCCAAATATGTAAAATACAGCATGCCATCTGTTGCTACCAAATTAGAGGGTAGTGGATACTCATATTCACGTATATTATCGCGACTAAGTACTTCGCGGGTATTTTCCGTGGTACCGTCTGTCTCAATGATGCGTAGTGCATGATCATTGGGGTCGATCAGATATAAGTACAAAAGGTCATTTAGCTCTGTTCCAGAGAAAAGTGGAGTAGAATATGATCTTTCATCAGTGAGCGGTATAGATTTGACTTCCACTACCTCTGTACCCTCTAGGCGGTATAAAGCACGAGGGGTTTCCTCTGTTTCAAAAATACCATACAGGGCGCCATCATATTCATAGAATGGATCAAAAGCAGTATTCAAAAGGAAACCATTAAATCGATAAATGACATTTTGGAGAATAGGAAGTGTCCCCTCCGCTGTCCCATCGCTACGCCAAAGATCATAGGTTGAAGTAGTCCTCGATCCTAACCAAAAATAAAAGTCCCCTTTATGCGCAAATGCCCGATAGGCAGTGGGACTCCCTGATAAGCCAGCAACCAATTTTTTCACCACACCATCGTTGCTATCTGTGCCCCACAATTCCACTTCATCCTGGCTTTTGGACAGCAAGAAGAACACACCATCTTCTACTGCCACCGGTGACCAAAAAGTACCTGAAGAAATATGTGTCAATTGTTGAGTACCCTCCTTTGTCCCGTCCGTCCGCCAAATCTGCGAATCCGAAATACGGTCATTGGCTATAAAGTACAGCGTATCCCCTTGAATAGAAGGGATATATCGACTTCCGTAATAGGAACTCAGGCTAGAGCTGCTACCCGGCGCAAGATCAGCCACGATTACGGTGCCTTCAGGCGTCCCATCGCTACGCCACAGCTCACGCCCATGAAAATTAGTATAGGCAGAAAAGAAAGTAAAGTGCTCTCCTGTGGCCAATACTTCCGGAGTAGCACTAGCATTAGCGCCGCCTTTCGTTTCAAAGGTCAACTGTTGGGGCTGAGCCATCATTAGAGAAAGGGAAAATAGAGCACACATGAATAGAAGGGTTAATGTCGTTTTTTTCATGAATTTGGTATAGTTGTAGTTATTGGTAGATCTTGTTGAACAGTTCCATAAGGCATATCAAATCACTTAACCACCCTGTTGCATCAGCTTTCGATGGCAAAAGGCGCTATCCCAAAGTTTCTTCAATCCATTTTCTCGTAACGGCTTATCCTCCATCACTCGACAGCTATGTCAGCTAGGAGCGGCAAGGTAGAAGGGTATGACATTGGAGCAAATTTGTGATCATGATTTGCTGATTATAAGGTAATGCTTTGCAGTAGGTGGACCAACCACATCTTGATGGGGAGGGCTTTGCTCACCCCACTAACTTTAGCTGGCAGGAAATTCAAGCCGAAACCCATCTGACATTCAGGGAGGAATCACTCCAAGATTATAATTCCACACTTCTAGGCTTAAGCTCCCCCTTGTCTGTCAATACTAATATGTAGACCTTCGCTCAACGCAAACACGAAGTTGATTCAGGCTTATCGCTTGGTAACTTCAGTCGCTTTGCCACTTCCGTGAACTAAAAACTCAATAAAGATGACCCGACCTATCTTTGTATTGACGCTCTTGCTTTCTGCAGCTTACTTAGGCGCTCAATCAGAAGCCGATCAACTCAAAGCCTGTTTATTAAATTACATCAACGGTACCTCCTACAATCAACCCACTCAAATAGAAAAAGCCTTCTACGATAAGGCGAATTTATATCTATCCAAACCCGACGAACCCATCTTCTTGGTTCCTCCAAAAGAATACGCCAGCTGGTTTAATCGGGGAAAGCCAGGGGAAGCCAATGGTCGAATTGGGAATATTTTATCCATTGATATTTCCAATGATATCGCTATTGCCAAAGCAGAGATCTTGATACCAGCACGGGACCTTCGTTATATTGATCTTTTCTTATTGAAGAAACTGGATCAACAATGGAAGATCATCAGCAAAGCGGCAACTTTGATGACAGAAGATGCGCCTAGTATACAATCCTCAACAAACCCGACTAAGGAAGTAGTATTCGAAGGCCTTCTTCACCCCTGGAGCATTGCCTTTCTCAACGACGAAGAAGCATTGGTCAGTGAGAAGGATGGTGAATTGGTGAAAGTCAATTTGACGACCAAAACGAAGACTTCAATTTCAGGATTCCCAGAGGATCTGGTTGATAGCATTCGGGTGAGAAGTCGCGGTGATAACTCAGGCATTTTTGAAGTGATCCTTGATCCAAACTTTTCCAGCAATCAACATATCTATGTTTCCTATGCTGCTGAAAATGAAAAAGGAGCCACGACTAAGGTCATCAAGGCTAAGCTGGATGGAAATAGGCTATCTGATATTCAAGAATTACTCATCGCCGCTCCTTATACCCGAGAAATGTACCATTATGGAGGAGGAATGACTTTTGGGCAAGATGGTAAACTCTATATCACGATAGGGGAGCGATTGTTTAACGAAAAGGATGAACCCCCAATGCCCATCGCCCAGAACTTGGAGGATAAACGAGGCAAGATCTATCGCCTAAATCCAGACGGTAGTATTCCTGAGGACAATCCTGATTTTGGAGCCAATGCGGTTCCTGGTCTTTATGCCGTAGGAATTCGAGCCGCACAGGGTATTACGGTGCACCCTGAAACCGGAGAGATCTGGTTTAGTGAGCATGGAACGATACAAGGCGACGAGATCAATATTCTTCGAAAGGGTGCTAATTATGGCTGGCCCATTATTACCACGGGAAGGTACCGTGCACCCAACTATGACCCTCCAAAACTGGAAGGTGTTGAATTCACAGATCCAACTTGGTACTGGCTCCACACCGTTGCTCCAACTGGCCTTAGCTTCTATACTGGTGATGAATTTCCCACTTGGAAAGGTAATCTGATCGTTCCAGGACTATCCCGGGGTAGTCTTTGGCGATTCACTTTGGACGGCACTACGATTAAACAGGCCGAAGAGTTGTTTGTAGACGATCGCGTAAGGTCAAGAAAGGTTCGACAAAGTCCGGGAGGCAAGCTGTATTTGCTAACGGATGAAGAAAATGGAAAAATTATCCATATCCGCAATCAAGCGCAAGCAAAAGGTTAGAATAGCCACCTTATTATTGGGGGCGTAGGCATTGGCATTGCAGGGAATCAATTATATTTGATGGGAACAAAAACACACCCAAGAGACAATGCGCCCCCCAATTCTAATCCTGCTCTGCTTGGCATTAGCTGATCTAAACTGCCAAGAACTCATCGCCAACGGAGGGTTTGAGGAGTACAATATTTGTACAGAATATGATGCGCCCTGTGCTCCTGAGGCTTGGTTCAGGCTACCTCCAACTGAGATCAACGTTAAGCTAAAGAAAGTGCCCCGTGTCTATGAGGGTAAATATTCGGAATTGGTGGTGGTTGAGAACGAGAAGAATCCTGTGATTTACCGTGTTTTTCTATACACCCAACTGCTTTGCCCATTAATTCGTGGCCAGGAATACACTCTTAATTTCTTCTTTAACCCTGTCTCCGTTAAAAGATACCAATTAGACATGCTGCTTACGGAACAGGAATTGATTAGTGATTTAGTCAATCCCTTGGCGTTTTCTGCTACCCGAGTGATTACGGATAAAGATGAAGTAAAGAAAAACAGGAAAAGTAACTGGCGGCAAATTGAAGTCACCTTTACAGCTCGGGGCGGAGAAAAATTCCTGACGTTTGGTAATTTTAGTAAAGAAGCCACCTTTCTGGAAGGGAAAACCAAGGCGAACAATCATCAGGGAGACCTAGTCTTTCTCCTAGATAACATATCCCTCAAAGCCAACAAGCCTGCCAATGGTTCTTGCCCTGAAATGGAGGAGACGCGTCGATTGCTTTATGCCACCAACCACCGACATACCTACAAAAAGGGAATTGAGAAGCCCCCGGAAGTAGCAGAGGTTATTCCCGCACCTCTAGCTGTTATAGAAGAGGTAGGGGACACCAGCCTTATAGTTACGCCCCAACCCACTACTTTTGAAATCCCTGGCGTTGCTTTCGACTTCGACCTCCACCAGCTAAAGGCTGAATATCTGCCTGCCTTGGATTCCTTTGCGCTCGTTATTCAAAAGATGGGTTGGGAACAAGTCAAGGTTTTTGGTCATACAGATAATGTTGGAGAAGCTGACTACAATTTGAATCTTTCTGAGAAAAGAGCAGAAGCAGTTAAACAATACCTGGAGAAAAAGCTTGGCGGCGAGGAAGTTCTTATCTTGGCGGAGGGTAAAGGGGAATGCTGCCCAAAGGTAAATAATGATACGGAGGAAAACCGAGCCAAAAATCGAAGAGTAGAGATCATTCCCAAAACCGAATGAAGATCAAAATCCAACAATACATGAAAGGGAAAACACTACTATTACTAGGGATTATCAGCCTCAGTTATCCGACTCATAGCTTCGGTCAAGATAATAGTCTAGCGCCCTTCGAGGGGACTTATAAAGGTACTCTAGAGATCTATCAAGGCGCGAAGGTCGCACATAGCCTTCCCATGTCATTAAAGATACTTCCCGTAGATAGTACAACCTGGACCTTTCACATCACCTACCATCGAGACGGGAAAGAGGATTTCCGGCCCTATGACATCCGCTTAATCGACGCTGAAAAGGGGCATTATGTAATCGATGAACACAATGGAATTCTACTAGACTCCTATGTAAATGGCAATTGCCTGTACGAGCAATTTGCCATTGATAATTCCGGGATAATCGGCACTACTTGTTTTTTAGATGATCATCAACTGTCCTATGAATTAATTCCCATCAATATGGAACCAACTAGGGTTTCTGGAGACACCATCATCAAGGGAGATACCATCCCTGCCGTCCGGTCTTATCAAGTGTACAGCACGCAGAAAGCCCTCCTCAAACGCGTAGATTAGGTCATGAAAAGTATCGGAATTATCGTTGGCCCAGAGGTTGGAAATGAGGCAGAGGCCATCCGCCAAAGTGCAGAGTATTTTGGCTATCAGGTTGTGGTAAAATATCTGGGCCGCCCCAACGATTTCATGCAACTACTCCGAGGAGAAAACAGACTATTCAATGGCATTAAGACGTGGATCTTCAGCATGCATGGTGAAGCAGAGAAATTCATCCTTCCAGAATTGGATTCTACTATTTACGAAGCAGATGAACCGCGTTCGCCGATTGGCACCGAAGCCTTTCAAGGCCAAGTACGTCTCAAGAAGCAACTCATCCTTAATACCGGCTGTACACTCGGTTCTACCTCTATTGCTGAACTATTCCTAGCTAATGGGGCCAAAGCCTATATTGGCCCTATCGACTATGTAGAGGGTAATGCCGCCTTACTTTTTACGACCCAATTTTTATATGAATGGGAAAAAGGAGTACGCCTTTCGACAGCCTTTGATCGCGCAGCAGCGACCGATGAAGAAACGGGACTTTTTCGCCTGTATCCCAGCTCCTGAATTCAAGCCTAATAGCACATTCAGTACCTACGGCACTGGAAATCCCACCTCTTTTAGGGCTATGTATATTTGATCCCTACGGGATCTCGCACATCCCCAGGCTTTATCTTGGACGAGGCACCTCGTCTACCCTATACTTACTTTTCGATCCATTTACACCATGTAACGTCTGCTATTTGGCATCCGAATCAATGGCTATGCATGTTTGATCCCTACGGGATCTCGCACATCCCCAGGCTTTACCTTGGACGAGGCACCTCGTCTACCCTATATTCACTTCTCGATCCATTTACACCATGGAATGTCTGCTATTTGGCATCCGAATCAATGGCTATGTATATTTAATCCCTACGGGATCTCGCACATCCCCAGGCTTTATCTTGGACGAGGTACCTCGTCTACCCTATACTCACTTCTCGATCCATTTACACCATGGAATGTCTGCTATTTGGCATCCGAATCAATGGCTATGCATGTTTGATCCCTACGGGATCTCGCACATCCCCAGGCTTTATCTTGGACGAGGCACCTCGTCTACCCTATACTCACTTTTCGATCCATTTACACCATGGAATGTCTGCTATTTGGCATCCGAATCAATGGCTATGTATATTTGATCCCGACAGGATCTCGCACATCCCCAGGCTTTATCTTGGACGAGGCACCTCGTCTACCCTATACTCACTTCTCGATCCATTTACACCATGGAATGTCTGCTATTTGGCATCCGAATCAATGGCTATGTATATTTGATCCCGACAGGATCTCGCACATCCCCAGGCTTTATCTTGGACGAGGCACCTCGTCTACCCTATACTCACTTCTCGATCCATTTACACCATGGAATGTCTGCTATTTGGCATCCGAATCAATGGCTATGCATGTTTGATCCCTACGGGATCTCGCACATCCCCAGGCTTTACCTTGGACGAGGCACCTCGTCTACCCTATATTCACTTTTCGATCCATTTACACCATGTAACGTCTGCTATTTGGCATCCGAATCAATGGCTATGTATATTTAATCCCTACGGGATCTCGCACATCCCCAGGCTTTATCTTAGACGAGGCACCTCGTCTACCCTATACTCACTTCTCGATCCATTTACACCATGGAATGTCTGCTATTTGGCATCCGAATCAATGGCTATGCATAGCCCCGTAGGGGCAACATATAACTAGCCACGAAGATAGAATGGATTTCACGTGCTGTGAAGTACGAAATATAACCCCATGGGCATGCCTGCAGTTCTCCCCAAAAGAAGCCCTGGCTGATTTTATTTCTTCAAAGGCATCGTATTATCATAGATGTTCTTATCCAAGAGATGCAAATAGGGATCTAACGAAACGTACTTAGGTAAATGATCCACTTGGCAACGGATCTCCTGCACACCGCTTTTGAGTATATATTTTGCGTAGTGGTCTTGCTCAGAAAAGCGAACTAAGTCATCAGGATGAAGTTGGAATAAGCCAATGTTGACCATTTCTTCCATGGGCACCTCTTCCAAAACCCCATTTTTCAACTCACTCTTATGCGCTTCCACCTCTAGCAGCACTTCATACCCACCAGTACTCAATTGGGTAAAGGAGGAAGACAAAATCTTCGTATCATAGATCGTAATGCGGGAAAGCCAATCCTTCAATTGTTGTTGCTGGGCAGGCGTAGCGCGTTGAAAGAGTTGAGCTTCAAAATCCGCCATGTTCGCCTTCGGCTTGGGGAAGGCGTGATGATCGAAGAGATATCGTAAGGCCTCATTCAACTCTTCTTCTCCTAATAGATCTCGGATAGCATTCATCACTACCCCTCCCTTAGAATAGGATAGATAGCCTTGTCCATCGACCAAGTTCAAGGGTGGTTCCGGGACGATGGCGCGGTTTCGTTCTCGGAAATACCGACTCATCTCTTCCTTGACTAAGGCTCTAAGTTGGTGCTGCCCTTGTCGCTGTTCCTGGATAATGCACTCCAGATATTTAGCCGTAGATTCCACCAGGAAACTCCCTCCAGCTCCAGTGTATGGGGTAAGTTGATGACCGAACCATTGATGAGCGACCTCATGAGCGACCCGCTTCGTCACTACATCAAAAGCAGTGGTGTCCCGTAAATCGGTAAGGAAAGCTCGATCTTCCACCAAACCAATAATTCCGGGTGCAGCATATCCTCCCATTGGCCAATGACCAGGGATTTCCAATAGTCGCAATTCATCCATCTTATAGGCACCAAATGCATCCTGGCAATAGGCCAAGGATTGCTCCATCACCTCTAGAATCACATCAACATTGTAGGCTTGTCCCTCATCATAAAATACCGAAAGTAGCACACTATCTATCTGACTTTCTAGAAGTTGATAATTAGCAGAAATGTAACTGTAGAAATGATTGATCGGCGCTTGGCTTTTGTAATGAAAATAAGCTCGGCCATCTTCTTCCCAGCTATTTATTAAGCTTCCTGGTGCAACAGCCTTTTGCGGGCTATCGGTCGAAATGGTTGTCTCAAAGTCGAATTTGTTATAGGTGGCGCGATCTTCATCTGCCATCCCCGCATGCATTTCACTTTCTGCTGCTATAGCTATGAGCGGTAGCCCCCTTTTTAAGCGTTCTTCGTTGTCCCGAATTTCTATATCTGATTGGTAGCCAAATCTAGGTACAATCCCGATACTCATTATATTCGTTCCATTTTTGACCACAGAGCGTTCCCGTATGGACCGTTCAAATCTTACGCCCTGGGGTTTGTACTTGATATCGTATATCATATCGATAGTATCTCCTGGGAGAACAGGCTGATCCAGTGTAAATTGATAAACACGGTGCAAGGCATCGTATTCGATTAGCTTTGCTTGATCTATTTCCAGTTTTTCTATTTCCAACCAGCGTGGAGCAGTAAACCACTGCTTGAGAATCGGCTCTTCTCCTCGGTTGGTCAATTTAAATTCATGTTCGATTTTGAAGCTTCCTTGTTTTGGATATATATCCACTTTTGATTTCATAGCAGCGACACGTAAATCAGGCCATTCATCCATCGGTTTATATTTCAATTCATAAGCGGCCCTTCGGTCAAGGGTTGCCTCCCGATTCGTTCGGGTGTTGAGCACGTTCATTTGATAATATAATGCTCCACAAAAGCCAAGGAAGAGGAGCGTTAAGCCAGCGGGGGTAATCCAATTATTATTTTTATGTTGACGGAAACTGGCACGCAATTGCTTAGTGAAGGAGTTTCGCTGCCCTCTCTTCCAGCCTTTCCAGCTAAAGTAGATTAACAATACCATTAAGCTTGCCCAATAAAGAGCGAACCAATGAAAAGCGTCAATCTGCCGATCTATGCCGTTCATATTGTTGTATAAAACTTCTGGAAAAACACCAAGCCTGGCCATAGGATGCGCCAGTCCCAGGCGAGTACTCAGGCCCGTCATGAATACAATTGCGAGCACAAGGCCAATAAACATACCTATATACTTATTGGATACTAGGCTTTGAATAAAAAGAATCAGCACAGAAAAAAACACCAAGGGTAAGCCTAGCAAATAGAATTGCATAAGGTACTGCGGCAAATCAAGCGTGTAATAACCTTTGATTATCTGACATGCCATAGCTGCCAAAAACGCACTAATCAACATAATCATAGGTAAAGTAATCAATGCCAGCAACTTGGAGAGATAGGAAACCCAATTCTGGATGGGGGTGCTATCTACCATGTCTTTCCATCGAGCCAAACGCTCTCTCGCCATGATCTCCCCCGCAAAGAATATTACGAGTATTCGGCTAAATATTTGGAAGGGCTCTTCGATCAACCAAATCATTAGATCTGTAGTGGGATAAAGGGTACTTCCATATTCGCTGCCACCATAGATTCGAGTGATGATTTCAGATAAGATCACCCCTACCCAAAGGAGAATAGCAAGTCGAATCGGCCAGCCTCCCCAAAGTAATTTCCCCTCCATCTGCAAACTGGTTTTGAAGGCGGGCCAATGGGCTTGTTGGGTCAATGAAAGATGAGGCTGTCGATAAGGAGCCTGTATCGTATGCTCGGTGCTCGGTATCGTCTGGTCCCTCGCTTTCGTGTTGGCAGTACCCTTCCTGAAAGAAAATAATCTGTAGGAGAGCAACAGCACTCCAACTGCTATCGATACCCAAATTAGACGATTAGCCAAAAATAGCCCATTCAGACGAATCAAAGCTTCATTCCGCTCCATTATCTCCCAAAACTGCGTTTGTTCAAAGAAAGCAGAGAGGCCAAAGGGATCAATTAGGGCAGCCAATGCTAGGGCTTCCGGCGTAGCGGGTGTCGAACCTGCAATCATAGGAGAGTTGAAATAGATGGCTCCAAACCAGTAGAGGCAGTAGAGAAGAATTCCTCCTATATAGGTCAACAAGGTACTTCGTGTAAGACTTGCAATTAAAAAAAGGAGAGAAGAGGCCAAAAAGATATTGGGTAAACCCAAAACCAAATAGGGCCAGATGTAATTGATCGCAGTGACTGGCCCAATCTGATCTTCACTGCCACTTCTAATCATTGCTCCCATCCAGAGGCCGAGAATTGCAAAGGCAAAAAGCACTAAGCCACTAAAGAATAGCCCAAAGAAGCGAGTTGTTAGGTAGGTCCGCTTCAGTACAGGTGTCGTGAAGATCAAAGGCGCCATCCGGTGAACTTGATCCCGTAAGACCACCCGACTGGTTTGTATCATGATAAAGAAGATCGCTACTAAGGAAAATAACCCCACGATCTTGTGTAAGTTATAGGTAGAATTGTAGTATAAATTGGCTTCGCCAAAGGCATTTCCAGACAAGGCAAAACCAAAGGCCAGAAAAGCCATCGCAAAGACGAGGAAAGAAATATGCCGGCTATGGAAACGCCATTCGAAGAGGAGTAAACGGGAAAACATGATCAATGGAGAATGTTGAATTAAGAATAAAAAGTTGAGAATGGGGAATGCTGAATGCAATTAGGAGTGGCTGAGCACTTGTTGAAAGGTGGAGAAATACACATCTTCCAAACTAGGTTCCACTGATTCAAAGTCTTCTCCAGGCCAACGATCAGCCAGTACATGAACCCGCCTCCGCCCAGCAAACAAGCGGCTGGACAGCACATGCTGGTCGGGCCTCACCTGGAAGTCCAGGTGCTTGTCCATTATTTTCCGCCAAACTTTCCCCTTAATTCTTTCGATCAGGGCAGCTGGTGCCCCCTGTTCTACCAAACGCCCCTTATGAATGATGGCAACTTGCTGACAAAGATCTCGAACATCTTCCACGATATGGGTAGATAAAATAACGACCTTCTTTTCTCCTAGCTCGCTAAGTAAATCCAGAAAGCGGTTGCGCTCCTCAGGGTCCAGGCCAGCAGTCGGCTCGTCTACAATTACCAACTGCGGATTGCCAAGCAATGCCTGAGCCACACCAAAACGCTGCCGCATCCCACCGGAGAATGCACTAACCACTTTTTTCCGATATCCCCATAAATTAGTGTGTCTTAGTAGCTGCTCTATCTGGTTATGGCGTTCCGCTCTTTGGTGGATTCCTTTTAAAATTGCTAGGTGGTCCATGAGTTGCCAGGTGGACATGCCTGGGTACACTCCAAAATCTTGGGGAAGGTATCCTAATTGATTCCTGATGTATTGTGGTTGAGTCAGGATATCAAGACCGTTAAACTGAATGTTGCCCTCATCTGCTTCTTGCAGGCCGGCGATCGTACGCATTAAGGTTGATTTCCCTGCACCATTGGGTCCCAGCAAACCAAAGATACCGTTGTGGACTTCAAAGCTCAAGCCATCCAAGGCCTTCATCCCTCGGCCATAAGTTTTTGATAGATTTTCTACTTGTAGGTGATTCGTCTGTAGCATGTTATTGCGTTCTTTTACTACGAAATACGGATCGAGAAGAGCGGAATACAAAGAAAAGTGTTGTACCGCTACAATCTGATGATCAACCGCAGTGTTCAGGCCGAATAGTGGATCATGCACTATATCATCGAAATTGTGCGCTTGATCCTTAAAACTTGTCGAAAAGCTGCATTTTCCGCTTCTTTGTAGCGTATGAAGTGGCTTTCAAAAAACATGCAGTTTAACTGGTTGAACAATAACCTTTGGGTGTATTTAGCCCTTTTTTTAGTCTTGAGTGCAGAACGAGCCACTAATCTTCCACCACATACCTGGCAGCATTACCTATCTTGCTTAGCAGTATTAGCAGGTCTAAATACCCCTGTTTTAGCCTTTACATATTGGCGGAAATGGTTAAAACCCCATCTGTCCACTTTTTACTTCTGGTTGTTATGGGCCGGGGCTTTTCTTATCATCCCGATCATCATTGCTTCTTTGTCCCAATTTCGCTGGCCATTCCATATCCCACTCTTTGGTATGCGTGACTATTTTGTTATGTTGGCAGTACTGTTACCGGTCCTCGACCTTGGCCTGTTGGTCAATGCATTGGCCACGCAAAAGGGGGCGATCATTAGCTGGTTGGAGAAATGGGGAATCGATGGCACGATTTTAATTGGGATCACTTTTTTTTCGCTTTTGTTTAGTATGATGATTGTCAGTAATCAGGAGATATTTGATCGCCAAGAATTGATAATGCCCAGTGTAAATCTGATTTTGGTGTTTCGTAACTTTTTCCGTTTCCTGACCTATACCCTTCAGTTTTCCCTAATCTATTTATCGCTGTATTTTTTCTATTTACTAAACAGCCGATTTCTAATTCCTGAAATGCTCAAGAGAAGAGGTATTCTTCTTTATGCAATAGGAGTAGCAGGAAGTATAGCTTTATTTTTCCCAATCCTCTCACAAATACTGGTGAGTCTTCCGCTGGTGCGTGACGCCAAAAGTTTAATGCCAAGCGAAACCTTAGTTGTATTCACTGAGCTTAATGCCATCATCCCTGGCATTGTCTTAATCACTAGTCTGCCGTTGATTGTAGCCTTTCAGTGGTTTAAACAAAATAACGAAATCACAAAACTGGAAAAACAGCAGATTGAAAGCGAGTTACTCCTCTTGAAGCAACAGATCAACCCACACTTTTTCTTCAACACTTTGCACAACCTGTACTCCTTAAGCTTGGCTAAATCCGATCAAACACCGGAAGTTATTGTGCAATTATCTGAACTCATGCGCTATGTCATCTATAAAGGGAAAGAGAAAGAAGTACCCCTAGCGGAGGAGATAGATTACATAGAGGACTACTTGCAATTACAGCAAATCCGTTTGCATAAGGATTTTGAATTGCAATTCAACAAATCTGTCGAAGATCCCTCTTTTTTACTGCCTCCACTTTTGCTGATTATATTGATTGAGAATGCCTTTAAGCATGGCATAGAACCAGCAGAAGGTAAATGTTTCCTCGCCGTCCATCTAAAGAGTAGCTCAAGATCCCTTTCCTTCAAGTGTCGCAATTCCTTTGAATCCAATCCAGAAAATGAACCGGGGATCGGCCTTGAGAACCTACAGCGGAGGTTGAGTCTGCTATTCCCAAACCAGCACAAATTTTCCGTCCAGAAAGAAGGAGGAGTGTTCACCGCAAATTTGGAAGTATGGAACCAGTAAAACTCAAGGCTTTAATCGTGGATGATGAACCGCTAGCACATGATGTCATCATCCGTTTCGCGAAGGACGTTCCTGATCTCGAGATTGTAGGCCAATCTTTTCTGGCGTTGGATGCCCTGGAATTTCTCCGGCATCAGTCCGTCGATCTCATTTTCCTAGATATCCAGATGCCCAAACTAAAAGGCTTAGAGTTTCTTAGGTTACTTGACAAAAAGCCCATGGTCATCATTACTTCTGCCTACGAAAAATACGCTCTGGAAAGCTTTGACCTTGAGGTGATTGATTACCTTTTAAAGCCCTATCGATTTGATCGCTTCTTGAAAGCGGTACGACGAGCCTTTGACCAGCAGCAATTAAAGGCAAAACAGACAGAAACAAAAGCAATTCAAGACATCTCCAGCCCCCAACAACTCTTTATCAAATCAGATAAGCGCTTCATCCAAATTCAAATAGAGGACATCTACTACCTGGAAAGTCATGGCAACTATGTCAAAGTATGGCAAAAGGATGGTTTTCATTTAACCCCCAAAACACTGCAAAGCTTTGAGGATATCCTACCTAGCCCCATCTTCTTCCGTATTCACAAGTCTACCATTGTGAATAAACGCTATATTGATTATCTGGAGGGAAATCAGATTAAGATGCAAAATGGCACGATGCTAAATATTGGGAGAAATCACAGGCAGCGCGTGAAGCAGTTGATTACGGAGAAGGAGAGTTAGAGGATGACAAATAGAGTTCAGAAGATAAAAAGAAGGCAGAAGGCTGAACATAAAGAGCAAAAGGCCTGCAATTAGAAGCGAGAAGCCAGATGATCTGACTTCTCGCTTCTAACAATCTGACAGTGCAGCGGTCTAATCAACCACTAACTTATTCTCCTTTCAAATCTAATTTGATCTGCAATTCTTCTAGTTGTGCTCCATCGACTGCAGCAGGTGCATCGATCATCATATCTCGCCCCTGATTATTTTTAGGGAAAGCAATGAAATCTCGGATGCTCGCTTGGCCATTCATAACTGCGCAGAGTCGGTCAAAACCGAAGGCAATTCCACCGTGTGGAGGCGCACCGTACTCAAAAGCTCCCATTAGGAAGCCAAATTGCTCTTCGGCCTCTTCTGGAGTAAAGCCAAGCAATTTGAAGTTACGAGCTTGTAATGCCCGATCATGGATACGAATAGACCCCCCACCTATTTCAGAGCCATTGATCACCAAATCGTAAGCATCGGCCCGCAGACTCTTCATGGTTTCATGATCTCCAGTCAGCATGCGTTCTACGTCTTCTTTCTTTGGAGAGGTAAAAGGGTGGTGCATGGCGTGAAAGCGATGGCTATCCTCATCCCATTCCAACAAGGGGAAATCCACAACCCACAAAGGCTTGAAGTCACCTGCCTTCATCAAGCCTAATCGACGGCCCATTTCCAGACGTAATTCATTCAATTGCTTGCGTGTCTTGTCGGATTCACCTGCCAGAATGAAAACCATATCACCGGGCTTAGCACCAAATAGCTCTCCCCATTGCCTTAAGGCGTCTTCGGAAAAGAATTTACCAATAGAAGATTTAATACTTCCATCTTCATTAAACTTGATATATACCAGACCTTTTGCTCCAATTTGCGGACGTTTCACCCAGTCGGTCAGGCCATCTATTTGCTTACGAGTCATGCTCGCCTGCCCTTCTACACAAATACCCACTACTAATTCCGACTTGTCGAACACTACGAAACCTTGTCCTTGAGCAACATCATTTAACTCTACAAACTCCATCCCGAATCGCATATCTGGCTTATCCGAACCGAATCTACGCATCGCCTCATCGTAATTCATGCGTGGGAAGTCTGGCAATTCTACACCAATAGTTTCTTTGAAAAGGTTTTTAGTTAACCCTTCAAAAGTTTGCAAGATTTGTTCTTGCGTTACAAAGGACATCTCACAGTCAATCTGCGTAAATTCTGGCTGACGATCTGCTCGTAAGTCTTCATCTCTAAAGCATTTCACAATTTGGAAATACTTATCAAAGCCAGACACCATCAGCAATTGCTTGAAGGTCTGAGGTGATTGTGGCAAGGCATAAAACTGACCGCCATTCATTCGACTCGGCACGACAAAGTCACGCGCACCTTCCGGCGTACTCTTGATCAAAAAGGGAGTCTCTACTTCAATAAAGCCTTGCCCTCCCAAGTAGCTTCGAGTTGCCAAAGCCAACTTGCTACGGAAGATGATATTTTCCTGTACTGGCCCTCTTCTCAAATCGAGGTATCGGTACTTCATTCGGAGATCATCTCCGCCATCGGTATCTTCTTCAATGGTGAACGGAGGAACTTTGGACGCATTCAAAATATCCATTTCCTTCACTTCAATCTCAATATCACCTGTCGCTCGATTCGGGTTCTTATTGGTACGCTCTCGCACTAGACCTTTTACTCTCACCACGAATTCCCGCCCTAACTTACGAGCCTGTGCACCTAGGGCCTCATCATCTTCCATATCGAATACCAACTGCGTAATACCATATCGGTCTCGAAGATCAATAAAGGTCATTCCGCCAAAGTCACGACTGGCTTGCACCCAGCCACTAATCGTAATTTCTTGTCCTACGTGTTGCATCCGCAACTCTCCACAGGTGTGTGATCGATACATTTTATTCAATTTTATTCTACTCGTACGGTACTTCTAGGAGTGAGTGTTTGGGACTCCTTTTGCCAAGACGAGCGCAAAAATAGGGATTCACCCTTGAAATACATATCACTTTTATAGAACTGATTTAAACTTTTTCATTTGGATTGCAGACTAAAATCTAAATCCATTCATAGATTAAAGCGTATTAGAATCCCGTTCAGGCACTCCATTCCTCTATATTATTTGTATACCGTAGCAAAACTTTTATACCTTGAGGCTCTTTTGATAATGAATCCAAACCGCCTTTAATTCGTTAACTTCCTCATCATAGCAAGCGGAATACTTCATGAGTAAATTGGAAAAATTCGGGACTGCCCCAGTATTCTTCACAGCAATATCAACCATCCTTGGCGCTGTAATGTTCCTTCGCTTTGGTTTTGCCGTAGGTTCTGTGGGTTTGGTAGGTACTTTAGCCATTATTTTGATTGGACATGCGGTGACAATTCCTACCGCCATGGCCATAGCCGAGATTGCAACCAATCAGAAAGTAGAGGGGGGAGGAGAATACTATATTATATCGCGTTCCTTTGGTCTGGTCATTGGCTCCTCCATTGGTATTGCTTTATTTTTTTCGCAAGCGATCAGCGTGGCCTTTTATATTATTGCTTTCGCTGAGGCATTCAGTAGTGCATTTGAATACATAAAGTTACATTATGACTTGCACCCCATACTCGCTTGGTTGGTCGATAAAAAACAAACGGTTAGCATCCCTGCGCTTTTTGTTTTGACTGCAATTGTGCTGGTAAAAGGCGCAGATTTGGGTGTCAAAGCGCTTTACGTTGTTGTAGCTACTCTGTTCCTCTCTTTGGCTGCCTTCTTTCTTGGTCAGACAGACTATAGTAAAAACAATCAACTGGACCCATTTGCCACGGTCTACAATGTGGAAATATTTGAAGAATCAACGGATAATAATTATGCCGATGAGACAGCTATCGCTATAGATGATCAGAACGATAATGACTCTAATACACCTCTGCTTCCGATTGGTTTTTTCACCGTTTTTGCCATCATTTTCCCTGCCTTCACTGGGATGACAGCAGGGGTAGGCCTGTCCGGCGACTTGAGAAACCCCAGTCGTTCCATTCCTTTAGGAACCTTAGCAGGTACCTTGTCAGGCATGGTGGTCTACGTATTTATAGCGTATAAATTGGCCGTCTCAGCTAGTCCAGCAGACTTGGCAGATACGGACTCCCTGGTGATGGCCGATATCGCCTGGCAAGGCTGGTGGTTAATTCCAGTAGGTTTAGCCGCTGCTACCATCTCTTCTGCCATTGGCTCGATTCTGGTAGCTCCACGGACGCTGCAAGCTATTGCGAGAGATCGCTTGTTACCCTCATCACAAATCAATTTTTGGTTGTCAAGAGGGCGAGGTAAGAAAGATGAGCCTTACAATGCAACGATTGTAGTAATTGCCATAGCCTTCATCTTTGTCTTAATGGGTGGGCTTGATTTTGTAGCGGAGATCATTTCGATCTTCTTTATGGTGACTTATGGTTCGCTCTGTCTAATCTCCTTCTTACAGCACTTTGCAGCAGATCCTTCGTATCGCCCTACCTTCCGATCACGTTGGTACATCTCGCTATTTGGTGCAGTGGCGTGTTTTGGGTTAATCTTTGTCATGAATCCTGGCTACGCGGTATTGGCACTGCTACTGATGACTGGAATTTATGCCATGGTAAGTTACTATAATCCGGATAAGAAAAACATGGCAGTTATTTTCCAAGGCGTGATTTTTCAGTTTAGTCGGCAGTTACAAGTTTTCCTACAAAAGGCGGAAAAAGAGCAGATTGCCAGTTGGAGGCCCTCTGCTATCTGCATTTCGGAATCCTCCTTCGATCGTCTGGCCGCCTTCGATATATTGCGATGGATTTCCCAAAAATATGGCTTCGGTACTTATATACACAAAATCACCGGTTATCTCTCAAAGAGTACTGACCAGGAAGCCAGAGCGGCCAAGGAACGACTGATTCGTATGGCTGAAACCAGCAATAGCAATATTTATATTGATACGCTCATCAGCCCGTCCTATACATCAGCTATTGCTCAGGTGATACAACTCCCTGGCATCTCTGGAACCGAAAACAACCTGTTGTTGCTAGAGTTCTCCAAGCAGCAACCCACCAATTTGAAAGATATCGTCGACAATTTCAAACTGGTGAAATCTGTCAATTTCGACGTGATTATCTTGGGGAGCTCCGAACGTGGATATGGATTAAAAAAGAGTATTCATATCTGGATCACCTCCAACGATTATGAAAATGCCAGTTTGATGATCCTCTTGGCCTATATCATTTTGGGTCACAAGGAATGGAAAGGAGGACAAATCAAGATCTTTGCGGTATACCCAGAGGAAAGCTGCAATGAAGAACGGGAAAGATTACACAGCCTGGTAGAGGCTGGCCAACTCCCCATTTCTATAAACAATATCGAAACCATACCGCGTAAACAGGCTATTGATATTCACACCATTATCAAGGAAAAATCAAAGGATGCCGATCTGTCGATCATCGGCTTTAGAGACGAGCTGGTGAAACACGAGGGAGCTGCCTTATTTGAAGGATACGAAGGAATCGGAAACTGCCTGTTCGTAAATGCTGCCCGACAGAAGAATATTAAGTAGTGAGTAGAGCACAGCTGTCAGAAGATCAGCTGGCTTCTGATTAACAGGGTACTGGAGGTAGGAAGATCTTACAGGTAAGTACGGTAAAGTCGTCGGGATAAGTTTCTTCCCCTTTGAATTGTTCAATCACCTCCAGTAATTTCTGGTTGAAGGAGGAGGCCGATAAGCGATAGTGTTTCTGTACAAAACCGTAGATCAATTCATCACTTAAGAATTCGTCTTGCCTGTTTTTAATATCACTCAAACCATCTGTGAATGAAAGAATAACAGCTTCCTCTTCCACTTTTAAGCTTCCTACTTTAAAAGAAGGCAATTCGGTAAAAGAGCCCAGGATAGTACAGCCCTCTTTTAATAGGTGCAGGTTCCCATTGGCGACCAAAACTGGCGGATTGTGGCCTGCGTTTACGTAATTGAGTTGGCGTGTATTGATATCGTATTCTGCGATAAAGAAGGTGATAAATCGTTCGCCCTGTGTAATCAGGTGCACCGAGGTATTGAGGTCGCGGATAAATTCATCCAACTCTGTACGCTTATTGATCAAAGTATGGAAGTTGGCCTGGAAGTTAGCCATTAGCAAAGCCGCAGCTACACCCTTACCCGAAATATCCCCCACACAAAATACAATCTTACCATCTGCAAATTCAATGAAATCGAAATAGTCTCCTCCAACGCCTAAATGCGGTTTGTAAATACTCGCTAATTCGTAGCAATCCTTACTAGGTAAGTTTTTAGGAATGAGCATACGTTGCATCTCACTAGCCAATTCCATTTCACGTTTGAGTCTTTCTTGCTCCAATTGTCGCTTGAACAAACGCTTATTCTCAATGGCTACCGCAATTACATTGGTGATAGTAGTAATGAACTGTACTTTGCTGTACATATCCTCTTCCTCCGAAAATCCACCAATAAAAACATAGGAGATGGCCTCATTTTTATGACGCACCGGAATAACTACGTCAAATTCTCGAATCAGCTCATGATTCTCTTCTTCTACATTTTTTAAGCGAGTATAGGTAGGTAGTTTATCGGAAATGTCGATCTCAAGCAGGTTTGCTTTAATCCCAATGGAAGAGGCACAGATCCACTCCCCGTCTTTAAGTACGTAGAGGGCCATTTTTTTGACACCGATCTCCCAACTCAGAAAAGACTTATACATATTGAAAAGTCCGTCCACAGAGACATTGTCATTAATGGCTTGCGTTATGTTCAGTAAGCTGTTGATTTGGAGCTGCTTCAAATTCAGCTCCCTCTCCAGTTCTTCTCTGTTCGCCAATACTTTTTAATTTGGGATAGACTCGGCATCCAATTTTAATAAAAATGCATTTCTCTCTTTGAAAGATAGCAATTTTCCTTTGAACTTAACCAAAAAGGACTTTATTACCACCATCCAAAATCTACAGCATGAAAATACTCTTGTTAGAACCTTTTATGGGTGGTAGCCATCGCCAATGGGCAGAGGGCTATCAACAACAAAGTAAACATGCCATCACGATTCTGGGCTTGCAGGGAAGACATTGGAAATGGCGTATGTACGGAGGTGCAGTAAGCCTAGCTAAACAATTTATGGCTAGCCAATTATATCCTGATCTGATCATCGCTACGGATATGCTTGACCTTTCCACATTTATGGCCCTAACCCGCAAGCGCACTTACTCTATTACGACAGTCCTTTATTTCCACGAAAACCAGATTACTTACCCCTGGTCTCCTACCGACAAAGATGTGTCCCTAGGGCGCAATAATCAATATGGCTTCATCAATTACACCAGTGCGCTAACCGCTGATCGCATCTGCTTTAACTCAAATTTCCATCGAGAAGCCTTCCTTTCAGCACTTCCCGATTTTCTTCGACAATTCCCAGATCATCGCGAGCCGCAAAATACTGAATTGTTGCGGGAAAAAAGCGAAATTCTCCCACTCGGCCTGAATTTAAATCAATTTGACTGTATCCCGAATGGCCCAAAACCTAGTGAAGCTGTACTTCTATGGAACCATCGTTGGGAATATGACAAAGCCCCAGATCTTTTTTTCGAGGTCTTGTATCAACTAGCAGATGAAGGCTTAGCTTTTAAAGTAGTCATATTGGGAAGAGATTATCATAAAACGCCCCCTATTTTCGCTGAAGCTAAAGATAAACTTAAAGATAGGATACTGCATTTTGGTTATGCCGAAGACAAGCAAGCGTATGGGCAGTGGTTGAAGATTGCCGATATTTTACCCGTAACCAATCGACAGGACTTTTTTGGCGGGAGTATTGTGGAGGCAATTTACTGTGGTTGCTATCCCATTCTACCTGACCGTTTGGCCTATCCCGAACATATTCCAACTGCATTACAGCAGAAACACTTGTATCAAAATCAGGCAGAATTAACGCAAAAACTACGGTCCGCCATACAGTCTATCCAAGAAATCAGGGCGGATAAATCCTATCCTAATTTTGTAGGTCATTATGATTGGAGTATTTTAGCTGCCCAATACGATGGCTTTTTCGAGCGACACAACTTCAGAAATTTATGAAAAAGGTTACTTTCCAAGATACAACTATTGCTTACGACACTGTGGGTAAAGGTCCAGCCGTAGTGCTAATTCATGGGTTTTGTGAGGATAGTCGTGTGTGGGAGGACTTCAGCATAGATCTCGTGGAGGAGAAATACAAGGTTATCACAATTGATCTCCCTGGCTTCGGCAGTTCTGCTGTTTGGCCGGATGTAACCATTGCTGATATGGCAGGTGCTGTTCATGCCGTTTTACGAGAATTAAAGCAGGATAAAGTCATCATGATTGGTCACTCCATGGGGGGGTATGTCAGCTTAGCCTTTGCCGAACAGTATCCCGAAATGTTAACAGGGCTAGGCATGTTTCACTCTCAGCCATATGCTGATAGTGAAGAGAAAAAAGAGGGCCGAGAAAAAGGGATTGGCTTTATCCGCAGGCAGGGTTCTGCCCTTTACGTCAAACAATTGATTCCCGCCCTTTTTGCACCAGATTTTGTTAGCAGTAATGCCTTTTTGATTGAAAAACTCACCTTTAGGGCATCCAAATATGATGCGGAAGGGATTATTGCTGGATTGCAAGCCATGAAGAATCGGCCAGATCGCTCGCAGGTCTTAGCGAAAGTGGCCTGCCCTGTTCTGTTTATAGTCGGGAAAAAGGACAAAGCAATCCCTGAAGATAAAAGCATGGAGCAGACGCATTTGCCAGCTATATCCTCCATTCATATCCTTGAAAAAGTGGGACATATGGGCATGTTCGAAGCAACCAAACACACACAGCTATACGTGCGAAAGTTCATTGCTTTTTGCCTAGATCAAGTCAATTAATCCCCGCAGGATTACCCCCCTCCTACAATCGTCGTGATTTCTGTCAGTAGCCTGCATTTAGGTCATTTTGCAAGGCACCATTCTCAGAAAAAAGTAGTACCTTTTGGAATTAAATCCACTTAATAAAAGCGGATGCTTTCCTCTTTTTTCAGAACGATAAAAACCGGCTGTTTCTACTTGTATTCCCTACTAATCTTAGGGTTTTTGCTAAATACAGCACACTTCGGTATCAGTCAAGGTAGCTGGACTGCCGAACTAGGTACAGTAGGCACCTTTTCTTCTCCACGAGTAGCCGATCTCAACCAGGATACGGTATTAGATATTATCCTTGGAGCGGGCCGCGAAGAATTTCAAATGTGCGACTCAGCGGTGGTAGCCCTAGATGGAAAAACGGGAACGCTGCTCTGGAAAGTGGCTGCCAAGGACCAGATTTTTGGCTCTGCCGCTCTAGCAGATATCAATGCCGATGGTATACTTGACCCCGTTATTGGTGGCAGATCTGCTCAGCTCATTGCAATTAACGGAAATCAAGGTAAAGTTATCTGGCGGTTTGACCCTCAGAAACACGCAGGCGAGGATCAGCAAGAACATTGGTTTAATTTTTACAATCCCCAGTTTATTCCTGATCAAAATGGAGACGGCATTCGGGATATTCTAACCTCCAATGGAGGTGACGTAATGGCAGCGCCTTATGACCCCAACCGCCCCCCAGGTCATCTGGTGGTAATCAGTGGTAAGGATGGGCAACTGCTTGGCCGGGCCCCAGTGCCAGACGGCAAGGAAACCTATATGTCGATCACGGTTAGCCCGCGAAAAAAAGGACGAGATTACGATATTGTCTTTGGTACAGGGGGAGAAACTATTGGCGGGCACCTCTACGTCGGAAGATTATCCGCCGTGATGAAGGGAGACCTTTCCTCTGCGAAACTACTCGACACCAGCCAGGACAAAGGTTATATTGGCCCGGCAGGAAAAGTAGACCTTACCGGTGATGGCATAGACGATATTGTAGTGAATGCAGTGAACGGACGATTACTCGCCTTCGACGGTAAAAAGTATGAAAAACTTTGGGAAGTAGTGCGGCCAAACTCAGAGAGTTATAGTTCTATTGCCATAGGCTATTTCACCCCTGATGATACTCCGGATGTATTTGTTTCCTATGCTCAAGGCGTTTGGCCAAAGTTAGATTGGAGTGCACAGATCATGGTAAATGGGAAAACTGGCGTAGTTGAATTCTCCGACTCACTTGGTTTCTACCAAAACACGACTCCCGTAGTACTAGATTGGAACAATGATGGGCAAGACGAAATCCTGATGAGTGTCAACTTCCAGGAGATCAAAAATGTCTTTCAAAAGTTCTTTTACAATATGTTGGTGATCATCGATTTTAAGACCACAGAGGTGTTGCAGATCGGAAACAGGTTTGATGGCAACAACTTATCATCTACCCCCTGGATTGGGGACCTTGATTACGACAACAATCTCGATATCATCTACTGCCACGGTACCAATAATCGTCATACCTACACTTTTGATGGAATTAAGATTCACCGGATCAAAACCACCTTACCTTTGTATAAAAAGATTATCTGGGGAGCCTATCAAGGCAGTTATTATGATGGTATTTTTCATAAAGAATAAACCTATGAAGTGGAACAACAGCTTACAGGGCGGGCTTTTATGTTCAATCATTCTAATGCTAAGTTTTACTGGAACGCTAAATCAATCTCCTCCAGAAAAACGCTTCACTTTGCTTTCCTCCAAGGAAACAGGAATCAAGTTCAACAACAAGCTCAAAGATACCAAGGAACATAACATCATGATCTATTCTAACTTCTATGGTGGAGCAGGGGTAGGAGTAGGCGACATCAACAATGATGGACTTCCAGATCTATATTTTGCCGGAAATCAAGTAGCCGACAAACTCTATCTAAACAAAGGTGGAATGCAGTTTGAGGACATCACCAAAAAGGCAGGCATACAAGATAATGGAGGATGGTCTTCGGGTGTGATTTTTGGGGATGTCAACGGGGATGGACTACTAGATATTTATGTTTGTAGAGAACTGTACGACGACCAGCCTGATCTAAGAAGAAATAAGCTATATATCAATCAAGGCAATAATACATTTACTGAGGAAGCGGCCCAGTACGGAGTGGATAATAGCGAGCGCACCCGGGGCGCCACTTTCCTAGATTATGACAAGGATGGAGATCTCGATCTTTTTCTACTCAATCAACCGCCTAATCCCGGCGACTACTCTCCATTCTACAATAAAGAGTTACTCTTAGACCAGTATAGCCCCAGATTACTGGCCAACGAAGGGCAGCAGTTTCTCGACGTGACAGAAAAGGCAGGTTTGTTAAAAGCTGGCTTTCCCAATGGCGTTAGCGCCAGTGATCTAAATGGAGATGGCTGGACAGATCTCTACGTAGCCAATGATTTTTGGGCACCCGATTTCATGTACATCAATAATGGAGATGGGACCTTCCGAAATGTGGCCGATGATGCCCTCCAGCATATGTCCTACTTTAGCATGGGCGTGGATGCCGGAGATATGAATAATGATGGTCTGCTGGATCTCATGGTCGTTGATATGGTAGCCGAAGACAACTATCGGCTTAAAGCTAATATGAGCGGTATGAATCCGGATAAATTCTGGAAAGTAGTAGAAGAAGGAGGCCATTATCAGTACATGTTCAACACGCTACAGGTAAACAATGGCGACTTAGCTTTTAGCGATATCGCTCAACTCAGTCAAGTGGCTACGACGGATTGGAGTTGGACAAATTTATTCGCTGACCTGGATAATGATGGGTGGAAAGATATCTATGTTACTAACGGCCTCCTGCGCGATATCCGGAATAGTGATGCGACCAAAAAAGTAGCCAAAGCTATTGAATCCGCGGTAGCTGCCTTTCTCCGGAAAAATCCCAACCCACAAGGTATTTCGATTTGGGACTTGGTTAACATTGACAAAGTACTCGGACTAGTCCCTTCAGAAAAACTACAAAACTACGTTTTTCAAAACCAAGGTAATTTACGTTTTGAAAAGAAAATGTCCGACTGGGGCTTAGATCAAAAAACCTTTTCGAACGGAGCAGCCTATGCGGATCTCGATAAGGATGGAGATCTAGATTTAATCCTAAACAATGTAAATGAAGAAGCTTTCATTTACCAGAATAACAGTCAAGCACTGGATCACCATCATTTCCTGCGCGTGCAGTTGGACAATGCCGGAGCGCCAGTCACTAAGCTAGGAACCAAAATTAGATTGTATACCGATCAGGGCTTACAGTTCTTCGAACTTAGCAATGCTCGGGGGATTTACTCCTGTAGCGAAGAAATCGCCCATTTTGGATTGGGTTCCAATAATCAAATCCAACGCTTGGAAGTGGAATGGCCCGATGGGAAAGTAACCAAGATCAATCGCCCCAAGGCTGATCAAACACTTTTAGTTTCCTACAATAAGGCTCGAAAAACCAAGCCTATTGCTCAAGCACCAAGTCTTTTCTATAACTCGACAGCAGAAATACAACTTAACTGCAAGCATGAGGAAAATGATTTTGATGACTTTGAAAAACAGGTACTGCTTCCACACAAAATGTCTCAATTTGGCCCCAGCTTAGCAGTGGGTGACGTGAATCAGGATGGGCGAGAAGATTTCTATCTGGGAGGAGCCGCAGGAAAAGTGGGACAACTTTGGCTACAGCAAGCCAACAAAGGTTTTCAGTTGAGTTCAGTTTCAGCATTTGCTCTTGACAGGGAATCAGAAGATACCGGAGCAGCCCTTTTTGATGCAGATGGTGATGGTGATCTCGACCTCTATGTAGTTAGTGGTGGAAATGAATATCCCGAGGGTGCTCCGCAATATCAGGATAGACTATATCTTAATGATGGGGAAGGGCAATTTGAAAAAGCTCAACAAGCACTCTCCCCTAGCCGCTTTAGTGGCTCCCAGGTCCTTCCCGAAGATTTTGACCAAGATGGCGATCTCGACCTGCTAGTTACGGGGCGACACATCCCTTGGGCCTACCCTGAAGCAGCCTCCAGCCAATTGTTAAAAAATGATGGTGGTCAATTTACGGATGCCACCGACCTCGCCCCTGCCTTAAAGAATATTGGAATGATTAATGATGCTATATGGGCTGATCTTGATGGCGATAAAAGGAATGAAATGGTACTCCTCGGTGAGTGGACAGCTATTAAGGTATTGGCCTACGATGGACAAGCCTTCCAGGATAAAACAGCTGCCTATGGTCTGGCAGAAACTACCGGCTGGTGGTTCAGCATTGATGCTGCGGATATGGATAAAGACGGAGATATGGATCTCATTGCTGGCAATCTCGGCCTCAATTACAAGTACCAAGCTAGCGAAGCGGAACCATTTGAAGTATACTATTACGATTTTGATCACAATGGTAGCAAGGACATTGTCCTAGCCTACTATAACTTCGGAGAACAATTTCCGCTTAGGGGGCGGGCTTGTTCTGCGGAACAAGTTCCTGAGCTCAAGAAAAAGTTTGAGACCTATGATCTATTTGCCTCGGCGAATATTACCAAAGTCTACGAAGACGACAACCTAAGTAAAGCCTTACATCTAAAGGCTAATACATTTGCAAGCCTTTTCCTCGAAAACAGAGGTAAAGAAGGTTTTCGGAACCATCAGCTACCCGTCGAAGCACAATGGTCTTCTGTCAATGATATATTGGTCGAAGATTTTGACCAAGATGGGAATCTAGATATCCTACTGGCAGGCAACCTATATGCCGCTGAAGTAGAAACCCCTAGAAATGATGCCGGTATTGGACTAGTGCTGTTAGGGGATGGGAAAGGCGCATTTACTCCGCTATCCAAATTGGAAAGTGGCTTTTTTGTACCTCATGATGTCAAGCGTCTAGCTCGCATCAATAAAACTGCGGTGCTGGTAGGATCTAACAATGGACCTGTCCTGCAATTTCGCTGGAATCAGCAATGGACGAAATAATGTAATCCCATTACCCACCGGATAAGGGATCATCTGGTGGGTAAATTATTGCTGCTTAAACGCTTGTAATGTTGCATTATTTCTCGCCACAATAAATACCTGCTCTCCTCCCAGGTTCAACACTTTGGCGTCTCTAACTTCCCCATCTACCCGAATCCCAGATTCGCGATACCCCATACTTTCAAATTGCTGGTTCCCCTTGCCTATCAGTAAAACGCCTCGGCTGGCATCATGTCGTCCTACCTGGGGTTTCAGGGAATAAAAATTGCCCCCCAACCAGATATCTGCTTGACCATCCGCATTAAAGTCATTAACAGCAATGGCAAAAACAGGGGCTAGTTGGGCCTCAAGTGGAAGGGCTTGTAAAGAAAATGTCCCTCCATTGTTCCAGAGAACGGAGGTTTGAAGGTTTGTTACTTCATAAGGGATGGCTTGCTGTTGTTGAGCCGGATCAAAAAGCGTTTCGTAGGTTTCTTTGGCATAGCTTTCATACTTGAGCACCTTCCTACGCAATTCGGGCAGTTGTTGCGTGATATCATTTTTTGTGGCAAAAGGATAGGCCTTATCATCTAAAGGCGCAAACCAATTGATAATGAATTCGCTGCGATTGTTTTGATCAAAATCGCTAACGTACATACTGATAGGACGGCTCGGACTCGCCTTCAATTTGGTGTTCAACCCCCAATTGCCCAGCACAAAATCCATATCTCCGTCACCATCTAAATCCGCCGGTTCGATCCTACGCCACCAGCCCTTACTATTTTCAATGGGCGCTGTGATACGCATTTGCCCACCCTCATTCTTGAAGACACTTACTGCGCCCCAATCACTAACGGCAATCAGGTCCTCATCTTGGTCTCCATCAATATCAGCCCAGCAGGCATCCGTGACCATACCCAAACCCGCCACCGCACTTGGGGCTACATCACGCCAACGTCCATTATCATTCAACATGAGATAACTTCTGGGAGGGAGTCCGTAATTACCCGGCACCAAACGCCCACCAATAAACAAATCCTGATCTCCATCTTGATCGATATCTGAGACTTCCAGGCAAGAAAAATTACCGACAATCTGAGGGATATTGCTATTATCAACCATAAAATTGCCTTGTCCATCATTACGGAAATACCGCAGGATGAAAAACTTTTTGCCCAATTGATATTCATTTCCAGCCGACCCCAGGAGTAAATCTTGATCCCCATCTTTATCAAAATCAAAGAAAGCCCCACAACTACTTTCAAAGTCCTTCACATCTTTAGCCGCAAATACAGGATTCGCTTTAAACCTAAAGGCACCTGTACTGGTTTGCAAATACAACTTGTCATCATCACCCCTTGCACCCAACATCACAAAATCTTCTAGGCCATCTCCATTGGCATCCCCTTTGATTAAGCGCGGGCTTTCGGTAGACAACATGCCTAACAGCAATCCCTCATGATCAAAGTCATTGTACCTATTCTCCTTGTGCTGTATATTTCCTTTTAAAATTTGCTGACTCACTTCGGCATAAAGAGGAGTGGGCTTGCGGGGAGTAGTAGCCTCGCTAGTAGCATTGCTATACGCCAAATTTAGGGTTTGATCAACTTCTACATTTTCCAAGATTTCACTCTTTCGATCTGGCCATACCACTTCTAGTCGCTCAATGCTCGATTGCTCTCCCAGACCAAAGATCAGTTCGGGTTCGACACTACTCTGAAAGCCACGGCTATTAAAATTTTGGCGAATCTGCATGCCGTCTCCCGTCTGGATTTTGACTTGTGCCCCAACCCCAAAAGGATTAGTCTCATTCCCCTTGAACTTGATTTTCAAGAAATGATGTCCCACTTGTTCTGCTTCATTCCGATAAATAGATGCTTCGGCATTGACGTTATTGATGACCAAATCCATGTCTCCATCGTCATCCAGGTCGGCATAAGCCGCGCCATTGCTAAAAGAAGGCTGACCTAAGCCCATTTGTTTTGCCTGATCTTTGAATTGTAAGTTCCCTCTGTTGGAAAAGGCATAGTTAGCCACGGGGTTGGAAGGCATTTGATTGATAAGTACCGAGAAGTCAACACTTTCTTTTTTAGCTATTTTGCGATATACATCATTATTGGCCAGAAAATCTCGAAAATCCATATACATCAAATCTTTCTGAATACCATTACTCACAAACAAATCCTTCTTTCCGTCATTTTCGAAATCAAACACCAAAGCCCCCCAACTCCAATCCGTTGCTGCCACACCGGATAACATACCTACTTCTTGAAAGTCTCCCTGCCCATCATTTCGGTGTAGACAGTTTTGCCCAATCTGATAATGATAATTTGCCCGATACTTGATGTCTTCTAAATGGTAGGGATCAAAAGCAGACATGGCTTTCAGGCGATAATTATCCCCGGCGAGCATATCGGTCGAGATAATTTCTGGATATCCATCGTTATTTAGGTCCGCAATGTCTCCTCCCATGCTGGATATGGAACAAAAATCAATCCGGTCAATTAATTCTTCCGAAAAGGTACCATCCCCCTGGTTGATGTAGAGGTAATCCCTTTCCCAAAAGTCATTGCTCACATAGATATCTGGATAAAAATCATGATTAATATCTCCAATCGCCGCACCTAAACCAAAACCAATTTCACTACTAAAAATCCCTGCTGATTGAGTTACATCTGTGAACGTACCACCATCATTCCGATACAGTTTGTCTCCGCCTAACTCATCGGGTTTTTCCCGCATACTACGATAGAGTTCAATCTTGCTGGGGTCTTTAAAGCTGTTGTTCAGCAAATAACAATCCAGATCTCCATCCAAGTCATAATCAAAAAAAGAGGCTTGGGTAGAATAGCCCTTATTATTAAGTCCCAGGTCAGCAGCTTTCTCCGTAAAAGTGAGATCGCCATTATTGAGGAAGAGTTCATTTTCCTTGTTATCTCCGGCGATATCGCCAGAATTACTGACATAGATATCTAACCACCCATCATTATTGACATCTGCCATCGTCGCACCAGTACTCCATGCCTTTGTCCCAGCCACCCCTGCTTGCTCCGTAATATCTTCAAAAACAAAATTGCCTTTATTCACATACAAGCGATTGCCACTCAAATTAGATGTGAAATACAGATCTGGTAAATCATCATTATTGATGTCTCCTATCGCTACGCCTCCTCCATTATAGAAATTCCTGTAGGTGAGAATATTGAAATCATTCTGATCTTCCACCTGATTAATGAAATCGACCCCAGTTTCAGTAGCAGGAAGCGAGGCAAAGAAAGTATGTTCTGCCTTCCCCGTAGAAGCTTCACTATCGCTTGTATTGGGAGACTCTCCCGTACAAGCCACAAATAGGGGTAAGAAAAAGGTTAGTAAGAGGCAATTTCTGATGGACATGGCTAGTTTTTTTGCTTGTTGATCGTCATTAGGGTTTTTCAAATATCCGTAGATACAAGACAGCATTATTTTATTGGAACGAGTCCGTTTCCGGATTGACCCATATAACCTCCCCATATTGGGGGTTCAGACATACGTATCGCCGTACTTACTCGCTTCATGCTCATTCCCAAGAATTTGGTAAGGTCGTTTGGATTGAAATTCTGGATATAGACAATATCTAGATAGCCATCAGCATCCAAGTCTCCCAGCCATGGGGTAGAGTAGATGTTCCGAAAACCCACGTTACGATCGATGGGCCGTTGGCTATTACGTTTAATATCCAATGCTACTATTTGGTTCTCAATCTTAGCGGGAGAGCGCACATCCTCTGTGAATTCCATTTCACAATCATAAATATTGAGGCTGAGTATGGCTTCATCCACTCCATCTCTATCCAGATCATAGATCACCGGCGAAGAAAGGGAGTAACAGCCTAAGGTATCCTGATAGTTGATCTCTCCCGTTTTCCCATCCAAAACGATTTGTACAGCTACACTATAGTCTGGCCAAACTCCTTTACACAAAGTCGCCAGTACATCAAGGCCAGCCTTTTCATTAAAATGACCAATAGCTGGGGCATTACTAGACTCCAAGCCACCGAAAGCTTGTTCCCACAACAACTTTTGTGTTTGGCCATCAACTGCCGAGATAGTACCCGCGTGTGAGACTGCAACTATATCCAAAAAACCATCTTGATTAAGATCTACTAAGGCAGGGGGCGCAATAAAACCATGACCGCTTTCTTGCAGAACAGGTTGGGCAGCAGATAAATCAGATTGAGCTAAGTCCGACAATTTTGCCAAGTAGAGTCGTCCACCAATCGTTTCCCCTCCCGTGCCAAAAACAACTTGATCCGCTCTCCCATTTCTTCCTGGAAGAAAGAGCGGAGACAGGTAAGATTCTTTCCCATCAGGCATAGTATCAGCCGCTATAACCATCCCATCATGAATATCTATCAACATCAGCACTCCGGGGAAGCGGTCCTCAGTGGACCCCGGCAGGGCATCCCAATTACCGCCATTAGTGATCAGCAATTCTGGTCGATCATCTCCTGTTATATCTGGTACTAAAACGCTATTGTAAAAATTAAATCGCGCGTACTGCAGGATAGGAAAGCTTGTATCTCTTACTTGATACTCCCAAATCAAAGCTCCCGTTTTACCATTCAAGGCCTTTAGGTTGTGGTTACGGCCCCCAATGAAAACATCCTCCACTCCATCCGCTGTAACATCATAAAAAGTAGCAGAGCCAACCATATGTGCATTAGCTGCCTGTTCCCACAATACTTGCCCAGTGGCGCCATCTAAAGCCATCACCCCATTAGTGATGGGGCCTAATTCCTCTTTGCCTGCACCAATCACAATATCTAGAACGCCATCTTGATTCAGATCGCTAGTCCGGGGTGAGGATTGAGCCCCAACATTGTATAAAGATTGATTCCAAGTTAACTCCGTTTTTTTCTGACTACAGGCGGAGAGAAGGGTAATACCGATAGAGATCGTTAAGGTCAGTATGGATATTCTACTTTTCAACATCCTTATTAAAACTGTTGGACTAAAGATTGGTTGGTGCTAATATAGTGGATAATACTATGAGGGAAAACAAATAGCGGCACCGATAAAATCAGCACCGCTATCCATCTAAATATCAATCGGTTTAGAAAATCAATTTACATCCCACCAGATTCTTGTCATGTAATCATCTGGGGAGGTACCGCCAGTTTTAACATTAGGGTTATTGGCTACTTCATTGGTGTAATATTGTAATCTTCTGAAGATCTGTCCGCCGGTAAGGTTACCAGGATAGTTAGTTGGCGTCAAGGCAGGTATTCCTGTTCTTCGCCAGTTACTATAGGCTTCATACCACTGCATGAAGTTAGCTGCCCAATGTTGTTCCGCTACCATTTGCATGGTTCCGTCAAATGGATTGTTTGCCAGGTAGGTATCAACATCGGCATCAGATACTTCAAAAGAGGAATCAAAAATTCCCCACTGTTGCATACTTCCCTTAACTCCAGCATTGTAGTGATCTGCTGCCGCACCATTATGCCATCCCTTCAAGGCAGCCTCCGCCAACAAGAATTCTACCTCAGCATAGGTCATGAAGATAAAAGGATCATCTACATCCAACAGTTTGGTATTCAACCGAGTATAAGTAGTAAGCGGGTCCACTGCATCGGTAGTATTCTCAAACTCCTTAATGGTCTCCGAGTCATATCCATTGGGCATCCCTTGCTGTGCATCAAAATCGGTATTGAAAGGGCCTGCCCAAGGACCAATGCCACCTCCATAGATACTCAATCTGGGGTCATTGCGTTCCTTCAGAAAATCAACCAAGGTCTTGCTCATTACTGAGTTGGCTCCCCAATCATCAGGGATCAACGCACGTGAGATTCCATTTTGATTAAACCATTGGCTTGGTCCGGCTGACATTTGTAACCAGCACATGTCATCATTGCTCGTCATCACCCCACCACTAATGGCTTTTTGAGCAAACTCCTGCGCAGTCGCTGCATCTACATTGGAAATCCGCATAGCCAAGCGTAGCATTAAGGAATTAGCCAGCTTTTTCCATTTATCCATATCACCCCCATAAATTAAATCTGCTGCCCCAAGCGCATCAGTTCCGGAACCAAGAGCCTTAGCCGCCAAATCCAATTTATTCAACATGTCCTTGTAAATGCTCTCTTGATCGTCATAGGCTGGGAAGAAAACCCCATCCACCCCTTTATTCGCTTCAGAATAAGGAACATTACCATAAAGATCTGTCATAATATGCATTGGAAGGATGTACATGACCTGTGCCGCATGATGCAAATTGATCCAGTTAGGATTAGTTCCTTCTGGTCCAGTCTGACGGATAACTTCTGCCAATGTTTTCAAAGAATTGCGGTATACATACCACATGTAGGAGTTCTTGGAGTCCTCGTTCTGCGTATACTTATCTCCCATTGCACGTTCGCCCGACTCCAAAGAAGCCATGTGCTGTATAAGGTGAGAAGTTATTCCAAGATGAGCTCGACCGTTGACGTAACGGTTCTCGGCTGCTTGTACGATGCCCTGCGTAAACATGAACTTCCAATCCAAAGCGTTCGCCGCAGTAGGATCAATATTCAAGTCAACCAGTTCATCTGAGTCGCACCCAGTCAAGGGAACCAGGCAGACAATAGCCAGTATTAATAGTTTATTGATATACTTCATTGTTTTTTGTTTACGCATTAGTTAAAAAGTAACCTTAAGGTTGAATCCGAAGGACCGAGTTTGCGGAACCCCGAAATAGTCCAAACCTTGTGCGTTGGCGTTGCTGTAGTTAGACTCTGGATCTACATTTTCTAGATTTGTGAACAACAAGAATAGATTTCTAGCAACGATAGAGATATTGGCTGATCTGATCGGCGTCTTGCTTAGGAAGCCGTCTGGGATGCGATATCCTAAACTCAATTGGCGGAACTTGATGAAAGAAGCATCGTAAATGAAGCGATCAGACAATTGCTGATAAGCCCCCCAGAAACCGGGGATTTCAGTAGCATCTAAGGTCTTCGTCATAGCATTACCCTCTCTATCTACACCTGATACGGTCAGAGACTCACGACCTTGTGATTCAAAACCTAAACCACTATAGGGTTCAGTGGTCATTTTGTGTAAGCCTTGCCCTACAAACCTAACATTGGTACCGGAGTATATCTCACCACCAGCCTTAAAGTCAATCAAGAAATCCAGGTAGAAGTTTTTATAGCTAATCTCGTTGGTGACACCTCCAACGAATCGGTGCACACCATTACCAATAATGGAAGTCTCATCTGAACGTACCGGCTGCCCGCTATCGGGATCAAAAACAGGTTGGCCATTGATCATCATTTGGGTAAAGCCAGTGATGGTACTAAATGGCTGATCTACTACCTGATTGATAAAAGCAAAACGGGTACGAGGTTCACCAATCTGGATGCTATTGATACCTTCAGATAAAGAGATTACTTTGTTGTTATTGATCGAGAAGTTCAAAGTAACATCCCAGTTAAAATTACTGCTTTGGACAGGCCGCCCTGTGATCAAGGCTTCAATACCAGAGTTCTCTAACTCCCCAATATTGATAGTGGTACCATTGAAGCCCGAACTCGTGGATATCGTTGCATTCAAGATATCATCCGTTGTCTTCTGCTGATAATAGGTAAAATCTAAGCCTAAGCGATTGTTGAAAAAGCGGAGGTCTAACCCGATTTCAAATTCGGTAGAGGTCAGTGGTACTAGGAATCGGTTCGGTATATTACTTTGCGAAATCGAAGCCGTTGGATTACCGAGGTGGCCTTGACCAAGGCCATAGGTCAGGGCTAAGCGATAAGGATCAGTATCTCCACCTACCTGAGCCCACGATCCCCTCAGTTTACCGTAACTCAGAACACCATTAGTAGTATTCATTAACTCGGTGAAGACAAAACTACCACCCACCGAGGGATAGAGGATATCATTTGTTTCCGGTGTCAGTGTAGAGAACCAATCCTGTCGGGCAGTACCCGTCAGATATAGAAAGCTTTTGTAGCCGATGGTCGCAGATCCAAATACAGAGTTGATTCCTTTTTCACTAAAACCATAGCCTGGGCTCTGGTTTGCCAGGTTAGCAAAGGTGTTAAAGAATGGAATATTAAAGTTGCTACCACTTAAGCGAAGCGCTTCGTAAGATCTCCTCATTCTGTTGCCCCCTACGAAAGCATTGATGGAGAGATCTCCATAGGTATTATCAAAACCTAAAATACCTTCAATATTGATTTCACGAATTCTTTCTTCTTGTTCTGTCATACTACCTCGACGCTGGTAGCCGGTACCGAATGGCGTGATATCGGTTTCTCTACGCGTGTACCAGTCCATTCCAAAACGTCCTTGAATGTACAAGAAGTCCGTAATATCATAACGAGCAGAATTGGAAGTGATGACTCGGTCTCTCACATCCGTATTCTCGTATTGGTGTGCGGCCCACCATGGGTTTTGATTCCATAAGTTTCCTGAAATCTGCATCTCTTCTCCGGTTGCCTTACCATCAAACGTAGTAGTCCCTTCTGGCACCGCCCCTGGCTTATTGGGATCCCCGATTAAGTCATCGACATTGATATTGGGAGGGAGGCGAGCTAGGCCTTGAGGTGCATTACCGGGTGAGTCCGATATACGTGGACGGTTTTTAGCATCTTCATTGGAATACAAGATTCTGGATGAAATCGTTAAGCGTTCTGCATATTTTCCGTTGTAGGAAAGGCTTACATTTCTCCTGGTAAAACCAGAATTAGGAACAATACTTTCATTCTCCAAGTTAGAGAAATTCAAGCGTACCCGTTGATTTTCATCTCCACCTGAGAAGCCAAGCGAGTTGGTAAAAGTTGTTCCGGTTCGGTAAAAGCGATCTAGGTTATCCCCTGCATAGGAGTAGGGTCGGCTCACGCCATCGAATTGAGGCGCAGAACTACCATCCAAGCGAGCTCCCCAAGAATTTGTACCTGAATCCCAAGCATCGGTTTGGTCAACTGGCTTTCGGCCCTCTCTACCCTGTCCATATTCTTGTTGTAAATCAAGTTGGTCAAGATAGTTTTCAAAAACAAAATTAGAATTGAATTCGATTCCAATTCCTTTGCCCGCCTTACCTGATTTGGTGGTGATCAAAATCACCCCATTGGAGGCACGAGAACCATACAAAGCAGCAGCATTGGCTCCCTTTAGGACGGTGATGTTTTCAATATCATCTGGGTTAATACTGGAGGTGCCATCCCCTTCATCAGAACCACCCCAAAGACCTGCCTGGCCAAAGCCAGAGTTATCAATAGGAACACCATCTACAACATAGAGCGGTTGATTGTTTCCGGTTAAAGATACATTTCCGCGAATCACTACCCGGCTAGACCCCTGTGGCCCCGATGCGATATTACTCACATTCACCCCGGCAATTTTTCCAGCTAAGGCGTTCGCTACGTTAATTTCGCGTGCTTCTTGGAAGCCTTCTCCGGCCACCTCCGTAACCGAATAACTCAGGGCTTTCTTATCTCGTTCCACCCCAAGTGCTGTGACAACTACCTCTCCCAGGGCAACCCCAGGATCTAGTATCACATCTATCGTTGTTTGGCTTCCAACGGTAATTTCCTGCACTGCAAAGCCGGTGTATGAGAAGACTAGTATGCCGTCCGAAGCAACGTCAATACTGTAACGACCATCTAGGTCAGAAACTGTTCCGGTGGTGGTTCCCTTAACAGTGACGGTTACCCCTATCAGGGGCTGCCCATCATCACTGCTGGTCACGAGTCCACTCACCGATTGCTGTGCAAGCAACGGGGTGAAACACACCGCCAGAAACAATAAAAGTAATGGACTTTTTTTCATAAAGCTAGGTTCTAAGTTCAGCAATAAAGAGTATAAAGGATCGGTGTAGCAAAGTGATACATCGCTAACACACATTAGTCCCCCTATGCAGTGAAGTAACATATCACTGACACAGGTAATAATTTTCCAGTGCAGCAACAAGCAGTTGCTGACATATCATGTCTATTTGTTCGAGTCTTTTTCGGTTAGTTTCTTCTACAAAAAATGCTAGATATTTACAAAACGGAGTTATGCTGTTTGGAGTCTAAGACTGTTTTTGGACTTAAGAGCGTCTACAAAACTTACACTGATCTATTGAAAGATAATATTTTTTTCTGACCACTACACGTTTGTCAACATAATTGTCTTAGTATTTAGCAGAAAAGTACATTTAATTTTGCGCAAAGAACATTTTATCGACAAGCTTAGAGGCTTATCCACAGCAATTCTACTTACCCTAACAAGCGTAAAAAAAACAACACAAAAAGCTAACAGTCAACCACTTACAACTCAATCATGGTATGCGACACATAAATGAAGCAGCCATTCATATGTTGAGATATCGTCTTTACGCATTAGTTTTTTCCAATGATGAGGTGAGATAGAATCAAAACATAGTATTCGATTAGGAGAAAAGTATCTATAAATGTAATCTCAGATACTGATTGAGGCGATTACTGAGATCTTCTAACGTTATCTGGATTGCTCCATTTTCAGCTCTTTTCTGAGTGTCCTGATCCGTCAAATCAATGGTATTGTCTTTAGTGACTTGCTTTTCGTGGGTCACAATTTCAGAATAGGGAATAATTCCTGTTCGGACATCCATGAGTAAGGCCTCTGCGGTGGCATAGGCTTTGGCTTCATCCTTCTTAAAGACCTTGTAACGGTAATAGATATCGCTATTGATTGAAAAGACGAGAAATAAATCGGCTTGTAATCTTACAGCAGATTCCCTTAACGTGAAGATGTTTGGATTATTACCCATCATTAGCTTTGGCATGAGAATAACCCGCTTCACTTTGCCATTCGCTTCTAACTTTTCCTTGAAGATATCCACAAAGGATTGTTGTAGCTTAAGAAATTCCTCATTGCTCCAGTACGAAGAATAGTAGCGATTCACAGAACTAGAAGAATAATTCAGAATGGCCAATCTGACTGTATCTGGTAATTGAATCTCACTGGACAATATTCTAGCAATATCATCTTCAGAAATAGAACGCCCTTCAAAGTTAAATAAAGACTTGGTGAGAGGTTCAGGATTCGTTTGGGGGGAACTAAAGGTGGCTGTGGGGACTCTACTTGATCCACAACTGCTTAGAACGATTATAATACTGATGAGGAATAAAAATGATGTTACCGTTTTCATAGATTTTGCTTTACAGATTACAAGATTATTTTGAGATATGCGCTAGTCGATTTTTTCAAAAGCTACTAATCTAAAGTCCTAGATGTCAGATTAAGGTACAATGGTGTATGCTCATACCCGAGAAAAATGCTTTCGTCAGTTCCACAACGATAAATGTCACTCCCGACCTGCATGCTTCCTAATTTCTTTTTACCTTTGCACACTAAGCACGCAGAAACCCAATCTTACTTGTGATTCTTTGTTTAAAGCATAAGCAGCGTTGGCTAGCGGATTTTCGTATTTACTTTTAGCCAGCTGTAGTAAAGACAAAGAATATTTTTACACCCTCAGATACTAAAAACCCCTAGTTTCGGGTTAATGGTTACGGAAAATAGCAACGTTTTGGGACCGGATGTGGTAGTACCATGTTCAATGTATAATGGAGGTTAGACGATCTTACATCGTATCCATCCTACATTTTTCATTATTAATGATAATATTTCCACCATCCTGTTCAAATCCCAAATAGCTAGCCTTATCTCCGACACCCAAAAAATGAAGGCTATGCAAAAATATTTCCTCAAAGCAGTAATCGCTGTAAGCCTACTCGTAGGCGCTTGTACCCAACTAGAAACCTTTGATGAGATCGATAAGGTGGAATATGGCGCAGAATACGCCATTCCTCTAATTAATACACAGATCTCAATTGATGAGTTACTAGAAGATTTCGAAGAAAACTCAACGCTTTTCGTTGATCCTGATGGAACGCTTCGCTTTTTGTACAAAGGCAATGTGATTTCCCAAAATAGTGATGAAGTCTTTGCTCCTTTTTATGAGACCTTGGAGACTTTTTCCATTATCCCTTTATTTTCTCCTGATCAGTCCTTACCGCTTTACGATCAAAGTGGCTTAGAAATTCAGCGGATCGATATCAAGCAAGGGCAATTCATTTATTATTTCCGGAATCCGCATCCTGAGGAAGTAGAAGTAACGATTACCCTACCGCAAGTCACCAAAGAAGGGGAAGTACTAAGCTTTACCAGTAGTATTCCGGCGTATTCTGGTGAAGGAGATGAACCTTTCACCACCAATCTTTTTGCCGCGGCAGATATTACAGAATATGAGGTAAACCCAGATGCTGCCGGTAATATCCAGATCACTTATTTTGCAAAGGGATTAGATTCGGAAAATCCCCTGCTACTTCCCAGTGCTTACATCAGTTTCCAGAATGTTTTGTTTGCCTACGCAGAAGGATTTTTTGCCAATCAACTCTATCCTGGTGGTTCAGATACCATTCACATTGATTTCTTTGAGAATTGGACGCAAGGGGAAGTGTATTTTGAAGAACCAAAGGTAAATTTCTATGTAGAAAATTCATTTGGTATTCCAACTCAGGCCATTGTGAAAAAATTCGACGTAACTACGGTTCGCGCTGAGGTATTGTCCATCGAAAGTGAATTAGTCGATAATGGCATTGATTTCAACTATCCTACGCTTGAAGAGATCGGCCAAACCAAGGAAACCGCTTTTACTTTTGATAAGAACAACTCCAATATTGATCAACTCTTAGGTGCAGGGCCAATTTCGTTGTTCTACGATGTAGATATCCTCACCAGCCCTGGCAGTGAAACGGATGAGCCTGGTTTTATTACGGACAGCAGTTTCTATCGGGTTAATGTGGAGGTGGAGCTTCCCCTATTCGGTAATGCCCGAAACTTTATCGCTCAAGACACCTTCGCTATTGACTTCTCTGGTTATGGTGATGTAACGGCTGCTGAATTCAAGTTGGTAACGGATAACGATATTCCACTAGCCGTTGATGTGCAAGGCTACTTCCGCGGAGAACGAGGCATCGTCTTAGATTCTTTGTTCAGTCAACCAGAACGCGTAGCCAAGGCCGCTCCCGTCGATACAAATGGTTTTGTCACAGAAACGACCACCCATACCGCATTTGCAGATTTCGCAGATGAACGCTTCAAACCGATCAAAGCCGCCAAACAATTGCTTATCGTAGCTTCCTTTTCTACTACTAATGAAGGAGAAGTACCTGTACGTGTATTAGGCAATCAAACGGTAGATCTACGCATTGGTGCCAAATTGAAAGTAGAGCGATAAGATTCTCCTATTGCACCATACTTTCTTCACTTACAGTCGTGAGCTGAAGGAATCCCCTATTTGTAGTTCAACCATTTGATCGTTACACAAAAAACCAATCATGTTAAAATATAAATTCGCATTCATCCTCATTGGCTTCGGCATCATGCCTTTGCTAGCCCAACAAGATCTTAGCACGCCCTTTTACCACAACCTCTGGCAAGCCAACCGAACTAATCCTGCTTTCATTCCGGAGCACAAATTTGTTATTGGCTTACCTGGGATTTACAATAATCTGCACGTCGAGAATATCACCTATAATGATCTAATCATCGAAAGGGATGGTCAAAACATCATCGATGTTGATCGAGGGATTGCCCTATTGGATCGGGACAACCTTCTCCGAGAAAACCTGGATTTAGAAACCCTCAGTTTAGGCTTCAGAACCGGGAATTTCCAGCTCAGCCTCGGGCACATGCTACGTTACAATGCCTTTGCCGATTATCCTAAAACACTTCCTCAGCTCATTTGGCAGGGAAATGCACAATTCGTTGGCCAAAATGTGGCTTTCGGCCCAGATCTACAGTTGAACGCCTACCACGAGTATAGTCTAGGCCTGGCCTATCAACTAGGATCAAAGCTAACCATTGGTGCTAAAGCCAAGTACCTGAGCGGCGTAGCAGACGTGTCTACAGCTCGCACTGACTTACGCTTATCCACTAGCGAAGATGTGTACCAACTACAATTAGATGCTGATTACCTAGTAAATTCATCGGGTGCACTTCAATATGATGGCTTTGATCAACTAGATCTTAACTTCAGTTTTGGACAAGTTGAGACGGAACAGTTGTTTTCCAGCAATAATGGCTTTGCTTTTGACTTAGGCGTACACCTAAAGTTAGGAAAACTGGACATCGGGGTCAGTGCGTTGGATATCGGTGGACAAATTGATTGGAAAGAAGATGTACGCAATTACAGTTTAAAAGGTCAATTCGAATATCAAGGATTGAACGTGGCGCAGGGCATTTTGGATAGCCAAACAGATTTAGGTAATGCTATTGATACCCTTCGAGAGATATACAATCCGATTGAGACACAGCAGGGCTATAGCACTGATCTACCTCTTCGGACTTATCTTACTTTGGGATATGATCTTACCCAAAAGATTCGGCTCGGAGCCCTCTTCTACACAGAAAACTACCGAGAGGAGACCTATGGCGCCTTGGCGCTGAACGGGCAATGGACACTACACCCTATCTTAACCTTAGGGGCTACCTACGCCTATCGTCAGCAGCGCTATGATAACTTTGGATTACAAGCCATCGCTAAGCTTGGGCCAGTACAAGTGGTAGCCGCTACCGATAATATATTTACCGCCATTCAACCCAAAGACAGTCATAGTGCCAATTTCCGGGTGGGCTTGAATTTACTGTTCCAGAAAACTCAGGAAGAAGATTGGAACGAGCGGGAATCTTTTTTCGAATAAGCTTGTTGCTTTAGTAATAAATCCTGTATATTTGCACCGCTTTTGAAGAAAATGCAACGATAAGATCCGAATGTGGTTCAGTGTATTAACTTCAAAAGCCGTGATGGCGCGGTAGCTCAGCTGGTTAGAGCGCAGGATTCATAATCCTGAGGTCGGGAGTTCAAGTCTCCCCCGCGCTACTCTGATTTCCAAAGAGTTATAGATAAATCTATAGCTCTTTTTTCTTTTCAGATACAACATAGGTACAACAATTTGCTATTTTGTTTCTTCCGAGATATTTAATGCAAATTTCGGAGAATCTGGTTCTTACCCACTTTTGGTGGAAAGAAGCCTGATGACCAAAGACGGTGGGGTATTTTCAATGGATGGTATCCCCAGCACTACTACCTATCTCGAATTTGGTTTGCTTCCAGGCTTTGGATAAGCGGGAAGATCACTTTCTGCTTAAGCTAAGGACAAAGAGTGTCCAAGGTATTTGCCCGGACTGTGGCCAAAGAAGCCTAAGTAGGCATAGTAATTATATGCGCAAACTACTAGACTTACCTTGGGCGGGTATTCCGGTTAAGGTTAATCTGAGTGTCAATAAGTACTACTGTAAGAATGAAAATTGCAGCCGTAAGGTTTTTACTGAACGACTCGGTGAAAATCTAAAGCCTTATGCCCGTCGTACATCGAGATTGACAGCACACCTTACTCGAATCGGTTATGCCCTTGGCGGTAATGCTGGCTCTAAACTTGCTTCGTTTCTGGGGATGCCAGTAGGTCGGTCCACCATTTTACGGATAATATGCAATTGTCCGAATGACTTCGAGGTAGCTTCTCCCCTGATATTGGGTATTGATGATTGGGCCTTCAAAAAAGGTAATACCTATGGCACCATCTTGGTGGATTTGGAGAAGAGAAAGCCAATAGACCTCTTGCCTGACCGGGAAGTGGAAACGGTGAAAAAATGGCTAGAGGCCCATCCCGGCATCAAGATTATTAGTAGGGATCGCGCCAGTTGTTATTCTCAAGCTGCTAAACTGGGAGCTCCGAATGCGATCCAGGTAGCAGATCGATGGCATCTACTAAAAAATCTTGGAGAAGCCCTGAAGCGCTTGCTGGATAAACATAATCAAGAACTACGTCTAGCAGCTAAAGACATCGCTCAAAGAGAAAGAAAACAGGCCAAGGCGCCTGACAATCCAATTCCTGATATAAAAACAGCCCCTACAGAAGACAAAAATACATCAACTAAGGCCCCTGCCTTGTCAAGGTATGAATTGAATTTTTTAGAAGTGAAACGTCTGAGGTCCAAAGGCCATTCAATCAAATCCATTCATCGTCAGACAGGTGTTCATCGTCAAACGATTAAAAAGTACTTGAAATATGAGGAATATCCCCAAAAGATAAACGGAGGGACTAAGATGTCAAAGGCCTTACCTTTTGAAGATTATCTGAGAAAAAGATGGGATGAGGGTGAAACAAGATACATGCAATTGTGGCGTGAGATTAAGGAACAGGGGTTTACCGGTTCGCCGCAAAGTGTATATAGATTCATTTGCAAATACCCCAGGGATCGCAGTATTGAAAAACTCCCACCTCCTTTAAAGGTGAAAGTATGGTCTGCCCGAAAAGTTAGTTCGCTAATGAGCAAACCTTTTGAGGACCTGGATGAAGAAACTCAGAATTATCTACGGACCCTTTACAAATACTGTCCGCAAGCCAATCAAGCCAGTCAGTTGGCCCGCAAGTTTAAGAACATGACAGATAAACTCAGAAAGAAACACCTTAACCGCTGGATTAATCAAGCACTGCAAAGCGGCATTCCTTCATTGAGGAATTTTGCCAAGGGGCTACAACAAGACTATGATGCAGTAAGAGCAGCAGTATCTCTCAAGTGGAGTAATGGTCAAGTGGAAGGACAGGTCAACCGTCTGAAAAATATCAAGCGCCAAATGTATGGCCGGGCTGGCTTTCAGCTACTGAGAAAGAGAGTCCTGATGGATTCCAGTTGACAGATTCCACCAAAAGTGGGTAAGAACCAGATTCTCCGAAATTTGCAGAGGGGATGCGAATATGATTTTTGCTGGTTTACTGTTCATTTTTGTGATAGGGCTATTTTCAGGTAGTTATCCAGCCTTTTATCTTTCTCAATTTAATCCAGTAAATATTTTAAAAGGAAACTTGAAGCGTTCCGGCGGCAAATCTGGCTTGCGGCGCGGGTTAGTCGTATTTCAATTTGCTACCTCTAGCTTGCTGATCGTCGGTGTTTTGGTCGTTTCTCAGCAGGTGAAGTATGTGCAGTCGAAAGATCTGGGGTATAAAAAAGATAATGTGGTTGTATTTGAGGGGGAAGATAAACTATTTGAAAAGCTGGATTTCTTTGCTGAAGAATTGAATAGTATTACTGGAGTAGTTTCCAGTTCTGTAATAGAAGATCGGTTGACGGATATTTCAGGTTGGACTAAAGCATATAAGCTTCCACAGGAATTGTCTTATGAGGCAAAACCCAATTTGTATGAGGCAGTGGTAGGCTATGATTTTTTTAGAACGCTTTCTATTGGGTTAAAAGCTGGAAGACCTTTCTCCCGGACCTTACATCAGGAGTCAGAGAAGATCATTCTGAATGAAAGGGCTGTCGCCGCCCTTGGCCTGACAGACCCACTCGGGAAAGTGATCAACTGGAAAGGAAGTGACAAGGAGATCATTGGGATATGTCAAGATTTTCATGGACAATCCCTGCACGAAGCTATAAAACCCATGGCGATACTTTTTGAACCAGAAGAAACCAACACTGTTTTGGTTAAAATTCAGGGCAGCGCAGAAGAGGCAACGCTCGCCGCCTTGCAGGATCTGTATCATCGGTATTATCCTGGGCTGGCCTTGCCTTACACATTTCTAGATGAAGACTACCGTGCCCTATATGTATCAGAGCAGCGAGTAGCTAATTTATCTGGGTATTTTGCAGGAATTGCCATTGTAATATCGTGTCTTGGCTTGTTTGGTTTAGTCACCTTCTCGATTCAGCGAAAGATTAAAGAAATTGGCGTTCGGAAGGTGTTAGGCGCCAGTCGGATTAGCATATTTACTCTACTGTCTAAAGACTTCTTGAAAACCGTTTGCGGGGCGGTTCTTCTGGCTTTGTCTTTAGGCTACTTACTTGCCCAGAAATGGTTGAATAATTTCGCCTATCATATAGAGCTGTCCTGGCAGCATTTCGTACTAGCGGGGCTGATGGCACTCTTCATTGCAATGGCTACTATTGCTTGGCAGATTTACAAAGCTGGTTTGCTGCAACCCGTTGAATGCCTTCGCGATGAATAGGTAATGCAGGAAACTAGACATACTAATTACTGTTAAAACGCATCAAATAAGCGGCTTTATTCCTACATTGCACTTTAGGGTAATAAGATTTTGCGCTCAATCCTTTCCCTTTCATTTTTTTAAAGTGCTATGATCATCTATGTCGAAAGTTTTAAAAATAAGGAAGGCTCCGCGGAAAAGAAGACAAAAAAAAAGAAATAGGCGAGAAGAGAGAAGACAGGGGCTTCCTCGCTTACGCGTTCGATTGAAAGACCCCTTCGGAAAAGTTTTAGTACTAAAAAGAGCTCTGACCGGGATTATCGGTTTGGCAACCTATCCTGGCTTGGCGATCGTCAATAAAATGAAGGTAGAAGGAGCCAATCATTTACTTCGACTACCTAGAAATAATGTGCTCTTCATTTCCAATCATCAAACCTATTATGCTGATGTCATTGCGCTATATCATATCTTTTGTAGTGTAAAATGGAAGTTCAAGAACATCAATTTTCCCTTGTATCTATTAGTGCCTAGAGTAAACTCCTATTACATCGCAGCGGAAGAGACGATGAAGGAAAGTGGGATTCTGCCCAAGTTATTCTCTTACGCGGGAGCTGTGACCGTTAAACGCTCTTGGCGGTATAAGGGTGAAGATGTCCGTCGTGGTGCTGATTTCAAGGCACCAGAAAAGATTGAAAAGGCTCTTGGTTTTGGTTGGGTAATAACTTTTCCTCAAGGGACAACAACGCCAGAGGCTCCCGTGCAAAAAGGAGCCGCTAGCATCATCAAGGCCTATCAGCCATTAGTGGTACCTGTTGAAATTGATGGGTTTCGAAAAGCCTTTGGTAAGAAAGGGTTACAATTGCGGGAAAGAGGGGTTAGGTTATCCGTGAAATTCAATGAACCAATGCGGTTTAGCGATGATGCTTCCATTGCAGAGATCCATGAGTTCCTGGAAAACCATATCTTGGGCGAAGAGGATCAAACCAAACCAGGGTAATTTAAATCCGGGCTTGATAAGTATATAATTCGAAGTAACGTCCTTCTCTCGCGATCAACTCGTCATGATTTCCGCGCTCGACAATATGACCGTTTTCAATAACCAAAATCTGAGTGGCTTGACGGATGGTGCTCAGGCGGTGAGCAATAACAAAGGTCGTACGACCTTGCATCAATTCGTTCAAACTCTTCTGAATCAAGGATTCACTTTCCGTATCCAAATTAGACGTTGCCTCATCCAGGATAATGATCTTAGGATTCGCCAAAATTGCTCTTGCAATGGCTATCCGCTGCCGCTGCCCACCGGATAATTTCACGCCTCGCTCCCCAATTAGCGTATCTAAACCTTCCTCAAATCGATCTGTAAATTCATTGACGTAGGCGGCTTCCACTGCCTTTTGGAGGTCCTCCTCCGCGGCATCCGGCCGGGGAAACAGAATGTTCTCCCGAATAGTACCTTCAAATAGAAAATCGTCTTGCAATACCACCCCCAAATTCCTGCGGAAGCTATCTAAACTCACCTTTGAGAGATCTGTTCCATCAACCGTAATCAAACCACTATCCGGCGTGAGGAAAGTCGCTGCTAAACCGGCGATGGTAGATTTCCCCGACCCGGAAGAACCAACCAGGGCGGTTACAGATCCTTTCGGTGCATCAAAACTGATATTATGTACGACTTCCTTGTCTTCGATATAGGAAAAAGAGACGTCTTCAAATTTGATATTTCCCTTAATCTCTTTCAACTCTATGGTACGAACGGATTTGTCATCCTCTGGTTCCATATTCATAATTTCCTCTGTCCGATCAAGCCCAGCAAATGCCTCTGTTAATTGGCTGCCAATATTACTCATCTGAACAATTGGCGCGATCATGAAGCCGAGATAGAGGGTGAAAGACAAGAAATCACCAAAGGTCATATTGCCCTGCATAATCTGATAGCCCCCAATACCCATAATGCCCGTTGTGGCCATACCTAGTAGGAACGTGGCTGAACTAGTCATCAAGGCGGTGGCAGTGAGACTTTTCTTGACGTTCTGAAATAAGTTATCCACTCCTTTTTCGAAGGTTTTATTCTCTTGCTTTTCAGCGTTGAATCCCTTAATCACGCGTACCCCATTGAGTGTTTCCACCAGTCGCCCCGTTACTTGGGCGTTAATGACTCCCCGCTCCCTGAAGATCGGTCGGATGTAGCCAAAGGCACGCAAGGCGATATAGGCGAAAATGCTGACTGGAACCAAGACGTATAACGTCATCATTGGGCTAATCCGGATCAATAAAATCAAAGAGGCTACCGAGGTCAATGTCCCTCCGACCAGTTGTACCAATCCCGTACCAACAAGATTCCGTACGCCTTCAACGTCGGTCATGATTCTCGAAACCAGCACACCGGATTTGGTATTGTCAAAATAGCTAATTGGTAGGGAGAGTATTTTTTCCTGAACCTTGGCCCGTAGCTTGGAAATCAAATACTGGGCTTCTACACTCAATAACTGAGTTAGCCAATAAGACGTCAGCGCTTGGATCAGGATAGATCCTGCTACAACCATTAACAGAAGGCGTAGCATCGGCATATCCTCATTTACGATGACATTATCGATCAAGTATTTACTGGCCCCGGGGAGGACCAAGCCCGCCAAGCGGCTTATGACAATGAGTATTAATCCTAAGAGTACCAATCTGCGGCGAGGCCAAATAAATTCACGGAAGGCTTGACCGATGGTCACTTTGTTTCTCTTTTGGGTAGACATCGTAGGTGTACAAGTTTGTTTGTAGTGCACTGACTCACAGTGAAATAAGTAGTGTCTTTTCTATTCTTAGAAATAACTTTGAATTGTTTGACCCTATTTCCTCGCTATTTCTTTAATAAATTCCCCTTTTACCCATTTATAGCGAGAGCAATTCTTCGCGAAATAAAGGGGGGAAGTTATTAGAAAGAGGCTCCTCTTGAATTACAACTAGGAGGCTATTTAGTTCATTATAGCTTTTACGAGTGGAAGGAAGTTGAAGCCAGAAAAAACTCCCAACTATCCCTCTTTCCCCGTCTCCTCCAACTAATGCTCTATCAACCATTGCCGCGTTTCCTTGGATACATAACACTCTGTTTGAAGGCACTCTACTAATCTTAGTTTTATACGCAAGTAGGTAGCAAGGGCATTGCCACTAGTAGGGTCAAGGTTACGGGCAAGGTTATAGGCACGGTCAAAGTCAAGGGGAAGATCAAAGGTAAAGTCAAAGGTACGGGCACGGTTATGGACACTGGTGAGTGCACCGGCAAGCGCACCCTTAAGGATAAAGGTATGGTCATTGGTACGAGCATGGGTAAAGGCAAGGTCACGGGCGAGTTCTCTGGCCTGGGTAAAGGCAAGGTCACTGGCATGGGTACTGGCATAAGTGATCAGTATATATAAAGCACTAAATTGTCTAACGACTCGTGAAAAAGGACTCTCTTTTTCTAGTACCAAATCCTTCACCGCCTCCAAATAGCTATTAATCCCCGGCGATTCTTGTAATATGCCATTAGCATGCTCGTGTATTTCCAATAAAAACTGATCCGCTTTATCCAACATCGAAGTGGTCAATAAAAATACTTCCCACCATTTATCATCCTGTATATGATTTTTAATCAAGGCGGAGGTAGATCCCTTCGTTGAATTCTCACTAATATACCTTGCGGTAAAATATTCCTGAAAAGTCAGGTGAGCAAAGGAGTATATACCTTTAGCTCTTGGTATGAAAATTCCGTGATTAGCGATGATGGCATCAAAAATATGCTCTCCAGTATCCTCTAATTCATCGGAATCGATATTGAGCAAGTTTTGAATATAAGCAATGATGAGCCGGACAATTTCCTTTCTCTTGAAGAAGTACTTTCCCTCCTCGAAAGTATGAGCCGCGATTTGACTAAATAAAGCTCTTTTGCGAGAAATGGATAGTTTCTTATAGGGCTCAAAACGTTTTATACGGCGAGAAGAATCCCACTTTTTTAATAGGGCATTAATAGCCTCTTCGTATAATTCAGCTCTACTAGCGTGGAAATCTAGATTCTCATCGTAGGCGATGCAAAGGAGGGTCAATAGTAGCGGTGTGGTTGCTATTTCTTTTAGTGGAGCTTCATCTTTGAGCTTGCCCCAACAACTTTTCCCTACCTCGACTTCTTTATGAAACCACTTCATGATAAAGTCCTCAATTTGCTGATCATTAAAATCCGCCATCTCTACATCGGCGAATTTTTCAAACCAGGCATTGTAGGCCGCTACTCTACAACTGATCACAAATTGATTTTGGTGGTACTTCTCTGAAAAATCAATAATCTCTTGAATGATATCATTCTTCCGCTCCTCCTGTATTTCATCCAAGCCATCCAGCAACAGTAAACACCTCCCTTTTTTTAGCATGTTTTCAATAAAGAGTCCTGCATCTTCCAAGGAGCAAATACCAAATTGATAAGTAAGGAAATCCATCAAGGAATACCCCTTGTCAGCTAGTTCCTTTAAGGTAATGAAGATAGGGATCTTCCTATCCTTGATTTGAGATTCCTTCTTGATACTTTCCAGGGCCAGAGATTTCAGGTAGGTACTTTTTCCCGCCCCCGGTTTTCCCAGCACAATCATTTTATCCTGACTGTTGATGGTTTCTATCCCGGTCTTGGTGGTGCGCGTTGTCCCAAACTTGATGGTGCGAGCTGTATGGTCAAAGTTTTGCTGTAGGAAGTCAACGCTATCTCGATATTGTTCTTGATTTTTTTCCAAAACATTGACTCTTACAAACAATGAATCTAAAGGAACGTTATCCGTCATCCCAAACACGCGAATAGAGTTGTACTGTCGCCAAATTTCGGTAGCATACTTTTGTGCAGCTAAGGCAAAAAAGGCCTTCTCTTTGTCTCTCTCTTTAAACCACTTCCAGTCTCCATCATATGCCGAGGAAAATAGCTCCTGAATAGCCTCAATAGCAATGAAGTCATTACCTTCGGTCCCTTGGGTCGTAGTGAGCGTTGGATCAACTTCCACTTGCCCATCCTTAGGCAAGTCATATTCCGTAATGCTGTCCACTAGGTGCAGGAAGGAGGTGGCTAGACGAGAAAGTAGCTGCATGAATTCAGCTTGACCAATATGATTTTGTCGATATCGCTGTTGTGCCTCTTGATATTGAGTTTGAATGTTGATCAGTTCATTGTAAGTATCGGAATCTGGACGGATGATGGCTTCGCATTGGGTAATGGCCCCTGTGAAGTCATAAGGAACGACTTGCTTGAGTTGTTTTTTGTATTGGTTGAGGTCCACGGGTTTAGGTTTTTCGTGTTAGGTGCTTTAGGAGGTTTCTAGATCGCCCTGTCCCGATACAAATACTCCTGAAATCCAATAAACATCTCTCGAATCGACTTAATACTCCCCAACTCCTGTTTCGCATCAGCGATGGCTTTGTAATTGAGCTCCAGTAATTCCGGTAGCTTTTTGTCATCCAATTCTTCGACGCCATCTCGGACGTATTGCTCTAGGACGAAATTCAGGAATTCTTGTTGCTGTGGGTTGTAGTCCAGGATATGGATTTTGGCTTTTTCCGCTCGTTCCAGGCGGGGTACTAGGTCTCTGTGATAAGCTACGTAGTTTAGGACGTCAAAGAGGTCGCTTTCTTCGCCGTGGACGAGCTTGCGGAGCTCTTCGAGTTGTTCGTTGGAGTAGCCGCGTTCGCTGAGTTCCTCTAGCAGTTTTTTTCTGGTACTGGGGAGGACCCAGAGTTTCCGCAGTTCTTCTTCGTTGCTGAAGAAGGCGGGCAAATCGCCGAATAGCTGTTGGATGAATTCCTCGGCGGAGATGGGCTTTCCTTCGGGACTCCAGAAAGAGGTCTTCACGGTGGAATCAATTTCACGTTCTTTATTGCCGGATAGCTTTACTCGTATGATTCTTCTCGGTGGATTATCACAGACGCAGGGATCATTCTGGCATTCTTGACAGGGTTCCAAGATAAGAGGCTCCTCTACGCCCGACGCTTCCTCATCGGTGGAATAAGTATTCCTAGGTTCTGGAGGCTTAGGAGGACCATCCCATTCATCATCGCGGAAGTGCTCATGGGCTTTGACGAAATCAAAGACGGTGAAATGGGCTTTGCTGTCAAAAAGGCGGGTACCTCGACCGACGATTTGCTTGAACTCTACCATGGAATCGACGGGGCGCAGCAAGACGATGTTTCGGATCTCGGGGGCATCTACACCGGTACTGAGCTTTTGGGAAGTGGTTAGTACGGTGGGGATACTTTTTTCATTGTCTTGGAAATCGCGTAGGTGTTGTTCGCCGATCTTGCCATCGTCGGCGGTGACGCGATGACAGTAATCCGTATTGCGGCTAGTGGCATGCTGATTGATCAAATCTCTGACTAAGGCGGCGTGCTTTTGCGTGGCACAAAAGACCAAGGTTTTTTGCTTTTGGTTGATGAGCTCCAAAAACTTTTTGACCCGATATTTTTCTATTTGTTGAACAATGATTTTACGGCCATAATCCCTATAGGTAAAGGTATCACCAACTTCAGCTTCACCGTCCAAAATGGTATCGTCTTTGGTGAGGATGTAGTCATCGTAATTCGTCTGGATCTCCTTGACTTTGAAAGGCGTTAAGAACCCATCATTAATACCATCTTTCAGCGCATAGGTATAAATCGGATCACCAAAATATTCGTAGGTGTCTCCGTTGACATCTCGCTTGGGAGTGGCCGTCAGACCTAATTGTACGGCTGGCGAAAAATAGTCCATTATAGCCCGCCAGGAACTTTCGTCATTGGCGCCGCCTCGGTGACATTCATCGATGATGATTAAATCAAAGAAATCTCGATCATATTGTCCGAAATTGAAGTCCTCTGGTCGTTTTTCTTGCTGCTCTACGGCCTCTTCTAGCGCCTCTTCCCCTTGCTTCCCCTTCTGTGCATCGGTCATGAACGTTTGGAAGATGGTAAAGAAGACGCTACCATTTGTAGGTACATGTCCTTTTTTCCTGATCTCTTTGGGGCGAATTCTAACCTTAATGTTTTCATCTATCTTATCAAAGGCGTTAAAAGCATTGAAGGCTTGGTCAGCGAGGATATTTCTGTCAGCCAGGAATAAGATGCGGGGTGCACGAGAACCATCCCGTCTCAGATTCCATTTGGCCTGAAAGAGCTTCCAGCAGATCTGAAAGGCGGTAGCCGTTTTCCCGGTGCCGGTGGCCATGGTCAAGAGGATGCGCTCTTTCTTTTCGGCGATGGCATTCAAGACTTTGTAGATCGCATTTCTTTGGTAATAGCGAGGTGACCAAGTACCGCCTCGGTCTTCGAAAGAAATGTCGTAAAAACGATCTTTCCAGCCTTCTATTTCTATTTTGTAGTCCTCTTTGGGTGTAGGGAAAGTCATTTCCCAAAGCTCGTCGGGTGTAGGATACTTAGATACATCGCCTTCCGTGCCTTCTTCCATATCCACACCATAGATTTGCAAACCATTGGTCGCATAGGTAAAGCGTATGTTCAAACGCTTGGCGTAATCTTTGGCTTGCCCCAATCCATCCGTATAGTATACATCTCTTTTCTTGGCTTCTACAATCCCAATTCGCCGATTTTTGTATTCTAGGACATAATCCGCAAAAAGCGGCTTGGCACGTCGATTTTGCCCAATTAAACGCCCTTGGGTAATGGGGAATTCCAACCACAAACGACTGCCTTCAACCACATCCCAGCCTGCCGCTTTCAAGGCGGGTTCTATGAGGTCATGTTTGGTTTGTGCTTCATTCATGATTCTACTGGGATTTGGGTGTTGAGGGAGTCGATCGAAGTCAATTCGCCAGCGAAGGCTTGTTGTAGGAGGGATTTTTTGAGTTCTTCTAAATGGCTAATCTTCTTTTGATAAAATTCCTGAATCTGACTTGAGTAGATTTGAAGAGAGTTAGCCTTGTTGACCAAGAGAATCTGCTGTTCTAAACTTGGAAATGATATTGGAAGCTTTCTCAAGTCTTCGAGATTGATACCAATATATGTTGCTCCCTTTTTTACTCCACTCAGCCAATTCTGACTGAAGTTTGAACCAATCAAATATGCAAGGTAATTGGAATTGACTTTCAACTGATCGATAGGTACACATGCTACTTCCCTGGATATATTCCATCCTCGCATTTCATCGGGAACCACAGCTACTCCTCCAAGAGTTCCTCTTACATTAACCAATACCTCACCACCTTGTAGAATTGTTCTTTTGTAATTCAAGGATAATTCTGAGGATATTTTTTTCATCCCATTGATGTCAATGTGAAGCCACCTGACATTGCTGGTTCTCAAGCATGGAATGCCATTACTATCATGCTCCCCAAGCTTTATTACTCCATAAGTGATAATCCTTTTTTCTTCACAAAGATTCACCAGTAGATCCTCCTCCCAACCTTCCCCCTGCTGACTAAAGATCTCATTCAACTTCGATTGAAAAAGCTCCCTCGCATTCTCTATATTCTTTTCAATGTTGGCTTTGGCTTGGTCGATTTTTGCGAAAGCCGCGTCGAGGAGGGCTACGATTTGTTTTTGTAGCTCAATCGAAACTATTGGAATAAGGGTATTCCGTATTTTCGTTTGAGAAATATTTGGTTGGGCATTTCCAACAGCTTGTGCAATTAACTCCTCTTTAAACTTTAAGAAGAAGTAATACAAAAACTCGGGTATAAAATCCTTGTTAGGAAATATTCCGCAGACGGCCTGGTTTGTGGCACATTCAAAATTTAAGATTCCAACCTGGCCAGCAGTTGCCCCATACATTGCGATTACTACTGTACTAGCTGGAAACAGTTTTGCAGAAGAATTATTTAGTCCTTTTAGGGTTATTTTAATCTCACTTTCTGTAATATTTCGATTATTCACTTCCCCACTTCTAATCCAAGGAATATCGCCATTTTCATAGTAATCACTATGAATTTTTGAAGGCGTTCCTCCTGCTCCGGTTTTACAAACTTCCCCTAACCTTTTCATTTGCCAACCTTTCTTCATATTAGTTCCTTTAAAGATTCCATAATAGCAGTCGTCTTTTTGTCTAAACTCTCCATCTCCTTCAATATTTCTCCTGGACTTCTCAAAGGGGCTTCTTGAGTGGTATTGGGGTTTTTTGGTGAAAGGTCAACAGTTTCCTCATCCAAATCATATACATTGAATAGCCAAGACTTTTCCGTGTCACTCCGTTTTTTACTTAGCTCGATAAATTCCTCCATATCCTTATCGTTCAGAGGATTAGTTTTACCCATACTTCTGCCTGGGTCTAGTTGGTAATACCAAATCTTTTGAGTGGGTTCCCCTTTTTGGAAAAACAAGACGACTGTCTTCACTCCGGCCCCAGTAAAGGTTCCCGCAGGCATATCCAAAATGGTATGTAGATTACAACTTTGTAACAAATGCTTACGCAAGGAAACAGAAGCATTATCAGCATTACTCAGAAAGGTATTTTTAATCACCACCGCACAACGTCCACCCGTTTTCAAGCTTTTAATGAAGTGCTGTAAAAAGAGGGAAGCCGTTTCTCCAGTTTTGATATCGAAGTTTTGCTGTACTTCTTTACGCTCTTTTCCTCCGAAAGGGGGATTGGCAAGAATGACGTGATAACGGTTTTTCTCTTGGATATCCCGGATGTTCTCGCTTAAGGTATTGGTATGAATGATATTGGGTGCCTCGATGCCATGTAGGATCATATTCATAATGCCGATGACGTAGGCCAAGTTCTTTTTCTCTTTGCCGTAGAGGGTGTTTTCCTGTAAAGTCTTCAGGTTATCCGTGGTCTTTTCCATGCGCTCGTACAGATACTCGTATGCCTCGCAAAGGAAGCCACAGGAACCTGCCGCCCCATCGTATATCTTCTCACCAATTTGCGGATCAATTACCTGGATCATGGCACGGATCAAGGGCCTTGGGGTATAGTATTGGCCCCCATTACGCCCCGCATTCCCCATGTTCTTAATCTTGCTTTCATAGAGATGACTAAGCTCGTGTTTATCCGTAGAAGCACGGAAAGGCAATCCATCCGCGTACTCCAGGATTTCTCTCAGGTTATAGCCTGATTGGACCTTGTTTTTGAGCTCCGAGAAGATTTCTCCAATTTTATATTCAATCGTTTTAGGACTATCTGCTTTTTGCTTGAAGGCAGCTAGGTAGGGAAAGAGTTGAGCATCTACAAAGGTCACCAAATCGGGGCCCGTCATCGCCTTATGATGATCCAGTTTACCATCTTCTCCCTTTGGCATGGCCCAGTTCTGCCAGCGATAGGCTTCGTCTAGAATGTAGCTGTATTCTTCTCCTTTAAGCTCGGCTTCATCCGCTTTATCGATTTCCAATTCATCTAGATACCTTAAGAACATGATCCAGGAGGTCTGGCCAATGTAATCTAGTTCGCTATCAGAGCCTGCATCTTTATACAGTACGTCGTCTATGTTTTTGAAGGTTTGTTCGAACAAATCTTTTGAATTTGTGGTGTTAGTGAAATTGGGTGATGGTTCTTTGTAGTCCTGATAGTAGATAACCTCCTATAACCCAATATGGTTATCTTTATCATTAAATTATTCTTTCGTTGAACCAATCTCGAATAGAGGCAGTCATTACACTCCATTCTAGTGATTTTGAAGCTAGATCTACTAAATGTGTTAATGTTACTTCTTGGATTAATCCTAGTCTTTGCTGCAATTCAAATACAATATCATGGTGATCTAAAGGGTTTTCTATATCGTTGAGTGCATCATATAATTCTTGCTCTTTGACCGTCAAACTTGTTCGATCAAGTGCCAATATTAGACTTCTGATATGACTCTCAGGGTTGGTGTTATCAGGAATCACATATTCTGAAATTCGCTCATAGACTTCCTCTCTCATTTCTGTATATCCTTCAACATTACCTGTCAATACCTTTTTTATTGCAGCTTTTTTCTGATCAGGAGTAGTGTAAGTATCACCATCTAGAACAAACAACATATTTTCAAAATTATTCATTTCTGCTAACCTAGCTCCGCAAGCAACAGTAAAACAATTGGCCGTAGCTCCAAACTTCTTTATTGAAGTTTCTCTCACCACTCCAAGTTCATAAGCAACTTGATTGATGATGTATTTTGATAACTCATCTTCGACGAATATTTCGTAAGGAGTTAGCTGTTCGCCTGTTAATCGATAAAGAGAATCCGTGCTAGTATTGGAATGAATTATGGTTTTTTGAGCAGTCTGTTGTATGTGCTTATGATCAATAAAATCTAAGTCCAAAATAGCATGGTTATGTGTGGTAAATACAATTTGTAGATGTTTATTATTACAATACTCTTCTAGCACACTTAGTAACCGTCTTAATGCATCATGGTGGAGCAAAGTATCAATTTCGTCGAGAATGAACAAACCATGATTAGGAGACTTCTCAATTTCTGAGATTATTTTGATGATTTTCTGTTCTCCAGCACCCATGTTAAGGGTAGTATAATTTATCCCATTGTATTCTAAACCAACATAGACTTGATTATGCGTGGCATTATGTCTGTTTAGCGAAGTATAATTTCTGTTCATTATTCTACCAGCTCGATTTAGGATTCGTTGTGATATATCGTCAGTTAATTGGTTAGTATCAAACCTAATCCTGTAGTTTTTCTTTTCGAGCTCAATTGCTGGTATTGAATCAGAGATACTAATGAATTTAGTGTATCTCCTCGGCCTTCTATAATATCTTGGTGACCATCGATCAGATCTTTTTAAATAGTTAACTTTTTGATTGGAAAAGGTATCTGGGCCACTTCCATACGAATGTATCATCGAAAATTTACTCCCAGCCCAAAGGTTATAATTAGTCGGAGTAAAGAAATCACTAAACCTGTAATTATCCCTTTCTGAATTTAGTCGTGGCTGGTACAAACAAAGCAAAGCATAAATTATTGTCGATTTACCTGATCCATTTGGTCCCAACAAACTGGTTAGTCCATTCTCTTTAAAATCAATTTTTGCGTCTCTAACATTTTTTAGAAGCTCAATTTCTAGAGAATGCAAGACTTGACTATGTACCGTCATATCATATTTTAGTTTTCATCACCAAAAGACCAGGTATGGGCCAATAATGTAGGTTGAACTGAGCATTTTCCGAAATCCATTTCAGGTCATTCAACTTTATTATTGATCCATTTGGGCAAAAATATTCAGTGGCTAAATTTTCGTTTCTTCAAAACCGGTGTCTAATATGTTCATAAATCGGGTATAGTTTATCAAATTCTAATTCAGTTGTTCTGACTATCTTTGTTTTTGATAATCTTTCATCATCCGGAGAAATCGATTTCCCAATTATGAAATAGTGCTTGATGTTATCTTTCTTAGTGAAATCATGTAAATCCTTTGGAGAGTTGAAACCCTTTACTGGTCTCTTATCTTTGTCTATCAAAATCCAATATTCATCATCTAACTTTTGAAGTAGCATATAAAATTTGTTCCTATAGTCTTCCTTTTTCATTTCTTCTCTGAAGTATTCTCTATCCACAACACTTCCATCGTTTTTCCCTACTCTACACCAATAGCTAATAGAATCGTATTGAATCAAAATCTGAATTCTCATGTGATACATTGAACTCTGGTTGTCCCCAAATTCTTTCTTATATTTTTTTAATTCCTTTTCATGTTTCCCATAGTGTAACCAAAGGCTGTTCAGGCTTTCACTTGTCCAAGAGGAATGACGGTAAGATGAAATGATATTTTCGAATTGATGATGCGGATGTAGATCCCAGGCTTTCTTCTCGATAATTGGTTTAATCAACTCATATAAATCGTATAACCTTCTCCAGACTGAATGTCTTTCTTCGTTAACTTCTGGTTCATGGGAATAGGGTTTTTTCCCTTCGAACGCCACAAAATGCTCAAACCCAAAGAATTGGTTTTTGAAGTCAATATCTTCTAATGTAAAGTCTTCCTTTTCAAACCTGATCAGCTTTAACTTTTTCCTGTCCTCTTCTTTTCTTGCCTCTATTCCATCATAGATTAGTTTGTATTTCTTGATGAAATCATCTGTAATTTGTTCACCTTGGCGGAAGTAGATATCAAAGTAATTGATCAACTTCATGCAGCTTTCAGTATCATCAATTCTAACGCTTATTTCAAGATTGTTTTGCAACCCTCCCATTGTGCAATTTCCGGAACCAACAATTGCTGAAATTTTATGCCCTGTTCTGATTACGTACAATTTAGGATGATAAAACTTCTCTTTTTTGAAAAATAATTTCGCTTCGATTTTTCCAGAATCATTGAGATCCATTAATTTATTTAAAACCCTGGGTGGTGTTGGTAAATCTACTCCTACTAGAATCTTTTGTTTGGCCTTTACTGGTAGCTTATCTTGGATTAATTTGAGGCCATACTCTGAAATTGTAGCGCAAGCTATCCAAAGCTCATCCGCTTTTGGTAGCAGGTTATTCAATTCAGTACTTATCTTTAGAATCGGCTTCATCTTTGTAATTTCCTATTCCGTTATTTGAGTTTCACAACCCGCTGGATTATGAAAGGCAATCACAATATCATTTATGTGAAGGCACCAAACTCAAATCAATGAATTTTTTAGTATGAAATAGAGAACAACTAACACCGGAGGGCAGCATTAGTCAAGCTTAAACAAGGCAATTAGATTTAATTATTACTGTGTGAGAATCCTAAATAGCTATGCTTATGATCTAAAGGCTGTAAAAACAATTAGCCTCAATATAGGTATGTGTACTTTATTCTATTCAATCTCCAATTTCCCCGCCACCGCCGGGGCCTCCGCCTTAACCACATTCTTAATAATCTTCAACTCGCGCTCCAGCATCCCGACTTCCTTTTCCAAAAGCTTGGTCTTGTCTTTATATACGCTCAATAATTCCTCTTTCAGTTCTTTCTTTTCAAGGTCTATCGGCTCCTCCACTGGTTCCTCCTTCATGTCGGCCTGCCCAAGATACATAGAGCCGCGACCGTTAAAGAGCCAATTGATGCTCAGCTCTGGAAAATGGGTGGTAAATGCGTAAATTAGATCTATTCTAGGGTTAGTAGTTTTGCCAATCAGAAAGTTCGAAAAGTTGCTGATACTATATCCTGTGATTTTACAAAAATCACTTTGAGTTAGTTTTTTTTCTTTTAGAAATGCTTTAACCCTCTGAGGAACAGACATATATAAGAAGTATAGAGTTGTTACTTTCGCATTAATGCTAAATTTGCTTGTTTTTTCCATTTAAAACGAATATATTTGACTTGTCAATTCGTAATAATTGGAAAACACAAATCGAAGAACTTTATTAACTCAAATATAAAACATTTGAGCAGACAAATCTATGTCTCGGCTGGAAAGTGTTAAGGAAGGAAACAAATGAGGAACAGTAGATTGGGGGGCAATCCGGTTCATAGTGACAGATAGTATTGATTCTACAGCTAAATATATCAATTAATTATAATACTTCTCGTTAAAAATTCAGATAAATGGAGCATCTGGGAAGGTTCATCCAATACCTAAAAGACAACATCAGTGCCAGTGATTTCGAGTCCTTGCACGAGTATCTGGGCATTACCCGCTATCGCCTAACTACCCTATTGAAAGCACAAGAGGACTGGTACTTGAAGGAAATCAAGGCAATAGCCAAAAAATTAGAGGTGTCCCCCTTTTCATTACTGATGGAATACAAGGTCGGCTACAAATATATCACTGCCCTCGATCTGGAAAAGATCGCCATGGAGCAAGGATATGAAGTAGGCTTCCTGATGACGGCCGCCTAGTGCTGACTTGAAAATCAACGCCAGTACAGGTCAACCTAACAATTAAATCCCGTTGTAATCCCTAGTATTATGGATGCTGAATATTTACAAGCCCTTAAGGAAAACACCGCTGCAATGCAGGAACTCATTGGTCTCATGAAAGCCAAAGAGACTCGATCCGATTGGGTAGATCCAGAAGCGGCGGCGGTTATTCTTGGGTTCAAGATAACGAAAGCAGAAAACCATAGATCCAAAATACGGTGGTTGATTAAACATGGGTTTCTAAAGCAGTTTCGGACGGGGCGTCCTCCCCACTATTATCGTACCGAATTAGAAGTAATATCAAAGAAAATTGCCACAGGTGATATTGCCTACGTTGGCAATGCCTAGGTCGTCTTCAAACGATGCATTCCTCACCGTTTGAGTAGGTTAGAAAACTGGGATTATAATTTGTTGTACTCCGACGCTCTCAGAGGGTGAATCCTCTCACCCTCTGAATAGAGCGTCCTTTCGCAAAGCAACAGCCGGGTTCTCGGTGGTTCGACTCCACGCTTTGCGACTATCAGTAATGTAGTGGTCTGGGCCAAAAGTGGCACGGGCAAAATTTCGATCGGTGGCGTCCAATGCGAGAGGGACAACACCGATCATCCCCCTTTTTAAAGAGCTTCTTACCCTTTGAGTGCATGTGATTAGTTTTTAGGGTTTTAGGTGTTTGTAATCGACCTGGTCAGGGGGTGAATCCCTCATCCCCTGAATCCAGGTCTTCTGCGGGTGGCTGCTGGAGTCTTGTTGGGTTCGATTCCCTTCACTCGCACCGTTTTCTCTTATAGTATTTTGATTTGGTTCAAATGACTAGGGCAATGGACAAAGCCTTGCCCTAGTTCATTAAAGATCAACAAGTAACTAAACATTAGATTGGATATGAGTCTATTGAAAGGAATACTATTATTAGCAATATCTAGAATAGTCATAGTGGCTCTATATCTGGCATTAGGTATCATCATTGTGGTCAGCTCTATATACATGATATTTAGACCAATACATGCCAGGGCATTTATTCATAGCATGATGTATAGCTATGTGTCAATCCAAGCACGTGTGCTTAGAGAAATGGAAAAAGAAGAATAGTCCACTGGCCCTCACCGGATGAGAGATTGATCCGGTGAATTGAGCCAGGTCTTTTGCAGGTGGCTGCCGGAGCCAAGTTGGGTTCGATCCCCTTCACCCGCACGCAGTACTTTGTTTATAACGATTAAACTTTGGCGGGGGCTTAGCTCCTGCCCTTTTCTAAGATTTTAGATAAGTATGAAACCGTCCAAATTGATTAGGCTGATTATGAAATCCCTAGCAATTGTTCTACTCATTGCTGTAATGACAAGAGGTATCCTGGTATTGGTTACTCGTGATCCACAAGGGGCCTTAGATTCGATCTGTGTTATAGTAGCATTGATAATGTTTGCGATCAAAGCTCTTGTCTTGGTCATGCTGTTTTGTGAGTGGTTGGAAAGGATTGTAAAACGAGCTGATCAAGAATGGGAGGAAGCCAATAATCATAAGTTCAAATAAGGGTATTCTTCCTTTTTCCTGAGTGGTATCCTAGGGTTCGACCCCCTGGCAGGAAACGAAAAAGGCAGCGAGAGGCTGCACATTGGGGCGTAGTCCCAGGATTACGCCCCTTGATTATAATCCACTGAATATTATGTGTAAAGCAAGCTATCAACTCAAATGGCGCAAGTCCAAAAAACTCTTGGATGCCTATATCGAGCGTTACAATGCCGATAAGCCCTTACGGGAACAACTGAGAGCACCCCATAAGGCATTGGCACAACATCTCCTTTTCCTATACAGCGTTGCCATAGCACGAGCGCAGGCGTATGGTGGAGGCATCCAAGAGATGTCTCCCCTACCCTCGCTGCGTACCAACAATGCGCAACTAGCCGATGCGATGGGCTGTAACGAACGCAGCATCCAAAACCATAGAAAGCGCCTTAAGGCCGCTAAAATCATCCTGGAGGAAGTCTTTCATGGCTCAAACGCCCAATACGAGATGATTTTCAACGGTGCCATCGTCCATCTACAAGCGGCTGGCCAGCCCGACAACATCATCCATCTTTTCCAACAAAGTGTTAACGGCCAAAATCAAGGCTCCGCCGGTGCACCCTCCATGCAAACTTTTCGCCATACAGTATCCTGTAATACAACTCAGGTTACAAAAGAATTAATAGAATTAAGCGGCGCTGATTCTCAACAACAGGCTGATTTTCAGTCAAATGAGTGGAAAAAAGCTGTGGAAAAGGCTGTTGATAAATGTGCAAAGCCCGAAAATGTTGTTGAAAACCAAGCAGCTGGCAGCATACCGGATACACAGGGTACTGGATCAGGTTACGAAAAAGGCAGCGCAGGCCAGGAAACACCCCCCGAGTTGCGCGGCACCCCCCAAAAAGGGACAGCATCGCCTGAAAACGCCGCTGCGGCCATCCCGGATACCCAGGATGAAGGCCCCGCCGCCATTGCCCCCACGAGTTTGCGGGATGCTTTGCAGCCATTGCCAGAAAAGATAAGAGCATCCATCCAGCGGCACCTCCAGGTCATCTGGACCTGTGCCCTACTCAACCTCTACGAAGACAAATGGATTGCCGACGAAGAAGCCGAGCGCGCCAAAGCCGTGTTAGCAGAGTACTTCATCTACACCACACCTGACCGATTCCAGGCTGGAGCCGCCGAAATCATCGAGCGAATCATCCTGGTACGCCGTTGGATCGAGCGCGGCCAGGCTAAAGGCGAAAAACGTTGGGTACCCCTCCCCTCGAAATACTTCGACTTCCGAAACCAAAACGGCTTCACCCGTACCAAATCCTGGTTTAAAGCCCACATCAAGGCCAAAGCCGAGATCAAAGCCAAGGAACTACTCACGAAAGCGATCAAAGAATACCTGCGAGCGCAGGAACCGGGGGCCAAAATCGGTCCTTCGGAAACCTATCGTCGGATCTCCCAGCGCCTCGGCAAGTACGACAGCTGGCTACTCGACAGATTCCACGAACAAATAGCAAATGTCAATGCAGCAAACGCAACGCAAGCCACAACGAAGGCGACGGCCTAGAGACCAAAAAGGCAGCTATCGACTAGCCGTCTTTTTCCTGGACCACCGCCAGCCTACTGGACAAGCCTACTACTTCAACAGCACCATCCGACAAGACCAGAACCGCACCGCGAAATCACGACTGAAATACCTGATAGACAAGAAATGGCAAGGCAAAGTCAGCTGGGCTGGCTTGTACCACCACAATCAACTCATTGAAGAATTCAAAATCGGAGAAAACCAATGGCTCGATGCCTCAAAAACGGCAAAATTGCCGTGAAGCTATCCCGCGATACCCAAGTGGCGATCGTCAAGGCCATCCAGATCCGCCTAGAGCTGGATGACCTCCCCCACTACCTGGAATACCTGCTACAAGAAGCCGTGGAAAAGCTACAAGGCGAGTCCTGCCAGCTCCGCAAGAGCGAATTCTTCGCCCTTTTCCACCCTGACAACATGATCTACATCGATGACCCGACACAACTGCTCATCCGCGAGGCCGTGCAGTTGGAAGAACAGACGATTGCACCCTTGATACCCACAGCAAGTACCCCATTCATTGCCCCTACCCCACACGAGAATATAGCCATATGAATCAGGACTACTTCAACGGACAATGGGATTTACTAGCAGATCTGATAAAACAAGGATCGATTGATAAGAAAACAGCGAACAAGTACGCCAAGAAAATATGGAATAAAATGCCAAGAGACCTACAAGAGAAATTTCTATTAAAAATGGGCTTGGCTTTGTGTAAGCAAATTCTCAAAAAGAGCATGTCATGAAAACCACGAAATTACTCAGCTACTACTTTTTGGCCTGGCTAGGCCGCCGCATCTACAGTCTCCGCCTCCACCTCGAATCCTGGAACAACCAGGTCGACCTCTGGGCCGGACGGCTCGATCCGGACTAATCCTCAGCAGCTTCCCGCGATGAATTAGGAAAGTATGACTCTTTGCGGGTGGCCTGGCAAAACATTGTTTGAGGCGTTGGGCTTGAGTTGATCACTCAACATGCTTAGCAAGTTTTTTTGCCTACGCTCTTTGAGCCACTGGCTCAAGCCAACCCAGAAGCGTTTTGCCCACTTTTTTTCGACTGAAAAAGGAAGTCGCCGAAGGCAAATAAATCAAAAAAGCCCATCGTGCTATGAGGAAACCGCAACGACAGGCTTTATTAAATATCTAACAATCAACAATATATGAAAATATTTTATTCCCTGCCGGAAAATATGGATAAAGGTGATGTGTACATTTTGGGGATCGTTCGGATTGGCGTATTAGGCTTTCTGGCCATATCCAGTCTGACCGTCTTTAAAGGCTTCAAATCCTACAGTGCCGACTACATGAATAGCATTTGGCCAGTAGCTGCTGCTATCCTCCTATTCTTGGGGTACTGGGCCTTTTGTTTTGTCCCCGACTTCGTCAATACGATGATCGTGCGCTACATCAGTCGGACCATTTTAAAGAAAACCTACCAGGGCGATAAGCGTACGTACTTTGTCCTGGCCTTTAGTCTCTGTCTCGTCGTTTTCCTAACCCGCTACAGCTATAAGATGAGCCACTTCTCTGCCGAAGTTACTGCCAGAGAAATGGGCGGCGACACAGAGAACACCGACCTGGTCGCCTTCGACAGTATCTACCAGCAACGCTTCGACAAGCTCCAGACCGCCTACGAAACCGAAAAGGCGGAGATCATCACCCGCTATGATCAACTCGTCACCGAAGCAGCCGGAGAACTAGATTTCAAGATCAAAGGCGAAGAAACCCTAATCGCCGGACTAGAGCAAAACCGCAAAAAGACCAATACCGTGTGGACCGATCAGCAGGTTCGCCTCCACCAGCGGCGCATTGCCAATTACCAAAAGCGGCGCAAGCCCATCGCCTCCCCTATTCGGGCGGAGCAGCAAAAAGAACTGAATACCCTCAAGGAAACATTTGACCTGAAGTACGGGCGATTGGACCAAGCCTACACCATCACCAGAGACACCACCCTCGCTATGGAAGGTACGGCCGGCGACATCCACAAAGAGGAGGTTAACTTCTTCAGTAAGCAGTTATCAAGTATTGCTGGCAATGCCATCTTCTTTCTCTTAATGCTGACCATCATCCGCGAAATCATCTATGACCGCAATGATATCGACCCCGATCCAGTGTTCTCTCAATTCGATTTTCAGCCTAGTGTAGTAATGGAAGTGATCACCTTTCCTTTCACTTATATCGGTAGGAGTATACTCAACGAAGTACGGAAAGGATACAATGCGCTTCCGGAACTAATCCAACGAGAAGACTACCAGGAATTGACTGATCCTGGTCAGCGGCAAAAAGTACGGAAAGCCAAAACTACGGAAACGCAGAAACCAGGAATTGCGGAAGAAAGAAGTGGAGAAACTACGGAAACGCCCCCCCTAGAAAATGAGGAAATAGAGAGGGATGAAAACACGGAAAACACGGAAATATCGGAAGCCGAAATTGAAGGAATTACGGAAGTCCCAAAGTCCTCAAATATAGAAATTACGGAATTCCGTGAAAAGGACAAATTACGGAATTCCGTAAAAGCTGAAGACACTAGTAAAAGCAGGCCTTCCAGCCGAAAACCGATTTCCGTAAAAAGGGGTAAAGAAGCCGATGAAATTACGGAAATAGAAAAGGCAAATGACGGAACAGTTTTGAAGGTTCGAATTGGCTACAAATGGTACACTTTCTCGGAACTCGGAAAGCGCATTTACGACTTCCGCAATTTGGCAGAAACCGCTTCTAAGGAAACCACCAGACAGCGGAATTTACGGAAAATAGAAGTCTTCGAAAGAGCACGTCGGCTTTTCCAAAATGAGGAAACTCCGGAAGTCCAAAAGAACGGAAAACACCTTAAGGATATCAATGCCAATTCCGTAAAAATCCAACCCTAACCCCTCAACCTTAAACTTTCAACTTCTAAACCAACACCCCATGAAATACATCACCAGCATTGGCCTCCTATGGTTCTGTATCATTTTTATGTTCCAAAATGCCCGAGAGGGTAGGGGAGAAGCCCCCAAGGCCTTCGTCCCTGCAGTATCCCCAGATAGCTGCGTTTGCTTCGAATACTACTTCAAAAATCTAACAAAATCAGAGCGCACCCTCTACCAAAGTTGCGACCCCGAAGTACTGAACTACAACGAAGATCATTCAATGGAGATATTCACCCTTACCGTGCCTTGTGACAGTGTGTTTGAAGGTACGCGCATTCACACTCTTAAAGAATAACTAGAATCTTATGGCAAAGACAACAAGAGACGATAATTGGCCTCTACCATTAGTAGTTATCGCATTGTGTATCATGCTGAATTTCGTGTCTACCGACGTAGAACGTGATGTTAGTTCGCATGCTAAACACATGGAAGAAATGATCTATTCCATTACCAATCACACTGGGATAGTAGTTCGAGAAAGTGCAATGGTATGGCGAGCTTGTGTACTGGATTACGCCGCCGATGGTTTTTCTGCGGAGGAGGCTACATATGAATTACTGAAAAAGTTTGAAATGGGTGAATGGTACCCAGATTCTATTATGATTTCAAATCAAAGAGACCATGAAAACTATTGATCAGATCAACCAACAAATTGAATCTATCAGGGCTACCATCCCAGGCCCGAAAACCAAAAAGCAGCTAAGCAAAATCCGAAGCCAGTTAGCCCTGCTAAATACCCTTAAGCAATGCCTAGCTAACCATCCTGATCCGAATACCCTCTTCCGGCAACTAGAACATATTGACAGAAAGATCACCGAATACAAGAAGCGACACCTTTTGCTAGACGATATGCATCGAGACAATCGCAAGGTAGCCCTCAAAGCATTGAATCAAGAGTACGAAATCACCAAGCTCCGCAAGCAGAAAAAAGCACTGGAATACCTACTAGGGGAGGGCGAGCTCGTCCCCTAAACCTCCCCACTTAAACTTTCAACTCCATCCAAAAGCAATGATTATGATATATTTCAACATAAAAGGCAGTTATTACGGCGGCAAATCCGGCGCCGGTGTCTACCAAAAGATCATAAACCAAATACCACCACATCATGTTTTCATCTCCGGATTTCTGGGGTACTGCGGCATCATGCGCCACAAGCGCCCAGCGGCCATCAATCTGGGGTTTGACCTGGATGCTGAGGTGATACAAACCTGGAACGGGATCCAACATCCTCCGGGATCTCGATGGTACTTCCAGGAGCAGGATACCTTATCCGTCCTGGAATCCCTTTACGAACCCAACAACCCACTGAGATCCTATATCAAGCTGCTCAATGATCAAGTCTTCCTATACCTTGATCCGCCGTACCTAATAGAGTCCCGGTCTGATCCCCGCACGCGCTACAAACACGAATTCCTGCCACTGGATCACCAAAGACTATTGGCCGTAGTGCGTACCCTCACTTGTCCGGTGGCGATATCACACTACCCAACACCCCTATATGATGAGTTACTGGAGCACGGCTGGCGCTACATCGATTTCCAGGCAACTACCAGAAGGGGAGTAGCTACCGAGCGCCTCTACCTAAACTACCCCGAACCCACCGAATTACACGACTACAGCTATCTGGGAGAAAATTACAAGGAACGTGAGCGCATCAAGCTCAAGTTTGACCGCTGGAAAAAGAACCTGAGCCAATTGCCCCCCTTGGAACGGGCGATGCGAGCTCAGTGGATGGAAGAGTACAATTAACGAGTCCTTTAAATCAAAATATCATGAATGAAGCATATCTGAATGTCCACTTTTTAATCACTAAGGGACTGGGACCTGAGCAAGTGGAGAAAGTGATTGGTGTGTTCATAGATGACATTCAACCCGAAATGAGCGATCAAGAGGTCATGGGTATGGCTAAACAAGAAGCGGAACACCAATTATACAATAGCGAAGATTTCCCGCATTATGGAAAGAATTGGGTACACACTGGAACCTATTACGGATAACCTTAAAAATGACTTTTATCATGGAAATCAATATCCTACCTACAGATCGAATATTTTCCAACTCACCCGATGTTGGCCCGAACTGCACTTGTTCTCGATGTGGAAAACCCATCTTAAAAGGAGTTCCCATAAGGTGCTGGCCAGACATGAATACTAAGCATGAATACCGATTTCATCCACAATGCCTAGGGCTTACAGTTATTGAGGATGACGATATAGAATTGTTTGATGATCCTGAATTTTTCAATTAACAATTGAACGACTTTTAATATGGAAACAATAGCGGGAATACTACTTACAAAAGAAGAAATAGACCTAGTAAAATCATTACAGCGATTAGCTAAGAAATGGAATAAGACAGGAAATAGGCTTTGGCTTTACAGCGCTTCCGGTCAATTGTGTGTGATGTTAGATGAAGGCAACGGAAACCCTCATCCAAGAATGATTGGTGATGGATACAACAGGAATAATGTAGTTAGCACAATCGACATCCAGAACGATGGAGGAGACTGGTAATAGTATTTAATCACTTTTTGAAAAGCTGACACTAATTATGAACGGAGAGAACGCAGCAGCTAACGAAATAAGCCGAGTTATCAATTCCTGGGCCTCTGAACAGATTGGCCGAGAAAGAGAGGTGGACCAAATTAAGAGGCACTTTGGTATGAGCAATCCATTTAAATTCCCTGATAGCTTACAGGGGATTACTGCGGACATACTTGCTAGTCATATGGCAATGATGTTTGGATCGGAAGAAATGGCGGCTATAGTAGCTATCATAATCAAAAACGAAGTCCCAATGTATCAAGGCGAGCTTAACCCTAAGTGGAAGTTTTGGGATGATGTTATCAAGGACTTACTTCCATACGAAAGCGAAGACTCTCAAAGGCATCTAGTCTCAGTGGCTTTCAATGCTTATTCACAAATACAATGGAACGACCGTGGCGTCGATCGCTCTAACTCGATCAAATGAAAGATGTGGATAATACCAAAGAACTTACAGCAATCAGCCTTTGCAGTGGAATGCTTGGCATCGAGAGAGGAATTAAGCGAACCGGCATTGAAGTTAGACCAGTCGCTTACGTGGAGAGGGAAGCTTTCGTCTGTTTCAACCTGGTCTCGCAGATGGAATCGGGTTTGGTGGATTCCGCGCCTATTTGGTCAGACGTTACGACCTTCGATGGCCAGCCATTTCGTAACAAGGTACACGGCATCATTGGCGGTTATCCCTGCCAGGGCGAAAGCAACGCAGGACTTAGACAACTTGAATCAGATCCCCGGTACCTTTGGCCGCATATTGAGCGGATTATTAGGGAGGTTAACCCTCTTTTCTGCTTCTTTGAAAATGTCGAGGGACATATCACCGGAACTTTCAAGTACGTACTTAGAAGCTTACGAGCTTTGGGTTTCACGGTTGAGGCAGGACTATTCTCGGCGGCTGAAGTTGGCGCTCCACATCAAAGGAAACGAATCTTTATCCTTGCATGTGCCGACCTTGGGGAGTTGCGGAGATGTTTGGCCGACGCCAACCTCTCAAAGAGGAACCTATCAAACAAGTCCGAACGGAACGAAAAGGCTTCAATTACCCAAAGCAGTAACCTATTGGGCGACTCCATGCGTGAGAGACTACCGGAGCGGAATGTCAGAAGAGAAGCTAGTAGAACGGATGAGCCATTCCAGGGGAGTGAACTTAGCAGAACAAATGCAAAGGGTGTCACAATGGCCAACCCCAACAGCCAGCGAGGACGAGAAAGCAGTTCCATCCTCCAACCAAATGAGTTTGACCAAATTAGCCAGAAGTGGCCAGCTAGGCCGGGATACGGAAAAGAAGAATGGGAAGCTCCAAGAACAGTTGAATCCGGCCTGGGTTGCACAGTTAATGGGTACAACTTTAGAACAGACCTTCTTCGGATGTATGGAAATGGAGTAGTGGAGCAAACGGCGGAAGTTGCTTTCCGCGAATTGATCAGAAAGCTATTTTTTAACCTGGTCGATTAATAGACAAGTTAAATAATCAGTTAACAAAACTTAATCAATAATTCAAGCTATGAAAAAGGTACTACAACTATTGCCATTGGCGCTGCTAATGGCCTGTGGGAGCATCAAAGGCCCCACCACGGAAGTAATTACCCCCAAGGACAAAACCTCCTTAAGCGATATCTATCGCCCGTATTCCTATTCCGCTATCGTCGTCGATATCTACGATGGTGATACTTTTACCCTAGATTTTGAGATGGGCTTTAGTCTGCGCTATGAAGATGTCATTCGATTGGCCCGCGTCGATACCCCGGAGCTAAGAGGGGAGGAGCGGCCCAGGGGCATCAAAGTGCGCGATGCAGTCGAGAAGCTAATCCTTAACAAACGGGTGATTGCCATCACCGATCAGGATGATCGAGGAAAGTATGGGCGCTTGCTGACGGAGATCTATTACCAAGACACTAAGTGCAAGTGCTGGATCAACTTAAGCGATTACCTCCTGGAAAAGGGGATGGCGGATCTGTACTAACATCCGCTGGGGTAGGGGTGTTGGCCATGGTAACACTCACCGATCAATGCCCTCCAATGCAGGTGTTTTCCACCTGCATACCCCCATCCCCTTACCCCAACATCTTAAGCACCCTCACCCACAATCGTTCATAAGGAATAATCTCCACATCTATATCCTGCCCAGATTTACTGATGGGCATTTCTTTAAGACGCGCAAGGTATTTAGAAGCAGATCTTTTTACCCCAATCGCGGTGAAATTTCCCTTTTCCAGCGAAAGCAGCATATGAATAAAGCAATTACTTCGAAACGTCTCATCCTTCTTAAGGTAGCGATAGGAGTACCGTTCCAGGGCAGCCATCCGATCTATGATATGGCCGCGTTGCCCCTTTCGAAGATAGAACAAGACTTGCAAGACTAAAATATTGATATTCATCCCCCTTTTATCATTGGAGAATCGAGGCAATTCATTAAGGAGTTTTCCGAGCTTGATATCTTGATCAAGCATAAAAGCAGCGTAGGCATTGTATATTCTGAAGGCTTCAATGTTGCTAGATTTTTTGGCGATCATTTCCTGCGTGATGGCGAAGGCAGCAGTGTACTCCTCCTGGTGCAGTTTTAGGATGGCCCAGTATTCTGTAGCGACATTTTCATTGTGAGATCCGGAGGGAGCTAGCTCCAAACACTCTTGCACATACTTTTCTGATTGTTCCATTTCACCTAGCTTAAGGTAAGCGGGGATCATTTTGAACAGAAACGCAAAACGAGCGCTGTAGGGGGGCATATAGGGGAGAGCAGAAAAATAGAGGAGTGCTTTTTCACAAGATTCAATAATACCTTGCTGATTGTTGGTAATTTGATGGTAGAAAACGGAAACATTTGAAGCGAGCATCATCAACCAATAAGATTGATGTTTGGTAATCATAGCATTAAGCTCGTTCTTATATTCATTTGCCTGTTCAATGTTTTGTTTGGTATAGCCGCGCTTGGATTGCGCTAAGCTGGCAAAGTCACAGTAGATGAGTTCTGCCCTGATTTCATCCCCTAACAAGCTCAGGTTCTCCCTTATGATGCTTTCGTATTTCTTGCGCTTTTGTTTATTAACGGAGACAATCGCATAGTGTCTAACCAGCCGACGACTGAGTGATAAGGATAGATCCGTTAGTTCATATTTGAGCGCATTTTTAAGGGCATATTCAGCAAGATGGATCGCAACATTCCTTTTACCTCGACCAATCAATATATTTACTATTGCATGAGCTTTATAGCATTCGAAATAGGCTCTTTGTACTTCCGTTAGATCATTGGGTTGACTAGCAAGAAAAGTATTGATAAGTCTATCCTTCAGCTTCTTCTTTATCTTCCAAAAATTAACCTTACCGTATTGATCATCGGGCATCAATAGTTGTATGGCCTGCTCCTCAGACTGTACTTTCGCCTGATGTAGTAGATGGTAAAGCTTTTCAGCTTTATCATCCCGTTTACCCATAACTTCCAAAAACCGAACTTTGGATAGAGGAATAAGATCTACTAAATCTATCAAATGGTTCATTTAGGTAAAAAATTGATATTCAATAGTATTCAATCAATTCATCTCAAATATATAGAATTTTACCAGTACTTAATGGAGGGATTATTGCAGCGAATCTCTGAGAAGGGGATTGGTACATTTGGTTAAAATCATTTTTTAACCAAAATCTTCCGTTATGCCTGGTATTGATTTGCTACTTGACCTGATCATCGGAGGAATCACATCTTCGATTATTGTCGATGACATTGAAGGCGTTTAATTTAAAAGAGGTCAGTGACTTTCAGTCACCAACCTCCTCTGTATAATAAATATTGCAATTCAAATTTATCAATTTGATTTAGAGTCTGCAAATTTAGAGTTAACACTCTTTGCAGACTCTATTATTTTAGTTAGTTTAGCACTTCCATAAACATGATGTGACAAACAGTTCTAAAGCTAGAACTAAGAATTTCAAACTCCCCTTATTTCCTTTCCGTATAATTAAATATTGCTAACACTAGACTTATTATTCATTCTTTATAACTAAACCTAGTTAGTTATGGTTGGCACATTATGTTTGGATCACCTCACTCCATTTCTTCCACATAAGAAGATGTTCTCACTCAGTAAGTTACAGACTAATCCTTTAGAAATTGACGCGCTTTAAATCTTAAATTTCATAGTCAAATGAGAGAACAAAACCCTGAGGAGCCCTCAAAGGTTAAGGCTAAAATTAAGGCTTGTATTACCAGGGCTGAGCTGGAAGAGCTTGCAGATGGGTTGTCAGTTGATGATTTGATCGAGTCAGTTGATGAAACACTACTGTTCCTGCTTTTTAATGCGCATGAACTGGATATGGAGGTCATAAAGGGACACCCGAAGTCATTGCATGTCATTAAGAAACTGCTTAAGAAAATAGCGAAGGACATTAAGGAGTAACCATCTGAAAGATACCATAGTGACTCCCATTATTTTTGGCTTTAGCCAGGCTAAAGGCTTTATTCACTTTCTGCTGCGCTGTGATGATTTGCTGTGCGCTATTAGTCGAAATCCGGCTTTTAGGAAAAAGGGCGTCTGTAGCGCCGATAAAGGCCGTAGAATAGAAAGCCCAGAGTCGTGCCGGCACATCCGTAGGAGCATGACAGACGAAGAATAGATCCAGCATCTTATGCCGGAAATCGATCAGCAATCGCTTAAGGAAAATATCACTATCCACATTGCTTTGCAGGTAGCTGCGGCAATCATCAAAAATGAGGAGGCCACCATTGAAGTTTTGGTAGACATGCTTAAGGGTATCCTTCTCATGCTGCATGTACCAAATCTGCCGGATGCCCTTCTTGAAGTTCCAATCTTCCTTCTTGGCTGGATCAATGACGGGGTAGGAGCGCCAGATCTTTGGCGCACCATTCAAGGTAATGACGATGGCCCGCCGCTTCATCGCCTTAACGATCTTTTGGGTGAGAAAGCTCTTGCCGGTCCCATTGCGGCCCATGATGATGGTTACTTGCGCATCCCTATGCATTAAGATCGATTTTCTTGTTCCCTGGCTTTGGCCCTATTGGCCTTTTGCCGGTCGCCAATGGCCTTATTGATCATTGGCGTATACCCCATGATCAGGGCAGTGGCCAACATCCATTCCAGGCTTAAGCGCATTTGGTACTTCTTGACCAGTGCAGCAGCAATCTCCAGCTCGTAGTCATCCGCCTTATTGCGCACCTGTCGCCGCCGGTAGCGATCCATATCCGCTCCAGAGATCATCGAAAGGGCAAAAGCTAAGCCCTTATCCAGTTGGATGAGCATGAACTCCGCCGTTAAGCGATGTTCCTCGGTATAGTCCAGCAGCTGCGCCATTTCCTCATCGGCGGGATCAGGGGTATCTACCGGTTGATCCACTTCCGGAGCTTCTTCCTCCTTTTGGAAAATAGGGGGTGCCTCGATCTCCTCCACTGGCTGCTTCATGTGGGTCAAAAAATGCTTAAGGTCCTGGCTGGAATCCTTGGCGGAGAAGAAGTCATCCACACTTTCGGGCTTAGCCGCAGCCTTGGGCTCATTTTTAGTCTCTTCCATTATAGATTTTCCTTAAGGACATCCTCTAGTGAGTTATCTGAGATTGTCCGAGTGATCAACATACCTTCGGGCACTTTTTTCATCGCACAGACTACTGCCGTAACCTGTTCATTTTTATTGATGATCAAAAAGCCCATTTTATCCTCGCCTTCCTTAAGGAGTCCACCCTCCGATTCGGGCGTTCCCATGTTCTTTAGAGTGGCACCGAGCTGCGGTAGGAAGAGCTTTACCGCCCCGCTCATGGCATTCATGGGGTTGACGTGTTCCTTAAGGGCTTTGAGTCGCTCCTGAAGCGTCTTTTTCATGCTGGATAATTGAATAAGTGAGATAATAAAGATTGCGCGGCCCCTTACAGGTCTGTGACTCCACCAGCTGTTCATGGAGCAAGTGGCCCAGGGCCGTCCGGATACGCACCTCGAAGTTCTTCTGCTGGCGATCATCTTCATACTGATGCAACTGCAAAGCAATTTGCTTAACAGAAAGCGGCTGGGTGGCATCTTGCAAAAGATCCCTCACCAGCACTGCCAGATATGTGCCGTAGTATTTAAACAAAATAGTTATATTTGAATCAAATATAATCATTAAATTGATTCAAGTAAAGCTATGAAAGTCCTACACAAAAGCCTGTCGGCCAACCGAAAGCGGCTGGATGCCGATATCAAGGTCCGTCCCTTCTGGGGCAATGACTACCAAATTTCCTTAAGGATTTTATCCCGCGAATCTATTGTTGAGGAAGCCGAAGAAGATCTCTTCGAGGAGGTGATTAAAAACAAAAAAAATTGGCAATCAGGCAAAAAAAATCGCTTCCTACACCTGAAAACCATCCCCGGAACGGCCTATATCCTCGAAGAACAAACCCTTGAATCATGACTGCCGAACAAGTTCGCGATTTCTACAACCGCCACTTTTTCACCGAAAATGCGCCTAAAGAAGCTCACCTGGTGATCACCTTCCAAGCTGGAGAGCAGACCCTGACCATCCCCGGCGTCAAGGTCAAGGCTGACGTCACCCTGGAGACGCTCTTCAAAGCCTACCACCAATACCTGCTTTCCTCGCCTCCCGCAGCTGCGGACGAGGCTCCGGATCCCTCCCCCAAAGTCCTGGATATTACCATTGTCACCTATAGAGGGAAAGAGTATATGCTAGATGTATTGGAAGGGGAGGAGTTTGTAGTGCGCAGAAAGACGGATGGAGAAGTGATCAAAAGAGACTCTGCGGTGGCGCGTGGGGTGGTCAAAGCGTATAAGGAAGTCTAAACTTAATTTGAGGCTAATCCAATTATAACAATAGACTGAATCCTAACCTAAAAATTCCTTATCTTTATCCAACAACCCTAAAGCCCAAATCACATGCAGGAAATCCTCAAATTCTTACCTTCCGTAAAATCATTTTTGATTTTGGCCGCTCTATGCGCGGCTATTGTATTTGGGTTTAAAGACACCTTCACTGAACTGGCTCTAGCCGGCAAAAATGAAAGCCTAAGTCTTATTGTAGGTTTTTTGCTTCTTTTCTTTCTCTTCACTTTGGGAATTACAGCCTATTATGCCATTGCCAAAAAGGAGATTCAAGCCGAAGCGGATCGATCCAATATCGCTACGGTGAAAGGGAGTAAGAAAGTGAAGGCCAAACAAAAAGGGACAGGAGGTCAGCTAGAGGTAACCGATAGTGAAGAAGTGGAACTGGAACAAGATAGTACCGATCAAGATCCAGGCGAGCGTAAAAAAAAAGCCTAAATCAGCGTATTGAAGTTAAAGATAGTCGACAAACTACCATTATCCAGGCTGCTGGGGACTATGTGGTTTATGGTGAAAAAAAGATCAAGAAAATACTGGGTACTCCCCCCTTTATACCAGAGGTGTTTTTAGGCCGAGACGAAGATTTAGAGATTGTTCATCAAAAACTCTTTGCAGAAAGTAATTTATTACTGTTGGTGAATGGGGAAGGAGGAATTGGTAAAACCTCTCTTGCTGCCGAGTACTTCCGAAAATACCGCGATGAGTATCAGCATCTGGCATGGATCTTCACGGGGGAAAGCCTGCTGGAGTCATTATTAACTTTAGCTATTCCGTTAGGGATCACCTTTCCAGACAAAGCACCAAACAAAGCACGCTTAGCTACTTTGCTTGAAAATATGGGCAACCTCAATAAGCCCTGCTTGTTGGTAATTGACAACGCCAATCGACTAAGCGACCTCGAACAGAATTACCTGGCCTTACGATCATGCCCAAATTTCCATCTGTTACTGACTACCCGTATCACGGAATTCGAACAGGCAGCTGCTCATCAAATCAAACCCTTAAGTAAAAAGTGGGCCTTTAATCTTTTTCAAAAATATTATCCAGGACATTCCCCCACGGAAGATGACTTATTGGAAAAAATACTAATTGCGGTAGGATACAATACCTTAGTCATCGAATTACTAGCCAAAAATCTACGTAATTTTAATCGATTAAAGCCTGAATATACGCTGGCAGCTCTATTAGAGGATCTTCAAGGCAAAAACCTACTTTCCTTAAGCAAAAGCCAAAAAGTAAGAACAGGCTATCAAGCAAAGCAATTGACTTTGCGTCATGAAAATCCAGAGGCAGTGATCGCAGCCATGTATGACCTCAGTAAGCTCTCTACAGAAGAGCTTCGAGTACTGGCCAACTTTTCAGTCCTTCCCGCTGAGAACATAGATCTGGCCACGATCGAAGACCTCTTGTCAGACCTGGACCAACTAGATGAAACGCTACTATCACTGTCCCAAAAAGGTTGGCTTGATTTCAATGCCGCTAACAAATCTTTTAAGATTAGCCCTGTAATTCAGGAAGTAGTCCGAGATAAGCACACAGATTTATTCTTATCCTGTGAAACCATGATTGATAAGCTGATCGATAAATTGGACTATGAGCCAGGCACGGGGCATCTTCTCAACATTTCCTATGAAGAAGCAATTACATATGTCAGTTATAGTGAAAATATTTCTACTTGCTTTCAAGAGGCTCAGCATAATGTAGCCATTCTTAATGAGCGCTTGGGGAGTTACCATAAGACAACAGGCAATTTGGACAAAGCTTTGAAGTTCTACGAACAGGATGCGCAGATAAGCCAAGAGCTATATGAAGCCTATCCGCAAAATGTATCGTTTAAAAACGGCTTGGCCATTTCCTACTCAAAACTCGGTGAAACCCATTCGGCGCTGGGCAATTTGGACAAAGCTTTGAAGTTCTACGAACAGGATGCGCAGATAAGCCAAGAGCTATATGAAGCCTATCCGCAAAATGTATCGTTTAAAAACGGCTTGGCCATTTCCTACTCAAAACTCGGTTCAACCCATTCGGCGCTGGGCAATTTGGACAAAGCTTTGAAGTTCTTTGAACAACGATCTGAATTAGGTCAAGAGCTATATGAAGCCTATCCGCAAAATGTATCGTTTAAAAACGGCTTGGCCATTTCCTATGAAAAACTCGGTGAAACCCATTCGGCGCTGGGCAATTTGGACAAAGCTTTGAAGTTCTTTGAACAACGATCTGAATTAGGTCAAGAGCTATATGAAGCCTATCCGCAAAATGTATCGTTTAGAAACGGCTTGGCCATTTCCTATGAAAAACTCGGTTCAACCCATTCGGCGCTGGGCAATTTGGACAAAGCTTTGAAGTTCTACGAACAGTACGCTCAACTGGAGACAGAGCTATATGAAGCCTATCCGCAAAATGTATCGTTTAAAAACGGCTTGGCCATTTCCTACTCAAAACTCGGTGAAACCCATTCGGCGCTGGGCAATTTGGACAAAGCTTTGAAGTTCTTTGAAGAAGAAACGGAGCTATTTGAAGAGCTATATGAAGCCTATCCGCAAAATGTATCGTTTAAAAACGGCTTGGCCATTTCCTATGAAAAACTCGGTTCAACCCATTCGGCGCTGGGCAATTTGGACAAAGCTTTGAAGTTCTACGAACAGGATGCGCAGATAAGCCAAGAGCTATATGAAGCCTATCCGCAAAATGTATCGTTTAAAAACGGCTTGGCCATTTCCTACTCAAAACTCGGTGAAACCCATTCGGCGCTGGGCAATTTGGACAAAGCTTTGAAGTTCTTTGAACAACGATCTGAATTAGGTCAAGAGCTATATGAAGCCTATCCGCAAAATGTATCGTTTAAAAACGGCTTGGCCATTTCCTATGAAAAACTCGGTTCAACCCATTCGGCGCTGGGCAATTTGGACAAAGCTTTGAAGTTCTTTGAACAACGATCTGAATTAGGTCAAGAGCTATATGAAGCCTATCCGCAAAATGTATCGTTTAAAAACGGCTTGGCCATTTCCTATGAAAAACTCGGTTCAACCCATTCGGCGCTGGGCAATTTGGACAAAGCTTTGAAGTTCTACGAACAGTACGCTCAACTGGAGACAGAGCTATATGAAGCCTATCCGCAAAATGTATCGTTTAAAAACGGCTTGGCCATTTCCTACTCAAAACTCGGTGAAACCCATTCGGCGCTGGGCAATTTGGACAAAGCTTTGAAGTTCTACGAACAGGATGCGCAGATAAGCCAAGAGCTATATGAAGCCTATCCGCAAAATGTATCGTTTAAAAACGGCTTGGCCATTTCCTATGAAAAACTCGGTTCAACCCATTCGGCGCTGGGCAATTTGGACAAAGCTTTGAAGTTCTTTGAACAACGATCTGAATTAGGTCAAGAGCTATATGAAGCCTATCCGCAAAATGTATCGTTTAAAAACGGCTTGGCCATTTCCTATGAAAAACTCGGTTCAACCCATTCGGCGCTGGGCAATTTGGACAAAGCTTTGAAGTTCTTTGAACAACGATCTGAATTAGGTCAAGAGCTATATGAAGCCTATCCGCAAAATGTATCGTTTAAAAACGGCTTGGCCATTTCCTATGAAAAACTCGGTTCAACCCATTCGGCGCTGGGCAATTTGGACAAAGCTTTGAAGTTCTTTGAACAACGATCTGAATTAGGTCAAGAGCTATATGAAGCCTATCCGCAAAATGTATCGTTTAAAAACGGCTTGGCCATTTCCTACTCAAAACTCGGTGAAACCCATTCGGCGCTGGGCAATTTGGACAAAGCTTTGAAGTTCTACGAACAGGATGCGCAGATAAGCCAAGAGATATATGAAGCCTATCCGCAAAATGTATCGTTTAAAAACGGCTTGGCCATTTCCTACTCAAAACTCGGTTCAACCCATTCGGCGCTGGGCAATTTGGACAAAGCTTTGAAGTTCTTTGAAGAAGAAACGGAGCTATTTGAAGAGCTATATGAAGCCTATCCGCAAAATGTATCGTTTAAAAACGGCTTGGCCGTGTCTTACTGGAAGTTAGGAGATTTCAATAGAAAAATTGAACAAATAAAAGAGGCTAAGTCCTATTTCCTGTTGGCTAAAAACCACTGGGAGCAGTTAGTAGCCAGTTATCCTGCTTATACTCAGTTTTCACGATTTCTAGCCACCGTAACAAAAGACCTCGAAGAACGGGACTAAGACTCCTTGTAGAATATTCGCTCTCGTTTAGATGGTCATGAACGGTAATAGGTATCCTTCTGTCTTCATTTCCCCACTTACCTTCCTTCCCTCCCCAAACCTCCCTATCCTTGGGGTATCAACAATCAAAAAAACGCCATCACTATGATGCGACGAAGAAATCTGGTATCCCATGTCAATGCGGGCATGATCAATGGGCCCTCTATCTCTCCGGTGACGGGAGTGGCTGGTCAGGGCCTCCCCAAGGTAGGGACGGATAATTATCTGGCTTTGAAGGTCGATACTTCGACTTTGACAGAACCCACTGATATCATTTTGTTTGATGCTTCTCGGGGTTTGCAGATCCATGAGCAGTATGCCATGCCTTTGGGGGTGGTGATCACAGGCATCACCTCGGATTATCAGTTTATGCTCAATGACTTGAGCCACATTGGGTCTTACTTTGATCTAATCAAGCAGACCATTGATGATGAGTCTAAAGCTTATGAGCAGTATGCCAATCCGATTAAGGTCTATTCTTCCAGTAAGGGTAGTGATCCTCGCTTGATCAAGACCTTGTATCCCGATATGGGCCTACACGAAGGGCAATTCCAAAAAGGTATCAACACCTTTATCGGTGAGACTTTGCTAGATAACCGCGTGGCCTTTAAGTACAAGCAGATTCCTGGCGTAGTGATGACCTGGAGCTTCTACCAAAAGGCGGAAGTAGGCCGTAAGCAGTAATTCAATAGATCAACGTGGGCAATCTAGGATACAATCCCGGGATCTATCGATCCCTCGGGCCAGGTTTTGAAGAAGAACCGGATACACCGGATAGGTCCAATTCCGGTGGCTTCTGGGACTGGTGGCGCCGCAATGGGGCCGGAGCCTCCGACGTGCTCGGTACGGGTTTGTGTATCATCAACCCCCGTCGAGCGGGCTGTCCGGGCGCACCTTCTCGTGATTCTAATTCTGGACAAGCTTCTACACCAAAAAAAGATCAGGATCTACTGTATATCATCATCGGGCTGGTGGTCGTCCTGTTATTCATCTTAATCTTGAAGAAATGAAGCCACAACTGAAGTATAAGAACGAGGCGATGGGCCAACTGCAACAGATGAAGGGCTCAGGTCCTAGTCGGGAGCTACGCGAAAAATATACGCCAGACAATGTGGCCAAGGCTAAGGTATTTCGCATTAGCAACCATGACAATGTCCAGCAAAAGGCCCTCAGCTTTACCACCCAGGAAAAGCGCACCATTTGGTATGCCATCCTGATTTCGGCAGCAGTGATTGGTCTATTGATCTGGACGATCAAGCGCGGCTATATCAAACTATAGCCCATGCCAAGTACTACAAAACAATGGCTACCCATCGTAGCTGTGATTATAATTCTACTCCTACTCATTCGAGGATTTGATATCGATCAGTTGCTCGGTAGAGACAGTGATTGATAGCATTTCTTCATAATCCAAGTATAATGAAAGTATTAGGCATTCAATGGTATTTTTACCTGGGACTCACCCTGGTAGCGATCACGGCTGGCATTTTGCTGGCGGATAAGATCCTGGAAAAGAAAGTGCCCACTACGACTTAGTCCATGCTGGAGCAATTGATTAAAGATGGTGTGGGCGTCAAGGTCGATGTGCGGATCGATATTCGGACAGCCTTGATCCTGGCAGCGGCCGTATTTGTGGCTTTACTCGCTGCGCTGAGCCTGTACGCCAAATTAAAGTAACCTCAATTCTATAATTCATGGCTACTGCAATTACCGATAGTTCCATTGTGGGTGTCGTATCGGGTGCCTATGGCGACCTGGTCAAACTGGATGATGGGCGCATTGTCCGTCTAGCTACCTTTCTTAAGGAGCAAGATGATGGTGGCTCCGCTACCATTGTAGGCATCATCAAGGGCGCCTACGAATCCCAGGTGCGACTCAGCGATGGTTCGATTAAAGCCTTAAGTGAGCACGTACGCGCACCAGGTGCGCTGACCATTACGGGCATTATTTCTGGGGCTTATATCAGCCAAGCCAAAGTGGGAGATGGTATGATCATCAATCTGGCCGAAAAAGTCAAAGCCGATGAAGGTGGAGGAAGTGCTTTGGAAGTAAGCTTACTGGCTGAAGACCCCGCCCCCATCCTCGATGCGAAGCAGATTGATTACAAGGGCAATGGGTATCTGGTTGAGAAGCGGGAAGATGACACTTTTGTTGTCAGTAAGCAAGTAGAAGAAGGCAACTTTGTACCCATTTCCAACAAAGCCCCCTTGGTCAATGCAGTGCTGAAGCTTTACCGAGAAGGTTTTTCTGATCCACAAAATCCAACTGAACATGAACTGGCGTAAAATCGGACCCATCATACTGGTCATAGTGGCCCTCCTTGGACTTTGGATCAACTACAAGACCTATCAGAAGATGGAAGGTAAAAAGTGTAACTGTCAGGAAGAACAAGCTACGCCCATTGTATAATGTGGCGCAAGGTCTTGCTCATGGGCTTGCTACTGGTCCTACTTTGGATCGTCACGGTAGCTATGCGACCGGTCCCCCTTTGGATCAGAGATCTCAGAGGCGTACTCCCCCGGCATCCCAGCCGTAGATACAACCGCAGATCTTTGGAGCAAATCGAGCAGATTGTCATCCATCATAGTGCAGGTCCAAGCAGCCAAACGCCCAGAGATATAGCCGACTATCATATCGGCCCAAATCATATCAGCGACCAAGGCATTCCGGGTATAGCCTATCACTTTATGATAGATCGAAAGGCTCAAGTCTTTCAAGTCAATGACCTGGAAACCATCAGCTGGCACGTCAGTGGACAAAATACTCGTTCCATTGGCGTTTGTTTTATCGGCCATTTTGATAAGCTGGAACCCACAGAAAGGCAGATGCTCCAGTTGCTGCAATTGATTCGATACCTCAACCGAACCCTAGGCCGACAATTACAGATTGCTGGCCATCGAGATTATGCCAACAAATCGTGTCCGGGAGATTATGTGGATGTAGATTGGATTAAAGAACAAGCCCTGTTTTTATGAATATTAGAGCTGAAATATATCTTTCTCCCTACATGGATTGTGATGAAAACCGTCAGGATAGCACCTGTGCTGCGGTTTGGGAAGGTATCTTTCAAGCCGAGCAAACCAGGAGTGAGCAAGGAGAAACTACTCCTGCGCTGACTTCTCTACATTCTGTGGAATATATTCCCAATGGAGCAGAAGAAAAAGTCCTGGATATTCGAACTACTCCCACCCTCATCTTCTTTGATGATCAACGCAATATTGCCTTAGCCAAACTCAGCCGCAGCCAAATTAGTAAAGCACGCGTCAAGCAGACCTTTTTGTATCTAGCCGCACTGGAACCCAGCGGAGAAGGCGATAGCTATATTGATGCTTCCGGAGAAGAAGTGGGCCAAGCCGATCTATTCGATATGTGGGGATCAGGCAAATGGGGATTGGGTCTAGGACTGGGCCAAGTATTAGGCTGTCCCAAATGGATGCCCAAAGTCATCTGCAATTTTCCCTTTTGGATTTTCACTGTCATATTGATTGCTATCGCACTATTACTCATCCTAAAACTGCGCAAATAATGGGCTTTTGCATCGGTGGAAAATGGTGTAGGCGGCAAAAGTGCAATCAACGCTGTAAGTCCTGGTTTGGTCTTCAGCCAGATATGGAAAGAGCTTGTATCCATGCTTGTAAAGGCAATTCCTCTTTAGGCAAAGATGCCTTTTTGTGCAGTGGGAAGTATGTAGATGAACAAGTCATCATGGGGGCCTATGGCTATGATCCTTGTGCCGCAAGTGGAGTAGATATGCAAGACTATCTTGATCCTTTAGATACTCAAGCCGAGAACCAGGAGCGACTGCAAAGCTTGATGCCCTTATTTATCATCCTAGCCCTCATCATTGGTCTAGGACTTTGGTATTTAATCAAACGAAAATAGATGGCGGAGCAATCAAATGGAATGGGCTGGATAGATGCCGTAGCTGATGTAGTGATCAGTGTAGTGGATGCCTTCACCTTTGGTAAAAAAGCCCGCTACCAACGATTACCCGAATGGATTGATATCACCGAATTTCAACGAAAAGACTACAGTATTACAATCATCTCCATCGGCCTATTTGCCGTGATGATTGTGGTGCTCATTGCCATTATGAAAGCCAAACCATAGGGATATGCCAGGACTCAATGATTTAGCTAGTGTTACCATACGCGGAAGGCAGTGGGGTGCCTACCATGAGGATGGGGTATTTGTGGAAGGCATTGAAGGGAAGGTACCCAGAGAAGAACTCCTGCAATATCTCCTGGATCGAATCGAAGGCATCGAGGTGGGACCAGGTCGAGCTCGCTATGTCCAGCAAATCGAAGGCCAAGCCACCACCACGATTATTGTCACAGAAAATGGAGGGGTGTTACCCGCAGAAGATGTCTACGTCAAACTAAGTGGTCCAACGGGCCCCATCTTTCAGGGTACTGGAGCGACCAAATACACCATTGATCGAACCTCCACCCCCAACCGCTTGATCCTGGGATCACTCCCCATCACCCCTCTGAATTTATACCTGGAATTCTGGACTTAAAATAGTGCTATGAAAACAAAACTGTCCATATTCGCCTTTTTGCTCTTTTGCTGCTCTATGCTATCTGGGCAGGGTACTTTGCCACCCTGGTTAATCGAGTGGGCGCCAGGTCCAGGCTATGTCTTGTATTCCGGTCCTGGAGGAGCTTACAATCATGCCCTCCTCAGTACTTTGGTGGGTACCGGATCTGATCCGGATTCCAATCTATATTCGGTCGATGGCTCCATTTTGGATCCTATTCGCACGGTCAACTTATCGGGTAGCCGATTGATCTTTTCTGATATAGGTAGTGGCTATGTCTCCATCAATAGTGGTCGGGAAATAGGTCTATTTAGTATTAAGAGAAATGGCGCATTGGATAGTTTGGTATTTAGATTTGATTATGGCTTAGGTACGGATTATGGTTTGATGCTGGATGGCCCTGGCGGACAAAGGGAGATCTTTACTACTTCATCGACTATCCTGGCAATGGGCGGAGGTTACAACTCCTTTGTCTTACAAGCTACCATTCCAACGGATAATACCCTTACAACCGTACTGGCTAAAGATCCTACTACCGATCAGATTAAAGAAATTGATCTTTCCACATTGAGTGGGGGAAGGGCTTCTGCCTGCCAAGACACCATCATACAAGCCGCTCACGGCTTTTCTTTAGGAGATCTATTGGGCCAAACCTTGGGAGGCTACTTTTTAGCCCATACCAATGCCCCAGATAGCCTACCGGTATCCTTTGTTTGTAATGTGATCGATGCCAATACCTTTACCATTGGCACCGAGGGCTGGATCAATTGGAATCATGGCCTTTTACCCGATACCGATTACTTTTTACAAGATGATGGTAGTGTAGCTACTACTGCTGATACCGATTACACCGTCTTTGCTTTTCGCACCTTTGGAGGGGACAAAGTCGCCTTCGATATCTCTGAACTCATTGTGGATGGATCCACTAGTGACTCCGGCTCTTCCATTATAGCTAGTAATGGCCTAAATGACTTCGATCCGGGTCCGGGTATTGATATTGAACTGGGCGGAGATATGGAAAGAAACACCTTGATCAATGGCCAGCGCCTCGATATCCTCTGGGATAGCTTTCTTAATTTCTACATCCAAAACATTCAAGGAGAAGTATTAATTGAGACCGATACCCTTGGCGACCGGCAAGCGTATCTCATAGTCGATGTAGCCAATTCCGACCTAGTCAACATTAACTATGCCACCAATACTAAGGCTCGCTTAACCGTTAATCAAAATGGAGCGGTTACCCTGGTTTCCTCCGATGTAGATGGGGCTAACCCTAGATCCTTTACCGTAACTAAAAATCATATCAGTGCCAATGGTATCCCCCAGTATGCCAGCGATGCAGCTGCCGATGCTGATCTAAGTTTTCCCACCGGAGGCTTTTATACCGTCACCGGCGATCGATCTATTCGAATTAAACCTTAACTATGAAACGGATTATTGCGCTATTGCTAAGTGGATTTGTTGTGAGTTTAGCCTTTGGACAGGCTGGACGAGTTAAGCAATTGGAGAATAAAAACCGTGTGTTTTCCTCCCTTGCTGCCATCCAAAAAGCAAAAGTGGGACTCGGAGAGGTCATCTACCTCAGCTCTCTGGATGCCTTTTACCGAATAGAAAATGCTCCAGTATCCGGCTATCCCATCGATACCATGGCCGTTATCCCCGTGAATGGTGGGGGAGCCTTTGCCGTGGTCAAGGCCTCTGACCAAAATCGGTATAAAGCAGAATGGTTTGGAGCCATCGGGGATGGGATAACCGATGATCAAATCGCCATTCAAAATGGGGATACTTTTACCCGACTCCGACGGGCTGCCCTGGAATTTGACCATACCAAAACCTATGTAGGGGTAATGCCCATTCGAGGGGCCATGACGGCTGCCAATCAAAAATACGTTTGGAAAGTTGATTCCTATTCCACCTGGGTAAGCAATTCAGATAACCCCAACCAAAGAGCTAAAATATACCCCCAACCCCCTCCCAATTTTATCCTACCCAATGCTACTTCCAATAGTGGATTAGATGGCAATGCCATTCTGATAGATAATTTCACCGGAGGAGCCGTGGACAGTATCTATTTTGAGGGGCTACATTTTTGGGTACCCAAAGATACCATGGTCTTATTCGATAAAACGCTCAACAATATTCCCAATGTCTTTTATGATTATGATGCTCCGGCAAGCCCAACGGCTAAGGATTGGCACTTTAAAAACTGTTCCTTTGAGAATTTCTCCAATGTTCAGATTTCCAATCAAAGTGCTGAGGTGCACAATATCCTATATGAAGGTTGTAGAATGATGGATATCGGGGGCTGGCATACTGGATTTTCTGGTTCGGCTTCAGCCCCTGGAACCAGAGCCTTGCAAGATCAATTTGTTTGGACCAATCCAATAGAGGCCGATACATTTTTTGTCAATGCCTATGGGCCTATTCATCCCAGTCAATCGGTAGCCTATTGGCTAAAAGACAACAAAATTGTGGAACGAGCTGCTTTAGGGGACTACAATTACAATAGTGAGTACCTCAGTGATTTGCTCTCCTCTTCGAATGATACCCTCTTTCTAAAAAATAAGTTTAGCGATGTGGATTCCATTGTGATTTGGAGTCAATCTACTACTACTAAACCCGGTCCCGTATGGTACTATGTGGAAAGAGCAGACTTGGGTTTTTCTCCCTCCAAAAATGTGACTTCGCGCAATAATGAATGGTGGGGGGGCATGAATGATCAGGCTGATCATTGGGAGTATTACAGCCGATCGGTAGATCAGCTTACCCTGGATGGGAATTACTATAATATGCAGCAATCCGCTCCTGGGGTATGGGATCTATCCATTAGAGATGGAGGAGGAAGCCATATCAAAGGCGGTAACTACCGAGATGTGGAGGTCACCAACTGCACCTATGAAAATTCTGGGGTAGATGCCATCTTGGGCGGCAATATCATCAATGGGATCTTCTCCAATAATATCTTTCGCTACAATAAGGCGGCTCCGGTTTCCCCTTCTGGCGCACTGGATTTTGCCTCCGTACATGGAACAATTGATATCGTAGGCAATGAGTTTGTCAATGAGACCCTTTATCCGCTTCAGGCGATTCTGGGAGGTTCTGATAACATTCCTACGGGTGCCAATGCCAATATCAATGTCATCGGGGGAAGTATCACCGGTTTTACCACAGCTTTTAGCCTACAATATTCCAACTGGTTTATCCGTGGGGTGACTATCGTGTCCCCAGATTCCAGTATGACTAGAATTGTGGGGGAAAACCAAAATGGACGCCAAGATCGAAAAATAGAGATTACCAATGTCACCATTGATCAAAAAACGAGAACCTACCTCAATGGCAATACCAGTGGAGATTTGCATATGATCTCTGGTGCCGATCATGTAGTGATTGATAATTTACAGGAAACGGGTAACCCAGGTACTGAACTCAGAATCCAAAGGGGGAAAGATATCTTGATTACCCACACCGATTTAGGACTGATCAACTTGGGATATGATCCTGGCACTCTACCCACAGGGGGCGATATCATCGTTAAGGATAACAAAAGAGCTACGGTGGTTTTTGGTCAGGCAGGCAACCGGCAAGACTCGGTGAGGCTATTGTCCAATTATGCCCAAATCAATGACAATTTAAGCACGACTGCCTTTGAGGTCAACAGCCCAAGTTTTGGGATGACCCTGCATGATACCCGAAAAGTCATTTCCATTTCAGCCAGTACAACTGGCAGAGCCATCACCACCATCAATGTGCGCACCCTGGAATCCAGTGGAAAGCTAGTCTATACCCTAAGAAATGATGGAGTCAATGCCATTGATCTAGCTCAAGGGGGCAATATCAATTTATCAGGGGGCAATAGATATACCATTGAGTCTGGACAAAAGATAGATCTGGTCTATGATGTAGTGACCAATACCAATGATTTTTATGGCCCCTTTTCTCCAGATGATGGACTACTAAGGTTAAAAGATGCCTTCGATCTAGGGATCAGTAATGGCAAGTTTGTAAGAGCAGAAGGTAGTACGCCCAATGTATACACCAATATTCTAGGCATTACCGGCAGTAACAACCTGACCCTATCCAATGCCTTTGGCAATCTGGTTTTTCAAACCGGTAGTCAAAATAGGCTTTGGATATCCAGTACCGGAAGTGGTGGGAATAGGCACCATCTCTCCCAACTATAAACTGGATGTAGCCGGAGATATGAATGTAACGGGAGATTATCTGGGCATCAACAACCCAAGAGGGGGAGAAAATACCCTACAGGCAACTGTGGATTCCTTAGCACTGACCTTTACCCTCTTCCATGCTATTCCCTACACCCCAACGGATTCCATTGCCGTGGATACAGCCTTAAACTCCTTTCCGATCACAGCAAGAATAAATGGCGATACGCTGCGTCAAATCACCTATTCGGTAACCCAGGCACCAAGTATTGATCTGGATCTAAGGGTACTTATCTGGGATGGGACCAACTACACGGCTGCCTTCTCCGGAACTATACCGGCAGGACAAAGAAGTGTCACCGTCACTGGAGCCGTGGCCGTAGCGATCGATCAACGGATATTCCCGGAGATCCTGACTGATAGTGGAGCCAGTGGCTTAGATCTGGAGCTTAAGTTTCAAAAGCCGTAGCACACTACATGGAAGGGCCATCAGAAGATATGACCAAGCTCGGTATGAAACTGGCCAACACCATCTACCGGCAAGGCCTCAGCTTTGTGCTTATCGCAGCTATGGCCTATTATTTTCAAAGAGAGAATGATAGTCTGAAGGTGCAGATTGACCGATGCAATCAAGAGAAAATAGAAGCGCTCAAAACCCTGGTGGAACGAAACACCACCGCCATCGAAAACTTTTCTTTTTACTTACGAGATCATAAAATAAGCTATGAAAAAGACTAACTGGGATATTCAGATTCCCGACTACTTTGCCTTTCCCGTCCTGGCTAAATCTGGCCAACAAATTGTGGACTGGGGGCACAAATACCTTAAGGCTAATGAGGTGTACAAAAAGACCCAAGGGGAAAAGGCCATCATCTTTATCCTGGATACGGCCGGAAGATTTGATCATCCTGATCTAGCCGACAATGCTCTGCCTAAACTGGCCAAAAACTTTTCGGATAGTAAGAGCCTGGAAGATGTGCATGGGCATGGTACCCATTGTGCGGGTATTGCGGCCGCCATCGATAATGATCAAGGGGTGATTGGGGTAGCTCCCAAAGCCAAGTTAGTCCCCATCAAAGTACTCAATGACCAAGGCTCCGCCGCTTGGCAGTGGGTGGCCGCTGGCATTCGCTATGTGGCGGATCTAAACCTCGGAGGACAGTTCAAAGATCATAAGAAAATCATTTCACTTTCCTTGGGAGGCAGAAATGGAGCTCCAGTTTTATACGAAGCGATTAAGTATGCCATTGCCAAAGGTTGCTTTGTGATTGCAGCGGCTGGAAACTCTGGCTATAAGCAAGGGCAAAACACGGTGGACTATCCTGGTCGCTATCCGGAAGTTATCACCATTGCTAGTGTGGGTAAATCTGAAAACCCATCTGTTTTCAGCTCCGCCGGAGAAGAAGTGGATTTAGGCGCACCAGGTGAGGGTGTGTATTCCACTCACAAAAATGGAGGCTATGCCTATCTATCCGGAACCAGTATGGCCACTCCACATGTAGCAGGAGTAGCAGCCTTATTACTGAGCTATTTTCCAGATATCAAAACCCAGACACAACTAGAAGATTATCTAGCCAAATTTGCCAAGGATGTCTACAACGATGGCAAAGATCTGCGCACTGGATCCGGCACCCCGATTTTACCGATCTACTTTGAAAGAGATCCTGAGCAGGAGGAGCCAGAAGAGGAAGAACCCACAGAACCCCCTACTAGAGAAGAAAGAAATTTAATCGTTCCGATCGGAGAAGTCTATAGCATGTGGTGGCGGACCATCACGGGTCAAAAACTCCAAAAAATCCACATCACTGGACTAGAGATTGAGCTAGCCACCAATCTAGTCAGTCCGGAGGCCATCGACCAATTGCAAGAGGCGGTAAAAGCCTATTTCCACCGCCGAGGTTTGATTATCTCCGATGGAAAAGACTTTGCCGATGCCCTCTATTGGGCAGGCCGCTTCCTGGAATTAATCGTAGGCAAAAAGCTGGAAGTATCTATCCATAAACTCACCGGCTTTGATGAACAAGGGCGTAGTCTCATCATTCCTGCTGCTGCCTACCGCAGAAAGCTGCGCAATATTAAGCGCATTCCAGTGGCTACCTTCCTCGTTCCAGAGAACTTCGAAGAACTGGCCATCTAACCACAACACACATTTAATCATTTTCAAAACATAGCTATGAAAACAAATCAATCGAATCAGCCTAGTGCTGGAAAGCAGGTTAAAATCAACGAGTATGGCATCAAGGAAACCTCAGAAATGTTTGGTGCGGTAGTCTCCGTCAAAAAGGCGTATGAGACGAGCGTAGCCGACAATGGCAAAGTAGATTTCCCCAATGATGTGCTTAACTTCATTGATCCACTCACCAAGCTGCCAACGGCCATCAACGGAGCCAGTTTGATCCCAAAAGAATTGGGCGATCTGAATCAAACTGAAATTGAAGAACTAGCCGAAATGTTTGGCGAGGTGGTCTATGATGAGCGCTATCAGCGTGCCTTTTATGGCCTAGTCATTGCTGGGGATGCCATCAAGGAAATTGTGACTGGGGAGAAAGAAGCTGCCTAGGTCCAGAAATGAAAAGCTAGCCTAACTAACCTTGGGCTGGCTTTTCCCATTTTTTATACCCATGTATCCATAACTACAATCCTTATCTGATGAAAAGCTCAAACATCATAATTGCTATCCTTGTAATTTTTATTCTTTGGCTATCCCTAACTGGTAGGATTCACAACCTGTAGGGTAAGACAGCCCATCGTTTTAACAACTGTTTGTGCATGACTTACCAATCCCTCCGCGACTTCCTGAAATTGATTCCTGCTGGCAAGATCACCATCCAGGAGCTAAAGGAACATTTTGCTAAAGCTATAGCTAGTAAAGAAGCCTTAAAAGCTGAAATCAGCAAGCTCTACAAGGTGGTTGACCTAAAACGAAAATTCCTCTATTATCGCTCGGCTAAAAAAGCTGACTTAGTTGATAACTATTACCAACAATTGATTGGCGCTTTCAGGATTACCTCAGGCATGCTATCCTATTCCATGTCTGAGTCCTATGAGCAAGCCCTGAGGCGAGTCATTGAATCTCAAACCCAAGCGCAATTAGATCAGTACGCCAAAGATCAAAAGGCCAAAAAGGCCGCCTTTGAAAAAGCCCTCACTAAGCCAGAGACGATTGAGGAGTTCAAGCAATTTGTGCGGTACAAAGGAGCTGATGCCCTAAGTCCAGATCAGGAAGCCCAGTACGAAGCTTTAATTGCCGATCGAACACTAGCAGAACAAGCAAAGCAAGCTAAGACTAAGGCGGCAGTCAAGCGGGTCGAGCTCAAGGACATTGAATTCTCCCTACAACAAACCACACACACCAAAAAAGGGCATGATCTCTGGGTCGTACAATTATCCCAAAGAGTAGAGAAAGACAAATACCGCGAGCTAAATAGCAAGGCCAAAATGTTGGGGGGCTATTACTCCAGCTATGCCAAAGGTGGAGCCATTCCCGGTTTTCAGTTTAAGACAGCCGAAGCGGCTCAGCAATTTATGTCCCTCAAAGAGGGGAATGTAGATCGAGCCGAGAAAGTAGCTCAAAAGGCGGCCAAGAAGCAATCTACTGTTAGTGAAAGACTGTTGGAGATGGCCGATAATTGGGAGGCACAAGGAAGGGAAAAACTAACCGCGGATCGGAAAACCAATACGGCACGTAGAGCTAGAATAGCCGCCGGAGTTGAAGCCGATGCAGAAGCCAAGATCTATGTAGCTAAAGTACTCCGCAGCATCGCTAAGGCCCTACAAAACAAAGAAATCAAGTACCTCAGCCGGATTGATAGTGCCGTCCAATTGGATACGCTTAGAAATATCCTCTTTCGGGCTAACTACAACCGAATGCGTAAGCAAGAGGTGCCTTACAACGAATGGAAGGCTGATTTTGATCAAGATATTGAGTTCGTTACTTACCCTTATCCATCCTATCACTGGGAGCGCCTCCGGAGACTAGCTAATGAACTAGCAGCCATTAGAGGACAGAAAATGCGCGCCAAGCGCCTGTATCAAGCGGCGGTATCTGTCAAAAAGGGTCAATGGATGATTTCCTTTAAGCGAGATGCCATTGCAGATATCAGAGCTATCATTCCCATCGTCAAAAGCAAAGTGGATCGAGAATGGCTTAAAAATGGCCTAGAACAGTATGACCGCATCCAAAGAATGGGCCTTACCAATCTACCTACCTTAAAGACGGCCCTACGAGAATACCATCAATATGCTCAGGTCTCTACCCTAAGTCCCGAAGAAGAAAGAGTCAAGCTGATTAAGAAGCTGGAACGGCAATTTGTCGGCAAGAAAATACCGGGCTTTTTTCCTACCCCTCGCCCTTTGGTTATCCGTATGCTGAGTCTAGCCGATATTGACACAGACGACACCCTTTTAGAGCCTTCAGCAGGTCTAGGACATATTGCTGATATCATCTCCGAAAAACATCCAGACAATACCCTCACCCTCATAGAAGACTATTTTGATCTAGCCGAAGCCCTCAAGGAAAAAGGCTATGAGGTCATCAAAACGGATTTCCTCCAGTATCAGGAAAAGCGTTTTGATAAAATCATTATGAATCCGCCCTTTGAGCGATTGCAAGATATCGACCACGTCCAGCATGCCTATTCCCTACTTAAACCCGGTGGGCGCCTGGTGGCCATCATGGCTGGAAATAAGGGGGAAGTATCTACCCGACAAAAAATCAAAGACTTCCGCAACTGGCTAGAGGAAATCGGGGCCTACACCGAGGAAAATCCAGAGGGGGCTTTCAAAAGTGCTTTTCGATCAACGGGGGTAAGAACCATCATGGTGGCTATTGATAGGGAAGAAGGACAAGCAGAGCCTCCTAAATCGATTCCAGCCGAAAAGCCAAAGCCTATCAGCATTGATAAGGTTAAAGAAACTCAGCAATCTGTAGTTAGCGTTCCAATAAAAGATATTTTAGTTGATGAACAGCGGTTCCAAAATAGAGCAAAACTCAATCAAGCGATTGTCGATGAAATCGCCGAGAACTTTGATCCCAATCAATTTGATCCTATCGTCATTTGGAAAGACCCCAAGGATGGTAACACCTACTTACTAGCGGGGCATCACCGACTGGCAGGGGTGAAAAAGGCAGGTAAATACCGGATCAGTGCCCGTTGGTTTCAAGGCAGCGAGAACGAGGCCATTACTTACGCAAAAGAAGTATCCAATGCCAATCGCACCCTGGAAACCCCTTTGGAGCGAGCTAAGCTGTATCGCCAAAAGATCCAGCAGGGAGCGGCTTTAAAAGAAGTTAGCCAGCAAGCCAAAAAACTGGAAGGTAAGAATTGGCGCTACATTCTCAACTTGGCCCATCTTAATCCTGATGGAAAAACGGTTAATGCGCTAATTGCGCTAGCTGATAATAGCGATAAACTCACCCAGCAAAATCTTGAGAAAATAGCCGATTGGATTGGTGAGGCTAGAAGACAATTTGAGGTCTTGACTCAGGCTCATGAAAATGAAATGTATGATTTCTTACTTGATCAATTTCAGGCCAAAAAGCCGAGCATCAGCCGCAAGGATACCTGGATCGAGCGCATTAGAGCTTTGGTACAAACGCTGGATTTCAAGCCCACCCAAGCCCTCAACCTAAAACGCATCCAGCACAAGACCAAGGGAGAATCAGAGTATGAAGCCCAGATGAAAGAACTGGATAGCCAAATCAAAGCACTGGAATCCAAAAAACAGGAACTCAAAGATCGTTTCAATACCCCTAGCCACCCTCAATATGTATCTCCAGAACAAGCAGATTACAACTTACTACAAAAAGAGGCTGACCAGCAAGCCCAAAACCTCAACAAGCAACTACAAGCCTTACGCAAACAAAAGCTAGCCTTAGCTCAGCAAAAGGGCAAAATGGTTAAAGGAGGCCTCGCTCAAATGGATCTATTTAGTGCTACCGTGAAAGAAGTAGAAAAAGAGGTGGATCAGATCCGCTTGCGGCAAGCCAAGCCAGAGAACAAGAAAAAGTCAGCCGACGAACTCTGGGATACCTACGAGCAAGCCTATACCGAAAAAGACTATATCCAAATCATTCGAGCCAAGCTCAATCGAGCTAGAAAAGATGGGATACAAGTCTCCGAAGCAGAGATTATCCAACTGGGCATTATGATTCGGCCACTAGTGCAAAGCTACCGGGGCGCACTAACGGATATCCTCAGCACCAATAAGCGCGTCCTAGCTCCGAATCTAAATAACCTCCTGCGCTGGGCGCAACAGCCAGGCCGCTACGATCTAGTTGGCGTTGACATTGCCGGAGGCGCAAAACCAACTATCCTGGCTCGTAAAGTAAAGCGAGCTCGCATCCTTAATTTACTAGGCATAAAATAATATCATCATGGAACAACAAAACAGAAAATTTGATTTGATGGCTGCTTTGATTGTGATTGTTGTTATCGCAGCAGGGACCACATTGGGGATTTTTGTGGCAAATCGGGTAGTTTAAAACAGAGAAAAGATAACAGAAATGCCCCTTTGAGCTAGCTGTTGGTCTTAAAACTAGCTTTCACCAACTCAATTTACTCTTCACTATTTTAATTCTAGCACCGAAATCGCAAATACTGACTTTGCGCAAACCTCGCATATATTTTCATTAATAAATGGGTTTTGTTACTTTTATTCAAATACGAACCCCAGCTATATGGAAAACAATAACTTTATTGACCAGGTACGCAGACTCATTGCTAAAGACGAAATAGATTCGGTGCTGCAAAAGCTGCAACTCTTTCTGAAGGATAGTCCTCGATTATCCGATGCTATCCAGCAATCGGGGCGCTTTGCGGCCTTGCAACGACAGATTTTGAAGGGCGTGATAGACGAGCGGGATGCAGCACTATCGCGGAATCAAATTCGGGCAAGTATATTGGCTCTGCTGGATGAGATGGAAGGGAAAGGCAGTGATACCAATATCCAGGCTGTGATGAAAGATCCTACCCTTATTCAACAGGCAGAAAAAATATACAATATTGGACATATAGATAAAGCCGACTTTTCCTAAACCCATTATGAGCCACCCTAAACCCGGTCAGCCTTCGACAGCTACTATAGAACAACTGGATGAGGAACAGATTACATTGAACCTCAATGGCCAAATCCATGAAATTCGCCATCAGTTGCAAGACTTGCAGGAGCTACTGCAAAGCCAGCAAGTGCAGACTATTCAATATGCTGATAAGATCTACAATATTGAACATATTAATGAAGCGAACTTTGGGTTTGTAACAGGTACAAAGGCTTTCAACCAAGACCTCACCAAGACTATTTTAGAAGCCATACAAGAAGATTGCCTCCCTGCACAAAAGTTTTTGTCCAGAGTACAAAAGATTAAGGACTGGGAAAAAGAAACCCGTATTAGCAATAAGGCTAAGGAGATCATCGCCTATAGCTTTGTAGGAGTGATTGGTATTCAGCTCAGTAAGCTTATGGCCATTGGTAAGGAGGATTATACGGAGACAAAGCCAGCCAAATATGTTCGTAAGTGCGCCACCATTGTAAAACGGAGCCTGGACCTAGTCAATTATGCCTTTCTTTCTCGTTTATGGGATGTACAAAAGAAGTCTGCTCTACCTTTAAAGGACAATGAAAAGGACTTATTGAGTCAGGTTTTTGATCGACATTTTGAACAGAGTACAGCGGAACAGTTTGATTTGCTGGAGGTGTTGGACGGTATTTTCTCGGAGCATAAGCTGAAGCAAGCCTTCCCTGAATTCAATCTGGGGGAACAGGCGACAGCGCTGCGACAAATTTGTACTGCCTACGGTGAGTTAGATCAGATACTAGAGAAAGGTGAAGTGTCTCTCTTAGACTGTGCGGAGGCAGAAACAAAGCTCGCACAATTTTTCCAAATTTTCCATTTTCTGGTGAAGTACAACATGGCGTCCATCAAGCGCATTGGTTATAAGCAGATGCGGCATGTGGATCCCCGTTATCTCCATCGTTTTGCGGCATTGGGAATCGATAGCAAGGCCAATGTTGATGCAGAGAAGGTGATCTATACTCCTAAAACTGTGCATACAGATGCGGTATTACTCTATGTCGGAGAGGATTACCAGGATAATATCAATCTCTTTCCACTAGTGATCGACTACAACGCTCTCACTTTTGAACATGGCGTAAAGATTTGTTTTTATCAGGGGAAAAATATAGCAGATGGAAGTCTCGAATATCGCTTTCTGGAAGATGAAAGTACCATACACATCGAAGCGAAAGGCTTACTGGAGGGAGAGGTTGATTATAATAAACTGATGCTTACAGAGGAGAATCAAAAACAACTGAACCTGGAGCAAGTAGTGGCAGCTTTGGAAGAGGCCCGTATGACGGTGCTGCAAGATGATGATGTTTATCTAGATGATTTGTAAAACCTGGAAACCGGATGCAGCAACGATACCCTTTCAAATTCCTGGATGCTTATGCAAGAGAAGATCAAGATATATTCTTTGGTCGGGAGGAGGAGATTGCCATGCTTTATGAAATGGTCTTCCAAACGGATCTGATTCTGATCTATGGAGCTTCAGGCACGGGTAAGACTAGCCTCATCCAATGTGGCTTGGCCGGCAAATTTCAATCCCATGATTGGCTAGATCTCTATATTCGTCGGGGAAATAACCTCAATCACTCCTTTGAAAAGGTACTACAGGGGGCTGGTGGGCAGACAGAAGAAAATGATGACTTAGACTGGCTGGACACCGACTGGACTGCTGAGGAAGCAACAGAATCTACTGCTTTGGTGCAGTCTCCCCTAGCGCGTAGCCTTAAGGCCATTTACCTCAAGCATTTTAAGCCCATCTATCTCATTTTTGATCAGTTTGAAGAGTTATATATCCTTGGGAATAAGGAGGAACAAGACACCTTTGTAGATACCGTAAAGGAGCTGTTGCGCGTAGAACAACCGGTCAAACTCATTATCTCTATTCGGGAAGAGTATCTAGGATATTTGTATGAGTTTGAAAAGGCCGTACCCGAACTTCTGCGCAAGAAGCTACGAGTAGAGCCAATGAACTTGGATAAGGTTCGGACTGTGGTGCAGAAGATCGGAACCGCTCCGAATACCAACGTACGACTGCAAACTGGAGAGGAGGACGCGATTGCTGAACAAATCTTTGAAAAGATCAAAGGAGAAGCCAAAAAGCTCAGTATCCCCCTTCCTTATTTGCAGGTATTCTTCGATAAACTCTATCTACAGATTACCAATGATGAAAGTCGACAGGATACAGCTATCATCAGCCTGGATTCCTTGCAGCAAATGAAGGACATTGACAATGTACTAAGAGATTTCCTGGATGAACAGGTAGTACGCATGGCCCGCGACTTTAGCCAAGAGCCCGATCAGATATGGCGTTTCTTGTCGCCCTTTGTGACATTGGAAGGGACTAAGGAACCCTTGGCCTTAGCCGATTTACAAAACAGGTTTCAAGATACTCCCGCATCAGTCACCCAAGAGATCCTACAAGCTTTTCAAAAAAGCCGAATCCTACGCTTTAATGAAAGCGAACAACTGTATGAAATAGCACACGACTCTCTCGCCCTCCAAATCCATGCTAAAAGAAGCAATGAAGAAATTGCCATTCTAGAAGTACAACGGCTGATCAAAAGCCAAATGGCCTTGAAGGAAGAAGCCCGTGCTTACCTTCCAGAGGATCAGTTGGAACTGGTGGCACTCTATCGAGAAAAACTAATTCTCAATCCAGAGGAACTGGAATACCTGGCAGCTTGTCAAGCTGAGTTGGCTAGGCAGAAGCGAGAAAAGCTTAGACGTAGACGCCTATTGATATTTTTCGTCTCCTTGGCATTCGTAATTCTTAGTGGATTGACCATCTGGGCATTGGATAGCCAGCAACAAATGCGCAAGGCTGAACAGAAAAATGCGAGAGATCAAAAGATCAAGGCTGCCACCGAACTGGAAATTTATGGAGATACCTATAGAGACCTTGGCAAAACCTTGGATGCTATCGAAGTTTATCAGGCAGCACTAGATAGCCTGGGTGTTGAAAATCAAGACCAGGATCTATACGAACAATTGAATAAAAAGATAAAAGACCTACAATAATGCGACTCTACCTTCCTATTTGCTTTGTTATTTTATCCCTAGTTTCAGTTGGCCTTATTGGACAAGAGACTAACCCATGCCCAGACTGCCCCAAATACACCCAGTTTCTGGAGGTAGGTAAAAGCCATTTTGCTAAACAAGACTTCGATCAAGCATTAACGGAGTTTCAAGCGGCTCAGGTAGCCGCGAGACTTTGCAAGTGCCCCAATAATGATGCATCCCGATGGGTAGCAAAGGCCATTCAAGGTATTCAAGATCAGAAGGAGCAAGCCATAGCCGAAGCTGAAAGAGCGAAGCGATTACAAAAAGAGGCCAACAGAGCTAGGACTGAGGCACAACTGAAGACTAAGGAGGTAGAGGAGGCTTTAGAAGAGGCTGAACGGGAACGAGAAGCAGCTCGTAAGGCTGAGCAGACGGCAATAGATGCTCAAGAAAAGGCTGAAAAGGAACGACAAGCGGCTCGTGAAGCCGAACGAAAAGCCACAGATGCGCAGGAGCAAGCCGAACGCTCCTCCCGCGCCAACCAAAATGCCCTACGCGCGCTACAACTCAACAAGGAAAACCCTGCCCAAGCGCTACGCTTGGCAGAGATGAATTATCACCTGTACCCTAATTCAGAAACCTCAGTTGGTATTTTTAAGGAATTGTTCAACTCCTGGGGGGGGGGGGCAAAAAGAATAATAAAAAGAGGACATACGTCCTCCGTTAGGTCGGTGGCCTTTTCGCCTGATGGACAATCCATCCTCACCGGCAGTTACGATAAGACCGCGATCTTATGGAATCTGAAGGGCGAACAAAGGCAGGCATTCCAGGGACATACCTCCTCCGTTTTGTCGGTGGCCTTTTCGCCGGATGGGCAATCCATCCTCACCGGCAGTGACGATAATACCGCGATCTTATGGAATCTGAAGGGCGAACAAATTCAGGCATTCAAGGGACATACCGACGCCGTTTTGTCGGTGGCCTTTTCGCCTGATGGGCAATCCATCCTCACCGGCAGTGACGATAATACCGCGATCTTATGGAATCTGAAGGGCGAACAAATTCAGGCATTCCAGGGATATACCTCCTCCGTTGGGTCGGTGGCCTTTTCACCTGATGGGCAATCCATCCTCACCGGCAGTTACGATAATACCGCGATCTTATGGAATCTGAAGGGCGAACAAAGGCAGGCATTCAAGGGACATACCTCCTACGTTAGGTCGGTGGCCTTTTCGCCGGATGGGCAATCCATCCTCACCGGCAGTTACGATAAGACCGCGATCTTATGGAATCTGAAGGGCGAACAAAGGCAGGCATTCAAGGGACATACCTCCTACGTTTTGTCGGTGGCCTTTTCGCCGGATGGGCAATCCATCCTCACCGGCAGTTACGATAAGACCGCGATCTTATGGAATCTGAAGGGCGAACAAAGGCAGGCATTCAAGGGACATACCTCCTACGTTAGGTCGGTGGCCTTTTCGCCGGATGGGCAATCCATCCTCACCGGCAGTGACGATAATACCGCGATCTTATGGAATCTGAAGGGCGAACAAAGGCAGGCATTCAAGGGACATACCTCCTCCGTTTTGTCGGTGGCCTTTTCGCCGGATGGGCAATCCATCCTCACCGGCAGTGACGATAATACCGCGATCTTATGGAATCTGAAGGGCGAACAAATTCAGGCATTCCAGGGACATACCTCCTCCGTTTTGTCGGTGGCCTTTTCGCCGGATGGGCAATCCATCCTCACCGGCAGTGACGATAATACCGCGATCTTATGGAATCTGAAGGGCGAACAAAGGCATTCATTCAAGGGACATACCGACGCCGTTTTGTCGGTGGCCTTTTCGCCGGATGGGCAATCCATCCTCACCGGCAGTGACGATAATACCGCGATCTTATGGAATCTGAAGGGCGAACAAAGGCAGACATTCCAGGGACATACCTTCACCGTTTTGTCGGTGGCCTTTTCGCCGGATGGGCAATCCATCCTCACCGGCAGTTCCGATAAGACCGCGATCTTATGGAATCTGAAGGGCGAACAAATTCAGGCATTCAAGGGACATACCTCCTACGTTAGGTCGGTGGCCTTTTCGCCGGATGGGCAATCCATCCTCACCGGCAGTGACGATAATATCGCGATCTTATGGAATCTGAAGGGCGAACAAAGGCAGGCATTCAAGGGACATACCGACGCCGTTTTGTCGGTGGCCTTTTCGCCGGATGGGCAATCCATCCTCACCGGCAGTGACGATAAGACCGCGATCTTATGGAATCTGAAGGGCGAACAAAGGCAGGCATTCAAGGGACATACCTCCTACGTTAGGTCGGTGGCCTTTTCGCCGGATGGGCAATCCATCCTCACCGGCAGTTCCGATAAGACCGCGATCTTATGGAATCTGAAGGGCGAACAAAGGCAGACATTCCAGGGACATACCTTCACCGTTAGGTCGGTGGCCTTTTCGCCGGATGGGCAATCCATCCTCACCGGCAGTGACGATAATACCGCGATCTTATGGAATCTGAAGGGCGAACAAAGGCAGGCATTCAAGGGACATACCGACGCCGTTTTGTCGGTGGCCTTTTCGCCGGATGGGCAATCCATCCTCACCGGCAGTTCCGATAAGACCGCGATCTTATGGAATCTGAAGGGCGAACAAAGGCATTCATTCAAGGGACATACCTCCTACGTTAGGTCGGTGGCCTTTTCGCCGGATGGGCAATCCATCCTCACCGGCAGTTCCGATAAGACCGCGATCTTATGGAATCTGAAGGGCGAACAAAGGCAGGCATTCAAGGGACATACCTCCTACGTTAGGTCGGTGGCCTTTTCGCCGGATGGGCAATCCATCCTCACCGGCAGTTACGATAATACCGCAATCTTATGGAATCTGAAGGGCGAACAAAGGCAGGCATTCAAGGGACATACCTCCTACGTTAGGTCGGTGGCCTTTTCGCCGGATGGGCAATCCATCCTAACCGGCAGTGACGATAAGACCGCGATCTTATGGAATTTGAAGGGCGAACAAAGGCAGACATTCAAGGGACATACCTCCTACGTTTTGTCGGTGGCCTTTTCGCCGGATGGGCAATCCATCCTCACCGGCAGTTCCGATAAGACCGCGATCTTATGGAATCTGAAGGGCGAACAAAGGCAGGCATTCAAGGGACATACCTCCTACGTTTTGTCGGTGGCCTTTTCGCCGGATGGGCAATCCATCCTCACCGGCAGTGACGATAAGACCGCGATCTTATGGAATTTGAAGGGCGAACAAAGGCAGGCATTCAAGGGACATACCTCCTACGTTAGGTCGGTGGCCTTTTCGCCGGATGGGCAATCCATCCTCACCGGCAGTTCCGATAAGACCGCGATCTTATGGAATCTGAAGGGCGAACAAAGGCAGGCATTCAAGGGACATACCTCCTACGTTTTGTCGGTGGCCTTTTCGCCGGATGGGCAATCCATCCTCACCGGCAGTGACGATAATACCGCGATCTTATGGAATCTGAAGGGCGAACAAAGGCAGGCATTCAAGGGACATACCTCCTACGTTTTGTCGGTGGCCTTTTCGCCGGATGGGCAATCCATCCTCACCGGCAGTGACGATAATACCGCGATCTTATGGAATTTGAAGGGCGAACAAAGGCAGACATTCCAGGGACATACCTCCTCCGTTTTGTCGGTGGCCTTTTCGCCGGATGGGCAATCCATCCTCACCGGCAGTTCCGATAAGACCGCGATCTTATGGAATCTGAAGGGCGAACAAAGGCAGGCATTCAAGGGACATACCTCCTACGTTTTTGTCGGTGGCCTTTTCGCCGGATGGGCAATCCATCCTAACCGGCAGTGACGATAATACCGCGATCTTATGGAATTTGAAGGGCGAACAAATTCAGGCATTCCAGGGACATACCTCCTCCGTTTTGTCGGTGGCCTTTTCGCCGGATGGGCAATCCATCCTCACCGGCAGTGACGATAAGACCGCGATCTTATGGAATCTGAAGGGCGAACAAATTCAGGCATTCCAGGGACATACCTCCTACGTTTTGTCGGTGGCCTTTTCGCCGGATGGGCATTTTGCCCTATCGGCTAGTGCCACGAACTTCATCAGAAGTATACCGGTACCGGGGAAGATTATAAAGGGATTAACACCTTGGAGCTTCATAGCGGAGAATGTGGCAAATTTTTTTCTATTGGGGCTTTGAAGGCTCTGGGCTTACAGTATACGCAAGAGGATGTAGTGGAGATGCTGAAAAGGAGGAAGGGGAAGCTATGGTAGTTTTGATGGATAGGTAGGGTGGCTTGTTTTTGAGTTTAATGTTTATTGTTGAGGGGTTCAAGAGTTCAGGGTATTTCTGCTACTGGAAGAAGTCTAAATCTTTCGCCACTTCAGCGCTATCCAGTCCTGAAGCTCTTAGATAATCTCTAAGCGTTTCTAATCTTTTCCAGCCGCCCAAGTCTGCTATAATCTTTAAATTCACACCCTGCAATGCTAAATGAGTAGCGGCACTACGCCTTGCCGTGTGTGTGGTGATAAAGGACCATTTGGGGGCTGATTGAGCACCTTCATTCACAATTGTATTGATGCCAGCCATGGAGGCAATTAATTTTATTTTTTTATTGGCTTCTCCATTGGTATCGCCGGATAAATTGAAATCTCTTCTTTCAAGGATACTCCAGGCGGCTTGGCTTACCGGTATAATACACTTGGCGCCTGTTTTTTTCTGGGTATATTGTAGAAAATATTTGCCTTCTTTTTGGAAAAAATCCTTCCGGCGTATTAGGATACTGTCTATGTATCGAGTTAGAAAATAGTAACTGATCAAAAAGCGATCTTTTTCGCGACTTAGCATTTTGTTGAAACTCAAGTCTAATTCTTCTATTCGTTGGATTTCTTCCCTAGTGAGGTAAATTTTATTGCTTTCAACTGGAATTTTCTTAAACAATCGGTGGCGAAAATCGGAGTTATTATGCAACTTCTTTTCCATCGCCAAACGCATGCATTTTTTCAAATTCTTAATATGTACATTAAAGCCTGGAATAGCACAGATTTTGCTGTTCAGTAGGAAGCGCTTGAAGTTATCATGGAATTCCAAGTTGATGTCATCAAAAGATAAATCGCTGATTTCTTGGTGCTTGCAAAACTGTTTGAGGCGTTTTAGGGTAGATTTATAGGCTTTACAGCTAGATACTGAAATTTCAGTTAAGCCTGCATCTGAATCCTTGATATAGTTTTCCAGGAAAAGAATGAGACTGAAAGATTTTTTATTGCCTATGGTTTTGAACGATCCCCCTTCAAGAAAGTGCCTTTCAAGCTCTAGGATCTTACTTCTGATGGTAGCGTTATAGATTTGATAGGATGGGTGGGACTTTTTCACTAGCCCCTTTACTGTGTCAAATTGCTGTGGAAGGACTGCAAGTTTCGTTTTGATGTATTTTTTTTGCCCATTATTGTTGAGGTATAGTTTAATGTTGCAAGTCCCATTTTTTTTCGGTTCGTAGGTCCAAAGAATAGCTTTAATAGTCATAGGGCGTCAAGGAAACTTAGAAAATTGGAAAAACTAGGAAATCTGAAAAAACTAAGAAATGCCTAAGTTAAAAATAATAAAGTAAAGAAGGGTAATACAAGCTTATCTAAAGATAGTTTGTTGTAAATTTATGCTATAAATAACTGATTACAAGTAGGTAATGTGTAAAGTGTTGATTTTCTAAGAGGTAGCCTTTATACTCCCAATACTTATCGTAGGTGTGAGATTTGTAGTTGTAACAAGCGTACAGGGAAAAAACATTACGACACTCTCGAAAGTTCGGCAAGTCAATTTTCTGGCTTATCCTATGATGGTTTTTTATTATGTTTACAGTCGAATAGAGATCTGGAAAAGTACTTCCGTCACATGCTTGTTAGATGAAGCATGATATACACAAAACATTAGATCAGAATCCCATAACAATGAAGTTCTTACAACAAGTCGTTCTGCCTTGCACATTTTTCTGTATTGCTACATTCTTTCCTTATTTTCTAGCGGCTAATAATACTAATCTCGATACGCTGTACATCACCATACCGGATTTGGAAGGCCAAGTAGGAGATACCATTACTCTTGATTTTCAAGTCCGTAACTTCAAAGAAGTCGTGGGGTTACAGTTTGATTTTCGTTTTGATACTTCCATGATGTCTTTTGTTGGACTCAACTTGGGAGACTTAGAGGTGATTGGTTGGGGAAGTTTTGGTTTCCAAGATGTGGAGGAAGGATCTGTGAGGTTTTCCTGGGCCGATTTTACCGATAATTCCTTTACCATGGAGGATCATAGCTATTTATTCTCCATGAAGATGAAGGTTCAACAACCCATCTATTCCTTGGAGGGGATGGTATCGATTTCTGAGGAAGTAATCACGGCAGAGTACATCAGCAGTAGCCTGGAACAAGGTCATGTCAAATTAATTGTAAATGAACTGTCCAGCTCAGCGGAATTGCTAACAATCCTCGATTATATTACTGTAGCTCCCAATCCCACCAGAGGAGATGTCTTGTTGATGTTCTCTCTAGCTCAAAATTCCTCGGTCATGGTTTCTGTATATAACGATCTTGGCCAAAGACTGTCCACGCAGCATCTGAACCTGGGAACCGGACAACATGCCCTTCCCTTGTACTTCGCTGGGGCCGGTAGATATTGGTGCCGAATACAGCTGCCAGAAGGTAGTCGAACAAGAGCTATTCTAGTAGAACCTTAAGGTAGGTAGAACAATTCACCCGCATAAATTTTAAGTTCACCTTTATTTTACGGTGTTCACCGGAAGCGCAATAGCTAGTACCCTCATTTACTGTATCTTGTTGGTATCAATCCACTAGAATTATCCACCAAATGAGTGAGCTGAACTGGATCAAGAAAATGGACAAAGCGGACTGGGCTTTGTTGGGCATCTACTTTTCTATCGCATTTATGATCACATTCTTTGCCGAATGGTCCGAGGAAGATATTCCCTTATTTAGTGTACAAGTTCTCCCTCTGGTGCAGCATATGGTTGTTAGTTATGCCATCAACATTCTAGCGGTAGTCGTGATCGTATTTTGGGTATTTAATTCCTTTTTTCACGATGGAAGATACTTTGAGACCTTTTTCTTTATTCTTGTTATACTCATTATGCAGTTTGGCTTCCAGGTCCTCCTCTTGCCAAACTTTACTTATTATTTGACAGGAGACTGGCTAGGCGACATCCTCTGGGGAATGATTGAAAACTTCACGGATATGGCTCCGGTGGGACTTTTTTTAATGGCCAAACAATACTACTCTTCTCAAACACGCTTCGTAGAATTGGAACGCAACCAGAAGGATCATGAGTTGAAATTGCTGAAAGCTCAGGTCGATCCTCATTTTTTATTCAATAATCTCAATATACTAGACATCTTAATCCAAAACGATCCAGTAAAGGCCAGTGAGTTTACCAAGCGTTTATCTTCTCTATATCGATATATGATACGTCACAAGAATGAGGAACTGGTATCACTAGAGGCAGAATGGAAATTCTCGTCAGATTATATTTACCTACTAGAACAGCGCTTTGAAGGGTTGTTCCATTTCGATGTTGATTTGGAAAACCCTGCCTTGCCTTTCTTCTTTATTCCTCCAGCTTCTATTCAGACACTCCTGGAGAATGTAGTAAAGCATAACACTGCCTTGCCGAAGGCTCCTATCGAGGTATCCATCTATATGGAGAAGGATCTATTCTGCATTGCCAATACGGTTAGACTTAAAAATGATCCAAGGGATAGTATGGGCACTGGTTTAGATGGACTCAAAAAACGAGTACAATTACTCACCGACCGAACCTTGGAGGTAGAATCTCGTCCTGATCGCTTTATCGTGAAAATTCCCCTTCTTCGAAAAGCCAATTAGACATCCAACTTTCTTTCCACACCACTAAAGACTAAGTAATGAACATTTTATTGCTAGAGGATGAAAAATTAGCAGCCCATCAACTTATGGGACTATTGAAAGGATATTTCAATGAAGAAATTCAAATCCACTGGGTGCAAAGTGTACAAGAAGGTCTAGCTTTTTTACAAGGGCATCCTGATCCTGATCCTGATCTTATCATTTCAGATATAGAACTCCTCGACGGCAAAGTCTTTCAGTTGTACCAAAAATATGATTTCGCATTCCTTTTGGCCAATATTCTGGTAGGCCACACCTAAGAATGATCCTATCTTGCAGTTACAACTAGAGCCTATGAAGATTGAACATTTAGCCATTTGGGTCAAGGACCTGGAGGGGATGAAAGCATTTTATGAGCAGTATTTTGCAGCAATTGCCGGGGATAAATATCGAAATGAGCAGAAAGACTTTGAATCCTACTTTCTGAGTTTTGATGAAGGATGTCGGCTGGAATTAATGCAGATGTCTACTATCCCTAACAATACACAGGACCCGTATTTACAATACACAGGCATCATCCATTTTGCTGTTTCGGTTGGTAGTAAAGAACGAGTTGACCAACTCACAGAACAACTCCGAGGAGATGGCTACGCAGTAGTTGGGGAAGCCCGATGGACGGGCGATGGTTATTATGAAAGTGTAGTTTTTGACCCCGAAAAGAATCGAATCGAAATCACTATCTAATCCAAGTCCATTCCCTTTAAGGTTTTGAGTTGACTTTTCAGTGATTCATACTCGTCTTCTGTAATAAGTTCATTCATGAGGAGCCAGCGGTAATTTTCCACTTGCCTTTCAAAAGAGAGATCCTTGTCCATGAACATATATTGCCCTCTCAGGTAGGTACGAGACTGGCTAATAACCTTCTCCATGAAGTCTCGACCTCTTTGAGCGGTCCAACGATTGACGTGGATGATGATCGGCTCGTGGCGTGTTTTAATTTCAAGGTACCTATCGCCCAATGTTCTATTGGCAAGCATCAGGAAACCCAGATACAGTAGAATAAAGACAGTAGCTAGTAGGGCATCTTGAGTGATCAACCTATAAAAAAATACAAAAGCAAGTATGTACGTGATTCCCACTACCATACATCCTCTTTCGGTATAGTTGATTTGCCGCCTTTCGATTCGATGGCTGATTTCTGCCAAGGGGACGATCTTCTCGATACGTCCGAGGAAGAGATGCTGCACTTTTACAATCACTTCATTTGGGTGCAGTTCGACAGTTCTACTGCCAAAAAGATTTCTTTGTTCAAACTTTTCCAACATTAGTTCCTATTCTTTTGCGCGTAAATAAATGAGTGTGTTAAAGGCCTTTTTTCCTTCACAAGCATAGCTTGAGTCATTGATTTCCACTACTCCAATTGGAGCTTGACTAGAGCCAAAGAGTTGCTTTGTGCTTGCCAGGGACAAGCCCGTGTTATCAAGGAATTCTTGAAAGCGTAATTCATAGCCCGCTGCATCTTGTTTAAATCCTTTGTAATTGATACGAGCAGTAAGCACTTGCTCGGCAAAAGGGGAGTTAGGAGCGTAGGCGAGATAATGGGAGAGTCTTCTATGGTTATGATCAGTGAGTTTTTCGACATGCGTTGCGCCCATCGCGATATAGGCCTGCTTGAAGGGCTGCTCTTTCTCGAGTATCAGTAGGTTATGGTACATAAAACTATCTCTCTTAATTTGGAAGGCCATGTCGAACATTTCATCTGGGTTTATAGGAATATAGTTTTTGAGATTTTGCATGAGTAGATCCAAATGAATAAAGCTGGAACCTAAGGCCTTCTTTAGTTTTTTGCGCTTCTTTCGGAAATGATCATAGACGCTCAAGAAAGTTGGGTATGTGCTAGCGGTAGCTCTATCTCTATCAAAGGTGTTAAGGAAGGATTCGAGGTCTTTTTGTGCTTTGGTAGCCGTAAAATGTTGGCCTAGCTGACTAATGATCTCCTTGGGACGTGCTAAGCCTCCTACTTCCAGGTCAAGACCGATAACTTGAATGGGGGATTGTATTTTTTCATTAAAGGATCTAATTCTTTTGAATAAGGCGTGATTGTAGGAAGCATAGGGCGCCCCCTGAAAGGCTTTTACCAGAAGGGCTTCCTCTCCTGATTCTAGGTATTGCTGGATGAAATAGGAAACGCTCGGAGGATATTCGATGAGTACTACATCCAGTTCTGCCATCTCGTGATAACTCCTAATCAGGGCGAAATGAATATCTGTATTGATGGGTACGAAATGCCGTTCTCCTACCATTACAATGATATGTTCCCGCGGATTGGCCGACAAGGGAATCGTTTCCTCATAAAAATAATGTTTGGCTTGGCTTTTGAAATAATCCTGACAGGGATGTTGAGCAAAACATGCATGCCCCACCCAAAGGAGGTATGCACCGAGAAGGTATTTCATGGGTAAGATTTTACGGAATGCGTGTCGGAGTAAGTTGGCCTGTCCCTTGCGTCCTACAGGACAAGTGGGCAAAGGAAAGTTAGATAAAAATGAATTACGAGTCAAGTGAGGTGGTAAGCATCGCTGTAAAGCAAATACCCATTAGTTGTCGCTTCGATCTTTTGGTATAAGCCATTTAATCAATTGGTAGCAGCCCCACAGTAATAGAATGAGGGCAAGGATAGTCCAGTATTCTTTTGATCCTCTAGTCATGGAAGACTTTTATCAATTCGTATCAAGATAATAGCTTTCTCTTTACTCATTTTCACTAGTCCAAAAATAATCAGCTCGGACATTGCGCATCTTGGGATATTCCAGTCCTTCATCGAGGTATTCTATCTGCCATGCTTTTAAGTGTTCTTTTAAAGTCGGCGGATGGATTCATAGTTGGGCAGGCCATAGACATTATACATCTCGCCTGGGTCCTGCACTAAGTCAAATAATTCCCATTCCGGTAGCGTAGGTGCTTTGTCGGTTTGCCCCAGGATTCGGCGAATTATCACTACAGGTTATCAAACCCAGAAGAATGATAAACATTGACCAAGAATTCATGCGTTTAGCATTTTGGATAAGCAAGTGGCTATCCAAAACTACTATAACTTGAAGTCGATGCCTTACTGTACTGTTTGGAGATATTTCTGGGCTATTTTTTAGCTTTTTAGAACGTATATATAAAAGGAGAAATATGCTGTTGTTCCAACATCTCATCCAACTTCTGAAGCCCGGCTAGCCAAAGGCTATCTCGCATGCGTTTTTTGAAGAAACCGAAATGCCCAATGTTTCTTTCTCCCAACTCCTTGGGTGTCGTTCTGGTAAATTCAAGCCGGTACAGGCTGTCCGCATGTAGCCAAAAGGTTGGGGTAGATCTCTGGTTTGAGATGGGGTCATCGCTTGCCCAAAACACATGCACGGGAAAGGGTAAATGCTTGAATTTGCCAGTAGGGACTGACTTGCCATAAAATTTAGGGTCGAAAAAATAGTTTCGTTTACTACACCAGGCTCTCCATTGTTTCAATACATTTTTAGGTAAGTTCTCCATAATGCCGAAGGGTTTTGCTTTAAGATATCCGGCAAAAAAGAAACTCAAGGGGGCAAAGATATAGAAGAAGAAGTGAGATTGAAGGCGGTACCACCAGGGCATAAAAGGAGCATATCCTACGGAAACGGCTACGCCTACCATGCCAGAGATACCCTCCAACTTGGGCATAAAACCCACCTGCTGCCCACCAGCACTATGTCCAAATAGGAAATAGGGGAGATCCGGGAAACGTATTTTCAAATAGTTATAAATAGCAGGCATATCCTTAGTACCATAATCCAGGAAGTTGTACTCACAAGTCGCTAAATCTTCCGGCGCAGAATCTCCGCTACCTCGGTAGTCCCAAAGGGCGCAGATGTAACCATGCTCTGCCAGATACTCTAGAAAAGGGATGTAAAACTCTTTTTTTGCTGCGGTTCCACAGTTGAACTGAACTACGGCTTTTGGTGATTCAGGGATGATCAATTTTCCGCTTAAGCGAACGCCGTCCTCACAAAAAACTTCAAAGGGTTTTTGATGGATCATATGTACTGTATTTTGGGTGTTTAAGAATGTAATTTATACTAAACGTTTAGTATGTATAGGCGCAAAAAAATATAAGACTTCAGCTCCTGCCTATTTTTCCAATATGGATAAAGCACTTCTCTTCAAGGCTTTCTTCAAAGGTTTGTAGTCCTTATACAGCTGCATGAGAATGATTGAACCTTCGATATCAGCGATCATGCGTTCTGCCATTTCTTCAATTTCGCTTCCACTGTACTTATCCTTTAGCATATTTTGCAAGGCCTTTTCCCATAGCTTGAAGTAGTGTTTGATCTCTTTGGTAAAAGTATCCTCTACATGTGCCGTTTCAAGAATGGTATTGGCAAAAAAGCAGCCGCCATCTCCTTGAGTAAAGGCCTGGAAGATTACTTCACCCATTTTGACGATCTTCTCTTCATTACTAGGACCTTCTTCATATGCGATACTGAACACCCGCTTCTCAAACCACTTGATGGTTGCCTGTAAGGATTTCCGCATCACTTCTTCCTTGTCATTGAAATGATGATAAAAGGCACCCTTGGTCAGCCCGGCCTCTTTGGCTAGATCACTCATGCTTGTGCGATAATAGCCTTTCCGTCGAAAGACCTTTATACTATTTTTGATAATCTCTTCCCGTGTTGTTTTTTGAAGGGGCATGCTTTACTGAACGTTTGGTATGCAAAACTAAAAGAAAATGAGGAGAATAGCAAGAAGCAGTGCTCGAAAACAGGGTTTAGCCTAGAGGCGAACTTGAGTCAGTTCCACTTTCCTGCTATCTGGATCTTGCACGATCGCTTGGTAACCCCATTCTGTTTGATAGGGGAATTTGAGTACGATATCTTTTGGTAGTTTAGCGATCAACTTATCCAGCTGGGGTACCTCAAAACCCAGTCTTGTACTGCTATCAAGGTGTGCTTGTCGGGTAGACAAGGGATAAATCTCAAATACGAATGGTCCTATTTCAGCGGCATAGTGTAGGGGACCTGCACCGTGTTGATGTTTTTGGAATTGGATACCTATTGATTGATAGAATTGGCGTGTTGTTTCGAGTTGATTTGTTTTAATCACCAAGAGATTACATCGTATCATAGGCTAAAGTTACAGACTAATAACGATCCCATCTTGCCCTTCTCCCTCGAAGATCGATATGGACCGTTCTCGACCAAGGATAACGCCCAATCCCACCTTGATTTTTGATAATATACTTTTCGCAAAGATCGAGCACAATATCCTTATCGTCTTTGGTGTATTGCCCATCTTGGTTAATATCCTTGATTACCAAATCAATAGCATCTCCATAAAGGTGTCTGCTTTTTCCAGCTCCGCCCACTTCCTCATTGTATCTAGGATGTCGATGCCCGTGCCGTACCCAAAATGCATCTCGATCATACCCTTTTTCGGCTAATAGGTCTTGTAAATCCAGTAGACTATGCAGGATGCGTTTGTCGATACCCCAATACAAAGAATCTGAACTGAATAGAAAAGTACCTTGATAATACTCGTCCCGTGGCATCAAATCTCTGACTCGCACTTGACCAACTATCCTGCGATAGACATCTTTTTTCCTGAGGATATAATAGGAGGTATTCTTTTTTATAGACCCAAAACTGGGTTTATTAAGGTGAGTGTCGTTGAGATAGGTAATTGGAAGTTGGCTTCCCTTAATCTTTGGCCACTCCTTTAACCGCTCATCCAACTGCATTTTGGTCGCTACATATGTATTAGGATAAAAAAGGTCGTAAACCACTCGATCTACATAGTCCCGCGGGAGCCAATGTAAATAGGATAAGGGAAGTAAGAACAATAGCCAGCGGCTTCGTTTTAGGAGGCGTTTTAAAGGTTGGGGCATATGAGCAAGGGTTGATAGTAACGATAGTTTTATCTCCGACCATCGCTGCCAATGATGCTCCCTACTGCTTGCTTATATTCCTCTGCTGTGGCAGAAGCATTGGTATCTAAGGCAAACTTCCAGGAGCCTTGTTCTTGTCGTAAAACAATCGAGAATTTCCCGTAGCGATGGTCAACGGCTTGATCTGCAGATGAAACGCTTAGTTTATAGAAACCATTGTCTAAAATCTGCCCCTTTCTTTCTTGCCGAGAGCTAAGCTTAAAATTGATTTGTAGACCTACATGGCGCTCCAATGCCCGAGCAAAAGTGTTGACAAAGAAGGAATCTATGCTGTTGCGTCCCCGGAAAGAAGTAGGTAGCGATCCATTGTATACATTAATGAGTATAGCATCCTTGGTGTAGGTACTAGCTACCAAAGCAGCGTCCAAAGCTTCGTATCCCTGACAAAATTCCTGATACGGAATATCCGGGTTTTCTGGCCCTGTGGAGCTCGCGGTCTCGTTTGCCCTATGATTGCCCGTGTCGGCTTCCTTATGGCATCCGATAGCTAAGACCAATACAGTTAAGGCCAACATTAATTTTCCCATGGCTTCTACACGCTTTATTGAACGCCCACTCTAGATTCTACACCAAAGTATTGTTGAAGATAGACTTGTCTTGTGATTTTGTCCAGAACCTTCTTTTTACTTCGTTTACCATTCTTAGTAATGATCAGATAGTCATTGTATAGGGTGACACGTCCATTAGCACTTGGCAAGGTGCAGATAAGGTTTTGCACAAAATAAGAATCCGGATGGCTTTCCTTCCACCGAAGCTGAGGGATAAAGGCTGCTATGGGCTCTGATACGGGGCGGATTTTGTATCTGGGGGTAAACCGTTGTCCATCTCTAGATTCTGATAGGAGGAGTTGGTCCCCTGTTCTTTGCACTTGGAAGAATTTGAACCAGTCCTTTTGAGTGCCTTCACCATAGAGTCTCAAAGGTTCAATGAAAAGATCTCCATAGCCCACATCTAATAACCAGGTCTCTTCTAATTCCACTAAAATGGCCATATGATCAAAGGGAGGACCAAATTGGCCATTCCCCTGAGAAATTTGGCAAGAAACTAGTTGAGCGGGAAATCCTAAGGCTGTTAACAGATGATAAAAGGAGGTGTTGAGTTCGTAGCAAAAGCCGCCGCGTTTTTGTTCTATTACTTTGGCAAATAATGCATCCCGATCAATGTTTAAAGGGATATTCCAGTGGATGTCTAAGTCCTCGAAAGGAATGCTAAGCACGTGCTGGCGATGTAGCGCAAAGAGCGTTTCGCGATCTACGGTAGGGTTCTCAAGGAAATTAATCCTTGATAGATAGGTGTCGAGGTTCATGGTGTTACAAATACTTTCGGATGATATTGATTTTCCGAAGCCAATGACTTAACCACCAACTCCCTCCCAGTGCAACACCGAAAACGATTCCAAATTTGAGCCCAGGAGAAAGTTTGATATCTAGTAGAAGGAATTGGCTCCAACTAATAAACGCATAGTGGAGCAGATAGATTAAATAGGCATTTTCCGAAAGTGAGGTCCACCATTTGGAGGGCTTGGAAATCAGGGCTTTAAATCCACTCAAAAAAAATAAGGAATTAGCCGTGCAACTCAGGGCAAACAGACTATGGTAGATCATCCAGCCTAAGGTAACTGGCAGATTACCACCCTCCACCCATATCCGCAAGTATGGAGGTAAAACAACCCACAAACCGAAGGTTAATAGGGCCACTATTCCCAACACCCACCATCGTTTAACCAGGGGATTATCTTTTCCGAATAAGGTGCTATTGAAATCAATGGTTCCTACTACTATTCCCAAAAAGAAATAGCCACCGTAGAGAAAAAGTCTACTCAATTGGAAGTCAAATGGCCCTATCCCGGTCCAGGTTCCAGCACCGACTGCCATGGCCATCGGCATATACAAAATGATGGTGAACAGCCACCAAAAGCCAAAGAATCCAATGGGATGATGCTGTAGTCGAGCTAGGTGCTGACCCCAGTTCGGATAGAACTGCCGAAGCCAAGGAAAGGTCAACGCAAACACGAGATTGAAGGTGAAAAGCAACCAGAGAAACCAAGGTGGTCCTACCGGCCAAGCTTGGGTAGTGAAAAAGTCAGCAATGTGCCGACCGATATCAAAGCTTCCTTGCGATAGATAGAAAGCAGGAAGATAAGCTAGTAGCATGAGTACCGTGCCCAATAAGAGGAAAGGGATCAGGAGTCGGTACAAGCGGTCTAAGATAAAAGCCCGAACCCCCTTCTTACTTATACTTCTGACCAGAAATAAGCCACCAATCAGAAACATTAAGGCCATGAAGAAGGTATCGTTGAAGCCTGAGAAAATATCCAAACCGATCCATCGCTGTTCATCCACAACTGGATGTGTGGAATTGATGTACACCTCCTTATCGAAATGAGCAAAAGTAGTGTAGGCCAGGGTAGCATGATGAGCTACCACCAAAACGGTGATGAAGGAGCGTAGGTAGTCTACCCAGAGCGTACGATTAGCCATGTGAGATAGTGATTTCAGGTCATTAATAGCGCTGGCCTGGCTACATCTGCTCTACATCCTGCGAAAAATCACAATAGCATTGTGACCGCCAAATCCAAAAGTATTGCTCATCGCGATAGTAACAGATTTATCTACTGCTTCTCCAGTGATGATGTTTAAGCCTGTAGGAATGGCTGGATCTAGTTCGTCGACATTGATCGTCGGAGGAATTTTCCCCTCCCGTATACTCTTGATGCTCAGGATAGCCTCTACCGCGCCAGCTGCACCTAAAAGATGGCCCGTCATCGATTTGGTTGCACTGATGCTTAAATTTTCAGTTTGTTGTCCGAATACTTTGGTAATGGCTTTCACTTCACTTATATCTCCGACTGGAGTGGAAGTGGCATGTGCATTCAAGTAGTCGACCTCTTCGATATGTAAGCGAGCCTCTTGGAGGGCAAGTTCCATGGCTTTGGCAGCTCCTAGTCCCTCTGGGTGAGTGGCGGTCATGTGATAGGCATCTGCGGTCATACTGGCCCCGATGACTTCGGCATAGATTTGGGCTCCCCGTTTTTTAGCGTGCTCATATTCTTCGAGTAAAAGCGCGCCGGCTCCTTCGCCCATGACGAAGCCATCTCTTTGGGTGTCAAAAGGGCGGGAGGCGGAGGCGGGGTCCTCATTGCGCTTGGACATGGCTTTCATCGCCGTGAATCCACCGATCGAAGCCTCCGTAATCGGGGCCTCGGAACCTCCCGTGAGAATGGCTTTGGCCTTGCCCCATTTGATATAATTGAACGCATCCATAATGGCGGAATTGGAGGTAGCACAGGCCGATACCGTGGTGTAATTGATGCCTCGCAAACCAAATTTAATGGAGATCATCCCGGAAGCCATATTAGTGATCAACCTAGGAATGAAGAAGGGATTAAATCTCGGGCGTTCCGGCTGTCCCGCATATTCCTTCACCTCTTCTTCGAAGGTCCCCATCCCACCTTGCCCAGATCCCCATATCACCCCCACATCAAAGGGAGATACTTTTTCCATATCCAGTCCGCTATCTGCCATCGCCTGGGCGGCCGCATACAAGGCAAAACGCGTAAAGAGGTCACTCCGTTTAATTTCCTTACGATCTAAATGGAGGCTCGGATCAAAACCCTTGACTTCGCAAGCGAATTGGGCTTTGAAGGCGTCAGGGGTGAATCGGGTTATGGTACTGGCTCCGCTTTTCCCTTCTAAGGCGTTGTCCCAAAACTCCTGAACGGTATTACCGATGGGGGTGATGGCGCCTAGGCCGGTGATGACTACTCTTGTTGGATTATTCATAATCTACTATTTACTTACTAATAAGTAAGTTTAGAGGTCAAAAAATTACTTATAAAGACATTAGTATCGAATTTCTCACATTGGCTAGGACATCATCTTTGGTGATCGGCAAAAGAATCAAAGAAGAAAGCATGGAGGTGATAATGAGGTCCGCCTTTTCAATCGGTGATTCCTTGAAGCTAAAGGCTCCACTGACTTTGCCCTTTTCAAGCGCTCCCTCTAACCATGATCGAATCTCTGCACTCGCCTTGGCCAATACCGCTTGCATAGCTGGAGGCAATGTTTCGTACGAATGCCCGAGTGCTCCCATAAAACATCGTAGCCGCTGTGCCTGGTTGGCTTCATAGATGCCAATGAAAGCCTTGATCTGATCCAAAGGAGCGAGCTGATCCCATTTTTTAGAATCTCGACCGAAATGTATCCGCGTCCTTTCAATGATAGCAATACCTAGATCAGCCTTGCTGGGGAAGTGATAGTGTACCGCTGCATTCTTGATCTGCAAGGGAACAGAAATATCCTTATAGCTAAAGGCATTATACCCACGCTGTCGGATTAACTTTTCCGCTAGGTTCAATATATCAGTACGTGTATCACTCATCGGGTGCAAATATACTTACTAGTAGGTAAGTAAGCAATTGACCTTTAGTTGATGTAGCACAGTATGCCAGTGAGCACCTCAACTTACTGGGGAATAACATTGGCTTTGAGTCGATCAATAAAGCTGGTGGAGATATAGTAAATATTGAGTTCGCCGTTGTCAGCAGTTTTGAATTTGCGCTGTAATTCGCTAAATGCCTGCAACGGTTTAGCTACATAGGGAACCTGCAAACGGCTACTGGCGAAAATAAAGAACTGGCCATCTGGGGTCACGTAGGGGCAAATTTCTAGGTCTTTGCTATTGATAGGTTCACCAAGATTTTGCCGGATGGTCCATTCTCCATTCACTTTGAAGCTAATGAAAAGGTCCCCCTGGCCGAAGCTGTCCTCTCCATATCCTCTAAAAATGATATAATCTTCATCTGGCGAAACAAATGGATCACCAATATTACCTTGGGTGTGTAGGATGTCAGAAAGGGTATCTATCTGAAAGCTATTCCCTTCCGGACTCGCTTTGAATAGTTTGCCATTGCTCCAAATATTAAAATAAATAGCTCCACTACGCGTAATAGAGCTATAGTATACATCTTGATCTGCCAAGGGGATTAGTGTCGGATCACTCCAAGAGTCCCCTTCTCTTTCCACCCACCAGATATTGCTTTTTGTTTTATTTTCATATGCGTCAGTAGGCCGTCTAGAGCTGAAGTATAACCGCTTACCATCCGGAGAGAAAATAGGATCGTACTCGGAATGATTTCCTGAGAATGGAGCAACGGCTGGAGGAGTCCAGGTCCCATCCCCTTGCATTTGGGTGAAAGCAATGATGCCGTGATTGGGAATGTCGCTGGTATAGAAAAAGGTTTTTCCATCGGGCGTAAAGGTACCGTTGAATTCTACCATGGGGGAGGCCAGGAGTTCGGGAGCGAGCAGTAGAGGCGTCTCCGTGGCTTGCATACCCAGGAACGGTCCGTAAACTATGGCAGCCCCCTTCTTAGCATTTTTTGTACAACCCATAATTAGGTGTAAAAGGATAAGTAGGGTGAGAGGTAGTCGAGTCAGGTGGTTCATAACATCAGGTATTTTTCTATAAAAGTAGGGTAATAAAGTGTAACCCTAAATAGCTGGGAGTAGGGGGGGTGGCCGCCAGATTGCATCTCTATAAATGAACGCCTGTAACATTATTTCGCACGGCCCCGTCATAGACGGGAATGTCTCAATAAACCCGACTGACTATGTTTAAGAATCACCTAAAGATTGCCCTCAGACATTTATTGAAGTATAAAGGATTCAGTTTTATCAATATAGCTGGCTTAGCTATTGGCTTGACCTGCTTCCTTTTGATCTCGCTTTTTATTGCTCACGAATTAAGTTATGACCGCTGGAATCCGCAAGCGGAACGTATCGTTAGGCCTTATAGCGATATTAAGTTTGGAGGAAGTGAACTACATATGGCGGTTTCAGCTGCCGTACTCGGTCCCGATGTAGCCAAAGAAATGCCGGAAGTACAGGCCTTTTGTCGTCTGCGCCAGTATGGTACCTATTTGGTAAAGCGAGACGGAGATATGCAACAGAATTTTGAGGAGAGAGAATTGCTAACGGTTGATTCAAGTTTTTTCGAGGTATTCCCATTACCCATTCTCGCCGGCAATCCCAAAACTTGCCTGAGGGAACCCAACACCATCGCTATTTCTAAAACCAAGGCTGAAAAGTACTTTGGAACCATCCAAATGGCGATGGGAGAGACTTTAGTGTTGGACAATAGGCAAAAATGCAAAGTCACTGCCGTCTACGAAGATATTCCTTCCAACAACCACTTCGACGCTCATTTCCTCATTTCCATGAATGGGAATCGTGAAGTGGAGCAAGCCTCTCCACTATGGGCAACTAGCAACAATTTTCACACCTATTTCTTGCTTCGAACAGGCACCGATGTAGAAGCCTTCAAGGCTAAGTTCGATGCCTTCTCCGAGCAAAAGATTGCTGAGACGGCCAAAATGATGATGAACCTTTCCCTAGAAGAGTTCGAAGCCACTGGCCAATATGCACGCTATACTCTACAAGACCTTACTGATATTCACCTTTATTCTGACCTAGATATCGAGCTTTCCGCCAACAGCAATATTCAATACATCTGGGTTTTTGGAGCTATCGCACTTTTCGTGCTTTTCATCGCCTGCATCAATTTCATGAACCTGACCACCGCCCGCTCCGCTCAGCGCGCCAAAGAAATTGGTGTAAGAAAGGTATTAGGAGGCTTACGATCCAATTTAGTCAGTCAATTCCTCAGTGAAACAGTCTTCCTAACTATCGTGGCCGTAGTATTGGCTGTGGGCCTAGCTGCCCTTATCCTACCCTGGTTCAATGAACTTTCCGCCAGAGACTTGAGCATGCCTTGGGGTAGCGGTGGCTTTTGGTTGGCGCTAGCCCTAGGTACAGGCCTGGTCGGCTTGGTTGCCGGAAGTTATCCCGCCTTCTTTCTCTCCGCCTTTAACACCATCAAGATCTTGAAAGGGCAGACGGTAGGTAAAAATAGAGGCGGTGGTTTGCGTAGCGCCTTGGTGGTTTTCCAGTTTACGACCTCTATCGTACTGATTGTCGGTACCATGCTCGTCTACAAGCAACTCAATTATATTCAAGACAAAAAATTGGGCTTCCAAAAGGATCAGGTAATCATAGTCGATAACGCCTATGCCCTGGGCGACAAGGTCGAAGTATATCGAGAAGAAATCAAGAAACAACCCGGTATCAAATCCGTAACGGTGAGCTCATACCTCCCCGTACCCTCCTCGCGCAGCAACAATACCTTCGTCACCAGCCGTGAATTCCGCCAAGACAACGCCATCAATATGGGCCAATGGCGCGTCGATTTCGACTACCTGGAAACCCTCGGCCTGGAAATGGCTGATGGCCGCTACTTTGACCGTAGTTTCTCCACCGATAGCTCCGGCATCATCCTCAACGAGACGGCCGCCGCCATCCTAGGCTGGGACAACCCCATCGGTCAACGCCTCTATCAACCCACCGAAAACGTCACCGGGCAACCCAATCCGGAAGACTTCGAGGAGTACACCATCATCGGCGTCGTCAAAGACTTCCACTGGGAAAGCCTCCGCGAAAACATCGGCCCACTGAGCCTCATGATCGGTCGCTCCACGGCGCACGTCTCTTGTAAGTTCTCCGCTGCCGAGAGCGCCAGCGTCGTGCAATCCCTCGAAGCCCAATGGAAGAAGCTCTCCCCTGAGCAACCCTTCTCCTACCGCTTCATGGACAACTCCTTCTCCAGCATGTACGAAGCTGAACAACAAATCGGCAGCATCGCCCTTACTTTTGCCCTTTTAGCTATCTTCATCTCCTGCCTCGGCCTATTTGGCCTTGCCAGCTTCACCGCCGAGCAACGCACCAAAGAGATCGGCATCCGCAAAGTCCTCGGCGCCAACACCCCGCAGATCGTCCAACTCCTCTCCAAGGACTTCCTGCGCTTGGTGCTCATCGCCCTGGTCATCGCTACGCCCATTGCCTGGTATAGCATGCAGCAGTGGCTCCAGGATTTTGCCTATCGTATTGAGATCAATTGGTGGGTGTTTGTGTTGGCTGGGGTTGCTGCCGTTGGGATAGCGATATTTTCGGTGAGTTTTCAGTCGGTGCGGGCTGCGTTGGCGAATCCGGTGGATTCTTTGCGGGGGGAGTAGGGTAATATTGTCGAAGCCGTTCACAATTTATAACCTTTCTCTCAAGTGATATAAACAAAATTGAGTAGTCAACTGAGGTGCTGCTTTATTAAGAAGGACAAAGACTAAGTAAACTATTGTTTTCGTTATCATGATAAATGAGTATCGACCAGATTTCCTGGGAGAGGGTTATTGTGTTCCTTTGCCTGTGTTTTCTCAGGATTAGGAAGCTAATTTTGCTAAACTAATGGGACAAGATGCCTAGACGGAGGCTTAGCTAAATCAAAGTTCTTGTAGTCTGATGATAGACGTAGAACCATGTTTTTGTTCAATCAATTCGAAGGAATAGGGGCCCAAAATGTTCCATTAAACTATTGAGGGAAGGACCGTCTAGTGCCCAGTAACGGGCACTAGCGATCTTACATTAGCTTAAAAGCGCTGTCAAATAGAGTTATTTTTGTCATCAACCCATCTACTTTCTACCGTTGCTAATCACTTAGTTCATCTTCAAATAGATAATCTTCAAAGGTGAGGTCAAAATCATCGGTTGTTTCGAGGCGGTCAATGGTGAAAGTATTCATCGGGTTGAGCGTATCTATGGATTCGAAGGGGGAACCTACGGGCCTTCTTCTTCTGATCTTTATACCGTTGCATTTAAAGAGTGGATAAAATGGTCCTTCCTTTCCAATAATATTAGTACTGATATCCTTCTTCCAAGCAGTGGCAAAATTTGCGTTCACACTTATTAGTTCCTCCTCTACTCCTGTGAAATCTCCCGTGGCTTTGAGCTCAATCTTACCACTTGCAGATTTCGATATGAGTAAGGTGGCTACTTCAGCGGATACGAGTAGGGTGATAACGAACCAGTTACGATTCCATTTTTTATTTAGATAAAAGTCGCGCACTTTATTCCCCAGTTCTGCTATATTCTCTATGTAGGAAATCTTAGTATCGCTTGTTTTTAATAGATAAGAACCTTTGGACTCAAATTCTATAGAAAAGCCTGCGTCATTAATACCTAAATTGGAATTAGGTAGCTGGGTGCAAATTTCGGAGAAGCTGACCACCCTTGTGCGGAGCAAACTGGTTCTTACCCACTTTTGGTGGAATCTGTCAACTGGAATCCATCAGGACTCTCTTTCTCAGTAGCTGAAAGCCAGCCCGGCCATACATTTGGCGCTTGATATTTTTCAGACGGTTGACCTGTCCTTCCACTTGACCATTACTCCACTTGAGAGATACTGCTGCTCTTACTGCATCATAGTCTTGTTGTAGCCCCTTGGCAAAATTCCTCAATGAAGGAATGCCGCTTTGCAGTGCTTGATTAATCCAGGGGTTAAGGTGTTTCTTTCTGAGTTTATCTGTCATGTTCTTAAACTTGCGGGCCAACTGACTGGCTTGATTGGCTTGCGGACAGTATTTGTAAAGGGTCCGTAGATAATTCTGAGCTTCTTCATCCAAGTCCTCAAAAGGTTTGCTCATTAGCGAACTAACTTTTCGGGCAGACCATACTTTCACCTTTAAAGGAGGTGGGAGTTTTTCAACACTACGATCCCTGGGGTATTTGCAAATGAATCTATATACACTTTGCGGCGAACCGGTAAACCCCTGTTCCTTAATCTCACGCCACAATTGCATGTATCTTGTTTCACCCTCACCCCATCTCTTTCTCAGATAATCTTCAAAAGGTAAGGCCTTTGACGTCTTAGTCCCTCCGTTTATCTTTTGGGGATATTCCTCATATTTCAAGTACTTTTTAATCGTTTGACGATGAACACCTGTCTGACGATGAATGGATTTGATTGAATGGCCTTTGGACCTCAGACGTTTCACTTCTAAAAAATTCAATTCATACCTTGACAAGGCAGGAACCTTAGTTGATGTATTTTTTTCTTCTGTAGGGGCTGTTTTTATATCAGGCATTGGATTGTCAGGCGCCTTGGCCTGTTTTCTTTTTCTTTGAGCGATGTCTTTAGCTGCTAGACGTAGTTCTTGATTATGTTTATCCAGCAAGCGCTTCAGGGCTTCTCCAAGATTTTTTAGTAGATGCCACCGATCTGCTACCTGGATCGCATTCGGAGCTCCCAGTTTAGCAGCTTGAGAATAACAACTGGCGCGATCCCTACTAATAATCTTGATGCCGGGATGGGTTTCTAGCCATTTTTTCACCGTTTCCACTTCCCGGTCAGGCAAGAGGTCTATTGGCTTTCTCTTCTCCAAATCCACCAAGATGGTGCCATAGGTATTACCTTTTTTGAAGGCCCAATCATCAATACCCAATATCTGGGGAGAAGCTACCTCGAAGTCATTCGGACAATTGCATATTATCCGTAAAATGGTGGACCGACCTACTGGCATCCCCAGAAACGAAGCAAGTTTAGAGCCAGCATTACCGCCAAGGGCATAACCGATTCGAGTAAGGTGTGCTGTCAATCTCGATGTACGACGGGCATAAGGCTTTAGATTTTCACCGAGTCGTTCAGTAAAAACCTTACGGCTGCAATTTTCATTCTTACAGTAGTACTTATTGACACTCAGATTAACCTTAACCGGAATACCCGCCCAAGGTAAGTCTAGTAGTTTGCGCATATAATTACTATGCCTACTTAGGCTTCTTTGGCCACAGTCCGGGCAAATACCTTGGACACTCTTTGTCCTTAGCTTAAGCAGAAAGTGATCTTCCCGCTTATCCAAAGCCTGGAAGCAAACCAAATTCGAGATAGGTAGTAG
>CBDHHG010000002.1:0-27828 GCA_965263225.1 Saprospiraceae bacterium
GCCGCATCTGAGGCGTATTCAGTCACCCCATTGAAGCGTATTCCATTATCGTCTACAATCACTTGATTACCCTCATAATCCAGCCGGACTTGCGTGGAGGTGATTTCTACGATCCCATTCTTGGAATTGGGGACATCGGAAATCTGAAGAAACACTCGATTGTAATCAAAGCGAGCATCTACACTGGTTTGGGTGCCACTCACTACGGCTGGACTGGAAGCGGTCCATTCCAGATAAGGCTGGTTGGTATTGGGATTGAGCTCAAAATTGTATTGATAGTTATTCGAGGCGGGAGCATCCCGAATCTGGAAACTAAAGCCCGCTCCATCCAGAAGGGTATTCTGGCTCAAGGAACCGCCCAGATTGATGCTTTCTAGCCATTCGCCTCCGGTAAAAGTGGAGCTGACACCAATCCCATTGTTATTTACCGGGGTTCTTGCCCAGCTCATCGTTCCATCGCTCAAAAAGCGAAGCTTGTAGTTGTTGTCAAAGGTTAAGGGGGAGGTATAGGGTAAGCCATAGGGCGAATAGGTAATCAAAGCCGTTGAGCCTGCGGCGGTATTCTTGCGCAGAAAGGCTCCTTGTACTCGGGTGGATTCAATCGTCTTATTGGGAACAATCCTAATCCCTGCCGTACTCTGGGAAAACAAGTTGTTGTTGCCATCCAATAGGAAATCAAAAGCACCGAGATTAATGGTGGTATTATGCTCCAAAGGGCCTCCGATCTCTACATCCACATCTAGTGATCCATCGGCATCAAAAAGACCATTGGAAGCCAGGACTGTGACCGCAGAACTACTACCTCCACTCCCTCCTCCGGAACCGGTGATAATCAGTTCGGCGATATCTACGTACACCTTATCTGGTCCAAAGGTCCGAAAGGCAAAGTTGGTGATATCGCTATCCGGTTGGGTGGAAACAGAACCATCATCTTGCACCCAATAATCCTGATTTTCTACTAAGCCATGGGTCCAGTCAATCCAGCCATTGGTGGCAATGGTGAAGGTGTTGGCATCAATCACACTACAGACAAAAGCAACGGGGATGCTATCTCCGCTACTGGAGGTATTGGCTATAAAATAGTTGCCAGATCCATAGCCAATCAGATTACCCAAACTAAAGCCATGAGCCGTTTGAGATATGGTATCTTGACAAGCTGTACTGGAGGCCGAAATACTCGATATATCGACTTGCTTCAACTGCTTAGTGACTGGGTCGACGGCTAGTAGTTTAGTCAGCGTATTATCATCGGGGATAGTAGATTGAATGAGTAGACTAGTAAAGTTTTGGCCTAAGGCATAGGTGGTACTGGTCACGGAGAAGATCTCCCTTTGTCCACCAGGACCATCCAGGGAGAAGCTGTAATCTGCCCCTAAGCCTTGATCATGCTTAATCACCAAGCTATCTCCTGTACTGCCTCTTTGAATGCTAAATAGCCCAATCTCCCGATTGCTGCGAATGGATACGTGGCCATTCCCTGTATCTTCAAAAAACAGGCGTTGACCATTTAGATCCACATTGCGCTGGCCATTCCCATCTGGCCGCAAGCTGCCATCAGATCGGTAGATAGTAGAATCAGTTATTGCTGCTAAGGCAATGAGTAGATCCTGAACAGAAGAATTACCGCCTTGATAGGTGGAATCGCCCACCGCTATATTGGTGGTAATCGGATTTGAATCTGCCTGGGTGTTGATGATCGTCGTATCCCCTTCGTCGATGTAGTAAAAGCGACCATCACCAACATCGACCAAAGTATCTTGATCGGCTACGCCTCCTCCAGTAATCACACTGGAAAGCAGCACAAACTGCAATTCTCCATTCCCATCAGATAACAAAAAGTAAGCCGTATCGGGAGCCAATTGTAGTTGCTTGGCGGGGCTAATTCTTTGCTGGCCCATCAAACTAAGCCCTATGCCCAGCAAGAGTCCGAGTAAAATGATCTTTTTCATGCCTTACACTTATCTGATTAGTTTAATGTGAATGTTGACATTATTGCGCGGATTGATGAAGTTGATTGCATCCGGCGTAGCGCCTGCATTGCGGGTTGTGGTATAGTCCGCCGTCAGATAATCCAGTACCCCATTGGTGAATACCAGAATCTTGGCATCATCGGTGGGGAGTTTGCCCCCATTGATGGCTCCAGGGATCGGAAAAACCGAGCCAGAGAAGTTGAGCTGGTAGATATCCTGTACCACCGTAGCGGCGGAGGCGATATCACTGGGATGGACACGGACTACATGCCCATCACTTGTTTCCAGCACTAGCCAAGCCGTATTATCTACTGCCACGACCGGATCATTCAGTTCGCTTGGTTTTTTACCCGTAATACCTGACATATGGCTCTATTTAATGAAGGCAATGTAACTGCCATCCTGGTCCTGCAAATAGTTATTCTCGTGCGTCATGACTGCATTGGTATGTCCTATGGGATCTTCGATATTATGCCAGCCTTTGCAGTCCACTACGTGTAGAGATACCGTGATATTCTCCTTGATATTGAAGCCTGTTTGATAGGCTTGACTCACATTCACATTCCCCATGACGGTATTGATGATCGAGACTCCATCTATGCCCCTTAGCTCCAGGTAGTTGGTATCCGATATCGCATTAATCGAATTCTTGGAACCGATTAAAATAGCGGTACCCATATGACCACTGGCATCCGTAGCCGTAAAGGTGGCCGTGATGGTATCCCCTCCCCCACAGTTGGGGGCCAAAATCTTGCAAACTTCTAAACTGATCTTTACCGACATATTCCTTTAGGTTACCGGTACAAAACCAAAATCAGGCGTAGGGATAATCCCACAATCCTGTGCATAGGTACTAAAGCCACTATAGGAAGCTTGTACACACAGCTGATCGCCATTTTGGAGGTCCGTAGTAAAGTCGATGGAGTTGCTTCCTGTATTATCCTCAGGAGGGGTCGTTTCAAGGATGATTCCGGATCTAACAATCTGGCCTCTCACTTCATCCCCCTGGGAGCCACTACTATCAATTTGGTCTCCTACATAGTCCACCCCAGCAATGACTGCCACTGGAACGGGACCGATAAACGAATTGGCAAATACTAAGGAGCAACTTCCCATAGAACTGATTTAAAAAAGCCTTGCCCAGCAATGGTGCGTAGACAAGGCATTTTAAGGTTATCGTATCGACTTCAATGAGATTTTATAAGCGTCTGGCAACGGCTGAGCCAATAATGATTCCGATCAAGATGCAGCCCCCCAGGACAAGTCCCAGGTAGGTCATACTACTCCGATCAATGGAAACATTAAGGGTAAATTTTTCTGGAAGCATTCTATACCGCCTTTAGGGAGGTCATCGCTTGACCATTGGCGGTCTGACCATTTTCGATGATCGCATCACCCTTGGCTACCATCTTCTCTACAAGCTTCTTTTCAATTTTGCGGTTGATCGCCATGGCAGCAACCAAACCACCTACTAAAACCACAAAGCCCACTAGGACGTAATTCCACTTGATATTTTTCATTGCAATTTTCTTTTGAGATACCAAGCAACCAGCGTTCCCACCACGGTTGCCGTCACGGTTATGAAAAAGTATTTTAGTTCTTTATCGGTCATGAGATTACCTTGAGCGTCTCCATTCGGTCATAGATCTTTTCATCCCACTGTTTACTAAAAATTGAACAGCCACTTTGCCAGGTGTCATTCATATCAGCCCTCAGGGTGGTACCAAAGGTCTCATAGTAGGTATTGACCACGGCAATGAATTGATTATCGGTCAGACTCATCAGGCGTTTGTAGGCTCGACAGCGCACTGAGCCATCCAGTAGCCAGTTTGTTAGGACATCCCTTAATTCACTCAAATAGGGTTCCGGATTAAAGCTTTCAATCTCTCCCCCATCTGGCACATAAGGTGTCGGATTCCACTGCACCTGGACCGTTTCAGGCTTGGAAAAACCAAAGAGTCTTCGAATAGCTTTAACCGCATAGAGGACGATCACCAATAGCACAAGGCCCATAGCGAGGTACACCCCCATTCGAATATGCTCCTTTTTGATCTCCATTAGCCATTAAAGGATAAGGCCCGAGCCACTGCCCACTGATTGTTCTTATTGCCCGATTGTGTCATCGCCAGCTTCGAAGTGGCTTTTTCTGCCACCTCCTCCTCAATGGCCGTCTTCTTTTTCTTGGCATAGCTTGAATAAGCTACCGCGCCAATCACTAGTACAGCCGCACCGATGAGGTAAAATTTATATTTAGACCACATACGTCTTACATTTTGCGGATTAGAAATATAGTGAGTACAAACAACAGCAGGATCGTTAGACCTTGCAATAGTACTGCACTCGATATTCGGATATCTTTTGCTGGACTGGATAAGTCTTGCTCGCCCAGAAGCTCTGCCACCAAAGCCATCATAGCGGCTCTATTGCCCTGCATCGCATGATACCTCATCAGCTGATCGGCACCCGCACCCGCATAGTTGACGGGAACATCCAGGGCTTGTACCAAGGCAAAGGCGCCTCGATCCCCTTGTGTATGCAAATAATGCAGTAAGCTATGCTTGAGCACCTCCGGATCGTGGACCTCCCCTTGAAGAACCCCTAGCTGCATCAGATGCTCAGCCACAGCTGAAGGGTTATTCAATAGGACAGCGTTAATATATTCGTCAAGGCGAGTCATTAGACTGGGCTAAATCGATGATGGATTTAGAACCTCCGTCCTAGTCTCTCGCATAGGTTAGCGTGAAGAAGGTCATAGTCAGTTTCAAGCCATGATACACATTCAACTCCCAAGCTGTTTGGCGATCCACCCGCGCCTTCTGATCCGTCAAGGGGATCATATGGATCTTACGATCATAAGCCTGCGGATCGTTGTACAACTCCACTGGAAGCGTAGAACTAAACGTATCTCTGGTATTGAGGCGATGTGAGATGATGGGCTCCTGGAATTGCAAATCAGCAGTCGCTGCTGCCCCGGAAACGGCGGATACTTGCAGCTTCACCCCCGCAAATACATAAACTGATCCACAAAGACCACTATTCCAGCTCGGATATAGGTTCGCAGAAGCACTCCCAATATAGACCGTCCCCGAAGGGAAAGCCGAAGCAATCGTATTCTTGGCACGGAAAAAATTACCCTCATCAAAAAGGATCACCCTTTCTTTGGCCAACGTACTGGGCGTACCCTGAGCCGTCATATCTAGACACACCGTTACATTCTCCTCAATGGCCATCCCCTTAGGGATATTCAATGGAATCACGGGCGCCCCCGTCGGGATCTTGGCAGAAACATTCTGGCCCGCCTCCGGATTAACCTGGCGAGAGTTGGCACTACGTGCACCAAAGCCATTACCATAACCCGGCATCAAGCTCTGCGCAAAGTATCCACTAGTACCCAATTTATTAACCCTTCCCAGAAGAGCTTGTTGAAACATAGAATTTTGCATCTCTTGCGATTTACGTTGAAGATGAGTTCGACTGAATTCGTTGGATGCAAGGTGAGGGATTTGTGTAAATCGGGGGGGTAAGGTGGCGCGAGGGGGGGTAGGATGAGGTATGTTAGCTCAAAGTGTGGTAGTATTACATAAAGTGTTTCGAGCTGGCGCTAGTTCTTTTATTTTTCCACAACGAGCTGGGTATGGGACGTGCTGCCCTTTTTCTGTTTTCCAATATCAGTTTCTATTCGCCGAAATTCAACCCGATTCACAATCATGATCTCTTTTGCCATAAGGGCAGCATGATCGCATACGCTTGATTAGGGGCAGGTTTTCTGTTTTTCAATTAAATATTCTATCCTTCCCCAACATATCATCTATGTTTTTAATATGACTTTCTTGAACACTTACACTTTCTCCTTTAAGTACTGCTTGTTTTAGAAGTTCTACTATCTCTCTCTTATTGTAGTACGGAGCAGCTTCATTATTTTCCTTGATGAGTTTAAGAACTTCAAAAACTCTAGAAGATCTTACAAGATATGTTCTTTGGGGAACGAAATTTATTTCTTTCAATTCACAATCACCATAGAAGACAATCATAGAAAAAAATGAAATGTTTTCAAATTGCTTTAGTTGTCTTCGTAATATTTCAATATGACTATTATTTTGTTTAATGGGATTATAGAATCTAAATTTCTTTTTTCCATAAGCTAGTACTGTAGTCCAATGTGAATGGTTTCCATTGCCAAAAATCCAGCCACTAAAATCCTTTACCTCAAATACAATAATCCCTTCTGTTGTTGCCATCACAATATCAATCTGGGAAAATTCACCATTTTGCTTTTCTATGTATAAATCATGAAATACTGTTTGTGCAGGGATTCCATATTTAAGTAGTTGTAAAACTAGATGCCTTTCTGATTTTGTTCCTCGATTTAAGGAAGTAACAGATTTGAGAAGTTTTCTATCTCGATTTCTTTTAATTGACCGAATGATGGCCATTAGAACAACTAGACCAGTTACTAACGAAACTAGACCAATTGCTAACCAAAGTAGGACATCTTCACTTTCTCCTGTATATTTCCAATTTTCCATTGATATTTTTCAATATGTAATTTAGCTATTTATTCCGAAATTTCACTTCCTCTGACCAGGTTCAATTCAGTTACAAGGATTATAAGCAGGCCGGGGTCAAAAAGCTCATGACCCTTTCCTCCCATGAATTCATCCGCCGCTTGGCCTTGCACATCTTGCCATTGCGCTTTGTTCGTATCCGGCATTACGGCCTGCTCGCCAGTCGAGCAAAAGCCGTAAATCTCGCCACAGCAGCCGAACAATTGAACTCCTCATTGGACTTGCAAACAGCGCAACTAAATTGGAAAATAGCCAGCAAGAACTTGCTTGGCTTCGATCCCGATATATGCAATCACTGCGGTGGAAAGATGGTAACCATCGGCACTTTGCCACCCAGTCGTGCCCCACCAAATACCAACTACTCAATTTCTAAGACTATCTAAATCCTCTGCCTTCAATTTCCTGGGTCTATACAACCGGGCTGGCCGACTATTGCCAAGACCTTCAAATTAGCTCTTAAAAAACTCTAAATCAAAGAACTATTCAATTATAATGAATACAATTTATTCCGCTTATCAACCTTCTAATGGGCAATTATTGCCTACAAACTCTCAGCATTTTGCTCTAATTCTCTCTTTCATTTAATCAATCCCCATAGCCGTCGGTTCCGTACAACACCAGCTTCAAACTAGGCCCTACGGGCCGCTTGAAGCCTTATTTATTGTGTGAAGTACCTTCTATGAAATTTTAGCTATTTCTTCTAGATTTATTTGTAGATCTTCTAAAACATGGATTTGTTTGTCCCAACTCAGCAATTCCCAGTTTTTGTCTTTCGTTGCCAACATCACTTTTTGAGAATCTGTGAATATCCAAATTACCTTTTCAACTCCAAATTCTAGTAATTGATCAGTCTTCAGGTTATAATAAGTAAAGGTATCTTTTACTTCTTCTATTTCAGCTTTGGTGTCTATTTCGATTACTATTTCAGGAGGTATCTTCGTGTATTTATTGGTTATGTTATTCGGCTCAATTTGACTCTTTTTATAAATCGCAATATCTGCTGCTCTCCAATTTCCTTTCGAAAACTGTAATCCTAATTCATTAGTCAAAATGTAATAATCTTGTTCAAGGTGCTTGTATAGCAAAATTACTAATCGAGTGATTATCATCGATTGTAACAAACTGCTTCCCATCGGTTCTCCGGATTTATTTTCGCCTATTAAGAATTCTCTATACCCCTTATAATAGATTGGTTTCCCATCTACCATTTCATATATAAGACTCTTTGGTATATTTTCAACTATATTCTTCATCTTGTCAATTTTTTGATGACAAAACAGTACTCTATTAACAACAAATTTAACCTTTTGTGAGTTCTTTTCCAATCATGTTTCGTCGTATTTCGCTTGTTATGTGTTCCTTGATTTATTTCACACAACGTCCGGGCTGGCGAAGCCAGCTCGCTGGTTGCCGTTAGCGCTGTGTTCTCCGTGGTTGGAGGCGCGAGCCTGGCGGGAGGGAAAATTTTTTTTGATTCCGGCCTTGATTCGTGCCATGCCATTTTTTAATTCTTGCTTGGTGTCTGGCTTTATTCTAATTCTTTGATCCGTTTCGATTCTTTGCCTTCTTTCGCCAGCCCGGACGTCCTCCATGATGGGGGGAGCAAAGCGACTCCCATCATGGAGGACTCTGGCCTACCCGCAGTGCGAGGCACGAGCATTGTCGCGGTAGGCTAAGTTGGGCGCGGTATCTACTCTTCAATAAAATAATCTGTATCAATCTTCTTGACGTGATAAGAAGCCACAGTAGACACTCCTAAATCGTTTTCCATCATTAATTCCACTAGCTGATCACCATCGATCAACACAATTTTTGAGTCAATTATTGAAGTATAGTCTATGGCACCTTGTGTGAACTTTGCTGTAGTAATGAAAATACCTTTCTTGGCCCTTTGCCCTTGTAATGCACCTGCAAACTTTTGAATCTCCGGTCTACTTACACTCCTATCACTACTCCATTTTTTTGCCTGAACATAAATTATATCCAAGCCCAGTTTATCTTCCTTAATTATACCATCAATTCCTCCATCATTACTCTTGGCAAATGCTTGTCCTGCATCCTTTCTTGATCCACCATATCCCATTCGAAGTAGAAGGTCTATTACTAGGTTTTCAAAAAAGCTCCATGTGCTACCTTCTATTTTCTCTCTCAACTCGATAGCCGTCTCCTCTTTTAACTTCTCATAAGCATACTCAAAGTTCTCTTCAGTTGTTTGCCCTTCCATTTCATCATCGACCCTTTGCGATGAAGATTCTGTCTTTTCTTTTCTCTTATCTTTCTGAGTTTGCTTTAATTTTTTCTTAAACTCTTTATATTGTGGAAATCGCTCCAAGTATTTAAGGTCGATACGGTCTAAATTCTCTTTTAATGTCTCTTCACCTGTCGATGAAATCTCAACATATCCCCTCTTAGGAGACTCTAATAATCCAGCCTTAATTAGATACAGCCTGGCAAATCTTACTCTGTTTTTGAAGATAACAGCATTGCCGCTTGGAAGCAATTGTTTCTTTTCCTCCTCTGTTAACTCGAAATAATCTCCGAGTTCTTCTATGACATCATTTAGCTTGACAACTCCTTTGTCCTTAGTATGGCTAAGTAATGGCAAGAGGATATTTTGAAAACTAGGTATTGGCATTTTCTTTCATTTATTTCTTAATCGCGCCCAACGGTCTGGGCATGCGACGTGCTGCCCTTCTTTTTTCAATATCGGTCTTTATTACCCGTAATTCAACCTCTTTACATTCACAATCTATTTTGCGATAAGGGCAGCATGATCGCATGCGTTTCGTTAGCAGACGTTCCATTCATGTTTGCACCAAATCAATTTTGATAGTTTTCTATGATAATTCAGGGTTATAGTTAGTTTCAGTCAAATATTTATCATCTCCTATCTCCATCGTTTTCTCTTGTCGAATCAATAAATAATCTCTTAGTCGAAAATAGAATTTACTAACTTGATTTATTTTTTGATTCATGCTCATTAAAGCTTTCTGATTCTTTTCTAATGCAGCTAAGTATTTTTCATCTAATCTATTCTTCTCTGCAAATATTTTAAATGGTGCTATATCAACAGGTTCTGTCTGGATCACTTTACTTACAGTCAACTCAAAATGTGTTTCTCCATTTTTATTGCACTCTCGATCTTCTATCTGTCCTCCTTCATAAAACTGCGATCCTGATAATTCTTGACCATAAATCAAACTCGGAACTAAATATGAAATTCCATTTGACAATCCAGTATGCATAGCTATTGCCTCTTTGAAAAATATTCTAAGTTCTTCTATTCTTCCATCATTTTCCTCTATTCGGCAAATAACCTTTTGGGAGTCTTTATTCTTTTGGATTAGCCCCTTGATTAATTGTTTACCTCTATTATCCAGTTTCGTATAGCTAAGTATAAACTCGTCTTTACCATCCATCGTTATTTCAAAGGTCGTTGTTGATTTCACAACAATTTCATTGTTCTTTGTAATCCTAACAACCTTTTGATTCCCCTTGTCCCTATAGTAGGTTGCTGATTTATACCTGGCTATTATTTGGTCTAGAAATGCCATCTTATCTTGTATTTAAGTCAATAACACTTAAAATACATTCACTAAAACTAGTTATCTCTATTTTTTATACATATCTCTCTTTTCATCCTATCAACATCTATTTTGAGTAATTAATGTCTGCTAACGATTTGTGTAGCTGCAGTGCGACGTTTAGGAGCATTGACAGCTACACGGTGTTAGGCTCTCGTACTTTTTTCCTCTTCCAAACAAATTTAGCATATCCTCCCGATAGGTACGCAATATTCCACCAATAGCCCGATAAATATTTCCAGAGCATTTTCTTTCTCAAATGGTAAGTTTTATAGTGTTTCAGGATTCCTAAATATGAATTCATGCTGCTGAGGAAAGTATCCCGTTCTGCTCTGGTAGGCTTATATTCCAGAATGACTTCATTTTGTTTTTGAATGGCTTGGTAAAAGTTTCCTTTGGTGCGCTTAGCAATGTAGATTCTGTTGGGTTTTATGATGGTTCCCAAAAACCGTACACCCTTGCTGTAATGTTGCAAATAGATCTTTTTTGGATGGAGCGTTAACTCCAACTTATTTGTCAGATATGAATTGATCAGTGGAATAAGGCTTTTTAAATATTCCTTATTCTGATGAACGATTAAAAAATCATCAACATATCTTCCATAGTATTGGATGCCTAAATCATGCTTTATATAATGGTCAAAGCGGTCCATATAAAAGTTGGCAAATATCTGGCTCGTGAGGTTTCCAATTGGTAATCCAGTACCTTCTGGACTATGAAACAGACTTTTGTTGTTAGGAAGATTATTCCAATTGGAAGGCTTTCCTTTTATGATGCAATTATTCCTACAGTCATTATAGATTACTTGTCGGCACAATCGGAGTAGGATCGTTTTATCTTCTTGCTGGTATTTCTCATTGATGAATCTTTCCAGACTTTCAACTAAAATGTTTTTATTGATGTGCATAAAAAAACCTTGAATGTCTAGCTTCAATATATAACAGTCTTTCGTGTAATTTTTTGAACATCGTCGGATAAACTTTGCTGCTCGCTGTATCCCAAAATGGGTTCCTTTGCCCACCCGGCAGGCATAACTATCATAAATGAATTGTTTCTCAAAAAGAGGATTGAGTTTCCCTATGATGAGGTGATGGACAATACGGTCTCTAAAATCCGCTGCAAAGATTTCCCGTTCGACAGGATCACAAATCATAAAAGCTATGGAACGGGAGATCTTATAACTGTCATCATTTATTTCTTTGCACAGTTGGATGAGTTTGCTCTCATAATCCACTTCAAAAGCTAAGGCATTAGCTGTATTCCGCTTGTTCTTTCGACAGGCAAAATAAGCTTCAAATAATTCGTAAAGTGTTATTTGTGGTTTGACGGTCCTATCAAAAAGGGATAATTGCATGAAGATAGATTTTAAAAAAGGCTGCCGGACTAAAAGCCCGACAGCGCCTTATTTTACTTTGCCTAAAACCCCGGACAGCCCGGACATGTTTGTTGTTGTCCTTATTGTTGTTGTTCTGATTGCCATTGTTGAAGTTCTGGTTCCACGCATTATTGTTGTCGTTCTCCGTAGAACTCCAGTACCAATCAGCCGCAAACCCGCCAGTATAATAAAAGAGTTTTGATGTTTGCGAGGAACCCCGCACGCATCTGACGATCTCACTAAAACAAAAATTGCTTTACCAAGACATCAATCAACTGCCCTGATAATTATCAAAGCAGTCCTTTTATCGCTTTTAAACAAAACCTTGCTCGCTTACTGCCACCTTGACAACAGTAATTCAGGCTTTAAACACGCTGAGCATTGCGCCAGCCTGTTATTTGTTTTCCTATGCTTTCCATCATCTGACTCAATTCCACTTGTTTTTTGATGGACAATATTTTCATATCCACGCATAAACGTATTTCCAGTTTGAGTACCTCAAAGTCATCCAAGAATTGTTCGAGATACTCCCTTTTGTCTTTCGCTTTATTAGCCCTATAAATACTCCTTACCAGTTGCATTCCATCTCGCTTCATATCCTGACCCAAAGTATATTTGTACTCCTTTGGAAAGTCTTTCGTGTACTCAAATATTTTTAATATTAATTGATACACCTCTTTGAATACCGGCAAGTCATAGTATAAGGCCATAATTCAACATAAATCGACCGCTACGCGGGTAAATGGTTAAATTGATAAATAGTTAAAAAGCCCGGACAGCACGGACATGAACGTTGAGGCCCTTATAGCTGTTGTTCTGATTGCCATTGCCGAAGTTCTGGAGCCACGCACTAACGTCGTCGACCTCCGTAGAACTCCAGTACCAATCAGCCGCAAACCCGCCAAGTCCCTTTAAATGCAAATTCATGTACATGAGATTTAACTCATATTTGGGTGGTAAGTACCAGTCTCCATGCCCATTTAACTCTAATTCTGAACATATATTTATTGCAGCCTCCCAATCTGCACTAGCACTTTGATCTGTTTCAGCAGCTACCAGGCCATGTTTGCCGCTTCCCTCTACATAAAATACAATGCCCCCTTGAGCTTTATCTCCGATTTTGTACGCCATAATTATTTGTTTTTATTGTTAAGAAATTATTTGCTCTATGTTTTTCCAAAAATAGTTTTTTCGTTTGTTATACTAGGTTTAAGGATTTATGCTTTATGGAGCCTAACATCTGTGTAAACCGCCATATAGCGAGTTATTTCCTATTATAACCCGCTATAAAATCAAGTACTATTCCTTGATTTGTCAATATCAATAAAATCTAGAGGACTATAAAGTTTTTCCCGGGCATTCTTTGTAACATGAGTATAAAGCTCTGTAGTTTCACTACTGCTATGGCCAAGCAAGGTCTGGATGTAGCGCAAATCCATTCCTCGCTCTAGCAAATGAGTGGCGAAAGAATGTCGTAGGGTATGGACCGTGGAATATGGATTTACGCCCGCTTTTGTTACTGCCCTACGAAAAACTTGTTGTATACTTCGAGTACTATATTGTCCTCCATCTTGTCCTTCGAAAAGCCAATAGTCCGGTTTATACACTTCTATATATTCTTTGAGTAATGGGACTACTTTGTCTGAAAGGACAGAATACCGATCCTTTTTGCCTTTACCAGCTTCAATAAAAATGCTTTTCCGCTCCAAATTAAAATCCACTTTTCTAAGTTTTATACTTTCCCCTATTCGTAATCCTGCGCTATAGATTAGCGTCAAAATAGTTCGATGTTTCAAGTTTTCTATAGCCTTAAATAGGGCGATGATTTCCTGCTCACTGAATACGCCAGGCAGTTTTTTACTTTTTCTAGGGCGTAGTTCATAAAAGGTGCGCTCTTGGCCCAAGACCTTTTCGAAATAGAATTTAATGGCATTCACTGCCTGATTTTGAGCAGATTCGGACCACCCTCTATCTTCAATCGATTTGAGCAAAAACCGCATGATTTCTTCTTTTTTCAACGTACTTGGCTGTTTATCAGGATAAAAACTCAACAGTAGAGTGAAAAAGGATTTGTAAGTTTTTACGGTACTTGAGCTGTAGCGTCGCAAACGGAGCTGTTCTTCTAGTCGTATAATCTCATCTTTAAAAGTAAGCTTGGAATGGTCTGACGCTGTAGTAATTAAGACTTTTTTTGAGCTAGATTGGGGGCGTTGATGCAAAATAATAAGCTGCCCTACTCCAAATAGTCGTTTGAGTTCCGAATAAGCACCTTGTCGATAGGGGATGTGCCAGCATTTTTCATCTGGAGTCCAACGGCTACCTGGTATCTTTTTCATCAGCAATGGAAAAGCTTTGTCAAAGCTAAGTGGATGAATACCAATTCTCTTTTCACCTTGATACGTCAAAGGAAATATTTGAATTCTCATATGTTTTTAGACACATATTAAGATCCATTTTTCAGATAGTCATTTTCTAATCGATTAATGTCGATTGTAGCTGAGTATAACCGATTGTAGCCGAGTATAATCGATTGTAACCGATTTATCTTGGTAATATTTAATTAGACGAGTAAACCGGCTCCACCCGAATCTCCAGCCCCGTCTCCCGAGAAAGAATCGTCTGAATAATCGTAATCGCAATGTTCAATCGGACCTTCACTAGATTGCTGCCTTCTCGATACTGTTGGTCGAAGCCTTCGATTTCTTGCTTCAATAGCTTGATTTCTTCCATGTAGTGTCTGGAAGTAGAGATGCTGAGCACTTCTCGCAGTACTGATTTGTACACATAGGAGCCATGTGCTTCAATCGTAATCGTTTTGATTTCTTTGTCCGAATGCATCATACCTTTATCACTTCATAGGGCTGAATAATATAATCCGTGGGCTTTTTGTTCCTTGATTTTGGTGTAGGCTTCCCATAGCTCATCGGCGCAACTGTATTTGTTGGCGATCTGCTTGTAGGTGATGTTCTTTTCTCCCGTTTTGAAGAGTACGATTTCTGACATCATATCGCCACGTACGAAGAAGGGAGGGACTTTGAGCAGTTGATGGCAGACCAGGAAGAGCTCAATGCCATAGTTGCGGTGGTTGTTGACGATTTCTACTTGCCAGTCGGGGGGATTGGCTCTGACGTAGACCGTCCATTCATCGCAGATCAGCATGCCATTGCGGTAGTGGTTGGCTAGCATTAGGTACATGTGCTGGATATCTGCCAATCGGCGGCAGACGTAGCGGATCTTGCCCTTTTTCCAGACCGGTTGACCGTTCTTGTCTTTGGCGGCGAGTAGATCCAGGGGATGCTCAAACTTTAGGCCTCCTCTGGCTATGACCTCCTGGACGGTGGGGATATCCTTGAAAGCTCGCGATTCGGAAAAATCGTGGATGAAGACCCGGGGATGGATACCCGCCTTTTGGTAGGCCTTCCCAAACTTGTCCAGGTACTCCTCAGACACTCCATTGAGATAGGTGGATTTACCTTGGCCTTTACCACCAATGATCAATCGGGCTAGATAATCCCGTTTGCCTCCCTTTTTGCGCTTAGTCAACTTCATGGGCTCAAATCAAAATCTGGTTTCAAATCGGGGATCTCCTGGCGAATCTTCCAGAATTTGGCTCCGGCCTTTACTTCTGGCCAAACAAAGAGGTAGAGGATGACCAACCAGGTGGGAAACTTCTTGCCCTTTAAGCGGGCCTTTTCAATCTCCTTTTGGATGTACTTCAAAAACAGATCTCGGTGTTTATCCGTATAGGGAACCGATTCGCGGTATTCCGAGCGAAGCTCATCGTGCTGGTTGACATAGTCGAAGAGTCTTTTGTATAGGGACTGTTCCTCCGCCGTTTTATGATCTTTGAGGCCCAAGTCCCGCAATACCTTTTTGGCCTGCTTGGGGTTGCGGTAGATGGACCAGTCGTACAATTCGGTATGTAGCCCTAATCGGATATCCGCCCAGACCTCATAGATCATATCCGCATCAATGGCATCCTCTAAATGGAGTGAATCACTATCCTCCGCTTCGGGGATCTCATCAAAGTCGATCTCTCCTTCGGGGTACCCCTCTCCTACCCCAACTTTTAGGTCATCGGCAATCTGATCCGATAGCATATCATCGATAGATGGCCCCATCGAATCCTCTTCTACTTCCTCATAAGGGGCAAAATCCGTATCCCCCAAATTGGCCTTACCCAATTCCTCTCGATTGACCGGCTCCGGAAGGGCGGCTAGGTCTCCAAAAAAATCGTCTTTACTCATCGGTGGAAAGATTTATGGCTTTTTGATCTACGATCTGGTGTTTGATTAAAATCTCCAGGGAGGGGCCAAGTTTGGAGCCCGCCTCCTGGAAGTTCTGGGTAATGGGGTCCAGATTGGCTCTGGCGCTGACAAAGATCCGCTCCAGCAGGTAAATGATGGGATCATCGATCTTACCAAAGCCCGCCGTGCGGCAAACCAGCTTAATCCCCTTGGCCATACCGGAAAGCTTGGGCTTTTCTTGTTGTTTGGCCTCTTCTATGGCCTGAAACACGAAGGAGAAGGTTTGATAAAGGTGATTGACCGATCCCAAAAGGATATCGCGCTCGCTCTTAATCTCTTCGACCAGTTTTCTGAGCTCCTGTTCATTTTTTTGGTAGGCGGTAAGGTGCTGTCGGTAGCGTTCCAGGTGGGAACGATCTACTAAAATGACTTCTCCTTTTTCTAGCTGAGAAAGCGCCTGTTCGGCCTCGCTTTTACGCAATAAAACCAAGATAGTTTCCACTAAATCACTCGAATAGTGATTTAGGCTATCAAATGTTTGACCTTGCTGCTCATCGCCTTGTTTCACAGTATAACTATTTGACTTAAAATACAAATATTGCTATTTTAGCAATCATATCAAAATCCAAACTAAGGACAAAAAAGCATGAAAATTACACCCGAAGTCTTCGAAATAGTCCGATCTACCGCGTTTTTGCGCCCCAGGTTTTCCAACATCCAATTGGAGTACGTGCATACCAAGTTGGTCAACAAAATCAAGCGAAGGGGTAACTACCGTTTTCAGGTCCTACTACCCTACCGCAGCGAGGATCAGATTAAGAAGATCAATACTCACTTTGTCCTACAACCCCAGCGCAGTCCCTTCTTCATCACCCATACCCTACTCCATGGGGAGACGCCGCTTGACGAATTCCTGGAAAACATTGAAACCAATGGCTTGGGTAAGCTCAACGGCAATGCCGTCTTAGTCCAGTCGGAAGAACGGATTGATAAAGAGAAGCTGGAAAGCATGAAAAACGGATTGATTACCGCCCTAACCGATACCGATCCGCAGAAGTGGAAGCTGAAATCCGGGCGAATTTGGATTACCATCAACGACATCGGAATCTACAAATTCAAGCCCCTCATCGCCTTTTAATTCACCAAACATATACGTAATCATGTTTCTTACAACAAAAGATCAAGCTGCGATGCAAAAGCTGGCACAGCAAGAACAAACCGTCGCTGAAGAAGCGGAGAAGGCGCAAGCTGCCGCCCAACAGAAAGCTGACCTGGAACAGGAAAAGATCAACATCCAATTGGCCGCCATTCATCGGTTTAGAAGCGAAAAGAATGCGATGGATAAAGCCCTCTCTACTGCCTTCCAGGAAGGAGGGAAAGTGACGCTGACCATTTCAGCACAAGCTGCCACCGCAGATGAGCCGGTAACCATCGACATTGACCTATCCAATACCGAGCTTAATCGCGATCAGCAGATCCAAAAGCATCGAGAATTTATCCAGGTCAATGCGATGCAATTGGCTGGCCAACAGGCTACCCTGGCTGAGAATAAGATTAAGGCGGATCATCCGGTACAATATTCCCATTATGTGACTAATGGGTAGGTCAATACCGCTCAGATAGCATTGAAAACGGGGATGGGAGGAGATCTTATCCCTGTTTTGCTTTTCGGTCGCTAAATTGTTAATTGAAAAATTCAGGATCATCAAACAATTCTATATCGTCATCCTCAATAACGGTGAGCCCTAAGCATTGAGGATGAAATCGGTATTCATGCTTAGTATTCGGCCTATTATTCATGCCTGGCCAGCACCTGATGGGAACTCCTTTCAAGATGGGTTTTCCACAACGCGAACAAGTGCAGTTCGGGCCTGCATCAGGTGAGTCGATAAATAGTCGATCTGTAGGTAGGATATTGATCTCCATGATTGATGTCTTATTTTGGTAGTGAGAAATTGTAAGGAATAGCCCTGTTGTGCACTAAAGCACCCGCCAAAGCATAGATGTTGTTTGGAAGGTGTAGGAAGTCCCCCGAGTCATCAACAAAGACTATCTCTTCTTCAAAAACTTGAATTACAAACATATCATTTGCCATGAAATGTCGACAGATTAGCTTACCTTCTTCGTCCTCTTCATCCTGTACCCAATCGAACCCGCAATGGAGCGCGAGAAAGACATACATCTTGATATCCTTCTTCATAATATTCGTTCCTATTTTTAGTAATGGTCGAATTTTCGAAAAGTGATTAATTGATTCTTTCTCTAAAAAGCAGGTATTCGGCGCTATTACAACACATCATATTCAATTCCCATAAATCATCACCACGCCGCGCTCGAATAGGAAGCAAGTCGCCATAGTATCCGCCATACCTTCGGAAAGTGTTTCTCCTATGGTAGCCTTCGTTAAAATCAAGAAGACACCGATTCCAACAAAACCATTCATCGGGGGTGTGATTTTTAGGTAGTGGTGCTTCTAAATAAGCAAACTTCTCTCTTGCTTTTTCGCAAACCTCCTTTAAGGAAGGGCCTAAAATGGTTCCCCCATCATAGTCTATCCAGTAAGTATATTTTGGTCTAGGCATAACGTGGTTTAATTTTGATCTGCAAGATTTGATTCTAATTGATTTGCGGCTCCGCGAAGGAACAGTATCAGTTCTTCGTCGGTTCTATTTTCAGTACAACAAAGAACTAGCTGTCCACTATTCTTACCATGAGCTACCCCAATTGTTATTTGCGGAGTGGCATTGTTATTGAATAGGTGTTTTCTCCATCTTGTGAACCGATCATTTATGATTCGTTTAAACTGTGCTGGCTTCATAGATTTGGTCAATTGATTTTTTGATAGGGTGAATAGTCGAAGTCTTTATTTTTTCCTATGGCCTTCTGCGCTTCATCGAAATAATAAAATTTGTTTTTGATGGGCTGCAGCCTTTGGATTCAACCAAACCACCTCTGTTCTAAGTGATTTGCCTTTTTGACTGGATCCATCAATAGATTTAGTACTTAGTGCCATCCATCCACGGTCCTCGTACCACTGCCGGTATTCTTCAGATGGATATCCGCTTAGGATCACATAGCCTTTTAGACTGAGAAGGAAATCAGCTAGATCTTTATGGTCCTTTATACTAAGCTTCTCTACTGCATACATTGCCCGTTTATCCTTTCTCTCTGATTGTAGGTAAGGCGGATCAACATAATGCAATGTGTGTTCCGTATCATGCTGCTGTATAACTCGTACTGCATCGTCATTTTCAATTATGACATTCTTTAAGCGTTCGGTAACTGATTCCAATGCTTTAGTATGGCGGCGAAACGACTGCGGGTGAGTATGTTGTTTTGAATGACTTTTCCATCCGTTAGATTGGCGACGGATAGCTTTGCCAGCATTACAACTCATCACACTAATTACCACGGTCCTTCTGGCTTGCTCGATCGGATCCGAATGTAGTACATGGCAATTCTTCCATTCTTGCCGGCTATATGGAGTTAGATCTAGCAATCTTCTCAATTCTGTGGCCATGGACCTATCTCTTAGAACTTGAAACAGATTCACCATTTCACTACTTAGGTCATTGTAAACTTCAACACGAGCTGGGGCCTTTCGCATAAGCACAGAAGCGGCTCCACCGAAGCATTCTGTATAAATCCTATGTGGCGGAAAGTAAGAACAGATCCAATCTGCAATCTTCCACTTTCCTCCAAAGTAAGGGACTACTGGTCTCTCTACTATCGCTCTAGCCATCGTATTGGGTCCTTTTTTAATTGCCTGAATAATATTGCTCATTATGCGAGTCTTCCGCTGCCTGATCACATCCAAGTTCGTAAGCCCTTCGGTGAGCCTCACGGTATTGTTCTTGTTCCTCTAGAGTCAATCCGTTTTCATATTTCTTAGATTCTAGGTCATGGATTAGCTCGCCTAGTTGTTGGATTTCTTCTTCTCTTGTCATGCATATTTCGATTTAAGGACCAACTCATTGAAGATTTTGCTTAAACGGTACAATCTGCTCTCCTCTCCCCTAAAGCCTTCTCTTTCAATGAGTCAGTCAGTTGTAAATGGATTTCGTTTTCTGCTTTAAGCGGGCGCTCCAGCCTTTTCATAGAAAGGGATAGGTTTCTTAGTATACTGCCTTTTCACTGGCTGCACACCGCTGAATGATAATCAACGTCCTATTGTATCGTCTCCCAGTAGCTTTGGTAAGCATCCCCCTTTCGTTCTAGGTAGCCTTCCCACTGATTGTACTCGATCACTTCTTGAGTGGTATAGCCATTGGAAATCAGCCAATGACCAACTAAGGCCCCTACCCTATCATGACCATGCTGGCAGTGAACTAAGACCTTACCATCTTGTAAAAATCTGGCTAGTACCTTGGCAGATCCATCATATCCTGGACCTTCGTCCCTTAGATGGGCATTAAGGCGCACAAATTGAACCCGCATGGAATCAGCCAATCGCTGTTCTTCCTCTATCGTCATCCCTCCTTCATCGCCATTTAAGCGTACAATCACCTCAATTCGATAGGTAGTAATCAAATGGCTGAGTTGAGCTGAATCCGGTTGAGCCGATCGATAGTTTTGTAAGATCGAATCTGAACTGGGAATCAACTCAAATCGCTTGGGAGTGAGTTGATCCACCTTCGGTTGTTCAATGGAAGCTTCTGCGATCTGAGTGGGCAGGAGGTCCTCCCCTTCTATGCTGAGTCCTGCATAAATGATCAATAGGATAAATGCAAAGAGAAATATATTTCTGAACATGATGGCTATTTTTTAGAGACGACGATCTCTTGATTAGATAATTTTTGGCGATGCTGCTGGAACAACTGTAAGAATCCAAGGGCCACAGCAATCTTTTCTCGGGTATTGGAGGTATCCCGCTCTCCATTATCCAGAAAACGCTGATAATTGGATCGCGCCTTACTTACCCACTGCTCTCCTCTTGGTGTTCCATACCAATCCGCAAATACCTCAGCCCCCATAACTAAGAGTCGAATAGGTATTTCCTTTCCTTCTACCCTGACGGTTGATTCTAAGCCCTGGTAGGTTTCCATATCATCCGTAGAAAGCGTAGAATCTCCCTTTTGTGTAGATTTTCTACGCTTGCCAGCCTTGGGCTTTTCTACGCCTTTTCTACGCTTTGTTTCTACACTTTCTACACTTTCATTTTCTACGCTTTCTACGCCCTTAGTTTCTACGCTTTTTCCAGGTGTAGAATCGGAGGAAGATTCGCCTTCTACACCCTTTTCTACACCCTTAGTTTCTACGCTTTCTACACTTGAGTCTTCTACGCCCCTCCCCTCCCCCTGAGAGCGCGTAATTACGCCACTCTTGAGGTCTTCTACACTTTTAGTTTCTACGCCTTTTAGAAGCTCTTCTTGAAGTGTAGAAAGGTCTTTTTCTACGCTTTCTACATCCTTAGTTTCTACGCCTTCTACACTTGGCTTTTCTACGCTTTTGGCAGGCGTAGAAAACAGGCGTAGAAAACTAAAGACCCCACCCTTTCTACGCGTAGAATTTCTACGCTTAGTCACTTCCCTTTGGTAGCCCTTTTTAATACTTTCTATTTCAGATCGAAGCATCTCCAAACTATTTGTTTTCTCCATCTTTTCTTGGATAGCTTGGATGGCCCGAAGCGTTGAGAAGTCATAATCGGCTCCTCGATAGGGCATCGGCCTTAGTAACTTGATCTTGCTCAATTGCTTTCTGACCAAGTTGTGTATACTTCTGGAGGGACCAACCGTAAGGAGGGTGTAGAGATCCTGGAATAGGGTGGTGGAGACCATTTCTGGCTTAACCCGGGGAGCAGGCTCAATGCCGCTGGTAAAGCGGGATAGGGTAATCCAGATCCAGGCTATCAACTGCCCGATGGTAGCGAATTGTGCATAATTTTTCAGAAAACCGCTCATCCAGGCATTCTGACGAGCCTTGAGGCGACTCATTCGATCATTGTAATCGTAGATTGCCTTAAGCTTAATATCATATGGCTTGGCTGCTCGTTTGCGATCCGCTTCTCGCTGAACGTTTAGAGCGGCCAGATCTTCTCCCAACTCCTTAGATCGCTGATTGATTTTTGGTCCTTTCTTACTAAGAACTTTACCAATGGCTTGATCTGTTCGCGCAATGGCTGTACCATAGTTCTTGCCATCCCGCTGGCCACGTTCCGTATACTCTTGAGCTTTGCCCCGTTGCCGCTTAATCTCACCGATGTACGCTGCTCCAATAGCTGCCGTATCTCGCTGATAACTGGCTTGTAGATCTGCGATTTGCTCATCATAGCGTTGATCCACCTTCTGTAAAGCCAAAGCTTTATCCGCTAGGACCTTAGTATCATCCTTTTGTTTGGCTTCTCCTTGGTCCACTAGGGTAGCGATCTCGATATTGGTCCGGGAAACCGTCATGGATAGTATGGTGAACCCAACTAAGAGGATAGAGGCAAAAGAAAGCTTAATCCAATTGGCCACATGAATGGCGGTTGCTACTCTGGGAAGGTCTGACTGGCCATGGACTTGATCCGCTACTTCCTCGCCCTTTTGTCTTAGTTCATGGATCTCCTCTTCCTGCTTAGTCCAGTCCCTTAGTAAGCTCTTTAGTATGACCGCTTTGCTTACATAGGTCGGATCCAAACAACAGCGACACACAAAAATGATCAGTACTGCATAGAGAAACTCTAGCAGTAGGGCCAGAGCGGCGGAGACTATGTGGGCGATAAGATTCGCATATTTCTCACGGGTGTAGCTAGCAAAGAAGTCGTCTAAATAGCTGACAAAACCGATGTATTCACTGCCAAAACTCACGATATGGCAGGCTAAGGCAAAGAAAATCAACTTACTAAGCAATGGGTAGTCGCGACTGAAAATCTTGATCTGATTCACGGTTCCTGGCATTTTTCCGTTAGAACTCATATTTTTACATTGCTTTTTAAATGAAGTAATAGAAACCTGACGGCGGTGCGGTCGCAGTCGGGTTTCTTATTGTTACAGCTCTTCTGTACTCGTAATAGGGGAGGAAATCGACTTGAAATAGCCTTGGATATCCTCATACATCCCCTCCAGCAGGAGGAAGTTCTCATCTGTAGTCGTATCTCGTAATTGTAAGGTTCTGGTGTAGGCAAACAAATGGCACAATGCTAGTACCTGCGACTGCCGGAAATAGACCGTCTGTGGCTCTAGTATTTCCTCTTGTTCGATAGCTTCATGTAGGACCGCTACGGATAGCCGATCGGAAGGGTGCTGCATTTCAATGGGTTGGCTGGCATAATCGATAAAGCAGGCCGTCAAATAATCGTTGAAGTCCTTAGTTAGCCGCCAACCCAGCGAAGACTCGAAAGTCCTAAACTGCAATTTTTTTGTCATCATTGAATCGATTTAGTAAATAATGTTATAAACAACTGATAACCATATCATTAAGAGAACTAAGCAAACTAAGGGCAATTCGTAGGCTGGGCTTTCCATTTCTCGCTTAATCTCTGCCTTAGTTTTGGTCTGCTTAGTAAGTGGTCTCTTAGTTTGGTTGGCCTTAGTTCGGCCCTTAGTCTTCTTAGTAGAAATGATTTTAGTCTGGATTGAACTCATCTATAAGCTGGATTGGTGCTTCGGGAAGCGGTGGAGCCTTAGTCTTTTCCTTAATTTCGAAAGCTTGCCTTAGTACGGTTTGAGTCGGTACATCCACGTAGTTCATGACAGTAGGGGAGGCGAGGGCAAAAAACTCGCTTTTGCGAAAGCTCCACTTGTCTTTTTCCATCTTTTCCAGTAGCTCCATGAGCAGGTAATACAGGTAGTCCGGAAGATCGGGGCCGTCAAATTCGATGGCTTGGTGGATGGCCATCTTCAGCACATGGCCTTCTTCGGCGCCGATCTTTAGTTTCAGCTTGCCTGAGGCGAGACGGATAGCCAAAACCTCTGGTTATTTTCTCGGTGATCCTTGAATTCGAAAATCATCTCTTCGTTTTCGTAGATGGCGGCCCAGTCCACTTTGTCGGCGTAGGGCTTATAGCCCCCATCAATCAGATATTTCAATCGGTTGATGGATTTGCCATGTTCATCTTGGCGCTTGGTGGAGTAATGGCAGATGGCCTTCCCACTGGCAGCGTAATGATTGATGAAAAAAATGGCCAGTTTAAAGCGACCATTGGGTCTAGCTCGCTTTTGAGATTGCTGCGGTACGGTCCTGGCTGCTGGCATGCTGCTTTTTCTTTAGAATGATCTGATGGAATTTATCGAGCAGCTCCGGATCGAGCCGTTCGAGCCTCTTCTTGGCCTTTCGGTATACCTCGGAGGGGCTTTCTGAAGCACCAGGTTCCCAGGCTTTCATATACAGGTTGATGTAGCGCGTTAGCTGGCCCTTTTTATAGATTTGGGCCTTTTGCATCCGGTGATGCTTCAGCCAGGGCTTAGTCTTTCCGAAACCATTGGTTTGGTTGCGGAAGTCAAAATAACGATCCGGTAGAGGGATCCAGCGTTTTTGACCTTTGGGAGCCGTATCTAGCCAGCGTTTGACCAGCATGATCCGCTCGATAATCTCGTTGGTGCCAGCCTGATAGCGGTCAGGCTTGGCATAAGCCAGGTATTCGGCCAGAAGCGCCTTTCCGGCGGCAACCTGACTATCCGAAAGCCAGTTATCCTTGTACAGATTTAGCTCTACCACCGTCCAAATCAGATTGATTTTCCGAGTGATTTGTCCAGCGAGGTCTCCTGGAAGATGCCCAAGCACATCCCGAATATCCGTGGGAGCTTCGGCAGGAGGGATGTCTCGGCAGGGTTGGGGGGGTGCCGCGCAACTCGGGGGGGTGTTACCTGTCAAGCGGGTAGGCCCTTGGGGATCGCCCTCTGTCTTGTTGGTTGCGTTACCCGTCCCAGCTGTTACCAGAGGCGCTCCTTGGCCAACACTAGTTGGTGGGTTTTTCACATTCCCAACAGCGTTTTCCACCGCTTTTTCGCCCTTTTCCACCGCTCTGGCAGGGTCCGATGACTGAGAATCAGCAACTTGTGAAAAATCCTCGCCGCTTAATTCTATTAATTCTTTTGTTACTTGATAAGTTCTAGTAACAGATGGTCCCAAATTTTGTGACAATTGGGGATTCAAATTAGCCACCAATTGGCCTTTAAAATTGCGGAACTGGCCTACTTCGTTGGCGTATCCACCCCTAGACTGGATATGTAAAATGGCTGGGTTGATGTAGATGGCATAGTTGTGGTATTTGCCTCTAAATACCTGTTTCTCGATCAAACCAATTTCTTCAAGTTTATTGCGGTGGTTGATCACACTGTTCGGATGACAGCCTAGCATCTCAGCCAATTGCTGATTGTTCGTGTATAGGGGAGGAAGCTGATCACCAGCTTGTAAAGGCTGACCTACAGATTGTTGTTCACGCAATTGCTTTTCGTAGTAGTACAGTAGCGCATGCATAGCATTATTGGCGGTTTGCTTCATCGTACTTTTTCCTGATCTGGTCGAATTGTATTGCTTTCGCCACTGCTTAACAAGCTGCATAGATTTACCCAACCGAACTTCGCATCGGCTTCTTGATATCACTTTAGTTTTCATCTTGAAATTATTTGAATGAGTAGGATCTATTAGTTTCGTAAGACTCCAGAGCTACTTCTGAAATCTGCCCAAACTCGACATACAAAACGTCTAGATTAATTCTAATCTGCAATGGTTTCCCACGCCCTGACTCCACTTTAATCAATCCAGCTTCTTGCAACCTCCGAAGGTTCTTTTTTGCAGTAGCGTCGCCGATAAGGCACGCTTTAGCTAGATTACTCAGGCCAATAATCATAGGAGGGATGCTTTCATTTTTATGCAGCTCCATTTCGCCTTTAAGCTGTGCTTCCTGATACATATCCAATAGCTTTTGAATCATATATCTATCACTTGATTTGAGCTGATCAACCTTAGTTTTACCTTGATTGTAGCCGTCTATGTAAGCTCTAACCAGGTCCATGGACTTCATACCATGGATGAAATAACTGCTCGACGTAGTCATGATAAGATGAATTTTAAAGTTGTTTTGGAACTATAAATCCCTTAGTTTGGTACTAAGGATAAGCGGGGAGAGGTTTTAGCTCGCCAGCCAAAACACTCTCTCCGTCTTGTCGGTTGCGCAGCTGCGAAAGGGATCGAACCTTTCCGTAGGCTTCCAGCCCAACTGTATCTCTTTAAAAGAATCTGCTTGATAGTGCTTTTAGGCTCTGCCGAAAGCACTTTTTTAGTTTTGGGGATTTCTTTGTCAAAAGCTTGAATAGCATTGCCTTAAAGGCAACAAAATCAATGCTCATCAACGCCTCTCGGCCAAAATTTGATGACTCCGCCCACAGATCAGGGTTCGAATTAGCCATCAAGGAGCTACAGTCCTAGTATGCCCCAGAAATCATCTGTTCAGTTGGTTGACCTCCGGAGAGGCCAACCACCTTTTCCTATAGTTAAAAAAGAGTGAGAATGCTTAAAAGTGGGCAATCACTCCTTAGAGGATTGCCCATTGTATAACCCCAAAAAACCAAAGAGTTGAGCGGTTTTTTCAAACCGATTTTTACCTTGGATGAACTCTAGTATTTCCCACCCGACAACACGGCGATCATCCCCCTCGAATACCTTCAATTTCCCTTCTTTCAACCACTCTAACGCCGTGTTGTAATGAACCCCCAAAAGCTGACTAATCTCTTTTGCATTATATAGCCTATTCAAAGGTCCTAAGAGGGATGACTTATGGGCCTCAACTAGTAATTGGTTGATGGTTTGCAAATTTTTCAACTGTCTTGCCATGGACTCTAACTGTTGTTCAACTGCTAACCCACCAATTAGGTCTTCTATACTCGTCGTTTTCATAAACCTCCGTTTATATGCTTAGCAAACGTATCAATACGGACAGCTCCTAGTTCATAGGCATCCTGTAGCGTTCGAAATTGGTCATTTAAATCATCCTGACTCAAAAGGGTAGAAGCAGCCCCTAAGTCCTCACAAAACGCATAATGAGGCTTCAATTCCTCGTCAGGTTCTGGCTCATAAAATTGAATGGCTAGAATTACTTTCTGGTTTCTACTGTCTATAATGCAATAGACACCTTCAGGATCCTCTCTTAAAGGGATTTTTTCACGCAGTTGCGCACTACGTTGCTCGACATTTTCCATGACAAAAGGTTTAGATTAAGCTACTAAAACCTCTCCTTGATAAAGCTCTGTTAAATCCTTAATCAGTTCAATTGGGTAATTAGTATCTTGGTTGTAGATTTCTAACAATTTGTTCAAATACTCTCTGATGTGATTACCAAGAGGAATAGTTAAACGGCAAGTTCCACCTGGCTTTTGAACCATTAAGTTTGCCATTGACCCCTCGTGATATCCCTTATCGACCAAATATTGCATTAGCTGAGCCCTCATTTCTCTGTACTTTGCTCGGTCCTGGTTAGACATTAACCAGATTTTTTTCAAAACAACTAATTCATATTTTAAAAATCGAGGAGGAATACGGTTTACTACTTTCGAGTATGTTTTCATTATATTGTGTGATATATCGCAAATATATAAACCAAAAAACATTCAAGCAAGCATAAAAAATTTATAAATACTGTTTTAGGGTTTTAATCATCAACTAAATGAGAGAAATATTCCGGAAGCTAATTCATGAATTAGGATATAAGTCAGACACACAATTTGCTAAAGCAATAGGAGTAAGTCAGAATAGAATATCGACCTTTTTTCGCAGTGAAGTACAATTTCCTAGATTGGATATAATTATCAATACTAAGAGGAAATTTCCTCAAGTAAACCTCAATGCTCTTTTTGGATATGAAGGGCCATTGATATACAAAGAAGAAGAAATCGAGCACATGAACCAAGTAGGATTTGACAGATCTTTTCGAACAGATGACGAAATAATTTCCCTACTGAAGTCCCAAAATGATCATTACAGGCAGCAACTTGAATCCAATCAAAAACAGATTCAGCAGCTTCACGCCATCATAGAAAAATTGCAATCCTAAAAGCACTCGTATATACACTGTTAGGCTGGCATAAAAATAATCACTATGCAAAAAACATGAACAAAATATGTCTTTGTTGACGAAATGTTGACGAATAAAAATTCTGAATAAGCCAA
>CBDHHG010000003.1:0-96029 GCA_965263225.1 Saprospiraceae bacterium
GTGCCGTATTTAGCTTATGCTTACGACAATAAGCAGGGCGGCTAAGCCCACTTGTGCGCCAGGACCTTACATGACCTAAGCGTTCTGATCTTGTCATAGATTTTTAACCTAAAGATCGGCCGCAGCTTCATCAAACGCAAGATGGGGTGCAATGGGCGGATACATTTCTCCTACACTTCTTTATCCATTCTCTACCTATATTTCACGTTCTACTACAATTTACCATAAACTCTTCAGCATGCCATATCTCATCCTAACAATCGATTTCCCGTTAGCCCATCTACCATCGCTCACATTTTCTTCCAACCATTGCTCACAATCCAAAACCTCATTCCCATGCTTCGCATCACTGTCAGCAAAGGCGACAAAGCCGCAGTAAACTATTTCAAAGACGCCCTTTCAAAACAGGACTACTATTCTGAGCATGCCAAGGTCATGGGACAATGGCACGGCAAAACAGCAAGTCAAATCGGCCTTTCCCGAGAGGTATCAGCAGAGTCCTTTACCCTAATGGTCAAAAACCGAAATCCAATCACCGGCGAAAAGATAACCCCCCGTGATGCGGCCAACCGGAGAGCAGGCTATGACTTCACCTTCAACGCTCCAAAGTCAGTTAGTATAGTAGAGGCAATTACAGATGATGAAGCAATAAGAGAAGCCCATCGAACCGCTATTGAAAAAGCTATGTTCGAAGTGGAAGAAAACATGCAGGTCCAAGTTGGCCAAGGGAAGCAAAAACGCTACGAAACGACTGCTAATATGGTCTATGCTACCTTCGAGCACGACGTAACCCGTCCTATAGCGTACAATGAGGGGGATGAGAAGCGGTTTGTCCCGGACCCGCACCTACATACGCACTGTTTCGTAATGAATGCTACTTGGAATGAAAAGCAGAGCCGATACCAGGCCATTGAGATTGGTAATATCAAAAAGAATGCCCCCTACTACGAAGCACTTTATCATTGCCATCTAGCACAGGAATTACAGAAAGCTGGTTATGAAGTGGAACGCACTAAGAATAGTTTTGAAATCAAGGGTATAAGCAGAGAAACTATCGAGAAGTTTTCCAACCGGACTATGGAGATAGAAAAAGTCGCGAAGGAGAAAGGCCTTGACTGGGCGGAGGACAAGGCTGGACTTGGTGCTAAAACCCGCAATAAAAAAAACAAGGGTGTTCCAGAAAGTGAAGTCCGTGCACATTGGTCGGAAAGATTGAATTTACAGGAACGTTTTGCCATTCATAGCACCAAAGGTGCGAAAGCCGCCAAGGGTGGCGTTGCTGTTGAAAAGAAAAGCAGTGACGTTCTTACTCCCACTCTGGCAATTGATTTAGCCCTGCAGCACTATATGGAACGTAAAAGTGCTGTAACAGAAAAACAAGTGCTAGCCTACGCTCTCAAACAAGGAGTTGATAAATTCAAGCCAGAAGAGATCCAAGCTGAATTAGACCAACGGAAAGGTCGAGAAGTATTTACCGGCAATAAAAATTCAGACACTTATCTTACTACTCGTGAAGCACTGATTGCAGAGGACAGGATGAAAGAGTTTGCGGTCTCCACACGTGCACAATTCACCAGCATTAACTCCGAATATGTACCGCAAAAAGATTTTCTGAATCAAGGTCAGAAAAACGCTATCGATCATGCTCTTACCTCTCCTGATCAGGTGATCTTAATTGCTGGGGCTGCAGGTGTCGGTAAAACGACCTTAATGCAAGAGGTCAAAACAGGAGTGGAAAGCAAGGGAAAAAAGCTCTTCGCTTTTGCACCCTCTGCCGATGCTTCTAGAGGCGTGCTGCGCAGCAAAAACTTCGAAGGAGCTGATACAATTAAGAAATTACTGGATGACGAGAAGTTGCAAAACCAGCTCAAAGATCAGGTCATCCTCATCGATGAAGCGGGGATGGTCGGCACCAAAACTATGAACAGTATTTTCGAGATCGCCAAAAAGCAAAACACCAGGGTGATCCTTTCCGGCGACTGGAAGCAGCATAATTCCGTAGAAGCCGGGGATGCAATGCGTTTGCTGGAGCAGCATACGGAGTTACCTGTGGCACGGGTCAAAAAGATAAATCGGCTTATAAGCAAGCTGTGCAGTCTCTTTCTGAAGGGAATTTTGAGAGAGGCTTCAATCAACTGGATCGAATGAATAGTATAATCGAGATTGAAAACCAAGGCGAACGCCATGAACGGATAGCTAGGGATTACTTGCAATCTATCCAGGCTCCACCGGTTCGGAAGCGTGGTGGGAAATCCACACCTAGAACAGCTATTGTGGTCTCCCCCACCCATGCCGAAGGCCAGGCGATCACGACGGCGATCAGGAGTAAGCTGAAGGAAGAAGGCCTCGTAGGTCAGGAAGAGCCAGCCTTTAACATCCTCCGTAAAATCTCATATACAGAAGCAGAAAAACAAGATCACCTGAATTATCGGCCTGGAATGTCGGTCCAGTTTCACAAATCTCAGGAGGAATTCAAGGCCGGAAAGACTTACGATGTGGCAAGTATCAGTGAGGATGGGAAAGTCTTGTTGCGTGTCCCTGGCCAGGAGGAACTTGCACCCCTGCCCTTCGATCAGGGCAAAAAATACCAGGTATGTCGGAAGGAACAGATTTCAGTCGCGCAAGGCGATATCCTGCGCGTGACCAGCAACGGGAAATCAGAAAACGGAAGGCCCCTCAATAATGGGGAGAACTATACGATTAAGGGATTTACCGAAGGCGGCCATATCGAACTGAACGACGGAAAGGTCCTTCAAAAGGATTACCGAAATTTCACCCTGGGTTATTACCGAACCAGTCATGCATCACAAGGGAAAGACGCTCACGACGTACTAATTGCACAAAGTTCCACCTCCTTCGCCGCCTCCAATGAAAAGCAGTTTTACGTTTCCGTCTCCCGTGGTGTAGAACGCTGCCTTATCTATACCGATGACAAAGAAGCCTTAAAATGGGCTGCCAGTCAGGAAGCTGATCGGGTGAGTGCTGCTGAGGTAGCGGATACTTCAAATGAAAAAAGTTTATGGCTGAATGCCCGTCATGCGTTCCAACAACGACAGGTGCAGCATTACCAAAAGGATATGGAGCAATATAATCGTGACAAACCTTCAAAAGAGCAAACGTATGAACGAAACATCCCAGTCCTTCCAGCAAGAAGCCGAGAAGATCTTCACATCGACCTCTGAATGCCACTTTCCTGGCATGGACCAGGTACTGGAGTCGGCTAATCAAAATGAGCAGGAGGCTTCTCTTCAAGAAGCTTGTTTTGAGTTATTGCCGAAAGACGAAATGGCCCCAAAGCTCAAATTCATCTTTCGGAATGGAAACCGTTGTACAATTCCTTATGCTTATTTGCTTCGGGTGGAATTTGATGTGGCTGGAGTCCTTTCCCTTTTCACTTCGGAAAAAGAAATCGTAATCAAGGGGCGCGGCTTGGGTTTTCTGGAGGACTGGCTTTATGATAATCAAGTGATTTGGGTCAGGGAGAGTAATATCACTGTTGATTTAGGGCGAGATAAGGTTTTTATTAAAAGCATTGAGTTGCGGAAAAGAGGTGGTGAATGAATAGAATTTCAACTTAAGGGAGTGTTCAAAAAAGTGTGTCAGTTCAAAAATAATTAAATTTGAAAAAGGACTGACATGAGTAAATCAAAGAAAAAGGGTTCTGGTTCAGCCTTCGATTACAAGAAATTTGAGGAGTCTGCTTTAGCTGGCCTACAAAAGGGTCAAGGCTTAGTAGGCGAGGAAGGCATCTTGAAGGATTTAATCAAGCATCTTGTAGAAAGCTCTTTGCAAGGTGAGTTGGATGCTCACTTGTTGCAAGACCGGCAATCGGGTCAAGCCAATCGTCGTAACGGTAGTACGAAGAAACGCTTGCGAACACAGTTAGGAGAAGTTCAGATTGAGCCTCCTCGTGATCGCCAGGGTAGTTTTGAGCCACAGTTGGTAGGCAAATGGGAGCGAGATCTTCATAGCGGCTTGGATCATCAGATATTGGAATTGTATAGTCTGGGTAATAGTTATGGCGATATACAAATGCATTTGCAACGCATGTATGGTATCCAGCTCAGTATGGGGCAACTTAGTACCATTACTGATCGGGTATGGTCAGATATTCGCCAATGGCAGCAGCGTGCCTTGAAGTCTTTTTATATGGTTGTCTTTTTAGACGCTATTCATTTTAAGGTACGCGACAATGGGGTGGTTAAGAGCAAAGCTGTTTATACCGTCTATGGAGTAGATGCAGAAGGTTATAGAGATGTTTTAGCTATTCAAGTGGGGCCTCAAGAAGGAGCCAAACAGTGGGGTCGTACTTTGGAACATATCAAAGATAGAGGGGTAGAAGATATATTATTCTTCTGCGTTGATGGATTGAGTGGATTTAAGGAAGCGATCTGGAGTGTTTTTCCTCAGGCTATCGTCCAGCGCTGCGTGGTGCATATGGTACGTAATGCGATCCGTTTTGTTGATGACCAAGATGTTAAGCCTATTTGTAAAGGGCTGAGAGCCATATATACAGCAGACGATGAATCTCAAGGACTCCAGGCGCTCAAGGATTTTGAGCACACCTGGAACCAAAAGTATCCTGAAATTGGCCAGGCTTGGACCAACAATTGGGTAGAACTAACAGCTTTTTTTGGCTTCAATTGGGCCGTTAGAAAGCTCATTTACACTACCAATCCTATTGAAGGTCTGCATCGGATTATGCGCAAAACTACCAAAACCAAAGCTGCTTTCGTCTCTGAAGAAGCATTAACTAAATTGCTCTATCTTACGCTGATGAAGAAGGAAAAGGTTTGGAAAAAACGCATTCATTCCTACAAAGCTGTTATCCGCTCTATGAAAAGAGAGTTCAAGGACAGGTTTGATCAACATCTATGAGTATGACACACTTTTCTGAACAATCCCCAACTTAAATCGGATAGGATGAAAACTCAAGCTATGTCATCATAAATCAATCACCCAAATAGCTTCTTCAAAAGAGGAACTAGTTACCTGACACCCTCCTTTCCATACTTCAAAATATCATTTGTTGGAAAATAACAGATTAAATGTTCTATCAAAGTGTATTTTATCAAGCGGTAGCAGAGGTAAAGTTTAAGGTTTGAAACTGTGAAAGTATATTATAGTATTTGAAGTCTAAAGATATTGAAGGCAAGAGTGGTGTTGTAGGTCTTGATTGATCATTTTTTCAGAAATGAAAATTAGCCGGGAGGAATTACGATCGTGGGGAGTATAGGAGGTTCAAAGAATTCGTGGAGCCAGAGTCCGCCGATAGGTTCATCTTGGTTCTTTTGATGTAGCGTGACTTCAATATGAACATGAGGAGTGACAGCGCTGCCAGTAGATCCTAGTTGACCTAAAAGAGTCCCCCTCGACACTGAAATAGGCCTACTTGAAATAAGGTTTGGATTCACTGATCGCATGTGTGTCATGAAGACCCTGACTACGATCTCATCTGGGCCATCGCCACTGGTTTTTTGATAAGTATGTTCAATCGTTATGGATTGCCCCTTTCTATGAGGTTGAACCTTATCACTTTGAAGCAGCCAAAAACACAAAGTCCAGATCTTGTCAGGCAGTTGCCTTGAATTAGCAGGGTCATTACTAGGCGGTCTTTGCATTTGTCTTTTGACATACTGTTCAATTTCGCGTTGTTGCCCGGTCGTAATGCCAGGTCTAAACAATCTACCGTAAGTCTGCACATCGCCATTTCCATTGATTGCTGTTTCCGAGAAAGGAGCAGAAATATCTAAATCTCGTTCAATTTGCCTATTGAGTTGTAAGAGAATGGCGCTTCGTCCTCTACGAATTTCGGGAGGCAGTTGACCTTGTGCAATCGTTCTATTAAAACCGAGGCCGGCCAATAATCTTGTAGTTTTGGGATTTCGCCCGAATTCCAGAGGTCTAGGCGGAACTACAAGACTAGGAGGAGGAATGTTTTCTGGCAGTAGCTCATCTTCTATAGCCTCCTCGATCTTTGTTTCTGCTTCTTCCAACAAAGGAGCTGCTTCTGGTTGTCCATTTAGAGCAGCACGCTGAGCGCGATCCACTTCTCTCTGTATCGTACGACTTTTAGTCCATCCCGCACCGTAAGCCAGTTTACCGAATATTTCCTGTTCAGCACTAATGGAGCGGGTGCGATTACTTACCGTACGAGAAGAATGATAAGTATAATTACCAGAAAAGAACCTAGCAGGCGGAGCAATAGAATCAGGGGCTGTGATAACAACCGGAGTACCGGGTCTTCCCCCAATGTCGATCGCAAAATAAGAATGCCCGGGGTAGCTAGAAGCGTTGCTATTTATCAAAGCCCCAAAATCCATACCCTTATTGACAGGCCCATATAAGCTGGCTATGGCATAGACGATGCGATTGATGGTAAATATTCCCGTCCCTTTGGCCAATTTATCACGAGTAAGCAGGTAAAGTTCCCACAAGCGTCGTCTGTTCCAAAAACCATCTGTAAAAATAGGATAGAATTGGCGAGTCAAGGGATCGAGCGGACGGTTGAAAAAGACGTTATCCAGATCAAGACCACTAGCATCTGTTCTTGGCAGCCAAGGATACCATCGGCCCAGTTCTGCACGGGCTACCTGCCAAGCCTTGAAGCGTAAAGCCTCAAAATTGGGATCTTTCCTGAGTTCCAGAAAAGTTTCCACCCTTCTCCATCGCTGTCTGATCTCAGCGGCGCGTGCCCTTGTTTTACGCTGTGGGTCCAGCGACCTTATTTCAGCATCCGTTATGCGTTGATCTTGTCGGAATTCCGCAAGGCTTGTCCTAAGCTGGTTCCTATATATTTTTAGATCATCAATATCTCCTTGGATACCTCGCTTTTTCTGTCGGTCGGCTTTGCGCAGTTCTTGCTTTTTAGCAGCGATCTTCCTATTCACCTCATGCAAATTACGATCGATGATAGCGCTACCTTGCTTTAAGGAATTACTTTTCTCCTTGAGGTCTTGGAAGCGTAGGTATTCAGCGATATCGACACTAGGTGGGGGGGTAGGCCCTAAGCCTTCGATGATCCATCGATTATTCTGTTGCCTTTGCTGGTACTCGGCCACGTCGGTCATCAAGCCATTGATAATATCCCTATGAGCTTGGATAAAGCCTCTAGAACGTATTTTAAGCTTATCGATACATTCTTTCAATTGGCGTTCGACTAATAGATAATCCCGACGTTGTTGTTGCACGGCTTGACTACGTTGCGGGGTTCTACTACCAAAAATCTCTGCCCCAACAACAGCAAATACGCCTAGTTCGAACTGGGTCTTCAAATTTAGATATTTTTCGACCACGCACTTTCTTTCGACCTCCAGGATTTGTCTCAATCTACTGATGACAAAAGCGAGGCCAAAGCACTTTTCGAGCAACTGTCTCTGTCTTCTGGAAAGTCGGTGAGTTCCTCGATCAGCCGTCAATCCCCTTAGCGCAAGTTGAGCCAGTCTCTGTTCTTCTGAAGAGCAATCAGACATAAGCTGCGAGTAGGATTAAGGTTTGAGGATGTCCAAGAAAGGAGGGAACTCGTCAAAATCTTGCAATAACAACAAAGAAGTTGGAACTCGGACCTGCCATGGCTTGATATCTGCTGCATAAGGCACACCATCACCAATCTCTTTCTGCCGTTCCTGAATCTCGTTAATAATTGGTAGGAAGAGGTCAGCAGTTTCGCCATCTTCTAAAACAATATCATTGCCAGCCGGAGGAGCGCCAGTATTACAAAAGAAGGCCAGTGCCTTTTCGAATCCGGGTCGAACGGGCACCTGAATTCTAGCAGCCCCTGCTTTAAGAAATTCACTAAAATTAGGATCCCGATCAGAAATCTGGATCGCGCTGACCCCATTTAGACTCTCTACCCCAAAAATAAGGATAGAAAATATAGGTCATATTATTCCATTCAAAAGCATTTTCGAGGAAGCGGATCTCTGGTCCTGCCTCAACTGTTTTCTCGATATCCAGTTCTGGCAGACTCCCAAAAAAACTTTCAGAAACAGAGGAGAAACCGATCTTTGGCGTTTCTTTTAACAGCATGATCGCCAATTTTTTCAGCTCCGTACGTTCCAATTGTCTATTTTCAATCGGGTTTCTTCTCTCAGACGACGCCGGCTCGACGAAGGCCAGTGCCGCCAATTTATCTTCAAAAGCCGTTTTCTGTCTATTATAATTCTCGATAATCAGATCATATACCGCTTGCTGCCATTCTTTGAACTTTTCATCTTTCAGCTTGCAGCGAACTTGTACAGAAAGAGAAAAGGCTACCCCCTCGTGCAAATTAAAGGCATATGAGATTGATTCGGATATTCTATCTGCCTGATCCAGTGGAATTACAAAACGACCATCGGTAAAGTCAGAGATTGGTGCTAGTTGGCCACCAATAGAAAATTTAGCGAACTGCCTTAGATCATCACTTTCATCGATAGCTCCCCAAAGAATGCCTACTTCTGCAAATTCGACCTCATATCCATCATCGATCTCGATCACTCCGGAATGCGTTAGGATCTTATTTCTACGATTGTTGATTTCTTTGTCTTCGCTGACATTCTGTGAATCCGAATAAGTTTTGGAAGCTTCATAAGGGCCGGGCACTCCTACTACTTGGTATTCAGCTACAAACTTCTGGTATTCGTCGGGAGTAATGTCTTTAGGAGATAGCGGTCGTCGGATTCCATTTAAGTCGATCTTACTTGGTTTTTGCGGCTCTTCAAGTAAAACATTCGGAGGTGGATCATTTATCAAAGAGTGAAGAAAGAAAAAGGCCGGTTCAGGAACCACAAACTCTATCATCATCCGTTGTCCATAATTAAAGACCTGAGCATCATAGATCTTATTAACCCACCGATAGATCCCACGGACTGACTCATTACCAGGATCAGAATTATTAAAAGAATTGAAGTTAGTCACTTCGATCTCTTCCAATATCCTGCGCCTCCTTTCAGTACGAGTTCTTTCTCTCAAGCGTTCGCTAGTTCTTTCAGTAACCTCCCTTGAAAAAGTAGCGACCCTAGCCTTAGCTTCTTCAGTAGTTGTATTTCTCGAAGTATTCAATGAGGAATTGAAGCTAACGCTAGGACCATAAGAACCACTAATCGACAGGCCTGCATCGAACTGACGATCTTCTTGCAAAATACTGCGTGCCTCTTCCTGTGTCTCATTTCGTTCTGTAGTTTCCAGGTTTCGTTCTGTTTCCGCTTCCACCTCTGACTCTTCAATTAATATCTCTTCTCTCTGATTGAGTCGCCGATGAGTCCGTTCTCGAGTTTCCCCTTTTAGTACATTTTCAATATGAGCTATTTCTCCTAACTCATATCCTCTAAGCTTTTGACCTATAACCAGGAGATCCCCGATTCCCACCTCCACTGAGCAACCTTGTAAAGCAGGATCGTCTTCCTCTTCGGTCTCCTCAGTCATGTGTCTTAGGAAGGTTTGTTTCAATTCCTTAACCTTAAAAATCGATCCATTAAAATAGATAATGGCTCGATCGGATGGAGCCTCCGGATCAGCACTGGATGGTGGTGAAGTTGGTAACAAGGTAGATCTCTTAATCTTGTCCACAGGATCAGGCTGTTTCAAGTCGAGTTCGGGAGGCAGGAGTAGCACAACTGACTGGAGATACAGATCAAGATTTGGAATAGTAACAAAATCATGATCGTTCTCCAGGCGCTCTAAGAAAGCGATGACCTTCAATTGACGTATGATCTGATCAAGGTTTAAGACGTTTCTTCTTTGTAATTTAAGTTTGCTTTTAAGTCTATCGATCAATATTGTCTTTGACCCTTGAAAAAGATCTGTTTTGATCAATTCAGCAAGAGCATGACCAAAAAGTTTGAGCAGTTGATCATTCAAGGCATCAATCGAAAATGGAGATCTTAATTGTAGAATCCAATTATCAAGTGCTTTTACGTCCAGCGGAAGATCGGTCAGCAAATTTGCGGAGCTTTTCGCGGCTGCATTCGTATTAGTAGAAGCTGCGAAGAGTTTCTCATTAGAAGAAAGCCGTAGCACATTAGCCTCAGAATCATTGGAGAAACTCAAGTTCCCAGGTCTAACGGACATCATTCTTAGAATATCATTGTACTGTTTTCTTTCATTTAGCACCAGTGTAGAATTTGGTGCTACTAGGATATTGAGTGTACTGTTATCGGGGTATTCCTCAAGTGCTATTGACTCAGCGACTATAAAGGTCCAGCCTTTATCTCCAGTATTTCTTTCATTGATCCCAGTTCCGTCCGGATCATCTTCAGGCTCCTCTCTTAAGGTCCAATGGTCGACCAGCAAAGTAGTACCTTCCTCTACCATATTGAAACCCTTACGACTTTCCTTGGCGATCCCAAAAACTTTGACAGTCTTTGGCCCATTTTCATCTTGCTCTAGGAAATAGCCACCCAGGATCGTAAAGAAATTTTCTGGAGTATCAAGATCAAGGACAAGTCTGGCCCCTACCAAGGCTTCTCCGTCAAAATCTGAAGGGGTGGGGAAACTACTAGTAGAAAAAATCACGCCGTAGTTATCAAACCCCGGCTGCGTGATAGGACCTGAAAAGACATTTCTTCGTTCTTTGAATCGAATTGGAACTTGAATCAGAATATACATAGGTGGTGTTTTATGTCAATTTATTCAATTGAAAAATTATAGGCAAGGGCTGCTGTAAAAATTAACATATGCGTCACAATTTGTAGCAGAGGCCAATCAATAAATCATGAATTTGGTATGGCTTTGATTAGATCATGATTGTTAAAAGGGTAAATAGTGAAGGTGGGACACGTGAGTAGTTGCAGAACTCACGCGTGGGTAGTTTTCTTTTGTAGAGCTAGAGTTCTGTCACGACCTTGCTCAATATTAACCTGCTAAGGTGTATGTAATATTGATGCCAACGATGGCAAAGGCTTTTATAAAACAGCATATTGATCCAGCTTAAGGCTGTTTGAAGTTTATAATTGGGTTTCACTTACTATTGTATACTCGTTTAATATTTTCAATCCAGAAAAGTCAATGCTTTTTCAGTAATTTCTCAGTCCTCCCACCCCATCATCACCGTCATCACTCGCACAGTCTTCTCCGGATCAGCTGGATCTTCACTACCATGCTCCATATTTTTGTCGTAATAATCGATCTTCCAGAAAACACGATCAGATTTAAAATCAAAGGCTCCAAAATCATGTTCCCCATACGGGTCATTTCCTTCGGAAAAGTCATTGAAGGTCTTGACAAGATTAAACACCTGGAACTGATCGTTAGGCGGCATGGCTTGAATTCCTGGCGTCATATAGATATGGCTGCCCTGCCCTATCGACTTTCGGAATTCATCATTTAACCTAGCAATCCTTTCAGCTCTGTTTCCCACTTGAGCACCCTTTCTTTTTCAACAGCACGGCGAAGTTTTAAATGATAGATTGAGGAAGGTCAAGAACTTCATGACATAAACTCGCTGTTCATTTTGATTTAAAGAATATATGAAGCAATTCATCTCGTAATTTCATCCTATCCTCATCTGCTGATTCATAAGTACATAAAACGTCCAGCAGAAATCGAATTTGCTCTGTTTCTACTTCCAAGTATCCTCTAATCGTGGTGTTTACCTTAGGGCCACCTCCTTCGTGTAAGGATAGATACTCTCTCACTCGTTTAACTAATTCAAGTCTTTCAACGCTCGTTTTGTTGTCTATAGCCATTGGGGTTATTCTTTCCTTAAGTTGTTAACAGGATGCAAAAGCATTGCTTGCTTGCACCCTTGCCATGTGATCGAACAGCGGGGTAGCAAGTGCAAGGAGGCTCCGAATGAGGGGCCCCAGTTTATGGGGATACGTTTGGATGCCTTACAGGCGCGAGGGAGGCAATCCCTTAGCACAAAGAATAGAGTACCCGAAACGGGTTCCACTTCTGAAGCATAAAAAAACACCGGTACGAATATCAATCCATACCGGCTTTGAGTTTAGTGGGTATTAGTTATTGTCTTTAGGCGGCAAACCGATCAGCTCAATACGGCCATCTAGAGGAATAGGCTGTGCATCCAACAGGATATTTAAGCCAACTCCATCTTTGTGATGGAAAGCTACCCCGATGCGTGAGCCAATCCGGGTTTCCCTACCATCCGCTACTTTTGCGTGGATGTAAAGAGCTGGTTTGTTACTTGAGTTTGGTTTTTGATTGTCAGACATGATTTTCTCCTTTTGTTTGGGTTACTGACATAAGGGCTGAACGTCATGCACTAATAGCATTGTCAAAGAGCAATGAAGTGCTTGCACGACTTTACCCTAAGGGATTGCCTTTTACCATGCTAATTGGAGTATGAGAGACCTGGAAAGTCAGGAGCACATATGAAAGTGAGATAAAGAAACCTTGATCAGTCAAAATCATAAAACCTGGGTAAGCCTGTTGTCCAGTCAGGTTAAGTTGTAATATCGGAAACACGGTGCTCATAAGGGTTGATAGTCAAAATTTGTGAGGTTCTTTTTCATCCTTGCCACCAGAGCATCATTCAAATCTTTATAAGGCTTATAGCTCTGATTTTGTGAATAAACATTCAATGGGGGAAGGTACTTCTTAAATCTAGCGGTATATTTCTCGCCCGTCTGGTCGTTGTCCAAGAACGTAAAAACCTCCTTATATTCCTGCTCCTTTATATAATGAAGAGTCCGGTTGTAGGTGGTTACAGAGTGCATGATAAGTGCATCCCCTTTTAACTGGTCTATCTTTTGCAGGACCAGTAGTGACAAAAAATCTGTCATTCCTTCAAAAATACTGACCGACTTCTGTTTTGCCCCCTTGCCCTGGATAAGGGTAAAGTCTCTCTTAATCAAAACCGACTTAAACTTCTTTTCATCAGAAGCTGCCCGAATCTCATAACCACCACTTTCGTTTTTCATGCCAAAAGCGCAGTATGTCCTCTTTTGAGCCTTATTGAGGTAGCTCACCTCCTTCAGGTACAGTTTGGCTAGATCAACGGGAATTTTCCGTTTGTTTTCCAAGTACGAAATGATGGACGAATCTCGAAGTTCATAAGCTTCCAGGAATTTCAGTCCCCTATCCTGTTCAGGAGTGAAATTTATTTGATCGCTGTGCTGTTGAAAGGAAGTAAGACTGGGCGGCTTGTGGGATGATTGCCCTGTCCGACTGGAGTTCTCAAATAAACTACCCTGATAGGTACTTCGCAAGAAAGCTAAGGCCTCTTTGAATGAGACGCCCTCATGACGCATCACAAAATCAATGACATTGCCGCCAGAGTCACCGAAATCATTCCAAATCCATTTGCCACCTTTAAAAGTTGTGTGGAAGGAAGGAGTCTTCTCCTTTCGAAAAGGGGACTTATACCAAACCTCACGACCTCCTTGATTGGCTTTTATCGGTTCATAACCAAGTCGAGAAAGTAGATCAGGCAGATCAATCTTCTTAGCCTGCTGGCTATTCATCCCTGCCCTCTTCTCTTTTTATTTTTCAATAGTAAAATAGCCATCTCTCTTGTCCCGAATAGTTTCCATGATAAGACCTGCCTTTCCAGAAGGCAATAAATAAGATCAACGAAATCACATCTCCAATTTATGAAGGCGGGTCTTTTTTCTCATAATAGCCCAAAGTCTCACCAAACCGTAGCAAAGTCCTCATCAAATCTTCCTCCATCCTATTATTATATAAATGTTTACTATTAGTCTCGGACTTTAATGTCATAGCTAAGGGTTCTGCGGCTTTCCGTTCCGTTTTTGGCTTTTTAAAATGGGTGAAACGGATCGCAGGGAAGTTTAACCAAAGCCGGATACCAGTGTAGCGCCCCGCCCTGTCTTTGGTACGGTTATAGTAGAGATAGCCCTCCTCCACTGCATCTTTCAAATATCTGAATACCTGACGACGGCACCGGCCCAGATGTTTTGCTAGGATACCAGTTGTCGTTTCGATAGCACCACCATTGCCTGCCCAACCGGATATGAGTGTGAGCATTAGGCGGGTCATCGGCATCAGACGTGGATTTTTGACAAAGCACTGTTTAATGGGCTTGACGAAAGTGTTCTTATCTATTGGTACTTCCATGCTCTTCCGGCGAGGCCTAGATGAATCATTCTCCTGTTCCATGTAGGGTCGCAGGGCTATAATAGGTGAAATCATAGCCAGTGAAGAAAAGGATCCTACCTTCCTCCGGATGGATGAAGTATATGATGAGAGTTGTTGCATAGCTTTTGAGCTACGATCCAAAATGAATCAACACGAAAAAAGGCTTTGCTGAGTCATTTTTGACTTGCATTTTGATTCGCTGAGGGGTACCATGAATTATCAGATTAAATGATTCCCACTCAATTTGAAAAGCCGCAGCGCCAACTGCGGTTTTTTCTATGCTGACTTATGGATCGATGGGCTTCCTCCTTTTGAATAGTGGTTGATAAATGCCTTCTCAGAGAAGGGAAGGGCGGTGATCCATTCGAATATGGAAAACAAGGTGTCTTCCTTTTCCGAATCTATCCCCTTTACGTTAGCAAAAGTTAAGTACGATTTCAAGCGCTTAACAGCTTAACGTAAAGCGTTAAGTGAGAAATAAGCGATATCAATGATTTATAATAGCTGAACGGAAAGTCAAACCGTTAAATTGACGTTTCCTAACGTTAGCAAACGTCAACAGATGTAATCTCCTTAACGGCCTTTTACACATCTTGACGTAAAGTAATAGGTTAAACAGCAGGACAGGGTAGTCACGCTAAGATTCTTCTTTTCATAGACCATTGCTTTACGTTATACTTATCTAACCTTAACGGTCTTTAACGGGAGCCTACAGCATGTATATTTCACCAACTGATGCCGTCAAAATGTATAACGTCAGCAAGCCCACTTTATATAAAGATATGTCTAGCGGCACCATTTCCTTCGATAAAGATGATCGAGGAAGACGTAAACTAAATGTAGCGGAACTGGACCGACTTTACGATAAACGGGAAGGTGCCAAAACAGAATTGACGTTAAAAAACGTAAATCCAGAGCAGGGCTTAACGGAATCGAAAGTCAATAATCAACAGCTTGCCCAGCAACTTAACACTATCCGTGAGCAAATTGGAAATGGGAAAGACAGAGAGATCCAATTACTGGAGCAACAGATCGAACAATACAGGGAGCAAATTGAAAACCTGAATCGACACCTCGATGAAACCCGAGAAGAACACCGGGGATATATGAGGCTTCTTGAAAACAAGAATAAGTCGTGTCCTCTTCCCCTAAGCCGCAACCATTTTAAAGTAGAGTCTATGGTTGATTTGCTCTAATTCATCTGGCGTCAGATAGTCGATAGAACTGTGAGGCCGGATGGTATTGTAAATCACACTCCATTCCTGGATTTTGTCATTGAGTATGGGAATGTTTTGGAACCATTCCAGGTTTAGGCATTCTGTTCTGAGTGTTCCATTTAATCGTTCGATCAAGCCGTTTTGGCTGGGCTTTCCCGGTTGAATATACTTTAAATCAATCTTGTTGTTTTTTGCCCAGGTTTTTAGACGATCGGAGATGAATTCTGGACCATTATCACATCGGATATAAGCGGGTACTCCTCTACACTCGATCACCTTTTCGAGTACTTCGATCAGTGTTTTTGCTGAGATACTGGAATAAGCTTCCGTCCATAAAGCTTTTCGAGAACATTCATCCATAATATTGATGATACGAACTTTCTCTTGGCCGGGACCAACTACCCAATCACTGACAAAATCCATGGCCCAGCCTTCATTGATTCTACCAGGAGCCAATAGATCCTGATACACTCTTCTGATTTTTGGCCGCTTAGGAGGTAACCGGAGATTAAGTCCTTCAGCTTTCCAAATACGGTAAACTCGTTTATGATTCCAGGGGTACCCTTGTTTTCTCAAATAATGAAATACCATCCAGAAACCCCAGGCTAAAAAGCGTTTTGTTACCCTATGCAACAAGTCCGCTATTTCCTGATCCTTCTCTTCCGGACGATGCCCCTGTTTTCTTCGATAGTAGGTCTGTCGTCTGAAGCCCAAAACGACACAACACGATCGAACACTAATAGATTTGTTCGATTTGATCTGATCAATCATTTCTTCTTGGCGTCTTGGGCTTGATACTTTTTTAACATCTCATACCCTTCGGATAAGATTTCGTGATTCAGGCTTAATTCGGCATACATTTTCTTTAAGCGCTTATTCTCTTCCTCCAGTTGCTTCAAGCGGCGCTTATCTTCATTCTGCTCAATGGCTAAGTCCTTTTTCCACTTGTAAAAAGTAGCAGGGCTAATTTGATGTTCTCGGCAAATAGCGTCAATGTTCTGACCTGCGTCTGCTTTGGCCAAAATAGCCATCCGTTGAGATTCAGAAAACTTACTCTTACGCATTATGATTTTTTTGAAAGTTAGAAAATTTCAACCTAACTCTCTACTTATTTTTTGGTTGCGCACTTTGGGGAGGGGACAGTCGATCCAGTACCGTCGGTATACCTAATTGTCTGGTCCCGCCCTGCGGCTTCGGTATCTCTATACATATAACCGCCTGGGGATAGTAGGCATCTGACAATAAGGCTGACTTAATCTGTGCCCAGTTCGTTCGCAGGTGGTCCAACAGATCATCTACGGTCATCCCATCGACTCCCGCTGATCCTTTGTTCCCTACTACTTGACGGTAAGCTCTGCCCAGGTTGCTTGGTTGGACTACCAACTCCAGGAGTTGATCCGTCTTCAGATGGCTTCCTTCATCGACCCTAGTCCAGTTGATAGTACTCATAACTTACCTCCAGCTTTCCGAGCCGTACTTCCGCTACGAGCCAATGCCGTCTCAGACATCACTCCTACTATTTGTCCTAATGACTCTGTCCATGAATTCATTCATCTTAACTTTAGGTTCGGTCCTTCCCATTTACCCTCTCGTCCGACGGCGAGAACAACATGGTTCAACTTCGGCGGCGGTTTGGCTCGGTACTATGACCTCGGCTGACTCCTCAGAAAAAAAAACTCTCCTGAGGCCTCCCAGGGTAAGACACACGTCTTTCGCACTTATGCCCGCCGCATCTACACACTACCTTGCCGTGTAAGTATTGGGCTTTGAAGATGTTCGCCTCCTCGCCCAGGCAGCATGCCTCTTATGCGATTCTTGTACATCGGGCCAGTGTTTTGCCTCCGGCTTCCTTCAGCCTGCACCTCACGGTGCACACCTTGCCGCTCGGCTAGTTCTTCCCCTTACCGGGCGAACACGGGACTTCCACCCGCTAGACGTACGCCATGCCTGGCGCACAAAAAGAAAAAGGCCTGACTAAACGCCAGACCTTTTTAAGTTTCAGTTAAAAACTCTTGAAACGACTGCTATTATGACTGCTAGCTGCAACTAGATAGTCATAAATCATTGAAAAACAGCCGCATAATCAAAAGTGTAGAGGTTGGGAGCGAACATCACCAAATGGAGCTGATGTCTTATCTATATGATCACCCCTTCAAACTGTATCAAAATATTTATCTAAGTCATTTAGATTTTCGTCCACTTAGGCCCGTTATCATCGAAAGAGATACCGCCGACATGCTCTTCAACAATGATGATGAATACATGAGAAAGTTAACCCAGAATCTTTGGATCAACAATTATCAATATTCCAAGAACCTTCGACTGAATCCTCCAAAAGAAAATGTCTTCAAAGGGCAATTATATGTTCTAATAAACGGTATCACCTTCTCCAGTGCTGGTGATTTGGCAGCTGACCTTCGAAAAACAACCAATGCCATATTCATTGGCGAAGAGAGTGGTGGCTTATTTGAAGGGCCTACGGGTGGGAATAGTATTGTTATACAATTGCCTCATAGTAAGATCGTAGTTCGCATTTCGCCTAATATTCAGATGGGTTATCTTTACCAAAAGCACCCCATTGGTCGAGGAGTCTTGCCAGATCATCCCATTGAATATTCCATTGATGACCTACTCAATAAGAAGGACCTGGAAATGGAAAAGGCCTACCAATTGATTAAGGAGGTAAAATAAAAACTACTGGACCCAGCTGGGAAGGGCCGTGTCGATTCCCCACATCGGAATGACCAAGAAGTATAGGAGCAGGGTAAGTAAAATCACGCAGATGAGATTCAGCCCAAGACCGCATCTGACCATCTCCCTAATGCTCAGCCTTTCACTCCCAAAAATGACCATATTGGGTCCCGTAGCTATGGGAAGCATAAAAGCAAAGGAACAAGCAAAGGTCGCTGGAATCATGAAGAGTAAGAGGTTAAGTTCGTTAGCTACCGCTATGCCAGCTAACAAGGGCAGAAATAAGGTGGCAGTAGCGGTATTACTATTGACCTCCGTGAAGAATAGCATAAAAATCACTATACTAATCACGATCAAAGCTACTAGTTATGGAAACCAGATTGTTCCCTTCAAGAATTTGGAGTCTTCTACAGCAGGAAAGGACTACATCAACACCTCCTTACCGATTCGCTTGATTGGTCAGCTCTTTACCTTCTTGATAATTCCTCTGTGGATAGCAGCCTTTCGAATATTTTCCTTGGCTAGTTTTGAACTCATTCATATGATTTCGGCAGTAGTAGACTTGATCTTGGCGGGTCTAATCATCTGGCTCCTCAGCACTTCTTACAGTTTCAGAAGGAAATAATCCGTAGTTTTAGGGAAAATTACCAACTGATGAACAAGTACCTTCAAGGTGGACTGCTGTTAAGTCTACTTCTCTCCTACTTACCGGGTTGGACGCAAAATATTCAGGTCAAAAGTACCGAATTTGTCTACCAAGAAGCCCCCTTCGAAAGCTGTCACGCCTCCACCATCGCTTTAACACCTAGCGGCATGGTAGCCGCCTGGTTCGGAGGTACGCATGAAAAGCACAAAGATGTAGGGATCTGGATTGCCCGACGCCTAGAGAATGGCTGGACGGATCCCGTGGAAGTAGTTAATGGCATCCAACATGCTGACAAACGCTATCCTTGTTGGAATCCAGTACTTTACTACGATGAAGAATGGGGACTGATGCTTTTTTACAAGGTAGGACCAAACCCTAGAGAATGGTGGGGCGAAATGATGGTGTCCCAAGATGATGGCGAAACTTGGTCTTTCCCCAGACGACTTCCTGAAGATATCTTGGGGCCGGTGAAAAACAAGCCTGAACGTCTCGCTAATGGCACACTGCTTTGTCCCTCCAGTACAGAACACGATGGCTGGCGCCTACATATGGAGCTAACCACTGATGGCGGAAAAACCTGGAAGCGTACGGGACCTCTTCCTGGCCCAGAGGAATTGCAAGCCATTCAACCTTCTATCTTGCATCATCCGGAAGGCAAGTTACAACTCCTTTGCAGAAGCAAGAATAGCCGCGTACTCTCTGCTTGGTCTACGGACCAAGGTCTTAGCTGGACACCACTAGAAATCACGGATGTTCCAAACCCTAACTCCGGTATCGATGCCGTTACCCTTGCACCCAATCAACATTTCATGGTCTATAATCCAACCGAAACACCCCAAGGAAAATGGGGCGGTGAACGGTATCCGCTGAGCTTGGGCTTTTCTAGCAATGGCCTGGATTGGACACCTCTGCTTACCTTAGAAAGCGAACCGGGAGAGTATTCTTATCCCGCTATCATTACGGGACCAAATAACACTTTACATATCTGTTATACTTGGAAACGGGAACGAATCAAATATGTAATAGTTGAACTTCAATGATAAGTAGGTAATATTCAATAATAGGGAGTAAAGGATTACCTTTAGTGATCAACAAAATAGGTCATGAAATAGATAAGGGGACCTTTATGGAAGCCCCCTTATGGTATGATACCTACTTTCATTAGTCTTATCTATTCAACTATTCAATGCTGCCAGATTTCCCTTTTAACTGCCCTCCAGATTTTCGCCAGGATAGGCAGGACGAGGAAGTTCAGCAACAAGTCATTAGTCTAGCTGATTTAGACAACAATACGTAACAGGATACTTTCAATTTCCATTCAAACTAGACTTGATATTCAATATCAACAGCTTGGTCTACAATTTTTCTTCGGTAGTTGTCTGTGACGCTTACATAAGCAACTCCTTTGCCATTACCCCTAGAGTTGTATGATACTTTCACATTTCCTTTTCTAGATACATAGACGGTAGGCTTGGCTAGTCCATTCTCAAAAGAACCTTGTCCTTCCGTAATTTGATGAACAGGCATGAGGTATTCATGCGCCAATTTCTTAGTCTTGAACCTTTCTGCGACCGGTACTAAGCCCGCTAAGGCTGGGCCTTCCACCATAGTAATAGGGGCGCTGCGGTACTTGTTTTGGTTGATGACAGGGGTACATACGTTAGAATTAAAGGGGTTCTGAGCTGCATACATAAATTCACCAGAACTACCTTTAATGACATTGGACTGTGACATATCTGTGAAGCCATCATTTCGCATTCGCATATTTGAGTAATCAACGGCTTTTTTCAGATCTCTGTTCGTCCAATTCCTCTTGATGTAATCGGTAATGAGTTCCGAGGCAACGCTCGCTCCGACTGCAAAAGCGAACCTCCCCACCAAGTTCCAAAGAAGCGTTGCATCTTTTAGGTCTTCTTCCAGGGAATGAGCCTGTTCGTAAGGTGAGCTGCCATAAGACAAAGAAGGTATGGTTAAAATACCTGTTACCATGGTAGCTGAAGTCTTTAAGAATTTTTTTCTGTTCATCTTAATCAGTTTTTAAGTTTTAACAACCATTAAAGAAGATCATCCTTAAATTCATTTTAAATAAACGTTAGAAAAACCCAAAATAGTTCCCTTCTCAATACAAAAAACTTAAAATTAAAAATAAAATCACACTAATCGCTAATAATCAACATATTACAAATAGACAACACAAAACCACATCAACCCCCTATTAAATCAATAATAAAACCATCATCTAAACCAAGTATGGTTAAATTTAACCCAGCAGAATAAAACTTAGTGCCTATTTGGAGCTCACTCTTCAGGAGAATAGGGCTCTTTTTACTACCGAGCTTATCCTACAGTTCAGCGCAAATGAAGATTTATTTGATGAAATGGAATAAGGGGAAGGGGTTGAAGCTGACCAGGCCATCGCCGAGAAGAAGCAAAATACCTGGACCTTCTGTACCCCAAGAAGCGGTGCAACTTATCCAGGAATGAGCTTGTGCAACCCCTGCCTTCTTTGCAGTCGTAAATATGGATTGGATTGTGCGCCAAAAGCTTCGGCAAGCGTATCAGCTTCCATGGTATTGAAATCCAGAATCAGGGGGCGATTGGCTTGCGTGCGGATGAGCATCTGGAACAGGTAGGTAAGTGCTCCGACCTCGCGGCCAAGTGGCGACTCCAAGGGCAGGAGACTCATCATCGTATGATGGGAGTAGATAAAGAAATTGACGGCCAGTAATTCTCCCGTTTTACTTCGAGCAGCAGAAGCAAAACCCCATCCCCTATGCAGTACGTTATACATGATTCGCTGGATGGTATGGAAATTACGATCTTTTCCTTTCTTATTTGGGCTGTGTTGCTTGTAAAAATCAGCGATTGTTTCTGGCTTCACATTAGAATCCAATACGATGCCAGCCTGAGTAGCCTTTTCTACGGCCTCATGAACTACCGGTGCAAAGCCCTCTTCAAGTTCTTCAAATGGGCGGGCGAGCAGGAGTTGATGATTGGTGTGAATAGCGGTAGCAAACTCGGGAACGTCTGGATAGTGGTTCTGCTCGTTCAATACAATATCTATCTGCTTGTACTCCGATGGAATGGCGGCTAAAAAAGCTTTGATTCTTTTAGAAGATGGAGCATTGATGGTATAAATCCCTAGCTCTCGCATCAGGTCTGGCTGGTACAAGACCTTCCCTCCCCATAGGCCCTTTCGCCAGACCAAAGGAAAGACCGATTCATAGTCTCCTTCTACCAAACCATCCCAGTCTTTGGCAACGTGATCCAAATACCATTTATACCCAAATATATTCCCATTGTTGGCATAGTGGACACAGCTATTCCACTTCACTTTGTCAATGTCTTCCTGCTTGATGAGCCGAATATCCATACTACTACTTTAATTCCCTTTCAGAACAGATTCCAGCACCTAAAGGTTTAGAACTTCCAGGGATTACTAGAGCCAGGCAACTAGACCTATCCGTCAATTGTATACTCCTGTCAAAAAAAAGAGAAAAGCATATCTTCATTGGGAGTTTTGCAGTAGTTTTGCGGAAAGGATTGCACTTAGATTATATACGCAACAAACTGGAAACAGACCGCCCCTATGAATCAAACTAAGTTTCACCCTAAAATAGAGACCTTCTGGAATTGGTTCATCCAGATGGAAGAGCATATTGTTACTTTCTTCGAAGCAGACGTAGATGACGAACGAGCATCTTTGATCGAACGGATCAATAATGAAGTATTGGAATTTGGTCTCTTTGCCTGGGAAATTAGTCCCGGGACACGCAAACCCTTTTGCTTTACCCTCTCGCCCAACGGTGATGCACAACGCCTAGCCTTGAGTAAATTAATCATATCCAAGGCCCCCGGTCGTTTACGTAATTGGGAATTCTATGCCGCTAAACCCGCCAAGGATTGGGATTATATTCTTAGTGTTTATGATGATTGGATGATTGAGCGATCTATCGAAGCCTTTCGGTGGCAATATGTGCTCTTGGAGTACTCAGATGACACTTTTGAGCTACTGATTCAAGCTAACAATATCCAGTTTATGGATGAGGAGTCACAAACAGCGGCAATAGATCAAGTGCTTACCAATATCGTTGGAGAAGAATGCAATATCAATTACTTCAATGAGGTATCGATTGTCGAGCAATTCCCAGCGGAATACCAGGAAACCAGTGCCCCTATTCGTGAGTTGAAAGAGCACTTTGATGAAATTCTCGCCGAATGGGGGCAGCAAGTCTAAGGTATTTCTTTCACTGTGCCTACAAAGGAGGTAATTATCATGGTTGGCAACGGCAGCCAGATGTTTTGGGCGTTCAGCAGGTGCTGGAGGAAGCTCTTTCAAAAGTGCTAAAGCAACGAACTATTTGCCTGGGTTGCGGTCGGACGGACGCTGGAGTACACGCAAGTCAATACTTTTTTCATATCGATGTTTCAGCGGCTCTACCAGCCGATCTACTATTCATTCTAAACAAGATCTTACCCCATGATATTTCGATCTTTGACATCCTAAAAGTACCAAATCAGCATCATGCCCAGTTTGGAGCCACTGCCCGTACCTACGATTACTTTATTCATCAAAACAAGGACCCTTTTCTTCAAGATATTAGTGCTCAATACCCTTGTCAGGATTGGGATCTAGTGCTCATTCAAAAAGCCTTGGAAATGCTGCCAAACTACCAGGATTTTCGGGCATTCTGCAAGACACCGGATCGGCATGATAGTACAATTTGTAATATCCATCAGGCAGTACTTTACAGTTATGAAGAAGGGCAAAAAATTCGCATACAGTTTACCGCCAAAGGTTTTCTCAAAGGAATGGTCCGCTTACTGGTTGGAAGTTTAATGGCCATTGGCAATGGCGAAATGAAGCTAGGCGATTGGGAAGAAAGTCTGTCAACTGGAATTCGTCCAGCGGCGTTCAGATCTGCCTATCCACAAGGACTATATCTCTCCAGAATCGACTATCCCTTCCTAAATATTGATCCTAAAGGACATCTTCCCTTCTAGCAAGTCCAGAATTTTCATTGTTACGCTAAATATTCTACTTTTACTTAGCCCATCCTACTTCTGTAGTGTAATAATTGATACTCCACCACCATTAGTGCGATTTATTATTTCATCTAAGCTTACAAAATGCATAAATCAACCTGTCTCCTTCTATTTACCCTTAGTATTTTCTTTACATCCCACATCCAAGGAACTGCCCAACAGTCGCCTCTTCCACGCATTAGCGTACAAGGCAATCAATTCGTGACCCCTGCAGGGGAAAAAATGGTATTCCGAGGCTTGAATGCCAGTGATCCTGACAAACTGGCCAAGGACGGTCATTGGAATAAAGCCTACTTCGAAGAGATGAAGCGCTGGAATGCCAATCTGGTGCGCTTCCCCATTCACCCAACCGCATGGGCAAGAAGGGGTATGGAAGACTACCTTAAGTTATTGGATCAAGGAGTGCAATGGGCTAGCGAGCTAGGCATCTATGTGATTCTGGACTGGCACAGCATCGGTAATCTTCGTTCCCAATTGTATCAACATCCGATGTATGAAACCGATAAAAAGCAAACCTTTGAGTTCTGGCGCACCATCGGCAAGCATTTTGGAGACAATACCACGGTAGCCTTTTACGAACTTTTCAATGAACCCACTACCTTCAACGGGCAGTTGGGAACATGTACTTGGGCTCAGTGGAAGGAAATCCTAGAAGAAATGATCGTGATTGTAAGAGCCAACGGAGGGAAAGGCATTCCGCTCGTAGCTGGCTTCAACTGGGCATACGACCTTACCCCAGTCAAATGGAATCCCATTGAAGCAGAAGGCATTGCGTATGTGAGCCATCCCTATCCGCAGAAACGCCCTCAGCCCTGGGCCGACAAATGGACGAAAGACTGGGGCTATGTCAAGGCCACTTATCCAGTTATTTTGACCGAGCTTGGTTTCGCCGAGGCAGAGGAAAAAGGGGCACATATACCTGTGATTAGCGATGCCTCGTATGGAGAGGCGATCACAAGCTATTGCGATGATCGAGACATCTCTTATGTGCTTTGGGTTTTTGATCCGCAATGGGCTCCGGGATTGTTTACCGATTGGACTTACAAATTGTCTAAGCAAGGAGAATATTTTAAACCTAAACTACAGGGGTACAAGAATTGAGGAGTTAACTTCCGCCAGAACAGAACAGAACAGAACAGAAAATGAACATCAAACCAGCGGACTTATTTGAGGAAGAAAAGGTGAAGATGTGATGAATATTGTATCAAATCCACGGGGTGCATTAGGCTCAATTTTCATGAAAGAACTAATCGATAAGACCATAGCGGAAAAGTGGCAAAAGGAATTTGAATAAAGGCGAAAAGCGAACAAAGTAAATCCTTAAATGATGAGGAGCGATTAAGAAGGTAGTGATTATGGAAAAAACGCCAAACAACATATTAAGCGCTACCTGGATTAGCTTGAAGTGGGAAGCTGAGTAGTTTTCCACTTTAGCTGCGGATTATTAGCAAAGAAAGCAGCAATAGTAAGGGCAAGGTAGACCAATGTACAAACCAAAGCAGCCATGGTATAGGCTCCGAATTGGGACAAGGAGAAACTGAATAGGACGGGGCCCAAGGCACTTCCGAAGACGATCACAGTCATGGCCTGGCCTGAGATGGCCCCTAGATGCTTTTGTCCAAATAGCTTTGGCCAACTGACGGCATAGATCACTCTATACAATCCGCCTGATATACCATAACCAGCAATCATAAGGTAATAGGCGATCTCAAGGGAAGACAAATAGAAAACACCTAGCGTAGCCAGGATCGCCCCTACCCCTTGCAGTAACAAAATATACTTGAGTCGAATATAATCACTGAGCCAACTGAAGGTGAAGGTCAGGATCATGGCAATGGTCGCGGCTGGCGGAAACACGCTGAGGGCCAGTTGTCGATTTAGATCTGCTTCCGCAAAAACTGACACCACGTGAAAAGTAAAGCCGGTAGTAAATAACCCTTGCATCGCTAAAAAACCAACAAAGACCCAATAGGTAAAAGTACGGCGAGCTTCTGGCAAGGTATATTCCCTGTAGACCTCTTCAAGCGCCTTGCGCGCAGACTTCTTATTCGCGTTGTAGTTCCCATCGGGTTCTAGGCCTGCTTGTTGCGGGTTATCAATAAAGAAGAACACTATGATCAAGGGTACTGCGGTAAATAAGATCAAAGCAATCAGTCGCCAAGCACCCCGCCAGCCCCAAGCTTGAATTAATCCATCTAGGAACAAAGGAGCAAGAGAAAAAACCAGGGCTAAGGTTACACTGCTAAAGCTCATGGCAAAACCTCGGCGCTTATCAAACCATTTCACCATCATGTTTTGGGAGGCCATCGTAAGCACGCCTTGACCAAAGAAGCGAAGCATCACAAAACAGACCGCGAGCACCACAAAAGACATCCAAAATCCTCCCCCTAAACCATTCGCCAATTGATCAGATATGCTGAGTAGCAGCAGGGTGACGCCCAAGCCAACCGACGCTACCAAAGCCAAAGGTTTCACCCCTACCCGATCATAGAGCTTCCCTGCCCAGGTCAACATCAAAGAGCTAGCGATAGTCCCGCACATGTAGGCCACACTCAGCTGATCTCGATTCAATTCTAGCACACCCAATAAACTATCTGTAAACGTGGACACGCCAATCGTCTGCCCCGGGATACTCATAATGATCCCGAAGGTTCCTAAAGCAATGATAAACCAGCCATAAAAGAAAGGCCAGCGTTTAGCAGGTAGTAATGCAATACTGGGTGTTTTCATGTGGGCGCAAAGATGCATGCTCGCATCCTAAAGGGCAAGTTTTTCCGCTTAATTAAAAGCTAAGTTATTGTAATCACTCGTCACCCAAGGTGATCAAGGGTTGATGGCTCTCGGACCAGCGCTTGCGATAAGCCCAAGGCATGAACAAATTCGGCATTTTACCTGCTTCGGCTAAATCCGCTGCTTTTCCACTACAATCACCTGCACCATGACCTCCAATCTGATAGTGTTCTCCCTGTTGTACAATGAATTTCATATAACTCTCCCAATGGTGGTAGAGATAGTATAGATGGCCAAACTCATGGGATAAAGTAGCCCCATCAGCCTCGCTATCCACAAAAATCGCTATTGCCCCTGACCTTCCTACAAAACGGGGATGATACTTTCGGATAAAGGGTGTATCGGAAGAAAAAATCCCTTCCTTCAGGCTAACTACCAGCATACCTTCCAAGTGCTGTAATCCAGGATCATCGTGAAAGAGCGGTGTTCTCGTTTGTACATATACAGGTAAAGGCTGTTGGTTCAAATTGACCAGGCTGTTAATGGCATGATAGAGGCTTGGATTGTGTTGATATTGAGCCCACAGGATACGCTCTGTATGGTAGGCTGCCAGCAATGCTAAACGGAAAGATTCAAATGATTTAGAGAGTTGTTTGCGGAGTTTTCGAAAGTCACCCCAATCACAAATATGCCCTTTCTTGACTGCACAGAGCTCCTTGCGCTTAGCATCTAAGGATACTTGATGTGTTTTCGCAAATACACGTAGTGCTGCTAGATCATTCTGATAAAGTCGATAGGTTTTCACCAGCACATCAAGATCTCCATTTCGGATCAGGGATTCGGTAGCTCGGGTCTTAAGCTGATCAATAAATAGATATGGGATCGGGCTTAGGTGATAAGGAGTAGTAGCAATTTCCAAGAAGGTCTCGATGGAGTCCAACAAGCTCGGGTTGGGAAACCTGATACTTGGGGCGCCTTTTTCTTCCCAATGACTAGTATCCATCCTGCACACTCTCGGAGGATAAGATTCAACGAATAATCGTGTAGGCAAAAAAGAGGTAGTAGCATTCATTTGGTTAACTACACCATAGCATAGGCTGATAAGCAGCATGGTGCAGTGTAGGGTCTTGCACATGATGATACGGCTTTAGGTGATGACTGTGGCAGTCAATTACTGCATGATACCTATTAAGTAAAGATCCTGGAGTTGAAGGATGCGAAGTAGTTTGTGAGGGGTAAGTAGGTTGGATCACTTCAAAATTAAGGATACTACAGGACAAATGCCACTGCTGAAAAGCTGAATGGGGAAATTTTAACGCTCAATACAATTTTTTTGGGTATGTAAGAGGAAGGATGATTGTTCAAAACATAAGGTGATATTCATTTTCACTAAGTAAACTCAATTTTAATCCCAGCAATACGCACATACCAGGCTCTACTCTTCCTCCCCCTGCACAAGCGCGGGGATATCAAGACTGTCCTCCCCCAAAACCTGACGATAGGTCCAGGGCATCCAGTGGTTAGGCATCTTTCCTGCCTCAGCTAATTCCGCTGCTATCCCACTGGCATCTCCTTTTCCATGTCCTCCCACTTGATAGTGCTTTCCCATTTTTTCCATGTACTCTGTGTAAGTCTCCCAATGATGATAGAGATAATACAAATGCCCATATTCGTGAGAAAGAATGGCACCTGGAGATCCTACTTCCACAAATACGGCCAAGGCTCGCACATGTCCTACAAAGCTGGGGTAGTCTCGTCTGATACTGGGTGTATCTGAGGAAAAATAGGCCGGCTTGACGACTTACCACGACCATACCACTGAGGTGCTGTAAGCTGGGGTTTGCTATCAAACAGGGAAGGCCGTGCATAGACATAAATCGGAAGTGCTGAACCGTCCAGGTTATCAAGGCCGTTCAAGGCCTCAAAAAGGCAGGGATTATGTAGGTACTGGGCCAATAATACGACCTCTGTTTCATAGGCTATTGATAGTGCTCTTTTGAACTGACGAAAAGATTTCCAAAGGGATTTCCTCATTTGTCGAACAAGTGACCAGTCACAAATTTGCTCCCCCTCCAGCTGATTAAAGTGTTTCTTATTAGCTCCAAGAGCTACCCCCAAAGCATTCGTTAGCTGTTTGAGTTTATCCAAGTCACTCTTATATCGATGAAAAGCCTGTTCCAAGGGAGCAAGGCTCCCATTACGAATCAGGTATTTAGTATTCCTTTTGTGGAGTTGAGTAATGAAATAGTTGGGTGTTGTGCTCGGAATATAGGGACTATTGGTAAAACTCAAATACACTTCTACTGCCGCCAGGTATCTATAGGTAGGGAATTCCTTCAATGCCTTATCCTGGTGACTAAATCGACAACAGAAGGCCGTAGAACAGGAATCCGTTCTGGGTGGCTGAGGAATCGCAGCCTTACTCTCGAGCAAGTAGCAAAAGAAGAACAGGGCAAGGTATCGTGTTCTGCACATAAGATATAGGCTTTAGATGATGACTTAGACAGTCAATAACACAATACCATTAGGGAAATGCTGATGTTGGAAGGAAGGAAACGATAGGGGAGTAAGATCGTTTTCTGTTTCAAAAATAGCTAACGAATCACAGCATTGCTACCTGCATTTTAATCAATATCAATAGGATTTTACCCTCGAAAAACCTCATGTTACCCATCATAGGTTAATATAATACACTTCAGGTACTATATTATTTGGGAATACCGCAAAAATCTATGTTTATCTCTTTTACCAAAGAAGAAAAAGACCGAAAGATTAGGAATGTGAAATAGAAGATACCTTTACCGATCTGAGCGAGACAAATCACTCAAATTCGCTCGTAAAATGGAATTGTACTTTAGGATGATTCTCCTGCGCTAGATTCAGGGTCCAGGCAGACTCCGCCAGGAATACCAGCTTACCATCTTTGTCCTTGGCTAGGTCACGCTTTCTTCGAGTCATAAACTCTTTCATGGCTACTTGATCATCACAACTGACCCAGCAAGCCTTATGCAAACTGACGGGCTCGAAGTTGCAGGATGCCCCATATTCATTCAACAAGCGATATTGAATCACATCGAACTGTAGAGCTCCTACTGTACCTACGATTTTCCTATTGTTAGATTCACGCGTGAATAGCTGCGCCAAACCTTCATCCATCAACTCCGACAAGCCCTTATTTAGCTGCTTGGTCTTCATGGGGTCCATGTTATTCACATATGCGGAATTGTTCTGGCGAGAAACTCGGAATCCCCTTGAAATGCAAGACTTCTCCTTCCGTGACAGAATCTCCGATCTTAAAGTTACCAGAGTCATACAAACCAATTACATCCCCCGGGTAGGCTTGTTCCACCACGGTTTTCTTGGAAGCCATGAAGGAGGTAGGGTTGGCAAATTTCATCTTGCGATTCTGCCGAACGTGAAGATAGTTGGTATTGCGTTGGAAAGTTCCGGAGCATACCCGCATGAAGGCAATTCTATCGCGGTGTCGAGGGTCCATATTCGCGTGGATCTTTAAACACAAATCCAGCAAACTTATCTTCGGTGGGATCAATTTGGCGCTCTTCCGTGATGCGAGGAAGTGGGGCTGGAGCAATGTCTACGAAGCAATCCAATAGTTCCCGAACCCCGAAGTTGTTAATCGCACTCCCAAAAAACACAGGAGATAGCTCTCCGTTGAGATAAGCTTCTTTATCAAAGGTCGGATAGACTTCACGGATCATTTCCTCATCTTCTCTCAACTCATCCGCTGCCGCCTCTCCTACTTCCTTATCGAGCAATTCATCATCGAGATCCGTGATCTCTATAATATCATCTTCTTCCTGCTTGCCATGTGGGCGAAACAGGACTAGTTTTTTCTCATAATTACTATAGACCCCCTTGAATCGTTGCCCCATTCCGATCGGCCAACTCAAAGGCGTCACGGTCAAACCTAGCTTCTGTTCTACTTCATCCAATAGATCGAAGCCATCTTTCCCTTCGCGGTCAAGCTTATTAATAAAGACAATGATAGGTGTATTCCGCATCCGGCACACATTCACGAGTTTCTCTGTCTGCGTCTCCACCCCCTTAGCCACATCGATCACCACAATTACACTGTCCACAGCGGTCAAAGTCCGGTAGGTATCCTCGGCAAAATCCTGGTGACCTGGTGTATCCAAGATATTGATCTTGTGTCCGCGGTAATTGAAAGCCATTACCGAAGTCGCCACCGAGATACCCCGCTGTCGTTCAATCTCCATGAAGTCGGAAGTCGCACTGCGCTTCACTTTGTTCGACTTTACCGCCCCGGCCTCCTGGATCGCACCACCAAAAAGCAGTAGCTTTTCCGTGAGGGTCGTCTTACCAGCATCCGGGTGACTAATAATCCCGAATGTCTTCCGCTTATTCAATTCTTCTAAAAAACTCATGCGTGCCTTCGATTTTGCCAGAGAATTTTGAAGGGGCAAAAGTACGGATTTTTTCGGGGGAATGGAAGCCTGCTACTGCTCAATAAAAACAACCCTATTCACTGCATACCAGCGAATAGGGCCATCGAATCAATTAGGAAGTGGATGTTTTTAAACAAGCTTTCACCTACTCCCATCACTTTTAGTCGGAATATATAAGGCAATTAAGCTTTCATTCAAAAATCTTTAATCTGGCCGCTACCTTCCAGGCGGATACTACTGGACTCATCTTTTCGACGCTGCAAGCTTTCTACATAAGCCAATTTAGCGTGACTATCCCCCTGTAGGTTGATGCGAGCAGTATTTAAACTGGCTTTTTCTGCATCCAAACGAGCAGAGGTTTGGAGCTGGGCGTCTAAATAGCCATAGCGGCCGTTCATATCTAGTTTGTTGCCTTGGTTTTGTTGTACCAGCAAGCTATCCAGTTCCAGATAGGTTTTCACTTCAAATTTTCCCTGGGTGTATAATTGCATGAAAGATTGTTGGAAACCATTGATTCGTACATCATCTGTGTTCAGCGCCTCGATAGCTTCCAATTCCGGTAAGGTGATGAACAGTCGAATAGGTGCATCTGGATGTTCTACCGGAGATTGAATCATGAGGTGATCGCCAGCTTGATTAATCTTTAGGTGATCCGTGTATTTTGCTGGACCGGAGAGTCGAATGGTATATCGATCCGCTCTATCAATCATAACCTTCATTTCTCCTTCTAGTCTGATTTTCTTGAAATCTTTCATAGATAGACGTTGATCCTCTACTTCTTCCTCCGCTTTTTCGCAGGAAATACAACTTAATCCTTCTTGTCTCATTTCCCAGGCATTATTGGGTTCACGCCAAGGATTCACTCGACCATTTTCGAGATCAACAGAGCTAAGAATTCTCCCCATCTTCTTATTGATCTGAACAAAGCTCTTTTCTGGAACTAGGAGAGTCAATTTCACGCGCTGATGTCGCCATTTTTGATCCTTAGGTACGGGGGAATCGATCTGGGAATGTAATTGTATTCCCTTCTATTTTTAGAGGAACATTTAATTGCGAGGCCAGCAAATTAGCATCTCCTTGATCTCGCCCGCGAGCAAATACTTTTTGCTGAAGTTCGAAAATTCCTTTCTCTGACTTTTTGATCGCCAAGGAGACCTCAGCTCCAAAAATCTCTTGCTCTATTTCCTCCAATTCATCATAAAAGGTACCATCATTATCGTAATGGGTGGGGGACAATACCAAGTGCACCGTATCCCCTTGCATTAGACCTGGGTTGAGGTTCTGGCTAACGCCCACATCGGTGCTAAACTCTCGTCCTACGAGGCTGGCCAAGGCAAAAAAGCTCACCATATTCAATCCCCAAAAGGCCGATAAACCAATGCCCCATCTTTTGCTCATGCGCGTACCGAAAACCAAACGGAAGGCACCTAGCGCAATGCTAAGCATAGGAATTCCGATCAAGAACATCAGGTTGAAGACAGCCAGACTAGACAGTACACCCTGTCCAGGTAGTACTCTCTCCGCAAATGGCATCCCAAAAAAGATCCCTACTACGGAAATAATCCATGTCACCAGTAAGGCGATCAGAATGCCAATGGCTAATAGAAAAAGTATGGGTTTAGCTATGGCGATCACTGTATCGATCACTTTTTTGAAGAAGTAACCAATTCCGTCCACTACTTTCTTCCCAGACTCGCCATCGAATTTCACGCCATAGACTTTAGAACCTTCCTTGGAAGTAATCTCATCCCCAAACTCACTTACCTTCTTAGAGATGTTCTCTACTTCTTCCTGGATGATCTTACCGATATTGGATACATTAATGGCCTCACCCCTCATGGTAAGGCGATCACCTGCAGTTTTGGCTTCCGGCAATATCGCCCAAAGGATGATATATACCGTGATACCAAAACCACCAGAGATCGTAAACAGTACAAAAAGAATTCTGACCCAAACGGGGTCTTGGATGCCAAAGTAGGCGGCAATCCCGGCACAAACGCCTGAAACGACCTGATCATCAGGATGTCGGAACAAACGCTTTCCAGTCTTGTATTTGCTTTTACTGTCAGTTGCTTTAGAAGGCTCTTCCTCGTCCATTTCGGCATCGGCATCAAAGTCTTCAGGTCGGCCCATAACAGCAATCGCCCCTTCTACATCTTTTAGGGTAACAATCGGGCGATCTCCCAGTTTTTCCTGGAAAATCTCAGCTAAACGGCTTTCTATATCGGATGTAATTTCTTCAAATCCATTTACTTGACTAAAGTGCTTCCTGATCGCCTCCAAGTATCCTTGCAGGTGAGCATAGGCATCCTCATCAATGGTAAAAGGATAACCGCCAAGATTAATTGTGACTATTTTATTCATTAGTGAGGATGTTTTTAGTGGAGTTTTCAACGGCTTGTACTAGTTCATTCCAAGTTACAAGCAGTCCCTTTAGGAATTCGTGTCCAGCTTCTGTAATCTCATAGTACTTTCGAGGTGGCCCCTTGCTGGATTCTTTCCAAGAGTAGGTCAGGAGTTCTGCATTTTTTAGTCGGGTCAACAAAGGATAGAGCGTACCCTCAACTACAATCAGCTGTGATCCCTTCAACTTTTCGATAATATCTGAAGGATAGATGGGTTCTTCTGATATTATGGAGAGCACGCAGAGTTCTAGTATGCCTCGTCTCATTTGTTTCCTTGTTTTGTCTATGTTTTCCATCATCATGATACAAATGTACAAAACATATAGTACTATGCAACACATAGAACCACAACTATACCCAATACCTCGACTAACCTAGTAGCTTATTCGACGAATGGAGAGGTGTGATAGAAGGAGAAAGAGGTCAGGGGCCAGATGTCAGAAAGCACCTACAACTGTCCTCTACAAGCTGTCCTCTTCCTTCCGTCATCAGTCCCCTTCCCCCTCCCAAAGCAATTACTGAGACCAAAGCACCCGAAAGTGTACTATTCTATTTATTTTTGCGTTGGTCTAACAGCCTGTGTCCTTTGAATGCACAAGTTTAAGCGGAGGAAAGCTAACTTCCGAAGCTTCAATAATTGTAATCAAAAGAAAAGATGAGAAAATTGATTTGTTTGTTGAGCTGGCTGATTGCCACCACCTCGATTGTTAATGCTCAGTGCGAAATTGTCCTAAATGAATTTGATGCCTTTGATAGTGTACGCACCGTGGCAGCCGCTCATGTAAATATGGGTCTCATGATTCCAAGCTTATTTGAAACAGTGGATGGCCCAAAGATTATAGAACAAGGCAAGGCCATGTTCATGTATTCAGAGAAGGATAGTATTAGCAGCTTCTTTATGCTCTTCGCTATTTCAGAATACGGCTACCATCCGATCGATAGCGGTCAAAATGTACTCATTAGGTTATCCGATGGAGAGGTGATTGGATTACATAACTTCCCAGACGATGGACAATTTGACAAAAACACCAATATGCGTGTCTATTCTCATGCCTGTGTCGTACCGCTCGATTTATTCTATCGGCTTACCGATACCCATATAGAACAGATTCGAATCAATTACAAGAAGAAGAAGCAGACCATTAAGCTGACCAAGGAGCAACAAGAAGCGATAAGGGCAGCAGTGGAGTGTGTGGGTACGGAAGTCGGAGTATATCCCGTAAAACCTTAGTAAACTGCCCTGAGATCTAATGAAAAAAGCCATTGCTCAATTTCTAAGCAATGGCTTTTTTCGTTTTTAAATGTCCTTTTAACGTAGTAAGGTAACGTTCCCTTGCCGGATTAACTCTTCCCCATTAGGGCAAACCGCTCGCAACCAGAAGCCGTACACATCTGGTGGCAATTGCTTCCCTCTAAAGGTTCCATCCCAGCCTTTGCTGGCCTCCAGGTAACTTTGCGTTCGATACACTTCTTCGCCCCATCTATTGTAGATCATTAGCTCCATATCTTCGATTTCTACCACACTCCTCAATCTTAAGTTATCATTTGTATTGTCACCATTTGGGGTGAAGGTGTTGGGCAAAAAGACATGGTCAAGATCACATACAAAAGGAATCACAAAAACCTCTACTGATAGATCTTGTGTACATCCCAAATTATCCACCGTTACGTCATAGATATTGGATCCAGGTTCATTTGGCGTAGCGATCACCTCTGCCGCATCATCTGGCGTAAGGTCTCCCGATGGCGGGAACCAAGTATAAGTACAATTGACACAGCCCGAGACCGTCAAAGTACTAGACTCCTCAAGCAGGATAGTATCTGGTGTAGCTGAAATACTTAAAGAGTCCTCCAGAATAATCACCACAGCTGTTGTGCTCAGCGTATCCGTACAGCCCAATTGGTTGGTTAGCACTACCGATACCTCATTGACTGTATTTGGATCAATCATGATCATATCTCCTCCAGGAGGATTCGCGATACCGTCGGGTAGCCATTCATAACTTAGTACCTGGTTGGGGCTGAGGTTAGCTACCACTATGGCAGCACTATCCGTTGGCTCGCAGAAGACTAAGTCAGAAGTAATAGAAGCATTGATCGGTAGTCTCTGTACGGAGACTTTACCCGTTTCTGTACATCCATCTTCACTCGTAGCTCTGACATAGTAGGTGATTTCTCCATTTGGGGAAACCGGAACCTCACCACCGCTAGCAAAAGGAGCACCGGAAAAATCTGGCGTTTCAAACCAATCGAAAGTGACATTATCCAGATCACTACTAGCTGTTAGTACTAGGTCTACAGGGTCACAAGCCAAGGTATCACCAGTCGTTACCAGATTAATCTCTGGCAAAACAGTCACCTCTACCTGCTGCGTAATCACGCAACCCGTAACCGGATCTTCCACGGTCACCTCATACGTGATATCGGTATCCGTCGTAATAATCGGATTGTGCGGCCCATTGGTGACTAGATCCAAGTTGGTATCTGGATTCCACTGGTAATTGAGGGTAGAATCACCGTTCGGATTTAATTCAAAAGGCGTGTTAGGGCAAATGGTATATGCCGTATCAGGCAGTGCATCCGTTACATCGTTTACCATAATCACCACCTGACTCGTATCGCTACAGCCACTTGCTGAGTCGGTTGCAATGGCCGTGTAGACTGAATTTCCTTGTGGAGGTAATACCTGTATAGAAGTTCCTTGATCAAAAGGCGTGTCTAAAGCAGGCGTGTCATACCAATCAATTTGAGTAGCGATATCTGTACTGGCCGTCAAGCTTAGCATGACTGGTTCACAAACCATGGTATCTCCAGTCGTTACCAGGTTGATCTCGGGATAAGCGATTACTCTTACCGTTTGCGTAAGCTGACAACCGGTCTGTGGATCAGTTACGGTAAGAGTAAAGGTAATATCTCCCGTAGTCGTGACAATCGGATTATGCGCCCCATTGGTCGTTAGATCAAGATCCGTAGTAGGATTCCATACGTATTGGAGGGTAGAATCACCATTGGGATTTAAGTCAGTGGGCTGATTCGCACAGACACGGATCAAAGTATCTGGCATGTTCTCCGTAATATCATTCACTTGAATCACCACTTGGCTAGTATCTGTACAACCGGAGGTTGTAGCAGTGGCAATAGCCACAAAGGTATTGGTTCCCAATTCAGGAGAAACCGTAATGGATGGCCCCTCCCCTAACTTATTAGCTGGCGAAGCATCATCATACCATTCAATGGTTGATTCGACGGAGACAGAAGCGGTCAAGTCTACATCTACTATCTCACATAGTGATGTATCTCCATCAGTTTGAAGATTGATATCAGGAGTGACAGAGACAAACACCTCATCCGTCGTTTGACAAACTACTCCATTGTTCTGGTCCGTAATGGTCACTTGATAAGTCTGTGAAGTACTACCCGTAAATATTGGGTTAGCCGCATTCGCATTGTCCAGGTCGGTTGCAGGTGACCATTGATATTGGTATCCTTCTACAACATCTGGATTGATCGGGGTGGCTTCTCCAAAGCAAGCGAAAATCGTATCTCGCACTTGCCCATCAAAAGGAACGACTTCTACGCTAATATTGATCGTATCCAAGCAGGCATTTTGATTACGCACGATAGCCGTGAAATCTACAGCTCCTTCCGCCTCAGAAACCTGGATAATTGCCGTGGCCTCGTTGGCTCCTGACACAATATTCGATAAAGGTGTCCAACTTACGCTAAGCGTATCTTGATCATCCAGGTTTACCACCGAAATAGCCGTTTCTAGGTCAGCGCAGGCCGTCACAGTATTACCTGGATCGGCTGCCACATCCACTCCCTGATCATTTATAATCAAAGTATCACTATCCGTACAGCCAAAGGCATCAGTAGCCGTGGCATAAATGGTATCCAATCGGAACGGGTTAATCGTGATCGATGAGCCCGTATCCAAAGCGCCTTCTTGTGCACTACTCCAACTAATGGTTACCTCTACATCCACTTGAGGAGTTAGTACTACATCTTCTCCGCAGGTAGTTAGATCGTCTCCGAGATCTAAGTTAATATCTGCTGGAACAAAAACGGTTACCTGATCCGTTACTGCACAGGTATCAGAACCAGCAATATTTAATACACTTACCGTATAGACCGTTGTGACACTAGGTGAAGCCATTGGATTAGCCACATTCGTGGCACTTAATCCCTCGGCAGGGGTCCAGGCATAGATATAATCAGGATTACCTCCTGGATTTAGCGCAATACTATCTCCTCGACAAAGTGTCAAGGTATCGGCGAGGTTGAGCTCGACCAATTGGATGTCTAAAATTTCTGTGGTTTCATCATCACAATCGTTCTCAGAAGTTACTTTTAAGGTAACCGTCAGGTCTCCACTATTTAGCACCCTAATGATAGGATTAGCTTCCGTTGAGAAGGCCCCATTACTGAAAGTCCACATATATTGGAGATCATTCCCAAATGAATTTAAAGATTGATCAAAGAAGGCAATCTCGGCACTATCCGGGCTACAGCTAACGATATCATACGTGAATTCCGCAGCCAACTCAGGATCTAGCGTTACTACATCTGCTGAAAAAGTAGTAGCGCAACTTACATCATAAATGATACCTAACGTGACTGGGAAGGTGCCCATAGCCGCATAATCATGGCTTACTATGGCTTCATCACTTACCAGCGTGGTACCGTCTCCAAAGTCCCATACATAACCAAAGGCATTGGTACTTGTATTGGTAAATATTACCGTATTGCCATTACATTGTAGCTCACTGGTAAAGCTTAAACTTAGATTGGGGTCCAAGACAGCAGTATGCACCGAATCCATGTACTGGCAGCCAAACTGATTCTCAATCGTAACATAGAGGGTTTGCACCCCGATGGATTCAATCACATCTGGAGCGGCTGAATCCGCTCCGCTGGCAAATGCATCCAAGGGAGTCCAACTATAGCTTAAGGTATCATTAGCGTCTAGGTTGGTAATCGAAACATCTAGTTCTTCGCCCAAACAAACGGCAGCCGTATCTGGTATATTTACGTCCACGGGGCCCCCACTCACGGTCACTGTATCGCGATCCGTACAACCGGCAGCGTCGGTAGCAATCACAATTACCGTTTCCACACCAGATACCGGGAATCGAATTTGAGGTCCTTCTCCCCGATCATTTCCTTCCTCATCTTGCCATACAATCGTAGCATCCACCGCAGTACTTGCATTTAAGGTCGCTGTCGGGGCACAAGTGGTACCATTTACGGCATCACCAGTAAGGGTAAAATCGATGTCAGGTCCAACTTCTACCTGTACAATACGTTCTTCAAAACATTCAGGCACCGCCTGACTACTGATCCTAACGGTATAGGAAGTGGAGGTAGCAGGTGAAAAAACGGGTTGTGCCGCCGTAACATCATCTATGCCTTCCTGTGGAGACCAAAGGAAATCAAGGCCGGTTGGGTCACCTGTCATAGAGACCTGCTGCCCTTCTCCAAAACAAATCCGCATGGTATCCGGATAAGCAATATCAATGACTAAAGATGCACCTACCTCCACTGTTAAAGTGGTTGTACAACCAATATCATCTCGAACAGAGAGTTCATAGCTGCCCACTCCTAAGTTTTCAAATAATCCAGAAGACTGGAATGGACCACCATTTAAACTAAATTCGTATCCATTGCCACTTCCACCGGCAGCCGACGCCTGAATAGAGCCATCATTAGAGGCAGCACAAGTAGCATCTTGGGTGGTAAAACTCAGTTCTGGCCCATCTTCATCTGTCACGGTTTGGCAGCAAACCAGTTCACACCCTTGGCCATCTGTAATGGTTACACAGTACTCTCCGGGGACCGAGATGGGGCCTGAAGAAACGGCAGAACTTGTAAATCCACCTGGGCCACTCCAACTATAAGTGGGATCACCTACCGTACCGGAAGTGGCTACTTCTAATACTGTGGTCCCGTTGCCACAGATGGTGCTATCACCAGTAATCTGGCAACTCAAGATTGGGATATCAGCCTGCGTGACGATTATAACATTGGCAAACCACCAGGTATTAAGGGTATTTTTATCCCCATATCCCGTTGTCAAATCATCAATTACATCCGTGCAGTCATCAGTTGTGATATTGACATCAAAATTATTCCAGGTACGACAACCATCAGTCGCGCAAGTACAGCCGTTTTGTCCATTCTTGGGTTGATCCGTTCCAGGGTCATCCGGAATTAAGGTATCGTCCCAATACAAGCGATCTGTGACAATGCCACCATCACATTGAGGGCGAATAGATTCTACACAAAACCCATTCTTTAAATATTCCACATCAAAAACAGCCCAATGCTGTACTCCTTGGGAATAAGCAAATATGATATCTACTCGATCTCCAAATCCGATGGCAGTACCATCGCCTTTAATCCCATCCCAGGGAATACAGGCTGATAATTCATTGGGACCGAAGTTATAAATCAAGTTGACGTCCATCGAATTGGCGTCATACTGACCATTCTGATCAAAATCCAGGAAAACTTCCACTTGCCCAGGCTTCGTCACCGAAACTTCTAAACAGAAACCATCAGCGGTACAAGTAAATTCAGCAGCAGCCGTGATATCTCCACAGTCACCATCCGGGAAAACCAAAGGATCTGGTTCATTTAAAAATATCTGATGTTCGGCCGAACGCACTGTTTCATTAATGCCTGGGACAGATCTACGATTTACGACCAAGTTATCACCATCCCCAGGGCCAGTACTATTAAAGGCAACATTAAAAGACAAGCCTTGCAGACCTGAGTTGGCAAAGTTAATGCGAGAAACAAAGCCATCTGTAGTGTAGGAATATAAAGTACCATTGAATTCTCTATTCCATTGACACTCCGGTGTACTTCTTTCAGATACCGCGGGAGTCCGGAAGGACCAGTTACGAGACCATACCCGCCCCAGAATGGGCTGATCATTCAAGGTCACAGTGATATCCCAATAGCCAATATTGATTTGATCCGTACCATCACTGAAGAGGTCACGAATCTCAAGAATATAGTCTCCTGCCTCACCCGGCGCAAACTGATAAATCAGATTTCCATCTTCGTCTGTAGTGGTGACCTCGTAATTTCCAAATTGAGCCTGTGTCCAGCTTTTTACATTAGAATTGTCATTGTTAATCACAAAGGGTCCGTGTACGGGCTCTGCCAGACCGGGCTTACGAATTCGAAATTCGTAATTACTCCGGCTCAAGTCATAGGTCATTCCATTGGGCTGATGCTCCCCAGAAAGTCCTAGATAGACCACCTCATTCGGGTCTCTAATCGTGATAAAGAGGCGGCTATCTTCAGGTCCATTATAGGCCGCAAAATTTCCAAAACCATCACGGTCACACTCTAGCATGACCAAGGAGTCCTGAGGATTAGGAGCTAACTGGCGTGTACCTTCTGCCATGGCCTCAGGGGTAATAAGGATACCTAAAGCCATGAAGACCAAACTGGCCTTCTGTAGTTTTCTGCACAATGGGATGATCTTGTTTTTCATCACAGTTTTTTTCGTTTCCTGGGCCATCCGAGAGAGTGTCCCAAAGAAGCTTTTTTAACATAGGGCTTACAGCTTTCGGCCCGGAATATTTGGCCTACTATTACTGTTACTTTGAATCCCTTCTTTTCCTAGTTCTTTGCTTATGCTTGGTATGTATCAAATAGCTTAACCGTCTCCCTTAGCCATTTCTATACGATAAGACGTACTCTATCACTTGTTGTCACGAGTAGTCAGGGGCCTTGCATCTGTGTTTGGGGCCTTTTGTTTCCCTTCATCTGTAACCAAGCGAACTCTAACGTGTCGACGTGCAGATGCTCGGAGGTCATAGATAGAACCTTTGATGTCATCAGGATCGGAACTGACCGTTTCTTCTTTTTCTATTTTGGTCAGATTCTCGGGATCGTAATTAGACTCGCCAAAATTATTTTCGATAAAGGTGAGTTTCCCCGATTCGATGTAAGGTCGTAGACTTTCATCGTTGCTGTTAACATATCGGCGAAAGTGATTCTTGACACAATCAATTCTTCTGGCAGCCAAATCATCATTATACGCTGAGTTTCCTCGCGGGCTAGCACTCCCGGTCAAAATTAAAGTCACGTTCGCCCCTGTTCGAAGTTCATTGATCAATCGTTCACTGAACTCAATCAAAACCTCAGGTGCTTTTTGAACATCCCGATCAAAAAAGTCACTAAATCGTCTACTCACAACGAAGCTCTCTTCTCTAGACATCCCCTCCGTAAAGCCCTTGATAAAGCTTTCTTTTTTCTGATAGTAAGCTTTGTTCGTCTCGGTATAAGCCAATCTAGTTCTTCTTATGCGTGTTCTTGGGTTTGGATGGTCATTATCATAATACAGCACGACTTCAAATGGTAGCGGCAGATAAACATCAAAAATCAAATATCCTTCTCCTTTGATCGCATCCTGAGGTTCAAACCGAAGCGTATCTATTACCTCCGCATACCCATCTTTAGTAGCTCTAATCATATACGGCCGATCCAGGTGCAAAGGATATTTAAAATCATTGCCTAATAAGTTTAGACTATCATGTATCAACCTTGGCTCCCCTTCACTCAAATCATACAGTTCTACCCTAACTCCGGTGAGTTCATAAAGCGTTCCTGCTTCAAAGGTATTTACCTCCAACATCTGACCGAGATAAAGGTCTACTTCCATTTCAGATCTATCTGCGTATTGAGGGCCAGAGGGATCAACAGAGACTGAATCCGCCCCTATAAACCCAGGCTTTACCCCTTTCACCATGTATTTATGCTTACGTTTTATATCAAAAGTCACCTGGTTTCCATCTGGGTTGACGGTCTGATTTAAGGCCACCGTATCTCCATTAGCTGACAATTCATACAAACTCACGACCACAGAGTCTAAAGGAGTATTATCCAGTAAATGCCAAGTATTTACCAGCAGATCGATATTGGGATCCAGGTAGAGATTCTTTATGATTGTTGATTGCCCTCGGTGCTGGTCGGGATCTACATACACCGTATCCGAGCTAAAACCATCTTTCATACCTTTTAGCACATAATCCTTCGTGGGATCAATGCTAAAGTGAAACTCATACTCCGGATGGATGGCGATGCTATCTACGGGTATCAAGTCTCCTGCTGGGCTTTTTTCATACAGCACCACTGTAGCTCCGGTCAGTTGGCTAGAGTCTTCTAGGTTAAAGGTACGCGCCAATAAGTCTATCATTGGCAAACGCATTCGATAGATATCATTACAGCAGTATTCGTTGTCTTTGTCCCAGAATACTGCATCAACATTAGGCCTATTGGAAGAAAAATAGGCGATTTGACCACTATCACCTTTACGAAGGACATAATACAGATCATTGAAAGCACTATTAACCGGCATGCCCAGATGCTCTGGTATGGTCCAATTATTCTCACGTTTTTTTGACTGATAGACATCCATCCCACCCAAAGTTCTATAACCGTCTGTACTGAAGAAGAGTGTCTGCGAATCACTATAAAAATAGGGAGTTGCCTCATTCATCTCAGTATTGATAGCTTCAAGGTTTTGCGGTGTGGAAAGCTTTACGTCTCCATCAACATAGTCGATATAGCTGTACCAAATATCCAAACCTCCTTTTCCACCTGGACGATCCGAGGAAAAATAAAGGACTTCCTTTCCCACTTCAGTATCCAATCCTACATTTGGATGGGTATTGGTCGCATGCTTTGAGTTAATAAGCGTAAGTTCCTTTGGCTCCTTCCACGAACCATCAGCCTGAACTTTTGCGCGAAATAGTTTACATTGAATCGTATCTTTTTTGACAAAGTCACAAACGGTGTAGTAGACCATCGAAGCATCTCGATTAAAAGCAGTATGTGCTACATGTCTACCTCCCACATTAATAGATTCAGGTAGCTCTTCTCCTGGACTCCCTGCCACTGATTTCATGATCCGCATATAATATCGAGGGGGTACTAGCGAATCTTTCTTGTTAAGGAACCGATAAGAAGAATAGTACATGGTATTATTACCCCTAAAAGCAGAAGCATAATCCGAAAATTCGCTGTTTATGTTAGCTCCAAGATTAACGACTTGGGCTTTTTTATTTCTGTTCTTTAGTACTTCAAAAGCCCAGTTAATATTCTCAAGACCTATTTCTGCCGCTAAGGCATATTCCTCAGAGACCGTTTCTGTTTGTTCTAGGAATTCATGAAAATAGCCTTGTGCTCTTTCGTAACCTTTGACTATGTCTACGGAATCAATATTGAATTGCACGACTTTCCCTAACCAATATTTGGTCAGCGGGAAGTGCTTAGCGTTGGGGCTTTTCAGTACCTGCTGATAAATACTATCTGCACGCCCATACATTTGCGCCAAACGAGCAGCTTCCGCATAATTATACAACATGGAGGTACGAATACTATCATACTTCTCCAGGCGAGCCGCCTTATATCGCAATGCAATTTCATAACACTTATATGCGCCGTAGTAATCGCCTTCTTCAAATGCCTTTTCTCCTTCATCTATCCAAGCCTGCATCGTCTGGGATTGTCCCAAGGTGAGGAATGAAAGGAATAGGATAGTGGTGAATGCCAGCTTCTTCATCTTGAATGGGAGCTATACGTTAATTAATTACCCGTGCTTGGGCAGGTCTTTGACGAAAATCAAATGAGGGGGCAATTTCGCCGACCCGGTCTTTTGGGGGTTTTGAATAGGTACCTTACAGAAAATTCGGGTCCTCCTCTTTGCTGCGTCGCTACATTCAGGTCAGAAACGTTTACGTCGTAGTTGAAGCCAGCTTGCCAATTATTGTAAAAGACTTCAATGGTTGGCATGAAGGCATCACCAAAATCGTTGTTACCTCGATAACCAACACCGACCTGTAGTGCCCATTGGTTACCCAACTGGCGATCAATATGAACTTTGGCTCCAATCAGACCGAGATATTCGCGATAAGGGCCTTGAAACTGACCAAATACATTGGCAACTAAGTCAAAATGGTCTCCCAACTGTAGTACACCTAATGCGTAGGGACTTAAACGCATGTCAAGGCGTTCTGTCTCATCTTCAAAAAAGGCCTGGTTTGGTTCGGTAAGGTGGTGAAAACCTATCCCAAAATCCAGCTTCGATCGTTGATCCAGCATATCTACCAGTCCTGATTGATCTAGCGCTTGTAACCTGAAGTTAAAGCCTACCGAAAAATCGACGAAGGTGCGGCTAGTTCTACCAAAATTCTCTCCATTTGACGCAGTGGGCAAGTATTGGCCACGTTCAAACACAAACTGCTCATCAAAAGTGAGCGCATTGGTTTTAAAACCGCGTTGATTGACACTGACCTGGCCACCGAGTGTACCAAAGAAGTGATCGGAGAACATCCGAGTCACAGAACCATTGAGTCCCAGATCTCCCAACTGCAACTTGGAATAACCCGCCCGATCATAATTGAAGGACAGGCCTGCGGCAAAGAAGGTCCGATTAATGGTATATCTGCGATTAAACTTTATGTCGGCAACGGCAGTAAAAGTTTGGTAATCCACGGGCACAGCAGCCCATTGGCTACGATAGTTCGCCATGAAGCGCACATTGCCATTGAATATCCCCGTCAAGCCAGGATTCAATAGGATCGGTGCGTTATAAAATTGGGAGTAATGTACGTCTTGTGCAAACAAGGTGGGGCTGGAACACAAGAATAGGCTCATAGCAACAATAAGCCCTTTGAGTCTACAAACCAAATGTGTAGTCATCTTTTCAGTTATATTCTGGGATTCTCTTGAGCAGTTCATGGTTTTTCTTTTTTCTAGAATGACCTCTCATAACTGATCATCCTGTGTAGTTCTCACATTTTAAAGACCATGCTCTAATAATCAGATACTCAATTCGTAAAGCTTGTGTTTCACCTTTACTTAAAAAATTACCAATTATTACACTTTACTATGGGCTGTGGGTGGAATTGTCAGGGAACTAACACACAATGACTTATGACTGGGGGCCATTCCTAGGGAATGAATCATAATTAGGTGCCGTTCTTTAGATGAGATTAATGGATAGAAATTCAGTATGAAGGCCGAAAGTTAATCCAAAATCCCATTTATAGCAACCACCTGCCATGAAAACTTATAATTGGTCGTCTATCGTCCTTATGGTAGCAATGCTGCCGCGCGAAAGATAGGAAGTTTGCCCTAAAACGAGAAACCACCAACCGTTTCCTAGCAAAATTTAACCTTTCTCTCAACAGATTAGACCGAAAACCACCAAAAAGTAACGATTTACAATAAAAAATATACTTCAGATGTATCGGTTGATAGGGGCTAGACTAGGAAGACAAATAGGCGATCATCGCAACCATCAACGTTCCAAATAAAAGTTTACAGCTGACTACATCCGCATCTAAGGCAGCGTATTCTGCAAACACCTTGTTTTTTTGAAAAAAAGCAAAAAACCGACCGCTTCCTATGCCAAAGCGACCGCTTTCTAATTGGCAGGGAAAACGACTCAGTTATCCTTTGATTATCTAAAAGTTAAGGGTATTATTGTGATGTGTTTGAATAGATAACAATCCCAACTTAGTTTATTCAAATATTTCCCCGGGTATACAATTTCGATTATATACTCTTCGTTTTTAGACTGATTTTTATTTCCCATTACTCCCTAATCAACCAAATTAAGAAACTCTTGACATTTAGTTAAGTACAGTTCGTGCACCCAGCGAACACTACTGACAAAGTGTTTTCCCATGTTAATATGATCGATGAGAACTCCCATAAACATCGATTATCGGATTCAAATCCCTATCATCCTATCCAACATTCTGTGCCTTTCGTTTTGACACATTGATTTTAGTAATTGGCACATTAGGATTGTTGTTTCCCGCACTATGTTTTCTGAACACTAGTCATTCCTTTTTCCAATTAGCCATTAACTAGGATCGTCCCTTGATTAAGACGAATTGATTTTTTCCAACTTCAAAAAGGTATTAAGGTGAAAAAGGGTTTACTACTATTTGTATGTTTGATGTCTGCGATACTACTGGATGCTCAGAATAATGATTCAAAGATTTTCTTTGTCAAAGCCGGTATGAACGGTAACGGTGATTCCTGGACGAATGCATTTGGAGACCTACATCAGGCTTTAAACATGGCGCAAGCCGGAGACCAAATCTGGGTTGCTACAGGAACATATTATACGGCTGCCGATAATGATCGTACCCAGTCATTTAATCTAGTAGAAGGAGTTGCCTTATATGGTGGATTCGCAGGAATGGAAACAACCATAGAGCAACGTCAAATAGCAGTTAACTCTTCCATCCTTTCTGGAGAGATTGGAACTGCCTCCAAAGAGGACAACGCTTACACCGTCGTTTACGCAGAAAAAGTAAGTCCTAAAACAGTAGTTGATGGTTTTACAATTTCAGACGGCGTATCCAACGGTTTTACTTTCAACGGAGATCTAAGCTTTTCTGGAGCAGCCTGGTTTAATAATATGGCTTCTCCAACCATTAGCAACTGTACTTTCGCGAATAACTATGCTCGGGAAGGAGCAGCTATCTACAATTATGCCAATAATAGCAACTGCAGCCCTATTATTTCTAATTGCCGATTTATCTCTAACACAGCCGATTTTGATGGTGGTGCAATTTACAATATGAGCATCAACAGCACTTGTGCTCCCAGAATTGTTGATTGCCACTTTGAGAACAACCGTTCAACATACGGCGCGGGTATTCTCAATAAAGGTGTTGATGGAAATGTAAAAGTTTTAGCTATTCGCTGCCACTTTTCGAAAAATGTTTCCATCTTACAAGGGGGAGCTGTTTACAACCTTCGTGAAGGTCGTGGCGTGTGCGACGCTATCATGCAAGCTTGCCAGTTTGTTGACAATGATTCTATTAATGGTCAAACCATCAGTAATAGCCGATCAACAAATGGAGCGCAAAGCAGCGGAGGTACTGTTCTCCGAACCTACTAATAAACACACACCTTGAGCGAATACGCTTCAAACAGAAAGCCGGTCAACCTTTGGGTTGGCCGGCTTTCGAGTTTTATTACCTCTCCCTGCTCTGCTTAATCATTCCTTTTCGGTTTTTGGATTATTCTTATTTTGCAGTTCCATCAGTAGCTATGATCATGAGATTCTTTGCACTTATACTTCTTCCCTTTTTTCTTTTCAGTTGTACCGAAGAAAAAGCAACTGCTCCCACTCCGGCCACCGCTATTATTGATCAGCTTAAAGCAGCGTACGCACCAGATAAAAGAGTAGCCCGATGGTTCATCCAAGACAAGCTTGAACAAGGTCAAGTTATACTGCGCGGGGAGACCAATATACCTGAAGCCAAATCTGCTCTACTGGAACAGCTACAACAGAAAGGAATTAAATATCTAGATAGCATTGAGGTGCTGCCAAGTACCCACCTAGAGGGTAAGTTATACGGTTTGGTGAATGTCTCCGTGGCCAATATCCGATCAGAAGACAAGCACTGGGGGGAAATGGCTTCCCAGGTGCTGCTAGGTACACCGCTGAAGATACTTAAGAAGGTGAGAGAGGGCTGGTACTATGTGCAAAGTCCAGATGGCTACCTGGGCTACCTGGATAAGGGTGCCTTGGTGCTGTTGGATGAAAGCGCGTTCCTATCCTGGCAGCAATCGCCTAAAGTCATCTATTGGAAGGACTATGGCTTTTCCACTTTACTTCCTGATGCCAATAGCCAACGTATATCCGATCTGGTAATCGGAGCCCTGCTGAAGAGAGGAAGCAGTGATGCCACCCATACAGAGATCATTTATCCAGATGGCCGAACGGCATTCGTGCCCAGCCAGGATATCCAATCTATGACCGACTGGCTTGAGCAAGCCAGCACGCAACCAGAAGCAATCCTGGCTACCGCCAAAAAATTTGTCGGGCGCCCTTACCTATGGGGAGGCACCTCTGGGAAAGGCATGGATTGTAGTGGCTTTACCAAGACTGTTTTTTACCTACACGGTATGATTCTACAAAGAGATGCTTCCCAACAGGTTCATACAGGACTCGAAATTAAGACGGATAGCACCTTGGCCGGTTTGCAGCCAGGGGATTTTCTCTTCTTCGGCCGCATAACGGAGGAGCAAAAAGAGAAAATAACACATGTAGGTATCTATATGGGAGAGGGGCTCTTTATCCATTCAGGGGATGACAATCCAGGGATTCGGATACAAAGCCTAAAGCCGGGTATGCCAAATTTTGCCCCGCATCGCCTAGCTTCTTTGTTGCGCGCCAGGAGATTGTGGGCAGAACCAGGCCGTCATGGCGTCCAAAGGATCAGAGAATCCGCCTTTTACTCATCTTTAGCCGGCTAAGTAGTGTGACAAGCTGCACGGCATGTCTCCGAAGTTTTACATAACCTTATTAAACCGGATCTTGGGGTATTTTGCCATCCCCCTTTCCCAAAGCAAATCGATATTACCAACAACCACTCCTTATATGGGCTTAGCAATGTCAATAAGCTGGTTCCGCACCGCAAATAAGATTAAGCCTGCGGTGTTTCTTGAGTTTGTCTTGGTCAGCAAACTCTTTCGGTGATTTTCGACCGTCCTGGTGCTGATGTACAACTCTTTGGCAATTTCAGAAGAGGTAAATTCTCGACAGATCAACTCCAGCACCTCTCGTTCTCGCCGTGATATGGGTGCTTCTCCCTTGCTTGCCCAGCTTTTCAATTCCTGCTTTGGACGTTGCAGCCCACTCAATAGCGCTTTAGAGACATAATCATTGAAATAGAAATCCTTTTCCATGACAGATCTAATCGCAACCTCTACTTCTTCTGGCTCTTCGTTCTTCAATAGGTACCCATTGGCCCCGAGTTTCATCATATGATTGATGAGATGTTCTTCGTCGTACATAGTCAGCAAGATGATCTTGATCGAAGGGAAAAGTTTCCGGATGCTCTCGGTAGCCGCTAAACCATCCATTTCCGGCATTTTAAGATCCATTAGAATGACATCGGGTTGATTTTGTTCCACTGCGGCAATCAGTTCTACGCCATTGCTCGCTTCAATGACCAACTCGATACCTTCAAATGAATGGATCAGCAATTTTAGTCCTTTTCGAAATAAGATCTGATCATCGGCAATAGCTAAAGAGATGGGTTGCATGGCGAGTTTATTGTTGTGCTGATCAAAATAATGCTTTTACGGTAAACAGATAAATCTAAATTATCATTTTAGGATGGCCGCCTTTTTCCATGAGTCTAAGAATATGATAGACCAAGCCACAATTGCCTTTAAGCGGCCCACTTTATAAGTACCTTCCCTAATGGGATAGGTATTTATACTCAAACTTACAATTGCCGTTTTACCCTCTAGCCATTGGCGTTTATCTTTCGCAATTTGGTCCCATAAACAACACATTACTTTTTTATTAAAGAAACTAACATGGCGCTAAATTCCAAGTACTTACGTCAACTTCAGCGGGAACTCCAAGAAAGCAATGCCAGCTGGGAGGCTGAAGAAAATCAATTTACCGATATCCCCATGGAGCAATGGCCACTCTACACTGGCCATGTCCCTGCTGATCATGTACCTAAAGGAGCGGAAAAGGAAGCAATTGCGACTGACAACTACGCTGCCCACCTAGCCGATGACTCCGTCAAACTTTATCCCAAATCACATACTTGGCTCAACTACAATGGCAATCGCTATACTTCAAATGTAAAAAACCAGAAGCAATGCGGTTCTTGCGTTGCCTTCGCTACCGCCGCCACCTTGGAAACTCAGGCAAGAATCTATCAATTTTTGCCCTTTGAGTTATCTTACACCTTTCTGTTCAATAAGTTATCACCTACCCAAATCTACTTTTGCAGCTCAAGTACTCGAACTTGTAGTGGTAATAATGCCGGAATGTCCTTGTATGCAGGTATGAACTATTGCAAAAATACAGGTGTAGTTCCCGCCTATGAATTCCCTTACACAGATCATGACCAAAGGTGTAAGCTGCCTGGGGATTGGAAAAACAAGCTCACTAAGATACAGGGCTATACCACCTTAAGAACCTTGAAAGCGATGAAGGAATGGTTACACAAAAAGGGGCCCCTTTTAACCTCCTTCAACGTATATCCCAGTTTTCATCACTATAAAAAAGGTATCTACAAAAAACACCCAGGTGAGGTGAGCAGAAGTTCTCATGCTGTCTGTTGTGTAGGCTATGATGATGATAAACAAGCTTGGCTCATGCAAAATAGCTGGGGGGCCAATTGGGGCCAAGAGGGAGGCTTCTTCTGGATTGGATATGGTCAATGTGGTATTGACGAGCGAATGCTGGGTGTGGACGATTTTGTTGACATCTATTACGCTAAAGAAGGAGGCATGCTTGGCGTTGGGACCGATGGGCTCTCCTACACCAGGGCTAGTAATGATGCCAGTTGGAAGACCTACAAAGGTAGTCCCTCATCCACTATCTCACTGATTGATATGGATGTAAAGCTTGACGGTTCCCTAATTGGGTTGGATCAAAACGGAAAGCTTTACCATCGAGTAGATTGGACTACTAATTGGCAAGCAATAGAAGTGACCCCATCTACCCCTGCTTTCATCAGTATCGCCGTTACGCCTACAGGGAAAGTCTTGGCTGTCTCTTCAGATCATCAACTCTACAGTTCCTACTTTACCCTGCACTCTTGGAACAAGATTAATACGAGCCTGAAGTTGAAGTCGATTAGTACCTCAGTAGAAGGCTTGCTCATCGGAGTGGGCTACGAGGATGGAAAAGTATACACTAGAAAAAAAATAGATAAGACTACGTGGAATGATACTCCCATATACGGAGTAGAAACTTGTGCTCAATTGCGAGACGATAGCATCGTAGCGACGATGAGTAATGGAACAATAAAACACTGGAAGAGCTGGGATGTAGAAGGAACATTGCTTAGCAGTACAAAAAAAATAAAATCTATTAAATCGGTAGCTCCTCCGCTCCAGATTAAAATTGAGTTTGGAGATTTGGGAGATACATCCTATGCCCCTTATGTCAATCGAGGGCTTCAATTGCAAACATTGGGTTACGATATCGGCAAAGAGCGAATGGATGTCTACAGGTTTATCCCAACTAATCAACTGGGCGTGGGCAGAGTGGCTGCACAATTTCAAGGAGCAACGGCCAGCCCTGCCAACTTGGCCCTAATCTATGGTAATCAGGTTAAATTCAGCCGTCCAGCTACTAAGCTATTAAAAGACCTTCCCCTGTTGAAAGTCGTGGCAGGTTTCGATGATACCCCTCCCATTCCTGCGGCCAAACCCCCAACCGCTTCAGAGGTTTTTGTCTTAGTACTCTATACATCGGAAGATGGCGATGAGCTCAAGATCATGGCTAACACGCATGTGCCCGTTTATGGAGGTATCCCCTCTTGTGAAAACAAGTATACGGATGCCGATGGTTTTCTGGCCTTGGATCGAGCCTGGGTTAACGAACAATTCAGTTATTGGGGGTTAAAATATGATGCAGACTGGACCGAATTGTTAGAAATGGGTACCATATTATGGCTGCAGCCTCCTTTCGAGTGAGATAGTCACGGCAGCGCATGCTTGGCAAATTGAACCCATTACATCTATATCAGGATGAAGAAGCCAGAGAACATAAAGGTCAGACCTAGTTCTCTGCTTCTCTGATCTTCATTTTTCTTGTACAGGGATTTTATGAACGAGCACCCTGTCGAATCAAGCCCCTGGTCCAAAAAATTATCGGTAAAGAACTTTCATTATGCCGTATTAAATAATACTTTAATACCAAGCTCCTTAAACGAATACTTATGAAAAAGCAAACCTCTATGCCTGGCAGCCTCTCCGCAGAAGATGCCAAAATGCGGATAACCTCCTGGCGAACTTGTCTTCCTAACGAACTTAGCAATCTTTTCTATTATACCGCTGAGGGTGAAGTGCATCGATACAACAATTACTTCTATTTGGAACAAACAGCCATTAATAGCATTCTCGTCATGGATGTCTTACAGATTCAAAGCATGCGAATCTATATGGGTTGTAGTAAACCAGAAAATGAACAGCAGGACAAGTTTGCACCTGTACTAAGTATAGTAGACCTCGACAAGAAAGAAACCTACTTTCCGCTGAACTACCAACAGGCCCCTACAAAAACAAGCGCGGTACGAAGTCCTAAGAAGATAAATGCCAGGATAACGCCAGGTATCGTTGATCTTTTTCAGGTCAACTGGGCGGAACTTAATGAAATAGAATTAGCGGATGCATTTTCTGGAATCACCCCAAGTAAACTACAGGCACCCAATGCCATGAGTCAATTGCAAACACGGCGGGTGCAATTTTATGATTTCCCCCAAACAGATGTTAGACAAATGTTTTCCATCTTAATTAACGTACCAGCAGCCAACCGCTACCTACGGCTATTACTCGGTGCCGGTCTGACCGTGCGAATTACTCATCCTTTTAATTTCAGGCCTATTATTGCCATACCTACTGGTAGCAGTCAGCATCAAGCAGCTAGCAAAAGTGATGATGATTCGGATGAAACTCACTTCGAAAGGTCTCAACCCTGTCCTCCATATTGTCCCAATGGAGAATCGGGGAAACTTTCCCACTAGTATAAACGCATCGCATGGAAGAGCTATCGTGGTTCATCTCTAACTTATCGATTTACTCTATCGCTTTGCCTGCGGTGGTAGGGTTGCTATCCTACCATCGTTTGGATAAAATTCAGAAAGCGATTTTCTTCCTGATCTTGCTGTCTCTAATTACAGATGTAAGTGCACACTGGATTATTCGAAACGTAGGTAATCATCATTACTTGTATAGAATCTTCACCATTGCGGAGTTTACGCTCTTAACGTATGTTTTTGCACAAAGCATAAGCCCTTTTCTTCCAGATCGGCTGTTTTGGATCATTGGTATTGGCTTTATTGCCTTTGCTTTGATTGAGGTAATTTGGATAACGGATATCCAACAATTCAATAGCTATTCGACTGCCTTGGAGGGAATCATAATGATTTTCTATGCCTTGGTCTTTTTCTACAAAACCCTACATGAGCTAAAAATCAAGGAATTGGAAAAATCTCCCATGGTCTGGTTAGGGATCGGCGTACTATTATACTTTTCTAGCAGCCTGTTCATCTTTCTATTCACTAACTATGTAAAAAGTTCGAATAACACCTTGTTCATTATCTGGGGAATTCATGGTATTTTCAGCATCATACTTAATATCATTTACGCTATTATACTATGGATCAAACCAGCCCAGTAGACGTTAGCTTATGGCCCATTCTGCTTGGGGTTATTGGTATGCTATTACTGGCCATTGCGATTATTGTTTTCTTCATTCTATATCAAAAGAGGCTGTTTGCTCAGAAAGAAAAGTTACAAGCTCTGGAAACGGCCTATCAAAAAGATTTGTTAGACGCTTCCATCCAAGCGCAAGAAAACGAAAGGAAACGAGTAGCAACAGACCTACATGATGGTATTGGTAGTCTTTTATCCGCAATCCGGCTCTACATCGTCCAGCTTGCACAAGATCATTCACCTGAGGTTTCAAGTGAAATGATTAGAGAAACTACTGAAATGGTTGATACAGCTATTGATCAGGCGCGGAAAATGGCGCACAACCTACTCCCCTCTACACTGGAACGTTTTGGTGTAGTACAGGCCATCGAGGATCTTTGCAAACGCATTCAAAGCATGAGTGAATTGAGTATCGAACTCGAATATGAAAACCTGCCCGAATTCTCGAAGGAACAAGATTTAGCGATCTATCGAATTATCCAAGAACTCCTCAATAACACCTTAAAGCATGCCGCAGCAACGAAGGTTCGAATAGCATTCCAACGCATGCCAAGTCAGCTATCCATTCTCTATACAGACAATGGCAAGCATTTTCACCTAACTGGCCAAGCTAAAGACATACCGGGACTTGGTTTGAAAAGTATTGCCAGCCGTGCCCAACTCATTGGTGCGGAGTGCCAAATCCAGCCTACTCCAGCGCACGGATTCTCTATGCATCTGCATCTTCCTTTGCGAGATTGAGCAGCCGTTGCCCTGAAAACAGGAACAGATTCAGGAAATTTACTAATGTAACGCGTATACGGCCTCTTTAGAAGTGCTTCTGCCCGGAGAACTCCATAGCCTCCCCTTTACCAAAACCATAACTCACACCCACCGTCACAAAACGACCTTCTTGTCCTCGGCTGTACAGATAGAAGGAAGATTGATTGGTTTCATATTCGTAAACACTAGAGGCAAATACATCCTGAATGCTTAGATTCAAGATCGCCTTGCCCTTAAGGATTTTCTTACGCAGTCCCAGGTTTAGAAAAACATTTTCCGATTGGAAGCCTTGAAAAGTTTGATAACCCGATCGATAGTTACCTGCTAGCTCAAGATCAAATTGAGCAGGTAATTTCAGTTTAGTCATCAGTCGACTTGTCCAACGATCGGCTGCAAAATCAAATGAAGTCGCTTCAAAGGTTCCTTTGCGATTGAAGTAGTTGTAATTGAAATCTCCGTTAAAGCTTACCCAATTTTGTGGACTATACTTAAAATTAAATTCTATTCCCGTAGTTCCCTCTGTTCCGATGTTGATAGGACGTGAGGTGCTTACATTCCCTGAAAAGAACACCAATCTTTCGATGATATCGGTCGTAAATCGATGATAAACGCCCAAATTGGCAGAAAAGCCCGTACCAATAAAAATACTTGTGATCTCATAGGAATCGGTAAACTCAGGCAGGAGATCAGGGTTGCCCGTACGAATGCTAAAGTTGTTTCGAATATTGATGAATGGGTTTAAACTCCAAAGTCGAGGACGATAAATTCGCTTGGAATAGCCCGCCTGCATAGATAGCTTTTCGTTGAACTTATAAGAGGTATGCAAAGTGGGAAACAGATTAGTATATTGACGGTTATTGGATTCACTAGTATTAACCAAGTCGGTATTGACATCGGTATGTTCTATGCGCAAACCTGCCTTCAAGCCGAACTTTTTGCCCTCGAAAGCTGCCGTACCATAGACCCCAATCACCCCCTGCGTAAACTCAAAGATATTGCTGAAATCGGGATCGTTCACCCAAACGCCATTCACATCCTCTCCCACCACATAATCATTAGTGGCATCTGTGATGAGATATTGAGCCCCGGTTTCAATGGAGAAAAGTTCCGAAAAAGGTTTGGTATAGTCCAACTTGAAAGTGTAACGAGCTTCACGAAAATCATTCTCCGTCAATTGATCACTCCCCGGATCACTCCCCTGCAATAGTGTGTTGGTGAATAGACTGGACTGATCTTTACCAAAGAAGTTTCCCAAGGCACTAAATAATAAGGTGTGATCCTCGTCTCCTTTAAAGTCCTTCTTGAACTGAAGATCATACTGCCATTTGGGATTTGTTGCCTCAGTAGCCTCCACTCTTCGCCATTCACTATCTAGTAGTTCCTGATCATCCCAGTACCGAAAAAGGATATCAGAGTTCTCTGTTTCTCCTTCATAGGCAAAATGACCGGATAAGGAAAGTACACTCGTTTCATTGATGTGGTAATCTGCGCCCAGAATAAAATTGGAGAATAACTCATTTTTATCATTCTCTCCTTCGCCCCGAACCAAGGTATTGGTGAGCAAGTCTTGATTGATGCTCCTCGTTTTCTCCGGGAAAGTTCGATAGCCGACTCCCAGCTGACTAAAAAGGTTAAAGCGTTCGGTTCGCCGGTTGAGGCTTAGGCCAAGGCTGTGATTATTAGGTGTGCCCGTGTTCAGGGTAATGGAGCCATTGATCCCCTTCTTTTCTTCTTTCTTCATCACAATATTGATGATACCCGAGGTACCTTCAGCATCATATTTGGCAGAAGGATTGGTAATCACCTCTACCCTATCGATCATCTCTGCAGTGATAGTGCCCAGCGCATTCCCTTGGTCACTTGCCAGCACTGAAGGTTTTCCATTAATGAGAATTTGCACCCCGGCACTTCCCCGCAGGCTTACCTGCCCCTCTATATTCACCGTGACGGAGGGAACATTATTTAGGACTTCCAATGCACTGGCTCCTGTATTACTAAGGTCCTTTCCTACGTTAAAGACGCGTTTATCCAGTTTGAATTCTGTTTGAGACTTTTCTCCTCTCACCACTACTTCATCTAAAGTTTGGCTGTCCTCTTTCAATAAGATCGTAGCTAGCTCGACTTTGCCATCCTTGATCTCAAATTCCTCAATCTTTTGAGGATTGTAGCCAATGAAACTAATTTGAATAAAGAATTCCTTGGTGTCCGTTTCTAACTGAAATACGCCATCCGAATCAGTGGTTGTACCAGTGATGGGTGATCCAGAAGTTCGATCTGCGAGTATCACGGTAGCGAATTCAACGGCCTGTAGGTCGGAGCCAGCGACAATCTTACCAGTGATCAGGATCGATTCAGCTTGTGTAAAGGCAGTAAAAGAAAGACTTAAGGCAAAGATTAACAGTAAGCAATTTTTCATTTGTAAAAAGTTGTCGTTTTCCAGATGGGTGATAAGTTCCCGTAGCGGGTTTCTAGTTCACAAAATAACAAGTGTCAGGCAGCTTACCTTGAAAACTCGTTCAACTACCAAAAAACTAGGTCATCCGACAGAGAAGGGAGAACGGTCAAAATTCGTCGTTGACCCCTTAAATGTGGATGTTGAACGAAATCTAGATCAGAAAGCGACAAAAGTCTTTACTTTTAGGGCCTAGCCAAATCATTATATGACGATCCGAAAGCAGACCTTGCGAAAACTACTTTCTAGTGAACTGGTGTTTCAAATCACATTGATCAGCACGGTTTTTCTAGCTACGGCTTATGATGAGCATACCATTGGCGACGTCTGGGCCAAACTTGCCCTGTATACCAGCTATGTCTTGGCCTCTCTGCTCATTGGTTATGTGTTGCTACCCAAATTTTTTTACCCTAAAAGGTATCTTGCCTTCTGTTTGAGTTTGGTCATCATCATTAGCATAGTGATGTTGATAGAGGAGGAAGTACTAGAAAAGATCTTTTATCCGAATAGCCGAGGAACAGACTTTCCCGGTGTTTTTCATACGCTATTGGAAATACTCCCCCCCATACTGATCCTGGTCAGCTTCAAATTTGCCTGGGATGCCCAGAAAAAGCAAAATCAGTTAGAGGAGCTTAATAGCATGATCGCAGAGAGTCGACTTCAATTCCTTAAATCCCAAATCAACCCCCATTTCCTCTTCAACAACCTCAACAACCTCTACTCCTATGCTTTGGCCGACTCCCCAAAGACTAAACACATCATCTTGGAGTTATCTTCCTTATTGCGCTATATGCTATACGACTCTCAGGCCCATCTAGTCCCCCTTGAAAAGGAGATCCAGTGTCTGATTGACTTTATACAGTTGCAGGAAATGCAGATTGAGAGTCGTGGCAAGGTAGAATTCCATATCGATGGGAAAGCGGAGGATCAATACATTACGCCACTAATCTTGGTGGTTTTCATTGAAAACTGCTTCAAACATAGTACGAGTAGTCAAGCGGAAGGCATTGAGATTAACATCGAGCTTAAGTTAGCTCAGGGATACCTAGAACTGAACTGTAGCAATACTTATTCCTCAAATACCAATACACAAGAATTATCAAAAGGGATTGGCCTGGAAAATGTTCGTTCGCGTCTGGCGCTTCTGTATCCAGAAGCTCATACCCTAGAGATTTCTGCAAGCGGTACTTTATTCAAGGTCCATCTTGAGATCGAACTGGAAAAAGTACAAACTGATTATTCCGCAGGGAACACCCATTCAACAGACAAACGAGACCCCTTCAATTAAATGGTATGACGACTTGTCTCATTATAGAGGATCAACCACCTGCCCAAAGGATTTTGGAAACCTATATTGCTGAAATCGATCAACTCCAGTTGGTAGGGATCTTCAACGATGCCTTATCGGCCTTAGAGTATTTAAAGATGGAGTCGGTCGATCTGTTGTTCCTGGATATCCATCTACCCAGATTATCTGGTCTTGATTTGCTAAAGATCGTTCACCCCCGTCCAAAAGTCATCTTCACCACAGCCTTTCGCGACTACGCATTAGAAGCTTTTGAGCTAGATGTGGTTGATTACTTATTGAAGCCCTTTTCTTTTGAACGTTTTGTAAGAGCTATTTCAAAGGTCTTATACCATGAGAAAAGCCAGGAAGTAGCGGAGCATTCAGGTACGAAGCCCTCGCAGGATGGATCGTATCTATTTGTCAAGGTGGGAAAAGACTATCAGAATATTCAAGTTAACGATATACATTTCATTAAATCCAACGGAGACTACACTCAACTATTTACTAAGCAGGGAAAGCTACTGGTTTCCCAGTCTCTAAGGTATTGGATCGAAAAGCTGAGCGATCATACCTTTTGCCAAATACATAAGTCCTATTTGGTGCACATTCCCCATATCACCAAGGTATCTGGAAACCGGGTATTTATTGGCCAGCATGAGTTGCCCGTGGGTAGAGCCTACAAGGAGCGTTTAGCACGATATCTCCCTTGATGCTTACTCAGTATTGTCAAAAGACTTCCCTCTAGAGAGGGCTCCAATTTGCCAAAATTGCGCTTACACCCTATTTGACAAGCACTTAGAGCTAAGGATATTTTTTAATTTAAAAAAACTTATTAAATATTTGTTCATATGAATTGTATTCCCTATCATTGTATTGCAATTGATCGAATAACAATCCCAACAACATTTGATCAAGCGCAAGTAAGGAATTCAGTTTAAGAATGCAACATTTTTTTAATTCCCTGCGTTTATAGATTGTATTCCAACAAGACCCATTAAATCTCAACAAACCAATAGAAAACCATCTGAGTAATCTTGTAATCCCAAACTTATTCGTCTACCCAACGAATTCGTAACAAGAGCACTCAAGTGAAAAATAGTTTTGGGCCGTGATTCCCAGTCATGGCTGTTCGACAGAAGTAAATCCCAACCTGTCCAACATTTTGTGCCTTTCGTTTTGACACTTCGATTTTAATTGGCACGAAGTATAATGTTGACTTCTTTTTGAACTAGGACCTACCCAGTCTTAGCTTTCCACATTCATTTTCCTGCTAATTTAGGATCGTAACTTGATGTTACACGAATAGATTTTTCCAACTTCAAAAAGGTATTAAAGTGAAAAAGGGTTTACTACTTTCCGCATGTTTGATGACTGTACTGCTACTAGATGCACAAACGATCTTCGTTAAGGCTGGAGCCAATGGCAATGGTACTTCTTGGAACCAAGCTTTCGGTGACTTACAGCAAGCTTTGAAAGAGGCTGTTGCAGGAAACGAAATCTGGGTGGCCAGAGGAACTTATACTCCAACAAAAAATAACGATCGCAAGGCTTCTTTCCAAATGAAAGAAGGAGTAGCTATCTACGGTGGATTTGCAGGAAACGAAACTCAACTTAATCAGCGTAACATTAACAGAAACAAAAGCATCTTAAGCGGAGAAATTGGGACTTCTTCACTTGATGACAACTCTTTCACCATAGTATATGCAGAAAACGTTAGCAAGAGCGCAGTAATCGATGGATTTGAAATCACGAATGGTGTAGCTAACGGTTTTGGAGTTTCTGGTGACTTGAGCTACTCTGGAGCGGCGATGTTTAATAAGCAAGCTTCTCCCACTGTTAAAAACTGTACTTTCAAAAACAACTATGCTCGCGAAGGCGCTGCGATCTATAATTTCGCTACCAACGGCGGCACCTACAACCCTATCATTGCTAACTGCAATTTCATCGCCAACAAAGCTGACTTTGACGGTGGTGCAATCTTCAACATGGGCCAAAATGGCCAATCCGCTCCGATCATCCGCAATTGCCACTTCGAAAAGAATCGTTCTACTTACGGTGCAGCGATCCTAAACAAGGGGGCAAATGGTAAAGTAGTAGCTGCGATTTCAGACTGTGTTTTCACGGCTAACGCTTCTATTCTAAGCGGTGCCATCGTATACAACCTAAGAGAAGGACGCGGAGAAAGCAAGTCTATCATGAACGGATGCAAGTTCATTCAGAACGATGCCGTAAATGGAGATGCTTTTGGAACAAGTACTGTTACAGCGAGCAACAATGCTCAGAGCAGAGGCGGTGCAGTACTAAGATCTTACTAATAAGGTAAAGGCAGTATTTAACCGATCGCAAAAGTATGGCTGCCTAATTCCATACTTACTATTCAAAACATGTCTTACACCCTTTACCTGGAATAACTACTACACCAAAAAAGAAAGATCTATGAGGCAAAAGCCGATTAACAGGAATGTTAGTCGGCTTTTGTGTTTTATCACTACTGGCTATTCAACTTGTTTCGGAACTATCCCGTGTGCTAGTGACAACAAATAGCTTAGGCTATCCAATAGGTTTTGGTGCGAGCTTATACCGTACCCAATCCTGTTTTTTTCGTAATATAGTGGTAATTATCCTTTGTTTTAACCGGCAGCATGAGAACACTAATAATCCTTCACCTCTGCTTCAGCATCCTCTCTATTCCAGAGTTGATGGCACAGGATGATTCCTTTCCCCACGATCGCCTTTTAGCAAATACCATTGATCTAGACAGATTTCAAGCGTATGTAGATTCGATAGAAAAGTACCTTTATCTGGATACGGATAGTGTGGATATGTATTTTGAAAACTGCAAATACATTCTCCAACAAAATATCCCTCTTCCAGATTCCAGTCTTTTTGATTATGTGATCCAGGAGATCTATTATGCGCATGCCAAGGACGAAGCGCTGGCTGCGTTCCAAATCATTGAGGCCAATCAACAGCTAGTAGAGTCAGAAGAGATTCCGCAGAAGCTAAAAAACAATTTCATTTATATGAAAGGATTTACCTCCATGGCCTTAGGAGACTTGACACTTGCACGGAAAATATTCTATGAAATAATTGATCGGGGAGAACAACAAAGAGATACTGCACAAATGGTATCAGGACTCTTCTCTCTAGGTCAACTGCTAAGTGATGAGAAGGAATTCAAAGAAGCGATCCAATGTTTTAATAAGTTACTGTCCTTCCGCGATGACTATCTACCACCTGGAACTTTTTCTTTGATCAACTTCGAATTGAGCGAGGTTTATTCAAGAAGCCAACAAAAAGAAAAAGCACTAGCTCTGATCGACACCACACTAAAATTTCTAGAGGAGGAAAGGCTTTATATTTTGAAACCAGATTTCCTACTCCTTAAAGGAGAGAAGAGGGAGAATGAAAATAGGATTTTGGCTGTTCAAGTAGCTAAAAAGATAAGTCAAAACACACTTCTTTATGTGCTCACCGCCCTTTTTGGCCTAGGCATCCTCATTCTTTTTGTTGCCTTCTATCAAAAGCGAAGATTCAACCGGAAATTGAGGGAAGAGGTAAGTAATCAAACTTTACAACTAGAACATGCCAATACGCAACTGATAAACACCAATCATGAGCTCGATGAATTTAACCGAATTTTATCGCACGATCTTAAAGAACCCATTCGTAATTTGGTGGGGTTCAGCACCTTGTTGAAGAAGAGAGGTGTTCAAAGTCAAGAAGCCGAAGAATATTTAGGTTACATCGAACAAAGTGGGAAACAATTGTACGAAACCTTGTCTGCTGTTTCGGCTTTTCAAAATACGGTACCACAGGAGATGTCTGTTACGGCAAGCATTGATTTTGCTGAGCTGTTTGAAAACATAATCGAAAAGAAACAGCGTGAAAACCCTAATAAGAACATCAAGTTTTCTAGTGTTGATTTACCGCTCATACATACTTGCCGATCCGCTATACGGAACAAGCCGGCAGCCATTGCTTCGAATTTGAAGACAATGGAATTGGGATTGCCCCCGAGTTCCATGAGCAAGTATTTGGAATGTTTAAGCGACTCAATAGGCGGAACCGATATGGAGGAGCTGGTCTAGGGCTGAATGTTGCTTTGAAAATGGCGAGAAGGCTAGACGGAGATATCACCATCGTCCAATCAGCCGAAAACCAGGGGAGCATATTTCAATTTACTTTCCCCATTGATTCATAGGCCACCCTCTATTGGCATTTGCAAATATGCAGACTACAAGATCTAGCCTTTCAAACGGTGCAGATTCTTTCACCTCCTATTCCCCAAAATCAACGGAAAAACTAATTTTAAGTGGGTTTACTGCAACTATTCCATTTGGGTAAGCTTAAACCAGTCCGCCCACCAAATTGACAATCTTGAAATTGAAGTGACCTTAAAGTCTCAATATCAACCTAGTAAACTACAAAACATGAAGAACCAATTATTAGGCATCCTAGTTCTCTTAGCCATAGGTTTGAGCCTAGCTGGCTGTAAGACATCAGCAACAGCGGGGAAAGCGGGGGAGCCCGTTTTCGTAGCCCCCATTGGAGTGCAGGCCTATTCTTTTCGCAATTATTTCCCGAAAGACATTCCAGGTACTCTGGATAGAATTCAAGCCATGGGTATTACCGAGATCGAGGGAGGATCAGGACGGCTCCCAGCCGAAGAATACAAAAAGCTATGCGATGCAAGGGGCATAAGTATTCCATCTACTGGTGCCAGTTTTAAAGAATTAGATGAAGATCCACAGGCCGTGGCCGAGACGGCTAAGAAGCTGGGGTCGAAGTTCGTCATGTGTGCCTGGGTTCCCCATGCTGAGCGTGGCAATTTTACCCTAGAGGATGCCAAGAAGGCCGTGGCCGTTTTCAATAAAGCGGGAAAAGTATTGCGGGAAAATGGTTTGACCTTCTGCTATCACCCACATGGGTATGAATTTCAACCCTACGGAAAGGGTACCTTACTCGATTACATTTTTGAAAATACAAACCCCCAAGATGTATATTTTGAAATGGATGTGTTCTGGGCCCAATTTGGAGGCGGTGATCCAGTTGCTTTGCTTAAGAAATATGGCAAACGCTGGCGCTTAATGCACCTTAAGGACATGGATCCTAGCACAAAGAAAGACCTTACTGGCGGGACGAATGTCGATAACAATGTACCGTTGGGCACGGGAGAAATCGACATGGCTGGCTTACTGAAAGAAGGTCGCCGGATTGGTATCGCCCATTACTTCATCGAAGATGAAAGTAGTAGAGTGGTAGATCAAATTCCTAAGAGTATCGCCTATTTAAGAAGCTTGAAATACTAATCAAGGTATCGGCTTATCCACAAGATGCCCCCAGCAGTAAACCGCTTGGGGGTCTTCTGGAATCTCGCGATAAGCAAGATACCGTTTGGAAAACTCAATTTCCAGGCAATAGGGGCAGTGTTGACAGTCTTGCCATACCTTTGCATAGGATTTACCTTCTCTGTATCCACTCCGCCAGTATCGAAGCTTCCGAGGGCAATCTGCTACTGCGAATAGATGATAACGTTTGAAGGTCCTTCGTATAATTGCCTTTTTATTCGCTTGTAGTTTTAGTCGATAGGCACTCGCTTGAAAAGCAGGATGATGCAACCAATTTTTGCCCTTGGTATCTACTGTCAGCAATCTCCGAAAAGCCGCAAGAGTGGATTCCTCTGAATGGGCATCTGCCCTGATAAAGAGCGAGTAAGCATCAATTTCAATGGCAAATAACCTAGATTTTCTTATTCGCCACAGCTTGGCTCTTCCAACGGCATGGGAAACCTTAATCTCTAGCAAAAGTTTTTGATGCCCTCGCTCCAAAATCAGATCTGGAATAATATAGTCTTCCTTTTTTTCGAGTCGTATTCTATCAAAGAAAAACCTTCGCTCTTGAAACAAGGGCTTTTGTTGGCGTGGTAAGGAAATGGATGGTACTTGAATAAACGATTCGGTAAGCAATACTTGCTTGGCTAGATGATGCAGCACAGTCTCCAGGGCAAACGGACACTCCTGCCTGGTATAATGAGCAAAATGATGTCTATTGTGAAGACCTTTCCTGGCGACAAGAGCGGTTCCGCAAGCCGGGCAGACACAATTACTATTCAACCCACTCGCTACCTCTCCAATATGCACCAAGTGACCATCCCTTACCCCATAAGTAAGATTTTGATCCATTAGTGTTTTAGATTACGCGATTATTAAATCAAACTCTATGCAGGAAAGGAGTAGGCTGTAAAATACAAAAGGGCTTTAGTTTCCACTAACCCCCTTTAACTTGTTTTGCTGTGAGGGAAGGATTCGAACCTTCACAGGGCGGTTAGCCATAGCACATACGAAAGTGGTCAACCCTAGCTTGCGCTTATACTACGTTTCTCCCGGACCCCCTACCCCCGAGACAAGAGGGCATGGCTGCCAGTTTCATCACCTCACAGTATTTAAGTACATATCAATCCAAACACTAGGCTGTCGCCTAAATAAGAAATGATCAAACGCTTAAGTTTGATCATTTTAAAGGGCTGTGAGGGAAGGATTCGAACCTCCACGAAGTAGTTAGCTTCCAGCAGACCGACTATCAGATGCAGGTTCACACCTGCTAGTCGGCATCCCAAAAGTTTATCCCAAATTCTCCGCCCCCGAGACAAGAGGGTGTGGCTGCCTGTTTCACCACCTCACAGTATTAATGGAGCATATACACTGTTGCATGATATTGGGCGCTCCTATCGAGTCACCAATTATTAATTATCAATTCTTCAGTATACATTACAAAGCTGTGAGGGAAGGATTCGAACCTCCACGGAGCAGTTAGCTTCCAGCAGACCGACTATCAGATGCAGGTTCACACCTGCTAGTCGGCATCCCAAAAGTTTATCCCAAATTCTCCGCCCCCGAGACAAGAGGGTGTGGCTGCCTGTTTCACCACCTCACAGTATTAATGGAGCATATACACTGTTGAATGATATTGGGTGCTCCTATCGAGTCACCAATTATTAATTATCGATTCTTCAGTATACATTACAAAGCTGTGAGGGAAGGATTCGAACCTCCACGGAGCAGTTAGCTTCCAGCAGACCGACTATCAGATGCAGGTTCACACCTGCTAGTCGGCATCCCAAAAGTTTATCCCAAATTCTCCGCCCCCGAGACAAGAAGGTGTGGCTGCCTATTTCACCACCTCACAGTATTGGTATTCTTTAAGATGCAAGAAATTGAATAATGAATCTTAATACAAAAGCCTTTAAATTATGAATCATTTAAGCTTTAGTCTGATTCTTTATTAATTCCCTAATGTATCAATGAACTTACAGAAGCAAAATTAAAGGAAGCCCCATTTCAATGCAAATTTTTTAAAGAAAAAAATAAATTTTTAGATTTCTTCTAATAAAAACTGATCTGAGTGATAATCTTTAAAATTTTGGGACCAAAGCTATTGTTGGATTGCTATTTTTGCAAAAATTGATTGTTTATCATCATCTTTCGCAGCAAACCCTCATCATTTATGTGATCTTTTCAATAGAGCGCCCACTTCTGCCTTCAAGGCTTTGCGGGGTGAAACCATCATTGGCTACTGTTGAGGGAGGTCCGGCAGCCACTTTCATCCTATAGGGCCCATGGTGGCAGAGCGTGAGGAAGTCGCACAGGCTCTGCTCTCAGCAACCTGCAATACCGTCATCGCACTACCTTTAATCGTAGACGTGCCCGCAAAACACCAGGATTGGTTGACAATAGAAGTACAGCTTGCTGAGTCCATACGGCCCAATGCCCAATAAGCCGCCTACTATATCCTTTTTAATTAAGCCCTGCGTAGTTTCAAATTCGAAAGTACTGAGTAGGTCTAGGACAATATTGTCATCATTACCAGTATACAAGGCTATATCGGCATGGCGACTTGAAACACATACGGCTTGTACTACATCTAATGTTTGTTCAATTTTTTGGCCAAATCCGCTTCCTGGCAAGCCTGATCTGTTGGCCCTGTAACCCCCGCAATCTTGAGAATCGGACGTTGCAGCTGGGCACGCTCTATCTCCTCAGCCGCTAAAGCCAGCACTCGCGCAAATAGATCAATAGCAGGGTCACGTATCGCAAATTGTGTGGTGTGTACCCCAACCGCAAGTCCTCCAACCCCGGCAGCTAGGTAATAACGAGTCAATAATCGTTGATGAAACTCATCCAAAGTACGATTCCTATTTAAAGCTAAAGGATGTGCTGGAATGACCGTCCCTTTGAGGAGCAACTTTTTCTTATCTACGGATAGTATCTTTTTGATTTCGGTGTAGGTATAGGCTCTTTACTGAGTTTACTGATCAATTCCTTTGTAGGTCTGGTTTCATCTTCTTTTCTATACCATCGTCATTAGGGTGAATAGCAAGGTGAGAAAAAAGGAGGAAAGCATCAGGAGCACCAAAACGATCATTATCTTCTCCAAAATTTGATAGAAGGAACGAAAAAAAGTAGTGAGATCACTGCTAAGGCGAAGAAAATCACCCACAATAGCTTATGCCCGAACCCGGCACCCAATTTGGTACCGACCGTCAGACTTCCAGGGCCAAAGATGAGGGCCGCAGTAATTAGACCAAGTCCCAACTGCTGGATTCGCTTAGGCAAGACGATTTTCATAGTTGGCTTTTCTTCAAAATACTACAAAATTTAAGGCGATCAACGCTAGGCTTCCACAAAAATTAATCAAATAATAGTAATCAGTTCACCTTACATTAATCTATTCCCCTTACCTTTCGGCGAATTAACGAGGACAAAAGCTACCACTGCCATGATTTTGCTAAGCACCATCGGAGGTTTAATCCTACTTGTTATACTCATCGTAGTCACCTATCTTCTATTATTACCAATCGGTACCATCATTCCAGTCAATAGAAAATTCAAGCCAGTCAAGAATGGCATTGACATTTTCGTCAGCACCAACGGAATGCACGTAGATTACATTGTTCCTACGCAAAATCAGCTATTTGACTGGACCAAAATCATCGATAGCAGTCCTTATGCCAAGCCACTTGCGGCGTACCCTTATCTGGGCATTGGATGGGGTGACCCAGGCTTTTACCTGGAATTGGAAACCTGGGACAAGCTGTCTTTCAAGATTGCGGCTAGAGCGATGCTCTACCCTACCCCGACCATTATGCATGTAACGGGCTACGACACCCTGCCCAAAGAGACGTTACGGGTAGAAAAAATCACTATTTCACCTAGTAGTTATGTACATCTTAGTAGTTTCATTTACAATGCTTTCCGCTTAGACCCAAATCAAAGTCTTGACCTGATTCCAGAGGTGGGCTATACCCCAAATGATAATTTCTATCAAGCCAAGGGGGTATACCACGCTTTCCATACTTGTAACTACTGGGTAAATAAAGGGCTGAAGCGAATTGGCGTCCAGAACGGCATTATGGTCTCCGCTAGATAAAGGGATTTTTTATCAACTGGATAAAATCAAAACGGCGCCGATCCTGGAAGAAATCATGAGTTCAACGCCAGTAAAGCAACCTTCTTAATTCGTAGGTAGCCCTTTAGTTGTGATGACTATCTCGGGAACTTGTCTGGATGTTGGTAAACAGGTCCTTTTCCATTTTCACACCCAAATCTAAGTGATGGCACTTATCAGTATTCTATACTGGATCGGTTCTGTTCTGTTGCTTTTACTGTCTATGCTAATCGCTTACGGGCTGATACTGCTATTGGGCACGATCATTCCCGCTAATCCGAGTTTTAAACCGGAGGTGGACGGCATTGACCTCTATATTCATACGAACGGTCTGCATGCCAGCTTCATCATGCAGGCAAAGCATGAAGCCTTCGATTGGAACCCAATTGTTCTCCCTGAATTATTTGAGGCTCAGGGTCCCGGCACCTATTTAGGGTTTGGTTGGGGAGATAAGGCTATATACTTGGACATCGCGGAATGGAATGAATTAACCGTTGGCCTAGCCTTCCGGACCTTATTCTTGCCCACTCCCTCCTTAATGCACATCGACGCTTACAGCGAGCTTCCGACAACAAATATCCTGCACACTCGGGTTTCTAAGGCCAAGTATATTAACTTGTGTGAATTTATTCACCAAACCTTTGCTCTTGACGAGGACAAGCAGGTAAAACTGATTCCTGGCAGGGGCTACACCAGTAATGATCAATTCTACGAAGCGGTGGGGAAATACCATGCTTTTAATACCTGTAATACCTGGGCGCAACGAGCGCTCAAACAAATAGGTGTGCGCACGGCGAGCTGGACCAATATAGATCGATCCATTTTCTATCAATTCAAAAAAATAAAGCCAGTCTCCAACCCTGAAGTGATGATCTAAAATCGGGAGACATGAAAGAGAAGACGTCCTCACTTTCTATCAACAACACTATTTTTTATCCAACACTGATCTTCTTATTGGTTGTCATCACCTATAGCTTGTATGACAACGAAAGCTTTCTGGCTTTCTGTAATCAAACCAATGCGTGGATTCTCCAGCATTTTGGCTGGTTATTTACCTGGACTGCTTTTCTCTTCTTGATCGTCTTGGCTTCCATCTATCTTTCCCCTGCTGGGAAAATAAAGATCGGAGGAGCAAAAGCTCAACCTATTTTAACACGATGGAAATGGTTTGCCATTGCACTTTGCACAACTATAGCCACGGGTATCTTCTTTTGGGGTATGGCTGAACCCTTATATCATTTACATCAACCTCCTAACGGTTTGGGGCTTGAGGCCAATAGCCCTTCCGCTGCCAATTTTGCCATGGCTACCATGTTTATGCATTGGTCCTTTACACCATATGGAATTTATACAGTTGCGGGTCTCCTATTTGCTTTGGTGTACTATAATTTAAGGCAGTCCTTTAGAATTAGCGCTTTACTCTTCCCCATTCTCGGTTCCTGGACACATACTAAGGCTGGCACCGTGCTCGACATCATTTGTTTAGTCGCCTTAATCTCGGGGATGGCCGCTTCTTTAGGTACTGGAATTTTTGCGCTAATGGGAGGGCTGGAGAACACGATGGGCGTAAAGCAATCCGATATCATCTTGGGTTTGATTGGGGTGGCCTTGGTGAGCACATATATCGTGTCTACAATTAGTGGCCTAAAGAAGGGGATCAGCATATTATCGGATTGGAATACACAAGCATTTTTCGGATTAGCAGGTGTCCTGCTTCTGCTTGGACCTACGAGCGCTATGTTAGAGTTTGGGAAAAATGGTTTTGTAGATTATGTCTATCACTTTCCCAGTCGCAGCACAAATATCTCTTCGACTATCGATGAAGACTGGATGAACAATTGGACGGTCTTCTACTTTGCCAACTGGTTTGCCTGGGCTCCTATTGCCGCTTTATTTTTAGGTCGGTTATCGGTAGGCTATACGATCCGAGATTTTATCAATTACAATCTAATTTTCCCGGCCATTTTCACCTGTGCGTGGATGGCTATATTTAGCGGAGCCTCCTTGGGAATGGATATATCGAGCGAAGGCAATTTATTTACGGTCTTAAATGAGCAAGGAGAGGAAAATATCATGTTTATGATCTTGGGTGACCTACCCTACGGTTATTGGATCTCGATTTTGGCCTTGATCATGATATTTATCTCCTACGTCACGGCAGCTGATTCCAATATTTCAGCAATGAGTGCCATTAGCACCACGGGAATAAGCCCAGAAAACCCTGAAGCCCCCATTTCAATGAAGATTGTTTGGGGCAGTCTGGTAGGTCTGATTGCTTGGGTTATGATCACCTCAGCAGGGGTAGACGGGATTAGATTGCTTTGTGTATTGGGAGGTTTTCCGGCCCTATTTATCTTGATTCTCGTTGGTCTGGGTCTGATGAAGACGGTCTTCAAGCTTCATAAAGATAAGGCAACTTCATTTTAGGCCCCGACTACACTGCGCATCAAGAAGGCACAAATCAAGGCACCATAGGTACCCAGGGCATATCCCAGCACAGCCATTAAGGCACCCACTGGTGCCAAAGCTGGGCTAAAAGCTGAAGCTACCACTGGCGCAGAAGCTGCTCCACCAACATTGGCTTGGCTACCAACGGCAACAAAGAAGAACGGGGCACGGATCAATTTAGCCGTCACCAATAGCACAGTTACATGGATGAGCATCCAGATAATACCAATGGCAAAGAGTCCGAGGTTCTTATAAATCTCCCCTAGATCCATTTTCATACCGATTGTAGCAACCAATACGTAAATAAATACACTACCCCATTTAGAAGCACCTACTCCTTCCAATTGACGGGCCTTACTAAAGGACATCAAAAGCCCTAGTGTTGTAGCAATTACAATTAGCCAGAAAAACCCAGAGGCCAGAGAATCTAGACCATAAGCTTGTAGCGTTTCATAATGACTGCGCATCCAGGGGCCGATCACATCCGCCCCCCAATGTGCGAGGGCAACTCCACCAAAAGCAACTCCCAACATGATAAAAAGATCTGTGGTCGTCGGTATTTTGGCAACACTCGCCTGATAATCTTCCACTCGTTTTTGCAGGTCGTCAATGGCAGAGCTATCTGCCTTCAGCCATTTATCGACTCGCTTGCTAATACTAGCACCGTAAAGGAGAAATCCCATCCAGATATTGGCTACTACCACATCCACTACAATCATGGAGGCGAATAAATTATCATCCACATCAAAGATTTCCTTCATGGCCGTCTGATTTGCACCGCCACCAATCCAGCTCCCCGCAATGGTCGAAAGCCCTCTCCAGAGTTCATCAGGACTAGCAGAAACAATGCCCGGAGCAATGTAAGAAGTGACCAATAGCGCCACCGGCCCGCCCAATACTATACCCAAAGTGGCCACTAAAAACATAATCACCGACTTCGGTCCAAGGTTAATAATTCCTTTAAAGTCTATGCTAATGGTCAGCAAGATTAAACTAGCGGGTAGCAGATACCGGGAGGAAACGAAATACAAACTGGAATAAGCCCCCGATATGATCCCCAAAGAATTAAAAATAGATGGTAAAAAGTAGCATAAGAGCAGGGCAGGTACATATCGATAAAATCCTTTGAAGGAAGGCAATTTCTCCGTCCAAAACACCAATGCCAAGAGAACCATGAGAATTCCAAAGGCAACTGCATCATTCTTGAACAAAGGCGTACGACTAATCGTTTTAAGTCCAATAGTGCTAGATGCACCCGTTTGAAACGAAAGGGGGTTTCCTTCCGCATCGAGCAGTTGCATCTTTATATCGGGTTCACCGATGGGTAGATTGGCAATATAATAAGGCTTTAAGCTGTTTAATCTAACAGAGTCTCCACCAGCCTTAATGTCTAACATACTAGCTCCCGCAGGCAAAATGGAAGGAGGAAGGTCGATTACAAAGCCCTCTATCTTATCCATAAAAAATTTGCCACCTCCATCAATGGGAGAAAGTCGTTCCACTGATTTGCCCACTTTGGATAGATCATCCTTGGTAGCGGTTCGAACGATCAAATCGGCTCCGGAAAGTATACTAAAGTGAAATAGGCAAAAACCTAGTATGACTAAAACACGTTGAATCAATGGTTTCATGTTCTGTTTGTTACGTGGTGTGTGGTGGAGAAGATGACGATTTACTGAGGTATACACTAATTTGAAGCCTAATCAAATTAGTTTTTTCATAATTTGTAATGCATCTCGCATCCCTGTATATTTGGTTGTGGCCAACAGCTCATAGCAGGCTAAAGCCCCAATCATTCAGCGATCAAGATAAGGAATTCATTTATACCATTAAAGCTATGTTTAACAACTTGACTACTCGGATATTGATAGTGCTGATTATTGTCTTTGTGAATGCTGGCTGTGACCAGGTGACCAAACAGGTAGCCGCAGAAGAATTAGTTCCTGGGACCGTTCAACCACTTCTAGGTGATTTCTTTCGACTTTCCTACGCAGAAAATGAGGGCGCCTTTCTAAGTTGGGGAGCGGAGTGGTCTGAAGGCTTTCAAGCTTTCTTACTGCACTTTTTGCCCGTAGTCATGCTCGTTGGCCTATTGGGATATACCTTTTTCTCCAAACAACTTTCTCACTGGCAGATCATTGCTTTCAGTTTTATCATCGGCGGTGGTGTAAGCAATATATATGACCGATTGTTGTACGGTAGAGTGGTCGATTTTATGAATATGGGTATTGGAGAAATCCGAACTGGCATTTTCAACTTCGCAGATGTCTCTATTATGATTGGGCTCTTTATTTTGCTTCCCTTTATTTTCCAACAGGAGCCTGAAGTTGCTCATCCCGAATAACCGCTTTGATCATATTCAAGGTGGACAACTCTCCACCAGAGGTCAAACGAATATTCCAATTTTCTCTCAACCCTAAGGTCTTCATAATTTGATGGGATGGCACCCCGCTCTGATACTCCCTTGCAACCTTTCCATAAAAATCCTGGAAAAACTGTAGTTTATTAGCCAAGCGTTGCTTGCCTCCGTGGAGTTGTGGGTTATGACTGCAAAAAAGCACATCAAAATCTAGTGTTAGAACCCGTTGAAGGGACTTGATTTGCTCCTGCACACTTTCTGCTCGCATAAAGTACCTAATCCGGTCACTTACCCAGAGATCAGCTGAAAACAACCACCCTTGATTAGGTTCGTATAGGCACAGCATGTCTTCTGCGTGTCCAGGGATGGGATGGATCTCAAAGTTAAATCTGGGCGTACTCAAGCGATCCATCGTTTCTGCTAAGCCTAAAAAAGGCGGTCTAGCCCCCCAGGTCAACCATTGAGCAAAACTAATGGGGGGTGGGTCTTTCATCAATTCCACACATTTGGCCGAAGCCAAAGCAGGGCATGCAAAGTGGGGCTGTAAGATGGCCAGGTTACCCGTATGATCCTCATGATGGTGGGTGATGAATATTTGTTCTACACCCAAACTGCCAACAGCTTGCACGACCTCCTTACGCATATTACTATGCCCCGTGTCAATGAGCAGGCCATCCAAGAAGAATAGGTGTGAATAAAGCTTTGGTTGACCGAATGGCCAGGAGCCAAACTTAAAAATCTGAACACCTTGGTGATGATAACTAGAGGAAAGCTTCATAGCGCAACAACAATCACTGGTTAGGGTCCGGTAATTTCTCCAGAACTTCTAGGTCAAAAGCAATAATGGTATTGGGAGGAACTAAATACTTTCCCGAGCCTATTGGAAAGCCTTTTTCACCATACCCTAAATGGGAGGGAAGAATAAAACTGGCTTTAGCACCAGGAGAAAGGAGTTGTAGTCCTTCATTCCATCCTGCTACCATGTTACCAATATAAAAGGAAATGGGTTCTCCTCTGGAATAGGAAGAATCAAACTCCTTGCCATCCAAGAAATATCCTCTGTAATGCACCTTTATGTAATCAGCCCATTCAAGCTTTTCCCCATTTCCCTCCTCAACAACTTTGTAGAATAAACCGCTAGTGCTGAACTCCATATCCTTGCCCTGATCCATCAAGAAATTGACAATGACATTCTGATCTTTTCCGACCAAGGTCGTATCGCTACTGAGTGCAGTAGACAGCTTGGCGATTAAAGCTTCACTGGAAATCGTATCTTGTACAGAGAATGTCGGAGAGGAAGTCGATTCGGAAACTTCAGAGGAGGGACTATCTCCACAGGCGATTATAAGTAAGACCAACATTAAGCTTATACTTCGCATATCCATGCAATTTTAGGCAGTAGATCAATGAAGGCGTAAAAGTACACAAAAAGCAAGCGAAGCTACTATCTCTAGCAGGTATCCTGAAGGGAATCCTAAGGCAATAACCGAATACAACTCAACTTACGGCAGGAGCTTCCCATGAAATCCTAGAAGATATCGAGCGAATAAATTGTCCTTTAAGCTTCTCTTCTAGGAGAGCCGCTTTTCGATATTTTACTATATTTGCCCTGCCAAAACCAAAATATCCCCCTTGCAGTGGCGGATATCCGTCAGGTGCACAAGTGATTATGATACAACAACTAACACCAGTTTTAATCATAGGGATTATTGTCAGCTACTTTTTGGTACTGGTAGCTATCTCTTACTTCACTGGGAAAGATGCCGGAAATGACAACTTCTTTCTGGCAGGCCGCAAGTCAAATTGGATGCTGGTTGCATTCGGTATGGTCGGTGCCACGCTGTCCGGTGTAACCTTCATATCCATCCCCGGCGTAGTGGGTGCAGGAGAAGCCAACCAAGCTTTTTCCTATATGCAGATGGTCTTTGGCTACTTTGTGGGCTATACCTTTATCGCCTTGGTGCTAATGCCCTTGTATTATCGCTTAGGACTTACCTCTATTTATACCTACCTGGATCAACGCTTTGGCAACAATTCCTACAAGACCGGAGCTGCCTACTTTCTGCTCTCCCGGGTCATTGGTGCTTCCTTCAGGTTATATCTGGTAGCTATTGTTTTACAACAGTTTGTTCTGGCTCCTTTCGGTATTCCCTTTGGTGTGACGGTATTTACCACCATTGCCTTAATCTGGGTGTACACTTTTCGCGGGGGGATCAATACAATTGTCTGGACTGATACCTTACAAACGCTCAGCTTACTCACTGCTGTCATATTGACCATTTTCGCGATTGGACAAGCCCTTGAAACGGATCTGGGCGGATTAATTACGATGGTAAAAAATAGTGACTACTCGCAAATGTTTTTCTTCGAGGGAGGATGGGGCGATCCGAATAACTTTTTCAAGCAATTTATCGCTGGAGCTCTGATTACAATTGTGATGACGGGTTTGGATCAAGATATGATGCAGAAGAACTTGAGTTGCCCTAATATCAGAGATGCCCAAAAGAACATGTTTACGTTCAGTTTCATCCTGATTTTCGCCAATCTGATCTTCCTGACCCTAGGAGCTCTATTATATATCTACGCCTCGAACGTAGGCATTGAAATTCCAGAGAAAACAGATTTATTATTTCCTCAAATAGCTTTACAACACCTATCTCCTACTATTGGTATTGTTTTCATTGTAGGTTTAATTGCTGCCGCTTACTCTAGCGCAGATTCAGCCCTTACATCACTCACTACTTCTTTTTGCGTTGACTTTTTAGACTTTGAGAAAAGCGATCTACCGGAAGCACAGAAAACAAAAAAGCGTTTCCAGGTACATCTAGGCTTTTCTGCTCTCCTGTTTACACTTATTATGATCTTCAATGCGGTCAATGATGATGCAGTAATCTCTCAATTGTTCAAATTCGCAGGCTACACCTACGGCCCGCTGTTGGGTTTGTTCGCCTTCGGCACCATGACGAAACTGCAAATTAATGATCGTTGGGTCATCCCCATTTGTATCGCCGCACCCATTATCACGGTTTTGATCGATCAGTATTCTGCCCAAATTCTCTATGGTTTTGAATTTGGTTTCCTCAATCTAGCCTTGAATGGTCTACTGACTTTCTTAGGATTGATCGCCATTTCCTATCGAACCTATGAAACCGAAGAAGAAGCCGTAGCCCCTGAAGAAGGGTAGCATGGGTGGCACTTGATTATTATAACTCCAAAGAGCATCTCTGTAAAGAGGAAAAATACAATGAGGATTTCCAATGGGAAGTCTCAGATACTATTGTAGGTCAAGCTTAGACAGATGACGGATCGATGAATAATAGTCCTCTGTAGACCAGAAAAATAACATTTTACTAAACTACAAGCTGCTCATAGGCGTCTTACTGTGACTTAGTCGTGAAGTAATGAGCACTTTACATCCCCCAAAAGCTTTGATTTTAACATCTGACACCTATCTGTCAGTATAATTGAAAGATCATGTCAAAACTACAAGCTGCCATTACTGGCGTCCATGCTTATGTGCCTGATTATGTATTGACCAATCAGGAATTAGAGACAATGGTGGAGACCAATGATGAATGGATCACCTCCCGTACGGGCATAAAGGAAAGGCGAATTCTTAAAGGAGAAGGCCAAGGTACTTCCATCTTAGGTATAGAATCCGTAAAGGGTCTATTGGAAAAGACCAATACAGATCCTGCTGAAATTGAACTTTTGATCTGTGCTACGGTAACCCCTGATATGCCTTTTCCGGATACCGCTAATATTATCTGCGATGCCTGTGGCATTAAGAATGCTTTCTGTTACGATATAAGTGCCGCTTGCTCTGGCTTTTTGTATGCACTAACGACAGGTGCAAAGTTTATTGAATCAGGCACCCATAAGAAGGTAATTGTTATTGGAGCCGATAAAATGTCATCCATCATTGATTACCAGGATCGAACTACTTGTGTCATTTTTGGTGATGGTGGTGGTGCCGTTCTGCTGGAACCTAATACAGATGGCTACGGGCTCGTGGATTCCCTACACAGAAGTGATGGAGTAGGTCAGGCCTACTTGTATCAGAAGGCGGGTGGATCACGTTATCCAGCTACGGCTGATACCGTAATGGCCAGAGAGCATTTTGTCTATCAAAACGGGCGTCCTGTGTTCAAGGCCGCCGTGGCGGGCATGTCTGATGTGGTGAAAAAGGTGATGGCCAATAACAACTTGGAACTGGATGATATCGCTTGGCTAGTACCCCACCAAGCCAACAAACGCATCATCGAAACCGTATCCCGGATGACAGATTTCCCGATGGAACGCGTGACGATGAATATTCAAAAGTACGGCAATACAACCGCCGGAACGCTGCCGCTTTGTCTATGGGACTACGAAAGCCAATTTAAGAAAGGGGACAATATCATCCTGACTGCTTTTGGTGGTGGATTCACTTGGGGCGCTACTTACCTTAAGTGGGCGTATTGATGGTAATTTTTTTATCTTTGTGCCGCCAAAAAAGGCACCTCAATTTTTTTGCTGTTAAAACCAAATAAGAAATGGCTAGTACTTCTGATATAAAACGAGGAATGTGCATTGTCCACAATAACGATATCTTCATTATTGTGGAATTCCAGCACGTGAAACCAGGTAAAGGCGCCGCTTTTGTTCGTACTAAGTTGAAGAGTTTAACTACCGGTAAGGTTTTGGATCTTACTATTCCTGCAGGACACAAGATTCAGGACGTAAGAGTAGAACGACGCAAGTTCCAATACTTATATAGTGACGACAGTGGCTACCACTTCATGAATAATGAAACCTTCGAGCAAACTTTCCTAGCTGAAAAAATGATCAACAACCCCAAGTTGTTGAAAGAAGGAACGGAAGTGGACATTCTTTTCCATGCGGAAGAAGAAAGAGCCCTAACTTTAGAAATGCCTCAATATGTGGTACTAGAGGTAACTTACACCGAACCAGGTGTCAAAGGTGACACTGCGACCAACACCCTAAAACCTGCTACTGTAGAAACTGGTGCGGAAGTAAAAGTTCCTTTATTTATCAATGAAGGAGATCTGGTAAAACTAGATACACAAACCAGCGCCTACATGGAGCGAGTCAAAAAATAAGGTATGAATTTCAAAGAAATCCAAGAGCTGCTAAAGCTCATTAACAAGCTTGAACTGACGGAGTTCAAAATGAAAGACGGAGAGTTTGAGGTTTCCGTAAGGACGAAGCACTACGAACGGGGGAACAAAGGACAGGCTCCGATCATTCAAGCACCAGCACCAGCAGTTGTGCCCATGCCACAAGTACAACCGATGGCAGCTCCGGCAGTTGCTCCTGTTGCGGCTACACCAGCTGCTCCCGCTCCCGCGGCAGATGCAGCAGCTAAAGCGGATAAGGCAGAAAGTACTGCTAACTACCTAGAGGTAAAGTCTCCTATGGTAGGAACCTTCTACCGCTCCGCCTCTCCAGAAAAGCCTGCTTATGTTAAGGTGGGTGACACAATCGAAAATGGCTCTGTAGTATGCATTGTAGAAGCGATGAAACTCTTCAATGAAATCGAATCGGAGGTCAGCGGAAAGATTGTAAAAGTTATGGTAGAGGATGCTTCTCCGGTAGAATACGATCAGGTACTTTTCCTTGTTGATCCTAATGGTTAAACTAGCCTGCTAGCCCATGTTTGAAAAAATACTAATTGCTAACCGGGGCGAAATCGCCTTACGGATTATAAGAACCTGCCGGGAAATGGGGATCAAGTCGGTAGCGGTGTATTCTACTGCTGACCGAGAAAGCCTTCACGTCAGATTCGCAGATGAAGCGGTATGCATTGGCCCCGCCTCATCCGCTGAGTCCTACCTCAGCATACCGCGCATTATGGCAGCGGTAGAGATTACCAATGCAGATGCTATCCATCCTGGTTATGGATTCCTAGCCGAGAACGCTGACTTCGCAGAGGTTTGCGCGGAATATGGCATCAAATTCATCGGCCCTAGCCCGGATCAGATCCGAAAAATGGGAGATAAAATCACTGCCAAAGAAACCATGGTCAAAGCAGGCGTACCTGTGATCCCCGGTTCCGATGGTCTGGTGAAAGATATCAAGCAAGCCCAAAAAGTAGCCAAAGATATGGGATTCCCCGTCATCCTTAAGGCAACTGCTGGTGGTGGTGGAAAAGGGATGCGTGTGGTTTGGAATGATGAAGAACTGGAACCCAACTGGGACATGGCACGGAATGAAGCCAAGGCCGCTTTCGGAAATGATGGTATCTACATCGAAAAATTCATCGAAGAGCCCCGGCATATTGAATTCCAAATTGCTGGAGACCAAAACGGCAAGGTAGTACACCTTTCCGAAAGGGATTGTTCGATCCAACGGCGCCATCAAAAACTGGTGGAGGAATGTCCTTCTCCTTTCATGACGCCTGAGCTTAGAGAGACAATGGGAGAAGCCGCAGTCCTGGCTGGAGAAGCGATCAATTATGAAGGTGTAGGTACGGTGGAGTTTCTGGTAGATAAATACCGAAACTTCTATTTCATGGAAATGAATACACGTATTCAGGTGGAACATCCCGTGACCGAAGAAGTGATTGATCATGATTTGATCAAGGAACAGATTAAGATCGCAGCTGGGGAGATGATTACTGGAGGAAATTACCTTCCAACCGCCCACGCCATCGAATGCCGTATCAACGCAGAGGACCCCTTCAATGGATTTCGTCCTAGCCCCGGTAAGATCCAATCTTTCCATAGTTCTAAAGGCCATGGTGTCAGAGTAGATACTCACGTATATGCGGGATATACCATCCCTCCCTACTATGACTCTATGATTGCTAAGCTGATTTGCAGAGCCCCAACTAGAGAGGAGTGTATCACCAAAATGGAAAGAGCATTAGATGAATTCATCATTGAAGGCGTCAAGACAACGGTACCTTTCCATAAACGATTGATGAAGAATCAGAATTTCCGTGATGGAAACTTTCATACGGGCTTCCTAAACGACTTTGACCTGTCAGAGGACGGAGCCTAAGCATGCCTAGCATGTGTGAAAGCCGCAGCTTCTGGGAAGTTGCGGCTTTTATCATTTATCACCTGTGGGCTCAGGCACAACTTTCCATAATCCTCCATCCTGCAATAATAAGTGGATCCCTTCTGGTCTCTCCTTCATGTTGAGCTGATAGTAATGCCCTTTGCCTGCGAGTTCGAAGGCTTTAGTGCTGTAGCCTTCTCCCAAACCATAGCCCCTGCGCCACCACCAGTTCCCCCATTGATTCAACTCCACTTGTAGAACCTGCTCCCCTAACCATTTGGCCTTAGCACCATCACTGGGGTCGTTCATATTGTATTGCGCCACCTCCAATATTTTCCCGGAAAAAGGCTTTTTACGGAGAAACTGTAAAGCGTCTCGGAATGCGCTATCGTTCCCACTGTAATCTCTAAACATAGGTGCTCCTCTGTAGTTATCAGGGAGGTTCAATAGATAAACCGTATCGCTGTTGAAAGTCTCAAAACCATACAGCAGTTCCCGGTATACTTTCGTCGATTTATGCCAATACTGATTGTGTTTCCAAAGCAGTATACACGATAAGATCAACACGCCACCCGCAAGCAAGTAAAAAATACTTCTTGGTAAAGCACTGACCGTTCCTACCCAACAAAGCATAAAAAAGGCAGAGGCCAAGTAAGCATAACGGTCGTTCTCAATATGTAATAGGTAGTTAAAATGTAGATTGATTACAGGTATCAATGCTATTCCAAAGGCGATAAAGCCGAACAAGACCAATCGCCCTCTTTGCCCCAAGCTTGTCCAGTTAGAAATGGATAGACCTACGACTAGCAACCCTACAATACTTAAGGAGTAACTCACTGTACTCCGCCCAAGACCGGCAAAGAGCCAATGCTTCCAAGCGTCTGACCAGTCTCTCGCAAAGGTGAGATACTTGAAGATGTATTGCCAAAAGTGAGCTAGCATTTCTGGCATCACGAAACGCAGATGCACCTCCGTTCCATAATGTCCGACCCAATCGCCCAAGACTACCCGATGCAATAGAAAGTACCCCAGCATAACTACAAACTGTGGAAGGCACAAAACACGCCAATTCTTCCACGCTCCTGCGGGATGTACAACAACCAAGAGGCTCAATAGAATAGGGATAACCAGCGATAGCTCAAAGGTGAAAAGCCCAATTAATAGCCATAACTGTATTTGCCACCAGGCTCTGCCCCGAGGGTTCTCTATCCAGTCTAGGCATAAATACATCAGGTGTAGCACAATGGCCGTTGAGATCAAAAAGTTCTGAGTAACTCGCCAGGTAACAGGCTCAGAGGCATAGGGATTAAGAAGAAACAGTAAGGCAGCAGCCCAAGCCAGTTCACGGGTTCTTCTTAGCTCAAATAACTTCAAGAGTACAAGACTTAATCGAAAAAGCAAATAGGCATTCAGGGCATGTAGGGAGGTTTGTAAAAGATACCAGGGCAGTGCTTGAATGCCAAATAACTTGTACCAACTGAATAGAAGGGTATTAAGCACCTGTTGCAGGGCAGGAAAACCGAAGGAGTGCAATATATCCGTTGCCTTTGCATCCTCGAATCGTTCTAAGAGGCCAGTAAAATCAGTTACAAAACCCGCTTGCCAAGTAGGGAAGTAGAAAAGTTGGGTGACAAGCCAGAGGAAGCCATATGTTAGCCGGGCCTGGTGATGCCGCATGCTTTTTGCTTGTCAAAGTACATAATTTATGGAAGTAAACCCAGCTGTAAATGGTAGTAGCCCCCGGCTAGGCCCGAGGGCCACTACTTACTTATTCTCTTTACCCACTAGTCCTTCAATAATTCTGTGATGGCTGGATTTTTCAATCGAAGCGCGGTTTGGAGAGGAGTTACCCCCCTTCTGTTAGGGATCGTCTTATCTGCTCCTGCCTGTAAAAGTAGCTGTATAGCTTCCAATGCCTGATTTTCAACGGCGTGATGCAGGGGGCTAAATCCACTATGATTAGTAGCATTGAGTTGAGCCCCCCGGGCGATTAGATAACGCAATACTTCTGTACGATTATGATAGGCTGCCCAATTCATGGCACGTCTCCCCGTCTTACTGCTACGAGTATCCAAAGCCTCTATCTCCGCTCCAGCAGCCAAGGCCTGCTTAACCCGCTCAACATCTCCAGTCATCGCAGCATCCCATAGTTTCGTATCAGCTTCTTTGTTCACTACTGGATAACAAACGGGCCCTAAGTCTACCTGTTGGGGAAAAGAAACGGTTTTTCCCTTTATGAATTCTTCCAATAGGGGATAGATCGCTGGCCAATGTTCATAGAGATTATACAAAGCTCCATGACCACCCCCCACAACTTCAATGAGCTGCCCCTTGGATAGCCCTTCTAATACCTCCTGCGCATTTTCCAAAGGAGTAGAGGTATCCCAGGTGCCATGAACCAATAAAGTCGGTACATTCGAATGTACCATAGATCGAAATTCCGCCCCTAAGTCCGCCACTTCCCAATGGTCCTCCAAGAGGCTATAATCCCAATTGATATCCCCCAACCAGTTTCGAGCGGAATCTTGATCCAATTCAGCGCGCCGGGCCGTACTGATCCCGGAAGCAAAGTCCATAGATTTGGCCATGGCATGTGGCGCTGGCATAGACCGCATCCCCAAGGAAGCCATGGCTGGGCGTTGGAAATCCCCTTTATGCATAGCCAAGATCAAATCTGGCCAAACTGCTGGCTGACTCCTCTTGCCTGCCCGATAACTTGCAATCGTTTGTATCAAGGCCTTGGTGATTCGTACTTCTTGCTTTTCCCCTTTCCGTTCTAGCGTAACCAGTGGAGGATCTTGCTCCACCCGATCGAGGATGCGCTGTAGGGTATTCAAGAGCCCTCCCTCGGGAATTCTGCCCTGATAGTAAGTCGATGCTTCGGCAGCCGCAGCTATCCGTTCCAGGGTTCTCCAACGGCCTGAGGGACTATCCCAGGTATGATCCGGCCCTTCCACACCATAAAAAATGGCTCGCTCCACCAGATCGGGATATTTTCGCATGACATGTAGCCCTAAATGGGAGCCGTAGCTCCCGCCAAGCAAAATGATCTTTGCATACCCTAGGGCCTGGCGCAATTCGTTCACATCAGCAGCATTGGCATCCGTATTATACGCGGATAAATCCACTCCTTCAGCTTTCCATTTCGCTTGGCATTGTTTAGCCAGTTCTCCAAGTATAGGACGAAACAAGGGCAGGGAAAACGGGGCCTCTTGGGAAATATGCTTTCGCCCTTCGCAAGCTAGGTTAGGTATAGATTCTCCAGCCCCTCGTTGATCAAAAACGATCACATCCGAATACTGCTGGTAAAAAAGGACCTCTTTCAGGCGCTCCTCATTGTGCAAAGAGGCTAGCCAAGACGATCCCGGACCACCTGCTAATAAGAAGATAGCCGGAGTAGGATTGGCACTGCTGCTTTTGAATCGATGAAATGCTAAGGAGATCCGCCTTCCTTCCAGTTTACTCCGATCCTCCAATATCCCCAGGCGCCCCGCCTCAAACCTGATTCTTTTTCCGTTCATCGCTGGCAGGGAATCAAAGCGCAAGTCATATAATCCAAGGGGGATTTGTTCTTGTGCAAGGACAAAATTTGGCCCCAAAAAGCAAAGTAGTAGTACCAGAAAACTTCGGCTTAAAACGCCATAATCATGGCTAGGGCCAGCACCAAGGCTATGCCTCCAAATGTCAGTAAACATGTCTCTTTCTTTGAATGATTAGAAAATGGATACTTCACCTAAGTTTGATGAAGTCACATGTCTATAGCTCAGGCCTGAGTAGACTTACGGGGGCAAGATAGGGGAGAATGAGGCATTGCTGCCACGACATTTTTACGACATTTCACAGGAATACCTCAGAATAAAGCAGGGATGCGTTGGTAAAGTCGCAGCGCTCGGCTTTCAGGTCCAGATGTGATATATAGGCTTAATCCAACGTTCAAGAAAATCAGGAAGAAGTATAGCGCTCCAACCATCGGAAAATGTCCGACTTGCGTTTGCCCTGTTAGGGCCAAGCTAAGCACGGGAGCAGAAACCAGTATCAGCAAACTTCCCAGAGTCCACCAAATCTGGAGGCTGATCAGTCCAGCTCCTAGTTCCTGTACTGATTTTTGATCTTTCCACTTTCTCCAAAGAATCAGCGGCAATATGATATTGGCCAATGGCAGCACCAATTGCCCCAGGATACTCAGATTCATCCATTTAACAAATCGATAATCCTTAGTTTCCTCGGCTTCGCTGCCTTCAGATACCATTAAGTCCTCCCATTCTATTTCCAGCACATCGGCTAGCGTTTTCAAAGTAAATGCCCTTGGTTTCGATACACCTGCTTCAAGTCGCTGAATGGTTCTAATGGACAAGCCGGAGAGATCCGCCAATGCCTCTTGGGATAGTCCCCTCTGTTTTCTCAATTGTTGTAGTCGTTTTTCCATCATCAGATCTGCATTTCTTTCCCTGAACTTCACGCTTTTTCCTCAGAACCCAGAAAAACATAGATCAGGTTAGGAGCCTTTTATACCAATGTTGAGTCGACATCATATAGCGCCTCCGGTTTCAGGTCAACTTTCCCATCATTTCAACTGTTCCTTAGCAGAGAAATCCGGTCTCGACGATGGCGAGGTCTAGAATTATCATAACTTTGCCCCACTTTTATTTTAGTGCATTGTATTTATGAAGAGCTTCTGGCGATTATTATCTTATCTTAAGAATTACAAGTCACTGATTGCCGGCAATGTAATCAGTAATATCTTCACAGCGGTTTTCACGATCGTTGCCATTCCCTTGCTGCAACCTTTCCTGGAAATTCTCTTTGATGCCACCAAGCTCGTTCGCACACCGCCAGAAGGTTCGCTTAGCTTAAACTACCTCCAACACTGGTTCAACTATACCTTTAGTCAATATATCATCAATGATGGCCAGGAGAAGGCGCTGGTCTTTGTTTGTAGTGCTATCTTGATTACTTTTTTCTGCAAAAACCTTTTCCGATACCTAGCCTTATTTTTTATGGCTCCAGCACGCAATGGTATTGTCCGAGACTTGAGAAAGGAATTGTTTGATAAAGTACTAACGCTTCCCTTGTCTTACTTTTCCGAGGAGCGCAAGGGAGATTTGATGTCTCGAATTACAGCAGATGTACAAGAAGTGGAAATGAGCATATTGAATATGCTTCAGATTATTTTCCGAGAGCCGCTTATTATTGTCGGGGCGCTCAGTTTCATGATCTACGTTAGCCCAACACTGACCATATTTGTTTTTGTGCTCTTGTTATTTACGGCCTTCGTAATCGGCGGAATTGGTCGAGCACTCAAGAAGACCTCTACCCTGGTGCAAGAGAAGCTAGGCTCCTTAGTCTCTATTGTGGAAGAGGCCCTATCTGGACTCCGGATCATTAAAGGTTTCAATGCGGAAGGCTATCAACAAGCCAAATTTGCCGTCGACAATGATGGCTACCGGCATACCTTGACTAGGCTTCTATGGAGAAGAGATCTATCCTCTCCCCTGTCTGAATTCCTGGGCATTCTCGTTGTTTCGGTCCTACTCTGGTTTGGTTCCAGATTAGTGTTTTCTGGTGAAATGGAAGCCGCAACCTTCCTGACTTTTATTTTTGCTTTCTATAGTGTCATCGAACCTGCAAAAGCCTTTTCCAAAGCCTACTACAACATACAAAAAGGGATCGCGGCCATGCAACGCGTGGAGGTCATTCTAGATGCCGAAAACACCATTTCAGATCATCCGGAAGCCGAGGCTATATCGAGACTTGACCAAGGTATCGTATATCGAGATGTTACCTTTCAGTACAGAAATGAGGAAGGCCCCGTTCTACTGGGGATTAACCTGGAGATTCCAAAGGGACAACTAATTGCCTTAGTTGGCCCTTCTGGAGCTGGCAAATCGACTTTAGTAGACCTACTTCCACGCTTCTATGACGTCCAGGAAGGAGGAATCTTTATTGATGGTACTGATATCCGTCATCTCAAACTGGAAGATCTTCGCCAGATGATGGGTATCGTCTCTCAGGAAGCCATCCTCTTTAATGATACCATTTACAACAATATTGTTTTTGGTTTGGAGGGAGTGACCCAAGATGACGTCAAGCGAGCGGCCAAAATCGCCAACGCACATGACTTTATCACTGCCACTGAACACGGCTACCAAACTAATATTGGAGACCGTGGAAATAAGCTGAGCGGAGGTCAACGCCAAAGATTAACCATTGCTAGGGCGATTCTCAAAAACCCACCAATTCTCATCTTGGATGAAGCTACCTCCGCATTAGATTCAGAATCTGAAAAGCTTGTCCAAGCTGCCTTGGTAGAACTGATGAAAAACCGAACCTCAATAGCCATTGCTCACCGGCTTTCTACCATCCAACATGCTGATGTGATTGTGGTGATGAAAGATGGTCGCATTGTGGAACGAGGTTCGCATGAGCAGCTGCTGGACAGCAAGGGAGAGTATCATAAGTTAGTCGAACTACAAGCCTTTTAGGGAAGAGTTGGCGGTCGAATAAGCTTGGTAATCAGGACCAATCCAAGTGTCTGGTAGTCTGATATCTGGCAATAAAGTGTTCTGACAACCAAGAACCTGCTTTACCTTTTCCTTGAAATTCCATAATTTTGCAACTGATCGTGTGTCTACCTACTCCTACCCTTGTTTTTGAAAGTTGTCGTTAGCAGGCAACTAATCTGCCCTAAGAGTCATCTTTTTAAAAAAGCCATTTATGAAGCAATCTTTACTATTGACTTTCATTTGGATTTGTTTTTGTGGGAGTATGACTGCCCAAATTAGCATTTCTAGTGATTACTTTCCAACGAGTGGAGACACTACCTACACTGCCATTGACAATCTTCCTTCCGGCATAGCCGTGGGAAGTGCAGGCCCTAATCAGAGCTGGGATTTCGCTACGCTACAAGCCCCTTTCTCTCGCCGAACCATTTACCGAAATAGCTCCAGCGGCAACTTTTTCAATGAATATCCTAGTTCGGATCTTTTGGCAGAATTGGTAGAAAATGCTGAATCTTACTATAATGTCACTGCCACTCGCTTTGAACTGCAAGGGTTTGGAGGGAGTGATCCAATTGGTTTGGGGATAGAGGCCCTGCCCAAGTATAGTCCTCCTTTGGTAGAACGTTGGGCCCCCTTGGAGTATGAAGATGAGAATAGTTCTGAAGCCAATATTTCCTATGCCTTTTCAGCCGACGACTTACCCAACGAGATTACAGATCCCCTACCCATCACGCCAGATTCCTTTCGCGTAAGATATAGCCTTTCTCGGGAGGATGTAGTGGATGCTTGGGGTAGCATGACTATTCCTGGCGGGACTTATGATGTATTAAGAGAAAAAAGAACAACTCAGCAAGATGTAAGATTAGATGCAAAGGTTGGATTCTTCGGTTGGCAAGATATTACAGACATTGTACTAGAGGCAATAGATATTGATGAGATTTTGGGAATGGACAATGCTTTAGGAGAAAGTACGATTATTTCCTACCACTTCTATAGCGACGAAGCCAAAGAGCCAATCGCTATCGTAACCATGGACCAGGATGGGGAGAATCCCGTACGTGTACAGTTCAAGGGAAATGATATCATCAGTAATGTTCAAAATGTAAATGCGCTAAGACCAGGTGTATATGCTTTTCCAAATCCGGCTATTGTCAATGTCCGATTTGAGTTTTCAAATCTAAAACCGGGAAATTATACCCTGCGTATTTACAACATTCTCGGTGTAGAGGTTTGGAAGCAAAAATACAATGTAAATGGTTTCCGAACGGAGAAGGTCGATATCTCTTCTTTGAGAAAAGGAACTTATCTTTATAGCTTATCAAATGAAAAGGGTAAGACTTTAGCTACGAAAAGGCTAATTATCATTAGGCCCTAGTATCTGTCATTGCTTTGCCAATTGGTAAAGATAGATGAGAAAAGCTCTTACTTTTTTCTAGAATCTCAAGTATTGCAGGTCCTGTTGGAGTTTCCCTTCAACAACAATTTTCACTGCCCAATCGCTGCCTTATGACTCATAGAGCTTTTCTCATGTTATGCCTTGTTTTCCTTATTCTATCTTGCCAGTCCAACTCTGAGGACTCTCTTGATCACGCCTCTTATCAGTTAGGCATTATCGCTGGCTTTAGCGAACTTGTTGGAGCTGGTACGAAATCTCTAGCGCTGAGTGAGCCGATAGATACCGAAGAATTGGACCAGATCATGGAGCAGGTCCAGGGCATCACGGATCGACATGGGATTCAATGGCATCGAGAGGCCGACTTGATTGTCACCGATCTATTCCCCGCAGATGTCGCCAAGGATAAGGAGGTTTTACTCCTGTATAAAGGGCATACGCTAGAGGCCTACCAACAACTCAAGGCAGATAAAAAAGCGATGCAAGCTAAAGGTACGTATGGAGCTGCTGAAAGAATGCAGATCGCTCGTCGCTTCGGCCGACTCTTAAGCTACCCCCCTGCTCGGGTCAATGAATTGCTAGCTGGAAATACGGATTTTCGCACTATGCAAGATTTTGGTATCAAAGCCAGTAATGTCTTCTTTTATTATAAAGATTTGGATCAGGCTAGCGACTTCTATTCAAATACTTTGGGGCTAGAAATCGTAGCGGATTATGGCGTAGCCAAGATTTTGCGAATTGCTGCTGATTCCTATCTGACGCTAGTGGATGCCACGGTAGGCATGCACAATGAAAAAGAGCCTAAAACGGTAGCGCTAGCATTGCTTACCAACCAACTTTCTGGCTGGTATGCGTACTTAAAAGATCAAAACATCCCCATTAAATACGAATACAAACCTAAAGAAGGCAATGCGCACGATGGCTTTGTAGCCATTGATCCAGAAGGATATTTACTGGAATTCGAAACCTTTAAGCAACACCCTGAAAATGAGCGATTTATTCCTGCCTTAGAAAAAGCAAAAACGGTTTATCCAGTACAAGAAAGCAGCAAAGTACCACCAGGTTTGGGTTTTAACGGAAGCATTACCTGGCTCTACTACAAGGATCTTTTACAAATGCAAAATTTCTATGAAGAAACAATTGGAATCCGTTTAGTAGCAGATCAAGGTTGGACGAAGATCTACCAAGTCTCTCCAACGGGCTTCCTTGGTTTGGTAGATGAACGACGCGGGATGCATTCCTTTACTGATGATAAAGCCGTAAACGTATCCTTTTTTCTAGAGGATGTCGAAGGCTGGTACCAGTACGTGGAAAGCAGTCAAAACTTCCCCCTTCACTCCAAGCATATGTCGGTCGGCTTAGAATCCAAATACAGGTCCTTTGTCGGTTATGATCCAGAAGGCTACTTCTTAGAATTCAACCTCTTCTTACCGCATGCTTCCAACGAGCGCTTATTGCAATACCTGCAGTAAACGTCCTCTTTTAGGCTAGAATTCCTTTGACCACATGACCGTGCACATCCGTTAGGCGGTATCTTCTGCCTTGGTGTTTAAAGGTCAATTTTTCATGATCTATACCCAATAAATGGAGCATGGTGGCCTGAAAGTCGTGAACATGTACCGGATCCTTTACGATATTGTAACTAAAATCATCCGTCTCTCCATAAGTAATTCCAGGTTTCACACCTCCTCCGGCCATCCAAATCGTGAAGCAACGTGGATGATGATCTCGCCCATAGTTGTCGGGCGTCAATTTACCTTGACTATAGATGGTCCGACCAAATTCGCCCCCCCAAACCACCAAGGTATCCTCTAAGAGTCCTCGTCGTTTCAAATCTTGTACCAGGGCTGCGCTAGCTTGATCGGTATCCCGAGCCTGCGGGATGATATCCTTGGGTAAATCTACATGATGATCCCACCCCATATGGTACAATTGGATAAACTTCACATCTCGTTCTGCCAACCGACGAGCGAGCAGGCAATTGGCCGCAAAAGTGCCAGGACGGCGGGCGTCTTCGCCATAGAGTTCAAAGACTTCATCGGGCTCATTGGACAAGTCTACTACATCGGGAACGGAGGTTTGCATGCGATAGGCCATCTCATATTGCGCAATGCGAGAACTAATCTCAGGATCACCAAAGTCCGCCTGTCGCTTAGCATTTAACTTTGCCAAATGATCCAATGCATTCCGGCGCTGACTGGCACTCATCCCATCAGGATTATTGATAAAAAGAACAGGATCTTTTCCAGAGCGCAATTGCACACCCTGATGCATAGAGGCTAGGAATCCATTTCCCCATAGGCGTGAATAGATCGGCTGGGGACGAATCAGTCCACGAGATAAGAGAACAATAAAAGTTGGGAGATTATCATTGGAACTACCTAATCCATAGGATAGCCAAGCCCCCATACTCGGCCGCCCAGGTTGCTGAGATCCCGTTTGAAAGAAGGTAATGGCTGGATCGTGATTGATTGCCTCGGTGTGCATGGATTTAATAAAGCAGAGTTCATCCGCTATTTTAGCGGTGTGTGGCATCAATTCGCTCACCCATGCTCCACTCTGTCCATGTTGCTGAAACTTGAAATAAGAGGATGCCAAAGGGAAAGAGGATTGAAAAGCCGTCATTCCCGTCAAGCGCTGGCCATTGCGTACCGAATCCGGTAGCTGCTGGCCATGAAGTTCCTGCATTTTGGGTTTGTAATCAAAAAGATCCATCTGAGACGGGCTCCCGCTCTGAAATAGATAAATCACGCGCTTGGCTTTCGGGGCGATGTGTGGATCACTAAGTATTCCGGCCAATGGTTTGGGAATGCCAGAAGGGACAGTCGAATGGCCGCAGGAAGGCAATAAGCTAGCTAAGGCTGCTCCACCGATTCCCATCCCTAGTTTCCCTAGAAAATGACGACGGTTCATTTGTATCGCCGCTTCTTGTTCCGGCTCACTATAGCGAATGGGTCTATATTTTGATTTCATGATTTGCTTTTCTTTTTGAGTAATCCTTAGGATTGCATTTTTGCCTCATCCAGATTGAGAATAACATTAGCTACCAAAGTCAGGGCGGCGAGGTCAGCTATGGCGAGCGAGGGGTTAAGGGGTGAAGCGCCCAGACCGAGCAATGCTTTGGCTCCCTCTGGATCTGCCTCATAATTTTTCCGTTCCTCTTCCCATAGTTGCAGTAGATCGGACAGCTCTGAAGCATCGGGTTGCCTGGATGTTAATCGACTAAAAATGGACTTAATCCAAACTTCACTACTCGTCTCCTTTAGCATGACTGATTGCGCTAAAGCCCTTGAAGCCTCCAAGAATTGGGGATCATTCAATAAGACCAATGCCTGTAGAGGAGTGCTAGTACTCTGTCGCTTCACCACACATACTGCCCGTTCCGAGGCATCGAAGGTTAGCATGACTGGAGGTGGAATGGTACGTTTCCAGTAGGAATAGATACCCCTTCTGTATAAGTCCTCCCCTCTACTCTGCCGGTATTTGTTCTCGCCAATTTGATTAGCCAGTTCTTTCCAAATTCCCGCTGGCTGATAAGGTTTCACCCACTTCCCACCGATCTTAGCATTCAATAACTCACTAGTTGCCAATGCTTGATCTCGGAGCATTTCCGCTCCCAATCGCTGGTAAGGGCCACAAGACAGGAGAATATTATCCGGATCTAATTTTAGCATTTTAGCGTTACGTTCAGCCGACTGCTGGTAGGTAGCAGAAAGGACCATTCTTTTCAACATGGCTTTAATGTCCCAACCCTCTTCGACAAAGGTCACGGCTAGCCAGTCCAACAACTCCGGGTGCGAAGGCAAGGCGCCCTGATTCCCAAAATCTTCAGGGGTATCCACCAGTCCCCGTCCAAATAGCATTTGCCACAAGCGATTAATGGCAACTCTAGCAGTTAGAGGGTGATCGGGTTGGGTGAGCCATTGAGATAAGCCCAGGCGGTTCTGCGGGGCATCGGGTGGGAAGGGAGGTAAGGTGGAAGGGGTACTTGCCTCCACTTGCTCCAAGGGAGAATCATAGGCACCCCGGCTCAGGATATGCGTTGGTCTCGGTTCTTCCATTTCCTCCATCACCATAATATAAGGTACTTCAAGGTAGATGGATCGTAGGCTGTCCAAAGTACTTTGTTTGGTTTTGTAAGTGTCATCCCACCGGTTACGATAGAAAGACCTTAGGGCTGCCAGATGAGTGGGGCTTTGTTTCACAGCGGGATAGGCATAAGCTTGCGCCTTATCCACCAGGCTAGCTAATTCCACTGGACTGAGTGTTCGATTATAGATTCTTACTTCATCCACCCATCCCTGATCAAAACCTTGGTATCTACCTGACCTAGCTCGACGTGGCGTCCAATTGCCAACTAAAAAGTCGTTGCCATTAAGGATGCTTTTGCGATTCAATTGATCAAATAACGCTCGCGTAGCTTGTTTTTCACCATTGATATAAATAGTAATGCCCGAGGCCTGTCCGCTTCCATCGTAGGTCATACCGACATGCGTCCACACCCCGATCTGAATCTGGCCAATACTTTCTACGATTGCTCGTTCTTTGTTCCTATCATGAAAGATACCAGCTTGTAATCGGCCGGTTGGCGTCAACACCAGTTCATACCCCGCCCTTTTTTGCTCACCATTCCGTCTCGCCAATAGCCCCGCCAGCTTTTCAGGTTTCTGCATGGGTTTAACATAAGCTGCAATAGTGAAATGATCGCATTCTTCAAAATCTCCGACATCCCCTAGACTTAAATAGTTGCGGCCATCAAATTGCAGTGCCTTACCCTTTTGCCCTGCTCCAGCAATTGGGCTACTGAGTTCGCTGATGATCTTGACATTGGCTTTGGCTGATGGATGACCAGGAAGTGCGCTTGGTGAACTTAAAGATGCAAATTCATCCAACTGATAATGCGCAATCAACCCCCGTTGCAATTCAGCCTTCACATCTATACTGGGGTAATCCCTTTCAAGCCATTGGTTGAACCCCTCCTGATCCTTCTGATCCCATTCTGCTACCTCTAAGGCTTTGGCTGTCCGCAAAGAATCAAGCCACTTAATTTTCTCTTCCAATTTGGGATCTTCCATACGCATATGTGGCTTAGGCGCTTCATCAAAGTAATTGATCTGTCCTCGCTCATTAATCCCATTGAAAAACGCAAACATCTGGTAGTAATCCTTCTGTGATATCGGATCATATTTATGATCATGGCAACGGGCGCACTCCATCGTCAACCCCAGGAATGCCGTAGCCACAGTATTGGTACGATCCGCTACGTATTCCGTGATATACTCTTCATTGACCACTCCCCCTTCCTGGGTAATCCCATGATTGCGGTTAAAGGCAGTAGCCAATTTTTGTTCGTAAGATGAATTGGGTAGTAAATCCCCTGCCAATTGCCAGGTGATGAAGTCATCGTATGGTAAGTTCTCATTATAGGCTTTGATCACCCAATCGCGCCAGGGCCAAATGGTTCTGGGGCGATCATCTTGGTAGCCATGTGAATCCGCATAGCGCGCCGCCTCCAACCAAATAGAGGCCATTCGTTCCCCGTAATGAGGAGAGCTTAGTAGTTGGTCAATTTGTTTTTCGTAGGCATTAGGAGATTCATCAGCTATAAATGCTTCCAGGTTTTCCGGGCTTGGCGGTAAGCCAGTAAGGTCAAAACTAAGCCTCCGCAGGAGTTTTTCCTTCCGCTCGGGTCCAGACACTGAAAGTCCAGTACCTTCCAATTTCTCCAAGATGAATTGATCTATTTCATTAATGGCCCAATCCTTTTTTGCGACCTTGGGAACTGTAGGTTTTTCAGGCGGGGTGAAAGACCAAAGATCTTTATATTCCGCGCCTTGTTCGATCCACTTACTAAGCAGATTCTTTTCGTAGTTAGTAAGTGTCAGATTACTTTCAGGAGGGGGCATGATTAGCTCTGGGTCTTCACTATGGATACGATGCCAGAATTCACTATTTTTCAATTTGCCGGGGCTAATGATCTGACGACCATTGTCCAGCAGCCGATAAGCGGCCTCTGCCTCATCCAGTCGCAAGTCAGCTTCTCTGGCGTTTTCATCGAAGCCATGGCAAGCAAAACAGCGATCTGACAAAATGGGCCGTACGTGAAAGTTGTAATCAACAACAGCAGGAAGGCGTTTTTTGGAGGTTGTCGGACCTGAAGAGGGTTGACAGCCTGCCAACCAAATCCAAAGGGCAAACCAAGCCAATAGCAAAGTTGGATTCTTTCCGTTCATTCGTTTTGTCTTAAAGGTCTCACCTGTCCAGGTCGGACAGGACCCTTTAAAATTAGAGAATTTTGGAAGAACTCTAGCTAGGATTTGGGCTTTGTCTGTAGAACAAATTAAACAAAGGAGGATAGAAATGGTTTCTGGCCATTGAATCCATAGTATTGTCCAATGCTGGATAAGATTTGAAGCATATGATCTGCTTCAAACAACGATAGGAATGGTACAATTATAAGTTTGGCAAGACGTTGATGGTCTTAACCTCCACTTTCATTTTATTGAGTTTCTGCTCAATCCGATTAGAAATCTTGATAATATCTCTCTTGTTTTTCTGCACCATCTTTTCGAAAGCAGGATTATTGACAATCAGTTCGACATTGAGGAAATTATGATCTACCGCTTTTTCCAAGGTCTTAACGGCTGCTTCCGTTTCTCCGATGCTAGCCTCGATAATGCTCTTTAGGAATAATCGATCCCCTCTTGGATGTTCTTCCAGTTCATCATCCAAATCGTCAAGGATATCTTCCAACTCCTCCCGGCTTTCCTCATCGTGATTCAGCTCCATTTCAGTCAAGGCTAAACCTAGATCTACTTCCCAGTCTCTATCTTCTTCATCCATCTCCATCTCTTCCTTCTCCACAACCTCAAACTCTTTTGCTTGCTTAAAATACTGGTGAGCCTGGGCAAAATCCTTTTCCATCAGCCGTACACGAGCCATGAGGATAGGTGCCTTTCTGTTATTAGGCTGCATCTTCATTACCTTTTTACAGTATAGCTCAGCTTCTTTGAGTTTGTTCTGCTTCAGATAAAGATCACTCAGGTCTTGATAGAATTCAACGTTCTCCGGATTCTCCTTGATGCCTTTCTTCAAAAGTTCTTCCGCCTCGTTCTCTAGCCCCACCACTTGGGTGATCTCAGAAAGCCTCTTCAAAGCCATAGGATGTTTGGGATTGAGGTCAAAAGCTCGCTTCGCCCATCTAAAGCCCTCCACATACTCCCCCTGATCATTATGAATCATAGCAATATTAGAAATGGCCAGATCATTATTCGGATTTTCAGCTACAGCCTGTTGATAGGCTTCCATGGCTTTTTCCTTATCTCCCTTATAGTGATAGGCTAAGCCTAATGCCTTATACCCTTCAGAACAGTTCTTATCTAAACGAATCGCCTTTTGGCTCACCATCTTGGCAGAATCCAATAGCACTGGCTTGTGCTCATAGTTCGCCTTTTGACTGATCGCATCTCCTAAACCAGCATAGGCCAAGGCAAAACTCGTATCCAGATCCAGGGCCGTTTTGAAATGCTCTATGGCTTTATCGTTGCTGGCCTTGTCGTATTTCCCGTAAAAATCACGCCCCTTCAAATAGTGTTCGTAGGCAACCAGGTTTTTGGTAGGTTTTTTGTTGATATTCGCCCATTCGGAGGGACTCAATTCATGCTCTAGCGCCAAGGCAATATCTTGTGCTACATTACTCTGGATTTCAAAGAGTTCTGTCATTTCCTTGTCATACGTCTGCGCCCAAAGATGCGCATCCGTTACCGCATCAATGAGCTGCGCTACCACTCGTACTTTATTACCAGATTTACGGACACTTCCTTCCAAAATATGGGAAGCATTTAGCTCGGCTGCGATTTCCCGCACAGTTTTATTGGTATTCTTATACTGCATTACGGAAGTGCGAGAAATGACACGTACATCATTCATCCGAGATAAAAGGGTCAAAATATCTTCTGTAATCCCATCACTGAAATACTCATCTTCCTCATTGTCACTGAAATTGGAAAAGGGTAATACCGCGATAGCTATCTGCCCATCAAGTGGCCCAGCATACACAGGAGCGGGTTCTTCTTGATTGAGGAAATTCATCCCGATTAAAATGAGCGCCAGGATCGTCAGTAGCCACAACGCACCTTCTCTGAATTGCAAAGCCAAGGACCTGGGAGTTCGTTCACTTGAGCTGTTGGTTGTACGAATGTTGACTACTTTTGCTTTACTCTGCTTCAGATAAGATAGTTTGTCATCCGTGGGTACACTCAAACCCTCTGTACTCACCGCGTACATGGGAATAGGCTGCTTGATGTTTTTGAACTCAAACTCTCCCAATGATTTCGCCTTTAACCATTTGTGATTCTTGATATCATCGTAGACTTTACCTGAAATAAAAAGTCCACCGGGCATACAGGCTGCCTCTATTCTGGAGGCAATATTTAAACCATCTCCATAAACTTCTTCCTTACTAAAGGTGATATCTCCGGTATGAATCCCAATTCGGAGTGGAACGGTAGGTGCCTCCCGAAAGGCCTTTTGCATCTCTACAGAACATTCCACTGCTGCTACCGCAGACTGAAAAATGCTTAATGTACCATCACCATAATACTGTAGAATGCGTCCGCCAAAACGCTCGGTTAGTTCATCAAAGACTGCACGATGCCTTTCTCGTACGATGGTCGCACGAGTCTCGTCTTGTTGCATCATTGCCGAGTACCCCACAATATCTGTAAAAACGATAGCCGCTAATTGACGGTGCCGATCTGACATAATAGCTATTTAAGGCCTTAGATTATCTAACAGTATAAGGACAAAAATACGCTGAAAAAAGTTGCATTTATATTTTTGAGGATCGTTAAAAGATTGTTAATGCTATTTGCCTGGGGATCAATCGGTCCGAATTCCTAAATTCACTCTGCCGCAGTGCGGAAATCGATCAAAT
>CBDHHG010000004.1:0-8504 GCA_965263225.1 Saprospiraceae bacterium
ATTGAATTGGTAAAAAGGGGCACCAGGATAAGAAGAGGTACGGATCAGGGGCATAATTACAACTTACTTGATCTCGTAGAATTGTAAGGCAGCTCTTGCCGGAGAAAGGCTTGCAGTATGCTCCGCCTCTGCAATGATATAATACTGAAGGCCTTTTCCTTTCTCTAAAGTAGTTCCCCAGATACTATCTCCCTCTTGCTGATCGTGATGGCCACTATCGTCAAACATTTCCAGTCGTTGGAACGGACCACAACCATTTTCGCGGTAGCACAACCAAACTTTCTTGGCCCCTTCTACCCTAGCCGAAAAACCGGTAAACTCTCCGTACTCCACATGTTCGACTTCGCTAATGGACGGCTGTTCCATTTTAAGCAGTGGATGATTTTTAAGGTATTCAATTCTAGGCTCCATCAACTCCTTGATCCCAACGATGGCGGCCCCCTCCACTCTGATGGTTGTATCTACATTAGCCTTAAAAGTCGTCAATTCATACAATCTGTTTTCGTCTTCTTCTACTTTTTCGCCAATCAATTGCTGTATCTCCATGGCTCGCTGCAAATACTTCGTGCTTTGAAATTGCTCCTGTAAAATCGTCTTGAGATGTGCCACATATATCTTGCGATAAAAAGCATTGGAAAGTAGCTGTGTGACCAGTGGCCGCTTCTTATTCTTCTCCTTGAAGTGGATAAAAGGGCTCATTTTTGCCATGGCAGTATTCGATAGTGAATTACCGATGCCTGTTCTTCTGAATCCCCCAAAGGCTAAATTCATATCCCAAACAAGTGGGTGAAAGACTCCAGCACTATCCTGATACAAATAGTAATTATGACACAACTGGCCAATGTAGGAATCCAGATTAACCAATATATTATCAAAGGCAAGCATCCACAAGGCTTGATCCACATCCAATATTTGCTCAATCTGTTCAAAATCTTGGTTAAGGACCCTGGTCAATTCAATTAAATCAGACCAACCATTCTCCGTTTTCATCTCATACAGGCCCAGGTAACAAGTTGAATCTTGCCCTAAATACATCAAAGATGCCTTATCCCCTTTGGCACAGTTCTCTGGGGCTTGCACGTGCCAATTTGGATCACATTTGACTAAAGTACCCTCATGCTCGCCATAGTATTGATCCAGAAACAACTCATCAATAGACTCCGTATTATTATAGAGTCCAAGAAACTTATCGTTGACATAAACTTTGGCAAAGTTTGCCTTAGGCGCAGGCATGTACTCCCCCGCAATTTCATAGGCCAATACCTCCCGTAGGAAACTCGGATCCCGGAAAACGTTGGAGAGCTTGAGTGTAGTTACATTTCCCGGAAGCGACTGTTTTTTGCCCTTGTAATCTAGTTTGATGTTAAAAGGCAATTTACTATGACCAGCGTTTCGTACATTGAAGTAGGAACTGTTTCCTTTGTATCTTACCCCAACCTCTTCAAATTCTCTACCATTAACTACCACTTTCCCTATCAGACGTTTATCCTTTCCAGCCTGTTTCATGTCATCCAAGCGCTGGTCCCAATCCGTTTCTTCAAAGTAGATTTTCACCTCAAGGATAGAATCAACACGAAACAAATTTAGCTCCTGGGCCAATCCCCCAGTCATTGTGATGAGTAGCAGACATATACTGAACAATAACTCTCTCATAATTGGACTATTCTGTTTTTGGGGAAACTGAGTCTTTTCCACTTACGTAAAAGTAAGTGATTAATCCGATATAAAAGGTAGAATAGGGCTTAGATAGGTTGTATGGGAGTAGGAAAATCTCAGAGAATGTCTTGGCAAAGCTGTCAACAAGACTTACTTTGAGATTTTCCCACTTTGGAAAGGCTTGCTGAGGCCTATTTATTTAATTCCTGTATAGAGGCTGAATAACGCTCCTTGGTGTAATGCACTGGGCTATAATTTACAGCCTTGGCGTTTTCGGCAAAGATGTAATACTCGATCGATTTTTGTCCGGCGGGGGGCGTAATCTTCACGCCGTATACATTGTCATTGGCCTTTTCATCGGAGCTACTGCCATTGTCTTTCATCTCCGCCATTTTAAAAGTATTGCCTTCCTCAAAGCGGTAATAGACGTGAACTTTCTTTGTAAACTTACCGATCTTGGCTTGAATCTCAAAGTCAGATACCCGTTTGCTTGAGAATCGCTCCCGACGCTTTACCTCTACCTCTGCAATCGCCGGCGGACGGATAGTAAATGCAGGGTTCATTTTAAGAAAATTGGCGCGTTTGCTCATAAAATCTACCAAACCTGGAATACGGCTTTTCTTACCAATGATTTCTTCCTTACTACGTAGGAAATCAGAAGTTGGGTAATACTTGTTCACATCTTCCATCAGCGGACTTAAAATTTCCTGCTGCAAGGCAGTCGCCTTTTCTTTGAAGTTCTCGCCTTTGAAATGATCACTTACAATCGTACTCATGTGACTGAGGTACTGCTTCTTGTAAAGGTCATTAGATAAGAGACGACTGATCAAAGGCATATTCGGATTATCTGAATGGAGCAATGGATCTAGTTGGATCAACTGACGTATCCCTAAATCAGAACCAGAACCCGTATTCTTGAAACTACCGAAGGCTAAGTTCAATTGAGTGACGATGGGAACAAATCGCCCGTCTTCTCCCAAATACAAGTAATAGTTCGGGCTATATTGTCCTGAATAGCTATTTAAGTTGGCTACCACATTATTGAAAGCTAACATCCACAGGGTCTTATCTACATCCAACATCTGCTCAATCTTGGATAGGTCGCCATTCAAGCTTTCGGTTAGGCGTTCAAGGGCTCCCCAGTTAGCTCCTGGCTTAGCATCGAAGTGATTTTTTAAACAGCTTATCCCTTTGTCCGCTCCCAAGGAGCCATAAATTCGGCTGGTACATCCCTCCGGCTCTTGTTCTATAATTTCTGGATTGCTAAGAAAAAGGCTTCCTTTACCAGACATTCCATATCTACTCCAGAAAGGTTGATCTAGGGGTTCGATATTGACAAACAGGCCGTAATAATCCTCATTGATAAAGACTTTCGCAAAGTTTGCTTTCGGAGCAGGTATATAGGATCGAATGATTTCATAAGCGAGCACCTCGCGTATTAAACTAGGGTCTCTTACTGCGCTGGAAAGGTCGAGCGCGCTATATCCTTTTAACTTCTCATTGGATAAGTCCGCCGGTAATTGGATGTAGAGGCCATTTCTTTTGTTTCCTGGCGTGAAACCTACCCCAGACCGATAGCGGACGCCCGCATCCCCAACTTTTTCCGTGTCAAGCTCGACGGCAGCTTGCAGTAATCCTTCGCCATTATAGCGTAGTGAGTCCAGCAAATAGCGCCAGTTTTCTTTCTCAAAAGTAATCTTAATCTCCGGAATCTCCCCTGCATCAAAGAGACTACCTTGGGCCGAAAGCGAACTGCCAATAAACAGCATTAACAGGCTTCCTATGGTTGGAATAATAATTTGTTTTTTCATTTTGGATACCTAGTCTTGTTATAGTTAAAGGGCCTAAACCCAAGTCTGCAATTATAAAGAATTTAATTCATTTAGCCTTTACTGTAAGCTCAATGGGAAGGCAGCGGTCAGTTATGAACAGGGAGCGGCAGTATTTGAGTAATTTGCCGTTGTGACTCGCTTATCATCCAAGGTGTAATTTCCTCTAGTAGTGCGGTTAGTTGATATTTTTCCTTCAACGGTTGGACATACAAATTTAGTATTTTTTTTAAAGTGGCGCCCTTCTTGGGGTAATATTGCATGAAAGCTTCGACGCACCAATATAGATCGGGTGTGTACTTTCCAAGTCGATTGATGACCAGCTCAAATGCGGTCCTAAGCAATGTCTTGATAAAGCTTTGATAGGTAGTCTGGCATGCTCCCGTATTCCGCTGGAGGGCATCCCAATCTACGGCTAGCCATCGATGGTTCAACATCATCGCGGTACCAGGTCGGTAATTTGGCAAACGGCTGCTGATATCATCTCCCCACCAGCATACAGATTGTGTCTTCAAGATCATCGCGATCTTCGGCATCTGATTAAGTAAGCTTGAGCAAAAAGTACTATACATCATCTCTAATGGGACTTGCTCATAGCCAGCAGGTAACAATTTCCTCAGCTCTTTTTCTTCAATTGGAGAAAGCGGTAGATTTGACCAGCGCACTTCTCTACCCTGTTGAATCAATCCAAAGACATCCACATCTGACCAGTTGGCACTCATCAAGCCACGAGCCAAACTACCTCTGATCCATAGACTCTGTAATGCTATACCGTAATGTTTTTGATAAACTGCTACAATGGCAGATAAAAGCGGATGCCAGGCCGCAGGGATAAGATGACAACCCGTAGGATTGATGATATTCCCCTGAGCATCCAAAGGGAAGAAACCGCCGACAGCTTCGACTTTAGCCATATTTTGTAATCAGAATGAGATTTTTTGGCTGTTTTCCTAAAACTATTAGCCTACTTCAACTAGAAGTAGTAATGATTGCTAATGTTTCAGCAACGGTTGCAAAAAGGCAAGTGCTGCAAGCCTGAGCAAATACCTTCTCAGCCATTAATCATAGTCATAATGTTGACTTGATCATAAGGATACAGTTTTAGGACAAAATAATTTTAGTCTATGGCAGTGGATGTGCCAAGGGAGAAGCGAGAGAGAAACAAGTGCCGTAAGCATCTTTTGCTATCCGAAAAGCTGACTGATATGTACAATTAGATTCAAGCCCATTACAATGACTAGAAAAACGGCAAGTATACGTAGAAACCACGTCTTACCCGCAAAGAAGGCATCTATCCTATCCTGGTCTTCTGGCTTTTTGACCTTAATCTTTCCAAAGGACAGTAAAAGGAAATAAACCCCCATTCCGAAAAAAACCAATTCTGCAATTAGTCCAAAACTATCCATATGCTAATTTTAATATTCTTCTTTGGTGGATTCAAAAAAGCCAGTCTTTCTGTTCTTCCGCACGGCATCCCAATGATAATAGCGCCCATTCATGACTACATATACACCAGGTGGTAATGTTTGCACAAAAGCCAGCGCACTTCCCAAGTTAAAGAATCCGTCGGAAGAGGTACCAAAGGCATACGGGATCATGGCTCCCGTCAGCACAATTGTCTTCTCCAATATTCCCGCCTTAGCGATGTACCCTGCTGTTTCAACCATTTTATCCGTCCCGTGCGTGAGTAAGATCTTCTTGGCTTTATTGCGCTTGCAATTGTACACAATAATTTCTCGATCCGCTTCAGTCATTTCCAGGCTATCCACCATCATTAGCGTCTTGACGTCAATATTCAAAGTCGACCTCCCACGCTCAAACATTTTGGGAAGATGAGTATCCTTAAAGAAGAGATTTCCGGTGATGAAATCGTAGTCCTTATCAAAGGTACCACCTGTTACAAATACCTGGATGGGTTCCATGTTGAATGTGCTTTATTGGATTGCCTGTACGTACTATCATCAGAAAAGACGCAAATTTGGCTGCAAGTATATTTCTTTCGCCGAGGAACTACAAGCCAAGTTCGAAAAATATTCTCTAAGAAAAAAACCTCTCGGACCAGCTACTGCTGAACCCAAGAGGTTTCTTTTTTCTTCAAGCAACTTTCTTCTCGCAGAAGAAACTACTCTACTTTAAACACGGCATCTTCCACGCCTTGATTTACTTTTACTTCCGTTACCTTAAAAGTTAGTGGAAATGGTGCTTGACCAATGGATACAATTTCAAAAGGCATTAGGATTCCACCTTCCACCTCTTGATAATTCTTATAGTCAGTTTGTACCAGGTTGCCGCCTTCATTACTTTGGCTGCGCACCTTCAAGCCAGATTTGATATCATAATACTCGGTCTGTTTCTTGCCATTAGCCGATTCTACCTCGATGACATAAACCCGCTGCCCATCCAGCATCTCTCCTCCCTTTAAGGCCAGTTTCTTGCCCAACTTGTCGTAAGCCAGTTCAGGGAATAGCATAGCATCTTCTTTCAGTCCTTCAAGTGTTGCGGCATCAACTTCCTGAGGTTGCCCCATCTGACTGATAGCTGCTTTCGCCCCATCAAACTTCACTTGGTTCATGAGCATGCCATTCGCTTTTACCTCCATCAACATCTTACCCTCTTTGATTACTCTCTTCATCTCCATACCCATCCCTTGCACAGACGCTGATAGCATCACCGTCATATCTTTAACCCCAGCCAAGGCCTGCTTACCACCAATAGCTTTGATATAGTTAGAAAGCACATCTTCAGCCTTGGTATCATCCGGTAACACGACCTTCAATTGTTGGATTTCCTTGCCTTGTCCGTCGTAGTACTTCAACTTACCATTGGCGCTAAACTGCTTCAGTTTTTCACCCGTTTCTTTGTTTCCAACTACTACGATATTGGCATTTTCCGGACGGATATACTTCTTGGCCACTTCCAAGATCTCCTCTTTAGTAACCGCATCTAGACGCTCCAAATAGGTAGCATAATAATTGGCAGGCAGTCGGTAACGTGCTGTATTTAAGGCAAATCTCGCGATCGTCGAAGGTTGTTCCATCTGACGGGCAAAGGAGCCCATAATCATATTTTTCGCGGTCTGCAACTCCTCATCAGTTACCATTTCGCTGGTAATCTGCTTCATCTCATACAGGAATTCCACCAAAGCGCTATCCGTCACTTCGTTTCTTACATTGGCATTAGCACTGAAAGAACCTACCTCTTGATCACTAGAGATAGAAGAATAAGCCCCATAGGAATACCCCTTGTCTTCACGAATATTTTTGAACAATCTTCCAAAAAATCCTCCTCCAAAGATCTGATTCAAGATGTTGACCTTGATGGCATCATCTGAACCTGGCTTGAAATTTACGGGGTAGGTAATATTCACTACGGACTGTACGGCACCAGGTTTGGTAACAAAGTGCACCTGATTGGCTTCCGGGGCCTCTGGTTTCGGCAATTCCCCCTTTGCAGCAAAGGTCTTCTTCCAATCCCCAAAGTACTTCTGTGCCAACTCCTTCGCCTTCTTAGGTGTGATATCACCTACGAAAACTAGATAAGAAAGATTTGGGTGGAAATAGTTGTTATAGTATTTCTTACAATCTTCAACGGTGGTAAGACTAATGCTTTCTTCTGTTGGGATTTCACCATAAGGGTGATCAGCTCCGTAGGTTACTACGCTGGAGACATTGTTGGACATTTGGCCAGGATCATCCTTTCCAATTGTGATTCCAGAAAGCGTCTGCTTTTTCAATTTTTCAAATTCTTCCTCAGGAAAAGAAGGATTCAACAGTATATCAGCCATTAATTCCACAATCGTTTCGGTATGCCGAGATAAGCCACCTCCAACTACTCCATTAGCATTAGATCCAACATTAGCACCAATGAAGTCGATTGATTGGTCAATTTCTGTTTTACTCCGACTTGTAGTGCCTGCTTCCAGAAGTTGACCTGCGAGTTGGATAGCCCCCGCTTTTTCACCTTCATTAGTTACCGGCGCATTAACAAATACCTGAGCAGAGATACGAGGCAATTTATGGTTTTCTACCACGATCACTTCCAAGCCATTTTTCAAAGTAAATTGCTCAGATTTACCTAGCACGATCTTTCGCGCCGGGCCTGGTTTAGGGGCAGATGAACGGAAGTCATCCTGAGCTTGCACTGGTACGAACAAAAGTCCTACCAGAAAAGCTAATAGCGTATATTTTAAAGACTTTGTCATTTCTACTTTTTTATGGTCAACAGATTAATTCGGATAGAGACTGGCCAACACTGTAACTCAACATCCTCACTGCCGTTTTACTATTGAATTGTTTGGCAGATTCTCAAGTCCCACGGGATACTTAGCCATTCCATCCACTAATGCCTATTAACTTAGGGCTTGGTCGGATGTGGTATATAGTGTAACACCACCCTATTCCCTTTATGGAAGTATTCCTTAGCCACTCGGCGGATATCTTCCTTGGTAACGGCCATGTATCGATCAATCTCCGTATTAATCAAATTGGCATCTCCAAAAAACATTTCGTAGGTAGCCAAGCTCCCTGCAATCCCAGCCACGGTTGTATTGCTTGAAATGAAGTTATTTTCAATCTGATTGCGCAATTTCTGGAATTCTTCATCCGTGATCAGTTCTTTTCTGACTTTCTCTATCTCCACGTCCATGGCATCTTCCAAATCTTGGCTATTCACTCCAACATTAGCAATCCCAAAGTTGATAGATAAACCAGGGTCCTCCAAATCCAGGGGAATATTAGCCACTTGGAAAGCTTTCTGCTGATCATCCACCAAGGTACGGTACAACCTGGAGCTCTTGCCCTGAGAAAGCAGCGTACTCAACATTTTAAGTGCATAGTAGTCCTCGGTGCCTTGAGCAGGCACTCGATAAGCCTGTACTACCGCAGGTAACTGGATGTTGTCGTAGACGGTATCCCGGCGTTCGCCCGTAAGAGAAGGTTCTACAATGTCCGGACGATAAGCAGGCTTGCCTTTAGGTATACTTCCAAAGTATTTTTGGATCATCTTCTTGGCGTCGGCTAT
>CBDHHG010000005.1:0-170059 GCA_965263225.1 Saprospiraceae bacterium
AACGGGGGCCTGGGATGCAGGTACGATTGGAATAGGAGAAACGGTTGAGTTAAATATTACTGCCTTCGTTGAACCTGATGGCGACTATGTGAACTTAGCTGAAGTTACTGATGCTAACGAGGAGGACGTAGACTCTACGCCTAATAATGGTGTGGATACGAATAACAATGGAGATGTAAGTGATGATCCTGGTGATGAAGATGATGGTGATGGTGTGATCATTGACCCTGTGCCGATCATCGACTTGGAATTGGACAAGTCAGTGGATGACCTAAATGGTAATGTTGATGCCGGAGAAGAAGTTACCTTTACCATCGAATTGACCAACCAAGGACCTAGTATAGCCAATGGAGTAGAGGTTACAGATCAGCTTGAGGATGGCTTCATTTACCTAAGTCACAATGCTTCAGTGGGTACCTACGATCCAATTTCCGGAGAGTGGGAGGTTGGTACCTTATTGGCAGGCCAGACCGTTACCTTAGACATTAGAGTAGAGGTAAATATTGCCGGTAACTATTTCAACTTAGCAGAAGTGACCGAGGCTGATGAAGAAGATTCTGATTCCACGCCAGGTAACGGAGTAGATACCGATGGTGATGGTGACTTCACTGATGACTTTGGAGACGAGGATGATGGTGATGGTGTGATTGTGGATGTAGATTGTGATATGATTGGTAATGTAGCCAACATCTACTGTGATGACAATGGTACGCCATTAGATCCAGATGATGATGTCTTCTTCGTTGAGGTAGTGGCACAAGGTTTTGGTACCGGTACTAGCCCCGGTTGGAGAGCCGAGGTAGATGGCGAGACCGTTGGAACGGGCGATTACTCTGGTGCTGTAGTGACAGTCGGTCCATTCTTAATTAGCGATGGCGACGTGACCATCTATATCATCGATGATACGGATTCAGGTTGTCGTGCTATCCTAGGCGGGGAAGCGCCTGAGCCATGTTCATTGAGACCTTGTGATTTAGTAGCTCAAATTACAGAGGTAGTTTGTGACGATAACTCTACGGGGTCTGATGCTGAGGATGATGTCTTCTATGTTTCAGTATCTGTGGCTGGCTCAAACAACAATAGTTGGAGTGCTAAAGTCAATGGAGAAATCAGGCTATCATCACTGAACTACAACAGAAATGAAACCTTAGGTCCATTCTTCTACAGGGATGGTGCGGTTGAAATCGAAGTGTATGATGATGAGGTAGCTGATTGTACAGAGACCTTCGTAGTGAACCCACCGGAAAATACTTGTTCGACGGATTGCTTACTTACCGCAGTCCTTGCTCAGGATCCGGTTTGTAATGATAATGGTACCCCAGGTGATCCTTCAGATGATACCTATTCATTCAGTCTATTAGTGAATGCTGATAACCCTGCTGGAAATACCTGGAAAGACAACTTTGGAAACATCGGAACATTCGGTGAGGTGAGAACTTACACTGGACTTCAGATCGCTGACGGACCATTCACGATGACCATCTCAGATGAAAACAATTCCATCTGTAGAACGGATATCCTAATTATTCCACCTGCTGCCTGCTCCAACACTTGTGATATTAGACCAAGTGTAATCGTTGAACCAGTTTGTTCTGACAACGGAACGCCTAGCAACCCTAACGATGACCTCTTCAGCTTTACTGTTGAGGTACAAGGAGATCTAGTAGGAAGCAATGGCTGGGAAGCCTTGATTGGAGGAGAAGTAGTGGCTACCGGTAATTATGGCGAACTAATCGAGATCGGGCCATTAGCAATCGTGAATGGAGATGTTCAGGTGATCTTCAGAGATGTGGACGACCAAAACTGTACCGAGGCGATCTTAGTGGAAGCCCCACTGAATTGTTCTAGTGCGTGTCAGGTAGTCGTTACACAGCCGGATGCGGTAGTTTGTGATCCGGCAGGTACCCCAGCCGATCCAACTGACGATACCTTCTCCTTCCAGTTAGATATTGATGGCAATAACGGTAGCGGACGCTGGCGTGCCTTCGTCGAAGGAGTGGAAGTTGATAATGGAAACTTCGGAACCAGCGGCAACTTCGGCCCCTATCTAATTGCAAATGGACCGGTAGAGGTAATCATTGAAGATGAGTTAGATCCAGACTGTGGAACATCCATCATTATTGATCCACCAGCATCTTGTTCTGAAGAGTGTTCTGTAGAAGCAGTGGTAGATAATATCATCTGTTCTAATAATGGAACACCATTTGACCCAAGTGATGACTTATTCTATGCTGCGGTTAGAGTAGAGGGCTTCAACACAGGAGCAAGATGGTCTACGCCACAGGCCTTCCAGCAAGGTACAGACTACGCTTACGGTACTACCGTACTGTTTGGACCTTATCCGGTAAGTGGCGGAAATAGAGTCTTGAATTTCTTTGACTTGAGCAATGAAGAGTGCGCTGGTTCAATCTTCTTGGAGGCTCCAGAAACTTGCTCAGAAGAATGTTTGATAGATGCTGTAGTGGGTGAAATAAGATGTGACGATCAAGGAACCAGCGATCCTTCTGACGATACTTTCACCGTGCCTGTAACAATCAATGGCCAGTACAACTTTGGCACTTGCTGGAGAGAATTAGATGGAGCGGGTCAAACCGGTGACTATGGTGAGACAGTGGAGTTTGGACCTTATCTAATAGCTGATGGAGATGTCAGTATCAAGATTGCAGATTGCCAAGATATCAGCTGTCAAGTAATCATCGTTGCCCCTGCACCAGAGCCTTGTTCGCAGCCAGATTGTGAAGTAATTGGTGATGTGCAGGAGGTTACCTGTGATGGTAACGGAACCCCAGCGGATCCGACGGATGACGTCTTCTTTGTTACCATGGATATTTCCGTGGAACATTCTGATGTGGGAGCTGCTTGGAGAGCAAGCTTGTTAGATGGAACAGCCATTGGTACTGGAACCTTCCCAACTACCCACACTTTCGGGCCATTGACTATTCCTGATCCATTGCAGGAGATTGGAATTATTATTGAAGATGTAATTGATGTTACTTGTAAGGATACCATCTTTATCTTGCCACCGACAGCTTGCTCCGATGCCTGTGCTTTCGAAATTATTGCCGATGCTGAAGGCATCTGTGATGACAATGGTACACCATCTGATCCATCGGATGATACCTACAGCTTCACAATGACAGTCAATGGACTGAATGGCGGAAACAGCGGTTGGCAAGCAAGTATAGATGGAGTAGTAAGAGCCATTGGTACTTACGGTAGTACCATGACGATAGATGATCTGCCAATTGGTACGGACGTAACCATAGTGGTAAATGACATTGATGATCCAGAATGTGGAGTAGAAGAGATTGTAGTCACTTCTCCAGAATCATGTTCTGACGAGTGTGGCATTACACAGGTACTGGCTACCGAACCAGTATGTACTTCCGACAGTACCTACAACTTTACAATTACCGTCCTAGGAGTAGGTGACGTATGGGAGACCGCTGATGGTTCATTCAGTGGTCCATACAATACGGAAGTCACGGTTCCTGACCAAGTAGCTGATGGAATGCTACAGAGCTTCACAATAGTGGATAGGGCAGATAGAAGTTGTACCGCAAGTATCGAGGTACAAGCGCCAGCTCCAGAAAATTGTTCTCAATGTGATGTACAAGTGCTAATGCCAGATCTCCGCTGTGATGATAGCGGTACGCCAAATGATCCATCAGATGACGTATATTACTTCGACATGGTGTTCACTAGTACGGCACTAGCCGGCTCTAGCTGGACGGCTGAAGACCCCAATGCGACTACCGGTGTATTTGGAGAGAACGTGGTGACCTTTGGTCCATACTCGATCCAAGAAGAAGGAGCTGTATCCTTCTTGGTGATTAGTGACGTCAATCCGAATTGCCAAGTGGCTGTCTTCGTGCCAGCACCGGAAGCTTGTTCTGCAGGCTGTCGTATTGATGCGGAAATGGTTGAGGTAGTTTGTAATGATAATGGAACCGTTAATGACCGAGAAGACGATGTCTTCATTACTTCTTTACGTTTCACCGGAGAGATGGAAGGAAGCATCGGATGGAATGTTTATCTACTGGATAGTGCGAGTACTTGGATGGGCACCGGCCTTTACAATACTGAGCGCTTCTTCGGTCCATTTAGTGCCAATGATGGTCCAGTGACCTTCGTTGTGGAAGACTTGATGTCACCAGGTTGTAGAGATACGATCACTATTGATCCTGCTGCGACCTGTAGCCCGGCACTATGTGATATAAGAGCAGTTGTGGAGTCGACTAACTGTAGCGATAACGGTACACCAGATGATCCAAGCGATGACTTCTTTACTGTAGATGTTAGAGTACAAGATGAAGAAGGTTCCGCAGAAGGTTGGGTAGCCTCCAATGATTCTACTGGCCTTTACGGAGAAGTCGTCACCTTCGGACCATATAGTTTTGAGCAGGATACTTATCTGCTTACTTTCCGTGATAGCCTGATCGAAGATTGTGAATTCGAACTAGTAATCACGCGACCATTACCTGAAGTGACTTGTCCTGAAGATGTCGAAACAATTGTTGGTTCAACTGGAGAGGATGAGGGTCTGGTTTGTACAGATCTTGATCAGATCGTGAACAACCCCGCTAGTCTGGATCTCACTGGCCGACCTACCTTCGAAAATGCCTGCGGTGTAGCAGACATCAGCTTCCTAGATGAGGTAATTGGTGGAGATTGCGATGATGTGGTGGTATTGAGAACTTTCACTATCAATTTGATCTCAGGGGATGCATTAACCTGTGAGCAACGTATCACGGTACGTAAGGCAGAGGTAACAGATGTCGTCTTCCCTGCTGCTGCTGATTTCGTTTGTAGCGATCAATTCTTGGTGGACGATAACGGACACCCGCATCCAGATCTTACCGGCTATCCAACGGTTGAATCGGCCTTTGGACAACATGTGATGAATCCAGACTATTGTAACCTAACGGCCAGCTACCAAGATCAAGTAGACCCTGGTTGTGGAGGGGCTTCTGAGATTACCAGATTCTGGACCATAACTGACAATTGTACGGGTGAGACAACCACTGAGACTCAGATCTTAACGATTAGTGGAGATGATGCCATACCAAGTATCACCTGTCCAGAAGGGTATGATGCCGGTGTGCTCTTTAGCACTGACCCAGGTATTTGCTCGGCCACGATAGAAATACCAACTCCTCGATTTGATCAAGTAGGTTGTGCAGCTGCTTGGCAGCTACGTACCGTAATCAATGATAGCGAAGGCAATACCCTCTTCACCATAGAAGATGGTGATGATCGCACTTTAGAAGGTATTACGATTGGAGATTATGAAATCCAATACACGGTCTTTGATGAATGTGGAGCCTCTACTACGACTAGCTGCTTCTTCAGCGTAGCAGATCTTGAGAAGCCACAGGCAGTTTGTGAACCAGGGGTTAATATTTCCCTAGGTGGTATTGGCGTGGCTAGATTGTTCGTAGCCAATATCGATGCAGGTAGCTTTGATAATTGCGCGATTGAAACGATCGAGGTTCGCAGAATCTATACCAGAGACCCAGAGACTTGTGATTCGCTTAGCACAGAAATCTACACAGATTGGGGACCATTTATCGAGGTGTCTTGCTGTGATGCCGGCCAGTTTGTAACGGTTGAGCTTCGTGTCACGGACGCTAGTGGAAACGTGGATGTGTGTAGCGTTGAAGTATTGGTAGAAGATAAGACCCTACCATACTGCTACGGTCTTGATGATGATATCGTTTCCTGCGATGAGCTGCCAGATGGCTTTGATCCATACAACACCAACCAGATGGCGGACCTATTCGGCATGCCATTGGTAGAGGATAATTGCGCGGCGGAAGCAGTCGAACTAGACCCTGAAGTTAGTCTGGATGACTGCGGATTTGGGTATATTATCAGACGCTTCGTGGCAGTGGATGTAGTAGGAAATGTATCAGAAGCTGTGTTCGAACAGCAGATCATCTTCGACTATAGCTTGAACTATGAAATAGGTTTCCCAAGAGACACAGAGACCAACTGTATCTTCGATGTGGATACTTTGATTGTTCAAAATACGGGTTGTGATTCCATCACAGTTTCCTACGAAGATGTCTTCCTACCCGTGGAAGGAGCTGAATGTTACAACCTAATTCGTACCTATCATGTGATTAACCACTGTGAGTGGGATGGAATTTCCGCTCCGGTACAGATCAGTAGAGATGAAGACTGCGATGGTACGGAAGGGGAAGAACGCGTTTGGGTACTAGTAAGACCCGATGGAACCTTCGTGGATAGCGATAACGATGAACTCAATCGTTCACCGCTAGAAGGAACCAAGGATGTAAGTTGCGATGGGGCGTCTAACCCAGAAGGGTACTGGCGAACGGCCACCTCTAATGGGTACTGGACCTACAGTCAGCGTATCAAGATGTATGACAACATCCCCGCGGCTGTCTCCTTTAACCCTAATGAAGTGTTCTGTACAGAAACCGCAGACTGTGAGACTGAAGTCAATTATCCATTCTCTGTAATCGAGAATTGCTTGCCAGAGAACCTCGAAATCCGAGTCTTCCTTGATCTGGAGAGTGATGGAGTACTCGATGGTGAAATTACGGAAGATGCCTTGGTTGGTGAATATCCGAACTTCGCGATCAATGGGGTCTATCCACTCGGTAAACACCAGTTCAGATTGGATATTGTAGATGGTTGTGGTAATAGCAGTACACAGGATATCCGATTCGAAGTCATTGACTGTTACGTACCTGATCCACATTGTTTGAATGGTTTGATCCTTGATTTGGAACAATTGCCTCAAGCGGTAGATGTTGACAATGATGGGGACCTCGATAATGTAGGTGTTCGAGTTTTTGCTGCCGAATTGGCTAACTGTGATGAGGCAGATTGTACACCAGGGCTACGGTTCTCAGTGAATAGGGTAGGTACTGCACCGGACATCAACCAAAGTAGCATAGTACTGACTTGTGATGATGGAGCAATTGTGGAACTAGAGGTATACGTTTGGGACAGTGCTGATAATCCACAGGCCGTTCAACCAGATGGAAGCGTTGGTGGTCCTAATTACAAGTTCTGTACCGCTGAAGTGCTACTTCGCGATGTAACTGATCTGTGTGCTGCATGCGAAGATGACATGCTAATCGCCGGCGATATCTACACGGAAGATGGTGAAATGATCGAGGGAGTAGAAGTGAGATTGGAAGGCGGTATGTCTGCACAATCTATGACTGAACGCTCCGGTCACTTTGAGTTCGTGGGTATGTTAGAAGGAGAGGAGTATACCATTGAGCCACTCAAAGATGGTGATGACCGAAATGGTGTTACTACGCTCGATATCCTACTGATCCAACGACACCTACTAGGGGTTCAACACCTGGATTCTCCTTACAAAGTTATCGCAGCAGATGTTAATGGCTCTCATACTGTGACTACCTTAGATTTACTCCTGATCAGGGCACTTCTGTTGGGTAACATTGATGAGATACCGAATAATACGAGCTGGAGATTCGTGGATGCTACTTATGAATTCCCGAATCCATTAAATCCATGGACAGAAGAATTTCCTGAGTCCATTACAACTGGCTTGTTGAACAATTGTATGTCAAATGCCAATTTCATTGGCATCAAGATTGGAGATGTGAATGCCACAGCTCGATTGACGCAACTTATTGAAATAGACGACCGTAATACCAATGGTAAGTTTGGCTTCAACCTGCAGGACAAAATGCTGCAAGAAGGTCAAACTTATACCATTGACTTTATGACGGATGAACTGCGCGATATTTTAGGATATCAGTTCGCACTGAACTTTGATACAAGGGGTATAGAAATTCTGGGAGCCGCCTACGACATTGCAAACTTGGAACATTTTGGTTGGAACTACGTAGAACAAGGTATTTTGACTACTAGTTGGAATCACCAGATTACTGACCCCCAACAATTTGAGTCCAACGGAAATGTGAGAATGTTTAGCTTAGAAATCAAAGCTAAACGCTCCGGCCGATTGAGTGAAATGATCTCGGTAAGCTCAAGAATGCTACAGGCAGAAGCCTACGATCTTGATCAACAACTACTTGATGTTGAATTCAGGTTTACGCAGGATCAGCCGCTGGCAATCGAAGAAGTTGCTAACCTCCAACTTTTCCAGAATAAACCTAACCCATTTGATACAAGGACTGCGATTGAGTTCATTATACCAGCTGCAAGTGATGTAACGTTCACCATCCATGACATGAACGGGAAGGTGCTGTACATGACTAAACGCTATTATGAAAAAGGACAACATCAGTTGATTGTAGAAAGAGAGAATTTGTCGCCAGGACTGATGTATTACACGGTTTCTACGGACAAAGAAACCAGAACCAAAAAGATGATTTTACTCTAATAAAAGGTATATTTGTGAGTTAAACGGTATTAAACGCGTAAATTTGTTTCATGTGAAGGGGGTCGGGACCTTTGTGTTCCGGCCTACTTTTTCCAAGTTCGAACATTTATTACGCTATACTATTGTCTCCCACCATTTTATCTAGTGAAATTGTCAGCCAAGCTTTAAGTCAGAAACGCCCCTGCCCTTGGCAGGTCAACAATAAAGGGCGGTAGCTCATGCCTATCGCTTTCCCCTCAAGTAAGTATAACTACATCAATTAAGGAAAACATTGTATCCTTGAAACTTTGGGATAGATGACGCGTATATTTTAATTGTTTTCTCCCCCTAGTTTCTAGTCACTTCCCCCAACAAACAGCACTACCAAGGCTTATACCAAGCTTGCCGTAGCTCAAGGAGCAATGTAAGAGGCTATTCAATACGGTCAACTTTGTTAGTAATGGATTGGGTCAATTCACTTGACTTGAACAAGAAAGCTATTGCTTTCTACGAATCGTAGGGGGATAGGTCTTATTTTGACAACACTAAGAACTACCAAGACGCTTGCCTCTCGATCTCGTCCTCAAGTCTGATTCCCATCCGCTTGTATAAAAAAATGAAAGTAAGTCGTTGGCGAAGACTGATTCTCCCAATATCTGCCCAATGCTTCGCTGGCCGACTTGTTTTAGCAACCAGTATCCTTATTGGACTGGCTCAAATATTTAAAGTAGACGAGCACAACCCTGTCTCGAAAATCAGGAGTTAAATGAACAACACTATTTACAACGCTAAACAAAAGAAGTGGCAACTATTGATGGCTTCCAGGAACGCCATCTCTTATCTCCTTCTAATCCCAATGCTACTACTCTTTCTCAACAATGTCCATGCAGAAGGAGTAAAACAAGTCGCACCAAATCCCGATGATTTTGTAATGCTCTTAATCGACGAAGGGGCCTATGGTAACTTCGGTGCCTACAATGGCCCTGAAAACAGTCGATTGTATTTCGAAATTCAAGATCCTGACGAACTCGTCTATCTGGGACTTTCCCGAGCCTATCGGCAGAGTGGTGCTCCTTTCTCAGTAGGTACTTATGAGTTCCGTATTCGCAGACTTAGTGATGGAGCTATCGTACACGGTCCTTTCAACGTTAACGCCTTTACAGAAAACGTTAGCTCCTGGGAGGATGCCGCAATGGGTCCCGCAGTGATCACGGGCGAGGGTTACGAAACTACTGATGATCGCTACGTCTTCGACCCCAGCGAAGCGGGGAAATATTTTATAGAATTTAAGGATGTAACGGTGATCGGTTATTGGGATATCACCGTTGCTAAAGATAATCAAGCCATTAATGGTCGGGTGTACTCTACCAACTGGGCATTCCGTACACCAACGAGAGATCGCGTATTGCCGGAATGTGTGTGGGATAGAGAATTCAACGGTATCATATACTCCTACACCTCCGATGGTTTCGTTTCCAAAATCGACTTTAGCAACTCTGGTTTTCAAGGCCTTTCATTTAACGTAGCCTTTAACCGGACTGGACCGGGGAGCACCGGAAACCTAGAACTAGACCGGCAGTCCGTTGCTGGCCAAAACCTCACCAGTAACTCCGCTGAACACTTAATATTCCTGAATGAACCAGATATAACGCTCTTCCCCGATGGAGAATGTGGGGAATTATCTGTCTCCACAAACTTCTTATGTGGAGACACGGAAGGCTACTGTATACCGGTAGAAGTGACACGTCCTGGACAGGTAGAGGTCATTCTAGACTTTAATCAGAACGGACAGTATGATCCTGAATTAGGGGATGTGATTCTTATTCAGGATTTTCAGGAAGGGGAGGAATTTGCTACCTGTATCCCATGGGACGGCTTGAAAGGGGATGGAACCCCAGCAGAGTTGGGGGATATCGTAGATCTCTCCGTCAGATACACCCAAGGGGTTCAGCACTGGGCTTTGTTTGACGCAGAATTCCTCAAGCAAGGTTTCTGTGTGGAAGTTGTTCGTCCCGTTTGTAATTTTGGTAATTCTTCCAATATCCTCTATTGGGATGATCGCAATATTCCAGATGACCCCGGTACCAACTCCCCAAAGGATGGTCGGACAGGCTGTGAATGTAGAACTGAAGGCTGTCGCACATTTACCAATTTTGATCCCAATATTCCCAACTGTGATAGAATTGATGATGAAATTACTACCGGTTACGGAGATAAGAATACACTCAACACTTGGTGGTTTGCCAGTACAACGGTAGATCTATTTGCTAGTATTCCCATCGTTGCTGTGCAGATCGAAGCAGAAGATGAGGTTTGTGAAAATACACTGGCTGAGATTTCCGTAGCCATTAATGGCAACCTGGCAGTTAGCACGATCAGCTGGGAAGGCCCAAATGGACCGATCAATACCGGCGGACCAGAAAATACAAGCATTTTTGTTGATGAACCAGGTATCTACACCGCTATTGTAACTGATGATGCCGGCTGTACGATTACGGCTACTCACACCTTGAACCATATCGTTTGTCCGATCGATATCGAATTGGATAAGCGTGTGGATAATGCAAATCCAGCCATTGGAGATGTAGTAACTTTCACAATACAGGTGACCAACTTCGGGCCGGGCTTTGCCACGGGAGTGGATGTCGCGGATTATCTCCCGAATGGATTGGATAACCCTACAAATATTTCTAACGGAGGGGTATTCTCGGGAGGAACCATTGTGTGGTCTGATCTTACGCTGGACGAAGGCCAAGTTCTAGATCTTACTTTCCAAATTACTGTCGTCCCTGGATCTGATTATGTCAACCTAGCGGAAGTGACCGCTATGGACCAACCTGATCTTGATTCTACTCCTGGCAACGGCGTGGATACGGATAATGATGGCAATGTAGAGGATGATCCTGATGATGAGGACGATGGGGATGGTGTAGTACTTCAGCCTGAGGCTTGTAGTCTTCAGGTCACGATTCAAAATGTACTATGCGATAATAATGGTACACCTGCCGATCCAGATGATGATACTTTTACCTTCCAAATACTAGTAGAGGGGACAAGTACTTCGGATGAATGGGTGGTAACAGACTTCCAGGATATCCGCGGGGCTTACAATACATTACTAACCTTTGGTCCTTATCCGATTTCTGGTGGTAACCTGAACTTTACAGTGCAAGATCGCTTCTTTGCCAGCCTGTGTTCCAAGGATGTAACCGTTGAGGCGCCCTTTACCTGTTCTACAGACTGTTTTCTAAAGGCCCTATATGATAATGTACAATGTGATGATAATGGAACTCCTGCCGATCCTTTGGACGATACCTATACTGTTGACATCACGGTAGCTGGTTTCAACACCGGGAACAATTGGGAGGTGGTCGTGGATGGTGAAGTGCAGCAAGGTCCATATGATATCCCCATTACGATTGGACCATTCTCCGTATTAGAAGGCGATAAACTTATAACCATTCGCGATGAGGCAGATCCTGCCTGTACAGAGGTACTAGAGATTCAAGCACCTGACTTCTGTTCTCCAGCTTGTGCCATTTCTGCTGAAATAGAAAATCTGCTTTGTGATGATAATGGCACACCATTAGATCCTAGTGATGATACCTACACATTTGATCTAATGGTTAATGACCTCAATAATGCTTCCCTTTCCTGGGAATCTACCGATGGTCAGTTTGAAGGCTTCTATGGATTTGCTGTGGCTATGGGACCATTTCCGATCAGTGGAGGCTCCATTAGCTTAAACATAAGAGATAGTGAAGATCCTAATTGTACCACTTTCCTTCAAGTTGATCCACCAGCAACTTGTTCTGATCAATGTGCACTAGATGTAGTAATCAATGAAGTAAACTGTGATGATCAAGGAACGGAAAGTGATGGGGATGATGATACCTTTACTATTCTATTCACCGTAAATGAAGTAAATGCCAATGGCAGCGGATGGAGAATCGAAGGAGAACCGGTTACTCGCCAATTTGGCAATAGCTTGACCCTTGGGCCATACAATATTGCAGATGGCGCAGTGTCTTTCACCGTAGTGGATGCGGATGATCCAGAGTGTCGACAGGTAGTAGAAGTGGATGCTCCACCGCATTGTTCAACAGAATGTCGGTTGGAAACAGCAATTAGTAACACGCGATGTGACGATAATGGGACACCTGCTGATCCTAGTGATGATATCTTCTATTTCGATGTGTTTATTACGGGTCAGAATGTATCGGATAATGGTTGGACGACCAGTGATGGCCTCGGGTCTGGCCAATATGGTGAATTGACAACCGTAGGTCCATACCCCATTGCAGATGGAGATGCCTCCGTTTTCATTATTGATAACGCAGATCAAGGTTGTAATGCCTTGCTTTTTGTTCCTGCTCCAGAAACCTGCTCTGATCAATGTGCGATAGATGCACTCGTAGAGAATATTGAATGTGATGACAACGACACACCGACTGATCCATCAGATGACCTCTATTACTTTGACCTGACGGTTTCGCCACTGAACAATGTCGGAGCAGGATGGAGAGCGGACGGAGTGATCAGTGGCATTTACAACGTGACGAGAAGAATGGGTCCTTATGCTATCAGTGATGGCGATGTTAGTTTGGTTATTGAAGATTTAAGTGATGCTAGCTGTAATGTAACAATAAACGTTGAAGCGCCAGCCAGTTGTTCGGATAAGTGCGTAATTGAAATCGTATCCAGTAGTGTGGAGTGTGCGGATAATGATACACCGAGTCGTCCGGAAGATGATCTGTATTATTTCACCGTTACGGTAAATGGTGTGAATAGCGCGGGAAATATCTGGGTGGCTACTGACGGGGAAAATGAGTATACGGGAACCTACGGCGAGGAAGCCGTACTAGGACCATTCCCCATTGCCGATGGCAATGTTGAGTTGAGTTTTATGGACTTCAATGACCCAGAGTGTACGAATGCTGTCATCGTAGAAGCACCTGAAACTTGTTCAGATGCTTGCGAAATCATTGAAACCTTAGTGGATAATATCGAGTGCTTTGATAACAATACCTCGGCTGATCCCACCGATGATACCTTTACCTTTGAGGTGACCGTAAACGCATTGAATCCTGGCGGTGGATGGACTGCCTCAAACGGACAATCTGGTGTATACGGAGAGACTACGGTCTTAGGACCTTTCCCAATTTCCGAGGGAGAAGTGTTCTTGCAAATTGAAGACAATGACAAAGCAGATTGTATCACTAACTTTAGTGTGCAACCACCTGAACCTTGTTCTCCGGATTGTTTGATTGACGTTGAAGTGGTGGAGGTTACTTGTGATGACCAAGGAACCTTTGATAATCCATTCGATGACACCTTTGTCTACAGTGTAATTGTTACAGGCCAGAATGGTGGATCTACCTGGAGAGCAAGTGATGGAACCACCGGTAACTACGGAGAATTGACGGTGTCTAATACTCATCGTGTTACGGAAGGTGTGATTACGATTGCTATTGTTGATGTAGAGACCGGACGCTGTTCTTTCGAATTCGAAGTTGGTCCTCCTCTTCCTGAGATTGAGTGTCCGGAAGATACGGATGAAGCCCAACAAACGGCACTGGTTCAGACGGTAATGGGAGACCTTACCTCAGAGGATCTCTTCTTTGATGATGTAGACTCCTTATGCTGGTTACCAACAGAATATTTCCAGGAAGGAGATCACAACTATGACCTGATCAATTTTAAGACAGCTGAAGGAGATGACCCAATCGGGTACACCTTTATTCTATATACGGATATGGATGTAAGCCCAGTACCCGCACCATGGCCAAATGGTATGGTCGATGGGGTAGGTACCTTGTTTTGGGGCGAATACTATCCTCTGGAACCTTGCTGCTATACTCAGGTGTCAGGCACTGTACCTTTCCCGCTTTCGGAAGATCAGTTCAGAAGTCCATTCGTGGACACCACTGGATTATTTGATCGTCAGATGACCGCGGTGACTCAATTTGCTATGATGCTGGCCCCTGATCAAGCCTATTCCTTATTGACAACGACTTGGCTAGCCGGAAATACCGGACACTACACATGGGTGATTGTAGGTACGGGAGAAGAAGTACAGCCACTCATCTTTACGGATGAAGATCTGGATGTAGCTACCTATCCTCAGCAGGGCGTGCGGTATGATCTTCGTTTAGATGATATAGAAACAGTTTTGAACAACGTCGATGCGCTAGAATGGCTGGGCCAGGCAGTGGTGTCAGACAGCTATTGTGGCGTGGATTCTATCACTTTTAAAGATCGATTAAACCCGTTTGATGATTGTGAAGATGCGACCATTAGCCGTACCTTTTATCTAAATGATATAAATGGTAATGTGGATAGTTGTGAACAGGAAATTACTTTCCGACGAAATAAAATAGACGATATATTCCTACCTGCTGGTACAGCAATCTTTAATTGTGGAGAAACTTTCCCAGTGACGGATGAAGGGGCGCCAGATCCTGAGGTTACTGGTTTCCCATTTGTGCTGACGCTCGATGGGTATGAAGAACTAGATGTAGGAGGTAACGATAATATTACCGTTGTATACAAGGATTTATTCGATTACGAAAGTGAGGATGTATTCACAGTTGCCAGAGAGTGGAGTATCATTGATGAATGTGATTTGGATACCATAAATACATTTATCCAAACGATCAAGGTAGGAGGTTTCTCCGAACCAATCATCGGGTGTCCTACCAGTAACCACTATTGTCCGATTATAGAGGAAGATATTATGCTGTTTGGGGTTGACCCCTTTGAGTGCACAGCTACCTTGGAAATTCCACTACCTGATATTTCTTCGCCATGTGGCCCTGGCGATTGGATGGTGCGCACTGAGGTGTACCAAGATACTACGCAGGCGCCCTTGTTCACTATTGAGCCTGACAGTGATCGAACTATTAGTAATGTGGGACTTGGAGATTATATTATACGGTACATTGTCTTTGATGACGTAAATAGACAATTTATCCATCATTGTATCTTCCGTGTAGCAGATTTGCAAGAACCGGTAGCCATTTGCCGCAGTGGATTGGAGGTGGAATTAGACCAGCAGGGAACGGGCCGATTATTTATTCCTGATGTGAATAATGGTAGCTACGACAACTGTGGGGTGGACTCCATCCAAATTCGCCGTAGGTATGATGTTGATCCGGTGACTTGTGAGCCATTAGATGAACCCTTCTACTCGGATTGGGGAGCCGTAATTGACTTTAACTGCTGTGATGTAGGTAGAAATACAGTAGTGGAAATGAGAGTATTGGACGTCAACGGCAATGAAAACATGTGTTGGATGTACACTGAGGTACTGGACAATATTCCTCCTGTCTTCACTGGTATTGACGACACCAGTTTGAGCTGCGAGGACCTTCCACCTGATTTTAATCCTTACGATTCTACCCACCTAGTCACAGCTTTTGGCGAACCTACGATTGAAGATAACTGTGGTTCTACAGCCATTGAGATTAGTCCGGTTGTAGAGTGGGATGATTGCGGTTACGGAAGTATTACGCGGCGATTCCGAGTGATCAATGCGAATGGCGTTCCAACTAATTTCATTTACAGTCAGTTCATTACCGTTACGCGTAGCATGGAGTATGAGATTCGATTCCCAAAAGATACTGAGACGAACTGTATTGACTTAGTAGATACCCTTATTTTAGATCGAATTGGATGTGATTCTTTCACCGTTACCTATGAAGATGTATTCTTGCCCAAAGACGCAAATGAATGTTACAACTTCATTCGTACTTATCATGTGATCAATCATTGTGAATGGGATGGCATCTCAGAACCCGTAGAAATATCCAGAGATGAAGACTGTGATGGTACGGAGGGCGAAGAGGACGTTTGGGTATTGAGATTATCCGATACCACTTATGTTGACCGAGATACCTTTGCCTTTAATGACATACCAGCCTTACAGACCAAGGGAGATGAATGTGATGGTTCCACGAATCCAAAGGGGTATTGGCGCCAGGTGAACTCAACGGGTTATTGGACCTATACACAACGTATTAAGATTTTTGATCTAGATGCACCAGAGATAGTATTCACACCAATAGATCCGGTTTGCACAGAAACCGCAGCGTGTGAACAACTAGTAGAGTATCCTTTCACTGTGATTGAAGGTTGTTTCCTAGATAGTATTGCTAGTGTTCGCGTATTTTTAGATGCCTTCTCCAATGGGACATTAGATGAAGAATTGCCTGCCTCAGCGGTCCTTGGTAGTGCTCCGGACTTCACCATTAGTCACACCTTCCCAATTGGTGAACATAGGCTAGAACTTCGGGTGATGGATGGCTGTGGAAACCTGAGAAGTGCCTTGCTGCCATTCGAAGTACGAGACTGCTATGTGCCGGATCCGATCTGTCAAAACGGCTATGTCGTCAACCTCGGACCTGTGCCTGCGGGTACAGATAACAATGGAGATGGGGAAGATGATGAAGCCGGCGTAGTCTTGGAGGTTACGGAAGTGATTAGCGTCTTAGAGGATGAATGTACGCAGCCACTCCGATTCTCCATTAATCGATCTGGGGAAGCCGCTGATATCAATACTACGAGCTTAAGCTTTACCTGCGACGACAGATATAGTGCTGAGGTAGAACTACACGTTTGGGATGGAGCTTTCAATCCGGGAGCGCTACAGCCAGATAGCACCATTGGCGGACTCAACAATAAATCTTGTTTGATCACAGTCTATATCCAAGATGAGGATAATCTGTGTTCAAATTGTGCGGATGACACCGCTCTGGAGGGCTTGATTCAAGGACCGACGGCTATGCCGGCGAATAGTACCGTGATCTTGGATGTCGAAAACTACGGAACCATCGGCAGTAATGATGGTTACTACTTCGCTCCAGGAATAGAATTGGGTGAAGATTATACCTTGAAGCCGATTCTAGATGAATACCACCGTTTTGGTGTTACCACACTAGACATTCTCCGCATCTATCGACATATTCGAGGGGATCTACCTATGGAAAATCCGTATCAACTGATCGCGGCGGATGTTAATAATACGCATACCATTACCACGATGGATATGGTAGAATTACGCCGCTTACTACTGGATGATATTGATCATTTTACCAACAATACCAGTTATCGATTTATTCCGACCGGCTATGACTTCCCTTTACCCAACAATCCTTGGATGGAGGAATTCCCGGAGACCATTACTGTAGAAAATGTATCTACCTGCGTGCTCGGCCTGGACTTTGTTTCTTTGAAGGTAGGGGATGTGGTTAATGGCAATTATGGAGAAGGTTTTACTGCCGCTGAACTCGAAGAGCGCGGAGCTGGTACATTTATGATCAATGCTCCTGACTATGCCTTAGAAGCAGGAGAATCGCAGCGCATTAGCTTTACCGTACCACGAGAAAAACTAGTAGAGGGATATCAATTCACTTTATTCCTGGATCCATCAGCCCTGTCTATTGTCGATGTACACTATGGCCTAGCTCAGGCCAGCCATTTTGGAGTCAAGCGGATGGCAGATGGAATGATTAGTACAAGTTGGAATGGCGAGGTAGATATTCCATTGGAGCAAAAGGAGGTGGAATTATTTGCCATCGAAATCGAAGCTAAGTTAGCAGCGAATGTAAGTGAGCTCATTGAGATCAATTCTGATCTTCTAGGAGCGGAAGCCTATGACAATACAGATGGAGTACTAGGTATAGAATTGGATTGGCAGGAGATTTCCAGGCCGGAGAAATCATTCCAGGTGTGGCAGAATTACCCCAATCCATTCAGATTAGAGACGAGTATACAATTTGAAATAGAAAAGCCAGGAAAAGTCCAATTGATTGTTCACAATCCTGAAGGTCAACTAATTTATCATGAAGAGGCCAACTATGATGCCGGTCGTCATCGGTTGAATGTGTTAGCCAGGGATCTCAAGGCAAATGGTTTGCTATACTACACCCTGAAAACGGACACGGATAGCCAAACCCGTCGGATGATCCTGATGAAGTAAATATTTTCGTCTACTATAGTATGTATCATGGAAGATTGACTTGTCAATCTTCCATTTTTTATTCATTGTTGATGTTTCCCCTCAACAATCCAAGCCACATGCAAGATACCCCATCACTTCAACCTAGTCTTCACCTCTACCTCCTGGTGAAGTGTGCGATGCACGGGGCATTTGTTCGCGATTTCCAAAAGCCGCGCCCGTTGTTCTTCTGTCAGATCCCCTTGGATTTCCAGCACCCGGTCAAAATGATCAATTTTACTGGTTTTGTTTTCCGCATCGGTCATATCTGACGCATAATCCTTGTAGTGTTCCAAATGTACCTTTACCTCTTTTAAGTCCCACTTCTTACGACGGGCATACATTTGCAAAGTCATGGCTGTACAAGCGCCAAGTCCGGCTGTAACCAAATCGTAGGGGGTGGGACCAAAGTCATTCCCGCCAACACTTACGGGTTCATCAGCCTGTAAACTGTGTTGCCTGACCATAATTTCCGTAGTGAATCCTTCCTCTCCTAATCTTACTGTTACTTCTTTTTCTGCTCTCAATTTCTCCTGTGCAGGTAGACTGAGATAACGTTTTACCCAACTAGCAATGGTTTCGCCGACATACTGAGCATCATATTTGTCTGAAAGTAAGTGGTCTGCTCCGTCCAAGCTGATGAAACTTTTTGGGTGCATGGCCGCCAGATAAAGTCGGGCAGCATTTTCAATACTGACAGTGCGATCCTGCGGAGAATGCATAATCAATAAGGCTTTGCCAAGTCGCTTAATTTTCTCGTCAAGCGCATTAGATCTGATGTCCTCCAAAAACTGCTTCTTGACCTGGAAAGGCCGACCGCCAATGTTAACTTGTGCCACTCCATTAGCCTCAATCTCTTCTATACTGGAGCCTAGTAGATGGCTGACATGTTCAGGGTCGTAGGGGGCTCCCACTGTAGCTACCGCCTTGACAGAAGATAGTTCCACCGCTGCACATAATACCGCAGCACCTCCTAAAGAATGTCCAATTAAGAGTGCTGGTGCCGCATAGTGCTCTTCCAGAAAAGCCGCCGCTGAGAGCAAGTCTTCTACATTGGAACTGAAGTTGGTATCGGCAAAATCTCCTTCGCTTTCTCCTAGGCCTGTAAAGTCAAAGCGTAAGACAGCTACCCCACTCAAGTTTAGCGTTTGACTGATATTTCGTACTGCGGAGAGATTCTTACTGCATGTAAAGCAATGAGCGAATAATGCGAAAGAATGAGGATGCTGATTAGCCGGCATCTCTAGCTTGGCAGCTAGTATTTCCCCTTCAGCGTTAGGGAACTGAACTTTTATCGAAGCCATGGTACTTGGTTTATGAACATAAACGATAGAGGATAGGCTAGGGTTTAGGCCTATCTATTAAGCAACTGTCGTAATCAGAACACTTCTTGGACAAGTCGGAGCCTAGCTCAAAGCGGTTATGAACTAAATCCCCATCTAAGAAATTGAGGAAATATACGCCCCCAAGTTTGAGGATTGTGCTCCCCTCCCTCAACTTCTACATATTCGATATCTTGATAACCTAACTGCTTCAGAATAGCCATTAGATCCTGAGTGTCATCGATGGAATCTATGATACCATTGTTGTTGCGATCTTCCTTTTCGTCCAGCGTACCCGTTTGAAACCAAAAACGTAAACCAGGCTTGAGCGGACCCTTTTTGATCTGTGTGTGCATGATGCGATTGGCATCGGGAAACTTGGGGTCAAAAGCTGCAGATCTCCACCATAAGGAGCCACTGAATACACCCGCTTGACCAAAGATGTCGGGATGGTTCCAAACAATATCCAGGGCGGAGAGTCCACCCAAAGAAAAGCCCGCAAAGGAATGCGCCTGTGGGGCATCGGAAACCCGGTAGCGTTCCCTCAGCTCAGGTAGGAGTTCCTTGGTAATAAATAACCCGTATGGCCTGGCCTTGCTGCCACGACCTTTGTAGTCTGCCTGAATACCCACTCCGTAAGAGTGCATTCGATCCATGGCAGGTATAGCCACCAGCATAAACGGCTGGAGACGGGATTTCCGGTAGGTTGATCGTAGGCGATTCATCAATTGCAGCGCTTCGGCATCTTGCCCATCATTAAGGAAAAGGACGCGTAGCGGCTTTTTGGAACTATGGTAGGCGGGTGGAAGATAGATATCAATGTCGAATGACAAGTTCAGCTTTTTAGAGGAAAATCCCTTCAGTTGTTCATGTGTCCAGTCACGCGAGCGGGTAGGGGTGAATAAGTGCTGGATAATGCTCGATAATTTCATAACTATTCTAATAACCTATTTTATCCTTTTTACTGCGCAAATATGCACTTTCTATACTAAAAATCAATCCTAGAATCGTTTAGATACATATATGTTAAAGAGAAAGTTGTTTTTTTGTATAAATTTCGGAAAATTGCATGGGTTACAGTATACATTTGTGGTACTGTGCACACGCATTAAGCGTTCGAATGTTGTTTTATACAAGTCTCTACATTTTGCAGCAACACTAAACTCCACTTTACTACCTGCTATTCAATTAGTACAGGGGGCTTGGGTACTGCAATTTGATTCGGAGGGAAATTAATGGATTAACAGCTTCTCATCCACTAATCCGCCCCCAAAGAACGTTATTGAATAACTTAAACGAAAAATTTTTACCATGAGAATGCTAACACGTATTATTATCCTATTGTTGATGGTGTCATTCGGGTATACCGCCCACGCTCAAAAATTAACGAAAGAAGAAAAGAAGGCGCTCAAAGCACAATTGAAGAAATACCGCAAAAATCCGGAATTGCTGAGAGACCTTACCGAAGAAACGGATGCCCTCCGTGAAGAAAACCGTGAGCTTCAATCGCGTATCAATCAGATGGAGTCAGAAAGATCACATTCTAGCTCTCAGGTCGCCCAAAAAGACCGAGAAATTCTGGAATTGAATAACAGACTTATAGATGCCCAGGAAGCACTTCGTCAAAAGAATGAAGAGCCGCCTGCTGTCATCACTCCGAGAGAAGTGGAAACAGGTACCCACTTTAAGGTTCAGATTGGAGCTTACGAAAAAACCTATATTCCTGAAAATTTAGCTGGGGATGATATGGGGCTTGAGTCTGATGGGAGTTTGCAAAAAGTATTAGTAGGTAAATTTAGCGATTACCAAGCCGCCAAGGAACTCAAAAAATATATCCGTAATATCGGTATAAAAGATGCTTTCATTGTAGCTTATCGCGACGGTATTAGAGTTGATCTAGACGAAGTAGTTGCGGAAGAGGAACAATAAAAACTGATTCATTTCAAGAAAAACCGGAACAATGGACTTTTGTTCCGGTTTTTTTGTACACTCTTCTTTGGTTTGCCAAATTAAAGTCTGTTTAAGGTGTTTTTTTGTCTGAAAACATAATTTATTTTGGCTTTATTGTGGTTTTTTTGTGATTTATTATTAAAGCTTGCTGTTTGGCTGAATTCTATCTAAAGACAATAAAAGGGAGTTATTATCCAGGCCAACAGAATTCCATTTTGAAAAGCATTCCTTTTGCTAAATTATCGTTGTTATATACCATATAGGATTAATTGTAACTTGTTGATTGTCAGTTTTTTTGGTTTTGTTTTTTCCAGCCAAGGGATTACCTTTGTGCCCGGTATGGAACCGCTGGTTAAGTTTTGGCTTTAAAAGCAGCTTATGAGTGTAAGTACAATCAGTTTGATGGAGACCCAGGCGACCGTCTGGTGCTGCATCCCAGGGAAAGTCAAGGATAGACCAGAAAAGTTCCTTTTCGAAAAACACAACAAAAAAACGGAATGAAAAAAATTGGTATCCTTTTTGGTCAGGAGCGATCTTTCCCCCAGGCTTTTGTTGAGCGGGTGAACGCCAAAAATGAAAAAGACATTACCGCAGAATTTGTGTCAATTGATAAGGTAATGCAGGGAGAGGCGACAGAATATGCCGTGATTATCGACCGAATCTCCCAAGATGTTCCCTTCTATCGTGCTTTCCTTAAAAACGCAGCCATTACTGGAACAGCAGTCATTAACAACCCATTCTGGTGGAGTGCTGACGAAAAGTTCTTCAATAATGCCTTAGCGATGAAAGTAGGGGTACCTGTACCGAAAACTGTACTCTTGCCTTCAAAAGAACATCCTTCTGATACCACTGCGGATTCTTTTTCCAATCTAGCTTTTCCTATGGATTGGAACAGCATCTTTGAATATATTGGCTTTCCTGCCTACATGAAACCCCATGCTGGTGGAGGTTGGAAGAACGTGTACAAGCTTAATGACGCAGAAGACTTTTTTGATAAATACAGTGAAACACATCAATTGGTGATGATGCTTCAGGAAGAGATCACCTTCGATGCCTACTTCCGTTGCTACTGTATTGGTGGGAAGTACGTCCGCATCATGGATTATGAGCCACGCAATCCTCATCATCTGCGCTATGTAGCAGATCATAAGGTATCAGCAGCCTTGAGAAAAAAGATGGAAGATTATGTATTGAAACTCAATCATGGCCTTGGCTATGACTTCAATACGGTGGAGTTCGCGATTAGAGATGGAGTTCCATACGCTATCGACTTCTGTAACCCAGCACCCGACGCTGATGTAAAATCGGTAGGAGAAGAGAACTTTGAATGGGTGGTGGAAACAGCAGCCACCTACGCCATTGAAAGAGCGAAGGACCAGCAAGCCGGACAAGATAATTTGACTTGGGGTACCTACATCAAGGAGGCTGCCGCGGCCGCTGCACCTGCTAAGCCTAAGGCCACACGTACTAGGAAGACCACTACTACGAAAGCTAAGGCTACTCCTGCCAAAACAAAGGCTACTACAACTAAGAAGAAAGCATAAGAGAATAAGGATCAAGCCACTCTTGATCCTCGTTTTGTTTGTACCGGAAACCCTAATGGTCCAATTATTGTTAATGGACTATTAATTGATTCTTTCGCTTCCTATCTTGGAGGCGAACTGAAAACGAAAACTATACGAACATGGAAAAACGGAGGTTAGCTATACTGGACATGTATGACCATACACCTAATCAAGGGATGCGGTGTATTAAGGAGATAATGGATCTGTTTGAGGCAGATATTGAGTGGGAGTTGTTCGATGTGCGTGGGAGCGCCGAGGTGCCCGGCCTTGATTTTGATATCTATCTTTCAACCGGAGGCCCCGGTAGTCCGCATGATGGAGATGGTGTTTGGGATGCACGTTATTACGATTTGTTGAGCAAGCTGTGGGATTGGAATGCTAATCCGGAGCATGAGCGCAAATTTGTATTGTATATATGCCATTCTTTTCAAATGGCATGCAAACACTTTGGAGTGGGAGAGGTCATCAAAAGAAAATCTACTTCCTTCGGGACCTTCCCCGTACATATGACGGATATGGGTATCAAGGAAGAGGTGTTTCAAGGACTTCCTAATCCATTTTACGTAGCAGACTTCAGGGATTGGCAAGTAGTACAGCCTAATCTCAGACGAATCGATACCATGGGTGCACGAATCCTGGCACTCGAGAAAATCAGACCTCATGTTCCTTTGGAGCGGGCCATGATGGCAATCCGGTTTTCTCCCGAGATGTTAGGAGTGCAGTTTCACCCAGAAGCTGATCCAGAGGGGATGTTGAAGCATTTCTCCGATCCTGAAAGAAAGGCAACGATCATTGAAAATCATAGTGAGCGCAAGTATGAGCGAATGATTAATCATTTGGGAGATCCGGATAAGATTGCGCTTACACACGATTTGGTAATTCCTCAATTCTTACGGGCTGCTCTAGAAAAACTCAAAGCCGTACCAGCTTGGGTGTAAAAGGAACAGTAAGGATTAGGGAAGAAATAGAGAAATTTAGTATCAGTAAGTATATAGGACAGCCTCTATTTTCGGAGTTGTAAGTGTGACGAGGCAGGCATGAAGAATTGAGGCTGGCCTAATTTTTTACCTAAACCTAATTAAACTGCTCAGTGGGAAAAGGCAAAGTACCATGCCTTCCCAAATGCCATGGTTCTATTGCTGCAATCATGGACGGTACAAAGTGAAGCCTAATGATCGACCAACTACGCAAAAACTTCAATGCTACCTTCCAGGTAGAAAAATACAATCAGTTTCTTGATTGGATTGCTGACCAACATCAGTATCGCCCACCTTTTCGAATAGCGGAGACCCCCATCTTTATCCCGGATCACCTGAGAGATCAATTGATTGAGGCTTGTGAAGAAATGGTGGATGTCATTGTTCAGCCAGACTTCAAAGAAAAATCAGAGCGAGCACTACTGGCTGGCCAAACGGTGCCCAATGAAACACCACATACTACCTTTCTTCAATTCGATTTTGGCATTTGTGAAGATGGAAATGGTGGTTATATCCCACAGTTAATTGAAGCACAAGGTTTTCCCTCTCTCTACTTCTTCCAGGATTTTGTGGCTCACGCCTATAGACGCTTTTTCGATATTCCAGAACAAATGACACATTTGTTTGGAGGTTTTGACTCCCCCTCGTACCTGGCTAAATTGCGGGAGATTATTGTAGGTGATTGCCAACCGGAAGAAGTCATACTCTTGGAAGTGGAACCTGAAAAGCAAACCACTGCTATAGATTTTATCGTGGCCAAGCAAGCCTTAGGTATTGAGATCTGTTGCGTGACGGACTTGAAGAAGGAAGGAAATGATGTGTACTACCTTAAGGAAGGTCGTAAAGTGCAAGTGCGTAGGATATTCAATCGCGTAATTTTTGATGAACTGATCAAACGCGATGATCTGGAACGGGAATTTTATTTAACGCAAGAGGCCAATGTAGAGTGGATTGGTCATCCCAACTGGTTTTTCCGTATCAGTAAGCATACCCTGCCCTTATTGAAAAGTCGCTATGTACCCCGATCACTCTATTTGAACGAAGTGGACCAGATACCTGATGATCTCCACAACTACGTTTTAAAGCCATTATACTCCTTTGCCGGTACCGGAGTGATTATTAACTTGAATCGCTTTGATATCGAATCGATTTCCGATCCCGAGAATTACATTTTGCAGCGTAAAGTTTCCTACGCTCCGATCGTCCCCACTATGGATGATCCTGCTAAACTGGAAATTCGAATGATGCTATTATGGGAAAGAAATGCTCCGCGCCCGTATCTGGTCAACAACTTGGTGCGCCTTAGTAAAGGAGCAATGGTTGGAGTACGGTATAATAAAGACAAAAGCTGGGTGGGTGGAAGCGTCGGCTTCCTCAATCCCGTGTAGCCTGTATGTCTATGGTTGTTGGAAAACACCAGTTGTGCATTCCCGGCCCGGTATTTTCCAACAGCTAACCTAGTACAGGCTGCATCCATCCGTTATGGTTGGTGCGTTCTACCCACTTACCAATCATCGTATGTTTTCCATCCATTAGACACTTGCAGCCCGGTATTTTCTCCATCCATACCCCTCCCGAATCCCGCTGCGTTCAACTCGTCAAAAAAAAAATTAAAAAAAAGAAAATAAAGCCTGAACCTTATTTATACTTTTTTGTATAAATAGTACATTTGCACCCTAATCTAGATTTAGTCTAAAAAACGATAAGCGTATGAGCGATTCCATGCAGACCCTAGAGGCGCACACGCGAAGTGACTATAAATACGGTTTCACGAGTGACATCGAGACCGAAACTTTACCGAAGGGATTAAATGAGGACATCGTTCGGGCCATCTCCGCTAAGAAGGGAGAACCCGAATTTTTGTTGGAGTGGAGACTGAAGGCCTTTCGGTACTGGCAAGAGTTGGTAGAACCAACGTGGCCTAATGTGGATTATCCACCTATTGACTACCAAGACATCATCTACTACGCTGCACCTAAGAAGAAGCCGAAGTATGAAAGTTTGGACGAAGTAGATCCTGAGTTGTTGGATACGTTCAATAAACTAGGAATTCCACTGGATGAACAAAAGGTGCTAGCTGGAGTAGCTGTTGATGCGGTAATCGATAGTGTTTCTGTGAAGACTACCTTCAAAGAAAAGTTATCAGAGTTGGGTATTATCTTTTGTTCCTTTAGTGAAGCGGTGAAGGATCATCCGGATCTGATCAAAAAATACTTAGGAACAGTTGTCCCTATTCAGGATAACTTCTTTGCTGCACTAAATTCCGCCGTCTTTAGTGATGGTTCTTTTGTCTACATCCCGAAAGGGGTGAGATGCCCGATGGAATTGTCTACCTACTTCCGTATCAATGCGGCGAACACGGGACAGTTCGAAAGAACGCTGATCGTAGCCGAAGAAGGTAGCTACGTAAGCTATTTGGAAGGATGTACCGCTCCCATGAGAGACGAGAACCAGTTGCACGCTGCAGTCGTCGAAATCATTGCTTTGGATGACGCAGAAGTCAAATATTCCACGGTTCAGAACTGGTACCCTGGAGACAAAGACGGGAAAGGAGGAATCTACAACTTCGTAACCAAGCGTGGGCTTTGTGCAGGTAAGAACTCCAAGATCTCTTGGACTCAGGTAGAGACTGGTTCGGCCATTACTTGGAAATATCCGAGTTGTGTGCTGAAAGGAGATAATTCCGTGGGAGAATTCTATTCCGTTGCAGTTACCAATAATAAGCAGCAAGCAGATACAGGTACCAAGATGATCCATCTGGGCAAAAACACCCGGAGTACCATTGTATCCAAAGGTATATCTGCTGGTTACAGTCATAATTCTTATCGAGGATTAGTAAAAATTGGCAAAAAGGCAGAAAATGCCCACAATTTCTCCGTTTGTGATTCCTTACTGATGGGAGATAAGTGTGGGGCACATACTTTTCCATACTTGGAAGTAGATAACAATACCGCTAAAGTGGAACATGAAGCTACTACCTCAAAGATCGGTGAGGATCAGTTGTTCTACTGCATGCAGCGTGGCTTGAGCGAAGAAGATGCGATCAATATGATCGTAAATGGTTATTGCAAAGAAGTATTTAACGAATTGCCAATGGAATTTGCCGTGGAAGCGCAGAAGCTACTGGCCATTACTTTGGAAGGAAGCGTTGGGTAATTTTAATTGATAATGCGTACTGTAGAATGAATAATTGTCAACGAGGAAAAGCTCTTTGTTCAACATGATCCATTCAACCTTATTAATTACAATTCATCCACTATTCATTCAACATCCTACATTAAAATTCTACATCAATCGAATATGTTAAGCATCAAAGATCTTAAAGTAGATATCGAGGACAAAGCTATCCTCCAGGGTATCAGTTTAGACATAAAGCCAGGAGAGGTACATGCCATCATGGGACCTAATGGTTCGGGTAAGAGTACGCTAGCTAATGTGCTTTCAGGGCGTGAAGAGTATGAAGTGACGGGAGGAGAAGTATCTTTCTTAGGAGAAGATTTGCTGGAATTAGAGGTAGATGAAAGAGCGCAAGCTGGGATTTTTATGGCTTTCCAATATCCTATAGAAATTCCTGGTGTGACGACTGCTACCTTTCTTAAAAGTGCAGTGAACGCAGTTCGAGAAGCTAGAGGTTTGGAGGAATTGAAGCCCGTCGAAATGCTACGCTTGATCCGCCAGAAAGCAGACATGCTGGGGATCGATCATAAATTTTTGCAACGATCATTGAATGAAGGTTTTTCAGGAGGAGAGAAGAAGAGGAATGAGATGTTGCAAATGGCTCTCCTAGAACCGAAACTAGCGATTCTAGATGAAACAGATAGTGGCCTGGATATTGACGCCTTGAAAATTGTTTCCGATGCAGTAAATCAGCTTCGTCAAGCTGATCGTTCTTTCATCGTGGTAACCCATTATCAGAGACTATTGAATTACATTGTCCCTGATTTTGTGCATGTACTATACAATGGTCGCATTGTTAAGTCAGGCGATAAGAACCTAGCGTTAGAATTGGAAGAAAAAGGCTACGACTGGATCAAGGAAGAAGTAGCTGCCGGAATTCCTTCACTTTAAATTTGCTGAATGATGAGTACTGCTTTGCTAGAACAACATTCGGAGACAGTGATGCACTTTCAGCAATTGTTTCAAGAAAGGGAACAGAAGCTGAATGGACAAGCTAATAAGCCACTCCCTCGCTTACAGCGGGTGGGCATGGATCGCTTGACAAAGACGCCTTTCCCCACTCGTAGAAATGAGGATTGGAAATATACAGCTACCACTAGAATCTTGGCTCCCGCTTATGTAACGGGTAAAGAAATCGAATTAGCTGCCGAACAGGTTAAGGATGCGAATATCGTTTGCCTGGATGCTTATGTCTTGGTATTTGTAAACGGAGTATTTAGTGCTAAGCACTCCCAGATTTATGGGACGCCACCAGAAATGACCCTGTGGCCAGTGAAAGACGCCTTAAAGGACGATCGTTTTCGACCATTAATCGAAGCGCAGCTATATCATGAAGAAAACCAAGTCCATAATGCTTTCGAACACCTCAACATGGCGTTCGCTGAGCAAGGGCATTTCATTCATGTACCTAAGAACGTTGTCGTGGATAAACCCATCCACTTCCTATATATTTCTGAGACCGAAGAGCAGGCTGTATTTACGCATCCTCAGATCATCGTTTCTTTGGAGCGCAGTGCTGAATTGACAATTATCGAGCATTATACAGGTACAGTAAAGGGAGACGCGCCTTACTTCACGAATGTAGCGAATCGCTTTCATGTAGCTGAAAATGCCAATCTGAAGCATTACCGTATTCAAGACGAAAGCGTTAAGGCTTTTCATGTAAATAACACCAGAGTTCGACAAGATCGGGTGAGTACCTATTCTGGGTACTTGGTGGATTTGGGCTCTCGTATTGTCCGCAATAACCTAGGAGCGGTTCTCCTGGATGAGTCTACCAATACCAATTTCTATGGTATGTACTTCGGTCGTGGAGAACAGCATATCGATAATCAAACCTTCATTGATCATGCCTTCCCACATTGCGAAAGTAATGAACTATATAAAGGCATTGTTAACGATAAAGCTAGCGCGGTATTCAACGGCAAGGTGTTAGTGCGACAAGACGCACAGAAAACCAATGCTTACCAGCAAAACAGTAGCTTGGTATTGTCTCCTAAAGCTGTAGTGGACAGCAAGCCACAGCTCGAGATTTTCGCGGATGACGTGAAATGTAGCCACGGAGCTACGATCGGCCAATTGGATGAGAACTCTGTTTTCTACCTAAGAAGCCGTGGGTTATCGGATCAGCAGGCCCGAGCTTTATTGCAGCATGCTTTCTTGAAGGAAGTACTGGATTTTATGCCAGAAGAAAAGGTAATCAACGCCTCGGAGGAACTGATCACCAAGAAGTTCCAAGGAGAATTCTAGGGCGCCCCGCCCGAAGTCTAGTGTTGGTGCCTGTCAAGCTAGCGAGATAGACTTTCACTAACATCAATCGATGAAAAAAGATCATTATGTCAACCATAACAGCTGATAAAAGCTATGATGTGCAAGCCATTCGATCAGATTTTCCGATTCTAGATCGAGAGATGCGGAATAAGCCAATGGTGTTCCTGGATAGTGCTGCTTCCAGCCAGAAGCCAGATGCAGTGGTAAAGGCCATGGTTTATTATTATCAGCAGCAGCATGCTAATGTTCACCGTGGTGTGTACCAATTGAGTCAGGAAGCCACGGATGCTTACGAAAAAGCTCGGCATTTGGTGCAAGGTTTCATCAATGCCCCTAGTGAGAAAGAGGTGCTCTTTGTGAGAGGAACTACGGAGGGGATTAATTTGGTAGCTTCTTCTTATGGTCGCAAGTTCTTGCAGGAAGGAGATGAGGTGATTATCAGTGCCATGGAGCACCACTCCAATATCGTTCCCTGGCAATTGATTTGTGAGCAAACTGGAGCAAAGCTTCGAGTAATTCCTGTCACCGACGAGGGAGAGTTGGTTATGGAGGAATATGAGCAGATGCTCAATGATAGAACAAAGATCGTTGCAGTCGTGCATATCTCTAATACTCTAGGGACGATCAATCCTGTAGAACGGATCATTGAGCTAGCACATGCCAAAGATATTCCGGTGTTGCTGGATGGAGCACAAGCCATTCCACATTTGAAAGTAGATGTACAAGCATTAGATGTTGACTTCTACACTTTTTCTGGACATAAAATGTTTGGACCCACCGGGATTGGAATTCTGTATGGGAAGGAAAAATGGCTCAATGCTATGCCTCCATACCAAGGTGGCGGAGAGATGATAGAAACAGTGTCTTTTGAAAAGACCACTTTCAACGAATTGCCACATAAATTTGAGGCGGGAACACCAGATATTGCAGGTGCTGTAGGATTAGGTGCTGCGGTAGAATATATGGAGCAGATCGGGCATGAAGCCATCCAAAAGCATGAGCATGATCTGTTAGTGTACGGTATGGAAGCTTTAGGTAAGATTCCTGGCGTCCGCCTAATTGGAACGGCAAAAGACAAGGCCAGTGTGATTTCCTTCTTATTGGATGGAGCACATCCGTATGATGTAGGAACGCTTTTAGATCAAATGGGAATTGCCGTACGTACGGGGCATCATTGTACACAACCTCTGATGGATTTATATGGAATACCCGGAACGGTACGCGCATCCTTTGCCATTTACAACACTAAAGAGGATATAGATCGCTTAGTAGAAGGCGTACAGCGAGCTGCTAAAATGTTGGGATAGATATGAACATCAACGAGATACAGGAGGAGATTATTGATGAGTTTTCCTTTTTTGGGGACTGGATGGAGAAATACGAATATATCATCGACTTAGGTAAGAGTTTACCGCAGATTGAAGAACAGTATAAGGATGAGGACCATATCATCAAGGGGTGTCAAAGTCGCGTTTGGCTGCATGCGGAACCCAAAGGAGATCAGATAGAGTTTACGGCGGATAGCGATGCCATTATTACCAAGGGCTTGATCGCTTTGCTGATTCGGGTATTATCCGCTCAAAAGGCTGCGGATATAGCAGAAGCAGATTTGTACTTCATAGATAAAATAGGCTTGAAAGAACATTTGTCACCTACTCGTTCCAATGGACTGGTAAGTATGGTGAAGCAAATGAAGTTATATGGCCTAGCCATTCAGGCCAAAAATGCTAATTGAGGCAAATTATGTTAGATACAGAAAAGATAGAAGCTCAAATCATTGAGCAACTACAAACCGTTTATGACCCGGAAATCCCGGTAGATATATATGCCCTGGGTTTGATCTATGAGCATACGGTCAATGAAAAAGGTGCAGTATTCCTGAAGATGACATTGACCTCGCCAGCTTGTCCCGTGGCTGAGTCCTTACCAATGGAAGTTCAGGAAAAGATCTATAGCATTGAAGGAGTTACTGATGTAGATCTCCGCCTGGTTTGGGATCCACCGTGGAACAAGGAAATGATGTCAGAAGAAGCCAAGTTCGCACTCGATATGTTTTAAAATCCCTAGCTATGAAAATTTCTGCTCAAGACGAATATGGATTAAGAATCTTGCTCCGAGTTGGAAGGGCTGATACGACCGAAGGCCTAAGTATTCCGCAATTGAGTGAAATGGAAGGCTTATCAGTTGCCTATGTGGGAAAGCTAACCCGGGTTTTGCGTTTAGCAGGATTCATTGAAAGTACGCGTGGCCAAAAAGGAGGCTATGTACTAACGCGGCCAGCGGAGGAAATCAAGATCAATGATGTTTTAAATACCTTAGGGGGCCGCTTATTTGATGAGGAATTTTGCGGTGGTTTTTCCGGTAAAAATAACTTCTGCACCAACTCGGTGGATTGTTCCGTCCGATCCCTCTGGAAAATCGTTCAATACGCTGTAGATCAATTATTGGAGAAAATAACCTTATCTGATCTCATTGGTACTGAAGGAGAGACTAAGGCAGGTCTTCGCGAGAAGCTCGAAGCCCACCTCGAATCTATGCTGTAGGCACCCCGCGCTCCATCCCTTGCAGCCCCCCACAGCCCTTGTTGGTGTTTTTTACCAACAATCACCCCATTTAATTCAACTTCTGCCGCTCCGGAATTGCTGATAACTGTTTGATCCGCATCTGTTCCGCCTCCAGAAAGATGATATCACTGCTATCGCCCAGTATTTCATCAATAAGTCCATACTCCATAGCTTGCATGGCATTCATGTAGCGATCGCGAAGAAAATCCCGCTCAATCTCCTGCCAGTTATGGCCAGTATGCTTACCAACGAGATGAAAAAGCTGAGCTTGTGCCCTTTCCTGTTCTTGATAGGCGATGCGTACATCCTCTGTATAACCTTTCGCCCCACCACCAGCAGGATGCATGTGGATCGTAGCATGAGGTAAAGCAAAACGTTTACCGGCTGCGCCAGAGGCGAGTAGAACGGAAGCCATGCTCGCCGTCATCCCGACAGCAGTGGTATATACAGGGGCTTTGATCATCTGCATCGTATCATAGATGCCCATACCCGCATAAACGCTCCCCCCAGGACTACAGATATAGAGGTTGATCGGGCGTTTGGAGTCCTGGCTATCCAGGTACAATAGTTGTGCAATGATCAGATTGGCCATGCGATCTTCAACCTGGCCATTCAGAAATACAATGCGCTCCTTCAATAGCAGGCTGTAGATATCAAAGGCACGTCCTTCGTTTCCATGGCCATCTACGACCATAGGAATCACACTATTATGGTAGTCCATAACTAACTAATTTATTGATCAAATGGATTAATGAATTACTAAAGAGAGCAGGAGGTCTATCTCTTAAAGTCTAGCAGGGGAGTGACTCCCGCAACTTCAGAGGCTTCAGTACTAGCCAACAAAGAAGGCTTGTATTTTTTGCCACCATTTCCACTTGCTGGGATCATGTGTAAGGGACAGATGAATGGCTTGTAGTTCCGCTTTTAGTTGTTTGCGGCCTGCGGCTTGCACTAGCGCATAGACCTCCTGTTGGGCCAGCCAATCCTGATACTTGGCTGGGTGTAAGAGTAAATCCGTGTGTATTTGCTGCGCCTCCTCCGGGCACAGTCTACCCTGGATAAAGGCTTCTAGTTTTTCAATATCATGCAATGACTTCCGCATAGCTCTCTTGTTTTACCGTTTCGCGTACCTTTTCCAGACATTTGTACTTCTGTACCGTTGCGGAGCGTTCACTCGTGTAGCCAAATTCTTTTGCGATTTCTTTCATGGGCGATCGAAAATAGTAGAAGGCCTGTAGAAGATCAAGGCACTTTTTACCTGCGGTAGTCAGATAATCCAATAAGCCTTTTCGGTCGGGTAGGGGAGAGGTATCTTCGGACGGAGTCAGAAGGGAGTCTGCTATGGAATCAAGATCTAGCTGGGGGCGTGATCTCTTGCAATGTTGGAAAAAAAGGTTGCGGCTGATCCCCATTAGGTAGGCTTGTGGATTGTGTGGTTCCTTAATTTCATCCGCTACCACTTTTTCAAAATAGAGGATCATAGCATCCTGAAAAAGATCTTCTGCCAAAGCCAGATTCCCTCCTTTACGGGCTATAAAGCGAGCTACCGAAGGAAATACCTTTTCATACAATGACCGAAAAGTCTGCTCGCGATCCTGTTGAAATTTTGCTTTTAAAATGCCTTTGTCCCTTTGCATAATTATTGGTTTCTACTGATAAGTGTCCAAATCACCCGGAACATCACCCTTAATTTCTAACTTTTTTTTGAAAGATTACCGTTCCTGCCTACTTATGATCACAAGTACTAAGTAAACACTATTCCACTCGTCTACCTTTCCATTCATATCGTCGCACCCATAAACTACCCATCCCCACTAGCGCAATGTATAAGATATGCCCCAATTGCGACCATCCTAGCGCTGGCCGCAAATCTAGGCGTCCAAAGAAATCCATTCCCTTACGTAGCAACTGATAATCAGCCAATGTCTTTATCCCAAGCGCAACCAGAAAACCTCCTAGTGCAGCTAGATAGCCAACAAGACTGAGTAAGAGACAGATGAGGATGCCCCAGCAGGTAGCAAAGACAAGGCCTGCGATTAAGGTGATTCGGACATCGGTATAACTCGTATTTTTCGTACCCCAGCGAAGCCGCTGCTGTACAAAACTAGCTAGGTCCGGCATTGCCTTGGTGACAACGCTCGCCTGCGCGTTTTTCAAGAAACCTATCTTATCTGGGAAGGTAGCTGCTATCTTATGAAGTAGAAAAACGTCATCTCCAGATGCTTTTGAACTGACGCCATCAAAGCCCTCAACCTGTTCAAAAGCTCGTTTGGTATAAGCAAAATTGGCTCCATTGGCCAAAAGAAGTTTTCTGGAGGTGATACCAGCACCAGTAATAATCATCGTGCCAATAAAATCCAGTGACTGAAATCGTTCTAAGGCATTTTGTTCTTGATGAAACAGCACGGGACCCGCAATACATTGCCAGCCCTCTGTTTCATGAGCTTGTACCATCAAGGAAACCCAATTCCGGGGGGGGATGCAATCCGCATCAGTTGTGAGAATGAGTGTACCTTGGGCTTTTGAAACGCCAAGTGTCAGGGTAGCCTTCTTGTAAGATTGTGTAGGAGAGTTTAGATAATCAGCAAGGGAAAGTAGGCGAACGTTTTTGTTTTCATAAGTCTGAACAATGGCTGCCGTCGAATCTGTGGAATGATCATCAATGACGATGATCTCAAGTAGAGCCTTAGGATAAGACTGCTGGATAAGGCTGTCTAGACAAGATCGGATCTGAGCCGACTCATTCCTGGCGGGGACAATGATGCTGACCTTGGTGGATGGACTTGCCGCAGAGGACGGTACCAGCGGATCTATCCTGTTCCATTGGATTAAGAGCCAGCGAATCAGAAAAAAATAAACAATGGATGAGAAAATCGCAGCACTACTGATCAAATAAATGATCATACTCATTGCTGCCTTTGTTCGGTGTAGGCTTTTCTTTCTTTATCTCCAACTGAGGAAGATCTAGCGTCTCATCGTCAACAATCTCTTCATAATCAACAAACTCACCTTGGATGGCAGTCTCTCTAGACTTTTGTACCTCCTGGACTTTCTTTTTAAACAAGCCCTTCATTAGCAGGAATCCGGATACCAACGGAAATCCTATTGCTGAAAGTAGAGTAACCACGACTCCGGATACAGGATTCTTTTGGAAGAGACTAATAATCCATTTCACATAGCCTACCACCGTTTTGTAATCTACAATCAAGGCCGCTATTAATAAAACGGGTGCAACAAGCCAAAGTAGGCGAAAAATGAATCTTGCGATGTAAAAAATCGCTATAAGGAAGAGGACCATCAATACAATACTCGTAATCGAATTGAATGGGTTCCCCTTAATATTTATCTGCTTGCGAAAATCGTTCATACACTAGAATTATTCAAGAACCAAATTAATGATACTATTTGATAAGTTCAACTGTTTAAGATACACAATTGTTGATAAGAGAGTGTACTTGTTCGACCAGCGAAGAGCTGGTATTCGATCAGCGCACATGCTTGATCGATAGACGGATTGAAAATTTTTATTTTCGTCTATTTACAAGTAATTTTGATCATTATCCTGGATTCATTAAAAGAAGGCTCATGCTTCGAAATAGACTTTACCTGAAGATTACTTTTTACTGCTTTTTAATTTCCCCATTCTTATTGCAGGCCCAGCAACAGATCAAGGTGCATGTCAAAGTACCTGATTGTGGTTCTCAGATGAATTTATATCAGTTTGATGGTTTTCAATTCCAGCAATTGAAGTCCACAGAATTAAAGGATGAGCTGTATACTTTCACTTTGCCCTACGGCGAGCCGGACTTCTATCATGTTGGACCCAACGCACGTTCTACCTTCCCTGTGATCCTTGGAAAAGAAGATGGCATGGAGATTCATGGCGAATGTAGAAATTTGAGAAATAGCCGGACTATTGGGTCACCCATGAACAAAGGGTATGCTCAAGTAAAACATCAGATTAATAAGTTTAAGAACGAAACGTCCCAATATCTGCGTCGCTTTCGACGTGCTTCTACCAATAAGGACCAAGGGCAAATCGAACTGGTTAGGAAACAATTGAGCGACCTAGATAAAGCCAAATTGGCGTATTTAGACTCCTTAAAGGAAAAGAATGCCTATCTAGGCACCGTAATGAGCCTGAATACCTATCTAAGCTACCAGAATAATGGCCAGGATTTTGATCACGAAATCCCGTATTTCGCGGAACGTTACTTTCATCACGTGGATTGGAAGAGTCCCAACTATAACAATCTTCCCTGGGTGTACGAAGGTTTCAAATCCTATGCAAACACCTTAAGCAGCCTTGGGCTTCCTGCTGAAGTGCACCAAGCTATGATCGAGAATGAGTTAAACAAGTGGCCACAGGCTACTAGTGCACAAAAATTAGCGTTTGCCGGAGTACTTAATGTACTCAAGCAGAAGAATCATGCCAACTACCTACTTTTTGCGAATGCCTTCATTGAGCGTTTCAAAGAATCAGATCCAAATACCACAAGAGCATTGGCCAAGGAGTTGGAACACGCTAAGCGATTGATGGTTGGGGGAGAAGCGCCCAATTTTACACAACAAACTCCAGAAGGAGCAGATTTAAGTTTATACGATCTTCGAGGCAAGGTAGTATTGGTGGATTTCTGGGCCAGTTGGTGTGGTCCATGTCGACGTGAAAATCCACATGTTGTAGGTTTGTATAATCGCTACAAAGAAGACGGTTTTGAAATTATTGGGGTGAGTTTGGATCGCAAGAAAGATGCTTGGTTGGCAGCTATTGAGAAAGATGGTTTAACCTGGCAGCACGTCAGTGACCTCAAGGGTTGGAGCAATACGGTGGCTAAATCATTTGGCGTCTCTTCGATTCCTCATACTATCTTGCTAGACAAAGACGGCAAAATATTAGCTAGAGGTCTCCGTGGGGAAGCCCTGAAGAGAAAGTTAGAGGAGCTATTTCCTGAAGAAACTAAGGGCGATGATCGGTAAGCATCAATTAGATTGAGCTTGATAGTACAACTCCGAGCAGTTTTCCGGCGTTAAAATCTCATTGGCTATTCTGCGTAAGTCAGCCATAGTGACGGCTTTATACAAATCCACCTCCTGATTGATGTAGTCGGCATCACCCAGGAGTTCGAAAAAGGCGAGGTTTATGGCCTTGTTCAAGACGTTTAACTCGGAAAAGACCAAAGTGCTTTCAATTCGATTTTTGATCTTTTGTAATTCTCGTTCTGGTACCGCATGACTTTTGATTTCTTCTAACTCCCGCCAGATGGCGATTTCTGCCTCTTCCTGAGTCACTCCTTTGGCGGGATGCCCTTCAATGATGAACAAGCCTGGATCTACGCTTCCCGTCAGATAACAATCAATTTGAGTAAACAACTGCTGTTCCTTGAGCAGTCGCCGGTAAAGGCGCGAAGAAGAGCCATTGCAGAGGATGTCTGATAGCAGATCAGTTGGATAAAAATCCGGGTGAGTCCTGGAGGGACTGTGAAAGGCGAGGTAAAGAGCATCATTGGGTACCTTGGCCTGGTTAATCCGCTGCTGTAGCTTTTTTTGAGCAGGCTCTTGGGGTATATTGCGAGCAGGAATGTTACCAGAAGGAATATCACCAAACCACTTCTGCGTCAAGTCCTTCGTTTTTTGCGCATCTATATTGCCACAAACAACCAAGATCGCATTGTTTGGCCGATAATAGTTGTAGAAAAAGGTCTTGACATCCTCTATGGTGGCATCCTCTACATGTTTTGGGACCTTACCTATGGTGGGCCAGCGGTAGGGATGAACTTTATAGGCTAGATCTGAGATATGATGCCAAGCATCTCCATAGGGCTGATTCAGGCAGGTCTCCTTAAACTCCTCGACTACTACTTTGCGTTGCACGTCTAAGACCTTTTCATCAAAATTCAGTCCTAGCATCCGATCAGATTCTAACCAAAAAGCAGTTTCGATATTTTCTGCGGGAAGTAGATCGTAGAAGTTCGTTATGTCATTATTAGTGAAGGCGTTGTTCTCTCCTCCAGCAGTCTGTATAGGTCCATCGAAATCTGGGACATTGACCGACCCGCCAAACATTAAATGCTCAAACAGGTGGGCAAAACCGGTCTTATCGGGCGATTCATCCTTCGAACCTACATTATAAAGCACATTCAGGGCTACCATTGGGGTGCTTTTATCTTCGTGATGTATCACCCTTAGCCCATTCTCTAATTCAAATTTGGAAAACGCTATCACTTGATGCTTTTTAGGTCATGGAAGAGGCATTCATCCACTTCTTAGGTCTTGGAGATGCCTCCTGGCTATATACACCTGTAATCAAAATTAGTTTCGAAGCCCCCGCAATTAGTCAATCTTTTGCACTGATCACGACTGGGTGACTCTTGATTCAGGAATGTGCAAATTTAGCTAAAATGCTTGGTAATTGATCAATGATTGTACCATTCTCTAGAAAGGGAAATAGCGTAAGCAAGACCAGCTTATAACCTTCTAAAGACGTTTCACACCAAAATGAAACGGTCTTGCATCTACTATAGTATTATTGCTAAGCGCTCAGCTCATATTTATATAGATAAAGCTGGTACTTCCACCAGTAATAACCAAGACTTCGAAAAAAGGATAAGCAGATGAACTCCGCAAACTTCTGCGGAACTTCCTGGTCTAGGCTAGTGACTAGCTGTAGGCTAGGCGAAGCTATTGTTTTTGGCAATTTAAAGCATGTAGTATGAACAGAAACGAACGTTCTCGATCCGGTTACCAGCAGGGAGATTGTAGCGATAGATGGAGTGAAAGAAGATTCCTGATGATCAGTCTAGACATGTAGTTGATTCTTTAGCCCTAGACTCCATGTTGCACTTGAAAGCCCGTTGGTATGTACCTTATTGGACCTGGACGACAGTGTGGGGATGTTGCTTTTACCTTTTTGCTCTACTTCTATCAGGGTGTGAGACCGTGACCAAAAAAGAGCAGATGAGAAGCGAACTGAATCAAAATGATACCTTGTTAATCAGCCTTTCTACAGCAAGTGGATGGTTGCTGGATGTTTATGCTGCCGGAGATGGCGTCTTGAAGTATCGCACTAAAGCGAGAGACTGTTATTACTTGTCTGAGAATACATTCAAATTTGATAGTCTTAAAAGGAGATTAGGAAGCGGCCTTCATCGAGTAAATTTTCAGCAACCCCCTCCGCTGGGGGTGAGGATCGTTACGAGCCAATATCCCTCCGGCTTCTTCTATGCTCTACAGGATGAAGCTGTTGCCAAAGATCTCTTTAAAACGGCTTACCGGGCGGGAATGAGAAACCTAAGTAAGGATCGGCGATCGACAAGGCTTCGACGGACCTTTCGCTTTCATCCCCCGATCCCAGGGGAATAAGCAAGCAGCAAGCTTGATCAGAACAGCACATAGCCGCGTTCCGCGGATAAGAAATAGAACTCCGTTCTAATGATCTGGTAGTTTTTCGACGATGTACAAGGGTGTCCTCATTAGTAGTGATGCCCTTGTACCATCCATTTCAATCCCTTTCCGATTACTTTTTCCCACTCCTAACCTTCTTTTCTATGCCGAATAAATGTAGCTAATTTTACAGGTTTTAAATGTTTGATAGTTAGTCGTTTAGGGTCTAGGTATGCGTTTTTAACTATATATGACCCCATAGCGATAGGGAATAAATTATATTTTTTTTATAAGTTTGACATCGAATTTGATATCTTGTTCTAGAGCAAAATCTTACCAAAACATAGCAGTAAATACAGAAGTACAATATCAAGTTGTATATAAGGAACTAAACGCACACCCAAGAATTATAATTCCGCCATTACAATAAGCCAGAATTAATCACTAAATACACTAAGAGATGAGACGACTCCCCCCGTTGTTCTTCATGCTCTGCATGAGTCTTGTTGCTTTCTCGCAGGAGACGAAAGTAACCGATAGCGGATGGCCCTACGAAGTACTGAAAAAAGGTAAATCTGCAAAACTTGGCCTGGACAAAGCCATGGAAAATCACAATCAGTTGATTGATGCCAACGGTCATATCCTCGCTAGTACCTATGCTGCTGGAATTCCTGATTATCAATTAGTCAGCGACCTACCAAAAGGGATGCAGGATGCCTGCAAAGTAATGAATGTCGGTGGTAAGTATCGCTTCCAAATTCCCATGAGTCACTTCCGGGCGATGGCAAAGAGTAAATCGCCGCCTAATCTTCCGGGAGATTACATTGTTTGGGAAGTAGAGCTATTGCGGATATTACCGCCGCTACCAGATATTTCCAAGATCATTAAGACCACCATGGGAAAATCTGGAACTCAAGTCGCATTTTCGAAATTCCAGGAGCTGGTTAAACCCAACAGTAAAACGGTCTATTTGGGTGAGTTCGAAGTCAATCAGGTAGGTTATCTTTTCCTAACTAAAAATGCGCATGAGGAAGCTATACAAGTATTTAAGTTTAATGTGTCCCAACACCCTCGTTCAGCTAATGCCCATGATAGCTTGGCGGAAGCCTATTTGAAATCAGGCGATAAGGCCATGGCGATCAAGCATTATGAACAATCTTTGAGACTGAATCCTAAGAATGAGAATGCAAAAAAAATGTTGGCAGAGGTGAGATAGAGCAAGATAGGTAAAGGCTTCAGACCTTAAAACATCGGCTTCACAGGTATAATTGCAGCCCTGAAATGCTTCAATTTGATTCTACCTGGGCCAGCTCGTAATATTGAAGATACCATCAAATCGGATCTTCAATGAAATCACTAGTCACTGTCATTACACTTTTCTTTTGGTGTAGTACCCCAAGCCCCCTATCTTCGCAGGATAGCCTATTAATAGCTACTATCCGGCAACATACATACAATTTACAGGTCAAGGAACAAAACTTCTCCGGGGAAGGGCGGAAATCTTGGAAAAGGCCATGCAATCGCAACAATTCCTGTTGGTAGGCGAAAAGCATGGCATAGTAGAAGTTGGAACATTTACCAATGCACTACTCAAGGCCGCCCATCCTCTAGGTTTCCAGTATTTCTGTATAGAAACGGATCCCTTCATTGCCAAAAAGCTAGAACAATTGGTAGGGGAGGGGAAATCCGCTTTGGACCAGTTCGTCAGAACCTTTCCTCTCGCTATCCCCTTTTATGATAACGTTGAAGACTTCCAAATGCTCAGCACGGCCTTGCAGCCGGACACGGAATCGGTACCGAAGCTTTGGGGGGTAGACCAGGTGTTTGCGGCGGCCCCACATTATCTATTCCAAAGGCCGGCTAAAGCTAGAACTCATCCCCGCATTCCCAGAGTCAATCATCGTGAGCAACCAGAAAGCTACAGGGCTGAAGACTTGGCTGGATCTTTGATCCTCAGGGGGCGGTTCATGAAGATATAAAAGACACAAGTTCCCAATATAATGGACAAAGCATCATATCGATCAGGTGTAAAGGCTTTCGATAATGCCGGGAAAACCACCTCCGAGCTAATCAGTAACACCAGGCATAGCAAACCAACCACCGGTAATGGAAAAGTATAAGCGTCTCCCAATTGATACAAGTCACGCCATTCTGCTAATAAGCCGGTCAAGAGCAATGGTGCCAAGAGAAAAGTATCGAGGTAATGGTCAAGGAAGGTCAAGGGCAACCCCAAGACCTTTTGACTCAATTGGTGGAAGACAAACAGGGATCCTAATGTCCAAAAGAAAGGATTATTTAAGGTCTTCATAAGCCTAAAATACTGCTGCGAAAGCAATCATTAATCCAACGATAAGGAAAGGAGAAAGGAGTACCATTACAAGTAATCCAAAGATGCTTAGGATGCCCTTAAAGATAACTTGTAGTTTACTATCCTGTTCGCTGACTTGCACGTATTGCCGGAAAGATTGATAGTTTTTCCCCGTCCAGTCTAAAAGTTTTTCGGTGTGATTTTTTTCGGGATTGATTTCATCTGGTCGTATTTTCATTGTCGAGCATTTTATAGGTGTATAAGACAGTTTTCGCTCTTCTTTGGCAATCTTTAGCCTTTAAGATTAGCTAAAGAATTATCTTAACTTTGTACTTAGTACAAATGTACTAGTTTGTTTTAAGTAGTACAAGTGTACTAATTTCATTCTTCGACGATTTACCAGAAAATGAAGACTAAAGACAAGATATTACAGATGGCACTTCAGCAATTTAATGAGCGGGGCGTGGAGCAGGTCAGCATTCGTTCGATTGCGAGTGCGCTGGGGATCAGTGCGGGAAATCTGACTTATCATTACAAGAATACAGATAAAATCATCTATGCGCTTTATCTTCAACTGGTAGATGAATTAGGGCGTAGCATTGAACAAGTGATTAGCCAGTCGCCCGATATTCAATGGCTCTACGAGGCAACGGCCTACAATTGTCGTATGATGTGGAAGTATCGTTTTCTACTCATAGACTTTGTGGCGATTACCCGCCGGATTACGGATATACGCGATCACTTTCGGCAAGTGGTTAAGATGAGACAATGGCAAATCCGTCAGGCCATCAATGAAATGGTGGAGCTCGGGTTGTTTATTCCTGAGTGGCAGGAAGGTATGTACGATAAATACATCCTCCGGATGATCATCATGTCAGATGCTTGGATTCCGGATGCACAGATACATTTCGAGGGAAAAGAAGAGGAGATCATTCCTTTCTACACGGAATTAATTGTAAGTTCTATCCAGCCCTATCTAACACCTGCTGGACAAGCAGCTTATCTAGCTGTATTGGGCCAAGTTCCTCAGAAAAAAATTACCGGCTATCCGGATATTAAAGACCAGCAATAGTAGCGCTCAACTTGGCTGTGGGATTACGCCTGAGCTCATCCCTCTTTCCCCCGAAAGCTAAAATTTGCGGGGAATGTTGGAATTAAAGAGAAATTTCCGACTTTAGTGAAAACTATTTTAATCCAAAAGATACATGCAGAAGATAAATCCATTTCACTTGGCAGTACCTGTGGATGACCTCAGCAAGGCTCGGCATTTTTATGGAACAGTTTTAGGTTGTGAAGAGGGGCGATCCTCTGATCATTGGATTGATTTCAATCTCTTCGGACATCAGTTTGTAGTACATTATAAGGCTAAGCCAGAAGAAGCCGAGGAACTGCATTCGAATCCAGTTGATGGCCACAATGTACCTGTACCGCACTTTGGGGTGGTGTTGGATTGGGATGCTTGGGAAGATCTTGCGGAACGCATGCGCCAACACGGAACTCAGTTTGTGATTGAGCCTTATATCCGCTTTCAGGGGCAGGTAGGGGAGCAGGCTACTATGTTCTTCTTGGATCCTGCCGGGAATGCCCTGGAATTCAAAGCCTTTAAAGATATGGGACAATTGTTTGCCAAGTAGTGCCTATGATTGTAGCAATTGATGTCGGTAATTCCAATGTAGTAATTGGGGTTGCCAAAGGAGAGAATTGGCGACATATCTGGCGCTTCAACACGGTCGTGGATCGAGAAGCTCCCTATTTCTACGCTAAGCAATTAGGACAGCATTTGATGGAGGCAGGACTAAAACCACCAGTGATAGAAGCCATTGTGATCAGTAGCGTGGTGCCAGATCTTACCCAAACCTGGGTAGAGGTAGTGCAAGCGCTCTTTGGCCAAGAACCTATTGTGTTAGGGCCATTGGTATATCCTAAACTCCCTTTAAAAATCGACCGCCCCGATGAGATTGGTACAGACCTAGTAGCCAATGCTTTAGAAGGGCATCTCAAGCTTGAAGCAGATGTTATAGTGGTTGATTTTGGAACCGCCTTGACCTTTACCATTGTTGATCATACCGGCTATATTAGAGGGGTGAACATCGCCCCCGGTTTGAAGACAGCTATTGCGGCTTTGTTTAGTAAAACTGCGCAATTACCTGAAGTTCCATTGGAATTACCCCCTTCTATTGTTGGGCAGGGAACCGTACATGCTATTCAGAATGGTGTGTTGGTAGGATATGTTGGATTAGTTCGCCACATGCTTGCGGAGATACGGAAAGAGCTGGGGACACAATATAAGGCCATTGCTACCGGAGGGCTTTCCGCCATCCTGCATCCGCTGGAAAATGACTTTGAATTTGTCGATCCAGTACTCACACTCAATGGAATTCGAAGAGTAGCAACTTTGGTCAAGAAAGGGTAGTCTTGCAGCCCAACGGGCAGTGGGAGGAACTCAGCCCCCTTTACGCAGTCCCATGATCACTGAGAAGGCGTGATCGAGATCATCATCGCTAACGATTAAGGTAAATTCATTAGAGGTAGAAATTAGTTCCACCAGGTTGATCCCTTGCCAAGCTAGATCTTTCAATATATAGTAATAGACCCCGTAAAGATTCCGATTCTCGATGGGCAACATTAAGGTAATAGCGGATAATTGACTTTCCTTATCCAGGCACCTCTCATCTGAAAATATTTCATCAACTTGTTCATCCAGACTATTGGTTACAATGATCGTAGTCTCACCTACACCTTGTGAAAAACTGTAAAAGGCATTTGGATAGTCTCGACTAATGATGTCTAGTAACCGAACTTGTTTTTGCGCTAAGGTATCCGAGTTGTGGAAGGTATAGTCGGATAATTTTGATCGTACGCTGATGTCGCTAAGTTGCTGGAAGAACAGCCGAATATTCTTTTCAATGAACATGAGCTCCCCCGTTTGAAGGCGATTGATAGCCATGACAATAGCACCGGACTTGACAGGCTTGCCTAGTTTTTGTTCCACCTCAGGCTGTAATCTCCGGGCTAAGGCGGAGATATTTATTAAGCCTTCATTAATGGCCTCTGTTATAAATGGGGATTGTCGCACCAAGTCTTCTACAATTTCAGCAATTTTGATCACTTGTTAAGAATTTAACATTTTGTGAAAAATTGTGTAATTTTAGTAAAAAGTTTCCACTTTTGAAATGTGCCGCTACCTTTGTTTTAAGAAATAAAGAGCTAACGTTCTATCAGAATTAATGATTTAAAGGAATGGCAATGCAAGTTTTAAAATTTGGCGGTACATCGGTAGGGAGCCCACAGCGAATGAGGGAAGTAGCCGCTTTAATAGATAATGGTGAACAAAAAGTGGTGGTGTTATCCGCAGTATCTGGGACTACCAATAAACTGGTAGCTTTGGCGGGCTGTTTGCTTCGGGGAGATAGGGAGGAAGCCTGGGAACGTTTGGGAGCTTTACAGCAAGAATACGAAGCATTTATTAAGGAACTTCTACAGGATGCAGCTGCTCACAAGCAAGGGCAAGCTGTTGTAAATGGTGTTTTGGCTACGCTTAGGGACTTTTTTTCGCAAGAGTTTACCCCCAGAGAAGAAAAAATTGTTTTGGCACAAGGAGAATTGTTGTCTACACAACTATTTCACCTATACCTGCGCAGCCAGGGAGTGAGTAGTGAGCTACTACCTGCTCTTGATTTTATGCGCATTGACTCCTATAATGAACCGGAACTAGAGCTAATCCAGTCTTTATTACATGAAACATTGGAGCGGACAGCTCCGGCAGATTACTTCATTACACAGGGGTATATCTGCTTAAACGCTGATAGCGAGATCGACAACCTTCAACGGGGTGGTAGTGATTACACTGCCACCTTGTTGGGTGCCGCCCTACAGGCCGAAGAAGTACAAATTTGGACCGACATTGATGGAATCCACAACAATGATCCAAGAGTAGTGGAAAATACCTTTCCGCTTCGCAATGCTTCCTATCGAGAGGCTGCCGAACTGGCCTACTTCGGCGCAAAGATCCTTCACCCCACCTGCGTTATACCCGCTGAGCAAAGTGGAGTCCCTATTCGTCTAAAGAATACAATGGCTCCGGAAGCACCAGGCACTTTAATTTCTCAAGAGTCATCGCGTCGAGCTATAGCAGCCATTGCCGCTAAAGACAATATAGCGGCGATCAAGATTCGTTCTGGCCGGATGTTTAATGCCTATGGATTTCTCCGTCGTGTATTTGAAGTCTTTGAGCAGTTTAGGACGCCGATAGATATGATCACGACTTCGGAAGTTGCGGTGTCGCTTACGATTGACAATCTGACCTACCTGGAGGCTATCATCGGTGCATTGGAACCTTTTGGTGAGGTAGAATTTCAGTTGGATCAAACCATCGTTTGCATCGTAGGTGATCGCTTGCATGAACAAACGGGATATACCAAGAAGATATTTGCGGCAGTAGAAGATGTGCCCCTGCGGATGGTATCTTACGGAGGGAGCAATAACAATATATCACTACTGGTACATCGGGAAGATAAAGAACGCGTGTTACAACAACTACAAGCGCATCTCTTCGCTGCTGTACCAGCTTAGTTGCTTTAAAGATTTAAATTTCTACGTGGTGTATTCGAACGGGGCTTTCTCTGCAGAGGGCCCCGTTCCTTTGAGATTACTTTGGCTATGGTATTGTCGCCATCGAACGGAAAAAGTAACGGCCAATGATCAACTAGGCTAAACTCATTTAACAGAAGTACTACTCCTCCAAATCCCTTGGAATTCGATGCCAGCCCAGCAATAGAAAAATACCTACCCCCAAGAAATTTAAGGAGCCATGTACGGCATACATCCAGGGGATGTCGAGAAACGCTAATGGAAAATACATTCGCCAGCCATAAGCGATGGCTAAGACCATACCAAGCAAAAGGCAGAGGCCTCCCATGTACCAGCAGAGAGCGGTGAGTTTATCTTTATGCTTACTAGCTATAACAAAATGAGATAGGGCCACTATCATACCACCTATTGCCATAACTGTGGCAGCGAATGTCTCTATCCAAGTAGGTCCATTCAGGTCTGTGATGGTTATGCCCGTAGCTACCAATGGAACACCTGCAACCAATACCAGATCCAGCCTGCTGTGGCTCTTTTTTTTCGTAAATCGAATTAATCGATCAGCAATGCCTAGTAAAAGAAAACCTGCATAGTGGAAATGAACCGCAGTGAGCAAAACGATAGTAGATTGAAAGCCCAAAGGTTGCCAGCCCAGTCGATCGGCCACTGCCCAAGCCGCACCAATAGACAGATAGAGAAAAGCAGCCCGCCCGCTCCAGGTAATGGGAGTTATCGACGGCCTGTGTTGCTTAAGTAGGTAAGTGTAGGCTAACCATAGCGTGCTTATCAGCCACGGCAGCGCCAAAACTCCCGCCCACACACCTTGCGGCAGCAGAAAACCAAACCCCAGAGACCAAGCACTCAAAAGCAGTTGAATCTTCCGAATGGCATACTGTCCATCTAGCCACAGAGGGATCAATACTAGAGAGGCTAGAAGCAGAATCACTTTTACCCAATTCAACGCCCTTGGCGAATCGGGAATCAATAGTAGGGTAAATAGAATACATCCTATGATCAGCCATGTGGAATGGAGATGTCGACTCATTCCGCGGGAGTTTGGGCAGGGCTGGGAGAGGACATGGCTGCGACCATCCGCTGCATCCTCGCCTTTGACATGCGAATGAATTTGCCTTGAAATAGACGTGGCAAAGGGTAGCTTAAGCGGGTAAGCCAGACGGCTGGCCTAGAAAAGGCTCGGACTTCATAATATACTCGCCCATCTGGATCCAAACGCACCCCAAAGTATTCCTCACCCTTTTCGACATGTCCCTTCAGCGTCCCGTAGCCAAAGCCAAATCGATGCGCTGTATCAACAGTATATACAATTCGACAAGCATTGCCCCACCAAAAACCAAGTAGTCGAAACAGGATCATAACCACCTGCCCACTCTGGATGGGGGCTTCCTGCGGGTAGATCCGAGTCCAGCTATCGGGGAACATGTACCAATTTTGTACCGCTATTTTGGCTTTTTCAAAGCAGGCCGCTCCTTTTCCCAAAAAAACCTCATTATAGTCATGATCATAGCCGTTTGGAAATGCTTTTTTAGATTGTCCCACCTCTGGGTAGGAATAGGTTTCTTCAGAAAAGGCCTGATGCCATTTTTTTTGGAGTGTAAGGGAGGGGAAAAAGGGGTGAAGGCGCATATTTATTGCTTTTCCAATGGTAACAGCTCGAATTATTCAAATGTTTCAGAAATTAATGAAAATTAATTAAATCATACCAATCTCTCTCCCTTGCTTACGGTCTTTTCTGGCGTGTTGCTGAAAAGACACCGACTTGTACAGGCGGGATCAATTCAACAAGGCAAACAAAATCTGCACGACCAGAATTTTCGTAATAACTGAGATAGGAAGCATAACAGTATAGCCAATGGTAGGGAGTTTATTGCCACTTTCTTGGATGGCATAATCCAGGATGGCGGGTTGGTTGGCAACCATGCCGGTCAGAAAGCTAAAGGGGATCTTAAGCAATCTGAAACCGATCAGCAAGGTGGCCAATGCGCTAACGATGCTAATAATAGCACCGCATAAGAAGATCAGGGCACCTCCCCCCTCCCATAAGGTAGCCAGGAAGGTATGACCTGAACGGATGCCGATCCCCGCAAGCAATAAGATAAGACTGAATTGGCGAAGACTTAAGTTAGCACTGTAGGGAAGTGTCCAAACGATGGTACCCGTACGACGGAGGTATCCCAGAAAGAGGGCAACAATCAGTGGTCCGCCCGCCAAACCCAAATTAAAGGTAATACCTCCTGGCAATTGGAAATCAACCATCCCGAGGAGAAGCCCCAATGCCATTCCGACACCAAAAGAAAAGAGATTGATATGACTTAGGGCTTCATAGGAATTACCAAAAAAAGAATTCAAGGCTGGAATATCTCTACGCCGAGCAACAATTTGGATTCGGTCACCCAATTCAAGAATGGTTTCTCCATTGGCCAACAGGTTTACATCTCCTCTTTGAACTTTAGTTATGACCGCAGGATACTTCTCTTGGAGATTTAAAGAGGCGATCTTTTCTCCCGCTACCTTGGGGTTGGAGACAAATAAACCTCGAATATCATAAACTCTTCGATCGTACGCCAATTGATCCATAGCGGAGTGACCTAGAAACTCCATTACTTCATCCATCAAGTTGGCGCCTGCTACAATCACGATATCATCACCGATTTGCAGGCGCGTGTCCCAGGAAGCCAGCCTGGTTTCTTCGGCTCTCCTCAATCGTCCAAAGACGATCCGCCCGTGAAAGCGTTTGACGAGATCCCGCATCTCCATATTAATGACTTCATCTCGGGTCACCGTAATGGTGCGGCTGGTGATGATTTCACTAATTGGATATTCTGTTTGTAATTGTTTTTCTTCCTGTTCATAATCGATGCGCAGCCACTTTTGCATCAGGCTAATCATGAGCATCACCCCCAGGACTCCCATGGGATAAGACAGCGAATAACCAACGACTGCATTTTGGGCAATGTTGCTAAGATCTTGGGAAGTGGCAGTACGTTGAATCAAATCCAAGAGCCCGGCAAGAGCGGGCGTGTTGGTCGTACTCCCCGCAAAAAGACCAGCGGCAGTAGCTGCCTCCAAGTCAAATAGGTAGAAGAGGCCAACCGTGATGGCGGCAGATAAAATCAACATGCCTACGACAAAGGAAATGTCCCGAAAACCACTGCGTTTAAAGGTGGCAAAGAAACCTGGCCCACTACTCAAACCAATGGTATAAACAAAGATGCTAAGCCCTAAATAGATCACGATCTCTGGGACCATCAGGTCTTTATCCAAGGCTCCGACGGCCAAGCCTACGAACAGGACGGCAGCTACACCGAGACTAGTACCCCGAACCCGGATGCTTCCGACCCAGTATCCCAGCGCACAGACAACAAATAGAAGTAGTAGTGGATTGGCTTTAAAGGCTTCGATCATATGGGGCGAAGATAAGCCTTTCCCAATATTGCTAGTGGACTACCGTCATTTTTTCTGCTAGCAAAGCCTTATACATCTGGCTTACGCCATCTTGCTGGACAGTTTTTTGAAATTTGTCAAAAGCAAGGGCCTCTTGTTCCGGTTCCTGCTGAAGGCGTGCCATTGCTAGATGTAAAAGATGGGTAGAAAACTTGTTTTTTTCACGTTGCAAATACTTGCTCAATCGATCCATCAAATGTCTGACCCTTTCAAGGTCAGGGGCAATCAAGCTATAATAGAGCGCTACCTCTACCCAAAGGGCATTTTGAAAAGCTTTTGGAAATACTTCGATCTTTTCTTGGAAGATTTCCATGTACTTTTCTGCCGCTTCCCAATCTCTAAGATCAATAGCTCGATAATATTGATAACTTAACCCAGATAGCCCAAAAGTATCATCGTAGCCAAGCGCGGTGATCTTCCCAATTTGCTCTTCGCTAATATCTTTTGGGCGTTTTCCTTGTTGTAACTCAGCTAACAATTGCAATAAAGCTTCGTAGCGATTGGCGGCAGGATTGTTGCGGTAGATGTTTAGTAACTGTGCACCGTCACTCATGAAACCGCCGCCTTGCATAGGAATGATAGTGACTATGAAAATAATGAGTGAGAGAAAACCCAAGCACATGAGGAAGAAACGGAAGTTGGTGGGGAGGGAGTGTAGGGGGAGGAGGAATACGGGGGCCAAGGCTAGAATCGCCAATAGTAAACTCGCTCCCGGGCCTGCTGCCACGGTAGTCGTTCTTCGAGCTTTAAAATTATCGGTCGACATAGGTATGGTCATGGCTAAGCCCCCGAAGGCCGACAGGCTTCGGTTAATTCTCCACTTCAATTGGCCGTTTTCATTTTCTACCTTCAAGGGACCAGCGATCAGTAGGGCGAATCGATTGCCAAAAGCCAGACCACCCAGGACATGTCCCAGTTCGTGAATCAAGAGGACTAAAAAGATGCTCAGCAGTAGGCTGACTACCAGGGTAATGATGGACACATCTAATCCGAGGGCCTCTTTATCTAAACTACGAGTAAGTAGAGAACCTAAGCCATAGCCAAGTGCTCCGCCCGCAAGTAGTAAACCGATTCCCCATAGCGCCTTCTTGAATGTTTTAGAACTTTTACTAGACATGAGTAATGATTTTGTTTCTACCAATTGGTAAACCAAGGCTCTTCTCTATTACACTTTTTATATCAAAGTGTGGATAGAATTTACTTATTAGTCGATCAGTTATGCCAAAAATCCGACAAAAGCCGCTATGCTGCTTGGAAGGCACTTAATAGATTGCAATGAAATAAGCGTATCTTTGCAGAACAATAAGGTCTTTTCAATTATTTCACTTGTATGTTTGATGATCGACCCATAACGGAATGGCTGCCAATTACGCAGAAGGAAGTAGAAATGAGAGGCTGGGAGGAGTTGGATGTAATTCTCATCTCTGGGGATGCCTATGTGGACCATCCCGCCTTTGGAACAGCCGTAATTGGCCGGATTATGGAGAGCGAGGGTTTGAGAGTGGGTATTGTCCCACAGCCCAACTGGAGAGATGATTTGCGGGATTTTAAGAAAATGGGAAGGCCAAAACTGTTCTTCGGTGTAACTTCTGGGTGCATGGATAGTATGGTTAACCATTATACGGCTGCGCGTCGGCGTCGATCTACAGATGCTTATACACCAGGAGGTACGGCGGGCTTCCGACCCGATTATGCCACGCGAGAGTATACCAAGATATTGAAAAGTCTATACCCAGATGTGCCAGTCCTGATTGGTGGGATTGAGGCATCCTTGCGCCGGGTTACGCATTATGATTATTGGGAGGATAAACTGTTTCCGAATATACTCAGCATGAGTGGTGCAGATATGTTGGTGTATGGAATGGGGGAAATGCCCTTGCGCGAAATCATTCGATTGTTGAGAAAGGGGGTGCCGTTTTCTTCGATGAAGACTATTCCGCAAACCGCTATTCTTCATCCCAGGAAGGAATCCTTACCAGTCAATAAGAATTGGGTAGATCTGACGTTATCTTCACACGAAAAGTGCCTGCGGGATAAGAGAGCTTTCGCCGCAAACTTTAAGCATATTGAACAGGAATCCAATAAGGTCAAAGCGAGAAGATTGATACAAGGATGTGGAGACCACAATCTAGTCATCAATCCGCCTTACCCACCCATGACGGAAAATGAGATTGATACTTCCTTCGATCTGCCTTACACTCGGATGCCTCATCCAAAGTATCGGAAACGAGGTTCTGTGCCAGCCTATGAAATGATTCGCTTTTCTGTGAATATGCACCGAGGTTGTTTTGGAGGGTGTAGTTTTTGTACTATCTCCGCCCATCAGGGTAAGTTCATCGCCAGCCGATCGGAGGAGTCGATATTGAAAGAAGTGGACAAGGTGACGAAAATGCCGGACTTCAAAGGTTATATCAGTGATTTGGGAGGACCATCCGCCAATATGTATCGCATGAAGGGAAAGGTCCAGGAAATTTGTGATCGTTGTGTGAGTCCATCCTGTATACATCCGGTAGTTTGTAGCAATTTGGATACCAGCCATAAGCCGATGACCGAGTTGTACAAAAAAGTGGATGCACATCCCGAGGTGAAAAAGGCATTTGTGGGGAGTGGTATTCGCTATGACCTTTTAGTGGATAGTTATAATAAGAAGAACGACGGCAGTCTGGATGAATATATGGAGCAAGTCGTGACTTGCCATATTAGTGGTCGGTTGAAAGTGGCACCGGAACATACTTCCGATGCCACCTTGAAAGTGATGCGGAAGCCTTCTTTCAAACATTTCCACGAATTCAAAAAGAAATACGATAAGATCAATAAAAAGCATGGACTTAATCAGCCGCTGATCCCTTACTTCATTTCGAGTCATCCAGGTAGCCAATTGGAGGATATGGCAAACCTCGCTGCTGAGACAAAGGACATGGGCTTCAAACTGGAACAGGTCCAGGATTTTACTCCCACACCGATGACGGTGGCTACCATCATCTATTACACAGGGCTGCATCCCTATACTTTACAGCCGGTCTACACCGCTAAGTCTCCTAAAGAGAAAAAGAAGCAACACCTCTTCTTCTTTTGGCACAAGCGAGAAAATCACCAAGAGATCAGAGACCGCCTACAAAGTATGGGGAGAGAAGATTTAATTGACAAACTGATTAGTGATAAGAAAAAGCACAATAAGCGAGAGTATCTGAAGAAGCGTTCGAAAAAGCGCGGAAAAAGAAAGTAACCCGCTTTGTACAGCCATCCCATCTTACAACATGTTGTTAGTCTTTCGGCTTCCTTTTATCTCTTTTCGTCCAAAAGTTGATTTCCACCTCTATTTCTTTCGCGAGAAAGTTGGGAGTGGTGGTATGTTTGAAATTGCTGCCCACGCCGTAATCAAGACGGTTTAGCTTGGTCCGTATCTGTATCCCGATCGACTTTCCATCATAACCCAAAATCTCGAAGGGTAAAGTAATTGCTTTACTCACTCCATGCATCGTAAAGGTACCTATTGCTTCATAATGGGAGTCATCGATACGACGGATGTTATTACTAGCAAAGGTGATGTTTGGGTACTTTTCTACCTCAAAGAAATCAGCACTGCGGAGATGTTGATCTCGTTCAGGGATTCCGGTGTTGATAGATTTGGCCTCTATCGTAAAAGTAGCTTTGGATTGAGTCCAATCCTCCTCGATCAGTTCTAAAGCTAGATCAAATTCCGTGAATTTACCCGTTACCAAGGTGACGCCACCGGAGATTGGCACTCGGAATCCTATAGTAGAATGATTGGGTTCTACGGTCAGCCAACGGGTTCTGTCCTGTCCTACTGCAATGCCAGCTAAAAACAGTAAAAAAAAGCTAATAAAGTTTCTCATTTGCATAAGTCATGTATTTGTCCGGGCACAAATAAATGATCTCAAATGGAGAGCGCAATAGCTCTGGGACGGAATAACCCTAAATAGGGACTAGTTCCCCCGTAAATTAGATCGCTTTACTCCACCTTAATCTTCTTGATATTGGGAAGGTAGGTTCGACTGGAAGTGATTCGCTTGTTGTTTTTCATCTGGATTAAGTATTCTCCACTGCGCCAGTGGCTGAGGGACTCGACTTGGTGTACATTGACCAGAAAAGATCGATGAACTCGCTCGAAACCAAGGGGAGTCAGTTCTTTTTCTAATTGCTTTAAGGTTTGTCGGGTTCGGTAGGACCTTTCGGCTGTGAAAATTAGGGCGTAGTTGGCCGCAGCCTGTACCCAGTAGATTTCTTCCATGGCCAATCTAAGGTACTGATGGCCTTGCCGAATGGATAAGTGCGTTTGCTGATGGGATGGTCGGGCCCACTCATGTGTCCATAAGGTATAAATACCGATAACTAGCCAATAGTTGAACACATCTCGGGGGATAGAGGCTAAGCCCACCAAATAGACGTCAGCAACTATGGTAAAAGGAGACTGAGTCGTCATGCCCAGCAAATATTTAAGAGAGAAATCGAAGAAAAGGGCGCTAAAGCGAGTGAACGGGGCCAACACTATAGCCAGGAGGAGGTGTTGCCCAAGGGCTTGTCGCCAGGACTTGGGCGTCAATGGATATCGATTTGCCAGCCCACATATCCATGGTGTTAGGAGTATCCATAAGAAAGCTGGGGTGAAGTAGAAGAAGGAGAGGTCAAAGACTCGATAAGGACTCATCTCTAGATTTTCATGCATGCCATAAAGGACCGCAGAAAGGGTAGAGAGGAGGGCTAAGCCCAACCAGAAGGTAGCAATAGTCAGCTTTTGTATCGAACTGAAACCCACTTCAGTCGACAATTTTCGGGTGATGGTAGACATCTTTTGATAATTTATGCGGAAGATAGCACTATTGTAATATGAATTCAATTCACTTTCCTCAAGATCTTACCCACCATTTCCAAGCGGGTAAATCTATTTCATTTCAATATTCTAATTTTACTATGACCATTTGACTCAACCCCGTAGTTCTGTCTAAGGTTCGAATTCCGATGTTGTGCTAGGCTACAGATGCTTACAGCTCTTATGGAGTCGGTTAGATTAGTTAATCGCTCTTGCCTTTAATTTTTTCACATAACTTCGAACTCGTTTAAGACGGTCTGCTGAGCTAAAATGTCGAGAATTTTTGACCCAATCTAGGCTTTTTTGAACCTGTCTGCTAGCGTAATCAGCTAGGCCAGATAGCATCGCTGTGCGGCGATCAAAAACGAAGCGTAGGGCAAAATGAGCTCCCAAGCGGCCAGCCAGATAATTTTAAACAAGTTCTTCATCAAATTTTTCTATTTTCGACCTCATGGAACTATTAATTTTCTTTTTTGTTCTTTCGATTCTTTTCTCCTTTTTGTGCTCAATTTGGGAGGCGGTACTTCTAAGTATCACGCCGTCTTACGTACAACGTAAATTACAGGAAGGATCCCCCGTGGGAAAAACCTTGGATTCCTATAAAGAAGATATTGATCGACCATTATCGGCTATCCTAACTTTGAACACCATCGCCCACACTGTTGGGGCTATCGGTGTAGGTGCCCAAGCTACGGTGGCTTTTCCCAATGAGTCTTTTGAACTTTTCGGATTTGATATACATATCGAACCAGTCATTGCCAGTTTGATGACCTTGGCCATCCTGATCCTATCTGAAATCATCCCAAAGACCATTGGTGCGAATAACTGGCGTTCCCTGGCTCCGTTCACGGTTAGCTCTTTAAATATTCTATTGGTAGTATTGTCTCCCTTTGTGTGGATTAGTCAATTCATTACCAAACGGTTCAAAGCAGATAAGAGTAAGAGTGTGCTAAGCCGGGCTGATTTTGCTGCCATGGCTCAGGCAGGGGCAGAATTAGGTACCTTGGATGCCAAAGAGTTTACCATCATTCAGAACTTGTTGCATTTAGAACAGATGACGGCAAGAGATATCATGACTCCCCGGACTGTGATGGTCATGGCCGATCAAAACTTGACCGTTAAGAAGTATTACGAAGATGAGAAACCTCATCGTTACTCTCGGATTCCGATCTACGGTGAGCGTTCGGATAATATCACAGGTATTGTCCTGATGGACGATGTATTAGGTCAATTAGCAGATGATAATGATAATACCACCTTGGAACAATTGAAGCGTGAGGTGCTGGCGGTACAAGATGATAAGAACTTGTTTGATCTTTTTGAATCCTTGACGCGAGCCCGCTCCCATTTGGCTGTGGTGATGGACAATTATGGAAGTCTGGCTGGCTTGATTACCCTGGAAGATATTATCGAGACCCTATTTGGTTTGGAGATTATGGATGAATCTGACCGTGTGGCAGACCTACAGGTACAGGCTAAACGGATGTGGGAAGAACGGGCCAAAGGGTTGAAACTTGGTAAAGAAGATAAACAAAAATAAAATTAGGAGGCCCCTCCGACCATCTAATGATTTACCGAACCTATTTTTCGCCCCCAAAAAGCTATTGGCTGTGCCTGCTCGTTTGGGGGCTGCCTATACTCCTACATGCTCAGACTAAGCCGAAAAAAAGCTTTAAGCTCCCTGCTGTGCTCCAGGAGGTGTCGGGATTGTATTATGCGGGGCCGGATAGTCTTTGGTGGCTGAATGACAGTGGGGATAAACCGCGCCTTTTCCTTACTAATGGGGAAGGACAGATCAAAAAGGAGGTACTATTACCCCTGAAAAATCGAGATTGGGAAGACTTGACCGCCGATGATCAAGGGACGATCTACATCGGAGAGTTTGGCAACAATCAAAGTCTGCGAAACGATCTGAAAATTTACACCTACCATGTAGCGACCGAGCAGATTGATTCCATTGAATACAATTATCCCGACCAACACCGCTTTGACCAAAGAACTTCCTTTGACCGGAGCTTCAATATGGAGGGCTTTTTTTGGCATCAGGATAGTTTGCACTTGTTTAGCAAATGTGCTTTACCGAAAAGCAATTATCTAACGAAGCATTATGTTTTAACTGACCAGCCAGGCACCCAGACCGCTATTCTTCGGGATAGTTTGGTGTTGAAAAAACGTGCGGTTACCGCTGCGGCGATTGATGCGGGGACAGGACGCGTTGCTCTACTAGCCTATTACTACAATAAAATTCTGGGATTTTGGCCAGTATCTCGAGCCAATGTATTCTTTTTCGATGATTATCCAGAAGGCTATTTTTTGAGGGGGAAACAGTGGAAAAAGAGCGCCTCTTTCTTAATAGCCACTCAATATGAATCTCTGGATTTTTTACCAGATCATTATCTCTATATTGCTTCTGAGCAAACCCGTTGGATCAAGCCCCGGGTGAAGCGCATGCGGATTCCCAAACGGTATCGACGAACAGTAAAGCCTTAGTGGGTATTGGGGAGGCGCTATTCTTGCAGATAGCACACCTTTAAAGTAGAAGTCCATTGACAAGGGAAGGATAAGGCGTCTATATTAGAAGGTGCATGCCTACTCATTAAGGATGAGAGAATGAGCTTGTTGGGGGGCTAACTAAAACAAAGTTCTGGCTGTCCACTTACTTGGATGATCCAAAATCCATTCTTATTTCATCTTGGCAACTGACCCCTTAGCTACAGAGTTCATTGATTCAGGTAGTGATATTAAGGCTAATTTCTATATTTTAATTATTTTAGTTTCTTTGCTAAATCCGACTTGCTAATGGACGATCATATTTTCTTGTCTATTGATATCAGTACTGCTTCCACAGAATTAAAGACGGAGCTGAATCATTTCTTAAAGCAAGAGTTTCAACTATTGGGTACTCCTGAGGAGATTCAGGAAGTGAAGAAAACTTCGCAGTTGCCAGCAGGTGCTATGGCTGGTGAAGCTTTTACCTTAGGACAGGCTTTGTTGCTCGCCGTATTGCCGGTATTGCTTCCTAAGTTGGCTGAAATCATTCGGGATTTCAAGTTGAGGAATAACCATCATCAGTTGAAGATAAATATCAAGAAAGGACAAAAAGAAATAACGGTGGAGATGCCGGCAGGGGTCAAGCCAGAAGAAATAGAGGCTTATACGGCAGTCCTTTCTAAAAGTCTTGACTGAGGTGTTTTCGGATCTTCAAATCAACTAAGGTATGCCTAACAGAAAGGCCCTTCTAGTGGGGGTGGGAGATTATATCGAACTTCCCAAACTCCGAACTCCCGCAAACAATCTTGATCGTTTACAAGCCATCTTAAAACATGAAAACCTAGGGGGCTTCACCTTGTTTTCTGAACAAGTCTACCTAAACCTTGTCGCTTCGGAATTTCAGAAGGTAATTTCCGATTTTTTCAAATCCGCAGAAGCAGATGACCTTTTGCTCCTATACTACGTAGGTCATGGCATGGCTGATTATGAGGACCCCAGCAATCTATTTCTATCGGGAATAGATTCCTCACTGGCAGAACCAGATATCAATAGCATTTCCAAGGATTTCATTATCAGAAGAATTAACAGATCTAATGCGTCTAAGTTGATTCTGATTTTTGATTGTTGTTATAGCGGCCGATTTACCAAATCTCTACAGTTAAATCGGAGTGAGCAAGCCATTGATATACTAACTTCAACTGCATCTACTTCTTATGCCTTCGAACCTACAGAAGCAGCTGAAAGTAACTATACCTACTTCACGGAGGCTTTAATTGAGGGTATCGAACAGGGAGAAGCGGGGAATAATAACTCAGATAAGATTTATACCGGAGATATTTTCAATTTCATACAGGAACGAATTGAAGGCAAAGGGCTAGGTCAGCTTCCACAGAGTTATTCGAATACACAGATGGGGAGTCTGTTTATCGCCCGAAACCCCTTGTTGCATCAGATTGCACCCTCCGCATTGAGAAAAATTGGCAGTGCTGATCCAGCGGATCGGAAAGCTGGAGTAGAATATCTGGCGAAGCATTTTTACGGAACAAGTAATGAGAACTTTGCCAAGCTTCTATTGACACATTTGCAACGTCTTGCACGAGATAGTGATAAAGACGTGGCGGAGCAGGCGCATCTAGCTTTAAAGAAGCAGATCATCGAACCTTCCTTAGGTGAGGCGAGTACGGCGCTTCCCTTCAATACCATTGGATCAGCCTATATGCGCTGGCTGCTTCAATTACATAGTTATTTGAGACTGCACGGGATACAGGCGGCCAAGGATTTCAAAGGAGTGCGATTGGAACAAGTCTATGTCGCACTGAGGGGGGACAAGGCTTCCTCTTATGAGCGAATGAAAGCCAAGGAAAGAGTCCGAACGTATATCATTGACCAATTGGGGATAGCCTCCTTTGATCAACTTGATGAGCGTATCCAGTATGATTTGGAACTTGATTTCATTACACAAGCTCCTGTCATGCCTTCGATCGCTCAAAGAGATAAATCGAACTCGAATTTTGAAATCCCAATTACTTTAGGTGAAGCCTTTAGAGAAGAACGTTTTTTGGTGATACTGGGGGATCCAGGGAGTGGTAAAAGTACCTTGGCCAAGTGGTTGGTAATCAAGTTGGCTACTGCTTTTCTGAAGCAGCTTTCTACAGGAGAGGCCCAACGTGTGCAAGTTCCGGAAAGTCAAATTGATCCCTATTTGGATCAGAGTGCCTTATATGATCTTGGGCCGGCCCGGTTCCCGGTTTTGCTTAGCATATCCGATTATTCCCAAGTTTTTCAAGAAAGAAAGATTCCACTAGTCGATTATTTAGGGGAACAGAAATGGGAAGACTATCGCCCGAGATATTCCTCGGAGGAAAATATTCCGGAGGATCATCTTAAACAAACGATCATCCACTTTCTGAGGCAAGGGGAAGCTGTTATCATTTTGGACGGCTTGGACGAGGTTACTATTAATCGTAAGGAAATCGTATTACAAGTAGAGGAGTTTATCAGGGACTGGATCATTTTTAAAGGGGAAACCTCTAAGGTTTTGCAGGAGGAGTTGGAATGGCAGGACTTCAATACGCCTCCTGGCATTCACGGTGGAAACCAGATTGTCATTACCAGTCGCATTGTAGGTTATCATTTGGCTCGGATCAATAACAATATCCAACATGTTGTGATTGAATCCATGAGCCGGCAGGCTATTTCTCGATTTTGCCGCGTTTGGATGGAAACGGCTTACCAGGCAGATCAACAGCACTTCCCCGATAGCTCGGCCGTGGCATTGACGGCTAAACGGGAAGCCGAAAAGCTGGAGGAGGCCATTTTTTCTGACAAGCGCGTTCTTGAGTTGGCTAGCAACCCACTGATCATCACTATTTTGGCCCTAGTTTTTAGGAACAACAACGGTGTTTTACCTCCACAGCGGGCAGCGCTTTATCAGGAAGCGATGCGGACGTTGGTGGAAAGTTGGAAAAAAACGAATTTGACCTTGTTGGAGGTGGAATACGTATTGTCTGCCGTAGCTAGCCAAATTCATATGAATCACTCGAAAGGCTTGATTAAAGGGGTAGAATTACGAGAGATTATCTGGGATAATTTGGTCGAATTTCGAAGGCTGAAACCTCATGAAATTCCCGTTAGTTTTGAAGCGGAAGTAGATGCGTTTATCGCTGAAATAAATAATAAGGTAGGAATAATTGCCCCTCGTGGACACGAGGCCTATAGCTTTTTACACCTCACTTTTCAGGAGTATTTGGCGGCTCGATTTATTACAAAGGACAAAGGGCAGGCAGCGGAATACATTATCCGTTATATGGATAATCCAAGATGGAAGGTCCCCTTATTGATGAGCCTGGGGCATATTAGTGTAGATCCGTCTTGGGGGCCACAGTACATTGAAAAACTACTTGATCATATCTTATTGGACAATGGAAGGATGGGGACGCTCTTTCCCCGAACTGCCCTATTCCTAGCGGAAGGGCTGGTGGAGATGTCCTTGGAGAAGGTTAATGATCACATTATAGAAAAGGTAGCCCTGGAACTGCTGAGATTCTACAATACCAAAGGCCGGATTGAGGTTTACCCTCAGATTAGGGCACAGATAGAAAGGGCAATTCAAGCTCTGCGGAAGAGTGAAAAAGGAAGCGTGATTGATGAGTTGTTTAGCAAAATTCTATCTGGGAACAATCCAGAAATGCGGGAATTAATAGGGTTGTCCGCCAAGATTATCTACGACAATCGCTGGTTTAGCAAAGCTATTGTCCGGCAGCTCTTTGAGGCCCTACAGTATGACCAACCAGGCTGGGATTGGGTGATCACAAACTCCCTGATAAAATTAGCTTCAGACAACATCAGATTTGATGAACCTAAAGAACCCGTCCCTCCCGATACGCCCCAATCACGATACGAAAAAGCGCTACGGTTTAAAGTAGAAGAACTGAATGATTTGCTGGAGGGAAAGCTAGAAGTGCGATTGAAGCAAGAAGCTGAAGTGCTGAAACAAAAGCTTCCAGTCTTAGTCCTAAAGAAAGAGCTACATGAAGAGGCCGCTAAGAGGAAGGAATATACGGAACGAATCGAGCACAATTACGCTACTTTGGATCAAGTTTTCAATGGTGAATTGCGCAAAGTACTAGAAAATGATCATCATCGCTTGAAACTGAAGTTGCAAGAGTTAAAAAGAGGTTCAAGCGGATTGATGTGGAGAATTCACAAGTATGAAAAAGCACTTGCGTCTATCGAGACAGGCATCGCCCATTTAGAATCTGGGTATTATACGGAGATCATTCATAAGGAAATTAGTCTGCTGTCTGAAGCTCTAAGCCAAACCAACCAAAGACATCAAGCGCTAGAAGAGGAATTAAAAGCGCTGATAGATTCGGAAGCCTACAATGAATTGATCCAGGAGATATTGAAGCCTTCGGAGGAAAACAAAACCAAAGGGGAAAATAACGGCAAAGAAACAGATACCAACTTAAGGTTTCTTTCTCGACTAGAAACACCTAATCATACACTTAAAGATCAGTTGTCGAGTTGGCAAGAGCAATTGATCACTTCATCTGGAGAGCAGTACCTGGAAACGCTAAAACAATTAGAAGGATTGCAGCAACGGCTTCAGCGAATCCAGGCCGGTTCAGAAAAGCAATTCATACTGCAGGAGATCGAAACTATGCGTGAAACCATTCGGAAGAGAGATTTCTCTTTTGAGTTGTACCGCGAAGAAAAGCGACGCTTTGACCTGGCCCTTCGGTATTTTGAAGAAGGGCTCGATAAGTATGATAATTCAGAGGTGCATGCCTTTGAGGACTATGATCTACCTTTTGGTAACCTAGCGCTTCCAGCTGATTTTATAGATTCCGAATCTGGAAATGTGGAACATTTTACGCCCCTCTTGATCATTATCAGCTTATTGGGAGGGTACAGAAACATGAGCCAGTTGGAAGTCTCTCTCATGTATGAAGACATGGCTACTATGCTGAGCATGCCTGATGCAGAACGAAAAGTATTTCTGGAACAGAATGCACAGTCTTCATTTGGCCGGTTTGGCTATACAGATGCGATTTACGGCGCAGCTGTTCAGCTAGACACGAAGAGGATTAATATACAGGATCACGTTACCGTAGCGCTTCAGACCAAATCCTCCCCCGTATTTTCAGAGCAGTATTTTTATCGGAAATCCCATCTGCCTACGTCAGTTCTACAGAAGTTTATGTCAGGAGATTCCGATGAAGAAATCAGGCGACAATTAGACTTGATCTTAGCCGTTTCGACAAAAGAGGAGGAACGCCTGGATGCCACGATCGCCAGTATTTTCCTACAAAAAAATAGCTTGTCGGTTCTTACCCTAATTGATCAATCCAACCAGAAAGCTCAACTCTGTCAGCAGTTTGGTTTGATCCGCAACGTGTGTAAAGAACCCATTTTCCAGTCTATTAATCTGTATTTGAACAAGTTGAGAGACCTCAGTTCAAATATACCTGCTTATCAATGGGTAGAACTGTACCGATTTATTTTTCAGACCATCACCAGAGCCTATGGGCGTCCACTGATCAGGTGGCAGTTTTTAGAGGTTGTACCAGATGGTTATTTCGCCTATGTATTGGCCAATCTATGGTATAATCACTGTACGATATACATGGATGACAGAAGCGATTCGATCCAGAAGATTCTGGATGTAAACCCTGACTATCGTCCTACTCCCGTAGGCGTGCGGAATGCATTGATAGAAATATCGGAGACGCCTCTATTTGAGTTGCGAAAAGAATTGGGGCATACGGACCTGTGGGAGGTAAACACTTATATCGACTACAGTATTTTTAGAGCCAATGAAATTCCTTATGATGCATTCCTTGCGCTGGAGAACTTTCATTTATTAGAAGATATTCCGAATTCAATCAATCACCAGTTTAAAACCACATTTCTACGGCAACTTATTGATATACAAGGGGAAGAACAGGGACAGCGTTTGGAGGTGTACTTGTTCTGTTTACAAAATAGGCTCTTTGATAATGGCCTTGAGGAGTATCTGCCCAAAGATTTGCGATTACCGGGGTACTTAGAAAACAAGCTGTTTCCCAAGATCCTGCGCATCGGGGACCGTTATTTCGCTTGCCGTGCACTACTGCAATATTTACCGTACGCCGGCCTCAAAAGAAAAAAAGTAATCGTTAAGCTACTGAGGTGGGCACCAAAGATTAAATCAGGCTTCGAGCGTGCTCAGATTTTGTGCCGACTCTTCTATGTTTTGCAGGATCGGGATCAGATAGCCAAGGTTACGCGACAGCTTTTGGCAACGCTTGACAAGTTGACTGAGCCCTTCCAACGCCTTAAAATTCTGGTGGATCATCATGAGTTTATTTTGGATATAGCCCCTGAGCGGTTTCAACATTGGCTAGCTGGAGATGTGTTACTCATCCCTTGGCCCTATGATCGCGCTAGAGTCATTCGAACTTTACTGAAGCAAGAATGGTTATCTGCAAATCTCAAAGAGCGACTCATTGAACAGGCAAAGCAGTTTGATTCGCCCTTCATGTCGGGAGTTGCGCTTGACCTACTGGGGAGCGAACTGCTGTTCGATCAAACATTTGGCTTAAAGGGCCATCGGGATTGGGCTCCTTTGCTGATTTATGGTGCCTTTGGTCAATTGTTGCGGTTCTTCGAAAGCAAGGAGCTAAGTAATTCTGGACAAGATAAGATTGCAGTGCTATGGCGGGATTTGGAACGCAACCCCTCACGAGAAAGCGTTAATGAACTTTTGGTCCTAGGAGTAGAAGATGGCCTGCGGCTCAATAGCCTTGTAGTCGAGACGATTGAGACCTTTCTGTCCAGGGGGCAAATCAACACGCTTCTTCCCTTATTACCCTTACTCAATACACCTTCCACTGCATTGATACCAAGGATCAGGACTTGGTTACAGCGAAATGATTCCATTATTAGAGATTATGCCGCCTTATATCTTTCAGAGTTTGATGCAGTTCGGGCAGATACTATTGAAGGAGTTTTGCGTCTGGCTAGCGGTGGGCATAGTAAAGCATTGTATAGGGCGAACATCGTACTGAGCAGGGGAGTGACCAAGGTGGATCGTTTCCCTTTACCGCATCAACTTTCACAATTGGATCAGAAGCTACTCAATGCGGTAGTTTCCTATATTATGTATGAAAGGAATTTGCGCGCTCAAACGCAAGCCTTTTATTTTTTATATGATGTCAATGCGGATTCTTTTTCTAGCCTCAAGAAACTACTGGATAGTATCTACCAGGAGGATGGTTATCAGGAAACTGCTTTGATGATCCTTAAGTACATCGGTGCCATTCCACCAGAGGTCGAAGCCTCCCTGGCGGATTTCCTCCAGGAATCAGGCATCCCTAGTGAACTAGAACAAGCCCTAATTCTGCAAGTGATCATGGCTTACAATAACTATGAGCAGGGGAATAGCGAAATATTCTATAAGTTGTTAGGCGTACTAGTTAACCAGATTCCTGAAAGGTTGAAGCAGTATACTTTTTTTGCTAGGGGAGCGTTCGACCTGATCGATGTGTTAGAGCGTGAGGCAAAGAACTTGGAGGTTCATACTGAAAGTTTAGATCAAGCTGCATCGGAGCTTACATCGAGTATTTATGAGGTCTTTTCAAAACCCTATGAGGAAGTTAGAAACCAGCTAGCGAATGGTCTCTATCCTGCCGTTGGTCTCTTCTATACGGGACGGTACTATTTCAAGTACGCTCGCGAACTTGAGCATGTGCAGGAAGTCTATACGGATAAGAAATTTGAGGCGGTAATCAGTTGGCTATTTCTACTGGAAAAGAAGCAAAAAGCGCCGGATAAATTTTTGGAAATCAGGAGGGAATTGCTTTTAGTCATTCTTGCGATCTGGACCAATGAACGGAACATTTCCTTACTAAATTCAAAGAATGAACAAAGCCAGTTATACCATTTGTTTCTACGACTGTTATCAGATGGGCAGCTTAAGTATATCGGTAGAATAGCCATTCTGAGGTTGGCCAAATTTATTGAGAATCATTCGGTAGAAGGGATACAAATATTTGCTGACTACCTTCAGATGGGGCTGGAGTATCGTGAAGCTGCCATGCAGATCTTCGAAAACCTTAAGTACGTAGATGAGACTTTAGTAGATTTCATTATTGAGGAGCTACATCAAAGCAATACGCAGATTGCCTTCTATTATGTTCAGATATTGACCAATTACGCTAAAGATGAGACCATTAAACCTGAGGTTCGCAATCGTATCATAGAAGCTTTTGTTAAGGCTATAGATGATCCAGAACTCAAGCAAGGAGTCTATTTTTACCTTGGAGATGGAAGCCAGCAGTCGCCATATAAACCAGAACACTTAAACCGTTTAGATCTAGCCATTTTTGATGCTTTGCTTCAAGTTTGCGGAATCATTTGACTAGGCAATTGACAATTACTAAGAATGGATTATATCAGTTCTTCTTTTCATTCACTCATTTTCAAAGATGTCACTTTCCAATATCCTTCGGGGAATAACTTGATCCTGGACAAGGTTTCCTTTGAAATTGCCAATAATCAAAGGGTAGGTATCATTGGAGATAATGGATGTGGAAAATCGACCTTAACCAAACTAATTTTAGGGATTCACGCTCCTTTGCAAGGAACGGTGATGATGAATGATGAGCCAGTGGAATGGGAGCAGAATTATGCCTTTTTAGGCTACGTTGGGGATCCCAGCTATACATCTGGGCAGTTGGGCTTGCCGATTGATCATACCTTGACAGAAATTCTGGACATATATGAGGCCATTCTGGATTATTATGGCATTCCGAACGAAATTAGGTCAACCGCTCAACGGTTGGGTTTGAATCCTCTAATGGGACAGAAGGTGGCCTCTCTTTCTACTGGCCAAAGAAAACGGCTCATGATTACCTTGTCTTTAGGCCGTCCTACTGATTTGTTGCTTCTGGACGAACCCCTGGATGGTCTGGATAAGGATGTTCGGCCTGTCGTTGAGGAACTGCTGAACTCGGCTTGCGACAAGGGCAGTAGTTTACTATATATCGGACACAATCCGGTTGAGATTGATTCCTATACAGATGAGGTATTTGAGTTGCGTGAAGGTAAATTAACCAAGATCCCAAGGGAATGGTTTCAAGTCGTGGTTAGAAAACTAGACATGGAACAGACCTTTCATGAGAAATTTGGTCAGCTTCAAGGCCGTTTTCAGCGGCTACTACAGGCACAGGTGGACGAGAAAGTTGTGGACGAGTGGCAAATAAGTATGAAAAAGCAAGAAGAATAATGTTGGAGATCCCGAAAATCCTGTTTAGGAGAATACAGGCGAAGGTCCTGCGATATAAATGGCCATACCTGATCATGGCTACATTGCTAGTAGTGCTTTTGTCGGCAAAATGGGATCCAGCAGATGAGCGCTTACATGTACTCGGATTCATTGACCTGACCAAGGTGATACCGTATGTAGACCGAGAAGAGGCATTTGCCTATCTTTTCGATGACTTCTTTGCCCCGTACTGGATGGCAGTTGTTGCGTTATTTCTTCCTAAGTGGATATTGGGAGAAGTGCTTCACTCCTTTACGGTTAGCAATCGTCTGTATTTGAAGATGAGTCCGGCAAATGATCGTGATCTGGCCATTTACAGAGTGGTTTTGATTCTGTTTGGAGCGCTGCTATACTGCTTAATTCCCTTGGTAGGAGCCCTTATCTTTTGCACAGTAAAGCAGTTTTCAATACGAGGTCCGATTATTAGTATTATAGGTTTATTGGCACATATTCTTTGGATTGGTGGGTTCATGCTTGTTTTCTCCATGTCCCATACATCTGAATTGAGTGAACGTAAGCGTTTGATGTACTTTTTCATATTCATGCCAATTTTATTTTATATTTTTGGTAATAAGGTCGCTGATCTCTTTGACGGCTTCTTCCCTATGACAGGACCCTATCTATTCCGTACAGAAGGTTTCAAGATTGTTAAGCCATTCTGTTTGGCATTGGCCATGGGCATACTCTCCCTATCTTGGCATGTGTTTAAAGCACACCTCAAAACTAGGAAGTATTATCAACGTATCAATAGATATAAATGAAGATCAACCTCAACCTACCAACGATTGCGCTGTCATTCTTTTTTTGCATTCAAATTTTAGTTCTCAGTTGTCTACCAGCTGCGCGTTTTGTCCTGACCATGCGTCCCTATCTGGTCAATATGGGAAATGTCTTGGCTAATTCGGCCCTTGCTGTAACCGTGGAGCAAATCATTGATGAAATATGGGTGGCACTGGAAGGTAAAAAAGACAATACAGCTACCCAAGTAGATCCTTATGCAGATATAGTGAGTGCCAATACAGGAAATCCGCTTTTGGGTAGATCCAAATATGATTTGAACATAGAATTCTCTGCCTCTTTTGATCAGAATTCTTCGATAAAAGCTGTTGAGGTGGCCAGAAAGGATTTGAATTTCGAACGAATTAGCAAGGAGAGTCCCTGGATGCAAACTTTCAATACCAAAAAGACGATCCACGAAAGAACACGTGTAGGGTCAGCTCAGGTATGTTTGGATGTTTTAGGGTATAACACGGGTGAAATTGATGGTAAACACGGTAACATTACATCCCGTGCCTTGAAACAATTTCAGAAAAATGTAGGCCTGCCTGTCAATGGAAACTTAGACGATACGACCTATGATTATTTAATGTCTATGGTAGATGTATTGAAAAAAAATAGATTCTAGATGAAGAAGTTAATTTCGATTTTAGCTATTGTACTCTTCGTTCTGGGGCTAATTAGCTTGTCTTACGGGAGTATGAAGATGGCCCGTGCAGCGGACGAGACTAGTCAAGAGGTAACTCGTACGGATGGCGACTTTGAGTTCTCTGTAAAAGATGAGAATGAACGCAGAGGAGATACTTCAACCAATGCATCCTATTGGCTATTAGGCTTAAGCGTAATACTATTTGTTGGGAGTAGAGGGCTAAAGAAGTAATAAGATACTCAACGAAGGTATTCAGGGTACCTGTCTAGACTTGGCCTGGGTGGTCAGTTTGATGATTTTATCATATAGTTCTTTGGGCTTAAATGGCTTAGAAATAAAATCATCCATGCCTGCTTCCAGTAGCAGTTGAGTGTCTTCATTCAGGACGGAGGCGGTCCAGGCCATGATCTGGATGTCTTTGTACTGATTGTCAGAATTTCTGATTCGCCGTGTAGTTTCAAGCCCATCCATGACCGGCATATTAATATCCATTAGAATCAAGTCAAACCTATGCTTGTCCAAGGCCTCTAGTGCTTCTTGTCCATTCGAAGAAATATGCGTTTTGAAGCCAAACTTTTCCAGGTTTCGACTCGCGACTTTTTGGTTCATGATATTATCCTCTACAAGTAAGATTTCTAGGGCTGGGTTTGAGATCGATGGTTTTTTTGCCGGGGATGCCCCTGCTGTTCTGGCTAATGGCTGTGGGTGGCTGGCCAATGCTAATTGGACAACAAATCGAAAGGTACTTCCAACATTCACCTTACTCTCTACGATCAACCTACCACCGTATTGCTCAATCAAACTTTTGGCGATGGGAAGACCCAAACCTGTCCCACCATATTTTCTGGCTACTCCACTTTCGGATTGACTGAACAATTCAAAAATGTTATCCAGTTTTTCCTGCGGTATCCCCACGCCACTATCCACAATTTCGAATTGAATACGGACTAATCCGGCATGTTCAGACAATAATCTAACATTAATGCCTACAGACCCTTCCTCAGTGAATTTAATCGCGTTCCCCCCGATGTTGAGGATAATTTGCCCTAAACGATCGGGGTCTCCATTCACATAGGTTGGGATATTATTATCTAGGTCACTGATGAAATCAATCCCTTTTTCCTCCGCGCTTTTAAAAAGCAGCCGGAACAGGTTGTTGAGAAATTTGGGCAATTGAAAATCAATGGCCTGGAATTTTAGCCGATTTTCCCTGATGCGCGTTAGATCGAGAATGTCATTCAGGATACGTAATAGATGGTGAGCTGAAAAGTCTAGATCTTGTAGTAATTCTTTTTGTTCTTGCTCAATCTGGGGATTGCCCAAAAGCAAGCCAGTAATACCAACAACACCATTTAGAGGCGTTCTAATCTCATGTGACATATTGGCGAGAAACTGATCTTTGATACGATTGGCCTCTACGGCCTTATCCCTGGCTACAGTAAGCTCTAACTCCGTTTTTTTGCGTTCCTTGATCTCTATTCGCAAGCGCTCATTAATCGATTCCAATTCAAGATTCTGCTTTTTGAATTCCAGTTTGCAAATTACTTGCTGAGAAAGGGCTTTCAAGGCAGTCTTGGCCTCGGCAGAGATTTGGCGAGGTTTGTTGTCAATCACGCAGAGCGTCCCTAGGGCATGGCCATCAGATGTCAATAGCGGGGCCCCCAAGTAGTAAACGACATCAGGAGAGCCTGTTACTAAAGGGTTATCATGAAATCTGGGATCTTTCGTAGAATCCGGGACTTCGAACAATTCTTTGGGGTTATTGATGGCATGGCCACAAAATGATACATCCCTTGGGGTTTCGGAAGCCTCTAAACCTTGCTTCGACTTAAACCATTGCCTGTCCTTATCAACTGAAGAAACCAAAGCAATAGGGGTATCACAGATTTCTGCTGCTGATTTGGTAATAGCGTCGAATTCTATTTCTGGCAGGGTATCCAATATTTGGAAAGCCTTGACGGCTTCTAATCTTTCTTCCTCATTCAATGGGATCTTTGGGGCTTTCATTCCGTCCTTACTTTCTGCAAAAGAAAGTAAAGGGATACGTTTTTTTTATATATTATAACAACATTTGTGACAGGTATAACTCCAGAGCGGGTATCTTAAAGTAGGACCATACCCCAAAAGTGAAACATAACTCTTGATTTGCTACACTTTGCGCTTACCGTCCAGTTTTGATTGTGAGTAAAGTATTCCAACACTTGCTTTGTCAAACGTTTGGGCAAGCCGTAAAAAAGAGGCTAGGTCAAGAAAAAGTTGAAGCACAGTATTGTAGAAATACTGGGCTATCGTGACAGCCAATCTGGGGCTAAGTCATGCCAGAGAATACAGTAGGGTGAGAGCGTAGGCTAATGTTGTTCAGGCATTCTAATAGGAATCCTCCATCAAAGCCAATAATTTCTGTACCAACGCCTCCGACCGAATAACGACCGAATCTCCTTCGATCTCCACTTTTCTGTTTTGATAATGATTTCGGGCAAAATTAAGGGTAATGCCTTCTGCATAGACCCGATAGTTATTGAATTTCCGCATCAAATTTCCATCAAAGTGGAACTGTTGATCCAACTGTAATTCATTCTCCTGCAAGAAGGTTTCTGTTTTGCCTTCCCCTTGGTAAAAACGTTCATCAAACTTCTTCAGGTCAATGGTTTTGTCTGGGCTATTCATGGCAAATTTGACTACGGCCTCTCGGAATTCTCCTTCTTTGACCGTATCACCCGACTCTTCATCTACAGGCAAAGGCATTTGGCTGACCATTTCCAAGAAAGTATGGGTTAACTCCTTACTGGTCTCATGCCTTTCTAAACCGATCCAATTAATGAAGTATTCTGAGATTTCCTTTTGACTCTTAGCATGCTTGATTAATTCTACACAGCGTTCTGTCCCACCTTTGGCCTTACCAAAATGAATGCGACAAGCCATCGCCAATTTGTCAGTGTTCAAATAGGTAGTGGCATCGAGATTGAAGGTCGTGTTATTGTCATCCTTACTGAACACTACGCCTTCTGTATCCCTAACCAGGAAGATTCCTAAGGTTCTAGCTTCAAAAATCTCATAATCAGCATAGACCAAATAACCACCTTTCGCACCAACTACTCCCTGTATGGCCAATTGTAAGGCCGCCATAGTATCCCTCGTAAAGGCAATAAAGGCTTCCTCGGTCAAACCTTGGTCCTGTAGGTGCTGGAAATAACCAGGGAACAAAGCATCTTCAGGGGAGCTTAGATAGCCCTGCAAAACTTCAGTTTTACTGACAAAGGTGTCATGCAATTTCTGCACCAGAAGTTGGGCCCGCTCATCTGTCGGAGATAATCTATTACTTAGAAACAAAGCCGCTTCTGAATCATCTACATCTTTTACTACTTCGTGAATGATGAGCTGGTGGATATTTACTTCCATATTGGTATTCGATTTCCGCAAAAATAACTTACCGGAGGGGTTTTTCCGAAAATAAGGAATGGTGAAATAATAAGTTAGCGGCCTTGGGGACGGTGTTTTGTTGATTAGCAGGAGACGGGGTGGCACTTCGGAACCGTCGCTTATCACTGCCAGATCGCAAAAGTGTCACCTGCGAATCAATGATTTACTGTTTGGCCATGACTAAACATCCCGAACTTTGCAAGAGGCAAAATTCGGGATGAAATCGTATTAGCTAGCCATACGGAGGCTATCTATGTATGACAAAAGATTTGGTGATGATCTGGCCATCGGCTAATCGAAGGGTCATTTTATAAAGCCCGTTAGCAAGATTAGGTAGATCTAATCGGTTTTGAATATTGCCTTCCGCCAAAATGTACTGTCTAGTAACCACTTGTCCCTGAAGGTTATAAATGTTTATTGCGACATCCTCTTCCATTGCCTGATTAAACTGAAGATAGATTTCCTCCTTTGCCGGATTTGGAAACAGCATAACAGCTCTGGCAGTAGCAGTGCTTTGCTGATTGCTAGCTTGGATCTGTAGAGGTGTGACTCCTTCCGAAGCTGGCTTACAGATACCGTAGACACTATTGATACAGTTTAAGGCATCTTCAAAATGCTGCCAATGAGGAGCATAGATAATACCCAATACCAGATTACTTTGCTTGTAAAGGTCTCCAATTGTCGGATTAGGTCTTGGCAGTCCTTGGTAAACTATAGCAGAAACTTCTCCCATGCAATCCAGGGTATTCAATGGAACGTTTGCAATCTCTGGCTGGAGACGTAGCAGAATGCCCAACTGAATGGCCTGTCCTAAAAGCGGATTAGCCAGTTTGCCCTCGGCTGTTAAACTAATGCGTCCGGCTGTACAATCACTTGCGTCCAAAATAGTATTTCCCCGGGGGAGTGGTCGAGAGGACCCCGTGGTACTAGGCAACCAAGCCAATACACAGTCCGCAGCATCGGCATTGATAATCAGCGCATTTCTGTTCGGACGTCCGATGACCAAAGGATCAGCTTCTCCGTCACCATCCATATCCATATTCAATGCTTCAGAAGCCAGAATAGTAGCTGTTTTATTGATCTGTTGGATACAGCTGGAAACATTGCCGCAGGCATCAGTAGCCAACCAGGTTCTTTCCACGGTGTAGGCTAGATCCTCTGTATCACCAATCGTCATGTCCTGATAACTGACCTCGGGCGTTGCGGTACAGTCATCACTAACACTAGGCGCTAGTGTGGGACTGTCATCGGCATTACAAGCTATCGTAATTGCGGTTGGACAATTGATAGTTGGAGGTGTACGATCAGCTTGAATTTCAATTTGCTGCTTACAGCTAGCTGTTTCTACACCGTCGATGGAGCTGGTCCACGTACGAACTAGGATGGTACTTTCGCTGCAAGATTCGGTATCCTCACTATCCGTAAAAGCCAGTGTTGGCGTGCCGCAATTGTCGGATGCTACTGCTTCTCCTAGTTCTATTGCATCAATGGCTTGTCCACAACTAACCACTTGATCTGCTGGGCAGGAAATCTGGCTGCCTATCTCATTCTTTACTTTTACTAAGGCCGTACAAGTACTTTCATTGCCATTCTTATCCGTAGCGGAAATGGTAACGATCTGTTCGCCCTCATCTGCACAACTAAAGTCAGTGCGGTCAATGACAGTACTAGCTACTCCACAAGCATCATTGGGTGTTCCAACTACTTGCTCTAGTGTAAGGCTTCCTTCCCCATTTTCGTCTAGGAATACCTCCTGGTCGCTACAGTTCAGGACTGGCCCCGTCTCATCTATTACAGTGACTACACTGAAACATTCATCTGTATTTCCATTATTATCCGTTACCTTTAGAACTATATTGTGATCACCCAAGGCGTCACAACCAAAGGTGTTTTCGCTCAAATTCATGTTAGCTATTCCACAGGCATCGCTTGAAGCTCCGCCAATTAGCTCAGCGGTGATTTCTACCGTTCCCGTTTCCTCCAAAGAGATGGTCAGGTTTTCGCAAACGGCATCAGGAGACAGATTATCGGCGATTACCACAATGGCATCGCAAGTGCTAACTTGGCCATCATCAGTTGTAACGGTCAAGGTCACAGTATTCTCCCCTAGGTCTGCGCAATCAAAGTTGGCGGGACCAAAACTGATCGCAACTTCTCCAGCAGAGGCATCGGCAGTCCCTCCGTCGATTTGACTGAGACTGATCAATGCACGACCGTTTTCATCCAATTCAACGGCTACGGGTGTGCTTACACAAACAGCTACGGGGGCACTCTTCCGTAGGCAGTTATAGGTAGCAAAACCATCAAAAGTATCTTCTGTTGTATCCCCGGCAGAAATGGATCTTTCTTCAGAACCAGTCTTCACATAACTTCCACCACCACCACCGGCGCCTGTGGATCCACCACCGCCACCACCTGAGTAGCCACCGCCTCCGCCGCCACTGCCGGTACCAACACCACCACCGCCAAATCCATACCCACCATCACGGAAAGTCAAGCCAAAGCAACCTTCACTTCCACCACCGGCACCTCCTTCAGGGTAACCTGCTTCTCCTTGGCCAATATCCGTCCCACTACAGCGAACACCGCCACCACGCGTCAAATAACCACCACCACCACCGGATAACTCTATTCCTGCTAAACCACCTGCGCGGCCACCATCTCCGAAGGTGCCACCATCTCCCGGGTTGAGGCCACCATCTCCGTCTCCACCGGATTCTACGGCACGGCCACCATGCCCTTCTTTACTATCTATACAGAAGCCAACGAGCCGGCCTTGGTAGGCTCCGCCGCCACCACCCGCTACAGCAACAATAGTCCATAGGGGATCATTCGGTTCTTTATACAAGAGCCCCGTACCACCGCCACCACCACCATAGGTGGATCCGGTAAATAAGACGTTATTACCCGTCCCTTTCTCTCCCGCTCTGCCTACTACAAAGCGTAGCGTAGCTCCTCTGGGAATCGCACCTTCACCCTCTCCGATCTTGAAGCGGGCTGTTACGGTAGCGCCTTCTCCTCCATTAGATTTACAATTGTTCGTTAACCTGGCGAAACCACCATCCCCACCTTTTAAGGTGAATTCGATTTCATCAACCGCGGGATCATCCGGAATCAGGAAATCCTGGAACGTACCACTGTAGTCGATACGTTGAACCGTACCATCACAGACTAATTCAGTTTGGCTAGATAGGGGTGTTGAAGTAGTCAAAAAAAGTACTAAAACAGCAACAAGCATTGCGGAACTGCATTGGAAGAGACTAGCAGTACCATACTTAGTGTAAGCTTTAATCATTTGCAAAGGATTAATTTAAAAATGGATGGGTGTAACTTTCCAGCGTATGCAGAATCTTTTAGGGTGAGGGTAGTTCTGTAAAAAAGAGTATACCTCACATTCTGTTACAAAGGTGCAATTGGAAATAAAGATGAAGGTCGCTATAATATAGTACGGGAGGGAAAATACTTTAGTTACGTCTGGTGTAGAGCTAGGTGTCAGAATGTTCTTCCCAGGGTCCCCAAAAGTAAAATAATGCTTGCAGAAAGTCAAGAGGATTTGGCAGAAGCTCTGCATTTTTCCGATATTGGCAATGCCAAAATAACAAGACATGGATCAGTCAACTACCACCCAAACTACACCACTTCCCTCAAAACCACTAGACAGAATTGCTATTGCACTCTCCGGCGGAGGCTATCGTGCAGCCGCTTTTCACCTGGGCACCTTCGATTATTTGCAGCGCGTTCAATTTCAAGGCAACCCGCTTATGCATAAAGTTCGCGTCATGTCAACCGTTTCTGGTGGAACCATCTGTGGGGCCTTATATGCGGTAAAGTTGAAGAGAGGAGAAAGCTTTGAGGCATTTTATGACAAGATGCTCTCGAAGATGCGTGACTTTGATCTCATCAGTGCAGGTTTAGAATTATTGAATCAGGATGAGACTTGGCCCGCCCATAAACGTAGGAACCTCATCAACGCATTTGCACAGATTTATGACAAGGAGTTTTATGAAGGAGCCACCTTTGATATGTTTGTGGATCTGGAGGACGATAAATGTCATTTAGAAGAAGTCATCTTCAACGCCACGGAATTCAAGAATGGATTGTATTTCCGCTTTCAGAATGAAGGCCGGTGTGGCAATCAATTTATGCATTTAACGAAGGCTGAGATGCGTGAACTGAAAATCGGTGACATCGCTGCGGCCTCTTCCTGTTTTCCCTCAGGCTTCGAGCCCTTGGCATTCCCTCACGATTTCACCTACAAAGGAGCCAGTAATCTGGAGTTGCGCTGCAAGTATGAGGACTTTCAGGAAGGACCAGTGGGTTTAATGGATGGTGGGATTGTGGATAATCAGGGAATTTACTCTGCTATTCTGTCCGAACAACGCCGTTCCAACCGATTGAAACGCAAGTATAAAAACCTCAAGGAGGGGGAAGCCCCGCCAGCGGAAAAACTGGGGGAAAAGCAGATCGACTTAATGTTTGTCTCTGATGTTTCGAGTCCCTACATGGCGCAATTGGGCTTTGCCCAACCTCAACCCAGCCCCTTTCTACAGAAACTTAACCTTGGACGTTTGGCCTTATGGTTACAGCGAATTCAACGGACCTTCTTTATCTGGCAAATTCTTTTCTTCTTGGTCTTCATCGTCTGTGTACTATCTTGGATTGGCGTGCTAAATGGAGTTCTAGGTAAATGGGCAAATGATGTGGCGAGTTTGAGTGCTTTGCTAAGTGGCTTACTACTAGTGCCTTTACTAGGGTATTGGTGGGTGCGGGCTAGAATTCGCAAAGAGATCAATCTTACGCAGAAGAGTCGGGAAGATTATAGTCCGAAGAAGAACTATGGCATAGGGGATCTAGTACCTGCTTTTTACCAAAAGTATGTGCCACTGTTTACCTCCTTAAATTTTGAGGTGCTAAAGCCCATGGGAGAAGATCGATTCACCTCTGTGATGAGTATGGTGAATGATGTTTTTATGAAGCAAGTACGTCGACTAATCTATGAAAGATTGTATACCGATCGTGGCTGGGATCACCGAAGAATTGCCAACTTCATTTATGAACTAAGGGCGGAGGACCTCAGCAAGCGCCGTCCAGAAATTGTATTGCATAGGGAACTGCAAGATGTAGGAGATAAAGTCTCTGATGCTGCCTCCAAGGCTGCCTCTATGGCTACCACCTTATGGTTTACCGAGGAAGAAATTGAAGAAGGTATGATTGAACACCTTATAGCTTGTGGTCAATTTGCTACCTGCTACAATTTGTTGGAGTATTTGTGGTTGATTAAAGGACATCCAGCATATGATGAGACGCTTTCAGCGGAACAAAAAAAGGACCTGGAAAGTCTCTGGAATGAACTCCTACAGGATTGGCGCAGATTTAAAAATGATCCTTTCTTTTTATTGAAGGAAAGAGAACGGGCGAAAGCAAAACTCGCCCAACAAGCCGAAAAATAAGCGTATATGTTGACACAATAAATAAAAAGGCCCCGGACTGATGAAGTTCCGGAGCCAATTAGCTTACGATTTTTCGGCCAAGGTAGGCTGCTGAGCAAGATAATCCTTCCAATCCCAATCTTCCTACCGCATCTCTGCTGAGTGGCCAGGCATCAGTAACGCTAGCTGAATTGGCCAGAAAAATGCTTTACGGTTGGTTACTTGCGTACCAAATGCAGTAAAAACTCAACCTCTAGATCATTTTCTTCATCCTCATAAGTGAATTGTAAGGACTGTTGATTGTCTTCATCATCGATAATGGCCCAACGGCTCTCATCCTCGGTGCCTTGATCCATTACGATTTCGAAGCCGTCGATTACCCAAGTGAATTCGCCTTTTACTTCTTCTACTTCACCAATCACATCCATCGTGAAGTTGGCACGACCCGTATTATCGTTCTTAAAACTCATATCACCGCTGGTCTTGATTTCGCCTTCGTAGACGATGTAACCTTCACTGTATACAGTGGCAGTACCATCCTGTACATTCCAGTTTCCAACGATGTTGTCTTGTGCTTCTTGGTCGGGGCTTACTTTGTCTTTCTGACAGGAAGTAAATAGGCTTGCGGTAAGTGCTAGGCAAAGTAGGGTAGAGAATAATCTTAAAGTTTTCATTTGTAAGGAATTTTAGGGTTTAATGATTGAGTGTGAAAGGGTTTCTGTGTTTTCCATTCACCTGTATTTGTTTGTCGGTACAAATATGTGGGGATTTCAGGCAGTGGTAAATTAGAATGCGGTGAGCCGGGCAAAGGGCGGAGTGAGTTTTACTAGGCAGGCAGTGGTTCAGGACTGAGTGGTGAAGTGAATTTAAGTTTAGGTCTTTATACTGAAATTTAAATATGTTCTTGTAAGTTTGCGGCGATAAAATTGGAGCTATGTATTTATTCTTTGATGTAGAGACAATAGGTTTTCCCAAAAAGTGGAATCGCCCTCATACTGATACCTTTAATTGGCCCAGGATGGTGTCGATCGCCTGGATTTTGTACGATAAGGATCGGGCGGAGATAGAAAGAGCGAGCCACATCGTCAAGCCGGAAGGTTTTGAGATTCCATATGAATCGGAAAGGATCCACAAGATCACTACCGAAAAAGCAAGGGAAGAAGGCGTAGAGTTGAAGCCTGTGTTGAAAACCTTTGCAGCGGTGATTGATAAGGCTGAGTATATCGTAGCTCACAATTTGAATTTTGATGAAAATGTAGTGGGTGCAGAACTCTATCGAAAAAGTATCGAACACCGGCTCCTCTCAGCAGAGCGATACTGTACCATGAGAGAGGGAACTTACTTTTGCCGCCTGCCAGGCCGTGATGGGCGCTTCAAATGGCCCACCTTACAAGAATTGCATTTCAAACTATTTGGAGAAAAATTTAAGAACGGACATGATCCACTAGTCGATTCAGAAATATGTGCAAAGTGTTTCTTCAAGCTAGTCGACATGGAGGAGATCGACCTTTTTTAACACTTTACCCAACCCTTCATAAGTTGCCTGCTGTCTAGCCTATCATATTTGGTTCTCGACAAACAATTGATCGAGAGGATATATTACCAACTAACAGAAAATTTCCTGAAATGAAGGCTAGACTATTACGTTTTGGAATCCTATGCTTAGGAATCACCTTTACACTATCCAGTTGTATTAAGGATCAATGTGATCGCATGGTCACCTACATCCAATTATCCCCCGTGTATTTGACCAAGGATGAGATTAGAGCGGGCTCCCTGACCAATGAAGCTCCTAGAGAGCTATGCAATCCTGGACAGATCTACTATTACAATCAGCACATCTTCATCAATGAACGTGGCGAAGGGGTACACGTGATCAATAATCAAGACCCTGGGAATCCAACCAATATTGCTTTCCTCAATATCCCTGGAAACGATGACATCGCCATCAAAAATGGTATCCTCTACGCCAACAATTACATTGATTTATTATCGATAGACATCCGCAACTTCAACAATGCGACCATCATCAGCCGGACGGAGGATGTTTTTGAACCTCAGTGGGAGGACATCTCTACAGGGGAGGTATTGGTAGAATGGGAACAAGAAGAAATCACGGAAACGATGGACTGCAATAGCTACTATGGCCTATACAGTCATGGTGGTCGATTTTTTGATTTCGCCAATTCCTTCTCTGCAACTGCATCCGGGGTGGCGATAGAAACAGCAGTAGATCAAAGTCAGGCCGTAGGCGGAATTGGAACGGGCGGCTCGATGGCTCGCTTTACGATCGTAGGCGACTATCTGTATGCCCTGGAGGAGTGGGAAATGGATGTAATCAGCTTGGTTGATCCCAAACAACCGGCTTACCTAAGTTCTGTTAACATGGGCTGGGGGATAGAAACCATCTTTCCGCATGAAGATAAACTGTTCATTGGCTCCATGACAGGGATGTTTATCTATGACAACAGCAACCCCGCCAACCCTACTTTCTTATCTGGCTTTGAACATGCTCGGGCATGTGATCCGGTATTCGTTAAGGACGATATCGCTTATGTAACGCTAAGAGATGGAACTGTCTGTACAGGAGCCTCTAATCAAATGGACCTAGTTGATATCTCGGATATTGAAAATCCAAGCTTACTAGAAACTTTCCCAATGGATCATCCACATGGCTTGAGCATTCGCGGCAATGATCTTTATCTCTGTGAAGGAGTAAATGGCCTAAAGGTGTTTGATATCACAGACCCTATGGAGCTAGATAAAAATCTACGCGCTAGAGATGAGGACTTCGAGGCCATTGATGTAATCAGCCTGCCTAACAGTCGACAAACGGCTATTGTAATTGGTCGAGACGGTTTCTATCAGTTTGAGTACGATGATTTGAAGGGGTTGACGCTGCTGAGCAAGATAGAAGTAGTTGATAAGTAAATCAACCAATACCTTGATAATTCTCCCTGATTAATAATAGAGGCAGACTTAGGTTCTTTTACAGGTTTTGTCATCTGATTTGTCTCTTCTTAGTTGAGCGTTTCTTTTCGTAAAAATCCAATTGCCAGTTCCATCTTCACCATCCCCATCGGTGAAGATGGACTTTTTCTCTTGTATTCGCCTCTTTGCTTCAAGGCACTTATTATGCTGGGTAAGGCAGAGCGCGCACAAAAGCCCATTAGGATGAAAAAACTACTATACGCTATTCTATTTTCACTACCTACCTTGGCCCTCACTGCTCAGCAGGAGGTAAGATTAGATTATTTACACCTGCATGGTGGGAGCTTTTTGAAAGGCCATATTCAGGATACCTTGGAGGGAGCCATCTTACAATTTCAATTGGCAGATCAAAGTATTATGGAAGTGCCAATTGCATTGGTGAAAAAGCATAGAAAATCAAATGAAAAGCAATGGCTCTATAAAGACGGCCGCACCGCTATCAGTGATGGCATCTATTCCAGAATGTCCTTTCAATTTTTGACTGGTTCTGGGGGGAGTCCCAGCTTCTACGGCTATGGAGGAGGCGACTACCGAGTGGAGCCGTCCTTTAGTTTTTCGATGGGTATGTACCTCAAGAAGCGCATAGCGGTTGGAGTAGGAACAGGACTTGATTTTTATACTGATCGAAGGATGATCCCACTCCTCCTGGAATCCCGCATTCACTTGGGTAAGGGTTCACAGTCTCCTTATTTTGGAGCGGAAGTAGGCTATAGTTTCCTGATGGACAAAAGGGAATTTGCGGATGACTTTGAAGGAACAGTGCTAGAACGAGCAGGTTTTTTTGCCTATCCCTCCCTCGGAATACGATTTGCAGGGAAAGGAGATATTGATTTTATGATGGATATCGGATATAAGTTTCAACCTTACCGATTTCACGTTGAGTATCCCGAAGATTGGTGGACCTTGGAGGAGCGGATTACAAGCTCCTACAACAGTCTCGTACTTCGCTTTGCTTGGGTTTTCTAAGAAACGGTATCCGCCCCTATACTTGATGAGCTGGGCTAGTAGAGGAACGCTTGTTTTTGAGGCTACTTGATATTGATCCCCAATAATTCTTGTGTTTTTGAGTCCGTTTTACCTTAAGATCCGGTTTTCATTAGGCCGATTTTTTTTGGCTAAAACGCTGCTTGGCTAGTTAGTTAGCTAGAACCACAAAAATTATCTGATAAGGTTTATATTTTTGTAGCCTTAAACAAGTAACCGACTCTTGAACTCTCTACTCCAAAGAGTGTTCTAAAGACCTAAGCCCATAGGTATGAAAAAACGATACGCCAGCTTACTATGCTTAGCTTTCGCGCTAGGCTTATCTGCACAGTCTACAGAACCCGTTGCTAAACTTGGAGATTCTGATCTAAGTATTCACCTCAAACGCAATACCGAAAAGATCGTAATCGATGGTCACTTGATGGAGGAGGTCTGGCAAAAAGGGGATAATGCTGCTAATTTTTGGCAATATTTCCCGCAAGACACTTCCAGTGCTATTGGCCAGACGGAGATCCGAATGACCTACGATGATCAATTCCTCTATGTAGGTGTTCGTTGTCATAGCGCCGGCCCGGATTATGTCATAGAATCCTTGAAACGAGATTATTCCTTCTCGGGGAATGATAATATCACCTTGCTGTTTGATACCTTCAATGATAAGACCAATGCCTTCGTATTTGGTATGAATCCGATGGGTGTGCGACGAGAAGCCCTGATCGCCAATGGGGGGCGAACACGCGGTGGAGGCACTTTTTCAGATTCCTGGGACAACAAATGGTACGGGACCGCAAAGATTAAGGGAGATTATTGGGAAGCGGAATTTGCTATCCCCTTCAAAACCTTGCGATTCCAGGAAGGCAGCACGGAATGGCGCTTTAATTGTTACCGTAGAGATACCCAACACAATGAGTTATCTACCTGGGTACAGATTCCTCGAAATTATATTATCATGGATCTGTCCTTCATGGGCAAGATGATCTGGGATGAACCGCTGAAGAAACCCGGAGCCAATATCTCCGTCATTCCCTACTTGACTACCAGTATGACCCGGGACTTTGAAAACCCGGAGGAAACCTCACCCAATTGGACGGGTAACCTGGGGGGGGATGCAAAGATTGCGATCAGTTCGGGACTCAACCTGGACCTGACCGTAAATCCAGATTTCTCCCAGGTGGAAGTGGATGAACAGGTAACCGACCTCAGTCGTTTTGAAATTTTCTTCCCGGAACGCCGTCAATTTTTTCTGGAGAATGCAGACCTGTTTGGCAGTTTTGGACTTACTCGCGTGAATCCTTTTTTTTCTCGCAGAATTGGGGTGGCTAGAGATACCGCAACAGGGCAGAATATCCAGAACCCCATCCTTTTTGGTGCTCGCTTGAGTGGTAAGTTGAATGAAAATCTGCGGGTTGGGCTTCTGAATATGCAGACGGCACAGGAAGAGGAAAATGGCTTGCCCAGTTTCAATTATACCGTCGCAACACTGCAGCAGAAGGTATTTGATCGCTCTAATGTCTCTTTCATCTTTGTGAACAAACAAGCGGTTAACGGAGAGGAGGATGCAGATAATTACAATCTGTACAATCGGGTGGCCGGGCTGGAGTATCGATTGGCTTCAAAAGATACGAAATGGACGGGTAAAACTTTCCTTCATCTTGCTTTCACACCGGAAGAAGAGGACCATAAGTTTACACATGGCTTCCAGTTGGAATTATTGGAGCGGCGCTTTCGAGTGGAATGGGCCCACTTGTTCATCGGCCAGGGCTACAATGCTGAAGTTGGTTTCGTACCGCGGAAAGACTATATGCTAATGAGTCCTGAAGTGCAGTTCTTATTTTTCCCCAAAAAAGGTCCAGTCAATCAACATAGCATCAATATCGACTCTCGTTTCTTCTTACAGGTAGGGAAGGACGGCAACACCATTCTGCCCGCCTGGACACTCTCGGAACGACAGATCGAAGCAGAATGGGAGATTCGCTTTGCCAATAACACGCGGGCAGGGCTTACCTTTAAGGAAGATGAACTTACCTTACTACGTGATTTTGACCCCACTCGCCTGCAAGCCGATGATGTATTCTTAGCGGCTGGAAGCCGATACCATTTCTTTAGCTTGGAAGGTAATTATGAGTCCGATCAACGGAAGAAGTTCTTCTTTGAATTTCAACCTAACATCGGGGAGTTCTACAACGGATTTAGAGCGGGACTCACCGGCAATTTTACTTACCGCTACCAGCCCTTTGGGTCAATTGCGATTGCTTATGATTACAACTACATCAAGTTGGCCGATCCCTTCGAACCAGTGAATATCTGGCTGGTTGGCCCTCGCATAGATCTAACTTTTTCAAAAAGTCTATTTCTTACCACTTTCATTCAGTACAATAATCAACTGGATAACTTAAACATTAATACCCGCTTTCAATGGCGTTTTCAACCTGTGTCTGACTTCTTCCTGGTATACACAGATAATTACATAACGGACCCATTTAGCCAGTTCAGTACCCGGAATAGAGCCATCGTGGCGAAGCTCACCTACTGGCTAAATCTGTAGATTGAACAGGGGAGCTAATTGTTCAAAAGTGAACACCTCTGTGCATTTTTGAACGTATTTTTTGTGTGTGACTAAAGGTAAGTGTTTGTTTATTAGTTGGTTGTGCTTTTGGTATGTCCTTTGCGCCATATCTAGTAAGGGTCTGTTCCCGACAGACTTATTCCGACTAACTTTAACACCCGATCTATGCTACAACATTACCTTAAGGTAGCTCTTCGCAATATGTTGAAATACAAGGGCTACAGCATTATCAAGCTGGCCGGTCTGACCATGGGCCTCGCCATCTGTTTTGTCCTTTTCCTTTGGATCAATGATGAACGTTCTTATGATCGCTTTCACGAAAATGCAGATCGAATTTACCGCTCAAGTTGGGAGGCGCGTTTTGGGGATAATGAATGGAAAACGCCGATGGTGCCTGTGCCTTTGGCAGAAACCCTAGAACGCGAATTCCCCGAGGTGGAAGCGGCTACCCAGTTGTACCCTGGTAACATGAGTTTGCAATCGGGAGAGGATTATGTTCGAGAAAAAGGAGTGCTATTTGTAGACGAGGATTTTTATGATGTCTTCTCCATTCAGGTAGTGGAAGGAGAAGCCGAGATTAAATTACCCGATCTCGCCTCCATTGTCCTCACCACGGAAGCTGCGGAGCGGTATTTCGGTACCAGTACAGGAGTTGTTGGGGAAGAAATCCGGCGCAACGATGGCAAGGCCTTTGTAGTGCAAGGCGTAGTTGAGCCTTTTCCGCAACAATCCCATTTAAAGTTTGACTTTTTGGCTTCTTTAAAGCATCTAAATCACTTGGAGCGCCGAAAGACACAGTGGGGATCTGCTAGCTGCTACACTTATTTTTTGATGAATGAAAATGCCGACCCGCTTAACCTAGATAAAAAACTCCGTGCTTATATTGATCAAAATATAGTGGATGACGACTTCAAAGTGGGAAACAATTATACCAGTTTCCCCTTTCAAGCGATTACCGAAATACACCTAAAACCCAATCTGTCTTATCTATGGATTTTTGGCATCATCGCCTTCTTCATCCTGATTCTCGCCTGCGTCAACTTCATTAATCTGGCAACGGCCAGAGCCATCACCCGAGCTCGTGAAATTGGTCTTCGCAAGGTAATGGGATCAAGACGCGGACAGCTCATTGGTCAATTCTTTGGAGAGGCTTTTATCTTTGTAATTATTGCAGTAGCACTGGCTGTATTAGTCGCCGATTTATTCCTTCCGCACTTCAATTTATTGGCGGATAAGTCCTTGAGTCTGGATTTTCTCAATACTCCTTTTGTGTGGTTGCTGTTGTTAAGCTTAATCCTATTCACGACGTTCGTGACGGGTGTTTTTCCGGCAACGATTTTGTCATCATTCGTTCCTGTCAAGGTTTTAAAGGGAGAAATCAGCAAGTCTCGTTCGGGAGGCCGTTTCAGGAAAGGCTTGGTGCTAATGCAATTCAGCGTTTCGGCCGCTTTGATTATTGGGACCTTGATTGTTCGAAATCAATTACGCTTTCTACAAAATCATGACTTAGGATTTGATCGGGAACAGGTCTTAACTTTGCGTAAAGCCACGGGCTTGGGCAATAATTTTTACCCTTTCCTAAATCAAGTGCGCAATCTGCCAGGGGTACGACAAGCCAGTGCCGCCCAGTATCTGCCAGGGGATGAATACGATAGTACCGTTTTTACCCCAGAACAACCCGCAAATTTTAAGGAAACCTCCTTGACCTATTCTCATGTAGATGAACATTTTGTGGATCTCTTGAATCTGGATATCATTGCCGGCCGCAATTTCGATTTGGACATTAAAACGGATAGCATGGCTTACTTGATCAATGAAACTGCCGCCCAGCGCCTAGGTTGGGAGGACCCCGTTGGCCGGAAACTGTCTTACGGCGGCTACCAGGAGGGGCAGATCATCGGTTTGGTGAAAGATTTTAACTTTTCCTCCTTACATGAAGAGGTAAGTCCTATCATTTTGCGGATGAACAATTGGAAGCCATCTAATATAGCCCTTCGTTTGGAAGCGGGTTCCATGAAAGAAAAACTAGCCGATATTCAAGATTTATGGAAAGAAATGGCTCCCAACGTACCCTTTGAATTTGACTTTATGGATGACCAAATCGATGCCATGTATGAACGTGAGCAGCGCATGTCTTCCATCTTTTCCTTATTTGCGGGGCTGGCAATTTTCATCGCTTGTATGGGATTACTGGGACTTTCTTCCTTTATGATCACCCAACGGACCAAGGAGATTGGTATTCGCAAAGTTTTAGGCGCATCGGTCAGTAGCATAGTGCAGCTGTTGTCCAAAGAATTCCTGCAACTCGTTTTCTTTGCGCTCTTGATAGCGACTCCATTAGCCTGGTATTTCATGACCAACTGGTTGAATGACTTTGCCTATCGAGTATCCTTACATTGGTCTGTCTTTGTTTTGGCGGGGCTAGTGGCCTTAGGGGTGGCCGTATTAACCATTAGTGTACAAAGTGTACGTGCGGCCTTAGCCAATCCGGTAGATGCTATTCGGAGTGAATAAATAGTTGGCGATATTGGTCGTGCAAACATCCGAAGAATAGCCCTGGAACATCCAAACTGAACTTCGGATGTTTACACCCATAATTTTTTAGGTATATTATTACCGAATTACCCACCCGCTGACTCGTCAGCGGGTGAGGTAGTCTAAGTCTAGGGGTTGATATCCAGGTAAAAGGCAAAATTGCTTTCCCAGAACCCCCATTCCTTTCCTGTACTTTCGTGAAAGTTTTGATAAGGACCAGTGGTTTGGGAGAACAGAATATGGCCTTCCCCTTTTTTCCCATCTCGTTGCCGGAGTTCAAGGATTACCAGCACATCCTCCGTTAGAATGATGTCTTGCTCATCCAGTGGAACCTGAATCCAGTCTTTGCCAGTTGCGGCGATGGAAAGGGGTTGCTCATGGAGCTTTGCCACTACGGCACCGTCCTGTACCTGATACAAGTGTAGTTGGAAGTGTAAGGTTTCAAACTGATTGTATTTGAGGTGAAAGTTGAAGTTTTGGGCTTTTGCTCCTCTAGGAATTTCATTAATAATGCGCCCGAATTTCTGCCCATCATTCATGGCATTGCCTCCGGTACTACTATTTGTTTTTCGAGTGCCCCCCACCTTTCGTTCTCCTTTTTTACCTACCGTTGCGGATGGGCTAGGTTTAGACACAGGCAAAGCGGCATAATCAAAAGGAGGGTTTTCGAGATCTCGCATATTTTTCCAATAGGGATGGGATTCAAAGTGGTTGGCAGGCAGTTCATCATAGGGAATATAATGCATCTTTTTCAAGGCGATTTGCTCTTGGATCATTTGGTTAGATGCATCGATCCTGGCCCAATCCTTCTCGTAAGGGGCAGCCATTAGTCGGTTGTTAATGTCTTGCAAATGTTCACTTAGCCATCTCTGCTTGCTTTTACCAAAGAACTTCCACTCCTCATCAATGAAGAACAAGTAAATGGGGTCACCAGTATGATAGCCACCATTCCAGGCATTAATCTTTCCATCTCGCCAATCTATCACCATTCCACCATCGTATGGAGCCTTAGTAATTTGCATTAGGTAGACCTTGTTCTTTCTGCGCTCTTGGATGATGACCATGCTTTCCGGCGATTGTACCTCTAAGTATGGGAAATCAGGAAGACTTTTATATTCTCCAATGGCCCAGACTTCAAAAGTACTTTTTCCGTCCACCCATTTGCCATACACCCCTTCCTGTTCCAATTTGCTATCGCTACCTAGTTTCAAGTTTTGGATAGGAAGGGCTTGAAAGGAAGGTGACGCATTGAGCTGTGCTACCTCTTTAGAAGGAAGCGAGCTAATCTCTGCTAGTGCTTCTATCGTGGATACTGTAGGTGTAGCTTCAATGAGGCTAGCAGGGTGGGGCGAAGTATTTTGCATGGCTTCCTGCAAAGGGGTAGCAGATTCCACTTTTGCTTGCTCTTCCTTTAACAGTTGGGTGAGTGGGTGATTTTCGTTTACCATTTCCATGATTTGGACAGGTTCAACGGGGGTGAAGGAGGCGAGCAGAATAATAGCCAGGACATAGGTGGCAGCCCAGCGGAATTGCTTCCATTTGGAAAAAAAGAATCGCTCCGCATCAAAGCCTAAAATAGAGACAATACGTTCCTTAATTTGACTGGACTTGGCCATCGGGATAGCATAGTGGATGCCAGAGACTTTTGGCGATAAGTATCTCGCTACCTGCACTAATTGTTCAGCATAAGTAGCTTTAGATAAGCCTGCTTTTAACACCTGTTCATCACAAGCTTTTTCTCTTTCCACGGACTGTAGTTTTTTTAACCACCACACCATTGGATGGAACCAGTACAAGCTGACACTTATCCAGCTCAGTACATGAATGAGATAATCTTGTCGCTTAATGTGCGTGATCTCGTGTAGTATAACTACGTCTAGTGTTTCCTGAGACCAAGTTTTAGCACGTTCTGGAAGCAGAATGTATGGTTTCCAAATTCCCCACGTTAAGGGACTTTTTATACTTGGATGATAAGCTATACGGATACCAGCGTATGCCAAATTCCCTTCCTCCGAAGTGGCTTTTCTGCCCAGTTGGTAGGTGGCCTTTATGCCTAAAAATAGGCGAATGAATAGAACGAGACTCCCCATCGCCCATACCATAAGAATGATTCCAAGAACACTCACTTTTGACTGTTGTGTAGATGGAGTCATACTGATCATTTGTAGCTCCAAGTTGGGTTGGGAAGTTACCGGATGTACATTCTTGGCAGAAATTTCTTGGGTTTGAGGTACAGGTGAAACTGTTGGTGTGAAGGACTCATTGTGGTTAGAAACATGGGCAAGATCTGGTAGGAGTTGGGCAACTTTGGTTTCCACTTTCCATGCTGGCAACACAGTACTGCTGAAGGGTAAAACGAGCAAACCTACTAAGCTTAGGCTGACTATCCAATGCCTAAGACTAGCAGAGGCTTTCTTTGCGGTAAAGTAGAGTAGGGTAGATAAGACGAGACATATAGTCGCCTTTAGTAAAAGCGTGATTAAGAAATTCATAGCTATATATTTCTGATGGTGGTTCTGGGAAGGTAGGGAAGGTGTATCAGGCTTTCCCTTTGTCCTTAGCTTTTTGAATAATATTCTCTAATTCTTTTAATTCACCTGCGGATAGATCTGTATCAGGTTGATCCAAGAAGGTGGCTACAGCCTCTGTAATTGACCCTCCGAAGAAGGTCTTAATTACATGCTTTAGGCTATGTTGGCGAACATTTTCCGTCGGACTTGCCGCTTCGTATACGTATTGTCGACCAGATTTTGAATGTTGGAGATGTCCTTTCTCTTCCAAGATGCGCAGCAGCGTTCGAACGGTAGTATAGCTGGGCGCATCTTCCAGAAGGTCGGTAACTTCTTGAGCTGTCAGTTTTCCTTTTTGAAAAAAGAGATCCATGATCTGTCGTTCCCGGCGACTTAACTGTTGCAGTTTTGAAGGGTCCATAGCTTTAATGTTAATTTTTTAACACTTCAAAGGTGCAAGCTTTTAGATAAACTGTCAAGGTTTAGTGTTAATTTTTTAACATTTAATTTTTGGTAATGTATTTGCTGATGTAAAAAGTAGCAGTCCAATGGAGCTATTGGCTAAAGACCGTGCACGTTCCGGATGTCATCGCAATTTCGAGCTGTCCATTTGTATTTTAAGGGGAAGTGATAGCCCTACAGTGGGATATAATGGCGCAAGTTTCGGGTTTTTAATGCATCTTTAGCGGGATACCTTTGTGATATAATTCAATCAACAATGAGTAGTCAAGAACAACTTAATTACGACCGAATTGCATCTGCTATCACTTACATCCGCGAAAACTTCAAGGATCAGCCCAACCTAGACGAAGTGGCTCAAAGTGTGCATCTGAGTGCCTACCATTTTCAGCGTATGTTCTCGGATTGGGCAGGCGTAAGTCCTAAGCAATTCTTACAGTATGTAAGTTTGCAGCATGCTAAGAAAATGCTGGAAGAGGGGAGTTCTTCTCTCTTTGATGCGGCATATGAGACGGGATTATCTGGCACGGGCCGCCTCCATGATCTCTTCGTGAATATCGAAGGAATGACGCCGGGGGAATACAAGCAAGGAGGGCGCAACTTACACCTTAATTATAGTTTCGCAGAGAGCCCTTTTGGGGCTGTCCTGGTGGCTTCCACGACAAAGGGCATCTGTCATATGGCTTTCTTTGAAAATGAACGGAAAGCTTTGGAAGGACTAAAACAGCGCTTTCCCGCAGCCCAATATCGCCAAATGACTGACCTGATCCAGCAGAATGCTCTCCACATCTTCACCAAGGATTGGAAGGAACTCGACCAGGTAAAACTACATTTGAAGGGAACAGATTTTCAACTAAGAGTATGGGAAACCCTGCTGAAGATTCCACAGGGTGCCTTATCGAGCTACGGCGAGGTGGCAGGAGCTATAGGTAAACCCAAAGCTTCTCGCGCCGTCGGGACGGCCATCGGCAGCAATCCAGTAGCTTATCTCATCCCTTGTCACCGTGTGATTCGACGGAGTGGAACACTAGGAAATTACATGTGGGGAGAAAGTCGAAAAACAGCTATCATCGGCTGGGAAGCTGCGCAGTTTTCCACCTAAACTCAAATTGTTCAATGCTTACTTCTTCCACAATTTATCATCGACGATCTGCTTCAACACGCGGTCCTTGAAATTTCGACTAATCGGTATCCGATGATTCTGAATGAGAAGCTCACTATTGTCAATGGCTTCAATCTTCGAGATGGCCACAATGTATGATTTATGCACGCGCATAAAAGCTTGCCCCTCTAGATACTGTTCAACATTCTTTAGGTACAGCAACGTAATGTATTTACCCTTAGAAGTATGGATGATGACATAATTTTGCATGGCCTGGATATATAGGATATCTGCAAAAAAGATCTTCTCATACTTATTCTCGCACTTAATGAAGAAGTAGTCTTCTGCTTCCGGACCACTACTTCCTTCCGCCATGGAAGCCAACTGTAATTGAGCGTAATTCTTGGCCTTATTTACCGCCTTGAAAAAACGGTTGAAGGTGATGGGTTTGAGTAAATAATCTAGGACGTCCAACTGAAAGCCCTCCAAGGCATAACTGGGGTAGGCAGTGGTAATGATAATCATTGGAGGATTTTGTGCCATCTTGAGGTAGTCGATCCCATTCATGATTGGCATCTGGATATCAAGGAACACCAAATCTACTGCTTGCTGATCCAATAACTGGATTAACTCGACCGGATTACTCCCCGAGCCTACCATCCGCAGAAAGTCAATTTCCCGGATATAATTGCTGATGCCTTCTCTGGCTAGCGGTTCATCATCTATCGTCACACAATTCAAAATCATAGCCCTGCTGGATATTTCCTAAGTAGAATATTGGTAGGGAGTGGATGCTAAAGTGTCCCCTTTGGCCAAATTGACCAGGTCTGCTTTGGACTCCGACTTTTTCAATTGCAGTTGGAGCTTGATATCAAATTGCCTTTGCCCTGCTTGGATATCTAAATTAAATTTTCCGGGGTAAAGTAGCTCCAAGCGTCGCTGAACATTCCTTAATCCAATACCTCCATAATCCACTACCTCCTTGCCGTTAAAGGCAATGGGCTTACTGCTATTGCTAATGGCAAAGCAGAGGTTTTCGGCTTCAAGTTGAAGCGATAAACGAATCCAGTTCTTCGTCTTCTTGGATTGTGATACATGTTTAAATGCATTCTCCAAAAAAGGCATAAGAATAAATGGTGCGATAGTCAAAGCAGCATCCATTTCGCCCTCGATTTTACATTCCACTTCCAAGTGGCTTTCTTGCCTAAGTTTTTCTAATTCCAGAAAATTCTCTAGATAGGATATCTCGTGCTGCAAGGGAATCTGATGTTCGTTGCATTCGTACAACTGATACCGAAGCAAATTGGAAAACTTCGCCAAGGACTCAGAAGCCATATCCGGATTCTTATGGATTAAGACGAAGATTGAGTTGATGGTATTGAATAAGAAATGCGGATTGAACTGGGATTTTAGGAATTTCAACTCTGTTTCTAACTTCTCTTTTTCCAATAGATCCTGCCTGCGTTTTGATTCAATCCAATTCTTTGTCAGTTTAATACTCATCGCTAAAGCCATGGCCGCAATGGTAGAGTCTAAAGAATTATACTTGAACAAGGAAAAGAAATCCGCCGAACCCACACTATACAGCTCTTCAATGGATTTGATGGAGAACTGTGCTCCGATATGATAGCCAGAAATAATGATTGAGGCCGTGGCTACAATGGTTAAAATGAGAAAGCTTAGGTAGAGGAGATACTTCTTGTTTTCCAGGTATTTAGGAATGAGGAAATACAAGTTGAAGTATACCGCTATCGCCTGAAAAACAAAATAACTCGAGAACTTAATGGCGTAGGGGAGCGACAGAAGATTATGAGCTACCTGAGCTACGCTGCCGGTATAAAGCGACCACCACAAAAAGTGGTAGGTAAACCAGAAAGGAAGATGGTACAATTTATACTTAAAAACCCAATGATGTTGCCACTTAGCGCTCAATAGAACTGAATTTTAAAATATTCAAATGTAGCTAATTTAGAGGAGACTCGCCATGGGGACTATATGTCTGGTGATCATTAGTTGATAAAATGTTAGATATCCTTGATCACTGGTAGATACGTAACTGGTCGCCGTGTTTTTGCCCTTTTTCTTAGGCAGATCTGCACTTCATCAATGTATATCTCCTGCTCAGCATTAAGCCAAGCAGACCATCCTACTTTTACCTTCCTTTGTTCTGAATCACCAAAATATCTATTACTTATTTCTCAATTATGAAAACTTGGATTACCCTACTGTTATTTTTGATAACCTCAGTATTTGTAAAAGCCCAGATTAGTGGCAAGGTATTAGTGGAAGAGGGAGAAAGTGCTGCTTTTGTCAATGTACTGTTACTCCATTCTGAAGATTCCAGCCTGGTAAAAGGAGGGCAGAGTGACTTAGAAGGGAACTTTGAACTACTGAATGTTCCATCCGGGAATTATAGGCTTCGACTTAGCGCTATTGGGTTGGCCGATTGGTACTCAGAGGCTTTTCTGCTGGTTGAAGGTAGTGTAAAGGATTTTGGCCCAATCCGACTATCTACAGCGGCAATCGCTTTAGAAGGGGTAGAGGTCACTGCCAAAAAGATGCTACTGCAGCAGAGTGCTGAAGGTACTGTAATCAATGTTGGAAGTAGTGTTATGACGCAAGGCAGTTCGGCGCTACAAGTATTGGAGCGTGCACCCGGCGTTTTTATCGACCAACGTAACAACACCATCGCGCTAAATGGCCAAAATGGGGTGGGGATTATGATCAACGGAAAGCGATTGCGCCTATCTCTGCAAGAAGTAGTAGCGATGTTGCAAGGCATGAGTGCTGACAATATTGAGAAAATTGAATTATTGACCAGCCCTTCGGCTAAATATGAGGCAGCAGGCAGTGGAGGATTGATTAATATCGTCCTGAAGAAGAATGAAGGAATCGGAACGAATGGTTCGATTTCCTTGTCGGGAGGGTATGGAGAAGGCGAAAAAGTGATGGCCAGTGCCCGGATCAATCACAGTGCTGGTGAAACTCAGGCTTATGCCAGCTATACCTACTCCCTGGATGAGATGGCCGACGGTTTTTATGGGGTAGGCACCAATATCGTACCTGTATTTGGAGGACAAGTGGGGTTTGAGATTCTGAACAATAACTATCGGCGACTCACCAATCACAATCTAAACCTTGGGGCGGAAACCAAGATTAGTGAACAAACGATATTTGGAGGTAGCTTAATTCTACAACGAAGTGGTAATCGGAATACGGTTGTCAACTTGGTGGAATATGATTTGAATCCAGATTCTGCGATCAATATGAATATTCAAATCAATGGAGATAACCCCTGGAACAACCTCTTGTCGAACGTGTATCTAGAACGTGCTCTTGCCGGACAGGGCAAACTCAAACTCGATATTGATTACCTCCGTTTTGACAGTAAGAATCCTACCTTGGCACGGAGCCAGTACTTCAATAAAGAGGATCATCGGATCCATCCCGGAGGGCGCTTCTTTGCCGATGCGAACCGCGGAAGTAGCCGAACAGGAATTAATATCGGCGTGTTTAAGCTAGATTTTGAAAGAACCTTTCAAGACAAACTAAAATGGGAAGCAGGTTTAAAAGGAACCTATTCGAAAACATCCAATTTGGCACAAATTGAACGTCAAGAAAATAACGATTGGATATTGGATGATCGATCCGTGACCGCAGTGGATCTGTATGAGCGAATTGCTGCCGCTTACACCAGTTTTTACTACCCCTTTAGTCCATCCACAGAACTTACGCTGGGGGCTAGATACGAATACTGGGAGCGGACGAGCCCTGAAGATAGACGCGTACAAAAACGCCTTTTTCCATCCCTCTTCTTTAGCCACGGCTGGCAGGAGACTTCTCGTCTTCAATTGTCCTTTACACAGCGCGTTACTCGGCCGGATTACAATGACTTGGCCTCCTTTCTCCGGTATAACGGGCCTATTTCTGTCTTCACCGGAAACCCCCTACTCAAGCCGACGATCAGCCATAATCTGCGCTTAGCTTATCAATGGCAAGCCTATAATTTCTCCTTGAACTTCGTACATGAAGAAAATCCAATTGTACGCTATCAGGTCGTCGAAAATGAAGCTGGAGACTTGGTGCTAGTATCACCACAGAATATGTTCTATCAACGCAATATCTACTTTCAGACGGATCTTCCGGTCCAACTGCAAGCATGGTGGAATGTGAACCTAGGTTTTACTGCTGGACCTAGAAAATTCCATTTATCGCACACTAAGGAACAAGTGGAAAAGCAATATTGGACTTATAGTTTATATGGTAATCAGACTATAGACCTCCCCTGGGGCACGTCCCTGGAACTATCCGGTTGGTACAACGCTCCTAGCTATGACGGGTCTAGAAGATATAAGGGTTTCGGAATGCTAAACGGAGGATTGAAGAAGCAATTGAAGAATAATCAGGGAAGCATCCAGTTCACGGTTAGTGATCTCTTTAAATCTATGCGTATCGTCTCCGATTTTGGTAATCTAGCAGAGGAAGCCTTTGCCTCCTCAGCAGATGTGGTATATCGAGCTGAATCAGGCCGAACCCGAATTTATCGGATATCTTATTTCCACAACCTTGGTAATGCTAAACTCAAGACCAAAGGAGAACGGCAAGCTGGGGCGGCTGAGGAGCGATCCCGTGTACGGAGTGAATGATGCAAATATATGGAACCGCAGCAGGGGCCTCGTATGCCTGCTGTGGTTAATTTACGGCAGTGCCTTTGAAGAAGGTATAGCTAAAGGTCCCGTCTGCTACCGCTGTTCGCAGCAAACCATCAATGCCGCTTTGATAGGCCGATTGAGTAACCAGACCCTCTTGCAACAAGTCTTCAGACATCCCCTGAATCATAGCAGTAAAGGTATTACGAATGAAGCCTTCGACCAGTGCTGGTTTGCTGCGATCAACATAAATTTGCCTGGGACTTACGGCAATCTGTTGATACCCAGCTCGATCTAACAAAGGATAGAGGGCGCGACCTATATTGGCATTGCCTCCCCGCAGTTCTTGCAATCGTACTTGCGCATCAACGATTGCTCTGGCGTGTGGATTCTCTGGATGGAAGAAGGTGGACCCGTGATCCCCTTCGATCACAGTGATAGTGCCGCCCTGCTTTAGGAGTACTTTTACCTGCTTCAGCATCTCCAGCGGATTTGGAATATGCTCCAGGAAAAAGCAGATGAAGATATGATCAAAGAGGCCCTCTTTATGCTTGCGCATCGATCTCACATCTTGCAGGCGGAAATCTACGTTCTGTATTTTTGCTTTAGCTATCGTTTGTTGAGCGAGCGCCAAGGACTTTTCAGAAATATCTATGGAGGTAAACTGGACGTTAGGGTTCTCTGCTGCTATGATCTGGGTTTGTGCGCCCACTCCACATCCAACTTCTAAGACATGTGAGCCTTCTTCCCAAATGGAATCAAAGTGCAAATACTCAACTACTGAGGTAGCTTGATCATGCAATCGCTGGGCTTCTCGCTGGCTGTAGCCATGAATGTAGCGATCAATCTGACTTTCCTTAAATTCCTGAATTTTGGATTCGAGATCTTCATATTGCTCCCATATTACACTTGCTCTTTCCTTTAGCTCTTTCCCTACCGCGGTAAAATACAATTGGTTGCCGATGCGATTAAAAACAGCTACTCCAAGATATTCTTCGAGATTTTTTCAATTGATGACTTAAGGCGGACTGAGTGAGGTTGAGTTCCTTGGAAGCTTTGTTCAAGGAACCGCACTTGTCGATCGCCAGTATGAGTTTGAGGTGCTTTGAGTCAATCATAATTTGTTCTTTGGTAATGGTGCACAGCAAAGCTACAGGATTTTAGTAGTGTGGTAATACTGGAAACTATGAGCTTTTCTGATAGGGGGTATGAAAAGAATTCAGTAGTTATTTATACCACGACACAACAGCAGTCGTGTATAGGATTTTGTTCGCTTAGAGGCTTATCAAGAGTATTTTAGGAAGAAGGAAGAGCGGAGTCAACGACTGAGGGATCAGGAAAAAATGGGATTGTTGAAGACTCTAAATGAATAAATTTATTACTTTGCTCAAGGTCTTAGACAAATTGAATTCCAGCCACTTAACTTCTTTTGACAAGCCATGGGTAGATATCTCGCTAGTTGCTTATTGATTTTAACTTTCTATAGTTTTCTGAATCATCCAATACTACCACCCATACCGATGCCGAGCGGGATCACCGTGAATGAGGTTGGGCATCTGGTCTTGAGTTGGCAAGGGGATTTATGGTTGGGAAAAGTAGGAAAAGGCGGAGAGAGAGCTATCCCTTCGGAATGGAAAAGATTAACCTCTTCCGTTGCGATAGAGCGGGACCCAGTTTGGCATCCCAATGGAAAGCAACTCTTTTACGCGTCCGATGAAAAGGGAGCTTTTGATATCTGGCAGGTTGCATTAGATGATGGCGGGCAACCGGGAGAAGCTCAGGTGGTAGTGGAGTCCAGGCAGATGGATACTCAGCCAAACTTTGATCGTGAAGGTAACATGGCTTGGGTTAGAGGTACGGGGGCTAAATCAGATATTTGGCTGAGGGACAAAGAGGGGAAGACCGCACAAGTAACTAGCACCTTTGGTCCGGATCATTCTCCAGCTTTGCATCCGGAAGGGAAGCGACTTTGCTATGTCAGTGAACGACAAGGTGCTACCACCTTGATGATGATGAACTTGGATACCAAGAAGAAATCCCCTCTTCAAACCGGAAAACGATTCTGTTTCCACAATGGTCTCCCGATGGTCAACAACTAAGCTTCAGTACAAGAAACAAACCACAGGGTGTATGGGTGATTGATGAATTGGGATCTTACTGTAATATCCTCAGCAAAGAGCGGGCGATCGGAACTTGGACTCGCGATGGTCAGGCGATGGCTTTGGTAGAGATCCGTCGAAACCCTCCGGCTTACAATGGAGACCCAATGATGGATGGAAAGCGACCCCAAACGACTCCCTATCAGCGCGAGATTCAGATGAAATTGCTGGCTGCTCCTATTGTGATAGCAGAAGCCAAATCAGACTAACACCGTTACGTTCCCTGCCCAAGATGCCCCTCAATATGAGCAGGAATTGGAACGTACGATTCAATACCTTAGCAAAAGGTATCAATTAGATAAAGGAAAAAATGCCAAGAAGTGGAATAAACTAGTCGAAAAAGCGCGGTCCGATCTAAGCAAAGCCCAAACCGAAGGAGAGGCAGAAGCGGCTATTTATACTTTGGTTAAGGACCGGCCTACCCTCAAAGAAGAGGTAAAAGGAAAGGCCGCCATTTCGAGTGCTCATCCCTTAGCAACGGCTGCTGGTTTGGAAATCCTAGAAGCAGGAGGTAATGTAGTAGATGCAGCAGTGGCTGTGTCTTTTGCGCTGGGTGTGGTAGAGCCAGATGCCAGTGGAGTAGGGGGATATGGCGAAATGCTGGTTTATTTGAAGGACATGCCAGAACCCACTTGTATTGAGTTTCTAACGCGAGTCCCAGAGGCGGCTTCTTTAAGCAATGGGTTGTTGCAGAATCTACCCTCAAGGGGACCTGTTTTGGTCAATGTTCCGGGAACGGTAGCGGGCATGGAGCTCGCCTGGGAAAAGTATGGTAGTGGAAAGCTAGCTTGGGCAAAGCTTCTGGAACCCGCCATTCGTTTGGCCCGGCAAGGTTTTGCTATTGATCATTCCTTCGCCACCACACTAGCTATAGAAGAAGAAGCCTATACCAAGTGCTCGCGCTGTCAAGAGCTGTTTTTTAAGAATGGCCGCCCCCTTCAGGCTGGTGATACGCTAAAGAATTCCGATCTGGCTTACACCCTTCGCATGATTGCTTATCGCGGAAAGGATGGCTTTTACCGGGGACCTGTGGCTCAACGCATGGTTGAGGACTTGAGATCGAAAGGCAATGTTATTACGATGGAAGATATGGCGAGATACTATGCACTTGAGCGACCGGTAGTAGGTACTAGCTATCGAGGACATACCGTGTACTCCGGACCACCTCCCGTCTCCGGTGGTGCTCTGCTAACGGCTAAGCTTAACCTGCTGGATGCCTACCCGGAACCCAAAAACTACTTAGAAGATGCCGCTACCGTCCATGCAATGATTGAAGCCTGGAAGTTTTCCCCCTCCGGCAGGGGTCGGATTGCCGATCCTGGGCTATGGCCCGTAGATGTAAAGCCTTTTATCGACAAACCTATGGCTATCAATCGCTGGAAAGAGTGCTTTGACCCTTTGAGGAGTGCACATCCGGCCGATAGCATCTGCCTGGATACCCGTGTCGTGGCTAGCTGGGGCGCAGAAGGAGTGTTGGATGCGCGTAAATCTACAGGCACAACGGCTTTTGCAGTAGCAGATGGAGATGGGAATATGGTTTCCGTTACACAAACGCTGGGTACCTGGGGAGGCAACTTCTATGTCACGCCCGGCTTGGGTTTCCTCTACAACGACAAGTTGCGCTCCTACAATTCCAATCCCAAGCGATACAATGCGCGTATACCTTTTGCCCGCAATGTAACAAGTATTAGCCCTACTATGATTTTTAAAGGAGTGCGGGAGCAGCAAAAGCCCTTAGCGGCCTTGGGAGCTGCCGGAAACGCCTGGATTACTGCAGCTGTTTATCAGATGACGACGGGAATTATAGATCAAGGACTTGGCCCTCAGGCGGCCCTAGAGTTGCCTCGTTTTTTAGTGGGCATGCAACGTGACTCTCGGGATCGTTCCAAAGTAAAGGAGATTGTGGTACAAATGGAAAATGGCTTTGCCCCAGGACTCTTGGAACAACTAGGCGTTTTAGGCCACGATTTGCAGCTGATTTCTACCCGAGGGGAGTTGAGGATGGGCTATGGAGCTGCTGTCGTAGTGGAAAAGGGAAAAGTTAAAGCTGGTGCGGATCCACGGCGATCCGGAAAAGCAGGAGTAATTAAATAAGTACATTAACTAGATCATACATATAACCTCAGCATCATGTTGGAATTCGAATCCTTAGAAACCCTGAAGCAATATATCAGTACCACTGATATTGAAAACATTGCCGTCCAATCGCTCGATCTTGCTCAAATTGAAGATCTAGTGCTTAGTCGGCGATTTAAGGGATGTCTATTTCTAGGCTGTGATTTAACGCCTGCCATATGGGAGCATCTTGCCAAGGATAATTACCTGTTTCCCATGTTAGATGTACCTTTCAATATGTATCCGAAGGCCTTATACAATAAGGATAGTTTGTATGACAACTATGATTACAAAAAGCCAGAAACCTACGAGCTAACCTTAGATAAAAGAGTATATGATCATTATCTAAAAATGGGCAAAGAGGCCACGGTGATCAAAGAAACCTTAGCCCGCCGTTTGCACGATCATTCGATTACAGATGCCATCCAGGAATTCTTGCACAATTACCAGGAGAAGAAGGTGGTGGCTATCATGGGAGGCCATGGCCTGGCTCGGAATCATGAAACTTACCAACAAGTAGCAGAGATCTCCAAAGCTTTAACCGAAAAGGATTACCTCATGATCTCTGGAGGTGGACCGGGGGCTATGGAAGCTACGCACCTGGGGGCATGGTTTGCCGGAGGCTCTAAGCAAGACTTGGATCAGGCAATCGAAATGCTTAGCCAAGCTCCAAAATATGATCACCCTAATTGGCTGCCGACTGCTTTTGAAGTCATGGAACGATTTCCTTGTGGCCCCTATCAGAGCCTCGGAATTCCAACTTGGCTATACGGGCATGAACCGCCAACGCCCTTCGCCACACATATCGCCAAGTATTTTGCTAATAGCGTGCGTGAGGAAGGATTACTGGCTATTGCAAAAGGAGGAGTGATTTTTGCACCGGGAAGTGCAGGTACGATTCAGGAAGTTTTTCAGGACATTACCCAAAACCATTATGAATCCTTCGGTTATGCCAGCCCAATGGTTTTTCTAAATCGAGAATATTGGAGTTATGACCGGCCTATATATCCTGTCATAGAACTCATGCATCTGCGGGGAAACCTCAAAAACTTAGATTTAGGCATCTATGACCGCACAGAGGAGGTTATAGCTCATATTGATGCTTTTGTATAAGTTGGATTCTATCGTTTCTGCGCTTTGATGTAGACATCAAGGCTGTCTGGTCGATCATTCATAAAAAATAAGGAGATGTTTCCATCTGCTGTCTCTTCAATCGTAGCTGGCATGGAACTCATCGTTAGATACCAACCCTTCGGCAGGACGACGGTATTGCGATTTCGACCAAAACTTCGATCCCAGATTAATTCACCGTTATTCAATAAATAACGGTTAGGGTCTGTGTATGTCTCTTCAATACGTAAGCGAACAGATTGCCCTTTTTGCACCGGCTCAAACCAAATAACTACAACCTCCGTGTCATCGGTAATTTCTTGGGAAAGTTCGATGCCTTTATCACTTATCGCTTTGCCTCTTAAGGTTTCCACCTTTAATGCCTCTCCCGTGTCAAGAATATAGGCAGATGGCTTGGAGGCTTTGCTTCCAGGGCGTACTACGTTCAAATACTTGTCTGTTCCTTCCCGTGTTTCTGTATAATCGTGGTATAAACGAAAGCTGTTGGTGCTCGGGTTTTGCAGGAAATAGACAATTTCTCGATTCTGACTCGTTCGTACAGAAGGTTGATAGTTAAGCCTTGCTTTGGATTTATCTCTACCACTGCCTGTTGCGCTAGGCGTACTCTCGGTGCTTGCGGTATATGGCTTAGGAGGGGAAGAGACTGCACGAGCAGATAATTTATAGGGGATGGATCTGGTGCCGGGATTCATGAAACTTACTACAATATGCCCAGCTTCATTAACTGTCACCTGGGAAGGGTAATTACTGCTAGTTACTTCATATCCTTTGGGTAAGACTACCACGTTCCTTTTGATCCCTAGAGATCTGCTGAAAATTACTTCCTTCCCTTGTTGAAAATAGGTGGCTTTATTGGTATAGGTCTTGATAATTTTAATGCGCGCTTCTCCATTTTCAGGAACGGGTCTAGCCAAGACTACCTTAATAAACTTGCCAGAAAGGCTCGCCTTAGGATGCCCATTTCGTCTGGCGTGCTTCCCGTCTACAACCTCCCATTTCAGAGAATCGCCGGTCATCAAGTCAAAAGCTCCATTTACTTTCGCCTCGTTACCAAACCTTAAGGCATTGTAGTAGTACTTTGCTCCTGGAGTTGTAGCACTGACTTCGTACACCATCTGAAATTGGTTGGAAGATGGAGATTGCAAATGATAGGTAGTAATATTATCCTCTGCCTCTTGGGCTTGCGTTTGTCCGTAAAATGGGATACTACCTGCACAGAAAAAAAGTAGCGTTATGACGAAGCGAGAGTAGTTGCCAATTGGAATAAGTTGCATGTTCAAGTATCTTGTTGAGGAGGAGATCAAGTGAAAGTACTTAAGCCAAGAAGCGGCTTATCTTTCGCATTTCTGACCCAATCCGAATAAGCATAATGGGGGCAAAACTAATCTTTTTCCCACTATAATTTAGGGGTTTCCCCTATTCTTTTTTACATTCGAAGCCCCGGGGAAGGTCCCGCAAATCCAGCATTTTTGGATTTTGTGACACCCCTATCAAATACCTTTTTCCAAATAACTTCAGATCGTATGAAAAGAATTAGCATAGCCATCATCATGCTTTTAAGTATGCCACTGATCCTGTCGGCGCAACAACCGCAAACGCAAAAACCAGTGATCCATGGTAAGCATTGGGTCGCCATAACGGGGAAACCACTAGGGGCCACCGCAGGTGCAGCTATCTTCCATAAAGGGGGAAATGCAGTGGATGCGGCTTGTGCAATGTTGGCAGCTACTGCGACGATGTGGGACAAACTGAGTTGGGGAGGGGAGACCCAGGCTTTAATTTATAATCCCAATACCCAGAAGGTGGTCGGGATCAATGCCTTGGGAGTAGCACCAACCGGGGCTACACCAGAATTCTTTCGGGAGAAAGGGCGTCCTTACCCCCCCGCCAATGGGCCACTGGCTGCTGTTACTCCTGGTACTCCAGGCGGATTATGCACGATGTTAGCGGAATACGGGACCATGACCCTTAAGCAGGTACTTGCTCCAGCCATCGAAATGGCTGCGGGTTACCCTATGGAAATATACAATGCAAACGAAATAGAAAAGAACAAGGAACTGATCAAAAAATGGCCCTATTCCAAAAAGGTATTCCTGACCAACCGAGGAGATAAAGAACGAGAAGGACCGCATCCGGGAGAAATATTTGTACAACGAGATTTGAGGGCAACTTTAAGAAAGTTAGTTGCTGCCGAACAAAAGGCTCGTTCTGAAGGTAAAGACCGGAAGGCAGCCATTTACGCGGCTTACGATCGCTTCTACCGAGGAGATATTGCCGAGGAAATTGTGCGTAGCGTACAGGAGCAGGGCGGCCTCATCACGATGGAGGACTTGGATAAATGGAAGGTACATATCGAAGAGCCCGTCATGACTACCTACAAGGGCATCGAAGTTTATAAGTTGACACATTGGGTGCAAGGCCCCGTGCTTTTACAGGCATTGAATATCTTGGAAAATGTAGACCTGAAATCCATGGGATACAATTCCAAGGAATATATCCACACCCTATATCAAGCGATGAATATGGCCTTCGCAGATCGCGACTTCTACTATGGCGATCCATACTTTCCACCCGAAGAGCCCATCCAGGGATTATTGTCAAAGGAATACGCCAAGGAACGACTAAAGCAAATGAATAAGGAGAAAAACGACCCCACGGTTGGCCCTGGTGATCCCTATCCCTTTGAGGGTAAAAAGAATCCCTACCTAGACATCCTGAAAGACTGGGGTAGAGCCTCCTTGTCTCGTCCTCGGCTCGAAGATGCACGCTTTGCCCTGGAAATGAGTGATGAGGATGCATTCTATGCTGGAACTACCTCCATCCAAGCGGTGGATAAGGAGGGCTGGGTGGTGTCCATCACGCCTAGTGGAGGTTGGGTACCTGCTTGTATCGCAGGTAAAACTGGCGTTGGCCTCAGCCAGCGGATGCAAAGCTTCGTGTTGGATGAAAAACAAAACCCCTTCAACGTTTTGGAACCCGGCAAGCGTCCCCGAGCTACCCTCACTCCAAGCCTCGCCTTGAAGGATGGCAAGCCCTTCCTATCTTTTGCCGTACAAGGAGGCGACAGCCAAGATCAAAACCTCTTGCAGTACTTCTTGAATATCGTAGAGTTTGGCATGAATGCCCAGGAAGCAGCGGAGGCTGCGAATATCAATAGCTTCCAAATGCGTAGCTCCTTCGGTAAGCACGCTAGTGAACCCGGTAAGCTTCTACTTCATGACTCAACCCCAGAGCCTACCCGCAAGGCCTTGATGGAAATGGGCTATAAGTTAGATTTCGCCCCACGTACCTCCGGCCCCATCAATGGTGTCTTCTTCGATTGGAAGAATGGTACGTTTTGGGGAAGTGCCAGTAATTATGGAGATGATTATGGGATAGGGTGGTAACCCACTTCGGAAGTACGAAGCGTTCGTGTCTACACCAAAATATCCTTAATTACATGTCCATGCACATCCGTTAAGCGAATATCTCGCCCACTGAAGCGATAGGTGAGATTCTCATGGTCAATGCCGATGAGGTGGAGCATAGTGGCATGAAGATCATGTATAGTAGTCGGATTCTCGACGACGCGATAGCCATATTCGTCGGTCATGCCATAGACGGTGCCGCCTTTAATACCGGCCCCAGCCAGCCAAATGGAAAAGGCAGAAGGGTTATGATCTCTACCATCTTTCCCTTGGGAGAAGGGGGTGCGACCGAACTCTCCTGCGAAAACCACCAAGGTAGTTTCCAATAACCCACGCTGTTTAAGGTCTTTTAGCAGGCCGGCGATGGGTTTATCCACAGCGTGGGCATTGCGCTCATGGCCGTCCTTCAGATTGTTGTGCTGATCCCAGCGATCCGCTTCGACGCGCGGGCAGGTTAATTCAATAAAGCGAACATCTCTTTCGACTAGGCGGCGAGCCAATAGGCATTGGGCGGCGTAGCCACGCGTGTGCTTGTCCTCATCATCCAGACCGTAAAGTTGCTTCGTGGTCTTTGATTCGCCGGATAGATCAGTGAGCTCTGGGACGGAGGCTTGCATTCGGAAGGCCAGTTCATAGTTCTGAATCGCACTAGCTACCTGATCCTCATGGCCGAGCTTACTGAGTAGACTACGGTCCATTTGCCGAGCAAATTTCAGTTTTCGTTGTTGTAGCCCCTCTTTTTCCTCCTGTGGAATAATATTAGCAACTGGAACGGGGCCAGGTCGTAATATGGATGCTTGGTAGCTGGCTGACAGGAAACCACTTTTGAAGTTATCCAACCCACCTGGCGGAATCAGCCCACCATCCAGTACAACATAGGAGGGCAGGTTATCGTTAGCCGCACCCAGGCCATAGGTTACCCAGGATCCCATACTTGGTCGCCCTTGAATACCGATGCCCGTGTGCAGGAAGTAATTGGCGTTGGTATGTTCTGGAAAGTCAGATACCATGGAACGAACCATAGCAATATCGTCTGCACAAGTTGCAATATGAGGGAAAAGTTCGCTAAACCACATCCCACTTTCTCCGTATTGCTTAAACGCCCAGTGGCTCTTGAGGAGCTTTCCAATATTGTTAAATTGAGTGGCATCCACTTTAAACTTCTTGTAAGGATCTTGCCCATGCTCCTTGATCAGACGTGGCTTGGGATCGAAGCTATCCACTTGGGATACTCCACCATCCATGTACAGGAAAATGATGCTCTTAGCTCTAGGTGCATAATGCGGTGGCTTTAGAGCAAGCGGGTTTGCTGTAGCTCGAACTTGCTGGGCCGGGGAGGAACAGGACCAGCTATTCATCAAACTGAAAAGAGCTAATCCACCAAAGCCATTCTTACAAAGATGGAGCATTTGGCGGCGGGAGTATGATGTGGGTGAAGGATGTTTCATAATAGGAAAATGAATTCTTTCATATTAAAGATTGTATGGCAGTAGCTACTCCAGGCTTCCTGGGGTGAAGTAGTTTCGCCTTCGATTTCCGCAAAGAAGTTTTTGGCCTCTTGGATTTCAGTGCTGCTAGGTGCTCGGGCAAAGGCCCGCCAGAAGATTTCTTCGATTTGCTCCTCAAAGGTTTGTCCAGTTTTGACTATTTCTGCCGCCCAGAATTCCGCCTGCTGCCACACCAGCGGATCATTCATCAAGGTTAGCGACTGGGAAGGTACGTTTGATACATCTCGTTTGCCGAAGCAACTAAAGGGAACGGGCATATCAAAGCTGAGCATAAAAGGGGATAGGAAATTACGGCGAATACCTTGGTAGATACTGCGACGGTTTTCTCCGTTCAAAGGTCCTGATTTAGCTGGTCGGCCTCGCCCTTTCATGAATTCGGTCAGATAGATAGCTACGGGGGGACCATACATATCCTTATCCAATTGCCCAGAAGTGGCCAATAAGGCATCTCTGATAGCCTCCGCCTCAATACGGCGGATAGGGAATCTTGACAGGTAGATATTCGTAGGATCTTGTTTTTCCCCAGTCGTGGCGATAGCGCTTCTTTGAAAAACTTCGGTGTGCACAATGTTTCTAATGAGACGTTTTATGGACCATCCCTCTTCCATGAATTGACGTGCCAGATAGTCTAAGAGGGCAGGGTGGGAGGGGGGGAATCCTTGCAAACCAAAATTATCGACCGTCTTTACCAGACCTTGCCCAAATAAATGGTGCCAAACCCGGTTCACCATAACTCTACTGGTTAAAGGGTTTTCTGGATCAGTGATCGCTGCTGCTAAAGCCAGCCGATCACTACCTTGATTGGGAAACAGTTGACTACTATCGGTGGTGGCGCTAAGGAATCTATGGGGTACCTGAAAGTTGGTCAAAGATCGATAGTCCCCACGGGTAAAGACGGAACTTTGGATTGGCGGGCCATCAACAACACCTGCTACATAAGTAGAATCGTATAGTTGATCCATAGCTATCCGTTTTGTCTTTAACCAGTCCTGATATTGTGTGGTCTTAGTTGGAATTCGATTTTTACGTACGAGCTGATTGAGTGCAGCTACATCATGAATAGTAGCCTTACCAGCTTGCCAGTTCTGTAAAGCCTGTTGTGGTGAGCTTGGTACAGCAGTCAGAGGAGTGATGGTAGGTGGAATGCTGTCAAAAACTAGTGCATAAGTAGCTTCCAACCAGGCTTCCGGTGGGATGTCATAGCTATGATTTTTCCAATTTTTGCGGTAGTGACCATTTACAAATTCAACGTAGGCCTTCCGACCCTTCCACATACTGACATCGAAGATATGATCTTCCAGTTGATCGTTTTCCAACCTCTTCCTCAAACCACCATGTATCGGATTTTGAATCAGTTGTAGATTGTCAATAATAATCCTTACCTCCGATTCAAGACCGGCGGCTCTCACCAGAATTTTATCCTTAGTAATAGTGAAGCTTGGTGATCGAATAGCTCCTTGTAGACCTGTTGACAGAAGGCGGCTGGAGACTTTTCCCCTTTCGAAGCCCCGCAACTTGCCCGTTTCTGAAAAGGTGGGTTCTCCTAAAGCATTTGGCGTTCTAAAAGCCAGGCCCCTGGCATCCCAGCCATCGACACCGCCTACACGGAAATCTCCTAGGAATTGTGGGGAAGAACCTGCTGCTGCTCCTTTGACGGAAAGAGTCCTTAGCTGATTAACTTTTACCGCTGGCGAGATCGAAGCGCGCTCCGAGATAAATTGCCGGAGAGCTTCCTTCTGTACCTCTAAGCTATCCATCAATTGCCAGCTGTTCTTACCCGTGCCCGCTGGAACCATAGCAAAGCGGGTACTTTCAAAAATACCGTACCAAGCATAATAATCCGTCGTAGGAATAGGGTCAAATTTATGGTCGTGACAACGCGAACAAGCTACGGTTAATCCTTGTAGGGCCTTGCTCGTTACATCAATGATGTTATCTATTCGATCCGCTTCATCCTGACGCACGTCTACTGGACTGTGTGTGCCTTCGCCTAGGGTATAGAAGCAAGTGGCGATAGCCGATTCACTCCGTATACCAGCACTGTCCCATCTGGCTTCTTCTAGTAAGTCACCTGCTAGTTGTTCTGTAATAAACTGATCGTATGGTAAGTCTTCATTAAAGGCTCTGATCAAGTAATCTCGGTAGTGCCAGGCTCCAATTACAGGGTAATCAAATTCATGGCCCCGTGTCTCTGCGTACCGAACGAGGTCCATCCAATGTCTAGCCCAACGTTCTCCAAAATGTGGAGAATTCAAATAGCGGTCTATGACTTTGCTATAGGCATTGGGAGAATCATCTGCCATAAAAGCTTGGATCTCTTCGGGGGAGGGTGGTAGGCCAGTGAGCAGATAAGCTAAGCGCCGGATAAGGGTTGCCTTTTCTGCTTTGGGACTTGCGGTTAAGCCCTGTTCTTTAATCTTTTCATGAATTAAATGATCTATTTTCTCTGGGACGGTAGCGGAGGTCAGTTTTTTGGGAAAGGAGTGCTCCGCTGGAACTTGAAAAGCCCAGTAGGGAGCCCATTCTGCCCCTTGTTTGATCCACTTTCTAAGTAAGGTTACTTCTCGCTCCGAGAGCTTCTTCTTGGATTCGACAGGCGGCATCATCAAATCTTCATCTGTACTGGTGATCCGCTGCAATAAGCCACTATTATTGGGCTGGTGGGGTACAATGGCCCTCGCTCCACTTTCCAGCAAGGCTGTGGCTCCTTCATAGGTGTCCAGGCGAAGTCCTGCCTTCCGGGAACTAGCGTCAGGCCCATGACAACTGTAGCAGTTGTTGGATAGGATCGGGCGAATATGAAAATTGAAATCTACCTCTTTGGGCAAACTGGCCAAGTCATTATCATTTGTGCAAGCCTGACCCCAAAAGAGGAAGGAAAGTAAAAGGAGGAAACCGAGAAAGCGGTGGTCAATAGTCATTCTATGCGGATAGGGCATATGTATGAAGAACTTGTATAAATTGTTGGCAATAAGGGCAGTTATAAGCCCAGGTTTCGTTGTTCGAACCTGAAGATAATGAGAAATATGCATTCATAGGAGAATATGAGGAGAAATCAAATGAATTGTTGTGTCCGTACACAGTGAAGTTCAGCACTAATCTTGAAGCTGCCTCCAACTTGAATCCATTTGACAAAATTCGAGCCTCTTGCTTAGGTGGTTGGTCTGGGTTTTCGGTTTTTCCGGACCATTATTGCTAAATAGAATACGGCAATTCCAGACCAAATTAAATTGAGGAAACTAGAAGGGAGCGCACCGTAGTAGAGCGAATTTAGAATCAACATTACCCCACCCATCAGGTTCATCAACTGATAAACGGGGGATTGCGTAGATATTTTGTCCATGCTGCTCAATAGGAAAGCTCCTATGAGTAAAATCGAACCTATCCAGCCGATGGTTTCTACTAAAATTACCATGCTCCACTTTATACTTGATGAAAGAATTAAGAACAAATTTAATACCTTTTAATCAGCTCCAAAAGGAAGAGAAAAACTTTGTACGCTCTCCAAAAGATCCAAATTCCTTTTTGTTGCGTATGTATTTTGTATTCCATTAATTCTCGATCAATTATTGTGTGTAGTAGCAGGAGTAATTACACTGAAGTGAGTTGATGCTCACCCTGTAGAGCTATGCAAAAAAACTGCTCGGGACAAATCAAATCTATTGCTATGAATAAGTTATTACTCTTCTGTTTTTTGAGCCTACCCTTCATGCTCATGTCTCAACAAGGCGCTTTCCTCGGCATACATTCCAATCATGTATCCAAGAAGAAAGCCAAGGTGCTCGGTTTTGAAAACCGCTACGGCAATTACATCACAAATGTGATTCCAAAGACCTCTGCCGAAAAGGCTGGCCTAAAGCCTTTTGACTACATTACTGGATTCAATGATGTCCCGTTTACGAAAGATGATAACATGACAGACCGTTTGCATGAATTAAATCCCAATGAAAAGATCAAGATCAACTTCATCCGTAATGGAAAAGCCAAAAGTCGGAAGGTGGCGATTGGTGCCAAGGGAGATGGAGAAAGAAGAAAGCGGAGCCGTGATGAGGACCCTTTTTTGGGCGTAAGCTCTTTGCATGAGAAATTACCTAAAGGGGTGAATGGGGTTCCTGTTGAGGTGATAGAATGCACCACAGCTTCTGCTATGGGCTTGATGAGTAGTGACGTGATCACTGCCATTGATGAGATTCCCATGTATGATTGGCATGATCTTGGCGCGGCGATTGACAATCGGGAAGTTGGGGACAAAATTGAGGTTTCCTACTACCGCAACGGTAAAATTGAGAAGTTAAAGCGCCTCATCTTATCACTCGCCGCTAGTAAGAAATGTGAAGAGGAGCAGGAAGAAGAGGAAGATATGGAGGTTGATATGGAGAACGTGACACAAACTGAAGCAGATGATATGAAGGAGGAAAAAGGAGTAGATATGCCTTTGGTAAACAATTTGGAAATTGAACGCCTGAATGTATTCCCTAACCCTACCAATGGTCTGTTCGAATTACGATTTAACCTACCCGCGCAAGGCAATACTACGATCCGTATCTTCAATGCTGGTGGGGCGGAGATCTATCGCAGTGAGTTGGGCCGATTTACGGGTGATTTCAGAGACCGCATCGATATCGGATCACAGATGAAAGGCTCATACTTCATTATGATCCAGCAAGGTAAACGCTCTATAAGTAAGAAATTAATCCTACAGTAGTACGCATTTCACAGCAGAATCCCGACTGAAAAAAGCCTTCCTGGGAGCTCCCAGGAAGGCTAATCCATAAAAACGCAGACTATTAATCACCCGAAGAATTATCCTTCTTCGCTACATGAATCTTTCAGGGCTTGGAGGTCTTCTGCACTTGCTACATCTACAATAGTTCCATCCTCCAATTCCACTTGCAATGGGTAGGTTAATGCTGGACGCTCTTCTACCTCTGGATTATTTCTCTTCCAGGATCGAATCGCAATCTTCAGCTCACGACGAGTATCAACGATATCGGTGGTTTCATCAGGGAAAGTAATCGTTATTGGGTATACAAGACGGAAGCACCTTTCTCCGCGGCCATGATGTGGGCGGTTGCCAAAGCTTCTGCGGCATTCTCTTCTAACTTGAAATAGTTCCTCTCTTGATTCAACAGTGATCAATTCGCCATCTTCACTTAAGATATCTAACGGGAAACTTAGTGATGGACGCTCTTCCGCATCAGGGTTAGCTTCTTTCCAATCGCTAATTATGGTGCGCAGACCTTCGTAGTCTTCTGCTTCAGCAGTTGTTCCATCAGGAAACTCTATCGTAAGGGGAAAAACGAATTCGTAGCAACCTCCGCGGCCACATCCACCACGCTCCTGAATTTCGAAAATAGCTTGAGTTGTGTATTCCACGGTGTCGTCAGATAAAGTAGTTTCTCCTTTTTCGCAGGAAGAGAACAAAAAGGTCAAGCCAATTAACAGAGAGAAGAGAGAAGCTAACTTTAAGGATTTCTGAATCATGATCTTTTTGGTTTTTATTTTTTCTGAATGAATTACACAGGGATAAGACCACAACTTTTATTTTGTACTCATGTTAAATCTTAAGAAAATGTTAAAAAAATGAGAAAAACCATTTTATCCCTTCTTCAATTTGCGATGAAATAGACCTCTGCGCATTCGAAAAGCCCATTTGTTACCCTTATCCAATACTGGATTTCCCAATACCTCCAAACAAACTGCACACTGTAGCACCTTCTTAGCTTTATCACTGGAATCCTGTAAATTAGACCACTCGCTTGGCGCATTTATGTTATGGAAATAAAGCCGTATAATTCCCTTACCAGATCCGTGTTTATGGTAGGTGAGAACATAGGCTCCGCAGCGCCCACAGTGGATGTCATATACCTTAAATGCTTTACCCATTATTTTTTTGATTTTGTGCAACTTATTGGCTTCTAGATAGGTACAAAAGAAATATAGTCGTTTTTCTCCCCCCAGTACTAGTCTCTAGAAAAAATAATAATATTTTTAATTTTAATATGTTTTTCGTTATATTTGTACAGGCAAGGAAAAATGTGAAGTAGAGTATACCTTATTATTCTTGCATTTTTCTTCAAATAACTACTACACCCAAACTCATTATTCATAAAAACCAATACACTATGAGACGAATTACATCTCGCATAGATTTCGCTTCTCAATTCCCTACACCTACACGTATGAATTCTAGATCTATGATCTTGAGAAAAGATACCTACAGCAAGTAATTGTTGTAGACTGAATTTTTTTTGCTCCCCCCAGTTATAGTACCCCGACCATAGGTGAAATGAACAAACTCAGCCAGTATGTAGGCTTTGACCAAGCAAGCTAAGGAATGTACCAGTAAGCTTTACTTAACCAGTGATGAAATGTATCATGGGTTAGGGGCCAAAGTGAATTTAAACGTGAAATAGATTGGTAACAGTTTAGTCAAGCCATCCTAGTGTGCGCAAGACTATCGGTGATTTAACGAGTCCTTCGGGAAGGGATACCTTTCACTTAGGCTGGTGAATTTTTGCCCCTAGGAGTCTTGATTTTGGCCAGACGGCATGTCTTGGCCCTGTAATACTTATGAATTGTTTTAGAGTTTAGTTAACCCATAAATACGTTTATAATGATTGCAAAACAAATTCAGTTTTTCGGGAAAGGCCTGGAAATACTAACTGAAGAGGAACAAAAAGCCGTTAAAGGTGGCCGTCGTGGTCGTCGAAGAGGTAATGGCCGGAATCGCCAGCGTGAAGAAGAAGATGAGGTAGATCCAGGTTGTCCTCCTGACTACGATGAGTAATTAACCACTACCACAATCTCATACACCTCCATTTCTCAACTAAGCTTTGTTAACAGCATGTTGGCGGCTGTATTATCCCTCAATGGATGGAAGCCTATGCCCATGTCCACCCTATTTATTGAAAACATAAGAGAAAAACTTGGCTACCCGCTGGTAGATAGTTTTCTCTTGCACAAAACATTAATGATCATGAAAAAAACACTAGTTGAATTTGGTAAATCTCCTGCCGTTCAATTGCCGGAGGAGCAATGGCTAGCAATCAAAGGAGGCCACAGACGAAGATATCGAGATGATGATAATAATGATGATGATGGAGATCCAGGTTGTCCACCAGATTACGATGACTAGTTCGACGCCTGAAGCTTAGAAAGCCAAAGTTTATAGGTTGTATGGCACTGTGCTTAGTGGAGAAAGTGGAAGTCCTAAAATCTTAATGTAAATACACCATAATTTTTATCTACCACGCTGACAAGATGGTAAGATTTCCTCTCCACTAGCAAGCCATACTTGCGCAACCGAAAACCGAAGGGATAGGGAGGGTATATTTACCCTGGATATTCAGCGACAGATTGAGACTATCTTTTAGCCCAATTAATTTAATCTACTAACACCCTCGTTAGGAAAATACCAAAAAATGAATACTCTATGGAAAGTTAATGGCCTACTCTTTCTTTGCCTTTCACTCCTCTTATCAGCCTGTGATTATTTGCAGATGGGCAATCCAATGGAAGGAACTGATCCTGATGTAAAAGTTCTACTAGAAGAAGGAGAAGAGTTGTTCAAAGATGAAGATTTTGAATCCGCTATCGAAATTTACGAAGCAGTATTGGATATGCTGCCACCCCAAGAGAACTGCAAAATCTATCCCCAAGTGTTACTACAACTAGGGAAATCCAACTTCAAGCTTCAGCGTTATTACGAGGCGCTGGACTACTATCATACCTATCTCGAATTAGCACAAATTCAATCTTCTTCAAAAGAAAAAGCTCAAGGCCTGAATCACATTGCTGTGGTACATCAGCGCATTGGAAATGAAGAGGAGGCTTATCGCCTTCAGTTGGAAGCATTAGAGATATTGGAAAGCATTCAGGACTCTGCGGGTATTGGGAGAGCCTTGTACCAATTGGGTACCATTGCCTTTTATCGCAAGAACTACCAGCAGGCCCTAAAATATTACCAAGGTTCTCTTTCCCTGGCTGAGGAGCGCAAGAAAGACAAGGCGAAGTTGTCCTGCTATAGTGCTTTAGGCCCCACTTATGCGGGACTAGAGGACACCCTAAGAGCCCATCAGTACCTAAGCAAGGCGCTGGCCCTTTCCAGAACACTTGGGAGTCGTTCAAAAGAATCCTATGCGCTACATAATTTAGGCGCCCATTACTTGAAGAAGAAAGAGTTAGATAAAGCGCTGAAGGTATTGATGGAGAGTTATCATATCAAGGTCGAGTTGCAGGATAAATGGGGCCTGATCGGAAGCCATATGTATCTAGGGGATGTGTACATGAAACAAAAGCGACTTGCCCTAGCCGATGCTTCTTACCAAGAAGGCTTGGCACTGGCTAATGAAATCGATTCCGATCGGCGGCGCGTGGCCCTGTATAAACGACTGGCTAAGGTGGCTTCTCAACAGAGTGATTTCCGAAGAGCCTTTCAAATGAACTCCGAGTATATTGACTTGAAAGAGATCTTGCTGAATGAGGAGATGATAAAAAATGCTTCTAATGCACGCATAAAATATGAGTTGACCAAAAAAGAAAATGAAATCAAGTTACTTAAACAGCAAAATCGCTTTAAGAAGTCTAAGAGTACCTTTTACTGGGCGATGAGCTTTTTAACCGTTTGCTTAATGGGGATGTCCTATCGATCAGTCATCAAGCATCGGTTCCAAATCCAACTTCAAGAAAAAAACCAGGAGATTAATCAGCAATACACGGATTTGTCGAGGAAGAATGAAGACTTGCAGAAATTTGCCTTTATTGTTTCACATGACCTCAAGGCTCCCTTGCGCACTATTGGTTCTTTTACAGGCTTACTGCGCCGGAGATACTTCAATGTGATCGATAAGAACGGGCAGGAATACATGGAGTTTATAACTGGTGGGGTGAAACGCATGGATCAATTGCTAAACGATCTGCTCACCTATAGCCAGATCGAGAATAAGCCACAAGAATCGGATTGGACAGAGACAAAAGATGTGGTGAACAATGCTTTGTCCAATTTATATTTCCAAATTCGGAATGAGAATGCAGCCATCAGGATTAATGAAAATGCTCTGCCTCGCGTGAAAGGCAACTCAGCTCATTTAACCCAGTTATTTCAAAACATTATTGCCAATGGCATTAAGTTCAGAAACGGGAAGAGTCCTCAGATCTCCATTGATTGTGTACCGGAAGGAAACAACTACACTTTCAAGATTAAGGACAACGGAATTGGGATTGAAGAGCAATACAAGGAAAAGATTTTCCGGATGTTTAGTCGCTTACACAAGATAGAGGAATACGAAGGTACCGGAATCGGATTGGCCACCTGCAAAAAGATCGTGGAAAGGCATGGCGGTGAAATCTGGGTAGAATCAAAACCCGGTCAAGGCAGCACCTTCTGTTTCTCCTTGCCAAGAAACTAATTTCGACCTGATCTGAATGAATGGCCCTCCTGCTGATCGGACTTGATCAATGGGAGGGCTTCTTTTATCTCAAGAAGTGAAATTTCTTAGGTAAGTGTAGCGGTGAGGGGGGGATGTTTGTAGTAGAAGGATTTTTTATTTTTTTTCGATGGTAGCCACTTTAGCTTGGTATTCCGCCACCTTGTCATCTTGTCCAAGTGCAAGATAGATTTTTAACACATCATTATAGGAATCGACCAGGTAGTGTTGGTTGGTTTCTGGCTCCAATTCCAAGATATCCTGTGCTTTTTGATGGTAAGCAAGTGCTTCTTCAAACTGCCCAAGGGCATCGTAAGTATTAGCGATATTGTTATACGAGGTGGCTAAGTAAGGATGATTAGGATCTAGAACAGATTCATAGATCGACTGAGTTTTCTGAAGATAAACCAGCGCTTCATCATATTGCTTAGCAGTCAGAAAGAGGTGAGCGATATTATTGTAAGAGGTGGCCAGAAGAGGGAGATTGACTTTTGGTGCTGATTCCCAAATAGCTTGTGCTTTTTGATAGCAAGTCAGTGCCTGATCATATTGTCTAAGATCATGATAGACTTCTGCAATATTGTGATAAAAAGTGGCTAAATCGCTGGGATTTATGTCTTGTACCGATTCATAAATTACTTCTGCCTTTTGATAGTAACTCAGTGCCTGGTCATACTGCCCTATGGCATGGTAGGTGCTAGCCATATTGTTGTAAGAAGTGGCTTGGTCAAGCTGCTTGTCTCCTTGCAAAAATTCATAGATACCCTGTGTTTTTTGATGATAATTGAGCGCCTCCTCATATTGTCCAAGGGCATGATAAGTATTCGCAATGTTATTGTAAGAAGTGGCTAGGTCGGGATGGTCGTCTCCTTGCCTGGATTCATAGATAGCTTTAGCTTTTTGAAAGTAACTAAGCGCCTGCTGAAAGCGACCAAGGTCATGATACATCCCTGCAATATTATTAAAGGAAACAGCTAGGAAGGGATGGTCGGCTTCCAATTTAGATTCATAGATCCCCTCGGCTTTGTGGTAGTAAGTTAGTGCCTTGTCATACTGCCCAAGAGCATGATAAGTATTCGCAATATTATTATAAGAAGTGGCTATCTTGGGATGACTGACTCCTAGGACCAGTTCATAGATATGCTGTGCTTTTTGATGATAGCCAAGTGCTTCCGTGTATTGCTTGAGGGCAAAGTAGGTTTCTGCCGTATGATTATAAGAATTGGCTAGGTCGGGATGGTTGTATCCCAACACTAATTCTCTGATTACTTGTGCTTTTTGATGGAAGTGGAGTGCCTCCTCATACTGTCCAATTGCGTGATGAGTATTGGCGATAGCAGTGTAAGAGGCGGCCAAGTCGGGGTGATTCACGTCCAGTACCGAAACTCGGATGGCTAGGGCTTTTTGTTGATGTTCCAACGCCTCCTCAAAACGAGCAAGTGCACAATAGGTATTAGCGATGCTATTATGGGAGGTAGCCAATTCTGGGTGGTCGGCATCCAGGACGGATTCCAAGATTTCCAGTGCCTTTTGATGGTAGCCAAGTGCTTCGTCGTACCGGCCAAGGTCGCGATAGGTATTAGCAATACCATTGTAGGAAGAGGCTAAGTTTGGGTGGTTGGCATCCAAGACGGATTCTTGTATGGCTTGAGCTTTCTGATGGTAGTTAAGTGCCTGCTGGTATTGGCCAAGAGAGCTATAGGTATTGGCGATACTATTGTAAGAATTGGCCAAGTTCGGATGGTTCTCCTCTAGTACCACCTCCAAAATCTCCAGCGCTTTTTGATGGAAGCGGAGCGCTTCATTATATTGTCCAAGGGCATGGTAAATAGTGGCGAAATTATGATAAGAAATGGCTAAGTCGGGATGATTGTCCTCCAGTATACTCTCCCAGATGACCTGAACCTTTTGCTGATAGCCAAGTGCCTCTTGATATTGTCCAAGTGCTTGATAGGTACTTGCCATATTGTTATAGGCACAAGCGAGATCAGGATGATTTGTATCTAGCAGCAACTCATACATATCCTGTGCTTTTTGATGATAACTAAGTGCCTCCTCGTATTGCCCTAGGACGTGATAAGTATTTGCGATATCATTATAAGATTCAGCCAGATCGGGGTGATGTTCATCAAATATGCCTTCCCTAATTGCTAGGGATTTTTGATGGTAGATCAGCGATTCTCCATATTGCCCGAGGGCGTAATAGCTAAGTGCAATGCTATTTTGTAAGGTAGCTATTCGCTCGTCTTTTTCTTGAGTAAGGAAGTTTTCCAGGGTAGTGGCATAGCTAATCCAAGGAACAGTTGCGTTAACTGGACTTTTGTAGGGATCCAAATTCATTTTTTGGATCATACTTTCAAGTAATATTTCCAGATCAGCAATACTCAGTTGGAGTTGATATTCTGCTACTTGACGAATCAAACGGTGAATGGAGAATGTACTTTTGTGTAAGCTTAACCATCCTGTATCAGATAATTTGTTAAGAACTTCATTTAATTCCAGCGGATCTTTACGTAAGAAATCTGCTAAGGTAGATACTTGATACTGTTCTACTGGCAGTACAATGAATTGCTTTATTAGCCATTTTTCTTCAACCGATAGCTCAATTAATTCAAAAGCTTTCATAAGATGAAGATAAATGCCACGTTCTTCTTCACTATGGCGAGTCCAGACCTTTTGCTGCAGCCGGGTGTCATTAAGCTTTTTGTTCTTTAGCACTGCCGTTAACTGAGAAACGCTTAGGGTATTATTGAGCCTTGTTAATAACTTAGCAAGCAATTCAATGGTCAAGGTATGATAATCGATTTCCTGAAGAAAACGGCTTAGGTCATCCTCAGAATATTGGCCCTCATAATGAATACAAAAGAGGACATGAGCTGCTGCTGGTGATAGTTTATCTAATGATAGTAGTTGATCCTTATCAAACCGTGGAAGGTAATGACGAGAGGTAAGCAATACCTGCCAGTTAGGTCTACCAGGAAGCAGATGATATACTTCCTTCTGCATATCTTGCTCTTGGATGTTATCGATCACCAGAAGATTACGGCCTGGAAGTCTTTGAAGTCTTTGGAGTATCAGCTTGAAACGTTCCTGGAGATCCTCGTCTTCTTGGAGAGGTAGGCCTAAGGATTCAGCTAAATTTAGATCTAAAGCGAAAGCTTTGACCAGATCTTCCCCTCGGTTAATCCAGACAATATTTTCATAGCTGCCGCTATGACTATGGATAAAGGCAGTAGCCAAGACGGTTTTTCCAATCCCCCCTAGACCATGAATAAGTACAGTATTGGGGAAATGCTTAAATCTACGGGCTAGCACTTTCAAATCCTGTTCGCGACCTATACATTCATATTGGAAGTTTATGGAAGGTATTCGGGTCAAGCAATTAGTTGCGAGGGGTAAACGCCAAGCATGTTTTCCTTGTGGACAAATTTTCCAGGGTACGTTCTTGTGATTAGGTTTCTCTTTACTTAAACCAATACCTCGCCATAAGTTGCTTTGTTGTAATTGGAATGCTTTCTCTGCTATCTGGAATGCTTCATCAATGGTAGCCCTGCCAATTAGGCCTTTGTAGAAGAGCTGAGCAAACCGGTAAGCAGCCTCATCACTAAGCAGTTGGTTCGTGGCAATGACCGTTCGGACGCCAGCTTGGTAATACCCATCAGCCTGGGCTAGATTAAGACAGCTATTTAGAAAAATAAACTCTAGTCCAGGTTGTGTTCCCAGAAATCCTGCTAGATTTTTGGCCTGAACACCTTGTTGTTCAGGATAATCCTTGTGCCAAAATAGTTCGTCAGCATCAGAATGCCCACCATAATGGAAGGCGCGAACTCGGCCACGGTTTTCAAGAAACACTTGGATAACTTTAGTCGGAGTAACGGGATAAAGAGAAATTATTTGGCAACGTCCCTCTTGTTCAACTTTTTGGAATAGCGCCTTAAGACCATTTTTCTCTTTTTCAAGATGAAAGAGTGAATGGGCTTCATCATTGGCGAAGGCAAGGAGTATGATTGGGGCTTCCAGGGTTGAATAGAACATTAAATAGACTTAAAGAGGCTTTTGCATTAATATTTATGTCTAATTTTCCCAAGGATTCAGTATGGGTAGGGGCTGCTATTCTTAAAAAATACTAGGTACACTCTTTACATCATTGAAATTCAATTTCGTTTCCATGTAGTTCTAATTCTAAAATAAGCAAAATTTCTTATTTTCATTCATTATATGCTTATAAGCACCATTGTCACACTACTTAAGATCTGTTTTCGCCCTGAACAAGCTGTCACCTCAGTCATGAAAGGAGAAGAACGGACTACCATCTCATTGCTACCCACACTAATTTTGATAAAGATTAAGGATACAAATTATCTAAAATGAAGCACTTGCACCTGCTATTCTTTCTCCTGTTTTTTATGCCTCCTGTCCTTTCTGCTCAAATGGTCAATGATATCCCGGTCAAGGATTTGAAAGAAAACTTCATTCTATTTCAGGTTGCTGAGCCAGATAGTAGGGGGAACTATCGGAGAGACTGCTACGAAGTAAAGGTCATTTTAAATAGCAGACAGGTTTTTAAGCTAACGGATAGGTCCGGCCGAGCCAAATGTTACCACCGTAAAGATTTTGATGAAACACACCTGAAGGGGGTAATGAAAAAGGGATTGATCGCACAGATATTTAGTGATTTCTACGATTGGGGGTACGAACCCTTCGGAAACTTTGAAGATCAATTCAGTGGCCTTACTAATGATGCCTTTTGGTTAAAGCGGCGATGATTTTAGTGAAATTCCTACCTTGCGAACAAAATAACCACATGATAAAAATGTATCGATTTGCCATTTTGGTCTTCTTACTACATCTCATCCCCGTCGCTGGCCTATTCTCCCAAAGTACTATATCCGTCATAGATTTTGAGGGGTTTTTAAAGATGCTTGACGGAGAAGAAGACCGGCTAGTTATTGTCCACGTAATGGATGTTGCCACTGCGAATGTAGGTCAAATGTCTTTAAAAGGTATTACTAGTAATAAGGCCCTGACCGCGAATGAAAACGTAAAGTTAAAGTACGTATTTCTGCCGTACCAAAGAGATAAGACGCTGGAAAGAGCCAAACTATCGATGAATAGATTGTCAGATAAGATTCAATCCCCTAATGCTGAATTCTATATTTTAGACGCTCCAGAAAGATTTGATGGCTATACTCCCTTTAAGCCCGCCCTGGCTAATGAAATTCATGAGGATTATGATCCCCAATGGACTCCCTTTACGGTGGTTATCCAATCAGGTGAAGCTACTCTATACCAAGTTCAGCCGCACAATCGGAAAGCTAACACCTTAGAAGAGCTACTAGATTTTTTGGATACTGTAAAATAGTAGCCTATCTAAAGGGTTTGTCGCCAAGGGGCTCAATCTGCGGTGGGGCTTCCGTTCTATGTTTGGTGATCCACTCCTGAAACTTTTCCATTTTGCCAGGATGATAAGCTTCCGCATTATCTGTCTCATAGGGGTCCTCTCTAAGATCATAAAATTCCCACTCTTTGTCCTTGCCATTTCTAATCATCTTCCAGTTCTTGTAGCGGAGAGCTTGCTTGAATTGATTATCTGGGTATTCCTTTTTTCCCCAGTCATAATGTGGGTATTCCCAATACAACATGCGATTGGGTAGGGCATGCAGGTGGTCAGTAAACAGCTTGTAAAGGGAAATGCCATCAATGTGGGAAGGAATAGCGTTTCTTTGCCCGGCCACTTCTGCCAAAGTGGGAAAAAGATCTGGGAAGTAGATCTGTTCTCGGGTGGTGCGTCCTGGGCTAATTCTACCGGGCCAACGAGCAATAAATGGAATCCTTATTCCTCCCTCATATAGGTCTCGCTTAAAACCTCGCAGTTCCCCATTGGTTTTTTCCTTGGCAAATTCACGTCCTCCTCCATTGTCAGAGCAGAAGATCACCAAGGTTCTTTCGTCAATTTCCAATTCCTTTAGCAAAGCCATCAACTCGCCAAATTGTCGATCAAAAAGGCTAGTCATGGCCGCGTAGTTCTTACGCTTGTCAGACCACTCCTTCTCTTGATATAGAGTCACTGCCGGGTCCTCTTTGGGGATGACATATTTTCCGTGGGGCACAGGCCAAGGAGCGTAGCAGAAAAAGGCTTGATCTTTATTCTCCAGAATGAAGTCCTTCATTTTGTCAAAAATTCGATACTGCGTGTAGGAGTTAGCATTGCCGTCTTCTGCTGGAAGTTCTACCTTTTTGCTATTTTCCCAAAGGTACTCAGGGTAATAGTTGTGAGCATGGATTTGATGATAGTAGCCGAAAAATTGATCAAAACCTTGTTGCTCCGGAACTCCTTCGGTACCTTGATCCCCTAGCCCCCATTTGCCAAAACCGCCCGTTGCATAGCCAGCCGATTGCAATAATTCTGCAATGGTAAAGGCACTATCGGGTAGGGCGATCCCTCCCGTATTTCCTCGGACTTGGGTATGCCCACTATGCAAACCCGTCATCAGTGTACTTCTGGCTGGAGCACATACCGTATTTCCCGAATAGGCCTGTTGGAAAAGTATTCCTTCCTGAGCAAATTGGTCAATATTGGGCGTCAGAATGTCCTCACTTCCATAGCAGCCCAAGTCTGCCACACCTAGGTCATCCACCATGACATAGATAATGTTGGGAGGTAATGGACTTTCACGGGTTTGACAGGCCGTGATAATGCCGACTAATAGAAAGATACTAGAGAATAAGTTAAACTGATTTTGCATACTAAATAGGAAATGATCTGATCAAAAAACAAGATAGCTTGGATCGGTGCTAATACAGATGTCAAATATAGCGGAATCGGTTGGATACTTGTTTGTAGAGCCTGTACCACTACGCCTTTTTCCTTACCATTTTCCCGTTAGTCGACAGGCTTCCTCAAGTTGTCTCAGTTGATGGGAACGCCAACGATCGGGGTAGCGATGTTTGAGTAGTTTCAATTGAGCTTCCTCCTCTTGCAGCATGACCTTAATCCACAAGACATCTGGATGCTGCTCTTTATCCGGGTCCTGTAGAAAAGGAGGTAAAGTCTTATTTGCTTGGTCAAACTTTAGTTGCTGACGGGATAGTATACCCAGTAGATGGTAGGGGGAAACCCTGCCTTCGTTAGTCTTCGTGCGTTTCCAGACACGTTCATGCAAATCTTTGGACTGTTGCGGATCTCCTAGTTGTTGATAGGCATAGGCCATCAGGAAATCACCTAGTCGTTCATCAGGGTCATAAGGTTTACCGACACCAAGCCGCTCTGGCCATTCCTTAGCCTTTTCTAAATGCTTAATCGCTGCCTTCCATTCGCCCTGCCCCATCAATTGCATAGCCGCTCCCGTATGCGCTTGCTGATATAGCATCCGCCCCTCGGACGCTCCTTCAAACGGCAAGACCTCTAGGTTTTCCAAAATCGATAAGGCTGCCTCATGCTGTTTCGTATGTACTAACTGTCGAACTAGATCCATTCCAATGGCATAATTGTCCTTATGTTGAGACCAAGCCCCACGGAGATATCGTATGGCTTCCTCTGATTGATCGGTTTCGATCAGGTAACGAGCAAAGCTTCTCTGAATTCTCCAATCCTTTGTTCCAATCGCTTGTGCATTATGCATATCTCTTTCGGCATTTTCTCCTTTCACCATCGATGCCAAGTGAGCTCGGCTGAGGTAAAATGGAGCAAAATCGGGTTGTTGGCCACAGGCTTTCATTAGGCTGAGGCCTTCATCGGTTCTACCCTTCCCCCAGTAGTTTAAGGCGAGGTAATATTTGAAGATCCAATGCTCAGATGCTTGTACCGCCCATTCCAGGGCATCCAAGCTTTCACGCCTGTACGGGAAGGTAAAGGCCGGGGAAGTGCTTGAGATGGCAGTCAAGGCGGTAGTGTCTTTTTGCAGAAAAGCCAGCCATAGCTGAATCAGCGGTTTTTCAGGGGCGAGTTGTAGCACTGCTATAGCGGTGGGTATTTGGCTTTTACGGTAGTATGTAAGGGCTAGTTCTAGGAAGGTTTGTTCGGGGAGTTCACTTCGATGCCTGGCTAGAAAGGTCGCTCTGTTTTTTGCTGATGGCTGCCGCAGGTATTGCTCAAAATAGGCAAAATGGTTCAATGGGTCGATGTCCAGCATAGCTGCCAATGATTTTTCTACCCATTCATCGTCCCCTTGCTGGCGGGCTGCGATAGTCATGCTTTCCCAAGCGGAAAGGTTGTAGCGATTGAAGTCCAGGGACTTCTGGGCGTAGGTGTTGGCCTTTCCCCAATCTTTTTCTTGCAGAAAAATACCCGCTATCTCTGCATAAGCCGCTGAGCGGTGACTCATACTTCGCGCCGCCCACCCGAGGCTTTCCCGGGCATTGAGGAGGTCTCCTTGTGCCTGGTAGGTCAGCCCTGCCACGAAATTGGCAACAGGGTGATAAGTGTCCCATTGTAAGGCTTGATAGGTATAATGCTGCGCTTGCTGATACTGCCCGCTGCGAAAGTATAGTTCTGCCATTTGCGTCAAAGCCTCCAAGTGTTGCGGTTCTAGTTCTAGGCAGGCTTCGAATTGTTGCTTGGCCTTTTCAAACGCCCGAAATTTCATGGCTTCCATACCTGCTCTAAAGTGCTTTTCAGCGGAGGCAGTCGGTACATTTTTAAGAGGGGGCGAGTAAAAGGGCCGTTTTAATTGGCCTCTACTTTGATCTGTTTGGAGATGAAGGTCCATAGCTTTGACCGTCACTCTTTGTACCTCCTGTAATGGAACAGGAAAGGTCTTTTTGAAAACCCCCATTGGCTGAAGCATTACGGAATCCTCATAGGTTTTCTCGTTTTTAGTGGTGAGCACTAGTCTCCCCGCTACCTCAGCAAGTGCATTAATGCCCACTACTGTACCTTCCTGGCTGTCTTGGAGGTGCAGTATAGCTTGCGCAGAAACATCACTTAAACCTCCAATCTCTTTGACGGGAAACCATTTTTCTGTCCATTGGTCGGTGGTGTGAGGGGGAAAATTAGCCTGTGTCACTGGGTTCTGATCTGCTCCAGGAGCATACTGCACGAATAAACGTCCGGCCTGGAATTCTATATATTGTCCATCTGTATCTGTTAACAGATCTTCCCAGATGCCTCCTGAACGGGACAGCGCCCAAAGCCATAGCTTTTGTCCCGGCATTTCTTCGTATTCGGCCCAATGACCAAAGCCAAAGTGCTGATCGTGAAAATACCCCCCAAAGAAGTCGTGGTCCTTGCCCACTACATGATAGGACTTACTTGGGCCAAAGTTGTTTTCCTGGTAGGCGGGTAAAAAGTGGCCTTGATCGTCATATGGCCAAGATCTGGCTTGTCCTCCATGCTCCAGGTATTGATTGCCGGGGGTGAAGAACTCTAGGTCTTGCCGAGCCGCTGCTGCTGCGGTCATCCAGTTGTAATAGGATTGCTGTAGGGGAGTGGGGTTATACCAGGTGGCCTGGGTCTCAAGGTAAGCCTTATCTTTTGGCAGCCTGATCTTAACCCGCCATTGCGTCCGGGAAGGAAGATCAATATTACCTACTACGCAGCTGACACTACCGTCGGGCTCTTCTTGTAGAATGTAGTCTACGGGAGTAGCCGTGCCCGGGTGATGCCCAATTAATCCAAAATTAAATTCTATTCCACCGGAGGTCCAAGGGCCTCGCATGGCAATATTGCGAAACTTCATGACCTCATTTCTATAAATAAATTCTGCACCGCTTTGTTTTTCTATGGCTCCCCAGACTTTACCACCTACCTCCGGCAGCACATACACCTCCACATAATCATTGCTTAAGGTTATCGTGGTCCATTCTTGGTCTTGACCTTCCAGGCTATAGCCATCAAATCGGTGATAAGGATATATTTTGGGATTACTGACCAGAATAGGGAGCGGGTCAGGATCTGAAAAGGGATAAGTTAAAAGATTCGTTTTGGCTTCCACGATTGTAGAAGGGGAGGTTTGGGCTTTAATCGTGCTAGTCGTGGAGCATATGGCGAGACCAAGGCATAGTAATCCAAGCCGGGCCCTCGCTGTGTGTGTGCGTATGTTCATGAATTATATTTTGAAAAAGATCTTCTTTTGATATAGGAAAAAGCAGATATACCACATAATGCCCCAGACTAGTAGGGCGTTCGTAAGATCGAGTACTATTTCGGGAAGACCTAAAAGGCCAAGAAAACCATGATTAAAGGTCTTGGTAAATCCACCTAGCCATTGATGCCCTATCGTTTCGGCAAACAAATAGATAAAAATGGAATTGATACCTACTACATGGAAGAACCGCACCCCCCGTTCTTGCCCTTTCAAGTCGACCCACCAATAGGACAGAGCCAGGACTAAGATCGCCCAGCCTCCTGAGGCTAATACAAAACTGCTTGTAGCGATTCGTTTCACTATCGGCGTAATTTGTAGGAGATCCAGCGTATAGCCTGAGATTAAACCCATAGCGGCAGCCACTAAGAAATACTTGATTTTCTGTTGAGCTGATCTTTCTGACAACAATAGCTGTCCACAGACTACCCCCCAGATGGTATGCGCCGCTGTTGGGAGACAATTGATCGTAACCCATCCACCTCCGTTATTGATCTTCCCCAGGAGTAGCAAATCCAGATAGGAACCGAAGTTAGCATCTTTGACAAAAGGAGCTGCGGGATCATACAAGCGATATAATACTTCCGTGAGCACCAGCAATCCTAATGATCCTCCGATTTGCCATTTCCAGGATAAGCGCATCAGAAAAAAAGCGACCAAGATGGTAAAAGAAAGTTGGGTAAGGACATTCCAAAGTTCCCAGACAAGTTTATGACTATATACACAGTGCAAGCCTGTGCCAAAGAGGAACAGTAGAAAACAACGATAGAAGATATGACGCTGAATAGTGAGATGGTTATCGCCCTTGGCAGCTCGACTTTTGTAAGAAAAAGGCATGGCTACACCCACGATAAACATAAAGAAGGGCTGGATAAGATCCCAAAATCGAAGGCCATTCCAAGGATGATGATGGAATTGGATCGTTAGAGCATGCAGCCAGGAACCCTCGCTGGCAATGCTAAGTGAGGCATAAACCCTCGCTGCTTCTCCCATCAGTAGAAACATGGTTACGCCACGAAATACATCTAGGGAAAGCAGTCTGTGACTGCTCTTGTTCATACGCTTGTTAGTTGGTTTCGTTTTGTCGGATTAGCTTGTGCTATTCCTCTTAGCTGCTAAGGCCCTACTAGCCTAAGTGATATACAGCAATCAAAGCTGTGTTGACAGGTTCTAGCCAGCGTTGGGGTTTCCCTTTGTCAATCCATAGAAAATCACTTAAGGATTTTGATTCTCCTTCGTCTTCTTGTCCTCGATCTATATCGTAGTAAGCATTACTTTTCAAGGGGAGATAATCGCTTTCCTGATATACTTCTCCCGTTATCTCCCAGGTAGTCCAACGAAGGGTAAGGATATCGTCATTCCCACGAATCTGAAGCTTGCCATACCGGCCTTCATTAGTCTGGTAAATCAAAATGGTCCCTGGTCTAAGAAAGTTAAGCTCGTTATTACTACCATTGATACGCAATTTAGCTAAACTCACCGAACGGGCATCATCAACATTGATTTGTTGGAAAAAAGAGGTGGCTGTTTGCCTGGAGAAAAACTGGTCTTCAAAAATATTGCTGCCCACTTCTTCTTCTGGGCTCAGGAGAAGTTTTCCCCCTTCATAAAGACTTAAACCGAGCGCTATAGGTTGATCATTCCAATTGAGAGATAGCGATATTTTGCCATCTTGGAGATCATTGATCGTACTGATGTAATTACCCAGATTGCATTGATCTTGACCACAAACTCGCCATAGCTGAACGGATACCTGGCCAGGTATCTTTTGAGTAATGGTAACGCGCGTCAGGCTGTTGGTTTGAGTATTAATATTGTCCCACCTGCCAGCAAAAGATTCAACGGAAATTCCGTTGCCAGGAGATAGGTCGCCTTCGAGACAAGATGACAAACAAAGGGTCAAAGCCAAAATGAAAAGCGGTAGAGGGGATTTCATAGATGCTTTTTTAGGTTCTATTCTTATTAGATACTAAAAGATTAATGAAATAATTCGATTCTATTTGAGTGGAGCAGTTTGATCCTGTTCTTTGGAGGGGCTGATTACAAAAGTTTTCAGCACCAGAATTTTTTCGCCAATTGGGTAAACTGTTGGTTGAAGGGAGTTCTTATTCCTACATGGCATCCGCTGCTTGTCAAAAAGAAGCTGGATATCCTGCGTACTGATAACGGCCACTGGCACAGTAACGACCCTATACCAGACCAAGTTAATTCCATGGAGAAAGAACCCGAGGATGGCATTTATAATGAAAGTTACATTCAATTAGTGGTTATTCAAAATTTAAAGTTAGTTCTAAGGGTACAACTGGTCAAAAAAGCTAGCTCTTTTCTTAATCCCCTCATAGAAAAAAAAGACTTCACCTTGAATACCCGCCTTTCGGTTTTCCATGATCATCTGTTGTAGCAAGCTATCTTGGGCTACATAATCCCCTACTTTTAACAGGATACCAGGAAAGATCTTTGCAAGGTCAGTGGTACTTATTTGTTCTTCGACGATTTTTTGTAGTTCATGTTTATACTTTTCAATATCATATCGGTAAATCTGTGGACAAACCATATCTACCCACCCTTCTCGTACCCAGGTAGGCCAATCCTGTAAGTATTGTTCCTTACTCCAAGGGTAAATACTCGGAGAAACGGAGATTGCACATTCGGGATCAATGTTCTTAATGGCTTGATGTGTTTTCCGCATAAATTCATTCAGTAATTGAGCTCTCCAATTGATCCACTCTTCATCGTATTGAGCAGGAATATCTGTTCTCCCGGACTCCCGTTGAAACCTGGAGAGGGTCGTGGGGTCATAGCCCGCCTCGGAAGGAAGGGCAGGCAGCCGATCATCTCCCTGAATCCCATCTACATCATATTGTTGAACAACTTCCACGAGCAGGGATAGAACAAAACCTTGTACTGCCGTGTCAAAAGCATTCATCCACTGAAATCCATTCTTACTGACCAGATTTCCAGTGGAGTCAATGGCTGCCCATTCTGGTTTTTGTTGGATGATGACTCCCCCACTTGGCTCCTCATAGGAGCAGGAGAAACCAAATTCAAACCAGGCGTATACTTTCATCCCCCTGGCATGTGCTGCTGTAATTACCTCCTGCAAGGGGTCTCGGCCTGAAAACTTAGGGTCAATTTTTCGGCCGAAGTTTTTTTCCATTATTTCACTGGGATAGAGCGTATAGGCTCGATTCCAGGTGACTACGAATATGGAGTTAAATCCCAATTCGTGACAATGCGCCACGGCACGTTCAATACCTTCAGTTGAAAAAAGAGCTTCACTATCGACATTTGTCAACCAGACCCCTCTCACCGGCTCTAAAACATCGGGCGCATCTGCATTGCTGGGTGTCGTGGATTCGCAGGCAACGAGAAGTAAGATCGACACTAAAAGGAGAATACGTCTAAGCATGTGATTCTTTTACTTTCTGACCAGCGATGACTATTCAATTAATTTGAGGAGTCCAAAGGAGGACGGGATATGAAAATCAGGCGTTGCGGATTTGGGCTTTACCCAACTAATCCATTTGGTGGTGATTTCACCCTTTTCATCACTTACGTATTCTCCTCTGTACAGTCCCGCCTTGAGTTCAGCATCTCCTTTATACATACCCAATTGCTCAAGAGAAGAAAAACTGATAGAGCCTTCCACCGTATAACCACTATTATCTCTGGAAGCCATGAGGGCTAGTTCTCCAGCTGGCCAATTCCAATCGAAGTTGATCTTTCGATGATATCGACCTTCTGTATCTAGGACCCGACCCAAGGCATCCATCTCCAAAGAGTAGTAGGGATTCATGTCATCATCTGCTTTAAAGAAAATCTCTACCCGATCGGAATCGACTGGATCCCGCTCTCCTAGTCCTCGTTCCTTGGTAATGATTTCCGTATCGGAGGCACGATACAGGAAAAATAGATGGGAATCCGTCCACAAGGCTTTGAAGTTTGTTGCTGGTGGCGTTTCGTCTCGCCACGGGTAGCTAAAGTCGGTGAGGCCAATGGCTTGATCCCAGAGGACATCTTGCCCTCGACCCGTTAATTCGATGGGGCGATCAATCTTCTTGACTTCATAGGTTTTGATAGCTTCTTGATTACAAGACATAAATAGTAAACTTATCGAAATTCCGATCAATAAATAGATGAAGTGTCGATTCATAGGATTTAATTTTAGCTATTGGGATAATTGGTACATATCTTCGAGTATCTGCTGGAGTGCTGGCACAACAATGGCGGTAATTTTTTCTCCCTTTTCCCTCGTACCTGCTGCAGGAGCACCATACACACCAATTGGCGTCATTTCTTTCATCCGACGATATAAGCCTACCTTAGGACCAGTCAACAGGTCGCCTTCTGCCCATGCTAGCGTCGGGACATTTGCTTTGGGCTGGATCTTGTCTATGTGAACTAGATGAGGGGCTATCAAGAGCATAAGAGAGGTCTCAAATTCGCCAGCATGGCCGGCGCCGCCTGGGCCAGTCTCATTTAGCTCATGTAAGGCCTCCGCTGCGATTCGCCACCAAGTCGCAATGGCCAGATTTAGCTCAGGATGCCGGTACCCATAGATTTCCACAAACGATTGGCCAATGGCCTGGTTTCCCCCATGACTGTTGAGAACCAAGAGGCTTTTAAATCCGTATCCCACTACACAATCCGCAATATCTGTCAGTTGCTGGAGGAAGGTTTGATGTTGCACGGAAAGGCTACCCGCGAAATCCTTATGGTGTTCCGAACAACCAATGCCAACACTGGGCAAAATTAGAACTCGCTCACTAATCTGTTCGTTTATCTTTTGACAGAAGTGCTCTCCAATTAGGCGATCGGTAGCCAATGGAAGATGAGCTCCATGCTGCTCCGTGGCTGAGACTGGGAGAATGACAGGGATATTTCTATCGAGGGCGTTGATCTGCGGTGAAGTCAGTTGATCCCAATACATGTATTTGAGATTTAGTATTGATAATTGAGTTTCTTATTTCTTTACGGCCCACATTTCTATTTCTACGAGTAAGGTATATAGCAGTGGTGTTTGTACAGCTGTTCTCACCGGTTTCGGGTCCCTAAAGTACGTCTTATATACCTCATTGAATCGTGGCCAGTTGTCCAGGTCGGTCAAGTAGACATTTACTTTAAAGACATCATTTAGGGAGCATCCTCCGGTTTCCAGTTGCTTCTGGCAGTTCTGGAGGGTAAAGTGCGTCTGCTCCTCAATGGTGTCTCCAATAATCTTACCACTAGGGTCGATGGCCGCTTGCCCAGAGATGACGACTAACTGGCCAGGTGTTACTTGTAATACGGGGGAATACGGCCCAGCGGTCACATGTTGGGCTGCTCCAACTGGGATTTGCTTGCCGGGGATCACTGCTTGCGGATGCCCCAAGCCCATAGGGTGTGGCATATAACCGGTGAATCCTGCAATTTTCCATTTGTCCCCTATTTTTCTGCAACGGTATAGGGTCTGCCAATTCAGATATTCCCGTTCGCCTCCTTTCTTTTGGATGTATCCATCAAATTTTTTGTGGACCAAAGCGCTTTCTCCCTTGATATCGATATCTCGTAAAGTGGTAGCTTGATAAATGGCTTGCTCCGGGTCTTCTGCCCATTCTGTCTGGGCGAAATCTGCGGCTTGTTCAAGCCATACCGCTTTGTATTCAGCGAGTTTGGAGAAATTCATGCGCCAGGTATCGGGATTGTGCGCATTACGAGCGTCAATGCCCATGAAGTTTTCGGCCATAAAGTCATCGGCGACCAAGTCCCAATTTTCTTGGCAGAAAGCGATAATATCCCTTTCCACCAACATCTCCCAAATCTGGTGTCGGTCCGGATCACTTTTCGGGAAGGGGTTGGTATAATTCTTTTTATCCATGAGTTTACTCAAATTCTTTTTTATCGACTTGATAATGCCCAATGGCTGCTTCGTCGGGTTCTACGCCTAAACCATATCCTTCGGGTAAGTGGGCAAACGGTGGCTCAAATTGTATTGGTGTCTTTAACAGATCGTGTTCGCGAATCATCCGCCCAAAAATATCTCCTGGCCAAATACAGGAAGCAGCAGCTGCGCTGGAATGCAAATACATAGCTTCTAGAATACCCAGGTCAATTTCGGAGCCATGCCAGCAAGGTAGACCAGCTGCATGAGCAATGTGATCCAAGCGTTGGAAATTAGCCAGGCCGCCGTTGAAGTTGAATCCATCTACCGCTTTGGCTTGTAATGCCTGGATGGCATCTTTGATACGTTGGCCATGCAAAATATAGGGCAGGGATACATGCAAAACGATGGGGACGGAGGAATACTGCCGCAAGAGTGCATACTCTGGCAACATCCAGCGGGGTAGGGGATCTTCTAAACAAAGGACATTTCCTACTTCAGCCAGGGCATCCGCCCGCTTCCGAACCTCACCGGGATATTGCCAGCGCTCGTTGGGATCTAGAATGACTTGCATTCCTGGTGCCGCATCTTTTATATTGGCGCACCATTGTTGGACATCATCTTCCAAATCCGTTTTGAATTTGATGCAATCATATCCTTGGTCTGCAAAGCCCTTAGCTAATGCGCCAATTTCATCCACGTGGCGATGACTGGACCAGGCTCCCACTCGCACTTGCTTGCGTACTGGCCCACCCAGAAGATCAACTACGCGAAGGTTATGGGCTTTGGCATAGGCATCCCAAATAGCACATTCGAAGCCGTCATATTCTCGGCAGAAGGTGAATGGCAACTGTTGTAGACACAGTTGTTTGATATCTTGACCCAGCAATTCATTAATGATATTGGCAACCACGGTCCAATTGTGGTCCCGATACAATTCGCCCCAGCCTATCACGCCATTGCTTAATTCCATTTTGAGCAAAAGTTTAGGGAGTTGGTCAAACTGCATGGACCATCCCTTCTTGGCTCCCACTGGGAGCTTGTGCAAAGGTTTATTGATGCCTTTGCTTTCGATGACACCTTCCTTAGCAGGGACGATGACTTCGTAACAGGTAAATCTTTTGATGATCATTTTTGATTGATGTAATCCTGGTTAAAAAGCATAATGGTTTTGCCGGCGTCTACGTAGATGGTTTGACCGGTGATAGACCGACTATAGTTAGACAACAAGAAAGCGGCCGTATAACCACAGTCCACCGGTTCAATATAATGATGAAGTGTTTGCTGGTTCTCTATAAATTCTTCCACCCATTTCTGTGGATCTGGAGCCCATTGCTTGATCAAGTCATAGTTTTGTTCCGCATGTACCATCCCGGGGCCAATGGCATTCACTCGTATACCATAGGTTCCTAGCTCATAGGCCAAAGCCCTAGTTAAACCTTCCACAGCAGATTTTGAAGAGGCGTAGGTAGAATAATTAGGTTGGGAAGCAAACCCGTGGACGGAGGATACATTGACGATATTCCCCTTGATTTTATGCTTGAGTAATTGGCGCACAAAGAACTTGCTCACACGCCACATGCCTTTAACATTGACACTGTAGAGTGTTTCAAATTCATCTTCTTCGATTTCGTGCACGGCTTTGACCAAGCCCACTCCCGCATTATTTACTAAGCCGTTAATGGGCCCCAATTGAGATTCTATTTGTGCAAACATTTGTTCAATCTCCTCGGCCTTTGTAATATCGGCTTGGAAGGGATAAGCATTACGATATTGTAGTGCTGCTTTTTCGGCTTTGACCAGTTGTTTTTCATTGATGATGAGGGTGGCGCCGAATTCGTCCAGGGCTTGGCAAACACCGGCCCCGACGCCGATCCCGCCGCCACCTGTGACTAAAACTTTGAGGTGACTTAGATCCACAGTGTGTCGTTTGATAGGTTGGTTTATAAATAGGCTTTAATAATCTCTCTACATAATGCCAAACTTGGCGAAGGCATCACAAGCACTCATGCCATTTTGTATGGCTTTTTGCACCAATTTTTCTCCATTGGCTTTTTCCAAGGCCAAACGGATTACTTCTTCCTCAGCTTCCTGTGGTACTATGCACACCCCGTCGATGTCACCAAAAACGATATCACCAGGCTTAACCTCTACATTCCCCATTTCTATCCGGCAACGGAAGTCCAACACCTTTCCTCTAGGGCCTTGATCCTGTGCATAACTTCCCTGGCAAAAGGTAGGGAACCCCAAGTTCAATATGCCTTTGGTATCTCGCACATAGCCATCTGCAACGGCACCGGCGGCCCCCAAGTGCATGGCCCGAGTGCTCATGAGTTCTCCCCATAAAGCATAGCGGGGGGAGGCGCCCGTGCAAATATATACCTCATGTGCTTTGAGATCATCTAAGGCCTCCAGCATCAGGCCAAATGGTTTTAGCATCAATGGATTTGCACTCGACATGGCACTTTCGGCATAGACGTCGGCCTCGAGCACCGGCATCGCTCTACCGGCTAAGATCATATCGTTTCGGAGGGCTTGTATGCGGGGCGAGAGGAATTGATGGAATAGCCCCAGTTTATCCATAATATCACCAACCACAGCAGTGAAGAGCTGGGTTTTCATGAGGTTGAAAAGTTGGTTGTCGTCCTGCCATTTCATGTCTTTGATTTGTCCTTTTGCTTGGCAGTCTTTCCTTTCACCTCTTTGAAAAAGCGTAAGGTTGACTCCATTAAACAATAGGGCTCGGAAAGACCATCAAATGTACGGGTACTGTATCGCTTAGCAGTTGCTCAATATCAGTGATCCGTCCTTATGTTGGTCTAAGAACCTTGTATAAGAAGTCCTTACTCATCATCATTCGCGGGAAAGTTCGGTAATTCTTCCGTAGGAAAAAAGGAACCACGCGATATTTTCAGAAGTACCTTTTGTCTTTCGCTAAGGTGCATGGCCAAAAACGCCATTGTATTTGCTCCCCTGATAGCTCCCCCACAGAATCGGTTTCTTAATGGCAATATTACTGGAAGCCATGCGTCTGATGCTTATCCCATCAAAGGTGTCGGCTCGGTTAGGATTGGTACCATGGCAATAAATGATATCCAGGAAACCGTCCTGATCCAGGTCTCCGGCCCATGGCGTTGAAGCCTTGTTTGTGCCTTTCTGAACATCTCCAACCTGTTTTACCCCGCCGTCCTGAAAATCGATTAAGGCCAGCAAGTTGAAGAAGTTCTTCTGATAGAGGTCATTTACTTCCATGAAATTGACGGACATCATTACTTCGTCATAACCATCACCGTTCCAATCTACGACCACAGGCGTTGCTATTTGATAATACCCAAGCGAATCCAAAAAGGCTATACTACCGTCTTTCCCGTCTACCATTGCTTGCACATTCCAGTTTAAATCTGGCCAAACTCCAATGGCGTGTGAAATAAAGAAATCAGGGGTGTCATCCTTTGTAAACCGACCAATAGCGATGGAGCTATAGCACTCCGTTTCTTCTAGTAACTTGGTTTCCCATAAGGGTTCTAGCGTTTTTCCGTCGAAGGCTAATAACTTACCGTTGACGGAATTGGCCACGATCTCCAGATAGCCGTCATCATTCAGATCCACTCTGACGGCAGGAGCTATATATCCTTTGTTGGAACAGCTATGCAGGATTTTAGCACCGGATAGGTCCTCAGCCATAACCTGTGATAAAGTTCCTATATAAAGATTCCCTCCGATTGTCTCTCCGCCCGTACCAAAAACGATCTCCCAATCCGCTTGTTTTGAGCTAGGAGAAACCGTTACTGACATATAAGTCTCCTTGCCATCCGGCATTTCGGCTTGGGCAATCAATTTCCCCGTTTTTGCGCTAATGATGGCCAAGCGCCCAGCTGGTCTGGTAGAATCGAAAGGCGCTGCCATCACATCTCCACCATTCGAAACCAGAATATCCTCCAGCCCATCCTGATCCTGGTCAGGAATAAATTGGGGATTGTAAAAATTAAACCATCCTGCTTTAGCTGGCTTCTTTAACTGCTGAGCTTTTGCAAAACGCCATAGTTCTTTTCCACTAGCGCCACTAATGGCGATCAATTCCGCTGATCTACCCCCAATAACAGCATCTTGTACCCCATCATTATCAATGTCCTTCAAAGCGGCTGATCCAAATATTTGATCGATAGCTGAAGCACGCCAAAGTAATTTGCCTGTAGCCCCATCTAGCGCGAAGAAGGCGGTGTCTGAGGTCATGAACTCTGCGCGCCCTGCTCCCATCAGTATGTCACCAATATTGTCTCCGTTTAAGTCGGCAACCCTAGGTGAGGAGAAAGTCCCTAGCGTGGGCAGGGTTGTCGTCCAGGATCTAGAGGTTGTTAATTCCACTGAGTCAAATTGAACCCAAAAGGTCATGATATACAGGAAAATAGGGTACATAGCTTGCAGTTAAAAGATATAGAATTCCCGATAGCCGATGGTTGGCAGTATAGACTATAGACAATCTTTTGAGAGATATGTTTTCGCTAGTCTCATTTGCAGACTTAATACTTCTTTTTGATTCGATTGTCGGGAAATGGGCACGGTGCAAATTTTTCCTCTGCTTATTTTTTCCCATAATACTTTTATATTTGGCACTATCATTAAGGGACTACTTTAAATTTAGAATCAGCAAGAATGATAAAGCGAAATCGGCTTAGATGGGATCTTCCCGGCAGTATATCGGCAGTCCTTCTTATCTTTTTTTGTGCGAGTTGTGGCGATGGATTCGACCTTGATCAGTCTGGAGACAAACTGTTTTCGTCAGTACCATCTAGCTACTCAAAAGTAGATTTCCAGAATACAGTAGTACAGACAAGAGAAAACAATCATATTGTCAATGTTGAGTTTATTTCGGGAGGTGGTGTGGCCGTGGGGGATGTCAATAATGATGGATTGCCAGATCTTTTTTTCACAGGGAATCAAGTACAGGATCGTTTATATCTGAACCGTGGAGACTTCCGATTTAAAGATATCTCTGCCAGTGCAGGGATTAAGAAAGATACACTTTGGTCTACCGGAGTTACTTTTGTCGATATAGACAAGGATGGCGATCAGGATATCTACGTTTGCCGGAATGTTTACCTGGAAGATGAAAACAGCGCGAATCAACTTTATATCAACAATGGAGATCTCACCTTTACGGAAAATGCCCGCTCTTTTGGTCTGGCCGACCAAGGCTTTTCCATCCAATCCATCTTTTTTGATTATGATAAAGATGGATTAGTTGATATGTATTTGGTTAATCAACCGCCAAGTTTACCTGGAGTAGGAGGGCAGTTGGACAAATCCATGGCGGAGAACCGACTTTTCAGTGACAAACTCTATAAAAACAGGGGTGACGGCACCTTTGAAGATGTAACCGATGGTGCCAAGCTTAGAAATTTTGCTTTCGGCCTCTCTGTCTCCGTTGGAGATTTCGATAACGACTCTTGGCCTGATTTGTACGTAACCAATGACTTCGATGTGCCGGATCACATCTATATGAACCAAAAAGATGGGACCTTCCAAGATGCCTTATATGAGGCCACCAATCATATTTCCAATTTTAGCATGGGTAGTGATGTAGCAGATTATGACAATGACGGGCATCTGGATGTACTGGTTGTTGATATGGTAGCCGAAAGTCACGAACGAATCAAGACACATATGGGGGCCATGAAACCAGAAGACTTCTGGGCGCAGGTCAATACGGGTGGACATTATCAGTATATGTTCAATACGCTTCAGCGAAATAATGGTAATGGGACGTTCAGTGACTTGGCTCAGCTAGCGGGCGTTTCTAACACAGATTGGAGTTGGGCACCTTTGTTTGCTGACTTTGATAATGATGGATTTAAGGACATTTTCGTTTCGAATGGGGTAAAGAATAATAACCGGTTTAGCGATTTACAAGTCAAATATGATCAATTGCTGGATAGCTTAAATTATGAGGCACAGAAACAAGGAGTAGACCCCAAGAAATTGATCGATGTGATGGATTTTGTGAAGTTGGCCCCAACGGATAAGCTGAGCAATTACGTCTATAAAAATAATGGTGACCTCACCTTTAAGAAGATGGTGGAGGAGTGGGGGCTGGAGTTGCCGACTTTATCCAATGGAGCGGCCTACGCTGACTTCGATCAGGATGGTGATCTGGATCTTGTCATCAACAACATTGATGACGAAGCCCTTCTATACAAGAACAACGCTCGGGAGCGCCAGGGGGGGAATTACCTGAGGCTGAAACTTCAGGCGTCGAACAATGAGAGCATTTACGGAGCAAAAGTATCGCTGTATAAAGACAATGAATTATGGCAGTTGGTACAGGCTTCCAATGCCAGAGGATTTATGTCGAAGAGCGAGGATATCCTGCATTTTGGGCTAGGCGAAGCGGAGGTTGTCGAGAAAGTGCTCATAGAATGGCAAAATGGAGAGATCAGTACACTGGAAGATCTTCAAGCCAACCAATTATTGGTAGTTAAGCAAGAGGAGGTAGGAAAGGGAGAGTTAGCAGGAGGCAAGCCTAGTGGTGTACAGGTTTTTAGAGAAGTCTCCAATCTTCTGGATATGGAAGTAGCTGTTCATCAAGAAAACGAATACGATGATTATTTAAAGGAGCCGCTCTTGCCACATAAGATGTCAGAGTTTGGACCTGCTATGGCGGTTGGCGATGTGAATGGCGATCAAAGAGAAGACTTTTTTGTCGGTGGGGCCGCGGGGTTTTCCGGTACGCTTTACTTGCAGAATACTGTAGGCGGTTTTGATGCCTTTAAGAACGGCGCTTGGGCTCAGGATAAATCCAGCGAAGATATGGGGATCGCCCTTTTTGATGCGGATCAAGACGGAGATCTGGACTTATTCATTGCCAGTGGAGGGAATGAGTTTGCCATCGGGAATCCTGCCTTGCAAGACAGACTGTACCTTAATGATGGGAAAGGTAAATTTGTAAAAAGTAGTTCAAGTCTACCTACTTACAGTAGTAGTAGTTCCTGTGTAAAACCCTATGATTTTGATCAAGACGGAGATCTGGATCTATTCGTTGGGGGAAGATTACTCCCAGGCCAGTATCCGAAGTCAGCGGATAGTAAATTGTTAGAAAATCGAGGAGGGAAATTTGTAGATATTACCGACGATAGGGCGCCTGGCCTACATGCACTGGGAATGGTAACTGCGGCTTGTTGGTTGGATTATAATCAAGATGGGTTAGCGGATCTAGTCGTTGTGGGAGAATGGATGCCAGTAACTGTGTTTGCTCAGGGAGAAGATAAGCGTTTTGAACAAGAGGAAGTGATGGGACTAGAGGATTCAAATGGCTGGTACTACGAAGTACAGGCTGATGATCTAGATGGTGATGGAGACCAAGATTTAGTAGTCGGGAATCTTGGGCTGAATTATAAATATAAGGCAACGGAAGAAGAGCCCTTTGAAGTGTATAGCTATGATTTCGATGATAATGGCACCTTGGATATTGTGTTGAGTTATTATGAGCACGGAGAAGCTTTTCCTGTACGAGGGAAAGACTGTTCTACTCAACAAATTCCGTCCTTAGGAGACAAGTTCACCACCTACAATGAGTTTGGCTTATCCAATTTAGGCGATATCTACGGTAAAAAGCTTGGAGATGCATTAAATCTTCAAGCCAAAACCTTTGCCTCAGCCTACATTGAAAACCTGGGCAATGACCAATTTGAGATTCGACCATTACCTAGTCTGGCACAGGTCTCTTCAGTCAATAATATCCTGATCAAAGATTACGATCAAGACGGACACAAAGATCTCCTGATTTCCGGAAATTTGTTTCAATCGGAAATTGAAACGCCAAGAAATGATGCAGGGGCTGGACTTTTATTGAAAGGAGATGGTAAAGGGAAATTTGTGCCTGTCCCACTGACGCATAGTGGTTTTTTCTCTCCCTACGATGCCAAAGATATGAAAGCCATTCGTCTGGGAACCAGAGAAGTAATACTGGTGGCGAATAATAGGCAAAAACTTCAAACTTGGATAGTTGATATTCCATCGTCCTGAGATGAAGAGGGGAAATTAGGCCTGGCTAGGCTTACTCCTGACGTGCCTATGGACAAAAAAAAAACGGATGTAAGGGCAAAGAAAAACAAAAATTTACATAACTTGGTATTCAGAGAACGAATGACAATTATATACATTACTTGGAATAATTAAATTTTGTACTGTTAAAAAATTGAATCCTACTTGAAATTTCTCCATTTTAATGGCGGGTTCGATTTTTGTTCTATATTTGGGCGAATATCATCGAAAGAGATGTATTCATGATTTCAATCAACCTTGACAAAGTGCCTTCCCAGGACTTACCTCAAAACAACTCTGGGATACCTCCCTGGATTGATTTCTCCTAATTAGCCCAATAGCTACTAATGAACATTGAATTGTGTGAGTCCAGTTGCAAGTCTAAGCAACTTGTGTTATTACCAGGATTAGTTGTGCGTTGAATAATTAGTCGCTTCGTGAAGAACTTCTAAGATATAACTTAACAATTGGTCACAATTGTGAGGTTCATGTCAGATCAAAATTTGTGCACGTGCACAGTATATGATGCCAACAGCTTAAATTAAAATGCTAGTTATGATCAGAACAACGTTTCTTTCACTTGTTTTCTGCCTCTGTATGGTAGGAAATCTTTGGTCCCAACAGATCACGGGTACCGTCACCGACTCGGATGGTGAGGTGCTTATCGGTGTGAATATTCTGGAAAAGGGGACCAGCAACGGTACGATAACTGATGTGGATGGTGCTTACTCCATTACTGTCGGTTCTGCCGATGCTGTACTCGTCTTCTCGTATACAGGTTACAGTCCGCAGGAAGTTGCGGTTACGGGAAGGAGTGTCGTTGACTTAAGTCTTAGCCAGGGGGTTCTATTTGATGAAGTCGTAGTAACGGCCCTTGGTATTGAAAGGGAAGCAAGCTCTCTTACTTTTGCCCAGCAAACCGTTGATGGAACAGAGCTCCTACAGGCTCGGGATATTAACTTCCTGAACAGTTTATCCGGTAGAGCCGCTGGTGTTGAGATCAAGAAGAGTTCTTCCGGTCCAGGTGGTTCCACAAGGGTAGTACTAAGGGGTGACAAGTCACTCAATGGTAATAGTGACCCTCTCTTCGTGATTGATGGTATCCCTATGGCCAACAATAGAGGAGGGCAACCAGGTATGTGGGGTGGCTTTGATTCCGGTGATGGTATGTCTCAACTCAACCCTGATGATATTGAAAGTATCACAGTCTTGAGAGGTTCCAACGCAGCTGCACTATACGGTAGCCAAGGTGCTAATGGTGTGGTTTTGATTACCACCAAGCAAGGGAAAGAAGGAGCCGCTAAAGTGAGCGTTAGCTCTGGTATTACTTTTGAGAGCATTCTTTTGAAGCCGGATCTACAGTACAAATACGGTAGTGAGGGGGGAACAAAGGAAAGTTGGTCAACTACACCTGGTAACTATGACGACAGCTATGTTGATGACTTCTTCCAAACTGGATTGAACCAAATCAATTCTCTTTCTATCAGTGGAGGATCAGCTCGCACAAAAGCTTATTTCTCTTTCGGTAATGTTGGCGCCCGTGGTATTGTTCCTACGAACACCTACAATCGTCAAAACATTACATTCAAGCAATCTACTAAGATGCTTAATGATAGATTGACTATTGGATCCAGCGTTTTGTTGACCAATGAGCGTGCTAAAAACCGTCCAGCAGCGGGTTACTACCTGAATCCACTTACTGGTCTATATTTCTTCCCAAGAGATAGAGATTTCTCTTCATTCAGAGATAACTACTTCGTAAATGATCCAAACAGAAATGTAATTGGACAAAACTGGTTTGTTATTGACCACCACCAGTCCAACCCATATTGGTTGATCAATGAGCAGCCTAGTGTACATGATACCAAGCGTATGATTGGTAGCTTGAACCTTGATTACAAATTCAGTGAAAAGCTAAGTATCACAGCTAGAGCTAACTATGACTTTGCTGATAAATTGATTGAGCAGCAGTTCACTAGTGGAGGTAATACTACTAACGTACACCCTAATGGTAGCTGGGATTACTTCAAGTTTTCAGATGAATTGATTTACACGGATGTATTGTTGAAGTACAATGAAAACTTTGGTGACCTTAGCGTAGGTGTGATTGGTGGTAGCAGTTATCAGAAGACAACTTTTGGATTGGGAACTCGTGTTGATGGAAACGCAAACAACGGTTTGTTATATCCTAATGAATTCTATTTCCAAAACTTACCTCCGAACGTACAAGTTCAATCTACTTTGGGAAGCCGATTGGTTAAGCAGGCTGTATTCGCCAACTTGACTTTAGGTTATAAGGAAATGTTGTTCTTAGACTTCTCTGGTCGTAATGACTGGGCTTCTTCTCTAGCAGGAACGGGTAACGAATCTTACTTCTATCCTTCTATCGGTGCAACGGCGATCTTGAGCCAAATGGTAGAGCTTCCTGATTTCATTAGCTTCGCAAAAATTCGCTATTCTAATGCAAGAGTTGGTAATGAAGTACCTTTCAACCGTGTAAATCCTCAGAACACGATCAACGCAGCAGGTGCAGTAAGCCGAAATACTCAACAACCATTCGACAATCTAAGCCCAGAGATTATCACCAGTAATGAAATCGGTGCTAACGTTAGATTCTTCGATGATCGCTTTGGTGTTGACTTCACTTACTACAATACGAAGAGTACGGATCAATTTATCTCCTTACCAGCACCTTCTGGTTCCGGTTTTACCCGCTACTTTGTGAATGCCGGTGAGATCGTTAACAGAGGTATAGAGTTGGTCGTTGATGTGACTCCGATCTACACACCTAAGTTCTTGTGGAAGAGTACATTCAACTTCTGGACTAACGAAAACGAAGTTGTAGAAATGCATCCTGATTTGACTTCGATTACTACTGGACAGTCAGAAGGTTATGGATCTCGTTTCGAAACGGGTGGATCTATTGGAGATGTATTTGTATTCATGTTCCAAAGAGATGATCAGGGCCGTATCATGTTAGATGATAATGACCGACCATTAAAGACACAAACGCAGGAATTTGCAGGTAACTTGAATCCAAACTGGAGTTTGGGTTGGAATAACGATTTCAGCTTTGGTAAATTCTCTTTGAATTTCCAGATCAATGGTAAATTCGGTGGTGTAGCTTTCAGCCAAACAGAATCTATGCTTGATGGTGCAGGTGTTTCTCAAAGAACAGCTGATGCCAGAGATGCTGGTGGTGTACAAGTAAATGCTTCTAAAGACGGAGCTGCCGTAAGCTCGGTAGATGCTGAAACATGGTTTAGAGCTATTGGTGATAGAAACGGTATTGGTGAGCCTTATATCTACGATAGAACTAATGTGCGCTTGACGCAATTGGCGCTTTCTTACCAAACTAAATTTGGTAAAAAGGTTCCTGTTACTTTCTCTTTGGTTGGACAAAACTTGTTCTTCCTACACCTAGAAGCGCCGTTTGATCCAGAATTGGCGATGAACACAAGTAGAAATGCTGCATCTTTGGATAACTTCAATACGCCAGCAACGAGAACAATTGGATTCAACATCAACGCTAATTTTTAAGCTTTAAGAAATTATGAAAAAGATACATTTATTAAAATATGTACTTGTCCTTTTGATATTCGTGGGCTGTACGGAGGATTTTGCTGAACTCAACAAAAACCCGTATCAGATTTCTGACGAATCTTTGAGACAAGACAACAACCACGTAGGAGCTTTCTTCCCTACGATGCTTAACAACGTCTTTGGTGATCAGATTGAGCACAACTTGGCTCACGAATCATTTGTTCGCCATTTGGCCACTCCTACGCCCTTCGTAGGTGGTGTCAATAATACTACTTACTACATCCGTTGGAATACCTACTGGAACCGAGTATACGGACAGATCATGGCGCCAGTACGTCAGGTACTTCAGATTGCAGAGGAAGAAAACAATGAGGTATTCACGGCTTGGGCTAAATTGATCCGGGTATTGGCTTCCTCTAGATTATCCGCTTATCACGGTCCCATTATTTATTCTAACTACGGTTCTTCCGAAAAGACGATTCTCTATGATACTGAAGCTGACCTTTACAACAAGTGGTTTGCTGAGTTGGATGAGATCGAAGACCTGTTAACTAAGAATATCGACTTCGGCGGTATGGCTAACTTTGACGAAAGCTTTGGCGGTGACGTTGGTGCTTGGATCAAACTAGCTAACAGCTTGCGTTTGAGATTGGCCATGCGTATTTCTAAGGTGAATCCTGCATTGGCTAAGACGCAAGGAGAGAAAGCAATTGCTGCTGCTGGCGGTATGATCACTACTACTGCTGACAACTTCATGATCAAGAACTACGACGGTTTCTTCCGTCCTGCTAGAATCTGTTTTGGATGGGGTGATACGCGTATGAGTGCTACTATGGAATCTGTACTAGGTGGTTATGAAGATCCTCGTGTAACTAAATATTTTGATCCAGCAACGGATGATACGCTATATCCTGACCATCCTGACTTCCCATACAAGGGAATTAGAAATGGTGCTGAATTGGTGGCAAAAGACGATCGATTGACTTATTCTACCATCAACTCTCAATTCAATAACAACGGATATCCATTCAGAAGATGCTTCACTTCTAGCGAAACACACTTCCTATTGGCTGAAGCTGCCCTTCGCGGTTGGGCTGGCGCAGGATCTGCTCAGGAGCACTACGAAGCAGGTGTAAGAGAAAGTTTCGACGAATGGGGTGCTGGTAGTGCCGATGCTTATCTACAGCAAGATGATTCCAAGCTACCTTGGAATTATGATGATCCAAAAGCTTCCGGTGATGTAAATGACTTTGTTAGCAGAATCACAGTTCCAGTAAGATGGGACGAAGCTGAAGATAGAGAAATCAAGTTGGAGAAAATCATGACGCAGAAGTGGCTTGCAGCTGTTCACAATACGATCGAAATTTGGGTTGACCACAGAAGAACGGGTTATCCTAAGTTGCCTTTCAACTACAAGAATGATAGTAATGCGGACTGGGGGGTAATTGCTGATGATGACTTCTTGAGAAGAATGCCTTTCGTCAATGGCGAACGTAACAACAACCCTGACGGTGTAGCTGATGCTACTAGCAAGTTAGGAGGGCCGGATGAAATTGGTACTCGACTATGGTGGGATACAGGTGGACCTAACTTCCCTTAGTAGAGAAACAAACCTATAAGTAGGTTAAACATAATGGCTCATTCATTCCGCGGAATGGATGAGCCACTTTTTTTGTCTTTTTGCTAGTGGTGTTGATGATCCATTTTCTGGAACTTTACTGGAGATAAGTTCAGTGGGATGATGTTTTCTTCCCCCTCCTTAATTTTAATCACGCTGTTGACTTCTACGGAAGTAAAGGTAGAAATAGATCGGTTTAGATTGGGCCAGACTATTTCTAGCTGGTCGATTTGCTTGGCCTTTCCCAAACCTAATTCTGCTAGCAAACTATTGCCGCCAAAACTGGCTCCGGAACCAACGGTATGATAGATTTTTCTTGTCTCTCCTTCCTCACTGACAGTAGCTATGATCTTCGCGCCTATCGCTGAACGATTACTAGTGCTACCCTCCAAGCGTATATTGATCCAACTATTCTGATTGCCAATGGGGTTTTCAAAAAGAATATTCTGGAAATTATCTCCCTCATATGCACCGCCCATCACGGCGTAAATATCTTGATCTCCATCCATGTCTAGATCCCCAAATCCTACTGCATGGCCTTTCTGGATATGCCCAAAACCACCACTAAAGGTTACATCTTCAAAAGTTTCGCCGCCTTGGTTCCGGTACATTTTATTAGGTACTATGGATAGGAAACTAGGGTCTCCTGTGGCCGCATAAAAATCAAGATAACCATCATTGTCGAGATCTCCGTAATTGCAGCCCATGGTGGTAAGGGGCTCACCAAGGCCAGACTCTTTCGCAATATTGGTAAAAGTCCCATCGCCATTATTTCGGTACAGGCGGGGGCGATGATCCTCCAGGCGTGGATCATAGGGATTCCTAATGTTAGCCATGAATATGTTGGCCGGAGATTTTTCTGCATTGGAATAACCAGATACAAAAATATCTTCAAGGCCATCGTTATTGTAATCAAATATCCAGGTAGAAAAACTCTCAATAGGATCAGCAACGCCAGCCGAATCTGAGGCCAACTGAAAGGAGACGCCATTTTCTGATCCTTCGTTCAGGTACAGGAGGTTTTTCCCACTAAAATTGGAAAGGTATAGATCTGGGTAACCATCATTATTCAAGTCACCTACATCCACCCCTTTGAAAAAGCCAGTCTCAGTAAATCCTGCGTCTTGCCCGATGTCGACAAAAGTGCCATCCTTCTGATTGACGAAAAGTTCGCAGGTGTTCGCTCCCTTGTCCGTAGATTCATTGGCAATGAAAATATCTAGCCAGCCGTCAAGGTTAAAGTCTGCCCAGATGGCAGTTTGAGTAGGGTGTTCAGCGTATATTCCAGCCTCGATGGTCACGTCTGTAAAGGTTCCATCGCCATTATTTCGGATCAAAGAATTTGGAACCTTACCCTGATCCTCTAACCAAGCTCCTCTCAAGATGATGAAATCCAGAAAACCATCGTTATTAAAATCAGCATGCTTTAAGTTTAAACCTCCCGTTACCCCTACTAAGCCTGTATCAGCTGTTTTATCCGTAAAGCCACCTTGGGTATCATTTTCGAAATAGCGGATCTGATCCTCAAATCCCCAGGAAGATACCATCATATCCAGGAAACCGTCGCCATTGAAATCGTCCAGGCAGATACCTCCTGACATCTCGTTTACAGCTACCCCAAGCTCCATGGCTATATCTTGAAATTTGGAAAAATTATCGGCTTGAAAATAGGATTCAGGGAGTAGGAAGTCTTCCGGTACTTGGTCGGGGTATCCTCCTAGGGTCATGTAGGCAATATTTAATAAATACTGGATTTCATAGTCAAAAGGATTTACTTCCAGGCAGGCTTCTAGGTATTCTATAGCTTTAGTAGATCCTTCCGTATTGATATGCTGCGCCTTTGGGGAAATTGGGATGATACAGGATTCGTTATTGTGGTTTTGTAGACAATTTTCCTGTTCTGCTTTTCTCAAATAACTAATCCCCAACTGAGTTTTGAATTCCGTTAATGTCTTTTGCTTATCGAGGAAAATCTTGTCGTTGAAAAAATCATGGAAGTTGGTAAATACCTCAATGGCCTTCTCCGTGTGCCCGGCACGTAACAGCTCAATACCATAATCGTACAATACGAGATTACGATCTGCACCGATCTCCATCTCATCCAATTGCTGCTCAAAATAGTCAACCTTCTTCTGATTGAGAACGTACCTCGCTGCTTGTGCATCTATAGCCTTGCCAGCAGCCTTTACTCTTTTCATCATCTCTAAGGTGCTATCATCAGGCTTTACTTTTGCCTGGTATCGTACTTTTGTAATTTGATCATTCTCCACGGAGGGATTACAACTTGAAAGTATAAATAACACAAGCACGGATTGTAGTATTCCCCAGCTTTTTCTAGCGCTCATTCGATTATTGTTAAGCGGTGTACCAAATGTTCAAGCAGAACGGGCCTTTCGGATCCATACCCAGTTGTGTAGCAGGAGTGCTACTGAACTCTGCTCGTCTTTTACGTCGATTTTTTGCGGGGACAAAGATAAAGAAAAGCGTTGATCACTTGAAGGAGTAATCCTGTTCTAAGCGTATATTTTGCCTGGCTTTTTCCACGGTACACCTGGGCAGCATTAAGCTACGGGAAAAGTAAAGTTGTAAAGTCAAGAGGGAATTCGCTCGGTTTCCTTCCTGGTCAGATATTGCTGGAGCGCGTAGGGGACCAATCTCCTAATGGAATAGAAGAATCGCATCTTTTTACCCGTAACCAAAAAGGTTTTTTGCCCCTGAAAGGCCTGCCAAACATCCTTCGCTACCTCGGCTCTGGTGGTATAAACCAATCCGTTGAAGGTCTTGACATCTTGCATATCTTTTGAAAAGGGCGTATCCTGGATAGCTGATGGGCAAACTGTGAGCACCCTTACTTTGGAACCTTGCAAATCCAACTCTTCCTGTAATCCTCTGGAAAAATGGGTTACAAAAGCCTTAGTCGAAGCGTAGGTGATCATCCGAGCTACGGGCTGGAAGGATGAATTGGAGCTAATGTTAATGATCGTACCCTGATCCCTGCTCAGCATATCGTCTAAAAAGAGGCGAGTGAGTCGGTAGACAGCTAGGACATTTAGTTGGATCATATTCACCTCTTTTTCGAGTGGTGTCTCCTGTAGTAAGCCATAGCTGCCAAATCCGGCATTGTTGATCAGTACATCGACAGGACTGAAGGCTTTCGCCCAATCGTAGGTGGCCTGAGCTGACCCCTCCAGGCAAAGATCCTGAGCGAAGGTATGTAGGTCTACCGTTGGGAACAATTGTACTAATTCCTCTCGGGCTTGCTGGAGTTCTTCTTCGGGCTTCGAGACCCAGAGGATACGAAATCCCGCTTTTGCAAAGTAGGTGGAAATGGCATAACCGATGCCACTGGAGCCTCCCGTGACCAATACCGTCTTTTCGTCTTTCATCTCAATCAGCTTAGTAGATTACCGTTTGAACAATTTTAGGGTTTCCTTCTGCTTTCTCAGCAAGCGTTTTTCAGCTTGCTTCACTTTCCTTTGCCATTCGGGAGAGTTCGTTTCAAAAAGTACGTCTTTTACCGTAGGCGTGCTATTTAGGTACCAGTCGATCCAGGTATTAAAAATATCCTCCTCCTCCTTCAGCTTAGCTCCATTTTGCAAAGCTGTAATAGATAATTGCCTTTCAGTGTTCAAGCGTTTATCAGCCGCCGCCTGTAATATCTCGTGGAGCTCCAGGGCAACCTGTTTGCCTCCTTCGGTCAACACTAGAGCACTAGTCAAGGCACTTACGCCAACATTTAATAGGGTGTTTGGGGAAACTTTATCAATTCTGTCGGCATCCGTATGATAAAATACATCCGTGAAATGCCAAAATAGGAGTCCAGGTATTTTTGCATTTAGAAAAGGTTGGTGATCACTGCCACCCTCAAAGGGATTGGTGTTAACTACCCAGCCATTTCGGCTAGCCTGAAGCCGACAGACCTTCTCCATGAAATCATTAAAATAATGCGGATTAAGATCCGATTTTGACACCGGACTTGCTCCCCACTCCGTATGCTTATCCGCTCCACGAGTCCAGATGGCGGAGGGGTCCGGCATTTTCTCAATCAGAAAGGTACCCCCCGTCTTTTCGGTATCTTCTCCAACCATATCCAGACTCAACCCCCATTTGATACCCCTAGCTCTCTCTTTATCTTGTTGAATGAACCGTCTCGTGGATACAATCTCATCTCCCCATAAGAAGGTCAGGGTTCGCTTGGGCTTGAGCTGCTGATCTTGGTACAGCTTGACGGCGACTCTGGCCATTTCAGCCAAGGTGCCTACACCAGAGGCATTGTCGTTGGCTCCCGGTTCTTGTACGTGTGCACTAAAAACAAAGCGCTCTTCAGGATTAGTTTGTCCGGGAATCTCCGCCACCAGCGTAAGCTCTTCAGAAGGGTATATTTTGGTTTGAATCTTGGCATTGATTTCAACTGGCCCCGCCATTTTTGCGGCCTCTAGGGCTTGCCAGGCTGAGAAGGAAAGGTTGATGCCCCAGGCTTTTGCCTCACTGTTAAACCCGATAGATCGGAAGGGGATCGAATGCGGATATTTTTCTGGTTGATTATACTTGGGAATGCTGTAAGCCAATACCCCGAGAGCTCCCTCCTTCAGCACAGCTGAACGAAAAAGTTGGTAGACATTACATTTGCCCGCTACGACTTTTCCCTTCACTTTGGCTTTCTTGACGGCTTCTGTATGGCAGCTTTCTACAAATACGACCGAAGCAGTTTGGCCCGCCACTGGCGTGGAAAAACTATTAATGGCGATCATATTTCGATTACTGGAAAAATCCAGGATCGGCTTTTCCATACCCTGAATGGACAATTGGGCATCGATGGGTTCCCAGCTAGGTGTTCGGAGTGGATACTGTTCCAAGCGATAGTATGCTTGCCCTGGCTGAGCTTTTGCCTGTGGAGCAAAGCCTGCTTCCTCAAGGATCTGTTGGACATAATAAATACTAGTGTCAAAACCATGGTTGCCGGGAAGTCGCCATTGCTCCGAAACAAAGTGGGTAGTGGCAAAGGCCCGTTCAGCATCAAAATGATCATTTACGATCTCCAGGTATTTTTGAATGACCCCTGAACCATCCTGGGCATTGACGGATATCGTCAAAGAGATGGCTAGTAATAAATAGCTCAAGCGTTGAAACATGATCTAAAATTTCTTCAAATTGAATCAGAAAAGCATAGCATGAACGGCATTTACGGCTGCATTACCTAATGGGAAGTAGGAGGCAAAGAACAGTGTCATGGCTAGTGAGAAGTTTCGTTCTCCGAAAAAACGATCAAGGATGTTATGCTCAAAAGCGATGGAAGACTTGATGGCATATCCACCGAATTCTAGTATACCCATGAAAAATAGGCCATAGGCATATTGTTGATACCAAGGTAATCCATCGAGGAGGATGGAAATGGGGATCATGTATAGTATATAACAGGTGATGATTTGCCACCAGTGTTTGAATCGGGCAATCTTAGTGTAGATGCCAAAATTGTGCATCAGTACACCCCAAATAAAGTAGATTAGTAGATAAACTAGCCACAAACTTCCAGACGTTTGCATCAATTTTTGTATCCAATCATTTAGAAAGGTCATCATATGAAGTGTAGATCGTTAAAAGGTGACGAAATGCCCATTTATAGGCTAACTGATATTCTGCGAAGGAAGTCTGAAGAAGGATCTGCTGAAGCTCTTTTCTGCGAAAAGCTCGCCTTACTGCAGTTTGCCCATCCTGTCGCGTCATCGTACTAAAACCCAGCAACAAAGAAACGAATTTGAATAATTGTAAGGCTAAAAAGTGACGATCTAATTCACTGAATATCGCAGCCCTGCGAACACCTTTTAACTGCTTTTGCAAAAAGGCTGGCAATTCAGTATCGGAGAAGTGATACAAGAAATGACTACTAATCAGAAAATCGCAGGAGGGAACCATAAAATCAGCTTGTCCTATATCGGCTCGTTGGAAATGAAGGTTCCCTAGCTGATCAAATCGTTGCTTCGCAAAGGAAAGGCTAGCTGGATTACCATCAATTCCGATCAATTCTAACTCATATCCTTTTTTCTTGCCAGATTGAGCTATAGCAGCCAACAAGTCTCCCCCTCCACAACCCAAATCTACAATTTTGGCTTTCTCTAACTTCAACTTTTCCATTTCTCGCCAAATGGCTTGCTTTACAATTCTAACATTACCAAAAAGACGATTGATCAGGCCCAATTCCTCTAGGGTATGATGCAACTTGCTGCCACTGAGTTCGAAATTATCCAATTGCTCTATCTGGTGGGAACGGTCTATTAAGAACATGCAACAAAAATAGAAGCTTCCGGCAAAACGGTAGTTCTTTATGCCACGGTTTATTGGAATCATTAGTTTTCTAAGTGCGCCTAACTAGAATAGGGAAGAAAAGTAGAGATCAGGGGTAACGTTTGTCAGCTCTCCATAGACCAATGGAGAAAATGGATCCCAAATAGCTACAACTCAACTGGAAACACTCAAAACCTAGTACCCATGTTAAAACCGACCATACTTCTATTAGCTCTAGTGGCGATTCTGTTGCAGTTTGTTCCTCGACCAGGGCAATTGACCGCAGGAGAAGGGAAAGCGAATAAGGCTGAAACTCAACCCAGTTTCCCAGGTGGGCCAAATGCGCTGTTTGATTACTTAGAAACCAAGATGAAATATCCTTATGGCAATGCGATTGAGCAGGAGGGCACAGTTGTTAAACTCAAGTTTCTCGTGAATAAAGATGGATCTCTATCTAATTTTTCGGTATTAAATAATGTGGATAATGACCTGGAGGTAGCTGCGGTCCACATCTTGCAGATGATGCCGAATTGGGAACCCGCACGTCAAAATGGGATTCCAATTGCCCAGGCAGTCATTTTACCGATTTCATTCCATAGTCAACAGCATTATCCGTGATGACTCAGTGTCCAGCTACGGTTTTGGATTGGCCTGTTCCATGGGCACCTGCATTTGCTCAAAAGCGATATCCAGTACGCGATCCCAGGCCTGGTGCGTTAACTCATTATACCCTCTGCCAATGCTAGAGGACAGGGTCTCCAGCAATACTTCCTTGACCAGTGCAAAGTGTTCTTTCTTTACACCATAGGAAATGTGGCGTTTACCTAACTCTTGTAGCCCCATGATGAGATTCTGTGGCCGACATAGGGCATAAACTGTTCCTTTTAGGACGTGACTTAGCAAGGCGACCTGCCGTTCCATATTACCTTTGAACAATTGCCGGGCTTGTGGGGCTTTTTCAAATAGACGCCGATAAAACTCCGCCGCAAAAGCACTTTCATGTGCAAAAAGGAAAGGCATGCTTTGTTGAATCAAGAATATATCATCGGGTTGATTAAAGCCAATGACTTCGATGATGCGAACGGGATGACTTTTGCCCTTCAAGGGTATGCGCTTAAACCTCCCGACCGATACGGTTTCCTCGGGTAATTCATCCAATAATGCTTCGGATGCCAAGATCTGGGTACGCATGGTTTTATTCACAGCCTGAATGCGGCTAGTGACATTGGCAGCATCTCCTATGATACTAAACTGTCGATGGCTGGGATGCCCCATTTTTCCTACAATGACTGGCCCAAAATGGATGCCTACGCCAATTTCTATTTCTATTCCAAATTCACTCAACAGTTCATCGTTCAGCTGTTGCAGAGCGGAGCGCATCCCCAAAGAGGCACGAAGCGCAGCCATGCAGCTTTCTTCGGCTGTTTGAGATTCCAGGCCGAACAATCCAACAATCTCATCCCCGACATACTGATAAATAAGCCCATTGTTCATTAGGATTGGCTCTCCCAGTACGGCGAATAAACGATTGATAATATGCACTACATCAAAGGCTAGGTTACTTTCTACAAATGGCGTGAAATTGCGCATGTCGCAAAAAAGGATAGCCAAGTATTGTTCTTTTCCTCCACTTCGCTCTAAGCCTTCTCCCTGTAGCAAACTAACATCTCCGAAGGTTTTGACTAGGCGCTCCACCTTTACTGGACCATGAACTTTCGTCTGGCAAGCTAAGCGCACCGAGGAATCCCATTCCCGGCAACTAGCTAGATGGGTCTCCAATTCATTTCGAGGGGAGACATTGTCAAGCCCATCAACTATACGAACACGACAGGTGGTACACTTACCATGACCACCACATTCTTGCATATGTGGAATTCGATGCTCTACTGCTGCGTCAAGTAAGTTTTGTTCTTGTTTGACCACCCGAATTGTTCGCTCTGCCGCAGTAAATTCTACGGTAGTGACCGCTGACTTAATATGGGAGGTCCTAGTTTTTTGTGTTCGGGATCGTTTTCTCGTAGGCATAATGCTTTCTGATGTATACATGACAATAGGGTTGAGCAAGGTACTTAGGCTACAATTACTTTCAAGTTAGGGTATTACAATTCCATTGTCACTAGTATTTGTGTGTTTAGATCTTTTGCTTGAGTGGATGAAAGGGCTACTTGATTCTTTGACTACGCAGTACAGATGATATATGCTGTGTGCTTGTTAATTAGCAGGATAATCGATCCTCAGTAGGATGTACTGGTCTTTCTTTGAAGGTAGGGAAGAGCCTGACCCTTCTTTGGCGGGCCGCGCGGCTTGAGTTATTTTAGTCCGGAAGCTTGCTAGGTACAGAAAACCGAGGGCCATCAGGTCGCTTTAGAGGTTTACATTAGATAGTGTAGTGTGTGGGTTAAGTGTTTGTAAATGAGTTATTTATTGTGGATTGACACCTTGGCGGAGGTGGACCTGATTTGGGATTAACATAAGGAGGCGGGCCATTGGAAGACTTGTTTATATGTGAATAAATAGTTACCTTCAATTGACCAATCGTAAATCAATAGCTTAAGTAAGTAGGATAATTTTTTTTACCTAAAGCGTGTTAAGGCGCTTTAGAAGGATTTCCCTTTGCAAGCAAATTGAGGCAATCAGGATTTTGATTTTAGTCCTGTTTTCGCATCATTGTTTCTTGGTAATTCGTTCTTGAAGAAAAGAGATTCATTTATTACTTAAAACTACTCATCATGTTGAACTTGGCGATACCGATTCCCAACGTACCCGGAAAGCAAGATTTCGAGATAGAAATGACCATGAACGGTCAAAAACAAAAACTACACTATAGAGTAGAGGTTTTTGAATGGTCTGAATGTGAGATTGTTTCAGATAATAGAGTGGATTGCATCAAGGATTTGGTAAAGGGATACAGTGAAGAGTGGGAGATTTATCACATTGGTGCACCTTCAAGAAACTTCATTCCACTGACTTTCATTAAGAAAGGAGATTGGGTCCGTCAGAGCAACTGGCTTTGGGGTACGAATGACGACGGCGGTACGCATCTTGGCATGGACTAGGGCCGGAGTAAAGCGCCTAGCGTTCTGATGCCTTTCCTTTGTAAGTTTCCCAAGAGTTTTAGGAAAAGAAGTGCTGTAAGTAGCGTATCTCCTGCAGCGGTATGCCGCTCATGTAGTGGTATTTGCCAACGTTGACATACGGCGTCTAAACTAAGATCTCGATGTGGCGGACCAAGACTTAATCGATCCCATTTCTTTACTAAATCTACAGTATCGATTACTCTGTTTTTTAATGCGCTCCCATAGAGGCGTTTGCTGGCTTGATTCAACACCGCTACGTCAAACCCGATATGATGTCCCACAATTACATCCGCACGCATAAAGCCTAGCAATTCCTTCATTAATGCTGCCTCCCCAATCCCCGAAGCACTTTGCTCCGGGAGTATGCCATGAATACCAATGCTCTGATTCGGTGTATAGTCCGATTGTCGTACAAAGTATTCCATACGATGTTCTACTTTGATTTCGAACTTGCTAACCTGAACGGCTCCCAGCGAGAGCATATGATCCTTCCGGCTATTTAGGCCCGTAGTTTCAAGGTCTAGCACTAGAAAGTTGATCTTTTCAATGACGGTACTAAGTGGAGCTTGTGCCTGAAAACAACTTAGATATTCTTGCCACTCCGGGGCAGGGGTATCTGCAGGTTTAAAAAGATTACGCCAGCCCATCTTAGATTAGGAAATTTAATCGGAAACGAACGGTCAGAAGATCCTGTAGCTCACGCAGCGGTTTGAAGCTATTACGAAGGTTCAGGCGTTCCATTTTGCTGAGCTCTGTGGGTTTGAAGAAACGGCCAGAGTTTTGATTCTTCAAGCCTTGCAAAGCCCGGTAACGTACCAAGATTTCGTAGGCATCGGCAGCCTGTTCAAATAGAGCCCGATTCTGGGGCTCCAAGGCTGCTAATTTGTCGAAACGGCGAAAAGTATTATTAATCTGTGGAACTTGTGCTGCCAGGATTAGTACTCTGGCTGCGTCTGCCAACGGCATCATAGCCCTGCTTTTGATGTCAAATTGATCCTTGTGTTCGCCACTTCTTTCCACCATAAACTGACGGAAGAAGGTGAGTGGTGCGGATGTTTCTAAAGCATTTTTTGCCATAAAGGAAAGAAATATGTCCCGTTCACCAGTGGCTTGGAAAATATGGTCTGACAGTTCCTCAGCCAGCTTGAATTCTCCGTAGATTGGCCGAAAATCGAAAAAGATGTTGGAATACAAGACATGCTGCTGACTTGGAGCAAAAATCCAGCCTGCGAATTGCTTTTTCCAAGCATCCAAAGGTAGGCACCAGTGAGGATTACTGGCCATCATATCTCCGGGGCAATATTCAAAGCCACACACATTGAGTAGGTGAGTCACTTTTTTAGCCAGGTCCAGAAAATAAGCTTTTATTGTTTCCAATTGGTCCGAAGGAACATCCTCAAACACTAGGGCATTATCCTGGTCGGTTCTTAGCAGTTGCTCTTCCCTTCCCTCAGAACCCAAGGCCAGCCAGCACCACTTTACCTCTGGTGACTCCTTGCCTTCCTCCAGCATCTCTTGCTGAGCCAAGTGGATGGCCTGTTCAATGATGGCATCATTGATCTGTGTCATGATGGTACTGATGAAGCCAATGGCCACTTCTTGATACAAATACTTTTTCAGCAGGCCTTCAGCTTTCCCTCGGATTCTTTTCAATTCCTCTCCATCTTGGCTCCGGCTAATTTCACGGATCAAAACGGCGGGATTATTGCCTTGTATAACCAGGAGATCGTGTTCGGAAATCACGCCAATTACAGGCGAATCGGGCTTACCCGTCTGCGTGAGCACCAAATGATGTATTCGGTGTTTCATCATCAGAATTTGAACCTCGGCAATGGTGACTGCCGGTGTGGCCGTGATGACGGGCTTCGACATGATGAGGTCGACCGCAGCAGATAAGGGACACACACCACTTACCACCTTATTGCGCAGATCTCTATCTGTAATGATACCAACTGCTTGTTGATCTTCATTCACGATGATGATCGATCCTACACTCTTATCTCGCATGATTTGTGCAGCGGTTTGAATGGCAGTTCCCGGAGCGCAGCAAACCGGGGCTCGGCTGTGGTCAATGGACTGAATTTCCACTAATTCGAAGGCTCGCTGCTGCTTTTGCTGCTCTTGCCAAAATAGGGTAGGGGGCCCTTCTAGGCTTGGTGTAGCATATTTACCAGCAGCAAAGCTCTGCGCAAAATACCAGGAAACCCTGGATTGCTTTTCTATGATGGGCTGTAGAATCTGTTGAGGGATAATGTAGATAAGACTGTCCTCCTCCGCTTTTGCACTCAGTCGATAGTTGGATATTTCGAGTAGTGGTCCCAGTCCAAAGATCTCTCCCTGATCACAGGCTTCTACCAATTGCTCTGTACCTTGCTTCTCCTTTAACAAATGAATAGCACCTTCCTGCACGAAGTAAATCTGTTTTTGTACAGGATTTTTTGCTCTAAATACCCATTGATCTTTAGCGACGAAGCGTATGCTGATCTTTTCAGCAATACGCATCAGATCAGTGCTCGTCATCAAGGAAAAAGGAGGATACTGCCGCATAGAATCAAAGACTCGTTGCGGGATAGCATTTTCCATTTATGAGCCGATTTTTAGTCTCAGGGTAGTAGGATTACTATTTCCGCTTACTCCAAATTTCGTAAAGTGGTGCTCCTTTAGAACTTTTGCCAGAATGGATCCAATCCCCTTCCTTTACTTCAAAGTCAAAAGATAAGGAAGCACCGACTCTGCTGTTGTCCCGAGAGAAGAAGCCTATATTTTCAACGTATTTACCGCCTTCAGCGGTGTAGGAGCCACCCCCTGTTCCGAAGAATTGCTTGGTCTCAGTATTGTAGGCAATCCACTGGAATTGCGTCCCACTAAGTATCTTCATGGTTTTACGAGGACGATCGGTATTAATGCGTCCGAGCTCTCCGTTCCTCTTTCGACCCGAAATGAGCCAAGCTCCCCTTAGTGGGCTTGTTTTTCCTTGATCGATATCTGCCCATTTGCCTTTCGGCGCCCCACTGCCTTTAATTTTAATAAACTGCTTTTTGGGTTGTTGTACAAGCTTTAAACTTGTAGATGTCCCAACTTTATCTTTATCTGCAGTATTGAATTCGTAGCTTATGGTGAAATTTCTGCCAGTCTTGGTCCACGTTCCCCCCTCCGTGCTAATAAAGGCTCCATCTTTGGTGCTGTATTGTGTCCAGGAGAAATAGTCACCACTGAGTACCAGTACATGCGTTGAACCTTCTGGAGTCATCAGCTTCCAGGCTCCTTGAAGTTGATCTGATGATTGAGCCTGAACCACCTGTGTGGGGAAGGAAAGAACAGCTATTAGGAAGAACCCTACCGAGGCGAACATTCTTGATACCATTGGAATTCGGTTTAAATAGATGAATTGAAGCTAAAGAAAGAAGAAAATCCAGGTAGGAGAGATGCTAGGCCTTGAACCTTCTTCTTTCTGTTGATTAGGAGAATAGTGATTAGATCTACAGATTGACGTTCAGTTTGTCTTTTAGGTATTTGTGATAGATGTAAAGTACTAGAAAAGCACCAGCTGTAGCTACGATCAGGCTACCGAGTAAACCAGAACCAAGGATATATCGAATCCCAGTCACTCCAGCCAAGAAACCACCTACATAGGCACCAATAACCCCTACGATTAGGGAAGAGATCCATCCACCTTTTTCATCTTGAGGTGTCAAGGCTTTGGCGATCGAGCCTGCACCTAATCCGATAACTAGCCAATAAAGAAATCCCATAATAGTTTATTTGTGATGAATAAATGATGATACCCTATCTCCATCTCCACTCACACATCTTTCTTGAGGGCTGGTAAAATATCATATGCCCCTAATTCAAGTACGCCCAGCCCTCTGCCAAAATACAGAAAATCCTGATCAAAAATTGGCAGCGAAACTCGTATTTCCCTCTTTTTCTGTAAAAAAATGCGGAAGAGATCAGTCTAAATCCTTCGAAAAACCAGTAGAAATAGGGGTTTCAATAAAAATTGGATGAATTGCTTTTCGTTAGGGGAAAGGAAGGTAAATTCGGGCTGCTGTTAGTATTTCTTTTTTTAACTCGCAGATTTACCGAACTAAATAAATTTGATAAAGATTTACGGTACTCTTTTTTTGCCTCAAAAAACCTTGCTGCAACAATCTTTTTGGATTTTTTCTACTATTAAATCAACGAAAATTCCGATCTTTTCGCCAAGATTCTCTGTTGTTTTTTTTTTCAGAAAAAAAATTCGCTGGTTAATAAATAAAAACAAATAGCTACTCAGCTATAGTAGAAATTGATTTTCGGCGAGTTCTTTGAAGGCTTGGAAATATTGCGGTCGGTTATCGCATAAGACGTACTCCACGGAGTTCGTTTCTATGTCCGTCAATCGGAAAAAGGTGTAGGAAAAGATTTCACCCCAAATCGACAATCGCCAGGAAGGATAATACTTATAATAGCCTGGAAAACTAACATAATTCCCATAAACTTGTTGCTTAATCTCTTTGATCTCCCTAAATGGAGCAAGAGCATTAGTAAAACTGCCCATCCAAGGTCATTGGATACACTCTTCTTGTTTGTAGCCTCATATCGGTAAAATACGCCTTTTATCCATTACTTGCCAGGAGGCAAGACATGGAATAGACCGCTTCTTTGTGAATTCTTCTTCCTGGAAGGAAGTAGCGATAATTCGCAGAATGTTTTCAAAACTAGATTTAATTATAGACTTTTGTGGGCTGTTTCGTTAATGGCCATAAGATTGTATTACTTAATTATTGCGACTATCACCCCGGTTTAAAGGCTTAGCATGCCGGACGTAATGACAGCAATATCAACTTATTTCAGTTATGAAAAACGGCAATACTATCATCGAAAGCATAGGAGACTATTTGCCACCTACAGTGGTATCCTCTAAGGAGGTACTAGAAGGATGCGTAAATGAACCTAGGTTTCCTTTAGAGCGTATCACCGGTATCAAGGAGAGAAGAATGGCTGGTGTGGAGGAATTTGCACTTGATTTAGCTCGGAAAGCCATTCAAGCTTGTCTGGATCGTTCAAAATATACAGCAAAAGACATTGATGTGGTTATCTGTTGCAATATCTCGCACTACGATGCGCCACGCAAATACTCTTTTGAACCTTCTTCAGCCGTCAAACTGCACAAAGAATTTGGCTTTGAGAACGGCCTTGTCTTCGATATTTCTAACGCTTGTGCTGGCGTTTTTACGGGCATTTACCTAGCCGATGCTTATCTGAAATCTGGTTCCGCTGAGCGTGTAATGGTGGTAAGTGGTGAATACATTACACACTTGACCAAAACGGCGCAAAAAGAGATCGTAGATTTTAAAGATCCAAGAATGGCCTGTTTGACACTAGGTGATTCCGGGGTAGCCTTGATTTTGGAGCGTTCGGATAGAGATGATGTCGGATTCCACGCTATGGAAATGCTAACCTTAGGGGATCACAGTGGCCTGTGTATCGCCAAATCAACGGACTTTGATCATGGAGGTGCGATTATGTTGACAGAGTCAGCACGACTAGCAGATGTAGCCGTCAAGGAAGGATCTAAGCAGTTGGTCCGCATGATGACGGAGAATCCAGATAAGGAAGTTGATGTGCTATTGACGCACCAGACTTCTAAATTGAGTATTCAAGCTGGATACCGTGAAGTGAACCGATTGATGGAGAAGCAAAAATTCTCCAGTGAGAACACGATCAATAACCTAGCCGAAAGAGGGAATACCTCTTCCACTTCCCATATTATCGCCATCATGGATAATATCCGCAAAGGGACCTTTCAGCCAGGACAAAATATACTATTCAGTGTAAACGCCTCCGGAGTGACGCTTGGAGCTTCCCTGTACACCTTTGACGATCTTCCGAAGCGATTGCTAAATGGCAATGGTCATGCGAATGGCAATGGTCACTTAGCCAATGCTAGTTTGAACGGCAATAGTCAACATCCAAGTGGTAGGAGCCCAAAGCGAGTAGTCATTGATTCCATCGGAACTATTCCTGCTGGCGTTGATATCCGTAAAGGGACTTTCGATCTTACCGATTACGTAGCTGAGCAGTGCATGAAGCAATCCAATCTTAGTGGAGAGGATGTGGATTTGTTGATCTTCTCAGGTGTATATAGAGACGAATTTATCTGTGAGCCAGCAATTGCCGCTTTGATTGCAGGTAACATTAAGATGCGTTCGGACAATTACCGCAACTCCACCAATTCCTTTGCACTAGATGTGATGAACGGAGCACTTGGTTTCCTCAACTCTATCGATGCCGGTTGTAGTGCTATCAATAGTGGGAAAGTGCAAAATGCATTGATCCTAACAGCGGAAATTGAGAATAACAAGGAAACGCTTCCGGATACATTATTGGGAATTGAGGAGACTGCATCTGGCGTGATCTTGAGAAAAGCGAAAGAAGGAGAGCAGGGCTTTAGCGACATCGTATTTGAGAAGTATACAGATGCTATTGACAAATGGATAGTGTCAAGTACTTGGCTGGAAGGAAGTGGAACCACAGTTCTTCAGCCAGAATTGGACGAGAAAGCGGAAGATGTTTTCATCGACTGCATCTTGCAAACGCTTGATAAGCACGAAAATATCAAGCAGTTGCTAAATGACGGTAAAATTACAAAGATTATTCCTCAGCAAATATCAGAAAGCTTTATTCTTAGGCTTAGCCAAGCTATGGGACTTTCCAAGGACCTTTTTGTTGATGTAACTAAAGACAGAAAGGATTTATTCACTTCTTCTATTGCCTACGGAATGCAGCAAATGAAGGATGATGGCCAAGGAAAACCAGGGGATATTGCCCTGATCATTGGTGTAGGATCTGGTGTTCAAGTAGGGTGTGCTTTGTATCACTTTTAAGGACAGAGGCTTGAGAGATCAAGCCTCAACAAGGCGCATTACGGCCTTGAAAAATTTGTAGACAATGCTAACATTCTTAGGACTAATTGCACCTATCTTCTTTATTGTTGTGGGAGTAGAGTACATGTTGGGAAAGATGATGGGTAAGGAAATTTACCACTTCAGCGATGCTGTGACCAACATGACGGCGGGAATGGCAGAACGACTTTTCGACTTTTTCTATGCGATTATCATGCTATTCGTTTTCAAATGGATATTTGATAATTTTGCTATTACTGAGTTGCCACGTACCCCACTAATGTGGGTGTGTTGTCTGGTGCTATACGATTTCTTGTACTACTGGTATCACCGAACTGGCCACGAAGCGAACTTCCTTTGGGCAGTACACATTGTACATCACCAAAGTGAGAACTACAACCTCACCGTTGGGTCTCGCCAGTCGGGATTCCAGGCTATTGCTCGAACTTTCTTCCTTAGCGTTTTACCGATTGTCGGTTTCGTTCCTGAATTTGCTTGGACGGTATTCATCGTAGGTGGAACACACCAGTTCTTTCTGCATACACAGTTGATTGGCAAATTGGGCCCGTTGGAATACATCTTTGTGACTCCTTCCTTGCATCGTGTACACCACGGAAGAAATGACAAATATTTGGACAAAAACTACGGTGGTATTTTCATCTGGTGGGATATGATCTTCGGTACTTATCAAAGAGAAGAAGATGAGGTGAAGTATGGAATTACCACCGGATTGCCGAGTAATAATGTTTACTGGGCTTATTTCCACTATTGGGTTGATTTGTTCAAGCAGGCCAAGAAGATCGAAGGATTTGGGAATAAGGTGAAACTGTTTGTAAAGCGACCAGGTTGGACACCACAAGGTATGATGCCACCTTCTCAAGACAAGAACAATGGACTGGACCGACCACTATACGATCCCAAGGCGCCTTTGGACTTGTCAATCTACGTATTTGTACAAGTTGCTTTGGGAATGGGCTTGTTGAGTGCGATGTTAATCAAAAAAGGGAAGGTGACAGATGGATATGATTCATTGATGTCATTCTATACCGAATTCATGCCCTTGCCGGAAGTTCTAATGTACACAGTTCTAATCACGATGGCTACCTTGACGGTTCCGGTCTTACTGGAAAAGAAAAGATGGGCTTATCAGGTGGAGCACGTACGATTGGCACTTATGGCACTTGGCGTTCCCTTTGTATTAATGGGGATAGAAGTGGGAGATCCCATTGGTAGCTTAATGGCTGGTGTTTTCTTAGCCTTTAGTGTATGGTTGTACCGCATGCGTCACAACTTTTCTAGCAAGGATAAACCTAGCCGCATCAGCGCTAAACTTGAGACGGTTCGCTCTTTTCTGTTTAAATAAAGTACAATCCTGAGTTTATTATGAATGTCACATTTCAAAATGATAAGCCTAGCGAGTTTTATATAGCGCTAGGAAAGAGAGTAAGCAACTACTTCAAAGAGAATAAGCAAAATAGAAAAGCTACTCCATTATATTGGTTCAAGATCTTTTCTTTGCTAGCGATGTATTTCGGCCTATATTCCTTGGTATTACTTTTTCCAGAATCTTATGCCACGGTGATGGGCGCATATCTTGGGATGGGTGTCTTGATCGTTTCGATTCTTTTTGCTATCGGTCATGATTCGGTACATAATGCGGTTTCCTCTAATCAGAAGGTAAACTACTTCATGGGATACATTTGGAACTTCTTTGGAGTCAGTAGTTATTTCTGGCGTTTGAAGCATAACGTTTCTCACCATGCTTTTACCAATATCCCAGGAAGTGATGGAGATTTAGATCAAACGAGCTTGTTGCGATTGAATCCCATGTCACCACGTACATCGATTCACCGCTATCAGCACTTATATGCGATGGCTATTTATAGTTTGCTAGGACCATATATCTTACTTGTCAGAGACTTCAAACTGCTGAAGGAGAAGAAGTTCGGTAATATGATTATCGACAAACATCCCACTAAGGAAGTAGTGATTATCCTACTCAGTAAAGTGTGGTTTGTTTTTATGATGATTGTGGTTCCAGTATGGGTTACCGGTTTGTCTTGGGGATCGATCATTTTAGCTACTCTAGCCATGATGTTTGTAGCAGGAATCTTCACTGCCATTGTTTCTTTCCCCGTGCACGTAACCTATGATAGTGACTACGCTCTTCCCAATGATGATGGAGTAGTAGAGATGGATTTCATGACGCACCAGATTTTGACTACCGTTGATTATTCAGCTGAAAACAAACTGATCCACTGGTTTTTCGGTGGGATCAACACGCACGTAGTCCATCACATGTTTCCAGGTGTCAACCATATACACTACTACGATTTAACCAAGATCGTGAAGGAAACAGCCGCAGAATACAATATCAGGTACGTCAATAAATCCTTTAGCACGGTGATGCGTGATCACCTGTTGTTCCTGAGAGAGTTGGGACTAAAAGACAACCCAACCAATCTGACCTTTGCCTAGGAAAGAAAGGCACGCCAAAAATCTTCCAGCTTACCAAAGCTGGAAGATTTTTGCTTTTTGAGCCCCATTAACCTACTTCATGGCTATAGACTGGGAAGCCAAGCTGTCTTCATTTCACTTGTCTTGGCTCAGTGCATTTTTCTGATAAAGTGCTACCTTACAGCCGAAACAGATAACGAGAACTCGATTCTTTTCCCAAATACTAACTAATCAAATACGCGATTCACTGTCTTTAGGGGAGCGAATAAGGAAGAGATCCGCATTATTCCAACTAATGCGATAAGCCGTTTTTTAAGAACAGATCAAGGAACTATCTAAGACATGAGTATCAAATCTTTCATTGCCAAGCGAGTGGCTAAGTATTATGCTAAGCGTGTTCAGAAGTGGAAAAATGATCCCTTTGAGTACCAGCAACAGGTCTTTGAACATAACCTTGCCGTTGGTAAAGAAACAGCTTATGGGCGAGACCATGGATTGGACAAGGTAACCGATTATGAAGGCTTTAAGAAAGCCATTCCACTGCGTGATTACGAAGCATTCCGCCCCTATGTCGACCGAATATTGGAAGGGGAGGAAAATGTGCTTTGGAAGGGGACGCCCAAATATATGGCCAAAACTTCTGGTACAACCTCTGGGATCAAATATATTCCGGTATCAGAAGAAGGCATGCCAACTTTTATCAATGCCGGAAGAATAGCTCTGGCGATGTATGTGCACGAGACGGGTAATGCAAGCTGGGTGGATGGCGGCTTAATCTTTATTCAGGGTAGCCCGGAGTTGCAGCAGGTGAAAAAAGTGCAGGCTGGACGGATGTCAGGGATTACTTATCATCACATTCCTTCCTATTTCCGTAAGAATCTCACTCCTACTTACGAGACCAATACCATCGATGATTGGGAAACCAAGGTGGATAAAATCTGCGAGGAAACTCTACAAAAAGATATGACAGTCATTGGTGGAATCCCACCTTGGGTGTTGATGTATTTTGAACAACTTATCCAAAAGACGGGGAAGCAGACCGTGGGAGAAATCTTCCCCAATTTCCAAATCTACGTATATGGAGGCGTGAACTTTATTCCTTATAAAGATCAGTTCCGCCAGGCGATCGGTCGAGACATTGCTTACATCGAGACCTATAACGCTTCAGAAGGGTTTATTGCCTTCCAGGACGAACAGGGGGTGGAGGGTATGCTGTTAAACGTCGACGGAGGGATCTTTTACGAATTTGTACCGGCCGAGGAAATTCACAATGAAAATCCCACCCGCCTACAACTTAAAGATGTTCAGGTAGGCCCCAATTATGCCATTATCCTTAATTCTAATTCTGGCCTGTGGGGCTATATCATTGGAGATACCGTGCGTTTTGTTTCTACTAGTCCTTACCGGGTGGTAGTAACGGGGAGAACGAAACACTTCATCTCTGCCTTCGGAGAACATGTGATCGGTGAGGAAGTGGAGGAAGCCATTCAAGAGGTAGCTGCTAAAGAGAAAGTAGGTATTATAGAGTTTACCGTGGCTCCGCAGGTTAATCCAGCAGCGGGAGAATTACCCTATCATGAATGGTTTGTGGAATTCGCAGAATCTCCCGGTGATATGAAGGCCTTTTCGAAGCAAGTAGATGATATTTTATGCGATAAAAATATCTATTACAAAGATTTGATTGAAGGTGCGATGCTACAGCCTTTGGTCATACGTTCGGTGCCAAAGGATGGATTCAGGAACTATATGAAGTCTAAAGGTAAGTTGGGCGGACAAAATAAGATGCCTCGCCTGGCGAATGATCGAAAATATGCGGATGAATTGATCTCCGTTTTAGGATTGGAAGTTTAGTGAGGGCTCCATAAGGACCTTATCGTCAAAAGTAATGTAGAAAAATGAGACATATAGTAATCACTGGTACGTCAAGTGGAATTGGCTATGCGACAGTAAAGTATCTGATCGATAGAGGATTTTATTTATTCGGGTGTGTCCGTACGGAAAAGGATGCAGCTGAACTTCGTAAAGCGTATCCTCAACACTTCACGCCTTTGGTATTTGATCTCGTGGACGAAGCGGGAATCCGAAATAGTGTCAAAGAAGTAGAGCAGCACCTGAATGGGCAACCCCTATTCGGTCTGGTTAACAATGCAGCTGCGGTGGTCTCTGGGCCTATCGCGCATGTGTCGAAGGAAGACATGTTCTATCAATTTGAAGTGAATACTTTTGGTCCCCTGAACCTGTGTCAGGCTTATTTCCCCCTATTGAGAGGGAAAGAAGGTCAGCAACCTGGACGAATCGTAAATGTGACTTCCTTGTCGGGCGAAATCGCGATGCCTTTTCTAGGGCCCTACAGCGCCTCCAAGCGCGCCCTGATGAGTATGAATCACACTTTGCGCAGAGAATTCTATCCCTATGGAGTAGATGTGATTGAGGTAGTACCTGGGCGAGTAAGGACGGGCATTATTGAAAAACTGAATCAAGTAAAATCTCAATACGCAGGAACGGACTTCGAAGAGCCGATGCAGCGACGAATGGAGACAGCTATGGAAATGCGAGAGTTTGGCTTAGAACCTGAGGTAATCTCTGGTGCAATCCATACCGCTTTAACCGCGCGGAAGCCCAAATATCGCTACGTTAAGCCGGATCTTTACTTCAAAGGTTACCGCTTACCTACCATGCTCCCACAACGCATGATTGATCGCATTCTCGGTAAGCAAATGCGATTGTTGCCTTCTTTTCTTCGTTCCAAATCATAGAGTGAAATGAAACATATATTGATAACAGGGGTCTCATCTGGAATTGGATACACATCCGCTAAATACTTTGTGGAGAAGGGCTATCACGTCTTTGGTAGCGTACGCAAGCAGGCGGATGCAGATCGTGTGAAGGCTGAAATAGGAGAACGCATTACACCGCTGTTGTTTGATGTAGTGGATGAAAAAGCCATTGCAGCGGCAGTTGAGCAAGCCAAAGCTAAATTGGGCCCTGGTGAGAATCTGGCGGGTGTAGTGGCTAATGCAGGTATCCATATTCCTGGGCCTATTCTTCATTTGAGCCGCGATGACATGCGCAATCAGTTTGAGGTGAATGTCTTCGGTGCCTTGAGTGTGATTCAGGCCTTTGTTCCTTTACTACGCCAAACGGATAGCCAAAAGCCTGGGCGCGTCATTCATGTGAGCTCCACTTCTGCGGCTATCCCATTGCCATTCTCTGCTTTATACGCTGCGACTAAGAGTGCGATGCATAGCTTGTGTGATACTTTGCGCAGGGAGTTGATGCTCTATGAAATTGATGTGATCGACATCTACGTAGGGCCAGTTAAAAATGATATGGTGTCTAAGGTATCGGTTTATGCGGAGCGTTATAAGGATACAGATTACTATCATTCGATTACGGCTCGTCTAGAGAATGCGCTGATCAATACGATTCCTAAGGGACTTACCGAGCGAGAGGTCGCTAAGGTGCTGCTAGAAAATCTTGAAAAGGCGAAGCCAAAACATCGTTTTGCTATTAATAAGGACTGGTTTAATACCTGGTTCTTGCCCAATATATTGCCAATCCGATTTTTGGATAAGGTATTGGCTAAGAAATTGCAATTGCGCCCTGAAGATTTTGCGGCCAACAAGGCTAAAGGAAAAAGCGCAAGTTCCGTTGCACAGTCCTAGTCTGTGAGTAACTGCCAATAAAAGACAACCCGCATCCGAGCGAAAGCCAGATGCGGGTTGTTTTTGTTTAGTTATCTGCTTTAGCTTGCTCTTTCTGCTGTAGACAGAACAAATCATTGAACCCCCAATCATGACAATGCCCTTGAGTCAGAAAATGTTTTAACATCAGAGATCCACCGTATTGTTCGGCTCTCATATCTGCCACACAGCCTTTTTTACGCATTGGAAGCCCTTATTTTGAAAGCAATTAATAATACCCGCAAGGAATGAATTCTTAGAATTTACATAACTTTAAGTATGAGAATACAATTATCCTAGAAGATATGACGGGCATTTTTCAACCTATGCTACGTTGCAAAAATCCTTGGTTAGCTATGGCTATCCGCGGTTTTTGCGCCTTGCCTAGATTGAAAACTCCCTCAGTCAGATACTTTAGCCTAATTATATCCTCATACTTAAGTGGATTAATGTTCAACTGCCTTTAATTTAATCAATATTCAATCCATGGTAGAGCCAATCAGAATTCTAACTAAGGAAGATCTCCCTGAAGTAGTTTACATGAATCTTATCGCATATAGAGGAGGGGTGGATTATGATACTGTCGATCTGAACACCGATTTTTCACAGATAAAGGACGATTTATTTCGATTGAAGCCTGGAAAAGAAGGGACTAAATTGACGCACTTCGAAAGAGTAGAAATACTGATTCCCTACAGTGAGAATGTTAGTTCAAATGAAATACCAGCTATCAATGATAATAAAGTGAAGGAGAAAAAGGAACATCTCTTAGGACAAAAAGATTTCTCCTTCCACTACTTGCTGGAATCAGATATTAAGCAATCTTATAATGACTATTTTAAGGACCCAGATGTTAACCAAGATATTATTGTAAAGCGACTAGAGGCGGAAATATCACGGGAAAAGGTCGAATCGATCAGTGGTGGGATTCCGGAGATGTTGGATGTTTTGGTTAAGTCGGGGGACCTAAGTAAGATCATTAGTTCTATTGAACTTCAGGATATATCACCATCAAGAAAGTTTGTACAATATCTTAAGAAAATTGTAGAGAATGATGATTTGAGCCTTAACCTAGAATTAAAAACCGAAAAATCTAATGAGTTGCTTGAGTTCGATTCTATCATTCGGAAAATTAGATCTAAATACAAGTTATTAAAGTTAGATCAACAAGAAATTGATGCCACCAGAAAATTACTAGGAACAAGAAATATTAATGCCTTCTTGAATAGATGGAATGATGAAATTGTCCAGAAGAAGGTCATGATCAGTGCAAACTTTGAAATAAACAAAACGGATAGGAACTTTCAGCTCACTTATAAACATCCTTACAACAATAATATTCTCTTTTTCGCATCACTTGATAGCGAAAATTTTCAACCAGGTTGGGAAAGTCAATATTCGGATCTAGCAGGGCAGAATATGAAGTTAAATATTTTTGGCCAAATCTTGACGATATTGGATGTGCAAGTGCCTTCCCAAAGTGATAAAAAAGAGGTGGTGAAGATTAAAAAGATTGTGATTAGAACTGTAGCCATCTGGTAGCTCATTAAGACCCAACTCTGTATCCAAGAAGGTACATGCTTGTAGGTAGCTTAATACCCAATTTGCCTAAGGGAATATTTACAGTTCAGCGTCTAACTATCGAGCCGGTTAATCCCATCACTCATTATAATCCGACTGTAAATATTCCTTTAATCTCTTCACAAAGCTGCCAGTATATCTGCTGGCTCAGCTCGATTGCGGTACTCAGCATCTAGGAAGGCATAAGTGATCTGGCCATCAGGCTGTATGACATAGGTAGCCGCCAGAGGGAGTTCATCAGAATCGTTGCCATTAAATTCCAAAAGGGAAAAATTCTTTCGATAGGCTGCACCCACCTCATCAATCAGTTTGAAAACAATGCCATATTCCTTCGCTACTGTAAGGTTCGTATCCGTAAGTACCTCAAAGCTCAATTCATTTTTCTCCTGGGTTGTTAGGGATTTATCGGGCAATTCGGGGGTTAAGGCGAGCAATTGTGCAGCAGCAGCTTGGATATCTGGTAGTGCCTGCTGTAGGTATCTTAGGGTGATGTTACAATAGGGACACCAGCCACCTCGGTACCACGTCAACACCACTGGCCCTTTTTGTAGATAATCGGATAGGCTCACTTCCTTTCCTGTAGCGTTCTGTAAGGTGAAACCTGGGGCAATATCCCCGGCCTGTTTAGCTGATGCCAAAATGCCACTGTTTTCTACATCCTCGATACCTTCTGTATAAATTCGCTTGATCTCATCGGAGGCTTTCTCCGCCCAACCCGCTTTTCGGGCGTCTAGAGCGGCTTTTAGGTCTGTGCTTTGCATAATAAGGGTACTTAGTATTGCTGACTAAATTAAGTAAAAAAGGGATGAAGCTAAATACTTCATCCCAATTCGAATATGGATTACACTAAACTGTAGCTAGTTCTGGCGCGGCTGGGAAGTCAACCGGTACCTGCGTCACCTTATGTAGGTAGTTGCTAATGGTTTTGTCGCCAATCAGTACGATGGTATCAATCAAGTTTTCTTTGGTATATCCTGCGTCTAGGAAGCGATCTACTAGATCTTGGTCTGCTGCGCCTCTGTTTTCAGTGATGTTTTGCGCTAGTCTTACTAGGGCGTCATATTTGGCATTGAAAGAAGCACTGCCAGCTCTCAATTCAAGGATTTGATCATCATTGAAACCGTTCATTTTTGCGATTGCTGTATGAGCAGCTTTGCAATACTGACAATCGTTTACTTCACTTACGATCAAGTTTACAACCTCTTTCTCTTTGTTAGACAAGGAGGTTTTGGCATTGGATAGGTTGAGGTAGTTCGCCAGGGCATTTTCAGAATGCGCATAAGTGGCATACAAATTAGGAACGAATCCAACCGCCTTCTCTAGGTTATCAAAAATTGCTTGATTGTTCGCAGATACTTGCTCTCCGGTTGGAACATTGAAGGTTGCCATTTCTTTATGATTTTTTTAGTAGCTCTTAGCGTTTGATCTTTGAGAATTGTTGTCGGAGGTCTTTATGCCAGTCGAGGCGCCAAAACCGGAGTTTAGCCATAGCTAAATGAGGATTTTGGGAACGATGAATGGCTTGAAGATCGCCAGAACAAAATCAAAGGGTTAAACGCTAATAGCTGCTTGGTAATTGAATTAATTAATTGACATCACAAAGATGTAGGCAAAATGAGGGGGAAGGTTAGGCAACTTTTCCCGAAGAATTATCAATTTTTCCCTTAGATCGATATTTTGTGGCAGATTGGCCTGTAAGCCGTTTGAAAAAACGACTAAAGTGAGCTTCTTCCTCAAAGCTCAATTCCCAGCCAATTTCCTTAATGGATTTATCTGTAAAATGTAGCATTCGCTTTGCCTCTAGTGCAATCCGCTCATGAATTTGGCGCAGCGGAGGTCTTTCGTTATTCTTGGAGAACAGATTAGATAGGGTCTTGGGAGATTTATTAAGCATTTCTGCATAATCACTTACCTTCTGCTTGTCTTTATAATTTTTTTCCACCATGACATGAAACTGCCGGATCACGTCTAATTCTTCTTTTTTGTACTGAGTTTCCGACTGTTCTTTATACAATCGAGTGCAAATAATGATGAGTCGCTTTAGTAGCATGCGAAGCATTTCCTCCTGAATGTTATCCTTGGTATCGAATTCATCCAAAAACACCTCCCAAAGCAATTCGATCTTGCGCTGATGTTTGGCATCGAGGTTGATAATCGGAGTTAGGGAAGAGCCATAATAAAGTAAACCTACGCAGCTAATTTCGTGATCGTGATCAATCAAGCAGTAAAAATCCCTATTGTATTGGAAAATATACCCTTCCGCTGGAGAGTGGATTTCAATATGTTGATTGGGGACTAAGCAAATCATTTGATTTTGCAAGATGGTTACCTTTTCATAATCCAAGAGCATTTCGAGCTTTCCGCTTTTTACCCAGAGTATGCGAAAAGTCCCAGCTACCTCATGTGCTTTGAAATCCTCTATATTACTGATAATGAAATGACTGTTGCCTGGTTTATAGAACTTTTTGACCATGTCCTGCTTGCGGTTTTTAATTATAGAGAAAGATCTAATCATTTGTCTGTCGCGTCTTTACAACAAATCTATCCAGATGAAGTTGATCCCAATCACTGGGAACCAATAGCAAGCCAATTAAGAAGACGGCT
>CBDHHG010000006.1:0-43773 GCA_965263225.1 Saprospiraceae bacterium
GAGAACTAAGGGAGATCAACAAGAAATCATCTTGGAGGTAGCTGATTATGCAGGCTTGAGTGGCCTGTCTACTTTCCTAGGCAACCGAAAGTACTATCGCCTTTGTGTGGACTCTTTCAAGCTGACTAAAGTAGAGGCACCCGCCAGGGGCTCCTACTCCATTGTAGTGAAAGAAGCCCGGATGAAGCAAGTCTACACTACTAAAGGAGAGAAGCAATATGCTATTTGCCTACAATCCTACCGGGAGCTATTGAAGTGCTCCTTGGAAGGGACCTGTACGGCGGATCAATCTAGCAAGTGGAAAAAACTGTACAAAGAATGTGGAGATCTGGTGCAAAAGTTGGAGAAGCAGCCTAAGGCACTAAAGCTATTTCATGCTGAGGTAAAACAACGCAGGAAAAATGGGGAGTTGTATTCGGATGCGATGGCGCGGGTGGCCTCGGAGATTAAGACAGAACAGAAAGTTGCTTAAAAAACAACTTTAAAGTTGCCTTATTAGCAATTTTTTGTAATTTTGTGGTATCGACATTTTTTCATGAGATTTTACAGAAGCTCTGGCACTCAATCCTCACCTTTTAGATTGAGTGCTCTTTTTTTTAGTTCAATTTTAGCTTGCTTACGAGCACTTTTCAATACTTCGATAAAATCGAGACCTAGAATTTGACAGACTTTCATAAACATGGGAATGTTCATGATGTAAGTACCATTTTCATACCGTAGTGCGGTACTAGGCTGCGTTTCAAGTTCTTCAGCTAAACTTTTCCTGGTCATTAGTCCTTCTCGCTGTGCAATTAGGATCTCGCGTGCCTTTTTATAGGTAAGCTGAATCATAATTTCACTTTCTCTAGCTGTACTACCGATTCTCTTCATTACTCCAACGATTGTATATGTTATTAATAACATCAATAGGCATAACCTTGGAATAGTGCTCAGTAATGATTTCAGAGCGATGTCCAAGGATTTCCTTGATGTAGGATCTATCAATACCTTTTCTAATGAGACTGTGACCGAAGCTATGACGGCCTGTGTGGAAAGAAACTCTTTTGGTAATCTTGACAATCTTGACTACCTCCTTAAGATATTCGTTGGTTTTTTGATTGGATATTGAGTTGAAAACCAACTGGTCTCTATTGTCAGGAAAATTCCCTAATAAATATAATGCTTCTTCGAATAAAGGCACAAAATAGCGGCTATTAGTTTTAATTCGCTTGCTCGTAATACCATAGTATTTATGAACCTTGATAACGTCTGAGTATTTGAGTAAAGTCATGTCCTTGTATGACAATCCCGAATGGCAGGCAAATAAAAACATTCGCAAGACGTTTTGCCAGGATTCTTTGATGATTCTGGCCCTATACAAGTTCATGAGTCGCTCTACCTCCTCTTTTTCTAGATAAGGTGCTGGTTTAACTTTTTGCTCAAAAATGATGTCTTCGAAAGGATCTCCACTCACTGCCTTCTTCTTTTTGGCAAATTGAAATACTGCGCGGAAGTAAATCAAGCTTTTGTAGATCGTATTATCGTCATTTCCAAGTTTGTTCTTCAAAAATCGAGCATAATCCGTTATAAAATCATGTGTGATTTGCCGCAATTTGATCTCTTTAGAGAACTTTTTGAGTTTTTTTGCTTGAGATCGGTAATTTCTAATTGTCGCCTGTTTGACATTTCCGCAGATTTTATCTTCGACATATTTCTCATGCCAATCAAAAAAACTTTGCGTTTCGTAGCCCAAAAATTTGGCCTTAAAACTCTTAAAATTTGGTGCGATTCCCTCCTGTTCCAGTTCTAAAATAATTCGCTGAGCTTCGGTGAGTCGATTGCTCAAATGTAGGTTTAAAAATCGTGCATTGGGATGCTTGTCCTTGCCTTTGGATTTGACAAATTCAGGCGGCGTTCCAATCCAATGTTGGGGAGAAACAAATTGGTTTAGATGAAACCGTCTACATTTTCTATCAATGGTTAAAAAGAGCTTTATGGGTATTAACCCATGTTTATTGATTTCCCAAGATTTGGCTTGTATTCGGATCGAAATTCCCATTTCAGGCGCGATTTATTTTGCACTAAAAATTGGCTTGTTACCGAAAATAGCCAAAAAAAGCTGTTCATGAAAAAAAACGGCAACATTCCGGCAACAAATACCCTAAATCGTATGAAAAATCATTTACCTGAAATGAATAAAAAGGCAGAAAAGACAAAGACCTTAACACTTTTAGATGAAAAATCATGTAGTGTTAAGGTCTTGTATAGCAATAGCAGCCCGTACGGGAATCGAACCCGTGTTTCAGGAATGAAAATCCTGCGTCCTAACCCCTAGACGAACGGGCCATATGGCCTTTTTTGTTATGCTTTATTTCTAAAGCGGTGGCAAATATATAACCTTTATCAAGAAATCAAAAGGTCTGAGAAAAAATATTGAGATTTTTTTTCGAGCCAGTAGCGGCGTCTACTTCTATCTGTCTTGATCATCAACATAATAGGTCTGAAATAGTTCCGTGAGTTATGTAAAATTAGTTTTGATTTTGCCGTTGTGCGGTAGGATTACTTGCCCTTTGTCTGCTTGTGAGGCTGCGTCCGTCGAGGAAAAAGCGGCGTTGATAAAATGGATTAGGTTACATCTGCCTTTGTGGGTAGCTTGTATAACTGGTCTTTTGTTCACAACTAAATTTACTATTATGCATGATTTTGATGCTATGACTACTTCACAATTGCGTAAGCAGCAACACTGGCATGATACGGCACTTAAGGTGGTCGTGTTAGGAATAACATTTGCACTCTTTGCGATTTGCTACGCCTACATCAAAGAAGGCGTCTTCCCACTTGCTTTGTTGATCACTTGCTGCTTTGCAGCGGCCCTTGCCTACCCGGTTTATTTACAGCGTAATAAAGTGGTGCGACTATTGAAAACTAGGATTTAAAATCTTATCCTGTTGGTCATTGTAGAACAATTTTACAAAAATTTAATAGGGAGCTGTTATTCAGTAGATACCAATTCGCTACTTTTCTGCCCACAACAAGCTCCCTTTATCTATGTCACATGCCAAAAGCCTTTTAATCCTTTTCTTCCTGTTATCGAGCGGCCTCCAGGCAGTTCTGATGGGGCAGGCAGAGCCAATCGCAGACTGGACTTTCCATCCTAACTATACCTTACCGCGGAACGCCGCAAATTATCCGGGCAATAGAATTGATCCGCCGACGGGGCGCTTTGAAAGATTCAAGCGCCTGGGTGGGCCCGTGATTTATCAAGAGCAAACGCCTACGCAACGGATATCCGATCTCTTGGATGATAATAAACTTCCCCGTTCGCCTTTTACTTTAGAAATGTATGTATTGAATCATGTGAATCAACCGGTGGGAACTGTAATATCGGCAGGAGGGGTGAACGGACCAGACTGGTACATGGGTTACTATGATGAAGAATTGAGCTTCTATTTGAAAAATGCTCAAGGACAAGAACTTTTGCTCAATACTCCCTTAGAGCGAGGATGGAAGAACTATTGGTTTCATGTAGTAGCCGTATTTACGGGCGAGGAGCTTAAGTTGTATGTAAACGGTGAACGAAAGGAGGAAATAACTTCCTCGTCGAGGCAAATAAAGTACGGTTCTGATGCTGCCTTGGAAATCTTTGGGTATTTCGCCAATGAGCCCTTTATGGAACTATCCAATTTAATTAAGAAGATCAATCTCTACTCAACGATATGGGAGCAGAAAGAGGTGCAAGAAGGGTTTGCTCATATGAAGGACCAAGTGACCAAGGGTGTACTTTTTGGAGAATTATTCCATTTTACGGCTGGACCATACCTGAATTTTGCCCGACAAGATAGGATTAATATCGTTTGGGAAACAGACCGACCTGCTAAGGCAGTCATTAGGTATGGTACACAATTACCACTGGAACAGGAACAACTTATCGACAGCTTGACTTATATACAGGAAACCACCCTCCAAGGCTTGCAGCCAGCAACACCTTATTATTATGAGATAGAAGTTATAGACGAAAACGGTGAGCGGATGAAATCTGGGACCTTAACTTTCTCTACAGCGGTGGAGGAGGATGGAGCTTTTTCTTTCTGTGTATTGGGAGATACAGAAAGCCGACCGCACATCAACCAACAATTGGGAAAAATGGTTTGGGGCGAAAGGCCAAATTTCATTATGCATCTAGGCGATGTAACAGATGGAGGCAAGGAGCCCCATAAGTTTCAGTGGACGCATGAGTATTTCACTGGCATCACCCCATTGGGTAGTCGAATCCCTTTTTTTCCAGTACCTGGAAATGGTGAATCGGATTTGTATTGGTACAATCGCTATCACGCCCTGCCCGAACCTGAATCTTATTATCATTTTTCCTTTGGCAATGCTGAGTTTTTCATGTTGAATAGCAATGAAAGGGAAGAACTCCAGGCCGGAGGAATGCAGTATGAATGGTTAAAGAAGGTGCTGGAGTCTTCTACGGCCACCTGGAAGTTCGTTGCTCATCACCACTGTCCCCTTTCTTCGGACGAGAACGACTTTGGAAATACTTGGGCCGGGAAGCAATCTGAAAGGGGGGACCCCAGATTTGATGATCTGAAAAAATTGTATGAAGATCAGGGAGTGGATGTAGTATTCTATGGGCATGTGCATGCTTACGAGCGATCCTGGCCAATGAAAAATGGTCAGATTGATCAAGAAAATGGGGTCATCTACTTGAAAAGTGGAGGCGCTGGTGGTAACCTAGAGGACTTTACGCCTACTCGATCGTTCTTTACCAATAAGGTACAGCATGGACACCATTACTGTTTAGTTGATATTTATCAGGGAAAATTTTCCTTTAAGATGTTTGATTTGGAAGGGCGATTGAAGGATTTCTTTGAGCTGGAGAAATAGCTCTTCTTAAGAAGCATCTCCTTCTCGAAAGGTAGTTCGATCTGGCGAGTAGCCGTCGGGGAATCTAGCCCTTAATTTATCGATATTATGGGTCATAACTTCCTCCATTGTCAGGTTGAATTCTGTACATAATGCGGCTACATACCAAAGCACATCCCCCAGTTCTTTTTTCATCTTGAGGTGGTCGATTCCCTGTTGATGGAAAATCTGTTTTTTTACTAGATCTGCTACCTCACCAGCTTCACCAGCCAACCCTATGGCATTCCAGGCAATCATGGTTTGTTCATCACTTATTTCGAAGTCTGGCCGGTCGATTAGTGTACGATTAGCTAATTGTTGATACGTATTGGCATCCATTGTTAGTTGTTTTATCGCAAAAGGTAGCCCTTTTAAGGGAAACAAAAGGATGTTTGGTTGAAACATTTTATTGTGTGTTTTTGCAAGGTTTCGTATCTTACTGCCCCTGATTTAAATTACTTACCTATGAATATTGAAGAATTTCACGCCTACTGCATGTCCAAAAAGGGAGTGGAGGAGACTTTTCCTTTTGATCAAGAAACCTTAGTATTTAAGGTGATGGGGAAAATGTTTGCCTTGACGGGGCTGGAGCATGCCGAATTTCGAGTAAACTTGAAGTGTGACCCGGATTGGGCTATTGAATTACGAGAACAATATCCTGCTATCCAACCTGGTTGGCACATGAGCAAAAAACACTGGAATACGGTATATTTTGAAGAAGATCTGGAAGCCAGTTTTTTGAAAGAATTGATCGATCATTCCTATGACTTGGTCGTAAAGGGCTTGTCGAAAAAATTAAAGGAAGAATTAGCTCAGCTATAGCCTATCTTCAATGTTTCAATTCTAACTGTTGTAGAAGCCAACTTCTTGCTGTTAGCATTTCAGTTCCCTGGATTTCTAGCTTTAGAGCGTTGAGCGCATGAGGTTTCGCTTTGTATAGCTTATTGACCAGATGTATAAAGTTTAGATAGGGCATTTTTACCTCCTTGGTAATCAACTTCTTTCGTTGAAGAAATATCCGAAATGAAGATAGCAGAGAGTGCAGGGCTTCCTCTTGCTTAGTTTCGTAGTAGATTTTGGTCAATGTCAATTTTGCCCCGAAACTATACTGCACATCACTAAATTCAACCTGCCTAAGATGGAGCTGCGCCTTTGGGTAATCTTGCAAAGCGTAATATAGATCCGCTAAATTAAAGTGTAAGGCATCCTGCTGCATGTGAGTGGGTAACTTAGGCGCATAATCGGCAATGAAAGTTTCAGTCCAGGTGAATTCTTTCAAGCCAATGCCCAATTTGACCAAGTTTTTAAAGGTCCAAGGAGAGAGATAACCGTCTTCAAATAGTACTCCGTTCTGGATTCCTTCTTGGTAAATCGACATCAATTCATTTGCATAGGATTTCTCTCCATATCTAACTTTCCTAATACAGAAATTAATGACACTAAAGTACAGGTCTCTTAACATAGATTCCGAAAAGTGGCCACCATGTTGCCGTAGCAATTCTCGTAGTTGGCGAAAATGCTCTGCCTCAGAAGGATTTCTAAGGCTTAGCAATAACTGTTCTAGGGTATGAATAGCGGGTGAGTCAAAAGGCAAAGCGCGCACCATATGCTGAATATCCTCTATGAAGTGCGTATCGTAGCTAGTGGTCACTACGTGCTGTCGATCCAGCATGGCACAGAGGTGATATAACTTTTTAAACAAATAATATTGATCGAAATAGTTAGCGGCCTCTTGCAAGCCAGCGTCATACCTTCTTTCTTTTAAGCTAGAAAAATGCTTTTCTCGCAAATCGGCTAAAAGATACTGCTGATAGAAGTACTGTTCGTTTCCTCGCTTTTCCTGCTCTAATTTTTTTCTGGCAGCCTTCATACCATACTGATAGTGTTTTTCAAGACGATGATCAATACAATATTGAAGTTGGAAAAAGTTTGGAAGGATACCTGCTGCTTCAAACCTGGCAATACCCGTAAAGCGTTCCACCAACTTCAGTAATTGGCTGCTGAGGTAGTTCAGTTGTTTTTCATCATAGGACTGTTCCTGAAATACCTTCCGGAATACATCTTCCCGAGTCAATTTATGAGCTGGAAACCCTTCGGCAGCTAACTTTTTGAGATGTCGGTAATAAGTTACTAGCTCCGATTGCTTATTGAAGTAGGGCGAGGCAATGAAGTCATCAAAGGCTCTGCGCTGTTTACTGTCAAATGTTTGCAGGATTTGAATCAATTTACTGTTCAACATAGGGGTGAAATTCTGATAAAATTCAGATGTAAAAATATTATAATTTATTGATAATGAATATAATAATTATTCGTTGTTTGTAAATTAAGAGACTAAAAATCCTGATAAATACCGAAAAATGTAATTGCAGTCCACAGGTCTAGCACATACCTTTGAACCAAAATGACCGCATTGCCCATGAAATCCATAGATCGACTACTATTTAGTCTCCTCCTGGTTTGTTTACTCCAGTTGCCCACATTGGGTCAAATTTTCCCGGGAGACGCCGACAATAATGGTAGAGTCGAGAACTATGATGTATTGTACACGGGCTACGCATTTGGAGAAATTGGTCCCAGTCGCTTAGGGGAATCACCCGAAGATTCTGAAGAATTTATTAGTCTGTTATGGGAAGATATATTTCCTTCTGGACTTAACTTTGCCTATGCCGACGCGGATGGTAATGGGGCAGTTGATTTCTTGGATCTGTTGACCATCTCGGCTAATTATGGTGCCGAAAACGGAGTGGTTGTCAACAGTGAATTCCTGGAAGGAGTTCCTGGTACTGATCCCGCCATTAGTTTTGATCGCAATGCGATTCCTCCACTCGTTACAGAAAATTCCACTCTAGAGATCCCTTTGTTTCTGGGTTCTCCCGAAAATCCACTATTGGATGTAAACGGGATAGCATTCAATATCATTTATGATGCAGAACTGATTGCTGAGTTACGCTTGGACCTTAACCCTGGCTGGTTAGGGCAAGATAGTCAGCTTTTCATTTTGCAGCGGTTCCCCGAAGCTGTTCCTGCTAATAGTGGTAGGTTGGATATCGCTATGACTCGGCTTGGAAAACAGCCAAGCATGGCCTTTGGAAGAATAGGTACTTTATCAATTATTATAGAAGATGACCTCATAGAGTTGTTGCCTGATGATGTAAATCAGTTGCCAATAGCCATAAGCGTAGTGGGGGTGGGAGTGATCGATGGAGATTTTAACACGATCCCTGTTGTGGAGGATAGTATTCATTTGGAGGTGACGAATCCCAAGGCTATTTCTGATGTCATTGATAAAGATAAAAATCAATTAGTTAAGGTTTATCCGAACCCGACTCAATCCCAGCTCAATATTCTGTCCACAGACCTCATACAAGAAATTCAGTTTTACACCCTTAGTGGTCAAAAATTGAAAACTCAGCCTGTGGCTAACAGGACACACTTTGCAGTACCTGTGCAGGGTCTACCCGCTGGGCCTTTGCTCCTGAAAATTATTGGAATTCATAGTATCAGTACTAAGAAAATTTGGATTCAGTCTCCTTAAAATCACCTATCAAAAACCATTAAAAGATCCCGCTGTCATAACCGCTGAGCTAAATGAAAGCCATGTATTTGGACACTTATTTTAATGCTAAAACTATTGAAAAGTTATGAAAACAATCTACGATCCCAAATCTAAACCCCTAAGCACTGGGGGTAAACGAAAGTACTTGATCATTGTCCTGACTTTGCTGAGCTGGTTGGCTCTACATGGTCAAGAGCTTGCCATTGGCAATGTCGTTTTTGGGGAAGAACAACAAGCTATTCCAGGATACCCGGTGCTCCTGGTTTACGAAGACCTCGAAGAGGAGGTCTTTACGAACGAAGACGGCTTCTTCTCGGGACCGCTCTTGAATGCCAATGGATCTGCTTTACAGCAAGTGGGTATAGTCGACTTCTGCACGGGAGTGCAAATTGTGGAGGAGGTGATACCAGATAGTGCATTCTTCTTTTTTCATCTTTGTGCGGAGTTGGATACCCCTCCAGGAGTGGTCGGCTGCGAAGCATTTTTTCACTACGAGCAAGTAAGTTTTGGACCTGATTATAGCATCTTGTTCCAAAACCTCTCTTTTAGTTCAGAAATGATCGATACTCTATTATGGGAATTCGGCGATGGGAATTCCTCTGATCAGTTTGAGCCAGTTCACACCTATCAAGAACCAGGAGAATATGAGGTGACCTTATCCATTTATGCGGATTCTTGCCAAAGTACTTTTACTGCTGTGGTGCAGGTAAGGGCAGAGGGGGATTGTGTTTGTGATGCCGTATATATACCAACCTGTGTGCTGGACGATTCTGGTGAGAGGCTATTCTTTTCAAATCCTTGTCTAGCGCTTTGTGCGGGTTATACCCAGGATCAATTTGTAGCCTGTGAAGATGAATGTGGTTGCCCGGAATATTATGATCCGGTATGTGCTGTGGTGGAAGGGGATACCTTGCAATTTTCAAATATCTGCTTTGCGGCTTGCGAGGGCTTTACCGAAGCCGATGTATTTGCCTGTTTTCCGGATACTACTATTTGTGGTTGCCCGGAATATTATGACCCTGTATGTGCTGTGGTAGAAGGAGATACTCTACAATTCTCGAATATTTGCTTTGCAGTTTGCGAAGGCTTTACCGAAGCCGATGTTTTCGCCTGTAATCCCGATACCACCATTTGCGGTTGTCCAGCCATCTACGATCCTGTCTGTGTCCTACTACCCGATGGAACTATCCAGACTTATGGCAATGCCTGTGAGGCCTTTTGTGATGGGGTAGTGGACCCCATTTTTGTGCCTTGTGAAGGATGTGTCTGCCCAGACATTTATGATCCCGTGTGCGTTTGGAGCGCCTCAGGGGAATTGCTCACATTTGGTAATAGTTGTGAGGCGGAATGTGCTGGATTCGGCCCTTGGCAATGGATGGATTGTGAAGATCCCGATCCGTGTATTTGCCCCGAAATATTTCTGCCCGTTTGTACGGTGACGGAGACTGGTGATACTTTGACTTTCCCGAATGCTTGTTTTGCCAATTGCGAAGGCTATCCAGATAGTCTGTTATTCGAATGTGAACTCTATCCTTCTGACTGTGAATGTGATGATGAATATTGGCCGGTCTGCACTTATGATGCCACTGGGGTTTTAATCACCTATCCCAATATGTGCCAAGCTCTTTGTGAAGGAGTGGATCCCGCACAACTCTTCCCTTGCGATACGATTGGGAATCCTTGCGATACTATACTTATTCCGTGTGATACACTTGGTATTGTTTGCGATACGATCATACTTCCCTGCGATACCACTGGTCTGTACTGTCAAGCTGAGTTTGTTATTGATTACAGTGGGCCAGAAAGCCTTGAAGTGCTATTCCAAGATTTTTCCTACAGCATAGAAGGAGAAATAGTAGGCTGGAAATGGGATTTTGGGGATGGAAATACGAGCGAGGAGCAAAACCCTGTTCACGTCTACGATTCAGGAGGTATCTATGAAGTTGTCCTCAGTATCGAAACCTCCTCCGGATGTGCTAGTAGCCTGATACAACACCTCTGCATTGGAGATGATGATATCGTAGAAGGTCCTGAATGCCAGGCTATATTCTTCTTCGAGCAGCTGGATGAAGAGGGGGCCTTTCATTTCCAAGATGTCTCCCTAGGCGAGGTTATTTCCTGGCAATGGAACTTTGGAGATGGGAATACGAGCGAAGAACCAGTGCCAGTGCATCGGTACGAAGAGCCAGGTGTATATGTGGTAACGCTTACTATCGAAACAGCTTCAGGCTGTAGTAGCAGTATAAGTGTAATCTTAACTACGGCAGATAATATCCTGTACGAAGATGAATGTCGAGCTTTGTTCCTACCATTCATCAATCCAGATTCCCTACAGGTATTCTTTCTGAATTTGTCTTCGGCTGATGTGACGACCGTACTTTGGGACTTTGGGGATGGAAATACGAGTAATGAATTTATTCCCTCCCATGTGTATGCCGCTGGAGGTGTCTATACGGTGACCTTGACCATTTCCACTGAGAATGGATGCGAAAACACTTATAGTGCTATTATTAACCTGGAGAGCAATGATTTTACAGCTAGTCCTTCCTTTAGAATCGTGTCTAATACCGAAGAACAGGAGAAAGCGACTCCCCAGACGACGCTTGATCACTTAATGCCTAATCCCGTTAGAGATGAACTGACTATCGTCGTTACGGCAGAACAGAGAGCAGATTATCAAATGCAGGTTTTCAGTCTGCAAGGTCAACTGTTGCAACAATTGACTGGTGATCTCTTGGCGGGTGAAAATCGGCTACTATTGGGAGTCGGCAGTTTACCGGAAGGGATGTATCTATTACGCATTCAAACAAAGGGCGAGGAACTGACTCGAAAGTTTGTAAAACAATAATTAAGAACTAAGTAAGGTTGTTGATCGAGTTTGGTAGTACTAAACAAGATCTGATTTTCTGCTAGTGAGTATCTGGGCAAGTATCCTGAGGCTTGCCCAGACTAGCCTTTCCTGGACAAAATTCTTTCGAAAATACATTTATTACTAAAGGTTGATATAGTTCTGATTCTAAACGATTTACGTTTTTATATTCTTAATATACACTGGATGTAGCGGCCCTTTTGGGCCGCTTTTTTTTATTTAGCTGGTAACCTTTCGAACTTTGTGAAGTATTCGTGGAAGAAAGTAAGTTTAATTTATCCATTGATCTCGTAACTATTTTGTCTGACGAAGCACTCATGCAGCAACTCCAATTGGGGGATTTTCAGGCCGCCGCACAATTGTTCGAGCGCTGGAAGCTGGTGTTATTCAACTTTTTTCTCCGCCAAACCGGAGATCGCGAGTTGGCTGAGGACATGACACAATCCGCCTTTGAACGAATGATCAAATATCGTTCGACTTATAAAGTAGATCTTGCTTTCAGAGCTTGGATTTTCCAGATCGCCAGGAATTTGCTTTTTTCCCACCAAAAGAAAAAGCAAAGTCGTTCCAAAGCTATGACAGGATTCAATAACCGGCTTCAAATAGAGAATGATCGAGTAGATCATCAAATGGAGCGACGTGAAGATAAAGCCAAGCTTTGGCAAGCAATGGATCGCCTTTCCCCTGAAGACAGAGAAATTCTCTTGCTCGCCAAGATTCAAAAGATTCCCTATCGAGAAATAGGAGAAATCTTGAACTGCCGGGAGGGAACGGTCAAGGTGAAAGTGTACCGAGCTATGGGAAAGTTGAAAAGCATCTTTGTCACATTAGAAGCATAAAGCATATGGAAGGATCGACAGATGGCCTACTATTGATTCGCTTGCTGGAAGGTAATTTATCTGGTAAAGAGCGTTCTAAGCTAGAGGCTAGGTTAGCGGAAGAACCTTTACTGAAAGAGGAATTTCAACGCTTAGAGCAACTATACGCTGCTTTTGATCAGCAGTCCCTAGTCCCCGTTCCTGAACGAGTAAATCAAAGGTTCTATGCTTTTTTGAATCAAACCCAGAGTATGCCTAGTCCATCGCTTACCGGAAGGGTATCCTCTTACTGGAAATGGGCTGGCGTAGCTGCTGGGATTTTGATGTTGATTAGCTTGACATCCTCCATTCACCTTAATTGGACACAGCAGCAACAGATGGCAGCAATGCAAGGTGAGATCGAGAAAACCCAACGCATGCTTATTCTTTCCATGCTAGAGAATCCATCAGCTAGCAATCGAATGCAAGCCATGGGGGTGTCCTTACAGCAAGTTAGGCGTGATGATGAAGTGCTCGATGCTTTACAACATGTCTTAGATCACGATCCTAATGTAAATGTCCGGCTGAAAGCAGCAAGTGCTTTGGCTGATTTTATAGAAGAGCCCTCGGTGATAAGCATTTTGATTGAAAGCCTAGACAAGCAGAAATTCCCGCAGGTGCAGATCGCCTTAATTGATATACTGACGGCGGCTCGTAAAAAGGAAGCTGTCAATGCTTTTCACAAGCTACTGGAACAGGAGGAATTGATGGATATAGTACGAGACAAGGCTGCGGAAGGGATCGGGATTTTACTTTAGGAAGCAAACATACAGAAAAGCAAAATACCATAACGAAAGCCCTATTGGCTATAAGTCATCACCCGACTATCATTCATTACAGCTTAGGGGCACAAATTCACAAGTTTTATGCATAGCAGATTCATTCTATCCGGACTTCTAGTCCTGCTGATAGCTAGTGGTCCACAGCTCTTGTGTGGCCAAGATTCGTCAAAGAATTTTCCATTAAATGGCGCCAAACGCTTAGATATTCAAGTTGAACGAGCAGGTTTGGAGATTGTTGGTCATAGCCAACAAGACGTAGTCCTGGAAGTAGAGGGCTATCAGCCACCACCTGAGCGAGCAAAGGGACTTCGACCTCTTTACAATCAAGCCACTGATAATACAGGTATGGGAGTAATGGTGGAAACAAAAGGAGGTACGATGTATATCCGAAAGGCTTCCTCGCATCAGCTTTACCTTAAACTAAAAGTTCCTAAACAATTGGCCTTGAAAATTGAAGAACTAAACTTTTATGGGGCAACACCTTTCAAATTAAAAGACCTCGAAGGGGAAATTGAAATAACTTCAATGAATGCCCCGATTCATCTGGAAAAAGTGAGTGGGCCCGTCATCGCCAGTTCAACGGCAGGCAGCATCGACGTAATTTTTTCCCGGCTAAATAAGGACAAACCCAGCGCTATCTCAAACGTCAGTGGCCGGATTGATGTCACTTTAGATTCCAGTACCGCTGCTACTTTTGATTTAAGTACGGTAACGGGTGAGATCTACACCAACCTTGATATCGATTTTGGAGATGAGAAAGGTGACATGCGGGCTATTGGAAGGCGTAATAGCAGAGGCCATTTTAATGGAGGAGGAGTAGAATTGGCATTAAATACGATTAGCAGTGCCATTTACATCCGAAAAAAATAAACGGGATCAATAGATTATCCGATTGTATCATCTCAAAACTGCTAAACTCATGTATAAATTATTTGCCTCTTTATGCCTACTATTTTTCAGTGCTAATTTGCTAGTAGCGCAACAACAAAAAATCGAAGAAAAGACTTTTGCCTGGGATGCCGGACGGTCGGCTAAACTCAACTTAAAGTTTGCCTCAAATATCCAGGTAAGTTCTTGGGATAAGCCAGAATTGTATCTAAAGACCATTATTACCTATGAAAAGGAAGCACATCTCAAAATTCATCAAATGGAAATTCAGGAAATGAATGGTCAGCTTATCATTGAAACCGACTATGTAAAGGGATTCTTTAAAAATAGACGACATACTTGCTGGAGCTGCGATGAGCAGGATAAGAATGAATATGGAGATTGCACCTGTTTTAAGTTGGAGTTCGAAATCATAATGCCTAAAGGAGCAAATCTCGCCTTGGAGACGATTGCGGGTAACATTGAACTTAAGGATGTTGAAGGTCCAGTTAAGGCTAAAAGTATTAGTGGGTTTATCGACCTAGGTATGGAGACTACTATGGCCTCCAATCTCTATTTTAAGTCGGTCACCGGGGAAATCTACACAGATTTTGATATTGACCTGGATAAGAGTAGTTCAGCTTTCAATAAACGACTTACCGCTGCTTTGAATGGAGGAGGGGCTGCCATTGATCTGGAGACCGTTAGTGGAGATATATTCTTCCGGAAAAAATAGCCCAGCCTGTAAAGACATATTTATATTTTAGCATTAACCTCCAGCGTGGGCCAATTCTCGGCTCTTCTTCTGGAGGTTTTTTATATTTTGGTATGCCCGTCTGTGTATACAATGGATTTGAGTCCTTTCTTGTGAATCCAAAATATAAGCAGATGCCCAACCAACGCAGCTACTCTGGAAGCCATTCAGAAGTATTGTGAGCTAGGGACTATTACCTGCCGCTTTACATATATTTATCCAGATGGACCAGCTCCGTACTTTACCGTGATCGCAAAAGGAGAACCAGGAAAACAATTGTAGCCATGGGATGCGATAAAGCGAGTAGCTTCTCAGGCCATTATCGATAATGGGGGGACAATCACACATCATCACGCCGTGGGACGGGACCATCAACCCTATTATGCTCAACAACATTCTGGATTATTTGGCGAGATGCTTTCAGCGGCGAAAAAATCTGTTGACCCCAATTGGATTATGAATCCTGGGGTTCTCCTACCGGATAGATCTTAATCTATATGCTCTTATTCGGATTTACACATCTGACCTCGTGTTCAGTTGACTTAGCAGACTGGAAGAAAAGGTTTTAGCTGGAAAATAAAAAAGCCCCTCACCACTGGCAAGGGGCTATGCGTCTATATTGAAGGTGTGTTATTGTTTCACAATCCGCAAGGTCTCCGTCAAATGACTCGCTTGGACTAGAACGAAGTAGATGCCTGGTGACCAGCCTTCATGGGGTAGAATTACAAACTCTTCATTAAATGGAGCATCAAAACGTTGGTACAGGATGCGACCATTTACATCTGTAATTCTAAGTATAGCGCGCTTCATACTTGGACTTGGACGGTCAATAAACAATCTCAATTCATCTTTGAATGGATTGGGTTTTACGTAGACGTTCAACTCGGTAGCCAATTCTAAGTATGGAACAACTTCCTCTGTTGATTCAAGAGCGGGTAAAGGATTCTCGCCCATGGTACTGTTGGTTAAAGCCTGATTACTATTACAGGCTTTTATTACTACATCATCAATGTACACATAGTCTCCATTAGAGGAGGCATCGCAGACAATACGGAATCGAGTTTCATTAGTGAAACTAATACCGGAGATGAAGACCGTTTCATTGTATCGTTGGCCATTCACAAACTCATCATTTAGATTCCATTCCTCGTAGGTGCTATAGGTCGAGCCATTATCTGTGGACACCTGCAGCCAGAAGTCTTCAGTAACTTGGTCCATAGAATTGGGAAAGTAAGAGAATGAAAATTCCACGGTCGAGTAGGCGCTTAGATCGAGCGCCTGGGTATACATCGAAGAGAATATGCCCGAGTTATCTCTCAGTCGGATACAGTAGCTGCCGCTATTAGCATACGCCTGATCATTGATGCTACGTCGACAGTCGGAACCACCATCAATCCAGATTCCCCAACCTCCTTCAAAGTCCTCTGAGTCGATGGTTAAGCAATCACCTCCGCTTCCACAGCTTCCGGCAGAGTCATCAGGGTTGCAAGGATCGTTATCATCTGGATCCTCCCCAACGCATAAGCCATCCTGATCTGCATCTTGATAAGTACCCGCACATCCGCAATTAGCGGTGTAGACATCATTGACGGTACAGGGGTTATTGTCGTTGCAGGCAGTTCCGATCAAGGCATCATCTATACCAGGGCATTGATCATCTTGATCGCAGACCCCATCCTGATCACTATCCTGAAATGATCCTACGCAGTTGCAATCCGCATCGTAGCTATCATTGATTGTACAAGCTTCGCCATCGTTGCAGGCGGTACCTGGCGTACAATTGGATGTTCCGATGCAGCCTTTGATTTCTACATCATCTATATAAACTAAATCGCCATTACCAGAGGCATCACAACGGAATCTAAGCTTACTGTTATTGGTGAAATTGGAACTATTTATGATCACGGTCTCGAAGTAACGTTGCTCATTAACAAACTCATCTCCTAAGTTCCATTCTTCCATAAGGGTATAACTGTTACCTCCGTCTGTAGACACCTCAAGCCAGAAATCCTCATTACTATTGTCCATAGAGGAAGTGATATAGGTAAAGGAAACCTCAATACTTGTGTAAGAACTAAGGTTTAGATCATCAGTGTAAAAGGAGGAGGATATACCTGAATTGTCACGAATCCGTGCACTGTGGGTACCACTGTAGGCATTGGTGGTGGAACGAGCACAGTCAGAACCGCCATCATTCCAGATACCCCAACCATCATCAAAATTAGCAAAGTCTATTACTGTACAAGGGGCACCACAATCTACACCAGTAGCATCCGGAATGCAAGGGTCATTATCGTCTGCATCTTCTCCAATACAGTAACCATCTTGATCCGCATCCTGATAGGTGCCAGCGCAATTGCAGTCCGCATCGTATACATCATTTATGGTACAGGCATCATTGTCATTACAAGCTATTCCTGCTAAACTACCATCGCAAGCTTCACATCCGTCAGGTGTTCCATCACCATTTGAGTCTGCTGTGTCATCATGGCCAGGACAGATATCATCCGCATCACAAACGCCGTCCTGGTCACTATCTGCAAAGGTGCCAGCACAATTACAATCTGAATCATATACATCATTCGTGGTACAAGGATCCCCATCATCACAAGTTGTACCCGCTAAATTACCATCGCAGCTATCGCAGCCATCAGGCGTGCCGTCCCCATCTGCATCGGCTGTGTCGTCGGCCCCAGGGCATTGATCGTTTTGGTCACAAACCCCATCCTGATCACTATCCTGGAAGGTGCCTGCACAATTGCAGTCTGCATCAAATACATCGTTCACCGTGCAGCTTAGGCCATCATCGCAACTGGAGCCTGGGGTACATGTGCCAGCATTAGTACAAGCCTTGATTTGTACATCGTCAATATATACCAAATCACCGTTGCTCGAGGCATCACAGGTGAAACGCAAACGAGTTGAACTGCTAAAGACTATATTATTCATGTTAACAGTTTCGAAATACCTTACACCATTCTCAAATTCATCTCCTAGGTTCCATTCCTCATAGATGGAATAGGTCACACCACCGTCCGTTGAAATTTGCAACCAGAAATCTTCTGTCGCATTATCCATTGAACTGGTAATGTAAGTGAAGGTGATTTCAACCGAAGAGTAGGTGCTAAGATCTAGGTTGTCCGTAAAGAACGAACTACCTAGTCCGGCATTATCTCGAATTCTGGCACTGAACCCGCCACTATAGGCATTCACAGATGAAAGGGAACAATCACTCCCTCCATCATTCCACGTTCCCCATCCAGATTCAAAATCATCAAAAGAGATAATCTTGCATGGGCTACAGTCAATACCATTGGCATCTGGCTTACATGGATCATTATCGTCCTCATCTTCTCCGATACAATATCCATCTTGATCTGCATCTTGGAAAGTACCTGCGCAATTACAGTTGGCATCGTACACATCATTAATGGTGCAAGGATCATTGTCATTACAAGCTGTCCCAGTTAAATTTCCGTTGCAATCATCGCAGCCATCTGGTATGCCATCGGCATCCGTATCAACTAAATCGTTAAAACCTGGACAAACATCTTCTGTATCGCAAACCCCATCCTGATCAGCGTCCTGGAACACGCCTGCACAATTACAGTTCGCGTCGTACACATCACCTACAGTGCAAGGATTCCCATCATCACAGCTAGTACCAGTTAGGTTATTATCACAATTGTCACAGGCATCTGGTATGCCATCGTTATCTGAATCTGCGGTATCATCCGAACCTGGGCATTGATCTTCTGCATCACAAACGCCATCACTGTCTTCATCCTGGAAGGTGCCTGCACAATTACAGTTGGCATCATAGACGTCGCCCGTAGTACAGGCGTCTCCGTCATCACAACTGGTTCCTGTTAAACTGCCATCACAGGTATCACAACCATCCGGCGTGCCATCATTATCACCGTCCATTTTATCATCGAAGCCTGGGCAGCTATCATCTTGATCACAGACACCATCATTATCTGTATCCTGGAAGGTACCGACACAATTGCAATTGGCATCATAGACGTCACCCGTAGTACAGGCATCTCCATCATCACAACTGGTCCCTATCAGGGTATTATCGCAGTCGTCACATCCGTCCGGAATTCCATCAGCGTCTGCGTCGGCATTATCGTCAGCACCTGGGCAACTATCATCTTGATCACAGACACCATCACTATCCGCATCTTGGAAGGAGCCTACACAATTGCAATTAGCATCATAGACGTCACCCGTAGTACAGGCATCGCCATCATCACAACTGGTTCCAACTAGCGTATTATCGCAGTCGTCACATCCGTCTGGTATTCCATCGCCATCTGCGTCGGCATTATCGTCAGCACCTGGGCAGCTATCATCTTGATCACAGACACCATCACTATCCGCATCTTGGAAGGTACCTACACAATTGCAATTAGCATCATACACGTCGCCGGTAGTACAGGCATCTCCATCATCGCAACTGGTTCCCACTAGCGTATTATCGCAGTCATCACATCCGTCTGGGGTTCCATCGCCATCTGCGTCGGCATTATCGTCAGCACCTGGGCAGCTATCATCTTGATCACAGACACCATCACTATCCGCATCTTGGAAAGTACCTGCACAATTGCAATTAGCATCATACACGTCGCCGGTAGTACAGGCATCGCCATCATCACAACTGGTTCCAACTAGCGTATTATCGCAGTCGTCACATCCGTCTGGTATTCCATCGCCATCTGCGTCGGCATTATCGTCAGCACCTGGGCAGCTATCATCTTGATCACAGACACCATCATTATCCGCATCTTGGAAGGTACCTGCACAATTGCAATCTGCATCATAAACATCATTGATGGTACAGGGATCGTTATCATTACAACTGGAACCGGGTTCAAGCGTACAAGTTTCCAAGCGAACTTCTTCGAAAGTTGCCGTGCATAGATTTCCATCGCTATGCGAAGTAACGGCTAGCCCTACTAAGGCTTGAGCATTCATTGGAATGTTTACATCTCCACCAATTTGTACCCAAGGACCATTGCTAGTGGAAGTAGAATAAAAAGCATTAAAGATGTCTCCGTTTCGGGTAAGACGTAGAAACTTAGTAGCGGCTGTACCGCCTACCAAAGAACCTGTCCAAGTAGCATTTGCACCTGTGCTAGCACGCCACTGAAACCCTACTTGGTTATCTGGCCGCTGTAGTAGTAGGGCCATGGCCGCGTTGCTATTGTTGCTGGCTCGGATCATAGGACCTGCTTTTGCCCATTGATTCGTGTTATCAACGCTATTGACTTTTGCAATTATTTCTATATCCCCAGTGTGAGCCTGATAGATGTATCTAAATTCATCATTAGTTCCCCAGATATCAGCTCCAGATCCAGTCACGGTATAAAACCCATTCTCGTGACAAGCTTGGCCATCCGCTTGTACAGCACCTATGTCCTCTGTTGTCGCGAAAATGCCCAGGTCATCACAGTTGGTAGTGACACAAGTTTCCAACTTAGCATCGGCCCAGTCTGCGTGATCACATGCGATAGGATTACTACCTCCGCTTCCTCCATCGTTGACTACGAGTCGTAGTTGATTAACACCAGTAACATCAACAGAAATCGGAATTCCATCGTCTGCCTGAGTTAGTACTGGACTCTGATAGGAAAGACTACCATCTGTATATACTTCAAATTGTACGGATCCAGAGCCACAGGTGGAATCATCTACCCCAATGAAGGACTTGAACGTTTCGTACCCCCCGCCAATGTTATAAATGATTTCAGAGACAGCGTGTGCTCCGAGTCCTTTGGCAAAGGATACCCCGTTAATCGTTAAGGTAGACCCATCATTGCTACCCGTCCCTCCATTACTCTGGTCTAATTCTACCGGTCCCCAACCGTTGGTGGGTGTCCCTTCCCAGCTAAGATCGGACAAGAAGGTAGTGTTACAAGCTGTTTCATCGAGACTGTTAATCCAATCTGTTAGTACGTCGATATACTCGTCATCAATAATGTTCTTAGCTAGTGGAGGCATGGCATTGGTGCCTAAGCTGTTGTCTCGGACCCAAAGTTCGGAATTCGGAGGATCTTTTGGCTTCACAATCAGGTTTCCGTCTGGGGTATTCCTACTTATCCCTATAGTGTTGACCAGATTTTGACTGGAAAGGGGAGTGGAAAATCGAGCATCAAATATCCCTTCAACTCCATTGGGCCGATGACAATGAGCACAGTTGGCATCTAAATAGGATCGTACCCGGGTTTCTAAGCTTGCAGAATTATCATCTAATGGAACCAATTTTGGGAAACTACTGATTTGTCCGGCAGTGAATCCATTAGAAAACATGCCAAGTGACTGCCAGGTATTCAACTGATTATCAGTAACACCAGAAGGGTAAGTTAGGTTACCGTTCAGTTGACGAGTTTTGACACCTAGTACAAAATTAGCATTGGCATTATGACAGGTGTTGCAATCTGTCCGACTGGGATAATCCCATACCTGGCTATATTGTGTTCCATTGGTTCGCGTTATTGTAAATGTTTTGGAATCTCCACTTGTCAAAAGTTCGGCATCTGTTCCCGCATCATTCCATTTATAAGTAACGCCATAGGCGCCGCCGTTCTCATCTATTACAATGAAACGCGTTTCCACGCGTGCTGTAATGGAGGGATTTCCTTCATTAATCGGTAAATCAAAATGTTTGACGAACACAGTTCCCGAAGGAAACTGCCACTCTCCATTTTCGGAAAAGGTTATCTGTTCTGCGCTAGTATTATGCGATCCATCGTTCGGGAGGGCAATCCAGCGTTTCTTCGTTGCTCCATCCGACCACAGCGGCGTATTTACACTATATGGTATGAAGCCAGCTCTCGGCGTAAGGTTAGCAAGATTGCTAAAGGCGCCAGTTTGAGAAAGGAATTGTGGTGGATCGGGTACGCTTACATCTTGCTTCAAGCGATAAATCTTGCCACCATCCTGATCAGTACCATACAACTTTAGGATATACACTTCCCCATTAGAGTCGGTATGAAAGGAAGAAATTCCACTCTTGCTGCCAACTCCAAAGGCCGGAATATTGGCTATAAAAACCACCTCTCCGTTATTTGGATTCAAGGACCATATATTACGAACGCCATGATCCCCAAATAGGTATTTCCCGCCCAGTGAACTGGCAAATTTACTCCCCCTGTAGACAAAGCCTCCAATAACAGAATTACCCACCGAGCGCCCATAGTCAAAAATGGGAGGCTGGTCGGTACCAATTAAGGGAGAGGGCTTGGCCTTAGGGCCATTAATGGAACCTTCTCTGTACGGCCACTGAAAATTGCCACCTTTAACGGCCACGGAAATTTCTTCCCGGGCACCTTGTCCAACATCGCCGATCCATATATCACCTGTTTGTGCATCGTAGGTAGCGCGGTGTGGACTTCTAAGACCAAGGCTATAAAATTCCTCAAGTACACCTCCATTGACATCTTGCCATGGGTTGTCATTCGGAATTAAATATCCTTGTGTATAACTATCTGGTAGACTGGAGGGCTTACTGGGGGGATCTATAGGTTGTCTGCGGATGGGATGACTTCTGCTTGTATTGCCTGTGAGGTCTATCTTAAGTAAACCTCCTAGCAGGGTCTGATCGATCTGCTGGGCTGTGTTAAATTGATCATTAGCCCCGCCCGCATCTCCGATCGTGATAAACATATAGCCCTCATTATCGAAGAACATGCCACCGCCATTGTGCCAGCAGTGCGTATCAAATATTTGGATATGAACGTATTCAGAGTTTCGATCGAAGCTTTCTTGGCCATCCGGCTTATTGAAGCGAGAAAGCCGGATCATGGCATCATCTCCACAACCGGGTAGGTTACCGTTTGGATGATAACGATATAGTACATACATGTATCCTCTATTGGGAGATCCAGGCTGTCCAAATTCTGGATGCAGTACGGCATTCATCATTCCAGAATCTCCATCCGTATCCACTACTTCTGAAAAGTCTAGTACCGTAGTTTTTTGATTCGTGTTGTTATCGTCGGAAATCTTCCAGATATACCCAGGCTTCCCCGCGATGTAGAAGCCGGATTGATCTGGCAATTCCAGCATGGATAATGGATCGGTAAAAGTTAGATTTGGATATACTACCTCAACTTCCCAATTCCCGCTGCCTCCTCCGGGGGCTGTAGTAGGAAAGGTGCCGTCCAGATAGGCTCCAATTTGAGAAGGTGAATTGATCCCAGGGGCTGGTAAATAGGGAGAAATGGTAGCCGCAAACAACAGGAAGGAAAAGATCGTCAACAATTTGATTGTCTTAGATCTAAATCGTCTGAGATAGGTTGAAGTCATAGTGCTGTAGCTTAAAGCTGAATACCGAGGTTTATAATTCATGGCTGCGGGAATTCTCACCAAAGGAATCCCATAGGGCAGCGGTTTAATCTAAAGTGATGTGGGGGACAGAAGCTGAGCTAATCGATAGACTTGGCTATGAGGTAGTGCTCAAGCCAATATCTCTAGCGCAGATTTGTATGTCGAAATAGGTTAAGCTTAATCCATCAGGATTAAGTTGGGTCATTACTCAGAACGGGGACAAATTGAGGGAATGGGAGGAAAGACTACTGACACATATGAATTTTCCTGCCTGGTTTGTTTCGGATCAACTGTTGGACTAAAGGCCCAAATTGATAATCGTTAGTAAGTTAGCAAGAAAGAACGAATTGTTGGTAGGCAAATCTAAGAAAAAACTTGAACTTATTTTGTTTTTATATATGTGTTCTGCATTTAAACATCAAACAAGGTGCCATGTACTCCCGGAGGAACAATGCCAAGGTGCTTGTAGGCCTTCTCCGTGGCTTCTCGTCCTCGTGGTGTACGCTGGAGGTAGCCTTGCATAATCAGGAAGGGTTCATGTACTTCTTCAATGGTGCCTGATTCTTCTGCTACGGCTGTGGCGAGGGTGTTTAAACCAACTGGACCTCCTTTAAACTTTTCTATAATGGTGCTCAGGATTTTATTGTCCATCTCATCCAGTCCATGAGAATCCACATTCAGGGCAGATAAGCCATATTGAGCAATAGCTTTATCTATGGTTCCGTCGCCTTTGATTTGGGCAAAATCTCGAGTTCGACGCAACAATGCGTTAGCTATCCGGGGAGTACCGCGACTTCTACGGCCAATTTCCTCAGCCCCTTCCTGCGTAATCGGGACTTGCAGAATCTTCGCCGAACGCTTAATGATCTTAATCAAAGTAGCGGTGTCGTAATAGTCCAAATGGCAGTTAATCCCGAAGCGCGCCCGCATCGGAGCCGTTAGTAAACCCATTCTTGTGGTTGCGCCTACCAAGGTAAAGGGATTTAAGCTCAACTGGATACTTCTTGCATTGGGGCCACTATCGATCATGATATCTATGCGGTAGTCTTCCATGGCAGAGTACAGGTATTCCTCTACTACCGTGTTAAGTCGGTGTATTTCATCGATAAAGAGCACATCCCCTTCTTCCAGATTAGTGAGCAGGCCGGCGAGATCTCCTGGCTTTTCTAAAACTGGACCTGAGGTCATCTTTAGCTGGGATTGCAATTCATTGGCTATGATATGCGAAAGGGTAGTCTTGCCCAAACCCGGCGGACCATGCAGAAGTACGTGATCTAAGGCTTCTCCTCTCTGCATGGCAGCAGCAATGAAGATTTTAAGATTTTCCACAATCTTTGGCTGGCCACTAAAATCATCCAATTCTGTGGGACGTAAACTCTTCTCAGCTTGTCGTTCCTCCGAGTCATAGTGTTCTCCGCTAGCGTCTAGATTTGGATTCATAAAGCAAGGTATGGTCTATGTAAGAAGTGCCAAGATACTACTTTATTGTACTTGCACAAGTGATCTCAATGAAGCCGTCCTCAGTCATGCAGATACTCATTCTTGGTTCAACCTCTTTATAGCTAAGACTAATTTTTAGATCTGCCTTTTCAATGGCACTCCACTGATCCCAATTGACGGGAGCAAGCTTTTTTCCATCCGCTGTCACGATCAACAGGCCGCACCCATCCAATTGGGAAAAATCCTTTACCTCCGCTTGCATATCACAATTTTCGGACGACTGGACTTTAGAAGTGTTGCAGGCACCAATAGCGACAAACATAAACATTACAAAAAAGGCATTGGAAGCTCTCATAAGTGGTAGTTTTGGTTACCAATAGGACTTGAAATAACGCGATTTAGGTTGTCAAATTGAGATCCGATGAAGACTTGAACATGTATTAAGCCGTAAAAACCGATGTACTCCTTATTTATTACAACTTTTGACCTTCTTGGAGCGAATTTTAAATGGGTTCTAGCCCCTAAGTGCCAAGATTTATTACCTTTGTGCTGCTTTTCGTAAACCCATCTACTTAGTCCTTAAAACTAGGTGTTAAAATAGATAAAAAAAATATGAGTGGAACAAAAGTAACGATTGAAAACGGCAAATTAAATGTCCCCAATGATCCAATTATTCCTTTCATTGAAGGAGACGGTATTGGCCCTGATATTTGGGCAGCTGCTGAACGTGTTTTAGATGCCGCAGTAGAAAAGGCATATGGCGGTGAAAAGAAGATTCAGTGGCATGAAGTACTGGCTGGTCAGAAAGCATTTGATCAAACTGGGGAATGGCTTCCACAGGCTACTTTAGATGATATCAAGTCATATTTGGTGGCTATTAAGGGACCACTTACAACACCTGTTGGTGGAGGTATCCGTTCTTTGAACGTGGCTTTGCGTCAAAAACTAGACTTGTACGCTTGTGTGCGTCCGGTACAATATTTTAGTGGTGTTCCATCTCCTGTAAGAAAGCCAGAAGATGTGGCTATGACCATCTTCCGCGAAAATACCGAAGATATTTACGCAGGGATTGAGTACCTCAACGGGACTGATGAGGTAGAGAAATTGAAAGCTTTTCTTCAGAACGAGCTTGGGGTGACACAGATTCGTTTCCCAAATACTGTTTCATTGGGAGTGAAGCCTGTTTCTGTAGAAGGTACAGAGCGTCTCGTGAAATCAGCTATCAACTACGCGATAGAAAATGGTCAATCCTCTGTCACCTTGGTGCACAAAGGAAATATCATGAAATACACCGAAGGTAAATTCAAGGAGTGGGGGTACGAGGTAGCTGAAAAAGCCTTTGGGGATAAAGTATTTACTTGGGCACAGTGGGATCGTATTGTAGCTGAGGAAGGAAAAGAAGCTGCCAATGCTGCTCAGGATGCAGCCTTAAATAAGGGCGCAATCTTGATTAAAGACGTAATTGCTGATGCCTTCTTGCAGCAAATCTTGACGCGTCCAAAAGAATATGATGTAATTGCTACCCTTAACCTGAATGGAGACTACATTTCTGATGCGCTAGCTGCGCAAGTTGGGGGTATCGGTATCGCACCGGGAGCAAACATCAATTATGAATCAGGTTGTGCTATTTTCGAAGCGACTCACGGTACAGCACCTAAATATGCAGGCCTAGATAAGGTGAATCCAAGTTCGGTCATCCTCTCTGGTGAAATGATGCTTCGCTACATGGGATGGAAAGAAGCTGCTGATCTTGTATTGAAAGGAGTGGAAGGTGCTATTACTAGCAAACGAGTCACATATGATTTCCATCGATTAATGGATGGAGCTACTTTATTGAAGTGCTCTGAGTTTGGAGATGAAATCATCAAGAATATGTAATGACGGGTGAACGATCCGTTTCAATAGGGCATCGCCAGATGCCTGAAAAAAGCAAAGAGGCCTGATGAATTTCCCATCGGGCCTCTTGCTATTTGGCTATACTAATAAGAAAACCTCTTATTGTTTCAAAAAAATCTTTTCTGTCCTAAGACCTCGATCTGTTTGGAGTCTTAAGAAGTAAAACCCAGTGCTTAAGTTGGAGAGATCATAATTGAATTTACCAGCTTGAAATACTGCGTATTCGTTCCTTTCAAGAACCTTTCCAGCGGCATCAATTATACTGATTTCTACCCGATCAGACCTATCAACTAGTGCTATCTCCACACTCACTTGCCCATCCGAAGGATTCGGGTATACTTTTACGATATTTTCTTCACCAAGAATATTAGGTGCATCTACAGTTTGGGCGATGCTCATTCTGATCATGGGTACCACATCCTGGCCAAAGCCAGCGGTGGACAAATCTGGACTGGGGTCTGGGCCAACGTTAAGAACCAGAGTGAAACGAGGCCTTAGGCCAGCTTGCGCGTAAGCAAAAGACGTTGCGTTGTAATCAATCCTATTACTGACCAGAATCTCCAAGTCTTGATTGTCTGCTGAGTTAATGTATTGCACTAGAGCTAGGTAAGAGGTGTTATCTTTGAGTGGTATTGCATTTCCTTCGAAGTCGAAAGGGATAGTGATCAATTCATTAGCTGGTTCATCACCTGTAAACTGATAGGTGTTGATTGCCAAGGCGTCTCCATATTCAGTAGCTTGAGCCACCCCATCACCATTAGAATCTGCCCATTCATATAGATAAGTAGTGACGCTTTTTCCTATGAGTTCATCTGCGTTGGCTACCCCAAAACTGATGTTTTTGGCTACATAACCTTCTCCATTGGGGCAATAAAATATGTTACCAAAGGTGAAACTAACATCATCGACAGGAGTGGTTCCTGAGGCATCTCCAAACAGGAAACCAGCTTCCTTTTGGAAAATCGTATCATTTAATACGAATTGGAAACGAATGGTGTCATTATCTGTGACACTTTCCAAATTGTCATGCCTAACAACATAACTTCCAGTATAAATCCCAGGAGCAAGGTCTTCTGGACTTAGAATTTTATTGAACAATTGATTTTCTGCTAAAGAATCCACAATGATGGTCCCGTACACTACACTGTCCTGATAGACAATAGATTCATCTGCATCATTGCTAATGCTAAGATCTAGTACTACGTTAGCAGCATTCAATCCTCCATTATTTTGGATATCTGCCAAAAATACCGCTGTATCAGCCTGACTCAGAGGGGTGAATAAGTTTGGATAAACAGCATAGAAGTTATCATTTACTTGCATGTCATAGGCTGGTCTTTCAATGATTCGAAAGTCGTCAAATCCCCAAAAATAGAAATCTGTACCAAAGGTTAGCCGGAGCCTAATGGAAGTGGCATCCCCGATGACAGAAGCAGGAAGGGGGATTGATTCTCTGGTTTCAAACCAATCATTAGGATTAATCCTTTCATTGAGTTCGATGGGTACTGACCAATTCACTCCTCCGTCGGTACTGATTTCGAGGGCTGTATTAACGGGGCGAGAGACCGTTTCACTAATGGGAACCCTGGGTCCTCCACTGGAGAAGTTTAGGAAGCGTACAGCTTGAGTGAATTCCAAGGCTAACGCCCTTTGAGCTGCGCTTATATCGATTTCCGGGGAAATTAGGGAAGCCGTATACTCGGGATAATCATTCGGGTCATTTGGAATATTATTATTGTCTTCGAGCCAAGTTTGCATAATGGTATTGATAAAGACAAACCCGTTGGAAGCTGTAGCTGACCCTATTGTCGTTGGGGCGGTAGCGATCGTACCATAAGTACCATCTGAAGAATAGTAAAATAAGCCTGCACAAACATTTCTATTCGTCAAAGTAATAACCGTATTACCACTAGTGAGCGTAAGTACGGATTCATCTAAGCTGGCCAATGGATCCGAGATACCCGACAGAACGGCCACCCAGTCATCAAATGCTGCTTGACTTACTTCGAGCACAGTTGAGGTGATGGGGAAACTGTTGTTGTCCGTCGAAGCTGATTTCCCACTAATGGGAATGTTTGTTGCATCAAGATTGCTATCCATCACACCATTGGCTAAAGTATAACGGGCATAAATAGATCCAAAATTGGTACCATCATCAAAGTTTACATTGTACTCTAAACTATTCATGATATTAAACTCGGCACTCACACCCGTTATAGCAATACCATCAACAGTAATAGATGTCAATTCATACGATCCGACGAAACCCCCAAAGTTTCTACCACATTGATCGGTTCGAGTAGACCAAGCCCGCAGGCCATCATTGAAATCTTCTTCCCAGATTACCGTTTGGCTAAAAAGACCAGCAAAGCTCAGCATAACAGTCGTTAAAAGGAGTAATAACCTTTTCATAAATATGTTAATTGGTGATTTAATACAAAAGAATACCAGTTCTCACTCCCTAGGGAGCAGAAGGCTTTGAACCGGTTCAATTAGCAATGGTCAGGTTGAAGTTTTGTCAGAAATCACCAGAAGTGAGGGTAAATGTATTTAAAATAGGAAGTCGATGCATGGGGAGGGTTGGAGGAATTTGTCTTTCGTATGCTAAATGCTTGAATAAGGGATTAGGGTTGGAAAATAACACCGTCAGCCTAATAGGAGAAATGTAGGACCTAGGTCTCTTTTAAATTATACAAAAAATTAAAGCCCAGCGGATTGCTATCCACCGGGCTTTAATCGCTTTCATACACTAAGTTGTCCTAGCGTTGCAAAAAGATTTTTTCAGTTCTCAATCCGTCATCGGTTAAAATGCGAATGAAGTAGAATCCAGCACTCAAGTTAGAAAGGTCATAGTTGAATTTCCCTTCTTTGAAATTACTGTACAAGTTATTTTGTAGCGTTCTACCAGCTGCGTCGATAACGCTTATCTGAACTTTATTAGAAGTATTTACCAAAGCTACTTCTAGGTTGATATCACGAGTAGTTGGATTTGGGTAAACTTTGACTTTATTCTCTTCACTTAGTACGTTAGGAGCGTTTACCGTTTGTGCAATAGTCATACGTACCACTGGCACTGGATTACCTACGAAAGAAGCCAAGGCTAGATCTGGGCTAGGCTCTGGTCCTACGTTTAGTACCACTGGAGGACGCTCAAGCCCTGCCAATGCATTAGCAAACTCAGAAGCTCCATAGTCGATATCTTCACTGACTAAGAAGTTGCAAGTCTGGTCATCAGCAGAATTGATGTATTGTACCACAACAATGTAGTGAGTATTGTTCGCCAATGGTACATCACCACCTTCAAAATCAAGAGGAATAGTAATCAAAGCATCATCTGGCTCATCTCCAACGAAGGTGTAAGAATTAACAGCAAGGGCATTCCCATACTCACTACTATTGGCAGCACCATCTGCGTTGGTATCTCCATTCCAAGCATAAATGTAGGTATTGATAGACCGATTCGCTAACTCGTCTGCATTACTTACCCCGAAGCTAACATTTCTAGCTACAAAGCCTTCACCATTTGGTACGTAAAATACATTGCCGTAGGTATAACTTACATCATCTGCCGGCGAAATTCCTCTCACGCCACGTCCGTTTTCCTTGGTAAAAACGGTGTCCGTAATTACAAACTGAAATTGAATGGTATCATTAATGGTATTATTATCTGCCTCGTCATGAGAAATCAAGTAGGTACCTGTAAAAGTACCAACTGATAAAGCATCTGGTGTAAGCACTTGATCAAACAGCTCGTTTTCCGCAAGAGAATCTACGGCAATAGTACCATAGTCTTTGGTGTCGTTATAAACTTCTGTTCCATCTGCATCGGCGGTGATGGAAAGATTCAACTGTACATTAGTGGCATCTAAACCACCATCGTTTTGGATATCCGCCAAGAAAGCTGCGGAGTCAGCTTGACTAATCGGGGTTCCAAAATTGGTGTAGACTGCGTAGAAGTTTTCATTAATTTGCATATCGTAAGCTTGCCGCTCAACGATTTGGAAATCATCGAATCCCCAGAAGTAGAAATCAGAACCAAAGGTGAAACGAATCTTAATGGAGGAAGCATTACCAACTACATTGGCAGGAATCGGAATAGATTCATCCGTTTCGCGCCAAGAGTTAGCAGGAACTTCTTCATTGATCTGAATTGGGGCAGACCAGTTCGCTCCACCATCTGTGCTTACTTCAAAAGCGGTTCTTACTTGACGAGAAAAAGTTTCCGTAACCGGTACAGCTGGTGCTCCATCAGAAATGTTCAAATACAGGATTGCCTGTGTGAACTCCAAGGCCAACGCTCTTGTGGCTGAGCTAATATCAATGTCAGGTGTGATCAGCGAGGTGGTATACTCTGGGTACTCGCTTGGAGGAACATTTAAGTTGGCATCATCTTCCAACCAAGTTTGCATAACCGAGTTGAAAAATACAATCCCATTTGCGGCACTTTCAGACCCCATTACAGTTGGCGCGGTAAATGGTGTGCCATACGATCCGTCAGAGGAATAATAAAATAGGCCACCACATACACCTTTGTTGGTTAATTCAATAACCGTATTACCACTGGAAAGTGTCAGAGTTGGACCAGCAAGAGTAGCCATTGGGTCAGCAATACCTGAAAGTACAGAAACCCAGTCATCAAAAGCTGTTTGACTTACTTCCATCAAAGTAGAGCTGGTGGTATAGCCATTATTATCAGAGGTTATAGAACTTCCACTCAAAGACACCCCAGCAGCGTCCAAGTTACTGTCCATTATGTCATTGGCTAATGTATATCGAGCATAAACACTTCCATAATTAGTGCCATCATCGAAATTTACATTGTATTCCAGGCTGTTCATAATATTGAACTCACCGCTAACACCGGTAACGGCAGCTCCGTTCACAGTAATTGAGGTAATATCGTATGTACCAATAACATTTCCGAAGTTATTACCGCATTGTGCCGTTTCAGTTGACCAGCCACGCAAACCATCGCTAAAGTCTTCCGACCAGATTACAGTCTGGGCATGTAGGGTGATTAGGCTAAAGACCAGAGCCATGGAAAGGAGTAATGATCTTTTCATAAATTATGTTGATTAGTGATTTAATGAATGTCAATCATCGTTAGAAATCCTATAGTATGCTTAAGACGGGTTATGTCTAAAGTCTAGGATAGGGTGAGAGTAGTCTTGCGATAAAAGTACTGGGGAAACTAGGTATTCTAACAATCGCTTAGCGGAAGGTACTAGAGATGGGCTTTAAGTCACAGTGAATTTGGGGCTCAGTAAGCCCCAAAGTAAGCAACAGATTTTTCTCTTTGCGGTTTGAGGAACAAGACAATTACCATTAAGCAGAAAAAGAAGTTCCGCAACCGCAGGTATCCTTAGCATTTGGATTATTGAAAGTAAAGCCCCGATTATTCAAACCATCCATCCAATCAATTTCAATGCCTACCAAATAGATGGCATGGGCTTTCTGCATAAATACTTTTATCCCTTCTATTTCAAATACATCATCATTTTCTTTTTTCTTGTCAAAGCCCAAGATATAAGAAAATCCTGAGCAGCCTCCTCCTTTCACTCCAACGCGCAAGCCATGATCATCTGGGACACTTTGTTCTACCTTGATCTTTAGAAGTTGTTCTACAGCTCCTGCTGTTAGTCCTAAAGGTGCCAGCGTACTTGATTGCTCAATACTCATAGATATATTATTGAATCTTGCAAATTAAACAAAAAAACCACGATTGAACAAAGCCAAAGAAGAGTTAAATCTGTCAGACTGCCATCTAGCCGTCACAATATCTGGTTGTATTCCATGATTGTTTTGCCTCCTCCATAGAAGAAATGGCTTGCAAATTTCAGTTTACGGATAATCCTGCCATTCATTTCTTTGCTCAAACAGGGCTAATTAAAGAACAAGATCAAGCCGGGCAAGGTTTTATTCAGTAAAACTTTTGGAATTCTTTTAGCCTATCTATCTTAGGCCCAAAATCATTACTTATGTCGGCATGGCTAACGGCAATATTGGAAATCATCAAGCTAAGTATTCCTGCCTTGGTAGTGTTCTGGACAGTGAACACCATCTTGAAGCAGTATCTTGAGGGGCAGCAGCAGTTGAAAAGCCTGGAGGTGAGGGAAAAGCAGCAACAAACTACGATTCCACTCAAATTGCAGGCCTTAGAGAGACTCTCTCTCTTTTGCGAACGAATTTCAGTGCCCAATTTATTGCTAAGAATCAATGATCCTGGGGGGGGAGCGCAGGGGTATAAGGTAGCCCTGATGCTTGCCATTCAGCATGAATTTGAGCATAACATCACCCAGCAAGTCTACGTTTCTCAACAACTTTGGTCGATCATCAAGGCTGCCCGGGATGATACCGTTAATTTCATTGATATTGTGTCAGAGAAATTGGAGGAAGGGGCAGCCGTACCAGAATTTCGCCAAGCCTTGTTGAATTATCATGCAAGCCGAGAAGTGAGCGGCTTAGACACGGCACTATTGGCTATCAAAAAGGAGGCAGCCCTGGTCCTGGGATAGAGTGGTAGCAACTAGATCATTACAAGTAATTTCAATTGTATGCCTATACCCCCATCTAGAAGAAAATTCCTGTCGTCCGTTTCTGGCATGACGGCTGGTTCACTTTTATTGCCCTTCTACCAATCTGCACAAGGTACTTCCCTGTTTAATTCGTTAGAAGACCGGAGTGCTGAATCAGCAATAGCCATTGCTAAGGACGAAACTTTCTGGTATCAGATTAGACAAGCTTATACCGTCAGCCCCGCCATTATTAACCTAAACAATGGGGGCGTTTCTCCCCAGCCTAAAGTGGTGCAGGAGGCCGTTGAACGCTACAACCAAATCAGTAATGAAACGCCTACATACTACATGTGGCGTATCCTAGATAATGGACGAGAACCCATTCGGAGGCAGTTGGCCCATCTAGCAGCTTGCTCCCCAGACGAAATCGCCATTCAGCGTAACTCCTCGGAAGCTTTAGAAACGATTATTTTTGGTTTGCGTTTAAAGGCAGGGGATGAGGTAGTGCTTACAAAGCAGGATTATCCCAATATGATCAATGCCTGGAAACAAAGGGCACATCGAGAGGGCATTCTTTTGAAATGGCTGAACTTTGAATTTCCAATTGATGAACCGCAGAAGATCATCAGGCAATTTGTAGAAGCTTTTAATGATCGAACTCGGGTTGTTCATCTTACACACGTGATCAATTGGATGGGGCAGGTGTTACCTGTGGCTTCAATTGCCAGGGAGGCAAGAAAAAGAGGGATTGAAGTGGTTGTAGATGGAGCACATTCTTTTGCCCAGTTGCCATTTCAAATACCAGATTTAGAATGTGATTATTTTGGAACCAGCCTGCATAAGTGGCTGTGTGCGCCTTTTGGGACTGGAATGTTGTACGTAAGAAAAGAAAAAATCAGTCAACTGTATCCCTTGTTCGGTGCTCCAGAGCCTGAGTCTGATAACATTAGAAAGTTTGAGCACTTGGGCACTCGATCCTTTGCGATTGAACAGGCCATTGGACAAGCGATTCACTTTCATGAAATGATTGGGGCAGATCGAAAAGCAGAGCGACTCCTATTTTTGAGAAATTATTGGGTAGATCAGGTGAAAGATCTACCGGGCGTTCGCGTAGATTCGCCTTCTAATCCTAATTTTTCCTGTGCGATAGCGCTCCTGGCTATTGATGGCCTGACTCCTAGGCAGGTACACGATAAACTTTTTAAGGGCTACAAGATTCATACTACGGCCATCGTTTGGGAAAACGTTAGTGGTGTCAGGATAACACCTAATGTGTATACCTTACGATCAGAACTGGATGTATTAGTAGAGGCGATCAAGGAGATCGCAACTGCCCCTAAGGAATAAACTATTCTGCAAACAATAAAAAGCCTAGCCAACAACTTATATCAAGTACATATACTATATTTGTTTTAATCGGTCTTTCTTTGTGCCTTTTCCTGGGCTAGCGTTTATTTCGTGAGGTTGAGTAAGCAGAGAAAAATCAGTTCCAAGTCCTACAGTTATCTAGAGCCTTTCGATAGTGGATGCTTGCTCTAGCCAACTCCACAACAAAAAAGACTACATGCGTAAGATTCAACTTAGCATTGCCGCCTTAGCCACTAATGAGTCTCAATCAAACAATTTTGTGGTGATTTTGAAAGAGGAGGAGGGAAATCGACGCCTGCCAGTGGTAATAGGTGGGTTTGAGGCACAGGCCATTGCGATAGCTATCGAGAAAATTAGGCCCAATCGACCCTTAACGCATGATCTTTTCAAGAACGTCTTGATGGAGCTTAAGGTCGAATTGAGAGAAGTAATCATTTCTGATCTGAAGAATGGTGTCTTTTATGCCAAATTGGTTTGTGCCAAAGAGGACGGTGCACAGCTAGAGATCGACTCTCGAACTTCCGATGCGATCGCTTTGGCTGTTAGATTTTCAAGCCCGATTTATGCTTATGACTTCATTCTAGAAGATGCGGGAATCTCTTTGGAGGATGAGGAGACGGATTCGAAGGAGACTCAAATCGCCAATAAGTGGGAGACTTATCCTACGGGTAAATTAAAGGAAGCCTTGGACGAGGCCCTGGAGAACGAGGATTATGAAAAGGCGGCACAGATTCGGGATGAACTGAATAAAAGAAAATAACTTACCTGGATAATCCTTATGCATTTGTATGTTGAAGAAGTAGTTAGGGATCAGCATTAGCCCATGACATATTGCTTACTTGCAGCTGCCGGATTGTCATTAAATCAAAACAGTACCTATGTTTGGCCCTACCATTTACAAGGAGCGCAGAAAAGCTTTGTTTTCTCGTCTCGATCAAGGCATTGTCCTCCTGCTAGGCAATGAAGAAAGTCCGAAAAATTATCATGATAATACCTACCGTTTCCGACAAGACAGTAACTTCCTTTATTTTTTAGGCCTAGATCAACCGCATTTAGCTGCTATCCTAGACGTAGATTCTGGTACCACTATACTTTATGGCACTGATCCTGATATCAATCATGTAATTTGGATGGGAGATTTACCGGCTTTGGGAGATTTGGCAGCTTCCACCGCGGCAGATGCCCATGCTGCCTTTTCGGAATTACCGGCTGCCTTGGCGGAAGCCCAAAAAAGCAGTAGAAAAATTCACTTTCTCCCTCCTTACCGTGGGGACAATAAAATAAGGCTGCACCAATGGCTGCAAATACCCTTAGATGGCCTTAGCGCCGCTGCATCCATTCCACTAGTTCAAGGAGTGGTAGCGCTAGCCTCGGTCAAATCTGAAGAAGAGATTGCCGAAATGGAAAGGGCTGTGAATATCACTAGGGAGATGCATCATGCCGCGATGCAGCAGGCTCGCCCAGGTATGAAAGAAGCAGAGCTAGCTGGTCTAATTGAAGGGATTGCCTTATCCCACGAAGGAGACGTGGCTTATCCTGTGATATTGTCCGTAAATGGCCAGATTCTCCACAATCATTACCATGGAAATACCCTGGAAGAAGGGCAATTGATCTTGGTAGATGCAGGAGCGGAAACGTCCAATCATTATGCGGGAGATATTACCAGGACATTTCCCGTTTCCAGCCAATTTACTACACAACAAAAGGAGATTTATGAAATTGTACTGAAAGCAGAGCAAGATTCAATTGCCAGCTCAAAGGTAGGAAAACCTTACCTCGATGTACATCTTTCTGCTGCCAAGATTATTGCCGCTGGCTTGAGTGAATTGGGAATCATGAAGGGAGATATGGAGGAAGCTGTGGCAGCCGGAGCGCATGCTTTATTTTTTCCGCATGGCCTGGGTCATATGATTGGATTGGATGTACATGATATGGAAGATTTAGGAGAAGACTATGTTGGCTACACAAACGAGCTGAAAAGAAGTACCCAATTTGGTTTGCGATCCTTACGATTGGGTCGTGCATTAGAAGCAGGCTTTGTCATTACAGTAGAGCCAGGCATTTACTTCATCCCGCAGCTGATTGACCTTTGGCGCAGCGAAGGTAAATTCACCCAATTTATTGACTATGAAGCCTTAACTGCTTACCGTGGCTTTGGTGGAATTCGTATCGAGGACAATGTTTGGATTAGGCCAGAAGGACCCAAAATTATCGGAGAACCAATCGCCAAGACGATAGCTGAGATAGAAGCTCTACGCCAAAAAAACTAGCTATTGATCCAACGTTTCTAACCATTGCAAGATAATGGAATAAAAGGGGCTGTCAGTTCTGACCCAGGCTGCTACATCAAGGTGAGTAGCCTGATCAGGATGTAGGCGTCTTACATTAGCGCTCTGTTTTTGCTCTAGCGACATAAAGAATTGCTGTGCACTAGCAATGGGCACTAAGCCATCTTGTTTACCGTGAATACAGAGTACAGGTCGCCGATCCTTAGCCTGAACGTGATGTTCTATATTGGCTTCCTGGAAAAGTACACTTTTAGTCGGCCCAGCAAAGCTGGTAACATGCTTGTTCTGAGGCATGGCAGAAAGATTGAGAGGAGCACCTAACAATAGCAACCCCTGGAATTGGGCGTAGTTAAGCCCTTGTCGTTCCATGGCCTGACGATTATAAAATAAATGGGCTGCTAAATTACCCCCGCTAGACATGCCCCCAACAATGAATTTTACTGACTTACCTGGAAACTGTTCTTGCAGGGAAAGCATCAGGAGATCAAGATCTGTACGAATATCCTGGTAATTAAAGAGCGGTGTGCGACGGCAGGAAGGTAAGATGGTAACAAAACCCATGTTCGTAAAGCGCTCTGCTACCAACTCAAAGAGTTCAGGTCGTCCATATCGCCAGGCGCCACCATGAAAGTAGATCATGATTCGATTTTGCTGTTTGTTACCCACAGCAGATGGGAAGCATAAATAATATTGTCTCGAATGTTCCCCATAAAAATGCTTCTTTCCTTCTGGAAGCACGGCTTTCTCCGTCTTGATTTTCCACCAATAGTGCGGCAGATGTATCAGTTCGTGTAGAGCTGTGCCTCTAGGAATCAGAAAATAAGCTATAAAGGATAACGCACATAGGCCAAGCCAAAAAAACATTGTATATTCCAAACTGCAGTCGAATTGTCTACGATTTAAGTATAAAACCACCCATCTAGAAGTAAAGGGACCTCCAAATAGTGGTTTACCTTCCAGTAAATCAATCCCCAAAGCAAATTAATTTTTTGAAAGTAAATGCTGCATGACGGTAAAGAAGCTAAAGGGCTTACTGGCGCTGATATTTGCTGGCTTCCTGTTTTCTGCTTTGTGGGGACAGCAGGCTGAAGCCCCGCTGGTAAGTTTAGAAGAAATTGATCGACTATTGGTGGAAGAAAGATACGCAGATGCTTATCCGCTATTACAAGATCAATTGCCCTACCTTGAGGAAGGGCAAGACTGGCCCAATTTAGCCCATGTCTATCTCTGGCTGGGTGAATGTGCCTATGTCTTGGCTGATCACAGAGCTGCACTAGATTATACGCAAACTGCCGAAATTGTTGTCTTGGATCAAATTGGGCCAGACAGTTTTCCTGAATTTGGAATGCTATTGCAGAATCTAGGAGTCTTTTACTCGCGAGCAGGGGATTTTGATCAGCAAATGTCCTCCTATCAACGACATTTTGATTACACCATTAGGACTAAAGGCCGGGACTCCAAAGAAGGGGCGGATGCCTATTACAATTTGGGAATGGCTTACCTAAGACGGAATCAGTGGGATAATACCCAGGCATACCTGGATAGTTCTCTACGTATATCCGAAGCAATACAGTACGAGACTGGGATTGGTGATGCTTTAAATATACTGGCTATATGTTTTGCGAATAAGGGGGACTATGCGCAAGCAGCCAGTGTACAACGACAAGCCCTCAAGTATGATTTGGACGGCTACAACTATAGTGTGAAACTCAACAACTTAGCGGAGTATCAGCTCAATCTAAAGCAATATGCCGCCGCGCAAGAGAATTTTGAGAAAGCCATAGAAGCTGGACCTAACAACTGGGGGCCCAGATTAAACCTGATTAGGTTGTTTCGATTGCAAGAAAAATGGGAGCAGGCCGAGGCGCTAACGGACCAATGGATTAAACAATTGGAAGGGGATCCGCTGACCTGGGCTAGTGAATTGAAGCGTTTGTTCAACTACAAGGCGTCCTTTTACCAGCGTATACAGGATTGGGATTCAGCTTTATCCACACTCGATCAAGGCTTGCGGTTAAAGGCGGTAGATCCTGTTATTGATGCTAGCTTATATCTACAGCTTGCTACGGCTAGACTTGGAAATGGGGACCATATGGAAGCCTTAGCTGCTATTCAGCAGCTATACCATCTTCTGTTTCCGGCGGATGAACAATATGATCTATTTGAAGATCCAAGTGTCGAGAGCTTGCTCAATGTCGAAGTAGCCTTGGAAGTACTGACATTGAAGGGGCAGATTTATCAAGCCCTACTAGCTGCCGATCTTAATCAAGAGGTACAAAGAGCTGCCATTACCCTATATCAAAAAGCGGAACAATTGATCCAACGGAATCGGGAGCGTTATGCTAGTGTAGCCTCAAAATCCTTGTTGGCACAGTCTGCGCTCATACTATATCAAGACGCGATAGAGCTAATGTATGCACTGCATCAGAATACGGGAGATCCCATCTGGATAGAACAGGCACTTTACTTTAGCGAGCGTAGTCGGGCTACCAGTATCGCCGATCGTTTGAATACGATTCAAGCTAACCTCTTTACTCAGATTCCAACTGGCCTAATTACAAAAGAACAAGAACTGTTAGGAGATATCGCCTTCTATAACAATCAAATTGCTTCTGCTTCCTATCCGCAAGATCCGGAGCTTATAGAAACTTGGGAGCAAACCTTATTTGAAAAGCGTAGAGAGCAGCAAGGACTCTTGCAAATTCTGAAGGAGGAATATCCGCAATACTTTGATTTGAAGTATCAGGAATTTGAATTGGACCTCAGTAGTGTAAGCAACCAAGTTATTGGTCCGGGTGAAGTATTGCTGGAATACTTCATTGGGCGGAAGGATGTCTACCTCATTTGGGTGAGTGGTCAAGAAATGGGTATGGAGAAATTGGGGTCTTCCGATCTCATCGATCAGGGGATCAGGGCCTTTAGGCAAGGCATGTTGAGTCAGGGCTCTGCCTACGAGGAGTGGGCTTATCGCTTGTATGAATTATTGCTTCAGCCAGTGGAACTGGTTATTGAAGATAAGTCCTTGGTGATTATTCCAGATGGAGTACTGGGGTATCTTCCATTTGAAACCCTACTACTACAACCAGTGGGAGATGAAGGCGTGATATCCAACGAGATTTTTTTGCTTTGGAATCACCCGGTTCGATACTTTTTCTCCATCCAAGTGGCTTTGCTAGGGCAACGCATCAAGCAGTCAAATCCAACTCGTGGGCAAATCTTAGGCGTTTCTCCGGGTTTTACGGATTCCATCCCGATATCGGTATCACCGGATGCACAGGCAAGGTATTTAGCTCCTTTGCAAGGCTCTATTGCAGAATTGGAGGAAATGGAAAGCAGATACCCAGGTAGCTTTCTATACGGGAATGAAGCTACCAAAACAGCTTTTTGGGAGCTAGCCGGAGAACATAATCTTTTACATATTTCGACCCACACCTGGATTGACGATCAAAACCCTAATGCATCTGGCTTCCTATTTGCTGCCGGAGCACAGGACTCTATGTACAGTTTTCTACATGCCTATGAATTGTTCAATCAGTCACTATTGGCAGATTTAGTGACCTTAAGCGCTTGTAATACGGGTTATGGGCAAGTGCAAAAGGGGGAGGGGATTGCCAGCTTAGCTCGGGCCTTTGCTTTTGCTGGCTGCCAAAATCTGGTGATGACATTATGGCCGATTAGAGACCGGACCACCCCAGAGTTAATGCGTTTTTTCTATGAAAACTTAACGGCAGGAATGGGAAAGGATGAGGCTTTACATCAAGCTAAAAAGATGTATTTAGCGTCAACTAATCCACTTTTTCATCATCCTTACTATTGGGGTGGGATAATCTATGTGGGAGATAAGGAGGCTGTTTCGTTGCAACGGCTTAGCCACTATTTACCCACCATTTATATTGCTGGCGTCGCGGTGATAGGCATATTGCTATGGCTACTAATCCGTATCCGTAGGACTAGAAACTAGAACAGGGCCTATTTACTTGATAGTAATAGCTTGGGCAAGATTAGCCGCTTTATGCTGATAAAATCTGCTATTCTGTAAAGATTCAAGCAAGGGCAGGGCCTGTTCAAAATCTTCCTTTTTGACATACGCTAAGGCCAGATACCAGCTAAGGTTTTCAGCATAAGCTGGGGCAGTTAATTGCTCCGTAAGTGAAGATAATTTATTAATAGAAGGCTCAGTTCTTCCCGCAGCCAACAGACTAAGGCCATGATAAAACAGAATCTCAGGCGTACTCATGCCGGCACGTTCAACTCGGTGAAAGAATTCATTGGCCACATCAAAAGACCCCGCCTCGTACAAGCGAAAAGCTTCTTGCAAATCGTTTTCTGCCTTCTCTGTTATTAAATCTCTTTTAATGCCCTGATTGGCAATAGCCACAGGTAATGGACTATAGTAAGCTTGGAATAGATCACTGGTTTCTGAAGGACTGCCTCCCTTTATCAAACCCAAACCAACATACACCAATAAACTAAGTGAAGCGGCAATGGATAGTAAGAACGGTAATTTTCTTCTGATGGCGGGTTTCTTTGAACCCGTCTGCTGGTCGATCTTTCGGTCAATCCGATCTAGAAGGGATTCCGGAGAAAGGTGATCTGGCAGATATTGATATCCTTCCAGGGATTTTTCGGTGAAGTCGTCTAATGTTTTTTCGTAATTTCTTGATTTCAGCAGTTGCAGGTACTTATCTCGATTCATGGGGTGTGTAAGTTTTCTTCAAATTATACGATTAAAAGGTTCTTGAGATTTCTCTTGCCATTTTGCAAATGGCTTTTGATTTCTTTGATAGAATAATTCGTTTGGAGTTCTATTTCCTTATAGGATTTCTTTTCAAAATAAAAAAGAACGATACAACGTTTTTGATCTTCCTTTAGTTGATTCACGGCATCGCTTAGCGCTTCCAAACGCTCTTCCTCTTTAATATGATCCTTTTCTTCTCCGGATTCCACAAAAATATCCTCATGAATTTCAGAAATCTCCTCATTTTTTTTGCTGAGGGTCTTTTTGAGCTTCTTCAGGCAAAAATTTCGACAGACGAAAAAGAGCCAAGGCTCAAATTTTTCTATGTTATGCTTTTTGAGTTCTTCGGTGAGATGGATAAAGATTTCCATGACTGCATCCTCTGCATCCTGGATATTCTTCAAGTAGTTCAGGCAAAGTCCCAACACTTTATGAGCGTAGCGTTTATACAGCATACCAACAACCGCCTTGTCTTCGGTTTTCCGATAGGCTGCAATCAGCTGTTCGTTGCTGTACTGTTTATATCTTCTCCCTTGGTGGAACATTGCTCTCCTTTAATTCTAACAAAAATAATTCTATATGGGAGAATTCTCATTTGTAAGGAAACAAATTTTCGGGCTACCGATTTTCCGTGTCTTTACTTTGCGGAATCCAGCGTTTTTTTGCCCCTTTTGTAGAAGACAAAGCCATTCTTTCTGCCGATTTCCTCTACATCCGGTAAGGCTACTAGTTCTTTGGTCTTGTTGATTTTTGTAACGATATAGACATCTTTATCAATGGGGCCCGTCAAAAACCAATCCCTTTTTTCCTCTCGTGAATCAAAGCTTGGATCATTATCCTTGGCCTTATTGAAGTAAAAGAGATCAACATAGGACTTATAACCATGTGTCATAACGTAGGCGTCTTCATCTGACACCTCTACAAAGAAATCGACCGCGGCCCTCTGAGAATAGCCTTCGATCCGTTTAATGAAGAAGATTAAGGTCAAGAATACGAATACGGCCGTTCCCCCAAATAGAAGTTTATAGGCACGTGCAGCTTGTTGCCGTTCCCAGCGGAGGAATAGCACTATAACCGTAAGTAGCAATAAGCCGGGAATAGTTTCTGTGCCATTCCAATTGACTGCGGCTTCTAGATTGGCTTTAGCAAATGGGTCCTTGCTGAAAAGTGGCTCGATTAATTCGATATTCATAGCCAAGAAGGGAAGGGCAATGGTGGCGAGGATAAACAGGCTGCCGATGCCGATCAAGCCGCCTTTCATCCAGCGATTGACTTCCAGCTTACCAGTGATCAGATGATATACTACTACACTCGCCAAAAAACTCAAGGGGAAATAGCACATGGAGGAGTAGTGAACAATTTTTGATTTTACAATGGTAAACAGAATAAGTACCACCCAAAAAAGGTATTTCATCCAACGTCTAAAGTCTTTCTGATATTCATGTTCATCTACTGGTAAACTGAAAAAAGATCGGATGGCGAATATAGAAGCGGGAAAACACCCCACTAGAAGTACCACAAAATGATAACCAGGGAAGCCCTTGTGGCCAGCATCAGGTGTGCTGAATAGGCGATATTGATACCGATTGAATTCCTCGACAAACCAGGTCCCATTTTTGGCTGTTTCAATTCCATACCAGGTGAATGTAACCAAAGTCGCTGCAATGGTAAAGAATAAAAATTCCGGTACATTTACATAGAATCGGAAGCGCTGATAAACCCAATAGACAAAAAAAGTAAGGGCGGCAATCATGTAAGCAACCTGTCCTTTGGTCAGGATTCCCATGCCAATGAAAAAACCACTCCAAAAAAGATATACCCACCTGTTTTTATCTAGTTCAATACCCTTGAAGCCATCTTTTTTCCAATAAAACAAGATGAAGTAATAAAGACCCAAGAAAATGAACAGGTTTAGGATGGGATCAATAATTCCAGACTTAAAATAGAGGAAGGGTAAGACGGTTCCCATGTATACCCCAGCCCAAATTACGCCAAAGCGATGTTCGTATAGCCTGCGTCCAAAATTATACAGCAAAACAAGGGTGACCATTCCACAGATAGCATTGGGAAGCCTGGCAGAAAATTCATTGATCCCGAAAATTTTCATGGCTGTCACCTGAGACCAAAAGAAAAATGGAGGTTTCTCCCAGAAAGGATGAAAGTCAACGTACACTCGGGTATATTCACCCGTTAGGATCATTTCACGACTAATCTCTGCGAAATTTACCTCGTCCCAATCAAACAAATGCACTCCGCCCAGAAAGGAGACAAAAAAAAGCGCCCCTAATCCAGCAAAAAGGAGTGAATATCTCACCGCTTGCTTATCCATACTATTTCTTTCTTCGGCTGAAGAAATTCAATACTTTGCTGACAAAATCATCATTAATGCCAAGCCAACCTTTAAGGGCGTTGTACACGGCAATCAATTGCTTATCGAGATAAATGAAAAGACTCTTAATGCCATCCCCAGGACGGGCTCGATAATTCGTAGCACGCTTTTTCGGGATACTTTCCTCTTCTGTGAAATAGTACAAGGCAATAGATTTCCTGGTCATATCCTCTGGGCATTGGATGGCTTCTGGCAATCCATGGAAAGAATCTTCGTCCGTATTAAATACTACACAT
>CBDHHG010000007.1:0-168428 GCA_965263225.1 Saprospiraceae bacterium
ACTTCCTCAAATAGATACAGCGTGGATATCTAAGACCCTAATCCAGCTCACATCACTAAACTATTGCGTGCTATTATGGCGACCCCTTCTAAGGCTTCTATTCGACAACTGGAACTACTCTGGTGGCTAATTACCTTCCTAATATTAGCAGCCGTTTTGGCACCCATTTACCTAAAAGTAAAAGGCTATCCCTTCTACGTCCTGAATTCGATCTACATCATTGGTTTCATTACTTTATCCCGTTATATCTTCTTCCTGCCGTTTACCTGGTTAGCACATACCGAACGATGGAAAGTGATACTGTTCTTTTTATGCATTCCTTATCTATTTTACCTTGTACAAGGCCTCAATCAATTTCAGGTTTATCTAGATGAGGAGGGCCCTGAGGCATTAATAAAAAACCTCCAAGGCAAAACCTTATCGGATATGACTACGTATATAAGGAGTGAAATGCTATTGTTCGGGGTCGGAGGGATAATAAGTGGCGTGATTTTCCCCATGCGCTTATTGATCTCCGTCTGGCGAAAAAGGAATAGAAATTCAGTCTAGTTAAAGGAATTTACTCGAAAATGGCGCTTATTGATTAGAAGTTTTTTCCTCTTCTTCGATATCGAAAATATTATCAGATTCGGTACGTTCTACATTCAAGTCCTTTAGTCGATCCATGGTGTCAATGGAGTATACCCAGAAATCTTTGAAGATGGGATACACTGTTTTGCCAGCAACGGCAACAAAATCAGGAAACTGTTGTAACAAGGGATATGCTCTAGATTCCCTTTTGGCATCATCATTGATTATGTGTGATCGGTCAGCAAAAATGACCAAAGTACTAAACAGGGCCACCATCAAGCCAGACATAACCAGCCCCCCGGCAACTTTATTGATGATATTGATATTGGCAGATTGCAGTACGCCTTCCAAACCGCTGGCTAAAGTGCGGATTAGGATGAGCGTGAGCATAAAGGCAAGGATCAAACCTGCGAAAAACATCAAGGGGTTATGGTAGTTGAAAGCAGATTCCAAAAAATGGGTCAAGGCAGGACCGAACTTGGCTGCCGCTACTATACCAAAGAGCAGGGAAAGGACCGTGAATACAGTCTTTATGATCCCGCGAGAGTAGCCCAGGTAGAAACCAAATATGGCTGCGAAAAAGAATATGATATCAATTACCATATTTCAAAAGTAAGGCTTTAATTTTGAATCAATTGATACAATTAGATATTTAACCTTCTTTCATCGATGAAGGTTGATCAACTATCATTTATTTAACAAATTCTTCAAAATGAGATTTTTAGTCACCTTATGCATTATCACCCTGGCCACTACATTACAAGCTCAACAAGCTAACACACCGAAAGTATTCACCCTAGGTGAGAGTGAGCAATCTTACGAAGGTTTGAATCAGGCTTATAGCAAAACCTTACTGGAAGCCACCAATGGCGATATCAAGCTAGCTTTTGATCAATGGTTGTTAATGATGAAAGAAATGGATGAATATGCAGAACAGATTAAATTTAACCTTAATGGTGTTAAACTATGGTTACATGTGTTCTGGGGCGCCGGTGGAAAAATTGATCACATTGGCTATTTACTAAGATCAGATTCTCGAAATGTGGATGAGGCAGAACTCAAGGCATTCTTTTCAAGTTTCATGAATCGATACACTTTTCCCATAAAATCTGACAAACCCTTCAATCATTATACAGGAGCGACCTTTCCAACTTTTAGTGTGAAAGTTAATAATTAAGCCTACTAAGATTTTGATGAAAACAGGGCTTGCGTCTTTTTATATCGCAATCCGCTTTTTTCGCCTAACTAGCTTGTTTTCTGGACCTTATGTCCAACTTATTTCCAGCTTTGGAAAACTTTGATCAATAAGAGGATTTTAATTTTGAAGGTTTATATTTGCAAATCACATAAACAACCAGCAAAATTTTTTAGAAAATGATTAAGATCCTTGCTAATGATGGTATTCATGAAGATGGCAAGACGCTTTTGGAAGAAGCGGGTTATCAAGTGGATACGGAGAAGGTTCCTCAGGACAAATTAGCGGAAGTATTGCCTGATTATGATGTAGTGATTGTACGCAGTGCTACTAAGATCCGAAAAGACCTGATCGATCTTTGTCCAAAACTTAAAGTCATCGCCAGAGCTGGTGTGGGGCTGGATAATATCGATTATGATTATGCTCGTGAGCAGGGGAAAACCGTATTTAATACGCCTGCTGCCTCTTCACAATCAGTAGCTGAATTGGCATTTGCCCATATGTTTTCACTAGCTCGTTTTCTTCATCAGTCCAATCAGGCTTTGCGTCCGGATGATTCCGATTTCAAGGCCCTCAAAAAGGCTTATTCCAAGGGCTTCCAATTGCGAGGTAAAACGCTGGGTGTAATTGGTTTTGGTCGAATTGGTCAGGAGACAGCTCGGATCGGTCTTGCGCTGGGAATGAATGTGATGCCTGTTGATATCTTCGTAGACGAAGTAGATATTGATATCAACCTATACCATAGTGATAAAGTACGTTTGTCTGTAAAGGTAGAAACCTACGAAATGGACGAAATGTTAGCTAAAGCGGATATCATTACCTTACATGTTCCTTTTGCTGGGAAGCCATTGATTGGCGAGGAAGAATTGGCTAAAGTCAAGGATGGAGTGATCATTATCAATGCGGCCCGTGGAGGTACGGTGGATGAGGAAGCTCTAGTAGCTGGACTTGCAAGTGGAAAGGTAGGTGGTGCTGGTTTGGATGTATTTGAAAATGAACCTACTCCACGAAAAGAATTATTGCAGCACCCTCGTGTCTCTGTTACTCCGCACATTGGGGCATCTACAGTAGAGGCGCAAGCAAATATTGGCTTAGAATTAGCAGATAAGATCTTAGCCTTTTTTGGCGACGATAAATAAAGCTCCGTAAAGCGGGTAGATTGCCCACAAGGATGTATCTACCCGCTTTACCTAAGTACGCTTTTTTATCATCTAATCATTTTCAAGAAGGTTCCCACAAACCAGTTCGAGTCCGCCTTTACCAAGGTATCTAAGGTAGAATCGGCTTTGCTACTGAAGAGTTTAATCTCTCTTACCATCTTGATGAATTCCTCGCTAGCAGGATCATCTCCTTCCACACTAGATATTTCATCCAATACCTTAACCATTGGCTCTAATTCTTTCTTCTTCCGTTGGATGATGATTTGTTTTACCACTTCCCATAAATCCTTTTCTGCTACAAAAAATTCCTTTCGCTCTCCAGGTTTCAATTCTTTGTAGACTAAGCCCCAATCAATCAGGGCTCGAATATTCATATTGGCATTCCCACGGGAGATCTTTAAATCTTCCATGATGTTTTCGGCAGAGAGGGCTTCTGGTGATAAGAGCAATAAGGCGTGTATTTGAGCCATAGTGCGATTTACTCCCCAATTCGAGCCTAGGGCTCCCCATGCTTGAATAAATCTTTCCTTTCCTTCTTGTAACTCCATTCGTATTCAGGTTCTTTGTGGAAATTTTAACTAGTAGACTTACTCGATTGTCTAATTGCCTAACACAAACATTAAACAATAGTTTGTACTTTCAGAAAAAACTGAAATGTAAGGTACAAGAAATTGTGCAGCTGTGCCAGCTCAGATGGGGAAAAGGCCACAAAGTGGCCTAACAAAACCACATGAAATCCACACGGCGTCTAAACAAAGGGAGCTTTGACAATTTCAGCCTCTAATCGTTTACGGCCTACAGAGATCCAAATCTTTGTTCCCACCTTGGTCATTTCCTTCGCTACATAGCCCATACCTATGGGAATTTCCAAGGTAGGAGAGAGGCTTCCTGAAGTTACCTTACCAATTCCTTTACCACTTTCATCTTCTATTGTATAGCCCTGCCGAGGAACCCTACGCCCTTCAGCTTTAAAAGCTACCAATTTGCGATTGACCCCTTCTTGTCGATGCTTGATGAAGAGATCTCGGCTAATGAATTCTCCCTTTTTGGTTTTCGTGATCCAGCCTAGACCCGCTTCGATGGGCGAGGTAGTATCATCAATGTCATTTCCGTACAAACAATAGCCTTTTTCCAAACGTAAGGTATCACGGGCACCTAAACCTATGGGTTGTATGCTCTGGGCTTCTCCTGCTTTAAATATGGCTTCCCACAACGCCAGCGCTTTGTCTTGATCAACATAGAGCTCAAATCCGCCAGCTCCGGTGTAGCCAGTAGCAGATATTAAAACATTAGAGATACCCGCCATCTCCCCCTTAGTGAAGGTGTAGTAAGCTAGATCATCTAAGACAATGTCCGTTAAGCCTTGTAAGACTTTGCCAGCATTGGGGCCTTGCACGGCCAGGAGGGCAGTTTGATCGGAGATATCTATCATACGAGTATCAAAGTCATTATGCTGCTTGATCCACTCCCAGTCCTTCTCTATGTTGGAGGCATTCACTACCAGCATATAGGCTTGTTCTCCTTCGGCACATTGATCCTCATCTAATCGATAGATTAAGAGATCATCCACAATTCCGCCTTCGGCATTCGGTAGGCAGGAGTATTGTGCTTGACCAATGGCCAATTTACTAGCGTCATTACTAGTCACCTTTTGAATGAGATCGAGCGCTTCTCGGCCTTTGATGATAAATTCACCCATGTGGGATACATCAAATACCCCTACATTTTCTCGAACACATTTATGTTCTTCCTTAATCCCTGCATAGGAAATGGGCATATTATAACCGGCGAAGGCAGCCATCTTGGCTCCAAGCTCAATGTGCTTTGTGGTGAGCGGTGTGTTTTTCATTACTGGTAATATTTGGTAAAGCATACCGAATTCTAGCGCTGGCTTACATAGGAACCACCGCTAGAATCGACTGATGGTAGGGCAGGATGAATTAAGCTACGAAGCAGATAAGAACAATAGACTAATGTATCGTTATGCGCTCTATAGCATCTCCAATCATAAGATTATGGAGCACATCCTCTCCCGATTTCAACCGCGCAAAAATAGTATAATTTCCGTCTAAATGAGGCGTTGGAGAGTGCGTAACGAAAAAATGAGTACTTTCTGTATTAGAACCTGCATGAGCCATTCCAACCCAACCTGCTTGGTCGTAATGTAGCTCACTGATTTCGGAGCGAATATTATAGTTGATGTCATCACGTTCTTCTGGTTTTACTTCACCAACTTGCGCTACAAAATTGGGTATGACACGGTGAAAGGTTCGCCCTTCATAAAAGCCATCCTTGATCAGTTGAAGAAAATTGGCTACTGAACCCGGAGCTATATTGGGTAGTAACTCTATAGATATGTCTCCCTTGTTGGTCTTTATAATAGCTTCAGGGGTGAGATCAAGTTCGCTTAGGTGCTCCCATTGGATCGCATTATCGTAGCCAGGGGCCGATGGGGACGGGGCCGCCTGACCACTAAGTTTTGCTTTCGTTGCTTGTAGACTATTGAATAATCCTACTTCACCCGGTAATTCCAGCTTACCAATAGCATTGTCCAGAAAAGTGAGATCGCTTAGCATCGAGCTGAAGTCCTGATTATCGGATTGTAGAGCGCTAGCGGCAGGATACATCATATAGGCATCCCCGCTGGCAATGGCCGTCTGGAAATGCTTGGCCAAGGTTTGAGCAATCCCCGTAGCTGCGTTTCCGAAAGCTGCCTTAAAATTCGAAATGTTGGCGATCTTCGATAAGGCTTGAACGCTTGCTCCTCGTACTATGTGAGTGGTATCTTTGTATCCTTCTCTTTGAATAAAGCGGTAATTCCAGGGGAATTCCGCCAGGGCCTGGATGGCCGCTGCTTTTTCGTAGGGCATCTGGGCCCGAAAGAAACGATTGCGTAACTCTCTGTTTAAGATGTTCTTAGCTTCTTGTTCTGCGGGGGCTAGGTGTCGATTAGCAGCGGCGTAGAGCGTCAGCTGGGCCTGCCATGGGCTAGTGACCTTAGCGCGCCGCCAGTAATTTCCGGCGTCTTGAGATTCTCCCTTTTCCAGGAAGTATTGGGTGGCGCGAAGACGTACCTGTGGACTATCATCTTGTAAACGAGAAAAAACAGCTAAGCTGACTCTTTCATAAGGAAAATTAGTGAAGGCTCGAATAATGTTACAACGTACGCGGTAATCTTTCTCCTCCGGTAGCGTCTTTAATAGGATGGACAAGGCTGTATCCTGCTGGGTTTTTCCTAGACCAATGGCCAGGGCCATGCGAATTTCAGGATCAGCCGCAGCTTGGAAAGCCTGCGTTAAGGGGAGGCCTAGGTCGCTTAATTCTAAGCCCTCAGCTCGGAAGAAATAATTAGCGGCAATCAGTCGAACCTTTTCTGGATAGGTCGGATTCAACAATTCAGCCATTCTAGCGGTGCCCTTTGGGCTTACCATTTTTCGCAGTGCATATCTATATATTCCCCAGGCCTGTCCCTCTAGCAAGGCCGAATCTTTGGATTCGTAAGTCTCTATGGTACTAAGCAGATCTAGATATTCTTGGTCAGCAGATTTACCAATGGCTTCCAGTATTGCCTTATTGGCTAACTTATAATGACCTGCTGTATCTGACTGATCGAAAGCCCCAGTAAGTAAAGAGGCTGCTGTATTCAACTGCAACTGTCCAATCGCATAAGCCGCCGCCGCTCTAACTTTATCAATGTTGTCCTCCAGCAGTGGTGTCAGTGGCGTAATCATAGCTGTATCCCGAATAGAAGCAAAGGCCATGATGGCTTGATAGCGATAGGAGGGATTAGGATGATCCAGAAAATTTAACAGGCTGTCCTTTAGTGCTTGATCTTGAAAGTTGGCTATCTCTTGAAAGAGGCTATCTCTGTAATCGAGATTTACATCGGTTAGTTGTTCTTCGTAGGGAGCTATACAGGCTTGTTGCCATAGCAAAAATACGATCAACAGCCCCCCCAATAAAAGCTTGTTCATTCAGAAACTGAATTTTGGTATTGCCATAAAGGTAAATAATATAATTCAAGTGTTGGAGCCCTGACTTGGATCAACAATGCTTGATAGCAGGGTGCAATATCAAGGAGTGTTGTTCCTGGACAGGTGTAGATATTAGTGTGTGTTTGGCCACAACACTTGTACATTCATGAGAATGGAAGGGGATGGAGAGAATAGAGATTTTGTAGGAATACATCTTGAGAGAGAACCATACTCAATCCCTCCGTTCATCTTATTGTGCTGGAGGACTGAGTATGTGTTCTATCCTATTCCTATGTACGCTGGGAGATTATTCGCCTGCTTCACGGGCTTTCCGAGCGTCTATGAAGCTCTTAATATAAATGACCATAGCTACAATCGAAGTGGCAATCATAATACCTACTCTCACGGCCGCGATTGTGTCTCCTCTTCCTAAGGCTCCACGGAGCGGCATAAACAAAGCAATGATAATGAGTAAGGTGAGTAGTACGATAATATGGGCAACCACTTTATTTTCTTTCTTGAAGGGGGGAGTAGCCAAAGCAAAGATCACACCGAAGCCTACGGGAATCAAAGCTGTATGGGATGGCGTTTCGGACCCCAAGTAACCCCAAAGTCCCAATACGATTAGGACAGCTGCATTAACTAAGTTAGCCTGAAATGGTTTCATAATTCTTATTTTTCCTGCGAATATAGGCCAATACCCTATAAAGAAAACTTACTAAGCTTCAGTTTATTGTCACAATATCTTGACCCAACTTGCAGGGGCGATTATTTTGGTCTTTACTGCCGTCCCTCATTCCCATCAGTGCTGGAGCCAGTTCCGGTGTCGTTCCCAAAGCCTTCATCTCCAAAACCATCATCCAGCAATTCATCCTGAAATTCTTGATCACCATCAATGGGGAGAATCTCTCCTTCGTATTCTTGGCAATTAAGCACAATACCCAAGTCACCCGGCGGACGATAGAACTTGGCCTTGCTATCAAATTCGATTTGTTCAGATTTCTCTAGGCGTTTGATAAATTCACGGAAGAAGGGCTTAGCCATGTAGGATCCTTGTCCGTAATGGATCGACCGGAATCTAAACCAACGGTCCTCTCCACCAACCCAGGTTCCAACGACCAAGTTGGGAGTTACACCCATAAACCATCCGTCGACGTAATCATTGGTCGTACCCGTTTTTCCACCCACATCTGACTTGATCCCATGAAGCCCCGTACCCGCATACCTTAACATATCAACCATGACGTAGTTGTGGTTTTGTCGTAGGGCGGGTTCAGCATTGCTGTAGGCTTCGTATATCTTCTTACCGTTCTTGTCTTCTATCTTCAGTATATAGATTGGCTTCCGATAATACCCATTATTCGCAAAAGTGGTATAGGCACCGGTCATCTCCATTACTGTCAGATCAGCAGAACCCAAAGAAATAGATGGAGAAGGAGGCAGCACATGACGGCCATTTGGATACTTCTTGTTTTTATCAATCCCCATCTGATGTACCAATTCTCTCACCGGATGTGCGCTACCCAATTGCTTCATTAACCAGGCAGAAAGTGTATTTTTTGACTTGGCCAATCCTTCTTTGAGGGTAAATAATTCACCAGTATATTCTCCATGACTATTCTGAGGTGTCCAAGATTCACCCAGGTAGAATTGACCGTCTCCCGGCGCAATCGTGATGGGCAAATCGTAAACTTGATGACAGGGAGATAGACCTTGTTGCTGAATGGCGGTAGCGTATACAAAGGGTTTGAAGGTAGAACCCACCTGGCGACGTGTTCTTACGTGATCAAACTGGAAATACTTATGATTAATGCCACCTACCCATACCTTGACATGTCCATTCCGAGGATCAATCGCCAGAATACCCGTCTGTAGGAACATCCGGTGGTATTTGATCGAATCTAAGGGGCTCATGGTGGTGTCCGTCTCCATATCTTTATTGTAGGCGAAAACCTTCATGTCAACCTCTTTGGCAAACTCTTCTTCAGCAACCTTCTGTAATTCTGCCCATTTCTCCTTTAGAGTGGTAAAATGCTTGCTCTTCATCGCCTTGCGATGTTCAGCCGCAAGACTGCTGCTGATCAGGCTGCGCGCAACCAAATTAGCCAGTACGCCCTTCTTGTCAGATTCCCGAATGATGCGCTCTACTTCTCGATCATCTTCGTGGAAGGTCATATCTACTTCCTTAGCCATTTCCTTGATGGTAGGGAGGATATATTTGGAACGTAGCGCCTGATATCGATCAGAATTTCGAATGAGTTTGGTTAGTGTTCGCTGTCTGATATCCAGGGGAATCTCGTGTTCTGAGTCACTTTTGTAAGTCCAAGGGTTCATCCCACGCCAAACGGCATTGAAGGATTTTTGGACCTTCTTCATATTTTTGATCATCTCCTCTTCTGCAATACGTTGCATGGCGGAATCTATCGTAGTATAGATGCGAAGGCCATCTCGATAGACATCATATGTTGTGCCATCCGGCTTACGAATATCCTTTCTGGTTAATATCGCTTTGACATCCTTAGCGACTTCCATTCGAAAGTAGGGAGCTAAGCCGTCGATATGGGTTTGCCGACTGAAGTTGAGTCCAAGCGGTAAGGTTCGTAAAGAATCATAGGTGGGTTGATCTAAAAGCTGATTTTTTTGCATTTGCTTCAGTACCACCATTCTACGGTGTAGTACCGTATCTGGTCTGCGGATCGGGTTAAACAAGGATGGGTTTTTCAGCATCCCTACCAGCATAGCAGCTTCTTCGGTCTTGAGATTATCTGGAGCCGTACCGAAGTAAATTTCTGAGGCGGCTTTGATACCGTAGGCTCCATTAATGAACTCAAATTTATTCAGATAGAGAGCAATGATTTCTTCTTTGGTATACTTCTTTTCTAAGCGTACGGCGATGATCCACTCTTTTAGCTTTTGCATGATCCGCTTGGGAAGTGAATTGGCCTTTACTCCTGTGAATAAAAGCTTAGCTAGCTGTTGAGTAATGGTACTCGCTCCACCAGAACTCTTCTGACCAAGAAGCCCTGTCTTAACAACGGCCCGGCCAAGGGCTCGAAAGTCGATCCCGGTATGCTTAAAGTATCTTTCATCCTCGGTAGCTACCAGTGCCTGCACGAGAATGGGAGAAAGATCATCATATTGAATTTCAACTCGATTCTGGGTATACAAGCGGCCCAGAACATCTTTTTTAGATCCCAGGATTAGGGTTGCTTCCTCATACTCAGGGTTTTCTAAATCTGCAACAGAAGGGAGGTCTGTAAGGGAAAGTCCAAAAAATAGCAGGGCTACACCAAGTACCACGGCAAAAACGCCTAACCACATCCACCGTACGATTCTTTTATGCCAGGTCTGATCGGTTCCATTTAAGAAGAAGTCTATTATTTGGCGCATAAGACTGAATTTGAGTAAAAATACAGTAGAAATCTGTCATACACACATTTCACTGTAAGTATTTTGAGTAATGTGGATAACTTCCAACTGAGGTTTAACGGACGGCTATAGGACGGAAATTCATTTCAATTGTCACTACTAGAATGCCCATATCTGCTTCTAATCATACCAATTGGAGTTGGCTTTGGTAGTAATCCAAGCTTTCCATAATGAGCGAGGGGGCACAGGTTTGATTAATCTTAACGGATCCTGCTTTGGGCAATAAACTGAAATTGATGGCTGTACCTATATTTTTCTTGTCATTGGCCATCAGTTGGATTAGTTTTTCATAAGCTAGATGGCTCAGGTCATAGCTATCATAAATCTGCAAAAAGAAGCTGGTGATTTCTGCTAGCTCCTCAATCGGTAATCCCACAATCTTATGGGACAGCCAACTCTCGCAGATCATTCCAATGGCAATAGCTTCCCCGTGCAAGAGCGGGTGTTCAGTTTCGAGGGCTAAACCTTCAATAGCGTGGCCTATGGTATGGCCAAAATTGAGGGCTTTTCGAATCCCTTTTTCGAAGGGATCTTGTTCTACCACTCGCTGCTTGATGAGCAAGGAGGGGTAAACATAATCTTCCCAATCAATGGATTGAAGATCACGGATGTCCTTGATTCGATTCCATTGCGCGCGGTCGGCAATCAAACTATGTTTCACAATCTCAGCAAAACCACTGCGGATCTCATTGGCAGGAAGGGTTTGCAGGAAGCGAATGTCGACCAGAACAGCCTGGGGATCTTTAAAAAGACCAATACTGTTCTTAACCTGCATAAAATCAATCCCTAATTTTCCTCCTATGGAAGCATCTACTTGTGATAATAAGGTGCTGGGCATTTGAATGAAATCCATTCCGCGCTTGAAGGTGCTAGCACAAAACCCTCCCATATCCCCGATCACACCTCCTCCAAGATTGAGGACCAAGGAATTTCGATCTGCCTTTTGCTCCATCAACTGAGTCCATATGGCTTGGCAGGTATCAATACCTTTGTTTTCTTCTCCGGCGGCTATTTCGATCAGCTTGAAATCTGCCTGTACAGCCCGAAGTAGGGGAAGGCAATAGCGTTTGGTGTTTTCGTCGACTAATACGAAAACATTAGAGTAGTTTTTAGACTCCAGCAATTGCCTTAGTGGAAGCTCAAGATTACCAATTGATATCTGATAGGTGCCTAATTCAATTATACGCATAGGTAGCCATTTCGATTTGCCCCAAAGGTAAACTTTGCCCTCTTTACATTCAACTCTTTCTAGTATTTGTTGGTGTTCACTGAGAATTCGTGGAAAGTTGGCAGTAGGAAACGAAAAATTGGAAAATTTGCCCTTCCAATTTCATCCCTCGGGCAGCTTTAACGGTCTTTCCTCGGCACCCTTGCTGTAGCAAAAAGACGCTTGATACTATAGCGTCCGCTGCCATTTACCCATACCATAAACACACCACCCAGGATGGCCATATTTTTCATGAAATGAATCGATTCCTCTCGGTGAATTTCCGGAGGGTCATTCCAGAAAGAGTGAACGATGAAGGTGACTGGTATCCAATACAGCAATACGAGAAAAGCGCCGAAGCTTGCTCTGTAGCCAATCAGAATGAGCGTGCCGCCTAGGAAGAGGCAGAAGATCGTGACGGTCAGTAGTAAATCTGGCTGCCAGATGATACCATACTCGGCCATGGTTTGCTTGGTCTGCTGAAAGTATTTCAAAGAATCGTAAGCTTCGAAGAGGAAGATGAAGGAAATCAAGATTCTACCGATCAAATCAGCTATGTCTTTCATTGCACTAGGATTTAGAGACCAAATAATCAACTCTTTATGAGGGATTAGCTGGCCTAGACAGTTTTTCGGAGGCGTACTACCTGTTCAATTTTATAGTTATCATGCGTAAAAACGAGCCACCGCTCGCGCCACATTTTGTCCATCCATGGCTGCGGAAATAATGCCGCCTGCGTAGCCAGCTCCTTCCCCGCAGGGAAAAAAGCCTTGGATGGAGGTGTGCATGTACGTTTTTCGATCTCGTGGGATCCGAATGGGACTACTGGTGCGGCTTTCAGTACCAATCACATTGGCTTCTGAAGTGTAGTATCCTTTCATTTGTTTGCCAAACTGCTGTACACCTTCACGAAGTCGATCATAAATGCTTTTAGGGAGTAATTGATGGAGAGGAGCCTCAAACAGGCCAGGAATATAAGAAGTTGCTGGTAAATTTTTTGAAGTTTTTGCGTTTACGAAGTCGGTCAATCGCTGCGCAGGTGCTTTTTGACTACCATCACCCGCTCTCCACATGCGTTGTTCTATTTCTTGCTGAAAAGCTAGACCAGCAAAGATGCCATGTTCCTGATAAGGGATAAGGTCTTCCATCTCCACTGCTACCACCGTACCGGAATTGGCAAAAGGGGAATCCCTTTTGGACATGGACATACCATTAACGACTAATTCCCCCGGAGCAGTGGCGGCAGGTACGACTAATCCACCTGGACACATACAAAAGGAAAATACACCCCGGCCATTCACTTGACAGGCTAGTCGGTAACTGGCAGCAGGTAAATCCCGTTCGCGGGGTTTCTGGCGGTACTGGATAGAATCGATTAGGGGTTGAGGGTGTTCAATCCTGACGCCAAGGGCATACGGCTTTGCTTCTATTTCAATACCTTTTTTCGCTAGTAACTGATAGATATCCCTAGCAGAATGCCCAGTGGCTAATATGATAGCAGCAGCTCGGTGTTCTTCTTGATCATTGACGACAACTCCTTTCATTACTTTTTCCTCGACAATCAGATCTGTCACTTGACTATCAAAATGAACTTCTCCCCCAAAATGAAGGATGGTCTCACGGATACTAGCTACAATTTTTGGGAGCTTATTGGAACCGATGTGTGGGTGGGCATCCACCAGAATATCAGAATGAGCACCATGCTCTACCAGTAGCTGAAGTGCTTTCTCTATATTTCCCCGTTTGTGCGAACGAGTATAAAGCTTGCCGTCTGAATAAGTGCCGGCACCACCTTCTCCAAAACAGTAGTTGGAATGTGGGTTTACCTCCCCAAATTGCTGAATGGCGCGAAGATCTCGCCTTCGACTACGCACGTCCTTTCCACGATCGAATAGGATGGGTTTCAAACCTAATTCTAACAATTCTAAACCAGCAAAGTACCCCGCTGGCCCTGCACCTACGATGATAACACTTGGGCTATGATGTACTTCTTTTAATTGTTCTAGTATGGCAGGTTCTGCCGGAACGGTTTCTCCGATAAAGGCTTGCACGCGCAGGCGGACAAAGGGTCGACGCCCCCGTGCATCTATGGAGCGCCTGGTAGGCTTTATCGTTAGGATCTGATTGGCTTTCAGCCGGCACTTCTCAGCTACTTTTCTTTTGATCAATCCCTCATCTACTGCCTCAGCAGGCAGCAGTTTCAGCTCTATTTCCTTTAGCATATAAGCTTATTCTTTCTGCTCTTTCTTAGCAGGTTTTTCTGCCGCTCCTCCTCCTTCCTGATCTTCTCCCTTGTCTTCCTCTTCCCCAGCATTCTTCGTTACCAGTGGCTTAGAGCGTACCCAGAATTGTTCCTGTTTCTTTTCGAAGAAATCGGGCATGAAGATCCGAATAATGATCTCTTCTTTCAGTTTTCCTTTACTGGTTTTAATTTCTCGCTTTTCCTTGTCAATCGACAATAGCTTTACACTTCTTTCCCCCACTGTATCCAAACCGATGGCATAGCGCTTATTATCGATCAGGTAACGCATAATGGAATTGGTAGCATTGGTCAATTGAATCTTAGTTTCAACTAGGATTTCACTGCCTGGCCACATTTCAATTTCATAGTCACTATTTAAATCCAATTGAACCTTGTTCATCTCATCAACAGCGAAACTCTGGTGGATGATTTGTTTAGGTTGTGCGATCAACCCAAGTCCAAGGAGTAGTAAACCAAAAATGAGAATATGCCTTTTCATGTTTTCGATTTTCATCCGAAAGATCACTCTGTTCTGAGTGCATCAAAAAATGGAGTGCCTGCAAGAGGCTAATGATATATTTATGGTCTCGACAATCGGTGAAAGCGTTTAGGGTAATCCTTTTGATAGGTGATAATCCTTTCCAAAAATGGATTCATACTATAAACGAAAACTGTTAGGTGTAAAGTTTTCTCGAATGGTAAAAATACAAACAAAATTCCAGTTACTTGGCAAGCAGTGGATTCTTTCCTAGCGGGGGATTCCTATTAGGAAGATAGAAAAAAGGCCGCCACTATTAAAAAACCTAGTTGGGCGGCCTTTTGCGGGAACGGAGGCTCGTTGTTCCCAAGGCTAGCATGATTACTCTTATACAAATCGGTTGATGAGATCTCTCAAAGTTCCTTAAAATGAAGAAAGTCGTGCATGGCTGCTAGCAGCAGTACCCGAAAGTTTGACCTCAACGTACTCTGGCGCATAGACCAGAAAGGAGATCTGTTCTTCCAGTAAGGTTCCTCTTACCTTTACGGTTTTTTCTAACGCAGGTAGGAAGATAGAATACACTTCTTCTTCAATGGCAGATTTTAGATTGTACCGTCCAACCTGTACCAAAGACTTCAGAATCGTAGTGGTACCATTGGGTAGTGCAACTGACATCTGTACCCGTAAAATGTCATTTTTCCACGTCTTGACTTCAATCGGCCCGTCCAGGTTTAACTCGACGGTTTGCTTGCCTTGAAGATTGAAGGACTTGACTAGGATTTTTTCGGCTGCTTGGCCGTAGCCAAAACTGATTGTAAGTAAAAATAGAAAGGTTGTGTGTAGAATTCTTCTTACCATAGGCCTCCAGAATTTAGTGATCACTTTGGCCTAATTATCGGACAGCAACATCTAGCTCGTGGGAACCATCTGCATGGCAATGTGTATAGCTAGCGGAGTGCTTCACCTAGGCAAAGTGGAATGTTATACTTTTGTAATTTAGTTTTTTTTTGTGATAAAAGCAAGTGATTATGAGGCTGTTCCGGCATGAATTCTGTAACACTACAGGCTTCTGCTAGTTCACTTAATATAGGCCTGCGACCATTTGCTTTACTAGAGGGCTTCCCGAATTCTGACTAGTTGTTCCAACAATCCTTCTAATTGACCTAGGGGGAGCATGTTCGCGCCATCTGACTTAGCTATGGAGGGATTGGGGTGCGTTTCGATAAACAAACCATCTGCCCCTACGGCAATTCCCGCTTTGGCCACCGTAGCGATCAAGGCGGGTTTTCCTCCCGTCACGCCGGAGGCTTGATTGGGTTGCTGTAGAGAATGCGTACAATCTAGGACCACGGGTGATCCTAGTGATTGCATGAGGGGCAACCCCCGAAAATCAACAACCAAATCCTGGTAACCGAATGTCGTGCCGCGTTCGGTCAGCCAAACCTGATCATTTCCTGATTCTATGACTTTTGTTCTGGCGAACTCCATGGCCGCTGCGCTCAGAAATTGTCCTTTCTTGATATTGACCAACTTGCCTGTTTTCGCTGCCGCAATCAGTAGACTGGTCTGCCGACACAAGAAGGCGGGTATTTGCAAAACGTCTACATATTCTGCTGCTAGGGCAGCTTCCGCATCGCTATGAATATCCGTCGTAACGGGCACATCGAAGGTCTCTCCCACTTCAGCTAATATGTTCAAGGCTTTCTCATCTCCGATGCCCGTAAAGGAGTCGAGACGAGACCGATTGGCTTTCCGATAAGAACCTTTGAAGATGTAAGGGATCTTTAACTTATCCGTAATGGCTACTACTTGTTCAGCAATGGTCAAAGCCATGTCTCGGCCCTCAATGGCACAGGGGCCTGCTATCAAGAAAAAATTGTTGCTTTCTTGGTGTTTCAACTTATTAAGGGCACTCATATTCTTTTCCATCAAATAGTTGTTCGACATTTTGCTGCAAAGATGTTGATTCTTGCGGATTTCCCTTGATGTGTCGATAAAAAAATCAGCTTTGTAGAAATAAAGTCGGTAGGGCAACAACAAAATCGATCCTTAAAGTTTTTACAAGAGTATGTTTGAATTTAGATTTAACTGCCTTATATGAGAACGCTTTTCTTTTTGACTATACTGTTGGCTCTCGATATCTATGGCTTTCAGGCCTTCCGTTACCTTGTACAAAATTGGAGTGTAACTGCACGCAACATAATGTACGGGGTATATTGGGCTATACCTGTTTTGGCTATTGGTACACTGATAGTCGTTAATACCGTAGATGTTTCGGATTGGAATACCAACTTCAAGACCTATTGGCGGACCTTTATTTTCATCGCCTACATTTCTAAGCTGCCGCTGGTTAGCGTCCTTTTGATTGATGATCTTCGAAGAGGGGTGTTGTGGGTGGTCAATCAGTTCTCCGGGGGAGGATCAATTGATTTAAGTCGTTCTAAATTCCTGACCAGGACGGCAGTGGTGCTAGGGGCTTTGCCCTTTACTTCTTTGCTTTACGGCATGATCCGAAATCCTTACCGGTACAAACGGTATGGAGAGACCGTAGCCCTTAAAAAGTTACCAGCTACTTTAGATGGTTTGAAGATCATACAGATTTCTGATATACATTCTGGTAGTTTTACATTCAAAGAACCCGTTAAGCAGGCCATTGACATGATCAATGCTGAAAAGCCGGATCTTGTCTTTTTTACCGGAGATTTAGTGAATAATGTGGCTACGGAGATGGAGCCTTACGTGGATATCTTTGATAAAATTGAGGCCAAGTATGGGGTGTATTCTGTCTTGGGGAATCATGATTACGGAGATTATGAAAGATGGCCAAGCCCGGAAGCTAAGGTGGAAAACCTAGAACGACTAAAAAACACCCACAAGCGCTTGGGTTGGGATTTATTGTTGAATGAACATCGACATATAGATATTAATGGAGAACGCGTAGCTGTGATAGGGGTAGAGAACTACTCTATGCAATTGCGATTTCCCAAATATGGGGATTTAGAAAAGGCCTGTGAGAATTGCGGTCCAGCCGCGCTTAAGTTACTGCTCTCGCACGATCCGTCCCACTGGGAGGGGCAGGTCATTAAAGATCAGCCTGATATTGACATAACGTTTTCTGGACACACCCATGGGATGCAATTCGGAGTAGAAATTCCCGGTTGGGTTAGGTGGTCACCCATACAGTATGTATACAAACAATGGGCGGGACTCTATCAAAAGGGAGAACAGTATTTATATGTTAATCGAGGACTAGGTTTTTTGGGCTATCCAGGCCGAGTGGGCATTCTACCAGAGATTGCGGTACTGGAGCTAAAGTCGGCATAAAACACTGACCGTTTCCTTGGTAAAATCCCCGTTTTCTAAAGGATGCGGACCATTAAGAGAATAAAGCCCCCCACTTCCTAATTCCGAGAATAAAAATAGCTGTGAGCGCTTATATTTGTAATCAAGTTTTCTCATAGTATGTTTAATTTTCCTACACCTTCTCCCTTCTGGGGTGTAGGAATTTTTTTTAGAACCTAGTTTGAGAAACCCATTCAACTTCAAAAAGATACTTTGCTCCGGTACTATTCCCCACCGTACCTGTACCACTCCAAGAGCAAGCCTGCTGTCATTTTGCTATTTCATACATTTTGTGGAAACCTAGATTTAAAAACTACTCCTTTTTCTGCTTTCAACTAGTGCCGTTGAAAGCAGAAAGTCAGCGCGTATCGCTCCCATCTTCCTGATAACCTATTCATTGATACATTCAAATACTTTATATCTCATTTAGTCGCGATCTGACAAGTACTGTACATTTTACTCCGAATTTCACCACTTTCTAAGCCAAAAGAACCATAACGTACTGATCCTTTGCCACTCGCTAAATGCGGTACTTTTTATAGTCATTTTGCGCTTATCTTGCAGTCGTGTAGTTTTCTCATAGTATGTTTGCTCCTACATCCGAAAGCCTCCCCTGATGTAGGAGTTTTTTTATGCCTGAAACTAAAGTACCGATTTTGGGTATGGTAATTATTGCCGATTCTTTCCAGATTATTTATATTTGAGAATTATCCGGGCGTGAGCACCCATTTTCTTACCACAGCATACCCATTTCCTATTTCATTTTGATCCCCCAATCACTGTCTAACTGTTGACAGAATGGCCCTCTTTTCCAGGCTTCATTCCTGGAATTTGGAACAACTTTTGCAGCTTCACGTAGTGAAATAGGTGCCAACCACTGTACATTGGAAATATTGCCTGGTATTTTCGCACTAGAATAATCAGGACTTAGGAAAAAGATTTAAGAAGCTTACTAAACCCTCTATAGTAGTCCCCATGAGAAAACTACTTCATCTTTTGGTACTTCTCACCTTATCAGGGCCAGTCTTTTCACAAATGCTGGTTGGTACAGATACTTTATATGGAAATGAGTGGATCAATTACGATCAATCCTATTATAAGATTCCCATTGCAAAGGATGGTCTATACCGCTTAGACGCTACTGCATTGCAGCAAGCTGGTATTGTTTTGAATGACCTGTCCGGAGATCGTTTGCGTCTATTTCATATGGGGCAAGAGATCCCCATTCATGTCAGTACCCCTGGAGACTTTACGGACGGTGACTATCTATTATTCTGGGGTGAGCAAAACCGGGGCGCATTCGACCGATACCTTTTTGAAGATCCTGACGAAAATCAACTGAATCCGCTATACAGTTTGGTGACGGATACTTCTGCCTATTTTTTGACTTGGGACAATACCTCCTCCAATACAAGGATGGAAACAATAAATTCGGATTTGACTAATCCTCCAGCAAAAGAAGAGTGGATTTGGCAAATAACGGGCGAAGTTTTCACGGAGGAGTTTATGAAAAACTATACTCGCCGCAGTGGCATCACCATCTACTTTTCTCACTATGATGTAGCTGAAGGTTACGGAAATCGCAACATCAACGAACTCTTACAAAGTGGGAATACCACGCAAGACTTTTCTGTAAATCTACCCGGTGCTTACATAGGAGGTCCTAGTGCTCGTTTTACCGCGCGTTTTGGAGTAGGAGAGGGAAGTCATCAACAACTTGTGCAGATCGATGGAGGGACCTATTTCGAGCGCTCTTACAATGACATAGCGGTAAAGGCTCCTGATTTCAACTTCCCCTTGACTGACGATGGTATCGATATCCGTTTTGAAGGTCAGGCGGATGATCGTGACGAGCAATCCATTGCATTTTATCAGGTGCAGTATCCGAGCCTACCTGATGCTCGGAATCAGAAGATCTTTGAGTTTGAGGTAGAAGCGGGAAATACGACCAAGTACTTGGAGATTGTAGATTTCAATGCCAGTACTGGCATACCGATCCTCTATGACCTGACCAACGGCCTTCGGATTATTTGTCGTTATGAAAATGGCATCGTTAAAGCTATTCTCCCTGCTAGTAGCGAACAACGCTCCCTTGTTCTGCTGGAAGAAGCCTCCGCTGAGAATCTCAGTCCTCCGCAAAATGTATCTTTCCCAAACCTACTCGGCCAGTCCGCAGAATTTCTCATTCTCACAGCCCCCGAACTTCGCCGAACCTATGAAAATCAAGATCAAGTTCAGGCTTATGCCGACTACCGCAGCTCCACGGCTGGCGGCAGCTATACAACACAAATTATAGAAGTAGAGAACATCTATCAGCAATTCGGGTATGGCCTAGATCGTCACCCCCAATCGATCCGGAATTTCATTCATGCGGCACACCGCCAGTGGCCGAATCTCAAATACGTATTCATTATTGGGAAAGGACGGGAGTATCCATCTATTCGTACCTCCGGTGGCCTAGCGGCTGCCATTGAGGCAGAAACTTTTTTCGTTCCATCCTTTGGTTTCCCCGCCAGTGACAATCTGATGCTTTCTAACAATACTTCCAGTGTAGCGGTCGTACCGGTCGGACGAATTGCGGCAATCAATCCGCAGGAGATCCGTATCTATTTACGGAAGGTGGAGGCCTTAGAGGCTACTGTCAATAATGGACAGACGATAGAGGAGCGGGCCTGGATGAAAAACATCATGCACCTGGGCGGGGGCGGTAATAGTGGTGAACAGAATGCGATTAGAAGTAATTTGGAGCGGATGGAAAGGGAAATAGAGGGTAATCTATTCGGTGCTCAGGTCACACCATTTTACAAGACTAGTACTGATCCCATTCAACAATCTCGTTCTGATCGAATTTTTGATCGAATAAACACAGGAACCGCCGTTATTACTTTCTTTGGCCACTCTAGTCCAGGTACCTTTGATTTTAATATTGACAATCCTGATAATTACGAGAACTTTGGTAAGTTTCCCCTGATCATGTCCCTGGGCTGTTACTCTGGAAACTTCTTCACCAGTTCCAGGGGGATTGCTGAGCGATTCACGTTTTATGAAGATAAAGCCTCTGTGGCATTCGGGGCTTCCAGAGGTGTTGGCTTTATTAGCACTTTAGGAGGCTTTGCGGATCGATTCTACGAAAATATGGGGGGTGAAAAATATGGCAAGGGGATTGGAGATATTATTTCTGCCACGCGGGAAAGCTTTGATTACCTGACGGGTTTGGAAATCAAGACCATTGTTCAGCAATTTTCACTGATGGGGGACCCGTCAATAAAATTACACCCCAGTCAAGGACCAGACTATACAGTTGATGCTACGAGTGTGGCGTTTTCTCCAAATGTCATTAGTATTCAGGAAGACTCTTTTCAATTAGCATTCGATCTGCTCAATTTGGGGCAATTCATTCAGGATTCCATTAGTATTGCTATCCGCCAGAAACTACCCAATGGAGATGAGATCAAGGTTAAAACCTTGAGAGTTAGCACCCCTGCCTATAGTTCTCACCAAGTGGTAATGCTTTCTAACCTTGGGAAAGCGGCGGTGGGACTAAATACCTTTTACATTGATGTAGATGTAGATAATGAAGTGGAAGAATTCCCTAGCTCAGCAGCTGAGATGAATAATAGTCTAGTTCGGGCGAGTGGGCAAGCCGGAGTAAACTTGTATATCGTAGATAATGGACTACGTCCGGTCTATCCCAAGGATTTTGCGCTGGTTGGGAAATCGGAATTGGAGCTAAAAGCTTCTACGACAGTAGCGCTTGTTTCTGAAAGGACATACATCATGGAATTAGATACTACTCCATTCTTCGATAGCGCTCTTAAACAAAGAAAAGAGGTGCAGCAGAAAGGTGGTGTGGTGAAATGGGCGATTGAATTACCGCTAGATAGTCGGCAGGTATACTATTGGCGAGTAAGTCCAGATAGCCTGGCTCCAGAGATAGGTTATGTGTGGGAAACTAGGTCTTTTACTTATGAGGAGGGAACTCCAGATGGATGGTCTCAATCAGATTATTGGCAGTTTGCTGATAATGAATTTGAAGGACTGGAGGTAGACAGCCTGGAAGACTTTGATTTCTGGATTAATGGTTACAATGTGCAATTGTACAATAAGATATGGGATCAAAATAATCAACCGGCATTTCGCTGGAATTTTGGTAGTTCTGCTGCTTCCGTTCGGCCCTGGATCTTTTCTAATTTTGATTCGGGGGTAGCCATGTGGGTAGGAGATCCTGTAACGGGGAGAGGAATGGCAAATCCACCTAACGGCATTTATGGGACGGTCAATCCTTCGCTTACCACTAAGGTGTTTGCTTTTCCCACGGATACTCCTGAACAGCGGGATAACTTAATTCGATTTTTAGATGAGATCATTCCCTCCAAGAGTTTTGTAGTGCTGTTCACCGTCCAGCGGAATGAAGATAGCAGCTATAGGCCAGAATCTTGGGCTGCCGATACCTTGTCGCTCGGCAAATCTATCTTCTCGGTTCTCGAGGATCAAGGTGCTACCAAGATTGGTTTATTAGAGGATCGAGGGGCAGTGCCTTATACTTTCATTTATCGCAAAGATGATTCCGTTCTGGGCGAAGATATTGCAGATACGGTTGCGGATTTTATCAATACGGAAGTAAATATTCTGGTTAATGGAATTGATGGTTCAATGAGATCGCCGCTGATTGGTCCTGCTACTAAGTGGCATCAGTTCCGCAGTGGGGTCAAGATCGAGGCAGAATCGATGGATTCACTATACTTGAACCTCTATGGTTTGGATAGAAATGGAGTAGAGCAGTTGTTATTGGAGCGGTTTAACACACGTGATACCAGCCTGACCTTCATTGACGCATCGGAAATTCCTTACGTTTGGATGGAGTTTTACACGAATGATCAAAGGGATCGGACCTCTCCTGACTTATTAGATTGGGAGGTGCTGTTCGATGGATTACCTGATGCGGCTGTTAATCCCAATGCTGTTTTTGGACCTGATATTGATACTTTACAACAGGGACAGAACCTAGAACTCGAACTGGCGATTGAAAATCTCATGCCTTATCCTATGGATAGTTTACTATTGAAGTACACCCTGATCGATGATGGGAATAATGAACAGACGAGTTACCAAAGGTTACAAGCATTGGGAAGTGAGGAAACCATCATTGCTAGGGTAGAGGCTTCAAGCGGCCTGGAGCAGCTACAACGACTTGTCCTGGAGATTAATCCTGATAAAGATCAGCCAGAATTGCATGATTTTAATAATGTAGTGATCAAAGATTTTTCTGTGCAAACAGATAAGAAACCACCCGTATTAGATGTCACTTTTGACGGGTTGCACATTATAGATGGGGATTTGGTTTCTTCAGAGCCGGAAATTATTGTGACACTGGTTGACGAAAATGAATATCTGCTCTTGTCTGACACTTCCGTGTATAAACTTTACCTGAAAAGCCCTGGCCAGCAACAAGCCGAACCCCTTGCCTTAGATCAGTCTTGGATTACCTTTAATCCTGCTACTGCTGGTGCCGAGAAGAACAAGGCAGAGATGATTTTGAAACCAGTATTTACGGTTGACGGTGAGTATGAATTAGAAGTTCTAGCTCAAGATAGGAGTGGGAATGCAGCAGGTAGGGTTGCTTATTCTACCGTTTTTAAGGTGATTACATCAGCGAGCATATCTAATGTGTTAAACTATCCCAACCCCTTTTCTACTTCTACTCAGTTTGTCTATACCCTTACGGGAGCAGATGTCCCTGCCGAAATGACGATCCAAATTATGACGGTTTCTGGTAGGATAGTACGTGAGATTTCGAAAGCAGAGTTAGGGCCCTTGCGCATTGGTACGCATCGAACGGATTACAAATGGGATGGTACCGATGAATTTGGAGATCGATTGGCCAATGGCGTATACTTGTATCGAATCTTGGCCACTAAAGAAGATGGGACTCCCTACGAAAAGATGGCGGGTAGTACAGATCAATTCTTCAAAAAAGGATTTGGTAAGTTGGTTATATTGAGATAGATTTTGGAGCATCTCGTTTTACGGAAATCAGGATAGAGAAGTGGTTTGCTTAATGAATCATCGGTGTATTTCTTTCCCCTAAATTTTGCCCAGTGATGAGGATACCGTTCAATGTTCCTAGAATAACAGGGGGTGAACGTCCCTATTTGAACGAGGTATTGGATCAAGGGAAAACTTCCTCTGGTGGTCAGTTTACAGCCAAATGCGAAGCTTTTCTAGAAAAGCTAGTAGGTTGTAAACGGGCCATGCTAACTACTTCCTGTACGCATGCATTGGAACTGGGGACCATCTTATTCGACATTCAACCGGGTGATGAGGTGATAATGCCGTCATATACATTTGTAAGTAGTGCTAATGCCTTCTTGCTCAGAGGGGCGAAAGTTGTCTTTGTCGATATCCTTCCAACCCAAATGAATATCGATCCGGATGAAATAGAAAAGGCGATTACGGCTAAAACTAAAGTGATTCTAGTCATGCACTACGCAGGAGTGACTTGTGACATGAAACGAATCATGACTATTGCAGAAAAACATGAGATTTACGTGATCGAAGATGCGGCTCATTGCATCGATGCTTATTCTGAAACGCAGCACTTGGGAAGTTTGGGACATCTGGGTACCCTAAGTTTTCATTCTACTAAAAACATCCAATGTGGAGAAGGAGGAGCTTTGCTGATAAATGACCAACGATTACTCGCCAGAGCTGAAATACTCAGGGATAAGGGGACGAATAGGCAAGCCTTCATGAATGGTCAGGTGAATAAGTATACTTGGGTAGATATTGGGTCCAGCTACCAATTGAGTGAACTCAATGCGGCCTTTCTTTGGGCACAACTGGAAAGCGTTCAGGAAACAACTCAAGGCCGCCTTTTGATTTGGAACCGATATGCTGAAGGTTTGAGGGACTGCGAAGGGATTCATGTTTTCCAAACCCCTGCCAAGCATAATGGACACATTTTCTACTTAAAGTGCATAAGCGAAGATCGTAGAAATGCCTTAGCTAAATTCCTGATGGATAACCAGATTGCAGCCTATTTTCACTATGTGCCCTTGCACACTTCACCTTATGGAAGATTAAACACCATCTTCCGTGGCCGAGACCGATACACTTCACAGGAAAGCCATAGATTATTGCGCCTGCCGATCTATTTTGATCTAGGGTTGGATGCAGTAGACTATGTGCTTGAACGCGTCCACCAATGGTCCATTAACAGTTAGTGCTCATTTCTATGAAATCTATCTTCGTATGAGTTGAGTTATATCTGATAAGATATCGCTGGGGTGAAGCTTGGTAAATAGTAAATAGAGTATAAGACCAAGTAAACCAGCGGAAAACAGTTGGATAAAGTGAGCAGAGCATTCCTGCAAATACCAGTCGTTTATTAAGTATAGTATTCCAGCCATTAGTGTACTACACAACAGGATTGGCGCAAGATTTCCGATAAATTCGAGGATAGAAATGCCTAGTAATTGTCCCGAAAAGTAGATATGAGGTACTTGATTGACTAGTACGGCTAGGAGGTAGGCCTTTGCAACACCCACGATCCCCCATTGTAAGCCGACTATAATCCAGACAATAGTTTGCATTTTTAAGACCAAGCCTAGTTTCAACTGTAAGCTAGTGGCTCCCTTAGCGAGATATACACTGCCGTATAACCCGCTAATGGACTGTATCATGCCCACTAGAGCGAGGACTTGTAAGACCGGGATGCTGCCTTCCCATTGATCGCCAAGAATCAACAAGACAAAGGGTTTTGCGCTGATACTCAAGATCAGCATAGCGGGGAAGGTGAAGAAGGCGATGATTCTGATCCAGAATAAGAAGAGCGGGCGAGCCACGGCGTTGTCATGCTGTAACTTCGAGAGGGTAGGGAATAAGACTTCAGAAACGGCGCCCGTGACATTTCGAAGGGGCTGCAGCATAATTCCATATCCCTTTTCATAGAAACCTAGCTGTGTCCCTCCAAATGACTTTCCAATTAGAACCTTGTCAATATTCCTTACCCAATAATTGGCAAGTGCGTTTAGGAAAACCGGACCACTAAACGTGAAGAGTTGACGCAATGCTATACTGGAAAACTGCCAACTAGGTTTCCAACCACTCCAAGTCCATAACAAGAAGCTCAAGAGTCCATGGTAGATCAATTGTTGTGCTACCAAACTCCAGTAGCTGTATCCCGTGCTTGCCAGATAGACAGCAATCACTCCGGCCAGTAACATGGGAACAAAACGGAGGTAGAAGATTTTGCGGAAAGCCAGTTTTCGGCTTAATAAAGCCAACTGTGCGATTCCCAGAGATTCTAAGAAAAAGGCTATAGCCAGAAAATAAGTAATTCGGCTCAATTCGACTGCTCCATAAAAGGTGGCGATTCCCGAAGCACTGAAGACGATACCAAGGGAGAGCAAAAGACCTAAACCTGTCTGGGTCCAGAACACGGTTGATACGATACTTGAATCCAGTTCATCTTTTTGGATCAGGGCGGCGTTGAGACCAAGGTTAAGGATCGTTCTTAAGAAGCCGAATAAGACCGTGAGCATGGCGATGAGGCCAAAATCATTTGGGGATAGTAGGCGAGCCAGGAAAATGGTAAATAGCAGATTACCTACTTGGTGGGTAAATTTGTTAGCTATATTCCATTTTATCCCACTTCTGGTCTCTTTGTGATAGGCTGCCTTACCCATAGTATTTTTTGATCCAGACATCTACTTTTGGTCCAAGTTTGTCTCGCAAGCTAAAAATGTCTTGGCGATAAAACTTCTTCAAGAATAACCGGCATTCCGTAGGCATTTCGTAGGCAGGCCCCGTATTAATTTTAAGCTGTAGCTTAAAATCGGCGAAGTTTTGAATTGGAGATACAGCAAGAAAGACAAACACCTGATTGAGTAGCTTTTCTCCCTGTTCAAAAAGATCATCGTAAAATAGTATACAGATTGAATCGGCTGAAAAATAGCGGTGCCAATTTGCCAGAATCTTTAGATAGTTCCCCTTTTTAACCGACAAGGGGTGTTTGAAGTGATGAATGAATTCCTTAGCGGAAACCGTAGACAAATCTCTATGGTGAAGTGTACCGTAGCTCATTCTGGCATGGGACCAGGCTCTGTCGATCGGATCTCTTACTATAAGAATCAATTTCATGTCGGGTTGAACTCGACGAATCCAATCGATCTTCCACTTGGGAATAATACCATATCCCGGCATCACTTCTCCTTTAACCAGGGTGGAATGGTTCTTAAAATGCTGATAGTACTCCCGTAGCGGTCTATTAAAATGCTGATCAAAATAATGTAGTTCTCTTTCAGCGGGCAAGAAGAGCTCCGGATGGCATTTTAAATTTTCATATAGCCAGGTAGATCCCGCCTTTTGCGCTCCCAGCCCTAGAAAGTCAGGGAACTGATTCCGATCGATTTTTTTAAGGCCATAGTAGTAGGCCACTTTTTCTAGGCCGGCCTGGAAAATGAATAAATTATTACTCAAGAATCTTGTTATTGATTAACCTTATAACCGAGCATGGTCATCTCTTTGGAACAGCTTTCATTGATAATGGCTAGATTGTCCTTCCCAAAGAATTCCTCTCGGCCAATTTCTCTGTTCCCTTTGGGTTGAAACTGCCGATGAACGAAGGTACTAATGTCTTCCTTTACGGCTAAATCAAGCTGAGTTGCCAGCTCATGGATGGTTCCTATTTTGTCTGCCAGGAAATCCTCATACTTCACCACTGCAACTTTTTCTGGCTGGTGCAAATATAGATTCATAATGTAACTCCATCTGCTTGCCATGGAAGCGATGTAGCTCTCCGTCTTCAGTCCAAGCCAGCTATTATCTAGCACGGTATTCCACGTAACCCAAAGTTCTCCTAATTGACGGATGTGATGCGGGCTTAGTTGTGCTAAATTTCCTGGTAAATCTAAGCGGTTGAGTATACTTCGAATATTATCTCTGGGGTCTCTAACGATCAGTACATACTTCGCATTGGGATACAGATGTTTCAACTGTTCTATTTCAAAGGTTAAGACTGGCTCCTTGATAATCTGCCTGGAGAAGGCCTTTGCATTCCTGGCAATCACCTTGCTGAGTGCGATTTCTCCTCGGAAGAGTTTAGTTTGTACCGGGTCCCACAACCCCTCTATGTCCAGTGTTACGGTTTGCTGGGTGGCCTTCGCCAGAGAGGCGGCAATAATAGTGGTTCCTGACTTTTCATTCCCTACAATGAAAATAGGATGGGGATGGGGGCGATAGAAGATGTTTTGGGCGCTGGTGAGCTTTCGGGCAGCCAGTTTTTTCACTCGCTTGTATATGCGGACTAATCTACTTCTCATTACGACCTATTAAAATGGAATTGGTTTCCTTCAAATCTTCATAATCGGAATGGTGCTGCAAAGCGGAGAAGGAAAATAAGTCCTGGTAGAAGCTGACAGGTCTGTAATTCCAGTATTTATTAGACGGTAAATCCGTGGTGTTTTCAATGAGACAAATCAGTGCATTGGGTTTCAATACTCTTCTCAGTTCGGCAATTGTCCCAGGTAGTTTCTTATTGGGAATACCACCGAGGACCAGGCAAATCCATAGTAGATCGATAGATGCATCTGCAATGGGGAGAGTAGTTCCCCCTAAGCAATGATAGCTCACTAGTTTCGAGGGAGGGGCGATATCGAGGAAGCCTTGGATGGGGTCGACGGCAATGGTTCTTCCTCCGATCAATTCCGCTAGTGCTACTGAAAAACGACCTGGGCCACAGCCAAAGTCCAGTGCTATTTCCTCTTGTCCTGAAAGATGTGCTTTCAGGTAAGGGAAAATTTGATCTTTTTGGCGACCTGAAATGCTGTCTATGTCAACTGTAGCATGCCTAAGATCTAACACTGCATGGGCTCCATACCGATCAAAACGACCTTGCCAATAAGCAACTTGAGGACGTCTAAGTTTTCTAAATCCTCTGATTATTTTCTTTAGTAGGGCACGCAACTTCATAGTTAATACATCAGCATTGCTCAGTAAATATCCAGATAGATTTCAATATTTCATAATGGTTTATCCAACCGATCTCTTGCTGATCACTAAATTCGAATAAATCCTTTGCCGGTGAACGTTCTCCATTTATTCAATCACTACCTCCCCCAGACTGAAAACTGGGCCTATCATTTAATCCGAAATATCCCTGAGACACGTAGCCTGATAGCTGCCAAAAGATATTTGGATGGAAATTCTTTTCATGATGATTTTTGCTTCTATGAACATCCTTATAGTGGGTGGGATAAACGCTATGAAACCTGGACGCAGGAAGGCGGCATTGGACTAGGCAAACGGATATGGTATAAAGGAAGGAAATTTTTCTTCGGCGATATGCGGCGTTCGTTGGTACCTTTTGCCAAGGAGCAGCAAGCTCAGCTGCTGCATGCGCATTTTGCAGATGTCGGATGGTATTTTCATCGGCTAGCAGCAAAGGTAAATGTACCTCTGGTAGTGTCATTTTACGGTTGGGACTATGAGATGCTGACTCGCACAAAGCCTGCTTATATTCGGCGACTGCAAAAACTATTTCAGGTAGTTGATGCCTTTGTTTGTGAAGGGGCGCACGGAGCAGATACTTTGGTGCAAAAGGGCTGCCCTGTTGAAAAGGTTCATGTGATTCCCCTGGGGGTTCAAGTCGAGAAGATTCCCTTTTTTCAAAGACAGAAGAAGGCCGCAGCCCTCCGACTCTTGCAAGTGGCTTCTTTTACAGAAAAGAAGGGACACATCACTAGCCTTAAAGCAGTAGCCGAGTCACTTGAGCATTGCCCAAATCTAAGTCTTACCTTCGTAGGAGGCTCCAATCAGTCGGGGTATAAGGAGTTTATTCGGGAACAAGTTGCCACCTATAAGGTATCCACTTGCATTGAATTCAAAGATCACATCGACTTTTCGTCCCTACACGATTTTATGAGGGATTATGATGTCTTTATCCATCCGAGCTGTCATGCTGAAAATGGAGATTGTGAAGGCGGGGCCCCGATCGTACTGTTGGATGCTCAAGCTACCGGAATGCCCGTTATCAGTACGACCCATTGTGATATACCGTCAGAGGTAGTGGATGGTAAGACTGGGTACTTGGCCCCAGAAAAAGACCATAAAGCTATTGCTGAGATTATTCAAGCCTTTTATAGAATGAGTGCTCAAGAATATGAACCCATGACAAAGTCAGCTAGACAACACGTTGCCGAAAACTATGATATTAGCAAAAATGCCGCACAATTAGGCACACTTTATCGGCAATTATTAAACCAACAATGAATCGCCCCTTTTTCTCGATTATCTTACCCACTTACAATCGTGCACCACTGATTGCAAAGGCCGTTGAAAGCGTAGTTAATCAGTCTTTTAAAGACTGGGAGCTCATCGTGGTTGATGATGGTTCCAACGATGACACGGAATCCATCATCGCTCAATACCTACCCGCAGACATCCGCTACTTTTTTCAGGCAAACCAGGGGAAAAGTGTGGCCAGAAATAATGGAATCACGAAAGCACAGGGAGAATTCATTTGTTTCCTGGATAGTGATGACTATTATTTACCTCAACATCTTGAGATGCTTTACCAGGAAATTAAAAAAAGAGATTTCCTACCCGCCGTTTACCGTACCGGAATGAAGAGCGAGGGGGGACGGAAGGAAGATAAATCCTCCTTCTTTGATCCCCGGCAAGGCGTACATCCCATTTTATTCTTTGCAGAGCATATGGTTGGAACCAATACGATCTGTATCCATAAAAATGCCTTTAAAAGACATAGGTTTGATGAGCGGTTTCATTTTTTCCAAGATACTCACTTGCTCTTGAGGATACTGGCCGACTTCCCGTTTTTCCAGATTCCCATCTGTACTAGCATCTACCGGATTCATCAGGGGAGGAGTTCTTATCAACTTTATCACCAATCCAATGCAGAGGCGCTCATCGAAAATAATGTAGCTGCACTGAAAGATCTTTTTGATAACCATAAAGTCAACCTAGGGATGTATCTAAGCGATGAACTAAGGAGCAGTTTGTTGAGCAGAAAATACATGGATCATGCAGCAGAATCTTTGGTAGCGGGTAAATTAGGAATCTCAATGAAATGTTTTCGGAAAGCTCTGGCACATGATCCGGGGTATACCTATTGGCAACGTTATATCCGTTATTTGCCAAAACTACCACTGAAATTCTTCTTTGACTATCCCCCGTCACGTTGAATCGTATGGAGATGATAAAAGCCTTTAAGAAACTTGTGAAGGGCAGTTGCTATGGCTTAATGATGGATGCCAAGCCTTTTAAACTGTCGGAAAGTCTTCTCGTATTCGGCGATGCTAGAGGGGGAACAACTTGGTTGATGGAGATGCTTAGCCGTATTCCTGGGACCATTATGCTGGAAGAACCTTTGCATTTGAGAGATGGCTGCTTCGACCCAGATCTTAACTTTGGTTGGCGACAACCTATTCCAAAGGAGGCCGTGTGGCCAGCGGCAAAGATGGCCTTCGAGCGGCTATTGTCCGGGGAATACCATTCCCTATCTGCGCTTCGCCCAAACAGTTGGAGTCGCATGTTAACAGGGAATAGGTTGCTACTGAAGTTCGTCCGAGGCAATGCTTTACTGCCTTGGCTATCAGCGCAATTCGAATTTCGACATGCGCCAATTTACTTGCTACGCCATCCCCTGGCAGTAGCTGCTTCTCAGATTCGAAATTTTCCGGAGACAGCTGATTTTAGAACTTTTGTACTACCTAGCCATCCATACCACGAGCACTACCTTGAACATGCTCCCTTCTTGCACGGCCTCAGCACCCGCCTACAGCAACTAGTAGCACTTTGGTGCCTTCATAATACCGAAGCATTGAAAGAAGAACAATCGCCTTGGATAACAATTCATTATGAACATTTACTACGCTATCCGCAGGAAACGTTAGAGGAACTAAGCAAGAAATGGAAATTACCTTTTCCCCGTACTCTATTTCAACAAATTGAAAAGCCAAGTTATTCTGATTATTCTAATGATCTTCGATTGGCCAAAGATCTGCAGTTGAAGAAATGGCATCAACAGATTCCCTCTGGCGAGCAGGAAAAGATCCAGATCATTTTGGATCATTTTGGGATCAAAGCCTACCGAGCAGCGGAAGTGTATCCCTGCGGTAGCGATAGGCACCAAGCCTCTAACCGCGTCTAAGAATGAGAAAAACCATAGCCCTGATCGAACTCGCTAGCCATAATGAAGTATTAAGCAATTATTGTAGAATTCTGCATTCAGCTGGATTCCGTTTAGTAGTTTTTACGAATACTTTTAATAGAAATCAGATTTCGTTAAATTTTAGGCTAGAATGGGTAGTTCAACAAGATAGCGAATCAACTCCCGATTTTATTCACAGGGTTAAACCCCAGATCAATGAGGTGGATCTAATCCTTTTTACTACGATAGAGCGGGAATTCAAATTCTTTTCAGCGATGGAATTTATCCCTCCTAAATTGTTGGTGCTGCACAAACTTGTGATGTTTGTTAATCCTCGTAAACGCTTCTTGTTCAATAGGGATTCTTGGCAGCAAGTTAAGGATTTGGTGAAGATCGCGAGGTTTTATCTGCTTCGCGAAAATAGACGGAACCTGAGGTTCCTACAGCAATTTCATGGATTGGTTCTGCCTAGCTTTACGATGGAAAGCTACTTAAGACATCAGGGCTGGGAGGCGATGCTGCCACCGCATTTCGTGATGGACTTTGCGATTCATGAACGGCCGATCTATCGCCCACTTAGAGCTAATCGATTGCTCATCACCATACCCGGTATTATTAGCGAAAAAAGTAGAGACTATGAAGTAGTAATAAAAGCTTTTGAGCAGTTCAAGCCAGCTAAAGAAGTAGAATTGGTATTGATGGGGAAGCCTAAAGGGCAGTACGGGCATCGAGTAATCTCTCGCTTCTTGTCGTTACAAAGTGATTCGTTGACGGTTAGAACTTATACTGATTTTGTAGAACAAGAAGAATTTGATGATGTACTCCAACGGTCTGATTTGCTAATCCTTCCCATTGCTAAACACATGAAGGTCAGTATTTTTAAGGAGATAAATGGGTACACCTGTGTATCCGGCAATATCAATGATATGTTTCGTTTTGGAACTCCATCCTTGGTGCCTGCTTACTACCCACTGGAAGAACCGGAGGCTGCCTTGATTGAAGCTTACCATCATGCCGATGATCTAGCGAAAATTCTAGATCGATGGATTCGGGAGGAGATTTATCTTAAGAAGCGAGCAAATGTACAGCAGGCCTTGGCTTCCTGCACCCCGCATGAGATTGGCGAGCGGATTAAAGCTCCACTCTATTTCTTTATGCATACCCGAACATAATTTTAGTAATTATTGAAGTCTACTACCATGCCCAAAGCCCTCCTGTACGCTAGGATCAATAAGGATAAAGCAGAAAATATAGGAGTCAAGAGAAAGTTGCTGGCGCAGCTTAATGGCATTCGTAAGTGTGGTATCGAAGCGGATCTGCTATGGTATGGTCAGCAGGGAATTTATCTAAATGATCAGCTTATCTACCAGCGATCCTTTAAGAACAACCTAAAAGATTATCTATTTTTTCTTTGGGGCTGGGATTCCCTGGTCCTAAGTATTTTGGACATTTCCTCCTATGAATGGTTCTATCTCCGATATGCTTTGACCCATCCAGGTTTCCTGAAGTTCCTAGTTAAGATCAAGTCGTCTGCCGGGAAGGGCAGAATTATCCTGGAGTTTCCGACTTTCCCTTATGATGAAGAACTTAAGTCTGGTTCCGTACTTCGTCGTCTGACAGGAGTGATGGATCGACGCCTGCGAAAATTGCTGATCAAGCAGGTTGATTTGGCTGTCCATTATGGTAAGGGAGCGGTTCTAAATTTACCTACCCTGAACTTGACTAATGGTATTGAACTAGAAGGAACTGCAATGTGTGATCTTAATCGAAACCATAGTGGGGTAAATATTGCTTGTGTCGGAAGTTGGAACTATTGGCACGGTCTGGACAGATTGCTAGTAGGAGTGGCAAATTTTCTATCTGAGGATAAAGACTTTCCCATAAAGATTAAGATTATCGGGCAAGGGCCTGCCTTGAGGAATGTAAGGCGGAAAACTCGAGAATTGAACTTAGAAAAAATAGTTGAGTTTTATCCCGCGACCTCACCAACAGCATTGGTAAAGCTTTTAGCAGGGACAGATTTTGCCGTGGGAGCCTTAGCCATGTTTCGGAAGGGAGTCTCCATCGATTCCTCACTAAAGCACCGCGAGTATTGCGCCTTAGGCATTCCATTTATCTTGGCTACTGATGATCCCGATTTTCCTGAAGCACTACCCTACGTACATTATGTTACCAATGACGATACTGCCATTGATGTAGCCAGCATTCTAGAGTGGTATAGGAAGCTAAAAACGGACTACCCGAATTTCCAGATAACAATGCGTAAGCAGGCCGAAGATCACTTAGCTTGGAGTAGCAGGATGAAAACCATTTTCACGGCTTTAGTGCACTAAACAAAGGACTTGACATTAACCAGCTTGTTGGCTATCGGTAAATAGCGTCTCACTGCACTCAGGTAGTGTTCAATAATGATCTCCTCATCGAATTCTTCCAGTACTTTTCTCCTACCTGCTAAACCCATCAGCTCTCTTGCCCTTTCCGTCAAAGCTGTGAAAGATAGAAGCTTACTTATCAAGTCCTTACTATCTTTGGGCTTGCAAAGTAACCCATTCCTTCCATGTTCAACCACTTCCTTGCAGCCTACAAAATTAGTTGTAATGATTGGCTTCCCCATACTAGCAGCTTCCAAAAGGATTCTTGGTATCCCTTCTCCAAAATAAGAAGGTAAGACTACACAATCTGCTTCATGGATGAAAGGTCTTATATCTTCACTTTCCCCATGGTACTTAATCACGTTTTGGCGCTGCCATTCCTGGATGATACTATGGGATACCCCATCAGGATGATCTGGGACAATAAAGCCCACTAAGTGAAATTCACCGGGGAGCGCATTTTCTTTGAAGTATTTGGCAGCTTGGTAAAACTCACCAATTCCTTTACTCCAGACTATTCGGCCTGCATAAAGAAATCGCAACTTTCTTCTAGGTGGTTTGAATTTTGGTGGACTAGGCCGATACCAATCTATGTTCACTCCTTCGCTTGGTAGTACAAAGGTCTTACTCGCTTTAATCATTCTACTTTTCAAGAAATAATGCCGATCATCCTCATTTAGGAACCAAAGTTCTTTAGTCAACAGGCTGGCTAGCCGATATAGCGATTTTACGGCTCTTGCGGCTAATTTTTTATTCTCATCACGCAACAAGCCTAGACCTGTTGTTATGGCTATTGCTGGAATCCTATTCCAGAATGCGGCGATGCTTCCGTAAATATTTGGTTTAGCAGTGTAATGAATGATCAAGTCAAAGCGCTCCTCCTTATATACCTTATGTAGAAACCTAAGCAGCCCTAACTCCTGGATAGGGTTAGTATTATATATAGAGTTGGGGAGTGGAATAAAATGGAAACCAAACGCCATCAATTTGGTGCTGTAGTGATCATGAGGTGCAATGATGTACAGTTGAAGCCCCATTTCTTTTAGCCTCAACAAAAGGCCTAAGCGAAAATTGTGGGTATACCAGGAGGAATTACAGACCATTGCTACCTTTAGGACAGCTTTGGTAGGTACCTCATTTTTGTGCCTACTAAGAATGACCCTTTTATTCATGGAATTCTTACAGCTTTTTGATTAAAAAAACTACCCTGTCCGGCCCATTTATGATCGAGACTAGGAAATAAATATGGGTGTACTTAGTGTGTTCTGTGGATTTCCAGGAATACTGGAGATGGTTAGAAGAGGCCGCGTTAATGTCAATACTTACAAGGGGGAGCCAAATTAGAAATAGGTTCTGATGATGGCCAATTTTCTACCTTCAAGGTAAGATAAATAATTCTTTTTAGAGCAAAAAGCTTCTAGCCGAAATGATCTTTATTGACATGCATACTTCACATTGAACGGGATCATAAATTTTTGGTTCCGAACTGTTCCTGTACTTTGCTTCGGAGTTGCTTGATCTCTTGCTCCCGATTTTTAGGGTAGATAAGTAAGACATCACTTTCGTCAACAATGATGAAATCGTCCAATCCACCAATGACAGCTAATTTGTCATCGCTAACTCGAATGAGAGAGTTATGTGTATCGTGCAATAAAATGCTTTCCCCCTGAGTCACATTTCCTAGGGCATCTTTGTCGGATTCGACGTGCAGTGACCCCCAGGTACCAAGGTCGGACCAGCCAAAACTGGATGGAATAGTATATACATTTTCAGCCTTTTCCATGATGGCAAAGTCGACGGAAATCTTAGGCGTGGTTGGATAGGCCTGGTCGATAAAGGGCTGTTCATTTTCGGTGTTGAAACAGCTCAGGTTTGAGCCAAGTATTTCGTGGATAGCGGGAGCATGTTTTTTGAACGCCTCTAGCACAGCTGCTGTTTTCCAGATAAAGATGCCTGCATTCCAAAGGTACTCTCCACTAGCAACGAAGGCCTTGGCTTGTTCCAAGGGGGGCTTCTCGGTAAATCGCTTTACCTTATGCACCTGGTTTTCAGTGGCAATGGGTTCATAATTGATGTATCCATAGCCAGTGTCGGGCCGACTTGGCTCAATTCCCAAAGTTAGCAGGGCCTGATTGTTAGCGGTGAAGGCTAAGGCTTGTTCCAGTGCTTTGATGAATCGTTGTTCCTGGAGAATGATGTGATCAGATGGCGCTACAACGAGGTTCGCATTTGGATTAAGCGCCTGTAGTTTGAAGGCCGTGTAGGCGATACAAGGCGCAGTGTTATTTCTCGACGGTTCACAAAGTATTTGATTATCCGTCAATTCGGGCAGGTGTTCCTTTACTTGCGCTTTATACTTCCCGTTGGTGACGATGAAAATATTTTCCGCAGGACAAAGCGCCAGAAACCGCTCGAATGTCAGTCGGAGCAAAGATTTGCCAACGCCCATGATATCTAGGAATTGCTTCGGACGTTCTTCACGGCTGGCAGGCCAAAAGCGAGAGCCTACACCTCCTGCCATTATAGCTACGTAGTTATTATTCATTACTAGGGGCTAAAAAATTTAGGTTTAGTAAACAGAGAGCAGATGCTAAAAATTTGCTCAGCGCAACTGCCTATCTTAACGGACTTAGGCTATAAATGTTACCCCAAGGCCAATAATTATTGTAATACTATAAACAAGTATCTCTTGGATTAAATAAATGTGAAAATTCGGTGAATGAGAGAAAGGGTCGAAGGGGGGAGAATTAACTGAGACCCTCATTTTTAAAGGTATGTCCTTGCATCAGTTTCTTGAAGGTTCTGGATTGGAAAAGTTCTTGCAGCTCATCCGCATGAACGGGATTGTGTAGATCTGTTCCTAAGAAATCTATCATACCTGCTTTGAGAAGCTTCTCAGCAACTTTTTGGGTACTAGAACCATAATGACCATTGAGGGATAACAGATTAAGTTGTAAATAGCAGCCCAAGTCCTTTAGTCGTTCATATTTCGATAAAGAACTTCCTAGGTAGCTATATCTTTCTGGGTGAGCCATAATTGGTCGATAGCCTTGCATTCTCATATTGAAGATATAATCTTCTGCTTTGGGAGGGGGACCCATAAAAGACATTTCAACCAATACTAAATCTTTATGAAGCGGTAGAAGTTCTTTTTTTTGTAGCAATTCCTCAAAGTGATCATCCATAAAATACTCTGCAGCAGCCTCAATTTCAATCGGAAGTTGCTTAGCTTCCACTGCCTTTTTGACTATCGAAAGCCCTTGGAAAATGCTAGCACGATCGTTGGGGTACAATTCGCTGTAGATATGCGGCGTGGTAATTATCTTTTGAAAACCGAGTTCTATCAGATGTCGAATGAGTAACAAGCTTTCTTCGACGTTTTTTGCGCCATCATCTATCCCAGGGATCAAATGCGAATGCATGTCCACTCGAACCGGTGCTTCCGGCAAAGCCTTGTCTTTTTTTCGAAAAAATGAAAACATCCTATAATGCTTCTTCCTTAATGGGTTCTCCAGCTTTAAGTATAGCGGGCTTAGGGGGGAGTCCCTTTAGTAGTCGAAAATGTAATTGACTACTGGGGAAAACAATAGCCCAAGCGGTAAGGAAGATAATTAAAAGATCTAGTCCAAATGAGGCGTGAGCCTGGTACCAAAGTTCTAAAGCTCCTTTATAAGGTGCGATGTGCTTTCGATAGAATTCGTGTGGATCTTCCCCGCTGGCAGATATAATCCTTTCTTCATCACGAAAAACAATAGATCCCACTCCTGTAATCCCAGGCTTTACCTGGTACACCCGTGCTTGGACAGCTTCTGGATAGTAGCTAAATGCACGATCGTCCAGTGGGCGTGGGCCTACAACGCTCATGTCTCCAATTAAGACATTCACAATTTGCGGCAATTCATTTAGTTTGCTTTTCCTCAAGTATTTTCCTACGGGCGTAACCCTTGGATCGTTTCGCAAGGTTATCGTCCCCGTTCCAATATTAGGGCTATCTTTTAGCATAGTAGCGAATTTCCAGATATCAAATTTTTTATTCTTCAGTCCAATTCTCTTCTGGAAATAGAATACATAACCTTCGGCGGTTAGCCGAAGGGCCAGGCAGACAGGAATAAGGATCGGGGAAAGTAAGATCAGCGCAATGGTGGCTAATACGATATCTAAAATTCGTTTTGCAATTTTGTACATCCTTGGGAGGTTTTGTAGGGATGGCGACTTGCTACAATCTTTCTTTACATCCTTTGATCAAGGTTTTTACCTTTTTCAACATGTTCAAAGTTCGGGATAAAATCCTTAATTAAGCGCACAATTTTCGACTTATCAATATCTTCTTGCTCAAATAGCCCTTTCAATTCTTTAAACATGGTACTGATTTCGGCCTCCTCTTTCTTAGCCTTTCCTTTGATCACGCCTAGCGCCTCAAAGCTATCAAGCTGGACGTCCTCTTGATCCGTGTAAAACTCTTCGAAAAGCTTTTCGCCCGAAGTGTCAGTAGGGAAGTAGTAGACAGGGTATTTCTTTTGTCCCGTTTGTAGGGCATGTGCTTTCTCTCTTGCTTCTTGTTCTGTGTCGCAGTAATCAGGTTCAAGCCCTATTTCCGATAAGAGCTCGTCGGCAATGGAAGAAAAGGTCATCATTTGTTCCTCGGCAAGTTTTGGGAAGAAAATATCACCGCTATCACCTAAAATACAGGCTATTAGGCATAATTGTCCTGACTCTTCGGGGGATACGAAATATCTTTTCACGTCGCGCGGGCTAGAAAAGGGTTGCTGTTTAGCTAGCCGCTGTAGAAAGCCTGCGAGTAGACTTCCGTTAGAGAAAGCTACATTCGCGAAGCGGGCGGTCTTAATCGGCAAAAATTTGGCATAACTCAAGAGCACTTCCTCCATCAACTTCTTACTGGCGCCCATCACGTTTACTGGATTGGCAGCTTTGTCCGTGGAAACACAGAAAAAATGAGCCGGAGGTCGATCCAGCAAAAGATCCAGGAGGCGTTTGGTCCGTATGACATTGTTGTCGATCATCGCCTCAATAGAATAATGATCCTTTTCAGAACGAACGTGTTTATGTGCTGCGAAATTGGCCACAATATCGAAGGGACCTTCTTGTCGAAGTAATTTAGCAAAGACTGCGTCCCCAAAATTGATGGGATAAGTGATGTATTCAGCAGGAATATTGCACCCAATCGAAGATCGAAGATCACGGGTTAGTTCCGTCAACCCATTTTCATTGGTGTCTACCACAACCAAACGGCTAGGTTTGAAGCGGAGTAAGGCTTTAATGAAGGAACTGCCGATCGTGCCGGCACCCCCAATTACCAAGGCGGACTTGCCATCGATTTCTTCTGCTAGCCGCTGCTGATGGTTGGCTAGATCAGCAGCCAACAGGCTCTGAGGGCGAAGCGTAATGTGTTTCTTGATAAAGGCTTCAGTAGAGAAATGGGATATCATAGTTGTAGAGAATCAGTCGTTAGGTGATGTTAAATTGGGGCACTTATTTTTCCTCAAATAATCCTTGTCGTAAGAACTCCAATACGGGTTGTGGGCTCCAACCCAATTCTTTTCGGGCTTTTTGATCGGAAAAGGTCAGTGAATGGGTCATTTTCCGGACTTGTCCGGAGGTCAACGGAAAGGGGATGCCTATCGATTGTAGCAAATCTCCCCCTGCAGCTAAGCCTTTGACCAACCACAAAGGAAGCTGGACTTTTATCCCCTTGCCCAATCCTCTACTGATGGCTTCCTCAATGTCATTAAAGCTGGGATCTTGTCCATCGGTAAGATTGTAGATCCCGGATTTGCCTTCCAGATTCAGTAGCAACTTAGCAATGTCCTCTGCTAAAACGATACTTTTTTGTGCTTGGTTTTGACGTATCTGAAAGTATTTTCCGGATCGAATGGCCTGGATTATCTTGCCTAGATTACCGGGGGGATTCGTCCCGGCAATGAGTGGCAAGCGCAAAATCACGTTCTTTACTCCTTTTTTGGTACACCATTGGAGAACAGCTTCTTCTGCTAGTCGCTTACTCTGAGCATAGGGTGTCTGTCCCTGTAAGGGGCTATCTTCCTGGATTAGTACTCCTTCTTCCTTCCCGTATACCGCCACTGTGCTGATCAAGATAAATTGTTGGGGGAGCGCAGGGAGTCCTTCCAGCCCCCTCAGCAAGTGCTGAGTTCCTTGGTGGTTTACCTGATGGAAGACTGCCGCTTCGGCTTCGGTTTTGGGAACGCTATGGGCTTTGCCAGCAGCATGGATCACCAATTGTGGCGCTTCAGCTAGCAAGGGTACTTCTTGACCAAGGTCGCACTGAATATCATTTAGGCTGGATCGCCCCAGGGTAGTGGTAGCCACCTGGGATTCCCTTAAGATTTTCTGTATGTTTTTTCCGAGGAAACCGGTGCTGCCACTTAGGAGGACTTTTCTAGGAGAACTTGAGGACATCAATTGGTGGTTTGGGTTTGCTTGATCCTAAACGACTTTAACCCGGTAGGGAACGTCCTAATGACTTCAACACGTTGCGAAAAATATGGTTACCCATAAAGAATAGAGCCTCCCATCGGGAAATGCCTTGGTGGATAGTAAGTATTCGCCAGTTGTAATAAAGCATCTTCAATTTGTTGCTGGAGAGCGAATTTTTCCGTACTCGGTAATAGGCTAATACCTGTGGAATACAATGTGCTTCATGCCCTTGTTTAAGTATCGAGAGCCAGCAAGCCCAGTCATCACGCTTACCCACTTCCGGCATGAAGGTTTTACCCACTTTTTGCGTGTCATAAATCACCGTTAGGCAACCCATATAATTCGAACGTAAGAGCCTCCTGTAATTGATCTTGTTCGGAGCAGTTACGATCCGCTCTAGGGAATGCCCATCTTCATCGATCTGTTCATAGTAGGCGTGCTGGATCACACAGCCAGTTTCTTCAAAATGCGCAAGTTGTTGTTCCAGTTTTTGGGGATGCCAGACATCATCGCTATCCAGCATGGCGATATATCTACCCCTGGCTCGCTCAATGGCCCTATTCCTGGTCTTAATCTGTCCCAGATTGTTTTCATTTTCCAGTAGAATGAGGCGATGATCCAGGGCTGCCATGCGCTGTATGATTTGTCGGGAATTGTCCGTGGAGCAATCATCCACCAAAATCATCTCCCAATCCTTAAAAGATTGGTTTAGAACAGACCCTATGGTTTCTTCCAGGAAGGGAGCAGAATTATAAACTGGTGTGATGATAGATACCGTCGGCATGTTTTAGAAGCTATGTTTTCCGATACCCGAACTGAGTTAAGATAGGTTCATTTTCTCTTTCTCCAACAATCAGCGCGAACTGTTTTATTCAGCAAAGGCCTGTAATAAGCGCTGAGCATTGGTTTTTAGATTATACTCCTTTTCAACTAGGGTTCTAGCATTGTCGATTATTTTATTTCTCAAGGCAGTGTCCTCTAGCAGGGTGAGACTTGCTACTGCAAGTTCTCTGTAGTTGCCTGGAGCTACCGCAAGGCCCGTAATTTGATGCCTTACGATATCAGGGATTCCTGCAAAGTCAGTTGAGATAACAGGAACACCTGTGGCCATCGCCTCGATAATCACGGTAGGCAGGCCATCAGGAGAAGAATTAGCTGGCTGCTTGCTAGGCATCAATAGTACGTCTGCATTTTTTAGGTGCTTTTTCACTTCCTGGAAGGGCAAACTACCTACTAATTGAACCTCAGTTATAAGATTTTCTTCTTGTATAAGATGTTCTAGGTTTTCTCTTTCTTTTCCCTCTCCAATAATGATCGCTCTAAAGTTGACCTGCTGAGATTTGAGGATGGCACAAGCTCTAATCACATCATCAAACCCCTTTTTGTCCAAAAGAGAACCAATGGCAATAAGGGAATAGGGATTTCCTACTTCGTACTTAGGAGTGTAATCAAAATTTCCTATTTCAATCCCATTTCTGATTAAGCGCATCTTATCCCCAACATCTACCTGAAATTGTTTCACGTAGCTCTCGAGATTGGAAGATATACAATTGACAAATTTGGCTGATCCTATGATTTTTCGAATAAGACTATTGTCACCTAAGGAATGAGATCTCGTGTGTAGCGTAAGACTATAAGTTGTTTGCCATCTTTTACTGAGGCGATAGGTAATATAACTGGCCGCAAAGAGGAAATGAGAATGAAGATGTGTTATTTTTTCCCTTACTATTTGATCGGAATACTTATTAATGGTGGTTTCAGCCAGAGCAACGATTACTAAGAATTTTAACAGGGATTTGAAACGTCCATTGCGGAGGATTAATAAAGCATCCTGCCAAGTTTCTCTTTGTAAGAAGAGTCCCTGCTGCCGTAGGTGGTTTTGTAGAATGGCCTGAAGGATCTTCCACGGATTTGTACTGGAATAATAGACTGATACAGCCCCGCTACTAATTGCTTGTGCATCGGCGTGTTTCTGTGATCTGAGGCTCAATACATCAATGTCAGCTTCCAGTTCAATTAACTCCAGAATTTCCCGAGCAATGAAAGTCTCGGTCAGGTGAGGGAAGTTCGAAAGGATATATGCTAATTTGGCCATGACCTACTCAGGAGACTGTTGATACTTGTTCGGTATATATTTGTTCATGCCTTTTGACCATACTGTCCTTGTCCAGGCCCAGTTGCAAGAACTGCTTTCTGGCAGCGAGTCCCTTCTGCTCTAAATCTTCAGGAGGCAGATTATCGATCAACTGGAGGAGTTCTACTAAGCGGCGATGTGCTTTGGGTTCATAAAGCCAACCGACACCTTCCACTACATATTTTGGAACATCGCCTACTGCGGTAGCTAAGATCGGTAGGCCAGAAGCCATGGCCTCTAGCACTGCATTGGGAGTTCCTTCAAATATAGAATTTAGAATAAGACAATCCGCTGCCTGGTACCAAAGCTGAATAGCTTCTTGTGCAGGATATAGCTGGACAGCCTGAAGCAGGTTGTTTTTAGCGAGGAATTCTTTGATCCCTTGTACATAAGTGGCATCCTGTTTACCAACAAAAACCAGTTTCGAGTTCTTGGGTTTAGCAGCGTAAAAAGCCTCCAGAATGCCCAACTGATCTTTTACTGGATACATACTCCCAACACATAATATAATCCTAGTGTCGGCTTTGCAATCCAATAACTTACTTTTGAGTTCGCGTTTTTGTTGTCTTGAGGCAGCCTGGAAATAGTCTCCGTCGATGCCATTGGGTACAACAACCGTCCCGCTTTTTCTTCGAATGCCCAAGGAATGTACAAATGCTGCGCCTTTTTGGCTATTGGCAATTGTCGTGGCTGCCAGACGGTGCATCAGCGGCTTGTGTATCTTTTGAAACTTCGACAATTGACGATGTGAACTTCTTTCAGAGGCTATAAAGGTTACCTTTGGGCTTAGGAGCTTCAGCAAGCCTGCATAAAGGTTTCCGGTGTCCAGTATGCCATGAACAAGCTGGATATTGCGCTCTTTAATCAGTTTCCTGGCGACTAAAATTGGCCTAAAGTCAAACTTGTTCCGGCGAATACATTTTATCCATTCCACCGTACTTTGATCAAGGTAGGCTTCTTTTTCAGGTTGAATCCAAGTAAATAGAAAAGGTTGGAAGCGTTCTCGGTCCAGGTGCTGGATCAACAGCGATAGTTGGCGCTCGGCACCTCCTTGGTGCATGGCTTCTGCCATAAATAATATACCGATTCTATTGTTCAACAATATGGGGTCTATAGCTTTGCCGCATATACCTGAAAAAAGAACTTAGGCCAAGGAAAATGAAAAACAGTTTATTGTAGTGATCGTGTTTTGTAGTACCGGCTATCAGTATAATCAAGAAGGCGGTCAGCCATATCTCACGCAGGAAATTTAAGTCAGGGGAATGAGGGTGTTTCTTTCGGTAATTATGGAAACTAAATAGGATGATGCTCATAAAGAGTACAAATCCCAAGATTCCCGTTTCAAACAGAACGCTCAAATAGGTGTTGTGTGGGTTGGCCAACTCCAGGCTTGGAAACTTGGAGTAAAGCGGGAATAGAATTTGGTACCCACCAATCCCGATGCCTGAAAAGATATTGTTATCATACATCATTTCGAAGCCCATTTGCCACAGGTACAGCCGGATATTATTTTGAATCTTATTGAACTCTCCTGTACCATGTAGCCCTTCAAAAGCCTCACCGGTAATGGTTTTCCAGGTCCGGATAAAGTAGTCCTGAGGAATGAATTGGATGATCAAGATTCCTACTACACCCAGCGCAATCACGCCCATTGGACTTAGCTTGTAATAACGGACAAAAGCCCATAAAAGATAGGGAACCATCAACAACAATATGGTACGACTCTGGGACAAAAGGGTACCAATAATGAGTATTGTGATGAGTGGGAGTGCCTGTGTGTTGGAAATAACTTTGGCATATTTATAATTCAGCAACCCTACTAGGAAAACTATGGCTGTTAGATAATAACGCCCCGCTGCATTTGCCCCCTGAATGTCAATGCCAGGTTGAATTGTGCCAACATCGGGATCAAAAAATATCAGTATTACGTTTAGGGTATTGAGGTAAATAAACCACTTCATCAATTGTATCAGCTGCCCTACATTACCTACCGCATTACCTCCTATAATGGTTAGCAGGGTTAATTGTACATAGGTGAAGACCCAATTTCGATCACTGGCAAATGCGGTGGTGGGACTGGTGACGGTAAAAAAGATGATAAAGAATAAGAGGAAGAGCTGAATCTTGTCAAATTGAATCCTGCGAGTACCCTTTGCCATCAGAGCTTGATAGGCAAGGCCAGCCATGCCTAGCATCCCAAAGATGATCACTAGATTATTATACCAGGGAAAGTAATCCTCCAGGCGAGATTCCAGTAAGAGGATGGTGAGGAGCCCGATCAGAGCCCAGAGTGGACTGGTAACGGCTCGCACTCCTACATAGGCGATGAGCAGGATTAATAATATTGGAATCACAGATTAACCCTAATTCAGCGAATTGAGGACCTGGCGAGTTCGCTTGAAATACTCGCCTCGATCAAAACGTTGAGAGCCAATGAAGTGTAGAAAGGCAGAAGTTTCATAGTCGGCAGCCCCAGGTTTGTACACCGAATACTTCGGATAGGGAAGTACATTGGTCTTCTTAGCATTAGAGATGGTATAATTGGATGCCACCTGTTGGCTACCCCACTCGCTCCATTTTTCTTTACCCAGTATCTGTTCCATTTGGGCTGAAAAATCTTTCGTTAATTCTAGCAATTTCGAATTCTTAGCAAAACCCGCAAACCCACCATTAAGGCGAGCATATTTCAACTGATCATAGTTGCGGAGCTGATCAAAATTGCTTTCTGCTTTGGCTTGTACATGGGAAGAGCTAGCTGCATAGGATTTAACTTTTTCACAAACCTGCTTCATCGGAAAGAGGCGTTTTCCCGACTGCGAATTTGATGATAGTCCGAAACAGGCATTGTCTTCTATGGCTTGCAATATTTCTGGGGTCGCCCCGAAGGTAAGCGTGTCACTATCGATGGAAATCACATAGTTATCATCTGTAAGGCTTAGGACCTTTGAAAATCTTCTCCAACTGATATAAGTGGGAAGCGGTCCGGTTGGAATATCATTGGCAAGAACGATCTCAGGCTCAGCCAGGTGCTTTTCCAACAGTCTATACTCTGGTGTGCCCAGGGTCCCATCATCTACAATTACTATCCTACCCAATGGCATAGATCTTCGAAAGCTTTTGATCGCACAAAGATACATAATGAAGTCTCTCTTCGACACAGCACTAAGCGTTACAATTGGTGAGTGGTCGAGGGGGATCGGGTCAGTTTTCAGAATGGACTTAAATTTTTGATCAAACCATTTGGTAAAGATATAGTTCTTTCCCCCTACCGTAATTTTGTCAATCCACTTCTTTCGATTCATAGATAAGGTAAATTAAAGGGCCATTTATTTGTAAAGAACTTTCCGTGCCAGGCGCTTAATGAACTGGGGCGTAATCCTACGCCAATCGAAGCCTGAAGAAGGTGTCTTATTTAGATGTGGGAAGGGCACCCGTGGTGCAGGTTTGTTTAAGAAGGCTCCGAGTTTATTCCAACCATCTCCCTCTTCAAAACACATGACCAATAGTTGTCCTGGAGCATGAGTATTGAAGTATGCAATAACTTCTTTGCGGTGCCTTTCGTATATTTCTAAGTGTTCTTGCTGATAGTCAAAAGGAAGCGCGTAGCCATATGCAATTTCATTAAACTCACTGGAACCATTTCTAGTGGCATGCTTACATAAACTTTGATACCAGGTCTCCGGATCTTTCCGCAAGGTTAGAATAAACTTGGCATCCGGATACCATGCTAGTAATTCCTTGTACATCATAGGCCAGGGAAGATCCTCGAAACAGTCGAATGACTCAGTTAGTTTTTTGGCTATGGAGAGATCGCCGTTTCTATAAGCTCTGGCTGCTAGGATACTGCCAGACTGGTGGCGTTCAAATCCCATAACCTTTAAAGCGAGCCCCAAAGTGGAAGTCCCTGTCTTATTTAATCCTATACCAAATGTCTTGATTGCCATATACTAGATATAATGGTGTTCATTGCTAACGGTAACCCGCTACACGTCAGCTCTTTTTCTTAAAAGCATACTCACCTGCATACAATTCCATAATTCAGAGGAAAGGTTAGTTGCTAATTCCTTGTCTTTTGCGAGTAGTTCTCGGCCAATTTTAGCGCCTCTATCTTTATTGAACAGATAGGGGAGCAACCCATTTTTGGAACGCCCCATAATCCCTTGTACTTCAACGATTTCAAAATATTGCTGGATTTGTGTAAAGGTTTTCTTCGTGAAAGGCCATTCCCATTCGCTATCGGTTTGAAAGGGACGATAGAGTGCTCTCATTAATTTCATTGGCCAAAAGGTCTGTAAAGGATCAAAAGTGATGACATGACCCCCAGGTACAATGACGTCGGCCAGCTTCTGTAGAAAGACCTCCAGGTGTTCAAAATGGTGTACGACAGATTTTGCGTAGATAAGGTCGAAGGATTCAGAATACTTTTCCTGAAAATCGGGAGCCAGGAAGTCAACTGCTAGGGCATTCGCATGTGGTAAATCCTTCTTGCTTATTTTAAGCCGGAACCGCTCGATGGCCTTTTCAGACAAATCAATGCCAAGGTAACTCTTGGATTGAGCTGCGATTTCGAGGCTTAACTTATTCCCACAGTAGCATCCAAGGTCAAGAACTGTATTCGAAGCTACTTGGGCGATCCAATCCCTATGTAATTGATCTATGTGCTCATTGATGCCAATGTCCTTTCTATAGTTTTGCTGAAATTTCCGAAGGTTGGCCCAGATTTGAGTTAACCTAGACCTAGAGCCATGTTTCTTAGTGCTTGCCAAGGCGTCATAATAAGCCTTTTGTTCCTTATTAATCAGCAGCATCTCTTCCTGCTTTTCTTGATTAGCCATTGAGATTCAAATTTTTTGATGTTACAACTTCATCGAGGATGTTCAATATATGTTTGCTTTGGTCCAGTTGATGGAAGTTTTTTGCTACATAAGAACGAGCATTTTGACTCATTTTTTGATAGTCTTTTTGATTTTCCGAGAGTTTGATGATGGCAGAAGCAAAACCTTCTAGATCATTTTGATCTCGTAATATTCCTGTTAAGTCATTTTCAACAGCCTCGGCAATGCCGCCCGTATTAGGCCCAACTACTGGGGTACCTGCCGCCATTGCTTCTATGGAAATTCTTCCGAACGGCTCCCAAGGGCAGGGATGAAAAAGGATATCTAATCCTGCCATCATTTCGGGAATGTTGTTATGAAAGCCGGCCCAAGTAAAGTGTTGAGCCAGACCGTACTCTTCAACTTTTTCTTGGAGGTGCTCAAAGTATTTCCAGGTACGGGTAGGCGGCTGCCCCTTTTGCGGTTGAGCAGGTACGATTCCAAAAGCAATAAACTGGTAATTCTTCTTTCCGGCAGTTTGTAATAGCTTTTTTGCTACTTCAATAAAGAGGATGTGATTCTTCCAAAGTGCTCCAAAGTTGGCAGCCATGCCGATTAGCACCGTATCTTCGGGTAATCCGTACTTCAAGACTAGGCTTTTCTTGGCTGCTGACTTATCGTATGTGAATTGATCAAGATTAACACCATCCTTTACTTTGATGATTTTAGGATTTGAGGCTTGCTCAAGAAAGTGCGAACGGATGAAATCGGTCATCACAAATACCCGATCAGAATGAGACAAAATGAAATCAAATAGTTCCGGATCTTTGAGGTGAAACTTTAGGCGACCGGTAGATCCAAAGGTAGCCTTCATGTGCCAAATATGCGGTAATTGGGTCGCCTTGGCCGTTAATGCTCCTTCGATGGTCATAATGGTACCGGAATAAATGAGGTCGATGTCCCATTCTCTACAAAGATCCTTTAATTGACTGAGGGTCTGTTTTCGAGTACCTTTCCACCAATGGATGAAATCCCAAGCTATTCGTTTATAGGTGGGCAGATTACCTGAAATATTCCACCAAGGCATAGGCAGGACGGTCCAAGCTTGGAATAGACTATCCAGTAATTGTTTTCTATTGTCTTTGGGTGGTTTAGGACCGACCGCAAAGGCTTTTACGGCGTGCCCATCCAAGGACCCAATGAATTCCAGTATCCCTTGGGTAGCACCGCCATGAAAATCGTTGAGAACGAACAGAATATTCATTACTTGGTACTATTTCTTAGAATGGCTTTGAGTCTATGGGAGAGCCATAAGCTTGGCATGCTAATGGGAAATAAGAGAATACAGGTAGCTAGTAAATAAAACCTAAGTCGACTTAATGCTACTTCAGGATAGGTAGCTAAGGCCATGCCATACATCTTGAGGGCTGGGAATAAACGAAAACTGGCTAATTCTCGCAATCCTTTCAATACGTAATAGTGATCGATTAAGTATTGAATTACACTGTTTTTGGCAAGGCCCAGTTGTGCCAGTTTCCCCTCCGAATACTCCAAGGTATTGAGATAATTGTCAATTTCCTTTTTGATATTTTTGGAGTGTGCGATCTTATTGGGGGATCGGTGTTCTCGGTAAGCAAAAAGGGGTTCCTGAACATACACGACTTTGGGGTCTATACTCAAAGCTTTGAAATTAAAGAACTTATCTGGCCCAATTGTTCTTGTTGCATTGTAACCTTCGATCTGTTCCCATAGTTTTTTGCTATAAACAATGGAACAAAAAGGACCAATAGTCCTCAGCTTTGGATAGCTGGTTTTGAAGGCCTCCAAACCACTCTTGGTGTACACTTTTCTCTCATCCCAAATGGATAGCCAGGATTTTCCCCAATGATGAGCCGTCTGCATATCACTGTTCGCTGCAGTGATTAAGCCGACGACCTCACTGTTAGCATCAACTATGGTTACATCCGAGTATAGGAACAACAAGTCTCTTTCTTCTTCCTCTTGTTGGATCACTTCGCTTAGGCGTTTCAAGGTGCCTGGTGCCATAAGATCATCGGAGGACAGAAGGTTGAGATAGCGGCCAGTAGCATATTGCGTAACGCGCTGGAGATTGGGGGCGAATCCAATGTTATAGTTGTTTTCATAAAATCGAATGCGAGCGTCTTCATAGGACCGGATCACAGCCACTGAGTCGTCAGTAGATCGATTGTCAACTACAATGATTTCAAAGTCTTCAAAGTCCTGCTTTAAGACACTTTCAATCGTCTCACCAATATGATGTGCATAATTGTAGTTGGGAATGCAAATGGAAAAGAAGGGTTGCTTATTCTGACTCATGGGAAAGCTTCTTAGCAGTGGTGCTAGTTTTTTGCATGGTTTTCAAGGAGTTTTGTTCGAGGAACTCCCTGATTATAGTTTCATTTCGGGGATTGTAAGAGATCTCCTTCGGAAGGACTTGGATGTCCACCATACCCCCTTGACTTTCATGTTGAAAGACACCCGTCTCCGTGCAGTGAACCCCACTTCCATCAAAACCAATATTGTCAATCAAGGAGATTTTGGGGAAAACAGCGTACGTATCGGTAAGGTAATGTGCAAGAATCCAATTGATACTCCAGGTGTCGGATTTGCCACTCAAAAATATAGGATCATGGCAGTAATTATGAATATCCAAACCAATATCAGATAGTACAACACCCGATTCCGTGACTTCTTGAACTATTTCTTCTAATTTAGGATTAAACTTCGGCCAGCGATCTTTCCAGCTTGCCCATCCCCAAGGGCAAAAACGTTTGACGAAGGTTACATCGGAAGAGGTAAACTCCAAGGGGAGATTTGGGTAGTTGTAGGCGCAAATACTACGAACTTGGACCCTGTTTTTATAGAGATGTAGGGCCCGATTCATGTAGGACATGAAGCCAGGACGCGGAACGCAATCATCTTCCAAAACAATAACTGCATCATTGTCTTGTAAGGTATATTGTACTGCGTATTGTATGGATTTTGCTAGCCCTAAATTGTATTTGTGTTTAAAGATTTTGATGTCAGCCCAGTCTATAGATAATAGTAAGTCAAACAGTAATTTCTGTTGCTCCTTATCTTTCCGCAAATTGGCAGCATCCATAAAAACCGAGAAAGAAGTAACCCCTTCTTTTTTAAGCCCCTGCAAGACCTCCCTGGTATGATCAGGGCGATTGTAAATGATTAAGGCAATTTCTACGTTCATAATCTATTTGGCATAAATGCTTGGGATGAAATATTGACCGGCATGAATCTCATTTGGTACTGGAATTCTACCGTGGCCAATGAGTGGTAAAGCATAATCAATAAAGGCATCACTAACATCATAGTTTCCTTTATTGATCCAATCGTCTGGCATAATACGAGAGTAATCTTCTATTTCTTGCAAAGGAATAGTGGTAAAGCCGATTTGGTTGAGTGCGTTTTCCATTTTACAAATCGAAGCAAAGAAGTGCCGTTCTCCAGCCAAATACTGGAGAATACCATATCGACCTACTCCCATGGCGGCTTCATGGTCAATAGCAGAAGTAAAAGTCATGTCTATTCTTTGGTCGAAGGTTGGAATAAAGGGTCTGGAAACAATACCTGCTTCACCCAGGCGATTTACCATCACCTGACCAACAGAGTTTTTACTTCCACTATAATTGATTTGTCCGGAAGGGTCATAGGACTTTTCAAAGTCAGCAACTTCATACCCTTCTGTAATAAAAACCAGTGCTCTGCCAAACTTAGTCAAACAGTTATCCACTGCTCCGAGTACGTGTTCCCATGGTTGCTGGTCTTCAGGTACTAGTAATAAGATAGGCAACTTTCGATCGACATCTGCAAGTCGGGCACATGCGGTGATAAATCCCGTTTTCCGGCCAAACTGTTGACAAACCAGCACCTTGTCGTGGGTGAAAGAACCCATGTTTTCTTGATTAAACATCCAGGTCTTATGCCGCCAGTAATTAGCGCAACTAGGATAGCCTGGTGTGAAATACAAGTCTTGGAAGGCGGCATCTCCCAGATCATTGTCCACTGTTTTTGGCAAGGCAATGACATCAAATTCGTGATTCAGCCGCTCTGCGAGGAATTTGGTTTGTTTGATTGTACCATTTCCTCCAATATTTATAAACAATCGGACCCCCCACTTGCTAAAAACTTCATCTAATTTCATGATCACTTCATCATCTGGAGCTTTGACTCTGGTTGTGCCAATAAAACCCGATCCTGGTGTAAATTGTACTTGTTGCAACTCCTTGCGACTTAGATTCGTAACCTCAAAAATTTGCTCGGATAGGATACCTAAGAGGCCTGGAGCTCCCACCAAAATGCGGTCAAAATGACCGACCTTTTGAGCCGTCTCTATGATCCCCGCTAGGGTAGCATTAATGACGGTAGTAGTTCCCCCCGACATAGTGATCAATAAATTGTTGCTTTTCATACTTGGGACATTGTTACATTATTACAAGGAAGACTAGGAGTGGAGCGGTCTAGGACAGTAGAGTGGAGGCGTAGGGGAGAGCATCCCAGCTCACCCTGGAAAGAATAGGTTCAAAACTCTTTTCAAACAAATTAATCTCACTTACTTTTCCCAGGTCTAACTTCAGGAAAGCTCGGGTGGCTAGGGTTTCAATACCAATATCTATCAGATGGTTAAATGCTGGGCCAATATAGTACTCCCCTCTACGCATGATGCGGTTTTCAAAAGTCCAGTTCAGTGCTTCTTCGAACATGGCTTTAGAGGAAAAACCATATACACCTGCGCTAGCAATTTGAGAAATCAGCTGTTTTTCCTTTACTTCGAGAACATTGTGCTGTGGGTCTACTCGTACGTAGCTGGACTTACCGGAATATTCCGCATAGACTGGAAGAAAGGCAATTTCCTGCTCTCCAAATCCGACGGGAATTTCAAACCATATGAATTGATCAGAATTGATTACTATACAGGCGTCGTTATTTTGAATAAGGGGAATCGCTTTGCTGGCGGTTGCTGCTGGCCCCGGAGGAGTATCTTCCGTGAAGTGAAAACGGTAAGTCACTTCCCTGATTTGTTCGTCCATGAAGTTTGAGATCCATTCTTTCACTTTAAAGTGATCTTCAAAGAAACGAGTAGTGACAAATACAAACTGATCTCCGGGCTGAATATTGTTTTTGAGCCCTAACAACATCCATTCTAATACTCGATGTTTTCCCACCTCAATATAGGGTTTGAAATTGCCAAGGGCTTGGGTCCGTTCTCCGCGACCTGCGAAGGGTACGATCCAATTGATAGGTGGCCTGGATTCTGATTTCATGCTATATTATGAATTTTCTTTTAAATAGGTCCCCGCTAATTCTGCAATCCGTTGAGTCGCATTGCCATCTGTGGAGTGAACATATTGTCGAACCAATTCCTGGCGTTGCTCATGGTACCAAAGTTTATCTTGCAAGCCCTTATTAATCAGGGGAAAGAAATCTTCTTTTTCTTCCGCGAAGGGTACGAGCCCTTGCTGTTTTATTCTTGCGAAATGCTTGCCCAATACCCAGGTTTTAAAGTAGGCTTTCATTCGTTCTGGCTGGTAGGTATGAAAGATGGGAACAACGGTAGGTACATCAAAAATAGCTGCTTCCAAGGTCACTGTTGATCCAGGCGTAATGACGACATCACTATGGGCCAACATATTAGCCATCTCGATCATGTCTGCTTTGGTCATGTACCAGGTAAGAGAGGGCCAATAACGTGTACAATAGGACAAATGAACGGAGGGGTGCTGTTTGTACTTTTCAAAGTGTTCGTACTTAGAAAAAGGATGCAGCCGGCAAATTACTTGAGGGTTTCCCTGAATGTCTCCATTGTCAAGGCCCTCAATAATGCGATCCATCCACTCGGTTTCATCATTACCTACAAAAAAATAGCCAAGAGACGCGAAAAAGAGTAAAGGGCGAGAAGGATCCAGGCCTTTTTTTGCAAAGAAAGCCTCTCTGGTTTGGAGGTTTTCGGCCTTGAAGTATTGATCAAATTGCGGAGCGCCGGTAATTACGATGTCTTTTTCAGGATATTGTTCAAAATCCAGAAGCTCCTGCTTGTTCACCTCATTCCAAACGGTAAGCTTCTGAGGTCTGCTTCGAATACCTTTATGAATATTATCCCAGCTTCTGACGATGCCAAGAGAAGGAACGCCTGTGCTATGAGCAGCATTAAGCACTTCCCATTCTTTGTACAAATGAGCATGTGTCGTGAGCAGCAAGGAAGGTCTATGGGTTTTGAAATAGTTTAGGTAGGTATCAGGTGCCTTGTATAACCATTTTTCTTCCCATTGTACCCAAAGTCGAGCAAGTACGGGACTGATCTTTCCTAAGCGCTTTCTGATGAAGTAGGCCCTAGTTCGACTTTTAGTGGCTTTTACTTCCTGCAAGGGGAGAAACCGTATTCGTTCATCGGCGAACTCTTCAACAAAAGCTGATACATGAATCGCTTCTGTGAAAATGCTTATCTGCTTGAATCCTTGGTCCCAGAGCATATCCAATAAGCCATTGTAGAACAGATCTCTGATCGTACGACCCTCTGTGACGGTAATTGCAATTTCCATGGGTACCTAAGCTTTCCAATCAAATAGTGACAAACTGATCCACTGCCAAAGAAAGAAGCTATTGTCAGACATCTCTTTTTGATAGTCCTCCCAATATCTTCTCACCATCTTGGCGTCCATCCAAATACCACCGTGCCGGTTCAACATGCTAGAAATGCAGTCATTTACCCAATCTTTTAGCTCACCCCTTAGCCATTCTCGCTGTGGGGTTTGCAGCGGACGCTTTGGGGCTTGGGAGACGGTTCTAGGCAGTATTTCGTCGACCAGGCTTCGTAGCAACCATTTATGGGTCTTTCCTCGAATCTTTAAGTGATGATCTTGTTGGAAAGCTAGCTCAAATAGCCGATGATCCAGAAAGGGTTCCCTTAATTCGGTACCGTACATCATTGAGATTCGATCATTGAAACGCAAGGCCCGGGGTATTTTGGAAAAAAAAGTATCGCGATATTGTACATTTCGTAGGGCGTCAGGGAAAGGGGTGGGCATGGTCATGGGTTTGGCAGAAAGCGCAAAATCGGGAAGTAGGCAATCTACCTTGAAGGCACTAGACTTGCTGGCTTGCACGGGGCCGGTTGCTATTGCTCCCGCAGCGATAGCCTCCATCTGTAAGTATTTGTGGTAATATTCGTAGCCTGCCCATTGTTCATCCATCCCTTGCCCATCTAGTAGTACCAGGATGCCCATTTCTCTTGCCCGCTCAAATATCTTGGAATAGGCAAGGGTAGGGAAACCTCCAAAGGGTTCATCCTGGGCTTCTTGTATTTTCTGGCAGCGCTCTGGAATTTCGTGGGCTTGCAGGTAGCAGACTTCATGCGGATGTCGGGTATGAGCCAACATCTCTTTTGCCCAGGGGAGTTCATCATACTGGGCATCTCCCGTTGCAAAGGTGAAGGCTACTAGCTCATTCTCTGGCCCCTTGTACTGGTCGACCAAGCCCAAGAGAATGCTGGAGTCTAAGCCTCCACTTAAGTTGATTCCCACTGGAACATCTGCCCGAAATCTTAGTTTTATACTGTCCTGTAATAAAGCCAGATAGGCCTCTTGTACTTCCTGCTCCTGCCGAGTATCCCATTGCAAGGCTACCTTTTCTTCCAATTGATACCATTTTCGGATTTCAATTTGTCCAGCCTGCCATTTCAGATAGTGTCCGCCAGGTAGCTTATATATATCCTTCCAAAAAGTTTGATCGTCGTGATCATATAGTCCATACACTAGATAATTGGCCCAGGCCTGCTCATTGATGGCTTTTGGAATTCCTGCGGCATGTAAAGCTTTAATCTCACTTGCAAAGAAGAAGTTGCCACTTTGATCCTGCGCAAAATGAAAAGGCTTTACACCAAAGCGGTCTCTGGCACAAAACAGCGATTTTTCCCGTGTATCCCAGATCGCGAAAGAAAACATCCCTACAAACCTGTCAAGACAGGCAAAGCCCCATTTTTGAAAGGCAGCCAAAATGATCTCACTATCTGTCTTGCTTTGAAAAGTATAATCACTCAAAGCAGTGTATAGCTCTAGGTAATTGTAGATTTCTCCATTAAACACCAGTAGATATCTTCCGTCCGGTGTCTGCATCGGTTGCTTACCTGCATCGGAGAGATCGATAATACTCAGGCGATTATGTCCCAAACCGATCCCAGCTTCTTTATCTACATAATGACCAGAGGCGTCAGGACCACGATGCTGCTGTCGCCCGATCATGTCTTCTAACTGCTTCATTCTCCAGCTTGGCCCGACTAAGCCACTAATTCCACACATACTCCTCTATTGTTTAGACGCTGAAGAAAGATTATGCCTTTTGGATAACAATGGTTTTCAGCATGGTTTCAGACCGATGTTTTAAGGGAGAATCAAGTATTGTTTTTACAAAATAATCCCCTTTACCCCACTGCAAAATCAGATAGGGCATGATCATAATACTGGCCCCGAAAGGGTCTAATTTATCAGAGCCTGCCGGGCCATGAAAGTCGCCATGTTCGATGAAACAAAAGCCTCCTGATTTCACGCAACTCATCCAGGCGTTAAGGCACTTTTCGGGGTCATAGCTATGATCGAGTGAATTGCTGTAAATGAAGTCAACATTATTGACCCATTCGGGTTTTACCTCGTGGAAATCCCACTGGATCGTATTGGGAAATTGCGTTGCCGTTTCTGAAATCTCGGTTCCCAATACTTCGCAGCCTAAATGCTTGCCCAGCCATTCTTGCTCCTTTCCACGGCGTGTGCCATGGCAAAGCCCAAAGGAAGCAGTACCGTAATTTTCTTTGATGTAGGTGGCGATGAATTTTAGGTTCTCTTCCTTAGCCCAGACGCGGTCAATCTTCTCTTTATTCCCTTCCTCCTGAACTTTTCGGTACAGTTGATAGTCGAAATTTCCTTGTTTGTCCAGGTATTGGTAGAGTAGATACCCTCCCATGTCCTTCCTGTTCCGATCGATCATCCTGATATCGATACCTAGGCTTTGGAAACTATCTTTGAAGAATTTTTTAATGGTTCTCATGCTTAAATTTTCTGCTTAGAGTACTTGTATGCGAATTGATACTTCGAACGAATTTTTGTGCGATAAATACTTCGGTCATTTCCATCGATTCAAAAGTAGCACCAGCAATATGAGGAGTAATAAGTATCCGTTGATCTATTTTGGCTTGTTGAAGTAAAGGACTATTATTTCTAAGGGTTGCCTCCAATTCGTTTTCGATTACATCGGTAGCAACGCCCCCCAGATGATTGGTTTGTAGCAAGTGGACCAGCGCTTTTTCATCCCAGATGCCGCCACGGGAGGTATTCACTACTAATGCTCCCTGTGGTAGATATTGTAAGCGGTCATGGTTCAAGAAGTGGTGTGTACTTTTGTCGTACGGAATGTGAATGCACAGAATTTCTGACCACTCCATAAGTGCTTCTGCGGAGGGGAAACGTTGAAGCCCATCCATTGAAGTACGGGGAGCCGGGTCATAGTAACCCGTTTCGCATCCAAAGGTCACTGCGAAGGTAGCTACCTGTCGCCCTACCCGCCCCAGTCCGAGAATGCCCAGTCGTTTTTGGGATAGGTTGTGTCCACGGAAAATCTGTCGATCCCAGCCTTCCTGCAATACGTGCTGATAAGCTTGGGGGATGTGCCGCATCAGGGCCAAGAGCAAAGCCCAGGTATGTTCCGCAGTGGAAGGGATAGAACGCAAGAAAGATTCTTCACCTTTCAAACACACAACTTCTATCCCCATGCGAGTAGCCGTTTCCATATCAATATGGTCAGTACCTGTGGTAGCGCTGAGGATATACTTCAGTTGCTGAGCTCGGCTTAAAACGGCTTCGTCTACTTGTAGGCCAAGCCGTACGATCAGTACTTCTATTTCCGGTATTTTCTCAAGTAGGCTAGCCTGATCCAAGAGTGCTTCCTCCACTTCTCCTACTTGCGTTAGGATTTGAAAAGCCTTTCTGCTGTAATCCTCTGGTTCGGCATTCCAGATCTTCCATCGCTTCATCTGCTTTCCTTCCATTTTTTTACCAGAACATCTGCTATCAATAGATCTCTTTCATCATCCACATTGGCCAACCACTCCAAAGGCATCACGTATGCTTTTTTCTTCTTCACCATCAGGGACCCTTCTTCCTGAAAGGCCTTGGTGCGGACGGCATAGATACAGCCATTTCTGTAGTAAACCACTTCTAACTCTTGTCGCTGTAAAGTTTCCCCATGATCAATAAAGGGATGCATATGTTGCCTTGGCCCCAAAGTGTACATCCTGGCTGGATGAATATCATCCATCGGAACGACAGAGATGACTCCATCTGTTTCCGGGTCTTCTTTGAGCATCTGCACAACTTGGTCAATGTCCTCACCTGTTCGGATAGGGGAGGTAGGCTGCAATAGTATAATCAAATCATAAGCTGCCTTACCACTAGTGGTCTGTTGTTCCAAGATGTGTTGGATAACGGGGATAATCGGTGTAGTGTCTTCTGCCAGATGGTCGGGGCGTAAGAGCACTTCAGCACCGTATTCTCTGGCTACCTCGGCAATGCGCTTACTATCAGTACTTACGACGATGTCAGTTAGTGTTTTGCTCTCCTGAGCGACTTGGATAGAATAGGAGATCAAAGGTTGATCTGCTACGAGCCGAATATTCTTGTCCTTGACGCCCTTGGAACCTCCGCGAGCGGGTATAATAGCTAAGACTCTCATGTATTCCTTTTGTTATTCAATGCACGGCGGATGTAGCAAAACCCGGCATATCTTATGGCCCTTGCAACTAGTAGGTGATGGTTTTATGAAACCGCAGTGGGATGCTTGCCAATACTTCCGCTATCCGCTTCCCTGCTTCCGCATCTCCATAAATCTTATTAGGTGGGTAGTGGCCATGCGCTATCTGCTGTTCAATGGCTTGTTTGATGCTGGCAATATCGTAGGCTACATCTCTTACGTTTTCCCCACGCTCCCTGCGATTCTGTCGCGTGCCAATATTGACTACTGGAATCCCTAAATAGGAACACTCTCGAATACCCACGCTAGAATTGCCAATCAGGACCTTGCTATTGTATAGGAGGCGCAAAAACTCACTAGGTTCCATATTCTTAAAGAAGCGAATATGTCTTGGTTTATGAATCTCTCTATAGGCTCTGATCCCAGAGGAAGTGCCGTCGGCACCGGCATCCACATTGGGCCAAAACCAAAAGGTAGGAAGCCCTAGTTCATCTACTGCTTTGAGGGTTTGCGTAACATGATGCCGAGCAGCCTTGTACTCGGTGGTGACTGGATGTTGCATGACTACTATATATCCATTGCTCCAAGGGATATCTTCTCCGACACCACCATACTTTTCGATGGGGTCGAAATCTAAGTCGGGGCTTTTCAGCACCTCCGCGGCAATATCAATGGATGGACATCCGGTATTGATTACGTATTCAGGTTCTTCTCCAAGTCGGATGACGCGTTGGCGAGCACCTTCGGACGCTACCAGATGGATGTCAGCCAACTTGGTGTTGGCATGCCTTACCTTTTCGTCAATGTTGCCTGTAACCTCTCCTCCTTGGATGTGAGCTAGCGGAATATTTTGGTAAGAAGAGGCAATAGATGTGGCGATGGTTTCAAAGCGGTCCGCAATGGTAACGACGACATCAGGCTGGAGGTTATAGAAAACATTGGAGAGTTCCATAACACCGATACCGGTCGTCTTGGCCATAGAGGTGGGGTTTTCACCTTCAAGTATCATGTATACTTTGGCATCGATTTTGAAGCCATCCTGTTTGATGTAATCTACCGCATTGCCGTATCGGTCCAAGAGGGCAGATCCTGTAACTACGAGTTGTAGTTGCAAGTTTGGGTGTGCCTCGATGGCCTTGAGGGCGGAACGCACCCGACTGTAGCTAGGGCGTGCGGTGACTACTACACAAATCTTTCTGACACTACTCATTAATATCTGTACTTTTCAAAAAATCCCATTTATTCATCGCTCTGTTGAGTCGCTTTCCTATCACTGATTGATAGTCTTTAGCTGAGATGCCTTGGGCGGCAGGTTTTTTGCTTTCGAGGTCTTCGAACTGTATGATTTGTCCTTTGACCATATCTTTATTCACAGCCAAGGTTTTCTCGAAAATGCCCTTGACTTTGGCAAAACGACTATTGTCACCTTTGTTGATCGGGTGGTGCAGCCCCTTTTCCAGAAAGCGAATCCCCCGCACCATTTCTGTGAATTGGTCAATAGTGAGCGAAGAGGTGGCGTCCGGTCCGAACATGCGTTTATCAAATACCACGTGCACTTCCACCATACTGGCTCCCAAGGCTACGGCTGCTAAAGCTGGAAATATCTCCCCCGAGTGGTCGGACAATCCAACCGGAATCTGATAGCGTTCGATCATTTCCGCGATGACATTCAATCCCACATTTTCCGGCGGGGTAGGGTATTGGGTGTTGCATTGGAACAAGGATACCTGTGCATTGAATTTCTCTAAGAATTGTAAGGTAGCATCCAATTCAGTGTAAGAACTCATACCTGAGGAAAGCAAAATGGGTTTTCCCGTTTGGGCAATCTTCTCCAGAATCAAAAAATTGGATACTTCTCCCGATCCAATTTTATACCTTTTTACCTCCAGTTCTTCCAATAAATCCACGGCTGCCAAGGAAAAAGGAGACGATATGAATTCCAAACCCACCTTTTCGCAATGCTGCTTAATGCCAATCCATTGTTCCTTGCTAAAACCCATGCGCTTCCAATAGTCGAAGCGGGTCTTATCTTCATAGCTGAAGTTCACCCGAAAGGGTTCAGCTGAACTACTCTCGGCTTCGGCAATATGCGTTTGAAACTTGATCGCGTCTGCCCCAGCTTCTGCTACTGCATCGATGTAGGAATGTAGGATGCCAAGGCTTCCGTCGTGGGCCTGGCCGATTTCGGCTATGATTTGTATTGACATCTATTTAGAACTGTTCGCGTATGAATAACTTGGGGGGGATATATTGTAGGAATAGTATAATGCGGGTAATGTAATTATCTGTACTCCCAGAACTAGTTCAAACTTCGGTTGTAAACTTTTCTAGTGCTTTTTCTACCACCTTTTGGAACCGTTGTAGCACTATAGTGCTATCTGTTTGATAATACTCTTCAAATGTAGCCCGACCACCTTTGGCAAGTTTCTCTTTTAAACCATCCTCCTCAAGAATTCTTTCTGCGTGGCTTATAAAATCTTTGGGATGATTTGCTATTAAACAATTGTATTCATGTTTTGCAGTGGGAAGCCCTTGGGCTGATGAGCCATCCATGATAACTGGAACTCCCTTATTCCATGACTCAACTACCCTCGTCCGAAAGCCTATATCGATTGGTACTGTAACGATAGCAGCTGCTGTATTGCTGAACTCTTCATCAAGGGATTCTGCAAAACCTACGAAGTTCAAGCCAGTCTCATCTTTGGGAATGGTAATGTTTGGAGGCAATTTCCCTCCTCCCACTATTCTCAGGCTGGATTTTTCTGGCAAATCAGATACTTTCCATAATGGCCATACAGACTTGAAAAAATACTCTAAACCGTATCGAGTATGTACTGTAGTAAGATTGCCAAGAACCAAGAAATTTGGAAGTCCGGAAATCGCTATTCTTTCTTTAAGGTCAGGTAGAGCTAATTCACATAGTTCTATGTTTACCCCTGAAGTTTCTTTTCTGTAGGCGATATCCCCAGGACTAAAAGTACAAGCTACCCCTTTTCTGTTAGCTTCTCGGATAAATTTCACCTCAGATTCTCTGGCTTGTTTTGCGGATTTTTGATATCTATACCAAGTTAGTATCCGACGAAGCATTCCTCGGTTTGCATTGGTGCTAAATTTGAAACGGTATTTAATGATCTTATCCATGGGGTCCCCTGCCATCATTATGTGGGGGTAAGCGGCAGCAAAAGGTGCAAAGTATGGCCAAGCCAGCACAGGATGTATCCAGACCAGGATAGGCTTCGTCTCCTCTAGTATTTGTCGTACTAGATGTATGCTGCTAGTACTTTGATTTGGACTACAGTCGTATATTTTGAAAGCTGAAACTCGGGCTTTTTTCTTAAAGTCTTTGTTATGACCAACGTAACACACCTCGATCTTGTAGTTTAGGTTTCGTAAACAATCTGCCATACCATAGGCTCCTGTACTCCCGCCCGAATAGGCAAGTATTGGATAATGATCAGTAATAAATACAATGGTACCTTTATTGTTATCAGACATATAATTTGAAATTTGGGAGAAATAGTTTTCCTACTGAATTTTCTATTCAGGAATGGGCATACCATCTGATATACGTTGTGTAGCTACTTGTAATACTCGCCTCATCCCTTCCCTGATACTAATAGTGGGGTAAAAATCTAATTTCTCTTTTGCACTAGAAGGATCGCAAAAACGTTTAGCCACTCCGACAGGCTTCCCTGCCAAGCCTGTGACTTCAGGTTTGTATCCTAAGATGTCAGCAAATAGAGCTGCCAGTTCGAGGAAGGACGTTGCAACACCACTGCCAATATTCACACCAGTACCATCCACAATTTTTTCGATGGCAAGGATCATGCAGGTAATGCAATCTTCAATGTGTACGAAGTCCCTGGATTGTTCACCAGTACCCCATACATACAAAGGATCATATTTGGCAGCTGCCCGCATGGCTATGGCAGGCACCGGATATACCGGCTCTTGATATTCGCCATATCCACTGAAGGGCCGAACGACAGCTACATTCAAGTTATAATTCTTATGAGCTATTCGACTCAGATATTCCCCGGTCAATTTACTCCAACCATAAGTGAAATCGGGAGAGGAAAGTCCCTTTTCAAAGTCGATCATATCTTCCTTGAGGGCCACGTTTTGGTTCTCCGCTTGTAGGTTTACCGGGTAAGCCGCGCTGGAGGAAGCATACAATATCCTATTCGGACGATTAACCTTGGCTGCCCATAAGAAAAAGGCTGCATCTATCCCGAGGTCCAGCCCAACGGCAAGAGGATCGCCGTCAATTTTGGCCCTGCCTCCTACAATAGAAGCCAAGTGATAGACTTCATTCATTTGTGGAAGCTTAAGCTGGAGGATACTTGGCACTTTTTCCATCTCCCCCAGGAAGACAGCCAAAACATCCATCTTTATGAAACGGATTTTCGTGCCAGGGTGATTCTCATTGATATAATCTTGGTATTCAGCCTCTTCTTCATGTAACTGGACCTTGAGTTCAGGCCAATTTTCAGGAAGAATACCCGTAGAAAGATCATCGATGCACCAGATAACCTGGGCTCGTTCCGTTTCAGTCAATCTTTTGATAAGGTTTCTACCAACGAATCCTGCTCCGCCGGTAACCAGTATGTGCTCTAGCATTTTATAGTAAGATTTATCTTAGGGTTGAGCGACGGTTTCTAAATAAGGATTTAGTACGTCGTATTGATCAGAAGAGAAGAACCATTCAGATAGTAATTGATAGCTCTGCGTAGCTTTCAATGCTGCGATGGATCTTGGTGTGAAGGAAACATTGTTGTGCAATTCACTTTGGGCTTCATGAAAGCGCTTCAGTTCCATGGGAATAATATCTTCCAAATTGGTTTGCCGCCTTCGCATGAGATGGAAGTAATGTTTTTTAGCCAAGAGGATTTGTTCCTCGGTCAATGGAGGAACCTCATGTAGACGGTTTAGTAGGGCAAAATATTCTTCTATGCTATGGTTGTCATAAGTAAAGCCTCGGTTATCATAGCGACCAGTTCCCGCCAGGATAGCGGGTATGCCAAAGCAGGGAAATTCCATGCCAACCGTCCCGTTTACAGTCAATACATAATCAACAATGGGAAATAAGCTTTGTGTATTAATATCCGTTGTAGCTCTCATGATTACCACATTTGGAGGGAGTGGGAACAAGGAGCGCAGGAGTCTCATTTCAGATTCTTCACTTTTGTTCTCTCTTTGCAGTTTGAAGGCGTTGAACGGATGGAGCTTTATGATCCAATTCAACTCACTCCCATGCGCGGCAATATGCTTGACCGTTTCAAAAAGCCACCTTTCGAAATCGCCAAATATGCAACTTCCATAGAAAAACGCGGCATCCCAGGCCACATGTGAGAAGATCACAGCAGTCTTTTTAGCCGGATCCAGACCTAATTTGGCCATTACCTCTTGTTGGGTATAATTGCGTTTGCCATGTTGTAATCGCCGGGTATCATTGAGGGAGTCAGGGCGATAGCGCTCTGCGAATTCATTTTGCAGGTCGTCCTCCATCTGTTGTGTCCAGGGCTCTTCCCTTAAGAATTTCCAGCTTTGGTCAGATAGGGAAAAATAATGTTCGTTGCGATTGTTTTGGTCATGCCTTTTCATTACCCAACTTCCCTTCTGCTGCCCAAAGTCATGAACAAAACAATCGACTCCATGTACCAGGGCCATTTCAAAGATGCCTCCATTGGGGATGTAACCAGAATCCCGGACGAACATTTTTTTGATATTGTATTTTTGCAGCAAGGCCTTGGTTGCCAGGGCAGATTTAATTCCACGCCTGATGTATTGCTTTAGGGACGTTTGAACCTCTGGGTCCTCAAAATCCAATTGCCCTTCTAAACGAGTTCGACAGACCATAGATAGGGCATGTTTCCCGATTTGCACTCCTTCATACTCCATATTTACTAGGTCCTGCAAGCCTAGTTTTGGGAGGATTAAAGGTTGAACCAAGCTATCTAATAAGGCTTCATCTACTACCTTTTTTTCAAAATGATTCCAATGCACAATTTCTTCAATCCCCATCCAATGATAATAATCTGATATATATCGATTTCCTCTCTGATTCAGTATGATGGGACGGTAGCCATTGAGTAAAGCAATCTTACCCATCAAGGCGTGTAACTTGGCATAGAGTGGTACTCTGGTAAAACTCAGTATAACAAAGTCGCCCTTTGTACCGTCTTGATTTTCTCGTTTACCCCAAGTGTTGACCTCCTTTTTGGTTAACTTTAGATCCTCATCCAACTCCTTCACATAATTGCGGAATTTCTGGTCTTGATAGACCTTCCTAAAGAATCGATATTTTTCCTTGCTGCTGTAATCTGGTCTTTGCAATATAGAGAGTAGAAAATTGATCATAAACCCAGGTTTTAATAAGTCTGTTTTTGATAGCGAAAACCGAACTCATCACAGTAAGCTACTTCTGGGACCCTAGAATGGAAATGCGTTAAGAGAGATTGTGAATAAGCTTTTTGATTGCACTTAGTAAGTATGAGGATATAATTAGGCTAAAGTATCTGACTAAGGGAGTTTTCAATCTAGGCAAGGCGCAAAAAACCGCGGATAGCCATAGCTAACCAAGGATTTTTGCAACGTAGCATAGGTTGAAAAATGCCCGTCATATCTTCTAGGATAATTGTATCCTCATACTTATATACAATAAAAACTTAGTCCCAAATATTTTCTCTATTGAGAAAATCAAAAAGAGCTAAATTATGTGATTTGTAATGCTTCTTTAAAAGCAGTTCACTGTGAGGACTGATTTTTGGATGATCACCAGTACGGGGCCACGCGCGAATAAGTTTTCTTAGGATTCTGTTAAAAAAGCTTCCACCTTTTATACCCCAGTTCATATGACGTCTAATATAGGTTAATTGTCGAAAGACCGGTAAAAACCGAGGAATAATGGCATGATTGTGACGTTCAATTTCTGGTAAGGATATCCTGTCAATATCTAAAAAGTCGCACAAGTCGTCATACACTTTCTGACCTTTTTCTTTTAAATCTTCGAATAAAATAACCTTAATATTTTCTTTTGGGAATAGGTTTAAATAGGGTTGAAGAAGTCTTAAGTATTCCCCGCGTACACGATAAGAAAATGCATTTTGAGTATTGAAATCAAGGGATTTTAACCTATCCTCTTCCGCGGCTAAGGCATTTTCAAAAGTCAAGTATTCAAACTTACCTCCTTTGGTTGCCCAAAGGTAGTGAGAAAAAGCTCGCTTAACGGGATTCCTAAGTATAAATATAAGTTTGATTGCTGGAAGATGATCCTTAATTCTTTGAGCGCAATAAGGAAAAAACATGTATTCAGGAGAAGCCTCCCCAATCACCATTTCAGGATCACAATCTCTAAAGAACTCTCGATATTCTTCTAATTGAGGTTGGCTCTCTTTTGAAAAGTAATGCAGCTCTTTTCTTGCGGGCATATTAATCTGGGGGTGGTGTCGCAGTAGCTCAAACAGATAAGTTGATCCTGATCTCATGGCTCCTGCAAGTATGAAATTTATTCCAAGAGATTTCATCCAGTTCGTTTCAGAGACAACATTGCTCTTGGTTAGTTGTTTTTTCATAATTAGAATTCTTATGGGGTAAATTAAGCTAGGTTACACCAAATGACCGAGCTAAACAATAATAGTTTTTTCTCGGAAAAATAAGTTCTCTAATGAATGATTGCACGGCTTTTACAAAATGCCAAACTGGTAATTGAATTAGCATTATATTATTATACCAAACCTCTGTAATTCAGGAATCCACTTTGGATTGAGATTTTTAGGAAGACACTCTTCTTCAACTGCTTTTTGCACGCCTGGCCATTTTTCCTTTTCGTGCAATTCATCAAAAATGATTATGCCGCCTTTACTCATCCTCGGAAGTGAATACTGTAGAGCTATCTTAGTTGATTCATATAAGTCAGCATCAAGATGTAAGAATGCTATCTTGTTAGGAAGATTATCAGAGATTGTATCTTTAAAGTAACCTTTAATTAAATTGACTGATGGCTCTGAATTCTCAAAGAGACTCTTCGATCCTACTGATGAAATATCTGCACTTAGTGCATGAAGAATCATTTCAGGCTGTACATCGTCCCATCCACATACACTTTGTATCTCAGTCACTCTTGTTCCAATGTCATTTTCATGAGGTTGAGGGAATCCTTCAAATGAATCGAACCCAAAAATTTCCTTTCTTAGTTGAAAGCATTCATTAGCAAATGCGAAAATACTGATATAACGGCCTCTACCGACTCCGAATTCTACAATTTCTCCTTCAATACCCTTGAGTTGATTCAGTAAATGGAAAAAGCCATATATTCGTTGAGCCTCGTGCGAATATAGCATAGGATATGACTTGAGAAACCGATTATGTAATCTTCTTCTAAGCTTATATGCTTTTACTGAATCGACTTCCGACATGTTTTGAGACATAATCTTAAGTGAGAGGTTGATTTGGCTTGTAGGAGAAAGCTGGGAAACTAGTTTTTCGACTAAGGAAGTTCCAAGTTGTTTTACTTTATCAATCATCATGACCTTATATTAAATTTATTCTCAATTAGATATCCGATAAACTCTCGTACTACCCCCTCTCCTCCTTTCTTCTCCAGTTGGATAATACCAGGAACCATTTTTACTTGCCGTACTGCATTGTTCGGACAGGCAGCTGTACCTACTTGAGACAATAAATCAATACAATTAAGATCATCTCCGATATAGGCAACTTCTGCCAGGGAGATGTTCAATTCCTTGCAGATTTCTTGCACACATGCCAATTTCCCTCCATCTCGTTTGCCTTGATACAGGTAGTCAACCTTTAGTTTCTTCGCTCTTCGTTCCACTAAAGCAGTGTTTTCAGAGGTTATGATAGCTGTTTTAATTCCCTGCTGGCGTAGCAGGGATAAGCCCATGCCATCATGCGTATTGAATTTTTTCAATTCATCTCCATTTTCGGAATAGTACATGCCGGCATCTGTCAGTACGCCGTCGACATCCGTACAGAAGAGCTTGACTTCAGCTTGTTGGCTGCTGGTACTAGAACCAGATAGATTGTGCTTATGCATCAAACCTTCACAGATGAGCCAATCGTCTTCTTCATCTAATTCAATAAAGGTATATTCGGGCATTTCATAAACCCCTATCTTTCCAGAGATCCTATTGTTGCTTTCCTTGATGGCTCCTACGGTGCTTAGGTAAAGGGCACCATTTTCCACCAAGATTCCCGGAAAGGACTGCCGTAAAGGTCTTCGAAAAGGATCATAGTTCACCGGTGTTCCCTCTTCTGTCCAGATGAAGCGTTTTTGTCTAACGCAAGTTAGGACGGAATCATAAGTGGAATCAGACACCATTTTAATAACTCCTTCTAAGTCCTCCGTTTGCGTTAATGGAGAGGTCGCCTGTGCTAAAATGAATCGGTCAGTCGCGTCGAGCTCAATTCGTGCAAGATATTCTAATATCACACTTTCTGTAGAAGCTTCATCCGTAGCATTTTCAGCTAATCTACGGTAGATTTCAACCTTTGGAAATTCAAAATTGCGAACAATCTCGCTAATCTTGTCGGAGTCCGTTGCTACTACTATCCGATCTACGTGTGCACTTTGGTGGAGCATTTGGATTGTCCAGAAGACAAGTGGACGGCCACAAAAGCTTTTGATGTTCTTGTCAGGAATGCCTTTACTGCCGCCTCTTACCGGAATAAATCCAATCGTCATAAGTAATTAGTTTATCTGAATGTAGGCTGGAATGTGGGCAATAGGAAGTTTATTGATCTGTAGATCATGCTTTTGCAGAAACTCATCCACTGCTTTTGTTTCGCCGGGGAAGGTCCCGTAATCATCCAAAACAATGATTCCTCCTCTCGTCATCATTGGATAGAAATGCTCTAGAATAGTTACGGCGGGCTCATACACATCGGTGTCAATATGTAAGAGTGCTATTTTTAAATGAGGATGATCGGCTTTGTATTTTGGAGCTGTCTCAAGGATATTTCCTTGGACCAACTCGAAGTTTTCGATTCCTTTATGGGAGAAAACCTGGGTCAGTTCGGGTACAGATATACTATTTTCTCCAGCATTGTCGATAAACTTTTGCAGGTACTTTTTATCGGGTTCAAATTCAGTTTCTGGAAATTTCCCGAAGATATCAAAGCCTATGATCTTCCTGGAATAAGGACTTTCGCACAGGTTTCTAAAGGTACCGAAGCGCAACAGAGAGTTGCCTTTGAATACTCCGAATTCCAGAATATGCCCAGGAATAGATATGATCTTTTTGTACAATTCGTAATGAGCGATTAGTTTCCCCATTCTATCCAGCTTACTGGTAAGGTAGAAGCCATTCTCATAATCAAAACTTTTGTCAGTATCGAATCGGTTGAGGATTTGCATAATGGTAACGAATAGGAATTAAAAGGTGATCATTTTACTACTGGCTAGCTTTGTACCGTTTTTCTATATTTGAGTTTTCTGCGTTGAACTTCCTCAATTTCTAGAATGTCTTGTTCCTTGAAACGAAGAGACTCATGGGTAGCATGTAGATTTCGGACCAACTTGATTAGACCCTGCGGTTCTAGAGAGGCGGCATGATCAGTGCCCTTCCAAGTTCTATCTTTAGTGAAATGTCTTTCAATCCACTCTGCTCCCAGCGTATAGGCGGCCATATCTATGGCTATGCCAAGATGGTGCCCGGAGAAGCCGATAGACTTTACCCGATCTTGGTAACGATTGACTAGGTTAGTGATCTCTAGCAGGCAGACATCTTTGAAGGGCACTGGATACCCTGAAGTACAATTGTATACGACTAGTCGATCTTTTGCTTGGTTTGTTTCTTCGAATAAGTGAATAATATCTTCGATTTCTTCTTTAGTGGTCATCCCCGTAGAAACATGTACTTCTCCCTGGTATTGGTCACGCAGCAGTCTCATCATGTCATCATGATTGTTACAGGCGGAAGGCACTTTTATTAGGTCTGGATTCAGTTCAATGATTTCTTGAGCAGAAGTGACATCCCAGACGGAAGTGGCATAACCAATACCTAGGGATTCTGCATAAGATTTTAGTGCCGCATGCTGCTCTTGGTCGAGTTCTAGAAATTCTCGGTGAGCCCCGTAAGTATCACCATAAGAATTGTAGGGAACTGGATGAGGGGCATTGTATTGCTCTTCGGTTAATAGTTCTTTAGGGGTACGCTTTTGGAATTTGGCATAATCAGCATCACAATCTTTTGCTAATCGGATCAATTCCTTGGCTATTTCGAATTCACCTTTGTGGTTGCATCCAATCTCTGCTACTATTTTGGGTTTGGCATATGTAAGCATCATGACGAAAGAATTTTATCAAGCATTTACAATGATGAGACTTAAGTAGCCCAAGGCTCGACTATTATGGCCCAGGGAGTAGAAAACACTATCTCAGGAACTTGTTTGAATGTGAAAATTTGCTGTAATTCGGCAATCTTAGGGTATAGCAATGGCTTAAAGACGCTGTTCCGTAACCATTTTACGGAATTGGCCATCGGGAATGTCATTTAGCTCGTCATAAGTGCCTTGCTCTACTACCTGCCCGTCTTTCAAAACATAGATCCGATCTACATTTTTGACCGTCGATAGTCGGTGGGCAATGATGACTACAGTCGTCTTACCTTTCAAGCCGTCAATACTTTGTTGAATTAGTTTTTCAGAGAGAGAATCTAAAGCACTAGTGGCTTCATCTAGGATCAGCAAAGCGGGATCTTTATACAATTCCCTGGCGATAGAAATGCGTTGACGCTGTCCTCCCGATAACCTGATACCTCTTTCTCCCAGAGGGGTATTATATTTGTCATCCATCTTACTGATGAATTCAATACTGTTCGACCATTCTAAGGCTTTTTCCATCATGGCTTCATCTAGAGCATTGCGATTATTCCTAAGTGAAACATTGGTATATACATTTCCGTCAAATACGATATTCTCTTGGGTCACATAGCCGATCTGTGATCGCCACTGTTCTGAAGTGAGATCTTTATGGGTCACATCGTCAATGATAATCTCCCCGCTTTGTGGTTTTTGAATCCCGGTAAGAATATCAACTAGGGTAGATTTACCTGCGCCAGAAGGACCAACTAGGGCTACGGTTTGGTTCTTATTAATATCTAGATTAAGATCTTTCAATACATCCCTACCAGGTTGATAAGCAAAACTTAAATTCTTTAAGCTGATACGATCTTGAAAGGCCGCATAACCATTTTTAGGCATCTCTTCTTCGTATTGTTCAAGTTCTTTGAGGAACTGCTGTACATTTTCCAAACTCCCCAAACTGGAGAAGAATAGCTGCCGTTTAGACTGAAAGTTGGCTAGCATAGCACTAGCTCGGTATGCGATACCTAGGATGACGAAAATAACTTCCAGGGATTCTTTAATAAATAAGCTATTGAGCCAGAAAAGCAATGCAACAATAATCAGTGTGATGGGTTCCTGAATTACATTAGGCAAGCCATTGGCCAATCCAATTTTGGTTCTTACGACATAAAATTCATCAATAACCTTTTCGATTATATTGGACTTAAACTTATAGGAATTGGTGGCCTTCAGATATTTGAAGTAGTTAACTGTCTCAATTAAGTTTCTGGAGAAATCCTGATTGATCAGCGTCAGTTGCATGGACAGTTTTTTGCTGAACCGGTTGATCACAAGAAAAATATAGTTAAATAACAAACCCAATATAAACAGGATAAGGGTTGCTTTCAGACTGACTGACACCAACATCAGTCCATAGCCCGTTAGCAGTAGGCCAGCATTGATGGAATCTAAATATCCTTTTACACCAGTAATAAATTTATTCATTTCCATAGTAATGGAATTCACAATGCTACCCGTGTTGGTTTTTAGATAATAGGTGAAATCTGCTGCTCCAAACTTTTCGATGGCTTCTTTTCGAATCTTCCGCCAGAATTCGGTTTGCGAATAAACCAATACGATTAGGTTGCTCATTTTAAGTAAGGCCTTAAACAGGAAGATTGCAAGTAAGCAAATCAAGGCTAACCGACTGGAGTAAGAGAAGTGGAAAAACTCAAATACACGAATTAAGGTCTGTTCCAATTCAGAGACATTATCCGAATTACCTCCCAAAATATTGGAGAGGAGGGAATAATCAAAGTTATGCCAATGCCATCCAAAATACCAACAAGTGGGGCAATGATTAGCAGAAGAATCATGCGATTCCCTAAATACTTATAAAAGCCTCGCCAATACCTAAATATATACATGCTGTCTTTTCAGTTCTAATACTTCAATAAGGTGATCATTCATCATAGTAGCCCGATCCGTAAGAACTACCATATCCGTATCCATAGCCATATCCGTACCCGTAGTTGCCATAGGAGTAGCCGTATGCAGATCTCTTTTTTACGCCATTAAGTACAATGCCCGGACGGTGTAGGACATCCTTCTGGTGTAGATCTTCCAACATTTTGAGGAAACCAATGGTCGTTTTCCCAAAACGGGTGACAATAACTGTAGAGTCCACATACTCCTTGACCAATAAGGCATCCGTTACTAAACCGAGTGGAGCCGAATCCACAACAATGACCTCATATCTCTCTTTCAGGGCAGTAAAGAAGTTTTCAATTCTTTCTTGCATTAAAAGCTCGGCAGGATTTGGAGGGATAGGACCACTTCCGATGAAGTGAAGATTTTCTTGTGGTTCATATGCTTGAATTATTTCATCTAGCTCACTACGTCCCGTCAAGAAGTTGGTTACCCCCATACTGGAGGTCTCTCCGGTGATGTACCTGGACAGTTTGGGCTTGCGCAAGTCCAGACCAACGACCACCGTTTTTTTTCCCGAAATGGCCATGCTCAGTCCGAGGTTAATGGCGATGAAGGTCTTCCCTTCTCCGCTAACACTAGAACTAACCAGGATCACCTCATTCGTATTAGCTGTGGAGTTGAACTGTAGGTTAGTACGCAACATCCGGAACATCTCGGCAACGGCCGTACGGCTTTTGTTGGTTACCACAATAGATTCCTTTTCCTTGGCTTGCATGATCTGTCCCAAAAAAGCCATGCGGGTATACTTCTCTATATCTTCTTTGGAGCGCACTTTGTTGTCCATCAGAAAGATGAGCACTATCACTCCTAAAGGAAGTCCTAATCCCAAAAGACCATAAGCGGCATAGGTGATTTGACGATTGGGAGAAACCAAGCCCGTATTATAAGGTTCATCTAACATGCGGGAGTCAGCTACTTGTGCGGCCAGGGAAAGAGCAGTTTCTTCTCTCTTCTCCAGTAGAAGCAGGTAGAGCGATTCTTTAATCTTTTGCTGACGCATGACCTGTAACAGTTCCGTTTCAACATTGGGTACGATCCTCAGTTTTCGCTCAAGTGGAGTGATGCGATCCTGAAGTTCTTTTTTCTGGGCGCTTAATTCCTGCTTGACGGTATTGATACTCAATAGAATAGATTCCTTCAAGTAGGCTAATTGTTCATCGTAGGTCTTGACAACGGGGTTGATTTTGGTAGCTACCTCCAGCCGGTTCTGCCGTTCAAAAATGAGATTGTTATAGCTCAAAATTTGTTGCTGAACGGTCGGTAAATCCTTTAATATTTCGGCACTAGTAGGGATAATCTTGAACTCATTCTCCTGATTGGAAAGATGGTTTTCAACCGTCGTGAGCAGACTTTCCTTGAGGGATAAAGCGATCATTTGTTGGTCAAGTACTTCGATTTGCCCCATGATCTGCTGAGCCTGGATGTCCAGGTCAAGCAAGAGATCATTATTCCTTTTGACATTAGCTACTGTTCCCTCCACACTGCTCAATTCAGCAAAAATGGAATCGATTCGTTCCTCTATGAATCTCAAAGTATTTCACCAGCTTGCTTTTTTTGTCTGATGATGTTTTCATTATACTTGATGAGGAGTACATTGATGATGTCAATGACCCGTTCCGGTTGGGCATTGTTCATCGACAGGGTTAGTACATTAGAGCGCCCTTTCTGGCGAATATTGAGGCTTCTTGCGTAACGCTTGGCGATGCGATCTGGACGATCGATGCGAACCTGATAATTCTTATCTGGTTTTGTACTGGGCGTTCGACGTATCAGGAAAGTAACACCATCGATTTCCAAAGGGGTGTTGTATGAATGTAGGCTTGTGTCTTGGTCGTGGACCAGTCGAAAAACGCCTCCTTCTAGTGTATTGATTTTTAAATTGGCTCCTAGGGCCTGTTCGGGCGCATCAACTTTGACAATAAAAGGGACGATAACGCTCACTTACCTTGAGACGCCCCTCTTCGAAAATCCGTACATACAGGTGGAGGGAATCGACCACTTCCTCCATCAAATTACTGGAAGTTAATACTTCGATTTGATCCAGGATATTACTTGAGTTACTGTAGCCAAATTCTTCGAGCAAAGCGGTTTCTGAGAAACTCTGTTGTTCTTCATCATTAATCAAGACTGTCCCACTGACGGAATATATTTCCGTGTCATAGCGAAGCTGTAGCCAGGCTATCGTAAGTCCTATACCCAAACCAATGATTAGCCACCACCAATTACCTAATAGCAAGAACAATACCTGCTTAAAGTCTACCCCTTCTTCTTGGGGAAGCAGCTGACCGTTTATTTGTCCTGGAAGATTGTTAAGATCACTCATCGAACTACGATTTTATCTGCCTAGGGCAACGATCAAAGTAATGATGGAAAGCCCTGCTGTAACATAGGAAACAACTCTTGTTACAGGATCTGCGACAGTAGCTACCCGGCTTTGCAATGGGGATACATAGATCACGTCGTTCTGCTGGAGGTAGAATAAGTCGGAGGTGAAAATATCGGTCTTTTGAAGATTAATTCTATGATAACTTCTGATACCCTCCTTTTCTCGAATAAGTAGGAGGTTGGTACGGTCGGCATAAATACTTAGATCTCCAGCTAAGCCTAAGGCTTCCAGGAGGGTCACTCTTTTATTGGATAGCCGAACCGTGCCAGGCATATTGACCTCACCTAAAATTGTGATTTTGAAGTTGAGGAAACGAATGTTCACTACAGCATCTGTCACGTAAGGTCTGACGGCTTCAATGATTCTCTGCTTTGCTTGGGGAAGAGTTAAACCCTCCATGCTGATGGAACCAGCGAGTGGGAAATCAATATTCCCGTTTTGATCGACAAAATACCCATTGAATAATTCTAGAATGTTTGCACTGCTGGCACCCAACTGTAAATTTTGAATTTGAGTATTAGGAGCCTCTATATTGAAAGGGGCTACGGCATCAGCATCCGAACTAAACACACTGATTTTTAGCAAATCCTCCGGTTGAATGCGCAATTCCGAATAGTTCATGATTTGTTCTGGACTTAAGGTTACACCTTCTTCTTCCGGAAATGAAATCAAGGAATTATGAGAAACACAGCCCGTACTCATGATAAAAAGAGCTGCAAAAAGTAGATGGTGAAAGTAGATCCTCATATGAAAGTTTTGCTTAGTTGGCACCTTGGATCGTCCGGTTTGTCCTAGTTCTGGCAGGATTTGTTTGGCGCCACAGGAATAGATCGTTAACAGGATTCTTTGGTCACTTAGTTTGATAGTAATCGGTATACCAGTCCACAAATCTTTTAACCCCTTCCGTAACGCTCATGGCAGGTTGATAGTCAAATGTTTGGACCAAGTCGCTTACATCTGCATAGGTTTCTTCTACATCTCCTGGCTGGATAGGGAGGAGTTGTTTGTCGGCACGAATACCTGTAGCTACTTCAATGGCTTCAATGAAATCTAGTAATTGGATGGGCTTGCTATTCCCTATGTTAAATATTTTATAAGGTGCAGAAGAACTGGATAATGCCTCCTCTGGCCCCAACCAATCGGGCTGGCTCCTTGGACTGGTAAGGATTACTCTTTTCACTCCTTCCACAATGTCATCGACATAAGTAAAATCCCGCTTCATCTTCCCATAATTGAACACCTTGATTGGCTGGCCATTCACGATGGCTTTGGTAAAAAGGAATATCGCCATATCGGGGCGCCCCCAGGGGCCATAAACCGTAAAGAAGCGCAAGCCAGTAGTAGGTAATCCAAACAGATGACTATAGGTATGCGCCATCAATTCATTACTTTTTTTACTTGCTGCATATAGGGAAACGGGATGGTCTACATGATCCTGCGTAGAGAAGGGCATCTTTTTATTCAGTCCGTAAACACTCGAACTACTAGCATAGACTAAGTGTTTGATTTTATTATGTCGACAAGCTTCCAAGATATGTCCGAACCCCACAATATTGCTTTGAATGTAGGCTTTGGGGTTCTTCAAGCTATATCTAACGCCCGCCTGAGCTGCCAAATGACAGACCATGTCAAACTGGTGTTCGCGAAATAAGCGGTTTAAGCTTGCCTCATCCTCCAATCGCATCTGGATAAATTGGTAGCCCGGTTGAGTACGACTTTGTAATAGTTCCTTGTAGGCAATCTGGTTCCGCTGTATTCCGGCTGATTCCAGTCGACCAATCTTTAGACTTACGTCGTAATAATTATTGATGCTATCCAGACCTACTACTTCATGTCCTTCTTTCAGCATCCGATTAGCAAGATGGTATCCTATAAAACCTGCCGTACCTGTGATTAGGATTTTCAAAATTGGAGTAAGTTGTTTAAATCCAGTGGTGCCGTTCGAAGGGGTGTTTGGTAAGTGGAATCTTAGCTAGTGGATGATACTCTCCTTGCAAACCAATCGGCCTGGCGTGTCTGATATGATGGACGATTTCGATCGCTTTACGGGCCTCACCGATTTCAAAACCCAAACCAGCTAGTATATGTTGATAGCTCTTCGTATGCAGTTCCGTAAATCCACCACTGAACTCAAACTCTTCTCCCTCAATGGTTAAGGAACGATAAGTCCGGGCTCCCGTAGCTCTGATCTCTTCCGGGATGGTATTGTAATTGATACTCAAGAACCATCTGACTCTAGCTTTAGAAAACTCTAGGTATCCTGCCGCGCGATCATGCGTGTGAATATGGACGATATTTTCCTTAATTGGGCCAAAGATCCACTGCAACATATCATAAAAATGAACTCCAATGTTGGTAGCGATTCCACCAGATTTTGGAATATCTCCCTTCCAACTAGTATAGTACCAATGCCCCCTGGAGGTCAAATAAGCCAGGTCTATATCATAAACCTTGCCGACTGGTGCATTGTCCACTTTTTCCTTCAAGGCAATCACGCTAGGGTGGAGGCGCAATTGCAAAATATTGTAAATACTTTGTCCTGTTTCATTTGATAAATCGGCTAAAGCATCAATATTCCAAGGATTCAGAACGATGGGTTTTTCGCAAATCACATCTGCTCCGTGCCGTAGTCCAAATCGGATATGTGCATCATGCAAGTAGTTGGGCGAGCAGATGCTAACGTAGTCGATACCCTGCCCACTGCGTTTCAACTTTTCTAGATGCCGATCAAAACGCTCAAACTCCACGAAGAAATCCGCCTGAGGGAAATGACTATCTATAATCCCTACTGAGTCACTCTTATCTAGTGCAGCCACCAGGCTATTGCCCGTATCCTTAATCGCCTTCATATGCCGAGGGGCGATATAGCCAGCAGCTCCGATCAATGCAAAGTTCTTCATAAATGGGAAGTTTGAAGTCGGAAGTCGACAACCGAATCAAATCGGAAGAAGGAAGTTTGAAGCCAGAACATCATGGCTAGAGCCTTTCCTTTGCGTTTTCTTTGATCACTTTCTGCACTTGTTCATTTTCCAGTTTATATACATCTCCACTTGCTTCACAAACAGCCTCACCCTCCTGATTAAACCTCAGCCGCTCCCCATGCTCACTCATCCAGCCGATCTGTTTTGCGGGATTACCGACCATCAGGGCATAAGGCGGTACCGTTTTCGTAACCACTGTTCCTGCCCCGATAAAGGCATGATGCCCAATGTCATGCCCACATACTATGGTTGCGTTAGCTCCAATCGAAGCTCCTTCTCCCACGTGGGTAGCCATATACTCCGATTTTCGATTGACTGCCGAGCGGGGATTGATCACATTCGTGAAGACCATCGAAGGGCCTAGAAAGACATCATTCCCGCAAGTCACTCCTTTATATATGGATACGTTATTTTGTACTTTTACATTGCTTCCCAGTACGACGCCGTCAGCTACAAATACGTTCTGACCAAAACTACAGCGAGGTCCAATCTTAGCGCCTGACATTATATGACAAAAGTGCCAAATCTTCGTACCTGCGCCGATCTTGGCGCCTGGATCAACAATAGCAGTGGGATGGGTGAAGTAATCGGACATAGTGTTAAGAAGAGTTTATAAATGAAGGTTTACAATTTAGAACTTTTATACTCCTTTGTTTTTGCCAGCTGGGCCTTATGAAGGGCGCTCAGCATAAAAGAAATATCTGTAACTTTTCTACGACAATCTAGATAAGAAGGTTCATCAATAAACTCTATCTCGAAAGAAACAATTAAGTGATTCAGCATTTCTATCAGACTCCTAGTTTCTCAAATGCAAAGATGTGTTGTTTCATTTTTTCCAATTTTGCGTGATTTACAAAAGAGCATATTTCTATACCAAGAACCCGGAGGTTGAGACGATAAACCTAAACCTCTCAACTTTAAACCTAAACTCTCCCCCCTCCACAGCCACTTCCACTGTTTACACGGCTTCGCCCTTGAAAAGTCGCAAGCCTTTTCGTCCGATGGTGACCGCAGGGCCACGCTTACCGATAGGGTATATCGATTCATAATAGAGTAGGAGGGTAGAAGGAGAACTACTACTCTCCGGAATAGAGCAGTGCAAGGAGAGGCCCAGGGCCAATCGATGCTCAACTCGATAAAAATATAATAGCTAGTATTCTACTGCATCAAATGGTATAATCCTCCGATGTAATAGATTACTTAGTTCCAATATTTATCACCTGGTTCCTCGACCAGATCTCTCTTCCCATTTCTGATTTTGCGGAGATACTGTGGATCAATTTGCATCCGCATAGCATAACCTAAATTCACGAGTTCAATCACGAACTGCTTCTTACCTTCTATACTCAACAAAGTGCCTTTCAATCCTGTCAACCGCCCCCCAACAATCTCTACTTCATCCCCCTTACGCATGTGGCGGGTAGGTTCAATTTCTACTTCAATATCTTCTCCCACCACACGTTGAATCAGTTGAATCTCTCTTTCTGGAATGGAAATCAAATTCTTTGAGAAACGCACAAATTGTACGACATCAGGCGTGTCAAGGACAGGGATATATTCTGGCTTAGTAATCTTAGTGAAGAGGTAGCAGCTGATAAGCGGAAGCTCTACCTGTTTTACCTTGCGGGTATAATAGCGTTTGACGCGTTGCAGCGGAAGATAGGTGGTAATGCCTTTTTCCTGCAATCGCTTTAAGACCTGCTTTTCTCGTTTGTAGCGGGTATACACGGCGAACCACCGAGCTTCCTGCTCATCTAGGTGATTCTCATAGGGTTGGGGGTTCGCAGACATTATCTTATTTTTGGTTGTATGGTATGGTTTCAACATGGTAGGACTAACTTATTAGTTCCCCAAAGGGAGAGGTCAGCCTACATCTTATATAGGTAATACTGCCTTAGCTCTTCCGCTCTTTTTAGTGAATGGAGGAGCAGAGTATGTATTTTTTCGAACTTTCCTACAATCGCCAGTACTGTAGTCCGTTGTCCCCCTCAAATTCATACATCCCCTTCAAATCCACCAGAATCGGATGCTCATTCATGATCGCCTTAAAATATTCTTTGTCCAGATCGCGGTATTCATTATGACTTACCGCTACAATTATAGCATCGTAGTTATCCGAAAGCTGATCCACCATTCCGAGTTTGTATTCATGGGCTACTTCATTCGGATTGGCATGCGGATCGGTAATGTGCACATTGATAGAGTAATTCATCAATTCTCGTACAAGATCAGCCACTTTTGAATTGCGGATATCTGCCACGTTTTCCTTGAAGGTGATTCCTTTCATCAAGACCTTACACTCACTTGGATTTTTACCGTCCTTGATGAGCATTTGAACCAAGCGTTTAGCTATGAAGTCCGGCATTTCATCATTAATGCGACGACCACTCGTAATTACCTGTGGATTGTAACCGAGATGCTTAGCTTTATGTAGCAAATAGTAAGGATCTACACCGATACAGTGACCCCCAACCAAGCCTGGATAAAATTTTAAGAAATTCCACTTGGTTCCAGCAGCTTCCAATACCGACTTGGTATCAATCTCCATGCGATCGAAGATAATAGCTAGCTCATTCATCAAGGCGATGTTTAGGTCGCGCTGAGTATTTTCGATGACCTTTGCAGCTTCAGCTACTTTGATTGAGGCCGCTTTGTAGATGCCTGCTGTGATGACGGCTCCGTACACCTTGGCAATTTCTTCAGTTGCTTCCTCATCGTTTCCAGAGACAATCTTCAGGATCTTTTCGACCGTATGTTCTTTATCACCTGGATTGATGCGTTCTGGAGAGTAGCCAACTTTGAAATCTTTTTCAAACGTAAGTCCAGACATTTCTTCTAAGACAGGGATACAATCTTCTTCGGTGCAGCCTGGGTAGACCGTCGACTCATAAACCACATAATCACCAGGCTTAAGTATCTTTCCTACGCTTCGGCTTGCACTTAAAACGGGTGTAAGGTCGGGTACCTTTTGCTCGCTGACAGGCGTGGGAACAGCTACAATATGGAAGTGGGCATTTTTAAGATCCTCGTAACTAGCGGTAAATACGATATCGGTATCTTTAAAAGCTTCAGATTCTAGTTCTTTGGATGGATCAATCCCTTTCTTCATCATCTCCACTCGCTCAGCACTAATATCGAAGCCGATCACGCTGAACTTCCGAGCTAAGACCAAAGCCAATGGCAAACCCACATAGCCTAAGCCGGTCACAGAGATTTTATATTTATTTTCTATTAATTCTTGGTACATAATGCTTAATGAATAATTAGTGATGTTTAATAGTGTTACTATCTCCTTTAGGGGGACTAATTATTCTGCGTTTTGTGTAATTGCTTAGGCAAAAAATCCCTTTACGCCATTTGCGATAAAGGACAATACTTGTTCATCCAATTCTGTGTGCATGGGCAAAGAAATGACTGATTTGCAAAGCTGCTCTGTTACCGGTAATTCGGTAAAGTCTGCTGGGATTAGCGGCTTGTAAGCATTTTGTTTATACAAGGGCACGGGGTAGTAAATCATACTGGGAATGCCCTTGTCTTTCAAGAAGGCGACCAATTCATCACGGCGTCCATTTTTTACTTGTAGTGTGTACTGATGGAAAACATGCGTTGAATTAGCTTGTCTGCTAGGAACCTGTAAGGCCTCAATATTGCCCAAAGCCTGATCATAGTAGGCGGCTGCTTGCTGTCGTGCGGCTGCGTAAGTGTCGAGATGTCTTAGCTTAATCTCCAAAATAGCGGCCTGCATAGCATCCAGTCGGCTGTTGACTCCAATCGCATCGTGGTAATATCTCTTCACCTGACCATGGTTGGCTGTCATAGCACACTTTGGTCCCAAAGTATCGTCATTAGTGTATAGTGCGCCACCATCTCCATAAGCCCCTAAATTTTTGGAAGGGTAGAAGGACGTGCAACCAATATGTCCTAAGGTTCCCGTTTTCTGGATACTTCCATCAGAATTGGTATAATCTGCACCAATGGCTTGTGCATTGTCTTCTACCACCCAGATCCCATGCTTATTGGCAACTTGCATGATGGGCTCCATGTCGCAGCTTTGGCCAAACAGGTGTACTGGTACGACTGCTTTGGTTCTCGGGGTGATGGCCGCTTCAAAAATCTCTGCGGTTAGGTTGAAGGTGTTCGGGTCTACATCTACCATTACCGGAGTAAGGCGGAGAAGTGCAATTACCTCTGCCGTTGCCACGTAGGTGAAGGCCGGAACAATTACTTCGTCTCCTGGCTGTAGATCTAATGCCATTAGTGCGATTTGTAGGGCATCGGTTCCATTTGCACAAGGAATGATATGATTTGCACCAAGGTAAGTACTGAAAGCAGCTTTAAAGGACTGAACCTTAGGGCCGTTGATAAAGGCAGTAGAACGGATGACCTCCAATACAGCCTCATCCACTTCTTTTTGAATATGGCTATACTGGGTTTTTAGATCTACCATTTGGATGTTCATCGTGGGACTGTTCATGTATTATAATTAAAATGAGCCTGCTGGTTAGTCTTTAGACCAGAGTAGCAGGTGATCTGCGGGGAAATCTGGCGTTTCCATTTGCTCGAACTCTTCATCTGAGTAAATCAGATATCTAATTCGGCGCTTTATTAGATCTTCTACCTTATCAATTAATTGGATCAGGTATTTTTGGTCTATATCTCCAATGAATACCAAGTCAATCACCTGGCTATCTAAACCTTTGGCGAAATCCCCAACCACAAAAACTCGGCTTACTTGGCCTAGCCTTTCCACCACATTCTCAATCACACGGTCCAGTCCGATGTGCTTCAAAACAATATTGTGGACTTCTGTGAAGAGCGGGTGCTTGATATTTGCCTGGAACATCTTTTTGTTCCCAACAACATTAGATTCCAGCATGCCAGCTTTCTCCAATCGATTCAATTCTACACGTATGGCATTCGAAGATTCTCCAAACTCACTCTCCAGGCTACGTAGGTAAGCTTTGGTCTTACTGTTGAGGAAGAATTTCAGCAGTAGCTTGATTCGCGTCTTGGATGATATGAGTGTCTCAATCATAATTGAGTAACAAAATTACTCGTTTTTTGGAAAAGGGTGCAAAAAAAAGCAAAAAAATCACGCTCTTCTCAGAAGCGTATTCATTTCGCTATTTACTTTCAGTATTGTTCTAGTGTGAATTTGAGTAAGTATCTTACTCTAAAGTACGGTGGGTATCTGATGCAAATGTACGCAAAAAAAGATCGGCCCACCAAATGCCGAGCTTGAATAAGCAAATATTAATATTTGCTTAATATTAACTAAAAAGACGATTTGTTTGAGGAACCCCTTGATTTTAGGGCAGTATTGGAACCCTGCTGACTGACTCTATGCCGTAAAAAAAAATTCAAATTTCTTTGTTGACTTGCTGAATTTTGCCCCAAATGAACGCTCATAACTATCCGTAAAGCTTCATTTGGGGTACATAGATTTCTTGCAAAAGCACTTGATAAACTAACGATTTACGGAAAAGCGCAAACAAGAAAATTGACTTCCAGAACGGATTTGCAGGGCGTAATTTCCGTTGGCTAAAAGACTTGTATCTAATTTCCAGGTGAGTGTTTCGGCTGGTACAATTAGCTGTTGAATGGGGCGACCCAGTAAGTCATATACCCCAATTTGTGAGGTAATTGGTACGGGAGATGGCCATCTTAACTGCAAGTAATCATTGGCCAGCGTAGGGTATAAAACCGGTAGATTGGCAATCCCCTCCCACGAGATACTGATTACTTTATGGTAGGTGTAGGCACCATCAAAATCTACCTGTTTTAGCCGATAATAGTTGACCCCTAAATGGGGAGAGGTATCTGTGAATTGATAGTGTTTCGGAGTGAAAGATGTGCCATAGCCTTTTACTTGACTAAGTTCCTCAAAATCAATGCCGTTTGCACTCCGTTCAATTGCTATATAGGCATTGTTTTTTTCTACTAAAGTAGACCATTGCAGGTGGATCTCATCTGCCTCCGGAGTGCCCCGGAAATAGCTCAATTCAATGGGGAGTGGGCTACTGCTTTGAACCGAGAAAAGAGAGAGCGTTGTCACCTCTTCCAATTGTTGACGGTAAGGCCCATTCCCACTTGCTGCATCGGTCTGCTGCTGCTGCCATTCGCTCCCTGACCACTGGCTGATAAAACAAGATTGCCGATCAAAACCGGGCATTTCATCCACCATTTCCCATTGTAATTCGACATTGAGATTACTACCACCAGATTGGTCTTCCTCCATGACCCAGGTACGATCGATGACTTCTGAAACCATAGCTTGGCCACCCGTACCTTCCATGAAGAGTTCGTCTTCAACCCGGATGCCATACCAATCGGTTGTAGCAGAAAAGGTGTTAAATAATCTGGCAGGATTGTAAGAACTATTACCCACCGGGAAATTGACTTGAGTACTACCCACTCGTCGCTCCAACATACCATTTCCATTGGTTTTGATGTAGGAGAGTTGAGAACCACCAATAATGCTTCCGCCGGTACTGATCGTGAGGTCGTGGTCTCCCAAGGTAACGTAGCCTCCCTCTAATCTCAGCGTACCATTGATCTGCGTATCTGCTTGCAGCCGTTTATTCCCTCCCCCTCTGATAGTGACATCTGGTAGTGTAATGCCAATGGGGAGGTATTGTGTATTGGATTGGGAAAAGATGACCCTTGCGCCAGATTGAAAGGTAATGGCATTGCGAGTGGGATGTATATCCTGGAATATGTGACCACTATCTTCAAGCCATAACTGCCCACTGCTTACCAGACATGCTTTGGCTGAGCCTGATTGATCTGCATTTCCGTATATATGACCACCAATTATTAGCTTCCCGTTTTTTCCTATTTCATAAGAGATGTCATAACCACTTCCATTATCACTTGCCAGCCATAGATCGCCGTTTTCTATGTCTAGGGTTCCATTGACCACAAGATTACCTCCAAGATTGATGCTATTGCTACCATCAATACCATCTATGGAAACATCTGATTTTTTTACGGTCACCGTCTTTCCTGTATTGATAGTGACGTTAAATCGACTATTTGGAGCTCCATTATTGTATAATGCTGCGGAGGAGCTTAAGGCATAGGTAAGAGTCAGGTCTTTGTCGATAACCAGATTGGTGGTTTGGGCGGCCGACGGATCATTGTCTTTCCGTAAGCGTTTTAACTGAGTTTGACCAGTACCTGAGATTCGGCAGTTGGGGCCATTGATGTCCAGACTCAAGCCATCGGTGCTTCCACCCATGGTGCCATCTAATACCGCATCACCATAAATTTCGAGGTACCTGGTAGTGCTTCCACCCACCTTTATGGATGCACCATGTTCAACCCTTAGATCCAATACTGCTTTTTCGGAGGCTTGTAGGATAATATCATGACCACGCTGGATAACTAGATTTATCCCAGGATCATCAGGATCACTAATGGTGGCTGGGCCAGACGTTGAGTTGGACCAGATGACATCACCCCAGCTTCCGCTGGATACTGAGTACAAAGTGGTGCCTTGAGCGTTCAATACAGAAGTTTGAAGTAGATTAAAAATAAGAAATACGAGAAACGCGTATACTTTCCGAATCATGAGCTTAGTGTTGTGTTGAAAAATGAGCGCTAATCAGTAGGTCACCATTGACGTGAAGTGACCTAGGATCAATTTGAAATCCCAATTCAGATAGTAAGACGCAGAAAGAAGAAAAATTCCATAACGAAAGAAGGCCGATTCACTGAATTTCAGTGAATCGGCCTTCTCCTAGAAGCTTAAATGGCTCCTTTTTGTTTATTCGCAGCCTAGTTCTTTTCTAGAAATAGGATCATTATTTGGAAAGCAATTATTACTTAGTACTTGTTCAGGTACATAGCGTTCTAGATTGGGATCTCGGAGGCTATTCTCCAAGAATTCAACCAAATCATCTATCTCCCCTTCGCTTAGATTAAGTGGATGGAAGAAAGCGGAAATTTGTTCCTCTGGAACTCTCGGATTCTCAGGAATCCCATCATTAAAATATTCTACGACCTCCCGCAAAGTATTTTTACTGCTTCCGTGAAAGTAAAAGGGAGAATCAGCCATATTGTATATACCAGGAACCTTAAACTTGAATAGATCCTCCTCTCGTAGCGTAAACCCACCTCTTCCCATATTGCGGATATCATGAATGCCCGTTGCCAAGGCTCCGGGAAGATCACAAAGATCATTCACCCCAATACCATGAAATTCATTGGCACTCATAGCTGGACCCTGATGGCAACGATAACACCCTGCTTTGGAATAGAAGAGTACGGCTCCTCGTTTCTCCGCTTCTGAAATGGCATCTGTATCTCCTTTTAGCCAATCCTGGAAAGGGGCTTCGTTCGTGATCAAACTTCTTAGGTAAGCTGAGATGGCAAAACTAGAAGTCAAAAGAGAATAGCGTTCATCTTCGGGAAATTCCCCAAAGGCATCGTCGAACATCTGGCGATAACCTAAAGTATCCAAGACATAATCATCCACGACCATGCGGTGTACGATCAAGCCTTCAATATTTTGAGCTTCCAGGCCATCAAGACCTAGATGATTTGTTTCTGTAGTTGGATCGTCCAATCCCCACAAGTTTTCTGTTCCTTCATTGGCGTGAAAAGCACCAAACTTCCCGCTCCAAGTAGTATTCGTTACGTAAGCAACATTCAGTACACTGATTGGGCGAGCACCTTGCACATCGAGTTCTTCCGGTTGATAATTACTCATTTGCTCTCGGCTTTCACCGTTGAGTCCAAAACCAAAACCTCCATCCGCAATTCCTTGCTCTCGCCCTGGCATATAACCAGCACTGGGAACATGGCAAGTCGCGCAGGAGTAAGTACCTTCTCCATTAGCGTAGACAGCGTCTCTTGCTAGTCCTGTTTCAAAGAATAACATTTTACCCAGTTCAACCTTGTCTTCGGTCAATGGGTTTTTTCGTCCATTAGGGATGCTTGCATAATCATTGCTCGCTGGTAATATGAAATGTTCCATATCACCCGTTGGAGAAACGTTTCTTAACGTTTTCTCTAACTTGACATCTAAGGGGTTAGGTAGACTGTCTTCAGAGCACGATTGTCCTATTAGCACCAAACATAATATCCAGATCCACTTGTTCATAATGTAGCTGTCTTGTAAAATCGAGTCAATAACTGAGTATTAAACTGGTAAATTCTGATTCTAAACTTCACCCTAAAGAGGTGAAGCGGTCTTTTTAAGTAGTCAAGTAGCTAGGTGTTTGAGTTAGTTGTCGGGGAGAATTATGTTCACCCCCCTGGGTACCCTATAAAGTATCCCGTTTCCTTTTCTTCTATCTAGATGTAGGTTTTATCATTAAAAATGTCCTGGAAAATCTCCCTCATCTGAAAGATTTCCTGTCCATTGTAGTTTCAATTAGATGATCAAGGCAGTGGTTGAAATAGACGCTCAAGTCCTGTGGAATCTCGGAGAGATATTAACCAAAAACACTTCCCCACCTGTTTGGGGGCGATTCAAAGCTCTTATGTTTTGCGTAAAAGTGTTCCGGTTTTAGTGTAGTAGTCTGATAATTAGATAGTTGGTCGCGAAGGCGACAGTCTCATGAAAGTAGTTATTAATTTTTACTCCAAAAGGCAGGGAAAGTTGCAATGTAAGTTCAATATTTTTGCGAAAAAAATGCAAGCTATGAACTGACTTCACTTCCAGGAAATTACGGTCTGAATCAGCTAAAGGGAATGCCAAGCAACTCCTATCAAGGCGCAATTCATCTCGTTACAGGCGCACGCGAATCCCCGGTCCTAATAGGACAAACCATTGCTGTTCTGAAAGGAAGTACCCCCCTCCCATATACAGCGGGAAAGAGAGCCGACTACTGTATTTTGTGCGGATTGGATATAGACTGACTAAACCCACCAAACCCATATCTCTAGAGCTATTTTCGCTAAAGTTAAAGGCGTTAAAGGCCAAAAAACCTGCCCCAAATTTATAGGGTTTGGCTTTAGCTACTTTGTTTTCATGATAGAAGCTAAACTGAGCGATCATAGCCATGCTAATGCCTCCTAAATTACTAAAACCTTGTTCTCCTAGCCTTTTAGTGATCAGTCCGGCGGGAAAGGAAACGTCGATATCAAAAGTCATTGAGCGGAATAGAACGAATTCTACATTTCGCCGGCTGCCACGCTTTCCAAAAAACTGTTCGTCATGCTCCAGTGTTACCCGGATGGTCGACCAGGGGTCTAAATCATAGATTTTTTTTCGGAGATATCGATTGATGCTTAAGCTCCCATTGTAGCAATTTTGTGGAGCGTAAAAGGCGTGACGAGGTGAGGCAGCGGATGGGCAAACCTTCAGTCTTGGAATGGTTTTCTGCTCTACCAATTGATTTCGGCGATCCCGAATTTCAATGGTTATTTTGAGTTGTTGTGGGCCATGAAATTCCGAACGATCCAACCGGTCATAGTCAAAATCTAAGATGATGTCATCCATTGAAGTAGAAGAGAAAATTAACTTGTCAATTGCTTCTATTTCGTAGCTTTCTTCTCCATATCTGAATTGAATATAATCAAAGGGCCTGGGACGTTTGAACTCCCTGACTCGCAGACGTTGCCCAATCGGGTTCTGATGATTCAAAATGTTGATGTAGCGATCTTTGATGTCGATGGGAATGCTAATGTCGTATTCTCTGGCATTTTCCCGGTTGACGCTAGAATCTAGCTGCACTTCCGTAAGCCCCTCGAATTGGAAGTCAGCTTTGTATAAGGCCGTCCCCTCAAGCCGCACTGAGATCTTTTCGCCGGGATAGATTTCCCGGCTAGTCTTCCAATCCTGCCCCTCTCTTAATATGCTGATCTTGTTGACCTTAGTACTAGGCGTGATGTCGAAATTGGTGATAAACTGTGCCAGGTCGCCATCCTTTATATAGAGGTAGCCCTCATTTTGTCGGTGGTAGTCATAAATTCTTAACCAACAGAGGACTTTACCATTGGCCAAGACGCGCCTGGTGAAGATTTCTGCGATCAGATATCCGCCAGCCTCCTCCTGCGACTCCAAACGATAAGTTTTCTCCATCTGAAGCTCCTCGGCAAAATCCAATTCTATTTCTACACCCTCTCGTTTGGCGTTGTCGGTTAAGGTTACTTCTCGCTGATTGGACCGCAGGAATCGCAATTTAGCGGGCTTTACAACAAAATCGTGTTGTAGTGGAGGGAGTTGGTAGGATAGCTTGCCGTCGGCTCCTAGATAAGGTTTCTTGACTTTGAGTACTAGCTGAAGGGGCTGGAGCCCGACCTCATTTGCTTGCACTCTAGCTCTAACTCGGTTGTTTTCTCGAAAAACTCGATGGTTGATCTCTTGGTTTTGCGTCCAGGTCTTGGGGAAAATCAGGTTGTTTAAATGATTCGTTTCTATACTCAGGGTTTGTTCTTCACCTACATATAGCGCAGCGGGAAGCTCGAGAAATTGGATACGAGTTTGAGTATAGGCAAGTAGCTTTAATTCATAAATCATCGGTTCTGGGAGGTACTTACTGAATATTTTGAACTGGAAACCCAGGAAGTTTCGATTGGTGATACCCTTATAGCGAACTTTACAGCGAAAATTCGATTGCGTAACCCAGCGGAGAGAATCAATTACCGTAAAATCTTCGGAGGGCAAAAGGAAAATGGAGTCGATGGGGAATATCCCGGAAGGGTAAAGCCGAAGCTCCACAATGGGTTGCTCAAGTGTGTATTCAAAAGGCAAATGGGGTTCCCCTTGCCATGCTACCTTATCTCTAGACCAGGTAAAGCGATTGGTATCCACTGCTAAAACAATCTCTTCGAAGAAATTTTGGGTCTGATCTTGTGCTGAAATGAATAGTGGGTAGGAGGTACAGCAGATCAAGCAAAAAGTTGAAAGGAAGGCGAGCTGCAATTGCTTACTTGATTTCATAGTAGAGGAGATGTATTCTTCTGAAGAATTAAAGCAAAACTCTTGCGTTGTTGGTACACAAATTCTGCTATGAACGCAGATATCCTGATGAATCGCCGCAAAAATAAGAAGGAATTAAATGATTTTTTATTTCGATGAGATGATACTCGCTAGCCATCTGCATCCAGCTATTCAAAACCGAAATATTTCGATTATTGGATTTTGACAAAGGAATTCTATAATTTTGCCGAGCCCCTACCAAATTTAGGTTACTTACCATTTTCTACAGCTTAGCATTTAAGCCAAAACAGACACTTATAACAAAACCATAAACACCTCTTTTGTCCACTAAAAAAAACAGACTATATGTCTATAGCTTCCGAGAAAGATTTGGTCGGCATCAAGAAAGCGGGAAAGGCAGTAGCCGTAACTTTAAGAAAGATGCGTGAGTTTGCTAAACCCGGAATGTCTACCAATACCTTAGATGATTATGGTTTTTCTATACTTAGTGCATATGGGGCTATTCCAGCTCCTATGAAAGAATACAACTTCCCAGGAGTTACCTGTATCAGTGTTAACCACGAAGTTTGTCACGGTATCCCTAGTCATCATCGCATTCTTCAAGAAGGTGATTTAGTGAATATTGATGTCTCTGCGGATTTGAATGGCTATTATGCTGATAATGGAGGCTCCTTCATATTGGGGAAAGATCATCAAGGCTTACACCCACTAGTGCAAGCTTCAAAAGATATTCTGCGGGAGGCGATCGAGCGGATTTCTGACCGGGTAAGAATTTCTGATCTTGGTGGGTTTATTCACCAAGCAGCCAAGAAAAGAGGTTTTACGGTTGTGAAAAACCTGTGCGGTCATGGAGTAGGCCGTAAGTTGCATGAAGCTCCTTTTGAAATACCATGCTTTAGAGATCGACTCAACCGAGAAAGGTTTCGCAGGAACTCCGTTATTGCACTGGAAACCTTTATCTCCACTAAAGCCAATTTGGTATACGAAATGGCAGATGGTTGGACCATGCGGCCGAGGGACAATAGTTTCGTGGCCCAGCATGAACATACCCTAATTGTAACGGATCGTGGACCGATCGTTGTGACGGCTGATAATGGGATATACTAATAATTCTAATTCTCATTCTTAACTACCCTTTCGGGCTTAAAGAAAAGCCACATGAAAAATACACTCAAAGACATACTCAAGGAACGCATTTTGGTACTTGATGGTGCGATGGGAACTATGATTCAACGCTACCAATTAGATGAAGCAGGTTATCGTGGGGATCGCTTTGCGGATTATCATAGAGACATTAAGGGAAATAATGACCTCTTGTCAATTACACAACCTGCCATCATTGAGGAAATACATAAAGCTTACTTGGAAGCTGGGGCCGATATCGTAGAAACGAATACCTTCAGTGCCACTAGCATTGCCCAGGCAGACTACGAAATGGAGGACCTGGCTTACGAACTCAATCTGGCATCAGGACAGGTGGCGCGTAAGGCGGTGGATGATTTTATGCGAGAAAATCCAGGGAAACCTCGATTTGTGGCTGGGGCGATGGGGCCGACAAATCGGACTGCCTCCTTGTCGCCGGATGTGAACGATCCAGGGTATCGAGCCGTTACTTTTGACGAACTCAGAGATGCTTACTATGAGCAAGCCAAAGGCTTGGTAGATGGAGGGGTAGATATTCTTTTGGTGGAAACCATTTTTGATACCCTGAACGCCAAAGCTGCGCTTTTTGCCATTGATATGTTGATGGAGGAAAGAGGCTTGGATTTACCGATTATGGTTTCCGGGACGATTACGGATGCCTCAGGGCGAACGCTATCTGGGCAGACCGTGGAAGCTTTTTGGGTTTCCGTTAGCCATATGAATTTGATGAGTGTTGGGCTGAACTGTGCCTTAGGGGCCAAGGAGATGCGCCCGCATCTGGAGGCCTTGTCCAAAATTGCAAGCTGCTTCGTTAGCGCCTACCCCAATGCGGGACTACCTAATGAATTTGGAGAATATGACCAAGGGGCGGAAGAGATGAGTGAGTATATCCGAGATTTTGCTTCCAACAACTTTGTGAATTTTATTGGAGGTTGTTGCGGGACAACACCCGATCATATTGCCGCCATGGTAAAGGGGGTAGAGGGAGTGCAACCAAGAGAAGTGGCAACCCCAACTCCTTACAGCCAATTGAGTGGCTTGGAACCTTTAATCATTCGTCCAGATACCAATTTTGTTAACATTGGAGAACGTACCAATGTCACTGGATCCAGAAAATTTGCCCGCTTGATAAAAGAGGGAGATTTAGCGGAAGCACTAAGTGTTGCTCAGCATCAGGTAGAGGGCGGAGCCCAGATCATTGATGTAAACATGGATGAAGGTTTATTGGATTCTGAGCAGGCCATGCGCGACTTCCTGAACTTGGTCATGGCTGAACCTGATATTGCCAAACTTCCAATCATGATAGACTCCTCTAAGTGGAGTGTGATCGAAGCGGGCTTAAAATGTGTACAGGGGAAATGTGTGGTAAATTCCATCTCCATGAAGGAAGGAGAAGAAGAGTTTATCCGCCAAGCTAAACTTGTTCGCCGATATGGGGCCGCCGCGGTAGTCATGGCTTTTGATGAAAAAGGCCAAGCCGATACCACAGAACGAAAAGTAGAAATTTGCAAACGAGCTTATGGCATTCTGGTGCAGCAGGTGGGCTTCCCGCCACAAGACATCATCTTCGATCCCAACATCTTTGCCGTAGCCACCGGAATAGAGGAACACAATGAATATGCCATTAATTTCATCGAGGCCACCCGACAAATAAAGGAACTTTGTCCTGGCGCAATGATTAGTGGAGGGGTAAGTAATATTTCTTTCTCATTTAGAGGAAATAATGTCGTGCGAGAGGCCATGCACTCGGCTTTCCTCTATCACGCCATTCAGGCAGGCATGGATATGGGGATAGTCAATGCAGGGATGATTGAGGTGTACGAAGAGATTCCAAAAGACTTGCTGGAACGCGTGGAGGATGTACTCTTCAACCGGCGAGCCGATGCAACGGAGCGACTCACAGAAATTGCCGAACAATTACAAGGCAGCAACGGTGGACGGGCTATCCAGAAAGATCTCACTTGGCGAGAAGGTACAGTAGAGGAAAGGCTTGCACATGCCCTGGTCAGAGGAATTACAACCTATGTGGATGAAGATACAGAGGAAGCCCGGCAAAAATATGATCGCCCTTTACAAGTGATTGAAGGGCCGCTAATGGATGGCATGAATGTCGTTGGAGATCTCTTCGGTTCGGGAAAAATGTTTTTGCCGCAGGTGGTGAAAAGTGCCCGTGTGATGAAGAAATCCGTGGCCTATCTGACGCCATTTATTGAGGAAGAAAAGGCAGAAGGAGGGAGAAGTACAAAAGGAAAGATTCTGCTGGCGACGGTTAAAGGGGATGTCCATGACATTGGCAAGAATATCGTCGGCGTAGTACTAGGCTGCAACAATTACGAAATCATCGATCTAGGTGTGATGGTGCCTGCTAATAAGATTCTCGATGTAGCGGAGCAGGAGCAGGTTGATATTATTGGCTTGAGTGGTTTGATTACACCCTCCCTTGATGAGATGGTGTACGTGGCGAAAGAGATGCAAAGGCGAGGTTTTACTCTTCCTTTACTTATTGGTGGGGCAACAACTTCCAAAACGCATACAGCCGTAAAGATTGAGCCGGCTTATGAAGGGCCAATTGTTCATGTGTTAGACGCCTCGCGTTCCGTGACGGTGGTGTCAAACCTATTGAGCGAAGATCAAAATGTTAGCTCCAACTATATTTTGGATGTGAAAGCTTCTTACCAAACCATTCGCGAACAGCGGGCTGGTAGAACCTCACACAAAAAGTATCTGCCACTGACGGCTGCGCGCCGCAATAAAATGCAGCTGAATTGGGATGGGTATCAGCCTCCCAAGCCGAATTTTACAGGGATAAAGGTGTTTGAGGAGATTGATATTGAAACGCTATCCCATTATATCGACTGGACGCCTTTCTTCTCCAGTTGGCAATTGGCTGGAAAATTCCCTGCAATCTTGAAGGATGAAGTAGTAGGGGAGGAGGCACAAAAATTATATAATGATGCTCGAAGTATGCTTCGTCGTATTATCGATGAAGGGTGGTTAAGTGCACGAGCAGTTATTGGATTGTTTCCAGCTAATGCAATTTCAGATGATGATTTAGCCATTTATGAGGATGAAAGTCGTTCTGAGGTAAAAGCAGTGCTGCACCATTTGCGTCAACAGCAGCAAAAAGCAGCTGGTCGTTTCAATCACAGTTTAGCCGACTTCATCGCCCCCAGTAGCAGTGGTAAGGAGGATTATTTGGGGGCATTTGCCGTAACCGCCGGCATTGGTATTGAAAAGTGGGTTAAGCAATTTGAAGCAGCGCATGATGATTACCAAGCCATTCTACTAAAGGCATTAGCTGATCGGTTAGCAGAGGCATCGGCAGAATATGTGCATGAACTGATTCGGAAAGATCTATGGGGATATGCCGCAGCGGAGGAATGGAAAAATGACGATTTAATTGCCGAAAAATACCAGGGTATTCGACCGGCACCAGGCTATCCGGCTTGCCCAGAACATACCGAGAAGCAAACCTTGTTCCAGTTGTTACATGTAGAAGAGAATATAGGCATTTCGCTCACTGAAAGTTTTGCTATGTATCCTGCTGCTTCGGTTAGTGGCTGGTATTTTTCACACCCTTCCGCTAAGTACTTCGGTTTGGGTAAGATTACTAAAGATCAGGTGAAAGATTATGCCAAGCGGAAAGGAATGAGCCAAGAAGAGGCAGAACGCTGGCTAGCTCCGGTTCTGCTAGATCAATAGAACCGCTGGCTTACTCTTCGACACTAGTACTATAAAGGGAGAGAGAATAGAGGCTATTCCCTATTCTCTCTCCTCCCTTGGCCGTCCATTCTACACGATGCCTTATCATTCCCCAATTACTATTTTTCCCTCAATTTCATCTACCATGCGGATCAGTTCTAATTCGGTATTGTAAATGGCATTAAAAGCAAAGACCTGTTCCCGCATAATGTATTGGTAGATCTGCCAATCGGTTGGTGGGGTGAGGATGTTGGGGATATCCTTGTATTGAACCCACCTCAGGATACCTTCATCACAAGGAGGCGGAGCTTGATAAGGAATATCTGCTACATATATGTTGCATTGCCAGTTGTATGGAGTGGGAGAAGTTTCAATCAAAACACCTGCGTAGTGCAGATGATCCAAACCTATACCTGTTTCTTCTTTAGCCTCTCGCAAGGCAGCTGAGTAGGGGTCTTCGTAAGGTTCTAATTTTCCTCCTACTGGTACCATTTTGCCTAAATGGGGTTCCTTCGCTCGTTCCAATAAGAGAAAGGACGTTTCGTGCCGGAGCACAATCATAGACGCAGAGCGTTTTAAGCCAGTGGGCACTTTTAACATAAGTAATTATTCTTGGATGCAAATTTTCAAGGGGCTTTTGTCCGCATAAGAACAGTAAAGAAGGATAGAATGTTGTAACATGCTTTTGGAACAATTCGCTCACTAACATGAAAGCTGGGCAGTAGTGTAAGGAACCAATAAGCAACCTCCTGTTATTTTGGGACATGATCATTGTAGGTATGATTCTGTGTGTCATTGGATCTAGTTACTTATCGGCCCCTTTTCAATCCTCTTATCCTCTAAATCGCAATACTTTCTGGCTCACTCGATAGGATACTTTCCCAAAAAGAAAGCTAAGACATAGTCCGATAGGTAAGCCAATAGTCATACTGCCGATGATGAAACCGAAATATAGGCCCAGCACTAATCCCAGTATCATCCACATTCCAAAAAGAGATTTTGGATTTGCCAAAAAGTTCATCATTTTAGCTTGATTTAAGTATTATTAAAAAGCTTTTATTGCTTGTTTTTCTCTTTTGAGAAAATTTACTGTAAAATTTAGTGCAATAAATACGCTATTTTGGAAAATATAATTGCAAAATTCAGTAAAAATAAATCATTAAACAAAATAATTGTTGGTTAGTTGGGCGAAAAAGGTGAAAAAATATGCAGCGGGGGTGAGTTTGGGAGCAATCAGAGGCAGGATAGTGCCCGAGGACTTAAAATATGAACTAAAAAGTAGTCAAATATTTGACCATTTTTGCAAAAACCTTATCTTTGCGGTCTTGAAAAAAAATTATTATGAAAAAAGATACGCATCCTGGCAATTATAGATTTGTGGTATTTAAGGATTTTTCGTCTGATGACGCATTCCTTACTCGTTCCTGTGCACCTAGCAAGGATACCATTGTATGGGAAGATGGAAAAGAGTACCCTTTGGTAAAACTAGAAATCTCTAGTTACTCTCACCCTTTCTATACTGGTAAAATGAAGTTTGTTGATACTGCGGGACGTATTGACAAGTTCAATAAGAAGTTTGCCAAATTCAATAAATTCTCGAAGTCTAATTCGTAGACTCGGAAAAACTTTTGTACAAAAGTTTGAAAAGTCCCCTTCGGCCGGATCCGAATGGGACTTTTTTGCGTACAACCACTGGATTGATACGCTCCTTATACCCCATTGATCCCAATTATTATGGCCCATCTTATCCTTTTCGATAACGAAACCCGAGACAATTTTCTCCCGCTTGCCTATACCAGACCTGTCTGTGAACTGAGAGTTGGTATTTTGACCATTCGCGAAAAGTGGGAACGAAGCCTTAATGGGCAGATAGCCTACATCACGCAGGATTACCTGGCTGGTAAATATCCGATTGATTACGGTGATGAAAATATCTTGATCAACGGAAGTGTCTTACCTTCTCCTCAATTGCTTACGCTTATCCGGCAGATGGATTTTAATGAGGCTTTTCTCCGAGGGGAGGAGCTGATCGCGGCTAAACTCAATGGTGAACAACTTGAGCAGTTAATCCATGACGAGGACTTTGGCGAGTTGAAGGGTTTTGATTTGGAAGATACAGAATACCTCAAACTAGATCACGTTTGGGATCTATTTAAGATTAATGATGCTGCGCTTCGCCAGGATTTCGAACTGCTTACCAAGGGCCGCACTTCTGCACCTCTAAGTAAAACGAACCGGGTGCTTGGCGAAGAAAATATCTTCCTGGAGCCAGGCGCAACGGTTGAGTTTGCCACGATTAATGCTCAGACTGGCCCAGTTTATATCGGAAAAGACGCCACTATCATGGAAGGGGTACTAATTCGAGGTCCATTGGCTGTAGGAGATCGTTCTACGCTGAAGATGGGAGCCAAAATATACGGAGCTACGACCCTAGGGCCGCATTGTAAAGTAGGGGGTGAGGTGAAAAATGCTATTATGCAAGGGTATAGTAGCAAGTCGCATGAAGGATACTTGGGAGATGCAGCTATTGGAGAATGGTGTAACCTTGGAGCAGATACCAACAATTCTAATCTGAAGAATAACTATGAAGGGGTGAAAATGTGGGACTATGGATCTAATTCCTTTGCCAAAACGGGGATGCAGTTTTGTGGCTTAGTGATGGGGGATCATTCGAAAACGGGCATCAATACGATGTTCAACACGGGTACAGTGATTGGGGTATCTTCCAACGTTTTTGGTAGTGAATTCCCGAGGAACTTTATTCCATCTTTTGCTTGGGGGGGACAGAAAGGTTTTCAAACCTACCGCAACGACAAAGCCTTTGAAACCATGGAGCGGGTAATGGCGCGTCGGAGTAAAAACTTCTCCGTAGAAGATCGCATTATCATGCTTCGGATATTTGAAGATACAGCCAAGTATCGAAATTGGGAATAGAACACCTTCCATGGAACGCAATGAACCCCTCTGGAAGAACTATTTGAGTTACCTTTTTGAATGGCATATCGAAAGCCATTCCAGTGAATATAATCCTCATCTATATGTCAGCCTAAAAAAAGGGCGCTATCAGTTGAGTACGGCACATGCCGTGTATTCCTTTGCCGATCTCTATTCTAATTTCGGCGATACCTTTGATCTGCTGGATTGGGACGCTAACCGTATTCAACGCGTTTTGGTACTGGGTTTAGGACTGGGAAGTATTCCCTTGCTGTTGGAAAAACATTTGGGGGGCGATTTCGACTGTACAGCCATAGAGATTGATGAATCCGTTATTGGGTTGGCCTCAAAGTATGGCCTTCCCCGTATTTCGGCACCCATTGAAGTTATCTGTGCAGATGCCAAGATTTACCTGGCACAGTCCGCTCAAACATTCGATCTGATTTGTATGGATGTTTTTCTGGATGATACGGTCCCTACGGATTTTGAAGAGCGGCAGTTTCTAGAGGATCTAAGAACTCATCTTACCGCTCAGGGGATATTACTATATAATCGCCTGGCGGCGAGTCAGGCAGATACCGACGCCACTGCTAAGTTTTACCGCAATAAATTTCTTGAGGTCTTTCCTCAAGGGCAGTATCTGCCGCTTTCCGGAAACTGGATGTTGGTGAATAGAGAAGGCGTTTTTAAGCAAGAAAGGACCGGGAAAGCTTTCTAAGGGTGCAAAATTCATATCTTTTTTGAATCAAAAGCTTCTTAGCAGGAGTATATTAGATTAGGGAGATTTCAAATTCTTTGATTGAATTGAAAAGATTCCTTCTGACTGACATAACACCCGATTAAGCTTCCGAATAGTTGCTCTACTATTCCATCTCTAATCTGTTGTTGTATAGCAGTGTAGAATTCATTTTTTCTCCCCTTGGAAAGTTAATCTAGACCCAATAAGTAAATAGCTTTACACAATACTTAGCGCTCTCCTACAGCGAGTTCATATTCCAAAACACGATTTAACTTTGTTCACCCCCCTTTAGGGACATTGGTTTAAATTCCGGTGTTAGCCTAGAAAACTAATTGATATGGTGCCAGCAAAAAAAATCATCATTGCTGAAGATAATCGTGCTGATGTGGAGTTGTTTAAGTTTTGTATGGAAGAATCCCCTGTAGCTGCTAATATCGTCCATATGGCTGATGGCAAAGCTCTACTCGATTATATTGAGACAACACCCTTGAATGATACTTTCTTTATCCTGCTAGATATGCATCTGCCCGGTATGGATGGTTTCGAGATTTTAGATCACTTGAAAGACAAGGGATACCTCAGCGGGATTCCTGTTTTAACCATCTCAAGCTTACCCGGACAAAGTTTTCTTTCCGATTGTCTGGCACATGGAGCCACCGAACACTACCTTAAGCCCACGGCCCTGGATCAGTATGAGGAAATGGTCATGAGCATCCTCCAACGCTGGTGTAATTAAGTTCTATTCTTGTGATTCTCAGGCTAAAACAGTAACTTTAAGGAGCTAAAGCTCTCTTTGTTATGCGTAGTAATTGTCTGGAATGCGGCGATGAATTTACAGGCCGTGCTGATAAGAAATTCTGTTCTCCCCAATGCCGAAGTAGCTATAATAACAAGCTGAATAGCGATGCCACCAATTTTGTGCGCAACATCAATAACATATTGCGGAAGAATCGTAGAATACTGGCAGAATTAAACCCTAAGGGGAAAGCCAAAGTGCATCGAGACCAATTGTTGGAACGCGGCTTTAAGTTTAGCTACTTCACCAATCAATACTTGACCAAATCAGGAAATCAATATCATTTCTGTTATGACCAAGGTTATCTCGCCTTAGAAGAAAACTATTATGCTTTAGTTGTTCGACAGGTATACGTGGAGTAATGGGTTTTTGAAACTTGCCGCTACTGCTGTAGAGGATTCAAGCCAGCATAGTAGATGAGTCGCCATTCTTCTCCACTGTTGGCAAATCGACGAAGCATACCATACTGACCAGATTCATGTAAAATCTCCTCGATAATAATGGGGCCCAATTGAGAAAAAGTAGAACTGAAACCTGTACTGTCTTCCTGAATGGGGCGATGCATGATCCAATTGTCTTTTTGCCATCTAAAATCTGCTTGCAATGCATTGTCCTTTAGGGCATTGTCGGGAATGCCCTCCAAAGGAAAGTTGATGTGTTCCATTTGATACAAGGAATCTGCTAGGAATCGCTCGTAAAAGTCGATGAAGTCTTTAGGCAAAAAATCTCCCTGTGCATCTATAGCTTGTTCTTTTTGCTTGCAGGATAGAAAGACGAATGTGAGACAAAATAGAGCAGCAATGGTACGCATAAATAGGTTTAGACTGGTTTTGTTCAATGAATTGGATGAATGATATAGCGTTCGAGGGACATGATCTTAACTCCAGATCCTACAAAAGTTACAACTTGTCAAGAAGAAATATCTTCAAGACAACGCAAAACAGCTGCTGCTAAGCTCGATTCATTAGGGGCGTTGGCTACTTCAGTCACGCTTCGCCCCATCGCCGCCAAGGCCCGCTGCGTAGTCTGGCCGATCGCCACGATGGGCTTCTGACTACTATCTGGATATCTCTTAAAATAAGCCTGGGCATTCAAAGGGCTAGTGAATGTTAAGACATCGGCCGGTTGAATGACGAAATCCGCTTTCATACGATTGTGGTACACGATCAGCGGAATAGATTCTATTTGATTACCGGCTAGTTTTTCGATTGATTTTCTAGATTGTGAGGCTTGTGGGAATAGGACGCTGGCTCCGGTGGAGAAACGCAAGAACTGCTTACAGGTGTCCAATGGCTTACCTGAGCCGATAAACTCAAGGCTGACCCCCCGATCATGTAGCCATTGGGCAGTTCCCTCACCTATGGCTGCAATCTTGGGTTTGGCTGGCCAAGTGAGGCCTAATTGTATCAAGCCCTCCCGAAAATAAGCTGCTGCTTTAACACTGTAGAAAAATATCCAATCTGTTTCTGGAAAATCAGAGAAGGGTTGCCTGCTGAAGACTACTAAGGATTGTCCCTCTACCGTGCATTTGTTGTCCAGAAGCTGTTTTCGGAATACGCTTTGCAGAGAGAGGTCTCGGCTAATAAATATGTGCTTATTCTTCTTCATCCCACCATAACAAACGCACCGTTTGGGCCACTTGTTGGCCTTCATCATTTAAACCGATGGTGAATTCTACTTCATCCCCAACTTGCAGCTCATTGAAGTCGCCATCCGATATACTAGTGTAATGAAAGAAGAGGTTATTGGGAGGGAAGCTGATAAAACCGTAACCATTTTTGAGGCTATGTACGGTACTTACCTGTACTTCGGCTGCTGGGGTAGTATTCTTCTTTTCCGGTGCTGAGTTGCGGTTTTCACCCTGCACAAACAGGCCATCTACTAAAGGATCCGTTCGGCCACTTGCGCCATCTATCAGGTCATGCATAGCTATAGGGTAGGTAACCGCTTCGATCAGATCCTGGGAGGTACGTGTGATCATCTGTTTACCCGTATCAGTGGTATATTCGAAATCCCAACTGATTACCATCACGCGCGTTCCTAAGGTGTTAACCTTGCGAACCAAAGGAACATAATCTCCGTCGGAAGTAATTAAGACCAGTACATCAAATCGCTTGTAGAAGGTTTGTTCAAAAACCTCTAAGGCTAGCCAAACATCAATGCCTTTTTCTTCCCGGCGGCCATTGAAAACGCGAAGTGGGAGGTAATGTGTTGTTACCCCTGCCGACATTAAAACGTCATCAAATACTCGATCCCAATATAGGGTATATCCGCGCTGGCTGGCTTCATGTGCACTCAGTCGACCTCTGAAGTAGTGTGCATCAACAATTTGGCATAGTCTTACATCCGTATTTTCCTGCAAGGCCACTTGGTGCCGGATAAAGTCATGAAGGCCCGTAATACTTAGCCTTCTCTTTTTGGCATGGTCATAGTTGTAATAATTACTGACGTGCAAAAAGTAGTTACCATCATAAAATACGGCTATTCTAGTCATCTTCTGTTGCATAGTACAATACCTAAGTTATATACTGGGGCTAGTAGCAAGGCTCATTTGCAGCGAGCTGCATGAGACTAGCTAGCCTTATGTCTTTTTCGAATAATGTTACTAATTATACCTATTGACTGACTATCAAACGAAACAGATAGGGATGAATTAAGCCTTTAAAATTTGGGATGGGGTGGGAGGTCAGTCTTGTGTTTACTATTTTGGGTATTCCATTCGGTTGCCCAATCGCTTTTCTCGGGGACAAAGATCACTATCTATGGCTGCCTGTCGGCAGTCAGCTTAGAGGCAGTGATTGGTCTAAAGCTTGGAGAGAATTACTCGCTTTTTCGAAGCGCAGATACTACTTGTTCAGGGAGCTCAAAGCTGGTACTAGATGACAATCGCACCGACTTGACGGGACTTTCCCAACTGTCAGCTTTTGCAGCCCAAACGTGATAATTGTCTTGTACATCGGTTTCACAATATACACCTAGTGGCATATGGCACCCCCCTTCAAACAGCTGCAATACCTTGCGCTCGATATTGGTTCTTTTGGAGACTTCTGGGTGATGAATTTTTTGTAATATTCTTCTAATATCTTTATTGTCTACCACGGTTTGGAAGGCTAATACGCCTTGCGCAGGGGCAGGTATAAACTCTTTTGGATTGAGTTTTACCACTTGTAGATGACTGAGATCCATTTCCAGTCGACTAAGACCTGCTGCTGCTAACAAGATCGCATCGAAGTCACCTCCTTCCAATTTAGCTAAGCGCGTTGGAACATTTCCTCTAATATCTTTTAACTCGATATCAGGTCGAAAATTTAACATTTGGGCTTTGCGTCGTGCGGAAGAAGTTCCAACGATGGCACCTTGAGGCAAACCGAAAAGGTGATTAGCGACCACCTTATCTTGACGAATCACTAGCCAATCGGCAGGGTCTTCACGATAGGAAACTGCTCCTATCACTAGTCCTTCGGGAGAAGTCGTGGGGAGATCTTTCATCGAATGAACGGCGAGATCGATCTTTCCTGCTAGTAAGGCTTCCTCTATCTCTTTGGTAAAAAAGCCTTTGCCTTCAATTTTGTCAAAACTTAAATCTTGTATTTTGTCTCCTTTTGTTTTTATGATCTCTAGTTCTGCGGAGACGCCTATTGCTTTTAATTTTTCCAGGGTGAAATTAGCTTGCCACAGGGCTAACTTACTTCCTCGGGTTCCTATCTTTATTATCCGATCCAAAGGTACACATTTTTTGCAAAGATACATTTTCTTAACACCTGACCTAACCCTAAGCTGATCAAAGATCAGTTTCTTGTGCACTATACAATCCAAACTTTTTTCTACCTTTGCCGGATGCAGCTTACAGCCCAGGCTTTGGCCGATTTACTAGATGGAATCGTGGATGGAAACCCCGATGTTACGGTGAACCGTCCCAGTAAAATTGAGGAGGGAGAACCCGGTAGTATATCATTTTTGGGTAACCTCAAATACGAGGAATATGCCTATACCACCAAGGCCTCTATTTTGTTGGTGAGTAAAGACTTTGAGCCGCGTCAGACTGTGCACGCTACTTTGGTTCGGGTGGATAATGTTTATGTTGCTATCCAACAATTGTTGCAACACTTTGGTCAGGCCAATACCCAGGCCGCAAACATTGCTGAACAGGCCTTCATTCATGACAGTGCCGAGTTGGGAAAAGAGGTGAGCATTGGTGCTTTTTCAGTTGTGCAAAAAGGTGTGAAAGTCGGAGCAGGCTGCCGGGTTCATGAGCAAGTATATTTAGGGGAAAATGTTCAAATAGGCGAGGACGTCATTATCTATCCAGGCGTTAAGATCTACGCCAATGCCGTGATTGGAGACCGTGTGATTATTCACGCTAATGCCGTGGTAGGGAGCGATGGTTTTGGCTTCGTTCCGCAGGAGAATGGCCAATACAAGAAAATTGCTCACGTGGGCAATGTCGTGATAGAGGATGATGTCGAGATTGGTGCCAATACCACGATTGATCGTGGAACCATGGGGAGTACCTTGATCAAGCGTGGAGTGAAGTTGGATAATTTGATCCAAATTGGTCACAATGTCGTGATCGACGAAGATACGGTGATTGCTGCTCAGGCTGGAGTAGCAGGAAGTACTAAAATTGGTAAAGGCTGCAGAATAGGGGGGCAGGTCGGATTTGTGGGACATGTAACCATTGCTGATGGTACTCAGATTCAAGCACAAAGTGGGATTGCTGGTCCCGTCAAAGAGCCTGGTACTGCCTTGTTCGGTTCTCCAGCTATCCCTTATCGTGATTATATCCGCTCTTATGCTGTTTTTAAGAAACTTCCAGAGCTCTACAAGCGCTTTAACCTGCTAGAGAGAAAGCAAAAATCGGAGGAGTGACAGCACTTCCATTTATCGCATAATTCCAAATTAATACATCCCTTCCATGCATCCTTTTGGGTGAAAAAGGCTTTATAGAAAGAAGAGCCTTATTAGGGAAGGGCATTGATTGTACATCTTTAGTCGACTGAAATATGAAGCAAAGGACTATCAAAAAGTCGGTATCCCTAAATGGCGTGGGCCTTCACACCGGAAAGACGGTGCAGATCAATCTTAAACCTGCCCCCGAAGAACACGGCATAAAGTTTCAACGAATTGATCTAGAAAAACAGCCCATTATAAACGCTGATGTCAGTAGAGTGGTTTCTACAGATAGAAGTACTTGTTTACAATTAGGGGAAGCACAGGTAAGGACCGTAGAGCATGTTCTATCTGCGATCAGAGGACTGGATATAGACAATGTCCTACTTGAAATTGATGGACCAGAGGTGCCTATTATGGATGGGAGCGCAGGGCCATTTGTAAAAGCGCTGCTAGATGCAGGTATCGAAGAACAAAATGCCAATCGTGAGTATTTTGTCATTGAAGAGCCGATCTCCTATATAGATGAAGTCACGGGTACTGAGTTACTCGCACTTCCTTCTGATACTTTTGAGATCATTACCATGATAGATTTCAACTCAGAGGTGTTGGGGCAGCAGTATGCAGAATTCAAAAGTGGACAAGACTACGCTAAGCAGGTAGCTCCCTGTCGAACCTTTGTTTTCGTTCATGAACTAGAGGCTTTATTCAAACAGGGTTTGATTAAAGGAGGGGATTTGGATAATGCTATTGTGATTGTAGATCGAATGATGGATCAGTCAGAACTGGATGCATTAGCGGATAAATTGGGAAAGGAACAGGTGAAGGTGACGAGCGAAGGCGTTTTGAACACCTTGGAGTTAAAGTACAAGAATGAACCGGCTAGGCACAAGTTGTTGGATGTAATCGGTGATATCACCCTTCTGGGCAAAGCCATTAAGGGTAAGATCATTGCCACTAAGCCTGGACATTCGGCTAATGTGGCTTTTACCGCATTATTGAAGAAAAAGTATCAGGAGCAACGCAAACTGCGGGGAAAGCCAAAATACGATCCCAATAAGGAACCATTATTTGACGTTGTCCAAATTGCTAAGTGGTTGCCTCATCGCTATCCCTTTTTGCTGGTGGATAAGATTATTGAGGTCTCGGAGCAGCATGTAGTAGGGGTAAAAAGTGTGGCTTTCAATGAGCTTTTCTTCCAAGGTCATTTTCCTGGAAATCCGGTGATGCCCGGAGTATTGATCATGGAGGCATTGGCACAAACCGGCGGAATTCTGGCGATTAACAGCGTTGGAGATCCTGGACAATGGGATACTTACTTTATAAAGATGGATAACGTGAAGTTTAAGAACAAGGTTTTACCAGGTGATACTCTCTTGCTGAAGATGGAGCTGCTGGCACCTATTCGTAGAGGAATCTGCCAAATGCAGGGTACGGCCTACGTCGGAAATAAAATTGTCGCAGAAGGCGAGTTAACAGCACAAATTGTTAAGCGCTCATAATATATGAACTATCTACAATCTCACAGTGTAGTGCATCCGGATGCAAAGATTGGGAAAGATGTAACGATCGGCCCCTTCACTTGTATTGAAAAGGATGTAGTAATTGGTGATGGTACCTGGATTGGGCCGAATGTCACTATTTTTGATGGAGCCAGGATTGGCAAGAACTGCAAGATCTTCCCTGGTGCCGTGATTGCCGGAATACCGCAAGACCTGAAGTTTCAAGGAGAACTTACGACTGCTGAAATCGGCGATAATACCATCATTCGCGAATACGTAACCGTGAATCGGGGTACGTCCTACGCCAACAAAACCAAGGTAGGTAATGATTGCCTATTGATGGCTTATGTGCATGTGGCGCATGATTGTATCCTGGGTGATCACGTGATCCTTGCGAACAATGTAAATCTAGCAGGTCACGTTGAGATCGAGGATTGGGCCATTCTGGAGGGCTTAGCAGCCGTACAGCAGTTCACCAAGATCGGTCAACATGCCTTTATTGCGGGTGCTTCCTTGGTGCGTAAAAATGTACCGCCTTACATCAAAGCTGCCCGTGAGCCTTTGGCTTATGCTGGCGTAAATAGTATCGGCTTGCGGCGCCGCAACTTTGATGAGGAGGTAATCAAGGAAATCCACGATATTTATCGCATTCTATTTGTTCGAGGTTACAATATTAGTAATGCACTGGAAGAAATAGAAAATACCATCGCCCCGTCCGCCGAACGAGAAACAATTCTGTCCTTTATTAAAGCAGCAGAAGGAGGTATCGTAAGAGGTTTCCATAAAGTGAATGGAAGTAGCGTGTATGAAGATTGAGTTAGAAGGCGTGGCTAAACGATTTCGTTTAGAGTGGATTTTAAGGCAAGTGGATTTGGAATTAGAATCCGGCCGCTCCTATGCTATCAGTGGGCCAAACGGCTCCGGAAAATCCACTTTGCTTAAAATTCTAGCGGGCCATCTTACACCTTCTCGGGGCAAAGTCAACTTCTGGGGTGATGATGCCCAAACTCCAATTCCTCGTGATAAGCTGTATCAACACCTTTGTTACGCTGCCCCTTATGTGGAGTTGATTGAAGAATACACCTTATCGGAAGCCTTACGCTTTCATCAAGGCTTCAAGCCCTTCCTAGATCAAATGGCCCCTTCCGATATCATTGATTTGCTCGCTTTCCAGAAATCTACCAACAAGAATGTTCGTGATTTTTCTTCCGGTATGCGCCAGCGACTAAAGCTCGTGCTCGCCCTGTGCTCCGAAGCTGATTTTATTATCTTGGATGAACCTACGACTAATCTTGATAGTCAAGGAGTTAGCTGGTATCGTGATTTAATAGATCGCTTCCGTAGAGACCGTCTCCTGATTGTAGCTTCCAATGTCGATGTCGACTTCGATTTTTGTGAAGAAAGGGTTAATGTAGTCGACTTCAAGTCTTGAAAACGAATTTTTTTTCTATTAACCCCTTTACAAGTTCGATGAAATAGCCTAAATTATCCACCGAAAGCTACACCTCCTCATTTAAAACAACTCTATCGATCCAATTCTACTAGAATTTTAAGTTGGCTGTCATTCCTATCCCAATTAGGGAACCAAAACTGTGCCAACCTGTGTGAACTTATCCTGTTGAACGAGAAAAAACTAGTAGAATGAAATCTGTAACACTTCGTATTCCTACGCACACTTCTTTTTCCTTTCGTGACTACAACTTCTTAATTCTTTACTGAATGAAGGGTAGGTTCTTTCCTACCAAAACTGCATTTCGCCACTTTACCGGAAACCTTCGACACTTATAATCCTATTCCCTAAATCTGCCTAAAAATCCCAGAAAGATGGAAAGCTTTGTGGAAATTTATTCCGGAGAGATCATGACTGCCTTTTTCATGCTCATCCTTATGTTGATCCTAGTAGTCAACTTACTGCTTAAAAGCCAAAATCAAGCCACTGAAAGTCTACATGTACCGACCCTACGAGACGATAGAGAACACCGGAAATTAAAGAAGCAACGTCGAGAATTTGGAAGCATCACCACTGTAGCCTTGTTATCTTTTGTGTTGATTGCCGGTCTGTACTTTTCGAAAAACCAGACGGAGGGCACTGCTTTTAAGGCCGAAGTACCGCACAAGCCTAAAACCGAAGAACGTCCCAAGGTCTTTTACCCGAAGATCGGAGTGAATAAAGATCGACTTATTCAAGTGGAAGAGACCACCGAACCGGAAGAGGAACCACTCCGTTACAGTCACCCACCCATTTTGCCCTTGGAGTATGAGGAGCCAAAAACGGTTAGTAATAAGGATGGTTTTAGCTGTCAGGTAGGTGCTTATTCTTCGCATGATAAGGCATTTAATGCCCTAAATAAATGGAGTGAAGACCTGAATATTGATGGCTTTATCGCCCTGCAAGAGACCGAAGATGGTCGCCAGTTGTACCGGGTGTATCTAGGATACTTCGCTACCCTGAAGGCGGCTAAAGCTTTTACCAAAAAGCTAGGTACGGGCTATGCTCGTGCCAGGGAAGACATTCCCAACGCACAGCCATAAAGGCTACGACTTAAAAACAAAAGCCTCCTGCTTATTCGTGTTAACTGTGGCAGGAGGCTTTTGTTTGACTAGCTATGACCTTCCTGTCCCTATAGTTCTTGCTTGAGATTTTCGAGGAATCCCCGAATCTCCTTTAATTGCTCTATCACCTTTTTCTTCTGTTTCTGTCTTGATTTTTGATTCTTTAACTCCCGGCGAGCCCCGTCAATGGTGAATCCACGCTGTTTGACGAGTGTGTGAATTTCATGAAGCTGTTGGATGTTTTGTTGGGTAAATCGTCGATCTCCTTTACTATTCTTATGCGGCCGGAGACTATCAAATTCATTTTCCCAAAAACGAATCACGGATTTAGAGAGGCCGAACATATCAGCCACTTCACCTATACTGTAGTACCTTTTTAGGTTTGGATCTTGATCATTAAATAGCTTCATTTGGGCGCATTTCAGGAAAGATAGGGAAAAAAGTTGATTCTTTGGTCCCGGGCTTTCCATCATGGTCCTACTAGCTAAGCCGAAAACCATTAGTGCAGCGTTTTGACTACCAGCTACATACAGATAGATAGATTAGGATGTGATTAGCTCAGCTGTCCAGCATTTTGCGTAGCAAGGCATTGGTCGACTTGGGTTCAGCCTTTCCTCTGGATCTTTTCATCACCTCCCCCATGAAAAAGCCCAAAAGCCCCTTTTTCCCTTTTCTATAGGTAGCCACCTTGTCTGGAAAGGCTTCGATTACTTCAGCGACCAATTGCGTCAAGAAGTCTTCGTCCGCAGATTGGATGAGGTTGAGCTGCTGTGCTAGCGCCAAGGGGTCTTGATCTGGATTTTCCAGCAGTGCGGGTAACAATTTTTGATAGGCTATAGTATTGCTTACTTTCCCCCCTTCAATCAGGGAGATAAAGGCCGACAGTTGTTCTGAGCTTATCGGGTAGGAAGAGATCAAAATACCTTGCTCCTGGCAATACGGGAGGATCTTATTGATGACCAGATTTGCAGCTGCTTTGTAGTTCTTAGTATGTTGGACCAATGCTCGGAAGTATAAGCCTGTAGCTTTTTCTTCTGTGAGAATAGTAGTATCGTATTCGGAAAGCTCAAATTCAGTTTGAAATTGAGCTTCTAGCTCCCAGGGTAGGGGCGGGAGATTACTTTGAATTTCTGTCAAATTATCATTAGTGACGATAACTGGGGGGAGGTCAGGCTCCGGGAAATAACGGTAATCGTGCGCATCTTCCTTACTGCGTAGGGGAACGGTGACTCCGGTAGCAGGGTCAAAGTTCAGCGTTTGCTGTTCCACTTGTCCACCACTCTCCAACAGATCGATCTGTCGCTTTACCTCATATTTGATAGCTTGCCTGGCATATCGCATGGAGTTCAAGTTCTTGATTTCGCATCGTTCACCGTAGATCGTTGCCCCCTTCAGCCTTACGGATACATTACAATCACAGCGCATGGATCCTTCCTGCATATTACCATCTGATACTTCCAAATAACGAACCAATTGCCGCATCCCCGTCATGAAAGCATCCACCTCGGCGGCGGAACGCATATCGGGTTCTGTCACGATCTCGAGAAGTGGAACGCCAGCACGGTTGAGATCAATCCAAGAAGATCGAGGTGCCATATCGTGGATGGATTTTCCGGCATCTTCCTCCATGTGGATATGGTGAATGCGAATACTTTTTTCGCCCATCTCTGTCTTGATCTTCAAGTTTCCACCCACACAAACTGGACGCAAATCTTGCGTGATCTGATAGCCTTTTGGCAAATCTGCATAGAAATAGTTCTTGCGATCGAAATTGTTCGTTTGATTGATTTCACTTCCTAGTGCCAAACCTAAACGTACCGCATACTCCACTTGCTTCTTATTGAGCATGGGCAGTGTGCCAGGGTGCCCCAGGGAAATAGTACTTATGTGAGTGTTGGGATCGCCCCCAAAGCGCGCATCATCACCGCAGAAAGCTTTACTAGCTGTAGATAATTGCACGTGAACTTCAAGACCAATTACGGTCTCATACTTATCATATATCTCTGACATGATGGATTTTCCTTCCAGTCGAATTAAAAGATCAAAATACTCACCGCTAAAGTGAGGACCAAAAATAGGGTAAATATGAAGATATAAGAGAAGTTCAGCACACTGTATTTTATAAAAGTCCTGAAGAAGCCCTGTTTATAAACCCTGCGCATGGCAATGAAGAGGTAGATCATGACCACCAGCATACCCCCTCCGATAAAGGGGGCGATCTCATCTTCGTACAATTCCTGTCCGGTCATATCAAATACCTTAATAGCTAAAAAGATCAGTGTGAAGATCAAAAAAGCGAAGGCGTGGTAATGAAAAGAGAAAACGAGATGTTCAACAAAGTACTTTTTGCGGCGTATGTATAAGATTTTCAAGGTAAAGGCGAGGGCAGGCATCATCAAGGCTACCATCCAAATCAACTTTCCGAGCACAAAGCTGGAAAAGGAACTCCCATCTTTCTTGATTCGTATTACCTGTTGAGCCTGTAATCTGTGCCAGAAACCTTCCACTTCATACATATCTACCAATTCCTTGGGAGTCTTGGTATACACATCCACCTTGGCCATCTCTATGGATTGACCTTCAAAGTTGAATCCACCTTTTTGTTCTAGATAGCCTACCGTAGTGCTATCTTCCGTTAATTCATCGAGACGTACCTCTAAAGTATCTATGGCCTCGATGACAGCCTTTTGATGCTGAAAAAGTTGATAAACATCAGCTTTTATTGTATCAAAATCAGCGAGAAACAGATCGTAATAGGCATCCTTTTGTTCATTACTGTCTTCTGAGTCAAATACATTAATATCATCTTCTCCTATGATAAGACTCAGAGCCGCAAAATGTAGGACCGCCAATATCAGAAAGAGGCGTAGCGGCGTAGCATAGCGTTTTTGTCGTCCCTTAAAATAGTCGTTGGTCAGCTTTCCAGGCTTGAACAAACTGAAAACGGTTCGGAAAATTTTGGAGTCGACATTGAAAATAGCTTCAAACAAGTCGTGGAGAAACACCCAAATAGGTACGCGTCCATCCGTGAATTTTTGGCCGCAGTTGGAGCAGTGCTCTCCAAATTTGGCCAGCGGATAGTGGCAATTCGGGCAATACCGACTTTGGTCTTCAGCTGTTTTCTTTTGTAAACTCATCCGTCAGTGAAAGAGTATTTCTTGCTCCGACTATCTTTGTCGTCAGAGAACCGGTTATTTATGGTATTTTTTCTAATTTTCGAAATTATAGGAACCCAAAAGGACTTTCCTCATTAATCGATTAGTTCAAGTAAATATATGACAAACAGCCAAGAGACTCGCTTACAGCCTACAAATTATTACACCAGTACACGATTGGTCTTTATTTTCTTTTGCTTATTATCAGTTGTTAATACAGGCATAGCTCAATCGGCGTCCAACCGCTCAAGACTTGACATCGCGCAGATTATGCAAGGTGAAAAATTTGTTGGTTTTTCCCCAAATAGCATTCGCTGGTCAGAAAACAGCCAAACCATTTATTTTTCTTGGAATCCACAACAGGATACCCTTCGTTCTTGGTATAAGGTGGGGATGAATGGGGGAGAGCCAGTCGCCCTGGAGTTGGAGGAAGAGATGAAACTGCCCACGAGCGGCACTTATAGTAAGGATCGAACAAAAAAAGTCTACGTCAGAAACGGGGATTTATTTTTGCACGACTTCAGTTCTGGTAAAACGCAACAATTGACGAATACGGTCGGACGGGAAGGAAATCCTTCTTTTTCTGGAGATGAGCAAAAACTAATCTACCAAAGTGGCACTAATATCTATAGCTGGAACTTGAATTCAGGGCAATTACAACAGATCACTGATTTTAGGTCAGGTTCACCCAAAAGGTCTTCCGGAAGTTCGACCTACAAGTCTTGGTTGGAGGAAGATCAGTTGGCTTATTTTGGGATTCTCAAGCAACGGAAAGAGGTTAGGGATCTTAGGGCCAAGAACAATAAGGAGCGCGAGGTAAAACGACCGCTGAAAATTTATACAGGAAATAAGCGCGTATCGAACCAAACCTTGAGTCCAGATGGTAAATTCGTTAGTTTCCGACTGACCCGATCTGGTTCTGATCAGGGAACCAAAGTACCTAATTTCGTGACAGAATCTGGTTTTGTCGAAGATATTCCAGCGAGATCGAAAGTGGGGAGCCCACAGAGTAGCTATGAGCTAGGTGTTTATGATATAGAAAAGGATACCTTTTGGATATTGGATACCAAACAAATTGAGGGAATCTATGATAAACCCGCCTATCTGGCCAAGTATCACACTGGAGAAGAAGAATATTCAAGCACTTACGCCGCTCCCAGGGAAGTAATTGTCCATGGACCTTTTTATGCTGAAAATAGTCAGGCTGTAGTGGTGGTGCGTAGTTTGGACAATAAGGATCGCTGGATTATGCTGCTCGATTTGAATACAAGAGAATTGAAAACGCTCGACTGGCAACATGATGAAGCCTGGATAGGTGGTCCTGGAATTTCTGGTTGGAATTTCTTTGCAGGAACAATTGGTTGGATGCCGAATAATGAGGAATTCTATTATCAATCTGAGAGTACTGGTTTTTCTCACCTGTACACGGTAAATGTCAAAACCGGGGAGAAGAGAGCTTTAACCAATGGGAAATTTGAAATTCTAAGTGCTCAACTTTCCAATGATAAGACCAATTTCTGGATTACGGCGAATGCGGAGGGTCCAGCAGAACAGCATTTTTATCGACTTCCGGTAGCAGGTGGGAAATTAGAACGAATCACGCAAGAAAAAGGAAATCATCAGGTAAGTCTTTCTCCTGATGAGCAATGGTTGGCCGTACGATACTCTTACAGCAATAGGCCTTGGGAGCTATACTTGCAGAAGAATGAAGTAGGGGCACAGCGCAAACAATTGACCGAATCTACTACTGCTGCTTTTCGATCCTATCAGTGGAAGGATCCACAGTTAGTGACCTTTAAAGCAGAAGATGGAGCAACGGTTTCAGCACGTCTTTATCGTCCGGATAAGCCTAAGCGCAAGGGCCCCGCGGTAATCTTTGTTCACGGTGCAGGATATCTTCAGAATGTGCATGCCTGGTGGAGTAGTTACTATCGGGAATACATGTTTCACAATATTTTGGTGGATAATGGCTATACCGTTCTAGATATAGATTATAGGGGAAGCGCAGGTTATGGTCGAAACTGGCGTACCGGCATCTATCGCTTCATGGGAGGAAAAGATCTTAGCGATCAAGTTGACGGTGCCAAGTATCTGGTGGATCAATTGAACATAGACCCGAATCGAATTGGTATTTACGGAGGATCATATGGCGGGTTCATCACATTAATGGGACTGTTTACTTCACCCGGCACCTTCAAAGCAGGAGCAGCCTTGCGTTCGGTGACGGACTGGGCACATTATAATCATTCCTATACCTCTAATATTCTCAATACACCGGTACAAGATAGCATTGCTTATCGCAAGAGCTCTCCGATCTATCATGCTGAGGGTTTGCAGGATCATTTACTCATTTTACATGGTATGATTGATGATAATGTCCAGTTCCAGGATGTGGTGCGCTTGGCACAGCGCCTGATAGAATTGGAGAAGGACAATTGGGAATTTGCTGTTTTTCCAGTGGAGCGGCATGGATTTGTAGAGCCCAGTAGTTGGACAGACGAATACAAACGGATATTCAAATTATTTCAACAGCATCTGCAAAAATAAATGTTGGGAGAAGAAGCGAATATTCATTATCGCATTACTTGGTATTAATTTTGTAATTTCCCGATCTCGACAAGTTAATTGGATCGATACTAACAAACACCAATAAAAAACCTTTCTCTGGTGGGATAGTGTAGCTGGAAAATGTAGGGACCCGAGAAACAAACACAATGCTATGCAAATCTTAACGGTCGTACTAGGCGTAGTTTTCATTCTCCTTCTTCTAAGTCTGCTGGCGAGTACCATCATGGAGTTCATCTCCTCTATCTTTGGACTTAGGGGAAAGAATTTATTGAAGGCACTCAGCAATTTGTTGGAAGGATATAAAGCCGGAGAGGGGGCAATAGTAGATAAAACCATCTACAAATCCTTTGTCAATAATCCCTTGTATCGTCAACTATCTTTCCGATATGGCTCGAAATCAGATGAGACTAATCCGCCTTCTTACATTAGCTCTAAATCCTTCCAATCCATCCTCTTTGACATTCTTTTAGGCAATGAAATCATAGATAATCAGAAGTTGGAGGAAGTGATCTTGCAAAAGATAGATAAATTAGAGAATGAGGATTTGAAAAAGGTCCTCAGACAACTGTGGAGAGATGCAGAGGGTAAAATTGATCCCTTCAAAAAGAAAGTGGAAGAGTGGTACAATAGTGTGATGGAAAGAGCGACAGGCTGGTACAAACGCTCCACTCAGTATATCCTGGTAGGTGTTGGATTTACCATTGCCGTCGTGTTGAATGCAGATACACTTGCTATTTATGAACGCCTGGAAAGCAACTCTGTGTTGGCCGAACAATTTGCTACCATTGCAGAGAGCATAGCCGATAAAGAATCGATTGATGCGAAGACGCTGTCAGAAGAGATTGGTAAGGCAGGAGTCATTGGTGCTGACACCTCCGCTATTTCTTTTACTCCAGATACACTTGTGATTGACGGTACTGAGACAGATCAGGAACGGCAGGCTAAGGAAGATTACAATGCCAAAATAAGAGCATTAGTAGAGATGGTCGGCCAAGTCAATTCGGTTACTTCTCCTTTGGGAATGGGCTGGAAGAATGTGGATTTTAATAGTATGAAACCATTGGATATAGCCACTAAGATCTTAGGCTGGCTGGTGACCGCCCTGGCAATTTCCCTGGGTGCCCCCTTTTGGTTTGATATCTTGAAAAAGATCGTAAACCTTAGAGGTGCCGGGAAAAAACCGGATGATGATTAGTGAAATGTAACGGTAAGTTTGCTCCATCCCTACAGTACGACCTCAATTGCGGGGTACGGCACGAAAATTGTACTACTTGCTACAATAAAGATTTACATTGTTTCGTACTATACCTCTAAAGGAAGATAGACCTACTGAAAAACCAGGAGGGACTAGGATCAAATCTGGCTATCTTCCTTTGGCCATGATCATATATACTGACGTAATTCTTTGCTTGCCTGCTTGCCAAACAGGCGCAAACTATTATACGTCTGGTAGAGCACAACAACTAAACCTGGACTAGCTATGAGAATCCTACAGATAACCGATCTGCACCTCGGTCTAGAGGGGGAGGATACCAATGGAGTTGATGTAAGAGGCAATTTTGATAAGATTTTGAAAGAAGTGCCAGAACATCAACCCGACCATATTGTAATTTCTGGCGACCTATGCTACCGGGTCGGAGATCCCAATATCTATAGCTGGATCAAGGAAAAACTCGACCACCTTACCATTCCTTATGACCTTATCTCCGGTAATCATGATAACCCTTCTATGATCGCAAAAACCTTTGCGTATAACGGTAGATTGAAGGAGGGAGAATTGTATTATACAAATGTAATCGAAGATCAATTCATCATTTTCTTAGATACAACTACCGGTGTGGTGTCGGAGAAGCAATTGAATTGGTTGAAAGAACAATTGGCTGCCCACCAAGAAGAGTTGATCATCTTTATGCACCATCCACCATTGGTTGGAGGAGTACCCTTCATGGATTCTAAGCACTACTTACGCAACATGGATGATGTACAGGCTGTACTCACGTCTCACCCCTATAACCTCACTATCTTTACGGGACATTATCATGTGGAGAAAACGATCCGTTATAAGAACCTGGAGGTCAATATCACGCCTTCTTGCTTCTTTCAAATCGATCAGCAGTCTAGCGAGTTTAAGGTCGACCATTATCGGGTGGGATTTCGCAAGATAGAAGTAGAAAATAAGATGTTGCGACACTCCGTTTGCTACGTATAGTATCGACTTTCATGGCTTCAAAGCGGAAGCCATACGCTATATACTCACCTAGAATTTACTTAGACTTGCTTTCCTAGCCTGGTAGGATAGAAGCACCCGTTCCTTTTAACAATCAAAAGGAAGCACTTATCTTTGATGCAATTTACTACCCATTTAATTACACTAATATGTTTAGAAACCTTAGCCTTTGGTTGATTGTAGGCTTATTCTTTGCAGCCTGCCAACCATCTACCACCACTGAGGATACTGCTACTGAAGAAGAAACAGTATCTGCCACAGAGGACTTCGATTGGAATCCTGAGAATGTCGCGGATAAAAAGATCTTACGCTATCAGATCCCTGGTTTTGAAAAGCTCAGTTTGGACCAGAAAAAACTGGTGTACTACCTGACCGAAGCGGGAAATGCTGGTCGGGATATTATGTACGATATGAACTACCGACATAATCTGTCTGTACGTCATGCCATTGATCATATTGTTAAGCATTACAATGGCGATAAGAGTGGAAATGATTGGACTGCTTTCATGGAGTACGCCAAAAACGTTTGGTTCTCCAGCGGTATTCATCATCATTACAGTAATGATAAATTTAAGCCAGGATTCTCCCAAGCCTACTTCGGGGAGCTGCTCAGTGCGACTGGAGCTGAGATTAGCGACGAGGCGCTGCAAGCCATGTTTGACCCAGAGATAGATGCCACTAAAATTGATCAAGGAGAGGGTAAAGACATAGTGAAGGCTTCGGCGGTAAATTTCTACGATCCGGATATCTCGCAAGCGGAGGTGGAAGCTTTTTACGAACAAAAGAAAAAAGAATTAGGAGACAAGGTGTCCATTGGCTTGAATTCTAAAGTGGTCCGAAATGACCAAGGTGAGTTGGAGGAACAAGTGTGGCATGCTGAAGGCTTATATGGCCCAGCGATCAAGCAAATAATCGGCTGGCTAGAAAAGGCGGTGGAAGTGGCGGAGAATGAAGCCCAGGGAAAAGCATTGGAATTACTGATCGAATACTACAAAACAGGTGACCTGAAGACCTGGGATGACTATAACATCGCCTGGGTACAGGCTACGGAAGGAGATATTGACTACATCAATTCCTTCATTGAGGTATACCAAGACCCAATGGGCCTCAAAGGATCCTATGAAAGTATTGTGCAGATTAAAGACTTTGATGCTTCTGCGCGGATGGAGAAGGTAGCCGCAAGCGCTCAATGGTTTGAGGACAATGCCCCCTTCATGGATCAGCATAAGAAAAAGGATGTGACGGGAATATCCTACAAAGTAGTCACCGTGGCAGGAGAGGCGGGGGATGCCTCACCTTCTACTCCAATTGGCGTCAATCTGCCAAATGCCAACTGGATTCGACAGGAATTTGGCTCTAAGTCGGTGAGTTTAGGGAATATCGTAGCGGGTTATAGTAATGCAGATGGCCCGGGCTTATTACAGGAATTTGCTAACGATGAAGAGGAGATTGAACTAAGCCAGCAACATGGATCTCTAGCCTCGAAGTTACATACAGCTTTGCACGAAGTGGTAGGACATGCCTCTGGGCAATTAGAAGAAGGGGTGGCTACTCCCGGAGAAACCTTGAAGCAATATGCTTCACCTTTGGAAGAAGCTCGTGCTGATTTGGTAGCCTTGTACTACATCATGGATCCGAAATTGATTGAGCTGGGCTTATTCGAATCTTTGGACGTAGGCAAAGCAGAGTACGATTCCTATCTTAAAAATGGCCTAATGCTTCAACTGCGTCGGATTGAGCCAGGCAAGACGATTCAGCAAGCGCATATGCGCAATCGATCTATGGTGTCTCATTGGGTATTTGAGAAAGGGAGTGAAGCAGGTGCCATTGCTATCGAGAAGCGTGATGGGAAGAGCTATGTCGACATCAAGGACTATGAAAAGATGAGGACTCTGTTTGGCGATCTCCTAAAGGAAGTTCAACGCATTAAATCTCAGGGAGACTTTGAAGCAGGGAAAAACTTAATCGAGGGTTACGGCGTGCAGGTGGATGCTGAAATTCACAATGAAGTATTGGCCCGTTCTGAAAAACTAAACATCCCGCCATATGGTGGATTTATCAATCCTCGCTTAGTTCCAGTTACAGATGATGCTGGCGAAATTACCGACATTAAGGTGGAGTATCCGGATGATTTTACGGCACAAATGTTAGAGTATGCCGAGAAGTACAGCTTCTTGCCAAAGTATAATTAAGTACTCGAATGTGAGTAGGCACCATTCATTTGGGATGAGTTTTGGGTTCAATCGAGGCGAAAAAAGTAGGCGATGCCCCTGCATCGACGAGGCTTTTCAAGGCTGGGTGAGTCCAGAAATCGCCCAAAGGGATGTGTTCGTTTAATCTTGGCCGAGTACTTAATATCGACCTTCAATAAAATCAAGACAGAGGTAAAAGCTATATGGTAAACAAGAGCCCTTTACCTCTGCTTTGATTCTTCACCAATCCTTAAAGAAAAACCGACCTGTTATGTACAAGTGCCTCAGCCTGCTGAGCTTTTCGGCTCTTCTATTCCTTTTGGATTGCCAAAGTACCCAATTGCTTCCCGTTTATTCCATAGCCGCCGATCAAGAAACAGCCCCCGATTTTAGTGTTTTCAAGCAGTTACTAAAGAACAAACGGGTTGTGATGCTGGGAGAATTTTGTCATGGTGCGAAAGAGATTAATCAACTGAGAAGGGATCTTATTCAATACCTACATAAGGATTTGGGATACGAATTACTACTTTTTGAATCGGGGATAGGAGAGGGGATTAGCATTGAATATGAGCGGAATGAACTATCAGCGACGCAAATGGTGACGGCTGGAGTGACTGGACCTTGGCATACGGAGGACTATGTGGAAATCATGCAATACATCAAAGGAAATCCTGCTCTGCATGTAGCTGGCTTCGACGTGCAGCGAACGGGCAGAAGTTTTGATGGTTGGGTACAAAAGGTACTTCCCTCCATTACGCCAAATCCAGAAGCATATCAATCAGTGGAGCTGCTGTATACGGAAATGCTACGCTTATTTCGGAATCGCAAGGTCACGGCTGATAAACGACTTGTATCCAGATTAAAAGGTAATCATCCACGCTCATAATTTTCACATCTCCAAATACAATGAGAAGGAACTCACGATTGGGAGGTCCTAGCTGAACAATTGGGCGAGGAACTATACGCCATTGGTGTTTTTGGTGGAAGAGGGGCATACGCCAATAATGGTCGTAAATCAGAAGAGATGACCATGACTAAGGCCAAGCATGATATTCGAGTAATCTCCTTCAAGTCTTCCCCTTCATAAGAGCGTACATAATACCAACCAACTACCTTTGAATTAGGCCCCAACATCGTCTCATCTTCCGGTAAATCTGCTGGATCTTCTAATAAGTTAGCTGGAATCTTGATGGGGGAGTGAGGCTGGTTGAAACGTTGAATAGGGATTTTCGTAAGAAGTTAATGGAATCGATCTGGCTGCTAGACAGGTTTGGCTTTTGGAATTGGTTATAGTCATGTTTTTTGCCAATTGAGGCTCTTTTTAAGTAAAATAGCAGCGCTATCTGACGAGAAAAAGCCAAAAAATTGCTGGAAACAGGGGCATAATAAAACCAAATCGTCAAGTTCAAATAGCTTCTAGGATGTTAAGACCGATATTTTGCTTGGTTTAACTAAGGATTAATCCTAATTTCAGATGACGCCAAGTTGAAAATTAAGAGAATCATGAACTGGTTCTCCGCTTAAGAATCACAAAAATAATCCCATGGTTTCAAGAACAACTATCCAATTGGTCTTGGGTATTTGGCTATTTGGCCTCTCCACCCTTCCTGCTCAAGACCTTAACCTCGCCTTACAATCTGATTTCTTTTCCTTTGCGCACGTTGTGATCCCTGTCGAAGAAGACAAATGGCTCGTTGGAGGAGAGGTAGGACGTTTCTACGGCTTTCCAGCCTTTAACCCTTACCTAGCTATGATTGATGACCAAGGTAATTTGCTATGGGAAAGGAGAATTCACAACATTTTAGGAACGGAACGTGGTTTGGTCAATAAGATAATACCTACTGAAAAAGGAAACTTTCTCGTAATTGGGGAAGCCTCTGGCTGTGACTATGGTTTACCGGGTTTCCTGGCAGAATATGACATTGAAGGGAACCAGCTCTCCTTTAAGGAAGTGTTTGAGGTAGGCCAGATAAGTGTGCAATTGCCCTCAGGAGATTTACTAACAGGGCATTCCGACTGGAGTAACTTCGGGCGGGTGGATCAAGCGGAAGGATTAATCTGGGAAAAACAATTGTACTTTTCACATCAGTTTCGATTGCGCGATCTCGCCCTAACACCGGATGGCCGTGCTTACGCCTTGGGAGAAAGGTGGTTATTTCGCATTGATCCGGAAGAAGGAGAGATTTTGGTGGATATCCCCATCCAAGCTGGAGTAAAGTTATTAAGTCTACAAGACCAAAATGGCATTTGGCTCCTGCAAGAAGGAAAACTACAACGATTTAATGCGGATCTACAACTTATCCATGAAGTAGCTATAAATCCAGAGGTGGAAGGCTACGCTTTGCAGGAGATTAATGGAGAAATATATGTGATGGGGAGAAATGCCAATCAGGAAACGGCCATTTTAGTCTATCATCAGGACCTGGAATTTCTTCGAGATTTCAGCGTTATGGATCGGCATTTTCTGGTGAAGGATGTAGCTTACCGCAATAGTGAACTACTTTTTGTGGGAAATAAGATTGCCGGGGAGTTTGAGGGAGCTGTGAATCTGTATTATGAGGAGTTGCCTTTTCGGATTAAAGGAAGTCACATCTTTACTCATTCCTTTGATACTGTTGGTCAACGGATAGACAACCCATTAGATATTGCGGTAGAAGGCATCTCCTATGTAGGAACACCCAATCCTGAAGATTTAGGCTACTATTGCCAAAGCGTGACCTTTTCTCAAGTAGAAGTTAAGATTGAAAACACCGGGGAAGAAGTATTGGCTGAAGTTTCTCTCAATAGTCGCTTCAATCGCTGTCAAGGCATTTGCGCTTCTGCCTTTACCTATTTTTATACTTTCGAAGATTTAAACCTGGCTCCCGGGGAGAGTATCTCTTTACCGGTTGGTGATATCCATGCGCCAGGTATACCGGAACAGGATGAGGTGGAACTTTGCTTTTGGATCAGTAGGCCAAACAACAAGATAGATCGTCAGGGAGCAAATGATATGAGTTGTCAGCGTCTACTAATAAATGAGGTAAGGGATCTAGATGAAAACTTCCAAATTAACTTATTTCCTAACCCCACAAGGGAGCACTTATATTTAGCTTTTGATCGCATGCCTCCAGCGGATTTGGAAGGTCGGATTTTCAATACTCTCGGACAAACCCTGCATAGTTTTCGGGTGCCCAAGGGGATTCAACGAAAGCAGTTGATGATTCAGCATCTTCCTCCGGGTAGTTATTATCTCTCCTTGGAGGATTATACAGAGAAGTTTGTTAAATACTAAGCACGGTGGTTGGCCAAGCGAGGCAACTCCTGCTGGTAAGAGAGGGTGCATGCCCTCGAAGGCTGTTGAAAAAGCAAAATAGGGGATGGGGGTGAATGTTTGTAAGTAGAACACCTAATTTAATCGGGAGATCTACTTCTTATTCAGCCCTCTTTCAGGCATGCACCGAGTCAAGTAGAAACTTGATGGATTACAGAGGATGTTATCTTCCGCCGCTAAGAAATTCCATCGCCAGATTATGCTGTTGCGGGAGGAATCCATAGATGTCGGTCTCAGGGTGGAAGGTGAACCAGGCGAACCAATAGGTATTGATAGTAGGGATTAGTCTTCCATCGGTGTCGCTGATTTCTACTGTACGTGTGAGCGCGTCATAACGAATTTGAAGTTGGATACCATTCAACTGATCCTGGATGGGCTTGCGACTGGCACTAGTAAGTAGAGCTATGGGATAAGCGCGATACTCACGGCCGATGCGAACACCGATTACCTTTTCCTTCAATTTAAGCTTCTTGTCTCTGTATTCTACGGGGAACATCGTTTTGCTGGTATGATCAGCATAAAGACTGTAGGGATCCATCTCATAGTTGCGATGGAATCCGGTATTGGGGGACAATACACGGGTATTGGGATGGCGATTTTTCCAGGCTCCCCAGGTAGTCATTTGGGCTGGGATTTGTAATAACTTCTTACCAGAAGCCTTGCCTGTAACTGCTTTTCCCAATAGCTGGGACCACAGCGATTCGGTCTCCCAATCGTAAAACAATAGATTGTTGTTATAGAGCAGGCCAGATACCCCAAAAGTTTGAGGTTTTCCATTGAGTGTAGCTGAAAACGCCATTGCGTTGGCGCAAAGTGGGCTATAGGTGACCACCACATGTTCCTTACCAAAGCGGTCATTAACGATCTCATGGTAATTCATGATCTTAATTGGGTAAGCCTTGGCGACCCCGTCTACATAGACACCAATTACTTGCTCTTGATCATGGAGGAATTGACCACGTTCCGCAGGGAGGAAACTTGGGTTTTCAAGTGACGGAATCCCTTCTTTCCCAGGCCCGGCTTGAAACACAGCCGTTAATGGAATTTCAACATTGCTGAGTTCGAAACCATTGTAGGAACAATAGGTCTCAATTTGACTTTGTTGTTGGGAAATGACGTGAAAGGGAAGCGCGAGCAGGACAATTAGAAAAAGCGTAAACTGTTTGATAGTGCTCATAGAAATGACATTTAAAAGGTGTAGTTAAATTTTGTTTCAATTTGCTTTACACCTTTGCCAAAAGCGTGCCAATCTATGAGTTAATTATTTAATGTGTTTTGTGGATTGATGTAAGTGGTTGTTATTCAGTGGAAAAGAAATATATTTTTTTGTGTAACTATAGTTATTCGTAGGTTCAAAATACAAATCACTATTTATACATAGTCATCCAATTTCATTTCCATCTCCTTATCTAAGAGGTGAAGATCGGATAGTTTAAACATGGCTAAAGAAACGCCTACTGCGGCAATCAGGGTACCCGCTACGGAACCTACACCAGGAATCAACATGGCCACATACAGAAAAATACCTGCTGCTAATGCTACGCCAATGTAACCCTTGGAATACTGCAAGCTTTCCTTGATGCTCATCTCGAATTGTTCGTGATAATTGTCGAGGATGGCAAAACCTAGGAAGAAACATTGTACAGCGAAAATTAGAGTAGGCTCTAACACTCCAATCGGATCGAACATGCCAAAAGCAAAGGCAATGAAATTGGTAGCAATATTTTCCAAGATCCAGGATAGAAAAGCAATTTTGATCATGCGGATTTGGGCATCCACAAAATCTTTGAAACTGGACTGACTGGGTTGGCCCGAAAGGATTTCAACGGTTCTGCGAGCAAAATGGAAAATGACGATTTCCAGAAGAATCAAGATAATATATTTGCTACTGCTGGAGAATAAAAGATCGTATCCTTCGTGCATCACATCCATGGCCAATACGCCCATACTATTGATAGCTTCCAATGGATCATCTACATCGGCTCTTCCCATCCAACCCATTACCACGCTAAAGAATTTCAAGCCCAGGATACCACCCACGATCAATAGACCGCGCATTACCCATCCATATTCTAAGAGGCCTTTCCAGACTTTATTTTCTCGAATGAAGGAGACGGACTTTACTAGTGACTGTGTGGTAGTTCTAAATTGATCAAGGTACTCAGGGATAGATCTAAATTGCATAAAACGGAATATTCTGTGTACTAAGGTTTAATTAGAGATATAGGGAGAGACAAATCAAACAATTCAAAAATCGGAAATTGCTACCAATAATCCAATTATTTGGACCACCCTATCGATTTCTTAGACTACTGGATCAAAGAAAAGGTTACAGGTTCCAAACCGACCTTTGCCAGGCTATCTGCCAAGTTCTGATAGTAAAATTTAAATAATTTGATCTAGCCCTCTATTTTAGCGGCAAAAAGCGATGGATCAGGTGAATACTTATGTAGAAAAAGGGGTTCAAATGGTGATGGACTATGCACCAAAGGTGGCATTGGCTATACTGATGCTGGTCATAGGACTCAAAATTATCAACCGGCTTGCCAAGCTTGCGGTCAAGGGGATGGAAAAAGCTGGATTGAATAAGAACATTCTACCCTTCATTAGTTCTATGGTGAGTGTATCGCTCAAATTACTGTTGATTTTTAGCGTGGCGGAGGTAGTAGGAGTAGACACTACTTCCTTTATCGCCGTTTTAGCGGCAGCGGGTTTTGCCGTTGGTTTGGCCTTGCAGGGCAGCTTGAGCAATTTCGCTGCGGGGATTTTGATCTTGATTTTTAAGCCGTATAAAATAGGGGATTGGATTGATGTCCAAGAGAAATTTGGCAAGGTTGAGGAAATTCAAATTTTCAATACCATTATTGTTACCCCAGGACAGAAGACGCTGATCATACCTAATGGACAGGTGGTAGAAAGCGTAGTGACCAATTACTCCAAAAAAGGATATACACGTTTGGAATTGAACGTTACTATGCCGTACGCCGAGAGTTTTCCTAGAGTGAAAGAAATCATAAAGGAGGAGTTAAGACAAGCACCCCTAGTTATTCAGGACATGGAGCCTGAAATTGGAATTGAAACCTATGACAGCCACAATATTGTTCTAGCCGTTCGTCCCTTTGTCCGCCCTGATGATTTTTGGGAAGTTACCTTTGATGTACATGAACGCATCAAAGCAGCCTTCAACCGGAACGGTATTCAGGTGGCCTACTCTGAAGGGGTCGAAATGGGTAAGATTGGGGAATAAGGTAGCATAATGCTTGGTCTATGCAAGTTTCCTTTTTCGCAGGCCCCATGACTAAAAGGCAGATCCTAGTCCTGATGAATGACCATTCTACTCACCATCGTGCCCAGATACTGGTGTATTTGAGGCTAAAGGGATTGACGCCTCCCAAATATAGGGGGTGGTAGAAAGACTGGTTCTTCTAGTAGCCGGAGTAGGGATATCACAGATGAATGAGTATCTTACCATGCGATTCCTTCACTAGTGCCCTAGATCATGATTTACTTCACAAAGCATGGGCTTAAGTTTTCAGCCCTTATATTAGTCTTTATCATCAGTTCTGCTCTTTACTTCCCCTTTACTGAGGTAGGAACAGAGACGGATCGATATTCCTTTGCTAATCCTCCGATGTGTGCTCCCAGCACTGTCTTTCAGTTTGAACAATCAGCGGAAGGGCTAGCCTTGGCCCCCGTCCTAGATTACAACTGGGACCATAGCTTCTCGGTAACTACAAAGTCTAAGGAGGCCCAGCAATTTTTTGACCAAGGACTCTTTTTTACCTTTGCCTTCAATCACGCTGAGGCTGAGAGAGCCTTCCGAGAGGCGGCCCGATTGGATCCAGACTGTGCAATGGCTCATTGGGGTGTAGCACTATCTCTGGGACCTAACATCAATCGTCCTATGCAGAAAAGTGTAATGGCTGATGCCTATACAGAGAGCCAGGCAGCGATGCGATTACGCGAGGGCTGTACGCCAAAGGAGAAGGCCATGATCGAAGCCATGGCTCTACGCTATGCCGAAAATCCGCCAATCAACCGTCAAGGACTAGATCAAGCTTATGCCGATGCCATGCGCTTGGTAGCCCACCAATATCGGGAGGATGTAGATATTTTAGCCCTATTTGCAGAGTCACTGATGGATACAACGCCCTGGAATTATTGGAACAAAGATGGCACTCCCAAATACGTAACCAAAGAAATTCACCGAACCCTAGAATACGTTATTGCTAAATCCCCAGATCATCCGGGAGCCAATCATTACTATATCCACGCTATGGAAGAGTTTGAGCCGGCCAAGGCAGAGGCCAGCGCTGATCAGCTGACCCAAAGCAAGTACGTGAGCGGACATTTAGTACATATGCCTTCACACATTTATGTTCGTTTGGGACGTTACGACGATGCCAACACGGCAAATGTTGGCGGGATTGCTTTAGATGAGGAGTATATCGAACAATGTCAGGCCCAAGGATACTATCCTGCACTATATTACCCACACAATCTGCACTTCCTCTGGTTTGGTGCCAGTATGGGTGGGCAGAAGGCTGTAGCTACTGATGCTGCCGAAAAAACGGCCATTAAGGGGGCTGGACAACGCTTTCAGGTTATTCCCCTGTATTCTATGTTGCGATTTGGAGAATGGGATAAGATCTTACAGGAAGAAGCGCCCGTTAACAACCATCCCTACAGTAAGGTGCTATGGCAATACGCCCAAGGTATGGCTTATGCAAATACGGACAAAGTAGAGGAGGCTAAGACAGCCTTAAAGCGAGTTCGCAAACTATTGAAATCTAGAACCCTAAAGAAACTTCCAAGGGGCTTTATGCCCTTTCAAGACCTCGCAAAAGTATGCGAATTAAGCTTGACTGCCGAACTGGCAGATATCAATCAGGAGCCAGCCGAAAAGGTGAGTCTGCTAGCAGAGGCCGTTCGCCTTCAGGATGCATTTCGGTATTCAGAGCCTCCTTTCTTTTACGTAGAAATGCGACAAGCCTTAGGTGCTGCTTTGCTAGAAGCTGATCGTCCGGCTGAGGCAGAAGAAGTATACCGAGCGGAATTGGCCCGATTTCCGAATAATGGCTGGTCCTTGTATGGCTTGCAGAAAAGTTTGGAGAAACAAGGAAAGTCTGACGAAGCCAAACAGACAAAGGCCGAATTCGATCGTGCGTGGGCTAAGGCAGATGTTGAGATCTCAAGTTCTATATTTTAACTTGTTGCAAATTACCTGATCAACAACCCACTTCATGAATACCCGTACTATATTTCTTCCTAGCCTCTGTCTTCTGTTTTTCTGTTTTCTGACTCCAACGGCAGTCGCAGCCCAGAGCAATGACAGCACCAGCATCAAACTAGTTATTGAAAAATATATTGTGGGTTGGCGCACAGGTGATGCTACTTTGCTCAAGGAAGCTTTCGATTTAGATGCGGGCGTGGTATTCTGGGTGGATAGAAAGGGAGAACCAGAACAGTTGAAATCTATGAAGTTTTCAGACTTGACGGATAGAGGGAAAAAACGAACCGATTATGGGATAGGTTACACTATTCAAAATTTGCATATTATTGATAATCAACTGGCTGTCGCTTTGGTGAGGATTCCATTGAAGGAAAGTCATTATATCGACTGCCTGGAGTTGCAAAAGATAAATGGGACTTGGAAGATCGTTTCGAAGTCCTACGTATACTTTCCTAAGAAATAAGCTCCTTAGAAACGATTGGTGAATTTTTCCCTGGAAAAACGCGGAGAATATTTATTCCGATCCAACTAATTCCGGTTTCATACAGTATTAATGATTAGGGTGTCGCTTGTGCGATATAACTACTTACTTTAAATCAGAGAATCCATGGTTTCTAAAAAGTGATTTGTGGATCCATGATATTCCCAGTAAGTTTGCTGCAACTCAGTCATTTGTTATGGATGAAAAATTTATAGAAGAGCTGTATAATGCTCATATTGATACGCCATCCATCCCTTCACCGGTACTGGTTCGGGATTGGGTTAATGGAGTTTTGAAAATTCTATTTCCCGAATTGGCTGATCAAAAGTTTTCCAACTACCGAACTTTTAGGCAGCATTTCGAGCAATTGAGGTTGGAATTGTACACGATCCTGGATACGATCGAACATCGATTGGATTATTCTGCCGAAATCGTAGAAAAGCACTTCCTACAGCGGTTGCCTTCCTTGAGGCGAGCGCTTCTGATCGATGCGGATGCTATTACAGCTGGGGATCCGGCGGCGGAGGATCGGACGGAGGTGATTAGGACTTATCCGGGCTTCTTTGCTATTGCTATTTACCGCCTGGCACACGAATTCCATAAGATGAACGTGCCTTTAATCCCTAGAATTCTCACAGAATACTCCCATAGTCAAACGGGCATAGATATTCACCCAGGAGCGAAAATAGGTTTGGGGTTCTGCATTGATCATGGTACGGGCATGGTAGTTGGGGGAACTTGTCAGATCGGAAATAATGTCAAGATCTACCAAGGGGTTACTTTGGGAGCGCTCAGTGTAAAAAAGGAGTTGGCCAAAACTAAACGCCATCCTACCATAGAAGACAATGTGGTGATTTATGCGGGAGCTACCATTCTGGGAGGAGATACTGTTATCGGTCATGACAGCGTCATTGGTGGTAATGTATGGATTACCAAAAGTATAGCGCCCTTTTCGAGGGTTTATTACAATGGCCAAATCAACCAGAAGTCCGATAATCCAGCACTGAAGGTTGAGCCCAATACCGCTGCCAAGTGATAAACTAATTGCTCCTCATCTATCGGATGATAGCAGCTAGGCACTTTCTTCCAACCCAATTTTCACCACTATAATGTAAAAGAAACCCGGAGGTACGGATGGCCGGACCACGTACCGCGGCACTTTATTAATACACAGTAGGAGATACAATTTATGGGAACAATTCTTGATTTAGTAGGCAATACACCATTGACAGAAATCACAAGTGTGATTCAAAAGCCGGGTATTAAGGTATTTGGAAAGCTAGAAGGTCAAAACCCGGGAGGGAGTGTGAAGGATAGGGCCGCGTATGGGATGATTAAAGGGGCTTTGGATCGCGGTGAACTACAACCGGGAATGCGATTGGTAGAAGCCACCAGTGGAAATACGGGTATTGCTTTGGCTATGATCGCGCAGTTGTTTGGGATAAAAATCACCTTAATCATGCCGGAAGGCTCCACGACAGAAAGAATCCAAACGATGAAAGCCTATGGGGCAGAAGTGATCTTAACACCAGCCGAAAAAACCATAGAATATTCCCGAGAATACGCAGATTCCCTAGTGCAACAAGGTGGCTACTTCATGCTAAACCAATTTGCGAATGATGATAACTGGGGAATGCATTATCGCACCACTGGGCCAGAAATTTGGAACGACACGAATGGCAAGATCACCCACTTTGTTTCCTCTATGGGCACCACGGGCACGATCATGGGAGTTTCTAGATACCTTAAGGAACAGAATCCCGATATCCAAATTGTGGGAGTACAGCCTACCGATGGATCAAGAATTCCTGGTATCCGTCGTTGGTCCCCCGCCTTCTTACCCAAAATATTTGAACCTGCTCGGGTTGACTCGACCATAGATGTCTCACAAAAGGAAGCCAAGGAAATGATGCAACGCCTAGCTAAGGAAGAAGCTATCTTTGCAGGTATGAGCAGTGGCGGAGCAATCAAGGCAGCCTCCAAACTCGCCGAAACGATAGATGAGGGCTTGATCGTATGTATCATTTGCGATCGTGGAGACCGCTACTTGTCTTCTGGAATCTTTGAAGCCTAATTATTGGTTAGCGTAGTGCTGTTCGTGGAAGGTACGATAGAAATATCGACCCGTCAGGAAATACATGAGCAGGGTAAAACAGGCACCTACTAAAATGCCATTTTCCCAGAAGTGATCCATTCCATACTTATACAAGTACAAGCCTGCCGCTACCAGGATATTAAAACCTGCATAGTAGAGGTTGGCACGCGGCGTATAGCCAAAAAGACTCAACATGCGTCCTTTGTATATACTTAGGACGAAGTGAGGCATAGCATTCATAAGTGTCAATCCGATAATAAAATCAATGATAGCCATAAACTACTATTTGTTTAGGGCAAAGCTAGGGAGCGAACTTCTTGCGTACCTCATACATTCGGGAGCATGATTCATACATTCAGGAGAAGTACCTAAGCACTTCTATTGCTTGGTAATACTTTTGGGAGCAGTGCCGAATTTCTTTTTAAAAGCTGTGTGAAAATGTTGTGGAGAGGAATAGCCCAATTGGTAGGCAATTTCACTAGCGGTAAGTTCTCCCGCCTGTAGCAACTGATAAGCTTTCTCTAGACGCAATTGCGTAAGGTATCCATAGACGGTCTGTTGGAACAACTGCTTGAAACCTTTCTTCAATTTATACTCATTCAAGGCTACTGCTTTGGCCACTTCCGCCAGGCTTGGTGGTTGGTGAAGCCTGCTTTCTACGAAACGCTTGGCTTGCTGGAGTTTGTCTTTTTCTAGCCTGCTTAGGGAAGTCCCTCTCGGCTTTTCGAGTTCAGCATAAATTGACTCGGCTTGCAGCACCAACAACTCGATACTTTTTGAAAGTAGAAAAAGTCTTTTCATTCCTCCCTTGTACTGGCAATGTGTAATCTGCTGGATTAGTTGCCAAATTCCCGAAGACATGGCCGCCCATTGAGGGGAGAAAACTCGCCCTGCACCTCGTAATATATCATCGGCAAAACGCTGTAAGGAGGGGTTTCCATGCTCGGCCAGATAGAGGAAAACATCTTTTCTAAACCGAACTTCAAATATTTCTGCCTCCTGATCCTGGTTCATCATAGCCACATTTATGCCCTGTGAATACATGATGTTGTGCTGACGGGCTGCAATCTCAAAGGTTTGGCCAACTTGTTGATAATCTAGTTGATAACGCCCACGTAGGTTGAAGTGAAGATTAATGTCATCAGATGGATCACTGAAGGGCATAACGGATTGCGCTTTGAACTTGGTTGCACCATGTATAAGTTTGATGCCGTCGAGATCCCAGTTCGTATAATCTATTCGACCAAAAGGGAGAGCCAGCGTTTCTTGAGCTTCACTAAAATGGGTGCCAATTTGATCAAAGAGACTGGATGACATGCATCGCGTTATTTATTGATTTTTTTCAACAGATTCGTCTTGATACTTCCGGCGGAATCTCAATTGCTGATGGTAAGGGAAAACACCAACTAATTCTCCCCTTCTTAGTCGTTCCTGGGTTTTGATCCAGAAGGTAGGGGTAAAGAGATCGCCATGTAGACGTAGGAATATTTCTCGTATTTCTCTCCTACCAATCAAGAATCTAGGGAATTCTTCGGGAAACACATCCATGGGGCCAACCGAATACCAGGGGTCTGCACTCATCTCATCTTCAAAATCTCTAGGTTCTGGAATGACTCTGAATTTGTAGTCTGTCAGAAAACCGATTTCATCATAGTCGTAAAAAACCACTCGTTTCAAGCGCGTGACGCCGAAGTTTTTGAGCAGCATATCCCCTGGGAAGATATTAACAGCCGCCATCTCCTTGATGGCCTTCCCATATTCATTGATGGCTTCTTCCGCTTCTTCTATATTCGCATCCTCCAGATACAGATTCAGAGGGACCATCTTCTTCTCGATATAAAGATGCTTCAGTTCGATGGTGTCTCCTTCGATCTTAATCTTAGATGGGGCCAATTGAACTAGCTCATCAATCAATTCCTTAGAGAACCGCTTTTTTTCGAAAACGAAATTCTCGAACATATGACTATCAGCCATTCTACCCACCCGATCATGCAAGGAAACCAACTCGTATTTGCTTTTTACTTCCTGCTCCGTGACGCTCTTCGGCGCCGGAAACTTGTCCTTGATGACTTTGAAAACCATCGGGAAAGAAGGCAAGGTAAATACCACCATTACCAATCCCTTAATACCTGGCGCCAGGACAAATTTGTCGATGGACTGATGCATGTGTCGCAGGAAGTCACGATACAAAACCGTCTTGCCATGTTTTTCAAAGCCAATAGAATTGTATAGCTCACCCAGACTCTTGGTGGGGAGAATGGTACGTAGGAAGTCTACTGACTCACTGGCAATGTCTGTATCTACCAGAAAATAGGTTCGGTTGTAACTGAATACTGAACTGATTTCATTGCTCTCCAGCAACAAGGCATCGGCAAAAATTCCTTGTTCGCGGTGGAGGAGAGGGATCACAAAAGGCTTTGTTCTTGCTTCGACGATGAGTTTGCCAACCAGATACGCACCTTTATTTCGAAAAAAGATGGACTTCAACATCTCAATTCGCCCATTGCCACGGTAATCTAGTTCCTTGAGTTTTTCTTCTAGAGTATCACAAACGTATTGAATGTCGCGATCTTGATCCTCAAACTGTGCCTTGAAGCGGAAGAAGGCAAACAATTGTCGAATGACAAAATCAAAAGGCCGAGTTAAATAGAGTGTATGATAGATAGGCTGGGTCGACTTGAACTCCCGATAAGTGGCAGTGGCGTGTACAAACATACTGTCCTCATCTACACTTAATCCTTTGTGACTGTGCCGAAACACGGAGTTGAAGTAGGTTTCAGCAATATTTCTAGAGTTAAAGTTCGTAATTTCCTCTAGAAACATGATCTTGATGTCCCGCCAGGTATCAGAATCCAGGGCTTGGCCTCCTAAGAAATTCAATACTCGCTCGGTGGTAGCCCCTACATTTTCTCGATATAAGGATACTCTTTCTCGTGAGTCCTCTTGCATGCCATGCCAGTCTCGTTGTTCAAAACGGATCTTGGCGCGTTTGGTAATTCGCTTGTATTGATAATGATACTTCAGGTAATCCCCTAAAATAATATGTGCCGTATCGTATGGAATCAGATCTTCAAACATCATTAAAATGCATTCTCTTGTTCCTTAAACCAATCAATTAGTAAATTAGCCTGTGCCTCGCTCAGTTCTGCTTCGCCATGTACCCATAAATAGGAATCCAGTGGCATTTTACCTTCTTCAACCTCCTCCCAGCATTCCTCTAACTTGTGCTTTTGTCGCCGCTCCGTGTATTTACCCCACTCGGAGAAATTCAAATGCTCACGTCCTTCCTCTATATGGTGCCCAATCCACCAACTAATTGGAGCAATACTAGTATACCAAGGAAAATTGGTTTTGTAGGAATGACAATCATAGCAACTACGCTTCAGTACAGTTGCTACCTCCTCTGGAGGGGATAACAGACTGATGAAATCATTTTCTGGGTCGCTGGGGGGCTGTGTTTTATCAATTTGGAAAAACTGCATGATCAGAAACCCGATCACTAACCCTAGCAATACTCTTTTGATGGTGGTTGACATTGGTATAGAATAGGTTTTCAGGTTAAAAGAGTGTTTCGGATGTGGAAAAGTACTAATTCATTGTGGTAAGGCGCAAGTTATCTGCTATAAAGTTTGCACCCATAGCGTAGTGCCTACTGCTAGCTGGCAGAAAAGCGAACTAATGGTTAATCCTGTAAACAAAAGGCTGAGGTCTGCCGTTTTTTTGCCAAATTGCGGCAAATTTTAATCCATAAGGCAGTGAAGCATTCTAAAATAATACTGATTGGCTCTCTTCTTTTACTGGCACTTTGCGTTTGGTTAGCGTACGATATGGTTCGTTTAGGCCAGCAAGAACTATTATGGGGGCATCGACCCTTATTCTTTTTATTAAGTGCATGGGGGGCTGTCGTATTGTGGTGGATGCTCGGACGGTCGGCCAGAAAGATGCCAGTGTCTTGGCGCCGTCTAGGGATGGCGAGTCTTAGTGCGCTATTACTTTCTTTGGGTTTTCCAGGTTTCCTACCCTTCCCATTCCTGCTTTTTACAGGCTTCATTCCCTTATTGTTACTGGAAAAAGAAATCACCAATGAACCAAAGGCTCGTTGGTCCTTGTTCGGGTATAGTTACTATGCCTTTGTGCTTTGGAATATTATTACCACTTATTGGGTCGCTAATTCAGCTTTGCTAGCAGGGATGTTTGCCATTTTTGTGAATTCCCTTTTGATGACTATACCCATTCTCGCCTTTCAAGCTACCAAAAAAGTATTACCAAAGTGGGGCGCCTGGGCCTTTGCGGTCTACTGGATCTCCTACGAATTATTGCATTACCATTGGGATTTAGCTTGGCCTTGGTTGACGCTGGGTAATGGTTTTGCCGCAGTACCAAGCTTAGTACAATGGTATGAATATACGGGTGTTTTTGGAGGGACGGCATGGGTACTGGCCATGAATCTATTGTTGCTAAAGAGCTGGGAATACTACCAGTCCAATAAGGAGGTATCAAAACCGCTGATGTATCGCTCAGTTGCCCTAGCCCTGTTACCCCTGGCCGTATCCTTGGGTTTGTTTTACACCTACCAGGAAATGGAAGATGAGATCGAGGTTGTGGTTATTCAGCCGAACTATGAGCCACACTACGAAAAATTCTCAGTGCCGGAGCGGGAGCAGGTGCAACAGTTTATGCTGCTGGCAAAAAATAAATTGACCCCAAATACAGATTATTTGGTATTTCCTGAAACTAGCTTTGGTTTAGTGGAAACTTCGGTCATCAATAGTTATCCTAGTGTAGAAAGAATGAGAGCGGAACTGGCCGATTATCCCGAACTCAAAATTATTACGGGATTGAATGCCTACTATAAATTTAAGCCCGGTGAGAAACTTGCTGGAGCGGTTAGGGAATACAACCCCAAGAACGGCGGAGAAGGATTCCGATATGAGAGTTACAACCTAGCTGCCCAGCTAACCATAGGCGTGGATGAAGTTGAGATGTACAAAAAATCTAAGCTGGTTCCCGGAGCTGAAATCTTCCCTTTCAAGAACTACCTTCCCTTTATGGAGCCGTTGGTGAAGCAGCTTGGAGGGACAACTGCGGGTTTAGGTACACAAAAACAACGGAGTCCTTTGGCCAGTGAGACTGCACGGGTCGCTCCTGTGATTTGCTATGAGTCTGTCTTTGGTGATTACTTCACTGGCTATGTACGTCCGCAAAGCCGCACCTCCCCTGGAAGTAATGTCGCTTTCATTATGACGAACGATGGTTGGTGGGACAATACACCAGGGCATCGTCAACATCTCTATTATGCCTCTCTGCGCGCCATTGAGACGCGTCGCAGCATTGCTCGTTCTGCTAATACTGGCGTGTCAGCATTCATTGATCAAAAAGGTATTATATCGCAGCCTACAAAGTACGATGAAGCCCTTGCTATTCGGGCGAACATTAACCTTAATGATAAACTTACCTTTTATGTAAAATGGGGGGATTTGATTGCGAGGATATCCCTTTTTCTAGCGGGTTTATTACTAATGAACACCGTAGCCAAGACTTGGATGAAACAAGTAGGAAAAAGTGATTAAGGGGGGCATAATAAATTGGTTACAGCACCTTTTTTTAGCATTTAACTTAAAGTATTTGTGGGGATATACTAGAACGGCCCAGCATGGCATTTATGCTGGGCCGTTCAACAGAGACGTACACGCTATAAGAGCTATAAAAGTATTGGTATTATCTCATCTTTGGTCGACGGCGCTTTCCACCTGGCATCATCATGCCACCACGTTGGCCACCACCTTGTCGCATCGCTGCCTTGGCTTGTCCGCGGTTGGATAAAACTTTTTCAAACTGTTTTAATTGGTCGCGAATTTCTTGTTGTGTGATCTTTAGCCCTTTGGTGTTCCGATAATGTTGTTGGGCTTGTTTCCACTTGTTCTTTGAAGCAGCGATATTTGCCAGCTGAATTTGCAGCATAGCTTTTTCATTATCCGTTGGGACATTGATCTCTTCTGCTTTCTTCAACCATTTTTCTCCTTCGTCCGTCTTTTTTTGAGCTAATGCCACCGAGCCTTTGATCATATAGAAGTAAGCTCTATTAGTTGGGTATAGTAGGCGAGGAGATAAGGTTAATTTCAAGAGCCGTTCGGATTTATCCATATCCATGGTTTGCATGGCTTTCGCCGCTGAACCCACCGTTCCCAAAAGTACATAGCCCACCAAGAGCAGTAAGCCAGAAAACCACAAGGGGAAACCATACCAAAAACCATACAAAATCGATAGCACTACACCGCCGATAATGCCAATACCCATCAAGGCAAAACGTAAATATGGATTGATTAAAAACATAGGCACTTTTTTAAAATTTTTAAAGCGGCACAAAGTTAAGGAATTAATACATAGGACGATAAGTTTCCGGAAGGCGAATTTGACTGTTCTTCCATCGATAAGGGTATTTCGTCGATTCTCCTATTGTCAGTTTTTGTTCTTCAAAAAAAATTATGTTTTTAGGTTACCCATTTTAGCTAAAAACTTAGCTTCTTCCAGATACCATGCTTTGGTCTACGTAAGAGACTGATGGCAAAAATTGTCGCAGAAGGTTAGTTTTTTGTTTATTTTTAGCCTCGTGAATCTTTGACTGAACGAGAATCACTCCTGAGAATACTTATGCCACAAGCTGAACTGAACGATATAATCGACCGACTGAAAGCCAATGATCGTACTGCACTAAGGGATATTTTTAAAAGTGAATATCTTTCTGTTTGCAAGACGATCCACCGTTTTATTCGGGACAAAAACTTGGTTGAGGACTTGGCGCAGGAAGTGTTCTTGCGCTTGTGGGATAAACGGAACAAGATCAATATTACCTCCTCTCTTTCCGCTTATATTCGTCGTATGGCCATCAATGAGGCCCTCGGATACCTAAGGAAAAATAAGAAATTCGAAGAAGAAGAAATTCAACCTGATATCTCATTGGGACATGATCACAGTGGGGAAGATGATTATCTATATGGCGAATTGAAAGGTAATATCATGGCAGCCATCGATAGCTTGCCGCCCAAATGTAAAGCGGTCTTCAAGCTAAGTCGTTTTGAGGAGATGACTTATCAGGAAATTGCAGATCAAATGGGGATATCAATTAAGACTGTCGAAAACCAAATGGGAAAGGCCCTGAAAGTGTTGCGGAATAAGCTTCAGAACTACCTGACCTTGATGATACTGATGTTCCTAGTTATGTAGGCAAAAAAGTTTTAAAAAAAAGTTAAAAACCTATAGGGGGATCCCTCTCTAAAATGCATCCTATAGGTGGAAACGGAAAATAAGGCAATGGAAGATGCAAAATTTACAAATTTAATCGGCAAGTACCTTTCGGGGAACATGAGTCCGCCGGAGAAGAAGGAACTCATGTCCTGGGCTGAGTCCGATACCACCCATCAATCCTATCTGGAGGATATGATTGATGTGTGGGGAAAGACGGCAGATGCTGAGCCTGATTTTGAAGCGGATATCGAGGCGGCCTGGGCGAAAGTCGATCAAAAGCTGCCTTCTGTCGAGTCGGAGCAGCCTACTGGCGCCAAGGTTCGTTCCATAAGAAGGGCTAGCCGTCGTTGGTTACAGATCGCCGCCGCTGCTGTCGTCGTTTTGGCAGTGGGATGGTGGTGGAGCACCAGCAGTGGTCAAACAGACGCTTGGGTAGCTGTGAGTTCTCTCGATGGAGACGTCAAAGAATTCACTTTACCTGATGGTAGTCAGATCTGGTTGAATGCCGGTTCTAGACTTTCCTATCCCGAAAGCTTTACTCAGCGACAGGTTCGATTGGAAGGAGAGGCCTTCTTCGATGTCGCTCGCATGGAAGATTCTCCATTCGAAATCTACAGTGGAGAAGCAAAAACTACGGTATTGGGAACCTCCTTTAATGTGAGGGCTTACCCAGAAGAAGAGGTGATCGAGATTAGTGTTACCTCAGGGACGGTCATCTTCGAAGAACAGCTCGGCGACGAAAAGGTAACTTTAGTAAAGAATAATTCCGCTATCTTAAATAAGACGAGCAAAACAATTGAGAAAACAGAAGAGGCTATTACCAATGCAACGAGTTGGAAAACGAAGATACTGAGTTTTAATAACGTTCCTGCTCAAAACATATTTACCGATCTGGAAAGACATTTTGGCGTTCAGATTGAAGTCCAGAATGAAAATTTAAAAACGATTTCTTATCGATTGGTAGATCAACCAGCAGAGGATTTGCTACAAATACTTGGTATTATCGCTTTTGCACTAGAAGCCGAATTGGATACTAGTAAGTTGAAGTCTGACAACCTAATTATTTTGAAATAGGCAGAAACTACTAAAGACATTTAACCATTTTTTCTAGAAACACCATTCTGCCCCATGGGAAATAGAAGCACCAGACTGTACCTTTTTGTAGCCTGCCTGTTTTCTGTAAGCCTGCAGGCTCAGGAACTGACTCAGATCGTTTCGATCAGTTATGCTGACCAGACGCTTGGTGATGTTTTGGATGACTTAAGCAAAAATTACGATCTAAAGTTCAGTTACAGCGCGGATTACATCCCCTTAGAAAGCAAGATCTGGGTAAGATCGGGCGATAAAAAACTATCGGAGGCTTTGGACGATATCTGTGATCAAGCCTCGGTTGCCTATCGCCCCATTGGTGGTCAGTTGGTGTTGAAGTATAAAGAAAAAGAAGCGAAACGTACCAGTACTGCCAAGATCAAGCCGCTGAAGTCTAAACCTCTTCCGAAATCTGTTCCACAAACGACGCCCATATACAGTGAGGCGCCTACCCCGCTTCCTCTTCCACAAGAAAAAACAGATCCTTTCTCTCCTCTAAGCAAGCAATCTATCAAAACGATTCCAGGTGGGAATAAGGTTGTTAAGTTGGATGCTGAAGTGGTAGAAGTGACTCCGTACGTTACCTCTTCTCAGCTTACACTGGGGGATAATCGTCTAGCTCAAATTTCATTGCTTCCTTTCTTGGGCACGAATGCAGATAAGAGCGAGTACATCACGAATAATGTATCGGTTAATATTTTTTGGGGTACGAATGGAGGTGTTGATGGAGTAGAGGTAGGCGGTTTTGTAAATACGATTGTAGAAGATGTACAGGGGGTTCAGGTGGCTGGCTTTGGCAATACTGTTAAAGGGAATGTCACCGGGACTCAGGTGAGTGGACTTTTCAATACCAGTGGGGGAGAGGTTCAGGGATTGCAGGCGGCCGGTCTGTTTAATGTTTCCAATAAATCTAAGGCTGTACAAGCTTCTGGCCTATTCAACGTATCTGCCAAGCAGACTAGTGGGGTACAAGCCTCTGGATTGTTTAATGTTGCCGGTAAAGGAAACCAGGTGTCTCAGGCATCTGCCCTGTTTAATGTAGCAGGGGGGCAGGCAAGTACACAGGTTTCAGGCTTATTTAATGTGGGTGGAGATATTGGCTGGGGACAGATTAGCCCCATCTTTAATGTTGGGCGAAAAGTAGAAGGGTTTCAGATTGGATTGATCAACATCGCAGACTCCGTAGGAGGACTTCCTATTGGTCTGCTGAACATTATTAGACACGGTTATAATAAGGTAGAATTGTCCTCTAGTGAATCTTTATTAGCAAATTTTGGATTAAAACTAGGGGTAAAAGGATTTTATAACATCATATCATTGGGAGCACGTTGGGACCAATTGGAAGTTGTAAACGGCAACGAGACCATCAACGGCAATTTCATGACTTGGGGTGTAGGTTACGGATTAGGTACCGCCATAACATTCAGCCCAAGATTTCTAATCAATATCGAAGCCATTTCGATGCACATCAACGAAGCTGAGCCCTGGACGAATGAGCTCAATCAGTTGAACCAAGTGAAATTGCTTTTTGATCTAAGACTGGGTAGAGGATCATCCAGCGTATTCTTTGGACCTGTTGGCAATCTTATGCTTTCCAAAGTGTACAATGAAGATACCCAGGAATACGGCTCACTGGTCGCTCCTTACGCTTTACATGAATCTACATCCGCAAATGGAGTCAATAGTCAAATGTGGCTAGGTTTCACCGGAGGAATCAGATTCTAGTGAAAGCTAAATTTTCTCTTTGACATAGGCACTTGGAGCCAATTGGGACTATGAGTTGTCACAACTCATAGCAGCCCGATCCATGTCCAAACATGATGCACTTAGACTAAAAATGTTAAACGTTGGCACAGCAATAAAAGGGACTAAAAATCACCCGACATCCGACTGAAATTCCTGTTGTAGCCAATTTGAAAATGCTTAAACAATGAAAAAATTACTAATTATCACTTTCTGCAGTTTAATGACTGTAGCAGCGTACAGCCAACATCAAACACTCTTTAGTAACGCCCGAGTGGTGGGAGGATTCGGTGGGCCCATTATGGAATTTGGACTAGACAAAAATATAAACACTTCCATCGGTGGTGGTGGTGGTGTAGTGATCGATAATTTCTTCTTTGGAGGTTATGGACTTGGTAGTCTTGATTTTGAAGAACTCTTTGACAATGGGGATGTAAGTGTGCTCGATATTGGACACGGAGGCTTTTGGCTGGGCGGAACGTTTGCGCCGCACAAATTGGTACACCTGTATACCAGCGCCAAGATTGGTTGGGGGGCCGTCAATGTAGAGCTAAATGATCCTGGTTTGCGCTATAGCGACCTAGACAAGATCTTTGTATTAACGCCAGAGATTGGATTGGAGTTAAACTTCACACGCTGGTTTCGAATTGCAGGTACGATTGGTTACCGCTGGGTGGATGGAACAAACGAAAGCAGGGGCTATAAGAACGAAGACTTTTCGGGTGGAATTATCGGCCTGACTATGCGGTTTGGCTGGTTTGGAAGCAAAAGATGGTAACGTATTTATTCTACTGATTAAAGAAGTATCCGACTGTATAAACATTTGTGCCTGCCTAGCTACCCCTACATATGAATCATACACCTTAATAGCTAGGTAGGTACACTTGAAGAAAGAACCCCGAATGACTGAAGGCAGTATACTGCAAAGCAGGAATTAAGTACTCAAAACACCTTATAACAATCTACCTCATGAAGAAGTTGCTTTCAAAGCTGCTCTTAATGGGCTTGCTATGTTTCTTTGGCGAGCTTTCTTTTGCACAACAACACACACAAACAATACGAGGAAGGGTAATGGATAAAGATACCCAGATGCCCTTGATCGGTGCAACCATCACAATACAACAAAAGGACAGTGGACTCAATGGGACCGTTACCGACTTTGATGGCTATTTTAAACTAGATAATGTACCCGTCGGACGCCGCGATCTGAGTATTGCTTACCTGGGATACGAGCCCGTGATTTTGAATAGCATCTTAGTTACTTCTGGTAAGGAATTGGTACTGAATATCGACATGATTGAGTCCGCCGTCGCTATGCAAGAGGTAGTAGTAAAGGCAGAATTGGATAAAGCCGAAACCTTGAATGAAATGGCTACCGTGAGTGCGCGTTCTTTCTCGGTAGAAGAAACGGGGCGCTATGCGGGAAGTTACTTTGATCCAGCACGGATGGCACAAAATTATGCAGGCGTGGCAGTAGGTTCTGGAGATGACCTGGCCAATGATATTATTGTTAGAGGAAACTCACCGATGGGTGTACTTTGGCGATTGGAAGGTATTGAAATTCCCAATCCAAATCACTTTGGTGCCATGGGCAACTCGGGTGGAGGAATTAGCATGCTGAGCAGTAGTATCCTATCCAATTCTGATTTCTATACTGGTGCATTTCCTGCTGAATTTGGAAATGCTCAATCTAGTGTGTTTGATTTAAACATGCGTAGCGGAAACAATGAAAAAAGAGAATTCTCCCTAATGCTGGGAGTACTGGGAATGGAAGGATCAATGGAGGGGCCATTCAGTAAAAACGCCAAAGCCTCCTACCTGATCAATGCGCGTTATGCTACCCTGGCAGCTTTAGGAGAAGTGGGTCTAAATCCTGTGGGAGATGTCCTCCCCGCCTATCGAGATGTTTCTTTCAAATTTCATTTACCTACCCAAAAATGGGGGACCTTCGATCTCTGGGGTTTGGGGGGAAGTAATCGAGCCTATGAGGAACCAATCGCTGACCAAACCCTTTGGCAATCGGACGACGACCGTTGGGGATTCAATGAGCGACAGAAGGTTGGAACGGTAGGCCTTACTCACCGAATTTTACTTTCAGATCGGAGTTATCTTCGAACCGTCGTAGCTGCATCCTCCAATACCTATACAGAAGATGAGTACTGGCTGGACGAAACAAAAGATTATGCCCAGCACTTGGATGAAGAAACCAAGACCAGTAATAATACCTATCGCATCAGTTCCACTTATAACCATAAGTTTGATGCCCGAAATACCATTAGAACAGGACTGATCTTGAGTCATTTAGCTTTTGATTTCACTTACGATGAAGATGAAGGCGAGGGATTGACGAGATACTTTGACAACCAGGGAGAGATGCAGTTTTTTCAAGCCTTTGCTCATTGGAAGCATCGCTTCAATAAAGATTGGACCCTTAATGCAGGGCTGCACTATTCCCAACTATTGTTAAACAACAACTACTCCATTGAGCCTCGGGCTGCGCTTTCCTGGCAGGTGAATGCTACCCAAAAGCTAAGTTTGGCGGCTGGCCTACATAGCCGCATGGAGCATCCCGCAGCCTATCTATTCGAAGGAACCTTACCGTCTGGTAACGTACATACACCTGCCCGACATCTGGAACTCTCCAAGTCGCTGCATACCGTATTAGGCTATGATTACCGAATGGCCGAAAACTTGCGTTTAAAAAGCGGAGCTGTATTACCAGTACTTGTATGATGTGCCGATTGAAAGCGATCCCAATAGTCTGGGCTCTTTATTGAATGCCGTAGACATTTGGGATATAATCGGTGCGCAGGACGTTGTGAATGAAGGTACAGGGGTGAACTATGGCTTAGATCTCACCGTAGAGAAATTCTTCTCCAACTCCTACTATTTTTTGGCAACAGGTTCCATTTACGAATCTAAGTACACGCCAGCGAATGGGGAAACTTATAACACGGCTTTCAATGGAAACTATCAACTGAATCTGCTCGGTGGCAAAGAGTTTAAGATGGGGCAAAAGAAGAATAACATATTTGGTTTGAATGCTAAGTTCATTTTAGCGGGCGGCAGGCGGCAGTTTCCAATCGATCTAGCCGCTTCGCGCGAAGTCGGCTATACGGTCTATATAACGGACCGACCATTTGATGCCAAGGTTGGCATCTACTACCGTTTTGATGTGGGCCTTAGTTATCGTATCAATGCCAAAAAAGTCACGCATACGATTATGCTCGATATCCAGAATGTAACCAATCGATTAAATGTATTTAATAACTTCTATAGTGCAAGTGCACAAGGAATCGTATCAAATTATCAAACGGGTTTATTCCCGATCTTCAATTATCGGGTCGAGTTTTAGTTAGCCCCAAGAGCAAAAAATTAAGAAGTAGGTAATTAGCCATTTGGGCTTTTTATTAACAAAAAACAGGAAAAATGAGAAAGGCAAATTTTAAATGGCTGGTCATGGCGATGATCTTTGGTCTGTCCATTAGCAGCTGCTTTATTGATGTAGATGATGACGACGGCTTCTTTGGTTGCGTAGATGGCGATGGCCCCATTGTTGAGCAGACACTAAACTTAGACGATTTTTCAGGGATCGAATTAAACCTGCCGATAGAGGTCATCCTAACACAGGGAGATGTTCAACAAGTGATCGTAGAAGGGAAGCAGAATATTATTGATGAATTAGAAAGAGACGTTCGCAGTGATGTCTGGGAAATAGAAACGCGTGATTGTGTTCGAGACATCGGCAATATGAAGATCTTTATTACCATTCCTGAAATCCGCGAACTGTCAATTGCTGGCTCCGGGGAGATCTTTGGTGACAATGTATTCATTGTTAATGACGTCGAACTACAGATTTCAGGCTCCGGTGACATGGATCTAGCAATGGAAGGTGATGATTTTGAGGCGATTATCACCGGTTCTGGTAATATTAAATTGGAGGGAATAGCGGATGAGCTAGACCTGAAGATTACTGGCTCCGGGGATATCTCGGCTTTTGACATGGATGCGCAGCGCGCCAGAGTCGAAATCACTGGCTCTGGAAATGCAGAGGTTCGTGTACAGGATGAGCTGGATGTGAAAATCAGTGGTAGTGGCGATGTAAGATATAAAGGCACCCCTAGCTTGGATGTCAGCATCTCTGGCTCCGGAAGGGTAGTGGATGCAAATTAGGCCAGGGCTAGCAGTAGGAGGGGGCTTATTTAGGGTTTGGGGTTGAAAATTCAAGGAGGCTAGGTGGCGATTCCCAATCCTCACTACTTCTTCTAAAGCCACCCCTTATTGTTGTAGCACTAAATATCCAAGTTTCAAGTTTCCTCAGAGAGTTGCCACAAATCGTATAAGGTGTTTCTACTATATAGAGTGCATTCGGGAAGACTCGCTGGGGTGAGTCTTCTCTTTTTTATTGAGTTAAGTTGGTGTACATTGAATAAATTTGTTTAGTAAACTTGCAATTCCCCTTCTGAGGCTCTATTTTTGTCCAGAGTAAATAACCGATAGTTTCTTTCCTTTAATTTTGTCTCCTTTAATTTAAGAACACACAATTTCCAGTTCTTTTCATTCTCCACTCAGTAATCGTTGCATTTAATTAAATTCTAATAAGCCTCTGTAATTGTGCTTGAGGCTTGATTAGCATGCTTTGCCATCACTTACCATCTGATGAGCAAGGGGACCTACTATTTCATTCATTTCTCAAACTAAATAATGTAACATGAGACCCAAAAAACGAATATGGGTACTTGGTCTTGTCTTTTCGATCATTTCCTGTTTCCCATTACAGGCAACAGAGCTTGGTTTAGGAGACATAGCCATTACGGGCTACAATGCGGATAATCCAGACGAATGGTCCTTTGTACTGCTCACTGATATTTCTGGCACTACAGTAATCAGCTTTACCGATGCTGGGTGGTTTGCCGCTGGTGGGTTTAGGCCTGGTGAAGGTACGATCAGGCTAACGATTAATGGGGCACAGACTTGTGGGACGGAAATCTTGGTAAGTTTTGCTTCTGGTAGCTGGACGGCTAGTATCGGAACGATAGCCATCGTTGAAGGAGCTTTGCAACTGTCCAGTTCCGGAGATCAGATATTTGCCTATAATGGTACCACAGTGCCAACAGCTGCAAACCAAACGGCCTTCATCACAGGCCTACACTTTGCAGGGGCTTCATATGATGCGGATGCCATCGGCTCTGTGGAATCAGCGCAACCTCCTATCTTTGCGATTAATCCAGGTAATGATTTTGCTGTAGCCCATCAAGACAATGGTAAATACGGATGTAGTCTTGCCAGTGGTTTACCTGCCGACCTGAGAGCTAGTATCTATACAGCTGCCAATTGGAGTTTTACCAATAGTAGCACGCAACGCTTCAATCTCTCTCAGTTTTGTAACTTTTCTTGCACGGATGCCTGTACGGATCCAGTCATCACAAGCTTAAGCACTAATTCGACGATTGGTAGCAATACCTTTTGCCCTGGTGATGCAGTGGTCATCACAGTCAATGGTTCGGCAAATGATGCCACGAGTTGGAACCTGTATGCTGGTAGTTGTGGAGGTACTTTGGTTAGTAGTATCCCTGTTAGTAGTAATACCTTTAGTTTTACTGCAAGTAGTACCGTTACTTTATATGTTGGGGGCACCGGAGGATGTGTAGCTACCCCCAATTGTACCGCCATCACCATTACGGTCAATGGCTTGACAGCTAATGCGGGCAGTGATCAAAAAGTTAGTGGCAGTACAACGGCCAATATTGCTGGAAATGGCTCCGGTAACTGGACGATCATCGGAGCGGGCGATGGCAATGGATTTTTTGATGGGGTACCTGGAACCCTTACCTCTTCTATCGCATCCACCACCTTTAGTGGAACGGCGGGTCAAGAATATGAACTGCGCTGGACCGTAACCAATGCAGGTTGCAGCAACAGTTCAGATGATGTAGTGATTACCTTTCTCAATCCCACTACATTGGGCTTGGGAGATATCGCCTTTACGGGCTATAACGCTGATAACCCAGATGAATTTAGATTTGTTTTACTTACCGATATTGATGCTGGAACACAGATCACCTTTACCGATAATGGCTGGCTGGGTACCCAGAATGGATTTCGAGGGGGAGAAAATACCATCACCTACGAATTCTGTCGGCCTTATTCCTGTGGGGATGAGTTCTCCGCCACCAGCGGCGTAGCCGTTCAGGATGAAGCCAGTAATGAGGCGGCTCCTATTGTATCGGGTAGCAGCCCTGCGCTGGCCACCAGTGGGGATCAGATTTTTGCCTATCAAGGCGCAGCACCTACCAGTGGTGGTGCCTCCAACTGGATTGCAGCCATTCAAATGAATGGCGGCTGGGATGCCAATGCCACTAATGCGGAGACTTCTGCCCAGCCAACGGCCTTTACGGATGGCGTCAATTCGATTTCAATCGCGCCGGAAGCTGATAATGCTAAATACGATTGCTCCATCACCACTAACTCCCCTGCCAATTTACGGGCTGCGATCAATACCGCCAGCAATTGGACTGCTCAGGATGCTATCCTTTCTTTAGACTTCTGCAGTTTCACCTGTGGCTCTTGTGTTGAACCAGTATTGACTAGTGTCTCTGCCCCAACAACGGCTTGCCCAGGGCAAACGGTAGCCCTGACCATCAATGGAACACTCAATGGTGCCAATGAATGGGCCATCTATACAGGTAGCTGTGGTGGAACCTTGGTGGGTACAACCACTAGTTCCTCTTTCAATGTTTCACCAACTGGCACCACTACTTACTATGTGAGTGGACGCGGAGGATGTGTAGTATCCGAAACTTGTCAGACGGCCACCATTACCATTGGTTCAGTGCAAGCAGATGCGGGACCTAATGATGTAGAAAAAATAAATGCCAGTACCTCCACTACGCTCCAGGCTAATGGTAGCCTTGGAGATGGTACCTGGACTTTTGTAGATACCGGAGATGGCCAAGGCAGTTTTTCAGATAATACCGATCCTACGGCTACTTTTTCTGGTACGGCCGGACAGTCCTATACCCTCAAATGGACCATTGATAATTCCGCGGCGAGCTGCCCCGATACAGAAGATGAGGTGACCATCGTTTTCCTAAGCCAGACATCCCTTGCGCTAGGAGACATAGCATTTATTGCTTATAGCTCTGATGACGATGATTTCGCTTTTGTAATCCTCAAGGATATTAATGCTGGAACTACTATCAGTTTCACCGATCGCGGCTGGTTTTCAGCGGGCGGTTTCAGAAGTGGGGAAGGAACGATCACGGTAGAATTCTGTCGCCCTTACAGTTGTGGAGATGAATTTAATGTGTTTGATGCCACCCAAGAGATCAAAGATGCTTCGGGGCAACTTGCCGGAGATGTCACGGGTGTCCAGTTAGATCCATCAACTACAGGGGATCAGATATTTGCCTATCAGGGTACTGAACCCACCGCTGGAAATGAAACGGCCTTCCTGGCAGCTATTCAAATGAATGGTGCCTGGGATGCCAATGCTGTAGATGGCAATACTTCAGCCCAGCCTAGTGTATTCACTGATGGGGTTAACTCTATTTCCTTTACACCGGAAGTACAGAATGCCTATCTTGATTGTTCCAAGGTTAGCACGGCTTCAGCTACTCAGATCAATAACTCCGCCAATTGGATTACCAGTAATACCATTTCTGCTACCTTGCCCCTCAACTGCAATCTGGCTTGCTGTACCCCTGGTGTAGTCACCAGTATCTCTGGTAGCACAGGACCTTTGTGTCCATCATCTACTCAGCCCCTGTCGGTCGTTGGCAATCTGAATGACGACCAAACATGGGTGTGGTATACGGGTAGTTGTGGTGGTACTCAAGTCGCCACTGGTGCTAATTTCAATGTGTCGCCTACTACTACCACTACCTATTATGTCCGAGCAGAGGGTACTTGTTCTGGTACAAGTGGCGCTTGTGCTTCCTTAACTATAACTATTGAAGATAATACCGATCCGGTGGCCAGCTGTCCTGCCGATATCACTGTTAACAACGATGCAGGATTTTGTAGTGCAGTGGTCAGCTTTAACGCTACAGCCACCGACAATTGCGGTGGGAACGTAGATATTACCTATAGCCAGAATCCGGGGACGGCATTTAATGTGGGAACGACCCAAGTAGACGTGACCGCTACGGATGACCTTGGCAATACAGACAATTGCTCCTTTGATGTAACGGTAACCGACAATGAAAATCCGGTAGCGATCTGCCCTGCTGATATTGAGGTCAATAATGATCCAGGACAATGTGGAGCGGTAGTTTCTTTCTCTGCTAGTGCCACTGACAACTGCCCTGGAGCAACGGCAGCAGCAGTCCCTTCTAGTGGAAGTCTATTTCCTGTAGGCCTCACCTCTGTAACCGTAACGGCTACAGATGCCAGCGGTAACACCGCCGATTGCACCTTCAGTGTCACCGTGAACGATAATGAGGTACCGACTTTTAGCAATTGTCCAGGTAATATCTCGATTAGCAATGATGTAGGGGACTGTGGTGCGATTGTCAATTGGACACCTCCGACGCTAAGCGACAACTGCCCAAGTACCAGCCAAAACGCAAGCCATAATCCAGGTGATTTCTTCTCCGTTGGTTCTACTACCGTTACCTATTCGGGAAGTGATGGGGCAGGGAATAACGCCAGCAATTGCAGTTTTACGGTCACCGTTAATGATACCGAAGACCCCGTACCAACTTGTCCGAGTAACCTCACTGTGAACAATGATCCAGGTCAGTGTAGTGCCGTAGTCAACTTTGCGGCCACCGCTACGGATAATTGTGATACCAATGTGGATATTGTTTATAGTCAGAATCCTGGTACAGCCTTTAATGTGGGTACAACTACGGTTAATGTGACAACTACTGATGAGGATAACAATTCGGCAGCTTGCTCCTTTGAGGTGACAGTGATCGATAATGAAGCGCCAGTCGCGATCTGTCCAGCCTCTATTCCTGATGTTGTGCTAGATGCCAGTGGAAATGGAACTTTATCCGCTAACATTGGTGATGGTAGCTCTACGGATAATTGTAGTGCCACGGAGACTAGTCCTTCAGCCAGCTTCACTTGTGACGATGTGGGTACACAACTTGTGACGCTTACTGCGACTGACCCTGCGGGAGGTATAAACACCATCGATTGTAGTTTTAATGTAGTAGATAATGGAGGGGGGTGTAACCAACCGCCCGTAGCCGAATGTCAAAGCATCAGTGTTTCTGCGGACTTAAATAGCTGTGAGACGACCATCACGGCGGCACAAATAAATAATGGATCTAGTGATCCAGATGGAACTACACTCCAATTGACCCTGGATAACACTGGGCCATTTGCCGTAGGCGGCCCGTATACAGTAGAATTGACGGTCAGCGATGGAAGTTTGACGGACAAATGTACCGCTCAAGTCACGATTACGGATGATCAAGCACCTAGCTTCAGCAATTGCCCAGGCAATATCTCGGTCAGCAATGATCCAGGCGACTGCGGAGCCGAAGTAGCTTGGACACCGCCTACTTTTGAAGATAACTGTCCAGGCGCAACGGAAAATTCAACCTACGATCCTGGTGATTTCTTCCCCGTTGGTGCTACGGTAGTGACTTACTCGGGTACTGATGCGGCAGTTAATGTGGCGACCGATTGTGTCTTTACTGTCACCGTCAGTGATGCCGAAGCTCCTAGCTTCAGCAATTGCCCAGGTAATATATCGGTCAATAATGATCCCGGAGACTGTGGTGCTAGTGTAGCGTGGACGCCGCCTACTTTCGATGACAATTGCCCAGGTGCGACCGACAATTCCTCACATAATCCAGGCGACTTCTTCCCCATAGGTTCTACGGTAGTGACCTATTCTGGTGTTGATGTGGCAGGTAATGCAGCCGCTAATTGCAACTTTACCGTGACGGTTAATAAAACCGGAGATCCCGATCTCCTAAACGGCTATACTGTGATTAGCTACAAGGAAATAAAAATGAAAAAGAATACGGTGGAAAGCGGTGGATTGGGAATTGTGAAACGAAAAAAGAAGGTCAAGTTAGAGCAGGGAACGATGGTCACAGCAGCCAATACCTTTGTTAAAGCACCGAAACTTGAACGAAAAGGAGGCAGTCAGGTAACCACCTACATTAGAGGGCGAGTGGATGAAAACTTGATACCTGCCTTTCTCAGTGGAAATGCTTGCCATAACGATGTGGATATTCCAGATAATAGCGCACCTGTAATCCTTACGGAGGATTGCTATGGAAAAATTGAAGTAGGTAAAAATGTCACTATCACTTTTTCAAATCATGCAACGGTGAAGATTGAAGAGATGGACTTGAAGAAGGGGGCCACGATACTCTTTGATCAAAGCACAAATTTGCTGATTAAAAAAGACTTTAAAGGAGGTAAAGAAATGTTGGTCTCCAATGAAGGTCATGAGGTCTGGATCTTCGCTAAAGAAAAAGTGAAAATTGAAGAAAGTAGTACCATTTCAGCCAACATTTATACCAAAGAGAAACTGGAGGTAGAAAAGGGTAAAACCTACCCCACTAGAATGACTGGTTTATTCATTGCTAGAGATAAGGTTGATGCCAAGGAAAATGTTATCTGGAACTGGGATGCTGATGCTTGTGAAAGTGAAAGTTCTGATTCATATTATAGTCCATTTGTAGGCACTACCGAATCTGAAATCGAAGCACCGGTTCTAGAGAATATTCAAATAGGCCAAACTGATCCAATTATTGATTTGTCTGTCTTCCCTAATCCTTTTCAAGAGCGAACGAACATTAGGTTCTTTTTGCCAAAATCGGCTAGGGTCACGGTCGAAATCTACAACCTTCAGGGGCAGCGTATCAAGCAGCTAGTTGATGCTCAGCTTGCAGCTGGACCACAACATCTGCAATGGGATGGTATAGCCACCAACGGGCTGAGATTGGAAAGCGGTCTTTATATTGTCAACTTGCGTGTTGACGATGAACGACAGACTGCCAAGCTCAACTTAATCCGATAAATACAGATCTCTTACTAGTCTTTAGGATTAGTACAGCGAAAAAGCGAATTGATAGCCGGAGGAATCTAGTATTTCTTCCGGCTATTTTCTTCCAATGTTGTAGAACGTGAGGTCGTAGGCAATGGGTTATCCCGAAAGAGCAAGTCCTTGAAGTAATGCGAATTGGAGCATGTGGTTTTCCGCAAAAAGCCTATTTTTGCGGAAAATTTTGAAAATGCACAGAGAAATTCACGGTTGGCATAGTCCACGTTTACATAAACATATGGAGGTGGCTGTTTATGGTCACTATGGTTTCGCTTTGTTGATGATCCCTACAGCAGCAGCTGATTATCTGGAATATGAGCGTTTCCACTTGATGGCTGCTATCAGTCCAATGATCAATGAGGGTAAGGTAAAGATATTCTCAGTAAATAGCATTAATTCGGAAAGCTGGTTGAACAACCATATGCATCCGAGAGATAAGTCCATCCGCCATGCGCAATTCAATGAATACATCTATCAAGAGGTAGTGCCATTCATTCGCAATAATACCAGTTGGGAAACACCAATTATTACTTGCGGAGCTTCCCTGGGGGCTTTTCACGCCGCCAATCTATTTTTTAAGCGCCCAGATTTGATCAATGGGGTGATTGCGATGAGTGGGGATTATGACTTAGCTTCCTATACCAAGGGTTATCATGATCAGGATGTATACTTCAATTCTCCCATGCAGTATCTACCCAACCTGGATGATCATCACATCCTTTCTGCCATGCGAGCTAGTAATCATATCCACATCATGACGGGGTCGGGGAACTATGAAGCACCGGATGCTTCCCGCCGACTCTCCGGCGTGCTCCATGCAAAGGGCGTACCCCATGATCTGGATATCTGGGGGCATGATATGCCACATGATTGGCCCACCTGGAGAGCGATGCTGCCCTATGTTTTAGGGGCGAAGTTTTAGGGCGCTATGGGTGATCAATTGACAGGCCCCTTTCCGTACTATTTAAGGTATTGAAAGGGGCTTGTGGGCTTTAAGGCAGGGGTGGCACATGAGTTAGTTTCCCCAAGCATATCTACATACTCTCCAATTGTTCCAACAGCCATTCTCTTTCCGTTAACGGATGGGCTACTTGGATGTCCTCTTTGAGGCGTATTACATCCTTTTTGCTATAGGGATTGACCCGTGCAATCTTCTTCGTGTACTTGATAATGTTTTGATAATTCTCTTTGTGATACCCCATGATTTGCTTTCGCTTAATATAAATACCAAGGCTGTCCAATTGGTAATCCAGCGCGTCGTATTCATCCAGCTCATAGTACATCTTTAGCAGCATGGTTTTAGCATTCAAATAGATCAACAAATCATCAAAATCGCCACGATTGATCATTTCCATGGACTTCGGGTAATCTCCTTTTTCGAAGTACAGCTTTGACATGGTAAATAGGACAATGCTTTCCCTCTTCACTTGCGGAATGTAGTGACTGTAATTATTTACGAAGGATTCTACCCAATTGTATTCTTTTAGTTTTAGGCCATTAATGGCAACATTGATAAAGGTCCAGGGAGAGATGCTGTTGTTTTCAATTAGAATTTTCGTTTCAAGGCCCTCTTTGTACAATTCAAAAGCCTCCCGCGTAAATTCGGTATAGCCCGCATTCATCTTCCCGATACAATAGTTAATGGCCATCAGATAGATATCCTTTATTTCCTCTGGGGGAAATAACCTGCCGTTCTGATAGATCTGTTGCTTTAAATTATCAAAGTGAGCCAATTGGTCTACTTCCGTGATCGCCTTATAAACATAGTAGTAAATAGAAATTGCGGGGATATTCAGATAATCGTTGTTTTCAATATACCGCATGATTTCATTGAAAAGACCAATGTCATATTTGGTCTTGTATACTTTCTGATGGGACAACATCAGACACGCCTGCCGCAGTTTATCAGCTAGGAAGGTAGTATCCAGGGCATCAGAGACCTCCTGCAAATTCATAGGAATATTTCTCTTCTTCTGGCCTTCCAGGAAGAGATAACGTTCCTGTTGAATCAGATACTCATTACGGAAAAACTGCTCATTTTGATAAGTAGTTTCCTTTTGTAATTCCTGAACCTCATTAATCGTTTTTTGAAAAGCTTTGGTGAGTTTGCGTTTCCGGTAGATGCTAACCAAAGCCATCTTGGCCTGAATGGTATCTTCCTGTAACTGTTTGGTGATTAGATAACTTTCCAGGCTTTTTAATAGAAAGTGGATACTTTGTCTTAACTTGGCATCATTGTAGCTTTCCCGAGGGAATATTTTTCTAAATATTCGTTCCTTTTCCAGGAACTTATCTTTCCACAAGTGGTTTCCACTTACTAGATAATCGAAAAGGTCAACCACATCTTCACGCTGGTTATGTATTGGAGAATGCAGCCATTTCCGGGTTTCTCGTATCTCCTTTTTAGAGAAGGTTTGTAATATGCTAACCAGGTGACTGTTTTTGATGTCCTTTATTTCTTTTTTTATCAACAATGTAATTTATTTTAAATTGTTGTTTTTTAATTACTTATGATTACAAGTGGTAGTAAAAATAGGATTTTTTTTCAACAAATGGCCAAAAATGTCTTTGAAAAACCTTAGCAATCATTTCATATTTGTACTGTCAACGAAAACAAACGACCTAAAAATTGCGCTAATGATGAATTCCCTTTTGGTTGTTCCTAGATTGAGCCGAATGTTGTCCCAATGGGGGCTTTGGCTGATCTTAATCATGTTGATTGGAACAACGGTCGGAGCGCAGGGTTGGCAACGTTCATTCGGCGGGAATAAAGAGGATCAGGGGTTGATTGTGAGAGAAACAGTGGATCACGGAATAATTTCCTTGGGATTCAGTGAATCTTTCCCTGGCGTGAACAACAGTGACATTGATATTTTTATCGTTCGTACCGACGTTGACGGTACCGTTCTCTGGACAAAGGTCTATGATGAAGGATTTTCTGAGCGGCCAGCTGATCTTGTGGAACTAGAAGATGGTTTTCTAATATTGGGCACTATTCGCCCAACCATTACTTCCGATGATAAGCTGTATTTGCTCAATATTGACAGAAGAGGAAACAAAAGATGGAGTAAGATATTCGATTCTGAAACAGATGATGCAGGAGTTGCTATTGTTCCTACCCTTGCTGGGGACGGATACTTGATCACCGGCACCACCTTCGATAAGGATAATGGAAAGAAGGATGATGTACTGTTGATGCAAGTAACTACTGAAGGAGAAGAGGTGTGGAGAAAGGTGAGCGGTTCTAGCAAGAACGATAAGGTTACCGGAATTGTGGCCACGGATGGCGGATATATTATCGCAAAGAATTCACCAACTATTGATAACTCTCTAATAAACACTAGGAACGACATTGTTTTACAGAAGGTGGATCTCAGCGGTGATAGTATCTGGAGCAAAGCATATGGTACCGTAGAGCAGATTGAAGAGGTGTCAGACATGATTCTAACTTCTGACAATCATCTGATGATTACGGGTACTGCCGAAAATGTTCGGAAGCTGCTGATCGGGAAATTTGATCTAAATGGGGATTCCATTTGGATTAAGAAGTACGCCATCTCCGGTGTAGAAAATATCGGTAAAGATATTATCGAATTGGATGATGGAAGCTTTGTGGCAGTAGGCTTGACTTCTCTAACTGGAATTGAAACGGATATTTTGGTTGCCAAATTCAGTTCGTCCGGAGAGAAAGATTGGCATTCTTTGGTCGGGGAGCCTGGTGATCAAGATTTTGGAGAAAGTATTGCTTCTACGCAAGACGGAGGATTCGTGATCACGGGTTACAATGGCCTGGTCCTGAATTTATTCAATGATCTGATTATCCTGAAGCTAGATGGGACTGGAAATGTGGTAACCAATCAGATTAGCGGAACTATTCAATACAAAGCGGATGGTTGTTCAGCGCCTGACAGTACAGCTACACCATTGGAAGATTGGCTAGTTATTGCTGAAAGTGCCGACCACACTTACTTTATTACCTCTGATACCAATGGGTTCTATTCTGCCTTAGTAGATACGGGAACCTACACGATAAAGACATTACCTCCCAACGATTTATGGGATGTATGTGAGCCGGAGATACATATCGTCGCGCTCAATGAGTTCTATGACACGACGGAAATCAATTTTGACGTAACTGGAGGAGTGGATTGCCCTGCCATGCAGGTGGATGTCACTACACCTTTTATAGTCAACTGCGAGAATGCGATCTATTCAGTATCGTATTGCAATTTAGGTCCTTCCACAGGTGAAGATGCCTCTATTACCATTGCTTTAGATGAGGATCTAAGTTTTGTTTCTTCTACACTTGCTCCAAGTGCACAGAATGATTCAATCATTATTTTCCCCTTGGGAGATGTGCCAAGTATGGAATGTGGTGAATTTACGATCATCACGCAAATGAGCTGTGAAGGTGTAGTGGAAGGGCAAGCTACTTTAGTTAGAGCGCACATTTATCCAGATATAATCTGTGAGGGAAGCGACGACTGGAGTGGAGCTAGCATCCAGGTAAGTGGAGATTGTGATACGGAGACAGGGACCTTGAACTTCAGAATTCGCAATGTAGGAAGTGCTGATATGGTCAGAAACCGCACCTACTTTGTGGTTGAGGATCAGATCATGTTCCGAACGGAGCAATTTAAACTGGAACGAGATCAAACGGAATTGATTCCATTACAATCCTTAGATGGCCCTACTTACCGATTAATTGCGGAACAAGAAGAAGGTCATCCAGGTAACAGTTATCCCACTGTAGCGGTCGAAGGCTGTGTAGCCGACGGTGAACCCTACAATGTCGGAATGGTTTCACAGTTTCCCGAAGATGAAGGAGACATTTTCCAGGCAGTTGACGTACAAGAAGCTTTATCAACCGGATCCGGGGTGCTTATGAGAGGCTATCCCAAAGGCTATCAAGATTCTATAATAGACCAGAACACTGAGATTGAATACACAATTATTTTTGAAAACACTGGATCCGAAATCATAGATCGAGTGGTGATTCGGGATACCATGTCTTCAGCCCTAGACGTATCGAGTATTGTTCTAGGTGCAAGCAGTCATCCCTATGAGTTCGAAATTTACAATGATGGTATCCTGAAAATCACCTTCGATGAAATCCAACTTCAACCAGGCGGTAGCACAGAGGAGGCTAATTCCCGCGGCTTCGTTCAATTCCGAATTGCCCAAAAACCGATTAACGACGTGGGAATCGTAATCGATAATAGTGCTACCGTCTATTTTGATTATTACGCCCCGCAGCCTACGAATAAAGTGAGACATATCGTAGGGTGCTCGGATATCGTAAGTACTGGCTGCATCATAAGTGATGTGAATCCAGGGCCAGGAAATCCGAGTGGCGCAACAATAAAAGTTTCTCCAAATCCGTTTTTTGAATCAACATCCTTTGAAATTACAGGCACGGTTTTTGATGTAGTAGAGTTTAGATTGTTTGATGTAGCCGGGAGGCTCATCCGTACCGATCGTTTCAGAGGGAACAATTATGATTTTTATCGTAGATCCTTACCAGGAGGCTTGTACATGTACAGGATGGAAAGTGAGGGTAAGATTATTGCCACTGGCAAGGTCGTTATACGATAATCATAATCCCATTAACAATCGGTTCCTTGCTCCTTGAGCAAGGAACCCACAGATTGAAGTCGTCATTTTTAATTAATAAGTTTCGTTTTTTCTAAGAATTAGGTCGTCTTATTATTTCATGAGATTATGATTTGTTATTAGCGAGAGGCCCGGTACGACAATGCCGGGCTTTTTTTATGCCCCTACCTTACTACAACTGTTCTAGTAACCACTCTTTTTCCGTCAATACGACTGTTTCTTCAATTTGTAACCTTAAGGATTTCCGTCTTTCCCGATCATATAAATTGCTGTTGACCAATTTTTTAGTAAACCGAACAATGTTTAAGTAATTGGTTCGATGATAGCCAATCACCGCTTTTCTTCGAATGAAATTCTTCATCGCGTCGAGGTGCGCGTTGAGTAAGTCAAATTCATCCAACTCATAATAGATCTTCAACAATAAGGTCTTGGCAGCCAGGTTTAGCAATAGATCTCGATAGTTTGCCTTTTGAAGCAAAGGTAGAGCCGTTTGATACTGTGCCTGGGCATATGCCAGACGGGCTTGATTAAAACTGTAAGAACTTTCTCTGTGTTGGCGGGCCAATCTATTCTTGTATTCCTCTATAAAAGTTCCTACCCATTTAAATGCCTTAGTCTTGAGTCCGGCAGTTGCTATATTGTGAAAGGTAAAGTGCGATAACTCGCCTTGATCCAAAAAAACATCGGTCGCCAGGCCGGCCTTATAAAGATCAAACATCTCGTGGATAAAGGCCTGATCACCACTGTTCCCTTTTTTTACACAATAGTTGATAGCCAGTAGAAAGAGATCACGAATCTCTTCCGCTGGGAATTGCCGCGAATGCTCAAAAAGACTGACCTTGAAATGCTGGAAGTGCTCATCATTCTCCGGTTCTATCAAGGTGTAATAGTAGTAATAGTAACTAGCAATAGCAGGTTCTTGTAAGAGTTGTTTTTCTTGAATATAACTTAATATCTCCTCCAGCATCCCGATATCGAATTGAGATTGATAGACCTTTTGATGGGTAAGTAAAAGACAAACATGTCGGAGTTTAGCGGTGAAATAGGAAAGGTCTAAGGTGTTGGAGAGATCTTGCAGCGCTTCTTGCCCACCGTATTGTGTCTTCGAAACACTTCTGGAACCTTCTAACTGCAACTGAAAACTGAATTGCCAATACTCTGCATTTCGATAGCCTTGCTCCTCTATCTTGGCTTGAGCCTGGCCCAAGCTGCGCTGAAAGTGCTTGTCCAGTTGTTTCTTCCTTAAGGCCCTGGCTTCATACAGTTTCATTTGAGCTGGGCTAGATACAGCTTCTTCATAAGCCAGGAATTCAAGAAGTTTTTGATACAAACGACTGATTAAGAGCCGCATTTGCTGGTCATTATAGGCTTGGCCTGGATAAAGTACTCCAAACAAATATTCCTTTTCATCCAACCTAGCTTGCTTTTCGTAGCGAGACACCAAGCAGTTCCACAAACGCTTAACTAAATCTTGTTGATTAAAAAAAGGAGAGGCAATAAATCTACCAAAGGAGCGTCGCTCAGCTGCAGAAAGCTGTAGAAAGAGACTACCAAAGCGGGAATTCATCATACTCATAAATCTAGAAAAGAATTGTCTTGTACAATATATCTTTTAAATAATTGATTATAAGTAATTTATGTGAATAAACTATAAAAAACAGTGTACAAATTAAGGAAAATGATTTTGTTCTACTACTGTCAAGTTTGCATTTTTGAAGTATTGAAAAACGTTTATGTGGATAGTCTCTAATGGCAAAGAAAATACCAAGTTAACTTCCGGACTATTGCTGAGGAGTTTATTGCCCCCTACCAGTTCGTGCGTGCCATTGGATCGGAAAGATCGCACATCAAATCTTGGCTCGATCGAACTAATGCCAGCTTGATCGAAGGGGCTTAGCTGATAAGCTCTATCCAAAGACGTCACACTACTTAAATCTGAAAACAATAATAATCCCACACTCAAAATCTCAGGAAAATGAATAAAACCCTACTTCTATTTTTACTCTTTCTCCCCCTTGGGAACCTAATGAAGGCTCAGAATTGTAATCCCGATACCCGTCCTCCATTACCGATTTGCATCAATGGTCTGGCAGTCACATTGGCCGTTCAAAACCCTCCATCCGATCTAAATCAAGATGGTATCCCTGACTCCTTGGCAACCACTGTTTGGGCACAGGATTTCATTGCAGCGCTCACGGATAACTGTACCGATGAACCTTTTTTAAGAATGGAATTATTAGATGATGGCGATGGTACTACCGTTCCTCAAGAGTCAGCAATAGTCCTTACACAGGACAACCTTGGTATCAGTTTACTTAGAATTTGGGCAGGTGATGAGACGGGCAATTGGGATTTCTGTGAAACCTATGTTTTAATTAATGACTCTTCCAATTGTGCAAGTGACATTGTTCCTCCTTCCGCAGTATGTCAATCGGAGGTAAATGTTGCCCTTAGTGCAGAAACCGGTACGGTTACGGTAGAGGCGGCTACCTTAAACCGCAGTAGCTCAGATAATTGTACGGTTGATCTAAATTTCACGATTACTTTGGATGGAGCTACCAGTCCACAAAGTTCTCTTGAATTTGATGAAAAAGGTACCTATCTGGTCACTCTGACTGCCATCGACAATGCCAATAATCAAGATCAATGTCAGGGATATATACAGGTCTCTGATAGTGAGGGGAACCCTCCAGATTGTAGCAATGATGAACTTGCTCCTTTAGCTTTGTGTTCTCAGGACCAAGTGTTTAGGGTTACGACCATGGCTAATCCCTTCGTACTGGGTGCTTCATTTTTAGCAGCACAAAGTTTTGACAACTGCAGCTCAGAACTCAGTTTTGCGATCGAGGAAGGTATTGGAGGTGATGAACCCCCTACTACTGAGTTTCTATACTTCGACGAAACCCAGGCTGGCATTAGGTTGGTTACGGTCTGGGTGACCGATGAGCAGGGGAATCAAAATACCTGCCTGGCAGAAGTGACAATCGTTAGAGATTTTACCCGTCATACTGTTTCTGGGGGGGTATTTATTGATGATGGAGATTGTCAAGCAACTTTTGAGCAGGAGCGGATTGCAGGGGTGGATGTTCGAGTTTCGCTACAGGTTAATGGAGTAACAGCCGCTAGTATGATCAGTACTACTTCTGGCACCTTTACACCAAGGTATGCAGCCTATATTACGGAATTTACCCCAACACGTATGGGTTTTGCGGGGCGCTCCATTGAATTCCAAGAGGGCGATAAGATCGATGTGGAAGTGGTACTTTGGGAAAATATCAGCACTACTTGTCCGAATAGCACGCTACATGAAGATATTGCGACAGGAAGCATCAATACCAACTTAGAAAAAGACTTTGGCATTATTGCAGATAGCCCTTGCCCAGAGCTATACCTGGATGTAAGTACACCCTTCCTCCGTCGATGCTTTGAAACGATCTATTGGGTTAACTATTGCAATTATGGAGGGGTTAGTGCAAAAGATGCTGAAATACAAATCGTATTTGATGATTATTTAGAAGTATTAGAAAGTGGCTATCCTTGGAGTAGTGTGGATGGGCAGACCTACACGTTTGATGTGGGGGATATTCCCCCTGGTGATTGTGGTAGATTCTATATAAAAATACAGATCTCCTGTGATTCTGAGCTTGGTCAAACGCATTGCACTGAGGCTAAAATTACGGACAGTAGTGACTGTAATGGCGATAGCTTATTTGAAGGACCAGAACTGGAACTAAAGGCAAAATGTGAGGAGGATGAGGTAAAGTTTGAAATCCGAAACATAGGCCAAGATATGACGGAGAGTCATCACTATATTGTGATCGAAGACATATTGATGTTGCAGGATGGCCAAACAGATATACTACTAAATGGTGAACAGCAGGAGTTTACACTGCCTGCCAATGGCTCTACCTTCCGACTGGAAGTGGACCAGGTGGATGGCTACCCTTGGACTAAGATCAGTGGAATATCCCTGGAAGGGTGTGGAGAAAATGAAAGCGGCGACTTCAGCCGTGGCTTTGTGACCCAGTTCGCTGAATCAGACTGGCGACCCGATATTTCCATTGATTGCCAGGAGAATATCGGAGCCTTTGACCCAAATGATAAGCAAGCCTTTCCCAAAGGAGTTGGGGTAGATAAGATCACGAAGGCTAATACAGAAATAGAATATATGATCCGTTTCCAAAACACGGGAACAGATACCGCTTTCACTGTACGTATCGAGGATCAACTTTCCGAATTGTTAGACATTAGCACCGTAAAACCAGGGGCCTCCAGTCACCCCTACAGCTTTGCGATCAAGGAGGATCGCATGATGGAGTTCCGGTTTGATAATATCCTTCTTCCCGACAGCACCACGAATCTGGAGGGATCTAATGGCTTTGTGAAATTCAGTGTCCAACAAGTAGCAGATAATCCAATCGGCAGTTTGATTGAAAATACGGCGGGCATTTACTTTGATTTCAACGAGCCGGTCATCACGAACACCGTTCAGCATTTGATTGGGGAGCCTTTGGTGTCTTCGGCTCAAGCGCCAGCGCCTAAATTAGTTACGGCCAATCTAATCCCAAATCCCTTCACGGAATCTACGGTGATTCAGCTAGAAAATAGAGAAGAACAAGCTCTACAATTAGCCCTTTTCGATTATCTGGGGCGTAAAGTTCGCACGGAAAGCTGGCAGTCTGATCAGCATGTGTTGCACCGTAAAGACTTAGCGCCAGGTATCTATTTCTTCACGGTCCGGGGCCGGAGCGGCTTGCTTAGTGAAGGGCGTTTGATCATTCAATAAATAAGACAAAATCTAGTAGTTAATGAATCAGGTGTAAACTATAGCGCCAGCGCCATTTGAAAACTAATACTAGCAATCCTTTGTGAGGGATTTACTAAACAAAGTTTGTTTAAGTTGACAAGGCCCCCTCACCTTGAGGTCGGAAAGGGAAGTTAGCCATTGTGGCGATTAGACGGAGCTTCTCTTTTCCGACTTCCTTTGCTGAAAAGTATAATCCATGAACATAACCAGTGAGCTTAGCTGCTGCTTATTCTTGTATTGTCTACTACTATCTGGAAGGAGTGAAGAAATGTCAACTACCTTCGCCGCTCCGGCGAGGATGATGGAAATCTGTGATAATGGTTTAGATGATGATCAAGACGGCCGAATTGATGCCTTTGATCCTGATTGTCAATGTGAAGGCCGCCTTAGCCCTAATTTGGTCCCCAATGGTCAATTTAATCAAACTACCGGTTGTTGTGCCGACCTGGGCCAAGTCAATTGCCTAGCAGATTGGATCGTTTTAGGGCCAAGCCCGGATTACATAAGCGATAATTGTTCTGATAACAATCTACGCCCTGATGTCAGATTCCTAGCTAATGCCTTCAACCAAGGAGCAGCGAATGATGGCTATATTTTTAGCGTCGTACAAATGGTGGATGGTCGACAGTTCACGGAATCAATGGGTGTATGTCTAGATAGTCCAATGGAAGCAGGTAAGACCTATCAAGTTTCCTTTGACTTAGCCAATTTACGGAACGACGCTCCTGATCTACTCTTTTCTTTAGTAGGAATTGACCTATGTGATCGACTAGTTGCTTACGATACTAGAGGGAACAATTCTTTTTGTGAGCTTCAGTTGCCCGTGACTCGATTAGGAACTGTAAACGCAAGAGACTTGACGCAAGGCTGGAATACCTTAACTTTTGAGGTGATACCAGAACAGGATATTGAAGCCATTTTTTATACGGTGGACTGTGAGTTTACCCCTGGTGCTGGCAATGCACAATTATATATGGTGATGGATGAGGTTGCAATTCGGGAGCAAATAGATCCACCCATAGTCCCTAGTATTATGCTATCCGGCGAACCTTGCCAAGAGGTACTTAGCTTGAGGATCCCTTTTCAGACGGGAGTTTCCTATCAATGGTATCGGGATTCCATTCCGATTATAGGAGCAACGGACACCTTGCTCTTATTGACTGAAGAATCCGCTATTTCTTCCAGTGTATACCAGGTTTTGATCAGTGATATCGAGGGGAATTGCGATTTAACATCGCCTTTTGAACTTACCTTACCTGAATTAAACACTCAAGTGATCGAAAATATTTGCGCAGGTGAGGTTTTTGAATTTGCTGGCAATTTGCTGGATACAGCAGGTATCTACCTAGATACACTTGATTCTTCCTGGGGGTGCGATAGTATCGTGGAACTACATTTGGAAGTGTGGGATAACTCTTTTGAAAGCTTATTGCAAACCCTCTGCGCTGGAGATAGTGTTGTTTTTGCGGGAGTAGCAAGATCAGCAACCGGTCAGTACCAAGATACACTAGTAAATGTTTTTGGTTGCGATAGCATTGTCAATCTGGATCTGATTGTACTAGCTGAGATTCGGTCAAATATTTCTGAGTCTATCTGTAGAGGAGATCAACTGGTCTTTTCCGGGCAAGTACTTAGCGAAGCGGGTCTTTATCAGGATACTTTACCAAGTGTGTCGGGATGTGATAGCATTATTACGCTAGAGCTTGGTATTCAAGAGCCGTCACAAGGGGATACCCTTTTTGTGGAACAACCACTGGGCACTTCCTATAGTTTTCTGGGGACAAGTTATTCTACGGCAGGTATCTACCAAGCGGCATTAACGGGGATCAACGGCTGCGATAGTACGACCTATTTATCCCTTTCGTTTTATGACCCTTGTAGCCTTCCACTGGTCATTACTGCAGAAAGTGGAGCGGCTTCTTGTGCATCCGCTGCCAACGGCCAAATCGAGATCTTTGTGGAAGGAGCTTTTCCGCCCTTCACCTTTCATCTTGACGACCAGCCAATTCAAGAAGATCCCGTCTTTATCGGACTAGCCCCTGGTAGTTATACCATAATGGTTCAAGATACTTTTAATTGTCAGCAATCCATCAGCATTGATGTACCCGCAGCCAATAATATGTTGAATTTGGATCTTGGGCCTGATACCACCATTTTTTTGGGTGAACAGATAGATTTGGAACCATTGTCCATCAATTTTTCTCCTACGGAGTTAGTTTGGTCGAGTGATTTAGGGGGGATTGATTGTCAAATCTGTTCCTTTCTCTCTGTTAGCCCGTTAGAAAGTACACAATATAGATTGGAGGCTACAGATGAATGGGGGTGTAGTGCCATAGATGAAATTCGGATAAAAGTAATACCTCCTCCCAGCTTTTATATTCCTAATGCTTTTTCTCCAAATGATGATGGCATCAACGATGTTTTTCGCTTAGAAAGTACCGATGAGGCGATGGATCGAATTGAAGGAATGAAGATATACAGCCGATGGGGAGACTTACTGTTTGAGGCAGATCGCCGAGATCAAGGTAAGCCTCCTAGCTGGGATGGGGGGGTAAAAGGGAAAGAAGCAGAGTTAGGAGTATATGTCTATACGATCTTTTGGAGAGATTTTCGGGGAAGGCTACAACTGTTGACAGGCGATGTGCTATTGGTGAGATGAAACCTAGCTTGACACCGTGTATGACTAAGGGAATGATTTTTTTTGCAAAAAATAAAAAATCACCCAACCCCTCGATACCACTATGCCGTCTAAGTAGCTAGATCCCACCACTAAAGAATCAAAACCTTAGACAGGCAAAGGCATGTCAAGAGCTATGAAAACCGTTTCCCGTTCATGTAGAAAGACTAAGCTTAAATCAGCTAGTCAAGCGATTACAAATAGAAAACTGTAACTCAGCTTATAATCAGTTTTGCATCCCCATAAAGTCCACAATGAAGCAAAGGCCCCGGTTGACCAGGGCCTTTCTGCTTTCTAGCGGGATAATTCGGCCTAGAATACGATAATAGGCGATAAGAACTTACTTTTGCGGCAAAAAGATATGATAGTCGTAACGGGTGCAGCAGGATTTATTGGCAGTTGCCTGGTTCGTAAGTTAAATGATGCAGGACATAAAGATCTACTGCTCGTGGATGACTTTTCCCGCTCCGATAAATTAGTTAATCTGGAAGGAAAAGAAAGAGTTAAAGATATGGATAGGCAAGCTTTTCCAGATTGGTTGGCGGCTAATGGAGCTCAGGTTGATTTCATTTTTCATATGGGTGCCCGGACCGACACAACCGAGCAAGATACAGATATATTTGATCGACTGAATTTGAACTATACAAAGGCCATTTGGCTCAGTTGTGCTACCCACGAGATACCGTTAGTATATGCTTCCAGCGCGGCTACCTATGGGATTGGCGATAAAGGTTACAAGGACGATCATGCTATTGTTGCAGAACTGGAACCATTGAATCCTTATGGACGATCTAAGAACGATTTCGATAAGTGGGCGCTTCAGCAAGATCATCATCCACCACATTGGGCAGGCTTGAAATTTTTCAATGTGTATGGTCCCAATGAATATCACAAAAGCCGAATGGCTTCCGTCATTTTCCATACGGTACGGCAAATTAAGAAAACGGGTGGGATGAAGTTGTTCCGTTCTCATCGGGCAGGAATAGCAGATGGCCATCAAAGTCGGGATTTTGTCTACGTGAAGGATGTGGTGGAGGTCTGTTATTTTCTATTTCAGCAGCACTTCCCCAATGGCCTTTATAATCTGGGCACTGGTCAGGCCCGAACCTTCCTAGACTTAGCCACCAATACTTTCCTGGCCATGGAATTAAGTCCAAATATCTCCTTTATCGATACGCCCGAAGACATTAGAGATACCTATCAATATTTTACTGAAGCTGACATGACGAAGTTAAGATCGATTGGCTACGACCAAGAATTTTACAGCCTAGAGGATGGCATAAAGGATTATGTTCGGCAGTACCTGAAGGAGGAGAAATCCTGGTAAAGCCGGTTGGACACTAAAGAATGGAAGCAATAGCCCACCTTTTGCCAATCGTTCACCCTCCAAGAGAGAACTACGATCCACCGCTCACATTTTAGAACACTTGCTGGAAATTTTCCGACCAACACGTGTCATTGCGATAGGGCGCAAGGCCGAATACGCCCTCCAATACTTAGGAGTCAAAAGCATTTACGTGCGGCACCCTAGTCGAGGCGGAGGACCTGCTTTCGAGCAAGGGATCAGAGGCATTTACGGGGTTGATAATCTTCCGTACTAAAACAGACTTAGTTGTGGGGTGCGGAATTTCTCGAATAACTCCATGTCGAAAGGTGGAGCAGACTTATCCTGGAAGTATAATTTTTTGGCTAGGTCATACTGTTGTTTGATCATCTGGGCAATCTGACCTTCACCTCGCATCCTAATACCAGAACGCGTATCACTCAATTGTCCGTTGTGGCATTCCTTGATTTTATTCAGCACCTTATCTGCGCGATCAGGATAAGTTCTTCGAATCCAATCTTCAAAGATAGGACCAATATCGCCATTAAGGCGTACCATGGTATACCCCAGACTGTAGGCCCCCGACTCAGAAGCCTTTCTGGCTATCCCCATCAACTCATGTTCATTGAGCCCAGGAATCATTGGAGCTGCCATGACACTAACAGGCACTCCGTGTTCCGTTAATTGTTGCACCGCTTGAAAACGTTGTTGGATGCTACTGGTTCGGGGCTCCAAAAACCGCCTGAGATCTTCCTGTAAGGTCGTAATGGATAAACATACTTTAACCAATTGGTGCTCAGCTAGTTTGGCGAGAAGGTCCAGGTCCTTGAGAATGTAACTGTTTTTTGTGATGATACTTACCGGATGTCGGGACTTCCAGAGGACCTGTAGTAGCGCCCGCGTAATACCATACTTCTGCTCAGCTGGTTGATAGGGATCGGTATTGCCGGAAAGCATGATCGGTTTCGCAATGTATTGCTTTCGTTTGAGTTGTTTTTCCAATAAGGCAGGAGCTTCTTTCTTTACCAATATTTTTTGCTCGAATTCCAAGCCGGCACTATAACCCCAATAGTTATGAGACTCCCTGGCGTAACAATACACGCAGCCATGTTCGCAGCCTTGATAGGGGTTGATGGAGTATTCAAAGGGAATATCAGGGCTGTTTACTTTAGTTATGATGGTTTTGGGTTGGACGCTGATGTATTCTGTAGCAGGATTCTCCTCCGCAAGTAGGGCCGGGTCCAATTCATAATTGTGTTGATGAAATCGATTGGCTGGATTGAACTGTGCTCCACGGCCTTTACGGAAACTTGGCTCTACCATTTGTTTTAATTGTTTTATTTGTTTTCAAATATAAACAAAAAGTTTTTAAATAAAAAGCCTGATAGCTATTTAGCAGGATTGGAAACAAGCTATTGTTACAGCTCTATGGGGGACTGGAATAGGACAGGAGGGGCGATTTCTACTTAAGGCGAGCAGTTTGAAAGTACAATTCAATCGTTCAAGAGATTTTCTTTACATTTGGAAGGTTTTGTACTTTCTCAAGCAAATCTACACTTACATTTATGGAATGGTTAACTAGCATTGGAAGAGGGACATTGGGGATAGTGGTGCTATTAGGTATCTGTTATTTATTGAGTAGTGATCGGAAGGCGATCAATTGGCGTTTGGTGATTATCGGAACCATCCTACAGTTAATATTGGCCATTTTGATTTTACGTGTACCTTTTATACGTACTGTTTTTGACTTCTTCGCCTCCTTTTTTGTAGTAGTGCTGGATTTTACCGAGGCGGGTGCGGATTTCGTGTTGGGTAAATGGCCTGAGGTGGCTCAAATCAATGATGGGATGACTGGAGATGTTTTTACCGTCGGATATGTCTTCGCTTTTAAAGTACTGCCAACGATTATCTTTTTCTCAGCCTTATCTTCGCTATTGTATTACCTCGGTATTTTACAGTTTATCATTAAAGGGTTTGCTTGGGTCATGAGTAAAACTATGCAATTAACTGGGGCCGAAAGCTTGGCTGCGGCTGCCAATGTCTTTATTGGCCAAACGGAAGCTCCTTTAGTGGTAAAGCCCTACTTGGAGGATATGTCGAAATCTGAAATGCTGTGTTTGATGACTGGTGGTATGGCTACCATTGCAGGGGGTGTTTTTGCTGCCTATGTGGGATTCCTGGGTGGGAATGACCCGGAAATGCAGCGTGTATTTGCCACGCACTTACTCACAGCGTCGATCATCTCCGCTCCGGCTGCGATCGTGGCTGCCAAGATGCTTTTCCCAGAAAGTAGAGAGATTGATTTGGATAAGCAAAAATTGGACATACCTCGCCAGGAGGTAGGTAATAATGTACTAGATGCAATTTCTCGCGGAACTACGGATGGCATCAAACTCGCCATTAATGTGGGCGCCATGTTATTGGTTTTCACAGCTTTTGTCGCTATGTTCAATTATATCCTGCTAAACGGAATCGGTAGCTGGACGGGACTAAATGATTATGTCGTAGAAAATACGGATGGACGTTTTACCGGCTTTAATCTAGAATACTTACTTGGCTTAATCTTTGCTCCGGTAGCTTGGCTATTAGGGTCAAGTTCTGCAGATATCATGATTGTCGGGCAGTTGCTCGGCCTTAAGACTACCCTAAACGAATTCTTTGCCTATGCGGCTTTGGAGGGCGTAAAGGATCAGATTTCCACTAAATCTATGCTGATAGCTACCTACGCGCTCTGCGGATTTGCAAATTTTGCCTCTATCGGTATTCAGATTGGCGGAATTGGAGCTATCGCCCCAGGCCAGCGTAAAAATTTAACAGAGCTGGGAATCAAGGCTCTGATCGGTGGTACCGTGGCTTGCTTCTTGACGGCAGCTATTGCTGGTATGTTGGTGGGGTAAAAGGCATATGAGGTGGAGTTGATCGGTGGATAGTCCCTGGTGGATTGCCATATTGCCAACGGGTCATGGATCGATAAGCCAGCCTCAGTATTGGTTGAGGAAGGTATTCCAAGTACTACGTGCTTTAGTGTTAAGAAGCTACGATTTATGAGATGTTGGAAGAACGGATTGAGCTATGAAAATAAACAGTGCGGACCAAAGCCATTTTGCTCTGGCCCGCTATTTATCAGGGGAACTACTCACTAGTAAGCTGATGCCTGGAAACCCTAGAAAGCCAATTGCACGCCAAGCTTGCCAAATAATCCATTATATCCGAACTGATTCACTTCCCAAGGGTATCTGAATCGCCCTCCCAAGTCTGTAATAAAATCTCCTTTGGGATCAATCGGGTCTGGATAGATATCAAATAGGTTATTGATGGTTAAGAAGACACTAAGCTGCTTGGATACTTCATACCCCAAGATCAAATCAGTAACGACTTTCGCCCCAAAAGTTTGATCTTTTTGTGGATCACTGGCATGCTGCCAGCTTACCGCTCCGAAGTAGGTGTTGTTCAAAGCGACTTGAAAGGCACCAATCTCTAATTGCAAGCCTATAGTTGATTTGAGATTGGGGCGAGCCGTGGTTACTCGAGCTTGTTCTTTCCGATTGAAGATGTCATATCCAGCCTCCGCAAAAACTGTTGGTGCATTGATTTGTCCAACAATCTTGGTCTCATTGTAATTCAGCGCCCAATTGATATCGAGTTTTGCTTTCTGTCCAAGCAAAATATCTTTGATAATTGGCCACGAGATCGATGCCTTGAGTTCGAGTATCCATAGCATTGACAAAGAACTTAATACTGGTGACGTCGAAATCCTTCAATACCTCTTCCACCGGATTGTCCTGTGTTTCATCTGCATCGAATCCGATTTCTCCTGTGAACAGTACTCTGTCATTCAGCTTTACCCGATAATAATCCAAGGCCATGGAAAATTGAGGGGTGAATTTGTAAGTAACACCTGCCGAAATATTGAAGGCAGTTTCCGCATCAAGACGGGGCACTCCCAGCCCTTGAATCACCGGACTTACATTGTTAAAAGTTCCTTGGTTAGAGATGGTGCCACCAGAAATCAAAGTTTGGATGTTGCTGAGGTAAATCTGGTGCAAAGATGGAGCTCTAAACCCGGTGCTAATGGATGCTCTGATCGCGCCTTTGTCTTTGCCAATAAGTTGGCGTGAGCTCAGTTTCCAAGATAGATTGTCTCCGAAATCTGAATAATTCTCGTACCGCACTGCACTACTGAGTAGAAAGGATGTTGAGGCATCCCAATCCAGGCTTAAGTAAGAACCCACATTAGATCGGTTTTCATTTAAGGCATTTTCCGGCCTTAGCCCCGGAAAGGACTGAGCCCCTCCGTCAATGTAGGATGCTTCCTGTCCGGCTCTCACCTCAAAGGCCTCCTGCCGAATCCTCTAATCCCCAAGTGGCGGCAATCGTGCCCCAATTTTTACTTATATCTACATTTCCCAGGATATGACTGAAACTATATCCCACCTGGATCAAATGAGGTGGGACTCGTTTCTCCTAACGCCACATTAATGGTATTGCCAATGAGATAATCTACCCCATTGCCTCCTGCTGACA
>CBDHHG010000008.1:0-560274 GCA_965263225.1 Saprospiraceae bacterium
ATTGGCGAGTTACGGGGATGAATGATTGTGCTGTTGGCATTCCAGCGAAATCCTATGCTTTTCAGCGTATGAAACCTCATTGTGAGACGATATCCAATACTCATGGACCTTCTGTGTTTGGATTTGAAACAGATGGAGTACCCATTGGACAGATCAATATAGAACAGGAATGGCCGATCAGTAGAATTGGAGTGGATAATATGAGGATTTACCATCCTAAGGTAGATCAAGTTTCGGGTAGCCTAAGCGCACCAACTGGCTCTAGTATTGAACTATTTGAAAGGCCATTACTTTTGGGGGATTGTGGCAATGAAACCTTCTTGATGCGTTTTGATGATGATGCAACATTCGGGGCCATTGAATTTTTAAACCTATGTGAAGAACCTACTTTATTTGATGTTAGTGAAACCGTTCAACCGATTCAACCCTTTGCCAATTTTGCTGGGGAGATCGCAGCAGGCAACTGGGATCTGTTTTTGACTAATCAGGATGTGCAAGGAGGTATTGGCCTGTTGGAGGAGTGGAGCCTGGAGGTTTGTTTTGATACCTTGCTGGGACAGGCCAGCTATCATTCGGTAGATTTGGAAATGGCTTTGGGTAGTGAGGCTACTATTATGACGACCAACCTACAGACAACTTTAGCAGGAACCGAATTAAGGGATATCTTATATATCCTTACAAAGATTCCGGCATACGGGGAGTTGATTCTGAACGACCGCGTATTAGAAATTGGTAGTACTTTCAATCAATTCGATATTGACGAAGGGCGATTGAGCTACCGCCATGGCGGTGATGCTTCGGTGCTTTGGGATGATATGGGATTTAATATTCACTTTCCAGATGATCTTTGGTGGCCAAATAGATCCTTAAACATCGTGTTAGATGCGCCAGAACCTAGTTGGGAGGTCTTGGTTTCCAGCGATAGTGCCTGTTTACAAACGGGATCAGTTGTACTGGATGTTCTGGTTATGGAACAGATCTATGGTCCATATTCTTATAGTTTAGACAGTGCAGATTTTCAGTCTAGTCCAATTTTTAGTGGATTATCTCCTGGAATTTTTACGGTCTACCTCCGTTATGGCAATGACCAGATTGCCCAGCAGCAAGTGGAAGCAAAGGCATTGACTGCAAACTACCACTTAGATGAGAAGGATATTGAAGTACTGGCTGAAGGTGGATTCCCACCGTATAGCTATCAACTAGATGATGGCTCGTTTCAGGAAAGTCCCCTCTTTTTGAATACGGAAAGTGGTATCCATGAAATTACTGTTCTAGATGCGCAAGGATGTACCTATGTCTTCTCCTTGGATGTACCCTTCACTGTTTCAGAAGGTACGATAGATTTTCCCTTACCACCTTTTCTACCGGGGCAAGCGGGTGAAAAAGATACCTACGGCCCGATCATACCCAATGGTCAGCATTCGATTGAGAGTGGATGGACCTTATATCCCAACCCTAGTCTTGGTTTATTCTTTCTGGATTGGAGAAGGCACGTTGTCCAAGAAGGAGATGAATTATGGATTGTTAATTCGACTGGGCAATCGATAAAGAAGCTAAGACTAATGGGGGATCGTGATCACCTCACGCTGGATCTTCGTTCCATGCCCGTAGGTATTTATCGCATCTTTCTTAAACAAGCTTCTACAGTAAGTGTCCAAGAAATGGTGATTTACAGATAGCCCAACACGATATAGCAAGTCTATAGTCCACCAAATGATCTGATAATCAATAAGTCTAAGATCCCGCCCCGGTCATAGCTAAAATCTGCGGGGTAGTGCTTTTCCCAATTGAATTATATATATTTGAAAGCCATTACAACCAATTGCCTTCAAGCTGGCCATCTTAAATTTTGTTACTTACTCCTTAGATTTGAGATAAACTACCCAACATACGTACGTCAAATTGTACTTGGCTTATTCAATGCTATTGGTCGTCCCATAATATTGCTAATTCCCAGTACCATGGCAAATAGCCTTAATTTAATAAGACCATGACAAAAAACATTTATGTAGCGGCTACAAACCAGCATATTGGTAAAACTACCTCCACCCTCGGCCTAGTAATGGCTATGAAAAACCAGGGCATCAATGTTGGTTATTGCAAACCCGTTGGACAACAATTTGTAGATCTTGGAGACCTAAAGGTGGATAAAGACGCCTTGCTTTTTTCCAAGATTATTGGCTTTGGCTTGAAAGAAGAGATTCATAGCCCCGTTATTTTAGGACAAGGTGCTACGGCAGCCTATCTAGACAATCCCGGTGCCTTCAATTACCGAGAACGTATTTCTTCCGCCGCTAAGGTGCTTTCTGATGCACATGATTTCGTAATCTACGAAGGAACTGGGCATCCTGGAGTAGGAAGTGTGGTTGGGCTTTCCAATGCAGAGGTAGCAAAGATGCTTGGAGCCTCTGTGGTGATGATCGTAGAGGGGGGAATCGGTAAAACGATAGACCGGCTCGCCATGAGTTTGTGTGTTTTCCAACGACAGCGCGTGCCGATCGTAGGGGTGATCATTAATAAGGTGCTGCCAGATAAGATGGAGAAAGTAGAACATTACGTTGGCGGATGGCTTAAGAAAAAGAACCTACAGCTCTTGGGGGTTCTTCCATACGATAAGAGTTTGAGTAACCCAATCATGCACTCGATTCGTAAAGCTGTCTATGGAACTACCATCTTAAATGAAGCGCATTTAACCAATCAAGTAGATAATATTATCCCTGGTTCCCTGGTATCTAACCACGATTTCGCCAAGGAGAAAAACTCATTGTTAGTCGTGAGTAGCAACCGACTTTGCAAAGCGGTACAACGCATAGAAATGATCTGTGCTCAAAAGGGTATCGAAGAGTTTCCCATATCTGGTGCTATCATAACGGGGGATGGCCGAAGTCCTCGGAATATGTACGAGCGGTTGCCTTGCAAGGACTTCTTTGCAAAACGAGCGATACCGGTGGTGACTACCCCTTTGGATACCTATGGCTCGGTAGTTAAGATCAGTAATCTAGAAGTTAAGATCAATCTTCATACTCCTTGGAAGGCACAGCGTGCTATTGATCTGGTAGAACAAAATGTCAATTTAAAACCGCTGTACTTGGAAGATGTAGCATCATGAGCTGTTTAGTTTGAGATGGCTACAGTAGAACGATCGAAGTCGTAATCGCGCATTCTAGTTCGATCACGGCTTCGTTGAAATGACTGTAATGTCTGCCGGGAAGTCCTAGCTATATGAAAGGAAGTTTATCGAATCTGGTTGATGATTTCTATGATCTGCTTCACCGGTGGCTTCCAATCCAGTGCTTCAACGATTATCCCATCTGCATTAGTAACAACGATATTCGGATAAATGCCTTGCTCCATACGAGGGTCGAAAAGTTCATCAAAATAATTCATTGACAAATGAGTGATGGGGTGATCGCTATACCCATCCCTAGAATAGGTGTTCTGCCATTCTTCAAGATCCCCATTGACGTCAACTAAGCAAATATTCATTTCGCGGTGAATCTCCAGCTTACGCTGTAGTTTTTTTAGATAACTAATAATAAAATCAACCCGAGATAGACGTCGGTCATGGAAGTAAAACAAGGAGGGCTGCCCTTTGAAAAAGGAAGTGTCTGGTCGATTGCTATCATGAAATTGGAAAACTTCCCAAAGCATGGGACCACCTACCATCGAGAAAGATTTCATCGAATAGATCTTGGGAGGATTCGCTCGGAGTTGCTGTAATTTTTGCTTCAAGGCTAGAGGTGCTTTAGAGGCTAAAAACGACTGATATTCCTCCGCCATGTAGGTAGGTTCAACCAACCACTGTATGCTGCGCTCAAATACGAGATACTGCATATAATAGAGTGAGGGCCCCAAAAAGAAACGATCAAGCAAGTTATATTGTCGTTTACCTCCGGTACGTAGTGCCCAACTCATTGGTTTTTCCAATTTATAGATGATAAAAGCCTCTAAAAACCGCTGATAACTGTCTTGTAAAATGGCATCGGGCTTGTTTAGTCGAATACGCTCTAGGAAAGAATAATAGCTATTGGAAGGATTGCGATTTCTAGTGCCCTCATTAAGATCCTGGAAAAAAGAGGGATACCTTAGCAATTCAGTCGCATAAATATATACGATATCATTCCGAATCCATTCCAAGAGTTGCGGAGCCAGCTTAGTTTTGGCAGTTTGGATATGAGCTTCCAACAACTGCTCCTTTGCCGCTCGATTTTCATCCATTAGTCTTCGAAATTCTCGGGCAGTTGAACGAGCCAAGCGATTCGAATCTACCGGAGGTACCTTTTCCTTGAGCAACTGCAGGTATTCGTAGAAAAAGGTATTATTGGTACCCTCAGGTTCCATAAATTGCACCTGCTCAATTTCCTCAGTATCGGTTGTAAATTCTAGAGAAAAAGATTGGTCAGGTACAACAAATATTGGTATGCTGGCACCCCCATGGCCAATCACTGCCGGAGTCGAGATTTTGACGTCAATGACAAATCTAAACTCATTTTCCTCGGATAAGGGAGTGCTGACTTTCAAGGATTCTCCCCCCAAACGAGTAGGTGGAACAATGAGCTGTACCAGGGTATCAACAGGGTGTTTGATCTTACCCGCGATCTTGATTTGGGCAGGTAGTCCTGAGCAGGGAAGGACAAACAGAAGTAGAATACTTATTCGATAAAGGTACATAAGGTTAATTTCAATATTAATTGAGGAATAGTTAGGTTATCCATTACCTATATCTGTCACATACAGTCTTCAAGTTTCACAAAAGGTACAATAAGCGCCCTGCCTTCATTACATTAGATCAAAAAACAGGGAAAAGGTAATTTGGGTAGAAGCTTATTTCTAAAAAGAATAATCATTTTAGATTTTATCGTTTGCCCTGAATATTTCTTTACCTGCAGCTACTACGAATAGCTAACAAGTTTATAGTCCATTTCTTTTAGCCATGCAATTTTTAGCTCCTTACATCCGCTCCCAAGTATATCGAAAGAATCGTTATTGGATTGTTCTTAAAAACGTAACTTAACGGTATAAACACCTTGTATGGCCACAAAACGAGAGAAGAAAATCCGGATGCAACTACAATGCCCAATGCCAAAGCTGGATTTTGATGTGATTACCTTAGGGCATGGAAGTGGGGGACTGCTGACGAACAGATTGTTAGACAGTGGCGTTTTTGATCTATTGAAAAACGATTGGCTGGATAATCGACACGATGGCGCTTTTTTGCAATTGCAAGGGCTCACGGCCTTTACAACGGATAGTTTTGTGATTTCCCCGATCTTTTTTCCTGGGGGCAATATTGGGGAGCTGGCGGTCAATGGAACCGTGAATGATATCGCCATGTGCGGAGCGATTCCAAGGTTCTTATCCCTAAGTTTTATCTTGGAAGAAGGTTTACCGATGCAGCAGTTTTGGGAGATTTTGGTAGCCATTCGTTTTGCTTGTCAAGAGGCTAATGTGCATGTGGTTACGGGAGACACCAAAGTGGTGGAGCGAGGAAAGGGGGATAAGATCTTCATCAATACCGCTGGATTAGGCCAGATCCATCCTAATGCTCAAATCCGTATTGATCGTGTGCAAGTAGGAGACAAAATCATCGTGAGTGGCAATATTGCTACGCATGGTATTGCGATTATGTCGGTGCGGGAGGGACTAGAGTTCGAAACGGATATTCAAAGCGACACCATTAACCTGAATCATACAGTGAAAACACTTTTAGATGATTTTGGGCAGGATTTACATCTGTTACGGGACCCGACTCGTGGCGGAATTGCAACTGTTCTGACGGAAATAGCACGAGACCGTAATCTAGGCATAGAGCTCTGGCAAAAAGCCCTCCCTGTTGATGAGCAAGTATATGGGGCCTGTGAAATGCTGGGTTTAGATCCACTGTATGTTGCTAATGAAGGCATTTTCATCGCTGTGGTAAAAGCAGCTGTAGCGGAGGCCATCCTGGAGCGTTTGAAGACTTTACCAAATGGAGATCAGGCGGCCATGATTGGTGAAGTGGTTGAAGAGCATCCTCGACAAGTTGTTTTGCAAAGTAAAATAGGCGGCAGGAGAGTGGTGAGTATGTTAGTCGGGGAACAGCTCCCCCGGATTTGTTGAGCGGTTCCAAGCAGATAATTCATGACAGAGCACAAGAAAGATATACAGGATCGAGGTGATATTAATGCATTGGTGAAAGCCTTCTACCGTCGCTTGTTAAACGATGATCGAATATCTTATCTGTTTAAGAACCTGACTGGGGAGCATTTGGAGGAGCATTTTGCTATTCTTTGTGATTTTTGGGAGAGCGTTTTGTTTTTCACTGGTGGGTATAAGAGAAATACGATGCTAAAGCACCTGAGTTTGCATGACCAACACGGACTCACCACCGAACACTTCCAGATTTGGTTAGCCTTTTTCAATGAAACCGTAGATAGTTTATTCGACGGGGAAAAGAGTGAGCTAGCTAAAGAAAGAGCTTATTCTATAGCCCTGATCATGCAAATGAAAATCAAAGAAATGGACCAGTTAAGTTAGCGCATGAAATTCTATCCTGGCAAAGATTATTGGATTAGTCAATAGTATATATCCAATCTGTTTCCGAAGACATTTCTTGGTTATAGACATAATCATTGGCTACAAATTCCTTCAGATCTTCCGCTAAAGTCACTCGTTCCTTGACGATGAGATGCGCCATTCTACCACGCGCTTTTTTAGCATTAAAGGAAATAACTTTGTATTGCCCATTGCGATTTTCGCGAAAGTGCAGGTTGATCAACCTTCCTTGAAGCAAGGCGGGCTTCACCGCATGGAAATATTCTTTGGAAGCCAGGTTAATGATCGTATCCCCACCACTTTCATTTAGGTCTGTATTGATTAGGTCCGTAATGCGGCGATCCCAAAATTCGTAGAGATTTTTCTTGCGACCTTTCTTTAACGGTGTCCCCATTTCTAGCCGATAGGCTTGCATCAAATCAAGCGGTTTGAGAACGCCATAAAGACCAGAAAGAATGCGAATATGTTCTTGCGCAAACTCCATGTCTTCTAGTGAAAAGGTATCTGCTTCTAATCCCAGGTAGACATCACCTTTGAAAGCTAAGGCAGCGGGTTTGGCATTTTCAGGCGTGAATGGAGTAGCAAAACTTTGATAGCGTTCTACATTCAGCGCGGCAATATTATCACTAACCTTCATTAGATTCTTCAGTTGTCGAGCCGACTTCTTTTTCAAAACTGCTACCAGAGACTCGGTATCATCCATGAGCCTGGGAACACTATGCGTGACTGTCTCAACAGGATCTAAGTTTAGTGTTTTAGCTGGCGATAATAAAGTAATCATTTCCGCTGTTTTTGATTTCGGACAAAAGTAAGTCCTTGATTTTATCTTTCAAAATGACAACAGAGCAAGACGTGAAAAGTTGAGTCCTACCTTACTTCTTACCATCTAGTTAGTAATTCCCTCCTCTATAGTCTTTTCACTTTCCCAAACCACCACAGCTGCAATTGTATCTCCATAGATATTGATGGCTGTTCGCATGATGTCCAAGGGCCGATCCACCGCCAGAATCACGCCAATAATAAAGTCCGCAGCAGAGCCCTTTATCCCGATAGCTTCAATCACGATAAAGATAACGACGATGCCCGCAGAGGGTACACCCGCGGCTCCGATGGAAGCCAGCAAGGCTGTAAACACTACAATGAATTGTTGCGTAAAACCCAATTCGAACCCCAAGACCTGAGCAATAAACAGGGCTCCAATGGCTTCAAAAACGGCACTAGCATCCATGTTTATAGTAGCACCCAGTGGAATGATGAAATTGGTTATCTTCTTGGGGACACCTGCATTTTCTTCTACACATTTCATGCTGACGGGCATGGTCGCTAAGGAGGAAGAGGTGGCCAAGGCAGTGATCACTGCATCTCCCATCTGTCTGAGATGAACAAGAGGGTTCTTACGAGTGAATAAGAATAGAAACAAAGGTTGTACTATAAAAAATACCAGGATCAAAGCAGTTCCCAACGTAATGATGTACCAGAATACAGATTTGAAAAAAGACAGGTCTGTTTGGTTTATAGCTTTGATAACCAAACCAAAAACCCCGATTGGGATCAATGCAATCACCCAATTGGTGATGATAATCATTACCTCATAGACACTCTCGGAAAAACCTAGGAAGTTTTCTTTCATTTTTGGGCTAAGTCGGGTGAGCGCGATTCCAAAAAGGATGGAAAAGAATATGATACTGAGCATATTCATATTGGCGAGCGCCTCTACTGGGTTGCTAGGGATGATATTCACTAAAATCTCCAATATTCCAGAAGGGCGATTTACTTGCAAAGACAATTCACTATCACTACCTACGGGAAGATCAACATTAATGCCCGGATTGATAAAATTGAACAGTAATAAACCAACTACAATGGCTGCCAAACTGCTGATCATAAAGTAACCCAATGTTTTCCAACCAATCCGCCGCAATTCCTCCGATTGCTCAAAGCGGGCCAAGGCGTTGATGATAGAAAAGGTAACCAATGGGACAATGATCATTTTCAATAAGCGAATGAAAGCGGTACCAATGTATTCTATAAATTTTAGCTGCTCTCCAAAAAATATGCCGGCGGGTATGGCGATGACGAAGGATAGAAAAATCAGCCAATGATGACTGAGACCGAAATTTTTCATACGAAGGCTAAGTTTGGCTCAAGATAATTGATTTATCAGAAGCTACTTCGATTTGTGGCTTGAAATTGATTAGGGGAAGACTCATACTGATGGAGGTTGATATTGCGAGTGAGGAGATTTGAGTATGGAACAAGAAAATATAATTCCGAAGACCCCGAACCGGAACAATTGGCCAAATTCAGACAGCTTGAGGTTTCAGATTGCTAGAAATTATTGCTTTCTTGAGAAGATATAAAACGAAAAACGACATATGAAAAGGAGAAAATTCATTGCTGCATCTGCCATAGGAGCCATCGCTTCCACCACCACTTTGCAGGCCAATGCTACATCACCTGACGAAATGGCTGAGCAGGAAATCCTTGAGCTTAGGGTTTATACCATGAATTTTGGTAAAAATGGCCCCTTTCAGCCTTACCTGAAGGATACCTTGGTTCCAGCCCTCAAGAGAGCCGGTGTAAAAAAGATCATTGCCTTCCGAGAAATGGGAATGAGTCAGCCTGGCAAGATTTATTTATTGCTAGCCTACGCAGCATTTGATCATATGCTCAAAGTGCAGACCAAGCTGGGGCAAGATAATGTCTTCAAGAAAGCCAGTGCTGATTACAGAAGAATTCCTTCCGCTAACAAGGTTTATACACGCTACAATACTTATCTGATGCAGGCTTTCAGTGCAATGCCTGCCTTAAAGGAACCAGTGTCTTCTAGAAAACTTTTCGAGTTGCGAATCTATGAAGGCCATAATGACGATGCCGTATCACGTAAGGTTTCCATGTTTAATGACGAAGAACTTCCCGTTTTCTTGGAGACTGGTTTAGATCCTGTTTTCTTTGGGAACTTGATAGCCGGACCAGCCATGCCAGCTCTAGTATATATGGTTGCTTTTGATTCCATGGAAGCACGAGATGCTAATTGGAAGAAATTTGTGGATCATCCAGAATGGAATCGTATGAAAGTCTTGCCAAAATATGCTGATTCTGTTAGTAATATCATTCGCGTTTTTCTGGAGGAAGTTGCCCTCTAGCGAATCGCTCTAACCAATATTGCACCTACAAAAATGAAAAAAACTTACACACTACTTATCCTGTTTTTCGCCTGGGGAATAGCTGTGTTATCAGCACAAGACAAGCCTGATATTTGGCAAAAATTAGAAGCCGAAGCTATTGTAGATCAGAAAGTTATGATGCCCATGCGTGATGGGGTGCGACTTTGTACAGATATATATCGACCTAAGACTGATAAGCCAGTTCCGGTGATCTTTTCCCGTACACCTTACAATTTTAATACCTGGGGAGACGGGGAGATCCGAACCCGTACTGCCCAGCGGGCTTACGAAGCGGTGAAAAGAGGATATGCCTACGTCGTTCAAAACGAACGTGGACGCTATTTCTCTGAAGGAGAATGGGATATACTCGGCGTTCCACTCACCGATGGTTACGATGCTTTTAGTTGGATGAAAGCTCAAGCGTGGTGCAATGGTAAAATTGGAACCTACGGCTGTTCTTCTACAGCAGAATGGCAGATGGCTGTAGCGGCCTTGGATCACCCCTCGCATGCCGCTATGGTGCCAATGGGCTATGGTGCTGGAGTGGGCCAAGTTGGTGACTACATGGAACAAGGCAACTGGTATCGAGGTGGTGCTCAACAAATGCTTTTTACGGCTTGGCTGTATGGAGTAGAGCACGATAAATTCAAACCAAGAATTCCTGCAGGTGCCACACAGGAGGATCTCATCCGGATTTCACGTTTCTATGATCTAGCTCCGGAGAACCCAAGGGTAGATATGGCGGAGGCTCTTAGCCACCTTCCGGTTTCTGATATCATCAAGAACATCAATGGCAAGGAAGAGATCTATGATAAAATGATTCGCCGCAAACCGAACGATCCAGATTGGTATAAAGGTGGGTTGTATCACGATGATATGGGTTTTGGTGTGCCGAGCTTCTGGTTTACTTCCTGGTACGATGTATCCATCAGCCCGAATCTGGCCTTATTCAATCACGTAAGAAATAACATTGAGGATAAAGAGATTGCGGATAATCAGTATTTGGTGATCGCCCCGACTTTGCACTGCGCCTATACGCGTGCCACGGAAAACACTATTGTAGGAGAACGTAGTGTGGGAGATGCCCGCTTAAACTATGATGAGCAGATCTACGCCTGGTTTGACCTTTGGCTGAAGGGGGAAAAGAATGACTTTAAGGAAAAAACGCCTCGGGTTCAGTATTACACGATGGGGAGTAACCAATGGCAGCAGGCGGAACAATGGCCACCTAAAGCAGCAGAGCTGACAACTTTTTATCTTTCCAGTGGAGGAAGTGCCAATAGTTTATATGGGGACGGCCAACTGTTAAAGGAATCCGGAAAGGTAAAAGCAGCTGTAGATAAGTTTACCTATGATCCGATGAATCCGGTAAAGTCTTATGGAGGTAATGTATGCTGTACCGGAAACGCTGTGAAGGGTGGTGCCTATGACCAGCAACAGATGGAAACCCGAAGCGATATCCTGGTATACACAACTCCGCCATTGGAAGAAGGGGTAGAAGTCACTGGCTTTATTGAAGCCAAATTGTTTGTAGGTTCAGATGCCAAGGATACGGACTTTACCATTAAGTTGATCGATGTGTACCCAGATGGTCGTGCTTACAATTTGGATGAAACCATACAACGTGCCCGATACCGAGAAGGGTATGATAAAGAGGTGTTTATGAAGGAGGGAGAGATTTACGAGCTCAACTTGACGCCTATGTCTACCAGTAACTATTTCGAGAAAGGGCATTCTATCCGAATTGAAATCTCTAGCAGTAACTTCCCACGTTTTACCAGAAATCTAAATACTGGAGGAAATAACTTTGATGAAAAGGAAGGGGTGGTGGCACAGAATCAGATCCACCATTCTGCTAAATATCCTTCTCAGATTCGATTGCCGATCGTGAAGAAAGATACTTCTGCTAAGCGTTAGCAGCAGCTTCACTTAGGGGGTGACTAAAGCCACCCCCTGAGTAAAATTGTCCAGCTAAGCTAAAATATCTTTTACCAGTTCCCCATGCACATCTGTTAGTCGGAATCGTCGACCTTGAAAGCGGTAGGTTAGGCGCTCGTGATCGATGCCGAGCAAGTGCAGTACCGTGGCTTGGAAATCGTGGATATGCACGGGATTCTGCGTGATGTTGTAACCGAAATCATCCGTAGCTCCGAAAGAAAAGCCGGGTTTGATGCCGGCTCCTGCCATCCAGGTGGTAAAGCAGCGAGGATGATGATCCCGACCATAGTTATCTACAGTTAACTTACCTTGAGAGTAACTCGTACGTCCGAATTCTCCTCCCCAAATCAATAGCGTATCATCCAACATGCCCCGTTGCTTCAAGTCCATGAGCAGGGCAGCGGAAGCTTGATCGGTTTCTTTGGCCTGTACTTTGATGGCATTCGGGAGATTGCCATGTTGATCCCATCCTTGGTGAAAGAGTTGTATGAACTTTACGCCCTTTTCCGCTAGCTTTCTGGCAAGTAAGCAGTTGGCGGCATAGGTGCCAGGTGTGCGACTATCCTCACCATACATATCGAAGATATGTGCTGGTTCATCGGACAGGTCCACCACGTCCGGGACCGAGCTTTGCATGCGGAAAGCCATCTCGTATTGGGCAATGCGGGCATCAATTTCTGGATCTTTGATTTGGGCAGCCTGCATTTCCTGAAGTTTCTTCAGGTGATCTAGCTGTCGACGGCGATCCATAGCCGATACACCATCAGGATTATTTAAGTACAGCACCGGGTCTTTGCCGGATCGGAATTGCACCCCTTGATGTTGGGCAGGTAAAAAACCACTACCCCAGGAGCGAGAATACAGAGGTTGTCCCTGTTTGCCCTTGGTGATCAAGATTACAAAGGAAGGTAAATTCTCATTGTCAGTACCTAGGCCATAGCTTAACCAGGCACCAATAGAGGGCCTACCGGGAAGTTGCGAACCCGTCTGAATGAAGGTCACAGCAGGGTCATGGTTAATCGCTTCGGTATACATGGACTTCACAAAACATAGGTCATCTGCTACTTTGGCTGTATGTGGCATCAGATTACTAATCCATTGCCCACTTTGTCCGTGTTGCTTGAAATCGAAAAGGGATCCGGCCAAAGGGAAGGAAGTCTGTCCTGCTGTCATTCCCGTCAATCGCTGTTCGCCCCGGATGCTGGCAGGTAGTTCTTCCCCATTCATTTTCCGCAATAAAGGCTTGGGATCAAAAAGGTCAATCTGGGAAGGGGCGCCACTCTGAAACATATAGATGATTCGTTTCGCTTTGGGGGCGAAATGTGGATGGCCTAAAATGCCACCTCCTGGGCCTACAGCAGGTGTTGATCCGAAAGCCTTAGAAGGATGTAGAAGAGACCCTAAGGCCATAGCTCCCAGCCCCATCGCTGATTTGGCTAGAAATTCCCTTCTGCTTTGAAAAGATCGATATTCGTGACAAGCGGACATAACATGCAATTTATGGTATATACCGGGATGTCAAAAGGACGGGCCTCCCGGATTCTATGTGCTAACGTTTCGTATAAAATTCATCATGATTGATCATCATGCTACTGACCATGGCGAATGCCGCAGTTTCTATTGGATCAAGCTGAGGATCAACCGGATAATCTCCAATTGATAGGGCTTCTTGTGCTTGCCTCGGGGCAGCTGCAAAACGCTCTTTTTCTTTCTCAAATAAATCTGAAAGGACTTGTATTTCTTCCAGATTGGGCTTCCGGCCGGTCAATAAACGGAAGGCAAATACGATTCTGTCAGAAAGTGTTTCCCCGCCTTCCTTTTGCATTCGTTCTGCCATTACTCTGGCAGCTTCTACAAAGGTGGGATCATTCAATAGTACCAAAGCCTGTAGCGGTGTATTAGTGATTTCTCTTTGGATGGTACAAACTTCCCGACTGGGGGCATCAAAGATAGTCATGGCCGGTGGGGGAGAGGTACGCCGAATAAAGGTATACATCGACCTACGGTACAAATCATCTCCCGCATCTTGCTTATAGTGCAGCAATTTATAAGAAAAATTACCTAAATCTATCCACAGACCTTCCGGTTGATAAGGCTTTACACTGGCTCCACCAACCTTACTATTTAATAAGCCAGCTGCGGATAAGGCATTGTCTCTGATGATCTCAGCCGGCCATCGATGACTAGGCCCTCTTGCCAGTAGATCATTATAAGGGTCAAGTTCCCGAAGGGCTTCTTCTGCAATTGAGGATTGGCGATAGGTGTTGGACATGACAATAAGTTTATGCAATGCCTTCACATCCCAATTTGATTCTCGGAACGTCACCGATAACCAATCCAATAAATCAGGATGGCTTGGGAGAGCTCCCTGATTACCAAAGTCTTGTGGCGTTTTAACTAGCCCTTTACCAAAAAAGAGTTGCCAATATCTATTTACTGCTACCCTTGCCGTAAGTGGATTCTCTGAACTAAAGAGCCACTGTGTTAAACCGAGTCGATTGCGAGGTAAATGTTCTGGGAATTCCAGTACAGATGCGGGCGTAGCTGCTTCTACTGCGTGTAGGGGAGAATCATACTGCCCTCGGTTTAATACAAATGTAGTACGAGGGTTTGGCATCTCTTCCATTACCATTACTTCAGGAATCGTGTCGAGAATAGCGATTCGCCTTTGCATGGCTTTGCTTCGCTCTGTCTGAATTTTTTGAAAGGTCGGATCTTTGACCACTTGGTGAGCGAGCCAGGCATCGCCTGTTGCATCTGCTTCTTCCAGACCGGCTAATAGCGCAATTTCCAAAGGGCTTACGATTCTTCTAAAAATGCTAAGCTCATCTAGTTTGCCCATAAACACCCCACTCTCCCCCGTAAAGGCGCGTCCGCTTTTCCCTATCAAAATAGGGGCGTCGGCCAACTGATGATTACCGGAATGAACGGGAAGAATATTTTTATATAATTGATCGTATTCAATTTCCGTCGCAATGGGTTTCCCGTCTATATATAGGGCTAATCCGCTGGCTTTTCCTGTACCATCGTAGGTGAAGGCCACATGTTGCCATTTGTTGATCGGCAGCGATTGAGTGGACGTAAGCTGAATATAATTGTGAGGTAAACTATGAATTAGCCGGGCAGATAGACGATTCTGTTCATCGAGGTAAAAATCCCAGCCTCGCCAAAAGTTGTTCTTATTTCCCGCCGTACCCATGATGACCTGGGTTTTACTGGAGTCCCGTTGATTGGTGTTAATCCAAACACCGGCAGCAAAAGATTCATGTACATTGAATATACCTACTTTTTGTACCAAAAAACGATCAAATTCATCATCTACCTGTAATACTTGGCCTGATCGTTCTTCATCATAGAGCATTTCGAGACTCTTCGCTACCCGACTTGATCGATTTCCATCGAGGATATCGATATTTCCCTTTTGGCCCAGCGGTTTTCGACTCTCCACTGGCAAATAGACATCTGGACGCAATTGACGAACCACATTATTAACTTTCGAGGCTCTCCCTTTTGCTGATATGCTCTTCTTGAGCTCGGCAATTTCCTGATTCTTTGCTGCGATGAATTGTTCTATTTCTGCCAATTCCTTTTCTGTGGCTGCACTAGGTAACAATAAAGAGGGGCCGTAATTGCCATCATCTCCGGTCATGCCCAGTTCTTTGACATTGTTGAAAAAAGCAGAAAGTTGAAAGTATTCTTCTTGGGAAATGGGATCAAACTTATGATCATGACAACGTGCACATTCCATCGTCAAGCCAAGAATGGCGGTGGCGGTGGTATTGGTGCGATCAAAAACGTATTCCAACCGTGCTTCCTCCTCAATTACTCCTCCCTCTGCCGTCATGGGGTGATTGCGGTGAAAGGCGGTGGCTAGCTTTTGTTCCTGCGTGGCATTGGGTATCATATCACCAGCCAATTGCCAACTGATAAATTGATCATAGGGCATATTCTTATTGAAGGCCTCAATGACCCAATCTCTCCACGGATGCATGTATCGCCAACCATCAGCATGTAAGCCATGAGAATCTGCATAGCGGGCAATATCTAGCCATTCCATAGCCATTCGTTCTGCATAAGAAGTACTGGCAATGAGTTGATCCACTACTTTTTCGTAGGCATCGGCTGAAGTGTCAGATAGGAAGGCATCCATAGCCTCTAGGGTAGGAGGGAGTCCCGTTAGGTCAATACTTACTCTTCTCAACAGTCGTTCCTTATCTGCTTCCAGGTTTGGGCTAACTCCTTTTCGAACTAGCGATCTTTGCACAAAGTTGTCAATTGGATTAGCCTGTGTCCAGGTTTGTTCGCTAATGGCAGGTACTTCAGGCTTTTCCGGTGGAATAAACGACCAGTGCTCCTTCCATTTGGCTCCCTGTTGCACCCATTTAATCAATATGGCTTTCTCTTCGGCAGTAAGACTCAAATTGGAGCTAGGCGGGGGCATCGTCAATTCTTGGTCTTCAGAAAGGATTCGTTGAATGGCTGAACTATTGCGCAGGCTTTTTTTAGCGAAGGCCGTGTGCTTGTTTGGCAATTTGGCGAAAGCATGTTCCTCCAGATCCAGGCGGAGATCCCCTTCGCGGGTTTTCTCATCGGGACCATGACAAGCAAAGCAACGATCAGAAAGTATCGGCTTTACGTGCATGTTAAAGTCGATCTGATCGGGCAACTGGGTCATAGCTTGTTCAACATCCTCCGATATATTGGGCTGACAGGCTACCAGAAAACTGACTATGATTAGGCATGTATTTGCCCTCCATTTTGTCATGATTCATCCGTGTTTTGTGCAAAAGTCAAGCCAGCAATTACTTCGAGATCAGGCCGCTGTTCTGACAATTGAGTAATGGCCTCGGCGGTGACCTCGGTCTGCCATAGGTATACTCGCTTGAGAGATTTGATCTTCGCTATGCTTTCAATGGCATTGTCTCCTATATTGGTACCGTATAGATTCAAGGACTCCAGGTGTTTCAACCCTGATAAGTGCTGTAGTCCAGCTTCCTCAAGTTCTCCTTTTTGCAATCGGAGACGGGTTAGGTGAGGTAGCTGACCGATCATTTCCAAAAGATCGGCACTGATCTTCTGTTCACTCATGTCCAACCAAGTAATTTGCTCGTTTGCCGATAACAAGGGTTTGACTTGATTGGGAGCCAAAGCATCTTCTTGTTTGTTGAGTTTTACATCCAATAGATTGTTATTAGCTGCGATTGCCTGAACGCGATAGCCAAGTGATTGCAACTCTTGCTGAACCTTGTCGGGTACTGCTTCTACTTCAATCTGTTCGATCCACGGTTTTTTGACCAAACTTACTCCGTAGCCTGATTCAAGAATGTTCTTGATACTTCCAGGGAGCTCAGATTGAGCTAAGGTTTCTTCAAAAGAAGCACCATTACCAATCCACCATTCCAATAGGCGAATTTCCTGGTAGTTCATAGGGGTTTTTCCATCAGGCGGCATAAACTTCTTGCTTTCCTGTGGTAAGGTTACTCGCTTCCATACCTCGCTATCCATAGCCTTTCCAGCCACGATTGCGTGTCCTTTGTTGCCCCCTTCTTGTAGGCCCTCTATGGTAGACATGACTAAGCCACCTTTGCTTTTGTCTTCATCATGGCAAGAAAAGCACTTTTCTGATAAAATGGGTTTTATCACCTTGTCGTAGACCATGGCTGAATCTGGATCAGTAATGTTGATTCCTATCTCAGTTGATTCTGAGCTACCCCCCAATATAGCTGCAATAGGCCCTGGAGCATATTTTAGTAGGTAATCCGCGCCATGCGTTAGATTTCCGCCAAGGTGCCCCGTAATAGCCACTAACCCCAGTGTTGCCCAGAGCATCGGGCGATAATAGGGCTTTAGTACAGCTAGTCCGCCACCTTTTACATACCATAATAATAGGCTGATGACGCCAGTAGCTACACCCAGCCAACGATGCCATCCTAAAGTGCTGCCGGTATACCCGCCTTTACTAGCTAATAACCAACCAAAGAGAATGGATAAAGCACTACCTACCACACTCCAACCAAGAATAAATCGCACATAATCTGGCCCTTCACTACTTTGTTTTTTACCGAGAAATAGTTCTACCAAAATAGCTAATACCAGAAAACCAATCGGAAGGTGAACGACTAATGGGTGGAATCGCCCAAGGAATAGGGCAAAGTCGCTGTCTAAAAGAAGCATAAAAGTTGTTTTGTTGGTTCTTCTTAATTGGCACTAAGCGAATATACATTGATCGCTTAGTCCATTATCCTGTACCGTCCTACTCTTCACGTAGTTCATGAAGAGTGATCGACTTAAAAATACTTTTTTTTTGCTAGTTGGTGAAGACTGTTTAGCGAATTGTTCTTTATTGACCTTCTATTACAGAGACGAGGACATTTGTGGTAGGAATTAATGGGGTACCTGTACTAAAGGATGGGCTGCGTAAGGAGAGGCTTATCTATTTCCTACTTGGGTGAAAAGACGATCAGGTACCCCATCAGAGATTAGTTGAAGCGCTTAGTTTTTTACGAAAGTATAATGGCGGATTTCACCTGCACTTTGGAAAATGAGGGTATAGGTGCCGGGTGAGAGGGAAGAAATATCAATGGTTTCTTCTAGGTCTTTTAGTTGAATCTCCTGTACCAATTGTCCCAGTGTGTTCACGATCAGGATCGGAGTTTGAGGTAGGGATTCAGTAGATACTTTTAGGGTTAATTCATCATGGGCTGGGTTGGGGAAACAGCTGATGGCTTCCTTGACCAATCCTTCCTTGAACTGCACGGAGCGGATAGGACTAAATTCAAACTCCCCAGAATGGTCTACTTGTCGAAGGCGATAATAATTCACGCCATAAACTGGCCCATCATGCATAAAGGTGTACTCCTGCTCTACGAAGCCTGCTCCTTTACTATTGACGATGCCAATTGATTCAAACTCCTTTCCATCTTGACTATGCTCTACGACAAAGTGGCTATTGTCCTCTTCCCAGGCTGTGACCCAGTGAACCTTCACTTGTTGCTCCATAGCTTGCGTTTCAAACTTGATCCATTCCACTGGAAGTGCAATAGATGGAAGACTAAAAACAGTAAAAGGAGAGAAGTCATTCGCCCCATTGCGGGTAACGGTAAAGATTCCACTGGAGGCAGCCGATTGCTTCCCTCCTGCAAATTGCGGATCTGTATCCCATGCACTATTGACATAGTGAGAGATATAGGTCTTCAATTGGTTGAAGTCTACAGATTGGTCCTGGATGGTCCAAGATAAAGCCAGGTTTAGATTGGATCCTCCGATAACATCCTCTTCAATAAACCAGGTTTTATTCAAGGAGTGACTGGTGATGGGAGTACCAGTGGTGCCATTGGTAAGTACCTGGTCTGCTACCCGGGCACTCATAAAGTCTCCTACAAAACCAAAACTTTCGAAGGTCACTGGATTATAGGTGGTTTTTCCAACTGGGAGGGTTAAGTACCCCGGAGAAAAAAATCCACCACCTGGCATATAGGCTTTTAGTTTACCAGACCCATTCGTTTCGACGAACTGCGTCACGCCAGCATTGGTAAAGACATTGTTGGTTTCCCCAGACAGAAAGGTCTTGGTCATAGTCAGATCTTGATTTCCCAATTCCAGAATCCCAGCATTAAAGATCAAACTATTGTCAATGGCTGCTGTACCCTCTAATGTTTTTGGCCCCGTTCCGGCCATTTCGACATCGTAGTAGCGAGCTCCTAGTACATCATCATCCAGCAATTGATTCGCCATTCCGCTAAGTTTCATTACAGAGCCAGTGTTATTCATGTTAATTACAGCTCTGGTACTCATATATTGGATGGGATCAAGTGCCTGGGATTCTAAAGTGCCGGTCACGTCAAGCAGGTCGATGCCATCCCCCGCATAGGGGATTGGATCGCCTGCTCCACCATTCCCAAGAATACTCTCCTTGACGAGCAAATAGCCGTCCTTATTGATGGCTATGGTAAAGTTTTGGCCTAGTGAGTTGTCATTCTTCAAAAGCAAGTTTCCTTCCTGGATCGTCATGGATCCATCAATGGTTACTTTGCCAAAAAAGTCAGATGCATTGCTATTGCTAGTATTGGGAAACCTAAGGTCGAAGTCCGCGGCAAAGTTGCCATAGACATTAAGGTGCCCGCCCGTCCCAATCGTTAGGGTTTGAGCTACTCCAGAACCGAGCGTATTGTAAAGGTAAAAGGTATCCCAGGCTCCATTGTAGAACATGTGCATGTTTAGTGTGGATACGACCTTTAGGGCTGCTCCCTGGAAATCCCACTGTAATTCCCTTAGCGTTAATTCGCCCCACTCCCTGTGATGTTACCGCCGACTGTGATCAGACCAATTCTATCTGCTAAGTTTGGATCTGCGGGAACTCCATCACCCAATTTGCCATCCACTTGAATGGTAGTCCCTCTGACATCTTAAAGAGGTAGTTGAAAAAGGCACTGTTGTCATTGGCGAATAGCTTGCCACCCAGCTCAATTGTTAAATTGCCGATAATAAAAGTACCGTGTCTAAACTCAATGGTATGACCAGCCTGAATAACGATGTCCACGGTCGCACCTTGCCAGGCCGTAGTAGTCCCATCATAAGAAGTACCTGAACCATTGGCCGCATCGTTGAACAAGCCTATCGTTCCACCTGAACTTGCCCAGATACCAGAGGATTGAGAATAGAGGGTGATTGCCTGACTAGAAGGAATAGAGAAGAAGATCAGCCAAAGGCTGAGAACATAGGGATTATTAAGTGCCATAGCGTTTGTGGTTCAGTGTTTGTTCAAAGGGGGCACTACAAAACTAGTTGGCTAAAGAATGCGTAATTGATCAGATGCATAAGTGTAGCGACTAAATGAATAAGAGTACCAGCTCTACACATAAGTGTAGAATGAAGAACTACTTATTTGTAGACTGAAGTGGATAAAAACATATTAGAGTTTGGAGAACGAAACACTTTAACAGGTTTGCTGAAGTCGAAATGAGTTGTATTAGTAGGTGCTCGAAGTATTCGAAGCGTTTGTGTTTATTATAAGTTGATTATATATGGATATTTATTCAAATTAACTTTAAATTTAATTTAGTGATATATCTATGTGAGACTAAATGTCACTCTAAGCAAATTTTTTTGGGAAAAAATGGAACCTTACCCAATAAGTCCTCGTTAATCGGGGTAAAGGGAAACTACACCACTTCCCATCTAACAATGTTCCTAATTTTACTTTGAGACGGACACTTTACGGTACCGAAAGAAATTTCACTTATGTGACCTTTGAAAAGACGTATCGCCTGTTGAAGTATTGAACCCCCAGTATATGTTGGACGATTGACAGGAACAACCACTTTGGTTGATCTGCCATGTTCATGCCCTATTTATTCATAGGGCTGTATCTCCCATATACTACCAAAGCAATACGCTTATGAAACATACAGCCAAATTCAACAAAAAACTAAAAGAATTTTTCAGTAAACATCGGAATAATCCGACAATCGCTTTGCTTGAGGCTTTTATGGAAAAGGAGGGGATTAGGCAATATCACTTGGTTTTTCAGAAGCTGAAATCAAAGTTGGGCATCGACTACACGACTAAGTCGGCCAATGGCAACTACAAGTTCTACATACCTTATTTAAGATTGAATCCAGACAATGCTTTTCGGGAGGCATCGGGGCTCTATCCGGCTGCGAGATAAAAGCAAGCCTTTTGCTTCGATCGATGAATGCTATACTTTTCTGATCAGAAAATTAATGGATCGAATTGGCAGTATTCATGACCTCGCTGACCACTTGGATCTAGGCTAAAACTGGATACTTATTGTCGAAAATTTAAGATGATTTTATAGACAATTTGTTTTAGCATGGTATGTCGTCACCATGAAATTGTCACGACTAGGTTAATGTATAGATTATGATTTCCACGAAGGGGTGATGAATTAGTTCAGTACCCCTTTCTTTTTTCCTGTACCAGCAAGATCTACTCCTCTGCTATTTGATCGGAACTATTCCTACTCCTCTTCAGTTTTCCTGCTATGAAGCTGCTAGAATTACAAACCAAAAGACTTTTGCTACGCGAGTGGATTCGAGCGGATGTGCCCGTGATTCATCAACTTTTGGCGAATCCAAGAGTTGAGCCTTTCCACACTTTTCCTTCTCCTTTACCGCTGGAAGTCATTGAAGAAACGCTCGCTGCTACTTTTGCTGATCAGGCTAAATCGCCACGTACCCATTATGGCTGGTCGATTCTATCTAAGGCGGACGGGCGGTTTATGGGAGTGATCGGATTGGAAGGAATGCCAGAGCGATTCAAATCGAAGGAACTATTTTATACCATTCATCCTGATTTTTGGGGTGCGGGTATAGCCACGGAGTCTGCTAAATCGGTAGTGAAGTTTTTCTTTAGCGATCTTCGGCTTCACCGATTAGAAGCGGGAGTCGCGACCACGAATCAAGGCTCCATTAAAGTATTAGAAAAGATTGGAATGCGGCAGGAAGGACGAAGACGCAAGATACTTCCAATGGCAGATGGTTGGCAAGATAATTATTTGTATGCTATATTGGATGAAGATTACTTCAGCTAGAACGACAAATAACAGCCATCGCTATTTTACCATCCGGCTCTAGAAATCTCAAGAGCGCTGTCCCAGTCTTGGTTAGGTGGATGCTCTAGGAAGTATTCACAACGAATTCGATATTGTTCCACAACCTTATCCGTTGGGTTGAATCGCAGTATTTGCCTAAATATGGTCAAAGCATCCTTGAAGCGCCCCTGACTATACCAATCGATAGCTTGATAAAAGTTGAGCAAGGAGGCCTGCTTGCGGTCTGCTAAATCTGGATCTTCTTGACTGATCAATTCATAAATGGTAATCGCTTTCTCTTTACCGGGTACCTTTACCAAGTCAATTTTGCGAAGCGGGATTTCGTGTGGGTCAGAAAGAGCGTGATAAGTATATTCACTAAGTAGGATGGGAGTCCCAAAATATTTGGTTAGGGCTTCTAATCTGGATGATAAATTGACCGTGTCTCCAATTACCGTGGTGTCCAAGCGGTTCTCAGATCCCACAGTTCCCAACATCAATTCTCCGGTATTAATACCAATGCCAAAATCGATGGCGGATTGACCTTGTTCTGTTCTTTCTCGGTTGAATATTTGCAATTCCTGACGGAGTGCCAAAGCAGTTTGCACTGCTGCATCTGCGGACCGTTCATTTTCACGATCCCTAAACAATGCCATTATAGCATCTCCGATGTATTTATCTACAAAGCCACCGTGGTTCTGTATTGGAGGTTCCATCCGCTTGAGGTAGCTATTGAGAAATTCAAAGTTTTGTACGGGGTTTAAGGATTCCGATAACTTCGTAAAGGATCGTAAATCACTAAAGAGGACAGTCATGACCTTTGCAGTAGAATCCCCTAATTGGATATCTGAATATCCCTCCTTACCTAGTTCTTGTAAAAACTGAACGGGTACGAATCGTTTGATGGCCTGATTGAGTTGTACCTGATTGTCTACAGCTTGTTGTAGATTATCGGAAAGTTCTTTAATCTGACTATAGGCTTTTGAGAAGCGAAATGAAAGCAAGACTGATTGAGCAATGAAGAAGATGAACACTCCCAACACGGACATATTGTCACTACCGGTCAAACTGATAGAGCTGTAATGCAATATATCATTTATAACCCCTAGAACGAAGGCTAGAAAACCCAAAGCGAAAAGCCAAGCATTTTCCCTTTTGAAGTAAATAGCCCTAATCTGCCCGATTACAATAAAGACTAATCCTAAGCCAGTAAGCAGTTGGAAGTAGGACAGGAATTGAGGATAGAAACTATTGGATGTGAATACGATTATTACCGAATAAATAATAGATGGGATCGTGAGCATCCAAACCTGCCAACGAGCGTACTCCCTTGGGAATATCGAGTGGATGTAGGACATAAAGAAAATAGTCCCAAGAGTGTAAGTTAGATAGTCAATTTTGAATAAGATAAAATAAGTAGAAGCCGGGGTCCAACCGTAGGCTAGCTGCTCCCCGGTCAATAAAGTCCGAATAGCCATGGCTAGGGATGCGATGGCGAAGTAGAGCAAAGATTTGTTTTGACGCCGGAAGAAGAACACTATGAAATGGTAGACGGCAATGATTAAAAGTACACCAAATAAGAAAGCATCCACCATCGCCTGCCAGGAAGCAGCAGCAAGGATGGCTTCGGGTGTACCCATACTCAGCACGGTAGGGATACCAATGTTGCGCGTATGGAAATTGGATATTTGTAGGATGATCTCTAGCTCGTCCTCTGAGTTGTCAAAGATAAATGGCTGGTAGGAGTAATCAGGAGAGGCTTCCGATACTTGACAAGCCACCGCTCCGTTCTGATGGACTAGCTCGCCGTTCAACAATAGCTGAAAGGCTGAATTGATCTGTTTGATGGACAAGGCCAGTTTCATGCGCGGCAAGCCGCTGATCAAAAGCCTGAAGCTGGCACAACCCTGACCGTCTTCAAAATAACTTCCAATTGTTTTTTCTCCCCAAGTGTCCGGAAGAAAGAGATAAGGGGTAGTAGCGGGAAAACTATCGACTAATTCACCCGAAATAAACGACCAATCCCCGATAAGCTTTACTTCTGGATAAAGGCTTGGATCCCAGTCGACCAGGGATAATTCCCCATTTCGAGCTTCGGCGGAGTAAGTTTCGGTTGGCCGAGAGGAGTCGCAGGAACATAAAAGAAGGGATGCAACAAAACTACACCCCAATAGGATGTGCTTTATCGAAAGTGTAGTAATGGTAGTTTTATGTTTCACAGTGTAAGACCAGCTTTACTTTTTGTTCTTCAGCCAATTATTCTACCCCACTGAGAACGATCTCCTTTACCTCCCAGAACCAGAAACAGGGTAGATCTAAAACTGCAAATTACGAAATGCTTATGAGATAGTTATCAATGTGAGCTCCAAGGGATATACAGATGATCCCTTCCCCATTTCTCCAACTTGAGCTCCAGTTTACCAGAAATTATAATGACGGGAATGTAAAGAAATAGGATCGTCAACATTACCATAGCTGGGGGGAGGAAGATTCTTGCTAGATAAATGACTAGCGCGGTCACGATGGTAAAACCAAACCAGACTGTCAAGACAAAGCCGAGGGACTGAGCCACAATAAGTACCTTTAGGGCAGGTCTTGAAAGTCTAAGCTCTGCCCGGTTCCTGCCTATTTGCTGTAGATAATTCTTGAGGCCTTTTCTACGATCTAGATACTTCATTACTTCCTGCAACAACATGAGAAATGCTAACACAAACATCAGCCCCGTCAGCCCCGGATAATATTCGCTAGCGGCCCATTTAATGGTTGCTTGTGAGAAGTAAAGCCATGCCGCCACTATCGCGAGTACTAGCAGAGCGATGGGTATATAAATCAGGATTGTTTTGGTCCAGTTCAAACGCCTAAGCTCCGCTGGAGTTTTGGTATTCAGTAACATCAGTGTTTTGGGGTAAAGGGTCAAAGCATAGGCTGCGAAAACAATCAGAGATAGGGTGGCAAGAGGTCCCACCAAGGCCTTACTATAGAGATAATCATAGTTTTTGATGTAGTAATAAAGACCAAACCCAAATGCGGTCAATGCTGGGGCAGAAATCTGTAGGGCCAACCAACGTTTTTGTGACTTCTTCATCCGATCCGGAAACTACGGTGTGAGGAATTTAGGTTTAGCTACGCTTCTTAAACTCTTCCACCAAGTCTTTTTGAAAGCGATCAATCAAGGCTCTTTCTTCCGCTACCACACCAAGGCTAGATTCCGCTACAGCTTCTAAGACTTCAACCATAAATTGATATTCAGGATCAGGTCCAAGATCAAAGCAGGCATGCAAGACTTTTTGATAAAGATCTTCCAAGTCATTTTCTTTTTTGGCTTCATAGTTGAACGACCAAATGATTTCCTTCGACCAGGGATGGTCTTTCAATATTTTCTCTAGTTCCTGAACTTCTTCTTTTTGAATTACTCCATCTGCTTTAGCCAGGACATAGAGTAATTCTCCAAAGGCATCGTAAAGCGCGATTTTGTTCTCACTCATAGTGTATCAATTAATTTATCATCATACAAGAATACCAATTACTTTCGAATTAATCATATGCAAATCCTACTTGATTAGCTTCCATATCTGGCTGGCAGCACTAATTTCTACATCCCAGCTTTGAGGAGGATTGGGATGGTATCGAGGCTCTGCGTCTTTCGTAGGAAAATGGGGAATGATTTGGCTGAGCTGTTCAAAGTTGGATAGTCGCTCCTCTGTAGTTAACTCTTCGATGATATTCGTAGTTTCAAAAGGATCTGCTATAAGGTCAAAGAATTTTTCAGCCTTTGCCAGGGTATTGACATAGAGTTTGTATTGTTGATTCCGAATCACCCGATCTCTAAATACAAATTGATTCTCCACCCCTTGCTCGGTTAGCTTAGCCTTATTTCCACCTCCCATACTCATAATCCATTTCCGACCCTTAAAATGCTCGGAATTCAAAAGTAAAGGCTTGAAAGAGTGGCCATCTAATGGATATTCAAGCTCCTCTATCTTCAACTTCTCTGGTATAGCCGCTCCGGCCAGATCCAAGAAAGTGGGGAGTAAGTCTGTGAAATCCACTAGGGCTTGCGTACTTTGATTTCCCTTGAGTTCGGCAGGCCAACTGACAATGAATGGAGAAGCAATCCCGGCTTCAATGGTTTTTGATTTTCCTCCATCGACGGCCTTCCCCTTGTAGTTTCCAATCAGACCCCGACTTGTGCCATTGTCTGTAGTCCATATGATTACTGTATTTTCTCGTTTGCCAGTTGCTTCCAAGGCTGCTACCATTTCACCTAGAATTTTATCGGTATATCGGACCATGGCCTTGTGTTTCCCAATGGGTTCATCGACTGATTCATCGGGAGTATTGACTAAAGGAGGATGGGTTAAAACCATGGGATAATAGGCGAAGAAGGGTTTGTCTCTTTCCTTTTGCATGAACTCAATCAGGAAATCCTTGAAAACATCTGGACCGAAAGAACCTTCGTAGGTTTTGCTGCCCTCCCTGGTAAAAATGTATGGATCTTGAAAACGTTCAGCACTTGCGGGGATACCCGTTTCGTAACCCGTCCACATGCAGTACTCCTCAAAGCCCGCCTTCAGAAGCGCATCGGGTTCGACGCGAAAATCATCAATTTGCCATTTCCCGGCGATGGCAGTTGCATACCTTGCCGCTTGCAAATAATTGGCCACAGAAGGATTTAGCCTTTCATCAAAATGAGCCCCACCGCCCCATCTTGGGACATCCCAATGGTTAACCCAGCCATGTCGGAAAGGGTATTGGCCAGTGAGAAAAGTCAGCCTAGTGGGGGTACATTGAGGCATGGAATATACATTGTGAAAAAGCATGCCACTTTGCGCTAATTGATCAATATTTGGGGTCTCAATATCCTCGGCACCATAACAACTTACCCATTCCTTTCCTAGGTCGTCAACCAGAATGAAAAGAATATTGGGGCGAACCTCCTGAGGGGGAGTAGAGGATGGATTAGTACAAGAAAAAGCTAGTAAGCCAACGAAGGAAAGTATTCTAAACATCAGTTTTTTATGACTTTTACGATAAGATAAAGTAAGACTTCAGGCTTCACCTTGGACCTCTCTCTTGACTTCAAAGCTCGGCCGGTGACAAGTCGAAAACAGCAGTATTGTGTTAGAATAGAAGGCACCTTTGAGCATAAGCCATCATTCAGTAATAATAGTTAATTCTTTACCTTGCAGCCAATGTTTTAGCAAAAACGGATTTCCACTAATTGGTACCAAATGAAATCGCCCATAGGAAGCAAAAACTTCGGACTCCTCGACTCGTTCTATCATTACCCCTTGAGTATCCAGGTAATTGGAGTGAATAAGATAGATCTGCGCTGCTCTATTCAGTAAAAATCCAACGTGGCTGGCATCAAATCCAATGAAATAGATACCCTCCTGTGTCAGGGAATACAGCTTTTCGATATTCTTATTTGCACTATCTAACTCCCAAGTAAGGACTAGACTAGTATCGATAGCTAAAGATTTTGCTTCATGAATCGGTAATTGTTGTGCCAGGCGATATCTGTTGAGCTCTAAGCCAAGATGTTGTAGAGTAGTGGAGACAAAATAACCGCAAGCTATCTCACCTTTACCAGCTTGAGTGGTATGCCCTTCGAAAGACCAAGAGGTACCATACCAATAAGGAAAGATTCGATTGACTAGGAGGTCAGTGAATACACTGTCGGTAGCGGTCTCTAATTCATTAGAAATTAGTTGTGCTCTGACACGCCCAACCATTTGCTTCATTTCCTGATAGGAGAGCAAACTGTCTGGCGTTTGCTGAATCCCAAGTAGGACCAGTTCCTCCTCCAATGCTTGGATGGGAGGAGGAATGCTGTCTAGCGACCCACTAGGCTCTGTTCTAGCTGTAGTCTCCTCCTGGCAAGACCAGGAGGCACAGCTGATCAGTAAATATAGAGCCCAGTTCATTCGCCACATAAATTAAGGTTTTCTTGCCAATTGGATCTTTTTAGCAGATTTACTCAATTTGGAATTGAATTGAGCAATGTCCTTATCAACTAGATTTTGGAATATCTCCTTTACTTTTGATAGCCTTCCATCCAAAACATCTGCTACTTCAACTTGCTGGTTAGTGGGTTTGAAATCAATCCCACTCCCATTAAGATCACTAGCTAAAGCACTTAATCTTCCATAAAGTTTCATCGGAGAGCGGAAGGCATCTTCTCTTGCCCCAGTTAGATGGATATCATAAAGTGTCCCAGCTACTTCATCAGCCACTTTCTTGAGATGTATTGCTTCTGACTTGGACTTTGGTTTATCCAATTCTGGAATCATTTCTGTCAGTTGCGCTCGGATCATTTCGACTTCGTTGATCATGCTAACTGCTGTGTTCATAGCATCCCGTAATTCTAGGAGAAGATCAACTTGGGCCTTGATATCTTCTTCGGTACCTTCTGCATGTGGATCTTTGAGCACTTCGACCGTTTTCTCTATCACTTTTTCCTGTGTGCGAAGGCGCACTGTATATTCACCTGGCACCACCCTTGGTCCCAATTGCCCCATCCAGAGATCGAGGTCCCAGGTCACCAGTGGCCTCCAACCCTCCCCGTTGAGCTCGACCCAAGGACGTCCCGGAGGCGGGTTGAGTAATTTGGGCTTATCAGTGGGTTCGTAGCGGAGGTCCCAGTGTACTCGGGAGATCCCAGTTTGATTTTTTGTCTGTATGACTCGAATGATACGCTTATCAGCATCTAGAATTTCAATGACCGGTGCTTGTTTCAAGGTATCTTCTAGGAAATAATTGATATCTGCTCCATAGGCTGGATTCTGGCCAGCATTTAAGCTAGGTCCATCCGTCTTAATACTCTCTTTGCGATTAAAACGATAAGTAGGACGCTGGTCCATTAGCGCGATGTCTTGACCTTTTTCCTTAAAGGCATAATTGCGAATCGCTCCAACATGATCCAGAATGTAATAACCTCGTCCGTAGGTAGCTACCACCAAGTCGTCAAACTGTTCCTGGATTTCCAACCAATAGACAGGAGCAGGAGGTAGGTTGGAGCGCAGTTGAGTCCAGTTTTTTCCATCATCGAAGGAAAGGAAGATACCATTGTCTAGCCCAACATATAGCATGCCTTCCTGCTTAGGATCTTCTTTGACCACGTGGGCAAAACTGTGCACGGATTTAGGAATGCCATCACTAATTTTAGTCCAGGTTTGACCATAGTCGGTGGTCTTATAGACATAGGGGTCGAAATCTCCCATTTGATGTAAATCAACTGTGATGTAGGCGGTTCCTGCCTTATAGCGAGAAGGTTCGATATTGGCGATCGTACCCCAAGGTGGGAGATTGGGAATCTTGTTCGTCAGGTTAATCCAGGTCTTGCCTGCATCCCGAGTCAATTGTACCTGCCCGTCATTACTACCTACCCAAATCAATCCTGCCTCCAGTTTTGATTCCTCAATAGCAAATAGCGTAGCTCCATCAAAAGTCATCAAGTTATCTACAGCCACGCCCCCAGAGCTTTGCTGATGGTCTTTCCGATTTAGCGTCAAGTCTGGACTGATGATTTGCCAACTCTGGCCACCATCGTCGGATTGGTGTACATATTGGCTGCCTACGTAGACTCGGTGCTTGGTATGCGGAGAGAAGCTGAGGGGGAAGTTCCAATGCCATCGATACTTCATGTCAGCAGGTGCCCAGCCATAACCAGCCTCTGGCCAAACGCGTACCTCTCGGGCATAGCCAGTACGTTCATTATAAACTTCCAATCCGCCATCATAACATCCTGACCAAACTATATTATTGTTATTGGGATCCGCTTTGGCAAAACCACTTTCACAACCGCCGACCCCTTGCCAGAGTCCTACGGGGATATAGCCCTGCAAGCTATTGCTGGGACCTCTATAGGACCAGCCATCTTGTCGATTTCCATAGACATTATAAGGGATCTGCTGATCTACCGAGACGTGATACATTTGTGCGATGGGTAAGACCACGCGCTGAAAGGATTTTCCTCTATTTAAACTTATGCTGGCACAACCATCATGTGCAACCATCATGCGGCCTGGCATCGTAGGATCAATCCACATATCGTGATTGTCGCCTCCTCCTCGTGGTGGCCTTTTCATGAGCGTTTTGCCTCCGTCTTCCGACTTGCTGAAACGGACACTGAGGAAATAAATCTCATCTGGATTATCTGGTGCAACCGTGATTCGGGTATAATAAGGAGCTCTTTCATTGATGGTGTGGTTCTGGGTGCGCAACTCCCAGGTCTTGCCGCCATCATCTGATCGGTATAAGGCTGGGCTATCGATCTCGAATAGCGCATATACGATATTGGGATTGCTGTGACATAGGGCTACGGCCGTTTTACCAACCGGTCGCTTTTCTCCGCCCGGCAAACCATTCTCCGTCATAGCCTGCCAGGTATCTCCGCCATCACTTGATTTGTAGATGCCGCCGCCGGGGCCACCACTGTTCAAGCCCCAGGTATTGATGTGAATGGACCACATGGCAGCATAGAGAATTTTCGGGTTTTTCGGGTCAATAGCCAGGTCAGCGGCACCTGTTCCTTCATCTACAAATAGGACTTGTTCCCAGGTTTCCCCACCGTCCTTAGACCTGTATACACCCCGATCCTTTTGCGGGCCATAGGTGTGTCCTAGGGCAGCCGCATAGACAATGTCTTGATTATGGGGGTGTACAAGTATCCGTCCTATACGACCGGATTTTTCTAAGCCCATTTTTTTCCAGTTCTTTCCGGCATCGGTAGATTTATAGATGCCATCTCCCATGGCATGTGCAGGCCGGATCACAAAGGTCTCCCCGGTACCCACCCAAACCTGATTGGGATTGGAGGGCGCAAGGGCTACGGAGCCGACAGAGGAAGCGCTCTGCTTATCGAAGATAGGACTCCAATTCAGTCCCCCATCACTCGTCTTCCACAGTCCACCCGACGCCGCGCCAATGTAATTAATCATAGGGTCCCCCGGAACTCCGGCAATGGCAATCGCACGATTACCCTCCGGACCAATAAAGCGGAAAGGAAGATGGTCGAAGGTGCTGGATTCAATCGGTTGGCCCTGCAATAAGAGGAATAGGCAACTACAGCAAAGCGAAAGGAAGATTCTGTACATGTTTACGTTAGCTTTTTAGATTTGATTATAGCATAGGTAATAAAGTTCAAGTTCCATCCAATATAAAAACCTTCTCCGTAAAAGTTATGTCTTCTTGATGATTAGCAGGATTGGGGAAGGAAGATCAGGTTGCGTAGCATGGATGAAAACCTGAAACTAACTAATTTCAATCTGGAATTGCTCTAGTAGACCATGAATTCCTTCCAATGAAAATTTAGCACCTTTGATACGGTTTTGATTGGGATCAATTCGATAAGCAAAGGCCTTACGAAAGTCGGCCCCTTCTAAATTGGTGCGATGAAAGTGGGTATTGGTAAGTTGAGATAGCTCAAAGTTGGCTGCGGATAGATCTGTTTCTTGGAATTCGACACTCTCCAATCGGCAATCTAGAAATGGAGTGTTGGAGAGCTTCTTTTTATGGAAATTCGCGAAGTCCAATTGGCATTCTTCAAACCTCAATTTCAGGAGAAAATCATTACAGGACTGGAAGTCTACACCTAGCAGCTTACAACTTTTAAAAGTGATATTTTTTAAGCCCGTTTCTTCCAGCATAATCATACTGAGGTTGCAACCTTCAAATACACAATCGATAAAGTCGTTACCAGATAGGTCAGTTTCCGTAAAATCACACTGTTGGAATCTACATTCAACGAACTCTTTTTTACTTAGATCTTCTCCTGCTAATTGCAGATCTTTAAAAGTCTCGTTTTCATAGTAAAAGCCTGTCATAGTCGGGTTTTGGCCTAAAGGTATTCATTTGTTTGTTTCCCGCCTTAGCAGGTAGGCTTATTATTGTGTTGGCATGTAGATTGATTTTGCAACTTGATGTCGCTCCCCATGCTACCTTTGAGCATTCTAAAGACCTATATCTCTTTTCTTAAATAAAGAGCTCGGCATTTATTACAAACAGCGTTGGGAGGATGGAAAGTATTATCCCATTCCGCAGGACATAGCCGATATGCACGGTTGGGAAGAAATGGTGCAGAAGGTAGCTAAGCTGTATCATGAGATTCCGGCGGATGAGCGCGAAACCTATATGATCTACTGGCGCCAGACCCCTATGATTGATGTCGTAAAGGCCTGGCGAGAATTGATACTGGAACGGAGAGACGAACAACTTGGTTCCGATTGAGTAGGGCAACTAGACCACCGGTTTCCGCTCTAGATCGCTAGAAGGATAGACCTTTGTTGCTTTTAGTTTTTCGAGCAACTTATGCGTTCCATATTTTCGGGCATAGATTAACTCACTTTTATGGACTTCCATGATCAGCAGTAAGCCATGCTCTTGGTTTCCGATTCTGAATGGCCGCCTTTTGGGTTGGTATTTGTCGAAGATTAAGTAATGAGAATTACCATCCTCATTTGGAATTTCAGCCGTCTCTCCAGGCTCCAAGGAAGAGAGGAAGGCGTGCTGGGCAATGATGGTCAAGAGACCACCAAGCTTGCGTTCCATCTCCAGGAAGACTGAATCTTCAGGTTGCTTTGTCTTTGGTTTGTGGCGCGTAAAGGCAACTAACTCGTAGGTGCCCAGTTCATTGGGAACTGGACCGCTTCCATCAGGGTGGATCAATTCCATAGTCGCAAAAGCCGTTCCCCCTTTTGCCTTGGGAAAGCAGTATACATCTACTGCACCACCAAGTACAAAGGGTATCATTGCATGATCAAACTTGTCATGCATTGGGCCAAGCTGTTTTTCCAAACCAGCCTTTTTCAATTCGTAGTACTGGTCTTGGCCTCCCTCAGAAGGGGAGAAGCCTGCAACCTGATCCAAAAAATAATCCTTCCTTTCTAATAATTTCTTCCACCAGTTCATCAGACGTGTTTTAATGATGGTTCACGGACAATTTTAGGGCAATAAACCCAGTGAACAAATAGCTTTCAGGATCAGTCGAGGATAATCCTGAAGTACACTTACACTAGATTTCGACACAAAAATCGTCAATGAAGATTAATGATTTGTTAACTGTTCCTGATAGGCCTCTGCATCAACACTGTAGAGGACGCATTTCCTAATCCGATTAAAGTTTAATAGCAACGGATGCGCAAACTCATATTCGAACCGTAGACCGATCTTCTTCATCACCTGTATCGATGGCTGATTGATAGCTGGAGCAACAGAACACACTTGATCAAGGCCTACTTCCTGAAAGGCATACTGTAAACAGCGTCTGGCACCTTCAGTAGCATAGCCCTGGTTCCAATGCTTCTTAGCTAGTCGCCAACCGATATCAACACAAGGAGTGAAGGGGGCTTCAAAGCTTTGATAAGCCAGGCCAATAAAGCCGATTAGCTCGGTGCTTACCAATTTATCTACCGCAAAGTAGCAATAGCCTCTTTCGGCACATTGTTCTTGCATGCGATCAATAAACTGTTGTGTACGATCCTCCGTCTGAATCGATGGAAAATATTGCATCACTTCCTGATCGGCGTTGATGCTTGCCATCGTCTTTAGGTCCGTACTTCGCCAATTTCTAAAGCCCAATCGGTCACTTGTGAATAAATAAGGTTGTAACATCGTAACGACTTAAAACAAATAATTTCGACGGTGTGAGAATAAGTTAACTGTGTGAAGGATTTAAAGGGATGAACTTATGTTACGGTCTTTTCAACCACTAGCATAACGCTGTTTTGGTATCTGGTTACACTTCCACCGGATTTTTCTATTAAAGAACTAATCTGCTGAAAGAATTCTTGCTGTACTACAGGAGGTAAACTCCCTTGCAGGGAAAAGGTGCTGAGTAGCCCCAGGTAATCCTCTTTGCTGTAGGTAATCTCCCAGGGATATTCATATCGTTGGACCTCCCCAAATAGCTTACTATCAGCTAATAAACTTTGGAACTTACTGGCTTGGGATGTTAAAGGTTGATGCCCCGATTTACGTGGAAAAAAAGACTGATAAATAGGAGTAGATTGTTTCCAAAAGATGGTGTTTTGAGAAGTATCCAGGTGCCAGATCAAAGCAAATTTTCCGCCTGGTTTGAGAAGGTGATGGACCTTTTGAATTCCAAGTTGCGCCTCAATCCAGTGAAAGGACTGGCAAGCCACTACCAGGTCAAACTTCTGATCTTCATCCATCCATTCTTCAAAATCAGCCGTGATGACTTCCGCCTTGGGATAGGGCCTCATATTGACTTTTGCTATCGCCGCCAGTTGTGATCCCTTTTCGACGGCTACCAAAGAATGTTGCCATTTAGCCAAATCCAACGTAAGTTGGCCAGTGCCGCAGCCGATTTCCAAAATACGTGATGCTGGGGCTAAGTGAGTTCTCAGACGCAACTGATCTATTATATGGATCGGACATTTCGGCCGATATCTATGGTAAGCCTTGGCATTGTTGTCGAAGACGGAAGTGAATGTTTGCTTATTCAGCATGTATGAATCTAGTGGGTGATTAAGCTAGTCTGCCTGTTGCAAACCCAGACCAATCCTAATTGGTTCCCATTAGGTGAAGAAATTTTTGACTTATTGTAGAAGTATTATGACTCCAGCTAGTTCTGTAGAGCTGCACCATTATTGGCGGCCACCTTCCTTTTCTCTGCCAGATAATGCTCCTTGAACAAGCCTCGGGATATGATCAGTTTCATAATTTCATTGGTACCACCATAAATCCGCGTTACGCGGGCTGCTGCGTAGGCACGAGCCACATCGTATTCCCAGATATAGCCATAACCTCCATGCAACTGTAGGCATTCATCTACGACTTTATCCAACATGTCCGTGGCCTTGAATTTAGCAATGGAGGCCTGTTCTGTCGTCAAGCGATGGTCCATTTGGAGCTCAACGCAACGGTCGAGAAAACTCTGATAGACCTGTACTTCTGCGGCGCAGTCTGCCAATTTGAATTGTGTATTTTGAAAATCTGCTATGGCTTTCTTGAAGGCTCTTCTTTCGGTAACATATTGAAGTGTCTTTTCAACCACACCGATGGCTGTTCCTAAGGCTTCCACGGCAATCCCCAGGCGTTCTCTCGGTAGCTCATTCATCATTAGGCGGAAGCCCATGCCTTCCTCACCCAAGAGATTTTCTTTGGGTACTTTCACATCCTCGAAAAACAACTCACAGGTATCCTGGCACTTGATTCCGATCTTTTCAAAAGGCTGTCCAGTAGTGAAGCCTTCTCTATCTTTTTCGATCATGATCAAACTAATACCCTCGGATTCGGTTCCCTTATTGGTACGACAGGCACACAATACAAAGTCCGCCACATAACCATTAGTGATGAAGGTTTTAGAACCATTGATCAAGTAATGATCTCCCATGTCGTTGGCTACTGTCTTTAAAGATTTTAGATCAGATCCTGCACTGGGTTCTGACATCCCGATGCACCCAATCCATTCGCCGGAAACCATTTTTGGCAGGAATCGACGCTTTTGCTCTTCGCTACCGTATTTCAAAATATAAGGAGCCACAATATCTGAATGTACAGCTACCCCAAAATCAATCCCCAACCTTCGTACTTCCTCTAACACCATGGAGCTAAAGGAAAAGTCAAATCCACTGCCACCGTATTCTTCGGGTACATCCATGCAGAGGAAGCCCTGCTCTCCAAATTTCTGCCAAAACGACTTGGGCATGCAGCCTTCCTTTTCCCATTTTTCGTAATGTGGTAGCGCTTCTTTTTTAATAAAATCTTCCAGGGCTTGGCGCACCATTTGGTGCTCGTCGGAAGCATATAGATCTCTTGGTATGGTAATATTTGATAACATGGGCTGATGGTTTTATGCACCGTTTGGAATCAAAGACTCTTGTCCAGCCATTGACTAGCTTCGGTCTTAGTGAACTGCGAAATTAAGAAAGTCTGCTAAAAGCAGCTGCGGAATTACAGTAGTAAATCGTCAATTAGGCATAATTACTTTCTTAGACTTTTCATCTTTTGCTGAACTCGTTCGCTGGTAGACTCAACGTAAGCTTCGGTGGGAGCGTGCCCATGAATAAGAACGAATTACGCACCCGTGATTCATAATAAGGCGGCAAGGAATCCAATTGTGAGGCTGATCTTTTTCTCCTTGTTAGGAGCTTTGGTGCGCTCCAGAAAATAAGGCCAATTGTGGCAGTATCAAAGCTGGACGAAGATACAAGAAATGAGCAGTGCCGATGGAAGGGAGAAATATACTTCCCCCTTCCCTACGAAATTTAATCTATTTTCTTTTCAAGGTGGCTTTCCCATCGATTACTGAAGTGCTGGTCGCACCTTGTTGGGTAGTCTCTCGCGTGATCTCAAACTCTAATTCCATATCGTCACCTTCCAGGCGTTCGATTTTCATACTATTAACTTCTCCATCTTGATCTGTAGCCGTTAAGGTACTCCCATTCACCTCATAGGTGCCCGATCCAATAAAATTAGAAATGGTGACTGGGGTAGAAATGGTTTGTCCACCGATTTCGTAATCTAGACTAATAGTGTACTCTCCCGTAGAGGAGTAAGTTCCGTCCGCTTTAAATTCGACTGTAGCCGTGACATCGGTCGCATCTCCCATAAAGTCAGTTGTAAATGAAGCCCCACCAGAAGTCGTCGTTGACTGACCTTCATAGCTGTAAGTTAAGACCTCCCAATTGCCAACGATATCATCAGTACCAGTAGTCGGGTTGCCTTCATTGTCACAAGCAATAAAGCCCAATAGCGTGAACATCAACAAAAGCGCTTTTGTCATTTTCATAACAGCAAATTTTAATAAAAAAGGATGATTAAATGTGTTTTAATAAGCTTTAGATATGGGTAAAGATGAGCACGCGTAAATCTTTGGTGCGTTTGTAGCGGTTTAGCAAATTTATGAGGGTAAAACGATAGGGGAGGGGAAGTATTGTGAAAGGCTAGGAGTAAAAGTGTTAAAATTGTACTGGGGACTGACGGAGCATAGGTGCGACCAGATTACACATAGTCTTCACGCCAATCCCATTTCTTCTTTAAGCGCTCCAACTCCTTCAACTCTAAGACCTCCGTTTCAGATAATTCCTCAATGGGAGGAAGATCAGCTTTTTTTCGCCGGTATAGCTTGAGCATTTCTTTTTCGATTTCTTCTTCTTCCCAGTCATCAGAGAAGCGCCCATTACTTGGCAAACCGAAAGCGGATAGATATAAAATAGCTAAGACCATCACGAAAATGGGGATGGGAAGGCTCACCCAAAAACCGATTTCGGGTAGGTAGTAAGCAAGCATCAATAGGATCACCGTCACAAAGGAAAAAACGATGGTACAGATGAAGAATGCCTTCTTGGCTTCTACTTTTTTCTCAGCCTTTTTGCGCAGTTCTTGGTACATAAGGAAGAATACAAATTATTAATTGGCTCGTGCTAAACTTAACAATTGGCTCCTTAAATGACAAGAAAATTATACGGATAATTAGAACAGGCTGATGAATAGCTACAAGACCGTATATTTGGTTTGTCTCGATCTTTATGAATAGCTAACGAACAGCAAGGGCCTCTGACAGCTAAAAATTGGAATGCTTGGAACTGCAAAAACAAATGGCTTGTTTTAGTTGCAGGTGATATCTTCAATGATGATTCCACCTTTAATTTCTTGTTGCTCCTCTTCTGTTAGTGCCTCAAAGTGCTGCTTGAAATCTTCAAATTTTGTTGGATGATTTTTCATGTTAACCGATTTGAAATAATGTTTTAGAGTTTTCAGTAAGTTACGATGAAATATGGTAAGATGAAATAGCCAGTGTTGGATAAATGAGAAGGGAGAGTTATACTCCTATTCAAAACAACTACCAGGTTCGGAAAGGCCTACTGAGGAGTGATATAGAGCTAAACTTTACGTGCACGAGGTACTTTTTTTAGGTAGGAAGGAAAAGCATCGCCGATGTACCGCTCAAGCGATGCCAAAACTTCTATGGATGGCAAATATAGAAATTACTTCAATAGCTAGAAATAATTTTTGTCATTGGAAAAGTGGCGGAGAAATAAGGGAAATCAGAATAGCTCAGAAACGACAAAAGCCTCACACAAAACTGCATGAGGCTCTCTAAAAATTACATTTGAACGTTCTGTTATTCCTTTTAGCCCTATTGCCTTTGGGAGGGCAACATCACCGCCCTGTTTAAAGCTATAGAAAACTTGAAACATTCAACGATTTTAACGCTAATTTATAGCGCAGGATTACGAATAAGGGAAAGTATAAAAGTTAGAAAAGTGGATTTTAATTTGGAGCGGAAAAGCATTTTTACTGAGTACAGGACAAAAAACTGAGTAATTGAGAGAAGAGGTAAATTGGTGGTGCTTAAACATCAATTCCTCACCCCCAATTACTCGGTATGAAAGATACAGAAAAGGCTCTTAAAGAAGAGCTTTGTCAAATATTTAGTGGCCATGGCCAGCGCTTAAGCATGATGAGTAAATTGATATTAGCTATTCTGAAAATGTGTACAGTCAATTATGCTCAGCTAGCGATGGTGATTAATCCAAAGGTCAAAGTGGATAGCAATTTCAAACGGATTCAACGTTTTATGAAGAGCTATCGATTTTGCCAGCGTCGCTATATCCAGTTTGCGTGGGCCCAATATGGTGTCCAAGGAAATTGGGTTGCCTTAAGCATGGATCGTACCAATTGGAAATTTGGTAAGACCAATATCAATATTTTGACCATTGGAATTTCTTGGCGGGGGACTGCTATTCCGTTGGTATGGATGTTACTGAACAAGCGAGGCCAATCCAATCAAAATGAGCGAATCTTCTTATTAGAACGTCTTTTGAGTTGTCTAAATCGTGAACAGCAAAAAAGAATTCGCTACTTACTGATGGACAGAGAGTTCGGCGCGCATGATTGGATTACACACCTACGCTCCAAGCAAATTAGCTTTGTCATCCGAATTCGAAAAGATGCCAATGTGCGCAAACTTGGCAAAGCCACTACTAGGAAAGCTTGGACCTTATTTCAAGGTAGCGAATTTAAGGTCCTAAGAAAGCCTAGAGTGATTTTTGGTCATCGACTATATCTAGCTGGTCAACAAATATCAGATCGCGAATACTTGATTTTAATTAGCGATCAACCTTTGAAACACGGTCGGCAGATATATGGTGAACGCTGGGGTATCGAAGTCTTCTTTGGCACTTGCAAATCCAGAGGATTTAATTTTGAGGATACCCATTTAACCAAACTTGATCGGATTAATACCTTGATCTTTATTCTGGCAATAGCATTTATTTGGGCATTAAAAACCGGAGAAATGCTATTGGAATACGGTCATCAAATATCCATTAAGCAATTCAAAAAACGAAGAGCCAAGCTAGTCAGCATTTTCAGATTGGGCCTGGATCACCTAAAAACCAAACTGCTCAACTTTTTGAGCTTATTTCAAGAAATCTATTTTTTGTCCTGTACATAGGCATTTTTATTAAAGCTGGTAAAGGCAAAAAGGATCGATATTCTGTTCTTTCAGACAAGGCAATCTCACTATGGTACAAAGAATGCTCGGGAAAAACTTTATAGTCCTCTAGATTTTTTTGATATTGATAAATCAAGGAATAGTACTTGATTTTATGGCGGGTTATAATAGGAAATAACGCGCTATATAGCGGTTTACACAGATGTTAGTCGTAATCAAAAGCAAAATTACTTGGATTCAAATTGATATATAAAATGATAGAATATAGCATCGAGAAATACGGAGTATTAAAAAAAGCATATAAAAAACTTGCAATTAATACTATACAAGCTTTAGAACTATTTTTAGAGGAAAATAAGATAAGCTACTTAAGCTTAGACTATAGAATAAAATCCTATGAATCAATTAAAGAAAAAATTGAAAGAAAAAACTATGCAAATCCAGATACTCAAATCGAGGATTTTTGTGGTATTAGAATTATTTGTTACTACCAATCGGACGTTAAAAAGATTGTTGATCTAGTAGAAAAGGAATTTGAAATTATTGAGTCACAGAACAAAGAAGAATTGCTAAACTCCGATGAATTTGGTTACAGATCACACCACTTGATTATTAAGATTCCAGAGTCATGGCAAAATGCGCCGAATTACCGAAACTTAAATGAGCTTAAAGCTGAATTACAAATCAGAACTGTTCTTATGCATGCTTGGGCAGAAATACAACATAAATTAGCTTACAAGAAAGAAGAGCATATCGCAAACAAGAAGATGGCAAGACAATTCTCAAGGATTAGTGCAAAATTAGAAGAAGCTGATGAACAGTTTGAGGATTTAAGAAATGATGCAACAAACTATCAAGAAGAATTAAAATCTAGAGCGTCTCAAGATGATGATACTTTTAAGGAAATAAAAGAAATAAACTTAGATAATTTACAAGCATATCTAGATTTTAAATATCCAAATCGAAAAAAGACAGATATAGCTAGGTTAGTAGATGAATTAAGAGAACTCAAAATTTCATTTGAAAATATCGAAGAAGCATTAAGTAAGTCTGAAAATTATATCTTAAATATTATAGAGAATGAAGACCATGTAAATTTCTTTCAATCAGGAATGATAAGAACAGCCTTGAATTTAAGTAACGAAAAATATTGGAATATGACTCACGAAAGAGACATGATAACACATCCAGAATGGATTAAAAAAATGGAAACTTTTAGAGAAGAATTAAAAGACTACGACTAACAAAGTGCAGAACGTACATACGCCCTAAGCGGGCGTACAGTCGTCTGCACCGAGCGTTACCTGCTATTAAGAATAAACTATGATATTTAAGAATATTGAAAATATAAGTTTGGAAGATATTAAAACTCTTTACAATAGCCTCGATAGAGAGTTGAAAACAGTGGAGTTCAAAAGACATTTACAGTTATTGACCAAGGAGAATAAGAAGGAGTTTTTAGCGGATGTCTCTTCATTTGCAAACTCGAGCGGTGGTGATATAATTTATGGAATAGATGAACAAAATGGAGTTGTTGGATTTGATGTAGAGAATATTGATAAGTTAATACTACAAATTGAGCAAATTATTAGATCTGGTATTGCACCTAGAGTTTTGTATAGGATCAAAGAAGTGAAAACCGAAGATGGTAAATGGATAGTCATTATTAGAATTGAAAGGAGCTTTTTTGGCCCACATCAAGTAATAATTTTTGGTTGGGAAAAATTTTGGTCACGTGGAGAAAGTGGCAAATTCAAATTGGATGTTTATCAATTGAAAGATGCTTTTAATTATTCAGAAGGAATTAAACAAAGAATTAATGATTTTATAATTGATAGGATATCAAGGATTTATAGTGATGAAACTCCAGTTAGGTTGTCAAATAAACCAAAGATGATATTTCATGCGATCCCTATTCAGAATTTTGCAAATAATGATAATCTTAACATTCATTCATTGACTAGGAAATTTTCTGCCATAAGTACAATTGGTAAGTCAGACGCAAGCTTCCGAAAAATAATTAATTTCGACGGAATTATTTCTTACGATTTACCAGATAGTGCTTATCATGAATCATACATGCAACTATTTAGAAATGGCTCAATTGAGTCTGTGGATGTTTCAATTCTTGGTAATGGAGATTTAGGTAATGGAGAAAAAATAATTCCAATTACCCTATTGGAAGATACTTTGCTTGATACCACACAATATTTATTCAATTTATTAGGAGTTATCGAAGCAAAAGCCCCCTTTCTACTATTTTTCAATTTGATTAATATTCGTGGATATCAATTTCCAAGAGCATTTAATAGTTTATATCAAACACATTTACCTTCTAAACCAATAAGGGAAAATGAACTGAGGTTTACAGAAATGATGATAAATAACCTTGGATCACCTGTCAAAATATTCAAAGACTGGTTTGATAATTTATGGCAAGCATTTGGATACGAAAAGTCATTGAATTATATATCAGATAATGAATGGAGAGCAAATGGTAAGACTAGAAAGTGAAGAGCAGGTAACAAAGCGTATGCGACCATGCCGCCATATCGAAAAATTAGTAACTGATTGAAAGGAGAGTTGATTTATGCTGAACAGATGCCGATATTAGAAAATATAAAAAGGCGTCACGGGCGCATACCCAGACCGTTGTACGCATCATACTCGAAACAATGTTCGAATTCATGCCATAAGATCTATGATTGCAGGAAAGTCTATATTTGCAAGACTGAAGAGAATATAAATTTAGTTGATCAGATACATTAAAATCGATATTCGGACTAATAGGTAATGAGTTATTTAGAACTCAAATTTTTAATAAGTAAAGCTCTCTAAATGATACTGAAAAAACAAAATTTTCGGATTTTATTGATTTTTATCTTGCTGCTTCAAACAAGATGTAGAATAATAGAACATCTTGATTCAGAAGTGTCTGGAACTATATTTAATCTTAGTACAAATGAGAATCCTGTCAATGTGGCTCCTTTTCGAGAAGGGTATATTAGTATATCTGATATTAGTGGTAATAATGTAGATTGTTTCGAATTAATGCCAAATCTAAGAGATAAAGAATTGCTAGTTTCTGAAAACCCTGAAGAGGTTTATCATATCTCGACTATAGTTCGTGGAAGGATTCGAACCTACACGAACATCAGCGCTAAAAACATCTTTCTTCAATGGAGAACAGATTATTGTGATACCTACTTAGATCAGCCTTTCTTCAATATCTATCTTGAATCTCAAGGTCACGATATTGAGAAAGTGATTTATACTACCAATGATAGATATGAGGAACAAATTGTACCAGATAATGGAGAAAATGTTGATAGGTTCAAAATAGAGGCAGGGCATTGTCCTAAAAACGATCGAATTTTTATAGCTGCTAAGGAAAGATATTCAAATGTATATCGATACAATTTCTTTGAAAGAACTGATTCATTAGGGATTACTTTAGATGAGCTTCAATTCGAAGTACAACCTGTTACTTATGAATTTCCTGATTATGAATTTCCATTCGTAAGTATTTTCGGGATCGATGATGAAAATCAAAACTCTCTGCAAAGACATAAACTATCAAGAAGCTATAATGCCACAAATGATACTGACTTCGTATTGGAGGGAATATTCTTAGAGAATCTATTTGATCGACATGCTACAAGAATAATTTTTGGAAAATCCAATGAATCGTTTCATTGGTATGAAATCGGCAACCCAGTAGTAGACTATGATCCTGAACTAATCGATTTTGAAGTAGAAAGTGCTGAGAAAGATAACTTTGTCTTACGGAAAGGTGCAAATTATACATACTATGAAGTGGTTTGGAAAAAAGACTATGTGGATATAAATAGTAATAAAGAAAAAACTATCTATTGGCATGTATATGGAGATTTTGAAGAAGGATTAGTGCTTCCACGATTAAGTACTTGTGAAGACACTTTCATCGATTCAATAGAATTATTTGAAGAAGGATGGTCTATTCATTTAGTGACTGAATACAGATATTCTCAATTCGCTGACTATCAAGAATATTTAGAGTACTTTTTGCTACAAGAACAGGAGATAAATCATTTGAATGAAATTGGTCCCGGTTACAATAAATACTTGGAAAGAAGGATAAAAAGATTTTAGAACTCTGGTGCGTACAACACAGTGGAGGGCGTCCATATGGCCGGTATGTGAAGAACAAAACGATTTACAAATAGAGTTGGATTACGACAAATAACAAACGGTATTGGAAAATAGATAGACGGCCGTACGTCGCCTCCACACGCCGCTGGCGAAAGAAGGAAAAGAATCGAAACGGATCAAAGAATTAGAATAAAGCCAGACACCAAGCAAGAATCAAAAAAGTGGCAAGGCACGAATCAAGGCCGGAATCAAAAAAAAAATTCCCTCCCGCCAGGCTCGCGCCTCCAACCACGGAGGACGTCCGGGCTGGCGAAAGAAGGAAAAGCATCGAAACGGATCAAAGACTTAGAATAAAGCCAGACACCAAGTAAGAATCAAAAAAATGGCATGGCACGAATCAAGGCCGGAATCAAAAAAAATACCCCTCCCGCCAGGCTCGCGCCTCCAACCACGGAGAACACAGCGCTAACGGCAACCAGCGAGCTGGCTTCGCCAGCCCGGACGTTGTGTGTCATGAAAATGAAAACCAAAAATACCCAAACAAAAAGATTGTGCAATTATGAATGAAATATTAATCAACCAAGGTTTACATTCCGTTTTGATTATGTTTTGTTGCTCATTAATTTTTAGAGTCAAAATAGATAAGCAAGGTACAGGTGAATTCAAAGGAAATCAATATTTATTGTATTTTTTAATAGCATTTTTATTGTGGGTGGTAATGGACATTCAAAGGATAATATTTTTCTCTATTTCTAATATGAGTCCAAATCAGCATTTGCAAAAGTCCTTATTCCTCAATTTTTTTTCTGCTTGGAATAATGCCTTTTTATTAGGAGGCTTATTGTTTTTTCAAAAGTATTTACCTATCCCATTTTCTAAGAGAACAAATTGGGCAAAAGTTATCTTTATAGCTACAGCACTTTTGATGATTGTTTATATTTTCTTGTGGAGTATTGATAATCAAAATGGGGTAAAGTATATCAGGACCATCAATTCAGGATATAGCTTCATTACATTTATCTTGATAGGAATTGTATTTTCTCGAACCTTTCAAAAGCTTAGAAGTATCGGAGTAATGAATGTGATTATCTGGATAACCATATTCGTTTTTTTAACGGCTGTACATTATTTGAATGAGTTTAATATATTTTCTGGTTTAAGTTCCAATCGTTATCTCTTCTTATATGCACTTCATCTATTTATATGCGTAAGTACAATGTTGATGATTTTCCAATTCAAAAATTATGAGCAAATAAAAAACTTAAGTTTCAAAAACCAATTATTAGAATCTAAATTGACACAGCTTTCCTCAAATAAATCAGAGTCAGAAGTTATGCATTTAGGCAATGCTTCAAAAAGACATCTTCGTTTTTTTCAACAGGCAGATGAGTTTGTATTGGAATTGACTATGCTGGATAAGGGCATCGTGAAATATACTATTCGGCAACAACAATTGAGTAGAGAGTATAAGGATTTACTAAGGATGGCAGTTTATAAAAAAAATGGACAAACTGTTCAGGCTTATAGTGGAATGCATAGAGGATTTGGCGAAATTTCAAAGGCTGTTTTTGATATACGTAAACGATTCATTAACCCTGTTTTGAAAAAATCAAATTTGCCGACCTTAGAAAATAATGAACTTATCGTACAACGAATAAAGGGCTCTGGAATTTATGAATTAGATTGTCATCTTGACCATATTCAAATTGATTTGGAAGGATTTAACCAGCATGAAGAACTGTCTAAAATCATCAGTTCTCTAATTGAGAAAGAAACTATATAGGTTAATAAAATCCTGATTGCCAATGATTTACTCCTGAAATCAACATGAAAAATACACTTCTCTTCATGAAATAATAAAAAACATAATTCCTTTTTACCGTACTTGCTTTGGATAATTTTTGTTCACTATTCAAAGCCATTTAATGAGATTTCTTCTTACAACACTTCTAACTTGTATTATCTTATCTCCTCAAATTATCGCTCAATCAACCCACTCCAATTTGGAGAGGCAACTAACAATTGTTAACCGACAATCAGCGATAAATATTGATGGAAACATTTCTGAACAGGAATGGAAATCCGTCACACAGCTTGAGGACTTCATCGGTAATTTTCCATTGGATGATGTAACCTTTGACACTTCACTACAAACAGTAGTTAAAATAACAGGAGACGAAAACTATATTTACGTTGCTGCCAAATGCTATACGCAGGCACCCTTTACCGTTTATGGATTAAAAAGGGATAATGAGGTTTTCTTCGATGGTGATTTATTTGGCATTGTAATAGATGGAACCAATAATCAGAATAATGGATACGTCTTTGCCGTCAATCCAGAAGGAGTTCAGTTGGAAGGCATCATTAGCAATCAGAGCATTGGAAAAGAATCTGATATTGCTCAACGAATTAGCATCTCTTGGAATGTAAAATGGCAATCAGCTACGAGGAAAGAAAATAATGCATGGACTACAGAGATAAGAATTCCAATTCAGGTATTACGATTTTCAAAAAGTAAGCAATGGGGCATTAATTTTCTTCGAAGACATGCAGCAACAAATACGCACCAAACTTGGTCACCTGTTCCAAAACAATTTCATGAAATCAGTCTCAATCATTTAGGTATTGCGACATGGAATGTTCTGCCTTCCAATAGCCAGCGTAATATAGGGATCAGTCCTTATCTTTTGAATAATACTGAAAAGGTCGCTTCCGAAGAAAAGGTAACTAACACTTTCAAAGCAGGTGTTGATGCAAGGGTAGGTTTATCAACACGCCTAAGTCTTGACCTGAGTATCAACCCTGATTTTTCTCAAATTGAAGTTGATGAATTAATTACAAATTTGACTACGGCTAATTTACGGTTTCCAGAAAAGCGATTGTTCTTTCAGGAAAATGATGATATTTTTTCTGACTTTGGAATTGCACCTATGCGTCCATTCTTTTCCAGAAGAATTGGTTTGGATGAGAGTGGTAGAACAATTCCCATACTTTTTGGTGGTAGGCTAAGCGGTTTTCTGACGGATAAAATTCGCATTGGGGTAATGAACATGCACACGGATTCGTCTGATGATACACCTGCAAAAAATTATAGCTCCACTGCTATTCATTATCAATTAAATAAGCAATTTTTAATAAAATCCTATTTTCATAATGTTCAAGAATTTGGAGGGACTTCCAGTATTCAAGACGAGTATAATAGATTGGGTGGAATCGAAGCAAAGTACGTTTCCAACAATGGAAAATGGAGAGCTTCTTTGGGCAATGGTCTTTCATTGAGTCCTGAACATCGTAAAAAAAATCAATTTCCTAAATTAGAGTTGGGCTACTATTCCAAGTCTTTCAATATATTTACAAACATTGCAAGAGTAGGCGATAACTACATCAATGAAATTGGATTTTTACCGAGGATGTTTCACTTTGATGCAGTAGAAGGAATTCAGCACAGATTAGGTTTTACCCATTACTACACGGCAGCCAATTATTTTATTTATCCTAAGTCAAGTAAGGTGAATCGACATGACCTTGGATTAATTACCATTTTAAGCCAAGTACATGATGGTCGTTTTTTTAGGAAAGTAATCATGCCGATTTATACCATAAATTTTCAAAATACCTCAAGCCTTCGTTTCATTTATAGAATGGAACAACCTGAATTATTGTTTCCTTTTACTTTTACCGATGCAACTCCACTTGCTGCCACAACTTATAATTATGGTTTTGGGAGTATAATTTACAAATCAGATAAACGTAAAGTTTTTAAGTATGAATTATTAGTTCAGAACGGACAGTTCTTTAATGGTAATCAACAACGGTATGCAATAGACTTAGGATATCGCATTCCACCTGGTTTGGTTTTTTCCCTTGTGACGGATTACAATAATATAAAACTACCTGAATCACACGGGGATGGAGAATTTTGGTCTGTTGGCTTAAAAACTGAAATTGGGTTTTCCAGTAAGTTATTTTGGACTTCTTGGTTTCAACTGAACACCCAACGAAAAACATTTAATATTAATAGCAGGCTTCAGTACCAGTTAAATGCCTTGTCCAATTTTTTCTTAGTATATACGGATAACTATTTGTCCAATCCTTGGACAGAGCAGCAACGTTCATTAGTATTCAAACTTAATTATTGGTTGGATATATAGAAATACTCAATTCTAAGAATTGTTTTATCTATCAAAAAAATTAAATCAATGTTTAAATGTTTTTTCATAATCAGCCTTCTAACTAACGCTTGTAGTAAAATCAATCAGAATAAAGTATATACGCAGTTACATGAAAATATCTACGAAATCAACAACCAATATTTCTATGGTGAAAAGGTTCATACCTATCTAATTGAACTGCACGATAAAGTTTTACTATTTGATATTCCAACTTATTCAAAAGAAATTGAAGCCTTTATTTTATCTTTCAACAAACCACCCGTTGCTATCATTTCTCATGGCTCATGCGGAACAGATGATGGAACAAAATGGCAAGAAAAGATTAGCTTGAAAGTTTATGCACATAAAAAAGATGAACATCACCCTTGGATTAATATGCAACCTGATGTTTTCTTTACAGAAATGCCTAAATTTGATAAAACAATAGAAGTAATACCTGCCCCAGGTCATAGTGCAGGTAGTGTTTGTATTTTGGAAAACAATACAAAGTCCTTATTTACGGGAGACACTTTTTACGGAGACAAGAATGGTCGAGTAGCAGACTTCACGAAAGGACATCAAACAGAATATGAAAACTTGGAAGATAGAATTGCAAGTTGTAAAAAACTACTGGAATATGATTTTGAAAATGTATATCCATTTCACAATGAATTCATAAAAAAGAGTGGGAAACTAAGACTCCAAGAATATCTAAAAGATAAATAAAAAGAAACACGACACACAATAAATAAGGCTTCAAGCGGCCCGTAGGGCCGAGTTTGAAGCTAGTGTTGTACGGAACCGACGGCTATGGGGATTGATTAGATGAAAGAGAGAATTAGAGCAATATGCTGAGAGTTTGTAGGTAATAATTGCCCATTAGAAGGTTGATAAGCGGAATAAGTTGTATTCATTATAATTGAATAGTTCTTTGATTTAGAGTTTTTTAAGAGCTAATTTGAAGGTCTTGGCAATAGTGCAGCATTAGGTTTTGTCCCTGAAGAACACAGCGCCAACGGCAACCAGCGAGCTGGCTTCGCCAGCCCGGACGTTAGGCACAATAAGGTTATTTTGATGAATGATTTGATGGTGAATTAATTTTCCCATTAATCAGAATATATTATACCTTTGATGCGATCAAATGATGGCATCATGATTCAAAAATACTATGAAGGAACATCTCGAATAATAAATCTATCAATAGAAATTGGAAAGTTGTTAGGAATAGTAGATTCTAATTATTTAAGAAAACCAGAGACTCAATTACGAAGAGAGAATCGGATAAAAACGATACAGTCTTCCTTGAAAATTGAAGGCAATACACTTTCGATGGATCAGGTATCCGCCATATTTGATCAGAAGAGAGTAATTGGTCCACCTAAGGATATCATTGAAGTCAAAAATGCGATTACCGTCTACAATAAATTATCGGAATTTGATCCATATAGCCAAGAATCCTATCTAGAAGCGCATAAATTGTTAATGAAGGGATTAGTTGATGATGCGGGCAAATATCGAACAAAAGGAGTTGGGATATTTAAAGGAGATCAAGTAGCGCATATGGCACCACCCGCATGGAATGTCAATAATTTGATGGATAATCTATTTTCCTATCTGACAAATAGTGAAGATAACCTGATAATAAAGAGCTGTGTTTTTCATTATGAGATGGAATTTATACATCCGTTTATGGATGGGAATGGAAGAATGGGACGATTATGGCAAACTATCATCTTGATGCAGGAGAATCCAGTTTTCGAATATTTACCGATAGAATTGGAGATCCAGAATAAGCAAGAAGAGTATTACGCTGTATTATCGATTTCAGACAAAGAAGGTCTATGTACGAGATTTGTCGAATACATGCTAGATGTAATCAAAATAAGTTTGGAAAGCCTGATAGCAGAACAAAGCAAAACCTTAAATGATGAAGAACGATTGACATATTTCCAAGAACACAGTGAATTGCAGGAATTTACTCGGAAAGACTACATGAATATGTTCAAAACAATATCTTCAGCTACCGCGACCAGAGATTTAAAAAAAGGAGTTGAAATAGGAATACTGGAGAGGAAAGGAGAAAATCGATTGAGCAAATACAAGTTTAGAAGATAGGGTACTGTGCCTAATAAATAAGGCTTCAAGCGGCCCGTAGGGCCTAGTTTGAAGCTGGTGTTGTACAATAAATAAGGCTTCAAGCGGCCCGTAGGGCCTAGTTTGAAGCTGGTGTTGTACGGAACCGACGGCTATGGGGATTGATTAAATGAATGAGAGAATTGGAGCGAAATGCTGAGAGTTTGTAGGCAATAATTGCCCATTAGAAGGTTGATAAGCGGAATAAATTGTATTCATTATAATTGAATAGTTCTTTGATTTAGAGTTTTTTAAGAGCTAATTTGAAGGTCTTGGCAATAGTCGGCCAGCCCGGTTGTATAGACCCAGGAAATTGAAGGCATAGGATTTAGATAGTCTTAAAAATTGAGCAGTTGATATTGGGTGGAGCACGACTGGGTGGCAAAGTACCGATGGTTACCATCTTTCCACCGCAGTGATTGCATATATCGGGATCGAAGCCAAGCAAGTTCTTGCTGGCTATTTTCCAATTTAGTTGCGCTGTTTGCAAGTCCAATGAGCAGTTCAATTGTTCGGCTGCTGTGGCGAGATTTGCGGCTTTTACTCGACTGGCGAGCAGGCCGTAATGCCGGATACGAACAAAGCGCAATGGCAAGATGTGCAAGGCCAAGCGGCGGATGAATTCATGGGAGGAAAGGGTCATGCGCTTTTTGACCCCGGCCTGCTTATAATCCTTGTAACTGAATTGAACCTGGTCAGAGGAAAGATCTACAAAACGGTGATTGGAGATGGCAATTTTGTGGGTATATCGCCCGAGGTATTCGATGACCTGCTGAGGGCCGAGAAAAGGTCGTTTAGCATAAACTACCCAGGCCTTACGAAAGCATTGTTTGTAACAGGAGTCAGAAATGGTCAATTCCGACTTACGCAGCATGGCTAGGAACTTAGCTCGAAACACCTTACTCATAGCCTTTACCGGGAAAAGGAATTTGCCCTTGGCACGAGCGTTTTTCCATTTTCCGTTCTTGGATAAACCTCCACCGGGGACGATGCAATGCACATGAGGGTGCAGCATTAGGTTTTGTCCCCAAGTGTGAAGTACCATCGTGGCTCCAGTTTTTGCTCCCAGGTGTTTGGGATCGGCTGCAAATTGCCGGAGTGTATGCCAGGCTGCCTTGAACAGTGTATTGTACAAGATCCGTGGGTGGAATCGACAATAGGAGTTCAGGCAGGCTGGAATGGTGAACACGACATGGAAGTAAGGAATAGGCAAGAGTTCTTTTTGCCGTGCCTGTATCCATTGTTCGCGCTGCGTGTTTTGGCACTTAGGACAATGGCGATTGCGACAAGAATTATAGCTGATGCGCATCGTGCCACAAGAGGTACACACGTCCACATGCCCACCCAGAGCACTGGTGCGGCAATCACGTAGAGCCGCCAGGGTTCGTTTTTGATGGGCACTCAAGTGCGGATTACGAAATATCCATTCCCAGTGGTCCTGTAGTAGTTGAGCTACTTCAAAGCGGGGCTTCATCGGGACTTATGTCTATACAGGGTATCAAAAGGTGAATGAGCATCTCCTCTGCGGATCTTGGCTACATGTAAATAGACCATTGTCGTATGTACGTGTTCATGGCCCAACAATTGCATCAGGGTATGGATATCTAGTCCGTCTTCCAGCAAATGAGTGGCGAATGAATGCCGCAGGGTATGCACGGTAACCTTTTTAGATAATCCTGCTTGCTTGACCGCTTGTCGTAAACACCATTGGATGCCCCGGGTGCTGAGTTGACAACGTTTTTCCTTGCCGTTGAAAACCCACCGGTGAGGCTTCTCGGCGGCAAAATACTTTTGCAAACCGGGAATGAGTAGCTCGGACAGGGGGACATAACGGTCTTTACCGTACTTGGAACGACGGATATGGATCATCTTTCGATCCAGGTCCAAATCTTTTAACTCCAGACGAGCCGCTTCGCTGATGCGCAAACCGGCCGAGTAGATAAGGCAGAGCAAAATGCGATGCCTTAAGAGCTTGGGAGTAGAGAAAAGCAACTTACACTCCGCCCGGGACAGTACGGTAGGTAACTGCTTGAGTCGCTTGATTGAAGGGAGGCGAATGGCTCGATCATCCCGTCCAATGAGTCGGAAGGCATAACGAAGACCGTAAACGGTGTGTTTGAAATAGCTCTCAGAAGGAGACTCTTGATCACGGATGAGCAATAGAAAATCATTAATCTGCTCGTCCGAAAGTTCAGTGGGGACTTGCTTGAAATACAAGGCTAACTTAGCCAGGCAGCGGGTGTAGTTGTACAAAGTGCTCTCGCTCTGCCCCCGTAGACGTACTTGTCGTAGCATCTGTTGGTAAAGGGCTCCAAATCCGGCGACCTGGGCACTAGCCTGGTCAATTAGCTTCAGCTTTTTTTACGCATGCTTACTTAATTTTAAAGTTATTCAATACCTTGAAGATAATGAATACGCAGGGCTTTAGCTACCGTAGGTTTAGTACAACATTAAAGGCTGACTTGTCTGTTGCAACCGGCAATTGCATCCTGTGTTGAACGGAGCGGTGTTTAGCGAGGATTTATGGATTTTGGAATGTGAGGCAGATGCTTCAGCAGCGCCTATTAGGGCTGGAAAGTATAGGTAGCGGTTATGGGTTCTCGGAAAAAAGATCAAACGATGGTGATCTGTGCGAATAAGTCCAATCAAGTTGTTGGATTTAAACAAGGGCATATATCTGCCCGATGGTGAAAGAGCCGTTTTTTAGCGATTTTTCTTCGTTGTGCGCGATTCAGGAGTTGCTGCTGTTTAGCGCCGAGGGCTTTTCGGGCCAGTGTAATATAGACGACCAGCTACTTCGCGGCAGTAATACTTGAGTCCACATACCCGAAGGTTAACCGAAGAGGAGCTCAGCTGTTGATGATCACGGGCATGAACCAAATAGGCTTTGAGTTCATCGACGGTGCAGTCTTCGGGGCGTTTGTCCAGGAAAAGCATCAACTCCCGAATACCGCGTAAATAGTTCTGGCGAGTGGCCCAGGCATTGTTCAGCAGAGCCATGTGATTGTCCATGCGCTCTAAGGCGTCATCGAATCGGCTTATGCCGGCGGGCTTCCAAGTCTTTTTTTAATAGTCATGCAAAATGATTTTGGTGATATAAATGATCAGAATGTAGCAATTTGATGGGGCTTAGGAGAGGCCCGAGGGATTAGTAGCTCCGGATGTCCTCTTCCCAAAATACGCAACCACAAAAAAGTAGAGAGTTAGGTTGAAATTTTCTAACTTTCAAAAAAATCGTAATGCGTAAGAGTAAGTTTTCTGAATCACAGCGGATGGCTATCCTGGCCAAAGAAGATGCTGGTCAAAGTGTTGAATCTATTTGCCGAGAACACCAAATCAGCCCAGCCACTTTTTACAAGTGGAAAAAAGACTTGGCCATTGAGCAAAATGAAGATAAGCGGCGCCTCAAACAACTGGAGCAAGAGAATAAGCGCTTGAAGAGAATGTATGCTGAATTAAGCCTAAATCACGAAATCTTATCCGAAGGGTATGAGATGTTAAAAAAGTATCAAGCCCAAGACGCCAAGAAGAAATGATTGATCGGATTAAATCGAACAAATCTATTAGTGTTCGATTGTGTTGTGTCGTTTTGGGCTTCAGGCGACAGACGTACTATCGAAGAAAGCAGGGCCATCGTCCGGAGGAACTAGACCAACATATAGCAGATCTGCTACATCAGATAACTAAGCGATTTGTTGCGTGGGGCTTCTGGATGGTATTTCATTATTTGAGGAAGCAGGGATATCCCTGGAATCATAAACGAGTCTATCGTATTTGGAAAGCTGAAGGGCTTAATCTTCGGCTACCTCCTAAGCGACCAAAAATCAGAAGAGTGTATCAGGATCTATTGGCTCCTGGGAGGATCAATGAAGGCTGGGCCATGGACTTTGTTAGCGATTGGGTAGTTGGTCCTGGACAAGAGAAAGTTCGCATCATCAATATCATGGATGAATGCTCTCGAAAAGCCTTATGGACCGAGGCTTATTCCAATATTTCGGCAAAAACCCTAGTTGAAGTACTCGATAAAGTGATCCAGTGCAGAGGAGTACCCGCTTATATCCGATGTGATAATGGTCCAGAATTTATTTCGGACCGTCTAAAGACCTGGGCAAAAAACAAGAAGATTGATTTAAAGTTTATTCAACCAGGGAAACCTAGTCAGAATGGATTGATCGAACGATTAAATGGAACACTTCGAACAGAATGCCTCAATCTGGAATGGTTCCAGAGCATGCCAAAACTCAATGAAAAAATCCAGGAATGGAGTGTAATTTACAATACCATCCGGCCACATAGTTCTATTGACTATCTGACACCAGATGAATTAGAGCTAATTAACCATAGACTCTACTTTAAACCGGTTGCAGCTTAGGGGAAGAGGACACGGAGGAGCTTTGTTCAACAATGCATAGCTGGTCATAGCGGCTACGTCAGCTATGCGAGGCCGTTCTACACAAGCAAACCAAAAACCAACAAAACTCTTATCATGAAACTATGTTCAATCTCAATTTTTTTGTTTTCGGCCTTTCTTTATTCATGTGGAAATATTCAAGAATTGGAAACCAGAACTACCGAAATCAATCAACCTAATATCCTATGGTTGATTGCTGAGGACATGAGTCCATACCTTGCGGTTTTTGGGGATTCTACAATAAATACTCCAAATATTGACCGACTGGCAGCACAGGGAGTTCGATACACAAATGTCTACTCTCCCAGTGGCGTATGTGCGCCGAGCAGAGCTGCTATTGCTACTGGAATGTATCCGTCAGGCATAGGAGCAAATCACATGAGAACGGTATCGCATACGCGAATTACAGGCCTACCTCTTTATGAAGCTGTCCCACCTGCACAGGTCAAAATGTTCAATGAACTTTTGAGAGTAAATGGATATTACTGTACCAACAATGCAAAAGAAGATTATCAATTCACAGCACCTTCTACCGCTTGGGATGCTAGCGGACTTTTTGCTCACTGGAGGAATCGCGATCCAGAACAGCATTTTTTCTCTGTTTTTAGTTTTATGACTACTCATGAGTCAGGATTATTTGAACCTTATGGAATTTTAAAAAATGAACTACGACTTCATGAAGCAGGAGATACTACTTTTCAATTAGCAGGACATCCTTATGCCAAAACAAGTGAAGAAGAGACACCTATCCATATTCTCCCAAATACAAAATTTCAGGTTCCACCATACCTGCCCGATAATGATGTTGTACAACGAGACTTATGGAAAATGTACAACAATATTGCAGAAATGGATAAACAAATTGGGGCTATCTTAGATCAATTAGAGGCTGATGGGTTATTAGAAGAAACTATTATCTTTTTCTTTTCTGATCATGGCGGTCCGTTGCCCCGTCAAAAAAGATTAATTTATGATGCAGGGCTTCGAGTGCCAATGATTGTCCGTTTTCCGAATAAAACCAATGCCGGGAAAACAGATGATCAAATGATTAGCTTTGTTGATTTTGCACCAACAGTTTTGGAATTAGCGGGCTTAGATTTACCTAATTATTTGCAGGGACAATCCTTTTTAAACAAAAAGAACGCAAGAAGAAAGTACATTCATGCTGCTGCTGATCGGTTTGATGGACATACAGATGTTATTCGAGCTGTAAGAGATAACCGATTCAAATACATCCGAAATTATCGGCCCAAGCAAGGGTATTATTTACCTATAAAATTTAGAGAGCGTATTCCAACGATGCAAGAGCTATTACGACTTCGAGATTCAGGAGGGTTAAATGAGGCGCAAGAACAATGGTTTAGAAATGAAAAAGCCCATGAAGAGTTATATGATTGCGTCAACGACCCTCACGAACTAAATAACCTCGCAGACCAAAATGATTATAAAGAAAAATTGATAGAATTAAGAACAGAAATGGATAGATGGCTGCTTGAAATTGGCGATGAACCCAACAAGAATGAAAGGGAGTTAATTTCTAAATTGTGGCAAAATGCCGAAGCACAGCCACATACCGCTACACCAAAAATCACCAAAAAAGATGGAAAAGTCGTCATTACTTGTACAACGAAGGGAGCGTCGATTGGATATAAAATCACAGGGGAAAAGAATAACACTTGGAATATTTATAATTCACCTTTAGAGGTAAACAATGGAACTGAATTGTATGTGCAGGCGCATCGAATTGGGTATGTGCCAAGCGATACAGTATCTATTCTTTTGAAAAACTAAGGAAGCCAATCTAGAACAATGTACATGTCGATCATGCTCCTAACGTCACACGCCGCATGTACTAACCGTTAGCGGTAAGCAGAAAAAAACAATCTGTAATCCTTAATCAATTTGATTTAATCACATTTTTTTGGAGGTAAACAAAGAAAGTGGATGGATAAGTTTAGAGCAAAGTTGGAAATCATAGTTGGAAATCCATTTGTATTCCTTCCAGCAAATACACTTAAGAATGTATTCCAGCAAGCAAAGAAAAATAAAGGTGCAATACCCGTAAGAGGAAAAATTAACGGAAATGTTTATCAGCAGACTTTGATGAAATATAGTGGTGAATGGCGGTTATATATAAATATGAAAATGCTTAAGAATTCGCCTAAAAGAATAGGAGAGATAATAGAAGTTGAGATTGAATTTGACCCAAGTGACAGAACAATTAAGCTTCATCCCAGGTTTATCAAAGCCTTGGCAGAGAATAAAGAAGCACAGGGTGTATTTGAAAAACTATCTCCTTCAAAACAAAAAGAAATCGTTAGATATATATCAAATTTAAAAACAGAAAAGAGCGTGAATAGAAATGTGATAAGAGCAATAAACTTCCTTCTCGGCAAAGAAAGATTTGTTGGACGAGATAAACCTTAAATCTCTTGGAAATGGGGAATAAAGAAAGAAGCCAGCCGCTAACATTAAAGGCTGACTTGTCTGTTGCAACCGGCAATTGCAGCCTGTGTTGAACGGAGCGGTGTTTAGCGAGGATTTATGGATTTTGGAATGTGGAGGCAGATGCTTCAGCAGCGCCTATTAGGGCTGGAAAGTATAGGTAGCGGTTATGGGTTCTCGGAAAAAAGATCGTAACTATTTAGGTTGAGTGCTAAGATTTGGAAGACTGGGATTAATTTTTGAATACTTGGGTTGATGGATCACGAACAGGTTATACGAGAACAGGCTGCGCTGATATCGGAACAAGCCGCTAAGATAGAGCAACTGACTAAGTTGCTAGAGCAAGCCCTATTGCGGATAGCAGATCTAGAATCGCAGTTGAACCAAGACAGTCGTAATTCATCTAAACCTCCCTCTTCAAACCCTTACAAGAAAAAGCCTGGTTTGCCTCGCAAGTGAGGAAATCGAGGTGGACAAAAAGGCCAAAAGGGTAATACCTTAAAGCTGTCTGATGAGATAGATCATTTAGAGCGATGTGCTCCCATTCGCTGTAGTTGTGGTAAACGTTTATTGCGCCAGCCGATGCAGCTTCAAGCTCGCCAAATCGAGTATACGGGTGACGGTCAGGTCATATGACCGCCACTGCGCCTCTCACACCACCGGACATTCGGGCCTCGAATCCGGCGGTTCGTCATCCATCATAACCGGCTCTTTTCAGCCGGTTTGCTAGTCTCTATTAAAATATGGCTATACACAAACTGGGAAACTACCCGTAGCGTTTGCACCACTCCATATCGAATTTGAAACGGACGACGTTCAGCCCTTCGCAGCTACCCTCACGTGGGTATCTGCACAAGTCATTAAACTACGGTTTGGCTCCACTACTATTGCTTCTGCTGACTTCTCCAATCCAGGAGTAAAAAGCCTCCCATTCGCTTTCGCGGTTCGTTCGCTTGCCCTACTATCGTAGGTCACCCTTTGGGAGCGCTCACTCATCCAGGTAAGAGGGGCTTCTTTCATTCGATCGCTGCTAAATCTACTGTTTCGATTATCCTCGAAAATCGAGGTTTAGGACTTCGCAATGATGTGCTTGCTTATCCAATCTTACAGCCTCTTATTCAGTTCGTGTTCCTCAGTACCGAGTTTTGCAGTCTCGCTTCCTTCAGTCTTACCTCACGGTAAACCACCTTGCGACTTGCTAATGGTTCAAGGCGTTACCCCTGCCCATAAGGGATTTGCACCCTCTAGATTAATCACCTATCTTTCAATAAGTAAAAGATGCCATGCTGGGTACACACAAAGTGCATAACGTCCATGCCGCCTATACTGCGCCACGGCCTATGCACTAAATTACCAACAAGCGAGATGAAGCAAATGAGCAAACCATCGACTCAAAATTTGAATCTAATTGCCAATCCAGAAGATTTGCGAAAACTTTGTAAAGTAATTTCTGCAATAGAGGCAATTATTTCTCCTGAATGGGAAAACAGGTGTTATTCATATCAGAAAGATTGGAGTGAATCGGAAGAGTTTTGTGAAATGCGGAACGGACAGGGAGATCAAATGTTAATTCTATTTAGCAATGACGGAATATGTATAAATGGATTTGCTCACGAAAGTGAAATGAATGGTTGGGAAAATATTCAAGTAGAGAAGAAAAAGTCTTTTATGGATAAATTTTTTGGTTCAAAAAAAGAATCGAAAACAGAATTGATCCAAGAAATACCAAATGGAGTCGTTACGGGATTGCCAAAAGCTTTTAACCAATTCATTTATGGAGAACCTGTCAAGAGCATTGGTAATGATGGGATATACGGTTTTTTTCATGAGAGCAAAATAGTATCAATTGGGTGCTATAAAATACTAAGAGGAGACGTAGGCTTTGTAGGGATTTATACACATCCAAAATTTAGGGGAACGGGTTTTAGCTATGAAGTAGTAAAAGAGTGTTGATTCATGTGGGACAGATACCAATATTGAAAACATAAAAAGGTGGCACGGCCTCAGACCTCAGGGCAATCGCATTTAATAAGATTTAATATTGTTTCTCTGACTTTAGGATACTATGCTGCCTGAGTCGTTTGGGAAGAGGTGACGAGAAAACCAAAAAAATCCAAATTGGAAGACCTTCAGAAAGTGCACTCTCCAATGGCGAGAGCGCTATTTGGGTAGTATAAGATTATTTTACTAGACAGTTACTAAAGCAAACACATGCAACAGATCTCTTTTTGGCAAACATGGGTAGTGGCAGGCTTACTGATGGCGATGCCCGCAACAGTCACAGCACAGGAAGATGAGCTCACTCTTGATGACCTATTCGCAACGCCAAAACTGACGGGAATAAGCCCGTCCCGGCCTGTGTGGTCACCGAACAGCGAGCACTTCGCTTTTTCCTGGAGTGAACCAGGAAATCCTGGGCGTGGCCTCTGGGTATCCACAAGCGATGGGAAGAAAGTGCACCTCAGTTCTAATACGGCATCCGAGTCAGTGCGCGATATTGTCTGGACCGACGCGAACACAATTGTCAGCCTGCGAGCTAACCACCTATGGCATACATCGTTGAGCCAAGGAGACGACCTCAAGTTTATGCCCGTCGAGGCAGGTGCACGTAACCTGTCGATATCGCCAAGCGGCAACCAAGCGGCGTATATACAGAACGGTGACCTGTGGCTTGCTGACTTCCCTTCCAAACAGAATCGTCAGCTCACCAAGATCGGCATCGCCAGTCTCTCAAGCCTACGGAAGGGGCGCTACAGCCGACCGGAACGTGAAATTGGTCCAGGTATCTGGAGTGGGCCAACGTACAAGTGGTCCCCGGATGGCAAGACCATCGCGTTTCACGCCGTTGACCGACGCGAGATGCGAAAGGTGCCGTTCCCGGATTACCTTGCTGCCGAAACCCACCCGAACGAAGTACGCCGAGGTTACCCGGGCGACCCAAACGAGATTCGCAGGGTTGGCCTGCTCGATGTAGAAAGCGGTAACATTATGTACCTCGATTTGCCAGACCCGCACGCCAATCAGGTCATCGACTTCAACTGGTCACCGGACGGTGCTCTGCTGGTTGATACCGCATCCGACACGGCGGTTGAACGTAAGTTGTTCGTCGTTGCACCCGGAGAAAGCCAACTGCGTGAGATTTGGCGAGGTGTTCGAGAGAGTCGTATGTACACATCGTTTGGATCTACCTGGCATCCGGATGGGCAGCAGATCATTTTCTTAAGCGATATGGCTGATCGCTACGGCCTTTATACGATTGATGCCTCATTGTCTAGGGATGATCGTCCGCAGCTTCTGACAGATCCGTCCTACGATGTGCTGTCCGCCCCAAGTGTTGCTGGTGATGCACTGTTTTATGCAGGCAACGGCGCTAATCCGTACGAACAACACGTGTATCGCCTGAATACGTCCGGTGGCGATAATGAGCAAGTGACGCGTCTCTCAGGCCGGAACGTTGGCTACCCCTCACCGGATGGCCGACACTTGGTGTTCATGCACAGCAACGACACCTCACCGCCCGAGCTTTATGTACAAAGCAGCGAGGGTGGTGACGCTACGCGAGTAACCCACTCGCCGTTACCCGCCTTCACGGAGCGAACTTGGGCGGCTGCTGAATACGTTAGTTTCCCCAGTCTTGTAGATGACTACACGCTGCATGCTCGGATTCTGAAACCCACCAACATGCAGCCCGGTACGAAGTATCCAGTGCTGTTTGGGCCCGTGTATTCGAATACGGCGAGGAACCGCTGGGCCGGTAACTACAGCCTCGTACAGCATCTGTTGGCCAAGAAGGGATATATTATCGTGCAGGTAGATTCACGTGGTAGCAACGGTTATGGCCGGGCATTCCGTGAAGAGTTCCTGCTGGGCTTTGCCGACCAGGACATTGAGGATTATGCGAGTGCCGTTGCCTACATGGAGTCACTGGATTATGTCGATCCCGATCGCATTGGCATCTGGGGCAGCAGTTACGGTGGTACACTCTCCGTTTATTCGCTGTTGATGAAGCCGGGCTTATTCCAGGTGGGGGTTGCAGCAGCAGCGGCAGTTGACCCGGTGTTCTTTGGCACGGACGACGTCGCGATTGTTCGTAGCCCGCAGACACACCCGGAGATCTTCAAAAGAAAAGCGCTCAACTATGCAGCAAATCTGGAGGATAAACTCCTGTTTATCCACGGTATCCGGGACCATGTGGTACCATTCAAGACGACAGCCGTGTTAGCTGAAGAACTGATTAAACAGGGCAAGGACTTCGACTTTGCGTTTGCACCGGGTGCGACGCACGGATGGAGCCGTGAGCGGAATTACAATCGCTACCTGTTTGGCAAGATAATCGAATACTTTGACCGGCACCTAGCCTTGCCGTCTGAGTAGATGTTTGCCATTTGCCGGGCATGTCGCAAGAATAGAAAGGGGCGTCGTTACCAACGCCCCTGATCATTTATAGCGATTAGCAAAAAGATTTTAGTGTCTATTGATATCTGACGATATCTAGCCAAAGTATAGCCCTGTATATGTACTTGCCCTGTATCGTAGAGGGGGAGAACAGACTCTAAAACATTGAGCCTGTTCAAATCTAACGTACACTAAATTCCCTCAGCCAGAATATTAGTACTGTTGAACCACTTTAAGGGTTAAATCCTTTACCAGAACTGGTTTATTATTGGTATTGTGATCCGCTTTGAGGAATACCTCGATGTAATCCCCCTTCTTTAGGTCTACTTGTACATCAAGACGCATTTGGAAACTCCTTGAAAAGTCAACATTATAACTGGAAGCCTTTGGTAAGATGAGTTCAGTATCATTCTTCATAATAGCAACTGACAGATCTGCATTGTTATAGGATGAGATTCCCGTGACAGTCGCTACTACATCTGCGGTAATAGCTTTGTTCCCAATGTATCGGACGCGATTGTATTGAATATCATCAAACTTCTTCAGTGAAACCGTTGTAGTCTCTCCCTCAATCTTTTCGTAGACTCCAGTAGAAGTATATTCGGTTGGTACATCGTTATCATTCATATAAATGGTTGCTCCTGCTCTAGAATCTGGAACACCATGACTGTTACTGATCATCTCCCATCCAGGTGTAAAGGAGTTAAATCCATCCGTAAACTTGGCCTGACCATTGAACAGATTCATGCTCATTCTTCCCTGCTTCACTTGTGCGCCTCTATTAATTTTCACTCCAGTAGAACCACCATAGATGAAGTAATTACCAGTCATAACGATATCGTCTATGTCTGCATCTCTCTCAAATTCTACCGCAGCTCCCTTTCTTATGCCCGATACATACACATAGATCATAGTAAACTTATTCATTTTACCAGCAATCGTTAATCCTTGACCTGTTTGCCAATAGTTCAGATCAATACAGGTGGTATTGAAGCCACTAATTTTACCTACACCTTTGCTCATTAATCCAGGAGGTTCCAACACCGAACAACCCTGAAATATGTTACAAAAGAAAGAATTGGTATCATCTCTAAAATCATACCCCATGGTTTTCTTATCTGCGCAAAGGACAGATATTTTTTCTAGATAAACACTGGCTCCTCTACTTCTGAGGACGCCTCCATTGCAGGTAGAAATAATCCTATCTTTTTGAGGGTCTGTACCCTGTAAACTTGCGCCATTCAATGATATATAGTTCGAACCAATATGGATATTACCATGTACGAGGTAGGCTTTTTTGGCATTTAGTTTTATTTCGTATTCGACTGGAGCAGGAAAATCTTCCAGCGAATAAATGTGTACCAAGTTCGAGTCCTGTGCATTGAGCATTGGAACACTCAGTATAATAAAAAAGGCTGTCTTAACAATTGAGTTCATTTTGAAATAATTTAGTGTAGTGTTCATTAAATGTTGTGAAATAATTGACGACTATACCTAGCTATAGCTCATCATTAGATGTAAGGTCTTATGCTTTGTAAATGCGATCGATAATGTAAGTGTGAGGAATGGTAACCAGTGAAATGGATAGGAAAAGCATTCCCCAGCCAAAAGAGAGGTGGAGTACTTGGGTGAATAGCCAATACATTAGGCCTAAGCCCAGAAATGCAAGTCCCGACATACTGGCTAAACTTTGGCAGTAAGATTTCAAACAAAAATCTTGCTCTCTTTGACGGAGTAATTTTATTTGTTCAGCCGTTGAATAGGTGGAATGCCAAACTGCAAAGTATATGGCAAAGCCTAAGACGGCTGGTGTCGAAATGAACAGTATGAATAATATTACCAGATTAGAGATTTCCTTTAGGAAGGATGTAGCATTTAAGCTCCCATTGGCTCTAAGATGAAAGATGATCCATGCATTAACCAGAAGTAGCAAACTTAAGATGCTCCATTGCAGGTTAACTGATACATGCAGCTGAATACTAGATATTTCTGCAAGATGTTCATTGCTGGTTTCCAGATGAATAAGAATGGGAGTCAGCAATACAAATGCCCCCCAGCTTAGATAAATCAGTGTGTTGAGTAGGTGGTTGGTTAGCTTATACTGATACCAATTGGACTGGCCAAAATGATAAATTGAAAAGCTAAAGAAGACAACTACTGCAAACGAAGGAAATAGGTGCCAAATCAAGGCATAAAGCGCTAAAACAGAAAAGTATAAGAGGTTAAATCGTATGGTGCGTTGCTGTTCGGATAACTGACTTTGTAGTGACTGGTATATGAAAAAATCGGATGCTCCATGCACCACTCCGACCAGTATTAGCAGTAATACCATGTAAGGAGTAACATCAGTTAAGTCCTGCTTTGGAAGAATTAAGGCTACGAGTATGACAACGGCAGTAAGGACGGTTGTTATGGTACTAAGAGGTACCATAGAGGCATAGAAATGCCACTTAAACTGTTGGTTATTCATAGTTTAGGTCAATCTGTAGAACGTAGGGGAGGAGAAATTGCTTTCTCTAGATCATGTTTACTAAAAGCTGCTGAATTTTCGTACAGAACACGTGATACTACTACTCATTAGTTAGCTGCCTGAACCACAGAGGGGAAACCTCCATAAGGCCACAGCATCAATAGAGTCAGTGTATCGTGCTCTATCCACGAACCAAATTCACCTAATGTTTTGTTTGCTATATGTAATTTGGGAGTGCTATAAAATGTACCGGATAGTTCCTTTAATTAATCGCAATTGTTGGACAAGTTTTATGGCTGTGTTTTGAAGAGAGTTAGATGTGAGTTTCAAAGATTCAAAAGCCAAAGACAATTTTGGGAAAGAAATTACAGAAACTCTTTTTAGGTCCATACAAAAACCATTGTACGGAGACAGCTTGTAAAAGATTCGTCGAAAATGAAAAAAACATATATCATGAGGAAATAATATCTTGTAATGTTTTTCTGTTCCCACAATTAGCGAAACTGTAGGACAGACTGACTCACTCAATGGCCATTATCTGCGGCACTCAAGACCTAGGCATATATCAAGAGGGTAGTGTATTAAAAAAGTTGATCAGCCGTTTAAAAGAAATCGAAGCAGTTGGCCATCAACATCAGGATGGGCAACCAGACAGGTAAACTACCTAAAGCATTACTTGCCTGATCTGCGAGCAGCGATGTGTCAATTTTTATAAGGATGGTGTATCATATGCTTAGAGTCGAGGCCGAAATCCTCATTACCAAAATTCAAGATTTGTTGGGACATACCTATATTGAAATCACCAAGATCTATACCCATATAAATAAAGGGAGTCGATCGATATCAATTGATCCGTAAAATGTGGCCGTGAAGAAGGATTTTGGCAGCTGTCAAGCAATCTATTGCTTAAATAAATATGTAAGGCCAGTAGTGTCCGGTTATAAATCAAAGATATTCAGTTGGTTATGATTTGGGGTGTTTGGTTTTTTGGTATTAATATTAGTAATCAGTTGATTTACAGGCATTTTGCTCAGTGCCGACACACTCAGGATTTGTAATATTTCATTCAAAGAGTGTTGAGAATTGGGCTTCTTTTTGAGAATAGCTACGAGCACAAAGGTGCATACAGCAATCCATATTTGAGTTTTGACAGCGTTGGGTGTTTCGCCCCAGAACCGTTTGATTCGCAAATGCTGTTTGATCCATTTGAAGAAGATCTCTACTTTCCAGCGATTCAAATATAGAATCACTATTTGCATAGGGTCAGCTTCAAAATGATTGGTCAAATAGACGTATTGAACCTGATGTTCGGCATCATAGAACTTAACTCTTCGGAGCTTTTCAGGGTAGTCTATTGATGCATAATATCCTTTAAGGCGAACCGTTTGATCGCAACGCAAGCCCGTTGATTTGTCTACTTGCCTGGAATAAATTCGTTGACAAGACAAGTTTTTCTTCGCACGAATGACAAAAAAGGCTCCTGATTGATGGATCTTGTAAAGTCCTCTCCAATCAGTGTATCCTCTGTCCATGATGTAGAAGGCATCAGGCTCAAACTCAAGTATGTTCAAAACATTGACATCATGGTACTTACCGTCTGAGATATAGATAAAACAAGGTATTTCACACTTCACATCTAATAAGGTATGAAGTTTAATAGCTGCTTTATGCTTACGGAACCGAGCCCACCAAAAGACATTTAGGCACAGTTCAATGGTAGTCGAATCCAACGCATAAACAATATGGTCCAGATCAATCTCAGTCGGACTGTGTTGATATAGCTTGCGTGCTTTTACAATCAATTTGTAAGCCAAAGCTTCATAGATTCGATAATCTCGATTTTCATTGGCATCAGCTAGAGTTGATCGTTTCACGCCTTGGGTAAAACCAAGGTGATATAACTTCTCCTGATGAGCATTGAGACAAGTAACGATATCACGCAAACTTTCACGATGAGTCAGTTGACCAAAGCTCATACATAGGAATTGATGCCAACAACTGAAACTCCGAACTCGATAGTTCCCATTGTACTTGTCCACCAGTCTATTGAAACTCTGACGGTGAATCAAACTCATCAACTGTGAAAAAACGTAAGTGCCTTGATACATCTATACCCTCTTTTGGGTATCCTAGTTATTTCAAATCCGTCACAAATTAAAATGGGGGTAAATCACTCTCTTTTAGACGGTTAATTAGCATTTGATATTTCTTAAACGGACACTACTGATGTAAGGCATAAAAAAATACTATCTTTTACCTACCAAAACCTACTCTTTCAGACATGCCAAAAAACCGTCCCATCTTCTTGTTCGCTTTCGCTAATGATGATAAAGACTATCTTGCTCAACTCAAGGAGGAAGAACGCTTGCTCCGTCACGCCCTGGCCGGCATACATGATCAAGAGATCATAGAATACCAATCTCTTAGTCATACAGATTTTGACGATATCTATGATAGTTTTTACCGGTCACACGAACGAGTGGCTATCCTTCATTACGGCGGTCATTCCAATAGTAATGGCTTGCAGTTGGAAGATAGACAAGGTGAAGCACAAGACTTGGCCGTTCTTTTAGGTAAAGAAAAGGGACTAAAATTAGTCTTTCTGAATGGTTGTTCCACTGAAGCTCAGGTGGAATTGCTTTGGAAGGCCGGAGTGCCAGCTGTGATAGCAACAACGGCAGATATCAATGATACCAAGGCAAAAAAATTAGCTCATCACTTTTATAAGGCTATCGCTAGTGGACGATCCATTAAGGATGCATTTGAAATAGCTGCTTCAGCGATACGTGACGATGATATAGCGCCGAGGTGTGGGTAGGAGATCTAAAGCAAAAGACGTTAGTATCCCCTGGAGGCTTTATGCCCAAAATGAATCTGCACTAGATTGGTCCATTCATTCCATTGAAGCTGCCCACCAACTCGAAGCGCTCGGGAAGTTGCGAAAAGCTTCCTTGGGTCGCTACCGAAGGTTTACGGATGAAAATGGTCGGTTTCACCATTTGCAAATTGATGAAGCTATTTTGGCAGGTATTCCAGACCTAAAAAGAAAAGATCGGCAATTAATTGACGAAAATATTAAGCTAAATGAAAGCAGGAAATCCTTAGAAGAAAGCCTTTCCTTTCTTTGGCAAGAAAGCTGTCCCCATGTTATCGTTACAGGTTCAGGTGGTATGGGTAAAACGGTAGCACTCCTGCAACTTTGGGCAAAATGGAGTCAAGCAGAAGATCCTGGTTCTCCGGTCCCTATCTTCATTCAACTTAATGAGTTTAATAATCATCCTACCGAGAATTTTATTCGGAAATACATACAAGAACAATTTGCCGAGGAGGTAGCCTTAGATGAACTCCTGAAAAAAGCAAATGTAGATGAACAGGGCCAAAAAAGACCTCACTTGATTCTACTGTTGGATGGTCTAAATGAGGTTAGTGTTAATAACAATGAATTACTGTCTGAAATCAATCAACTAAGGCTCCAAGAAAACTATCCTGGGGTACAAATCGTGACCACTTCACGAATAGATATTCGAGATGCCTATCAATGGCAAGAATTACATCTATTAGACCTGGAACCGCTCACTGACAAACAGATCGAAGATTTTCTGAACAAAGCTCTACCGACTAATATTCGCTTGTTAGAGTTATTGCGTAATCCAATGATGTTAAGCATTTATGCAGCTCAAAGTGAGTTACCAGAACGCTATCAGGCAAAAGGCTACCTAAAAGAAACCGTGAGCAGTACAGGAGAGATGCTGCACAATGTCGAAGCGATTCAAAGAATTTGGATAGAGACGAGTTTTCAAAAAGATTTGACTACTATCGCTTATCGTCGTTTTATCCTGGAGCATTTGTTACCATTTATCGGTTGGGAAATGCAGCAAAAGGGTTTATTCTTCATTACCAAAAAGAGTGATATCAAAAAAGCGTTTCCAGGGCTCCAGGATCTTTTAGAGAAAGGCTTGGAAACGCTGCTTACCGATGATTTTTTCGACACTTTTTCCTTTTTTGATCAACATTTGGAAGAGGAAAGGTTCGAAATCCCCACGCGCAAACGCTTCAAGGATATCATAGAAACGGTGGCAAGGAAAGAATTGAGCATTGTCATCCGAGATGGCGAAAATTACCGTTTCCTTCACCAAAACTTCCGAGATTATTTTGCCGCTCGTCATGTGCAAAACCAAATTCAAGTAGCGATAAGGAACAGTACTTTACCTGAGGTTTTGTGTTTGACTCCATTGGATTTGTACGTTCGACAATTGTTGGGAGAATTAGAAGGAGAGCATACCAACAAACTAGATTGGAACAAGGAAACTAGGGAGTGGCAATGGAGTAATGGTCAATTCAGTTTAAACAACTGCTTTGCAGACTTGCTAGAACTATGTCGAAATGATTATGATCAAGAAAAAATGGGCTACACCCTGTGGAACATCTTGACCATTTGGGCTGAACAACGGGGAGAACTAAGTGGTGCCCAATTACAGGGGCTAGATCTTCAAGGCTTTTATTTAAATGGTTATCGGGCTACTCGACCGGGCCTGAGTATGCACTTGTCGAAGGGAAACATTTCTGCCGAAAATTTATTCCCACAGGGGCATTCGGACAGGGTCAGTAGTACGGCCTATAGCCCAGATGGGTCTCGCATTGTTACCGGCTCTGCCGACAGAACGGCCAAGGTATGGGATGCCCAAACCGGGAAGTGCTTATTGACCCTGGAAGGCCATACGGGCATAGTTAGTAGTACGGCCTATAGCCCAGATGGGGCTCGCATTGTTACCGGCTCTGCTGACAGAACGGCGAACGTATGGGGTGCCCAAACTGGGAAGTGCCTACTAAGCCTGGGGGGGCATTTGGGTTATATCCATAGTGCAGCCTATAGCCCGGATGGTTCGCGCCTTATCACAGGATCGCATGATGGAACGGTCAAGGTGTGGGATGCCCAAACCCTGAAGTGCATGATGACGCTGGAGAGCGATAGGAACACAGCTCTGGCCTATAGCCCGGATGGCTTGCGCATTGTCATAGATGGGTGCGATGACAACACGGCGAAGGTATGGGATGCCCAAAGCGGGAAGTGCCTACTGACCCTGGAGGGCCATTCGAGCCTGGTCATGAGTACGGCCTATAGCCCGGATGGCTTGCACATTGTGACCGGCTCGCACGACAGCACGGCGAAGGTATGGGATGCTCAAAGCGGGAAGTGCTTACTCACCTTACCTAATATCCCCGGATTAATCATCCATGGGTGTGATTTTCGGGATCTGCAGCTGAAATCAGGCTTGAAGGAGGAGGAGATCGCTCTGCTGAGGCAGTATGGGGGTATTTTTAGTGAGGAGGACGCTCAGGAGTGGGAGCGCTTGATGGAGGTACATTTTGCCTAAGTCATATGAAAAATCATTTACCTAAAATGAATAAAAAGGCAGAAAAGACAAAGACCTTAACACTTTTAGATGAAAAATCATGTAGTGTTAAGGTCTTGTGTAGCAATAGCAGCCCGTACGGGAATCGAACCTAAAGCCCCAAATGCAGCATCAATTCAGCCCTCCGCTTTTTCGGAAAAATCAAAACGGCAACAAAACGGCAACAAAAACTAAATTTGTTCATTATTTTTTTGAGATGATGTTGTGGGAAGGCAATATAACAATGTGTTTTCTAAGCTTTTTAAGATTGCAGCTTCTCAATAATTGTGTGGAGTTGCTGATTCTGTTTTCGGTACAAGTCTATCTCCTTCTCATAATGATCAATCTTGGACTTTAGCTCCTCAACATATTGTTTCACATGAGGATGCATTCCTTCTAATTCTAGCTGTTCAAAATCTTCCATTTCTTCATCAGAGAACAGTAAAGGACCACCGTAGCCGAACAATGCGTTTAGGTTAACATTTTCAAACTTTGCCTTGGTATTAATAATGATATCTAACCTGGGATATTTCACTCTACTTGTGAAAAAGGTAGACATACGATTGGGCTTTACTCCTATGTCTTTCGCAAACTGCGTCTCTGAGTTATAGCCTAGAAGTTTTATTAACTCTTTAAAGATGTCTCTCATTTTTTTTGGAACAGTTTGTATTAAAAATCAGTAGTAGATGCTTGTTTGGATGATTTTTAATCTATATGTTTGTTCTATTCGAAGAACAATATACAAAGGTTTTACTATGAAGGGGGATGAAGCAAGATTTGACGAATATCAGCTGGTTGTCCTTAAAGCCTTATGGTTACTAGCAGATAAGGACTGGAAGAAGTATCATCCACTCAGAAGAGAGCTAGGTAGATTCTTAAGAAATGCGGGTTACGACTACCAAAGAACCAGGAAGTTATTAACTCAAAAGTGTGGAACTAACCGATTGGATCTCTTCTTAGCAACTGATCTGAAGAAATTTATAAATGAAAAAATCCAACTACAGAAAGACTCTCCTATTCAACTGATTAGGGAAGTTACAGAGCTTTATCATAAAAGAGAGGTTTTAGTGGCTTAATCTTCTAAAACAATAGAATCATGGAAAATGTCGTCAAGTCCTCTAGCAGGGTGCTAAGGGAGAAATTTCCTTTGAAACAAGGAGAAAATGACTGTTACAGTCTTATCGATGTACGAAACAATAAAGTGGTTTTGGCCATACAGAAGTATGAACCAGAGCTTACTGAAAACATAGAGACTCACTTCGCTTTCTGTGAAGAAGTTGGTGCAGCCTCCACTTTACTAAGCAGAGATGATTTTGAACAGTTTCCAACACTAGATCAAGCTTATGAACTAGCAATTGCTCGAATCCTATCTTTTGCCAAAAATGTACTTTCTTAAAGACTGCCCTATGACTAAATCCATCAACAATGAGGAGTTAATACAGGAGCTAAGCCTGGAACAAAAAATAGATAGGCTTTTAGATAGTTTGAAAAATGTAGAATTGTTAATTCAGGCCCATAAGTTGTCCCTGAATAGTAGCCTGAATAGATTGTATACCCCGAAAGAGGTTGCAGAAATGCTCGATGTTCATTACCATACTGTGCTTGAATGGATTAAGCTGGGAAAATTAGAGCCTTGGAGGGATTGTAAGCACAAGATCAGAGGCTGGGATGTGCTTGAGTATATACAAGGTAAAGAGCGGTTTGCAGAAACCGTTAATGAGTTTGGTTTTTTGGGGTTATACATGGGCAGTCACCCGCCGGGTGATTGCCCTTAATTTGGGGATTATATCTGATTATATTTTTTAACACTGGGAAAAGGTTTTCACGCTGGCTCACGATCGAGCCAGCCTTTTGAACGGAGGCATGGTTGCAATGCGAACCTAAACCTTTTGTGTCATCTGGTTCGGATCCAGATTTGTTCACTAATGGCGAGTATTTGCCAAATAGCATAATCTGTTATTGCCTTAAAAGCAATTTTTGTTTTTGTAATACATATACACTTTGGCACTACTTAATTTATCGTTGGTAATAAGCTTATGTCTACGAAAACACCAACGGGTATCAAATCCAATTTAACTGCGATGAGAAAGGCCCGTATTTCGTCAATGCCATGTGATACGTTTTGAGACATATTCCTTCACAAAGAATCGGAAACTAAAAGTGCTTCCAGAGAGCTGGAAGCACTGTATTGAGATAATTCTAAAAAAAGCTTGGTTGGATGCCTTTCTAGTGAGGTTCGATCCCTCACGTAGCTACAAAACCGGCAAGATGAGTGGGGTTGCTTTGATCGGCGGATCATGCTTCCCTACTCTCTTAGTATCAAACTAAGCAATTTTTACTTTTCACACAACTTAAAAGCCTTTTTATGGCAGTTTAGTTCCATTTACCTTCTCTCTTAGTATTCCAGGTGAAATGGGCACAAACAGGCTAAAAAGGGCTTCAAATTTCATTTATGGGCCAATCACAAGCCCTGAGGTCTGACCTATACGAAGTTAGACTGGGCAAATCTAAAACACTGGCAAACCGTTGGATTGATCAGTATAATCTAGGCCAGACGAAGGTTAGGGACAGAGTTCGGACATCACATACCGCTTTAGTAGAAAAACTCATTTACTACTACTACAAGCAAATCCGAACGGAGCAGGCTTATGGAAATCAACTAAAGCCTGGAGATAAGATACCTTCCCTTTTCACAAATAATAGGCAACTCTCTAAAGCCTTAAAATGCCATGAAAACAGCATTATCAATCTTCGGACCCGCTTGAAAGAGGTTGGATTGATTCAAAAGGAAGTCAATCATGGCTATTACGCTGATTACGAGATTCATTTGAATCCCGAAATTCTACACATCCAATCTAAACGAGGAGGTCAAAATGAAATCGGCAAATTCCGCAATTTTAAAGGCCAATTGGTGGCAAATTTGAATCAGCAGTTGTCACAAAGTTTGGGACCTACTGTTACTAGAACTTATCTGGTAACAAAAGAATTAATAGAATTAAGCGGCGTGGATTTTCCACAAGTCACTGATGCTCAGTCATCGGATCCAGCTAACACTGTGGAAAACCACAAATCTGATGTGGAAAACCCTCTTGAAAATGTGGAAAACCCACAAGAGAGTATTGGCCGAGGAACGCCTCCGGTAACAAATGGGACTGGTAACAAAACCGGCAAGACAGCGGGCGCTCCCGCGACCGGTAACACCCCCCCTAGTTGCGCGGCCCCCCCCCAAACAGCCGGTGCTTCTTACCCTAAAGCTCCTCCAACTGATATCCGTGAGGTGCTTAGCCACCTTCCTGGAGAGTTATCTGGTGATATTACGCTCAAAATTAACCTGATATGGGCTTGTGTAGAGCTAAATCTCTATCAAGATCAATGGCTATCAGATAGCCAAGTTGCCTCTGGAAAGGCGCTTCTGGCCGAATACCTAGTTTATGCCAAGCCTGACCGCTATAAAGCTGGCATGAATGAGATCATTGAGCGAATTATGCTCGTCAAACGCTGGTTAGATAATGCACCTAAAGGGGGCAAACGCTGGATCCCGCTCCCCAATAAGTATTTCGACTTCAGAAACCAGACCAATGGTTTCCGCCGAACTAAGGATTGGCTGAAGGAACATCGAAGGCAAAAGGCTCAAATCTACCAGAAGGGCCAGCTAACCCGCTACATCAACTTGTACATGAAGGCCTGCCTACCAGGGTCTACCGAAAGTAGGTCAAACATATACCGAAAGGCCCAGAAGCGATTAGGGCGCCTAAATCCAGATCTTTTGCAAGAATTTAATAAGATAATTCTAAGTAAAAATGAATCAAGCAAAGACACGACTCAAGCGAACTAGACCACAGGGCCGATACAAGTTGGCCATTTTCTTTAAGGAGCATCGGATCTCAACTGGAAAAGCTTGTTGTCACTACTCTACTCCTAAGCAAGACCAGTTTGGAAGATCCATCAACCGATTGAAATATCTGATTGATGGGGGCTATAAGCCCTACGCTGACAAAGTGGACTGGGCCGCCATTTACGAAAACGAAGAGATGATTTTCGAATTCAAGGATCACCGAGAAAATAACCAGAGGTTTTGGCTATCCGTCTCGCCTCAGGCAAGCTGAAACTAAAGATCGGCGCCGAAGAAGGCCATGTGCTGAAGATGGCCATCCACCAAGCCATCGAATTTGACGGCCCCGATCTTCCGGACTACCTGTATTACCTGCTCATCGAGCTACTGGAAAAGATGGAAAAGGACAAGTGGAGCTTTCGCAAAAGCGAGTTTTTTGCCCTCGCCTCCCCTATTGTCATGAACTACGTGGATATACCGACTCAAACCGTACTAAGGCAAGCGTTCGAAATTAAGGAAAAGACTAAGGCTTCACCGCTTCCCGAAGCACCAATCCAGCTTATAGATGAGTTCAATCCAGACTAAAATCATTTCTACTAAGGCACCTAAGACTAAGGGCCGAACTAAGGCCAACCAAACTAAGAGAGCACTTACTAAGCGGGCCAAAACTAAGGCAGAGATTAAGCGAGAAAGGGAAAGCCCAGCCTACGAATTGCCCTTAGTTTGCTTAGTTCTTTTAATGATATGGTTATCAGTTGTTTATAACATTATTTACTAAATCGATTCAATGATGACGAAAAAATTGCAGTTTAGGACTTTCGAGTCTTCGCTGGGTTGGCGGCTAACTAAGGAATTCAACGGTTATTTGACGGCCTGCTTTATCGATTATGCCAGCCAGCCCATTGAAATGCAGCACCCTTCCGATCGGCTATCCGTAGCGGTCCTACATGAAGCTATCGAACAAGAGGAAATACTAGAGCCACAGACGGTCTATTTCCGGCAGTCGCAGGTACTAGCATTGTGCCATCTGTTTGCCTACACCAGAACCTTGCAATTACGAGATACGACTACAGATGAGAACTTCCTCCTGCTGGAGGGGATGTATGAGGATATCCAAGGCTATTTCAAGTCGATTTCCTCCCCTATTACGAGTACAGAAGAGCTGTAACAATAAGAAACCCGACTGCGTCCGTACCGCCGTCAGGTTTCTATTACTTCATTTAAAAAGCAATGTAAAAATATGAGTTCTAACGGAAAAATGCCAGGAACCGTGAATCAGATCAAGATTTTCAGTCGCGACTACCCATTGCTTAGTAAGTTGATTTTCTTTGCCTTAGCCTGCCATATCGTGAGTTTTGGCAGTGAATACATCGGTTTTGTCAGCTATTTAGACGACTTCTTTGCTAGCTACACCAGCGAGAAATATGCGAATCTTATCGCCCACATAGTCTCTGCCGCTCTGGCCCTACTGCTAGAGTTTCTCTATGCGGTACTGATCATTTTTGTGTGTCGCTGTTGTTTGGATCCGACCTATGTAAACAAAGCGGTCATACTAAAGAGCTTACTAAGGGACTGGACTAAGCAGGAAGAGGAGATCCATGAACTAAGACAAAAGGGCGAGGAAGTAGCGGATCAAGTCCATGGCCAGTCAGATCTTCCCAGAGTAGCAACCGCCATTCATGTGGCCAATTGGATTAAGCTTTCTTTTGCTTCTATCCTCTTAGTTGGGTTCACCATACTATCCATGACCGTTTCCCGGACCAATATTGAGATCGCTACCCTAGTGGATCAAGGAGAAGCCAGACAAAAGGATGATACTAAGGTCCTAGCGGATAAAGCGATGGCATTAACCAAGGTAGATCAACGCTATGATGAGCAAATCGCAGATCTGCAAGCCAGTTATCAGCGAGATACGGCAGCTATTGGAGCAGCGTACATCGGTGAGATTAAGCGACAACTGGGCAAAGCTCAAGAGTATACGGAGCGTGGCCAGCGGGATGGCAAGAACTATGGTACAGCCATTGCACGAACAGATCAAGCCATTGGCAAAGTCCTTAGTAAGAAAGGACCAAAAATCAATCAGCGATCTAAGGAGTTGGGAGAAGATCTGGCCGCTCTAAACGTTCAGCGAGAAGCGGATCGCAAACGAGCAGCCAAGCCATATGATATTAAGCTTAAGGCAATCTACGATTACAATGAGCGAATGAGTCGCCTAAAGGCTCGTCAGAATGCCTGGATGAGCGGGTTTCTGAAAAATTATGCACAATTCGCTACCATCGGGCAGTTATTAGCCTGGATCTGGATTACCCTATCCCGCTTTACCAGCGGCATTGAGCCTGCTCCCCGAGTGAAGCCAGAAATGGTCTCCACCACCCTATTTCAGGATCTCTACACCCTCCTTACGGTTGGTCCCTCCAGAAGTATACACAACTTGGTCAGAAAGCAATTGAGCAAGATCAAGTTACTCAGGCCGATGCCCTACCGAGGAGCCGATTATGATTTTTCAACGCTTCGGGCCATCCAAGCTATCCAAGAAAAGATGGAGAAAACAAATAGTTTGGAGATGCTTCGATCTGAAATAGAAAGTATTAAAAAGGGCTACCAAAGGGAAGTGACTAAGCGTAGAAATTCTACGCGTAGAAAGGGGGGGATCTTTAGTTTTCTACGCCTGTTTTCTACGCCTGGAAAAAGCGTAGAAAAGCCAAGTGTAGAAGGCGTAGAAACTAAGGATGTAGAAAGCGTAGAAAAAGACCTTTCTACACTTCAAGAAGAGCTTCTGAAAGGCGTAGAAACTAAAAGTGTAGAAGACCTCAAGAGTGTCGTAGCTACGCGCTCTCAGGGGGAGGGGAGGGGCGTAGAAGACTCAAGTGTAGAAAGCGTAGAAACTAAGGGTGTAGAAGGTGAATCTTCCTCTGATTCTACGCCTGGAAAAAGCGTAGAAACTAAGGGCGTAGAAAGCGTAGAAAATGGAAGTGTAGAAAGTGTAGAAACTAAGCGTAGGAAAGGCGTAGAAAAGCCCAAGGCTGGCAAGCGTAGAAAATCTACGCAAAGGGGAGATTCTACGCTTTCTACGGATGATATGGAAACCTACCAGGGCTTAGAATCAACCGTCACAGTAGAAGGAAAGGAAATACCTATTCGGCTCTTAGCCATGAAAACAGAGGTATTTGCGGATTGGTATGGAACGCCTCGAACGGAGCAGTGGGTGAAAAAGGAGCGGTCAAATTATCAGGGTTTCATTGCCAAAGGCCAGCGGAATACCCCCAATACCCGAGAAAAGTTGGCCGTGGCCCTTGGACTCTTACAGTTGTTCCAGCAGCATCGCCAAAAATTATCTAACCAAGAGATCGTCGTCTCTAAAAAGTAGCCATCATGTTCAGAAATATATTTCTCTTTGCATTTATCCTATTGATCATTTATGCAGGACTCCGCATAGAAGGGGAGGAGACTCCGCCAACCCAGATCGCAGAAGCTTCTATTGAACAACCGAAGGTGGATCAACTCACTCCCCAGCGATTTGAGTTGATTCCCAGTTCAGATTCGATCTTACAAAACTATCGATCGGCTCAACCAGATTCAGCTCAACTCAGCCATTTGATTAACACCTATGGAATTGAGGTAATCGTACGCTTAAATGGCGATGAAGGAGGGATGACGATAGAGGAAGAACAGCGATTGGCTGATTCTATGCGGGTTCAATTTGTGCGCCTTAATGCCCATCTAAGGGACGAAGGTCCGGGATATGATGGATCCGCCAAGGTACTAGCCAGATTTTTACAAGGTGGTAGGGTCTTAGTTCACTGCCAGCATGGTCATGATAGGGTAGGGGCCTTGGTTGGTCATTGGCTGATTTCCAATGGATATACCACTCAGGAAGTGATCGAGCATAATCAGTGGGAAGGCTACCTAGATAAGAAAGGAGAAAAATACCGGCCTTATTGGATAACGGCACTTCAAATACTGGATACAGAATCGGTAACCTTAACCGACTAGAAGAACTACAAACAAGTATTGCTGAAAAGTTTGCCCTCTAAGTAGGGAAATCATGCAACCACCTGCTGCTGTGGTTTTGGGCTGGTAGTAGCGACCAGACACGAGGCCCATTTCATTCCTAATGAAGATTGTTATGAAATCAAGGTACTTAGTTCCAAAGATGAGCTCTCTTTTAGGACATTATCAAAATATCAGGCAAGTCAGCTCTGATTTTTGTGATGGCTTCTATTCGAATTTCGAATTGATCTTAATTAGCCATGATTTCTTCATACCGTTGTTGAAGATGGGTACCTGAATCTTCCACAAATTGACAACCACTCATAATAAAATTACTTTCACCTCTGCCCTCTCTAAGGTTATAAACAATTGCGCCAGGAAGAATGGATGCATTTCCTTTAAAGACACAAAGAGTAACAGCTGTTACAGCTCTACCATTTGCTACTTTATTTAAAATTGCAGCTCCATAGGTTGCTTTATTTTTTTCAAAAAAACAAGATCTGACGATCGGCGAGCAAGTAGCCTCTACTGCAAGGTTAAAAATAGCTCCACCATCAAAATCTGTCTTGTTTTGTCGAAATAGGCAATTTTCTATCAATGGAGTAATTCTAATCCCCTTATTAGCATAGTTGAAGATTGCGGCACCTTCACGGGCATAGTTCTGATAAAATACACAATTTTTGATCCTAGGACTACCATTATTGTTGAACCATCCCGCTCCAGAAAAGCTTAGATCTCCACTTACCCCAAAACCATTTGAGACTCCCCCACTAATCATAAATCCATCAATGATTGTGTTTTGGCTAACTCCTTCTGTATATACAACGGTAAAGGAATTGTCTTCTGCAGATGAGGTACCAATTTCCCCAGAAAGGATACTTTGGTTCTCTTTAAGGTTTCGTTGATTAACTGCTATTTCATCCCCTGCAAACCCTCCAAATAAGCGGATGCCATCAGGGATTACAAAACTAGCATTCCTATTGTTGTCAGACGTAGGTTTGTAAATGCCTTTTGCCACCCATATTTGGTCACCTCGCTTAGCAATGCTTAGAGCTACTTGTAAATCCCCTATCGCATTTTCCCACGATAAACCAATACCTTTACCCCCCTCTTTGACATATATGACTTGCCCTCCATTATGGTTGGTGTTGGCAAATGGAGCTCCACTTATAACCTCTTTAAACTGCCTAATATTAAAATCCTTAAGGAATTTCTTGGCTATTTCTTGAAAAAAAGAATGATAAGACTTATTCATCCACATATATTCTCCTAATGGAGAATCACCAACACCGTACTTTCCTGCAATATCAATTGAAATAGTAGATATTGATTCTTCATGCCAAGATATTGTAAAGTAGAGTATTAACTTATTTACTTGACTTTGACAATCATAGTCCTCTCCTGAGAGTAACTCGCATAATAGAGGTTTCGTATTTTTGAGGTTTTCAACACAAATATTCTTCAAAGTAAACCTGAGTACCTCTTGGGTCTCTAATTTTTCTAAATTGTCAATCCTTCCTTTGCAAGTGAAATCAAGTAAATTTTCTGCTGCAAATTTTTCGAGGCTATCAATCAAACTCTTCCTACTTGCAAAGAAGCCAGAAAGACTCCTAGACACCCCCATTTTAGGGATATTTATATTATCACCTATTTTGAATTCTGATATGGCAGATTTACATCGTGTTTCATTTGTCTTGACCTCTCCAACATCAAAATAAATACCTTCAGAAAAACAAGGAACTTCCCTAATATCATATGTATCATAAATCTGAATACTAGCATTTTCCTGATTAACATTCAGAATTTCTACCATTTTATAGAATAAATGCTGTTCGAGCGAAATAGTGTTTTCTTTTGCAAATGCATTTCTAAGTAACGACCAAATGACCTGTATGGTGTCTGGACCTTTGAATGGAAGAGATAGATATATAACGGCCTTATCATTGGTTTCTTCGACTTGGTGGACATTTAGAAGCTGTCCAATGCCAATGTCATTCAGATGTTCTTGAAAAATAAGTCCCTTGCTTCCTAAATCTTGGGGCACATTTGAAAAACTTCTCCCAAGGTCAGCATATTCTACCTTAAACCTGTCACTAAACAAAATTTTCGGTGATATGTCGGACTTAGAAAAAAGGTTACCAGAAAGTTTCAAAAGGTTAAGTGATTCTATTTCTCCGAAGTCAGTAGGAATATTTGATAGTTTGTTAAATGAAAGGTCAAGTGTATTTAAGTTTGGCAACTTCCCTAAGGTGATTGGTATAGAATCTAATTGGTTCCTAGCTAGCAATAGTGTGTTTAAATCTGTTAGGTTAGCTATCTCCTTTGGAACTTGGCGAAGTTTATTTCCTGAAAGATCAAGAGTTTTAAGATATCTTAGCTGTACACTACTAGCAGGTAGAAAGGCTATTTGATTATCTGACAAGTCTAATTTATAAAGAGAATAGAGTCGACTTAATTCTGCTGGAAGCTCGCTGATGTTATTATTATATAGCAATAAAACCTTTAAATTCGGATAGGTTAATATTTCTGTTGGGAATTTATCTAATTGTTGGCCACTGAGGTCAAGAGCTTCTGTGTTTTCTGTTAATTGGGAAATAGATTCGGCAAGTCGATATTCATTGCCGAGGGTATCTACAAAATAATAATCACCCTCAAACTTTACTCGTGCAAACCCTTTATCGGTATTAAAATTATTTGCCTCTGAATACCGATAATCGATTTTTATATTTCCCTCTTTATCAATGAAGCCATAACGTCCAGCCAAGGAATTATCCTTTCGGTAGGCCAACGCAAATTTATCCTCGTAAAAATAAAGAGACTCAATGATGTTACTCAGCCTAGTATTAATGGTATCTAGCCTTCTACTAGCATCAATTGCCACGGCGGCCAAGGCTTCGGCTCTTTTCTTTAGCGTATCACTTTCGCTCTTCGCTTTTTCAACTTCTTTTAGCCTTTTCCTGGCCAATTTTTCTGCGGCTCTTGCGGTGCTTCTGGCCTTATCAGCTTGGGCTTTGGCTAAATCTGCAGCTGCCTTTTGAGCCTGTATTGCTTCAAATATTAAAATAATCTTATCATCAATAATGGTCTGTTTAGTCAAATCAAATGCTTGAGCGGCTCGGTATTTTTGAAGGGCAACATCGTACTGACCTTGTTGGAATGCGTCATCCCCCATCTTTAGGGCTTCGTCAAAATTTCGTTGACCAAAAGCCATCAAGCTAGAAAACACAAGCCATAGGAATAAATAATACTTCATCTTCTTCTGTTTTATAAGCAATCAAGTGTTTGCATTCTTGCTATAATGTCATTAATCTTAATGTTCAATTCTGCATCCTTCCCGTTCTCTTCTACGATGTCTTCCATTTCTTTAAATATGTCAATAGGACAACCTCCAGCACCGAGGATGACAACTGCTCTTTGGTGTAATATCTCAAAATTAAGTCGATTCTTTTCTTTTCGCTCAAATAGCACCTTTGATCTTTCATTGAAAGCAAAGATAGCTAGGGCAATGGCGACAATGAGTAGAACCGAGGAGATCCCTGCAAAGAAAACAGCTTTTTTCCGACCTTTCTCAGCTGCCTTCTGCAGTCGTTCTGCTTCTTGTCGTCTTTCAGCTTCTTCCAGTGCCTGCCGCCGAGTTTCTTCCGCTTTAGCCTTCTTTTCTTCCTCAACGCGCCTCTTTTCAATCTCTCTTTCCCTTTTTGATTTTAAAACCGGTATAATCAAGGTATCATGACAAAGCTCATAATTGTACCCTCCTAAGGTGTTGATTTCTCGTCGTAAAAGAAAGGTGTTCTCTAGTTTTTCCAACAGGTCATAGGAAGCGCCAAACCTTGAATATTGCTGCACTAATGCATCACCATCTACGCTCAACCTCCTTGCTTCTCCTTTTTGAGCATCGTCATATAGTAATCCATATTCAATTAGTTCATGCGCGGCCTCTTGTTCTTCCGCTGTTAGTTTTGCCAATTGGCCGCGATAGTAGGTTTCATATACATTCGAGATATCGGGGAGATCTTTGGGTAAGACAATAGGTAATTCTTCTTTCTTTTTTGTTATAATGTTACCCGCTATGACTTCATTCTCCACATACTGACAAAGAATTTGCAGTTGAAAGGCTTCAACCGTTCCTTCGTTCTGAATGTCCCCTTTTGATAATTCCTGTATAATAAGATTAATAGCAGCCTGATCATAAGAAAAAGGGGCAGAAGAAAAGGGGGCTTGCGGCAGGTCTTCCAACAGTGCAGGCATTAGGATGGCTTCCTCGGCTTGTCTGGCGGTTAAACCGCTCAATTCATACCTTTTATTCAGTATGGCAGGTAGCTTGGCTCTTAGTTTATCCAGCTCACTCATCCGATCTGATCTGATAGCAAATACTACTTTGACATCAATTTTTTTGGATAGAAATTGGCGTTCTTCCTTTTGGTAATTATCTAAGTTGTCCCTAATCGACTGAGGGATTCCTTTATAGAGTACTTCCGCTAATTCTTGTTGAAATTTTGCTTGTTGCTCTGCTGGATAAGTAAAGAACTCTTCGAATTGGTCAAAGATCAACAAGAAATGCTTTTCTTGTTCAAACTGCCGGCGCTTAAATTGAAACCAGAGAGAATCTCCCGTGTTAAGGAATTGACCTTCAGGATTCAATTCGCACTTATCGGCTAGGGATCTTTGTAAATTACTTAAGGGGCTAATGCTCCCTACTTCTTGGTGGGCACCAAATCGAATACTAATCGGAAAATAGCTTTCAGCCTCCGCTTGATCTTCTAAGAAGCGAGGGATGATGCCGGCATTAAGCAAAGAGCTTTTGCCGTAGCCAGACTTTCCATAAAAAACGACTAGCTTTTCTAGTAGAATGAGCTCATATAAGTCATCTATGTCTTTTGTCCTCCCGAAGAATATCTTTTGATCTTTCTTTTCAAATGGTTTTACGCCTGGATACCGAAACATACTCATACCATTTGATTTACAATATTGATGAGATCTTCTCTGATCTGATTCAAGATTACTTCCGATTCTCTAGGATACAAGGTTCCGCCACGGTACTTGGCTTGCCAGTTATGGTGACGCCCTTCGATTAGGATAATTTGATCGGAAAGGGATGTCCCAATCGTGGCAGATTTGAGTTGCTGTATCGACTCTTTTATTTGATTTTTTGAAATGAGTTGCTTCAATTCTCTCTTGTTATGTCCTGGGAAGTTACCGGGCTTTTTCAGTACTCTGGTAATTCCTTGCTTTTTACATTCTTCGTAAAACAACTTGAAAAAGATTTGATTCTTATCTAAGAATTCTAACTTAAATTGGTGCAGCAAAAAGTTTCGTGCTTCACTGTTTCCAACTTGAGTATTGATGGCTAGTTTCCGCCTTCCTGGTCTTTCCCCAGTCAAGAGCTGCAGCAGCAGTTGTGAATACCATTTTTCAAAATCGAATCCGAGAAAAAGAAAGGAACGAGCTTTTCGTAAAGTGGTTTTTATCTTGTTTGGAATACCATTAGGACCTAGCACGGCTTGTAGCAACTGAAATAAGTCCTCATAGTCAAGCACTAAGGATTCATCTTCGCTTAGGCATCCACATAAATTATAAATGAGCGGATGAGACTTCCTAGGTTCTGCTAGCTCCTCTGTCCCCTCGCCATTAAAACGGAAATAAGCAAATTGGTGGGGAATGCCATATTTCCCCTTGGAGGCTAAGGTGGTAAGAAAGGTATCTGGGTTTAGCGATAGAACTAAATGAAAAGGAATTTCAAGGATTTTCTTAAAGATGGGTTCTTCTATTTCAATATCCCGATAAATACGTTTTATCCGTCTGGGCGCATTCAATTTCGCATCATCATCTTTAAACAAAAAAAGGCTTTCCTGCTCGTAATAATAGAGGATATCATCTGGTGATTTTTCAATTAATTTTTCATGCGTATAGCGGATCAATGATTTTTCTTCAAGCTGAAATATTTCAGGCCCAATCAATAAGACACACTTCTCCTCAACTAAGTCATCCACCAAATCTTCAATTATATCACTGATCGGTTTTCTAGGGTTCATCTTAGTCTGTAGTATTTGTATGACGCTATCTTACTGTAGCGAGGATTCTTAAAATTAGAAATATACATAATTCATCTTGAAGGAATAGAGAGATAAATTGATTTTATCGGGAATTAAACGGATTAGACATGTGTTAATTTTTGAGGCAGGCGGAACTGATGGAAGTCTTTTTACCCTATGTTTGGAATCCAAAGGATAATTCCACATTCTATGAGCGAATTAAGAAGTCAGATTATAAACTCCTTGATGAGGTCTTTTGCAGTAGTTCTCGGGCGTCTTTTCTATTTCTGCTTTGAATAAGGTGTAAAGACTATCTGGTAAGCCTTGAATTCCAAATATAGAAGCGCAACTCTCAAACATTTTACTATCTATATTTTTGGCTTCACGGAGGTCGACATCACGGAGGCCGGTATAGCGCTTGATCAGGTAGTTGGAAATGCTCGGCAAAGCTAAAATCAATAGGGTTAGCAGTACAAAATAGGCAATGGCTACGGCCATTAAAGTGGGGAGTATATTGGGGAGATAGTCTACCACCTTCTGCGTAAATAGTACGCCGATCATAATCCCGATCGCTATGCCAAAGAAAATCTTCTGGAGATTGGAGCGGTGCTTCATCTTACGGGCTTGCTTGGCTTTGTTAGGAATGGTGGAGGGGGCTGGCTGGTCCTCGGTAGGCTCTTTAGGTTCGGACATTGGGCTGTTGGAGTTGTTTAGAAACTAAATATAGCATACAAAGACCAGATTTGAAAAGTACTAGCGTCGGAGGGATAAAATCGGGAAAAGCAAAACAGGGATAAGATCTCCTCCCATCCCCGTTTTCAATGCTATCTGAGCAGTATTGACCTACCCATTAGTCACATAATGCGCATACTGTACTGGATGATCCGCCTTAATCTGATTCTCAGCCAGAGTAGCTTGCTGACCGGCTAGCTGCATCGCATTCACCTGGATAAATTCTCGATGCTTTTGAATCTGCTGATCTCGATTAAGCTCGGTATTGGATAGCTCAATGTCGATGGTTACCGGCTCATCTGCGGTAGCGGCTTGTGCTGAAATGGTCAGCGTCACTTTCCCTCCTTCCTGGAAGGCCGTAGAGATAGCTTTATCCATCGCATTCTTCTCGCTTCTAAATCGCTGAATGGCTGCCAATTGGATGTTGATCTTTTCCTGTTCCAGGTCAGCTTTCTGTTGGGCGGCAGCTTGCGCTTTCTCCGCTTCTTCAGCGAGGGTTTGTTCTTGCTGTGCCAGCTTTTGCATCGCAGCTTGATCTTTTGTTGTAAGAAACATGATTACGTATATGTTTGGTGAATTAAAAGGCGATGAGGGGCTTGAACTTGTAGATTCCGATGTCGTTGATGGTAATCCAAATTCGCCCGGATTTCAGCTTCCACTTCTGTGGATCGGTATCGGTTAGGGCGGTAATCAATCCGTTTTTCATGCTTTCCAGCTTCTCTTTATCAATCCGTTCTTCCGACTGGACTAAAACGGCATTGCCATTGAGTTTACCCAAGCCATTGGTTTCAATGTTTTCCAGGAATTCGTCAAGCGGCGTCTTCCCATGGAGTAGGGTATGGGTGATGAAGAAGGGACTTCGCTGGGGTTGTAGGACAAAGTGGGTATTGATCTTCTTAATCTGATCCTCACTGCGGTAGGGTAGTAGGACCTGAAAACGGTAATTACCCCTTCGCTTGATTTTGTTGACCAACTTGGTATGCACGTACTCCAATTGGATGTTGGAAAACCTGGGGCGCAAAAACACGGTAGATCGGACTATTTCGAAGACTTCGGGTGTAATTTTCATGCTTTTTTGTCCTTAGTTTGGATTTTGATATGATTGCTAAAATAGCAATATTTGTATTTTAAGTCAAATAGTTATACTGTGAAACAAGGCAATGAGCAGCAAGGTCAAACGTTTGATAGCCTAAATCACTATTCGAGTGATTTAGTGGAAACTATCTTGGTTTTATTGCGTAAAAGTGAGGCCGAACAGGCGCTTTCTCAGCTAGAAAAGGGAGAAGTCATTTTAGTAGATCATTCCCACCTGGAACGCTACCGACAGCACCTTACGGCCTACCAAAAAAATGAACAGGAACTCAGAGAACTGGTCGAAGAGATTAAGAGCGAGCGCGATATCCTTTTGGGATCGGTTAATCACCTTTATCAAACCTTCTCCTTCGTTTTTCAGGCCATTGAAGAGGCCAAACAACAAGAAAAGCCCAAGCTTTCCGGTATGGCCAAGGGGATCAAGCTGGTTTGCCGCACGGCGGGCTTCGGTAAGATCGATGATCCGATCATTTATCTGCTGGAGCGGATCTTTGTAAGTGCCAGAGCCAACCTGGACCCCATTACCCAGAACTTCCAGGAGGCGGGCTCCAAACTTGGCCCCTCCCTGGAGATTTTAATCAAACACCAGATCGTAGATCAAAAAGCCATAAATCTTACCACCGATGAGTAAAGACGATTTTTTTGGAGACCTAGCCGCCCTTCCGGAGCCGGTCAATCGAGAGGAATTGGGTAAGGCCAATTTGGGGGATACGGAATTTGCCCCTTATGAGGAAGTAGAGGAGGATTCGATGGGGCCATCTATCGATGATATGCTATCGGATCAGATTGCCGATGACCTAAAAGTTGGGGTAGGAGAGGGGTACCCCGAAGGAGAGATCGACTTTGATGAGATCCCCGAAGCGGACGATAGTGATTCACTCCATTTAGAGGATGCCATTGATGCGGACATGATCTATGAAGTCTGGGCGGATATCCGATTAGGGCTGCATACCGAATTGTACGACTGGTCCATCTACCGCAACCCCAAGCAAGCCAAAAAGGTACTGCGGGACTTGGGCCTCAAGGATCATAAAACGGCGGAGGAACAGTCCCTATACAAAAGACTCTTCGACTATGTCAACCAGCACGATGAGCTTCGCTCGGAATACCGCGAATCGGTTCCCTATACGGATAAACACCGAGATCTGTTTTTGAAGTACATCCAAAAGGAGATTGAAAAGGCCCGCTTAAAGGGCAAGAAGTTTCCCACCTGGTTGGTCATCCTCTACCTCTTTGTTTGGCCAGAAGTAAAGGCCGGAGCCAAATTCTGGAAGATTCGCCAGGAGATCCCCGATTTGAAACCAGATTTTGATTTGAGCCCATGAAGTTGACCAAGCGCAAAAAGGGAGGCAAGAGGGATTATCTAGCCCGATTGATCATTGGCGGTAAAGGCCAAGGCAAATCGACCTATCTCAATGGAGTGTCTGAGGAGTACCTGGACAAGTTTGGGAAGGCCTACCAAAAGGCGGGTATTCATCCCCGGGTCTTTATCCACGATTTTTCCGAATCGCGAGCTTTCAAGGATATCCCCACCGTCCAGGAGGTCATAGCCAGAGGGGGGCTAAAGTTTGATCATCCCCTGGATCTACTCGCCGCCAAAGACAAGAAGGGCCAACCGGTCTGGAAAAAGGGCAAGATCCGCTACGTCTGCCGCCGATTGGCAGATATCCAACACATGTACCTAATGCTGGCCAACCACTACCGCAATGGCATGCTGATCTGCGATGAATGGACGGTCTACGTCAGAGCCAATCCCCCCGACTGGCAAGTAGAAATCGTCAACAACCACCGCAACTATGGCATTGAGCTCTTCCTGGTCTGCCATCAACTCCTCAAAGTCCCTCCCTTCTTCGTCCGTGGCGATATGATGTCAGAGATCGTACTCTTCAAAACGGGAGAAAAGAACATCACCTACAAGCAGATCGCCAACAAATACAGTTGCGCCGATGAGCTATGGGAAGCCTACACCAAAATCAAGCAACAAAAGCCCACGGATTATATTATTCAGCCCTATGAAGTGATAAAGGTATGATGCATTCGGACAAAGAAATCAAAACGATTACGATTGAAGCACATGGCTCCTATGTGTACAAATCAGTACTGCGAGAAGTGCTCAGCATCTCTACTTCCCGACACTACATGGAAGAAATTAAGCTATTGAAGCAAGAAATCGAAGGCTTTGACCAACAGTATCGAGAAGGCAGCAATCTCGTGAAGGTCCGATTAAACATTGCGATTACGATTATTCAGACGATTCTTTCTCGGGAGACGGGGCTGGAGATTCGGGTGGAACCAGTTTACTCGTCTAATTAAATATCTTCCTACTACATTTTTCTCAACTCATTTGTTAAAGCGGGGAATGGATTTGTGCCACATCCAGGCTCTACTTGGTCATAGCAGTAGTGAAACTACAGAGATTTGTACTCCTACTGCAAATAATACTTGGAAAAAACTTTACTGTTCTTTGGATTTTATTGATATTGATAAATCAATGAATAGTACTTGATTTTATAGCGGGTTATAATAGGAAATAACTCGCTATATGGCGGTTTACACAATGTTCACTTCCACCAGAAAAAATGAAAGAAACCATTCTCATTTAACATAAAAACCAATTACTATGAAAGGTCAACAAAATCCACTTGTTCAAATTTTTGTCGGTGTTTCTACAGCAGTTTTAACCGCATTTTTGATTTGGAAACTTGGAATTGAACATAAAGAACCAAGCCCTCAGCCTGATGTAGTTGTCATCAGAGAAGGAGATAGAAAACAGGATAATATTCAACCTATCTATGATGATCTAAAACCAAAGTACATTCACGCAAGAATTACAGACAGATTAGGAATAGACCAATATGGATGGGGGCAAGTTGCAGAATCAGTTTCAATTGAAATTGACGGTAATATTCAATACATCAATCTATCCTCGATGAATAATAAAATATCTGGTAGTGTTAGATTTAAGCTGCCTAAAGATGGATTTTATTACTATAAAATTAGTGTTACTACAACTTTTAACAATCATCATTATTACGGTCAACCATGCACACATAACGGATATGGTGAGGGGAGAATTTTCATTGAAGATGGAAAAGTTTATGAAATGGTAATGGACCCGAATACGATAAACAATGCATTATATAAAACTTGGCTTCAAGAGGTATGAAGATAAGAATTTAGCAAAAAGCCTTTAATGTGATAAATGGAAGAAAAAAAGAAGGCGAGAAGCGAACAATACATACCTGCCCATAGCCAGTAAAAGCTGGCTACGTGAGGTATGCGGGCCGTTCCACACCATTGACTAAAAAAATAAAATATGGCCAATAGAGACGCTTTAGAAAAATCTTTGTATTTTATATATACTAACCTTAAATTAGATAAAACGACCTGTAAATATATTTCAGGCTTAGCTTACTCATTTAACGAGCAATATGCAGTTGCAATAGAAAAACTGATATTAGATATAATCTATGCTTCTCGATATGGAGGAAACACGGTTGGGGCAATAATCAATCTAACGATATTCATTTTGGACAATGTTCGGTTAAACCAATACTCAACTCAGTATTTAAATATCTTTTTAACAAGACTCAACTCTCCCTCTGGTAATTATATTTTCACAGAAAGAATGAAACTATTGCCTGGATTATTAGGAATTTCTATTTTGATATGCAACAATTGCTGGTATTCAAAAGAAAAGGTTTCAGTCACTTGGAAAAATACAAAAAAAGGAAAATTAACATGTATTCATTGTGGTGAGAAAGAAGATTTTGTAGAATGCGCTGAATGTGACGAGCCCCTATTCAGATTGTCCAAAAAGAATAACTTAAAATGTGAGGATTGCGGCGAGAAATTTGACAAGATTTATTTTGGAGATACAAATAGTGGGCAAGGCATAAATAATTCAAATCAAAATGATAATGGGGAGAATGCTCAATTTATTAATCATTTTTTGGCATTAATGACCAAAATTCATAAATCTGATGGTATTATAAGCCATGAAGAGAGAGACCATGCTGTAGAGGTTCTAAAAAGATTTGGAATTAATGAAAAGGATAGAAAATTCTATTATTCTGAATTGAATAAAATCAAAAAAAATGGATTGAGCTTTCAGTACTACTTAAAACAATATAAAGACAGTCACACGAGGAATGAGGACTTAGACCATGGACTTATTGCAGTACTATTAGAAGCTGCGGCTGTAGATGGCATTTTTCATCATAAAGAGGAAGAATTGATAAGAATTGCTGTTGTAGAGCTCGGCATTACGTTTAAAGTATTTGATAAAATTAAATACAACGTTTTTTCAAATTTCGAAAAGATTCATATCGTCAGTGAATATTATAAACTATTCAATTGTAATCCCGGCGAAAGCATCCAAGTTTTAAGAAAAAGACATATTGAACTTCAAAAAAAATTTCATCCAGATAATTATTCATCCAAGGAGATCCCAGATGAGATGGTAAAATTGGCTGAAGAAAAAACAAAAGAAATCAATATAGCTTTTGAAATTTTACAGAAGATAAGTGGAGTAAAAGAATAAAAAACGGTGTGGAATCCGTATGATGGCCATATTCGGTAAACGTTTTCCAGGATGGGCTGGCGAAGCCAGCTTGACCGTTGGGCGCAATTAGGATACTATTCGAATAGTATTATGTTTAAAAAGCGTTTTTTTGCACAGAAATTAGCATATTCAATCTAGATATCAATTCTCTAGATGTCAATAATCCCAGGATACTTGATATTGTCGACAAGTGCATATTACGATTGATCAGGAAAGAGGATACTGACATATTTATGGGTGTAGAACCGAAAAAATCAAAGACTATTACTGGTCCAGGATTTACTGAAATCGGCTTCTTACAACAGGGTGAAAAAGTTGTATTGTCGCAACTACCTACATTTAATTAAAAATGTTTTGTGCGCTCAACTTAGCCTACCGCGACAATGCTCCTGCTTGCACTGCGGGTAGGCTAGAGTTATCCTCGGAATATTTTTAAGCGTACTTGGTAAATATTTATTAGGAGCAATATTATAAATTGGAAAGAAAACGAATGACAATCGAGTAGACGGGTGACGGTCATATGACCGCCACTGCGCCTCTCACACCACCGGACATTCAGGCCTCGAATCCGGCGGTTCGTCATCCATCATAACCGGCTCTTTTCACCCGGTTTGCTAGTCTCTCTTAAAATATGGCTACACACAAACTGGGAAACTACCCGTAGCATTTGTACCATGCCCATGCTGGGCACACATAAAGCGATGCTTCGCCAGCCCGGACGTTATGCGATTGTATAGAACAGGAATATAGGAAAAATGAGGATTGGTTATATGTAGAGTACTCTGACAGTGACGGCAATTACCGGGGATGGGTTGATAAGCGTTGTATTGAATTTGAACAAGGTTGACTTTGACAACTTGAAAGGGCTTAACTGGTTGTTGGTTTGTTGCAGTCGTGGCCTTAAGAAAATCTAGACGAGGTTATATTGAATTTATTAGAATTGTTAAACATCAGTAGAGTTTAATGCTAGGGAATATTGTGTTGAAAATACGACGAACACTGTATAATCATCAAGCATGTTTAGGTCCCTGATTATCAGCCTTCCTGTCAAATGTTATTTTCGAAGATCTAGCTTATTTACCTAAACAACTATATCTCATTTAAGGAAAATCTGATCTTTGATCAGAGGCATACATCTAGATAATGGAAATAAATAAAGTAAAGGTTTTTATTGGGTATAGTCATTCAGACAAAAGGTGGTTAGATCGAATTATTATTCATCTCAAGCCTTTAGTTAGGGAGTTTCAAATAGATCTTTGGTCTGATTTAGAAATTAGACCAGGTTCATTGTGGAAAGAGGAAATAGCAAAAGCAATTTCAGAATCAGATATCGCAGTTTTATTGATAAGTGCAGATTTTTTAGCCTCTGATTTTATCACATCGAATGAGCTACCTCCATTGTTGAAGGCAGCAGAGATAAAGGGCAAGTTGATATTATCTATTATACTCTCTCCTAGTTTATTTCTTTACAATCAACAACTGTCACAGTTTCAAGCGGTAAATGACCCTTCTCTTCCTCTACTTGGTTTAAATGATTATGATCAAGAGAAAGTATTTTTAAAAGTAGCAGAACTAGTCCTAAATAGGGCTAAGGAGGTTAAGGAAAGATTCAAGACAATAGATACCGTAGACTTGCGCAATGAAGACTTCCTGCATCCATCCATTTGGATGGAACTCGTGAAAATAGGAAATTGGATCTTTGATGATGATCAAAAATTGATAGTAGGATCTGGGATTGGAACATATCTTCTGTCTAGAAAAATATACGGAAGAAGTTCTTTTCAACTAGAGATGGGTGTTTCATATTCAAATTTTAGTCAATTTGATGGAGGAACCTCCTTTATTAACACAGGTATTATATTTGGTTGGCGCACCGAAGAATCAATGCCTACGTACTATAATATTTTGTTAACTGGCCATAGGATTATATTTGAAAGAGTAGGGCAAAGAGAGTCAGTTAGCGATTTTGGCTTAGTCGGTGACATAGGGTTTATCGGTGGAGAAAGATTTTTTCATGATTATAAGCACCTTGATCAAGGAGAGGAATTCTCCTTGAAGGAGGGCTTGGTGTACCAATTTAAGGTATCTTTTAAGGAGAATTATGTCAGAGTTGATTGCAATGGGGTGAATATAGTTGACTTCGAAATACCTGATTTCTTAACTGGGAGGGTAGGTGTCCGGGCCTGGAGATGCCAAATGAATATTACTAAACTAATTATAGAAGAATTAGTCAATAATTGAGATGCTACCTCACATCAGTAGTGTCCGGTTATAAATCAAAGATATTCAATTGGTTATGATTAAGGGGGTTTGATTTTTTGGTATTAATATTAGTAATTAGTTGATTTACAGGCATTTTGCTCAGTGCTGACACACTCAATATTTGTAATATTTCATTCAAAGAGTGTTGGGAATTGAGCTTCTTCTTAAGAATAGCTACGAGCACAAAGGTGCACACAGCAATCCATATTTGAGTTTTGACAGCGTTGGGTGTTTCGCCCCAGAACCGTTTGATACGTAAGTGTTGTTTGATCCATTTGAAAAAGATCTCTACTTTCCAGCGATTCAAATAGAGAATCACGATTTGCATAGGTTCAGCTTCAAAATGGTTGGTCAGATAGACGTATTGAACTTGATGCTCAGTATCATAAAACTTAACTCGCCTGAGTTTTTCAGGATAGTTTTTTGAGGCATAATACCCCTTCAGGCGAACTGTTTGATCGCAACGCAACCCAGTTGATTTGTCAACTTGCCTGGAATAAATTCGTTGACAAGACAAGTTTTTCTTGGCACGGATGACAAAGAATGCTCCTGATTGATGGATCTTATAGAGCCCACTCCAATCAGTGTATCCTCGGTCCATCACATAGAAGGCATCAGGTTCAAACTCAAGTATGTTCAAAACATTGACATCATGGTACTTACCGTCTGAGATATGAATGAAACAAGGTATTTCACACTTCACATCTAATAAGGTATGAAGTTTGACCGCTGCTTTATGCTTACGGAACCGAGCCCACCAAAAGACATTTAAGCAAAGTTCAATGGTGGTCGAATCCAAGGCATAAACAATATGATCCAGGTCAATCTCAGTTGGACTATGTTGATATAGCTTGCGTGCTTTTACAATCAATTTGTAAGCCAAAGATTCATAGATTCGATAATCTCGATTTTCATTGGCATCAGCTAAAGTTGATCGTTTCACGCCTTGGGTAAAACCAAGGTGATACAACTTCTCCTGATGAGCATTTAGACAAGTAACGATATCACGCAAACTTTCACGATGAGTCAGTTGACCAAAGCTCATACACAGGAATTGATGCCAACAACTGAAACTCCGAACTCGATAGTTTCCATTGTACTTGTTTACCAGTCTATTGAAACTCTGACGGTGAATCAAACTCATCAACTGTGAGAAAACGTAAGTTCCTTGATGCATCGATACCCTCTTTTGGGCATCCTAGTTATTTCAAATCCGTCACAAATAAAAATGGGAGTAAATCACTCTCTTCTAGACGGTTAATTAGCATTTGATATTTCTTAACCGGACACTACTGACCTCACATAAAATGTAAAAATGCTTGCCCCATTTCAAGGCACCTTAAACCGCTTTGCCAAACTCTACCCCCCCTTGCGCCACCTTACCCCCCCGATTTACTCAAATCCCTCACCTTGCATCCAACGAATTCAGTCGAACTCATCTTCAACGTAAATCGCAAGAGATGCAAAATTCTATGTTTCAACAAGCTCTTCTGGGAAGGGTTAATAAATTGGGTACTAGTGGATACTTTGCGCAGAGCTTGATGCCGGGTTATGGCAATGGCTTTGGTGCCCGTAGTGCCAACTCTCGCCAGGTCAATCCGGAGGCGGGCCAGAATGTTTCTGCCAAGATCCCAACGGGGGCGCCCGTGATTCCATTGAATATCCCCAAGGGGATGGCCATTGAGGAGAATGTAACGGTGTGTCTAGATATGACGGCTCAGGGTACGCCCAGTACGTTGGCCAAAGAAAGAGTGATCCTTTTTGATGAGGGTAATTTTTTCCGAGCCAAGAATAGCATTGCTTCGGCTTTCCCTTCGGGTACGGTCTATATTGGGAGTGCTTCTGCGAACCTATATCCGAGTTGGAATAGTGGTCTATGCGGATCAGTCTACGTATTTGCGGGGGTGAAGCTGCAAGTATCCGCCGTTTCCGGGGCAGCAGCGACTGCTGATTTGCAATTCCAGGAGCCCATCATTTCACATCGACTCAACACCCGAGATACGTTTAGTTCTACGCTTCCAGTGGAGTTGTACAACGATCCGCAGGCTTATGATCGTAAGATCCATATGATCCCCTTGACGGATCAGAAGGCGCGGGTGGATCGCCAAACAGCTTGGGAGTTGAATGTGTATCATGGCTTGAAATTGACGATGACCTTCTTTACGCTAACCTATGCTAGAGACTAGGACGGAGGTTCTAAATCCATCATCGATTTAGCCCAGTCTAATGACTCGCCTTGACGAATATATTAACGCTGTCCTATTGAATAACCCTTCAGCTGTGGCTGAGCATCTGATGCAGCTAGGGGTTCTTCAAGGGGAGGTCCACGATCCGGAGGTGCTCAAGCACAGCTTGTTGCATCATTTGCATACGCAAGGGGATCGAAGCGCCTTTGCCTTGGTACAAGCCCTGGATGTTCCCATCAACTATGTGGGTGCGGGTGCCGATCAGCTGATGAGGTATCATGCGATGCAGGGCAATAGAGCCGTTATGATGGCTTTGGTGGCAGAGCTGATGGGCGAGCAAGACTTATCCAGTCCAGCAAAAGATATCCGAATATCGAGTGCAGCCCTACTGCAAGGTCTCACGATCCTGCTGTTGGTTGTACTCACTATATTTCTAATCCGCAAAATGTAAGACGTATGTGGTCTAAATATAAATTCTACCTCATCGGTGCGGCTGTACTAGTGATTGGCGCGATAGCTTATTCACGCTATGCCAAGAAAAAGAAGACGGCCATTGAGGAGGAGGTTGCAGAAAAAGCCACTTCGAAGCTGGCGATGACGCAATCGGGCAATAAGAACAATCAGTGGGCAGTGGCTCGTGCCTTATCCTTTAATGGCTAATGGAGATCAAAAAGGAGCATATTCGAATGGGGGTGTACCTCGCTATTGGCCTTGTGCTATTGGTGATCGTCCTCTATGCGGTTAAAGCCATCCGAAGACTCTTTGGTTTTTCCAAGTCTGAAACGGTCCAGGTGCAGTGGAATCCGACACCTTATGTGCCAGATGGGGGAGAGATTGAAAGCTTTAATCCGGAACCCTATTTGAGTGAATTAAGGGATGTCCTAACAAACTGGCTACTGGATGGCTCCGTGCGCTGTCGAGCCTACAAACGCCTGATGAGTTTGACGGATAATCAATTCATCGCGGTGGTCAATACCTACTATGAGACCTTTGGTACCACCCTGAGGTCTGATATGAATGACACCTGGCAAAGTGGTTGTTCAATTTTTAGTAAACAGTGGGATGAAAAGATCTATGACCGAATGGAGACGCTCAAGGTAATCTCATGACCGATAAAGAACTAAAATACTTTTTCATAACCGTGACGGCAACCGTGGTGGGAACGCTGGTTGCTTGGTATCTCAAAAGAAAATTGCAATGAAAAATATCAAGTGGAATTACGTCCTAGTGGGCTTTGTGGTTTTAGTAGGTGGTTTGGTTGTTGCCATGGCGATCAACCGCAAAATTGAAAAGAAGCTTGTAGAGAAGATGGTAGCCAAGGGTGATGCGATCATCGAAAATGGTCAGACCGCCAGTGGTCAAGCGATGACCTCCCTAAAAGCGGTATAGAATGCTTCCGGAAAAATTTACCCTTAATGTTTCCATTGATCGGAGCAGTATGACCTACCTGGGACTTGTCCTGGGGGGCTGCATCTTGATCGGAATCATTATTGGCTCAGCCGTTGCCAGACGCTTATAAAATCTCATTGAAGTCGATACAGAAACCTCAAAATGCCTTGTCTACGCACCATTGCTGGGCAAGGCTTTTTTAAATCAGTTCTATGGGAAGTTGCTCCTTAGTATTTGCCAATTCGTTTATCGGTCCCGTTCCAGTGGCAGTCATTGCTGGGGTGGACTATGTAGGAGACCAAATTGATAGTAGTGGCTCCCAGGGGGATGAAGTGAGAGGCCAGATTGTTAGATCCGGAATCATCCTTGAAACGACCCCTCCTGAGGATAATACAGGAAGCAACTCCATCGACTTTACTACGGACCTCCAAAATGGCGATCAGCTGTGTGTACAAGCTTCCTATAGTGGCTTTAGTACCTATGCACAGGATTGTGGGATTATCCCTACGCCTGATTTTGGTTTTGTACCGGTAACCTAAAGGAATATGTCGGTAAAGATCAGTTTAGAAGTTTGCAAGATTTTGGCCCCCAACTGTGGGGGAGGGGATACCATCACGGCCACCTTTACGGCTACGGATGCCAGTGGTCATATGGGTACCGCTATTTTAATCGGTTCCAAGAATTCGATTAATGCGATATCGGATACCAACTACCTGGAGCTAAGGGGCATAGATGGAGTCTCGATCATCAATACCGTCATGGGGAATGTGAATGTGAGTCAAGCCTATCAAACAGGCTTCAATATCAAGGAGAATATCACGGTATCTCTACACGTAGTGGACTGCAAAGGCTGGCATAATATCGAAGATCCCATAGGACATACCAATGCAGTCATGACGCACGAGAATAACTATTTGCAGGACCAGGATGGCAGTTACATTGCCTTCATTAAATAGAGCCATATGTCAGGTATTACGGGTAAAAAACCAAGCGAACTGAATGATCCGGTCGTGGCAGTAGATAATACGGCTTGGCTAGTGCTGGAAACAAGTGATGGGCATGTAGTCCGTGTCCATCCCAGTGATATCGCCTCCGCCGCTACGGTGGTACAGGATATCTACCAGCTCAACTTCTCTGGCTCGGTTTTTCCGATCCCTGGAGCCATCAATGGGGGCAAACTCCCCACCGATGATGCCAAGATTCTGGTATTCACCAATGGGGTACTGGATTATCTGACGGCGGACTATACCACAACCCGCAATGCAGGCGCTACGCCGGATGCAATCAACTTCATCAATCCGCGCAATAATGTCAACATTCACATTAAACTAATCAGATAAGTGTAAGGCATGAAAAAGATCATTTTACTCGGACTCTTGCTGGGCATCGGGCTTAGTTTGATGGGCCAGCAAAGAATTAGCCCCGCCAAGCAACTACAATTGGCTCCCGATACGGCTTACTTTTTGTTATCTGATGGGAATGGAGAATTGCAGTTTGTGCTGCTTTCCAGTGTGATTACTGGAGGAGGCGTAGCCGATCAAGATACTTTGGTCGATGTTGGTGATGGTCGCTTTTACTACATCGACGAAGGGGATACGACGATCATCAACACCCAGGCAGATTCAAATCCGATTACCACCAATATAGCGGTGGGCGATTCCACCTATCAAGGCGGTAATTCTTCTGTTCAGGATCTACTCATTGCCTTAGCAGCAATAACTGATTCTACTATCTACCGATCTGATGGCAGCTTGCGGCCAGATGGGAATGGCCAGCGCAATGTGGATCTAAATGGTCAACGCCTGTTTTTTGAAGATACAGGGAATGGCCACGTATCCATTCGCAGCAATCGGGAGATTGGGCTATTTAGCATTCAAAGAGGCAGTACAGGAGATAGCTTGGTGATTAAGCATGATCAAGGCTTAGGGGCAGATTACAGCTTCTCCCTGGATGGTCCTGGTGGACAAAGGGAGATCTTCTCCGTGACCAGTACCACCTATGCCTTAGGCCAAAACTTTACTAGTCTACTCATTCAATCTACTATCCCCGATGATAATACGCTGACTAAACTACTAGCCGTCGACCCAGTCACTAAGCAGTTGAAGCAAGTCGATATATCGAGTATTTCGGCCTCCAGTACAGCTTGTCAAGATACCATATCTCAAACGGCTCATGGCTTTAGTTTGGGTAATCTGATTGGCTATGGATCTGGCAACTATTTTATAGCCAATACCTCCAGTAGCGGAGATAGCATCCCCGTTGCTTTTGTCTGTAGTGTGATTGATGCCAATACTTTCACCATAGCAACTAATGGATGGATAGACTGGACCCATGGCTTAGTAGAAAACCAGGATTATTGGGTGCAAGATGATGGTTCTGTTTCCACCCAACCGGATAGCGATATCACCAACTTTGCCTTTCGAACCTTTGGACCGGATAAGGTGTACGTGGATATCGCTGAACTGATTATCACTGGTTCCGGAGGAGGGAGTGGAGGTAGTAGTTCTGCGGTCACAGTCCTGGCTTCCAATGGTCTTTTTGATGCCGATGGATCACTAGATGTGGATGTAGAGATCGGAGGCCCTTTGGAGCATAATACCACCATTAATCTCGGTGCTTTTGATTTCCTATTGGATGGCAACAACAACTTGTTTTCCCAGAGTACGGCAGGGATTAGGATTGTTCCCAATAAGACGATTGAATCCACCCGAGTACAAGGAGCCTTTCTGCGCAAGAATACCGCCGCAGGCTCAACGGCTTTGATTACCTATTCGCCCTATGGCTTACCCTATACCTCACCCTTAACCTTTGACAACAACTACAAGCTTCGCTTTTTGAGCGATGGAACGATGAGCTGGGCGAGAACCCCGGTCAATAACAATGGGATTGGTGTCAGCTCCACTTTTACGGGAGGGGAATGGCTAGAAAGCATCAATTTGGGTGGTTCCTTAAGCCAAAATACCCTTTTGGATGGAGCGGGCTTTAGTTTCCAGATTCGGGATGTTCCCGCTTCGAATAACTATCAATACAATTTTGAGGTCAATCCCAATACCAATCAGCCTTATCTGGCGTGGACCGCTTCCAGTCCAGCCGTAGTGAGTGGCACCCAAACCAGTGTAGATGCTCGCTTTGATTACAATCGAGTGTTTCTTCAGATTTCCGATGTCCCCAATTCCAAGAATGGGATTGTAGAAATTACCTCGACGCAAGTCCGGCTGGATTATGAGGGTCATCAAGTGATTGTAGACGATAATGGAATACGCTTCAATGGCGTGACCGAATATGCCTCAGATGCAGCAGCCGATGCGGATACCAATCTTCCTGCGGGAGGGATTTATACAGTGGTCGGAGATCGATCGATAAGAATTAAGCCCTAATCAAAAAGGATACACATGAAAAGGATTATTTATAGCGGTTTATTGCTGATGTTGAGTCTGGCTTTGCAGGGACAAGCTGGACGGATCAAGTTATTACCGGAAACGGCTAAGCGTTTATCTACCTTAGATACGACCTTTTCCGCAAACTATGTGGCCAGTACCGATCAGGCGATCAATAAGCTGACCAGTATTACCGAGGCCAATGATGTGCTGATCCGCTTACCAGTACCCGGTCCAGCAACCGTTGGTTTGTCTTATACCGTCAATCAGATTGATCGCAATAATGATGCCCTGGGATTTACTATAGTGCAAGTAGATGGGGTGGATTTCAGCATGTACCATGCTGGGGATACGGCTCAAGCTGTTTCCTTTACCCCAGATTTAGATGAGATATTTATGTTTCAAACGATCTATCTGGATGGTGCCTACCGTTGGTTAGCGACTAAGCTATCCAGTGCTAAGGTCTATGAACTACCCTCTATTGATGCGATCCAGAAGTCCTATTTTGAAACAGGAGAAAGGATTAGGCTGCTGACTAATGATGCCTATTACAAAATAGCGGATGCCTCCTTGAATGCGTTTTCTACGGATACGGTAGCGGTAATTCCAACGAATGGAGGGGTAAAGTTTGCCATTTTAGAACCTACGGATCGATATACGTTCAAGCTGGAGTGGTTTGGCGGCCAGGGGCAAACGGGGGTTGACAATCGAATGGCATTTCAAAAAGCGATTGATTTTACCACGGCAGATAAAAAGGGGACGATAGAGTTGCAAAATGGGAAGACCTATGAGGCGGTGATGCCGATTCGGGGATCGATGGAGCAGCCTTATGTTCGCTATGTGCTCTATGGTCGGACAGGGATGTCCTTTGCTGCGGCTAATGTGGAGGGCAAAGACTTACCCAAAATCTACTTTAAGCCACCCAGTGGTTTTAAAACAGCGGGCAACCTGGATGGCAATGGCTTTTTAATCGACAATGTGACCGATCAGGTGGATAGTCTTTATTTTGAAGGCATTCATTTTTGGGTACCCGAAGACACGATGTTTTTGGCGGACTCTACCATGAATAATGTGCCGACCATGTTTTATCGGTACAATGCGCCTGGAAGTCCAGCAAATAGAAGCTTCAAATTTGTCCATTGCATTTTTGAAAACATGTCCAATCCACAGATCTCCAATCAGAATTCCATCATAGATGGACTGGATTTAGATGGCTGTGAGTTTTGGAATCTGGGAGGCTGGCATACGGGTTTTCATGGTTCTGACTCAGCTCCTGGAACTAGGGCTAGACAAGCGATGCAGGTTTGGACAAACCCCACTGATCAGGACTCTTTTTTCATTAATCCCTGGGGGAATATCGCTACTGGCCAAGCGGTGGCCTATTGGTTTTCCGGAGGACAGGAGGTCAATCGAGCAGCCTTGTTGGATTACTCCTTTAATCGCACCTATACCGATACCCTGCTCTATTTTTCTGCGGATACTTTGTTTGTGCGAAACAATAGCAGCACGGTGGATTCCATCGTGATTGTCAGCCAATCCACTACGCTGATCCCCAATAGCAATTTTCGATATGTAGAAACCGGAGATTTAACCTTTGCACCCGCTAAAAATGTGCGGATCCGCAATTGTAAGTGGTATGGAGGGATGAATGATCAGGCCGATCATCCTTTGTATTGGTCTCGATCCGTGGAGGATTTTGTGGTGGAAAACTGTGAATACTATCATCAATACAAAAAGCCAGGAGTCAGAGATCTATGGATCAGAGATGGAGGCGGTTTTCATTTTAAAGGAGGGAAGTACAAAAATGGAAGGATCACCAATATTAAGGGCTATAATCAAGCCACGACCTTCCTGCGAGCAGGCCAGTGGGATAATGTGATTGTGACCAACTGTCAATTCATCCTCAATCAAGCTGCCCCAGCTTCTCCCAGTAGTGTCTTTGATGGAGCCAGTGTGCATGAGAATATCAAGATTACGGGTTGTACGTTCACCAATGAAACCTTCTATCCGGTAGCTGCCATGGGCGGAGGATCGATCAACATCCCCGAGGGAGCAGCTGCCAACATTATTTTATCCAATACCAAAATTGAAGGCTTTGCCCGGCCATTGTTGCTACAGTATTCCAACTGGTATATCAATGATCTGATCATCATTTCTCCCGATAGTTCCAAAAGTGTCATTCGAGGGGAGAACCTCAATGGGCGACAGGACCGCATTGTACAAATGGATAATGTCTCCATCACCCAGCAAAGCAGTCAAGCCGCAGCCGGGAATGAACACATCATTTCCTCGGCAAATGTAGAGATCAATCAATTGATGGAATCTCCCCCTCTCAGTGAGTTACGAATACAAAAGGCCAAGGATGTGCGGGTAAACAACAATGAAATCGGATTGATTCGGTTGGGGTATGATCCAGGGACGCTGCCGGATTCAGGAACGGTGATTGTTCACAACAATCCCTTTAGTGCCATTATCTATGGTCAGTCCAATGATAAGCAAGATAGTGTCTATCTATTGGGCAACTATGTCTACATCAACGCCAATCGTAATGATACGCTATTTGTCATCGATGCGGCCAGTGATATCATGACGTTATATGATACGGAAAAAGATATCATCATCCGAGATGATGGCACTACCGGAAGAGGGATTTCCAGGATTACCCCCAGGGTGGTATCTCCGGCTGGCTTTACGACTTATCGTCTATACAATAAAGGGGATCATGCCATTACCATTGATGGGGATAATGGGAATATCCGTCTAGCCTCCGATATAGCCATAGCCAGTGGCGCTTTTGTAGAGCTGTATTACGATTTGGAAAAAGACTCCAATTATGTAGTGGAATATGCCAGTGGCATTTGGACCAAGCGATCAGATCGTTCGATTGTGCTCAACAGCCCCTTGGGGAGTGCAGCAGATTTAAGTGAAACGGAGTATGTAGACCTGAGCTTTGCCCATGACGGCCCTGGCTTTGGTAGTAATAACCTCAGCTTCCTGAAGGCATCCTCCAGCTTTCGGAATACCAGTCTTCAGACTGGGAATTTTACCCATTACAATCTATCGGTACTCATTCCCACAGATATTGGAGCCGCTATATCAGGAGATCAGGTGGGCTTAAAGTTGTCCTTTTTTAATCAAGATAACACGAATGCCGCTCATGTTTTGGGTGCTACCAGGGCCTTTATCGCCAATCAGTTGCAGTACGGTAACTTCAACAATACCCTGGTAGGGACCTTCATAGGGATGGATATCGCTGCTTACAATCAGAATGGTAATAGCCGAATCACGGATGATATTGCCATTAGAATTCGCAGTATCAATAATGCAGGCACGATCAGCAATAAAACGGGTTTACAGATACAAGATCTGCTGGGAACCAATGTACAAGGCATTGATCAGCAAGGTAGCGATGATGCCAATACCTTCGCCGGTCCCACCACGATCAACAACCATTTGACGGTGAACGGAGATTATCTGGGCATCAACAATCCATATGGAGGAGCCAATACGGCACAAGCCAGTATTGATTCCTTGGCCCTAACGTATGTGCTGTTTCCGGCTATTCCTTATACCCAGACGGATTCTATAGCAGTAGATACCTCCTTAAACTCCTTTCCAATTACGGCAAGGCTGGCTGGGGATACCCTTCGCCAAATCACCTATTCGGTGACCCAGGCCCCAAGCATTGATCTGGATCTGAGGGTGCTGATCTGGGATGGGACCAACTACACGGCTGCCTTCTCCGGAACGATACCGGCAGGGCAAAGCAGTGTGACGATCACTGGAGCTGTGGCCGTAGCCACCAACGAACGGATATTCCCTGAGATCCTGACCGATAGTGGAGCTAGTGGACTGGATTTAGAACTAAAGTTTCAAAAGCCTTAAATGGCCATTAAAATGGAGTACTTCGAAGTCATTGTCGGGGCCATCAGCTCAGTTGCTGGGGTGCTTGTAAAATCCCTTTGGGACAAGTATGGCAAATATCGCAAGATTAATGAGATCATCGATGATGCGATGAACAGAACGGCTAGGATGGCCCAAAAAGTAATGGAGTTACAACAAGAGGTTATGGAATTGAAATCGCAGCTTTTGAACCAAAAAAACAAAGATGAAAAACAAGCTCCTTAGACTACAATCCCTGATCGTGGAGGTGGAGAAGTCCGTCGAAACGGTCACCCGAGAAAGTCAGGCCCTCAGGGAAATGCTGACGGCCTGGCAAATGGGGGAAAGTATCACCTTTTCTACCCTGGACCGGCTAGCTTACTACGAGGCCCTACCGATCGGCGAGGGAGTGACCAGCTATAAGATCCCTTCCAGAAGGGATGAGCTGACTTTTGTGGTGGTATTCAAGGCCAATGGCCACGTCAAGGATCACGTCCACGATTGTAAGGAGCTAATGATCAAATTGGATGGGCAGATAGCTGTCAATGGGGAACAAGTAGACAAAGAGTTGATGGTGGATATCAATAAACACCATCAGCTTTTTTCGGAAGAGGGATCCATTTTGATCGTCCATTTTGAGAAACCCAACTAATATTCATTCATTTTATTCACCATTTAATACTGTGCTATGCAAAACAAACTGGGTACTGAAAATTTAGAACTCGCACTAGGAAATTTGATTGAGGCGGGGCAAGATGTAGCTAAGGCTGCATCTGATGGCTTGCAAGGTCGAGACGTTATTGTTGTCTGGGACAACTGGGACGAACTTAATCAAGTCTATGCCGTAAAGGATCAAGCCATTGCCGAATTCAAGGACTTGGATGCGGAAGAGGCCCTTACACTGGTCGATGCTTTAGCTATCAAATTCGACATCCCGAATGATGAGGTCGAAGACCGTATCGAAAGGGGAGCCCGTTGGGTAGCTAGAGGATATCGTTTATTCTTGGATGTGCAAGATTGGGCCCTAGATGCCAAACCCATCTTCTTTCCAAAAAGGACAGCGGCATAAGGTATAATCCTTGCACTCCCAGTTTCCCATGGTGGGGTCCATTTAGGGCCTCACCAATCACCTTCAAAACTGATCAACTATGAAATTTGCGAATGATGCCTGTGGGGAAGGCTATCGCTATTCTCCTTTGATGGAGACTTGCGTTCCTGACAAGTTTGTGTTTAATGATGAAACGGACAATCGTACACCTCCTACTCAAAAGGGCGGTGGGGCTTGGTCTAGTGAGAACCTAAAGAATTACGGCTCGATCCTGACCGATCTGATTGGCGCCTTCCGGAGAGGGCCCGATACCCCGGATACCATCGTTTATCAGCAAGCGCCGCCACAGAAGAATAATACCGGGATTTGGATTGGGGTAGTAGCCATTGTGGTACTGCTTTTTTTCTTACTCAAAAAATAGTCCGATGAACCTTTCAGCAGAAAAAGAAACTGCATCCGCTAATACGGAAACCATAGACCAACAGAACAAGGACTGCGGCTGCGGTTGTTCCGGAGCGGGCCGCAAGTCCAACACGCGTAAATGGATCCTTGGCATAGGACTAGGCTTACTCGTTGTGGGCTTAATTATCTACCGGATCCGAAAAGCAAGATAAGATGGCTAAACCAGTGGACTGTGGAACCAAGTGTGGTATGAAATGGGGATGGGTCAAACGCTGTAAGCAAATGCGAGATTGTGCTTGCCGCTGTTCTCCCTTAAAGGCCATCAATCCCAATCTATTTGATGCCTGCAAAAACCAGTGTAATAGTACTGAGAAGCCTAAAGATCATCAGGACTTCCTGTGTAACTATGTGGGCGGAGAAGTCCTCTACAGTCAGTATGGTATCCTGCAATGTGGCTTCCAGTTAGAGGATTCTGCTCAGTATGAATCCTGGGCCATCCAGCAGGAAGCAGAAGAAGTGGCCACCGCTGGTAGCCGCAAAATGACGAATATCATCATTCTGATCTTAATCGGGTTGGTGGGCATCGGTTTTATTAGCCTTATTCGATCCAGAACTAAATCCTAATGGCAGAAGCAACAAATACAAATGGTGGCGGTGGCGGAGCAGTAGGAGCGGTAGCCAATGCAGTGGCTAGTGTAGTTAGCTCCATTACGGGTTTGTTTGCTCAGGATAAGCAAAAGCAAATCGAGTACCAACGTTGGTTGGCCGCTACTTTACCTGACTATAAATGGTACTTCAAGTACGAACAGCGTAGGGACAATAGCTTGATCATTATTGGCATTTTTGCAGCCCTCCTCCTGGTGATGTTGGTAGTACTGATGAAAAAACCGAAATCATGAAAAAGATCTACTGGCTTTCCCTCCTCCTAGTGATTGGACTCTACCTGGCTTATCGTCGATTTGGACATTTGCTGGACCTCAAACTGCCACCAATTGATGTTGATGGTATCACGATAAATGGACTGGATTGGAAGACCTACACCAATAAAAAGTACTTCCCCATCAACAATGGCCAGGAGCAAAAGGCGCATGAAGCCGTACAGCCTTACCTGGATCAAGTTCTTGTGAAAGATGAGGCCTACTTTCGGCAACTGCTGGCTGAATCCGAACGGCAAAACCTTTCCTATTTGGTATTCAAGGAAGCCCTGAAGCTGGCTGAGCAATCCAGTGCTGTTTTGCCTAAGCCTACCTTGTAAGTGCTTTACTCAAAATGAATAAATTGCTAAATTAGCAATAAAAAGATCATATGGGAACTGAAGGCAAGACCAGGATAACCGTTAAAATCTCTTCCGAACTGGCTCAAGTGCTACTACAAAAGCACCAGGAGGCGGAAAGCCAGTCAACAGCGCCCGTATTTAAAGAAGTGTACCTGGGTGAACAAGTAGAAAAGGCCCTCCAATGTTGGAATTTTGGGGATACCATGGCCGATATCCTGGTAGAAGATGAATTGAAAAAGAAATGGGGGAAACAAACCGAAGAACTCGTCCGGCAATATGAAGAGCGGATGGCAACTGCCGCCAAGAAAATCAAGCGGACCAATAATCGAGGGCTAATAGCAGGAATCATCCTATGCTTGATCGCACTCATCCTAATATTTTTCAACCAAAGAACAAGTGAATACTCATGAAACCTGAAACGCACATCCCCTTGCATCCGGATGATCCGAATGACTTCATCATGGTTAGTCCTCAGGCCGGACAAGTTACCGATAACTTTTCCTATGCGGAGCTGTATAACCCCAGAACAGGTTTAGCGGAGCATCCGATCTCCATGCAAGTGGTCAAGGCAGTTCAGTTGATTCGATCCATCACGGGTATTCCGATGAATGCCAATTCTACCTATCGCAATTACATTCCTTCCGGAGGCGTGAACCCGGCCAGCAAATCCCCCCACATGCTGGCTTGTGCTTTTGATACCTCCTTTCTATCCAATAGTGAAACCAATGAGGCTCTATACATCGCCATTCGTGAAGATTTTGACAACAAGGGACCTTTGTTTCAACATCTCTGGGAGATGGGCGTTCGTGGTTTTGGCTCCTACGATACCTTTTTCCACCTCGATACCCTGGCCAGTGAATACTATTCCTTTGCCCGAGCTAACCGGACTTCAGTGTACAAGGGCCAGCGTTATGCCCGATGGAACAACATGAAGGAGCTGATGTACCAAAAGCCGACCCTAAAATTTGTAGACCGGGATGGTACGATTGCCTTAGTGGAAATAGGGGAGGAGGACACCGCCCTTGTCCAGACCGTCAAATCGGTAGTCGGCATCGTCAAAGGAACGGTCAACGAGCTGTTTGATAATGAGGATCAGGGCAAAGACTTTACAGCCCGTCAAGGGATCTACATCGTTGGCACTTTACTGCTCCTGGCTGTGCTAGGACTCTTATTTTCAAAGCAAGACCATTGATATGAACAATAGAACGCTAGTTATTGCTGCGGTAGTAGTCAGTCTTATCCTTTATTGGGTAAGTACCCGCTCCAAAAGGAAGCAAAAACCCACCAAGCAGGAAGCCCTGCGGAAATATCAGGCAGAAAACTATATTGCCCAGATAGAAGGGATGCTTTCCACTGCCAGGAAAAACCATCGAAGCCTATCTACTGCGGAAATGCAACAAATCGAATACCTGAAAGCGAAGCTATTAGAACTGGGCTTTGAATACATTATACCTGGGCAAGAAGCTGTTTCTTCGGTAAGCAGGCAATGGGCAGAACAATACCATCCTAATTAAGCATAAATAGCACTTACAAAAGAAGTCTTGCCCATTTAGGCAATTCTAGGGCCTTTATTTCCTATCGTTTTTGTCACTTTCCTATATATACGTAGCATATATACCCCTATACTTCAGAAAAAGCGGTGCTATTTTCCTATATATCCTTATGCTTTTATTACCTATATATAGGGATGTGCATAGCACATATATAGGAGTGGCCTATAAGAAGAGGGAATGCCGAATGATCCGACATTCCCTCTCCCTATCTCGTAAAAAGGTAAAAAAACTAGAAGCTAAGGGGCTGCCCTGCTAAGACGAAACCCGATATCGAGGTTGCGATCATCAGGGTAGAGGTCGAGACGATAAGCGCAACGCAGGCTGGCTGGAAGGCTGAACCATGAGCCGCCCCGAAGAACCCGGCCTGAGCCAGTATTGGGACCTTTAGGGTTGCTATTTGAATTTAGGGAGTAGCTACCGTACCAATCCCAACACCATTCATACACATTACCATTCATATCAAAAAGCCCCAGATCGTTGGCTTTGAAAGTACCAACTGGTGAAGTATATTGATATCCGTCCGTCTTACCGTAGCCATTAGCAAATGAAGTTAATTGATCCTCGGAAGAGGTACCCGCCCATTTTTGATCTTTCCCCCGGCTACGAGCAGCATATTCCCACTCTGCTTCGGTGGGTAGGCGATAGCCATTGGCCTGCCAGTTGATGGTCACCGTCCATTTTAGGTCATCACGGCTACTTTTATTGTTAGGGTCCTGCGTCCGCTCATTGATGCTGTATACTGGGGTGAGACCATCCTGGGAACTTCTCCAGTTGCAATATTCGATGGCATCATACCAAGAGACGTTGATGACAGGACGCTTGCCTCTGCCCCAGCCTTCGTCGTCCGGTTTTGTCTTGCCAGTAGCTTGGCAAAACCTGTCGTATTCTTCAAAAGTTACTTCGTGGCGGGCGATATAGTAGTCGCTGAGGGTAACGGAGTGTGGTGTTTCATTACTTTTTCCATCTTTACTCCCCATTTGAAAGGTACCCCCTTGAATGAAGACCATGTTGTCCAGCTCTGTCTTGGGTGTAGGAGCTAGCTCCTTTAACCGGATAGCTGCTACGTCCTTATAGACACTTTGTGGGTATTGTTGGATAAAAGAACGATAGGCGAGCGCAGTGTTGGTCCGCTTGGTGGCCTGCCAATCGAGCAATTCTTGTTCCTCACTTTGCAGTTGTTGCAGTTTTTGTCGAGCCACTGGCACAAAGTCCCCTTGGGGGTATTGAGCAAGATACTGTTGGTAGGCAGCGATAGAATTTGTTTGTTGGGCACTGCGCCAGGCGGCTTGATCAGAACGGGCGCTGCTTACACCAGGGCTGGAGACTTGCTGGAAGAACAGAAAAGCAGAACCAGCATCATTACTGCCAAAAGTACCGCCCCCTGGAGTAGGTGCCGCCTTCTTCATATAGGAAGCAAATAGTTCGCTGGAGGTGAGGTAGCGGGTGGAAGAACGATGGGTGCGTAGACCGGCCAGAAATTGTTCGGCGAAGGTGGAGCGATCGGGGGTTTGATTGCCCTTGGCATCGGAAGTGAAGAAGAGGCGGGCGCGGTAGTTTTTGTGATTGAGCAATACCTGGTCATTGAAACGTTCTCCTGGACGTTTGAAATCTCGATCAGGTTTATTTTCCCAGTTGGGGTCAAAGGTGATGGAATGACAGGCGTCGATGGCCACGAGGATATGCTTGCAGTCAATATCATTAATCTCATTGCGCCAATAATCATATTCTATACCTAGTGTATAGGGGCGATCAGGATCTGCATCGGCAGGCATAAAGTAACCATTGGAGCCTTTTTTCACGCCATGTCCAGTAAAAAAAATGAGGAGTTGCCCTTGCTTGTCATAGCGACCACTTGAATATTGTCGTTTGTAATCGGCAATTTTTCTTTCTATGGCTTCAAATTTGGGGTTGGGTACGACTTCGGTTTCAAAGCCATAGCGACGCTCTAGTTCAGCAGCGATATCGCTGGCATTTTGGATGGGGTTGCTTAGGTCTGTCATCCGCTCGTAGTCATTTACAGCGAAGAAGAGGGCGCGGTCCATTCCCTTGCGCCCGTTTTGGCTCCAGACCGAAAGACTAAACAGCAAAAAAATAAATAAAAGAAGCGATCTCATGGATTTTAGGGTACGGTTTATATTCAAAGATAGGGAAAGTATGGTTTGTATGGGAATAAGGGGCTAGGCGAAACATCCAAAGTTGGCTGGGGAAAACTTCGGGTATTTATAGCTGGTACTACTTTTTCTACCAGTCTGACAGCAAAGCGTTCTGACCACTGAAATCTGCCTCCTCCCTAAGGGGCTGCCCTGCTAAGACGAAACCCGATATCATTGCTGCGATTATATGGGCGGTTGTAGTGACGTCGAGCACAACGCAGGATGGCGGATTCGTAGCCCCATGAACCACCCCGAAGTACCCGGTTCGAGCCTGTATTAGAACCTTTAGGGTTGCTAATCGGACTTCTAGGATAGTAATCATTATCGTACCAATCCCAACACCATTCCCATACATTACCACTCATATCAAAAAGGCCCAGGTCATTGGCTTTGAACTTGCTGACTGGGGCTGTCTGCGCATATCTGTCATTCTGAAATTCTGTTTTCCATGAATATGTGCAGTTCTGATCGCAAAAATTACCATAGAATGAAAGCTTACCTTCGATTGAAGTTCCTGCATACTTCTGATTTTTCCCTCGACTACGAGCAGCGTATTCCCACTCCGCTTCTGTAGGTAATCGATAACCATTCGCTTGCCAGTTGATGGTCACCATCCATCTTAGGTCATCATATTGGCTATTGTTGTTGGGATCCCGTGTTCGTTTATTAATGGTATATACTGGCGTGAGATGATCTTCAGTACTTCTCCAATTGCAATACTCTATAGCGTCGTACCAAGAGATGTTAATAACAGGGCGCGTCCCCCTTCCCCAGCCTTCGTCGTTTGGTTTATCCTTACCCATAGCTTGGCAAAACCTGTCGTATTCTTCAAAAGTTACTTCATGGCGGGCGATGTAGTAGTCGCTGAGGGTGACCGAGTGCGGCGTTTCATCACTTCGTCCACCCTTACTCCCCATTTGAAAGGTACCCCCTTGGACGAAGACCATGCGGTCGAGCTCAGGCTTTATTGGTGGTGGATCTACGTCTTCAGCCGCAAAAACGAAGCCCCCCTGCTCATGTGCCGGTAATTCTCCTTGGTGCGGCGTCGGACTTACCCGTTCAAGTTGACTCAAGAGGTCCTGAAAAGTACAAAGTCCATCTCCATAGGTATAAGTGGCTCGCAATTTCTTGATGATAGCATGAGCAAAAGGAGAATGCTGCTTGCCATCAGGTGTACGTTGCTTGCCTCCAGAGGTAATTAAAAGGCGTGATTGATTCCGCAATTGCCGGTAGATTAGTTTGTCTCTTTCTGTACTTTTGCTTTCCCCTGGGCGCTGAAAATTGCCCTTGAAGGCAATTTCTTGATCAATGGTGCCAGAGTAGCAGGCATCTACTGCCAGCAGGATATGCCTGCAAGGGATTTGAGTAATGATGTTGCCAAGATCGGTTAGTTCAATATAGGAACCAAAATCATTGCTGCGACTCTTGGGCACGAAGTAGCCTTTCTTGGTCAGTTCTCGAAAGGTACCATGTCCGGAAAAAAAGATAAAGAGTTGGTCTTGAGGCCCAAATGCTTTTTGCTGCCACTGCTCTAAGATACGAAAAATGGTAGCCTGATCTCGATCCTTATAGACCTGTGTGGAGAAGCCATACATTTCCCGAAGTTCTTTGGCGATGGTTTCGGCATCTCTGATTGGGTTCTTCAGGTCGCCGAAGTCAGGGTTGTTTTGGTAGTTGGTATTGGCGAAGAATAGGGCGTAGTCTTGGCCTTCCCGAGAATGGGGCCATGATAGGGCAGATGAAGACCCAATGATAAGATGAAATAAAACGATCAGAAATAGAAACCGTAGGCGCATCAGATTCTTTTTAGCACGTCCTAAAATGTATTTACTTCACTTTTACTATTCAAATATAGGGATGTATGGCATGAGAAAAAAGAATTGGATCGATCCACTCCATTGGTTAGAGATAAAAGTGTGTATCGATAGTCATCAATATTGTCCCAGTTCCACCTTTATTGGAACGAATATTGCAACGTACTACTCGCCAAAATCACATACATGGAAGACAAATACATCGAAGACCAAATCCTAGAAATCATCGAATACATCAAAGATGCTGCGGAAAGCCAAGGTTTACGAGGCCCTGCTGAGTTAGCGGAGCAAGCCGGATTCCATCCTCAGCAAGTATCCGTCTGGTTAAATCATGGTAGCAGCCCTAAGCTGAACAGTTTATTGCGATTGTTGTATGCTAGTGGCGTGACAATGGAATTGAAAGCGGAGGGCCTTTCTGATATGTTGGTGATAGGAAAACTTGAAAAGGGGGAGAAATAGCCTGTCCTACTATGGTAACATTGTAGGACAGATTAGGAGCACTTACCCTAGAAATCCCACAATATCGATTTGACCTTTTTACTTGGATTGTCCTACTTCCCGTGTAAAACAGGACAGTAATATCAAAGTAATTAGGATTCATGATCTTCGCGCTCTACTAGAAAATAGTTCTTCCAAACTTTTGATTCACGATCCTTTTTCCTTGTCCGCACAGTTTTATAGCAAATTTCTTTCCGGCTTCAATAGAATAGTAGAAGTTTATTTAAAAGCCATAAAGACCATATATCAGACTATGAATAAGTAGACCAGTTTTACAAACTTTGTGGTTAAACAACTTAGAAAAGTACTTTTTATCGGAATGTCCTGATTTTAAAGCAGTAAGAAGTATTGATAAATTAGTTTCTTGTTTTTATTAGCATACTACTTTTGGGAGGAATGGAAAGTTTACACAAAGGGTGGTTTTAGAAGACTCTTTTATTGCTTTAAAGGATGTAGTTTTATCTCATTTAGGTGAAAAGTTTTTAACTTTATCACAACCACCAAATACCAAGATGATTGAAAAATGAACTACAAGAGCTAATCGCTCAAGGTAAAACCGAGCAAGCGCTAGAACAATTAATATCGCTTTCTGAGAAACCGTATTACGAGGATTTGCGGGAGGAGGTGCTCCTCCAATCTGCCCGATACCAGGAATATGCAAAAGCTAAGCGACAAGGGACTTCAAACTTAGAGGAACAGCAAACTTCCATCTCTAAGATCAACGAAGCCGTGCTACACCTAATCAGTCAGTTGCCAGATGATCTGACCTCTAGGGTTGATTCAAGTGTTCCCAAGTCTTCTTCCAAGCGAATAGGCAAACCTTGGTGGCAGTGGGTAGTCGGCGGTGGAGTAATCGTCGGGATCTTGGGTGGCATCGCTGAATTTTCAGGATATAATCTCCAGTCTATTTTTGGGTCTGAAGTGACCGCTCCATTGCAATTAACAGTGTATGTGCATGGCCCTAAAGGTCCCCAAGATATTATCATAGAAAAGGAGGGAAAACTCATTGCTGATTTTGGCAATCGACGCGATACTCGACAAATCGGCGAGGATGGCCGTACCAATTTCGGAGAGATAGGCCGTCGCTTCCTGGGAGAAGCGATTGGTTTGTTTATGGAAGCAGAAGGCTATGAAGTCACCTACCCAGATAGCATCTATATCTACAAGGGGGAGCCCATCTACCTAGCGGTAAAACCGGATAGCCAATTGGGCATCGTTCAAGGAAAAGTGCGTAGTCGGGACGGAGCAAGCTTCTTATCGGATGTGCTCATCGAAGTAGCCGGTGTAACCACTTCCACAGATGCCCTGGGTAATTTCTACCTAGAGCTTCCCGAAGAGCAATGGCGGAATGAATACATCCTCTACGCAAGAAAAAATGGCTATCAGCTAAAAGAAGAAAAATACTACCCCAAATTAGGCGAAGCAGAGATTCGTCTGACCCCTCAAAATGTTGAAAAATGAAACAATTGACCTGCCTATTTACACTTCTTGCATATTGGGCTTCCCTAACGGCTCAGAATAGCCTCGCTGGGTACGTCAAGTTGCAAAGTAGCGGGAAAACCCCACTACCAAATGTAGAAGTATATGCCTTGGGTGCCCAAACCACTTATACCAATGACAAGGGATATTTCGAATTAAATTTCGATAACAAAAGAGCAGGTGACCTGGTGGCCACTGTGGAGTTTTCGCTGGAAGGATACGTGCTGATCAATGAAGAAAAATGCCGGGGACTGACCGTTCCCAAAGATCATAGCTTGGCACCGCTGCAAATTGTGATGAGTAAGAAAAATGACTTTCGGGAACAAAAAGCCAAATACTATGGCATCATAATCGACAATGCTGAAGCCGTATACCAACAACAAAACAATCAACTCCAGGAGCAACTGGTCAATCTGGAGGCTAAACTGGAAAAATTGCAGGGAGAGTCCGAGCAACGGCAAGCCTTTGAAGAAGAACGGCGGATACTTCTAAAACAACTCGATAATCTTCAGCAAGAAAAGGAACAAGCCATCGCCAATGCCGATCGCTATGCACAGATTTTCGCCAAAATTGATACAGACGGCGCATCTGAATTGGCTTCCAAAGCGCTTGAATTATTTGAAGGAGCAAAGATCAAAGAAGCCATTGCGCTGATGGATGACGAACAGTTGCGCCAAAATATGAAGAATGCAAAGGCAGCAAAAAAGGAGGCGAAAAGTTTGACGGACCAGGCGGATAGTATGTTGCAGCAATGCATAGAGAATTACATGATAAAAGCCCGCCTCTGCGCCGCCGACCTACAATTGGAAGCCGCCTACAAAAATTATTTGTATGCGGTAGAGGGGGATAGTACTAACGTCAACAATCTCTGGGAGTTAGCTTACTTCTGCGGGGAGCTTAATCAACAAAAGCGATCTATCAATTTCTATCGGAAAGCATTGCGATACAGCCAGGCGGAAAGCGAAAAAGCTCATTTACTAAACAATCTAGGTACTGAATTAAAAAACAACAACCAATACGACAAGGCGGAGGCCGCCTACCAGGAAGCCCTGGAAATCAGAAAGCGGCTGGCTCAGGCCAATCCGGAACGATATGAGCCGGATGTGGCGATGACCCAGAACAACCTGGGGGCCATGTACTATAACCTGAATGCCTACGACAAGGCGGAGGCCGCCTACCAGGAAGCCCTGGAAATCTATCAGCGGCTGGCTCAGGCCAATCCGGAACGATATGAGCCGGATGTGGCTACTACCCAGAACAACCTGGGCTTGATGTATGCCGACCTGAATGCCTACGACAAGGCGGAGGCCGCCTACCAGGAAGCCCTGGAAATCTATCAGCGGCTGGCTCAGGCCAATCCGGAACGATATGAGCCGGATGTGGCGATGACCCAGAACAACCTGGGCTTGATGTATGCCGACCTGAATGCCTACGACAAGGCGGAGGCCGCCTACCAGGAAGCCCTGGAAATCTATCAGCGGCTGGCTCAGGCCAATCCGGAACGATATGAGCCGGATGTGGCGATGACCCAGAACAACCTGGGGGCCATGTACTATAACCTGAATGCCTACGACAAGGCGGAGGCCGCCTACCAGGAAGCCCTGGAAATCAGAAAGCGGCTGGCTCAGGCTAATCCGGAACGATATGAGCCGGATGTGGCTACTACCCAGAACAACCTGGGCTTGATGTATGCCGACCTGAATGCCTACGACAAGGCGGAGGCCGCCTACCAGGAAGCCCTGGAAATCTATCAGCGGCTGGCTCAGGCCAATCCGGAACGATATGAGCCGGATGTGGCGATGACCCAGAACAACCTGGGGGCCATGTACGATAACCTGAATGCCTACGACAAGGCGGAGGCCGCCTACCAGGAAGCCCTGGAAATCAGAAAGCGGCTGGCTCAGGCCAATCCGGAACGATATGAGCCGGATGTGGCGATGACCCAGAACAACCTGGGGGCCATGTACTATAACCTGAATGCCTACGACAAGGCGGAGGCCGCCTACCAGGAAGCCCTGGAAATCTATCAGCGGCTGGCTCAGGCCAATCCGGAACGATATGAGCCGGATGTGGCGATGACCCAGAACAACCTGGGGGCCATGTACTATAACCTGAATGCCTACGACAAGGCGGAGGCCGCCTACCAGGAAGCCCTGGAAATCAGAAAGCGGCTGGCTCAGGCCAATCCGGAACGATATGAGCCGGATGTGGCGATGACCCAGAACAACCTGGGGGCCATGTACTATAACCTGAATGCCTACGACAAGGCGGAGGCCGCCTACCAGGAAGCCCTGGAAATCTATCAGCGGCTGGCTCAGGCCAATCCGGAACGATATGAGCCGGATGTGGCTACTACCCAGAACAACCTGGGCATTATGTATCGGAACCTGAATGCCTACGACAAGGCGGAGGCCGCCTACCAGGAAGCCCTGGAAATCTATCAGCGGCTGGCTCAGGCCAATCCGGAACGATATGAGCCGGATGTGGCGATGACCCAGAACAACCTGGGGGCCATGTACTATAACCTGAATGCCTACGACAAGGCGGAGGCCGCCTACCAGGAAGCCCTGGAAATCAGAAAGCGGCTGGCTCAGGCCAATCCGGAACGATATGAGCCGGATGTGGCGATGACCCAGAACAACCTGGGGGCCATGTACTATAACCTGAATGCCTACGACAAGGCGGAGGCCGCCTACCAGGAAGCCCTGGAAATCTATCAGCGGCTGGCTCAGGCCAATCCGGAACGATATGAGCCGGATGTGGCTACTACCCAGAACAACCTGGGCTTGATGTATTTTTCAATAGGAAAGACGGAAAGAGCGATGACTTTTCTGGATCAAAGCCTACCGATTTACCAAAAATTGGCGGTAAAATCACCCCAGGCTTTTGATCTCCAAGTAGCCCGCACCTTAATGATAAAAGCCTTCATATTTGTCAATCAAGGAAAACAAGCTGCTGCTAATGAAGCCTTAACGCAAGCAAAAGCACTAGCCGAAAAATATCCTGATGCTCCTTTTTCAGCAACAGTATTGCAGTATTACGGGCAATTATATAAGGAATAACTCAAACCTATAAAAGTTGGAAAAAACGGTTTAGTTTCAATTTAGTGAACGCCTAAAAGCCTTGCTAGTGGAGAGTTTTAGCTGTTCAATTGTTTTTTCAAAAAGTATACTAAAACCAACCTTTTTTTGAACTTCATTTCAGGTGGAAAAACACCTAGACCTAGGATATATTTACAACCGAAAAACGATACAAATAAAACCTATATTTCTTCTTTCAGTTTTCAATAAGACGTAAGTGTTTGATAATTAACAAATAAGATGAGTTTGCTAGGTTATACTTATTCGGAAAGTATAACCTAATCCTGTTTCCTACATTACAAATAGTTTGATAATTGGAGGGTTGAACTGAATTCTTAATAAAAGTTCAAAAAACTACTAAGCCCTGTTTTATTGGACTCTTTTGGTGCAAGAGGTTTCTGAAAATGTACAGAAAAAGAAACTTTGCTTGATTATCTTCAATCCTAATCTAAGGGCTTGGCTGCCCATTGCTCCTGGTGTAGCGTTTTCAAAATTGGCAGAGAACCGACTTCTAAAAATCATTTGCCGCTAACGTCCCGCATAGCCGCAGTTGCCAGCTTTTGCTGGCAATTGACGGCTATGCTTTGTGTGTGCCCGGCATGGGTATCCTTTCCTTACGAAGGTAAGGAATATAACTAGCGGGTGAAAGTCCCTTATGGGCGAGTTGCCGAAGTCCATTAGTAAGCCGCAAGGGCGTTGCGGGTGACCGCAAGTCTGAAGGAAGCGGAACTACAAAAGCTGGTACCAACGGACAGGAACTGCATAAGAGGCTGGGTAGCGTGGGTAAGATAGCACATCATATCAAAGCCCGCAGGCAACGAACACTATTCAGTAGATGCAGTGTATCCGCCCACTGGACCCCATCTTTCCTACTCCATAAAGGTTTTGAGAAGTTGTTTGTCCATGTTTTGAGGCAGCCATTGGATAGCCTCAGGGGTAGCTTTGTTATTGGCCAGCTTACGAAGAAGCCAGGTGAGGTATCGATGAGCATTGAGGCCCCAGTTGTTGCAAGTGCCGATAATGGAGTAAAGGCAGGCCAGGTTTTGAGCCGCCTCGTCGGAGCCAGCAAACAGATAGTTCTTACGCCCCAAAGCTACGGGCCGGATCGTATTTTCTACCAAGTTGTTATCAATCTCCAATTGACCATCGTGGGCATAGGCATACAGACCTTTCCAGCGTTTCAAGCTGTAGGCAATAGCTTTACCAATAGGACTTTGGGGCAATAAGCCAGCGGAGGTATATTGCTCTTTTAGCCATGCACCCAATTCTTCCAATATGGGTATGGCCTGGTGCTGGCGCAGTTGGAAACGCTGTGCCTCATCCATTTTCTGTTCGCGCGCCTGGCGTTCAATGCGATATAGTTTTTGGGCTTGCTCTAGAAAATAGTTGGCCCGAGGTGGATCGGTATTTTGAGCCTCTACAAATTTGCGCCGGGCATGAGCCATACAATGGATCAAGTGTAGGTCTTGTTTGCGCTCCACAGTTTCATACACACTATATCCATCGGCTTGTAAGATACCACTGAAGCCATCGAGCAATAAGTGTCCGGCCTTAGCACTGCGCCTGGAGTCATATTGGAAGAATACCGCCTTAAGCTTTGGATTGTGAAGTACCCAGAAGTAGCCCCGGTGGCTGGCTCCGGGCTTATTCTTAGTTAACACCGTGATACGCGTCTCGTCCACTTGGTTATAAGGCTGGGTCAGTAAATCCTGGTGCAACAGATGGTAGATAGGCCGCAAGCTATGAGCGGCGGTATGGAACCAATTATGGAGGTTGTTTTCTGAGATAAACCCCAGCCCGGCTTGTTTGAGTTTTTTGCGGAAGCGGTGGATAGGCGTATGGAAAAGAATCTTCTCGACTATGATTTGAGCCACTAGGCTCTCGTCCACTATACCTTTGGGGATCAACCGTAAAGGGACATTGGCTTGGCTTACGCCTTGCTCTTGATCAGCCTTATTAACATAGCGGGGGCGAATGATGCGCTTGACATATAAATCAGCTGGCACATAGGCCAACAGCTCGGTTATATCTTCTCCGATCTTGGATAGCTTACTGATATCTACACCTGTGGGCTCGATGATTTGCTCTTCTCGTCGCAGCGATGCGGGGAAGGTATTGCGTTTTATTGGCCGACGGGCTTTTTGAGGCTTCTTTTTTCTGTGTAATACCTGCTCTTGTTCGACTGGCTGAGCTGCTTGGTCCTCTTGCTCGAATAAGCGTCCCTGATTAGGGTCTTGCTCACTGACATACCGTTCGCGCTTGGCGCTGAAGAGTAACTTCTTGAGCTGCGCATTCTCTGCCTTAAGCAGAAAATTCTCTTCCTTGAGGGCCTTGTTTTCCGTTTCTAGTGGACTCATAAGCTTAGTCTGAAGATACGGAAAAAGACCCGGATTCACTGGCTTTTACCCAAGGAAAAGCGCTTCCTTTTTTCAATCTTATCCGTCTTAATCCCTCGTAAAATCAGTAGTAGTTTTTCGTAGCAAAGCTCATAGCCACTAGCCGATGACGGGTGCTCAAAAGTCCCCCTTTCCAGGCGCTTATAGTACAGCCCAAAACCATCTCCCTCCCACATTAGCAGCTTCAAATGGGTCTTGCGCCGGTTGATAAATACAAAGCCTGCTCCGCTCAATAAGGACAAGCCCATCTGGCCACTCACCAAAGCACCCAGAGTATTGAAGCTCTTGCGCATGTCACAGGGCTTATCATACAAATAATATTGCCGCGATACCTCAAGCATTTTGTAAGCACTTGATTAATTCCCCATCTAACCTCCCCTTGTAATGTACACGGATACCATTGGCAAAGTGGACTTCTATCAGACCCTCAGTTGCCGCAACGCTAGACAGCGCAATAAACTTACCTGTATCTGCAAATTCTTGCTCCAGTTTGAACCAACTCATAAATGTGCCGTATTTTAGCTCATGCTTACGACAATAAGCAGGGCGGCTAAGCCCACTTGTGCGCCAGGACCTTACATGACCTAAGCGTTCTGATCTTGTCATAGATTTTTAACCTAAAGATCGGCCGCAGCTTCATCAAACGCAAGATGGGGTGCAATGGGCGGATACGATGCAGTGGTGATCAGCGGAAAGAGGATACTCTTACCCGGGGAGGTCTCCGCCCCAGGAATGGTGGAGAAGTCAGCCGAGGTCATAGTAGGCAAGGCAAACCGTATACCAATGAGGCCCAGGTTGGCGGTAAGCGGATACGAGAGGCTAGCGCCGAAGGACCGAACATTAACCGCCGGAAGTTATCGCAAGTGTGCCCAAAGCAGTTACTACCGACCGACCACGGGGTGGGGCGGCGGGTATCGCTACGACAAACAGAAGGCAAAACGAACTTAAGATGGCGCTACTCGAGCGGATTTTATCGCGATCAAATTTGGCGCGGGCGTACGATCAAGTCGTGCGCAACCGTGGGAGTAGTGGCGTAGATGGAGTGGAAGTATATGACCTGGCCAATTACCTCGCCCAAAGGGTACGCCCCAGGGCGGTCCGCTAAGCCCACTGCTGTCGAACATTCTACTGAATGAATTGGATCATGAACTGATGCGTCGAGGATTGCGCTTTGTGCGCTACGCTGATGATTGTAGCATTTTCCTGCGCAGTCTGAGGTCCGCCCGGCGGGTCAAACAATCCGTCACTCAATTCATCGAAAGACGCTTGCGTCTCAAAGTGAATGAGCAAAAGACAGGCATTCGTCGTCCGGTGCATTTTGAACTATTGGGCTACGGCTTTATCCCAACCTACCGTAAGGGAGAACGGGGCAAGTACAACCTTCGTGTTTCACCAAAGGCCTTCAAGCGACTAAAGCTGAAGATCAAAGGGATTACACGCAAGACCAGCCCAATGAGCTTTGATGAACGCATCGATCGACTAAACGATCTGGTCCGGGGATGGGTCAACTATTTCAAATTGGCCAACACCTGGACAAAACTCAAGGAACTCGATCCCTGGGTCCGCAATCGCCTCCGCTACTGCATCTGGAAACAATGGAAGAAACCGGACAGGAGAAGAAGAGCCTTTATCCAACTCGGACTCCCACCACATCAGGCCTATGCCTGGTCTTGTTCCCGTATGAGTGGCTGGGCCACTGCCTGTAGCCCGATCATGAGAACCACCGTTACTCTGGAACGGCTACAAAAACGCGGGTATTTGTCTTTTACTGAGTACTTTCTTAAGGTCGTCTATGGTTAATGAACCGCCGTATACGAGTATCCGCCCATTGCACCCCATCTTGCGTTTGATGAAGCTGCGGCCGATCTTTAGGTTAAAAATCTATGACAAGATCAGAACGCTTAGGTCATGTAAGGTCCTGGCGCACAAGTGGGCTTAGCCGCCCTGCTTATTGTCGTAAGCATGAGCTAAAATACGGCACATTTATGAGTTGGTTCAAACTGGAGCAAGAATTTGCAGATACAGGTAAGTTTATTGCGCTGTCTAGCGTTGCGGCAACTGAGGGTCTGATAGAAGTCCACTTTGCCAATGGTATCCGTGTACATTACAAGGGGAGGTTAGATGGGGAATTAATCAAGTGCTTACAAAATGCTTGAGGTATCGCGGCAATATTATTTGTATGATAAGCCCTGTGACATGCGCAAGAGCTTCAATACTCTGGGTGCTTTGGTGAGTGGCCAGATGGGCTTGTCCTTATTGAGCGGAGCAGGCTTTGTATTTATCAACCGGCGCAAGACCCATTTGAAGCTGCTAATGTGGGAGGGAGATGGTTTTGGGCTGTACTATAAGCGCCTGGAAAGGGGGACTTTTGAGCACCCGTCATCGGCTAGTGGCTATGAGCTTTGCTACGAAAAACTACTACTGATTTTACGAGGGATTAAGACGGATAAGATTGAAAAAAGGAAGCGCTTTTCCTTGGGTAAAAGCCAGTGAATCCGGGTCTTTTTCCGTATCTTCAGACTAAGCTTATGAGTCCACTAGAAACGGAAAACAAGGCCCTCAAGGAAGAGAATTTTCTGCTTAAGGCAGAGAATGCGCAGCTCAAGAAGTTACTCTTCAGCGCCAAGCGCGAACGGTATGTCAGTGAGCAAGACCCTAATCAGGGACGCTTATTCGAGCAAGAGGACCAAGCAGCTCAGCCAGTCGAACAAGAGCAGGTATTACACAGAAAAAAGAAGCCTCAAAAAGCCCGTCGGCCAATAAAACGCAATACCTTCCCCGCATCGCTGCGACGAGAAGAGCAAATCATCGAGCCCACAGGTGTAGATATCAGTAAGCTATCCAAGATCGGAGAAGATATAACCGAGCTGTTGGCCTATGTGCCAGCTGATTTATATGTCAAGCGCATCATTCGCCCCCGCTATGTTAATAAGGCTGATCAAGAGCAAGGCGTAAGCCAAGCCAATGTCCCTTTACGGTTGATCCCCAAAGGTATAGTGGACGAGAGCCTAGTGGCTCAAATCATAGTCGAGAAGATTCTTTTCCATACGCCTATCCACCGCTTCCGCAAAAAACTCAAACAAGCCGGGCTGGGGTTTATCTCAGAAAACAACCTCCATAATTGGTTCCATACCGCCGCTCATAGCTTGCGGCCTATCTACCATCTGTTGCACCAGGATTTACTGACCCAGCCTTATAACCAAGTGGACGAGACGCGTATCACGGTGTTAACTAAGAATAAGCCCGGAGCCAGCCACCGGGGCTACTTCTGGGTACTTCACAATCCAAAGCTTAAGGCGGTATTCTTCCAATATGACTCCAGGCGCAGTGCTAAGGCCGGACACTTATTGCTCGATGGCTTCAGTGGTATCTTACAAGCCGATGGATATAGTGTGTATGAAACTGTGGAGCGCAAACAAGACCTACACTTGATCCATTGTATGGCTCATGCCCGGCGCAAATTTGTAGAGGCTCAAAATACCGATCCACCTCGGGCCAACTATTTTCTAGAGCAAGCCCAAAAACTATATCGCATTGAACGCCAGGCGCGCGAACAGAAAATGGATGAGGCACAGCGTTTCCAACTGCGCCAGCACCAGGCCATACCCATATTGGAAGAATTGGGTGCATGGCTAAAAGAGCAATATACCTCCGCTGGCTTATTGCCCCAAAGTCCTATTGGTAAAGCTATTGCCTACAGCTTGAAACGCTGGAAAGGTCTGTATGCCTATGCCCACGATGGTCAATTGGAGATTGATAACAACTTGGTAGAAAATACGATCCGGCCCGTAGCTTTGGGGCGTAAGAACTATCTGTTTGCTGGCTCCGACGAGGCGGCTCAAAACCTGGCCTGCCTTTACTCCATTATCGGCACTTGCAACAACTGGGGCCTCAATGCTCATCGATACCTCACCTGGCTTCTTCGTAAGCTGGCCAATAACAAAGCTACCCCTGAGGCTATCCAATGGCTGCCTCAAAACATGGACAAACAACTTCTCAAAACCTTTATGGAGTAGGAAAGATGGGGTCCAGTGGGCGGATACGTATACGAGGCCCGTACGTACGGTGGTGTGAGAGGCGCACTCCGATCAAGCTATTGGTCGGAGCCGTCTACTCGATTAGCCACCGCCTTCCTTCTCATTTTTATTTTGTTTCCTGAATTTCTATTACTGTGTCAGAATCTCTCTAAGTTTTTGAAGGTTTAATGAGTGACTTGTTTTTGCGGTTGTGACTAATACATTCTTTTTCAAAACATTTGTTGCAGGTGTCATAATTGATTCTTTAAAGCTTTTATTGAGCGTTTTATCATCTACGACTTGTGTGTCAGAAAGATAAAAAAAGTTTACTTTTTCAATGTTTTGTAAATCATTGCACCAGATAACCACTTGAGACCTTAGAATATTAGGCTCAGTTAAATGTCCCATCATCGAATTTAAAGATGACCCCATGTGATACTCCAATTCTAAAAACTCTCTTTTCTCTATCTTGTTTCTCTTTATTTCTTCCATTATTTCTTCTCTAATTTTTATTTCTGCATCAATACGGCTATCCGAATAATCAGTTAATTTATGCCCACTTATGCTGATTTCCTGTAATGTTCCTGACTCTAAAAATAAAACTTTGTAATTACCGCTTTCGCTTCGAATAATTATAATGGTTTTGGTAATTAATTCTTTTATTTTGTCTTTCGCAGAAGAAGCTAATTCTCCTTCTGGATGTTGTTCAACGAATCTTGCGTAAGCGAGAACTGAATTGCTTTTTTCTGCTATTGCAAACTCAAGATTTTCAATTTTTGGTTTAATTTGTTCGGAATATTGGTTGTCTGGATATTTCTTTATGAATTCTTTAAGCGGTTCAGGTTGGGTTTCATCCTTTACTTGTTCGTACTCCAGGTTGATTAATCTCTCTTTTATATCTTTGCTATATTCACTATCAGGGTATTTTGTTAAAAATTCTTGATATGAATCGATCGTATTAGCTTGACAAGCCTTTTTATATTTGCCTTTTTGAGCTATACCTTCATTTGGCAGGATAAATGAAATAAGAAAAATCAGTAGAATTGACGCTGTGAAGATTTTTTTCATGGTTCGATTTTTTACGTTTATGAATCTTTTAATTTCTTGATTAAACCACCCGCTATCTTTTTTACTAGCTGGTGATTTTCAATCGAATAAATCGAATCAAGAGGTTCAAGTAATTGCTTTCCATTTTCATATTTTTCTCCAAAAGTGAATTCATAAGAATCACTAACTTTAATTGCAATATCACCTTTTGCTTGTCGAATCAAATGTTTACTCAAATGCTGCCAATATTGCTCTTTTGCACAAACATCTAAAGGGTAGTTTTCTAAACGGTCTACCGCAAAAAGCATATTATAGTAGAATTTCTGTTTGAAAGTAACAATCAAATGGCTTCTTGTTTCTTTATAAGAATCTTGAAAAGTGTTATAAGTTATTGACCCTGCCCTCCATTGCGTTTTCACCTCTGCCCACCAATTTCTTATATGGTTCATATCATGAGCAAAATATTCATTTATTTTTCTCCATTCCAAAGCATTTAAAATGGATAACTCATAACTAAAAATTGATGTCAGAGAATCTTGTAAATATAATTCGTTTAGTCCAGAAATTTTCTGCTGATAAATATCATCCCAATATGGATCAACATCTTCATATGCAAATAAAACTGCTGGATTGAATTCTTTTATTACAGATTGAATTTGAGGTCTTATTTTCTCTTTTAAAGCGGGCTCTTTTTTTAGTAGCAAGTATAAATTCCATAAATTATTTTCCTTTACTATCTCGCTCAATTTCTCACTAATGCTATCAGGAACCGAACTTTCAGTTATCAAGCAACCGCCATTAATAGTTGAAAGTGAATCTATGACTATTTCTATTTTTGAAGAGAGGGAACTTTTGGGATATTGCTTTTTAAAATCAGTCAGAAGCTCAAATCTTCTAATTGAATCTGCTTTAATAAATGCAATGTGCATTCTCGCAGAATCAGCCCATCTACCTTCTGGGTGTTCATGAAGAAAGTTGTCCAATGATTGGGTAGAGTAGAACTCCATTGCTTTGTCAAAATCTTTTTTTGAGGTATCGCACCCAAAAAGAAGGATGAAAGTGGAGAGAAGGGCAAGATGTAGTATTCGTTTCATTTTTATCGATTTATTATGTGAGGAATCGAGTTTGGTCAAAAAATTTTCTTTATCCCGCCAAAAATCAATTTTACTTTTTCATCTCCTCGTTTGTTTTTTTCTTTTTTGGTGGTGGCTAACGGTGCGTGGAGGCGGCGTACGGCCGAAATTCTGTTTTCCAATTTAACTTGTTATTTCCCGTAAATCAACTCTATTTGTAAATCATTCTGTTCTTCACTAACCGGCCGTATGTACGCGCTCCACTGTGTTAGTGGCAGGCCATTTACTTTATCTCTGACAGTTTCAATAGATTTGTTCGGTAATAATTTATGATCTCTAATCTCTGAATTGTACTGCCTTCTTTATCCCATTTTCTTAAATATGCTTTCCAGGAATCGGGCTTATCATTAATTAATGTTAGTAATTTGCTCTCGCGTGCTATTGAATTCAAGATCTTTTCGATATCTGTATCCTTATTACCTTTTTCATATTCTAATGTGATAAATTTGGATTGTGGATCCAACTGAAGTAATACTCTGTAATACTCATTCAACGAAAGAACTATCTTTTCAAATTGCTTCAAGGAAATCCCATATGATTTATTCTCCTCCCATATCATTTTTTTGCTAATATGTCCCAGTCTTTTATTTCGCAAATCATTTATCTTTGCTTCCATTGATTGCAAATAGTATTCATGTGTCTTCAATTCAATTGAAATCGTCTTTCTTAAATCGTTGTCAGCGTCCTTCAAGATTTGACTCTTCAGAAATTTCAATGAAATAAAGTCTGTGTTAGTCTCATAATATAACCTTCGGATTATGATAATCGAGTTTTCGAAATAGTTCTTAAATAGAGAGTTTGCAAAATTCCAATATGTTACATATAGTTCTAATTCCTTCCAAGGAAATTCTCTTACTTTGAAAATAATATGTTTGTTGATATTTAGCCATATCAAGTCGTTATAAATAAACTTCTTTTGCTCTTCTATTTCCATTTATCTTCTAGGCTTGCCACTAACGTCCGGGCTGGCGAAGCCAGCTCGCTGGTTGCCGTTAGTGCTGTGTTCTCCGTGGTTGGAGGCGCGAGCCTGGCGGGAGGGAAAATTTTTTTTTGATTCCCGCCTTGATTCGTGCCATGCCATTTTTTTGATTCTTGCTTGGTGTCTGGCTTTATTCTAATTCTTTGATCCGTTTCGATTCTTTTCCTTCTTTCGCCAGCCCGGACGTCCTCCATGATGGGGGGAGCAAAGCGACTCCCATCATGGAGGACGGTCCGGGTATGCGACGTGCTGCCCTTTTCCGTTTTTCAATATCGGTATCTATTCACCGTAAATCAACTCTATTCACAATCAAGATCTCATTTGTCAGAGGGCAGCATGATCGCATACGCTTTGTTGTGGGCAGTACCACTTTAGACATTGGTTTTCCAATTTTCCACTAGTTCTTCAATTTGTCTTAGAATCTCTTTCCTTTTTTCTATCGAATTTTCATTTGACAATTGAATCTCAAGCTCTAAATGTTTTCGTTTGAAATCTTGATAACTTGTGGAACTGGTTATTTTTTCAAGCCAATCTCTGAACTCTTCAGTCATTATTCGCTCACAATCTACTATAAGCCCTTTTGCATATTTTAGTGTTGCCAAGTTTGACCATTCTCGCTTTTCAATCTGTTGCTTTGTTCGTTCTAACAAAATATCTATCAAATAGGAATTATTAGCCTCCACTTCAATTAGTTTTGACAATGATTCTTGTTCTTTTTTAAGCACAAATAATGTTTTTACCCTACCAAAATTGAATTGGGAAAATCCAATATCATCTGGAAATTCTTGGTCAAACCAATCAAAGTATTTTTTAGCCAATCTATAATCCCCTAATTGAACATATAGATTTCCAATAAGATACCTCTTTCCGTAACTATCATCATACCAGCCATATTTGCGTTTCTCGGCATTCAATTTGCTCCGTAGAGATCTAATCTTCTGCTTTATTTTATCTCTTTGTTTGTCGGTCATCTATTTGATTACCTTTATTGCCCACAACGGTCTGGGTATGCGACGTGCTACCCTTTTTCCGTTTTCCAATATCGGATTCTATTCACCGAAATGCAACTCCATTTATAATCAAGATCTCATTTGCCATAAAGGGTAGCATGATCGCATACGCTTTGTTAGCTTCCGTTCATCTCTTTGTCGTAATAATATCCTTGATTGCTTGTAAAATTCCAATCCTGATAGAAACAATTTGATCAAATAGTGCTTCTAGCTTCGTACCATCTTCAATGGAAATCTGATTTTGCTGTGTATTCTCATTAATAATTTTCGAGAATGTCGAATCAATCTTTACAATCTTATCGAACTCTAAATTTAACTTTTCATATGCGTAGTTATCAACAATTGAAATCCCAACCAATTCAGCCAACACCTCTGGAAAAAGTTGTCTAACTTCTGAATCATAATTTTCAATCTGTTCAACGGTAATTTTTTCTGGCGACTTAGCTGCTATCCAACATATCCAGTTTACAGAATGCTGAATCTTCAGTAATTTCTTGCCTGTGATTCCCAATTGTGTCTTGAATTTCTCTACGCTTGAGAATTCCTTCTCTCTCAACCATTTTTTCTCTTCTCTCCGAGAATCAACATACTTAGATATCATCGTTGGAATAATACCAATTAAGGCACCAACTATGACAGCAATCGTTTTTTCATCCATGTTTTGAAGTATAATAAGTAAATTTAGGAGGTTCATATTTCTTCATGTATTTGTATCAAAATCTAAGATAATAATATCTGAAGATCGACTAGGATGTGCCCTCATTCCTTGTCTCCTATATGAAATCGAAGTATCTAATGGAAGCTAACGTCCGGGCTGGCGAAGCCAGCTCGCTGGTTGCCGTTAGTGCTGTGTTCTCCGTGGTTGGAGGCGCGAGCCTGGCGGGAGGGAAAATTTTTTTTTGATTCCCGCCTTGATTCGTGCCATGCCATTTTTTTGATTCTTGCTTGGTGTCTGGCTTTATTCTAATTCTTTGATCCGTTTCGATTCTTTTCCTTCTTTCGCCAGCCCGGACGTCCTCCATGATGGGGGGAGCAAAGCGACTCCCATCATGGAGGACAACAGAATAACCCGAAATATGTCCGGTTTTACAGTATTGTATTCCGCACTTTTTTTGGCTATTCATCTTTATCAATTTCTAAAAAATCTAATGGACTGCAAAGTTTCTCCCGTGCTTTGTGAGTAATATGTGTATAAATTTCGGTCGTTTCACTGCTGCTATGGCCGAGTAAGTTTTGAATATATCGAAGATCCATGCCTCTCTCCAATAGATGGGTGGCAAAAGAATGTCTAAGCGTGTGGACAGTTGAATATGGATTAATAGCTGACTTAGCAACTGCTCTCCGGAATATCTTTTGAATACTTCTAGTGCTGTACTGCCCACCTTCCTGTCCTTCAAACAGCCAATAATTGGGCTTATAGATGGTGGTGTATTCCTTTAATAAACTCAGCATTTTTTCCGATAATACAGAATAGCGATCTTTTTTACCCTTGCCAGCTTTAATGAATACTGATTTTCGGTTAAGATTAACATCTTCTACTCGCAATTTCACACTCTCTCCGATTCTCAATCCAGCACTGTAAATGAGCATCAAAATGGTTCGATGTTTCAGGTTTTCAATTACCTTGAATAGCTTAACTATTTCTTCCTCACTAAAAACATTAGGGAGTTCTCTACTCTTTTTTGGACGTAGTTCATAAAAGGTTCTTTCCTGTCCCAAAACCTTTTCGTAATAAAATTTGATAGCGTTCACAGCTTGATTCTGGGTTGATTCCGACCAACTTCTTTTCTCATTGGATTCCAATAGAAACTTCATAATGGCTTCTTTTTGCAGACCTTGTGGATGGCAATCAGGATAGAATGCGAGTAGTAACCGGAAAAAAATTTTATAGGCTTTTACCGTGCTAGGACTGTATCTTCTTAATCTTAGAGTTTGCTCCAACTTAATTACTTCAGATTCGTACTTCAAAGGGAGTGAATTTGGGCTTGATTTGCTTGGCTTCACAGCTTTTTGAATTATTCCTTCAGGGATATTTCTGGGCAATTGGAATGTCCATATGACGACTCCCTTCAAATATTCCTCTATAAAACGAACCGCAACTTCGGTTAAAGGTACTTCCCAAACTTTAGATTGTGCATTCCAGCGGCGTCCGTGAATTTTTTTCACAGTAGCTAAATGGGTGTTAATCATAGATGGCGGCAAGTTAATACACAAGATTGATGGATTCGTGGGGTGCAACGAAAGTTTAATCTTAGATGATTGCATTTGTTTTTACCCGAAAATCGAAAACAAATAATAGCTAGTCGTTTATTGAACGTTTAATGTCGTTTGTAATCGTTTGTATCCGATTACAAGCACTAAAAAGAGGAAATACATAATCCATGTCCAATTTTTAGGCCGTTTATCCATATTGAAATCAAGTTGAAGTAATCAATCATGTTTCCAAAGAAAGTCAGTTCGAAAAACACATCTTCCTAATCAAAATCCAGAAAATTATAGGTGGTAGCGTTTTAGTGGACATTTTTATATGCTAGATACAGATAGTCCCTTTCCTCAGCATTTTTAAAATCTACCTTCTTCCGCAGTTATTAGTCTAGGTTATACTTTTACACAAAGTATAACCTAATCCTATGACACTATTTGAGTATCAAATGAGCCAAGTGCTTTCCCTGACACAGCAAACACGCTGTTACACCCCTCCCAAAGCCCCCAATCCCCACAATAGGGTAGGGGGACCCTTTTTTTGATACAGAATCCCCCAAGCTCACGCCACAACCATTTTTAATCCTAAGGGCTACTAATTTCATTAAATAGCTCAAATAATTGCATTTTTGTATTATTTTTCACTTGAAAAATGATTATTAACTTGTGATTATTGATATGAGTACCATTAAAACAGCTTTAGATCCCGTAGAAATAGAGCAATTGATCAGTGTCTACCACTCCGAACTCCGGCAGCTTAACTACCGGGCACTGTCCGTGCGGAAAAACATCGAGCAATTAGAAACCGCCCTATCCAAACAAAGTACAGCACAGCGACAAAGTGTCGTCGCTGTGCCGGCGGTAGTGGCCACTACACCTGTAGCACCAGCAGTAACCGCTCCTAACTTAGCTCCACCAGCATCTGTCAAGCCTTCCTCTACCCCTGCTGGACCAAGGGCACCTAAAAAGGTGAATATGCCTGATCCCGTACAAGTACGGCGAGTAAGAAAACCGAGCCCCTGGGATGAATTCATCATTACCACTCTTCAGACGAAGGATAAGGTATTAATCATGAGCGAATTCCTCGATATAGTAAAAGCGGATTTTGAAGGTGCGCAGGGCTGGACGGAAGCGAAGATAAAATCTAAATTAAATGCCGTCTTCCACAAATTAGCGAATAAGAAAGGCTTTATCGTTAAGATTAGTTTTGAAGGTAGGGGTTTTGCTTATGCCTTGCCGAAATGGCTGAATCCAGCCGGTGAGTTGAAAAAGAAATATCGGAGGTAGTCATCCAATCAGAAAGCCCCGGACTTGTGCGAAACAAATCTGGGGCTTGACTTTTTCATAGAGATTTGGAAGCTACCGACATCCACTTGGTTTTACGTGATAAGCAGCGTTTTGTTGCAGTGTAATTAAGGTAGGTCTGCCTAATAAGAAAACAACCATCAGAAACCATAGAGACAGATCAATCTTACCTCTGTCTTCTATTTACTTACCCGCTACCTCATGATTCATGTCTTGTTGCTAAAACTAAATAAAGACGATAATAATTGCTTTAAAAGCAACTTTTTCGTTACTTTAGGGTAGGAATTATAAATACCTATGAAGTTGGACATGCGGAGGTGACTAGAATTGGGAACTCTACAATCTCCGCATTCCTTAATTGACAATTTGCCAACCGAATTTTAAGCTGAAAGAATGGAGCCCATAGGGTAGGGGCTCCTAATTTACTATGGAAGAAGTAGCCGACAATCAGATAGGAAGTCAGCGGATCGATCCCAATATATTTAGGCAATCGATCCGAGAACTATTCGGTTCTTTCCCAGAAGGAAGTGGTGGCTGCTACAAATTTGCCAGCTTACTAAGGGGCTTATACGGTGGAGAGATCTTCTACAATAATGATCATTGCATTACGAAGATTGAAGGTAAATTCTATGACCTGTTTGGCGAATATGAGGAAGGTGGACTAGTACAGTACATCAACGAAGGAAGATTGATCGAATTTCCCATTAGTGATTTTCTGCCGATCAGCGAATTCGATGAGGCAAAGGTGAAAAAGAGCTTCTACTGCAAGAAAAATTAAAGCTAATATGGACCGAAGAATCAGACAGATTATAGTGAGGAAGGATCAGCATATGAATCAACTTTTCCAATATCGTGGAATTGAGTTCTACGCCTACTTCGGAACGAAGGGAGTCTACTACGAAACCAGACAAGGCGAAGTATTCAGAGGGCTACCCAGCCTTCTGAACTTTGCTGATTGGGCTGGATAAATATATACTAGATGACGACTTATTGTAAAGAAAACACAGCCTGCCTACCTCTTTTCAAACACATGGTCAAGCAGATGCCATCTTATGCCTTGGCATCCAATCTACCCCTCGATGATTCCCTCTGCAATGGTATTAGCCGTTGCAAGGGAATTCTATTTACCATCAATTGCCTTTAAGGCAAAAAATAGTGTCATGAAAGGAATTTGCTTCAAAGAACATCTATTGCACCAGTCCATTGCGGGTAAGAAGACGCAGACGCGTAGAACGGTCACCATCCTCAATCGGATGGCTGCAAAGGCCACGTCTGCATGGATGCTGGACGAGGATGGTACACCCTACGTGACCTTAGAAAGTGGAGAGATCTATCAGCCAAAACCTCAATACAAGCCTGGGCAGTACTACTACATCAAGGAGCCGATACACCATGCCTTCCACAGCAAAAGGATTGAATACAAGTACGACTATGCCTTTGATGATGAGTTTAGGCTCGGTACCCGTTGGGAAAATAAGCTCTTTATGTCCGAGAAGTTTGCTAGGCACTTCATCCTGATCGAAAAAGTAGAATTAGGGTATCTGTACCAGATTAGTAGAGCGGATGTAATAGCTGAAGGGGTGGACTACGGTGTGGGAACTTTTTTTGATGATCGTAAAGGCAATGTCCAGCTCGAATACTTCTCCTCTTATGCTTTCAACAAAAGAACCAGGAGGACACAACCAGAAGCCTACGCAACCTTTGGCCCTGCGAAAGCCAAGCACACTGGTCCGATGGCCCATCTACACGCTTTTGAAAGCCTGATCAATAGAATCAATGGCCAGGGATTCTGGGAGACGAATCCCTTGGTCTGGAAATACACCTATAAGCATCTAACCAACCGACCATTATCATGAAAGTAAGACTATCCTTATTCCTATTCCTTCTGCTTTCCCTTCAGGGCCTTTCGCAAAGACAGTATGCGGCTACCGCAGATAGCCGAGTGTTTCCTGGTACAGATCAGCTCACTGTAAGAGCCGACCAGGAGCGATTCTTTGTAGCAGGCCCCCAGGGACCCGTACACCAAACTTCCTATAGCTATGCCGTCTATGATGCCCAAACCAACGCATTTATTCAGGGTACGCCGAGGGGGCATTTCGTTTGGGCGCAATTTGCTTGGCGTCCGGGTGTTCAGCGTGTCCTCGTGCGGCGTTGGCGTTGGCAGCGAAGCGCAAGTGGAGCCTTAGTAGCTGTATGGAGAGGTGAAGCACTCATCCAACGCGAATAGAGGAGGATTTTATAGATCTGCTGTGGGCTTGCTAAGGTCCGCAGCTTCTTTGTATCACATTTCATCATCCATAAATATTAAACCATGTCTAAAGGAAGATTAGTAGCGTTTATCGCTCAACAAGAAAACGTATCCAAAGCCGAAGCGGAAAGAGCCGTGGAAATGGTGTTCAATAACCTTGGAGCAGCCGCCCATGCCGAGGCCGACTGGAGACTCACCATCCCCAACTTCGGTGCTTTTGAAATCAAGCACCGAGAAGCCACCCAGCGCCGTAACCCTCAGACGGGAGAGACCTTTCTGGCCTCAGAGAAGAATGTATGGGATTATGATCCGGCACCCGCGATGCAGGAGTATGTGGAAGGGTTGCCGGTGGAGGATAATCCGAATCGGCCACAGGAGAGTGCGGATGCTGAAGTCTAGTAGGATCTAAATTCGTGGAAATGACGGTGGGCTGCTCAGGTAGCCTGCCGTTTTTGCCATCATGCAGGGCCGTCTCATTGCATTGCAACCTATTCAAATCTAATCCCTATGAGCAAAGACTACGCAAAAATATGCCAGGAGCTTAGAGAAAAATATGACTATACAGCCCAATGTATGAGTAAGCTCTATGGCTTTGGTGTGAACCAGTGGCGACTGTACGAAAAGGGCAAACCACCTAGTGCTAGCAATGCCAAGCTAATTGATCTAAGCTGCCATCCAATGGTTTTCCGGATGCTCCAACTCAATTCCCCCCGACTCATGCAAATTAACCAAACGGTAAGATGGCCCAAAAGAGGCTTTGCAAACACTTTTCATATCGGCAAAATCATTGCCATTGTACCAGCGGGGATACTACCCACTGTAGAATGGCTCAGCCAAAGTATACAGCTTAGTGCACTTCGAAATTGGTACCTGGAAACCACTATCCCTCGCGATCACGAAAGCTACATGGTTATTAATCGAGCAGGAAAGACAAGTAACAGTATGTGTCGACTCCTATGGCCGGTCGTGAAACAGTTGGAGCCCGTAATAGATCCCTCCGATCTAGGCTTAGATAGTGAAGATTATCTGATTAAATCAAGCCAAGTAAAATGACAGGACAGATTGATCTTTTTGGAAAGACTGAGCATAGGGATACAGGTCAGCAGGGAAAGAGAAGCAAGGCCATTAATCAAGAAATACCCGCAAGACTGAAATCTGTCAATTCATTGTCGGGCGGGAAGACTTCGGCCTACATCGCTGCCCACTATCCAGCCGATTATCAGGTGTTTTCTCTAGTTAGAATAGAAGACAATCGTTGCCGATTTCCTGACGAGAAGATCCGCAGACAGGTCGAAGATCGCCTTCAAGCACCCTTTATTGGTACGGCTGAAGATGATAAGATTATCTATACCATGCTCGATCTGGAGCAGTACTTAGGCCAGTCCATCCAATGGGTGACGGGGATCACTTTTGATGAGGTAATTCAGAACAAAGGCGGATGGTTACCTAATAAGCTACATCGATACTGCACTACGCACATGAAAATCATACCCATCTTCGAATGGGTGTGGTCTACTTTGGGTCAGCCTGTAGAAATGCGGATTGGTTATCGAGCCAATGAAATCAATAGAGCGAATACCATGTTGAGTAAGCTCAATGAAAATGGCCTTTTAGAAGTCAAGCACACCTTCGAAAAGTGGACTACAGGGCGACATCGAGGAAAAAATAAGTGGCAGCATTTTCAGTGGCAAAAGCCTGTTTTCCCATTGATTGAAGATGGCATTTTCAAGTGTCAAATCGAAAACTACTGGGAAGGGAGGTCCATACGCTTTGCTCCCTTGAATAATTGCGTAGGATGCTTTCACCGCAATCCTATCTTACTGAGAAAACAGTTTGAATGGCATCCAGCAAAAATGCAGTGGTTTGCCAATCAAGAAGGCGGAGATAATGGCTATTGGCGTGATGATTTCTCCTATGAAAAGATTGCAAAACATGCGCTGCACATTGAATTGCTGCCTTCAGATTTCAGCGAATGTGATTCGGGCTATTGTGAGATCAATTAAATGAGTAATTCGAGTACAAATTCCCACAAATCCTCATACGGCACAATCTCAAAATCCACACTCAGAATAGGACTTTCTTGCAACTGCATGAGTAAGTCCTTCGTTTTCACCTCCACTTGATCCCGCTGGAAGGCGGCTTTGGGCAATACAGCCAGCATAGAAAGAAAGGTATCACTCCTAAAGGTAGATTCATTCTTGAGATGACGATAGGTGTAGGCTTTGAGGGCATCAATCCGGTCTACAATAGCTGGCCAGCGCCGATCTTTGAGTAGGACCAGTATCTGGATGATCAGGATGTTGATGTTCATGCCTTTTTTGTCTTTAGAGTAGGTAGGCACCTCATTAAGGAACTTACCTAACCTAAATCGATTTTCCTTGTGTTTTCCTAAGTGATGGAAAAGGTATAGATAGGCCTTGTAAATGAGCCATGATTCACTTAGTTCTTTAGTGTGCTTGGTAGCCAACTCTATAGCCTTATAACAAAGGACATAATTTTTTGAATAGAAGCCTAAAACGCATTCATACTGATGGATAGCTATCCAGTTATGACTGCCCGTTTTTGACATGCTCTTCGTTTTCTGAATGGCGGCGGTAGCGGCTTCAAAATCTCTTGCTAATATCAATAGGGGGACCGTTCTAAACGTAAATGACCTTACCACGTTTGGAGGTGCTTCAAAATCTAGTTGATTGAAGTAAGCTAGCGCCTTTTGACAGACACTTAATAAATCATTCTTATGCCCAGATGCTTCCCTGTATATAACTTCAAGATTGTATCGTAGATAGCCATGCCAATAGGAAACGGGCTTTTCTCCTTCTAACTTAAACAAGTGATTTCTAATCTTAGATAGTAGATCCAAATCAATATGTTTTGACCTCGTCAATTGATGGTAGACTTCAAATAGATGCATCTCTGCATTTACTTCGAGCTCTTTTATTTTTAGCAATTGCTGGTACTGCTCTTTGAAGTATTGGTAAAGCTTCAGATCAATTTCTAGAATCAGATAATGCATGATCAGCTCCTTGCAAACGACAATGGAGAGATCAGTTAGGTGGTACTTCCTGGCTTCCTTGAAAGTTTTTTGGCCTAGTTTTCCGAAAGCTCCACGGATACCCGTGGCCGCCATTAGCTTCAATAGGTAGAAGTTTCTGGTTACAGAACTAATTGCCTTTAGCTGCCTAGATCCATTTGGGCTAGATCCACATATCTCATTGGTGAGTTGTTCAATTGCCCTACTTTTTAATCTTGCAAAGTTATTTGCTGCATTTCGGTTGTTTGGATAAAAGTACTTTGCCAGTTCATTGTTTTCTGTACTCCCTGCCTTGGTAATCAACTCTAAGGTTTTTTCATCTGTGGGGCGAGAAACCTTACTGACAGCTTTTTTAAGCTTCCTTAATTCTACGATTAATTGCATGCAAACAGACTTTGTGTATGGATTCTGATAATCAAACTATTATAGTTGTAAATAGGTTAATCTTCAAATATGCAGTATGAATAGAGCTATCTAAGTTAGTAATGGGCATTGAAGGTGTGACAAATAGCTTAGCTATATCACCAAAATTTATGCCTTATGTACGAATTTATCGTTGATTTATTTCTAGGAATCATTATTGAGGACATTACAGAACTTTAGAAATTATAAAGGAAGTCTGCCAGCGCCAACCAACAGACTCCCCGAATGCCTAAGAGACCCGAAACGGGCCGTCTCAATCTTGAAAATAGTAATAATTTTACCTTAATTCGATCATAAGCTACCGCTCTCCATTCACATAGCGAACAAAACTAATTGATAAAAAATTGATTTTAACTGGGTTGCAGGCTAGCAACCCTTAATATTTTATAGCTGTTTTTTATTAAAAATTAAGTTTATATATTTGTTCCGCGTTCTACACGTTCACTCAGCAAAACTACCATAACAACATTTTCTAGCCTAAGAGGTCCACGGCCGGTTTTAAGTACCTAAACTAAACTGTTCATGGCCAAAAAGAAATCGGCGCGCAGGGATGTACCTGCTGCGAGTGAACCTTCAGTTGAAGAAATCAGAAACAAGTCTAACTATTTCCTAAGATGTTTGAGAAAAGTGTCCTTTTTCCTGAACATAAATGCTCATATTTTGGAATTGCATGAAATTCAGGAGGATCTTTCTGGATTAGATGACCTTTCTGATGCATTAGAGGAGATACAAAGAAACGCTTAGACTTGGCCATAGTCCTGTGGCAAGATGTAGCAGGACTATGGCCATTATTTTACTCTATGGGTGCTGGTAAGCAATCCGAAAATGATTGCTCATCTTCTTGTACACGGCGAATGAGCAGTCCCTCTAATTCTAGGATACGAACCATCATTAGAGATCGCGACTCTGTATCCATGTTTTCCGCTATTTGGCTTCCTATGAAACCACTTTTCATGATGGAAAGGGCTATCAAATAGTCCCCAGCAGGTTCTGGTAATTTCATAGCTAAGGATTTTGGTGGAGAGAATGGAGTGAAAAGCTTTGTGATACATTGAGCAGGGCCTGCTCACGTAAATGGAAATCACCAATACAATGAGCTAGCATTTGCGCCTGTGCATGGCTCAGTTGTAATTGCCCATCGAGGTACATACAGTGTAAATGCCATTGTTTGAAAGAAGGCTCTAACCAGTCATAGGTGTAGCCAAGTGCTTGGCAGAGCTCCCGAGCTGGAGTAACGGGAAGGGTCGTCTTCAGGTCTTGGACCTGGAAGAGGGTTGGTAATGATTTCATAAGGGTTGCAATCTTTTGAAATTATCAAATAGAGGTTTCCACCAAGGCTGCAACCCTCGACAGATGCCCATTACCAGGCAAGTCTAAAAGGACCTTGGCTTCCACCTCGTTTCTTTCTATAGAACCAGACTTATAAATCAAAGAAAAAGATAATGGATCTCTTTCTGTCGAAGGTTGCAACAGCAATTTAGCGGAATAAATTCGAGAAAAGCAAATATTTGAGAAGGTAATTGAAGGTGCAGCTATTAGGACAAAACTTGCTCAAGCAGTACTGGAGTAGCTTACCTCTTTTTCGTCATTCCTTATTCACATCCTTCCTTTGTAAATAGGCAGGGCTTTTCCTTTTCTAGTTGCTGTTTTAGTTTTTGGTCTAGTCCTTCTATTTCAAATAGGCCTTGAGTCTTGCTCAGGTCTGCCCTGCGAAGGACTGCCCCGCTCAGGTATGCCCCGCTCAGGTATGCCCCGCTCAGGACTGCCCTGCGAAGGTCTGCCCCGCTCAGGTCTGCCCCGCTCAGGTCTGCCTCATACAGGCCTGCCCCGCCAAGGTCTGCCTCATAAAAGGCTCCGTTGCTAAGGTCGTACTCAAAAAGGACTGCCCCGCTCAGGTCTGCCCCGCTCAGGTCTGCCTCGCCAAGGTCTGCCCCGCCAAGGTCTGCCTCGCCAAGGTCTGCCCTTTGAAGGGCTGCCGCATAAAGTTCTGCCCCGCGAAGGTCTGCCCCGATAAGGCTTGCATCTCTTAAATAGGCAGCTCCAAATATTGTAGAAAAAAAAATATAATTAAGTGATACGGAATCTAAACCACTTTTCACCAACGCTAAAAGCAATTGCCCTCGCTCAATACTATACTCTTTCTCTGTCAACTCTCCGTCCACCAAAAATCGATAGGGTAACAAGCCTTGGCTAAGCGAAGAAATTCTGCCGATCAGTGGTTTAGAAAGCGCATAACCAATAGTATCCTGTTTGGCCAAAGCAACAGAATCCAATCCTTCCCGCTGTTTCTCGATTTCCTTACTAAGGTCTGTCAGGATATTATTCATCAATAGTACTAAGGAACTTCTACGTTGGGATTCGATGAGAAAGTTCTGATCATCAATTTTCTCATTCTGTTCGGAAATCTTATTGTTTTGAATCCACAATAAGGCTATGGGGATAATGGCTAGCGTCAAGCCAATCAGTCCTATCCGAGTGAGTCGCATAAAGGCATAGGTGGCCACTTCAGCCAAAGTTTCCTTTTTGACTTTATTGGGCAATTCATCCGCCAGCTTCTTACTAGCTCCCAATAGCCCTGGTCCAACAAGAATTACCCAGGCTACTTTGCGTTGCCACTTTTTGCCGAAAATCAGGCGGAGAATAACAAATACAACAATGAGGATTAAGCAGACTAGACCGAAGTATTGTAGGAATTGATTCATTGGGGTAAAATTGAGCTGACTAATGTAATAAAAGCAGTTGATATGTAAGTAACCGCTTGCTGTATTGATCAATTTATAGCAATTGACTAATCCTTAGTATTCGAGCAATACGTCCTTAGTAAGATTTAGTAAATTGCTTAAAAGGCAATTTTTGACTATATTTGAGTCTATTCAATAGGACAGCACCATAACCACGGTGCAAAATGAGCAAATTCAGCTTTGAATTGAACCGCGAAATCGAGCGGTTCGTACTGGAAAAATCCACAACTTATACTGAGCAAGATATCGCTTACGTCAACCAATACGTGGGCTATGGCGGTATGTGGAACCGTGATACTAGTTTGGCCAAGGAAAGAGGCCTTTATGAGTACTACACACCTATCGAGGTAGTAGAAAAAATGGTTGGCCTCGCTCTAAAGTATGGCTACCAAGGAGGCCCAGTGATGGAACCCAGTTGCGGTATTGGTCGCTTCTTGCATTACTTCTCTCCTGAGACCAATCTGACTGCCATTGAGCTGGATAAGACCTCCTATTTGATTGCCCAGGCTAACTTCCCTTCCTTCACGATCCTTAATCAGTATTTCAATGAATTATTTGTCGATCGACGTGGCCGAGCCAAGCCCTTTCAAGCTACCTATGAATTGGTGATGGGCAATCCTCCCTATGGAGCTTTTGCCGGTAAGTTCACCAACAAAGAAAAGGGCGTTACTAAGGCCAATACTTATGTGGACTACTTTGTATCCAGAGGACTGGATCTACTCAAGACAGGAGGGCTACTCATCTACATTATTCCTTCTGCTTTCCTCAATGGCCAGCAAACCAAACCGCAGGATCTGATTGACCAGAAATCAGAACTCCTCGATGCTTACCGACTGCCTAACGGCATTTTTTCTCAAACGGATATCCAGACCGATATCGTGGTACTTAAAAAGAAATAAGATGCTCGATCAACTACAAGCGTTAATCAAAACCGAGGCAGAGCAACTGATTTGTGATACCCACCCCAATGTGTGTGGATTGCGCGATCAAAACTTTCCTCGCCTGGAGCAGCTAGTCCTACATCAAATCACCAAAGGAGAAGAAGTGGTTTCGGTACAAACCGCTTTGGCTGAATTGGAGCAAGAACTAGCGGCCAGTTAAAACTAACCAGACATGAAATTTATTGGATACAATTCCGAAGGAAGACCACTTTTCCAAGAAGGATCGGATCGATATTTTATCGAAGAGGGACACAAACAATATGACCGATCTGTTATTAAGGTACAAACCTTGTCCACTGGCGATAAAGACTATATTTACGGCCAGGCTTTTCAAGTGGCCATGGATCCACCCGCATTCGGATCTGATTGGTTTGATAATCATCCTGAAAAGGTAATCGGTCAATACCGGGAGCGATCCTCCTCAGGGAAGCTCTACACCGATGCTTTTGGCAAGCCCGCTCCCAAAATCGTAGGCACCCTTCAAGACATATTGATCAGCATCGATGCTCCTCAAGTAAAGCGCTTTGAACACTTTGTTCCAGCCCCTATCCAGCAAGTAGTTAAAGCTCCCCCCTCCAAGATAGAGCAAGCCATTCGACTTACTAAGCAGGAACAAAAAGACCAGCAGGGGCAAAAAGGCGTATGTTCAGAAGAATTGCAATGCCTAGCAGCTACTATCCGCAAGTACAATACCAAGGTGGAGTACAAGGATACAACTGGCCAGGCCAGGACTTATACCATTAGTGAGGAAGAGATCAAAGTATGGATCACCTTTCAAGTTCAAAAGGGACTGTATGATCCGCAAGTGATCCGCAGCAATGACTGGGCGGCCTATCTAGTCGAACAGCCAGATTGGAAGGCATGGCACGAACAAGGGCTGGTGGCTTATGATGGCCAGGAATTCATTCCTCACCCACTTTACTATTCGGGTAATATCTATGAAAAGATCAGAGACTTGCAAGAAAAAGCTAACCAGGTCAAAGCCATGGTGGGCGAACAAGGCTATCAAGAACAACTACAAGGGCTAGAAGCCATCAAACCCAAGACCTTGGTCATTACAGAAGATGAGCGCAATAAGCTCCATCTTTCGCCATTTGATAAGATCTGGGAAGAGATCGAAATCAGAGAACTAAGCGATGGTTCCCCGATCAAAGAAAACACATCCATTGGATCCATCTTCTACTTCAACTATCTATGGAACCTTAGTAACGAAGAACTGACGATTGATCGCAAGTATGCAACGGCGCGGGATATCTACAAATACTGGATCGAAAAGGACCGCTTTGAACGTGGGACTAAAGAAAACGAAAAGGCGGGAATCAGAAGAAATACCTCCGTCATTGGGGCGATCCTATTTGATCGGTTTCTCCTTGAGATGCTAACCAGAGCGGATAAAGCCAAAATAGCAGGGCTATGGAATAGCAAGCGGAATAACTACGTCCCTATTCCTTATCATAAAATTCCCGTTGGCTTTGAGATATCCCGTAAATTCAAAGGAGGTACACTAGCCATCCGTCCAGCTCAGCGCGAAGGGGTTGCCTTTTGTAATTCCCGAGGCACGGGCATTGTGGCTTACGATGTAGGGGTAGGTAAAACCATGACCTCTATTCTAGCCGTTGCCGATGGCTTTTCAAAAGGTGTTTTCCGCAGACCGTTGATTGCTGTCCCACAAAAGGTATACAAGAAATGGATAGCGGAGATCAATGGGGTATTTGCGCCCAAGCATATGACCCACAAGGGGAAGAAGGTCAAAAAAGGGACGCTGATCGCCGAGGGTATCCTGCCCCAGATTCAAGTCAATGACTATGACAATCTAGGAACCAAGCATATCGAAAGAGCGGTGGATCATGCGGGGCTTACTTTGCAAGTGGCGGCGTATTCCATTACCATGGTAACCTATGAGGGGCTAGTTAAAATTGGCTTTTCGGAGGAGACAGAGCAGGGCTTAGCAGAACGGATCAAGGCCGCCCTGAGTCAGGGAGAATCAGGCCGAGACCAAGCCATTGTAGAACAAAGAGCGGAGCAGTGGGTAGATAAGGCCCTGGAGGGAACAGAACTGGATATTGAAGATATGGGCATTGATGCCATCTTCGTGGATGAAGCCCATAATTTCCGCAATCTTTTCATGGAGGTGAAAGGAGATTTAGGTAAGGATGGCGAACGGGAGAAAAAGCACTTTTTGAGTGGATCCTCCTCCACTCCTTCCGGAAGAGCCCTGTCCTTGTTTATGTTAAACAGCTACATCCAGGATAAGTACAACCTAAGAAACACCTTTGGCTTAACAGCTACCCCCTTTACCAATAGAGCAACGGAGATTTACTCCATGATGGCCTTGTATGACTATGAAGGTCTCAAAGACTTTGACGTATACAACATCGCTCAATTCTGTATTACCTTCATCGACGAGACCATTGAGGATACCTGGACGGCTGCCGGTAAGTTCAAGCCCAATCCTGTGATTCGGGGCTATTTGAATCTTCCTATTCTACAAAGCATCATTTTCCGGTCGATCAACTACAAAACCGGGGAAGATGCCAACATTCAACGGCCTGAAAAGATCATCCTGCCATTAGAACGAGATGACAAAGGGGTACCGCTAGAATCAGAGTATGTCGTACAGACTAAAATCCAACCAACCGATCTCCAGCAACAGTGGCTAGATGAAATCACTCAATTTGCCGCAGAATCGAAGGAGGGTAGCAAATTGTATGACTACTATCCCGTAGATAAATCGGGTAAAGTTGATGGTCGCATATTGATTGCCTTAAATGCCGCCAGAGCAGTTACGTTCTCTCCTTATGCCTTACGATTCAAAGATGAGCCAGTCTTCAATACGGAAAACATCACGCCTGAGGTATTTATCGATGGTTCTCCAAAGCTAAAGTATACAGTAGAGTGTATCCGGACGGTTAAGGCCTATCATGAAATGCAGAAAAGCCCGGTGTCCGGGCAAATCATTTACTCCGATCGAGGGACGGAGTGGTTTGGTCACATCAAGCAGTACCTAATTGAAAATGTCGGTTTCCAGAAAAGCGAGGTAGAGATCTTCTACGGCAAGGTGTCTAAGGGCAAACGAGAAAAGATAAAGGAAGGCTTTTTAGATGGCTCGATCAAGGTCATTATCGGCTCCTCTACCATGCGCGAAGGAGTAGATCTGCAAAAGCATGGATCAACCATCTATGTGTGCTACCTGGATTGGAATCCAACAGATCTTCACCAGCTCTTTGGCCGGATATGGCGATTTGGTAATAAGTTTTCGCACGTTCGCATTGTAGTTCCACTGCTAGAAAACAGCTCTGATATTTTCACTTGGCAGAAGCTGTCAGAGAAGATGTCCAGGCTCAATAGCATTTGGGCCAAATCAGATGGAACAAAGATGTTTGAAGAATCGGAGCTAAATGCAGAGGAACTAAAGCGAGGCTTAATCAATGATCCAGAAGGATTGGCCCAGTATGCCATTGAAGAGGTGGTTAGCTCCCTGAAAATTGAGCTGTCCGTAGTGCAAGGCAGTCTATCCCAACTGAGTATCGTCTCAGAACTAAAACGCAACTTTGATACTAAGCTATCCTATCTTCAGCATCTAGCCCAGCGCATTAAGGAAGGAAAGGCTACCTACGACTGGCAAGTTCCGCAGGATAAAAAGCAGAAGGTGCAAAGCATGGAGCTAAGCGATACCAAGTCATTGTATCGCATCGTCCGAGCCTATGCGAACCTGGCCAGGATTACGGAGAGATACACCATCAAACAAAGTGTAGAGCAGCACATTCGGACTGCCAAGAAGCTCAAGTCCATCGAAGATCGAGTCCTGAGTCGTTTTAAGCTCACCATCCATGATAACTATACGCCGGTCATCGATGAGTTTCAAAAAAGAGAAGCTGACATCCGAGCGCAAATCCGTCAAGAGATCTCTCCAGAGAATAAGGCCAAAAAGGTACAAGCGTTTACGGAGCTAAAAGCGAAAGAAAAGGCTGATAGTAGATCCATTGTGCAGCGGGTCACGGAATTCCAGCGACTCAATTACCTCTTGGACTGTAAGTATGGCATCCATAATTGTGATATCTACGGTCGGGTCCAGGAGGTCCAGACTGGACAGGTCATTGCCCTACAAGCGCAAAAACCAGTGGTGATTCAGACCAGTGAATATGCCATGTCTAGAAGGCTCAAAGCATTCATGCCTAGACCTCAGTTGAAAAGTGTGAGAAGTCATAGCCTGGGCGATGATGGGCCCGCTTATCTGCGCAGTGTAATAAAACCACTGGATGAACAGGTGCAAGCTATCCCTAAGCGACAAACCACCAAATTATTAGACGGAACGGAAAGAACGAGTGACTATAGCATTGTATATGCCCACTTTTTCTACAGTGGAACCGACTGGCTTGTCTTAGAGTGGGATCGTAATGACCAATTGTTTGGTTATGTCATTCTAAATGGAGATGTGCAAATGTCAAAGTTGGGCTATTTTTCTCTGGCAGAGATTAGAGGTCTTTCTGAGCAAATGACCTTTGGACCCCAGTTAGACTTCAACTGGACCCCCAAATATCTTCCAGCGGCTCTACAGCGAGCTTTCCCCTCCTACTTCACCAAGCCCAAGGACCCGAACTGGCTACCGCTAGCTGAGATGATTCAGAAAGGCAGAGAGCAATCCATAGTTGGCCTGAAGGCTCCTCCCAAGCCGAAGGCCAAGTCTATTCCAGTAGACAAAGAAGAGGCCAAGCAAAAGCTCAAGCAGGCTATTGAAGGCATAACCGTGGCCTTAGAATTCACCGAAGATAAAACAAAGAAGGACCAGATGGAGCAAGTCCTGCAAGGTCTTCAAGTTTCCTTAGAATTTTTATAAACAACAACATATCATGACAGCTCAAGAAATACAAGACAAGATTGCCACTATGGAAAAAACCTTGGCCAATCCTCTCACTCCGGAAGAGGTTAAGCCAAACATTGAGGCGGCGCTGAAGAACGCTAAGGCTAGGTTAGCAGTTGATCCACCTGCTCCAAAGAAGGTCCTGAAGAAGGATTTCTATGCAGCCATGGCTCCGAAGTATCAGGGCCTAACTCAAGCTTACTTTTCCAGTTTGAAGCAACCAGAATATGAGACTAAACTAGCTAAGCTAGAACAAGCAGCTACGGCCATGGGAGTAGATCCTGATAAAGCGGAGGATTATGCTTACTCCTTTATCTTTGTTCATCTACCTAAAGGAGAGAAAAAGAAAAAGACGACTCAAGCAGCAGCAGTCAAACCAACTCCTAAGAACCAGCCAGCTACTCCGAAGCCCACTCTAAAATCTGTCTTTAGTTGGAAGAATAAGGTGCCAGTAGAAAATCTGCAACCCATCGTAATGCACTGCCAGCACTATATCAAAAAGATAGAAAGCCCTACCCTGGTCAGCCTGAAAGGAACGGGTTCAGCCTCTATTCAGGTCAAAGCCCAAACAGGAGAATATCTGATTTTTGATGACCAGGGCTATCCGGTCTTTATCATGAACCCCACTTCCTTTGCCAAGAAATGCAATGAAGGGACTACGGTGGATCAGCACGAGAAATTGAAGCATAAGCAAGAGGAAAATGTTGGGCTCAAGCAAAAGATTCAGGAGCTAGAGCGGCAAGCAACAGTAGGAAAAGAGCAGATAGCGCAATCGGAGCAAAAGACTAAAGGTCTACAATCCAGGATAGAGAAGCTTACTACTGAACTGGAAAAAGTAACTAAGGAACTGGAGCAACTAAAGGCGGAGGCCAGAGAAGGTGAACCAATGTCAAAACCCAGTGCTCCTGCTAAACCTGAGCGCAAGCCTACAAAGCCAGTGCAGTCCAGTAATAAGAATCCTAAGCCTCGTGCTAAGCGAGCGGTCTGTAGCCTGGAAGAAGCTGAAACTGGCGGAAGAGTGAGCAAAGTCATTAAGTTCTTTCTGGACGAAGTTGAAAAGTGGAACAAAAGCCAAAGTGGTCGCAAAATCACTAAGATCATGAGAACTAAGGGAGATCAACAAGAAATCATCTTGGAGGTAGCTGATTATGCAGGCTTGAGTGGCCTGTCTACTTTCCTAGGCAACCGAAAGTACTATCGCCTTTGTGTGGACTCTTTCAAGCTGACTAAAGTAGAGGCACCCGCCAGGGGCTCCTACTCCATTGTAGTGAAAGAAGCCCGGATGAAGCAAGTCTACACTACTAAAGGAGAGAAGCAATATGCTATTTGCCTACAATCCTACCGGGAGCTATTGAAGTGCTCCTTGGAAGGGACCTGTACGGCGGATCAATCTAGCAAGTGGAAAAAACTGTACAAAGAATGTGGAGATCTGGTGCAAAAGTTGGAGAAGCAGCCTAAGGCACTAAAGCTATTTCATGCTGAGGTAAAACAACGCAGGAAAAATGGGGAGTTGTATTCGGATGCGATGGCGCGGGTGGCTGGAGAGATAAAGGCTGGTGTATAGACTATAAACTGGCTGGACAAGCTCGGAAAGTGTTTGTTGCTTTCCGAGTTTGCGGCACAAAAGAGGAAAACAAAATTGGCTTCTAAATAAAGATATTCACTGCACAAATGCTAGTATACACCCTTAACGTGCTTTGTAGTTTTATATGCCTTAAATAAAAATATAAATCCCTGTCGTAGTCCCAAAACTAAAACTAACATTAGTGACGTTGTTACAATAAAAAGTGGACTTTATTATGAAATTTGATGAAGAATACTGGAATCTAACATTTACTATATTTCTTTTTGGAACAATATTTTGGTCATTTGGAATGGCAGCTATGGATTCTACTTCTACAGTTGATGAAATCTTACCGTTTGGGGCGATCTTTGGAGTAGTATTTGCTTTATCTATGTCGTGGCAATTTGTAGCAACAGAAATAAAGGGTAAAGTCATCAATACAGAGAAGTTTAAATCTGATATGAGAATCGAGATGGCAAAAAAATCTTTCGAACTCGAGAAAGACTTAGAAAACTACATGGTATTTAAGCTAGCTACCTTATTTTCTTCCTCGATTGGTTCAATAAAATTTCTTCCTGGCAATTTAAACAAAGTAACTGTAAGCTTTCATGGAGAAAAAGTGTTTATCGTTGGTCCTTATTACAGAATGAAACAGTACAAAAAATCGATTTTTAGCAGGCTCTTGGATACAATCGAATAGGTGAAGGAGTCTTTTAGCTATTTTCAATTAATTCAACAGCGAATTATTATAGTCCGACATGTTTTCCGTTTCCACTGAGCGGAAGACGAAACAGAACGGCCTGCGACCCAACTGATGATCACTGGCCGCTTTTATTCCTATGAATTACTACTTAAAGTTATCTTTGGAAAATTTCTAGATGAATGTCTGCAAACAATCCTCATATTACAGGTAGATACGTTATAATCGCTGCCCTTGTAGGCGTAATTGGTAGCTTGGGAGGCATCATGTTAAATCATCAGTTAAGCAATGAATCCGATCCAGATTCAAATGAAGCCTCTGAAAATTTACAAGGCTTGGGGCTTTATAAAATAGAGACAGGTATAGGCATTGCCCTTAGAAAAACAAGAATTTCCAGTGCAGAGATGAAAGAACTAAATAAGTGTCACCGTGAGGGATATCTCAGTGAGCGATGCAAGAAAATCAATCAAAGGACTAAACCTATTGACCTTCCTGAAGGACAAGAAGTGATACTCTATGAAACTTCTGGTCAGCTGCACTATATCGAAACTGTCGATACACATGAGAAAGGTTACATAGCAAAGCAATTTGCTGGGAAACCAACTCTTGTATCATTAGAATGAAATTCATAAGGCCATCAATAATGGTGGTAGTTTTCGCTATTTGCGGCACAGAAGGCGAAATCTTCACTCGATTCTTCCATTTCCCCAGATCATAGATAGAATACATGTCTATTTTCTTATATTAGTTCTACCTAATAAATAAGATTCATATACTTCCTAAATTCCCTTGTCATGCCTGCAGTTTCTTTAAAAACGAACCTAAGATTAGCCACTAAAGACTACGAAATATTTTATAAAACAGGAATCTATCAAGGAGTACAAAAAAAAGGTAGTGGCCACCGCTTATTTATCTTAGACGATAGTGATGGCGAAGAATTTCGTGTTCATTATTCAATGAACTTAAATCATGATATAGGTCTTGAGATAGGAGATCGAATTTCTATTGCATTATATTCACAGAGCGAAACTTTATTTTTTGCATTCAATCATCGAAATGCAAAATCTAGATACTATGAATATGCTGTTGTTGATAAGTATTGGGGGAGAAAATCCAATTGGAATATCATCAAAAATCTCATATTGTATTTATCTATAAAGAGACGCGCTAAGGTTTTTCCAAAATCGAAAAGCTTCCTCAAAATGTACAATGCCATTCTTGAAAATGCCATTGTCAAGCTTCAAAAATCGCAACTATCAGTATAAATATTCTGGCCTTCTATTAAACAGTCTCCAGACTTACCTTTTGGGAGTCCTCATGTTTCCTCTTATTGATTCACGATCCACTGAGCGGAAAGCGAAAACAGAACAGCCAGTGATTAATGATTTGGTCACTGGCTGTGGTTGTTTATCTATTCATCTACTGGAACCAAATGAAACTAAATCCTTCAAACAGAAATATATGGTGGCTAGTCCAACAATTCCTTTTTGTTTGAATCATTGGGTACTACATATCTTAGAGTCACTGATAATCCAGGGGTAACTTCTGAATCCTGATATTGATAAAATTCATTCCCGCTTCTCCATTTTAAAGGTTCTCCCTCAACTAGATTGAGTTTTTTGTATACGATTCTTTTAAATTCGTCTTTTGAAATATTTATTACTGTGTCTTGATTAATAATTGTAGCCGCAGATATAGCACCCAATGTTTTTAAAGCTTGGAAAGTAGGGTTCGGAATCGTCCAGCACCTTAAGTCAACGACGGTATTCTCATCTTCGTATCGGCGGAGGTATTCTGTAAATGCTTCTGCTAAATCCATGGTTCTTTGATTTTCTAACTTAGAACTACGATAATTCTCTTTATTCAAGACTGGATGTATCTTATAATTTTTCCAATCAAAATTGATTGATAACTCTATACCTATTCTTGGAGGGGTGAAACTATTATCTATAGCTAATATTGAAAATTTCTGCACGACATTATGCAATAGACCGTTTTCTACCATATTCATTATCCATTTTGCTTCCCTTTCAGGTATTTGAGCCGCTTTTGCTAGTAAGAGAAATTCTACATACATCGCGTGATGATTCTGTTCCAATTGTGGAATTCTCTTTATATCTAGTATTCTAGAAAGTCGAGCTTTATCATCAAAATGTCTAAGAGGTTCTGTGCTGGGATCAGCTGATTTTCCCCTAGTTGGCTTTAAATAGATTGTGCTTAAAGTACCAGCTAAGCCAATGAGTGCAGCTATAACCACATATATTCCTGTCAAGTGGGTCTTTCTATCAGACATGAGAGGCTTTTATTCAAAAATATGGCTTTTATAAATTATTTTATTGTTTGACTTAATAAAATAAATAGTTAATGAATACCCCTATCGTCTTCTCCTTTGCAAAACCGGAACCCTAAAGAGATGACCTCAAATAAGATTAACTCTACTTCCACGCTCCTTTTCCGTAGCTTTCCTATTTACCTTCTAAATGCGAAATCTACACGTCTGGCTAGGGCGGTAAAATAGAAGCACTGTCTCAAGATGGAAGTATTTAGTTAACGATCAGTGGAGAAGATTTAAGGGAGGGTTAGACACGGGATAGTCTCGAAGCTAGACAAGCAGTCAATTCAGAAGAAAAGACCTAATAGCAACTTTAAAGTTGCCTTATCGGCAATTTTTCGTAATTTTGTGGTATCGACATTTTTTCATGAGATTTTACAGAAGCTCTGGCACTCAATCCTCACCTTTTTTGATTGAGTGCTTTTTTATTTCTGCTTTGGCCTGTTTGTGTGCAGCGGAGAAAACTTCTACGGGATTGAGTTCTAAAATGTAGCACATCTTCATGAATAGAGGAATATTCATGGTGTAGGTCCCTTTCTCATAACGCAGGGCAGTACTAGGCTGGGTATCCAGCAATTCGGCAAGATCCTTTCGGGGCATATCCATACCCTTTCGCTGCGCGATTAGTATTTCTCGGACCTTTTCATAGGTTAGCTCGATGAAGTGATCATTCATGCTCTTGCCTTCTCTCACGGAGTTACCTATCCTTTTCATGCCATTTTTCTTTAAGGTTGTTAATGATATCGATGTCCATTACTTTGGAATAATGTTCAGTCATGATGATGGAGCTATGACCAAGCATTTCCTTGATGTAAGAACGATTGACACCCTTTCTGATGAGACTGTGACCGAAGCTGTGGCGACCGGTGTGGAATGTGACTCTTTTTTTGATCTTGACAATTTGGACTACTTCCTTGAGGTAGATATTCACCTTTTGATTGGAAATACTTCTGAATATTAACTGGTCGCGATCCTCAGGGAAATCGCCTAACAAATATAGAGCTTCTTCAAACAAGGGCACAAAATATTGCACATTTGTTTTATAGCGTTTGTTGCTAAGGCCAAGGTACTCCCCCACTCTAATGATATCACTATATTTTGCTAAAGCTACGTCTTTGTAGGATTGGCCCGTAAAGCAGGTCCAAAGGAACATGCGCAGTACATTTTGCCAGGAATCCTTGATGGCCTCGCTCTGGTAGAGTCGCATCAGCCGGTCCACCTCTTCTTTGTCCAGGTAAGTGGCAGGGCTGGTTGTTTGTTCAATGATGATATCCTCGAACGGATCTCCGCTCACAGCCTTGTTTTTTCTGGCAAATTTGAAGACCGATCTGACGTAAATCAGGCTTTTGTAGATGGTATTGTCGTGATTTCCTAGCTCATTTTTTAAAAATCGAACATAATCCTGGATAAATTCAGGGCTGATTTGCCGTAAATTGATCTCTTTCGAGAATTTTTTGAGTTTTCGGGCTTGCGTGCCGTAACCTTTAATTGTCCCCTGGGCGACATTTAGGCAGATTTGATTTTCGACATATTTTTTGTGCCAATCGAAAAAATCTTTGCGCTGATCGCCGAAAAATTCAGCCTTGAAATTGGCGAAATTTAGCGCCAAATCTTCCTCTTCAAATTTTAATATTATTCGCTGAGCTATGGTCAGTTTATTGCTTAAATGAAGATTAAGGTATCGGGCATTTGGATGCTTGTTTTTGCCCTTGCTTTTGACATACTCGTGTGGCTGCCCGATCCATTGATTTGGATGGACAAATTTTCCAAGATGAAATCTGCGCGTTTTTCGGTCGATGGTCAAAATGAGCTTTATCGGTACAAGACCATCTTTGTTTTTTTCCGCTTTTACGATACGGATTCGACAACTTATTCCCATTCTTTGATCTGACTTAAAAGCTGGATGTTGACGAAAATTTCGAGAAAAAAGTGTTCAAGAAAAAATCCGTCAACATTTCGGCAACAAAAACCTTAATAATGGGTAAAAATACGAACCGTAAATTAACCATTTAAAAGATTAAATGGTTTTTTAGTATTATTTTGGATGATAATTGGTTTGATGCAAGTATTTTGTACACCCGGACGGATTCGAACCGTCAAACATCGGATTTTAAGTCCGATAGCGTTTCCTTTTAGCTTACAGGTGTAAATGTAATATTCAGTACCACTGATGAGATTCGAACTCATACACACCAGTTTCTGAAACTGGGGGCTCTGCCGTTGGCCTACAGTGGTAGGAACAAAAAAAGCTCCTTGGACAAATACCAAGGAGCTTTTCTATTGCTTCATATCTATACAATACAATTACACCTCGGTTATCTTCGGATAACTTAGGAGTAGTAAACTGTATGTGTAATTTTTAGTCATGATACCTTTACAACCGAGCCCTGCTCTGAAAAGTTCCCTTACCTTTATATTTGGACAAATTCTTTTGCTATGTCTCATACTCTAGTGGCCAAGCCCAAAGTTCGGATCATTACTACCGGTGGAACAATTGCCAGCGTCAACGGCAAACCTATGATAGATGGCCCTGCCTTGGTGGGGGCATTACCGGAGTTGGGAAACTTGGCAGATATAGAGGTAGAAGAGTTTAGTAAAATAGGGTCTTCTAAAATGACACCTGAGCTTTGGCTGAAACTCTCCAAGCGCATCAATCGACTTTTCGAGGAGGAAGAGGAACTTCGTTCGGTTGTGATCACTCATGGGACTGATACCTTGGAAGAAACGGCCTACTTCTTAAACCTTACGATTCGTAGCCCTAAGCCAGTTATTGTAGTGGGAGCGATGCGCTCGGCGAATGAGATTTCTGCTGATGGGCCGGCAAATCTGATCAACGCCGTTCGGGTGGGATTGGAGCCCCAGGCGGCAGGGAGTGGCGTGATGGTGGTATTAAATGAGCGGATCAGTGCGGCGCGCGAAGTATGGAAAACACACAATAGGGGAGTGGACACCTTCCAGTCGTCCAATAGCTTTTTGGGAGTTGTAGATCCTGATAAAGTCCGATTTTATCGAAATACCTTGTATCGGCACACTACTGCTACTCCTTTTAAGATTGAAAAGCTGGATCGGCTCCCCAGAGTAGAGCTAGTGACAGATTTTACAGACTTTGATCCGGCAATCATTGACTATTTTGCTTCGAAAGGTCTCGATGGATTGGTGGCAGGTTCCTTTGCCGGAGGGCGGATTAGCACAGGAATGGCTGAAGGCTTGAAGCGGGCGGCGGACAAAGGCTTGCCGATCTGTATTGCCTCGCAGGTGCCAGAAGGCCGGATTATTGGCTATCCACAGTATGATTTCCCCGTAGTTTTTGCTCCTGATCTAAATCCCAAGAAGGCACGAATACTGCTGATGCTCAATTTACAACTGACTAATGACCCTACACAGTGGCAAATAAATTTTGAGCAATTCTAGAGGCATAAGACTAGATTTCGCGGCTGGAATTGCCAACAATTTGGGAAAACCATAGGTATTCCGCCATTTTTGCATAGTCGACATCCTTTTTTATATCTCATCACCTCGATTTTTCCTGGATATTTGTATTGTAATTAACTGAAAGGGTTCACAAATCGAATCAATCAAAAAAGAGTAGAGGTAAGAAAGAAGAGAGGAAAAGATTAGCCGAAATACCATTGACTCACTCGGTCTTTGGGGTGAAAGTCAATACCTGTATTCTTTTAGAAAGATCATTTAAAATCCGAAGCCTACTAAGCTTAATGGCTTGTGTAGCAATGGATAAATTATGTCAATAGTTTTAAATCAAATAGCCATGAAGAAATTTTTGTTGAGTGTAATTGCTGTTTTGTTTTTGATGAATGCGCCTGTACAGGCTCAATGGAAACAATATAATCCTAATCCTAACAATGATCCTGCAAATGCATCTAAAGAGTTGTTAAACCCAACTAATCACGTTTTGCTGATGATCGACCACGAGAGCCAAATGGCTTTTGCGGTGGAATCTCAACCCATTGAAGAGTTGCGGAACAATACGGGCCTGATATCGGGTACTGCCAAGATCTATGACATTGCTACCGTTATCACGACGGTGGCTGAGAAGTCCTTCAGTGGGCCAGTATTCCCAGAGATTAGAGAGTACTTCCCTGATTCTAAGTCCTACATTGATAGAACCACGATGAACTCATGGGAAGACAAGCGTGTGGTCAAAGCCGTAGGAGATTTTAATAAGAAAAAATTGGTAATTGCTGGGCTTTGGACTGAGGTATGTGTGCTTACAGCTGCCTTATCAGCGCTAGAAGACGGTTATGAAGTATACGTGATTACTGATGCATCCGGTGGCATTTCTCAAGAAGCCCATGATATGGCCATTACCCGAATGGTACAAGCAGGTGTAAAACCGCTTACTTCCTTACAGTATCTATTGGAGGTGCACAGAGATTGGGCTAGAGGTGATATGTATGAAGCCGTGCTCAAAGTATCTAAGAAATATGGTGGTGCTTATGGTCTAGGTATTGATTATATCAAGACGATGACGGAATGGATGAGAGAAGATGGTAATAACCACTAGGCTGACTTGCCCACCCAATTAGGAAACGACCTTTCCTAACTCAGTAGATGATTCGGAGGTCTAGTGTAAGGCAGAAGTAAACCGCAGAGCAGCTTTTCGATAATTGTTACTTGAGCTCGGCTTCTGCCTTTCTTTTAAAACAAAAAAATAGTTAGGCTATGAAAAAGACGATAAGCTTATGTGGTATAGCCGTAATGTACTTGCTTTTGGTATTCTGCCAGGATACAGTTCAGCAAAGTAATGAGATAACGGCAGACTTGATCATAACCAATGCCAAGGTAGCCGTGATGGATGTCAATAATACTTTTACGGAGGCCATCGCAGTTAGGAATGGACAGGTATTGGCTACTGGAACCAACACGGAACTGCTTGCCTTGCAAGGAGACAGCACGAAAGTTTTAGATGCCGAAGGCCGCACCTTGATTCCTGGCCTTAACGATTCGCATCTACACCTCACTCGGGGTGGTCGATTTTACAATGCAGAACTGCGTTAGGATGGCGTATCTTCTCTCAAGACAGCCCTACAAATGCTGAAATAACAAGCGGAGCGTACACCCGAAGGCCAATGGGTGAGAGTAATTGGGGGATGGAGTCCATTCCAGTTTGAAGAGAAAAGATTTACTACACCAGAGGAAATCAATGAGGCGACTGGCGATGTCCCGACCTACGTGCTGTTCCTGTACAGTCGAGCATGGCTCAATAAAGCAGGTTTAGAAGCCTTGGGAATATTTTCCCGCAAAATAAAGGTGCTGAGTATGAAGAGTTTCAAGAATGGATGGCCAACAATGAAGTGGGCCACAACGGAGAGATACATGTAGATCATGGTTATGAGTTAGAGGGGGGCGGAGAGTTTTTAGCTTGGAGTGCTGGAGATTTTGAAAACTTCCTTGCACCGCAACCCCTGCTGGAGGAACGCCCAACTTGGCGTGAGGATATCAAAAGAGTAATTCGATTACATGTCGATCAAGGATGGTCCTTCCGAATCCATGCTACTTATGGAGAAAGTATCGCTAACATAATGGATGTAATTGAAGAGGTTAATCAAGAAGCATAACAAACACTAACAAGCAAGTACCTGAAACACGATTAATGGGTACTTTCAAATAAGGAGAAATCATGAAAAGCGTATATATCTTATTGACTCTAGCAGTAGTTTCTGGAGCCGTACTACCCATCCAGGCTGGGTTAAATGCGAAAATGGGAAAGGCCGTCGGTGATCCAGTCTATGCGGCCTTAATCTCTTTTGTTATTGGCTCCATTGGCTTGCTCATTTACAGTTTGGTGACCAAAGTAGACCTCAGTCAAATATCAGCGGCAGGAAGTGTGCACTGGTCCGTATGGACGGCGGGATTACTAGGGGCCTTTTATGTGGCGGCCGTGATTATTTTGGTGCCTAAGATCGGAGCGGCCTTGACTTTTGGATTAGTTGTCGCGGGGCAGTTGACTTTTTCTCTACTGCTGGATCATTATGGTTGGTTAGGGATGACTGTTCATGCTATCAATTGGCAGCGACTGCTGGGAATTGCTTTGATCATTGGCGGTGTACTTTTGATTCGCAACTTCTAAGTGCTTGTTAGCCGCGATTTATTTTTCGGTCTGGTGCTCACCTTTGGGAATTTATTTCTAATCTAGGAGGTTATTTGTAGCAGTAACTGTACGACAAGGAGGCCATCAAATCCATAATTTGTACCTCCTTTAAGTCACATCTTTTAGAAATAAAGGAATTAGCAAAAGTAGCTATGATAGTGGATCAACTAATCGAAAATGCACGCGATTTTTATGCTGCTGGCCAAGCGAAGAAGGCGCTTCAAGCCGTAGAAGAGGCCTTGGAGCAAATACCTAATCACGGGGAAAGTTGGTACTGGAAAGGCTTGTTCTTGAGTGGAGAGGGCCAACATGAAAAAGCACTAGAAGCTTTGAATCATGCGATTCAGCTTGATCCAGCTAACTCTTCCTACTTCGAGATGAGAGGTGTCTGTCTGTGTCAGCTAGATCGATTCAAAGATGGTCTTAAGGATTTTGAACGGGCCATTAGCCTAAATCCAGCCAGTGCGGAGGCACATCATCTCAAAGGTTGTTCGCTGGAAGATCTAAAGCGATGGGATGAAGCCTTAGAGGCCTATGACCAGGCTATTGTTTTTGATCCCTTGCATCATCGTGCCTATTTTCAAAGAGGCTTGGTTCAGAAGGTATTGGGGAATTACTCAGCGGCTCTTGTAGATTTCGATATTGCCCTTCCAAAGGCGGATTCCTTACCCGATTATAACTACCACAAAGCCTTTACACTCTATAAGTTAGACAGAGCTGCCGAGGCCCTGCTGTTGATGCATGCGGATGTAGAGGAAAATCCTACTCTTGGTTCTAGTTATGCTTTGCGCGCTAAAATTAGACTGGCGCTGGGGGAGGATGAGGCGGCGATCACGGATATTGATCATGCGATCGCGATTCAACCGGAATACCCGGGATATTTGGTTACGAAAGGTTTTATTTGCCATGAGATGGATCTTTTGGAGGAAGCCAGAGAAGCATATATGGCAGCCCTAGACCTTGACCCCCGTTTTGAATTGACCTATACTAATCTAAGTTCTTTGTTAGAGGACATGGGGCAATATGAAGCCGCCCGAGCCGCCTGTCTGGATGCCATTCGGATCAACCCTAATTCCGAAGTAGCCTACAATAACCTTGGATCAGCACTGTTGTACCTAAAAGATTATAGTGGTGCCAAACCTGCTCTGGAGAAGGCGATCGAACTGCTGCCTACCTATATTGCTCCTCATTATAATTTGGGAAATCTCTATCGGTTCACTGGTAAATGGGCTCTTGCTTTGGCCGCCTATGAGGCCGTACTGAAACTAGATCCTGAAGATAATGATGCAATTTACCAACGGGATTGTATGCTGGAGAAATTGAAAATCAACTGACCTTTGACCCAACACGCTCAAAGGCCTATGCTCAAGGCAGGAAACAGGCAAAACGCGGATAGTATAACACAAAATGCAGATCTGCTACTTGATAGATGATAACCATCGATTAAGATCTAGGGCAAGAGGGCCCTGACTGGATGAAAAATATAGCTGTGATTTATACGGATTTAACGCTTGCTAGTGCTAAGCCTTGATCTCCCGGCGCGCTTGTTTTACCATTTTGTTCCACAGTTTTCGTTGCTCTTTCATAGCGCTAAGCTTATTCTCTGGATTGGTGCGACATTCTAGGAGAATCCATCCATCATAGTCGATGGCTGTGAATAGTTTGGCAAGGGCGGGATAGGGATATTCTCCGACATTGACTTCCCGGATATGAACCGTATCCCCAAAGCGATCCTTGACCAAATTGAAATTGTGTTCTAGTCCTTCGCCGATCAAGTCCTGATCGTTGCAATTCCAACATACCTTAACATTAGGATGGTCAGCAATATCCATGATGGCTTTCATGTTGGGCAACTCTTGAGTTCCCCGGCCATGTACCTCCACTCTAATGACTTGACCATAATCGGCTCCGAATTTGCCCACTTCATTTAAGGCTGTTCCAATCTGCTCGATGGTCTTTTCCTTGGATACGCCTTTCGGGAAAGCATTGGGTTTAACTTTGACGCCGCTGCCACCAATGTCATGGCTCAACTTAATGTATTTCTTTGTTCCCTCGATTTCAGCTTTCAAGCGCGAACTATCTGCGTGGTGGTAGGCTTGATTAGTGCCCATTCCTAGGCAAGTAACTCGACTATCTGCGAAACGCTTTTTTACTTCTAGGCGATCGTTTTGGGAAAGATCTAAGGTGACGGCATGCGCGTGTTCGATTCGTAGCTCTACTCCGAAGGTTTTGGCTTTAGTGCAGTTCTCAATAAGTGTAGGCAGATCCCAATCCTTGCCCCAGAGGTAAGTGACTAGACCCATTTTCATTTTGCTGCCCAGCTTAGCTGGAGGAGCATTGAAGCCATAAAGTGGGGACAATAAGGCTCCTGTGGCTAGCAATTGATTGAAAGAACGTCGATTGAGTGTGGATGGCTTTTTCATGGCAAGAGGATTATATTATTGGTTCTTCAACAAATCTTGTGTTTGAAGACATTCAAAAATGAAATTCAACGCTATCTACGAGTGCTTAGTCATCTCCTTTTATGATTGTCCATAATATTTATCGAAGAAGGGTGTTATTTAGGGGGATCAGAAAGCATAGTTTGTGTTGTAGTGGGGAATTTTTTGGGCACTTCTTGGGTCACTTGACCGGTTGCGACCCATTCGGCGGCTCGCTGGAAGACGACCTTGAATCCCTGGCACATTTGAGACTCATTGAGATGGCCAAGTGTGGTATGAAAGACTCGCCCCAAGCCATAGTGGATGGTCATCATCATCGGCTCATGTCTGCCTTGTCCGCCCTGCGCTGGATCACCATAGGCCGTAGCTAAAATGTGCATATTCTTTGCAGGGCCACGCATCATGTCGTACAGTTCATCTTCGACATGGAGCCACTTGGTAGGTAAGCCTTTCATAATGGCATGGGTGCTGTCTCGGACCTGAATAATGAATTCATGGCGCTTTCCGTGGTTTCCCCCTCTACCAGGCGAATCATCTCGAATTACTTCGTTTTTATCATTGATGTAGACGTAAGGGCCACTTTTCTCGTTTCGGCCTTCCCAGCCTCCGAGACCAATCATTTCATTGTAGGCCTGCCAATCTGAGAAAGCATTGTCAGCGGCATGAACAGAGATGAAGCCACCGCCGCCGTGTACAAAACGTTCAAAGTCCTCTCGTGTCTCTTCCGGCCATGCATCTCCATTGTAGTTGGAGACTACCAAATCGTAGGCGTGAAAGGAAGGGCGAAAGTCATCCATGGATTCTCCCTTTGGTGGTGAGGTAGCGATATCGACGACGAAGAGTCCCGTCTCTTCTAGTTGCTGCTTTAGGATTGGTGTTGTTTCCGGCCAATTCCTGTGATTGTTTTGACCATCGACGATCAAAGCACGATGTTTCTTTTTTAGTAGACCTCTACCGGTCAACCACTCTTGGGCTACTCTAGGCCAGCCTTCTACATCGCCACGCCCCTTACCGAAGGAAAAACCATGTCCTCCTGATTCGAAGATGTGGAGCGCTGCTGGAATACCGTGTTTTCTTAGGCCCTGATAATAAACAATGCTGTTTTCAGGCAATACACCCCGGTCATTATCTGCATGGATGAGCAGGGCGGGCGGCGTTTCGGCAGTGATCTGTTTTTCGTTGGAATAGTAGACTTGCATTTCTGCACTAGGATTCTCTCCAATTATGTTTTTACGAGAACCCATATGAGCAATCGTGGTATCCATGGAAATGACGGGATACATGAGGATGGAGAAATCAGGGCGTGAAGAAAAACGATCAACCGCTAGACTAGCGCTCTCATCTCCAGCATCGAAATGGGTAGATAAGGAAGAAGCCAAATGTCCACCTGCTGAGAAACCCATAATTCCGATGCGATCCGGATCTAACCGCCAATCAAGGGCTTTGCTCCGAACCAATCTCATGGCTCGTTGTGCATCCATCAAGGCTACTTTGTCATTGCATTCATCGGATTCCCAACCCGGAAGTCTGTATTTCAAAACAAAAGCAGCGATACCCATTTCATTTAGCCATTTGGCCATCCAACTACCTTCCCAATCCCAAGCTAGCACCCAGTAGCCGCCACCTGGGCAGATCACGACACCAGTCCCATTGGCATTGGATTTGGCCGGAAGATATACGGCTATCTCAGGCTCCTGTACGGCGCTGATTCGCCTTTCGGAACCATTATTTACCTCTCGGGTCTTTTGCTGATTTTCACTGACGCAGGGGATACCTTCAGGATAAAGCGGAAGTACCATATCCTGGGCATTTGACCATAGGCATAGGGTCAGAAGGGAGAGCAAAGCGATTGTTGGTTTCATTTTGTTCTGTTTTGCTTAATGCTGGTTTACACCATAAGATCTTTCACCACATGTCCATGTACATCCGTGAGTCGAAAGTCTCGGCCTTGGAAGTGGTAGGTTAGTTTTTCGTGATTAATACCCATCAGATGCAGGATGGTGGCTTGTAGATCATGGGTGTGGACACGATCCTGGGTACCGTAGTAACCGATCTCGTCGGTTTCACCGAAGCTAAAACCTTTCTTCACCCCACCACCGGCCATCCACATGGTGAAGGCCTCTTTGTGATGATCTCGACCGGCAAAGGGATTGGATATTCCTCCTCGGTTTTCCATCATCGGCGTTCGCCCAAATTCTCCGCCCCATACCACCAGGGTTTCCTCTAACAATCCCCGTTGCTCAAGGTCTTTTAACAGAGCGGACATAGGCTTATCAATCTCCTGGCAACGCTTTACAAATCCGATGTCCAGCGCTTCAAATTGATTACTACCATGGGAATCCCAGCCGCGATGGAACAATTGAATAAAACGTACATCCTTCTCCGCCAGTCTACGCGCCAATAAGCAATTGTTAGCGAAAGAGGCTTGTCCAGGGGTGGTACCGTACATTTCATGAATATAGTCGGGTTCATCATTGATATCCATGACCTCAGGTACTGTCATTTGCATTTTGAAGGCCATTTCATATTGGGCGATTCGCGTTACAATCTCTGGATCTTGAACTTCCTCATACCGCCTGCGGTTCAACTCATTGATGGCTTCAATGGTACCTTTACGAATATTCCGGGGCATTCCGTCTGGGTTATTCACATACAACACTGGCTCGCCTTTGGATCTACATTGCACCCCTTGGAAGACGGTAGGCAAAAAGCCGCTACCCCAGACACTTTTGCCGGCACTGGGAGCCGATTGACCAGATACTAGGACAACGAAGCCTGGCAAATCCTGGTTCTCGGAGCCTAAGCCGTAGGTCACCCAGGAGCCCATGCTGGGGCGCCCGAGGCGGGCATGTCCGGTGTGCATGAATAGCTGCGCTGGTGCGTGGTTGAATTCATCTGTATGCATAGCTCGGAGGAAAGTTACCTCATCTACTACCTCTTTGAAATGCGGTAAACGATCTGATACGTAACTCTGTGTTTCTCCAAACTTACCAAATTCAAATTGGGGTCCTAACATTTTAGGAACGCCTGTGATAAAGGCGAAACGTTTGCCTTCTAACAAGGAAGGAGGACAATCCAAGCCATCTAACTTATGTAGTGCTGGTTTATACTCAAACAACTCTAATTGTGAAGGTGCACCTGCCATATGGAGGAATATGACCCGTTTTGCTTTAGGGGCAAAATGGCTATCTCTCGGTCGCAAGGGATTGGCTAGGTCTATGAGTGGACTAGCCTGACTAGAGGCTAATCCGGTAGGGCTATCGCAAGAGGATAGAAAAGACAAAGCCATGGCACCCAGGCTTAGCCCCCCCAACTGTAGGAAGGAGCGCCGCGTCAGCTCTTTCTCATATTCCTGTATCAGTTCATTGAGCAATTTCATGGATTTGATTTTGGGTCTCTTTAAAAAGACCTAGTTTTTTCTCGATGCTGTTTCGGGTTCAGGTACCTACGGGAAGTGTTATTCCCTCACCACAAACTCATCAAGATTGAGAATGACGTTACTGACAACGGTTAGGGCCGCTAATCTTGTGGGATCAGCTTCTTCACTTTGTGCTATTTTCCTAGCTTCTTCCAGATTTTCCTGATAGTAGCTAAGGTTCTCTTCAAAATGTTGTTGTAAGACATCTAAAGTTTCGGAATTTGGTGCTTTCAGCAATGCGCTTTCATACGCAATGGCCAGCGCTTTTTCCTCTTTCTTTTCTGCCTTGGTCATGGCCATTTTTGCTAAGGCTCGGGCCGCTTCAACATAGACAGTATCGTTCATCGTGGTGAGCGCCTGCAATGGTGTATTGGTTTGAATTCTCCTAGAGACGCATATTTCTCTACTTGGACTGTCAAAGGTTAGAAAAGAGGGATAGGGACTAGACTTCCGCCAAAAGGTATACAAGGCTCGCCGGTAGCGATCTTCTCCTTGGCTCTCCCGCCAACGCATCACATTGCGGATAACTTGCCAGACACCATCCGGTTGTGGCGGCATTACGCTAGGGCCATACATCTTGGTACTCAAGAGGCCACTTACTGCTAAGGCTTGGTCTCTTACCTGCTCTGCGGTCAAACGCTTGCGATAAGCTCTCGACCACCATTGGTTATTGGGGTCTTTTTCTAAGGCAATCGGGCTAGTGACAGAGCTCTGTTGATAGGCGCTGGAGCTGGCAATAAATTTCAATAGCTTCTTAACCCTCCATTGCATATCCTCTTGGAATTCAATGGCTAGCCAATCCAGCAATGCCGGGTGGGTTGGGGGCGTGCCTTGAGAACCGAAGTCCTCAATGGTTTCAACAATCCCTCTCCCCATCATTTCTGCCCAAAATCGATTGACGATAACGCGGGAAGTGAGCGGATTCTCAGGATGAACCAGCCATTCTGCTAAGTCAAGTCGATCTATTTGTTCGTCTTCGGGTAAGGGGAATAAGCTTTCCGGGACGTCTGCTTCTACCACCTCTCCATGGACCAACCAATTCCCTCTTTCAAATACATGGGTGGTACGGCTTGCATCACCGGAGAGGTCCTTCATAATGGGAGTTGGAACCTGGGCCAGCTCTGCAAGACTATCGGCTAGTTCGGCCCTAGCAAGGGCAGCGGATCCAAAACTCAGGTCTTCCACCCTAAAGCCCCGAGGAATCCTTGTCTCACTATGAAACTGGATAAATAGATCTTGCTTACTATTGTTAACAGGAGTCAGTTGAATCCGGGTTTTCTCACCTCGACTGAGATTTGCCTCTCCAAGAATAGGACCGTTCAAGGCTCCAGCGAATACGGACACTTTTATGGGCTCTTTCGTCTGGTTATGGCTCAGTGTGATGGCGTCAACCGTTGTCATCTCCACCTCCTTAAAGTGGAGCCATCCTTCATTGGCTATGCCACGCGCTCTATTTTTATCATCGATATATAGTTTATCCCAACTGTCGCAGAAACCCGGCTTCCAATTGGGGAAAAGGGCTATGCGTCGATACTGATTCAACAGCTTACTGTCGTATATGCTATCTGCGATCGGTACCGGGGATAGACTATTGGTCCAACGTTTTAGCTTGTCCTTATCTGCTTTAGAAAAACTCATTAGGTTTGGCGCATCGTTGCGGGTATCGGCATCTTCCGTGTTGTTGAAAAAAGCCATGGACGTATAGAAGTCCTTATGTACGAAAGGATCGTAAGGGTGGCTGTGACATTGAACACAGGACATGGTTGTACCCTGCCAGACTTCCCAGGTGGTATTGATTCGGTCAATCACCGCAGCTACTCTGAATTCTTCATCATCGGTACCCCCTTCGTCATTGGTCATGGTATTTCGGTGAAAAGCAGTGGCTAGAAGTTCCTTTTCGGATGACTCTGGCAAAAGGTCTCCTGCCAATTGTTGTATGGTAAATTGATCAAAGGGTAAGTCCTCATTAAAGGCATCAATTAACCAGTCTCGATAACGCCAGATGGATCGATAGGGATCTTTTTGATAGCCCTGGGAATCCCCGTATCGGGCAAGGTCCATCCACATGGCTGCCCATCTCTCCCCAAAATGTGGAGAATCCAAGAGTCGATCAATGACTTTATCCACAGCAGTTTCGCTCTCGTCAGCCAGAAATTCTGTCACTTCAGCATCAGTAGGAGGGAGGCCAGTGAGGTCTAGGGAGAGTCGGCGGATCAGGGTTGTTTTATCAGCCCTGGGAGCGGGAGGGATGGCCTCCTGTTGTAGGCGATCGAGTATATAGTGGTCAATTTCGTTCTGTAATGGAAATTCCGTTGCAGTGGATGGATCAGCTACTGCAGGTCTCCCCGGAGGAATATAAGCCCAGTGTTTTGCCCAGGGTGCGCCCTGATTAATCCAGTCGGTTAACAGTTGGATTTCTTCGGGAGACATAGGGTCTGCATCCAGGGGCATTCGCAATTCTGGATCACTATGTTTGATTCTGCGTATCAACTCACTCTTACCTGCCTTGCCGCGTACAATGGCTAGTTTACCAGATTCGGCAGCCTGAAAAGCTTCTTCCTCAAATAAAAAACTTAAGCCCCCAGAAGCTTTTACCCCTCCATGGCATCGCAGGCAATGGCGATTCAAAATGGGCCGTATATCACTGTTGAAATCGATTGCATGAGTAGGGAAAATAATTTTCTTGACACCCCAAACACCCAGTAGTGTCAAGCCAACTATTGTGAATATCCTTAGATAGTTGTTATTCATAACTACATTGCTTTTATATCAGCCCAGTAAGCTTCATCAACGGGAATGCCTAAGCGTTCGTTTTCGACTCTAGTGGCCAAGGTGCGTTCCCCGGGGTAGTAGGCTTTTTCGCCAGGGGCGGCTGGTTCAGCACTTCGGATGGCATCAAGCGTATTTTCCAACATTTCTTCGTAGTGGGCTTTAGCACCCAGGCCTTGTCCATCGATGGCAATAAAGACCTGAGATAAGCCATATTCATCTTCGCACTGTTTACCTATCTGCGTGGTAGCCAGTCCTTCTGATAAACTACTCGCCAACAAATCCAACATGAGCGACAGCCCCGAGCCTTTCCAAAAACCAAAGGGCAAGGCTCTACCACTTTTTTCAATTTCAGCTGGATCTCTGGTAATTTCTCCAGCAGAGTCAAACCCTCCTGCTACCGGCAGCAATTTCCCCTGTCTGCGGTAGCTTTCTATTTTACCAAAGGAGAATTGCGTCATTGCGGTGTCCAGTACAATATGCCCATCAGGTTTGGGAAAACCAATGATCAGTGGATTGTTACCAAATACCGGATTTTTAGCTCCCCAGGCGGGCATGTTTGGAATCGTATTGGTCCAGCAAAGCCCGATCATCCCAGCCTCAGCCGCTTGCCAGCCAAAGGCGCCTCCGCGCATCCAATGGTTAGTATTTCTCAGGGCAACTAGGCCAATCCCATGCTTTTTAGCCAATTCAATGGCGCGTGACATGCAGGCCCAGGCGTTGAGGTTGCCAGGTCCGAGCTGGCCATCCCACTGTTCCAGGGCTCCTAGTTGCTTTATCGGAACAGCTTCTTCGTCGATCTTCACATAGCCTTTGCGAATGTATTCGATGAAACGCGGGAAGCGATTTAATCCGTGAGAATAGACGCCATCTCTACTAGCTTCGGCAAAAAGCCGGGCGCTCAGGTCTGCCCGCTCGTCTGTGAATCCAATCTTTCGTAGCACTCGAACCAACTCTTGGTGCATCTCAGTGTAAGGCACTCGTTTCATCTTTCTAAAATAAGTTTAATTTCGGTTTTTATCTATTCCAACAGCTACAATCGCGATAAGTGCTAATAATCCTAATAAAATGAGGTCCATGCGAATCCCCGCTATGCTATTCGGGACTATGCCAAATAGCGATAGCACCAAAATGAGCAAAGCGACCAAAGTGGCTAGCGGTATGATTTTAAGGAAACCAGATCGGTCGTAAAATATACCTGTGAAGATCATTGGAGCCATCAAAGCCGTTCCTGCAAAACTCATGCGCGTAAGCAATACCAACTCATCACTACTCATCAGAGCAAAAGCTAAAGTGATGATGGCGAAGAAGAGAATGGCAATCCGGGCATAGCCCAACATCTTCTTGTCATCTCCGGATAGTAGAGAACGAATTTCTCCACCCAAAGCGAATAACTGAGAATCCGAGGTAGAAATGGCAGCAGCGATTAACCCTATCATCACAAAGGCAGCAATCAATGGTGCCTGATCCTCCAGAAAAGTACGATTGAGGAATTCAGCAGTACTGGCATCTGGATACTTAGCTGCTCCATACATCCCCATAAATAGTGTGGGAAGTATGATTAGAATGGCAAAGAACCCTAATCCTACTGCTAGCTTATATAGCGATTTGGTATCCTTCATGATGATCAATCGTGTAGATACCTGAGGTTGTGTGAAAGGTAGTAGACAGATCGCGATCATGGAGCCAAATAGAAATTGAAAGTCGAGTAAGCCGTTGGGGCCGGGGACAGACAATAAGGCTTCATTTTTCTGCTGGATTTCTTCGAACATTGGTCCGATCCCCCCAAAGTAGTTGAGGCAGTTGATGCCAATAATCCAGATGACCGCGAGGAGTAGGATACCTTGCAACATATCACTATAAATGATAGCTTTTAACCCTCCAATCTCACTATAGATCAGCATCACTACAACCATTCCCACGGCTCCAACCCACAAGGGAATTGAATCCGGGAAAGCCCCACTTAGAAAGATGGCAACCCCTCTGATTTGAATAGCTACATAAGGCACCAAAAAGATGAAAGCGCCAAAAAAAGTAACCAAGCCTGCTACGCGCCATTTGTAACAGTAGCTCATAAAGCCTGCCATGCCATAATACTCATGCCCTGCGGCCTTCTTACGAAAAGCGTAACCGATAGAAATGATTCCAAATACCATTACGGCATCAGAAATGGCCAAGAATATCCACGCCCCTACGCCATGATTGCGAAAGAAATCTGGCATCCCCTGAAGGGTAAAAGTGCTAAAAAGCGTTGCTGCGAAGGTGAAGAAGCCTAGCACAGCTCCAATGTTGGCACCTGCCATCAAAAAGCCTTTAGAGCTTTTTTCCTTGGTTCTAGCGCTCATGGTAAAGAATACCAGCGCGGCAATGTATATGATTCCGACAATAATTAAAGATTGTAGCATGGCTTAGTCGTTTTTGCGTCCGGGGTGAACAAGGGTGCCTAGATACGTAATGCCTACCAGCACGATGGCTTGCAAAATGCCCATCCATAGTGTGTAGGGCATCCCCATGAGCTGGGGTTGATAGCGGCCACTTGGGGTGATGACCGGTGTGAAGGTTAATATAGCCACCAAGATCACAGCAGCGCAACAGAGTTTCCAAAGTGTCTCTTTATTCATGATATATTGTTGAAGGTCATAGTTGGTTTAGTATGTCGTTGTTCTTTTACCCTGGCCATGGCTAGTATTATACCACGCTTTCTAGCAGTTTGGCGAGCAAAATATCAGGGTGTCTTCCACTTCTATTGGTGGGGTTCAAGCCCTGTAGGGTTCAGTTCTGCTCTGGAGATTGCCTTCGGCGACTGACTTTTTTACAATCGCCGAAAAAAGTCAGCAAAAAACGCTTCTGGGATGGCTTGAGCCACTGGCTCAAAGAGGGCTAGCTAAACAAAGCTTGCTAAGCTTGTTGAGTAATCAACTCAAGCCCAACGCATCAGACAGTGTTTTGCCAGGCCGGCCGCTAATTGTCACTCCAATTTCATTCCCTCTTGGGCTAGTCTCCAGAATCTCTCCTTTATCGTTGGCGTTTTCACCAACGATAAGGTGGGACCGAGGTCTGGGGGTTGATTTTGGTGGTTAGAGCCTTGGCATCGTTAGTGCTCCGTCGACCATGATGACTTGGCCGGTGGAGTAGGGGAAATCCCCTCTGACTAGAGACGCCACTGCTTTTCCTACGTCCTCTGGTAAACCCCAGCGGGGTTGTACACAGAGATCTCCATCTAGGATCAGGCTGTCATATTTCCCTTTGACGGTTGAGGTCATATCGGTCTTGATGATCCCGGGCCTTACTTCATACACTGGAATTTCCTCTTTACCCAATCGCGCGGCGAGCAATTGAGTAGCCATACTGATGCCTGCCTTTGACATACAATACTGTCCACGATTGGGAGAAACAACAGTAGCGGAGATAGAGGAAATATTCACGAGGAAAGCCGGGAAGCTGGCATCCTGTTGCTTAGACTGTACCATTAGCTTTGCGGCGGCAAGACTTAGGAAGAAGGGGCCTCGAAGGTTGATCCCCATCACTCTATCATAACTTTCCTCACTCATATCCAGAAGGTCCTTGCGTTCTTTGGGGGCTACCCCTGCATTATTTATTAAGGCATTGAGCTGGCCCCACTTGCCCATGATCTGATTGAGCATGCGCTTATGGTCTTGCGTATCTCTCACATTACCTTGGCAGTATATGACCTCCGTTCCATGCTTGCCCAATTCTTCCAGGGTATCTTGTACTTGCTCAGCTGGCCGCATTCCATTGATGGCTATAGACCAACCTTCGGCTGCCAATGCGTGAGCTATACCTAAACCAATTCCACGGCTTCCGCCGGTAATCAGTGCGACTCGTTTCATTTTGTTGGTGTTTTCGTTTTCTAAGCCAAGAGGTGGAGAGGTCAGAGGTCAGATCGCTTTGCTGACAGATGAAAGAGCTCAGCAATCAGACGCTAGACATCTGTCCTCTTACCTCTGACTTCTACTTTTATTATGCTTACCTAAACCAAATCAGGAATATCTAACCAGCGTCTTTGCGCCCAGCTTTCCAGCCCCAATTCTGCTAATTGTACACCTTTAGCTCCTTCCAACAGGTCATTTTCAAAGGGGGTATCGGTAACCACATGCTTCAAGAAGAGTTCCCATTGTGCCTTGAAGGCATTGTCATAGGGTTCTTGTTCTGGTACTTTAGACCAATCGTCGTAGAAGTTGATGGGTTGTGGCACATCAGGATTCCAGACTGGTTTTGGGGTATTTCCGTAATGCTGGATGTAGCATTCTCGGAGACCTGCCACCGCCGAGCCGCGAGTGCCATCCACCTGGAGCGTCAATAGATCATCTCTACGAACTCGAACCGTCCAGGATGAATTGAAATGTGCTATAACTCCTCCTTCTAGTTCAAAGGTGGCATAGGCTGCGTCATCTGCCGTTGCATCATATTCCTTCCCGTTTTCATCCACCCGTTTTGGAATATGTGTGGCACCCAGACAAGATACCGCTTTAACCTTACCAAATACATTATCTAGGACGTATCGCCAGTGGCATAGCATGTCTACGATGATTCCCCCGTCGTCCTCCTTACGATAGTTCCAGGAGGGGCGCTGAGCAGGGATGGAATGTCCTTCATATACCCAGTAGCCAAACTCCCCACGGACACTTAGGATTTGTCCGAAGAAGTCACTTTGCATTAGTCTTTTCAACTTCAGGATACCGGGAAGCCACAACTTATCCTGCACTACTCCGTGCTTCACGCCTGCCTCCTGAGCTAATTTATACAATTCCAGTGCTTCTTGTGAATTGACGGCAGTTGGCTTTTCGCAGTAGATATGCTTACCTAGCTCAATGGCCCTTTTCACAGCGTGATAACGGCGTCCCGTAATCTGTGCGTCAAAATAGATTTGGTTGTGATCATCCTGTAGTGCCTCTTCCAGGTCCGTGGTCATTTTATTGAATCCAGAAATATCGCATAGCTTCTTCAGCTTTGCGGCATTACGGCCCACCAATATCGGATCAGGCATGATGACCTCATTGTTTCCAATAGGAATTCCCCCTTGATCTCGTATGGCAACCATGGAGCGGAGAAGGTGTTGATTGGTGCCCATCCTACCAGTCACTCCGTTTAAGATAATCCCAATCGTATGTACGTTGCTAAATGTATTATCAGGCATGTGTATGATATGCTTTTATTATTTTTTCTAAAAATTCGGACTGTTCAGATTGCCAGTGCCGATGTGAGAAAATTTCTACTTCTGTGAATCCGTTGAAGCCCGCTTGGCTCACCCAATCGCTGATTTGAGGAACATTGATACATCCTTCTCCCATCAGACCGCGGTCATTGAGCATGTCTTCCGTGGGGACCCGCCAGTCACAGATGTGGTAGGCAAATAAATAGTCCTTAGCGCCGGCTCGCATGATTTCAGCCTCCAGGCGCTCATCCCACCAAAGGTGATAGACGTCTACCACAACCCCTACCAAAGGAGATTGGATAGCTTCTGTCATATCGTTGGCTTGATTCAGGGTGGACACTGCGGAGCGAGTGTCAGCATACATGGGATGCAGCGGTTCTATGCCCAACTTGATGTTTAAAGATTCTGCCAAGGGAAGGAGCGCTTCGATACCGGCTTGGATCTGTGCTCTGGAAGTCGACAGTGGTTGCGTAGGTTCTGCCCCACAGACTAGAACGATGAGCGGTGCGCCTAAGGCGGCGGCCTCTTCTATCAGCCGCTTATTGTCCTCAATGGCTTTTGTCCTTTCGGCCGCAGTGGCTTTAGGAAAAAAGCCTCCTCGTACCAGGGATACTACCTCCAAGGGAGAATCAGCTATCAATTCTCCCGCTTTAGTTGCTCCCATTTCAGCATAAGCATCTGTCCATACACTGATTCCACCTATACCCCTGGCCGCGTAGTGTTCTAGCGATTCTTCGAGTGACCAGGGTTTTGTGGTGATGGTGTGAACGCAGAGCTTGTTTAAATCTTTCTGGTTTTTCGTCATGATTTCTGCTATTTCACACTACCATAAAAGGTGTAATAGGTTTCGTTTTTGATTAACCGTTGGGCGTAGAGCGTGACTTCTCGTAGGTGATAATCTCCCCACATACAGGACTCTCCATATGGTATTTTACTACCTGGAGGAACATAATCCCAGCCGTTCGGTTGATGATAAATGGTATGCAATAGAAGCCCCTGGTGTTCTGGATCTTCACTTAGGTAAGGCGCTTGTAGTAAGCTATCCAATACCGTTATACCGGCTTGCCAATAGCGTTTTCCTTCTTCCCCTAAATATCTACCCAATCTTAGCAATCCTTGTGCAGCAATGGCAGCGGCGGAGCTATCAATCGGCTCGAATTCATTATAAGGATCGGAAGCACGACTAAAGTAATCTCCTAATTTGTGCAAGTTTGGTGCACCGGTATCCCAATAGGGGATGCCGTCAGAAGGCGTATTGTTGATATAGAAATCACAGGTAGCCTTGGCTGCTTTCAAGTAGATGGCTTCTAGTGCTGAAAATCCACCATAAGGAGCGAGCTCTTCTTCGGAGAGTGTCTTCAGGTACTCCAATTGTTCTGGGTAGCCAGCGATGGCCCAAGCTAGACCTCGGGTCCAGGTCGTAAAGCCGGAAAAGCCTTGTTGAGCATTTGGACAACGGAAGTTGCCATCATTGGTGTTGAAGATGCTTTCGTGAGCTGTTCTTCCCCATTCATCGTAGCTATCTCGCCCTTCTCCGTAATAGATGGCGTATTTAGCGGTAGCTATGGCATGTTGGATTCCTCTTTCTAGGAGACTAATACGGCGGTCATTTTCTCCCCAAATCGCATAATCCAATTCATGACTTACCATGACTGCTCTAACAGTCCGGATGGTATCCACGAACAGAGAATGTGGTCCGTTGAAAGAATACATGTAACCTCCATCTGGCAGTTCAGTCCAGCGTTTGGCCTGTACAGCTCCCGATAGCTTTAAGGCTAGTTCGTAAAAGTGCTGTTCCCAATCCACTTGTGGAATTTTGCCCTCTTTCATCAGGCGCAGCAAATTGCCGTAGGTACTCACATTGTTGAAACCATGATCATGAACACCAAAGTGTCCGACGTGAGAGGCCATCTTTTCTAAGGTAGCCTTTCGTCCGATCTCCAAAAATGTTTCGTCACCGGTAGCGTCATACTGTAGGATGCTGGCACCATATTGGAACCCTTGGGTCCATTCGGTCCAACCCCGAGTAGTGTATTTGCCTGCACGTGTGAAAACGGGAGCACCTTGAGAAGGATCATATTCTTGTTCGATACATCGTATCTTGTGGGCAGAGAGATCCCACAGCAGTTCCACCTTGGGCAGAAGCTGCTCAATTGTTAGTTTTTCGTTTATATTCATCAGTTAATAATTAACTTGCCCGAAAATTAAGGAGGTTGGACGGTAATTAAAAGGGAATTAGAAAAAGATGTGCGGTAAAATCGCGTTTTAGATTTTTTCAACCCTAGTTTTAGATTTTTCAACACTAAAATCCATGATCATACATACCCGGTCATATCCTAGAGCGGCCTTGATAGGGAATCCCTCAGATGGCTACTATGGTAAGACCATTGCTTTTGTCTTCAGTAATTTTAGCGCGGAAGTTGTTCTGTACGAAACGCCAGAATTGGAAATTCTTCCCCAGGAACGCGATCGAAGTATCTATAAAGACATCAATGGATTATATGAGGATGTTCAGCTTTTTGGGTATTATGGAGGTATCCGATTGCTGAAGGCTACGATCAAAAAATTTTTGGAGTATTGTAGAGCAAATCGCGCTGTATTGGACAATCGGAACTTTACCATTCGATATCAATCTAATATTCCCAATCGTCTAGGGCTGGCTGGATCGAGCGCTATTATAACCGCTTGTATGAAGGCTTTGATGGCCTTTTACAAGATTCGCATACCCCGACAACTATTGGCTAATTTGGTGCTCTCAGTTGAAACGGATGAACTGGGCATTAGCGCTGGCTTACAGGACCGCGTAGCTCAAGCCTACGAGGAACCTGTTTTTATGGACTTCGATAAAGCTATTTTTGAACGGCAGGAATATGGCGATTATCGGCCTTTCTCTGCCGATCATTTGCAACGTCTATACATCGCTTACCGTACTGATCTATCAGAGGGGTCCGAGGTATTTCATAATGATATTCGATCTCGCTTCGATAAAGGGGATCAAGTGGTAATTGATGCGATGAGGGGATTTGCCGACCTCACTGTACAGGTCATGCATCTCTTGGATGCTAAACAATTTGATCAAATTTCTACCTTACTCAATGCCAACTTTGATTTGCGTAGTTCTATCTACCAAATCAGCAGCAAAAACAAGGAAATGATAGCCCTGGCCCGATCTGTAGGGGCCAGTGCCAAGTTTACGGGATCGGGAGGTGCTATCATTGGCACCTATGAAAACGAAGAAATGTATGATTCACTGTGCGAAGTCTTGTCTCAACATAAGATCGTAGTATTTAAACCCATAATTGTTAGTTAACATGAGTACTGTTAAGAAGGCCATCATCCCGGCCGCTGGTTTCGGCACCCGCCTATTGCCCGCCACCAAATCCCAACCCAAGGAAATGATCCCGATTGTGGACAAGCCTGTGATTCAATATGTGATTGAGGAAGCAGTAGCCTCCGGAATTACGGATATCTTAATGGTTATTGGGAAGGGGAAACGCGCTATCGAGGAGCATTTTGACCATAACTTTGAGTTAGAATATAATCTAGCCCAAAAGGGTAAGAAGGAGGAGTTGGAAATGATCAAGCGCATCTCTGATATGGCCAATATTCATTTTGTGTGGCAAAAAGAACTAAATGGCCTGGGAGATGCAGTGCGTTATGGCCGGCTACATGTAGGGAATGAACCTTTTGCGGTACTATTGGGGGATACGATACTAGATTCCAATACAGATAAACCAGTGATGCAGCAGATCATGGAGATCTATGAGCAACATCAGGCCTCGGTCGTAGCCTTGGAGGAGGTACCGAAATCCTTGACGCATCGCTATGGCGTGATGGGAGGGCAATTGATTGGAGACAACGGATTGTACAAAGTAGATCAATGGATTGAAAAACCGCGGCCAGAGGAAGCGCCTTCGAACTTGGTCATCGCAGGGCGCTACGTGTTCACGCCCGAGATTTTTGATTTGTTGGAAGTGATTCCCACTGGGGTGAACAATGAGATTCAATTGACAGATGCCATGCGCCTGTTATTGAAATCTCAGGATATGTTTGGGTTGCACTTCGATGGCAAACGTTTCGATGTGGGGAATAAGTTGGATTTCATTAAAACCAATTTGTTGTTTGGGTTGAAAAGAGAGGAATTCAGGGAGCCCTTGAAGGAGTGGGTGAGAGGGTTGGAGTTATAATACACGGCATTTGGGACTTAGTTTTTCCTGTTTTGGCTAGTCGTGTCAACTCCCTATTGTGACTGCCTTCGGCGGCATACTTTTTGGCATTGCCCCAAAAAGTATGCAAAAAACGCTAGGCAAAAAAAACTTGCTAAGCTGGTTGAGTAATCAACTCAAGCGCGACGCATCGAACAATGTTTGTCTTCTTGCCTCTGAGTTCTACCTGCCCAATGGCATGACTAAAGACTATCATTATGGAAGGTCGATTTATGGATGCGGCTTTAGCCGAAGCCCGCAAAGGCATGGAGGAGGGAGGAATCCCGATAGGTGCGGTCTTGGTGCACAAAGGGGCGATAATCGGGCGAGGCCATAACCGGCGCATACAGAAAGGGAGTGCCATCCTGCATGGTGAAATGGATGCTTTGGAAAATGCGGGACGACAACCCGCCTCCGTTTATCGAGAATGCGTGATGTATACCACTTTATCTCCTTGCTCTATGTGCTCTGGTACGATGTTGTTGTATGGGATACCCAAAGTGGTGATTGGAGAGAATCGGACTTTTATGGGGGAGGAGGAGCTGCTGCAAGCAAGAGGAGTAGAGGTGGAAGTAGTGGATGACGAGCGTTGTGTGGCATTGATGCGGAGATTCATTAGGGAGAAGCCGGATCTGTGGCATGAGGATATTGGGGAGTGAGGGCAATAGATAAAGCAACAGAATTTATAAGAAAGAGATTCAACTAAAGCTAATCATTGTAATGCCAAAAAAACACCAGCTGGTACCAGCAGTTCATTTATTTCTTTTCAACAACCAACAGCAACTACTAATGGCACGCCGTTACAATACCGGCTATGAGGATGGCAATTATAGTGTGGTGGCTGGACATGTGGAAGAGCATGAAACGGTACTGGAAGCTGCCCGACGGGAAGCCAAGGAAGAAGTGGGGATATCCATCGCTTTGGAAGCCTTTCAATTTGTGCACGTGATGCATCGGCGGCGGGAAAAAGTGCATTTGCCAGATCGAGTCGATTTCTTTGTCGCAGCTAGCGAATGGGATGGAGAATTGCGAAACATGGAACCTAATAAATGTGATGAACTGCGTTGGGTGGAAAAAGACCTATTACCAGATAATACGATACCTTATATCCGAGCTGCACTAGCTGCGGTGCAAGCAAAAAAAACTGTGACAGAATATGGCTGGTAAGTATACTGGGTATTCACCAATTTTTCGACGAGATAGAAGGCTTGGATAATCACCGCGCTGAAAGCAAGGTTGATCGAGGCTTGCAATTGATTCAAAATCGATCGATCCTGTCTGAACGGGCTGTTTTGATCGGTGATACTTTACATGATTTTGAGGTGGCAGAAGCCATCTGAGTAGACTGTATTCTGGTGGCTAATGGGCATCAGTCGCAGCGGCCCTTGGAAAATGGGGTAGGGGATAGGGCTAGAGTTGTGGGGAGGATTGAGGAGTTGGTAGGTTGACGATTGGTGGGTTGGGACTTGGGGGCGAAAAGACAACAATGATGGACCAATGTTGTGGGTCGAAAAGACCAACAACAGTAGGGTTAGGTTCGGTGTTTTTGGAGGTAGCTTGCTGCTGCTTCGATGGTGGTAACCCAGATTCTATGCTTATTTTTTACCAAATACTTTAATAAAGCTTCGTGTGCTTCTACGGATACCTGCATGTGCTCCGCGCCGATGCCGTGGAAGGTGAAACTGCTCAAGGTTTGCTTCTTGATGACTTTTTCTACATACTCGATCAAGGCTGTTTCATCGTGGCCATTGGGTGCCCAGGAGGGAATATGGAATAGATCGACTGCTTCGATGTCTGGAAGGGTTAGCTGTAATTCTGAGGCGTCCCGAGCAGCGGAGGCATGGGCTTGTAGTGGTTTTGTGAAATCTTGACCACTGGCGTGAAAATGACCACAGGGGTAAGCAAAGGAGCGACTGCTGCGATCATCAAGGGCTTGTAGAAAGGCATTGGCTAATTTGACTTCTCCAAGCAGTTGCGCTGGGCTATATTCATCAAGGTTATACCAATCCGGGACCCAATCCATATCTGGTTCTGATTTTTGGCAGGGGTGATAGAGGGTGTGATTGCCTAATTCATGGCCTCCCGCTGCGAGTTGACGCCATTGTTCCATGTCTGTTTGTATAGATTCAGAAGCCATCGTGGGATAGAAGGTTGCGCGTAAACCGTATTTCTTTAGGGCTGGGCCAACGGTGTGGATGTGGCTAGGCAAGCCATCGTCATAGGTGAGGCAGATGGCAGCTTTGGCTCCATTGGGCCATTCGAAGGTAGGTTCAGTGGTTGGCGTAGCGATTAGGATAATCCAAGTGAATAAGGCTAGAATTGGCATGGTAATTAGGATGGGTGATTTGTTCAAAGGTAAATCATTTTTTGTGTAGGATACAGTTACGCTAGAAGATATGATGGGCATTTTCAACCTATGCTATGTTGCAAAAGTCCTTGGTTAGCTATGGCTATCTTCCCTAGCGGCCAGATAGGGCCGCGGTTTTTGCGTATTGCCTAGATTGAAAACGCTCTTAGTCAGGTACTTTAGCCTAATTATATCCTCATACTTATGCGGTCTTGGGACTTACTGGCGGATAGGATGTTGTGGGGCGTAGCTTGGGTTTTGTTGTTGATCGCAAAATACCAACAACAAAAGGGCTTCGTGTTAGATGCACGTGGATAGTAAATCGATGAGCTTTTGTACTTCTTCTGGGCCGGTATTGTAATTGGTAATGCAAGCCCGGATGCACGACTGACCTTTGATGGGGTAGGTGGAGATCCATGCTTTACCTTTAGTCACAATATCATCCACGATTTCTCGGATACGTGCTGGGGTTTGCTGTAAACTTGGGTGAGTGAAGCAGAGAATCGGTAGATGACTATGGTTCTTGATGACCCAACCAGCTTCTTCCAAGCCTTTATGTAGTAGTTCCCCCTGCTTAATTTGATGATGTATCATTTCTTCGTAGCCTTCCCAGCCAAACAATAATAGGGGTAAATGCATTTTTAAGCCCATAAAACGGCGCGACCATTGTAGTGAATGCACATAAGGATCAATCTCCTTTTTCGACGCTCCTTTTTCTGGCATGTAAGCGGTAGAAACATCGAAGGCTCGGTGGAGTATTTCGGTATCGGAGGTGAGAAAGAGACTGATTCCCATGGGGACGGAGAACCACTTGTGGATGTCCATCGTGATCGAATTGCTTTTTTCTATACCACTAAGATGCCGACGGTATTGGCTGGAAAGCATCAAGGCCCCGCCGTAGGCGGCATCGACATGAAACCAGCAGTTGTGGACTTTGGCGATGGCGGCGATGGTATCCAAGTCGTCAATGGCTCCGGAGCCCGTTGTCCCCGCAGTTCCCACGATCATGATGGGGCGCTTTTCCTCTGCTTCGTCCAGAATTAATTTTTGCTTCAATTGCTGTAAGTCCATTTTCTCTTCATGATTGCAAGGAATCACCTGTAGCACCTTGGCCCCTAATCCAAGGGACTTGGTTGCCTTCAGTAAGCTATGATGCGATTCCGCAGAGCAGTAGATGACCGGCTTTTGCTTCACTGCGAATAGACCTTCCTCTCCATACTGGGGGAAATGATGGTATAGGGCACAGATAATCGCTGTCATATTGGATTCCGCACCGCCAGAAGTGAAGGTTCCATCCTGCGATCCGGTGGTGTAGCCAAAGCGATTGCAGCATTGGAGTATCAAATTTCGTTCAATTTCGGCGGCGTAGGGGGCATGACTCCAGGCGGCTAGCTGTGGATTGAAGAAAGCAGTGATAATATCTGCCAAGATGCCGGGAAAGTTCGCTCGGGGATTGAATAAGCCAAAGTAGTTGGAGTTAGTGGTGTGGATGGTGTATTCCTTTAGATCCCGGATTAGTGATTGTAGGGCTGGTCCAGCTAGAGAAGGTTTTTTGTAGGTGAAAGAAGCTACGGCTGTTTGGACTTGCTCGTGGGGCCAGATTGTTCCTATTGGAGCCTCGTCGCCTTTTTCATACCAATCCAGTAAGGTGCCCATGGTTTGTTGGAGGAGTAATTCTTGTTCTGATCGGGCCAAGTCAAATGAAGTCATTCTTTTTTATTATAAAGTTACATAGTATTTCAAGAGAATGTATTTATAATAAATAGTAAAATGCTATTTTTGGTTTTGATATGTTTTTATTTTGCTGTGTTTGATAATGATTCGAAAATGGATGAACTAGATCAAGCCATATTAGCGGAGTTAGAGCAAAATGCGAGAGCTTCCCTAGCCAAGATTGGGCGTGAGGTGGGCTTGACGGCTCCGGCAGTGGCGCAGCGAATTACTAAAATGGAAAACAGTGGTTTAATCCAACAGTATACGACCATTGTCGACCATACCAAATTGGGATTTGATATTGCTGCGCAGATCACCTTGAAATGCCCATACGGAAAAATCAAAGCCTTTGGCAGACAGCTGACAGCTTTCCAGGAAATTAGACAATGCGTGCGACTTACAGGTGAAGATTGTGTGCTAATTTACGCTTGGTTTCGAAACAACAACCATCTGGTAGAGTTTTTGGAGCAACTAGCGGAGTATGGAGAGACCAAAACCTCCATCGTCCTAAAAGATATGCTAGCAGACGTAGCACGGTAATGGGGTTTTTTACACATATCACATTTTTTGCCACTGCCCAAGGGCTTTTCTTGAGTTGTGTACTGCTTTTTTTGAGGCGAGGCAATCGCTTAGCCAATGGTTTATTGGCGGGTTTGGTGTTATTGTATTCTCTTTGGATGGCAGAGTTCGCAGCCTATTTTACGAGATATTTGTATGAGGTGCCTCACCTGATGTTTGTCACCGTAGGCTTCCCTTTGCTTTTTGGCCCCTTGTTGTTGTTTTATGTGCAAACTCTAGAAGGAAAACGGAAAGCGATCCACAGGAGTGATGGATGGCATTTCCTCCCATTTGTGGTTCACACTTTGTACTATTTTCCTTTCTTTCTTCAATCTGGTGAAGCAAAAAGATTGGGACTACAACAGTTACAGAATGTGGAAATCCCCCCTTCTTTCTCAGCATCTTTCTTTATCAATGAGGGGATCAAGTTTCTGCATTTGTTGGCCTACTTGATCCTCGTCTACCGTTTTTACCGACCTTTTGGAAAACAAGGCCTGACTCCGGTTCTATCACGCTTAGGAAATCGTTGGCTGAAACAACTGTTGCTGGCGCTAGGCCTCTTTCTCCTCTTTGATCTTTCTCACTTGCTGAGCATCTCTATCTTTCACTATGATTATCTTTTTGAAATGGCGAAGGCGGTGCTGCTATCTGGCACCTTTGCCATATACTATTTAGGCTACTCCACCATTCGACAACCCGAGATTACAACGGGAGTGTTTGAGCAAGAAAGGCCAAAGAAGAGCTATCAAAAGTCCTCCTTAAAGCCTTCTCAGGCCCGCCAATATCTAGATCAATTATTGGACAAGATGGAGAGGGAAAGCCTTTATCTCCGGGAAGATTTAAAACTTCACCACTTGGCTGCAGAACTTGACATTTCAACCCACCATTTGTCGCAAGTGCTGAATGAGCATTTGGGGAAAAGCTTTCCTGATTTTATCAACGGCTATCGCGTTAAGCATGCTCAGGCCTTATTGGTAGCTCCAGCATATTACCAACACACTATTTTGAGTATTGCTTTTGATTCTGGCTTTAGCAATAAAGCTTCTTTTAATGCCGCTTTTAAGAAATACACAGGGCAAACCCCATCTGCTTTTCGGAAGGCCAATCAAGTAGTTTAGCTTTTTAGCTTCAAACCAGAAATTCGCCTCAGCGACTTTAATCCCTTCCTCGATACTTTAGTTGAATAAAGAAAGAAGGGGAACGTAGGTTTGGCAACGCCACTAGATATTGGAGCCCCAGATCTGTAATTTGGGTAAAAGATAGGTCAAATCCTATCGGATTGGTCTCTTTTCCCGCTTGTTTTGCCGTTTTTGCGTCCGTCATCAAGGCTAGTCTAGGCCAGCGCTCCGCTTGGTAAATTAAAAATCTACTCGAACTATTATGAAATACATACCTATTGGCTTATTGATGCTTTTCGGCCAGATACTGCCGGCTCAAGAAAAAGAGGCTTTAACGGATCAAGTTAGTGTCTTGTCTACAGATCTTCCTTTAACGGCACGCAGTCAATTGGGGGGGGTGACGGTAGATCGTCTTGGCTTTGTATATGTGGCTAACTTTCATGATGCGGTTTGGAAGATTTCACCAAAAGGGGAAACCAAGTTGCTAACGGATGGACTATATGGATCTTCCGGCAATGCGATCGATGGCCAGGGGAATTTGTATCAAGCCAATTATTTTTCCCATACGATCGTGCGGATTGATCGCTTTGGGCACATTTCGCCCTTTATCGAGGAAGGGCTGAGCGGGCCGGTCGGCTTGGTTTTTGACTCCGATCAAAACCTTTATATCTGCAACTTTAATCAAAACAATATTCTTAAGGTATCGTCCGACAAACAAATGAGTGTATTCGCCAGCGGGGTCCATTTCAACGGCCCCAATGGCATTACTATCGACCCTAAGGGCAATCTGTATGTGGCGAACTTCAACAGCAATGATGTCATAAAGATTACGCCTGCTGGGGAATCCTCCGTTTTTGCGACGCTCCCCGGAGTAGATGGCACAGCACATGCCGTGTATTTCAACGAAAGACTCTTTGTAACCAAGATCAAAACCAATCGGGTCTATCAGATCAATAAAGTCGGGGAGGCCAAACTACTGGCAGGTAATGGCCAAACAGCTATCAAGGGAGGTCCGGCCCTAGCGGCTTCTTTTTCGGCACCTAATGGAATTGGAGTGGATAACATCAGTGGAGAATTGTACATCAATAATGTCAAAGGACAATGGTCGAGCAGAAAAGCTTCTACCATAGCAGTGAGTAAGGTTAAACTATTGACCATTACAGAAATCCTTTCGCACTCTTTGGATCAAAACGATCAAGAGGGAGCAAAAAAGGCATACCAGGCGTATAGGCAAGATCCCTTTACCGCAGCGGAAGACATTGCTTTGGCAGTTGGGAACTTGGGGTGGCAATACATGTCCCAACGCAAAGTCCAAGCAGCAATTACCTTGTTTACTTTAAATAGTGAAGCTTACCCCGACCGCTGGCAGCCTTTCTTTAACCTTGGAGAGGTGTATAAGATTATAGGGCAAGTTGAAAAAGCCAAGACTTATTATGAGAAGGCCCTCAGCAATAGCCCAGGTAATAAGCGAATTCTGGCGAGACTGAAGTAATACAATCAAGATGAGAAATCGTAAGGCGTGGAAAGAGGCATGTTGCGTTTACAAGAGCTGTTGGCATGTCCCCGGCCTAATCCCTAGGTAGGGCTTCTGCCTTGTGATTTCTCGTTTTGAAAAAAACGTTCACTAGTAACAGCTTGGCATTTGGACCTCCGAATGCCAGGCTTTTTATTTTTATGCGGCTATTTATATCTTATCTTGAAGCGTTCAAAGAGCTATGTATGTGGAAAAGAAAGCGCTTCTTATGGGCTATCCTTTCGGGACTAATAGCCCTGTCCTTATTCTATTTTTTTATTGGGAATGCCAAAAAATCACCCATGCTTGATGAGAGTACTGCTGAAAAAGTGAAAGGGTATTATGCTCAAATGCAAGGCATGGGTATTGCCAAAGAGCACCTGAACATCTACCTACGCGCATTCAAAAGCGAGCAGGAACTAGAAGTTTGGGTGAGTGATGTGGAGCAGAAGGAATTTCAGCGTCTACTTAATTATCCCATTTGTAAGAGCAGTGGTACGCTGGGGCCTAAACGGAAAGAAGGGGACTTGCAAGTACCAGAGGGCTTATATCATATTGATCGAATGAATCCCAACAGTGCTTTTCATCTGTCAATGGGCTTGAATTATCCGAATGCCTCAGACCGAATGCGTGGAGACCAGGATGAACCTGGGTCGGATATCTTCATCCATGGTGGATGTGTGACCGTCGGTTGCCTTCCCATAACTAACGCAAAGATTGAGGAACTCTACGAACTGGTGACCCAGGCACAATCAAACGGACAGGATCGGGTTCCTGTTCACATCTTCCCCGCCCGGATGGATGATCCCATTTTTCAATCAAGCCTTGAACATTCACCACATTCCTTCTTCTGGCTTGAGCTACTACCGCTTTATGAGTACTTCGAGGAACAGCAGCAAGTACCTAAATTTACGATTGATGAGACTGGGGCATACCGACTATAGATCGCAATTAGAACTTCCGAATCAGAAACACTCCAATGATCATCAGCAATGCACCCAATAGTCTTTGCCAGTTAATCTTGTGCACAGGGAAATTTAACCAACCAAAGTGGTCCAAAACCACCGCTCCCAAGATCTGTCCCAGAATCACAAAACCTACCGCATTCGCCATTCCAATCTTTGGGGCTACCAATATGAGCACAAAGATATAGGCTACTCCTAATGGCCCGCCAAGCCAACCCCACCAAGGTGCTTCAGCTATCGCTGCACCCGAAGGAACAGTATTTTTCTGTAGAAAGAAAACGAGGGTCACAAGGATCAATCCCACTAAGAAGACGGCCACCGTGGAATGAATCGGACCGCCCAAAGACTTGCCCAAGGCTGCGTTCGAGGCCGTTTGAATGGGCACACCAATACCTGCTAATAATACGATTAGGATATAAAAGATTTCCATAGGTTTCATTTGAATTCTTTTCTGATGAATAAACCATAACTATCATTGAGGAATAGAAAGGAATTGCCTAGCTCAAGCCAATTGAAGCCGAAGCCAAATTGATACCCACCTTTTTCCACTCCGATTCGTATCCGCTGTAAGGAAGCGCCATGATCTCCCCCATTCATCGCCGTAAACAATTCGATAGAATTGTAGGCCCTCCACTGATCGTTTATCTTGGGACGGTAGCGGAAGATCGAAAACCAGCTGTAGCCTTTTGATTCAGTTAGATCTTTAGCCAGTAATCCAAAGAAACTCCAGGTGTCAGTGGTACGATTGTAGTGGATGCCCCAATCACCGCCAGCTCCTGCATTATTCACTCGCCCCAAGACTGTGCTGCCAAAACCATTCTTCTGCGTGTAACTGAAGTAGGCACCGGAGAAGAAACTAATCTGTTCCTTATAGTCTACTTCAATTCTCGTGCGGCTGAAAAGCGTAAAGCGGTAGGACTTGTCAAATGGCTTTAGAAATTGAATATCTGCGAAAATGTATTCCGTAGATGGCATTAGTTCATAACTCTGGCCAGATAGCTTGGACTGCAATATCCCAAGAAGAAGCAAGCAAATGATAATTCGAAACATGGGTACTTGGTTAGTGATCAGTAGTACTACTCGCCAAAGCGTTGGATACCTTATTCCTTTCGCGAGCAAAGCTAAGCACAATCTACTGGCAATGCTACACACTAAATAATTCGTGCGCTACTAACTTTTTGGTAAGTAAGGGGAATGAAAGGGAACTGGAATTGTCAGAGAACCCTGCATCAGTTATATCTGACAAAGATTAGGCAGGGAGTGGTTTAAATACTGCTAATTTGGAAGCGCTGCTGTAGGTTGTTTCCTATTTTGTTAAATTAGGAAGATTGAATGAGAATGTATCAAAACTCACATTAGTATGAAAAAACCAAAACTCGGGCAACTTCTTATAGCCCTGTCCATTCTATTGCCACTGGGCCTTGCTAGCCAAGAATCGGGCCTCAAGTGGAATCCTGCTTTCAGCATGCAATTTCGGCAGATTAGTGGCACTGATCTTTCTCCAGATGGTAAATATGCAGCCTATGTTGTGAGGGAAGCCTTGACGGAAGGTGAGAAATCGGAATACCTTCAGCATATATGGGTAGCAGCTACCGATGGGAGCTTAGAGGTGCAATATACTCGCGGCGAAAAATCCAGTTATGCACCTGCCTTTAGCCCTGACGGACAGCGAATAGCCTTCCTATCTGACCGTTCAGGGAAGACGCAGATATGGGTAATGCGCCTGATGGGGGGTGAGGCGGAGCAGATTACGGAGAGTAAAACCGGTATTGCCTCCTTTCAATGGTCTCCCCAAGGCGATCGCTTTGCCTTTATAGCTAAGGATCAGGAGACAGAAGAGGAAGAAAAAGCTAAGAAGGAAAAGCGTGCTGTGATCCTGGTTGATCAGAACTTCAAATACAATCACCTCTATACCATTGCGTTAGAGCCAGGCGAGGATAAGAAACGGAAGGTTCAGCGGCTAACTAAGGGCGAATTCCATATCTCCAGTTTTGATTGGTCTCCGGATGGCTCTCAGATTGTTTTCGCTCATAAGGAGAATCCTAGTATTAATACGAGTCGAAGTGGCTTTGATATTTCTATGGTAGCAGCAGATAGTAGTGCCGTTCGATCTTTGGTAGCGCAGGATGGAAGTGATGATAGTCCTCATTTTTCGCCGGACGGTCGCCATATTGCTTTCGTTTCGGATAATGGCAAGCCTGAGCCAATAGGGCTGGGCGATCTGTACCTATATTCATTGGTTGATGGGAAAATGACGGCTTTGCCTCATACACCAGATCGTAATGCCAATCTGATGGGCTGGACGGCTGATGGGAAAGGACTCCTTTTCTCAGAAGCACTGAAGACTTCCCGCACGGCCATGCTGTTGCCTATCAATGATGTGTTGGAGGGGAAAAAAGGACGCGGAATGGCCAAACCTTTATGCCCTCTAGCTGGTACGAGCGGGTCTATCTCATTTGATCAACAAACCCAGAAAATGGCTTTCGTATACCAGACACCGGATCAGCCAGTGGAATTATATGTGGCAAATGCAGACGGAAGTGGAAAAAAGGTACTTAGTTCCGCCAATGCTGATATTGAATTGCCGGCCATGGGTAAGACGGAGTTGATCAGCTGGAAGTCCAAAGATGGTTTGGAAGTGGAAGGGCTATTGACCTATCCACTAGGTTATGAACCCGGTAAAAAGTACCCTACGATACTGCAAATTCACGGAGGTCCAGCGGGTGTGTTTACGAAAGGTTTTACGGGGAATCCATCGATCTACCTCACGCAATACTTTGCGGAGCAAGGCTTTTTCGTTTTGCGACCCAATCCTCGTGGAAGTGCTGGTTACGGCAAAGAATTCCGCTATGCCAACTTTCGGGATTGGGGTTATGGTGACTTTGAAGACTTGATGAGTGGAGTAGATAAGGTAGTAGCTGACGGTATGGCAGATGAAGAAAAGCTATTGGCCATGGGATGGAGTTATGGCGGATATATGACCAGCTTTTTGGTCACAAAGACTAACCGCTTCAAGGCGGCAAGTATGGGGGCTGGTTTGCCGAATCTGATCAGTATGACTTCTACTACCGATATACCTGACTATTTGGTAGGGCATATGGGGAAGGAATTCTGGGAGGATTATGAAACCTACGAAAAGCATTCCGCGATCTATCGCATCAAGAATGTGGAGACGCCTACACAGGTGATTCATGGGGCCAATGATCTACGCGTACCTTTCACACAAGGCCAAGAATTTTATGTGGCTTTGAAGCGCAGAGGTGTTGATACGGAGATGATTGTGCTTCCGCGAACTCCTCATGGTCCAAGAGAACCCAAATTGCAGATGGAAGTCTCTCCGCGCATTATGGGTTGGTTTGAAAAGTATCTGCCAGAAAAGGCTAAGCCATAGTGAATTTGAGTACCTAATGTCCCTAGAAGAGAACTTGAGGAGGAAATATCTACCTTCCTCAAGTTCCCATCTGTCAATTATTTAAAATTCATAACTGAAGCTGGCCTTGAAGAAAAAGGGAGTACCTGGGGTGAAATGTATTTCCTCAACTCCTTCCATAGCCTCTCCTTGCAGGCGAGATTGCGTCGCAAACTGGGTTTCTTCCCACTCCACATCAAATAAGTTTTCGATGGAGAGATTCCAAGATAGTTGCTTGAATTTGTATCCAAGGTTTAAGTCAAATACGGTATAGCCTTTGGCCAGGATACTGTAGTCCTCATTCGCTGGCCGGTTGGCGAGATGTCGTACTTTTATTCCCCCAGTAAACCCGTCTTTTTGAGCACTAATGCCTCCCGTAAAGGTGTGGATGGGGGCTAAGGGGATATATTGGGCTCCTTCCGGCTCATCCAGGCTTCTAGCATATGTATAAGTCCAATCTGCATCTGCAAATAGCCAGTCCTTCATTTGATATCTGAGGCCTAAATCTAGTCCAGAACGCCTTGTTCTACCGCTTGGTTCCACTATCCCTTCATCCCCGACATAGACAAACTCCTGTTCTAGATTCAAGTTCCAGAGAGTTATCTCAGTAATTAGGCGAGGAGTAGGTTTCCAGATAGTCCCAAGGTCGACGCCCAAGGCGCGCGGTAGGAAATTTCGATTGCTTTCTCCGATGACGACTCTCGTGTCATTCGAATGGAAGCCGTAGCCTGTTTTCAGGAAGTACTGCAAATTGCGATTGGGGTTATAGATGAAGTTCAATTTCGGGCTTGCTAATACCTGTGAGACTCCAGCCGAACTGTAGGTGGTACTCAAGGCGTCTTTATAGTTGCCACTTACATAATCTACACGAATAGAAGGATTTACCAGTAGCTTTCCGAGTTCGAATTCTGCGTTTAGAAAACCGTAGGTATTGGATTCCCGAACCTCCCCCAACTGAACACGCTCCAAAGTGGTACTGCGGTTAGCAGTATAGGAAAGTTCATTATCCTCGACGAGGTCAGTCCGCATTCCAAGCCCTGCTTGTATGAAGGTAGCTACTGCTCCAAGGTAATTGGAATGATTCCAGGTGGATTCGAAGCCAAACAATTGTCTTTCCTCTCGCTGCCGGATCTGGTCTCCGTTTTCTGGGTCTCGGAGGAAGAAGGTGAAGTTAGAGTATAGTTCAAAGTCATATCTCGAATAATAGGCATTGCTTTTAATGAAGGTGTTGTTGTCGATTGTCTTTTGAAAGTTCAAGGCGAGATTGGTTCGACTGGTTTGCCCGCCTTCGGTATCATCGATGGCACCGAAGCGAGTAATTTGCCCAGCATTTATGGCTCGAAAGGGGATTTGCCCTGACGCATCCCATTGGCTTTGGAAATGGGATGCCATAACGCCAAGCTGTCCATCATTGGATAATTTCGTTTGGTACTTTCCCATTATGTTTAAACGGCTAAAATTCTGTGGGGACTCGAAGGGCCCATCCGTGGTAAGATACTCCGAAGCAATATAGGCCTGATTCCTATCTGTATTCAGTAGGTTGAACAAACCCAGGGCACGGCTCGTATTAAATTGCCCAAGGTCTAGTTTAAAGGTGCTGTGCTCCAGGGCATCTTTGGTCTGAAATTGCACATAGCCCGCGGTGGAAAAGTTGCCTTTATCCGCCTGATAGGGGCCTTTGCCAAAGTCTATTTTATCGATAGTTTCCGGGATCAAGAAATGAAGATCTGCGTAACCTTGACCATGGGCATGGGATACCATATTGACCGGCATTCCATCTACTGTTAGCTGGATATCTGTACCGTGATCGATGTCAAATCCGCGGAGAAATATCTGTTCTGCTTTTCCTCCACCAGCGTGTTGGCCAATGAAAAGGCCAGGTACTTTTCGGAGAATTTCTTGGGAGGAATTGACCGGGTTTAGGGTGAGATCTATTCCCGAAAGTAAGTTTAATGCGCGATCGCTCCTTCCTACTACAACTTCATCCAACTGAAATACAGATACCTCCAACTGGACTGTTAAGGGAGCATCTGTATCCTCTATAATTTCCGTGGCGGTTTTGTAGCCCAGGTGAATTAGCTGTAGGGTATCACCTGGGGAGCAATCCTTGAGTAGGAAGGTACCCGTACTGGTTGAATGCGCGTGCTCTTGGGTATTGACGTTGATAATATATGCCCCAGCCAATGGCTGTTGTTTTTTGTCTAATACCCTCCCAGACAAGTCTTGAGAGTAGGCCAAGATAGAGATAAAGAAAAGCGACAAAAGGGAAATAGCTGTTTTCATGGTATCGTTCTAGATTATGCTTGATTTTGTACGTAATACTTGTTTAGGACTATATACGGGCCCTTTGGCTTTTTAGGATTTAGTCCCTGGTAAAAAACAAATGGTAATTACAATAAACGTACCTTAGATGCTTTCTTTACTTGCATTCCTTCGATCCAATTTGAAAAAACATGAAACGCATCCAACTCTTTGAATTTGAAGATCTTCCGTGGTTTCCAAATTTCATTCGCAAATGCATGACGCGCTTGATCGTAGTGATGCATCGCTTTTTGGGCACACGTGATCAATTGTTGGTTTTATTGAAAAAAGTGATTTCGGAAAGTGGTGAAAAGCGAATTATTGATCTCTGCTCAGGGAGTGGCGGGCCGATGCTCTATGCCTTTGAACATCTTCGGAAAGAAGTGGGCTTTGAGGACTTGTCCTTAACGATGACGGATCTTTATCCCAATGAGCAATTTGCCAAACAAGTGAATGATCGGGATGATCCAAAACTGTCCTTTCAAAAAGAACCGCTTGATGCCACTCAGGTCGGAGACAAGATCAAGGGGCTTCGCATTATGGTGAGTAGTTTTCATCACATGCCTCCACTGCTTGCTAAACGCATTCTAGCGTATGCAGAAAAGAGTCGCCAACCTATTTTGATCTTTGAGATCAGTGACAATAGTGTCCCGGTTTGGGCCAACTTTATTGCCATTCCGATCAATTTTATCATGTGTCTTTTCGTTACGCCCTTCGTGCGCCCAATGAGCTGGCAGCAATTGGTATTTACCTATCCCATCCCCATTATTCCTATTGCTTTTGCTTGGGATGGAGCCGTTTCAAATGCCAGAACTTATACGCTAAAGGATATGGATGAACTTTTGGAAGGTTTGGGAAAGGAAGGTTACCACTGGGAAAAGGATCTGATCTCCAGTCCGAAAGCAAAGATGCTCTACCTTTGGGGAAGGCCAACGAGCTAAATCTAAGATGCATGAGCACTTAGCCATTAGGAACTAATGTTACGTATGATCTACAGGGAGCCAAGGAAGGGTATGGATTCCAGAGATGAGACCGAATAAATACAACACAATGCAAGAATTTATCCGAAAATCACAGGCACTGCTTGTTGTACTGTTCCTCTTTTCGATAGCTGACCTTTGCGCTCAGCGGGACAGTCCTTATCATACGGCTTGGCAAAGAGATGCTTATTATTTAGGTGGTGGAATTTCAGCAACCTTACTGGGATTCTACTTGAAAGCAAATACCCCGAAATTGAAATTGAGCGATTTGGACTTGGGGAAGGTCAATCGCTTTGATCGAGTAGCTACGACTTATAGCTCAGGACGAGCAGACAAGTTGAGTGATCACACAATGAATCTCAGTATCGGACTTTCCGTCGTATTGCTTGCTAAGGAAAGAAGTAGGACTGATTTTGGTAGGGTAGCTCTGCTCTTTGCCGAAACAATGCTTTGGAATCAAGGACTTACAGATATCATTAAGTCTACTTCAAGAAGACCACGACCCTATATTTTTGATGAAAATATTGACCCGGCAAAGGTACTGAGCAGCAACGATCGCGCTAGCTTTGTCTCGGGACACACATCTGGCGCCACATCAGCAGCTATCTTCTTTGCCCGTACATTCAGCGATTATTATCCGAATAGTCCCTGGAAGCCCTATGTCTGGGGTGTTTCCATCGCACTTCCTGCTTTGACAGCTTATTTGAGAGTGCGGGGAGGCCAGCATTACCCAACAGATGTGATCGCTGGATATTTGCTAGGAGGAACCATTGGTTACCTGATTCCTACACTTCATAAAAGACCTCTGATAGCCAAGAGGTTATCCTTGAGTCCAACTAATCAAGGATTCTTTTTGTCCTATCGCTTTTAGTTCGTAGAGTTAAGCTTCCAAAGCACCTTTCTCAGCCTTAGATTTGTTATATTTACGAATTGGAGTGTACTCGGACTTTTAGTGTCACTTCAAAGGAAGAAGATCGTAAAACAAAACACTTTTACCAACTTTTAACAACAAGCTTATGCAAAAGAACCTAGACCGTCGGTCTTTTCTGACAGCCGTCAGTATGTTAGCCGCCGGGAACTTGATGTCGGTCCCGTCCTGGGGTTTCGGCAAATCCAATGCTAAGTTAAAAATCGTACTAGTCGGAACTGGAGTTCGTGGTACTTCCTTTTGGGGGAAGCGCCTCGTTGAACAGTACGCTGATATCTTAGAGTTTGTAGGACTTTGTGATATCAATGAAGGACGATTGGCCTATGCTAAGACTTACATGGGAGTGAGCTGCCCGACCTTCACGGATTTTGAGGAAATGGTCAGTACAACCAAACCAGATCTAGTGATTGTTACGACCAAGGACTCGACCCATCACGAATTCATTATCAAAGGATTGGATATGGGCTGTGATGTGTTGACCGAAAAGCCCTTGACCACTGATGAAGACAAGTGCCAAGCCATCCTGGATGCGGAGCGACGAAACAATCGAAATGTAATTGTAGGATTCAACTACCGCTGGAGTCCCTACATGACCAAGATCAAGGAGTTATTGGTGAATAACGAGATCGGGAAGGTCGTTTCTGTTGACTTCCATTGGTATCTCAACACCTATCATGGAGCTTCTTACTTTCGTCGTTGGCATGGCCTTCGCCAAGCGGGTGGAACCTTATGGGTGCATAAAGCCACGCATCATTTTGACTTAGTCAATTGGTGGTTGGATTCTGATCCGGCTGAGGTATTTGCTTATGGTGCGCTGGAGCATTACGGGAGCAACGGCCCTTTCCGTGGAGAGAATTGTCGAACCTGTGAGCACAAGAAGGATTGCAAATTCCACTGGGATATTACCAAGAGCAAGCGGAATATGGACCTCTACGTCAATAATGAAAAGTATGACGGATATGTGCGAGACAGTTGTCTATTCAGACATGATATCAATATCTATGACAAGATGTCTGCGCAGATCAAGTATGCCAATGATGTATTGGTAAATTATTCGCTGACTACCTACTCCCCATTCGAGGGCTGGCGTATTGCTTTCAATGGCACAGATGGGCGAATTGAAGCCTGGCTAGATATTCCTTGGATGGAAAATAGTGGCATGGATCAAGCGGAATTACACGCTGCAGAAATGTCCCAGGATAAGAAAGATGACAAGGAGCGCAAGCCGATCATCTTGCATAAGAACTGGAATGAGTATCAAACTATTGAAGTGGTTTCTGAACGTGGAGGCCACGGTGGTGGTGATAAGCGATTGCACGATAAGATTTTCCGCAATCCTAACAATCCAGACCCGTACAAGCATTCAGCGGGTACTCGGGATGGTGCAATGTCGATTTTGGTTGGTATTGCGGCTCGTAAGAGTATCGAATCCGGTCGGCCGGTGAAGATCGCCGAATTGACAGATTTGGAGCCACGGGCTAAGCGGTTGTAGTTTTTGTTGGTGTAAGGCATCAACAATGGCGGGATCACCGCCACTTAATAGCTGCGGAGGGTTTGCCGCAGCTATTTTTTTGGACTCAGATGGTTACCTTTTCCCTTCTAAATCGATTAACTAATGAAATCGTACTTGAAAGCCTAATTTTTCGGGATTGAATATCCCTTATTTTTATTGTAATTTGTGAAAATGACTCGATCAGACATAGGAAATATGCCAATACGACGCTTTTCGGTGGAGGAATACTATCGACTAGCGGAGGTAGGTATTCTAGGCCCAGAGGACAAAGTTGAATTGATAAATGGAGAAATTGTCAAGATGAGTCCTATTGGTCCAAGACATGCTAGTTTAGTCAATAGACTAAATAGGCTACTACTGCAATTATTAGATGAAAAGTATCTTATCAGTCCTCAGAATCCGGTTCGTTTATCATTTTATTCGGAGCCAGAACCTGACCTAGCTGTACTATTTTTTAGAGATGATTATTATCGATCGCAACATCCAGAACCAAAGGACGTTGCGCTACTTATAGAGGTCTCAGATAGTACTGTAGAATACGATTCCAAAGTGAAAGCTCCCCTATATGCAGAACAAGGGATTCAGGAATACTGGATGGTGGATGTACAAAAGGGGCAGTTTCTGGTGCATACCAAACCTGCGAATTCCACTTATCAAAAGCAGATTGTTTTCCGACAAGGTGAGGTATTGACCAGCCCGATGTTCCCAAAGGGGGTATCGGTGACGGAGTTGCTGGGCTCCTAGACTTCCGAAATCTTGAAGATTTCGGAAGTCTAGGATGCGACAAACAGAAAGCGGCCCGATGTGACCATCGGACCGCTTTTACATTATAGATAACTTAGATTAGCATTCTAAATCATGTTTATTGGTATCCCGGATTTTGACCGTAGCCTCCAAGTGTTCTATCAATTTGATCTTGAGGAATCGGGCGAAGCACGTGGAAATCTTGGATATTAGGTCCACCTTGTTCGTTGTGTAAGCGCACACGCTCTACCAACTTGTTGGTACGAACCAAATCCCACCAGCGATGTCCTTCACCAACTAGCTCTCTAGCTCTTTCATCTAGGATGAAGTCTAAGGTTACATCTCCGGCACCAATTTCTACGGCAGCTTCTTGTCCAGGCCAAGCACCTCTACGTCTAACCATATTGAGATCCTCTGCGGCACCCGCAGCGTTATTTTGCGCTAAGCGTGCTTCAGCTCTAAGAAGGTAAGCATCTGCTAGGCGCATCAGGATGAAGTCACGTTGTCCTTGTGTTTTTTGACGGTCTGGGCGCGTAGGATCAATCCATTTGTTCATGGATGGGAATCGGCGCTCATCCCACTCATCACTGGAGTAAACGGCATAACGAGCCTTTGCTTGACGATCTGGCCCCCATTCTGCATCGGTACCTGGTCCTGGGATATAAACAGCCGTATCTCCTAAAGTGAATTTAGGTTGGCCTACCAAACCTGCATCCACATGTCCAGCAGCTGCTTCTTCCGAGGTCCAAGTAGGGATATTACTCTCTCTATTAGAGAACCATACATGCTTGAAGGTCTTGTCATAGCGAGCGTCAACATTTCTGTCCCAAAGTCCTAATAGGAAATTAGTAGGACGGAATCGCTTCCATGGACGACCATTGGTGATATCACGAGTCATGCCAGGAAGTACATCATATTCCATTAAGAAATACAGGTGTCCTCTATGACCTTGACCATCCAAGCCTTCGTCTACTTGTGACTTGGAGTTTTGTACCACAAATACAACTTCATCGTTTTGCTCATTGTCAATGTCCCAAAGACTTGAAAAGTCATCTAGAAGTTTGAAGTCATAATTGTTGATTACGTTACTGAACAGCGTTTCAGCGCGGCTAGCATCATTGCCATCTCCGTAACTCTTGTAACTTCTGGTCAACAAAACCTTTGCCAAGAGAAATTCAGCGGCTGGCTTGGTGGCCCGGCCATATTCATCCTGTACATCAGGAAGAACGGAAATGGCAAATTCTAGATCTGGGATAATGGCTTGGCTGTAGATTTCACCTGCTGCAGTACGGTTGGCCTCTAATTCTACTCCTTCTGTTTCTTCCAGTGTCAAATGGATGTCTCCATAAGTTTGTACCAATACGAAGTAGTACAAGGCTCTTAGGAAACGCACTTCTGCTATACGCTGATTCTTGGTATCCTGACTAATGGCATCGATCTTGGCGCCACGGTTGATGGTGGCATTTGCTTGATTAATGCCTCGATAAAAATCTCTCCAGGTATCACGTGCATAGCCATTGTTAGGGTTCAAGTCACCGGTGTATCGGTTGTACATTTTCCATCCACCATCTGCACCATTGGTGTAGGTATCTGTACCGAAGACAGTCATGGTAAAGCCTCTTTCTACACTAAAGAAGGGCTTCATCCAGGAATAGGTGGCTTTTACGGCATCTTCAAAACCTTGTGGAGTAGTATAGTAGGTACCAGAAGATACGTCTGAGACGAGTTCTTCTTCCAAATAGCCTTCACAGGAGGTGCCAAAGAAGGCCACCAGTGTTAATAAGAAAAGGTATATTTTATTTTTCATTTTAATTATGTCTTTGATTGAATGGTTTAGCATAAAACTTGACGCTGAAATTAGAATTGCGCGTTAATACCAAACAAAATCAGTCTAGTACTAGGAATAATGGAATCACCACTACCGATCGTTGGTAATGAAGAGGTATTGGTGTTATCTACCTCAGGATCGAATGTGTCGAAAGGAGAGAATACCAATAAGTTTTGTCCGGAAACGTATACTTTCAAACGAGACATTTTCAATTTAGAAGCAATACTCTCTGGGAGGGTGTAGCCTAGAGAGGCATTACGCAACTTGATGAAACTACCATCAAAATACCCTAACGTAGAGTTGTTTCTTGGACGTTCCTGATTCTCATTAGGGCGAGGGAATTCATTGGTCGGATTATTTGGTGTCCAATAATCTACATCCAAGTTATTGTATCGACCAAATAGACCATTGAAACTACCGCTAGTATGGAAGTTACTTCTGATCATTCCACCCTGACGGAAGAAGAAGAAGAAGCTTAGGTCAATTCCTTTGTAAGATAAACGGTTGGTGATACCACCTAGGAAATCAGGTACATCTGTTCCTAAGATGATACGGTCATCCGCTGCAGTAATGAGTCCATCACCATTCTGGTCTCTTAACTTAATCTCTCCAGGTACTTTGTTCTCGGCACTGCTAGCCAAGTCAGCCTCATTAGTTTGGTAAATACCAAGCTTTTCATAGTCATAGAATACACGAATCGGTTGGCCAATAAACCAACGATTACCAATATCATCTATGGCATTTCCATTTTCATCCTTCAATGCAAGTTCTGTGATCTTTTCATTGTAAGTGGAGATGTTGAAATCTATATTCCATTGGAAGTCTCGGGTATTCACGATAGCTGCCCCGATGCTAAATTCGATACCATCAGATTGTGTAGAACCAATATTCTGAAGAACGTTGTTGTAACCAGAAGTAAACGGAAGGTTTCTAGCTAACAGTAGGTCCGTGGTATTCGTACGGTATACCTCTATGGCGCCATTGAAGCGGCCATTCAACATACTAAAGTCAACACCGATGTTAGTTGTACTGGAGATTTCCCATCCTAAGTCTGGGTTAGGGATCTGGTTCAAACCAAAACCAAAGGCAGGACTTTCATCCCAAGCGTAAGTTGTACGAGATAATGCACCAGCTGTCTGGTAAGGATTAATAGAAGTATTACCTACAGCACCATAGGATACTCTCAGCTTCAATTCGTCAAGCCAACTTACATTATCCATGAATGGTTCTTCTAGGATACGCCAGCCCAAAGACACACCTGGGAAGTAAGCCCATTTGTTGCCTTCAGAAAGACGAGAAGATCCATCTGCACGTAACGTAGCAGAGAAAAGATACTTGTTGTTGTAGTCGTAGTTAACACGACCCATAAAGGATGCTAAGGTCCATTCACGCAATGCACTGCTTAAGTTCCCCTTCACTTCAGCTGTTCCAATGTTGTGGAACAGTTGCGATTCGTACGGTAGGTTGGATACCTCAGTTCGGTGACTTTGGAAGTTAAGAGATTGGATACTTTGAAGTGCCGTAATTCCTAGCGTATGGCCACCTGAGAACGACTTATTGTAATTTAAGATATTCTCCAGTGTATAACCGATTTCCTGGTTGTTTTGGATGCCAGCATTGGAAATACCACCACGGTTTCGGTTGGTATTACGTCCAGTAAATACCCCTCTTTTGAAAAGACGTACATCAGGGCCAAAGTTGACGGTATAGGTCAAACCTTCTAGGATATTAGCCTTGATATAGAAAGGCACAAAGATACGGTTAGTACTACGTTCGTCCACTACAGCGTTTTCTACCAATTCATTCAAAGGGTTGGTACGAATACCATCATTGGTAGGAAGTAACAATAAGTTGCCTTCTGCATCATACGGTACACCGAGTGGGTTGTTAGCCAAGGCTTCTCCCATAGTAGCGTTAGAACCATAGTTCTGTACCGTGTTGGTGGCCAAGAAGGATACACCAGCACTAAACGTTTTATCAATCTTGTGATCTAGGTTCACGCGAGCTGTTAGTCGACTGAAGTCCATATTACTAATGATACCTTGCTCGTCAAAGTAGCCCAAAGCTATGTTGAACTGTGTCTTGGCTGTTCCACCTCGTAAACTCAATTGGTGGTTAGTTTGCCAGCCATCCCCTAATACTAGGTCTTGATAATTGGTAGAAGTACCATTAGCCAATGAGATAGGCTCGATAGGGTCTGTCCAAACTAAATCATCCGCAGGAATTTCACCATCCCAACCTCTTCTTCGAGATTCTCGCTTCAGCGCGCCATATTCTGCGCCATTCATCATATCAACAGTTCTCAAGGCGCTTGTAGTACCAAAATAACCATCGTAAGCTACAATGGTTCTACCTTCGCTACCGCGCTTGGTGGTGATGATGATTACTCCGTTGGCACCTCTAGAACCGTAAATGGCTGTTGCCGCTGCGTCTTTCAAAATCTCCATGGATTGGATATCCTGCGGATTGATATCATTAATCGCATTGGTACCGGATGTTTGCGGAATACCGTCGATTACGAAAAGTGGATCATTGGAAGCTGTAATGGATCGACGCCCACGAATACGAATCGTTGGATTGGCCCCTGGACGGCCACCTGTCTGTACGATATCAACACCAGCTACCTGTCCCTGCATAGCTTGTACGCCACTAGGAACTGGAATGGCACTGATCTTCTCAGCATCCAGGTTGGCGATCGCACCTGTCACCACTCGCTTTTTCTGCACACCATAACCTACGACCACGACTTCATCTAAAATAGTAGAGTCTTCGGATAGGGTTATTTGAATGGTGCTCTGTGTACCAACCTCTACTTCAAGATCTTTGAAGCCTGTATAGGTAATTAATAGTACTGCATCATTGCCCTCTATGTCGATGGAGAAGTTGCCGTCTATGTCAGTCACTGTACCCGTAGAGGTACCTTTGACTCGTACAGTGGCACCGATCAGAGGGGATCCGTCAGCTTCACTAGTTACTGTTCCAGTAACAGTGCGGACGGCAATGGGGAGATTTTCTAACTCTCCATTGGGATTGGGTATGGGAGCGGCTTGTGCCGAGTCCATACTCAAAAAGGAAAAGCATACAACTAAAAGTACTAGTGGCATGCTTAGGTGTAATCTAAGTTTCATAATACCGGCCATTAAGTTTTAAAAAATGATTAAGTAACTAATTGTAAATCGGGGCAATAAAGCCCTGTGACAATCACGCTTGTGAGAGTCATCCGATGGGGTTTTTACTTACTAGTTTGGAGAAGATCAAGGCAATGCGGTGCTTGTTTGTTTGTTTGTTGGTCTTTCGCCTGCTTTGATGTCTACTCGTACAGAAAGTAAGAGGTCCCTTTATCTTTATTTTGTTCCTAACTTGGTTGAAGTCGATGCTTATACAAAGAGGTTTCTCTGTTGCTACCTAAATCAAAAAAGTAGATCAGATTCATCCACCCATTGAGGAAGGCTGAAATCAACACAAGTAGAAACTTGATTAAACTATTATACTACTGATGCTTGGATTCTAATTCAGAATCAAAACAGTTTACCTATCTATTCTAGTAAACAAGGCTTCCCTGCGTTAGTAAGTGGCCCTGTTGTAGCATTTTTATTTACTGCTAAATATGTTAAACAGTTGAAAGTAGTTTTTGATAGAAAGCATTCGTGGATGGATTTGTTTGCTTGCTTGGGTGAATGGAAAAGCAGTGCTACTATTTTTTGGGGTGTATTTGTGCTAATGTTGATTGTAGCTGGACTGCTTCTGAATAGAATAAACCGTTCCAGAGAATTGATGATATGGCAGAATAAAAAGGAATTGAAATGGGCAAGGAATTGCATAAACTCCTCCACCAAGTCATTAAAAGAGGCCTTATGAACCCTTCTGTTGGTCATAGTACCTACCTGTCTTAAGAATATTGTATTCAAATATTCCAAAGCCTTGTTTTGTTAGTTTTTCGTTTTTCGTGGATCAATGAAGGCTTGCCAATTTTAAAGCTTTTCCCGAGAAAACCCCCTCTAAAAAGCAATCGATTTCATCGATTTTACCACGACCGCACTTTCTGAAATTCAGTATTTATGATTGAATACTGCTTGAATAGTGCAATTTTCTTTGTTCAAATATAGTGAAATAAAATTTTTAATGAAAAAAAAAATTCGATTTGAAAGGTCTGAATTCAAAAAAAGCAACTTTTTTGCAAACGTTTGCATAGATTTTCAAAGTCTTTCTATCTCTTCTTTCCGTTTTGTTTCTACCACCAAACGAATGACTAAGGCATTAAAAAAGACTCACTGAATAGCTCAGGAGTCTTCCAAATCTGAATTTGCCAACCAATTAGCTGGCAAGTCCAGAGATAGACCATACCTTCTATTTAGGCCTATAACTTATACCCTCTGCGATATTTCTTCTTTCTTAGTTTGTTAGCCGCTTTGTCATCAAACTTTTCCTTGACTGGATCCCACTTTAGTGGACGATTCAGCCAGTAGGCAATATTGGCAATGTTACAAATCGATGCGGATCGATGACCAATCTCTGCATGGCAAATAGGTTTGGATCTTTTCTTGATGGCATCAATCCAATCTTGATAATGGTTCTCCTTGCTGTCATACAGACGGGTTTCTCCCGACTTGATTTCAGCTGTGACGACATTTTCTGGGTTGGAATCTAAGTATTGGCGACTTACATCCAGCGTTCCTTTGTTGCCGATAAACCGGACCCCCCATCCTCGACCAAAATCCTCATGTACCATCTCAATCCCGTTTGCATAGATCATTTTGAGACCCCTCACTGCCTTGGGGTCTGCTGGGGGGATCCATTCCACTGGGCCAGTATGGTCCATACCTAGCCCCCACTGGGCGATATCAAACATATGGGCACCCCAATCACATAGGATTCCTCCTCCGTATTCCTTGTACTTCCTCCATTGTGGCCAATATTTGATTTGGTTGGTGCTGGGCGCCAATTGAGAATGATAGGCTAGCACCGGAGAAGGACCACACCAACGATCCCAATTGAAGTTCTCGGGCATAGGCTCTGCCTCTAAATCGTAGGCAACTGCCGGATCGCCAACATTTACGATTACCTTTTTGATCTCGCCTAAGTAGCCGTTCCGTACGAGTTCGCAGGCGTGCCGGAAATTTTTCCTGGAACGCTGCATACTGCCGGTCTGAAGTACGCGACCATACTTTTCTGAAGCTTTCACCATGGCACGGCCTTCTTGGATAGTGTGAGACAATGGTTTTTCGCAAAAAACATCTTTACCCGCCTTCATGGCCTGAATAGATGGGATAGCATGCCAGTGATCGGGAGTAGCCACTACAATAGCATCGATATCATCTCTTTCCAGCATCTCTTCGTATTCTAAATAGCTTTGGACTCCTTTGTAATCAGTGTTTCCTCGATGTTCCGCATATAATTGAGCTACTCGTTGCTCAAACCAAGCTAGTTTTGTACTAAATACATCACTTGCGGCTACAATCTGGGCTTCGGCATCTCTGGTGAAACGAGCAGAGAGACCATTACTTTGTCTACCACATCCAATGAATCCTAAAGTGATACGGTCACTGGGGGCCGTAAACCCTCTACCTAAGACGTGTCTGGGAACGATGGTAAAGGCCCCTACTGTCACCGTGGCCGCCTTAAGAAATTTCCGTCTTGAAATTGATGACTGCATATGAATTCTAGTTTTTCGATTTAATAGGCTAGCTATATATGGAGTTAATTGGCTCGTCCAAAATAGCTACAGGATATTAGTGTTTTACCGCTTGCCCTATAAGAATCTAACGGACGGTATTAGCGGTCCCCAAAAGTGCATTTAAGGCATGATTGGCTACACGAACTACATATTTGTTAGGATCTTCCATTACTGACTGTAAATCTGCAATTGCTGGTCTTCCCTCCTCCAGCATTTCGTCAATCACCAAGGCACTTGCCAGTCTTACCCATTCATCAGTATGTTGTAGTTCCTGCTTTAGTATGGGAATACCCTCTTCTTGTGCACCAGCTAAACACAAGGCTCGGGCCACAGCGATTCTAACCAATGGAATGGAATCTGTAGTACTTTGCTGCAGTAAATCAAGATGTTCCGCCGTTCTTGAGTCATTGCCCAAGCGAATAGCGGCCCAATACCTGACAGCTGCGTTGGGGTTTTGTAAAGCTGAGAGCCAAGGCTCCAGTTCTAATTCTCCGATGGCAATATTGCGGATCAGAGAGACGGGAATGCTGTCTTGCCGCATGATAGAGTAGATAGACTTATCATAGTTCTTCTCCCAACTGCGAAGGATAGTCTCCGGAATTAAGCCGGTATCCTTTGTCCGGTCCGACCACTCCGCGTGTGCTGTTCTCATCTCCTCTAATTGGGCAGCATAATTGGGATCCTTGGCTAGGTTGTTCAACTCCCATGGATCTGCTTCCAGGTCGAACAACTCTTCTGCTGGTTTAGTGGAGGCGACTATATGTGCGCCTGCTTTGGGTAGCCTATTATCCTCAGCTGCCAGGCGAATGGCCTGCATGATCCCGCCTTTTTCCGGAGTATTCATGTATTGGCAGAAGGGTTTATAGGGTTCGTAATAGCGGATGTATTTATACCGCTTTGATCTGACCGCTCGTTGCATATCATAGCGTTCATCCATTCGATCTCGCCCTGCGTAGGTGTAGGTTCTTTGCGGACTAAGGTTTTCTCCCAGAAAGGCTCGACCCTGCATGTAATCTGGTACTGGAATATGAGCCAGTTTAAGCAGGGTAGGGGGGAGGTCTATAAAACTGACAAGTTCATCTGTTTGGCTTCCGGCGGGTTGTGGTAGGAGATGTTGATACTTTTTTGGTGCTTTCACAATCAACGGAACACGTAGGCCTGAATCGTATAGCCAGCGTTTATGCCTGGGTATCCCCGCACCATGATCCGAATAGAAAAAGATGATGGTATTCTCCATCAAGCCATCTGCTTCTAATTCGGCCAGCAACTCCCCCACTTGTTGATCCATGGCAGTGATAATGTTGTAGTATCTAATCCATAGTTCTCTGACGGTATCCGTATCCGGATAATAAGGAGGGAGTGGGACTTCGCCTGCTCCTTTCAGTAGTTCTGGGGCCACTTGGGTAATGGCTTGCTTATAACGACTAGCGTCATTTACTCGGCTTTCATGGGAAGTGCCATAGTTGAATATAGAAAAGAATGGTTGCGCTGGGTCTGGTCGATTTCGCCAATGGGCATCTCTGGTGGATTCATCCCAACAGGCTTTATGGTCAATCGCCAAATTATAGTCTGTCTTACTATTGTTGGTACAGTAGTAGCCTGCTTCTCGTAGATAGCTGGGGTAAAGCTTCGTCAGTTCAGGAAGTTGGCCATTGCAACGCATATATTGAGTTCCTTGACTGGTGGCATATAGGCCAGTAATAATGCTAGATCGAGCTACTGCGCAGACCGGGGCAGAGGCAATAGCATTGGTGTACAAAATGCCTTCTTGGGCTAGGCGGTCGAGGTTCGGGCTGTGCGCAAAGGAGTCTCCATAGGCACCAAGATTTGGACTGATATCTTCGCAAGTGATCCAGAGGATATTCGGTGGAGGAAGTTCCTTGGTGGGGCCTTGGCAACTCAGCCAGCAAAAGGCCGCCAGGAGCCAGATCAAATTTTTGCAATGCATCTATAATTGGATTTCGTCATTTTGTTACAGGATCATGCTTACTTTTTGGCGAATGCTACGGCTAGTTCTTCTATTTTCTCAGCAGGCAGATGGCTTCCCGTATGTACTAGTATCTGGTATTTGAACTCGACGGACTGCCCTGCCTCTAGCGCGAAATTCAGCGTCTCTTTTCCTTTGGAAAAAGCAGCTTGCCCGAGGGGATTAGCAGAAAACAAACCATAATCGCGGGCATGCCAATAGGTGGGGTATCCGGGATTATCTGGATGATCCAAGATCACCAGGGAAGACTCTTCTCCTGCTACCTCACCATGCAGTTTCATCCAATGGGCTCGTGTTCCCCATACACCAGATCCCGTTTGGCCAGTGCTACTTAGATAGTTACCATTGACGCCCTCATTGTCTATTACTTTTGTTGTTTTGGGAATTCCAGCTTCCCCTACAAGCAGCAGTGGCTTTTTGGAGGGGAATTCTAGCGCGCGAGTGACACGTATCCCAAACATTCCTTCCTTATTGTCTTGAAAGGAAACACTGGTATCCCTGGCGGTGAGCGTGGTAGTTCTTTCTATGATTCGGATTTCATCTTGTACAGAAAAATGGAAATGGGTGCTTTCATCCAGTAAAACCTTGCCATACAGATCCTCCCATTCGGCTTCCACCTTCAGGGAGGCACCTGCCTTGGTCTGCTTTGAATCCTTAATGCGCTTATGCACGATCCGACCATATCGGTGCTTTCTTTCTGGCGGAACCTTACCTTTATTGTTCCAGAAATCTAATCCATTGACATTGCCGTAATTTAACCAATGCCCCACTTGATGTGGATGATCTACCCTTTCTCCTGCTTTAGGGGTTATGGGAAACCCACGGGTGAGGGATATGCCCTTGGATGTAAGTATTGGGTAGAGAATGGGCTTGGCTACATCGCTGGAGTATCTGTAGGCTGTAAAGAGCTGCCCTTCAATGAGTACTTCTATCCTTTGTTCATCGGGAATGGATTTGAGCTGGAAAGTTTGCGATGCCGTGGCCTGTTCCTTGGCTGGCCGGATTTTCTTTTGGCAGCCAGTAATCATTAAAATCAGGGCCAAAGCACTGGCCCATCCTAAGAGTTGTATAGCTAAACTACCAACTGTTAGTTTTTCTTGAAGATGTGACATAACTTGTTGAAGCGCCGACAAAGTCGGCTATGCTTGTATTTCGTTTTGTTGATGCTAGCAGCTGGGTATACTTCTAGCCTGCTTTTCTAAAGTTAATAAGAATAAATGGCCTAAGAAAGGATTGTTGGCAGGAAGCTCAATTTGTACTGTACATCTGGCTATACATGTTCATCTAATAGGCCGTTCGGAGTTCTTTTGGTTTCAGAAACTTTACTCATCGTGGACTTTCCTTGGGTTCGCCAAATCCAGCATTCTGCGAAAGCTAGATTAAGACCCCAACTTGCCCATGCAACGATACTATACTGAAACTCAGGATCTAAATACCACCAACTACCAAGCACATATTGGAGTAGGCGTAGCGTTATGGCCGATAGGGTCAAGGCATAAGAACGAATCATGAATGCGCCATGACTTTGGAAATCTCTGCTTCTTGCTGTCTGATAGGCACGCCAAGTAAACCACCACCACAAAATAGAAAGTAAGATAAAGCTGACCCTAGCATTCCAATTTCCATTGGAGTAACAAGACATAACCAGGGCTGCCGGGCCACTGATACATAATATGATAAACACGTAAGCTTGGCCAAGCCGCCGATGAAGTTGTGGCCATTTTCTAAGGACACCTCCAGAAAACTGGATTCCTCCCACTAATAGAACATAAAGACTGGAGAATATGTGAAGATAAAATGCCCAACGGTAATGATGAAGATGAATGATATGTTGCTTGGTCAGGAGAAAATCGATATTCAGTGCCCCTCCACTGTAAGGAAGGATGATCAGGAGCATTAGGTAAAAGGAGAACAATACCAATAATGCAAAGAGACTGGCTTTTAGGGTATTGTGGAAGAGCATTTTCTAATGGGTTTGGGGTTTGGTTACCTTGGCAAATCAGTACGTGATGTGCCTCACCTACTATAATAACTAGTTTTCGTCGAATCTTATTCTATGGCCTTGCTGGAATTCACCTCAATGCGATACCCTTCTTCGTTTAGGATGACCCAGAGTTACCGATTTGACAAAAATTACAAACGTTTGCGTTTGAATTGAATAAGTCTGACCTATGGATTTCTAAAGGGTAAATCCTATTATTGAGAAAGAAAAATCAACTTTATCCGCTTATGAAAAGATCAACACAAAGTCCTTTATTGATTCTGAGCGATCCAGATCAGACTTCCGGAATTTATCAAGATGTTCGAAGAGAAGAAGCAGACTGGGAATTCCTTAACTTTCAAGCTAGAAGGTTGAAGAAAGGAGAACATTGGACGCATGACACTGGTGGAAATGAATATGCCATCGTGCTTTTGGGAGGTAACTTCACCGTGGAGTCCAATAGAGGTGCCTGGAAAACGGAGAACGGTCGAAAGGATGTTTTCAGCGGAATAGCGCATACGCTCTACCTTTCCCGAAATACCAAATTTACCTTAACGGCAGATAGCGAAGTATTGGATATTGGTGTAGGATGGTGTGAAACGGATGAAGATCATCCGCCCTATTTTAAACGACCAGAAGAATGCGCCGTAGAACTAAGAGGGGGAGATAATGCCAATCGACAGATCAATAGCTTGCTACAACCTGGATTCGATTGCCATCGCCTGGTCTGTGTGGAAGTGTATACGCCTTCTGGAAACTGGAGTTCTTTCCCAGCCCATAAACACGATGAGCGCATACTGGATGAAGAAGGCAATGTTCTAGAAGCTCGCCTGGAGGAGATTTATTTCTATAAGATTGATAAACCGCAAGGGTACGCAATTCAGCAGGTGTATACGGGGGATCGAAGTTTGGATGAAGTGGTTCGGCCCAAGAATGACGATCTAGTATTGGTGCCCAAAGGATACCATCCGGTAGTAGCAGGTCATGGATATAATGTATATTACTTGAATTTCCTGACCGGTAGCGATCAATCTTTGGCAAATACTGATGATCCAGATCACAAATGGATCTACGGTACCTGGAAAGGTCAAGACCCTCGCCTGCCGTTGGTTACGGCAGAAATGAATCAGTCTAGTTAAAGTATTGAAACATGAAAAGTGATCGATCATACGATGTCATTACCTTCGGCCGTTCTTCTATTGATCTGTATTCCAATGATTTAGGAGCTGCCTTCGAAGAAATCAGTGCTTTTGGGGCTTTTGTGGGAGGGTCTTCGACAAATATTGCCGTTGGATGCTGTCGCTTGGGCTTGAAAACAGCTCTACTAACGGCCATTGGAGCAGATAAGGTGGGAGATTTCATCAAAAACTTTTTAGAGAAAGAGGGGATTGATACCCGATTTATTCCAACTATCACAGGGACGCGCAGTTCTGCGGTGGTATTAGGTATTGAACCACCAGATCGGTTTCCCTTGGTGTTCTATCGGGATAATGCAGCTGATTTACAGCTTGATATTGATCATGTCAAGGCAATCCCCTTGAACCAATTCAAAGCCATCGTACTTTCCGGGAATGCGTTAAGTAAGAATCCCAGCCAAACGGCAACTTTTTACGCGGCGGAACAGGCACAGCAGAAAGGCACGCGTATTTTTCTGGATTTAGACTTCCGGGCGGATCAGTGGTATGATACCAGGGCTTACGGCGTAATGGTTCGGGCGCTTCTACCGAAGGTAGAGATTGCCATTGGGACAGAAGAAGAGATCTTGGCAGCCAGTTTGCAGGATAGTAGCCAGATCACTATTACGCATCAACAGGTCTCTGCTCCTGAAATCAGTGGTGATATCAATACTGCCATTCAAAAGATTTTGGATCTTGGTGTGAAAGTGTTGATCGTGAAACGTGGCGCGGAAGGAGCTTCCATCTTTGAGGCGGGCAAGGAAGAAGTAAAAGTACCGGGCTTCCCGGTGGAAATTCTGAATATTCTGGGAGCAGGAGATGCCTTTGCAGCTGGATTTATTTATGGCTGCTTGCAAGGGTGGAATTTCTATAAAGCAGTAAGAATGGGCAATGCTTGTGGGGCCATCTTAGTGACCCAGCATGGATGTGCTAACTTCATGCCAACACAGGCGGAAGCTATGGCTTTTGCTGATGCCAAAGGAGGCCTATAAACGGTAAATCCATTTCAAACTAAACAAGAGTACAAGACACTAGCTTAGCAATAACTATGGAAAGGTTAAACAACTATATTAACGGGACTTGGGTGAAAAGCGAAAGTAGCACCTATCTAAATGTAGATAATCCAGCTACCTTAGAGGTGCTAGCTGAGGTGCCGAACGGTGGTAAAGCAGATGTCGCTGTAGCAGTGGAAGCTGCAGCGAAGGCCTTCCCCGCTTGGAGAAACACACCTGCTCATCAAAGAATCCAGTATCTTTTTAAGTTGAAGATGCTACTGGAGGAGGCAAGAGAAGAGATAGCCAAAACTATCACCCTAGAATGTGGGAAAACTTATGGTGAATCCCAGGGAGAGATGCAACGGGCCATCGAAAACGTGGAAATGGCTTGCGGAATCCCCGCGCTTATGCAAGGCCAGTTCTCCGAAGATATAGCGAAAGGGATTGATGAATTCATGATCCGTCAGCCCTTAGGCGTTTGCGCTTGTATCGCTCCCTTTAACTTCCCGGGCATGATTCCTTTTTGGTTTTTACCTTATGCCATTGCTTGCGGAAATACCTTTATTGTGAAACCTTCTGAAAAGGTGCCCCTGACCATGCAAAAGGTCTTTCAACTCATTGATCAACTTGATCTGCCTAAAGGGGTGATCAATATGGTTCATGGTACGAAGGAAAGTGTAGATACTTTGCTGGAACATCCCGAAGTGAAAGCCATCAGCTTCGTGGGCTCCACGGCCATTGCGCGCTATGTGTACGCCAAAGCTGCCCAGCATGGGAAGCGAGTACAGGCACAGGGTGGAGCAAAAAATCCGATTATCATCCTTCCCGACGCAGACTTGGATACCACGGCTCAGATCGTGGCAGATAGTGTGTATGGCTGCGCCGGCCAACGCTGTTTGGCTGCTTCAATGGTCGTAACAATAGGTGAACACCGGCCCATCACCGAAAGGATCAGGGAGCTTACCGAAAGCCGAGTGACTGGTTTTGGATTGGCTGATGGCGTGGCGATGGGACCCGTGATAACCCAGGAGAGCAAAAGTCGGATTCACGCCCTGATTGAGGAAGGGGTTGCGGAGGGGGCACGGCTTGTACTTGACGGGCGAAACCCTAAGGTAGCAGGATATGAGGGAGGTAATTTTATAGCGCCGACGATCCTTGAGGATGTCCCCTTGGGCGGGAAGATTGCCAGCACTGAAATTTTTGGTCCGGTGATGAGTCTAATTCATCTGGATAGCATTGATCAAGCTATTGATTTAGTGAATAGTGGCAACTATGGAAACATGGCTTGCCTGTTTACCTCTAGTGGCTCAGCCGCTCGCCAGTTTCGTCACGATGCCTGGGCTGGAAATATCGGTATCAATATTGGGGTAGCGGCTCCTATGGCTGAGTTCCCTTTTTCAGGCTGGAAGGATAGCTTTTTTGGGGATCTACATGGGCAAGGACGCCATGCCGTTGAGTTTTTTACCCAAACAAAAGTAGTGGTAGAACGATGGTTTAAGACTTGGGAACGAAAATTCTAGGGGATAAATCGGTTGGAATAAAAAGCCAAAGGGATTAAATATACGCTAACAACAGAACGAAAACCAACAACAAGATGGAACAACTAAAGGTCGGAATTATTGGCCTCGGTCGTATTGGTAAAATCCATGCCAAGAATTTAGTGGCATTAGCAGATGTGGAGGTTATGATGGCTTCGGATCCAGATCCGGCTGCCCGAGCTTTCGCAGAGACACTTGGGATTCGCCAGATATCTGAAGACTTTGATCAAGTTTTTTCCCATCCTGATATCAAGGCAGTCATCATCTGTTCCCCGACGGATACCCATTTTGAATGTATCGAAAAGGCAGCAGCAGCGGGCCAGCACATCTTTTGTGAGAAGCCGCTTGATATGACTGTGGATGCTATCGAAAAGATTGTTGAGATCGTAGCGCAAGCACAGGTGAAATTGCAGGTGGGCTTCAATCGCCGCTTTGATGTACATTTTGCTCGAATTCGATCCTTGGTCGAGGCAGGTGCAGTGGGAGATACCCATATCTTAAAGATTACTAGCCGCGATCCAGGACCACCGCCTATCTCTTACATTGAGCGCTCGGGAGGGCTATTCCTGGATATGACGATACATGATTTTGATATGGCTCGGTTCATTGTGGGGAGCGAAGTGAAAGAGGTTTTTGCTATTGGTCGAGTGCGAGTGGACGCTGCCATTGATGAGGCAGGGGATGTGGATACGGCCATTGTAAATTTGACCTTTGAAAATGGGACGATTGCTACCATCGATAACAGCCGGAAAGCGACCTATGGCTATGATCAACGATTAGAAATATTTGGCTCTAAGGGCATGGCGCACATCGGCAATCAACAAGCAGATTCACATACAGTCTACAATGCGGAGGGTATTCATCAGCCCGTCCTGCTAGATTTCTTCTTGGAGAGGTATGAGCAGGCTTATCAACGCGAGGTGCAAGATTTTGTCGCCGCTATTCGCGCCGGAAAGCCAGTGCCGGTGGATGCTCATGATGCCCTGATGGCCACTAAGATTGGCATGGCTGCTTGGCGATCTGTCCGCGAAAATCGTCCTGTGGCCTTGAGTGAGATGTAAGAACGCGCGCTTAACTCTATACCGTCTAAAAGCCAAGTATATGCTACAGTTTCTCAGTTTTCTTCTATTTACTGGCTTTGTGGCTTTCTACGCCACTTGGCAATTGCGAAAAGATAAGCTCAATACCCAAGATGGATATTTTCTTGGAGGGAGGAGTTTGACCGGAATTGTCATCGCTGGATCCATGCTACTTACCAATATCTCTACAGAGCATTTGATTGGTATGAATGGCTCATCCTATAAAAATGGGGCGATCATTATTGCCTGGGAGGTAACCTCTGCACTGGCTTTGGTGGCGGCGGCCATGTACTTTATGCCTCGTTATCTCAAAATGGGCTTGACCACCATTCCGGAGTTCCTGGAAAAACGGTTTGATGGGCTAACACGTACCTTGATCGCCTTGCTATTGATCATCTCCTTTGTTTCTACTTTACTGCCTATCGTACTTTACACGGGAGCAATCAATATTGAAAGTATTTTTGAAATCTCTGACCTTCTGAATGTGTCTAAACAACAAGGCCTTTGGATTACGGTCTTAGTGGTAGGAATTCTCGGTGGGGTGTATGCCATTTTTGGCGGACTTAAGATGGTAGCCTACACAGACACGATAAATGGTTTTGGTCTGCTGATTGCTGGACTGTTGGTCCCATTGCTAGCCTTGATTGATATCGGGGGAGGGAGTGTTTGGGAAGGTTTGAGCAAAGTATTTGCGAATAGTCCGGAGAAGTTCAATGTGGTGAGTCGAGAAGCTTCGGTGGGGCCGGGAGCGCGGGAGGCTATTCTCCCATTCAGTGTGTTATTTACGGGGCTGATCATTAACCAGTTATACTTCTGGACGATGCACCAGTCCATCATTCAAAGAGCTTTAGGGGCGGTGAGTCTGAAGGAGGCCCAGAAAGGGTTGCTGTTTACCGGAGTTTTGAAGATTTTGATTCCGTTAGTGATTGTGCTGCCGGGCATCATCGCCTTTTACTATTTTGGGGATACCTACTACGAAGATCAGGACGTAGTCTATCCCTTACTATTGAAGAAGGTTCTACCATTATGGTTGACCGGGTTCTTTGTAGCTGTTGTAATGGGGGCTGTACTTAGCACCTTCAACAGTGCCTTGAATAGTGCCGCGACCATCTTTAGTTTAGGCATTTATCAACGCTATGTAAATCCTCAGGCTAGCGAGTTGCGATTGGTAACCATGGGGAAAAGTGTATCGACTATCCTTGCTGTATTTGCTATAGCTGTGGCACCATTCGTTGGGAATGCACCAGAGGGGCTTTACCAATTGCTACAACAACTCAATGGCATCTTCTTCATCCCAATGGCTACCGTCATCTTAGCGGGCTTCTTTTTCCCGAAGGTCTCGGCAATAGGAGCCAAGGCCGGGCTTGTTTTTGGCCTACTTTTCTATGTAGTCGTGTATTTTGGACTAGCTGTGGATCTGCATTTTGTCCACGTATGGGGAATTGAATTTGTGCTGAATGTGGCTGTCATGCACCTCGTATCCAGGTATTATCCGAGGAAGAATCCATTCGTTATTGAAGATGCGGGCGTGTTGAACCTAGAGCAGTGGAAGTATGCTAAGGGACTTAGTATTGCTTTGGTGGTCATCACCCTGGTTATCTATATTTTATTGGGCAATGTCTAAGCCTATGACAATCATAAGGAGCACAAAAATTGTCAAAGAACAATAAAAGACACCAGATGGCAACAAAAAAACTTACCGTTGCGCAAGCGACGATCGCTTTTCTAGAGCAGCAATATGTAGAACGTGACGGGCATGCACAGGCCTTCTTTGCGGGTTGCTTTGGCATTTTTGGCCACGGCAATGTTGCGGGCTTGGGGCAAGCTTTACAGCAGTATCCTTCCTTTCCGTATTATCAGGCTAGGAATGAACAGTCGATGGTACATACGGCTGCTGCTTTCGCAAAAGTTAAGAATAGATTGTCAACCTTTGCCTGCACTTCCTCAATTGGTCCGGGAGCTACCAATATGATCACGGGAGCTGCCTTAGCTACGATCAATCGACTTCCAGTACTTCTTCTTCCTGGGGATATTTTTTCTAGGCGTAATGTAGCTCCGGTATTGCAACAGTTGGAGTCAGCCTTTTCCCAAGATATTTCCGTTAATGACTGCTTTAAACCCGTCTCCAAATACTGGGATCGGATCAACCGGGCTGAACAACTGATCACTTCCCTACCGGAGGCTATGCGCGTGTTGACCTCACAAGCCGAGACTGGAACCGTTACCTTGGCCATGCCTCAGGATGTCCAGGCTGAGGCCTTTGCATATCCTGCAGCGCTATTTGAGAAACGAATCTGGCATATTGCACGTCCCAGACCAGACCGTGCCCTGATCCAAAAAGCGGCCGTTTGGATTCGTCAAGCAAAACGTCCGCTTATCTTAGCTGGCGGGGGGGTGATCTACAGTGAGGCAACGGAGGTGCTCAAAAGGATCGTAAATCGCACCGGGATACCCGTGGCTGAAACCTTTGCTGGGAAAGGATCCTTGCGTTATGATGAGCCGGAGAATTTAGGGGCTTGTGGCGTGACCGGAACACCTGGAGCGATTGCTGTCGCGAAAGAAGCGGATTTAATTATCGGGATAGGAACTCGATATAGTGACTTTACCACCTCTTCAAAAACGGCCTTCCAACACCCAGATGTAAAGTTTATCAATATCAATATTGCTGAATTTGATGCCTATAAGCATGCAGCCCTTCCAATTGTAGCGGATGCGAAGGTTTCCTTGGAAGAATTGGAGGTTCTCTTAGGTGATTACGAAGTAGATTCGGATTATCGTGCCCAGAATCGTCAATACAATGCCTCTTGGGATCAAAAGGTAGATGAAATCTATTCCTTAGGGCATCAGCCGATTAGCCAAGGGGAGGTGATTGGAGCTGTGAATGAGGGCTCCGATCCCAGGGATATTATGGTGTGCGCGGCAGGTAGTATGCCCGGAGATTTGCACAAGTGCTGGCGTACCAGAGATCCTAAAGGGTTTCATTTAGAGTATGGTTATTCCTGCATGGGATATGAGATTGCCGGAGGATTGGGAATTAAGATGGCTGCTCCAGACCGAGAGGTTTATGTGATGGTGGGGGATGGTAGCTATCTGATGCTGGCCCAAGAGATCATTACTTCTATTCAGGAAAATATAAAACTGATCATAGTACTGCTCAATAATCACGGTTTTGCCAGTATTGGGGGACTTTCTCGCTCTTTGGGAACGGAAGGTTTTGGTACTCGCTATCTGTATCGTGACCAAGAGAAGGACTATTTGAACGGAGATGAGATACCACTTGCCACTGCTGAACAGAGGTACCTTCCAGTGGACCTTGCGGCGAATGCTGAAAGCCTGGGAGCTACTGTACTCAGGGCGACTGACATGTCTAGCCTTAATCAAGCCTTGGTCGCGGCTCGCAAGACGGATAAAACCACCGTGGTGTATGTGGAAACGGATCGTTACCAGGGAATAGAAGGCTACAGTTGGTGGGAAGTACCAGTTTCGGAGGTATCTACCAAGGAAAGCGTACAGGCAGCCTTTGAGACCTATGTAAAAGAGAAAAAAGCCCAACGCGATTATGTGAAACCGCCCTTCTCTGTGGAGGATTGGGAAGACTAAGTAAGCCTGCTGAGGCAGTGCGTTTCAATTATATACAGGTATGATGCAAAAGGACAAAGTAAAATTGGGGATAGCCCCAATCGGCTGGACTAACGATGACCTTCCTGAATTGGGAGGAGAGATACCCTTTGAACAATGTGTCAGTGAAATGGCCCTGGCTGGCTTTGAAGGCTGTGAGGTAGGGAATAAGTATCCCCGGGATACGACTGCCCTCCGGAAAGCACTCGATCTTAGAGGACTACAGATATGTAACCAGTGGTTTAGCTATGAGCTGACGACTAAATCTTTGGAAGAAAATCGCCAGGACTTCGAGCAGCTACTAAATTTCCTGGAAGCGATGGGCGCCATAGTCATTGGTGGAGGAGAGGTGGGCAATAGCTGTCAAGGTCAATTGGACGTACCCGTTTTTGAAGGCAAAGGGATGTTACAAACAGATGCAGATTGGCGACTCTTTTGCTTTAAACTTAATGAACTGGGGAAAATTGCCGCGGATCGAGGCTTTAAATTAGCTTTCCATCACCATATGGGCACTTGTATTCAAAGCTTAGCGGAAACCCTTAGAATGCTAGAAGAAACCGATCCTCAATATGTTCATCTCAACTATGATTGTGGCCACTTCTATTTTGCTGGGGAAGATCCGGTAATAGCCTTGCAAAAAACGATCAGTCGTGTTGCCCATGTGCATTTGAAAGATATTCGCCCTGTGGTCCTGGATAGGGTTAAAAAAGAGCGCCTGTCTTTCTTGGAGGCAGTGAGATCTGGCGTATTTACAGTGCCTGGCGATCCGGAGGGTTGTATTGATTTTGCGCCTATTTTTGAGTTGCTTAAATCAAATCAGTATGAAGGGTGGCTAGTGGTGGAAGCTGAACAAGACCCCGCCAAAGCGAATCCCCTTGCTTATGCAAAGATGGCTAGACAATTCATTAGTGAGCAGACGGGGCTTTAGCCTTTATTGCTTTTTGAACTTAATCGGCTGGATTTTTAGTTGCCCGCTATCTTTATCCTTGCTGCTAGCGTGCAGAATGTAAAAGCCTGGGGTAAGATCGCTGATCTGATGGCTGATGTTTCGAGAGAAAGCATACTGATTCACTTTTTCAATCGTTCTGATTTTCTTTCCTTGCAGATCCAGCAATTCTAGATGTAGACCGGAGGTGAGCCCAGGTTTTATCTCTATGAAGATTTCCTGAGCAGCTGGGTTGGGAGACAGCTGAATTAAGTCACTCAATAGGATACTGTTCCCCCTTACGCTGCTGATGGTTGAGGTATTGTAGCTGGGACCGGTATTTTCCGCAGTGGCAAAGGGCCGAATGAGGACGTGGTGTGGGTATTCATTACATCCGAGGTCTTTCTCTTCCGTGCTTTGCGGGCGTTCTTGCCCCATTAGATCAAAGGAGAGATCTGTGTCTATGGAGATCATACCACTAAATTGGGGTAGAGGGGCATAGCCTGGCGCTGCCGCATTGATGGCTGGACTACCTTCCGTTAAACCATAAAAAGACGCACTATTTTCCATTAGTTGTGGATCAACCGTGGTCATGCCATTTGCTGGCAAGTCCATGCCCAGATTACCGAAGGAGATGTTAGCCAACCAGCTCTCCGTCCCGGTGGGGTCCTTGAACAAGTTAACATCTGGCTCCGCAAAGATATTATTGGCAAAGGTTACCTGGGTAGGTTTATAATTACCATCTCCTCCCAGGATGATTTCAGAACAGTCGATAATGGTATTAAAGGCAATGTTGATGTTATCCAGCGGATCGGAGGCTCGGTTTTGCAGGTAAATGGCCCGATCAGCTAAGTTGTAAAAGTAGTTGTTATAGATATAGTGGTTTTGACCTTCTCGGACGCGAACGCCTCCTTTACCATTTAGGAAGAAATTGCCGTAGACGATGGCCTCCGAGCCGTGCCGCAGTACTAGTTCCGCTTTGGGGTTGTCTTCAAAGGTGTTGTATCGATAAACGTTTTGGGTGGCTTTGCTGGAAATTAGTTCTCCATCCCCATTACATTGGGTGAAGTAACAATACTCTACCAAGCTGCGGCTAATGTGATCCGCCTGGGTGCTTAATCCAATTCTGATGGGTTCAATCCCATCATCATTCCCCCCTCCATCAAAGTTTTTGAAGGAACAATGTTGAATCTTATGGTAGCCAGCTTGGTTTTCATTCACTAGAATCGAGAGGATGTTTTGGTCAGCCAGATTCAACCGATTCTCAAAATTACAATAAGTGACGTTCACGTACTGACACTCCTCTCTTATACGTAGATACTTATAGCAGGTATAAGCCCGGATGTTGATTTGATTAAAATTATTGTAACTGCCATAGGTATTGATAACATCACTCGTGCCGATATTCCCGTCTACAAATTGAACCCCTTCCAAGGTAATGTAATCCCCGGTGATCTTCACACTGGAAGCACCACTGAAAATAGTAGCGCCCAGCTCTACTGAACCGATGTAGAGATTACTTTTTGTGATATTCATGTAGATATCATCATAGATTCCGGCTTGCCAGATAATAGAATCATTGGAAGCAGCATTGGAATGGGCGGCATTGAATTCCGACTGTGAAGCTACAAATAGGGTAGTAGCAGAAACTTTTAAAGAGAGGAGGAAAAGGATAGCAAATGTCCATTTCTTAGTTTTCAATGCAATACATAGTGGCATATCGGCAACCTTTTTTCTGTGATTCAAGGAATAAAGATATCCGAAAATCCCTTACTTTATGGCCGTTGAACTCTGAACATTTGTCTATAAATGACAAGACAATTGTATAGATGGATAAAAAGGAAAAACCGAAACCATGAAATACGAATTAGTGATCTTTGATTGTGATGGCGTTTTAGTAGATAGTGAAGGCTTAAGTAGCCAAGTATTTGCGGAAGAAATAGGAAAACTAGGTTGGAAGATTTCAGCTAAGGAAATTCTACAGCGCTTCAAAGGAGGGAAATTTGCCGATGCCTTGGCTGATATTGAAGCCAATATCACGCAGCCCATGCCTCCAGATTTTGAGCAATTGTTGCGCAGACGAACTTTTGCGGCTTTCAAACAAGACCTACAACCTATCCCCGGGATTACAGAAGCTTTGGAACAATTGCCATTGCCCTTCTGCGTGGCCTCGAATGGGCCCCGGAATAAGATTGAACTAAACTTGGGTATTACCAATCTGCTTCCCCGGTTTTCCCAACGTATCTTTTCCGCCTATGAATTAGAAATATGGAAACCTGATCCTGCTTTTTACCTTACTGTCGCAGAACGGATGGGCTTTGCCAAAGAGACTTGTTTGGTCATAGAGGATAGTTACGCAGGTATGCAATCTGCGACACGTGCGGGTATAGATGTCTGGGTATATGCGGAAGGTGAAATTGACCAAGCCATACAGCAAAGCGGGGTTCCTGTATTTTCAAACATGTTAGAGCTTCCAGCATTAATTCGCTCGACTGATTAGTTATTGTTTCAACCATCCTTCCAGGCCACTATCGGTTCTGATCCAGGCAAATTCCTGGGTGCTTCCCAATACCTCCACCTCAGTTTGGGGGGGCAAAGATGCCAAGGGCGTGGCATCTTCCAGCACACTGTTCCATATCTCTTTTTCCTCCTCAATCGTCAGTTTTTGGAGAGGTCGCTCTAGAGATTCTATGCTAGAGAGACTGATGTAACCCGTGTGGCCACTTGGGGTATGCACGCGGAGCCAATTTTGCGTGGCGGCTTGAATCTGAAGGGGGAGTTTGGAGGGGAGAGCTAAAAGCCCACTACTTCGATTACTAGGGGCCGAGCGAAGGGTGGCCTGGAGCCTTTTGGTCCGTACGAGCTGCCCTAGGAGCGAGCTGTCCACGCGTAGTCTGGGCGGAACTGTTTTCTGCTTTGCAATAAAAGGAAAAGGGTCTATGGCCCCCCGCCCTCTTTTGTATATGCTGAAATGAAGATGGGGTGCCGTATTTCTGGCATTTCCAGTATTGCCAACCGTACCCAATGTATCTCCTGCCTTTACCCGTGTCCCTTCTGCTACCAGTTGACTATCCAGATGTGCGTAGTAAAGGGATTGTCTTCGCTTAGTGTCGCTGAGCCATATTTGTTTACCCCCAAGCCCTCGATTTCGAACACTGCGCACCGTGCCATCCATGGCTGCCACTACCGGGGTACCTCTACGGGCAAAAATATCTACTCCTTTATGCTTGCGTCGCCCCCCATCTCTAGGATCGCCAAAGAAACTCCAGATAGCATTATTTCCTTTTCCACTGACCGGGAATACACTGTATACAGCCTGTGTGCTCAGGCTAAGGGTGAAGCGTGTAGAGAGCAAGAGTTCTCCTTGCAGCCTTAGAAGGTAGGTACCATCAACCGTAGCTTCATAGGAAGCGCTATCGATCTCATGGGGTTCTATATAGAGCAAGGGTTTTGCCAGGGTAAGGGAGGAGCCGCTTTCCTCCAACTGATAAAGCTCAAGGAAGAACAACTTATCAGGAGTGGTAGACTCCAAAGCAATATCCAGGCGTTCTCCGGCTCGGAGCGTCATTCGGTAAGCAAAGGCAGTAGGTCTATATTCGTCGAGGTATCCAGTTTCTTGAAAGGGCATGCTGATTTCTGTACTGTCTTCCATAGCTTGTTCTGCTGCCGCATTCCATTTTTCTACTATTTGAGATGAACCTATTCCACTGAAGTGGAGTCCTTCCAGATATAAGCCTCTCGGGCTTAATGCTGGTAGGGGAGGAGGAAGGTTAGGCACGCGTTCTTCTTCGCAGGAAAGCGAAATGAAAACAAGTAAGACGCACATGGCCAAAAAGGGCACTGAGGTTAGTTCCTTGTACATAGGCAGTCGGGTACTTCTGGTGAAGCTGATAAATATCCTTCTCCGAGAGTTTTTGTAGTTAGCTTAAAAGCCAAGATCAAAAACGTCCTGACCGTAAGGTTTAGATCAGTGGGCTCACCACACAACAATTATCGGAGAACTATAAATATAAAGAAGACTTACTGAAATTAGAGGCTTCTTTTCCAGCATCTTCTAATATAGGAACGAAAGGTAGGGACTGGCTAGTGCCTAATGACTTGTATTAACTGGACCAGCTCCGCAGCTTTGGGTTAAGGGAAGGTTTGGTATACGATTTTGGACATTATAAGTGTAAGCTACCCAATAAATTCATTTGCATACCACTGGCTCCACCGAAGCCATGATCACTTTTCATTCGCTCCACATGGAGCGGGTGAATGCGATGTTCACCATGAGCAAGGAGTGCCAAAATACTGCCTGGGCGCAGATGCCAACTGGCCCAAGTGATGGGGGAATCGCCGTTGGCATCTTTACGGCTTTTATCTGCACCTGCCTCCAATAACAGGGCAATGGTCTCAGCACTGGCAAAGGCCGCAGCTCGATGCAGTGGAGTTTCACCTCGGGTTCGTACATCACGCATAAAACTCCCCGTTGCTTTTCCTGGAATGGTAGCCACATTGGGGTTCGCTCCTTTAGCCAGCAGAAGCTTAACGATGAAAGGAGAGGAGACTCGGTTAGGCGCACTAATACTAGCATGTAGTGGCGACTCACCAGTTTTAGGCAGGACTGCATTCACGTCCGCCCCTTGTTCGATTAAGTACTGGCAAAGCCGCCAATGATCATGAAAGGCCGCTCCATTTAGGTCGTAATTACGGCCAAGGTCAGCCAGGTTTGCACCCTCCTGCACTAAGAATTTGATAGCACTCACATCGCCGTAGTACGCACAATGTTTCAGGAGGCTTACACCCTGTTCATCCTTTGCATTAGCGGGGTGACCAGCTTGGAGGTAATCAAAGACTAAATCTGTTCGACCATCTTGAATCTTCTTCAGCATAGTAATCGGGCCTTATATGATATACAATGCTGAATGCCAATTGGTTGACCTCCTCTTGATGGAAGCCTGATCTAATATTGATGTAGTCGATGCATGGGGAGATGATCCCCTACATATTTGCCGTAGTGAGCTTCTAAGATAAGGCCCGTTTCAATTAAGAAATCGGCGGATATTTGGGTTTGTGCTCCGTCGCGTTTATAGGATTTTCCATTGAATAGAGCCTTGCCCGCTTTCATATCTTTTTTGGGTTGCTTCTTAAATAAGGTATTCATCATCTTACCCAGTGATTCGCTTTCTGAAACAAAAATGCAGGTCGTCAAACAGAAAACATTTGACAAAAGTCACAAAGTTTAATAGCCTTCCTTTCGTGTTTTTTTGCGAATTCTGCTGAGCGTTTCTCGGGCAATTCCCAGATAGGAGGCAAGATATTGAAGAGGGATTCTTTGGAGTAAATGCGGTTTTTCTCTTACAATATTATCGTATCGCTCCTGCGCGTTTAAAGAACTATGTAGATGTGCATATTGGGTACGTTCGACTAAAAGGGTTTCCAAGATCTGTCGACCGAAACCTTGGAAGTTGTGCGAAACTTCATAGAGATTGAGGAGGTCTAGCCTGCTGCAATACAATGCTACAGTATCTTCTAAAGCGACCAAATTACTATTTGAAGGGACCTGAGCCGTAAGGCTTGATATGTCTGTGGCAAATTGATTTTCAAAAAAGAAATCTTGGTGAAATTCTTTACCATCTTTCAGCTCATACATGCGGATCAGGCCGGTCTGGACCCAATAGATGCCTTTACAGGTAAAGCCCTGCTCGTGGACCAGGGCTTTTTTCTTAAACGTTTAATATGCTGGTAGAGATACTGAGCAAGGTCGTCAGTATCCAGTTAACAGTCAGGAATAGCTTCATAGGGTCTTAGTCTTTTCTTTGCACTAGGGAGAACCAATTGCCGGAATCGTCTTTGAACAAGGCCTCTATACCGTAGAATTCTTCGGTTGGGGGCTTGGTGAATTCTACCCCTTTTTGTTGTAGCTCCTCACAGGTGGCATAGATGTCTACCGATTCGAAGACGCCAAAACCGAAGGTGCCATTTTGAATTAGTTCGGTAAGCTTCGCAGCACTATCCGCCGGGAACATCTCATTGTTGTTGACGGGCATTAAAGTAATTTCGAGATCGGGCTGGTCCTTGGCCGCGACGGTCAGCCATTTAGCTTCTGGTCCGATAGGGATTTCCATTTTTACTTCTAGCCCCAATTTGTTGACGTAGAAGTCCTTGGCTCTTTCTTGATCCAGTACGTAGATACTGGCATGTGCTAGTCTTGTAATCATGATTAGTCTTTTTGTTGGTTCAAAGCAACGAATACTTCGGATTTAGTGCTTATCCGATGTTGCTATTTATCCCACGAAAAACGGTGAGCGAAGCAGTTGGGCACAAAAGTCTTCGGTTGATCCAGCTGAGCTTGCTGGTGTTTTTTGGATTGCTCTAAGTATTGCTGTGGGGTACAGCCAGTATGCCGCTTGAATAGATGAGTAAAGGAGGGTAAGGATTCAAAACCCAAAGCAAAGCAAACTTGTGTGATGGAACTCTCTTCAAGTAGTAGGATTTTGGCCCGTTTAATGCGAAGAGAAGTTAGGTACGCGTGAGGTGTTTGGCCGTAGGCTCTTTTGAATAGTCGAAGAAAATGGTATTTGGAAAAGCAAGCCTCCTGGGCCATATCCTGAACCTGAATTCTTTCTGTGTAATGTTCATCGATATAGCGCTTTGCTGCAACAATTCGGCGATATAGGTAGATCTTCGGGTGCTTATCCTCATTCATACGGCATTAAAGTTAGCCCTTTTCTGGCAAGCAAAAGGAAATGGCCCTGACTTTTAAGGAAAATAGGTCAGGGCCATTGCTTTATTCTAGCGCTAGATCAGCGACGTTCAAATTATCATGGATTAGGTCCATACGGTAGTGGTTTCAAAACCCACTAGATCACCGTCTGGTGCTATGCCTACCAGATAGACTGGATACTCAGAGTCAGAACGCAATCCATCCTCTCCAACGATGATATGGGTGATATCCCGGAGGTTAGCGATCATAAAGTCCAATAGTGTCTGAAATTTATCTGCATCGGCTTCCGCTTCAAAGTCTTCATAGTTTTCGAAGATCCATGCTAATTCTTCTACCCCCTGCTGAAAGAAGTACACGGCCTCTGCTCGGTCAACAGGACTAAGACCCAAAGTGTCCCGAAAAGACTCTCGGGTTAAGCGATCCAACTTGGCTTCACGATGGAAAACTTGTAGAAAGGCATCCGCTTCATTTGCCCAGGCTGGAAAGTACAAGCCTTCTCCCAGGGCTGTCAATCCAGCCAGTATCTTTTTCGTGGAGTTATCCTCATTGGAGGCTTGCTCCTCTTGCATCATCCTGGCCAGACGCACGGCTAATCTAGCCGTTAGAGACATTTCTGCAATTTCAGCCTTAGATAGGCCATTGTTGTTCACATCGTATTTATCGATGAGCTTTTCTTTAGCATAAGCTAAGGTGCTAGTGACATCGGCTTCCGTGATCCGAGCGCCTGGTTTATGATCACGATGGTCCATGAAGCGATAAAAAATGCTGGTTAACTGCTGTTCTACGCCGGAAAGGGTGTTCAGCTTAAGTCTAATGTCTTTTCGACTTACGAAGGGGTCGTCTCCTCTAGCATCTAGGATGTTTTTTGCCGCCCGATCTAAGGCGGCATGTACATGTTGTTTGGAAAGTCTGGCCATAAATAGTGTAGGTTTTATTGGATTTATTTATAGGCTACATCCACAGAGAAAGAATGTACCCGCTCTTTGTAAACAAGATAAGAGTAGTCTTTTAGCTTAACAATATCTCTGCATATTCTTAATGATTACTTAATCTACTCTGCTTGACTGCCTTAGTTACTTTCGACTAACTTCACGGAAAACCCTAAAATCATGTTGAAAAAAATACACTGTGTATTCAACACACATCCTTTCAAAAACGCCGGTACCGGCAGCAAACCCGTTTTAATCCTCGGAGACAATAATCGCGATAGACTGTATCATGTCTTTCAACCGGAAGGGTATATCGAAGGTGGAAGTTCTTACTTTTTTACCATCGACGTCTCCAATCGAGGCTTGCCTACCTACTACCAAACGATGCGCCTTGGTATTCTTGGAGACGATCTCTTTGTCCCACAGTCGGTATTTGTTTTTGCTGAACTGGAGAAGCCAAATGACTGGCCATTCCAACCCATTGCGATGCAGTTTTACGACAAGCCATTATTGAGTACGGATGAATCGGAAGGCCGGATTTCAATACCGCTTAGTCGGTCTACTTTTGGAGGCTTTTACACAGAAATTGGTCGATGGGTAATTATCATTCGCAATGCAGAAGGACAATATGCCGGAACCACTAGTCCTGTGTTATTGACTGTACAAGGCAAAAAGGAAGAGTTGCTCCGCCTGGAGATTCCATCCGGTAAATTAGCCAAGCCTGGCGCCACCTTCCATACGGCAGTTTCAGCTCGGAATTTCGATACGTCTAATGAAGTGAGAAATATTTCCTTACACATTGGAGGAGACGATCAGTGGACCCCTGCTGCCGTTTATATTATGGCGGTAGATCGTGTCGTCAATGAATATGAGCAGATCGTGCCGTTTGTGATTATCCCGGATTGGCAAGCAGAAGGCCTGGGCTCCTTAAGTGAAGACGTAAAAGAAGGTAGCGATTCAATAGTCTTATACAGAGCTTTCCTGTAAACCCCCAAATTCCTAACTACATATGACCTCTAGGGCCTGATTTTGTTCAGGTCTTTTTTTTTGTAAATTTGGGATTCTACTATGTCATTTTGCTGAATGGAAATCAGCACTTTTACAGGTGAAAAAAGTCCTTCTCCACTAATTTATGGTCCTTTCTGGCTTCCTGAGCCAGAAGTTCAGGGAAACAGCTTGTGAGCGTCCAAGCGATTTTGAAAACCATCAAATTAAGGTGTTACATGGCAGATTCTCGTAGAGCCTCAGGTTTGCAGTTGCGTAGGATGAAGCGAATAGTGGAGAACCAGACGCGTGCCATCTATTTTCTGTCTAGTATCCTCCTGGCCTTATTGTTTACTTATCTACTTCGCGAACCAGACTTTACGACTCCACAAGTCTACGTGCTATTCTTGCTGTTCTTTGCGATATTTCTTTGGGTTAGTGAAGCGATTCCACCTTTTGCTGTAGGGATCATGATTGTAGGTTTCCTCGTCTTTTTCTTAGGAAATCCAGTAGTCAATGCTGACGAAAACATAGAAGTTATTGCTTTTGTGCACACATGGTCAGATAGTGTGATCTGGCTGTTATTAGGTGGGTTCTTCTTGGCAGAAGGAATGAAGAAAACAAGGCTAGATCAGGAACTCTTCAAAATATCTTCCGGTCGATTCAAAGGGAGTGGCCAATTATTTCTATTGGGCCAAATGATGGCTACGGCTATTGCCTCCATGTTTATCTCTAACACGGCCACTACCGCCATGATGTTTGCTGCCATGATGCCCTTGCTCGAACAGGAAGAAGGCGATCGAAACCTCGCCAAGGCGCTGACCCTAGGCATACCAGGGGCTGCGGCCATTGGCGGTATGGGAACGATCATTGGTTCTCCCACCAATGCCATTGCTGCGGATTTGATTAACAACCTACCTAATCTGCAATACGAAATTGGGTTTTTGGAGTGGATCTATTTTGGACTTCCGGTAGCGATCATTTTAATTCTTCTATTTTGGGTAGTCTTACTGCGTAAATTTCCTCCCGTGAGTGGCCCAGTCAACACAGATGGACTTTTCCAAGAGGAGGACAAGAAGGACAAGGAGGATTACTCCCCGAGAGAAGAGGACCTGCGAAGACGAATCGTACTGATCATTTTGGGCACAACTGTGCTGCTCTGGTTAACTGACAAATTGCACCCGATTCCCGTAGCTGCTGTTTCAGGAATTCCAATCATCGGGTTGACCATGTTAGGGATTATCACCAACGAGGACGTCCGGAAACTCCCTTGGGATACCCTGATGCTGGTGGCGGGTGGCCTTTCTCTCGGCTTGGCCATTCAGGAGACGGGGCTGAGTTTGCAATTTGTCGATGCGATCAAAGACTTTAATGCCAACACCTTACTACTGATCATCATTTTTGCATTCTCCAGTGTTTTCTTCTCCAATATTATGAGCAATACCGCTACTGTAACGATTATGGTTCCGGCTGCCATGTTGTTGCCAGGCGTGGACCCCGTGGTGCTGGCAATAGTTATCGGGCTTTGTGCATCCTGTGCGCTTTTCTTGCCTGTTTCTACCCCTCCCAATGCGATAGCTTACAGTACTGGCTTGATCCGTCAGGCTGATTTTCGTTTAGGCGGACTGCTGATTGGATTGGGTGGGCCAGTGCTCATTGTACTTTGGGTTCTTCTACTTACTTAGGGCCGACCTTCTGTTAATGCTTCAATTTCAAGGCTTTCCAGCCCAAATGCTGCGGGATTTAAAATAAATTCACTTTTTTTAAAGTAAAACCTGAGATCATTCGTCTTCCCGTATAAAAGACAACTTCTAAGAATCAAGAAGACAAATGATGTCTATACCACCTTCTCCAGCAATTTTTGTGGTCAGCATTTTAGCGAGAAGGCTTACGCCCAACGGAAGTAAGGCTTCTCGCTAAGAGGGTGACTTAAAGGCACAAAATTGTCAGAGAATCTTATACTAATGGCAGAAGACGGTAGATCAAATATTAGTGGCGTTGTTAAAGAATACAGTAACCGACTGTTGCGGTTTATTCGTAGCAGGGTGCCCAATACTGCCGATGCCGAAGATATTTTACAGGAAGTTTGGTACCAGTTTACCAATGTAGTGGATACACAACCGATTGAGCAAGTTAGCGGTTGGTTGTTTAGAGTAGCACGGAACCGAATTACGGACCGTTATCGGAAGCGGAGGGATGACCTTTTGGAGGATTACATGTATGAAGATGAGGAAGGAGACCTTTTCTTGCGCGAAGTGTTGATAGCGGATAATGATAGCCCTGAAACAGAGATGCTACAGCAGATGTTCTGGGAAGAGTTATTCGAGGCATTGGAAGAATTACCAGAGAATCAACGAGAAGTATTTGTCTGGAATGAACTGGAAGATCAAACCTTTCAGGAGATTTCGGATCGAACTGGGATCAATATTAAAACTTTGATTTCGAGGAAAAGATACGCAGTGCAACATTTGAGAAATCGACTCCGTCCCTTATATGAGGAATTCATGGAAGAATAGGGAGGAACTTCAGGTGTGAAATTTAGTTTTTAGTTTACTGATAATTTTTGTGTTTTTGAGCAAAAATAGGAAGGAGCAGGATCGAGAGTTATCAGTATTTTTTAAAGTATAGGACCATGTTTAGCAATAGAAGACCCCATCGGAATGTGCCTAGACCAGTAAAAGGGCTTTTCATCTTGATGATGATCGGCGTCATGATTTTGGTACTAGGTCAAGTGATCATGTTTTTATGGAATACGATCTTGGTGGAAGTCGCTGGCGTCAAGGCGATCAACTTCTGGCAGGCCATTGGTTTATTTGCTCTCAGCCGGATTTTATTCGGAAGTTTCCACTTCAACAAGGGACGCCATATGAAGCACAAGGCTCGAAAAGGGCCAAGATGGCGGGAAAAATGGATGAATATGTCAGAGGAAGAGCGAGCCGAATTTAAGCAACGCTGGAAGGATCGTTGTGGTCGGCCTCCAAGAACACAAATTTAAAGAAGAAGAAAAAAGTTGAAAAAATTTAAAGTAAAGCACCAATTCATTCGTCTTCCTATGTGAAAGCCCATTGAACCAGCGTTTCTTAGGCAGTTCACCAAGCCCAAACCGACAGATTTTATCTGGATAAAGAAAAAAAACGAAAAAATTTAAAGTAAAAATTCTACTCATTCGTCTTCCTAAATGAAGACAATCTGGAAAAGGAAAAATCCCAACCAGTAGGACGAAGAAACTTCAAATAACCTGACCCTTTTGGCTAAGGCGAAAGGAGGCTTCGTACGCCCCATTGTTTAACAAAAAACTTCTTCGACCAATCCCGTGGACAATCATAAAATGGGATGAATAAGCGCCCGCAGGTAGCGTTGCCTTTCATTTTTGAATGTCTTCAAACACGGGATTTATCGAAGAACTTAAAAAAAATCAAAGTAATGAGACCATTTAGGTTTTTCTTCATGTTAGCACTCGGTTTTATGTTGTTCTTTTTTGTGGCTCGATTCGTAGTAGCAGCCTTAGTGGTGGCCGCTGTAATGAGTACACTCTTCTTCATTGCTCGACGCATTAACGGCTTCTTTCAACGAATGGATTGGGATGAGGGCTACCACGCTCACCATCCTTACCAGAGACAGTACCAGAGAACGCTCCAACAAGCTGTTTGGAAAGATGATCTCCTGGTTGAATACCCAAACCGTAACTACGAGTACCTACCCAATTACCAATCGATTGAAGTAAGATAGTAGGTCATTATTCATCCATTTTATCCTTCTTTCAGAGATCCCGTGGACAAGCATAAAATGAGATGAAAAAGCGATGCTGACAATTGTAGTCAGTGAAGCGTTGCATTTCGTTTTTGATTGTCTTTGAACACGGGATTTATGAAAGAATCTATTTACTAAAACAAAAAAATTCAATCTTATGTGTTATAAAGCAGCCCATCATCCACATTGGAAAAAACATTATCATCACGCCAAAAGACGCCATCATCGGCGTATGGCTCGCTGGGCTTATCCCCCTGCCAGCATTGAAGAATTGGACGACCGCTACGAGATTTTGATCTATGCCGCTGGTTACGAGAAAAGCGATTTTCAGGTGGGATTAGAAGATGATCATTTACTAATCAAAGTGAAGAAGGAAACCGCTGATGAGATCGTAGACGATCGTCGTGTCAGAGGGTATACGCCTGGCAGTTTCGAGAGACATTTTACCCTTAATCCCAAGATTGATCGAGAAGGGATCAGTGCGAAGTATGAGGAAGGGATCTTGAAGGTAATTCTGCCGAAGAAGGAAGGATCAGAAACCTTCCGACAAGATATTGAAATCGTTTAGTTGCATTTCAGTTGAAATGATGTTAGTCTAGTGAATTTAGTGTAAAGTACAACGGTTTCCTCCGTACCAGGAGGAAACCGTTGCTTTGTTATAGACTAGAAAATTGAAGGTTCAGATCCCTAGGTTTTTCCGTTTAAATCCCTTACTCCCAGCCAAAATTCTGGCCAAGATTTGGGTTAACAGTTACATGTGTTTCAGGAATCGGACGGTAGTAATATTTGGGGGCAACAAAAGTCCCACGTTCACGGACCGTCTGGATCGTACCGCCATTTCCTTCGGAAAGATATACGCCTGCATCGCTACCTTGTGGACCTGCTCGGTAGTAGATCAAGGGCACTCCATTTGCATTCAGCTCTTTGTCATCTCCACTTGGAATGGATTCACTCTGATCAATAAGAATAATATCTTCTACTCCATCTCCGGTCAGATCATATTTTCCTAATCCCTTGAAGAAGATACCCTGTGGCTCTTGCTCTAGCAATTCACCAGCAGCCCAGCGCATCAAGTCATCAAATCGGTATCCTTCCATGGCCATTTCTACTCTCCTTTCTCGTCGGATCTCAAGGATTTCAGAACTGCTCACTTTGGGATAACGAGCTGCTTGTACGGGGTCTGTAGCTGGGTTCATGGTCATATGCGGCATACCCGCGCGATCACGCAAGACATTGATCGTAGCATCTAGGACAGCTTGAGAAAGCTCCCCCAGTTCTGCCACAGCTTCCGCATGGATCAATAGCACCTCCGCGTAGCGAAGCACCGGAACATCTGTATTGTTGATTGCTTCTTGCGCTGTTTCATTTACAAAACCCTTAATCTGGTGATAGCCGGAGAAGTTTTTGGCCAACTGCTGGATGTAGATCCCACCACCTTGAGAGTATGTCTCAGTACGAACAAGTTCCCAGCCTGGGAAGGCATAAGTTTGATTCAAGCGAGGGTCCCTATGCTCAAATTCTTCGATGAAGCTCTTGGTTTGATAGCCTTCTTGTGCAGAGTAATAAGAACCATCTGCCATCAAGTAAGACTGCAATAGGTCCTTACTTGGGCTAGTTTCGAAGTTGCCGAAGATGATGGCTGAATTGCCACTGTTTTTGAGATTGGAGATGGCAATATTGGTCAAAATTACCTCTGGATTACCAGTCAGGTCTCCAGCTACAAAAAGATCATAGTAATCACTGCTTGGGTTACCGGTATTGTGAATACTATATCGGCCACTAGCTACAATCTGCTGAGTAAGATCGCGGGCGATAGTAAGATAGCTGTTGGCTGAGGCGGATGCATTTAATTCATCATGATATTTGCGGTAGGTCCCCTCATAGAGGGCGAAGCGAGCCATGTAAGTCATTACAACATAACGATCGATGGCTCCAGCGGGCTGGTTTTCGCGAACGTGATCTGCTGCAAATTGAAAGTCTGCCATGATATTGTCTACTACCATTTTACGGCTATCTCGCCCTTTGAATAGAGCATCGTCATCATCTGTATTGATCACCTGATCGTACCAAGGTACATCAGAATATCGCTTGACTTTTTCAACATAAAATCTAGCCCTGAAGAAGCGTGCCAGTCCTTCGAAGTGATCTAGTGCCTCCTGAGAAATATCGGCCTTGCCAAAGTTTTCCAAGAAGAAGTTGATGGTGCGCAAGCGACTCCAAGTCCAGCCTCCTACGATTGTGGAAGAACTGGGTTGTGTCGTCATCATGGTCTTCAGTTCCGTCTCACCGGTATTGGCAGCGTTATCAGTAGTAGCATAGCCATCGGCAGTATAAATACCACCAGCAGGAAAGTCGTAAAGATTGTTAATGTAGATGGAAAGGTCTTCTTCTGAATTGAAGAAGTTCTCTTTACCAATGGATGTTTCTGGAAAGCGATCTAGGAAATCGTCATTACAGGCGGTCATTCCAAGGAATGCAGCAATCCAGATTATAGTGATGAATCTAGTATTCATGTTTTTTGATTTGTTCAGAATATGTTTGATTAAGACTGATTAGTCGGGAGTGAGGGAGTTTTGTTTTGGACAAGGCAGATTTTGCAGTCGAATGCGGGCAATTCGACGAAAAATCTAACGCAGTACAAAATAAAATTCTCCACTCAAAGGCAATTGAGGCTTGGTCAAACATATTCTCAATTAGAAATTCACGTTAAGACCTACGGAATAGCGACGCTGGAATGGGTAGGTGTACCCTGTTCCTGTTTGGCGACCTGGAGAAACAGCAGGGTTGAATCGCGCATCACTATCTGAAATAGATTCTGGGTCAAAGAAGTCAGAAAGTGCAGACCATTCTGCAATGTTCTCACCACTAAAGAAGATGCGGATGCTGGCAATTCTCGCCTTTTGTGTCCATTGCTGAGGTAGGGTGTAGCCTACCGTGAGGTTCTTAAATCGTACATAGGCAGCATTCAATAGGTAGTCAGATTGGGGGATGGCCAAACCTTTAGATTGATCAATTCGCTCTCCCAAGTTTCTATCTGCCAACCAGGCTTGCAAGTGTGGATAACGTGCATCGGTATTGGCATTCGCCAAACCGGCATCAATATAGCTTTGAGAATGTTTCGCCAAATTCACCTGACTATCATCACTAGCACGATAGAAATCTAGAAGGTGTGCGTATCCCCCCGCATAGGGTTGTTGGTAGAAGCCCCAGTATAGGTAGTCTAATGGGTAGTAATCGCGTTGTCCTACCCCTTGGAAGAAGGCATTTACATCAAGCCCAGCCCATTCAAAACCTAGGTTGACACCAAATAGGTATCTCGGGGTCATGTTGCCAATAACTTTCAAATCTTTTGGATCATCGACGGTAAGTCCTTTTTCGATGGCTCCATTCCCATCCTGATCGACATATCTTGGCCAACCTTCTACAATAGTAAGTGCTCCCCAAGGGATCAAGCTACTTTGATCCAAATTATCGATCTGCTCTTGTGAAGTAAAGAAGCCATCACTTTCCAATCCCCAGATTTCACCAACCTCCATTCCTACGTAATATTGGTTTAGGTTCAAGTTAGGGTTGTCGAAGCGAGTGATGGTTGAGCGGTTATCAGAAAGGACCACTCGAGTATTGAAATTAAATGGTTTTCCTGCTAGTCTGAATTGATTGCGATAAGCTACAGATACCTCCCAACCCTTGGTTTCGAGGTCACCAGCATTTTCTAAAGGTTCCGCTGCTCCTAATACATCAGGTAGGTCACGACCCAAGGTCAACATACCTTTGGTTTCTCGCACGTAGTAGTCAAAAGAGGCAGAAAGACGATCTTCCCAGATGCCAACTTCCAATCCAAGGTTGGTAGAAGTTACATCCTCCCATGTATAGTTAGAGGATACGATGGCTGGCGGAGTGATACGCTGAGGTAGTTTATCTCCGAAAATGTAGTTACCTGATACCGCGCTCATGGTTGGGATGTAACCATATTCGCTCACAAATTGGTTACCCAAGCTTCCGTATGATGCGCGCAACTTTAGTCTACTGATTAGGTTTTGGTTCTCCATGAATCCTTCTCGATCGATTCTCCAGGCAGCGGAAGCCGATGGGAAGAATCCAAATCGCTTATCTTGTGGGAAGCGGGAAGAACCATCATAGCGACCGTTAAATTCAATGATATACCGATCCTTAAAGATGTAGTTCAGGCGATAAAAGGCACCTCGCACGGCCCAATCCCAGATGGCTTCATCCACTTCCGCATCACCGGTAGCTAGAGCAATAGTTGGTAGAGAAGCAGAAATTACACCTTCTCTGTAAGCGTCAAATCGTTCACTTCTGTAATATTCTTGGTTGAATCCACCAATGATAGTCAAGTTGTGATCCTGGCCGAATTGCTGATTGTAGGTCGCATAGATGTTGAATACATTGTAACGGTCTTCTACAGATCTACGGAAAGCAGCATTGTTTCCTTGTTCTCTCACATCCTCTGGCCCGAAACCGATCAGGTACTTCGTCCAAAAAGTGTTGATGTCACTATTTCCTCGTCTCGTAGTAAAGTCAGCATTTACTTTAAAGCGATCACCAAATATCTTAGCTTCGGCAGTCAGAGTAGTTTGCAAGCTATTGTATTCTTGCGTAGAGGTACCGCCATTGGTCAATTTTGCTCCCGTTTCGCCAACGGTTGTATTGGCCCAAGTACCATCTGGGTTTTTATCCCAGTCCGTAGGGTGAAAGTTGAATAGATCCCACAAACTAAAGTAGGCAGGGTTCTGTCTTTCCGTAAGGGTCAGGTAAGTATTATTGCCTATACTCAGCCAGTCATTCACTTGGAAGTTAACTTTAGCTCTCATCGTATAGCGATCAAAGTAGTCATCCGCCACGCTCAATACCCCGTTTTGACGGTTGTAAGAACCAGAAAGCAGGTATGAAGTGGACTGAGACTTGCCAGTGATGCTTAAGTGATGATTCTGCGCCTCCGTGTAGTTGTTCATGAAATACTGCGTCCAGTCTTGGTCACCCATATATTCCCAGATGGAAGGATCATTTGGGTTTTGACGAACACCCGGCGTGTTAGGGTTGTCAGATCTTTCTCTTGCCCAAGCATAAGTCTCATCGCTGTAGTTCTGATTGTCCCAAGGTGTATTATCTGTGGACGTTTCGCGGACGCGGAGGTAGATATATGGATCTGTAATTTTGTTGGGTAGCACCGTTGGTGTACCAGTAGAGAAGTTGGTGTTGTACGTTACATTGACACCTTCCTGAAAACCAGTTTTTGTCGTAATCAAGATTACTCCGAAAGCCGCACGAGCACCGTAGATAGCAGCGGAGGAGGCATCTTTTAGAACAGAAATGCTTTCTACATCTTCTGGCGCCAGGCGGTTAAGTTCAATGGCATCAGAAGGTACGCCGTCAATCAAGATCAAGGGTTCACCACCATTAATTGAGGTAAGTCCGCGAATATTGATTTTGGCTGCCTGCCCTGGCGCTCCGCTGTTGAATTCAATGTTCAAGTTGGGAGATATACCTTGTAACCCTTGTGAAAGGTTACTAATTGGACGGCTTTGAATTTGCTCTGGTCCAATCTGATCCACTGCACCGGAGAGGTTTTCCTTTTTCTGAACCCCATAGCCCACTACAATAACTTCAGATAGCCCAACTGCATCCTCCTGCATGATCACTTCTACTTCAGTGCGACCATTTAAGGACACCTCTTGCGTTTCCATACCAATAAAGGAAAGAACCAAAGTAGCATCGGATGGAGCATCTAGATTAAAAGCGCCATCAATGTCCGTAACGGTACCTGTGCTAGTGCCTTTTATCATCACAGATACACCGATCATTGGGGCATTAGAGCCAGATTCGAGTACTTTTCCTTTGATGGATAGGTTCTGTGACCACAGTCCTGTACAAAGGACGCTCCCTAAGAGGACGAAAAGGAGCCTTTTGTGCATAGTAATTAGCGTTCCCATAAACCGTGAATTTGTCTATTTATGTTTGATAAAGTGTGACTGACAATTAGTTTCAAGAAGGATTTTACCAGTTGGATATGTTTGGGATGAGATTAGACAGGTCGTTTTTGACTTTGTTGGTATTCAGTTCCAATCCTCAAAATTAAGTTGGAGCCTTGGGCAATTATGGACGTTCGGGTTTAAGGATTTTTAAAGAAATCATGAATAGTATTATTAATATTAATAAATGTGTTGCTATCGATTGCTCTTGTTTAATTGATTGTCTATGAGTTGATTGTGTTTTTTTCGAGATGCTGACAGAATGGAATGGGACAGCTGTCTACTTTTTGTTGCCAGCAGCAGTTTATCTAAATGTCAAGTCTGGATTAAGAATGGGTTATTACTGAGCTTTTGGGATGGTAGATCAAAGGATTGTCCTTATCTTAATCGTTTAGCCATTCTAACTTTTAAGTCGGTGAAGCAAATCTACCTGTGTCTCTTGTTTCTATTACCTCAAGTCGGAAACGCTCAATTAGAAAGCTGGGACAATGATTGGGATGGTATGCCTGACCCCTGGGAATTTCATAGGTCCCTGGATTGGAACGACCCTACCGATGCTTGGAAAGATCAGGATCAGGACGGAGTACTAAATATCTATGAGTACTTCTTGGGGACCGATCCTGGAGATCCTGGACAGCCAGTTTTTATCCCTTATGATCAGGAAGAAGCCTTGGTTGACTTTATCGCCAATGCGCCCCGAGGAAGTGTGCTACAGATTCCAGAAGGTATTTATCCACTTCAATATGAACATCCTTTTGCTGCTGAGGCTCCGCGCGTAATGATTCAAGGGGGGTGGAACGCTGATTTTTCAGAACGGGATGCCTGCGAATATCCTACGGTATTGGAAGGTGGTGATTCTCCCATCCTGAACTTTCTGTTGACGGAAGGCAATTCTTCTGCCCTTATCATAGAGGGGGTGCAATTGCGGGGAGGGCGAGCAGGAGCCATCCGACACATCAGCTATTTGTCCAAGGTTCAATTGCTACTATCGGATTGTTTGGTGACAGAGAATGAGGCACATCCTGCCCAAGCCATTCTGCATTTTGAAGATGGAGCTAGTACCTTGATTTCTGATTTAATTCTGGTAAATTCGACCTTTAGCGATAACAATGGATCGGCAATTCGTTTCGAACAATCAGCCAATCGAGGCAATTTTAAGCTACTGAATAGCTTAGTAGCCTTCAATTCACCTTCTTTAGAGGATGCCCATCCCTTTAGATCGGGTTATGGCCTTAGCTTTGAAAGTTTTGCGGATTCTCTCTTACAGCTACAGTTTTTGAATAGCATCATTTGGGGAAATGAAAAAGCAGATGTATTGCTACAACCGGAGGATATCCCCAGGCTGATGGTAGACAGCCGCCACAATATCTATGGTTACTTTGAAAACGATCCCAATGCCACTTTTTTTGGTGGACAAACCGATCGCAGTACCGATCCGTTTTTACTGGACCAATCCACGGGATATTATGCCTTGGCATCGCCGAGCCCTGCACGGGGAACGGGCCTGTTTCTGGGATTAGGAAACGAGTCAGCGGTAGATATTGGCCCTAGACCCTGTTTAGAAATGATCAGTTCTAATGGGGCGATAGAGGATACAGGGAAGTGGATTTTGTATCCTAATCCCGTCACTAAGCATCTTTATCTGGCATCAGCATCTAAGAAGGCGGGCGATTTCCCATTCGAGATCCGAGATGCTTATGGGAGGATCATAAAGAAAGGAAGAGTTCCCGCCAACCTACGACGTGAACCCTTCCTCATCCGTTTCCATGAAGAACCTACTGGCCTATATTTTTTCATTGGACTCGACGAAAAAGGATTTTTCAATATTCCCTTTTGTATTGCCCAATAGTTTTTTCTAGTCTCTATACTTCATGCCTGATCGAGATAACCGGACTTCGGCGAGCGGAAGTCAAAGCGTGATAACTTACGGTAAGCAAGGCGATGCCCAAGGCGAGTAAAGCTGCCAATAGGAAAAAGCCTATGCCCAATCCAATATTGTAGGCGAAGTTATCTAGCCAGTTTGAACTTACCAGCCAAGCAATGGGCGTGGCCAGTGCAACTCCTATTCCCACTAACACCAGTACCTCTTTGGAAAAGAGCGATAAAATATCTAACCAGTTCGCTCCAAACACCTTGCGGATACCCATTTCCCTAGTGCGCTTTTCGGCTGTATAAGTAGTTAAACCAAATAGGCCCAAGGCTGTGATAAAGATGGCCAAGAGTGTAAGGATACTGATCATCTGACCGGTTCTTCTTTCAGCTGCGTGTAAGGCCCCGAAGCTTCGGTCAAAGAAGGAGTAACGGAAAGGTAAATCCTCGTCAAATTGATCCCAACGGGTCTCAATAGCTTCCAAGGTTTCATTGATTCGGCTAGCATCTAGCTTTACATTCAGTTGTGAAAACCAGGTCTTCTCCATAAAGAAATATAAGGGGGTAATGGGTTCATGCAGCGAATGGAAATGAAAATCCTTTACCACGCCAATGATTGGTGCAGGCTCCCGATCCACGGCAGGCATAGACAGGCGTTCTTCTAGAGGGTTGTCCCAGCCTAGTTGTTTAGCAGCAGTTTCATTAATCAAGTAGACATTGCTATCGGTGGCAATTTCCTTGGAAAAACTGCGTCCACTAGCCAGTTTGATCTCGTAGGTGTCGAGGAAGTTTTCGTCTACCACTAGGCAACGCATAGATGGTTGCTGCTCAGCCGGAAGCCCTACCGCTTGATAAGGGACGCCATAGTCACTGCCTCCAGGGCGATTGGCAGAGGCCGAGACATGTACTATTCCCGGCATGTTTTCTAGATCCGCTTGGAAGGTACTGAGCTTGGTTTGGTCGATGGGGTAGGAGAGCGGGATATTAATGATCTGATCTTTATTGAAGCCAAGATTCTTGTTATTGATGTATTTCAGCTGTCCGGATACAACCAAGCTGGCGATGATCAGGAAGGTGGCAACGGTAAACTGAAATACCACCAAGCCTTTACGGAGTAATTGACCACGGTTCACAAGGGCACCTTGTTTGAAAAAACCTAATGCGCCTCCTCCAGATCCTTTAAGCACTTGAATCGGCCGGAAACTTGAGAGTACCAATGCCGGATAAGTACCTGCCAAAAAGCCGGTAAAGAGGATCATGCCCAGTAACCCCAAAAGTAGAGTTGGGTTGGAGAAGAGATCTAACTTTAGGGATTTCTGGAGAAAAGCATTAAGAGAAGGAAGTAGAAGTCGCGTTAAGCCGATAGCAATGACGGCCGCTGTACCGACGACGATGGTTGATTCGCTAAGAAATTGGAGGATTAGGCTTTTTCGATTCGCTCCAATCACCTTCCGCACCCCTACCTCCTTGGCTCGCTGGGTGGCGCGTGCTGTAGATAGGTTTACGAAATTACTGGAGGCGATTAACAGAATGAAAAAGCCAATGATCCCATAGATATAGATGTAACTTAAATCCCCATTTGTACTCATTTCCCGATGCAATTTGGACTGCAAATGGATAGAGGTGATGGGTTGTAAAAAAGGAGTGTAAGCCTCTGCGGTTTGGGCAGCTAAATGCTGGTCTAACATTTGATCAAGTTTCTTTTCCGCTTCGAATTTCGAACCCTTCTCATCTAAAAGCACATAGGAGTAGTATTGATTCCATCGGACCCATTTATCCCCCTGATCAGGTGGGGTATAAGAAGTTAAGGAGACCAGAAAATTGAAAGTGAAGTGTGAATTTTCAGGTATGTCTTCCACTATCCCAGTGACTTTCCATGACAGCTCATTGTCAATCGTAATGCTTTCCCCTACGGCATTCCCCGAAGGAAAGTACTTGCGGGCTAGGGATTGTGTAAGCACCATGCTGTTGGGTTCAGCTAGAACTTGATCTGGATCTCCTACTAAGAGCTTCCAGCTAAACATACGGAAAACACTTGGGTCAGTATAAAGCCCTCCATGTTCATAATATTGCTGGTCACCCTTAGTAAATAAGCTTTGCCCTACAAAGACGAAGCGGCAGGCATCTTCAACCTCAGGAATCGTAGCTTTGGCTTCTGGTGCCCAGGGTTCTGATACTTTAGCGATGCCATTTTCGTAAGAGGCGCCGGCCTCATGATTGGCCAAACGGAATAGCCGATCATGTTTTTCATGATAGTGATCAAAACTTAATTCATCTTGCAAGTGTAAACCGATTAATAGACAGCAGGTGAAGCTGATCACAAGGCCCAACATGTTTATGAAGGTGTAACCCCGATGCTTGTTGAGATTGCGAAGCCCCACTTTTAGGTAATTTCTAAACATATACAGGTGATTTAATGTGGAGATATTCGTTTTTTTCCAGGCAAAAGGTCTAAGGAAGCCCAAGGCGTCGAAGAAGTAAGCCCAACTAGCCCTTCTTCTGCCTTTTTCTTCCAACCGCTGCTCATACAATTCAGCTAGGTCTCCCTGGATACCTTCCAATCGCTTGGGGTCACAAATCGCTTCTAGGAGTCGATTAATCCAGTCCGGTGGTGAAGGATGGTTTGACATATGTCCTAGAATTTAAAGGCGAGTTCAGGGATGGAGTCCCAGAGATCTATTACGAAGCTTGCGACTCTGATTGAGTACACTTTCTCCTGCGGGGGTGACGGTGAATAATAACTTACGACGCCCACCACGAGTGGCAGTGGCTTCTCCATAGCGAGAGGTGACGTAGCCCTTCTTATCCAGCCGATGTAATGCAGAATGTACCGTGCTGATCGTTACCTTTCTGCCGCTACGTTTAGCGATTTCTTCTTGTACAGCAATTCCATAAGCATTATCAAACAGCACGGCTACGATCAATAATACAAGTTCTTCGAATTCACCTAGATGAGTACCTTTCATTGCGTTTTCATTATTTCTTTCGTAAATGTCGAAATAGAACACGTAAAAGACAAACTCAATTCAGGAAAGTTGTACGAAATCCAAATTTTTTAGCCAGAGGTTCACTGCGAAATAGGGCCAAAGCAGCGAAGTCCTATGAATTTTGCTACTAAGACAAGCAAGTTAATAGAGCCTCCAAGTCCTAAGGGAAAGTCGAGTTGTGAAAACCAATATTCGGATTGATGAACATTAGGGATACAACCTTTAGCGAGTGGCCCGGCAAAACATTGTTCGAAGCGTCGTGCTTGAGTTGATTACTCAACCAGCTTAGCAAGTTTAGTCTAGCTAGCCCTCTTTGAGCCACTGGCTCAAGCCATCCCAGAAGCGTTCTTTGCTGACTTTCTTAGGCGATTGTAAGAAAGTCAGTCGCCGAAGGCAATCCAAAGTGCAAGATTCCTTCCAACATGAACTTAAAACAGGTATTGACAGGTAGGACACCTTGCCAAAGTCAGTATGCTGCAGAACCGAAGACTTGTGATCAGTTTAGCCTTGCGGCTATGAATGGAAACTCCGACTCAGTGATAAACCACTATTGCAACTGCAAACTTCTACTAAGGCGTTTACCGTTCAATTCTATTTGGATGATGTATTGCCCTGGAGGTAAGCTAGGGTTGACTAGCCATTGCAATTGATTAGTGCCAGCGGATAGTGGGCCAGTATGGATATTTTCTATCGCCTGCCCAGAAAAAGAAAGTAATCTAACTACGCTATTTTGTATAGTCGTAGCCAATTCTATCTCCAGTTTCACCCACTTATCGGCTGGATTGGGATACACTTTTACTTGAGCGTGAGTTGGACTAATTTCAGGAGCATCCAGCGGGAAGGAAACAAAATCACGTTGATAGATACCTCGGCCATGTGTAGCGATTCTAAGGGTACGGTTAGCAGGGGATACGTTCAGGTCCATTACCATCGTGGCATCTGGCAATGCATCACTAAAATTTTCCCAGGTAGCGCCTGCATCTGGTGAGTAGTAGACCCCTAGGTCATTACCGACATAAACATCATCGGTGTTCAGCGGATCAATCGCTATACTATTCGTGGGTACATCCGGTAGGCCAGCCCCGGACGAAAACCAGCTATCGCCTCCATCGGTGCTTTTATAGACATGATCCGTTCCAAACCCAGAGAAGGCCAAGTATACAATTTCGTCATTATTGGGGTTAATGGTAATATCCTTGCACACCCGATCGGGTAGTCCCGTCATTTGATTGAAGTTTTGCCCCCCATCAACCGATTTAAATACCTTAGCCGGACCCGCCCCCGAAAAAGGATCTGGCGCCGTGGCTATGTACACAATATCGGGATCAAAGGGAGAAATACCGATCTTAACTGTTCGGTTAAAACCATCAATAGATACGCTCCTGGTTGGTATCCAACTTTCTGCCGCATCGGAAGATCGATACAGAATCTGAGAGCCGGCATACATGATATCATTATTGCTGGGCGCAATTTCGAAAGGAGCGGAAAAGGCAACTCGATCTCCATCGATGCGGTCAGGCGAAACATTGCTAAAACTAAAGCCTCCATCAGTGGATTTGACAACATACAGCCCTTGTGCAGAACCAAAAACTACTTGGTCATTCTGGGCTTGGATAGCTGCCGACATACCATCTCCTCCAATCACTCTATACCAGGATGCTTCCCCTCTATAGATGTAAGTAGAGTTATCTTGGGTACCTCCAATGCAGAGGTTAGGGTCTGTAGCAGAACTAGACATATTGGCATAGAATTGAGTCGTTTGTAATCCTCCATTATGCGTGCTAAAGCTAAGACCGCCATCTGTGGTAGAAAACACACCCCCATCGGTAGCAAAGAATACTTTTTCAGGTTCTAAAGGATGATAATAAACAGCATGGATATCAGCATGTACATAAGCGGGTCTGCCTTCCGCAGAATCGACTGATATCTGGCCAAAAGTCCAGAGTGCCCAATTAGAGCGTTTTTCAAAGAGAGTTCCTCCATCCGTTGACTTCCAGGCATCAATACCAACCTTATACAGTTCATTAGAATTGGAGGGGGAGACAGCAATATCATGAGAGTACCAACCCTGAAAACGAGCAATATCCTGTTGATTGATATTGGTCCAGGTGTCACCAGCATCTGAAGATTTGAAAAGGCCGCGCGGTGGATTTGCATTGTCATCGAAAAATGCATCTTGAATGGCCGCGTAAATGATGTTTGCGTTATTGGGATCAATACTCAACTTTGCATTGCCAGACCAAGCACTCGGAAGGTTGGGGTCCACCAATTCAATAAATCGCTCCCCCCCATTGGTGGACTTATAAAGGCCAGATCGAGCAATATTTAGATCAAAATTGAGATTGCCATGAGAGAGGTAGACCACGTCCCCATCAGTAGGATCGATTTCAATATCGACGCAGTTTGATTTGATGAAGATGAGATTCCATTCATTCCCCCCGTCAACGCTCTTGTATACGCCTAGAGTGGTTGCTGCGTATACTTCTAGCGGGTTGCTAGGATTTATTTCTAGATCTTGGATGCCGATGATTTGATCTTGATCAAAGTCCAGTACTTGCGTCCAACTTTGACCTCCGTCATTGGTTTGTAGAATGCCGATCCCATAAGTACCTCTGGTCAGCCGATTCTCCGTCCCAGGCCTTGCAAAGCCTACACCATAGGTTTCTCCGGTTCCAATCAACATGTGATCCGGGTTGTTTGGATCAATGGCTATGGTCGCTACGCCAATAACAGGAAAATTGGTAGGGACGTGTTCCCAGGCATAACGGCCAACCCCTTGCGTAGTGGTTTTCCATAACCCTGCCCCCGCGGACCCGGCATAGATGATATCTGGATCGGTGGGGTGAAAGGCGAGACAAAGCATGCGGCCGCCAATATTCTCGGGACCAAGACTTTCCCAGGCATCGTTTTGTGGTCCAGACTTTTCCAGGAGTTGTGCGCGGTGTCTTTGAAAGGCTGCTTGAAAGCTCCTCCGAGAGATCGACTTGCCGGGATAGGAACGTTCGAAGGACCAATCTTCTAGGCTAAGCCCAGCCCCTGAAGTCTTCAAGGCTTCTGGAGGGAAGAGCGTTTGAGGATTCGAATTTGATTGCTGGAGAAGAAAAAGGCCAACTCCTGCGGCCAATAGGAGGTAGGGTAGGAGACGTTTCATTTTCATACTAGTGTAAGGATCAATAGTCTTAATGGAGTAGCCATGGATGGATAAAGCTACTTTCTGAAGTCAGTAAGGTAGGTTTTTCTAGAGGCATGGCAGCTGCCATCTTCAACCAATTTAGTCAGGCAATATACACTACCGCTAGCTGACAGCCTTGGTGCCCATCCAACCCTCTTTACTGGCGTAAAGTCTCTACCGGATTGACGCGGGCAGATTGGATTGTCCTAAAGCTAATCGTCAACCAGGCTAGTAGTAAGGTAATACTGCCCGCTAGAACAAAGACGCCTGGCGTAATAGGAGCTCGATAGGCATAGTTGGTGAGCCATTGATCTAGTAACCCATATCCTAGACCACTAGCCAGTATAAAAGCAAACCCGATTAAAAGCGTAAATTCTTTGGAAAAGAGAACTATAATACTCTGGATAGAGGCCCCCAGAACTTTTCTAATGCCCAATTCCTTCATTCGGCGAATGGCCATTAGAGATACTAAACCATATAATCCCAAGGCTGAGATCAAAATAGCAATAATTGAAAAAGCTTTGAATAGATAGGCAGATCGGGTTTCTGATTCGTAGAAATTGGCTAGCTGCTGATCTAAGAATTGATAATTGAAGACAAAGCCGGGAAAAGCCTGTCCCCAGCTATCGGAGGTGGTGCTGATCGCCGACTGTATTTCTTGCGGAGACCGACCTGCTAATTTCACGGCTACAATAGCCTTTGGACGTCTTGGTTCACAAAAGATTAAACAAGGTTCGATGTTATGATGGATGGTAGTTAGATGAAAATTCTTGACTACACCAATGATTTCGATTTTGCGTTCTGCAAAAGGTAGTATCAGGGTTTGCCCAATGGCTGCAGCTGGCTCGTCAATTTGGATGGCATCTAGAAGGGCTTCATTGACGACTACACGGGGCAAGGGTCGCTCTGATTCAAAGTACTTTCCAGCTAGTAATTCAAAACCATAGGTGGCTAGATAATCCTCATCTCCGTATTTGTACTCAGCAGCTACCTCCTCCAAATCGAGTTGCTCACTCTTGTAGGCAAATGAGCCTCGCCAGTGTCGATCTGACATTGGTGCATTGGTGGAGTAACTAATGCTTTGAATTTGTGGGGCTGCCGATAATTGTTCCTTGAAGCGAGTTAAGGCAACAGAATCTTTAACAGGTAGGTCCATGGTGATGACGGCATCTTTGGCGAAGCCCAAGTCCTTATGCAGCCCAAAGTTTACCTGCTTAGCAATGACTAGGGCCGCAATGATGATTCCTTGGGCAATTGTAAATTGTACCAACAATAAGACACGACGCAAACTGAAGTTTCCAACTAACCTAAGATTAAGACTACTACTTAAGTATTGAATGGGTTTAAAACGAGATAAAAATAAGGCTGGATAGAGCCCGTTGAGAAACAAGCAAAAGAAGAAAATACCTGTCAGAAAGCGTAAAAAGCCAGGTACACCAAGTAGGGCAAAAGGAGCAGGGTAGACTAGTATCTCAGTCAGATTGCGGAGCAGAATTTCTGCTATCCCGATGGCTATTAGAATCGCTATAAATACCATTATTGCTGTTTCGATCATGGCTCCATTGATCAGCACTTGCCTACTACTACCTAGTATTTTTCGCATAACCATTTCCTTCGAACGGCTGGTGGCAATCGCAATAGACAAATTGACATAGTTGATACAGGAGACCAATAAAAGAAGTAGACCCACCCAGCCTAGGGCTAGGATATTCTGTTTATTTACAGCGGGATTGTTGTAATCGGTATTGAAATGAATATCTCGGAAGGGCTGAAGGACAATCCGGCGTTTATCTACCCAATCATCTCCCAGATGTTTCTGGATTAAATCAGGAAATTGTGCTTCCAATTGCTGCGGGTCGTAATTTTCTGGTAGCGCAATATAGTTTTTCACAAACATCCCCGCATATTGGATAGAATTCATGTTCGGTTTCTGTAGCTCTTCGATCGTTTTAAAAGAGACCAACATCTTCATTCGCAGGGAGCTATTGCTAGGCAAGTCCTTAAACACACCCACAATTTCCAGCCTCTGATCCAAACCGGAAGCCTGAATCCCTCCTTGGTCAATTAGCCGCAAAGCTTTCCCGATCACTTTACTGGGATCTTTGGCTAAGCTTCCAAAGTACTTTTTTGCCAGGCTTTCGCTGAGGATCGCGGTATTAGGAGCCGCAAGGGACGTCTGCCGATCTCCGGCTAACCATTCGATATCAAAAAGGTGGAAAAAACTAGGCTGAGCAAAGGCGATCCATTCTTCTCGAAAAGACCGATCCTCTTGATTTTCCTCCATCACATCTACCTGACCAAATTCCAGGTACTTGAAAAGGGTGGTTTGGGCTTGACCTTCCTCATCATGGAAAAGATCTGGGTATTGATCTAACAATAATTGAGGTAAACCATAAGAACTACCATTGGTAAAGACGGCCTTATTGGGACTGACCAAGTGCATATTTACCCGATAGATGCGTTCCGCTTTCGCATGAAAGCTATCGAAGCGCAATTCGTACTGAACCATGTAGAACAAAACCAGACAACAAGCCAAGCCCAAGGTCAGGCCCCCTAAGTTGATTACTGTATTCTGTTTGTGCTTGAGAAAGTTGCGAAAAGCGATTTTGAGGTGGTTGCGAAACATAAGGCCGGTGATTTAAAGAACCAAAAGGTGTTGGCTTTTAAAGATAGGGATCAGCCACGTAGTCTCACAATCCTAACCAATGGGCTTAACGTTTTAGCAGTTTAACACCAATACTCCGGCCATGACCTTGAAATAAAGCCAGGTTAATCCAAGCTAAGGCAAATTGCTCTAATAGCTCTACGCGATCAGCTTTACCGAAATCGTAACAAGCGGCAAAACCAGCGTCCAGAGCCAACTGCTGAGCTACCCCTTTTGCTGCATCGCTATCGCCTGCCATGAAGAGGTCTAAGGCTTGGTCCCCATAGGTTGGATTGAGCATATTTTCATAGCCGGTTGTATTGAAGCATTTTACGACGGCTGCTTCGGTTTGAGCCGCAAAGGCATGGTAAGCGGTCGGATAGGGATCTGGCTTTTTTCGGATCGCATTTGTAGCATCAATGATGGTTTTGCCACTGACATCTCCCCATTGCTCGATTAGTGTATTGGCAATTTCCGGAGGGGTTGCAATGAGCAGGATCTCCGCTGATTGAACTGCCTTAGCCACTCCTACGACAGCTATATCAGGATGCTTTGATAACAAGCGTTGCAACTTTTCGCTCTTTGGATTTCGAGCTCCTACCACGATTTCATGACCAGCAGTAAGCCATCGTCCCGCCAAGGCTCCACCGACATTTCCGTGTCCAATAATTGCGATTTTCATACCGTATCTTTTTGCATTCAACTACTAAAGTAAGCCAATTTTTTGACCCCACCGTTTACCATCACGCCAATCACGAGCCCCGCTCGTCAACCACCTAAACCCGCTAGCTCCCACCCGCCTTCAAAAAACATCAAACAACGAATAGACCGCGGGCTCCCACCCGCAGTCTATCGAGCTTCCTTAGGTTACCCCTGCAGTGCTTCTATCACTAACTCTGCGGCTACACCACCGGAGTTCTGCTGCTGACCTGTGATCAAATTTCCATCCTTGATAGCATAGGCGGTAAAAGGCGCCTTCACCTGGAAGTTGGTGTTTTCCATTTTGCGAGCCTCACTTTCGATCCAAAATGGCTGAATCTTCTGTCCCACAAACTGATCTGCAATCTGTTCTTCTCCATCTGCAAAGCCGGTCCAGGTTTTCCCTTCTACCATTTTAGTACCGTCAGATAAAGTAGTATCCAAGAGGATACAAGTAGCGTGGCAAACGACCGCCGTAGGTTTACCTGATTCGTAAAAGCTTGCCACAAAATCCATCAGGCTTTGATTGCCCTTATAAGTGTACATAGGCGACTGCCCGCCAACCAAAAAAATGGCATCGAATGCAGATGGATCGACATCGGAAAGCTTTACAGTGTTCTCTAACTGCCCAATCAAGCTAGGCGTATGAATGAATCCCAGACTAATGAGATCACTAGCGGAGTAGCCACTGGCGTCTCTTGGGTCACTAAATCCATCAAATTCTACTTTCCCCCCGTTAGGACTGGCGATAGTGATTTCGTAGCCCGCCTTTTGAAATTCTACGTAGGGATGCGTAAGCTCTGCAGCCCAGGCTCCAATGGGCCATCCGGTCATTTCTGAAACGCTGGGATTAGCAGCAATGATTAGTACTTTCTTGGCGTCTGCTGCTCCTTCTCCGTGGCTGGCTCCTTTTCCGACCAGTTCTTTTATTGAATTCGGCATCTGTATATTTTTACTTAATAATTAATGATGTCCGCAATTTGTGAATTATACCTGCTGAAAGAAATATATTTACCAAATCGTTAGGTACTTACCTTTTGGGAAGTATACTGAATATCAAAAGTTTAGCTTATGCCAGATTTTATGTTCGATGGTAAGGTGTACTATAATCCTGTCGAATTCGCGATGGATCGGATAGGAGGCACCTGGAAGATTCCTATTCTTTGGCGGGTTAAGGATCGGGTTTATCGCTACAGTGAGTTAAAGCGGGCCATACCCCATATTTCTGATAAGATGTTGACTTCTCAATTGCGGGAACTCCAGAACGATGGATTTATTCACCGCGAGGTCTATGCGGTGGTGCCACCAAAAACAGAATATAGCATTACAGAAAAGGGAAAGCTAGCCATTCCTATAGTGACGGCTATCCGGAATTTTGGAATAGATTTAATGGAGATGGAGGGCGTTGATGTTAGCCATTATGGTCGGTAAATATTTTAGGAGGTTTTTACTTCCTTAAAACGCAAAAAGATTAAGCCGGCCAAAATACACAACACTCCACCAAAAACGCCGACCAAACGAATGCCAAAGTCATCCCCCGGGTCCTTACCAAAGATGGTTAAAATGGCAAAGATGGTGATGCCAAAGGTCTGTCCCAATTTGGTAGAAAAGTTACGGATCGCAAAGTACATCGCCTCTTTTTGCTGTCCCGTTTTCTTCGCATCTGCCTCAGCAATTTCTGCAATAATGGCAAAGGGTAAGATACCTAGAAAGGCCGCAGGAATAGCGGATAGGACAGCAAAACCAAAGATCTGAAGTTTTGGGGCGATGGGAACTTTACCCATCCAGAAGATAGCCAACAAAAGTAGGCCTTGGAACCAAAGCGAATAAAGAATCAGTTTTCGCTTACCCATACCTCTTGCCAGTTTGACCACGGAAGGATAAAACAAAAGAGAAACGAGCACCAAAACGCCCATAACTTGCCCACCAATGTATTCTTCCAAGCCTAGTAGGGATTTTAGAATGTACAATAGACTGCTACTAATAATGGTTAGGGAGACGAAATAGGCGAAGTCTGCTACGATGAAATAGAGAAAATTACGATTGCTTTTAATTTGCTGAAAGGCTTTCCAAAATGGTAAAGTCGTTGGCACCCCTTTGCAATGGATGGATTCATTGATGGCAAATATTGGCACCAGCATAAAAATGCCTCCAAGGACACATTCTGCGCCAATGGCCCACTGCATGGCAATCTGTCGACTTTTGATTTCAAAGCCGGATTGAATTACATCGGCCAAGCCCGGCGTCTGAGAAGAAATGATAACGCCTAAGACAAAGGTAAAACTAAGCCAAGTGGACAACTTGACTTTTGATTCGCTATCTGGAGCTAACTCAGGGAGTAGAGCATTATAGGGAATGATGTAGGCCGTCATGAAGAGGTAGAACCCCACTTGCACCCCACATAACCACCAGATATTAGCCTGGGTCGCCGCATAATCATAGGGTAGAAAGATTAATATACAGAAGACGACCGCCGGAATCAGGGCTATAGCCATGAATGGGATTCTTCGTCCCCACCTGCTTTGAAATTGATCACTCCAATAAGCAATCAGCGGATCCGTCACAGCATCTACTAATCGACCAGAAGCCGCAATGACGGCTAGGATGGTGAAAATGCCAAAGATCAAGGTTTGAGGTACCAGTGCCGCCAAACCAGAGTTGTTGGGTGGTAGATAGAAATAGATCAGCATCACCCCGATGATATTCGTCAGGATCGACCAACCCAGCATACCCATAGCATACCCAAGTTGCCGCCACGTAGAAAGAGAAGAGATAGACATTACTGGTGATTTCAGCTGATTGACTGGCAAAATATAAGAATCTTGATTTCTTTCCACGAAAGACAAGTTATATTTTAATTATCTTTAGTTTTGGGCGTTTCAATCTCTCTTAAGTCCAATCAATTATGAAAAAAACACTCCTATTCGGTTTCCTGTCTATTCTTGCCTTCGCATCATCAGCTCAAAACAAAGACACTAGGTGGGAAGGATTAGAAGAAGAGTTGAATGAAATTCTCGACACTTGGCAGGCGGCGAGTTTTGCGGTGGCCGTGGTGGAAAAGGATAAGGTGGTATATGCCAAAGGTTTTGGTTATGCCGATTATGAAAATAAAGTTAAGGCCGATGAGCACACCCTTTATGCTATTGGATCCTGTACCAAGGCTTTCACCTCTTCTCTACTAGGCTTGCTGAGAGCAGAGGATAAACTTGACTTTGATGACAGCCCGCGGAATTATATACCGGATTTAAAATTCTATAATACGGATTTAGATAATTTGGTGACGATCAAGGATATGATGAGCCATCGAACTGGCCTACCCAGGCATGATTTTGCTTGGTATCTTTTTCCCACCGATTCCAAGGATACCTTAATCCAGCGAATCGCATATCAGGAGCCATTTACAGGTATTCGGGAGCAGTGGTATTACAATAATTTTATGTTCATGGCACAGGGGGTGATTACCGAAAAATTGACGGGTAAAAGCTGGGGAGATAACATCAAAGAAAAACTTTTTGCTCCCTTGGATATGAAGCGTTCCAATGTATCCATCCCGGAATTAGAAAAGAGTGAAAATGTAGCCATCGGTTATGAACTTGATGATGATAAAATCAAGGCCATGGATTACTACCGAATCCGAGCTATGGGGCCTGCTGGGAGTATCAATAGTAGTGTCACAGAAATGGCCAATTGGATGATTGCTTGGATCAATGGTGGGAAATTTGCCGGGAAAGAGGTATTGCCAGCCAATTACGTCCAGGAAGCGATGAGCGCTCAAATGGTGGTAGCCGGGGGAGTACCAGGAGGAGATTATCCCGATTTGCATATGGCCAACTATGGTTATGGCTGGTTCTTGTCTTCCTATCGGGGACATTATCGAGTAGAGCATGGAGGAAACATAGATGGGTTCTCTGCCAATGCTTCGTTCTTCCCATCTGACAGTATCGGAATCGTAGTTTTGGTTAATCAGAATGGTTCTGTGGTTCCATCTATGGTGCGGAATACGGTAGCAGATAGAGTCTTGCAATTGCCGAAGCGGGAATGGAGCAAGGAGCGCAAGAAAAGAATGGACGAAGCCGAAAAAGCACAAGAGGAAGCCTCTGCTTCTACGACCTCCACCCAGAAGAAGGAAACCCGCCCTTCGCACCCTGCTGATGCCTATGCTGGCAAGTATGAGCATCCAGGGTATGGTACTTTCAGGATAGCAGTTAAAGCAGATTCTCTATTTGCTGTTTTACCCCTGGAAAAATTGTGGCTAAAGCATTTTCACTATAATGTTTTTCAACCCTTTTCTGTAGAAGAAGAAGGGATTGATGTAGAAAATGAATCACCGCTGCGCTTTAATTTTGCCACTAATGATGTAGGGGAAATCGCCAGTGTATCCATCAAGATCGAACCGATGGTAGATGCGATCTCCTTTAAGAAAGTACCTGATATTGTTGCCATTGAAAAGTCAGCCTTGGAACAGTATGTAGGAGAATACGAATTAAGATCGCAGTCTATCAAGGCGTATACTAAACCCACAGGTACGCTGCATCTCTTAATTTCCGGCCAACCCGAATATGAATTGCAAGCCCTTGGGCAAGATAAGTTTTCCATTAAAGGTTTAGATGGATTTGTCGTTGAGTTTAGGGTCACTGACGGCAAGGCGAAAGAAGCTGTATTTCGTCAGCCCAATGGTGTATTTACCGCAAAACGTAAACAATAGTGAGATATGCCTAACATTCTAGTCATCGGAAGCTCCAATACAGATATGGTGGTGAAGACTGAACGTTTTCCTCAAGCAGGTGAAACGATTCTGGGAGGAGAGTTTTTTATGTTCCCCGGTGGGAAAGGGGCAAATCAGGCCGTAGCTGCTGCGCGACTAGGGGGAGAGGTAACTTTTATCTGTAAAGTTGGACAAGATGTTTTTGGTCAGCAAGCCATTGCGGGCTTCAAAAAGGAAGATATTGCTACCGAATATTGCCTTACGAGTGAAGATACAGCCTCAGGTGTAGCACTCATTACCGTAAATGCTGAAGGGGAAAATGAGATAGTAGTGGCCTCTGGAGCCAATAATCAATTGACACCTGCGGACCTGGATGCGGCTGAAGCTGCTTTTGCAGCAGCTGATCTTATATTGATACAACTGGAAACCCCCATTCCCACCGTGGAATATGCTATTGCCAAGGGAGCTAAGCTAGGCAAGAGAGTAATCCTGAATCCTGCACCAGCACAAAACATTGCTGAAGAAACGTATCAACACCTATTTCTTATCACACCGAATGAAACGGAAGCTGAACTGCTGACTGGAATTAAGGTGGACGATGATGCCACCTTGGCCCAGGCAGCCGATGCTTTGTTGGCCAAAGGAGTGCAGCACGTAATCCTGACCTTGGGGGCCAAGGGAGCCTTCTATAAAAGTGCAGATCAGCAAGTTCTCGTGCCTGCTCAGAAAGTCAAAGCCGTAGATACTACTGCTGCCGGGGATGTTTTCAATGGAGCTTTAACAGTGGCCTTGGCTGAAGGTAAAGATTGGTTACCAGCTATTCAGTTTGCTGCTAAGGCAGCTGCTATTGCGGTCACGCGGATGGGAGCTCAGGCCTCTGCGCCCCATCGTTCGGATTTATAAGTACATTTCTGAATATTTGATTTTTCCTCATGTAGGGGGTAGCAATTACCTCTTTCCCTGTTCATTTTTTTCCTTTTGTTAATTCTCGAATTGAAAACTGTTCGAAAATGGACACATTCTGTCCGCAATCGCACAAGTTTTTGGGGTCTAAACACCCTTGGTGTGGGTTTAGTTTGTTGATTTTCAGTGGGTTGAAGGTTTTGGCATGCGGATTGAAATATAATTGGCATCTAACGAATGCAATAAAGGAAATATAAAATGAAACAGTCCACATTAATCTCGAACAGAAAATATAAAGCTATGAAAGCGCTCAACATCTGGGTATCCTTGGCAGTGGTAGCCATTTGGGCCGTATTAGTGTCTGCTTCTAATATTTATGATGATCATCACGCTTTCACAGAAATCGAAATTGAAGGTCCTGCTGAGGTATTATTGGTGCATGGTCCGGAAGCTGCGGTGAGTCAAAGGAATGGTGGTTCAGATGTGAGCATTACGATTGAAAACAAAACCTTGAAGATTAAGGCGGAAGCGGGAACAACTCCTTCTATCATCCGAGTGACTTACAATAAATTATTCAATTTGGTCGCAAAGGAAGGAGCAATAGTCACTGCCAGAGAGGCTATTCCCGCAGAACGCTTAGAGATAGCTTTGGCGAACAAAGCGCATGCTAATTTAAACTTCAAGGCCGAAATGGTGAGTGCTTATGCACAGGGTCAATCTAGCTTGACCGCAGTAGGGGAGATTGAGAACTTCACTGTTGATTTTGAAGACAGTGAATTGCAACACCGCCAACTTAGAGTAGAGCACAGTAATGTTTCTGTTCGCGAGAAGACCGCAATGAAAACCTACAAAAGAAATAGCAGTCTCTTATTGCGTTAGGGCGACTGGGTTGATCACTTTTGTTGCCAAGGACGCGATTCTTTAGTCGGAGTATGTTTACAAGAGACAATTTAAATGGCCCGGCGGTTTGCCGGGCTTCATTCTCCACAACAAAATATAAGTAATCAAATAAGAAATCACCCGAAATTTTTTTAAAACTACATCATGCTGAATCACTACATCAAGGCCATTTTTCGAAGCTTCTGGAACCGGAAAGTTTTTTCTGGACTGAATCTGCTCGGCCTTACCTTAGGGATTACAGCATTTCTTTTCATTCTACAATACGTTAGCTATCACTATTCTTTTAACCAATTTCACGAAGAATTACCCGAGATACACCGACTGTTACTAGGTGATGGCGAACAATCTAATGAATGGGTGCCTCCCATGTTGGCACCCGCAGCTATGGAAACTAGTCCTCACATCCAGGCTTACGCCAGATTTATGGATCAAATGGATGGACTCGTTCAAATTAAACTAGACTCGGATGAACAGCTAAAATCCTTTAAAGAGGAAGCCATCTGGTATGCAGATGGTAGCCTCTTTGACATCCTTACACATCCCTTTCTTCAGGGGAGTAAACCGGATCAGGCTTATATGGTGGCTCTATCTGCCAGTACCGCTCATCGTTATTTCGGTACCGAAGATCCTGTTGGTAAGCCATTGTTGCTTAACAATCAATTTGGAGCACATCAATATACCGTGAGTGGGGTGTATGAGGATGTTCCACTGACCTCAGATTACCAGTTCAATCTGGTATTCTCCTTGAATAATTTTAAAAACATTACCAGCCTCAATGGTAGCGGATGGGCACATCTGGAACATTGGGGATTCTCTGCTTACAAATCTTTTATAAAAGTAGCCACCGGACAGGATGCCGGTCAAGTGGAAGCCAGTTTGCAAGTGTTAGCGGATAAGATGCCAGATTATTTGGGGCATGAGATCATGTTGCAGCCATTGGAAGAGGTGCATTTGGGCGAAGGATTAACCGGGGCCATTCCAAGCTTTGTCAATGTGCAATTCCTGTATTTACTTCTAACGATTGCCTTGCTCATCATTGGGATAGCTTGGATCAATTACGTGAATCTTTCTACAGCGGTAGGCATTACGCGGGCGAAGGAGGTAAGTGTTCGAAAAGTGGTAGGAGCCGGTAAATCGCAATTGTCCATCCAATTCCTGGGGGAAGCTTTAGCGATGAATGGAATAGCCTTATTGGCAAGTTTGGGGCTAATCGATCTTTTACAACCCTACTTTAATGAACTTTTGGGCGTATCCTTATCGTTGAGCATCTTGTTTAATGCCTTTCAACTAAGTGTGCTTGGTTTGGTGCTTTTAGTATTAGGTATTACCGTATCAGGGGGATATGTAGCCTACTTTCTAGCCAGGCGGAATCCGGTTGAGATGTTAAAGGGTAAATTTTTGCAGACGGCAAAAGGGCAATGGGTACGGAAAGGATTAATGGTATTTCAGTTTTTAGTTTCAATCAGTTTGATCGTCTTCACCGTTCTGGTATTCCAACAACTTAACTATCTCCGGGATGCTGACCTGGGCTTTGATTCGGATCAATTGATGATGTTTAATGGCCCCGAAGGGGTGGGGAGCGATCAAATCGGCAGCTCAAGAGCTTTCCGGCAAGAATTAGCAAAGCTTTCTTTCCTAGAAGACTATTGTAATTCTGGTGCGGTACCGGGGCAGCATTACAATTTGTATGCACCAGGATATACTCGAATGAACCCAGCGCCAGGGGATGAGGAAAAATCTTATGCTTTAATGCTGGTGGATGATCGATTTTTTAATACGTATGACATTCCTCTGAAAATAGGTAGACAATTTGAGGGCAAGATGCTGGCTGAAGATTGGTATGGCATACAGCATGCTGTGCTGAACGAGCTGGCAGTGAAGGAACTTGGATTTGAATCGCCCGAGGCAGCCATTGGGCAATATATAACTCGACAAGGGGCGGAACCCGTACAGGTGATTGGGGTGATTGAGAATTATCATCACGAAAGCTTACACAGCCCTTTCAGCCCTACTATCTTTTTACCTCACTTTAATGATCACGTTTTTACCATAAAGCTCCAAACGGAAAACCTGGAAGAAAAGCTGGCTGCATTAAGTAGCCTGTACCAACAATTTTTTCCCGGTAATCCTTTTGATTGTCAGTTTGTAGATGAGCAGTTTGATCAGCAATATGAAGCAGACGATCGATTCGGGAATTTGTTTGGCTTGGCTTCATTGCTAGCCATCTTCATTGCCTGTTTGGGCTTATTTGGTTTATCGCTCTTTACAGTAGAGCAACGTTCAAAAGAAATCGGTATACGCCGGGTATTGGGGGCTTCTGCCCAGCAGATCCTGGCTTTACTCAATAAGGACTACGTTAAGCTATTGATGTTGGCCTTGGGGCTGGCCACTCCGTTTGCCTATTTTGGCGCGGAGCGCTGGCTCCAAGACTTTGCTTATCAGACACCAATCCAATGGTGGTTGTTCCCCTTAGCAGGCGGATTAACGCTACTGCTTGCATTTACTATTGTCAGCATTAATGCATTGAAAAAGACTTGGGCAAATCCAGTGGACACTTTGCGGGATGAGTAAGGCATACTGCTGTAAGCGGAGCCGCTGCCTATCAAAATCTTGACATGGATACACCCTCTTACTAGGATATGAAAAAAGCTAGCCCTTTCAACCTCTCTTTTCTTTACCTGCTAGGATCATACCTTGGAGATATAGCCCAACCTCAATTACATCAGACAACTTCCAAATCCTAAGACGAATGTTTTATAATTACCTCAAGACTGCCTTCAGAAACCTATGGCGTAAGCGTCAGATATCGATGATCAATTTCATCGGAATGTGGGTGGCCTTGACGGTAGTTTTACTCATTTTCCTATTTGTGAGAGATGAGCAAAGCTTCGATCAGTTTCATGCCAACAAGCATGATATTTATCGAGTTATCAACCAAAGTGTCAATGGTTATCTTGGAGATTATAAAAATGGTTTTACCGGAATTCCTCAGGGGCCAAGTTTTACAGAGAGTATCGACGAAGTAGAAGCTTTTGTACGGGTAAAGGGATATCCAGAATTAGTCCGAGTAAACGGACAGAACTTCTACGGCGATATGCTATATGTGGACACTACATTTTTTGACATTTTCTCTTTTGATATACTACAAGGGGCAGGCCCTGACCAGTTGCTGGAACCACACCAGGTGATATTGTCTGCCAAACAAGCTGAGGTTTTATTTGGGGGAGACAACCCCCTTGGTCAAGTGGTGGAGATTCAAGAGGAGGAGGATCAGTTTAGTGAGCTAACTGTCATCGGGGTAGCCGAAACACCGCCTGCTAATTCCAGTTTGCAGTTTGACTTTATTTTACCTTTTAAACGCTACCTTTTGGCTGAACACCCTGAACGTCAACAGGATTGGATTAGCTCTAACCTAAATACCTTCTTACAACTAAAGGAAGGAGCGGATACGGATCGGGTAATTGAGAAGATGGCTGCCATTGCCGATAAAGAAATGGCACCCCAATTGAGCGAACTTAAGGAGTCGAAACCTAATGCACGTTATTGGTTTGAGCTTCAAGCCTTGCTGGATGTACACTTGGAAGAGGAACTCAAGGTATCGAATGGATTGGAACGGGGCAGTAACCCACAATACTCTTACTTACTCATTGGAGTTGCGTTTCTAGTGTTGCTTTTGGCCTGTATTAATTTCATCAATTTATCCTTGGCTCAATCAATGGATCGAGGACGTGAAGTAGGCGTGCGAAAAGTCATTGGGGGGTCCAGAAAGCAGCTAATTGTTCAGTTCTTGTCCGAATCTTGGTTATTGGTTGGGTTGGCGGTATTGCCTGCCCTGGTCGCGATACAGTGGCTTTTGCCTTTCTTTAACCATTTTACGGGAAAATTTATTTCGGCCCAGGTGCTCAGCGAAATGCCGGTGATCGGGGCTATCTTATTGTTCCACTGGCTGTTAGCCGTACTGGCAGGCTTTTATCCAGCCCTAATCTTATCTGGTTTTAAACCCGTACATGCCATCGTTAATCGAGTGCGTTTATCCGGGCGTCATAATTGGGCCAAAGGTTTGGTAGTCTTTCAGTTTTCGTTGGCCATACTATTCGTATTGGGGGCCGTTTTGTTTCATCAGCAGTTTCGGTTTTTGCAGAATAAAGAACTAGGTTATGATCCATCTGGTATTATCGGTATGGAGATACCCTGGTCTACCAGTACTGAATTAGCACCTGTAATTAAGGAGGAATTGGCCCAATATCCATTTATTGAGCAAGTGACAGCTAGAGCCAATATTTCTAAATACGGCGTGAATCGTACCCAAGTGAAGTATGATGGAGATCAGTCCATTATGGCGGCCTATGGCAGCATCGACGCCAGTTTTATTCCGGCCTTTGGCATTCAAATGTTGCAAGGTGAAAATTTCAACGCCTTACGTTCAACAGATTCGCTTAATCGAGTACTGGTCAATGAGACTTTCGTAAAATCAGTACAATGGGACGAGCCTATTGGTAAGATTGTGCAATGGGGAGATAACTCGATGGAGGTGATCGGGGTAGTAAAAGATTTCCATTTAGAATCGCTCAAAGAGTCAATCAAACCTTTAGTACTATATTCAAAACCCAATACTCGGGTCAAAGAAATATGGGTAAAGGCCCAAGATCAATACGCCGCTCAAACGGTTAAATTATTGGAAGAAATTCATGAAAGACACCTCGGCTATTTACCCTTTGAATATAGTTTTCTCGAAAATGACATCAGCGCTTATTATGAGTCCGAGGAGAGGTGGAAGAAGATGATAAATTGGGCTAGTGGCCTCATGTTACTGATAGCAGCATTGGGTATTATGGGCTTATCCGCTTTGTTGGTGATACAACGTAAGCAAGAGATTGGCATACGTAAAATACTGGGGGCTACGGTGGGTCAGTTGGTTCAATTGCTATCCTTACCGCTGATTAAGTTGGTGGGCCTGGCTTTCTTGATGGCGACTCCCGTGGCTTGGTGGCTAGGGCAGAAGTGGCTGTCGAGCAACTATGCCTTTTACGTAGAATTGCATTGGAGTTTCTTTGTAACTGTAGGTATGGGAACCCTATTGGTAGCGAGCTTGACTGTCTGCCGGGAGGCCATGGTGCATGCTCGGGCTAATCCCATTGATAGTCTTCAAAAGGATTAGTGCCAAGGAATGTAAGCACAAACATGTTTTGGAAATGCATACAGCATCTCTAAGTATAAATTACAAAAGTCGCAGTTGAGTATAGCTGCTATTAACCAAAAAAGACCTTCATGTTTCAGCATTATTTGAAGTCGGCTGTTCGTAGTTTGTTTAAGAACAAGCGATTTGCCTTGGTCAATATGTTAGGCTTGGCCATTGGGATGGGAGCATGCTTAATGCTTCTTGAGTATGTAAGTTTTGAAAAGAGCTTTGATGGTTTCCATGAGCATGCAGATCGCATTTATCGGGTGGTGAATCATCGATTTAAAAATGGAGAACCAGTTCAACTGGGGACCATTACCTATCCACGGGTGGGGTATCAAATGCAAGAGGATTTTCCAGAAGTTGAGCGGGCAAGCCGAATAATACCGGGACTGAGCCTGCATGTGCATAAAGGCGATCAAGACATGATCTTGATCAATGATCCTATTTTTGCAGATAACAACTTCTTCCAATTACTGAGTTATCCACTACTGATTGGCGATCCAACTACCGCTTTGCAGGAGGCTAATTCTTTAGTGATATCCGAAAGCAGGGCCAGGCAGCTTTTTGGGGCAGAAGTACAATTGTCTAGCCTGATCGATAAGTCGATTCATTTCAATAATCAACAGCTAGTCATCAAAGGGATTTGTAAGGATTTGCCAGCTAATACCATTCTGCAGTATGACTTTTTTGTTAGCTATGCTACGTTTATCAATTCCAATCCTGATGCAGACAATAGCTGGACATGGTCAGATTTCTACCACTTCCTGGAACTCGCCCCTGGGACGGATGTAGCTGCTTTGGAAGCCAAATTTGCTGCCTTTAGTGAAAGACATTTCCATGGAGAAGAAGTTTCGGGCTCAGAGGAACACTTTTATTTACAACCCATTAAGGAGGCACACCTGAATTCCTCCGACTTCGAATACGAAATAGGTACGACGGCCAACGGCAATTCTGTATCCACCATGCTATTGATCGCGTTCTTTATTCTTCTCCTGGCCTGGATCAATTATGTGAACCTGGCTACGGTTCGCGCTATTGAACGTTCCAGAGAGGTCGGGGTGCGCAAGATTGTGGGGGCGAGACGTGTGCAGCTAATGGGGCAATTTTTATCGGAGGCACTCTTGATGAATTTGGTGGCCTTCCTATTGGCCACCCAATTAGCGGAACTAGCGCGTCACCAGTTGGCTCCGTATTTGGGCATTGAACTGCCGCAGAGTTTTTTATGGGGGGGAGATGGAGCATTGGTGCTCATTAGTGCGGTGTTACTGGTGTTGATGTTAGGCGTGTTGGTGACAGGCAGTTATCCCGCTTTTGTATTGTCGGGCTTCAAGATGACGAACATTATCAAAGGGAAATTTCAACAAGCAGGTTCAGGGCGATTGTTGCGCAGAGGCCTGATTGTATTTCAATTTGCAGCCTCTATCGCTTTAATGGCAGGTACTATGCTAGTCTATCGCCAGATCACCTTTATGAACAAGCAGGATTTAGGTGTAGCTATCGACGAGACTTTAATATTAGGTGGGCCGGCGATCACCCAATTTGATTCCAATTTTATTCATAAAATCAATGCCTTTAAAGGAGAGCTAACTAAAATTCCAGGAGTGACCAAGGCGGCTAGTTCTAGCCGTGTGCCGGGTATGATGACGGCGCGTATGTTTGACGTTCGACCTAGTGGACCGAACAAGGACCAAGGCTATTCTACGAGTTTTATGGATATCGATTTTGATTATACTGATCTCTATGAACTGGAACCAATAAGTGGTCGACAGCTGCGATTAAGCGATCATAATTTCAACGGTAGTTTGGTGAAAAACGTATTAATCAATGAAGCTGCGGTAGAGCTATTTGGTTTCGAAAGCCCTGAAAAAGCAGTGAATGAACAGTTATCATTCGGAACCGATCGAAGGAGTTGGGATATTGTGGGCGTACTCCCGAATTTTCACCAGCGATCTCTTCAGCACAAGATCGAACCCCTGATCTTCTTACCCTTTTATAGCTCCTTTCACTTTATTTCAGTGAAAATGGAACAAGCGGATGTTGCTGCAGTCTTGGCTGCGGCCAAGGAACGTTATCAGGATTTCTTCCCAGGGAATGCGTTCAACTCCTTTTTCCTGGACGATGCCTTCCAGCGGAACTATGAATCAGAAGTGGTCTTTAGCCGTATCCTGTTATTCTTTACCCTCTTGGCGATATTGGTGGCCTGTTTAGGCTTATTCTCACTAGTATCTTATACCACCTTCCTGAGATCTAAGGAAATTGGTATCCGAAAAGTGTTAGGTGCATCGGTCGGTTCTATCGTAAGTTTATTGAGTCAAGACTTCTTGAAGCTGATCGGACTAGCCGTTCTACTGGCTATTCCCGTGGCTTGGTATGTCCTTCGCCTATGGCTGAGAGATTTTGCTTATCAAACGGCTATCCCCTGGTGGTTATTTGGGGTTGTGGGTTTGTTGGCGATGGGTATTGGCGTGTTGACGGTAGGTGGGCAATCCCTGAAAGCGGCCTTAGCGAATCCGGTGGAGGCCATTAAACAAGAGGGCTAATAAAGGACGATGCAACCATTGCAAAGTTAATTCGTCTTTGTAATCGTAGCGCACAGAAATTGTTGGAGGGGGTACTAACTCGGATTCAACATTGTAAAAATAAGCTGCCTCTGGAAGAGATGTAACTCTTTCAGGGGCTTTTGCTCGATAAGGATCAAGACAAAATAGAAGGGCCATTTCTCACAGTTTGCTCTTCTTTTTATAAACTCTTCTGTACAGTTCATCAAAGCGGTATTAGCCCCAGGCTTTTACCCCTTCAGTGTTTAAGGCCATTGTTTTTGTGACCACCTAAAATTGTTCCGACTATGTTTAAAAATTACTTCAAGATTGCCTTGCGTCATCTATTAAAAGAGCGTCGATATACCTTCATTAATCTTACCGGTTTAGCTATCGGGGTAGGGGTGGCCCTACTGATGTTTCTTTTTGTGAAGGAGGAATGGACTTATGATCATTTTCACGATAAGGCAGACCAAATCTATCGAGTTTGGGTAAAGGAGCATTACCAGGGGGAGATATTTTTTAATACCACAACGCCTTATGTGCTAGGACGAGAATTAGCGGAGAACTTTCCTGAAATAGAGGCGGTTCCGCGGTATCTGACGGGAAGTTTTGGCGTTCGAGAAGGACAATTGACAGAACAGGAGGCCATCCATTTAGCGAATGCTGACTTTTTTGAAGCCTTCGATTTTCAGACGCTTTCCGGTGATCCCGTACAAAGTTTGAGTGAGCTGCGGACTACGGTAATTACAGTTCCAATAGCGAAGAAGTATTTCGGGGAAAAAGACCCTATTGGAAAGACGCTTTCTATACAATTAGATGGCGAATGGAGTGCATTTGAAGTAGGGGCAGTAGTAGAAACGCCTCCGACAAATTCCAGCATTCAATTTGACATGCTCATCCCTTTTGATAATATCAAGACATTTGTTTCGGAACGCACCCGTAACCATTGGCAAGTAGTTTCCCCCGAAACCTACATCCTGCTTCAGGATGGACAATCACTGGAAACGCTTTCCGAAAAAGTACAAAGTCATATAGATAGTAAGGTAGCAGGTATTTACGAAGCGGGGGAATACGAGATTGGCTTTCAACCCTTGAAGGATATTCACTTAAATAGTGAAATGCCAGCGGGTATTGTCAGTGTAAGTGATAGCCGTTATCCCTATATCATGGGAGGAGTCGCTATTCTTATTCTTCTGTTAGCTGGAATCAATTTTGTAACACTTTCTGTCGGACGGTCTGTCACTAGGGCAAAGGAAGTAGGGGTGCGAAAAGTAAGTGGGGCTAATCGCAAACAACTAATGATGCAGTTTTGGAGTGAAGCAATTCTAATTAGTATTGCTGCTGTTGTGGTGGGGGTGGCCTTAGCTCGACTCGTCCTACCTTTTTTCAATGAGATGGCAGGGAAATCCCTGGCGATAGATTTTACTCCATTAAGCTTACTAACCTTAGTTTGCTTTGGGGGCAGCCTGGGTATTTTAGCGGGGATTTATCCGGCACTAGTGACCTCTGGCTATGCTCCGAAGTTGGCGTTTCAGGATAGGATCTCGAGTCTGGGCTCACGAAAGAATATGGTGTTACGAGGATTAATTGGATTCCAATTCATCTTATCGGTGATTCTTATTGCTAGCACCATGATCATGCAGAAGCAATTACATTTTATCCAAAATGCCAATTTGGGCTTTGACAAAGAACAGGTATTGGCCTTTCCGTATACACCAACCCCAGCTGAGGGTAAAACCTTTGCCGATTTGTATCGGGAAGGTATGCAACAGGCTGAAATTCTAGCCCAAGAACTGGATAAGAATTCAGAGGTACTGGAGGTAGCAACCTCCTCCCATGCTTTGGGTGTACCTGGATGGGTGCAACTTGGTTATACCGATCCTAATCAGAAATTTCGCTGGTTCTCTAAATTAACTGTGGATGAAAAATTCCTGCCCATGATGGGGGTACAATTGGAGAGTGGTCGACATTTTTCGAAGGAGGTAGGAGCAGATACACGTGCAGCTGTTATTATCAACAGGGCTATGGCCGATTTGCATGGGATCAAGGAGGCAGAAGAACAGATGCCGGCTCCCTTCGAAGCCTTTCACTTAATAGGTATTACAGAAAACTTTAATTATAGCTCTTTGCACAATGCCGTAGAACCGCTAATGATCAGCATGGATCCCGTAGCAATTAACGGGGTAGTGAGTGATGTTGAGTATTCAGATTCTCCGATGACCAAGATTAGTGTTAAATTGAGTGGAGAAGGTCTCGCTTCGAGTGTGCAAGGTATTCAAGCTGCCTGGGAAAAAGTAGCCCCAGGTCAAGCGTTTAATTTTGCCTTTGTCGATGAAAACCTGGACCGGATGTATCGGGCTGAGCTGCGACTTGGTACAGTCATGCAATGGGCTACGATCTTGGCTATTTTGATTGCCTGTATGGGGCTATTTGGTATGGCTACCTTGATTTTAGCCCGCAAAACCAAGGAAATTGGTGTGCGAAAGGTACTGGGAGCATCCGCAATGGATATCTTGGTATTGCTCAATCGGCCCTTCACTTGGTTGGTGCTTATTGCGAATGTGATAGGAGCTCCGATCGCTTACTACTTTATGCAATCCTGGTTAGCCGATTTTGCCTACCGTACCCATGTGAGCCCACTACTGTTTATCTTTGTAGGGCTTATTGCTTTGGTAATTGCTTGGATCGCTGTGAGTTGGCAAGCCATCCGGGCTACGCGCCTTAACCCTGTTGAGGCTTTACGATACGAATAATAGTGAATCCTGTAAGCCTTCATTAATCGACTACCTTCTTTGACAAATCCTTTGGACAATCATAAAATGAGCTGAAAAAGCGCCCACTGAGGATAACTGTCAGCGGACGATTACCGTCAGTATAGCGTTCAATTTCAGTCTTGAGTGTCTTCAAACACGGGATTTGCCGAAGAATCATTGACTATTATATTATGTTAAGAAACCACCTAAAATTAGCTTTTCGCCACATGTGGCGAAAAAAAGGCTATACCCTGATCAATATCCTGGGCTTAGCCATCGGCATTGCCTGTTTTCTACTCATTTTTTTCTACGTCTGGGACGAATCAAGTTTTGATAAATTCCATGAGAAAGGAGATGATATTTACCGGGTAGGATTGGATAGGAAATATCCGGAACGGATGCGCTCCTATGCTATTATTCCATACAGTTACGCCGAGATGATGGAGAACGATTTTCCGGAAGTCAAGGAAGCCGTTCGACTTTTCTACTTCCAGGGAAATGCGGTTAATTTCAAAGCCAACGACAATATATTTGAGGAGCCCCATGCGATGTGGGCAGATAGTCAATTCTTTGAGCTTTTTTCCATACCCTTACTAGATGGAGAGGTAGCGACGGCCTTAAACAAACCGAACACAGTTGTACTTACAGAAAGCGCCGCTACCAAGTATTTTGGAGACGAAAACCCCATTGGAGAAGTGCTGGATATCCCTAATTCTCCGAATGATTTGGTTGTGACAGGGGTGTGTGGAGATGTACCCAATAACTCACATCTGCAGTTTAATATGCTAATTTCCTCTAGCAGCTTTAATTTTCTGCAAAACCCGAATTTCGTCAACTTCTTCGCTTACACCTATCTATTGCTTGAGCCTGGGACAGACCCGCTGGCTTTGCAGGCCAAGTTTCCGCAAATGGTGCGCAAATATGCGGCAGGCCCCATTCAACGACAATTTAATGTCTCCTATGATGACTATGTAGCTGCTGGGAATGGCTACGATTATTACCTCCAACCCTTGAAGGACATTTATTTGACCTCCAATTTAGAGAATGAAATAAAACCGCCCGGCAGTACCACTCGAAACTACATTTTCGGAATTATTGGCTTGTTCATCTTGGTGATTGCCATCATCAACTTCATGAACCTGTCCACGGCTAGATCGACAGAGCGAGCGCAGGAGGTTGGTATACGTAAGACCTTAGGCGTATTGCCTAATCAATTGGTGAATCAATTCTTGATGGAGGCGATACTAGTAAGCTTATTCAGCGTCTTTCTCGCTTTGGTGCTGTTGGTCTTTCTGCTTCCGGTTTTCAATGACCTATCGGGAAAAACGTTCACATTAGGAGGGATCATTGGTCCTTGGACACTTTTGGCTTTACCCTTACTGGCTTTGCTCATTGGTTTGTTGGCTGGGAGTTATCCTGCTGCTGTCCTATCTCGCTTCCGTCCAATCCAGGTTTTGAAGGGGAAACTGAGTGCTACGCGTCATGGCATTGCCCTGCGGAATGGGCTCGTAGTTTTCCAGTTCATGATTTCTGTGGTGCTGATCATTAGTACCATCGTAGTTTTTAATCAACTGCAATTCATCCGCAATAAAGAACTAGGGTTTAATCAAGAAAGAGTGTTGTCTATCAGGGGCGGCGGAACATTGGGTACCCAAACTGAGGCTTTCAAGGAAGAGCTACTCAAGTTTCCAGAGATCTCCAATGTGGGTGGTTGTAATACCATGCCGGGCGAAGACTTTTTTGGTACTTCCTTCAGAAAGGAAGGAGATGCTGAGACTTCCTTTGGTAGTGGCATAACCATTGATGAAGATTTCTTGTCCTGTCTAGAAATGGAGCTATTGGAGGGGAGGAACTTTTCTGATGCTTTTAATGACTCTCTTTCTTTGCTTATCAATGAAACAGCAGCAAAAGAATTGCAATTGGAAGAGTCCATTGGTAAACGTTTGATCACCGTCAATACGAATTTCCAGACTGGTGAGGAAACGACCACTGTGTATACGATAGTGGGATTGGTTAAAGATTTTCATTTCCAATCCCTCCATCAAGCCATCTCTCCGGTTTACTTCTTACATAATCAGAATCCGACTGGGGCCAGTAATGTTTTGTCGGTTCGTTTTCAAGCAGATGATTTTCAACAAACCATTCAACGCATAGAACAGAAGTGGAATGAATTTTCTCCGGATCAACCCTTCCGCTACAGTTTCTTAGAGGGTGACTTGTCATCACTCTACCAGGCAGAGCAGGTCTCGCAGCGCATTTTTGGCTTATTTAGTTTGTTAGCCATCTTCATTGCCTGCATAGGCTTACTTGGATTGGCTGCCTACATTACGGTACAACGTACCAAGGAGATCGGAATCCGGAAGGTGCTGGGAGCTTCCACTGCGAATTTGATTGGACTGTTGTCCAAAGATTTCATGAAGCTGGTGCTCATTGCCTTGCTGATTGCGTCGCCAATAGCTTGGTACGCTATGAGTCAGTGGTTGAGTAACTTTGCCTATCACATTGAGTTAAACGGCTGGGTCTTTGCCTTGGCGGGGATCTTGTCTATATTGATTGCCTTTGTTACAATCAGTTTTCAAGCCATTAAGGCGGCGATGGCTAATCCGATCAAAGCTTTGAAAGATGAGTAGGAGAGCTCGGGCTCACTCTTAGTGGGTTGAAGGTCCATAGTCTATGATCGATGGTTGTCAGCCTGAACCATGGACTATGGACTCCAGTTCGCAAAGCTAAAGCAAATTCTTCTTGGATCTTTGTCTTCTTTCATTTGATTTGAGTTCTTTCAGCTCACTCCTCCATCTTCCCCCTTCCATTGGAATGGAATCCTCATGCCGAAGTTGTTCTTGCGTGTGAGTTGTTTTGAGTTAAATGACTTCCTGGTTTTGTCTAAGATTCATTTGGGCGCTCTTGCCCAATAAGGATCAAGAATCTGAAACTAACAATAGCATTGGTGAACTTTTCAGCAGAACAGTACACCAAACTTCACTGTTTTAACATCAAGAGTACTGTGCTTACAATGGACAAAATACAATCTATGCGCCAGAATATTTACTGTGGAATAATCCGCTTTTTACTAGCCTTTTTTGCTGGATTAACTTCGATCCAGAGTCAGCCCCTTTCACTTCAGGTAGAAGATGCCGCGCTCTTGCCGCTGTAGGCCAGCTCAGCTTGGAGGAAGGTCTTACCGCTCGAACGCTTTTGGCCCTTGATCCTAAGTTAGGATCAGCTACTAACTTTAAAGTAGATTATTATTCCACGGGGACACTTCGAAGTGCACATTCAGACAAAAGTTATTTGGTATGCCTGACGCCGGGGCGGCAGATTGATGTAAGTATCGCCGCTGATTCTTCCTTGACAACGAGGCACATAGCTGATTCACTACTGAACTATCTTTGGAAGAGCAACAACAACTTCATCGTAGAAAATGGCAGCACTATTTTTAACCCTCAGAAGCTCTCGGATATTCTAACATTATTCGAATCCTTCCAGCAGGAACGTGCTGCCCTAATTCATAGCCACGCAGATCGACTGACGGCCGAAGAACTAGCCCTATTGGCTTACCAGAATGAGGCACGGATTTATTCTTTTCTCTTCTATTTCGGGAGACTAGTGCAAAATCTTCCCCCAGATGATACCTTCTTTGATTTCGTGGAAGCCATTGATCCTGAAAATCCTTGGGCCAAGACTTTACCACACAATGTATTGTACCAGTATGAGGTTCAGTATTTACGGCAGCAGGATTCCTTGCAGAGCATCTCCTCCTTTCTCGATTTTATCAGCAGCTCCACAAAGAGTACAGATCAAGCGGCCTTCTATCAAGCCATTTACCTGAAGGAGTTAATGGAGAGCCCCAGCTATTGGGCCAAGCACGTTCAACTCTTTAATGCGGATGTATTGGCAGAGGCCTTAGTGGCCCAAGCTAACAATCCTTATTACTTCTTACTGGAAAAAACTTCAACCAACTACTTCCAATCGCAAAAGGGGGAAGAAGCTTATGATTTCACGGCTTTTGATCGGGAGGGCAATGAAGTTAAGTTATCTGATTTTGCGGGTAAATTTGTCTTTATCGACAACTGGGCAAGTTGGTGCGGACCCTGCCTGAGACACCGTCCGTCGGTACTAGACCTTAGCCGCCAATTTGCAGATCAAACGGATATTGTATTCCTGATGGTTTCCCTCGATGCCCGAGAAAAGGACTGGAAACGCTACTTCAGTAGAAACTTAGCAGATTCCGCCCCGGCGACAGATCTTTTGATTGAAAATGGGATGCAAGGAGATTATGGTGATAGATACAATATTCATTTCATTCCTAAGTATGTCCTCATTGATCCAGATGGTAAGATCGTTGACGCGAACCTTCCAGAACCAGGCCCAGGCCTGGAGCGTTTATTGCGACAGCATCTCACCCCTTAAGTCCTTGACGAACAAGTTTGTTAAATCGCTGTTACCTATTTGTCTTTAGCAGTGATTAAAGACTTTATTGGAACCACAAAACTTGCCGTTTGGACCTACAGGAGCGTATTACCATCAAGGCTGATAGAGATCGTGTTTTCACTTACCTAAATCAAGTGGAAAAACGCACCGAGTATATCCCAATGCTCGATGAAGTCATCTTACTAGATCCACCTCCGATCCGCCTAGGATCGCGGTATATTGAAGTTGCCACCATCGCTGGTAGAGACCTCCAAACAACCTATCAGGTTATCGAATGGGAGCAAGACCGTAAGGTTAAGGTAAAGACGATCAAAAGCATTTTCCCCATCACTGCCGAGATGGACCTATCCGAAGACAATGGACAAACGATAGTACAGCTCCAACTCACCTTCACCCTTAAAGGTATTTACCGTCTAGGTGCACCAATCGTTCGAGGCATTGTCCAACAACAAGCCGCAGATATTTTGAGGAAGCTGAAGAAGAATATTGAGGAAGGATAAATTCAGGGCAATCCAGAGGAGATTTTTTTCGGCAGTCAAGTTGGAAGATATAGAATTGCGTGCAAAGTAATTTTAATGATCATTTCGACAGATAATTGAATTTCTCCTAAGCGGGCGGTCCGGCAAAACATTGTCTGATGCGTCGTGCTTGAGTTGATTACTCAACCCGCTTAGCGAGTTTTGTTTAGCTAGCCCTCTTTGAGCCACTGACTCAAGCCATCCCAGAAGCGTTTTGCCCACTTTTAGGCGATTGTAAAAGTGGGTCGCCGAAGGCAGAATGAGAAGTCTGATGGAGGTAAGGTTTTGAAAGAGAATAATCTAGATTAGATATTTCAAAAACAAGGAGTTGCCAATAACTATGGTTGGATTTCTTCTTTTCGAAAGAGGTTTCAAAAGACATGCTTGGCAAAGAATAACCCTTATTCAAATTCATTAAAAGTAAAAAAGAAAAAGAGCCACAGAAGACCATGTCATTTACCTTAAAATGGGTTGAAATTGCTGAGGGTCTTCTTTCGGCTCTTTTGGAAAGTCACAGATCACGCGATAGCGCCTTGATTGGCACCACCGCTCCAGTTATGTTTCAGGTTTTGATTGCTGAGGTGATCTTTTGACTCAGATTTATATGGATACTTGATCCAGTATTTCTTGTTCCAGCGCAGTTAACATCACTTCGTATGGAGTTAACCGAATGGCTTGAGATTGAGTTCCTTTTTCTCTCGAATTTCCCAAAAGCAGAGATAGAATAGCTCCGTCAAAGCCACCGATTAGGATTACTCCTTCATCGTCCAGCTTGTTGGGGAAATCCGCTCCTCTTCCGGTAACCCACCACCATACAATCCTCATCTTCGGTAAACCGACGGCAGCTAGCTTTTGCATCGCCACTTCATAGTTTGTCTGAGTATTGCTACCAGCAGGATCAAATTGCATATCGGATACAGGTTCCACATTTGGAGAAATAGTCCAATAAAGCATTGCCAGTGGTGGAATGGGACAAGGCACCATTTTCGGTAGTCGTGTCGTATTGATATAAATTCTTTAAAAACTTGTTGGACATGATTTCGGTTTTTTTGGGGTTAAAGGATCGCTACTTCTGGGGCTTCTCAGTTCCTGTCTTCCACACTTCTGTAGTTGCAAAAACGTTGGAAGTGTGGAGGAGGGCGAGAACCAGAAGTCCCAGAAGTCAGCAATCAATATGTAAAGCCATTTTTCTATCGATACAAAGTACAGCCCGTACTACGCAATCATTTTGCGCAGCTAGCGTTTTTTTCGTTTTCTTTTACGCCAAGGGGCATCGATTTTCCAATCTCCAGCCATGATACAACCATATGGCATGATCTTATCCACAACTTCTCCCAATCCGAACGCTTTCATTTGAGCCTGAACGTTCTGAGCGTTCTTGTAAGCTGTCGGAAGCTCGGAGATGTCAATATGACCGGAGAAGAATCGAACATCTAAACCGGATGTCTCGTCGGCAAAGATGGCTTCGATGGTACGATCAGCATTGTTTCGAATATGCTGAGATCGACTAATGTTTCGGCCGGCTCCATGTGGAGCGAAGCCTAAGTTATTGGCTGTGGTCTCACCTTTCACGATCAAGACCGGCTCTCTCATATTCAAAGGAATCAAACGCAAACCATCAGTAGAATCCGGGACAAATTTATCAGCTAAAGGCGTCGCACCCTTTGCGTGATAGAAAAGATCATCTTCCTTGAAGACAAAGTTGTGTTCATTCCAGAATCGCTGTGTAGGTTCAATACCTAGCTTCTCGCAGGTTGTCTGATGCAAAACCGTATGGTTCAACAAGGTCCACTCGCGAACGATCTGCAAGGCTTCCCAGTAGTCCTTCCCTTCTAGGGTAGAATATGGAATCCATGCATTGGTAGCTAGGGTAGCAGGTGAACTTTCCTTACGGAATCGCTCTGCTACTTTCATACCTTGCTTATACAAATAGGCTCCGAACCCTCTACTTCCATGATGAGTAACCATGATGGTTTCACCCGTTTCTTGGGAGATACCAATGTATAAGAAGTGGTTTCCATCTCCTTGAGTTCCTAAGTGGGTCTTAGCCAAAGTCAAGCTACGCTCCGAATTCAAGAAGTAGTTGGCTCTGATCTTGTCTTCCAACTCAGTTGGAAAATCGAATAGATCAGCTCGACCTCCACCTCCGAAGTGCGTAGTAGCATGAGCAGCATCTAAGACTTTCTTAGGATCCACTTTCCCAAAAGAAGTCATCATTACGGAGCAGCAGATATCTGCGCTATGCATAGCTGGGTGGATGGCATCTTTAGCTACCACCACACCTCCAACTGGAATTTGTCCTGCTTTTCCGGTAGGACAGGCATCAGGCATCACAGCACCGTTTACCACGGTTGGTGTTTTCATCAGCAGATCCATGGTCTTAAATACATCTTCCACATTGCTGACCTCGGCTTCTGACTCAGCTCGGATATTCTTATGGTAGTCCACAGCTACTTTGTGTGGATCAATAATATTAGGTTGTAATTGGTCCAGGAACTGGATTAAGGCCTCTCCGGACAATGCCTGCGCATTGGCCTGCGCGATAGCCTCTCTAAACCACTTACCTGGTCGGTACCCTAATTCAACTAATGTTTTTCCTGTGATATTCATGATTCGATTATTTATATCACAAACCTAGGGGGCTACTGCGCAATCTTTTTGCGTAGTGGAAAAATAGTTTTAAATTTAAACACCCACCGGGTGAGTACTCACCCGGTGAGTAATCGGGGTGATTTTAGATATATTTTTAATTATTTATATATAAAATATTGATCAATAAACTTTAATAGATTTTATCCTCACAAACACTCACCCTCCTGTAAAAAACTAAATTTCTGCATCATGGCGCTTAATAAAAATGCACTCATCCGTTACCGAACCATAGATAAATGCTTGCAAAACCGCCAGCGCCGTTGGACCCTTAATGATCTCATCGCAGCCTGCTCCGCGGCACTCTATGAGTACGAAGGAAAGGAAACAAAGGTGAGTAAGCGTACCGTCCAATTAGATATCCAGATGATGCGGAGTGATAAGCTGGGGTATAATGCTCCTATCGAAGTGTATGATCGAAAGTATTACCGCTATGAAGAAGAAGACTTTAGCATCACCGATATTCCCCTAACAGGTATAGACATGGATGTGCTGACGGAATCCGTCGAAATGCTGAAGCAGTTTAAAGACTTTTCCCTCTTCCATGAATTGAATGGAGTGATCCAGAAACTGGAAGACAAAGTATACCGGGAAAAAAATCAGCAATCCCCCATCATTCATATTGATAAGAATGAGCATTTGAAAGGGTTAGAGCACCTGGATACGCTCTACCAAGCCATCTTAAAGCAAATCGTGTTGACCATCTGCTACCAATCCTTCAGCGCTCGCGAACCGCAAGAGCTCTTCTTTCACGCCTACATCCTCAAGGAATTCAACAATAGATGGTTTGTGATTGGTAAGCGAGATGATGAAACACGTGTTATGACTTTAGCTTTAGATCGAATTATTAGCATTGAGCCCGCTTTCTCGGAGACCTATCGTAAAGAAGACTTTGATGCGGATGCCTTTTATCGGCACACCTACGGCGTTACGGTTCTTACGGATAAACAACTAAAAAAAGTAGTTCTATGGGTGGATTCTCATAACGCCCCTTATGTACTGACCAAGCCTTTTCACCATTCTCAAAAACTCCTGGATCGCTATGAAGATCATAGTATACAGATAGAATTGTATCTGCATTTGAACCTAGAGCTTGAACGCCTCATTTTAGGATTTGGTGATGCGATAGAGGTTTTATCGCCACCTCGACTGCGGAAGCGTGTACAGGCTAAACTCAAGCGAGCCTACGAGAATTATGGGGTGGACGATTTGCCTGTAGAGGGTGTTCAATAATGAACACTATTTGTTCAACAACGCACAAGTTTTTAGGGGGAGAATCCAGTCAGTTCCTTGATTGTGAGAAAGTTGTATCCGTGGCATATTTTTTGGAATTATAGAGGTAAGTAAAATGCAATTATGTTTAAGAATCACCTCAATATGGCGCTTCGTCGCCTATTCAAGAATAAAGTCTTCTCGCTAATCAATATCTCCGGTCTATCCTTAGGGATTGCTGTCAGTTTGCTGCTTTGGCAATACATCCACCAAGAACGTTCCTATGATCAATTTCATACCGATCACGAGCGAATCTTCCGAATTACCACGCATTGGGGAGATGACCCGCAGTCGGATATTTATGCGACTTCACCTCCTCCCTTGCGAAATGCTATCCAAGCGGAGATACCTGAAGTAGAACAAGTTGCTCGGATGTTCAAGTGGAATGATTCTACGATGCGTCTACCCAAGGAGGATACGGACGGCAAAGATGTGTTTTTTCGTGAAACCAAGATTTATATTGCTGATCCCAATCTCCTTGAGGTAATGGATTTTAATCTTATCCAAGGGGATAAATCCACCGCATTGGAGGAACTGGAGAGTTTGGTACTAACGAAGGCAACAGCGACGCGATATTTTGGGAAGGCAGCCGTAGAAAACCAGGAAGTGATCGGTAGAACCATTCTGTTTGGAGGCAATAAAACCGCTAGAAAGGTCACTGCTGTAGTTGATCCCCCCGCAAACTCACATGTTGATATTGACATGTTGGTCAACGCCAACTTTGGCTATAAAGGAATTATTGAGCAAAAGAATTGGGCATGGAATGTAATGCATACGTATGCAAAAGTCAATGGCCAGGTATTTGCTAATGAACAGGGCATAGCCCATTTACAAGATAAACTGAACCGCATTGCTAATACCCAGGGAAGATGTTTTATGCAAAACGATGAAATAGGCAGATTACCAGAAGAAAGCCTTTTCGAATACCGATTGCAGCCGCTCTCTAGCATTCATTTACATTCTAATTTTTTGCGAGAACATCAGGCAAATGGTAATGCAACGGTGGTGGGCATACTTTCTACCGTGGCTTGGCTCATTTTGTTATTGGCTTGTATCAACTTCATGAATTTGTCTACTGCTCAGGCTTCCAAAAGAGCTAAAGAAGTGGGAATTCGGAAAACATTGGGGGCTGGTAGAGGGTACCTGGTATCACAGTTTTTGATGGAATCCCTAGCATATAGTTTAATAGCAGGAGTTATCGCCTTTGGTCTGGTAGAAATATGTAGGAAGCCCTTTGCTTTGATTAGTGGACGGGAGATTGCGGCCGACTGGTATATGCAGCCTTGGCTTTGGCAGTCCAGCTTGCTTTTGTTGCTATTGGTTGGCTTTTTGTCAGGAAGTTATCCAGCCTTTTTCTTGTCCTCCTTTAAACCGATAGAAGTATTCAAAGGCAAATTGGGAATTGGCAAGAGCGGTGCCCTGGGTTTCCGTAATGCATTGGTCGTTTTTCAGTTCGTAATTTCCATAGGACTAATCATCTCTACTTTATTAGTAGGGCAACAAATGTCACATGTCAGATCAAACCAACAGGGATATAACAAAGAAAATGTGCTGGTAATTGATAATGACAAAGAGGTGCGCGAGCAATGGCAGAGCTTTAGGAGTAGTCTATTAGCAGAAACCAGTGTGCTGGAAGCTAGTTTTAGTACAGGGGTGCCCTTTCAACCTTTTAAGGATATGCGAGATTTTCGTGTGGAAGGATCTAATCAAGGCCAAGGTATTACTTGGATGCGGGCAGATGATAACTATGAGAATGCCTTGGGTCTAGAGATAGTAGAAGGGCGTGCTTTTGATAGAAATATGGGATCTGATTCCTCGGCCTTAATGCTTAATGAAGCCGCCGTTAGTGTACTGGGATTAACAGATCCCGTGGGCAAGGTAATCATCAAGAATGCCGGTGCACCTGATGAAGAAAGATTGCAGGTGGTGGGCATAGTGAAGGATTTTAACTTTGAGTCTTATTACAATAATATAAAACCCTTGGCCATTCAATATTACTTTCCCAACTACCAACGGGATTATATTTCGCTTCGACTAGCTTCAGGAAAGTCCGAGGAAGGCCTGGCGGCAGCACAGGCTATTTGGGATCGATTTCAACCGGGTGATCCAATGGTTTATTCCTTTATGGATCAAGACTTTGACGCCTTATTTAGGACAGATCAACGCCTTGGGCGCACGCTAAGTATGTTTACCATACTAGCCATCTTAATTGCCTGCCTGGGCTTATTTGGCCTTTCTACCTTCAATACGGAAAGACGCGCACGAGAGATTGGTATCCGCAAAGTATTAGGAGCTTCTGCGGGGCAAATTGTACAGTTGTTATCCAAGGAATTTACCCTTCTTGTGGGGATTGCCCTAGTCATTGCTGCTCCTTTATCATACTACTTTATATCCCAATGGTTGACCGCTTTCCCTATCCAGATGACAATCCCTATTTGGGTGTTTCTGGTAGCTGGATTAGGCGCTATTTCATTGGCCTGGTTAACGGTGGGCATTCAGTCCTTCCAGGTAGCTACAGCTGATCCTGTGGATAGTCTCAAGGAGGAGTAAGCAGGGAGGGCAGTACTGTAACAGTTTGCTGACGCTATTTCCACATTTAAATGTGGTTGTGTACCGTAAGACCAAAGACTACCTTTGGAATATTAATTATTCAAAGAATAAAAAGTCTTATGGCACTTAAAAATGTTATCAGCCAAGCCCGTAATTATTATATGAATGCGAATGCGCACTTTCAAAACTTCACTGTGATCACGGCCTTCGACAAACACAAGGAAACAGGCATAGAAGAAGTAGCTATCGTTTTTGTAGATAAACCTGCGGATCAAATCAACAAGCAGGTAACCAATGCGCAAGGGCGTCTAATCAAAGAAATGCCGATAACCTTCCAGATGCCTATTATCGATATGTTGCGTCACGAAAAACCGATCCTGGTAAGGTTTCACTATCAAGATGGGCCAAGTCCGTTTTTTGAGAGCTTTGAAATCTTTACTATGAGAGAGCAGATCGGCGAGGAAGAGTCATAGGGACTTCTGCTATCATCCAGTTATTTAAGGTGGAAAATATGATATGGCAATTCTAAGAATATGCTCGATCAAGCATGTTCTAATCAACATAACTATGCTGCTATCTCAATACACGCTAATCGTGTGTTTTTGTGTAACAATTAAATTGAGTTAACGTATACCTCTTTTTGGCTCTTGTATTGAAGTTGTTTCCCAATAACTAATTCGTCTATTGGTAGCAACGTATTAGCTCATCTAAAAATAATTGTTATACTATGAGTAAGCTAGCCGTAGTGGTAGGGCATAATGCCAAACAAGTAGGAGCTGCTGCAGGACCACCGATAAGTAGCTATGAATTCCCGTTTAATTCCAAGGTTGCAGAATCAATGGTGGCTCAAGCTGACCAGTTCGATTTTGAAATTAAAATCTTTTGGAGAGAATACCTTGGCCCTTATCGAACTTCTTCCGGAAGATCCACGGGCAATTATGCTAAGGAGATTAAACAAGTATATGCTTTAACAAATGATTGGGGAGCCGATCTCTCCATTGAGTTGCATTATAACTCCTTTCATGATCGTTCTGTATCCGGGACAGAAGTATTGTCGAGTGGATCGTCTAAGTCTTTACAGTATGCCAACATCACACAAGATAAATTGGTGGCTTTATTTGAAAGAAGGGGGCGAACTAATCGTGGAGTGAAGGTAAGAAATGCCACAAAGCGCGGCAGAGGATATCTGTCGCTCGTTTCTGGAGTAGCACCGGCCATTCTAGTTGAACCTTTCTTTGGATCTATTCAATCGGATTGCCTCATGATGGCAGACATAGGGTTTGATGGCTTAGCTAAGTGTTATTTGGATGCGGCTAATGAATATTTTTTGAATGTTTAGCATGTGGGTATACAGGAATTGATTAAGTAAGGTGACAAGATTCAGTTTACTTGATTTAGACCTTGCAACTACTTTTATGTCTAATAGGTGCTTTCTCCTAAAGGGAATCTGGCGATGCTAGATGATCGGACCAGGCAAAACTGGAGAACTAGATGCGATTGCCTGGTATCGGGCAAACGCAGGGGAAAGTACGCAAGAAGTTGGGCAAAAACTACCGAATGAATGGGGGCTGTAGGATATGATCGGAAATGTTTGGGAATGGTGCTCTGGTATTTATGATGCCACGGTCTACGGCTCTTATCGGATAATTCGTGGCGCTGGTTGGCATGATGAGGCTCGTGGATGAATCGTTACCAATCGCAGAAGGAGTCACCCTAAGGCATACAAAATCGATGACTTGGGTTTCGCATTGCTAGGAATTTCTAAGTAAATGCCCTTTATTTTCTAAATTGAGTCTGCAAACATCCTGTTTATCAAACTTCGATAGGTAGAAAGCAATCAACTTAGAATTCAAGATCTTCTCTCTTTTGGTTACCTCTATCTTCTTCTCTTGTGAGTCATTCGAGACTCCATCTATTTTGGTCTGTTGGAGGTAAACATCATTCTTTATTCCTCGGTTACAGACATTCTATTTAGTCCCTTAGCCTACCTTGTTGATGAACCTTACCTAACGGTCTTTTTTCATCTCTCTTCCGCTACAGTTTGTCCTGCAAAATCAACAACTCGGTTTTCTTTCTTTGTTTTCCCCTTCCTTTTGCCCCCAAATTGTAGGTAAAAACAAGGGAAATGAAACTTCAATATCTCTTTTGCTGGCTTCTGATTACGACTGGTACACTGGGTACTGCCACAGCTCAAACCTGGATCAAGGGAACGATCAAGGATAGCAGAGGAGAAGCCATCATTGGCGCGAACATCTACCTAGAAGACACTTATGATGGAACTTCTTCAGATGTAGACGGAAATTTCTCCTTCAGCACTAGCGAAACCGGAGTACAACTACTAAAGGCTACCTATCTAGGGTTTGCTGATTTTACACAAACTGTACACGTCAAAAGGGATAGCTTGAGTTTTCAGATTAAAATGAGGGTCAATGCGATGGAATTGCAAGATGTGGTGATCACAGCAGGCGCCTTTGACGCTGGAGGTGCGAATAAACAGGAAGTGATGAAACCGCTGGATATTCTAACAACGGCCGGAGCTACCGGAGACATCGCTGGAGCGCTGAACACCTTGCCAGGTACGCAGGCTGTCGGAGAATCGGGAAGACTTTTCGTTAGAGGGGGGGAAGGATATGAAACCAAAACCTTTGTTGATGGTATGCAGGTCATGAATTTCTACTCGGTATCTGCCCCAAATACGCCCGGTCGCTCTCGTTTCATGCCTTATATGTTTAGTGGAGTGAGTTTTAGTACGGGAGGTTATTCCGCAGAATATGGACAGGCGCTATCCTCTGCCTTGGTCATGAATTCTAAGTTTTTAGCTACTCAAAATCGTATGGACGTATCCCTGATGAGTGTGGGCGGGGATATTGGGATTACCAGATCTTGGGCAAACAGCTCTCTGGCGGCCAAGGCCCAGTATACGAATCTAGATCCCTATATGAACTTGATCAATCAAGAGATTGACTGGATAAATGGACCTACCTCTGGAGAAGCTTCTATTTCTTATCGCAGTAAGCTAAGTAGCAGCGGCGTGTTCAAATTCTTTGGGAATTTCAATCGATCTGGATTGGCCTTAAATAGATACGAATTACATGATCCGACGACGAATATTAGAACCCAGTTGGACAACCAATATCTATATCTCAATAGCGTCTTACAAGATGAAGTTGGTGGGGGATGGAATTTGAAAGCTGGGATTTCCTATACAGATAGCAAGGATGATATTGGATTAGATGCCGCTAAGATCAATGAGGATGAGTGGGGGATTCACTCTAAGGTCGTGCTGGGTAAAACACTGAACCATAACATCTCCTTACGAACTGGATTGGACTACTTCAATAGACGTTTTCGACAAGGCTACAATCACCCGGATGTAGAAGCGGACTGGAACATTGGCTTTCGAGAGCAGATAGGGGCTCTATTTGCAGAATCGGATGTCTATTTGTCTACCGCCTTATTGGCGAGGGTAGGGCTGCGGGCAGAATACACCAGCTTGAATCAGCAGTTGGATGTGGCACCTCGCCTTTCTCTCGCCTGGAAAACAGCTAAGCATAGCCAAGTATCGATGGCCTACGGAAGGTTTCAGCAAGCGGCTCAAAGACAATGGCTAGCCCTCGTTCCTGAACTAGAAAACGAAAGAGCAGATCACTATATCCTAAACTACCAGATCAATCGGAGCAATAAGACATTCCGAGCAGAATTATTCCACAAAGAATATCAAGATCTGGTAAAGTTCAATGATCCGAGGAGCGCCATGGGATTCAACAACAATGGGCAGGGCTATGCTCGCGGCTTGGATCTATTTTGGAGGGATGGAAAGAGCCTAAGAAATACGGATTATTGGGTGTCTTATTCCTATACAGATACGAAGCGGGATTATAGGGATTACGCCGCGGAGGTTCGCCCTAGTTTTTCTTCAGCACACAATTTTTCCTTTGTAGTGAAACACTTTGTGAATGCTATTAAAAGTCAATTAGGAGCTACTTACCGTATGGCCAGTGGAAGACCTTATCATGATCCCAATCTGGGAGATTTCATGACTGAAAAGACGCCCACTTATCATGATCTAAGTGTTAACCTTAGCTATCTATTCAAGCAAAATATCATCATCCACATGAGTGCCACCAACCTATTCGGATGGGATCAAGTGTTTGGCTATGAGTTTGCTAGTCAACCGGATGCTACTGGATATTTTGCAAGCCGAGCTGTTCGCCCACCCGCAAAGCGCTTCATATTCCTAGGGATCTTCATTACCCTCTCGAAAGAAAAAGTATTGAATCAATTACCCACATTATAAAGGCTGTAAGCTGTCACAATAGCCTTAACCTAACGTATAAAATAATCAACATCATGAAAAAGATCGATTTCGTATTGTGTGCTTTATTCTTTGTTTTAATTATTGCTGCCAAGCCAAGCGATGCCTACGAAAAAGCTATGAAGTCTGCCATTGAGCAAGTATTTCAAGCTGAAACGCTTGAGCAATACCAAGCGGCCAGCAATACTTTTGATCGCATTGCTGAAAAAGAAACCCAAGCTTGGCACCCCCGCTACTACAGTGCCTATGCACACATCATCATGAGCACCTTGGTACAAGAATCGACGGCTAAAGATGACATGCTAGATCAGGCTATGGAGCGCCTGCTGGTTGCCGATGAGCTTTCCCCGGGTAATAGCGAATTGCTAACCCTAGAAGGTTTCGTACATATGATGCGTGTGGTAGTCGATCCAGCTAGTCGTGGAGCGCAATACTCTGGCCAATCGATGGCTGCTTTACAAAAAGCAGTGGCAATGGATGGTAGCAATCCAAGGGCATTGATGTTACTTTCTAACATGCAAATTGGAACGGCTCGATTCTTTGGTTCTGATAGTTCAGAAGGTTGTGCCACTTTAGCAAAAGCTATTAAGATGTACGAGAAGGCAGGTACTCCTGAACATCCATTGGACCCTACTTGGGGAAAGGAAATGGCTTTGGGGAATCAAAAAGAAAGTTGTAACTAGAAGATAAGGAAGCGTTGAAAATGGATAAGGAATGTGGATGAATAATGTAGGATGGATAATGGTTTTACCCCTTCATTCCATTGTTTATCTTACAGTATTCATTCTCCTTTATGCAGCTCCATTTATCATTATCAATTAAACCCTATCTTACGGGCATGGAAGAAAGACGGGCAAAAAACTGGCAAAAGCATTTGAAGGATTCCTTGATGGTCTTCTCAATTGGCTTGGTCTTTAATGCCCTTACCTGTGTGGTTTGTGTTCGGTACATCCATCAATATTGGCTGGACTTCGTATTTACGGGGCTATTCTGGGTAGTGCTGTGGAAAGGTAATGAATGGGTTGCGGGCTGGAATTTTGGCTCATTCACTTGGCAAGACCGACCCACTAGTCGGCTACTGCTTGGTGTTCTTGGACATTGCGTTTACACTTTCCTGGCTGCTGTGATCTTGACGCAAATCCTATCTTTTATTCAAAATGGGGAAATGAGACCTATATCTAGTTTTGGTGAAGTACTGAGAGATCATCTGCCCGCTATCTTTATAGCTTTGGTGATTTCCTTGTTCATGACGGCTCGGTCCTTTCTCTTTAATTGGAGAGAATTAGCCATTCAGAACGAAAAGCTAAAGACAGAATCTATGGCCTCGCGCTTTGCCTCTTTAAAAGCCCAGGTCAATCCGCACTTTCTTTTCAACAGTCTAAATGTTCTGTCGGGGCTGGTTTACCGCGACGCTGATCTTTCTGCCCAGTTTATTAAGAAACTATCGGAGGTATATCGCTACGTGCTCGACCAGCAGGAGCAAGAACTGGTGCCGGTAGGAGAGGAGTTGAACTTCGTGGAATCTATTGTCTTCTTACAGCAGATCCGGTTTGGAGATAATCTAAAGGTGTCTATTGACCTGCGGAAGGACAACTCCAAAATGATTGCTCCCTTGGCTTTGCAAATGTTGATAGAAAATGCCATTAAACACAATGTGATCTCCGCTCAGTCTCCTTTAGAAATACAGATTAAGGAAAATGGTCAATACTATGTGGTGAGCAATACGTTGCAACCCAAAACCGTAATGGGGGAGAGCTTGGGACTAGGTCTGGAAAACATACGTAAGCGCTATGGCTTCTTAACGGATCGATCCGTAGAGGTCCTTCAGGAGCAAGGGCAATTTATTGTAAAACTTCCCATAATCCAAGTTGCATGAAGATCCTCATCATTGAAGATGAACCCTTTGCCGCCGACCATCTAGAGATGTTAACAAAGCAATTACGGCCGGATTGGGAAGTGTTGGCCAAACTGCCTACGATTCAGGAGACTGTTTCCTGGATTACTTCGCAACAGGCCTACGATGTTATCTTTACGGATATTCAATTAGCGGATGGAATCTGCTTTGAAATCTTTCAGCAGGTACAGATTGACCGACCGATCATTTTCACCACGGCTTACGATCAATATGCCATTAAGGCTTTTAAGTTGAATAGCATTGATTACCTCTTAAAGCCTATTGATAAATCTTCTTTAACCTCCGCTTTTGAAAAGTTGGAGAAACTGCAAGCCTCAGCTGCTCCCGCTCAACCTCAGGGTTTTTCCACAGACCAATTACAGCAGCTTCTACAATCTCTACAGCCTTCTTATAAGCAGCGTTTTGCTATCAAAATTGGAGATAATATCCGGCTGGTTCCGACAGAAGAGATTCTTTTCTTTCAAAGTCAGCACAAAATTACTTACCTCACTACGGAGGCAGGGAAACGATACCCGGTCCAGTATACTTTGGCAGAACTTGAAGGGCTGGTCGATCAAAAACAATTCTTCCGGATTAATCGAGGCGTCTTATTGCGAGACCGGGCCATTAAAGGAGTAGCGATGATCAGTAATAGCCGCTTGAAAGTTAAAGTACCTTTTGTAGAGGAAGATTTTGTGGTCAGCCGAGAGCGTTGCCAGGATTTTAAGGAATGGTTGGATCGGTAAAAGCCAGGTCATAAGATATTGGGTTAGTACTTCATCTTCCGCTTTTGTTGTTGAATACTTTTGTACAATTTTCCTTGTGCTCGATCTTTCTTTCTGCGTTGCTGTAAACTGGATTCAAAGTGTTCTCGCTCCCGCTCCATCTTCTGGAAGTTATAATAAGCCTCCTCCTCAATTGCTCCACTTTCCACAGCGGCAATGATTGCACATCCTTTTTCATGTATATGAGTACAGTCCTTAAACTGGCAGTTGGCTGCATACCCTAGTAAGGCGTCAAAGGTAGCTTCGAGACCTGCGGCTGTATCCGTAATACCCACTTCACGCATACCAGGATTATCAACCAGGATACCGCCGCCTTCTAGGACGATCAACTCACGATGACTGGTGGTGTGCTTTCCTTTATTGACACTATCGCTGATCGCCCCCGTCTTCATCTTTTCTTCCCCGGACAAATGATTCAAGAGCGTAGATTTGCCTACTCCTGAAGACCCTAGGAGACAATAGGTTTTACCGCTTTCAATGCGGGTTTGTACGGCCGCATAGCCATTGAGCTGTTGATTGCTCACTGAGATGATGGAGATATCCCCTAACCGCTTTTTGATTTGTTCAATTAACGCTTGTAAGGCCGACGAATCTATGAGGTCTATTTTACTTAAAACAATGATCGGATCGACTTTGGAGGCATTGCAAATAGTTAGGTATCGTTCTAGTCGATTGAGGTTAAAATCCCGATTCACGGCTTGTACGATGAGTCCGACATCGATATTGGTGGCAATGATCTGAACTTGCGTAGATTTTCCCACGGCCTTTCTTTCAATGATGGAGTGCCGAGGGAAGATATCATGAATAAGTGCCTTGCCTTCGTCATATTCAGAAAAAGAAACCCAGTCTCCTACTGCGGGGAAGTCATACCGCCCCTCCGCCGTAAAGCGGAGTCTTCCTACTAGCTCTGAATCGTATTCCTTGTCTGGCGTTTTGACGGTATAGCGTTCGCGGTGCTCTGCAATAACTCTCCCTACCTCAAAGGCAGTTAGACTTTTTGCTTGACGATATTCTTCTAGTGCAGCGGTATAACCCAGATCTTCGTAGGTCATGATTTGTTGGTTTTAATGGGCGTGAATTCGATATCGAAAATGATATTGGAGCAATAAAATCCAGCCTTTTTGATCGCTTTTTGTGAAGCGATATTATCAATCGTTGTGGAACATATTGGTTTTCTACCCAGTTTCAAGACGCGATTGATCTGCCATTGCAGGATTTCCGTAGCAAAACCTTGGCCTCGAAAGTTTTGATTAACGATCATACCCAGGTCTGCGTAATTAGGTTGAGTATCACTAAGTCTACATTCGCTTGTAGCCACGATCGTGTCGCCTTGCTTGGCTCGGAAGATTTCCTTCCTTTTTACCAAGTTTTCAGTGTAGCCAAAGGTATCATTCATTCCCACCTCTCTTTTCAGAAAGGCTTTGATAGCTGGAATCTCTTCCTGGCTGACCAGCTCCAAAGCTAAACGCGATTCAATATCCACGCTTTCGTTCAAATGCTCAAAACAAAAGGTGTTAGTCGAGATTTTAGTGGCGTGAAAGAGGCAGGCATTGAAGGCAGTTGGCGTACTGGAACTCAATTGTGCGCTTACGATTAAACCTGTTTCAATCATCGTTTGTATTACTTCGCTCGCTCTTGCCTTGAACGGGGTAAATAGAAAGAGCTGTAACAGCCGTTTCTTTTCATCAATACAACAAAAGCCTAGCCTTTGGTTCCCTTGCTGGATGAAATAAGCTGTTGTAGAGGCAATATATAATAGCTCCCACATCGCATCGATAGGTGCGGTCAGTTCTTTGTATAAGCGTTCGCGAAGGCTAGCAATTTCTTTGATATCTTGAGTCGGGATAAATTCCATTTAGCTATATTTTTTAAGAAGGTGAGTCTGTATATCTGCTAAGGGATAGTCTTTATAGATACTGAAATAGTGTAGTGCAATTCCATCCAGCTCAGCGATAAAAGCATAAGACAGTACTAAGGAGTTCTCTGCATCAATGGCATCAAATAGCGCTTTGACCGATTGGAGTAAAAAGGCAGCCCTTTTATCAATCAAATCTTGTAGGATGGATCTAGTGCGAGGCTGTAGCATCATGTTTAGATTGAATTGGAACAACATTTTGTTGGCAGCTAAGCCAGCAAAAAAAGAATCCAACCTATCCTTTAGCCGCTCTTGTGGCGTGGCGTTGTTGGAGTCGGTGGCATTAATATCCTTGATCAATTCGGTCGTTCTGGTGAATATCTCCCGCAGCAGCTCTTGCTTCGATTTAAAGTGATGGAACACCAATCCTTTCGATACCCCTGCAGTTTCACATATCAAAGACACAGGGGTGTTTTCAAAGCCCCTCTCTGCAAAAAGTTGCGTCGCCACCGCTATGATTTGGTCTTTCTTATTTATCATATAAATATAACCGACTGACTGTGCAGTCAGTTTTCGAAAATGTAAATTTTTTTGAAAAATCTCTATTTGCCATCCCCCGCCGTTGTTGCATGTTTTCCACCAACAACTAACCCCGTCCCCCCAAACTATCCGGAATAAAAATGAAAAGAGGGTGGTCATCGACCACCCTCTTCCCACTATGTATCACTTCACGTGTAATTTCGATTTATAAAACCTAGATCTAGGCGCCTAACATTTGGCGAGCTTCAGCGATGGCGTCATCCAGGCCGCCAGCATTTTTTCCACCTGCTGTAGCGTAGAATGGCTGTCCGCCACCCCCGCCTTGGATATGCTTAGCCAACTGACGAACCATATTTCCGGCATGAAGATCTCCTTGCCCTGCAATCTCTTTGCTGATCATGATGGTCAACATCGCTTTGCCTTTGACTTCCGCACCGAGTACAATTACTGCTTTTTCCATCTCTTTTTCGAGTTGGAAGGCCAAAGTTTTGATGGCGTTAGCATCATCCAAAGGAATCTTGGCACCAAGGAACTGGATTTCATTGAAGCTTTCTACTTGACCAGCTAATTGGCCCTTAAGCGCTCCTGCTTGTTCACTGCGCAGTTTCTCTAGTTCTTTTTTCAGCTGCTTATTTTCCTCTTGTAAGGCCTCCACATGCTTGGCAGTATTGGGGGCATTTTTGAATAAGGAACGAATTTGATCTAATTCCTCCAGTTGGGCCTTCACATACTCCTGAGCTGTTTCAGCCGTTACGGCTTCAATACGACGGATACCCGCTGCAACCCCTGTTTCCGAAACGATCTTAAATAGGCCGATATTTCCAGTGGCTGGTACGTGCGTACCGCCACAAAGTTCTCGCGAGAAGTTGGCATCGAAAGTGATCATTCGGACTAAGTCTCCATATTTTTCACCAAAGAGCATAGTGGCACCCGCGGCCTTGGCCTCGTCGATGGGCATGGCTCGATCTTCTTCCAGTTGAATATTTTCTCTGACCTTCTGATTGACGATCTCTTCAATTTCTTGCAATTCTGCTGCTTCCACCGGCTGAAAGTGAGAAAAGTCGAAGCGCAGGCGTTTATGATCTACATTTTGTCCCTTTTGTAGTGCATGTTCTCCCAAAACCTGATGCAGTGCGGCATGCATTAAGTGGGTAGCCGTATGGTTGTTTTCTGTAGCATTGCGAATTCTAGCCTCTACAAAACCCTTGACCTCCGCTGAGGAATTAGATGGAATGCGATCCACAATATGGACAGTCAATTCATTCTCTTTCTTGGTATCGAGAACGCGAACCTTTTCCTCACCAACCCAAAGCGTTCCTTTATCACCTGCTTGGCCGCCACTCTCTCCATAGAAGGGAGTTCGATTCAAGACCAGTTGAAATTGATCTTTCTTCTTCAATTTAACGGTTCGGTATTTCAACACCTTAGCATCCTTCAATTCTAAAGTATCATAACCAATAAATTCTACTTCCTCTTCTTCATGAACTTGATTCCAATCGCCAACTTCTTTTTGTGCATCGATCTTGGAGATTTCTTTTGCCTTCGCCAAGGCTTCCTCAAAGCCCTTATCGTCCACGGTATATCCCTTTTCTGTAGCAATTAACCTAGTCAAGTCAATTGGGAAACCATAAGTATGATACAGTTCGAACGCGTCATCCCCTTTCACCTGATTGTCTTCGATAGTAAGGCTTTCAAATCGGCGAAGCCCCTTTTCTAAGGTATTGAGGAAAGTGATTTCTTCACCTTCGATGACTGTAGCCACTTGTGTTCGCTGCAAGTCCAATTCAGGAAACACCTTGGCGAACTCATCCGCCAACATTGGGATGAGTGTATGTAAGAACGGATCTTTGATATCTAGGAAGGAATAATAGTATCGAACGGCGCGCCGTAAAATCCGGCGAATGACATAGCCCGCTCCAGTATTACTAGGCAACTGACCATCGGCAATAGCAAAAGCCACGGCACGAATATGGTCGGATACCACTCGCATGGCGATATCTACCTTGTTTTTGGGATCATAACTATGGCTGTAAGTCTTTCCAGATTGCTTTTCTATGTATTGAATGAAGGGCGAGAAGATATCCGTGTCATAGGTTGCTGTCTTTCCTTGCAAGATCATGCAAAGTCGCTCAAAGCCCATACCGGTATCTACATGCTGCTCCGGAAGCTCTTCAAGAGAACGGTCAGCCTTACGGTTGAACTGAATGAATACATTGTTCCAGATCTCTACCACCATAGGGTCATCCATATTTACTAGCTCGGCTCCAGGATTTTTCGCCCTTTCTTCGTCCGAACGCATGTCAATGTGGATTTCTGAGCAAGGACCACAAGGGCCAGTATCACCCATTTCCCAGAAGTTATCCTTCTTGCCGAAATAGAGAATATGCTCTTCAGGCAGGAACTTTTTCCAGATCTGTTTCGCTTCTTCATCTGCTGGTAAACCGTCTGCTTCATCGCCTCCAAATACTGTAGCGTAGATTCGGTCTTTGGGCAACTTGTACACAGCTGTAAGCAATTCCCAGGACCAGGCAATAGCTTCCTCTTTGAAGTAATCGCCGATGGACCAGTTCCCCAACATCTCGAACATGGTGTGGTGCGTACCGTCTAGGCCTACTTCTTCCAGATCGTTGTGCTTACCGGAAACACGCAGGCATTTCTGAGTATCCGCAATTCTTCTAGCATCCGGTACTTGGTTGCCAAGGAACAAATCCTTGAACTGATTCATCCCGGCATTGGTAAACATCAAAGTAGGATCGTCCTTGTTTACGATCGGCGCCGATGGAACGATTTTATGTTGTTTAGATCGAAAAAAATCTAAAAACTGATCTCGGATTTCCTGTGCTGTCATCATTACGGATACACAAATTTTAAGTGAATCGCGAAGATAAGTATGAGTACACAATTATCCTAGAAGATATCATGGGCATTTTCCAAGCTCAGTGGTCGTGCAAAAAGCTTTACTTACTGGCTTTCCAAGAGCTGACTAGAAGTGGCTTTCGCTTTGAAAATGCAATGCTCCGAGCCCATAGACCCATTTGATTCTTTATACCTACGTTCTGCTTTTCAATAAAGTGATCAGGAGAGCTTTTGGTTCCACCAAAGGGCTGGGTATTGGTGCTGCTGGTGCTGGAAATGGAGAAGCAAAAAGAGTTTTCCGCTTGCGAAGTCCGAATCATCGCAAGCGGAAGCTAGGAATTTAGAGGGCGATGCTGCTACTTTCTTACAAATTCTACTCGACGATTTAAAGCTTTGCCAGATTCTGTCTTATTGCTGGAGATGGGCTGATCTTCTCCGAAGCCCTTGGCGCTTAAACGAGAGGGATCGACCTTAAGGCTCACCAGGGCATCTCGTACGGCTATGGCCCGGACATTCGATAGCTTTTGGTTGTAGCTGCTAGAACCAGACGAATCTGTGTGACCTTCTACACTCAGTCGTACATCTGGATGTTCCTCCATCATTTCAGCAATCGAGCGAATGATGGCCATGGAGGATGGTCGGATGGTGGCGTTGTCGTAATCGAAATGAATATCGTTGGTGATAATCTTTCCGTCTTTCATCAAGATATCGTAGAGTGGCATACTAGCCTTTGCGATAGGAATTTCCTCTTTAACTGAGGGCGTTTCCTTATCTATGAAGCTTAAACCAATCAAACAGACAGCGAGGAGAGCTAGGCAAATGGCCAGCCATTTTTGATTTTTCATATTGCGATGTTTTTGTTGTGCCTGATCAAACAGCTTTGAGAACTCAGGTGCCTGCTCTTGTTCAGCACTGCGTTGCTCTGTATATAATTGCTGGATGATCTCATTAAATGGATTTTCTTTTTTCATAGGAGCTTATGTTTCAGCAATTCTTGCTTATCTAGGAGTTGCCGTAAACGGCTCTTGCCTCGTTCGTAGTGAGTACGGGCAGTGCCTAGCTGTATGTCCATGACCTCTGCTGCCTCTTTAATGCTACAAGCTTGATAGAAAACTAGATGCAGTATTTGCCGTTGTTGAGGAGAGAGTTCGTCCAATGCCTTCTGAAAAATGGGTTGCAGTTGTTCAAGCTCCGCTGTGGAAGCAGTTGGTGGATAAATTTGGAAAATGCTAGCTGATGAGTCCTCAACTTGTACAATTTTTCGTTTGGCTTTGGCTTTGACATGATCGATTGCCGTATAACGAATGATGGCAAATAGCCAAGTTTTGAAGCTAGCTTGTGCCCTGAAGGCTTTTATCTTCCGGAGCACCTTCAAATAGGAATCTTGTAGGACTTCTTCTGCCATGTACCGGTCGCCAGCACAACAACGAATTGCCCATGCATAGCTATCATTATGTAAGTCAGCTAGTTTGCGCTGCAATTCTTTGGGTTGCATCATATAATTCGACCGTTTTACCCGTTTAGTCTGTAAAACTCTTATCTCATATTACAGGGAAAGGCGAAATTCTTACGAAATTCTGGTAAAATAGCGATTCTCAAGGGGGGTAATTGCGCAGGAGAAGACCTGGAACGCGGATGAAATGTTGGGGAAGTGTTAAATTTTTCTTAATTAACACAATTCTCAGAGAAATAAATCCATCTTTGTGCGCTCCCTATGAAAAAATTACGTTAGAGTTAAAGACAAATATGTAATAACGCGATTTGTCCTCCCTAATCCCTCTATTGAACTATCCAATTTGCCGAAAAGTCCGAATCAAGGACATATCTAGTACGATAAAACTACCCTCAAGAGAGGCATAACTAACCCTAGTAAGTACAGTACACTTTACCATTCACTTTACACGGATAAAGACAAGTTTCATTTCCCCGTTGCTCAGGTGTCCAATAGTCGTCCAAAAGTGGTCACTAATTCCTGTTGGGAATGAAAATATACGATTATTAAAAACCGATTGGTAGGTAAAAATGCCAATTTGCGGCATTTTTTGAACTTATTTTGATGATGTTTTGTGTTGGAATTCAGCTTTTGGTGATGTTTTAGTCTAAATTTTGGCAAAAAATTTTTTTTATCTGAGGGCTGAAACTATATTTGATCTAGCCATCTGAAAGTAAAACACTCCAAAGAGAGATTTGAAAACTAGGCATTCAGTTCCAACTTGTTTTTAAGTTGGTTTAGCTTCTGCGGGAGCGCTGTATGTTTTACTTTTTGGCTTACATTAAACACTCATGAGAAAAGAAAAATTTGTTTACAACACTCAAACTTTACAGTATGAGGAGGTTGTAGAACCACTGAGTATTAAATTACTACGAGTTTTTGGATTTACATGCGCTGCGCTTTTTACTGGGTTTTTGTTTATGCTGCTTGCGCACCGCTTCTTTCCCTCGCCGAACGAAAGAGCTCTCTTGAATGAGAACGAAAAGTTACGCTCTGAGATAGAAAAGATGGGTACTGAGGTTGACCAGATGAGTGAGGCTCTAGGGAATATTCAAGAAAGAGATGCATACGCACACCGCGTAGTTTTCGAAATGGATCCGATTGATGAGAGCGTTTGGAATGGTGGTATCGGTGGCCATGATCGTTACAAGGAATATCGTCAATTAAAGTATTCTGGAGAAACGCTGGCCAAAATTAAAGAGAAGAGTGATCTTCTTCGCCGACAGATGCTGCTACAGTCCAACTCTTTGGATACCATTCTAATGGCGGCTGGTAACAAAGAGGACATGTTGGCGGCCATTCCCGCCATCAAACCAGTTCGTTCTGATAAACTAGCTAGAAAAGTTCGACTCCTATCGGGTTTTGGATACCGAATTCACCCCATTTATAAGGTGAAAAGAATGCATGCCGGCATTGATTTTACTGCTCCCAGAGGTACGCCAATTCAGGCTACCGGTAAAGGACGCGTAGTTAAAGCTGGCCGAGGTTCTGGTTACGGTCTTCGCGTAATCATTGACCATGGCTACGGTTACAAAACCCTTTATGCTCACATGGATCGCATCGATGTGAAAGTAGGGGACGAAGTAAACAGAGGGCAGAAGATTGGTATCGTGGGAAGTACCGGTGCCTCTACCGCACCTCATTGCCATTACGAGGTACATCACAAGGGAACGAAAGTGAATCCTATCCAGTTCGTCACGGATGGCCTTACTCCTGAAGAGTACGCTGAATTGGTTAAGTTGTCAGAAACAGTTAATCAATCTCTACACTAGAAGAAAATTTAACTAGAAAGAATATGATCAACAGATCAACATGGAAAGGCTTCCCTTTGGGAAGTCTTTTCTTTATTATGGTGCTCGGGCTACCGCTAAATGACCTGAAAAGTCAAACTTATAAAGTGATCGGTGTTGGTGACATGATGCTCGGCACTAACTACCCTTCCAAATCCTATTTACCTGCCAATGGGGGTAAGGATCTTTTGACAGATGTAGAATCCATTCTCCAATCGGCGGATTTAACCTTCGGTAATCTTGAAGGGACTATTTTAGATGAGGGCGGGACAGTGAAGCGCTGTAGCAATCCCAGCCTATGTTATGCTTTTCGTTCGCCAGAAAATTATGTGAATCACTTTGTGAAAGCTGGGTTTGATGTCGTGAGTCTAGCCAATAATCACTCTGGGGACTTCGGCCCTTCTGGCCGAAAACGCACCAAGGAGGTATTGGATGAGGTGGGCATTGCCTACGCTGGCTTAGCCGGCACTGATGAAACGGCTGTATTTGAAAAAAACGGTGTGACCTACGGCTTTTGTGCCTTTGCTCCCAATCGGGGAACTTGTGATGTTCGCAATCTTTCCCGAGCTAAGGAAATCGTTGCTGCCTTAGAAAAGAAAGCAGACATTGTTATTGTGTCCTTCCACGGAGGGGCTGAAGGGGCTAAGCATCGCCATGTTCCTAAGCGCACCGAAACCTATTATGGCGAGAATCGTGGAAATGTGTATGCCTTTGCCCATGCGGTAATAGATGCTGGGGCAGATATTGTTTTTGGACACGGCCCGCACGTGACTCGTGGAGTAGAGCTGTACAAAGACCGTTTCATTACCTACAGCCTGGGCAACTTCTGCACATATGGCCGATTCAACTTAAGAGGGTCCGCAGGGGTGGCTCCTATTGTTGAGTTGGAAGTAGATAAGGATGGGCGCTTCGTAAGTGGCCAATTGATTCCTATCTACCAGATGAAAACGCATGGGCCAAAGATCGATAACCAGAATAGAGCTATCAATGAGGTGATTGAATTGACCAATGCGGATTTCCCGGAATCTCCTTTGCAGATTGCCAAGGATGGCAAGATGACCAAGAAATAACTATATCAACTTTCATCTACCAGTCCCCTTTTTGATCAACACCTTGCGTTCAAAAAGGGGACTTTCTTATTGTAAGATTGTTCCTTTCTCTCTAAGTTTTAATCCAATGTCCTTTGGCCAACATTCAGTTGCATGCTAATCCTTATATTTAGACATTATTGAAATGATTAAAACTGAGTATTAATGCACGACTTCTCACAATTGGTAGCCCCCGTTAAGTTATTAGAGTGGTCAACCCTCGAAGACCGAAAGCCCACTTATGGCCTTATTGAAAATACAGATCTAGTTATTGTAAGATATGGTGATGATGCCTCTGTCATGTATGGACGTTGCCTGCACCGAGGCGCCTTACTTTCGGATGGCCATGTGGACGAGCATGACAACTTAATTTGTGGAGTGCATCAATGGGACTATAGAATTGATTCGGGGGTGAGCGAGTACAATAATTCAGAATTTTTACAGAAATTCAAAACAGCTCTTTCAGAGGGCTGGTTATATGTGGACAAGGCTGATATTGTGGCATTTGAGGAGATACACCCGCAGCGATTCCGACGAGATGAATACCAAAGTACTTATCAGGATACCCACCCAGAACCTACCGAGCCCTATACGCTGTACATAAAAGAACTGGCTAAAAATGGACTTAAAAACTATGGCCATCATGGGCCTTCCGCTTCGATGGGCGTGGATAGAACCACCTTGCCAAAATGGGAGGATATCCAGTTTTTACCTGCTCAATTGGCTAAAAGGCCGCTGCTAGATGAGGAAGAAGTGGGTACAGATGTGGTCATTGGTCCTCGTGCTAATAAGCCTTTACGACTAGAAATTCCCCTTTTTGTTTCAGACATGTCCTTCGGCTCCTTGTCACGAGAAGCTAAGATTGCCCTGGCGAAGGGCGCTGATAGGGCCGGCACGGGTATCTGTTCAGGAGAAGGCGGAATGCTCCCTGAAGAACAAGCCAATAACCAGCGTTATTTCTATGAGCTAGCCAGTGGGAAATTTGGTTTTAGTTACAATAAATTAAAAAAAGTCCAAGCCTTTCATTTTAAAGGTGGGCAAGGGGCGAAAACGGGAACTGGAGGACACCTGCCCGGGCATAAGGTTACAGAAGAAATTGCAAGCGTGAGGGGCTTAGAAGTAGGACAAACGGCTATCTCCCCGGCGGCTTTCCCCGACTTGAAAACGGTCGCAGATTTTGAGGAAATTGCCAAAGAAGTACGTCTGATTACAGGTGGGATTCCGGTTGGGTTCAAGATTGCAGCTAGTCGCATTGAAGCGGATATTGACTTTGCACTGGCAGCAGGGGCTGACTATATCATCCTAGATGGTCGAGGAGGTGGAACGGGTTCAGCACCAACGGTTTTAAGAAATAATATTAATGTCCCTACGATTCCTGCTCTGGCTAGGGCGCGCCGTCACCTGGATCAAGTTGGAGCCAAGGATATCAGCCTGGTGATTACTGGAGGCTTACGCGTAGCCGAAGATTTCGCAAAAGCCATGATGATGGGAGCAGATGCCATTGCTATTGCCAACGCCGCCATTCAGGCTATCGGTTGCATCGGTATGCGAGCTTGTGGGACCAACAACTGCCCAGTTGGCGTCGCCACTCAAAAACCTCACCTTCGTGCTCGATTAGAGGTTGAACAATCAGCGACACAATTGTATAATTTCCTTACCGCAACAAATGATCTAATCAAAGTAATTGCACGTTCCTGCGGTCATGCACACATTAGAGATTTTAACTTTGAAGATCTTAGTACTTATAACTATGACATACACCGTTTGACGGGTATACCTTATGCTGGGATGATGGGTAGATAGGGCAAGTTTCTATGTCACAGATATTGTAAATAAGATAATTTAGTAAAATATTAATATGTAGCTTTGTGACTCAAAAGCTGCCCCCCTGTGAATTATAAAACTACCCTTTACCTGTTTTTAGGCACATTGGTGTTGGGAATATTTGTTTCCCAGTTTGTCATTTATCGATCGGTTCAAAATAGTTTGGCAGATTCGCGTATAATAAATGTCGCGGGTAGCCAGCGAATGTATAGCCAGAAGATTGGAAAATCTGCTCTTTTACTGGTTAGACATCCAAAAAATGCGTCCATCCGTGCAGATCTGGAAGCTGCACTAGACAAGCTGGAAACGCAGCATTGGGCGCTTCAGCATGGCAGTCTTGAGATAGGCTTGGAAGCACATAAAACAAACAGTAGTACGACGCAATCCCTGTTTGATTCCATGCAGGATTCTTACCTAGGCCTGACCACCGCGGCGCATGATCTGCTAGCTGCCTCGGATCTATCATCCGTGTCCACCACACTATATCAGATCATTTCCAATGAGCAGAAGTTTTTACCCTTAATGGATACTATTGTGGTCAATTATGAGAAGGAGGCGCATTACCGAATAGAAAAATTACAGGAAATGGGCTTGTTGGTGGCGTCATTCTTGGTAATCCTGACAGTAGTTTGCTTGTTCTTGTTAATCCAGCCTTTGCTTAGAAGATTCCATCATAACAACTCCCAGCTAAGTAGAGTCAATGAGGATTTGATCCGCCAGAAGAACCAGCTAGTCATTGAAACAGGTGAGATTAAGGAGGAGATAGAGTATCTTACTATAGCCCGACAAAAGGCAGAAGAAGCGAGCCTAGTCAAGTCCAACTTTTTGTCTAATATGAGCCACGAGATTCGCACCCCCATGAATGCGGTAATCGGTATGACTCATATACTAAAGGAAGAAGATCCAAGGGAAGACCAGATCGAACATTTGGACACAATCATGTTTTCCGCCGAGAACTTGCTGGTGATTATTAATGACATCCTGGATTACAGTAAAATGGAAGCGGGGCGCATGGTCATTGAGCGCACTAATTTTGATGTTAAGGAAGTTATCAATAACATCTATAAGACGCTTTCACCAAAGGCTATAGATAAGAAACTACTGTTCCAATTGGACATGGAACAAGATATTCCTCGTTATCTTGTTGGAGATCCAACTCGCCTGTCACAAGTCCTGATTAATCTGATCAATAATGCCATAAAGTTCACGGAGGAAGGCAAAATCATCTTGACTATTCGCTTGCAAGCAAAGACGAAGAACGGGGAAGTAAAGGTACACTTTGAAGTAAAGGATACAGGAATCGGAATACCAAAAGAAAAACACAGATCTATATTTGAAAGCTTCTCGCAGGCAGATGAGCATACTACACGGGTTTTTGGTGGAACAGGTTTAGGGTTGGCCATCACAAAGCGCCTGGTAGAATTGCAAGGTGGGTTGATCAAGTTGCAAAGCAAGCTGGGGGAGGGCTCTGCCTTTTCATTTTGTCTATCTTATCCCATAGGTGAAGCGCCACAGGAGACCCTAGTCGAAACCAAGAATGTGTTGAAGGAGAAAGGTATTGAGGGCGTGGAGCGAATATTGATCGTGGAAGATAATGTTTTCAATGTCAAGGTAGTGAAACGTATTTTGAAATTTTGGGATATGGAGATTGATATTGCGGGCGATGGTTTTGAGGCCCTAGAAAAGGTCCGAGAGAAAGACTACAATATCGTTTTGATGGATTTACAGATGCCTCGTATGGATGGCTACGAAGCCACCGCCACCATTCGCAGTTGGGAAGAAAATAAATATCAATCTCTCCCGATTATCGCTTTGTCTGCTTCGGCTTTGGCCGATTTCCGGCAAAAGGCTTTTGATGTAGGCATGAATGATTTCCTCACCAAGCCCTTTAAGCCCAAAGATTTATACCAGACGATTGAACGCCATGCTATTCAACTGCGTGCTTAGCATGCCTTCCCTTTACATTGAAAATGAGCCTTTCCTGGATGTCACTGACTAGTGCCTATAGGGTCTGTACAAAGCGAGACGCCGCAGCGATGTTTGTAGCTAAAGGAATGTTATGCACATCACAAAGTCGCATCAACATGTTCACATCTACCTCATGTGGGTGTTTCCCTAGCGGGTCACGAAAAAAGAGGACCATATCTACTTGCCCTTCCACTAGTCGACTGGCTATTTGCGCATCTCCACCATAGGGGCCACTTAACATACATTCAACCGCTAAGCCTGCCCGCTCCACATGAGAACCAGTTGTTCCTGTGGCTATCAATTTGATATTCTTGTCTCGAAAGACCTCAATGTGATCCTTGATAAAGCCGACCATATCGGCTTTTTTCCCATTGTGGGCAATGATTGCAATGGTCATAGTTGGAAAAGTTGAAAGAGCTCTGTCTCTAGTCTCAAAGGTGCTAAATGCTCACCCAGCTTACCTTTTGATCACTGATAACTTGAGAATAAAAACTAATCTTAAGAAAGTTTTAAAAAATCGGAAATTACGCACAATTCTGGGCTAAAGCTATAACTTCGGCGCGAAGTTTACTATTTCTGTAACTAAAAACAAGCTATAATGAAAAAACTGTTCTTAAGCTTATTTGTATTGGCATGTTTAGCTGGACAAGCTTTTGGTCAGATTCAAACTCCCCAACCAAGTCCTACGTCTGAGATCAAACAAACAGTGGGCCTCACTGATGTGCACATTGTTTATTCTCGACCAAGCACGAAGGGGCGTACCATCTTCGCGGAGGATGGATTGGTACCTTTTGGAGACGTATGGCGTTTTGGTGCGAATCAGGCTACAAAGATTTCTTTCGGCGATGACGTGACTGTCGGTGGTAAGGCAGTAAAGGGCGGAGAATACGCTGTACTTGCTAAACCAACTGCCAAAAGCTGGGAAATTATGTTCTTTCCATATGAAGGTGGAAACTGGGGGAGCTACCGAGAAAAAACACCTGCTGCTGTAGTGGAAACTGAATCACAAGAGTTACCTTTTGCAATAGAATCATTCACTATGATGTTAGGAGATTTGAAAGCCAATTCGGCCAATCTTTATGCCATGTGGGAGAAAACGATGATTGCTATCCCTGTGGAAGCTGAGGTGGATTCCAAAGTAATGGCAGCTATTGATCGCGTTTTGGCTGGCCCTACTGCCAACGATTATTATGCAGCTGGTACCTATTACCACGATGCTGGAAAGGATCTGAATAAAGCCTTAGAAATGGTTCAAAAGGCTACTAAAGTAGATAACCCAAGGTTCTGGCAGGTACGCCGCGAGGCCCTAATTTTGGCTGATTTAGGTAAGACACAAGAAGCTATAGAAGCGGCTAAGAAATCCAAAGAACTAGCTGAGAAAGCGGGTAATAAGGACTACATTCGAATGAATGAAAAGTCCATCAAAGAATGGACAGCTAAGAAATAGACGAACTTATTTCGCAAAAATAACTAAATTCTTGCGGTGCCTTGGTATTCAATCAATTGTCAAGGCACTGTTTTTGAAATAGGTATTTACTTGACAATCTGTAGAGAATATGCTATATTGGTTATCTAAATACCCAGTAATTATTTGACTAAACCTGCTGACATACGGTCAGTTACAAAATAAAGTTTAACTCATATTTTAATTTTAATTTATGTGTTTTCCTTTTATTTTCTGATCTTTAAGTAGGAGTTACCATGAACAAATGAGTTGTAGTATTACCCTATGGCCATTAAACTAAATCTCAATTCCCATGATCATTTTATTCATCCTATTGATCGTGTTACTATTGTTCAAATTTGACGTAGTAAACGAAGCATTTTAAGTAGATACTGGGAAAATCAATCCAAATCTGCTTACAAAACAAAAAAGGATTTTACCTAGCCGGTAAAATCCTTTTTCATTGGTGCTGGTCAGATCGTTAATCCTCACTAGTTTGAAGCTGATCTAGATCCTTGTTCATATCGCTGAATCCTTGTAGTAGGCTTGCCACAATCATTACCAAGAAACAACCGATAGGGTTGAACCAGAGATAGGAAATTGAGATGGCCTCTATCTTGTCCAAATACCATAAGCTTAAGATAAAGGCTTCACCAATAAGAGCAGCTATGAATACTGCTGAGCCCTTTACCTTTTTCAAAAAGAAGGCCACCATAAAGATGCCTAAGATCACACCGTAGAACAATGAACCAATAATGTTTACCGCTTGAATCAGGTTCTCAAACAAACTGGCCGTAACGGCAAAGAATAAGGCTATCCCTCCCCACATGATCGTTATCCATTTCGAAACCTGGAGATAATGCTGGTCTTCTCGATCCTTGACCAAGGAGCGCTTGTAGATATCAATTACAGTGGTGGTAGCGAGTGCATTTAATTCCGATGCGGTAGAAGACATTGCCGCTGAAAAAATAACCGCCAACAAAAGCCCTATTAGCCCTATGGGCAGATAGTTCATAATAAAGGTGATGAATACATAATCTTTGTCATTATTCTGAAGATTTAGTCCAGAGTCTTCAATCAATTTACCTGCTTGTACACGCAGCGCTTTTTGCTCCTCATGTCGAGCCATCACTTTTTCTTTAGCATCAGCAATAGCTGCCTGATCTTCTGTTCGCATGGCATTGACCAGAGCATTGATATCCTGTTGTTGGGCCTCAAATACTTGATCGTGTTGCTGATCCAAGGATTCGTAGGCCGCGTAAAACTCACTTTCCTGCAACTTCTCTACATTGGAGGCATTGAAGTGTAAGGGAGGTTTTACAAACAAGAAGAAGACAAAAACCATCACTCCAACGAAAAGAATTAGAAACTGCATGGGAACCTTTAAGATGCCATTAAAAAGTAACCCCAATCTACTTTCCGTTAGAGACTTACCAGATAAGTATCGTTGCACCTGCGACTGGTCGGTTCCAAAATAGGAAAGGAATAGAAAAACTCCACCCAGAATACCCGACCACAGGTTGTAGCGATTGGAAAGGTCAAAATTCAGATCAACCACATTCAACTTTTCCATCTTCCCCGCTACCCCTAGCGCCTCGACAAACGAGATGTGCTCAGGCAGTTTATTCACTATGATAATAGCTGCAATGACCATTCCGGTTAGGATAATGATCATCTGCTGTTTTTGGGTAACGCTAACGGCTTTGGTTCCCCCTGCTACTGTGTAAAAGATCACAATAAGCCCGATGGAAAATACAGTTATGTTCAGAGACCACCCCAAAATAGTGGATAGAATAATCGCGGGGGCATATATCGTAATACCCGCCGCCAGCCCTCGCTGCACCAGGAATAAGATGGCTGTGAGTGAACGCGTCTTCAGATCAAACCTGCCCTCCAGGTATTCATAGGCTGTATATACCTTGAGGTTATAATAAATCGGTAGGAAAAACACACATAAAATCACCATGGCTATGGGAAGGCCGAAATAGAATTGGGCAAAACCCATCCCATCTATATAAGCCTGTCCGGGAGTTGATAAGAAGGTGATGGCACTGGCTTGGGTTGCCATGACAGAAAGCCCAATGGTCCACCATTTCAGATCGCGGTCACCCAACAAGTAGCTTTGTACATTATTTATGTTTCGCGTCTTTATAACTCCATATGCAACGATACCTAGTAGGGTACCTAACATAATCGTCCAATCGAGTAAATGCATTTGTGAAAAGTCATTTCAAAACTACCGTCACCGGTAATTTGGTGAAGAAATTCAAGCTCAAAGCAAGGTCATCGAGGGGATATGCTAAGGCGAGCTAGGAAAAGGTTTGGGAAAAAAGGTAAAATAATAAGATGATAATCGTATGAGAGATGAGTACAAAGATGTACATCTGCTGCCAGGACGAAAAGATCGGTGGTTTGTCTTCCTTTTCATCATTCGGGTTAAAGGCTGAAGATTCCATTGATAAATTTAAGTTTATAATTCTTGAGCAATTGAATCCATAGAGATGAAATGATCCTAATAACTAACCTAGCTTAAACGATTTCTCACTAGGAGTGCCCAAGAAGGGATATTTTGCTAAACCAGGCGATTTTCCAATACATACCTTACAAGTGGGCGTTACAGTTTGTCTTTTCTCATGCTTTCAATTAATCCATAAATCTACGATTCGATTTAGATTTATAAAAGAGAATATTTTTACCGACCAAGAAAAAAGGCTCATTCCCAATAGGTTGTGTAAAGCATAGGAGAGACGAGATAGTTTCCGACTTAATGTGTTATTCTTGTAAAATTGAACCGAATGGGCTCTTATTGGGGGCTGCAAGCTCACTGATTTGAGAATGAAGTCACTTGCCAATCCATTCAAAGTGTGGCTCCTTTGACAATATCAAAAATAGAAATGGATTTCGTATATCTTCCAGCTAATCCTCGATTTAACCTGGCCTTAACTTTTAGCTGGGTGCAGTTCGAAAATGGATTACTTTCTTGTCAGTCTTCTGCTTGCTTCCATCTGTTGTCTATCTATCCTCCCTCACCTCACCCACAACAAATAGGCCGCTGCAAACGGCAGCATAAATATAAATCCGTCAAAGCGATCGAGGAATCCGCCGTGTCCTGGTAACAGGCTGCCGGAGTCCTTAATCTGATGACTGCGTTTCAGCATGGATTCAACCAGGTCTCCAAGGCTACCAAAAACAGCAACAATCAATGCTAATACGAGCCAGTTGATTAAGCTGAGGTCCGGGATATAGAGACTCAGTAAATAAGCAACGATAAAGGATACGGCAGCACCACCCAGGGTTCCTTCCCACGTTTTCTTAGGGGAAATCCTGGGGAACAAGGGGTTTTTACCGATCTGCGAACCGATTAAGTAAGCCATAGTATCATTGGTCCAAGTGAGCAAAAGAAGCCCTAAAACAATGGTAGCGTAGAAGTCTTTACCCGAAAAGGCGATAAAGTCGAGTAAAGCGAAGGGCACACCAATATAAAATACGCCGAGAATTATATAGGCAATGTTGGTAAAAGGCTTCTCAGAATGGGTGTAGAGTTCATACACAAAAAATAAGAAGACAAAAGGGGAGAATAAGATGGATGTAAGAAGAATGAAATTTTCTCGATTGGAGACGATGTTAAGTTGCAGGATAGAGGTTAGCACAAAGGGAAGGATTCCGATAGCTAAACCGAGTAGCTTACGCATGACATCTTTTTTACCAGCATTTTCCAGTACCAGTCCAAGATATTCCCATAAGCATAATCCAGTGATCAAGAGAAAAAGGGCAACAAATGAATAAGGCCCGCCGAATAAACCTCCTATCATAACCACCACAAAAATTATGGCAGTTAGTGCTCGTCTTAGCAATCCTTTCATACGATTCGTTCCACTGTTGTTTTACGATTCATGCCCAAATACCATCCGCCAATAATGAATAGCATCAATGAGATCAGGCTAAGCCATAAATTTGGCATTTCACTTTCAGCAGCCATTTCATCCAATGCTTCGCCATAGGAGTAATAGGCTACAATCTGCACTCCATTATAGAAAAGGTGGACGATAATTGGAATCCAAAGACTTCGACTCCAATAGAAGAGGTATCCCAATAAGGCTCCAAGAATGAGTCGAGGAAGAAACCCTTCAAATTGCATATGAAAGCCACTGAATATAATTGCTGCCACCCAAATCGCCAGGTGAGGGTTTTTCATGCGCTCTTCAAATTCCTTTTGGAGGATAGCTCGAAAAATAATTTCCTCACCCACCGCCGGTGCTACCGCCATCACCAAGAGAGAAAAAAATAGTTCCCCCAGGCTTTCCATGTTCAAAAGCCCAGCGATCATCGCCTCAGCTTGCCCCTCAAGGCTAGTTGCCCAATTGGGTAAAGGCAATTGCTGATTGAGCCAGTAGCTCCATTGTGCAAAGGGAAAAGATACCATCAACCACAGGATACCCGCTCCAATGAAGAAACTTTGCGGCGGGATATCAACAGCCAGTTTCGTCCACCACTGCTTTTTGTAAAACAGATAGGCAGTGGCCAGACCAGGGACGGTAAAGGTGAGCAGATGACTGAGCAAGTTGACGGTTCTAAAAAATTGGCGCTCACTGAAAGGCGTATCAGCATTGATATCCGCCATGGCACCCAGTGATACCCCCCAGATTTCACTTAGCAATAAATTCACCAGAGAGGCTAGAAGAGTGCCAACGATCATTCCTATAAAGAGAAAAGCCAGGATCATCAATAAGGGCATTCTTACCGATCTCGAAGTAGTGGATAAGGTTTGCGGTTCCATGCAGCTCTAATTTTATATGCCTAGCTCAATTGGTGATCCTAGTCCTACAGCCCTTGCGCAGATCTTTTAGAATCTTGACTCCTCTCATCAACTTGAAAAGTAGATGATAAGCATGTAATTTCGCGCCGAAGAAATGCCCGTAAATAACTAGGATTTATGGTGGATTCAATTGCGAATTTAATTAAATAACTGAGGAATGATGAATAAGTTGGATGGAAAGCCGTCCCCTACCTCCCCTTTTGAAATCATTCCTAAAATCATCAAGGGAAATGACTCGCTTAAGTGTAAACATCAATAAAGTAGCATTGCTACGGAATTCTAGAGGAGGAAATTTGCCGGATTTAATCCAGGTGGCAAAGGACTGTGAAACCTTTGGAGCGCAGGGAATCACCGTGCATCCTCGCCCAGATCAACGACATATCCGATATAGTGATATACCTGAATTGAAAGCAGTAGTTAACACAGAATTCAATATAGAGGGATACCCAAACCCAAACTTTATGAAGTTGGTACTGGACAATCGACCGCATCAGGCAACTTTGGTCCCGGACCCTCCCGGTGTACTTACTTCTGATACAGGATGGGATACGATTAAAGAAGAAGCTTTCCTTAAGGAGATCATTGCCGAGTTGCAAGCATCGGGTATCCGGGTATCCCTTTTCGTTGACCCGGAGGAACGCTTTATTGAAGGTGCTAAAGCTGTTGGGGCTGATAGAATCGAATTTTATACTGGGGATTATGCTAAAAACTATTCTTCAGATCCAGCAAAGGCCGTCGAAGCCCACCGTCGCTGCGCTGCCCTGGCGAACCAGTTGAACTTGGGGATCAATGCGGGCCACGACCTTAATCTGGAGAACCTCCGATATTATCAACAGCAGGTACCACAACTCCTAGAAGTATCTATTGGGCATGCCCTGATTGCCGATGCACTATATCTGGGTTTGAAGAATACCATTCAACGTTATCTGTATTGCCTACGCACGGAAGAATAGGCTAGAAGTTGAGGGTAGCTGCAAATTTTTTGGTGTTGCGCAAATGTTCAAGAAAATTAAAATTTTAACACGATTTTAGGATTGTAATTTGGCTGACTAATCCGGAATTCCGGTTGAAAGTTTCAGTGAAAAGATTTATACCAAATAAAAATTTGCCTACTATCTGGTTTTGGAGTAAAAGTTCCATTATTGTCGGCCCGTGAAGAATTAAAAAATCGGACTATTTGACCCTCGTTGGTGAGTTGAACTTTTTGAAAGTTAAAAAAACGTTATGGAAAGTTTAACAAAAAGCCTAATTTTGACAACGGTAGGATTTTTTATTTTTCATATAAAACTGGATTAGTATGAAAAAACTCTCACTAGTTTTTACACTGGTCCTCTTTTGCGTGGGCGTAACCATGGCACAGAGGACTATCACCGGTACAGTTACCGATGACAGTGGTGAAACCTTGATCGGAGCAACTGTTTTGGCTCAAGGTACAACCACCGGTACTGTTACTGACTTTGACGGCAAGTATGCCTTGACCGTCCCAGAAGGCGCTACTACTTTGGTAGTTAGCTATACTGGTTTTGCTACAGAAGAAGTAGCAATTGGTGTTTCCGACGTAATTGATGTTACACTAACTGAATCTGCAGAACAACTTACTGAGGTTGTTGTAACTGGTTTGGGTATCAAGCGCGAGAAAAAAGCACTTGGTTATGCGGTAACAACCTTGGGAACTAAAGATATCGAACTAAGACCTGAAGCTGACGTAGCTCGTGTACTTCGCGGTAAGGTTGCTGGTGTAGATATCAGCCAGACATCAGGTTTGGCAGGTTCTGGTACTAACGTAATCATTCGTGGTTACTCTTCTATTACGGGTACCAACCAACCTCTTTTCATTGTGGATGGTGTTCCTTTCAACTCTGACACCAACACTGACCGTGGTGCTGCTTCCGGTGGTGCTACTGCTTCCAGCCGTTTCCTTGACCTTGATCCTAACAGTATTGCTGAAGTTAGTGTATTGAAAGGTTTGAGTGCGACTGTACTTTACGGTGAAGCTGGGCGTAACGGTGTGGTATTGATTACAACTAAGAACGGTGCAGTTTCTGAACTGGACAAGAAGTTCGAAGTTACTATCGATCAATCTTTCTTCGCCAACGATATTGCTTCTTTGCCTGATGACCAGGATCTTTATGGTAATGGTTGGCAGAACAGAGCTGCTGCAGCCTTCTCTAACTGGGGTGCTCCTTTCGATCAGCCAGGCCGTAATAGCTTGGATGCTGATGGTACTATCCGTCACCCTTATGATCGTGCAGCTTTGAATGACGTTTTCCCTGAATACGTCGGAGCTCGCTATGAATACCGAGCCTATGATAACCTACAGAACTTCTTCCAAACGGGTTTGATCGCTAACACTTCTATCAACATCGCTAACCGATTGTCTGATGGAACTTCCTTGAATTTTAGCTACGGTTACCGCAGTGAAGAAGGATTTGTGCCTTTGAGTCAGTATGACAAGCACAACTTTGGTTTGGGTATCTCCACTAAACTAGCAAATGGTCTTAAGGTCAACACTACGTTTAACTACGTAAACTCTGACCGTGTTGCACCTCCTGCTGGTCGTAGTACGAGTTCTAACCCAACGTTTGCTTCTTTGTTCTCCAATGTATTTTACACGCCACGTTCGGTTGGTTTGTATGAGCTTGAGTACGAAAATCCTCAAGATAAATCATCTATCTTCTATCGTGGTGGTAACGACATCCAGCACCCACTCTGGACGTTGAACAATACAGGAGATAAGGAATTGGTTAGCCGTTTCTTCGGTACAATCAATTTGAGCTATGAGATCGCTGATTGGTTGACTGCTACTTACCGTTTAGGTTTGGACGGTTACAACACCAGATCTAGATTCCACATCAACAAAGGTGGACGTCAGCAGCAGGATGGTTTGTTGCAGACTAACGAGCGTATCAACTTGATCCAAGACCACAACTTGAACTTGATGTACAACAAGCCTCTAGGTGAAAACTTGAGCTTAGATGGGGTAGTTGGTTTGAATATCCGTCGTGATACAAGAAGACGTACTTTTACAGGTAGTACTCAGCAGTTTGTATATGGATTATTAACGCATGATAACTTCATTACCCACAATAACTTCTCTCGTTTCACAGAAGAAAATCTATTAGGAGCCTACGCAACGGCTTCTCTGGGGTATAAGAGTTACTTGTACTTCAACGTGCAAGCACGTAATGACTGGACTTCTACTCTTGAACCACAGAACAGATCGGTATTCTATCCTTCTGCTTCAGTTTCTTTCATTCCAACGGAAGCTTTTCCAGGTCTTCAGCAGAGTACAATGTTGAACTACTTGAAGATTCGTTTGGGATACGGTACTTCTGCGGGTTATCCAAATCCATATAATACTCGTAATGTATTGGCAACTACACCTAATGCTTTCAAGGCAGCAGGTGGTGCCGTATTGAATACTAACTCAGTATCTAACACGTTCGGTAACCCGAACTTGCAGCCTGAGTTACACACAGAGATTGAATTTGGTTTAGAAGGTCGTTTCATCAACAACAGAGTAGGGGTTGACCTTTCTTTGTTCGATAAGCAATCTACTGACCTGATCATCAACTTGCAGTTAGACCCATCAACTGGTTTCAGTAACACAACGGTAAACAGTGCGGCTTTGTCCAACCAAGGTATTGAATTAGGTATTGACGTTACACCCATCCAGACTTCTGACTTCTCTTTGACCTTAAACGGTAACTTAACAAGAATCGTAAGTGAGGTGAAGGCTTTGTCTGATGGTGTGGACCAAATTCAGTTCGCATCTGCTAACGGTAGTTTGGGTAACTACGCTATCGTAGGAAGACCTTACGGTATTATCTTAGGGGCTAGAATTCGTCGTGATGACGCAGGTAATCCAATTATCGCTTCTAATGGTGTATACCAAGATGCTCCTGATATTGGAGAACTAGGTGATCCTAACCCTAACTTCACAGCTAACGGTGGATTATCTTTGAATTACAAAGGACTTTCTATTAATGCTCTTATTACATATTCTGATGGAGGTGTGATCTACGCCACTGGTCCTTCTACTTTGATGGGTCGTGGTATTTTGCAGGAAACAGACTTTGATCGTTTCGTTCCTGTAATTGTACCTGGTGTACTAGGTGATGGAACACCTAACAACATCCAGATTACTCCTAACAATCACTACTGGACTAATGGTGGTGTATTTAGAGATGAAATGCGTACCTATGATGCAACTTACATCAAGTTGCGTGAGGTATCTGTTTCCTATGCATTGCCGAAGAGTATCATTGATAACTCTCCATTTGGTTCTGTAGTATTTACACTTTCTGGCCAGAACCTATGGTTTGATGCCTTCGGTTTCCCAGACGGTGCTAATTTTGATCCAGAGGTATTGAGTCTTGGTGTAGGTAACGGTCGAGGTTTCGAATTCATGAACGTACCTACTTCTAGACAAATTGGAGGAAGTTTGAGAATTACCTTCTAATTAAAAAAGAGCAAAAAACATGAGAAATATTTTTAAGCTAAGTCTCTGCACTTTGCTAGTGATTGTTATGTCCGCTTGTGACAATTTGACCGAGCTGGACGGTTTGCTAGACAACCCGAATGCAGTTACTGCAGACAAGGCAGAGCTTGATTTAGTATACAACCAAGTGGTACTGGACTTCCGCGATTTCGCGTACACGGCCAGTAACGTCACTATGCCCTTCGTTCGAATGATTCATATGTTTGGTCCCTTGTACGATAACCAGACCTCTCCTGCTACCTTCAACGGTATTTGGAATGAAGCCTACAGTAACCTCTTCCCTGACATGGATTTGGTGATCGAAATTGCTTCGGCAGACGCTTTGAATACTTTTACTGGCTCTGTTAAGGTAATGAAAGCCTATGTCTTAATGACTTTAGTGGATCTCTTCGGGGATGTTCCTTTCTCTGAAGCGGGACAAGGGGTAGATAATCCAAGTCCTGCGGCGGATGACGATGCAGCTGTATACGCAGCCGCGCTAGGTTTATTGGATGAGGCGATTTCCGAGTTAGGTAGCCCTAAGGGGACACCAGCCAATGACTTGTACTACGGAGGTGACGCTGCTAAGTGGTTGAAGCTAGCCAATACCTTGAAACTTCGCTATTACATCCAAACTCGTTTGGTAGATAATAATGTGAGTGCAGTAAATGCTTTGATGGATCAGACGATCACTTCTGCTAGTGGTGACTTCGCTTTCCCTTACGGAAATGAGCGTAATAATCCATTCTCTCGTCACCCTAAGTATAATGGATACGAAACAGGTGGGGGAGACTACATGTCTAACTGGATGATGTGGGAAATGTTCGGAGATAAAGAAACCGAAGATCCACGTTTGAGATACTACTTCTACCGTCAAGATTGTGACGAAGTAGGGGAAGACTTATTTACACTGGATTGCCTAGATTTTGGACTTCCATTGCATTATCCAGGAAGTTATAAAGGACCATTCTGTACCGCTTCCAATGACAAGTTTGGAGATCCTAATGGTGAATATGGTGGATACTGGGGAAGAACCCACGGTAATGAAGATGGTATCCCACCTGATGCATTGAAGCGTACTACTTGGGGACTATATCCTGCTGGAGGTAAATTTGATGCAGACGACTGCTCAGGTATCGGTAATGCTGGTATCGATGGTGGATTAGGAGCGGGTATCCATCCCATCATGTTATCCTCATTTGTTGATTTCCTAAAAGCAGAAGCCGTTCTTACAATGGGTGCTAATGGTGATGCAGCCGCATTCCTAGAAGATGGTATCCGTAAGTCTATCGCCAAGACAATGAGCTTTAGTTCATTGGCTCCAGTTGATGCAGCTTTTGTACCTTCTGATATGCAGATTGAATCTTACGTGACTGAGGTATTGGATGCTTACAACGCAGCTGACGCCGACGGAAAGCTACAAATCGTAGTAAATGAATACCGTCTAGCAGCGCACGGACAAGGTTTAGAGATCTTTAACGCTTACCGTCGTACTGGAAAGCCTGCTGGTATGCAGCTAACTCGTGTAGCTGATCCTGGTGCCTTCCCTCGTACGTTCTGGTATCCGGCTAGTTACGTTGATCGTAACGCAAAGGCTAGCCAAAGACCTAACTTGGAAGAGCAAGTATTCTGGGATACAAATCCACCTAGATTCATTAACTAGGAAAGGATTATCCAAAGAAGATTTGCAAATCAATTTGGGGTAGGATTTTGTCCTTCCTCAAACATTCAAAATCAAATTGAATTTCAAAGATGAAAAGAATAAATATATTTCTAGTCTTTGCCTTTGTTCTTGCTGCTACAGCATGTGAGAAAGACAGAGCCTTCATCGAATTCAAAGACCTAGAGTACGGAGCCTTTCCTCGTTTGATCGATGGTGTTAATGGTGAATTTAACTTCTTCGATCCTACTGGGTCCGGTATCGACTTTACCGTTGAATTCTATGATGAGAACCAAGGTAAGAATGTACAGTCTTATTCCTGGACCGTTTCTTACTTTGATAAAACGGCGGGTACTTTTACTACGCCTCAGACTATTGGAACCTTTACGGCTTCTGACTTTAAGCCAGAACCAGAAACGGGTCTTCCTTCTATCACCATCTCATTTACTTTCCAGCAAGCCTTGGATGCAATGGGATTAACTACCGATGATATCAAAGGTGGTGACGCCGTTCGTTTTAATGGTACATTGACCAAAACGGATGGTAAAACCTTCGATATTTCCAATACGGGGGCAAATATCATTGGTAATGCTCCTGCTTTTGGTGCTTTGTTTGCGTTTGACCAGAATATTATTTGTCCTTCTTCTTTAGAAGGTACTTATTCTGCTACTACAACCTACCATGCGCATGATTTCCTACCTACCTATGCTTCCAATACACAAGATGTAGAGTGGATAGCCGAAGGTAGTGGCAAATATTCTGTGGTAGGCTTTGATGGCGGGCTGTATAGTGTAGGTCCATATCTTGATAACTATGGCACTTCTGCTTTGACAGCCACTATTACAGATGCTTGTGGTGTTATCAGTATTGACGCCCCAGATCCTTGGCAGATGCTAAACCAGGATCCAACGCGTCCTTCTTCCTATGATCCTGTCACCGGAGTAATCACCATCTCTGTACTGGGAAGTGTATATGGTGAAAACTGGACTACAGTTTACACACCTAAGTAGGACAAGATGACATTTTGATGATGTTGATCATCTGAATAATACAAGAGGCCCGATCCATGCGGATCGGGCCTCTTCATTCCCCAGCCATTGTTGCGCATTCCCACCAGCAACCAACCCAGATTCATCAATGTTCCTTACCCACCACAACCTTCCTTCTAATCATTCTCCCCGTCTCCGTTCTCAGCACTAATCCGTAGGTGCCCGATGGAATTCCCCGCAACCGGAGTACAGGATCGGTAAGGTCTGCCATAGTAAAGACGAGTTGACCTAAAAGGTCAAAGAGTTGAACTTGCACAATCTTTGTATGGTCAAATTCAATTTGGAAATTGCCACTATTGGGATTTGGAAAAATCTTCATTTGATCGAATTGAACATCCTCAGTATTTACCGTTTCAATCGTGATGCTATTCGAAAGCGCAGTACATCCTTCGGCAGAAGTGACCTCAAGTACATAAGTCCCATTTGCGTTAATCAGTAGGCTGTCACTTGTAGCATCTTCGATGACTTGTCCGTCTAGGAACCATTGGAGAAAGCCTTCGACCTCCTCCGTAATCAAGTAGGAACCAGATTGTGTGAGGATAGGACTTTCAGGAGCTGCTTGAATGACAAAATCGAAGGTATCCCTTAGATAAGCATAATGATAAACCAGCTCGTAAGCTCCCGGTGCAAGGCTGGCAGGATCAAGCTGTCCATTCTCAAAACCAGGCCCTTCGAAATAGCCACCTACCAAGCTAGTCTTAGGCACTAAAGACCGATCATTTTGGCAAAATACGGTGTCAAGAAGTTCCAATTCTCCCAAAGGTGGATAGAGGTAGGGAACGTAAAAGGAGCGATAATTGATTATGGTTCCTTCATTTCGGTACCAGACCACTTGGCCCGTACTATCTACTTCCTGAATAGCACCCGTTCGCCCGAAGCTAGAGAGCATGTTGCCATTCTCTAACTTATAAGTGCTTCCAACAATGCCTGTGGATAACAAAGAATCAGCATCTTGTATAAATACCAGGCTGGCTATACCGGATACCGTATCCAGTTCAAATTCCATACCCCGGGAGAAAGATCCAGCTCCTTGATTGTCAAATACGGTATATCGATTGTTACCGATGCCCCAAAAGGTATGTTGGTTTTTAAACAAGGCGTCTGGAGGATCAATAGCGAAATCTCCATTTTTACCGAAAGTCCAAAGAATCTCTCCCGTCTCTCGGTGGATTTTGATGGCTTGATCCAAGGCATTTAAACTCATGAGATAATGCCCATCTACATCCTGGGCGATGCTATTGGCGTGGGTCCAATCTTCAGCTGGTTCCCCAAAAACCTGATCCCAAAAGGCTCCGGCATCCCTGCTAGTCAAAGGATCTAAATGATCAAAAATGCTCCATTGGCTAACGATTTCACCATCCGGGGCAATTTCAAGATAACCATCACCTACCACGATGGCATCTGCTCGCCCACCTACACTACTTTTATCTACGGTTTGCCCTTCTGCAACTAGCAAGATCAGATTCCCTACATCATTGATGTACATGTCGTGATGAATCTGAAAATTACCGGGGACATTGCTGATGTTAACTTTTTGAAGGGTATCACCAAAGAAATCGATTTCTATCATAGTTTGGCAATCTCCATAGATTTGTAGGCTTGTGTTTCGATTACTAAAGTTATTACCGATACAGGGGCTACCGATTTCCTTCGTGTAGTCGTACCAAACAAGCTTGCCATTTCTGTCGAAAATCCGCACTTGTGTTGCTATATCCGGCCCACGAGCATCCGTCAATATATAACCGCTTGTGGAACTACTATCGTTGTAAAGAGAATCAGCTGCTTCGACAATATCCGTAGGAATAGCTGAGGTGGTAATCGTATAGGGCTCCGATACTACAGCGCCCTCATTAGTAAAGGCATGAATCCGAAGCTTGTAGTCCTTAAGTTGAGAAAGTCCGATTAGAATCAATTGATGCTGCGTCTTATTAAGACTGAGATTCGTATATTGGCCGTCGCCATATTCAAGATAAGCCGTACTGGTCTGGTCAGTTGTAAAGGATACCTGATACCGCAAAACATTCCCTGCCACTTGTTCAATTTCCACCCCCTGGATCACGATTTGTCCTTGCCCAAAGTAAGGAAGGAAGCATAGTAGTATACAGGATATTACTGAAGTTTTCTTCATATGATCTAGATGTTGTCTGTTGGCTTGCTAACAATAGTAGCACAGCTATAAATAAAGCATGGATTAAGCACCACAAAACTACGTGCAAAGCCCCAGAATTAAAGGAAATTTGCTACATTTATAAACTAGAAAGGTCACCTGAATTACATAAAAAACACCTTAAATATTTGTTTTTTTAATGATATGCTAACCCTAATAAATTGTATACAGAATAGGAAGATATTTGTTGGTTGTATGCATTGGACCAGTAACTTTTTCTTCTACTGCTTAATCAGCGGACTCGCCCTACATTTTTCGCCAACCCAACTCGCTGGACAAACCTTCTTTATAGATAGAGCCTCTGAGCAGGGGATTAACCACTACTATGGGCAGGGTGCTGCTGGTGGGGGGGTAAGTTTTGTGGATTTTGATCAGGACGGCTGGGACGATCTAACAATGGCTAGCCAAGAGGGTAATACCGTAGCTTTCTATCGAAATGTAAACGGAGTATTCACTCTAATCACGCCCTTGGTATCCAATCTAGACGAGGTGAAGCAAGTCCTTTGGATAGATATCGACAATGATGGCGACAAGGACCTTTTTCTGACTTCCATAAATGCGGTAAATCGTTTGTACGAGAACCTAGGAAATCTTCAGCTCAAGGACATTACTGAGGAAGCCGGATTGTTAATGGAGCCGACGGATAGCTACGGAGCATGTATGGCAGATATTGATCGTGATGGCTGGATAGACATATACGTCACGGAGCGGTCGCTAAACTTCAATTCTAATCGGAATTACCTGTATCGGAATCTAGGCAATAATACTTTTGAGGAAGTAGCAGAAGCATGGGGACTTGATGATCCCGAAAAAGCTCCATTCTTTGCCGCATTTTTTGATATGAATAATGACAATTGGCCGGATGTGTACCTTGCCCAGGATAAAAGTCAAGGAAATACACTGCTGTTGCACCAAGGAACAGAAAACAGCTATGCTGACATTTCGGTAGCTGCCTCAGCCAATCTTATTATGAATGCAATGGGCATAGCTGTTGGAGATCATAATTGCGATGGTTGGCAGGATCTATATATCTCCAACACGCCGCATGGTAATGCACTATTGACTAATAATCAAGTGGGCGGTTTCATCGAGCAGGCCGAAGCCACTGGAACGACCTTCAATGGTACTGCCTGGGGAACCCACTTTTTAGATGCCGACAATGATGGTTTTGAAGATCTCTATGTCAGTGGGATGGCCGTGGGGACCGATGTAGTATCTAGCGCATTTTACTACAATGATCAACAAGGAAGCTTTTATGTGGATGAGGCGGGCTTTGTTGGAGATACGGTTAGTAGCTACGGGAATGCGGTTGGAGATTATAACAATGATGGAAATCTCGATATTTTAGTCGTGAATACAACTGCTTTCCCTGCTCAGTTGTGGTCTAATGAAGGTACCCAAAACCAGTCGTGGTTGAAGATTGAATTGGAGGGAGTAATCAGTAATCGAGAAGGAATTGGGGCTAGGATAGATCTTTACCAAGCGGGACATTACCAGATGCGCTATCACCACGGAGGAATGGGATATTTAGGTCAAAATAGTGCACGCTTACATTTTGGGATAGGGGAGAGTTTATTAATTGATTCCTTGATGGTCACCTGGCCAACTGGACATATTGATCGCTTCTATGAGATCGTGTCCAACCAATTGTTGAATATTCAAGAAGGAAGCTCCACTGAAGGGGAAATTGAGGTTGACAATGTGCTGATTTCCAATGCGGAAGAGTTAGTTGAACAAACTTCCTGGAAAGTGTTCCCAAATCCGGCGCAAGACCGGATATTCGTTCGATATGAAGCGGGAAGTGGTGCGGAATTGGCCATTTATGATCTTAGAGGACAACTGCTACAAAAGGAGAAAATGGGAAGAGGTACATCAGAATTTCTACTTCGGAATCTGGTGGCAGGAACTTACATCATACAGCTAGAGGAGGCAGGAACAAGCCAGTATCGTAAACTAGTAATTCTTCCGTGATCCTATAGCTTACTTTTTAATCGTAACCGTATATGTATAAGGAGAGGATTTGGTCTTCTGGCTAGAACTTTTTGAGGAAGATGTTGTATAATGATAATTATACCTAGGGCTAGGGGAGGTCTCCTGTTTCGGTTTGCTTTTCTGTTTTGGTAGGCGAAAATGAATCTGGATATTGAGGTGATGTAGAACCTTAACCCCTCTGTTACTGGGCACTTCGAATTCCAATAAACTTACCACTCGTTCGGCTTCCTCATCACAGCCATATCCGAGGCCAGAAATTACCTTGGTTTCTATCACTTTACCTTTATGATTGACGGTATACTTCAACACCACGGTTCCCTCTATTTTTTCTGTTAAGGCCTCCGAAGGGTATTTAAGGTTCTGGGTAATAAAGAGTTGCAATGCCTTTTTTCCACCTGGATAAATAGGCTTCTTAATGAAGTGTTTATCTTTTTTCTCCTTTTGCATACTAAATTAGGCTCTAATCACGTCTTGGCTAAGCGCCTTAACAAGCCACAAAATAATCCTTTTTTTAGAATATCTTATTCTTGCAATTGAGAGCCTGGATTTGTATATTGATTAGCATATGATGAAAGAGAGTTTCTTGAGATACCTGGAGCATGAAAAACGATTTTCACCTCACACCCTCACGGCCTATCGAACGGACTTAGAGCAGTTCCTCCAGTTCTTAGATACAACTTTCGATATTCAGTCTCCAAGCGAAGTAACGCATACCCAGGTACGATCTTGGACAGTGGAGCTCTTGAATCAAGGGAGAAGCACTAGCTCCATTAACAGAAAACTGTCTACCTTAAAGACTTTTTACCGCTTTTTACAAAGACGACATGCATTGGATAAAAATCCAATGCTGAAGGTACTTTCGCCCAAAACGGGTAAGCGATTGCCGCATGTAGTACGAGTGGATGAATTGAATAAACTCTTCGAGCAACTTACGTTTCCGGATACTTATGAAGGGTATCGAGATCGAACGCTTCTGGAATTGTTGTACCATACAGGGATGCGAAGATCGGAGTTGATCAATTTAAAGATTGCGGATATTGATATTTCTCATCATACACTAAAGGTGTTGGGGAAGGGAAATAAGGAAAGACTCATCCCCTTTGGACAGGGTTTGGCCAAGCTCCTGCTAGCTTTTATCGAACTGCGCCAACAGACGTTTGGCGAATCCATGTACCCGCATCTCTTATTAACGAAGCAAGGAAAACCGCTATATCCAAAGGCGGTTTATAATATCGTTCGCAAATACCTGACAACCGTCAGTACGGTAGAAAAGAAAAGCCCGCACGTTTTGCGACACTCTTTTGCCACTCACCTTTCCGACAATGGGGCAGATTTAAATGCCATCAAAGCACTTCTTGGACACGCTAACTTAGCAGCCACACAGATCTACACACACAATTCTATTGAGAAACTAAAAAAAGTATACGAGTCTGCACATCCCAAGGCTCAGTTGGATAAGGACAACTAAGCCTAAAAATACTTTGCAAGGGGTGTGTAGTGGTAACTATTACTTCATTAAAAATTAATGCCTATGAAAGTGTACACCGAATCGGTCCAGTTTAAAGCAGATCGTAAGTTGCTTGATTTCATTGAGAAGAAGTTGAACAAGATGGATCACTATTTTGATCGTATCATCGACGCTAGGGTTACCCTTAAACTGGAAAATGCAGGACAAATCAAGGATAAGATTGCCGAGGTTAGGCTAAAGGTTCCTGGTGATGTCCTAGTCGTCAAAGAAAGTCAACGAACTTTCGAGGCATCCATTGATGAGGCAGTCGACGTACTGAAGCGACAGCTCATTAAATTCAAAGAGAAAGCCAAGTAAATGAAAATGGTCCTTTCGAGGTGCCTAGCGTATGACTGAGCCTTTTTTCCTACCTAAACGATCAGAACGAGAGTCATATCAATAAGGTACTACGGAGGGACCTTAATCTTATCTTCAACTAAGTCTCACCATTCTCATAATTTTCTTACATTTGTCCTCGCTTTAGAAAAGTGGTTGAGGAGGAAAAGACCTAATACAAGCCAATTAATGGCCACTTAAAAGCTCTGAATTCTTTCGTTGATTCAAGCCAAGCTTTTTCTGGAAAAATTTTCAAACATGTTTTTTGTTTTTCAGGAAAAGTAATATCTTTGCAATCGCTTTTTGAGAGGAGGTGCACTTACAAAGGTAAAAGACCGACAAAAAGCGTTTTGAAATGTGGGTGTTTTAGCATTGATGAAGCTGTAAAAACCAAGCACTTAGGCTTATATTATTCAGCCAGGAACTTTTTGGCTTAGAAATACATATATATAGGTGTTCAAAAGTATTTCTTCGAGAATATAGATGATCACTCAAGCCTTAAATGCCAGCATAGCTCAGTTGGCCAGAGCAGCTGATTTGTAATCAGCGGGTCGGGGGTTCGAATCCCTCTGCTGGCTCAACATCAGCTCATCGCTAGGTACACTATTTTACCTTTACGGAATTCGTAAGTAATTCGTGTTACCAAAAGAGCTAAAACAAATCAAGCTATATCGCTATAGTTTGATCGGGGGGCGCGCCGGAGTTGGAGAGCCGGGGCAGACTGTAAATCTGTTGTCTACGACTGAATAGGTTCGAATCCTATCGCCCCCACTCTTTAATGAGTGGTGTATAATTATTAATGTATAATTAGAAATAGTCAAATTGATCACATTGGTAATTCAGCATGATTCATTAGGAACTAATAAGCAGGCGTAGCTCAGTTGGTAGAGCATCAGCCTTCCAAGCTGAGGGTCGCGGGTTCGAGTCTCGTCGCCTGCTCATTTTTCTGCTTACCGCGGAATTGCCAATGTAGCTCAGGGGTAGAGCACTTCCATGGTAAGGAAGGGGTCGGGGGTTCAAATCCCTTCATTGGCTCCATGAAATTTTTAATTTAATAAACTTCATATCTAAAAACTAGATTACCGATGGCTAAGGAAACATTTGAACGGAATAAGCCTCACTTGAATATCGGTACTATCGGCCACGTAGACCACGGTAAGACCACGCTGACAGCCGCTATTACCTATACACTGTCTAAGCAGGGGCTTGCTGAGAAAAAAGACTATGACTCTATCGATGCCGCTCCCGAGGAAAAAGAGAGAGGTATTACGATTAATACAGCCCACGTTGAATACGAAACTGTAAATCGTCACTACGCACACGTAGATTGTCCTGGTCACGCTGACTATGTGAAAAACATGGTTACAGGTGCGGCCCAGATGGACGGAGCTATTCTTGTTGTGGCTGCCACAGATGGTCCTATGCCACAAACTCGTGAACACATCCTTTTGGCTCGTCAGGTAGGTGTGCCTAAGATTGTTGTTTTCATGAACAAGGTTGACCTTGTTGACGACGAAGAGATGTTGGAATTGGTAGAAATGGAAGTTCGTGAGTTGTTGGATCAATACGAATTTGACGGCGATAACTCTTCTGTAATTCAAGGTTCTGCTTTGAAGGCGCTAGAAGATGACGAAGATGCAGCTGCTAAGATCATGGAATTGATGGAAGCGGTTGACAATGATGTGCCAGAACCAGAACGTGCTGTTGATAAGCCTTTCTTGATGCCTATTGAGGATGTATTTTCTATCACAGGTCGTGGTACAGTAGCTACTGGACGTATCGAGCGTGGTGTAATCAATACGGGTGATCCAGTAGAGATTGTAGGTATGATGAAAGAAGGTGATAAGCCTTTGACTTCAGTAGTAACTGGTGTTGAGATGTTCCGTAAGATCTTAACGCGTGGTGAAGCTGGTGATAACGCAGGTATCCTACTTCGTGGTATTGACAAGGAGTCGATCAAGCGTGGAATGGTAATCTGTGCACCTAAGTCAGTTAACCCACACAAACACTTCAAGTGCGAGGTGTATGTGCTAGGTAAAGATGAAGGTGGACGTCACACTCCATTCTTTAACGGATACCGTCCTCAGTTCTACTTCCGTACCACAGACGTAACTGGAGATGTACATCTTCCAGAAGGTGTAGAAATGGTAATGCCTGGTGATAACGTTTCACTTGAAGTGAAATTGATCAACAGTATCGCCATGGAAAAAGGTCTTCGCTTCGCGATTCGTGAAGGTGGCCGTACAGTAGGTGCCGGTCAGGTTACTGAGATTATCGAATAATATACTCCTCGTATAGAACGAAATATTGCCGAAAATTAAGCATCTCGCAAGGGGTGCTTAATTTTTCGCATAGAGGATGAAGCAGAGGCCGTAAAGACGGATTCATAACTTCTTCCTGATTTGAGAAACGGGCATAGCTCAACTGGTAGAGCGACGGTCTCCAAAACCGTAGGCTGGGGGTTCGAGTCCTCCTGCCCGTGCAATTTTGAGTTGATCACCAATGAATTTGATGACGAGATGGAACAGATCAAGCTTTACATCAAAGAAAGTTATAACGAACTTGTACACAAGGTAACTTGGCCTTCTTGGCAAGACCTTCAGCAAAGTACTGTTCTTGTAATCATTGGCACATTGATTTTAGCAGCTATCCTTTTTGTGATGGATCTATTTTCAAATGGTGTCACAGACTTTATTTATCAGTTGGGATAATTCCGATCCCTAATTATTTCACTTATTACAGCATCGATGTCTGAGACTGAAGTATTAAAAAGATGGTACTCTCTCCGTGTCATTAGTGGCAAGGAGCGGAAGATCAAGGAACGTATTGATCTTGAGATCGATCGTTCAGGTTGGAAAGACTTCATTACTTCAGTATTGGTGCCGACTGAGAAGATCTATAAGATCCGTAACGGTAAGAAAGTAATTTCTGAGCGTAACATCCTTCCAGGGTATATCCTAGTGGAGGCTGTTCCCTCGAAGTTCTCAGGTGAAATCATCCAAACAATTGCCAATATCCCGAATGTTATTCATTTTCTAGGACGTAACAATCCTATTCCGATGCGTGATTCGGAAGCCAATCGATTATTAGGCAAGGTAGATGAGTCACAAGATGCGGGAGAAGCATTGGCAGAACCTTTCATTGTCGGTGAGACGGTTAAGATTATTGATGGGCCTTTCAGCGAATTTGTGGGAGATATTCAAGAAGTGAACGAAGAGAAGAAGAAGCTGAAGGTAATCGTAAAAATCTTCGGGCGAGGTACAGAGGTAGAGTTGAACTTCATGCAAGTAGAGAAACAAGCCTAAGCGCTTGTTTTTTCATTTTGATATTCTTAATTCTTTAATATAATAACTACGGCTTTAGTTCCTTCCATATAGGAAAACGCTTCCCTAAAGACGAATAGTTAGACAGACCATTAAATTGTATTACAATGGCAAAGGAGATTGATGGCTTTGTGAAACTACAGGTTAGAGGAGGACAAGCAAATCCTGCTCCACCAGTAGGTCCTGCCTTGGGTTCCAAAGGGATAAACATCATGGAGTTCTGCAAGCGTTTCAACGCTGCTACGCAGGACAGCCAAGGTAAAGTATTGCCGGTAGTTATTTCCGTTTATAAGGATAAGTCTTTTGATTTCATTATCAAGACTCCACCGGCAGCTGTTCAGCTGTTGGAGGCGGCAAAGTTGAAGAAAGGATCTTCTCAATCCAACCGTGATAAAGTAGGTAATGTTACCTGGGATCAGGTCAAAGAGATCGCAGAGAATAAAATGCCTGACTTGAATGCCTTTACGATTGAATCCGCCATGAAGATGATTGCTGGTACAGCACGTTCTATGGGGATCAACGTAAAAGGGACGCCACCATGGGAAGGAGAAGCTGCTTCCGATAACTAAAACATTAGCTTCGGCTTGTTTTATAATTCACTAAGTAGGGAGTCCATTCTTCAGAAATGGACGTTTGAACCTCAAAAATTTTAATTATGGCAAAGATTGGTAAGAAACGAGCAGCCGCAAATGCAAAGGTAGATGCCACTAAGTTGTACTCTTTGGATGAGGCGATGGCCCTAATCAAGGAAGTAAATACAACGAAGTTCGATGCCTCTGTTGATTTGCATGTTCGTTTAGGAGTAGATCCGCGGAAAGCTGATCAGGCTCTTAGAGGCACGGTAAGCTTACCACACGGAACTGGTAAAACCAAGACCGTAATGGTTTTCTGTACTCCAGACAAAGAAGAAGAGGCCAAGGCTGCTGGTGCTGACTACGTAGGCTTGGATGAGCTGGTCGCTAAGGTACAAGGAGGATGGACAGATGTAGATGTGGTGATCGCTATGCCCCAAGTTATGGCTAAAGTAGGTCGAATTGGTAGAATCCTAGGACCTAGAGGCCTAATGCCGAACCCCAAAACGGGTACGGTTACACAAGACGTAGCTGCGGCGGTAGCTGACGTTAAGAAAGGTAAGATCTCTTTTCGTGTAGACAAATACGGAATCATTCATGCTTCAGTGGGCAGAGTTTCTTTCTCTGCTGATAAATTGGCGGATAATGCCAATGAACTACTAGGCACCTTGTTGAGAATGAAGCCATCATCTGCTAAGGGTATTTATATGAAGTCTCTTACAGTGGCTAGTACGATGAGCCCAGGTGTGAAGGTAGATACCAAATCAATTAAGTAAGCTTTCAAAATTGCTTGAAAAATGACAAAAGCAGAAAAGACCGCTACTATTGAGGCATTGAAGGAGAAGTTTTCAAGTACTGAATTCTTTTACTTGACTGATTCCTCAACCCTTACAGTAGAAGAGGTAAACAAATTTAGAGGTCTTTGTTTCGAGAAAGGTATTGAGATGCGCGTCATCAAGAACACCTTAGCTCGCAAAGCCCTCGAAGCACTTCCTGAAGAAAAGGGATATGGCGACTTGTATGAGTCTTTGAAAGGCCCCACAGCCATCCTTTTCACCGAAGTTGCTAACGCTCCTGCAAAAGTATTGAAGGAGTTTCGCAAAGATGCGGAAAAACCAGTGCTCAAAGCCGCCTATATTGATACTGCGGTATACATTGGAGATGACCAGATCGATCCTTTGACGAAGTTGAAGTCCAAAGAGGATCTTATCGGCGAGGTTATTACCTTGTTGGGTTCTCCTGCGAAGAATGTTATCAGTGCATTGCAATCCGGAGGGGCTACACTTTCTGGTCTGTTGAAGGCACTAGAGGAGAGAGGCGAGGGCGCAGCAGAATAAGTCTGCTGAACTTTGACACTATTTATAATCAATTTTGGCTTCCAAGTAACGCACGATATTTTTTAAAATTATCGTACAAAACTTTTTTAAAATGGCAGATCTTAAAGCATTTGCAGAACAACTTGTTAATCTAACTGTGAAGGAAGTAAGCGAGCTAGCTGATATCCTTAAAGAAGAGTATGGAATTGAGCCTGCTGCTGCTGCAGTAGCTGTTGCAGCACCTGGTGCTGGTGGTGGAGAAGGTGGCGAAGCCGCTGCTGAGAAGACAGAATTCGACGTTATGTTGGAATCTGCTGGTGCAGCTAAGTTGAAAGTGGTAAAAGAAGTGAAAACACTTCTTGGCCTAGGGTTGAAAGACGCCAAAGAACTTGTTGACGGTGCTCCTGCAGCTATCAAGCAAGGTGTACCTAAGGACGAGGCTGAGTCAATCAAAGCCGCTCTTGAGGCAGTTGGTGCGACAGTAGAGATCAAGTAATTAGCGCATAACCAAGAGTTGAACCCCGTGAAGGGTTCAACTTTTGGCTTGTCAGGCTTAGCCAAATTGTAAATTTTGGCTAAGCCTATCGTCGTATAACGATATGTGTTTTTTGCTATAATTTTAGCTATCTTACGAAAAAAGAAGAAATTGCTTAAGACTTTTTGAGGAAAAAGTCAAACGATCTGGGATTTTTTCGAACTTTTTTTGGTTTCGTATAGTATAATACTTATTGGTGATCTGAAAAGCATGATCACCTTCATATAAACAAGGATTGCAAATGACAGCAAACGGTAAAGTCCTTACTGCCGAAGAAAAGAGGGTAAGCTTCGGTAAAATTAAACTTTCCGCTCAGTATCCTGATTTGCTTGAAATTCAATTGAAGTCCTTCCAGGAGTTCTTCCAACTGGAAACTACTCCTGAGAACAGAATGAACGAGGGGCTTTACAAAGTATTTCAGGAAAACTTTCCTATCGTTGATGCCAGAAATATTTTCGTGCTCGAATTTCTGGATTACTTTGTCGATCCACCGCGCTATTCCATACCTGAGTGTATGCAACGTGGTCTGACATACAGTGTACCACTAAAGGCCAAACTAAGGCTTTCCTGTAATGACGAAGAACACGTGGATTTCCAAACCATTGTTCAGGACGTTTTCTTGGGGAACATCCCATATATGACACCTAAGGGAACCTTCGTGATTAATGGTGCTGAACGTGTGATCGTTTCTCAGTTGCACCGTTCTCCAGGTGTATTCTTCGGTCAGAACTTCCACCCAAATGGTACTAAGATCTATTCTGCTCGGGTTATCCCTTTCAAAGGAGCCTGGATGGAATTTGCTACGGATATCAATACGGTGATGTATGCCTACATCGATCGTAAAAAGAAATTCCCCGTAACAACCTTGCTACGTGCCATCGGATTTGATACAGATAAGTCCATCCTGGATATCTTTGACCTGGCTGATGAAATCCCCGCTGATAGAGATGCACTTGAAGCTGCTCTTGGCAGAAAATTGGCAGCGAGGGTTTTGCGTAGTTGGACAGAAGATTTCGTGGATGAGGATACCGGCGAGGTAGTGACCATCGAACGAAACGAAATCATTCTTGAGCGGGATATTGTTCTAGACGAAGATAACATTGAATTGATCCTAAATGCAGATGCCGATAACATCATTCTACAGAAAGATGATATTGGACTGGATTACTCGATCATTTACAATACCCTACAAAAAGATCCATCGAGTTCCGAAATGGAGGCGGTACAGTACATCTATCGTCAATTGAGAGGTACTGATCCACCAGATGAAGAAACAGCTCGTGGTATTATTGATAAATTATTCTTCTCCGATAAGCGATACAACCTCGGTGAGGTAGGTCGGTACAAGATCAACCGCAAGCTGGAGTTGGAAATCACAAAAGATACGCTTGTACTTACCAAGGAAGATATCATCTCCATCGTGACTTACCTGGTTCAATTGATGAACCAAGAAGCAGAAATCGATGATATTGACCACTTGAGTAATCGCCGGGTAAGAACAGTAGGAGAGCAGCTGTATGCTCAATTCGGTGTCGGTTTGGCCCGTATGGCCCGAACCATCCGAGAGCGTATGAATGTAAGAGACAATGAAGTATTTACCCCGATTGATTTGATTAACGCAAGAACCCTCTCTTCCGTAATCAACTCTTTCTTTGGTACCAGCCAGTTGTCTCAATTCCTTGATCAAACGAATCCGCTTTCAGAGATCACTCATAAGAGAAGGATCTCCGCACTAGGACCTGGAGGTTTATCCAGAGAACGTGCCGGTTTCGAGGTGCGTGACGTACATTACTCTCACTACGGTCGTCTATGTACCATTGAAACACCGGAAGGACCGAATATTGGTTTGATCTCGACGCTTTGTATCCACGCGAAAGTGAATAAGATGGGATTCCTGGAAACACCTTATCGTGAGGTGATTGAAGGAAAAGTGGATGTAGTGAACGAGGCACAATATCTATCTGCGGAAGGGGAAGACTTTAAGCGTATTGCGCAAGCAAACGCACCGCTGGATGAGAAAGGTGCTTTCCTCTCGGATAGAATTAAGTGTAGAGAACACGGTGATTTCCCCGTATTGACGCCGGAAGAGATCGAATTCATGGACGTTGCTCCTAACCAGATTGTTGGAGTATCTGCTTCTATGATTCCATTCTTGGAGAACGATGATGCGAACCGTGCTTTGATGGGATCTAACATGCAGCGTCAGGCTGTGCCATTGATCCGTCCTAGCTCCCCAGTGGTGGGTACGGGCTTGGAAGGTAAAGTGGCTCGTGACTCTCGGATGTTGATCAATGCAGAAGGTGATGGTATTGTAGAGTATGTGGATGCGAATGAGATTGTTATCCGCTACGATAGAACAGATGAGGAGCAATTGGTTTCTTTTGAAGACAATAAGAAAACCTATACGCTGACGAAGTTCCGTCGTACCAACCAAGGTACCTGTATCAACCTGAAGCCTATCGTTCGTAGAGGAGACCGTGTATATAAAGGAATGATCCTTTGTGACGGTTATGCTACGGAGAAAGGGGAATTGGCATTGGGACAAAACCTGAAGGTGGCGTTCATGCCTTGGAAAGGCTACAACTTTGAGGATGCGATCGTATTGTCTGAAAGAGTAGTGCGCGAAGATATCTTTACTTCTCTGCACATTGAGCACTTCGAATTGGATGTACGCGATACGAAGCTAGGAGAAGAGGAATTGACCAATGATATTCCAAACGTGAGTGAAGAGGCAACGAAGGACCTGGATGAGAACGGTATCATTCGAGTCGGTGCCTGGGTTAAGGAAGGAGATATCTTGATCGGAAAGATCACGCCAAAAGGTGAATCAGATCCTACGCCGGAAGAGAAACTCTTGAGAGCTATCTTCGGTGATAAGGCCGGTGATGTGAAGGATGCTTCTATGAAGGCACCCCCATCATTGAAAGGGGTAGTGATCAATAAGCAATTGTTCGCTCGTGCGAAGAAGGACAAAGTGCAGAAAGCACAGGAGAAGGAATTGCTTAGCCGCTTGGAAGATCAGCACAAGATCGCTTTGAACGAATTGCAGACTATCTTGATTGACAAATTGCTTCTTCTAGTTAAGAATAAGGAGTCTCAAGGGGTGAAGAGCATCTACAATGAGAACTTGATCCCAACGGGGGTGAAGTTCAGTCAAGAATTGCTTCGCGAAATCGAATATACTACTGTTGATTACAGCAACTGGACCGATGACGAGAAGACCAATGGTTTGATCGCTCGACTATTGCACAACTATAGTATCAAGGCTAACGAAGAGATCGGGCGATACAAGCGTGAGAAATTCAATATCAGTATTGGTGATGAATTGCCTGCAGGTGTATTGAAGCTTGCTAAAGTTTACCTGGCTAAGAAGCGTAAGCTGAAAGTAGGGGATAAGCTAGCAGGTCGTCACGGTAACAAAGGTATTGTATCTCGTATCGTTCGTATGGAAGATATGCCTTTCCTTGATGATGGAACTCCGGTGGACATCGTATTGAATCCACTAGGTGTACCTTCAAGGATGAACCTAGGGCAGATCTTCGAAACAGTATTGGGCTGGGCCGGTGAGAAACTAGGCATGAAGTACGGTACGCCAATCTTTGACGGAGCGAGTATGGAGGAAATCTCTGGTTATATCCAACAAGCAAATCTTCCTGAATTGGGACAGACGTACTTGTACGATGGTGAAACAGGTGATCGATTCCACCAGCAAGCTACGGTTGGTGTAATCTACATGCTGAAACTATCTCACATGGTAGATGATAAGATGCACGCTCGTTCGATTGGACCTTACTCATTGATTACGCAGCAACCATTGGGTGGTAAAGCTCAGTTTGGTGGTCAGCGTTTTGGTGAGATGGAGGTTTGGGCACTAGAGGCCTTCGGTGCATCGAACATCTTGAGAGAGTTGCTGACGATCAAGTCCGATGATATTACAGGACGTGCCAAAGCTTATGAATCAATCGTTAAGGGGGATAACCTTCCTGAACCAAACATTCCGGAATCCTTCAATGTATTGGTGCATGAATTGAGAGGTTTGGCACTCGATGTGAAATTCGATTAAAGTAAGTGAATAAACAAAGCCCAAACCTAGTGTTGGGCTTTGCCTTTGTTCTTTTATCATACTCACTTTAAAACTATTAGCAAAATATGCCTTTCAAGAAAAAAAGTCATATTCAAACGCAGGACTTCAACACGATCACCATTAGCTTGTCTTCTCCGGATGAAATTTTGGAGCGATCTTATGGTGAGGTTTTGAAGCCTGAAACAATTAACTATAGATCTTATAAGCCGGAGCGTGATGGTCTTTTCTGTGAGAGGATCTTCGGACCGGTGAAGGACTATGAGTGCTATTGTGGGAAGTATAAAAGAATCCGTTACAAAGGGATTGTGTGTGATCGTTGTGGTGTAGAAGTAACGGAGAAAAAAGTACGTCGTGAAAGAATGGGCCACATTAAATTAGTGGTTCCTGTAGTTCATATTTGGTTCTTCAAGTCATTACCTAACAAGATCGGATACTTGTTGGGTCTTTCTTCTAAGAAACTTGAGACGATCATCTACTACGAAAGATATGTAGTGATCCAAGCAGGGGTAAAAGAAAACGAAGGTATCTCCAAGATGGATCTCCTTACTGAAGAGGAATACCTGGATATTCTAGATACTCTGCCTGCTGAAAACCAAATGTTGGATGATAATGATCCCAACAAGTTCATCGCAAAGATGGGAGCTGATGCAGTGAGAGACCTGTTGATGCGCTTGCAATTGGATCAATTGTCATACGACCTTCGTCACCAAGCTGCTAATGAGACTTCTCAGCAACGTAAGTCTGAAGCGCTTAAGCGTCTAAGAGTTGTTGAAGCTTTCAGAGATGGTTTGAGCCGTATTGAAAATCGCCCAGAGTGGACGATCATTCAGTACTTGCCCGTTGTTCCACCAGAATTGAGACCGTTGGTTCCTCTAGATGGTGGTAGATTTGCAAGTTCTGACCTTAATGATCTATATCGTCGTGTGATCATCCGTAACAATCGCTTGAAGCGTCTGTTGGAGATCAAAGCGCCTGAGGTAATCTTGAGAAACGAGAAGCGTATGTTGCAAGAAGCAGTGGATTCACTGTTTGACAACTCTCGTAAGTCGAATGCGGTTAAGGCAGAAGGAGGACGTGCACTTAAATCTTTGAGTGATATATTAAAGGGTAAGCAAGGTCGTTTCCGTCAAAACCTACTGGGTAAACGTGTGGATTACTCCGGTCGTTCTGTGATCGTGGTAGGTCCTACGATGAAGCTGCATGAGTGCGGTATCCCTAAGGCGATGGCTGCGGAATTGTTCAAGCCTTTCGTCATTAGAAAATTGATTGAGCGCGGTATCGTTAAGACCGTGAAGTCCGCCAAAAAATTGGTAGACAGAAAGGATCCAGTAATCTGGGAGATCTTGGAAAATATCCTGAAAGGACATCCTGTATTGCTTAACCGTGCTCCAACGCTTCACCGTCTTTCTATTCAGGCTTTCCAGCCTAAATTGATTGAAGGTAAAGCGATCCAACTACACCCATTGGTATGTGGTGCCTTCAACGCCGACTTTGACGGTGACCAGATGGCGGTTCACGTACCATTGAGCCAAGCTGCTGTACTGGAAGCTCAAGTTTTGATGCTTTCTGCACACAACATGCTTAACCCACAGAACGGTACCCCAATTACCCTGCCTTCTCAGGATATGGTATTGGGACTGTACTACATCACTAAGGAGCGCCGCTCGATGGGCGATATCGTAGTGAAAGGGGAAGGTCGTAGCTTCTACTCCGCCGAGGAAGTTATCATTGCTTATAACGAGGGACAGTTGGATCTACACGCGCCAATTAAAGTGCGTGTTAAGACAGAAGATGAAGAGGGCAAGTTCGTTAACAAGCTAATGGAAACGACTACTGGTCGGGTAATCTTTAACGAGCAAATTCCTGAGCAAGTACCATTCGTGAATGTACTTTTGACGAAGCGAAACTTGAAGAAGGTAATTGCCGATGTATTGGAACGTACTGACTTCTCCGTTACCGCAGACTTCTTGGATTCTATCAAGGAACTAGGATTTATGTGGGCTTTCAAAGGTGGTTTGTCTTTCAACTTGGGCGACTTGATTACCCCTACAGTGAAGCAAGAAACTTTGGACGAAGCGCAAGCGGAAGTAGATGAGGTATGGGACAACTACAACATGGGGTTGATCACCAACAACGAACGATACAACCAGATCATCGATAAGTGGACCTTTGCCGATAACCACATTACCGATAACCTAATGAAGGAATTGGCGGAGCACAAACAAGGTTTCAACTCAGTATATATGATGCTTGACTCCGGTGCTCGTGGTTCTAAGCAGCAGATTAAGCAGTTGTGTGGATTGAGGGGATTGATGGCGAAACCGCGAAAATCTGGTGATACCGGTGGAGCGGTTATTGAAAACCCAATCCTATCGAACTTTGTAGATGGACTGTCTGTACTGGAGTACTTTATCTCTACGCACGGTGCCCGTAAGGGTCTGGCGGATACAGCCTTGAAAACGGCGGATGCGGGTTATTTGACTCGTCGTCTAGTGGATGTGTCTCAAGATGTTGTTATCCGTGAGGTAGACTGTAATACTTTGAGAGGGATTGAAACCTCTGCACTGAAAGATAACGACAAAGTAATCGAGGGGCTTGTTTCTCGAATTGCTGGTCGATTCACCTTGCACGATATTGTTCATCCCGTGTCGGATGAGCTTATACTAAAGGCGGGTGATTTCATCGATAATCGCACGGCGGAGTATATCGAGGAAGAAGGGGTTGAAACGGTAACTATTCGTTCTGTATTGACTTGTGAAACCAAGCGCGGAGTATGTACGAAGTGCTATGGTAAGAACCTGGCAACGGGGCGGATTGCTGAAGCGGGTGATGCAGTAGGTATTATCGCAGCCCAGTCGATCGGTGAACCCGGTACACAGTTGACACTTCGTACATTCCACACCGGTGGTACGGCTTCTGTAACCAAGACTGAATCTGAGATCAAATCGAAATTTGACGGTAAGATCGAGTTCGATAGCATGCGTGTTACCTCTACCAAAGATGAAGATGGTACTGCACAGAATGTAGTTTTGGCTCGTACAGGTGAAATTAGGATTGTAGATCCTGAGTCTGGTAAGCAATATGTTTCTCATCACATTCCTTATGGCGCTACCCTTTTCGTGAAGGATGGAGCTAAAATCTCTAAAGGAGATAAGATTTGTGAATGGGATCCATTTAACGCTGTAATTATCTCAGAATTTGGCGGTATTGCCAATTTTGAAGGGATTGAAGAAGGGGTAACCTTCCGAGTAGAGAAAGATGATCAGACGGGGCACGCCGATAAGGTGATCGTTGAATCTAAGAATAAGCGTAAGATTCCTGTGATTAAGATTGTTAGCCCAGCAGGGGAGGAACTGAGAAGTTACAACCTACCAGTGGGGGCTTACATCTCAATTGATGATGGAGCAGAAGTGAAGAGCGGTCAGAAGATTGTGAAGATACCACGTCGATTGGGTAAGATCCAGGATATTACGGGTGGTCTTCCAAGGGTAACTGAACTCTTTGAAGCACGTAATCCATCTAACCCTGCAGTGGTATCTGAAATTGATGGTGTGGTAACCTTCGGTAAGATCAAGCGGGGAAATCGTGAGGTGATTGTAACAGCTAAGGACGAACAAAAACGCAAGTATTTGATTGGACTTTCTAAGCACATCTTGATTCAAGAGGGTGACTTCGTAAGAGCCGGAACACCACTATCTGATGGTGCTACCGCTCCTAGAGATATCCTAAACATTAGAGGACCAGCCGCTGTACAGCAGTACTTGGTAAATGGTATTCAAGAGGTTTACCGTTCACAGGGTATTACGATCAACAACAAGCACATCGAGGTAATTGTACGCCAGATGATGCGACGTGTACAGATCGAAGATCCAGGTGATACTTCTTTCTTGGAAGGAGAAGCGGTAGACAAGTTTGAATTCTTGGAAGTGAACGATTGGATCTTTGATAAGAAGTTCGTTCTTGAAGGAGGAGATTCAAATCGATTACGTCCCGGCCAATTGGTTACACTACGTCAGTTGAGAGAGGAAAATTCTTTCTTGAAGCGTAATGACAAGAAAATTGTCGAATACCGTGATGCTGTGGCTGCTACGTCTAGCCCATTATTGCAAGGTATTACTAAGTCATCTTTGGGAACTCGTAGCTGGATTTCAGCTGCTTCCTTCCAGGAAACGACTAAAGTACTAAGTACGGCTGCTATCGCTGCGAAAGTAGACGGCTTGCAAGGGTTGAAAGAGAATGTGATCGTTGGTAAGAAGATTCCTGCTGGTACAGGTCTACGCCGATTCGACCACGTTTTCGTTACCACGAAAGAGGCACAGATGGCTTACGAATCCCGCCAGACACAATTAGAAGGAGTTGATGATATGGACTAAATAGTCTTTGTTATCTCTTAGATACATGAAAAAAGCCTTTGAAGAGCGATCTTCAAAGGCTTTTTCAATGCAGTATCCTATGCCAATACATCTATACCTGTAGAATTGGTGAAGTTATAGCTAAGATTTTAGGAGTAAGGCCGATTTCGCTCCTTCACCATAAACCGCCATATATCTGGCAATGTATTTACCAATTACGTCAAATTCCAGATTCACCCGATCTCCTGCCTGAAGGTGCTTGAATGTCGTATGTTCAAAAGTGTAAGGAATAATGGCTACAGAAAAGTGAGAACCCTTGGCCTGTACCACGGTTAAACTGACCCCATTGATACAAATGGATCCCTTATCCACTAGCAAATGCTCAGGTGTAGGCTCGTACTCAAAGTGATAGTACCAACTTCCATCTAATTCCTCCACCTTTGTGCAGCGTCCCGTAGTATCTACATGTCCCTGCACCATATGCCCATCCAGTCGGCTCCCAGCCACCATCGCACGCTCGAGGTTTACTTCATCTCCTACCTGTAACTCTCCAAGATTTGATTTATCTAGAGTTTCCTGGATGGCGGTTAAAGAGTGTTGTTGTGGACTCCTAGCGACTACGGTTAAGCAGACTCCGTTATGAGAAACACTTTGATCAATTTTTAATTCGTCAGAGATGGGGGAAGAAAAGGTAAAATGCACATTGCTACCTTCTTGCTCTATCTTCTCAACTTTTCCCAAAGCTTCAATAATGCCAGTAAACATAATCGCTAGTTTCACTATTTTATTAAACTAGTATACTTATCATTATCAGTTTCCTCTCAACAACTCTATGTATCCACTCAGAATATCTGGGGCCTCAGTTATGCCGGATACTCGTCGTTCAAAGATGACACAAGTATAGTAGTAAGTACCACTTGCGAGATCATCTCCTGCAGTATTCTTCCCGTCCCAATTCAAATTAGGATTAGTCGTTTCAAATACCAACTGTCCCCAGCGATTGAAAACTTTGAATTGCACACTCTCGATGAAACAGAAAGGATAAGGCACGAAGACATCATTGCTTCCGTCATCATTTGGCGTGAAAGCATTGGGCAGGCTGTAGGTTGGGCAATTGTCTACACAGAAGGTATTGCTAAATTCACTAGTGTTCCCTAGGGAATCGTAAGCCACCATCTTGTAACAGCCCGCTATTCCAACGGGTGGTTTATGTTCATAGGAGGATGTAAAGGAATCGTCGATCCGTACGATTTGTTCAAAGTTACCATCTTCCGTAGGGGCATAGAACAGATCATAGCCTGCTACGTCCCCTCCAATCTCTGGGCATAGCTCTGCCGGACTGATCCAACTAATGGTGTTAAACAAGAGATCTTCGTCAGTACAATCCACTTCAGTATCACAAACGTTAGAAACCGTTAATTGAGGTGGGCAAGGAGGAACGTCATCTATCGGAATGGAACAAACTTCCTGTGAGTTATTAATAATGGGGGAGATAACCCCATCTACCCCATAAGAGCCAATGCTGACCACCTTATAGCAGTACTCCGTTCCATTGGTAAGTCCTGTATCCAGGTAGTTGGGTTCGGTAGTTGTGCCTAAGGTATCAAAGCTGCCACTTGCATTTTCCCGCAATACCAGGTATTGGAAATTATCCCAAGGTACCAACTCCGTCCAACTCAGATTATTGGCATTATCTGTAGGTGCAATGCTTAAGTAAACGGAGGAGGCTGCATTGGTCGAACCCAAAAGATCGTCTTCATTGATATAGAAGTTAATCTTATAACTATAGGCATCGTCAACAGTGTTAAGCCCTTCATCTATAAAGCATGTATCATTGGCCAGGGCAAAGAACTCACTCGTGAACTGGACACCGATGGATTGAAAGTCTGCGTCGTTATCTGTTTGTCCAGTAGCTCGCAGCACTTCGTAAACATACGGTCCCGGGTTCAGTATCGTGTCAAGGTCACCTACTTTCGGTTTAGACCAGCACACTTCCATCAGCCCATCTGCCGTAGAGGTAGCTTGCACATCCACATTGGTGATGAGTGGGACATCTCGATTTAATTGTACACAAACTTCTGCTGAAGGTAAGCTTTGCGCTCCATTGAAGGTGTATAAACCGCCAGGAGTGGTCTGTGCAAATTCTCCCAGTAATCGATAACAATATGTTCTACCACGATCAACCATGGGGTCAAGAAAATAGTATCGCCCATCCACTACATCCTGGATAGGGACCGGGGTAAGCTTCGTATATCCTTTGCCCTCTAGACCTGGATCACAAGTGTCCAATGGAAAATTATTACTTCCCTCTCGACGCCAAACCGTAAATCCACGGAAGTAATCATCGGTGGCATCTTCACAGTCGTAGGGCCGTTCCCAAGTAACTTCAACCTGTCCGTTGCCAGCTACTGCGCGCACATCCTCTGGGGGCGGTCCCACTACCTTAATCCGTACAGTCTTCAGGGTAGCTAATCCGCTGGTATCGGCAAAGAAATTATCCACTGCCCGGAAAACCACGGAATAGTATTGATCAAATATGTGATCACAGGTGGTTTGCCAGGTGAAGACTTTGGTAACCGGATCGTTCTGGAAGGTATTGTTATCTGGCAGAAAGGTTGCCGGAGAGTTTGGGACCTCAAAGGGACCTCCCAAGGCAGTTAATCGCACTCTTTGATTCGTTTCAAAGAGCGGAGCCGTAGCAGCTACATTGATCTCTACCAGTTCTCCCGCTACCACACAAATCTCTTCTACTGAAGTAACGATCTCTGGAGGCTCATTTTCGCACTCCTCTATCAAGATTTGCATATCTCGAATGATCGTATCCAGAGGGATACCATTTCTGTATTCCACTATGATCATCGCATAATTATACTCTCCCGCGCGCTGCGGGGCATCCCAACGGATATCTCCTGTGACTTCATCAATGGTAAAATTATTGTTTACCCCTCCACTGATATCTTCTGGAAAGTCATAGTTAGGAACAGGCAATCTTACATCTTGCTGAGGGATAAAAGTGTGGTACGATAAGCTATCCCCATCCACATCAAAAGCATTCGGATTATGCGTAAAGACCTTACCTACACATCCAATATCAATGGGAGGTTGGAGTAAAACCGGTGTATTATTACAGCCCTGAAATTGGGGATTAGGAAAGGTATATCTGGTTTCTATATGGAATTTGACCTGATCAGAGTTGGGAAAGTTCACATTTAAGATCCCTGCGTTCCGGTTAGGGTCGGTCATGGATAAGACATATGACCCCCTGGAGAGATAAGTATGAAAAGCTTGATAAATATTGAATTTCGTATCATTTTCAAGGATAACCCCTTGAGGAGGGTTTCCTGGTCCATTGGCCCTGGCAACGCGTTCGCATTGTCCATCTCCCCAGCAGAGGGTTAAGGTGTCTCGGTCGGCCGGTCGACTACTTGCCTTCGTGTAGGTAACAATGGTTGCCCTAATGGTTAAACTCTCCGTACAATCCCCAATTTGCTCCACGGTAATTTCTCCTGCTCTGTTGTGTGTAGCCCAAGAGGGTGCCACCGCAATGAACAGACACAGAACGATAGATAATGTAAGGCGTAGTAAATTCTCTTTTGGCATCATTCCCTGGTTCTTTTGTCGAGCTGAGCTTTGATTCATATTTGGAGGAGAAGCTTTGCAATTTGGTAAGCAATGGGAACATCACTTAGAAAGTGGCACTAATCCTGTTGGTTGTAGCCTATGCTGAGCTGTCCGACAAATTAATTAAACTTACGGAAAAACGCTAACGTTTCTCATGGCATGTACCTTTTCAGAACGCAGAATCGATCGAAATTGTTTCTAGCAGACACTAATATCACCTACCTTCAGAACTAGTCTCCACGTAGGAGTTCGATGAATCCGCTCAAGACAATTGGTGGTTGTTCGGTGCTGGAAAAACGATTTTCAAATACCGAACAGGTGTAGTAATAGGTACCATTGGTCAGCGCATCTCCAGTCAAGTTGGTTCCATCCCAGTTGATGTCCGGATCTGTAGTTTCAAACACTAACTGGCCCCAACGATTGAAAACTTTAAATTGAATACGACTGATGAAGCAATAGGGATAGGGTTTATATACATCATTCTGGCCATCACCGTTTGGCGTGAAGGCGTTTGGAAGGTCATAAAATGGGCAATTATCCACACAGATGGTATTGCTGAATTCGCTCTGGTTACCTAAAGTATCTCTAGTTGAAATCTTGTAGCAGCCCGACAAACCAGTGACGGGCTGATGCTCGAATTGGTCTACATTGGGATCATCGATGGTGGCAATTAATTCGAAGATCGCATCAAGGGTTGGAGCGTAATAAATGTCAAAACCTGCGAGATCCCCACTCTCTGTAGGGCAAATACTGAAGGGAGATTCCCAGGTAAGCGTGTTGGAGAGCTCTTCTTCATTCTTGCAGTCAAAGCCGCTATCACAAACATTCGAAACAGTCAAGATGGGGGGGCAGGTAGGAACGTCATCAAAGGGGCTTGCACACACTTCTTGCGAAAAGTTGATTAAAGGTTCTGCTATATTGTCAATGCCATAACTTCCCTTTCCTTCTATTTTGTAGCAATACACTAGCCCGTTGGTCAGCCCTTCATCCCGATAAGTAGAGGAAAGCGTCGTGCTCAAGGAATCAAACCCACCACTGGTATTCTGTCGATAGACAGTGTACTCATAATTGTCCCAAGGCACTAAGGCGGTCCAACTCAATTGATTGGCTTCGTTCGTAGGGGCTATGGTCAAGAAGATACTCGACGCAGTAGGTGTAGCGCCCAGGATTTGATTGCCATTAACATAGAAGTTGACTTGATAAGAATAGGAATTATCTACCGTATTGAGATTATTGTCGATGAAACAGGTGTCGTTCGCATGGGCAAAGGAAGGACTAGTAAACTCAATACCAATCGTTTGGAAATCAGCATTGTTATCTGTTTGTCCACTTGCACGTAAGACTTCGTAGGTGTAAGGCCCCGGGTTGCTTAGTGTATCCAGGTCGTCCACCTGGGGTTTGGCCCAACAGACGTCGATCTCTCCATTCGTATTGGAAGTGCGGAGCACATCTACCTTGGTCAATAAGGGTAAATCTTGATCCGATTGCACACAAACTTCAGCCGAAGGCAAACTTTCGACGGGGTTAAAGGAATAGAGCCCGCCCGGAGTTGTCTGAGCGAATCGAGCTAGTACCCGATAGCAATAGGTTTTGCCAGCTTCAATATCTTCATCTAAATGGCTGTAGCGGCCGTTGGTCATCGTCTGTATTGGGAACTGGGTAATTCGGGTATAGCCACGCCCCTCTAAACCAGGTTCACATTCATCTAATGCAAAATTATTGCTACCCTCTCGCCGCCAGACTGTAAAACCCTGGAAAAAATTATCTACCGTTTGGTCACAATCATAGGGGAGATCCCAAGTGATCAGGTTGGAGCCCATGTCTGCTTCTAGCTGGACACCTTCTGGAGGAGGCCCGACTACCTTTATCCTCACCGTTTTCAAAGTGGCGAGTCCGGTCCCATCCGGAAAGAAATTATCAACGGCGCGGAAAACGACCGTATAATACTGATCGGATATATGTTCACAAGTGGTTTGCCACTGGAAAAGCTTCCTTAGCGGGTCATCCTCGAAAGCATCGGTATCAGGCAAAAAGGTGGCAGGTGAAGTGGGTTCTGTAAAGGGTTTGCCGGTGGCGCTTAGCTTCACTTTCTGATCGGTTTCAAACACAGGAGCACCCGCAAGTACCTCTATTTCTACCAACTCACCGGCTATGACACAGATTTCCTCGATGGAGGTCTGAAGGTCCGGAGGTTCGTTATCGCATTCTCTTACCAAGATCTGCATGTCACGAAACACAGTATCTAGTACGGTCCCATTGCGGTAGGATACAATAATGATGGCTAAGTTGTATTCACCCGCTTTTTGCGGCGCATCCCAGACGATACTACCTGTACGGGTATCGATAGTTAGGCGATTATCGGGACCAGCGTTGATTTCGTCCGGAAAGCTATAGTTTGGGACATCGGTTCGAACATCTTGCTGAGGTATAGCAAAATGGAAAGATAAACTGTCATCATTAATGTCAGATGCGTTGGGGTTATGAGTGAAGACTTTACCCACACAACCGATATCAACAGGATCCTGTAAAAGCACAGGTGTGTCATTACAGCCCTGAAATTGGGGATTTGGAAAGGTGTATCGGGTTTCAATATGGAAGCTAATTTGTTCGGAATTAGGTGGATTAACGTTGAGAATGCCTCCATTTCGATTTTGATCGGTCATAGAAATCACATATGACCCTCTCGAAAGATAAGTATGTGTGGTTCTGTAGATATTTCGCTTAATGTCATTTTCCAGTAGAGTGCCCTGTGGTGGGTTGCCAGGACCATTAACCCGCCCAACTTTTTCGCACTGACCATCCCCCCAGCAAACCGTCACGGAATCTCTATCGACATTAATCCGACTGGCTTTGGTATAAGTCACTACACTGGCCTCTATAGTCAGGCTTTCTGTACAGTCCCCAACTTGACGTATGGAAATTTCCCCCGCCCTGTAATGTGTAGCTTGGAGATAATTGGGAATAGATAGTAACATCCATGCAGTGAAAATGCATAGAAAGTTTGGATGAAGGGCGTTTCGCATTATTCTAGATTGAACTATACTTAAGTTATCTATTCTTACAAAATAATGCTAGGCGATGTTCTCCACTATTCTATGATATGTTTTTAGCTGACAAAGTTTCTGCTCGAACTTGTGTAAGACATTCTCTTAGACCGGTGCTCCAATGAGGAATGCCGATACTAAAATGATGCTTAATCTTTTCCTTATTTAATACACTGAAGGGCGGGCGTTTGGCTGGGGTGGGGTAGTCCTTGGATTCAATTGGATAAACTTCGCAAGGGATTCCCTCTAGTTGGAAGATGCTAACGGCAAAGTCGTACCAGCTGCAAACTCCTTCGTTACTGTAATGGAAGATACCGTTTATATCAGAGGCTTTAATCTGTCCTTGATGGATGCGATCGAGGATTTGCAATACGGTTTTGGCGAGGTGACGTGCATAGGTAGGCGTCCCAATTTGATCAAAAACAACATTTAGACATTCTCTTTCTCTCCCCAAGCGCAGCATGGTTTTGACGAAATTATGCCCAAAGGAGGAATAGACCCAGGAAGTGCGAATGATCATTACTGGCTGGTGGACGGCTTGCGCTACTCCCTCTCCGGCCAATTTGGTACGGGCGTAAACACTTTGCGGTGAGGTAGGGGTATCTTCCTTGATGGGCCGTGGCGTGTTGCCATGGTATACATAATCTGTTGAGAGATGGATAAGGGGAATCTGCTGAACATGACAAGCTTTGGCTAAATGGCGAGGGCCTTCAATGTTGATTTGACTGGCCTTCTCTATTTCAGTTTCCGCTTTGTCAACTGCTGTGTAAGCAGCACAATTGATACAGAAGTTGATGTTATTTTGGACAAACCAATCTAGTACAGCTTGTTCGTTGGTGATATCAAGCTGGCTTCGATCTAAACCGATCAATTGGAATTGTGGAAATTCGGCTGCTAGATACAGTAATTCCTGCCCTACTTGCCCAGCCGCACCAGTGATAAGGATTCGAGGCTTTCGCATAGTAAAATTGGTATTAAGGAGTAATTAACCTACAGATTCAGTACTCAAAAATTTGCGATGCTGATTAAAGAGGGGCAGCAGATGATCTTTTTCTGAAATAATGAGGTCGGTATGCGGTACCTTCCAGTCAATGTTAAGTCTTGGATCGTTATAGATAATGCCACCTTCGTGGACACGAGAATAGAAATTATCACATTTATAGCAAAAGATAACGGTTTCGCTTAGGCAAACATACCCGTGGGCAAATCCCCTGGGGACAAAGAGTTGTTTCTTATTTTCGGCACTTAGTACAATGCTAAAAGATTGTCCGTAGGTAGGAGAGTCTTCTCGAATGTCTACTACCACATCCAGAACTTCACCTTCTACTACACGGACTAGCTTGGCCATATCAAAGGGCGGGATCTGATAATGTAGGCCACGCAATACGCCGAAGCCGGATTTAGCCTCATTATCCTGTACGAAAGTCGCATCTATGCCTGCTTCCTTGAAAGTGTTTTCGTTGTAGCTTTCATAGAAATACCCTCGATAATCCCCCCAAACCTTTGGTTCAAAAATGGTTAGACCGGGCAAATCAGTTGCTGTAAATGGCATGGTGTACTTTTTTCCGAGCTGTTTTGTTCTCGGTTAGATGAAAAAAATTTGTTCGTCCATGGATCAAAAACCATTCACAGCCTAGTACCTATAGCTTATTTATTTCTAAAGAATACTGATATAGGAACCCCTGTGAAATCAAAGTTTTTGCGAAGCTGATTTTCTAAATAATTGCGGTAACTCTCCTTGATGTGTTTCGGACTATTGCAAAAGAATGCAAAGGCCGGATAATAAGTAGGCAACTGCGTTACATACTTGATTTTTATAAATCGCCCTCTATAGGCAGGAGGTGGTGTACGTTCGATTGCTTCTAGCATAACCTCGTTGAGTTCCGATGTCTTGATCTTCCGTTGGCGATTCTCATAAACAGCCAAAGCGGCCTCGATGGCCTTGAATATCCGCTGTTTTTCCAAAACAGAGGTGAAGATAATCGGTACATCATTAAAGGGAGCTAGGCGATTGCGAACTTCTTTTTCAAAATCGCGCGCCGTATTGGTTTCCTTCTCCACTAAGTCCCACTTATTTACGAGGATTACCACCCCTTTGTTGCGTTTTATCGCCAGTCGAAAAATACTCAGATCTTGTGCCTCTACACCCGTTTGGGCATCAATCAATAGCATACAAACATCTGCCTCGTCCAAGGCTTTAATAGCACGCATGACGGAGTAGAACTCTAAATTTTCGTGCACTTTGGCCTTTTTTCGAATTCCCGCTGTATCAATAAGAAGGAACTCTTTGCCGAATTTATTGTATTTGGAGTGGATGGAATCGCGGGTAGTCCCGGCGATGTCTGTTACGATATTCCGGTCTTCTCCCAGAAGGGCATTGGTTAGAGAGGATTTGCCGACATTGGGTTGACCCAAGATAGCGATCTTAGGAATATCGCTTTCTAGTTCTTCTTCTTCCTCGATCTTTTCGGTGACGGCATCCAATAATTCTCCCGTTCCACTACCGGTGACGGAAGAGAGGAAATACGTTTCTTCGAAACCCAGGCTCCAAAACTCATTGGCCTCCAATTGTCGCTGGTGGTTATCTACTTTGTTGACTGCCAGTATTACCTCTTTATCGGATTTTCTTAGCATTTCTGCTACTTGCTCGTCCAAGTCTGTAATGCCGGTAGTTACATCTACCATAAAGATCAGTAAACTCGCCTCTTCAATCGCAATTTTTACCTGAGACCGAATAGCTGCTTCAAAAACATCTTCGGAATTCTGTACAAAACCTCCTGTATCTATCACCGTGAAATGTTTTCCATTCCAAAAGCTAGCCCCATACTGGCGATCTCGGGTAACCCCACTCGTATCGTCAATAATGGCTTGTCTTTCGCCGATCAGGCGATTATATAGGGTGGACTTTCCCACATTCGGCCTTCCCACTATGGCTACTATATTACCCATGCTAATGATTTAGAGCGCAAAAATACGAAAAGGCTAGGCTTTAGGCAATTTTTGCTTAAAAGTGAATACCCTACCTCAGGCTTTGCCCGGCCTGCAATTTTATCTCTAAACCCTTCAATCATGTGAATATGTGGATGAATGTTGATGATCAGCGACTTGATCGATCGAACATCAGCAACTTCGCTCAAACCTTGGATATGAAGGAAGCTGCTTTGGTGACGACCTTCGGTTTTGGCGAAAAGCTAAACGTAAAACATTCCTTGATGGCCTTGCGACATCTGCCATACACGGCCATGTCCATCGTGGAGGTTACTGCGAAAGTAGATCTGGAAATTACTGCTGCAAGTGTGATTCAGGCGCCTAATCATTTGAAGGACGTGAGAAACTATTACAGTGAAATAGATCGCCCACATGTGAAAATTCCATTACTCACTTCAGTTGCTGAGAGCCCGTCCGGTAAGCACAAAGTAGCGGCTTCCAATAGCTTTATCTTTCCGGAGTCTCATGGCAGTGAACCGCAACTGATTCACGAAGACTGGGATTATGATATGCATTTGGCAAAGTTTCGCAAGAAACTAAAGGCAGGAACGACTTACCAATTTAGTCTAGTAGCTTCCACCACTTCGACTGAGCATTACGAAGATCCGCACAATGAGGCCGAAAGACTGACCATTTTTGCTGCCTTAGAAGGGACCGATCGTCTACTGAGTAGACATCGCCAAGCATGGCAGAAATTGTGGGAAAGTGATATCCTTATCGAAGGAGATGATCAAGCTCAACGAGACGTGCGCTTCGCGGTATATCATTTGTACTCTTTTGCTAGAGCGGGGACGGCCTATAGCCTTTCTCCGATGGGACTTTCCGGTCTCGGCTACAATGGGCATGTCTTCTGGGATACAGAGATATGGATGTATCCGCCATTGCTAGTCCTACAACCAGATATCGCCCTATCTATTCTGGAATATCGCTTTGAAAGATTGGAAGCGGCGAAGCAGAATGCCTTTGCCCACGGATATAAGGGGGCCATGTACCCTTGGGAATCAGCGGGCGATGGATCTGAAGATACGCCCGTTTGGGCGTTGACGGGACCTTTTCAACACCATATCAGTGGAGACATTGCTTGGGCGTGCTGGAAGTACTACAAGGTTACCAAGGACCAAGATTGGCTCAAGACTCGCGGATATCCAATCCTGGAAGCGGTGGCTGACTTTTGGGTGAGCCGAGTGGAACCCAACGAGCAAGGTAAATACGATATCAAGAATGTGATCGGTGCAAACGAATGGGAAGAGAATATTGATAATAATGCCTATTCCAATGGCATGGCTATTACCTGCTTACGAGATGCGGTGGCTGCGGCCAAGGCACTGGGCCTAACGCCTGATCCGGCCTGGAGTCAGGTGGCAGATAATATTCCTATTCTAACATTCCCCGATGGGACAACGCGAGAGAATGCCACTTATAATGGGCAAATGATCAAGCAGGCTGATGTAAATCTTTTGGCCTTCCCCATGAAGATCGTGACAGCAGAAAGCCAGATTCGCAAAGACCTGGCCTACTATGAACAGCGAATGTCTCCCAATGGGCCTGCCATGGGCTTTTCCGTATTGGCAACGCTATATGGTCGCTTGGGAGAAGCGGAGAAGGCGCATCAATTTTTTACGCAAAGTTATCAACCTAATAAAGTCCCCCCTTTTGGGGGAATCTCTGAAACCGCCGGGATGTTACAAGCCGTGCTCTTTGGACTGGGAGGTTTGGATATAGGTGACAACGGCATCGAGCAACAAAAGACTGTCCTGCCTAAGAATTGGAAATCATTGACAATGAAAGGATTGGGGGGCGTTCTTTCTTGGTTGGGCAAGCGAATCACCTGCATCAGAATTACCTGAATAGATCTATTTCTAAGAATCAGTGGATCGAACTGTTGAGTAGATTCGACCCTCGTATTTCATACGACGAGGTGACTTATGTGACAACCTATAAAGAGTTAGGGAATCCAGTTCCGCGCTTCAAGATCAGTACGCTTGGCGTCTTTAATTTTGATGTTTTGAAGCGCTTTAAGGACGAGCAAGAGTTACTGGCAAAATTCAAGGATGAGGCAGGTCAAGGCATTGATTACGCGCGGGTAGAGGTAATCAATCATCGCTTAAATGGCTTATTGCGGTATACAAAAGGAAAGATTCATTTGGATTTGAAATCTCCCAATACCTTGGTGGTATACGCAAAAGATGGTAGGGTATTCTACCTAAAAGCCGAAGAACTGATGAAACTTAAGTTGAAGAATAAAGAAGCCTACGCCTTTACGGTGAAAGATTTAGGCGATTATCGAGCCAAGCCTTCCTTGTTCCGAGACCTTTTGAGTTATGCGGGCAATGGATAGTACATGAGCTAGCTTGTGAAATGTGAATCGGCAGCTGTGCTTTATTGCGCAGCTGCCGAATCTTGTCGGGATTGTAGTCGGGTAGAATGGATAGAGAGAAAAGGGTGTAATCCTTGACAAACTTCCTTAAATTCGCGGTGAACTACATTATTAACAAAATCACCGGTGTTTATGAGGATTCTGTTTTTTTGCTTAGCGCTGGCAGGTCTGACGTTGATGGGATGCGAAAGTACTAATCCCAATTTTCAGGAAGAAGCCGCGGATCCGGCCTATTTCCATCGATCCATGAAGAAATTAACGGATGTCATTGTTCATGATATCTTTTCTCCTCCTGTAGCAAGTCGAATTTATGCCTACCCTTCCATAGCTGCCTACGAAATAGCGGCACAAGGTGATAAGGCTTACCAAAGCATGGTTGGGCAATTGACGGATCTGGATGCCTTACCTCAACCTGAGGCTGATAAGGAGTACTGCTTTCCTTTAGCAAGTATTCACGCCCTTTTAAAGGTTGGGAAGGAATTGATTTTCTCTTTAGATAGTATTTCTGCTTTTCAGGACAAGATATATCAAGAGTTTGAGGCTGTAGGGATGCCAAAGGCAGTTTACCGTCGGTCTTTAGCCTACGGCGATGAGGTGGCAGCTGCGATCATGGAGTGGGCTAAAAAAGATATGTATAATGAGACGAGAACCTACCCGAAATTCTCTATTCTAGACGAGCCCGCTAGGTGGCAACCCACCCCGCCAGATTATATGGACGGGATCGAGCCACATTGGCGGGAGATCCGCCCCTTTGTAATCGATTCGGCCCAGCAATTTTCTCCTCCACCTCCTACGCCTTACGACATGGATAAGAACAGTCTCTTTTATGAGGAACTCATGGAGGTGTACAATGCCTTAAATGAAGAAAAAGAGGAGCGTTTGGCTATTGCTGAATTTTGGGATTGCAACCCCTATGTGTCGCACCATACTGGGCACGTGATGTTTGCTACCAAAAAGATTACGCCGGGCGGGCATTGGATTGGTATTACGAAATTGGCCTGCGAGAAGAAACAGACCAACTTTATGCAGACCATTGAAGCTTACGCCCTTACCTCCATATCACTGGCCGATGCCTTCATTAGCTGTTGGGATGAGAAATATCGTAGTAATTTGATTCGTCCAGAAACAGTCATCAACCGACATCTGGATGAGGATTGGACTCCTGCCTTGCAGACACCACCCTTCCCAGAATACACCAGTGGACATAGTGTGATTTCGAGAGCTGCTGCCATCGCTTTGACGTCTTTGTTTGGAGAGGGCTTTGCCTTTGATGATACCACGGAAGAGGAGTACGGTCTGCCTATGCGTTCTTTCACATCCTTCAAACATGCTTCGGAAGAAGCTGCTGTTAGTCGCTTGTATGGAGGGATTCACTATCGACCAGCAATTGATAATGGAGTATCACAAGGTGAAAAGGTTGGAGAATTCATTGTCGCAAATTTGAAATTGAAAAAATAGCTTAGAAGGCGGAAGCGGGAAGTAGGAAGGCAGAATATTTGTAACGCATTTTTGATTTCCAATTTCCTACTTCTGGTTTCCCACTTTGTTCAGATGCAATTGCAAAAAATCGGTCTTTTCCTGGGCCCAATCCTTTTTCTTCTTCTTTTGATTCTTCCTACTCCGAGTGGCCTGGAGCCAGTCGCTTGGCGGGCGATTGCTATGGGAACTTTCATGTTGGTTTGGTGGATTACAGAAGCTGTACCCTTACCCGTTACAGCCCTATTGCCCATGGTACTCATTCCTTCATTGGGTATTAGTGATATGAAAACGGCCACCGCACCATATGCTAACCCCATAGTGTTTTTATTTATGGGGGGGTTCATGATTGCCATTGCTATGGAAAGATGGAATTTGCACCGGCGAATCGCCTTGAATATCGTTAGGATCACCGGAACCAATGCCAATCGAATCGTTCTGGGTTTTTTGCTGGCCACCGGAGGCCTAAGTATGTGGATCAGTAATACAGCTACTACAGTAATGATGTTACCCATTGCTACTTCGGTCATTGATCTGCTAACCAAAGGGGAGGCCAAGAATGAATACACACCCAAACAGATCCGCAATTTTGCCCTGACACTACTATTGGGAATTGCTTATGCAGCGAATGTCGGGGGGACAGCTACAATCATTGGAACACCTCCCACGGTGGTCTTTGTGGGGTTTATGAAAGACACCTATGGCGTAGACGTTAGTTTTGCAAAATGGCTGGTTTTGGGCTTGCCATTTGCAGCCGTTATGATAGCCATTATTTACTGGGTATTGGTCAAACTGCTATTTCCTAATCATATGGGGCAATTCGGGCATGCGCAGCAGCTAATTCGGGATGAATTGGCTCGTTTAGGAAAGTTGAGTAAGGGAGAAAAACGTATTCTGATCATCTTCGTAGGCACGGCCCTGGCTTGGATTATCCGTCAACCCCTTGATAATCTTCTGCCTGAGGTAGCCATTAGTGATACACTTATTGCTATGACTGCTACTGTGATGCTCTTTGTGGTGCCAGTTAATTTTGCTGAAGGACGTTTTGTACTGGACTGGAAGGACACAGAACGATTACCTTGGGGAATATTACTCTTGTTTGGAGGTGGATTGAGTTTGGCAGGGGCTTTGCAGCGGACGGGACTAATCGATTTGGTTGGACAACAATTTGAAGCTGTTGCTGCCACGGCATTCTGGATATTACTGGGACTGACTGCTGTTTCTCTATTTCTGACGGAGGTGATGTCTAATTTAGCTTTGGTAGTGGTCTTTCTTCCAGTAGTGGGAGGCATTGCTCTGGGACTTGAGGCAGATCCGATTTTATATTGCATTCCTGTTACGCTGGCTGCCAGTTGCGCCTTTATGTTGCCGATGTCCACGCCACCGAATGCTATTGTATTTGCTAGTGGCCATCTGCGGATTCCTCAAATGATGAAAGCAGGTATTGTCCTTAACACCATCGTTATTTTGCTTATCGCCCTAATGGCTAAGTATTTGATGCCGTTGTTGTTTTAAAATCAAGGGGCCATCTTCCAGGAAGATAGCCCACTTTCATTCAGATCTTATCAGGTAGGTAATTAAAACTTACCATTTTTATTCTTCCATTCGGCACGTGCCGGAATTTCTTCAATCGTATCCCAGTGCTCTACGATTTGTGTGAGGTGCTTGATCTCCTCAACTTCCTGAGCCTGTAGCCGCACCAAGGGCGAGCCCATCAATTCATTGAAAATCTGTAAGGTTTTCAGTACCTCAGTATGATTAAAGTAACTGATCACAAACTCTTCTGTGAATAACAACATATAGCCTCTGGCATCGCCCTTTACGAAACGATGAATTTGATCTTTTCGAATTGTGAGTAGGGCGCCAGGACTTAGCTCGAATTGTTCAAAGTCTATAACATGATGACCTTGCCCAGATTCGATAAACAGCAGGATAAAGAACTCAACGCGATGTAAATCTTCTGGGTTATGATCGAGGTTTTGTCGTTGATATACCTCTTCCAAACGCATGAGTTCAAAGGAAGGCGAGGCTCCTTCCTTTTGGCGAAACTTTATGTTGACGATAGGGTTGGCCATGATTGCTTAGAAGCAAGATAACTGAATCCAAAGGATTCGTGACATAGGGGAACAAGATATGAATTGAATCCAGAATCTAGCGTTTAGTCTTGTCGATATTCTAAATATAGGTACCTGCTTTGATCTACGCATTAATTTTTATTAAATTTGATTTTATTTTTTGCGCGTAATTGGAAAGTCTATAACAACATGAAAACGATCTGTAGTAAAAATGCTTTTGTAAGCCCTTACACAAAAATGTTGGTCATTTTTCTCTTCGGACTAACCTCTGTTTCAGCTCAATCTTCCAGAATCTATGTCAATCAGCATTCTACTGGTAGCAATACAGGTGAAAGCTGGAGAGATGCCTTTATTAATCTACAAGATGCAATAGCTACCGCTCAATATGGAGATACGATTTTGGTGGCAGAAGGAATTTACAAACCTACTAGCTCTACGGATAGAACGGTTAGTTTTGAATTGAAGAATGGAGTTGCCATGATAGGTGGCTTTGCTGGGCATGAGGAAGCGCCAGCGCGAGATTTGGAGGAATTCGAGACTATCCTGAGTGGTAATATTGGAGTTCAAGAGGATAGCTTGGATAATTCTTATCATGTTGTATATGCTATCGGAGTGGATAGTACGACAACCTTGGATGGCTTCACCATTACTGAGGGAGCAGCAAATTATTCAGACCCTTCTTTTTCTAGCCCCTATCTATTTGGAGGAGGTTTGTTAATTGAAACAGAGGATCAGTATCCTATGGCAAACCTCCGGATACAATCCTGCAAGATTATTAATAATTATGCTTGGAGCGGTGGGGGAATTGCCATACTCTCCGAAGAAGGGCATAGGGCTTCTCCTCAAATATTGGATTGTGAGTTTAGTAGAAACTACGCCCTAGCATCTGGTGGGGGAATTTACTTTAGAGGGTGGACAGCTAATGAGGTAGCAATGAAAATATATGACTGTCACTTTGAAGATAACTTTGCTCATATTGCTGGAGGTGGAGTATATATCGGGGAGGGGCGCTGGGAGCTAGAGGTGAAACAAGTTAATTTCAAAAGAAATGTTGCTTTAAGCTTAGGAGGGGGAATTGCAGCTCAAAATACGGTAGAGGAGGGGATACTTAAGGCGTGGAATAGCTGTTTTGAGGAAAATGAATCTCGCGAAGGGGCAGGGATTGGAGGCTTGTTCTCCGGGAATGACTTTCAAGTTCAGAACAACTATCAGTTTAATCTTACAAATTGTCGATTTGAACGGAATGGGGTACAAAACCGAGAAGGAGTGGCAGTTGCTGCCATTGGTTTAAGCAATAATGTTTTCCTTAGTTTCAAGCATTGTACTTTTCTCGATAACTATGGTGCGTTTAGCGAAGGGGCAATAACCGCATTCATGGCAGATACCGATACGCTTTCGGTTAAGTTGGAAGATTCTAAATTTGATAACTCTTTTTCAGCGCTAGGAGGGATTTCCATCAATACAGGAAAGATAGATGTAGGAGGGGATATAAAGATTAGTAATAGTCTGTTTAGTAACAATAGAGAAGCTATAGACTTATCCTGGCTTAGCCCCAATATCAGGACTGAGGTAACCAATTCTACTTTTGTGAATAATACTCAATCTGTCATTACTGCACTAGATTGGTCTTTGAATGAAGGGGAGCGATCTTCCAAAGTTTTCGTGAAGAACTCTATTTTTTGGGACCCGCAGTTTGCACTTACTGATATATTCCACAACCAGTCCAGGGAGATACCTTCCTTGAATGGATTCGAGTTTTCTCACAACTTGATTAGTGCTGCTGATTGTGACTTCGCAGGCAGCGAGGAGGCCTGTGGGCTTGGTAATTTATTCAATGTGGATCCTCACTTTCGAGACAGTCTCAATGGAGATTTTCGTTTGGCTGGGTGCTCACCCGCCATCAATGCAGGCTCGAATGATGCTTTGTTGAGTGAATGGGATTTAGAGGGCAACCCTCGTGTCCTGGAAAATAGAGTAGATCTAGGGGCTTATGAGCGAGAGACTTTCGATCTAGTCATTAGCTCGATTCAAGCAGAGGAAGTGAGTTGCTTTGGAGAAGTGGACGGAGAGGTAGTGGTTACCACCAACGGGCAAGAACCACTGAGCTATGAATGGACTTCCGCTGGTTTGGTGGGAATCGGCAATACAAATCTTGCTCCTGGCCTCTATGCCATGATAGTCAAAGATCAACAAAATTGCGAGGAAAAACTCTTTGTGCAGATTGATGAACCAGATTCTTTGGCGGCGAGCTTTACGGTTATTCCTGCTACCCCTGGCCAAAGCGATGGCAACATCACCTTAGATGAGATTAGCGGAGGACGGCAACCGTATCAATGGAGTTGGAGTAATGGAGCGACTACGGCCTCAATTGATGGTTTATCCAATGGTAGCTATGAAGTCAGTGTCACGGATGGAAATGGGTGTATGAAGCATTGGTCCTTTGTGCTGGAGGCACCTAATGCAAGTCGAGCGCCCAGTGGAAAAATAGTATTGGGAGTTGCTCCGAATCCATTGCCAAATGGACGACCCTTGTTGATTTCCTATCAGTTAGAAAACAGTCAAGAATGTCAACTTCACCTCCTGGATCTACTAGGGCAAAGACTGCAATCTACTAATCTACATTTAGGCCAAAAAGGGCGGTTTGAATGGCCTCTAGGTCAACTAGCAGAAGGTACCTACTTATTGCAGTTGTTCGGTGAAAGTGGTAGGCTGCTTGCCATACGTCGAATCGTAATTGTTCAATGATTAGCTAATGGCAATCTATTACGCTCCTCAATAAGCGATGTGGAACAAAGCATCGCCCGGACTAATCACTGGCGTATTGTTATGGCCAATGATATGGCCATCATGGGGAGATAGTATATACACATCCTCTTCCTTGCCAAAAGGGTCGTTGATGCGCCCTAATGGTTCCCCCTGCCTAACTGGATGTCCTGATTGTTTCATCCACAGAAACATTCCACCGTTAGAGGCGCGCACCCAAGTGGTTTGCTGGTAGTGCAAGGTTGGAGGAATGGCCGGCGCGCTAGGTAGCATATCATGGTAATGTAATACTCGTCTAATGCCATCGAGTCCATTTTCGATAGAGATGCCATCGTATCGCAAGTTTTCACCCCCCTCAAAAACGAGGATCGGCTTTTCTTGATCCAGGGCGACCTTGCGCAGAGACTTGCTGATGGTTTTCATACCTAAGGTGTATTTGGCACCAAATACCTTGGCTAGTTCTTCAGCCGTTGGGTCATTTTTGCTGTAGCGGATTTGAGGGTAGTTGTAATGACTATGCCCTCCGGTATGGAAGTCAATACCAAAATCAACCAGGGGAAGTACCTTCTTGGTGAGCGTCCGAGCAACGCGGGAGGCGAGAGAACCTTTGGTTGTTCCCGGGAAACTGCGATTAACATCCTTGCCGTCGGGTACGGCTCTTGAGAAGTTAATGAAACCATAGATATTAAGGATAGGGATCGCAATAACGCTACCACACTGAAGATCTTCAAACAGCCCTTTTTGCACTGAACGTCTAACAATCTCTACGCCATTGATCTCATCACCATGTACACCACCTAGAATCAGAACCGTCGGACCCGGGTTTGTACTGCGGTAAACGTGTGCCCGGATACTAATCTTGGTGCCTGAGGGCAGTTCTCCAACAGGAAGCCGTATGGTCTTTTGCTCTCCCGGTTCTACCGCAATATTATGTATAATAAAGGTCGAGGTTTCGCTAGTTTCGGTCATGAATTTCGTACGATCAGTTTGAGAGACGTAGGCTCTTTCCATTTCGATGCCAAAGCATAAAAAATAAGCCTATGGATAATAGATACGAAATTAGCATTATAATATTGGAATTCATTATTGCTTTGCCAACTATCGAAATATAGACATCAGAATTATACCCCATTCCAAGGGAATACAGCATGGGCGTCGAAGCTAGTCCCACAATACTCATAAGAGGAATCGCCCAAAGTAACCACTTACTGATTCTACCACGCTTAAGACCGATATAGATCCAAGCAAATAGAATAATGACTACACTTCCCTTTAATCCAAGATCAATAACATTGGCCACTTTCATGGACGTATTATATTTGTCGATCAATAGAAACATGATAGCTGAACAATATGATATCAAGACCTCAACAAGTCGGACAGAAAAGAGAAGGAGCAGTCCTACCATTAGGTACCTATACATCATCTTCATGGGCTTGGCCTTGTGGTATTCCTTTTGGATCAAAGCCTGTTCACCAAATCGCATCTTGCTGACTTGGAAGGCCTCCGCTTCACTAAGACCTAGCTCTGCTAGCTCTCCTACCTGGCAATGAAAGTGGTCACGGAGTTCATCGGACTCTTCATTACTCAGTAATAAATTATTATCCAGTCGGCTGACGTAGGTATCTACCTCTAGTCTAAGATCAAAGGGTTTTGTGGGCGCCATATTTTTTGCATGATTTCGTGAAGAGATTGCCACTCGGATTGGAGTTGTACTAGAAAACTCTTGCCGGTGTCATTGAGCGAGTAATATTTACGGTTACGGCCATTTTCGGTCTTGATGTAGGAAGAGATGAGTTTGTTCTTCTCTAATTTGGTCAAGACGGGATAAAGTGACCCTTCCTTCCAGTTCAGTGCCCCTTCGGAGATGTCTTGTACTTCCTTGATGATTTTATACCCGTAGTTATCTCCTCTTTTGAGGATGGATAGTACAATCGGAATGGTGGAAGCCGCAATCAATTCTTTGGAATAGTTTTGCATACTTAGATGTTCTAGGTGTAAATATACTTAGAAGTTCTGAGTATGGCAAGTGGAGTGACTTTTTTTGTATTGTTTTTGGGGGGCTAGGGGGACGGTTGGTGGAAAACACCAACCTGGGCTGAGGGGGAAAATAATGGAAAACACCAATCTGGGCTAAGGGGCTTAGGGAAAAGGCACCAACCTCTAGCCGTAATTGGTGTTTTCCAAACCTCTAGCCTCCCTAGCCGTAGTTGGTGTTTTCCACCAACTACAATCCGGAGCAAGCAGACCCAACGGGCCTACCGCAATCTTGCTTGGGCGCGCCTGCGCTCTCGTACTTTTTTCTCAATGAATTGAATGATCTTGGCGGCGACATTTGTGCCAGTCATGGTTTCGATTCCTTCGAGACCTGGAGAGGCATTAACTTCCATGATTAGCGGGCCTCGTTCGGAGCGTAGGAGATCAACACCGGCTACACTAAGGCCTACGGCCTTAGTGGCTCTAACGACTATATTCATCTCAGTCTGTGTAAGTTTTTCAGCGCTAGCACTTGCACCGCGATGCAGATTAGAGCGAAACTCACCTTCCTGGGCCTGACGTTTCATAGAGGCTACCACCTCACCATCTACGACCAAGGCTCGAATATCTGTTCCCTTGGATTCTTTGATGAACTCCTGCATAATTACCCTTTCTTTCAATCGCTGGAAAGCTTCCACGGTGGATTCGGTCTGTTGCATGCTCTCGCATAAAATCACACCGATACCATGGGTTCCTTCGAGCAGCTTAATGACGACAGGGAAGCCATCTAGGGCATTAACTGCTGACCAGAGATCGGAATGCTGGCCCAGGGCGACCGTCTTGGGAGTAGATAACCCTTGACGATGCAATTGTTGTAAGCAGCGAAGTTTGTCTCTTCCCAGTAGCAAGGCATTGGCCCGAGCTGCAGTAAAGACATTCATAAGCTCGAAATGGGTGATTACGGCAGCTCCTTGTTGTGTAACAGAGGCTCCGATCCTGGGAATGACAGCATCGAAATGACGAATGGGTTGTCCTTCGTAGTAAATCTCAGGATGACCATCTTCGATCACTAAACTACATAGGGTGTGATCAATTATAGACATATTATGGCCTCTAGTTCTCCCTGCTCTGTACAAGCTTTGTGTAGAGTATAACTGTGGCCCTCGGGATAATATAGCGATATCCATAACTAGGACAAGATACGATATTTTACCTATATTGGGCACTGTAAATCATTGGTACCCAAAATAGTGAAGTATTTTGATGAATCATGTGTATTGAATGTTGAGAAATATTTCTGCCTCATCCTTAATGCTTCATTGTCCTTTTCTCCTTCTACTCAATTCATTATTTGATACATGGATATCTCGAACGCACCGCTGTCTCCGCAGCTAAATGATAAGAAAGTGATCAATGCCTGGGCACTTTTTGACTGGGCAAATTCTGCTTTCGCTCTCGTTATTACAGTGGCTATATTTCCGGCTTATTTCACTACCGTTACAGCAGATACGGTATCTGTTCTTGGGATTGAAATGTCGAATTCTACGCTGTTTGCTTATGCCATTTCGGGTTCTTATCTACTAATCGCTATTTTTTCACCCTTGCTTTCCGGCATTGCAGATTCAGGAGGGAAGAAAAAATTCTTTCTGAAGTTCTTTACCATATTTGGTTCTATCGGCTGTATTTCCCTATTCTTCTATGATACAGGAAGTCCAGTGGCCTTAGGTGTAATTGGATTTATGATGGGGATGATTGGTTTTGCAGGAGGCTTAGTATTTTACAATTCTTACTTGCCCGAAATTGCCACGGAAGATCGGTATGACAGTGTTAGTGCCAAAGGCTTTTCCTATGGATACATTGGAAGTGTACTCTTGCTGATCGTGAATTTGTTGATCATTCAAAAACCGGAATGGTTTGGCGTAGCTGATAAAGGTACTTTGGCCGCACGGATTTCCTTTTTGATGGTTGGATTATGGTGGATTGGTTTTGCCATGATTCCTTTCCGTGTCTTACCACCGGACCCCAAGGATAAACCACAAGCGGGCTTATTGAGCCGTGGGATGAAAGAATTGCAAAAGGTATGGCGTGAATTGAGAGAACAAGGCAGCACCAAAGCTTTTTTAATTTCCTTTTTTTGCTATAGTGCAGGGGTACAAACCGTTTTATTTTTGGCCTCCATCTTTGCTGAGAAGGAACTGGAATTTGACGCAGGTAAGCTAATTATAGTGGTTTTGGTGCTACAACTGGTGGCGATTTTAGGCGCATACCTATTTGCTAAAATCTCGGACCGGCTGGGCAACATTGCTTCCATCTTTATCATGCTATTTATATGGGTGGGCATCTGCGTGTTGGCTTACTTTGTGCAGAATCAAGCTCAATTCTTTCTAGTAGCAGCCTCGGTCGGTTTAGTCATGGGAGGTATCCAATCCCTTTCCAGATCTACTTACTCTAAACTCATTCCAGAAGATACGGAAGATACCACCTCCTACTTTAGTTTTTATGATGTGGTGGAAAAAGTGGCCATAATTGTAGGAACCTTCAGTTTTGGCTTTATTGAACAGATTACGGGAAGTATGCGGATCAGTGTTTTAGTATTAGCCTTGTTTTTTATTATTAGTCTACTGATTCTGACCAGGGTACGGGTTAAAAGTTAAGGCTTTTTCCTAAGTTTGTGACTGTAATTGCTTAATCTACCCATGGAAGAATATATAGCACAGGCCCAAGAGTTGGCAGAACAGCTAACGCTGGAAGAATGGGCCTATATCGGAGGAGGTTTTCTTTTGTTTCTGATCATCGTGATGGCGATCAGGAGAAGCCGTAAGCGCAGAAAAGTTCGAGTAAAAAAAACCTCCAATATTCATTTGCATTCCTTTCAAATTGCTCCACTCGGTCGCGATGCCTTTGTTAAGATCCGAAATACTGGGGAGCCTGCCGTTTTGAGCGGCCTGAAAATACTTGGCAGAGATGATATGATCATAAAAAATGCCTTTGCCGGACAAAAGATTGATCAAAACAAAGAGTATGGTATCTTCCTCGAAGTGAATGGAAAGGAGAAAATCCAACCTGGCTTTCAACTAGAAGTTACGGTATTAGATTCCAACGGGCAAGTGCGGAAAAGTACTTTGAAGGTTGCCAACTAGACTAATCTGCGGCCTTTCTCTTCTGAATACACAACTTTTTACCCTAACACTAGTTGTAAAGAGAAAGTGAGGAAATAGTTAGTAGCTAAGAAATGTTCTATTATGAGTGCAAAGGAAAATTCTATACATCGATTCAAGGTGAAGGATATCGAAGGCAAAGAGGTGAATCTTGCCGATTATGAAGGGAAAGTCTTAATGGTGGTAAATACTGCCTCTAAATGTGGGTTTACCCCGCAATTAGATGATATGGAGGACCTGTATCGAGAATTTAGAGAAGAAGGATTCGAAATATTAGCTTTTCCCTCCAATGATTTTGCAGGGCAAGAACCTTTAGAAGGAAAAGAAATTCAGCAATTCTGCCAAACTAAATATGAAGCCTCTTACCCTATATTAGAGAAAGTCCATGTAAAGGGGGGAAAGGCACATCCTGTCTTCAATTTTCTGTCCAAGCGATCGGAGAATGGGAATGTCTCCTCTACTCCGCGTTGGAACTTCCACAAATACCTCATCGATAAAGAAGGCCAGGTAAGGACCTTTTTTTATACATTTACACGGCCCAATGCCAACAAAGTAAAAAAGGCTATTCGGCGACTGATCGAAGAATAAGACTACTCAATTCTTATCTAAACTGTTTGCATGAAAGTAGATATCCTGGCTATCGGGGTACACCCTGATGATGTGGAGCTTGCTTGTTCCGGAACCTTACTCCGCCATATTGATGAAGGTAATAGGGTAGGCTTATTGGATCTTACCCGTGGAGAATTAGGGACACGTGGTACCGCTGAAATTCGTGATCGGGAAGCAGCTGAATCCGCCCAAAAGATGGGGGCCTTGTTCAGAAAGAACCTAGCTATGGCCGATGGTTTTTTCCAGTACACCCCCGAAAATATCCATTCGATCATCCGTATTATCCGTATGCATCAGCCAGAGATTGTATTAGCCAATGCGATTAGCGACCGCCATCCCGATCATGGCCGCGCGGCCAAACTTACGGCCGATGCCTGTTATTATGCTGGTTTAGCCAAAGTAGAGACAATGGATGATGCTGGGGCCTCCCAGGAACGTTGGCGTCCTTCTGCTGTTTACCATTATATCCAAGATTACAATCTGGAACCCGATCTAGTGGTGGATATCTCTGGCTATATGGATCGAAAAATGGAATTGATCAAGACCTTTAGCTCGCAATTCTTTGTTCCAGAGGCTAAGGAATATGAAAAGGAGATGAGCTCTCCGATTTCCGGAGCCGATTTTATGGCATTTCTAACCGCCAAAGCTCGTTCCTACGGTCGTCCTGCTGGGTTTGAGTTTGGGGAAGGGTACACGGTGAGTCGGACTATCGGTGTGCAAAATCTATTTGACCTAAAATAACCTTTTATATCTTCTCAAGCGATTGATGATCGCCATTTCGCACGCTTGTAGGTCTTAGTTCATGTTTAAAATCCAATAATTGGCCTGCAAATGTTCCTATTTTGCTTATCCTTCGTTGTAGAACCCGGCTTGATAGCGCTGCTATCAGCCAGAACCTACGCCTCGTTTAAACAAAAAATGAATCATTTTCGGCTCAAAGACCGAAATTTAAACATACTATTAGTTGTTGAGTTGTTGCTGTAACTTTCCGTATTTACCCTCTCGATTTTCTGCATATTGGACTTCTCCCAGGCGGAACTTGATGGGCAAATGGGTAGCCTTTTCCAGTTTCACTTCTAATTTACAAAAGAAGGCGAGGTCTTGATAGGACCATGCTCTTGGCTGCTGATTGGGACTGTGGAGCATTAACTCGTCTAAAGAGCGTTTGGCGTGCACATCGGTCTTTGCCAGTTGTAAATACTTCACGGATTGACTGAGGGAGAAAGTAGGTAATGGGACGGCTTGCGATTGACGCAATTCCGGTAAGGAATGGCCCGCAATCGTCAGTTGCTGCGCCTGCGTCAAAAAAGGAGTTGAAAAAAGGAGTATTATGATTAGATGCTTCATTCCTCGGCTGTATTGGTAGCGGAAGTTCCCTTGCTTTTTTTGGAACCTCGATACAGCTCAAATTTATGGAATTTACACTCCAAAGCTCCATTGTATAAGGTGATTTTTCTGGAAGGTCGGAGACCTATGTGCTTTAAAGCTGCTTTATTTGATGAGATAACCCAGGCTTCCCACCCGGAATAATCTTGCTTGAGCTTATCACCGATCTTTTGATACAATTCGTTGATGTCGGTACGTTCGAGTCGCTCGTCGTAGGGAGGATTGATAATCAGTAAGCCTGGCTGGGGTAGGGGAGCTATTTCCGAAAACTCGGATTGCACTACTTTAACTTTATTGAGCAGACCTAGCGCGCGCAGATTAGTCTTGGTAGCTTGAATCGCATCCATCTCCCGATCGCTTGCCCAAATTGGATGAGCAGACGCTCGAATGGCTCGCTCGGCCTCTTTGCGAATCTTCCGCCACAGACCGCCATCAAAATCTTTCCATTTCATAAAACCAAACTGACGGCGAAGCCATTGAGGGGGAATTCTATGGGCAATCAGAGCGGCTTCGATCGGCAAAGTTCCTGAGCCGCACATAGCATCCATAAAAGAACTATCGCCATCCCAACCCGCCAAAAGGATCATGCCTGCTGCTAAGACCTCGTTGATTGGTGCAGGAACGCTTTCTTGTCGATAGGCTCGTTTGTGTAAAGAATCTCCAGAGCTATCCAGGAGGATGGTACCCCAATCATTTCGTATGTGGAGGTGCAGTCGAAGATTGGGAGATTGTACATCAATACTTGGTCGGCGGCCAGTCTTTTTCCGGAACTGATCGACAATGGCATCCTTGGTCTTCAAGGCTGCGTAGTGAGAGTGCCGAATAAAGGCAGAATTGGTCACCGCATCGATCGCAAAGGTGTCGGATAAACTCAAATATTCCGACCAATCTACTTTTTGGACCTTCTTATACAATTCATTTTGGTGCTTCACCCGAAATCGATGGATTGGCACCAGAATACGCAAGGCCGTACGTAAGTGTAAATTACTTTTATAGAGCAAAGCCTTGTCGCCCTGATATCTCACCATGCGATTGCCAATCTCGATCTGTTCCGCACCTAATACTTCTAATTCCTTGGCTAATACCTCTTCTAATCCTGCTAAAGTCTTTGCTAAATAATCCAATAGTTGAAATTTTTGGCAAAGATAATAAGTGTGGGGATAATTAGAGTTTTGCTTTCAAAACCCACTCATTTAGCCGCCACGCTCCCCGCCGTTGACAGCTGACCTCCTGGCCGCTGTCTCCCCCCGTCCCGCCAAATTCACCCCCCCAGTTTTATATTTTATACTTTTAAGGTAAAAATAATTTGCACTTTCCTTGACACGCATTTTTATATTTTATACTTTTAAGGTAAATATAGGTTAGATGAGTAAACATAAACTAGGAGAATTAGAGGAGATTGTGCTTTTGATGGTAGCTATACTGCACGGCGAAGCCTACGGGATTGCCATCATCAATGAAATGCGCGAGCGGCTAGATCGCAAGATTAGCATCGGTTCCTTACAGACGGTACTGCGCCGTTTGGAGCAAAAGGGGTATGTGACTTCCGAACTAGGGGAAGCCACCAAAGTCCGCGGTGGCAAGCGAAAACGCTTCTTCACCATTACGAATTTTGGCAAGGATGCTTTGCAAGAAACGCGCGACCAAAGATTGGGTCTTTGGAACGCCATTCCTGGAATCATATTCGACAATTAGTATGAGAAAAGATAAAGACCTATCTCCCCCAAGACTGTTTATGCGCTTCTTTCGATGGTTTTGTCGACGAGACTATCTAGAAGACATCGAAGGGGACCTTAATGAACGCTTTGACCAATTAATCGATGAGTTTGGGGAGCGTGGTGCCAGGCGCCGTTTTGCCTGGGAAGTACTGTTATTGTTTCGTCCTGGGATGATCAGATCCCTGGATTCCTTTCCATTTTTAAATCGCCCGAATATGTTACGACAAAATTTAAAAATCGGCTACCGAAGCCTATTAACGGATAAGACCTATTCTGCCATTAAGATTGGTGGATTCGCAATCGGGATTATGGCCTTCCTTTTGATCGCCTTATTAATTCAAGATGAAACGAGTTATGATCAACATTATGCAGAAAAAGACAGGATCTATCGACTGCTAAATGTGAGCAGTAATCCCGATTTTAACATCAATAGCTGGACGGCTTTCCAAGCGCAAACAAAACAGTTGCTGGAGGAGGATTACCCTGAAATTGAAATGGCTGGGCGAATGATCTTGCGGGATTGGTACTTGGCTGGAGATAATCAATTCCGAAAATCGGAAGATACACAAAACACCTATGAAGATGACTTCGCCTACGCGGACCCCGAAATGCTAGATATCCTGGAGATTCCTATGCTTTATGGAAGTCCTGAGACAGCCTTATCTAATCCAAATACCATCGTACTTTCCAAGCGAAAGGCGGAACAGTATTTTCCTGGCGAGGATCCCGTCGGCCGAACGGTGGTATTAAATGATAACGAGGAGCAACTATTTACCGTTGGAGGAGTGATGGATGAGTTGCCCAACTCTCATGTGAAATTCGAATTCTTGATCACTTTAGTAGATGTATCGTTTTGGCCTGGCGAACAAACGGATTGGTGTTGTAATAATTATGACACTTATGTGCGCTTGAGACCAGAAGTGGATACGGAGGCGCTAGAAGAGAAGCTACTGGCAATCAGAGATAACTACATGATCCGCTTTTTTGAAGATCGAGAGGATTCATTTGCTGAAATTCTCCGTAAATACCGAACTTTTGATCTAGAGCCAATTGGTCAGATCTACTTAAACACGGAAACCTTTGCGGATAAAAATGAGAGTGGTGATCGCCGGATCGTGAAGCTATTCGGACTTATCGCTATTTGTATTTTGCTATTGGCTTGTGTTAACTTTATCAATCTCTTCACGGCCAAATCTGCTAATCGGGCAAGGGAGATAGGTGTCCGGAAAGTGGTTGGTTCATTCCGATCTGATCTGGTTCGGCAATTTCTGACGGAGTCTGTACTTTACAGCAGTTTATCAGTGATCCTAGGAGCTTTGGCGGCAGCCATGATCTTACCCTATTTCAATCAATTGATTGGAAAGGAACTGATCCTCCCCCTGGGTAGTTGGTGGTTAATTCCTGGACTATTTGGATTGGCCTTAGTGATAGGTGGGGTAGCTGGTCTCTACCCATCCCTATACCTATCTGCTTTCAGACCTATTGATATAATGAGAGGAAAGTTGAGTAAGGGAAGCAAGCGCCCCTGGTTGCGCAATAGCTTAGTGACCTTTCAGTTTACCACTTCCATTGTGTTGGTTATTAGCGCTCTGGTGGTCTATCAACAAATGCAATTCATCCTAAACAAAGATGTTGGTTTTGACAAAGACCAGGTGGTTCTCATCCAAGGGGCCTATACCCTAGGGGATAAAACGGACGCTTTCAAGCAAGAATTGGCGACCCTTCCAATGGTGGAGGAAGTCACTAATAGTAATTACTTTCCTGTGGCAGGTACCAATCGGGACGGCAATGGTTTTTGGATAGATGGGCGAGAAAAAATAGATGACTCCGTAGGTGGGCAAGCGTGGTTTGTGGCTGAGAACTATATATCCACCATGAAAATGGAGTTGGTAGCGGGGCGAAACTTTAATTCTAAAATGGCTACAGATACAGCTGCCGTTATTATCAACGAAACCCTAGCGCGCAAACTGGGATTACAGGATCCTATTGGGGCACGTATTCGGAATTATCGAGCCTGGAATGTGGTAGGCGTAGTCAAAGATTTCCACTTTGATGATATGAAGCAAGAAATTAGGCCGCTGGCACTCTTCCGTGGCAGAGGAAGTGCGTCGGTTGTGGCCGTGCGATTGAAGGCTGAACATACGTCCTCTACGGTCGCCGCCATTCAAAAAGTTTGGGATGAGTTCATGCCTAATCAGCCGATACGCTACGATTATATGGATGAATCCTATGCTGCTATGTATGAGGATGTAGATAGAACGAGAAATGTCTTTGCCGTATGTGCTGGCCTCGCGATATTAATTGCCTGTTTGGGATTGTTTGGTCTATCCACTTTTATGGTGGAGCAACGGAGTAAAGAAATCAGCGTGAGAAAGGTGTTGGGAGCATCTGTACAACATTTGTTTGGCATTTTAACGGCCAATTACTTGCGGTTGATCCTCCTATCACTCCTTTTGGGTGGACCTTTGGCATGGTACATCATGAATGCTTGGCTGGAAAATTATACCTATGGTATCGATTTAGAATGGTGGTTTTTTGTAGCGGCGGGAGTGCTGGTAGCGGGGATAGCATTGCTGACGGTTAGCCGCCAGGTATTGCGACTGTCCTTATCCAATCCAGCGAAATTCTTGAAGACCGAATAGCCATACAGCCTCAGATACCGGAAATACCGACATAAAGGGTGCGTTTAGGGTCGTTGGCGACCCAGCGCTTCCCCTTGCCCGCTTTCTTGATGTTATGCCATTTAATGCGAAAACTAGGGAGTCCTCCCAATTGTAGCGCTTCATTGATCTCTTCTTTCAACAAAGCGGCACCTCGACTTGGAGTAGCCAGGTGTACTTTAGCTTTTGGGGAGCGACTCAGCATTCGGCCAATATCCCAGAGTGGTAGGGCCGTAAAATAATAGCAAGAATCTTCATCGATGATGAAATCTCGTTTAGGCATATTGGACGTATTCAACACCAGTTTTTGCGTTTCCTGATACACAAAACTTTTGATGGACTCAACATCTGATTGCGGCGGCAGGCGAGGGGAGTGGATGGCTTTTTGCTCCACCTCATAAATTGGTGAAACCAGATCAATGAACACCCCCCCGTTGTAGGCATTAGCATCATCTTTTTCGTACCAGGCTTCTAGCATAATACCTTCGAGTTGAACCGTTGGAGTAAATTCGAAATAGGTTAATTGCCAATTGCTATGTGTAATGGGGGCGGTTTCGCCCAGCATTTCTAATTTTTTGCAATGCTTCACTCCCCATAGCCGGAGCCGAATGGCTCTGGTGAAAGAGTCCGGTCGCATAGTCGAACGACTTACGCTGCGATATACCTCAGGTTTGGCGGTATAGCATTGAAGACGATAGGTTTTCCCTTGTTGCAACGGAGTGGAGAGTCGCTGAGATATCTTTTCAGTAGTGCCATTGTCTCTGACCACCAGCCCCATGTAAGTTAAGCCATGAGCCGCTTTTTTCTGAACGCCAAAGGCACCAGAAGGGTGCACGTCAGGTGGCGTCTCTAATGGAGGGCCACAAAAATGCCAGAAATTTGGTGTTTTGGCGGGGCCAGGGAGCGCTTCCATAGAAGCATTGCGCAAAGGGATAATCTCTTGTCCATATCCTAGGATGAACTGAAATAAAAATACCGACAAGTAGCTCCATTTGCACTGCATATCTAAATAGCTTTGAATAAACTGCTGACCACTGTTCCTACTGCGATTAGGTGGTCATGAGAAAGCGCTAGAAGAGAGTTCCCCTCTTACTCTAGAAGCATTGACCAATGCCCAAAAAGATCGCCACCCATACTAGCCCTTTTATCAAGAAAAAAAGAAAACAGCTACGCCAATTCTCTTGAGCCAGGCTTTGAACTTATTGGTTTGGGCGGGTTGCGTTATATGGGGGCAACGAGTTAGTTAATGCTAAGTCTGTATCACGCCAGGGTTAAATTTGGCCACTGGCGCGTTATTGGCAGCTTCGATACCGGCAGAGATCCAGGCTCTGGTCTCCAATGGATGGATAATGGCATCCACCCAAAGCCGTGCTGCTGCGTAGTAAGGAGTCGTTTGTTTGTCATACCGATCCTTGACCTCCTCGAAAAGACGCTTCTCTTCTTCGGGGTCTGGTGCTTTCCCTTGTGCTTTAAGGGAAGCCACTCGAATCTGCGTCAAGGTTTTGGCCGCTTGTGCTCCACCCATTACCGCTACTTTGGCAGTGGGCCAAGCTACGATTAATCTGGGATCATAGGCTTTTCCACACATAGCATAATTGCCTGCTCCGTAGGAATTTCCCATGACAACCGTAAACTTAGGAACCGTGGAATTAGAAACTGCGTTAACCATCTTTGCACCATCCTTGATAATGCCACCATGCTCTGATCTTGTCCCGACCATAAAGCCGGTAACATCATGTAAGAATACGAGTGGGATCTTTTTTTGGTTGCAATTTAGGATGAAGCGAGTGGCTTTATCCGCAGAATCCGAGTAAATCACCCCTCCAAATTGCATCTCCCCTTTCTTATTCTTGATGACTTCACGGTTATTGGCCACGATACCCACTGACCAGCCATCGATACGTGCATAGGCACAAATGATCGTTTTCCCATAGTCTGCTTTGTACAGTGTTAGCTCGGAATCGTCTACCAATCGCTTCAGGATCTCAATCGTATTGTAAGGCTTCGTTCTAGCTTCAGGAAATATCTGTAGAATTTCTTCTTCCGCTTCTTTGGGAGGCAGCGCAGGCACACGATTGAAGCCCGCATTTTCGAAAGTCCCCATTTTATCTACCAGATCTCGAATCGTATCCAGGCAAGTTTGGTCGTCCGGCATTTTATAGTCGGTAACCCCGGATATTTCCGAATGCGTGGATGCTCCACCCAGGGTTTCTTTGTCAACATCTTCTCCAATGGCCGCCTTCACCAAGTAAGGGCCAGCTAAGAAAATGGAGCCAGTCCCATCCACAATCAAAGCTTCATCGGACATAATCGGGAGATATGCTCCACCGGCCACACAACTTCCCATAATTGCCGCGATTTGTGGAATTCCCATACTCGACATTTGGGCGTTGTTCCGGAAGATTCGACCAAAGTGCTCCTTATCCGGAAAAATCTCATCTTGCAAGGGCAAAAACACACCAGCACTATCTACCAAGTAGATGATGGGGAGGCGGTTTTCCATGGCAATTTCTTGGGCGCGCAAGTTTTTCTTACCAGAAATGGGGAACCACGCACCTGCTTTCACGGTCGCGTCATTGGCAACAATCATGCATTGTCTACCACTTACGGAACCAATGCCAACGACCACACCACCAGCCGGACAACCTCCATATTCCTCGTACATTTCATAACCTACGAAGGCACCGATTTCAAAAAAGGGTTTGTCTTTATCGATGAGATAATCTACTCTTTCGCGAGCGGTGAGTTTTCCTTTGCTATGCTGTTTGGCAATTTTCTTTTCTCCTCCCCCTAGCTTAATTTTTTCCAGGCGGTAGTTCATCTGAGAGAGTAAGAGCTTTATGCTATCTTCGTTCTTGCTCTTTTCAAGATCAATTTTCGTCATGTGTGATTTGTGGTGATGTCAAAGTTAGGACTGGGCACAAAGGCTGTGATTAGTCAATAGGGAAAGCATAGTAATAGGAACCGGGATAATGCTCATAAATTCCTTCGAGCATTACTTTGCCAGAAGCCTCCTCCAATTCGCGGATCAGTTCTTTGACAGAACCAATACGGCGATTATCTAAATTGGTGATGATGAAGCCGGGATCCATATTGGTCCGCTCAATTTTGCTGCCGCGATAGATACTGATCACTTTTACTCCATCAACCTGCATGCGTTTCTTTTCTTCCTTAGTTAGATTTCGCAGTTCGAAGCCGAGGGTTCGCAAAATAGCTTCTTCCGAGGAGGAAATGGAAGCTACACCATTCGTTTTATCCTTTAAAATAATCTCTACTTTATAGGATTTACCCTTACGCAGATATTCTACTTGTAATAGATTGCCGGGACGATATCTTCCCAACAATTCTTGCATCTCGGGTAGAGTTCTGGTCTTGACGCCATTGATGCTGATAATTACATCATTCTTCACCATACCTGCATCCTCGGCACTACCACCGGGGCTAATACGGGTAATGAGTACACCCTCCACGCTAGGAAGACCTAATTCCTTGGCTTTGCGATTCGTAATCTCATCGATGTAAACGCCCATGATTCCTCTCTGCACGACCCCGTAATCTCTGAGGTCCTTGATCACCTTCCGAACCAGATTTGCAGGAACGGCAAAGGAGTATCCTTCATATCGGCCAGATCTAGTGATGATCGCCGTGTTAATGCCAATGAGTTCTCCGTTCGTATTGACCAAAGCACCTCCACTGTTGCCCGGGTTGACGGCGGCATCTGTCTGTATAAAGGATTCAATGCGATCTTGTCCCTCTAAAATATCAATGTTACGCGCTTTTGCACTTACAATACCTGCCGTTACAGTGGACTCCAGGTCGAAAGGGCTACCTACAGCCAGTACCCATTCCCCAACGCGCAAAGAATCGCTATTACCAAAGATGAGATACGGAAGATTATTTCCTTTAATTTTGATCAAAGCCATGTCCGTAGAAGGGTCGGTGCCAATCACCTTCGCTTCAAATTCACGCTTGTCATTGAGGGTAACTTCAATGTCATCTCCTTCCTCAATGACATGGTTGTTGGTGACAATGTAGCCATCCGGCGAAATGATCACTCCCGATCCCGATGAAGAACTCAGGTTGCTATTTGATCCCCAAAGATCAAAGTTTCCGCCTTGTATGGTTCGGATGTTGACAACGGCAGGTGTGACGGCTTCTGCGGCAGCGGTGAAGTTGGTCGGTGCAGATGAAAGGAAGAGTCGCTCCCTGGGGCTATTCAGGGGGTCGTCGGAATAAGCTGTATACTTTGCTGGTTGAGAATCCCGAATTAGAATTTCTCGGGGTTCTTCAAAAACGCGGTAGATGAATACAGCAATGATCGCACTTAAAATCGAACTAACCGCTATTACACCATATTGCTTCATAAAATCGGGATTACAGATATTGCACTAAAATACGCATACGCCTTCAATTAAACGAAAGTGAAATCAAGAATATGCCCCCTATTTGAGCTTTTTCGAATGAGTTATAGGCACGGATCAGTGGCTTTTAGTCCTCATCAGAGATGGTAGCTTGGCCAAGGGGCTTAGTTCTTCAGACGTTCATATCGCGCCTATATAACGCTTTTGCACCCTCAAAATTTCATTGACTTGCCGGGAAGTTGCTTCTGAAAGACGGGATTAAAGCATACTTTTGTGCCTACTTCAAAAAACAAAGAATTACTTAATAAGTTGTCGGAAAATGAGTAAACCAGAGCAGGAAGAACGCAAGGATCCTTATGATGGAGAGTACATCGGGAATATTTGGGGGTGGCGAAACTCTTTTATAGGCCTAGGTGTAATTCTCTTTATGTTGGCTGTTCTTGGAATCCGAGCCGTCACCATGGATCCTTTGCCCGAAGAGGGCCAAACCGTTGATCCTACGGAAGCAGAGCAAAAGCTTGAACCCACGGATACAACGGCTTTACCGCTAATACATGAAGAATAATGGAGATCCCCTTTTATAAGTATCAAGGTACTGGCAATGACTTTGTCATCATCGACAATCGCGAGCATCAGTATCTGAGTCGTAAAGATCATGGCTTGGTGAAGCAACTCTGTGATCGCAAATTCGGCGTGGGAGCCGATGGATTAATGTTATTGCAAAATAGTCAGGACTACGACTTTGAAATGGTCTATTTCAACGCGGATGGATACGAAGGAAGTATGTGTGGAAATGGAGGTCGTTGTATCGTAGCCTTTGCGTACCATTTGGGGGCAATCCGTGAGGAATGCCGTTTCATTGCTGTGGATGGACCCCACGATGCGAAAGTGCTGTCGAATGGCTGGGTGGAACTAAAGATGGTGGACGTGGCGGAAGTGGAAGAAGGGGACGGTTATTATTTTTTGGATACGGGCTCTCCACATTATGTGGCTTTTTGTCCTGATGTAGCCCAATTGGATGTGGTGGAAGAGGGGCGAGCCATTCGGTATTCCGATCGCTTTAAAGCGGAAGGGACAAATGTTAATTTTGTCGAAAAGACGGCGGATCAATTGGTTGTAGCTACCTATGAGCGAGGAGTTGAGGATGAAACCTTGAGCTGTGGTACTGGGGTTACGGCTGCGGCCTTAGCTGCTTCTTTGCAAGATGGTCAGGAAGGGGAAGTCAGTAATGGTGTCACGGATATTCAAGCCAAGGGGGGGGAATTACAAATCAAATTTGTCAGGACTTCGCAAGGCTTTGAAAATATCTGGCTTTGTGGCCCTGCCACTCAGGTCTTTCAAGGTACAATTTCAATAGATGAATAAACTATGATCAACTTAATTAGTGATACGGTGACGAAACCAACTCCCGGCATGCTAGAGGCCATGCTGTCCGCGGAGGTTGGTGATGACGTATTTAGAGAGGACCCTACGGTAAACGCACTTGAAGCTAAAGGCGCAGCACTATTTGGCAAACCAGCTGCCCTCTATTGCCCCTCCGGCACCATGACCAATCAAATTGCCATTAAAGTACATACCCAAGCCTTGGATGAGGTGATTTGCGATGAGAATTCGCATGTTTACCAGTACGAAACCGGTGGCTATGCCTTCAACTCCGGCGTGAGTATGAACCTGATTAAAGGCACCAACGGCAAGATTACCGCAGATCAAGTGGCGGCGGCGGTTAAACCTGTTTATGATTGGTTGCCCATTAGTAAGTTGGTCGTACTTGAAAATACCTGTAATAAGGGAGGTGGGAGTTACTATACCTTAGAGGAGATCGCACCCATTACTAAAGTCTGTGAGGAACGTGGATTGCGCTTGCACCTGGATGGGGCGAGATTATTTAATGCCTTAGTGGAAACGGGCGAATCGACTCAAGCAATAGGTAACCAATTTGATAGTATCTCCATTTGCCTTTCCAAAGGCCTGGGGGCACCCGTAGGCTCGCTCTTGATTGGGGAGGAAGCGTTTATTCGTCAGGCTCGCCGCTTCCGTAAAGTAATGGGTGGAGGGATGCGACAGGCTGGATTCCTAGCTGCTGCTGGCATCTTTGCTTTGGATCATCAAGTAGAACGGCTAAAGGAAGATAATGCTCACGCGAAGGAGATCGGTAGGGTGTTGGAAGCTTTATCTTACGTGAGTGATGTTCGCCCCGTACAATCCAATATTGTAATCTTTGATGTTAAAGCACCTTGGACAGCTGCTAGCTTCTTGGAAAATCTCGCAGAAAAAGGGATTAATGCTTCTCCCTTCGGGCCACAAACGGTTCGCTTTGTGACGCACCTGGATGTGACCCGAGAAATGATTGATCAAAGTATTGAAATCCTTAAGTCTTTGGATGCCTAAGCAAGTAGCGTAAAGATTGTCCCCTTTCATGGTAAAGCGGATATCTTTTTCAGCATAAGCAATTTGAGCAAAGTGATTATTGTGATGGAAGGTGTAGTTGCCTTCCGGAATCTCGTTTGGTCCTTCTCCGTACCTGAACCAAGGTGAAGTTTTATAGATAGCTTCTCCGTTTTTTTCCAACCGGTCACCTAGTTTCGCCAATTTATCTTCCACTTCCTGAGGGAAGCTTCCATCTGCCATGGGCGAGATATTTAAGAGAAATATACCATGCTTACTCACTACATCTACCAGCTGGACTGAACTCAATCTCTCTATATCTTCTTGATCCAAACCACCCAATCTTGATCAGGGGCAGAGGGAGGAGTACCCAGACTAAGCCCTTTATCTGCCGACATCTTTTCTGTTTTACCTATAAACTGCCCCGTTTTGGGGTTAAACCAACGAACGGCATAGTTTCCGGATAACTTCTTCAAGTCGGTTGGCTCCTTGGTTCCTCTCTTTTGAAAAACAATTATCTCGCTTTCCCCTTTAGCTAAGATGAAATCATCATTTTTGGTCCAATCATCCTTAGGTTCCATCTCCCAATAGGGGATACCATGTTCCTTGAAAAAGTTAAGGGCATGGAGGCATTGATCCCACATTTTATCCCGGCTTCGCCAGTCTTCGCAGGTCAGGTCAGAGTGTTCATGTTCGTAGCCGAAATACCACTCGATTCCCCAGGCCCCTGCCATCAGTGCTCCCCATAGGGCATTTTGGCGTGCATTGTCGTGATCCGGGTTAATCTTATCTGGGACCAAGGAGTAGCGGTGATCACCAGGTTCATCTACTGCAATGGCCCATTTTTTCTTTCCCGCCTTGGCTAGTCTGCGCCATCGCAATACGGCCCCGTGTACATTGGCAAAATCCTCTCTGTTGGTCTGTACAGATAAGCCTGTGTACTTGGATTCCGGGCCTAGCAGGTCGTAAAATTGTTGCCCATTGTGAATGACTACATGGTGTCGATAGGGATCATTGTCATAGAAATATTGAGCGCAGGCAAGACGCTGGGTAGTAGTTTGCCAGGGGGTGATATCTTTTTTCATCCAAAGGCCATTTTCTTCTCCTATATTCCAGTTTAGCGCCAGGTGATGGCCAAAGCGGGCGATCAATTCGCGATAGTATAGTTTTCTTTGTGGTCCTACATCTCCATTGTCAAGCAGCCCCTGATTCTCTGCCTCTGAGGTTTTGAAATGGAGGAAAAGGCCCAACTGATCGGCATGTTCGAATATGATTTCCCATTGGTCCAGTTTGGAAACATCCATGCGCTCGTAGTTGTCATAATGTACATAGGGAAAAACATTGCGATCGTCTCCAGCAATGTTAAGGGTCAAGAAAGAGAAAGCATTAAGTCCTTTAGCTGCCAGATAATTCAAACCGCCAATTAAACCTTTACCTTTTCCATTTTGCCAGCTTGGATCACCAGACGTCCAATCCTGAACATGGGCTTCCCATTTCTTAATGAAATTGTCTTTATGTCCATCGGTTTTGAAGTCTCCATCGAAATCCTGGTAGGCAAAGACATTTTCTGGGGCGTCTACTCCAGCTTTCAAGAAGTATTCGCCGGTCTCCGCAAAGCGAAGGAAAGACTGATTGACAAACTGCAAGCGCCCCTTACCTCTAAAGTCCCGTCCTTCCTTATCTGTGTCGCTTACTTGGAAGCTACCTTTCTGCCCATCCATGAATCCTGCGCTTTGGCCAGGCCATCTATGATCAGCGGCGGCTACATTCCCTCCTTTTCGGAAGGACACCTCGTATTGCCATTCCCCTGTTTCATCCGGTGCAAAGTGGACACGCCATTTATTTCCTTTGGTGGCAGAGGATTCCCCTGCATTGCCATCGGCTGCAAAGTAGCCTGGCACAATGTATTGCTTGTCTCCCTTGCGAAAGCTTACATCCAGCCGATAGTTGAGAAAGGGGTTATAGGTGTGCATTTCTTCCGTTTCTGGCCCCTCGAAGGTGAGTGTTACCTTGTGCCATTTTTTGGTTTCTCCAGTAATTTTTGCTGAAGTACCTTGGGCTTTTGTCGAAGTGGTTGTAAGTAGGAGTAGTCCTGAGAAGATCAAACATAGTGTGGATAAGGATCTCATTTCGTTTTGCTTTACCGTTAATTAATTTATTCCAGTTAAAACTATGTTGTATGCAATGATGTATTGTTTGGTCTGATGCCCTGGTCTAAACTTGTGGACGAAGCCTATTGCGCCTCCAATATTCTTTTTCTTTGTTTTGCGTTAAGCCCCTGTCGATAGTATACATCTGGTTGATGCACTACTCGATGCTTTTTCATATCCGGATCGTGCAGGTCTTGACTTAAGTCACAATCGAACCGAACTAGTTTGGAACTAAATTTCTGCCAGTTGCTGGACACATTGATAAAGTGGGCCAGTCCCCAGGTAATGCCACGCCCATCCCTGGTGTCTGTGAAGGCATCGGGTACATATGGTGCCGCAGCATAAGGCATTAGCTCGGTGATGGAGGCTATTTCAAAATTGACCCAATCTTCAGCATATTGGATGGTATTGTGTTCCGGCCCATCCTTATAGACTAGTGCCGCCACTCCCTGCTTGAAAGGGAACAGGGAAGTCTCATGCCCAGAAGTAATGACGGGATTAAGTGGGTGTTTGGTAAAAGGCCCCAGTGGATGTTCTGCGATCGCTAAACCCTGCATTCGAACCAGGTGAGGTTTCTCCCCAAAGTCTGATTTATAATATAAATATATTTTACCATTGTGTACCAAAGGGTAGGGATCATGAATAGAGTATTGATCCCATTCCCCCTCCGCGCCATTGGGAATTACGATCTCATTATGAGGGGTCCAGGGACCATCCGGAGAATCTGCATAGGAAACCGCAACGGGGCAATCATCACCTCGCTTACCACTGGCTTCCATGAAGCCTTGATAATACAGGTAATACTTCCCTTCCCATTCTAGGATATCTGTGGTTGTGACGGAGCGCCAACCCACTAGCGGTTTTTCCGGCCGCTTGATAGCCACCCCTTGTTCATCCCAACTAAAGCCATCTTTAGAAGTGGCATACCAGATCTCTGCCAGATCCCAATCGGAGGAGGGGATAGTGTCATTGGACTTTTCCGCTCCTTGGGGTGGGGTAGAGGTTTGACGATGTGTGTACCAGACGTAGTACTTGTCATTATAGCGGAGTATTTTGGAAGGGTCTCTTCGGGAAATAGTACCGTCATGGTCATGGTAATCGAAGCCTTCTAATTCGGTGTATTTGAATTGACTAAAGAGTTCGTTGTTTTGTGGTTGAGGCGCGGCATAATCGGTATAGATACGCTCCATAGCAGCACTCATTTTGCGATCTGGTTTTTCTTCCGGAAGCTGAAAGGGGAAACCCTTAGTGGGTGCCTGTTGTTCCTGTTGACAGGAGAGCAGTAGGCCAGTAAGGGTAAAAAGAATAACCAAATGTTTCATACTTGCTCGTGTTTACATCTCTAGATTAAATAAGGATTCTTTGGTGAGACGAAACCGAGCGATCAACTGGCTTTATCCGTCCAGTTTTCCCAGGAGTTGGAAGGAAGGCCGATCAGATTAGAAATGGTTTCTGATACCCTCTCAATACACTTACTTGCCTTTTGGGTTTCGTTTCGTCTGACTGACCTTATGCCCTTGGCGATTCGGATCAATAGCGAAAGATAACTTATTCTCACAGTAGGAATTGCACAAAGCTACTTATACAAAAACTAGACAGGGACCTAATAAATGCCAGATTTAGGTATAAATATTGGTCATTTGTGTTTTTGAATGATTTGTGGTAGAGGGTGGAGGTAAAAGTTTCTTTTCGATAACCCGATTACAAGGCAGATTAAATGTAGCAGGGACTCAGTGATGTGACAGGAGTAATACAGCTAAAGTGAAGACCGTGTAGCTGTAAGCTATTGAAAAGAAAGAGGTAAACTTAAGAGCTGAGCATTACCATATAGGTATTCCTTTGCTAGGGTAGCTGAAGGTGACTTGTCTGATTGGTAGAAAAAACACCTTTTTCTGCCCATTAAAAGTACGCTGACTGCGTGTACTTAGGCCGTCTTGATCTCCGGCATCTTGCACTCCTCCTCTGGCTTTTTACCACAAACGGTACACTCACCAATCTCTGATTTGAGCATAGGGTTATTCGTGGCGCAGGTGCCTCTAAACTCATTTCCGGTGAAAATATGGCGGATATTGATCAGGGCAAATGACAAAATGAAAGTGCCGAAAACTAATCCTAAAACAACTAAAAACTCCATGTTCGTTATTTTCCTTTATAAATGAAACAAGCAAAGGTCTAATTTGGTTATTAGTCGTGTATAAAGTGTATAAGATCTCTCAAAATTACAGTTTCTGCTAACGTCAGTCTATTTTTGTGACCTAAGAAGCTGTTTGAGTTTAACACCTCGATTTTGTTATCGCCCTTTTAGAGCCACTTTTTGTTCCCAAAATCCTCATTTAGCACTGCTAAACTCCGGTTTTGCCGCCTCAATTGACTCTAAAATCATCTATAACAAATTTCAACGGCCAAGCTAAAACAGCTTTATACACGCTAATTTGGGCGCAAAAATACTTAATTATCAAGTAATGCAGCAAAAAACGGAAGCTTTTGGTCGCCTTTTGAAGATCATGGACGAATTGAGGGAAAAGTGCCCCTGGGACCGCAAACAAACGCTTCAGAGTTTACGTAACCTCACTATCGAAGAGACCTATGAGCTGGCTGATGCCATTTTAGAAGACGATTTGGAAGGCATTAAGGAAGAAATTGGTGATCTCATGTTACATATGGTTTTCTATGCCAAAATAGCGGAGGAAAAAGAAGCTTTCGATATCGCTGAGGCCTTACATGCCGTTTGTGAAAAATTAATCAAGCGCCATCCCCATATCTATGGTGATGTACAAGTAGAGAATGAAGAGCAGGTGAAGCAGAACTGGGAAAAACTGAAGTTGAAAGAGGGGAAAAAATCCGTTCTGGAAGGTGTGCCTAAGTCCTTACCAGCGATGGTTAAAGCGTATCGCATGCAGGAAAAGACGAAGCAAGTGGGGTTTGAATGGGAAAACAGTGCGCAGGTATGGGATAAAGTGGAAGAAGAACTAGGAGAATTCAAAGAAACCCTGGAGAAAGGGATGAGCCAAGCCAAGAAGGAAGAGGAGTTTGGAGACGTATTATTTTCCTTGATCAATTACGCACGTTTCGAAGGGATTGATCCCGAAACAGCCTTGGAGAAAGTCAACCAAAAGTTTAAAAAACGGTTTGAATATATTGAGTCGCAGGCTCCCAAAAGTTTGGAGGAGATGAGTCTGGCAGAAATGGACGAGCTTTGGAATGCTGCCAAAGCCCTTTAATTGAAAAGTATTTTACTACTTTTGTGCACTTCGCGTGCATTTGAATGTTAATTGATTTAGTTGTAAATTAACCGAGAAGGATAATATTTTCCCGATCTATGAAGAAGATACCTTTAGATATAGTTGCACTTTCGCATAGCGTACCACAGTCCCAAAACTTTGCTGTGGTATTGGGAGAACAAGATGGTATACGCCGATTACCCATTGTGATTGGCAGTTTTGAGGCCCAGGCGATTGCTGTTGCTATGGAACGAATGAACCCCAACAGACCCCTGACCCACGACCTTTTCAAGAATACCTTGGAAACTTTCAATATTAGTCTTAAGGAAGTTATTATTAATAATCTATTGGATGGTATCTTTTATGCTCGCCTAGTTTGCCTGAAAGACGGCGAATTGATTGATATTGACTCCCGTACTTCAGATGCCTTGGCACTCGCAGTCCGTTTTAAGTGCCCTATCTTTACCTATGAATTTATCCTGGATGCGGCGGGTGTGGTGATCGATGAGAATGAAGAAGCGGCTACGGTAGAACCAGAAGCTAAAAAATCTAAACCGAGCAAAAAAGGATCACTCTCTTCCTATTCTTTGGAGGATCTTTCCCAATTGTTAGACGAGGTGTTAGCGGAAGAAAACTACGAGCGGGCCGCCGAAATTCGCGATGAGCTCAATCGTAGAAAGGACAAGTCTTAGCCTTTTTCCATAGTTAATCAAGATTGATTCACCCATTGAATGCCGAGGCGAGGCCTAAGTTGGCGCATTCAAAGCCTGTACTATTGTTTCCCAAATTAATGGCTACCTGCTTGATTGCGAAAAGTTTAAATGGGGCTTAATACTGATCCGTAGCTAGCATGACCAAGGTGCAAGCTATTTCTACTTCAATTCCTTTTTCGCGGGCCAATCTCATTAGCTCGGGGTTTTCCGTGCCTGGATTGAAGATGATTCGCTTGGGCTTCAGGCCTAAGATATAGTCATACTGATCCACCTGCCGCGTAGGATTCAGGTACAGGCTTACGGTATCAATATCTTCCAGTTCTGGCTGACCATGCTGTATATCTATGCCAGCCACATCGCCATTTTTAATTCCCACTAAAACAAGTTCATGGCCATTGTTCAATAGACGATGAACCGCTTGATGAGAGGCTCTGGTCGGGTTGGTGGAGGCACCAAGGACTAAGGTTTTTTTCATAGAACCGGGATTAAAGAAAAAGCCCTGAGACCGTCACGCTACACACCTGTATGGGTGGTGAAGAAGCAAGGGCATCAGGGCTTTAGCAGTTTATCTATATTATTGCTTAGACCAACAAACGGATTGGATCTTCAAGGATCTCTTGGAACGTTTGTAGGAATTGAGCACCAGTGGCACCATCTACTACACGGTGATCACAGCTCAAAGTTACTTTCATCATATTACCGACTACAATCTGGCCGTCTTTAACGATAGGCTTCTGAACGATTGTTCCCACCGCTAGAATGCAAGAATCTGGTGGATTGATAATAGCCGTGAATTCTTCTATACCGAACATTCCCAAATTGGAAATAGTAAAGGTATTGCCTTGCATTTCAGCCGGTTGTAGCTTCTTTTCTTTGGCCTTCCCCGCTAAATGTCTTACTTCACTGTTGATTTGAGACAAGGTCTTCATATTGGCATAGCGGATGACCGGAACCAACAAGCCATCAGGAACAGCTACCGCTACTCCGATATGGATATCGTGGTTGGTGCGAATAGCATCTCCTAACCAACTGGAGTTGATCGCAGGATGCTCTCTCAGGGCGGCGGCGGCGGCTTTGATCACGAGATCATTGAACGACACTTTAGCGGGAGAGACCTCCTTGAGGCGCTTGCGCAACTGCACGGCCTTATCCATATTGATATCTATGGTCAGGTAGAAGTGAGGCGCAGTGAACTTACTTTCACCCAAACGTCGAGCAATGGTTTTGCGCATCTGAGAAATCGGCGTATCCTCATAATTGGCTTCTCCACCTCCAAAGGTAAATGGAACTACTGGAGGAGGGGCAGCTTTTTCTGCTTTGGCTACTGGTGCCGGAGCAGGAGTGGGGGCTGGAGCTGCTGGCGGATTAGCAATAGCAGCCTCTACATCTTTTTTGACGATGCGACCTTGATCGCCACTGCCTTGGATCGTACTGATATCGATTCCCGCCTCTTTAGCCATACTTTTAGCCAATGGGCTCGCCTTTAATCGCTTGTCCTCACTAGTTGGAGTGTTAGGAGCAGGGGCCGGAGCTGCCGTTTCAGCGGGCTTAGGTGCTTCCTCCGTAGCAGGAGCTTCCGCTTCCGCCGATCCATTACTTGATCCGGCTGCTGCAATGGCTGCTTGCCAATCTTCACCTTTCTCACCAACAACAGCAATAACACCATCAATCGGTACAGGACCCTCTTTTACCGCTATATGTAGTAAGACGCCATCCACGAAACTATCTAGTTCCATGGTAGCTTTATCTGTTTCAACTTCAGCTATCGTTTCGCCAGCCTCTATCACTTCTCCTTCCTCTTTGAGCCAACCTACAATATTGCCCTCTTCCATGGTATCGCTCATCCTGGGCATGCGTATGACTTCAGCCATTTTTCTATCTCTTTTAAGTTTTATAAATGGGTCCAAATGATATGCGGGGCAAAGTTGCAAATAATTTATGTAAAATTGCTCCTGTCTTAGTGTAAAAAACAAACCAAGTGTGAGTAGCTTTTACTCTTCTGCTGCCTACGCTTTGAGCTTGCTTGCAAGAAGAACAAATTTGTGTTGCTATTGGTTTTCAATTGGATGCTTTCTTTGCTCCGGATAAATTAAAGGGATTTAAACTTATTCATTAATTTGGCAACATGAATTTTTCATCCAAACTGATTGAAGAGGCGGTTAATGCTTTTGCTAGCTTGCCAGGGATCGGCAAGAAGACTGCCCTTCGGCTGGTCCTGCATTTAGTTGGGCAGGAAGAGGAGACTAGTGAGAATTTTGCCAATGCCTTAGTGAAGATGCGCAAAGGGATTAAAGAATGCAGTATTTGTCATAATATATCTGATGATGATATCTGTCAGGTTTGTGCCAACAAGAGTCGCGATCATAGTATAGTTTGTGTGGTGGAAAGTATTCGAGATGTAATGGCCATTGAGGATACCGGGCAATTCCGGGGCATCTATCATGTATTGGGTGGCGTAATTTCCCCTATCGAGGGGGTGGGTCCTGCAGACCTAAATATCAATTCTCTGGTGCACCGTGTCCAAGAAGGAGAGATCCAAGAACTCATCATGGCGATTAGCCCTACCATAGAAGGAGATACAACTATTTTCTTTATTTCGAAACAGCTTGCCGATTATCAGGTCAAAGTAAGTACAATTGCCAGAGGCATTTCTTTTGGTGGAGAACTGGAATATGCCGATGAATTAACGCTGGGACGGTCCATCGTCTCTCGAATTCCTTATCGCGTCCGATAGTAGTTCTAGGTCTACTTTCCTCAACTTCCACCTGGCAACCCATTCTAGATGAAGTTATCCGTCATTATTGTCAATTACAACGTCAAGTATTTTCTCGAGCAGGCACTATTGTCTGTCCGTAGGGCAGGTGTGGGTATTGATCTGGAAACCTGGGTAGTTGACAACAACTCTGTCGATGAATCGGTCGCGATGGTGAAGGAGAAATTCCCGGAGGTGCACCTGATTGCGAACACCGATAATCCAGGGTTTTCGGTGGCCAACAATCAAGCTATTGCCAAGTGCCAGGGAGAGTATATACTGTTGTTGAATCCGGATACGGTGGTTAATGAAGACACTTTCCACACCTGCATTCAATTTATGGATGCACATCCGGAGGCTGGAGGGCTAGGGGTGAGGATGATAGATGGCTCTGGTGCTTTTCTGCCAGAATCGAAGCGGGGCTTTCCCGATCCTTGGGTGGCCTTCGCCAAGACCTTTGGATTGGCTCGCCTGTTTCCCAAGAGCAAGTTATTCAACCATTACCACTTAGGCTATTTAGACGAACACGAAACTCATGAAGTGGAAGTTCTCGCCGGGGCTTTTATGTGGTTACGTAAAAGTGTAATAGAGGAAATTGGGGGGCTGGACGAGCGCTTTTTTATGTATGGAGAGGATATAGACTTGTCTTATCGCATTGTCCAAGCAGGTTATAAGAACTATTACTTGCCTTTGACGACCATCATCCATTACAAGGGGGAGAGCACCAAGAAAGGTAGCCTCAATTACGTGCGTACCTTCTATAAAGCGATGATCATTTTTGCCCAGAAGCACCTGGGAAAGCAAGCGAGTTTATTCGTGTTGATGCTGCAGTTGGCCATCTACTTTCGAGCTTTTCTCACCTTGATCTCGAACTTTTTTAAGCGGGCTTACTTACCGCTCTTGGATGCAGCTATGATTTATATGGGGCTTTACTTCCTACGCAGTTTTTGGGCTTCTTACCATTTTAAAGATCCCGACTACTACGATGAAGTTGTTTTGTACTTCAATTTTCCCTTATACCTTCTCATCTGGTTACTTACTGTCTATTTCAGTGGTGGCTACGATGATCGGTTCGGTTTGCGAAGATTGGTTCGAGGACTCTTGGTGGGAACATTAATCCTAGCTGCCGTTTATGGTTTTCTGAGCTTGGAGTATAGATCTTCCAGAGCACTGATCATCTTAGGGGCAGCTTGGGCGCTATTTAGTACTATCTCGTTGCGGTTTATTCTACACTTTATCCGATTCGGCAATTTTGAGTTAGGGCGAGAGGCTCAACAAAACTTGGTCATCATTGGTGACAAGGAGGAGAGCGAAAGGGTGCAGCGTTTACTGAGACAGGCAGAAGTGAACAAGAACTTTATCGGTACGGTCAGCCCGGAGCAGGAGGCATCTGATACAGATTATTTGAGTCCTATCCGACAATTGGATGAAGTGGTACAAATCTATAAGATTGATGAACTTATTTTCTGCTCAAAGGATGTCACTAGCCAGGATATCATGTATTGGATGAATAGCCTTGGCCCTTCCCTGGATTATAAGATTGTGCCAGAAGAAAGCATGAGCATAATTGGAAGTAGCTCTAAAAATACGGCGGGAGAACTCTATACCATTGAAATTCGTTTTCGGCTGGCAGAGCCTATGAATCGCCGCAACAAGCGCTTTCTGGATGTCGTTTTGGCCATTTGGATAATTTTGAGTTACCCCTTACAAGCCTTGGTGGTAAAGAGCAGACTTGGACTGCTGAAAAATGCTTGGCAGGTGTTGAGCGGTCAGAAAACCTGGGTTGCTTACGTACAGCAAGATCAAGAACAGGAAAAACTACCAGCCTTAGTGCAAGGTGTGCTGAGTCCTTTGAGCCCATTACCCATCAAGGAAGTCAGCGCTCGCACGGCGCAACGCATTAATCTCTTATATGCCAAAGATTACCAATGGCAAACAGATGTTGATATTATTTGGAAAGCTTACCGAAAACTAGGAGACTAGTCCGCAACAATGGCAATCTTGTAGCTGTCACTAATAGCCAGGCGCGTGATATTCCGGATATCATAGTAGCGTAAATCCGCAATCTCAATCCAATTCTCATCTATAAAGCGATTGAATTTAAACAGCTTGCTACCTCTAGCCATGATAAAGGTGCCATCGGGTAAAAGGGCAAAATCCTCACTACCCGGTAAAGTTTCGATGATTTTCTGCGGAGCTGCTCCTCGTTGGAACAAATTGAACTCCATAATCAATCCTGTATTATTATTGGCGGCCTTTTGGATGTAGGCGAGATTCTCATTCGGAAGTTTAGCGAAGCTGCGGCCAGGATTGGTGGCCAGGGGGGTGACTTCATCAGATCTGATATCTGCGATTCCCAGATAATTGTTGTTGGCTTCGACCATGTAGACAGCTATCTGGTAACTATTTAGCCATTGGTAATAACCAATACCTTGGACATATTTGAAAACGGGTTTACCGTTGGTGGTTCGGTCCGTTGGAAACTGCCATAATCTTAGGATGGTGTCCACTCCGTGTACCTCTTGCCGAACAGCAGAAAAGAAGTAGCTATTCTCCATAGGCTTGGGGGAAAATTCACCATCAGGTGTTTCCGTCACCTTCGTTTTGGTCTTTTCTTCCAAATTGAGGGAATAGAGATCCGTTTGATTAGTACCAGGTAATTGAACAGAAATATACAATTCCGAATCATTGAAAAAATACGGATGGTTATTGTATCCATTCGGATTGAAGGAAGTGAGGTATTGTGGATTGTTGAATTGGAAGTTGCTATCGGAAACCTGTTCTAGGTCGAACAAGTAGATGTTCGATTTAGGATAGATCTGGGCTTTAAGGGGAAGAGCAAGACCGATCAGACATGCAAATAGGAATGTGATTCTAAACATCGTCGTGTTGCTTTTAGGGCTTAAATTTAGGAAAATATGTTGGATTTGTTTAGGCTCGTCAATTTTGGCTTTTTTCCGTCATCTATCCGTTATTCTTCTTAAATTGACCCAAAAAAGTAATAAGTATGAGGATAATTGTATCCTCATACTTATATCTTATTTTCTATAAGGTATCTTTTCTCAGGCCTTTGCCTTTCGTACCGTAGTGTCCTGCAAGTAATTCGAGACCAATCTGATCCAAGGATGTTTTCTGGTAACTATTCCCCACAGAACAACATTGCCCTCATACTTACAATCAATTTTATTTATACATTATTCAATTAATGACTATGAAGCAATCAACGCCTTTTCTTCTCTTATTAGTACTCTATATATGGAGTACTCCTGCTATCCTCGCCCAAGACAGGATACAACTGGAGGAGTTTGCTAGCGGTCTGAGCAACCCTGTAGATATTGCCAATGCTGGTGACGAACGACTATTTGTGGTGGAGAAACGGGGCTTTGTTCGTATTCTCTCAGCAGATGGTAGCCTTTTAGCGCAGCCCTTTTTAGATATTGATAGTTTAGTGGATAGTGGGGCTTCTGAGGAAGGCTTGTTAGGCATAGCCTTCCATCCCAATTATGCTGAAAATGGTTACTTCTTTGTGAATTATACCGATAATAATGGTCATACACAAGTTTCACGCTTTTCAGTAAGTACGGACAATCCTGACCTAGCAGATGCTTCTTCTCAAAAGAAGATTCTCAATATTGTACAACCCTATGACAACCATAATGGAGGTGATCTTGCTTTTGGTCCTGATGGATACTTATACATAGGAACGGGAGATGGAGGTCTTGGAGGAGATCCGGAAAATTCAGGACAAACACGTACCTCTTTACTCGGAAAGATGCTTAGAATCGATATTAATACCGAGGGGCCTTACACTATCCCAGAGGATAACCCATTTGCTAATACAGATTTCACCCTGGACGAGGTTTGGGCCTTGGGCTTGCGTAACCCTTGGCGATATAGTTTTGATCGTTTGACCGGGGATTTGTGGATTGGTGATGTGGGGCAAGGAGAATGGGAGGAAATAGATCTTCAATTGGCCAATAGCCCAGGGGGAGAAAACTATGGCTGGCGTTGCTATGAGGGCAATGCGACCTTTAACACAAATGGCTGTGCGGATGCGAATACCCTTACTTTCCCTATACATGTATATACTAGCAATTTTACGATAGGGTGTTCTGTTACAGGGGGGTATGTGTATAGGGGGAGTGACTTCCCAGACCTATATGGCCATTATGTGTATACCGATTTCTGCTCTGGTCGAATTTGGTCATTGTATCCCAATGGTGCGGATGGTTGGACGAATACAGAATGGTACAATGGTGCCAATAGCCAGTACAGCACCTTTGGGGAAGATCAGCAGGGAGAGTTGTATCTAGCAGCTTACAGTGATGGCCAGATCTTCCGTGTGGTAGATCGTTGCCCAGAACTAACGGTAGAAAGTAACGTGAAATTCGTTAGCTGTACCGGAGCCAATGATGGAGAGATTAGCTTAGCCATCCAAAATCCATCTAGCAGTTTTGAGGTAAAATGGTCCAATGGAGATGAGGGGAATACGATACAAGAATTGGGGCCGGGAGAATATAGCTATACCTTGACCAATGATTGGGGCTGTACCCGTACCGATGCGCTTTTTATTATGGAACCTTTTCCCGAAGTGGTGACCATCGAGGCGAATGGTCCTTTGTTATCCGTGCCGGAGAATTGGGAATCTTATCAGTGGTTGATAAACGGAGATACGATCCCTGGTGCGACAGAACCTAAATACACGGCTTTGGCTTCTGGGGACTATACCGTGGTGGTCAGTGATGGATCAGGTTGCACATTTGTTTCACAGGTGCTCACGGTAATGGTGAATAGTGTGGTGGATGAGTTGGATCTTCCTGGTCTGATGATCAGCCCTAATCCGACTTCCTCCAGTTTCTGGATCCGGTACAATAGAAGAGGAGTGGGTGATTTACAGATCCGTGTGCTGGATACATGGGGCAGGACACATTTTAGCAAGGTGCTCAGCGATGCTAACGCACAAAATATAGAAGTCTCGGTGGAACAACTACCGGCTGGTATTTACTTCCTTAATTTTGAAGCTAATGGTCAAAGACTTACGCGAAAAATAGTAAAGGAGTAAGAAAGAAGGCAGAGTAGGCAGTGGATGCTCCTCAGGGCGCAGTAGAGGTCGATATCTTTACTGCGCCTTGATCAAGCGATAGATTCTAATGATATCTCCAGATTTCTGGCATAGTCTCAAATAGTAAGTGCCTTTAGGTTCTTGGCTTAGGTCCAACTGAATCTTCTTCGCATTAATGGTGTTGAGGCTAGGTTTTACCTCTCCGGCCTTTTGTGAGATGAGTTTAAATCCCAATTGGTTGATCGCGTAATTGGTTGAACTTAACGTAAAAGTCGCATTACCAGCATCTACTTCATAGCTCAATTCATAAGCATGAACAGGTGCCTCTTGTGACACTTCCATTCGAACCTCTTCCACTACTAGTTTGGGTAGCACTTTCAGAATCAAATCTGACCCATAGTCTCCTGGCTTTAGATCAAGATTGTTTGCTACCGATAAGGAAGATATTCCTATTAACACCACGAACAGTAACCACCTTTTCATCAAAATAGAATTTAATTGACGATAAAATTGGCAAAGTGGATTGATGAAAATCTACTTCAGTCTTAGATCAAATTGAAGGTGGTGAAGGAAGCGTATCTTTTCCCGTTCAAACTACTGAAAGATCAATAGAGAAGGAAAGTAGAAGGGTCGTCTGACTTCACTACCTTTAATACTGGTCTAGGGGCAATTGGATAAATGGCGTAAGGTATGCAATATGTTGTTCATGGGTAACAAACCTACGTTCAAGATTCATAGCGGCTCAGCAAATATTTCGCCGAATAGACGAAGACCATACTGTAACTATTTATTGCTCTTGAAAGGTTTATTTTTTGGGTTGGAGGAATCCTAAATGTGAGACTATGAACATTGAAAGAAGGGATCGGGAAAGCATTGTTTAGTTCCCTTTCCCATCCATGCTGTAAATTTAGCAAAAGATTATGATTTTTCAAATTTGTTTTTTCTGATCAACAATTTTTCTTGGATGTGCTCGATTTGAGCCAAATTCTGTATTTTCATTGTCGCAACCGTCAGCCCGTCCGTAGTCCCATACATATACTAAGGGAGTTCATTCTGACTCCTTCAAACATTTTCCCTAAAACTGTTCCTAGAAGACTTCTCCTCTCAGAGGAAAGAGCTTTAGCTAGGAATTACTAGTTGATCCTCCTCATTCCTTTTAGTCGGAACGTACAGGGAGACTAGCGATAACCGATAACTATGAGATCCTTCATGCTTTGGGGAGTATCCTGCTTCCTACTACTACTTTTTACTCCTTCATTCGTGCCACCTAATGCTATTTCGATAGATTTTGAGCCGATTGGTAGAATTTGTACTCCTGCTAATGAGAGCTGTGAATTGAGTATTCAATACAGTTTCACTACACAGTCCGATGATACCTCAGGCTGGGTGGTTACTTATCGATTCATGGGGGCCGAGGGAATACCAATGATTGATCCATTCGGTTCATTAGAAGGCCTGTATCCCAATTATGCCATTAGTGGCACTTATCCTATTGGAGAATACACTTTTTTAGTGGAAGCTAGTAATGCGGCCGGTGAAGAAATGCAAGTAGAATTGCCGTTAGAGGTCATTGATTGTTTTGCCCCGAATATGACCTGGATAGATACCTTATATGTTCCGCGGGAACCCATAGATGAGGATTCGAATGGTCGGCCGGACTACGTGGGTATTAGCTTCAAAGCCGAGGATTTTTCCTCTACCCTCCCATTTGAAGGTTGCTTTGGCAACCCGCATTTTAGTATTACAGAACCTGGTGAACAGCCAACGGAGATAGATTCTATCGCCATGGTCTGTTGGGACAGTTTCCCCGCTCATTTTCAGGTTTGGACTTGGGACGAAGCCTACAACCCGAGTGCCGCACAGCCAGATAGCTCTGTAGGTGGACCTAACTACACTAGGCGTGAGGTAGTAGTAATTCCGCAAGGAGGTACTGCTTGTGATAGCTTGCCAATCGTTAGTGGCCGTGTTGCAACCGAAAATGGAAAAATTTATCCCGGACTTAGAATCAATGCCGATGGTGATGTTCGATTGAGCACAAGTACGGATGAAAATGGTGAATATCTATTGACAGAATTTGCGCCAGAAGTCACCTATCGCTTCACGGTAGATACCATTATGGACAATCCTACTAATGGGGTGTCCATATTGGATGTTTCCCTTTTGGCGCGCCACATTTTAAATATTGATTTGATTACTTCGCCCTACAAAATCATTGCTGGAGATGTAAATAATTCTGGGAGCTTGACCACTTTAGATATCGTATTGATTCGGCTAATGATTATAGGTGAACTCACGGAGTTTCCGGGAGGTACCCCAAGTTGGCGGTTCGTACCAAGTGATTATACCTTTCCACCAGGTACCACTCCTTTCAATCCTCCTTTCCGGGAGTATCGCCTGCTCAATGATCTGGATGGCTTCAATGAGATAGACTTTGTGGCTATCAAAATGGGGGATATTAATTGTAGTGCTGTGATGCCCTAGCACATTGTTGTTAAGGCTATATTTAAATTAGCAAATATCCACAAACGAACCTTTGTTCGTGTGAAAAATCTATTTCAGAGGTCAATTTTTTGAAAAAATTGCAAAAGGTTCTTGTTTGCTGATGAATTAATCTTTAGGTTTGTGCACAGATAATTCAATTATGAAGACGATTTCTGTTCAACCTTATTTTTACTTTTTTAGCTTTTACTTTTATGGACGACCATAAAGGGGCTACTGATTTTAGGTTGAATGTGTCACGATAAAATTTAGAGTCCCGCAAGACGGGGCTTTTTTTTTGGGCTGAATTTTAGAATAGAATGAACCCTAGCCAGACCACCACCAAGTTTTATTTTTTTTATTTCTTTTTCTTTTATGAAGAATCATAAGGGACTCTTAGCGTTTTTCAAATGTAAAGAACACCAAAGAAGTCCCGCTCAAGGGACTTTTTTATTTGTACAGACAAAAATACTTTAGTCATGATGCACGCCTTGCCTTCCACAGAATCTGATGAAATCTCGCAACGTACTTTGCGAGTGGGTATCCAAGGATATGCTGGAGCTTTCCACGAGATTGCTGCTCGCTTATGTTTTAAAGAGATTGAATTGGATATCGTTCCAGCTCATACCTTTCCCGAACTTGTACAAGCTATAGAATCTGGAGAGTTTATGGATCTTGGGTTGATGGCGATCGAGAATACCTTGGCAGGAAGCCTCATGGCGAATTACCACTTGCTTAAGGCGTCAAATCTAAAGATAGTGGGGGAAACCTTCCTGCGCATCAAACAGAATCTATTGGTTTTACCTGGTCAACAAATTGAAGACTTGGAAGAAGTACACTCGCATCCGATAGCCATTGCTCAATGCCGAAAGTACTTCCGGAACTACCCACATATTCGATTGATTGAAACGGTTGATACCGCTCTAAGCGCCAAGCGAGTACGAGAAGAAAACCTCCCACACGTGGGAGCAGTGGCCAGTACTTTGGCCGCAGAGCTATATGAATTAGATGTATTGGCTGCGGGGATTGAAACCAATAAAAAGAATCATACGCGCTTTTTGGTGCTTCGCAAAGAAGAAGAAGTGAAAAATCTGGATGGAGCCAACAAAGCTTCTCTCTGTTTTTCTACAGGGCACGAACCCGGAAGTCTCTACAAAGTATTAGCAGTCTTGGCCGCTTACAACGTCAACTTGACCAAGATTCAATCGGCTCCTATTATAGGTAAGCCCTGGGAGTATATGTTTTTTGTCGACTTTGTAGCCGAAGGTCAGATCAGCATTAGCCAGGCCATAGAGGCCATCCGGCCTTTAACACATGAGCTGGATTTGATGGGCGTATATCAGCAAGGAGAACATCACGAATATTAATTCCGGGAACAATTTCAAAGAAAGTGAACAAATAGACAAGGTATGTCTGCAGATACGATTATACAAGCGGCCACCCGGATGGGAGAAGTGAAGGAATACTACTTCTCGAGAAAGCTGCGGGAAATTGCTCAGATGAGAGCCGAAGGAAAGGAAATACTCAATTTGGGAATTGGTAGCCCTGATCTACCACCATCCGCCGGGGTAATTGAGGAGTTGCAGGAACACAGCAGTAAATCTACTAGCCATGGCTACCAAGGTTATACGGGGATACCGGAATTGCGGCAAGCTTTTTCAGCTTGGTATCAGGAATGGTTCGATGTTTCCCTCGATCCCAATGGTGAGATTTTGCCTTTGATTGGCTCCAAGGAAGGGATCATGCATATATCTATGACCTACCTGGAGCCAGGTGACGAAGTACTAGTGCCTAATCCAGGTTATCCAGCTTATCGATCAGTAGCCAACTTAACGGGAGCTAGCATTCGGGAATATAAATTGGAAGAGTCTTTGGGATGGACTCCCGATCTGGATGCTTTAGCGGCAATGGATCTACAGAAGGTCAAGATCATGTGGGTCAACTATCCGAACATGCCAACTGGTGCGCAAGCGCAATTTGACTTCTACGAACGTTTGGTCAAATTTGCACAGGCACAGCAGATTTTGATCTGCAATGACAACCCTTACGGTTTTATCCTGAATGAAAAACCAGTCAGTATCCTAAGTGCTCCCGGGGCCAAAGAGGTAGCGCTGGAATTGAACTCCCTCTCGAAATCCCATAACATGGCGGGATGGCGGATTGGAATGCTTGGAGGAGGAGCTGCTTACTTAAGCACGATCTTACGTTTTAAAAGTAATATGGATTCTGGGATGTTTCGTCCCTTGCAGTTGGCGGCAGTCAAAGCCTTGCAGCAGCCTGCTTCCTGGTATCAATCCATCAACTCCATCTATTTAGAAAGACGTAAGCGAGTGTATGATTTGCTGGATCTTTTAGGCTGTATTTACGATCAAAATCAGGTAGGGATGTTCGTATGGGCAAGAATTCCGTCCGCTTATACCTCCGGTTTTGAATTATCGGATGCAGTACTATACAAGGCTCATGTTTTTATTACGCCAGGGGGAATTTTTGGAAGCCAGGGAGATAATTATATCCGTGTTTCACTATGTAGTGAGACGGCTGTTTTCGAAGAGGCCATCCGCAAGATTGAAAAAGCGAACTTATGACGATTGCTATTGTAGGGATTGGACTCATTGGAGGCTCCCTTGCTATTACACTGAAAGAAAACGGTTTTGCCAAAAAGATCATTGGTGTTGATATCCGCCAAGAAAACATAGATAAAGCCATCCGGAGAAGATTGATAGATGAAGAGCGAGGGCTGAAAGAGGCCATCGAAGAATCGGATATTATCGTTTTGTCTACACCAGTAGATGCCATGCTGTATATTTTACCGGGCATACTGGATAGAGTTGATAAGCAGGTGGTGATAGATGTTGGGTCTACTAAGGAACGCTTACTGAATAAGGTCCTGGATCACCCCAATCGAGGCCGATACGTAGCAACACACCCAATGGCAGGTACCGAATACAGTGGACCAGAGGCCGCCATCCCGAATTTGTTTGATGGGAAATGTACTGTGCTAGTTGATGTGGAAGATAGTGATGCCGATGCGGTGGACTTGACCAGACGTCTTTTTGATTCGATCCCCATGCGCCAAGTCAATTTGGATCGTCATTCGCACGATGTCCATACGGCCTATGTTTCGCATATATCTCACATTAGTTCCTTTGCTTTGGCTTTAACTGTACTCGAAAAGGAGCAAGATGAGGATCGGATATTTGAGTTGGCCAGTGGTGGATTTAGTTCGACAGTCCGTCTGGCAAAGAGCTCCCCAGACATGTGGATTCCGATCTTCCGACAAAATCGGGATAATGTTCTGGACGTTTTGGATGAGCACATCAACCAGTTGGCTCGCTTTCGGAGCTTACTGATTAAGAAGGACTTTGAAACTTTTTACAAACTAATAGAAGAATCTAATCAAATACGTAAAATCTTGAGTAGCTAATGACTCGGGAAACTCCGGCCGGAGTACATCCGAGATCAATAGTCTACTAATCCTAAATTTTTTATCATGGAAATGAACATCAAACCCATTCTGGGGCAAGCTAAGAAAACGCCGATCGTCATCGCCGGCCCTTGTAGTGCAGAAACAGAAGAACAGGTACTAGCTACCGCTCATGGCTTGAAAATGCAGGTATCGATCTATTCAGAGCAGGCATCTGGAAACCCAGAACTCGACCAGGTTCTTTCGAAGGTGTAGGTACGGAAGGCCTCGGCTGGTTGAAGAAAGTAAAAGCAGAGACCGGCTTGAAAGTGACCACGGAAGTGGCCAATACGCAGCACGTTTTTGAAGCCCTAAAGTATGGCATCGATGTAGTCTGGTTAGGGGCAAGAACGACGGTCAATCCATTTTCGGTACAGGAGGTTGCGGATGCGCTGAAAGGGGTGAAAATTCCGGTGATGATTAAGAATCCAATCAATCCTGACTTTAAACTTTGGGTCGGGGCTATTGAAAGGATCTATAAAGCGGGTATTGAGAATATTGCTGTGATCCATCGAGGATTTTCTTATCATGGAGAAACCAAATACAGAAACGTACCCCGCTGGCAGATTCCTATTGACCTAAAGCGTCAGTTTCCAAACCTGGAGATCATCTGTGACAATAGTCATATCTGTGGCCGTCGTGATACTTTGTTTGATGTAGCTCAAAAGGCGATGGATCTAGATTTCGATGGCATTATGACTGAGGTGCATCCTACGCCTGATGATGCCTGGAGTGATGCTAAGCAGCAGATCACCCCTACACAATTTATCGACCTTAAAGATCGCCTGAAGCAGAGAGATGCCTCTACTGATGATATCGAATTCTGGGAGCACATGGATCACTTGCGTCATGAAATCGATGAGATTGATGAGGAGATCATGAACATGATGGTCAAGAGAATGCAATTGTCTGATAGCATTGGCCAGTACAAAAAACGCAATAACATTGCGGTTCTTCAGCCAGACCGATGGAATGAGATCCTAGAGCGCGCCGTTGCGCAAGGAAAGGCTAAGGACCTAAGTGCGCAGTTTGTAGAGGCACTTTTGAAAGCCGTTCATCAGGAATCGATCAATCGCCAGGTAGCGATTCTTGAGGACAAAAACGCACAGGCGTAGCACGTATAGAGAGGTACGCCCACTGGCTACTGGCCTCGGGCTAACTTAGATAAAAGATTTAGGAATTAGACAGGAGCAGAGTGTTGTCATTGTCTATCGATGGTTTCTCTCTGTTCCTCGCCTGATCCTACCGAAATTTGCTATTTTTGTCCATCACAAAATAGCAAATATGGACTATCAAAACCTTCAACTTACCTCCACCGATGGCATCTTAATTCTCACCATAAATCGTGAAAAGGCTCTCAATGCGCTCAATGGCCAAACGATGCTAGAGCTACAGCATTTTTTTGGTACCCACTTGCCAGCGCAGGAAGGTGTAAAGGGCGTCGTAGTGACCGGAGCTGGCGAAAAAGCCTTTGTTGCGGGGGCAGATATCAAGGAGTTTCTCGCCTTAGATGAAGCGAAGGGCGCAGAGATGGGACAAAGAGGGCATGATGTTTTCTTTTTGATTGAAAGATCAACGGTACCCGTGATTGCCGCTGTAAATGGCTTCGCGCTAGGGGGGGGCTGCGAGTTGGCAATGGCTTGCCATATGCGCATTGCGGGTGAAAATGCACGCTTTGGCCAACCCGAAGTGAATTTGGGTATAATCCCCGGTTATGGTGGCACGCAGCGCTTGCTGCAGTACATTGGTAAAGGGAAGGCGATTGAGTTGATGATGACTGCTGATATGATCAATGCCGAAGAAGCCTACCGCTTAGGCTTAGTGAACCATGTGGTTCCGGCTGGTGAGGAGGTGAGCAAAGCGGTCGCACTATTGGGGAAAATAGCCAAAAAGGGACCCATTGCTATCAGTAAAATCATAGAAACGGTCAATGCCTATTACCAGTACAATGAAGATGGCTTTGCCAGGGAAGTAAAAGCTTTTGGGGAGACTACAGGAACAGCGGATTTCAAAGAAGGCGCTGCTGCCTTTATTGAAAAGCGAAAAGCTGATTTCAAAGGGAAATAGGTTTATCTTACCATTCCAAATACACAAAGCCGCCTCTGGATCACTCCAGAAGCGGCTTTGTTGTTCATATCTTAATTTCCGATAATTTTCTGGTATGCTTAGAATTTCATGGTAGCACCTAAAGTCAATACTGAGATACCATATCCGAGCTCGGCAAAAGCACCGATTTTTTCGTTGATGTCGTAGCGACCACCGATGTAGGCCGATAGGCTAAGACCACTTGCCGCAAAGCTGGCATCATTGAGGTAAGGGTTGGTAGAATCCCACTTGGCTGAGGCGACTGCGTACCCTAGCATCAGACCACCGTAAGTATCCATTTTGTCCCATACATTGAAGTGATAAGAGCCTCTAGCACCGATGATGACAAAAGAGTACTTTACTACATCAAAATCATCAAGGAAACCGAAGCGGTCTTTAGTGGAAGTATACCCGATGTACCCTCCTACACTAATCTTGTCCGTTACCCCTACTTCAGCGCTTACACTTACTGGAGGTACTACTCCTCGGTGTGAACCATAGAAGGTTCTAATTAAACCGATACCAGCATTTACATCCCATTGTCCTTTTGAGAAGTTAGGATTTCCTGCTGTGATGGTTTGTGCGTTTACTTGGCTTGTGGCTAGAAGGCTAGCTGCAAAAAGGATTAAAAAACAAAGCTTTTTCATGATCATTTGAGTTTTGGGGGGGAGAAGAAACTTGGGTTTTAGTTGATTTTGCTTCTCCCGTAAGGTGAATAATTTTGGTTGTTTTGTTGATACAAATGTAGGCCGGTATTCGCCGCTTGGCAATCGCATTGCAGTGAGGTGGGCAAAGGGTAGGGTGAGCTGAGCGAATAACGAGGTCGAGTAAAGTCGAAGCCTGGCCCGCAGGTGAAACCGGCTGTGAAAATGCAAGAAAACTGCCGAAAATAAATGAAGACCGCCTAATTGCCTTTGAAAGTAATTTATATAGTTGTTTTGACTTGCATCCAAGTTTTAAATCTATAACTTGTCGTCAGTCTCCGAAAACGTTTTTTGAATGAGTAACGTCTCCAATTGATTTACAATAATATTCCTCGTCCCCTTTCATTTCGTCTAATAAGTCTAATGTAACGACCACGTCCGGGGCCAGTACAAGCGGACTAACCCAGCACATTAGTAGAGATGAGTTGGACCTGTTCCCCAGTATCAACCGATCTCTATTGGATTATTTGAAGATCAGTTCCCTAGCCGGTAACCTTGGTGTCTTGGGAAGAGATAACTACCTCTCTATTGACGGGGCTAGTTTCAACAATGTATATGGCTTAGGAGGCCCCAACGACTATTTTATTGGCAGCTCTGCTGGTGCAGAGCCTTTTGGAGTAGATGCCATTGAAGCGATGCAGATTGCCTTTAGCCCGTTTGACGTAAGTCAAGCTGGATTTACGGGGTCTAGAATCAACTTGAAATTCATGTGGACATTTTTAATGTACTAAATCTGCTAAACAGTGCTTGGGGAGTTCGTCAATTGCCAGCCAATGTTCAACCGATCGAGGCTAGGAACAACGGGACTTTCCGGGTTAATCCGGATGAACTAGCTGATGAATTTGTAAATGATCATAGCCTGTTGTCTCGTTGGCAAATTCAGCTTGGGGTGAAGTACAAATTAAATTGATCTAATCATAAAACTTGTGTACTAATGATGAAGAAAAACATCTTTTTCTACTTCTTCTGGATAGCCTGGCTCGGCTTGTCCGGACAAACGACTGCGCCTACCGTCATTTCATCGGCAGGAGACTCCTTCAAAAGTGCCAATGCTGAACTGAGTTGGACACTTGGGGAGTCGATTATTGAAACCTTAACGGCAAACAATGCGGTGCTTACGCAAGGCTTTCATCAGACCAATCTTATGATTACGAGTGTGGGAGAGCTGGAGCAAAAGACATTAGTGAAAGTCTTTCCCAATCCAGTGGGCAACATCGTTAATATTGAAGTCAAGGAAGGTACGGAGCTGACTCACTTACAGCTGGTTGACCTGCAAGGACGATCCCTAATCAGCCGGAGCCTCCCACAGACAGCGGGTGTTGAACAACTGGACCTCAGTCTGCTACCCGCTGGGAGCTACTACTTGCGATTACTCAATGCTACCGCAAAAACCATTCAAACCCTTAAAATTGTAAAATTTAGATAACGATGAGATTTTCCATATTTACACTTTTTATACTATTGATGGCTACTGTTACGGTCAGTGCCCAATCTCCACAAGCCTTCAAATACCAAACCGTCATTCGTGATGCCAGCGGCCAGTTCTTGGCGGATCAAAATGTAACCATTGGCATAGATCTATTGCAAAGCGATACCTCCGTCTACAGCGAGACGCATAGCGCGACCACCAATGCCTTTGGTTTGGTCAACCTGGAAATCGGTAGGGGGATGGTCACTAAAGCAACCTTTGGTGAAATTGTCTGGGGAAGGTCCACCTCCGTGGCCGTCAGTTTGGATATCACTGGAGGTAGCGACTTACAGCCAATGGGGACTTCAGAGTTATTGAGTGTACCCTATGCTCTATCTAGCCCCACTAGCCTACCTACAGATGCGGAAGCTGGGGATATCGCGTATTTTGATGGAAATGCCTGGGTGAAAGCGCCTCAAGTATTTATTAAGGAGGACGGCAAGATAGGTTTGGGCACGCGCAATCCTATCTTGAAAATTCATGTAGTGGAAGAAAACACCCCGGATATCCGTTTGGAGCAGGATGGAAGTTTTGGTGCTTCTACCTGGGACATCGGAGCGAATGAAACTAACTTTTTTATCAGAGAACCGGGCAACGGTAGTGCACTTCCCTTCAGAATTAGATCGGGAGCACCTAATCGTGCCCTGGTCATCGGAAGCACTGGCAATGTAACTGTTGCTTCAACTGATAATGCGGGGAGCAATAGCCACAAGCTCTTTGTCAATGGTGATATCGGTCTGACTGGCATGGTTTCTCAAACCTCAGATAGAAGGGCCAAGCGGGACATTATGGACAGTAAGTATGGCTTAGCAGAATTGATGCAATTGTCACCGAAGACCTATTTTTATGATGCGGAGAAGTTCGCAGAATTGGAGTTTCCTACTGAAAAGCAAGTGGGCTTGATTGCTCAAGAAGTAGGGACACTTATTCCTGAGGCGGTGAAAGAGGGGCATGTAGTAGTTCAGGAAAATGGACAACCGATTGAACTAATGGGGGTACAGTATACGCAGTTAATTCCTGTTCTTATTTCTGCCATTCAAGAGCAACAGGGACAGATAGAAGCCAAGGATAAAGCGTTCCAGGAGCTTTCGCAGGAAGTCGCCTTATTGAAGGAACAAATGGCTGCCATGCGCGCCTTCATCCAGCCGGCAGATGGAAAAGTGGTTCAGGAGAAGACGCCCAATACTGCTACAACGGCTAATGGGAGAGAAAAGTAGGTTTTCTATTTATAAAAGATCATCTCCACCGCCCAGTCTTTCTTGGCGCGGCTAATCGGGATCTTATGATCCTCTATACAAAGTCGATTCCCTTCCAGGGATTCGACTTTGTCTTTTGCGACAATGTAAGATTTATGTACTCGTAGGAAGCGATCACTAGGTAATAGATCCTCAATTTTACCTAGCCGCTCGTAGGTGACGTGGCGGGCATTGCGACATACGATCCGGATGTACTCCTTCAGGCCCTCTATAAATAGGATATCATTAAGGTGTACCTTGGTCAGCTTGCCATCTACTTTGATGGTGAAAAAGTCATCGCTCTGAGTGGGAATGACCAAGGTTGGGGCATTTCGGATGAGGAGGTGTTCCTTTGCTTTGTTGACGGATTGTAGGAATCGTTCAAAAGAAAAGGGTTTCAGCAGGTAGTCGACGGCATTGAGGTCGAAGGCTTCGATGGCATGCTCACTGTAGGCGGTCGTAAAGATAGTTATGGGTGGGTTTCGTAGACTGCGGAGTAGATTGGTGCCGCTCAAGGTCGGCATTTGAATGTCGAGAAAGAGTAAGTCAATGGATTGTTCCTGCAAGACCTGCAAGGCTTCCATGGGTGATTTTACCTTGGCTACTAGCTCTATATCATGGATTTGTTTGGTAAACTCCTCCATGAGGTTTAGAGCCAGGTATTCATCATCTACTAATAAGGTGCTTATTTTGGCTGCCTGCATGGGATTATAATTTGATGTAAAGATCTACTCGGAAGGATTTTAATTGTTTGTCTATTTCGAGGCTGTGACTATCCGGATATTTTAGCCGCAAGCGTTTCTGGATGTTTTTTAAGCCCACTCCACCCGTCGCATCCTTTTGCAAGTCATTGTCATCACGGGTGTTGTAGGTGTGAAAGTACAACTCATCTTGCTCCACCTTGAGGACAATTTGCGTATAGGCTTGCGGATTGACGTCGAAGTCACAATGCTTAAAACAATTCTCTACCAAAGGGATCAAGATCATCGGTTCAATCTTAAGATCATCCGGGATCGTCGTGGTGTCAAATTGGATCGCTACGGGTTCTTCTTGCCGCATTTGAAAGAGGCCAATGAAACGGGTGATCTGTTGTACTTCTTTCTGTAAACTTACCTTTTCGGCTTGCCCTTCATACACCACATAACGCAGAAGTTCGGACAACTGTAATACCATGGGAGCTGTCTTTTTGGAGGAGGTTACTGCCAGGGAATAGATATTATTGAGGGTGTTGAAAAGAAAGTGAGGGTTGATCTGGCTTCGGAGAAACTGCAATTGAGCTTCTTGGTGCTCGTTGGCGGCTAGGAGTGCTTTTTTTTCAGCCTGGCTTCGGTGGATCAAGAGCTGATAAATGGTGCTAATGAGTATAACCCCAAAATTAGATATAATAGAAGCTAATCTGAGAAATTTTTGATTGTGCTCTGGTAGGAAATCGATGTCATACCCTATGAAAAGTAAATTAATTTGGGTCCGGACTGTGGTGATCAGGGTAGAAAGAAGTATACACCACAGCCCATATTTTACATATTGTTTGGGGATGAAGAAACGCTCGACCAGCCGCATGTTACCATAGAAAAGCACAATCATGGGCAACATATTGCCCAAGGCCCGCAACAGGCTATGTTGAAAAGGTATGAATCGAGCAAAGACCAAGGTATAGCTCAAACTCAGCAAGAGCCATATACTAGCCTGTACGCTAATCTCCAGTTTCTGCTTATCTCCGGTCACGTTTTTGAATTAATAGTCCAGCAATCTTTATCGGTATGATTTTCTGAAAGATAATGGCTTTCTCCCACCTCTCCGGTGCTTTTCAACGAACGGCTGGCTTTTTTCAACGACTCACCCGGTGAGTACTCACTCGGTGAGTCGTTGAAGAATCCTCGCCATTGATTGAAAAATGTTTCTCGCCAGTCCATTCTCCCTTTCCTTTGTGGACGTCAAAAATATTTATTTCAACCATCAAAATTACTAATATGAAAACTGTATGCGCACCAAATTTCTCTTTGAAGAAACTCACCTTCTTGTTAATCCTATCTATGGTTTTTTTCGGCACGGCCTGCAATAAGGACGCCAATGATACTCCAAAGGAAGAGGCCATTACAACTGAAGAGACCATTGCTTTGGTAGAGGCAGCCTTAATGGAAGGCGCCGAGGGAATTACACATGAAGTAGAGGATGCCGTAGAAGTGGCCGAGTTAGTTTTAGAAAAAACTTTGAACAACACTTACTGCGGTCTAAGTAAAGACAGTACTTTGTCCCGCTCCTTGAACAGACCGCGTCTAGCTGGCGAATATTCAACCACCTGGATGTGGATGCTCAACTGCAATGAGCAGGAAATCCCAGTGAATCTCACCTTCGCTAGGAAGGCTAGTGGTTCCTATGAGTCGCTCCGCCTAATTTCTGATGATCAAGCGAATTCAGATTGGGTATTGGATAATCTGGTTTACGGCACGGAATATGTACTTAATGGTACCTATAAGCGCGAAGGAACCCAGGCTAGTAAAGTGCGAGCGCAAAACACCTTCTCTTCCACAGTAGAATTTACGGTTACGGACCTTAGTGTCGGTAAAATCAAACGGCGCATCAATAGCGGTTCCGCAAATCTGCTGATTACAGGACAAGCTTCCACTGGAGAGAGCTTCAGTATCAGTGGTACGGTAGAGTTCTTAGGTGATGGGGTCGCCACTGTGACCATTAACGGGGAGGTCTACGAAATTGATTTGCATTAAACACTGCGATAAGTAAGAGCAGTCCCCCTAAGAAACTGTGATTTTTCTTACAATCCCCCAACAGTCCGGAATTAGCCATCCTTGCTCCCGCAGGGGTGGCCTTTTTTGTTGGTTAACAAGAGATGGCTTGATCCGGAGACTACTACTTCTTTATGAACGGAAGGGATCGCATGTTATTCCCCGTCCAAAACCTGATGAAATACAAGCCACTTTCGAGATTGGAAATATCTTCCTGCTGATTCCTTGTGGTGGGAGTGTTTACCACTCGGCGTACGCGACCAGTCTCATCTACAAGTTCAATCCTCCTTAAGCCTTTGGGCAGGTTTCGTAGTATTAACTTGTCAACCGCTGGATTGGGAAACAATTGAATCTCCTTGTCAAACACTGTATGGCCAAGGGTAGATAGTACAAAGGTGAAGGGAGATGAAAATACATCACAACCACTTCCGTCACTGACTTGGACTGTATAATCGCCTGAGGCACTTGGAATATGATGTTGACTAGTTGCATCTGGAAGAAGCTGGCCAGCCAGGTACCACTGATAGTTTGGACCAGAACTGGCTAGTAATGTATCTCCTTGCTGTGTAATGGTGGGTACCTCGGGTCCCTCAAAAGTGAAACTTGGGCCGAGCCCGGAGGTAAGGTCGGTTTCTGGGCAAATACTGGGAGAGGCAAATACCACGTAGGTTCCGGATTCTTTTACCCAAAAGATAGAGTCGGTTGCCCCTGGAATAGGGGTATTGTCTCTGGACCATTGAATGTCTTCCCACAAGCCAGAACCGATAGCGATCATGCTTGAATCTCCCTGACAATATTGTGCTTGGGGAAATGAAATAACTACTGGGGATAGGAAGGCCCAAGTATCGACCAAAATGGTAGCGGAGGTTTCGGTACAATTGTTCTTGGTGACTTCCAAATAGAAGTAGACAAATCCGAACTCCCCAGCGGTCGTTGTGTATTGCTGTTCTGTAGCGCCATCGATGGCCGTCCCGCCCTGACTTGAGGCTGAAAAGTTATAATACCACTGGTAGGTGTCAAAAGTATCAGGTGTGGATAGGGTAATGGTGTCGTACGTACAGTAGATATTGTCGGCAACGTTCGGTTGGATAGCAGCAGGAACGTCAAAGTCACATTGACCAAAACTAAGCGCGGGTCCAACTAGCCAGACAAGGCCAAATAGGAGGGTTTTAGGGAAGTTAGTTTTCATACTTACAAAGTGGCGGATTTCACGCTCAGAATCAAGTACTAGGTCTCAATAATTAAGAAGAGGAGGAAGGTGATAAGTAGATTAGTTCATGTTTAAATTTCGGTCTTTGAGCCGAAAATGATTCATTTTTTGTTTAAACGAGGCGAAGGTTCTGGCTGATAGCAGCGCTATCAAGCCGGGTTCTACAACGAAGGATAAGCAAAATAGGAACATTTGCAGGCCAATTATTGGATTTTAAACATGAACTTAGTCGCGATCGTCACCAATGGGCAACCAGATCTCAAGTGTAGTGCCTTTCCCTTCTCTACTTCGAGCATGGATTGTTCCCTGATGTTGTTCAATAATACCGTAGCTGATCGATAGACCTAGCCCAGTACCAGCCCCAATCTCCTTGGTGGTAAAGAAGGGCTCAAATATGCGTTTGCGAATGGATTCTGGCATTCCTTTGCCTGTATCACAGATTCGGATGCGTACCTGCTCATCGATTTGCCGCGTTTGAATCTGGATCTTTCCTTCTCTCTCAATAGCTTGAATCGCATTATTGATGAGGTTCAAGAATACCTGATTGAGCTTGGTGATCTGGCAGCGGATGGGAGGAACTTGGCCATAATCCCTGATGAGTTCAATGCGATTGCCCATGGCACTGTTTAGGATGGTCAATGTAGATTCTAGACCTTCATGAATGTCGCTTAAGGCAAAGACTTCGGTGGTGTTGCGAGAGAAGGTGCGCAGACTGGTCACGATATCGCGGGTACGGGAAGCCCCACGGATGATGCTTTCTATCAAGGATTGAATTTCTTGATCAAGAAAGCCAATGTCCATCCGCTGGTAGGTATCCAGCAGTTGTTGGCGATGCTCATTAGAGGGGTCGGTATTGAAGACTTTGGCTACCTTAAGGAACTCCTGTAGATCTTGTACATCCTGTTGCAGGGCTACAGCATTGGCTGAAACAAAGCCGATCGGATTATTTAGCTCATGAGCCACGCCAGCGGTTAGTTGGCCGATCGAAGCCATCTTCTCAGATTGGATTAACTGCAATTGGGCATTCTGCAGTTTTTCAAATAGTTTATCTTTTTCAGCTAGTAGTTGTTCAATTTCTTCCTTTTGGACTTGCAATCGCGCAAAGGCACGTCTGCGATTGATCCAGGCGAAGCTTCCGATAATAGCAGTGAGTAGAAAAAGGACCAAGCCGAGAATCAGCCATTTCCGTTCCTGGTTGATTCGGTCTTGATCTAGCCGCAAGCGTTCATTTTCTTGTTCAATCTGCGTCAGTTCTAGTTCTGCCTTGATCGCGTTTAATTCCTTTTTCGAGGCGAGAATATCCAGACTATCCTTCCACTCTGCGTAAGCCTTGAAATGAGATAGCGCTTCTTCATGTCGATTCAGTTCACTTAACTCATCCGCCAAGGATTCATGTACCTCCATCATGCTATGGATGTCGCCTTTGGCCTGGGCTAAAGCAAGGCCCCTTTGAAAATACTCCAACGCTTTCAGATGTCGACCTTGATCGTGGTGTAGATAACCTAAGGTATTGATGGCCATGGGGAGATAGGTACTATCTTTCATCTGTTGAAATAGCCGAACTGCCATTTCAATTTTTTCTTGCGCTTCCGCGGGCCGTTTGAGCTTTGTCAAGAGTTCTCCAATGTTGATCAAGGTAGTTCCTTCTCGCAGGAGTTGGCCTTGTTCTTCAAAAATAGCCCTGGACCGTTCGATATAGCTAAGGGCAGCTTCGTAATTTCCTTGTTTATAGTGTACTACAAAAACATTGTTAAGGGTGGTGGCCTGATCATAGTAATTATCGAGACCATCGTAATGTTGTAGGGCTTTTTCAAAATAGGTCAGTGCTTCGTCCCACTCCTTTGTTGCCAGGAAAACGGTCCCGATATTATGACAGGCCCAGCCAATGATTTGCGCAGACCCTCCGTGTTCTTCTCTAATTTTTTTACAGCTAAGGTGGGCTTCAAGGGCTTTCGCCAATTGCCCAGATCTTCGGTATACATTGCCTAGGCCTTGATAAGCATCAGACATTTTTATCGAATCCCCTAGCATGGTAAATAGGCCGAGGCTTTCCTGGAGTTCCTTTTGTGCCTGTTCGAAATTTCCTTTAATGGTTGAGAGCAATCCCAAGCGGGATAGGGCATAAGCCTGCTCGTAGGGGAGGTCATGTAGTAAGGCAAGATCTAGGGCTTGCCGCCCGTAGGCAATTGCACTGTCGGGCTGCTGATGACGGAGTTGAAAACAAAGAGCAGTGAGCGTATTGATTTGATGGGGTATGTTTTGCGCAGTATCCAATACCTGCCGTAAGCTATCCGTGGTAGACAGCTGAGCGGAACTTCTCAATGGAAGCCAAAGAAGGCAGGATAAAAAGAAAATTACACGCATATAAGTGAGTTTCGAGGGCAAAGGTAGGCCAAAAATTAGTAGGAGCACTCTGATTTCCGGGGGATTCACTACGGGATTGCTAGTGTTCAAGAAAGGGCTTTACCACTTCACTACTTATATTTCTCACTTCACTACAATAAAGGAAGCCCGACTACCCAAAGGCAGCCAGGCAACCGAAAACCGATTTAAGTACGACTTGCTTTGCTTCGCTGAAGCAAAATCTTTATATAACTTATGCTTGGGTTACGCTTAATATACCTTAAGGGAATGTGAGAAACTCATATAGCAGTCCAGCTCAAGGACCGTCATGAGTTTATTTTTGTTTCTTGATGAGGGAACGTTTAGTGAGACCAGGATCTGTTTGAGTATGGTACAAATATTGTGCCTAATTGTTGGGTAATTGTGGTTTAGGGAAAATTTTTGGGAAGCTTCGGAATTGAATATGTTAACCAACTAATGGTCGTCGCTTGTACTAGCACAAAGTTAGGAAAAAATTAAATATTCTCGAAAAGCTTAAATGAAATTGACGAAAGAAAAGGACAACTTTGAAGCTTTCGAATGCCTTTAGAAGGCGGAACTGCTTGGGCGTAGATAAAAAAGAGCCTGGCCAAAAAGCCAGGCAAATTCTTGCATCAGTATTTGTGTGTTAAAGTCCCCCTTTTAATCAATAGTATACTCTTTAGAGCTTACTATCGTCCTAAAAGGCATTACAAATGTAATCAATTAAGTAGGGGGGGGAAACCACATTTTGATGTGGTTTTTAAGCCTTTTACCCCTCATTTTTAGTAAATCGACCTGTATCTTTATGTTTATGAGGAAAAAAATATGCTGTTTTTTACTGATAGTTTTGCCCATAGGTCTAATGGCTCAAGAAATGGACGGCAAGTGGGTAGGTTGGTTGAGTCAAGATGGGAAAAAGGACACCTTTTATTATGAAATCAATATTGCTCAAAAAGGGGATGGGATTAGTGGTGTAGCTTTTTCGAGCCTGGATGAAGGTAAGATTCAAGCCCGTTTTGTTCTATCTGGGGTAAAGCAAGGAGGAAAGATAGTGATGCAGGAAGTCGAACAAATAGAGCCGGAAAAGCCAAAATGGTGCTTCAAATACATAACTATGCAATCCGATGGTGCAGGTGGCCTCTATGGGGATTGGAACGCGGACGGTTGTACCCCTGGGAAAATCTACCTGGCACGGCCAGGGACTAGTACAGAAGGTCAAAAAAAGCCCTTTACCTACGCAGGGCGTTGGACAGGACATCTCTCCCAATCTGATCGCGCCTACGGTTTTTTCTTTGAAGTTAATCTCAAGCCTGATGGTACGGGGGTGTCTACGATCGTGTCTGAGGGTAATGGCGGCACCGCCCAGATGGCCTTGGAATGGGATACTTTAACAGAAGCAGCTCATCTACGTCTTATGGAAAGTGAGGTGGTGGAAAAAACGGAAACGAAGTGGCCCTGGTGCATCAAGTATGCGGAATTGTACCTCACCAAAGTCGATGGCAAATACCTGCTGGATGGAGATTGGTCTGGGCATATAGAAGGGCATACCGACGAATCAGGACCTTGCGCACCTGGTCGTATGCACCTGGAGCGCCCCATCCTGAAACCCATCAATCGACAGCGCGCCAAACAGGAATTTGACCCTTATCAAGCTAAGTTTCAGCGAGAAGTAAAAATTGATAAGGTGATCCAGGTCCAAAGCAAAAAACTACGCATTAAAGTATGGGACAATGGCACTGTCGATGGCGACTTTGTGACACTCTTATTGAACGGCAAAAAGATATTAGATAATTATCGGGTAGATAAGCGGAAATGGAGTATTCCGGTCCAAGTACTAGACGGAGATAATTTTCTCATACTGCATGCGGAAGACCTCGGCGAAATTTCACCGAATACCGTCGCTGTATCTATTGATGATGGGGTAAAGGAGGAGATTATTGTATTGAGTTCTAATCTTGAAGTTAGTGGAGCCATTTTGATTAAGCCCTTTCGTTTTGAGAAATAGTTTATGGGGTTTGAGGCGGGCAGGAGGATTCAATCTGCCAATTGCTTCAGATGTCGGGGTGGAGAGTAAGCCTGTGTTAATCTTGAAACAATCAGAATAGTTAAGAGCCCACTTGCCATCGCTAGCGTGCGAAAGGGGAACAGTACGACACCATCTTCCACCATCGGATAGGGGAGTAGAATGGGAAGCCCCAAGGTAGGGTCACCTCCTCCGAATCGGAGAATGAAGGCGACTACAAAGCCACTAAGCGCTCCAATCGTATTGGCTTTAGGATCAAATAAGGCACAAACCAAGGGCGGGAATAGCAAGCAATAGACAAAGTCACTGCAAAGAAACCAAAGCTCATAGATACTCTTAATGTTCAGGGCTAAGAGGGTGGCTGCGATCCCAATAATCCAGATGCTACGCTGGATGAATTGCTGTAGCCTATTGGGTTCAAGATTGGGTCGGAATAGTGGCCGGACGACATTCCAGATACTCATGGATGCCGCCGACAAAACGGATGAATCTACGGACGACATGACGGCAGCAGCTACCGCACCTAGGGCAACGGCTCCTACCCAGCCGGGAGTAAGGTACCGCGCTACCCACGGTAAGGTAGCGGCGGCATCAGGTGGTGGCGTGATACCTAAGGTTCCCCAATCAGCTACGGTACTGGCAATACCGATTAGTACAGGGGGAATGGCTGCGATTAAGCATACAATTCCGGCTAAGAGGGAAAGCCTCACGGCAGTCTTTTCGTCCTTGGCAGAAAGTACCCGTTGAAAATAGACTTGCCAGGGAATTCCCCCAAACATCAGTAGCAAGGCATAATCCCACCAATTCCAATAGTAACTACCTAAACCGTCTTGCGTGGGCAGGAAGGTCGCCGTAGCACCCTTTATCTCCTGATAACTCGTCCAAGCCTGATCCCATCCTCCAACCTTTTCTAGGGCATAGGGGACGACGAGCAATAGACCAAAGATCAAAATGATCATTTGCACTAAATCTGTCAAAGCAACGGCCCATAAGCCTCCTAAGGCTGTATAGGCAATAGCAATGAGCGCAGAAAGGATAATCGCAGCTTCAATATCTAAGCCCAGAACCGTACCGAAAGTACTGCCTAAGGCGGTCAAAATTGCGGCAGTCCAAAAGATTTCGCCCGACAAGGCGGGAAGAAATAAGACTGCGGTCATGCGTTTTCCAAACCTTTGCTCCAATGGGTCGAGCATGGTTCTGAATCGATAATGTCGCATCTTTCGGGCAAAAAACAAGCCACCAATGATCAAACTCATAGCATATCCCCAGGGTGCTTGTACCCACACTAAGCCTGCATCGGCCGTATATTCTGCCGTTCCGTTGATATAACCCCCGCCTACCCAGGTGGCGCTCATGGTAAATACGGCGATGTAGAGCGGAATCCGTCGACCGGCAAGCATGATGCCCGTGGTATTGGAAGCGCGTTTCAGCGTTGCGGCATAAGCCCCCAAACCAAAGATGAGCGTATAAAAGAGCATCATGGATAAAAAGGCGGGCCAATTCACGTCTACAGCAGTAAACCAACGTAGATATCCTCCGATTAATCCCAGAAATACCAATAGACCAATTGTGGGTAGAATTACCCGTTTTGTCTTGTCCTGCATTTATGCGGTCGCTTGTAGCACAACAAGGTAAGTAAAATTTTTACCTTTGCTGGGCAATGCGACAGTTTTCAGTATCACAGCAAATTTTGGCCTGGAGTGTACATATTTTCACGGCTAGTGGCCTCCTAGCAGGCTTTATGTCTATTCTTTCCATCAATGATGAAGACTGGCGCACGGCCATGCTTTGGCTTTTTCTGGCCTTATTTATCGATGGGGTCGATGGTACTTTTGCACGCCTTTTTAGGGTGTCAGAGGTGCTTCCAGGGATGGATGGTAAAACGATTGACTATGTAGTTGATTTCATTACCTATGCGTTAATACCCGCATACTTCTTTTTTATGGCCGATCTGGTACCAGGTGTTTGGGGTTTGTTTATGTCCTTTCTAATGCTCTTGGTGGCCGCAATCTATTACGGAAAGGACGGAATGGTGTCTAGTGATATGCACTTTGTTGGCTTTCCGGTGCTTTGGAATCTGATCGTATTTATACTCCTATTTGTAGTGACCCTTTCGCCGATCGGCAATATGATGGTGATCCTATTCTTTTCTGTTCTTCATTTTGTTCCGATTAAGTTTGCTTATCCCAGTCGCGCGATTCGTTTCAAAAACCTCACTTTAGCGGTCAGCTTTTTTTCGGTACTATTCGGATTCTGGGCGACCTGGATTTATCCAGAACGGGAAGGTTGGCTGAGTGGAATGATCTTAGCAGGACTGGCTTACTATATGGGCTTGGCGCTATACGAGACGTATGGGGTAGGTAGAAGCTTAAAAGTCTAATACTCTTTCCAGCTTGATTTCAGTCCCATCTTTAAATGAAACGGTAGCTCGTATCGTAAATACGCCCCAGACATCCAACTGGAGCGCAAAATTTGTTTCTGCTGAACTTACCCTTACTTCTCGTCGATTAAAAGTCTCATGTAAAAAATAGGTAACGGATTGGATGCTTTGCATTTCTTTTGTTTCCGCTACAACTTCGACCTCAATTTGATGGCTTAGTTCTCGTTCTTTAGGAGTGCTAGAACGAGTAGGAAGAGGCGAAGCTTTGTGTGTTAAGCTAATGCGCTCTAATCTGCTGATTAGCAACCTAGCCTTTTCACTATTTCTTCCATTTGGATATTGGGAAAGGTAGGTCTGGTAAGATTCTACGGTGCCCTCATAGCGCGCTATATCCCAGGCATTGGTATCCTCACTTTTGATTTGGAAGGTTTGGATAGACCATAGGTTGTCATGTTTAAGACTAGCTGTTTCTACCGTTGAAGCAATACCTTCCTCCGTTTTTTCAGAAAGATTCATCCCTGTTTGTAACCAGCCCTCCAATTGAAAGGGTTGATCACTGGTGATTACCTTTACGGTCTGTAGACTAGCTAATTGACTTCTATCTTCCGCTTTGCTGCTTTGCAACTGGTTCCAACTGATACTAGATAGGGCCTCCTGAGGTTGAAGACTGATTACTGTAGGTGATAACAAGGACCTAGTCGCTAAGTCGGGCTCAATTAATAATATGGCTATAAACCGGCGACCTCTTGTTCGATTGGTAACCTTTACTTGTAAGGTATGGTCTTGCGCTAGGTCAAGTTCATAAGTGGGAAACTTAGCGACCTCATTTTGTTCATTCTCCTTTAAGTTCTTTTCAGTAGTCCCGTCCTTGTATAGCAACGCTGTTTCAATATCAGTGGTAAAAGGATCCTGAGTCACATCATTGCTAGAAAGTTGAGTTAAGGCATTTGCTATTACTAATTTCCGCAGCATGGTCCGAATTCCCGGGCTTTGATCCAGTGGTTCTGTGCTAAAAGACTTAAAGATGATGCGAGCAGGCTCATCCGTAGATCGAATACTAAATCCTTCTGATTCTGCTTGGATCGTATAGTCCGCTTCCCCTTCATTTTGGAAAATAATAGCTGGAAAATAGTCAATTAGTCCTCGGACGAAGGCTTCCCTCGAATCTTCTTCCCAGCCCTTGATCGCTAATTGGAGAGGAGGGGAGCCCAAGAAATCATCGACAAAGCCCAAGAATGTGGAGGAACGGCTCGGCATGTTATCACCAAAAATTAAGGTGGAAAACTGATCATAGATACCTTCTACTCGGGTCAAACTATTGCCGCTAAATGATGTACTGCAGAGGTGTACAATTTGACCAGTGGTTAATCCAAACAAACTACCCATATCAATCGTCCACTGCTGTAAGCGCCGATTCCATTCCACGCGTCCGTACATTGGCTGAAAATCAACGGAGGGTTGACCGAGGAAATTGGGACTGATCAAGGCCTGATTGGGGCCTTCGACACGAATATCAGGTGTCTGAGGAACTTGATGGCTAAGTACTTCCGTTAGTCGCTCTTGTAGAAGAGGGTAGGGTAGGAAATGTTGACTTCTGGATAGTACTTCTATAAGGTTCGCGGTGAAAAGCGAAACTTGGGCATCCTGTACTGCGGTTTCGTGCTCGAAATTGCAGGCTTGTATAAGTACATAGGAGGCAGATTGAAGAAAAGAATCTAGGTGTTGGGGAGATGGTAGTGCTTCCGCAAATACGTGATCAGTCCACCGCTGACTTATTATTTGGTCAATACCCTTGGCTACTCTACCGGATTCCTTTTGTGTCTCACTGAGGCCGGCCTGGGTTCCCATGTCTAGAATAATGATGGGATAGAGAAATTTATTAGCCGCTGAACAGAGAAGATAAATGATCTCTATGAGGCTAAGAGACTGGCCATCTGCGCAGAGAATAGCTGCCTGCGGTTCCCCCGAGGTTTGTAACCGTTCCCTTTGGCCAAGGCCAGAGAAGTAAAATAGAATGGCTTCACCGATTTGTGCTTTCTGCACAATGGCTTGTAAGGACTGTACTATGTTGGCTTTTGTAGCTCTACCCAGCAAGGTTTCAACCTCTGCTTCCAGAGGTTGTTGCTCTAGATAGGTTCGGATGCGGAGAACGTCGGCTTCAGACGCTTGAAGGGATGGATAGGAGGAAGGATAATTGTTGATACCAATCGCTAGGGCATGTACCTTTTGGGGCGGACCTGCTGTTTCGGGTTTGTCGCTTTCATCTTGTACTTTTAGGACTTGCCAAAATGCCTGAAAGTCTTCCCAAAGACTGCGATAACGTTCGTTATCTGCCCCAATTCTAATCACTTGTTTCGATTCAGGTTCAACAAAATGTAGGATTTGTTCGGACTCCTCGAAATGACTAAACTGATAAATACTGTCTTTACTATCCTTGGGATCAAAATGGTGATTGTGAAACACAAAAGGGGAAAGCGGCAAGGCTGTAGGAGCGGTAGCTTCGTTAGTTGGAAAAGGCTTTTCCTGTGTTGGTTCCGTTTGAATGTGTTGGCTTTGGCTGCCTGGGATGGATCCCTGCTGCAATACACCGCTACCTTGTCCCTGTTGATGGACGAAATTTCCTTTGCGATTCCACCAACTTTTCTGAATTCCACTCAATTTAAACAAGGGAGTCAATCCCTTAGCACCGATTAGCTTCCATGTACAGCCCTTCTCGTAGACAACTTTAGACGTATCACTATATAGACCTGCTAAGTCCCTTTTAGCGTTTACCGCAGTGCTAATACTTATTTTCGCATCGGGACCCTTAAAACCTATCAGCGTTCCTTGGGCAGCTTCAACTACTTCAGTCACAATCATCCATTCGCGTTTCCATTCTTCATTATCTCCAGGTTCGTTAAAACGCCTTTCGATCTCCTCAGCCAGGACGGTAAGTTGATTAATCCGTCTTGTTGTACAATTTCTAAGATCAATCAGCACGGCTGTATCTGCGGGAACTTCAATCTCTATTCCTGCTTGATCATAGCTTAGATGACTACCTTCCCGAGGTTCTGTATCGCTTGGCTTAGACCTAATGGTGGTATACCTATCAGATAGAAAATCTACATTTCCAACCCTCTCATCAAGACTTTCACCGAAGCTAATCCCTAAATCATTGAGGTTGGCTAACTTTTCGAAAACATAGCCGTTTAGCATCCCGATATCACCCAGGTTGATTCTATTACTAGGAAACCAGGTGCCAAAGTATCCAAACTTTTCATGAATCATTTTGAGATACTGCTTGGTCTTCATGCCATCCAGGGTGTTGTATGTGAAGAAAGGGTGCCTTTGTACATATGCATTTTAGTTCATCGAAGGTAGGTTCGTTGGCTTTCCAGAGGCGTATTGGTTTCCTCTACGGTTTCACTGATGCTGGGGTACGTTCTCAAAATATGTTGCTTTAATGGGAATTGGGAATTTACTTCAGATGCTCCAATTCCGATTAATTCTCTACCCATCAGAAACCCCAATTGACATAACCATTTTGTTAGTTGATTGTAGTTATGGCTGATCATATGGTGTAAATTTTCAGGTGAATCTTCAGATTCTTGTTCTTCATTTTGCATCATATTAGGCAGTTTGGGATCAAGAATAAAGCTTTCCAAGCTCTGGACGTCCCATTGCGTTTCTGCTAAGGTTGCTGATAGGCCAGCTTCTGATTCAATGGTTTTAGAAATGATTGAAAGGGTGGCTGCCTTATCCAACCATCCCTCTTGTCGTAAACCACTGATTAAGACTTCGGCAAGCTCGGGCTTGGGCTGTTTTTCCAACTGGCTCCAGGCAATACTGAGTAACAGACGATTGATAAATCTGATGCTATCGGAATAGGTATCCAGCAGGGCGCTAAATTTCTCTAAGGGTGCCTCTTCAGCAAAGAGAGTTTGCAGTCCTTTTCCAATGTTTGCCGGGAAATGTTCTGCAATGAACTGTTTTTGTTGTTGTTCTGATTGAGTTGCAAGTGCGGCCACTGTATCGGGAAAGTACTGACCTAGTGCTTCTAGAAGTTGGTCCACCAGTGATTGCTCATCTAGCTCAAGCCTAAGTTTATTTTTAGGGAGGGGCTTGATCAAGAAGGGGCGAAAATAAGTAAATATTTCCTTCAATCTCAAAGGGAGATCCTCATTGAAATTGGTACGCTGCTCGGCATCGGCTTGCAGGATAGGCTGGTTGGGCCAAGGAGTACCAAGGTTTTGTATTGGATGAGAATTCCAGTCACAATCCTTTATGTAGAGTAAGAGGAGGGGGATCTGTTGTTCCATTAACCTCAACTCTATTTTGTGTACGATCTCATGGCTTGTAGGATGGCTAATCCAGTCCTCATCGATTTGTATGATGAACAAATGTGCTTCCTCCAGTTTCTCTTTCCAGTTCTCAGGCATAGCTATGTTATCCCCTTCCAGCAAATTATCCTCCAAGGGAGGAAGGTCAAATGAAAAAAGTCTGTAGGGAAGACCTTCGGCAAGGAGGATGTCTTCGACTTTATAGCGAATGCTAGTTGGTGTTGCTGAAAGAGATTGAGAAAGAAAAACATTTAAGGTCTTATGGGAGCCTAAGAGCGCCCAACTTGAAAGCACCCTTTCTATCGATAAATGCCCCTCAAGATGATATTCCCTGCGAAACTTATGCACGATCTGGTCAATATCTGCCGCCAGGATACTACTTGACCAACCTGTTTCTACTAGCAACTCTCGCAACCTAAGATTAGCAAGGCTGGCCTGCCCTAAGAAGGACTGTGTTCTACCTGAGCCAGCACCATACCAGGTAGCCGTTTGATGAGATTCATTGGAGAGATGCTTCATCGTGGACCGGAGACGACCCAGTAGTCCGACATGAGTTAGCTTTAGCGAACCTATATCAATCAGGGTTTGCTTAAAGGCACGAGTAAATAATCCTCCTTCTAGCGACTGCTGAGCATTCTCATGGACATCACAAGCATTATAAATATATCGGCCAGCTTTATCCGTATCCACCCAGTTTCTTCCTCCTGACGGGGTATCCAGAACTAAGGTAAAGCTAGCCCCTTCTGGGAGTATGGCTTCGACAGTACTGTTAAATTCGCGCTCAGACAGTTTACCCACTTCAGGTTTAACTTGATAATCGTACAGGAATAGAGCGTTATCTTCCTTTCCTTGTACTTGGTTCTGTCCATAACCCGAAAAGAAAAAGAAGACTTGGTCCCCTGACATGGCTTTTCGACATTCCAATTGTAGGGATTCAAGTACGGCCTCCTTGGTGGCGGCTCCGTTCAGCAAGGTGTTAACCTGTATTAGCCCTTCAATTTGGTCCGCAAAGAAGCCTTGCCAAAATTCAAGGTCCGCCTGTACACCTGGCAAAGATGGGAGATCCGTAGCACTATTGTATTCACCAATACCTACTAGTAAGACGAATACTCGGAAGGACTCAAGGGGGGCAGTTGAGATAGCTTCATGAGAAATAGCCTGATATATTTCTTTGGGGATGGGGAGTCTGACCTTATGACTGCTCTTGGTATCTTCTTCTATAGACTTAACTTGGCGTTCAATGCGCTGGAAGGCCTGGATAGCCTCCTCCTTTTGCCCCCGAATGAGTGAGCGCATCCCCTGCCCGTAGTTAACCAAGGTTCGAAATTGTTCCTGTTGTTCTTTTTGTCCTAATTGCTTAAACTGCTCATCCATTTCGGATAGCATTAGACTGATCCGCAAGACTTTTTGCTTGGCATTGGAGGCTACGGCTTGCGAAAGAGCTTTCGACAGCTCCGTAGCGGCAGCATTTGGGTTGAAATAGGCCAAGGCGTTCCATCCTTGCGCTTCTCGGATGGCAGTAGACACGGATTCCCCTTCCATTTGATAAGACCGTACGTACCGTAGCGTAAAATCTGCCAAGCGCTTGATAAAATCTTCTCCACCTTTTAAGGATAGTGACCATTTCTCCAATAAGGCCAATAAAGCAATGCGGATTTGTGGCCTGATCTTGAAAACTTCTACCGCTACTTCTTCTACTAGGGTGGAAAGTAGGAGATCGGATACGGCCATGCGATCGATATTGAGACTTCGGCCATCCTGGTAGGTGATATGTCGGAAATTCAGCCACAGCTTATACAGCAAGTCTGGGCTGAGGAATACTGGGAAAGCGGCCAATCCCGCCATCCAGAGATGTCCTTTCCGATAGCCATTACGTTTGGCTTTTTCCTGAAAATTCAATAGCCGTTGGTAGTTTATACTATCCTTAGGTAAGTACTTTTCTATGTCAGGGAATTCCTTCACGCAGACTTTCCTCTTAGGTGACGAATGGCTGCTCGGAATCCTTGGGCAGAGGTTTCGAACATCGGGGTGATTTCCGCGATTTCAGCCGCAGTAGTGTTGGCCCAACGCATTCTTGGAACAGGATTTAGCCAAGCAATTTGCCGAACTAGTGGTCGCAACTCATCCAGAAAGTCCCAGGTATCATCGATCCTAGATAACTCCACCTTACCGCGAGCTGCTCCGGCATCACTAAAAACCAGGACGCGCGTATGTTTGGTAGACAATTCCTGTAGGAATTTTTCTTTTCGTGTGGCCTTCGTTCTGGCCATATTCAGAAACAAATGTGTTTTGGGTACATCATGAAAAAAGTAAGTCTGTGTATTTCCTCTTTGCTGATCGTGGGTAGCGGTATGGATCAGTTGATGGGCCAAGGAATGGAAGGCAATCATAGAGCCTTTGTAATCTATCAAAAGCAGTAGTTTGACTTTGTCTTCAAAATGCTGTTCGTAGTGCACCTTACCTAAAAAACCTTCTCTGGCAAAATCCTGAATGGTTTGCTCAAGATTAATCTTGGAAGTAAAGTATGCAGGCGTTGGTTGCCGTAAAAAACGCCAACTTTGTCGCATATCGCGTTGGTTGATCGGATGGTAAGCATCGGACAGGATATAAGGATGTGAGAGTACTGACTGAGATTCGTGTTGTTCCTCCCGCAATGCAACGCCCTCTTCAGATTCTTCTAAGCTCAGTAAGACCTCAGCATCTTCTTGTCCAGTTTTTATCGCTTGTTGGACCTGATCTTCTGGCAGTCCTTGCTTTTCCTCGCCAGTTGATGAAGGAGTTTCTGCCACTTCATTGGCAGAAGGTGGCGCAACGGGATCGGGTTCCTTGAGGGCTTCCTCCTCCTGCTCTTGATGGGCTTCCTCTTTGGCCTTGGTAGCCAATAATTCTAAAACCAACTGGAGTTGTGTTTCTTGTTGATCGTTGAACAGGGTTCTAAAGGCTTCTAGGTGTATGGCCTTTTTTATCCATAAAACTTCACAGGCGAAGCGGAGATCTTCTAAATTCTGAATGACCTCCCCCTTTCGAATTAATTGAAGCAAAGCATCGTACTCCTCTATCCCAAGTGGTAACTTGAGCTTGGTACGAGTTGTTTCAAATAATTGATATAGAAAAGGTTTCGCCATTTACTGAAATGTCCTTATGACTTGGAAATATTGCTGTGAATCTTTAGATCATTAAGTGTTTTTAAGAGGGCCTGGAAATGAGCTAATTCTTCTCCTTCAATGTTCTGGGCCTCCCCTTTTTGGTGAAAATGATGGATGATCTTCACCCAATCGATCAACTCACTAGTGGATACCTCTTTTTCGGTGTTGGGATCTTCTTTCATGGATTCTCGTAAGGCATAGAAACGATCTAAGGCTTTTTTCATCAAACTAGCATCTAGTTCTGGGAAATTGGCTGCTACAATCTGCTGCATAATCTCAACACCAGGGAAGTCGATATAGAAAAATAAGCAGCGCCTTAGGAAAGCTGCCGGTAATTCCTTTTCCTCATTGCTGGTGATGAAAATGATCGGTTTCTCTGAAGCCTCGTTTTCCTTATCTGGATGCCCATCCTCTAGCTCTTCTACTGTGAACCTCAATTGATCTAATTCCAGGAGCAAGTCGTTTGGAAAGTCGATATCTGCCTTATCAATCTCATCTATGAGTAGAATGGAAGGTCGACCTTTATCACTCGCTCGAAATGCCTTGCCCAGCTCTCCCCATTTTAAATATTTCTTTAGATCTGGCTCGTTCTGTTTCTTCTTTTCCTGTTCTGTTTCTTCCTGTTTGCTCAAATGAACATCACGAAGTCGAGCCAAATGATCGAAGGTATATAGGCCATCCTTCGCTTTGGAGGTCGATTTAATGTTCCATTCGAAGTAATATTGATCATATGCTGCCCCATAGATCTCATAAGCTACGGCCTCTGCTAATTTGGTTTTCCCACAGCCTGGTTTCCCCATCAGCAATAATGGGCGGCGTAGTAGTATGGCAAGCTCTACCGACTTGATCAGTTCATGACTAGGGAAATAAGGCGGCAAAGACTTTATTGAATTACCTTCTTCATCCTTATCCGGACTGAAGCTGGTAAGCTTTTCTCCTTTATATTCGAGTTGGAATTTTGTATCACTCATAACTTAAGACTTTCGATAATGTCTGATTTATAGGCCTCTAGTTCCAGGAAGGTAGCCATCTTTTCGATGGCGTTCTTAACGTAGACTCCATCACTTTCCTCTTCAGGAATGATACTAGGGGAACAACCGCACAATTTATAGTACAATGGTCGGTATTTTAGGCCTTCGGCATCAAAAAGAATTTCCACCCATTTGTTAAATTCTTCCTGGGTTACGGGGCTGATGATGGGTAGAAGTTGGAGTATCTTCTTGTGGGCTTCGGAAGCCTTAGGGTGCTTGAAATCATCCAGTGAATAACGGAAGGCAAGGCTTCGATCTAAGATGAAGATGAAAAGACTATACGGAGGCTTCTCAGGATTAGCCTTCTCCAATTGGTGATTTAATTCGAACCAGAAATCCCTGATACATTGGAGTACAGCATTACCCTTACATTGTCCAAAGTTCTCAAATCTCAGGACGATATGCTCCAGTTGTAATCGTTCGTTAATGTTCTGTGCGATCTCTTTGGGCTTATTGTATGGGACGTTTTCCTGTAAGAGAGCGAGTTTCAATTCCCTCCAAAGAGCTGGCGGTTTTAAGTTGGTCAACTCCAGCGGGATAGGCTGAGGTTCCGTCTCCATTTCTATCTGATATTCTCTGCGCAAAATATTAATCAAAAGATTGTGCCCACAGTTAGGGGTACCTTGCAAAAAGGTAATTTGCAGTCGCTGGAAATCCTCCTGGAGTTCTTGATAGTGATCGTATACCTTTTCCTTTTGGTCACGATAATTGAGACGGAATAAACTTTCTTGGAAGAGTTGGATCATTTCTGATTTGTCTTCCTGGGGGACGAGGAGATTTTGTACTTTTTCTCTGATTTCTTTAGCGATCTTATTTAAGGTCTCATCAAGCTCACTTTTATCGTCGATTGAACTTAATGGTTTGTCCTTTTTAGGCCAAACTTGAATGTCCTCATATACTTCATTCGCATCAAGGTGTTCCTGTAGGAGAATGGGACTCAGTTGGATCTTACCCATATTCTTAAGTTCCATCGCTTGGTCATGAATTGGAACAAAATTTGTTTCACCAAGATCAGTTCCCCAGTATTCTGCGGACGATAAGGGGATGAACAACTGGCATTGCTGTAGCCAAACCTTACTTTTCTCCAAAATGCTCTCTCCTGTAGAGAGCAGTCCTGGATGGACTATATTGCAGATTTGACTCTTCCTAATGGTACGAGGAAGATGCTTGAATAGCTTGTCAAAATGCTTTTCATCCTTAGGGTGGAAATGGAAGAATATGTCAGGTTTTTTACTCAATGACTTGCTCGTTTTGTCGGGGAGAATCCTGTTGAATTCATGCCTTTAAGTCCTTGGCCACTGAACGGATATGCCCGGCAATCTGGGCCAGGGCACTATCTTGATTCTCCCAGGCCGCCACGGGCGTCAAGACACCATTTTGTTGCGGAAGCTTTGCATGTTCATGAATAAAGTCGTCATCTTCATACAGACAATGTCGAATGATTACAGGCAAAATCCGCTTCCCCAAATTTATAGCTTTTTCCTGTATATCATAACAGCGATCAGAGGCCAGATAATCGGCGCTGACCAAGAGCACGATGATTTGAGCTTCTTGCAATTCACGCTCCAAGGTTCCCGAAATGGAACTACCTGCTACGATTTGATTCGTATTCCACTTGCTTATTTTTCCCCTGCGCGCCATTCCTGCTAATTGTTTATCCAATTCCTCCAGAAAGCGATTATCGGCTGGATCATTTAAGATGAATACCTTTGGAACTTCAACCACTTCCTCCATGGGATTTTGGCAGAAATCAAAGAAGGTAACGTCCTGGGCATTGATCACCGGATCTTGCGGCTCCTGATACAGGGCTTGGGCTCTTTTACTCACCTCCTTCCCGATGTGCCCCCACACGTCAGCAAAACTTACATGCGCTTCAGCTTTGGGGGTGTTTTTTCCGGATAAAGCCTCTACCAGTACTTCCGTAAATAGGCTTAACCCTTCTTTGCCAATATAGGAGACTTGATCAGCAGTGGAGGACGCAATGATTACTCTTCCTGCCCCTTGGTCTAGGATATTGACCATTTTCTGGTTGTCTGGCTGAAGGCCAAAGGACCTCGGAACATCTTCCTCATCTTCTCGCCCAGCTTTGGTCTTCAATTGGCCAGCATAACAGCAATCCAGCAGGATGATTAGTTTTTGTGCTGGCAACTGACTCAGCTTCTGAGAGAAGACTTGACCCTCTAGACAGGTCCCCTGATAATCATTTGTATCGTAGCCATTGGAAAGGAAATAGAAAGGGGTATCCGGCGCATTTCTATCCAAGCCACCATGACCGGAATAATAGACTAGGACGGTAGCTTTTGCGTTATTATCCAGCAGAATCTTCTCTTTTAAAGACTGAATGGCGGTCAGTACATTCTCATTCGTAGCCTCTTTTTCTAACAAGAGCTGGACCTGATCACTCGGGTAACTGGCGCGCTCAGGATCTATGATCGTTTCATGTACTTTTTGTGCATCCTTGATTGTAGCTGGTAAATCATCTCCTACGCCAATGATAAGGGCGTAACCATTCGTGAAGCCTTCTTTTGCCATTTTGGGTTTGATCGGTGTTTTGCTTAAATATACACTTTAAAATGAAATTAGAATGCAGGTTGAGGATTGGATGCTAATCGGGTTTCTCAATGCTTAAGGTTAAGGTCTCAACGGTCCAATCACCTGGACTGCCCAGCCTACGATCTGTTTTGCTTCCGATTGCCTTGGAGGGGGGGATTGGGGGAGTAGCATTTACCAATTGAGAATAGAGGCCATCTTGTTTTAGGTGCTCTAGACTAAAGGGTTTATAACTGATAAAAAGTTTGATGTACTCCTTGATGATAGTGATTCCTTCTTGTAACAATTGGGGATAGATGGAGAGGAAAATGGACCGATACAGGCGTCCTCTTTTTGTCCGATACTGAAAATCTAAAGACTTCCCCGGGTCGAGTAGCGTGGGTGGGCAAAAGCGATCCGTGATTTTATAATCGGCTTGCAGATACAAAGCGCTGACATATAGTGCTTGTCCGCTCTTATTGGTAAAGCTTAAGCGGAAGGCCGGTTCTAGCAAGGTTTTCTCTTGACGTTTGTAGTGGGTGCCCCAACGGTAGGAAAACTGAGCTTCTTTCTGTTTTGTATCAAGCCATTCTGCGGGAGCTTGTTCTTCGTTGGGATAGGCATCCGCTCCTTCCTGTTTGTACCAGTTGATTTGGTAGCGCTTAGGCTTCAGCCGAGATCTTTCATTTTGGATGTCAAGTACCCGCTGCCATTTGGCGACACCTTCGAGCTGTTGTGTCAAGGCTCGGATCGCTTGCGAGGAATGGGGGAGAGGGCTACGGTGTAGGGATCGGCCATGATGGAAGAGGCAGACTTGATTAGCTATCTCTTTGATCTCGTACTTAGCAGCTTGATCTTCCTTTGCAAAGTAAAAGTGGAGGGATGGTAGGTTCGTAGTGTCCAGTTTGTCTTTTAACTGGGAGTCGATACGAATAGGGAGCTTCAGTGTTCCCAAGTCATGTAAGCTTGCGAGAAAGACCTGATCAATGAGCGTGGATTCGAAATCTGCTAGAGCAGCATGAGAAAGATAGACCTCCTTTACCCCATGTGTGCTATCTGTAGCTGGGACATAGAATTGGAATTGATCGAGCTGATCTGGGGCCATGCCCTGGATCTGTCCCGTATGTACTAGCCACTGGTCAAATTCTCGATGATAACTCAACACATATGCATTACTTGGAACATGATCTGCTAGATGTAGGAATCCCTGGTTTGTTCCAAGCGTAGCCACTGCCTCCAATTGTGGAGTTTGTCTGCTAGTTTGGTTTTGGAGCGTAATGAATAAGGCTTGCTGAAGCTGCCCATAGGTCAGTGCGCCTTTGTGGCGCTGTAGTAGTTGAAGCAAAAAATATGAATACACTCCCCTTGCTTTACCTTCCCAATTCCGTTCTTTGGCTTTCTCTCGCTCGCCCGAAGCCGCCAATTGTATATGAGGTCCTCGCTTTGGGGTGTAAATCACCTTACCTCCCTTCAGCTGGCGATCAAAATTCTGATATCCAAAGTATGCCTTGATTTCATCCGGAATTACCGCATCATCGATTCCACGATAATGCTCCACTTCCTTGGTATTCCCCCCCGCATAACAACAATCAAAGATGGTGGCCAGATGAACCCGTTTCGGGACTGCTTTGTCCCGATCGTAAGTAGTCGTCCAGGTTAGTTGCGAAAGCTCCTTATCCGTCAGATCCGTCCCGCCTGCTAAACGACTATCATAACAGACAATCGACTGCATTCTGCCGTTCACATCTATATGCCGAAACATACCTGGGCTCTCTCCACTGGAGCCATGCCCGCTGAAGTAAAACAAACAGACATCTCCATCCTTCGCTACTCCAAATTCCAACCAAGCTTTGATTACGTTCTCTCGGCTCGCTTCTTCATCCAACAGTTTCCGCACCTGCAATTCACGCCTCCCCGGATGTTTTTCCAGGAATGCCACTATAGCTTCTACATCGTTCTTACACCCCCGCAATCGATGCTCGGGAACGGGATATGCATCTATACCTACAAGCAGGGCATAGGTGGTGGGGTGTGAGGAGGCTGAAAATTTCTGGACGAGATTTTTGGACATTTGAGATTTTTTTTGTTATACTCACCGGGTGAGTACTCAGGCGGTGAGTCATCGCCGCGCCCCTAGCTTCTGCGACCAATAGGTGCCTTTTTCTCCAGCGCCCATTTCTTTGAAAGCGGGATTCATGATGTTTTTACAATGATCTCTACTGTCCATCCAGCCCCGGACCACGCTAGCAACATCTTGATGTCCAAAGGCAATATTCTCTCCTATGGTAATCCAATCGTAACCGGCAGATTCTGCTCTTTGGGCACTGGTGCTGCCATTGGTACCTTTATGACTAAAGTGGTTGTTATCGGCCATGTCCTGGGCGTGAAGAAGGGCCGCTGAGGCTAGTTCTTGGCTCCAGGAGAGCGGTGCTACGGCGGGCATCTGTTTATTGCCGCATTGGTAGCCCACTTGCCGGAAGCTGTTGACTTCGGCGAGGATGTCACTGGCAAAACCTGGGGGAGGAGCTAATACTTCTTCCGTTTCTGTGTCTTCTTGCTCTTCCTTTTCCGAGGAAATAGAAGTACAAGCTGTATGGTAAATCAATAAAAAGGAAAGTCCCCAAAGCCATAGATGATACTTTGATTTCATGATAATGCTATTGAAAAGTAATAGAGCGTAAATTTTTGCTTCCCAAGATCTTATTTATAATATTAAGGTGTTATTTTGTTTCTTTAAAATCTTCCTACATCAGGTATTCTGCATCAGATATTATATAAGTCTCCTCAAGTTACTAAGTATCTAAACAACTCTTGAAATTAGTATAACCTATGCACACCACAACCTACATTTATCGCGGAAAACACCGCATTGAACTAGAAAAAGAAGCCGAATTCTTTACCGCCATCCTTCCCCACGGCCAATTGGTAGAAACAATAAAAGAAAAAAATGAAGTTCAACAAATCAGGCGTGTTTTCGATAATGTGTACAAGGTCAAGACTGCGGATGCCGATCGGGATGAAATGATGACTTTACTCCGAAATAATGATGGGGTAGGGTGCGTTTGCCATCATGCTTACCGTCCTACGGGAGATCCTGGAACGCGGTACTATTTGACGGAAAAAGTAATCGTTGGTTTCGAACCCAATACGACTGTATCGCAAAAGGAGAAAGTTCTAGAAGCTCATGGACTTCGATATGTAAAAGCTTATGCTGGCTTGAGTGATGTATACCTATTGGAAGTAACCGCTACCTCCGGTAAAAACCCGGTGAAGGTGTGTATGGACCTAATAGAGCGGAAAGAGGTGCGCTTTGCAGAACCTAACCTGATTAATCGGTATCAATCCTACCATCGACCTACGGATGATCTTTTTGGCTTGCAATGGCATTTACAAAGTGCTGACGATATTGAGTTGGTAGCGGGGGCCGATGTGCGGGCTACACAGGCCTGGGAACTGGAGCGCGGTAAGCGAGAAATCGTGATTGCTATTCTCGATGATGGCTTCGATATGTCCCATCCAGATTTTCAAGGAGATGGAAAAGTTGTTGGGGCACGCGATTTTATAGAAAATGATGAAAATCCAGATCCGTCGGCGCGAGCTGGTGACTTCCATGGGACCCCTGTAGCGGGGGTAGCCATCGGAGAAGAAAATGGTTTAGGTATTGTCGGAGCTGCTCCGGGCTGTGCTTTTATGCCCATTCGATTTGATCTTCGGGCCGATGACAATCTAATGTTTGAGATTTTTGAATACGCTGGGCGCCAGGCGCATATCATGTCTAATAGTTGGGGGCCTGTACCCGTTTTTGCTCCACTTTCTTCTTTACAATATGAACAAATAGTTGATTTGGTAGAGAAAGGTGGTCCTGATGGTAAAGGTTGTACGATTCTGTTCGCTGCGGGTAATTACAATGCGCCATTGATGGATATGGATAATAGGTATTTTGAGTGGCGACATCCTTCTCAAGGATTACGAGTCACGAGAGGTGCTATCCTAAATGGCTATGCTGCTCATCCGCACGTTATTTCGGTAGCAGCCTCTACTAGCTTGAATGGTAAGGCTGCCTATAGCAACTGGGGCAAGGAAATCAATTTTTGTGCTCCCAGCAATAATTTTCACCCGATCAACCCCCAGATCCGCCTGGCTGGGCGGGGTATATGGACGACAGATAATGAGGACAGTGGATTAGGTTTTACCATTGATAGCCGTTATACTGGTCGATTTGGAGGAACCTCAAGTGCTACGCCGCTTGCAGCTGGAGTGGTTGGGCTGGTGAAAAGTGCCAATCCTAATCTAAGCGCAGCAGAGATTCTTCAAATCTTAGAATCAACGGCAGATAAAATTGAGGACTCAAATCCTGATCCTGTACTGGGACATACTAAGGGCGCTTATGATGCCAATGGTCATTCGGAGTGGTTTGGTTTTGGAAAAATCAATGCAGAACAAGCGGTGATTGCAGCTCGTGAAAAACGACCCAAGGAAGAAAATGAAGAGGAAAGCCCTGTAGATAATCCCACGCTGGCGGAGGGTGCGACAATTCGGATCGTAGCCGCCTTGGTTAATCCGAGAGGGCGTGAGGCTGGTTCTGAAACACTTTCTCTATTAAATGTTTCCGATAGCCCAGTCAATCTTGATGGTTGGCAGGTTCAAGATAGTCGAGGCCGGATAGATGTGATCGGCAATGTTTTGATTACACCGGGAGTGATGCAGACTTTCGTCTTGAGCAATGTAAAGCTCACGAATTCAGGAGGAAGTATTGGTCTATTAACACCAGGAGGGGAAGTCGTCGAACAAGTGAGTTATAGTGCAGCAGATGCGAGGCGAGAAGGTTGGTTGGTTAAATTCTAAGCTATCCTAAATATAAACTGAAGGTATCCGGAGTCTAATCTTGTAGGTCAACCCTCAGGAGACTCCGGATATTTTGCTTGCTCTTTTCTTAATTCACTAACTCATCAGTACCTAAGAACTTCTCCTCTTTGTGAGTGTACCATTCCCGTTTTTTAGGAAGTCGTAAAGAACCAATCTGCTGTTCTCCACTGATGAGAATGTATTCACCATCGTTCTTCTGCTCGTCATGATAAAAGCGATAGCCGCTTAGGGCATAGGTGTTGGGATCAAAGTAGAAGTACCAAATGTCTTTTCCTACTTCCGGTTGGTAGGTAACCCGGATTTGCAACAACTGGCGTCCATCGAAATCAACCAGCTTGGCTTCATCATCTAGTATGGTGCCAGGGTCGCGGAGCTTCATCGGAAGGCCATAGAGATAGGTATAGTAATCCTTCATGCGGGGGCTGTATTCACAATCCAAACGAAATTGCTTTTCCTCCTCTGTACTGAAGTCGCTGGAGCCATCCAACTGATTTTGACATTCATCCCCTTTGACGTATCGGTAGATCTTTCGACCATCACGCAATTGGGTTAATGCAAAAGACTGCTGGCGATTGTCTAACTTGATCTTGGTTTCCCGGAAAGTGCCATTAGGCCTACTTTCCTTCAATTTCAAATTGAATTTTCCGGATTCCCAGACCCCTTTAGGATCATGATAGGTAATACTTTTGGCAAGTACTGCACTGGCACTCTGAGCATAAGTGTTTCCAATAAACAGGCAACCTAAGAGCACAATGCTCAAGCGTAATGTATTTGGCATAAGATATACTTGTTGGAGTTTGCTCAATTCTTTTAACAAGGTAGCTAAATTCTCATAGGATGTAGCAGTAAAATTAGGGGCTTTGCAAAAGTGTTTTCATCCTGATTAGATCGCCTTATTCAGGAGGGTGTGCTGTTTCGGAGGAAGGAAAATAAAAAACGCCCGAATTTCGATAGAATCGAAACTCGGGCGTTCGCTGAAAGATATTCTTTATCTCGAATTATCCTTTAGCCTGTACAGATTTTACCACTTTTTCAAAAGTGTCCGGGTGGTTCATGGCTAGATCAGCCAAGACCTTACGGTTCAACTGTACACCAGCTTCAGATAATTGGTGAATCAACTTTGAATAGGAAATGCCTTGCTGGCGAGCAGCGGCATTGATACGGGCAATCCATAATCTGCGGAAAGCACGTTTCTTATTGCGGCGATCTCTGTAGGCATAGGTTAAACCTTTTTCTACAGCATTTTTAGCTACTGTGTACACATTTCCACGTGCACCGAAATAACCTTTCGCTAATTTTAAGATCTTTTTGCGTCTTTTTCTGGACGCTACAGAATTAACTGACCGTGGCATAGTACCATTTTTTAGTACAATACAGGGGCTGAAATGGCGCTTGTACCTGTATTCTCGTTAAAAAATAAAAGAATGATTACTGAGCTAGCAATCGCTTAACTCGCTTCTCGTCCGCAGCAGATACCATAGCACCATCGCGCAAACGAAGTTTAGCCTTCTTACTTTTGTTTCTCATCATGTGAGAAGTAAAAGCTTGGAAGCGCTTAACTTTTCCAGATCCAGTTACCTTGAAACGTTTCTTAGCACTGGAATGCGTTTTCATCTTCGGCATAATACATCTCTTTTTTCAAAATGGAAGGCAAAGGTAGCAATATTTACGCTAAAATGTAAGCCTTCCTATTTTTTCTTTTTCGGAGAAATAATCACGGTCATTCTTCGCCCTTCCAACCTAGGCAATGCTTCCGCAGCTCCCAGTTCTTCTAGTTCCTTCAAGAAGCGGAGTAACAGAAGTTCCCCACGGTCTTTAAAGACGATCGTACGACCTTTGAAGTGCACGTAGGCCTTGACCTTGGCTCCCTCTTCCAGGAATTTTCTGGCATGCCTAAGTTTAAAGTCAAAATCGTGATCATCCGTATTCGGACCAAAACGAATTTCTTTAATGACCGTTTTTAAGGCTTTTGCTTTGATTTCCTTTTGCTTTTTCTTCTTCTCGTAAAGGAATTTCTTGAAATTAATAATGCGAACTACTGGTGGGTTGGCTTTTGGTGATATTTCCACCAGATCTAAATCCATCTGGTAAGCATAATCTCTCAGCCTCCTCGTGGGATACACACCGGTCTCAATTTTTTGTCCAATCGCCTCACTGATCTCTTCCAGGTTATCACCCACTAGTCGTACCTCAGGGATACGGATTTGGTCGTTGATTCTGAATTGTGATTCGAGTCTATTCTCTTTTCTTTGAAATCTTTGTCTTCTTGCCAATTAAGTTTTGTTTTATGAAAAAATATCTCGTTGTGTTAACGAGTTTGGTGTTTAATACAATTATAAAATTAGAAAAAAAGTTCTGTAGACTCAAGCAAAGTTAGCGAACTGGCTCAATAGATTTGCTTATTTCTACAAATAAAAAAGTACACCTGAAGCTCAGCTACAGGTGTACTCTTCAATATGGAAAATATTATTTCTCTACATCTTCGGAATCTACTGCTTTAGCAACCGCTATAGTGAGACTCTCCTGATCCTCACCCATTTGGGCTAGTAAAGCTGCACCTTCTTCTAGGTCCTCATTCAAAATGAACTCGGCTAGTGGATCTTCAAGGTACTTCTGGATGGCTCGATGCAAGGGCCGCGCTCCAAATTGTGGATCAAATCCTTTTTCCGCCACAAACTTCTTAGCATCCTCTGTAAGGCTTAAGGTATAACCCATGCCCTCCAAACGTGAATGCAGGTCTCTTAGCGTAATGTCAATAATCTGGAAGATCTCTTCCTGACCTAGGCTATTAAAGATTACTACATCGTCAATTCTGTTTAAGAATTCTGGCGAGAAGGTGCGCTTCAAGGCGTTCTGAATCACTCCTTTGGAGTGATCTTTGGCCGCCTCTTTACGTGCTTGCGTGGCAAATCCTACCCCCTGACCGAAATCTTTCAACTGGCGTACACCAATATTTGAGGTCATGATAATCAAAGTGTTCTTGAAATCCACTTTGCGACCCAAACCGTCCGTTAGCTGGCCATCATCCAATACCTGTAGTAGGATGTTGTACACATCAGGATGCGCTTTCTCGATCTCATCAAGCAATACCACAGAGTAAGGCTTGCGTCTTACTTTCTCCGTCAATTGACCACCTTCTTCATAGCCAACGTAGCCTGGAGGCGCGCCGATCAAACGGCTCACGGAGAATTTCTCCATGTATTCACTCATGTCTATGCGGACCAAGGCGTCTTCACTATCAAACAAATAGCGGGCCAATGCTTTGGCCAATTCTGTCTTACCCACACCTGTGGGGCCCAAGAATATAAATGAACCAATGGGTTTGCTTGGATCTTTCAGTCCTACCCGATTACGCTGTATGGCTTTTGTAATCTTTGTAATGGCTTCATCCTGTCCGATGATCGCTTTCTGAATATCCTTGCTCATTCCGAGCAGCTTCTTGCTTTCGCTTTGTGCTACTCGCTTAACGGGGATGCCCGTCATCATAGAAACCACCTCGGCGATGTGCTCATCGTCCACTGGGTAGCGCTTCGTCTTGGCCTCTTCTTCCCACTGTACCTTCGCGAACTCCAGCTTGCGAACCAACTTAGACTCTTGATCGCGAAGATCAGCAGCTCGTTCGTATTGCTGATTCTTAACCGCTTGATTCTTGTGCTCTTTCAGGTCCTCTATTTGATTCTCCAACTCCTCGATATGCTCAGGAACGTGGATGTTCTTCAAATGCACTCTTGCTCCTACCTCATCCAATACGTCAATCGCCTTATCTGGAAGGAAGCGATCTGTGATGTATCGGTCGCTTAGCTTCACACAAGCGTTGATAGCCTCGTCAGAGTAGATCACATTGTGAAACTCTTCGTATTTCGGTTTGATGTTGTTTAGGATGTGAATGGCTTCTTCAGCAGATGGCGGATCTACCACCACTTTTTGGAAACGTCGATCTAAGGCACCATCTTTCTCAATGTGCTGGCGATATTCATCTAGTGTGGAAGCGCCAATACATTGCAATTCCCCTCTTGCCAGCGCAGGCTTGAAGATATTGGATGCATCCAAAGAGCCAGTTGCGCCACCAGCACCAACAATGGTGTGGATTTCATCAATGAAGAGGATGACGTCACGCGATTTCTCCAATTCATTCATGATGGCTTTCATTCGCTCCTCAAATTGTCCTCTATATTTTGTCCCTGCTACCAAAGCAGCTAGGTCCAACATCACAATCCGCTTATTGAAAAGCGTACGCGATACTTTCTTCTGAATGATTCGTAGCGCCAAGCCTTCCACGATAGCAGTCTTACCAACACCAGGTTCTCCAATTAGGATTGGGTTGTTTTTCTTCCGGCGGCTTAGAATTTGCGATACCCGCTCAATTTCATTTTCTCGTCCGATAATTGGATCGAGTTTGTTCTCTTCTGCTAATTTGGTAATATCTCTTCCGAAGTTATCGAGAACTGGGGTGCGAGATTTATTACTGCCCTTAGCTCTTTGCTGGTAGCGTCCTTGTCCTTCTTCCTCCTCGTATGGATCATCTTGATCTGAAGGCGCTTGAGCGTATGGATCTGTATTCGTAGAAGTGAAATCTTGTTCTTGGCGAACGTATTCGAGTTCGGCTTTATAGATGTCATAGTCGACATCAAATTGCCCTAGAATTCTAGAGGCAGGGTTTTCCTTATGCTTTAAGATGGAAAGCATGAGGTGTTCGGGGCTGATTTCTTCGCTCTTTAGCATTTTGGCTTCCAAGAAAGTTACTTTCAAAACTTTCTCCGCTTCCTTATTTAGCGAAAGACTGCCAATGTTCAGGGCGGTAGTAGAAGTTGGAAGTCGCTGGATTGATTCTTCGACAGTTTCTTTTAAGTCAATGGCGTCTACATCCAGTGAATCCAGCACGCGCATGGCCAAGCTACCATTCTCAGCCATGATGCCCAGCAGTAGATGCTCGGTGCCGATAAAGTCATGTCCCAGGCGCTGGGCTTCCTCCCGGCTCTTAGCTAGAACTTGCTTTACTTTTGGCGAAAATCTTTTATTGTTATGACTCATAAATTCGGCTTTCATCATTTGCTCGTAATACAACAATATTAGTGTTAATTATTTAAGTTTACAAATCGCCTTTCCACTAAGTTTCAATTTTGCCAGCTTAATTCCGAAAAACCTTTTCGGCACTGGTTTTGAACTCGTTTTTCCGATAACGGAAGCGATCTGTTTTGCCACCTGGTCCCGAGAAAAAATCCTGTTTGTAGTAGGTAAAATAAATTGGTTTGCGTTTCTGTTTTTTCTCCTTCTTCTGACGACGAAGGGCTAGCGGGTATACTTGCTTTTTTCTTGAATTATTGACTTCTTCCTTGTGACAATGAGGGAGGCAATAAAGCAGGAAATTTTTAGTTATGAATGAATAACAAAATAATCCAATATTAGGTTCAGTAAGTGCGTTGGTTGGGTTGGGTGTTAAATCCTTTACTAAAAATGTAATTTTGACAGTCCATCAGCTAATTAGCGAAAAATGTGCCAGAAATTTTTCTGGTTAGATTCAACCGCAAAACTTTGTAAAACCGGATTATGTTTAGTGGTTTTTAATTGATACTTTTGCGTCAAGCGCAAAAATGAACAAAGAGAAGCTAAAAAATGAAGTATTCCGTTGACAAACAGGAGAAATACACTGTCTTTACCTTAATGGAAGATAACCTCAACTCCTTAGTGGCCCCAAAAGTCAAGTCTGAATTTGTCATTTTATCACAAGAAGGTGTTAAGAATCTAATTCTTGACCTCACTCATGTCAAGTTTGTAGATTCGTCAGGTTTAAGTGCCATTTTGACAGCTAATCGTATCTGGAAGAATGGCGGCTCTTTCATTTTGACAGGTATTGAGCACCCTAGTGTACAAAAACTAATAGAGATTTCTCGACTTGATACTGTACTAACCATCATTAATACTATACAAGAATCTATCGATTTTGTCTTCATGGATGAAATTGAGCGAGAAATAAATAAGGAGGAAGAAGGTAATGAGCCCGTTTGAGGTTCAGTTGTTAGGGACTAATTCCGCTTTACCTGCTTTTGGGAGACATCCTACCTCCCAAATACTTTCCATACAAAAATATAAGTATCTGATCGATTGTGGGGAAGGCACGCAAATGCGTTTCCAGAAATTTGGAGTTAAGCCCGGTCGAATGGATCAGATCTTTATCAGCCATCTACATGGAGATCACTTTTATGGCCTGATTGGTCTATTGACTACCTTGGGCCTAATTGGGCGCACCCGGCCCCTCGATATCTTCGCTCCAGAGGGATTGGAAGAAATCATTCGTGTCCAAACAAAATACGCCGGAGGTGATCCCCCATTCACTACACGTTTTCATGTCATAGATACGGAGAAGCATCAGCTGATATTTGAGAATAATCAAATCACCGTACATTCTATTCCATTAGATCATCGCATACCTACCAGTGGCTTTCTTTTCAAAGAGAAACCAAAAGAGCGGAAAATGATTAGCTCGAAGATACAGGAATACAACATTCCCTATCGAGCTATTCCCAACATTAAAAAAGGAGCAGACTTTATCGATGAAGCGGGTCAGCGTATCGCGAATAATTTACTTACTGAAGATCCAAGTCCGCCTCGCTCCTATGCCTATTGCTCGGACACGCGTTTCAAAGAAGCTATTATCCCGATCATTGCCAAGGCAGATATCTTATATCACGAAGCTACTTTCCAGGAAAACCTCATTGAGAAGACTATTCCTACTGGACATTCCACTGCTCGACAGGCTGCACAGATTGCCAAAGGGGCAAATGTGGGGCGACTCATACTCGGGCACTTTTCCTCTCGATACGAAGATATTAACAGCTTCGCTGAAGAAGCGCGGGCCGTTTTCCCCGAAGTAGTGGCCGGGGTAGAAGGGGGGATTTATAGACCCTTGTCGGCTTCTTGAAGACTTCACACCCCTGTAATGCTTCCTACCCAGATGCTATTCTCAGCGGCCAAGTACTTGTAGTTTGCCAGCAAGCCATTTAGCTTTAAAACCAGCCGTAAAACTTTGTAAACGAAATGTAAATGCCTGGAATTCTGCTGGAAAAGGTGTTAATTTTGGGGTATGATTATCGGGAAACTTCGACTACAGGGATTTGGATTTATTTTTAGCTTATTGCTGTGCTTGCCTTTTCAGGCAATGGCTAATACGCCAAGTTTTGAATTAGAGGTCAATCTAGCCTTGCGAGAAATTGGACACAGGTTATTGTTGGAGCAAGGGGATTCCACCTCGGCAATACCTCCTGTGGTTTTCGAGAAAGAACGTGGATTCTATCTGAAATTTGGTGGAGCCTTGGATTACGAAAGGCTACAGGAATTGGTGGAAGAAACCTTTCGAAGCAAAGGATTGCCCTCCTCATATAGTTTGGCGCTATTTGATTGTGAAACGGAGGCGCTGATGTTGGGATATAGCACCCGAGAAGTTAAACCCCGTAAAGCGTCCCAAGACATTACCTGTTTAGGGAGGGATGAACTATCGGACTGCTATCACTTAGCTGTAAATTTTCCAATCCAGGCAGCAAAGGAAGACACCTTTTTGTTGGTAGCAGCGATAGTGCCGATCGTCGTTTTACTCTTAGGAGGATTCTGGTGGTGGAAGCAAACCCAACCCGAACGACCTATACCGGGACAAATAGAAGCCTTGGAGGAAGCTCCAACGCCCATTTACCAATTGGGGCCTCTGCGGTTTGAACCCGAGAACCAGACTTTGTTGGGACCAGAGGAACCTCAACGATTGACCTTCCGAGAGTCCAAGCTCTTGGACCTCTTTTGCAGGAACAAGAATCAGTTATTGCCTCGGGAAACCATCCTTGAGTTTGTATGGGGAGATGAAGGGGTAATGGTTGGTCGAAGTGTAGATGTGTTTGTATCCCGCCTACGCAAAAAACTGAAAGCTGCCGATAACATTAAAATCGCAAGTGTACATGGGGTCGGCTATCGAATGGAAATTGATGAAAAGCAAATTTTTAATGAATCCAAAGGTTCACAAGGCCTTACCCTAAATCTAACAGACAACTAGTTTTAAGACCTAATTGCTTTCTCCCAACTGAAATATAGGTAGTTAGATGCTCCTCTCCCTTCACATCCAGCACAAGTGACGGGTAGGACAATACTGCTAATTGATCACCATGACTCAACGGCTACCAACCTGTTGCTGATCTATCTTTCTCTTTTTATGGCCAAGTCGAGTCATCCATGTTAATGTGTAACCTTATGCGGAAATTTATTTATCTGATCGCTCCATTTCTTTTGTCTAGCCTATCTGTGATTGGGCAGGATGGGGTTTCGTTTGATGACCTGACTAAAAAGCTAGATGATCGAGCCATCCCTACTTATTACATCGATGGTGAGGTGTACACCGGTACAACAGTAGACTCTTTTAAGCAAGGGGAAAAAGTGTATTATTATGAAATTGAGGCGGGCAAAATCCAGCACCATTCCGCCTACTCTTTTGCAGGCCAGTTGATGCGAGACTTCAACTACCAAGGAGGCCTACTCCACGGCAAGATTACCAGCTATTTTGGTAATGGACAGAAATACTATGAGGACCATTATAAGAAGGGTCAACGAGAAGGTCGCCAATTCGGCTGGTACCAGGATGGTAGCCCGCGCTATGTGATTGATTGCATGGGAGGGGTAGAGATTTTCCGAATGGATTATCCTAAGCCGATTATTGATCAGTAGGATCTTTTAAACAATTGTATCGATGGAACGAACAGCTATACGCCTGCTCCATGAATCGCCAAGTGTGGAAGTATGATCCTACAAGAGATGTCTGGAGGGATGATACTACGTCTTTTCCAGCTGAGGGACTTAGTACTACTATTTTATATGGAGATGATGAGGTGATTTATATAACTCAGGAAGAGCACCTTTACCGAAAATTCAAAATACAGCATCAATAGGAGCTGGTTGCAAAAGGCCTAAGTGATGCTGCCCTTTTTAGAAATCTTAAAAGGGTGCGTCCAGGTGTTTGACTCCTGGCGTGCGCCGTAAAGCCATAAATTAAATGAAGAAATTCATCCGACTCTGTTTTTTATTCCTGTTATTATCTGTTGTTGTCAAGTCCCAATCTACCAACCTGCCCAAGGCATTATCTAATTGGGAAAAAATAGCCATGATCAATGAGGTTTGGTATAAAGATGGCTCCCGCTATGTACATTCCTCTTTCGAGTATGCCGGTACCGGTTTTTTATTGGACATAGAAACGGACACGATCGCCATTACCGCTAAGCATATTCTCTGGATTGCCCAACCAAAGCAATTGGAAACCGTAGCGATTAATGGACAAATTGATAAGTGGTGGCTCCATCCTAAAGGAGATACGACCGTTGGCGTTTTCCTGGATCAACTTATAAATGAGGATCCAGCAGAAAGGCTCGGTGGCCCTGATGGAACCATAGGGCAGCGGGATTGGCTGATCTTTTCGATTAAAGAAAAGCAGGGCAATTTGCCAGCGCTAAAGGCCCGCTACACGCCAGTAGAAGTAGGAGAAAAACTTTTCTATCCTGCCTGCCCTTATCAAAGCAAAGACTGCTTACTGGGAGAAGCAAAAGTGCTTTCAGCTCAGGGAAATCGAATTGTATTTACCAAAGAAGTTCCCGGCTTTATCGGCGGAGCCAGTGGCTCGCCTTTGGTTGATAGGGAGGGGCGAGTGGTCGGTGTTCTAGCAGGGACCAGTGTTCATCCTGAGACGGGAGATCCTGCCCTGTATGGCATTAGCACCCATTACCTAAAGAAGGTATTGACCAATGCACCACATCTGAATGATCCCTTAATACCTATTGCCGATGTACTCTGGCCAATCATTAACGCAAAAGGAATAGAAGCTGCTTTGGCGCATTGGCAAATACTTCAACAATCTGATCTTGCCCACTTTTACTTGGATCTGCTGCCTGAAGCTTTCAATGGAATCGGGAAGGAACTGCTGGAATTAGGTCAGTTTGCCAATGCGAGTACCTGGTTGGAAGCCAGCCTAGAGGCACATCCGTGGATTTCCGCTACTCGAAAGTTGTTGGCTCAGGCCTATGAAAAGCAGGGTGAAAAGAAGCAAGCACGGACGACCTTGGAGCAACTCCTAGAAAAGTGGCCAGAAGACAAAGAGGCCAAGGAGCATCTGAAACGTCTCGGGGAGTGAACATATGCTTGCGGTAGGCCAATTCGACCTTGTAAGTAGCGCTATTAGCTAGCTGTGGCACCGAATTTCAATATAGCTGTAAAGTTTTTCGTCTTCAGATCATCCATTGGGCTAGCTTTTACGTACAAAGGAAGAAAGAAGAAGAGAAGATTCACTATGAACACGACATCTACACAACGCGCATTAACCATCTTATTCGTTGCATTGCTAACATACCTTCCTGGAAAGAGTCAAAGTATTACGGAATATGGCTACCCGGAGCATTTCATCGCGGGAGCCTTACTGGGAGGCGCTACTTCCTACCTGATCTATCAAAAAACGGATAACAAGTGGAAAGCTTGGGCGGTTGGTTTGGGGGCTTCCTTGCTAGCAGGAGGGATAAAGGAGGCTGTGGACCCGGAACTGTTGGGCGGTAGCCGAAGTGTAAAAGACTTTATGTATACCAGTTTGGGCGGAATACTTGGAGCAAGTATTGTACTGCCATTAAATAGAAGGAAAAAGAAAGAGGAAGGGATCAATACAGCCTTTCGTTAGCTGTATCTCGCTATCATTACTTACCTAAAAAACGGCTCAAGAATTGCTGCTTCCTGCGGCGGGAGAGATTGAGGTGTCGGCCATTGTTCATCACGATTTCACCTCCATCACCCTTAATGTATTCCTTGACATGACTGAGATTAATCAAATGGGATTGATGAATGCGGAAGAAGCCAAAGTCCACTAGAAAAGTCTCATAATCTTTTAGCGTACGACTCGTCATTACTTTCTCTCCACCTTGTAGAAACAAGCGTGTATAATTTACCTCGCCTTGCAAATAGAAGATATCCTCAAGTGGAACCACTTTGAAACCATTCACATTTTGGATGACTAATTTCTTTACGCTATGTTGATCAAAGTTCTCGATTAGAATCTTGGTGTGCTGTGGTAGTTGAATGGGGTTGTTGGCTTTTTCAAACCGATCGAGCACCTTATTGAGCTCACTGATCTGAATGGGTTTGAGTAGGTAACCGAAAGCAGCCATTTGGAAGGCTCGGATGGCGTAATTGTCGTAGGCCGTCACAAATATGACTTCTGCTGCAATATTGGGTAATTGTGCTAGTAGCTCAAAGCTCGTACCACTCTTAAGCTTGATGTCCAGAAAAATAACATCTGGCTTACTACTGTTGATCAGTTTAATTCCCGTCGAAATATCATCGGCCTCACCGATAATTTCAATAGGCTTATTGGTGGCACCTAAGAAAATCTTTAGGGTATTTCTGGCATTGACTTCATCGTCTATGATAATCGCTTTGATCATGTCAATTCATTGATATCGTGAGTTGCACACTTACCCCAGATTCCTGGGGGGTGTTTTGAATACTGATGGTGCCTCGTTCTCCTAAACGCTCCCTGGTGATCTGGATACCTCTAGAAACATGGGATTTGTCGATGAAGCCCTTGGAATCCGTAAGACCTACGCCATTGTCCTTGATAAGGCAATGTAGTTGTTCCTGTGTATCATTCCAAGAGATGTCTATCCAGATGTGTCCTTTCCCTTCCTTGGGTGCTATCCCATGCCAAATGGCATTTTCTACAAAAGGTTGGAAGATTAATGGGGGGAGTTCCAACAAAGCTGAATCCACATTTTCAGCGGTTTGAATACTATAATCCAGATGATTTTCCAGTCTTTCCTTTTCAATATCAAGATAGAGCTTTAAAGTGTCCAATTCCTGAGCTAGTGTATGTACGGGGAGTTTAGATTGATCGAGCACCCGTCGAATGAGAGAACTAAACTTACCGAGGAATTCGTTGCCCTGAATCAGTTTCTGGTTTACAAAAAATCCTTGAATGGCATTCAAGGCGTTGAAGATGAAGTGAGGATTCATTTGAGCTCGGAGTAGACTATATTGGAGTTCAGCTTGTCTTTTCTCAAGCTTTAGCACTTTGTTCTTCTGTCTGATGTGATACAGCCAATACAATCCTCCAAAAAGCAGAATCAGGATCAATGCTCCCAGTCCCAAAAGATTCATGCGATGGCGTTGTGCTTGGAGTTGTAGTTGGGATTCTGAAAGTTCTCTTTTGTATTGAGCCGTTCTGTATTTGACATCGAATTCCTGAAGATTTTTTTGGGTTTCTTCGGATAAAATGGAGTCTTGAATTTCGTGAGATTTCTGCAGGTATTGGTAAGCTTGTATCCCATCCTTTAATTGGAAGTGGAGGTCCGATAAATGCAGATAGGTTTCCGCAATAGCCACCCGCTGCTGAGTTGCCTCTAAATAAGCAAGCCCTTCTTGAAAATATTGCAGGCTCTCCTGCCATTTCTCTAACTCTTTCGCAGCGATTCCGATATTGACGTAGAAGGGAGCATTGAGTTGCTCGGGCGCATGTTCGCGAGCTAGCCGAAGAGCAGTTCTGAAATCATCGTAGGCTTTTTCAAACAACTTTTGCTCCAAAAATAGGATGCCACGATTGTTGAGGATGTTGGCGGCAAGGTCGGGACTATCGGTAGTGACTCCCATGGCTGTTTGTGGGGCTTCGGCTCTAGGAAGGCAGGCAAAAGCCGCGTCGTAGGCCGCCTCTGCCTTTTTGAACTGTTTCAGATCACTATAGTTGATCCCGAGTAAGCTGTGAAGTGAGGATTTCATGAACCAATTATCCGATTCATTAGCCAGTGTCAAGGCCTCCCGTGCCCGAGCAACGGCGGCTTCCGCTTTATAGGCGTCGGTTAGGCAGGCGGCATGATTGAAGAGGAAAATGAGCAACTTATTCCGATCTTCCTCCTTTCTCGCCCAATTTTCGGCTTGATGATAACCTTGTATAGCCAGTTCGAAAGCTCCAATTTGGCACAATTGCCGCCCTTGATTATTCCAGACGGCCGCTAATTCGGTGCTATCAGGTATGGATGAAAAGTAATGAAAGGCAGAATCGTACAATTCGACAGCTTTTTCTGCATAACCTAGGTAGGCTTCCGTTAGTGCCAGATTTTTGAAGGCTTTACCACTGCCATATGCATTATTGAGTTGGCGGGCGAGTATTAGGGCTTTGGTGGCATGTTGATAGGCTCCCGCGGAATCCGTAGGATGAAATTGGTAGGCAATTTCATTGTGTAGAGTCATTTTGACCGCAGGTTCCTGAGTCTGCTCCAACGCTCCTTGTAAGCTATCTATCTGCCCTTGCAGTTCAGCGGTCAACACCAACAAGCATCCTACAACTAATAAAAAAACAAGGAAGTAATATTTCATACTATTGGCATATTCTCTAAGTGAGGGAACGATTATAATGAATAATGTTGAATGAGTAATATATAATGACAGAGGTAGTGGAAAGTGGAGGATTTGCAATACCTCATTCCAAAGAACGCATAGTTTCCACTAAATGTTAAACGCTATTCATTATACACTAAAGAGGCCTGCCCAGTCCCAGGAATCACTCCCCTAACTCGGCAGACCTTACTTTAAACGTCTACTGTCTTATCTATACTTCCGTTATTCTTATAAGGTTACAAATCCAGTATGCTCACCTAAGGGAACAGTCATAGCCCTTTTTGCCGTAGGCGCTGTAGATTTTTGTTCTACCATATCCACCACCGTTGTAGTCTTGGAGGAACAGAATATGCTCCAAGAAGCACTGACCTGTATTATCTCGGTAGGTGATGGCGGCGATGCGCTGTCTGCTGACTGGTCTTCCGGTAATGTCGTTGTTTACCGCCCATTTGCGGCTGGTAATGATGGCACTGGTGGGTTTGTAGCCAGGAGAGGCAGCACCAGCTACGTGCATAAAGTCGGCTTCCAGGGCAGCATCTTGGACATCAGCTACCGGTAGTTCTGAAACTACAGCCGCTTTTTGCTGATTAGTTCTCGCCTGGTTCAATATTTGGCTCTTGTTTGCCTGCATTTCATCCACACGTTTTGTATAGGCCTGTAACGTCTGATTCTGCGGGGCGACCTGGCGATAGGCTTTTACATAGAAGACAAGTTCGCGCATGTCGCCATCAAAGAAGTTTTCATGCTGCGTACCTTCTAGTTCAGCTATCTTTTTGTCGACCTTATCCACGAACTTCACTTCCGCAAGCACTTTAGCAAAGTCCTGAATATCCCCTTCTAATTGTAGGGTTCTTTGTTGGGTGAAATCATTTGCTTTAGCGAATGACTCGCTACTTTTAAATTGTTGGATCAATTCCAAAACTTTGGTACGATCGAAAGCCTTCATATTGTCCCATAAGTATTGGCAACGAGAAAATGGTGTGGCCTGTTTTAGGGTAATAAATTTACTGGCCCAGTTACCAATCTCGCTTTCAAGATCTGCCATTTGGACTCTATTCGCTTTCTGGGCATCAAAGCCCGATTGCCATTGCTCTAGTTTTGCTACTTGATCAGCGATTTCATCGCTAAACCCTTTTTTGACCAGTTTTTTCATATAATACATGGCATTCTTTACAAACTTTTTGCCATTGCTAGAATCTCCTGTATTCATATAGTTTTCGGCTTTTTGATAGAATTTGCTAAAGTTTTTATAGTCAAAATCATCTTGTAAGGGCTTATCCTGACTCATGATTGGGCTTGAAAGGATGAATAGTAGTATAAGGGATGCTAGGTATTTCATAGGCTGCTTAATTTGCTTCGATAATATTGGCTAGGAGTTGCCAGAATGCTACGGCTTCCCCCCGCAAGGGAGCTTCGGTCATCCCCGATTTAGCGACGAAATCTGAGTCATTGAGTGCCACCTCAATGATTCCATCATCCTGATGCCTAGAATGGGCCTTCAAATCAGCTATGACGGCTGATCGGGTCGTGCTGATGACATCTAGGTAGGCTCCAAAACTGCCGATTGCTTGATGGTCGTAACCTCGGCAATGCAAGGCGGTTGTTTTTCCATCCACTACACTGGGTTTGGTATCGTATAGGACGGTCTCTTTGCTTGTAAGTTGATCATTTCGATCCAGATAGTACTTGCGAACAATTGGGATGAATCCATCTTTGTTCAATTGGAAATCTATGTCGTACTCGAAATCTTTGTAGAAGGATCTGGATTCTTTACGTGCGAAATTGTAATACTTGCCTTGATGGATGACAATGATGCTCCCCATGTAGATATCGAAGAAGTAAAAGCCATCCCACGTCTGATGTTTGTGACTGGTGGAGGGGACTTCGCTTTCGATTTCTGAGGTCATATTGGCAGTGGGAATACTACTGCTTACCGTATCTGTCGATTCATTGGATTCCTTTGATCCACAAGCTGTTAAGAGCACGAAAAAACTGGCTAATATGATATGAGATTTCATAGGGTGTTGTCGTTAGTCATTGAGGAGAGCCGAGCGAGATAACCGAAGTTTTGCATAACCATGACTTGTGGAACTTCGGCTATCTGCTGCTCCAGTTGTTGAGTTAGTATTTCCTATTTTCGTTTATACCAAAATTGGTGGGGGCCACCTTCTATGATGGTAAGGGGATCGGGATGTACTTTGCGGTCTTGTTCAGGGTGTTGGATGAATTTTCCATTCTGTACCTGAAAAGGAAAGTGCCGCTTCAACTCCTGGCCAGTACAGTCTTTGGTGTACACAACCATCTCATACTGACCATCGGTAAAGTCACTCTTTTTAACCTGTTGCCAAACAGCTGGGTTTGTGCCTGGAATTTTGGTGACCTGTACGGAGTTGTTGATCCACTTAGTACGAGTGGAGCCCCCCGTATTGTACTCCTTGGGGGAGTTGAAACTACCCCTCTTAGAGCCTTGCATGCGGCTATCGTATGCCCCGAATATTTTACCGTCTTTCAGTAGCTCATACTTGAATTTATAGTCGCAATTCTTCTCTACGCGAAACTTGTTCTCAATGTTGGTCGTCGTATTATCAATGAAATGGTGCCAAACCATTAGGTCTTTATCAGAATAGCTGGAAAAGTCAAAGTAGTTCCACTCCTCCCATGGTCCCTTAAGGAAAAGACAGGAAGTAAAAGCAGCGTAAGGGTCGTCCACTTTTTTCTCAATTACTTCAAAAGGAAAGGTGTAGTAAAGTTTTCCAGCGGCATAAAAATCCAACCGATACTTACCTTTCCCAATTTGAATGAAATCCTCAATTTCGTGTACCTGTTTCTGGTTCATGACAGCTGCCACTTTCAGGACGGGATTAACGGAGTAATGAAACCTCCCGGCCACCTCCTTTGATTCCCTGTTGACCACATCCGCATAGAGCAAAAGGTCCTCTTTCTCATAACTGTCGTAATTGGCTTTTTCTCCTTTTTTAGTGCTAGTGGGAAGGAAGGAAACAGCTAGATTGGGTGTACTCAGCTTCCCATCAATCGTCATCTTAATCCCCCCGGAAAGCAGACTTTCCATCGTAATAGCTGGCATAAAAGGAGCCGAGGAAAAATCAAGTTCTACGCCGCCACCTGGTGCTTTGTTCTTCTTAAGTCCGAGTTTGTTTTTGAGTTTGCCGAGTTGGGCGTAGTTGGGAGATAGAGGCATCAGGCTTACCATAGCCACCAAAAAGAGCGTCCAGTTTAGTCTTTTCATTTTCTTAGTTTTAAAGGATTGCTGCCCCACGAGAGGTGAGGTCTTGGAAATACAGTTTTGATTACCGCTTATTGAGCATATTGAGGGGAAGCATGCTGAGACAAAAGTAGCGGGCTTGAGGTCTGGCTTCAAGCTAGATTGATGGGTTGGTAGGGGTGTTTGATGGGTTGGTGGGAAGTGGGGGGGATTTGGTGATTAAAATGAGTGTATCGTTCTAAAATGATTCATTCCGTTTAGAGATAAAATTGATGTGAGCTGTTCTTTGGCTTCAATGGGCTAGAATAGTGCAACCCCTCCCTTATTTATACGTACTATTTAAATAGCATTCTTTTGCTTAGTGTATTAGTGCTCTCAAATCTTTAATTGTATCGTCGGAATTGAAAGAGTAATGCAGCTAATGTAGAGCTTAATTATTGCACCTGATTTCAAATTTCTTTCCTCCGTCCGTCACAAAATCCCCCCATTGAAAGATAAGATAGTCGTAAAGCTGATCCTTCCATGTTCTTAGGGATCACTGGCATACCTTGTATCTACAGTAAACCTATACAACAAAACAATAACCTTACAATGAAAACACAACTGATTACTTTGGTTTTAGTATTGATTTCCTTTTTGATGATCTTTTCATGTGATCCTCCTGAGCCTCCCACCCTTCCCATATGCCCCTCCACTCCTGTAACAGAGTGTAGCCCCAAAAAGAAAATTAGGAAAACGCATAAGGCGGATACCGTAGCTTTTGAATTGATCGTTGAATTGCAACCTGGTTATACGCAGGGAGAAGTGCTAAAGGATTGCAATTATGAGGTATTTAAATTTCAATTGGCTACGGATTTTCTAGGCATTGATCCGGACTCTATTTATTCCATATCTCCTTTGCGGGAGTGCAATTGTAGCCTGATGTTACTGGATATTGAGGTGTTAGATAGTATTTGGATTGATATCAATAATGGGCCTGCTGGCTCTATGTCTCCACCCGAAGATCAGAATGAGGGAATCGGTCTTATAGCTTCCGCTGGTTTGAATTATGATATAAATGTTGGGCCTTTCGAGGGACCAGAAATTGCGATAAATACTAAGGGTAAGAGTTGTGCTATTGAAGTAAGATCACCTGTTGCTTTAGATACATTTTCTAATTGCGGAGGAGAACTTTCTCCGCTCGGTGATTCAACTCCAAAGGGTGGGCTGACCGTCGTCGGATTGATTGATACTGGCACAGACCCTAGGCATGATTATGGCAGAGCAGATAGAGGGAATTACTATCTACCGAAAGATCTGTTCTACCTACCAAGAGAAACGGAACCCTTGCCAAAAGAGATATTCAGTAGAGCCCCAGGGAAAGCATTTGAATTTGATAATTCGGGACAACAAAATGCAGCCTGTGTAGCGAATGCTCTTTGGGGGTACGACTATTACCATGAAGATAATAATCCTTTGGACCGAAAAGGCCATGGTACTCACATAGCGGGAACAATATTGTCAGTTGGTAAGTTTCAGGCTAAGCAATCGGGTATTCGCATGATGACCATGCAAATCGGGGGATATCGAGATAATAATCTTGATAATGATTTTTTTGAATGTGACTTATTTGCGATTATCTGTGCCGTAAATTATGCGGTAGAAAATGGTGCTGATATTATCAATATGAGTTTAGGTTATTATTCAGCGTATTATCATGTTCCGTTTTACCGTCAATTAAAAAAGGCGGCGGCGGCGGAAATTTTAGTCGTAACCTCTCTTGGAAATGATACTACAAATGTTGATTCTTGTCCACACTGGCCTTCTAATTTTTCACGCATTTTCCCTGACAATGTAATTGCTGTAGCAGCCTTAGATACTTTTACAAGAGATGATGTGAATTTCCAACTGGCGCAGTTCTCTAATTATGGTCAGCATGCGGATATAGCTGCACCAGGTTGGATGATTAGGAGTGCCATGGCAGGTACGCATAATGATTACATCCTGTTAAGTGGTACATCAATGGCCGCAGCGGTGGTTAGCCGGAGGGCAGCCATGATTAGAGATTCAGTTGTGTTAGCTGGAGAGACGATTACCGGAGCTCAGATCAAGACTCAAATACTGCAAGAAGCGGAGTATCATCCCAATGTATGCGTTAAAGATGGAAAGGTATTAACTCCTCGGAGTGATGCCAGCTTGTTAGAAGATATTGGCTATCAGTAACTATAGTTATATCTAGGGAGAAAAAACAGGGGAGTGTTTTGAAATGGAATTAAATCTCCCCTGTTTTGCTATATTTAATATTAATTAAGGTTATAGAAATATTTGTATACCCCTAAAATCCAACTCATGTCTGCTATCTCACGCCTCAGTACCTGGATTATATTGCTAGTTCTCGGCTTTTTTTTCTTGCAGAAATGTCAAATTAATTCCGGTACTACTTTCCCTAAGCCAATAAATAGTTCTACGGAACCTCTAGAATCAGATCCCATACTAGCGGATTCTATCCTTAGCCTTCGGAAGAAAGGGGCTACTAAAGAACTGGATGAACTAATTGCACAGTTGAAGAAACAGTTGGTAGCACACGACCCGAATCTCGCTTTTGCAATGTTGCAGAGAGGAATAGCGGAATATTATAAAGGGAACTATCATGGCACAATACCCTACTATAAAGATGCCGTTTTGCGCTATGAAAAGAATAGCCATCCTTCAGATTTTAATACCATCTGTAGGTTGTATCGAAATATTGGTATGAATTATTACTTCCTATCAAATTACTCTGATAGTACCTACTATTTTGCCAATCAGGGATTAGAAAAAATGGAGAAGTACCCTGATTCTTTAATAGAGGATAAAATTCGATTGGGGTTATATCAGTGGGCAGGAATAGCAGCACGTGATCTGGGAGATATAGCTAATTCAGCGGACCTTCTGAAAATGGGGGTGGATATTTGTGCTCAAGATCGAGGAGATTATAAAATTTGTGGAACTATCCTAATGAATTATGCCTGGACCCTAATGGATCAAAATGAGTTGGATGCTGCTTTAAGGTACAGTAAGTCTGCTGAGAGGAGAATGCTCGACAATGCAGCGCAATTCAATTACTATGATTCCACCTCTTTAGCTGATATTTATAACAATCGCTTTGAAATCCATTCGAAGGGTGAAAATTATGTAAAGGCGCTAGCAGTGCAAGGAAAGAGTCTATTGATTAACCAAGCTATTCGACCAAAATCAGAATCTGTAGCTAAAAATTATAATAATATTGCTTATGTCTATTCTCGAATGGGGAAGTTGGCTTACGCAAAATTTAATCTTAGGAAATCTATAGATATTAACAGAACAAATAAAGACACCTTTCTTATCGCCAAGAATATGGAAATTCTAGGTGATATTGCTGTATCTGAAGGAAGAGATATGCAGGCTATAGAATATTACGAAGAAGCTTTAGCTAATTTTTTCCCCAACCCCCATGATTTACCCTACAGCGCGGCCATCCATAAAAGTGAAATGGGCTTACCGATGAGCCAACGCGCGCGGGCACTCTATCGACTGCATAAGAAAAAGCCAGTCACTTATCCTTTACCTGATGTCTTGATAGCTTACCAGCAGGTGGATAGCTTGGTCAGCGCACTACAGTATGCGGTGAGACTGGAGCAATCCAAGATGTTAGCGGTAGAGCAACTAAAGCCTGTCTATGAGGATCTCATTGAAATCTGCGAAGCGAGATGGCAAGCTACTGAAGATCCTGTTTTCCTAGAAAAGGCATTTATCTATCTGGAAAGAAGCAAGGCATTGGTATTACGAGAGCGACAGCAAAAGAGGCAAGGGATGCAAGGAAGTGGCACAACTAAATTTCAAGATCAGGAACGTCAGTTGGTAGGAGAAATTACGCGCCTTCAGTACAATTTGCAAACAACAAGATATGACCAGACTGAAGGCGTGCGTTTGCTTAACCAGCTACATCGACAGGAACAAGCGTTAAGAAGGTATCGCGACAGTCTATATTACACGATAGATTCTTATGAAAATTATCTTGTTGAAGGCAGTTCGAAAATAACTAGTGAGATTCAGAAAAGGCTCAGTGATGATAGATTAGTACTGGATTATTTTGTTGGGGAAGATGCGGTGTTCGTCGGCGTATTGAGCTCAAAAGAAATGTCTATCCATCGCTTAGGTGTTTCCCAAAAAGAACTAGAGAAATACATCGGTCAATTGAGTTTGGCTATTACTAGGTCAGCTACAGATGTACAGCTAGCCGCAGAAGAACGCAAAAACTTGGATGAACAATACCATAGCAGCGCCTATTGGCTCCATCAGGCCTTGCTATCCCCACTTGATATTGCCCCTTCCCATACTAATTTGACGATTATTCCAGATGGGATTTTGTCCTATCTGCCTTTTGCGGCATTGCTCACTGAGAGGGCTGAAGATACGGCTCCCTACCCCTATTTACTGAAAGAAAAGTGCATCAATCAACAATTCTCCTTAGCAATTTGGCATGATAACCTGAAAAGGAAATATGCTGATGGTAAAGGCGTTTTGGTTATTGCTCCTACTCAAAGTAAGCGACTTAGTATTTCTGCCCTAGATGGTAATGGCAACCCCATTGGACTTTCTAGTTTGAATTACAATACAGAAGAGGTTGCTCACTTATCAGAACACTTTCAGACGAAAGTACTTGCAGGAGCAGCGGCTTCCCGTGATCGAGTAGAACAACTTATCGGCGAATATCAGGTGATACATTTCGCAGGGCATGGCTATGCTGATGTAGATAATCCCTATGCCTCTTTTTTGGCTTTCGATATAGAACAGAATCGCAATCAACGAGCAGCCTTACTCTCTTTGGAAGAATTAGAACGATTAGATCTCCGGGCAAATCTCATGGTTTTGAGTGCTTGCCAGACAGCGGATGGGAGTTTGGCGAAGGGTGAAGGTGTGATCAGTTTATCGCGAGCAGCGACCTTGGCTGGCGCCAAGTCCGTAGTTTCTAATCTATGGCCCATGAATCAGCAAACCAAGGTCAGTCTTTTTCATGGTTTTTATGATGAACTAGCCAAAGGCCTGCCGAAAGATAAGGCACTACGGCAGGCGCAGTTAGATTACATTAGTCGAGATGATGAGCGTTCTCATCCCTATCATTGGGCGGGAGTGGTGAATATAGGGGATGTGGCACCGATTAAGCTTAAGGCTGCTTCCTTTTGGCGTAGCCTCGTATCGAACGAGTAAGGTTAAGTGATCTTGATCAGCAGCCCGTTGTTGACTCACTAGTGAAATAACTTTCTCCAAAAGGAACTGAGATCGTCCGCTAATGCTTGTCCTCGCTCTGTGTCTACCCAGGTATTTTGTACCGAAATGGATTGGCCTGCTTGTAATTGCGCGACCATATTATTCCATGCTATCCGCTTCTTTTCATTAGGGGAGTATACATCTTCAGTTTTGTTGAGCGCCTGAAATTGGCTAAGGGCCTCTTCATAATTCTTAGCAAGAAAGTTGGCATGCGCTTCGTAATACTGAGACTGGGCAGCAAATGGGCTTTCGCCGGGGAGAGATGCGAATAGATTAGCCGCTTGGGTATAGCTTTTATTATTGAAGAATAGATCAAGCGCTGTATTAAAGGTGTTTTCATCTTGTGTACCAGCTATAGCTGGGTCGATGGGCATCCAGAAGTGTTTTTTTGCTAGGGCTGTATTGGAGTAGGTGAGATTTCCATAGATGAGAGCCCCCGTAGCCAAGGCGAGTAGGGTAACAACAAGTATGGAAGTAAATCCTAGTCTACCTTTGTTTTTCTTGCTCTTTTGGGTTGTAGTTTGTGCAGGATCATGGGGAATAGGGGATAGGGTAGACTCATAATCCGCTATTTTTTCTGCGAGAGCCTTTACTCTTTTGGCACGGAACCCAGCCTTAATCTTTTGATACTGATCCACCGTTTTTTGCAATTGCTGGTCATGTTCTATAGCATTAGCAACCTCCTGACGGGCCTTCTCATCGAGTTCATCTAGTATATAGGCTATAATTTTGTCTTCATCAATCATGGTCAAGTAGTTATCAAAGTTCTGATCTCATCCTTTTCAAACATCTTATAATACGTTGGCCAATGGTATCAATCGAGCTATCGATGATCTCTGCAATTTCTTTGTATTTCTTTTTTTCTAGATATCGCAGCTCTAACAATTTACGGCAATCTGGTGAAATTCTAGAAAGCAGTTGCTCAATAAACTCCAAATCACTTTCTACATTAAATTTTTCTCCAACTTTGTGCTTTTCATTTATATAGTCCCAATATTCATTGCTTTTGTGCTCTTCTTTGCTATTTAAATCATCAATTATTTTGTTAAAGTCATCTATGTTACTTGCAGGAATATCTCCTTTACCTAAGGAATTACAGAAATCAATGGCTTTATTATGTAGTATTCTTATAAAGTAGGTATATAATTTTGCCTCATTTCCTCCCTCATCTTTCGGCGGTCTATTAACCAGTGCCAGTACCGCTTCATGATAAAGACTCTCTATATCTCCTTTTGATAGAGAAAATTTTATCCCAATGACTCTGCTCGCTGTTTCCTTAAAAGCATCATAGATAGCTTTAGCTATAGTGTCCCTATCGACCTGCTGCAGGCTGTATACTATTACTTTTTTGGCTAAATAGGAATAACCCTTTGGGGGGCTTATCTCATTGATTTCGCAAGGCTCCTTCGCTATTTTATGGCAGTAGTATAATAGTTGGTTAAGGAGGGACACGCGTAGGAGGTAATGTGATTTTTCGTGGTCAATTTCTTCTATCAATTCAGCTAAAGCATCAGCGAGTATGGCCCCAATAATTTTATCAGAATAACCTTTATCTCTAAAGTAAATGAAAACTGGCTCACGGTAAAACCTGTAAACTGTTTTCCAGGCACGACCTGAGCGATCTACTCCTAGATAGGTAATAAGGGCTTCGTCGTCCTGAAAACGTTTACTAGTTGCTGGCATTAAGTTTTATGAATTACACTTTTCGCAGATAGCTTCCTTAGTGCACTTAAGGTAAATAAAATTAATTTTTTTCCTAGCAGGTGTCACAAAAAATGTGAATAGCAAGATATAGTAGGTGAAAGGCGAGGAAACAACGGTTTTCCCTTTGCCTGATCCAAGAATCCAAATTTAACTAGCTGTAGCATTTAGGTTTACTAACACTTTCAGCTAGTCTTAACACGCTGACTTAACAAGGTGTAGTCGGTGTCTGTCTAAATGTTAAAGACTTATGCAAGATTTAAAGAAATTATCAGTGGCGGCTTTAAAGCAAGAGCTATCCGAAGAAGGCCAAACACAGACAATCCGGGCTGGTTGCTCTATCCAAGAGCAGGAGAACAACAAGCAAATGACATTAGAGAAACGCACTTTTGTTTTGGGAGATTACATTCCTGATCCAGATCAACCCTTAACGTTCATTTGCGTGAATTTGCATGTATTTCAAGATGCCTCAGGAGGAAGAAACTACAATAAAAATCATATAAAAGATTTTAAAGCGATTTTCAACTGGATTAACGGTTATCACACTAATTATCATGAGCCCAATTACCTCGGACAGTGTACTAGTGGCGCTGTCATACCTCGACAAATCGATTCGAGAATTCGGTTTGTTCTAAATAGAATTGAATTCTATCAAGATGACTCATTATGGGGTATAGGGGGATACAATTTTTCAGCCTTAAAAAATGCCATGCTGGAAAGGGATCCTGATATGGATGACCAGTTGAATATTTTTTTAACAGCCCCAGCGGAAAGCCAACATTCGGGTGGATATACTCAGCTACCAAGCACTAACTTAAATTTTAAGCAATACATTCATGTGGTCGCTGGTATATTGAGAGATCATCCTCCCTTTTCCTATTCTCAACTTTGGGCCCACGAGCTTGGACACGTGCTTGGCCTCAGGCATACCTACCTGGGAGGTGGAGCCTCACCGATTTGCAACGAAGATGATCCTTTTTTTCTTTATGATATTTTTGGCTGTGGTGCAGATAAGCAGTGCCCCATTCCTGAAAATCTTCCAAATAATAATCTTATGGGAGGCAAGGAGTCCTGGTCGATTTCCACCTTACAAATTGCCAAAATGCATTATTCCTTGCAGCATTTGAGTGTTCAGCGTTACGCTAAGGGCATGTGTTGTACCAAGTGCGTGGCATTCGGTGCAAAAATTTTTCGACATCTATCCCAAGGTCCCAGTCAAATACTGAAATATGAAACAGTTCTAGCCAACGAGCCTTGGGCTTGGGATGGTAGATTATTTACCTGTCCGGTAGATGGTATCTATCATTTCAGTATCGCTTTTCAAAAGGACTCCTTGGTGGATGGAGGAACCCCGAATGACGTTTGGGTGAAACTCTGGGCAAATTGGGACTTAATAGGTACTGCTTGGAGTGAAAAAGCGGATTTGCGTACCGGCTGGTCACCAGAAGTACAACAATTTGGCAGAAGAGATAGTGTATCCTTCTCCATGAATGTAGAATTGAAGAAAGGGACCATCGTTAAAACGGAAGTAGGTAGTCAAGATAATGAAAAGAGACACCTGGTTGATGTTAATTTTTGTGGACATCTGATCTGTTCAAATGCCTGCTGATACAAGCCTTTTAATCGTCAATCGTTTCCATTTTTAGAGCGCAACTGATCTGCTAATTGAGCGATTTCTCTAGGCAGATGAGTAGAAATTGGCGCTTCACTAAGGTATTCCACATCCATATTTATTCAGGTACTTTTTAAATCTATTTAAACCATTCATAAGTCGGTACTGGCGAGTCTAACGGACGGAGCCAAACGGACCTTCTGTCTAACAGCCCCGCCATTTCAAACCACTAAACTTCCTTATAATTCTAAAATTCCAATCATGTATTTATTCAACGCCTTTACAAGGAAACTACCATTCCTTGTCCCTAATTGTCTTTTTCTATTTTTCTTGCTTGGCTCCTTGGAGCTGCAAGCGCAGCTCTGTAACCCCTTAAGTATCACCCTTGGCACACAAGCTGAGGTGGATGGTTTTCAGGCTACTTATGGTACGTGTACTGAGGTAGTCGGTACTTTAACCATAGAGGGGAATGCTATTACTAATCTAAATGGCCTAACAGACTTAAGTTCGGTTGGGTCCCTAATTATCCGTAATTGCCCTGCTCTTACTGATATTAGCGGTTTAGCAAATCTTGGAGAGATTAAAGCCGGGGGACGACTGGTAATTGAGGCGGCTACTGCAATTACAAGTCTAAATTGGCCAGGTCTGCAAATGTCAAGTTTAAGCGAGTTTCGGATAGAACAAAACAATTCGCTTTTATCTATAGACTTACCTCAGTTTGCCGCTTTTGATGGTCAGACGTGCCAGGTCGTGGGTAATGATGTATTGCATACCCTGGCTTTATCCGGCTTGACTACTGTTAATGCGACGAATGGCGTTGGCTTGCAGACTAGCTATAATAGTAGCCTCACTACGCTGGATCTGAGCAGTCTTCATACTTCCAATGGGCTTTGGGTACAGGACCAGGCTTTGGCTTCCATTACAGGCAATAGTTTACAAACACTTACCGGAGGAGGGCTGACATTGAGAACCCTGCCCAATCTATCTAGTGGTGATTTCTTTTCGAACTTGACGACTTTCAATGGATTTAGAGTGTATCTAGAAGATGTGCCGCTACTTCCCGATATGCTGCAATATCTTAATGGAGTGGGTAACTCTATTACCACAAACGGGTGGCTAATCATTGAGAATGCGGATGCGATCACCGAATTGGATTGGCCTGATTTGAGTATGCCGAGCCTAAGTCAATTCAGGATAGAGCAAAACAATTCGCTTTTATCGGTAGACTTACCTCAGTTTACCGCTTTTGATGGTCAGACGTGCCAGGTCGTGGGTAATGATGTATTGCATACCCTGGCTTTATCTGGCTTGACTACGGTTAATGCGACGAATGGCGTTGGCTTGCAGACTAGCTATAATAGTAGCCTCATTACGCTGGATCTGAGCAGTCTTCATACTTCCAATGGGCTTTGGGTACAGGACCAGGCTTTGGCTTCCATTACAGGCAATAGTTTACAAACGCTTACCGGAGGAGGGTTGGTATTGAGAACCCTGCCCAATCTGTCAAACAGTGATTTCTTTTCAAACTTGACGACTTTCAATGGCTTTAGACTGCTTCTAGAAGATGTGCCGCTACTTCCTGATCTATTGCAATACCTAAATGGAGTGGGTAACTCTATTACTACTGGTGGGCAATTAATAATTGAAAATGCGCATGCAATTACTGAGTTAAACTGGCCACATGTAAGTATCCCTAGCTTAAGTCAATTTAGGATAGAGATTAACAATTCGCTTTTATCGGTAAACTTGCCTCAGTTTGTTGCTTTTGATGGTCAGACTTGTCATGTAGTAACTAATGATGTATTACATACTCTAAATCTGTCGGGCTTGACTACAGTTAATGCGACAAACGGACGAGGCTTGCAGACTAGTTTTAATCCAAATCTTATTAACCTAGACTTGACGAGCTTTCATACCTCTAATGGTTTATGGATAGAAGATAATGAGTTGCTTTCAAACCTCAATGGTTTCCCTAACCTGATCACGCTCGATGGTGATTTGTACGTATTTGATAACCCCATGCTTTGTGATTGCTCTACGCTTTCTCCTCTTTTAAATACAATCGATGACAACCCTGTAGGCCCAGGTGCTGGCCCCGATGGATTTCCTGATGTAAGTGGGACTATTGTGATTACTGGCAACCTCCCCGGCTGCAATACCATTGCCGAAATCCAGTCTGGGGCGACCCAAATGACCTGCTACCTGGATGCCGATGGAGATACCTTTGGGGATGCTGAAAATTCCGCAGCTTTTTGCGAGACCTGTGGAGCAGGTTATGTTCTAAATGATACGGACTGTGATGATGCAGACCCGAACCAGAACCCAGGTATTACAGAGGTGTGTGACGGGATAGACAACAATTGCGACGGAAACATTGATGAAGGTTTTGATCAGGATGGAGATGGGATTTGTGATTCGGAGGATAATTGCCCACAAACCAGTAATTCGGATCAGGCCGATGCGGATCAAGATGGGCAGGGAGATGCTTGTGATAGTTGCCCTTTGGATGCAGGGAATGATTTTGACGGAGATGGCGTTTGTAGTGACATTGATAATTGCCCGGATGTGGTGAATGGCAATCAATTGGATTCAGATGGAGACGGGATCGGTGATGCTTGTGATATTTGCCCGATCGCGGACCCCAATAATGATGCAGACCAGGATGGGATCTGTGGCAATGAAGATAATTGCCCAGTTATAGCAAATGGAGATCAACTTGATGCAGACGGAGATGGCATCGGAGATGTTTGCGATGTTTGCCCATTTGATCCATTCAATGATATAGATGGAGACGGTGTATGTGGCGAAGTAGATAATTGTCCCTTCACTGCCAATCCTGATCAGATGGACAGTGATGCTGATGGGGAAGGAGATGTCTGTGATGATTCTTTTGACGACTTAGATGAAGACGGAGTTCCAGATGTCCAGGATAATTGCCCAGACCACCCTAATGCAGACCAAACAGACTCAGATTGTGATACAGTTGGAGATGTCTGCGATCAATGCCCAGGAGGAGATGATCGAATCGATACCTATGGTGACCCTACTGTCCCAGATTGTGCGGAGTATATCGACTACAATAGTTTACCTGCTGAATTTAAGTGTGGCAATAATAAGGTACTGGTTTGCCATGTGCCACAGGGGAACCCAAGCAATGCACATAATATTTGTATTAGTAAGAATGCGGTGGAGAATCGTTTACTCCGTGGGGATTACCTTGGAAACTGCCATGAAGTTGAATGCACACCGGGAGCTTTCCATTCTACTCCTGGAATACCAGTGAACGTTGATCAAGAAGGACAGGTATTAGAGCTGATACTCTTCCCCAATCCAGCAACGAATGAAGTATCTTTTACTGTAAAAGGAAATTCAGAAGTACTACCTTATCAGTATGATATTTTTAATCAAATGGGGCAGCGTGTTTTTGAAGGCAAGGTAGCAGTTGGAAGCAACGATGTACAAGCGATCAATCTAGCTGCCAACGGGCTCCTGGGAGGAAGTTATATTCTAGTTGTAGAGATTGCGGGTACGAAGCTATATTCTAAGTTTATCGTGCTAGATTAGTAATCAATTGGTAAGCATTTTTAGCAGGCTACAGTTGGCCATGCTACGCTAATTGTAGCCTGCTAATCAACAAGATAATTGCCTTTATTGGTGCTTCAAGGCACGAATTACTTATACCACTGGATGGAGTAGTTTCCTTGGGCTGGTTCATAGACATATAGAAGACAATGTTACTTTTACGGCTGGATCAAGCTAACTCAGATGAAAGTAGCAATTATTGGAACAGGTCTAATAGCTCATACACATTTAGGTACATTACAAGCCCTCGGCCATGAAGTAGTAATTGCCGTCAATCGCAGTCAAGAACGAGGGGAGGCATTCACAAAGCAATGGCATATCCCACAATTTAGCACTTCCTTCGAAGCGGCCTTGTCTGATGAAGTTGAGGTCGTGCACATCTGTACCCCCCCAGCTTTGCACTATGATATGATCAAAGCGGCCCTATCAGCTGGCAAGCACGTAGTCTGCGAAAAGCCCATGTGTATAGAACCCGAGCGGGCAAAAGAGCTGAGTAAGCTGACGCAAGAAAGCGAGCTGATCGGCGCAGTTGTTTTCAATGTGCGTTTCCACGAAGCCTCACAACAGGCCAAGGCCAAACTAGCCGATCCCGCTTTTGGCCCCATCCGCTTCATTCATGGCTCCTACCTCCAAGAGTTTCACGCCCTGCCTGATCACTACACTTGGCGCTATCAACCCGAATTGGCTGGCCCCATGCGCGCCGTAACCGAAATTGGTTCACATTGGATAGATTTGGTACGCTATTGGACGGGATTGGAGATAGAAGCTGTGGCTGCCCAGTTCAAGGCGTTTGATCCTGCGCGTAAGCTGCGGGAAGGGATCATGTATAGAAGTGGAGAGGGGGAGAAGTTACTAGTAGGATCGGAAGATGTAGCTGCGCTGAGCCTGCGATTTTCCAATGGAGCGATCGGTCATGTGATCCTTTCAGAGGTGTCTCATGGACGGGGTAATCGTCTACAGCTGGAGATCAGTGGGACAGAGCAGTCTCTCTGGTGGAATAATGAACATCCATATCAACTGCATCTGGGAGAGAAATTTCAGGGTTTTCAGACATTTACTTTTCCCTTTGGAGATGGCTTTGGGCAAACCTTTAAAGCTTGTTTTGAGGCTATTTATCGAGATATTGGAAGGGGGCAAATGAGCAAGGACCCCTCCTACGCCAGTTTTGAAGATGGATATCGGAATGTGGCGGTGTGTATGGCGGCGATGAAGAGCGCAGCAGGGGAGGGGAAGTGGGTAAATTGTTAGGGAAAATGAACAATGGCGTTTTCGTAGTATTTTCCATGCTATCTTTAGTGATTGCTTGCCTGGGCTTATTGGGATTAGCAACCGCTTCCACCCATCAGCGGGTAAAAGAAATAGGCATCCGGAAAGTGCTAGGCGCTTCTACCTTTAACTTGATTAATCTACTCAGTCGCGAATTCCTCGTATGGGTGATGATTTCAATCGTATTGGCTACTCCATTGGCGTGGTATGGGATGGAAAAATGGCTGGCTGCTTTTGCTTATCGAATCAATATGAGTTGGCTATTCTTCATCTCGGCCGGCAGCATTGCTTTAGGCATTGCTTTCCTAACGATCACTTATCAGACGGTGAAAGCCGCATGTAGTAATCCGGTGCTGGCTTTGAGGAACGAGTAAAATCTTCTCTTCGGTTAGTCCCTACCAGCAAGAGCTCCTGCCAGGGCTTGGCCTTGTGAGACTTTACGGGCAGTCATTTTTTTCGAAATGCAATTGATATGCCTTTTGGCCGCTGATCAGGCAATGAGTGATCTGCCCCTGAGCATTTCTCTTGAATTCTACTCGACCGAAATAGGATTCATCACTGATAAAGGTATCTACAGCGATGGGACGGAAGAGGATGTCTGGATGGAAGGCGTGAGTGGCGAAGAGGCGCCCGGAACGTTGGACAAAAGTATAGCGGGTCTCTAGTTCTTCACTGGCAAAGGTGCCGACAAACTCATTCACGTTTTCTTCTTCGTAAATGGGAGGGGAGAGCTGGACTCTTTGCCCTGGATAGGAGAAATCGGAGAAATGCCAGCGCAAGGAATTATCAGAAAAAACAATCTTGCTATGGGGGCGATGCGGAAATTCGAAGGCCTGTGGTTCAATTAGGGGAGGCAGAGCCAGTCCTCCCTCAGTACCGTAGCCTTTGAAATAGAGGGTGTCGTTCTTAGCAAATATCGTGATGTATAAACCTGGAAATACCTGATAATCACCAGTGAATTGCTCCAGTTCTTTCGTCGTGTAAATAGGTGGGCTAGCTTTTAGCTGCTTATCTAGCTTATTGGCCAGAAATATATCGATCATGCCGTACGCTAGATTTAGGGGGTTGAAGGCTTCATAGTTTCCCGTGATAGCTACTGAAAACTTATGTTCTGGCACCCGTAAGAGATAAGCTCGATACCCGGCATCCCCACCTCCATGGAATTCAACCTTTACACCTCTGTACATTTTGGTTTCCAGGCCAAGACCATAGGGGATGCTTTCCCCAGTATTGAGCAGACTGGCTTGGGCCATTTTCGCCACTAAAGCAGCACTTCCCACTATAGACTTATCATGGTTTTGTGCCCATTTGCTTAGGTCTTCTGTGGTGGTGTACAAGCCGGTAGAGCCAACAATACTTCTATTCATCGGAAGATAATGATAGCCCTCTCCGCGCCGGACGTAGGAATCGGCTTTGTTCATCACTAGTACGCCAGGATCTTCCAGAAATCTACTGTGCTGCATGCCAAGGGGAGATAGAATGTGTTTTTGAACGAAGGTGGAGAAGGGAAGGCCAGATATTCTACTTACAATTTCCGCCAATAGCACATATCCTGCATTAGAATATTGAAATCGCTCCCCTGGTTGGAAGTTGAGCCCCTTTTGCCGCAATAGCAAGGCCACCATTTCTGACTGCCCAATCAATTCCTCATCTCGCCTTCCCCGCAAATTGTTCAGGTCGTAGTTGTTTCTAAAGCCACTGGTATGATTAGCCAATTGTCGTAGGCTAACGGAGTAGGGCAATTCTCTTAATTCTGGTAGGAATTTAGTGATGGGTTCATCTATGGAGAGTTTTCCCTCCTGTTCCAGGAGTAGAATAGAGAAAGCGGTGAATTGCTTGGAAATGGAGCCAACTAGAAATACGGTAGAATCAGAAATGGGAATGCGATGTTCAAGATTGGCCAGACCTTGTTGTTTTTTATACAATACCCTACCGTTTTGTTCTACCGTAATCGCAAGGCCAGGGCCTTGACCTTGATCATGCACCCTCACCAATCGATCGGCCAATTGTTGCTGATGGTCAACATTTTGGCAATGTGTGGTGTAGTTTGATAATAGTATTAATAGAGAAGCAATGAAGGTGTGAAGCAGTTGTTTCATTCTTTCGAAATTTTGTTGAAACAAAACTGCTAGGAATGCCCCACATAGTCGTCCGAGTAAAGGAAGTCGAACGGATAAGTAGACAAGAAAAGCGTCCGATTAAAAGTCGGACTGTGTTTAATGTGTTGATTTTCTGTAATTTGTAGGTGTTTGCCCCGTTTCTTTTTTGAAGGCAGTGTAGAAGGAGGATTTGGAGTTAAAACCGACTTGATAGAGTACTTCCAGAACCGTAAGCTCTGGTTGATTCTTCAGTAATGCCTTTGCTTCTGTGATCCGAAACTCATTAATGAAGTCAAAGAAATGTTTACCTAGGCGCTGATTGATGAGCTGAGAGACGAGCTTGTCAGGTAGTCCGATTCCATCAGCTAGTTTTTGCAAACTTAGCTCGGCATCCAAGTAAGGGCGTTCGGCCTGCATATAGTTTGAAAGCCTTTCTAATTCTTGCTGATATTCTCCTGGCATTTCTGCTGGACTAGACTTGATCGGGAGTAAATGCCTATCTACTCCAAGAAACAATTTAGGACGATATAAAGCTTTTAGGACAAACCAGGAAATTACACTGAGGGCAAAAATAGGGATGATCAGGTTGATCAAAGGCAGGTAGCCCCAAGCGGCTTGGTTGAACAAGATATCGCGAATGAGTACAAAGGTATTACCCATCAAAAACAAGATGGTCGTTTGCAGTAGCCACTTGTAGGTGAGGTGATGGTTGGTGGAGTAATTCTCTCGGTAGAGGAGGCGAAAGGTTCTAAGGCTAAGAAAGACTGCTAGGATATAGGCATAGTACTGTAGTTGAGCAACGATATCAAATAGTTGTAGAGCCTCTGCCGAGATGTCTGAAAGGATGAAGAAGAGGAAGAAACCGATTGCGGGTAGGGCGTGTAAGCTATGTTTGCTTTCCAGCTGATAGTTATGGAAACAAGCTGAACGTACATAAAGCCAATATAAAGGCATTTGTAACAGGACACTAGCCAGTCTCAGGCTTTCCATCCAAATATTGGTAGTTTGAGGGATAAAGAGCCCTACTAAATCCATCGCTGTGACCAATAGGAAGCTAGCAAAAATAGAGTTTGGCAGTTTTCGCTCTGATTTAGCTGTTAGCAGGAAAAATGCCAAAAGGAGTAATAAAAAAAACGATGATCTTGCCAATGTCTGGAATTAAGGCTGCGCCTGCCATGAATATACTTTAAGTAAGAGTCGATTAGCCCGTAGGATACCGTTTAATTTTGATAGATCTGATATAGTTTGGGGGCAATTTTGTCAAACAGTTCCATATCTTAGGTTCTAAGCTTGTGACTTCTTGAATCATCTTCAAGATTTCCTTGCTGTCTGCTCTGCGTTTCTGGTTGGAAATAGCTTCAATAAACAGGGATTAAGCTTCGTCTCAGTTAATGCGGCAAGCCAGGATAAGACGAATGCGGATTAAGGGAATGCTCCGTAGATGCTTATCGTTTAATCAAAACCCCAGGGTAATTTTGTGTTGCTCCTTTTTGTTCGTAAACGACTTGGCCATTCACCCAAACTCTTTCGATTCCTGTAGAGAGTGCTGTGGGAGACTGGATGGAAGCGTTGTCCAGTACTGTTGCTGGGTTAAACAGAACCAAGTCAGCAAAATAACCGGGGGCGATCATACCTCGATTTCGGATGCCTAACTTTTCAGCTGGTAAAGCTGTCATTTTGCGAATGGCGGAGGGGAGAGATAGAACACCTTGTTGGCGAACATACCTGCCCAGTACACGCGTGAAGGCGCCATGTCCTCTTGGATGTCCACGCATGGCTCCGTCAGAGCAAATGCTGGTGTGGTCCCACCTTAGGAAATTGGCAATATCTTCTTCACTCATAGAAGTAGCTACGATCGCCCCAGATTCTCCATCTTTTTCTCCTTCTCTAATGATTCGCAGCAACGCTTCTGCCTCGCCTTCTTTATTCATTTGCCCGATTTCCGTAATCGTTTTTCCTTCAAATGCTCGATTGGCCGGAAAATTTACCATTACGGAGGCAGACGGATCAAACAACTCTTCAGTCGCAAATTGAGCACTTGCTAAGCTCTTGAAGTCCTTCTTGGGGAATAGAACGCGCGGCGTGGAAGACCACATGGTGTATGGATATACATCAGCGCTGATATCTACGCCTTGCTGTCTAACGCGCTGTAGGAGTTGGAGCAGGGACCCGGAGGACCCCCAACGGCTGCGTTGCGCAATCTTGATGTGGGTAATTTGTACCGGTAATTTTGCTTCACGCCCAATATCAATGATTTCACTGATCGCTTCCTCCTGATACACATCTTCGCTACGGATATGGCTAATGTAGGTGCCCTGATGTTTGGCGGCTACCTTGGCCAACTCAATTACTTCGGCAGTATTACTGTAGAAAGCTGCTTCATACTCCAAGCCAGAAGATAAGCCTAGTGATCCCTTCTTCAGTTCTTCTTCCAATATCCCCTTCATCGTTTCAATCTCGGCAGAATTGGCTTTGCGTAAGACATCACCGCCCATCGCCTTATTACGTAAGGAGGAATGACCGGTAAAACTAGCAATGTTGACACTTGCCGGGTGAGACTTGAGCTGAGCAGCAAGACTATCCATAGGGTTTGACCCACCATCTTGTCCCACCACGATGGTCGTGACTCCCTGGTTGGTGGCCGCCAAGCAGGAGGGATTCTCTTTCAGCCCCCAGTCATGATGGCTATGACTATCAATAAACCCCGGTGCCAAGGTGAGGCCCGTTCCATCAGTATGAGGTTCCCCCGGAGCAACAGGTAATTTGCCAACTTCATGGATGCGATTGTTTACAATCCTTAAGTCCGCTTTAAATCCAGGTAGTCCACTGCCATCAATAATATGCACATTGCTGATGACTTCCGTGGGAGGCAATGACCAAGGTTTTCCTTCCAACATATTCTTCACCAGTCGCATGCCTCTACCATCTGTTCCATTAGATAGAACAACCAATGTTCGTTTACCTTCCAAGTAGCGGACTAGAATGTTTCTAAAACCTACCCATCCGCCAGTATGTGATACCACTTTGCCATCCTCAGCGATAAACCAACCGAATCCATAGCTCGTGGCTTGACCATCCTTTAGCTTAGCTGGGGTGATAGCCTCTTGAAAAGTGGAGGTCTTTACCAGCTTCTCCGTGTAGAGTGCTTGATCCCATTTTAAGAGATCTTCTGCTGAAGAGTAGATATTCCCATCTCCAATAATACCATCAAATCGGACGAGATCATTTTTAACGATTTTTCCTCCTTCATACCGAAAGCCAAATACTCTGGAGGCTGGGGCTTCTCCAAGTTTTAAATTGTAAATATAGGTGTTCTTTAAGCCAAGCGGTGTGGTGATATTTGTTTTGAAGAATTGATCTACGGGTTCACCTGCAACTGTTTCGATCAGGGAAGCAAGTGTAGTATAATTGGTATTGGAATATTGCCATTCTTCCCCCGGCTCAAAGACGAGGGGTGGTTGGTTTTGCTTAAGCAAGTTCAGGAGATGCTCATTGGTTAGCGTATCTGCCAGATTCATATCAAAAGCTGCCATTTCGAAGTACTCTGGCAAGCCAGATACTTGATTCATTATCTGGCGAATAGTGATTGTCGGATAGGGGAAATCAGCTAGGTGCTTTTGCACGGGATCATCATATTCTAGCTTGCTTTGTTCCTGGAGTATCATGACCATCATGGCATAAAACTGCTTGGAGATAGATGCAAGGTTAAAGGCGGATTGGATATTCAGTGGTTTTCCGCTTTGGGCGTTGGACCATCCTAGAGCCTTTTGGTATACGATCTGACCCTCCTCGGCTACCAATGCTACCCCACTGAAAAGATGCCTATCGTGAAGATAGGTTAAAATAGAGTCAATGGGCTGGTAAATCTGGGAAGATTGCGGACGCGCCACAAACGGCAAAAATAGTAAGCTGCATACAATTAATCTCTTCATCGGGCAAAATGGTTCTTGTTGCTAACAATTTAGCGCAAAAGCCCAAAGATTAAAAATGGATGAAGGGATAATGCCTAAAATTCAACAACCAATAGGTTTTCATGACCACGGGACCTAATGATACTTTCCATGACGACTACTGATTGCAACGCTGATCCAGATTGAAGCAGCCTAAAGTACCCGATTATAGTTTTACAAACTGTAGCGTAGCATCCTGCCTTCCGTGACTGGTCCGGATGATATAGCTATCACCCGAAGTTGAATTCATCTTTAAGCCGGATGCGGCAAGGGGGACAGCTACAGCATTTCCCTACTTCTGAATCCTAGATCATCGCTGTTTTTTTGTTCAAGATTGAACAAGAAGTGTTCGTAAATGAACACTTTTTAGCGAATAGCTTTGTTTTTGTGTTGATTATCTATTTGATTGTGAGTTAATTATATAGGGTGGTACGATTTTGGGGCTTTGCAAAGGTAGAATCTTCAAAAACGCTTGCTATGATCCGTCATCTGCTCACTTTGACTTTCCGAAATTTTGCTCGCTACAAAACTTCATTTCTGGTTAATCTGACGAGCCTATCGGTTGGCTTAGCTTGTGTGTTACTGGTTTATTTGTGGGTAGCGGACGAATGGAGCGTTGACAAATTCTTCCAAAATGATGCGCGGCTCTATCAAGTCATGAATAACATGACTTTTTCCCAAGATATTCAGACTATTGATGTGACGCCTGTTCCCTTGGCACCTGCTTTGGCAGAAGATCTGCCTGAGGTAGAATATGCTGTGGCAGTGAATGATTTTTTCAGCTGGGGAAGTCGAGAAGGGATTTTGTCCAATGGCGAAAATCACTTCAAGGCAAAGGGGGCACATGCTGGCAAAGATTACTTCCAGGTGTTTTCATATCCTTTGTTGGCTGGGAGCAAAGAAACCGTTTTGATGGATAAAACAAGCATTGTCCTCTCTGATCGGATGGCGGCCATGCTTTTCGGAAATGCAGATGCTAGTATCGGACAAACCTTGGAATGGGATCATCCGGACTTTGAAGGGCCTTTTCAAGTATCTGGCGTATTTCAGGCACCACCGGCTAGCGCTACTGCTCAGTTTGATGTGATCTTTGGCTTGGATGTTCTCTTGGAAAATGACCGATATGCTGAGGAATGGAATGGTTGCTACGCCCAAACTTTTCTCCTCTTAAAGGAGGGAACTGACCTGCGACAATTCAATGAGAAAATTGCCAATTTTCAAGAAACTAAGAATGAGGCCTTGGGGCAATTTGAGCTATTTGCGCAGCGATATTCTGATCGATACTTAAACGGTCATTATGAAAACGGAAGCATAGCCGGCGGGCGCATTTCCTACATCAAATTGTTTTCCTTGATCGGTCTCTTTATCCTACTAATTGCCTGCATCAATTTCATGAACTTGTCAACAGCAAGAGCTTCTTTAAAGATCAAGGAAATTGGTGTCAAAAAAACAGTGGGTGCGACTCGGAAGGCCTTGATATTTCAATTCTTCTTTGATGCTTTACTAGTTAGCTTTTTGGCATTTCAAGTAGCCTTGATGGTAGTGAACCTTTTCTTGCCGCAGATCAACGAATTGACAGGGAAGTACATGGAATTGCAGTTTGGATTGCAGCAAAGCTTGGTAGTTGGGGCGATCGTGATCCTGACAGGATTGGTGGCTGGAAGCTACCCCGCCTTTTATCTCTCAGGCTTCAACCCGATTACGGTATTAAAAGGTAAGTTGAACAAGGCAACCGGGATAGCCTGGGTGCGCCGAAGCCTAGTAATTTTTCAATTTGCAGTATCGGCTATGTTTATTGTAGCATTATTAGTAGTGAATGACCAGATCGAGTATACACAAACAAAGAATTTGGGGTATGATAGGGATAATATAGTGTCTTTTCGCTGGAAAGGCGATCTCTACCGTGAGTACGCAGTGCGTGAGGAAGGAAAGTCCAATCAACAATTTGAGACCTTTATGCAAGAGATGAAGGAATTGCCAGGTGTGATAAATGCTTCTAGCATGACGGGTAGCATTGTCAATAAAATGTATGGTCAAAGCGGAATTACTTGGTCGGGGGATGAATCTGAGCGTAACTTTTTGTTCCAGTCACCTGTCATAGGCCCTGATATGATCGAAACCCTGGGAATTGAACTCCTTGAAGGTCGTACCTTTTCCGTTGAACAAGGTGACAATCTAAGAAGAGTGATTTTGAATGAGGCAGCTGTCAAAATGATGGGCCTGGAAGATCCTGTGGGCAAAAGCATGGGATATAATGGAGGTAGCGAAATTATTGGGGTAGTGAAAGACTTCCACTATGGTTCCTTACGACAATCTGTCGATCCACTTTTTTTCAGGTTTGAGCCTAACGGCCGTGATATCTTGGTTAAGATCAAAGGAGGAGCAGAGCTGGAGACGATGAAGCAACTTGATGATCTACATGCAGAATTTCTTCCCCGGCACCCCTTTGAGTACACTTTCATGGATCAAGACTACCAAGAATTATATGAGTCTGAAAATCAAGTAGCTGCACTGTCCAATTATATGGCAGCCATTGCTATTATCATCTCTTGCCTAGGCTTGTTCGGACTAGCCACCTTCACTGCCGAACGACGTTCAAAGGAAATCGGGATCCGGCGTATCATCGGCGCAAGCATTATGGACATTATGCGCATGCTATCCAAAGACTTCACCAAAACAGTCTTGATCGCTATTGGTATCGCCCTGCCTGTCAGCTACTTAATTTTGAGTAACTGGCTCAGCGATTTTGCCTATAGTGTCGAGCTACAATGGGAATTCTTTGCTGGTGCAGGTCTCGCTACCTTACTCATCGCCTGGCTAACGATTGGCTTTCAGACTTTCAAGGCGGCCAGTATCAATCCCATTGAATTTTTGCAAGATGAATAAGCGGTAGTTTCATCTGACAGTAATTTTGCTTGACCGGCTCGCCGATCAAGCTTGGATACAATTCCTTTAATCTTCTCAATTATTCGTCCTACATTTAGCCTTGGACAATATCCCTTTTTCATTATCCATTCAACAAGCTTCATTACAATGGTTCATCCCGATACCCAAGCCATCATTGATCATTACCAATTCGACCGCATCCCAGTGGAAGGTACCTTTTATAAGTCTACCTATCGGGCTATGCAGCAGGCTGAAGATGGCACACCTGTAGGCACCGCCATCTTGGGACTGTATACCGAGTCTCCGAAAAGTGTTTCCTGTTTTCATCGTTTGCCCTATGACGAAGTTTGGCACTTTTATGGGGGAGATCCCTTGCAGCTTTACCTGCTGAAAGAAGAAGGAGAGATCGAGGTGATCACCATGGGAGGAGATCCCCTGGCAGGGCATCGAGTGCAATTTGTTATACCTGCGAATACCTGGCAAGCTGGGGAGATTCAAGCTGGCGGACGATATGCTCTTTTCGGTTGTACGATGGCGCCCGGCTTCATGGGCAAGGACTTTGAAGCGGCTTCGCTGGAAAACTTATTGAAAAGGTATCCTGCTCACGAGGCCTTGCTGCGGCGATTAAATGTAAATGAAGAGCAAACCCAAATGCCAGAAGGTTACATAGGATAGTAGTTAGAAGGGGGAAATTTGCAAGTGGTGCCCTATCTTTAGGAGTCTGTTCTAAAAAAATTAAGACATGCAGCAATTCTTTCAGATTTCCCTTCTTCTTTGCTTTTCGACTTCCCTATTAGTGGCGCAAGACTTCTATTTCGGAGCCGACCAGTCCTATGTCAATGAAATGGAAGATTGCGGAGCCGTATTCAAGGAGAATAACGAGGCAAAAGATGTATATGCCATCTACAAGGATCACGGGTGTAACTTGGTTCGTTTGCGATTGTGGCACACTCCTTCCTGGTATGATAACCTTAATGAAGGCCGCCGCTATAGTGATTTAGCTGATGTAAAGAAAAGTATTGCCCGAGCCAAAGCCAGTGATATGGCGGTTTTGCTTGATTTCCATTTATCAGATAATTGGGCAGATCCAAACAAACAGTTGGTACCTGCGGCTTGGCTTTCGGTGGTAGATGATTTGCCCTTGCTACAGGACTCGCTCTATCAGTATATCTATTCTACCTTATCAGCATTAGCGGATGAAGACCTCTTGCCGGAGATGGTGCAGATTGGCAATGAAACCAATCGGGGAATCCTCCTTTCTCCGGAGGACAATCAAACTTGGACGCTTGACTGGCAACGGAATGCCGCCTTATTCAACAAAGGCATCCAAGCGGTGAGGGATGTTGAGGAAAACAAACAGACTGATATCCAAGTAGTGATCCACTTAGCTGGCCCAGCGGAGACTGATTGGTTTGTCGAAAACTTTGTAGCCAATGGGGTTACAGATTTTGACATCATTGGTATCTCCTATTATTGGGCCTGGCACAAACCCACCACGATTGTTCAAACTGGGGCTATCATTGAGGACTTGCGTATCAAATACCCCGGTAAAGAGGTGTTGATTGTGGAAACTGGTTACCTTTGGACCCAAGAAAGTGCCGATGATGCGAACAACATCATCAGCGAAATACATCCGGATTTTTCTCCTGCCTCACCCGCTAATCAGCGCGATTGGTTAATTGAGTTAACCAAAGAAGTCATCGCGAAGGAAGGTCTAGGTGTAATCTATTGGGAACCTTCCTGGGTATCCACCCCCTGCTCAACACAGTGGGGGCAGGGCTCTCATCAGGAGCATGCTACCTTTTTTGATTTTGATACCAACCTATTGCTTCCCGGAGGAATTGAATGGATGGAGTATGATTACGGACTCATCTCCGATACGGAACAGGCCCCGGAGCCTAAGGCCATTGATTTTGATGTTAGGAGTGATGGAAGCGTCCGGGTGATCAATAAGTTTGGGAAATTAGGCTGGAGTTATAGTGTCGTCGATAGTTTGGGAAGAGTGGTGCAACAGGGCGATTTAGGTAGCGGTGATATGGATGTGGATCTTCGGAACGAGCCGCCTGGACACTATATTTTGACGGTAGGGCAGGGGAGACAGGTCTATACGGTATCATTTATTAATCTAAAGTGATTCATTACTAAGCTTATTGCCACAACATGCGCATTTTTCATTTTGATAAAACCAAGTATGGAAAAGAGCTACTGATGGACCTGGGGCGTTTCGAGGGAACCCCAAAGTTTTTTTCTCCTCTAAAGTACACTGTACAGATTTCTTTGAAATCATGATTTTTAGAAAAGGTAAGGGCTATTTGCTATTAGATGCTGAAAAGATTGAGATCAAGGATAATACTTTTCTATTTGTTGCTCCGTTGCAAAAACGCCGTTGGTACACGGCTTCCATCAATGAAATCGCCTACAGTCTTCACTTCTCAGAACCGAATAACTTTATTCGCTTCTTCAAATCCAAAACGGGTCTTTCTCCCAAGGCTTTTCGTGATACTTATCAAATTGATAGTTCTTTTGCCTAATTGATCTTTCTCTCGGATACAAGTTGGTGCACTTTTGTGATTAGATGCCGACCAAAGGTGAGAAAGCCTTCTCCATTCAAACTATTGAAAATGGCAAACTAGTCAAAGCCTACCATTGCGAAGATTGGGCAACTGCCATCCAAAAAGTAAGTGGTCAATAGGCCGTTATTGCCAGTTCCAAAGAATGATTGCCCATTCTTCTCCATGATCTGGATCCGTATAGACATGGATCGTTTCGAAACCCACCCGCTCATGTGCACGCATCGAGCGGGTATTTCTGGTAGCCACTTCCGTAACAACGAAATCATACGCCCCAGATAATTGGCGGCGTTGCTCCTGATACATCCCATCAAACAATCCCTGGCCCCGGTAAGCTTTGTCTACACATACCTGCCCCATCACATAATATCGATATTCACCAAAGGACTTACCTTGATAGGGTAAGGTTGACAGCATTTTGAACATGGGAATTAGCACTGGAATTTTGGCCGAAAAGCTCTCTAGCATAACTAGGGCATAGCCCACTACTTTTCCCGCGGCACTAGCGATAATCTGAGGCGCACTTTCATTCATGCTAGACAGGAGTGGGAAATTATGCTCTACGGTTACGAACCCCTGCTCTTTGCTCTCTTCTTGGGAAATATTCTTAGGCAGGTTAATTTGCTGTAAAGCTAAGATTTGTTGAAGTTCTTCGTTGCTCTCCGCGGCTTTGTAAATAATAGGCATGTTTTGTGGACTCATACTAGATAGGCTGATGTTAACGCTGTCAGCTCTTTCCATGTTAAGTGAGTATGAAGGAAATCTCTGGCAGCGTGAATTTTTTATCTCCAAACAACGTTGTGCGAATATAAAACGTTCCCCTAAAGAGGTAAAACAGCAACCCAAAAACCTACGAACTATGGAAAAAATTCTTGGAATTGTCCTCTCTGGCGGGGGGACCCGCGGTATGGCCCACATCGGATTGCTACAGGCACTAAAGGAGAATGGAATAGAACCAGACTATATAGCCGGGGCGAGCGCAGGGGCACTGGTCGGCGCCATGTATGCGGCAGGTTGCTCCCCAGAACAGAGCCTTGAACTCTTTACCAATACGCCGCTGTTTAGCTGGACGAATTACAACCTAACCCGCTGGAAACCGGGTTTGTTTGATACCGAAAAGTACCGGAAATATTTCCTGCGCTTCTTGCCGGCTGATAGCTTTGAAGCCCTACAGAAACAACTCTTTGTCTCCGTAACTGACGTCTGTTCTGGGCGTCCGGTAATCATGAATAGTGGACCGGTTATTCGGGTTTTATCTGCCTCCGCAGCCGTGCCACCCGTATTTAGTCCCGTCCTGATCAATGATACGTACTATGCGGATGGTGGAATCATGAACAACTTTCCTGTAGAACCGCTGGAAGAACATTGCACCCACATTTTAGGTAGTTATGTGAGTCCTGTACGCCATGTGGAAGCCAAGGAAATGTGGAACTCCTTCAATCTTGTCGGGCGCTCCTATGAATTGGTTACTCACGCACAGTCTTATGTGAAATTCCAACGCTGCGATTACCTCTTCTCACCCAATGAATTGTATCCATTTGGATTGTTGAATACGGGTAAGCTAGAGACCGTTTATCAATTGGGGTATGAAAAAGCCTTGGAGCAGATACCTCAAATCAAGAAGGCACTGGGACTGGCAGGTGATCAGTTAATGGCTTCTTAAAAGCCCTGACTATAAGCAGTTGTTGGCCTTTTGGGGATCAAGCTGTTGATACTAGCCAATCAGGACTAAAGGAGGCCAACTGGATAGATGTATGTCCATCAGATCCACCAAAGATGTTCCCACGTGGCACTGCTGGCCAGCAAATATTGAAACTAAGGTAAGTCCTCCAAAAAAGTAGAGCCCCACCAGGTGGAGCTCCAGTTAATTTAGTGTTTTGGTTTGGGGTTAATAGTGAATGCTGTCTAAGAAGTTTCTTTTACAGTTGTTGTTGAGTTTCAAGTGCTGTATAGAAGGAGTCCATATAGTCAAGAAGGTCCTTTCTAGATTTGCGACTCATGATTTTGAAATCGCCAATTGTCTTTTCCATTGCTGCTCTTTTGGAGATCATCAAACCTTTTGCTGCCATCAAGGCTTTGGGTAAGTTTTCAGATCCCAAGAAAGCTCTATCTCTTAGGGTAGTCAATTGGTAGTCTTTATTGGGTACTGCGTAATTTGCATTTACGAAACCTGAGAAATCGAAGTCGTAAGGTACAGCAACGTATTTTCCAGTTTCCTTCACCATAACCAACTTGAGGTTACGATTCATTTTAAGAGACCAGTCGGTGTTTCCGATCATGTATTGGAACAAAGCGTGCAATTGCAAGTTAGTCGCATCGTACTCAGATTCTGGACGGTTGAAGCAATCTTCACAAATGTCGCCACCAATTCGACTTGCCATTTGGTCAGAATCTTCGATTAAGATGCCATAGCGAGTCATGGATGCTTTGGTATTCTTGTCTACATAAGTTACTTCGGCCAATTGTACTCTAAAGCTCTGCCCAGATAATTGGTTGTACAGTTTGTAAGCAAGATATTCTCTCAATACGGCATCATCCCCTTCTCTAGAATCGTAAAAATGAGTAACCAACTTGTAGTCATTATCCTCACTCAAGCCTTGCGCGATTAACTCCTTTTTGGAGAATTTTAACTTAAGAGGAGGCATTTCACTCTTTACTCTTCTAAATCTTCCTCTTGCTCTCACTTTCACGCTGTAGGTTTCAACATTATCATCGCTGATGATGCTAAATTTAGCTTTTTGGTAGTTGTTGCTTTTCTTGTTAGCATGTAAAGCCTCTAAATCTAGTTTCAATTCGACTTTCAATAACTGATCTTGGTTAAACTGGTCGAATACACTAGGTGTCATGGCGGTCGCAGCAGAGTCGGAAGCATAAGCTTGGCTCATTCCAAGAGCACTAAGCACAACAACCATCACAACATTTTTTAATAAGGCTTTCATGATATTTAATTTGTAGATTATCTCGTTTCTTACAATACAAAGATGCAGTGATAGCAAGGCTTTCGCCATTTTTTTCGAGTGAACTGTGGTTTTTTTCAGACGAACGGAGCAAAAAGTGGAGTGGACTGAAAAAAGGGGGCAAAATCGTCGATAAATGGAGTGTTTTTACCGATAAGAGAAAGAGGAGTATTTCTTGGGACTAGAAAAACCGATGAAAGTCACATTTTGGTGTGAAAATTTCCTTAAAAGTGCCTTTTATGTAAAGAAATCGTTAACAACTAGGCCCATTCAGAAGGGAAGGGGGGAAGGGCTTTAAATGCACCGCGCATAAGTAGCCTTGGTTAAAGTTTCATTCTCTTTGAAGCGCGTTTATTTTTCCTGACTGTTTTACCAGCATTTTATCTTTACTTGGAATAAATTCAACAACAATGCCTGCTTTGTCAAATTTAAACTTCCCTTTAGCAAAGGCTTCAAGTGGCATGGGAGGATTATTGGCTACTCGAAGAATTAATTGCTTTTTCTCTTTGACTACATTTATCGTTACAGGATAAGAATTACTGGAATACGTTCCAATGTATTGACTTAGCTCCTTAGATGATGGCTTGTAAGTCGTAAAAATGGGGATGTCGTAATGTTTGTTCAAGAGGCTTTTTACGAGTACTGTTTCGATTAAATTAAAGTCATAATCTAATGCATTAGCCGTTACAGCAAAGCCAATCTTCCCCTTTGGAAAATACCTAAACATCGACACAAAGTTATCAATGCCCCCATTATGTCCGTAACTGACTAAATCATAATAAGTGCTTTGAAACAAGCCCATGCCAAATCGGTCTTTGATGGATGTCATATTTTTTAAATGCTCATCTGTGATTAATTGCCCACCAAATAGTGCTCTAGAGAACTTAATTAGATCTGTAGTCGTTGAAACAAGACTACCCGCTCCTAATCCTATCGTACCATCAGTTTGTGGTAATGCTTTCCATCCCTTATCAAATTGGTAAGAGTAAGCCTCGTTCCGCTCAATCGCTATGTTTTTGGAGAAATAAGTGTCTGCCAACCCCAAAGGTTTACACAGCTTTTCTTCTAAGATTTGGGCAAATGTTTTTCCATATTTTTTCTCTAAAATATAGGATAAAAGCAGATAATTTGAATTGCTGTACGCAGATTGAGCGTTTGGTTCGAAATCACTATCATAGGCAGAAATGATGTTAATCATCTCTTTTTCAGACTTCGCTTGAGTATGATAACTCAAATACTTCTTTTGATCATCGGTAAAACTATGAATACCACTTCTATGCTGTAATAAATATTCAATCGTGATTGTGTTAGCGTTTTTGATTTCAGGAAAGAAAGGATCGATGGTCTCCTTTAAGCTTAGTTTATTTTCTTCAATAGCCTTGAAAACCAGCACTGCGGTAAAGGTCTTGGATATTGAACCAATTCTGTATTTGGTCTCTTTGTTGGGAGTGGTCTGATTTAATATATCCGAAAATCCAAATTGCTTGTTGTAGCAAATTCTATTGTCTTTATATACTGCAATGCTACCCATAAATTTGTTGTTGGATGTCAACTCATTAAAGTAAACATCTAACTTACTCGTATCGAAATCCTGGGAAAATCCAAGATGCTTGATTAATATATATGCTATCAGTAAAAGTGCTTTTTTCATTTTTTATTAATTGTAGTCAAGGGGCTGTGGTGAGGTGGTCCATAGTAAAAGGAATGCTTCTTGTTACAGATTTTACAATTGTAATGTTTCATATTTTCCAATGCCTATTGCTTGTGTATCAATCTTAAATCCACGTATAAACCTACAGCTCACTCAGCGTGCATAATCCTTTAGAATTGTAATGTATTGTTCGCATTGCTGCAGGGCCATATCCTTGAAGTAGGACTTTTCGATATCTTGCAAGATGAGTTGCGCTTGCTCAAGCTTCTTGATGAGGGTTGACCATGGGGTGATGGGAGTACTCTGTCCTTGGTTCTGTTGAAACATAGCTACTACCTGATTGATGATCGTTTCTGCAAATAGTTCACGTTGCCAAGTATGAAAGTCAATTAGAGCATCAGCACGCTCGCAGGTACTAATGATCTCCCCTTGTAAGCGTATCATGGGCTCTAACTGCTCCTGTAACTGATAACTATCCACAGAATCAGAGAGCGAGCCAGCATAGTCCATGAGGGCATGACCATATTCTTCCCGCATGCTCCTTGTTGGATTATAATTGTAGGCTATAGAGGCTAGACGTAAACGTCTATCAATTGTTGGAAGTTCCAAATACTGTTGTAGACTATCTTGGTAGTCATAAGTAGAAGGACAAGAATCCAAATATTGGCGGATGGCGAGCTCCCCTTCTTCATAGGTCTTCGGGCTAATCGGGCAATTCAGCAATTGCCAAAAAGGGACGATGGGTAGATGAGTCTTCAGGAACTGATCTGGCTCACTCAGGAAAAAATCTTCATTAATGGTCGTGTAGACTTGATCGTCTAGTACTAAACTGCTTCCCCAGGTGGCATCCAGCAGGTACCAACTTCCTTCCAACTTAACAGCATTCCAACTATGATCGGGCTCGTTCAAATCTGCTTTCGAAGTGGCGGTGCCTTTGCTGTAACCGTCCACTGTTGCTGCCTCAAGCTCCGCTAGCTTGGCCATGGCCCCAAAAAGCTCTGCATAGCCCATGCAAATCGCCTTGCGTCGTGTGAGTATATCTCTGATGTTCTTATTGATTCGCTTACTGTTATCTTCAATGACCTTGTGATCGTAACTGATATTACTGACAATCCAGGTATAGATGCCTCTGGCTTTCTCAAAATCGTTATCGGCCTCTTCACTTAGGTAGGCGGTGAGGCGTGGCAGATCCTGATGTAGCTTCTTGGGGGCTTTACGTGCGTGTTGGTCTACTTTTCTTCTATTAATAGGGAAATCGGACTGGGCCGACCCATGTAGGCATATGCAAGATAGAATAAGTAGAGGTAGGGCAAACAGTCGCATCGATTGATCTTTATTCACTAAGGTACAGCTTTTTACCCCCCTCAACAAGTCAGAGAGGAAGCAGAATGAGGTCAATCTTTATCATTAGTGGAGAGAGCCAGAAGCTTCATCGTAAAAAATAGCAACTTCCTGAATTTGAGCCTACCTTTTCGAAGAATCTAAGCCTTGGTGTATGAAAGTATTTTTACTGCAACTGTTTAAAGTCCTACTGATACTACTTCTTCCCTTTATTGCCCTCATTCGAGGAGCCGTGTTCTTACATGAGCAATATGAACTTTGGCCCTGGTCGGCCCTGGCTGGTGGTATAGTCTTCAGCGCAGCCTTGATCTTCTTCTATCTATTGTACATCCAGCGCTGGATCGGGCAGCGATACGGCGGAAAGCCTTCTTTTAGGAAAGGACACTGGTTTGCCTTATGCCTAGTATTGGTCTATTGCTTACCAGCCGTATTCTATTTGTCCAATAACAATGCCAAGCATCCTGAGGTCAGAGATGAATTCACCAGTCTTCATCCCATCTTAAGATTGGGGATCAGTACACTGGTTTTTCTGGATGGAGACCTCATCCTCACTGATGGCGCTCGCCTGCCAGAAGACTATCGGAAGATGGGCTTGAAAACGAAAGCTCACTCCCTACACTACAAGCAAAGTAGTGGATATGTCCATGCGGTAGATATACGGACGAAGGGGCGCAGCGAGTTTCGCAACTCCTTGATTAAAATCTATTTCCAGGGAATGGGCTATAATACGCTGCGGCACGTCGGTACGGATGATCACTTGCATGTATCCTTGATGAGTCACGACCGCAAAGGGGGGATTTAGATTGCAATATGTGGTAAAAGTTTAATATCTTACCTATGTAGTTTCAGGAGCAATCGAAGATCGAAATGACAAAGATCAGAGATTGCCATTAGCCCACCTATCCAACAAGTTAAGTTGACAGAATAGTACGCGTCTTAATCTTGCTGACATGAAGATTGTGCAAAGCTTTTGGACTAAGCCGATCATAGATCAGTCTGACAGTTATACCCGAGATCGGTTCAATGGGGGATGGCCAAGCTCAACTTACCACTTCATGAGTTGGGCGCTTAGTTGTTTGAAACTACGGCAACACTATGAAAGCGTGGAGTTGGTAACGGATCGCATGGGAAAGTACTTACTGATCGACTTGCTGAATTTACCTTATACCCGTTGTGAAATTGTTCTGGATCAATTGAGCCATTACCCGTCTGATCTGTGGGCACTTGGGAAGATCTTAACGTATAGTCTACAAAAGGAGCCTTTTCTTCACGTTGACAGTGATGTATACATCTGGAAAAAATTTCGTCCAGCATTAATAAGTGCATCCCTAGTCGCTCAGAACCAAGACTGTAATCATCCGGCTTACCAGAGAATGCTTAGCCAAATGGAGGCACTTCAGTTTAAAATGCCAGCTGCTATGGTCCGGGAAAGAAAAGCGCAGCCAGATATTTTTGCTGTTAATGCTGGAATCTTGGGGGGGCAGTCTATCGAGTTTATGAAAGAATACACTGAACTTGCTTTTTCTTTAGTAGACAATAATCTAGAACTATTGTCTCAGGTGGAAACGGCTGCTTTTAATCCCGTTATGGAACAATATCTCTTCTATTGTCTGGCTCAGGAGAAGCAGCTGCCGATTCAGTATTTTTTCTCGGAGGTTGACTATGGGAATGCCCCTTTTGATTATGTACGTTTTTGGGATATAAACTATAATGATTCAGGGTATATACATCTAATTTCAGGATTCAAAAAAGATATGGCGATGGTGGAAAGTATGGCGTTTAGGCTCCGGGCGGAGTATCCAGCCTTCTATTATCAAATTCTATCATTGGCAGCAGGTGGTTACATCTAAACAAACCTATGAAAATTGTACAAAGTTACTGGAGTAAGCCAAGTGAAGGTAGTCGGTCCAGGTTTCATCAGGACCGTTCTGCAGGTGGTTGGCGGGAGCAACGGCACCATTACATGAGCTGGGCTTACAGTTGTTTACAACTTCGGAAATATTACTCGAAGGTGGAATTAGTAACGGACCAATATGGTAAGGAATTGCTAATTGATCGACTGCAGTTGCCTTATACCTCCGTTCGGGTCGAGTTGGATCAGTTGAATCATTATGACAAGCATTTGTGGACGCTGGGAAAACTTCATGCCTACCGCATACAAGAGGAACCTTTTTTACACGTGGATAGTGATGTTTTCATTTGGGAGCGTTTTCGGCCAGAGCTTGAGCAGGCGTCCATTGTAGCTCAGAATATTGAGCTAAATCATCAGTATTACGAAAAGGTATTGGCTATTGTTAAACAAGGATTTTACATTCCGGATGCCGTGCGTGCCAGCTTGGAGCAGGATTATTCAATTGTAGTATCCAATACGGGTATTGTGGGAGGAAATGATCTTTCCTTCTTCCAATATTATCCTAAGCTCGCTTTTGAATGGGTAGATCGCAACCTGGATCGTTTACAGGAGGTGGATATTGGAGCCTTTAGTGTCACCGTGGAACAATACCTATTCTATCATTTATCACATACTCGACAAATCCCGGTCACCTATTATTTTGATCGAGCACTGGATTATTCGGAAGATCCAGTCCTAATTAATTTCTATTCAGCCCCGGTAATCAGTAAGTTCATTCATCCCATTGCGGGTTATAAGAAGGAAGCTTCCATATTTGAACAGTTGGAAGTCCGTTTACGACAAGATTATCCAGCATACTATTTCCATCTACATCATCTTTTGAATCAGGTCGTCCTCTAGGCTATGAAGATCGTACACAGCTTTTGGTCAAAACCCAGTTTTAAAGCTTCTGAACACGTCAAAGATGATCGAATCATCGGAGGATGGCTTGATCAGCCCCATTTCTTGATGAGTTGGGCCCTAAGTTGCCTGAGAAGTAAGACCTTCTATTCCGATGTGGAGCTGGTGACTGACCAGGTGGGCAAGCGATTGCTAATCGATACACTACAACTACCTTACACTAAGGTGCATGTGGCTTTGGATAAGCTGGAGGCTTATCACCAAGATCTTTGGGCGATAGGGAAGATTTACACCTATGCTTTACAGAATGAACCCTTCTTGCATATTGACAGTGATGTTTTCATTTGGGAGAAATTTGATGAGCGTATTAGCTCTGCGGCATTGGTGGCGCAAAACTTGGAGTATGATCTTAAGTTTTACAAAACGAGCCTTGCTCAAATTGAACCCCTTTTCAAGTTGCCTGCGGTAATGCAACTAGATCGTGCAAAAAAAAACACAGTGATAGCCGCTAATGCGGGAGTGATTGGCGGAAACAATCTCGACTTTTTCAAATATTTTTCGGCGACTGCCTTTGATTTTCTTGATCAGAATGAAGAACTCTTATCGCAGATTAATGTGGGCCTGTTCAATACAGTCTTGGAGCAATACCTTTACTATTTGTTGGCCCAGGAGCAGGGAATTTCGATCACTTGCTATTTTGAGGCAATGAATACAGGCAACTACGCCCATCTGCTTGATTTTTTTGGTATTCCTACCCGAACGAAGTACATCCACCTAATTGGGTCAACCAATAAGAAGAGCCCCGCGCTACTACGGGAAATGACGACTTGGCTCCGCTTGGAGCATCCACAATACTATTATCATATTCAGTCGCTTATCAAAAGACAAATAATCTAGACCGATGAAACTAGATCCACAAACCCTGATCTATGAGGCCGAGAAGGTAGCAGCGCAATTGATTCAACGTATTCGAAGTGCGGATACCCCTTCGGCTTCATGGATGCCTTTATCCACCAGCTTGCTAGGGCAACAGGCCGATCAATTTGATCTGGGATTGGCAACTGGAGCCAGTGGTGTCCCGCTTTTTTTGGCCGAACTATATGCAATAACGAGCAAAGAGCACTATTTGGAAGCAGCGCAACAACTAACCGCTACCATTTGGGAAATTTTACCCAAGCAACGCAGCTTTCACTTTGGTTGTTGGTCTGGGAAGGGAGGGATGTTGTCATTACTTCTGCGCCTCTACGAAATCACGGGATCAAATGATTTTTTGGACAAGGCCGTGGAATTGATAAGTAACTGTCAGCCTTTCCTGGATTCTAGATATGTAGAAAGTGGATTATTAGATGGTTTGGCTGGCTTCGCCGCCCAAGTGGTTCGCCTGCATCACTATACGCAGAAAGAAGAAGTACTTAATCTTTTGGAGGAGGTCGTTCGACAACTCTTACTGCCCTTGTATATGACTACAAAAGGTATCTGTTGGCAGGTAGATTACCATAGGATACGGCCGCTATGCGGTATAGGGGATGGAGTCGCAGGCTTGGTGTTGGTGTTACAGCAAGCGGGTCGATATCTCCAAACAGCCATCTACGACGTTTTGATCAGATGGGGGCTAAACTACAACGAGGAAAATTGGAACGAAACAACTAACAATTGGCCCAATTATGACAAGCCCATTCGCACCGCTAAGGATGATCAGAAATATGCTCAACATTATCGAGCAGGGGACGCACATGTATTGTATAAGCCTGCTGATGATCTTAGTTACAGATATGGTACATTAGGAATGGCCATACAATTCCTCTTACTACAACACAAGTCGGAGGCGGAAAACTATACGGATGAACTCCAAAGAGCTTTGCGAAGAGTCGCAGTAGCAGATTGGGGTACGCAAAGCTGGAAGTTTACTGATTTATCTGCCCTCTTCTTTATCAATCAGCATGCTGAAAAATGGAGGAGTATGCTGCCTCATGATATAACGACTGAATGGGAAAAACAAATAAGTCAATTTGATCTAGATACAGTATCTGTCAGCGTTGAAGGAATAGGACTGGAAAATGGACTTAGTGGACTGGGCTATTATTACCTAGTGGCAGCCGGGGCCATAGATCGGCCATATTTCTTATGCGGATTAACATGGGAGAATCTGCCCTTTCCAAAAACGGTGGAATATACACATGCCGTTGATCAAGATTTTGTAATCACAGAAGTGCTTTCCAGAAACTTTGCCCGGACCTTAGCTGTTTTACGGGTCTTTTTTGAGCCAGACCTTCCCAAAGTATTAGATCTAGTAGATGCAATAGAACCATACAATGGTTTTAGACAAAGAATGGACAGTTTGATATTGCAACAAAGCAATCACCCACAGGTAGAGTTATTGAAAGATGTTTTCCATTTAGAGCAACAGACTTTGGCCCTCTTTATGGAAAACAGATCATTCGCCGAGGTATATGTGGAACATTTATTGAACTATCAGACTGCCGAGAGCCTACTCAGGCAGGGTGAGGAAAAGGTATTGGAAGTGAATTGCCAACTTAAAGCCAGTGTGCATTTGGTTGAAACACGATGGTCATGGCAGACCAATTTCAAAGATGGAACACCCGTATTTTTGAAAAATTACGAAGTAGAACCCGGAGAACAGTGCTATCTATTGCGTCCGGATTATGCAGCACCGGGTTACAGGGAAGTCTATTTGGATCGGTTCGACTATCTATTGGTCAACTTTGAGGAACCTATAAGTGGTCAAGAATTGCTGGATGGTCTTCTGGCTGATACTCAAATCCAATCTGACGACCATGTACAACAACTAAAGCAGCAGCTAGTGAAACTAATCATTACCTCCCTACAAGCTGGATACATTGAACAGGTATCCTAGGGGCTACCCTAACTGTAGTTGCTTGACCTGTTTTTGAGCAAGTTGGGAGGCATAATGCTGGGCAAGCATATAATGAAGTACAAGCTCATTCTTACGAGCTTTAGATCGACTCAGTCGGTTAACCTGCATATGTACGAGGCTCCAAATCAGTCCTTCAAAATCAGGTTCCAACTTATCCTGTGCGGCTAGTAGTTTGATTTGTTCACTTAAGGGTTGCAATTGTAACTTGAATTGTGATAGACCTTGAAAAAGATCCTCCCAAATGGAATCCAAGTTGTCGCTTTCAGTCAGAATATCTGTAATGGCTTGGCGATAGGATCTGAACTTTTGACTCAGTTTTCGTTTGGTGGACCTATCACTCTTGAATTCTTTAGCAAAGCTGCTGCTTGTACGCTTGGTAAAATCGACTTTTTCTGACAGAGAATGTTGAAAGGCATCCAACATTACATCAATGGCTTTTAGCGTGTACAGCCATCTAATTTCCTCTTCATCTTCTCTATCATCCAACAATTTGAAGCGCTTTAACTATACATTGACTGTCGAGAAAGAATATCTTTTCGGCCAATGCTATGGTATTGCTGCCATACCGTTCAATTTCGCGCTGATAAGTATCGGTCTGTAGTGTCCATATCAATTGCTCTTCCAAGAGAGGGGTTAGCTGTTGGGAAAGATAGCTAATGATTGGTGCTAGAAATCGGAGATCGGTCAAGTGAAATCGCACTCTGATATGAAACCTTGGATCTTGATATCGAATGAAAAACCAAGAATCAATCCATCCTTTATTTATAAGATGTTGTGCTAAGGGGCCTAGATGGTGCATCAAGACTTGGTCTCCCATTTTGGGACCTAGATAGATCTTATAGTAAAGCCACTCACTTCCTAGGGCAAATCGACGTTGTACATCCGGCAGGAACAGTGTCTTTACAGCAGGTTTGACAACAGGCGTTTGTTGTTTGATAAAGGCCATAATCACTTCATTGGTATAGTGTTGTCCTTGTTCATCTTTAACGATAGTATTTGGCCTGTGGAAGAGAGATTCCTTCAGTGTGATCGTCGTAGCTTTTTTGATTTGGCCTGCAAACATGTGCAAGTATGGCCTACTCTCCAAATCAATGAATAGCTCATTATCATGATCGATCAGCAGAACATAACGAGGGATTCTCCATTTTTCGCGCCATAGCTGGATTTGCTGTTCCCAGTCCTGGTGCTGGGGCTTCAGAAAGAAGCTGAGCTGATTTTGGTCAAAATGCCAAGTCTTGCGATGAAGAATTACGTCTCGATATTTGACGCGAGGAAGAAAATGTGCTTTTTGAAAAATGGCACCCCAGTAGAACCCCAATCTTAAACGTTTGTTTTGGCTTTGGAGGTCACACAAAAAGTGATAAATCGGCAAGGCATTGGAGCTAAAGTTATGAGCTGTACCTAATCTAGGAATTACCTCTCGATTATGCTTTTTCGACCATAAAACAATACGTCCTCCTCGGATGGATACCGTTAAGTCAGATAAGTGAATTTGGTTCTCTTTTGGAACAGAAGCTGGGCTTAAAAATGGAATTTCAAACGCCCTCAGTTGGCGCCTAAGTAGGATGTTACCAGTGCGATTTTGTGGCAGATGAATGATTTCTGCATATATAACATTTGGATTTAAATTACTTTCTTCTTTGGCCAGTTTTCTGGCGTAGTCGTAGATTCGTGGATCTGCATGGGTAAAGCGGCCTACTAAATTGGTCGCACTACTACCACCGGCGAACTTTAGGTGAATAAGTCTTTGTTGCTGATCTTGCTGGTCTTGTAAAACCACTGCCATGGTGTTGAGCGTTTCAGGCAAATCATCCCACTGGGGAGGAAATACTTTTAGCTCATCATCGGTTAAGGTTACTTCATCCTCATTAGTCGCTAAGGCGGTAGAATACTTGTCAAGAAGAAACTGTTGTATGGAAGACCACTTTACTTCGAAGCTAGTAGTTGAATTAGGTATTGGGACATCATCAATTAAGGGGGTAATATCTCCTACGGTATCTCCATACTGTAAATACCCGATCCCCGTTTCGTTATCAAGGGCTTGCAACAGAGGGACCGCTGCTGATTCATAGCGTTCCATGAAGACCTCCTTAAAGCGATTGAGCCTAGATTGGGGCAAAGGCGGATTGAGCCTGTTCAGTACCTCGATTCCCTTTCGAATGCTGCCCGCTATTCGGTTATTCAACTGGCAGCTCGCCATCGTTTTTACCAGATCTACCTGAAATAGAAACCTCATATTAATAGGAATATCAAGGGGCTCTAGCTGTTGGGCGATACCTTCATATGATGCTGGAGTGGTATTGATAAAGGACTTATCCAGAGCTCTTAACTGTTGTTGTACTTCACTGAGGCAGCGATGGATTTCTGATACGGCCTGTACTTCGGAAGCAGGGATTTCTATCTGTAATCTTGCCAAGATCACCAAAAGTTGATCCAGAAACTCGTTGCCGGTAATGGCGGGTTCTAGTTCGCTGATTAGAAGCTGACTGTTGGCTACCTCGTCGAGAAATTCCTGCGCATCTTCTTGGGTAATCTCATCATCTAGCAATAAGTCGATCAACTCTTGTAAGTACTTTCCAGGCTCCGCAGATTTCAATACCTTATCCAGATACGCTGAGTGTTCCACTGAACTAATCTCGTACCGTCGACTGCCCCGAAAGTAGTGATATTCGATATACCTCAATTGGTCCCCCAAAGTGTAGATAGTATTGTTGGGGTAGAATTTTAGATAAGGCCGAATGGCCGGATTCTTGGCCATTTTCTGAGCCAAATTACAAAGATACAGCATATCCAGTCGGGTATGTCGCTGATGTTGTAAGGGCGAACTTAGTACGGTATCAGTAGTTTTACTCCATTGGCCAACGTGCGTGCCAGCAAAGAAACCAAAGGGGGTACAGCGCGTACTCATGCGGATTAGGTATCTGAAGAGAGCGTAGTGGAGTTTTGCTATCTCTTTTTTAGCTGTAATTTGACCAGATTCCAGCTTTAGATACTCTGCATGTAAGTTTGGACTACCAATGTACAGCGCTTCTCGAATTTCAGGTCTTGTGTATTGCGCACGAATTAGTTCTTCCAAATCCTCTTCTGTCTGCAAGGGCTGAAAGAGGAGATCAATAGGTAGAAAAGGTGTTCTAAGGATTAATTCAGGGAATAAACTATAGTTTTTCATGGATAGGTAATTCGGTCAAAGTTCTAGCTTTAGACTGGGTTGGCTTGGCCAACAGAGAGTTGAAGTGCCTCAGCTAAATAATGCATGCTTTGCAATCTGGTGTGAAAATCTGGACAAAGGTCTAAAAAGGTAATTTCATCTACCTGGTAGGTATCTTTAAGCGTCAGAATTTGTTCTCTGCAATTCTCTGGCGTCCCAAAAATTTTTGGTACAAAGAATTGAGACATATAACTTTCCTTGAGTTTCATAGCCTGCGCATAGGTTTCTGCACATACCCCTGCTACGGCAATGCTCGTTGTTGCGGGTGCATGGTGTGTTTGTTCATATTGATCCCTAAAGCGCCGTAAAACATCTGAGGCTATACCTTCTTTCGAAAACACATGAAAGAGTGAGAAGCACAAGTTAAATTGATGTTGGCTGGCAAGTGTTGAACTGCTGCCACCGGTAGTTAGTAGCCACATTTCAGGTCTCCCGACGCCCTGTAAGGGGGTGGTGATTTTCTGATAAGGATGCTTTTCAGGAAAGCTTTGGTCCATAAATTGGATGAGTTCCTGTACTAACTCGGGATAGGACTTAAGCAGTTCATCTGTTCCATTCAAAAGGGCTGGCATAATCTCTTTCGGGGCACGCCCAGCTGCGATTCCAAGGTCGATTCGATTGGCAAAAAGGTATTCCAGTAGTTTATAATTTTGGACGATTTTTAAGGGGCTATGTAAGAGCAGTAGTACACCTGCAATACCAATTCGAATGTTCTCTGTGAACCCTGCCAGTAAGGATAACAATATCTCTGGGCTTCGCCATGCCACACCGTACTCGTAGTGCTCCCCCAACCAATATCGATGGAAGCCTAATTTTTCTGCGATGGGCACAAGTTCAAATAGCTGGTCGATCACTTCATTATCCCGATTTTGTCTAGGGTCAAAGAGACCTGGATCAAAAATACTTACTTTTAGTGGTGACATATTGTTGGAATAAAGGTCATGAAAAAGGTAGCCTTAACTCAATAGTAGAGCGCGATCCCAGCCCGGTTTGATATCAGAAGATAAACTACTAATCATAGCTAGGCTAGCGCCAGTCAAACCAGTAAGGAAACCATAAGAAGGCTCCCACTTTCCCACATGCCATTCCTTGAAAGCAGCAGGTGAATCGAGGTGGTTGAAGAACCTATTGCTTATCCCTTCCCAGTAGATAGTGGCTCCCTGGAATTCAGATCTGTCCGTATACTCATGCAGACGCCGATAGATATGTGCAGCCCCAAAACTACCATGACATAGTCCTGCATCATGGATTAGCGTTTCTTCAGTAGTACGCAGCCGACAAGTTCGCAGGGCAAGTCGGAGTCCGGCATCATAGAGGTGCTTTTTTTTAGTAATTTTACCGACTTGAATCAATATGGCGGATATACCCAAATCGCCATAACACCAGCCCAAGCGATTCAGTTTTTCTACTTGCAGATTCCCATCCTTTACCATCAATCTAGAGGGAAAGGCAAAAGTGTCTTGATCGGATTCATACCGAAAAAGAAGATCTGTAATGGCATCGATCATCTGCAAGCATTTGTCGACACATATGCCTTTTTGGTAAGTCTTCGCGAGAAAATAGAGAATGCTAGGTAGGCCGTGCGCTACCCCAAAGTTGATAACCTGCTCCTGTCCCTTTTTCTTGGATAGCATATCGTACCAATACATGCCTATCTCGTCCACGATGGCAGAGGATTCCAGCTCCTGAATCATGATTTCCAAGATTTTAGGCTGATTTCTTTCCAGAAAATACAAGCCACAACCTACTCCGCCGTAGATTGGATCGTAATTACCTAGACTAAAGGAGCGGATGCCCATTTTAGCTACAAAGTCGTCGCATTCCTGCAAGATCTCCTCATCTGCTTCCAGGAAGCCTAAGCTCACGAAGTGTTGAAACGTCCATCCCAAACCAGCAACACCCCCACCAAAAGTATAGACTGTATCATCCTCAGCGGCCAGTTCAAAACTGTGCTCAAGAATTTCCTGCGCTAATGCTAGATACGATTCATCCCTTGTGTAGAGGTGATAATAAGCAAAGAATAAGGCCAAGCCTGTATGGCCATTCATTAAGGATAAGGGTTGAGGATACTTATCCCGTTCGTGGGTATGAAAGTACTGCTCTAAAAAAATAGCAGTATGTGCAAGGAAATCTCTCATGTCAATTCTGGTAAATAATGGCCAGAAACAGAAGGGCAAGAGGACCTGCAAGTCTTTGCAGGTCCTCTGCATTTTCTTTCTCCATTAGACTCAACCTAGTTCCTGTAGGATTGCTAATAGAGTGAAGGCAAAATGGATGGTCTGCTTAGCAAGGTTTTGTTCCTCGACAACTGAAAACAGAAACAGTGCCGCAGGTATCCGTCCAATCGCAGTCGTAAGAAGTGGCACCACCACCACCACCACCATCGTCTGGAGGACAAGTATATGTAGCATTACTAGTTACAGGGCATCCTGGGCAATTATAGGACCCACCCTTGAATTCTCTAAGTTCCATTTCATTAAGGCTGGAAATCGTTTTCTTATTCAGCTTTAACTTCTTGGTGAACTTTTTTTTCATTTTAACAAGTATTTTAAAAGTGAAAAAAATAAATCCGTAAGAATTGAATAATAAATCCCAAACGATTCGGCAAATAAAACCCTTAATCTATACCTCTGCCTGATAGATAGCATAGAATTTTCAGGGCTTTACACACGGAGTGCCGCGACCGAAAGCCATGACTATGAAGCCGAAAAGTAAGAGATTACACTCATCTTGCGTAGCAAGCTTTACCTCACTAAGCAATGCGTATTTAGGTTAGTACAAATGCCAAATAAAATCGAGTGACCAGATACAGTAGTCTTGTATACCAAATGTGAACTCAGGATAGGTGGGTAATGAACAACTATTGAAGAGGAATCAATCTAGATCCTCATATTACAACTTTTTGTCATAACGCTCAGAGGTGAAGAATGTTTTGAATTGAGCTAATTTTTCTTTTGCCAACGGAGAGAAATTAAAATATTAATGAGGTAAACCAGAACAAAATCAATAGGAAGTTCTTTACATGGTAGAAGTATATTTAAAAGCTTCATTTGAAATTGACCTAAAACCTGGAGAACATTTATGTTTGACCGTTTTCCGCTATATCGGCAACTGGAGGAGATGGATTGCGGTGCCACCTGCCTAAAAATGATAGCCAAATACTATGGTAAGGACTATCCGGTTCGATTTTTGCGACAGGAATCCTCCATTGATCGAGAAGGGGCCTCACTTAAGGGGATAAGTGATGCAGCTGATGTGATTGGACTAAGAGCCACCGGTGTTAAACTGCCCTTTCAGGGAACGGAGGAAGAAGCCGGTTTACTGGATGTGCAATTGCCTTGTATCGCCTACTGGAAGCAACGACATTTCTTAGTCATTTACAAAGCCAATCAGAAGCATATATGGGTAGCGGATCCGGCTTTTGGCAAAAAACGATATGATCGCAAATCATTCGAACGTGGCTGGTTTCTGAAAGGCGAAAAGGGCGTTTTGCTCCTCCTCGAGCCCAGTCCCCGTTTTTACCAAGCAGAAATACAAGCGGGGCGGCATGCGAGCTTTACCTATGTCTTTCAATACCTGAAGCCTTATCGGAAGCTGTTTATGCAGCTCCTGATTGGTTTACTATTGGGCAGCCTGTTTTCCATTCTATTTCCTTTTCTCACCCAGGCTATCGTTGATGTGGGTATAGCTAACCAGGATCTTAATTTCGTGTATCTAATTCTACTGGCTCAATTGATGCTATTTTTGAGTTCAGCAGTCGTGTCCATTATACAAAGTTGGATACTTTTACATATCGGAGTTCGAATCAATGTGGCTTTGGTTTATGATTTTTTGATTAAGTTGACCAAGCTTCCCATCCGCTTTTTTCACCGAAGGATTGTAGGAGACATATTACAGCGGATTGATGATCATGAGCGAATCAATAACTTTCTAACGAGTGCTTCCCTTAATGTCATCTTTTCTTTCTTCAATCTAATCGTTTTTAGCCTAGTTCTACTTTTCTACAACATTCAATTATTTACAGTTTTTTGGATAGCTAGTGTAGTATATATTGCCTGGATCATCTTATTCCTCAAAAAACGAAGAGAAATTGATTATCAGCGTTTCGAGGTCGCTGCCGCCAATCAGAATAAGCTTCTGGAGATTATCAATGGGATGCAGGAACTGAAATTGCAAAACAGTGAAAAGAAAAGGAGGTGGCAGTGGGCAGATATACAGGCCAAGATGTTTAAGGTGAGCATGCGTGGTTTAACCCTACAACAGATCCAAGGAACGGGTGCCAATTTGATTAATCAATTGAAAAATATATTCATTTCTTTCCTGGCGGCCAAGGCGGTAATTGATGGAGAACTCACCCTGGGAATGATGCTTGCGGTACAATACATTATTGGCCAACTGAATGCCCCTTTAGTCAGTATGATTAGCTTCATCCAAAATGCCCAGGATGCCAAAATTGGTCTAGAACGACTTAGCGATATTCATGAACAGGAAGAGGAAGAAAAAGATACTCCTCACAGGATCAATTACGTACCGGAAACGGGTGCCCTCAAGTTGGAGCAGCTGAGTTTTAGATATACCAACGATAGCGATGATGTATTGCAGGATATCAATCTGGAAATTCCACGAAATGGGGTTACTGCCATTGTGGGAAGCAGTGGTAGCGGAAAAACTACCTTAATTCGATTACTACTAGGTTTTTATGAGCCCACAGGGGGGCACATAAAATTGGGTCCGGTAGACCTCAGTGATATCAGAAAATCAGTTTGGCGTCGGCAATGTGGAGCAGTTTTACAGGATGGGTTTATTTTTCCAGACACGGTCGCACATAATATAGGAGAAAGCGATGACTATGTAGATAACGCGAAACTCTTTAAAGCGGCAGAAACAGCCAATATTCGCGAATTTATTGAATCCTTACGGGCAGGTTATAACACTCCAATCGGGGAAAAGGGCATGCAGTTGAGCCAGGGGCAGAAGCAACGACTGTTGATAGCCCGAGCCGTTTATAAAGATCCATCTTTCATTTTCTTTGATGAAGCCACCAACGCTTTGGATGCTAATAATGAAAAAGTGATTATGAGAAATTTGGAGAAATTCTACGAAGGGAAAACCGTTATCGTCGTTGCCCATCGCCTTAGTACGGTTAAACATGCCGACCAAATTATCGTGTTGGAAAAGGGAAAAATCATCGAAAGAGGTACCCATCAATCATTAGTAGACTTGAAAGGTAGCTATTTCAATTTAGTCGTTAATCAACTTGAGCTAGGGCAGTGAAAAACGAAGCAGACCATACAGAAGTAGAAGAGGTACAACAGGTCATAGGAGCCCCCCCACCTTGGTTATTGCAATGGGGAATTAGCATCATCTTTGTCGTTGTTGCCCTATTGATCTTTTTGTCCTGGAAAATTAGCTATCCTGATCGCATAGAGGCAGCGGTTCAGATCACAACCGCTGATCCTCCGCTTCGGATTGTAGCTCGCTCGCAGGGTGTTCTGGAACAGCTTTTTGTGAAGCAGTATGAAAAAGTCGAGGCCGGACAGCTATTGGCCATTCTCAAGAGCAATGTACAATGGGAAGCTGTACAGGAATTAGAAAACGGCATTACAACACACAGATAATGAACGCTTTCAACGCTTGGCTCAGTTGTCGGACAAAAACTGGGAACTGGGAGCCATGCAGTTGCCCTTGACCACCTTTCTTCAACATCAAAAAGATTATCAGTTCTTTCTTAGCCAAAATGCTAGCGTGCGACAATCAGTTGTGCTAAAGGAACGTATGAAAAGAGTGGTACAATTAAATACATCACTCAAACGCCAGCAGCAACTCCTGCAAGAAGAAACAGCTTGAATCGATCTAAACATCAACGAAACATCTGGCTTTTTGAAAAAGGAGGTGTTTCAGCCGAAGAGCTAGAGGCATCCCAGTCAGAATTATTGAAGTATGAAAGACAATTGGAGGGAGTTTGGGATCACTATTATCAACAATGACATTGATATCAATAGGATCGAAGAGCAATTGTTACTGCTAGAAGGAGCGCACGAAAAGGAACAACAAGAGAGATTGGCTAAGATTGAAGAAAGTCAAATTCTGCTAGAGGAGCAAATAAACGATTGGAAGGAACAGCGGCTTATCCATACGCCTGTAGCTGGCTTGGTAGATCTACCCCAACAGACCAATGCCAAACATTTTGTCAAAGCCGGAACCACCATATGTACCATTGTGCCAGAGGAGGGCGAAGGGCCTTTGCTCGGGCGAGCTATCTTACCAGCCAGGGGGTCTGGCAAGGTAGAGCGAGATATGAAGGTGCAAATTCGCTTAGATGCTTTTCCGTACGAGGAGTATGGAGTGCTACATTCGACCGTAGCAGCACTCTCGCTCGTTCCTCAAGAACAAGGTTTTTCGGCCGAGCTCTACATCCCCGAATTGATCACCTCCTACGGTATTGCTATTCCACTACAACAAGAAATGACTGGTAAGGCCATCATCATCACCAAAAACAAGAGACTACTGGATCGGGTATTTGAACAACTCAGTAATTTGATTGGGCAGAAACAGTAAACTCCTCTTCTCACTCCCTAATCTTTGCACCCATCTCAATAAAAAAGGCTGCAAATAGTATGATATTAAGTGACAAGAAGATTTTAGAAGGGATAGAGCAAGGAGACATTGTAATTGAACCCTTTGATCGCTCCTGCTTGGGAACAAACTCCTATGATGTGCATTTGGGCAAGTGGCTAGCCATTTACAAAGACCATATCCTAGACGCTAGAAAACACAATGAAATAGAACATTTAGAAATCCCTGAAGGAGGGTTTGTTTTGCACCCCAACACGCTATACCTAGGGGTGACGGAAGAGTATACAGAAACGCATCATGCTGTGCCTTTCTTGGAAGGTAAATCCAGTGTTGGCCGATTGGGGATTGATATCCATGCAACTGCGGGTAAAGGAGATGTTGGCTTTTGTAATACCTGGACCTTGGAGATCTCCTGTACACACCCGGTACGAGTGTATGCAGGCATGCCCATTGGGCAATTGATTTATTTTCAAGTGGAAGGCGAGATCGAGAACTATTACAATCGAAAGCCTGGTGCTAAATACAATAAACGCACTATCAGGCCCGTGGAAAGTATGATGTGGAAGAATAAATTCTAAGCTAATCGACTCCTCTCTCTGAATTAAAGTCAATGGATAACCTCAAAATCATCTCAGCTGGTGCAGGTAGTGGTAAAACCTATCGCTTGACCCACGAAATGGTCGGCTTGCTCAAGACGGGCGTTCGTCCCAGTGGGATTATTGCAACTACCTTTACCAAAAAGGCTGCGGCCGAATTGCAAGAACGTGTCCGGGTAAGCCTACTGGAGGAAGGGATGACGGAAGCTGCCGATGAATTGACCAATGCCCTGATCGGAACCGTGCACGGACTTGGGGTAAAACTGTTGCGTCGATTTGCATTTGAGGCGGGTGTGTCACCGCAGGTGGATATCATCGCAGATGAAGATCATCAGCTCATGTTCAATCAATCCTTGGCTACCGTGCTGACAGAGGAACGAGTGCAAACGATGGAGCACTTGAGTGATCGTTTGGGCCTGAATAAACGAGATTTCTATGACTGGCGAAAGGAGGGTTCGCATGCTCACTGAGGTGGCCCGTTCTAATAACTTTTCGGTAGAGGTATTGGAGAACAGCAAGGAGCGTTCGTTTGAAAGCTTTACTGCTTTTTTGGGAGAGCGATCGGATAAGGATGCCCCTTTTTTTCTTCAAAGGTTGGAGCAAGAACTAAATGCCGCCATCGATGCCGTTGATCAAAATGAAGATAGCACCAAGAAAACTGCTGCAGCCCTACAGACACTCAAAGCCATTCATCGGGATCTGCGTCTCCGAGGAGATATCTACTGGTACGAATGGGTTAAGGTAGCCAAGATTGGTGTCGGCGCAAAGAGCCGAGAGGATGTAGCTGACTTGATAGACTTTGCTCGTACGCATGATACGCACCCTGGGTTTCATCAGGATATCCAAGCTTACATCTATCAGTTGTTCGATATTGCGATTGAAGCCTTGAAGGAATACCAGCAGTATAAAAATAGTCGAGGATTGATTGATTATACCGATATGGAGGTCTTAATTAATGAATTGCTGGACAATGAGGCGGTCAAGGAAATCTTACAGCAAGAATTGGACCTGTTAATGGTGGATGAATTTCAAGATACCAGCCCCATCCAGCTGGAAATATTTTTGAAGTTGTCGGCCCTTCGCCAAATACTCTGTGTGGGTAGGTGACCCTAAGCAATCAATCTATGGTTTTCGGGGGGCGGAGCCACGTTTGATGCAGGCCATTATTCAACAGATTGGTATTCGACCAGAAGATATACAGGAATACTCCTGGAGGTCTAGAGAGGATATTGTATATTGCCACCAATGCACTGTTCACAAAAGCTTTTTCGGACTTACCGAAGGAACAGATTGCATTAAAACCAAAGCGCTGCAAACAAGCAGGTCCAAATTCCCATAATAAGGAATCAGAACCCATTGAAATGGGAGATGCGCTAGTACACTGGCATTTTCAGGTAGATGGAGAGGGGCGCCCTCCTGGTAAACCCTGGATGGAGAATGCCATTGCTAATACCCTAAAGGCATGGCTGGACCGTGGGGTGCTCATTCAACCCAAAGGGAGTAAAGGCTATCGGAAAGCGCAATTAGGCGATGTAGCAATCCTTTGCCGATCCAACGCAGCCTGCCAGTTGATGGCAGAGGCATTGCACCGGGCCGGAATCAAGGCCGCTATCGCTAGAAATGGGCTTTTGCAGACCGCAGAAGCCAAGTTGATTCTGGCCTGTCTGAAGTTTATTCTACACCCAGAAGACTCCCTTTCTGTCGCGGAAATTTTGCTTTTAGCTGCTGAAATGCCGATTGAAGAGATCATCGAACACCGATTGGATTACTTGAAAGCCATTGAAGGGCAAAAGCATCCTGCCCTCTGGGCGTCTGAAAAAGATTTGATTGGAAAGTTAGACATGCTTCGGGCAAGCGTAGGAGAGTTATCAGGAGCAGAGATTCTGAATGTAGTACTACAGGAACTGGACCTGAGAAGGTTGATTGTTAGTTGGGGGAAAACGGCTCAGCGTTTGGATAATGTCGATGTGCTCCGGCGCCTGGCTTTGCAATACGAAGAAGCCTGTAATCGATTACATAGTGCAGCTTCTCTAGGAGGCCTACTACTTTGGCTCAATGATCTGGAAAATGATGAAAAGGATGCCCAAGGTTCCGGGGAAGGACCGGATGCGGTCCAAATTCTCACTTATCACAAGAGCAAGGGACTGGAATGGCCCGTGGTAATTTGTCATAGTCTCGAAGGTGCGCTTCGGGCAGATGTTTGGGGGATGGAAATTGTGGCGGAATCCGAGGAGGTAGACTTGAATAATGTACTAGGCAACCGCTGGTTGCGCTATTGGGTAAACCCCTATGCTGATCAGATAAGAAGAACGCAATTGGAAGAACGAATTGCCGAAAGCCAAGCGCAAAAGGAACAGACCGAATTGGCCTTGCAAGAAGAAGCGCGATTGATGTATGTAGGGATTACCAGGGCCAGAGATTATCTCGTGATCCCTACTGGGCCAAAGCCGACCCGCTGGCTGAATCGCGTGTGGCACAATGGGCAAGGTGACTTTCCTACCCTGGAAGAGAGTACATTCGAGTCTCCCTGGGATTGGGATGGGTACTACCTTAACAAGGAAACGGAGACTTTCATCTATCCAAGATCATTTCCTACGGCTGAATTGGCTGAAACGGAAATTCGCTTTATTGAACCAGCAGCGGGTAAACAGGCGCATCCTGTACTCAAAATAGACCTGAAGAAGGATACTCCTGCCAGTGTCAGCCAACAAGGACAAGTAGTTGCTCGTCATGCCTATCTCAAAGAGCTGCGTCTATTGGACGATTTCGATAAATATACTTTGGCTAAAGCCATCAAGGCTTTTCACACTGCTGATCGCTTGGCTTATGCGCTCGAACTTAGACAACAAATGGCACAGGGAGTGGTTGATCGCTTTGAGGTATTTGAGATGATTGAAATGGAAGGCCTTGTGCATGCGGGAACTGCCTGGCGGAATTTTATCCAACATCATTTTCCAGCAAAACGGCAATTTAGGAAGTATTCCTATCCGACATTTTCACCATGGTCAGCTCTTTGAGACCATTGTTGACTTATTGCTTGAGACCGAACAAGGCTGGGTGATGATTCAAAATAGTAGTTATGCGGGTAGTGACAAGAACCTCGATAAAAAGGCCATGGAGTTATCCAGTTGGTTTTTTTTGGTGAGAGAAGCATTAGCTGAGCTCTTCAAAACTACTTCCGTACGCACCTTTGTGCATTTCGTACTGAGTGCAGATTGTTTCGAGCTAGAGGTGTCAAAGCTACCAGGTTGTTAATTTCCCTGAAATGAGTATCAGGCAAAGAAAATAGGTTTCAATCAGCCAATTGGAACGATTGTATATTGCCAACACTATAGGTTTGTGGCAAAAGTTAAATGCTACAACCATGAAAAACTTGTTTTTCCTATCCTTTCTTTTATTCACACTTGTATCTTGTGAATCTCTACATGAATCTGCGGAAGTTGACCCAAACTTGCTGCTAGGGGAGTGGATATTGGATATGAGCCCACATGAACCATCAGATTCAAATTTTGCCATGATGAAAATTACCAAGGTGGCAGAAGAATCCTTTCAAGGAGAATTTTATCGAGAAGGGGTGTCGATTCAAAATGCCCAAATTAATACCCAGCTTGGATTTATATATGCAGCCCTGGTATCTGGAGATGATACCGGACAGTACAACACTTCTTTTTACTATAAAGCAGGGGTAATATATGGCAGTACGCATGCCGTAGATAGGAACTTTTTGTCTGTGTGGAAGGCGAACAGGGGTTGATGATCAATGATTTAATGGCTAAATAGGGTTTCTGCTTTATGGATTACAACATGGAATGTGCAAGGAAATTCCATAATTTACCTGAGATAGCTAAGTTGATTTTTATAATCTATTTTTTTATATTTGTTCGATTTTTATTCCCACGACAAAGCCTCATTGAGGTGTCCCCGATAAATGTTCTCCAAACCCAATCTCGTTCGTAGTCTACCCAAATTTGTCACCTCTGACAGGTTAACTATGCTTAGCAAGCAAAGCAATTAAATTGAAACTTTGGGACTGTTGCTTCGTATAGATGAAAAGTACACTAATTTAAATCATCAGGTAAGCTGGTGTATGATTACTCTACTTTCCATTGTGTACCAACTCTAACCCATTTCACTCAACACATTGCTATTGCATTGCATCAGTATGATTCCTTCGGAGGCAACTTAGGGATGCATACTTTTTTCCGTGGTCTTATTCAACCGAACATGAGAAACTATCATCCTTTAACTTCTATGAACAATGACAACACTCAAAACTGCTGAAACTACAGCGATTCAGCTCAAGAACTCTCCAATTATTACTGCCGAAGTTATCTTTGGCTCACCTAAAAAGAACTGTGCAGGAATCGGCATTTGCAAAGTTAGCCCGGTAGATAATGCTACCACTGCAATGCCTTGTCGCAGTGTTCGTACTGAAATTGCAGGTATTAGGAATAATAGCTTGCGTATGCGGGTTCCTATGGATGGGCTATGCGCCAATCTGATTGACCGCCAATTTCGTTTGGGTCGATTCAAAATGGAAGAGGCTTTTGAACTACCTGCATGGTTAGTAACCCATTTGCAATTGCCTGCTTCACACATCAAAGCGGGGAGCTATCCAGTCAGTTTCAGCGATCGCCATATCGATATCCAACTGCGCTTAAGTTAGCTGTTGGTTATTGATACTAGTTCTGCTCATGCATAATCAGTTCTCGCTTCGTACCCATGGAAGCGCTGAAAGGCTATGGCTGATTACAGTGCTTTTGGGAGGACGAACTAATGAGCGGGGATTCGCTATAGACTAGAAGCTTGAACAGTAAGAATATAGAAAACTGTTATAAAATTAACGGCATTAGTGTAGTTAATGACCTCCAAATTCCCTGACTTGAAGTTGGAGGTAGCAAGGTAAGGCAGATATAAGTTGTGCTATGCTTATATGTCACCTTACCTTCTTTTCTAGGTGATTCGCCAGTGTTTACTCGATTCCAACTTTTCATTTAAGCATTCATTATCCTTTGAGTGGGCACTGGCGGTTACTGTACCAATGATTGAATAACCAACTTGCGTTTATTTCCTACCCATTCTCCAGATATACCGACCAGATATCGCCGCTTTTATCCGAATAAATGTTAAACCTGTCTAAAAGCAAGATGCTGCACTTGTAGTTTGTCGCCATTGCTTGTAATTTTGAAGAACATAAAAACCAGATTAAGCTATGAAAAACAAATCTACAAGAAGCTTTCCTCCGCTCCTTATAGGAGCCTGTTTGTGTTCTGTTTTATTCCTGACTTCCTGCTTTACCCCCAAGCCAGTGGTTCGTGTGGAACCAGTGGACGAAGATGTCCGTTGGCAGTATGGCCAGGCTTTTGCCCGACAGCAGTCAAATGGACTGGAGGTGCAGGCCGCCTACAACGGAAATAATCGTGAATACTTGTTCTTCGATATCGAGGTAACCAACTTTGGAGAAGAAGAAGTCCTGGTAGATCCTAAACAATTCTTTTTGGAAGTGAATGGGATGAAAATGAGAGCCGCTGACCCAGAAGTTATTCTTTTGGGATTGGATATGGAGGCGTCCAGACAGGAAGCTAACTCAAAGAATGCTGCCGTCGCTATAGGAGTAGCTGCAGTGGCTGCAACGGCTGCCATCATTGCCACATCTGATGGAAATGGGAACTCAAGCTCATCCAACAATAACGTTAGTGGCAATAGCTTTGATGGAGGATATAACAATTTGGATTTGGCAGTAGACTTAGTCTCTATTGTTCCCAGTCTGATTATTGATCTTTCTGCTCCTCGCATGGTACAGGAACTACCGCCTGCTGATCCACAGGATCGCAACTTTTGGACTGATTTTACCCTACGCAAAACGACCTTGAGAAAGGGGGAACGTGTCAGTGGGAAGGTGCTATTCCGAACCCTGGACCTAGATGATCGATTCCAAATGGTGCTGCCCATAGAGTCTTCCACCTTTAGGATGCAATTTAAGCGACTCTTGTTTCAACCACATTAAGAGGAAGCCTATAGGTATGCATAAGTTGATAAATGGCGTAACCCCTTACCTGCAAGAACAGGGTTACCTGATCCTGGATGGGGGCTTGGCTAGCGAATTGGAGTATCTTGGTCTAGACCTTAATGACCCTCTTTGGTCTGCTAAAGTACTGCTGGAGCAGCCAGCGGCTATTGCCAAGGTCCATAAAGCCTATCTTGAGGCGGGAGCGGACCTCATTACCACTGCTTCTTATCAAGCATCCTATCCAGGTCTCAGCAAAAGGGGGCTGGACCATTCTGCTATTGGTTTACTTTTACAGAAAAGTGTTCAATTGGCTAAAGAGGTACGAGATGAGTATGTACGCCTTAGTAATAGTGAGGACTGGAAGAAACCACTCATCGCTGCTTCTGTAGGCCCATACGGTGCCTTCCTGTCGGACGGATCTGAGTATACTGGCCACTATGGTGTTACTCGTCAGGTATTGAGGGACTTTCATCATTCCCGTCTCGTACAACTGATCAGTGCTGAACCAGATCTACTAGCCATCGAGACCATCCCTTGCCTACTGGAGGCAGAGGTATTGGTAGAGTTGCTAGCCGAATTTCCGGAACAAAGGGCGCTGCTAAGTTTTAGCTGTAGAAATGGATCAGAGATATCGAGTGGTGAGCCATTTGTTGAAGCCGTGAAACTGGCAGCCCATTCTCCACAGATATTGGCAGTAGGCATCAATTGCACAGCTCCACAATGGATTACACCTCTGCTGCAACAAGTCCAAGGATTGGTCGACCTTCCCTTCCTGGTTTATCCCAATCGAGGCGAGGCCTGGGACTCTGCCAGGAAATGTTGGATAGCTGGTAGCCAGGGTGAGAGCTTATCCAAACAGGTAGATACCTGGTATAAACTCGGTGCCAAATTGCTTGGCGGTTGTTGCCGAGTACGTCCAGCCGACATTCGTGAGATCCGAATGGCATTAAACCTTATTCGAGCTTAATTTTTGCTTCAAAGGGAAAAATGGTAGACTCTTCTCGTGCAGTTAACATAATCTGTGCCATTTCTTTGACGATCTCGGGGTGATCCGCAGCGAGATCGTTTTCCTCTCCCATATCTTCAGAGATATCGTACAACTCTATGGGGCGTTGTGGACGCTTGAAAATGTCGTATTTCACAGCCTTCCATTTTCCTTTTCTGACAGCTTGGCGCCCCCCCTTTTCATGAAATTCCCAATACAGATAGTCGTGTTGCGCTTGCTCCTTCCCCATTAGGGTTGGAAGAAAAGAAAGTCCATCTATCTTAGGTTCGCTGGGTATTCCTGCTACTTCACACAGTGTAGGGTAGAGGTCCCAAAAGGCAGATAGATGATCACTAGTACCGCCAGCTGCTACGGTACCTGGCCAGTAGGCTATCGTAGGCACACGAATTCCACCTTCATATAAATCTCTTTTGTAGCCTTTCAACGGTCCATTACTATCAAAATAATCTGGATCGGCCCCCGCTTCAAGATGGGGCCCATTATCAGAGGAAAAGATGATCAAGGTGTTTTCAGCGATACCCAGCTCCTCCAGCTTGGTTTTAATTTCTCCCACCTGATCATCCAGTAGATTAACCATGGCAGCAAAAGCAGCATGACCCTCAGGTTGCGACCCATAGGGGCCCTGCCGGAAGCGTTTCCCTTCGTCTCTTCCTTCGAAAGATTTTTCCGGATCATATTTTCCTCTATGCTTTTCCATGTAGGCTTCGGGGGCAAACAATTCCGCGTGGGGTATGACGGAGGGGTAATAGAGAAAGAAATTAGTATCCTTATTCGCCTCTATGAAAGCCATAGCTTCCTCGTGGATTAAGTTGGGACCATAAACTCCTTCTTGCTGGCCATGGTTCGCATCAAGCATCAGTTTATCCTGATTATCCCAAAGGTGATAGGGGTAATAATTGTGTGCTAAGGTCTGACACAGGTAACCGAAGAAGGTGTCAAAGCCCTGGTTCTCTGGTGCGCCTTCGGAGCCGGGCCCGCCCAGCCCCCATTTGCCAAAGGCACCGGTGATGTAGCCCCCCTGCTGTAGTTTTTCGGCTATAGTAATGCTGGCAGCCGGTAAGGGTTGTTGACCTTCCGGAGGAGTGCGCCTATTGCCCCTAATCGGGGTATGGCCAGTATGTAGTCCTGTCATCAGGCTAGAACGAGAGGGAGCACAAACGGTGGTCCCGGCATAATGTTGAGTAAGCGTCATCCCCCCCTTGGCCAAGGCGTCTAGATGTGGGGTTTGAAACCTTTGTTGACCAAATACGCTTAGGTCTCCATAGCCAAGATCATCGGCTAATATGTAAATGATGTTGGGTTTGGCTATTGGTTCTGCGCTATTTTGAGTTGTGTCGGAAGTGGATTGACAACTGGAGCAAATCAACAGAAGGCTCAACCCCCTTAGAATGGAAGAAGGAAAGTACTTGTACATGGTTTTTCATTTTGCTAATCGGATACAAAATCTAGCTGGATCTTGTAATGGCTACGCAAGCTATCTATTTGCTCCGAGTTTTCTATCTAAGCAGGTGAGATTAGTACTAATGATCCAAAAAGTACTGATATTCATGCTTTTATTGCTTTTTTGAACAAAAAGATCCTATCATAGCTTCTCAAATATAGCAAAATTACCGTTGCTATATGCCCCGTGAATTGAGCTAGAATAGGCCCGAAAAAGACCAATGATCCCAGTCAATTTGTTAAGATGAACCGGATGCTTAAAAAGATTCTGCTGTATTTCTCTTTGTTTCTCCTACTGGCTGCTGGCTACGGATGGCAAAACCTTATTTGTACCCATCAACGATCGGGGAACCTATAGTATTAACAAAGAACAACCCAAAGTACCCGCCGGTCTTCATGCCTTACAGGTTGCTGAGGGGAAACGGCTTTGGTCCACGATTGAGGAGAACCGCTGCCCGCCCTTGAGTATACGGGGCTGTGGGCCTGGGATCTCGGCCGCCATCACGCTGATCCCAGAGGTAGTCTTTGGCGGAACCCTGCATGGATTCATTAAGGCTTATGCTACTGAGGATGGACGAGAACTCTGGGCCTTTGATACCAAGCGGGATTTTGAGGCGGTCAACGGGGTAAAAGCCTTTGGTGGAGCTATTGATTCGGATGGGCCTATTGTAGTGGAGAATCAGTTGTTTGTTACTTCGGGCTATGCCAAGTTTGGGGAGAAAGAAGGGAATGTACTTTTGGCATTTGAACTGAAGTAACCTACACCTCACCTGGGGAGCTGAGCGGGTGAGGTGTAGACCCCCTTTTTACTTGCTTACTTTGGCCGTACCGCTCCCAGTCGATACTTGAATCTTCGTGCCTGAACTGCCGAAGCGCTTTGTTTTTCGGATCATGCCATTTCTTCCTTGCGGGATAACTTCCTTTTTGTCAAAAGAAAAGGGAGCACTTATATTTCCGCCCTTTTGGCCACATTGCATGACCAACTCTCCGTCGAATTTAAATCCATTCATATTTAGACTGGAATTACCCGAACCTGCATTGACACTGACATCTCCACTTGGTTTGGCTGCCAGACTGAGCGAAACATTACCCGAACCTGCATTGAAGCTGGAGTTACCCGTAATCTTCACATCTTTTCCTGTTACCTGTCCAGATCCAGTGTTGGCGTTGATCGTTCCAGCCGCCCTATCCAAGCTGATTCTGCCGGATCCAGTATTTAGTCCTAGTTGTCCGTCACTTCCATTAATCTTGATATTACCCGAACCCGTATTGCAGGTAGCGTTTGCTTGGGATTCAATAATCATGATATTGCCAGAGCCCGTATTGAGTTGCATAGAGCCTTGGCAATTTTCAAACCTATAGTTTCCGCTTCCGGTATTTGAGTACAGCTCTACGTCAATATCTTGTACTTGTACATTTCCAGAGGCAGAATTGCTGCGGATCAGTATATCATTGGGCACTTTCAAGATCCAGGAGGAAGCCTCATCCATGTTTCGAGACTTAGATTTCTCTTTGATTTTTAGTTTTCCATTGCTATTGGTGATTGATACTTGGACTTGATCCGAATCATACTCCCCATCTAACTGTACTTGCCCGTTAGCACTGGCTGCAATCTCGATATTTCCGGAGATGACATCTAGTTCAATCTTTTGGATGTTGTTGTAAGATTCTTGGATCGTCTTTGTTTGAGTGAAGACCAATTGGGTACTAGCTAGTAGTAAAGCGATTGGTAAAAGCGTTTGTTGAAGTTTCATATGCATTTTTGTTATTTGCTGTATAGCTAACTACTGTGCCAAAGCCATGCCAAAGGAGTGTTTTAGGTATAAAGTGTTGGAAAATAGATTATTGTGATTGTTGGTGATCCGGCTTACTGTTCGAATGTGGACAGCTATCTGTACGATACTGAACAAATTGGGCGGCTTGGAGTGACTAAGGGGAGCGCCTAAAAAGAAGAAACCCGAATTTAGCTTTACTACTAAACTCGGGTTACAAAAAATATTTTATCTCGTAATCTGCTCAGGAGCTTCCCCATTCAGATTAATCTAAAATTCAGCTGTTTTGGGCGCTCTAGGGAAAGGAATAACATCGCGAATGTTGGTCATACCCGTGATGAATAGCAGTATTCTTTCAAAGCCCATTCCAAAGCCAGCGTGTGGTGCGCCTCCAAATTTTCTCAAATCAAGGTACCACCACAATTCTTCCTCAGGAATATGCATATCTGCCATTCTGGACTTGAGCTTGTCTATTCTCTCCTCCCGTTGTGACCCACCGATAACTTCTCCAATGAAAGGGAAAAGTACATCCATGGCAGCCACCGTCTTTTCGTCCTCGTTCATACGCATGTAGAAGGCTTTGATATCCTTTGGATAGTCGCGAACGATGACGGGCTTCTTGAATTTTTTCTCGACGAGAAAACGTTCATGTTCCGCCTGAAGATCTGCTCCCCAAGTGGGTTCGAATTCGAAGCGACCTTTCTTGAAAGGTTTGGAGTTGCGAAGAATGTTGATGGCTTCGCTGTAAGTAATGCGTTCAAAGTCGTTATCTACGACAAAGCGAAGCATTTCTACCAGTCCCATCGGACGGCGCTTCTCCTTCGGCATATTCTTCTCCTCCTGCTGAATGCGTTGATCCAGGAAGGCTAAATCATCAGGATAGTTGTCGAGTACATAGTTAATCAAGTACTTGACAAAATCCTCGGCCAGATCCATGTCATCAAAGATATCAAAGAAGGCTACTTCCGGCTCAATCATCCAAAACTCAGATAAGTGTCGAGTTGTATGAGAGTTCTCAGCTCGGAAGGTAGGCCCAAAAGTGTAGACCTTACCCATCGCCAAGGCACCAATCTCTGCTTGTAATTGACCGGAAACCGTTAGGTTAGTAGCTTTGCCAAAGAAATCCTCTTTGAAATCAATCTTGCCATCTTCTGTTCGAGGAGGATTATCCAGGTCAAGCGTTGTTACCTGGAACATCTCCCCAGCACCTTCGGCATCGCTACCGGTCACAATTGGTGTGTGTAGGTAGTAGTAGCCATTGTCGTTGAAAAACTTATGTACGGCATAGGCCACTGCATGACGGATGCGAAAGACTGCACTAAAAGTGTTGGTACGCATGCGCAAGTGAGCTTTATCTCGCAAAAACTCCATGGTCTGGCGTTTGGGTTGCAAGGGGTATTGCTCTGGATCACTGCTTCCCAGGATCTCCACCTCATCGGCGATGATCTCTACAGATTGCCCTGCACCTTGCGATTCTTGCAAAGTACCTACTACTTTGAGACAAGCGTGAAAATTTATCTTCTTCAATATCTCCTCATCCATATTTTCAAAGTCGATCACTACTTGCACGTTCTTCATGCCTGTACCATCATTGAGTGCAATGAAGCGATTGGAACGGAAGGCTCTTACCCATCCCATGATCGTCACTATTTCACCAATTTTGGGCTCAGCTAGCAGCTGAGCGATCTCTGTTCGCTTGCTCATTTTTAACAACTTTTTTTTCTTTGCAATCCAATTTCAGGACAATTAGTTCCGAAATTTCAGGAAAGTCGCGAAGATAGAGAGAATTAAGGTAGCTTATCAATTCTCTCGCCTTTTTTTTCAGTGATCATTAATTGCTTACATTCGCAACTAAAACAGCTAAAATATGAAAGCATCAATTTTGTCTGGTTTACGTCTCCTTTGCCTCTTACTCACCTTGGTTTTTCTGGGGTGGCAGTGCAGTGGAAGTGCCGGAGAAAAGGCGGCCAGTAATGGGCCAAGTGGGAATCTATTTCAACGCTATTATGAAACCTATCCGGCACCACCGCCCGTTCGCGCGGGAGGGACTGACGAAGAGCGGGAATCCTGGAATAGAGCGACAGAAAACTATGGAAATGGGGATTATATTGGTGCTATATCAGCCTTACAGGAGTCTTTGGAGAATGAAAGGCCACCTGATGCCACCGTCAATTTCTACCTAGGGGTTAGTCATCTGGAATTGTCCCCTCCTCGCCCGAAGAAAGCCATTGAGTTCTTAAATAAGGTCGTGGATGAAAGAAAGGGAAGATATTACGAACCCGCTCGCTGGTACCGAGCCTTGTGTTATTTGGCACAAGGAGAAATTTCGGAAACCCGAGTATTCTTGGAAAGGATTAAGCTAGAAGAGGATGCATACAAGAAGGAGGAGGTGATCAAGTTATTATCTCAGCTACCGGGACAGTAAGAATATACCTTTGGTGGGAAGTCGAAACCTAGAGTCGTGATGCTTTTTTGAAGCCAAAAATCTAGGTTTCCACTTCCTATCCGTAACTATCATTCGTTCTTTAACTCATCCCATGCTACCTGTAGGTTGACGTTTTTGAACCTTCCTCCAACCCAGTCTTCCGCCTTCGGGATCGTTTCTGTCTTTTCTTTGAGTTGCTCGATCGTGGTTCCTTTCTTTTGCTCCTTTCGTACGTACTTCAATAGTTTCTTTAGATAGATCTCCATGGCTTTTAGATCGGCTGCGGATCCAGTTACTTCATACCCTTGTGCCGCATGGCCAAATATGTATAAGGTATCCTTATCAAAGGTTTTTCGAGCCTGCTTCAATAGTCGTATCCAGTTTTTGATGGAGGCACCGGCTACGGCATCAATGTTTGGCATCCGATGGTTAAACATGAGATCTCCCATGTGCACTACGTTGGCATTTTCTAGGTGAATCAAAGTATCTCCGCTGGTATGGCCTGCCCCAAAATAGTGGAGGCTTACGGTTTCGCCGCCTACCTTTTTTGACCAATTGGTATCATAAGTGGTATCAGGTAAAAGATTACGGTCTAAAGTTCCTCTTTCTTTAGCCACCCGCTCTTGATGGAACTTAGAATTAGCATGCGCCACGATCTGCTTAACAAACCCCTTAAAAGCAATATTGCCTCCAGAATGATCTCCATGATGATGGGTGTTGATTAGCAAATCTACCTGACGATCAGTTTTTTCTTTAATCTTCCCAATCAGATTTTTTGCCTGATCAGGGAATTGAGTATCGATCACGATCACTCCTTCTTTGTCGATCATCCAGCCGATAGTACCTCCTCGTTCAGTATAAATACCCACATTGCGCCGTAGGCTTTTCATTTCTCCAGCTGCAATACCCATGACCTCAGCCATGATATGATGCAAAGGGAGTAGAGATACTCCAGCGAGCAGGCCGCCCTGCTTAAGAAAGGTTCTTCTTGTTGACATAATTTTGAATTGTGAGTTAGGAGTACCGAGAGGGTACTCGATGAAAGGCGAATTCGCGTGCCTATCGCACGACAAAATTGAGCCTGTACTGTTAACCTTCCTATTGAGTAGTCAAATGAAAATTATAAGAATCGTTGTTTTAGCGCTGGCGTAGGTATCATACAGCTTTCCTTTTTACCAAACCATTTGTATCGATGTTGGGCTATCCAGTCGTACAAGCGATCCCTGATCCACCGGGGGATAACTTTAAAAATAAAAAATACCCGCCAAAAACCTCCTAGGTGCCAAGCGATCTGTAAAGGTACATTAGAGTGTGTATAGAAGTGTCCGCTGTCGAACATCACCACCGTATTTAAAGCAGAAGGGTCAAGCCCGGCTTCTTTTAACAAAGATTGTCCCGTTTCAGACTGCAAGGCCGTAAAAAGAAATTTGCCCTGCGGATCACGTTGAATAATGAACTGTATTAAGCCATTACAAAGATTGCATACCCCATCAAACAATAGAATAGGCTTATCTCGTGGAATTTGCACTGGATTATTATTCATACACAATTGAACGGGAGAATAACAAACTTGTTCGAAAAGTGCTTCCTACTCCTGTACTTGGCTACTGAAGAAGGCGGCTAATAAATTGATCTGCCCCAAGTGGTAGGCATCATGTTGTAGGATTCCCTCGATCAAGTAGCGAAAGCTGTACGGTTTTGCTCCATTAGACAACATCTCTTTGAGTAAGGTATCTTCTTGCTCGGCCAACAACTGCAAGATGGTCTCTTGCGACTGAGCGAATTCCTTCAATAGATCCGCCCAATTCAAGCCTGCTACCGAGGGCCAATCTAGCGCCGTATTGAGCTCAATGGCATAAGTTTGATTTCCTTGTAAATGTTCGATCAGGAATTGTCGCCAAGCTACGATATGTCTCAGAATTTCGGCCATATTCTTCTTTTTGGGATGTAGGGATTGTAAACTAATTTCCGGAGTGATCTGCTGTAAGGAAGAAAGCATATTGGTGCCATACCAGGGTTGGCCATCGTAGATGGCTTCAAAGCGTCGAATTAAGGCTTGTATTTGTTTATTTTCGTTCTTAGACATGGTGATATATAAGTTTGTATTTGAAGTAAACGAGGTGTAAGACTTTTAAAACATATCGCTACACTCCAAAGTTCCACTATAAGTATCCTAGCACTAGGTATAAAATTTTTCTGAATATAATCTTTTAGTGATCGGGCCTATTGGTTTGGTAATGAGGTGTTTGAGAGGCTTCGGCGTTGCCTCTTTTGAATTTATAACTCGCTTCCTGAATGTTAAAATACGGCGTGTGTCGTAGATTTTCTTGCATCTACGGCGTGTGTCGTATATATTTGCATTGGACATATGATCATATTTCTATCTTCTCTACCTAGGCGCAATAGGTGGAAATGACTTTTCTCTGACCACAATAAAAGTTGGAGAACAGAACTACTTGGTATGGAAAATAAAGACAATTATCAACCGTCAGCAACAGAATTGGAAATCCTACAGATTCTTTGGGAGCATCAGCCTACTACGGTGCGCTTTATCTACGAACAGATTAGCCAGAAACGGGAAGTAGGTTACACCTCTATTCTAAAGCAGATGCAAAGGATGACCGACAAGGAAGTAGTACAGCGAGAGTTGAAAGGTAAGACACATTATTATCGGGCCATTCCGAAGCAAGCGGAGGTACAACAAAATCTCTTTCAGCGCTTTGTAAACAATGTTTATCAAGGTTCTGCCATGAAACTGGTGATGCATGCCCTCGGGCAGGGCAAAACGAGTGATGAGGAGGTAGAAGCTTTACAACAGTGGATAGAAGCCCAAAAAAAGCAAAAAGATGATTAGCTCTTTCGGTGCTGGCCTTGGGCCAATAGGAAAAGCCTTGGGTTGGATGATTATCCACAGCTTATGGCAGATTAGTTTAATCGCTTTGATCTTAGCTTTAGTTTTGAGGATGGTTCCACGTAAGCAGGCGAACGCTCGCTATGCCTTATTATTAATAGGATTAGTGGCAGTTGTGGTCTGGTCGGGAATGACTTTCCAGTCCAATTGGACCTATTATGCCTATGTGCCAACTATTGCACAAGGAACGGCCGCAATTCAAGATGCAAGCCCTATTGAGGTAACTAACATTGAACCCGCGGTATCTACTTGGCAGCAAGGTTTCCAGCAAGCCATTACTTGGTTGGATAGCCAATTAAATAGAGTGACCTTCATTTGGGGTATAGGCGTGGTGCTATCCTGCTTGTACTTCATCATGGGACTATCTTATCTTCACTATCTGCAGACCTATCGAGTTAAAGTGCCGGAACCTGAATGGGTAGAACGATTTAATCGTTTATCCGCCCAGATGGGCATCCGACGAAAAGTTCGATTCCTGTTGTCAGAAGTGGTACAGGATCCAATCACTTTCCGATTACTTCGGCCGGTGATTCTGCTGCCTACCTCCCTCATGACTGGCTTAGAACCTAGGCAATTAGAATTATTGCTGTTGCACGAATTGGCTCATATTCGCCGGTATGACTTCACTGTCAATATTCTGCAAACGCTAGTTGAAATCGTCTTCTTTTATCATCCTGCGCTTTGGTGGATATCTCGGAATATTCGGACGACTCGGGAACACTGTTGTGATGATGCGGTATTGGCTGTTCAAAATCAACCCGTACTGTATGCCGAGGCTTTAACCCGAATTCCTACTTCCAATTTTTCACTTAAAAAAAGATTAGCCATGTCCGCAAATAATAACAAAGGAATTCTCAGCCGGCGCATTTTTCGATTGTTCGGTCAATATGAAAGCCAACCGCCCATCTACAGGAGTATCCTGATGGCCTTTTTATTGCTTTTCCTGAGTCTTGGATCGCAAGCTTTTTTGGTAGCTGAAGATACTGTAGCTGATAATGGGGAGGTAAGAATGGAGGAAGAAGCCCCAATCCCAGGGTCACAGCAAGAAGAACTAGTGCTTGAGACAGCAGCACAAATAGACCCTCCAGTGGTAGCTCAGGAGACTCCTCAAGTATCTCCGGAGGCTACGGCAGCGGAAGCGCCTTCGTCTATTGTTGAAGGTACGGTGGTGGACGAAAATGATCAGCCCCTAATTGGCGTAAGTATCATCGTCAAACATACGAAAGTGGGGACCATCACAGATTTAAGCGGGAATTTCAAACTGAAACTGCCGACTGATTGTGCTACCCTGGTTTTTAGCTATGTAGGTAGAAAAAGTAAGGAAGTGGAGCAAAGTTGCGGAGGGCAGCGGCTAGACGTAATTTTACCTTCCGCTTCGGAAGTACTGGACGAACTAGTGGTAATCGCCTCGCCGGACAAGTCGGAGCGTGCTACGGAAGATGTTAAAGAGGAAAAACCAATCATCTCTGGGACAGTAAAGGACGAGAATGGTCAGCCTCTGATTGGAACGAGTATCTTAATTAAAGATACGAAAATAGGTACTATCACAGATCTTGAGGGCAATTACAGTTTGTCCTTGCCTAGCGAATGCGTGACGCTAATTTTTAATTACGTTGGGAAGCAGGTTGAAGAAGTGGCAAATTCTTGTGGTGGTACAAGGCTGGACATCGTGATGAAATCCAAACCCGCGACGGCTACTTCAGCAGCCGAAGGAAGAGGCACGGTAAAGAAGGAGGTCGTAGAAGGCTATGTCATAGATGAGGCAGGAATTCCGCTCATTGGGGCAAATGTTCTGATTAAAGGGCGGACGATAGGTACCATAACAGACCTAAAAGGCTATTACAGCTTAACCCTACCAGAGGACTGCGCCACTTTGATTTTTAGCTATGTGGGTAAAGAAACCCGGGAGTTTAGTGAAGCTTGTAAAGGCCAAAAAATAGGTGTCCAATTAGGAGCGAAAGAGACAGCAGAGGAGACCAATCCGGAGCCTGCCAGGGGGCAAGCCAAAGCCGAAAAAGTCATCATCAGTGGTACAATTAAAGACGAAAATAATCAGCCGCTGATAGGAACAAATGTGCTGATCAAAGACACCAAGATAGGCACCATAACAGATCTCCAGGGCAACTACAGAATCTCCTTGCCCGATGAATGTGCGACCCTTATCTTTAGCTATATCGGCAAAGAAACCCAAGAAGTGGCGAATAGATGTGGAAGCCAAAAACTGGATGTCGTATTACGAGAAAAGACAGAAACGCAGGAGCAAAATCCTGCCGCAGCGCCTACGCTGCGGGATAGATTACCTGAGGCAGAGATCACTCCCGCTGAACCAAAGGTCTTGCAGGATTTGACTGTATTTCCTAACCCGTCCTCTGGCGTGGTTACCGTGAGTTTCAAGTTGGCAAAGGCAACTAAAGTTGTATTCGGTGTTTATACGATAGATGGCAAACTCATGAGCTCGAATGTACTAGGTTTGGGAGCTGGAACGCATCGTCATGTTTGGCAAGATGAGAATACAAAGAAGGGCACTTACTTAATACAGATTCAAGCAGAAGGAGAGAAAATTAGCAAGCCATTGATCATAGAATAAAGGTCTTGCCAGTTGCTGATCTATTCATTAGCAACTGGCAAGCTAATTTCGTAAGCCCTCAGTTTATTCAAACAACATCTTATACAACTCCTCAATCTTTCCGATGGTGTTGACTTTAATGTCGTATCGTTCTTTTTCCAAGCCCTTGGTGTTGTATTTTGAGATATAGATTTCCTTAAACCCTAGGCGCTCCGCTTCTTGGATCCGTTGCTCAATCCGGCTTACCGCGCGAATCTCTCCAGACAATCCTACTTCCGCTGCGAAACACACATCTGAAGGAATAGATATATCTTCAAAGGAGGAGATCAGAGCACTGACGATGGCCAAATCGATGGCAGGATCATCCACCTTGATACCTCCGGCTATATTGAGGAAGACATCATTTTGTCCAAGTGGAAAACCACCCCTCTTTTCCAGGACCGCCAGCACCATATTTAGTCGCCTAAGATCAAAGCCGGTGGCGGATCGTTGTGGATTTCCATAGACAGCGCTACTCACCAGGGCCTGCGTTTCGATAAGCATGGGTCGCTGCCCTTCCATAGTAGCGGCCACAGAGCTTCCGCTGAGATCTTCGTCCATTTGAGACAGGAGCAGCTCCGAGGCATTGCTGATCTCGCGTAAACCCTGGGCATTCATTTCGTAGATTCCCATCTCATCAGTGGAGCCAAATCTATTTTTCAAGGTCCGTAAAATCCGGTAAGTATAATGTCGGTCTCCTTCAAATTGCAATACGGTGTCTACAATGTGCTCCAGCAGTTTAGGTCCAGCAATGGACCCCTCCTTGTTAATGTGTCCGATGAGGAACACGGCAATGTTGCTTTCCTTCGCAAAACGTTGAAACTCTCCCGCGCATTCTCGTATTTGTGAAACGCTCCCGGGCATAGATTCTACGTGGGGCGAGGCTAAAGTTTGAATAGAATCTGCAATGACGATCTGAGGTTCTAGTTCCTCGGCATGCTGTAGAATTTTATGGGTGTTGGTTTCCGTTAGTACGTAACATTGATCCGTCAGGAATCCAAGGCGGTCAGCGCGCATTTTGATTTGCTCTTCACTTTCTTCTCCCGAGATATAAAGAATCTTAGCAGGAATTCGGGTAGCTAATTGGAGAAGTAAAGTAGATTTACCAATCCCTGGCTGCCCACCGATTAGTACAATGGAGCCAGGAACAATACCTCCTCCCAATACTCGATTGAGTTCCCCATCAGGTGTGACAAGCCTTTCGGTGGTGCCAGCCTTGATTTGAGTCAGAGGGACCGGGCTAGGGCTTTTCCTGCCAAAGCTTTCATTACGCCATTCCTGCTTTTTTTCTTGCTTGGTTTTAGCAGCAATTTTCTCTTCTCGGTAGGTGTTCCAAGCCCCACAAGCGAAGCACTGCCCATTCCACTTGGGGGACTCATTGCCGCAATTGGTACAGACGAAGATAGTTTTGGCTTTTGCCATGTATTTTAAAGGGATTGTTTAAGGTTAGCAAATATAAAACAAAATGTTGGGTCGATTGATGTTTTAGGGTGTTTTTGTTAAAGTGTTGATTATTAGTTTTTTGTAAGGAGCGTAGAGCTGTTATATTTTGCTTGATTCAACTTTAACATTACTTATGCGTTGGTATAGTTGTAAGGAAAGAGAAATTTAATTATATTGTTTGAGGCAAAATTAGGAGTAAAGGGACAAAATATGATTGTTGAATAGCTCCTATAAACAGTTGCAAAAAAAGGACAAAATTTATTAAAGTATCCAATAATTTTGTTTTTTTGCAGTACAAGCCTTTTTAATTAGGAAAAAGCCGGATGAAAATTGCTCCCAAGTGTTAAAGACTTTTCGTATTGCAACTTTCCGGTTTGTTCCCTGTTAAATAAAACAAGTTTAGAAATCATACTCGATTAAGAGCATTCATATGTAGATTGTTTTCATTTGGTTTTTTGGGGTTATACAGGGTGCTGCGAGTAATCGCAGCTGCCCTGTTTTTTTAACTCCAGAATAGAGTAAAGTCCTTCAGGTAACTGAAGGACTTTATTTTTTGTATAAGGCTGTTCTTTCTAATGAAATAGTGTTCCTTAAAGCTGCTATTGTCTATTTTTACCTCCCAACCTATCTTACTTTAACCCTTATTCATGCAAAATACACAACTCATGAAAAAATATTTTTACGGAATATTGATGTGTTCTTTCTTATTGGCCTGCAACGCACAAAATGAAACGAAAGAAGCAGCCAGTGCACCAGCAGCTCCATTACAAGGGATTCAAGATGTTGATGTCGCAGCCTTCAAGGCTAAGATGGCAGAGGAAAATGTAGTCCTCCTCGACGTGCGAACGCCGGAAGAGGTCGCAGCTGGTAAGATTGAAGGGGCCTTAGAAATTGATGTGCTGGCGGATGACTTCGCACAAAAAATTCAGGCATTAGAGAAGGACAAAACTTATTTGGTGTATTGTAAAGCGGGAAGCCGTAGCGCTCGTGCCTGCAAAGCGATGGAAAAAGCGGGCTTTAAGGATCTCTATAATTTGACAGGAGGATACACGGCCTGGTCCAACCAGGAGTGAGTCTAACTTTAAACCGAAGTGGTGGTAGGTTAGAGGCAATACTCAGTGAGTTATATCACTTTGGTATTGAATACAGTAGGGACATTGCCCAATACGTCCGCCTGCGGACCCTTAGCAATACTTTATTTCGACCATTTCTTTACAAGAGGTGTTATAATTGAGAAAACAAAAAATCTAATTGTCAGTGATATGAAAAGCAAAGTATCGTTCAAGGAATTGGTCAACGGGGAAACACCCGTATTGGTGGATTTTTTTGCAGAGTGGTGCGGTCCTTGTAAAGCCATGGCACCCGTATTGCAGGAAGTAGCGGGTGAGATTGGCGACAAAGCGAAGATCGTCAAGATTGATGTAGATAAGAATCCGGCCATCGCGGATAAACTACAAATCAGAGGTGTACCTACCTTTATGCTCTTTAAGGAAGGGGAAATTAAATGGCGACAAGCAGGGATGCAGTCCGCCAAGCAACTTAAAAACGTGATTGAAGCCTACGGCTAGTCAAAAATAATTTATCTACCTTTGAGGCTTTCTATCCAACTGGGTAGAAAGCCTTATTTGTCAATACCTGTTTTCTAAGTCTCTCAAATAGAATGGTTTTATGAACAGTAAATGCTTAGATAGATTGACATTTGCTGATATGTAAACCAAAGCTTTATTTATCATCCCACAAGTTTTCAGTCTCCCGAAGAACCCATTCTTGTTTCTCCAAAGGCAGTAGTAGTAAGTTTTGGTGAAAGAGGCGTATACCGATATATAAATATTCATGATCTGCTAGTCGGTAAAGCTTATCTCCCAAGCACCCACTACTACTAATGGTAAACATACTCTAACATTAACTACTAGCTCAACATGAATTACCTACTCTTATTCACACCAGCTGGATTGGAAGGTCTAAGCCAACCTTGGCATTGGTCCGTATCCGGTTTGGCTTTAGCATTGATCGTCTTTCTATTAACCTGGATGGGACGTAAATTCGGCATCTCCAGCTCCTTTGAAGCCATGTGTACCTTGGGGGGAGCTGGCCGAAAGATTCCCTATTTTAAGGTTGATCTCGCCGGCAAAAGTTGGCTACTTTTCTTAGTGATAGGAACTATCCTGGGAGGAGTGATCGCGGGAGAATTTTTAACCAGTCCGGCTCCCGTAGATATCTCCGATGCTACTATTGCTTTTTTGGAGCAAAAAGGAATGAGTTATCCAGCCTCTGATAGTAGTGGTAGAGGTTTTATCCCGACGAGTATATTCAACTGGACCAATTCGGCGGGTATCATCGCGGCATTGGCTGGGGGCTTTCTGGTAGGATTTGGCGCGCGTTATGGTCGAGGCTGTACATCCGGACATGCGATCACCGGAATGGCTCATTTACAATTACCTTCTCTACTTACAGTGGTCGGCTTCTTCATTGGAGGTTTAATTACTACGCACCTGGTATTACCTTGGCTATTAAAGTTTCTGGTAGGAGACCTAGCCTAATCCTTTATTTTTATAAAACATACAATCATGTTTCGCAATATATCTTTTTTAGCTGTAGGCATATTTTTTGGTATTACCATGACCAAGTCGGAAGCTATTTCTTGGTATCGCATCGTAGAAATGTTCCGTTTTGAGAGCTTTCACATGTACGGAATCATTGGCGTAGCTGTAGCTGCTAGTGCATTGATTATCTGGCTGATGAAATATACGCAAATGAAAACCTTAGATAATAAACTGGTAGAGGTGCCTAATCCAATGACCTTGAATATAAAGAGACATCTATTAGCTGGGAGTATTTTTGGATTGGGTTGGGCATTGATTGGCAGTTGCCCAGGGCCAATTTATGTCCTGCTGGGCAATGGATATTCTATCCTTCTGCTCGTATTGGTTGGAGCTTTATTGGGTGTATTGGCCTATGGAACTATCGGTCAAAAACTGCCACATTAGGACGTACTTAAGTGCTTGTACTTAGCTTTTCTTCCGTACGCTTGCTGAGGTTGAAACTCAGCACGGTCATGATGACAAAGAGTAAAGCAATCAACCCCATGGCTATCCGGAGATCCTGCCAGTCAGCAACAAAGCCGATGATGGGGGGACCAAAGAGAAAACCAGCATAACCAATCGTAGTTACCATACTGATACCAACGCCAGGTTTGACACCGGGCATGTTACCTGCTGTGCTGAAAGCGATAGGGACGACGGTTGCCAACCCTAGTCCTACTAGAAAAAAGCCAGCAATGGCAGCGTAAGGAGAAAGAACACCTAGACTTAGGCCAATTCCAAATAGGGCTATTAAGCTGCTGTTAATCAATAACTTGCCGTCACCCCAGTTAGCCCGTAAACGATCTCCCACAAATCTGCCCATCATCATAGCCATAGAAAAGGCAGCTAGGCCCAACGGCGCTAGAGAAGGAGAGGCTTTCACAATTTTTTCCAAATAGTTGGTGGTCCAGTCGGCCATAGCTCCCTCACCCAACATGCAGCAGAAAGCGATCAAGCCAATTCCCAAAAGGGCTTTGCTGGGGAGTCGCAGGCCGCCTTCTCCAGGTTCTGGTTCTGCCACTTCATCCCTAATGAGATTTCGGATGCCCCACCAAACGGGCAAGACGCAAAACAGGACACTGGTGGATAAGTGAGCGAAAAGGTCTATCTGGAATCGAGTGTACAGTGCTCCCGTACCTGCTCCAATCATCATACCTGCACTGAAGATGGCGTGAAAGGAAGACATAATGGGGCGTTTATATTCTTTCTCGACCAACACTGCTTGGGCATTCATGGCTACATCCTTCATGCCGGTGAAACTTCCCATGAAAAAAAAGATGGTACCGAGGGTGATTAGATTGTTAGCTAGAGGAATAAGTGGGATACTCGAAATAAACAGTATGGCACAGATTGCGGTGATTCGATGACTCCCGTAGCGTGCTATCAGGTAACCAGCTAAGGGCATTGCTACCAGCGCACCGATAGAGATGCACAATAACATAATGCCTAGTGTACTATTATCCAGGGCATAGATTTCCTGTACGCGCGGAATACGCGATACCCAGTTAGCGTAGAGGAAACCATTGATAAAAAAGAAGATATTAACGGCAAGTCGGTTGCGGCCCATTTCCACAGGTTTAAGTCACTTTAAGTTAAAATCGGCACATCCAAGTAAAGCCTAATCGCAAAGCTCATAAAATGAGTGATGATACTTAGGAGGTGCGTGTAGTAATACGATAAAATAGTCGTGAAATCTGATCTGAAAATTTGGAAAATCACTTACCGCACTACTTTTTTGTTGTTTTTACCTAAATGCAGCCGAATGATGTTTGCTAGTCGTGTGTACAAAGCTACGTCGCTTCGTGAGGGAGAAAAAGAACAACTTTTGCCATTGCTGATACTTTTTTAACCACATTCTGTGAAAAACAGGTAGGTGCAAGTTCAGATTGAGCGGAATGGATTCTATTTTACAGACATGAAACAAAACGATCCAACATGAAAAAGTTACTATTGTCTATCAGCCTCCTTTGTCTGGCCGCAGTTTTATTTGGGCAATCCTCTACGCTATATATCGGCACCTTCTCCGAAAGAGGAAGTGAGGGCATTTATGTTTTTGAATTTGATCAGGAGACCGCTGAAGCCCATCAAATACAAACCTTAGAACACTTACAGAGTCCTAGCTATCTCTGTTTGCATCCAAGTGGCAAGTACTTGTACAGTGGAAATCGAGCCTCCATTGTTGAAGGAGAGAAGTGGGGATCTCTCAGTGCTTTCAAAATCGAGAAGGATGGCAAGATCAAGCATTTAAATGATGCCTCAGGTCTGGATGAAGGTACCTGCTATATCTCTACGGATCAATCCGGCCAACAAGTTTATGTAGCTAACTATGCTGGGGGTAGCATGGCGGCTTATCAATTGCAGGGAGACGGGGCCATTGGTCCCTTGATCGCCAGTTATGATCACCAGAGACAAAACGGTCCAGTGGCTCATGCTCACGCCGCTGTTCCTTCGCCTGATAACCGTTTTCTGTATGTGCCAGATCTTGGAAACGATGAGGTCACAGCGTATCGGATTTTGACTAAAGTGGGCAAATTGAAAAAAAGCACCAAACGATCCCTTGCCGTTACCAAAGGTAATGGGCCACGGCATTTTATTTTTCATCCTAATGGTAAATGGGCTTTTGTGGCGGAGGAACTTTCTTCCAGCGTCCTGTCCGTCGCCTACCAGAAAAATGGCCGTCTAAAGGAATTAGATCGAGAAAGTACCCTACCCCCTGATTATCAAGAGAAGAACAAGGTGGCAGATATTCACATTCACCCCAATGGTCGCTGGTTATATGTCTCCAATCGCGGACACAATAGCTTGGCTATTTATGAGGTGGATTTGAATTCGGGAATCTTGAAAACAGTCGGTCATCAATCGACATTGGGTGACTGGCCCCGAGGGTTTATGATCACTTCTAATGGTAAATTTTTGCTGGTAGCTAATCGTAGAACAGATAACATTGCTATTTTTGATATTGATGCAGCTACTGGCCTGTTAAAGGATACTGGTAAGCAAATCAAAATTCCCGCACCGGTCTGTTTGAAGATGAAACCTTAAGTTTCCTAATAATCTCCCTCACTAGTTAAACTTTGATTCATGTTGCGACAATCCTATCCTATATTATTTTTATTCGTCTTTACACTGCTTATGGCATGCGAAAATGCTTCTGCACCAGAGGAAGAAAAACCGGTTCTCCCTAAGTCTGACCGGTATGAGGATTTGGTTAGCCTGTTTAAAGAATGGCGAACCTTTGAGACGCCGCCTATGCGGGATGGAGCACCGGACTATACGGCTGCTACTTTTGAGCAACGCTGGCCAGAGTTCCAAGCCCTAAAGGCTAGGCTGCAGGCCATTGACTACCAGAGTTGGCCGATTGCACAAAAGGTGGACTGGCATATCGTTTGGGCAGAAATGAACGGCTACGATTTTAATCACAGAATCTTAAAGCCCTGGGTCCGCGATCCTGCTTTTTACAAGTCCCTTTGGGAATATAGAAGTGATGTCCCCGCTCATGAAGGGCCAACACATCATGGCACCACCGAAATCTGGACCTACGAATTCCCTTTAAGTGATGCTGAAAAGGAACGACTATTGGGAGATCTCAAAGTGATTCCTGCTTTAAATAGCCAAGCCAAGCAGAACCTTACCGGGAATGCCAAGGATCTTTGGATTGCAGGTATCAGGGATATAGAGACCCAGGCGAAAGGCTTAGCGAAGATATTGGATCGAGCAGGCGTGAAGGGGGAGGAGGAGCTAGTAAATGCTATTCAGGAGGCCATTGCTTCGACGGAAGATCTGGCCGCGTGGTTGAAGGAGCAAGCGCCCAGCAAGACTGGCCCCTCGGGGATTGGTAAAGAAAACTACACTTGGTACATGCAGAATGTGCACCTCGTTCCTTTGACTTGGGAAGATGAGGTAATGATTTTGAAACGAGAGCTGGCGCGAGCTTGGGCTTCCCTAAAGCTAGAGGAGCACCGCAATCGCGATCTACCAGAACTCGTTCCGGCTGATAGTCCTGCCGCTTATGACGCCATGGCGGAGCGCTCCGCTCGCAGTCTAATGGACTTTCTGGAGGAAGATAATATCGTCACCGTAAAAGAATACTTCGAACCCGCTCTTCGTGAACATCTTGGCGCCTTTGTCCCCGCCGAAACTCGAAACTTCTTTTGGATAACGGCTCATTTGGACCAACGTCCACTGTACTCCCACTTTTATCATTGGTTTGAGTTGGCACGTATGGATACCGAACCTCATGCGAGTGAGATTAGAAGGGGCCCTTTGCTGTATAACATCTTTGATTCTCGCAATGAAGGTATGGCAACTGCAGTAGAGGAAATGTTTATGCAAGCTGGCCTTTACGACGATAATCCCAGGGTGAGGGAGATCGTCTACATCATGATTGCCCAACGAGCGGCGCGTGGATTGGGCTCCCTGTATGCCCATGCCAACGATATGACGATGGAAGAGGCTGGGGGCATACACTCCGAGTACACCCCACGTGGCTGGATGAAAACGGAGAAAGAGCTCCTTATCTTTGAGCAGCATCTATACCTAAGACAGCCAGGATATGGCACCAGCTACATCACGGGCAAGTATCTTATGGAAAATGCGCTGGCCGAGTATGCCCGTGCCAAGGAGGCCGAGGGGCAGCCATTTGAATTGAAGGCCTTTTTCGATGAACTAAACTCCATCGGTAATATTCCGATGAGCTTGGGCGAGTGGCAACTCACAGGAAAGAATGCGTTTCTACGGGAGTTGGTGGGAATGTGATGCTTCTTGGCGAAAGAGGGCCTTTGTTGTTTGGGTAATCGGCTTTTATGGAAAAGCATTTTCATCCTTTCTAATAGCATAGTCTATTAGGAGTTTGGTAATGTAAAGGATGTTATACCCCATAACTAAGCAATTAGCCTTGGACTGTGGCAATGGCAAGTTTGTTTTTGTTGCTTGTTGAAATATAGATAACATTGTTATCTTTGAAATCAGCGCTATCTCCTGAGCAGATTTACTGAATTATAGTTTCTTTTGGGGTAAACATCATGTTTGTAGGTTGAAACACCGACCATTATAAACGCCCTGAGTTAATTTACCCACCCTATTTGCTAAAAAGAAAATTGAAACGCGTAGGCAACTTCTCTGCTAAGAAGTAAAATAACACACAATCAAAACAAGTCATCTCTAAATTGATATTAGAGGTAAAAGAAACCACTTAACTATATTGAAATGAGTAAGCTATTCTGCTATTGTGTACTAGTAGCCTTCCCATTCGTGGTGGCTGCCCAATCAGAGATACAGGGAAACATTAATTGTCAGCTGGAATTGGAAAACTCCCCCTATTCTGTCGTTGGAGATATTTTAGTTGAGGAGGATCAAGAACTCTATATTGAGGCAGGTGTGGAGCTGATTTTTACAGGCAATTTTGAGCTAAAAGTAGAAGGCCGTATCACGGCTATTGGTAAAGCTGACCTCCCAATTTGGTTTACCTCTAGCGAAGGATCAGCCCCTGGATCTTGGAAAGGTATCATCCTGGATGGCGATGGTGGTAGTAGATTGACATACTGCAATATTCAATTGGCAGAAGTTGGAATAAATGCTGTTTCTACAGTTACTATGGAGGGTTGTGTAATAGAACAGTGCCATTCAGATGGGGTCATCTTTAGTGGTTCGTCAAGTAAAATATCTCGAAGTCTGATCCGCAATAATGGAGGAAACGGAATTCTTTGTAGTGAATTCGCCTCCAATGCTAATCGAAGTGCTTCCCCAAAAATATATGATAATCTCATTACAGGCAATGCTGAGAATGGCTTGCTCATGACAGCAACCGGGACCTCTCCATTTACCTGGGAAGCCTTCAGCAGTCATGTGGCGCTCATGAAATTTGAGGTATTCGATAATATGGTTACGCATAATGCATTGGCAGGTATTGAGTGTATGGCAGGCGGGCGCAAAACGCAGGGACAGTTTTCATCGCATAATGCCATTGGTGAAATTGATGGTAAATTGATGGGGAATGTTTTCGCATATAATACAGTAGGTGTGAAATCGGGGACCAGGGAGCAAGATTCCAATTTAAATTTCAGTGATCTGACCCTCGTCAGAAACTCTGTAGTAGACAACCAAGAGGTTGGCGTACAAGTATTTAAGGATGCCGTTGTGGATTTAAATAGCTCTATTGTTTGGCAAAGCGCACAAGCCATCGTGACGGAAGAAGGGGGAAGCCTGGCAGCAGAATTTTGTGCTATAGAGGGAGGTCTGGGAGGAGAAGGTAATATTGATGCTGATCCTCTTTTTATCGATTTGGAAAATGGCAATTTTGATTTGCAAGAGGACTCACCATGCGTCGATACAGGAGCGCCTGGGCTATCGGTCGATCAGGATGGAACGCCACCAAATATGGGGCAATATTTATATGCCCATCCCTTATCTTCCAGTTTATCTCCAAAGATTATCGGGGACAATTTCTTTAGACTACACATAAATTTGTCGCCTGAGTTTTATTGGCAAAACCTTCCCGGAGCCACCCATTATCAAGTACAACTTGGCTTGGATGATACTTTTTCTGAGCGCCTCCTTGAGGAAGAAACTACTGATTTGTCCACGAAGTTTCGTGATCTCGAACCCGGCCGGACGTATTTTGCCAGGGTTCGTGGGCTTAATGAAATAGATAGTACCAATTGGAGGACATTAGAGTTTTCCACAAAGCCCGAGCATGAGTACCTATTTAACGCCTGCCAGTTCGAAGGACATAATAGGCGAGGGGTTGCTGTGGCCATTCAGTTACCTTATGCCTTTGTAGGTGTAGGGCCGCATTCTGTCCAGCCGGGTTTTGTGTTGGTGTTTAAAAAAGAAAGTGAAATCTGGCAACAGCACGATTTCATCCAATTGAGCGATCAAGCAACAGAAAATTTTGGTCGGAGGATGCAGTTGGTAGGGGATTATTTGGCTATTGCAGCACCCGGAGATAGAGAACAAGCTGTTCGTGGAGGTGCGGTGTACATCATGAAAAGAATCGAAGAGGATTGGGTACTGGAAACCAAGCTACAGCCAGAAGTAGGTGTTCCTAATCTTAGCTTTGGAGATATCATGTCTTTCGATGGCCGTTTTTTGGTGGTAGGCACTCCAAGTAGTGATGAGTTTGGAAATGATGCCGGGGCAGTATATGTTTATGAAAACACAACCGAAGGATGGCAATTTTTGACTCAGCTTCAGGGAGAAGAAGAGGATGCTCTTTTTGGTAGGGCGGTCGCAGTAGATAATGGTACTATACTTGTTGGGGCCAGTAAAAAAACGACTACGGCAAGTAATGGTTTTACCATGGTTAGAGCTGGGGCTGTCTATGTTTATAAGTGGATACAGGATGAATGGGTCTACACCGAATTGTTAACTAGTGATCAACCCATCGTCGGACAAAACTTTGGGAAAACTATCGGACTCAAAGACACGGTTGCGGTTATTGGGGCCTCTGATATCATAATTGATGGCACCAGAAAGTCATCTGCATACATTTTCGAAGAAGGTTTGGAACAGTCCTGGCAGCAAAAACAAATTCTATCTGTTCCGGGGCTTGAGGGAGCATTTGCAGAGGCCTACGATTTTACTGGTAATTATCTTGCTGCTGGTGTACCGAACGAGGGTAGGGTAGGAAGGACCTCCACAGATGGAGTGGTCTATTTGTATGAGAAAACAGAGGCTGGATGGTATCCTACTAGACGGCTAAATTCTTCCTACGATCTTGGTGGTAATTTTGGTGCGGCAATCGATATCGATGAAAACTACATAATCGTTGGAAAACCAAAGGATAACGGCTCAGCCTTAATTTTAGACTTGGAAAAGTATGAATCGGGACAACCGATACTGGATTATCCTGAAGACGGCACTCGCCCTTATGTCTTACTACCTGAATTAAACTGGGAAGAAGCGGAAGATCCAATTGGATACCGCCTACAGCTTGCTACGGATTCTTTATTTAACGAAGTCGTTTTTGAGGATTGGAACATTGAACAAGAAAGAGTTGAAACAAGTATTCTAGATACAGCAAGTGATTATTTCTGGCGGGTAAAGTCAGGATCTAGTGATTGGTCAGAAACTTGGTCCTTTAGAACAAAAACAGAAGATACTACTAACGAAATATTTGCCCCTGATCCTGGTTCGCAGGATAAGTTTGGTTACAGTTTGGCTTTAGGGTATGAATACGCGATTATCGGTGCACCGGAGAATCACGTATTGGATGTGCCATTTGGGGCCGCATACTTAGCAGTTCCTAATGGAGATCGATGGCGTATAAAGTCGCGCATACTTCCTGAAGGAGAGGATGGGTTTGATCTTTTTGGCACTTCTGTGGCAATACAAGATCAGCATGTTTTTATTGGTGATCCAAGTGCTGGTGGAACGGCGAATGCCTATATTGGTGATGGTGCTGTCTTTTGCTATGACATCATTGATGATTCATTGGTACTCTACCAGAAGTTGATTGCCGAAGTGACTGATGGTTTTGGTCATGATATAGCCGTCGATTCTAACTATCTCTTAGTGGCCGATAACAATGGTACTAGTGGCGCCTTTACGAGGCACAAGGCTTTTCTATTCAAAAGAGAGGGCGAATCTTGGGTGCAAAAAGTGGAGTTGGAAGGAAACACTGGCGATAAGCGATTTGCGGATGAAGTAGCTATGTCTTCAGGTTTCTGTGCCCTTACCAGTTCGGAAGGTATTTTGATTTATACGATAACGGCTGACAGTTTGATTCTTTTCCAAACCATTGAAAACATAGATCAAGACTTATCCGTCTTGGATCGATTTTCAATCGCGATGAATGATGAATTTCTTTTTGTAGGGCTTCCTTTTTATGATGCCAGCCCTGATCTATTATCAGCTGGTAGAGTGCAAGTCTATCGATTTAATGGCACAGACTGGACTTTCCTTCAAAATATTAATCCGCTCTCTTTTTCCAAATTCGAAGAATTTGGAAACCATATTTCGGTCCATAAAAACAATGTGTTGATTTCCACTTCCAAACAAAATGATAATTATGTAACGCTTCACCAATTCGTCAACAACCAATGGCAAGAAGTGGAGCGCTTTGTGATAGATGAGGACCTAAATACAGGCTTTGGAACCAGTACCGCTATTATAGGGAATAAAATTATGATCGGAGCCCCGAGGACGGAAGGACAAATGTTCCCACATTATGACGATTTTAATGTAGGAAGCGTCTTTCATTTTGAAACAATGTTCATTACTTCCTCTAGTGAGGAATTGACAACGAAGAGTATACTAAAGCAGAATTCGCCCAATCCCTTTCGAGATGAAACGGTCATTGAATACATATTGCCCGCTGGGGAACGCGTTCAATTAACAGTATTTGATATATATGGAAGAACTCATTATGAAGCGTCACAACGATTAGAAGCAGGAAGGCATCAAACCACTTTGAGTGGACTAAATTTGGAGAGCGGGATGTACTTCTATCGCTTGAAAGTAGGAAATAGCTTTTTCACGAAGAAGATGTTGGTGATAGATTAACGCTAATAATTCCTTCTATTTCCTGCCAAAATCCGCGGGGATCTCACCCCAATTCTCGGTATCCCACTTCATGATCTTGTTGGAGTAGGTATTCGCCTTTAGCCATTTTTCGGCGCGGTTAATTAATTCCAGGAGGCGGGCGGTACGGGGAGAATGCTTCAGAGTGGTATTGGCTTTTTTCTTGCGAACCCATCCCATGGCAATTTTGGAGTCCGTGTAAATGGGCGTATCCTTTCCTTCTTTCTGAAACATAGCTAGTGCATGTACGATGGCCAGAAACTCTCCAATGTTGTTGGTACCTAAAGCAAATTTTTGATGGAAGATTCGTTGTCCTGTCACCGTATTAACGCCTTGGTATTCCATTACTCCGGGATTTCCAGCACAGGCGGCGTCCACGGAGATACTATCCCAGACAATATTAGCATCCTTCGGTGGAGATGTGGGCTTACTTTTACCTCCACTTTTGCTGCTACTCTTGGTGTAATCCTTAAACTGGCCCAAGTAGGCGTCTTCTGCTTCTTCTCGCGTTGGGAATCCTTTGTATTTGGCACCGGGGTAGCCTTTGATTTGTCGTTGGCATTCCGTCCAGGAGCCATAGATTCCTGGCTCTAGCCCTTCCCAAACCACGTAGAATTTATTTTTTTTCGCCATAGCGGCAAAACTACAAAAATCGGCTCGACACACACCAAAACAATCTTAATAATAATCTATACTTTTGCGGCAAATTACCATTATGGAATTGATAGATACGCATACACATTTGTATGCCAAAAGATTTGAGTCGGATCGGGCCGCGATGATACAGCGAGCCAAGGATGCTGGGATCAGTGCTTGCTATTTGCCGAATATTGATAGCGAATCCATAGCGGGGATGATGGCACTAGAAGAAGCCTATCCGGGCTATTGTTTTCCCATGATGGGCTTGCATCCTTGCTCTGTGAAAGCGGATTATGAGCAAGAATTGGCCCTGGTAAAGGAGTGGTTGGAAAAGCGACCCTTTGTGGCGGTAGGAGAAATCGGGATTGATCTATATTGGGACAAGACGTTCTTTGAGCAACAGAAGAAGGCATTTATCCAACAGGCGGAGTGGGCCATTGACTATGATATCCCGATCGTCATCCATTCCAGAGAATCAATAGATATTCTGATTGACCTCATTCGCGAAATCAATGATCCAAAACTGAGAGGGATTTTCCATTGCTTCACAGGGGACCGTGCACAGGCACAGTCGATCATTGAGTTGGGATTCTTAATGGGAATTGGAGGAGTAGTTACGTTCAAGAATGGGGGGCTAGCGGAGACGATTACGGATATTGGGATAGAGCACCTCGTATTGGAGACAGATGCCCCTTATTTGGCTCCGACACCCTATCGAGGTAAACGAAATGAATCGGCCTACGTTCGACTAATTGCCGAAAAAATAGCTCAGGTAAAGGAAGTTTCATTGGAGGAATTGGCACAGGTTACTACACAGAATGCCAGATCTTTATTTGGTGCAAACTGAGTATTGGAGGTGGGGATCTTACTTCCTTGAAAGGCCTGAATGTGAGCTGTTTTTATAGTGGAAAAAAGCTTGGTTTTAGGACTTGGATATGAGGAGATTAAGCGGGCCGGAAAGCAAGAGGATACGCTTCTGAGAGCAGTGGCTGGGAGAGGAAATTTGGTGTATTGAATGCCAAAAGACAATCAAAAACCGGACTGGGGTTCATAGGAAGTGAAAAAATTTTGAATTGTAACATCTTTTTACAATTTTTGTGACTTCACATTATGTGTTAAAAAGTTCTTAATATTTATTTTTACGAGTGAGGCAAAGGAGAGGTGCTCGAGTGGCTGAAGAGGCACGCCTGGAAAGCGTGTATACCCCTAAAGGGTATCGAGGGTTCGAATCCCTCTCTCTCCGCAACCAAGCTCATTCAAAAACTAAAATAATCGTAAAACCTTATTGACTATGCGAAAATTATTAGCGCTACTGCTTGTTATGGGATTAGCAGTATTTTCGAGCAGCGTCGTATATGCACAGCAAAGCACAGGTGACGAACAAACTGAGGTACTATTGGCACAGGCGAGTTCTGATCAAGCAGCTAGTTCATCGGATTCTGCGTCTGGTTCTGGTTTCCAACTGTTGAAAAAGTATTTCATCGATGGTGACTGGCGTTTCATGAGCTTTGTATTGGTTTGTTTGATTCTGGGTTTGGCGTTCTGTATCGAGCGTATCATTACCTTGAACATTGCTACGACCAACACGGACAAGCTATTAGCACGGATTGACGAAAACCTTAAGAATGGCGACATGGAAGGAGCCATGGAGGTTTGCAAGTCTACTCAAGGGCCAACTGCAAGTATCTTGTACGAAGGTCTTAAGAGTGCAAAAGACGGTCCAGAAGCAGTAGAAAAAGCTATTGTTGCCTACGGTGGTGTTCAAATGGGCTTGCTAGAACGCGGCTTGGTTTGGATTTCTCTTTTCATCGCTATCGCACCGATGCTTGGTTTCATGGGTACGGTAATTGGTATGATTCAGGCATTCGACCGTATCGAAGCAGTGGGTGACCTTTCGCCTTCAGTAGTTGCGGGTGGTATTAAAGTGGCACTTTTGACTACAGTATTCGGTTTGATCGTGGCTATTATCTTGCAGATCTTTTACAACTACATCGTTAATAAGATCGACGGTATCGTTAACAAGATGGAAGATGCATCTATTGCATTAGTAGACATCTTGGCTGACAACAACGTATTCAAGTAATCATCAACGAGCATTCAAACCACAATTATGTATAAGTTTTTAAACAAAAACGGCCAAACTTTAGCCTTCGGCTTGGGTGTTCTCGTTACGCTCATATTCATGTTGGGTGCCTTTCCTAGTGCGGGAGACTTCGACTTTGAGAATATGACGGATGAGGAGGTTTCAAAAGTCGGTATCTTCGACTTTGGCCTCAAGGCGGCAATCGCCTTAGCTATTATCGCCGCTGTAGCTTTGGTTTTATTTGGCATTTATCATATCGCTACCAATCTGAAAGGGTCTCTTAAAGGCTTAATCGGGGTGGCTGCATTAGTTATCTTGTTCTTTGTGGCCTATTCAATGGCCGACGGAACAGCGACTGGTTCTATTGCTGGTGCAGTAGAGAAGTTTGCAGCTTCTGGTAATGGTAATATATCGGAAGGTAATCTTAAATTCATCGGAGGGGGTATCACAACCACTGCTATACTTATTGTAGTGGCTGCTGCATCTTTTGTTATTTCTGAGATTATCAATTTTTTCAGATAAAAATAGGAGGTTTCTATCATGGCAAGGAAAAGTAGTAGAGATCGGATGAGTAATGAGATCAATGCTGGCTCCATGGCTGACATCGCCTTCTTATTGCTTATATTCTTCCTGGTTACCACAACTATCGTGGAAGACAAAGGTATCCTGGTAAAATTACCACCTTGGTCTGAAGAAGAACCAGATATCACAAAGCTTAAAGAACGTAACGTTTACTCGGTATTAGTAAATGCGCAGAATCAACTCCTTGTCAGAGAGCAACCTATGCGCATTGAAGATCTTCGCGAAAACGCTATGGAGTTCATTTCAAACCCTCAAAGACGGGAAGACTTGGCGGAGAAGCCCACTAAGGCCATTATCTCGCTCAAGAATGACCGTGGAACAAACTACGATACCTACCTTAGGGTATACAACGAGTTGAAGGGGGCTTACAATGAGCTTTGGAATCAATTGTGCCAGCGCAAGTTCGGCATTGATTATAGCGAAGACCTTCCGTTAGCCTATCGAAAAGCGATAAAGGAAGAAATACCCTTTGTTCTATCAGAAGCTGAACCTACTAACTTCGGTGAAGAGTAGACGGTGTATCGTCGAATTACTACCGTTCATTTCTTCATCAACGGCTACTAGCTAGCCAGCAAAATTGAAAGATTATGTCTAAGTTCAGTAAAAAAAGAGGTAAGTCTGACCCAGCGATTTCGACGGCATCGCTACCCGATATCATCTTCATGTTGCTGTTCTTCTTTATGGTAGTAACTGTATTGAGGGATGCAGAATTGAAGGTGCGTGTGGTAACACCATATGCCAGTGAATTGACTAAGCTGGAGGAAAAATCTCTTGTAAATTATCTATACATCGGAAAACCAACCAAACAATATCAAGCTACTTACGGTACTAAGCCCCGCTTGCAGTTAGGTGATAAGTTTTCGGAAGTCAGAGATATTCCACTCTTCTTGGAAAAACATAAGGTGAAAGTTCCTGAGGCCAAACGTCCTCGTATCACTTCTTCCTTACGTGTTGATGGTGAAGTTACGATGGGAGTTGTGCAAGATGTGAAAACGCAATTGCGTAAGTCTGGACAGCTTCGGGTGAACTATTCAGCTAAGAAAACACCTGATCAGTAGAATCTATCAGATTTTCATCGAAGAAGAACTTGCGAGCCGTATAGAGACATCCTCTATACGGCTCGTTCATTTTGAGCCTTTACCGTAGACGATCCATAGATTTAACCAATTTATCGTCTTTTTTGATACTGCGATAGGCCAGAATAGTAAGGATGATCGCTACAACGGGTAAGCCAAAACCTAGCCCGAGTTGCGCTGTTTGCCCTGCTGTGTCTTGACTAAACAATGCACCAGCCACCACTAAGCCAACCACCGCTCCCACAACAGCTAGTAAGGATAAACGCATTTGTAGTTTCCTATTGTTGAAAAGAAAGATGCTTAATAGGCAAATTACAGCCGCAGCAATGAAGGTGGCAGACAAAGCCGTATGGTCTAAAATGTTGTATTTTTGGTCCGCAAATAAGGCTGAGGCAGTTACCGGTTCGGAAGTTGAGGCAAAGGGTAAGCCAAATAAGCCGAGAAGTGCCACTGCTGCTAATAGCAAGAAAATAGATTGAATTCTTTGAATCATAGTTATTAATTTCTGAAGCGCAAAGATAAAATGGTCATCTACAAATCTAAAAACTAAGCCGGATGAAAGTTGCGGAACTTGGAGATAAGCTGTCAAAACTCAAGAAAGAAGAAGTTGTATCGATTGCCGCAGCGTTTTACAAACTTATTCCTACGGCCAGAAAGCAAGGGATGCAAGGCAAAAATTCAAAAGAACAAAATAGGGAGCCTTAGAAATATCGGCCTTAACGATTGAGATAGGTATTAAACCTAGCTACGGGAAGTAAAATGAAGAATAAATTACCTTCGTAATATAGAGGCATATACTGATGACTTATGACGGTTAATCTCAGTTTTTGGGAAAAAGAAGCCTTCTTTAAGGAGGTGGATGTTTTGATTATTGGAAGTGGGATTGTAGGCCTACATGCAGCCATTGCCATCAAGGAAAGAAAACCGGGTTATAAGGTAATAGTAATTGAAAGAGGCGTGCTCCCCATCGGAGCCAGCACCCGCAATGCCGGTTTTGCGTGCTTTGGTAGCATGACGGAACTATTAGATGATCTATCTACTCAGACTTCAGATAGCGTTTGGGCATTGGTGGAAAAGCGATGGCGTGGGCTACAACGACTACGGGAACGTTTGGGGGATGAGCGGATTCAGTACCGCCCCTGGGGAGGTTTTGAATTGTTTAGACCGGAAGAAGGGGAGAACTACCAAGCTTGCCAGGATCAGATGGAGGAATTCAATCAGTGCTTATCCTCAATTACGGGCCTCTCCAATACCTTTCGTAACAGGGATGAGGAATTGGAGAGATTCGGCTTTGATGCCGTTCAACATTTGATCTATAATCAGGGAGAAGGGCAGATTCATACGGGCAAGATGATGGCACAATTATTGGCTTTAGCGCGTGATCGGGGAGTGGAAGTTTATAATGGTATGGACGTGGCAGCATTGGAACCTTTGGCAGATGGCGTTAGAATACACTTAAAGAATACGTGGCAGCTGAAAGCCGAACAGGTGGTCGTGGCTACCAATGGTTTTGCTACTCAGCTATTGCCCGACTTACAGGTAAAACCTGCTCGGAATCAGGTGCTGATTACTAAGCCCATTGCCGGTTTGAAAATTAAGGGGACTTTTCATTACGACCGAGGATTTTTCTACTTTCGCAATGTGAATGATCGCCTTTTGCTTGGGGGAGGGAGGTGCCTGGATCGAGAAGGTGAAGAGACGGAGAACTTTGGATTTACTACCCTCATTCAAGACCGTTTGCAGGAGTTGCTGAACACAGTTATTTTACCGGAAACAAAGTTTGAAATAGCTCAATGGTGGAGTGGTATCATGGGGGTAGGAGGACAAAAAGCGCCTGTGGTGGAGCGCATAGGGCCACATCTAAGTGTGGCAGTACGTTTAGGAGGAATGGGGGTAGCAATTGGAGCGCAAACGGGAGAGGAGGCCGCCCAGCTAGTCTTAGATGGTTAAAGCAAGGTTAATGCTCTAAATTGTACCAGCTTATGGCGCCTAATATGGCGTTGTTTGTACAAAAAGATAGCGAAGATGATTCGAAAAGCGAGGCTATATGTCATTTGGATGTTGTGTTTGACTTGTACGGCTACCATTGTTGTCGGGCAAGAGGCTGTGCAGGATACTGCCAAATCGAAGATCGACGTGGACCATGCAGATATTTTTGAGTATGCTCAACGCAAAGATACTGTCATCCAAAAGCTGATCCACAATGTAGAATTGCGGCAGGATAGTGTATTTATGTACTGTGATTCTGCTACAATCGAAAATAGCCTTATTGTGATAGCTGTGGGACATGTGATCATCCAGCAGGGTGATTCCACTAGTGTGTTTTCGGACTCCCTCTATTACGATGGAGAAATCAAAGAGGCCGATTTGTACGGAGAAGTAGTATTGGTCAATGGAGAACAACAGTTGTTTACAGATCAATTACATTATGACCTAAATACCAAGACCGCTACCTATACCACCGGCGCAACCCTGACCAATGGGGAAACCCAGTTAACAAGTAAACAAGGTTATTTCTATGTCGATCTTAATGAGGCTTATTTTGAGGATAGCGTATATGTGGTCGATCCTCGATTTAACCTCCGGTCAGATTCCCTGCTTTTTAATACACAAACCAACGTGGTAACCTTCCTGGGGCCCACCCTGGTTAGTACGGATAGTAGTCGCATTTATTGCGAGGATGGTTTTTATGATATAGCGAATAATCTAGCGGAATTCAGAGAGAATGCTCAATTCATAAAAGGAGAACAAAAAGGCAGTGCCGAAGTAATTAAGTACAATGGAGAGACTAAGATATACGCCCTTGAAGGGGACGCTGTTTTTGAAGAAGGGGAACGAAAGGCGTCAGCGGATGTGATACAGTATGATGAGGTAAATGATAAATCCACTTTGATTGGTAATGCGAAGTATAAAGACGCTGAGCAGGATATTGTAGCTGAGCAGATTGTATATGATGCTAAGAATGAGGTGTATTCCACCAGGGGGCGATCCACGATTAGTGATCCGCCACAAATTCTATTGGCGGATCAGGTAGATTTTCGAGAAGAACTTGGACTGGGGGTAGCAGTTGGTAATGTGATTTGGCAAGATACCTCGGCAGAATTGACGATTGTTTGCCAGCAGGCGGATTACAATCGAGAAACGGGCTACTTAAAGGCGAGTGGGGGAGAGTACGGTCGTCCGCTTTTGATATCATTGGTCGATGGCGATTCATTGTTTATGACAGCCGATACGCTGCTATCTACTAAAGTCGACTCCGTGTCCAGCGATAGCAGCAGACTATTGCAGGCGTATAGAGATGTTAGGATCTATAAAAGTGATCTTCAGGCATTGAGTGATTCCTTAACCTATAACTCAGAGGATTCCTTATTTACGTTTTTCTATGATCCGATCATTTGGTCCGACACGACCCAGTTCACGGCGGATACCATTCGGATGCAGATGGCGAACGATAATATTGATAAGATCTATCTCTATGATAAGAGTTTTATCATCAATTCTCCAGATGAGTTGTTTTTTAATCAAATTAAGGGTAAAAACATAACCGCTTTTTTCACGGAGGGAGAATTGCGGAAAATGGATGTACAAGGCAATGCGGAATCGGTCTACTATGCGGTAGATGAGGAAGGGGCATATGTTGGGGTGAATAAGACAGTTAGTAGTGATATGATCCTCTACTTTGGGGCCAATCAGATTGAACGGATTCTGTTTGTAACAGCCCCCCAAGCCACGATGTTTCCGATGAAGCAAGCAGATCATGAAGGATTGAAGATGAGTGGTTTCAACTGGATTACCAAGGTTCGCCCCAATACATTTGCAGATCTTTTTTCGGAAGAAAAGGCCAGGGAACTACAAGTAATCCCTTTACCTCCTGCTGCTCCTTCTGATAAAGATTCAGAAAACCCACCGCCGACTAAACCAGTTGGGCAAAAAGGTGTACCCGTAAAGGCCAAGAAGAAAGAAGAATCAAAATCAGGTATAAATAAGTAACGACATGATCAGATCTTTACCGCTCTTGCTATTGAGTTTTTTGCTAACAGTGGGATTATCTGGGAAAGAAGTAGTGCCCGCCAACTGGGAACAAGCGAGAGAGGCCTATCAAAATAAGCAATACACGGTGGCCTTTGATTTGTATCAAGGTCTAATTGATGAAGGTCATGTTTCTCCAGCCTTGTACTATAACATGGGGAATGTTTGTTATCGCCAGAATAAATTGGGTTTAGCTATCCTATATTATGAAAAGGCCTTAAAATTGGCCCCTAGAGATCAGGAAATCAAAACCAATCTGGCCCTCGCCAAAAGTCAACAAGCTGACCAGATTGATCCACTCCCCCCATTCTTTCTCGATCGTTGGCGACATGGAATACAGTCTTTGCTCTCTGCTAATGCCTGGAGTTTGCTAGGTATATTGTTTCTATGGATTGGCGTCGGAGGACTTATCCTGTGGATTTTAGGCAAGGAACGTAAGCAACGAAAATGGGGTTTCATCGCTGGAATCAGCCTCCTAACCGCAAGCATACTTCCCTTCTACTTATCCGCTAGTCGTGCTCAATTTGAACAGCATTCAGGTACCGCTATTCTACTCGATCAGGAATATGGATTACGAAGTGCCCCAGAGGAAGGGAGTACGATACTCGTTCCTTTGCATGAGGGCGTGAAGTTGGTTATCATCGACCAGATTGGTGACTGGCTTAAGGTGAAATTAGAAGATGGAGAATTGGGCTGGTTACCGAAGAAATCCCTTGGGATGATCTAGTTGAGCGGGGCCACCCATCTTAAAATTTAGGGTTTAGCATGTAATAATTCCAGGTTTTCGTTACTAATTAAGAGGAATCTCTCTGAAGGACATATTTACTGTCCAGTGAAAATCTTGGCTATGAAATCTAAACTCTTTGTTCTAACCTTCTTACTACCTGCATTCTGGTTACAAGCACAAATTCAAGGAATAGTTACCAATGCAGCTGGTGAACCTTTGGTCTTTGTTAATGTCTTGATCAATGACAGTCCAAGAGATGGTGCAACGACTGATCTGGATGGGCGATTTGAAATTAAGTCCAATGCGCCTGTCTACGCTCTTACCTTTAGCTATTTAGGTTACGAAAAACTGCGTATTTCGTCCCAAGATTACGACTTTAGTCAACCGCTGCAAATTGAACTCAGGTCTTTGGCTTATGCTTTCGAGACGGTGGAAGTCATTGCCGGAGAAAATCCTGCGGATCGCATCATGCGACAGGTGGCGGCCAACCGGCATCAGAACAATCCAGAAAAACTTTCCTCCTATGCTTGTCGTACCTATAATAAGCTCCATTTTGCGTGGTTGCCGCATACGGAAAAGCTACACAAGCGAGTAGCTACCCGAGATTCACTGGGGAAGAAGGAATCTCGCTATCTGGAAAATGTGCAAAAGTTCAGCGCGAAAGCGGATACACACCATCTTTTCTTGATGGAATCTATAACCCTACGGAAGTACCAGCGACCAGCCCAATACATCGAAGAAGTACTCCATAACAAAGTTTCTGGTTTCAAAGAGGCAGAATTCGTAGCCCTGGCTGCTGAAGTACAACCCTTTGCCTTTTATCAGGAGCAAGTAACCCTTTTTGATAAAGATTTTCTCAACCCAGTTAGCCCAGGATCAACCAAACAGTATTTCTTTAATCTACAGGATACGTTATACCGATTACAGGATACCATCTTTGTGATCTCCTATCATCCTCGCAAGGGTAAAAACTTTAATGGCCTAAAGGGAATTCTTCACATACATTCTGCGGGCTATGCGATCGAAAATGTCAAAGCTGAGCCAGCCGAAGAGCGGAAGCTGAATTTCTTGATAGAGCAACATTACATCCAATTACCGGATGGCCAATGGTTCCCTGAGCAGTTGCATTTCGGGATGCGTTGGGAACAGTATCCTAGCCCTTATCTGGGCATACAGGCTAGCGGGAGGAGCTTCGTGAGTGCTGTGGAGACGGAGATACCCTTCTCCCGGAATACCTTTCGGGCCAAAGAATCTGTCGTTTTTTCAGACCAAGCATTGTCAACGGGAGATTCGGTATGGCAAGTGAATCGCCCAGAAGCTCTTAGCCCACTGGAGGAGGCGACTTATACCCACATGGATACCTTAGGCGAAAAACATCATTTTGATCGCTGGTGGCGCCGTGGCAAGGCTCTGATCGATGGCCGATGGCCCATGGGAATGTTGGATCTAAGTCTGAGGCGCGCCCTGGCCTTCAACGACTTTGAACGGGTACGTATTGGAGCAGGTATATACACCAGTGATAAACTATCCAAGCGTTTTTCAATCGGTGGATATGGGGCTTATGGTTTTAAAGACAACGCCTGGAAATATGGGGCTGATTTAAATGTCTATTTGGATAAATACAAGGACAAGCGCCTCGGGATTTTCTACCACATGGATATCCAAGAGCCAGGCATTATAGAGTTCCCCTTGGAACCTAATCTGCTCACTCGAAGATTTTTTGCCCAGCAGATGAACGAAGTGGAGGCTTGGGGAGCAAGGTTTAAAGGAGAGTTGTTTCCCTTTCTGGAGGTGCAACTAGGCTGGCGGCGGGAATCTTGGCGCAGACAGCTACTGGCTGAGGAAGAGCAGGTACCGGTACAATTTGATCCCTTCTCTGCTAGCATCTTGAGCGTTCATCTACGCTATGCCTACGGCCAAAAGTACATTAGTTTTCTAGGGAGTAAGGTACCGGATGAGGACCCCAGGTATCCCGTATTGTCTTTGAGTTTTCAGAAGGGACTTAAGAATTTTATTGAGCCAGGAGTAGAATTCGAGAAATGGTTGGCGAGTTTGCGCTATCGTTATCGAATCAGGAGGGTAGGGGAGAGTCAATGGGCGGTTGAAGCAGGACAAGTTACGGGAGAAGTGCCAATTCCCTATCTTTTTTACAGCAGTGGTATCGGTCGGGATTTTCAATGGTTGACTTTAGATCGAATCTTTCAAACGATGGATCAGTATGAGTTTTTATCCAATCGTTTCATTCATCTATTCTTTCGACATGATTTTGGAAAACTTCTGGTCCGAGAAAAATGGTTTCAACCCTCTATCGCTATAGAACATAAGCTGGCCGTTGGTGAACAGACGCTCCCGATTTCGAATCTTAATACTTTTAAGACCTTGGAAGAACCGTACCTGGAAGCTGGCTTGGTCGTTGACAATATCATCCGGATAAATTATCTCAATGTCGCTTGGCTTGGATTTGGGGTAGGAGCTTACTATCGTTACGGAGCACATCATTTGCCAGGAGGGTGGAGCAAGAACACAGCTTGGCGACTCTCCGTCATGATCGATTATTAGCAGTAGGCGCTTACCCCCCTCTCTGCTTGAGGAAAACGAGATTTCTGACAAAAAAAAAGTCCTATCAGAGATAGGACCCAAAATATAAAGCTATGAAAACTAAAACTATTGCGTGTTAATAGAAGAAACACGACAGGATACGAGAATCAATTTACTTCTCTTCTTTTCCTCCCTTCAATCTATCCTGGTATTCTTCTAATTCTGCCCACTTAGCATCATTGGCCAATTCAGCTTGTTTTGCCCAAGTAGCAGGATCGTGCATACGGTAGCGTGGACCAGCTTCGTCCAAAATAGCCTGTACTTTTTCTGTTGGTGCTCCAGCTAGTTCTGCCCAAGTTGTAATGCCTGCTTCGTTAAGTAGACCTTCGATCTTAGGACCAATTCCTTCTACCACTTTCAAATCGTCCAAATTGATCTTCTTACCGGAAGGTAAGGTAATTTTTTCAGATTTGGAAGTTTTTGGATTCTCTTCTTCCGCTACTGGTGCCGCTGCGACAGCTTCTTCAGCTGGTGTTTCCTCAGCTGCAGGAGCTTCTTCAGCCGGTGGTGCAGCCGCTACGAGTTCTTCAGCTGGTGCCTCTTCTTCGGCTGCTACTTCTGCTTCAGGAGTAGCTTCAACAACTGGCGTTTCTTCCACTATAGCTTCTGCTTCAGGCGCTGCTTCAGCAACTGGAGTTTCCTCTACCACTGGCGCTTCTTCAACTGCCGCCACTGCTTCCTCTACCACGGGTGCTTCCACTACAGCTTCTGCTTGTGGAGCGGGAGCCGCTTCGGTTACGGTCTCTACACCTTCAAAAGGAATAATGCTAACGTAAGTTCGATTAAGTTTCTTTTTAGTAAAGCTAACGTGACCGTCAACTTTGGCGTGTAGCGTGAAATCTCTACCCGCGTACACGTTTTCGCCGGCATGGAACTTCGTTCCTCTTTGACGAACGATAATATTACCAGCGCGAGCCACCTGCCCGCCGAATAATTTGACACCTAGCCGTTTACTATTACTATCGCGGCCGTTATCCGTACTACCTACACCTTTCTTATGTGCCATGGTCTAAATTTTTCAGGTTAAATAATATTGACGGCCGCTTAGCCGGCGATGCTGTCGATCTTAATTTTGGTAAAAGACTGACGGTGACCATTCTTTACGCGATAACCCTTACGTCTTTTCTTTTTGAAGACGATAACTTTATCTCCTTTCTGATGACCCAATACCGTGGCATTTACCTTGGCTGTGCTCAACACCGGCGTGCCGATAGAGACTTGACCTCCATTGTCAACCAAAAGGACTTGGTCGAAAGTGAGGCTGTCGCCTTCCGTGGCTTCTAGCTGGTGGACGAAGAGCTCTTGCCCTTCCTCTACTTTAAATTGCTGACCAGCTATTGTTACGATTGCGAACATGCTGAATGATTTTAATTAAGAAATTGGCCGCAAAGATAGGCTTTTGGTCCCGTTTTGCAAAGGTTTTTTGGGACTTTATCTGAGCTCGCGATCAAAAGCAGGAAAGATGGTGTAAGTGTTTGTTTAACAGTTGGGTTAGTACATGAAACTTCTAGGACAGAAAGCAATATATTAGTAGCCGTGAAAGCGCGAATGGAAAATTGAGTGGCATAGAAGAAATACATTCAACTTTACACCCCCTCACGCTTAACATAATTTTGAAGTGAAACTCAAGGTAATGCATCCATACCATATACCTTTTCTCCAACTGAATACGATTGCGTTGTTAATTGCACTATGCGCTTATTCCCTTGGGGCACAACGACCAAATTTAATTGTCACTACAGATATTGGACAGGATCCGGACGACCAACAATCCATGGTTCGACTGCTTCATTATGCCAATGATTTTAATTTGCTAGGACTCATCGCCAATGCCGATGATAATTATGATCATGAACCACCAACGATCAGAACGGATTTATTGTACCAAATGCTCGAAGCCTACGACAGCATTTATCCCCATTTGAAAAAGGTGGATGCTAACTACCCTAGTGGCGAGCATTTGAGATCAATGGTGAAGAGCGGCTGTAGTGGAAACGGCAGCAAGACAGCGGTCATGAAATACATTGGGGAGGGGAAAAATACGGAGGGATCAGATTGGATCATTAAGCAAGTGGACAGCGCAAAGGGGGTGGTGAACATATCAGTCTGGGGGGGAGCCTGCGATCTGGCGCAGGCCTTGTTTGAGGTAAAAAGAACGAGGTCAAAAGCAGAGACCCAACAGTTCGTTGCTAAACTGCGAGTCTATTTATTGGGCAACAGGATTCCAGTAATCAGTGGATCATAGATAACTTTCCGGATCTATGGCTAGTGTTGGGCATGGCTACTGATGGGAATAGTTGGAACTCTTCTTATCGGGGTATCTTTTTGGGAGGCGATATGCAATCGACCTCAGCGGATTGGTTACAAAAGCATATACTTGGACAACATCCATTAGGTAGTTTATACCCTGATAAAGCCTGGACCAAAGGGGGCACCCAGAATCCCTATGGAGCGATGAAGGAGGGGGATACCCCTTCCTTTCTGTTTTTTCTCAATAACGGACTGAATGTTGCCGCAAGACCAGAATGGGGAGGTTGGGGTGGTAGATTTCAAAGGTCTGACGAGACCTACTTTGGTGATACCGAGGATACCATCTTCGATGTATCCGTTGATTCCATCGTTACCAATGCTAAAGCTACGGTTTTTAGGTGGCGGCCGGATATTCAGTCGGATTTTGCTGCTAGGGCGCGATGGGGGCGCGGGATGCCGGAGGATATTAATCACTATCCAAGGATAGAAGTTAATGGAGACCGGACCAAATCGCCCTTATACCTATCGGCAAAACCGGGAGAAGAGCTGCGGCTAAATGCAGCCGCTTCTTTCGATCCTGATGGCGACCCACTTGCATTTGAGTGGATGATTTATTCAGAAGCGGGCACTTTTTCTGATCCAGAAAAGGTGGTTTTGAAAGGGGCAAAAGAAGAAGAGGTTAGCCTTACTATTCCAGCCACTGCCCTAGGAACTTTACACCTGATATTGAAAGTCCGAGATCAGGCTACCTATCCTTTGAATGCCTACAAACGCATCATCATTGAAGTTCGAAAACAAGTGGAGATCCCGCTCCTAATCTTCGATACTGATATGGGTTCCGATTGTGATGACGTGGGGGCCTTAGCCATTTTACATAAATATGTAAATCAGGGAAGAGCAAGGCTTTTGGGATGTATCTATAGTTCGGGTAAGGTGCCGTTCGGAGCAGGAATTATCGATGCCATTAATACACATTATGGGAAACCAGATCTACCTATTGGTGCCGAGTATGATGAAAGCTTTGGAGATCCAGTAGATAAGATGGATGCGGGTAAATTGGCAAGAGATACTGCCGGATTTGGGCATGACATCATTTTTAACCGTGACGTAACCGAGCAAACTTCACTAAATAGGCAATTATTGGTGGCACAAGAAGACCAGTCAGTAACTTACCTAACCATTGGGCACACCAAAGCTTTGTATGAATTGTTGAGATCCAAGCCTGATAGCGTATCCTCCTTGACGGGTATGGAGCTAGTAAGGAGAAAAGTGAAAAAATGGGTCGCGCTGGGTGGATTGAATGCGCAGCGATCGGATGAATATGGTTCAAAAGATTGGAATTTCTTTCGGAATGGGACAGAGACTTACACAGACTACCTGTTGGAAAATTTTCCCTGTCCTATTTTCATCATCAATGCTGGCAGTAAAGTACTAACGGGGCAAAGCCTGGAACAGGCCCCGAGAAGCTCCATCGTGCGAACAGCTTATCGGGATTGGTTGTGGAAGAACGAAAAGAAGGCTCTACAGGATGGAAGGCCAAGTTGGGATCTGGCAGCCGTAAGTTTTGCCGTAGAAGGCCAAAATGCCTTTTTCGAATCTCCAGAAAAGGGAGTCCTGCATTTTGATGTCAAAACCGGAAGTCGCTGGGAGAAAAAAGCCGCCGGTTCTCATTTTTATGTCAATCAAAAACCAGGTATGACTACAATCTTTAGCTCCTATCTAAATGGTCTGATATATGGAAGATAAGATCAGAAGCAGTCTAGGAGAACGCGGAAAGTCACCACCCGTCTAGAAACGAACAGTGATGACTTTATGGGCGATTAAAGAAAGTCCCAATAGGTTGCCATCGTGCATAGCTAGTTTAGCTAGCGTTTGCCCGCAACCACGTCAGAACCTCTTGCACCTTTTTCCTGGCCGTCTCTTCAGGCAACGTAACCTCTTTGCAATTTTCCAGATCAATGCCAACGGCTTTTCCGGATTCTCCTTCCTCACGTAGTACCAGGAAGCGATTATTCTTGGCGCTCTTAGGTATGTTCGTGTTTAGTGTTTTTCCAGCTTGGAATAGAGGGTTTACTTTAAATTCATCGGCATCGTAATCATATTGTGGGATGATCGCTTGCAAACCCGCATTAGCAGAAGGCACCATAAATAAGGAATGAAAATCGCCGGTTTTGGTTTTGAATTCTGCGTAGGGTAGCAGTGATTTGGGACTTTTCTTGTCCGTGAGGTCAAAAACGAAGGTGCCCATATCTTGTGCATAGCCGATGAGGTAGTTTTCCCAAACCTCCAATCGCTGGATCATGCCGGATTGTGCATCATCTGTAATACGTTCAGTTAAGAAACCTGGAGAAAGCGGGGACAACAATTGTCTATTCACTACATCATAACAATAGATCACATCTGCTCCTCTGATCCCCACTAATTGGCTCGTATTGTTGTAAACGATTTCGGCAATGTAATAAGGAAAGTCTGGGCTACTGCTGACCGGCAAGGTTTCTCTTTGCACTTCCTCACAGGTTTTAGTATCAGTCACTACCAGCACTCGATGTCCTTCTCCATAATCCGGATCATTGGTTGATTCATCAGCAAGTACGGTAACCAGAAGGTCTTGTTCGTTGAGCCAGGTTTGGTTTCCTTCCAAGATTGTTCCCTCTACGACGCAATCATGTGAGGCACGAGTGGCCATCTCATTGATAGCAGTTTCGGCTGCATTCCCAGAGGTATCCACTGGTACTGGGTCGGGTTGGGAAGTGCCACTAGGGGCATCACCTCCGCAAGAAACCAGGAGAGAGACAGTTAAGACTAAGGCTAATTGGATAATATATCGCATTGGTCCTTTGTTATTTGTTACAAATTTGCTCCAAAGATACTAAGAAGCAAGCTGAAATCTAACTTAGCTTTCTTTGTAGTCATGTCCACTTCCACGATCAACGGTCAAACCTATGTATCTATTGTGAGTCACTGTTTTTCAGTTTTAAGTTAGGGCCTAATACTATTTACGAATAGTTTCGTAGATAAAACTTGCTTTTACGAGTCCTTTCGTATATGTTTGTATTACGAAAGTGTTCGTACATAAAAATAACGAAATGAAATCTTTACCAAGGCCCACAGATTCGGAACTGGCCATCCTGCAAGTATTGTGGGAAAATGGCCCTTCCACGGTTCGGTTTGTCAATGATCAATTGAATCTAGAGCGGGAGGTAGGCTATACTACTACTTTAAAGTTGATGCAGATCATGGCAGAGAAGGGGTTGGTGTCTCGTAATACCGAAACTAGAACGCACATCTACCAGGCTGCCCTTACTGAACGAGAGGCCCAACGCAACCTATTGAATAAGTTTGTCGATACGGCTTTCAGGGGGTCTGCGGTAAAACTGGTGATGCAAGCCTTGGGTAATCACAAGACCTCCAAAGAAGAATTGGAAGCTATTAAAGCGCTTATCGAAGCTAAAGAAAAAGAAGACAAATGATGTTCCTGACTGAATACTTATCAACGCCCTGGGCCCTTGCCCTTGGGTGGACCGTTTTACATTCAATGTGGCAGGCTTTTCTGCTGGCCGTCATTGTGGCCTTGATCCTCCGGCTTAAACCCAATCTTCCTGCTATCTGGCGTTATCGCTTAGCCTATAGCAGCTTACTTGTAGTTTTTGTTTTGGCATCTTTTAATTTTTACCAACTGTACGAACCCGTTCAGGATGTTCCTACTCCAGTCGAGTGGGAAACCGAAGGTACCTTCCCCATGGAGTTAGTTGGTGCTACAGGCTGGGAAAGTTTACAACATTGGGTTATTAGTTACCTGGATGATCATCTTCCTGCTATAGTTGGATGCTGGTTAGTTGGATTCGCCTTTTTTGGTTTACGTCTTTTTGGTGGACTTGCTTATGTACATCGTTTGAGATATAGCGGAATTGAATCATTGGATCCTGTCTGGCAGCATCGATTAAACCAACTTACAGATCGATTGAACTTGAAGCGAAAGGTAAAGATTCAGGCTTCCGATTTGGTCCAGGTACCTGCCGTGATTGGTGTCATGAAACCCTTGATCCTCCTACCTGTAGGTTTAGTCAATCGCTTAGAAGTGGAGGAAGTAGAAGCCATTTTGGTGCATGAACTGGGACATATCTGGCGGCAGGATTATTTGTTCAACATTATTCAGTCAATTATAGAAGTGCTATTTTATTTTAACCCAGCGGTGTGGTGGATATCTGCATTGATCCGTGTAGAACGAGAGAATTGTTGTGATGATATGGCTGTAGAGTTATGTGGTAACTCCCTACTTTATGCCAAATCATTGATGCAATTACAAATAGATGAGGCCAGAAGTCCTGCTTTGGCTATGACCTTAGTAGGAAAGAAAATGCCTTTGCTCAAACGGGTACAAAGGATATTAGACCCCTCGCATAATCATTCCAGTGCTATGGAAAAGTTAATGATCACCCTGTTGTTGCTAATTGGACTAAGCTGTATGTCCTTGAGTAAACAAGCCGCAACAGCCGAGGCTATATCGGAGCCTCAACCTGAGCCTTCCTCTTTTGTTATTTTGCACGAAGCTAGCCCTGAGCCCCTTCCGAAGCCTTTGCCTTCTCCAGTGGATACATTGCCTCAAGGCCGTTTCAGTTTTAATGTAAATGATAATGGGAAGAAGGTGAAAGCCTATTTAGAAGATGGCAAACTCAAAAGCCTCTCCATTGATGGCAAATCTGTTCCGGCGGAGGCTTTGAACGATTACGAGGATTACGTAGAAGAGTTGTTGGCCAATGCGCCACCTCCTCCCCCTCCCCCTGCTCCACCCGCTCCGGTAACTCCACCCGCTTCACCAACACCGACCGCTGTACCTACCCCTCCTGCAGCTCCATCTCCAGTGGCTACTCCCGTGCCCCCAACCCCTCCTGCGCCCCCAACTCCCCCTGTACCAGGAGTGGGAGAGTATATTTTCAAGAAAGAGGTGAAGACCAAAAATAAAACGAAAGTCAAATCAGAGAAGGTGGAGAAGAAAGAGAAAACAAAGGTTAAACCCAAAACGGAGCGAGTACCTAAAAACGATTATGGCCAGGTAACGGAATCCATAGAGGGCTATTTCCAACGGCTGGAAGCCCCCGAACTAACCTTTGCAGGGGTGGATGCCCTTTCTCAAGAGCTATTGGATTCCATTCCTGTAAAATGGTCTGTCATAGACCTAGAGAAGAAGATGAATCAGCAAATGATGGAATTGGATAAGCTGGATCTTGATCTAAATGTAGTAATAGATTCTATTAAGATGGATACCAAAATGGAAGACTTACAATTGGCAATCAATGACTTGGAAAAGGTTACATTGGACCTTGAGATGGAGCTCGATGTGTTGAATGCTGAATTAGATTTTTTTCATAAAAAGGTGAAAAGAGGACTAGAAAAGGAATTGGTAGCAGATAAACTGGTAAAACCGGGAGAGAAATACCGGTTCCAATTGAGTCAAGAGAGCTTCAAAGTAAATGGTAAAAGGCAGTCCACGGCATTGCATCAAAAGTACCTTAAGTTGTACCAGGAATTGACTGGGCAATCTTTGAAAGGGGAAACCAACATTTCTATTAGGGAAAAATTATGACAGGCTACCTAAGGAGTAGTTAAGATAATGTTCATGAAATAGATAGAAGGGATGGCTTTTGCTATCCCTTTTTTTGCCTTTCCGCCTTCGTGTACTTACAGCATCTGCCTTCTTCTAGTAAAGTCCTACAATACCTCCAGTAGTTTTTACTTGATAGAATATAGAGAATAAAATGCAGGCGAGAAAAATAACAAATGCGATAACAATATCACGAGGGATAGGCTTTTCAGGATGTTCTCGGTTCATAGGATAACTTAATAGGTTTTATTGGAGAATAGCGTTACTTGATACAAAATTTGCATAAAAAAAGCACTTAGACAAATGTATTTTTGTCTAATATGAGTAAATACTGGGGTGGGAAAAAGAAGGTTGGTTTTTTGACTTTCTAAGGAGAATTATATTACAAATAACGCCACTATCTGGAATTATATTTTGTACGCTCTCCAAAAAAGATATTCCGATTTATGTGGGAAAGAAACAATAAGAAGCAAATCTATAAAGTACTCATAACGATAGCAATAGCCCCAAACCAGTAAGCCGCCAAAACAAATAGGGGAGATCCATAGCCCTTCAGCCAGTGGCGCCATTTAGCCAATTCTTGAAGCTGGCTACTCGATCTCTACTCACGATCAAGTCAAAATCCGCAGCCGGGCGGACCGTGATCTTTAGACGACTATTGAAATAAGGATGAATCTTATCAATGGACTGAATACAAAGAATAGCCTTCCGGTTGATTCGGAAAAATTGTTTGGGGTCCAGTTCATGTTGAAGTTGATCCAGTGGCTGGTCAATTAAATGCTTTTTATTGTGCTGAGTTTTAATGTAGACCAAACTTTCCGAAGAAAAGAAGTAACGAATTTCAGAAGTCTCGATAAAGGACAATTGTTGTCCTAACTTGATCAGAAATCGCGTTTTGAAAACAGGTTGTTGAAAGGATCGTAACAACTGCTGCAAAAGCGGGTGATCAAAGGAGGGAGGACGAATAAACCGCTCTTCAAATTTTACAATAGCTGCTTGTAGTTCTTCGGGTTCAATGGGTTTTAACAGATAGTCAACGCTATTGACTTTAAATGCTTTTAAGGTATACTGATCGAAAGCGGTGGTAAAAATAACAGGTGTACGAATCTCGACCGAAGCGAAAATATCAAAACTCAATCCGTCTGCTAATTGGATATCCATGAATACAAGCTCTGGCATAGGGTGTTTGGAGAACCAATCAACAGCAGCTTCCACACTATCCAAAACCTCTAGAATTTGAGCTGTCGGGCGGAAAGCTTGGATCAATTTTGTTAGCTGTTTGGCAGCAGGCAATTCATCTTCAACTATTAAAACCTTCATGGATAAGTCCTTCGTTGAGCCAAAAATACAAAAGCCTGGGACATTGATCAAATGTACCCGCTCCAATCAAGCTAATTTAGTCGGTAACGCTAATCCCACCATTTCTTTAGTTTCGTATCTATCTCTTGGACGTCCTGAGAAAAATTAAATTTGACCTCGTCAAATTTAGGCAGGCGCCATTTGGATTTTGGTTTTTTTGAAAAGGCGTATGGCTCGGAGGGGATTCCCAATAAATTGCGATCCATCTCGCCATTGGCATTGATGTCATGGAATAATGCCATTGCGTAAATGCCATAGGGTAGGCTGTCGATCACCATTTCGTGATAGCCCTTCTGCGAAACATCAATCTTTTTTAGAATGGACTTTTCTTTAATCAGATAGGTGTCCGCTGAATCATACAATCCAATCCAGATAACACCACGGTCTTTCGATACATTGTTGATCTTGATAATCAATTTGCCCATTTCTTCCTTCTCCAAGTTGGTGAAACCGTAGCTGAAGGCAAGGATTAGGACAATTGCAATACCCTTTTGATAGGAGAAGAAGGTAGAAAACAAGAAGTTATCTGTAGAGGAAAGTCGGGATTTCGGGAGCAGTCGAATCATGGCGATTTTTCTCCAAAAATAGCTATACTAAAGCACAAACTATTGTCTCGATGAGGACCATTGGCAATTTTAAAAGATCCTTAACTAAATCCGGTAAAAAAGTATTCTGGGGTGAAACCTTAAGATTTAAATTGAGTATGAAGTACTGAATGGTCATTCCATCTGCATTTTTAGATCCATTTTTGATTTCTTCCAGTGGCAACATCGAAGGCTAAGACAAAGCCTTAGCTGGAGCCTGACACCGGACGGAATAAGAGAATTTTCAACCTAAAAATGGCCAGATAACCTAAACCTCAGTACACATTTAGCAAGCACTTAGACAAAATCACTAAACTCCCCGTTTAATTTCACATTGCTTTTTAGTTTTATATAAAAAATTACTATTTTTCCGTTGTATTTGGAAAAGTATGCCATCCCCTCCTATATTGGCACTACATTTTAGAATATCTACATTCCTACATTACACGTTTTTAGCCCAAAAACTGGCACTCCCCATTTAGCTTTGAATAGGCTCCAGACATATAGAACGACTAACTGAAACTTAGCTCGCAAGTGTAAGGTCATGCTGCTTCCAGATAGCATAATCGTTTCCCTTGTTAAGGTTTCTCGCAATTGTGAGTCCATACAGAATTCCTATGTAAAAACATACACTGGGAAGGAACGACGGTGCCTTCTCACTCAAACACAATCGGTTTAAGTCATGAAGCGAGGACTGACGGCGAATGCAACTAGGCTACTTATTATTTTAATTGGAATTAGCAACCACCCAATTTTGGCCAATGAAAGCTGGGACATAAAGCGTATGTCTTCCTGCGAGGCTTCCATTATTTATCCTTCCCATGGTTTTTCTCAAACCTTACCTTCTTGTCAAGCAAATGTTGGTTTACTATACTTCCAAGCTGGACTTCAGGGCGCTTGTGAAGAGCTTCCGAGTTTACAGGTGGTGGTAGAACCTCCGGCAGAGGTGGCCGTATATCCTGTTTACGATCAAAATGGTTTAACAACCTATGCCTTGCTGGCTCCAGCAGGAGCCTATCAGGTTTTGTTATCCGCTAACGTAAACGAAGGCAGTACAATGGAAGCTAGCTTTCCGGTTGTCTTCGAAAAGGAAGATTATCCAGCTATACAGTTGGCCTGTAATGATACTTTGCAACTTCCTGTTCAGGATGATTGCCAAGCCCTAATTACTCCTGATATGGTACTGGAAGGGGAATTTGGGTGTTTGGTTGACGAAGATTTCACAATAGAAATATCTGATGCTGACCCATCCAATGGCCCCGTGGTCGATGGGGCAGGTATCTTCAGCTATAAGATTGGTCGGACGGATCTGCTGCCCGTGGAAGGGTTTACCAGAGGTTTTAAGGAAGAGCAATGGCATCAGGCTCATAGCATTAGTGCTAGTTTGACCTGGACGGCAAGCGATTTGCATATCGATCTACAACCGGGTGAAGAACCGGGCTATGCGGTCGCTATGGTGCAGATTCCGCACTATGGAACTTTGAGTTGTGACTGGTCCTACGAGGGAACGGATCACCTGCCCTTTTTTATGATGTACCAGGCGCATCCGAACGGGACGGTAGATGTTTTGCATACGAGTAATAATGCGGAAAGTGGAAGTTTATCGAATACACTGGTAGCAGGCTCTATGCTGGTTATAGAAATCCGTACTGGATTTTCTGCAACGGAACCCTGTGCTTTACGTTTGAGCAACTGGAGTTTCCAACCAGATACGAATCCCACACCTTTCTTTTCTTGTGGAGGAATAGTGGAAGTGATTGATGTCGAACCTCCGCTACTAAATTGTCCTGAAGTTTCGGTACAACAAGTCATTTGTACTGACGAGGATCGCTTACTCATAACTCACCTCCCAAGCGGAACGCCCCACTGCTATCAACTAGATGCCAATGGAGAGGTAATCTACCCCGTAGAGGAAGAAGCCGCCAATGCCTTACAAGGTCTATTGGATTGGCTTTCTGGTTTTGGTTACCCTCACGCTAGTGATGAGGTTTGGCATGGAAGTGTCTCTGAGATTTGTCAGCCGGTGGAAATCTGTATTGTTGATCAAATGGAATCCGGCGAAGAATGTCGGCCGGGTACCATCCGGCGTACCTTTACGGCAAGCGATCCTAGTGGAAATAGTAGTAGCTGTGAGCAATTGATTGAGATTACTTCTCCTGGGATTGGGCAAATTATCGCCCCTGATTTGGTAGGATATATCGCATGTGATCAGGAGTACCCAACGGATCAACAAGGCTATCCGCATCCCGATTTTACGGGGTGGCCGCAGGTGAATACGGTATTCGGTATCTATGATATTGCTCCAGAACTATGCCATTTGGTGGCCTTCTATACAGACAGCCCAATTATTGAAATCTGTGAGAATGCTCAGCAGTTCATTCGAACGTGGCAAGTGGTTGATTGGTGTGAGGGAGGAACCCCTTATGAGTTTTTCCAAACCATCAAGATTGGAGATGTTACCCCGCCAACGGTTTATTGCCCCACTAATGGCGCCAATGGAGATACCTTGATTTTTAGTGTTGGACCATTTGATTGCACAGGTAGTCTATGGGTGCCTTATCCAGAGATTGAAGACAATTGTTCGGAAAGTTGGGTATTGACCAGTGAAGTCGTTTCCTACCCGGTGGAAGGGGAAGCTGCGGTAATCCTAGCCGAGGTGCCGGATAATGGAGACCCGCGCTTTGTTAGTAATATTCCTTTGGGTGTACATTTCTTCCGGTATACCGTGGTGGATGATTGTGGTAATCAGACCATTGCTGAATGCCCATTTCTTATGCAGGACAATACTGCTCCGGTTGCGGCTTGTACAGATGTTTTGAACGTTTCCTTAGATAGTCGGGGTGTGGCGGCTGTAAGTGCTACGCAGGTAGATGAAGGAAGCTGGGATGAGTGCGGGGTGGACAGTTTAGCGGTACGTCGCTGGTATAAGCCAACTCAAACTTGTGAAGATACTTCGGAATACTATTCGGAATGGGCAGCGGAAGTGCTCTTCAGTTGTTGCGATATTGATAGCTTGATCAAGGTCGAACTATTAGTCACCGACTCAGCTGGGAACCAGGGTACCTGTTGGATGAACATTCTGGTGGAAGATAAAGAACTACCCACCTGTGTGGCTCCGCACGATACGACGATTCTTTGTAGTGAACTTCCCTTTTTACAGCTAGATTCCATTGATATCAATGAATTACAGCTTTTGTTTGGACGACCGAGCGCACAAGATAATTGTCAGGCTAGCTGGGAAGAACTAGCTCCTGTGATTGATCTGGATCAGTGCGGTGAAGGGCAGATCACAAGGGTTTTCCAGGTGACCGATGGATCTGGAAACCAGTCTGGAGGTACGTGCGAACAAAAGATAGACGTAGGTTTGGCGCATCATTACGAAATAGTCTTTCCGAAAGATGCTAGAGCAGAATGTGGCTTACCTGCACCAGATACCATCATGACTTATGAAGTAGGGTGTGATTTGCTAGCGGTTAGTGTAGAAGATGAGCGATTTGATATCTCTCCTGATGCTTGTTTCATCATTAATCGAACCTATCGGGTGATTAACTGGTGTGAATACGATGGGGAGTCGGAGCCGATTCGAATTGGCCGGGATGAAGATTGTGATGGTGAAGTAGGAGAGGAAGCCATTTGGGTGATCAACCGAAATGGAGTAGCCTTTATTGATCGAGATAATGATCCTGAAAATACTATTCCGGCTGCAGGTGAAAAAGATGAAAGCTGTGACGGTACCACCAATCCGGAAGGGCATTGGAGGACAGTGGAGTCGAATGGGTATTGGGAATACATTCAGGTGCTTGAGATTTATGATAACACACCACCTGCTGTATTCTTTGCTCCACCTCCACCATTTTGTAGCTTCAACAATGAGACCTGTAAAGCACCGATTGAATACTTCTTTTTAGTATTCGAAGCCTGTTCTCCTTTCGATATTGAATTTGATATTTTTTACGATGAGAATTTTGACGGAGAGATAGACGAAGACGTGCCAACGGAGGGGATTGATGGTGAATATCCAAAATTTCGGGTGATCCGTGAATATCCGATCGGCTCCCATGCTTTTGTGGTGATTGCTACGGATGGTTGTGGAAATACCAGTAGGACTGATCTGCCTTTTGATGTGGTAGATTGCTATGTTGATGCCCCCGTTTGCATTAATGGATTGGCTATAGAGCTGGCTCCTGTAGAGCCAGGTGAAGATGCGGATGGAGATGGTATTGCCGATACCGGAGCTGCTGTGATCTGGGCTACGGATTTCCTCGCGAGCACTTTTGATGACTGTTTGGGGCCCCTTGAATATTCTATCAATGTAGTAGGAGAGGAGGTTATTAGGGAGCAGACAAGTTTGGTGTTGACTTGTGATGATATGCCATCGGTGGCCGTAGAGATCTTTTCTTGGGATCAAGCAGGAAACCCCTATCAGGTACAATTGGATGGAACACAAGGTGGGCCGAATTTCGATAAATGCCAGACTTATATCTTAGTGCAAAATAATTTGGAAATAGCTTGTCCGGAATCGGCCAATGTAGCCGGGCGGATTACGACCGGAGTAGGGGCACCCCTACCCGGACCTATCGTAATGCTGAGTGGAGAGGAGGCACCAGAGCAACAGACCCGGGCCGGTGCAGGTGGATTCTATGAGCTCAGCAATGTACAAACGGGATATGATTACACGATCACTCCACATTGGAATGATTATCCCCTGAATGGGGTAACCACTTTTGATCTTATCCTGATCACCAAACATATTCTGGGGGTATCCTACTTGAATTCTCCTTTAAAATTACTGGCTGCGGATGTTAATAATTCTGGTAGTATTACTACGATTGATTTGATTGCCTTGCGCCGACTTGTACTAGGGATAGATGAAGAATTTCCCAATAACACAAGTTGGCGTTTCGTCGATGAGGAATTTGACTTCCCTTATCCTGAAAATCCCTGGAGGACCCTGATCCCAGAGGCAGTCAGTTTAAACAACCTTAGTGCTATAGAAGCGGGCAACGTTAACTTTGTAGGCTATAAGGTGGGTGATGTAAATAATACCGTCAGTACCCAATTGCAAGGGCTTCAACGCGTACAGCCGCGTGATCAAAGCAGGGCCAAATTGGTGCTTCGGGAGACGCCGATGACCGACAATGATATTGTTTCTGTTCCGATCTTCTTTAGAAGTAAGGAAGTTTTAGAGGGATTCCAGTTTAGCTTCCAATGGGATGCAGCGCATTTATCCTTTTTAGATGCCACCGGGGCTTTGTTAGAGGAGGGACATTGGGGGACGAATTTTGTCGAAGAAGGCCAAATTACGGTAAGTTGGAATTCATCGCAAGGCGAGCAGTTAGACCCGATTTTAGCGGATGTACAATTGATAGAATTGCGTTTCCAGGTAGTAGCGTCAGGCGCTTGGGAAGACTTATTCAGCTTGGCAGGATTTACCCCGGCCGAGGCGTATACCGAGGAGGAGGAAGTCATAGGCATTGGCTTAACAATTGAATCGGAACAGGAGGAAATGATCACTCGTCTTATTGGCAATTTTCCCAATCCATTTAGCAAGCAAACCTTTCTAGAGTATAGCTTACAGACCTCGCAACAAACCACATTTAGAGTGTTGTCGGCTACAGGAGCAGAAGTAGATCAATGGACGATTAATGCAGCTGCTGGTCGGCATCAGCTTACAATAGATGGAACGTACTGGCCAAGCGGAGTGCTATACCTGGAAATGACGAATGAAGCAGGAAGGTGGGTACAGAAAATGATACATGTTATAAAAAATTAAATATAAGTAGTTCAACGGGAATTTGTAACAAAATTTGGAGAATCAGCGTAAGACGAAGCAACAAGATTATAGTTGTTAGTTAGAAATTCCCTGCATTTATCCCCAGAAAACCAGTATAATTAGGAGGTTTAGGTCGACCATTTGACCCTTATATAGGTAAAATAGTTATGTGTCAAAAAGTAGTGAAGGTGACAAAATAAATCTGATCTGTCACAATTTTTCGAAAAATGAAAGAATAAATAATTAAAAAAAAAATTTAAGACCTATATTTGCCTCGCATCCCTATTGCAAACCCTCTTGAGGGTCATCCCTCTTATCTAGAAACTTCTCAATATCCCCCTAGCAGGTCTATTACTAAGCGGAGGTACCATCTATTGGCACTTCAAGCAGAACAACACAATCTCAAGTAAAAACAGAAACACTATGGACGTACACGTTTTCTTCTCATCTATCCCTACTCGCTGACTTTCAGTCCTCCTATAGCGAGTTTTTCCCGAAGAATAATGTAGTACAGTCTTATCAACTAAGCTAGGTTTGAGCACTGACACAATGGAGTTTTTGTATGTGTCGCTGATCCTTGTGTCACTCAAACATTGAGCTATGAACATTAGCTCCCCCCTGATTTTGTATGGGGCGGGGCTTGTATGCTATTTGAAGACGACCTAAATATTGATAATAACACGACAACACTATGACTTACGTGTACACACAATCCCTGAACAATAGTCATCTTAAGAAATTTACGCTTTTCTTAGTCATCTCCTTCTTGGGTCTGCTTATTCCACCACAGTTGCAAGGACAGGAATTCTTGCCGCTGGAGGAGGCAATGGAAGTTACTGTAGAACCCTGTAGTTCACTTTCGATTGAGTCCATCACCATTCAAGCTGAGACCGCTTGTGGTGCTGGCGATGGCCAGATTATTATTCGTCTGAATGAAGATATTGCTATCTCCTCTTCCTATACGCTGAGAATGCATAAAGGAACTAAAGTTATAAGAAGCTATACTGGCCTGAGGAAACGGGGCAATGAGATCGTTTTGACTCGTATGATCCCTGATACCTACAAGCGCTTTACCATTACGAGGGAGGCAGATGGTTGTATGGCTCAGACCATTGAGCAAGAGTATTTGCTGCGTCATGGCTGTACCTTTAATGACAGGGGAGCATGTGGTACAGGGACCTTCAATTACTTGAATTGTGATAATCAGAATATTGTAATGGATCGCTCTTACCTTGATCCTGACACTTATATTTTTGCTGATGATGATTATTTAGGTTGTATAGCCTACGTTGATAATAGCTGTGTGGTTCAAACATCTGTTCGAGCCTATTGCTTAAATTTTGAGCTAACAGAACCTACTCCTGCACAAGGCTACCCCTATGGTAGTGTTACTTTTGTAAAAAAGCAGGGGATTGATAATCTAACTATCGAGACTACCATTTTTGGCACCTTGAGTACAGCCACTGATGAGGAAAAAGAGTTGGCCGCTGAACGGATCGCCTTTGTGATGTGCCAGGGGTCAAGCCTAGGTTATTCTTTGGCTGCCATTAACTCTGCTATTTGGTACTTTTCAGAAACGAGCACCAGTTGCAATGAGCTTTGTAGCCTGGCCATTACTAGAGTCCCTTATTCCGTGGGAAATATCAAAGATCAGATTGTTATTTATGAGCCCAGCGTAGCTACGGTTCAGCCCTACATAGAAACGGGCTGTTACACGGCAAATGATTATGGAGATGCACCTTCCTCTTATGGAAACCCTTATCACATAATCGAAGATGAATGTCGAGTACACTTAGGTTCTTTCGTCGATTCTGAGACCGTTTCTGCGTACAGCAACAATGCAGATGGGGACGATAATGATAACCTGGATGATGAAGATGGAGTTACCTGGACGGGTGGGGCTACTTTAATTCCCAATACCGAAAAAGAGATTACCATTGGTATCATGAATCAATGCCACAGTAATGATTATCTGTCTGCTTGGGTCGACTTCAATGCAGATGGAGATTTCAATGATAGTGGTGAAAAGATTATAGATAACTACAATATAACGACCAACAGTGCATCCATACAAGATGTGGTGTTCAATTTTGTTGTCCCGGTAGATGCTACCTGCGGGACAACCTATGCTAGGTTTCGCATAGATGATAGTCAGATTAATTCGCCTACTGACAACGAGATAGGGGGAGAAGTAGAAGACTATGTACTCACGATTGATTGTGGGAATTCCACTTCTGATCCAGCAGATTACACCTTTGATTGTGGATCTGGCAAAGAAGTTGACCTATATGGCGCAGGTGCTGAAAATGAAAATGAGACAACAGTGAGCATTCCCAGTTCTGGGAATGTTTTTCAGTATGTGGTAGAAGTGATTTATAAGGGTGGAAACCCAGGTACAACGGCCTTTTTTACGGATGCCAGTAGCAATGTCTATTCGATGACTCGTCAGGATGTGCCGGGCCTTTTAAATAATGTATATGTGTATAGAGGGCAAGTTACAGGCTCTACTTCGAGTATTACCTATGAAGACTATACCGCTGAAGACAAGTTGCAATCCGTAATGGTTTATGCTTTCCGAAACACGGGAGCCACCACGGGATATACGACGGGAGAGTTTACTTCCTACAGTAGTTATTCGAGTGTTGAAACTTTCAATTATACAATTCCTAGTGATTTTACGACTCGGGATATCACCGTTGATATGCCGATTTCGGAGTTAACCACTGACTGTCGGATTCTCAATATTACTGTTTCCGCAGGAGGAGTGTCCTCTAGTATAACCCTTGATGGACCAGATGTATCGCTAGGCGACTGTTGTTTGGCTATCCCTTCCATTACGCTTAATGATGTGCCTGGAAGTGCTACGACACTAAGCATAGAAATTGATAGTCCTAGTTCTGGTTCAACGGGCTGTCCATCTACCTCCGGACACAAGGGACAATCCTACGTTTTTTCTGGTATTGTGAATCTTGAAATTGAATGTGCGGATTGTGATACTTTCGACCCAGGAACCATTTCGGCAAGCGAGGAAGACTGTGGTTCTTATGATCCGGCGGAGATTGTAGGTACAGATCCTTATGGAATTGGCACAGCTTGTCCAGGAAATGGTACGCTTCTTTTGGAACGCTATGATAACATCAGTGGATCCTCTGTATCTAATTTAGTAGCAGATTCAGACTATCCCAACAATCCAGATGCTACTTCTACGCTTACTAGTTTATTCGAAGCACCAACAAATATTGCAGATAATTATGGCCAACGTATTTCAGGCTATTTGTGTGCGCCTAGTACAGGGAATTACACTTTCTGGATTGCCAGTGATGATGGTGGTGAACTTTGGTTGAGTACCGATGACAATCCCTCAAATAAGGTGTTGATCGCATCCGTTTCTAGTTGGACAAATTCAAGGCAATGGGATAAGTTTAGTTCGCAACAATCCTCATCCATTGCCTTAGTGGCAGGGGAGTCTTATTACATAGAAGCTTTGATGAAAGAAGGTGGTGGTGGAGATAATTTGGCAGTCGGTTGGCAACTGCCAAGTGGTACACAAGAGCGACCTATTCCCGCTTCCTACTTCAGCAGCGGCGCGAGCAACGGCGATCTCAGCTACCAATGGCAATCGAAACCAAGTGGTGGTGGCTGGTCTGATATATCAGGTGCTACGGGGGTAAATTATGATCCAGGAACGATCACTGAGACAACCCAGTATCGTAGGCAGGCCATCTCTGATAAGTGTGGTACCTTCAATTCTAATACAGTGACCAAAACAGTTCTGGTGGCACCAGAGGCTACTGTTAGTACAACAGATCCAAGTTGTGGCCTAGACAATGGGGAAATCACTTTTAGCTTTTCTAATGTTTCAGGCCGATCTAATATAGAATTTAGTAATGATGGTGGTTCTACCTATCCATTAAATGTAGCAGATAATAGTGGCTCGGCTTCCTTTACAGGTTTGGCTGATGGCACTTATGATATTTGGGTAAGATGGGGCAATGATGAATGTCCGGTGGATTTGGGAACGGTAACCCTAACTGATCAGGCTCAACCCAATGTAACAGCCACGAGTGATTTGGCTATATGTGAAGGAGAAAGTACTGATCTAACAGCTACAGGTAGCGGTGGTGTAGGAGCCTTAGATTATGAGTGGAGCACAACGGAGACTACGGCCACTATCACAGTAAGTCCTACTACCTCTACAACCTACACGGTGACAGTAACAGACGAGAATGGCTGCGAAGCAACGGAAGATGTAGTCGTAACGGTGTACGAGGAAATTGAAATGGATATAGAATCCACCAATCCTACTTGTGGTGAAAACAATGGTACGATTACGGGTACGGTTACGAGTAACCCAAGTGGACTATGTTTGGTGTATAGACTATATAATTATACTATTGATGATTGGGAAACAGATTGGCAAGATACTCCTGTATTTACTGGTTTAGCGCCGGGCTCCTATCGCATTAAGAAATGGACCGACCTAGATTGTGATGGCTCGGGTTCCTCTCTTTGTTACCAAAGGTTCCCTGATGGTACTATTGATTTGGTAAATGAAGCAGGCCCAGAAATTACTCCAGCCGCTGATGAAGCTATTTGCTTGGGTAGTAGTGTGACACTTAATGTAACCGCAACTGGAGGGACAGGTGTTTTGAGCTATTTGTGGAATACAAGTAGCACCTCTGCTAGCATTACTGTGACCCCAACAGTAACGACTACTTACACGGTGACAGTAACGGACGAAAATGGATGTACCTCAGTTGATGAGATCGTGGTAACTGTAAACCCCAACCCAACCGCAAATGCTGGTGCCGATCAACAAATCTGCGAATGTGTCAATCAATCCAGCAGTGTGTTGACTGTCACTTCGGCTCTATTTAATGCCTTTATCGAAGGAGACATGAGGGTAGAAGGTGGTGAATCTGAAGGGCCTGTAGCGGCAGGAGGTAATCTTACCATTGCTGGAAATTACAATGTAGCCATTCACTCCGCGGGAGACCTGATCGACGCTGGCGATAGCAATCCTTCTGCTCTGATTATTGGGGGTAGAGTATTTTATACGAGCGGGTCGGGCATTAACGTACTAAATAATGGCTATACCAAGATCGGAAATACCACAGGTTCGAACATATTCTCTGAATTAAATGGTTCTCCAGTAAACACGAGAATAACGCCAAGTGGTTTTGATTCAAATCCGAAGATTAGTCTAACCTTAAGCCAACCCGAAGCTTCTATCAATGATGCGGGAGTCATTAATTTTGGCACTAATTTCAGTACTTTCCGAAGTAATTCAAGTGCTTTGGCTGGCTTAGCTGCTAACAACTCCATTACTGGTGCAGGAAATGGGAGCATAACGTTGACCAATGGCCTTACCAATATTATTAATATCTCCGGGACAGATTTAGATGCCTATACGCAATTAACTTTTACCAATAAGCCTGATAATTCACAGCCTCTAGTTATTAATGTGAATGCCGCTGGCACTTTCAATTGGAGTCTACCTACTTTGGCTGGTATTAGTGGAGCTGAGGGGCAATATATACTTTGGAACTTCTATAATACGACTACCCTGAGTATTAGTGGAGGACAATCCATTCAAGGAACGTTCCTGGCTCCGAATGCAGACTTTACCAAGAATAGTTCTGGAAATATTGACGGTCAGGTGATTGCTGCATCTTATGTACACAAAAGTGGGGAGATTCATAACTATCCATTCCAGGCCAATGTCGGAATAGGGGAGTGTACAGATTCAGGACGCGCTGTCACTTTAAGCGCTTCTGGGGGCACTTCCTATCAATGGAGTACGGGTGAATCGGGAGCTAGTATCTCAGTAAGTCCAATTGCGACCACAACATATTTTGTCACGGTCACCGATGCAAATGGCTGTACGGCTGTAGATGATGTAATTGTGGAAGTAGTTGATCTCCCTAATATTGTCTTTAACCCAGTAGGTCCTTATTGTGAAGATGATGGGTCCATTACTCTTGCGGCTACTCCTACTGGAGGTACATTCAGTGGCTCAGGAGTAAGTGGTTCAACCTTTGATCCGGCGATTGCGGGGGCAGGTACGCATGCTATCACTTACACCGCTGAAAATGCAATTGGATGTGAAACTACTGCTACAATTAATATTGTAGTAAACGAATTACCAGAGGTAACGCTGGATGCAGTAGACCCACTATGTGATACAGATGCGAGTATTACGCTGGTAGGAAGCCCGAGTGGAGGTACTTATAGTGGTCCAGGTATGAGTGGGGCCACCTTTGATCCGGCAAGTGCTGGTGTTGGTGTTCATACCATCACTTACAGCTATACAGACGGAAATGGCTGTACGGATGATGCCTCTATCGATATCACCGTTGCAGGTTGTAGTGACTCCTTCGATCTAGATTTCGAGAATGATTGTGAATCTGATCGTACGATTGATGTCGTTATCGATGGATTATTAAATAGTGCTACGAACTGCGTAAACATTCCCAATACGGGGGATGTAGTGAGTGTGATTGCGGAAGCTTGGGTAGAAAACGATGAATGTACTGGAAATGAGCTTCCTGCCTTTTTAACCTTTACGGCTGGGAGTACTTCTATCACAGTTAGTGGGATTGATGCTGCACAAACTTCACCTGGTGGAGGAAAAGAGAGAATCTTCAGGGTTCAATTTCCTGGCTCCTACACTCAAGTTTGCGTGACGAATCCGAATGGTTGTGATATTACTAGTATGGCTTTATACATAGTCCGCGATGTGCCCAATGGTTCCTCTGGATTTACTACAGCCAATTATGAATTGCATGATGATAAAACGCCTTCAGGTTCGGATGATTGTATTACGAACACAACATCTATCGGTGAAAGTGATTTACCTAGGGATATCGTCATCAAGGTTCCCGTACATGAAAAGGACAATACACGAGAAGTACAAATCAGTATTACGGTAAGAAATACTTCTAACCAGGTTGTTTTTACAGATACGCAATCCTATACAGCACAAAATGCTGGAAATGAGGCTTCTCTATTTGAAATGACCTTGCTAGATGTTCCAGGAGATGGAACGGAATTAGAGATAGAAATTTGTTCTCCGGATCCCAATGGAGACTCTTTTGGTATTGGTTCGGTAGTAGCTTCTTCCACAGAAAGCTGTATTGAATGTATTCTAACGGCAGAGATTCAGGTGGAAGGGGATGATCCCACGATATGTATAGGAGAATCTATTGTTTTGACAGCCACGGGATCGGATGGAACTGAACCTTACGAATATTTGTGGTCTACTGGAGCTACCACGGCTTCTATCACAGTAGATCCTAGTGTAACAACTACTTACACTGTAGAAATAACAGATGCCATTGGGTGCACTGCGGCAGCAGAAATTGGGGTAGTGGTAAATGAGTTGCCAACGGTTACCTTGGATGCATCAGGTCCTTTCTGTGTCGATGATGAGGAGTATACCTTGGTGGTTTCTCCGACGGGCGGAACCTTTGCTGGACCTGGTGTGAATGCATCAACCGGAGTATTTGATCCAGCTACAGCCGGGGCAGGTACACATACTATAACTTATACGTACACGGATGGCAATGGTTGTACAAATTCAGCCAGTATCGATATTCTGGTAGATGAAACTGACTTAAACCTGGTGGGAGATAGTGATTTCTTTATCTGTGTTGGAGGAGAAGTAACTTTTGGTGCAGAGGTCTTAGATCCGCTAGACTTTGTTAGTGTAGAATTTTTGCGTTTCACTACCCAACAAACAGATCCGTACACATCCACTGATGCAACTGTTAGTTTAGGCGAATTCTTGATTCCACCTGCACAAAATAGCATTACTTCAAGCAACTTCCCTCAAAGTGGAGCTTCATCAGTTACCTATTATATCTATGCGATTCTGAAGCCCACACCAGCAGATGGATTGTGTACTCCATTCATTGAGTATACGGTTACAGTATATCCAGATCCAGAGGTTAGCATTGCTGTGGATAATGAAGAGGTATGTCTAGGTGGCTCGTCTACTGTTACCGGAACGGTAACAGGCGGTTCTGGTAGTTTTACCTATCAATGGCAATCCGCAACTATAGTCGGCGGGCCATACACCGATATTTCGGGGGCTACCAATATAACCTATGACGTTCCCACAGGCACAGCCGGCACAACCTACTATCAACTAGTAGTGACAGATGCGACCGAGGGTTGTGAAGATCCTGTATCTGCACCTGTAAAAGTAGTTGTTAATCCAGATGTGATTATTACGGCTGATCCTTCAGACGATACCATTTGCGAAGGAGGAACTTCTACTTTGACTGTGGCAGTTACGGGTGGGGCAGGTTCTATAACGTATCAGTGGCAGATCAGCACGGACGGTACTAATTTCAGTGATATTACTGGCGCGACCAATGCTACTTATACAACGGAAGCCCTAACCGCTACGACCTATTATCAAGTGGTAATAGAAGCAAGTGCTAGTGGTTGTGATGCCGTTACTAGTGCGATTGCAACGATTACGGTAATTGATGATCTAGCGATCACTGCTCAGCCTCAAGGTGATGAGATCTGTGAAGGTGGAACGGCTACGGTTAGCGTAACGGTAAGTGGTGGCGCCGGAACCATAACATACCAGTGGCAGTCCAGCACGGATGGCACTACCTTCAGTGACATCAGTGGAGCAACCAATGATACTTATAACACACCAGCATTAACGACCACAACTTTCTATCAAGTTATCATAGAAGCTAGTGCAAGCGATTGTGATGCGGTTACTAGTGCCGTAGCAGAGGTAACGGTAGTACCTGATCTAGTGATCACCGCTCAACCCACTGATGATGAGATCTGCGAAGGCGGAACTTCAACCTTGAGTGTAGCAGTCGACAATGGCACGGGTGATATTACCTACCAATGGCAGATCAGCACGGATGGCACCAACTTCAGCGACATTAGTGGCGCTACCGATGTGACCTATACAACCGATGCACTAAGTGCGACAACATATTATCAAGTAGTAGTAAGTGCAAGTGCGAGTGGATGTGATGATGTAACGAGTGCCATAGCCACCGTTACAGTTATTCCCGATATCGTAATCACAGCTGATCCAACGGATGATACGATTTGTGAAGGCGGAACCAGCAGCCTAAGTGTATCCATCACCGGCGGCGCTGGAACCATTACGTACCAATGGCAGATTAGCACAGATGGAACTACCTTCAGTGATATCACTGGAGCGACCAATGCTACTTACACCACTGACCCACTAACAGCCACGACTTACTATCAAGTCCTAGTAGAAGCTAGTGCCAGCGGCTGTGAGACGGCCACTAGCGCCATTGCAACGATTACGGTAATTGATGATCTAGCCATCACGGCTCAACCTCAAGATGATGAGATCTGTGAAGGCGGAACGGCAACCGTTAGCGTAATGGTTAGCGGCGGAGCTGGAACGATCACTTACCAGTGGCAGTCCAGTACAGATGGCACGAACTTTAGTGACATCACTGGAGCAACCAATGCTACTTATAATACACCAGCCCTAACAATTACGACCTTCTACCAAGTTATCATAGAGGCCAGTGCAAGCGATTGTGATGCAGTGACTAGTGCCGTAGCAGAGGTAACGGTAGTACCTGATCTAGTGATCACAGCTCAGCCAACCGATGATGAGATCTGTGAAGGTGGAACTTCAACCTTGAGTGTAGCAGTCGATAATGGTACGGGCGATATCACTTATCAATGGCAGATCAGCACCGATGGTACCAACTTCAGTGACATCACAGGTGCAACTGATGCGACTTACACAACGGATGCCCTAAGTGCAACAACATATTATCAAGTAGTAGTTAGCGCAAGTGCAAGTGGATGTGATGATGTAACGAGCGCCATAGCCACCGTTACAGTTATTCCCGATATCGTAATTACCGCCGATCCAACAGATGATACGATTTGTGAGGGCGGAACCAGCAGTCTAAGTGTATCCATCACGGGAGGAGCTGGAACAATCACTTACCAATGGCAGATTAGCACAGATGGTACTAACTTTAGTGATATCACTGGAGCTACCAATGCTACCTACACCACTGACCCATTAACAGCCACGACTTACTATCAAGTCCTAGTGGAGGCTAGTGCCAGCGGTTGTGAAGCAGCCACTAGTGCGATTGCTACGATTACGGTAATTGATGATCTAGCGATTACCGCTCAACCTCAAGATGATGAGATTTGTGAAGGTGGAACAGCAACCGTTAGTGTAACGGTAAGCGGTGGAGCTGGAACGATTACTTACCAGTGGCAGTCCAGTACCGATGGCACGAACTTTAGTGACATCAGTGGAGCAACCAACGATACTTATAACACACCAGCCCTAATAACTACGACCTTCTATCAAGTAATCATAGAAGCTAGTGCCAGTGATTGTGATGCAGTGACTAGTGCCGTAGCAGAAGTAACGGTAGTACCTGATCTAGTGATCACGGCTCAACCGACCGATGATGAGATCTGTGAAGGTGGAACCAGCACACTAAGTGTAGCGGTTGATAATGGTACGGGTGATATTACCTACCAATGGCAGATTAGCACCGATGGCACCAACTTCAGTGATATCAGTGGAGCTACCGATGCGACCTATACAACCGATGCCCTAAGTGCAACAACATATTATCAAGTAGTAGTTAGTGCAAGTGCAAGCGGATGTGATGATGTAACCAGCGCAATTGCAACGGTAACGGTTATTCCCGATATCGTAATTACAGCTGATCCAACGGATGATACGATTTGTGAAGGTGGAACCAGCAGTCTAAGTGTATCCATCACGGGAGGAGCTGGAACCATTACGTACCAATGGCAGATTAGCACGGATGGAACTAACTTCAGTGACATCACTGGAGCGACCAATGCTACCTACACCACTGACCCATTAACAGCCACGACTTACTATCAAGTCCTAGTGGAGGCTAGTGCCAGCGGTTGTGAAGCAGCCACTAGTGCGATTGCTACGATTACGGTTATTGATGATCTAGCCATTACCGCTCAACCGCAAGATGATGAGATCTGTGAAGGCGGAACGGCAACCGTTAGCGTAACGGTAAGCGGCGGAGCTGGAACGATCACTTACCAGTGGCAGTCCAGTACCGATGGCACTAACTTTAGTGACATCAGTGGAGCTACCAATGATACCTATGACACACCAGCATTAACGACCACAACTTTCTATCAAGTTATCATAGAGGCTAGTGCCAGTGATTGTGATGCGGTTACTAGTGCAGTAGCAGAGGTAACGGTAGTACCTGATCTTGTGATCACGGCTCAGCCAACCGATGATGAGATCTGTGAAGGAGGAACTTCAACCTTGAGTGTAGCAGTAGATAATGGTACGGGCGATATTACCTACCAATGGCAGATTAGCACCGATGGTACCAACTTCAGTGACATCAGTGGTGCAACTGATGCCACTTACACAACGGATGCCCTAAGTGCAACAACATATTATCAAGTAGTAGTTAGCGCAAGTGCAAGTGGATGTGATGATGTAACGAGTGCCATAGCCACCGTCACAGTTATTCCCGATATCGTAATTACCGCCGATCCAACAGATGATACGATTTGTGAAGGTGGAACCAGCAGTCTAAGTGTATCCATCACCGGTGGCGCTGGAACCATTACGTACCAATGGCAGATTAGCACCGATGGTACTAACTTCAGTGATATCACTGGAGCGACCAATGCTACTTACACTACTGATCCGCTAACAGCTACGACTTACTATCAAGTCCTGGTAGAAGCTAGTGCAAGTGGCTGTGAAGCGGCCACTAGCGCGATTGCTACGATTACAGTAATTGATGATCTAGCGATCACTGCTCAACCTCAAGATGATGAGATCTGTGAAGGCGGAACGGCAACCGTTAGTGTAACGGTAAGTGGTGGCGCCGGAACGATCACTTACCAGTGGCAGTCCAGTACGGATGGCACGAACTTTAGTGATATCAGTGGAGCAACCAATGATACCTATAACACACCAGCTTTAACAGACCACGACTTTCTATCAAGTAATCATAGAGGCTAGTGCCAGTGATTGTGATGCAGTAACTAGTGCCGTAGCAGAAGTAACGGTAGTACCTGATCTAGTGATCACGGCTCAACCCACCGATGATGAGATCTGTGAAGGCGGAACTTCAACCTTGAGTGTAGCAGTTGATAATGGTACGGGTGATATTACCTACCAATGGCAGATTAGCACGGATGGCACCAACTTCAGTGATATCAGTGGAGCTACTGATGCGACTTATACCACGGATGCCCTAAGTGCAACAACATATTATCAAGTAGTGGTTAGCGCAAGTGCCAGCGGATGTGATGATGTAACCAGCGCAATAGCCACCGTTACAGTTATTCCCGATATCGTCATCACCGCTGATCCAACAGATGATACGATTTGTGAAGGTGGAACCAGCAGTCTAAGTGTATCCATCACGGGCGGAGCTGGAACCATTACGTACCAATGGCAGATTAGCACGGATGGAACTAACTTCAGTGATATCACTGGAGCTACCAATGCTACTTACACCACTGACCCACTAACAGCCACGACTTACTATCAAGTCCTAGTAGAAGCTAGTGCCAGCGGCTGTGAAGCGGCCACTAGCGCGATTGCTACGATTACGGTAATTGATGATCTAGCGATCACTGCTCAACCTCAAGATGATGAGATCTGTGAAGGCGGAACAGCAACCGTTAGCGTAACGGTTAGCGGCGGAGCTGGAACGATCACTTACCAGTGGCAGTCCAGTACCGATGGCACTAACTTTAGTGACATCACTGGAGCAACCAATGCTACTTATAACACACCAGCATTAACGACCACAACTTTCTATCAAGTTATCATAGAGGCCAGTGCAAGCGATTGTGATGCAGTGACTAGTGCCGTAGCAGAGGTAACGGTAGTACCTGATCTAGTGATCACGGCTCAACCCACTGATGATGAGATCTGTGAAGGCGGAACTTCAACCTTGAGTGTAGCGGTTGATAATGGTACGGGTGATATTACCTACCAATGGCAGATTAGCACCGATGGCACCAACTTCAGCGACATTAGTGGAGCTACCGATGCGACTTACACAACGGATGCCTTAAGTGCAACAACATATTATCAAGTAGTAGTTAGCGCAAGTGCAAGTGGATGTGATGATGTAACCAGCGCAATTGCAACCGTAACGGTTACTCCCGATATCGTCATCACCGCTGATCCAACAGATGATACGATTTGTGAAGGCGGAACCAGCAGTCTAAGTGTATCCATCACGGGTGGAGCTGGAACCATTACGTACCAATGGCAGATTAGCACCGATGGAACTAACTTCAGTGATATCAGTGGAGCGACCAATGCTACTTACACCACTGATCCATTAACAGCTACGACTTACTATCAAGTCCTGGTAGAAGCTAGTGCAAGTGGCTGTGAAGCGGCCACTAGCGCGATTGCTACGATTACAGTAATTGATGATCTAGCCATCACCGCTCAACCTCAAGATGATGAGATCTGTGAAGGCGGAACAGCAACCGTTAGTGTAACGGTAAGCGGCGGAGCTGGAACGATCACTTACCAGTGGCAGTCCAGTACAGATGGCACCAACTTTAGTGACATCACTGGAGCAACCAACGATACCTATAACACACCAGCCCTAACGACTACGACCTTCTATCAAGTTATCATAGAAGCTAGTGCCAGTGATTGTGATGCAGTAACTAGTGCCGTAGCAGAAGTAACGGTAGTACCTGATCTAGTGATCACGGCTCAACCTCAAGATGATGAGATCTGTGAAGGCGGAACCAGCACACTAAGTGTAGCGGTTGATAATGGCACGGGTGATATTACCTACCAATGGCAAATTAGCACCGATGGCACCAACTTCAGCGACATTAGTGGCGCTACCAATGCGACCTATACAACCGATGCCCTAAGTGCAACAACATATTATCAAGTAGTAGTTAGTGCAAGTGCAAGTGGATGTGATGATGTAACTAGCGCGATAGCCACCGTTACAGTTATTCCCGATATCGTCATCACCGCTGATCCAACAGATGATACGATTTGTGAAGGCGGAACCAGCAGTCTAAGTGTATCCATCACGGGCGGAGCTGGAACCATTACGTACCAATGGCAGATTAGCACGGATGGTACTAACTTCAGTGATATCACGGGAGCTACCAATGCTACTTACACCACTGATCCACTAACAGCTACGACTTACTATCAAGTCCTAGTAGAAGCTAGTGCCAGTGGCTGTGAAGCGGCCACTAGTGCGATTGCTACGATTACGGTAATTGATGATCTAGCCATCACTGCTCAACCGCAAGATGATGAGATCTGTGAAGGCGGAACGGCAACCGTTAGTGTAACGGTAAGCGGTGGCGCCGGAACGATCACTTACCAGTGGCAGTCCAGTACCGATGGCACGAACTTTAGTGACATCACTGGAGCTACCAATGCTACCTATAACACACCTGCTTTAACAGAAACGACTTACTACCAGGTTATCATAGAGGCCAGTGCCAGCGATTGTGATGCAGTAACTAGTGCCGTAGCAGAAGTGACGGTAGTACCTGATCTAGTGATCACGGCTCAACCCACCGATGATGAGATCTGTGTGGATGGAACGAGTACACTAAGTGTAGCGGTTGATAATGGTACGGGTGATATTACCTACCAATGGCAGATTAGCACGGATGGCACCAACTTCAGTGATATCAGTGGAGCTACTGATGCGACTTATACCACGGATGCCCTAAGTGCGACAACTTATTATCAAGTAGTGGTTAGCGCAAGTGCAAGTGGATGTGATGATGTAACTAGCGCGATAGCCACCGTTACAGTTATTCCCGATATCGTCATCACCGCTGATCCAACAGATGATACGATTTGTGAAGGCGGAACCAGCAGTCTAAGTGTATCCATTACGGGTGGAGCTGGAACCATTACGTACCAATGGCAGATTAGCACAGATGGTACTAATTTCAGTGATATCACTGGAGCTACCAATGCTACTTACACAACTGATCCATTAACAGCCACGACTTACTATCAAGTCCTAGTAGAAGCTAGTGCCAGTGGCTGTGAAGCGGCCACCAGCGCGATTGCTACGATTACGGTTATTGATGATCTAGCGATCACTGCTCAACCTCAAGATGATGAGATCTGTGAAGGCGGAACAGCAACCGTTAGTGTAACGGTTAGCGGCGGAGCTGGAACGATCACTTACCAGTGGCAGTCCAGTACCGATGGCACTAACTTTAGTGACATCAGTGGAGCGACCAATGATACCTATGACACACCAGCATTAACGACCACAACTTTCTATCAAGTTATTATAGAGGCTAGTGCCAGTGATTGTGATGCGGTTACTAGTGCCGTAGCAGAGGTAACGGTAGTACCTGATCTAGTGATCACGGCTCAACCCACCGATGATGAGATCTGTGAAGGCGGAACTTCAACCTTGAGTGTAGCAGTCGATAATGGTACAGGGGATATTACCTACCAATGGCAGATCAGCACCGATGGTGCCAACTTCAGCGACATTAGTGGAGCTACCAATGCGACCTATACAACCGATGCACTAAGTGCGACAACTTATTATCAAGTAGTAGTTAGCGCAAGTGCAAGTGGATGTGATGATGTAACGAGTGCCATAGCCACCGTTACAGTTATTCCCGATATCGTAATTACTGCCGATCCAACGGATGATACGATTTGTGAGGGTGGAACCAGCAGCTTAAGTGTATCCATATCGGGCGGTGCCGGGACAATTACTTACCAGTGGCAGATTAGCACGGATGGCACTAACTTTAGTGATATCACGGGAGCAACCAATGCTACTTACACCACTGACCCATTAACAGCCACGACTTACTATCAAGTCCTAGTGGAGGCTAGTGCCAGCGGTTGTGAAGCAGCCACTAGTGCGATTGCTACGATTACGGTTATTGATGATTTAGCGATCACTGCTCAGCCTCAAGATGATGAGATCTGTGAAGGTGGAACGGCAACCGTTAGTGTAACGGTAAGCGGTGGAGCTGGAACGATTACTTACCAGTGGCAGTCCAGCACGGATGGCACCAACTTTAGTGACATCACTGGAGCAACCAATGATACTTATAACACACCAGCCCTAATAACTACGACCTTCTATCAAGTAATCATAGAAGCTAGTGCCAGTGATTGTGATGCGGTTACTAGTGCCGTAGCAGAAGTAACGGTAGTACCTGATCTAGTGATCACGGCTCAACCCACTGATGATGAGATCTGCGAAGGCGGAACTTCAACCTTGAGTGTAGCAGTCGATAATGGCACGGGCGATATCACTTATCAATGGCAGATCAGCACCGATGGTACCAACTTCAGTGACATCACAGGTGCAACTGATGCCACTTACACAACGGATGCCCTAAGTGCAACAACATATTATCAAGTAGTAGTTAGCGCAAGTGCAAGTGGATGTGATGATGTAACGAGTGCCATAGCCACCGTCACAGTTATTCCCGATATCGTAATTACCGCCGATCCAACGGATGATACGATTTGTGAAGGTGGAACCAGCAGTCTAAGTGTATCCATCACGGGTGGCGCTGGAACAATCACTTACCAATGGCAGATTAGCACCGATGGCACTAACTTCAGTGATATCACTGGCGCTACCAATGCTACTTACACTACTGATCCATTAACAGCTACGACTTACTATCAAGTCCTAGTAGAAGCTAGTGCAAGCGGTTGTGAGGCGGCCACTAGCGCGATTACTACAATTACAGTAATTGATGATCTAGCTATCACTGCTCAACCCCAAGATGATGAGATCTGTGAAGGTGGAACGGCAACCGTTAGTGTAACGGTAAGCGGCGGCGCCGGAACGATCACTTACCAGTGGCAGTCCAGTACCGATGGCACTAACTTTAGTGACATCAGTGGAGCGACCGATGCGACTTATAACACACCAGCATTAACGACCACAACTTTCTATCAAGTTATCATAGAGGCTAGTGCCAGTGATTGTGATGCGGTTACTAGTGCCGTAGCAGAGGTAACGGTAGTACCTGATCTAGTGATCACGGCTCAACCCACTGATGATGAGATTTGTGAGGGAGGAACTTCAACCTTGAGTGTAGCGGTTGATAATGGTACAGGTGATATTACCTACCAATGGCAGATTAGCACCGATGGCACCAACTTCAGCGACATTAGTGGAGCTACTGATGCGACTTACACAACGGATGCCCTAAGTGCAACAACATATTATCAAGTAGTAGTAAGTGCAAGTGCAAGTGGATGTGATGATGTAACCAGCGCAATAGCCACCGTTACAGTTATTCCCGATATCGTAATCACAGCTGATCCAACGGATGATACAATTTGTGAAGGTGGAACCAGCAGCCTAAGTGTATCCATCACGGGTGGAGCCGGAACCATTACGTACCAATGGCAGATTAGCACGGATGGAACTAACTTTAGTGATATCACTGGAGCGACCAATGCTACTTATACTACTGATCCGCTAACCGCAACGACTTACTATCAAGTTTTGGTAGAAGCAAGTGCCAGTGGATGTGAGGCGGCCACTAGCGCGATTGCTACGATTACGGTAATTGATGATCTAGCGATCACTGCTCAACCCCAAGATGATGAGATCTGTGAAGGCGGAACGGCAACCGTTAGCGTAACGGTAAGCGGCGGAGCTGGAACGATCACTTATCAGTGGCAGTCCAGTACCGATGGCACTAACTTTAGTGACATCAGTGGAGCTACCAATGATACCTATGACACACCAGCATTAACGACCACAACTTTCTATCAAGTTATCATAGAAGCTAGTGCCAGTGATTGTGATGCGGTTACTAGTGCAGTAGCAGAGGTAACGGTAGTACCTGATCTTGTGATCACGGCTCAGCCAACCGATGATGAGATCTGTGAAGGCGGAACTTCAACCTTGAGTGTAGCAGTCGACAATGGTACTGGCGATATTACCTACCAATGGCAGATTAGCACAGATGGTACTAACTTCAGTGATATCAGTGGCGCTACTGATGCCACTTACACCACGGATGCCCTAAGTGCAACAACATATTATCAAGTAGTAGTTAGCGCAAGTGCGAGCGGCTGTGATGATGTAACGAGCGCCATAGCCACCGTTACAGTTATTCCCGATATCGTAATTACCGCCGATCCAACGGATGATACAATTTGTGAAGGTGGAACGAGCAGCTTAAGTGTATCCATCACGGGCGGAGCTGGAACCATTACGTACCAATGGCAGATTAGCACGGATGGTACTAACTTTAGTGATATCACGGGAGCTACCAATGCTACCTACACCACTGACCCACTAACAACCACGACTTACTATCAAGTCCTAGTAGAAGCTAGTGCCAGTGGCTGTGAAGCAGCCACTAGCGCGATTGCTACGATTACGGTTATTGATGATTTAGCGATTACCGCTCAGCCTCAAGATGATGAGATCTGTGAAGGCGGAACGGCAACCGTTAGCGTAACGGTTAGCGGCGGCGCCGGAACCATTACTTACCAGTGGCAGTCCAGTACCGATGGCACTAACTTTAGTGATATCACAGGAGCAACCGATGCTACCTATAACACCCCCGCTTTAACCCAAACGACCTTCTATCAAGTAATCATAGAAGCCAGTGCAAGCGATTGTGATGCAGTAACTAGTGCCGTAGCAGAGGTAACGGTAGTACCTGATCTAGTGATCACGGCTCAGCCAACCGATGATGAGATCTGCGAAGGAGGAACTTCAACCTTGAGTGTAGCAGTAGATAATGGCACTGGCGATATCACTTATCAGTGGCAGATTAGCACGGATGGTACCAACTTCAGCGATATCACGGGAGCAACGGATGCGACTTACACCACCGATGCCCTAAGTGCAACAACATATTATCAAGTAGTAGTTAGTGCAAGTGCAAGTGGATGTGATGATGTAACCAGCGCAATTGCAACGGTAACGGTTATTCCCGATATCGTAATTACAGCTGATCCAACGGATGATACGATTTGTGAAGGTGGAACCAGCAGTCTAAGTGTATCCATCACGGGAGGCGCTGGAACAATCACTTACCAATGGCAGATTAGCACGGATGGAACTAACTTCAGTGACATCACTGGAGCGACCAATGCTACTTACACTACTGATCCGCTAACAGCTACGACTTACTATCAAGTCCTGGTAGAAGCTAGTGCAAGTGGCTGTGAGGCAGCCACTAGCGCGATTGCTACAATTACCGTAATTGATGATCTAGCCATCACTGCTCAACCTCAAGATGATGAGATCTGTGAAGGCGGAACAGCTACGGTTAGCGTAACGGTTAGCGGCGGAGCTGGAACGATCACTTACCAGTGGCAGTCCAGCACGGATGGCACTAACTTTAGTGACATCAGTGGAGCAACCAATGCTACTTATAACACACCAGCATTAACGACCACAACTTTCTATCAAGTTATTATAGAGGCCAGTGCAAGCGATTGTGATGCAGTAACTAGTGCCGTAGCAGAGGTAACGGTAGTACCTGATCTTGTGATCACGGCTCAACCTCAAGATGATGAGATCTGTGAAGGCGGAACCAGCACACTAAGTGTAGCGGTTGATAATGGCACGGGTGATATTACCTACCAATGGCAAATTAGCACCGATGGCACCAACTTCAGCGACATTAGTGGAGCTACCAATGCGACCTATACAACCGATGCCCTAAGTGCAACAACATATTATCAAGTAGTAGTTAGCGCAAGTGCAAGCGGCTGTGATGATGTAACGAGCGCCATAGCCACCGTAACGGTTATTCCCGATATCGTAATTACCGCCGATCCGACGGATGATACGGTCTGTGAAGGCGGAACCAGCAGCCTAAATGTATCCATCACCGGTGGCGCTGGAACCATTACGTACCAATGGCAGATTAGCACGGATGGTACTAACTTCAGTGATATCACTGGCGCTACCAATGCTACTTACACAACTGATCCACTAACAGCCACGACTTACTATCAAGTCCTAGTAGAAGCAAGTGCAAGTGGCTGTGAAGCGGCCACTAGCGCGATTGCTACAATTACAGTAATTGATGATCTAGCCATCACTGCTCAACCCCAAGATGATGAGATTTGTGAAGGCGGAACGGCAACCGTTAGTGTAACGGTAAGCGGCGGAGCTGGAACGATCACTTACCAGTGGCAGTCCAGTACCGATGGCACGAACTTTAGTGACATCAGTGGAGCTACCAATGATACCTATGACACACCAGCCCTATCAACCACTACTTTCTATCAAGTAATTATTGAAGCTAGTGCAAGTGATTGTGATGCGGTAACTAGTGCCGTAGCAGAGGTAACGGTAGTACCTGATCTAGTGATCACAGCTCAACCCACCGATGATGAGATCTGCGAAGGCGGAACTTCAACCTTGAGTGTAGCAGTCGACAATGGCACGGGTGATATTACCTACCAATGGCAGATTAGCACAGATGGCACCAACTTCAGCGACATTAGTGGAGCTACCGATGCGACTTACACAACGGATGCCCTAAGTGCAACAACATATTATCAAGTAGTAGTAAGTGCAAGTGCAAGTGGATGTGATGATGTAACGAGTGCCATAGCCACCGTTACAGTTATTCCCGATATCGTCATCACCGCTGATCCAACGGATGATACGATTTGTGAGGGTGGAACCAGCAGCTTAAGTGTATCCATATCGGGCGGTGCCGGGACAATTACTTACCAGTGGCAGATTAGCACGGATGGTACCAACTTCAGTGATATCAGTGGAGCAACCAATGCTACTTACACCACTGACCCACTAACAGCTACGACTTACTATCAAGTTCTAGTAGAAGCAAGTGCAAGTGGCTGTGAGGCAGCCACTAGTGCGATTGCTACGATTACGGTTATTGATGATTTAGCGATCACTGCTCAGCCTCAAGATGATGAGATCTGTGAAGGTGGAACGGCAACCGTTAGTGTAACGGTAAGCGGTGGAGCTGGAACGATTACTTACCAGTGGCAGTCCAGTACGGATGGCACCAACTTTAGTGACATCACTGGAGCAACCAATGATACCTATAACACACCAGCCCTAATAACTACGACCTTCTATCAAGTAATCATAGAAGCTAGTGCCAGTGATTGTGATGCGGTTACTAGTGCCGTAGCAGAAGTAACGGTAGTACCTGATCTAGTGATCACGGCTCAACCCACTGATGATGAGATCTGCGAAGGCGGAACTTCAACCTTGAGTGTAGCAGTCGATAATGGCACGGGCGATATCACTTATCAATGGCAGATCAGCACCGATGGTACCAACTTCAGTGACATCACAGGTGCAACTGATGCCACTTACACAACGGATGCCCTAAGTGCAACAACATATTATCAAGTAGTAGTTAGCGCAAGTGCAAGTGGATGTGATGATGTAACGAGTGCCATAGCCACCGTCACAGTTATTCCCGATATCGTAATTACCGCCGATCCAACGGATGATACGATTTGTGAAGGTGGAACCAGCAGTCTAAGTGTATCCATCACGGGTGGCGCTGGAACAATCACTTACCAATGGCAGATTAGCACCGATGGCACTAACTTCAGTGATATCACTGGCGCTACCAATGCTACTTACACTACTGATCCATTAACAGCTACGACTTACTATCAAGTCCTAGTAGAAGCTAGTGCAAGCGGTTGTGAGGCGGCCACTAGCGCGATTACTACAATTACAGTAATTGATGATCTAGCGATCACTGCTCAACCCCAAGATGATGAGATCTGTGAAGGCGGAACGGCAACCGTTAGCGTAACGGTTAGCGGCGGAGCTGGAACGATCACTTACCAGTGGCAGTCCAGTACCGATGGCACGAACTTTAGTGACATCACTGGAGCAACCAATGCTACTTATAATACACCAGCCCTAACAATTACGACCTTCTACCAAGTTATCATAGAGGCCAGTGCAAGCGATTGTGATGCGGTTACTAGTGCCGTAGCAGAGGTAACGGTAGTACCTGATCTAGTGATCACAGCTCAGCCAACCGATGATGAGATCTGTGAAGGTGGAACTTCAACCTTGAGTGTAGCAGTAGATAATGGTACGGGCGATATCACTTATCAATGGCAGATCAGCACGGATGGTACCAACTTCAGTGACATCACAGGTGCAACTGATGCCACTTACACAACGGATGCCCTAAGTGCAACAACATATTATCAAGTAGTAGTTAGCGCAAGTGCAAGTGGATGTGATGATTTAACGAGTGCCATAGCCACCGTTACAGTTATTCCCGATATCGTAATTACCGCCGATCCAACAGATGATACGATTTGTGAAGGTGGAACCAGCAGCTTAAGTGTATCCATCACCGGTGGCGCTGGAACAATCACTTACCAATGGCAGATTAGCACCGATGGCACTAACTTCAGTGATATCACTGGCGCTACCAATGCTACTTATACCACTGACCCACTAACAGCTACGACTTACTATCAAGTCCTGGTAGAAGCTAGTGCCAGTGGCTGTGAAGCGGCCACTAGCGCGATTGCTACGATTACGGTTATTGATGATTTAGCGATTACCGCTCAGCCTCAAGATGATGAGATCTGTGAAGGCGGAACGGCAACCGTTAGCGTAACGGTAAGCGGCGGAGCTGGAACGATCACTTACCAGTGGCAGTCCAGCACTGATGGCACGAACTTTAGTGACATCAGTGGAGCTACCAATGATACCTATGACACACCAGCCTTAACGACCACAACTTTCTATCAAGTTATCATAGAGGCTAGTGGCCAGTGATTGTGATGCGGTTACTAGTGCCGTAGCAGAGGTAACGGTAGTACCTGATCTAGTGATCACGGCTCAGCCAACCGATGATGAGATCTGTGAAGGTGGAACTTCAACCTTGAGTGTAGCAGTAGATAATGGTACGGGCGATATCACTTATCAATGGCAGATCAGCACCGATGGTACCAACTTCAGTGACATTAGTGGAGCTACCAATGCGACCTATACAACCGATGCCCTAAGTGCAACAACATATTATCAAGTAGTAGTTAGCGCAAGTGCAAGTGGATGTGATGATGTAACGAGCGCCATAGCCACCGTTACAGTTATTCCCGATATCGTAATTACCGCCGATCCAACAGATGATACGATTTGTGAGGGCGGAACCAGCAGTCTAAGTGTATCCATCACGGGAGGAGCTGGAACCATTACGTACCAATGGCAGATTAGCACGGATGGTACTAACTTTAGTGATATCACGGGAGCGACCAATGCTACCTACACCACTGACCCACTAACAACCACGACTTACTATCAAGTCCTAGTAGAAGCTAGTGCCAGTGGCTGTGAAGCAGCCACTAGCGCGATTGCTACGATTACGGTTATTGATGATTTAGCGATTACCGCTCAGCCTCAAGATGATGAGATTTGTGAAGGTGGAACAGCAACCGTTAGTGTAACGGTAAGCGGCGGAGCTGGAACCATTACTTACCAGTGGCAGTCCAGTACAGATGGCACGAACTTTAGTGACATCAGTGGAGCGACCAATGATACCTATGACACACCAGCCCTATCAACCACTACTTTCTATCAAGTAATTATTGAGGCTAGTGCCAGTGATTGTGATGCGGTTACTAGTGCCGTAGCAGAGGTAACGGTAGTACCTGATCTAGTGATCACGGCTCAACCCACTGATGATGAGATCTGTGAAGGCGGTACTTCAACCTTGAGTGTAGCAGTCGATAATGGTACGGGCGATATCACTTATCAATGGCAGATCAGCACCGATGGTGCCAACTTCAGCGACATTAGTGGAGCTACCAATGCGACCTATACAACCGATGCACTAAGTGCGACAACTTATTATCAAGTAGTAGTAAGTGCAAGTGCAAGTGGATGTGATGATGTAACGAGTGCCATAGCCACCGTTACAGTTATTCCCGATATCGTAATTACTGCCGATCCAACGGATGATACGATTTGTGAAGGTGGAACCAGCAGCCTAAGTGTATCCATCACGGGTGGAGCCGGAACCATTACGTACCAATGGCAGATTAGCACGGATGGAACTAACTTTAGTGATATCACTGGCGCTACCAATGCTACTTACACTACTGATCCGCTAACAGCTACGACTTACTATCAAGTTTTGGTAGAAGCAAGTGCCAGTGGATGTGAGGCGGCCACTAGCGCGATTGCTACGATTACGGTAATTGATGATCTAGCCATCACTGCTCAACCTCAAGATGATGAGATCTGTGAAGGCGGAACAGCAACCGTTAGTGTAACGGTTAGCGGCGGAGCTGGAACGATCACTTACCAGTGGCAGTCCAGTACAGATGGCACGAACTTTAGTGACATCAGTGGAGCAACCAATGATACTTATAACACACCAGCATTAACGACCACAACTTTCTACCAAGTTATCATAGAGGCTAGTGCAAGCGATTGTGATGCAGTAACTAGTGCCGTAGCAGAGGTAACGGTAGTACCTGATCTAGTGATCACGGCTCAACCGACTGATGATGAGATTTGTGAAGGCGGAACGAGCACACTAAGTGTAGCAGTCGATAATGGTACGGGCGATATCACTTATCAGTGGCAGATTAGCACAGATGGTGCTAACTTCAGCGATATTAGTGGAGCAACGGATGCCACTTACACAACCGATGCCCTAAGTGCAACAACATATTATCAAGTAGTAGTAAGTGCAAGTGCAAGTGGATGTGATGATGTAACCAGCGCAATAGCCACCGTTACAGTTATTCCCGATATCGTAATCACAGCTGATCCAACGGATGATACAATTTGTGAAGGTGGAACCAGCAGCCTAAGTGTATCCATCACGGGTGGAGCCGGAACCATTACGTACCAATGGCAGATTAGCACGGATGGAACTAACTTTAGTGATATCACTGGAGCGACCAATGCTACTTATACTACTGATCCGCTAACCGCAACGACTTACTATCAAGTTTTGGTAGAAGCAAGTGCCAGTGGATGTGAGGCGGCCACTAGCGCGATTGCTACGATTACGGTAATTGATGATCTAGCGATCACTGCTCAACCCCAAGATGATGAGATCTGTGAAGGCGGAACGGCAACCGTTAGCGTAACGGTAAGCGGCGGAGCTGGAACGATCACTTATCAGTGGCAGTCCAGTACCGATGGCACTAACTTTAGTGACATCAGTGGAGCTACCAATGATACCTATGACACACCAGCATTAACGACCACAACTTTCTATCAAGTTATCATAGAGGCTAGTGCCAGTGATTGTG
>CBDHHG010000009.1:0-212472 GCA_965263225.1 Saprospiraceae bacterium
GGATTCTTTGGTTTCTTCAAGCACCGTTTCAATATCTGTCCACTCCACCCGCAAGCCCAATTGATAAGAAAAAGCATTGCTCTTGTCCCCTAGAATTCCGTATACCGCATTGATGTTTTCATCGTAAATGAAGTTGTTATCAAGTCCAGGGATGGGAATCAATTGACCAGCATCATTTTCTTCATTCACCACATAATCATTCGTCATTCTTCTGAAGGTACTTCTTACCCCCGTTTCCAATTTTCCTTCCTGCCCAAACGGCTGCACATAGTCTAGTTGTAGGAGTAATTGCCGCTCCGTCTCATCATTGAGAGAGGTCTGCAAAAGATCTTGCGCCGAATTGGGAGAACCATCTGGGAAAAAAGATTGCTGCTCAAAAACCTGATCCGAATCCTCCCAATGATCGAGATAACGGACCTCAGCATTAAATTCATGACCTTTCTTATCAAAGAGTTTCTTATAACTGACAACATACTCGGAAATCGGCTCCACCTCATCTTCATCCTGGGTACGAGTGGTGTAGCTAGTCAGCGTATTAAAAACATAGTCGTCATACCTGAGATCTGTCAGGCGCTTACCGCGGCTGGCACTGTATAGATAAGAGGCGGTCAAGATGTTTTTTTCATTGAAAAAGTAATCCAGACCTCCCCGTATGTTGTTGAAGAATCCAACGTGTTCTCCGTCATAGGATTGATCAGAGACAAAAGTAGTATCGCCTACAAAAACTTCCTGATGCGTGCTATTAATGCTGGGGATGATCCGATAGTTGATTCCATAATTAATGAAGAAATTGATTTTGTTGTGCCGGTAATTCACATTTGCCGCTGCTCCCAGATTCGTCGGATTCCCTACCGTCGTTTCAAAAGATCCATTAAGGCCCTGATTCCGATCCTTTTTCAATACAATATTGATGATACCAGCCATTCCTTCCGCCTCATATCTCGCAGAGGGATTCGTGATCACTTCTACCTTCTCTACTAGGCTGGCTTGTAATTGCTGGAGCCCGCTTCCTCCCTTAAAGCTGACCAAGCCTGAAGGTTTGCCATCGACCAAAATCCGAACATTGCTGGCTCCTCTGAGCTTGACATTTCCTTCTCCATCCACGGTAACAGAGGGAATGTTATTTAGTATTTCAACCGCCGAACCTCCTGCATTACCGAGGTCTTTCCCAACATTGAATACCCTTTTGTCCAAGGCCAACTCCATGGTACTTTTCTCAGCTTGGACCACTACTTCATCCAAAGTGCTGCTTTCAGCCTGCAAACGAATAGTACCAAAATCCTTCGTCTTCTGTGAAGCACTCAGCACAAACGCCCCCAGCTCAAACGTCTGATAACCAATAAAATCAATGGCCGCTTTAAGGTTTCCCATTGGGCATTCGATGGTAAAAACGCCCGCTTCATCCGTAATTCCTCCGGTCAAAAGCGTACCATCTGATGGCAGGTAGATTTGTACGGTAGCATAACTGAGTGGGGAACCGGTATTATCGTCAATGACTTTACCGAGTATTTTTCCTTTTTGAGCTAAAGTAGAAAAGGGTAACGAAAGGAGAAGGAGGCCAAGGTAAATAACGGACCTGGCTACGCGCAGTCGAGTAGAAATAAAAGCAGACATCTTGTTGGTTGGTTTTCGTTTGGATTCGCTGTCAATCATAGCCAGCAATTGGCTAGGCTTACGCCAGCTGAGTCCTTCAAAACACTAAAGATAGAAGCTTATCTGAAAATAAAGGTAATTAGAAGACTGAATCGCCAACACAAGGCACTGAACGTGCTAAATCCATCCCTTTACGCTCTTCGTAAAGAGAATTAGATTCTAATTCGCCTTGCTGCGACGCTTGGAACGGTTATTAGGTCGACGTTTGTTGGAGTCGGAACGTTGTGCAGATCGCGAACGTCCGTAGTTCCCTTTCCCGCCACGACCTTGGCCTCTGGCAGGGCGGCTGGGTTCCTGAGATGGAGGCACGTCCGGCGGCAGCGGTAGCTTGCGAACTTCCTTTTCCATCAAGGATTCAATATTGCGGAATTTGCGACGATCTTGTCGATTGATAAAGGTAAGCGCAAGGCCATCTGTCTTCGCCCTTGCGGTTCGACCGATTCTGTGGATATAATCTTCAGGATCATTGGGTACATCATAATTGATCACCAATTTGATCCCGCTGGCGTCAATACCTCGGGATAAAATATCAGTAGCCACCAGTATTTGAAGAGAACCATTCTTAAAGGAACGCAGGGTCGTCTCTCGATCTGCCTGATCAAAATCCGAATGAATTTCTCCTACATCTAGACCAACTGAGCGTAGTATACCTACGACATTCTTCACACTTGCCTTAGTCTTGGAGAAAATCAGTATCCTTTCCTTTTTTCCCTTCCGCTTCGCCAATAGGCTTTTGATCAATACTGGTTTCTGATCATCCTGAACCTCATAGGCTGCCTGAAAAATACCCTCAGCGGGTTTGGACACGGCAAGGGTAATCTGGACAGGTTCATTGAGGGTACGCTTAGCAAATTGGCGAATCTTGGTCGGCATGGTGGCCGAAAACATCAAGGTCTGCTTGTTCTTGGGCAAGTAGTCAATAATTTTCTTGATATCATTGATAAAGCCCATATCTAGCATTCTATCCGCCTCATCCAGGATTAGGTGCCGGAGGGTTTCCATTTTCACATAACCCATATTGAGATGGGCAATCAAACGCCCCGGAGTGGCCACGATAATATTGGCGCCGAGGGACAAAGCCTTTTTTTCCTGGTCGAAGGAAGCCCCATCTCGCCCACCATAGATGGGCAATGAGCTCATATTTTCTAGAAAGTAAGCAAATCCATCTAGCTGTTGATCAATCTGAATCGCCAATTCCCGAGTGGGAACCAGGATTAAGGTATCAATTCCGTCTATGGATTCTCTACTTAGTTTATCTAAAACGGGAAGGAGAAAAGCTGCTGTTTTTCCGGTACCTGTTTGTGCACAAGCAATTAGGTCTCTTCCTTGCAGTATGGCGGGGATGGCTTGCTCTTGAATAGGTGTTGCCGTTTCAAAGCCCATGGCATCAAGTCCTTCTAGCAACGAATCATTCAACTGTAATTCTCTAAACGTCAATGGATGGATTTTTGTTCTTGTCTATTTGTCTAGGGTCGTAGTAGTAAACAAATTAACGAAAATAAACTTTTTAGGTTTCGAACTCACGTTCAAGCTCGTTAGGTCGCAAGATACGATTTTAGGGTAGAAAATCAGTATAATTCTGGTCAAGCCCCTGATTTCTCTAAGCTTCCATCGTTTCAGCACTACGTTTAGAAAGGTAGAATATGCCAATTAGGAGTATTAGGGAGGCGGGAAAGGCGGAGCCAAATCCCAGGGGCGCTACGAGTAGTAGTAAAAGCACGGAAAGGGATATGGATACCTTGGATAATGGCCCTTTTTTCCAGTAGGAATAGGTCAAATAAGCGTGCCATAGGACCAGTATTCCTCCCATCCAAATCGCTTGCCGGAATAGAATCATATAAATAAACCGACGATAGCCATCTAAGAAAGTAAATTGTCCAAAAACCAGATAATCCCTGGGGTATATCCAGGCTAAATAGATGTGTGCCAAGGTTCCTGATAGAAAAAGGATAGCCAGCAGACGGCGCCCTAGGGAAACTTGACGAATACAGCAGAAAGTAACCAGCAAGGAGAAGATAAGGCCGATACTCCAGGGGATTGCATACTGTTGTATTTGATCTAACATCTTACTGTATGATTTAAAAGTCTTCAAAACCCAAATTCGGGAATAGTTATCCAGCACATAGCTGACCTTTTGCTGCTCATTGTTGCCAAGTATAAATCGAATCCAAGTCCACCTGGCTGTAATAGATAGACGGCCAGCCTTCGTGCCCAGAGTAATAGGTAATATGTAAGTGATCACCTCTAATGACCATTCCTGGATAGGCAGTATCTCCTTCACTCGGCAATACAAAAAGCCGACGATAGCTACCATTTTCGTGTAGCTGCATAAATACTGTTACGGCCTCATTTAGACAATCAGGGCGCTCTTCAGGCCATTCACGGGTACCGAGAAGCCAGGTGTGATTGGGAAGGTATGCAAGATTTGGACCACCCAGGCCATGATCTAGAGGCAAGATGGAGAGACTATCATAGGGAGGATTTCCATGACCATAATAGGCCGATACAGAATGTCCTCCTCCATCCCGGATCAACACAAACATTTTACGGTCTGGTCTGAATCTTACCAAGGCCTCTCCTACCAAAGGAGACAGATCAAATGGGTCTCCGATCTGCTCATAATTCATTCCATCCGCTGTCCTGAACAGGGCCATTTGTCGTTCCCGAGATTGTACGATTCCGCTTAGTGGATCCGCACCTGCCATCATGGGGATGGCGTAGGCAAAGGAGTCCTGCCAAGTCAATTCATAAAACCAATTGTTTGACGGAATACCGCGTACCCTTCTAGGGGGTGTCCAGTTCCGACCATCTTCCGAATAGGCCACCCAGGTATACCATTCAAAGACCTTCCCTCGGTAGTCCGTTCCCAGTCCTGTCAACATGAGCAAACTATCAGGTCTAATACTGAATTTGGCGTTACGCAGATCGATTCCTTTCTGACTAAGCAGTCCGATCGGCTTCCATTCTTGCCCATCTACAGAACGTAGGACCCGAATCTTTCCCTTCCTTCCCGTCACATGCCCGTCACCTTCCCGGAAGGTACAAAGCAATTCTCCTTTGAAATCAATCATGTCTACAAAGGCATTGTGAAAAGCTCGGTCCCAGATTTTGGTAGAAGAAATCGTACGCAATGGATAGCGAAAGGGTGGACTTTCAGTTTGACAAGCTAGGAGTAGCATGCTCATGCATCCGAATACCAGGGGTACGTAGCCTCTTTTCATACCGCAAATATACGATGCCATTATGGTTACGGGAGTGGATGGAGTTTTTTGGCTTTGTTAGGCGCCTAGGGGAGTAGGTGGGCTTTTCTTCAACAATCATGTTGATGTTTTATTGAACAGATATGAGATAGACAGTAATAATTATAACGGCCACTACTATTCCAACTTATCGGAGAGGCCATGAGATTAAAAACAATTTGTTGATTTTTTCAAAAAAAACCATTAATTTATGTTTAAAACTTAGCTACTAGAGCTAGCCCATACTCCTAATCATAGTTGAGGGATGTAGTTATTTTCAGTTTTTCACAAATTATAGTTTTCAATTAACCATAATAATTCTTGAAAGGATGAAAAAACAAAAGAGAAACCTAAGCTTGCGATCTATAGCGTTTTCCTTGATCGTGGCAGGAAGTGGCCTTTGGGGATGGCACAATATAGGAACAGAATACCTTTCCAAGCCTGAAGTAGAGTCTTGCTGTGTACCAAATGTCTCTCCTTCAATTCCTGCGCCCGAGTCACAGTCTATTCCAGATAAATTGGTCATATCTAGTAAGACACAAGAAGTATTTAAGGATGCTAAGTTTCAGATGGAAGCTGGCCAGCATGCTTCTGCTTGTAGAAAATACATGAAAGCTTATGAAAACTTGGATCTCAGTTCGAGACCATTAATAATAATGAAACTTCAAAATGCAAAAGACCTAGTAGATAAAAGGAAATGGGCGATAGCGGCGAATGAGTTTGAAAAACTTTATAAAACATACATAAATTCCTAAAACATCAAAACATCAAAACATGAAAAAAAAGTCATCTCAACTTAAAAGAATCTCGTTGTTAGCATTAACCCTATTCACCATTGGGGTATTCAATACAAATGCACAGGAGTGTCAAATAAACATTTCTCTTCCACAAGATGGGAGTACAATTACGACAAACCCTATTACTATCGAAGGTACAGCCAGTATTCCTCCTGAAACCTATCTTTGGGCATTGCTAGGAAAAAGAGGGTTTAGCGGTTGGTGGCCACAAGGCAATGGCCCGCTATTTGTTTTTGATAACGAATGGGCGGTAGATGTAAATGCAGGAACTGAAGATGATGATGGTAACTTAGAACGAGGCACCTTTTATGTGGTATTTTTAGTTGTAGATAAAACTACTAACGGTCAACTAGTAGATTGGGTAAACACTGCTCCTCATAAAAACCCTTCAAATCCCCCGATGCAATTACCTACATCAGTTACAGAATGTTCAATGAAAAGAGTATCTCTTATCAGACGCTAGTTTTTAACAGAGATAGAGTATTCTTAAAAGCCAATAATTGGCCTGCAAATGTTCCTATTTTGCTTATCCTTCGTTGTAGAACCCGGCTTGGTAGCATTGCTATCAGCCAGAACCTACGCCTCGTTTAAACAAAAAATGAATCATTCTCGGCTCAAAGACTGAAATTTAAACGATACTCTAATTTGTAATTCATATAGTATAGTAAAGGTATTGTAAGAATCAGCCCCCCCCTATTTACGTCTACCTAGTAGAATCCGAACAGCCAGTGATTAGATTGATGATCACTGGCTGTGGTGTTTCCGAATCGGTCAAATGCTAGGTACAAATCTTTGATGAAAGTGAATTCACTCCCGTTGGCAAGCCAAAAAAATCGACGCTCCCCTCCATTCCATGGCATGTAATATATCGGATGGGTAACAAGGATGGCCCTAGTTATCTAACAGGTATCAATAAAGGAGAGTAAAAGTATCAACATTGATGAAAAAATCGACCATCGTTAGGGTAGGTTGGTCTACTACTAAAAAACTAAATCCGTTCCCTGGGAAGGGTAACGGATTCAGCAATGCTAAGGTTTGATAGTTTGCAAAGGGGCCGATTCCCCAATAGACAAACTACTGTCTTAGGCGGCAAGTAAGATTGCCTTGGACAAATGAAAAGTTCTTATGTGTTGTTCAAAAACCAGCAGCAATCGGTTTAGGGGTTAGGTAATTAATAAAGTACGCAAAATGACGAGGCTATTTTGGGTTTTAGCAAGGCAAAATTTTGCCGCATATAGCTACGTGGCAAAATTTTAACGCAGCTACAACATAAAAGAGTCCGTCAGATGGGGAGGTTATTATTTCCCTAATCCCTTAATCCACATTATCGTGTAAATAGGAATTGGTTTGTCTTATTTCTGGTTCCTCATCGTCCGTGATACTCCATTTCGACATTTCCATGTCTTCAGAATTGGGCACATCATCCAAGCTCACCCCTCGTCGGAGATAAGCTGGTTCCGATTCTAATTCGTTGATGGTATTCGGATTATTCAATTTCAGATTGGTGTTACGTAGCCGTTCTCTACGCCGGCTATCCTTTTCTTTTTGCTTACGTACATCTTCTCCCTTGCGCTCCTTATCATCTTCCTTTTGATACGGCTCATCGTAAGAATATCGATTTCGCTGATATCGATCAATGGTAGCTCTAACATCCTCAAATTCTACCGTTTGAGAAGTCTCTTCACTAAAGCCATCAAAACCGATGTCAGCTAAACCTTTTTTTTTGTCTTCGTTATGGGTACGGGCTGGTTGATCATCATCTAGTGATACAACGATGCGATCATCCTGTTGAGCTGCTTTATTAAGGGTTCTGTTTTCAAAGCCCGTCGCAATAACTGTCACACTGATCTTTTCTCCTAAATTTTCATCGAAGCAGTTACCCCAAATCAGGTCTGTTCCATACCCTGCCTCTTCCTGCACAAATTCAGTGATCTCAAAGATTTCGTCCATGGTTACTTCCTTGGTACCGGAGGTAATATTAAGCAGAATATGCTGTGCCCCGCGAATATCATTATCTTCTAATAATGGAGAATGCAAAGCCTCATCTACAGCTCGTCTAGCTCTATCTTCACCATCGGCAGAAGCTGTTCCCATAATAGCCACACCACTATCCCGCATCACCGTGTTAACATCTTCGAAGTCAACGTTTACGTAGCCTGGAACAGTGATAATCTCAGCAATGCCTTTTGCTGCTGTGGTCAAAATATTATCAGCACGTGAGAAAGCATCGGAAATGGACAGGTTCCCGTGTATCTGACGCAGTTTATCGTTGGAAATAACGATCAAGGTATCTACATTGCGCTTCATCTCTTCTAGGCCCTCTGCTCCGTGAGTGGTTCGTTTTCGGCCTTCGAAGGTAAAGGGAAGGGTGACGATTCCTACCGTCAGGATATCCATCTCTTTAGCGGCTTTTGCAATGATGGGAGCCGCTCCCGTTCCTGTACCACCACCCATTCCGGCAGTAATGAACAACATTTTACAGTTGTTGTCCAGGTACTTGCGGATTTCATCGATGGATTCCTCACAAGCTAATTTCCCGATATTGGGTTTGTTACCCGCTCCTCTACCTTCCGTCAGGTTAGGCCCCAACTGCATACGGGTGGGTACAGGACTTAACTCCATAGCTTGTGCATCGGTATTGCAAATGGCAAAATCTACGCCAACGATTCCTTGCTGGAACATGTGGGTTACGGCATTACTACCTCCCCCTCCTACGCCAATCACTTTTATGATAGGGCTTTCATCTTTAGGCAAATCAAACATCATGGCTGCTGGTTTTTTTGTAAAATCCGCTGGATGGCGATTAGTCATAGTATCAGTAAGTGCTCATCCAGCAACCTATATGAATAGGGATTATAAAATGTGCTTGCGGTAATAAAGGTTAAGTTTTCTTTGGCTCATCAGGTAGTTAAAAATCTGTATCTGGTTCTGTTTCAAACCATTCCTTAGTCTTTTTGAACAATTGTTCGTACCATTTATTGGAATTGTCTTCTTCTACTGTAGTTAGCTCCGGTTCTTCCTGTTCTTCCTCGACCACCAACTTGCCGGCTTCCAGATCTTCCAAGCCTTTCAATAGCAAGCCTACCCCTGTAGCATACTTCGGACTGCTTAAATGTTCGCTATAGCCATGGGCCAGGTGCTCAACCGGGATACCAATACGAGTACTCATACCCGTATGGAACTCCGTCAGCTTATCGATGTGGTTCAACAAGGCTCCTCCGCCCGTCAATACAATTCCTCCAATCAATTTTCGCTCATAACCAGAACGGCGAATTTCCCAAACCACGTAGTCTAGAATTTCCTCCACTCTCGCCTGAATGATCCTGGCCAGATTCTTCTCAGAAATCTCCTTAGGATCACGGCCGCGCAAACCAGGTATGGTTATAATGCGGTTGTCGTAAACTTCTTCAGCTAATGCGGAGCCAAACTTGATTTTCAATTTCTCGGCCTGTTGCCCCATCACACTACAACCGTCCTTAATATCTTTGGTAATCACATTCCCACCGAACGGAATAACCGCCGTATGTCGAATGATACCATCTTGGAAAATGGTGATATCGGTTGTACCACCTCCAATATCTACAAGCGCAACCCCTGCCTCTTTTTCTTCTTCACTCAGCACTGCAGCGGCAGAAGCAATAGGCTCCAAAGTCATATTGGCCACCTTCAAACCTGTGCGTTCCACACAACGGTGAATATTGTTAGAGGCAGAAATCTGTCCCGTAATGATATGGAAATTGGCTTCCAAGCGAATGCCGGACATTCCGATTGGATCGGTGATGCCTTGTTCGTTATCCACCGTATATTCTTGAGGGATGACGTGTAGGATCTTGTCACCGGGAGGAAGCACCAATTTATACATATCGCTAATCAAGCGATCAATATCTCGGTTGCTAATCTCCGTATGATCATTATCACGGGTTAATATTCCTCGATGTTGAAGGCTTTTAATGTGCTGTCCGGCAATGCCTACATGCACCACTTTGAAATCTGTATTAGCACTGCGACGTGCGTACGCTGTCGCCTCGGCAATGGCCTTCACTGTTTTCTCGATATTTGACACTACCCCTCTTAGCACTCCCTCGGAATCGACCTTGCCGAATCCCAAGATTTCAAGCTTTCCGTGTTCATTCCTTCGACCAGCGATGGCGCAAACCTTAGTCGTACCAATGTCTAATGCGACAACGACATTTGAGTCAAAAGGTTTTGTTTCCATCTATTAATATTTTTTTGGTTCAAAAGGTATAGCATGATTAGATAAACATAGCCTTCTACACCTAAATTAATGCTAATTTAAAATAATATGTTTTAAAAAAAGAAAATTATTTGGTTTTCTCGAATATTTAACTTGTACATCCTGTGTCAGCGACCTACTACCTGCCCCTTGTATCTCAAGTCAATTTCTCGGTGTTTCTTAAAGCCTTCTAAAGGCAAAATTCGCTGGTAATACACCTTTAATCGATCCAGTTTATCTTGTGGATCCCGATAGCGGCCGAAATAAATCTTGTGTTTGCCTACCATGGGAACCAAGGTTATTTCTCCGCGATTACTAACGTGGATCTGTTGGATCAACGCGCTCAAAAATTCATCGGAACGCAAGGTTTCTGTTAGTTCAAAGACGTCCCGTAAGTAGTTTTGCTGACGCTCCCGAAAACTGGGAACGTGAGGGGGCAGATTTCCGGTCGCCACCATTACACGAGCTGAGTAATTGCTAGATAAAGGCATTTTAAAACCGTCTTTATCCAGGTAATAATTCAAGCCATTATTGTCAATAATGCGCAAAATGGGTTCTCGCTGAAGGATGTCAATCGAGACCCGGTTCTTTGCGTCTATATAGGCCTCCGCATCAATGATAAAAGGATCTTCTTCCAACACCCTTTCCAATCTCTCCACATTCACCTCTTTAACGGGCAGTATGGTCAAAGGCACGCCGAAACGCTCGGTGACTAACTCCTCGATATCTAGCTCCGTCACCAGCTTACTGCCGTCTGGCAATGGATCAATATTCACTTTTATCTGCGCGACCTCTGCATTTCCTTTTTTATCAATTGAATTCACAACCAAGCCTAAGGACACAAAGAATACGGCGGCCCACCCCAACCGCCTGAGGGTGCGAGCATAATCCGGATTTTTTTTGCGCTTCTTAGCCATATTATTGTATCAAGTCGCTAAGTGGTTCAATTAGGCGATCAATGTCACCGGCCCCGAGGGTCATTAAGACTTCAATGGGATGATCGGAAACATAAGTCAGGATCTCTGCCCGACTAAGCCATTGTTTACGTTGATTCTGCATTCGATCCAAGATCATCTGCGTGCTCACTCCCGGAATGGGTTCCTCGCGAGCCGGATAGATGTCCATTAAAATCGGTATATCTAATCCATCTAAAGCTTCTGCAAAGCCATCTACAAAATCTCTCGTTCGGGAATAGAGATGCGGTTGAAAGATTCCACATAGTTCTCTATCCGGATAGAGTTGTTTCGCAGCGGCAATGGCAGCCTTTAGTTCCGTCGGGTGATGGGCATAGTCATCGATGTAGACCTTATCCTCCCTACGGACAATAGTGTCAAATCGGCGCTTGATTCCTCTGAAAGTCATCAAGGCTTTGCGAATATCCGTTTCCTTTACGCCCAAACTCAAGGCCACAGTTATGGCCAGGGTGGCATTCTCCACATTGTGTCGTCCGGGTAAAGCGAATTGTAGATTCAGCATCTTATGGTCTGGTCCGACATAATCAAAAGTGAAATACCCGTTTCGCACGCTGATATTTTCGCTTCTGGCCTGCCCTGCTTCCAATCCAAAAGTTTGGGCCTCATCGAAGTAGTGCTCCAAACCGTTTCTCACCCATAGCTTTCCTCCTGGCTTCAATCGTTTAGCGAAGGCTCGAAAGCCTGTCTCCACAATACTCTCCCGATCTCCATAGATATCTAAGTGATCGGCATCCATAGAAAGAATGCCGGCAATATTGGGGGATAGCTGCAAAAAAGAACGATCGTATTCGTCCGCTTCTACGACTACCCAATCGCTATTACCTGCCACGAAGTTCGAACCGAAGTTTTGCGCAATGCCTCCTAGGAAAGCGGAGCAATCTACCCCTCCTGCACGCAACAAATGTGTCGTAATAGTGGTAGTAGTAGTCTTTCCATGTGTCCCAGCAATGGCAATGGTCTTACGATTTTGGCTGATGATTCCCAGTACTTCCGCTCTCTTTTTGATCGGAATTTGAGTAGATCGCAGATATTGCAGTTCTCCCAAGGAATCGGGGACAGCTGGTGTATAAACCACCAAATCTACTCGTTCAGGAATCTGCTGAACATCATCCTCGTAGTGAATATCAATTCCTTCTTCGACCAACTTTTTGGTCAAGGCTGTTTCCGTTTTATCATATCCTCGTACTGCTATGCCGATGCTGTTGAAATATCTGGCAATGGCACTCATCCCTATTCCTCCAATTCCAATAAAGTAGCAGCACTGTATATCTTCCAAATTCATACGTTCCGTCGGCTTATCCATCTGTTTTCGGCAATAACTTAAACACCTCCTCGGCAATCAAAGCGGCGGCTTCTGGAGTCGCTAACTGATGAACATTATGGGCTAGCTTTTCCAATCTTGCTTCATCTTGCACCACTTCCAATGCTAGGGAGATTACTTCTGCTTTAGCTTGTGGATCGGGAAGCAGCACAGCCGCTTCTTTCTCCATTAGGGCTTTGGCGTTCATCGTCTGATGATCTTCAGCCACATTAGGTGAAGGAATCAGGATCGATGGTTGGGAAACTTGACTTAACTCAGCGATGGTCAGGGCTCCGGCTCTTGCTATGACCAAATCAGTAATGGCATAAGCCAGATCCATGCGATCTATGAATGGCCGTATCTCCACATTGGGTAACTGAGCCATTTCGCTATCTTTAAAGCGCTCATAGTAGAGCTTTCCGGCTTGCCAAAGTAATTGTACATCCGGATGCTTCTGCATCAAGGCCGCATTGGCGGCCAAAGCTTCATTGATAGATTGTGCCCCCAGGCTTCCTCCGAAAGAAAACAAGGTGCGTTTATTGGGTTTCAAACCAAAATGAGCCAAGGCTGCAGTCTGATCAATTTCCTCTGCTCCAATTAGCTTTCGCACAGGATTACCAGTCATCACTAGTTTGTCCTTCGGGAAATAGCGTTCCATTCGATCATAAGCGATGCAGATCTTATCCACTCTTTTGGCCAATAAACGATTAGTCAGCCCGGGATAGGAGTTTTGTTCTTGGATCAGGGTGGGTACTCCCAACCAACTGGCCACCTGCAATACAGGACCACTGGCAAAACCTCCTACTCCGACTACCACATCTGGCCGAAACGACCTGACAATACCCAAAGATCTAGTCAAACTGCTAATCAGCTTAAAAGGGAAAGCCAAGTTTCGCAATGTCAATTTTCGATGTAAGCCACTAATCCAAAGTCCTTTGATCGGATATCCGGCCAAGGGTACTTTTTCCATCTCAATCTTCCCTAGGGCACCAACGAACAGTATCTCGGTATCCGGCTCTTTTGCTCGGATGGCTTCTGCGATGGCTAGGGCGGGAAAAACATGTCCGCCGCTTCCACCACCGCTGATGATTATTTTTTTAGGTTTTCGGGTCTTGCTCATATCCGCTTAAGTCACTGATTCAATGTATTTACTAACGCTCAGAATAATCCCAAAAGCGACGCAGGTAAATACAAGGGATGTCCCCCCATAGCTGATCATGGGTAAAGTCACTCCGGTGACTGGTATTAAGTTTACCGATACAGCAATGTTTACAAAGGCTTGCATGATCAACAGAATGCTAAGCCCCATCGCTAACATGGCCCCAAACGCTTTAGGGCTCTTGGTCACCAAGCGGGTAGCTCGGAAGAAGAGCAAAACGTATAAGCCAATCAATAAGGCTCCTCCAAACACACCATATTCTTCACAAATAATGGCGTAGATAAAGTCAGAATAACCGACATAGAGAAAGTTTCGCTGTATACTATTCCCCGGCCCTAAGCCAAAAAGATTGCCATTGGCAATAGCTATTTTGGCTTGGGTTACTTGGGCTACATCCCCGGAGCCATCCATAAAGGCCGCCACCCTGGAAGTCCAGGTTTGTACACGTACGATATCCGGAAAGAAATTCCCTAAAGTGTACAAAAAGGAGAACAGCACAATGCCTAGGAATAAGAGCAGGCCAACATATTTCAAATCCACGCGCCCAACGAACATCATGAACATACAAGTAAAGAACAAGATGATCGCAGTAGACAAGTTTGCCGGTGCAATCAAGCCGCAAATAATCAGTACTGGCACGATGATCGGCAAAAAAGCTTCTTGGAAGTCTTTGATGTATTCCTGCTTGCCGGAAATAGCCCTCGCCACGTACATAATAAGGGCTAATTTGGCCAATTCAGAGGGCTGAAAGGTCAGTCCCGTAAGGGGAATATCGATCCAGCGGTGGGCGTCATTACGCTCTACACCAAAGGCAATGGTATACATCAAGAGGGGGATCACAATGACCATTAGCACAGGCGCCCACTTAGAAAAGCGGAGGTAGTGCATCAGGTGAAAGACATAGGTTAGGAATAAACCTGCCAGTAAGATCACCCCATGCTTAATCAAATAAGCCTCCGTATTTCCACCGTACTTTTGATACGCTAAAGAACCTGTAGCACTATATACTGCCATCAAAGAAAAAATAGCCATCAAGGCAACGATGGCCCAAATGGCCTTGTCTCCTCGTAATTCGGCATAAATTCTTGCGGCTACTGTTGACACGTTTTACTAATTTTTGGTTTCAGGATAGTCCTTAATCACGTCTACCTTTTCTACACCTAATTATTGATTATGGTACATTAGTCATTCTTCATTGCAATCACTGCTTCTCTGAACTGATCTCCTCGATCTAGATAGTTCTTGAAAAGATCAAAACTGGCACACGCCGGAGAAAGCAATACGACGTCGCCAGTTTTTGATAATTGCCGACTCTCCTGCACAGCCTTTGCTGCGCTGTTCGTTTCCCGTAGGGGAATTTCAAGAGGGCCGAATGTTTCAATGATCTTTTTATTATCTAGTCCTAAACAGACGATTGCTTTTACTTTTTCTTTGGCTAAGGCTAACAAGGGATCGTAATCATTACCTTTATCGACTCCCCCAACCACCCATATAATGGGTTTATCCATCGCCTGTAAGGCGTAGAAAACAGCATCTACATTAGTAGCTTTGCTATCGTTGATGTATTCCACGCCCTCGATCGTAGCCACCGATTCAAGACGATGCTCCACCGGATGAAAAGTCTCCAAGCCAGCTTGTACTTCAGTTGGTTTCAAACCGCAAGCCTGTGCCGCGTGGACGGCAAAAAGCGCATTAAGCGCATTATGTGTGCCCCTGAGACGCGTACCGGTCAAGTCAAAGGATTCGCCATTTGCCAGAATGGATTTAGCTTGAATCATCTCCTTTCCGATGACCAACTCCTGAACTCCTGCTGGAATTAATCCACGGTGGCTAGCAATATTCGGATCTTCTCCAAAGTAGATGAATTGCTCTCCCTTACCCTGATTCTTGGTGATTCTAAATTTCGACTGAATGTATTTCTCCAGTTGGTAATCATAACGATCCAAATGATCCGGAGTGATATTCAGCAAAAGCGCCAACCAGGGTTTGAAATGGTCAATTCCATCCAACTGAAAGCTGCTCAATTCCAATACGTAGAGCTTTTTTCGGGATTCCGTCAATTGCCGAGCAAAGCTTTTCCCCACATTGCCAGCCATAGCTACATCCTTGCCAGCCTTCGCTAGCAGGTGATAGAGCAAGGTGGTCGTGGTCGTTTTACCATTGCTACCCGTAATGCCAATGATGGGAGTATTGGTATAGCGGCTAGCCCATTCGATTTCCGAGATTACCGGTATACCTTGAGTCAACAACTGCTGAATAAGTGGCACCCGATCCGGGATTCCTGGACTTTTAATAACCAAGTCCGCTTGCGCAATTTTCTCCCATGTATGTTCTCCTTCCTCGTATGGAAGGTGATTGTCTTCTAGTTCTTTTTTCAAAGCATCAGTGATCTTCCCTTTGTCCGAGACCCAAACTTCAACGCCATGCTTTGCCGCTAAAAGGGCGGCTCCTACCCCACTTTCTCCTGCGCCTAAAATCGCCACTTTCATTGCTATCTAATTTTCAGCGTGAGTATGGTAATGACAGCCAGTAAAATTCCAACGATCCAAAAACGCGTTACAATTTTTGCTTCCGGCATACCCTTCTTTTGATAGTGATGATGCAGTGGTGACATAAGGAATATCCTCCTTCCTTCTCCATACTTTCGCTTCGTGTATTTAAAGTAGGACACCTGCAAGATCACCGATACAGTCTCCATCATGAATACACCGCATAGGATAGGGATAAGCAACTCCTTTCGCAATAAGATCGCCATGGCAGCAATAATCCCTCCCAGGGTAAGGCTTCCGGTATCCCCCATGAAAACCTGTGCCGGGAATGCATTGTACCATAGAAAGCCGATACAGGCCCCAATCATACTAGCCGCGAAGATCACGATCTCTCCGGTGCCAGGCAGATGCATAATGTTCAGGTAGTTGGCCGTAATGGCATTACCTGATACATAAGCCAAAATGCCCAGGGTAACCCCTACTATGCCAGAGATTCCAGTGGCCAGCCCATCCAAACCATCTGTCAAGTTTGCCGCATTACTCACCGCCGTCACTAAGAAAATGACAAAAGGTATAAACAACAGCCAAACCCACTGCTGAGACTTTTCTCGGCTTAAGGGTATTAACCTGGAATAGTCAAATCGATTTCCTTTCAAAAAGGGCACGTTGGTCAAAGTTGATTTATAGTCAGCTTTCTGCACGGATTCTTCGTCATTGCTAATCACCGTCACGGGCTGCTCTCCTACCGTTTCCGTGATTCCGATTTGCTGTGCCTGTTTTACATCCATTCTCACTACCACCTGATCACTAATCAGCATCGTCACCCCGATAATCAATCCCAAAACTACCTGCCCCAACACCTTGAACTTACCATGCAGACCTTCCTTATTTTTGCGGAACACTTTTATGTAATCATCGACAAAGCCAATGATCCCCATCCAAAGGGTAGAAACTAGCAGTAGGATGATATAGATATTATTCAATTTGGCCATCAATAAACTGGGAATCACAATCGCCATAATGATGATTATCCCGCCCATTGTAGGAGTACCTTGTTTCTTCAATTGCCCCTCAAGTCCCAAGTCCCTAACCGTTTCTCCCACCTGCTGCTTTTGCAGGTAGCGTATGATCCTTCCTCCAAAAATCATGGAGATCACCAGCGAAATAATCATGGCCACTCCAGCGCGGAAGGATATGTAGGTAAAAAGCCCGGCGCCTAAAAAGTCACCAAAGATTTTTTCCAGCCATTTAACTAATTCAATCAGCATGTTTACTTGGTTTGAAGCTGTTTACAAAAGGGCAAATCTAAGCAGCTTCGAATAGTTTTTATGGTTTGTGCATTAATTCTTCTTTAAGAATTTCTTTATCGTCAAAAGGGTGCTTCACCCCTTGTATTTCTTGGTAGTTTTCGTGGCCTTTACCCGCCACAAGAATGATATCTCCGACATTTGCCAGTTGGCTTGCCAAGCGTATGGCTTGCCTTCGATCCACCTGCTGTATCGATCTTCGCTCTAAATCCGGAGACAAGCCCTCTATCATATCCCTGATGATCGACATGGGTTCTTCGGTACGAGGGTTATCTGAGGTCAAAATGGCAATATCACTTAAGCGGGCAGCTATAGTCGCCATCTTCGGTCGCTTAGCTTTGTCTCGATCTCCGCCACAACCAACCACAGTGATGATTCGACCTTGACCATCCTTTAGTTGATGAATGGTTTCCAAGACCTTTTCCAGTGCATCCGGTGTGTGCGAGTAATCAACGATGCCAATAATCCTATGCTCTGGTGCCATGACTTGTTCGAAGCGCCCTGGTATGGCTCTCAACTCGCTCAAAGCAGATAAGACTTCCATCTTTTCTTGCCCCAATTGTACCGCTGCCGCATAAACTGCCAACAGATTATAGGCATTGAACTCACCGATTAGATGACTGTAAAAGTCAAACCCATCCAAATTCAGGTGCAACCCAGTCAGGGCGTTCTCGATAATCCTAACCTTATAATCAGCCAATCTGCGCAGACTATAGGTCAAAATTTCAGCCCTGGTGTTTTGGACCATGACTTTGCCCCGCTTATCATCAATATTAGTTAGTGCGAAAGCTTCTTTTGGTAGCTGATCAAAGAACATTTTCTTGGCCTCCAAATAGGCCTTAAATGAACCGTGATAATCCAAGTGATCATGACTTAGATTGGAAAAAATCCCACCAACAAAATGCAAGCCGCTACTACGCCCCTGATCAATGGCATGAGAACTTACCTCCATGAAAGCAAAGGCACAGCCCTCAGCAACCATCTCCCGCAAGCACTCATTCAGCTTTACCGCATCAGGGGTGGTCAAATTCGTACTTAGCACTCGATCATTGATCCGATTTTCTATCGTCGACAGCAGACCTACTTTATAGCCCAGCTTTCGAAACAATTGATACAAGAGGGTTGCTGTAGTCGTTTTTCCGTTGGTGCCGGTGACCCCCACCAACTGCAATTGCTTCGAAGGCTCGCCCAGGAAACGACTAGCTATTTCTCCCAGCATTCTGCCCGCATGCTCAGCCACCAAATAGGTACAATCTGATTGTAGGGTCTCTGGCAATTTTTCGCAAACAATAGCAATCGCTCCTTTAGCCAGAGCCTGAGGAATAAACTGATGTCCATCTACCTGTGTCCCCACTTGGGCCACGAAAAGACTCCCTGTTTCAACTTTTCTTGAATCAAAGGTGACTGAAAGAATATCCTTGTCAATATCCCCTATCACTTCTTTTAGTGACAGGCCCTGTATAATCTTACTCAGGTTCATGTTAGTTTAGCCTAAGGGTAATGGTTTGATTGCGCGGATCAGTACCGGGAATCAGAGACTGTTGCACCACCTTCCCAACTCCAGCAATCTTTACTTTCACACCGAGGTTCTCCAACTGATATAGGGCATCTCTTAACCCCATCCCTACCACATTTGGTATCTTCCCTTCGGGCATGCTCCGGCGCTCCAGAAGGACACTATCTCGACCTTCCCTGCGCATGGTCACCACCAGGGGCGTTTCTGGCTTACCCACTGGTTCAATACCTAGATAATCCAACACCACATTCATATCCTCCATTCGACCAATGTCCATATGAGGCAGTTGCTGGGCCGTCCAACGCAGAGCAGTATTCGGTTCGATGATTGGATCATGCAGATCCGTTAAAGAATCAAAACATCTGTCTGCTATTTCTCGGAAAATAGGCCCGGCTACATCTCCTCCATAGAAGCCCGCTCTCCTTGGTCGTCTAATCACCACAATGGCAGAGTATCTTGGATTTCTGGCCGGGAAATACCCAGTAAATGAAGCTTGATATCCACCAATTCTTGTTCCCTTATCTGTTCGACGGTAATCAATCTGAGCGGTACCTGTTTTCCCCGCAAAGGTGTATCGACTCGTTTTGAGCTTCGCCGCAGTTCCATTCTCCACGACACCTTCCAACAAGCTTTGCAATTGTTCAATCGACTTCTTAGAGGCAATTTGCCGTTTGATGACAGTTGGTTTAAATGTCTCTACGGTTTGGCCATAGCGCTGAATTTCCGTCACCAACAATGGTTTCATTTGTTGTCCGCCATTGGCAATGGTATTGTAGAAATTCAACAACTGTAGCGGCGTGATCAACAATTCATAACCCGTTGACATCCAAGGCAAGGTAGTACCACTCCACTGATCATCAGTCGTGTTATAAGCTTCCTTGATCAAGGGGTTCTTCTCGCCCTCTAAATCGATTCCGGTAGCCAAATGCAAGTTGAATTGGTGCATGCGCTCAATGAAGAGTGCAGCCGCCTTTTCGTCATTGGCCTTGGTCTTGGTTCCGTAATATTGCTGCACCAACTTTGCGATACCGACATTGGATGAAATCTCAAATGCTCGACGTACAGGAATGGTATCTAAACTCGCACTATTGGAATAAGAATCTTCCATTTCCCGATCATAGAACTCCGTTCGTCCCTTCTCGATATCAATAGAATCCGTAGCAAGATTCACAAAGCCATCCTCTAACAAAGCCAGCATGCTAGCGGCCTTGAAAGTGGAACCAGGTTCAGTTCGAGTTCCGATGGCGTGATTGTAGGATTCGTACCAACCCGTCTTTCCCCGCTCGATATTCGCAATCGCTTTAATCTCCCCCGTGTTCACCTCCATGACCATGGCCACCCCCCAGTCTGCATCGTGTGTCTGCATCCCCTTGAGTAGGGCTTCTTCGGTGATATCCTGGATATTAATATCCAAGGTTGTAAGGATATCATCCCCGTTTTTCGGCTCTATGGAACTTAGGTTTTCAAGTGGCATCCAAAGGTCTCGCTTGCGGTCTAGAGGAATCATCATCTGTGTTCCCGGTTGCCCCCCCAGTACTTCATCATAGAAACTTTCCAAACCAATGTCTGTGGCCTGGTCTCTCACATAACCTATGGTTCGTCTTGCCAATAAGCCGAAAGGTCTTTTCCTCTCGTTTCTTTTTCTAGCGATCAATCCCCCTCTGAACTGGCCTAAATTGAAGAGTGGGAATTGTTCTATTGTCTTTTTTTCCGAATAGGAGACACGTGATTTCAGTAGTACATTCCGGTTTTTTCTAAAATTGACGGTATCTCTCAACTGAAACAGGTAATCATATGCAGCTCCTACGGTATAATCTGTGTCGATATAGTTGGCATAACAATGTGCCAAGGAATCCACATTGGCCAAAAAGTCTTCCTCAGTAGGCGTTAAGGGATCCCAATACAAGTCAAAAATGGGCACATCAGTAGCTAAAAGACTACCATCCGCTGCCATAATGTTTCCTCGCTCTGCCTCGATATCTCGTTCTACGATGAAGTTGTTGTGCCCCAAATCCCTCCATTCTTCTCCTTCAATGACACCGATTTTTATCGTATAATAAATAAGAATGAGGGCGGCTGGGGTGACCAAGCCGAAAAGCAAAATATAGACCCGATACAATACTTCGTTCTTAATGTCCATGTTGTGCCTTTCTCATTGTATAGCGAAGCGCTCTGCACTAAGTGGTTACTTGACCACAATCTTTTTGGGTTTTCCTCTTTGCAATCGAAGTCCTTCTGGGCGGACCCGGTCAGCTACCTCTGACTGCATACTGTTGTACATATTCTCAGATTGCAAGGACATATAGTACCAGCGCAATTCCTTCGTTTCTTTTTGTAACAATTGTATGCGCATCACACTCTTTTCTGCGTAATGGGCATTGGCGATATAAACGATGGCCAGAAAGCCTAGAAAGGCCAAGAAGGGTAAATTCTTAAGAATAAACCCCGTAATCATATGCCCTAAATCGGCCATCTGAAAACTTTTCTTCTTTGCCATTACTTTCGTTTATAATGCTTGGTTCTAAGAAGCTGATTCTTTTAAGGCAGCCACTCGTAATTTTGCGGATCTTGATCTTGGATTGCGATGCAATTCTTCCTTTTGGGGCAAAATGGCTTTCCGACTAATTAACTCAAAAGGACGATGGATATTTCCATAAAAGTCCTTCTCTGGTTCGCCGGAGATATTGCCCGCCTTCATAAACCGCTTTACCATGCGATCTTCAATCGAATGATAGGTAATGATGGCCAAGCGCCCTTCAGGCTTAAGCACCTCCATACTTTGCAGTAGAAAATCCTCTAATGCGCCCAGCTCATCGTTCACTTCGATCCGCAAGGCTTGAAAGACTTGGGAGAGGTAACGAAGGCGTTGCCCTTTGATTAAGGGATCGAGCACCGCCAGGAAATCTCCAATGGTTTGCAAAGGATGTTCACGTCTCACTTCAACAAGACGGGCAGCTAAGGTCTTTGAATTCCTTACCTCCCCTAATTCACTAAACACCCGCACCAGCTCACGCTCCCCGTATTCTTGCAGAATGTCGGCAGCCGTTGTGCCAGTCCCTTGATTCATCCGCATATCCAAGGCTGTGTCAAATCGATAGGAGAAGCCTCTTTGACCTTCATCCAATTGAAAGGAAGAAACACCAAGATCGGCTAAAATCCCATCTACCTTTTCGACCTTATATAGACGGAGAAAGCGCTTCATGAAACGGAAATTATGCTGTATGAAAGTAAAGCGTTCATCTTCCGGAACATTTTGCGCCGCATCACCATCTTGATCGAAGCCTAGTAGGCGACCATTGTCCCCCAAGGCATTCAAGATGAGAGCAGAGTGCCCTCCGCCACCAAAGGTGGCATCGATATAAATCCCGTCTGGTTTAATAGCAAGGGCATCAATAGATTCCCCGGCCAAAACCGGAACGTGGTATGACATTACAGATTGATATTGTTGTCCAATTTGCCTAAAACATCATCAGCTAAATCAGAAAAATCGGTCGGCTCCTGATCTAGCATGGTATCGTATTCGTCCTTAGCCCATATTTCGATTCTGCCATTATAGGCTGACAGAATTAAGTCCTTTTCAATCCCGGCGTATTCCAGTAGACGTTTGGGAATCAAAATTCGATCCGCACTATCTTGTAATAATTCCTGCGCGCCTCGATAAAAGTACCGGACAAAGTCCCGATTCTTTTTGTTGTACAAATTTAAGGCATTTACCTCTTCACTGATCTGTTGCCAGACTGCTTCCGGGTACAACATCAAGCATTTTTCGAATCCGCGGTTAATTACAAATTTATGCTTCTCTCCTTCTCCCAGTTGGCTGATCAAGCCACTCGGCATCCTCATGCGCCCTTTGGCGTCGATTTTGCACTCGTATTCTCCTAAAAGTTGCTTGATTTCCACTGTTTACACCATTGGATATTCAAATGTAACAACTTTCCACACACTTTACCACTTTTTCCCACCTTTTTTTACATTTCTCCACCCATTTTCACACCTAAACACAATGTTGAGTGAATTTTATAATCAAATAAATTACAATAGTAGACCAAAAAATGATCACATTTAAAAAATAATTAATATAAGTATTAGTTTTTTATCTAGAAAAGTGGGAAAAGGTGGGAAGAATTGGATTCATTCATCCATAAATGGAGTCTTACCCGCTACAAAACGTCCCTTTTTAGTGGAAATAGGTAGGAAAGATTTGTATCGACCTGCTAGTACTACTTGGTCTGTAGTGTTGAGAAGAAATATAAGCCGCTACTTGCAAGTCGCCTATTCTACGGAAGAGGGAGTCAAACTCTTGTAGGAAGAAAAAAAGCTTTGCCATCGCATCTGGATGACCCCAAGGATAGCTTCCTTGACGATACCTTTCGACATCTTCGATACGCCTTCGATGCGATCGGTAAAGGTAATAGGTACCTCTTTTATCTGAAAGCCCAGCGTAAAGGCAGCAAACTTCATTTCAATTTGAAAAGCATATCCGACAAAACTAATTTTATCCAGGTTAATGTTTTCCAAGACTCTACGACTATAACAGATGAACCCTGCCGTTGGGTCCTTGACGGGCATCCAGGTAATTAACCGAACATACAAAGAAGCACCATAGGAAAGGAAGATGCGATCAAATGGCCAGTTTTCTAGTTTTCCTCCTTTTACATAACGGGAACCTACCGCTAAATCTCCCCCGTCCTCCTCGCAGGCGGCTAACAGCCGAGCCAAGTCATTAGGGTTATGGGAGAAATCTGCATCCATCTCAAAGAAATAGTCGTAGTCTCTTTCTAATCCCCATTTAAACCCAGCTATATAAGCTGTGCCTAACCCCAGTTTACCACTTCTTTCATAGATAAACAATCTACCGGAAAACACTTCCTGTTGTTCTTTCACTAGTTGGGCAGTGCCATCAGGGGAACCATCATCTACGATCAAGAGATGAAAGGGGGTAGAAAGCGAAAAAACGGTTTCGATCATACGAACGATATTCTCTCGCTCATTATAGGTGGGAATGATAACTAAGCTCTTTGCCAAAGTATCGCCAATTCTCGGGTTTGTAAAGTCTATTGCAACTTGTCCAACCACATACTTTGCGGTTTTCGTCAATTATTTAACAAGTTGAATCTTATCTTGTTGTTGCCTAGTGTTCAATTACCCTGACTTCGAGAAGTCCCAGGCCTGACAGGCAGTATCTGAACTAATGTATGCAATTTCGGCGTCAAATATAGGCTAATTTTTTTTGTTTTAACCCGTAAGAAAAATCGGGACCGAAAGAATGCTGTAAGTTGTCAAACACTTTTGCTGTTTGCTAAAAAGAATGGACCATCTAGAATAATAACGAAGGATCTGTAGAAAGATTGGATTGTTAAATAATTTACAGCTTTGGACTTTCTGGTAAGTCCACCTTGGAGGCTGTAAGGGAAAAAACTATTTTTACCGGCGAATCAACACCGTTGTGAAGCTCATGCACAATCCGCTCTGTTCTCTTATCTATTCTTACTCCAAGTCCACTACAATTGTTGCTTTCTTATTCCTTTTCTTTTGTTGCCCCTTCCAATCAATGGCACAATTACCGACTGACTTCTATGATACACCGGTACTAAGCAATTCGTTCGATTTTGCCATCGGAATAACCTTTGATCAGGAAGGTCATATGTTTGTGTGGGAAAAGGCCGGCAAAATCTGGGTCGTTGAAGCTGACGGGAAAAAACGGGAACAACCTCTCCTTGATATTAGCGAAGAAGTTGCCAACTGGAAAGATCATGGTTTGATGGGCTTCGCACTGGATCCCAACTTTGACCTCAATGGTCGTTTCTACTTGCTATACGCCGTTGATCCATACTATTACCACAATCACGATTCCCCCACTTATGAACCCGATTCTTCGATCACCTTTCAGCCAACCATCGGTCGGGTAACTCGCTATACCGTAGATATAACCAGTGATCTCCGTACCGTATTAGCTGGCAGTAGAAGAGTCCTACTGGGTGAAGATATGTCTAATGGTATCCCCATCTACTTTAGTTACCATGGGCTAGGCGATTTGATATTTGGAGAAGATGGCACTTTGCTGATTTCAAATGGAGATGGATCGACTAATGCTGGAGCAGATATTGGGGGGGATAGTCTAGGTACTATGGCCTCTTTAGCCCTGGAAGCAGGGATCATCACCCCTGATCAAGACCGGGGCTCCTATCGTGCCCAATATCTAGGCAATTTAAACGGGAAAATACTGCGTATTGACCCAGAAACCGGGGACGGCCTAGCCAGCAATCCTTATTTCGATCCGACGAATCCTCGATCTCCCCAGTCTAGGATCTGGGTATATGGCCTCAGAAATCCTTATCGTTTCATTGCCCGGCCAGAATCGGGCAGCCATTATCCTGATGAAGGTCGACCGGGCGCCTTGTATATCGGAGATGTTGGAAACGGTGCGTGGGAAGAATTGGATGTTTCTACAGTCGGCGGAGAGAATTTTGGCTGGCCCATCATGGAGGGCTATTACTTGCATTGGAGTTTCTTCATCACTGATGCTCCGCCAAACGTCATGGCTCCCAATCCTTTATATGGCAGCGGAGGTTGCGAAGAGCCCTATTTCGATTTTCGGCAGCTGATGAATCGCTTGCTAAAGAACGGTGATCTGATCCCAGCCAACCCTTGTAATCCATTAGAACCAATCCCTGCCTCAGCCTTTCCCTCGGTGGAAACGATACCTGCTATCGTATGGAGTAATGCGTCCTGGAATAAGCCAACCCGAGCGGAGATTCCCATTTTTGAGGAAAATGGCCAAGTCGGCTCGATCCGTATTGACCACGCTGATGCTATTGTTAAAGGGGAAGTCTTTGATGGGTTTTCCAGTTTGGCTGGAGTTTTCTATGGTGGGCAGCAATTCCCTGAAGCCTACGCGGGTAAACTATTTGCCTATGACTTCAGTGGTTGGATTAAAGTTTTTGACTTTAATGAAGAACAAGAACTACAATCGGTAGAAGCCTTTCATGACAATGCTCCTGAAATTATTCATCTAGAGGAAAATCCGGCTGATGGAAACTTGTATTATTTAACTCTAACTGGAGAAATTCGTAAAATCTCTTATGGTGGTAATCCTCCTCCGGTAGCCGTTATCAAAACAGATATACAATACGGTACTAGCCCCTTAACGGTATCTTTCAGTGCAGAAGATTCATTCGACCCAAATGCGCAGATTAGCAGCTATCATTGGGACTTTGGTGATGGCCAAAGCAGCACAGCATCCGCGCCTGCACACGTATTCACAACCAGCCAGGGTAGTCCGAAGTCCTTTACGGTAACCTTGACCGTCACAGATGATGAAGGAGCTACAGGGCAGGTCACGGAGGTCATTTCCTTGAACAATACGCCCCCCTCCGTAAATATCAATAGCTTTCAAGATGGAGACAGATACCCCTTGACCAATACCTCTCTGTTACGACTGAGTGCGGATGTGTCCGATCAAGAACATAGCAGCGAGGATTTAAGCTATGAGTGGAGGGTATTTTTCCACCATAATGACCACTTTCACCCGGAACCTCCGGTTCGAACGGCCGAGAGTTATGCCCTCCTAAATCCTCTTGGTTGTGAACTGGAAACTTACTGGTACCGTATTGAACTAGAAGTAACTGATCCTGCTGGCCTATCCACTATCGATACTCGCACCGTTTACCCCTATTGCGAAGAAGAATTCATTGCATTTCTGGAGCTGTCTGCGGAAACTGGGGCGGAAGGAATTCGCCTAGACTGGGAGACGAATCTAGAACAGGATGCTACAATATTCGAAGTACATCGCAGCAAAGACTTTCAACATTTTCAGGTCATTGGGGAAATGCCAGCTAAAGGAATGGCAGCTCAATATGAGTTTATAGATACAGCGCCTAGTCGTGGCAATAATGTATATCGGATCAAAGCATACAGTCAGGATCGCGCTTTCACCTACTCCAATTTGGCAACGGCCACCTTCCCCCCAGTGGGCGATCATTCCGTCACCCCAAATCCCGCCTCCGATTTCATCCAACTTAAAATCAAATCCTTAATCGGGAGTTTTGTAAAGCTGGAATTATTCAATGCTGCCGGGATTCCCCTCTTGCAAACCAATTGGGAAGGCACGGTTGGAGAAGCATTCGAAAAGACAATTCTAGTCGATCGATTGAACGCAGGGATGTATGTCTACCGTATCAGTCAGGGTGGCACAGAATATACAGGCAAAATCATTATTGTTAAATAAGCCCTAGGCTTGTTTAACAAAACGACTCCGAAATCGAATTCCTAGAAATACGACCACTAGCGTAGCGACCATCAGCAGTAGAGCCAATGGTCGTTCAAAAAAACTCATCAAGTCCCACTTTGACTTGATAGCACTTACCATGAAGTTTTGTTCCATAATTGGTCCCAATACCATCCCTAGTACCACTTGTGCAAGCGGGAATCCACCACGACGTAGCAGAAAGGCTAATACCCCCATCCCAACCATGATCCAGATATCAAATACGCTGTTGTTAATCGCAAAAGCCCCCACTATGCACAGTCCTGTGATAAAGCTCAGCAGAAGTTTGAAGGGCACCTTGATTAAGAAAGCCGCCATCCGAGCCGTCAGAAATCCGTAGAAAGGAAGCAACACCAAATTGGCTATCAAAAAGGTGAGATAAAGAGACCAGAGTAGATCTGGCTGTTGCTCAAATAGCAATGGGCCGGGCGTAATGCCTTTCATCAAAAAGACTCCTAACACAATGGCAGTTACGGTATCTCCGGGTAGGCCAAGTGATAAAGCAGGTATCCAGGCACTAGCTACAGCGGAGTTGTTACTACTGGTACCGGCTAGAATGATCCGATCATCCGCTTCATCGTCCATTTCATTTTCCGCTGGCTTTCCTCTTTTGCGCATTTGCTGAAAACTCGTCGAAACCCAGGCACCAATATCTGCCCCAGCCCCGGGTAAAAAGCCAACAAAAACACCCAAAATGGAGGATCGTAAAACGAGCCACTTTTCGCGCAGGATTAATCCCAGTGGTTGGCGGTAAAATTGGGCCGCTGCGCCATCTAGCTTTTCAGGCGCTTCATATTGCTCTTCTTTGTTGTTGAAGAGTTGTTCTAGCACTTCCGAAAAGCCAAAGAGACCGATCATAGCCACAATGTAATTCAATCCACCCAATAAATCCGGACTACCAAAATGAAAGCGAGGATGTCCTAGTGTAGGATCAATTCCTACCGTCGACATCAATAATCCCAACAGCAAGGACACTAATGCCTTCACAGGTGATCCCCCAGAAGCAAAGATACCTGCCGCCAAGCCTAAAACGGCAATCCAGAAATATTCAAAAGAAGAGAATTGTCGGGCTAAAGCAGCAATGGTGGTAGCGCTGAAGATCAATAAGACGGTACCTATGATTCCCCCCACCGCAGATCCCATGGCACTAATGCCTAAACCATAGAAGGGACTTTTTTTCCGAGCTACCCGATGCAATTCTGACAAATAGGCTGCACTGGCAGGCGTTCCTGGTATCCTCGCCACTGCTGAGCCCACATCTCCGGCATAGATCGCAACAGAAGAAATAGCAATTATTGCAGGGAGGGCAATGATAGGATCAAGAAAAAAAGCAACAGGAATAAACAAGGCTACGGCTAGGGTCGCCGTCAATCCAGGGATAGCTCCGAACACCGCTCCGTAAAACCCGCCCAAAAGCAAGGCTAAAATGCCTTCCCAACTCAATAAAACACTCATAATGAAACTCCTAAGAGTATTTCAAAAGTGACAAAAATAAAGAGAACAGTACCCAGAGCAGAAACTAATGCGATCCAAGGTTTAATCCCTAATAGGAGTCCTACACCTAAGCAAATCAACCCCAGACTTACCATAAATCCTAGTAGCGGCTGTAATACTGGGTACAGGGCCACTACTATAACTCCTCCTCCCCACTTCAACCAAGACGGTTCCCTTGGTAAATCCTCCGTTGCCTCGCCGTCCTGTCGAAAGGATTTCAGTCCTATCCATACACCACCTAATAATAAACCAACAGCAACCATCCGGGGAAAAAGTGACGGACCAGGATAGCCCTCCTCAAGCGTTGGAAAACTTCCAGATTGCCACCAGATCCCAACCCCCAAAAGACATAGCAGTAAAGCACTTATGCTATCACCGGAGTTTTTCATATACCTTGATACTACAGATTAATCTTATCATGTAAAAAAGTATGCTTCTAGATAAACCTATTCATTGGCTTCCAATAACGCTCCATTGACCTGGTCCTGCTTAGCCATAAAGGCTCTACATTCCTCCCCTACCAAAAATTGCATCGTAGCACCACTATTCTTCATAGCTGTTAAATATTCAGGATCTTGAACCGCAACCTTTATGGTAGAATCTAGTGTAGCTTGAATATCCGCAGGCAGATTCGCTGGCCCACATATAGCCACCCAGCCTCCTACCGTCCAATCCAGGCCATACTCCTTTAAAGTAGGTACATCGGGAAACTCAGGCAACCGCTCCTCCGACATAACGGCCAAGGTTTTCACCTGGCCTGCCTGGCGCAAAGCATCTACCTCTGATAGGGCTGCGGTAACCACATCCACCCCACCCGCAATCAACTCTTGCAGGGCGGGGGCAGCTCCCTGACTTGGTACCCAAGGCATAGCTGAAGATTCCAGGCCGGCTGCCTTTAAGAAACCCATTCTTGCCAAATCCCAGATACCATTTTTCGCTGTACCGGAAGCCTGTAATTCTCCGGGAGATTTTCGTAGGTCAGCAAGGAGATCAGGGAGTGAATCCCAAGGTGCATCAGCACGCACGGTGACGGCTGCAGGGTTATTGACCAAGAGCGCAATAGGTGTATAGTTCTCGTAAGTCAGGTCCGTAATCCCAGTATGATGTAGTAGACTAATATCAACCGTCACTGCACCTAAGGTATAGCCATCTGCTCTCGCTTGGGCAATCGCTAAGTGCCCTACTACCCCTCCCCCACCGGTTCGATTGACTACATTGACGGACTGTCCTAAAGCCTTTTGCCATACGGCACTGGCCATACGAGAGGACATATCCGTCATCCCACCAGCAGCCCAAGGTACAATAAAGCTAAGCGGGCGGGTTGGATAGACCTTCCCTTGCTCTCCTGCCTCTGTACAAGCCCAGGCAAGAGTTGACAGTACTATCAGCAACGAAAGCGATAGCTTACTTACATACTTAGGTGTTCGCATTTGTGTGAATATTTTCTGATAAATTGGAAGTGTGGTGAGATAGTCATTCATTGCAGGTAAGCAGGTGAAAATCCTAAGAAACTTGCATTGAGGAGCAAGCTCTTTCATCGCTACCATGACAAAGCCTCTACGCTTCATAGGATAGGTGTAAATTGGTTTTCGTTTAGACAATGATAGTCAAAAATGCCCAATCTTACAGGATAGGCTTCCGGGTTTCAATTAAAATTCCTATTGTGTCTTATTGAACCTACACCTGGTCAATCTGGTTTTTCGTGGGTAATGATCTATTTGGCGAGTCTAGCTGAAACAATGGGGCAGTTTGGAAACGAGTCATACAAAAGGCTGCCTATACAACCTCTGCCACGACAAAGATACTCCCACCTACGAAGATCACGTCCTTGGTGCTCGCCTCCCCCTTAGCTGCATCAAATGCAAGGGTGACTGAGTCATAAGCTTTGCCCAATAAGCCTTCCTTTTGAGCAGAGGCTTTGAGTTGTTCGGCCGGCATGCCTCTAGGGACATCAGCTTTAGCAAAGTAGTAAGTACCCGACTTTGGCAATAAGGGGAGCACCTTCCCCAAATCCTTGTCAGTAACGGTCCCAAAGACGATATGCAATTGCTCGTAGGGGATCGCCTTTAGTTGTTCCAAACTTGGCTTTAATCCGCCCTCATTATGAGCAGAATCCGCTATGATGAGTGGTTCTCTGCCCAAAATTTGCCATCGCCCAATGAATCGGGTAAGCGTCCGTACTGCTTTCAATCCTTTCCTTAAGGCTACCTCATCCCAGTTGAATAGTTGGGCTTCTTTGACTACCAACAGACTCTGCAACACCGTCTGTAAGTTTAGGGCTTGATAATTAGCTCGCACATCGACTTCCAACTCCTCTAGCCAAAGTTCTCCCTTCTGCCAAATCTCGAAAACGGTGGAAGAAAGCGTGTGGCGAAGTGCTTTGGCTTCCAGCTCTTGATCTGCAAAAAATATGGTGGCCGAGCACTGTGCTGCTTTGTCTACGAAGACCGGTGTAGTTTCCGCCTGTGTTTCCCCAATTACGACTGGGGTATTGGCCTTGATGATACCAGCCTTTTCTCCTGCTATCTTTTCTAAGGTATCGCCCAGAAACTGTTGATGATCAAAACTGATGTTGGTAATGATCGATAGCTCTGGTTGTAGGATGTTGGTAGAATCTAACCTTCCCCCCAATCCCGTTTCGACCACAGCAATATCTACGTTCTCTTTAGCAAAATGAGTGAAAGCCATGGCTACCGTAATCTCAAAAAAGGAAGGCTGAATGTCCTTAAAAATTTCTTCATAACGATCTACAAACTCCACCACTTTCAATTCGCTAATGAACACACCATTGATTTTAATCCTTTCCCGAAAATCACGGTAATGTGGAGAGGTGTACAATCCTACCTTATAACCTGCGGCTTGTAGCACCGCAGCCAGCATATGAGCACTGGAGCCCTTGCCATTGGTCCCTGCTAAATGGATGGAATGAAATTGATGATGTGGATTACCGAGTGCCTCACTCAAAGCCAAAATATTCCCTAAGTCCTTCTTAAAGGCCGCAGGTCCAATCCGTTGGAACATGGGCAAGTTGATGAAATAGATAGGTCAAGCGTTTCTTGGTAGGTACGCTTTCGGCGCTTCTGTCATGGCGGTTGACTTATAATTACTGTAAAGACAGACAAAGATAATTCCCGATTGGCCCTAAAACTACAACATCCCGGACCAAGCCAAGTTTTCTGAGCTTGATCCGGGATGAATTTCTCTATGATACTTTGCTGTATTCTACTGTTTCTTAAAGTTGTAAGTAATCGTACCACACTGCTTGTCAATCTCGCCTGGCTTGAATCGCCATTTCTTCGCACTACTTACAGCAATTTTATGCAATTGGGAATCATTAATGGATGTTCCTTTTTGTGTAATCTTGGCACTGGTAACCCTTCCCCCCTTATCTACGCATACACTTACGGTAACCGTACCCGAGCGATTAAACTTGGCCTCAGGTGTATCTGGCTTGGCAATACCTCTATTACTTAGTCCACCACCAACTTGTCCTTTACCTTTGGAAATTCCTTCGAGTCGAGAGGCATCTGGATCACCATTGGGATCACCTTGATTACCAGAAGTTCCTGTTTTACCCTTTCCTTTTCCATCACCAAAGAGTCCACCAATTTGATTCTTCAACTTATCGGCCTCGGCTTTCTTGCGGGCTTCCTCAGCCCGTTTGGCAGCTTCTTCCGCTTCTCGCTTACGCTTGGCTTCTTCCTCTGCTTTTTTCTTGCGTGCCTCTTCTCGCTTGCGCGCTTCCTCTTCCTTACGCTCCTCTTCTTTCTTACGCTTTAAGGCTAAAGCTTCAGGATCTTCGGTTTTGACCACTTCCTTTTCAGGTTTTGGCTCCTCCCGCACGGGTTCTTCCGCCACCTCTTCTTCTGCCGTCTCCTCCTCAGCAGTTTCAGGTTCTGGTTCCGGCTGGGCTTCTTCCTCTTCAGCCGAGGCAGCGGCATTCTCATCCCCTTCTCCTTGATCCGGTAGGCCAAGATTAACCAGAATACCTTCTTGTCCAGGAGGTGGATCAGGGAACGTCAATAGTGGCAGGAGCGCCAGTAGAATCAAGCCTACATGCGCCACCACGGAGATGGTCATTCCCCGCTTTTTATTTTTTTCTTCAACTTGTGTCAATACCTCTGCCATAACTGAGTTATTTACTATTTACTTACAATATGAGGACAATTTGGCAAAAATGTCTACTATTTAAACGCAGTAATTGGTCTGAAGTCATCATTTTCCACCTCAATTAGGAGAAATTTAACGAAAATCAGATCAATTTAACTCCGTGGCAAGAATTCCATTTATATCGTAACGCATAGCAATATCCATCACCGCTACCACACTTTCTACGGGTGTGCCTTTAGCGGGTGAGATGGTAATGCTTAGCTGTCCCCGCTTCGCGTTTGCCATACTGCTTAGTCGACTTTCCAGGCTTTCCAAAGAAACCGAACTACCGTTCAAAAAGAAGTTCCCGCTTCTGGAAATACGAACGTCATCAATCTTGGAAGAAGAGGTTACCTTGGTACGCGAGCTGCCCGGCAACTTGAGGTTGAGGGCGTTGGGGGCCACCAAAGAGGAAGTCAACATGAAAAAGATCAGCAATAGAAAAATAATGTCTGTCAAAGAAGACATGCTAAATTCTGCACTGACTTTACTTCTTTTTTTAAGTCCCATATACGCATTCTTATACTAACGGATCAACTAATGGGTTCGGTGGCGATAATAGCCTTTACCTTTAGCTTGGCGGCAATATTCATCACTCGTACGACCTCTTCAAAGGGCGTCCCGACCTCAGCCACGATCGTCACGGCCACTCCTTCGCGGTTTTCCATAGTACGCACTTGCTGTCGCAAAGCCCTCTCCAGGGCCAGCGGACTGATCTCCTGGTTGTTGAGGGTAAAAACGCCTGACTGCTCTATGGTCACCACCACCGAGGTGGAAGCCACGGTCTTAGAGTCCGATTTTGGTAAAGGGAAGGGCTGAATCTTCACTAGGGTCGAAGTCAGCATAAAGAAGATCAGCAGCAGGAATATGATGTCCGTCAAAGAAGACATGGCAAATTCTGCACTGACTTTGTTTCGCTTTTTTAATCCCATAAGTTATTAGCCGGTTGGTTCTTGCAATAAATCCATGAATTCTACCGTCGTGCGTTCCATTTTGAACACCACCTTCTCTACGTTGGCCACCAGTACGTTATAGCCTACAAAGGCCAGGATACCGATGAATAGACCAAATGCCGTGGTAATTAGGGCTTGGTAGATACCGCCAGCTAGGACATCAGGCGTTACGTTTTGCTCCGTTGCCATTTTGTAGAAGGCCAGAATCATACCGGTAACGGTACCAAAGAATCCAATCATTGGGGCGGCACCCGCAATACTTGCTAGCGTAGATAGGTTTTTCTCCAACTTAAAGATTTCCAGGTTACCCACATTCTCAATGGCCGCATCAATATCACGGAGGGGCTTACCAATTCGTTGAAGACCTTTCTCTACCATACGAGCAACTGGGGAGTCCGTCGAAGCACAAAGTGCTTTGGCACCTTGGATATTGCCCGCCGATACGTTGGCTCGAATATTATTGATAAAACTCTCATCAACACGCCCGGCCCTTTTGATGGTCAAATATCGTTCCACGAAGATATAAAGTGCGATCACCGATAGCGCAAAGAGTACCAGAACGATAAGAATACCAAGAATTCCCCCCTTGGTAATGATGTCGAAAAAACTTTGGGTTCCAACTTCTCGTTCTAATTCAGCTGATGCTTCTTGAAACAACAGCAAAGTTTGATAAAACATGTACACTGGTTTTTAATTGAATACTGGCTAAACACAGTTATGTGAAGTGACGAAAATAGTTAATTGTTATTATTAATCTGTATTCGTTGTTCGGTATTTTGTGTTGAGCAGTGGGAGGGGAAAACTACAGATGGCCCAAGCCTTGAGGTCTGAATGAGCAAATGGTAGGTATCTCCTGCTAGTCGCTCACTCAATAAAACCAACAAATACGCATGATACAGATAGTTTTTAACGATAATGTATACACAACGTTTCACGGAATCTGAAAGTATTATCTAATACATAATTTTAACAAAATCTTATCAGCTTCATCCACGCCATGAGGCTCCGCCCTAATTTTGAGGTGTTATTCGATGGTAAGGCCCTGCTGGCAATAAGAACCATTTCTGAGGCAAGCTGTCTAGTTTAAATAGAAAAGGATCATATTGTACACCAAGAAAAGCATCTTCGCTCTTAGCATGTTCTTCCTCATCAAAACGGGCCTGTTGGTAGTAGAGCGTTGAGGTCTTCTCCGGTCCTCCTAATGCGGTATACATCAAAGTCTCTACACCGATTGCCCAAGGGAGCCAGAGACGCTGCCAGTCAAAGTAGTCCATGTGGTGTAAAAGCTTCTTCTGGCCTTGCTCTAGGCCAGGGTTCATAGTAGCCCCGATGATCTCCATGCGCTCCTGGAAAAAGGTACGTTTCCCATGAATTCGATCCACCCCAAACCCTAGCAGCAACACCATAAGCGCTAGCGACCAAAGGCTTCGCTCCTCCAACAGCACATATATCATGGGCAGAGCCCAGATCACCCCAAGATGCGAGAGATAGCCATCTAGCAAAATATAGATTGGGTCATTGAGGTAAGAAAAACTAACCATGATGGCTGCCAACATCCCTACATGACTTAGAAGTATAAAACCTACTAGCCACCACTTCCTTTTGTACAAAAGAACGAATAGACATAAACAGAAAACCACGAAAGGGAAGACGTACTCGGTATCCAAAAAATAGAGCATACGATCAAATACATAGTAGTCTTGAAAATGCCCCAATAGCTTAACACCCTCTTGCAGATTGTCCATTTGCCCCGCCTCATAAGATCCTTCTTGCTGCAAACTGAGGTATTTACGGCCGAGTAGGAGCAGCGCTGTTCCCATCATGATCCAGAATTCTCTATCCCACCACTTCTCCGAGCTAATCCAATAAAAACCCATCACAAATAGCAAAGAAAGAGCTGCAAACGGATGTCCAGTTAAGATCAGCAGGACCATCAAGAGAAAACTGAGCACATGGTTCCAGCGCGCTGACAGATGGCTTAACACCTCCCCTCGCCACAACCATCCCAGCAACAGGGCTACACTACCAATAGAAAGAATCACTTCTCCTACCGGGCCATAGAATTTATAGCGCATGGCCAGACAAAGTGCCAAGGCTAAAAACAAACCAACCTTAGCTTGTCGAAAACCGTATACTACTAGTAAGAAGATAAGGTAGTAGAATAATATGAAGGAGGCGGAATAGATCAAAAGTACCGTGCGCAAGGAGGCGCCCAACTTAATGGCCAAGAGTGGGAGCAATTGCGTAGGGGCACTAATCCATCTTCCGTGTCCAATGTAGAAGTCTTCGAAATAGAGTAACTGAAAGGTATAATTGGCCGCATCAAAATGTAGTAGCCGCTCCTGGTAATACACCAAACTCATCAGGAGTAGCACCCCAAAGAATAGATGCCCAATCCACTTCAGGATTTTATCAAAAGTTTCCTGATGAAGTTGCTGAGTTAGCTTGGATAAGCTCGTAGAAAGAGACATATGATTTCGAATGTGCAGCTATATTTGAGTGCTCAAAGATAGAGAAGTTGTCTAATGCTCTAAATAAATTTTGTCCCGAATTTGTCAATTGTTTTATTTGCTCAGTACAATATTAGCTGAGAAGACTTATTAAATAGAAGGCTCTTTATTAATACATTGAAGAATTCTATGTTAGCAACAAGAGTTCAAGGAAATAAATTTAGGCCATGCGTAGCTTTTTACTTTCTCTGATAACAATAATCCCCTTCTTCCTATGGGGGCAAGAAGGCAGCGAGCCGATGCAAGGCCAGCTGCTGGTACAATTGAAGCCCAAATTACAACTAGGGCGTTTACTACAAACAAAAAGTAGTCTATCTAAGCCAGATAAGTATCGACTGCTTAGCGCAGCTCAACACATTTATCTTTTGGAATATTCCTCAAAATCATTGCCTCTGGCACAATGGAAAAGCTTACCGGAGGTCCAATTTGTCGGTCCTAACTTTGCGGTAGAAACTCGGGCCTTACCAAATGACCCCAATTATGAGGATCAATGGAATCTGGAATTGGTACAGGCCCCGGCTGCCTGGGACATCACTACGGGCGGTACGACTACACAAGGCGATGAGATTGTGGTAGCTATTTTGGATACTGGCTTCAAGATTGATCATCCCGATCTAGAAGGAAACATTTGGAAAAACGAGGCAGAGGTTGCCGGGAATGGGATCGATGATGATAATAATGGATACATAGATGATGTAAATGGCTGGGATTTTTCAAAAGAAAGCCCCAATCACTCCAGCAGCTCTCATGGTCATCGCGTTACTGGCATTCTAGGCGCCAAGGGCGATAATGGGATTGGTATTTCCGGAGTGAGTTGGGAGGTTAAGGTATTGCCTATGACTATTGGTACCGAGGCACATGCTATCGAAGCTTTTGAATATCTCATTGCGCAACGGCAAGCCTATAATGCGAGTAAAGGACAAAGCGGTGCCTTCATCGTTGCCAATAATAATTCCTGGGGCTTATCAAATCGCTTTTGTGAAACAGATCAGATTTGGAAGGACTTGCATGATCGATTAGGCGCTGTGGGAATTCTCACCGTCGGAGCTACCAGCAATAGCAACATCAATGTGGATCAGCAGGGTGATATTCCCTCCACCTGCGATAGTGAATACCTCATTACCGTACTCAATTCAAATCAATCCGATCAAAAGCATGGTCAGACGGGCTTCAGCAATGTCTCGATAGATTTGGCGGCTCCCGGCGAGAATTCGGCCTCATTGGGCTTGCAAAGTAATTTCCAGCGATTTTCCGGCACTTCGGCCTCCGCGCCACATGTAGCGGGTACAATCGCCTTGTTATATAGCCTGCCTTGTGCTGGCTTAGCAGCAGATGCGCTTGAACGCCCCGCTGAAACGGCCTTGCTCATCCGAAGATCCATCCTAGAAGGAGTTGATCCCATCGCAGGGCTTGATCAATTCACGGTGACGGGGGGAAGACTCAATATGGTAAAAGCATTGGAAGGCCTACAAGAGCAATGTGGCAACGCAAGTGCGCCCTTTTCAGTAAGTAAGCTATTTCCCAATCCAGCTGGTGACTTCTTCACCTTGGAATTTACAGTGCCAGACTTTGATCGAACCTATCCCTTACAAGTTTTTAACATGCTGGGGCAGCTGGTCTACCATACCGATGTTAACGCAGCGCGTTTTGGACCAATCACCCATACTGTACCAACCGAAAGATTCGGTCCAGGTGCTTATATCGTAGTTTTTGGGGAGGGAGAAGAAAGCATAGAAACGAAAGTGATCGTTTACTAGAAGCGGGCAAGATATTTGGACTTTTTGCCGGGTCATTTCTTACTTTTGCGCAAAAACCAATCCTTTAGATGAGTCAATTCAACAAAACCCATTCCGACTATTATCTTGCCGCAGATAATCGCTATGATACCATGAAGTACCGTCGTACCGGGCGTAGCGGCTTACTTTTACCTGCCCTGTCGATCGGCCTTTGGCATAATTTCGGCTTCACCGACAATTTTGAGACCGGCCGGGATCTGCTTAAGTGCGCCTTCGATAATGGAATCACCCACTTCGATCTCGCGAATAACTACGGACCGCCCTATGGCGCAGCGGAAGACAACTTTGGGCGGATCTTTAAGCGGGATTTCCTGAAATACCGCGATGAATTAATCCTTTCCACCAAAGCCGGTTGGGACATGTGGCCGGGCCCCTACGGAAATTTTGGCTCCCGAAAATACTTGGTCGCTAGCCTCGATCAAAGTCTGAAGAGAATGGGCGTTGATTATGTAGATATCTTCTATCATCATCGCCCTGACCCACAAACCCCACTGGAAGAAACTATGGGCGCTTTGGATCATATTGTACGCCAAGGAAAAGCACTCTACGTAGGTATTTCACAATATAGCGCCGAAGATACGGCCAAAGCCGCACAACTCTTGCGAGAAATGGGCACCCCTATGCTGATCCACCAGCCTCGCTATAGTATGATGGATCGTTGGGTAGAAGAAGGCTTATTGGATGAATTGGAACGCCAAGGGATGGGCGCCATCGCATTCTCTCCTTTGGAGCAGGGTATCCTTACCAATAAATACCTAGGTGGTATACCTTCAGATTCCCGAGTCGCCAGAGATGGTAGATACCTAAAATCTGAGCAACTGGATGAAGCGACCCTTAGTAAAGTCAGCAGGCTCAATGATATCGCTACTAGTAGAGGCCAAAGCCTAGCTCAAATGGCCATCGCCTGGTTGTTGAAGGATGATCGGATTACTTCCGTTTTGGTTGGGGTAAGTCGAATCAGTCAGCTGGAGGATAATCTCAAGGCATTGGATCATCTTTCTTTCAGTGAGGATGAGCTGAAGACTATTGAAGAGATATTGAAGTCTTAGTAAGATTGGAGTGCAGGCTAGGCTTGCACTCTCTCCCCTAGCCTACCAAGCGTTCGTAAAGACGGTTAACCTCATTCTGCTGTTCCTTTGCACTGGGCACCTGACCACCCAGAAGCAACTCATCTTTTCACATGATCACTTGGGAAAAAACCATACTTTGGATGAGGCACACCCCGGTTTTGGAATTTGTGAATAGCAAGAGCTATCAGAGATCACTTTGTATTCGCAGATTTTCACGTTCCAGCTAACTGAGGCCAACTGGAACTAATGCTTACTGGCATTCCGCAAAGATCGTGAAGTAGCTTGATAGCCGAAGCGCCACTGAAACGGAACCATCGGACATAACAGTGATAGGCCTCTCTAAAGACGGCTTCAAAGCTATTTTTACTTCTCGTTTACTGCCAAATCCCTCCTCTATTTCAAGCTTTTTGTTAATCATCGGCCCTGCTTAATCTATAAAACGCACTATGCTGGTATCCACACCTAGCTCTTCGAGCTGTTCCTTTTGAGAGAACTTAAAAATAGCCAGACTTAACTTTGCTCCTTTCAAATCTGCGCTGGACAAGATTACCCTATATAAATTTGCGCCATTCAAGTAAGCTCTAAATAAATTCACCCCAGATAAATCCAAGCTAAATGGTCTACTGTTTGCTATTCCAAGCTCAATCTTTCTCCGATTTAGGACTTCAAGTAAACTACTGTCAATTGGGGTTGATTTTAGTTGTACGTCCCCCCACCTTGCCAGTTCGCCACTTGCGATTAGACGCTTTAGTTTTTTCAGGTGTATAGCATCCAAAATAATTATAATCTTAACACATTCTTTTATTGTTTTAAGTATGAGAATACAATTATCCTAGAAGATATGACGGGCATTTTTCAACCTATGCTACGTTGCAAAAATCCTTGGTTAGCTATGGCTAGCCGCGGTTTTTGCGCCTTGCCTAGATTGAAAACTCCCTTAGTCAGATACTTTAGCCTAATTATATCCTCATACTTAGTAATTTTAATTTCAGCTTTTTTCATTTTTAATCCTCGGGCAATAATCCTCAAGAATTCATTTTTGTCTATATCCGCGAAAGTTTCAAAGCTTTGCTCCTCAAGGCTAATTTCAATCAATTCTTTTCCTTGAATCCCCTTCTCGTCCGCTACTGTTTTTAGATTTTCAATAAAAGAAAAGTGATTCTTCTCTAACACTTCCCCCAACTCACCAAGTAATGTCAAAAATGCCTTAGTGATCTGAATTCTATAGATATTTGTTATATTTTTTCCGGAAGCATGTGGATACTCCTTTTTCCGATGGGTATAAAACTGACTATACAGGCTTAGGAAGTCCGTCTCAAGTGGTCGCCATAGATCCTCCATTATTTTGCCCTTTTTGATCAATTTAAGGACCCAAGCTGCCTCATCAAAGGCTACCTCAAGTTCCCCCTTTACTATGTATCCTTCTATTTCTTGAATTATTTCTTTGACTGTCATGGTGCTCTTGGGTTGGCCATCAAGTATTCATATAAAAGAGCCTATCCAGGCAAAACCCGTTTCTATGAAATTGATTTCAGAGTTTATGAAGTCATATGCAATTACGGCTCTAACTAAGTCAAAAGATCAGCCTAGTCTCCCTTTCGATTCAGTGTGCTCCTAATACCACCTCACTCACTCACCCGCAATAGCAGTACCCCCCGCTTGTCCTACAGTACTTCCTTTCAGGAACCGAACATCTACCCCCTTAATAAAGGTAGTAATCAACTGCTGAAAACGCTCCTTATTAATCCGCACATCCTGCGTATGATCTCCGCCCCAATCCAGATGGTGAAAGGTAGATTTCGGATTAAGCCCCTTGGCAATATTCACGGACTGCTGAGAAGCCGTTTGGCTGTCCATTTGGGAGTGAATGAGGAGGACGGGTTCTGTAATCGCCTTAGCTGCTTCCGCTGCACTAGCCTTTTCATGATCCACGCCAGCTCTCCAATCCACAATGCCCATCACTGTTGGAGACATCCAGCCAATCCAGCTACCATAGTCTCGGATGGCCCGTTCAAAGATGGCGGAGTACCAATCCTGAAAAGGGGCATCTGCAATAATGAAGGCAACATCTCGCTGATCTGCCCCAGCAGTCAAAACCGTAGCACCTCCCCAGGAGGCACCCAACCAGCCAATCTGCTGTGACCGAAAGCCCTTTTCCTTCTGTACCCAGTTAGTCAGCGTCCAAAGGTCCTGGGCCTCCTTGATACCGCCCGTTGCATAGGTGCCATCACTCTGCCCATGTACTCGATGATCGTAGAGCACCAAATCACATTGGCAATCCTCCAATACGGGAACATATTTGAGCATACCCGCCCAGGTACTGGTCCAGCCATGCGCCAGGATGATGGCACATTGCGAAGTATCACTCATTTGGAAGTATTTCCCAGCGAGCGTGAGGCTGTCATTGGTGATTACCTGAAAATCCTCCGGAGCGGGAAGGGGAGCTAACATAGCCTCCAAGGTGGTCCCCCATTGGCTTTCGATGCGCCCCTTGGTCCGTTCCAGTGAGCTATCTGGAAAAAGGATGAGGCCCGATAGCATCCAGGCAAAGCTAAGGTATCCTATCAGTAGAATGGGAATCAGGGCTAATAATAGTCGCTTTATAATTTTCATGTTCGTTGAGCCGTTTATCAAAGCTTTGATTGATTAGTCCACTATACTTTTGCTCCCTAAATGTAGGTCTGCAAAGGAAAGATATTGCTCCCAATCGTAATCGGTGACATTATGCTTACCTGTTCGGATGTGATAACCAATGGTTCCCACTACTGGTTCATTGACTTTCGGCATTTCTGTAGCGGGCAGGCCAGGAAGATCATAGAGATGATAAACAGGATTGGCATGGAAGGCACTCAAGAACTCTCCCTTAGGATCGGCCCACTGATCCTCCTTAGCACTAGCCACGTACAAAGGACGTGGAGCAATTAAAGCCAGCAATTGATGTTGATCCACGGGAAGTTCCCCTTCCTTGGCGTTATAGTGCTTGAATTTACTATTGAACCAATGCGGGAAATTAGTATTGATCCGTTCCACCGTCTCCCCGAAAGCCCGACGGCTTAGAGCGGCTCCGCCACAGCCGGAATTATTAGAGATAACTAGAGCAAATCGCTCGTCCAAAGCCCCAGCCCAAAGGGAGGTTTTACCCAAGCGGGAGTGACCAAATACGGCTACCTGTTCTCCATTAATCCCTTCTAGCTCTTGCAATACATCCAAGCCTCGACTTAAGCCCCAGCTCCAAGCACCAATGGCCCCCCATTCATTCTCCGCTGGTTGTTCTTGCCCCTCCGTATAGAATAAGGGTTGGACACCATTTTGAAAACCGTCGTCAAAATCTGGGTCGATATCGCCATAGTAGATAACAGCAAGCGCGTATCCTCGATCAATGATGCGTTCGACCGGCCAGCGACTGGACCGGATGCCACGGCTTTTCTCAGTCGCCTGATGATCCACCACGCCCATTTCTTCCCAGTTCATCATCCACTGCTTAGATAGGGTTATGCTTGTATCCGGATGAATGGAATGATTACCAAAGAAATTCAAGGCCAGAAAGGCAGGTACTTTATCCTCCACTGCTTTAGGTTGATAGATCATTAATTGCATCGATGGCCCTGCCCTATCTTCCGTAAAGTAACACTGGATTTCTTTTCTAATGGCTTTTCCCTTTAGCGCCTCCTGGTCTTCTTTTAGTACCTCCCACCACAGCGTATCCTGGCTGCGTTCCGGTAGATGTCCGTACACATGTTCTTTAAATAAATCTAGAATTTCTGGCCGTCTTTGGCCTTCCCAAGCCTCCCTGGTTTGCACTTCACCTCCTGATTCCATGCTCAGCAAAGCAGGCAAGGTAAGCTCAGGTACCAATGATTCATCATAATTGGGTTTCCATTCGGCAGGAGGGCTGTCCTCCTTTGGGGAATCGGCGCAGTTGTGTAGGGACATGGCAAATAGGAATAATAGTGGAAGAATGTATTTCATGAAAGTTGGTTTAGTGTAATGTACTATCTAAGATATTCACTTGTGTCTCATTCCTTGTGCTAAAGCTAGGAATTCTCTCTCTTGGTTTCAGCGTGCGCCATTATCGGCCCTCTTTCTTCAAAAATCCGGCCGTTCCAAAAATAATCGAAAAGATTCGTTAGTTAGTGCAGGTGGTATACAATAAGCATAGCTAAAAAAACATTCTTATCGATGAGATTGAACCCCTCCCAAAGGAGCTAAACCTTCCCAGCAAGATTTCATTTGTATTTCATCGGATTTATTAAGGCCACTCGCTAGAGATGTGGTATAATTGTGCACGAAAGCCCGAGTCAGCCTCGCTGTCCATTAGCTAGTGACTACTCCGCTTTTACCACATTCTATATTGAGGCTTCTGATTATTACAACACCATATAACTATGAATCGAATCGTCCCTTTACTCTTATTGCTGTTTTGTACCTCTTACACAACTGTATCTGCACAGATTACGATCACCGCAGCTGATGCCCCAGTGGTAGGAGATGTTTTTGTACAGTCGGCGGACACGAGTCTTAATCAATATTCCATTGGGGAAGCTGGACCTAATCGTGTTTGGGATTTCCGCAACTTAATAGCTACCACTACTGATACACTCCGTTTTATTGCTGCAGGAGACGCGCCTAAGAATGAACTGTTTCCAGATGCCTCTTTTGCTGGACAAATCGATTCCATCTACACCTTTGCACAAGCCAATGAGGAAGGTTTATTCTTTCTAGGCATTGTTTCAGATTTTTTTGATGTAGACACCTTTTTTGCGCTACAGTTTGACCCAGTCCCCAGGCTGCTCGCCTACCCCACCACTTCCACTACTGCCTATGTAGATACCAGTAAATTTGATGTGTCCGATTTCAGTGATGTTTTTTCGGATTCGGTCCGAATTACACAGGAGGAATTCAATCATGTAAGGGTGGATGCATTTGGCACCTTGCAGATGCCTGCTGGTAATTTTGATGTATTGCGGCAAGAGCGGATGGTCATCACCTTTGACACAGTTGAAGTACGGACTAATGGCATATGGTTTCCCATTGAGGCCGATGTGGATACCATCTTCACCTACGAATGGTTGGCCAAAGAAGCCAAAGGTCCCTTGCTCACTATCTCCACCGACGCCAGTGGAAGGATTACCGATGTAGACTTTATCTCTAATATTATTCCAAATATCCCTGCACCAGCAGCAGCTTTCAACATTGAGGATCGGGAGGATGGAAGTTTCCGTTTCGTCGACCAATCTACCAATCAGCCGCTCAGTTGGGATTGGGATTTTGGAGATGGGAATACAAGTACAGAACAAAACCCTATCCACACTTATACCAGTAGTGGTACCTTCAATGTTTGCCTGACGGCAAGCAACAGTACCGGTTCTAATACGGCTTGCCGGGAGATTCAAGTCTTCTTGCCACCAGCTGCCACTTTTGATATTGACACCATAGGCAATGGCATTTATGTCTTCAACGATCTGAGTACCAATACCCCATTGTCTTGGGCCTGGGACTTTGGAGACGGCAGCACAAGTGACCAGCAGAATCCAATGCATACCTTCAGTATTCCGGGAACATTCAACATCTGTCTTACAGTTGTGAATGAGGTGGGCGAAAACACCATCTGCCAATCTTTAACAGTTGTATTGATTCCCGTTGCCAATTTTGAAATCGTTGACAATGGGAATGGCAGCTTCCAATTTAATGACCTATCTACTAACAATCCCGATGCTTGGGTCTGGACCTTTGGAGATGGTAATACCACCAATGATCAGAGTCCGAGCCATACCTACGCTACACCTGGCTCTTTCGAAGTCTGTTTGACGGCAGCCAATGCAGTAGGTTCTACCCAAGCTTGTCAAATGTTGACGGTCGTTTTTGCACCCGTTGCCAGCTTTGACATTGATACATTAGACAATGGATTATATGGCTTCATGGATTTGTCAACCAATACCCCTAGCAGCTGGACCTGGGATTTCGGTGATGGCACTACGAGTACCGACCAAAACCCCACTCATACTTTCACCACAGCCGGAACTTTCAACATATGTTTAACAGCTACTAATAGTGCTGGTAACAACACAGCTTGCCAAAGCTTGACCGTCATACTCAGTCCGCAGGCCAGTTTTACAGCAACTATGGGAGATAATGGCAACTATACCTTCACGGATCAATCGACCAATGAACCCACTAGCTGGGCTTGGGACTTTGGGGATGGAAATACGAGTACGGACCAAAACCCTACGCATACCTTTGTGACAACGGGGGACTTCGAGGTTTGCCTAATGGTTACCAATGCGGCAGGTTCTAGCAATACTTGCCAGAGCATCAGTGTCATCATCAATAATGTAGACGATCCGGCCCTAGAAGCTGCTTTAGCTGTCTTTCCTAATCCTGTGAGTGATCTACTGCAAATTAGGCTGGAAGACCAGGGTAATGAAAGCGCATTTTTACAGGTTATCGGGCTAAATGGGCAAACGCAGATTCGGCAGACCATTCAAGGACAAACCACGCTTAAGGTAAGCCATTGGGCAGTGGGGCATTATACCGCTATTGTATATGCTTCTAGTGGTGCTATCATCGGCCGAAAACAGTTTGTAGTAAGTCGGTAAAAGCTGTACTCTGAGCGTCCTCTTGCAGTAAAGTTATGTGCTTTACTACCTTACTGTTTCCTGCTGTACCATGACATAGCGTAAACGTAAAACAGGAAATATCATCGGCTGTCTAATTGCAGACGCTTCTGGAAAGGAATTTGAAATATCCTAAGCAGGGTTGTATCTTTGAGATGCCCCTGCTTTTTTCCTTATTCTGTCCCTGAAGTAAAACAAAAGATGTTCAAACTAAGTCCCTTCGCATCTCTGCTACTAGTATGCTTGCTAATTCCTTCTGCCTGCCAAGAAGAACCTGTCCTAAGTTTACAAAAGAACAGCGAACTTGTCCTACCTGCTGCCATAGAAGATCCCAATTATGGTGCAGAATCCAATCCCACAGATGATGTAATTGGAGGAGGTATCTGCTACAGCAAACCTGTTGAGGATTGGGATTATTATGTAGCGGAATCCGCAAGTTTTCTTACGGCCTTGGAACAAGCCCAACCCGGGGAGATTATTCGAATCGCGGACGATGTTGTTATTGATCTCAGCGGCATGATCAATTTAGTGATCCCTGCGGGTGTAACGCTAGCAGGGAATAGAGGACAGTGCTTCACACGTGGCCCCTTAATTACCAACACGGGTATGGCCGCTGGCTCAGTATGGTTTTGGGTAAAGGAAAATGTCCGGATCACTGGCATTCGCTTTCAGGGACCAGACGATCTTTTCGAAAATATTAACTACGAGCTACGTCCTTCAAAATCAGCTATCTGCTTTGCCATTGGAGAAGCGAATGTAGAAATTGACAACTGTGAGATATTCCAATTTAGCCGTGGAGCCATAGAAATCTATCCGGATGGGACCAATGTCTATGTTCATCATAATTTCCTACACGATATTCACGCCTACCCCGTCATTACCCTGAATCGCTCCAGCCTCCCGGTCCTAATTGAAGCCAACCTGATCTATTGGGTTTGGCACGCAACAGCGGGAAGCGGCTATCCCGGGACGGGTTACGAGGCTCGTTACAACATTATGGTCCGGCAGCCAGTCCCTCAATCCTGGTTACCCTATGGGGGAGATCACGCCATTGATATGCACCCGTATTTACCGGTGCTAGTAGACAGGGGTCATCGTATAGCAGGAGATGAACTGGATATTCACCACAACACCTTCCTGAGTGCAGCTAGTACTGATCCTTCCGTAGCCAACTCGCCTGATGCCTTTGTAAGAGGTACACCTAGGATACTTGCTAAATTCTATAATAACCGCTTTCTCAATACAGCTCCAGAAAAAGCCATTGTACATTATGATGGTAATGTATGGGTATTCAATAATAAGTACGGCACGGAAGAAACGCTAGTACCTGTAGCACAGGAAACCACGCCGCAGATTCTCTTTCGCTCCCCTCCCCCTCCAGATGTTTTGCCCGCCTCACTCAACCAAGAACAAATTCCGTTAGACATCGAGATAAATGTACTCAATGGACTTTCGCTAACCGATGTGCGGATTGAACTAAACGGAGAAACAATTTATCAGGGTGCAAACGTACCCGCAGCAGGTCAGTTGCAAATAAATGCCTGTGAACTCAATGCCTTAAGCCCTTATCAAGAACTGAGTGTAATCGCTACCGACAATAGAGGTGTCATTGGCAAACATACTACAGAATTCAGGGCTATTTGCAACAATGACTAAGGGGCCGCTCTTTTGATAGCTCCTTCCCTGAATAGCAATTCTTAGTACCGCTTGGAAATATTTGGCAAAAATTTGACGGGCCTGAAAGCTTGATTTGTACATTTATACCTTCTCTCCAAACCTCAGTAAGGCGACCAAGGCCGCTGTAGGTCTATTGAAATAGGATTAAAACATGAACTTAGATGGATAAAGTTGCCCACCTTATCGTTGGTGCTGGACCTGCTGGTCTCGCCATGGCTGGACGAATGCGCCAAGCAGGAATCCCTTTTGAGATTGTGGAACAGAGTCAACATGTTGGCAATGCCTGGCACAATCATTATGATCGTCTACATTTGCACACGGTGAAGCAATGGTCCAATTTGCCACATCTACCTTTTCCAGACCACTATCCATTGTACGTCCCTCGACAGTCCCTTACCCAATACTTTGATCAATATGCTAAGCATTTTGATATACGGCCCCACTTTGGTCAACAGATTTCGAATATTAGCAAACAAAATGATGGAAGTTGGCTGGTAAGCAGTACCACTGAGAAAAGTTTTCAAGCCAATACTGTCATTATCGCTACAGGAGTAAATCGAATTCCCAACATTCCCAACTGGAAAGGGCAAGAAGATTTTGAGGGAGATATCACACATAGCGTTTACTATAAAAATCCCGGTCCATACCAAGGGAAAAAAGTATTGGTGATTGGGATGGGGAATACCGGAGCAGAAGTTGCACTAGATTTGAGTGAGCAAGGCGTAGAGACTTATATTTCAGTAAGAAACCCCATCAGTGTGGTCCCTCGTGATCTAAATGGCCGGCCTGTGCAAGTCACTTCAAAACAGCTAGCCAAACTCCCGTTTGGATTAGGAGATTGGTTGGGTTCTCAAATTCGTAAGATATATTTCGGAAATCTATCAAAATATGGTCTCGAATCATCAAAAATGCACCCAGCCGTGCAGTTGCGAGAGACGGGAAAAACCCCAATCGTTGATATAGGGACTATACAGGCCATCAAGGAGGGGAAGATTAAGGTGTTGAAAGATATTGATCACTTCAAGGAAAAGGGTGTTCAGTTCATAGACGGAACGTTTCAGGAGATCGATGCGGTCATCCTGGCCACGGGTTATAAGGCCAAAGTGGAAGCGTTTTTAGAACGAGGGGAAGAATTGCTCGACAAGTATGGTTGTCCCAAACAACCCATTGCCGATGGATTCCATAAGGGGCTTTATTTCTTAGGTTTTGACAACTATAAGTTAGGAGGGATACTTGGTACCATTAATACGGACTCGCAGACTATTCTGGAAGATATACAGGCGGCTACCTAGCCATATATTTAAGACATCGCTCTCCTATTGGTGTAGCTACTGAATTTGAAGTCCCATTGCCTTCATCTTTGGTATTCCATAGCGACTGTCCTCTGCTGGGTACCGTAACAACTCCTCGTAACTCCCTGACTCCTTTGACCAACTATCCAAGAGAAACCTTCCTTTCGCATCTTGTTTATTGCGGCCGGTAACAAAGAAGGCAGCTGTCAGTTTTTCTTTCCGAAGGGAGGCCAGGATCATCTCATTCCAGTCCTCAAATGGATAGTGTAAGATATCCGTGGTGATGCCGTCATCAAAGGTAAAGCTCACCTTTGGCTTACTCTTGGGTTGCTCCTCAATTGTCTGATCCTCTGCGGGCTGGTAGCTCCATAAAAGCAGGCCAATAAATAGTAGTTTTTCTATTTTCATATCCATCTTTGAAACTTGGATTCCGGTATAGCTTTGGTCTAAGTTAGCTAAGATTCGAATACATAATATCAGTTCGCAATACGTATTTCCTCCCGGATACAATCGGCAGACCTGCGTGTTCCAATTCCTGAAAAAAGATTAGGCCATCACCCGTTTTCGGAGCCACCTCAAAGCTATCAAAAGCGGTGGTACCTCCTTCAAAATCGTCATTGAGGTAGATCATGAAAGTGTAGAAACTTTGTTCATTCGCGTTCCTTTGGTAAGGAGTGTCATAATGCCAATCGAGTTCTCCGTGTTACCTATCTATACCCTCCCTGCAAGTTCTCTTTCATTCTACAATTTAACCCAACGCTCCGTCTGGGCACTGGCAAAGAGCGCATCAATCACTTTCATATTTCCAACGGCATCTGATAAAGGCGTAGGCACAGGCTTATCCTCGAGAATGGCCTTAGAAAACAAATCTCCTTGAAGGGTATACTGATCAGCTACTGGCAAAAGGCATTCCTCTGTCTCTCCACCTTTGTGTAGCCAAATCCGACAGGCCTTGTCTGGTGGTGCATTGAAAGGTATTTCTATTTCTACCCGACCTTCTGTCCCATAGATGTGAACCACCTGGTGAGGAGCCATTTGCGTACTACAGGTGAAGCTTGAGGTCACGGCTCCAAAATCCATCATGCCGGAAGCCAAACGATCCATCCCCATTGCTGGATCCAATTCCACCATACCGACCACTCGATTCGGTTCTGCTCCAACCATAAATCTCGATAGGGATATACAGTAGCACCCGATATCTAGTAAACCACCCCCACCAATGTCAGATTTGTTTCGCACATTATTCGGGTCTGCATTGAAGTAGGAAAAGGTAGAATTAATCGTAACCAAGCGCCCAATCGCTCCCGAATCCACCCACTCCTTGGCTTTCACCCACTGAGGATGATGACGATACATAAAGGCTTCCATTACCTTTAGCTCGGGATATTTCTGGGTCTCCTTCAAGAGGGAAGCCGCCTGTTCCGCATTTAAACCAATCGGTTTCTCGCATAGAACGTGTTTCCCCGCTTCCAGACATTTCACCGTCCATTCCACATGTAGATGATTAGGGACTGGAATGTAAATGGCCTGAATATCAGGATCTGCTAAAAGGTCTTCGTAGCTACCATACGCTTTAGGTATCCCTAAGGACTGGGCCGTTTTTTGAGCGGCGGCTAGGCTTCTGGAACAGATGGCGTCGATGGAGGTAAATTGGCCGTTTTGCATAGCGGGAATGACCTTGGTTCTCCCAATTTTTGCAGTGCTAAGAATACCCCAAGAAACAGTTTGCATGGCGATGAGTCAGGTTAAGCTTAGAAAGAATGATGAATAGCGGAAAGATAAGTTTTGCCCTGCGCTTTTCCTAGATCGATCTTTGTTTTATACATGGGTTAGTCTAATCGCTTGGTATTGGTCAGAAACTGCTGAACCCTTCGCTTGTAGGTTTGTCCCACTGGAATAAGTTGATCTTGGATAAAAATCTGATTCCCATTGATCGACTCTATCCTAGCCGTGGCTACGATAAAGGATTTATGGACGCGAAGAAAGGAGGAAGCTGGCAATTGGCTTTCCACCACTGATATTTTTTGGTGGGTTTTAATGCTTCGGCCCTCCAATTGATATCGGCAATAGTTTCCTTGTGCTTCAATCCAAAGGAGCCCGTTCAAGGGGATTTGATGAAAAGCTTTACCCACCTTAACAAAATATTGCGTTTCCGTACTGGGGGGCGTGTCTGATGACGCAGGAGGTTGAAAACGATTCACCGCCTTCAAAAAACGATCAAAGGAAAAGGGCTTGAGCAGATAGTCCAAAATTTCCCATTCGTATCCTTCCAAGGCATGTTCTTGGTGCGCGGAAGAAATGATCACTGCCGGACGATAGCTTAAAGATCGCAATAGATCAAAGCCGGATAGTTTGGGCATATTGATATCCAGGAAGAGGAGGTCAACCGGCTGTTTCGCTAGAAAAGACATAGCCTCCAAGGCATTGTAACAGTTTCCCACACATTGCAAATGGGCCAATTGCGCCCCATAAGATTGGATAATACGATGGGCGATGGGTTCATCGTCTATAATGGCGTATCTGATCATGCTAGCCTAAGCTTCAATTGCGCAAAAAAAATGTCTTTACTCTTCTGAATTTCTAGTTGATGTTTAGCAGGATAGAGGAGATCTAGCCGCTTTCGCAAATTGCTGAGGCCTATTCCGTTAGTCTTAGGATCTTCGTCGGGATCGAAGTTATTCTCTACTGTGTACACCAACTCTTTGTGATTCACGGCCACCCCAACCCGTAAAAAGGCACGATTTAGCATGCTCTCCACGCCGTGCTTAAATGCATTTTCCAGCAGAACAATCAATAGCAAAGGGGGAATTTCATGTTCATTTTCTTCTATGTTAACTTCCATATCAATCTCCACTTCCTTTTGATAACGCAATTGGTGTAGGGCGATGTATTGCTGTAAATATTCCAACTCTCTTTTGAGGGGCACACGCTCAGCAGAACCCTCATACAAAGTATAGCGCATCATATCTGCTAGCTGCAAGATCACGCCTGGCGTTTGTTCAGAACCTTCTACACTCAAGCCATACAGATTATTTAAGGTGTTGAAAAAGAAGTGCGGATCTAGCTGACTGCGTAATAGAGCCAATTTAGCTTGCGCATATTCGTGTTTCAATCGCTGGTAGGCCAGCCACTTTCGATACAACCATTCCACCACCAAATAGATGAAGGTTCCAACGAACAAGGCGACGGCCGCCCAAAAGTACAATTCCAAAGCCTGGGCATTGGCATGCTCATGTAGAGCGGCCCATTCCCATCGACTCCTAAATTCTGCCATCCCAATGACGGAAAGCAGTAGCAGAAAGGTAAGTGAGAAAGCCCTACCATATCGACTCCAAATTTTCATGCCCTAAAATTACAGCGCATAGTCTTAACCTACAATTAATTGGATGAACAGTATGCTAGCTGTGTCCAACCTACCTCTACCGCGTACAAATGGCGTTAGACCTCCCATCCTGATTGTTCCCCCTCTTTAAGGTGGCTTACATCACTAAAATTTGCCTTTGCTTTGATACGGCTATAGGTTTGATCAAAAAAAGCCATGTTGCGTACGCTGTTGATCTTTCTATTGCTGGTGTTTTTAATGGGAATCTGGTATCCCATATTTGGTCAGCAAGCCCATGAATTGTCTTTCACCCAACAAGATGTTGTAGCCTACCTTTCTGGAGAAAAAACGGCTAGCAACCATCAAAAACTAACTGCAAGAACTACCGCCACTGAACGGCGAATCGCCCGACTGTATCTCCAGGAATGGATGGAAGAATTACAGGTAGAAGCCCAGAAACAGGGCTATCGCCAACCCAATCTCCATCCCGCCATGGACTTTCTACTTGCCCCCTACAAAGGCACTAACTTGTATGGGATTTTACCGGCCCATACTGAAAGTCAAGAGTACGTGCTCCTAGGCGCCCATTATGATTCCAAATTGGGTTGCCCGGGGGCTGTGGACAATGCGACTGGAATAGCGCTGATTCTTGGTGTCTTACAGGATTTAGTACACATTGAGCAACGGAGAAAGAATGTGATGGTGGTCTTTTTTGATCAGGAAGAAGAAGAACTCATAGGCAGTACAGCGTTTGTCCAATTTCTACAACAAGAAGAATATGAAATTCACTCTGTTCACACCTTTGATATGGTGGGCTGGGATGGTGATGGTAATGGTGAGGTAGAACTAGGAGCACCTAGCCCTATTCTCCTACCTTTTTATGAAAAACATGCTAAACAGCACGATACTCCGGTGTATATCAGTCGTGGTGGCTCTACGGATTACCAATCTTTTTTAAAAGCGGGTTATCAGGTAATAGGTGTGAATGAAGCTTTTTCCAAGGGCGATTTTTCTCCGTACAAAGATACACCCAAGGATACCTACGATACGGTCAACTTCCAGTACCTAGAGCAAGTGACCGCCTTTGTATCTGCCGTTTTAGGCGATCTTATCACCTCTGAAGATGCGAATTATGAGTCAAATTAATTACCCCGCTCCACCTGTAAACTGGCAACGCTTGATCCTCTGGATCAGTCTGCTTTTATGGTTAAAAAAAGGCATAGCCTATGCCTTGATCGGAAGGAATTGGATTTTGGCCTTAACGATTTTTCTGGGATGGGCGCTGATTACCACTTACAACACTCGGCCAAAGCTTCATCGGATGCTGTTGCGATTCTGGGGGCTATACCTGATGATCTGGGGCCTAATCAGAGTAGTGTTGGGTACACTCATCAAGATATTTCCCATTTCAGATCTGCATGTCAGTCAAAACTTTGATTGGCTGGGTAATTTGTACAGCATTGGTTCCCTTGTGTTCGGCTGGATCCTCTTTCGCAAGGCCCGAACCAAAGGAAGTCAGAAAGGCTAAGTTAAATATCCAGTATGTTTTTCACTTCCACAATGCCTACGGGCAGTCCATTTATATAATTGAAGGGGGGCGGTTGATGATCTTAAATTTGGGAGATCTCGTCCTTTTTTACCTAATTCATATTTCTAAACTCAGATGGCGTAATACCCTCTTTACTCTTGAATAGCTTCCCAAAATATTGTGGATACTGAAAACCTAATGAGAAAGCAATTTCACTGATAGAATCCGTAGAGTTTAGCAGATGATTTTTGGCCAATTCCAATACATGGTAATGGATGATGTCTTGTGTGCTTCTGCCCGTCTCTTTCTTTAACAAGTCACTCAAGTAGTTGGGCGAAAGATGCACTTCCACCGCACATTGTTTTACGGTGGGTAAACCTTTTTTTTCTGGTTGGTCTGAAGAGAAATATTCGTTGAGAAAATAATTGAGTCTGGTAATGATATGTTTGTTCGATTCCTCCCTGGTAATAAATTGGCGGTCGTAGTATCGTTCGCAATGATTCAGGATCAGCTCTAAAGTAGAGGATAGAACCTTTTTAGTATGTTTATCAATAGGGCGATTGATCTCTTTTTGAAGTGTACTTAAGATTTCTGTTAGGTTTTCTTTTTCATCCTCCGACAGATGTAATACTTCATTGGCTCCATATTCAAAAAAGCCATAGCCAGCCATTTTGGGATGGAGCGTAGTACCTGAGAACAAATCGGGATGAAAGAATATCCCCCAATTGTATTCGCATTCGGACAGTTCAGGATTATCTATACTTACAACTTGGTTGGGGGCCGTAAAAAATAAACTCCCATTTTGAAAATCTAGGTGTTGTCTCCCATATCTTAAACTGCCGCTTTTTAATTGCTTGAGGACAATGCTGTAAAATGTGCTAGTCGACTGCTGCTTAATCAAATCACCCAGACTACTAAAATCTACCGTAGAAAAGTCGATAATACTTATCAACGGATGCTTGGGTGGCTTTTGGCCAAAGAATTCATTAATTAGACTGATACTCTTAACTTTGAAAACACGCTCCATAAGCTCAGTTCGTTAAGTATTCGTAATACATATTTATTGACCGTTGTGAGTATGCCTCAATAATCAGAACACCCACCATCAGGATGAGTACTGCAAAAGAGACTCCGTGCCAATAGGTGTCTTTGACCAACAAAATCACCAATAAAGCTACTACAATAAAGGCGCTGAACACCATTTGATAAACGGGATAATCTTTCTTGACCTTTGCCATACGCTCCGCCTCTACCTGTCTAAATTCCGCTTGATCTTTCTGGAAGAGCGTTGTTTGATTTTTAAGCAAAGTAGTCTCTGTATATCGATAACCAAACCCACCTGCGAGTATAAGCAAGCCACCAATCAAAGCACCTGTTTTCAAACCGGAGTTCAAGGGACTACTAGCTGAGAAATGCGCCCAGGCAGCTACTATCGGCAATAGTACTCCAATGATAATGAATTGTGTACCCACATTTTTCTGAGCCGCAATGTATGTTTCCAGATGTGTAAGTAATGTCATTCTTGGTGATGTTTTAACCTCTTGGGAATAGGGATTCAACTCTCTCCTTTAACTCTACATTGAACTTCTTGTAAGCAGCCTTTATCTGATGCTTCGCTAGAAAGTTCATAAATTTACTATGCGCGCCGTGAAATCCATCCTCTTGCTGAAAAAGTGTTGTCCCTTTATCTGTAGCTTTTATGGAATAAATGTGATGATCAGTCATTCCATGGGCGTTAAGTTCGCCCGACCAACCAAAAATTTTGCCATGCTCATAGTCGGTTACAATATGCGTAAATTCCATCACACCGCCGGTCAGCGGATTTTTAAAATATGCGGTGGAGATTGCTCCCTTTTTTAAGTCATCTTCCTTGATACCGATGAAGGAGCTACTCCAGTCCTTAAGTTTACCCCAGTCCGTCAATACACTCCAGACTTGGTCAGGTGTAGCATTTATTTCTATCTCCGTAAAGATGTTGTTTGATTGGTCTTGCATTTCTATTTGATTTTGAAGTCCATAAAGGGGTCGGACCTAATTCATCAGGATTTTGTTCCAAAGCCTTGAATCTCCGTCCTATAACCATCCCGACCAGATTCAAGGCTCTGATCTATTCAATAGAGTACTACCTTTACTTAATCATTTGTCCTGGCAATATCTTATCTATGAAGCCATCTCCTAACCAATCCTTCATTAATACCGCCGCTATGGCATCCATATTTGGTCGATAGCGTCTCTTTGGGTGCTTATCCGATGCAGCATGTACAACCGCTTTTGCTATGGTATCTGGAGATGCCCCATTATCGATTCCCTTGCCCCATTTTTCTCTAAAGGTTTTCATTTGATCTGCGTAATCAGCCGCATCAGGATGATTTTCGCACTTTTCCAAGTAAGGGAAGCTTGCGTTATCAATGTCACTATTGATGTAGCCTGGTTCAATTAGCGACACGTTTATTCCAAAGTCCTTTACTTCCATGCGCAGACCATCTGCTACACCCTGCTGTGCAAATTTGGTAGCTGGATACCATGCCGCACCCGGCATAGAGACGTGCCCTGCCACAGAAGAGGTAATGATAATGCGTCCTGACCTTGCTTTCCTCATGTGTGGGAGAACAGCTTTAAACGCTCTCGCATTTCCGATGACATTTACATCAAATTGATGCTTTACATCATCAATGCTATGGAGCTCCACCGGGCCTAGCAGGCAAAATCCTGCATTAGCAAATAGAACATCAATCTTGCCATCGTTCTCAATGATAGTGTCAACGACCTTTTGGACATCCTCATCTTTGGTAACATCACAATGCATTACAATCGCCCCCAGCTCTTTTAAGTCCTCCATTAGGTGGGTCCTTCTGGCAGTCGCATATACCTTAAAACCGTTCTCTAATAGCATTTTAGCAGAAGCATGACCGATTCCAGTTGATGCTCCGGTGATAAAAACTGTTTTTTGACTCATCTTTGGTTGGTTTAATGAATGATTATTCGATGACAAAGGTCGGGTGATTTAGCCTGCAGCTTGTAACACGAATCTCTGATTGTTTTATTCTTATCTCAGATTCTATTTCTTAGTACCAAGGTGATATTGTTCCTCCATAAATTCCTGGAATTCTCCTTTTTCCCTAAGTTGTGAGGAAATGCATAAACCAACTTGACATGAGAATCCTAAGCCGATCACTTTACGCGCTGCTAATACTACTTGTAGCTTGCCAACCCGCACCTGAAGCGGAGGCCCCCAAGGATCGCCCCAATATCCTATTCGCCATTGCCGATGATGTATCCTTTCCGCATATGGGTGCTTACCGCACTTCGTGGGTTAAGACGCCCAACTTTGACTGGGTAGCGGAAAATGGCCTTTTGTTTCAGCAGGCTTATACGCCAAATGCGAAGTGTTCGCCGTCGAGAGCGATCATCCTCACCGGTCGTAATAGCTGGCAGCTGGAAGAAGCGGCAAATCACGTCCCCTTCTTCCCTGCTAAATACAAGACCTTTTTTGAGGTCTTAAAGGAACAGGGTTACTTCACGGGCCACGTCGCCAAGGGTTATGCTCCGGGCAACCCAGGCATGGTTGACGGTAAGCGGAGAGAACTGGTAGGCCCGGCCTTCAATGAAAGCAAAATTACCCCGCCCACCAAGGCCATGGGAGCTTTCGACTACGCTGACAACTTTAAGCTTTTTCTCCAACAAAGACAGCCCGATCAGCCATTCTGCTTTTGGTATGGCTCTTTCGAACCACATCGGGCCTATGAATATGGTACTGGTGTTCGCTTGGGCGGGAAATCTGTAGCAGACTTAGATAGTCTATTTGCCTTTTATCCAGAGACCGATTCTGTGCGTAATGATGTGTTGGATTATGCCTATGAGATTGAGTATTTCGATCAGCATTTGGGAAAAATGCTCCAGCTGCTCCGGGAAAGTGGTGAGCTAGCCAATACCTTGGTCATCGTGACAGCAGACAATGGCATGCCTTTCCCAAGGGCTAAAGGTCAAGTATATGAGCGATCCAACCACCTGCCGCTTGCGATCATGTGGGGGGAGAAAATTAAAGACCCAGGTCGGGTTATCGAGGAATTCGTCAGCTTTGCTGATTTCGCACCGACGGTCTTGGATGTGGCCGGAGTGGAGGCCACAAAATCAGGTATGCAAGCCTTTGAAGGCAAAAGCCTTACCGACCTCTTTGCTAATGCGCGGACTAGTCCGAATCGGACACATATGGTGATCGGCAAGGAGCGGCATGATATTGGGCGACCCAATGATGTAGGCTATCCCGTTCGGGGAATCGTTACTAATGATTACCTGTACCTCATGAATTTCAAATCGGATCGCTGGCCAGCGGGAAACCCAGAAACTGGATACCTGAATTGTGATGGCAGTCCTACCAAATCTGCCATACTACACAGTAGACGATACGAGGGGGAAAATTTCTATTGGGATCTCTCCTTTGGGAAGCGACCAGCAGAGGAATTGTACTACATCGCAGAAGATAAAGATTGCATTCAGAATTTAGCGGGACAGGAGCAACTCGCAGAAATACAGGCTAACTTAAAAACACAATTGCTAGATGCGCTTAAGGCTCAATCGGATCCTCGGGTGCTAGGTAAAGGAGATGTCTTTGATGAGTACATTTATTCTGATGAGCCTAGACGAAACTTCTACGACAAATATCTTAAAGGTGAGATTACCCCCAAACAGACGGGCTGGGTGAATCCTGATGATTATGAAAAAGTGAAAAACTGATCAACTCCTTTCCAATGGCGGTAGATTTCCAACAGATCATAATTGGTGCGGGCTTCAGTGGGCTGGGCGCGGCGATTCGATTGCAACAGTCGGGTCGTACCGATTTCATAGTTTTCGAAAAGGCTAGCCAGATTGGCGGAACCTGGCGTGACAATGTATATCCGGGCTGTGCCTGTGATGTTCCTTCCCATCTGTATTCCTTTTCCTTTGCCCAAAATCCCACTTGGAGTAGAGTCTTTTCCCGACAGCCTGAGATTTTAGCTTATATGGAAAATTGTGTAGATCGATTCCATTTAAGGGATAAGATTCGATTGAACACCGGTATCTCCAACCTGAGTTTCCAAGGGAGCAAGGGTAGCTGGCTAGTGAAAACCGAACAAGGGGATCACTTTACCGCACGAACCATTCTCCTTGGCTTAGGCCCGTTGAATGTCCCGAAGATTCCCAAGATAAACGGACAAGAATCCTTTACCGGCGTTCAATTTCACACGGCACGGTGGCGTACTGATCATGATTTGACGGCAAAGAACGTAGCTATCATCGGCACGGGCGCAAGTGCCATCCAGATCATCCCGGAAATTGCCCAAAAGGTAAAAAGGCTCTTCATTTTTCAACGAACTCCTCCCTGGGTAGGTCCACGACCAGATGCAGCTGTGAATTCAGTGATACAAGGTCTTTTCAAGCGCTTCCCCTCCCTACTTTGGCTACCTCGCTCCTTAATCTACCGCTATCTTGAGTTTAGGGGAAGAGGCTTGTTTGGCAACAAGTCTGCTCACCAGCAGATGCAAAAACGGGCACTTAAGCACATTAAGGATTCCATTCCTGATCCCGTTCTTAGAGAAAAAGTCACGCCAAAGTACCAGATCGGTTGCAAAAGAATCTTATTGTCAGAAGACTATTATCCCGCCTTACAATTACCGAATGTAGAGTTAATAACAGAAGCCGTAACGGCAATTGAAGGAAATTTAATAATTGGGGCTAAAGGTACCCGATGTGAAATTGACACCTTGATCTATGCCACGGGCTTCGATGCCGCTAGCTACGAAAAGGGGCTGGCCATACAAGGCATGAATAGTCAACAATTATCTGATTGCTGGGCAAAAGCTGGCCCGGAAGCCTACTTAGGTACCACCATTAGTGGCTTTCCTAACCTATTTTCCATTATTGGTCCAAACACCGGACTTGGCCACAACTCCATGATTCATATGATGGAATCCCAATACAACTACATCCTTAGTTATCTGGATCTGCTGGAACAACGAGACGCATTATATCTAGATGTTAAGTGTGAGCGACAGGCCGCTTATAATGCCGAGATCCAAACGCAGCTTGCTGGAATGGTCTGGTCCACAGGTTGTAACAGTTGGTATCAGATGGATAATGGCAAGAATACTACGCTATGGCCTGGCCCTACCACCACCTACCGGCAGCGGACACGGAAGGTGGAAGTAGGGGATTACGTGATTCAAGAAAAGGGTGCGATATCAGATGCGTTGAGCCGGGTATAACTCCAATCTCGCCTCCTCGATTCCCCCAGCCGATGGTTGGTGTTTTCCACCACCATCTCTCCTAGCCTCCTTGAGCCTATATAGCCAGTTTCCCAAAAAACACATTCTATTAAAGGGAACTCATCCCCTTCCAATGCGGTTATTACCCGCAGAAATGATAACCACAAAACCAAATCATCTTATGTCCAACCCTACCTTACTCGCCTTACCTCCGCCTTGATCTTTCCCTAGATCAAAAAACATATAACTTAATTATGAATGCACCGATCCCCAATGATGGGACCCGTGCCAACAACACCAATTTAACTTTCACGAGCAGATCAGAATTGGCTAATCAACTATTGCTCCTGTCCCAAGGTCAGGAGTTGCTTCCAAAAGCTTTGGAAGTGCCCATCGTTTTTCAGGTGTTGGGTCTGCCCTTTATTGACGATGTAGATCGGCAAATCTTTTGCCATGATCTTCGCTTGCTGATCTTGCTGGAAAGCTTTCCAGTGCAGGATCTAGCAGATTTCTTGCCACTATGTTTAAAGCTTCAGCAAAGACATGGTCCGGTAGCTGGATTAAGGGGAACCTTGCTCAATCTAGCTATCGAATCCCAGCAAGGGCTCACCTTCTTTCCCATAATCCAAGCCTTTGTCCTCAATAGCAGCAATCTTCCTTGTTCTGCTTCTTCATGGAAGGTCGTCTTACAACTGCTGGTGTATCGGAGAACTCCCAAGCAAGTGGCCAAGCTCACGCGGGGAAGAGGTCTGGATGCTATTCCTGACGTTGTCAAGGCTGGAATGCATAGCTTATTGTATAGTCAAATGCGGGTGTACAGCTGCGTACTAACTTTCAAGCAGGACTTTGTTGGGGAAGATTGGTTGCTATTTAACTATACCATCAACCAGGTTCGTTTTCCTCATAAGTATGCTTTTGGGATCGCTCGAATCATACGACAATTTTTCGTAGAGTGCCTGCCCATACTACGCATGCGCTTGGCAGAAGTACCACAGGAAGCCTCTATAAAACCGGCGGAAGAACGAGTTCAACAGCGGGTTTTCCAGCTATTCTGCTTTTGGTTACTGCATAGTCAGCCAGCTACTTTCGAATTATTAGCTTCTTCACTCCCAAGCTATGCTTCTGACCTAGAACTTAGCCTAGATTATGGGGCTTTTCGAAAGCTACCTTTTGACAAGGTTGTACAGTATTTGCCGACTCATTTCATTTGGAACCAACAAGCTGTTTTATTCCAAGAGCACGCCATTGCCATACATTTGGCAACAGGTAAAAATCTCAGAACCTTCCCCGGTTTTATTTATCCTGTCAGCAAAAGACTAGCGCATGAATTCTGTCAACTCCAGTTGGAGGATGTCGTGCAGTATTATTCCATTCGTCAGCACCTAACCATAGCCTATCTGAACACTTTTGTGCCGCAGCGGCATCGTGTACTATACCCATATATAGAGCATTACATCTATCTCCCTTGGCTTTCCAAGTTTACCGATGATGTAGCCCAGCAACAATACGTCTTTGAGCGATGGGATGCCTTTCTTCGAAAACTATTCTCCTTTACTCTACCCGAAGCAATATATGCACCGGCTATCCGGCAGCTATTCGGCTACTATCGGCATCTGATTGATGAGCGTCTTGAATGGTCTTTCCGTGGCGCAAGCTGGAATTCGATGTTGCGGAGAGCCAACGAATGGTATGAGGCGCAACAGATCCAAAGGACCAGTCCGAACCTGGCCAGCAAATGGGAGAAAAAAAGCTATTCGGGATTCGAATGGGAAGATACTGACGGGATCAGATATACCATAACTGAACTTACAACGGCTAAGGCTTTACGACAAGAGGGTTTCAATATGCAACATTGTGTAGCCACCTATCAAAGTAGATGCATTAGTGGTCAAAGTGCCATTTGGTCACTAAGCAAATGGGAGAATCAGTTGCAGGAAAGAATGCTCACCATTGAGGTGAATGCGAGACGACAGATCGTACAAATGAGAGGATTAAATAATAGGAACGCTACGAGCTTTGAAAGGAATCTAGTCCAACAATGGGCATTAATGGCAAAGCTAGAGATCATAAAAGGCGTTTAGCTGTTACCGTTTTCTAAGACATTCTTCAAAAAAATTTGAGTGACTTGTCACGTTTCGTATAGGGCTTGCATAATTAGGGTGTAGCTACAATAAATTCTTTCATTAAAAACCCTAACCATTTCGGTTAACAACTTTATCGATCATGCTACGCAGAATCATGCGATTGTTACCCTTATTGACTTTGAGTCTCCTTATCGGACTCAGCTCCTGTGTCAAGGAAAAAGACATTACGGAAACAGGAGTGGAATTAGAAAAGCCAAAACCTGGTGAAATAATCATGCTTCGCGGCACCGTCAGAGACACCTCCGAGCAAGGAATCGCCGAAGCTTCTCTGAGAATTCAGTTAGACGGTTTTGAAAAAGATTTCACAACCGATAATTCCGGCTACTTTGAGGTTGAAGTTCCCTTTTTGGAGGAGGAGGGGATTCTAATCGCAGGTAAACCAAAATTTTACCGTTCTATACAAAGGCTCTCGTTGAACAGTTTCGAACTTGAGAAAGACATCTATCTGGTTAATGAAGAAAGTGTACAGACGGTAGATCTTGAGGTGGATAATAACAACCTTTTTACGATCACCGGTTGTTTCATTGATCAATTTGATCTCCCGGCAACTGAGACATTTGCCTTTGGTCAAAGTCAATTGGCAAATGATGAAAAGATCAGCTACAGAACGGATGTAGATGAAAACGGATGTTTTGAGTTCTTATTAGAAGAAACTGACTTTCAGTGGCATACGATTTTTGCAAATCGGAAAGTAGATATCTGTTTTGATTTTTCTTTTCAATTTTGGAGGCATTTGGTTGATGACCCTAGTGAGTTAACATTTGACTGGGGTAATCTTAGATTTCCCATTTCACGAAAAAAGGAAATTACTGTACAGGTAGAGGTGGATCCTTGTGAATCCACAACATATGTCAATCATATATTCCGACCATCAGATATCAACATATACGAAGAGCTACTTCCCGATGGCCAGGTGCTTAGCTTTTGTGATACTAGTGTTACAGATGCCTGGATATACAGTGGTGTAATGAGTACCGACAAGCAGTCATTTGATGGAAGCTTTGTTCGGTTTAGTGAATTTGATGCAGGACAAAACTATACCTTATGCCGACCGAATGAAAGGTTTGTGGAAATTCGATTTGCCAATGATACCCTGCTATTCTTTTCACCAAGCCTTACGTATTTACATCGAGGGTTTCAAATAACAGACCCAACTGGCACGCTAGAATTCACCCTTAAAGGTGGTTCTGGGATCACAGTGGGACGCAACGATAGTAACGGTAACTTAGTACAAGTAAGCTCTTACACGAGTTCGATCGGGAAGCTTGAAAAGAGGGCACCGGACGGTGAGTTATTGTTTGAGATTGATCCTAGTAGTCAGCAGTTTGTCAATCTAGTCGGAGGAAGTGATAGTAAAGGCGTACTAACTGCAACCATCCGCTGGAACGATAATCGCACCGAAATAATCACCATCCGTTACAGCATATAAGCCCGACTTTGTGCAGACTAAAACCCTACAACTTCTACAGCAACAAGATGCTGCCACGCAAAAGCGGGTGTATTATCAGCATTGCGACAGACTCATGAATGTGATCCTGCCCTATTTTGAGTCTGTCGCTGATGCTGAGGAAGTCTTGCAGGATACCTTTCTCACCATTTTTGACAAAATCGAGACCTTTGATCCCCAAAGAGGGGCCTTCAAATCATGGACCCACCGTATCGCCATCAATAAAGCTTTGATGCGCGTGCGTAAAAAGAAGCGCATACAGTTTACCCACAAAGATTTGAAAGAGGTTACAACGGCTGAACCCTACTCAAATGGCCACATAGAAAAAGTAGAGATCGAAAAATATTTAAACACACTCCCCGAAAAATCAGCTATCGTCTTCCGCCTTAAGGTAATTGAAGAATTAAGCCACCAGGAAATAGCTGAAGTTTTACAGATCAAGACCGACGCCTCCCGAGCTATATTTTCAAGAGTTAGAAAAAAAATAAGAGCACACTTTCTAAACCCTAAAACCACCTATTGACAGGGGCAAACAGTAATTCTATGGAACCATTACAAACAAAAGACTGGGATAGAGATAAAGTGTGGATGCAAATTGAGGAACAGTTGCAGAAAAAACGTCGCAAAAGAGCCATTTGGTTCTGGTGGATGGGATCGCTGTGCTTGGGTCTATTGGCTTTTTCTTCCTATGTATATCTTTATCATCATACGAATACTCCGCTGGGTCAATTCCCAATTCATGGGAAAGGCTCAATCCTACAAGAGGGACCGATGGTAGTGAAGAAAGTCGACCAGGAAAATCAGCTATCAAGTGCCAAAATACCCGTACAGGAATTTACGGTAGAACCTGCCCGCTCTTCTACTCGACAGCAAGCCGCTACTAGTACACCTATACCTAGCTTGGCTAATCAAAACCTAAGCTCTTCCCTATCATCCACTGCTACCTTAGCCCCTATCGCGCGCCCATTGTCCGTTCAACCTGAAGTACAGGAAAGAACAGGTTTTGAAAAACGCTCGGTCTTGCCTCCGCTAAAGAGGCTGGATCCCTATCTATACTATCAGCAGCAGCCTTTATCCTGGCAACTATCGACCCCCAGAACTACCCAGCCTTGGAATCTATCTATTAAAAGTAGCTGGTTAGTCGGACAAGTGGACTATTCCGGACCACAAGACTGGATCAGTGCCAAAGAAGGTAGTGAAACCTTCAACTTTAGTCATGCTCATAGCCTCTTGCTAGAGGGAAGACTTACTGCCAAATGGTACGGATACTTAGGTATTCAACATCAATTGCACCTAAACACCTACGATTTTAGCACAACATCCGTTCAAATTCGTAACGTCCCTAGTGATTCAGCCGTAGTGTACCAATTGGATGGTCTGGACCCCATCTACGAGTCAGGTAGCTTGCAGGAAACGACCACTAGTCGTAGATGGATTGTTCAGAACAACGAACTTCATCGCTGGTCCATACCTTTTGGTTTAGGGCTTAGACACGAAAACGGGAAAATCGGTTTACAAGCTACACTGGGAATGAACTTTCAGTTTTGGCAAGGCTTTAAGGGAGTGGCACTACATGAGGGAATGCAATCCCATATCTTGGATCAAGGGGCCATAAGGAATAAATATTATCGTAATCCTTGGCAATTCAATTTCAACAGCTCCATAGCCCTCAGCTACAGACTTCATCCGCAGTATATTTTACTATTCGGGCTAGAGTATCAAAAAGATAATTTAATCTCCATCCAGACTCAGCCGTACCAAGCCGACTATGAGCTTTGGGGGCTTTCTTTAGGCATACGAATGCCTATCCGTATTAATCCGGCCCAGAGATAGTTGGATAACTTTTGTTGGTTTTAGCTTTCTAATCAAGTTGCATATGCCTTCGGTAGGTAAACTGCCAAGGGTATTGATCACAAGTAAAATTTGGGGTTGATTCGAAAAAAAACTTGGTTTATATTATAAACTAGTTTACTTTTGAAGAAACAACGGATACATGAACGCTGATCAACTCAGTCCCGAACAAAGCCTTGCATTGATCACCCAGGTAATCAAAGAGGCCAAATACAAGTTTGAAGAGAATGGTGTAATCTATTGTATGTGGGGAGTCATCCTTGCTTTTGCTGCCTTGCTACAGTATGGTTTACTGAAAAGTGGCCAGGAAGAGATCAGCTATTACGGTTACTTCATCGTCCCGGTTGGGGCCTTAATTTCTTGGTACTATTACTCCAGGAAGAAGTCTGCCCGCAAAAATCAAGTTAGCACTAATATCAGTATCACCTGGGGGATTGTTTCGATGAACTTGATGATCCTAGGGTTTTTCTTCAACCCCTTTTTGCAAGAAAATCTCACTCCTCTGATGCTGATACTGATGGGCATCGGCACTACCATTTCGGGTGGACTAATAAATAGTCGTTTGATCCTCTTTTCGGGGCTTTTTTTGAATGCGGCGGGTTTTCTTTGTTTTCAATTGGGCTGGCAGGAACATCCCTTGGTATTGGGAATCTCTGCAATATTGTTTATCCTTGTTCCGGGTTTGTTACTAATGTTAAAGCACAAGGGCAACAATGTTTAAAGACCTCAATCCCATTATTCACTCCCAATTGCGATTGGCCATTATCTCCTTTTTAGTGGCCAATGGTAAATCTGATTTCAAAGAAATCAAAGAAGTGACGAAGGCCACTTCTGGCAACATCAGCGTACAGCTCAAAAAATTGGAGGAAGCAGAGTATATCCGCATTACAAAAGGTTTTCTAAATAATTATCAGCACACGGCTATTGAAATTACACCCACGGGAATTCAGGCTTTTGAAGAGTATGTTCAAGCCATCAAGGCGTATCTAAAATAATTTTTTTGCCTATTTAGTTTATTTTTTAAACTAGTTTACAAATCCACATTTATGAAAAACTTACTATTGCTCTGCCTCTTATTTGTTGCTTGTAAAGGCAACTCTTCTGAGGCTGAAATGACCAGGCTTCCCAATTATACGACTCATTATGAATTGGTAAATGTAGACCCCAAGTTAGCGAACATAGAAGCTCGCATTTACAATTCTTTTGTTCAAGGAATCATGAATCAAGATACTCAACAGATGGAAGCGATCGGAGAACAACTGGCACAACTCTACCAGGAACGAAAGCACAAGTTAATCCAGTATTGGCGTGCATATCTCCAGTATTATACGGCCATCTATCATATCCAAGCAGGCAATGCTGATGAATCAGAGAAAGCTTGTGATCAAGGAATTGCCTGGTTGAAAGCTTTGTCGGACAAAAACGCAGAAGATTATGCCCTACTAGCCATGCTGCAAGGCTTTGGCATCCAATTCAAAGGCATGCGGGCCATGTTCATTTCTGGAGCGATCAAGAGGAACCTGAAGAAGGCAAGAGCCTTGGATGCAGACAATTTACGGGTCCAGTTTGTCTCAGGTAGCAACGATTACTATACGCCAGCCAAATACGGAGGAGGTAAAGAAGCAGAGAAGTATCTCTTAAAGGCCATTAGCCTACCTCCCCAAAAAGAGTCCAATGAGATGTTGCCAGCTTGGGGATTGCAAGAAGCTTACGAAATGTTAATTAAGCTGTACATCGAAGCAGAACGTTGGGAAGAAGCCAAAACCTACTTCAATAAAGGCGTAAAAGCTTGTCCCAATAGCTATGTGATCAATCAGTTAGCCTCAAAACTCGTTGGTAAATGATCAAGTACCTCCTCACCTTACTGTTAGGAATAGGCGCTATGCACTTGTCTGCTCAGGTTCTTTGGAGTGGGCAAGTGCTAGAGCAAAATGGCACGCCTATTTTTGCCGCTAATGTCTACCCCAAAAGCGCGCCTGAACAAGGGACCATTACTAATTTTGACGGGTGGTTTGAACTTAAACTGGATCGTCAATTCGATACACTAGTGGTGTCTTACATCGGATTCGATAGCCAATTGATTGTGTTGCATAATCAGCAATCGGAGCAAAATCTTACGATCGAACTAAGCAGAGCTGCTCAATCATTAGCCATGATTACCATCAAGGGTTCAGATCCTATTTCTAGTCAATTCTCAGTGAAAAAACTAGACAAAATGGACGTCTACCTAAATCCGGTAGCCCAGGGCGATCCACTCAAGGCCATCACGATTCTACCCGCTTCGACTACTACCGACGAATCTGCCAATCCGTCTTTAAGAGGAAGTAGCGCTAATCGAAGTCGAGTGATTTTAAATGGAGTACCGATCTACCATCCCGTCCGCTCCAGTCAGCTCAATAATCAAGGTTTTTTCAGCATTTTCAATCCCGAAATAATCGAGGAAATGCAGGTCTATGCCAGCAATCCTCCCCTCATCTATGGCAACAGCAGCGCGGGTCTGGTTGACATTCAAACCAGCCAGTCCGTACAGGAGAACCAATTTCAGCTATCCACGCATTTGACGGGTGCCGGGCTCTTCCTATCCAGGCGATTAAAGCAGGATTCAAGCTTTTTACAAGCCTATAGCAATTGGCAATTCTCTGAGGCCTTCATCGGCTTGAATCGGGCTAATGTCCCGAGGCTGAAAGGCTTTAGTACTAAAGATTTTGGCCTAAATTTTCGATGGCAATTAAGTCCTAGGTGGGCCTTCAACTCACTTCATTATGCCATTGATGAAGGGTATGACTTCTTGGCGGCTAGTTTGAGTTTTGAAGCACTTTCTTCTGCACAAAAGGAGCGGTATTTCAGTGTTAATAATCTTGTTTACAACTCATTAGCTAGTATTTTGAGTATAAACATGGGGTACAATACTTCTTCCAGCCGATTCATTCAAGCTAATCTTCGTAGCCGTACAAAAGCGGAACAGTCCTATTTAGGCCTAAACTATAAGCATTTGGCCTGGCGGGATCTGGTTTGGCAAGTCGGATTTTCTTTTGACTTCCAAAATCAACAAACTCAAGATAGTATTCCCGTTTTCTTCTTTGCCATTGATCCAGCGGCTCCCAGCTATTTTCAAGCCCGAAACATGAATTTGCAACAAGTAGAAGGTTATGCTTTTGCTAGCTGGGAGGCCAATAAGGATTGGACCCTTTCCGCTGGGGTTAGAATTCCTTTGGCTCTTGACGAAATCGCCTACCCCTACTTGAGTTATCAGGTAGCATCCAGATATCAGTGGCAAGACCAACATCATGTACTCATGAGTGCCGGTCAATATCATAGTTTTAGTACCCCGAGCTTCTTCATACCTAGGTATCAGATACTCAAGGCTCAGCAGCTAGCCGTGGAATATAGCGCCCAACAGGATGACTCTAATTGGCAAGCCGCGATTTACGCTAAAAGAGAGCAAGGAGAAGTAGGTAGCGATGGATTTTTCTCCATGGATCAATTGAGTACCATCGGAATAGAAGCCTCCTATCAACAGCAAGTAGGCAAGCACTGGCAATGGACTTTGGCCAATGCCTATATCCGGCAACGGATGAGGGTGGATGATAAAGTACATACTGGACCTCAAGATTTCGACTACTTCTTTAAGGGTAGCCTACAGTACCAGCATCCCAAGCTCTTTACCCTAGCCTTGACTTATTTAAGCCAGCCGGGCAACCCTTACACACCAATAGGAGGAAGCGTATTTGTAGAAGAGCTGGGAGGATACAAACCACTATTTAGTACTCAATTGAATAGCGCCCGCTTCAGTACCTACGACAGGTTTGATCTAAACATCAGTCGATACTTTCAATTTGAGCGCTACTCACTAGTTGCCTTCGCATCGGTAACTAATCTATTCAATCAACGGAACGAAAGAGATCTACTCTTTGAGGCCGATTACAGTAGTTATGTTTTTGATTATTACCAGCTTAGGTCCTTCTTTGCAGGCTTGGTGTGGCAGTGGAATTGAGAAAAGCGCCAATGGTCCAGGTAGCTAATTGGAAGAACTTAATCCTCTGTGTGATCTTCTTCGGCATCGGTCCCAGGCGGGTTGAACAAGCCCCATCTATCAAAAATGAAATTTAAAGGATCAAAGGTTCTAATCCATTCTAGAAAGAGTACTCGAAATTCCTCGATTTCTTGTCGTAGCAGTTTAAAGTATTCCGGCTCTTCAAAGCCGTGGATAGCTAAGCCATTGGTCTGTACAATCAATTCTCTGGCGGCTTTCCGAATCAAAGTGGCATTTTCCATGCGGATATCGAAGAGGTCTCCCCCCTCTGCCCCGGCAATCTTGGCTGGAATCACATAGGAGTCGGCCATCATGAAACCTTTGATATCTGTTAGTACAGGGTCATCATCTGGGATCAGGGCGCAGATGGAATCTACGATTTGGACGATATCCATCGCCTTTTGGTAAATGGGCATTCGTTCGTAACGCCTAAAGTCTGCGGGCTTATTTTCGTCGTACATAATTGATTAGGAGCGCTTTGTTTCGAAAGGATATGTGGTACTTTCGAATTATTCTACAATGCAGCCTGAATCGTATCACCTCCCCCAAAACCTGTGCTTAGCATACTCTCAGAGGAGGCTATATCCCAAAATACGAAAATTGTCTTTACGGATGATATAACGATTAATTATTATATTTCAAGTATTTTAATTTATCTTTTCAAAGTGTAGATTTCGGACGCGACCGTTGGACACCTTACAGCCTGTAACTTGCCCCTCGGTATCTCGCACAAAAGTTATTTGTCCAAAGTACCAGGTACTACCAGAAAAAACATCTTTTTTAGACGGATTAAGGGTAATATCACTTAAACGGTTGTGTTTTGCTACCAATTTGTCCGCTTCTACCTGGAAGTGGTAAGAAGTAGCTAACTCTTCGCTGTAAAACTCTCCGGTAAAGTCGGATAATTTCACTGCTTTTTCATCAAAGTCCTTCACGCGCTTAGCATCCGTAGCCTGCCCGCCTTGCAAGAGTTTGAGCACTTGGACCGGCTTACCATTATTGGGCACAAATTCAAGTACCGCCGGTACTCCTACTACCTGAAATTTTGTTAATGACATAGCTTCCAGCTTTACCGTAGGCTGCCCGGTAGCCTGCGCTTCCAGGGCTCCTTCTCTTTCTTGAATACTAATTACAAAGCCAGGCTGCAATTCGTATTTACCCACATAGGTAGCTATCGTTTGGGGGGTAACTTCGATCTTCTCAGTGGGGTTTTCTTCCTTCGGTTCTTCCTTCTTCTTTGGCGCTTCTTTGATTTTATCTTTCAGATAGATGTCTACAACTTTGTGCGCCATTCCTCCAGCATTGAATTGAGCTGAGTTGCTGAAGACGACCACAGAGAACTTCTCATCCGGAAAGCGAGTCAAATAGGTACGGTACCCAGCATCGGCTCCTCCATGTTGTATTTCATTTAGGCCTTTATACTTACCCACAAACTGCCCCAACGCCCCTCCAAATGTTTTGCCGTTGTTGAGCACCGCCAGCGTATTCAGTTTTTCGATGATGGCTTGATCTCCAACTTTCGGACTGGCAAAATTTAGGGACCAAAGGCTTAGATCTTCTACGGTAGTAAAAAGACTTGTGGCCCCCACATTTGCATAACTCAACACACTTTTCTTGAAGCCATTGTGACCATCATAGTAGGAGTAGGCCCGATTCTTAACGATCTTTTCGTGATCATCATAGAAAAGGGTATTGTTCATTTGTAAAGGTTCAAAAATCTTAGCTTTCGTAAATTCAGCAAAGGATTGATCAGACACCCGAGCGACCACCTCTGCTAGCAAGGTGAAGCCGGTATTGCAATAAAGATATTCATCACCGGGATTGAAATTTAATTCTTTCTGCTTACTGACTAGCTTCAGCACATGTCCCTTGGTAATCACGTCATCCATTCGCCAGCCAGCCATAGATAACAAATTCCATTGATCTCGCATTCCGCTAGTGTGTGTGGCTAGATGTCTAAGAGTGATCGTCTTTCCGAAGTCCGGCACCTCTGGGATATACTTCCGGATATCATCATCCAGACTGAGTTTCCCTTCTTTTTCCAACAATAGAATGGAGAATGCGGTGAATTGCTTTGAAACAGAAGCAATATGGAATACCGTAGATGGAGTGTTGGGAATATCATATTCCAGATTAGCCATGCCATATCCTTTCTTGTAGACAATGGCACCATCTCGTACCACTGCAACGGACGCCCCAGGTGTATCATCACTGTCCCATGGTGTGAATAATTCATCAACCAGTTCATTAGGCGTAGTTGCTTTGGGTTTGATGGATTGTGCAGACAGTTCGTAAGTCCCATTAGGTTCGTTATCATCAAAAGGTGATACTTCAATGGTATACCTCCCCTTACTTTTTGAGGTGATAGAAAAGAGTTCTGGTCCTGTTCTACCATTTGGGCTATCAAAATCCTCTAACTTTTTCCCCGTTGGATCATAAGTGGAAACTCGAATATCCACCCCTTGCTGCATCAACTTAAAAAAAGCGAATTGATTAGCATCGAGACTTACCGTATAATGATGTTTTTGATTAGCTGAAATCTCAGAAGATACGGTCTTGGCTTTCTTCAGTTCCCCTTTTCGCATTTGTGCTTGTAGCAGATTGGAAGAGAGCAAAATACAGCAGAGCAAAGTGATTCCTTGGGAAAGGCTTTTCATATTTGAATTTTTGGTACGGGTAATCTAATCAGAAAAAGGTTTTCCCAATTTATGGATTTATCTGGTTCCATTCAAACTTGCCCTTGCAAAAGCCTAAGAGCTATGTCTTTGGTGCATAGCCTTGTCCGTCAATATGAATTTTAGAAATGATCTCACAAAGAATTTCCGAGGTCCCGCCACCGATCTGCCCTAACCTGGTATCCCGATACATCCTGGCCAATGGATACTCCTCCATAAAGCCATAACCGCCAAACATCTGTAGACATTGATTGATCACATTATCTGCTAGCTGTGTTCCCAAGAGCTTGGCCATGGAAGCCTCTTTTACCAAATAATCTCCAGCCTCAAAACGCTGGGACAGGCCATAGCAGAAATGCTTATTCATTTCTATTTCGGCAGACAGCTGTGCCACCCGATGCCGTAGCACCTGGAATTTGTTGATCTTACGACCAAAGGCCTCCCGCTCAGACATGTATTTCAGTGCCACTTCCAGGGCATACTCTGCCGCGGCTACCCCTCCAATCGCCATGGTTAGGCGTTCCAATACAAAGTGTTGCATGATGTAGAAAAAGCCAGCTCCTTCATATCCCAGTAGATTCCCAACGGGGACGACAACATCAGCAAAGGCTATTTCACCAGTGTCAGAGGCGTGCCAGCCCAACTTACGCAATTTGGTGGCCGAAACGCCCGGTGTATCTCGATCAATGATCATCATACTGATCCCTTTAGCCTTTGCATCAGGATCTGTTTTTACTGCAGCTACGATATAATCACTATTCACCCCATTGGTGATGAAGGTTTTGGAGCCGTTGACTCGATAATGATCACCTTCCCTTATGGCAGTAGTGCGAATGGCTTGCACATCAGAACCACCAAAGGGCTCCGTGATGGCCAAGCAACCGATTCTCTCTCCTTTGATTCCTGGCACCAAGTAATCTTGCTTTTGCTGCTCGGTCCCTTCTGCATTGATATGGGTTAAAGCGAGATAAGGATGAGCCCCAATTGAAGCCCCAAATCCTCCTGAATTCATCCGAGCAAGTTCTTCATTAAAGATCACTGTATACCAGAAATCCAGGTCCATTCCCCCGTACTTTTCGGGTTGCATAAGCCCGAAATATCCCATTTCTCCAAATTTCTTGTATATACTGCGGGGAACTTCTCGATCTTCCTCCCACTGATCAATATTTGGTCGAACTTCTTTTTCCAAGAAATCTCGTAAGCTTTCCCGGAATAACTGGTGCTCTTCTGTGAAATAATACATTAGCTTCATACTTGCTAGTTATTGAATACCGAATGTTGCTATCTTTTCTTTCTACGTAGTTTCTTGTATAAACGTGTAATTTCTTTCACAACAATCGCTGGGTTCTTCTCCCATACCTTATGTCCAGCCCCTTTAGCCAATACATATCTATGTTTTGGAGTCTGACCAAAGGACTTCAGACAATCCTTCCAGCTTTGCACTTCCTCGGCTTTGACCATCGGGAGGATTTCTTCTGCTACAATCACAGTAGCTCGAATGTCCTTCGGAAGAGGTCTATTGAGCATATATTCCGCGATTCCGTCTAAGTCCTTCAATACATAATATAAACCAGCTCGGTGCTCCTTGATCATAGCCCAATTCTCCTCCGAGAGACCTTCCTTGTAAGATTTACACCAGGTCGGTGTGAAGTAGCAGGGTAAAGCTGGATCAACAAAGACCATTCCCTGAATGTTGAACTTTTTCCGATGTGCCAGTAAGGAGTTGTAGAAGGCTCCAAAAGAATGATTGACCAAGAACAATTCTCCATCGAAGCCCAGGTCTATTAGTGCCTTTTCCAACTGCTCCACCTCCAGTGCAAAACCAATGGTAGAGGTATCAATTTCACTTTTACCTAAGCCAGCTCGATCATAAGTAATTAGGGTTGCGCCCGTCTTGGCTTGGATCTGCTCCAACAAGTCTTCCCAAACCCCTCCATCATCCCCATTTCCTGCCTCGAAAAGGATCGGCGTTCCTTCCCCTGGCATTATTCGAAAGTGTAGGTGATGTTTCCCTACCCGAACTAAGCTATCTATCGTTTGCCCTGATAAATTACTAGCATAGAACAGGAAAATACCAAGGCCTAGAATTGTAACCATTTGCTTCATCGTCTACCTTTTTTCGGCAAAGACGGTATTATCCACTTGTTGTTACAATTTTCTCGACCATTAGGCAAAAAGCGTCTGCAATTTCATCGCCACGCTCATGTCTCCGTCGATCTTCACCTTCCCACTCATCACCGCAGACATGGGGTTGAGTTGCCCAGAGGTCAAGGCCATGAAATCCTCCTTAGAAACAGTTATAGTACAATCAGCTGGCTTGTCCTCAAAAGAAACCACATTGGCATGTAGCGTCCCGTCTATTAGTACCTTTTCATCTCCAAAATCAAACTTTAGGGAGTGTCCAATGGGAGACGCACTGGCTGCCTTTACTTGCATTTGCTCTAAAAAACTAGCTTTATCTACTTTCGGGGCCGCTTTAGCACCATTGCGTTCCGCCTTTTGGTACCCTACATCATCAATTACGATCTTGGCAATGATTTCGCGCATAATCTCCGAGGATCCACCTCCGATCGTTCCTACTCTAACATCGCGATACATTCTTGCCAAGGGGTATTCCTCCATAAATCCATATCCGCCAAACATCTGCAAACACTGCGTAGAAATTCTCTCTGCCATCTCGGTAGCTAATAGTTTAGCCATCGAACAGAGTTTTACATCATAAACACTATCAGCATAGAGGCGACAACAGTGGTAAGAGAAGGCTTTTAATGCCTCTACCTCACTAGCCATCTGAGCTATCCGATGACGCAATACCTGGAATTTACTAATGGGGCGTCCGAAGGCTTCGCGTTCAGACATATACTGCATAGTCGTTTCCAAAGCCCATTCCATGCCTGTCACACAGGCAGGAACCGCCACCAGACGCTCTAATTGCAGTCCATTCATCAAATAGTAAAAGCCTCTCCCCTCTTCTCCCACTAGGTTCTCTACTGGAACCTTTACATTATCAAAACTCAATTCAGCTGTATCCGAAGCATGCCAGCCTAACTTTTTCAGCTTTCTTGCAGAGACCCCCTCTGCTTGTCGATCGATCACCAATAAACTCACTCCTGCCGTACCAGCTTCTGGGTTAGTCTTTACCACTGTGACAATAAAATCCCCATACACTGCATTGGTAATGAAAGTTTTAGAACCATTTACAATATAGTAGTCTCCTTCCTTATCGGCACGAGTTTGGATGTTGGCTGCATCAGACCCAGCACCTGGTTCTGTTATCCCAATGGAACAAATAAGTTCTCCACTGATGATTCCTGGTAAATACTTTTGCTTAAGTTCTTCTGATCCATATTTCAAGACATAGGGCCCTGACATATATTGAGTCACCTGTTGGGTAATGGCAAAACCGCCGGAGTTCATTCGCCCCAGTTCTTCATTGAAAACAACGTCATAGAAAAAGTCGAGGCCCATTCCACCGTACTCCTCTGGATAGGAAAGGCCTAAGAAGCCCATCTCACCCATTTTCTTCCAAATGTCCCGAGGAATTCTTCGATCTTCCTCCCATTGATCTATGTTTGGTCGTACTTCTTTCTCCAAGAAGGCACGGAAGCTTTCGCGAAATAGTTCATGTTCTTCAGTGAAATAATAACTTTTCATGATTTATGCTTTGGCTAAGTCATTAATTGAATAGATACAGTTCCCTCTTTCCGTGGATTACTACGCTACAAAGAGGTCCTTAAAAAGTGATTTCTCCGGATTGACAGCGTATGGCTCGAAATCTGTTACGCCTTCCGCTCGCAATACATCTTCATCGATAAAGAAGTTACCGGTGCAGGTCCGGCTATCTCTGGACAAGATGGCAAAGGCCGCATCTCCCATGATGGCAGGAGTTCTGCTAGCTTGCATCATGGCTTCTCCGCCTAGTAGGTTTTTGACTGCTGCCGTGGCAATAGTAGTTTGTGGCCAGAGTGCGTTGGCAGCAATACCATCGGTCTTCAATTGATTCGCCTGTCCCAATACGGTCATGCTCATTCCATATTTGCTCATGGTGTATGCCAGATGTGCGCCAAACCATTCCGGTTTTAAGTTCAAAGGAGGGGACAAGGTTAAGATATGTGGATTGTCTCCTTTTCTGAGATGTGGGATGCAGTGTTTGCCCACCATAAAAGTACCGCGCACATTGATCTCATGCATGAGATCGTAGCGCTTCATGGTCGTTTCTTCTATCGGCGTAAGGCTGATGGCACTGGCGTTATTTATCAAAATATCGATCCCGCCGAAAGTTTCTACTGCCAGTTGTACGGCATCTTTGACCATTTCTTCAGACCGGATATCCACGATCACGGGCAAGGCTTTCCCTCCGGCTGCTTCCATTTCTTCGGCAGCTGTATAGATTGTACCGGCTAGTTTCGGGTGAGGTTCCGCTGTTTTAGCGGCGATGACGATGTTGGCGCCCTCCCGCGCTAACCTGAGGCCAATGGCTTTTCCAATTCCACGGCTAGCTCCGGTAATAAAGACAGTTTTATTTTTCATATTGAAGGATTGTCCAATGTTTAAGCTATCAGGTTGGTGATTTAGGGGTTAATAAAGGACTTGATCACATTCGGTAGGCCCATGATGTCTGAATTTAGGTGCTGGGCCCCGTCCACATACAAGTTGGTACCCGTGATATAAGATGCTAGAGGACTGGCTAGAAAACAGGTAGCCTGTGCCACATCTTCAACCGTTCCAAATCGTCCTAGAGGAATGGCCTTTCTGGCCTCAGCAAACATGTCCTGAATTTGCTGTGGATACTGATCGAGCCCGGAAGATTCGATAGTTCCCGGGGCAATACAGTTGATCCGTATGTTGTAGCTACTCCATTCCACAGCTAAGGTTCGTGTCATGTTTTCGACGCCTGCTCGCGCTGCTCCCGTATGTACCATTCCTGGAAATCCCCGGTATATATTGGCGATAATATTCACAATCACACCGCCTTTCTGTGGGATAAAGAACTGGTTGGCCGACTCTCGGCACATGAAGAAGGTACCATTCAAGTTATTGTTGATCACGGCATTCCAGCCTTTGTCATTGATCATTTCTGCTAAGGCGGGAAATTGCCCACCGGCATTATTGACCAAAATATCCAATCGGCCATGTCTTTCTTTTATTTGTTGCAAAACCGCCTGAATCTGCTCCGTTTGACGGATATCGCAGGCTTTGAATTCACATACTCCAAAAGCCGAAAGCTCCTGAGCAGCCTTTTCTAGAGGTCCTTCCTTCCTGGATATGATGGTTACTTTTGCTCCCAGTTCCAACATCTGCTTGGCAATGGCGTAACCAATGCCACTTCTTCCTCCACTAACCAGAGCAATTTTGTCTTTGAATAATTCAGGATGAAACATGATCAATCAATATATTTTTTAGCCTTTTGAATGTTTTTTTCTAGACTGGTCTAAAACTCCTCTTTCCATGCTTAAACTGTTTCTCTTTGAGGAATATTCAACATTTCACGAGCCTCTTCGATAGAAGCGATCTGGCGTCCCATCATACCCGCCAATTTCGCTCCCCACTCCACACATTCTCCATTGGATTTGGCCATTTCCCCATTCGGTAAGTAAAAGTTATCCTCCAAGCCTACTCTAAAGTTCCCCCCCATGGTGCAAGCTACCGCAGCCATCTGCCATTGCTTACGGCTAATGGCTATAACCTGCCAAAAAGCACCTTCCGGTACTTGTTTGATCTGGTGGATCAAGTTCTCGGTTGTCGCAGGAATTCCCCCCAACACGCCCATTACCAAACTATAGCAAGCATTATCTGGGATTAGGCCCATATCGCGCAGTGGCTCTGCATTGCGGATATGTCCTGTGTCAAAACATTCCATCTCCGGTGTGGTTCCGGCCTCGTTCATGATATTGACGCAGTATTGCATGGTATCGAAAGAGTTCTCAAACACAGCGTTCCAATAAAATTGCTTAGCCTTCTTTGAGTAAATGGCATAATTCATCGACCCCATATTAAAGGCAGCCATGTCTGGCTTCAAGGCTCTGACATGTCGCATGCGATTCTCTTTCGACACTCCAATCGCTCCCGTGGAGTAATTGATGATTACATTCGGGCAACGTTTACGTACTTCTTCATGAATCTGCTCAAAGACTTCCGGGCGCCAACTCGGCATACCATCGTCTTCTCTAGCGTGGATATGTACAATACTAGCTCCTGCATCTACCGCCCGCTTGGCCTCTTCTCCTAGTTCTACTGGCGTGTATGGGATATAGGGGCAATGAGAACGGTTGGTGGCAGCTCCCGTTAATGCGGCGGATAAGATTAGTTTTTTCATCTGCTATATATCTTTGCTTTTTTAGATTTGCAGAGGTCAGAAGGCAGAGGTCAGACTTTCAGAAAAGCGATCTCTGACCATTTACATCTTGCCTCTGACTTCTCAATTTTCACACCTCTCACTTCTGACAGCGAAGCGTTCTGTCATCTGGCACCTGATTCACACTCCTACTCTCCGACCCAATTCGGTTTCCGCTTCTCTCGAAATGCCATCAAGCCCTCCTGTCCATCCTTGGTCATAATGGTTTTTTGTAGCATATCGTAGAGGTACTTATGTTCGGCAGCACTGGGTTGAATATGATCGTAAGCTTGCAAGCCTAATCGGATAGCAGAAGGACTATTTTGCTTTAGCTCCTCAATTACTTGATCCGTAGTAGCATCCATTTCTTCAGCAGCGCAAACCTGGGAAACTAAACCAAAGCGTTCAGCTTCCTGTACCGGTAAATTATACCCTCGAATACACCAGTCCACAACCTTCCTGGCCGGCATGACTTTAAGTAGGGCTGCCATCACTTGGAAGGGATACAAACCTCTTTTCACTTCTGGCAAGCCAAACTTCACCGAATCCTGAGCGATCACAATGTTGCATCCCGCGAGGAAGAAGAATCCGCCAGCGTAAACGTCTCCACCTACCTTTGCTATGGTCGGTTTCCCTACTTTATTGAAAAGCTCACCAATCAACACCTCTCCTTTTGGAGCAGGAATCGTTGAGTCATTTTCCTCAATCAGGCCCATCATCGCCTTAAGATCCGCTCCAGCACAAAACACATTGCCTTTAGCTTGAATCACAATGATCCAAGTCGATTTTTCCCCATGCGCATAATTTAGCGCATAGGCAATCTCATTAACCATCTGCGGGTGGAGGGCATTTTTTTTGTCTGCTCGATCCAGCGTTAGCCGAAGGACATGATCACTTAGCTCACATTCGATGAAAGCAAACTTTTGCTGGTCGAAGTCGGCCAGTTGGGTCTCGGTATATAAGTTCATGCTTCTGGATTAGTCGTTATTCAATTGCAACAGGAGGAAACCCGCAGGCACATTCCCGCCTTCTTCCGCATAAATCTCTGCTACTACCCCATCACCAGTTGCGGTTAAGGTATTTTCCATTTTCATGGAAGACAGCACAATCAACTCCTGCCCGGCTGACACTTGTTGCCCCGCCTCGACCAAGATCTTAACTACCTGCGAAGGCATCGGAGCCACGTATCCCCCACTCACATCTTCCGTTTCTTGGCTTGGGAATCGGTCCATTTCCTCCACTGAAAGACTTCCGAGTGATTCTTGCTGTAGGTAAAATTGCGCGCGCTCCTTCACCCAATGAAACGGATATTGAACACCATTGATTTCCAAACGAATAAAATCTTCCGTGGATTCAACAAGATCTACTTGATAAAGCCGATCTTCCACCTCAAAGGCAAACCCACTTGCCTGCCGGTGGTACCTTATTTGCAGCTCTTTATCTCCAGCCAAGTAACCCACCCGCTGCGCTTCATAGAAGCTATTTCTCCAACCGGATGGGAGGCTACGCAATAGTGTTCTTTTTTCTTCCCTTTCCTTCCAATTGATTAATGTCGAAGCTATCGCAGCAAAATCTTGGGCCTGACTTTCCGATTTAGAAAGTTGATCCAGATTCATTTTCTCCGCTATGAAGTGAGTGTTGTACTGTCCAGCTAGAAAATCGGGATGCTGTAGCAATTGAAGCAAGAAATCTTGATTCGTCTTTAATCCTAGACACTGAAGACGTCGAAGCACATAGGCTAGCTTCCGATGCGCGGAGGCTCGATCTTCATCCCAGACAATTAATTTAGCAATCATAGGATCATAAAAGATCGATATTTCGGAACCCGATTGTATGGCCGTTTCCACTCGCAAGCCCTCCAATTCAGGCCAGGCAAAGCGATGTATCTTTCCAGTTACGGGGAAAAAATTATTGCTGGCATCTTCTGCATAAAGGCGTGCCTCAATGGCATATCCTCGACTCTTAACATCAGCTTGCTCTAGGGATAAAGGCTTGCCCATAGCAGACTCAATCTGCATCTGTACCAAATCCAAACCCGTGATTTCTTCCGTTACGGGATGCTCCACCTGCAATCTGGTATTCACCTCTAGAAAATAAAAGTCCCCGCTATGATCATCGTAGATAAATTCAACCGTTCCAGCATTGTCGTACTGTAAAGCCTTAGCTGCCTTGACCGCAGCCTCTCCCATCTGGCTTCTCAAAGCTTCCGTCATAATTGGCGATGGGCTTTCCTCGATTACCTTCTGATACCTGCGCTGGATGGAGCATTCTCTTTCTAAAATGTGAATGGCACTACCCTGTTGATCACCAAAAATCTGAAACTCAATATGTCGACCAGATTCCACGTATTTCTCTATGATCAAGCGATCATCTCCAAAGGCATTGAGCGCTTCCCGCTGTGCAGCTCCGATGGCCGCCTCCAGCCCCTCCACCTCTCGTACAATTCGCATCCCTTTCCCACCTCCTCCAGCCGTCGCTTTCAATAGCAAAGGAAATCCCACTGCTTTGGCTACCTGCATCAACTTTTCCGTTGCCTGATCTTCTCCTTGGTAACCCGGTACCACCGGTACGCCATGGGCTTCCATTATCGCCTTGGCTTCCGCCTTGGACCCCATCGCCTCAATCGCCTTGGGATTCGGCCCGATAAAGATCAATCCTTCCTCCGCACAGCGCTTAGCAAAGCCTGCATTCTCAGACAGAAAACCATAACCTGGATGTATCGCATCTGCTCCCACCTGCTTCGCGACTTGAATAATCTTATCCTGATCCAAATAGGAGGCGCTAGGTTGACTCTCCCCAATAAATACGGCCATATCCGCTTCCCCCACAAATGGGGCCGACCGGTCTGCTTCGGAAAAGACAGCAATACTCTTGATCCCCATCTTTTGGCAGGTCCGGAAGACTCGGGCGGCGATCTCGCCGCGGTTGGCCACGAGAATGGAGTGAATCGGACGGATCGAAGATGACAGACTTTCTGTAGACATTATCTATGCTATTTGCAATTCATTTTTAAAGACCCAGCGCATTTTTTGTCGGTGGAAAACACCAACAAAAGCCAGCGCGCATTTCCTACCCCAAGCCTTGGTTGGTGTTTTCCCCCAACCAAACAGTCCAAGCCCCAATCACATCCTCCACACCCCAAACCCATCACTCCCCTTAAATGGTTGATTATACAACACAGCCAGGGAAAAGCCCAGGTAATTGCGGGTTTGGCGAGGATCGAGGAGACCATCATCCCAGAGCTCCGAGGTGGAGTGCCAGGCGGAAGCCTTGGATTCAGCCTCGGCGATCAGCATGGCCTTGAGCATGGCAGCTTGTTCCTCGTCGTAGGGCTGGCCCAGCGACTTGGCGGAGGCGCGCTGGATGATCTCCATCACGCCAGCCAGTTGCTCGGAGCCCATCACGCCGATCTTGGAATTGGGATAGGCGAACAGGAATCTAGGATCGTAGGAACGGCCATTCATACCGTAATTTCCGGCGCCATAGGAGGAGCCGATCATTAAGGTGATGGAAGGAACCTCACTATTGGAAACGGCATTGATGAGCTTGGCACCATTCTTTATGATTCCGCCTTCTTCATAAGCCTTCCCGACCATATAGCCCGTCGTGTTTTGTAAGAACAGCAAGGGGATATTATTCTTGTTGGATAATTGTATAAAATGGGTAGCCTTGTTGGCCGATTCCGAAAAGATCACCCCATTATTGGCCAAGATACCGACGGGATAGCCATGAATCTTTGCCCAACCGCAAACCATAGTGCTGCCATATTCTGGCTTAAACTCAGTAAACCGAGAACCATCCACTACGCGCATGATCAGCTCACGGGCGTCGAAAGGCACTTTGGGGTCGGCGGGAACGACGCCAAGGATTTCTTCGGCATCGAAGAGCGGAGCTTCAATGGGTTCTTCTGGCAGGTACTGAGGTTTTCCCACATTCACCACCTCCATCAGTTCTCTTGCCAGCCGGATGGCATCAAATTCATCCTCAGCTAGATAGTCAGAAACCCCTGATACACGGCTATGCATTTCTGCTCCACCCAATTCTTCATCAGTCGACTCTTCGTTGGTCGCCATTTTAACTAAGGGCGGGCCGGCGAGAAAAACCTTCGCTGCCTTCTTCTGAAAGATGGCGAAATCAGACATGCCAGGAACGTAAGCACCTCCTGCGGTCGCATTGCCAAAAACGACAGAGATGGTTGGAATGCCCATTTTGGAACGGCGAGTGATCTCACGAAAACTCTCACCGCCATAATTAAATATTTTGGCCTGATCGGGAAGATTGGCACCACCGCTTTCTACGAGATTGATGGAAGGGAGTCTATTTTCACGCGTAATCTGTCCTACTCGCAAGCTTTTGAAAGTGGTAGCATAATCTACTGATCCCCCCTTTCGCGTACCCACATTGGAATTAATAACACATAGTTTTCCCGAAACCAAACCGATACCTGTTACATTGGTCCCTCCGGCACCGAAGCCCCTTTTGGTGCCCATCCCGGCTAGAGGTAGTAGCTCTAAAAAGGGGCTGTCTCGGTCGAGCACCAACTCAAGTCGTTCGCGTGCTAATAATTTACCTCTTTTTCGTGCTCTATTAATGTGTTTTTCTTTCCCCTGAAATCGACTCTCCTCTAGATGTTTCTCTAGCTTTTCAACCAACTTCAACATCTCGGCCTTGTTGGCCAAGAATTGCTGGCTACGGGTATTGATCTTTGATTGTAAGGGCTTCATATAAGTATAATGTGCTTCTACTACCTCCTAAACAGGTTACAGGATGTGTTTTATATGGCTAAAAGAAAGCTTGACCGAGATCGACCTCAAATGGATCTCCGATGCTATGGTAAAATTCCTCTCCAAAAAAGGCTTTAAAGGAATCGACTCCTTTTTCAGTAAAGTGCGGTAATATCAAACTCCAAATAACCTTAGGCCCCTCCATAGAATCATGAACATCGCGAATCAATTGCTGGGAACGCCAAAAGAGCGCCAACACCCAGATGGCAAGGCTCAGATTGGAATAAGCTCCTGGAAAGGGTTCTGGCTTCATATTCCCCAATTTGATCGCAAAGGCAATAGCTGCTTCATTGTCCTTGATCGTCTGCATACAAAGCTTGCGGAAATTCTTAGCCATTAATGGATGCCGGATAACGTTGAGGTCGTTGAAGATGAAGGTATACTGCTTTTGAAAAGCATAATACATCTTGGTCTCATTGGTCAAATTTTCGAAAGATGGAAAATCTCGGCGCTTCTGACGCTCTTTTTCCAAACCTGCCCAAAGTTCATCTGCAATCGCAGCTAGCAGCTCATCCTTGCTATTAAAGTGATAGGCAATATTTCGACGGTTTACGCCCAATTCATTGGCAATATCCTGGATAGACACCTGGCCAAAACCACGCTCATTGAACACGCGAATCGCCACTTCTATGATCTTCTCTTTTGTGTTCATCTTTAGCTTGTTTTACAGTCAAATTAGTTTGCAGGATAGTAACTCTGACTATCCCATCAGGCTAATTTCTGATTCAAAAGTAATATTTTCACAGATATTTTTACCTACAAGAACAATTTTAGGTCAAATATTCTACCTTTAGGTACAATTCAATTTAAACAGCTACCTTTGAAAGAACCCATTCGGATCGAATTGCCCATGCTCCAACCCAAAATGAGTGTAAACGCTTACCTCTTTTTGGATCCAGAGCCCGTCTTGATCGACTGCGGGATGCATACATCAGCCACCTTAGCGCTACTGGAAAGGGAGTTTCAAAGGCATGGCCTAGCCTTGAGTGATCTCGCCCATGTTTACATTACACATGCACATATAGATCACATGGGGATGGCTGGTCGATTAACGCAAGAGGCCAAAGCCAAAATTTGGGTCAATCCCTTCACTTTGCCCTGGACCAGAAACTTGGAAAAACAATGGCAGAAGCGAGCCAAAATTATTGAGTCTACCTTGATACAAGAAGCACCTCCAGGATGGGATAATCCGGTACTAAGGGGAATGAATGACTTCTTCCAGCAGGCGCTGGTCTGCTGGTCTGAAATCCCATCCGAGTCTCTTAATGTATATGAGGTTGGGGAGACACTGTCTTTTGGAGGCGGCAAGTGGGAGGTACTGTACGTCCCTGGGCATTCCAATACCCAAACTTGCTTTTATGAAAAATCAAAGCAGTGGCTTTTCTCGGCAGACATGCTATTGCCCTTAACCCCTACTCCTGCCATCGAAATGAAAATTGATGCACCAGCGGAGCGGGAAATCAGCATTGTTCGATTACTCGATTCCTTTGAACGGATGAAGAATCTGCCATTGGAAAAAGTCTTTCCGGGTCACGGCAAACCTTTTAGCCACCATAAGCAATTAATCGACGCTCAGTTAGCTAGAATCCAAATGCGCAAGGAAGAATGTCTAGATGCGATTCAAAGTGGCAAGACTTCTTTTTTCGAGATATTTGAACAAATTTATCCAGGAGCGTTCAATATTTTTACCCTATCCATGCTAAAAGGGTATCTCGATTTGTTAGAAATAGAAAAGCACATCCAGCTAGATACAAGCAAAGGCTACCGAAAGTATCTAGCCACTGGAAAAACCAGTCAAGTTCCTACAGAAATACCGAAAACAACCGATGGACTATGAGTTATATCCAAAGTGTAAAGAAACCACAGTATGAAATCCTGGTCTTCAATCGTGGTAAGGCCAACCCGATGAACACAGATTTCATCAAGGAGCTACGAGAAAATATCCGCAGAGTTGAGGCGGATCCCAACGTGAGAGGGGTAATCCTTACAGGCAACACACCCGGTTATTTTACCGTAGGACTCGACCTAAAAGAACTATATTATTACGATGAAGCTCAAATAGAAGAATTCTGGACGCATTGGGATGCCATGGTCATGGAAATGACCCGTTTCCCAAAACCCATGATTGCCGCGATCAACGGATATAGCCCAGCAGGCGGATGTGTTATCGCAATTACTTGCGATCATCGTATGATGGCAGAAGGTGAGAAGTTCATGATTGGCCTAAACGAAGTGGCAGTGGGCATCACCGTGCCCGAAAACATCTATGAGCTATATGCCTTTTGGTTGGGGAGAAGAAGAGCTTATCAGTGCCTGATGCAAGGCAGACTAATGCAGGTGAAAGAGGCCAGAACCCTAGGCCTAGTGGATGAAGTCTATCCAATGGAGGAGTTGCTACCCAAAGCTGAAGAGAACTTGCAGCGACTGTTAATGCTACCTGACAATATTTTGCAGGATTCGAAGCGCAATATGCGCCGAGCCTTGATTGAAACTCTAGAAAATTTACCGGAAATCCCAAAGCAGGCGAAGCTGGATAGCTGGTTTAACCCCCATTCCAGAGCGATCATGAAGATGGTGGTAGATAGCCTTACAAAGTAATCAATTATGAGTTTGGACAAATCTAAAGAGGCAGCGGCTCTGTTCAACGAATACGCTAAATCCTACGAGGAAAAGTACATGTATCAGACTCGCTACTATGACTCCTTCAACGAGTTCTGTGCTTGGATTCGCCCGATGTCTGCTCGCGTGCTGGAACTGGCCTGCGGCCCAGGTAACGTAACCAAATATCTGCTTGAACAAAGACCAGATCTTCGATTACTGGGTACAGATTTAGCACCTAATATGCTCCAATTGGCCCGCAAGAATAATCCGCAAGCTACTTTCCAGTTGATGGATATGAGAGAGGTAGGACAGCTATCAGAAAAGTTTGATGCCATCATGTGCGCTTTTGGCTTGCCCTACTTGAGCAAAGGAGAGGCCCAGGAGTTTCTAGCTGCTTTGGCCAGTAAACTGAATCCTTACGGAGTATGCTATTTAAGTACCATGGCAGGCAATTATGAGGACTCCGATTGGCAAGGCCCTAGTTCCGGGGAAGATCAACAGATTTTTATCCACTATCATGAACTCCATTACCTACAAGCTGCCCTAGAAGGGAATGGTTTACAGCTCCGCACCATTGAACGACTGGAATACACGAATGAACAGGGAAAGTCAGTAAAGGATCTCATTCTAATTGCGACTAAGAGCTAAGGTGGATTTGGGGCCACCGCTTCCCTTCGGTTGCGGCCGGGCTGTCCGGGCCAGATGGGCCCTTCCATCCCTTGTCCTGCTCGTCCCTGCGCCGCCCTCAGCAATATGCTTCGGTCGGTTTGTGGACTGAAATTATACCAGTTTAAGAAATAGGCTATCAACAGCAAAAGCAAGACTTGACCAGAACAATTTTAGTAGTTTGGTATTCTGTTTATACATATGATAAAGCTGAACTTGTAACTCAAAATAAATCCTTCAATGAACGATACCCTTACTGACAAATTAGCCGCCTTCCGGCAGGAAACAGCACATTGGTTGGAAGCCAATTGCCCTGCCAGCATGCGCGAGCCCGTTAAGAATGGTTTCGATGATCTCTACGGCGGTGGTCGAAACGGTGTATTCAAGAGTGAAGATCAACGAATCTGGTTTGAGCGCATGCGTGACCGGGGCTGGACTGCGCCAACTTGGCCCAAGGCCTATGGTGGCGGAGGACTGAGTAACGCAGAAGCCAAGGTCTTGAAAGAAGAAATGGCCAAACTTGGCTGTCGAGCACCTCTGTGGAGCTTCGGACTAATGATGTTAGGGCCAGCCATTCTGCACTTTGGAACTGAGGAACAAAAACAAAAGTATATCCGTGAAATCTGTAGAGGAGAGATTTGGTGGTGCCAGGGCTATAGCGAGCCCGGTGCGGGGAGTGACTTGGCGGGATTGCAAACCAGTGCCGTAGATCAGGGAGATCATTTTGTGGTGAATGGCCAGAAGGTTTGGACCTCCTATGCAGACAAGGCAGATATGATTTTCTGTCTGGTACGGACCAATCCTGACGTGCCAAAACAAAGAGGTATTTCCTTCTTGTTGATCGATATGAAAACCGAGGGGGTAAGTGTTCGTCCGATTAAGCTGATTTCCGGCAAGTCTCCATTCTGCGAGACCTTCTTTGACAACGTCAAAGTACCCAAGGAGAACATCGTTGGACAGATCAATGATGGCTGGACCATTGCCAAGAATCTACTGACGCACGAGCGCTCCACCGTTGGTAATCTCTTCGGCAGTATCATGCCTTTACATGAGTATGCTGTGGATGCTGTGGGTCTTGAAAATGGCAAATTAGCTGATCTAAGCCTTCGACCTGAAGTGGCTCGGATCATGATCAACTCCTACGCCCTGAAATACGCCATCGAACAGACGATTGATATGACTAAGGCGGGCCATCAGCCAGGCGCGAAGTCTTCTTTCTTCAAGTACTATGGAACAGAGCTCAACAAGGATCGGCATGAGTTGATGCTTTCCTTAAAAGGTTATGAAGGCTTAGAATGGGGAGAAAGTTATAATGAGGGCAAATTAGCCAGAGATATGTGCCGTACCAAAGGAAACTCCATCGAAGGAGGAACCACTGAGGTCCAGTTGAACATTATTGCAAAACACGTATTGGGTTTGCCCAAATCAAAATAGAGAGACAATGGCTTTGATTTTAAATGAAGAACAACAAATGTTGAAGACCTCCGCCAAGGAGTTCTTGACCCAGAAAGCACCAGTCTCTGCCTTGCGTTTCCTGCGGGATACTAAGGATTCGGTTGGCTATGACCCTAGCCTATGGTCAGAAATGGTTGAAATGGGTTGGGCGGCGCTGACGATCCCCGAAGAATTCGGAGGAATGGGCTTCGGATATGTGGGCCTAGGCCAGATTCTAGAGGAAAGCGGCCGTACCTTGACTGCCTCCCCTATCGTATCTAACCTTCTGCTAGGAGCTAGCACCATCCAGATTGGAGGGTCTGAAACACAGAAACAGGCCCTACTGCCTGCCATAGCCGAAGGTCAATTAAGCTTGACACTTGCTTTTGAAGAACATAATGCACATCGCCCCTTCATGGTATCATCGACTGTAGAAGAGCAAGAAGGGCAATTGATCTTGAATGGCAGTAAACGCTTCGTTATAGATGGACATGTGGCTCAAAAACTAATCGTCTCGGCTATATACCAAGGAGAAATTGCATTATTCCTTGTTGACGCAGGTGCTCAAGGAGTGAAGATCGACAGGAGATTAATGATGGATAGCCGGAATGCGGCTAATATTCAATTTGAAAATGTAAGTGTGCAGGCAGCCGATCAAGTAGGCAATCGCAGCACCTTGGAACAAGTATTAGATGTGGCACGAATTGGTTTGGCGGCAGAGATGCTTGGTACCATGCAAGAAGCCTTTGAACGTACCATTGCCTACCTGAAAGAGCGCGTTCAGTTTAAAGTTCCTATTGGTAGTTTCCAGGCTCTACAGCATAGAGCAGCGATGATGTTTAGCGAAATTGAGGTGTGTAAATCCATGGTATTGAAGGCGCTGCAGGCGGTAGATGCTAAGGATGAAAAGGTGCCTGTCTTGGCGAGTATGGTGAAAGCCAAAGTAGGAGAAGTGATTCAGGTTGTAACCAATGAGTCCATTCAAATGTTTGGTGGAATTGGCATGACTGACGACGAGGAAATTGGATTTTTTATGAAGCGTGCCCGAGTAGCGCAGCAAACTTTTGGAGACTACAACTATCATTTGGATCGCTTTGCGCGTCTAAATGGTTTTTAGAGAATAGAAAAACGATCCCGCGTCAGAATGGAGTCTGGCGCGGGACTGTTTTCTCAGCCCCGCTATAGATTCTTTCAATCTACTTTTTTCTGAGATCTAAGATTCTACTCAATTTTCCGCCTTGGCTTCTAGGAATGGATTGGGCAGTTTTTAATTCAATGTCCATTGACAATCCAATCGTATCCTTAATCTTGTGTTTTAGCGCTCGACTAAGTTCCGAGCTCGCAGGATCAACTCCAACTAAGGTTTCCACTTCTACCCGTACCGTATCCATGTTCCCTTTCTTATCGATGACTAATCGATAATTTGGGCTAAGGAAATCTAATTCGTGAATCACCTCTTCGACCTGCGTGTGAAATAGGTTTACACCTCGAATGATCAACATATCATCCGCCCGCCCTTTGATAGCCGACATTTTGATGTGGGTTCGTTTACCATTCGGATCGTAGTTGATGGAACAGATATCATTGGTCCAATAGCGGAGAACCGGAAAGGCCTCTTTGGTTAAGGTCGTAAAAACCAAGACTCCTTCTTCCCCATAGGGCAATGGCTCCCCCGTTTCTTTGTCCACCACTTCCGGGTAAAAATGATCTTCCCAAATATAGCTCCCAGTACCTTTTTCGTCCACATCCTCTTGAGACACCCCAGGGCCAATAATCTCGCTCAAGCCATAGATATTGGTAGCTTTCACCTGCAATCCTTCTTCCACCTGATCTCGAATAGCCTCAGTCCAGGGTTCCGCTCCTAAGATGGCATATTGCACAGCTAATCCTTGGCTATCAATACCGCGACGAGCCAACTCCTCAGCTAAGGTTTGAGCGTAGGAAGGTGTACAACAGATCACTTCAGGCTTGAAATCTTGCAAGATAGTGAGCTGGCGCTCCGTCATTCCACCTGATACTGGAATGACAGCCATGCCAAGGCGAGTAGCTCCGCCGTGCATCCCCAAGCCACCGGTGAAAAGCCCGTACCCATAAGCATTGTGCAATTTCATGCCTGGTCGAGCACCTGCACAAACTAAAGATCGAGCTACTACCTCATCAAAAAGTGCAAGGTCCTTTTCCGTGTACCCAACCACGGTAGGCTTTCCCGTAGTGCCACTGGAGGCATGAATCCTTCTTACCTCCTCCATGGGTTTGGCGAATAGACCAAAGGGATAGTGATCTCTCAGGTCAGATTTGTGCGTAAAGGGAAGTTTGGACAGATCCTCCACCGTCCTGACATCTTCTGGACGAAGTCCTATGCTATCAAACTGCGTTCTATAAAACGGAACAGCTTGGTAGATGCGTTTTACCAATTGGGAGAGATGGGTGTTCTGTAGAGCCCGCAATTCTTCCAACGGCATTTTCTCAATTCCTGGATTATACATCTGGCTGACTTACAGTTGTACCAATTGTCCGATCACGCTTTCTACAGATGCCTCCTCTCCCATAAGATTAGTTTGCTCAAAGTAGTTGTACCAGCCTGCCCCTTCAACCAAAGCTTGAAATCCATCAGCGGTCGCCTGATCGGGGAAGGTCCAAATCGCAAAGTAGTCGTAGTTAGCACGATGAGTAGTTTCTTGCTTATTATTAGACCAAGTCAATACTTTCACTCCTTTATCTAGTAGTCCCTGTATATGAGCCCCCACCTGGTTCATATAATTTCCTCTTTCCTCCATCGACAAGTCTAGCCAAGCCTGTTTGGCATTCCAAATTTCAATAAAGTAAATCATGTTAAATTGGGTTGATTGGTTAATGATTAAGATTGGGTCAGTCAAAATTCCGGATTAGGCTTCCACAAATACTGCGGTTGTGTAGGGAAGGACTGAGCCAGATTGTTCTTCATTCATCTATTGTAAAGGCATAGTTTTTCCTGCTTCGCTTTTTGCAGTGGTGAATTGCCCTTGCAATATATCAAAGAGAAACCTAGCAAAATTGAAGTATCATTCATTAAAACTTCAGTATTAATCTATTCCAATGAAAAAATAGCCTTATTTTTCTATTTTTGAATATTCCTTTAGTTTCTTGAACAAAATTAAAGAATCATGGTAGAGCAATTTATAGAACGAGGTACCAGCTACCCCCTCAGGAATGGGAAATTATCCCTTTATGAGACCAATTGTGCTTGCAAGGACATCCAGTTCTACTTTGATCAATATGTGATGACACTGATGCTATCTGGACATAAGACCATTGTAAGCGACCAACTTAAGTTCGAGTTCTTTCCAGGTACTTTCTTTATTCCGGAAAAGGAGGCCATTAATAGTGTCTCCATTCCAAATGCTTCGATCTACAACCCAACTCAGTGCCTCGTCCTCGAATTAGAACCTTCCTTTATCCAGTCTGTCTACGAGGAAGTCCTACATTCTGATGTAGACCAAGCCATATTGCTTACCGAACCACTAGAGAACACAGAGCCATACTTTCTTTCCAATAATCAATTGCTCATTAAGGCATTTATCAAGCTGTATAAACTCCAAGCGGAGGATAGAAGTCCTAGCAAAGCTTTGATAGAAGATTTAGTCATTAAGGAAATGTTGTACAGGCTTTTCAACACCACAGGCGTGCATCTCCTACAGGTGAATTTTGAGAAAAGCGTATTTGATCAGGGAATTCGTCGAGTGATTTCCTACATACAAAGTCACATTGGGCAAAAAATTAGGGCCGCCGAATTGGCTCGAATGGCGGGATTGGGGCAAACCACCTTTTTTAAAGTCTTTAAAGAGTGTACTTCTTATAGTCCTACAGAGTATATTCTCCGTGAACGCATTCGGCAAGCTAAAGTGCTAATTCAGAAAGATCGATTGGGATTACAGGAAATAGCCTACAAATGCGGCTTCAACTCCTACGAATACTTTTGCAGTAGCTTCAAGAAGTTGGAAAAGATTAAACCGACTGAATTCAAAAAAGGAACTTATGCTGCCGCCACGGCTTAAGCATGGGTTTGGTTCTGACTTTTAGAGCACAAAAGCCACGTAACTGTAAGCCAATACGTTCCCACTAGCATGAGCAATCCAGCCAGGTACAATGCTACCGTTTGCTAATTTCTCATTTAAGTAGGTCTTGACCAATGCCCCAAGGGTGGGTACCACAAAGATTAGGGCTAGAAACCAAAAATTAGTGGTCATTGTAGCGAATAGAAGGCTATGAATAGCACCAAAAATTACAGCTTGAATGACATTCCCTGTCCAAAAATTTGTCATTGCGATCAAGCGCTTAGCTAAAAAACCTCTGAAGAATACCTCCTCTGCAAACGCTGTCTTTAAAATGGCAACTAAAGCTATAGTTAAGACGGCTTCTGCGCCAAACCCCAGTTGCCGGATGGCCCCGGTGACGCTATTGGGATGGGTCATAATATCGGCTATTGCCGCTTGAGTACTGGCTAACACCAGCATAAAAGTCCCTAGAAACAGGCTAAGAGCCAACGCCAATAAGTTGGCTTTGCGGGTGGAAGGAGTTAGACCGAGATACTGCCAGAAGCTAAGGAGTTTTGGTCTTTTGATTAAGTAGAAAACAAGGGGAATCAAGAAAAAGACCGCCACTTGCTGCACAACAGATAGAATTGTATCAATCATACTGCGGAATCTTTTGGTGTTCAATTTGAAGAATATCTCCCGGCGTGCAGTCCAGCGCTACACAGATCTTAGCCAAGGTGGCAAAGCGTATTCCTTTGGCTTTTCCCGTCTTTAGTAAGGAAAGGTTGGTTACTGAAATTCCTACCTTTTCCGCCAACTCCATAAGCTTCATCTTCCGTCGAGCTAGCATGACATCAAGTGTTACAACTATATTCATGTGTTGAAATTATTTCTGCACAAATGCAACCGTTACGCTTCTATCTGGCTATGCCGAGTAGACTGGTTTAATTATCCTTTTATATGAGATTAGGATTAAAGAATATCATGCCCGTTTCATATGATGGATTGATTATCTTCTAATAATAATTTACCCTCCCAGAAAATATCGGCCAGCACCCAGCTCCCCAATGAAAAGCCCAATTCCAAAAAAGGAATACTAAGATTGAATAGAGATTCCCCTTCTTGCACATAAAAATTGAATGCACTGAATAAACTGATCAAGAATCCGTAGTTACCAATAGCACTGAAAGAGCGGTAATTGGCACGGTAAAAGGTAGCGGTGTCACGAATAGATAACAAGACCTTTTTCAACTCCAAAACAACCAGAAAGGCCAAGGAAAAAAAGAGAGTAGCACGCAACAGCAACCAGAGCTTCATAGGAATCGCTATGTCAGAGAAATGCAAAACATTTTCACCATGGCAGTCCGTGCACCATTTGATCCCTCCTAGACCATACCCAGCCTCAAACAAATCATTGATTACCAAATTCGGGAAGGCATTGGGTTCTACAAGTGCATAGCCTATTCCACCCGCAAAAACAGCCGCAAATAGCAACAAAAGCAGGATAGATAGTTGACAAAGCCGATAAGCTAAGCTGATGGTTGACATCCTGGACATCCGATTCTCATTTTATCTTAAAAGTACAATATTTTATGTTTTATTTAAAATTTTTTACCCAAAACATCCATTGACGGAGACAAAATCGAGATCTCCCCGTTTCCCCTCAATTAAAAAATTGGCGGTTTTCCTCCTGTTGTGGTAGGGTCGGTGCACCTACCTTTGTAGCGTTCAATACAGCGTTAGGATTAAACCAAATGCAAAACATGGAATCAAATTTATCTCCTGTCTTCTAGGTTTTCCTTTGCGACTACACTCCCGAAAGATTCACAATAAGACTACTGCTTTCTGCCGTCCTAGACGAGCAAGTAACCCTACTAACTACCCCAAGTTGCGATGAATGAGCGCAAAAAAGGAAGATTTTGCAAAAACACAGCCGGGAGCTGGGTTTTGTCGCAAATATCTGACGCATTTGGGCCCTTTACAATGAATCGCAGCTTGCATTAACCAATGAAAACATGAGTTCTATCAAGCAGTTGTTGGCGCTATGCGCCCTAGTACTTATTTATCAACTCCCAGGCTTTGCGCAAATCGATATCATTGTTCCGGAGCCTAGTGGCAGCCCTCGAGCAACAGAACCTATAACCCTAGGTGTTCCCTTTTTCCCAAGGTTTCCTTGCAAGTACAGATCAATTGGGTATACAAAGTCCTAATGGAGAACATACTGATGCGCAGTTTCAGGTGATGTCCAGATGGCGAGACGGAAGTATCCGCTGGGTCAAGTGCGATTTTCAAGCTACCGTGGCAGCACAGGCAGAATCAAATTATCGGCTAATTACCAATAGCAACTACGAAGCGGAGACGGAACTTACGGTTGAAGAAGATGGAACTGAAATAATCGTGAATACTGGCCCTTTGCGTTTTTCCATTAGCAAAGAACGGTACAATCTTATAGATCAAGCCTTTCTCGACTTAAATGAAAACGGCAGTTTTGAACCAGATGAGGAAATCATTTCAAAAACGAATTCAGAAGGTTGGGTAGCCACGCAGAGTAACGAAGATTACCATTCCACGCAAACGGCACCAAGTCGAATCCTCGTGGAGGAGCAAGGACCGATGAAAGTTGTAATTAAGGTGGAAGGTAGACATTATGATACACAAGGGAATTTCTTCCTAAAGTATGAAACACGGATCTATGCCTTCGCCGGTAAGCCGTATGTTAAGGTCAGGCACAGCTATGCGAATGGCACCTCCGTCGGCAGTTTGGGAGATTCCGGTTCCGCCGCCTTTGGCGTGTCGGTCCAAGCATATAAATTGGGTTTAGATCTCAATTTGTCCGGCGAACTATCCTACCGAATCGGCACCAATGGACAAGGCACAGCAGGAGTTTTAAATACCGGATCTATTTCCCTCCTTCAAAAGGACCGCCCCACCGTGGCTACCCCCTTTCAATTCGAACTCAGTGATCAGACTAATGTGTTAAGCATAGGCGCCAAAGCAGATGGTTGGGCTACGCTTGCAGATGACCAATGGGGCATGACCTTCTCCTCTCGATTTTTCTGGGAAAAATATCCCAAAGGCTTGCAGTTGTTTGCAGATGGGCGAATAGAAGTACAACCGCTGCCGACCGAGGAATTCCTTTGGGCCGCAATGGGCTCTGGTGATGAATTTCTGTTCTACTTCCATCCCGCTAATGCCGCAGCAGATGTACAGAGCCGTATTTATGCCCTTAGCAAATCTCCATTAATTGCCCATGTGGATCCAGAGCATTTAGTGGAAACTAAAGCTTTTTACGCCTTAGGCAACTGTAATTCGAGCAGATGGAGTAATCTCAATAGTTTCATCAATGCTACCACTAATAACCACTTGAGTAACCGGGATGCCTTAGACCTCTATGGTAATCTGCACTTCGGAGATGTTCCACGCAATCAATGGGAATTGGGAGATGATCGCGACCTATCCACTTGGGGCAACAACTATTACGATGCCATGCTAACCAGTGCCCGCCTATTCGCACAGACAGGCGATCGTCGCTTCTTCAATGTAATGCTGCCCATGGCCTGGAACAACATGGAAACCCAATGCTTCCAAACCTATGACGAGAACGACTGGATGAATGGATATAACCCATCCTATTCCTTGAACCACCGTGCAACTGGCCATTACAACCAACATTATGGTGAAGGTATCTGGTACTATTACTATCTAACCGGAGATGAACGAGCCAGAGAAATTGGTCTGAGAGCTGCCCGCAGTATTCGTGACTACCACCTCTGGGGCCTAAATAATCCCAATGCAAGGCTAGCTTATCAAAATGCCTCTGCCTGCCTAGAAGCTTGGAAGGCCACGGGTGAACAATCGTTCTTGGAAACGTTCAGAACTTATGTAATCGACCGCATCCTAGTCACCCAAAACAGCTACGGCATGATCGGTGCCTATAGCGCCGAAGGAGGCCTCGATTTTCCCGGCGAGCAAACCTTTATGATGGCTTTGTTTAGTGATTCCGTGTGGAAATATCTAAAGGAATTCCCCGAAGATGAGGCAACCAAGGATCAATTGTTACGATTAGCTGATTTTGTAGATCAGTATGCTCGCGTAAGCCCTAACGAAGAGACCTACTATAACTTCTGGTATTCCCCTTCTGAACCTGGCTTGCCACAGTTTTGGTTAGGCGGTACTTCTGACGACTACGTTTACTGGACTGGAAAAAGCTTGATCTCTGGCTTGTACGCCTACGCCTATGACGTCAGCGGAGAGCTTAAGTACAAAACAATGGCGGAAAACACCATGGTTTTCCTTTACAATCAAGGTTTTGGTAATCAGGAGGGCAACTTCTCCTGGGGTAAAGCTTCAAGTGAAGCGATGAAAAATGTAATACACAGTGCCGCCATTCTGTGCCCTGGACAAACGACTCCGACTGAGGATATAAACACCACATCTAAAACCCTAAAAGTGTTTCCCAATCCAAGCCGGGAAACCTTACACCTGTCCCCCTTGACCGGCCTAGCCGATCAACATTATCGGATTGTGAACATGAGCGGACAGCTCATGCAAAAGGGCCCTGTTCCTAGTTCACAATCCATAGAAATCTCTCGGCTTCCCACCGGCATTTATGCTATACAGGTAGGCCAAATGACAACTAAATTTTCTAAAACCCAATGATGACCCATTCCTTGTCATCGTCACTAAAATCAACCAACATGAAAAAGTTCAGAAAATTCATGGCCGCAATGACGGTCGCCGCCACCCTTTGTTTACCAGGCTGCCCCGAGGAGTACTGTAATGGAGGCGGTGGCGAAGAAATAGAAGGCTGTGAAGACTGCAGTGGCCAAATTATGAACGTGCAAAACCAGGATCAGTTATTAGCTATTTTGGAACAGTAATTAGTTAGATAGCTGTAACTGGGTTAGCCTAGAAACAGGAGTGTTGCAAAATGCAATCAGACCAAACCTTTTGTTTATTAACCCCAAAGTGCTTGCGTTTTGTGACACTCATGCAATCACCAGAAATCAGTGAAAAAACTCAATCATGAAAAAAAACTCCTACCTTATACTGGCGGCTTTTGCCATGCTTATGATCACAACGGCTTCTAGCTGCCCCGAACAAAAAGAATGTAAGACCTGTACCTATCAAACCACAGATGGACAAACCTTCGAAAGACAGGTCTGTGGGGAAATGGAAGAAGCTGACTTCCTAGATGGATATCAAGACTTCAACCCGAACTGTCCATAACAAATGAAATTAATTCGCTTGCAATAGGTTGGCTTCAGGGAAGAGCAAGCAAATTGCGTCTCTGAAGTCTTCTGCTTTTCGCCATCAACAGATCTTAAAGCGCCTAGCAGCAGTAGTTAGTGACTCCTCACCTCCTTCCCCCATTTGGAGTCTCTTCTCGATCTCCTTAGAAGTCTTCGTAATTGATAAACCACCTAAAGCCGTACAACGCAATTCGTGTGCTATGCTGTTTCCTACCTCATTCATAGTGGCAATCACCTCATCCAAAGGAATTAAAGCATCATATTGTGCCAGGGCCATATTGGCGCAGGATAGCGCATTGGAAGCCGCCATCACATTTCGACCTAGACAAGGTGCTTCCACTCGGTTAGCAATAGGATCGCAAATCATGCCCAAAGAGTTTTGGAGGGCTTGTGACGCCGCCGATAGCGCCTGGGATAAATCGCCTCCGGCCATCTGCGCGATAGCTGCCGCTGCCATGCCCGAGCCCGAGCCACACTCAGCCATACAACCTCCAACCTCCGCCGCAAAAGTAGCGCCCTCCGCAATAAACACCCCTATCAGACCGGCACTTAGCATGGCTTTAACCACTTCCTCCTCCTCTAAGCCCAAACGGTCCGCCACTCCCCATACGGCTCCTGGCAATGCCCCACAGGAGCCCGCCGTTGGAGCGGCCACAATTACCCCCATCGAACTCTTTACCTCCATCATGGAACTAACAAATAAGATGACTTGATTGAGCGCATCTCCAGGCACCAAATTTCCATTCAACATCTCCTGCTGAAATTGGGGTGACTGACTCCCTAAGATTCGATCTTCATAGGAAGTACCTTCAATACCCGAATCGATCGACGAACGCATGATACGAATGATATTACGCATCTTTTCGAATACTTCCTCGGCGGTGAGGTTGCCGCGAGCCATTTCGTAGGCCTGGGCAAGTTTCCATAGTGGCCAATCTTTGTCTTCATTAAAGACCAACATCTCAGCACAAGTGCGAAATGGGACTGAAAGTCCTTGGCGAGAACGCACCGGTAAAACTGGATGAATTTCCTTCAGCTGATTGACCGTCGACAATTGTAACAGCTGAGTTTTCAAGTCAGCGGAGAGAAAGGCCTGGCTTTTGATCTGAATAATGGGAATACGTCCTCGATGTACTTTGACCTCATCTAAAGAGTTGGCGCCCCCCCTTAGTGCTGACAATATTTGTTCAGGATGATCGGTATAGATCAGACTTTCATTGTAATCCCCCATCATGTGCAGTGGATTGCCATCAATCTCCACCACCTCAATCATGCCCCCACCCAAAGAGATGGCCGTCATCTCCCGCATTTCCACTTCATTAAAAAGCGTAAGTTTATAGGTATTCGGATGATCTGCCTGAATGCCTTCAATTCGGATTTGAATATCAAGCCCTGCCTCTTCCACACCTTTTTGGTAATGTGGCAATCGATCATCATCGGCATCCCAGCCTAGTAATCCTCCAAACAAGCCCATGTCAGAGCCTTGACTCTTATGTGTGGTCGCCAACGAACCTCTAGGATCGTATTGAACGATCACTTGATGCAAAACACCGCCCATCAGGTCGCGAGCAATCCGGCCGATGCGCAAGGCTGCCGCACAATGAGAACTGGATGGCCCACGCATTACTGGACCGATGACGTCATTGAAAATACTAGGAAAGTTCATGGCATAGTCTTTTTAATCTCCTAGCGGAAGATACGAAGCTCTACTTAGATTTTTTCACTCTTAGCGAGGAGAAGTCCAATTCTATCTGCACATCTTGCCCAACGGACCAATCCCGTGCTTTTTCTTTTTCCACTCGATGCAACACCGTTTGATCCTGGATCGACATTTTCACCGTCACTCGTCCACCCTCTTCAAATAGAGATAGGATTGTCCCAGTACAGGAAAGACTTTGCATAGCCATATCAGCAAATAGCTCTTTAGGAGCGCAGGTGTTCACCAAGCGTCCCTGTTCAATCACGTATACGGTATCAGATAATCGTAAGATTTCATTCGGTTCATGGCTTACCAGAATCGTAGTCAAGCCATACTTCTGGTGAATTTCTAGCAAATACTCCTGTAGTTTAAGTCGCATTTCCTGATCCAAGGCGGACAGGGGTTCATCTAGCAAAAGTAGCGGTGGTTTTTGCACCAGCGCCCTGGCTAGCGCTACCCGCTGTTGTTGCCCCCCAGAAAGTCGATTCGGCCTACGATTCTGCAATTCCCGTAGCTCCATCAATTCAATTAGTTCAGCGATGATAGCATCTGGTTGTCCTTTGGGTAAGGCAAAAAGCAAATTTTCTCGCACGCTCATGTTTGGGAATAGGGCATAATCCTGGAAAAGAAGACCCAATTGGCGCTTCTGGGGCGAGAGGAAGATATTCTTGTTGTGATCATACCATTGCTGTCCCTTTACCTGAATATGACCAGCCTCAGGACGTAAAAGACCAGCAAGCATTCGCAAAATGGACGTTTTACCTGCTCCAGACTTCCCGTACAAAGTCACGAACTGTCCCTTCTCTAACTGAATCTCAATGTCAAGCTTTTGCCCTCCTTCCGCAAAATTCAATCTTTTTTCGAGTCTAAATTCGATCATTTCCAGTAGCTTTTAACGTGTCCACCGTTGACTAGATACACCAACAAGAGAATAAAGAAGGTGATGACGAATAAGATCAGCGAGTAGGTATTTGCTGCCGCATAATTCAAGGATTCCACTTCATCATAGATCGTAATCGATGCTACTTTGGTTTGCCCTGGAATATTCCCTCCAATCATCAATACCACCCCGAATTCGCCAATAGTATGGGCAAAGGATAATACAATGCCCGTCAGCAAAGAGGGGCGAATATTGGGGAGCAATACTTTGGTCAAGGTCGTCCAACGGGATTTTCCCAAGATGTAGGCAGCTTCCTTCAAAGAAGGTGAAAGGTTGGCAAAACCGGATTGAATAGGATGAACCATAAAAGGAAGACTATATAGTGAAGAACCAAGCACTAGCCCTTCAAAGGAAAACACCAAACGCAAGCCCAGGCTGGCATCTAACCACTGCCCAAAAGCATTGTTCGGGCTAAAGGCGAGGAGGAGATAAAAACCCAGCACCGTTGGAGGGAGGACCAGGGGCATGCTGATCAGGGTCTCTATGATGGGTTTTACTCGATTTTTGGCGTAGGCCAACCAGTAAGCTAAGGGAATAGCTATGACAAAAAGTAAGATCGTGGTCACAAAGGCCAGTCGAAAGGTCAGACTTAAAGGTTGCCAGTCCATCATATCAGTCTATCACAAGCTCCGTGCCAGTGAAGGATTCAAGAATTTTGATGATTTTGATGAAATCGAGAGAGATACAGTTTTTGGGATGCTTGTAAATGGGTAGCGAAGATAAAAAGTTTCCGGCATACTCAGCAGGTAAGTAAAATGTACAATTTGAAGCACTACAAACGCTTTCTGCGGGTCAGCTTCTGGAATACTCCCAACAAATTTTATCTTTAATCAACGTACTAAGATTACGAACCACCTGGACTGTAGATTTTCAATACCTTCAACAAAATAGACTATGCCTGCCACGTTGATCCGAAACGGTCGGCTATTTGATGGCACCCAAAACCCATCTAAAATAGCCAACCTATTGATAGAAGACGGTTTCATCCAAGCCATCAGTACAGAAGATATTCCTGTTGATCCCGATACCCGCATCATTGATGCCACCGATAAATGGATCACCCCTGGCTTTATCGATAATCACACGCATTATGATGGTGAGGTATTGGTGGCACCGGGTTTGGAAGAATCGGTGCGCCACGGAGTGACTACCGTTATGCTAGGCGGCTGTTCGCTTTCCTTTGTTTGTGCAGAGGTAGAAGATTGCTGCGATATGTTCACCCGTGTGGAAGCCTTTCCTAGGGAGATTCTTTTTCCCATTCTGAAAGATCAAAAGAAATGGTCTACGCCAGGGGAATGGATAGATCATATCAATACCTTACCTGTTGGTCCTAACTTGGCTTCATTTATTGGTCACTCCGATATACGAGCCGCTGTGATGGGCATCGATCGGTCTTTGGACAAGTCTGAACGACCAAGCTCGGAAGAAATAAAGCGTATGGGAGAAATCCTAGAAACGGCTCTGGATGCTGGTTTTGTAGGTATTTCGATGCAGCACAATCCCTGGGATAAAATGGATGGTAGACATTGGTCAAAACTGCTTCCCGCCGCTTACGCTAAAGGTGCCGAAAGACGGGCCCTCACAAGGATTGTGCGTGAACGAGGGGCACATCTGCAAGGCGTACCTAATCTCGTTAATCGTGTTGGAGCTTTTTGGTACATGACGCAAAGTGCCGCCTTCTTTTGGCGAAAGCCACTCAAAACTTCCTTGGTAGCTCTAATGGACCTGAAAGGAGACCCCTTTATTCGTCCGATCGTTAGTGCCATTTCCGCCTTTTACAATCGCTTCCTAAAAGCAGATTTTCGCATGCAGGCCTTCCCAGTACCTTTTCGAGTCTATGCAGAAGGTATGGAATTGGTGATCTTTGAAGAATTTCCGGCTGGAGAACTGGCCCGCCACCTTTCCCGAGACCTAAAGAAGCGGAATACCACCTTAATGGATCCAGAGTACCGCAAGACCTTTAAGAAGAATTACCGCAGTAAATTGACGCCGAAGGTTTGGCAAAAGGACTTCGGCGATGCCTACGTGATTGAGGCGCCAGATAAATCCTTGATCGGTAAATCCTTCTTAGAGATTGCCGATGAAAGAGAACAACATCCAGTTGATGCCTTTTTGGATCTAGTCGTGGAAATGGATAAAGAGATTCTTTGGGAAACGACCATCGGGAATCACGACCCGTCCCGCTACAAACCCCATTACAATGATCCCAATGTTGTACTCGGTTTCGCGGATTCGGGTGCTCATATCAACAATATGGCATTCTATAACCTTCCTATTCGAGTGCTACGATATGTACAAGCTTCACACGAGAAGGGAGAACCGCTTATGTCTTATGAAAAGGCCATTTGGAGACTGACTAAGGAGAATGCAGACTTCTTTAATATCGATGCCGGGCATTTGGCCATAGGAAAACGAGCAGATATCGTCATTCTTGATCCCGAGGAGTTAAGTGATAGCGTTCATGAATATCATACTGCTCCCTTCCTGGAAAACTGTGATCGATTGGTAAATCGAAATGATGAAGTGGTCAAGCTTGTCATGATTGGTGGAAAAATAGCCTGGGAAGATCGTCAATTCTCGGCTGCTTTTGGTCAAGAACGTTTTGGCCAATTCCTACAAGCCAATCACACCTATTCTAATCCTACCAAAAAGAAAGTCAGTGCCCATGAAAGTGCATTATCGGACATGCCATCTGTGTGAGGCCATGTGTGGCCTTCGGATTGAAACAGATGGAGGCCGAGTTGTAAAGATTGAAGGAGACAAAGAGGATGTTTACAGCAAAGGTCATATCTGCCCGAAAGGCGTGGCTTTGCAGGATATTCATCATGACCCTGATCGGCTTAAATATCCAATAAGACGTAAAGGTGAAGAGTGGGAAAGGATTAGCTGGGCTGAAGCCTTTGATGAAGTAGAAACAAAGCTAAATGCCATTCGGGATAAATATGGCCCAGATTCCTTAGGCTTATACATGGGTAATCCGGGGGTGCACAATACTGGAACAGGACTCTTCTTCTTTGATTTCGCCAAAGCGCTGGGTACCAAAAATAGATTTGCTTCTCATTCGCTGGATCAACTCCCGCAGATGTTTGTCAATGGTGAGATGTTTGGCCATCAAGCCATGTTTCCAGTGCCGGACCTCGAACGCACGAGCTACTTCCTCGCCTTGGGCGCCAACCCGCTGGTTAGCAATGGCAGTATCATGTCGACGCCAGATATTCAGGGGAAACTAAAGAGCTTACAGGCGCGGGGAGGGAAATTCGTGGTGATCGACCCGCGGCGGACCCGTTCCGCAAAGCTGGCAGATGAGCATTACTTCATCCGCCCGGGTACGGATGTGCTCTTTCTTCTAGCCTTTGTCCATGTCATTTTTGAGCAGGAATGGCTACGTGTGGAACGAATAGCTGCTTTCACGGATGGAATTCAGGCGATGAGAGAGCTCACCCAAGCCTATAGCCCTGAAGTGGTTGCTCCACTGATTGGCATAAAGGCCAGCGAGATTCGACAAATTGTTCAGGACTTTTGCGCTGCGGAAGAAGCCATTTGCTATGGCCGACTTGGGGTTTCGGTACAGGAATATGGCAGCCTCTGTCATTGGTTAATTAACTCGATCAATATCCTTACGGGGAATATAGATAAGGCAGGCGGGGTTATGTTCCCCAGACCCGCCATGGATTTCGTCAAACTACTGAAGCACGAGGCCAAAGCTTTCCGCTGGAAAAGTCGGGTGCGGGGCTTGCCTGAGGTCGCTTCAGACCTGCCCAGTACGGTCATGGCCGAGGAGATGCTCACGCCCGGGGAGGGCCAGATCAAGGCTATGATTACCTTAGCAGGTAACCCAGTTCTTTCTGCACCCAATAGTCAACAACTAGATCAAGCCTTTAGTCAGCTGGAGTATCAGGTAGCTATCGATATTTATTTGAATGAAACGACTCGCCACGCTAACATCATTCTACCTCCTGCCACTGCCTTGGAGGTACTTCATTATGATTTTGTGCTCAATATTGTCGCCCTGCGAAACGTGGCTAACTTTTCCCCGCCAGTCTTCTCCATCAATAGCAACCAGCGATTTGATTGGCAGATCATTCTTGAATTACAAAAGCGCCTGGAAAAAGGCAATTCGCTGTTCCTCGGGTTAAAACATCGCATTCTCTCCTGGCTTACCCCGGAGCGACGAATAAACCTTGGTTTACGTCTTGGACCCTACGGGATTTTCAGCAAACATAAATTGAGCCTACAAAAACTGAAAGATAATCCGCATGGACTAGACTTTGGTCCATTACAACCAGCTTTACCTAAGCGCTTGTTCACAAAAAACAAGCGAATCAATTTGGCTTTCCCACGAATTGTAGAAGACCTGAAACGAATTCCATATCTAATCAAACAATTGAAAAGCAATTCCGATTCTTTGTTGTTAATCGGTCGGCGAGACCTCCGATCCAATAACTCCTGGATGCACAATTGCATTAGACTAGTCAAAGGGCCAGATCGCTGCACCCTACTCATGCACCCCAAAGATGCCGCTAAGCGAAAATTAGAACGGAATAGTCTGGTGGAAGTATCTTCCTCGATCGGGCAGGTCAAAATAGTTGTTGAGTTTACCGAAGACATCATGCCCGGAGTAGTCTCCATTCCACATGGCTGGGGGCATAAGCTGAAGGGTACCAAGATTCGAGTAGCAGAGCAAAAAGCTGGCGTCAACGTCAACGAACTCACCTCCGAACAGCGCATCGACACCCCCACAGGAAACGCTGTGCTGAATGGTATTACCGTGGAAGTGCGTACAGTCCGGCAAGATCAGCAGGTGGCGACTGATGCAAATGCGATGTAAGTACTACAGCTCTTTATACATCCGATGCATGCCCTTCAGCTCTTCCTTGAAGAGCGGCGCCTCTAATCTAGTTTTACTATGAAATGCAAAGCCTAACTTTTGATAAAAAGCCAGGGCAGCGGTATTGGTATCAATCACGCAAAGGAAGAAGGTTGTTTTTCCCCTTAATTTAGCTTCGGCCATTAGCTGCGCTATCGTATATCGCCCCAATCCTTTGCCTTTCTGGGCCGGAAGCATGTAGATCTTTTCCAATTCACAACACGAATCCCCTGAATGCCCTGGCAATGCACTTTGCCATTTCATTTTGGCAAAACCTACAATCTTCTCTTCCAACAGCACGAAGTAATATCCTATCTCCAGATCTTGCAATTCGCTCTGCAATCGCTCTGCATTGAATTGATCTTCCAGATACAAGGCTAGTCCATTCCCATCCCAATGATGTCCGAAGTTAGTACTATAAGCGATTTGGCTGATTTCTTGAAGTTCACGGAGTTTTGTAGGAGGGATTTCTTGAATCTTCATCTTGGGTCTTATTTTAGCAGGGCTAAATATAGTGTAAATGAAATACCAACTGACACTCTTGCTTGCCTTTAATCTACAACTTTTATGGGCCCAGGTACAGCCAGATGATCTCTATCTCTATGACAAAATTTCCACAGTTTCTGAAGATCAGATCTTTAAAACAGCAGGTTATTACAATTGGGGGAGCTCCATCATTAAGGGACCAGCAGGTAAATATCATCTCTTCTATTCGCGCTGGAAGAAGGAACATACCTTTTCAGGTTGGTTAACGCATTCGGAAATTGCGCGCGCCACTTCGGATCAGCCTACTGGCCCTTGGACCTATCAGGAGACTGTCTTGCAAGGAAGAGGAAAGGGGTTTTGGGATGCCATAACGGCGCACAACCCGAAGATTAAGTTCTTTCAAGGTAAATACTATCTGTACTATATCTCTACCAATCTAGGTCAACAAGATTTCACGGTTCAAGACCTGATAGCTACTCACGGAAAAACCTTGGCGGATGACACTCGTAGAGCGCTACGTGAAAATCAACGAACTGGCGTGGCGGTGGCTTCTTCCCTAACTGGGCCGTGGACACGCCAATCTAAAGCCTTGATAGTACCGGAGGGTCCGATTACGACGCTCACGGTGAATCCTGCTATTGATCGAGGCGCAGATGGTCGTTACTATTTGGTTGTGAAAGGAGACAAACCCAATGAAACTCGATTCATCCGCAACCAAGCCATCGCGGTATCAGATCGTCCCGATGGGCCCTTTCAAATGCAAGATAAAGCCGTGATTGATGATCTGGATACCGAAGATATGTCCATTTGGTTTGACCAGGATCGACAGCGCTTCTATGGGGTATTTCATGCTCACCAGTATATTGGCCTGATCACCTCGGCAGATGGCATCAACTGGGAGAAGGCCAATGAATACTTTCTAAAGAACAAGGTAATCCAGCTGGAAGACGGCAGTCGTATTTTGCCGGACCGGATGGAGCGTCCCTTTGTCTTTGTAGAAGATGGATTACCCAAAGTACTATCTCTTGCCGTCAAAAAAGGCGATGAATCCTACACCGTCTTTCTCCCCATCTATCATCCAGAGATACCGCTCCCTAACCCACGCCAAATCGCTTGGCAGGAGGCGGAGTTGGGTGTAGTTTTTCATTACGATCTCCACGTTTTCGATGGCCAGAAGTATAGGCAAGGAGCTAATCGCATTCAACCTATTCCTGATTACCAAATATTCAATCCTACAAAGCTAGATACGGACCAATGGATTCGGGCGGCCAAGGATGCCGGAGCCACCTTTGCCATCCTGACCGCCACACATGAAACCGGATTTGCCTTGTATCAATCCGAGGTGAACCCCTATTCTTTGAAAGCCGTCAATTGGCGGGATGGGAAAGGAGATATTGTAGCAGACTTCGTGGCTTCTTGCCGAAAGTATGGGCTTAAGCCCGCCATCTATGTCGGCATCCGGTGGAATGCCTTCCTGGGTGTGCACAACTTCAAGGTAAATGGTGAAGGACAGTTCCAGAAAAATAGGCAGGCCTGGTACAAGCAAATGGCAGAAGGGATGGTTAAGGAATTGTGCACTAAATACGGGGAGCTTTTCGAAATTTGGTTTGATGGTGGTGCAGATCACCCCAAGAATGGTTCTCCAGATGTATTACCGATCGTCAGACAATATCAACCCAATTGCCTATTTTACCACAATGCTCAGCTGGCCGAGGCAAGATGGGGTGGATCAGAATCGGGAACGGTGAGTTATCCCTGTTGGGCTACCTTCCCCTACCCTGCTACGGGAGCAGGTGAAAGTGCCAAAAAAGATATAGCGAAGGACAATTTCAAGTTATTGAAGGAAGGAGATCCCAAGGGAAAATTCTGGGTACCAGCCATGTCCGATGCTCCCCTTAGAGGCTACAATGGGCGACATGAATGGTTCTGGGAACCCGGAGACGAGGCCCATATTTATCCAGTGGGAAAGCTAGTGAAGATGTATGAAAAATCTGTGGGTCGAAATTCAACACTCATCCTGGGTCTAACACCAGATGCGGATGGTTTGATGCCAGCGGAAGATGTGCAGCGCTTACAAGAATTTGGAGCAGCCATTAAACGACGGTATGCTAAGCCCATTGCCAACACTCGGGGATTGGGCAACAGCATTTTACTGGAGTTTTCAAAAAAACAGCAAGTAGGCCGTGTGGTTTTGCAGGAAAACATCATCAAAGGAGAGCGAGTCAGACAATTTCGAGTCGAAGGACAGACTAGTCAGGGCTGGCAAAACATTTTTGAGGGGTCTTGTATCGGGCATAAATTTATACACCAATTTAGTCCACTAGAGCTTACTGCAATGCGCCTAACTATAATGGATTCCGTCGCAGAACCTGACATCAAGATCTTTTCCGCTTTTGCTATTGAAAATTGAATTGTAGTATGAAAATCAATTTAACTCGTTTACTCCTCTCAACAATATTGGTCTGTTGGGGTTCGCTTTCCGCTCTATCTCTGACCGATCCATACCCCAAAAACCCGGATATTGACGCACTGAACTATCGCTTCGAGTTTGAGTTTTCGGATGAGACCGATGAAATCCAAGGTAAAACCACCCTTGATGTTCGCTTTCTGAAAGACAGTATAACTCAAGTTCGATTAGACTTTATCAACAAAATTGATGCACCGGGCAGTAAGGGCATGACCGTACTCTCCGTAGCATCTGCGGGAAAGACAATCACCTTCCAGCACGAAGAAGATATCTTGCTCCTCTCCCTCCCCTCTCCCTCCAAAAAAGATCAGCGGCTTCAATTTACCATTTCCTATCAAGGCATTCCTGCTACCGGATTGATCATTGGGGACAACAAGTACGGAGATCGCTGCTTCTTCAGCGATAACTGGCCCAACAAGGGTCGGAATTGGCTTCCCATGATCGATCATCCTTACGACAAAGCCACTTGTGAGTTCATTGTAACAGCACCTGCTCATTACCAGGTTATCTCAAATGGTTTACTAGTAGAAAAAACGGATCTCGTGGAAGCCAAAAGACTGACCCATTGGAAACAATCGGTCCCCATTGCACCTTGGCTTTTCACCCTCGGTGTAGCTCGATTTGCTGTACAGGAAGTGGGTACCTTTGAAGGGAAGTCCATTCAAACCTGGGTGTATCATCAAGATAGAGATGCCGGCTTCTATGATTTTGCAGTTCCTACCAAAAGAGCACTAGAATTCTATAGCAGTTATATCGGGCCGTTTTCTTACGAAAAGCTAGCCAATATTCAGAGTAATGCAGTAGGTGGTGGGATGGAAGCCGCCTCAGCCATCATGTATGGTGACAATGCCGTAACTGGAAAACGAACGGAGAGATGGCGCAACATCATTATACACGAAGTAGCCCATCAATGGTTTGGCAATTCGGTCACCGAATACGATTGGGATGATGTTTGGCTCAGCGAGGGGTTTGCCACCTATTTCACCCTCCTATTTATCGAGCACGAGTACGGGAGAGATGCGTTTCTCAAAAAACTAGCTAAGAGTAAAGAAACTGTTGATCGTTTTAATGCTTTAAATCCAGGTTATCGCATTGTGCATGACAACCTCAAAGACATGCGAAAAGTAACCTCTATTCAAACCTATCAGAAGGGCAGTTGGATTCTACATATGTTGCGGGGTGTAGTAGGAACCGACAATTTTTGGACTGGGATTAGGTCCTATTATCACAAGTATCGCAATGGCCATGCCAGCACGTTGGATTTCCAACGAGAGATGGAAGAAGCCTCCGGTAAGGATCTCTCCGTCTTCTTTCAACAATGGCTATATGAACCAGGAGCCTTGGCCATTAATGGAGTATGGAATTATGATTCGAGAACAAAGGAAGTTGAAATTGTATTAGACCAAGTTCAAGAAGATGGAAGTTTGTTTGAAATGCCGTTGGAAATAGCCATCTATTTCGAAGACCAAGATCAGCTCCATTGGGATGTCCTACAGATCAATAAAGAAACCAATCGCTTTACCATCAAAGTTCCGGAAGAACCCAAGGAGATCAAACTGGACCCAAATACCTGGGTACTCATGGATGTCTTGAGCTTTGGACAGAAAAGAAAGTAAAAGCTCAGCATCAGAAAAAATCGTCCTTGGTCTAGTCTATTATTTGGCTTTCCTCAGCCTTGGATTACAAGTCATCTAGCCTAATTCTCCAACAAAAAGAAAGCCCCTGTCCTAGGGCCTTGGATATTCTCTTTCCCAGTTTTTTTTCTTAGCCAGGCAACCCACCCCATTACGGCACTCGTATGGCCTAGGGAATAGTGGTAAAGAATATCTATAAATTCTAGGCAAGAGAATATATGAATGGAGATCTCTACAATTTAATTAGGTAACTGGACTCAGGATAATATGTCAAAGACAGCGCACCAGATTTACATTTCCATGATGGCGGGAATTGTCATTCTGACCACCATTTTTCTGGCGTACAAGGGATACTCCTACTATTCCACTCCATTTGAGGAGCGTTTTTACCACCCAGATCACGAAAATTTCAAAGCCGCAGGGCTCTATGGCCATGGCTTGGGTTTCGTAGGCACGTTTCTAATCTTATTCGGCGTAGTGATATACATCATCCGTAAACGCTACAAGTTCTTTGCTCGCTGGGGGCGACTCAAGTACTGGCTGGAGTTTCACATTTTCCTGTGTACACTTGGTCCAGTCATGATCCTATTTCACACCGCCTTCAAATTCGGGGGCATTGTGTCGATAGCCTTTTGGAGTATGGTAGCGGTAGTGTTGAGTGGAGTTATTGGTAGATATATCTATATCCAGATTCCTAGATCTATTGAAGGTCGTGAACTCTCTCTTAATGAAATAAAAGAAACAAAAACTAACATTGGATTGGTATTGAGCAGCAGTTATCAATTGGACCAAATTAGTCAACAAGGAATTCTAGCAGCTATTGAAGTACCCAATCCTTCCACCACCGGAAATCTGATCAATCGGATACTCCAACGGTCCTTTGACGATCGTAGAAAGATAAGCCGCATTAAGAAGACCTTGCGGCAGAACCAACTCAGGTGGCGTGATATCAAGAAGGTTACAAAATTGGTAAAAGATGAAATGGCCATTAACAATCGCATTGAACGGTTGCAAAGCATGCAACAACTATTTAGGTATTGGCACGTAGCCCATCTACCTTTTGCGCTGATCATGTTGATCATTGTGGTTTTACACGTAGCCATTACGCTGGCCTTGGGTTACACCTGGATTTTCTAAGGATTCGACTGGAAGCTATACTCGACGGCATCAAGCTAGTACTGCCAATATTGGCGAGAACCGCTTATTGGTTCTCTGACCAATTTTCTGAGAACCATAAAATAAAACATGCTTTTAGAACAGATCATCATATATGGTACCGTCATTCTTTTTTGCTTGGCTATTGTCATGATCTATCTGCGGAAGCTCAAGCAGGCCTCTGATATTGTGGAGGCAAAGATTGAAAAGGCAAAGGAAGAAGGGCTCCATGAACCAGTCTCCCTTCACCCGGTAATTGACCTGAGTACTTGTATTCAAAGTGGGGCGTGCATAGAGGCCTGTCCGGAGAAGGATATCATCGGCATTCTTAAAGGTGGAGGCACTTTGATCAATGCTTCTAATTGTGTAGGTCACGGGGCCTGCTTTCACGCCTGCCCAGTAGAAGCCATCTCTCTGGTCATCGGAACGGAAAAAAGAGGTGTTGATTTGCCGCATGTCAGTGAGAGCTACGAAACGAACGTTCCTGGCATCTACATAGCTGGTGAGTTGGGCGGTATGGGACTGATCAAGAATAGCGTGGAACAAGGCAGCTCAGCCGTTGAAAACATGGTCAAACTAGGGTTCAAGAAAGATGATTCTACCTTGGACCTGTTAATCGTTGGAGCAGGGCCAGCAGGGATTGCAGCCTCCCTCACCGCCAAGAAACATAGACTGAATTTTGTTACCCTAGAGCAGGATACCCTAGGCGGGACGGTGTTTACTTTCCCTCGTTCAAAGATCGTTATGACCGCCCCGATGGACTTGCCCTTATATGGGAAGGTAAAATTGTATGATACTAGTAAAGGTGAGCTACTGGATCTGTGGAATGAGGCCCTGACCAAGAATAATATCAGCATTCAAGAGAAAACTAAAGTAGAGGCGATCGAACGGGAAAATGGTCATTTTAAAGTTACTACCCAAAAGGGGGTAGCCTACAAAACCAAGCAAGTTCTACTGGCCATTGGTCGTCGAGGTTCTCCCCGAAAATTGGGCGTGACTGGTGAAATGACTGAAAAAGTAGCTTATCGATTACTTGAGCCAGAGCTCATCGCTGATCAAAAAGTAGTAGTAGTTGGTGGTGGGGACTCCGCAGTGGAGGCAGCACTGCAATTGGCAACGCAAAATCACGTCACCCTTTCCTATCGCAAAGACAAGTTTAGCCGAATAAAACCGAAAAACCGAGAACAGATTTTGGCAGCTATTTCAGCTGGCAACATAGATATGCGATACAATACAAACCTGACTAAGATTGATAAGCATCTGGTGGAGATTACTGATCTGGATGGGGTTAGCAAGCAAATCCCAAATGACTTGGTCTACATATTCGCCGGAGGAGAATTGCCCACTCACTTCCTCAAAAAAGCGGGGGTCAAAATCACCAAACGCTTTGGGTACACCGTGAAAAAATATTCTTCTTAGACAAATATCGATAACCTAAAGCTAATAGGATAAGCAATACATGAGCATTAGGATCACACATATCATCTTCTTAAGTCTAGCCTTCCTTCCAGGCTTGTCCGCACAATTGTCTCCCGGGAAATTGACCCAGGCGCATGCGCATTTGGAAGGGATGTTCAAATGCACTGATTGTCATGTACTTGGAGGGAAATTAGATAACAATAAATGCCTGCAATGCCACGAAGAAATACAAACCCTGCTTGACCAAAATAGAGGCTACCACAGCTCAAAAGAGGTGCGCGGCCAAGATTGTGCCAAATGCCATAGCGAACATCATGGCCGTAATTTTGACATGATGCGCTTCGATCAAGATAATTTTGATCATGAGCTGACGGGCTATGATCTGACCGGAGCACATCGCCGCATCGAATGCCGGGATTGCCATATTCCGGACTACATCAATGACCGGGAGCTTAAAAAGCGGGAAGATACCTTCCTCGGGCTAAGCGAAGATTGTATCTCCTGCCACGAAGACGTTCATCAAAATACCTTATCTACCAACGATTGCGCCAGCTGTCACTCCACCGAAGAATTTGCGCCAGCCACTTTCTTTGACCATGATGATACCAATTATCCCTTGGGCGGGAAACACCAAGAGGTGGACTGTATTGAATGCCATCAGAAAGAAATGCGAAACGGAAAGGAATTCCAGGTGTTTACCGGAATTCCTTTTGGCAATTGTATTGACTGTCATGATGATGTGCACAAGGGTAACTTAGGCAATGATTGCAAACAATGCCACTCCGAGGAATCTTTTACCTCGATGCGTCGTGCACGCCGCTTTAATCACAACCAAACCAACTTCCCTTTAAAGGGAGCACACAAAAGCGTTAACTGCGCAGCATGCCACGACCTAAACCAAGCCTTGAATGAATTATTTCAAGATCAGATCGGGATCGCCACCAACGATTGCGTTGCCTGTCACGAGGATGTGCATGACAACAAGTTTGGCACCAATTGCGCAGAATGCCACAATGAAAAATCATTCCTGAGCGTAGATACAGATGGGTTTAATCACAACCTCACTGACTTTAGGCTTAAAGGGAAACACCAGGTAGTCGATTGTAGAGAATGTCATACCGAGAGCCTGACTACCCCACTCGAACATAATGCCTGTGCCTCCTGCCATACGGACTACCATGAAGAAGAATTCATGGTAAATGGCACCAGTCCTGATTGTGCAGCATGCCATACTGAAGATGGTTTTGAAGGATCGCTATACACCATCGAACAACACAATGAATCCAACTTCCCCTTAGATGGTGCGCATTTGGCCACGCCTTGTTTTGCTTGCCATCTTAATGAGGAAAAATGGCGATTTAGAAACATTGGCGAGCGCTGTGTGGATTGCCATGATGATGTGCATGAGGGCTACATAGCCGCTACCTACTACCCCAATCAAGCTTGTGAAACTTGCCATGTCACCGATAACTGGACAGATAACCACTTTGATCACAACCTAACCGATTTTACGCTGCAAGGCAGGCACCAAACCGTCAGTTGTATGGAATGCCATGCCACAGACGCAGCATCTACTGAAAATAGATACGCAGGCTTTGTAGACACTCCAGATGAATGTGCAGCCTGTCACGAAGATGTACATGAGGGGCAATTCGTGGAAAATGGCATCACGGATTGTGCGCGTTGCCATGGCTTTAATGATTGGAGAGTGGAGGATTTTGATCACGATCAAACCGCCTTCAAGCTAGAAGGTGCGCATGCTACAGTAGCCTGTGAGGCCTGCCATAAACCGTACGAAGATGAAAATGGAAAAACTTTTGTCCAATACAAATTCAAGCGCTTCGAATGTATAGACTGCCATCAATAATGGTTTTGCTGGGCTTGACTTGCAGCCTATTTGCACAGTCGCCCCACGGCAAAGATTTCAAGATGAATTGCGCGGCTTGCCATTCATCGGATAGCTGGGATATTCCTTTGGAAGCCTGGAATTTTGACCGGCCTCCTTCGCTCAAGATCGATCTAGCCAATCGCTTTCCCAGTGATTCGCTACGCTTCAACCACAACGACACTAATTTCCCTTTAGAAGGGGGACACACAACTACCGATTGTCGGCTCTGTCATGAGGCTTTAGTTTTTCAAGAAACCGAAACCACTTGTATCTCCTGCCATACGGATCTGCACAATATGACGGCGGGATCGGATTGCGCCAGATGCCATACCGTAGATAATTGGTTGGTAGATAATATTACCGAACTCCATCAAGATAATGGTTTTCCCCTACTGGGCATTCACGCCATTAGCAGTTGTACCGATTGTCACATCTCGGACTCAGGTCTGCAATTCCATCGCTTGGGCAATGAGTGTGTAAATTGTCATTTACAGGATTTCGTCGCTACTACGGCTCCCAATCACATAGAATCCGGCTACTCCCAGGAATGTATTGATTGCCATGATGTCAATGCCTTCGACTGGTCTTCGGAGAATATCTTGCATGACTTTTTCCCTTTGGTGAAAGGCCACAACATTGACTGTATTCAATGCCATACGACAGGTACGTACGAAGCCATTCCTAGTGATTGTATTTCCTGCCATGAGATGGATTATGAGGTAGCTTTAAACCCGGATCACAAGGCATTGAACTTTGGGACAGATTGTGCCGCCTGCCACACTTTAGACCTAGATTGGATGCCCGCGCAATTCCGAGAACACGATGATTTGTACTTCCCCATCTACAGTGGAGCGCACGGCGGAGAATGGTCAGAATGCATGGAATGTCATCCAAATCCTGCCAACTACGCAGAGTTCACCTGTACTACTTGCCACCAACGTGGTGATACCGATGATGAACACGATGGTGTCAATGGTTATGTTTATGAGAGCAATGCTTGTTTGGCTTGCCATCCTACGGGAAGTGAAGACGATAACTTTGATCATAATCGGACTAACTTCCCGCTGGCCGGTGCGCACATCGGAGTGGATTGCAATAGCTGCCATACCAATGGCTTTGCCGGTACTCCGACGGATTGTGCCGCCTGCCACACCATGGACTTTGAGCAAACGACTAGCCCAGATCACCAGCTATTGGGCTTCTCCATGGACTGTGCCGCCTGCCACACTACCGACCCAAATTGGATGCCTGCTACTTTCGCTGATCATGACAATTTCTATGAATTACGAGGAGCGCATGCGCAGATTGCTAATGATTGCACCGCTTGCCACAATAGTACTTTTACCAATACCCCCACTACCTGTTTCGGCTGTCACGAGTCAGATTACAATGATGCAGATGATCCCAACCACCGTCTAGCTCAGTTTCCGACGAACTGTCTAGATTGTCACAATGAGAATGCTTGGGAACCTGCCAACTTTGATCATGATGGCCTGTATTTCCCGATCTATAGCGGTAATCACCAAGGAGAATGGAATCAGTGCACAGAGTGCCATACCACACCTGGCAACTTTGCCTTATTCAGCTGCATAGACTGCCACGAGCATAACGATCCGAACGAATTAGCAGACGACCATCAGGGCGTAGCCAATTATCAATTTTTGAGCACAGCTTGCTATGTGTGCCATCCGAACGGTGATTAACCAATCAAACCCATGACACAAAAACACATCTATCTAATAGCAATCTTGCTACTGCTCGGGGGCTGGGTACAAGCGCAAGTGCTTTTCGAAAACGGGACGGTTTCCTTCCTTACTTCTCGAAATGTATATGTAAAGTTTACCTCCACTAAAAACCTGAATATTGGAGACACACTTTATCGACGGCAAGGACAAACTTTAGTGCCGGCCTTGGTGATTGCTAACAAGTCTTCGTCCTCCATCGTATGTTCGCCGATTAGTGAGCAAAAGTTTGAGGTAAAGGACCAAGTAGTAGCCGTTATCAGAAAAGCGGAGAAAAAAGAAAAAAGGGATATACCGCCAATTGCTACACCTGCACCGGATCCAACGACTAGCTCAATCAACAATGACCCAATCGTAAAGCCAATTGAGGACCGGGCTGAGGAGGAAGTATTATTCAAAGAAAAGATTAAGGGTCGGGTTTCCGTGGCGTCCTACAATAACCTGTCCAATTTTCGCAACCTGCACCGCATGCGGTACGCCTTTTCTTTCCGAGGATACAACCTCAATGATTCCCGCCTTTCTATTGAAAGTTATGTCACTTTCCGGCATCAATTAAATGATTCCATCCGGTTGAATGAGGCCCTTAAAGTATATGCTCTTTCTGCCAAATACAGTTTTGACAAGACGACTCATCTGACTTTTGGCCGAAAAATAAACCCAAAGTTTTCGAGCATGGGAGCCATTGATGGGCTTCAGTTTGAAAAGGGATTTGGCCATAACTTTAGCATTGGAGCCATTGCGGGCGCCAGGCCTGATCTACGCGACTATGGTTTAAATCTAGATCTATTGCAATACGGCGCCTATGCCAGTTTTGCGACTGCCGTGCCTTCCCGATTATCGCAGACGACCGTCGGGTTTATTGAGCAAATGAATAAAGGAAATACCGATCGCCGCTTTGCCTATTTTCAACATTCCAGCACCCTGGCGAAAAATTTGCATCTCTTTGGTTCTTTTGAAGTCGACCTCTACGAGAAAATCAACGAACAAATCAATAGTCAGCCACGTCTAACGAATCTATTTGCTTCTTTGAGATATCGCCTCAACCGTAGTCTACGGTTTTCTACTTCCTATGACAACCGAAGGAATATAATCTACTATGAATCCTATCGAAACTTCATCGACCAACTGATTGAAGACGAGACTCGGCAAGGCTTGCGTTTCAGTTTCCACCACCGGCCTTTCAAGGCGATTTCCTGGGGAGCCACTACTGGTGTCCGATTCCAAAAGAGCCAAGCCAACCCTTCTCGTAATCTAAATGGTCATCTTACTTTTAGTAGGGTCCCCTTCCTTAAAGCCAGGATAAGTCTACGAGCAAACTTCCTCCAAACCGATATTATCGACAGCCAGATCTTCGGCATTCGTGTCAACAAAAGTTTGATCCGCAACAAGCTGGATATCGAGTTATTTTATCGATGGGTTGACTACAGATACAAAATTGGCGACCGCGTGCTGCACCAGAATATTGCTGGTGCAAACCTCTCCTTCCGGCTCCAAAAAAATCTATCCCTACACCTGTTCTACGAGGGAATTTTTAACAATAACAATCAAATCTATCATCGCCTTAATGCCCGCATTATAAAGCGATTTTAGAATCAAACTATACTATAATTCAAGATCATGAAAAGATTCCAATCTATAATCGGCTTAACTGTAATCAGTATCCTGCTACTGTCCTGCGATTCCAAGCCGCGTATTATTCAAGGTCAACCGATTTCCACTGTCCAAGCAGGAAGCCCAAGCATTCCCGCCTGGGATGATCCCAAACCCTTAGTGCCGACTACTACTACTGCTAAGTCGGCAGTACATGAGGTCATCGTGAAAGAGATCCTGAATACGGAAAAGTATAGCTATCTGCTTGTAGAAGAAAAGGGAAATGAATTTTGGGTAGCTATTTCAAAGCGAGATGTCAAAGCCGGCGGAATCTACCAGTACAAAGGTGGATTATTGAAGAAGAATTTCTTTAGTAGAGAATTCAATCGCGTCTTTGAAACCGTCTTCCTAGTATCTACTATCTGGGAAAAGGCGGATCGATCGGGAAGTGGATCAAGCACTGATCAAACACATGCCAACATACAGAGCAGCCAATCCCTGCCGGATTTAGAAGTAGGTAAGATCACACCAGTCGCTGGCGCTATAAGCCTTGCAGAACTATTCGCTAATAAGGCCTCCTTTAACGGCAAATTAGTGAAGATTACCGGCAAATGTGTCAAGATTAATCCCATGATCATGGGTCGAAATTGGGTACACATTCAGGATGGCTCCGGCCAAGAACTTGATTTGACCGTTACCACCTCCCAAGTTGTCCGATTGGGCGATGTAGTATCAGCAGAAGGAACTATTATCCTGGACAAAGATTTTGGAGCTGGATATCGATACGACATACTTATGGAGGAGGCTACCATCCAATAGCTCTTCCTGTCAATTGTCTTAATCCGCAAATGCAATTTGGCGGATGCAGCCAAATTAGATTTACCGCAACCGTATATACTAATTCAAGTCAATGACTTGAAGCCGTTTCCGATAACAAAGTATCACCAGATTCAATTTATCCTCTTTCATCAAAAGGGCCGTTGCTGGATGCGATGGTCTACTACCATTTTTAGTATGAAGACCTTGAAAAGAATTGGCAATAGACTTTTTTCTACTTCAGCAGCTGGCCTCTACATGATCCTGTTTGCCATTGCCATTGCGGTCGCCACCTTTATCGAAAACGACTTTGGGACTAGCGCTGCGCAAAAGCTAATCTTCAAGGCTTGGTGGTTTGAGTTATTGTTGACGTTATTTGGAGCCTCGATTTTGGTTAATATCTTTCGATTCCGGCTTATCCAGCAAAAAAAATGGGCTGTCCTTTCTTTCCATGCTGCCATCATAGTTATTCTCATTGGAGCCGGTGTAACGAGATACTTTGGGTATGAAGGCATGATGCATATCCGAGAAGGGAGTGCCTCCAATAGCATATTATCTTTCGAAGAGTATCTCGTGTTTGAAGCGCAACATGCGGGGCAAAAGTTTGACTTTGCAGAGCCGGTGCTGTTCGCGTCTTTGGGAAATAATCACTTGAAAAAGTCCTACCAATTAGGTTCGCAGGAGGCTACTGTAGAAGTGCTCGACTTCATGCCTAATCCAAAGGAAAGTATGATAGAAACACCAGACGGACTGCCTACACTCAAGATCGTCATTGGTGGAGCTAATGGGCGAGAAGAATACTACATTCAACAAGGGCAGCGGAACAGAATTCGAGGTACCCTATTCAACTTCCGCGAACAAGAGGTACCGGGAGGATTCAACATCAGAGAAGAGGGGGGACGCATCTATTTCAAAGCTCCCACACCATATACCCAGCGAGTAATGGCCACGCAAACCTTAGATACGCTTGCCGGACAACAGTACCATCCACTAGTGCTAAGAAGTCTATATTCTAATGGATTACAAGGCTTTGTCTTTGGCGACTATTCTCCTACTGCCAGGGTAGAACTGGTTTCAGAAGATCGTAAGATGGCTAGCAATAGTATGGCTGGTTTGAAAATACGGGTTAGCAGTAATGGTAAATCTCAGGAACAGTTCATTTTTGGTGCCAAAGGTGTAGCAGGTCGTGCCAAAGTTTTTGAGTTAGGAGAATTGAAGCTGGCCGTATCTTATGGTGCCAAAGAAATACATTTACCCTTCCGTCTTGAGCTTCGGGATTTCATCATGGAAAAATACCCAGGAACCAACAGTGCTTCTTCCTATGCTAGCGAAGTCACCCTCGTGGATACAAGAAGCGACCTACGCGAGGATACTCGGATCTACATGAACAACATTCTAGACTACGATGGATATCGCTTCTTTCAATCTTCCTTTGATCAGGATGAGCTAGGCACCTGGCTCAGCGTGAATCACGATTGGTGGGGCACCTGGATTTCTTATCTAGGCTATGCCATCTTGACTATTGGCATGATGCTGACTTTCTTCCACAAGGGTAGTCGCTTTCAGCAGTTGGCCAGAAACCTGAAGCAAACAAGACAGCCTCAAAATGTAATGGCGGCATTTTTGATTGGTCTAGGGCTGACCTTTAGTGTCCCAGCTTCCGCCAAAACGCCGAATCCTAGCCTTCGAACTGCCAAAGCGGTAGCCTTGGAACACGCCGAGAAATTCGGACAGATAGTGATGCAGGATCACCGAGGGAGAATGAAGCCGATGAATACATATACTAGTGAGATTCTCAGAAAACTATCTAGGAAGTCCAGCTTGTATGAGCTTGAGGCGGAACAAATCATCCTGGGCATGGCCGCCCACCCGAAAAACTGGTATGATGTCCCTTTAATCAAAATGGGCAAACACAATAAAACCAAGGAGGTATTGCCACAGCCCACCCAAGGCAATCTATTGGCCTATAGTGATTTCTTCAATAAGGATGGGAGTTACAAACTAAGAGAACATGTACGCCAAGCCTACAACACGCCAAAGAAGGACCGTGGTGTATTCGAGAAAGAAATGATGAAGTTGGATGAAAAGGTCAATATCTGTAGCATGGTTTTTTCTGGCAATTTCATGAAAGTTTTTCCGATTCCTAACGATCCCAATAACACCTGGGAAGCGCCAGGCGGCGGTCACCATCATGGCCACGATCACTCCGAAGAAAGCTATGCGGAAAGATTCTATGCGACCTATCTACCTGCGTTGCAAACTGCCATAGGTAGTGGAAACTACCAGTTGTCTAACCGTCTTCTCAATGAGCTAGAACAATATCAGCTACAATATGGCGCCGAGGCCCTGCCCTCTAAGCGACAACAAAAGGCAGAACTGATGCTCAATCAGCTGAATGTATTCAGCCGCTTAGGAAAAATCTATGGCTTACTGGGATTGCTCTTTCTAGGTCTCTTGTTCACCTCCGTATTCAAACCCAGCTGGAACCTAAAGCTGCCCAATAAGATTGCTTACGGTCTTTTCTTCATGAGTTTTCTGCTTCATCTATTTGGTTTAGGCCTGCGCTGGTATGTCTCAGGGAGAGCACCCTGGAGCAATGGATATGAGTCTATGATCTACATTGCTTTTACTACCGTCTTAGCTGGAGTCATTTTTGGCCGGAGATCTTTAGGCGGTATGACCGCGACCAATATTCTTGCCTCCACAATTCTAATGGTGGCAGGACTTAGCTGGATGGATCCCGAGATCACCCCATTAGTTCCTGTACTGAAATCCTACTGGCTCACTATCCATGTATCCCTAGAAGCAGGCAGCTATGGATTTTTGATGTTGGGAGCCTTGATCGGAGCACTGAATCTCCTTTTCATGATTTTCCGGACACAAAAAAATGCGACCAATGTAAATCGAATGATCAAGGAAATGACACAGATTAGTGAGATGACCTTAATCGGTGGCTTGTTTATGATCTCTGTTGGCACCTATCTTGGTGGCGTATGGGCCAACGAATCCTGGGGAAGATATTGGGGCTGGGATGCTAAGGAAACCTGGGCCTTGGTTACCATCCTGATCTATGCTTTCATCCTTCATATGCGTTTTATTCCCGGCATGCGAGGAGATTATGCCTTTAACGTAGCTTCACTCTTTGGCTGGGCTTCCGTGATCATGACTTATTTCGGCGTGAACTATTATTTATCCGGTCTACACTCCTATGCCGCCGGAGATCCAGTACCGATTCCAACTTTCGTTTATTATGCAGTGGGTATTCTGACAGCCATCGGCCTGACTGCCTTTTGGCGAGACCGTAAATACCAAAGTTTGGTGCGGGATAGAGCTTAGTTGGTAAAGTCTGTACCGACAGGCCGTGGTTTAGGATGAAAATGTTACTTTTAGATAGAATTATTGCTATCTATGACTACGGCTATTTGGATCACACTCATCCTACTATCCATATTCTTCATCATCACCTTGGGAAGAGACTTTTTCAGGCATCGCAATGTGCTAGAAGAGGTGAGTGTACTCAAGACGGCTATTATCGGCTTCGTCGTTAACTTTTTTGATGTCCTGGGTATCGGGGCCTTTGCACCACAAACGGCCCTCCTTAAGTTCACCAAACAAACCGAAGATCGCTTGCTGCCCGGCACCTTAAATGTAGCCAATACGGTCCCGGTCCTTATTCAAGCCTTAATCTTCATTCAGATTGTACAAGTCGAACCCTACACTTTAGTTTTCATGCTAATTTCCGCAGCCATCGGGGCGGTGATTGGCGCAGGTGTAGTCTCGAAACTCGCCGTACGCAAAATTCAATTGACGATGGGCTTCGCGCTCTTGGTCACTGCCTTTTTCATGCTTGCCGGCCAGTTGAACTGGATCCAAGGTGGTGGGGAAGCCATTGGCTTAACCGGCTGGAAATTAGCCTTAGCCATAGCTGTGAATTTTGTTTTAGGGGCCTTAATGACAGTGGGAATAGGCTTATATGCTCCCTGCATGGCTTTGGTCTATGCACTAGGCATGTCTCCTTTGGTAGCTTTTCCGATCATGATGGGCTCCTGTGCTTTCTTGATGCCACCCGCCTCGGCCAAATTCATCAAGGAAGGCGCTTACAACCGGAAGGCAGCTGTATCTATGGCCATCCCCGGTGCCATCGCTGTGCTAATTGCAGCATTTATTGTAAAATCGCTTCCCCTAGACACTCTGCGTTGGGTGGTTATTGGGGTTATCATTTATACCTCTATTGTCATGTTTAGATCGGCTAGGCAAACAGCTAGCACCTAAACAAACGATACGGCGCACTTTATTGAAAACAAAACAGAAGAACACCGACATGCATCAGATCTTAAGATTCTCCCTGATCCTTGCCTTATTCCTTGTATTGGCTGCTTGTGGAAAACAAGAAGAACAAGTGCTACTCTTTGGTCAGATCAGTGATAGCAATCAGGAAGCCATTGAAAATGTCAAGGCTGAGCTTGAAGAATTGGGGAAGTCCCAGCATTTTTCAACTCGCTTTACAGAACAGCCACAGATCTTTACTGAAGATTCTCTACAACAATTTGCGGCCCTCATTTTCCTACACACTGGCGGGGAAGTGCTCGACGATGTTCAAAGAGCTGATGTGGAACGATTTGCGCAAGCTGGTGGAAGTGTAATGGGAATCGAAGCCCAGCCAGAAATCCAACAGTCTTGGCCATGGTATCACCAACACATGAGTCAGGAAGCGCCTCAAAATTTCACTTCTGTGGAGCAGTTAAGCGAAGCTTTGGGCTCAGCAATTGGCGCCTCATCCTTAGATTATCAATTGGCCACTACACAGCGTGTTCCAGAAGAGACTCGATTTGTCAAGGAAATCCTAGACTTCAACCTCAATGAACCCATGGAATTGGATGAGCTGCCCGGTCGAGGTCTACTCTTTGTAGAAAGAAGGGGTGCACTGAAACTACATGATTTCCAAACCGGAATGACCAAGAAGATCGCACAAGTACCGCTTTTTTATGGGAATGAAGATGGCCTACTAGGTGTGGCCGTTGATCCAAAATATCTAGAAAACAACTGGATCTATCTATTCTATTCCGCAGCAGGAGATGAGCCGATACAGCACGTCTCCCGTTTTGATCTAGTCGGAGACTCTTTGCTGGCTTCCTCCGAAAAGATTCTGCTCACGATACCCACCATTCGGAAATGTTGCCATAGTGGTGGAGCCCTAGAATTTGGTCCTAATGGCAACCTATTCATCACCTTGGGCGATAACACTAACCCCTTTGAATCCTCTGGCTACGCCCCTATAGATGAGCGACCAGGTCGTGCGCTTTGGGATGCGCAGAAATCCGCCGCCAACACTAATGATCTCCGAGGAAAAATTCTACGGATCAAGCCCGAAGACGATGGTACTTACTCCATTCCGGAGGGGAACCTATTTCCTCCAGGCATCCCGAATACCCGTCCAGAGATTTATGTAATGGGCTGCCGCAACCCCTTCCGCCCCTCTATCGATAGCAAGACTGGCTATCTATACTGGGGTGATGTGGGACCCGACGCAGGTAAGACCAATCCTAATCGAGGTCCAAAGGGTATGGGAGAATTTAATCAGGCGCGGAAGGCTGGCTTCTGGGGTTGGCCCTACACCAGAGGCAATAATCAGTTGTACAATGATTATGATTTTACAGCAGAGAAAGCTGGGGAGAAATTTGACCCCATGCGATTGGTCAACAATTCACCAAATAATACAGGAGTAAAGGAGCTACCACCGGCTCAACCTTCCATGATCTGGTTTTCCTACGACTCCTCGGAGGAGTTTCCTTGGTTAGGAAAAGGTGGAGTAAATCCCATGGCGGGCCCGGTATTCCATGCCGAAGATCAGGCCGAAGGATTTCCTGCCTATTTCGAGAACAAGCTCTTTGTCTATGAATGGATGAGGGACTGGGTCTATGTTGTCACGCTAGACGAGAATCAAAATTATGTGAAGGCTGAAGCTTTCATGCCTAATACAGAATTCTCCCACCCCATGGATATGCTCTTTGGAGCGGATGGAAACCTCTATGTTTTGGAATATGGTCAGAAATGGAATGCCCAGAATATGGATGCACGCCTTAGCCGCATCAAATACATTAAGGGCAATCGTACCCCGATCGCCAGGATGTTAGCGGATAAAGAGGTAGGTGCTGTGCCTTTAACGGTGGCCTTCAAAGGAGAAGACTCTGAAGACTTTGATCAAGATCAATTGAAATATGAATGGTCCTTTGATCAACCAGAAGTACAATCTACTGAAATAAACCCCACCTTCACTTTTGAAAAAGCGGGCATCTATACCGTACAACTAACCGTTACGGATACAGATGGAGAAACCTCTACTACAACTCAAAAGATAATGGCTGGCAACGAGCCTCCACAATTAGCCATCGAAACCGATGTGGATGACAATATCTATTGGGATCGTCGGAAGATAAACTATCAAGTAGTGGTGAAAGATAAGGAAGATGGATCTACAACCGATGGTAGTATTAGCGAAGATAAAGTCAAGGTCACCCTAACCTACTTGCCTGAAGGAGAAGATATCGTATTGGCTACCGTCGGTCATCAACAGAATACCCTACCTGAAGGGAAGTTGCTCATCGATGCCTCCGATTGTAGCGCCTGCCATGCTGAAAAAGTTAAGGTCAATGGGCCTGCCTATGAAGAGATTGCACAAAAGTATTCCAGTAAGGATAAAAACTATCTGATCAGCCAGGTGATCAAAGGAAGTTCCGGGGTTTGGGGAGAGACGATGATGGCCGCTCACCCCCAGCTGAGCGTAGCGGAAGTCGGAAAGATCATTGATTACATTCTGACACTCGGACCAAAAACGGACGATATGGACAATAGCCTGCCACTCGCAGGCTCTATCACTTTTGATGACCATCTCTCGAAGAAGGCTGGTGGAAAATATATCCTGATGGCCTCTTATCTGGACCAAGGAAATGGAAATGTAGAAGGTAGTACTTTGTCCACCAGTGAGCAGGCGATTTTCATCACCCCCAAAATAGAAGCAGAGGATGCAGATGAACGAAGTAAAGGTTTGGGCATTTGGAATAGTCAAGGAGCCAGGCTGGTAGGCTCGATCCTACACAATTCATACCTAAAATTTAACAACATCAGCTTCAAGAACCTAAGTAGCATTCAGTTAGCAGCGGCCTACAATGCAGATTATCCCTATGCAGGCAGCGTTGAAGTGCGCGCCAATTCATTAGATGGAGAAATCTTAGGCACGGCCGAACTCGGCTATTCCGACCCGAAGAAATCCGGTAAAGAATATTATGACATCCCCTTGAAGGCGAGTGAGGCAAAAGGGCCACTTTACCTAGTCTTCAAAAACCTCAAGGATGATAGCCAATATGTGCTAAATGCCGATTGGATCATCTTGAAATATGAAAGATTCGAACAATAATGGAGCTAAATCGGAATCATGAAAAAGTACCTCTATTGGTTTGTAGCACTTGGTTTAATCACTCTAGGTTTAGTTCAATGTGGGTCGCCTAAGAAAAGTAAGTCACCCAATGTACTCTTTATTTCCATTGATGACCTTCGCCCAGCACTGGGAGTCTATGGAGATAGTGCAGCGATTACGCCTAATATCGATCAATTGGCCAGCGAAGGCATGACTTTCCGACAAACCTTCTGCCAATCTGCGGTTTGTGCCCCCTCGCGAGCTAGTCTCATGACCGGTGTTCGCCCGGATTCCACGCGCGTTTGGCATTTAGGAGATAAATTTAGGGAGATCAATCCTCTGGCTGTTACCATACCACAATACTTTGCGCGCTATGGTTATTATACCGTTAACATTGGCAAGATCTTTCACAATTACATGCCGGACTCTGTGTCCTGGGATGAGCCGGATATGCGTCCAGCTCAGTACCTCCGACCGGAATGGCTAGGGAGGGATGGGGAGACTTTCTACATTTCCGAAGAGGTGCATCGATCTCAAGTGGTGAAGCGAGATTCCTTGCTGAAATTAAGACCGGTTCGCTATGCCAATGGCTGGAATACGGGCCCCGCCTGGGAAGCTGCCGATGTTCATGATACCCTGTACTACGATGGTGCTCAGACTGAATTGGCCAAGCGAACCTTGGATCGTTTAGCCCAAAAGAATCAACCCTTTTTCTTTGGTTTAGGCTATTTTCGGCCACATCTTCCTTTTGCCGTTCCGAAAAAGTACTGGGACCTATATGCCCCTGAAGCCATCCCCTTGGCCCCTAATCCAGAACTTCCGGAAGGCTCCCCCATATTCACCGCTAATTCGATGTATGAGCTACGGCACTACGATGGCTTCGGGCACATCGGGCATCCTACCTCCACTTATCGCATGAGCGAGGATACCGCACGTATCCTTAAGCACGGCTACTACGCCAGCGTTAGCTATGTGGATGCGCTACTGGGTGATCTTATGGATCATTTAAAGGCATTGGATCTCTACGAGAATACCATTATCGTAGTCTGGGGAGATCACGGCTGGAAGTTAGGCGATCACAATAGCTGGGGAAAAATGACGAATTTCAATATAGACCTACAAGTGCCTGTCATCGTGCGCTATCCCAGGCAAAAGAACCGAGGTGCGCATACGATGGCGATGACGGAATTAGTCGATTTGTTTCCCTCCCTATGCGAATTGGCAGGTATTGAGGTTCCTAACTATATGCAGGGAACCAGTTTCGTACCGCTTTTGGAGGATCCTACCCAGCCCTGGAAGACTGCCGTCTTTAGTCAGTTTCATCGGCGACCAAAAGTTTCAGCAGATGGGAAACGATACATGGGTTATTCCATCAATACGCCCGAACACCATTACCTAGAATGGTATAGCTGGGATCATGAAAGCGGGACAAGAGGAGAATATGTGACAGCAGAGTTGTATCATCGAATAGAGGATCCACATGAAACCACCAACATAGCTAACGCAGCGGGCAACACAGCTGTAGTTGAGCGTTTGTCGCAACAGTTGGCCAAAGGCTGGAAAGGGGCGTTGGAGGAGGTAAAAATTGAGGCTGATGATTGATCAGGCATGTCAAATCTAGTACACGCCAGGGTTCATTATTTAATCTAATACCGTATGAGAATTCAGTATTTAATAGTGTGTTTGAGTCTATTATTCGTAGCCACCATTCCGCTGAATGCCCAGGAAACCTATCAAAAACCCGAGCTTTCAAATCCAGATTCCTGGTCTTTGATACTACTGCCTGATCCACAGACCTACATGAAGTTTGGGCGAAATCAGCCGATTTTTGACCTGTTGACTGCCTGGATTAGTGAGCATATTGATCCACTGAATATCAAGATGGTTTTATGTACCGGAGATTTAGTGGAACAGAATGATATGGTTGTTCCTGATAAGATCAATGGGAATCTGCCAAGTAAGCAGCAATGGGAAGCCATCTCCCATGCCCTTGAGCCCTTGGATGGAAAGGTGCCCTATATCTTAGCAGCCGGGAATCACGACTTTGGTTTTAAAAACATCGAACATCGAAAATCAAATTACGATCAATATTTCCCAGCTGACAGAAATTGGGCTAGCCAAAAACTACTGAAGGCAGTAGGCAAGAATTTTGAAAACCGTCCTACCCTGGAGAATGCTGCCTACGAATTTATCTCTCCACACAACCGAAAGTTTCTATTCATCAACTTGGAATTCGCACCAAGAGATGCCATGATCGCTTGGGCCAAGGAGGTAGCTGGCCAGGATGCCTTTAAGGATCATACCGTGGTGCTGTTAACCCACTCCTACTTGAATGCGCAGCATGAGCATATCGAAAAAGAAAACTATCCCATTACAGATGGAAACTACGGGAAAGCCATTTGGGAAAAGTTGGTTCAACCCTCCCAAAACATTCAATTGGTTTTCTCTGGACATATTGGTGGTGCCGATGATTTTAAGGCCCATATCGGATTCCGTACGGATAAGAATGGAGCAGGCCAGACGGTAAATCAAATGGCTTTCAACGCGCAAGCTATGGGGGGAGGCTGGCATGGCAACGGAGGGGATGGATGGTTGCGTATCTTGGAGTTTCTGCCTGATGGGAAGACGGTGAAGGTTCGGACTTTTTCTCCCTACTTCGCCCTCTCGCCTAGTACATGGCACTTGGCGTGGAATACAGAGGTCTTCAATACCTTTACCTTTGAATTGGATTGATCGAAAATTAAAGCAAACGAAATCATTGGATAAACTGTAATTCAGTATATTCAATGTCATCAAGCAAGAACGAAAAACATGACAAGAGTAAGCATAGCAGCTCTCCTCTGCTGGATCTTGATTTCCTGTACTGATCAAGTACCGGAAGCCCCTACCTTGCCCAATATCCTATTTATTCTCGCCGATGACCTGGGCTACGGCGATGTCGCCTGTTACAATGAGGAATCAAGAATCCCGACGCCCAACCTTGACCAGCTCGCTAAAGAAGGGATGCGATTTACTGATGCGCATAGCCCGTCGACCGTTTGTACACCTACTCGCTATAGTATACTCACAGGACGCATGGCATTCCGCACAGGGATGCGCAGTGTTTTTGTTGGCGTTCAAGGCCCCTCCTTGATTGCTGAGGACCGGCTAACGTTGCCACAGATGCTGCGGGATAATGGATATAGTACAGCCTGTATCGGCAAATGGCATGTAGGTATGACTTTCTTTAATGAGCAAGGAGACACCATTAAAGACCGAGGCGTGAAAGGGGTGCAGGAGATTGACTATACGCGAACTGTCCCAGATGGTCCTCTTCATCGTGGGTTTGACCAGTTCTTCGGCACGGTTTCTTGCCCTACCACGGATTGGCTCTATGCTTATGTAGATGGAGATCGAATTCCCGTTCCAGCCACCCAATTATTGGATAAAAGCCAATTGCCCAAACACCCTTATGCGAATGATTGTAGACGAGGGATGGTAGCAGATAATTTTGATCATGAAGAAGTGGATCTGGTCTTCCTGGAAAAAAGTAAAAGCTTCTTAGAGCAACATGTCCAGAACACTCCTGAACGTCCTTTTTTTCTCTACCATTCCATGCAGGCCGTACACCTCCCGTCTTTCCCAGCAGATCAATTTAAGGGTAAAACCGATTCGGGGCCTCACGGCGACTTCATCTTTGAAATGGATTATATCGTAGGCGAACTCATGCGAACCTTGGAAAGACTGAGGCTAGATGAAAACACCATAGTCATGTTTGCTAGCGACAATGGTCCCGAAGTTCCTACCATATTGGATATGCGAAAAACCTACCAACATGATGGAGCTAGACCTTGGCGAGGCGTAAAACGCGACCAATGGGAAGGAGGCCATCGTACGCCATTTATCGTGCGCTGGCCAGGTAAGGTGGCAAGGAATACGACCAATGATCAAATGATGAGTCTGACCGATATCATGGCCACTTGTGCAGAAATTATCAGTGCAGAGATTCCTAGAAACGCAGCGGAAGACAGCTACAGTATCCTTCCCATCTTGATGGGTACGCAAGGGGATGAGCCTATTAGGCAATATTTATTGGAACAAACCATTTCCCTCGCCATGTCGATCCGTGATGGTGATTGGAAATACTTGGATCATAACGGCTCCGGAGGTAATAATTATGACCGCCCTGGTGAATGGGGAATGAGTCCTTATAAAATAGAGGATACTGACCCTGACGCTCCCGGACAACTGTACAACTTATCCACAGACCCGGGTGAAACCACCAATCTCTACAGTCAATATCCCGAGAGAGTAGCACAGATGAAGGCAAAACTAGATGAGTTCGTGAAGCGTGGCCGAAGCGCTCCTTGAGATTCTGGATGATCGAAAAAATGCTAGTGTAAAATAGCGAGATACAATTAGCTAAAATTGAAAGACAGTCTAAAACTCTAATATGGATTCCTGCAATAACTATCGTCCAATCCAGAGCCGAAGAGAATTTCTAAGCAAATCTGCTATGGGTTTCGGTGCCTTAGGCTTAGCCGCTCTTTTAAATCCAACAAGTGCCCTGGCTGGCTCCACGCCTACAATCCCAAACGGCCACCCTACTCTCCCTCACTTTGCCGCCAAAGCCAAAAGAGTAATCTATCTGTTCCAAAGTGGCGCTCCTTCGCAAATGGACTTGTTCGACCCAAAGCCTTTACTAAATGAAATGTACGGCGAGGAACTGCCTGATTCCATCCGACTCGGGCAGCGACTAACAGGAATGACCGCCGGACAAACCTCATTTCCGCTGGCCGGTTCGCTGTTCAAGTTCAAGCAGCACGGGCAATCAGGAGCCTGGATGAGTGAATTGTTACCCTACCAATCCAAAATCGTAGATGAATTATGTTTCATTCATTCCATGCATACGGAAGCGATCAATCATGATCCTGCTGCTACCTTGGTACAGACTGGTTCGCAATTTCCAGGCCGACCCTCTATCGGATCTTGGGTCAACTACGGTTTAGGAAGTGAAAATGAGAACCTACCAGGATTTATTGTTTTGATCACCAAAAATGGAGGAGGCCAACCCCTCTATTCTAGGCTCTGGGGCAATGGTTTTTTACCGGCCAAACACCAAGGTGTGCGTTTTCTATCTGGCAAAGATCCAGTACTGTACCTTACCAACCCAGAAGGCATCACACGGGAAGATCGCAAGACTCAATTGGACCTACTCCGCCAGATGCAAGAAGGACAATTCGAGACCTTCAACGACCCGGAAATAGAAGCCAGAATCGCACAATATGAGATGGCTTTTCGCATGCAGAGCTCCGTACCTGAAATCAGCGACATTTCTGGGGAGCCCGATTATATTTATGATTTGTACGGTGAAGATTCAAGAGACCCTGGCACCTATGCCGCCAATTGCTTGCTCGCCAGGCGTTTGATTGAAAAAGGCGTAAAATTTGTCCAGTTGTATCACCGCGGCTGGGATCATCACAACAATCTACCCGGTCAGCTGCCTCGCCTGTGCAAACAAACAGATCAGGCTTCCGCGGCACTGATTATCGATCTAAAACAGCGTGGACTCTTGGACGACACCTTGGTCATCTGGGGAGGTGAATTTGGTCGAACCAATTACTCACAAGGCACCCTAACCAATACGAACTATGGACGGGATCATCATCCTAAATGCTTCAGTCTCTGGATGGCTGGAGCGGGCGTCAAAAAAGGAATGAGCTACGGTAGGACAGATGACTTCAGCTACAATATTGTAGAAAACCCAGTTCATATCCATGACTTGCAGGCCACGCTCATGCATCTCCTGGGTATCGATCACGAGCGCTTTACTTATAAATTTCAGGGGCGACGATATCGGCTAACCGATGTGCATGGGACGGTGGTCAAGGATATTTTAGCTTGAGGTAAAGTCTATAAGTCGGAAGCATGAAAATCTATGAAGTGGATGCAACACTCACCCGCTCAGTACTCACACCCTAAGCGAGACTAATGAGTGGCTTCGCTAAAGGCGACATAGGGCATTTAGAACAATATATGGCAAAAAAAATAATACAACACTCACCCGCTCAGTACTCACCCCCTGAGCGAGGCTAATGAGTGGCTTCGCTAAAGGCGACATAGAGCATTTAGAACAATATATGGCAAAAAAAACTATGCAACACTCACCCGCTCAGTACTCACCCCCTGAGCGAGGCTAATGAGTGGCTTCGCTAAAGGCGACATAGGGCATTTAGAACAATATATGGCAAAAAAAATAATGCAACACTCACCCGCTCAGTACTCACACCCTGAGCGAGACTAATGAGTGGCTTCGCTAAAGGCGACATAGGGCATTTAGAACAATATATGGCAAAAAAAATAATGCAACACTCACCCGCTCAGTACTCACACCCTGAGCGAGACTAACTTAAATATTCCTAGAATGATGAAAAAAGGCATTTGGAAATTAGGGATTCTACTGCTAGCGTCAATTCTACTCCACAATTGTCAAAAAGCACTTCCCGAAGAGGTAGCAGCTGCCTACGGGGAACTGCCAGCACAAGTTGATTTCAACTTCCACATTCGACCTTTGCTGAGCGATCGATGCTATAGCTGCCATGGTCCAGATGAAGGCTCTCGGGAGGCTGGGCTGCGCCTTGATATTGAGGAAGAAGCCTTCGCTCCTTTACAGGAATCCAGAGGACAAGCCTTCGTGAAAGGGAAGCTGGCAGAGAGTGCAGCTTGGCAACGGATAATTGCTGATGATCCCGCAATTCAAATGCCGCCCCCTGAATCTCACCTCAGTCTTTCTCCCTATGAAAAAGCACTCATTGCCAGATGGATTGAACAAGGAGCCAAGTGGAAGAAACACTGGGCCTTCATTCCTCCACAAAAGCCGAAGCTACCAGACCTTGAAGACGATAAAAGTGAGAATGAGATTGATTATTTTATCCGCGCTAAATTGAAGGAGGTAGGGCTAAAGCCATCTCCAGAGGCAGATAAAGAACGACTCATCCGACGGGTGACCATGGACTTAACCGGCCTCCCTCCTACGATCGCAGAGCTAGACGCTTTTTTAGCCGATGATTCCCCCAAGGCCTATGAAAACCTAGTCGATCGCTTGCTTAGGACAGACGCCTATGCCGAGCGAATGGCCATGGAGTGGCTTGACGTAGCACGTTATGCAGATTCTCATGGCTTGCATGCAGATGGTTTACGTGAAAACTGGCCGTGGCGAGATTGGGTGATACGCGCCTTTCAAGCGAATCTGTCTTACGATGACTTTGTCACTTGGCAGCTAGCTGGCGACTTATTGCCAGATGCAAGTCGGGAACAAAAACTAGCCACCGCTTTTCATCGCAATCACACCGCCAATTCGGAATCGGGCATCGTTAGTGAGGAGTTTCGATTGAATTATGTAGCTGATCGTACCAATACCACGGCCACGGCTTTCATGGGCCTGACGATGGAATGCGCCACCTGCCACGATCATAAGTTTGATCCGATCTCGCAAAAGGAGTATTACCAGATGAGTGCCTTTTTTAATAATGTTCCGGAACTAGGCATGATCGGAAATGATAAGAACTTTGGTCCCCTACTCCTATTACCTGATCCAGAGACGGAAAGGAGAATCGATAGCCTTACTGGAGCTATACAAGCCCTTGACCAACAAATTGCAGGAAGACAAGCTGACCTGGAAGACATCAAGGCCTTCCTCAAAAAGATCGACCCTACCAATATTGCCGCTCCCCAGCCCGATCGCTATTTCCCATTGGATTCCATAACGGCCAAAAAGGATAAACAGAGAAGAACACAGCAAATCTTGGACCTAGACCCAACCACCATAGTAACCAATGATGCAGAACTGGTAGCAGGAAGAATAGGGAAGGCCATCCGCATCGATAGAGACAATGAACAGATACATTTGGGGCAAGTCAACAACTTCGATCTGGATGAATCCTTCTCCGCCGGGGCCTGGGTTAGGCTGGAAGAGCAAGGTACTTTCCAGACCGTTATGGGCAATGTTGGAGACAAGAACACCGGCTGGCGAGGATGGGTATTTTATTTGGATAGTTTGAATCGGCCCGCCATGAAAATTATCCATTCACTTTCTCACAATTATCTGCACGTCACAACGAATAAACAAGTGCCGGTAGAAGAGTGGACCAGTCTATTCTTTACCTACGATGGCTCCGCAAAGGCGACGGGAATCAAACTTTTCTTGAATGGAGAAGCCTTGGAAACGACGATCCACAAAGATCAGTTGTATAAGAACATATTGCCCGTCAGAACGAGAAGCTACCGCCCAGATCACAAGCGAAGAGTAAAAATGGGCATTGCGCACAACTACCTTTTCACAGATACGGATAACGGCGTTTTGGTGGGGTCTATAGATGAGGTAAAAATTTTCCATCGACATCTAACCACATTGGAAGTCGCGGCTATTTATCGAGGCACAATCAATGCTCCAAACCTTAAGATTCCTCTTGGAGACCAGGCCATTGCTCATCATTATCTTCATCGATTTGATCCCGAATTTCAGCAGCTCAACGCGCAAGTCCAACCCCTTCGATCAAGGCGGTTCGACCTGATCGATCCGGTGCAAGAGGTGATGGTCTTGGAAGAAATGTCCCCGCCTCGCCAGACGCACATTTTAAACCGAGGCCTGTACACGGATTTGGGAGAAGTCGTATATCCCGCGACACCTGAAGCCCTACCTCCATTTACTGAGGAACTTCCCAAAAACCGCCTTGGACTAGCCCAGTGGTTATTTAGCGATACACATCCTCTGACCGCCAGAGTAGCTGTAAATCGTTACTGGCAGATGTTGTTTGGAAAAGGGATCGTAGATACACCGCATGATTTCGGGATACAAGGCGCCTTGCCCACTCATCCTGAACTCTTGGATTGGCTAGCCATGGCTTTTCGCGAAAGTGGATGGGATATGCAGTTCCTGCTGAAAAAGATGGTGACCTCTGCTACCTATAAGCAATCCGCTGTCACTACGGAGGATCACTTGGCAAAAGATGCCAAGAACATTTATCTCGCAAGGAGCAGCAGCTACCGACTACCTGCCGAAATGATCCGGGACAATGCGTTAGCAGCCAGTGGCCTCCTAAATCCAACCATCGGAGGAGAAAGCGTAAAACCGTACCAACCCGAAGGTTTGTGGAGAGATAAGAATGAATTCTCCGGCTACTTGGCCTACTACGTGCCGGATTCCGGAGATAGTCTATATAGGAGAAGTATGTACACCTTTATTCGCCGGACTTCCCCACACCCAGCTATGAGTGCTTTTGACGCACCTGATCGTTCAGTCTGCACCGTCAAGCGAGAAAAAACCAACACGCCCTTACAAGCATTAGTCTTGCTCAATGATCCTCAATTTGTGGAGGCGGCCCGGGTACTGGCGGAAAGGATGCAGAAAGAAGGAGGGGAAGCAATCAATGATCAGCTCCAGTATGCCTTCCGGCTATTGTGCAGCCGGAAGCCTACAACCAAAGAAATTCAGTTAATGAATCAGCAATACCAATTGGCCATCGCTAAGTATCAAAATCAACCAGATGCCGCTAACGCCTTACTCGCCATTGGTGAATATCCATTTGACAAAAGTCTAGATAAAACCAGAACAGCAGCACTGGCCATTGTTGCCAATAGTATGATGAACTTTGATGAGGCTTATATGAAGCGGTAGCGGTGATAAGGGCGTTCTGGTAATGGGTAGGATAATCAGTTACTGTCCCTCCACGCCCGTTCCCCTCGTATCCATATAAGCCCCCCAAAACACCTTTTCACTCTTCACTTCCGATTCCAATCGAATGACTCGGATACCGTAGTAGGTATAGACATGATCTGGGGTTATCATCTGCACGTAGACGATATCCATCAAACCATTATTATCCATATCCTCTACCCAGGGCGTAGATTCGACATTCGAGCCCACCTGTGGCGGGGCTAAAGCAAATTTGCCTCGATTCTTGAAGTCATAGGCCAGTAGGGAATTATGAATGTTTTTTTGGCCGGCAGCATTGGGTAGAAAGAAATTAACACTGAGTATTCCTTCGGGATAAGAGTCGCCATTGATATCATTAGCGATGGCCGACATATAAATTTCTTTACCATCCGGCATTTCCGCCTTATGTAGAACACTTCCATTAGCAGCATCAATGATTAGCAAATATCCTGGAGGGCGATTGGTATCAAACGGCTCAGCTAAAACATCCCCACCGTTTTCCACCAGGAGATCCCCAATACCATCCCCTGACAGATCTTCAATCACCTGTGGAGTATAGAAGTTGTACCACTTAAGTGCTTTGATCTCATTCAGGTTGCTGTGCCAAATATTTGATCCCTAGCTGATACATGCCATAGCAAGGCTCCCATCTTGCCATCGAGCGCGATCACAGAGGTATCGCAAGCGTGAAACTCTTTCCATCCTGCCCCTAGAATAATGTCAAGCGTGTTATCTCCATTTAGGTCGATGAGTCTGGGAGAGGAAAAGGTGCCCACATCGGGGAAAGCGGTTTGCCAAATGTTGGTGGTAATGTAATTTTGTCCTAATCCTGCCTTGGAGCATAGACTCAAAAGAGGTAACACAAGAAAGCACCTTCATACACTGCTCATATTGTCTAGTCATGTTGGTTTTCCGAAGGTCAGCCTGACCTTTAATCAACTATATAGCTGAAATCAATTTCCCTTCAATCGGGAGATTGTCTTTTAATATAAGGTTTAAAATAACTTATCAAGTATGGATAATTTTAAACCTACATCCAATGTAATAAAAAGAGATCTCCATTTCCTATTTTTAATACTAATAGCTCTACGGCCTCCTGACCCACAGGGGCTGGTATGCTAAAGCCTTATCGCTATAGAATTTCTAGAAAACCAACTTAACAGATGTTACAACGAAATTTTGGCTACTACTTAAACACCGCCGTCCTCTTCAGCACCTTAGTATGCCTCTACGCCTGTTCAGAACAGGAGATCAGCATCGAAAGCCCATCCGGAAAACTGGCAGCTATCATTTTGGAAACGAAGGAGGGCTTACAACTAGCATTAAACCAAGAAGGACATCGGGTAAGTACGATAAGCTTAGGTAAATTTATCCTTGGGAAAGACACTTTGGGACTGGCTTACACCATATGGGAGAGTCTATTCGATCATAAGAAGAAGGAATGGAGTCCCGTCTATGGAGAGCGCAACCGCATCCTGGATAAATACTCAGAAGTTCAACTCATTTTAGAAGATCCGTATCATCCCAATTTAGCTTTCCAACTAGAATGTAGGCTTTATGATGAGGGTCTAGCCTTTCGTTACCACTTTGATCCTTCCCTTACCGACACTTTACGGGAAGAACTCACCACCTTTGCCTTTGAGCAAGACCATATGGCGTGGGTGACAGAACGAGCACAAGGGGTCTACCAAGAGTTGCCCATCAGTAGCATTCCTTCCGTGGCGGAACGCCCCTTGGTCATCACGCAGAATGATAGCCTTTTTCTGGCTATTGGAGAAGCTGCCCTGGTGGATTTTGCTAGGATGAAACTAGCTAGCCACGCAGTAAAGCCGAACACACTTAGTGTGAAGCTAGAAGGACCAGTCAACCTAAAACTCGCCCGGCATCAGACTCCCTGGAGATATATCATGGTAGCAGATAGTCCAGGTCAATTGCTAGAAAACAATTACTTCGTACTCAACCTAAATGAACCGAATCAAATTGAAGAAACCTTCTGGATCAAGCCCGGTAAAGTAATCAGGGAGGTGACCCTAACCACCCAAGGAGGAATAGCCTGCATAGACTTTGCCGCCCAGCACAATCTGCAATACGTTGAATTTGATGCGGGTTGGTATGGGAATGAATATGATGACTCCTCTGATGCGACAACAGTTACCGTTGATCCCAAAAGATCCCCTGGTCCACTTGACCTTCCCTACATCATCGATTACGCTAATGGCAAGGAAATTGGTATTCTGCTGTATGTCAATCGTCGGGCACTAGAACAACAACTGGATGAAGTATTACCCTTGTTTAAGTCCTGGGGGATCAAGGGGGTGAAATACGGGTTTGTCCGGACAGGCTCACAGGAGTGGACCGCCTGGCTTCACGAAGCCGTGCGAAAAGCGGCGGATCATCAATTGATGGTGGATATTCATGATGACTATCGCCCTACTGGCTACTCTCGCACCTACCCCAATCTGATGACCCAAGAAGGAATCCGGGGAGATGAAGAAAGTCCATCAACCGAACATAGCTTAATCACTGCCTTTACACGAATGATCGCAGGAGCAGGTGACAATACAAATTGCTACCTGGCCTCCCGAGTCCCTGAAAAGATGGGAGGGAAAGCTGCTCAGATGGCCAAGGCCATTATACTGTATAGCCCTTGGCAATTTCTCTATTGGTATGATCGCCCAGAAGCTTCTCCGCACAAGAAAGGAGGAGCTGGTGCTGCGCAGAGTATTATCCGTCCAGATGAGAAACTTGATTTCTATGACCAGCTGCCAGTGGTTTGGGAAGACACCAAGGTGCTGGAAGGGAGAATTGGAGAATACGCCACGATCGCTAGGCGCAATGAGGATACTTGGTACATTGGCTCCTTAGCTGCCAAAACGGACAAGGAGGTAAGCATTCCTCTATCTTTTTTAGAGGAAAACCAAAAGTACCAAGCCAAGATTTACTACCAAGGAGCAGCCGATCTAGCATCCAATGAAATTCAATCGGAAGAGATAAGCGTCTCAAAGGACATGGTCTTGTCTAGAACTGTTCCGGCAAATAGCGGAGTGGCTATTGTTATTCGGAGGGGTGAATAGAGGACAGAGGATGCCGCAATACAATCTGACTTCAGACTTCTGACAGCAATGCGATCTGAAATCTGTGTTCCAAAAGCAATGCGATCTGAAATCTAACTTTTCAATAAAACATTATCTTCCCAAACTATTACTATTTACTTCCAAGATGAATACCCATGTTTCACAAACAAACCTACCTAGAAAGAAGAGCAGTACTCCAACAAAGAGTAGGAAAAGGCTTGATCTTGCTTTTCGGCAACGAAGAATCTCCCATGAATTATACGGATAACACCTATCATTTTCGACAAGACAGCACTTTTCTATACTATTTCGGCATTCAAAGGCCGGGCTTAGTAGCACTGCTTGATGTGGAGCAGGGGCGTGAGGTGATATTTGGAGAGGAATATACCGTGGAGGATTACGTTTGGCGAGGACCGCAGCCCACTATCCGTGAGTTGGCCTCTTCATGTGGCATCGAAGATGTACGACCTACGCAGGAGCTATCCGCTCTCTTAAGCAAAGCAAAAGCTTCTAGCACTCCTATTCATTTTTTGCCACTTTACCGTGCCGAGAACCAGTTGAAGCTACAGGCCTGGCTAGAGATTCACCCCGATGAGATTAGTAGCAAGCGTTCTCTGGATTTAGTCAGAACTGTGATAAGTCAACGGGAGTACAAAAGTCAAGAAGAAATCCAACAGCTGCATCAGGCCGTAGATGTTTCCGTTGATATGCATGTGGCAGCCATGAGGTTTGCCAAGCCGGGCATGACGGAGGTTCAGGTCACCGCAGAAATACACCGAGTCGCCTTAGCTGCCGGAGGAAACATCTCCTTCCCCATCATTGCGACCAAAGACGGACAGACCTTACACAACCACTATCATGGCAATACGATCCAAGCAGGAGATCTGTTTTTGGTGGATGCAGGTTTTGAAAACCCAATGGCTTATGCAGGTGACCTCTCCAGCACCTTTCCAGTTAGTCCAGCTTTTACGCCTGTCCAAAAAGATATATACCAACTGACTCTAGATGCTCATCAAGCTGCTATTGATGCTTTAGACCTAGGCATCCCCTTCAAAGCTGCCCATGTGGCGGCCTGCCAAACGATTTTTGATGGTTTAAAGGCCATCGGACTAACGAAAGGAAATACTGAGGATGCCGTAGAAGCAGGTGCCCATGCCCTATTTTTCCCTTGTGGTACCGGTCATATGATGGGTTTAGATGTACACGATATGGAAGACCTAGGTGAGGTCTGGGTGGGCTATGAAGGCCAAGCAAAAAGTACGCAATTTGGATTAAAGTCCCTCCGATTGGCTAAGCCCCTGGAAGTGGGTCACGTCATTACGATAGAACCGGGAATTTATTTTATTCCTGAACTAATAGATCTCTGGCAAAGGCAAGGAAAATTCAATGAGTTCATCGATTGGGATAAGGTCAATGCTTATCGGAGTTTCGGAGGGATAAGGAATGAGGAAGATTTCGTAATGACCGAGGAGGGCGCCCAACTTTTGGGTAAACCCAAACCCCAGACCATTGAAGAGATTGAAACCATTCGGACAGAAGCCTACGCTTGAAGCTTTATAGTATGAAGAACAACTAGTTGTGCAAAGCAAAAGCGACAAAACCGAAGTCACCGGCATAGATGGACTGCAAAGCGGTCAATTTAAACTGACAGCGGGTGACTATCTGATTAACCGTTCGAGATAAAGATCATTGAGCTGGTTGGCTGCTAACGTGGCTGCCCATCCCAGTTCATCTCTTGTCCGCCCGAGAGCGCACTGAAGGTAGTTTCATTATCTTTATACTTCAATCGGTAGCTACCCGCTTTTGCATTCCTCACTTTGGCTTGGACCAGCTGACCATCTGCCCAGCTTAGATCAACTTCCACACCTCCTCTCGCTTTTAGTCCTTTGACACTCCCGTCGACCCAGCTTTCGGGTAAGGCAGGTAGTAATTCGATCACACCAGCGTGGGACTGCATCAGCATTTCGGCAACCCCAGCCGTTACGCCCATATTGCCATCCAGTTGAAAAGGAGGATGCGTGGAGAACAAATTGGCATATACCCCTCCCCCATCGGACATGTTTACACTATCATCTCCAGTTAATTGTAAGGCTCGACGGAGCATGCCATAAGCGCTATCCCCATCGTACAAGCGCGCCCAAAAATTGATCTTCCAACCGATGGACCAACCGGTACCTTCATTCCCTCTAGCCACTAAGGAAGTCCGGGCAGCTTCCGCCAGCTCCGGCGTTTCCAAAGCACTGATTTGCTTGCCGGGGTATAAAGCAAAAAGGTGGGATAAATGACGATGCTTATTCTCCGGATCATCCAGGTCCTCCTTCCATTCTTGTAATTGCCCCCAGCTACCGATCCGCAAAGGCAGTAGTTTTTCCTTTGCTCGAATTAACTCCGCTTTGAAGCCTGGTTCTGTCCCTAAAATATCTAGGGCCTGGATCGTATTGGTAAACAAGTCCCAAACAATCTGAATATCCATGTAGGCACCGGTAGAAATCCCACCATGTTCGGGGGAATAGGAAGGAGAGGAAACCAATTGCCCCGCTTCATCTTCAGTCAAATAATCTAACCAGAATAAGGCCGCTTCCTTCAGAATAGGATAGGCTTTGTTTTCCAAATAAGCGCGATCAGGATTGTATTCATAGTGTTGCCAAACGTGTTGTCCGTACCAGGCAGCCCCGGCAGGAAAAAAGCCCCAAGGGAAATCCCAACCCGGCGCTGTGAAGCCAAAGGTATTGTTCATCGTATTGACGATCCAACCCCTGGCATTGAAAAAGTCCTTTGCACTTTGGCGTCCAGGTGCTCGCAAGCGATCGATGTACTCAATTAAGGGCTGATGCACCTCCGACAGGTTAGTTACTTCGGCAGGCCAGTAGATCATCTGGATATTGATATTGGCGTGATAGTCGCTAGCCCAGGGCGGATTATTGATATGATTCCACTTTCCTTGCAAGTTGGCTGGTAAGCTCCCGGGGCGTGAACTGCTGATCAGCAGATAGCGGCCATATTGGAAATATAGGGCTTCTAGTGCGGGATCTTGTGCTCCCTCTTGATAAGCCCGTAGCCGCTGATCAGTGGACAAAGCGCTTGTTTCTGTAGCTGGCAAATTGAATGTCACCCGCTTGAAAAGGGCTTGGTAGTCCTTGATATGCTCCGCCAAAACCTGATCATAGGTGACCGCAGCCAAATTAGCCATGGTTTCCCGATTCAGCTTTTTGAGATCTCGACCACTGTAATGCGGGTATTCATTCTGGTAGTCGGTGGCTGCGGTGAGGTAAAGGTCAAGCTTTTGGGTCGCCTCTACTTGTAGCAGCCCCTTCTCAAAAGACACCTGGGCACCATAAGCATCGATCCTCATCCGGCTCTCGAACGCCATGCCATTATTCGACAAGACCCCAGTCATTATCAGTTCATTTCCCTCCAATCGAATCTTGCGCTCTAGATGCAGAGAAGTCAATTCGATTTCATAAGCCACGCCATCTGCTGCCTCGTTCTCAAAACGAAAAACCAAGGCTCGTTTCGGATAGGAAGCAAAATAAGTGCGTTTGTGCTTTACCCCACCCCATTCGAAATCGACTCGGCCGATGGCTTCATTGATGTCCAATTCCCGCCGATAGTTAGTTACCGCTCCTGCTGAGGCAGGTCGTATGTACAGTTCTCCAAAGGATTGATAGGCTCCATAGCCAACCCAGCGGCTGTCTCCTTGGTTCTCCTTGATGACACCGGTCAGTTCTTTCCTCGCCAAAGCATGCGCTTCCTCGTATTTCCCAGCCTGCAACAATTGCCTCACCTGAGGCAAGTATTGATAAGCCCCTGGCCGATTGCCTCCATTGTAGGCTTCCCATTCTCCTTTCCCACCGCTCCACAGCGATTCCTCATTAAACTGGATATGCTCTTCCTCAACACCGCCAAAAAACATGGCCGCCAAGGAGGCGTTACCAATCGGTAGGGCCTCTAGCATCCACGCTTCAGCTGCCTGCTCATACCATAACCTCAGTTCCGTCTCCGGTAGCTGTGTATCATGATCATGATGATGGTGGTGGTGAACGTGATCACTGGTACAAGCGAGGAAAAATTGCCAGGAGAGCAATAGAAGTAGGACGTATTTCATCGTGTTGGTTTTCATCTAAAAGACATGATTAAACTGGCTCAATAATAGTACTGGACATCTAGAAGACAGAAGCCGGAAGACAGACCGCTATGTCACCATACATCCTAGGAATAGGTCTTCTCGCAGCGAAGCGGTCTGGTATCTTACCTCTGATGTCAAGTAGTATGTGGCTCAGTACATGGGCTTTACTTCACCACAATCTCCCCCACAAATAACCAAGCGGGCTGGCCTTCTCCGGGATGGCCGGCAGGAATGCGATCTTGATGCTTGGCGGTCACTTTCAAAAACTGGATGGCTCCATCTCCCGCAATATTAATCTTAGGATTAGCTACTTTCCCTTCCGTACTCATGGTACTAGCAGAACCTATTGCTTCGTAATCCTTGCCATCTACTGAGGAAAATACTTGGAGTTCCGTAGGAAGGAAAATCCAGGCACCCTTATCCTGAAAAAACCGACAAGAGATTTCACTTATTTTTAATGGTTCTCCCAGATCAATCACCCCCTGAAAATCGACTCCATTGAAGCCTAGCCATTCTTGATCAGAGAACCTTCTATTACTCCCATATACCCCGTTGACAATGGCCCGCGGTCCTCCGGCGCCATACTTCTCAGCAGGAAGTTCTGACAACTCAAGCGAGCTTCCTACCGCCTGATGCAATTCCACAAACCCTTCCCATATCCCGCCCTGCTGACGGCCATTCACAAAATTGGCGGCCTTGATGGCACTGGTCTCCTTGATTTCAATTGGCCCTTCGTATTTCGTGGAACCTTCCACTGGGGGCGTCCCATCCAGCGTGTAAGTCATGCTGCTCGTGGGATTCAAGGTAGAAAGATTCACCTGGACTACACCATCCTTCAGGCTGATGTCACCCGATGGATCAAACACCCGGGCTGCCACATTCACTCCATAGGCTTCTAGCCGGGGAAAATGCTCAATCAGCCGCCCGGCAAACTGTTGAAAACCCCTCTGCTCCTTGGGTGACCACAGCACCTCAGCCATGGCTGTCGCACGAGGATAGACCATATAATCTAATTTATCCTCATCAGGGATATATTCTGTCCAAATATTAGCCTGACCGCCTAGTATGTGATGCTGTTTATCCACTGGCAAGTCTGCGGGCACGGGCTCAAACTCATACACCTTTTCAACAGGCAAATATCCGCCAATAGCCAAAGGCTCGTCCGCATTTTGAGATTGGTAATAATCCAAATAGCAATGTGAAGTCGGCGTCATGATCACATCATGACCTTCTTTAGCGGCTTCAATCCCACCTTCCATACCTCGCCAGGACATGACCGTGGCATTTGGCGCCAGCCCACCTTCCAAAATTTCATCCCAGCCGATTAAGCGTTTACCTCTGGCCGTTAGCATTTTTTCGACTTGCTTGATGAAATAGCTTTGCAGCCCAAATTCGTCTTTGAGGCCTTGCTCTTTAATCAACTGTTGACAGAAAGCACTCTCCTCCCATTGCTTCTTTGGACACTCATCTCCTCCAATATGAAAGTACTCACTAGGGAATAGGGCAGCCACTTCATCAATGACATCCTCCAGGAAGTTGAAGGTATATTCTGTAGGACAATACACATTCTCTGAAACGCCCCATAAGGTCATCACGTCCAACTTTTCTTCCTTGCACCCCAGTTCCGGGTAGGCAGCAATGGCCGCCTGGGCATGCCCTGGTAGTTCAATTTCAGGAATGATGGTGATGAAACGATCTTCTGCATAGGCAATGATATCCTTAACTTCCTCCTGGGTATAGAAGCCGCCATAGGGCTTTCCATCAAACCGATGCGGCTGGTCACTATAATGATCCACTAAGGTCTCCTTTCGAAAGCCGCCAACTTCGGTCAACTTGGGATATTTCTTGATCTCGATCCGCCATCCTTGATCTTCCGTCAAGTGCCAATGGAAGGTGTTGTACTTATGCATGGCCATTAGGTCGATGAAACGCTTCACTGCCGCTGCGTCATAAAAATGTCGACCTACATCCAGGTGCATACCTCTGTAAGAAAAACGGGGCGCATCCTGTATCTCTACGCTGGGAAGAGATATGGGAAGTTTCAATTGCTGGCCGGGTGCATATACAGAATTGGGCAGTAATTGCAGTAAAGTTTGCACGCCGTAGAAGGCGCCGTGTGGATGACTGGCCTTGATGATTATCCCATTTCCCTGGACACTTAGCCAGTAAGCCTCTTCGCCTTCTATGCTTTCATCTAGTTCGAAAGTGATCGCTGCCGTACTGGATTTTCTCATTTCCAAGGTGTAGCCAGTAGCTTGCAGGATACGTTCGGAAAGGTATTGTGCTGGCTTCTCCCAAAGAGCATCATTGTTAGGCACACTTACCTGCGCCCCTTCCATCAAGATAAAGCTACTTGTTCCAGGGGCCAGGCTTTCTGGAGCGGGAATAATGGCGATCTTAGTAATCGAAGTTTCCGTACCCGTGTTGTCTGGTCCACAGGCGGTGAGAAAGAGACAAATTATGAATAATAGTGATGCTGAAGGTTTGAGGTTTGAATGACGGGTAGCAGTCATATACTTTAGGCGTTTAAAGTTGGTGGTAAAAGATTGGTAGCTCTTATTGATCAAAGGTACTCGATATCAAGTGGGTCCTAAGTTCTTGTACTTTTCCCAGAATGCCAGCCTAAAGATTGTATAAATCTAAAATTTCTTGTACCGGACGATCTGAAGGATCGCTTTTCTCTTAAAATGCTTTGAAAGTGGTATCATTGAAGTGCCATTAGGCAAGAGATTAACAAAACAAATATGAAAAACCTACTACTCCTGTGCATGGCACTTGCCCTTTTTGCTGGCTGCCAAGAACAGAATCCCCCACCCAACGTACTCTTCATCATTGCCGATGACCTAACAGCCACCGCCGTATCGGCATACGAAAACAAGGTCTGCCAAACACCAAACATTGATCAATTGGCCTCGGAAGGCGTTCGATTTACCCATACTTATTGTCAATTCCCAGTTTGTGGCCCATCGAGAGCCTCTTTTATGTCCGGCTACTATCCCAGCGCTACGAAGACCTACGGTTACGTTTCTGGAAGAGAAAACATTGGTCCCGATCGGAAGACCTGGTCGCAATTATTCAAGGAGAATGGGTACTACACGGCACGAGTGAGCAAGATCTTTCACATGGGGGTACCGATCGATATCGAGAAAGGCTCAGATGGCACTGATGATCCAGCCTCTTGGACGGAAAAATTTAACAGCCAGGGACCGGAATGGCAAGCACCTGGTGAGGGCGAATTGGTACAAGGCAACCCGGATGGGACTTTGCCCATCAAAGGAGGGAACGTCATGACGATCGTTAAGGCAGACGGGGATGACCTGGTACATTCCGACGGCAAAACGGCAGAAAAGGCTAGTGCTTTAATTCGCCAGCATAAGGATGAACCCTTTTTCTTAGCAGTCGGATTCGTGAGACCTCATGTCCCTTTTGTGGCACCTAGAAGCTACTTCACCCCCTACCCCTTTGAAGAGGCGAAACTTCCACCGAAAGTGGAAGGAGATTGGGACGATATTCCAAAGCGAGGCATCAACTATGTTACCAGTGTCAATGGCAAAATGAGTGAGACGCAGGAGAAAAAAGCCATTGCCGCCTATTATGCCTCCGTGGCCTATATAGATCAACAGCTTGGCAAAGTATTGAACACACTGAAAGAAGAAGGCTTGGAAGACAATACCATAGTCATCTTCACTTCAGATCATGGCTTCCATTTAGGTGAGCACCGCTTCTGGATGAAAGTTAGCCTACATGAAGAATCAGTCCGAGTCCCCTTGATTATTAAGGTTCCTGGTAAAAAGCCCTCGGTTTGTCATTCGTTCACCGAACTGATCGACCTATATCCTACCGTTGCAGAGCTGGCGGGGCTCCCCTATTCGGAACATCTGCAAGGGAAGAGCCTGGTCGAGGTGCTAGATGACCCGGAAAAGGAGGTGCGCGATATGGCTTTTTCCGTTTCCCAAGGCGGCCGAACCTTTCTCCTGCGAAGCGAAAAGTGGGCCTATATTCAATATGACGAAGATGCGGGAGCAGGCATGGAGTTGTTCGATATGGAGAAGGATCCCAAGCAATACACCAACCTGGCCTTGGATTCAGACTATAAATCGATTGTAGCTGATTTTCAGCAGCAATTAAAGGCCAAGCTACTGGCCGTTCGGACGAATGACTTGGATAAAACCTATTAAGGAGTCAGCGCATGAAGTACTATCAAGAAAAGCTAATTGCCGAGCTGTGGACGATCTGTCTATTCATTCCCGTTGCCTGCTATTCCCAGGAAGAGGTTGATCTATTCATCTGGGCCGGGCAGTCCAATGCACAAGGTTGGACTGTGGATGCGGCATATTACCCAAAGGATGGACAAAACCTAGACGCCTCGATCCTACTCAACTGGACCTTTAGTTATGTACTCAGATTCAAGTAAATCACCACCGGTATGACCAGCGCCAAACGAAGTGTCAAAACTTTACTTCAACTAATTCTCATATACTCCATACATCTGGGCTGTGAGCAAACAGTCAAGCAAGTAGCTTGCGTAGGAGACAGCATTACCTTCGGGGCACGTTTGGAGGCCCCTGAGACCTACTCCTATCCTGCGCAACTTCAGCTACTGCTTGGCGATAAGTACCAAGTCCATAACATGGGCGTAGGAAGTTGTACTTTAATCCGCAAAGGCAAACCCACGGTATGGGCGCAACTTTCCAAAATTAGAGCCCTGAAGCCAGATATTGTGGTGATTAGCCTCGGCACCAATGACACTTGTGGGTTAGGTACCTGTGGCAATCGGAAATGTTGGGAATACAAGGATGAATACAAGCAGGATTATTTGGATCTAATTGACTCCTTGAACACCTCGGCTTCCGCTCCGCGCATTTGGGTTTGCGCTCCCTCGCCTATGGTACTTGAAACCCCAGGTTTGGGCCTGGAACGCCAGGAGGGCCTTGGCATTAGAAAACCCAGGCTAAAAGAGATTTTAGGCTGGGTAAGAGAAGTAGCGGAAGAAAAGGGGGTAAATTTCATCGATCTCAACACCCCATTGGATCATCGTCCTGAACTATTTACGGAGAAAGATGGCGTGCACCCAAACCAAGACGGGTATAAAGCCATTGCTGATTTAGTTTATCAATCTATTAGCCAGTAGTCATCGTCCACAATGACTTAATGCCTTGTTTACTCAAGTACTTGCGAAGAATACCTCCTTGGATGGCATTGACATCGAACTCGATAATAAAAGCCTTTTTATCGACTTTGTTAATGGCCTTGTAGGTCTTGCGAATATCGATCCGATTGATCACCATCTGCATAACTTGGAGATCCTCTTGCTGTCCCCGGGAACCGTAACCCTTTACCCCTTGATAAATGGTCATACCCGTTCCCACTTGCTCAATAAGTACTTTTTCTAAAGTTGCCGCTTCATTAGAAACTATCAGCAACCCGATATAGTCCTCAAATCCCTCAATCATGTAGTCGATTATCTTAGCCGTGACCAGATAGGTAAGCACAGAGTACATAGCAACCTCTACGGACAGCAGTTTTGCCGTAATCGCAAAGAGAATGACGTTAAAAGTGAGAATGACCTTCCCGATGCTAATGCCATAATACTCGTTGGCAAATATCCCGAGGATTTCTGCTCCATCCAGTACCGCTCCATTCTTGATGGTAAGACCAATTCCTGCCCCAAGGAACAAGCCCCCAAAGATTGCGATGAGCAATTTATCTTCTGTGATCGGCACAAAGTTTTCGAAGTGGATAAATAAGGCTAAACCGATGATAGAGAGCATCGATTTATATACAATTCTTCGCGATACCGTATACCAGGCTAAGCCCAGAAAAGGGATACTAATTCCCACTAACAAGTACGAGATGTCGATTTGTGTTTTTTCACTTATTAGGATTGCGATCCCAGTTACCCCTCCATCCAGAAATCCATTCGGCAACAGAAATGCCTTAAGGCCAATGCTTGCTAGAAGAATCCCGATTAGTATCTGTACATATTCTGAAAACAGCTCAACCCACTTGGTCATAGTCAGCTCATTTGATGAACATTAGTAAAATTGAAAGGCTCAAACCACCTCCACTCTACCCTTACAACATCCACTTGCAAAAATGTACTGTCACTAGACTTGTTTTTTGAACACCAAATTGTCTCGCCCACCCTTTTACCTATATCTATGGACTAGATTTACCCCCTGATTGGGATTAAACCCTAGATGCAATTTTCGTATCTTCCGCAAGTGAATCCACCGTAAAGAATAACCAACGCCATGCTTCCTAATACAAGAGCTGTTCTTTTTCTCCTTTCCTGGATTTTTTTCCCTATTTATCTGATCAGTCAAAATACCACCCTTAGCGGGATGGAGCAATTGAAATGGGAACAGGTATTACCAGGTGTATGGAAGGCCAAGATTGGTGAATTGCAGTTAAATGCCTTAGATTACGCCCATGCACCTAAAGCAGCAGCTATCAAGAAGCTCGGCGAAATTTCCTTTCCCTTTGAAGAGCAAAAGACTTATCATCATCAGACACCAACGCGTATTGGAATCCGGCTCCCCTTGGAAGAAGAAGAGAAGATCTATGGACTAGGCTTGGAATTTGAGGGGATGAATCGACGCAAGCAGGTCTATACCTTGAAGGTGGATCACTACGGAGGGGTTAAAGGTTACACGCATGCCCCTATTCCCTTCTATATATCCAGTAAGGGGTATGGCGTTTTAATTAACTCCCCTCAGCGAGTGAAAATACATGTAGGTGTAAGTAATCGCAAGGACAGCCAGCTTCCAGCGTTGGTAGACAGAACTACTGGCGGAAGCAAATGGGCGGCCCGCCCGCTCTCTGATGCGGTGGAAGCAAGTGCCATTGGAACTGGCATGGAAGTCTATGTCTTTGGGGGTAAGACTATTCTGGAAGTGGTACAACGATATAATTTATTTTGTGGAGGAGGGGTGCTGCCTCCAAAGTGGGGTTTAGGATTTTGGCATCGCGTACATACGCAAAGCTCCGACCAGGATGTTTACAAAGAAATAGCAGATTTTAAAAAGAACGATTTTCCTTTAGACGTAATTGGCTTGGAACCCGGCTGGCAAAGCTTCGCCTATCCCTGTTCCTATGATTGGGATGATTCACGCTTCCCTAACCCGGGAAAGTTTGTCGATCAGCTTTCTCAACAAGGAATCAAGCTTAATCTTTGGGAGAATCCCTACGTGGCTCCAAGTTCTAGCATGTATTCATCTATAAAACCGTACACTGGCAGCCATACCGTCTGGTTGGGCGAGGTGCCTGATTATACACTAGAGGTAGCTCAACAAATTTTGTTACAACATCATCAAAAGAAGCACCTGGACTTGGGCGTCAGTGGTTATAAATTGGATGAAGTGGATGGGTATGACGTCTGGTTATGGCCGGACCATGCTTCCTTCCCTTCAGGACATGATGCTGTAGAAATCAGGCAGCTCTATGGACTCATCTTGCAGCATCTCCTGCAAGAACATCTGCGAAAGCAAAACCGACGAACTTACAACTTGGTCCGTTCTTCCTATATTGGAGCTAGTGATAAAAGTGCTGTCATTTACAGCGACTACTACCAGCACAAACCCTATGTAACGGCCCTCGCCAACTCGTCCCTATCTGGCCTACTGTGGACACCTGAAATAAGAAGCGCTAAATCCGCAGAGGAGTGGATCCGACGATTCCAAACGGTTTGCTTCTCTCCCCTGATGATGCTCAATGCCTGGTACAGCGGAACCAAACCCTGGAGTTTCCCCGAGGTGACCGATGAGGTACGCGAGGTGGTAATCTTGCGAAAAAGGCTCCTACCCTATCTCTACACGGCGTTTTATGATTATCAGCAAAGTGGTATTCCTCCCTTCAGAGCTATGGTGTTAGAACAGGGTTTTGCTCAAGATGAAAAACTAGTTGGTGATCAATTAGACGATATCACCAATCCATATGCTGAACTACAGCGTCTAGAGGTAAGCGACCAATACCTGATGGGACCATCCCTGCTAGTGGCTCCGGTTTTCACCGGCGAAAAAAGCCGAAAAGTCATTTTGCCTAAAGGTAAATGGTATGATTTTTACACGGGTCAATTTGTTGGCGAAGAAGAGACGATAACTATCGACGCAGATTGGGGCCACATCCCGCTATTTGTCAAAAATGGTGGAATAATCCCGATGATTGCTAAAGGTGAGGATCTAAACAGTAACAAGCCCAAGTTGGAGGTCCGCCACTATGGAACAAAAGGCAATCGTTATCTTTTGTATAATGATGATGGGGTAAGTTATGACTTTGAAAAAGGGCAATTCACGATCACGGAGTTCCTGGTAGATCGCAATCAGGAGGGAGAGCTGCAAGGGAAAAGCATTTTAAACACTACTAACCGACAATTCTCCTTTGGTGAAGTAGAATGGAGGTGGATGTCATCGGGTACCCAATAGGGCAGCTTAGTCCTAGCTGAGGCTATGAGGTTGAGGGCCATATTAGTCCACGATATTACATCCTGGGATACTTAATCTAAAAGCTAGATTCTGACGATAAATTTCAATACTACGTCTAATAAATTCTTGAAAAGAAAAAATTAATATTAAATTTACGACTATCTTAAAAAAATAGACTTAAGGCTTACACTCAAAATGACCAAAACTTCCCTCAACTGATGAAGCTTCGGTCAAAATCCTTTGAACGCTGCACAAAAAAGTATGCTAATCCCATGAACTAAAAAGCTGTTTTACAATGATTCAGATACTTGGTTCATAATTATTCAAGCTCTCATTACTTCAATTCCTTCACGAAAATTTATCGGTAGCAATAGCACTTCAATCTACAATAAAATCTGAGTTCTATTAACTAAACCAATATGGTCCTATGACAATGTTTGTTTTTTGAGTTTACAGATTCCGATAATTATGCGGGAAGATATATTTTCTAATCATAGCAATTATCGGAACACTTATAATCCTCATTTTGAGCAGTCCACTAAGATTCCCAGAAAATAACCAATCAAAGCAGTCCACAATCATGAAAAGCTATTTCCTAAAAGCCCTTGTGCTTGTTTTTTTCATTCTATCTGTATGCACCAACGTAGCGTTCTCACAGCTTCCGTACTTCTCCCAGTTTTATGCCGACAGAGTTAACCTAAATCCCGCCTATGCCGGTTTTGACGAAGGATACTCCGTGACCTTAAATTATCGGGACCAATGGTTTGGTATACCAGACGGAGATCTAGGCTCTTTTGGGCAGAGTTACCGGACTTTCCAAGCCACTGGAGAGCTACAACTACCATGTTTCATACCGGTAAAAAATATGAATATGGGTTTGGCAGTACTAGCATTTCATGACCGAGCAGGCGGGTCTCCCATGATTACACAAGGGTTTGGTACCGCCTTCAGCTTTGAGCTAGCCGATTTGGCATTTGGGGGGCTGCTGGATCGGCTGGATCTCCGAGCGGGATTCCAAATTGGGCTCCAACAGAAAAGTGTAGACTCTAAATCACTGATTTATTCCAGTCAATTGGACCCAGTCTTAGGCTTCACGGGAAGCCCAGAGGTGATGCCCTTGTCTAGTGGTCTCTACCCAACTCTTAACGCTGGTTTCATGTTTCGAGGCTTTAAGAAGTTGGGTAAAGACCAGCTTTTAATTACGGTTGGTCTGAGCCTTTCGAATGTCAATACTCCTCAGGAATCCTTATTAAATCTTGCCTCTGCGTTTGAAATCCCAATGGGTTATACATTTCATATGGGTTTTTCCTATGCCCATCAGCCGATGCAAGGCGTCGCTCCTAAGGTAAGTTTTGCCCCTCAATTTCGTTGGCAAAACCAATTTGGTTTGGAGTTATATACCTTTGGCGGTTTTATTCAAAGCAAAGCGCATTACGTAGGCCTCTTTTATCAAACGCCTGGTCAATCATCTAGTACGGCTGACATTACTCCTCCCTATTTTCCAGCCCAAAATACCAGAGCCTTAATCATCAACATCGGTACGGACCTCAAAACCGCATTTGATTCGCGAAGATCAAGGCATCAGAAAGATCAGGGCATTATCCTAGGGTTATCATATGATATTAATTTAGGGGGACTTCAAGCTACCAACACACTGGGGGTGCTAGAACTTAACCTCCGTATGAACTTTCCTGGTAAAAGCAAAAATCAAAGCTGTGGTAGCTTTAGTCGATTTGAAACCTATAAAGGAAAGTGTCCCGTTAAGTTTTAAATCTCTTTCATTTCCCTTGATTCAAGTCCGCTCTTAAACCCTCTTAAAGCCTTGCAATGAATAAGTATTTTGTAGTTGTGTTTTTGACCCTTTCCTCGATGGTTCAAAGTCTGGGTGGTCAAAATTGTAATGCCGACTTTACTTTTACTGTATCTGGTTGCAATGTCGTTTCTTTCGCCCCTGCAAATTCCAGCCCAAACTTGACTTATACCTGGGATTTCGGGGATGGGAACAACTCCAGTGAATCTAACCCTTCTCATACCTTTATATCCTTTGGAAATGGAAACCAAAATTTCACTGTCCGTCTTACGGTTAATGGAGATGATTGCAATGAGGCCTCTAGCACTCAGACGGTTAGCGTCCAACAGGTACCTGACGCCGCCATCACCGATCCCTCTGGCAATAATTTTATCAATTGTACTAGTGGAATGGTGACGATAGAAAATGCTTCAACCACCACAGGTTCCAATACAAACTATGTAATCAATTGGGGTGTTGATGGTGTCCCCAATGCGGAAACGACAAATTTTAGCACACTTACGCACACTTACTTTTTACCTGGACAATACAACATTGAGGTGACAGTTACAGGAAGCAATGGATGTGTTCATACAGAAACCACCTCTTTTATCTTTAGTTCGACCCCGGCTATTGGAGCAGCTTTAGCCTCCCTGGCTCCAATTTGCTTGCCAGGTTCAGCACCAATAGATATCGTCGGAGTAAGTAACAATACGCCAAATACAAGATATATTCTACAGGCCAATGACGGTTCTCCAGCAGTTGAATTTAGTCACCCGCCTCCCTCTACCGTACAGTACCCATTTTCAATGACTGCATGCGGAACCACCAGTACCATCAATAATTCAGAATTCATGCACGCATTCCAAGTCTCTATCAGAGCAGAGACCGGTTGCCCCAATCAGAATGCGTCTGCGGCAGTAGGTCCTATTCGCACGGTAAATACGCCTTCCGCAGATTTCGAAATCAACCCGATGGACAATACCTGCCAAACCAATACTTTTCAGTTTACCAATACTTCCGAAACGGGACTATTTTGGGAATCCAGTACCAATGAGTGTACCGATGCCCTATCCGCAAATTGGTCTATCGTTCCAAATAATGGCTATAATATTGTTGCAGGAAGTTTAACAGATTCGGCAGGTTTCTCAGCAGATTTTACTCGCCCTGGAAACTACACCATCCGACTGGTTGTACAGAATAATTTCAATCAATCGAATACAGACCCATTTTGCGGTGATGATGTAATAGAAAAATCCATTTGTATCCTCGCTGATCCAGTCGCTGATTTCAGTATCAATGACGATGCCGGTTGCTTTCCCCATACCATTGTATTGACCAATGAATCCAATACTTTGGATGGCTGTAAGGAAGCCAGCTATAGTTGGAACATTATGTTGGAAGCGTCCGAGTGTGCTGAAATAGAAGACTATGACTTCATCAATGACACTGATGCCAATTCCATCGATCCAGAAATACGGTTTAATGAACCTGGGATTTATAACATCTCCTTGACTGTTTCGAATGAGTGTGGAGATGATACTTTTAACCAAACCGTAACAGTCGAAACCGCTGCCATTGGTCGACTAGACACTTTGCCTACTTTCTGCGACAACGCAACCATTAATCCAACGGTATTAGAAACGGTTTCCTGTGATATTAATGACCAACCTAGCTATTCCTGGCAGTTCCCTGGGGGCACACCCAGCACAGGTAATGGCCTGAATCCTGGGGAGATCCAATACGATGAACCAGGAACCTATAGCATCATTTTGACGACCAATAACGATTGTGGTCCATCAGAAACGACCACCAGTTTCGTAATTTTTCCCTCCCCCCCACAACCAGTACTGACCGCCAATACGCCCTGTAATGGTAGTTCTATCCAAATTAACGCATCGGGTTCAGCAGAACTCCAATATTCCTGGACTGGCCCAAATGGCTTTACCTCCAATGAACAAAACCCCATTATTGGCGAAGCTGATGCTTCCACTCGTGGTGTTTATTCTGTTACTGTAACCGACCCTAACTCATTGTGTACCAGCGAAGCATCAATAGATGTCACGGTGGCCGACCTGATACCTGTGAGGATCACTCCAGATGATCCGGATATCTGTATCGGTCAATCCATTACTTTGAATGCCACGGGGGCCTCTTCCTATACTTGGACGGCAGACGAGTGTCTAAGCTTAAATAGCGCTACTGGTGATCAAGTAGAAGTAAGCGCAAATACAAGCTGCATTGGTACATATAGGGTAATCGTCGTTGGTCAAGAGGATGAATGTACCAATCAAGACACCATTGAAATTACGGTATTTGATCTACCTACCATGACTACAGACCCTAACCAAACCATCTGTGTAGGTTCCGCTGATCCGCTTGTAGGATCTCCCGACGCTAGTGATGGTGGTACGGGCTTCTGGACGGGTGACAATATTAGTCAGGAAGGCATCTTTTCAGGGCCAGCCGGCACCCATACTGTCACCTACCACTATCGAAACGAAAATGGGTGTGAAGATAGCAGTAGCGTAAACGTTTGTGCCATAGATAACCCCATTGCCTTATTTGATGTGGACCAAACCAACGGTTGTGTCCAATCTGGACTAGATGTACAGGTCTTAAATAGGTCTAATACCTTAGATGCTTGCCAGGCGGCCACTTTTGCTTGGTCGGTAGAATTGGTAGATGCCGAATGTCGAACGACATCGGATGGATGGGAATTTATGAATAGTGATCAGGATGATGAAAACCCACAGTTTCGGTTCACAAAATCTGGGCTCTACCGCATATTGTTAACCGTCGAAAATATTTGTACTACAGACACCATATCCCAATTGATTCGAATTGGGGAAGCACCACAAGTAAGTATCGGTTCCATCGATCAAGCCTGTGATAATGCAACGATCAATCCTACCGCCGAAGTAATTAGTTGCAACAGCCCCATAATTGGTTATTCCTGGCAGTTCCCGAACAGTACCAATACTACTTCTTCGAATGAAGAAAGCCCGACCAACATTCAGTTTGGCCCTGGCACACACGAAATTATTCTAACGGTAGAAAATGATTGCGGAACAACTGAAGATAGAATTGAATTCACTGTACTTCAGGGGCCGTCCATTGACATAGCGTTGAGCAATGATATGATCTGTAAGGGAGATGAGATTAGTGTAATCAATAATTCTACTGGAGATCAATTACTGTATACCTGGAGCGTAACCGACCCCAATGGTGCAACCATAGATGAACCTTCCTCCGATAAACCCACTATTACTTTCAATGAAGCAGGAAATTATACTGTAACGGGAATAATTAGTAATCCCGTTTGCGATGGATTGACTTTTACAGCTCAAGTTACCGTAGGAGAAGCCCCTACAGTAGATCTTAATGGAATTGAGAATTTTTGTGAAATAGCCACCTTTACGCCTACCGCCAATTTCAGCGAGAGAGAACAAATTGATTCGGTCAGGTGGATTTTTCCAGAGCATGCTTCCCCTGCTACTTCCACCGAATTTGAACCTGGACTCATCACCATTGATACTACCGGAAATTATACCCTTCAAGTCTGGGTATACAATGGTTGTGGAATCGACTCTTCCACCCAATCCTTTTCCATTTTAGAAGGTCCTAATCTGGATATCCAGATCGATACTACCTTTGCTTGTGTAGGAGAATCCATTGGCATCACGAATACTTCTACCGGAGATAACCTACAATACAATTGGTCGGCTTCGGATCAAGGAGTACAAATTAGCAATAGCGCTGAGGCTTCACCATCATTTACTTTCAACACCGTCGGCACCTTTACCCTGACAGGTGTAGTTAGCAATCCAGTTTGCGATGGATTAACCTATACTGTAGAAGTGACCATCAGCGAACCGCCTACGGTAGATCTCAATGAAATCGAAAACTTTTGTGAAACGGCCTCTTTCACCCCCACCGCTATTTTCAGCGCAACAGAGCGAATTGATTCGGTCAGGTGGATTTTTCCAGAGCATGCTTCCCCTGCTACTTCCACCGAATTTGAACCTGGACTCATCACCCTTGATACTACCGGAAATTATACCCTTGAAGTCTGGGTGTACAATGGTTGTGGAATCGATTCTTCCACCCAATCCTTCTCCATTTTAGAAGGTCCTAATCTGGATATCCAGATCGATACTACCTTTGCTTGCGTAGGGGAATCCATTGGCATCAACAATACTTCTACCGGAGATAACCTACAATACAACTGGTCAGCTTCGGACCAATCGGTAGAAATTAGCAATAACGCTGAGGCTTCACCATCATTTACTTTCAACACCGTCGGCACCTTTACCCTTACGGGTGTAGTTAGCAATCCAGTCTGTGATGGATTAACCTATACTGTAGAAGTGACCATCAGCGAACCGCCTACGGTAGATCTCGATGAAATCGAAAACTTTTGTGAAACGGCCTCTTTCACCCCCACCGCTATTTTCAGCGCAACAGAGCGAATTGATTCGGTCAGGTGGATTTTTCCAGAGCATGCTTCCCCTGCTACTTCCACCGAATTTGAACCTGGACTCATCACCCTTGATACTACCGGAAATTACACCGTGGAAGTCTGGGTGTACAATGGTTGTGGAATCGATTCTTCCACCCAATCCTTTTCCATTTTAGAAGGTCCTAATCTGGATATCCAGATCGATACTACCTTTGCTTGCGTAGGGGAATCCATTGGCATCAACAATACTTCTACCGGAGATAACCTACAATACAACTGGTCAGCTTCGGACCAATCGGTAGAAATTAGCAATAACGCTGAGGCTTCACCATCATTTACTTTCAACACCGTCGGCACCTTTACCCTTACGGGTGTAGTTAGCAATCCAGTCTGTGATGGATTAACCTATACTGTAGAAGTGACCATCAGCGAACCGCCTACGGTAGATCTCGATGAAATCGAAGACTTTTGTGAAACGGCCTCTTTCACCCCTACCGCTATTTTCAGCGCAAGAGAGCGAATTGATTCGGTCAGGTGGATTTTCCCAGAGCATGCTTCCCCTACCACATCCACCGAATTTGAACCTGGACTCATCACCATTGATACTACCGGAAATTACACCGTGGAAGTATGGGTATACAATGGTTGTGGAATCGACTCTTCCACCCAATCCTTTTCCATTTTAGAAGGTCCTAATCTGGATATCCAGATCGATACTACCTTTGCTTGCGTAGGGGAATCCATTGGCATCAACAATACTTCTACCGGAGATAACCTACAATACAACTGGTCAGCTTCGGACCAATCGGTAGAAATTAGCAATAACGCTGAGGCTTCACCATCATTTACTTTCAACACCGTCGGCACCTTTACCCTTACGGGTGTAGTTAGCAATCCAGTCTGTGATGGCTTAACCTATACTGTAGAAGTGACCATCAGCGAACCGCCTACGGTAGATCTCGATGAAATCGAAGACTTTTGTGAAACGGCCTCTTTCACCCCCACCGCTATTTTCAGCGCAAGAGAGCGAATTGATTCGGTCAGATGGATTTTTCCAGAGCATGCTTCCCCTACCACATCCACCGAATTTGAACCTGGGCTGATCACCATTGATACTACCGGAAATTACACCGTGGGAGTCTGGGTATACAATGGTTGTGGAATCGATTCTTCCACTCAATCCTTCTCCATTTTGGCGGGCCCTAATTTGGATATCCAAATCGATACTACCTTTGCTTGTGTAGGAGAATCAATAGGTATCACCAATTTGTCCACCGGGGACAATTTAATTTATGACTGGTCTGCCTCGGATCCATCTGTATCCATTAGCGACCTCAGCATCCCGGAACCTGAATTTACATTCGATGATGTTGGGACTTTCACCATTACAGCAGTTATTAGTAGTCCAGTTTGCGAATCCATTATTTGGACAGAGACCGTTATCATTAGTGAAATCCCGGAAGTTTCATTAGATCCCTTTGATCGCTTTTGTGGAGAAGCCAACATTAATCCTGTACCGACCTACCAAAACCTTGATTTGATTGACTCTGTTCGATGGTTTTTCCCTGATGGGCAACCTGAAACCAGTACTGAACTAGATCCAGACAATGTATTTTACGATTCTCCAGGTAATTATACGGTAACAATCATCGCTTATAATGGCTGTGGTCAAGATTCTGTTAGTCAAACTTTTAACGTATTTGAACCTATTGAAATTGGAGCTACTGTAGATAACGACTTTAGTTGCTCCACACCATTTAGCGTACAAGTCACCAATACTACCGTTGGAGATGAACTCAATTATTTGTGGGAAGTTGAAGGGCCCCATGCTGATCAGGTCAGTTTTGAATCGGATGTACGAGATCCAATGTTTGTTTTCCAGGACACGGGCATTTATATTATTTTTCAAAAGGTCTTCAATGAAGTCTGTGGTGAATTGTCCTGGCGAGATACCATAAGTATCTTATCTACTCCAACGCTTCAATTATCCCCGGCAGCTGATTTCTGCCAGGAAGTGCAGTTGAGTCCAGCAATAGATTACGGAGCAAGTAGACTAGATAGTGTCAGATGGAGTTTTCCTGGTGGGGCCCCATCTACTTCTGCTGAGTTCAATCCTCAAAATATAGGGTATTCTGGTGCTGGCACCTACATCTATACCCTGACGGCTTACAATATCTGTGGTTCTAGCATCATTAGCGATACTTTTGTGATTGATACCATCCCCATATTAGACGTTGGTCCAACTGAGGTAGTTTGCCTAGAAGATGGGGAATTTCAAATCCCGACTCCCGAACCGCCTGGAGGTACCTGGAGTGGGCTCGGTATCATTGATAGTGAAGCAGGTTTATTTGATCCCAGCTTAACGGGGGGAGGAACACATATTGTCACCTACACCTTTGTTCAGGGAGAATGTCAAATCTCTGCGGACAAGGAAATCACCGTCATTGATTTAAGTAATGTGGAAGGAGGGCCTGATGTGTCCACCTGTGTGTCTGTAGATACCATACAGCTCACGGGAGGAGATCCTCCCGGAGGCTGGTATACGGGCCCAGGAATAGTGGATTCCATAAATGGCTTATTCACTCCATCCGCTCTGGGATCCGGAGATTACAATATCACCTATTTTTATCAACAAGCTGGAACAGATTGCATTGGCTCGGATGATTTTTTAGTGACGGTACATCCATTGCCAAGCCCGATTATCCAGGACTTGGACGATCTATGTGTTAATATCCCAACGCCTCTTGCAAGTGCTTCTATTGGTGCCACAAGCTTTGAATGGACAATCTTTGGGGCGGATACCAGCAGATATAGTGAAGAAAATCCGGTTCACATTTTTGACACCACGGGTTTTGTAGACATCCGATTGGTTGTGACATCGGAGGCAGGATGTGTTGATTCGACCTTTACACAAGTCTTTGTATCCGGCCCGCCAATACCTAGGTTTGCCAAGGATACCAGTATGGGCTGTCCTATCCTCCCCGTCAATTTCACCAATGAAAGTATTGGTTACGAAAATGTGGAATACTTTTGGGATTTTGGAAATGGGATGACGAGTGTTGAAGAAACCCCAGGAACAGTCTATTATCAACAGGGCAGAAGAGATACCACTTACTACATTAGCTTAAGAGTGACCAATCATTGTGGGACAGCTACCTATACCGATTCTGTCACGGTCTTCCCAAATCCTATTCCACTCTTTGATATTAACCAATATGAAGATTGTGAACCCTTTCACGCGAGATTTAACAACTTTTCGGAAGGGCTACCTGAGTCCTTTTTGTGGAATTTAGGAAATGGAACTACTTCAACGGATTCTATAGCCCCCGATCAGGTATATTTTGCTATGGATTCCATGAATGTCATTTATACCATTGAATTAACCGCCTTCAATCAGTGTGGTGATTCAACGCTTAGTCGAGAAATCCTGGTTAAGCCGGATGATATCAGGGCCTTTTTTAGTGCCGATGTAACCTCCGGCTGCGAACCTCTAAGCGTGAATTTTTCCAATTCAACTTCTCCAGATTCAGCCATCGTCTACAACTGGTTTTTTGGGGATGGTAATACTTCAATTGCGAAGGATACAACTTATACCTTCTATGCCATGAATGATACCATCACCAATTATGTGGTAACGCTGGTAGCGGACAACGGATGTGGCGAAGATAGTGCGACCGTAGAAATCACTGTATTTCCAGCTCCAGAGGTCTCTTATGAAGCGCCTATTATTGCTTGTGCTCGCGATTCTGTCCCATTTTTTAATACCTCATTGGGCGTTAGCGGCACCATTTGGGATTTTGGCGATGGAGATACATCTCTAGCCACCAATCCGGTCCATATCTTTGCCTTGCCTGGAACTTATCAAGTCTCTATGACCTCCTTTGCAGCGGATACTGGATGTCCAAATACAGTAACAAAATCGATTGAGATAAGAGATATCCCAGAGGCCAGTATGACAGCAAGTCCTCTATTTGGATGCCCCCCTCTACAGGTATCTTTTAGCAATTTAAGTTCAAATGCGGACTTTTATACCTGGGATTTCGGAGATGGAAACTCTGCGGTAGGTCAATCTCCACCTCCACATACCTATACCGAAAGCGGCACCTATCTTATAACCTTAACAGCAACGGACGAATTCGGGTGCTCCGATGATACGACTTTTGCACAAGTGATTGTTTATCCGGTCCCTATTGCTGATTTTGAAATTGAACAAGATACAGCTTGTGGATTGCCTCAAAATATTTGCTTGCGGAATACTTCTGTTGGGGCTGATGGCTTTGGCTGGACTTTTGGAGCTGGAGGATCACCTTCCACAGAAAATGAACCTTGTGTGGTCTACGATGCAGCTGGCAGCTATGACATACAGCTTACGGCAACAAACCAATTCCTTTGTCAAACTAGCATTACCAAAACCTTTACAGCCTACGACATACCTTTCGCAGACCTGGAAGCTGTTGATAGCGTGATCTGTACCGATACACGAGCTACCTTTTTGAACCGATCTGAAAATGCGAGTTTTGCTCAATGGTATTTTTCCGACCTAGCTGTTGATACCAATTGGAACGGATCTTATGTTTTCACCGATACAGGCTTTTACGATTTAACCCTTGTGGTTGGAAATGGTAGTGGTTGCACCGACACCTTGGAGTTAAATGACTTCATCATGGTAAATAATCGTCCGGAAGCAGATTTTTACTTTGACAAAATTGACAATGACCCGCCAACTACTTATGCCTTTTTTGACAGTTCCAGTACGGACGTTACTTACTTCTTTTGGGATTTTGATGATGGAACTGTTTTGGAAGTAGAAAACCCTATACATCGGTTTTTATCCAGCTTTGATAAGCGGGTCACTCATATTGTAGCCAATCCAGCAGGTTGTCGAGATACGGTTTCCAAAGTAGTGAATCTAGATACTTTGACGGCACTATTCATTCCGAATGCCCTTTCTCCAGAAGATAAGGATAGCGAGAAACAGATCTTTCTGTCGAAAGGAATCGGTCTATCGGACTACCATATAGCTGTCTATAATCGGACCGGCCAGCTTTTGTGGGAAAGTACTCAAATCGATCACGAAGGTATTCCACTTGAAGGTTGGAATGGAACCGTCAATGGTAAACCGATGCCAAGCGGAACTTATGTTTGGAAAGTTATCCGAGCAAATTTCATAGATGGAACTCGATGGGATGGCACCCCGGATGAAAATGGACGACTTCGGAGAAGTGGTTTTCTATATCTAATTAGGTAGGTAGTGCTTAATAAGGCTTTGCGTGGAAAAAGTATACCAGGAGTATGGGCAGTCAAATCTAACGTTAATAGGAGCTGCACAGGAAATGGATGCCTTCAGATAGTAGTTAAATTCACCTGAAATTTTACTCGTAGTATTCTGAAGTAAATTGACCATAAAAATCATGTCGTGAACTAAAAAAATTCTTTCCTTGTTCTTGTTCATGTAAGAAAATGGTTGTAAGTTTGCAACCGCTTTGGGGCAATGGCCCACAAGAGCATTTCTCAAAGAGAAATATTGATTTCTTTAATTCATTGTAAATGAATCATTTGGCTCCGTAGCTTAATTGGATAGAGCACCTGACTACGGATCAGGAGGTTCCAGGTTCGAGTCCTGGCGGAGTCACTATTATAATTAGATTTGTTGGACGCTCCATTCTTAGTTTATTCTAAGGTTGGAGCGTTCGAACGCTAAAGCGGCAGTGTTATGTCTAAAGTATGTCAATTGACGGGTAAGCGCCCAATTACGGGAAACAATGTGTCTCACTCTAATCGTAAGACCAAGCGTCGTTTTGTGCCAAACTTGCACAAGAAGCGTTTCTTTATTCCTGAAACTGGAGAGTGGGTGACTTTGAAAGTATCTTCTTCTGCGATCCGAAACATTAACAAATTGGGTATTTATGCCTATTTGAAGAAATTGGAACGCAAAGGGGTTGATACGGGTGTTAAATTATAATTTGATTACTATTTAAGTTTTTATATCATGGCAAAGAAGAGTAAAGGAAATCGCCAGCAAATTATCTTGGAATGTACCGAACATAAGAAATCTGGTATGCCCGGTACTTCTAGATATGTGACGCAAAAGAACAGGAAGAATACGCCTGATAGATTAGAGCTAAAGAAATACAATCCTATACTTAAGCGCGTAACTGTACATAGAGAAATCAAGTAAGATTCGATCCACTTGCATGATCAAGTAGATATCCTTATTTTTGACATCCTTACAGCACTTCACGCTTAAAATTCGAATATTATGGCAAAGGTATCAAAGAACGCAAGGGTCGCGCAACGTAAAGCTAACGCTGGATCGGGTCGTGACTTCGTAAAAGTAGTTCAAAGTGTAAAAAATCCTAAGACTGGAACTTACTCTTATAAAGAGGTAATGATCCACAAGGATAAAGTGAAAGAATTCTTGGCTAAGAAATAAGACCAAGATTAACTTTCAGCCCCCAAAGAGGCTTTTCTGACTAAGGAAAGCCTCTTTGTGTATTTGTAACTATTGATATCCTCAACATCAATCAATTGGTTGGAATTAAACCTTCCCGCCGCTTTCTAATCCAACATCGCTATGAGCTTTTTCTCGAAGTTTTTCAATAAAGAAAAGAAAGAAGACCTAGACAAAGGACTGGAAAAAACCAAAACCAGTTTCCTAGGTAAACTCTCCAAGGCCATCGCTGGTAGATCTACCATAGAGGAGGATATATTAGATGAACTAGAAAATATATTGGTGTCTTCCGACGTAGGGATTGATACGACAGTAAAGATTATCAAAAGGATTGAAGCACGCGTTGCCCGCGACAAGTACTTCGCTAGCGAACTACAGAATATCCTAAGAGATGAGATCGTGCAATTGCTGGCGGAAAATAATACGGAAGATCTAGAAGATTACAGCTTGCCTACCGCGGAATTTCCTGCCATTATTCTCGTTGTAGGAGTCAATGGAGTAGGTAAAACTACTACTATTGGTAAAATTGCTCACCAGTACAAAAAGCAAGGGAAAAAAGTTGTATTGGGTGCTGGTGATACCTTCCGTGCCGCGGCAGTCGATCAGTTAAAGATCTGGTCGGAAAGAGTGGGTTGTGACTTCTACAGCAAAGGGATGAATACAGACCCGGCTGCGGTTGCCTACGAAACGGTAGAGTACGCGATCCAGAATAAATGCGATGTGGCCATCATCGATACGGCTGGCCGATTGCACACCAAGATCAATCTGATGAAGGAATTGAGTAAAATCAAGCGTTCCATCAGTAAAAAAATGGAAACCGCACCGCACGAAGTCTTATTGGTTTTGGATGCGACAACCGGTCAAAATGCAATCGAGCAAGCCAAAAAGTTCACCGAAGCTACGGAAGTGAGTGCCCTAGCCTTGACCAAATTGGATGGTACGGCCAAAGGCGGCGTAGCAATTGGCATCTCTGATCAGTTTAAAATCCCTATCAAGTACATCGGTGTCGGTGAAGGGATGGAGCAACTCCAGATCTTTAACAAAAGAGCCTTCGTAGATTCTATCTTCACCGGTACCCATCAGGAATAGATTCATCTTTTCGTTCCTTGAGCACTGCTGGATTTCCACAGATGGGCTCAAGGAACGATAGCCATCTCCAATGTTTATACCATCCTGCGCTCGGCTTTTTCAAGGCCTCCCCTCCTCACGAGCACCATCTAGTCCCGACCTTACTCATCCCTATAGTTTTCCTGTTCCCAATTGAAATTTCCTTCCTGGTAGTTGTTACTTGTTTCGTTTTTCGAGTCTAAAGAACAAATTCCCAAAAGCAGGAAAACAACTACACCACAGTATTCACAGCAATAATCTGAAAATCAATCAGAAATAGATGTGAAGAAAAAAATTAAAGATTTTACGGGGATGGATAATAATAAAACTAAGCCAGGAGAAGTTATAGAACCTATGAAATGGAATTCTGGATTTTACCAGATTAACCATATGAGTTTCTGTTCAAATTTAAACCACCGAAATAATTTGAATACTCAGAAACTACAACATCACACCAAAAACTCCAGTCTTAATCAATTTGAACAAGACTCATCCCACAGCTTTCCGTTACCACATGATCCTATACCCGTTACTTCCGTAATAGCGTATCTGACTGCGACTACCCGTACGGCAACCGGACAATAACTGGCATTTACCGAAGAACTAGTAGACGCTTTACTGACACTCTACTCATGCACACCTCAAGAACAAGGAATAGCAGCAACATTCGCTTATAGCTTGACTTCAAATTTTTCATCTAACATCCTTATATCTACTCCTATGCTCTACGATTACCAAATCAAAAACCTGGTTATGAGAACCCTACTAATGACATTCACCCTAATCAGTTTTCAATCATTAGGCTACTCCCAAGAGCGCCTCATCGGCGCAGATTACAACGCCTATTATGATTGGTTTAACAAATATTCACAAACGGCCAAGCAATACGAAAAAGGGAGTACCCTTTATGTTTTTGGGCATGATATCAAAATCTATCAAGGCCCTTGCGAAGATGCCAAGGTGGTGACAAAAGTGGAGATGGGACAGACCGTAAAGAACTTGCTAAACTACACAGAAGCTATGCATGTCCCGGAAGATGAAATCAATGGATATGGGGACATCTGGTACCAAGTGGGAGGAAGAGATAGAAATGGTAAGCGTTTTTCCGGATACCTGTGGGGGGGGCATATCGCCAAGGCTTGGGTTTACCACGATTTCACCGGGGACCAACGCAAAGAACTGGTGATGTTAGGACTTTCTCCAGCACCAAAACAGCATGTAAGTGACATCAAGGCAGAGATCCGGATTATGCAGAATGGAAGCCTGTTGTACCAAAAAACAGTACCTGGCCTTTGCGTCTTTGAAGACTGTGGTTCTAATGTATTATTAAGAGTGATTCCTAATGCCCCGGTGCAAGGTAGTTTTATGCTGGAGGCAAGTACCATGACCGTTAGCTGTTTTGCTGGCATCGAAAAAGCCTTTTATAATTGGGATGGTCAGCGATTGAATTTGGCCTACCATGCTGAATACACCACGAAACATCAATTTGCCAATCAGCCCTTTCGGTTGGAGGCAGCCAATGGCTCCGTCCAGGTTTGTCGTTATAGTCAGGAGGGGAACGACTTTACACCAGAATGGAGTTGCAAAGAGATCTCACCTGAAGCCACTCCTCAACAGGTGCGCCCGAAAGCCGCTCCCGTAGCCCGGGCCAGATAAACCTCAACCAGGTGCGAAGAAAAGGCAACATGTATAGCGAGTGGAAGCCTAGTAGGTTAGGCTTCCACTCGGCATGCCGGAGCTCATAAATTATACCTATCTTTACCTAAAACATGACCCATACTAGCTCGGGACTTACCAAAGCCTGGCGATTGTTGATACGTCTCTTGGGATTTTCGCTAACCTTATCGTTACTCACGTTTCTCTTTTCTCATGTACTCTTTCAGGTATTAGGCCTGCCTGCTCCTTTTGGGGAGGACACCGAAATGACGGATCTGAACATCAATTCTATGATCTTCTTCTGGACGGCTCTAACCATCGGTACCTTCGTGGCGATATACCTCTTTTGGATTAAGATAGATAAGGATACCTGGCAGCTCATCGGTTTGAAAGATGGGAAGGCTTGGCCAAATTTTTGGTATGGCACGGCATTGGGTGTAGGCATGGTAACAGTGGGCTATGTGTTGATGCTGATCTTCGGTGTGGCAACTTTTGAGGCGGGAAACTTCGTACTGGGCTCTTTTTTGGCCTGGCTGGTCTTTTTCCTGATACAACCCTTCTTTGAAGAACTACTATTTCGAGGTTATGTGCTCCGCTTAGTAGAACGATATTTTAGTACTTGGACCGCCATCCTTATCTCTTCTATTCTTTTCGGCCTGGTACATGTTCCCAATGACAACTTTTCCATTTTAGGACTATTGAGCATTGGGCTTTCCGGATTACTAATGGGATGGCTGTTTGTAAGGACGGGGTCATTATGGGCTCCAACCGGCCTTCACTACAGTTGGAACTTTTTTCAAGGCGTCATCTACGGCTACCCAACTAGCGGCATCAACACTTACGAAATCATGGCTAATCAATACTATGCTCCAGAATGGCTATCCGGAGGAGATTTTGGTTTTGAAGGCTCCATACTAGCCGTGTTATTGCTGGCTGGCGTTTTTTATTGGGATTTGAGAAAAGGTAAGCCAACGGAAAACCCGCTACCGATGGCAGAAGAACTTGATGCTATGGCCTAATGCCTTCTCTACAGGGCAATGTACATCTTGTTCGTGATCTTCCAGCGAGCGTTCATCTTTTGTAAAGACAATACATCGATGTACACCTTATCTCCTACTTCCATTCGGATAACCGCCACGGCCATCTTGGCCGACACTACATCTATACTTTGAACTTCTAGATTTGCTTTGGCCAACACCGCTTCCGATAGCTTTTCCCTAGCCCCCCATTTTGGAATGATTTCTTTAAAATAACCGTTTTCAAAACCCTCTTCCCCTGTCTCTGTGGTAACAGGTAGCTTCATGATCCCATTTTCGGTATCAAAAGCCAATTCCAGGCGGGCTAGATCGCGGTGTATATAGCCCTGGAAATAGTGCTCTAAGCTGGTTTTGACCAAGGCCAGATCATCGGACTTTTCTTGGGAAAAAGCAGGAAGAGTCAACAACAAAGTGAAGAGTAAGCTTATCATAGATACTACTCTCATCTGATAATTTTAAAGGTTAGGAATTGAGCATAAATGTAGGCAAATTCAATCATCTCCACTAGTCTTCTCCTGGCAGGCTTCATCTTCACTGAGATGGACGAGGAATTCCCAAAATGCCTAAGGTAGAAGGTATCCTAGGTTACGAATTCTTACATCAATTTAAGGTCTGCATCAATTTCAAGAAGCGAATGATCTACCTCATACCTTACGAGGAGGGGCATTCCAGGGAAATCTTTACCACGAAAAAGTAGAAGAAATAGCGAGGAAACTTGACAATGCGTAACTGATTGACAAAAAGTGGTAACTCTCCTTTTTCGCGGAAAACCCTGGCACCAATTAGAAATGAGTAGCTGATTTAAAATCCTTATTTTGTGGCAAACACAAGTAATCATGAAAGCTATTCTAATCCCTCAATTTGGTGGTCCAGAAGTCATGCAAATGGGTGAATGGGAAACGCCAGAGCCCGGCCCGAAAGAAATCCGGGTAGAGATCAAAGCGACGGCCTTGAATCGAGCAGATACTATGCAGCGCCGAGGAGTTTATCCTCCACCTCCTGGAGAGAGTCCTATCTTAGGTCTGGAAATGGCTGGGATTGTAGATAAAGTAGGGGCAGAGGTGAAAAAGTGGAAGCAGGGCGATCGAGTCTGTGGATTACTTGGCGGCGGTGGATATGCGGAGTACTGTGTCACGCACGAGGATATGACGATACCTTTGCCAGATGCACTTTCATTTGTGCAAGGGGCGGCGATTCCGGAGGTATTTTTGACGGCTTACCAAGCCTTACACTGGTTGGCCAAGATACAAGCTGGGGAGAGGGTCCTGGTTCATGCCGGAGCCAGTGGGGTTGGTACGGCCGCGATCCAATTAATTGGCCTACATGGAGCCGAGTCAATTGCAACAGCCTCGGCGGGCAAGCACCAAACCTGTTTGGAATTGGGTGCCAGCCATGCAATTGATTACAAGAAAGAAAATTTTGCGGAGGCCATTCAGAAGCTGACCAATGGTCAGGGCGTGCAAGTGATCATTGATTTCATTGCTGCCCCTTATTTTCAAATGAATCTGGACAGTTTAGCCCTGGAGGGTCGATTGATCATGCTATCCTTAATTGGTGGCGTGAAAGCAGATGGAATAAACTTGGCGCCTATTTTGCGCAAGCGATTGCAAATTACAGGAACCACTTTGCGTGCGCGAAGCCTGGATTACAAAATTGCTCTAACGCAGGATTTACAGATCAATTGCATGCCACACTTTGCTACGGGAAGACTGAAGCCAATCATAGACACTGTCATCCCTTGGACAGAAGTGGTACAAGGGCATCAACGAATGGAAAATAACCTCAATACGGGTAAAATCGTAATGGAAGTCAGTCGCTAGTCCGCAGCCAAAATAAGTGAACTAAATCGGCGCAGGAAAATATCTAAAATGGTTTAGTCAAAACAATGGCTTTAGGAATTAGGCTACTTCTTCCTCCGACCATTGATGCTGTGGAACGGGCTGAAATAACTCCTCTATTCGTCTGAATAGCCACTTAAAAATAGTGATACCTAGCCAAACCCATCCTCCAGGCCTGGTTAACTTACTAATCATCTTGATTACAAAAAGTATTACATCAATGAAGTACATCATACTCCTGTGCATCATATCCAGGGTATTACCATGTGCCTTTAGCTCATCCGAAGTAGCATTCTTTGGTATGTAGTTGATAGCATCAAAATCCAACTGGAAGCGCGTAAAGATTCGCGGAAGCGGATCTTCTGGACTTTTTCTGGGCGCAAAAATGGGGCGACCTAATAGTAAATGTGAAAAGTATTGGAAGCCCTTGGCAAATAACTGAAAGCCCTTTCGGATACGGTCAATAATGACCTTAGCAAAAGAGAAAATTAGGCCAAAGATCTTTTTAAATTGATTAATGATCCATCCAACGATTTTCTTGATTCCTCTTCGTAACCACTGGAAAAAAGACCTATTTCGCAAAGACACATAGGATACTCTTCTTCGAGACGATGCTCCTGCGGTTGCATAACAACTATCAAGATCCTTTTCATTCAGTATTGCCTTATCAAGCTCTTGATCATCAATGTTTTCATTGGCTCTCAACTCCTGGATGAGTATCATTTCATTTTCTCCAGCACTGTCTTTTTCCGTCTGAGCGCTCACATACCCCTTCAAAATCTCATGCATGTCCTCTAGGTCAGCTACTACTTGTTTATGCTCAGCATCATGAAACACAGCTCTTTCCACCATTTTACGTCTCCGATTGATAGGTCTCTTTTTGACTTTTTTCTTTTGCAAATCATCCTTGATCAGGTCTAGTTCTTGATCCTGTGCCTTGAAGAGGGCCGCATGTGACATAAGTCCCCATTTCCCATCAATTTCTCCCTGATAAAAGCTAGTTTGCCATAGTTTAAGCTGTAGGAGACGAAAGGCAATGACAGCGTAGATACCTTCATCCAGTGACTTAATCCCCTTTTTGAGACGCTTATTATTATTATACCACTTCGGATTCCCTTTCGCAGGCCGTTCAAGGTAAACTAGTTTGATTTTTTTAAGGGTAATTTTCTCTTCCGCCTCTTCCGTAAACTTATCATACTGATATGAAATGGCGAGCGCTTTGCCATGTACATGCTTGGGTAAAGCAGCAAAAAAGTCTTCAAATAACTGATCAATATTACAGGTCAATAACCAAAAATCATCTGATATGGTGACATCTTCATCTTCTTTATCCGCCAACCAGAAATCAGTTTCCTTATCCAGTATCTGACTTAAGCTAGCGGTAAACTTAACCATCGAACGATCAAAAATATAGACGTTTTTCAAAGTCTCATCCATTTCGAAGATGACCCGTATGCGAAAGGCGAGTGAACGGCCGTAGCAAGAGACCTCCCCTACCCGATAGTTCTCAGGCGGAGACAAGGAACCATCGAAAGAGGTGTAGGTCGAAATAGCCTCGACAATCATGCCCATATGTTGCTCGATCCAAATTCTGCTGAGGCCGTCTTCAGGCATAGAGGTTTCCACCAGGTTTCGGATTGAGTTTTCTGTTTCTTCCTGCAGGTAGATTTTAATTCCGGCAATAATGGGTGCTAGCAATTTTTCATTCCTCAAGATCGTTTTCTTATTCTTCAAGTAGCTCCTGAATTGCCCCTCTGTAATGTAGCCTAAATCCACTAAATGCTGCGTGAGTTGATGCCACAACCCACGCAGTTGTTTTTCTTCCATTGCCTTAGCCATACCAAACCCTGGCAAGACAGTATGAACAGGAATCTTATATTCCTTCGCCATGTCCTTCTCAATCAGTTTCTCCAAGGCCTTTAAGGATTTGCCACCATCGTCGCCCTGGACGATCTGATTGCAGTGCTTCCTGAATTCGGCGACTTTTGCAAGATCTGCGGACATGGCTTACACCCCCTTTTTCTTTGTCTTCATCTTGGGCATTAACCGAGCTACAATTTCGGAGCGAGACTTCGCGGCCATATCAACCGATTTGAAATGTAGTTCAATTAGGTCCTTCCCCCCTTCACCCAAGTCGTTGGCTACAAAATTATAAGTATCTCTATCGAGATTAATCCGGGTTGCTGCCACGATAGAGAGATCTCCTTGTGTATTGGTAGTACCATTTATACGTTTGAAGAGTTCATCAAAATTAATGACACTTAGCGTTTGTCCATCAATTTGCTCATCGTCTTCCGTTACTCTTTCCTCCCTGTCTTCTATTTGAACTTTCAGGCTTCCTGTTACGGTTACTACATCTAGTGTAACCAGATCTTGAATAAAACTCATATGCTTAATTTTAGGTGAATAATCAAATTCAACAGGATCTCCTGCATCCATTTTTTGATACCGCCATCTCAGATCAGTAGCTCACAGGAGGGAAGACCCCGCAATTGATGATAACAGATGCAAGACGTGTAGAAATTACCTAAATGATCAAGGAGACAATTGAAATGGGAGCAGTAACACATTTAAGACCAGCCAAAAGTAATAAAACTAAACCAATATTTGGAAGGAGTGCTCATGAAAATGACAGATAATTTAATCTACTTTAACGATGGCCTGGTAAAAGGAGTATTGGTCATTCCGAAGGTGAATAGTGTAGAAACCTGCTGGGATATCTTGCAATTGAAACTGATCTTCTGTCACCATAGTTTGATAAATTTTCTTTCCAGAAGCATCAATTACAACCACCTGGGCTCCATTCATGGCTCGCCCCTTAATCTTTACCCACCCAACTGTGGGGTTAGGAAATAACAGAACTCCCTTGGCTTGCCCTGGGCGGCTGTTCAGGCCATTCCCTTCACAAGAGGCCAGGATTTGTGCTCGGGTGGAGCATCCAGATAGGTTTTCAGCAATGGCATAAGAGGCCGAAGGGATTGCGAGATACTGGCATATACTTTTGACATCACAAATGGATAAAGCGGGATTGGACAATAGCGCTAAATCTTGGATACTTTGCCAGTGGATACTGTCGATTCCCGTTAGATTGGATAGTACTGGATTATTGTAAACCTGCAACAAGCCATTGATCTCCCGAAGCTTGCCTAAGGAAATGATATTCGTCAGCTGTTGGTTATTAACAATCTGTAAAAACCCACCTACGGATGTCAAATTAGAAAGGCCATCAAGTCCGCTGAGACGGATGTTTTGATCAATAATTAGATCGGAACCAATAGTTTGTAAGAGCTCAAGCGCATGCAAACTCTGCAGCATAGGATTATCATAAATCTGCAAAACCTCTCCTACTCCTTGTAACTGCCCCAATCCGTTCAAACTTGTCAATGCCGAATTCGACAAAATGCTGAACTGACCGCCAATCCGAGATAGACTATCAAGACCTGATAATTTCACCAAAGAGCGGTTGGATACTAATGAAAAATCTTGACCAATGGTATCCAGTTGCTGCAAGCCCTTAAGCTCCCGTAATTCCGCATCATTGGCAATTCGAAAGCTCCCATCTATCCGTTGGAGTGCGGATAGCCCCTCCACCGACAGCAAGGAGCTATTGTTAAGTAGCAGAAGATTACCGCCAATCTTCAGTACGCCCTCCAAGCCAGAGAGCTGGGTCAAAGCTGAATTATTTCGAATCTCCAAGGACTGAGTAATCGTCGTAATATGAGCTAATCCCTCTAATGATTGGATATTGCCAGGTATTTCTTCCTCAATAATAAGGTTACCTAGCCACGTGGTGCAGTTGGGGTAAGTAGTAGCAAATTCGTCGATATCTGTCTGTGTACGAAGTCGAATATCTTTGTTTGGGCAAGCTTGCCCAAACAAACCTATACTGCCAAGTAAAGGAAGGCATAAGAGCGCATTTTCAAGTAGTCGTCGGCGCGAAAACCTATTCCATATGTTTGTTAAGTCCCAGATAAGCGTACCTTGATTTGTCCCTTCTCTTCTGCAAATAGATACGCTGGATAACGAATCTCAATCCGCTTCAACCCTTCGATCCGCCGGTCAAGAGCAAAGGGAGGCGGATCCAGCGAAATAACGGAAACGGTCATCTCGGGATGCGAAAGGATATCCAGTTTCAACATTTTTCCATCCTGCCTGAGTATAGCCCCTCCCTTGACCATCTCGACCTCAGCAGTGGTCATCAGTTGCCAACTGAGCACCTCCGTGGAAGTAGAAAGTACTAGCTCATCTTCTATCAGTAGCGAGGTAGGGCTGTCCTTGGTAAATCTTCTCTGTACATTTTTTAATTGTCCGGCAAAAGTGGGCGACATGTCAAGAAGCACCGTCGGTTTTTCGTTTTGCTTAAATTCGGTGATGGTGGTTAGGCCATCTACAACGTGTAGGGCATTATTTACCGTTAAAGTACTATGCCCATAGTTGTTCTTGTTCAATAGTTTCCAACGTTCGCAATCTTGACAGCGCCCCCACAACTTAAAGCCGGTTTTTTCTAATTGATGATAATTCTGATTACCTGGATCTACTACCCAACGCACACCATTCAGCTCAAAAACAAACGAGCCCGCATCCATATTGCCATGGTTCACCGTTCCGCGACCGCCCTTGCCCCCAAAGTAATACCGATGCTGATCTGCGCTCCCCCCTGTGAAGAATACAATGGGATTGGCTCCTTCTCCTTTCCAAGCAGTAGGTATTTTGGTTGCTTGACTGGGGTTGTACTGAGATAGCCAGACTAATCCAGCACCAGCATGCCGAGCCAACTTCCCCATCTCTTTTGGACTACGAAGGAATCGTTCTTTTTCGTAATAAATAGGATTGCCAGTGCGAGCCGCGAACCAAGCCAAGGTTAGATCGCCATTCTCTCGTCGTTTGTCTCCGCAGTCTGCAAAATTGTAATACCAGCCGGAAGGCGCTGTGCTCAATACTCTAAACATGGCACTCTCCTGAAAAGCCGGATAATCCCCTAACCCAAAATCCGTCCCGAAGGCACTTTCGAACATAGAGGCAGTCAAGACCGAAAAACTGGTGCCGTACCCCCAGTAGGTTGATCCTTCTGGGTATACCCCATCTGGACCGTATTCTACTAGGGCATGTGGCATGCCTTCTAAGGCCCTGCTGATCGTTCTAGCCGCCAATTCTGGCTGTTCTTCAGCTACTACAATGGCGGCGGCTATCATACCTCCATGACAGACCTGATTCCAATTGTTGGTGCCTTTCACCCAGCCCGTATTACCTTTCTTGTTATAGCTGGGCTGAATTCCCTTTTCCACTAAAGCCTGCTTAGCTATAGCTACCGTGGATTTTGGCAGGTCCTTCCCCACCCAATCAATGGCCAGCGCAACGGCCATAGCCATTTCGGCCACATCCAGGTAATGCGAAGGGTTCCAGTCGCTAAAGGCGCAAACAGCTAGGATTTCTTGATTGATTCGGTCCAGTTGAGCTGGGTCTTTATCTATCCGGTAGACCATCCCTAGTACATTCATTCGGTATAAGACCTCTCTAGAAACAGACAGCAACCTACGACCAATCTTAATGCGTTCAGCCACTGGCTTTTTCATAATTTCTTCCGCATTCAAAAGAAGGGCTTGATACATATTCTGGACTACCTTATCCCGCTTCAGTTTTTTCCGGAGTTGCTTTTCAATCCCAGCGTTTAGGATGAGTCTGGGAGTCCGCTTGGAAAGATTTTCCTTCAAGTAAGCCACAGACATGGGATTTTCCAGCTGAGGAATGTCTGGGTCGATGCCGCTATTATTGGAAAGGCTTGCTGCATGAATAGGGATTATGATCAAGATCAATAAACCCGAAATGAAGAAGGAAAACAATCGGTTCATAGGTTTGATTTTAAAGCTGTAACAAGCGTTGCCCTAGCTGTAGCTTATGGATGGAGAGGCTGAAGAGGGCCTTACTCCCTGATTGATAAAGGCACTGGAACCCAAAGGAGGTTCCAGCACCTTTTCACTCACTTTTACCAACCAGGGTTCTGTTTCAAATTTGGATTCTGGGACAATGCACTGATCGGCATTGGCCAGAGGTAATGTTTACTCTCATCAAAAACAGGGTTTTCATAGTCTGTCCCCTTGTATATTTCTAGATACTCAACACCATCCACCATACCGGATTGAACCGTTACCGTTCCATCGGGATCTACGGCTGTTCGATTCGCTTCATCCCAACGCATGCCATAGTCTTTCTGTTCTAGTTTTTTGCCTTGCTTCCATCGTCGCAAATCATCATAGCGGAAGCCTTCCATGAACAACTCTATTCTTCGTTCACGGCGAATTTCAGCTAATACTGCCGAAATTCCGTCATCAGCGTAGCGAGGATCCATTTCCGGGTTGGCATCCAGATGCACCATACCAACGCGATCACGTAGTAGATTGATGCTAATGTCAAGGTCTTCTTGAGAGATCGTTCCACCCCCCAATTCACACTTTGCTTCGGCATAATTCAATAAGGCTTCTCCAAATCTCAAAGTGATAGCTGGTGTTTCAGAAGAATTATAAGAAGCATGTGCTGCACCCACCTCGTACACTTTAATAATATGATAGCCCGTATACACCCTCAATCCACCTGCCATTCCTTGTACACGCGGATAGGTGTACCGGTCAAAATCATGATTACCGTAACGATAAATGGCTTGGTCATCAGGATGGAGGATCGTTTGTCGCAGGCGAGGATCACGGTTTTCAAAGATTTCTTTGTACACCGCATCGCCTTTATACAATGGAGATAGTGTAATCGGCTTTCCATCTGTACACAAGTAGTCTTCCACCATACTCTTAGTCGCACCGCCATTATAGCTTCGATGATAACTTTGAACGTGATTAGTGAAAATCCCACGCTCATATCTTCTCCAATAGAGTACTTCTGGGTTTCCAGTAAGATCCGTCATGCGATGGCTAGCATTGTAGTCGCTAGTAGGATCACCTGTTTGATAAAGAGAATAAGGTCCATCCTGCATTAGTTCTAGTGCAGCATTAGCAGCTTCAGTCAACCATTGTTCTGCCCCAGACAATCCATGGTACTTACGCCAGGTGCCTTCGAAAAGAGCTACTCTAGATTTTATCAGTAAAGCCCCCCAACGGTTAATTCTACCAGGGGCATTGCCATCACCCCAATCATTGGGCAGATGCTGCGTGGCAAAATTCAAATCTTCCAGCACTTTACTCATCACGAAATCCCGATCATCACGCTCCCCATTCAGAATCTCTTCGTCATCGGTGCTCAGCTCTCTATCTACCCATTGGGCCGTACCGAATTTAGAAATCTTATCAGCATAGAACCAGCCACGCATCAGGCGTGCTTCACCAATGTACTTATTTCGCGCCTCATCAGTTATCTGAGCCTTGTCATAATTATCCATTCCGACATTAATAGCTCTGAGGAAATCAAATCCACGATAACCATATGGAAATGGGCCATTGGGTGGAAAATGCTTACCCGCTCTTACTCTTTGGTATAGATCATGTCTTGGGTGGCGAGGAGCAGTATTGTCAGAAAAACCGCTAATGTGCCAGATGCCATATCTGTGGCTATTAAAGGCATCTCGATGCCCCATAAAGATAGGTACGTTCTCATCGATACGAGCCAAATGATAGAGGCTATTGTTGTATACTCTTAGGTCATTTTCTGTATTCCAGAAAGATGAATTACTGATTTCGTCCAACGGGACTTTATCCAAAAATTCATCATTGCAACTGAGGGACAATAGTCCTAGAAAAGCGACTAAACCAGTCTTTATTAAATACTTTTTCATTGTCTTTACTTTTTAAATGGATACTCTTAAACCAAAAGCAAAACTGCGCTGCTTGTAATACTCTTGTGTCAAAGTAGGTCTTACTTCAGGATCAAGCGGTTTACGCATATTGGTAAATTCCCAAATATTCGCTCCAGTCAAATAAAGTTGTACATCGGAAATTCCAATCTTCCCTAGTTTATCCATTGGCAAGAAATAAGAAAGTGTTACGTTCTTCAATCTTACGAAAGCAGCATTCTGTACGTAGCGACTTTGTGGCTGTACATTTTGCTTAGTATTGGTCGAAATATGAGGAGCGGGAAAATAAGCATCCCGGTTTTCTTCACTCCAAGTATCTGTGATGTAATAGTTCTCCACGTGGCCAGCATTAAATGGATAGAAAGCTACCCAATTGCCATTTGGAGGCCAGTACTGCTGCTTTAATACGCCTTGGAAGAAGACATTCAATGAAATATTCTTATACCGCAGATCTGTGTTAATACCAAAGTTGTATCTAGGCGCTTCATTGGCGATGATAGCCAAGTCTCCATGATTCTCAAGGGTATTATCCCCTACAGTAATCTTACCATCACCATCAAGATCGGAATATCTAATATCGCCTGGTCTCCAGTTGGCTCCAATATTGGACTGATCAGCAGAAGTACTTACCTCTTCTTCAGTCTGGAAAATACCTTGTGTAATGTATCCCCAACGATCACCAATTTGGTATCCTACGTAGTACTCATCAAGAGAACCCGTCGGATTGTCATACTTGGTAATTTCCGCTCTGGAATCAGATAAGGCCAAAGTGATCCCATAATCCCAATCTTTGTTAATTCTCTCTCTCCAGGTTGCCGCTAATTCCCAACCCGTAGTCTTCAAATCAGCTGCATTGGCATCAGGACCAGGCGTACCAAGAATAGAAGGATAGGAAACACCCGTCAACATATCCTTGGTCTCTCTAGAGAAGATATCAAAAGCGATGTCCAACTTATTGTTGAGGACAGAAATATCGATACCTAAGTTTTGGGAAGTAACCGATTCCCAAGTCAGGGTAGGACTTACCAGACCCGCTGCGGATACGTAAGGTGCACGTGCGCCTGCCGAGAACATATAAGGTGAAGTAGAAGAACCCAAGGTAGGAATCGCAGGATAGAAGTTGTTTCCTAACAACTGATTACCTAAAGTACCATAAGAAGCACGTAGCTTAAGGTTATCTAGCCAGCCTGAAGTACCCTCCATAAAGCCCTCTTGAGATATTCTCCAGCCTGCGGAGAAGGAAGGAAAGAACCCGAATCGGTCATCCTTTGGGAATCTGGATGTCCCATCATAGCGTCCATTAGCTTCGAACAAATAGCGCTCCTTGAAGATATAGTTCACTCGGTAGAATACACCACGTAGGGAAACATCAGATTTACCGCCATAGGTCTCCTGGCTTCCTGTTGTTGCATTCAAGTCTGCAACTGTTGGTGTAATTAAGCCGAATGCTCTGGATCTGATAAACTGGTTTTTACCCCATTCTTGATTGAAACCAACCATTACCTTGAAATAATGAGTATTGTCTCTATCAATGGTGTAATCAGCAAAGGTATTCAACACATAGTATTGATTGTTATTAGCTTGATTATTGATAAAGTCGGTAGCACTAAAGCCATTGCCAATAACCAATGCATTCAGATCCTGATTTTCAATTACATCCACCTTACTTCGGACTTGCTGAAGGTCCCGGTAAGTGTAGTTGGCAGAAAATTCTCCTCTGATGCTTAGTCCTGGGAGAGGACTGAGGGTGGCCCCTTGCGTGAGTATAATGTCATTTCTGGTCCAGGTATCGCGTCCTCCTTGTTCCAAATAAGGCAAGAAGTTTACACTCTGGAAATGCATGCCGATATACTGTTCGTATTGGTCTCGGTCACCTGGCGTCAAATAATAGTCTAGATCAGGAAAAGTGAGCGGATTCAGTGGGTTCACGCGGGCAAAGGTATTGATATTCACATCCCAATTGTAGAAGTGAGGTTTGTCACTTTGTTCGGTAGTAACCAATGCTCTGGAATCCAGTTTTAACCAATCATTTATTCTTACATCCCCCTTGATCAAAGCATTGTAACGCTTGAAGTTTTCGTTCTTCTCTTTATTTTTCAAGTATCCATCCTTGTCGAGAACACCAATGGAAACGTAATAAGAAGATCTATCACTTGCTCCGGATATACTTAGATCGTATTTGGATTGTGGCGCCCAGTCCGTGAGGGATTTGGTCTTGGTAGTTATTGAAACCATAGAAGCGAAGCGAGCCATTAAACACTCCCCAAAGCGTTTTCCGGGGTTGGGTTTTCGCTATACCTTCTTGTGCCATCGATATAATCCTGATCAAACCCAACACCATTGGTACGGTAGGTAGCTAAATCCCTGGCTTTGACATACTCATATGGGTCCGTCACGGGGTCAATAAACATGATCGGCTTAGAAGCAGCGAGCTCCGTTCCAAAAGTAAGTCTCATTTTTCCTTCACGGCCTTTTTTCGTTTCCACCAGAATAACACCAAAGGCCGCACGAGCACCATATACAGCAGCCGCTGAAGCATCTTTCAGCACACTAATGTTTGCTATATCATTAGGGTTTAGCTTATTGAGATCCATCGGCACACCATCTACCAACACCAATGGGCTACCACCATTGATCGACTCAAATCCCCTGATATTGAAATCGATGGGAGCAGCAGGGTCCCCATTTCTGATATTCACATTAAGGTTGGCAATCACACCTTGCAAGCCCTCCCCTACGTTAGGGATGGGCCTGGATTCCAATCTTTCTCCATCCATGGCCGCTACCGCACCGGTCAGATTCACTTTTTTTTGAGAACCGTAACCTACCACAACCACCTCATCTAAAGCAGTGACACTGGCATCCAAGGCTATATCAATTACAGCTCGTCCATCGACGGGTACTTCTAAGGGCGCGTAACCCGTATAAGAAAAGACCAGGATAGCATTTTCATCCTCTAGATCCAGTGATATTTACCGTCCAGGTCCGTAACGGTACCCGAACTTGTTCCTTTAACCAAAATTGATACACCAATTAAGGGTATCCCCTCATCAGCAGAAGTCACCGTACCAGAAATCCGAATCTTCTCTTCCATATCTACAATCACCTCAGTGATAGACCTGAACTGCGCAGCTGGTTTTGTAGTCTTTCTTTGTAGGCGGACTTCCCCTTTGGTTTCCAGTTTTTGAATCTGCTTTATTTTTCTTTCTAGCTTCTTGGCATTTTTCGTGCCTTTCTTATCATTTCGGAAAATCACAAAATATTTCTTGCCAATGGCCTTGTGCTGAAAACCTGTTTGCTTCAGCAATCGCCCTAGGGGCAGATTCCAGTTTCTCCCCCTGAATGAAATGAAAGTCTACCTTGACGTCACGAAGTAATTTAGTCTCATAAGAGAATACCACTTCGTAACGTTCGCCCATTTCGTCTAGTACTGTGATAAATTGTTTGGGTTGAATTTCAGAGAATCCAGCGTTGGCTAAAACTGGCTGTAGAATGCTTGGTAGTACGAAAAGCAGCATCCACAGCAAATTCCTTGGTTTGTAGAATTTGGCAAAATCATAATCTTAGTGATTTATTAAGTTAAGTTATGGAGAGCTGGAAGACTACTGCGTGGTTGTTTTCCAGCCTTTTCTTTTTAGAGCTATCTACTCAATCACTAATTGGGTGTCTGTTCGAGTAACGGTGAGCCCTGTCATCTCTTGCAGAACAGAAAGCATAGTGTCATAATTGTCAATGGGAATAGCAATAGTAAACTTGCGGGTTAATGATGAGCTTGATCAACGACTTCATAACTGAGCCCATAGATTTCGTTGATTTTTTGTAGAATGTCAGAGAATTTGGCATTTTCGAGGAACACGAAGCCGTCCCGCCAGGAACTGGGCTCCTCCACTTTTGGGGGTTAGTTTTTGTGGTTTCTTAGTCTTTTTGGGAATAAGTCACTAATTCTCCGGGTTCCATCAGTATTTCTTCGCTAAAGGTGTCGAAGTTGAGTTTAACCTTACCTTCTTCTAAAAATACCTTCGTTTCTTCATGATGTGTGTTTACGTTGAAACTCGTGCCTAATACTTCGACTGTCAGATCATTAGTTAAGACACAAAATTTCTGCCCCGTGCGTTGCTTTTTGGTAACGTGAAAAAAAGCTTCTCCCGTTAGCCACACGATTCGACTTTCTCTGTTGGTCCAATTGTCTCGATAAGAAATGGAAGAATTAGCATTGAGTTCTACTATGGAGCTATCTGGTAAGATGAGTGTTTGTTGTTCTGCAAAAGCAGTTTGGATAGTAATAAGCGGCGTTCTAAGTTCATTAAATAACCAGACACCCAACGCTAGTAGTAAGCCCACACTGGCAGCTACTCCGACGCCAATCCGCCATCTTCTCCTTTTAGATACAACCTCCAAGGGGGAAGGCGTTGGCTTTAGATCAGGTGCTTGTTCATCGTTTTTAACCTTCGCTAAAACGCTTTCATATATCCTTTCAGACTCCTCTGAACTTGGCTCAGACAGCTCCTTCATATTTGCCCAGATCAGGGACATCACCTCGGTATAATCCGCGCTGGGATTAGCCTTGATATGATCAAAAAGAAGTTCTACTTCCTGCCTGCTACAAGTGCCTTCATACAACTTCTGTATCAACTTGTCAATGTCTGTCTTGGACATAGTCTTGATGGGTGGTTTTACTTCTATACCCGAATAAATTATTAGAAAGTATTACTCTGGCGAGATATTTTTTAAAAAAAAAACTCTATATTCAATTGAAAATTTCCTGAAGAGGGACCAACTATAAACAAGCATGCAAGAAGTCAAATCACATTTGAGGCGCCTGCAACTAGGTGATTCAAAGGGCTTTCGCTGGCTTTTTGAACATTACCACCAAAAGGTCTTTTCGTTTGCACTACGGTTCGTAAAAAACCGTCAAGTAGCTGAAGAACTTACTTCCGATGTATTCCTAAAATTGTGGAAAAAACGGAGTCAGATAGAGACCGAAGGTTCCTTACAACAGTTGTTACTTACCATCACGAGAGGATTAGCCATTGATCATTTGCGCAAGGTTGCGCGAACTAGTAAATCCAGAGAATCTTATTGGCTAAATTACCAGGCACATCTTCCGGAATCCGTAGAAGAAGAAAAATTTGAGGAGAATTTGGCGGCCATTCATGAAGCGATGAAGGGATTACCCCCAAAAAGAAGAAAAGTCTTCGAATTACGATACAAAGAAGAACTATCCTATCAACAGATTGCTCAAATGCTGGATGTATCTCCCAATACGGTCAAAGTGCATCTCAATAAAGCCACCAAATACCTAAAACAACAATTGGAAATCCATTATGATTGGGGCTTGGTTCTTTTCCTGGTCGCTATAAGTTAAGTTGGAAGGTTTATAGGTCACGCAACAAGTGTCCCATTTGCTGCTGCTTTGTTCTCAAGTAATTGATATTATCGTTATTGGGACTAATCACTAGGGGTACCCGCTCTATCAACTCAATTGGGGATTGCTCAAAGGCACCAATCTTGTCAGGGTTATTGGTCAGTAACTTGATCCGCTTCACTTCCAGCGCATTTAGCATATCTAATGCTACTTGGTAAGAACGGTCATCAGTAGCGAGTCCCAATTGATGATTGGCCTGGATTGTATCCATCCCTAAATCCTGGTAATTATATGCCTTCAACTTATTAATGATACCAATCCCACGCCCTTCTTGCCGAAGATACAATACCACTCCGCCTTCTTTACTGGTCAGCTCCATCGACTTAGCTAATTGTTCCCCACAATCACAACGCTTTGAACCAAAGAGGTCCCCTGTAATGCATTCAGAGTGAATTCGTGTTAGCACTATTTGATCCGCTGAAAAGTCTTCATGTACTAGTGCCAGATGCGGCATCCAATCCTCTTCATCTTTGGCAAAAGCCAGCATATTAAACATTCCCCAAGGAGTGGGTATACTAGCCTCAGCTTGTTTTTTGAATTCCATTCCTTCTGTGTTACTCGACATTGTAAGCTTACTCAAAACATCCACAATTAGAACTGCGCAAAGATAGCAGATAAAACAGCAGTTGCCAGCCCAATTCAACAAGAGCTATTCCGAAAACTGGAGTTCCCAGAATCCTCTTACCTATTAAAGGTACAATTGTGATATAAGTTGCGAAAATACGACAAGAGGTGAATTTTTCTTTATCCTACCCTGACAGTTTTGTGGTTTTACTCCCGATGAGGATCTGTAATTCCTATCTGACTGCTTAACTTCCATGCGCAGGTATCCCCTACATAACAGCACGGATGTTACTCTTCAACCTTCTAGGCCTTCCGTAGAAGAAACCTACAATACAATCATTGCGGATCTCGAAAAAGCCAAGGGCCTCGTAGGTAACGGCAATGGTACGGGAGGATTAAGTGCAGCTACCAACAATGCCTTACTTTCTCGTGTGTACCTGTATACTGGGCAGTTTGAGCAGGCCGCTACAGCCGCTACGGCAGCCATCAATGATGGTGGTACCGTCACTTCCCGAGCCAATTTCGCTGACCTGTAGAAAGATAAACTGGAACAAGGGATAAATTTCAAGATTAGAATTACAGAAACTAATGGCAATGCTATTGGTGTTCAGTATAGTCAAACGGGGGCTTCTGGTGTGCTTTCAGAGTACAGTGTAGATTTCTCTCTGTATGAGTTGTATCAAGATAATGTGCAAATCTACTTACTTCTTTATTGGTCAGTTTGCCAACAAAGAATTCATTCCTATTGCAAAACACTTTGGGCGAGAAACAAGTTCAGTAAACATAGTTGATGCTAAAATTGTGCGCTGGGAAGAGGTATACTTAACACGTTCCGAAGCAATTGCCTATTCCACAAGCTGAGTTGAATACTAACCCAAAGATGGAACAGAACCCAGGCTATTGAAGGAATACTGTTAAGTAGTTACTCCATTATAGCTGCTAAAATTCTACATCCAGTACCTGTAGAGGTGTAGTCTATTGGACACCAGGGCTGCCCTTCGCAGAAACTGAAGAGTGAGGAAATTTCAGGGTGATGAGACTTTGAGTCTTTCAGGAATAAGAATCCTACTTCATACTAATCCATCTACCATGAAAACCCAATGTGGAGTCCTGGAATTTCTCTCGCTCCTTTTCTATCCTAGGTAAGTTAGAAGATACAGTATTGATTGTAAATGGCATCGTTGCATGAACAATTATCACCCCAGACATATGTTCATGCAACAACGACCATGTGAATTGCTCAAATCCTTTCTGACAGTATACCTACTATTCAGGATACATCAACCGAATGGCGTCTTCATCACAAGTTGTGAACACCGGTGGATCACCCCAAATAGTCGTCGCCATAATACTTTCTGGGTCTGAGACGCAAGTGCCACTGATAAATGTACCTTCGCCAGTATTGGTATGATGAAAACCCACCACATGTGCCAATTCATGCATTAATATCGTAATTCTATTAGTGGGACTTCCAGAACCAATGTTGGTTTTAATGGCAAGCTTGGAAGGAAGTCGATTGCAACTGCTAAAGTCTGCCGTCACATAGGCATTACATCCTCCACAGTTATCTGTATTCTCGCCTTGAACCAAGACGTGATTATCTGCTAAAGGAACCGTCTGAAAATCTACGTGTCCCCGGGCCAAAAAACGAACCTTGGTTCCTGTTAGGTCATTCCAATTACTCATGGCTGCAAAAAGGGCGGTTCTCCAATAGTCTGGAACAGTAGCATAGTCGATACGAAGTAGAATAGGGTCTACTAGATTATCTGCGAAAGGTGTGCAGGTAAAGACTTCTCGATGCCTTTCTTCTATATTCCCTTCGGATGCAAGGAATTCATCCAGTTGCTCCGTCAGGTACAAAATATCGCCCTCCACTAGATAGCCATCCTCTCGCTTAAAAATATCCTTTTCATCAAATCCACTATTTACTAGCAATTCGATGTACCTATCGCGAGGTTCAGGGCTTATGTCCTCCAGTAAAGGAGAAACGTTTTGACAAGCCATCATTAGGCTAAGGAGCAGCAAGCTGCCCAATACTTTCTTTCCAATCATTGAACGTTGTTTTAAGTTGTAAAAATATATAAAAACAGTACTAACACTCATTTAAGGTCATAGCACAATAGCCCTTACCCCTGGGGTAAAGTTGGAATAGCAGACCAAGACTTTTGATCTTAAAATAAAAATCTAGGTCCAAGTCTACGGGAGACAACCTACGATCCTTGCATCTAGAAGGTGACTTAAAATGCAAGACGAGGGGACACGATTAGAGTCCTCACTCCAGATCCCAATACAAAGAGAAAAATTCTGGTGAAATCAGTTTTTTTAGAAAACGCTATTTAATATTAAGTTTCTACTCAACTTAAGTTGAATATTTTCTAAGATAAAGGTAGGATATCCTTAACTCAGTTGCAAGAATTTAACATTTCAAAACCCTACTTTAGCGGTTCAGGTAAGTCCTTCTAATTGGTACCATTAATTCTTTATAGAGAACATTGGAAAAATGGCAAAGAGAAAAGCAAATAAGAAAAGTAAGGCCAAATCCCGCCCCGCTCCAAAACCCGTCCAGTCACCTAAGCAGCGGCGCATGGGATATCTGGTCCTTTTATTGTTACTTCCCATAGCAGGTGGGATCATTTATTCTACCCTACCTTCCAAGCCGAAGGTCGGACCGCAGTTTATCAAAGAAGGGGAGCTGCAATTCCTCCTAGCCGAAAAAGATAGTATCGTAGAGGAGATTGATATCGAGATTGCAGATACGCCAGACACGCGTACTCAAGGATTAATGTGGCGGAGATCCATGGAGGATAATCAAGGGATGCTATTCATCATGGAGGATAATGAGCCTCAAAGTTTCTGGATGCTCAATACCTATATCTCTTTGGATATCATCTATATAAATGCCGACAAAGAGATCGTTTCTATTCGGGCTAATACCACTCCACAGTCTACCCAATCTGTTCCCTCTGGCGCCCCTGCTAAGTATGTGGTAGAAGTAAATGCTGGCTTTGCAGCAGAACATGGCTTAGAAGTAGGAGATCGGATTGATTGGTAGATTTCCGACCATCAAAAAAGCCTGCTCTCCAAGGAAAGCAGGCTTTTTTGAACGCATCCAATTGTACATTTAGTATCCTGATCGAGAATCAGAACCTGGACTTGGAGGGTCCATTTCTACGTCACTAGCCGTTGCCACTCTGAACTCTACGCGGCGGTTCATGTAGCTGGCACTACTTGGCACCAACGCATTTTCCTTACCACCATATTGCAAAACAAAACGTCCTCGACCGATTCCGTGGTTGGTAGACAAATGCTCAATGACAGCCTTCGCACGCTGGTAAGATAGCAAGTTGTTGTAGGTTTCAGGTCCTGTTTGATCAGTGTAACCTGAAACGACTAATCTTAGATTGGGATTCCCTTTCATCATGCGACCGATACTAGCTAAAGTCCCATAATCAGAATATTTGACCGTAGATTGATCAGAACCAAAGTGAATCATGGGCAAGAACCATTCTGCCACGGAACTGGCAGATTCTGTCAACTGGTAACGAGCCAAAGCCTCATCAATCATTTCTTGTACGCGTTGCTCTGTTACACCTGCACCGCCGCCGCCATTGACACCGCCTGGGCCTGGACGGCCGCCGCCTGGTAATGGATTCACTACTACTCCTTCCGCATCTACCTCTTCACCTGCTCTGGGTGGATAGTAAGGCTCTCTATCCCGGTAATCCGGCACACCATCTTTATCACTATCTAAGGTTCTACCTTTAGTATCCACTGTAGCATTGGGTGGTGTATTCGGTTCCTGATCTACAATATCTAGAACACCATCTCGGTCAGAATCCGTTAAGGCTTCATCCGTTTTTGCTTTCACATCGGCAATATCGTCCATGATGCTTTCCATTGGGTTCGCCCAATACAAAGGTTCAGATTGATTAGAAGGATTACCTAAGTTGAAATTGATACGAACATTGCTATAATTCACGATGTCGCGGAATGGAGATCGAACACCTTGCTCCAATTCAGAACCATCAATTAAATCCGCCCGACGCCCAAATAAAATCATGGCTTGATGTTCTACACCTATGTTCATTCGCTTACTAATCCTAATGGCCAAACCTGCTCCCAAACCTGCATGTGGAGTGAACTGGCGAGGGATTATATTCCCCATTCGTTGTGGAGTCGTTTCATTGAAGAAATCTGTTTTAAAAGAATTCACCCCTGCTCCTCCCATGATGTAGTAATTGGCATTTCTAACAGCCTTATCAAAACGGAAGTTATTCAAACTCAACACTCCCCAACCGGTACCAGAGAACCAGTCCGTAGTATATCTTCTTGCGGTATTTTCCCCTTTGGCCTGTCCCATCATAAAATCTGCCCGCAAGGAGAAAATATAGTCTGTAGCTTTTCGAACGTGGACACCGTAAGCGTATCCGAATTTGGAAGGTACATCACCGGCGAGAAAAAAATAGCCACCATTAGCCCCCACTTCCCACATATTACTAGGCTTCGGTTGTTTATCCTTCTTATCGCCTTTTTGCGCAAAAATGGTCGTAGTAAAAGTTAAGCTTAGTAAGGCTACTAAGAGCGTAATTGACTTTGTCATAGGGAATAGAATTTTAAATCAGTTCATGGAATAAAGAGGACAAAATATTTAAACAAAGAGGTCTGACGCCTAAATCGCCAAACCTCTTATATCTTTTGTCGATATCGATTTGTTCAATTTAAGTTTTCTCATATTATGAGGGTTGTCAACCCCATACTTGCTACATTCCGTCCGGATCGGGATCCTCAAACTGAGTACCGCCACATCCTGCAAATCTACGTGATATTCTTGGTTGTTCCAATTGAATTTTAGACAAAGGCCATGTTCTGCAGGAATGCTGGCATCAAATGCCGAGCTGCGGTGACTAAATCTTATCAAATAATGTTATATCTGAATTTTACTTTTTTTAAAGTTTTAGGTTTCAAATTTCCAATTCTTTCTTGGTTGTGCAGGGCCTTCGGATGATTATAGATGCTAAAATAAATCTTACATTTGCCCAGATTTTAACCTGCCCCTTCGTTAAAACTTGAACATATGTTTGAAAATTGGCTCCAACCGCTAAAGCTTTCTGATCTTGAACTACCAGAATTGCAGGAATACCAAATAGGCAAGCAAATCCAGCAGTTCAAGGGCAACAACAAACAATTAGGTAGAGCTGAAATTGCCTTGATCGGCTCGAACATCGCTGGCACGAATGCCATTCGTCGCGCATTTTATCAATTGAGTTTCCCTTTTGAAAAATTCAAGATCGTAGATCTGGGCAATACCAGAAAGTCTACGCCCTCCTTCGTCACTCCCCTACTCCGCGAACTGCGAGAACACAATATTTTCCCCATTCTTCTGGGGGACCATCCGCAGCTCAACCTGGCCCAATTCAACGCCCTCAAAACCACTCGCACCGCCATTAGTATCAATGTGGTGGACGAACGCATTCCTTATACCTTAGCAGCAGAAGAAGCGGGCACGTACTATTTGCATCGACTTTTTACTCGCAAACGACCACAGTTATTCCACTTCAGTGTAATTGGCTGCCAAGGCCACTTTCTCAGGCCCGCCACCCTAAAATTTATGGAGGAGCGGCACTACGAATTCTGCGGGGTGGGAAAAGCCAAGGCCGATCTCTCCGAATTGGAACCCATTGTCAGAGATGCCGACCTCATGGGATTTCACTTATCTGCCTTGAAGGGAGCTGAGGTGCCCGGGCAGGCCCAACCTAGTCCCAGTGGCTTTACGGTTGAAGAAGCTTGCCAGATTTGCCGCTATGCTGGGCTAAGTGATAAACTGGGCGCGTTTGGGATATACGGATATTGGCCAGAGAAGGATGTGAATCAACTCAGTGCACAAGCCGTTGCCCAGATGCTCTGGTACTTCCTGGAAGGTTACTATAATCGGCAGAATGACTATCCCCTTAGTAATGAAGGCCTGGTAGAATACATCGTTGATATAAAGAACCTTGGATTTCAACTCGTATTTTGGAAAAGTAAGAAGACTGGAAGATGGTGGATTCAAGTACCAGTGAAGACTTCCAAACGATTGCAGCGACACAGATTAATTCCTTGCTCCTATAACGATTACCGGAAAGCTTGTCAGGACGAATTACCGGACCGCCTTTTCAATGCCTTTCGGCGCTTTGCCTAGGCCAGGATACGCTCCAGGCCGATCCCCCGAGAACCTTTGATTAGTATCAATTTTCCTTCGAAGCTTTGCTCCAGCAACCAGGGTTTAAGCTCCAACGCATCGCCGAAATGCCTAAGCCTTAGTTGTTCCGCTATTGCTTTAAATTCTTTCCCTACTAAAATAAGATTCGGCGTAACCGTTTGCGCTAGTTTGGCTATTTGAAGATGCTCAGCAGGACTGGCCTCCCCCAGTTCCAACATATCTCCCAGGATGGCCAACTTATCAGTAGCAGGCTTGCGCTCTAGGTTGCGGAGGGCATGCTCCATGCTGCTTGGATTAGCGTTGTAGGCATCCAAGATGACTTGATTCCCTTGCCATTCCAGTAGCTGACTCCGATTATTCTGGGGAATGTAGCTTTCTACAGCCGATTTGATCCTTTCGGCGGGAACTTTGAAGTACACACCGATGGCTACCGCAGCCATGATATTATGAAAGTTGTAGGCACCGGTAAGCTGAGAACGGATGATCGTTTCCTTCCCTTCGTAATCTTGAAAGGCGAGTTGAAGAAAATTATCATCATCCAACAATTGAAATTGAAAAAGCCCAGGACGCTGTGTTCGCTCATAGAATAACTTCACCGAAACCTCGCTAGCCATATCTGAGAGGAAGGCTTCATCCCGGTTAATGAAGGCTAAGCCTCTATGCTGGGCTAGATAGTCGAACAGCTCGCCCTTGCCTTTCTTCACCCCCTCTATGCCTCCAAAGCCCTCTAAATGGGCTTTCCCGATATTCGTAATAATTCCATGTGTGGGTCGAGCAATCTGGCAAAGGGCAGCAATTTCCTTTTGATGATTGGCACCCATTTCAATGACGGCTACTTCTGTGCCAAGGGGCATAGCCAATAAGGTCAAGGGCACTCCGATATGATTATTGAAATTACCACGAGTATAGTGAACGGGATAATGACTCTCCATGACCCTGGAAATCAATTCCTTTGTAGTCGTCTTTCCGTTGCTACCGGTGATAGCCAAGAGTGGGATATCAAACTGCTGCCGATGATAGGTCGCCAAATCTTGTAAGCTAGATAAAACGTCGCTTACGACGACCATCTGAGCGTGTCCCTCCCACTTAGGATCATCTACTACGGCATAGTTGGCACCAGCATCCAAGGCTTGCTGTGCAAATCGATTTCCATCGAAATTGGCTCCTTTTAAGGCGAAGAAGAGATTACCATCGGCAATCTTTCGCGTGTCCGTGCATACCCCATTAGAAGCCCTAAACAGGTCATATAGATCAGCTATTGACATAGTGGCATGAAAATAAAAAAGTCCCTGGAAGGAGGACACTCCACCAGGGACTTTTTCATATACTTTCAGTATTTTTTACTTGAAACGTCTTTCTTTCTTTTTGCGTTTGGTCTTGAACTGATTACCTGAAGGCATCTCATTACCAGACGGCGCACCCACACGAATCATAGCGCATCGGAAACCGATTGTACGATCCGCTTTATCCTCTTCCTTGAATCTTCTGGTACCTGGGGACAACCAGTAAGCTCTGTCCGCCCAAGATCCGCCCTTGAATACACGGGCTTTATCACTGACCAAAGTGTGGCGACCAAAGTCATAAAAAGCGTTGGATTCCTGGTCACCATCTAAGTAGTTATAGACCTGACCTCGCTTGTAGTTCTCACGAGTAGCTACCTCGTCGTCCTCTACGTAGCGATAACGGATTCGACCTAAGCTGTCCTTTTCTACCGGACGGCCATCTTCATCCAATACTTTTTGACGGAATTTACCACCACGATAAGGATTCAAGTCGTGGTTTTCCACATCCCGTAAGGTAACACTGGTTAAAGGACGATAAAGATCCTGTACCCATTCGTTTACGTTACCTGCCATATTATATAGACCAAAGTCATTCGGTAGGTATGATCTTACCGGAGCCGTAGGACAAGCGTTATCATTCAACTTTCCAGCAACCCCCATATAGTCACCACCGCTCTTCTTAAAGTTAGCGAGGATTTGACCTTGGTGTTTATCTCTTTTCTGATAGCGTACGGTATTTCCATTCCAAGGATAAATTCGTCGGTCACTGATAAGTTCATCCTTTTCAGAAACACGATTACCCTGTAAAGCCAAGGCTGCGTATTCCCATTCAGCTTCCGTCGGTAGGCGATACTCCGGCAATAGGATACCATCTTCGAATCGAACACCGCGCTCACCGCCGGTACGCAAATCCTTCAAGTTCTTTCTTACGTTACCTTCATATTGCCCTACCAGGTAGGCTTCAGTGTTGAAGTTATCTTCATCCTTTTGATCTGGATTTGGATTCAAAATACCTTTTTCAATCAACATCATTTCATTCACTCGGTCTGTACGCCAGCGACTGAAATCATTGGCTTGTAGCCAGTTCACGCCCACCACCGGATAATCATCATAGGCAGGGTGACGAAAGTAAGTTTCCACCAATGGTTCATTGTAAGAAAGTTCTTCACGCCATACCAAGGTATCAGGTAAGGCATTCAAGTAAACTTCAGGATAGGATTCTCCAAACACCCGCTGAACCCAATACAGGTATTCCCGGTAGTTGTGATTAGACACCTCAGTTTCGTCCATATAAAAGGACGAAACAGTTACACGACGAGGAACGTTGTTCCACTCATAGGTAACATCCTGTCCGGTTTGTCCCATAGAGAAAGTACCTCCCTCTATCAAAACCAGGTTCGGTCCGGTGACCTGTCCATCATAATCGAGTTTTTCAAAGCCGCCCCACTTCTGGTCATTGTATTTCCAGCCAGTGATATCGGATCGCTCTTTGCGGCTACAGGAACTGAATAGGAGTACAGCCCCCAATAGGATGGTAGTTAGCTTCAACAGATTTTTCATTACCCTTTAAGTTGTTTTTGAGAAAAGACGAACAAATATACTGAAATTGTAATTCAAAGCTAGTCTTTGTCTGTTGAGCCTCCACTTTTTTGAAAATTAACACCTGATTCTCCTTTCATGAAAGCTATTCAACAGTATGATTTATTATGTTTCCTTCTTTGCTATTTAAACATCTTGAAGCAATCATTATAACGAGATCGCTTCCTTTTTCTTTGTAGGGCTTTACTATCATCGAAGTTGATAGTTAAGCTGATTTCATGCGAACCTCCAGTTCCTCCCCGTGCGTTATTCAAGCCGGACAAGGTCATGTCAAAACTATATCCGAACCGAAAAACACCTTCCTTCACGCCAATCAAGGCAATGGCCGCATCTCCGTTGGCAAAACCGTGCCGATACCATCCTCCCCAAAACAAATTCCCCATGCCTACATAGGCTCCGCCCGTGACCTGGCCGAAATCCCCTTGCTTGATATAAAGAAGATTCGGAGATATAAACGATGGGCTCCAACGTTTATTGCCTCCTTTAAGAGGAAATTCTGCCCCGCCTTGAATTGTAAGTCGAACAGGTAGTCCGGCGCTCAAATTCTGGTTGATTTCCAATAAACTTTGATCTGGTGAATTCAGATGTTTTGCTGAGATACCGAAATAAGCTGGTCCTCCATAGATTAGTGCACCTACAGCCACGTCTGCCACCACCTTGTTAAGATTATCTGGTCGATTTTCGGCTGTTTCATAAGGATTACCGGCTGGATCCCGACTACCATTAATGGGGTCAAGTTGATCGACAAATATTAAACGATCCCAATCCAGTGTGGTTTGAATCATTCCCAATTCCAAGCCAAATTTGATTGCTACGTCTTCACGCATCCTGACCTGGTAACCATAAATAGCACTTGCCCGCGTAGATTGATAAATCCCTTGTCCCGAATCATCTCCCATCACGGTAAATCCAAAACCACTATTTAATCCTTCCACAGACTGTTCATAACTCACTGCATAGGTGGAATAGGCGGCCCCACCGGCCCAATTTAGCCATTGACTTCGATAATTAGCCGTTACTCTGGGTGCCAAGGTAGTACCCGCAAAGGCGGGATTCAATTGAAGCGGCGCAGCATAAAACTGGCTAAACACAGGGTCTTGTGCTTGTAAGCTCTGGATCCAAAATAAAATCAAAATAAATAGGGATATTTGTCTTCTCATTGACGCCGCAAATTATGTGGTGTTACTGGGATATAGCTTAATTTTGAGCTCTCGGGAATGTTTGGTGCTTAAGAATCAGTCTTTTAGCTTGTAGATTCCCTTCCTCTGGCCCCTGTTTATCCAGCTAATCTGCTAGGCATTAAATGGTCAGAGAAAGTCGTTTTGTATCAATCCTTGTCGTATGCCTTTGTTCAAATGTAAGCTATTGTAGGCATAAATCGCTCAGAAAAAACTGTTATTTAACCGACTTTTGCTCGGCTTAGTTGTTAAAACTAAAACGGAGGCTATATAAAAAACGCCTAGTTCGCCGTTCAAATTATACGATAACATCCTAAGACTACTTTTCAATATCGGATCTGCGATGAAAGCAATAAAAATTACTCTCTGTTCTCTCTTGTTTGTCTTTTTCGGTGCCACCTTATTGGGACAAAACACCCTACGTCAAAGTTTTAAGTGGTCCGCTACGCCCAAGGTTTTAGAAGTGGGTGACCTTAAGTGGGAAAGATGGTCTTTTCCAGAAGCTAGCTTTAATGAACGTACTCCAAGTCTCCCCTACTTTCATCACCGTTTCCCCGTCAGTGGACCGGGCGAGTTGAAGGTACAGGTTACGAACGTTACTTATGAGCCTTTTAGTAAGAATCCTTCGCCAGACGACGACCAAATTGGAGAAAGACTAAATTTTAGCGTCAGTGTCGAGCGAGATCGAAATCGATACAAAGGAAAAGTATCTTTTGTACCGATTATCAAAAGCGGATCAGCTTACGAGCGCGTTACCTCTATCGAGTTAGCCTTCATTCATACGCCAACTCCTTCCTTCAGCTATCGAGGGCCGCAACCCACTACATCCGTGCTTAACAATGGGCAAGTCTTTAAGATGGCAATCAGTGAAGAAGGAGTACAAAAGTTAAGCTATGATTTTCTAAAGGATGAATTGAAGGTAGATGTAGACCAGATTGATCCCCGAACCATCCAGATATATGGTAACCGAGGAGGGCATTTGCCGCTGTACGCTGATGCCGATCGACCAGCAGATCTCACGGAAAACCGAATTATTGTCAGTGGGGAAGCGGATGGCAGTTTTGACCAAGGCGACTATGTCCTTTTTTACGGTGAGGGGCCGAATATCTGGTCTTTCGATACAGCAAACCAGGTATTCAATCGCCAACAACATATTTATGATGAAAACAATTACTACTATCTGGTCGTAGGTGCGAGTAATGGCCTGAGAGTTGAGGAACGCAACAGCATTGCTAACGCCACCTTTCAAGTGACTACTTTCAATGACTTTGCGAGATTTGAAGAAGAAGAGGTCAACTTGTTCAAGGTATGGGAGAAAACGACAGGCTCCAACCGAGATTGGTTTGGGGATTATTTTAAGAATGCCAGAGAAAGAGATTATCCCAACCTATTTTCCTTTCCCAATATCGTATCGAATTCCGAAGCGACAATACAGGCTAGAATGGCCGTTCGAAGTCCAGTCACATCTGCATACTTCCTAGATGTTAATGGAAGCACCCAAAATACTGCTGGCCAAGACATCAAAAGTGAAACCATACGTGGGACGACCATTACCAATGGTTCAAGCTTCTATTTCCATAATTATGTCAACTTCGGCCTACTCAAGCAGCAAGTTGTCGTCGATCGAGATCAATTGGATGTACGCCTTAGATTTCCACAGCCCACTGGTGCAAGTGAAACGGAAGGGTGGTTAGATTATATTCAGGTAAATGCCGAGCGCGAAATGATTATGACTGGTGACCAAATGGGTTTCCAAAATCTGGCCTCCATTGGACAATTAAACAGCCAATTTCGCTTGCGACAGGCCAACGCTAACCTATTGGTTTGGGACATTACGAATCCCCTCAAACCGGTGGGACAGAAGTATGATCTGAGCGGAACTGAATTATCCTTTGGGGCCAATACCGCAGAATTGATCCGCTTTGTGGCCTTTGATCCTGGTAGTGGCTTGCTCACGCCCAAAGCCATTGGACCAATTCCGAATCAAAACCTCCATAGCATAGGTACCACGGATGTAGACATGATTATTGTTTATCATCCAGAATTTGCGGAAGCGGCCAAAAAATTGGCGAAGCATCGGCGTGAATTTAGCCAGCTCTCCGTAGAAATTGCTACTGTGGATGAGGTGTACAATGAGTTTTCTTCTGGTAAAAAGGACCCGGCTGCTATCCGTGACTTGGTAAGAATGGTCTACGATCGTACAGCTGCCTTTAAATATCTACTCCTGCTGGGGGATGGCTCATTCGACGCCAGAGACATCTACGACCTAGGCACGAATTATGTACCAGTCTACCAAACCGCTTCCTTTAGACCGCTGGATGCCTTTCCATCAGATGACTTTTATGGGGTACTTAATGGAACCAACCCAGATGATCCACTAACCGGAGACATGAATATTGCCGTAGGCCGATTACCGGTGAAAACGGTGAGAGAAAGTGCAAATGCAGTCAATAAGATCATCAATTATGACCTTGATCCTGAAGCCTTTACAGATTGGCGAAATCGCTTGGTTTTCGTCGGAGACGATGAGGACGGAAGTACTCATACCCGTGATGCGGATGGTATTGCCAGGCTGGTAACGACTAACCATCCACAATTCAATGTGGATAAATTGTATTTAGATGCTTTCCCACAAGAAAATACTCCAGCGGGACCACGAGTCCCAGATGTAAATTCATCAATCGATCGCTCCGTTTTTAAAGGAGTATTGGCTGTCACTTATCTGGGTCATGGTGGCCCCAAAGGTTGGGCACAAGAACGAGTACTTAATATTGTGGATATCAAAAAGTGGGTCAACAAGCAAAGACTGCCACTGTTCATCACGGCTACTTGTACTTTTACCAGCTATGATGATGCGGAATTTGTCTCTGCGGGAGAAGAAACCTTCCTAAATCCCAGTGGCGGTGTAGTGGCACTATTAACTACCACCAGAGCGGTCTTTGCGTCAGAAAACGAGAAATTGACTCGCCTAGTGGTTGACAATATGCTGAAACGCACCGATGTGCCACAGACCGTTGGAGATATTATGGTGCAGTCTAAGAATGAATATGGTGGTCAACCTAAAAACTCCCAGAAATTTACCTTGATTGGCGACCCAGCCACTATTATAGCTAAGCCTCGCTACGACGTCAAGACTACACAGATCAATGGGAAGGATATTGCGGAAGCCAGTCAAGACACACTTCGTGCTTTTGATAAGGTAACCATAGCCGGCCAGGTGGTAGACAATAATGGAAACCTATTAAACAACTTTAATGGCACCGTCTTTCCGACCGTTTTTGACAAGACCGTCAATTTTCAAACCTTGGGTCAGGATAGCGATAGTCCTGTGGTTAATTTCGATATTCAAAAGAATACATTATTCAAAGGGAAAGCAACCGTTAAGAATGGACTTTTTGAATTCACCTTCGTCGTACCCAAAGACATTAATTTCCAATTTGGTTCAGGTAAAATTTCCTATTATGCTGCCGACCCAACACAGATGATCGATGCAGCCGGTCATTATCAGAAAGTTGTAATCGGGGGAGCTAGTGATAATTTGCTGGCGGATAAAGAAGGGCCTCAGGTAGACGTATTTATGAATAATTTAGACTTTGTATTTGGAGGGATTACCGATGAAAACCCAACCTTGCTGGTCACCTTGGAGGATGAGAATGGAATCAATGTAGTGGGCAATAGCATTGGCCACGATTTAGAGGCTGTGTTAGATGATGACACACAGAACACTTATTTATTAAACGACTTCTACGAGGCCAAACAAGATGATTATACTCAAGGTGAAGTGCGCTTTCCCTTATCCAGTTTGGAAGAAGGCTTGCATACTTTGCAAGTTAGGGCTTGGGATGTAGCCAATAACCCCGCAGAAGGATATACAGAGTTTGTAGTTGCTACGACCGCAGAAATCGCGTTGAAACATGTGCTCAACTATCCCAATCCTTTCTCTGATCGAACTTGCTTCCAATTTGACCATAACCTTGCGGGCCAGGAAATGGACGTATTGATCCAGATCTATACTGTTTCTGGGCGTTTAGTAAAAACCTTGGAGCAAACGGTGATTTCTGACCAAGGATTGCGCCTGGACAACTGCATTGAATGGGACGGCAGGGATGATTTCGGAGATCAGTTGGCGCGTGGAGTATATTTGTATAAGGTAGGCGTCCGAGCCAGCAGTCAAAATGGACTCTCAGGTGAGAGCGATTTCCAAAAATTAGTTTTGCTAAAATAGGCTGACGCGTACAATAAGTGCCCATTTATATCGTATTGAATATGGCAAGGTAATTGTTAATGTTTTATTAAAGTACCGTGCCCTTCCTAAAACCACCGTTTAAGTATCAAATAGTATATTTGTGAAAAATTTTGAAAAACGTTTGGGAATCTCATGAAGAAATTACTACTCAAAACTACTCTTATAGCTGTAATGGCGCTGTTGGCATCGACTGCCTCAATCAATGCGCAGTGTTTTGAACGAGATGGAAAACTCTTCAATCCAGATGGTACTAGCTGTACCAATACCGTTGTTACAGCCGTGCCTTTCCTTCGCATTGTTTCAGATGCACGCTCTGGTGCAATGGGTGATGCGGGAATTGCCATTTCAGCAGATGCTAACGCTATGCATTTTAACGCTTCCAAGCTTGTTTTTGCAGAAGAAGATATGTCTGTTTCTGCTACCTATACACCTTGGCTGCGTTCCCTTGGTTTAAATGACGTATATCTGGCTTACCTGACCGGATACAAGAAGATTGACGATTTGCAAGCCATCGGATTTGGATTACGCTATTTCTCTTTGGGTCAGATCCAATTTACAGATATTAACGGTGAAGCCCTGAATACCGGCAAGCCGAATGAATTCGAAATTGCGGTTGCCTACTCTAGGAAACTAACGGATCGGTTCTCAGCTGGTATTACCGGTAAATTCATTTATTCCAATTTGGCTTCGGGCCAGCAATTGGACGGAGGCGAGGTGATCTCAGCGGGTGTAGCAGGTGCCGCCGATATCTCTTTCACTTATGAGACGCCGGTGGAGATGCAAAATGGCGAATCTGATCTCCGCATCGGTTTGGCTTTATCAAATATCGGCTCTAAAATCACCTACACCAAGTCGATTGATCGCGATTACCTTCCTGCCAACTTTGGTCTAGGGGCGGCCTGGGAAATGCAATTTGATGATTACAATTCTCTGACCATTGCGGGAGATATCAATAAACTGATGGTACCCACCCCCTGCCCTACCACAGCAGCGGATTGTGACCAGGATCAAAATGGACGTTCTGATTTCAAGGAATATTCTCCCGTGGCTGGCATCTTCAGATCTTTTAGTGACGCACCGGAAGGTTTCTCTGAAGAAATCCGTGAATTGATGTACTCACTTGGTTTGGAATATTGGTACGATAAGCAGTTTGCGGTAAGAGCTGGTTACTTTGCAGAACACAGTACCAAGGGTGGTCGCCAGTTTTTCACAGTAGGTTTAGGATTGAAGTACAATGTGTTTGGCATGAACTTTTCTTACCTAGTACCCACCACCAACCAAAGAAATCCATTAGACAATACCTTGCGATTCTCTCTATTATTCGATTTCGGTGAATACGATTTCGATGAATAAATGGTAAACCCAAGGTATGTAAATAAAGAGAAGCCCATTCCTGTTACAAGGGATGGGCTTCTCCGTTTATGTAGCTACTCATTTTGTTAAATTGGGCATGCCTTAGACAGTACTCTCGATCTAGTCGTTTAAGTACTAAACCGTTTCTCTACACCCATTTTAACTTTCGAACCAGCATGAAAAGCTTACTATTCAGTACAACTTGTGCCGTTGTTCTAGTACTCTCTATCCTACCAAAGCCCTTACAGAGTCAATGTATCGAAAGTGAAGGAAAACTATATGGTTATGATGGGACCAACTGTCTCAATACGGTGCTAACAGCCGTTCCTTTTCTACGGATGGTTTCTGATGCCAGATCCGGTGCGATGGGTGATGCTGGCATTGCCATATCAACAGATGCTAATGCTATTCAATTCAATGCCTCCAAATTGGCCTTTGCACAGCAAGGGATGGGCTTTGGAATCTCCTACACCCCCTGGCTACAATCGACAGGTTTCAGCAACTTATCGCTCATCTCCTTCAGTGGGTTTACCCAACTAGGTAGCGGACAAGCACTTGGTTTTGGATTAAAACACTTTTCGCTGGGAGCTCTACCACTAGTAACAACCTCCGGTCTACCGCTTAACAACGGTGAAACTACTGAGCTAGAATTCGCGATAGCCTATGCTAGAAGATTCTCCAATAGATTTTCTGCGGCCATAACAGGAAAGCTTATTTATTCAGATTTAGCCGAAGGTCTAGTTTTAGGTGGTGGAAGTGTAGCAACAGCTGAAACAGTAGGAGCATTGGACCTGTCCTTCACGTATCAAACTCCTTTGTATCTGCCCAGTATAGAATCAGGCTTACGCCTTGGGTTAGCTTTCAGCAATCTTGGCAGCAAAATCACTTACTCTAATTCCACGGTAAAAGAGTATTTACCTGCCAATGTCGGACTAGGTGCTGCCTGGGAATTGAAGTTAGATGATCGCAATGCTCTAACCATTATCGCTGACGTCAATAAACTAATGGTCCCCACTCCCTGCCGGGATTCTGGTGCAAATTGCGACCGAAATGGAAACGGAATTCCCGATTTTAAAGAATTTTCGCCACTCTCTGGTGTTTTCCAATCCTTCGGCGATGCACCAGAAGGTTCTATTGAAGAAACCCAGGAATTGATGTATTCCTTAGGTTTAGAATACTGGTTTGATCAACAGCTCGCTCTTCGCGCCGGGTATTTCTCTGAATCCCTGACCAAAGGCAGCAGAAAATATGTTACCATGGGAGTAGGGTTTAAATATCAAAGCATAGGCTTGAATCTCTCCTACCTGACGATGGCAGAAATCCCTAGTAATCCAATCAATAATACCTGGCGATTTTCTCTATTATTTGATTTTGACTTTACGTTCATAAGGAATAGAAATCCACTTACTGAAAGCTAAAACATACCGATAAAAAACATCATAGCTATCATCTTCGAACAGAAAATATCCTTCGAGGCTTGCACCTATAGAGGTAAAACATAGAACGGATCCCAAAAACCTGGAAAACATTGAAAATCTGGCTGTTAAAATCCAAGATTTTCACCCTTTGCCCCTCTAGTCAATCGTTTTGGTAGTAGAACTCGTTTCTCTATATCTTTTCAAATCTATAGAACCTCATGAAGAATCTTTTGCTCCTGAGAGCAGCTGGCTTCGCCATGCTCTTGCTCCACCTATGTCCTAATTCGTCGAATGCTCAGTGCTTCAAAAGAAATGGAAAACTTTATAATCTAAATGGATCGCGTTGCACCAATACAGTGCTTAGCGCTGTCCCCTTTTTACGCATCGTCTCAGACGCCCGCTCGGGTGCCTTGGGTGATGCAGGGATTGCCCTTTCTTCAGACGCCAATGCTATGCACTTCAATGCCTCGAAGCTGGTATTTTCAGAAGAGGATATGGCCTTTTCTGCTACCTATACGCCTTGGCTACGGTCACTGGGCCTAAATGATGTGTATCTGGCGTACTTAACCGGGTTTAAGAAAATTGATGACCTACAAGCCATTGGCATAGGGTTGCGATATTTTTCACTAGGGCGAATCCCCTTTACCGATATTAATGGTCAAGCCTTAAATACTGGAAGGCCAAACGAATTAGAACTAAGCGTTGCGTATTCCAGGAAGTTAGGGGATAATTTTTCTGCGGCCGTGACGGGGAAACTCATCTATTCCAATTTGGCCGCTGGACAGCAACTACCAGGCGGTGGAGAGTTGATTACTGCCGCGACTGCTGGAGCCGCGGACGTCTCATTCACTTATCAAACCCCTCTAAAGTTTCAGGATCTTGAATCAGACCTGCGGATTGGCTTAGCCTTCTCAAATATTGGGTCAAAGATCACTTATACAGAAGCGATTACGAAGGATTACCTCCCCGCCAACTTAGGCTTAGGGGTAGCTTGGGAAACACAATTTGATGATTACAATACCTTAACCTTAACTGCGGACATCAACAAATTGATGGTCCCAAGTCCCTGCCCAACCACTCCAGCGGAATGTGATCAAAATAACAATGGTATTTCAGACTACAAGGAATACGCTTCTGTGGAAGGTATCTTTAGGTCATTTGGTGATGCCCCGGAAGGTTTCAATGAAGAATTGCGAGAATTGATGTTTTCTTTCGGCGTGGAGTATTGGTATGACCAGCAGTTTGCTCTCCGAGCAGGATACTTTACAGAGCATCAAACCAAGGGTGGTCGACAATACTTGACTACTGGTTTTGGGCTGAAATACACCGTATTTGGCATGAACTTCTCCTACCTCGTTCCCACCACTAACCAAAGAAATCCGCTAGATAATACCCTCAGATTTTCGCTGTTATTTGACTTTAACCGAGAACTTCTAAGGAGTTAGATAGTACGCTGAACCCTATGAAAAAGCCTAATCGTTGGTGTTCTCGCCAACGATTAACTTTTCCTAAAAAGCTTGTTGTGAGCTATAAGCCGGATTCTGTTAGATACCGAAGTACCTCCCTATCATTTATCTAGACCTGACCTCACGATCAGATTCTATCTGCCTACCCCCTCCGACTGGCCGAAGCCAACCCAGCGAGCAACCAGACCTCCGAATTTGGAGATCGAAGTGTACGTGGCATTTCAACCCACAAGGTTTATCCCATTACCATATTGCTACGATAATGCGTGCGCTCTTACCGCACGTTTTCACCCTTACCTGCCCTCGAAAACGAGAACATCGGCGGTATAGCTTTCTGTGACACTTTCTGTGCCCGACCGAAGTCGGACCCCATCCGTTAGATGGTGTAGTGCTCTACGTTGTCCGGACTTTCCTCATCTACCGATTGACGACAAGCGCCAATAGGGTAGCCGCGATAGGGCACTCACAACAAGCGGGCTAAGATAAGTAAATCGAAGGTTTCTAAAAAATAACTTACTTTCGTACGAGTACTTTTTTGGATTTAACATATAGACTATGAAAAAAAACTTTCTGTTCCCACTCTTACTACTTTGGGCTTTCAGTGGGGTCTTTGCGCAGGATCCGCTGAAAACGCAGGAAAACCTGGGTCGCTTAGGTGCCATTAACCCCAATTCTCCTGGCTTTCCAACTTTCAGCAATGTTGATCGTACCAAGGGCACTCCCTACCTTTTGGATGGATGGCAAGAAGGGCAATTACAATTTGGACAAAATGGCAAGTTTTCATCCACAGTTGAAATCGCTTATAACATGGAGCAGGATCAACTGATCGTAAAGTTGTCAGATGGTCAGGTCGGCTACTTCCCATTACAGTATCTGCATGCAATGCATATTTTTCACGAAGGGGATACTTTGAGATATGAAGCTCATAACCTAAAGAAGGATTTTGGGAATGGTCCACTCGGTTATAAGATGTACAAGGTTTTGCACCGTGGGGATGACATTTTATTGCAATATCCTCGTAAGTTTTTACGCAAGGAAAAGTATGTGGAGAATCTAGGTATGGTTCGCCGTCCAGACCTTTACCAACAACTGAATTCCTACTGGTATTACAATGGAAAACAAGTTGTAGAAATCAAAAAAAGCGTGAAAGCTATACAGAAGGCTATCCCTAGAAAAGCCTCAACGATCAAGAGGATCGTCAAAAGAGAAAAGATCAATGTCAGGAATAACGAAGACCTTGGCAGGCTCTTTGCTTTATTGGAAGAGGATTCGTAGGGTCAACATTCGATTTGACGAGCTACGACCTATGCTACGACAATACTTGGCATAAAATATGCTGCGGAAATACAATAGGAGAACACTTTGGGTTCTCCTATTGTATTATAGCCTTATCCTAATCGTAAAGTTAATAGCAGGTATACCAAATGAAATGGCAGCAATTCTGGCTAATTTGCTTGGATTTTAATAAACTCATTTTCAGTCGTTGATCATCAACATTTTCAATTGACCATAAAAGGGCAAGAAAAGGAAACTTTATTTTTAGGGAAGTGTACAAATTCACGGCGACCAATTCCTTCAGCATGAACAAAAGGCTTCTATATCTTTTGAGTACGACGCTGATGCTATTCCTGGTAGCACAGTTGCTATCGTGGTGGGTTAGTCGTCCAGGGTTGCCTCACTATGCGGAGAAAATTGGTCAATATCTCCAATCCCAAGAAAGTAAGCTACAACGCTATTTCCAGAATGAAGATTTTTTTGCGGGCCTATATGGTGGCCCCAATCGAAATTTTCATAACCTATCACCCGAAAATTTTGCCTTATTAGAAGAAATGGCAAAGGAAGAGTTTGCCGTTTATCTTTTCCGGGGTGACTCAATCATTGCCTGGAATCATAATAGGATTCGGCTTCCCGAGAAGTGGCTTCCTGGCCAACTGCATGCAGCAGGTCCGATTTTCGCCAGCTCACGTAGTGGTTTTTTTAGTCTTTATTACAAAGACATTGTCCGTTCCAAGGATACCTTAACCCTACTGGCGGCTATCCCCATCAAGCAAAATTATCCGATGGAAAGCCCTTACCTAAGTAGTGGTTTTACTGCCGATTTGCTCATGCCGTCGGCGATTGAATTATCTAGTGGAGAGGGAGTACCAGTAAAGAATAGCCGAGGGCAGGTCTTTTGCTTCCTAAAGTCCGACCAACAGCCAATCGATCCCGTTCGACAAATCTGGGTGCTTACCGCTTTTGGGCTGGCCTTCTTACTCCTTTCCTTTTCATTCAACAAGGTGGCCATCATCATCGGCAAGAAGTACCATTTTCTCTACGGATTAGCTATTGTTTTATTGACTGCTCTGGGGATCCGACATGCCATATTGAGATTGCTATTTGGACAGGAAAGCATTTGGAACTTGTTTACAGCTAATCTGGCATTGGAAGGTTGGAATAAGGCATTGATTGATCTTTTAATCAGCAGCCTGTTACTTTTTTGGGCGACCAGTTTTTTCCACCGAGAATTTGTGTCTTTTTACCAAACACCCAAAGAGGCCTGGAAGCGTTGGATCTTAGCTGGCTTAGGTTATCTATCGGTCCTAACGGCAATCACACTCACAAATTTCCAATTTAAATTCTTGGTTCTGGATTCTGGCTTGCAGTTCGATTTCCAAACCATCTTTAACCTGGATGTCATTAGTTTCGCGGCGATTTGTAGTCTCTTATTGATTTTGATAGCTCTTTTCATTTTCTCACATCGAATTATGCTATCTGTACTCTCGCTGAAACTGAATAGAATAGAACAGGCGTGCATTGCGTCAGCAAGTATTGTGGTAAGTCTACCAGTCATTAGCAGCTTGCAGCTCTCTTTCCATCCACTTATGCTATATCTTATCGGCCTGATCTTCATTTTAGGCTTAGAATTATTTATTGAGAGTAAGGTATCTAGTTTGACCTGGCTGGTCTTTTGGATTTTTCTTTGTGCCGGCTATGCCATGGTTCTTCTCTATAAATATGAAATAGACAAAAACTACAATACACAGCTGGAATATGCCAAAGCACTCGCCGATCCTAGTGATCAAAAAGCGGAACCCCTTATCGTAGAGTTAGGCCAAGAGGTCAGGCGGGATACGGCCTTAATAAGCCACATACAGAAACAAGCCCTGGATACTCTTTATGAGCATCCGGAATGGCAAAAGATGATTGACAAGATAGTCATTGAAAAAAGCTATCTCTTCAATAACTATCAATACCGTTTTCACGTTTTTGCAAATGGGAAAAGGCCTCCGCCTATATCCGTCCCCCAGGCAAATTCTATCTATGTACTGTATCAAAATAAAAGTGCTAGTCTAGCCACCAAGTTTCCCAAATTGTTCTTGGTTCCTTCCTATGATGATGCAGCTAACTACTTCTATGCTGATACCTTGTATTTAGCTCCAGATTCATCGGCAGTTACTTGTTTATTGAGTTTCCAATTCAAAAAACCTACTCCTTCCAGAGTCTATACGGAGTTGCTATTGGATGCTCCTTATAAGGGATTGAAGGAACTGTCTGGTTATGATTATGAAGTCTTTCAAGGTAGACGATCTGTATTTTCCAATGGTACTCCGACGGAGGGCTTGCTACTCCAGGCTCAAAAGCTAGATCCCGATACCTTTGGTACAAGGTTTACCAGTACCCGATCTGATATCTATTACAAGGGCAAGCACAAATTAACGGCAGTCATAGGAAGGTCCGTTGGGGGATATACAAAACCCTGGTCTTTGTTCTCCTTCCTCTTTGCTCTATTTATTCTAATGGTACTATTACTGACCTTTATTGACTTCTGGCTCCCCTGCCTTCCGCCAGGTTTGGGATTTCGGCTACGTGGACGACAGAGCCTACGAAACCGAATACAGTTGGCTGTCATCGCGCTAGTACTTGGATCCTTCTTAATAATTGGCATAGTGACGGTAACCTTTTTCAGTCAGTCCTCCGATCGATACCACGATAGCCGACTGAAACGAAAAGTGAGCGCTATTCAAGAAGATATACAACGTGATCTAGCTAACTATCCGCTAAATTGGCCAAAGGGTTATGACCTAGGTGCGCTGGTGCGTTCCACTTCCAATATCCACAATATGGATATCAATTATTTCGATATGGAAGGGCGCTTGCTATCCTCTTCTACTCGCTTTATTTTCGATCGGAACATTGTAGCTCCACTTATGAACCCGGTTGCGTTAAAAGCCTTGAAGCAACCCACGACCACTTCCCGCTTCCTCGATGAAAGGATTGGGAAGTTAGCCTATAAAACTGCATACGTTACCCTGCGGAATGGACAAAGAGAAATCGTAGCCTACCTTGGACTCCCCTACTATTCCGAAGGCCGAAACCTGAGGACAGATCTGTATGACTTTATGGGCACTATACTTAATGTCTATGTGCTACTTTTATTAGTAGCTGGGGTTATTGCCATCGTCGTAGCCAATTCCGTCACTGAGCCAATCGCCAAGATTGGAGAAAAACTCAGCCGTTTCGATTTGGGCCAAAGTGAACCTTTAGAATGGAAAAATAAGGATGAAATTGGCCAGTTGATTGCGGAATACAACCAGATGATTCGAAAACTGGAAGAAAGTACCGCTAAATTAAAGCAATCTGAAAGAGAAGGAGCCTGGCGAGAAATGGCCAAGCAAGTAGCCCATGAGATTAAAAACCCGCTCACTCCAATGAAACTGAGTATCCAACATCTCATGCGTGTGCAACAGTCACAACCTGAGCGCGCAGCCGAAATGATGGATAAGATGGCTGGTAATCTCATCGAACAAATTGAAAACCTATCGCGCATTGCCTCAGAGTTTTCCAACTTTGCGAAAATGCCCAAGGCGAATCGTCAGATTCTCCCATTAAATGAAGTGATTAACTCTGTCTATCAGATTTTCAGGGAAACGCCAGATGGCTCTGACTTTTTGTTCATGGAATTACCCGATGAGTCCATTGAGGTATTTGCGGATAAAGGGCAAATCATTCAAGTCTTGAACAATTTAATTAAGAATGCCATCCAGGCCATTCCTGATGACCGGGCTGGTAAAGTAACACTTAAGTTGACCCGACAAGGAGATACCGCCTCAATTGTAGTGGAGGACAATGGATCTGGTATCCCACAAAACATGATTGAAAAGGTTTTTTCTCCTAACTTTACTACCAAAACCTCCGGAATGGGCTTGGGACTAGCCATCTCTAAGAATATCATTGATGCCACCGGAGGGCAGATCTACTTTAAGACCCAAACCAATAAGGGAACCAGTTTCTATATTGAATTGCCGATCTACAAGGAATAAGATAAGCATTTATGAATTCGGAACAACAGATCCCTGAAATAGGCTTCCGCAATATCCAGCAGAAGCCCTTTGAATTCAATCTTTTCACCACTGGACAATTATATAATCTTGGAGATCAAACCGAGGGCCGCCCTTTTCGCCCTCATCGGCTTTTATTCTATGCGATCTTATTCATTGCAAAAGGAGAAGGGGATCATTTCATTGACTTCAAAAGGTATTCCTACCGAAAAGGCAGCCTCATATTTATATCCAAGGAGCAGGTACAGGCTTTTGAGCCTAATCCTGAAGTAGAAGCTACTTTAATGATCTTCACTGAAAAATTCTTGGAAAGGAGCAGTCTGGGTTCTAGTCTGATGCAACAGTTGAGCCTGTACAATTATCATTTATATCCTCCCATTGTACATCTTTCGGAAGCGCAAATCCCCATCTTCACAGAGATCGTAGATCGCATCACTAAAGAGTTTGAAGCACCAGATGATTTTGCTACGGAAGAAATTATTCAAGCCTCACTCAAAATTCTCCTGTTCTTGGCGGAACGAAAACGCAAGACTACCCTTGACCCGAAAAAACAAGCCTTCTATTTCGAGGAGTTTCAACAATTCCAGCAGTTATTGAAAGCACATATTTTTGAGAGTCGACAGGTCAAGTTTTATGCTGACGCTATGCAGATTTCTACTAAAAAGCTCAATCGAATTACTTATGAAATCATGCAGCAGCCAGCTAAGTTATACATAGATCAATTCCTGATCTTAGAAATCAAGCGTTTTTTAATGAACACCGCCTTAAGTATCAAGGAAATCGCCTATCGTACCGGCTTCGAAGCCCCAACCAACTTTGTAAAGTTTTTCAAAAAATTTGAAAAGATGACACCTGCCGCATTTCGGAAGCAGTACTAGGGGGCCGCCTACCCACCTCCATGATGCACAACTTATCTAGTAGTGCCAAGATTAGAACATAGAAGCCACTTCATCAAGATGTCCCATTATTACCATAAAATGATGCAATATTGATCATTCGGCACTTTTGGGCAAAAAGAGTATAAATTTGGGCAACATCAATATCACAGGCGAAATTTTATTTCATCATAGCTTACAAAAGCCATCTTTACCAATAATTATTCGAAAACGGCCTACATTTTGTTCTAAATTTTGATCTCAGGCCAATTCTCAAGACGATTCCGTTAACAATAACTTAACCACAAAAGTCCCATTTTGATCATTTTTATACCAACTTTGACCTATTTGAAAATGGTAGGGTCGTGTACCTTTGTGTTGATTTTACACTAATTACCAAAAACTTTAGAATGATGAAGGTATTTAAAGCAATGCAGGAAGGTTGGGCATTCATTCTGATTCTGGTCGGTTTGGCAAATCCTTCAATAGGGCTAAGTTCCGATCTAGCACCAAAGAAGAGTATTTTTGACTTGATGAATTATAAAGAGGTTCTACAGGTAGAGTTGGAAACAGATATTGAAAACCTACAGAGCAACCGTCGATTTACCGATTATCAGCCCGCTACCTTGCGGTTCAAGGATGGAGCTGATGAATGGCAGAAATGGGATCTGAAAGTGAGAATTCGGGGTAACTACCGCCGGGTACACTGTAGTGAAATGCCGCCTTTAAAGCTAAATTTCAAAAAATCTAGCCTGGAGTCTGCCGGACTTTCCAAGCATGATGACCTGAAATTAGTGACACACTGTATCGAGGACAAACAAGTGGCTCAAGATCTCCTAATGCGAGAGTATCTTGCCTACAAGATGTACAATGAGTTGACTGACAACAGTTTCAGAGTGCAATTATTGAAGATCACCTACAAAGATGTGAAAAGTGGTAGAAAAATAAAGCAATGGGGCTTTGTCATCGAAGATACCGCTCAACTAAAAGACCGTATCGATGCCAAAAACTGTGAAAAATGCTTGAATTCCAGTCTAGAAGAATTTAATGCTGAGAATGCAAAATTGGTTGCCATGTACCAATACGTGGTAGGAAATTCTGATTGGGATATTCGCAATGGGCGTAACATCAAATTGCTACGACAAAAAGGTAAAATCATTGCTATTCCTTACGATTTTGACTTCACAGGAGTAGTGAATGCGCCCTACGCTGTTGCTAATCCAAACTACCAGATGAAGTTTGTACGGGACCGCATTTACCTTGGATTTGAAGAATTACTAGCGCAAATGCATAATACCTTATTCTTCTTAGAAGGTAAGCAAGAGCAGATGATTCGAGTGGTCAAACGCTTCAAACATCTACCATACAGCAGTAGAGTTGACATTATCGAATACTTGAAGATATATTTTGACCATGTAGAAGACATTCAGATGGCAGTTCGGATGCCGATTACCAGGGTACAAGCCGTTTCGCCTTGAAGGAAACACTAACTGGTGGATACCTTAAAGTAGGCGTAAACTAGTTAAAGATAAAATGAGTTTGGTCGAGAAACGCTCTTCTTTCACCGTAAAAATTGGTGCATAGGAGGGCGTTTTTCTATTTTAGAAGGACAAAAGCAGTTGATCCTCTGCTTTACTACGACTAAAGACCAAACGAATGAAACTATTGCAAGAAAGCGCTCCCAACACCATTGACTACGCCGCTGAATATCTAATCCAAGAATTAGGTCAACATCCGCATTTTTCCGTAAGCCAACAAGCTGCGACCATAGCTGCTGGTTTCCAGGATCATTTACGCAAAAAGAAAGTAAAGGATAGTTTTCAATCCTCTATTCAAGCTCTCCAGCAACATCCCATGGAACAGTTCCAACTCGCTTTACAGTGGATAAAGGCATTTGATAAGCAAAGTAAATTGGATGCCACTGCCGATCAGCAATTGGAGGCTGCCTATTTGGTCCTTCAAGGACAATGGGAAGAGGATCATGTGCAAAACGCGCCTGCCACTACTCCTTTAACTGAGCTAAAGGGAGATCATCCTGTGCTTGAATCAGGAGAGTATTCCTTGAATTATACGACATTCTTGCGCAAATTGAGAAACTATCGATCTAAACAGCTCCCTCAGTATCAATCCTTTCAGGAAAAAAAGAAAGAACTTATTCAGCAGTATCGAGACTACTTAAGGCTATCAGAATTTGAACCAAAGGTCTTGAGTTCCTTTGTACGCAATCGCTTAATTGATCAGGTCTATCTCCCTATCATTGGAGATAATCTAGCCAAACAAATCGGTACCGTCGGTGCTGAAACACGAACGGATAGAATGGGGCTTCTGCTCTTACTTTCGCCGCCCGGCTACGGGAAAACGACCTTAATGGAGTACATAGCCAATAGATTGGGCTTAATCTTCATGAAAATCAATGGGCCTGCCCTAGGACATCACGTGGTCAATCTTGATCCCAGCGAAGCTCCGGACCGCTCGGCAGGAAAAGAGCTAGAAAAATTGAATCTAGCCCTTGAAATGGGAGATAATGTCATGATCTACTTGGATGATATTCAACATTGCCATCAAGAATTTCTGCAAAAATTTATCTCCTTATGTGATGCACAAAGAAAGATTGAGGGCGTTTGGAAGGGAGAAACGAAAACCTACGACTTACGCGGCCGCAGGGTTTGCGTAGTAATGGCAGGTAACCCTTATACTGAAAGTGGCGAACGCTTCCAAATACCAGATATGTTAGCCAACCGGGCAGATATCTACAACCTGGGCGATATTATCGGAGATAGCGAGGAGGCTTTCAAAATGAGCTATGTTGAGAATGCCTTGACTTCCAATAGTATCTTGGCGACCTTGGCCGGTAAGAGCATGGAAGATGTACACCAGATCGTAGGAATGATCCGAGCTGGTCAGCAAACTCCTCTGGAATTAAAAGGCTCTCATACTCGAGCTGAGTTAAACGAATATATTGCTGTTTTGACCAAATTACTAGCCATCCAGGACATCATCTTGAAAGTCAACCAGGCCTATATCTATTCCGCTGCGGTAGCAGATGAAAACCGAACCGAACCTGCCTTTAAGCTGCAAGGTTCCTACCGAAATATGAATAAATTAGCCGAAAAGATTGTGCCGATTATGAACGACGAAGAATTGCAAACGCTTATGTTGAGTCACTATGAAGGAGAAGCGCAAACATTGACTAGCGGAGCAGAGGCCAATATGTTGAAGCTAAAGGAGATGATGGGCATACTGAATGTAGAAGAAGAAAAACGCTGGAAGGATATTAAGCAGAACTTCCAGTCCAAACAACAGCTTTTTGGGGCAAATGCAGATGATCCTGTGGTCCAAGTAGCTGCCCAAATGAACCGCCTGAATCAGCAAATCAGTGAATTCAGGGAAAACTTTGGGCGCTAGTGCCAGCCCACATATAGCTAGGTATTGTTAAGCGTTTTTGTTACTTTTGCAGCCAAGAACACGCTAATCGATCATGAAATATAATAGTGTAATTGGCTTTACGAGCTTGATTTTCTCTTTCCTTTTTCTCCTTGGCTGCAACAGTGAATCCGTGGACAACACGGATCAGTTAATCGGTCGCTGGGATATTCGAGAAGCTAGACGAAACGGTCAGGCAACAGAATCCTTGGATCAATTGTACTTCGAATTCTTCCAGGATGGGAACATGAAGACTAATATCTTGGGGGCTGACGAAGAAGCCACCTATGAGTTAGACAGCAAGACTATTCGGCAGCGAGAGAGTCAAATGCCAATCGACTATACCATTGAATCTATTAGTGATACATCATTGATCATGAATGCTACGATCAATCGATATAATTTCCGATTTCAACTAGGTAAGACCGTCGAGGAAGAATAGTTTTTTCTTCCATTGATCATTCTGGCGGGCCGTTTGTACCTACTAGATGACTACGCTTCTTGAGAAGCCAGCACTTATTGCTGGAGACTCGGCCAATAAGTGAATGATCAAAACATTATTCAATGTAATGCCCAACTATGAATTTCCGTCTTCGCCTAGGTGAAATATTTTTAATTGAAGTGGTTTTCTACTTACTCTGTTGGCTATGGAATGACTACCTAGCCAGTATGATTAGCTTGATTTTTGGCACCTTATTCCTAGCTATCCTTCTGATTTCCCTCGTGGTAGAAGTAATTGAAAGATCGAGAGTTCCCCGATGGTATTTCTATTTTATGCTCCTATCTGTGCTTGCGCCTGTTCTATCAGCAGCCGTCTATTTAAGCATAAGCAAGGGAGTAGATTGGATAAACATCAACTAAAGTGCTTTCTTATTGCATCCTTTCGTATTCAAAGACGATCGGCATATAGGTTCCCGTCATCTGATTGTACATAGAGTAAGAAATCGTCAAGTAAGTATCATCTAGCTGCTGTATCCAGCCATTACTATTTGTACCAAACATGGGTGAACTAATGTTAATGGATTGACCAGAAACACGATAGTTATTGAAGTCAGAGCCGGTAGTTGAAAATCCCTGGACCGTACCATTGCGATGAAAAATGTAGGTCACTTTATACAATTCGATAGCTCCGGGATAATTCTGCGTAAGAGACTGTCCATTGGAAGTCATATCAACTTATTCCCAGGTACCAATAATCAATTCACTATTGGTTCCAACCTTTGAGTCATCGATGGGTTCGTAGGTACTTCCTCCGCCTACCTCCGTTTGTCCACCAGGAAAGTCCGATTCTTCATAACCGGCCCCAGCAGCTAAACCTGCAAGTATCACGACTACGATCGCCGCACCTCCCATGGCCCACCAAAGCCAGTTTCGACTCTTCTTCTTTACTTGAGTCTGGACCGGTGGAACCGTATATTGGGATGAAACCTGTGCCTCCTCCTTCGGAGGGGGACTGCTATAGGTTAAGGGTTCATTATTTGTCTTGACCTCCTTACTCTTTTGTCGTTCCTGAATTAAACGCTTCTGGCGACAATGCCGCACTAACTCTTCTACTTTCGGGTTATTATCGATTTTTAAGGCCTCATTAAAGTATTGTAGAGCCAGTTTGAAGTTCTGTTGCTTCATAGCGAGCTGCCCTTCCCCATAATACTCCAGAAATTTCATCCCACTATGGCAAAGATTTATCTGCTCCTCAATATACTGATAAGAGGGTACGAAATTGGGTAAGTGGAATTCCAGG
>CBDHHG010000010.1:0-66874 GCA_965263225.1 Saprospiraceae bacterium
CATACGATCGACCGTTTTACCGCGATTGATAGCATTCATCACATTGTTGATGAATGTTTCTTCACCACCAACGATATCGATATTAGCTTGCTTAAAGGCCTCTGCCAATGCCATAGCTTGAGCCTCCGCCACGTAGCGCTGGATATCGATCTCTGCCAGACGGACTTCCTTATCTTTCTCCAAGCGTAGCTTGAACTCTTCGTGCTCTTTGCCAACACCATCTAGCTTCTTCATGGCCAATGCCTTCTGCTCTACACCTTTAGCTTCTGCCACTAATTTCTCTTCAAGCGCCTGTGCTTCGGCAGACCCCTTCTCAGAGGTAACTTTAGCCTCGGAAGAGCCTTTCTTAGCCAGTACTTCTGCTTCGAGCAAGCCTTGCTTATGCAGTGCCTCAGCCTTAGCAGCGATCGCTTTGGCTTCTGCCTCTGCTTTCTTCTCAATGACTATGGCTTCTAGGCTGCCTTCATGCTCTTTGGCCTTGGCCTTGGCTTCAATAACTTGAGCCTCAGACAATCCGATGGTTGCTTCTTCCGCCGCTTTAGCTTCCGCACGAATCTTACGAGCTTCCGCCTCTTTTTCCGCAGCGTTCTTCTCGGCCTCCGCATCAATCAAGAGCTTTTGTGCTTGTATTTCCGCCGCCAGCTTTTCAGCTTCTGCGGTCTTGGACAATTCAATGATAGAAGATTCACCTGCTTCCTCTGCCTTAATCACAGCCACTTGCTTGGCACGATTTGCCGCGGCTACCTCACGTGTATCTTTGATTTTCTCTTCTTCTTCTACCGTCTTTTTCTCTACCATCACCCGCTCCCGGATCACATCCTGGATGTTGCGCTTTTCTTCTTCAATCGCACGCTCCTTCTCAATTTCAGCCAGTGTAACAATACGCTCTTTCTCCGTCTGTTCCAGCAATCGATCTTTCTCTACTCTTTCATTCTCCACAGCTTCGGCACGCTCCTTGTTTTTGGCAGCAATTACAACTTGTCTAGCCTTATTTTCTTCAGCAATAGAAAGTTCCTCTTCCGTCTTGATGCGCACCATCTCAGAACGCAGGCGCTCTTCTTCGCTAATCTTGGCGATCTCCGCCTCTTCTCTCGCCTTAATGTTAGCAATCTCTCGCTTTTGGCGTTCTTCTTTTTCCGCTAGCTGTCGCTCGTATTCAAGGATAGCCTCACGCGCTTCTACATCCTGCTCTTTGATGGTCTTTTCTTCTTCCCGTCGAATGAAGTTGGCTTTTACCTTCTGAGCAGCTGTCAATTCTGTAATCTTCTTGATACCTTCAGAGTCGAGGATGTTATCCGCTTTCAGGAATTCTATAGGTGTTTGTTCGAGGTAGTCAATAGCACAGTCATCCAGCACGTAGCCGTTAAGATCTGAGCCAATAATGGCGATAATTTCTTTCTTGAACTTCTCTCGATTATCGTATAATTCGACAAATTCAAATCGTTTACCTACGGTCTTCAAGGCTTCGGAGAACTTAGCCTCGAAAAGTTGTTTCAAGGTGCTAGGATCGGAAGCCCTGGCTGCGCCAATTGTCTGCGCGACCTTTAGGATAGCATCGGTATCGGAATTAACGCGCACGAAGAATACTACCTTGATATCCGCCCGCATATTATCCTTACAAATAAGACCATCTTCTTTTAGTCGTGCAATTTCCACCGTCTTGACCGACAGATCCATTTTTTCGACCATGTGAATAATGGGAATGACAAACATCCCACTCTTAAAAGCAACATTCGGTTTATTGCCACCGGTACGTACCAGTGCCTGCCCTTGCGGTACTTTTTTATACCATCTAGCGATCATGATGAGTATCCCAAACAGAACGATAACTACAGCACCAATGATCACATATCCAATTGATGAAAGCATTTTTTGAGGATTTTTCGTGTTTAACAGAATTCAATACGAGATAATTATAATCTCCTTAAAAGTAAGAAAACTGAGTAGAAGTGAGTAGTCTTCTCACCAGCGACATAAACCTCGTATAAGTGGGTTAGTTGTCTTTAACATCGTCATGTTATTTGTCTTTTAGGGTTATATTTTTAGTCATGCCCGGCAGAGACCAGCCCAGAGCTGGCCCTGCTGCACGAGCTTTTGTAGAGGAGCGCCATTTTAGTAGTTCCGCATATTTGAAAATCCGGCAACCTACACTAGATCGCCAGGTTCTTGCTTTTGTTTTTGTCCGATCAGATAGTATAATATCGTACCAATAGCTGGTACTAAAAGTACTAATACTAACCATACCATTTTATCACCTTCGCTTTTGAATCCTCCCTTGACAATATCTATAATAGCGTATATCCAAAGGGCAAAGCATCCTAAAATGATAGAAAACATCATCATGCCAATAAATGGTCCCATAATCTAATCTTCTAGTTTTTGAACAATGAAATACGACTTTTCTTTATTCTCTTGCACAATCAGTGCTTTTTCTCCTTTTTTAATTTCTTCGTGATCAGCCATCACGCTCACCAATAAACTGCTTCCGTTCACGCTCACTTCTGCTTGGCCCAAGTCATTCGGACTTGCACTTAGCAATAAGGTACAGACCTGCCCGATATAATCTACTGGCTCCTCAGAGACCGCCAGGTTTTTGAATATCGGTACCAAAGGACTGGTGACAATTTTGGTTATCAACAGACTGACTGCTAAATTTGGAATAAACATCAAGGCTGCAAACCCTAAAGATCCATTCCCTACGTAGTGGTTTAACAAGATTGAAATTGACCACATACTAAGTACCAAAAAAGTGATAATGACCATAAATGGCACTTGTCCCAAGTTAAAGAAGTGTAGCACTCCTGCTAGTCCTCCCGCTGTGACATTTGCATCCGCATCCACATCCGCATCTACATCTACATCTACATCGAGGTCTACGTCTACATCCAAATCTACATCTACATCTACATCAAAGGAACCCATATCCAGCAGTCCCATAAAGACACTCACCCAGTACAACATCACCACTAGCAACAAGATCGTAAACACGATGTTTGGTAAACTAAAGGCGGCTTGAAGTAACTCCTGCATGGGTTCGTTTTTTCGTGTTTTCTGTAATGGTTTTAAAGGAGAGAAACGGCAGCGATCAAGCTATTTAGAATAGGATGATGCACTGCTTTCTCTTTCAAAGTTTACTTGGTTTTCAGTCGAAGAGCTACAAAAATCTCCTCGTGACTTGGTGTGACTCCTGCATCGAAAGTCACTTGGCTTGCGTTGATCCTCAAGGCAATCAGGTCAATTTTGACCATTTACCTGGTGGATCAAAACATTGTGAAAGATGGCTCTTTACCAAGCTTTTTGCCAGCAAGATGGTCAGGGATAAAGTACTACCTACAGTAGGGCATACCTAATTTCTGACTATCTACCTGATTTGTCAAAAAGGTAAAAGTTTGTAGATGTTTTCTTACAGTCGGGAAGAAAGGCCGTACTCTTTTAGCTTTATGGGCTTTAGGTGGCCTTGCGTTGAATACACTACAATGATGCTAGTTTTACCGACGAAATGCCATTTTCCTCGGCTAAAATCACTTAAAACTCGACAAATGTTAAGGAAGTTGTAAGAATTCAAAAAGCCCCCACTGCTTCCAGTGAGGGCGGAATACATCAATACATTCTACACCTTTTATATAGTCCTTTATCCTTTATTCTAGAAGGATCATTTTTTTAGTCTCTTTGCGATCTCCGGTCTGTAGGGTATAGTAGAATATACCGCTATCTGGGAGTTGGTCTTTTCGAATGACAATCTCATTATAGCCTACTTGAAACAGATTTTCTTGCTTAAGGATCAGTTTCCCAGTCATGTCAAATATGCTTAGTTGTGCCATATCATATTGTGGCATATTAAAAGCTATAGTTGTCTCTCTGTCAAAGGGGTTAGGCTTATTTTGAAAAAGCTGAAATCCATCTCCTTGAGTGATTGCTGCAAACTTCAATTGCAGTAATCTAGGGTCTCCTTCTTTGGTGTAAGCTTCCGGCGAGGTTAACCTTGAGCTAATGCTGATGGCCTCTGATAACTGTTGGGCTCTCTCTGCGCGGAAGGTGATGCGGAACAAAGTTTCTTTAGATCCGATATCTGCATCAGTAGATTCATTCCAGCTACCAGTAATCAACCCTTGTTCTAGGTATCGCAGCCCAAAGTTGTCCTCACTCATATTTGGAATTCCTCCACCCTCAAGGCCGATGAAGCTTAACCCTTCTGTATCATATTGGAGTGTAAACTGGAAGGCCATGATATCGCGCATCTCGGCCATGCTGAAGTCTACGGTATATTCTTCCCCCTTCTGTAACAGTTCATCTTGTGCTTGTAAGGATACCATTTCGTAGGTAGTTCTTTCATCCACTCCTAAGAGTCTGTTTGGCATGGCGGTGTAATTCACATCTCCTACCTTGATAGCAATAAAGTCTGCATGCATTTCATCATAATCCAGATCATTGATGTTGAAGATTTCTGGGAAATAAGCCATAAATGGGTTCTTTACATCCGGGAAGCGATAATCCGCGTCTACAAAGCGCCAAGATTTATTTCCATTCGGCATTTCCTCATCAATATGCAGAATTAATCTCCGTAAACGGATCAGATCCATGGTAGAGATATGACCAGAACGATCGATATCTGCTGCGATCACTTTGTAGGGCGAGTCCAAAAGTTGAAGATTCAAGATATGCTTCAAGATCAGCACCAAATCAATCGTAGTAACTCCATTCAGTAAATCGTCATCTTTAACTGGCACAATGGTATAGTCTTCACCAAAGGGTACGTCTGGGAAGAGATATCCTCCATTACCTCCAGTAAACATCTGAAAATGCTGTCCACCAGTCACGTTAATACTTACATTTTCTACAAATTCTCCTACCTCCGTAGCTATGCCCCCAGCTAACTGTGCATAAGTAATGTTATTTGTTTGAGGGCAAAGTCGATTATTATCCTGTACATCAATGTAGGTCAGACAGTAGCTAGAGTTCCCTACAGCATCGGTAACCCACAGTTGTACTAGTTGCGTACCCACATCATCACAATCGAAAGTGATGCTAGTGAAAGAAGGAGGTGTGGTCTGTCCTTCTTCATTTCTGCGAATGGTATACTTCAATAAGTTGGAGGGCGTGCAGTTGTCTTGTGCCCCAGCATCAAAGGCCGTGGCGTCAAGGCGAGCCATAAAACTTCCATTCTCTTCATAAATCGAGGCGGATAATCCCACGATACATAATGGTTGGGGAGCTTCATCATCCCTGACCGTTACCTTTATCTCACAGGTAGCCAAATTACCACAACGATCTGAAGCCGAATAGGTCACGACTGTTGTTCCAAGTGGATAGGAACCGCTGGCATCCGCTCCGGTTGCGTTGGCATAAGGAGAGTCATTGCTAATGAGAACACCAGGGCTACAGTCATCAGCTATCGCTAAGTCTAGATTTACCTCGCCCGTTTCGCAATCATCCGATACCCCCACCGTCACATCTGAAGGACAGGTAATAGCAGGAGCAATATTATCTTGTACTTTAATGATCTGCACACTTTGGAACCGTCCTTCACTCAGTGGATCATCCGGATCATAGCGACACCAATCAATCACCGTCCAAGTACGTAATACCTTAAAACAAGCAGGCTGAGCTAGATCAAAGGTCTGATCGTGGTGATTTAACGCAATCACACCGCAATGCTCTCCCAGTATCTGTGGTATGTTAAAGCCTTCAGGTAAATCTTCGGGGTCTACCATAGCCCCACAGACATCAGTAGTGTAGTCTTCTGGCCAAACTATATCTTCTTCTGTGAAGGGATGAGCATTCACTACAAAGATCTCCTGTCGGCAGTCCGAAGAATTACCTACCGCATCCGTTGCTGTCCAGGTTCTGACGATGCTGCCCACTCCACATTCATCAATGGCTTCTACCAAGGTTGAATCCAACGTGTAACCGCAATTGTCATCTACACGTGGCGAACCGAAGATACTCCAATCAGGGTACTCCTCATGGCATTCAATGGTATCACTTGGCGGACAAGTCAAAAAGCGAGGAGGTATCTTATCTTGTATTTGTACCATAACCATGCAATCGGAGTAATGGTGATGCAAATCTCCGCCGCTAACCTCTCGTTCTGGATTCACGGGTCCTTCACCCGGATCAAGCTCGTAGACACGCATAATTACCTGGATTTCTCCAGCCTCTGCCTCTCCACAACAAAATAGCACCCGATCGTCAAACCATTCCTGGTATCCAGAGGTATAAGGAGAATCATCCCCATTCGCCTGCTCACATTCCCCAACATTCATTCTACGAGCTTTGAAGAATACTTCATCCTGGCAGTTGTCGTAGCTACCATCATCAAAGGTATTGGCCAATACCATGGCTACCCCTCCAGATGGTACAGAGACAATGGTAAAATCTTCACAGACTGCTACAGGTTCGTCTTCATCAATCACATGTACCGACATCGTACACATGGAGGTGTTTCCGCAAGCATCGGTGGCTGTATATTGAACCGTATGAATACCTGCCGGTACATAAGGATGGGGACCCAACCCTACAGCTCCAAAGGAGGTAATCACATCATACTCCATTCCCCCATCACAGTTATCTGTAATGGTTGGTTCCTCCAAATTGATGGTCGAAATGCAATCACCTCCTTCCGTATTGACCGTAAAATCTGCCGGACAGGTAATTTCAGGTGGGGTGGTATCTTTAATATGTACAATCTGCAAGGCTGCTGTTTCAAAACCAGAACACTCATCCGTAACCAGCCAAGAACGATGAATTTGAAATTCGTACTCATCACAGATATAGGCAGTGTCGGCCACCATCTTTACCACTAGACCACAAGTATTATCTGAATTTATGATTTCCCCAGCAAAGGTCGGATAACCTGTGATGGATGGATCGGCATCCGGTGCATCACAGCTAAGGTCTATGTTTTCTGGAAATTCAATCTCATCCAAGGTAGGTCTTTGAATCGTGATGATCTGGAGGCAGCTATCGCGATTGTCGAAAGCATCTGATGCGATCCATTGGCGTTCAATCTTCTTCATCGTACCGGATGTACAATTGCCCGGAATAAGATTGTCTGTAAAAGTCAATTGGAATTCTTCGCTACAATTATCCTCAATGGTAGGATATCCAGTAAAGTCAGGTGACGTATCATCAATACAACTGATACTTACTTCCTCACAATTGGTAATGGTTGGGGCTAATTTGTCAATGATTTGTACAAAACCAACACAAAAGACTCCCGTATTAACGTCCGTCACGGTTACACTAAGCGTACTTCCGATGTAGCTTTTAGCATCAAATTGCACTTGATCCATGCCATCAGCTACCAAAATATTCTGATCATCTCTCAGGATCAATGATTTCATGCCTTCGCATGCCTGAGGAGCCTCCAAAATCCCGTCCGCATCCATCCAAACAATACAATCTGTGCCTACAGAGAGTTGTACAGGTGCTTCTATATCACTATTGCAAGCTAGATCACAATCTTGTGCCTGAGCACTGGTCAATATCAAGAGGCTCAGTAAACCAACTATGGCCACAACGCCCCAATGTTTAGGAGGGTGATGAAGCATAACCCAGCAGGTTGACCTGGCCATTTTAAAGTTGCAAATTAAGTGTTTCATGCTGATGTATTTAAAATGATTATTGAGTTTTGACATAGGAGTGTCAGGCCTGATGGTAGGTGCACCACAAGCAAAATTCTCTAGTGTTGAGGCCATAATGCTAGGAAGAGGCATAGCTCAGGTGATTACAGCCAAGCTGTAACTCTAGCTAATCTCATACAAAGTGGGTCTGATAATGTAAGGTAAGTCTTGGGGGGATGAGTGGAGTTAAAAAAAACTGCTCTTCGATTGCTCATCCTTCGATCGTCAAGAGAAAGATAAATTCTCTTCAATCTTTTAGCTAGTTTACCTTTTTACATTTACTCGCTTATCTTGAAAATACCGTGCCAATTTTCAGTCTCTAAATAGACAAACAAAAAACAAATCGGCACAAACAATTGATAAACAGTAATATAAAAATTATTTTTTATCCCCAATAGTCATACATACATCATGCTATAGAATTGATGTCCCCCTTCAGCAGTGGTTATTTAGGGTCTACTCGATGATGCCCTAGGCAGCCTTGCAATAGATTTTGATAATAGAGAAGAATCGGAAGAAGGGCCCGTAGGGCTTAAGGAGAGTTAGGCGTTAAAAGGAAGGGTATTGGGAAAATAAAAAAGCCCCCCTTCTGTCTGCATAGAAGAGAGGCCATCCCAAAAACCGATTTAAGTATACACTTGAAAACGGTTCTTGTGTGAATCACATACAATCCAATCGCCTTAATTATAATTGCCTTTAGTGTTTCATAAAAGATATATAAAGTATTACGGACTTGAATATCTAAAGTTTCATTCTATCAAATAAAATCTAAGGATTTTTTCAATATGTATATCTTTCAGATAATCAATGAAAAACAATAAAAACCAAGTCAATAATGACACTGTCTTCTTTTAGTCAGCGAGTAAATTCTCTAGCAGAAATACTGTACTTGTTCTACGCAAGAATCTAGAAATAGATGCTTTTTACAGATATATTTTTGTACAAATTTTCAAGAGAATACACATAGCAGAATACTCATCTATAAGATATATATAGAAGCATATTCCCCGTATCCATTAGCTTTCCTGGGGCAAGTAGATTAGCATCAAACCAAGGTTTGACAGCCAAAATCTAAGGGAAATAAAAAAACTCAAAGCTCTTTAGAGGGAATCCACTATCCTGATCACGAAGATTTTACCAAAAAAGGTGGGCTAAATCCAAGAGATGTGCGATAATCTATGATTATCTAGGAGATATGGATTATAATTTGTTTTCTATAGACCAGACAAATATACACTTTAATTCAATGCCAAAAATACCCAAAAGGAGGTATTTTGCTGATATACAGTCTTTTTAAAAGCCTACCCCCTGCCCCGAATCTTTTCAAGGCAGGGCGCCTAACTGATGCCAGACGAATTGATAGGCAACTATAATAACTACACCAAATTTCACTTAAAAGCAGAAAACAAAGACGGTAGGGGCCCTGGCTTAGGCATGGCCACTTAGAATGGTAAATCTTCATTTTCTCATAGTATGTTTACTCCTCCACTATATCTTTCCCCGCATAGATCACACCTACTTATTGCAAAAATCATACCATAAACAACTGGAATACCTCCTCCCAAAAATAAGCGACCCCTCTCCGGGAAGGAGAAGGGTCATCCCAAAAACCAATTGTTAAAAGGACATCTTAGCTGCTTAGCTAAAACTATAGTTGAGTAATTAGCAATCTACAATAATACCACGCTACTCTCTCTATCGATCAGTGTTATCAAAACTGAAAGCTACGGTTACCTCATGTGATCCAACACTATAATCCTGGAACCGCTGGAATGATACATCATAGGAGTAGTACAAGTTAAACCCTGATAAGCGTGTGCCCAATAGAATGGCCAAGGTATTAGCTGCACCTCCGCGATAAGATAATCCAGCAATCAATTGTTCCTCCAAAAATCCTGCTTTCAAATTGATGTCAACCAAAGACTCGGGTCCACCCAATACCTGACGAATCACCAAAGAGGGTTCTAGGGTTAGGTTAAGCTCATACAAGTCGAATTTATGCCCAAAGGCAAAAGTATAAAACTGTAAAGCAGAGGTTGATTGGCCTGGTTGTGAACCAGAACCAGAAATGTCTACCAGGCGATTACGTACCAAGTTATTGATACTAAGACCTCCAAAAGTATTGTTCCTATAAGCGCCATAAATACCAACAGCCGCATCAAATACACCTTGCCCGGCCAGGAAGTCATCAATTAGCTGATCCCCTAGCTGCAAGAGAGGGGTAGTCATTACATCATTATTCAATGTCATTTGCTGGTATTCCGTTGAGAATCCAGCTGAGATTTTCCAATCTTCACCGGCTGTAAATCGGAAGGCATAATTGAGGAATAATCGAAGGTTATTTAATTGTGCAGCCTGTTCGGAATACACCCCTAAGCCCAGACCAAAAGCTTTTCCGATTGGGGTGTTGAACAAAGCACCGTAGGTTTTCGGAGCATCTTCAAAACCTGTCCATTGAGCTCGGAAATTAAGCTGGAGCTGAGAAACACCGTCAAATCCGGCCGCAGCAGGATTGATGAGGTTACGACTACCATGCCCTAAGTTGTAATGATTGAATACTGCCTCATATTGGGCACTGAGCAAGGAGCAGATGGCAGAGAAAATTATAAGTAGAGTTAATTTTTTCATGTTGATCGGTTGAATCATGGGAAAATAAAGTTTGCACACAGAATCTTTTGGTCGGGTACCAATGGTTTTGGTCCCCGACCAATGATCCATTATTCCCTTAGTATAGTTAGGGAACCTTTCACTTGTACTAAGTTATTATTGGCATCTGTATACGCAAGTACCCAATAATATGCACCTTCAGGTAGATCCTCATCTCTGTTCGTTCTTCCTGAGAAGCAATTGAGTCCACCTAAATCTGTACAGTCATAATTCTCTTGTTCGTATACTAGCTGCCCCCATCGATTGTAGATCTCAAGCTTGTTCTGTGCGAAATCATCGGCACAGAAAATCACTAGATCATCATTCAATCCATCCTCATCAGGTGTCAGAACAACTCGATCTTCAAAGCAATTAAAACGCTTATCTTTTACGATACCGGATACTTCGCCTAGGGCTGAAGTACATCCATTAGCATCGGTTACTTCTACAAAGTAGGTACCATTACAAAGTCCTGTTATCTCATCTGTAGTTTGCCCAGCGGGCTTAACCCAATTGTAGAAATAGGGTTCTGTTCCGCCAGTCACGATTGCTCTAGCCACACCATTACATTCTTCTGTTTCTGGTTCTGTTTCGACGACAACCTGTAATGGCTCAGGCTCTGCAATCGTATAGGTTGCCGCATCTACACAGTTATTGGCATCGGTCACCGTCACCGTGTATTCACCCGCAGCCAAGAATCTTGCCTCATCCCCGAAGTCATTGCTACTCCAACGATAAACGTAAGGAGCAATGCCGCCTGAGGCTAATACATTGATTTGACCATCTACCTCATTAGCACAACTCACCTCTCTTAAATTGACAGCTTCAACTCGTAGGCCATCCGGAGCTGTGGCTTCAATAGTTTCCTCGACCATACATACATCATCAAAGATTCTGGCTGTGTACATGCCGGGGGAAGCCGTATTAAAACTAGGAGAGCTACTTACCACTACTCCGTCACTGTTCACCCATTCATAGGTAGCCTCGCCTTGGTTTCCTCCAGCTACCGCATTTAGAATTCCATCACTAGAATAACTGCAACTAACGGTAAAGCCATTAAATGACGTAGTAGCTTCTAGAACGCTAAATCGTAATCTAGATTGAGTTCCTACTTGGTACGTCCGAACAAGAACAGCTCCCGTATTGTCCGTAACGGTTACAGTATACTCCCCTGCTTCCAGATTCTGTAGGGTTTCATCGCCCATCATTGCCTCTTCCGTCTGCTCATTTCTCCACTGGAACTCGTAAGGAGCAGAACCAGATAAGGTGAGCGCAAGGCTTCCATTGCCTTCTCCTGGACAGCCCACATTTGTCGTCATTACATCGTCGGATAAGCACAATACTTCGATTTCAATCTCTTCCTTTACACATCCGTTAGCATCTGTAATGATTGGGGCGTAGGTGCCGCAAGCCAATTGAATAGGTTGAGGGCCATTGATATTGGCATTCCAAGCTACATTATATGGAGCCCGTCCTCCAGCAATATCTAGCGTAATAGAACCAGTTCCTCCAGCATCCTCCGTATCATTTACCACTTCCCAGGTAACATTGATCGGATCCACTTCTGGTACAACAGCTCTTGGATCAAGTCTTGAACCTAAGGCATCCATCAATACGATATCGTAGTTGCCTGTTGCTAGTCCTGGAATATTAAATACACCGGTAGTATTATTGGTTTGAGTCAAGGCTGGACGGCCAGATACAGTCAGCATATAGGGGGTGAGTCCACCTGCTACTTGAATCTCCACCAAACCATCAGAACGTCCGCTACAAGTCGTTTCTGTTACATCCATTCGAACCAAAGTAAATGGCTCTGCAAAGATTTCCCAACATTCTCTGGTAGTACACCCATTAGCGGTACTGGTGATGTCTGCACAAATCTCACCAGGAGGTAACTCATCTGCATTGGGGCCAGTATCTCCATTACCCCATTGAATGTTAAATCCACTGTTCCCTCCTGCAATGTTGATCGAAATGGTACCATTGGTTCCGTCAGTAGAAGGTGTTCGAGTAGCTATTATATCCAATTCAAAATTAGTCACTTCAAAGGTACCCGTCACTTCCTGGCCATCTTTTACCACCGTGACTCTATAAGTACCGGCGCATACATCTGTTAAATCTTGTTGAGAACTAAGGACTGGATTTTCTCCTACTCTTTGCCAAGCATAGGTGGCAGTGCCCCCTGCTAAGCCTCCCACTATACTGATATCTACCCCACCATTGCAGATACCCTCACATGCTTTCACAATGTTGAAGGCCGTTATTTCCAGCAGGTTACCTAGATCTGCACACACCGTTTCTACACAGTTGTTATTGTCCGTTACTTGTAGGCAATATTCTCCCGTCTGCGACAGGCTATTAATGTCCTCTGAATTAGAGTTGAATCCACTGGGTCCAGTCCAGGAATAACTAAAGGTACCAGGACCAGTACCACCGGATACCGTTGCATTAATGGCTCCGGTTCCTCCTTCATTAGGTATATGAGCTAAGCTCAAGCTAATCACTATTGGATCAAAATTGCTGAGAATGTTAATGTTATTTAGACTGGCCGAACAATTATTGGCATCCGTCACAACAACAGAGTAGGATCCAGCGGGTAAGTTGCTTTGAGTCGTGGTATTGTCTGGTAAGTTTCCATTCCAGTCGATGTTATAAGGAGGGGTACCTCCGTTAACGGCAATGGCAATAGCCCCAGTTTCGTCACTTGCACATTGTACATTCTGGACAGAAATTACACTAACTGTAATAGCTGCCGGGCTTCCCACCGTATACGGCCCTCCCGTGGCAGTACAGCCATTGGCATCGGTTACCGTTACAAAGTAATCGCCAGGAGCTAAGCCATTGTTTTGACTAGTGTTCGTCCCAGAGGGAGACCAGTTGTACGAAAATGGACCAGTGCCCCCGGTTACTGCCAAACTAATGCTTCCGTCAGAGCCATCGGAACAACTTGCATCTGTTACATTGAAACTAATGTCCATCGGTGCCGGGCTTGGCACTGTGATAGTTTGAATGGTCTGTAAGCCCGTCCCATTATCCGTTACCGTGACGGTGACATCTCCAGCCGACAGGCCACTGACCGTGTTGACATTCCCTAAGCCATTAATACTCCATTGATAATCAAAAGTGGGGCCCACTCCAGTTACCTCCAAAGTAATAGCACCATCATCCTCTCCGGGGCAACTAACTGCAGTTACAGTTGGTGTTACGGTTGGGGGTGGATCTTCACCCACTAAAATATTCCCACATACAAGGGTTGGATCAATCAGGGTCAAGTCCGCCGAGGTAATTTCTACCTGTACGGGTGAATCGGTAATACAAACCTGAGAGCTATTGGTTCCAATCACGGTAAAACAGAGCTCAAATAGGGCTTGTGGATCATTGTCTGTATTTAACGTAACTCCAAGGCCATCTGGATCATTCCAGGTTACCCTGATGATACCAGCATCTTGGGTACCAAAGGAGTTAGCACTTAAGCCATTTAAGTTAAATCCTGTAACTTGATCCAATTGGAGTTCGGCAGAATTATAAGAAATGGAAAACTGCATGCCAATGATATCCACGAACTCCTGCACACTTACCGGCACACAGAAAGAATCTCCTTCCTGTAAGCTCCTATCTCCCACGATAATACCAAAACCATCAAAACCACTTCCAGAGCCATTATCACTGATCGTGATGATCCCTGTGTCAAAATTGAAAGGAACATTGTTCAATCCGCTATCTGTCACCTCGATATCCGTAGGTTCTCCAGAAATAGTCACGGCTGTAATGGCATTATTTCCTAGTACATTAAAGCAGACTTCGTAAATCACCGTCCCATCATCCACAGTCACACCCGTAGCATTAGGATCGGACCAGGCCAGTGTAATTACGCCAGGAGAAGGATTTCCAAAACTTGCTCCGGATAAACCTTCCAAGTTTGGATTTCTAATCTCTACGAATTCTAATCGACTAGGATCATAATTCATGGTATACTGCATACCTAAGATACCATTGAATTCATAAGCTTTTATATCTAAGCAGATTTGATCTCCTTGATCAGCGGAAAAGTCCTGAATCGTAACACCAAAACCATCAAATGACGGCCCAGTGTTTCCGCCGCCACCGCCGCCACCGCCGTTGTTTCCACCATTAATGGTAACAATACCATCGTTCTGCTCAAAGTTTATTTCATCCAGGTTACTGTCAATAACTTCAATAGGAGTGGGTGAATTCGCAAAAGTCACGGTAGTAGAACTAGTACCAATTACCGTAAAGCAGACTTCAAAAATAATCGTCCCATCATCTACTGACAATCCCGTAGCATTTGGATCAGACCACGAACTAGTGATCACTCCTGGTGAAGGGTTCCCAAATGAATTGGGGCTTAGGCCAGCAAGGTTAGTGTTAGATATAGAGGAGAACTGCAGTACGGAGGGATCGTAAGAGATAGAGTATTGTAACCCAAGAATATTATCGAAGTTATAGGCAACGACATCGAGGCAAATCAAATCTCCTTCGTCCGCTGTTACATCCTGGATAGCTAAACCGAAGCCGGTAAAATTGGGATCTTCATTCCCGCCGTCGCCGCCACCGGAGCCACCATCTCCACCACCATCTCCTCCGCCAGAACCACCATCACCGCCACCGGAACCACCATCGCCATTGATGGTTACGGAACCACCATTCTGTGCCAGATCAGTGCTTGTGGTAAGGTCCGCGTTAATGATCTCTATAGGTGTCGGTGTATCTCCAAAACTGACTGCGGTAGTTCCTGTTCCAATGGCATCAAAGCATACCTCAAAGATAATCGTACCATCTGTCACACTTACTCCGGTTGCATTCGGATCAGACCAGGACATCGTGATATTTCCTGGGGTAGGATTCCCAAATGAGTTGGCACTTAAGCCTGCAAGGTTTGTGTTAGTAATTTGACTAAATTGCAGTATCGCGGGATCGTAATTGATTGAATATTGCAACCCCAAAATATTAGTGAAATTGGTAACAGAAACGTCTAAACAAATCTGATCCCCCTGATTGGCCGTAATATTCTCAATGGTGAGGGTAAAATCGGTTGTTCCGCCGCCGGAGCCACCATCGCCGCCACCATCACCACCGCCGGAGCCGCCGTCACCCCCTCCAGAGCCACCATCGCCGCCGCCGCCATCATCTGTTGGAGGGTTGCCATCAACGGTCACAGCGGCATCATTTCCAGTGAATCCGATAACCGTCAAGGTTCCATCGATAACTTCTGTGGGAGTCGGTGTATTTGAAAAAGTGACATTAGTTCCCGTAGTGCCTAACACCGTAAAACAGACTTCAAATAAGGCTGTTCCGTCATCAACTGATACCCCTACTGCAGCTGGGTCAGACCAGGACATGGTAATATTTCCTGGAGTGGGATTACCAAATGAATTGGGGCTTAGCCCAGTAAGGTTTGTGTTAGCAATCTGATCAAACTGGAGAACTGCAGGATCATAATTGATTGAGAACTGCATACCAAGAATATTCATAAATCCGCTGACGGTAGCGTCCAGGCAGATTTGATCTCCTTGGTTTGCATCAAAATCTTCTAATGTCAATGTAAATCCCTCCAGGTCATCGAGTCGACCCAGGGCAGGGTTTGCCATCATGCCCATAGGTATGAGCAAAAGGAGCCCGGCAAATAGGCGTGTAAAAATCCTATCCATCATGTTCGGAATTTGGGATGTTAGGGAATATAATTTATTGGTTCAAAAACACCAGCTTTTGAGTTACCTGAAAATCAGGGGAAGTAAGATGGATAAAATAGGTGCCAGGCTGATCAAAGATGTCCTTTTTAATGTTTAGATCGTGCTGACCACTTCCATAATACTTTTGTTCCTCAAAAACTGCTTTTCCTTGTAAATCTAAGATGCTAAGACGAATGGTTGTTGATTGTGTAAGTCTAAATCTTAATGTTGTATGATGGGCGAAAGGATTGGGGTAAGATGCTTGTACTGTGATCTTGTCAGGGGCATTGTTATAGATAGCATCAACTGTTTCCCCGACAGAAACTACTGCATTCTGTAAGTCTACTTGAATGGCTTTATAACTCGTGTCAACTACCTCTGTAATCGTGGAAACATTAGTTGTATCCTCATAAAATTCTACGCGAGAAAACTCTCCAAATGAGCCCCTTGCTTCGAACTCAATAGAAAACATTGTTGAATCGTCTTCTATGTTAATCCCTGTTAGTGAACCGGTTTCAAACCAAACAAAAGCCAGATCATTCTCTTCTTCCGATGCAGGCACACCAAAATGGTCTTGAAGTTCAAAGGGTGCGTGAATATCAACTACTTTCTGGAAGGATAGGATGGCAGGGTCCCACCTTATAAAGAATTGAGTGCTAAGTATACTATTATAGTTATTGACTTTTACGGGAAGAATGAATTTTTCTCCGGGTTGTACAGTCTTATCGTCAAGTGATATGGAGACTTGTCCCAGGACTGGGACCAGTGCATACAAGGAAAGGACGCACAGCAGGAAGAGTTTTCCAGTTGCATTTTTCATATCATGGGATTATGCTCAGGGTTTGTTATTCTACTTCACAACGAAGGTACAAAAAAAAACAAAAATCACCGTGCAGCCCTGGTGATTTTGCAAAAAAAATGGAGTGACCCAAAGGGCCACTCCAAATGTATTTCGGTTAAGAGTGATTATTGAGCAATAATCATCTTCTTAGTTGCAGTGTAATCATCCGTAGAAACAGTGTAGTATAGTACACCTGCTGCTGGAAGATCCTTGCTGTTAAGGATGATATTGTTGTATCCCTTAACACCTTCTGTACGGATCATCTTAAGCGTTCTACCGGCTACGTCACTTACTGTGAAAGTTACTTGTGCAGAAGCTGGCAAGTTGTATCCAATTACCGTCTCACCCTGGAATGGGTTAGGTTGGTTTTGGTACAATTCGAATGCAACCTCTTGTACTTTTCCAGTGCTGAAGTTGATCGCTAGATCCAACTTGTCCCCTTCGTCATTGTAAGCTTCAGATGGAGTGATTCTTGAGCTCAAGCCCAATTGCTCACTCAACTGAGCAGCTGTATTAGCACGTACCACTAATGTGAATAGTACATCATCAGCTGTTGCTTCATCGTTCCAAGAAGTAGTCAATAGTCCTTCCTGTACGAATGTAGTTCCGAAGTTTCCTTCTTTAGCAGCACCGTAAGTGATGTCTACCAATTCGATAGCTTCACCGAAAGTGAATGTACCTTGGTATCCTTCTACTCTTGCGATGTCTTGTGCAGTGAACTCAACATTGTAAGTGTTTCCAGCTACCATGTTTACGTCCTCAACATTGAAAGCGAAAGATCCGCGGCTACGCTCGTCGATGCTCATGAATGAGTTCGCAATTGCGCTACCGTTAACATCACCAACTTTCACACCGATGAAGTCAGCAAGTACTTCTTCAGATGGTAGGTTGTTGATTGAGATAATTTCGCGTAGGTCGCTAGCCCATGGGTTAGCTGGGTTATCAAATGTTTGCTCTGCGTCAAAGAATCTCCAGCTAGTATTGTTTGAGAATGAGTTCTCAATTCCTAGGATCAAACGACGTAGTTCAATTAGATCAATTGTAGAAACTGATCCGTTGTTGTTTGCATCAGCAGCCAAGATCTTGAATGCAGAGCTAAGGTCTTGTACACCCAAGATGTGCTTGCTAATCAATACTAAGTCGAAAGTAGATACACCATTCAATGGATTCTCATCGTGAATTGCAGTAACAGAGTAGTCACCACCTGGCTGAACACCAGAGAATCGGTAGAAACCATCACCAATTGTCACAGACGTTTGGTTCATGTTACCACTCAATTGAACTGTAACATCAGCTACACCTTCTCCTTCTTCAGTTTCGATGTTACCAGCGATAGCGCCGTCACCACCGTCACAACGACCCATTAGGTCTTGTACAAGGATGTAAGTTTCGCAATAGTCGTGGTTTCCTACTTCGTCCCAAGCGTGAATCTCAACGATAGTAGTTTCGTCGTTATCACAAGTCAATACTAGACCAGTAGAATCGCGGTTTGCTTCTTCACCAACTAGGTTGATAGAGTATGCAGTAACTAGTTCGTTTCCGTTAGCGTCAACGTCAGGACCTTGACCGTTACAGTCATAGATTGGGCTAGCGATGAAGTCATTCGCCCAGATAGCCATTGCAGCTAGGTCTTCGTCTCCGTCTCCGTCAGCGTCAGTACCTGGCTCAGTTGGCATCAATTCGATCGCTAGACCGTTGATACAAACAGGAGCTGGTGCTTTAACGTCTACTACGTTGAAGATGATTAAGTCAACAGATTCGTTACCACATCCGTCAGTAGCTTTGATCAACAATGCGTGCTGTCCTTGTGGCAATTCAGCAGAGTAAGTGTATCCAGCAGCATCACCAGTTACGTCACCAGTTACGTCAGCGTCAGAAACGAATTCAGCTTGAGTGAAGTTTCCGTCTCCGTCAGCGTCAACGATGAATGCATCTAGCCATACGTATTCTAGTCCTTCTTCTTCAGTACATTCGTCTTCAACAGTGAAGTTGATAGTTACTAGTCCGTCACAGTTTACTCCGTCAAGAGATTCGAAGTCAGCATAATCATCAACAGTGATGATAGGATCTACGTCGTCGTATACCTTGATCACTTGAGTGTACTGCCAGTAACCTCTAGAGTCGATGTTACGGATGTTATCGTTAGTGAAGTTGTTATCCAATTGACCAGTGATAGGATCACGAGTCGCATCTTTATCGATGTAGCTGTCAATCCAGTAACCTTCTGGGTTAGTCAAGCCGTCGCAAGAAGTTCCTTTCTCACCAGCTTCAGGATTGTCATTGTCTTCGTCGTTGTCACGGTCGAAGTATACTGCGTCAGTTGGTCTACGTAGTACCCAAACTGCTTCGTCACCAGGAGCTCCGTCACAGTCTTCGTCACGGCTAACTACTACTGGAGGTGCTTCTCCGTCATACTCACACCAGTTGATTACTCGGTAAGTACGGAAGATTTTGTAGCACTCGTCACCAGAAGCAGAGAAGAATTCGTCTTCTGCACTTACTGCTAGTAGGTCACATCCAATCTCGTTGAAAGAGATAGTATCAGGATCAGCTACACCACAGTTAGCTTCGCTATCCGCTGGGAAGCGAATCTCGTAGTTGTGTACTTCTGTGATAGTGATCAATTGCTGGCAGTCGTTAGCTGAAGTCAATCCAACAGCGTCAGTAGCAGTGAAAGAACGTAGGATAGTTCCTGTTCCACAGTCATCGATAGTAATCACTGGAGCATTTTCTTCTACAGTTGCTCCTGGGCAGTTGTCAGCGTAGTCAGCTTCGCCGAACAAGTCTTCTAACAATTCGATATCACTAGGATCGAAGTCGTAAGGTAGGTCGTCACAAGAAACAGTCTTGTTGTGAGGAGGTACACAGTAAGGATTCAATTTGTCCTCAACAGTTACATCCAACCAGCAAACATTGCTGTTATCAGATACTACAACCTCTTCACCAGCACAGTTAGTCAAAGTGATAGAGTTACCTGGGATACCATCGCCGTTAGCGTCATCCCAAACTTGTAGTTCAATTCTTACAGCGTCTCCAATGTCACAGCAGCTGAAATCTACGTAGTCACCCCACTCAGTGAAGTAAGAAGTGATAGCTTCGCAGTTTTCATCTTCAGTTACTAAACGACGTACTTCAACGCGGATTGGTCCACAGTTGTCCCAGGATCCTTCGTCGATATCTTCAGCGTGTACTCTTGCATATCCTTGACCTCCGATAGAGATGTTCAAGTCATCATCACAAACAGCTACAGGAGCTACTTTGTCAGATACCATGAATGGTACAGTAACGTCAGTTTGGTTACCACAAGCGTCAGTTACCCAGTAGCGGAATGCGTGGCATCCTACAGGAATTCCACTTACGAAACGGCTCTCATCATCCTGAATTACTAGGATTGGTGTTTCACCACCAGCTAGGATTTCAGTTGTGATAGTCCAGTCAGCAGAACAGTTGTCAGATACATCAGGTAGAGGTACTTCGAAAGCACCAGTACAGTCGAATGGTCCAGTAGAGAATTCAAGCATATCTAGCTCGCCATCCCAGTCGTAGTCCGCAGTAGGAGGAGTTACAACAGGATCATCAAAGTCACCTACTTTAACTAGCTGAGTGAACTCAAGGCTTTCACCTGGTGCACACCAGTCAAGTACAGTCCAAGTACGGATGAACTTATAGCTTTCTGCACAGATTTCGATCAAGTCAGAATCTTCGTAAGTAGCAGCTAGGTTGCAGTATGTTTGATCCAAGTTGAAATCATCAAAGAAAGTAGATACATATGGGAATCCGCCTGTCTCTGGTGGAGCAGGGTGTCCGTTAGCATCTAAATCAAAGTCATCATCACAACTCAATTCAACCAATTCGTCTGGTCCAGTTACGTCGTCAAAGTTAGGCTTACGTACAGTGATGTACTGAGTACAAGAAGCAGTCAAACCAGCTCCGTCAGTTACAGTGAATACACGCTTGATAGTAACGTCATCACACTGCTCATCTTCTCCGTAGATTACTTCTTCATACCAGTCGTAAGAAGCACCTTCACAGTTATCATAGATTACTGGAGAACCAGTATGCTCTAGTGTTCCTAATAATTCGTCAATATCAGTACATACAAAGTCGTCGTAAGACACAGGGCACTCAATCTGAGGAGCGATGTTGTCATAAGTAGTAATGCTACCAGTACAGAAGTACTCACCATCGATGTATACATCAAATTCGTGTAGACCTGTACCTTCAGTGTAGTTAGCCCAAACGTCGTCAGCATCTTTTCCGTCAACTACGATTTTGATATCACCAGGAGTCAAACATCCGAAAGTACCTTCTAGTACCATGTCAGGAGTCAACTCAACTTCACAGTCATATCCAACAGGAGCAGTCAAGCCAGTGTTACAAGCTAGGTTTACTGGAGGAGCAGGAGCTTGAGTAACGCTTACCCACATGTATTGAGTAGTAGTGTTACCAGCAGCGTCGCTAGCTGTCAACTTGATCTGGTAAGGAGTTGCAGAAGCAGCATAAGTGATTGTCCACTTGTCAGCATCACCTTCAGATACAGAGCTCATAGCAACACGGCCAGGAGCTTCAACAGCAACAGATACATTTCCAGAGCAGTTATCGATAGCAGAAACAGAGAACTTGATATCAGTAGTATTAGGTCCACATGGATCCAATTCTTCAGAAATCGCCTCAGTTGGGTATACAATTACTGGAGGAACAAGATCAGGAGTTCCGTTCACAGTTACAGTAGAAGTCTCAGTTGTAGTAGCACCATCACCGTCAGTATAAGAAACAGCGAAAGCAGCACCATTAGAAGCCAAAGTAAGGTCAGCATTCAATTCGATCAATACAGTACCTTCACCTTCAGACAATACAGTTGCATTGGCACTAGGTACAGGAATAACACCACCACCTACAGTGATAGTTACATTATCCAAATCGATTTCTTCATCACAGTCATCAGAGATCTGTACAGACCATACAGCAGTCACATCATCCTGGCAAGAAGGAATAGTGAAAGTAGTATTACCTGGCATGTCAACATCAGGAGCGTTGTTATCTTCCTGAGAAACGATAATAGCAACAGTTACATCGTCAGCACCTGGGTAAGAAACTGTCAAAGAGTACTCGTCAGCTTCCAAAGTACCAGTGAACTCAAAGTAACCAGAAGTTCCGTTCAAGATTGGAGAAGCAGCAGAAAGACCGTCAACTCCAGAGATAGTCAAATCGTCAGTGATGTCTTCGCAATCTTCAGTTACAGTAACACCAATTACAACTTCACCTCCATCTTCACAAGCCAAAGCAGTGAAAGCATCACCAGAAACGGTGATTACAGGATCGTTGTTGATTGTTGCATTGTATACATTGAAGTCAGGAAGTGCATCATATTCATTGCCAAAGTCGTCAATGTAAGTGATAGAAATGAATCCATCAAACAAGAAGTCATCTTGAAATCCGTCAGTTCCGAAAGTAATAGCTACTTCGAAGAAACCATCTTCGATTTCAGACCAAGTTAATCCAAGAACCTGAGTAGGTACGAAACCTAAAGCTTCAATGTTCAAGAATCCGAAGTCGATGTCGTTATCACACTGGTCGATGATGTGGAAACCATAGTATACAGTTACCTCATCCTGACATTCAGGAATGATAATGTTTGCAGGTGGTGCAACGATTACAGCGTCAGCAGCATCAACTACATTAGCAGTGATAGTAACACAAGCAGGCTCAGACAAACCAGCTGCTTCAGAATCGTCCATGCAGATCTCAACAGTAGATTCGCCAACACCCCAGTTGATTTCAATCACCCACTCGCAACCTTCAACATCAAATACACCTTCGTCAGTTACAACTTCACCGTCAAGGTTGTAAATAGCTACTTGAGTACCAGGATCAACATTAGGAGCACCGCTAATTACTTTAGCAGTAACAGCAGAACCTTCACAGATTTCACCATCACAGTCATCAACACCAGTTACGTGGAAGTAAGACTTCATAGAGCAAGCACCTTCAGGAATATCCATATCCCCAAGGTCAGCAGCTTCACCAGCGTCAGACGCGTCAACGTTGTCAGCTACAAGCGCTCCAGCGAAGAAATCAGTTACAACAATTTTAGGAGACTCCATGTCCATTCCGTTAGGAACAACAACTTCAGTCTCAACTCTTCTTTCTTTAGGATTACAAGCGTTAACCAACTCAACTTTTACATCGTGTGGTCCAACACCATACCCGCAGAATTCGTAAGTACCAGCTTTGTAAACTTGATCACCACCTTCATCCTGGATTACTCCATCGATGTAGATGTTGTAAGATCCCCAGCAAGTTTCACCATCAGTGATGGTAACTTCGATACATGCATCTTCTTCATATCCTTCAGATTCTTCAGGACATGTTGTTTTAGTAGCATCAGTATCAACAGTGAAAGGAGCATCTTTCGTTTTGAAGTACCCTTCGTAACCATCCCATGGGTATTCGTCGAAAATTTCGTCTTCGTCGAAAGGTCCACCAATGTGATAGTAAACTAGAAGATCTCTCTGGAAGTTCCAAACAGAGTTGTTACCATAAACAGGCATGCGGTTACAAACTTCCGCTACAGCTGCCCAATAAGCCGTACCAGGCTGGATTAGGTCAGAAGAAAGGTCGTAAGTAACAGAATAGATACCGGGGTGGCCGGCAAGTGGCTCAATGGTAAGTGCATCATCTCCTTCGCAGATTTCAACCTCTACGATAGAGTTCAACAATTGAGCACCAAGGTAGTCAACTACAGTACCAAGTACCTCATCAACAGCAAAGTGAACAGGACCTGCGCCGGTAACTTTGATCAACCAGCAGTGGTCATTAACACCCTCGTAGTGGTCTCCGTTTACAGAGTACCAAGTAAGGGTAGCTCCATCTTGGTAACAGTCAGTTACCGTTAGAGCAGGAGGTAGACAGATGTCTACACCAGGTTCTGGCTCTGAGTCGTCTTGTCCAGAAACTGGAGTCAATCCAAAACACAAAGTCGCCACTAACATAAATGCTAGCTTCATCCATTGTGCAGGACGAACAAATGTAAAATTCGTTTTTTCCATAAGATTACAATTTGCTTAAACGAATTAGGTTAAGAAATAAGATTATGAGAAACAAACCTCTCACTATCTGGTCTTTACCAATTGCAACAAAGGGTCGTCGAAGCGTTGCGTTATGGTAAAATAAGATCAGAAACGCGAAAGATTATCTTTTATGAAGAAGTTCATCGTTTTGGTCGTCGAAGATGAACATCTGATTATTTTCCTGTGTGAATGATCTATAATCGATAGCTTCCTTTAAGTTGTTTGGTCGTCGAAAAATTAGGAAAGCATCAACTAAAATCAATCTTTGAAATTGTAACGAATCTTAAGAATAGATGTCAAATAAGTGAATCCACATAGCTTTCTATGGGACATGCAGGGAATATTATAACCACATGACAGGATGAAACGTAGCATCCGCTAAGAATGGATGGAAAACTCCTTTAGAATTATATAGGGATGGATGACGATATGTTGTATGGAACAATAAATGAAGAAAATGAAGGGTAATTTGAGGAGTGTAAAGTTTTAGTCATGGGATTGTTTTTGTCAATATTACCAGCACAAATGTAACACATAAAAAATATAAATACCAAAAATTTGATAATAAGTTTTTTAACTCTTCCTCATTACTATGTGAGCAGGTCTTTCAATTCTGACTTTTCGGTATGTAACTATTCTGATTTCGTGTATTTTGTCGTCGAACTTACAAGAAGCGTGTCTTTTCTAAGACGTTACAAATATAGAATATAAAACCGGTTCCTTTATACCCTAAAAGGGGTATTTTTACGATCAGCGGCTAAAAACCTCTTCAATGAATTGATTATCAACCTGTAATGAAAAGTAAAAAAATATAGGTGTCATATCAATCGAGGTTTTCTAAGGCTATTTTCTAGTTTCTATAGCTCTTGCTACGGTACTAGCCCCATAGAAGAATTTTGCCTTAGACCAAGCTATAATCATAGGCCAGTTTAATCAATCCAGCAGTATTGCTGACCCCGAGCTTACGCATAATATTCTTTCGATGTACCCCTACTGTCTGATCACTAATATAGAGCTCTTTTGCTATCTCCTTATTGCTCAGCGCCCGGCTAATTAAGCCCAAAATCTCTAGCTCCCGTTTTGTTAGATTATACTTCTTTAGGAAGCGATCTTCAAAGCTGAGTTGCCGATTAGGAATTTTAGTCCTGGAGAGATCGTTTAGCTTGGAACCATTTAGATGTATCCCCTGCCCCACGTAGGTATTTCCCGTGTGAATTTGATCAATGGCATTGAAAAGCTCACTGGTGGGATGATCCTTAAGGATGAACCCATCAGCTCCTAACTTAAAGGCCGTCTTGACTATTTTGGGATCTTTATAAGCACTAATTACGAGGACTTGGACGGGAATTTTGGCTTTGCGAATATGCTCTATGACGTCGAAGCCATCCTTACCGGATAGATTCAAGGCTGTAATGACCAGATCAGCCTTCACTAACTGTAGCTTTTCTATCAACTCTTCCCCACTGTGTGCAACATCCTGCACTTTTATCTGATATCGGGGGGATTGACTCAATACGGTTTTTAGACCTTCAATAAAGATGTACTGGTCGTCCGCAAGTAAAGCTTTAATTATTTGCATGACAACTATGATTTGAATATGTTATGGGATTCGCTGAAGCAGTTAGAAACCTCTCCAACAATTTGTTATCTATGTTCAGCCTAACAGGCAGCTACTTTCAGCCAATAACCCGCTTAGGGTTTTGAAGGTAGCTTTTCCGATAGGTCTTTTGGATTATATCTTTATGGGAATTTAAGCTTTTTCAGGCAAATATAAAAATTTATTAAACATACACCTTTTTCAAATCTGTCAGTTCACATCTACTGTAAAACCATACGCTTACTGTAAGTATCCGTTCCCACAGTAAGTTGGTACAGTAACAAACCTTTGGTGCTCAACTCAGCAGCTTGCAAAAGAATCTGGTGATGCCCCTCCTGCATGAATCCAGCTTGTTCATAAATGATGCGTCCCTGTAGATCGACTACTCGAAGCTGGACTTCGCTAGCCTCAGCTAAGTAGAATGGGATTAGTGTATTATCCTGAAATGGGTTAGGTTGGTTTTGTGCCAATTGATGCGCTGCAAATTCTGCGGTCCCTTTCTGGTCCGCAAACGCTAAAGCCACTTTCATATTTTCCATTCCTGCATCAAAAGCTAAGGCTGGTGTCATGGCATCATTGATTGTTATCCAATCTGCCAACTTCCCAGCGGCCTTTGCTACAAAGGTCATCTCAAACAACTGAGCATCAGATTCCATACCTTCCAAATCATTCCAACTAGTCGTCAGCATCCCCTTATCACGGAAGTCCCCGAAATGCTCATCTACTTTGACCATTGCATGTAATGATTTCAAATCCAGTAATTCCAGCTTAGTTGGATCAAAATCCAGGCTGAATTGGTATCCGATCACTCCATTCTTCACTTCTCCCAGTTGTAATGGAACCTTCACCACCTCACCTTTCATCAATTGTTTATCAGGAGCATAGACCATCAAAGCATCCAAACCTCCGGGATTGAATTGCTCGTCGAAAGTCTTCGCACTTTCATTTACATCCCCAACTTTTACCCCAATGAAGTTAGCCGCCACTTGTCCAGAAGGGACGTTGGTAAAGTCCAAAGATTCAGGGAAGTCCTCTGCTAAAGGATTTTCTGTATTCGTGAAATCATAATCGGCAAGTACGAAACGCCAGGAGGTATTTTCATTTGGGAAGCTTTCATCTATGCCCAAAATTGCCCGTCTTAAGAAAACAAGATCGATGGTCGAAACAAAGTCATTTTTGTCAATGTCAGCCGCAATGATCTTGTAAGGTGTTGGTAATAAGCGGATTCCTAAAATATGTTGTTGAATCAAGATTAAATCTACGGTAGTCACTCCATTTGTGATCGGGTCGTTTTTTTCAACCCCCAATTCATCTACTTGACAAGAAAAAAGGTCTGTGAAATAATAGTCACCTTCTAGACTGGTTGTAAAATCGTAAGCCTCTTCGTCCAGGATCTTCAAGCTTAGGTCCACATTCGCAATAGGTGCGCCGGACTCTGTTGTTACTACCCCTTCAATATCAGCCGTCATACTGGCACAAATCTCACTGTGCGGCATAGCCGAAAAGACATCATCCTGCATCAGCGTAATACTCGTATTATTCATGATTACATCATGCAAGGTCGTTTGCTTGATCCAATCTTTATCTCCTTCTGTTAGAACTGGGTCAATCAAATAGAAGAAGCGGTCTCCATCCCTTAGGTTGGTAAACTGAAACTTCATCATCTCCATGATCGTTTCTCCAAACAGCGCACCAGGCATGGGCTTTTCCGCCAACATACCGACCCAGGGATCGATCTCATTGATATCTCCGTACACGGATAATAGGCGGGTAAAAACGCCAGCATTAGAATTAATTTGCTGAAAAAAGTCATAACGGGGCAGGCCGATCGCCGCTCTCACTGTATTGAAATCTGCCAATCCTCTTTCTCGTCCTCTGTTAATGTTAATAGAAGCGAGATCTAAGCCTCCATCCCCCGGGCGTCCAAATAGGAAGTTGCGCACATCATTGATCAGTTTTGGATCCATATTCTGCTGGATCTGTGAAGCCATTCCCTTGAAGAATGGATCGATGTCACCCGTTTCGATGAAGGAAAAAATATTGAAAAAGGCCTCCTGCAAGGTCAGATTACCTTGTGGGATGATCTCTCCGTCGTTATCTCTTCTTTGGATCACGCTATTCAATAAAGTATGGCCCAATCGGAAGGCAGCAGCTGTAAACACATTAGCCAACTGTGGATTGACGTCATTACGAAATCCTTGGTATTCACTCAGCTCGACGCCCATGGCTGGCAACCATTCGTCGTACACAATGGACTGGATCAGGCCACCAACTAGTTTTCTGGCATATTGGTACAGCATCTCATCGTCCCAATCCGGATGTTTAAGTGCTAGTTCATCGCACAGACGATTGTGTTCTCGGACAAAGAGCGTATGAAAAGACAGCAAAAGAGGGTTTTCATTAGCTCGCACATCTCCTGCCACGTAGTGCTTTTCACTGATCCGTACGGGATCATCCATCTCAGGCGCTTCTTCCGACAATTCTCCTTCCAATTCTCCATCTACCGTATTGAAAGGCAACAGATTACCAGTTGAAACCTTCATCTTTCCTCCTTCAAAACTACGCAACCAGTCCGCTCTTTCGTGATCAGAACCATATACAGCCGAACCGTCTATATAGGCAGATAGCACATTCGGATGCTGGCGTGGGTTGTCGGTGCCCGTACCAGTGGTCGGATCAAAGAGATTTCTTTGCATGGGTATAATCGCTTCCCCGGCTCCAAAGGGATCAAAATGAGGATCCCCCAAAGGCACCTTGATGATGGCGGGCTCCGGACCATCTGGCGTAAGCCCTATATCGTGATCCAGGAACTGAGCAAAGACCCAACAAAAATCGCTGAGCGCTAGAGGATCATTGATCAGTTCTTCCTGTGCAAATAAGGTGTTACTTATTTCTCTGGGATTGGCCCGTTCGGGTGCCGCTGGCGCGGAAATGCCATCTGCATAAGCAACAGGTACCAGGCGAATCAAATTTGTACCGGCTGCGCCCCAGCTGGTCTCCACTGGGTTATTGAAAGAACCATCATAGGTTCGATAATTATCGGTATCGGTGACTTGCCCGAAGGCAAATATAGAAAGGCTAACTAGGGTAAAGCTAAGTAAAAGTCTCTGACGCATACTTTTCTATTTAGAGTCATGGGATTTGCTTAGTGTTGTCACAGTTGATAGAAAAAGCTTTACACCAGTCCACACTGTGAATCTTATTTAATTCCTTATACTACTAATAAGGAATTAAGTTGCCCAATATTAATTAGGCGTTCCATAATACTATGGTCAAAAATGTCAAAACAACTATGGTTAAAAGCCTTTAGAAAGGGGATGACACAACGTAAGGCAATTTGGGCAGTAGGGTCTATGAGATGACACGACAAAAATAATCAAAAGCCCTGATCCTAGGGTATACCAATTCTAAATTTTACAAATAAATTATACTTCGATATATCAAACTGATCAATTTGTTATCTTTCGAAGGCCTTAAACTTCCGTTAAAGGCATAGGTATTCGGCTTCTTTTGTTAACACTTGACTGTTTTTGGGTCATGCCTTATGTTTTTCCATCATATGTCTCCTGAGTAAGCTTGTAGATAATTAATACCCAACTACTTAGTACCTCCTCCGTGCTCAAGAAGTCTTAAATTTGCAGTTCTTCTAGACAGAAGATATATTGTTAACATCTTTATATGTCATTAGTATCTCTCTATTTCCTCGCTGCTACATTAGCAATAAATTGACGTCTAACCATAACAAGCCACATTGTATCACATACACTAAAAACCTCTTCAACATGTTAAACCAGCCTATTTCACCTCATCAATCACAAATAATGACACTCTTTTGGTGCCTGCTGATTGGATTAGTGAGTTGTTACCCGAATGCTGCAGGTGCACAACAAAGTGTCTATCAACAACAGGGGTATTATACCTTCGGAATAAATGCCGGTCTTTCCTATCAGTCCAGCGATGTGCAAGCATTGCCTGAAGGATTTGGCTTGGGCCTTACCTTAGGAAAAAATTTGTATTACAAAGCCGGAGCCCCACTTAGTTTTGATGTACGTGGAAGGCTGCTATATGCTCAACAACTAGGCCTGGATGCGACTAGATCTTTTGATATTGCCAACAATTCAGTGTTGAATGGGAGTCAAAGCCTGGATTATACCAATTACCCAGCCAATCTGGGTGAGTCCCAGGGTTTTGTATTCCAAAATCATAAAACGGATGTATTCGAGCTGGGCGTAGAAGGTGTGCTGACCCTTAATCGCCTTAGGGAAAAAACCGGCGTGGTTGCATCGATCTACGGCGGGTTAGGGCTAGATTGGTTCCAGGCAAATATTGATCAAGCAGATGCGAATGGGAATGCTTACTACAGCCAGTACGCCAGCTTAGATCAACAAAAGTCTGAAGCCAGCATCCGCACCGAATTAAAAGAGGCCATCCTGGATGGAGATTACGAAAGCCTTGCCGACGGTTTTGACAATGATGGCGGAGCCGTTGGAATCATGCCTTCCCTAGGTGTAGAATTAGGCTATGAGCTAAGCCCTAATTTCTCAATTCATGCCGGTCACAGATTTACCTTTTCTGGTAATGATATTATGGATGGGCATCAATGGGCTGATCCTAATAATGACATCTATCACTACACCAATTTTGCCCTACGATGGAAAATTCGCCCAAGAGAGTCTACCCTTGCAGCACCTGTCATTGAAATCATTACACCGAATAATCTACCTTTCACTTCTCCCGTTGTCAATGGATTGGTAAGGGCAAGGATTAGGAATGTGCAGAACGCAGCAGATGTCAATTGTACAATCAATGGCAGAGAACAGTCTTTCACTTTTAATCGTGGAAACTTTAGCAAGCCTTTTCGCTTAGAAAATGGAACGAACGAAGTAGTAATCACCGCCACTAATAGTGCAGGTACAGCCCAAGAGAAATTAACTATCTATTATGAAGAGCCGATTACTCCAGATCCGGTAGTACAGGTGCCAGACATATTATTTACTCAACCGAGATCAAACAACACCCGAACTACTGAAACCAACTACCAAATCCAGGCTAGTATTGCTGAAATCACTAGCAAGGATCAAATCCGTTTTAGCGTCAATGGCCAAAATAGGGGTTTTCAGTTTAATCCTTCCTCGGGACAATTGCAAGCTAACATTACCTTAAGGGACGGCAATAATACTGTTAGAATCGTTGCTACCAACAGTGCAGGGAAAGATGATGCCTCCACTAATATCCAGTTGGAGCGTGGAGAAAGACCAATAGTGAGCATTAATAGACCCGGTAACTCCCCTAGCAATACAGACCGTTCTCCATTCACCTTTGAAGCCACAATCCAAAATGTCCAGCAACGATCTGGAGTTACACTGCTATCCAATGGCCGCAGAATCTCTGCCTTTAACTTCGATCCTACTACTGGCAACTTAACCTCCAATATCACCCTACAAGAAGGCAATAATAGTGTGGAGGTCCGGGCTGAAAACGAATGGGGACAGGATCAAAAAGGCGTGAATATTATCTATGAGGCTCCACGCCAAGTATTGCTCCCACAAGTCAGAATTACCACCCCCAATTCGGGTTTCCGAACAAGTAATACCAGGGTCCAGCTTCGTGCCAATACACAGCATGTACAAAGCCGCTCTGATATCCGTCTCGACATTAACAATAGAGCCATCTACGATTTCCGTTTTTCCAATGGGGTAATCACTGCGGATCTGCCCTTGCAATTGGGTTTTAACCAAGTAATGGTACGGGTACAAAATATCGATGGACAGTCGGAGGATGCGGTAAATATCGAACGATTTGAAGATGTAATTGTAGCCCAACCACCAAGGGTAAATATTGAACGACCTAACCAAAATCAGGTAAGCAGTCAGCCCTCAATTCCATTCGTTGCTTCCGTACTCAATGTACAGCGGAAAAGTGAGATCCAGCTACTAATCAATGGGCGCAGCACCAATAATTTCAATTTCAACCTCTCTAGACAACAGCTTAGTGCAGATATTCCCTTGATTCAAGGGAACAACAGCATTGAGCTAACGGCCAGTACCCCCCGAGGATCTGATCGTGATCGTGTGAATGTAACCTACAGGCCCAACAATCCCCCAACGGTTTCCATTGTTGAACCCTACAACAACGCTAGCGTGCGCACCAATCAGATCAACTTTCGAGCCAATACGCAGCAAGTTACCCAACGCAACCAAATTCGTCTCCTGGTCAATGGCAGATCTATCAATGATTTTAATTTCAACACCAATCGTCAAGAGGTTGCTGCCATTATTAACCTTCAAGAGGGGAACAACAGCATTGAGATCCAAGTGGCTAACAATGATGGCCAGAACCAAGACCGAGTAAACGTCAGGTACCAGGGGGCTATTCCGCCTACCGTTACTATTGTGCGTCCATCTAACAATAGTACAAGCGAAACGGCTACTATCGCTTTTAGTGCCACGACCACAAAAGTATCTCAATCCTCAGAAATCAGATTATACCTGAACGGCCAATCCATAAGCAATTTCGATTTCAACCTCTTCCGCGGAACAGTTGCAGCCAATCTGAATCTACGAGAAGGGAATAACACGATTCGCATACAGGTGCAAAATAGTGACGGCAGCAACCAGGACGAGGTGAATGTCCGCCTGCAAAGAGCTTTACCTCCGGCTATACGAATCAGTTCTCCCGCTCCAAACAGTCAAGTCACGACCAATGCCAGCAGATTGAGAGCCACTACCCAGCATATTGCCAGTAGAGAAGAGATTAGAGTTTCCCTAAATGGCAGGACCATCAACAATTTCAGTTTTAGTGCTTCTCGGCAGGAGGTCGTAGCGGATCTTACGCTAGATTCCGGGATGAACACCATTATGGTGCAAGCGCAAAATGATGGCGGATCTGCCCAAGACGAGGTACGTGTTGAATATCGACAGAAAGCACCACCAACTGTGCAGATAACGGCCCCATCAGCTAATGCAAATATGACGAATGATAGGCTGACGATTAAGGCACGAACAGAAAATGTAGCCAGTCGTAACGATATCGTATTCACCGTAAATGGAAAACCCATCAGCAACTTTGGGTTTCAGTCAAGTCGGCAGGAACTGACGGCTCAAATTGTACTGCAAACTGGTGCCAATACCATCCTTGTGGAAGTTAAAAACCAGGATGGAAGGGCTAGCGATCAGGTAGCTGTAAATTTCCAGCCTCCCCAGTCTCCTCAAGTTAGTATCAGTAATCCTAGCTCAGGCACTGTAGTCAAACAGAATAAGGTCCAATTAACTGCGCTTACACAGCATGTAAATGATAAAAGTGAAATCAGTCTTCTGCTCAATGGTACTCCTGTATCTACGTTTGATTGGAATGGAAGCCAGGTTTTTGCCAACATCCCTGGCCTGCAAACTGGAAGCAATACAGTAGTGGTAAAGGTGAGCAACCGGAATGGATCAAATGAGGCTCAGGTCAATGTAGTCTATACACCTATTGTCAGAACCAGGCCTCCTAGCGTAACCTTCATCACACCAGCAGATGAAGAAATTACTCATCCGGAAAACATCATCAATATCAAAGCTAAGGTGCTAAACGTCACTCAAAAGGACCAGATCAAAGTCAATGTAAATCGGAGTTCCATACCAGCATTCGAATTTAATCAAAAGGATGGAACCATTAGCTTTGATATGAAGCTACAGAATCCTCGAAATACAGTGGCTATATTTCTCACCACGAATGGAGGCAATGCCAACGCCAGACGGGTGATCAATTACGTACCTAAGCAACCAGATGGAAATAAGCCTTTCGTCCGCATTGAGTCGCTTTCTCAGCCCACTATCAACCCGCTTAATCCGGGAGCGGCTAAGAGTACACTCACCGCTACCGTCAAAAATGTTACCGCTGAACAGATTCGCTTGATGGTAAATAACCGAGCCATCACTAACTTCAACTATAATGCAGATACGGGTTTCTTCCAATGTGCTTTCACCTTAGAAAGGGGAGAAAATCGAGTAGTGCTTAGCGCGTCTTCTGATGCGGGCTCCGATCAAGGTGTTAGAACCATTACTTTCTAACCCTTTCCGGCAAATCCCGTGAACCATCATAAAATGAGATGAGTAAGCGCCCGTGGATGGACTTGATTTTCATTTTTGAAGGTCTTCAAACACGGGATTTGTCAGAGAATTAATCCCAAATCACTACAACCTCCTAAAAATCTCTTGCGCAAATGATCGTGTAGAGGTCATCGCACTCCGGTGCTGATGGCCTCTTTTTGGTAAAAGCCGGACATGATCGGAGTATTTCAGCCCCAAAAATCAGATTTTCACCCCAAGGATACGCGCTGGCCTGAAATTTGCCGTTATTACTGTTGCGAGTATGCGGTTCATTCTACAAATCATATTATTCTTATTACTGCTCCAGAACTCAAGCACAGCCCAGGATCTACCTTTATCTAACTTGCGCAGCAAGCAATTGGTGATAAAGGAAGGAGTCATCGTATTGGATACTCTTCCCATCATCGAAAGTACCTTAATTGTTCGATCTCTCACTACCAAACAACGTGTAGATTCAAGCTATTACCAAATAGAAGGCCGCCAATTTCACTGGCTCCACAGCCAGCCAGATTCCTTGGCGATGGAGTATCGAGTGTTCCCCTACCCTATCGACGAAACGATTAGTAGAATTGATACCAATCAGCTCAACCGCGTTGAAGATGATATGATCGTCACTTATGAATACAACCCCTATGAAAATGATAATGAGTTAATTGACTTCAAAGGGCTAGACTATTCAGGGAGCTTCTCCAGGGGTATATCTTTTGGTAACAACCAGGACCTTGTGCTCAATTCTAGTTTTAACCTACAAATGGCGGGTGAGATTGGAGATGGCATCGAGTTGAGAGCAGCTATTACAGATGAAAACATTCCTTTGCAAGCTGAAGGCAATACCCAGCAACTGCGCGAATTTGACCAGGTTTTTATCCAATTGAAAAAAGGAACGACCAGCTTAACTGCCGGCGATTATGAGTTGCGGCGGCCCAACGGCTATTTTATGAATTACTTTAAAAAGCTACAGGGAGCCACCTTTGAAAGTACCTTTAAAAATGGGGAGAATGGTCGGTTATATACTAAATCTTCGGTAGCTATTGCGAGGGGACAATTCGCCCGTAATAATATCATAGCGCAGGAAGGAAATCAAGGTCCCTACAAGTTGAGAGGAAGCCAGAATGAACGCTTCATTATCATTCTCTCTGGAACGGAAAAAGTTTGGCTAGATGGGCAATTGATGCAACGCGGACTGGAAGCCGATTACATCATTGATTACAATCGGGGGGAATTGACTTTCACCTTCAGGCGATTAATCACAAAAGACAGTAGAATCATTATAGAATTTGATTATTCTGATCAGAATTATCTGCGCTCTATGTATGCCACTAATCTCGATTACCAGGGAAATAGAGTGCGGCTTTACTTAAATGCTTTTAGTCAGCAGGATAGCAAGAATGCTACTGGAGATTTACAACTCAGTGATAATGAAAAAAGCCTCCTTAGCCAGATTGGAGATCAGTTTGACGATGCCTTTGTGTCAACTATAGATACCCTAGAAGGGAGTGGCGAACTACGAGCCACCTATGAACTACGAGATACGATCTTTCCTTGCCTAGGAGCAGATAGTTTGGGGCAATACCTACACTACTCTACAGATCAGAATCGGGCTACTTATGTCGCTCGTTTCACTCAGGTAGGTCAAGGAAATGGTCAATACATTCTTGATACAGAAACTACGGCCAATGAGCGTGTATATCGATGGGTAGGCATAGATCCCGTTTCCTGCCAACCCTTGGGTGACTTTGCTCCCATTACCAACCTTTCAGCACCCATGCAGCAGCAATTATTCTCTGGTGGGTTTGAATACCAATTCTCGGATAAGGCGAGTCTACGGACCGAGGTGGCCCTAAGTCGGATCGACCTTAATCGCTTTTCGGACATAGACGATGAAGACAATCTTGGTTTGGCTGGCTATACTCACTTCAATCGTCGGTTTCAATTGGGATCAGACTCTAGCGGATGGGACTTAAATACCACACTTAGCTATGAGTTCACCCAAAACAATTTTCAGGCGTTAAACCCCTATCGTGCTCCAGAATTCTTACGAGACTGGAACATCGCCAATGTAGCAGGTCAAGGCACTGCGGAAAGAGCCGCTGAACAAATCGGCAAACTGGGTATTCGGCTGAATAAGAACAAATGGGGCAACCTAGGTTACAATTTCAGTGGATTCTTAAGAAAAGGGCTCTATGATGGTTTCCGGCATGAAGGAGAACTGCGGCTCAAAAGAGGTACTTGGACGATCGACGGCAAAGCAAGTTATCTGGAAACAGATGAGGTAGATAGACAAACCCGATTCTCCCGACCTAATTTTCGGATTACCAAACAACTGCCCTGGCTTGACAACTGGGAAATTGGCTGGGCAGGAGAACGAGAAAAAAGTGAACGCTACGATGGTTTAACCGATACACTCCTCGCTTCTAGTTTTCACTATGATAGATACAGCCTCTTCTTAAAAAGTCCAGAAAAGGAAACTTATCAGCTTGGCTTACAATTCAACCAACGCAAAGACTTTGCCCCCACTACTACCAACTTCGAGCAAAGCACAACAGCTTCAGAATTAGCCGTAAACGGTAGCTGGCGCACCAAGGGAAAGCGCAATCGTCTGAGACTAGGCGGAGGGCTCACTTATAGGGAGCTTGCCATTTTGCGGGCTGACCTTAGCCCTGAAAGCCCCGCTGAAACCTACCTGGGAAGGACAGATGTGAACATCAATTTATTCAGAGGTGCAGTGCAATCCAATACGATCTATAACATTGGGTCTGGGCAAGAACCCAAAATCGAGTACACTTATGCACAAGTTAGGCCTGGCTCTGGAACGCACATCTGGCTGGATTCCATTTACAATAATGACGGTAAAATCCAGGAATTTGAAATGGAAATTGCCCCATTCCAAGACCTCGCTGACTACATTCGGATTAGCAATATTACCGATGAATTCATTCGAACCGACAATGTGGGGTTCAATCAAAGTATACGTATCACTCCTAGAGCGGTCTGGTTCAACAAAAAGGGATGGAAGAAATGGCTAAGTCGATGGTCAGCTCGCACCAACCTACAAATCAACCGGAAAACGCGTGCAGCCCCACAGGTAAGAACTTACGACCCCTTTCAGGTCAATATTTCGGATACGGCCTTGGTTAGTCTTCGCTCCACCATTAACAACAATCTCTTCTTCAACCAAACCGATCCTAAATATGGTTTGCAGTTAGGGCAAAAGGACAATCGTAGTCGGGTAGTACAGACCTCTGGCTTCGAATCCCGCAGGCTGAGTGATTGGTTTGTTCAGGGCCGTTGGAATATCAGTCAGAGCGTAAGTACGAGATTGACCAGTACTTTCGGGCAAAGGGAAAGTGATTCTGAATTCTTTAGCAATCGAGAGTATTTGCTCAAATTTTGGCGATTAGAACCCGAATTCACCTTCCAAAAAGATCAAAATTTCAGAACAATTTTACGCTATAAATATCAGCAAGACCGCAACACAAGTAGCCCAGAAGGAGAAGAGGCTCAACAACACGACCTATCCCTGGAAATGGTCTACAAACAACGCCTCTTGAATCTTCGCTTTTCTTTTGTTGATGTTACTTACGAAGGGCAGGCCAATTCACCCGCAGGCCTTGCTATTTTGAATGGATTACAACAAGGACAAAACTTTATCTGGAACCTGAGTTTGAACCGACAATTGGCTAAGAATATCCTACTCGTACTAAGTTATGAAGGTAGAAAAACAGGAACAGCACGGGTCATCCATGTTGGTCGAGCACAAGTAGCCGCCACCTTTTAAGCCCGTTTTCTTGCATACTGGAGCCGACAAATCTTGTACTAATACTACCATTGTATATGTTGCTACCTTAATTTTGTCGTTCTGATAAAAAAATCGTTCTTGATCAGGCCCGTCATCAAACTAAAAAATTTGCAAGAATCTATATGAAGCATTGTATAACACTAATCATTAGTATTTCCTTTGTTCAATTCTTAAGCGCACAAGTAAATGCTACCCTCTGGAAGTCCGTAACGCAAGATCAGATCTTCCTCCCGCAAGAGGCGGAAGTTCAACTCCCCATTGAAAACTACCAAGTCTTTGAACTAAATCTTAAGGCATTGAAGCAGCAGCTGGCTCAAGCTCCCGAAGAATTTAGCAAAACAGAAGGTGCTGAACTCATTGTACAGTTTCCGACGCCAGAGGGGATTCAAGCCCCGTTCAGGGTCGTCCATTCTGCGGTTATGGGTGCCGAAATCAGCGCCCGCTACCCAAGCATCCGTTCCTTTAAGATCGTTCATGTCAATGATTACAGGGTTCAAGGAAGAATTGACTATTCTCCCAAAGGGTTTCACGCCTACATCAATTCGCCAGAGGGTAAAATTTACATCGACCCTTACGCAAGTGTAAGCTCTAGATATCACGTCGTCTATTATGCGAAGGATGTTCATATCGAAGCTAGTGACCTGCCAGCACTGAGCTGTGGAGTACACGATTTAGAACATACGCATTCTCCATTGGAAGATATCGAATTCGAGGAACCTACCTCTATTCAAAAGAATAACTCTACTGAGCTGTTATCCCTTCGTACATACAACCTAGCCCTGGCTTGTACAGGAGAATATGCACAGGCAAAAGGAGGTACGGTAGAAGAAGTTTTGGCGACAATGAATACCGCGGTGAATCGCATAAACTTGATCTTTGAGCTAGAAGTTGCCATCCGTTTGCTGATTATTGATAGAAATGACGAATTGATCTTCCTGGACCCCGCTACGGATCCCTACGTAGATGCTCGTAATGGGAGCCAACTCTTAACTCAAAACACCGGCATTATCAATGCCAGAATTGGCTTTGGCACCTACGACATTGGACATGTGTTCACCCGTGGATGTGATAACGGGCTAGCGGGGGTTGCCAGACCTAGTTCCGTATGTCAAAGCGAAAAGGGAGCAGGGGTTACTTGCCACTTTACCAATGATGTAGAACGTATTGCCGTGGACGTAATGGCTCATGAAATCGGCCATCAATTCTCCTGTGGCCACAGTTGGAACAATTGCCCCAATTCCTCCCCACAATTGTCCCCCGCCAATGCCTTCGAACCAGGTAGTGGAAGTACCATCATGTCCTACGCGGGGCTTTGTGGATCAAATAATGTGCAGCCGAATGCTGACCCATACTACAATATTGGATCCTTGGAAGATTTCATCGAATTCAGTCGAGAAGATGGAGGAAACAACTGCCCCACGATCACCCCTACTAATAACCACCTTCCAACGATCACAGATGAATACATAGATGGTTTTACTATTCCTATCAACACTCCTTTTCGACTGAGTGCCAGTGCCTCCGATGAAGATGGAGATGCACTCACCTACTGCTGGGAGCAATTTGATACGGGACCTTCGAGTCAATTAGGAAATCCCACGGGAGATGCTCCGCTCTTTCGGTCTTACCCTCCAGTAGAAGACTCTACACGCTATTTCCCCAACCTAGGAGCCCTACTGAATAATGCATCTTTAGATGTGGAAGTCTTGCCATCGTACAGTCGATTCCTAACCTTTCGATGTACCGCTAGAGATAATAATCCGGAAGCTGGCGGGGTAGCCTGGACCGAGGTAGCCTTCAAATCCAGTGATACTGCTGGCCCATTTTTGGTCACTACGCCAAATACTACTGCTGACAACTGGATAGCCGGAAGTTCGGCGGAGGTGACCTGGGAAGTGGCCAATACAGATAATGAGACCGTAAATTGTCAGAAAGTTAATATCTATCTATCTACTGATGGAGGACTCACCTACCCGACTCTACTCTTGGCTGAAACTGCCAATGATGGGCAGGCCTTTGTCACTGTCCCGGATATCACTACCGCTGATGCACGAGTAATGGTAGCTGCTGCAGACAACATATTCTTTGATATCTCCAATCGGGATTTCACAATCGAGGCGAGCCAAAGTCCTACTTTTGCGCTCAAGGTAGATCCCCTAGCTTCATTGAATCTTTGTCCGCCCACTGATATAAGCATCCAAATTGATGCCTTTACTACTTCAGGGTTTAATGGCCCGATCACTTTGGACGTGGTTGGTGACCTTCCGGCTAATACCACAGCCAATTTCAGTCAAAACCCAATTGAGGTAAACCAGAATAGCCAATTGGATTTGTCATTACAAGACTTTTCGGAAGGGACTTTTGATTTCTTAATCAAAGCCTTCTCCGGTACGGATACCATTTATCGGGATGTACGAATTAGTACGGTTTCTAATGATCATTCTAGCTTAGCATTGATGAGTCCAGCGGATGGGACGCGGGATGTTGTGCTATCAACGGACTTTAGCTGGGTAAGCAGCGATAATGCAGACACTTATGGCATTGAAATAGCTACCAGTCCTGTGTTCACGCCAGAAACCATCGTACTTGAAGAAGATAAGATCATCGGATCTTCCTATAGCCCTAGTATCCAGTTCGAAGGCAATGAACTGTACTTCTGGCGAATCAAACCACAGAATGCCTGTGGTGATGGCCCTTTCTCTGCTCCTTTTGCCTTTCAAACTTCTACGGCAGCATGTGTTGAAATCATGAGCACAGGTGATCCAGTAATCTTACCAGGTTCGGGCCTCCCTACACGAGAACTACAAATTAATGTACCTGATGGAGGAACGATTTCGGACCTAAACATCCCCAGGATACAAGGATCGTTCCAGCCGGTGAACAGCTTGCGATTTACAGTAATTAGCCCAAATAATACAGCCGTCGTATTATTTGATCAAAACTGCGGAAACACCACCAATATCGATATTGGCTTCGATAGTGACGCCCCCCAACCCATTCAGTGTGCTCCAGATGACAACTTGATCTTCCAACCGGTAGAATCCTTGGATGCTTTCGATGGAGAAGATGCACAAGGGGATTGGACCCTCAAAGTTGAGGTGGTAGAATCTGGCTTTGGGGGTGGTGGCCGAATTATAGGCTGGGTGTTGGAATACTGCGCCTCGTTGAATCCATCCTTACCTACCGTATTAACGAATGACACTTTATTGGTGCCGCCCAATCAATTCAATATCATTACACGTAGCAAGCTGGAGATACAAGATTCAGATCAAAGTTCCCTGGAACTCGTCTATACCATTATTACCGCTCCCGCATATGGTACTGTATTGCTGGATGGCGTGCCACTGAATGTTGGGGATCAATTCTTACAAGCCCACATCAATGATAACCGGGTAGTTTACCAGCATGATGGTACAGATGTCATTTTTGATCAGTTCACTTTCATCGTGGAGGATGGAACGGGCGGTTGGTTGCCTACTCAAGTCTTTCAGATAAAGATTGATGAAGATGCGATGGTCGCGACTAACGATCCTATCCATACCGCCAACATTCGGGTTTTCCCCAATCCAGCGGATCAAGCGGTTCAGTTATTATTTGAGGAACCTTGGCAAGACAGAATCCAAGTGGATTTAGTCAACTTGCAAGGCCAGGTTCTTCTGCGGCAAGAGGGGGTTCCTTTAACGCAGGATTTCCAGTTTGACGTCCAAAATTTCCCTGCCGGTGTTTACTTTTTACAATTACGATCAGGTACAGCTACTCGCTCTTTCAAACTAGTGCTGAAGGGGGAGTAAGGCTGGGCGTTGAGAAATCTCATGATAACAGATGACATCTTCACAAAAGTAGTGTGCCACCATGCTTTTTCGCGTGGCTCCTGCTTTTGTGATCGATGTACCTCCATGTATCAAATTAGCATGCCATAGTAGCACATCTCCTTGCTTAGCCTCAAAGGTTTTAGCTTCAAATTGATGAGTATTAAGTACGCTTTCAATCTCGTCTTCAAATCGCTTATTCGCAAACGCTCCCAGACGCCAACGGGTATGTCCGGAGGGGTAATCCTCTGTAGTGATGTAGGGTAAACGGTGAGATTTGGGGTAGTATACCAGCGGCCCCTGATCTGGTCCAATATCTTCCAGGGCTATCCAAGCAGCAATTAAGTAGCCCTGTGGTTCCGTGGTCATGTGAATAGAATCAGAATGCGCCCGCTGCTCACTGCCTTCAATGAAGTTGATGGTGTGAAAAGGGATCACGGGCTTCCCCATAAGGAAGCTCAGCAATTCGAGTAGCCGGGGATCACGAAAAAAAGCATTGGCCGTGGAAGAATGCTTGTAGGATTCCATGATCTTACGCCCCGTATAGTTGAAATCAATCTGTTGCTGCTGTAGTAGATCGTCAATCTCTCCATTTAATTGCATCACCTGATCTTCCGTAAAAAATCCCTTTAGGATCAGGTAACCTTCCTCTACAAATCTACGAACTTCAGTTTGCTGTGGGAGCGACATAGCCTGAAAAACGGGATGCTTCTCCAGGTACTTACTGGCATAGGGGCGGTCCAGCCAGGGAATATCGTCATTATGCGGATGAAAATCCTTGCTACCAATATTGCTAAGGATGCTTTTTTCCAAGCCGTATTTCTCATACAGTGCCCGATTGTGCTCTAGCTGACGTCGATTCAGCCAATTGTTGAGTACATACAATATCTTGAATTGACGTAAGGCGCCAGTATACTTGCGAAAAATTTTACCCAAAGAGATCATGCCATAAAGGTAGGGCGACTACCTCAATTGTGCAACGCTCCTTTCATGCTATCCTCTTGATGCTTCCACAGCGACTGGAAGACTTCGCTTTCCTGCCGGAGTTTCTCAAAAGAACCTTCATCCACTACCCGGCCATTTTCCAATACGTAGATGTAATCAAATTTGGGTAACAGGTGCAAGCGATGCAAGGATGAGATCACCGCCTTTTCCTTAAACTCTTCGAATAGTCGATCATAAATCAGAAGCTCTGTCTTGGGGTCCACGCTACTAGTGGGTTCATCTAATAAAACCAACTGGCTATCCCGAGCCGCCAGTACGCCGCGTGCCAAGGCCAAACGTTGCTTTTGCCCTCCGGATAGATTTACCCCTTTCTCTTTGATATTGGAAGCCAATCCACTAGGTAACTGTTTGACTACATCTATGAAATGTACAGCCTCACAGACACGTTGTACATCCTCTTCCGAAAAAGTAAGGCCAAGCGTAATGTTATAGTTGATGGTATTCTCAAAGATCTCTGGTTCTTGTGGAAAGAGAGTAACTTGAGCAGACAGGTTTCGAATTTCAATGGGATTTTGATCCACCCGAATATCCACCTCCGCAGGCGGATAGAGGCCCCTTAGGAGGGCCAATAGAGTACTTTTCCCACTTCCACTTTCTCCTATCAAAGCAATCTTCTCTCCACGTCGGATTCGCATTCTGAGATCAAACAACCCCATGCTACCCGTCTTCCCTGCCCAAGCTTCCTTGTGCGTGAATTGCAGGCCGCTTAACTCAATGGCTTTCCAATCTCTTTCCAACACATCTTCTACGGGAGGCAGGTGCAATTCATTATAGGCCTTAAGAATGTTCTTGGCCGTATCCACGTCCGTATGATAGCGTACAATCTGCGTGTATTGCCAGGCAAAGTTGTGAAAGACTCCCGTAAATTGCTTTACAAAACCCACCAAAGTGACCAGGCCTCCCACCAGAAACACTTCTCCGGGCACCCAATTCTGGTAGACATATCCGACGACAATCACTCCATATATTAAACTGACACAGCATTCTACCGTAAACCACTTCCACTCGTTGATCAGCACTTTCCGACGAAAAGGAGGGAAAATGGCAGCTACCTTATTATCCACTCCTACCTCCATTCGCTTCTCCAAGCGCAGGGTAATTACCGTGATGATATTGGACAAGCTATCAAACAAAGTAGAGGACACCTCATGTTCCCTTTCATTCACCTCCCGGGTCGCCTCAATGAAGGGCTTATCAAACTGGAAAATAATGTAGATGACAAAAAAGCCCAGGAAAACCGCAATCCCACCAAAAAGTGGAGAAAAATAAATCATTGCGGATATGGCCATCAACATGCTTGCAATCGTATGAAAATACATGAAACCTTCATCGAAAAACTGCATCAGGGCGCTATAGGCCTTGCGTACCCGATTGATGGTAGCCCCACTATGGTTATCCTGATGCCACTTGACGGGAAGGTGTACCGTCTTGTGATACAGTTCATTTAAAAAATTACGACTGATGTCAAAGGCCATTTTCCGTTCCATGACCCGAGCAGGACCATGAAAGGCCCATTCCAGTAAATGGACAAGAAAATAGGCCAGTGCGTAGATCCAGACATAACGCAAGGCATTGACACCTTCTTTTTGCAACTCATTAATAAATAATCCCCAAAAAATGGGGTATAGGGCAGCCCCGGCTGAACTTAGTGAAAAGAGGGTATAAATAAGCGCATACTTCTTTTTCTCACCTTTGGCATAATGCCAAGCCGTGCGCATAAGCGATAGATATGGATTCTTAAAAAGGGCAGAAATCGACATGGAACTCAGATTATCGGGTAATCGAAAGTAGTTAAAGCAAAATTGACCAGATGGGCTTCCGGCAGATTAGAACTGTTTTACTTCATTAGATGGGATTTGAATTATATTCCGGAAGTAAGAACGACTAGATCCTACTTTTAGTTCCCTATTTATCACTAGAAATCTTCTCTATGAAAAACCCTATCTTGAAAAGAGTCATCAAATTCAAATCCCCGCTTGCCCAGTGGCAAAGAAAGATAGATATCCTTACATTTGCCTTGCAGATAAAACCTTCAAATCAACCTTATGTATAGTCAACCCGAGCAGAAAGCACTTTTCGAGCTCTCCAAAAAATTCCTAGACCCCAATGCTTCCGTCCACCAACAAACTGAATCTGATAAGGCCAATGACCTTCGCCGCCTCATCGTCTATCATGAGTGGCGGTATTACATGCTCAATGATCCGGTTCTTTCAGACTATGAGTACGATCAGCTTTTCAAACAGCTAGAGGCTATTGAAGCCGCACAGCCAGAGCTGATCACGCCAGATTCTCCTACGCAAAGAGTGAGTACTGACCTTTCTTCTGATTTTGAATCGGTACCCCATCTTACGCCAATGTTGTCTCTTGCCAACTCCTACAATGCAGAAGACCTCAAGGACTTCGATGAACAAATTAAACGCTTGCTCAACCTGCCAGAAGAGGCAGATATAGCCTACGCAGTAGAACCTAAGTTTGATGGAGGTAGCATTGCTTTGGTGTATGAAAATGATCTTTTGACTCGTGGGGCGACCAGAGGGAATGGAACAAAGGGAGAGGAAATGACGAACAATGCCCGCGCCATTAAATCTATCCCGCTGAAGGCTGCTTTTTCTGAGCATGGTATTCACAAGGCAGAACTGAGAGGAGAGGTATTGATTCGGAAGGATGTATTTGACAAAATCAATAAAGAAAGAGGAAAAAAGGGACTGAGTTTATTCGCTAATGCGCGCAATACAGCCTCCGGCGGACTGCGTATGAAAGATCCGGCAGATGTAGCCAAACGCGGTTTGGAGGCCTTCTTATATACCTTGGGCTATGCCACAGATGAAGCTGGTGAAAATAAGCTGAGTAGCTTTAACACCCACAAGCAAAGTCTGGATATGTTGACAGACTTAGGCTTCAAAGTACCACGAGAAGGCATTGAGCGCAAGCTTTGCCGAAATATTCAGGAGGCCATCAATTTTTGCATGGAGTGGCAGGAAAAAAGAGAGGATTACCCGTATGAGATTGATGGTATGGTAGTGAAAGTCAACGAGCGGGAATTTCAAGAAAGAGCGGGTTACACCAGTCACCATCCACGTTGGGCCATTGCCTTTAAATTTAAGGCTAAGCAAGCGACTACCAAGTTACTACACGTTGACTACCAAGTAGGGAAAATCGGCTCAATCACCCCAGTTGCGAAAGTGGACCCCGTAGCCTTAGCAGGGGTGACCATTGGATCTATCTCCCTCCACAATGAGGACTTCATCATGGAAAAAGACCTGCGTCTTGGGGATACGGTTGTAGTAGAGCGCGCCGGTGATGTCATTCCCTACATCGTAAAAGCAGTGGAGGACCTTAGAGATGGAAGTGAGGAAGCTATCGTTTTTCCTAAGACCTGCCCGATCAATACGACCGACACAAGCGTTGAGCTAGTCCGAGAAGGGACAGAGGCCGCCTGGCGTTGTCCCAACTGCGTATGCGGAGCACAAGATTTACAACGAACTATCTTCCATGTATCCAAACCAGCCATGGACATTGATGGTCTGGGTAAGTCCATCGTAGAGCGCTTTTTCGAGCTGGGCTGGATCAAACGGCTCCCAGACATCTATCGACTGGACTATGAGGCTGTTGCCGAATTGGAAGGATTCGGAGAAAAATCCGCTCAAAAGATGAAGGATTCCATTGACAAGGCGAAACAAAACCCCATCCACAGACTTTTGCATAGCCTTAGCATTCATCACTTGGGTAAAAAGGTGTCTAAGTTACTCGCTGCGGAAATCAGCCATGTGCTGGAGCTAAAAGATTGGACAGCAGAAGACTTTACAAACATCAAAGATGTAGGGCCCATTGTAGCTGAAAACGTGATCCGTTTCTTCGAACAACCAGCAAATGTGGAACTATTGGAAGAGATGGAAGCACTAGGAGTCAACCTAAGCCAAACGGAAGAAGATCGGCCAAAGGTAGTAGCTGCGGATGCTCCATTAGCAGGGAAAACCATTCTTTTTACAGGATCTCTGCAAATCATGGGACGCAAGGAAGCCCAAGAAAAAGCAGAGGCGGCTGGCGCACGGAATCTCAGCGGCGTGAGTTCCAAGCTGGACATATTGGTCGCCGGGGAAAAAGCAGGCTCTAAGCTCAAAAAAGCGCAAGCCCTAGGTACTGTGCAAATCCTTTCTGAGGAAGAGTTCCTAGCCTTAATCCAGTAGTCGGAGGAGTTGTTTGGCCTTGGTTCGGTAAGTACCTTGCTCCGCTAAAGCCACCCGATTTAAATGGACTTTAGCTTCGGCAATCCGTACTAGTTTTACACTGGCTAAGCCAGCATACCATTGGCTATCAGCAAATCGCCTATGCTCCTCTGGTATCTGAAGAAACGCATCTATCGCTGCCTGGTACTGCCCTAGAATCAGTAGTGTATTGCCTTTAAAGAACAATAGATCCGGCGCCTGCTTTCCTTTTAATAGTTCATCAAAGAGTATCAGAGCCTGATCATATCGCTGCTGATCGTATAAACGAAAAGCCTGTTCATTCAGCCTTTGTGCAGCCGCTCCTGTGTCCGTTTTGACCATATCATTTTCCGTTGGGCTAAAGTGTTCTTTGAATAATTCATCATGATCTGCATGATTAGGAGAACTACAAGACCAATTGCAGACAATAAAAAGCAGGACGATCGATAACAGCTTAGTCTCCCAATGTGAATCAGTTGATCGGGTATGCATTTGTTGGGTCGGTTTGTGGAATACGAATGTCATAGCAAATGAGACGCATTCACTTAATCAAGAAAATAATCCTCTATTATTGGTTTCCGGGCTACTTTCCTACTCTTGGTTAAAACGCAAAGGGAATCCTAATAAGATGGCATCCTATTAGGCGATGTGTGGATATCTTACCCGTACATTGACTATAGATAGCCATGCATGCGATAAGACTAAACATGTTTTGAATGGTGTATTCTAATTGGGTATTAAGGGAAAGGAAAGCTTCCGATTATGGATTGCTGTGACGCAGCTCCATCTGGTAATACTCCCTCACTTTTGAAATGATATTAGACTTCTTCCTAAGACTTAATTAGATTGGGTGTAAATATTGTGTATTTCTAGGCAGTTTCTTTACTTCAAGTATACAATAAATAAAAGTAATTTACTAACAAAACACCAGGATGGATACAATTTAGGGAAGTAGAACGGAGAAATATGATCTTTCCCGTCTTTATCACCTCAAAAATGAAGGGTAAATACGTGTAAAGGAGAATTTAGCGCCAAGAAATAGGCGATAGGAATAGTAAGTGGCTAATCAATAGGACTTTAGCATGCTAGTAAATGCCAGTTGGCGAGCACCCCAAAGTCCTATTTATTGAATATCTTCTTCAAGTTATAATAATCCTAATTGACGTCCTGCTTCTTCTGCAATTTCTCCATCATGGCAGCCAGGCTATCCTTGTTCAATTGATCAGGAGCCTGTCCATGAGCAATTTTTGCATGTTTCATGGCTTTATCATACTGCCCTACCGCAGAATACCCTCTAGCCAATCCAACGTGGGTTGGCCAGGCTTCCCCGAAGCGTTCCGCATTGTACTGGAATATTTCCAATGCTTTTTCTTTCTGTCCTAAACCAATTAATTGGCGACCAAACTGATGAATTTGGAAGGAAGTTGCCGTAGCGTGGCGCACGGCTTTATCCATCGTGGCCACAGCCTCATCGCCTCGATTAAGTTTATTCAATACGGCAGCTTTAGCAGACATAGTTGTGAAATTCTCCTGCCCAATAAAAGGCGCACTGATAGCATTATCTGCCCATACCAAAGCTTCTTCCAGGTTGACATCATTGGATACGCAGTAGTTAACTGCGCTAACCCACGCCTGATATTGAAAACCAGTAGACCCCTTCAATTCTTCGCGAATCGTTTCTACATATAGTTCTTTTGCATCCGGAAGTTCAATTTTGAAAGGAATCTGTAGGTTTTCCCACTTGAGCATCAAAACAGTGGATTCTGGTTGGCGATCCGTAAATTCGTAAGTAAGCCATTCCGTATATTCCGTTTTCTCTGGTGTAGCTTCTACCCGAAGGGCATCATCTGCCTGATCGTAGAAATAGCTTCCCCAAGCCGAGGTGTTCTTATTGAAGATCAAGGTCCAGGCTCCATTTTCTTTAGGGATAATGTGGAATCCGTATTGGCCAGCCTTCAAGGATTTTCCTTGAATTTTTACATCATGAGAAAACTTGATGATGGTGTTTTCATTCGCACCAGCCCGCCAGGGAATCTCTTTGGCCGAACCAAAATTATTCGGGGCCATTTCGTAGGGGACCAGCTGCCCCCAGATCTGTCCTTTACGGTCTTGACCATTGGAGGCCGTAACATCCGGGCTGTTGTAGATAACAGATACATGAGCTATAGCCCCGATGTACTGTGTAACAATACTTTTTTGATTTCCACCACTTGGTGGTAAGGTGATTTGTGATTTACCTATCGTAAAGAAGAAAACAAAGAGTAAAAACAGTTGGGTAGTCCTTTTGGTAATCATTACATGAAAGATTTATGGAACAATGAAATAGTTTACACCTGCACACGTATGCCAGTGAGGTTGTCTGTTTTTATTGTAATCTGGTTAGTAAGTACTTGAGAGGAAACAACTAATGGGTATATAGAAGAATTTTATACTAATCAACTTTTGATGTTCTTAGTGAAATACCCGCTGTTGTAAGCTAAATAGGATTAAAAGTATTAGGCTGAATTAGCTCTGTAGAGAATACTTGTTATAGTTGGATCTGTCTGCTGTGTTAGTAAAGCTTTTCTCATCAAAAGAAGCTTTACTAACTAATCTTAGAAGTACAGTCGGGTTATTTCTCTTAAACAAATGTAAAAAAGCTTTTTTCAAAGACTAAAGCATTTGTAGTCAATTAGATCAAGACGGGATTTAGTCCGTTCAATGCCTTTATTTTAAGGATGAAATTTGGCTATAAACATCTCACCTGCTGGCTTATTCGGCCAGTAAGCTGTTCATAGCCACAAAAAAAGGGGCCTCTCGGCCCCGGAAATCTTGAAATTGAGATATTAAAATCCCATTTTTCACCTATCAACATTTGTGCATCTTTATTGCGATCAGACTATTGTTGCTCTGTTAGTTCAAATACGGCATCCATAATCTCCTGATCTGCTGAAGATTTATAGCTTCCGTAATCATTTGCAGCTAGTCCTTCGAAATTTCTTAGCCTTGGATTGGCACCATGCTCAGCCAAAAGATCCGCGACTGCATTGTGCCCCTTCTGAGCGGCGGCCATGATGGGTGTGGTACCCATGATATTGGGATGGTCAAAATTGGCTCCCTTTTCCAACAAGACCTTAACCAGCGCTAAATCCCCTTTTTCTGCTGCCAGATGTAGACCGGTATTTTCCATATAATCCATTCCCTCAACATCCGCACCAAAATCAATCAGTATTCTCGCCACCTGTTCGTGGCCACTCTCAATAGCAATATTCAGGAGGGTTTCCCCCATCTCTGTCTGCCAATTCGCATCTGCACCAGCTTGCTCACTTTTATGTAATAAAATTCCACTGATCACATTGTAACCATTGCGAACTGCGATGTATAAAGGTATATCACCGTCGTCATTGGCTTGGCTAGGGTCCCCTCCATTCCGAACGAATAGCGCAACCATCCGAACGTTGTTCATTTCGGTGGCCTTAGCGATCGGGGTGATGCCATTCGATTTGCGATTGACATCGGCCCCTTTCTCGATAAGTGTTTGTAATAATTTCAAATCGTTAAGCTCCATAGCAAGCATCAGCGGGCTTTCACCTGCTTCATTCTTCAGGCCTGCCTTGGCTCTCTTTATGACTAATTGGATAATTGAGGTATTCTTCTTTTTTAGGGCAAGCGTAAGGGGGGTCTCCCCTTCTTTATTTTTCAAATTTATCACTGCTTTCTGGACCAATTGCCGTACCATTTCTTCATTACCCTGTTGGATAGCCAAGGTAAGTGCAGTTTCTCCATCCTTATTATGCTGATAGTATTTCATGGCGTCAAGCGATTCATTTACGTGCTCGACATCTCCATTTTGAATGGCGTCAAAAAACTGTTGATTCAGTTCTTCCGGTGTGTATTTCTTTTTCCTCTTTTTTGAAGTTTTCTCTTCTTCTAACTTTACCTCTTCTGGTCTTTCAACAGCTGGGGTGGGGGAAACTTCTTGCGCAAATATACCTCCCACCGGCAAGATTAGGGCTAGTGCCACTATGATCAGTGTAGCTCTCATTTCGTCCGGTTTTAATTATCAAAAAGTATATTTGCTGCATAAGAATTATTATATCGGTCTGTCTCAATATAGAGCAGGCTGAAAAGAAGATTAAGGATTAATGAGAATGGTGGAATTATTCCACTTGAAGTTGGATTATACGCTGATAGTAGTGGGTACTTGAGGAGTAGTTGTGAAGACAATCTATAAATGCTAAAAGCAAGGTTTTTATTTTATAGGAACCCAAAAAAAACTACCTTTAAGAAGTTAAACTACTGAAAAAGAAGTCTTTAAATTTCAAAAAAAGCATGTACTATGTCGAGACTTGACTCATTTACAGTTTTGATAGTAGGCCTATGTTTAGCGGCATTGGGGTACTTGGTGTACAAAACGATCAAATTACGCGAACTCAAAAATTCCTCTCCCTCCTCTTCGGTCACCATTCAACAAACTGAAAAAACCACTCCTAAAGATACCCTTACCTTTGATGATGAAGGCCGTATTGTTGACCCCATTACGGCTGAAGAAGGAGATCTTGACGACGAACAATTGAGTGTGAACAATGGAACCTTGATAGAAGAGGAGGAAGGTAGTGCGGAGGACGGAGAGGATCTCAACACCGAATCGGAGCCCATTGCAGAAGAAGAAGTCAAACAGGAAGAGGAAGTACCGACTAGTTTCAATGCCGAAACTTCAGCAGAAGGAGATTTCTTGGTACTAGCAGGTTCCTTTAAGCAAAAAGCCAATGCAGAAGCTCAGGTACGTCGCCTCAAACGAATGGGCTTCGAGGATGCCCGCGTAGCTAGCTTTAATGGGGGATCTTTAGCCGTAGCATTGGTAGGGCGCTTCGAGGATGCCCAAGCCGCTAACCAGCTGGCCAAGCAGGTGGAAGCCAAAGGTATTGACGCTTTTGTAAAACGAAAGAACTAAGACCATATGGAGATCGTCGTAGCTACAAGTGCCACGCACTGGGCCACCGCGAGAGAACTCATACAGGAATATGTAGATTGGCTAGGGATCGACCTTTCCTATCAAGACTACGCCGGTGAATTCCAGACTATGGAAAAGATGTACAGCCCTCCTGAGGGTCTACTGCTTTTAGCAAAGGAGGTGGATGGAATGGCGGGTTGCATCGCCTTCCGGAAAAAGGGAGAAGGACGCTGTGAAATGAAAAGGCTGTATGTACGTCCTGCTTTTCGAGGACGACAAGTGGGCAAAAAATTGGCTAAAATCTGTATTGAGGAAGCTAGTCAGGCTGGATATAAACAAATGGTACTGGATACCTTGCCTACGATGAAGGGAGCCGTAAGCATCTACAAAGATCTAGGATTCAAAGTCATTCCTCCTTATTACAACAATCCAGTCCCAGATGTCATATATCTAGGACTAGATCTATAGATCTCCTTTTGGGGAGAGATTTATTTTGTAGGCCCGAAAGTATCTATCCAAGCCAACATACCACCTTGTAAGTTACGTACGTTGGTGAAGCCATTTTGCATCAAGAATTGCTTGGCTTGACCACTGCGTCCACCAGAGCGGCAATAGACCACTACTTCCACATCTTTATCTTCAGCGATTTCATTCATCCGCACTGGGACCGTTGCCAAAGGAATGAGTTTTCCTCCTACATTGAACTCTTCGTGTTCGTTGGGTTGACGAACATCTATCAATACCAAATCCTCGCCCTTATCAAGCCTCTCTTTTAATTCTTGCACATTTATATCCATGTGATGACTATTTTATGATGATTAGTTTTCGTCTTTCAATTTGATTGGTCTCTATGTTGCGCAATTGCATGAAATAGGTTCCATTTATCAAACCATCGAGAGAGATACTTGGTTCTAACAATCCATATTTAAGTCGTTGACCAACTTGACTAAATAGAGTGTATTCATAGTCATCATAGTTTGCCTCAAGCAGCTTCACGAACAATTGATCCCGAGCTGGGTTGGGATATAACTTTACCTCCGTTAGTCCTTTTTGAACGTCTTCTACCGGCGTTGAGATAGGCTTTTCACTTCCGACGATCGGCCGAATCATTAAGGCTCCCGGAATGAACAAGTTGATGGGCTCCCACTGCACCCCCGCATTTCTAAAGGTGAAATTCAAAGCTTGCGGCTGATTGCGATCGTATCCCACGGGGACGCATTGATTGAAATCGCAAGCGGATGCTTGTTCCCAGCCTACATAGAAATCACCGGCGGGAAGGTATAGGGCCTCCCCTTCTCCATCTCCATTGGTCAATAAGTAAGTGGTGAACCCTTGTAAGGTATCAAAATTGTTAGTGGCGAAGAAAGGATTCAGGACTGCTTGATACTCCGGTGTATCATCCAACTCACCGATCCACACCTTAAGGCGGAAAAACTGTTCTTCGATATCTACAGTCGTTGCAAACGGATGATGAATCGCTACTGCTTGAAGTGAATCCTCCACTCCAGCGGTAAACTTCATCGCCACATCCGTACCTGGGGCAGAAACCAAAGACAATTCTGCCGTTCCATCATCGTAGGAAAACTGATTGTCAAATACGGTAGTATGCGAAACCAAATCATTGCGCTGAATGGCCTCAAAACCTGTCGTATTAATTTGTGTACTGTTCGACAAGCTGTAGTTCATCCTGAAACGTACCGGCCCTACCACATTATCGAAACTTGGCCCTTCCATAATCAAGGCGTAATTGGCCCAGACATCAGGAAACACCGGATCACCATCCAGAGCGTAAGTTCGATTCGAGGCCGATTTTTCAGCTACGTTTCGTTCCTGTCCATTCAGCAATACCAAAGATCCAAAGAAGGGATTCAAGTTTGTGGTTAACTCTTGTAGCGTTAAACTACTTGGGTCCGCCAGCAAACCTTGATTAGCATGATTATATAGGCCCACAGAAATATCTCTGGACAATTCATCTGCCCCCAGACCTTGAAAATGCCGCCAAGGCATACTTGTATAATTCTTTAGAATCGACTTGGGCGGCTCCGTAAAGGCAATATCGTTGATGAAAGTGTCGATCTGCACCCCGTCAAGCCGAACATAATCAATATGCCAAACATCATTCATCCCACGACGGTCAGCAATATTCGTAAAACGGAATTGGAATCCATTATACCTATATTCCTGCGGAACCGAAATGGCGTAGAACTCAAATGGACGATTGCTCGTTAGGGGTTCACTATTGAGTAGTCCGGGAATTTTCTCAATCTCTATCCACTTACCATCCAGGGTTTTAAATTCTAATATCAAAGAATCTGATTCCTCGGGTTTATCAGCGAAGCCTCTCGCTTGTATCCAATAAGAAAGCACCAAGTCACCACTAGCCCCCTTTAAATTCAAGTACTTAGACGTCAAACGATCTGCTTCTCCTGCACTTCCTCCATATGGTACCCCTTGCGGATCCAAACCATCCAGGGAGGCCACTCCTATAGAGGGCGGACCATCAGCCATTGTATTGTTGAGAAAAGCCTCACGGTCCAGCCAATGGCTCCGAGCAGGATAAGGGCCTGCATAAGAGAAATCATCCATGAAAGGTAAGGAAAGCGTATCCGAGATGATCCTGAAACTGAAATGATAGGTATCACAAATGGCTAAATCATCACAAATTACCAAACAAAGCGAATCTGTTCCCGCAAAAGCACTAGCCTGGTAAAAGATGCGGGTATCATCTATTTGGATCACTCTTTGATCTCGACCTTCATAGTTATCTTCACACTCTTCTATGAAACTGCAATTCACGGGTCCAGGTAGATCGGGAACAGCCGTAGCTATGACCTCGTCATCGGGAGCCAATACAAAGGTACTTGGAAAGATATGTTGCCCAGGGCGTCGAGCTACTACCTGCATGATGACCTGATCAAAACAGTTGCTGGGATTAGCATTACTGCAAAAGCTTACTTGGATAAAGTCTTTTCCAACCAAACCTGTAAGTGGCGCGTAGACAAGTTCATTGCCCAAGATGTTGGCAATCCCAAAATTAGCTTGATCACAATTATCACATCTAAAAAAACCACCACTATCTCCGGCTAACAAAGTATCGATGGGAATTTCGATTCGAGCCTCCTCACCAGTAGTCACATAAGTAATTCCCTCTTCTTCTACTGGACAAACCATCTTGGGAGTCGCTCTTTCCTTAGGGAAGTCTTTAGAAGCAGTTTCTTGTAGCTGTCTTAAGTAGTTGTTATTTTGTAATGGGATCAGTTCCTGTGCCTGTAGTCCACTAAGGAACAAGACAAAGGCAAATAATAAGTAGACAGTTCTCATTAATATGCTTACTTCGTTGATACAATAGTTATTCTCTCCTCTCTGAACGCCGCTTATACCTTTATGTTGTGCTAAGACTTCCTGCTTAATTTTAGGGAGTCTTCCGGTTTACAGAAATTGCTGTCTTGATCAGTAGGGACTACCAATCTACTTATTCACAGTCATCTGGCTCACCAGAGGTCAGGAATAGACTGATGGTTGTGCCCTTACGAATAGATTGATTAGGAACATAAGCTGGTTCCTGTTTATATACATAGGCCGAGCCTTCTTTGTTACCGTGGATCACGCCCATTTTCAGAAAACGGGATTGGATGAGGAATTCTGCTTCCGAAAAGGTCCTACAGACAAGGTTCGGCAAGCCGACATAATCAGAAACTCTAGTGTAGACGACAAAATCAATAGATTCTCCCTGGTAGATCTCAATTCCGTCATTCCGCAATTTACTCATGGGAAAGGTCTGGCCATTATAAGTGGCTTCAACGATCGTACCCTCCGCACGCCTGGCATTAAAGATCGTCTTAGGTTCATTTACGATGATGGAACGGGACTCCAAATACGATTTTGCGCCTTGGAAATCATCGGTGGTAGGCTTAAATGGGATTGGAACACCTTTGGCCGTAGTACGAACCATAAAGATGGTTCGATTCTCTTTTACTCTTGCATAGGCCTCCGGAGTCTGGCTGTAGATAACATTCGGCTTATTCCCGGCTACGTACAAGGAATCTACTACTACCTTGAAACTCCGACTCTTGGCTTTGCGTACTGCTTCTTCCACTGTCAACCCAATGTAGTCATCTACCTGAATGGATTCATTATGATCTGTGTACATTTTAAGCCAACTGGTCATAACAATGAAAAGCAAGAGTACAAACCCAAGAATAGCGGCTAGATTTTTCAAGAATATAGGTGCTTTCAAAAATTCCCAAACGGGTGCTACAATCGTTCTCTTCAGTCTATCAAGTAAGGTTTCGTCTACTTCGACTGAGCTTGAAGCCTGCTCCCTTGCAGCCGTTTCTGATGGATCTACGTAAGAAATATAACTCGTCCCAGACTCGTCTGTAATTGTACTGCTAGTGGTCTGTTCTTCGTGCGCCCCTATTTCAGGTTCAGCTATGGCTTCTTCTACCATAAGCGGCGCTTCTTCAGTCACTGGCACCACTGGAGGGCTAAGGATTTTGTTCTTTTTCTCAAACCCAAAGGTCAATATCCGATCTATGAATTCGTAGGGCTTATAACCGGCAATAGCAGCTTGATGGAAAATGCAGGTGGCTGGCGTCATCCCTGGTAGGGAATTGACTTCTATGATTTGAGTTTCGGCGGTACCATCCGCCAAGACTCGGACAAAGGCATCAATCCGTGCATAACCCTGCACGTTTAGAACCTTGGCTGCTTTTTCTAAATCTGTTTTGACCTGCGTAGCTACTGATTCGTAATTGGCAGCGATGCTCGCAAAGCGAGCCGGAGTTATATTTTGCCCCTCACCCGCCAGAAACTTCTCTTCCAGCGACAAAACGGCCCCACTGGAGAGGGTTTCACTGGGTTCAAAAACTTCGTAGGTCAGTTCTCCTTCCGCATCGTAACGAGTCAAAAGCCCACCCGTAATTTCGAGAAAATGCACCCCTTCCTCACGCGTAATTAACTGCTCGAAAAGGATATTTTCTTTGGCTGGAAATTCTTCTTGTGGCTGCAATTCCAGCACTTCTCTAGCGCTTACATCATCGGCACCTACAGGTCGGAAAATTAGGCGCGTGAAAGCCGCTAGTTGCTCACGGCCTTTTAACACTTTCACTGCGGCACTACAGCCATCATCCACAGGTTTAGCCACAAATGGATAGCTAAAGGTAGCTTCGACCTCCTGGTAAAAGGAATTAGGATCCGATTCATAGATGGCTTTGCCCAATAACAACTGTCCTGCTACTTTGAACCCATTCTCCTTTAGGGTTTGCAGCGTCTTATATTTATTAATGGTTAAACTGGACGACTTCACCCCAGATCCATTGTACGGAACACCCTTGGCATCTAGCTGTAATTGTAGTTGCCCATCCTCTCCTGGTCTTCCGTGTAATGCAATGAAAACCCCATCCACCTTCTTCGCTAACTGATCCAAGGTTAATCGTTGTGGCGCAAAAACCACTTCTGCCGAAGCATATTTATCCGTAACCACTTGGCATGTCTGCTTGATATCTTCTATGATCGGATGAGTTTTCCAGGTCTTTATCTTATCCCGAATATCATCCGCATTATCTTTCAAAAGGAGATTGATCGGCAGCTGATAGAATTCGTATTGTTCCGGAGTTCCCGTTAGGAATATGGGAATGGCTTCATACGCCTCGGAACTGGCCAGCTTTTCGAAAATATTCCGACCGCTCTCCACCGAAATATGCCTTTCAGCTGAATATCCCCCCAGTACCACACCAATACGCTTGCGATCCCGTTGCTGGTTTTGCAAAGAAGCAATAGCCTCATCCACTACCGCCAGCAACGCCTTGTAAGAGGCCTTGTCCTGATGCTCCGCAATTCGTTCCTGGATAGAGGTACGGATAATATAGGTGAGAAACTGAGAAGGATTCAAGCCGATTTCCGCAGCCTGGTGAAAAAAGAAAGAAGAAGGTAACATACCCGAAGTCGTATTCGGGTCATTCAAAAAGATATTCTCCTCAGTGATAAAGCCATCAATGCGCGCGTAGGTTTGGAAATCCAGTTCTTCAAATAGGCGTTCACATTCCTTGCGAATCGCACTGATTTGGTCATCTGGCAAATCGATTGGTGTGAGTTTGCGAGATAAGCCAGGCATGTATTTCGAACGATAATCGAAAAGTTCTTGTCCTTTGATGATTTCTGTGGGAGGTAGAGCCACACTGCTACCATCTTCCAAGCGAATCACGATACAAGAAAATTCTTTCCCGTCGATAAACTCTTCTATAATTACTTTCTCCTCCGACTGCTCCGCCTCCAGCAGGGCAACACCATCACTCCCTTCTGGTAAGTTATTGAGGTAAGCAAGTAGCGTTTCCGGATGGTAGTAGGTAGCCTCGTGTTCCCGGTATTTCAGACTCAGTGGAAAGCCAAGGCCATGTCTTATATCCGTTAGATCTCTTACGTAAGTCACTTTCTCTTCGGCAGACATACCATGCCATTTCATTACGGGTAGCCGCCAACGGAAGAAGGCTTGGTCCATAGCGCGATGAAAGCCACGAGTCCCCTCCGACTCCTGAATGATAGAAACGCCGATAGAAGAGCCTTGATTCGCGGGCCGAATTACCATTGGATAACCAATCTGTTCTTTTGCTGCCTCAAAGTAGTTCTTATCTCCACGATCCAGCCATTCTGATTTGCTGAGGGTAATGACTGTAGGACAAGGGAATCCTTTTTCGCCCATTACCTCCTTCTGCCTCGCCTTATCCATTCCTAGTTTACTAGCCGCTACCCCACTTCCAGTATACGGAATCTTAAGGTCAGCCAGTTGTTGCTGAATCTGTCCATCTTCCCCATAAATACCATGTAGTGCCAAAAAGGCCACATTGATGATGTGCGGCAATTCACTGGCTTCAATTCGCTGGCCTACCTGCTTGAGTAACTGATCCAATTCTGCATCCGGTAATTCACCTAAACTCTCTTGGTAAATTTGAAAAGCATTGGGGGATTCGGGTAAGCTTTCTACAGGTGGGAAAAAGTCGCGTATAGAACCTTTGTATATGTGTGCCCAATCTAAGAGAATGAAGTTTCGATAACTATCTACAAAGATGGGAAGCGGCTCAAAAATAGACTTGTTCAGGTTGTCGTACACTGTCCGGCCCCCCGCAAAAGAGATCTCTCTTTCCCTAGATGGGCCGCCAAAAAAGATACCTACTTTTATTTTCATATCGCTATTGGCGCTCATGTCGGCGCAAATTTAGCTTAAATTGGATAGCTGTGCTCATTTTTTGTAGAGAATATTGAGAAACTCCATTTTCTTTGCAGCCTCGAAGTATCAGAACGCAAAAAGAAAGCCTATGAATCGGGAGCTGCTCAAACTCGCTGTACCTAACATTGTCAGTAATGTTTCCGTACCCTTGTTGAGCTCTGTAGACACTTTGCTCATGGGGCATTTGACAGCTCTACACATTGGTGCAGTGGGGGTGGGATCGATGATCTTCAACTTTATCTATTGGAACTTTGGCTTCCTTCGAATGGGTACTACGGGTATAACAGCTCAAGCTTATGGTCGGCAGGATGAGGAGGCGATGATGACTACCCTTGGTAGGGGAATGCTCGTAGTTTTAGTTTTGTCAACGCTCATTTTACTGTTACAATATCCTTTGGGGGAAGCAGCCATTTACCTACTAAATATTTCAGAGGATCAGCGCCCCCTGGTTGAGGAGTACTTCTATATCCGAGTTTGGGCAGCTCCTGCTACCCTAGCCTCTTATGCCATTCTTGGCTGGTTTTTTGGTATGCAAAACGCCATTTTCCCACTCATCCTAACCTTAGTGGTCAATGTAACAAACATTGTCGTGAGTTGGGTTTTGGTAAGGGAATACGGAATGGAGACTGCCGGTGTAGCCTACGGAACTGTAGTGGCACAGTACATGGGTTTACTCATCGCAGCCCTCCTTTTTTTGGGTCGTTATGGAAAATTTCTAGATTACTTTAGTAGCAAAGCCCTGCTGCTTTGGAGCGAGCTAAAGGCTTTTTTGAGCTTAAATGCTGATATCTTTCTTCGTACCTTCTGCCTGACCGTGGCCTTCGGCTTTTTCTATAGTCAATCATCGGAGGAGGGTGCCTTGATCCTAGCTGCTAATGTTATTCTCCTGCAATTTCTGAATTGGATGTCCTACGGTGTTGATGGTTTTGCCTTCGCGGCTGAAAGCCTGGTGGGCAAATACGCCGGAGCTACGGACCGACCGAAAACCACCAAAGCTATCGCGCTATCGTTTTGGTGGGGAATGGGCTTGGCAGCAGGATACGCCCTGGTATATAGTGTATTAGGTGATGCCATTTTACAGCTTTTTACCAATAAGGCCGAAGTGTTGGAAGCCGCGCGCCCTTTCCTTCTATGGATGGTCATTTTCCCCATACTAAGCACCCCCTGCTATATTTGGGATGGCGTGTTCATTGGTTTGACTGCCGCTAAGGCCATGCGCAACAGTATGATCCTTGCCTTGGCAGTGTACTTTGCCATTTACTACCTTTTCCAACAAATCTACGGCAATCATGGTCTTTGGCTAGCGCTATTGGTTTTTATGATTGCTCGGGGCTTGTTTCAGTGGATGTTGTTTAGGCAAAAGGGCTTGGATCTTGCTTAGCAACAGGCTGCCATTTGAGATTGTTGTTCAGCTGTTAAATCACGGCTTCGTTTTCTAGGAACTTTCATTGGAAAACAACCTCTGTGGCCTGATCCAATCCATCAGCCACTAGATCAAAGATGGCTTCATTGCTTTCCTCACTGATTACGATGACTCCATTATTATTCACCTTAGCATTTTCTAGCCGATTGAAACTAACTTTGGAGAACCAAGCGTGTGGGTCGAAAGTAATCTTGGCAATGGCTGGCGTGTTGGGAGGGATCGTACCTTTTGCTGCCTCTGCCTCGAAAACTTCGCCGGAATTAAACTCAAAGCGAACCGGGTACACCTGACCATCCGCCTCTTTTTCGTAGGTACCTTCCAAAACTAAGCTCGGGTCATCATTTTCATCCTGCAATTCAATCCCTAAATAAATATCATTGTAGGTTCCAGGAGGGAGATCAATGACATTTTCTTCCGGAGAAGATTCACCGGTTCCGAAATCATAGACAAACAGTCGGGAGTGTGTGATACTTTTTGACTCTCCTCCAACCAGATCGCCATCAAATACAACTTCTCTAATGGTGATAAAGCCAGCTGTGAATTGAAGATCACCAGGCCCGCGGTAATCCACAACATCTTTATTGATGTCAAACTCCAGACGCAATCCTGGCGACTCACGCTCTGCTTTTTGACAAGAGGGAAATAGGAAAGTACTGCCCATCAGCAGTATTAGCAGTGGTAGTTTAAACCCTTTCATGAGACGACATTTTAATGGGCAATCAACAGAACTGACACATCAGTCCTGTTAAGTATGAGGATACAATTATCCTAGAAGATATGACGGGCATTTTTCAACCTATGCTACGTTGCAAAAATCCGCGGTTAGCTATGGCTATCTTGCCTGGCGGCCAGACAGGGCCGCGGTTTTTGCGCCTTGCCTAGATTGAAAACTCCCTTAGTCAGATACTTTAGCCTAATTATATCCTCATACTTATAACAAATAAAATAAAAACATATTTAAATATCTAAAACTCTCAACGCTACAGCACTGCGATTATTATGATCTTCAGCAAGTATTCCACGTAGTTTATGTCAACGATTAAAACTGTACAGGGAGATAAAACTGTGCACTTTTGAACGGAATATCTACCCCAAGGCTGGAGGCCAAATCCAAAAATGGAAGTGCCGAAAATCAAAACCGCCTAGTATCGACCAACTCACATTCCCTGTATTTCTAACTGAATTTGAGCGATTAGTTATCGAAAGATGCTAAAAAAAACTACAAAAACAGTCGTTCAACTACAAATATAGTTGATTTACTACAAAAATAGTTGCAACTTGCCGCCATTGACTTTTGATCTTACCAATTCAACACCTAATTGTTATGCTGACAAAGAACTTCAAATTTATGCTCCGCCGCCTCATCCGACAGAAGAGATATACGCTCCTCAATATTTTGGGACTAACTCTGGGGCTAACAACCTGCCTGGTAATAGGTCTCTTCCTTGCCTATGAAATCAGTTTTGACAGCTATCACCAGAAGGCCCATCGGATCTACCGAATCAATGAAGTAAAAACAGCTCCCAGCTACGGTATCAAGTACAAATATGCTGCGCCGGCTCCCTTGGCAAAGGCATTGAGAGAAGAAGTTAGTGGAATTGAGGCTGTGGCAAGTGTATATCCGCAGGAAGCGCAAACCATCGAAGTAACTACCGGCAAATTGTTCAAACAAGAAGGAATCCTGCTAGCTGAGTCAGATATTATCGATGTGTTTGACTTTCAGATGATCGAAGGGGATGCCCGCCAAGCCTTGCGCCAGCCCTGGCAGACGATCTTGACGGAATCTGCCGCAGAGAAGTTTTTCGGCCAGGTGAATCCGATAGGTAAAACCCTTACCTATGATGGCAAACAAACCTTAACCGTAGCAGGCATCATGAAAGACCTGCCCGACAACACTCACCTAAGAGCTTCTATGCTCATCTCCTACCTAGTCACCCCAGAATACATGGGCTTCAATCTCAACCAATGGACCTTTACCTTCGGTGCTTCTACCTATCTTGCCTTGGAGAAAGGCATCACCCCTGAAGCACTAATAACTCCCATCCAAGCCGTCTATGATAAATACGCCAATACAGATCCGGAAAGCCTAGAAAAATCTCGCGGAGAACTTCAGGCTTTACCCAATATCCATCTAGAGCCTAAATATGCGGGGGGTGGCCAATGGGTACAAGCCATCAATCCACGTTGGCTATGGTTCTTTGCAGCCGTCGGTTTCATAGTGCTATTGCTAGCCGCCATCAATTTCGTAAATCTTTCTACAGCCCAAGCACTGACCAGAGCCAAAGAGGTAGCTATCCGCAAGACGATCGGTGCCGCACGAACACATTTGATGATACAGTTTGTAATGGAAGCGTTCCTGCTGGTCACTATCGCCTCGATATTTGCCATCATTACCACGGCCTATTCCTTGGGTTATCTCAACCAATCCTTAGATAAGAGCATATCGCTCTGGCCTCTGCTCCAGCCCAAAGGTATCAGCATTTTTATCTTTGGTATACTGATAACTGCTCTACTGACCGGTATTTACCCAGCCTGGTTGATCTCAAAATTCAAGCCTGTCATCGCGCTAAAAGGGCAATGGACCTCCACTGGAAAGGATTCCAACTTCTTGTCTAAAGCACTAGTTACTCTACAGTTTACCATATCAGGAGCGATGCTGATTGTCCTATTCTTTATCGCTCAACAACTAACACTTTTCTACACTCAGAGCGTTGGCTTTGATCGGGATAATATCATACTCGTAAAAGCACCAGACCCAGCTAAATACGATGTTCTAGCCAGTGAACTAGCCCGATTGAATGAGGTAAAGCATCTATCCTTTATGAGTACCCCTCCCAGTGGCATCCGTCACAACAAGACGGATATGTACCTAGCCGAGAATCCCGGCCCCCATTTGGTCAATATGGTCTTTGGGGATGACGCCTATCCCGATTTATTTGACTTCCAGCTCGTGGCCGGTCGATACTTTGAGGCCAGGGATACTACTGCTGGCCTACTTTCTCTTCCTCGAGATCAGCGCTTCCCCAAGGCCATCGTCAATGAGCGCTTGATCAAGACACTGGGATTGGGCACTCCAGAAGAAGCAGTGGGAAAGCGTTTCAAGATCGATTGGAATGGATGGCGACCTGAGATTGTGGGCGTGGTCCAGGATTTTGCGACCAGTTCCCTACATGAAGCAGTAGAACCCGTCGTCATCTTTCAACAAGATGGCTTCTACGACAGCGCATGTATCAAGATCAAAGCCAACAGCAATATGCCACAAACGCTTGCCAATATACAAGCAGCCTGGCAAAAAGCCTTCCCTCGCCAATTCTATGATTTCGAGTTCCTAGATGATCGATTGGCCTCCCACTACGAAAGCGAAAGTCAACTCTTCGGCTTCTTCCGACTCTTCGCTGGCATTGCGATCCTAATCTCCTGCTTGGGGCTTTGGGGCTTAGCCACTCACGCAGCGGTACAGCGCACCAAAGAAATCGGTATTCGCAAAGTACTTGGCGCATCGGTCAGCAGCATTGTACAACTCATGTCGAAAGACTTCCTCAAACTGGTGGGATTATCGGTGCTCCTCTCGGTTCCCTTGGCCTGGTATTTCACGGATCAATGGCTGGCAGGCTTTGCTTATCGAATTGACATTCAATGGTGGGTATTTGCGCTCGCAAGCCTACTGGTCTTGCTATTGGCCTTTCTGACGGTTAGCATGGAGTCGGTGAAGGCTGCTTTAGCCAATCCATTGGATTGCATGCGGGAGGAGTGAGTAGGGATGATATTATATAGCGCCCTGTCTCCGTCTCCGCCGCTCAGAGGAAGGAATAAGATAATTTTTCGGCTGTGATCAAATTGCTTGTTTTTTACAATTTTTCACCCTAGGAGTAGCCATACCTTTATAGAAAATTCAAACTTCAAGATCATGAAAAAAGTAATTTTCATTGCCCTTCTCCTCATTTCCGGTATCGCTTTTTCTTCTTTTAAAGCGACTAGCAATAAGGCAGAAATTAAGGTAACCGTTACTGCTGAACATGTGACTTCCTTCGATATGTTTCGCAATAACGAGACGATCAAGGGACTTAAAACTCCTTACGAATTAACGCTAAATTCATCTGACGAAAAATTTATTTTTAAATCCAAAAAGGCAAAGTCTGACTTAACCGTTATGGTTAACAATAAAAAGTCAGTGATGACCGGGAATTGGCCGGTAGTTGTTTTGCTTGTTGATGATCAGCAGCTTACAACCTTTGGGATAGAATAAAGACATGCGGAAGTCATTTCAAAAAGTATCTATCAAGACTGCTCCCTAAAGCGTGGCTGAAGGCTTTAGAATGGGCTTCAATGAATTTTGCTCTCCAGGAGTTATACCCTAAGGAATCAGGAATCACTCTGGAAGACAGGACAGCCGATTATCTATTTAATGGTAATTGGCTGTCATCCTTCAGAATCTGCGGCAGAAGGGAGAAAGGATTTATAATCTTGGTTTGAGTAAATGGTAGGTACTCTCAGACAGGAAGGATAAAACCAAAATTTGATGCGATTCAACAGTGGTTTATCCATCTGAAAAATTACATATTAGTAAGATCTTCTATTTTTCAAGCGGGAAGTAGTACGGTTTACAAAAACGCTGTCAACTCAGACACCCGATTAGTCATACATAAAAGCTAAAAACCAATAAATTAGACTAAAAATTAGATGTAAAACTGCAATGAAGTTATCAATCTTGAATGGAAGTAGGGTATCTTAAAATACAAAAGTCCATCTCTATGAATAGAGAAGGACTTTTACAAGTGGAATTAACCACTGTTGAATAGCCCTACAAAGAAAAAAGAAAAAATAGACAAAAAAAAGAACATTACAAGAAAAGTTCACTCCATTTTCAAACCTAAAACTCACACAAAACACTGTAAAACAATCATTAATAAAATGAAAAGAAACATTTAGTTGCCAATACGACATACAACTACAGTCTCTTTTTTATTCATTCCTACCAATGCACTACAAGAATCAAGTACAACGAATACGCTTTTCTGTGGTCATGCCGTAGCAGAAGTCGACATTGTCTTATGAGATATGCCTGGAAGTGGTAAGTATATAAAATTGATCGTAGATGTACTATGAACTCATTACTAAATCACACAATTATTTAAGAAGTAGGCGAGACTACAAATCTATTCTTTTTGAAGCAATGGAATTAATGGGATAGGATTGAATTGTTTGTCTGAAATGAAGTAAGAAATGCAGCAATTAGAGTTGTGTAAAAAGTAAGGTCACTAAAGCATATACCGAATAATTGAATGCACTTTGGGGCAATTACTTGCGCTTTGCACTCAAATCGTACGCTATGGCATTTACCGACTAAGAACTTTTCACACAACTCTACGTCACACTACTAGATACTTCTATCTGTAATATGAAACCATCGATTATTGTAAAATCACTAAACCTAATAGTCCCAGGTTAGATACAATAAGAAAAGAGAAAAGGAACCACGCCGGGTAATTTTTTACTTCAAGCTTTAGTTTTCCATATTCAAGCTTAAAAGTCATTTCTGTAATCTTTGATTCAGTTCCTTTAATCAGAATGGGGCTTTTTTCCTTCTTGTTCATGAATTTATAATTTTGGTTTGAGTAAAAGGTAAGTACTCTCAGACAGGAATGATAAAACCAAAATTTGATGCTATTCAACAGTGGTTTATCCATCTGAAAAATTACCTATTAGTAAGATCTTCTATTTTTCAAACGGGAAGTAGTACAATTTAGAAAAACACTGTCAATGCAGACACAGGACCGATAATACATAAAAAACTGAAAAACAATCATTTAAACTACAAATCAGCCACAAATACTGAAAGAAAAGATATTAGTTTCAAGCCGAAGAGTGGTACGTAAAACTACAAAAGTCCATCTCCATGAATTAGAGATAGACTTTTATAAGTGGATTTAACCACTGTTGAATAGCACTATAAAGAAAGTAGAAAAAGTAGATAAAAAAAAGAACATTAAGAGAAAAGTTTCCCCTTATTAGTACCTTTGTCTTTACATAGACCGCTAGTAATCAACCACTAATACTACAAAAAGAAACATTTAGTTGCCAATTTAGTATACAACTACAATGTCTTTTTTAATTCATCCGTATTAATATGGTTCATATAGATACTCTTATAAAAAGTAGGCTCAGAACGTATATCAAAGATTTATCAATAGAAGAAGTAAAACAGTTTAAAGATTTTGTCCTATCTCCTTACTTCAACAAAAGTAGTCGATTATCTCATTTACTGGCAATCTTAGTCCAGGATATTGAAGAAGAGAGGAAGGAAAGAACCAAAGAGCGATTAGATCGGATATATCCAGCCGCCAAAGATGAGAATAATATATTAAGAAAAGATCTTACCAAATTGAAGAAACTATTTCTTCGGTTTTTAGCTTGCGAAAAACTAGGAACAAAGACTTTCGATGAAGATATTTTTGCTCTTGAAGAGACTCTCGATCGAGGTTGGACTAAATTGCTGGAAATACAGTTAACTAGTTTGGAAAAAAAACTAAATAATTGTAAGGATATCAATGCCGACTACTACTTGGCAAAGTATCAATATTATTCTATACTGTCTGATTCTCAGATTTTGTTTGGCAATCAACCTCAAGTAAAGCTTCAGGAAAAGTTTGACTGCTTTAGTATATATTCTCAGGCAGAGATGTTAAAGCTTAAGTATGGCATGCTAAACCATGCTAACCGAGAGCATGTAGAGTATGACTTCAAGTTTTTTGAACTATTGACAACGTATATAGAAAACAACTATCAATATTACAAAGATGAAAGAACTATAACCCTTTATTATTCATTAATTACAGGCCTGAATAATTCAGGTGATATTGATACGTTTGAACGTTTAAAAGAGTTTTTATCGATCGAGTTGTCCCCTAAGGAAAGAAGC
>CBDHHG010000011.1:0-251060 GCA_965263225.1 Saprospiraceae bacterium
CTGTGGATGTTACTGCTACAGATGAGAATAACAATTCGGCGAATTGTTCTTTCACTGTAACGGTAGAGGATAATCAAGCCCCAACTATCACCTGCCCTGTCAACAGTTTCTTATTTGTAGATAATATTCCTGGTCAATGCGGAAATTTTGTCACATTTGATGACCCTATATTTTCTGATAATTGCCCAGGGGCTAGCCTACAGCAAATTGAAGGTTTGACTAGCGGTAGCTTTTTTCCCTCTGGGGCCACTCTCACAACATTCAGAGTCACTGACGCCAGTAATTTAACAGCAGAATGTAGTTTTACAGTGGCTGTTCGGGATAATGATCCACCTACTTTGACGGATTGTCCTACCAATATTTCTGTCAATACCGAGCCAGGTCTATGTGGTGCGACAGTGTCTTGGACCCCTCCAACTGTAGTAGATAATTGTCCTGGGGCTTCTGCTATAACCATAGGACCTGAAGCACCTGGCGATTTTTTCCCAAGTGGAACTACAACCATCACTTATGTTGGAGTTGATCAACTGTCCGGCCAGGCGCAATCGACATGTGTTTTCACTGTTACAGTTGTTGACAATGAACCTCCAACGATCAGTTGCCCAAGTTCATTTACGATCCCAAATGCTCCAGGTTTTTGTGCAGGTATCGCAACTTACGACTTGCCTACCTTCAGTGATAACTGCGGGGGCAGGTTAGAACAGACAGCAGGCAGGATTAGCAATGACGTTTACTTCGTTGGAACTACGATAAATTCCTTTAAAGTAACCGATGATGCTGGCAACATGGATGAATGCAGCTTTTCCATCACTGTAATTGATGATGAGGCGCCCGAACTTACTTGCCCACTCAGTAGGGTCTTTACTAATGACGCAGGAGTCTGTGGAGCGGTTATTACTTTTAATGCTTCGACTGATGACAATTGCGATACTGATGTTGAAGTCAGCTATTCTCAAAACCCCGGCACTGTTTTTATTGCAGGGACGACAACCGTAAATGTGACTGCTGTGGATGATGCTGGAAAGACCGCTACTTGCTCCTTTGATGTAACAGTGGATGACAATGAAGCACCAGTTGCTATCTGTCCAGCTTCTATTCCCGATGTTGTGTTAGATGCTGGTGGAAATGGAACCTTACCCGCTAACATTGGTGATGGCAGCTCTACGGATAATTGTAGTGCTACGGAGACCAGTCCTTCAGCTAATTTCACTTGCAGCGATGTGGGGACACAAATGGTCACCTTGACCGCTACTGATCCTGCTGGGGGGACAAACACTGTCGATTGTACCTTTAATGTAGTAGATAATGGAGGAGCCTGCAATCAGCCTCCCTCCGCCAACTGTCAAAGCATTAGCGTTTCTGCCGACTTGAATAGCTGTGAGACCACCATCACGGCAGAACAGATCAATAATGGATCTAGTGATCCAGATGGAGATGCTCTCCAATTGACCTTAGATAATACCGGACCTTTCGCCGTAGGCGGTCCTTACACGGTAGAATTAACAGTCAGTGACGGCAGTTTGACGGACAAATGTACCGCTCAAGTTACCGTTACAGATGATCAAGCACCGACCTTCAGCAATTGCCCAGGCAATATCTCGGTCAGCAATGATCCAGGTGACTGCGGAGCCGAAGTAGCTTGGACGCCGCCTACTTTTGAAGATAACTGCCCAGGCGCAACGGATAATTCAACCTACAATCCTGGCGATTTCTTCCCCGTTGGTACTACGGTAGTGAACTACTCTGGTACCGATGCCGCAGGTAATGCAGCCATTAATTGTGTCTTTATCGTGACCGTCAATGATAACGAAGCGCCAACCTTCAGCAATTGCCCAGGCAATATCTCGGTCAGCAATGATCCAGGTGACTGCGGAGCCGAAGTAGCTTGGACGCCGCCTACTTTTGAAGATAACTGCCCAGGCGCAACGGATAATTCAACCGACAATCCTGGCGATTTCTTCCCCGTAGGTACTACGGTAGTGACCTACTCTGGTACCGATGCCGCAGGTAATGCAGCCACTAATTGTGTCTTTACCGTGACCGTCAATGATAACGAAGCACCGACCTTCAGCAATTGCCCAGACAATATCTCGGTCAGCAATGATCCAGGCGACTGCGGAGCCGAAGTAGCTTGGACACCGCCTACTTTTGAAGATAACTGTCCAGGTGCAACGGATAATTCAACCTACGATCCTGGCGATTTCTTCCCCGTTGGTGCTACGGTAGTGACCTACTCTGGTACCGATGCCGCAGGTAATGCAGCCACTAATTGTGTCTTTACCGTTACCGTCAATGATGACGAAGCGCCAGCCTTCAGCAATTGCCCAGGCAATATCTCGGTCAGTAATGATCCTAGGTGACTGCGGAGCTGTGGTAGCTTGGACGCCGCCTACTTTTGAAGATAACTGTCCAGGCGCAACGGATAATTCAACCTACGATCCTGGCGATTTCTTCCCCGTTGGTACTACGGTAGTGACCTACTCTGGTACCGATGCCGCAGGTAATGCAGCCACTAATTGTGTCTTTATCGTGACCGTCAATGATAACGAAGCGCCGAGCCTTTAGTAATTGTCCAGGCAATATCTCCGTAAGCAATGATCCTAGGCGACTGCGGAGCCGAAGTAGCTTGGACACCGCCTACTTTTGAAGATAACTGTCCAGGCGCAACGGATAATTCAACCTACGATCCTGGCGATTTCTTCCCCGTTGGTGCTACGGTAGTGACCTACTCTGGTACCGATGCCGCAGGTAATGCAGCCACTAATTGTGTCTTTACCGTTACCGTCAATGATGACGAAGCGCCAGCCTTCAGCAATTGCCCAGGCAATATCTCGGTCAGCAATGATCCAGGTGACTGCGGAGCTGTGGTAGCTTGGACGCCTCCTACTTTTGAAGATAACTGTCCAGGCGCAACGGATAATTCAACCGACAATCCTGGCGATTTCTTCCCCGTAGGTACTACGGTAGTGACCTACTCTGGTACCGATGCCGCAGGTAATGCAGCCACTAATTGTGTCTTTACCGTGACCGTCAATGATAACGAAGCACCGACCTTCAGCAATTGCCCAGACAATATCTCGGTCAGCAATGATCCAGGCGACTGCGGAGCCGAAGTAGCTTGGACACCGCCTACTTTTGAAGATAACTGCCCAGGCGCAACGGATAATTCAACCTACGATCCTGGCGATTTCTTCCCCGTTGGTGCTACGGTAGTGACCTACTCTGGTACCGATGCCGCAGGTAATGCAGCCACTAATTGTGTCTTTACCGTTACCGTCAATGATGACGAAGCGCCAGCCTTCAGCAATTGCCCAGGCAATATCTCGGTCAGCAATGATCCAGGTGACTGCGGAGCTGTGGTAGCTTGGACGCCTCCTACTTTTGAAGATAACTGTCCAGGCGCAACGGATAATTCAACCGACAATCCTGGCGATTTCTTCCCCGTAGGTACTACGGTAGTGACCTACTCTGGTACCGATGCCGCAGGTAATGCAGCCACTAATTGTGTCTTTACCGTGACCGTCAATGATGACGAAGCGCCGACCTTTAGTAATTGTCCAGGCAATATCTCCGTAAGCAATGACCTAGGCGACTGCGGAGCCGAAGTAGCTTGGACACCGCCTACTTTTGAAGATAACTGTCCAGGCGCAACGGAAAATTCAACCTACGATCCTGGCGATTTCTTCCCCGTTGGTGCTACGATAGTAACCTACTCTGGTACTGATGCCGCAGGTAATGCAGCTACTAATTGTGTCTTTACCGTTACCGTCAATGATGACGAAGCGCCAGCCTTCAGCAATTGCCCAGGCAATATCTCGGTCAGTAATGATCCAGGTGACTGCGGAGCTGTGGTAGCTTGGACGCCGCCTACTTTTGAAGATAACTGTCCAGGCGCAACGGATAACTCAACCGATGATCCTGGCGATTTCTTCCCCGTTGGTGCTACGATAGTAACCTACTCTGGTACTGATGCCGCAGGTAATGCAGCCACTAATTGTGTCTTTACCGTTACCGTCAATGATGACGAAGCGCCAGCCTTCAGCAATTGCCCAGGTAATATCTCCGTAAGCAATGATCTAGGCGACTGCGGAGCCGAAGTAGCTTGGACGCCACCTACTTTTGAAGATAACTGTCCAGGCGCAACTTCAAGCTCTAACTTTGAGTCTGGCGACTTCTTCACGGTAGGTACTACTACAGTGACCTATTCCGGCTCTGATGCAGCAGGTAATAATGCCACTGATTGCAGCTTTACTGTGACTGTCAATGACACTGAAAAACCAGTAATCTACTGTCCTACAAATATTGTTACCAGTAATGATCCCGGTGTTTGTGGTGCCCAAGTAGATTTCACCCCTGCAACAGCTTCTGACAATTGTGCAGTACAAGAGGTGAAAGCGCGATATCGATCAGTTGATGAAAATGATAATCCAATTAGTGACTGGACCAATAGAATGATAGACCCCAGTGGTTTCTTCCCTGTAGGCCGTTACCAAGTGCAATGGCGGGCAAAGGATATCCATGGTAACAAGAAATCCTGCTCACATTACTTGGAGGTTTTTGATGGTGAAGACCCAATAGCAATATGCAAAGACCTGACGGTTGATTTTAACGGAGAACAAGATATTAACTTGACCGTTGCCCAAGTTTGGGATGAAGCAGCCAGTTCAGATAATTGCGGCACCGTTGAATTCATTTCTGCTGATCTCACCATAGGATGTGATGAACTAGGTAATACCGTTGCCATACCTGTAACAATAAAGGATGGTGTAGGAAACGAGGATGAATGTACGGCCTATGTCGATGTGATCGGACTACCCTGTGGTTGGGCAGAAGGACCTAATGATGGCAGTCTAAACTGTGATGGACAGACGACATCGGACTACGACGTCCATGACGAAAGCTTTACTTTGACCTCCGACGGTTGCTGGCATGACTGCCGTGATGCCGATCGCGCTACTTACGTATACCACCCACTTTGTGGAGACGGCACCCTAACGGCAAAACTAGCGAGCATCAATACTGGCGGTTATGCTGGTCTAATGGCTCGGGAAAGCCTTGACCCTTGGGCAAGAAGAGCCGGCGTATTGAAGAATTTTTCTACGCGGAGAGTGCGGAGAGAGTGGAGATCTACCTATGGTGGTATCGTATCTCAATCACAATCCAACAGAAGTCGAGTTAAATGGCTTCGTATCGTTCGTAAAGGAAACGAAATCAAGTCCTATACAAGTACCAATGGGAGCTACTGGAGATTGCTTTACAAGGTAACCTTCCCGAATCTGGAAGATTGTATCTACGTGGGAATGACGGCTTACAGTTTGAACGGAGGTGCCCAAGTTTCAGCCACTTTCGAGGACGTGACACTATCCGGTAACGGTTCACTTGCAGGTGAAGTCATTAGTGACAATGCTGATAATGGATTAAATCCAGAGGGTATCCATGCTTGGGGTACGGCAGGAAATATCGGAAATGGAACCATTGAGGTATTCCCTAATCCAGCTTCCGACCAAGCTCAGATTGTTCTTGATGGCTTTGAAGATAAAGCAGCTCAACTGGTCGTTCGGGATGCTTTTGGCAAGATTGTTCGACAGATGGATCTTGATTCCGCAGAAGGTGTGGTGATGCCCATCAATGTACAGGATCTTTCACCTGGAGTTTATCTGATTAGTCTCGTTCAAAGCGAGCGCTTAGTGATCAGTAAACGCCTGGTAATTCAACAATAAATTAGGTCTTTGACCTAGCTATACAGCGCCCCTTGAGAACGATCCAAGGGGCGAATTTTATACGTCCTGCTGGAGGGAATAAATTTGACGGGACTAAACTATCTATTATTTGCTTTAGGGCTGAAACCCATTAATGTAAACGGTCTTGTAAATACATTGAGTCCTCCTCTAGGCTCTTATTAGGCCACTTCATCTCTTACCATACACTCACATCTGACTCGGAAATCGAACCAAACATTGTTATACAACTCAAAAGTCAAAAAGAATTATGGGTAAAGATTCTAAATCATTTTTGAAATTAGCTCAAAAGGTATAAAAATACCAAGAGCGGATTCCCTGATTACAAAGCTTTTACGACAAGCCCATGTGGCTATTTAGAATCCGGTACAGGAAAGTCTAAGTTATCAACTAAATTGATAAGCGATTTAGCTAGGATGACCTATAATCCCATGATTAAAGATTTATGCAAACGACATTGGTGTTCCGTAATCAGAGCTATGGGGTCTGGATATTATTGCGAATTTGAAAATTAGGTGGACTTCATCAAAGGCTTGTGGGAATTTCTGGATCAAGATGTTTTTGCGCCATGCCGGGATCAAGAAACGAATCAGTGAATTTATTTTGCGGAGTATAGCCCCAAAATGGTCCCAAGCTGGCAAATGATTGATCCAAGGTTATCTAATCTATTGATCGAAGCTACCGCATTATTGCATGCGGATAGGAGCAATAGATGCAGCAGAGAACACTGAGAAAACTGAGGCAGATACGGATGATAATTTCTTGATTGCTGTGCGGCCTTCTATTGTGCTTTCAGAAGATTGCAAAATCGCACAAGGCAGAGTAATGGTTTAGAAATTACCTATGAAGGGCTAGATAGTAGTCCTTATGGAGTTAGTGCAACAGGCAAACGGTTAACCAAGAATTAAAAAGCTATTATTCTACATCATACTTCTCCCAAACATTCAACCGATTGGTATGTTAAATCTGCAGATTACCGGTGACTTTCGAATGCGAGGTGCGCATTTTGGTTATCTACTTCTAGGTGCTTTGGTTTTGGGAAAACAGACTCCAAGGTGCCCCGCTCACCAAACGAACTAATCACATCAGTTGCCAAATCTGGTTTATGAAAATTTCCTGAACTTCGAATGACCAAGACCATTGGAATTAGTTGCCTGGGGGCAGGCTTACCACAAGGTTTTTCTCTAAAAAACATGCAGAAAGCCATTAGTCTACGACCTAGTTTTCGCAGCTATGTGATCTGAAGCAGATTCCGTTTAGCAAGCTCTATGGTCATGGTGAAATTCAGACTAATGGCCATCGCATCGATTGCACATCTTTTTCTTAATGGCTAATTAGAAGTTCGGGATGACTCATGAATACATTGTAGTCCATGCCATTTGATAGGTGATCCTACTATATTAGGCCTTTTCATCTCTTAGCATACTACTCTCATGTGACTGCGGAAGAGCCAAACCAAACATTTTTATACTTGATCATAAATTGGCAATACTAGCCAAAAGTGATCCTGGGTTGGCCTTACTTCTTTCCATCCGATTTAGCCTTAGCCAAAGCAGCTTCTAGCTCCTTCAGTTCCTCTTTGGTCTTTTTCAGTTTAGCTTCCAATTCGGATAAGGCCTTTTTAGATTGATCTCCTTGTTGTTTGTACGCGATCAATTCTTCCTTAATCTTGTTTTTCTCTTCTTCAACTTTTTGCTTTTCAAGCTTAATCTGCTCTGCTGCATCTGCCTTGACCTTGGTGATCTGCTCATTGGCATCTTGTTGAGCCTGGTAAATCAATTCACTAGCTTCCGATTTAGCCTTACTAATTTCAGCATTACTAGCTTCACGTGCTTCCTTAGTTTCTGCCAGATATTGAGCCTTCTTAGCATTGGCATCTTCACGAGCCTTAGCCACCTCTTGCTGGGACTTTTCCCTAGCCTCGGTAACCGCCTTTTTGGATTGCTCTTGGGCCAACTTAACAGTAGATGCGGCCACAGCCTGTTGTTGGATCGCCTCTTCCTTCGCGGCTGTAATAGCCGCAAGAGATTGTTTACGAGCATCCGCTACATCCGCTGCTGCCTTTTCCTGCGCTTGAGCGACCTGTTCCGCCGCTTTTTCCTTGGCTTGTAACACTTCTACGGATAAACGCTCCTTTTCCTTGGCCGCTAACTCTGCACTTTCCTTCACTTCTGTTGCCTGTTTCTCCTTTAAAACGGCTAGCTCATTGGCCAACTTCTCTCTCGTAGTAGCTAATTCCACCGCTAGAGCCTCCCTTTCCTTAACTGCATTTTCACGAGCTTTTCGAACGGCTTCAGCTTCTTCCTTCTGGATGGTTGCAATAGCTTCAGCTGATTTCTGCTTGGCCTCGGCAATGGAAGTGGCAGAATTTTCCAAGGCTTTCGATTCTTGTTCTCGGGCCACAGCGATCGCCTGAGCGGCCTTTTCCTGAGCAGCCCTAACTTCTGCTCCCGCTTTTTCTTTGGCTTGTTTCACTTCCTCAGCACTAAGGATTTTTTTCTCTTGCTCTTGTTCCTTTGCTTTAGCGATAGCAGCTGCTGTCTCTGCTTGAATCTTCTTCATTCGCTCTTTAGCTGCCGTTTGTGCTACCTTCACCTCCGCCACATAGTTATCTTTCGCTTCAGCGCTAGCCACATTGGCTTCTTTTACCTGAGCTGCTGCTTTATCCTTTGCGGAGGAAATCTCGCTAGCCGCCTTCTCTTGCGCTGCTTTCACCTCATTAGCCGTTTGTGCTATAACCTCATTTTTCTTGCTTTGCGCATCTGCTATAGCTGCTTGTAAATCTTCTTGAATCTTGCTTAGCTCAGCATTGGCATTTTCCCGGGCTGTTTTGACTTCTGCGGCAATTTTCTCCTTTTGGATTTGGGCCTGTGAGCGCGCCTCAGCCACTTTTATAGCCTCTTGCTCTCCGATCTCCTTCACAGAGGCTGAAGACTCCTTTTGGGCTACTTGAATGGCTTCCTGCGCTTTTTCTTGCTCTGCCTGAACTTGTGAGCGGATCTGATCAATCTCCTCAGCGGCCTTTTTCTTGGCATTAGCCACTTCTACGGTTAAGCTTTCTTTTTCCTTGGTAGCATTTTCACGTAGTTCGGCTATTTCAGTTGCGTTCTGTTCGGAAAGCAGCGACTTCTCTTCCGCAACCTTTCGTCTACTTTCTGCTAATTCCAAAGCTATTTTCTCTTTTTCTAGTGCTCCTTTCTCCCGTAACTGCGCAATTTGTTGAGCAGTTTCCTCTTGAATCTTGAGTACTTGTGCCGTCGCTGTTTCCTTTTTGGACAATACTTCTTCGGTTGTTAAGTTCTTCTGCTTAGCAGCCTGATCTCTGGCATCTTGGATCATCTTGGCGGTTTCCTCTCTAATTCGTTCCAATTCTGCCGATGAATTTTCCCTTGCTGACGACACTTCGTCTGCGTATTCTAGTTTGGCCAATTCTAGCTTTTCTTTAGCAGCCTTGATCTCTGCGGAGGCTGATTCCCTGGTGGCAGCAATCTCTTCTGCTGATTCAAGTTGCGCTTTTTGAATCGCTTCGTTAGCATTCTTTCGTGCGACCGCTACCCCAGACTGAATTTCATCCATCTGAACAGCCGCATTTTCCTTAGCTGTCTGCACTTCCGCGGCCATCGCCGCTCTTGATTTCTCAATTTCTGTCTGCGATTGCTTCCTAGCGGCTAAAACCTCATCTGCAAACTGTTTCTTCTGTTCAGCAGCTCGTTCTCTTGCCAAGGTTACTTCCTGTTGAATCTGCTGTTTGGCTTGATCTCCTTTCGCTCGTTCTGCGGCGATCTCTTTCCGAATCTGTTCTTTCACTGCCTGTAACTCCTTCTTCAAATCGGCCAATTCTTGATCATTTAACTCTTCAATACTTGCGACCTTCTTTACCTTGGGCGAGCCGGGGGTGGCGCTAACAGGCACCTTTGCCTCTTCTCCCTTTTTGGGCGGAGTAAAGGTATTATCCGTCAAAACGATATCGTTTACTTTATTCGGATCAATGGTCTTTAAGAAGCAATTAGCCAAAGCCGCTAGTTCTTGCTGTCTACTTTGATTGACGGTGAACTTCCGCATTTGATTGCTAATGTTGTTCTTGATGTAAATCGTTGTAATACCTCCTCTAGAAAACCATTCTACTGCTTTTAAGTCGAGCTGTAAGGTATTTTGATGTGTAGGTGTCCCTTTTTGGCTCTGCATCTCTCCCATTCCAACAAACCGATAGCTTTTTCGAATCTGGCTACCATCCATGAAAATGATCTCATCATCTTGATTGAACTCCACCCCTCCTTTAGAATATACTTGCGCTACAATTCCCCTATCATTACTCAGCAAGGCAAGGCTATAGCTATAGTTTCCTCGAACGACGAGGGTTTGAGAAGCAGTCTGCAATAAATGAGTACTACCAATTACACGATCATCGACGATCAAATTGGCGCAAGATTGTGCAGACATACTTGAGAATAGGAAAAGTGAGCTAAAAAGTAGAGGAATCAGTGGAAGTACTCTCATATATAAGCGCTTTAATTTACTGTAATATAATCCTTTTTAGGCTGAAATAAAATAGACTAGAAGCACAGTAAGTCTCCCAGGCTGGTTCTTACATACAAAAAGAAACCATACAACTTAGCAGACCCATTTTGAGACATCATTGGTCCAGTTCATCTCATACTCTAATAAGATTAGGAAAACAAAAAATCTGCCAAATAATGTTTTTCAACAATAAATGGTAAAAAAAAATATTCATTTCTCGTCTGAGGCTTAGTGAATAGCTAGAAATGTAACACCGGACGGTATGCTATCCTTGCACCTGGAGGATACGATCTACCTACTATTGGCCCTCCATTTGGTTTGTTAGTTTCATTTTAGGAAAGTCGCCCTACCCTTGGAATTGACAATCGGTTAAAAGTAGTCGAATAAGAATTCTTAGCCATAACGGCCAAACACGGAAGGCTAGTATAGCAAAAGATTAGTTTTTGGAAGAGGAACCAGCTCTAAGTCCCTTACCGAGAGGCTGCCAGGAGATAGAGGACAGCCATTCGCACAGCTACCCCATTTTCTACCTGCTGTAAAATAATAGAGTGATTGGAATCTGCTACATCACTAGTGATTTCAACCCCGCGGTTAATGGGGCCTGGGTGCATAACTACAATTTCTTTATCCAAACGATCCAGCAGGACCTTGTTAACTCCGAAGTATTGAGCATACTCTCGAAGTGACGGAAAGAACTTAATATCTTGACGTTCTAATTGAATGCGGAGAATATTTGCTATATCACACCAAGCCAGCGCCTTCTCAATATTGTATTCCACCCCAACTCCCAACTGGTCGATATACTTGGGTATGAGGGTTGGCGGACCACAAACCTTCACCTCTGCCCCCAATTTTTGCAAGCAAAACACATTGCTCAAAGCAACCCGAGAGTGCAAAATATCTCCGCAGATTAGTACTTTTTTACCAGCTAGATCCCCTAATTTTTCCTCCATAGAGAAAGCATCTAGGAGGGCTTGAGTAGGGTGTTCATGTGTTCCGTCACCGGCATTAATGATGTTGGCGTCGATGTGCTGAGACAGAAAATGATGCGCTCCTGGTGCAGGATGGCGCATAACTACCATATCCACTTTCATGGACAGGATATTATTAACAGTATCCAGAAGTGTTTCTCCTTTCTTCACGGAGGAGGTAGAGGCTGAGAAGTTTACGACATCGGCCGATAGTCTTTTTTCTGCTAATTCAAAGGAAATACGGGTACGAGTAGAGTTCTCAAAGAATAGATTGGCAACTGTAATATCCCGCAAGGAAGGGACTTTTTTGATGGGACGGTTAATTACCTCTTTAAAGGTTTTTGCCGTCTCAAAAATCAGACGAATATCTCCTGCTGTGAGATATTTAATTCCCAATACATGGCGAGTACTTAATTGCTGAACCATACCCTATTCGACGTCTTTTTTATGCGCGTATAATAGGACCCTATCTTCCGATTGGTCTTCCCCTTTCCACTCTACTTTCACATAAGCCTGATCTACAGAGTCTACTGTGAGGCCAACATAATCTGATTGTATGGGTAAATGTCGATTAAAGCGACGATCTACCAGGGCCAGGAGTTCCACTCGATCGGGTCTACCATAATGGTTTAAGGCAGTTAGTGCTGCATTTATCGTTCGACCTGTGTACAAGACATCATCTACCAGGATAACCTGGTAACCGTCCACCAGAAAATCCATTTGGGTCACACTGGCCTCCAAAGGATGGGTCCTAGTTCTGAAATCATCTCGATAGAAAGTTATGTCCAGCTTTCCATACAAGATATCCTCAATTCCAAGAATCTCCTTTAGACGTTGGCAGATACGATCTGACAGGAATACTCCTCGCGGTTGTATACCGATGATACAACAGTTATCAAATCGATCATAACGCTCTATCAATTGGTGACAGATACGATCAATAATGATGGAAAATCGCTTTTGATCTAATATGACTCTACTTTTTTCCATGGCAAGTAAAGATAGTATTATTTTCAGAGCGTGTGGTTGCTTATTACCACTTTACAGACGGACAAAGCAAGTGCCTCATCTACCTTTCGTTACTTCTTTTGTGCCTTCGCCCAGCTATCCTTTAGACTAACAGTAAGGTTAAAAACCGGATGCTCTGGCGTACTTTCTTGATCCACACAGTAATACCCTTTACGCATAAACTGCAACTGTGCTCCGGGATTAGCATGCACTAAACCGGGTTCCACATAGACATCCTGTAAAACTTCTAAGGAATGGGGGTTAAGCAGTTCCAAATAATCTTTTCTTTCATCCTTAGTGGGCTCAGCTACACTAAACAGGCGGCCATATTGACGAACTTCCGCTTTAGCGGCATGCTCCACAGATACCCAGTGCAAAGTCCCTTTTGCTTTCACACCCGATGTATCCTCGCCACTCTTACTATCGGGAAAGTAGGTACAATGAATCTCGGTAATTTCTCCCGAATCATCCTTGACAAAATCTTCGCAATGCAAAATATAGGCCCCTTTCAATCGGACATTCCTTCCTGGTCCCATCCGGAAGAACTTCTTTGGCGGATCTTCCATAAAGTCTCCTCTTTCAATGTAAATCTCTCTCGAAAAAGGCACCTGTCTGCTCCCACTCTCTGGGTCTTCCGGATTATTCTCAAGAGAAAGGTGTTCAGTATGTCCCTCCGGATAATTAGTAATCACTACCTTAACCGGATCCAGAACAGCCATCACTCGATTCGCCACCTTATTGAGTTCATTTCTCACCGCATATTCCAACAACTCAATTTCGATAAGATTATCTCTTTTGGCCACCCCGGCACGTCGACAAAATTCACGAATAGCCTCCGCAGGATATCCCCTTCTGCGCATCCCGGCAATAGTAGGCATACGTGGATCATCCCAAGCCGTCACATGCCCTCCTTCCACCAAACGCAACAATTTACGTTTACTAGTAATCATGTAAGCTACATTCATACGTGCGAACTCAATCTGTCTGGAAGGAAAGATCTCCAACTTTTCGATAAACCAATCGTACAAGGGACGATGGTGTCTAAACTCTAAGGAACACAGAGAATGGGTAATACCTTCAATAGAGTCAGACTGCCCATGTGCGAAATCATACATTGGATAAATACACCATTCATCCCCAGTTCGGTGATGGGTTTCGTGTTTTATGCGATATAGTATCGGATCACGCATATGCATATTAGGAGAAGACATATCAACTTTGGCCCGCAACACCCTTGCGCCATCTTCAAATTCCCCCGCCTTCATTCTCTGGAATAAATCCAGGTTTTCTGCTATACTTCGAGTGCGATAAGGGCTCTCCTTGCCAGGTGAAGTCGGTTCACCCTTCATTTCTGCAATTTCCTCCGGTGTAGAATCATCTACATACGCTAGGCCGGCGTTTATTAATTGGATCGCAAATTCGTACAATTGCCCGAAGTAGTCGGAGGCATAGAGCACTTCCCCATTCCATTCAAAGCCCAACCATTTGATATCGTTCTTGATATTCTCCACATAGGAGGTCTTCTCAGTCGTCGGATTGGTATCATCCATCCGCAAGTTCGTCAAACCACCATATTTCTGTGCCAACTCGAAATTCACGGTAATGGCCTTGGCGTGGCCGATATGCAAAAAGCCGTTGGGCTCGGGCGGGAAACGTGTATGTACTCGGCCAGCATGTTTACCTTGACTCAAATCCTCCTCTATGATTTGCTCAATAAAATTCAGAGAAGGTTTGGTTTCTTCGAGATTGCTCATAACTGTTTACAATAAGATTGAATGAATATTTTAAGGAGCATTACATTCGCTCGGGCATTTCAATACCCAGTAAATCCATACCATTTTTCAAGACGCTACCGACCAGTTTACTCAACAACAGTCGGAAGGCCTTGGCTGATTCCTCAGCATCGAAGATCGAGACGTCATGCCAGAATTTACTGTAGCTCTTGGCCAAGGCATAGCAAAAGTTAGCAATGCTAGATGGATCCAATTCTGCCGCTGCCTCCTGAATCAAATCAGGAAACTGATAGAGGGATCGCAACAGGTCTCGCTCCGCTGGCTCCAAGCTGGCATAATTTTGCGCCAATTCCCAGCTCACTCCTTCTCGTTCTGCTCTCTTTCCTACGCCATTAATTCGGACATAGGAATACTGAATATAAGGTCCCGTTTGTCCTTGTAAGTCTACAGATTCTTTAGGGTCAAAGACCATTCGCTTTTGCGGTTGGACCTTAATAATGTGGAACTTTAAAGCGGCTAGGCCTATCTTACGGAAAATGTCCTGTCGTTGTTCCTCCGAAAAGCTACTGATTTCGGAGCTATCCTTGGAAGCCGCTTCTGCTTCTGCAATAACCTCAGCCATCAAATCATCGGCATCAACAACAGTGCCTTCTCGGGATTTCATTTTGCCAGAGGGCAAATCGACCATACCATAATTCAAGTGATACAAACCATCTGCATAGGGTTCTCCCAACCGCTTCATCGTTTCGAATAATACTTGGAAATGATAATTCTGCTCATCTGCCACTACATAAATCATTCGCTCTACCCCAAAATCCTGGTATCGCAACTGCGCTGTCCCAATGTCCTGCGTCAGATACACAGATGTCCCATCTTTCCGCAATACAATTTTGTGGTCCAATTTTGCATCCGTCAAATCAATCCATACTGAACCATCCTCTTTCTTGTAAAAGACACCTTTCTCCATCCCCGCCTCAATCGTACTCTTTCCTAACAAATAGGTATCTGATTCGTAATACAATTTATCAAAAGCGACCCCTAGATTCTCATAGGTCGTATTAAATCCTTCATACACCCAATCGTTCATCTGTTTCCAAAGCTTTACGGTCTCCTCATCTCCCGCCTCCCATTTGATAAGCATTGCTCTGGCAGCCTGACCAATTTCACTAAATTCGTTGAAGTATACATTCTTGTATCCCTTGAAAAAAGCCTCTGCTTTTTGTCCTTCCTTTCCTTTTTCTGCAAAAAGGGCTTGCCCTTTCTCAGAAGCTTGCCATTCCTTATATTCCTCTTGAAAAGCTTGTTCAAATTTCACGTAGAATTTACCTACGAAATGGTCCCCCTTTATACCACTTGAAGTAGGTGTTTCCCCTTCCCCAAATCTCAACCAAGCCAACATGCTCTTACAAATTGCAATTCCACGATCATTGACAATTTGGGTTCGGACTACCTCGTAGCCAGCTGCTTGCAAAATCTTATAGGCAGACCACCCGAGAAGTATATTTCGGATATGGCCCAAATGCAATGGCTTATTGGTGTTTGGGGAAGAATACTCTACCATTACCTTTTTACCATTAGCTGCGGCGATTCCGTACTGATCACTTGCAGTAACTGTATCCAATAGAAATTGCTGCCAGTACGAGTCGTCCACCACCAGGTTCAGGAAGCCTTTGATGACATTGAATTTACTGATTTGTGGAACCTGCCCCAGCATAAATTGCCCCAACTCCTGGCCGATCTCCTCCACCCCTTTTCTAGCCATCTTAGCGTAGGGAAAAACAACCACAGTGAAGTCTCCTTCAAATTCACTGCGAGTAGCATTCATCGAAATCGAGTCCGCTTGAATCGATGCTCCGTAAAGGGATTTCACACCCTTGACTACCCCTTCTTGAATAATACCAATGATATCCATGATGCTAATTGCTTTGTTAAATGTCAGCTAAAATTCTTGACTCAATACACTGTTCAAAAAGAACGAACTTGGCACCGGAAAATGTAGCTCTTCCATTGAGCGGCAAATATATAATTTTATAGTGATTCTACCGGTCTTTGACGGTGAACTCCTCCAGTATGCATCTAAATAAAGGCCGAATTGACGATCCACCAACCTGATTTACATTTTGCCACATTTTTTGCCACAAAAAAGCCAGTCTCTAGTAGAGATCCTCCTTCGATTTCAACCAAGTATTAAGTAGCTCAACCTTATTGTATACGAAACAGTTCCCTAATCTGTGGTAGGGGTAAAAATACTGAAGATGGTTTTCGAATAGTTGCGGACTTGGAGCAGGTTGGGATGCTTACTAAAATCGTGATTCGGATTGTGTTCCAAAACAAGCCACCCGCCGTCCTTTAACATGCCCTTTTCCAAAATACGATCTGGGATATCCGGAATATTAGGTAGCGGATATGGCGGACCAGCAAATATGTAATCGTAGGAGGCGGTAGCATATTGAATAAACTTGAAAACGTCGCCTTTAACGATCTGAATCTTATCTTCGATATCTAGTTGCTGACTAGTCTTCTTGACATAGGCTACACAACCCGGAAACTTATCTACATAGGTTACATCAGTACAGCCCCGAGAGATGAATTCATAGCTATGATTACCGGTTCCCCCAAATAGGTCGAGTACTTTCAGTTCACTGATCTCAAAGTTGTTTTGAATAATGTTAAAAAGCCCTTCCTTGGCAAAGTCCGTGGTGGGGCGGGTAGGCCAGTTTTTAGCCGGTGGGGTAAAGCGTCTTCCCTTAAATTCTCCTCCGATAATCCGCATAGGCGCTCAGAAATGCTGTTGAATACTCATTAGGTCAAAATAGAAATACGAGGGCTGTAGGCTTAATTTGGGGCCAAACGAAAAGGTAGCCGGTACCTTCAGAAAATCAATTCTCTGCAAATAACGAAATAGCAGTCGATATACTTCCGAGTCCTTTACTAGCTGCCCGGATAGGTACAAAGGCACATCTTTGGGATCCAAATTATACGATTTGAAAACCAAAAGAACATAATAGAGGAAATCCCTAGCCGATTGATAGGTGAAGTGATTTGCGTATTGCAAAAGTGTACCATCAAAAAGAAAAAGGTAAATTTTACGTGAGCGTACGTGGCAAAAAAGGTGGGTCCCTTTCTGGGTGGCCGCATGTGGCCGCAGTGCATCCAAAAATGCGGTATAAAGATGTACTTTTCGAGCAGCTTGGAAATGCTTGCTGATCACCTGCGTTTTGGGGTCTAAGGCATATACTAGTTTAGCTGATAGATGATGCAGGTCTTCAGCGACTACTTCTGCATTTACAGATAAATCAGTGAGTTGTTCGAGATAGGTCTTATTTTTAGAGGGATTGTAGAGGCGCTCAGGTAAGATCGTAGCCTGTAGTCCAATCAGTCCCAAGTGGGTACTGCCATAGGCCAATTTAAGCAGCGCATCATCCTTCACAATCTTTTGCATGGCGCGTTGTCGGCGAGGTAAACTAGCACCTTCTTCAAGGGCATATTCTTTCAGTACCTGAATATGTCGTCTTTTATCTACCACCATATAGGTAAAGCTGTCCACCCCTGCCAGGATGGACAGCTCTAGATCCTTTGCTGGTGATTTAGCAAAAGTATCTTCAACAATCTCGAATTTGATCATTCCCAGTTACCAGACAAATTGGGGGCGTTCATGTTTCCAAACTTGATGGGCTTGTTTGGATCATATCCTTGATCATACTTAGCAAATCGCTTGTCTTTGTATTTCCCCATAAATACTCGACGAGGAATACCTACTTCCACCACATTTACTGTTGTCTTTTGATAAGTAATGGTATCAGCAGCAATCTCAAATTTGGCTCCACCACCGTAAGGTACAATCGATAAAGAATCAAGATTGATCCCCAATGTCTGGATAGAATCGATAGCAGGAGAAAGGATCGTATCATATACAATTTCTCCAGTGAAATTAGGATCATCAGGGTCACCAATCACTTTCACTACAGCGAAACTATCAGTCATCAAGATTTCTCTCAAGGAATCGAAAGTAGGAGAAAATCCGCCCTTGATACTACGAAACAAATCCTGAGCAGTACGAACTTCCATCAATCGCTCAACTACAGCTCGCTCACGTTTTTCCTTTTCTGCCTTAAATGCGATAGGTTCCTGAATGCTGCTAATTAAAGTCCAGACCAACCCGATTACTACGGCAGCGAGAAGCAAATTAATAAGTAATCTCATTTTTTCGGTTTGTTTTGATGCAATGATAATAATTTTTCGTTAAAAGATTTGAACAAGAAGCTATTTTTGCGATCCTATGCAAATAAACATTTTAGCAATCGAATCTTCCTGTGATGACACTTCTGCTGCGGTGATTCAGGATGGAGAAGTCTTAAGCAATTGCGTAGCCAATCAGGAGGCGCATCGGCTTTATGGCGGCGTGGTTCCGGAGGTGGCTTCTCGGGCTCACCAAGCCAACATCATTCCCGTGGTGGATCTGGCCCTGAAAAAGGCAGGTGTCCAGAGGCAAGCGCTCCACGCCATCGCCTTCACTAAGGGGCCAGGTTTGATCGGTTCCCTCATGGTCGGCGTTTCCTTCGCCAAAGGGATGGCCCTAAGTTTAGATATCCCTCTGATAGAGGTACACCATATGAGGGCGCACGTCATGGCGCACTTTGCAGAGAGACCTCATCCGGAATTCCCTTTTCTTTGTTTGACGGTGTCTGGTGGGCATACACAGATTGTAAAGATCAATAGCTATCTAGACATGGAGGTACTTGGTCAAACTTTTGACGATGCCGCTGGTGAAGCCTTTGATAAAACGGGCAAGATTTTGGGGTTGGATTATCCTGCTGGTCCGATCATTGATCGTCTCGCCCAGCAAGGAGAAGCAAAATTCTCTTTTTCAGAGCCCAAGATTCCTGCACTCGACTTCAGTTTTAGCGGATTGAAAACGGCTATACTATACTTTCTGAAAAAGCAGGTGAAAGAGAATCCCAAATTTCTAGAGGAGGAGATGCCAAATATTTGTGCCTCTGTACAAGATAGAATCGTAAGCATACTGATGAATAAAGTACAGTTGGCTGTCAAACAGACGGGCATTCAAACGGTAGCTATTGCCGGGGGCGTTTCGGCCAATAGTGGGCTGCGCCAGGCACTTACTGAGACGGGAGAAATGCTTGGGTGGCAGACTTTCATTCCAAAATTCGAGTATTGCACAGACAATGCGGCTATGATAGGTGTTACCGCCTACCACAAATTCTTGGAAGAGCAATTTAGTCATCAGGGCGTAGCTCCCGTGGCGAGATGGAATATGTGAGTACTACAGAAGAAAGCAGGCACCAGATCCTTAGAGACCTAGTGCCTGCTTTGCTATTGATGATCGCCCTAGGGTACCTCCAACTAAAAGTCAGAGATCAATTTCTTCTTCATCTCGGCGAATTCTTCCTCCGTGATAATACCTTGATTCTTTAACTCTCCTAGTTCTTTTAGTTTAGCTAAAACATCCTCTTTGGTAGGTGCGGCCGCTCCCACTGGTTCTGCCTCGGTGGTGCTCTCTGTCACGGGTTCCCCCGTTTCTTGCTCTGCATCTTGCTCTTTCTTCAATTCTTCCGCCACTTTCTTACCTTTCTCAAATTTCTCTTTAAAGACTTTCTTCAGTCTTTCCGTATCAAAATCCAAGATAGTCCCACCCATATCGAAGTGTTTCTTAAAAACTTCGCCTAGTGCATAGGTAGATGCGCCGTTGAAAACGGAGATGGTCACCCCTCCAATGATCGTCCCTAAACCTGGGATGAGTTTCACAACGCTTCTAGCGCCTGCTCGGGCTAGAATAGAGCTGGTCAAAGAAGTAACAATGGCTTTACCCTGCGTCTCCGAGAATTCAAGATCGTATACCCGGCAAAGTTGTCGAATCATATCCATTTGTACCGCAGTGGCAGCAAAGACATCTGCGATTGGAACAGGAATAAAACCGGTACCCATCGCCCAAATCACGTGATTACGAATCACCGTATCCGCGTGCTTCGACTTGCTGCTTTTTTCACTACCCATAATCGTCTTTTTTACTTGTTTAGAGGCAAACTTCCAGATTTGCTTTTTCATATTCTTCAAAATTACTAATCTCCTTCAATTTAACACTTTAGAGTCATTATTGCTTTTTTTTCTCGACAATTCTCATCGCTTTTAGGATCAATGCCCCCTAAATCAACGTTTAATTTCAACTTTGATACCTTCCGAATGACTGGTAAATTCTGGCGCATACATACTCTGTATGGTTGTAATGCCATTACTAAATTGCCCTTGGTGTACCACTCGTAAAGGGTATTCGAAGACGTAAGTCCCCTTGGGTAGGTAGTCGAAGAAAAAGTGGGTAGCTACATCTTTTGTACTTTCATAATACCCTAAGCCATCCTGCCACTTATAACGACTAAACACATTAATAGGCTCCAACCCACTGGCACGCATGTCTTTCATATGGACGTACTCCATGTCGCGATCGACTTTCAATTCTATGCGTACTTTAATCTTCTGACCGGGTTTAAGCTGGCCACCTTCTTCGATTTCATGCAGCACCTCGCCATTGTCGTCGTAGTCAAGCTTGAATAGCTTTTTGTTCAATTCCAGAGGTGTTTCTTCAAAGCTTTCAATCGCATCCAAATCTTCAAAGTATTGCCAATACAATCCGCCCCAAACGATGTGATCATTAGGGTTTTTAACTTTTATAGTGGCATAGTTCTTTGATATCTTCTGCGGATCAAATCCAACTTTATAGTATCCCACGCCAGGGGTTTGAGTAGCTTGTGCCTTTTGGATGGTTGCCTGGTAGGCCTTCTTTGGCGCCTTCGGGAAGTTGATTTTCACATCCTCCGTTTCGCTTAACCAATTCTGTCCATAGCCCAACAGTCCATAGATAGCTGCTGCCGTAGCTTTGGTTGTTTTCCAGTGGCTAGTTTGCTTGTTTTTCAGCAACCAAATTTTCATCTCATCTACCACCGTCATATTGTTAGCTACCTCTGCGAAAGCTTCCAATAGCAACACATGCGTTTCGATTGGTAAATCTTGCCAGAACCAACCTCTATTGTACTTCCAGTATATCCCTAACTCCCTGTTTCTAATAGCTCTTTCCTCCAGGGAGCGCATAATATCCATGGCCGCTTCATGCTCGCCGTATCGGTGCAAAGCCAGAGCCATCATGCCTTGCTGATAGAGTCCTCGATTCACCCAGTACTTTTTGGCCTGATCCAGGAAATACCCCAAGGCTTCTTCCTGATTACCCGCTTCATCTTTCAGTGTGAACATAGAACGCGTGTACATATAGTGAATTACGATACTTGTGAGATGATCAGCATCTAGTTTGGTAGTTCCATTTTGAATTTTCTTCTGCAAATCATCATAATGGGCTTGAAATTCCCTGTCTACAAAAGCCAGACTGTTATCGGTAATTTCCGGGAGGAACTGATCCTTACTAGCATCCAATACCTGCAAATGTTCCAAGTGACCAATACCCTCCAACAGGTATTGAGTAATATACCAACTATCTCTACCTCCTGGGAACCAACTAAAGCCACCATCCGTCGATTGCCGGTCCGCCAACTGCTGCACTACTTTGGCCCGCTCCTGTTTCATTCGTCCCAAGTCAAAGAGCAGCGCAATATTCTTTCTTTGCTGCTCTTCACTTTGAGCACTCAATACCCAAGGTGTCTCTTCCAACAAGAGTTGCTTCAATTCTTCGTTCTTGGCTAATGCACTCTCAAGGACATCAGCGGAGGTCCACTCTTCAAACATACCTTCAATCGCAGGTTGTTGTTGTACAATGCCAGCGGCCAGGGTATTGGCATAAAATCTATTGAAGATCTGCTCTGTGCATTCATAGGGATACTCCATCAGATACGGCAAAGACTGTACGGCATACCAGGCGGGGTTGCTAGTAAATTCAAGGCTCAGTCCATGATGGGCTAGGGTCTCGGAGTTGCCTGAACGCTTTAAAGATTCGAAGGTGAAGGTACGGGATTCCTCTGCGCGTAAAGGTAAAGTAATAGCTTCTGTAACTAGCATTCGATTGCTCAGTACAGGGATGACGCTTTCTTCCCCATCGGCGAAGGCACCAGCTTTGGCCGTTACTCGATGCACAATAGCGGCGAGTCCTTCCGCCGGAACTTTTAATTGCCAACTAACCAAGGTAGATTGGCCAGCCTTTACCTCAAAATTTCTGTGCGCATCGGTAAGTTCAAAAGCATTGTCTACTACTTGCCGATTCGTTGCATCAAACAAATTCAGTTCTGCTACTCCACTAAGGTCCTGATCGGAGAGATTAGAGACTTTAGCGGTGTAAAGGATTTCATCGGTTTCTCTCAAAAACCGGGGAGCATTAGGCATTACCATTAACTCCTTCTGAGTCTGAACGGTTTTTGAACCGCTAGCTAATTTCAGGTCTTTGGTATGTGCAAACAGTAAGAATTTCCACTTCGTCAAGGCCTCATTCATTTTGAATTGAATGACTACATTTCCTTGTTCATCCGTCCGCAGGTCAGGGAAAAAGAAAACGGTTTCATTCAGATTGGTTCTCACTGCTGGGGCACTATCCGTTTCTGCTTCTTCTGTACCCAAAAAGGCGCGACCTCCAGGTTCGGCAGGTGGAGGTGGAGGTGGAGGCGGTACTGCATTCAATTCTGCATCTCCAGCAACCACCATGTCTTCCTCATAAGAAAAGGGTGTAGCAGCCGTTGCATAGTTAGCAGGGGCCGAACTTCTCTTTTGCATGCCTCGTAGGGCGATGGGTGCTTCCACAAAACCGAACCAATTAAGTCTTTCGTAATACCTGACTGGAGCCTGCTGCATGCGATTGCGCGCTCTGCCAACCGAAATACTGGAGACATCTCCAAAGCCCGAGGGATTCCAATAGGATCTCCCGTGAAAGTTATATCCATGTGGTTGATAGAACCAGCTATTACTCACGAATTCATCCAAAGAGGCATCGTACATGGCTGCTGCAACTTCGGCAACTACCGCCTCCTTTTTCGGGCCTTTAACTATTATTCTCCATTCTTCCTCCTGCCCAGGGAGAAGCTTATCTCGAAAAGTGTGATACTCTAACTGTAGCTGCTTGTTGCTCCAAGGTACAGTAACATTCTGCTCAAATTGGAAGAATCGATTCTGTCTCACCATCACACCCTTATAGTGGATGTTACCGCGGTCCGCCTCTGTTACTTCTTGACTAAAACTTCCCCAAGGGTTCGCCTTCACCCATTGCCTAATGATCTCACCCTTCTGCTGTCGTTCTAATAATACCGACATCTGGTCAAAACCCGTAGCCAGTTGAATTTTTACTTTATCTCCTGGCTCATATACATCTTGATTGAAGGATTGCCATAAACTTAAATCCCTAGGCAAAGCCTTAGTTGCCTGATCATAAACGAAGAAAGCTTGGCTTGTCTCAATCTCATTTCCCGATCCGTCCACTACCTTGAAGACTGCTAAATAGTGCCCAACATCCCAGTCCTTAATATCAATTTTCCACTGTTTTTGCTTCCCGGAGTTAACTCTTTGAGTTAGACGCTCTGCCTTGCGTAACCATTCATTCTTATTTTTTGCCTTGCTGAAACTGAAATGTGGAAATTGCTTTTGAAATTGGGACTCTTTAAGCAGTTGTTGATCCGGAACTTCCCAATAGCGATCCAGTAGCGGTTGGTTGGGTTCCTCCAAGGAAAAAATCTTCAGCTCACCCTCGCTAGCCTGAAATTGGCCATCTAGGTTTTTAGTAGCTATGGTTAACGACATGGAGTCAGCACGATCTATAGCTTGCGGCAGCTCAACGGATGTTTCTAGACCTAAATATCCAAGCTTTACATCTTTAGAAGCAGCGTGCGTTTCTCCACTGATATCTGTAATATCCGCAGTGACTTTAAAGGTAAAGGCAGGCTTATCTTTTTTGTCTAAGCTAAGGTCTGGCGCAGCGGTAAATTTGACAACGAAATTCCCGTCACTATCCGTTTCTACCTCACCTTGTGCTATTTCCTGCTGCTCTCCACTCTTGGGGAAATAGCGGTCATAATAATACCAGGGTATCCAAGGATAACTAATTTCCCTGACCACTCTAAAACTTACCGTCGCCCCATCAATCGGATTACCAGCAAACCCCATAGCATTACCTTGTACCTCAATTTCATCTCCTAGACTATAGGCTTCGGCCAAAGGCTCGAAGGAAGCGGAAAATTTTGGACGCTTATATTCCTCCACCCTAAAGGCTCGGGTACCATACTCCGACTCTATGGACATCCGCCCTAATAAACCCGTGGCAGGAGCTTCAAATTGCCCATTGATCGTACCATATTCATTTGTGGTTAAAGTCAATTTCTTAACCTCCTGATAGTTGACATCTTTGAAAATGACATCCACTGTTTCATTAGCTGCCACTTGCAATTGATCGTCTTCCCCTTCCACAATCAATAAGCCTTTGAAGTACACGCTCTGTCCCGGTCTGTAGATCCCCCGATCCAGGAAAAATTGCATGCGTAGCTGTCGATCTTTTCTTCTCGATTCAGACGACCGAGAGCGTTCATAACTATAATGCCCCTGATCACTTAAGAACAAGCGATCTTCCCCCTTTTCTAGGGCGATAAAATATCGTCCGCGAAAATCTATGTTTGGTGTGCAAAGTCCTTCCTCATTAGAACGTAGTTCTTGCCGGAACCTACGTTCTGACTTTTTCTTTTTCCGATTATATTCGTAGGTGTAAATCGAGACCTTTACATCATTGACAGGGGCTCCAAATTTCCGATCCACAACCAACAACTCTGATTTTGTTCCAAGTTGATGAATATAAGCCAACTGGGAAACCTTGATGGGTACCGCATGTACACTTCCTTTATTTGGATCAAAACGTCGATTATCGGACAACACGACGGCATAATTGCCCAAAGGTAGCGGCGGGATGGCCCCTTCCACACGATGTGATTGGTAATCTCCTGGATCAGGCATTTCATAGGACCAGGATTTGAAAGCTCTCGTTTTGGCAAGCCTTCGCACATATTCCTGATAATCTTCCGGGGTTTCCTCCTGCAGTACTTTCACTACCTTCAGGTAGACTTTACCTACATTTCGGTATTTAATCTGAAATAGTCCAGGTTCTTGCGGCAGGTAGACCTTTTCTGCCGTAGCTTCTAAGCGGGAGATTTCAATATTTCTCTTCAAGGATTTGGCGCGCTTGGCAGCATAAGAGTCCCCTTCTCGCTTTATGATCAGCCCACACTGTTCGACAGCTTTTTTCAACGCCCATTGATGCACTTCATTGGTTTCCGCTACATATTTATTGCCCTGTTCATAATAGAAATCTGCTAGGGCAATACTAATTTCCCCCCAAACAGAGTGCCGGTCATATTTTTTTTGCAAGACCTTAAGGGATTCCAGATAAAGATTATCCACTTGGTCCAGCACAGCATAGGATTTAACAAACTTCAGCCGTTTAAGATCAGCATCAACCAAAGCCGGAACCTCTTTACGATCTAGGTGCGCCTGTAGCACCTCTTGAAAGAGCAATAGTGCCTTATATTTATAGGCTTGTTCGTCTGTAGATTTAAAACTATGGTTGGCAAACTTTTTGGCCTCGGCAAAGAGAAGTGGATCATTAAGCAAGAAAGGCTCCTTGGGTTGAGCCAAATAATTCCGATCATTCATGAAATGATCAATAGCTCTATGGGCTAAGAAGTCGTATACAGTTGGACGTAAACCGATGGCTTCTACGCCTTCCTTCAGCACTGCTTGAAATATTGAGGAGGGCAACGACAACAGTTTTTCTTTTTCATTGAGAGAGGCCAGGTAGTGATCTGTGCTTGCTCGCACGAACTGGTCTATGGACCATAGGCTAATATCCTTTGTCTCACTATTATCTTGGACCTCAGTTCTATTCCGAATGCGCCAGTACCTTTGTGATAGTTCCGTTTGGTAGATATTCCCCAGCACGGAATGTAAGACCTGCTTGGCTGGAAAGAGGACTTGATCTAGCTCTGTCTCCAACAATTCAATACTTGCCAATCGCCCTTTCTCATTCGTATCCTCCACATATTTCGCCTTATGCAGCAACGCCTTTACCAACTGGGAAGGATTGTTTTCCCGACGGGCTTTTTCTACTATCTTTTCTACAATGGTTAAAGCAGATTTTGGAAGTCTTTTTTTCTCGAAAGAATCAACTTGCTCCCAATCTGACTGATAAGAGGCGCTACTAAACTTAGACATATCTACTTTGGTTTGAGCATTGATCATGGTGCTCCATAAAATGGATAAGATCAATACCACGCTCGGGATTATAGCTTTCATCCTAGTTGGTTTAAATAATACCATGTTTTGACGATAGTAAGACGGCATGCGTCACTATCCTAGCCTTTATGAACAACAGTAAAAGGGTCAAGCCCTGATAAGAGCTCTATAACAGTTAACATCATGAGTTGAAAAAAAAGTATACATCAACAAGGAATATTCTTGTTTTTTCGGGCTATTGAGCTAAAGGATGGGGATACCTTTGGATATTTACAGTTGGATCTAGCCCTGATCCATCCAGGAGATGTTTCACATAGTGATCCGCCCAGAAGGGGCCTAGAGAGGCTCCCTTGGTACCCAGCCCATTAAAGATCCCTAGCCGGGAATGAAAAGGGTGACTACCTATAAATGGACGGCGATCCTTGACAGTTGGTCGAATGGCAGAATGATGCCCAACAATTTCGAAATCAAGTTTCAAAAAAGCACTTAGTTTTTCGACTAATTCTGCCTTCCCTTCAGCAGTTGGTAATTCATGATCAAACCAATTTGTATTGGTCGTACCAATCCAATAATTGCCATTTTGCAAGGGTACAATAAAGACTTTTCGCTTGATGATTCGATCAAAATTGACATTGGGAATCGCTACTTCTATGACCTCCCCTTTGGCGCCTCGAAAAGGGAGGTATTTAAAATAGGGGTTTTGTTTCCCCCAACTCCCTTCACAGAAAATAACTTGTTTAGCTTCAAGTTCACCCCAAATCACACTTTTCTCCCGAATCTCAAGATTGTCGATTGATATGTGAGAAATACCGAATTCTCCTCTAAGTTCCCAGTACTTCCGAAAATGGGCTATGAAGGCAGGAATATCTAGGCGGGCAGTTTGCAAGGTCTGGCCGTAACTAAAGTCTGGATGTAGATGGCCTTCGTAGGGCCCCAGTTCTGCTTGGCCATCCATATATTTTTCATAAGCTGGATCTGTCATGCGCAGCATCCAATTGTTTCTATCTTTCTGATCGTAGAGGGTTCGTATCAAGGGGATATGTTGGAAAACCTTTATGTCGAACTCCTCCTCTATCTGCTGATAGGTTTTATGAGCAAAGGGCATCAGGTCTTCAATTCTCCAGGATTTCACAAAACGCCTACCGGTAACCGGATTAATAATGCCGGCGGCATGTTTGGAGGATGATCGTGGAGAATCGTTGTCCACTACATGAATCTTTTGGCCAGCCTTTTGTAGAAAATACCCCATTAAGGTGCCAGCAATGCCCTGTCCGACTATCAAATAATCAATCAAAGTCCTTTTTGATGGCAAGATAGATAGTAAAATCTAATTTTTGGGAATATCATTGGCATCACGGACTAAAGGTCTCCCCTCTTCGAAATCGTAGAGCGTCAATTGTCTGAGGTCATAATAAGCAAGCCAGAAGTTGCGCAGAGCCTGGATGTATGCTTGTCGGCCAGCCGCCTCTTCCTGAATAGCGATATTAAAATCAGTAACCTGAATCTTACCTATCCGATATCTGGATCTCGTCAAATTCAAGCGCTTCTGAGACACCTCATAAGATCTCAACGCGAGATTGACCTGATCTCTGACCAGATCAAATTGCTGGACCTTTACTAATATTTCTCGCTCAAAATTAACACGATCTTGACTCACTTCTAATTGTGTCAAATCCTGATTAGACTCTGCGATTTTTAGGCGTGACTTAGATTTGCCCCAATCCGCAATCGGCATTTGCAGGCTCAAAGTTACTCTCTCCTGATCCAGGAGGTTCCTGTAGGCATCGGAAAGATCTTTAGACGTTTGAGATAAACCAAAGGACAGGGAAAGATCCAAACTAGGTCTATTGCTGGCTTTTGCCGAGGCGACTTGCTGATTGCTTTGCTCTAACCGTCGGGCAAAGCTTGTCATATCTGATCGATTTTTCTTGGCGTAGGCCAATGCCGTTGCTCCATCAATCCGTATTAGCGGAAGATCACTAGGAGGCTCCAATTTAAAAGCAACTGCTTTTTGAATTCCCAGAAAGTTACGAAGTTCCTCCGTACTGGTTTGCAGACTCAATTGACTGGCCGCTAGATCTGCGTTGGCACGCATCGCACTAAGTTCGATTTGTAGTAATTCTGTTTCGGCAATTCGTCCTACTTTAAATCGCCCCTGAGATATAGCATAAAGTGTATCTGCATTCGTTTTGTCCCGAATCGCCGCTTGGAGGTTGAGCTGGGCGAAAAGTACATCAAAGAATAGAGTAGCAGCTTGGTAGGCCACTTGCTCCATATCTTCCGAATAGGCTTTACTGGCCTCATCGAAAACCAAAGGTTGGATACGCTTGTCCCATTTCAATTCATTGAAACCAAAGAGCGGTTGGTTGTATCCTAGGAAAAATGGATTTGAAAGATAGGAGATCTGCTTATCCGTAAAATCGTTGGGAAATATATCGATGCGCTCTAGCCCTGTTCCCGCAAAGATTCGACCACCAGTGGCAGTAACTCCTTGTTGAAGACTCACGCCAACGCTATTGTTCATAAAGGAACGTTCCAGGAAGTTTACGGTCCCATCTGGCAGGTCGATTTGATCAATAGCTCTGTTTAGGTTGGGTAGCGTGGCATTCAATACAATCTGTGGTCGATAATCGGCCAAAAACGACTGATATCTCCAAAAATCATTCTTGAAGGCGGTTTTGGCGATCAATACATCCGGAGCATCACTTTGGGCCAGCGTAATAGTGCCTTTGAGATCCAGGTAAAGTGTATCTACCTGACTCCAACTTATAGAAGTACTTCCCATGATAATAAACGCCACTAAATAGGCAAAGCGCAAGTTCATAAACTTCTGTGTTTTGATGTTAAAGGTGTATGATTTCCGATCTTTTTATGTGGATGGACTAGTCAGAACGAAGGGCTTTAATGGGATCTTGCATAGCTGCTTTTCGGGCGGGGAACAATCCAAAGATCAAACCGATAGTTGCGGCTACGCCAAAAGATAAAATTATGGACCAGGCGGAAACAACCGTTGGAATATCCGCAGAAGAAGCAATGGCCTTTGCTGACAAAATACCTAAAACCACTCCTATCACTCCTCCCAACAGGCTTATGATAACGGCCTCAAACAGAAATTGGAGGATGATATCTTGTCGATTGGCTCCCAAAGAACGTCGTACTCCGATTTCTTTAATCCGCTCTAACACGGAAGCCAGCATAATATTCATAATGCCTATACCTCCCACTAGAAGAGAAATACCTGCGATCACTGCTAGCACAAAGTTGAAGGTATCCTGTGTTTTTTGCTCCTGTTCCAAAAGCAATTCCGGAACTTCTATTTCGAAATCAATGATGTTATTATGTCGCCTTTTCAATACTCTTGCCATCACTGCAGCCGTGGCTTTCATTTGACGAGAATTTCCGACTCGGATAACGGCTCTGTCCAATTGGTGGTAATTCTCTAATTCGGCATTGTTTCTGCGGTTGTTGCGAGCCAAACGACTCTTACCTATTTTTGCTCGATTTTTAAAACGGAGCAAAGAAGTAGTGACAGGTACGTAAACGTCAGAGTTATAATCTCGGATCCCCAGATTGTCTAAGCTTTCTTTACTGGCTTGGCGCTTCTGCAAAACACCAATAATCCGCAACCAGGTATTGCCGCACTTGATCTGTTTGCCAATTGGATTTTCATCTTTGAAGAATTTAAGCTGAATATTCTTACCAATAATGCAGACCGGCTTCCCTCCCTCCAAATGGGTTTGATGGAAGTATTCACCAGATTCTAAATCCAATTGATTCAGTTCAAAAAAATGATTATTCACACCAATGCATTTGGCTTTCTGTAGCTGTGCAGATTGAATCACGTTAGTTGGCAACACAATTTCCGGGCTAACACTTTCAATATCAGGTAGGATAGCTTCCAAAGCTCCCAAGTCCTGTAGCGTCAAGCCTGGGGAAAAGGGTTTCTTTTCTTTCTGATTCCCAACGGCATTGCCTTCCTCACTTTGCTCCTCCTCTTCTTCATCACCTTGCCCTGGCATCTTCGCAGTGAGAACAATATTGTTTGTACCTATTAGCTTCATTTGCTCTAGGATGGCTTGCTTGGCACCACTACCAATGGCTAACATAGCAATAACAGCTGCTACTCCGAAGATGATTCCTAAAGCCGTCAAAAAAGAACGAAGCTTATTGGCATTAATCCCCTCGATAGCCAAATAAAAATTAAAGAGATACCGTTTCATGATCTATTTTTAGAAGAAGGAATATGGAAGAAAGTGTTGGCAAGAACCAACCAAAGACCACCACGACCTGGAAAAGTCCATTATCCATCCAGGCTACCTCATCAGTAATTATTGTTAACTGCTTTTGTGGCTTGTCTAGTTGATGATGATAATTCCACCACCTCCACCATCAGATGAAGGAGAAGGCATATCTACTCCATCCATCTTCTTACGCCGTTCCATAGCTTGTGCTTCCCGAGCACGTTTAGCTTCTTCCTGTTTTTGGCGAATTTCATCCTTGATGGCTTGATCTATCGGTATAAAGGTAAGAGAGGATTTATTGTTAGGTTCTGTCAAGTAAATAGCATCCCCAGCAGCAAGGCCATGCTCAATTACAATCATATCATCATTACTAAGGCCAGTGATCACCTCCTGTCTAACAAGACTGTTGCCATCTCTTTTATAGACAAAAGATAAACTATCACTAAACAGGGCCTCAAGCGGGATATGTGTGACGGTTTCCAAAGTATTGGTGACAATCTCATTGCTGGTAGTCATAGCTGGTCGCATGATGGAGTCCACCTCATTCACCTGCACAATAACTTCAAACACCTTCGCATCATAACCACGAAGTTGTTCTCCAATATTGGCAACCTTCAAGACGGAACCAGTATATTTTCGATCGGGGAAAGCATCGACCTTAATGGTTACATCCTGTCCAACTTGGACCTTGCTAATGTCTACCTCATTCACATAGGTTTTGGAAATCATATCAGTAAGGTCTGGCAACTCGGCCACTACTGGATCCCATGCTGAGATCCGGCTACCGGGTTCCTTTTTACCATTCCAGGTTCGTGCATAGATCACCATTCCCGTCTTGGGTGCGAAGATGTTAAAATCATTGGAGAGGTCCAGGTATTTTTGGAGTTGCCTTTGATTTTGTCGGAGGAGTGCATTGATTTCCTCAATCTTAGCTACTGCTTGTTGTTGCTTCAGTTCATATTTTGTCAACAACTGTTTGTAGTCTCTTTCTGTCTGTTCCAAATCCAGCTCTGCCCTTTGAATGACCGATTGAGGCTCATATTTGCTCTGTTCTACCTCAAGCAGCTTTTGCTTCTTGGTAAAATTGAGATTAACGATTTCATCTCTGAGGGCTCGCAAATCGATGGCGGTATCAATCTTTGCTTGTTCAAGTTGAGTTTGCACTTTGTCCAACTCTGTCTGAACGTTGCTCATCTTTCCTGCCAATTCTGTCCGATCAAGAGAGGCTACAAAATCCCCTTCGTTTACAATCGTACCCTCGGGCACAAGATTAGACAGGGTAGTCTCATAAATACCGGCAGGACGCATACCTTGCGGCGCCCTGATTTTCACGGATTTTTTGGCATTAAGCTCTCCGGTTCCAGTAACTGTTATTTCCATTGGTCCGTCTGCCACAGTAAAGACCAGGTCTTCTACTTGTTGTTCTGAAGTAGAAGGTCCACAGGATTGTGAAATGAAAAATAAGAAAAGTAGATACAAGGCAGGGAAAAAGGCGTTTGAGCGCACCATGGTAGTCGAGTTTAGTTCAAGTTGGTAAATCTTTGTACAATTGCCAGATATAATTGAAAACGGCTCTAGCTTAATTTTAGGTATGTCCAAAGATGTCTTAACATTTATCCCTTGAGGGGACTGTTAGTTTAGGAAATCTAGGTTTTCACCCTCTATAATGGTAGCATCCTTCAAAAGTTACAAACTTTTGAACCAGGCTTCGTGAGTAAGGATGCCATTCCACCCAAAATAGTTGCATCTACCACCACTTAAATTTTCCATATTTTTTTTCTTGAGTTAAGAATTTCGCTTTCAGGGAGTTTTGTCGAGAGTTATGGATTACCAAAAAAAAAATATGCTGAAACTGACTATTTCCATTTTACAGTCTGGCTTTTTTTTCTCAACTTTGTATTCCCTCTCAAAAGAAGCTACACTATCTAGCAATCGTCATACAGGATTCTCAACAAAACTTCTACGTTGCCCTGTTTGTTTTTGAGATTTAGACCTAACTTACTGATACTCTTGCAATTCCCTTGAAAGGGCACACTATTTATTTGTTTAGCTTGACAGTATAATTTGTCTGGAGAATGTTAAGAAATCATGCTACAGTATGGGACAATTGTCTGCAAACTATCCGCAGGAGCGTAAATTTGCAGAGCTTTAGAACTTGGTTCGAACCCATTAAACCCGTTCGCTTGGAAAACAACGCATTGACTATCCAAGTGCCTAATAAATTCTTTTATGAATGGCTGGAGGAACATTACGTTTCCTTACTCAAAACCACAATCCGCAACGAACTTGGTGACAAGGGGCGATTAGAGTATCAGATTTTGATGAGTAACGGTCGGAAGAAGGCAAAGGAAGCAATCAAGAAAAGTGAAAGTTATGCGCCGGGCATGATTGATATCCAAAATGTCAAGAACCCTTTCGTTATTCCAGGGATTAAGAAACTTAAGATTGATCCCCAGCTGAATCCCAGCTACACTTTTGACACCTATATAGAAGGCGACTGTAACCGACTAGCTCGTTCCGCAGGTTTAGCCATTGCCAAAAAGCCAGGAACCACTTCCTTTAATCCGCTTGTGATTTTTGGTGATGTGGGTTTAGGTAAAACGCACTTGGCTCAAGCCATCGGGAATGAAGTGGTCACGAAATTTCCTGACAAATCTGTCCTGTACGTTTCTTCGGAGGAATTCACCAACCAGATCATTCAATCCATTAAGAATAACGCCGTCAATGACTTCGTCAATTTCTATCAACTCATTGACGTCCTTATTGTAGATGACATTCAGTTTTTAGCAAACAAACAAAAAACGCAGGAAATCTTCTTCCATATCTTCAATCAGATTCACCAAAGTGGCCGTCAGATCATCTTAACCTCTGATCGTCCACCTAAGGATTTGGATGGTATGGAGGAAAGATTAATTTCCCGCTTCAAATGGGGATTATCAGCGGACCTACAAATCCCTGATCTAGAAACGCGGATGGCTATCCTGGAATCTAAAATGAATCGCGAAGGAGTTGAGATTCCAGCGGATGTATTAGAGTTTATTTGCTACAATATCAAAAACAACATTCGCGAGTTAGAAGGCGTCTTGGTCTCGCTCATCGCCCAATCGTCTCTCAATAGAAGAGAGATCGACATGGAACTGGCGAAAGAGGTCATCAAAAACTTCGTAACTCAACTCAATAAAGAGATTACTGTAGAATTTATCCAGAATTTAGTAGCAGAGCATTTTGAAGTGGGGGTAGATAAACTACAGGGTAAGACGAGAAAGCGTCAGGTGGTGATCGCCAGGCAGCTCTCCATGTACCTAGCCAAGAATCTCACAGATAAGTCCTTGAAAGCCATCGGAGAGACTTTCGGTGGAAGAGATCATAGCACAGTCATTTACTCATGTAAAACGGTACAGGATCTAATGGAAACGGATCTCATTTTGAAAGATACTGTATCGGAGCTTGAAAAGAAGATACGAATGAGCTTGAACGATAAATAAGCGCTGTTCGGACCTAAAGTTAAACAACAAAAAGCCTCTAGTTCGCTCGAACTAGAGGCTTTTTGTTGCTCCCTCCCCTACTCCATTCCTGTTGCTTCACCGCTTTTTTTCTTGGTACCTTCCTATCGATGCCAGTCTACAAATAACGCAGTTCTTTTTCTCGATATGCAAGATTGCAGCTCCGCTATGCGGCACCGTTCTAACAAACGCTGGAAGAGCAGAAAAATCTTTACCTCCATTCATGTTTCAGCCATCCGCCCTTTGTCCTCCTCAAAAAAAAAATCACAAATTTTGGAACTTTATTCTTCTGAAAATCATTGATATATCCAATGAAAGGCATAAAAGGCATAAAAAAAACCACCAACTGTTTTGTGAATTAATATCTGCTTTATTACCTTTGCAATCGCTCAAGAAAAACGGGGTGAAAGCGCCCCAAGAGCCAACTAGACAAAGACCCGGTGAAGTGGGTGAGTGGCTGAAACCACCGGTTTGCTAAACCGGCGTACTCTTAACGGGGTACCGCGGGTTCGAATCCCGCCTTCACCGCTATCGGAGCATCAAAATTTTTCGTCTTATCAACGGAAAATTTTGATGACATAGCGGCTCGTCTTTGTCGACCTATTTCGGGGTGTAGCGCAGTCCGGTTAGCGCACCTGCTTTGGGAGCAGGGGGCCGCAGGTTCGAATCCTGCCACCCCGACCTGATTATCAAGGAGTTATGACGCAAGTTGTAACTCCTTTTGTTTTTTGTTGACGGGTTCTTAGAATGAGGTTGACGATTTATTCTCAAATTCCTTCCACTTTTGCAGTCATCCATTGAATCAGTGATATACTAGACTCTCCTCCCATCCATCGCTTCAAAGCCACAGAAGAAGACAACCACTTCCCTCCTTTTCCTCTCTTCCTTTCGATGCATGGAATTCCATTTCTAGTGAATCTATTTACATATCAAAACCAATACCTACAAACACCTATCTTATAGAGGTGCTTGCAGGCAGGCCTCTAGATTTTATTTCCCCTTATCTTCTTCTAGTCCTTTGGTCCCTCCATAATAATGATGCTCTTCATCTCCTCCTGACATGAGGTAAGCAAAGAGATCCGTTATTTCTTCCTCATTCAAGCGATTCAAAAGATTGGAAGGCATAGGGGAGATAGGAGATAACTCTCGCCTGCTTACCTCCGATTCTGCTACTTCAACCGTGTAAGCGCTGCTATAGACGTTGGGGGCGAGAGTGATTTTCCCATCCTTTTCCGATAGTACTTTCCCTGCTATTTTTTTCCCATCCTTAAGATGAAACAGAGTAAAGGCATATTGATCTGATATCTCGTCATTGGGGCTAAAAATGGCGGAGATAATCTCATTTCGTTTGTAACGCGTGTGCAATTGAGTAAGATCATGACCAATTACTCCTCCTTCTCCTCTCATTCTATGACAACTCGCACACAAGGCCGCCTGATAAACCTCTTTTCCCTTAGCGATATCTCCTTTGTATGCTTTAAGTCCTTTCCCAACGATGCGACCGATATCATGCGCATTGTATTCTCCCCCAGGACCAGTTGGTTGAGGAACATTGGCTAATTCCTCTCCTGGCTGGTAGACGCCGCTTAACTCCTCAAAGTACGCCCGCTCTGCCTCAGGTACTTTACTCATAGCCATTTTCCGAATATTTTCAAAGAACGGCTTAAAGCTTCGCCCCCCCTTGGCATTCAATCCATCATAAAACCAGTTGAAGTATTTCTCACGTAAGCCTTTATCCCAACCTTCAGTGGCGTGACTCAGTAAGGTGCCATAGTACAAGGCCTCTGTCGGTGGCATATTCTTGAGCACATCAAGAATAAGTGGCCCGTAGTCTTCACTCCTTGTGGTGATTTCTTCAGTTAGCATCGTTGGATGGGTAATCGTCTTTTCTTTAGTATGTTTTTCCAGTAGGGCGATGGCTTTACTGGTTGCAGGTGCATCTTCCAGGTAAACCAGAAGTTGTCCCAACTCTCGATCAAGTGCGTAATCGTCACTAGGGAATTGATCCGTTAAGGCCTGGGCGATAGTAGCAGCCTCGGTATTAGAATATGGTCCCAACCTCATCCCTACTAAACCATAGGCCCTTAGAAGGTCCAGTTGCTGGGACTTGCTGAGCGTCGACCAGGATAACGATTTTAGTTTGTCTACAGCTAAACCCTTATCACTTGTTTTTCCGGATCGCGCCAAAGCAATTACAGCCTGGATAATCCGATCAGCTTCCGATTCAGCCCTCAATTTGGCTTTCCAGGTACTAACGGGTTGATGCTCCAGGGCGATCCTAGCAGCATATTTGACAAAACGGTCTTGATGATTGAGGTTTTCCCAGATAAAGGCATCTTCTGCGGCTCTTTCGTTATGGTGATAATTTTCTAATTTTCCTCTAGTTTCACGCAAAGTTCTGCTCTCTTCGCTAGCAGTCAATTTTCCTGCCACTCCCTTTTCATCTCCCGTGTAGCGCAAACGATAAAATCGAGAATCCAATTTCCGCCCCCCCGTTGCAAAATATAAAGCCCCATCACTGCCCGCAATCGCATCCGTTAAAGGCAATGGAGTTCCGCTAAAGAATTCCTCTTTTTTTCCTGTGTAGGTGCTACCAGTCGGCTCCAAATCCACATAGTAAGTCGTCCCAAAACTCCAATCAAAGACAAACATCCCACTTTTATATGGAGTCGGGAAATCCAGGTCTTTCCCCATTACTACCGCAGTTGGAGAACCTTGCCCTAGATTAACCACAGCAGGAAGATTGTCCGTATAATAGGCTGGCCACTTTCCAGAACCTGTCCGCCAACCAAATTCACTACCACTGGTTACATGGCATATGCGAATGGGGCGATACCAAGGCATTCCAATATCCCATTCCATATCCGCATCAAAAGCAAATAATTCACCGTCCTGATTAAAACCCATGTCAAATGGATTTCTAAACCCAGCACTAATCAATTCCCAGTTCTCCCCGTCAGGGTCAGTTTTAGCGATCCATCCTCCGGGTGCCTTGATGTCATTCGCATGGCCACGCGCATCCAGGTAAGGGGGGAATAGATTATCCTCATCCCAGGTATTTGGTAGTCGGCTATTCTTTGTTAGGGCATCGGGGACCAAGGTATGATTTCCCGCAATGAAGTAAATCTCTTCTCCATCCGGACTCAAAATCAAACTGTGCGGCCCGTGTTCGCCGTCTCCCTCCAACTTGAGCAGCAGTTTTAGATCATCTAACTCACCATCGTTATCAGTATCTCTTAGCCGATACACCCCACTTCCGTTTTCTCTTAGTTGCTCTCCATCATCATCCTCCCATTTCGCATTTACGCTAACGTAAAGGCTATTAAAAGCCCAAAGTAGCCCATGCGCACGACCTATATCCAGATCAACGCTATCTACCATCGTAGAATCCAAGGTGGCACCAATAGCAGGCATCTGGAATTGATAAAGATCTCCCCATTGATCACTGGCATAGAACAAGCCATTTTCACCTTCAGCTAAGGCGACCCATGAGCCATGACTATGCCCTTTGGGGTGATACAATTCTTCCAATTCAAATCCTTCAGGTATCTCGTATACAATCTCCTTGTCTTCTTCATCAGCGTCAGTAGCTGATTCTGGTTCTTCAGCCACATTTGTACAGGCAGGTAATAGAAACAATAAGCTAACGAGTAGCCAAAATGGGTTTTTCATTTCGTTTAGTTTTGATATTTGCAACACTTATCAAGGGCTACCCCTTGACTAGGTTAAGATAAGGAACTTATTCCAACTTGCTTTCCTGCCGATCCCTTTAAAAGCAGAATAAGCTCTTTATTTTACTGGAAGCTAAGTGTTTAGATTTTGTCCGAGAAGGCGTAGCCAGGTTCAACAACTATAAATCACGGAGGTTTTCTAATTCTATCCCGTAGTCATACTGCAAATCCTCATGCAGCTTTTCGAGTTTTCTTTCAATAAAATCGATCTGGCGGTAGTATAAGTTTTTGAGAACCCGATTACGCGATAGGGAAGGCCGGAAAGCTTTGAGTTTTTCGCAGAAGTAGAGAAGCAATTCTACCTCTGTTTCTTTCTTAGGAGAATAACGAATAAACTTCTTAGTATTACGCAAAATCTTCCTAATGCTTTTCTTAATATAGAAGAAACTCCTGGCATTGATCTGATCAAACTCTTCATCCATCATGGCTTTGACACTGTTAACATACCCCATCTCGTCAGAGGCTTCGAATAGAAGATAGGTCAACAATTCCTTGTTCTCTTTCTTAAACCTGGAAAGGCGCAAACAGATTTCTAGGAGCTCTTTGGGGGAGCGCTCAGCTAAGGCTTGCCGTAATTCTTTAACTGAAGCAGTCTTCATCCCAGCAAGTTAATCATTTTTTTCAGGGTAGCTGTAAGCAATAGCATCACTGAAAGGCCCTTAGCCCATCTGCATTATTTTGATCATACGGAATGCGTAGAAAATCTAGGGAACCGGGCTTCACTTGAATGAAGAAGTTGTAAGTTCCACGGGTAGGGGCCCAATTCATTCCCATTTGCCAGCAGTGTAGGTCGCGACTAAAGCCTAAGGAAGGGTAGGTCACTCTCCTGGTTTTAAAGTCATAGCCAATTCGGCTAATATTGATATTCCAGCGATCGGTCAATTGGATGCTTCCTCGCAAGTCTACGGAGTGAGTGGTGATTTCAAAGGTATCCCTTTGCGGCCCAATTCGCTCCCATTCAAAAGCAATGTTATGAGAAACCCTGAAGTTATTGAATAGGCTTAGAAAATCCGTTTCTTGTGGTCGTTCTCTACGTCTAGGACGTCCAAACTCATCTTCTTCAGGTCTGAGATCAGTGACGACTTCCTCTTCCTTACCTTGAAAAAGTGCACGTAATTTTTGAACGGTAATATTGGTGTTCATCCTTAGGTTGGCCCGGACAAACTCTACTGGTCTTTTTCGTACACTCCAGACCGTTTTGTTGATCCGTGTAGATCGACCAAATTCATCATATTCTCTTGTGTAAGGGTCAAAAGTTGCGTTCATAATAATGTTCGTCATGCCTTTAAATAGACGCGTATTACCGCGCATACTTACTTGGCTCCACTTCAAGCTGTCCGCCGCAAAATTATATTGACCACTTACAATAAAATTATCTAGGATTTTAACTTTATTTTCGGTAGAGTCTTTTTTGGAAAACACCTTCGCCTCGAACAAGTTATTTAGCGTATAACCAATAGCCATTTGCTGCTCACTCGCCGGAGGAGTTCCATAGACCCCGCCCTGGAAAATAGAATATCGATCAAATTCACCCTCTATGAATTCATCTTGGACAAAGTCGAAATACCCGAGATCTTCGCTCAAATAATTAGGAGCAAAACCAAAGTTTAGCGAAGGCTTGATCACGTGTCGGAGTCCCCGTATCGGGCCCTTCTTAAATCGAACGGTACCGAAAATCTGCGTGTTCAAGCTTATCCCCGCAGAAAAAGTACGGTAGGGTTTGAACCCGTTCACCAGGGTATCTACCACCTCCCCAAGCCGTACGACTCTTATTTCCTGTTCACCGGTACTACTATTGAAGGTGGTATCGTATTGAATATCTTCTATGAAATCTCGACGCAAGGTCTTAAAATTCCATACCTCCTGATAGTTCACCGTTGGGTTCAGACTGAAATATTTGAATATTTGAAATGAAGTTCCCGTATTCATGGTGTGCTTTGCCCCGATCCGCGCATTACGCAGGGTTTCAGAACTAAAAAAGATACTGTCTTTATTCGTCAGGGTACTTCTAGTCTCTCCCTGGTAACGGAAGGTAATTTCCTCATACCATTTTCGTCTACCTAGTGGAACCTTCTTGCGAAAGGGATACAATGTCTGCGTGACAAATTGTATGTTGGGAAAGTTGACTGTAATGGTACTATCTCGGTTGTTTTGACTATGCGAAAAGGCCACGGAAAAGGTCAAAGGTTTATCTTGCCAGTTCTTGGTAAAGCTGAAATTGGAATTCAACTGATTCTGCAAGACGTTGGCTGCATCATTGAAGACCCGAGATTGATAATTGTTGGTTTGAAAGTTGATCGATCCGCCAAACCGATTGGTGGGATGAGCAGAGGCGGCCTGGTTGTGTGACCAATTAAGCCGAAAGGAAGTTGGACTTGTAATTGTCCCATCTCCAGCCTCCTGTCGCCGCCTGTCATAACCTATCACGAAGTTACCTGAATACTTATATCTTTTATTGTAATTGGATTGCGCACGTACACCCCAGGTTCCCTTAATATAGATATCGCCTGTAACAGATAGGTTGAAGTGATCTCCAAGCGGGAAATACCAACCAATATCTCGCAATCCGAAACCCCATGCTGGAGAATACTCATAATCTCGTGGGAAAAGTAAACCAGTGCGCCGCCCAGAAGAGATAGGGAAAAAACCGAAGGGAAGCCACAATGGAGTAGGCACCCCCATAATCTCCAAATTTGAAGGACCGACCACCACCAACTTATTGGGAATCACTTTTTGGCGTTTACTTCTAATCCCAAAGTGTGGTTCAGGGTGGGTACAGGTGGTAAAAATGGCGTTTTCACTGTAAATGATATCCTTCCTTGTTTCACTAGTATCTTTAGGTGTTTCTCCGGTTATGAATTTTGATTTCTTACCCAAGACCACTAAATCATTATAGTCAGTGGTTACATCATATACGACCCCTTTCTTCGTATCAAAATTATACAGCATGCGATCTGCCGTGAAATTCTGTTCTCCATCGGCAAAGACGGGCAAACCTGCGGGGCGCCCCGTACTATCAGGCATTGCTTCTGCTGTGACGATATTCGTATTCCAGTCCAAAATAATGTGCGCTGCCTCTAGCTTAATGGCCTGGTAGGTAACGACCGCTCCTCCATACAAATGAATCTTTTTGCTGGCAATATCGTAGATCATAGAGTCTTGAGCGTCGTAGTTGACCTCAGCCTCTAGTGAATCTTTAGAATAGGTTATCCTCGCCAAATTCGGAAGCAAAGTATCTATTGCAACACCAAGAGAATCATTTTTCAGATCCAGAGAGTCGAGCGGGATGGTATCCTGTGGCTGAACAAGCAAATCTGGCCGTTCTAATACGTTTTTAGCCGTATCCACGTTCAAACTAGGCCGCTCCTGTCCAAAAAGGTGCCAGACCGTAAATATGACAAAGAAAAATGTATGAAGTACTTTTGTTTTCAATCGATTAATTACGTTATTTTGTAAAAATTACCGCTAAAAAAGCAGGAAACACTACCATATCCTATGTCTAAAAAAGTCATAACCCTTATCCAAACGTTCACACTTGCGCTTCTGCCTTTGCTCCTTAACGGGATTAACGTTTCATTATCTTTTCCTCTTTCCGACTCAACTCATAATCACCTTCACTCCAACTGCGATGCCATTGCACATCAATGGTTTTCTCCGGTGCGCAAAGTTATCAAAGAAAGCGAGAAGTCCGAAATACCATTCGAAGTAAAAACTGTTGTGATTGATGCCGGACATGGAGGTCACGATCCTGGCTGCTCGGGTGCACACTCAAGAGAAAAACATATTGCACTGGCTATCAGTAAGAAATTAGCTCAATTGATGCAGGAACGCATGCCTGGCCTGCGGGTAATTCTGACCAGGGATAAAGATGTTTTTATTCCGCTACAGGAAAGAGCCGCTATTGCCAATCGCAACAATGCAGATATGTTCATCTCTATCCACTGCAACTACATGCCAGGTAGTAGCGCCACTAGGGGCAGCGAAACCTATGTCATGGGGCTGCATACAGCAGATGAAAACCTGGAAGTGGCTAAACGAGAGAATGCGGCAATTCTACATGAAGATAACTACCAGGAGAACTATAACGGATACGATCCTAATTCGGCGGAAGGCCATATCATGCTGAGCATGTTCCAAAATGCTTTTTTAGACCAGAGTATACTATTGGCCAACAAGGTGGAGAAGAGATTTGCAGAAGCAGAGAGAAAAAGTCGTGGCGTAAAACAAGCGGGCTTTCTGGTACTACGAGAAACCGCCATGCCTAGTATCTTAATTGAAACTGGTTTTTTGAGCAGTCGTCGAGAAGAAGCCTATTTAAAGACAGCCGCTGGCCAGGAGGTGATTGCTAATGCTATCCTAGAGGCTTTTGTTGAATACAAATACGAAATAGAAGGAGGGCAAATTAGTACCGCCCCTATGCTTGCTAATCGAGCACAAGAAATACAAGGCGTCCGTCCGATGCAAACTTCGAATACAATCAAATATCAGGAAGAAACTGTTCAGCAGTCAAACAGCCCGAAACAAGAAATAGTCCAACGAAGCCCTACTCCTATTAATACTCAACCCGTCAACCAACCCACAAGGGCACATCCATTGGATACCAAACCAAACTTTAGTAGCCCAAGCGTCCAGGTAGAACCTGAACCGATGATCATTTCCCATACGCCCCAGAACCGACAAAATGCGACAAAGACGCCAACATACCGAAAGCATCCTTCGGCTCCAACTTATGCTACTCCTACCACTTCTACCAAAGAAATAGCATATGAGAAAAGTGCAAAAGCCAAGACTCAAAACCGGACGGCATCGACTGAAAGTATACCTCATCGGCCTACGGCAAGCTCAAAAAGAGCACGTCAACAAAGTATCCGATTCTGTGTACAATTAGCGGCTTCTCCTAAACCTTTAGTCACTAATACTCCTAAATGGAGGCAAGTCAGCTATAGAATTGAGGTAATTCAAGAAAACAGCCTTTTTAAGTACCAAGCCCGGCATTTCTTGAACTTCCAACAGGCCTTTGCGGCGAAGTTACAGGTACAAAAGCAAGGGTTTGGTGATGCTTTCATTGTAGCTTACAAAAATGGGGAAAAGATACCTTTACAAGAAGCCCGTAAAGAACTGGGGCAGTAAAGTCTATTTAGTGGGCCTTAGCAGCGAACCTAAGTTCTTTGTCTATCCACAAAGAACTTAGCTTAATTTGGCACTTTTCCGGCAAGAGACCATTGTCCCATCCCATCTCCCATGGCTATCCTTCCCTTTCCCGTCTGTCCAATTTTTTGCGGTCAATTCAAACTCTGGCGCAGCTTAGGTGTTATATCCGAGTGCTGCCGGGGATAAGTGGCTCCAGATGACATGGTTCGTTTTGAGTCAATGAGCATGAGTAAAATGAAGGCCCGAAGCCTAAGCAAGTCCAGGCCATCTCTTAGAAAATTTTCCTCAAAATCACGGATTTATCCCATTAGAAGCATACATTTGCGGTTCGTTTAAACCCAAGTCAGATGTCTAACGAAGTAAAAATCGGGATCCTTGCTATTGTGACCATTGCGCTCGCGTTCTGGGGCTACAAGTTTATCATCGGTAACAACATTTTGGTGAAGACCAATTCCTATCAAGTGCTGTACGATGATGTAAGCGGCTTACAGATCGGAACGGATGTAAAGATTCATGGCGTCGATGTCGGGACAGTTTCTAAAGTAGAATTATTACCCGGTGAAAAGGAACAAGTTCTAGTGGTTTTGGATCTCGATAAGAACATCAACATTCCTAAAGGTACCAAAGCAGTTATCGCTACCACTAGTGTTATGGGAAGTATGGATGTCATGTTGAAGTATGACCAACCCTGTAATGGCACAGACTGTGCGGAGGTTGGATCATTTCTTGAAGGTGAGACCTTGGGTCTGATAGGTAGTATGGTTGGTACAGACAATTTGGAATTATATATCGAAAAATTGGAATCAACATTATTGGTACTACTAGATTCCATTGATCAGAAATTCCTGGGGGTAGAAAGCGAAAACCCTTTGGCCAAGACCTTGCGAAATTTAGATGCCACCACTAGTCAGCTTGCTGTGGCTTCTACAAAGCTGAATGGCTTGTTGAACAAGGAGATCAAGAGTACACTAGGTAGTTTGGATAATTTAGCTGGGGAATTAGATAAGAATAAAGGAGCTATGGTCAATGTGCTGAAGAACGCAGATACCTTGACTAGCCAATTGGCAGCAGCTAACTTAGATCAGACTATCGGTGAATTTCAGCAAACGTTAGAAGATTTACAGAAAACCCTAGCTTCAGCCACTAGTACTTTAGACGGTGTTTCTGCTACGGTAAGTGGTATCGGTAAAGGCGAAGGTACACTAGGTAAGCTCATGAAAGACGATGAGTTATATTACAATCTTCAACGATTGATCAGCAGCGCCGATTCCTTGTCGAATGACCTCAAAGACCACCCCTACAGATACGTTCCTTTCAAAAGTCGTAAGAAAGTCAAGCGATTTGAACGACTGGATGCCAAGGAGGAGGCGAGCAACAATTAAGCCCCTTTATTCCGTATCCAGCAAAGTTTGTACGATATTCTCCCATTCCTGACTCAGTGAACAGGTGGGTTTGGCTTTTCCAGCTCTTCGGTACCAGTAGCTAGCATTCCATTCGTCACCCTCCCAACGGTGTAAATAGGCATGTATCCAATCCCCATTTCGATTTGGTATATCCTGCGCAATATTATGCGAACGGTCCCAGTCATCCTTACCAGCATACCAAAGCGCAGTCAATTCCTCTCCAAGTTCCTCTGGGGGGCTTATTCCCTGACAAAGACTGTTTAAACTGTTGAAAATCCATCTTTTACGTAATTTCAGATGATGACCACAAATTGTTTCGAAAGCCACTAATATTAGCTTTTTTTACATAAATGATAAAGTTGTATTTGTAAATTTTGTGATTTGGGCTTATCTTCGCGTTGCAACATTTCTATTTTTTCTCCACTTCGTGCACTAGCACCATTTTCATTGCCCTATAATAACCGGGAGCCGAGAGGTTTGCCCCCCTGAGTATTCAGTAAAACTGCTGAAAGTTTGACGTTTGCCTGTCCTTTTGGCCTGCTGGTAATACTCCTGGACGGGTAAAATGGCATTTTATCCCACAAAAGTCACACTATGATTCGCGTATTACTCATGCTTCTTGTTTGCTGCACTTTTACTTATGGGCAAGCACAAATTATCCCTGCCGCACCGAAAGGATGTGGCCATGATCACTATGTACATGCACATTGAACCACCACTACCCAGGCTTCAAAGACCGAGTCAGATCAAGTTCTACAGGATGTAAAAAAACGACCACAACTGACCAAAGACTTAGAAATCTACAGAATTCCCTGTAGTCGTACACATCGTCTATAAAGACGAATCGCAGAACATTCCGGAAGAGCAAATCAAGGATGTAATCGACGTACTGAACGAAGATTTTCGAAGAAAAAATGCTGACGCAGATCTCATTCGAGAAGACTTCCTGGATGTAGTTGGAGATCCCTTTATTGAGTTTGAATTGGCAGGTGTTGAAAGAGTACAAACCGAGGCCACTTTTGAATTAGACCTTTTAGGTGGTAGCCTACCTGATAATGTAAAGCAAAGTGCTGAAGGAGGTAGCGATGCTTGGGATACTCAGAAATATTTGAACATGTGGGTCTGCAATATTGAAGGAGGCAGCCTATTGGGGTATGCCTACCCCCCTGCCAACTTAGAACACTGGCCTGATGGTGCGAATGCTCCTTCCCCTGAATTGGACGGTGTGGTTATTCACCAGGAAGTTTTCCGTAGAACCGGTACGCACACCGCTTCTGGCTTACTTGGCTTAGACGAAGTCACGATCCCAGTCCGTGGACGTACGATTACACATGAAGTAGGCCATTATCTGGGACTTCGTCATATCTGGGGAGATGGTCTATTATCCATTATCGGTATACCCGATTGTAATGCAGATGATGGAGTTGAGGACACGCCACAACAAGGTAGTTCCAGTCAGTTTGCTTGTGATCCTGAACAGAATAGCTGTGGAAGTGGCGAAGGGGATAAGCACGATATGTTTGAAAACTTCATGGATTACGCTAGAGAAGATTGTCTCAATTCCTTTACGAAAGGACAAATTGCTATCATGAGAAGCGTCCTGGAAAATGAGCGAAGTGGATTAATCGATCAAGTAAGTAATACGATTGCCATTGAGGACAACCAAGATTTCCAGGTGTATCCGAACCCAGCAAAGGAACAATTGTTCATTGAATCTAGTATAAGGGACAACGCCCCATACCAAGTAAGACTAGTAGATACACAAGGAAGAATGGTACATACGCCTGCCTTAGGTCGACCTGCTGATCGCCAGACGCTGAATGTTAGCAGTCTTCCTGCTGGTTTATACGGCTTGGTTATCTTGCAAGGAGACAAGCAATATTTTCAGAAAGTAGTCATCCGATAAGGATCTTCTAATACGGAAATGTAATGCTCAGACCAATGGGCATTACATTTCTCCTACCCTTTTGCATTTTCCACGCTCCCCTCCTATTCTACGCTCATCAAGCATTTGTCTACGGTCATAAATCACTTTTGCGCTGAGAAAATCTTGTGGATAGTTTTGTAGCAATGTTTACGAATTATAACTTTCATTGCTTATGAGATCTTTTATCATCGCTTTTACCGTCCTTGGTGGCATCTTGCTACTACTCGCCCTAACTGCCTTTAGTTATATGGCCCCCAATCCAGATTTTGTATTGGAATACATGCTGGAAAATCCAGATAAATCTTCACTATATCTCGTTCGAAATGATTCCGTTTTAGCGGAGTTAAACGGAAATAGGAAATCCCCCCTTGCCAGTACCATGAAAATTGTGGTGGCCATCACCTATGCAGAACAGGTTGCCAGTGGGAAAATTGACCCTAATGAAGAGATTCTGCTTAGCGACCTGGATCGCTTTTACCTTGCTAATACAGATGGAAATGCTCATCCAAGTTGGTTGAATGAAGTACAGCAGTTGTCAAAGGTAGTAAATGCTAAAGTGAAACTGCGCGAAGTTGCTGCGGGAATGATTCAATACAGTTCCAATGCTAATACGGATTATTTAATCTGGAAAGTAGGCCTTGAGGCGGTCAATGCTAATATTCAAAAACTAGGACTCAATCCTCATGACCAAATTTTTCCGCCGGCTGGCTCCTTGCTGGTTCCACTAGCCTTCCCTGAATGGACTGATAATGGGCAATTAAATAGCAAGATCAAGGATATGGGGCAGGAGGCTTTTGCCCAAGTCGCTACAGACTTTCACCAAAGGCTTAGGACGGAGGAGGTCGCTGAGTTGAAAGCCGCCTTTCAGAAAGTGAGTATAGACCTGGACTTCCAATATATTTGGTCAAACTATCTGCCAGGATCTAGTCCTCAGGTGTACGCTGGATTAATGAAGAAGCTGAACAGTAAAACCTATTTCAGTGAGGCTGTGCATGAACACCTTGATCCATTGCTGGAGCGCCTGATGATCAACCCTGCCAATCGGCAATGGCTTCAGCACGCCGGCATGAAAGGCGGAAGTACTTTATGGGTATTGACAAAAGCCAGTTATGCTACCGATAAAGCAGGCAACACCACTGAATTAGCCTACTTTTTCAATGATCTATCCCTACTTTCATCCCAGCGATTACAACAGTCAATGAATGCTTTTGAACTAGAGGTCTTATCGAATCCGGCCTTTAGAGCTAAATTACAGGAAAAACTAGGTAACTAATGTCCGCCATGACCAGTAGTAACAGACGTCCTTTTCTATTCTCCAATTTTTGGGGAGATTGGGTGCTTCATGTAGCACTTTGGAGTCTGTTACTGTTTATCTGTGGTTATCCGGGCTGGGATTGGTTGTATTTCTCTGGAGCAGATGGTAGTTTATGGATTGCCGTTTTGTATGGTTACTTCTTTAATGCGCTACTGTTTTATGGCAATGCCTTTTTTTTGTATCCAAGACTTTACCAGAGGAGGCGCCAGCTTTTTTGGGTATTGAGTATTAGTTGGTTACTAATTTGTCAAGGCGCAGAGGTGCTCATCGATGGAGCTTTTGGTAGTTTTTTGATCCGGGTACCGAACCTGCCTGCCACTCTTTCCTTGGCCGCAGGAGCATTTTGGCTCAATCTATTGATAAATTCCATTTTTTGGGGACTTGGCATAGCCTACCACCTGCCCTTGGAATTAATCCAAAAGAAAAGAGAACATCGATCTTTACTGCAAGAAAAACTAGCGGCTGAGTTGGCTTTTCTACGGGCACAAATTAATCCTCATTCGCTATTCAATGGAATAAATAGCATCTATCATCTCATAGATCAGCAGCCTGAGCAAGCCAAGCAGACGCTCCTTCAACTCAGTGAATTACTGCGTTACCAATTGTATGAATGCCGAGAAGAATATATCGACTTGGACAAGGAACTACTGAACCTACAGAATTACATCTCCTTAGAAGAAATAAGAAAAGGTGAAAACGCTATCATTACAACGGCTTTCCCCTTCTGCAAAGAAAAGTTCACATTGGCCCCTTTATTGCTGATACCTTTTATTGAAAACGCCTTTAAGCACTTAAGTCATTTTCCAAATCAAAAAGAGAATACAATAGATCTTAGGTTACATATCAAAGATGAACGATTAGCCCTTCATCTAGCCAATACTTTCCAGGAAAAACCGAAGGACTCAGACGTTCTAGCTGGAGGCATTGGCTTAGAGAATGTACGGCGAAGGTTAAACTTGATCTATGGCGAGAAATATCTACTCAAAATATATAAGCAAGATGGCCAATTTAAGGTGGAACTCGAAATCCCTTTAAAACGCGTGATATGAAAAGAGAAACTTTACAATGCCTCATCGTTGATGATGAGCCAATCGGGAGGGGTGCTTTGGCGCGTTATGTGGAACAAATTGATTTCCTTTCCTTGATGGGTAGCTGCAAGAATGCCTTGGAGGCCAATAATCGACTAAAAGAGCAGGAAATAGATCTGATATTTTTGGATATCCACATGCCAATGATGAGTGGTCTGGATTGGTTGAGTACACTTTCCAAGTCTCCTTTGATCATCTTTACCACCGCTCATCCTCAGTATGCTATAGAAAGCTATGAATTCGATGCTATTGATTATCTGTTAAAGCCGATTTCCTTTCAACGGTTCCTGCAAGCAGCCAATAAGGCCCAACGTTTTTTCTCCAGCTTAGATCGTACTCCTTCGGAAGAGGAGGACTACATATTTGTCAAAACAGATCAGCAACTAGTAAAAGTTCAAATAGCGGACATCGTTTTCATCGAAAGCATGCAAAACTACATTCTCTTTCACACCGCCACTGAGAAAATCATGACCTTGGTCCCCTTGAAGCAAGCGCTAGAAATGTTGCCCGCAGATCAGTTCCTCCAAGTGCATAAATCTTATGTCGTAGCGAAAGACAAAGTTGAGGCGGTAGAGGGCAATCAGTTGATATTGGGTGGACAAAGAGTGCCCGTCAGCGTACGGCTTCGCAGAGGGGTAATAGACGAGCTGATGAGGGGGAAACTGCTAAGAAAATAGTAGCTACTTAGCAGTCAGTCTAACTCTACAGCCAACTAAACTAGTGCCTTACGCATGCAAATGCTGTTCTCATCCCCGATATATTGCCCGAAGTTTTCTGTATGAGCATATCCGTTCTTCTCGTAAAGAGCCAAGGCTTCCGGCTGATTGTCCGCCAATTGCAACACACAGTGCGAGTACCCGAGAGCCTTTGCCCAGGTTTCCAATTCTGCCAACACCTGGGTAGCTACACCTTGACCACGTGCTGATTTTTGTACATACATCCGTTTTACCTCCATCGATTGCTCATCAAAGGCTTTGATAGCCCCGCAAGCTACGGGCTCCTCTCCCAAGTAGGCTACGACTACCTGCTTAATCGCGTCCAAAGCATTGAATTGGCCGTAGAAATCTTGTTGTTCCCCATATCGATCATCCAGGTCTGCATCTAATTGCTGCACCAAAGATCTGAATGCCTCATCTCGGGCATCCGTTCTGCGAAGTTCAAGCGGCATGACTACTTTATTTCTTGCAGCTCAATTTTTCGAAATTCCGTGGGATGTGTTTCACTTTGGATGGAGATATACCCACTACTGAGTGGGGTTCCTTCTGCTAACGGGAATCCTTCGGGTAGGTCTCCTCCAACTTGTGATTTATTGTACACCAACACGGTATCGCCTGCTGCTATATGTTGAAAAAGTGAATCTCCATACACTACAAACTCAGCCTGGACCCAGTCATCTCCATGGAAAGTTTTGGAGGAAGAACTGATACAATGCTGCTTGATCAACTTTCCATCCATCTCCACATGTGTTCCGGGGGTGCACAGGTTACAAGTAGACCGTTCGTCTGTGCCATTCCCCCCCAGGATTTGCGCTTCTATGGAAACCGGGAAATCCTGATCCTTAAGCATAGTTTTAGGGTCTTGGCAGTGGAGCATCAAGCCATTGTTACGATAGGCCCAAGCTGGTCCGTCGGGCAATTGTTCCCCGACAAATCTATATTCAACCCGAAGTCTATAATTTGAAAAGGGTTTTTCGAAAAAAAGATGCCCGAAACGCCCATCAAATTTTTCGTATTCATCATAGGAAACCTTTAAGATTCCGTCTTCTACCCGGAAGGTATTTCCAAAATTCTCCCCATAATCATACCCCTTGATTTTCGGGGTCCATCCTGTCATATCTTTGCCATTGAAAAGCTGTATCCAAGCTGACTCGGTAGATTCTTCGGTGGTTACTTTTGCAGTGGGTCTTGACTTTTGCTGGCAGCCCAGTCCCAATAATAGAAAAATAAGCAGGCACTGTACTCTCATGTTTATGTTGGTTTATTCAAATTTTGGTTGTCTTTTTTCAGCCGCGGCCTGGAACGCCTCCGATAAGTCCTTCGACAATAAAACCCCTGCGTTCCATGTAGCCATATATTCCAAGGATTCGGGAACAGAGTGATCGCGACTATACAATAAAATCTGCTTGGTACTTCTAATCGCTATTGGAGATTTCGCGGCGATCATCCTTGCAATCTGCATGACTTCTTGCATCATGTCCTCCTGATCCTTGTACAAGCGGGTAACGAGCCCCATATCCCGGGCTTCCTCTCCATTTACGTTACGCCCAGTGTAGGCTAGTTCCGCTACTATCCCTGGGTTGATAATCTTGGGCAAACGTTGTAAAGTACCAATATCAGCCGCAAAGCCCAGATCAATTTCCTTGATAGCAAAGTACGCATCCTGTGTACAATAGCGCATATCGCAGGCGGTTATAATATCCACAGCCCCACCTATACATCCTCGATGAATAGCAGCAATCACTGGCTTCCGACATTTTTCTAAGGCCGTAATGGTATTTTGCAGCTTAATGATGGTGCGCCTCAGGGCCTCTCGTTTCCGACCTTCACACTTGATCTCATTGTAGGTATTTGGCCCGGTTAATAGATCCAGGTCAATCCCTGCACAGAAGTGCTTTCCTTCACCAGTCAAAACAACTACTCGTACCTCGTCCAACTCATCCAGTTTCTCAAAGATCTGTTGCATCTCTTCCCATGCCTCCATGTGTAAAGCATTCGCCTTGTGTGGCCGATTGAAAGATACTTGTGCAACATAATCCCGAATCGTGATATCGAAGTGTTTGAATTGACTCATCCCTTATCTTTTGCCCCCAAAGAAAAGATATTTATGGGAAAAAGTCTACGGAAAACTTAAGGACGTGTAGGGCGAGTTCTATTTGGGCGGTAGGGAATTCACATATTCAAAACCCTTTTTCAGGAGATCGACTAGAATTCTATCATTTCCATAAAGAGCATCGGGAATGAGTACGTAATCTCTCATGGTAGCTCCATGGGAGGTAAAATTGCCCGTCTGATATTTGTCTCTAAATGCTTGACCATCCTCCTCGGACAATCGTACACCTAATTCGCCTGCCTTGTTGAGGAGAGAAAACATATGCCCGTTGGAAGAAGTATAAGGCATCGTCTTTCCTTTTCTTATAAAATCTGGGCACTGTTGAACCAATTGATCAAAGTAGACTAAGCGAGATTCCCAAAGTGCTTTGTTTGAATTTGACATAACAGTAATTTCTAAAGTTTTAAAATCTGCACATAGTTATGATCCTATCTACGAAAATCCATTACAAAAAGGTTTTGTAACCCCGGTTTCTCTGCAAGTTTTAAAAAACTAAAGCTGGGACGAGCTCAGAGACTGATAATATTCAGATGGTGCCACTCCCATTTTTTTCTTGAAGCTGCGGTAGAAACTCACTTTATTGGTATATCCACAAGAGTAGGCAATTTCAATCAGGCTCTTCTTTGGCTCTATGTTTTGTTGCATAATTTGAAGGGCTTCTTCTATGCGGTAAGTATTGAGCAATTCCTTAAAGGAATAGCCCATAGATTGGTTGATCAGGTCAGAGACGTACTTCTTGGGCAATTGTAGCTTTGCAGCAAATTGATCCAAGTTTAAGGTGTCATCCAGATGGATCTTCTCACTTTCAAAGAGTGTTTTGATTCGAATTTCATCCTTTCTTCTTTGCTCTAATTGACTTAGGTCTGCCTGGACGTTCTGACTAAATATTTCTGCCTGGCTAAAGAAGCTATAAGCTACAGATTGAATTAGGAAGGACATCACGAGCATACTGATCTTATGAAAAGCCAGCACTTCCAACAGGCCGGAAGGCAGAATCAAAAAGTACACCAAATTAACACCCATGACTAGCGTGTACAATAGCAAAATTCGATAGTCCCAATTAGCGAGATAATTATTCTTGACATGCTGTCGGTAGTTTCGCAGCAATCTTACTGTTAAGACCAAATAGATGCCTATATAGGCAAAGAATGACAGCGATAGATAAAAATCAAAACTGGTATAGGTTGGTACTTTTTCGAGGAAGGCTCGGACAAAGGCTAGTTTTTCCTCTGCTGGTGAAAAGTAGAAGGGGAGCTGTAGGAGGAACATCAGTATAAAGGGGAGCAAATGATATAGATGCTTCCTATTAAAGCGGAAATGCTGATCGATAACAGCTTTGGCGGTCCACAAAATCAAAGGTGGCTTAATAAAACTCAGTGGATAACTCACACCTAGCAAGTGTGGTACTGATTCGATTAAGTTCGTATCTGCCAACAAGCGTTCCAATAGGGTAATGCCCTCAATCAAGAGCAGAATGGCAAATAGGGGCTTGGCAAGGCCTTTCCGCCGTCCTCCCAACAACACTATCGCCATGAACAAAGCCTGGAAAGTACCGAAGGCAACTAAGATGGTGAAGAGCAAATTAGCATCCATACAGGCATAATTAGCTTTGGGTACAAGATATTCGCTAGAGCAAAAAAGGCACAATCCTTGAGGGAATTGTTCTAGTCAGATAGGCAATCATTTTTTTCTCTTTGGGGCTTGAATTTGGCGTTTGATCTGTCCCATCTCCGCAGGAGTAAGGTGTCGCCAGCTGCCCACCTCTAGTTTCCCAAGCTGTACCTGCATGATCCGTACCCGTTTGAGGCTTACTACCTTGTAATTCAAGAATTCACACATACGTCGAATCTGCCGGTTCAACCCTTGGGTCAGGATAATCCGAAAGATGAATTTTGACTGCTTCTCAACAACGCAACGTTTGGTCCTAGTGCCAAGAATGGGAACTCCTTGACTCATCCGTTCCACAAAACGCTGACTAATGGGGCGATTGACTTTCACGATATATTCCTTTTCGTGCTGATTTTCTTCTCGCAGAATCTGGTTGACAATATCGCCGTCATTCGTGAGAAATATCAAGCCGGAAGAGGCTTTATCTAATCTGCCGATGGGAAAGATACGAGAAGGATAATTGATAAAGTCGATAATATTATCCTTGTCCCTTCGGTCTGTGGTACAAGTGACACCGACAGGTTTGTGGAAAGCCAAATAGATTGATTTGGGTTTATTCTTCAGTGGTTTCCCATCAACCGTGACCTGATCACCCGGAAATACCCGATTACCCTTTTGCGTGGGTTGGCCATTAATCTCGACGCGGCCAGCCAGTATCCACTGATCGGCTTCGCGGCGAGAACAGATTCCCGTTTGACTTATAAACTTATTTAGACTGATCGAATTATCCTCCATGCAGCACTTGCTTGACTCCCCAAGTTGATTCCTTGGAGCTGCAAAGCTAAGCAGATAATTCTACAAGGCTGGCAAATTCTTTAGCCAATTGTGTTAGCCCAGCAAAGTCCTCTTTCTCTATTAGAGCAGGATCAACCAGAGCACTGCCAATCCCAAGGGCGCTAGCACCAGCGTCCAGCCACTGACGGGCGTTGTCCAAGTTGATTCCACCTGTAGGGACAATTTTCATCGGCGGCATAGGTGCAAGCACGGCTTTCATGTAGGAAATCCCTAGGTTCCCCGCGGGGAACAACTTGATCATATCCGCCCCAAATTGGTGGGCATTGTAGACTTCTGTGGGAGTAAAAGCCCCCATGGCTACTGGAATATCATTCTTATGGGCAATCTCAATAATTTCAGGATCAGTAATGGGAGTAACTAAATAGCGGGCTCCATGTTCAATGGCTTGGCCAGCCTCACCTGTGTTACGAACCGTGCCTACTCCAATCTGTACCTCCGGCATCCGCTGAGCTATTTCCTGCACCGCTGCCAAAGCACCAGGCGTGTTCATCGTTATCTCTATAGATTTAATCCCGCCAGCCGCGTAGCTTTCCACCAATTTAACTAAGTTAATGGCTTGTTTTGATCTTACAATCGCAATGATTCCATTATCTACAATTTGTTGACTGATTGTTGTTCTGCTCATATAGCCCTTTTGTAAGTAATTTCTAGAAACCAAATAAACGTGGCAACCAAAGACTAAGTCCAGGTACATAACTCACGATAATCAAAGCTACTAACATAGCTACAAATAGCGGTAATAATGGCCGAATTACTTTCTGAATAGTGGTCTTGGCAACTCCCACTCCAATAAATAGAACCGAACCAACAGGTGGTGTACAAAGTCCAATACAGAGATTCAGAACCATAATGATTCCAAAATGGGTAGGGTCCATTCCTAATTCCGTGACCACTGGCAAAAAGATGGGGGTAAAGATCAAAACAGCTGGAGTCATATCCATGAAGATCCCAACGAACAAGAGGATCATATTGATAATCAGCAGGATAACAATCTTATTGTCGCTGATGCCAATTAAGGTCTCTGTGATACTTTGCGGTATATTTTCGTAACTCATGATCCAGGACATGCTTATCGATGTACCAATCAGAAGCATTACAATCGCTGTAGTAGAAACGGAATTTACCAGAATATTGGGTAAATCTTCGAAGGTGATCTCCTTGTACACAAAGGCGAGGATCAAACAATACAAAACGGCTACGGCGGAAGCCTCTGTTGCGGTGAAGATTCCGGCTACAATACCACCAATCACCACCACGAGAAGCAACAAACTGGGAAAGGCATCAATGAAGGTACTGAATACTTCGCTGATCTTGCTACGCTTCCCAACCGGGAATCCTTTACGCTTGGCCCAAATCGTGGCCACGATCATCAATAACAGCCCCGTTAAGATACCAGGAAGATAGCCTGCGAGGAACAAGGCAGCAATCGACACACCGCCACTCGCTAAAGAATAGACAATCAATACATTACTAGGTGGGATAATGAGCCCAGTAGTAGAGGAGGTAATATTAACTGCGGCAGCAAATTCTCGATCGTATCCTTCATCCTCCATCTGCTTCCCCATAAAGCTACCAATGGCCGAAGCGGCTGCAGCTGCGGATCCTGCAATCGCTCCGAATAACATCGCAGTAACAATATTAACGTGCGCCAAGCCACCGGGCAAGGCACCAACGAGGGTCTTGGCGAAAGCAATCAAACGCTTGGCTATCCCTCCTTGATTCATGATCTGACCTGCCAGAACAAAGAAGGGAATGGCCAATAAGGTAAAACTATCCAGGCCAGTAGCCATCTGCTGTGCTACTGTAGTCACAGCGGGCATAAAGGGGATGCTTACAAACATGGTTAAAAGCGTAGATACCCCAATACTCCAAGCCACTGGTACACCCAGGCCCAAAAGAATGACGAAACTAAGTACAAGTATCAATATTTCCATAAGAACAAGTTGAAGGGAATTAGTCCACGGATGGCTGGAGTAAGTCCAGCAGTTTGTAAATGACAATAAAAAGACCGCTAATAGGTACAATGACATATACCACGGCCAAAGGCAGATCAAGAGAAGTAGATACCTGACCTAGTTTGGAGGTAACAAATACCAAGCGGCTCCCACCAATCAAAAGTACAGCAATGGCGAAAAGTAGAATAATGATGTTAATGCCATTCTCAAGTAGGCGTTTACGGCTTCCTTCCAATGCCGTTGGCAAAATATCTATCGCCAAGTGCATTCTTTTGCCAGAGGCAAAAGCCGCCCCCAAAATGCCGATCCAAATCAAAAGAAATCGGGCTAATTCTTCAGTCCAGGGACTTTGCGCGCCCAAAACATAACGGGTAAATACGCCCCAAAGCACATCCACCACCATCACGGCCATCAAGACGGCCAATACATTTTTCAGTATAGAATCCATTGCACTGCGCATAAGATGGAATTATTTAGAGAATTATTGGATGGAACGGATACGCTCGATAAGGCTGAAAATCTCTGGATTATCTCGATAGCTCTCATAGATCTCACTCACTTGCGAGCTGAATGGTGTTTTGTCAGGATAAATGATTTCTACACCAGCTTCTATTACCTTATCTAGTGCCTCCTGATTAGCAACCTTCCAGAGTTTGCGCTGCTCGGTGACAGAGGCATCTGCTGCTGCTTGCAGCCATTCCCTTTCTTGCTTGCTGAGTCGATCCCAGGTAGAGGTACCGATCAGCAATACATCTGGCACGACTGCATGTTCATCGATCGAATAATACTTGCAGACTTCATAATGACGGGAAGTGTAAAAACTTGGGGCATTATTTTCAGCCCCATCAACGACGCCTTGTTGTAAGGAGGTATATAATTCACCAAATGATATGGGTGTAGGTGATCCACCTAAGGCCGAAACCATTTGCAGAGCTGTTTGGCTATTTTGTACTCTGATTTTCAAACCTTTAAGATCAGCAGGAGTATTAATTGGCCGATCTTTCGTATAAAAACTCCGACTTCCGGCATCATAAAAGACCAAGCCACGCAACCAGAATTCTTCAGCCCCCACCAGTAGTTCTTTACCGATATCACCATTAAAAACTTTCCAAGCATGATCCTCATCCCGGAAAATATAGGGTAAACTTAAAACTTTTGTTTTCGGTGAAAAATTCTCTAGTGGAGCAGCTGAGACCTTGGTCATATCTAGGCTACCAATCTGCAAGAGCTCCAGACACTGTCGTTCCGAACCCAATTGGCCGCTCGGGTAGATTTGAATTTTCAATTTACCACCCGATCTCTTTTCTAGTTCCTCGGCCATATAGACCATCCCTCCGTGTACGGGATGTTTGACGTCAAGACCATGTGCTAATTTCAGTACTTTTCCCTCTTGAAGTTCACTACAGGAAAGGATACAGCAAACGAGGGCCAGGAAGAGAAGCCTCGTCCAAAGTTGATTTATCATCGTTTTCGTTTTTGCTTTGAAGGAAAGTTGCCAATCGTCAATAAATTGGGGCCATTCCTCACATCGCAATATACCTATACCAACTTGGTTTGCAAAACATCCAAGGTTTTTCTTTGAGGATAAATCTTTCTTAGAGTCCCCTGTTTGTTAAGGAGTTAGAGAAGGTATTCCCCTTTCCATAGGTGGAAGTTGTATCCTTGCCTTTCCGTGTTTCTATGGATCTACCTACACGGGGCTAGGGTTAGGCTGTTTCGGATGAGGGATCCTCCTTTTTTTGTAGCCAGGGATACGCTTGTTGCTCCAAAAATCCTTCCGGGAAAGATTCTACATCGTCAAACCCCAAGGGTATATCTCGACCCGTTTCCGGGACATAATCTGTTTTGAAGAGGTAGTCCCAGATACTCAGGGTGAGTCCAAAGTTAACACCAAACCTTCGGCCCTTCGGTAGGGTCTTGGCATGATGCCAGATGTGCATCTGGGGGTTATTGAATATATACCTTAAGGGCCCTAGCGGTATGCTGATATTGGAGTGGTTGAAATGCCCAACGGCCAGCGTAAAGATGTGGATAATGAAGAAATCCTGAATTCCAAAGCCTATCATCGCTAGAGGCAAGTATTCCAAGAAGCGATACACGATGTTCTCCATCCAATGATAGCGCAAATGGGCCGCAAAACCCATTTCCTGCACAGAATGGTGAACTTTGTGAAATTCCCATAAAATCGGCACTCGATGCAGTAAGCGATGTACATTGTAGTGAATGAAATCTCGGATGACCAGCATCAGCAAGAGTTGGCCCCATAGCGGGAAGGCTTGTACGTGTAAAGCTACTACATTTGTAATACCGAAGAGGGCCAAAAAATCATTGAATAGCTCGACAAATACATTGGACACGGCATTGTAGCCGATTAAGGAGAACAAGAAGAAATTAAAGAACATGTAAAATCCATCTAACCAAAAATCGCGTCGAATTACCTTCTGTTTCTTACGCCAAGGGATGACCACCTCTAAAAGCCAGAAAAATAAGGAAACCCCAATGAGCCAATAGAAGTAGTTGTGCCAGGAAGGGCTCATGATCTCTCCCTTGAGATAATGCCAGTAATCTCCGAAGGATCGAAAGAATAGATCGAAATATTTCTCCATGTTTACTCTGTATTACCTTTTTGCGTCTCCGATAGTTTTTATCGTCAGTACGATGGCCAGAAACATGCTGAATAGCAGAACAGCTATACCACTAACCCAACACACAAAACGATTAGAACTTTCTTTACTTATTATGTGCCGCCACTTGCTGCCAACTGCCTCCATTGTAAGCCTCTATCCCCTTTTTCCTAAGAACAGAAGCTCCAATTCCACTCCTTTGACCGCTGCGGCAACAAGTTACAATTGGTTGTGATAACCTTTGAACTTTGCTGATTTCATTTCCCAAAGTAGATAAGGGAATATTTATAGAACCCTTGGCATGTCCACTTGCATACTCTTTAGGTGTTCGTACATCCACAATAGTAGCTCCGTTTGCTAGCAGTTCACCAATGTCCGCCTTGGGACCGCCTCCCAGTAGATTCTTTATGAAATTTAACATAACAGTATTTTGGCACAAAGAAAAAACATTTGCAGCACTAAGTTAGTGATTTGTATCACCAAGGCTCAGCTGAACCTAATATGTTCTAGGCAAGAACACCTGATATATACTTCAGTTCTGGAAAAGGTTGGAATTAGCTACGTTTTTTCGTGAAGAAGACATTCAAGATCATACCTGACATAATCAGACTGATCCCAATAAAACTCCAAAAAAGATAAGTTTCACCAAACCATAACAAGCCGATCAATAAGGCATACACTAATTCAAGGTACTTTAAAGAAGCTATACGAGAAACCGCTTCAGCCTGCATGGTCTGAGTCATTAAATATTGGCCAATGAATCCTGTCCCTCCGATGGAAGAGTCCTGAAAAATTCAAAGAAAAGAAAAAGAAAGCAGGCTACTAGCGTTGGAAACTTGTTTTGTTTTTCGTTTTGTTTTCGTTTTGTTGAATACTTATCCGGTTGCTAATACACCTGCTTTCGAGTACTTGTTGGTTACTAATTAGTTGGTAGATCTTTCGTTTTTAGTTACTATCTATAATGTTCATCTTGTTCAGCTTAGCGAGATACTCGCCCTGAAGCATCACCACTCATCAACTTCTCCACTTCAGCCACCGTCACTAAATTCGCATCTCCATAAATGGTATGCTTCAGATTGGAAGCGGCCACAGCATAGTTAAGAGCATCTTGATCATTCTCGTAGGATAATAGGCCATAGATTAATCCTCCCATAAAACTATCGCCTCCCCCTACTCTATCTACAATGTGTGTAATCTGGTAGGTTGGTGCTTGAAACAAAGTTTCACCGTCATACAACACACCAGACCAGGTATTATGAGAGGCACTGATAGACCCTCGAAGGGTGATAATCACTTTCTTAGCCCGAGGAAAACGCTTCATCAATTGTTTACAAACCGAAATATACGCCCCCGCATCGATGGTGTCCCCCTGTGTAACATCTACTCCTTCTGGATGTATATCAAAATGCTTTTCAGCATCCTCTTCGTTTCCTAAGATGACATCACAGCCAGCTACTAGGTCCGGCATGATATCAGCGGGGGATTTCCCATATTTCCAGAGGTTTTTACGGTAGTTCAAATCTGTAGAAACCGTAACGCCCATCTTGTTGGCTACCTGAATGGCCTCTAGACAAGCATCTGCCGCACCTTGAGAAATAGCAGGAGTGATACCAGTCCAATGAAACCATTGTGCATCGGCAAATACAGATTCCCAATCCACCATCCCTTTTTCAATGCTAGCCATTCCCGAATGACTCCGGTCATACACCACCTTGCTACCGCGAGACACCGCCCCAATCTCTAAGAAATAAATACCTAGCCGTTCTCCTCCTCTGACAATATGCTTTGTATCCACACCGCGCTTTCGCATTTCCATAAGCGCACATTCTCCGATATCGTTATCTGGGAGTCGGGTCACGAAGGAAACAGGAATGCCATAGTTTGCCAAGGAAACGGCGACATTGCTTTCCCCTCCGCCATAAATCACATCAAATCTATTGGCTTGACTAAAGCGCTTGTGCCCTGGTGGCGTCAAGCGTAACATGATCTCACCAAAAGTGACTACTTTCTTCATTGCTTGTAATTTTCTAACAACGTGTATTAAGGTTTACAAAAGTTAAAGTAGGACTTGGCATTGTGATAACAGATATCTTGAATCAGTTTACCGATCCATGGGATATCATTGGGGAGCAAACCTTTTTCTACGTCATCTCCAAACATATTGCACAGCAAACGTCGGAAGTATTCGTGGCGGGGATAGGACAAAAAGCTTCGGCTATCCGTTAGCATTCCTACAAATCTGCTGATGAGGCCCATGTTTGACAAAGCATTCATTTGCTTCTCCATACCATCCAGTTGATCCAAGAACCACCAACCGGACCCAAACTGTAATTTTCCAGCTATACTACCGTCATTGAAATTACCGATCATCGTAGCCATTACCTCGTTGTAGCCTGGATGAAGATTATAGAGAATGGTTTTCGCCAATTTATCTTCATCATCCAAACGATCAAGGAATTGAGCCAATGCAGAGGCTTGGGAGTAATCGCCAATGCTATCGAAGCCAGTATCGGGTCCCAGTTGTCGCATCATCCGGGAATTGTTATTGCGCATAGCGCCAAGATGAAACTGCTGCGTCCAGCCTTTGCTGTGGTACAGTTTCCCCAGATAATACAAGAGGGCTGATTTATAGATTAGGGCTTCGCCTGCAAATATAGTTTTTCCAGCTAAACGTTTTCTTAATATTTTATCTACTTCTTCATCCGTGAAATCAGCCGCATACATTTGCTCTAACCCATGGTCTGACAAGCGACAACCCATTTGATGAAAAAAATCAGCTCTCGTCTCCAATGCTGCAAGCAAGTCGCGCAGGTTTCGGATCTCTAAATCCGCAGCCGCTGCTAGTGCTTGGATGTAATCATTGAAAGCGGGGGCATCAATAAAAATGGCTTTATCCGGTCGGAAGGCAGGAAGAACAAGGTACGGAAGATCCTGCTCAGCTAGAGCTTGATGATCTTTTAAGGTATCAATTGGATCATCTGTGGTACAAATCACTTCCACATTCATACGTTGCAGTAGTGGTTGCACTCTAAAAGCTTCCGTTTGCAAGGATGCGGTACAAGAGTCGTAGGTCTTCTTAGCAGTAGATTCGTTCAGTAATTCTTCCACGCCAAAATAGCGACGTAATTCCAGATGAGACCAATGATAAAGCGGATTGCGCATCGTGTAAGGAACAGTAGCAGCCCACTGTTCAAATTTTTCGTAATCCGTGGCGTCTCCAGTAATATATTTTTCATCTACTCCATTGGTTCGCATGGCTCTCCATTTATAGTGGTCTCCATTCAACCAAATTTGAGTAAGATTTTCGTATTGCGTATTATGAGCTATGTCGTGTGGTGGAAGATGGCAGTGGTAATCAATAATAGGCATGGACGCAGCAAAGTCGTGATAAAGTTGCTGCGCCGGCCTACTGTGCAACAAAAAGTCATCGTCAATAAATTTCGATGGCATAATTATGGTTCTTCGTTTCGTTTTCGTTTTACTGACGGATAGAACAAGCTGCTTTTACTAGCTGTCCAATCCTCTCTTATATTCCACTAAAGGCACTAAATCCCCCATCAACAGGAACCACGATTCCGGTCACAAATTTAGCGCCTTCGCTACAGAGCCAATTTAAGGTTCCACAAAGTTCTTCAGGTTCCCCAAAACGTTTCATCGGTGTATGATCTACAATCATCTGCCCTCTTTGGGTCAGAGAATTATCCTCATTTAGCAATAGTCTTCGATTCTGTTCCCCGATAAAAAACCCTGGTGCGATGGCGTTCACTCTCATCCCCTCGCCAAACTTAAGAGCCAGCTCGACAGCCATCCAACGAGTGAAGTTATCAATGGCAGCTTTGGACGCTGAATATCCTACCACTCTAGTAATCACACGCTGAGCTGCCATAGAAGAAATATTGACAATACTTCCTGCTCCTCCTTTTGCCATAGCTTCTCCTAAAACTAGACTAGGAATAACCGTTCCCTTAAGGTTCAAATCTGTGACTTTCTGGAAGTCGGACACAGATAGATCAAAAAAGTTTTGCGTGGGCATGATGGTTGCACCTTTCATGTTGCCACCTGCGGCGTTAACCAAGATGTCAATCTGGCCCCAGTTTTCCAACAACTGATCTCTGGCTTGTTCCAATTGAGTTTGATCCAGTACGTCTGCCACCAAAGACATGGCCGTTCCGCCAGCCTGTTCAATGGCTTTAACAACTTGTTCCACCTTGCTGGCAGTTCTCGATAACACAGCTACTTTTACTCCTGCTTTGGCCAATCCCATAGCCATTGCACTACCTAGCACTCCAGCACCTCCGGTGATGACGGCCACCTTGCCGTCCAAACCATCATTTGGCATACTGATCTATTTCAACTTTTTAGAAGATGCACGAACAATAAGCTCGGGCTGTAAAACAATTTGTCTGGATACGTAGTCTTTGCGGTTGGCTATACAATCTAAAAATGCTCTAGCTGCGAGTCTTCCCATGTCTCGCCCATGCTGATTTACCGTAGTCATGGCTGGCTCAACAAAAGAAGTAAAGGGTTCGTTAGCAAACCCAACTATAGCTATATCGTTTGGGATAGAAAATTTTCCTTTAAGAATTTGCATGGCTCCGAGTGCGGCAAAATCACTGGAGGAAAATATAGCATCCGGAATATTGCCAGATGTTATAATGTATTCGGCAGCCTGTCGGCCCTTCTCAATGTTTGAGCGGCAGTTGATCACCCAACTTTCCTCAAAAGTAATTCCAGCATCTTGCAGCGCTGCCTTATAGCCTCGCAGGCGTTCTTGGTAAACCTTGATGTCTTGATCTCCGGCAAAGTGAAAAATCTTCTTACACCCTTGTTCGATTAGATGCCGAGTCGCCTCATACCCCCCCTTGAAGTCATCAATCACCACAGCACTCACCCCCAACTCATCAATGGAACGGTCAAATAAGATCAAGGGGATATCATCTTCTATCACTTTTTGATAGAGATCCATGTTACCCGAAGAACGGGTGGCTGATGCGATAATGCCATCCACCTGCGATCGGAACAAGGTGTCAAAGGCTCGTTTTTCATGAGTGAGATCGTCATAGGTTTGGCACATGATAATGCCATATCCACTTTTGGCTACTTCATCTTCAATACCTCGAATGATAGAGGCAAAAATACTTCGCTCAATCATCGGGACCATAACGCCAATATTCATACTTTTGCCACTACGCAAAGCAGCAGCCAAGCGGTTCGGCTTGTAATTCATCTGGCGAGCCATTTCCACGACTAATCGCTTGGTATCCTCGCTGATGGCCGGATGATTATTGAGCGCCCTAGATACCGTTGAAGAGGTTACGCTTAAAGCTCCGGCAATATCATGTATCGTTGTTTTACTCTTCTTCATATCATGCAAACGATTGCACGAATTTAATAAAGCGAATTAAATTACCAAACACTATATGATAAAAATAAAAAAAAATAGTGGAAAATTATGCCCACACCACTCTTTTTAGAAGATTAGTTAGGTTAGGCGATTAGAACATGAGACAAACGATTGCATAAATTTCTATGCAAAAAAAGGCCTGCCGAATCAACTCGACAGGCCATCATGAATCTGTTTATATTGACTTTGACTTCGAATTAATTGATGAACGGATTGGCTCGAATCTCCGTGATGGTAATTGGGAAAAAAGTACCAGGGTTCAATACAGCATCACTGTTAGACTGCCAGTCCGATGCCGATTCCTCAAAGCGATAATGATCGGCAATTCTTCTTCCTTGTAGGAAAAGGTTCACACGACGGGAGTGTTTAAGCAAGCTCATCGCATCCACTTGTCCAGTGTAGGCGCTTAGTTTAGTGTCCAAAGCGCGGAGTGCATTAATTTGTGTGCTAAAACCGGTGTCATCACCTTGTGCTAAAGCTGCCTCAGCCAGTATCAGGTACATTTCCCGGGCAGAAACCATGGTGAAATCAACAAACTGTGCTTGAGTGGAAAAACTAACCACTGCATCGTAGAGTACTGGATCTGCAATATTGTCGATCGGATCAAGCAGGCTAATGCTAGTGGCAGGATCTCCATCACCCAAATTAGCTACTCTTTTGTTTTCGGCATCTGGAATGATATAGTCATTTGACAACCGCATTTCCAATCGTTGATTTACCTGCTGACCAATGTCTAGCGTCCCAACAACATCTGGAGTAGTGGGGTCTGTATCCAAAATAAATTTGTAATCCGCTCCCATCTTGTCCAATGCTTCCTGAGCGAACTTAATGGCCTCCGCATCATTGATCAGTGGATTACTGATATCCATCGGATTCAACTTGAGCCATAGGGCTTTGGAGTAATGGACACGAGCCAGCATACCCGAAAAGGCTGCCTCTAGGTCTTCATTGATTCCATCAATCGCAGCCCCCTTGTTGAGATAGGTGATAGCCTGATCGTATAAACTAGCCATATTTTCAGGTCCTACTGGAGGTGCAGCCTCGCTTTTGTCAGAATCGACCACAAAATCATCAAACATATCGGCAATAACCGTGTAGATGATGGCTCCGTATAAGTAGGCTCTGGCCAACTGCACTTCATCTCCAGCTAGCAACAAACCTTCAGCATCGAAGGCTTCAACTCTCTTAATCACATCATCACTCCACCAACGTGCTTCTCCTACGAAAAAGAAGGCAGCATCTGTAAATTCATTATTAGGATTATTAAAGTTCCCAAATTGCAACTGTTGCCAGGCATCTCTCGAACCAATCCACGTCAACTCATCACTAGCTGTGGCATACGGAGCAATGATGTTGGCAAAAGCTCTGGTCAAAGAAGCCTGTACGCCATTAACCATTGGCAATACGGAACGAGGATCTTTGAGATCTTCTTCCAATAGATTATTGGGATTATCGGCTTGTAATAGGTCGCTACAAGCGGTGAAGGACCCCAGGATGAACATAGCCAACAATAATTTTAGGCTATATTTCTTTATAGATAACAATAGGTTTTTCATAGATCTATCTTTTGACTTCTCAGAAAGAAGGAAATAAAAATGTTGAGTCTAAATGCCTACCTTTAGAGTGAATAGCAATTGCCGAGGGATCGGCCAGCCAAAGGCTTCAATACCCACTCCAAAATTCTGGTCAGTTGTATCGGTTTCATTTCCGTCCCCCCCTCTACCAAACACATTAATTTCAGGATCGACACCACTGTAACCTGAAAATAGGGCTAGGTTTCTGCCTGCCACAGTAAAGGATGCATTTCGAAGATTCAATTTCTTGAGGAAAGATGTAGGTAGCTGGTAGGTAATGTTCAGCTCTCTCCAACGGATAAAATCGGCCTTTTCAATCGTATTCAGCCCAGAAAAGGGTGCCAATGCCAGGTTTTCGTGTAACCAACCTTTGAGGGCCTCGTAACGTACTTCTCCAGAATTTTGCGCATTTCCTTGTCCATCTGTCCCTCCGGATAGATAATCACGCTCCACCTCGGCAGAGCCCGGTAGGTTACGACCGATACTGCCATTAGCTTGACGGAAAGCCCCAGTTAGATTGTTAATGCGGAAATTCCCCGTTTTGTATTCGAAGAGAGTGGTTAAACTAAAGTTGCGGAACTTCACCGTGCCCCCAAAAGAACCTTGCCAATCAGGTGTTCCTTTACCGAGATAATGATCTAGGAAATCTCCATCTCCATCTTCATCCTTCAATAAAACGCCACCTGCACCAATCGTCGTAGGCAGGCTTAGATCACCTGGTTCCTTAGAACCTAAGAAGGCAACGATCTCCTCTCTAGAATCCGGTAAACCATCACTATTAAAGTCGATCGGTAAGGCATCACCTGTTGTTTCCACCAATTCGGCTCCAAACTGAGCACCCGGCGCAAAACCTTCTATCAAGAAATTGCGGTAGCGAGGATAAGAGCCGCCTACCTTTACAGGCGGTGCTCCGCCTAAAGACACCACTTCTTCTTTGATAAAAGCTGCGTTGGCAAATAAATCTACACTCCAATCTCTAGAGCGATATACGGTTCCGTTAAGCTTCAACTCTACTCCATTTGCCGAAAGTTCACCGATATTTACTAGTTGTCGGCTTCTCCAGCCCCCAGAAAGGGCAAATTGCCGAGCAAACAACGCATCCTCTACCGTACGATCCCAATAAACGGCTTCTAAGGAAATCTTGTCATTAAAAAGGCCCACTACTGTTCCGATTTCCCATTCTTTAGAAATTTCTGGTTCCAGATCCACATTCCCTAGATTGTTAGGGACAATCCCCGCTCCAGAGGTGGAAGTCAAGGCCTGATAGGTCGTCAAAGCATCAAATGCACCGGGCTGTAGTCCCGCCCATCCGTAAGAACTTCTCAATTGTAAACTACTGATTGGTCCAATGCCATTCCACCAATTGGCATCGGAGGGTATGTAGGAAAAAGATACCTTAGGATAAACCGCCGCATTAAAATTAGATCCGAATGCACTATGGCCATCCAATCGAGCACCTAATGTCACAAATAGTTGGTCACTGAATCCAAATTGTTCCTGCACAAATACTCCTGCATTGATGACCTCAGAAAACAGTTCGAACAATTGCTGATTGGCAGCTGCACTGGAGATCTCGAATCCTGGCCCAGGAAAGTCTGTGCCTGACCCTGACTGAATCAACTCCTCCTGGCGAATCAACTGCCCTCCTAGGATTAAATTGGAAGAAATGTTAGAGGTGATCTGATGATTCATGGTCGCCTTTACCTCCGCAGAGATGGCTGTGAAATTACGATCCGTATAATCTTTCTGACCATTGGCATTATTACTGGCAAAACCATCAATGTTCCAACCAAAAGGAGTGAATTCCACGCTGCTTTGATTCGAATAGTCTACCCCAAATACGGCGTCCAACTTCAGCCAACTCTTCGGATAGTAGTTCATCGCAACACTGCCATTATAATGGCGAACATCCTGGCTAACCGAAAGCTGTAAGGCCTCATTGACCGTAGCAAAGGCAATGGTTCCGGTTTGATTGTTCGGGCCTGCTAGTTCCGGCTTACTAAATTGCGCCAGCGAACCTACCCCATAGATATTGTTATTGGTTTGCAGGGTCGTGAAAGCGGTATTCGAATACCCCGAAGTAATTCGGAAGTTGAATTTTTCACTTGGAAAAATATTCAAATTAACATTCAACTGTCCTTTGCGGTCTGTATCGGTGGCTTGCGTCGAGATACCTACAGGATAGTTGCGGTCCTGTCCACCAAAAGGCCCATCCTGATAAAAATAACGGCCAGAAACATAATAAGAGATCAGATTATTTCCTCCTGAAACACTTGCAGAAGCATTATTGGAAATACCCGTTTCGAATAACTCTTCCGTAAAGTTCCGGCGGATCAAATCATAGGGTTTGATATCTTCCCCATAAAAGGTTGATAGAGCTTGCGCCTGGCTAGCTGTTCGAGCAAAACCGACATTATCCTGGAATCGATTGGGATAGTCCATGAAGCCTTGAGCAAACTTAAGATCCACCTGTGGCTTACCACTGACTCCTTTTTTCGTAAAGATTTGAATCACGCCGTTGCTTGCCTCCGTTCCGAAGAGGGTCGCGGCTGAAGCCCCTTTCAGGATTTCTATGCGTTCAATGGATTCTGGGTTGATATCATCCAGGCGTGAGGGAGCACCACCGCCGCCAGCGGAAGCAAAACCACCGGCTCCAAAGCCACCACCGTTGTCTACTCGGATACCATCAATAATTACAATCGGTTCATTTAATTGGGATAGAGAAGCCGAGCCACGAATACGAATCTGGGTTCCCTCCCCAGTCAAGCCACCTGAAGGCAAAGCCACAATCCCGGGTTCTCGGCCAGTCAATAAATCGGAAAATGAGTTAATCGGAACATGCTGTAATTTTTTAGTAGAAATAGAGCCGATTGAATTTCCAATTTTCTTCTTCTCTACTGGCCCCCCAGTACCTGTCACGACAATCACATCTAGTTCGGTAGCACTCACTCCCATCGTCATATCCAAGGTAAGCTCTTGACCAGCGGAAAGGGTGATGGTTTCAATGGTCTTGGCAAAGCCGGTGTAGGTAAATTCCACCTTGTGCTCACCTGCTGGCAACCCGCCGATGACATAGTTACCATCAAAATCTGTAATTGTACCGGAGCCCGTTCCAGCAACAATTACGGTTGCACCGATGAGCGGTTCATCGGTGTCCTCATCGAGAACCTTTCCCTTAATCGAAGCAGTACCTTGACTAAACATCAAGGTCGGGATCAAGAAAAGGCTCCCTAGTAATAACAGTCTAAGTTTCTTACTAGTAAGTAGCATCATTTCAAAATATTTAGTTAATACAATAGTTCCAGAAAGTCGAGTTCTTGACTGGGTAGCACACTCAAAAAGGCATAAATACCCTAGGTCAATAGCTGCTGTTTGCTATTAACTAGATTTAAATAGTTTGGTAAAAGAGATTCAATGAAACTGGTAGGAAAAGTACTTGAAAGGGGGTAAATCAGGCTGCCATGCGTACTTTGCTCAGCAAAAGAGTCTGCTCTCTAGGAATAAAGCTAATTACAACTGTATTTACCCTTCTCCTTATGGAAAAGAAATTCTTAAAAGATCTTTTTTACCAGTGAATTTTAATTCATCATTTACCGTTGAGCAATACCATGCAGGACCTAGCTCGATTAAGATATCAGAGCAGACCGGCCACATGGCTGCTAACCCGAAATGTTTGTCCCATTGAAAGCTAGAGCAGAAAGGAGATCCAATACGTTGGCCAGGCAAGGTGGCAAAATTTTGCCCCTATATCCTAATGGATAACACGATCTACAACCCTAATCTAACGGGTAGTCTTAACATAGAGAAATCACCGAAATGTCGCTCACTAGGAAATGTCGCAACTGGCAGAACTGAAATGCAAATACTGCCGACTAGGGAATTTTTATCAGGTATTCCCTAAGAAGAGTTTTTTAACATACATGCTTCCCTTGGGAAGGCTTTTGAAGTAAAGTAAAGTAAGTAAAATTAAGGCAGTAATACAAGCCTTTTCCTTCTTTTGTAAGCTGAAGTACAGAGTATCAGATTTTCATTATCACCATATCTATAAGGTGTTTTTAAGTCTGAGTCCTACTTTAAAACCTCCTAAGTGCGAAAAAATTTACACATGTCAAGCGAAATTTACGATGATCTTAGTAAACGTGAACGCCAAATCATGGACATCATCCATAGATTAGGCGAAGCAAGTGTTGGAGAAGCCCTTGAGGAACTTAGTAATCCACCTGGCTATAATTCAATACGAATGCTGATGAATATCTTGGAAGAGAAAGGACATTTGAAGCATCGAAATGAAAAAAACAAGTATTACTACTCCGCTACCTTGCAGAAAGAAGTGGTGAAGAAATCTGCCCTTAATCATTTGTTGAGTACTTATTTCAACCGCTCCATACCGGAGGTGATGTCAACCTTGCTATCACAAAAAAAGATCTCTCCTGCTGAATTGGAGGAACTTTCAGAACTGATCCAAAAAGCCAGAGAAGCCGACGCTGGACAAAAAGATAGTTAATGTATTCATTCACGATAAGTGCACATATCGGAGAGGAGTTCTGGAGCATAGACCTACTGCTCAATTTATGGTGGAAGTCAAGTTTACTAGGGCTACTGATTAAACTCTTAACTGTAGCCTTTCCTGCCAGTCAGGCCCAATGGATCTGGCGATGTGGTTTGGGGGACTCTTAGCCATATTTCTGCTGTGCGCTTCTTCTATTTGGGAGCTCCAGCTTCAGATTTACACCTCAACCCCCATACCATCTGAGGTTAAGATTAGTGAAACAAAATCCGGAGCTACATCCGCATTCCTAGATCAAAGCCCCAAACCTTCGAGTTCCTCTTTTCCGGCTTCCACTCCACCCTGGGATTCACTTTTAGGAGGAATCTGGCTCATAGGCTTCTTGAGCATTATTGCAAAAGCCATTATGGAATTCCTCTTGCTTAGAGTAGTCCTTCTTTCTCTTTGTAGCATAAGTTTGAACCTGCGGATCATCCATGAAAAACCATATTCCATGGCTGCCTACCGTCAAGCCCTTCAACATCTTCACTCCTCAGATACACAGCAAAAAATCTTGGGTTTGCAGCAGTTGGGTCAATGGGGCCGAAGAAATTCCTTTTCATCTATAAAGCCATTGGTTCAGGATCTACATCCAGAGGTACGAAAAAAAGCCTTATGGGCCGTACAACAGATCGGTTGCCTTCCTGCTTTTTGTCTTATTAGTCAACAAGTACAAGGTGAAGATCAAACCATCCGGCAGTTCGCCAGACAATTGATAGCGACTTATCCTAGATCCAGATTACGGGCATATCTCTTGGATCATCTTGAGCAGCTTAGCTTGATAGGTCAGCAATAAACAGCCTTTCGCTACCCCCAAGAAACTCTTCCCTATAAGAAAGATCAATAAAGCTATTTTTTTAATCTAAAGTGCGAATTTTTCGCATAAATAAACCTAAAGTATCATGCATAAGAAATCACACCGCCTTTTGTCCATGATCATTATCTTAAGTATAGGACTTGAGGCAATCGCACAACCCTTTTCCTATCCTTTCAGCAAGCAAGAAGCAGTGATTGATGAATACCATGGGCATCGTATTGTAGATCCCTACCGATGGCTAGAGCATACCGAAAGTGTCGAGGTTCAAAAGTGGATGAAAACGCAAGATCAATTTTTAAAGGAATTCATTGCTAAGCCACAGCGATTACAACACATTAGTTCCAAAATTGAATCCTTAGAAAATACAGGAACGAACTATGGGGTTCCGCAGAAGGCTGGAAAGTATTATTATTACAACAGTTGGCCTAAAGGCCTGCGGCACGCTCTTATTCATCAGCGGGAGGGGCGAGAAGGCACTGCTAAAGTAATCGTCGATCTCAATACCATCTTGGATCCGTCTACTGTGTACCGAATTGAGCTCGAAACAGGGACGATGAGTGATTTCTATCAAACCTTCTTGACTGTGTACCGAATTGAGCTCGAAACAGGGACGATGAGTGATTTCTATCAAAGAACGTTGTCAATTGACCATTCGGAATACGTTAGCCGAAATACCTACTACGAAAGCTTCGACGAAACCAAGGTCCCCATTTACAGTGTGCACAAGCAGGGGATACAAAAAGGCAAAGGCAATCCAGTATATATGTATGCTTATGGATTTGGTGTGACGAATGCACAAAGGCGTGAAACCTATAGCCAGGAATTGTATTTCCTAGCAGAGGTTTTGGGACTTGAATTAGAGGATTGGGATTAATGGAATCCCACGAAAATTAAGGGTCAGGTCAAGGAAGATTCTATATGCTGAAATAGTCACTTTCAAAGCTCTTGATGCTCTTCCAAGCCACTAAGTATTATCGGTTAATCCTAAAATTGCGCTAGTAGGTCAATTGCTCACCTTTAGCAGCGAATGGTAGCATACTATCCCCGAGTGGAAGATATTCTACCTTCAAGAGAAATAAGTGTACTTTGGGCCCAACCTGATCCATGACTTGGGCCGTCTAACTCAATAAAGAACTGTAAAAATGAAAACAATCAAAACATTAGGTTTCCTTTGCCTTTTAACTATGATTTTCTCTTGTCATAAGGTCAACCTTTGTGGCTTAGAACAGGATGTAACCTTAGGAGAAATTGAACAAGTATTAGACTTGACTTGCTTTGTAGGAGGTACCAATGAACAAATCATTCGGTCCACAGAAGAATTAGAGTCTTTATTTGCAGATCGTCCTTGTGAAGGAACAGTACCCAACATAGATTTTTCGCAATACACCTTACTGGGTCAATTCGGCGGTGCAACGGGCTGTGAGCGATTTTACTCTCGGAGCGTTTCTATCAATGAAAACCAACGTAAGTACAATTTCTTGGTGCGGGTTAGCGAATGTGGTGGCTGTGAACCCTGGGAAATGCGCTGGCATTGGGTATTAGTACCTATCCTTCCCGAGAACTATAGTGTCAACTTCGAATTTGAGACCATATGATTATAACTATGCTTGATATAAAGCCACTTAGCATCTAGGTTGTATACACAACAATCCTTTGCTATAATTATTTAGTGGTAAAATGGACCAGCAGGTCAACTGAGGTTGATCTGCCTTTTGGTTTTTTGTCAAAGGTAAAGTGTAGGTTAAATCTGGCGAATTGTTGGTGGAAGTCAAAGGTGGGGATATCTTGACTTGCGATAGTTGACCTTTTTCCCGTCATTATAATACTGCTATACCATAGCGCCATCACCGGAAAAACCCGCACTGTACATGCTTATCAATCAAAGAGCAAAACCCGCCTTTTATTTTGCACTACCGCTATTATGTATGCTCTCCCTGAGCTTCCTCCCCCTAACAAATTCCAAGGCCGTTTTTGCGATGGAAGAGGTCTGCGATAATGCCATTGATGATGACAATGATGGGCTGATAGATATCAATGATCCAGATTGTCGCTGTGAAATCGTGCGGCAGGAATCCCTCGTTCCCAATCCCTCCTTCGAAGATTACTTATGTTGCCCAAATGATCATAGTCAAATGAACTGTGTCACTGGATGGCAACAAGCATCAGGTGCCACGACGGACTATTTGAACCAGTGCGGTTATGTATCGATCCCTTTTTTAAGTCCATTCCCAGATGGAGATGGGGCCATCGCCTTCATTGCCGGGAGTATAGAAAACCCTGACGGTACAGAAATCCACAAAGAATATGCTGGGGTCTGTCTAAACCATCCGATGGAAAAGGATGCGGTTTACGAATTTGAGTTCTATATCGGTTTTTTAGATGAAGCCAATTCTCCCCCGATCAATTTTACTTTCTTTGGGTCTCCTAGCTGTTCTAATCTCCCCTTTACATCTGGCTACGATTGTCCCACCAATTATTCAGACTGGTACTTACTGGATAGCCAAGAGTTTTCTTTAGAAGATACACCGGGTTGGAAGAAAGTGAGTATGACGATCCAGCCAAGTGTCGATATCCAAGCCATTGTAATTGGAGATGATTGTAATCCAAAGGATGGTCTTAAGGTTTACCTTTTGGATAATTTGATCCTGAAGAATGAAGGGAGCATAGATTTCGAGCTATTGGACTCCGGCTCTCCTTGTGATACCAACTTCGCTTTTGCAGTAGAAGAGCAAAGTGATTACCGATATCAGTGGTATAAAGAAGGCGTTGCTTTACCTGGAGAAACCTTCGGGGAGTTAACAGAGATGTACGGAGAAGGGGCTTATCAACTTAGAATCATTAATGCAGAAACTGGACAGTGCCGAATTTCTGAGGACTATCTATTTTTCATTCCTGTCATTGAACAGCGAATCTTTGAAACGATCTGTGCAGGAGAGCGTCTTTTGCTAGGAGGAAACTCCTTTGAGGAAGCAGGATTGTATGAAGTGGTATTTTCTTCAGCAGATGGCTGCGACAGCATTGTACTGCTAGATTTAGAAGTCCAACAGCATAGGGTAGATACAGTTTATGCTGAGATTATTCCGGGATCTTCCTATGAGATTGGAGGGCAACGGTTTGCCGCAGAAGGAGAATATCAAGTTGATCTCACCCGTACAGAGCAATGTGATAGTTCTGTCGTCCTATTTTTAGCCTATACTCATATTTATTTGCCTAATGCTTTTTCTCCAAATGGAGATAATATTAATGACTACTTCGAGATCTATACAGGATCAAATACTTACCAAAGCATACTAATGCAAATTTACGATAGATGGGGAAATTTGATCTTTGAAGGAGAAAAGTGGGATGGCACCTACAAGAATCAAGAAATGAATTCCGGGGTGTATGTCTATCTAGTTAGGCTAACAAGTACTGATGGCCATACGACCACCTTGAGTAATTCATTCACCTTAATCAGATAATTGCGCTTCAATATTTTGATCCATTAAAATGTAAGTGAATGCTTGCTATTGCTTATGTTTGAACAAATAATTCAGGTCATGCATCGCCTACTTCTTCCTTTGCTATTATGCTACGCCAGCGCCCTATCTGCGCAATCGGCGAAAGATCTACTCACATTCGGAGTAATTGCAGATTGCCAATACTGTGATTGCCCCTCTACTACCCAGCGTTTTTATCGCCATTCTCCCAGTAAATTGAAAGCTTGCATTGCCGAGTTTAACAAAAATGATTTGGCTTTTGCAGTACATTTAGGGGATTATATTGATAAGAACTTTGCCAGTTTCGATACGTTGCAGCCAATTATTGACCAATTGCAAACTCCATTGAAGCAGGTGCTGGGGAATCATGATTTTTCTGTCGAAGAAACCCTTAAACGCAAGGTGCCCAAACGCATGGGCTTATCCCGAAGGTATTATAGCTTCAAAGAACAGAACTGGCGTTTCATTGCGCTTGACGGAAATGATCTCAGCACTTTTGCTAGTTTCGGTAAACGGAAACAAGCTGAAGCTACCCATTTACTTAAAGAAATAGAGGCGGCCGGTAACATCAATGCACAAACCTGGAATGGCGGAGTCAGCTCCCGGCAGATCAAATGGTTAGAAAAGCAATTGCGCAGAGCTGATCGCAAGGGAGAAAGTGTCATACTTTTTTGTCATTTCCCCGTACATCCGATAGATCCGCACAACCTTTGGAACGACCGGAAAATCCAGGAAGTACTAGCTGCTCACCCCGCTGTAAAAGCTTATTTCAATGGGCACAATCATGCGGGTGCTTACGGAGAAAAAGACGGGATTCACTATCTAACTTTTGCAGGAATGGTAGATACCCCGGACAACACTTCGTATGCAATCGTGAGAATCCAAAAGGACCGTATCCTAATTCAAGGTTTCGGTCGGCAGGAAGATTTGGAGTTATGGCTTTCAAAAGAATAACAGGAATCACAATTTCGTTTTTTCTGTATTTAGCAATACTCAATATTTAACTACATAAGCGTACAACCACCTATCTAAGTACTTATTTAACAACAACTTATCTTTGCGAATAAAAAGCCGTAATTTTGCTCTTATGAATTCAGTTACTTTCTGAATATGTTCGCGTCAAAAGAACCGTTGACAAATTTCAAAAAAATGTTCACTAGAAAAATGGGACATCCAATGTTACGAAAACTTAGTTTAGGATTGCTGTTGTGCTTTATTTCTATTCTCTCTCATGCACAAACCTTAGAAGAACTAAAGGCTCAAAAAGCGGCCCTTGCCGCTGGCCAAGCCACTGAGCAGGCTAAAGTCGATTCCTTCGCTGCAGAAATTGCCAAACTAGATAGTCGAATCGAGATCCTCTCAGGATGGCAGACCGGATTTGATGGTGTGATTGGTTTAACTTTTGGTAGCTCCAACAATTGGCAAAGTAACGCCAACCCCAATTCCTCCTTCTCGAATCTCTCCATTGGCTTAAATGCCTTTGCCAACATTATTAAAGAGAAGAGCTTTTGGAGAAACACATTCACCTCTAATACTGCCTGGCAAAGCCTTGATGTAGATACAGATGACAACACGGAAGAGCAAAGCTTTCTGGAAAATCGCACTACCGATGTATTGGCGGTGGGCTCGCTCTATGGTCTACGGTTAAACCAAGACTTCGCCATCTCTGCCATGGCAGATTTCAACTCCTCTATCTTCAATTTCTTAGAGCCGGGGTCTTTGGGCTTTGGTGCGGGTGCTACCTATACCCCTCACCAGTTGCCTAATTTTGTAGCGGTAATTCATCCCTTGACCTACCAGATCGCTTTTCCTTCTACGGATAGTCCGATTGAGACTACCGGGGGATTAGGATCAAAGGTTAAAATCACTTATAATAAGTCCTTTACAGGCGGGGTCAATTGGTCATCCAATTTTAGCACCTTCATCCCTTACAGCCAGCCAGCTGAGGATTCTGAGGAAGCTCCTCTTTTTGAATACACCTGGATCAATACTATTTCTTTCAATGTTTGGAAAGGAATTGGCATTGGCCTGAACTTCGGTATCCGCCAAGCTGAATTCGAATTTGACGGTACCCAATCTTTTAGCACCTTAGGTATCTCCTACGGTTTCTAAGCTAACTTGAAAAGCATTAAAAAACGGTTGTTTTCCTATGAAAGCAGCCGTTTTTTAATATCTGTACTACCGTAGATTGCAGGCTCCCTCTTCGGGTTTAAGCTGATCTACGATAATGGATTGACCATTGTCTCTAAATTCTCCGCTTATGATATTATAATCCGCAAAGGGTGGATCTATGTTCAGTTGAACCGGTAACTTATCTCCCGCAAAATCAATGAAGTCACTTGCCAGGCGAAAACTTGCGTAGAATTTGTTTCCCACCTGCCGATAAATACCAAAGGCACGAGTAATAGATGGATTAATGGCTCCACTGACATAGATATCTTGTTGCCGAAAAATAGAGCCTGTTACCGGAAGATCAAACGGGATTTCGCGATGGACAAACTCTATGGCATTGTCCTCATCTGTAGCTTGCTGGATGTTAATAATCGGGCAATCGTAGTTGGCCTGCACTTTGGGAGGTTGTTGGGTATTAAGATTATGTCCATCGCAAAGGCAGATCATGTTATCGGTAGCGAAGGCAGCAACCGTTCCGAATTGAGGCATGATCACAGTGCTGCGCTCATCCAGTCCATTGGGAAAGGGCATATTGGGACCAGCTGGCATTTGCAACCGTAGTTGATCGTTTTGATAGGTATAAGAACCGTCAAAAGCAAAGTCTTGGTGTGTATCAGTTGTGAATAACACCTGCATCTTGTTTTCAGGCAGCAGCAGGAAGTACCATAGCAGTTGTGAATTTAATCGGCCACACTGATAGACAGCGTCCAACGCTTGATTGGGCGTAAAGGGGAAGGCCTGTGCGATCTCATTCCGCAATTGCTCTTCGGTAGGCACTTGAATAGGGTTGTTGGGGTTATTGGGATTGTTTCCGTTTCCGGGATTGATATTCTCCTTTTTGCATCCTGCACTCAATAGGAAAATTAAACTCATTAGAGCTAGCCGCAGATGTATTTTCATGGGTCGAGATTTGGGTTTATAAATTTGATATTAATGGGTTGTGTTTCCCGTCATCTACAAATTGCACCCTTTGTAAGAGAATTGTTTGACTAGGTGTTGCAAGAGTTTGCTGCTATGTCGCATCATTGCAAATGCGACAGAAATTGAATACATTTGACTCTAGCTCTACTAGAGGATTCTAACTGGAGCCCAACAAAACGAAATTCAAAACCAGACTTTGTAAAGATGATCCAGTCTCTACCTAAAATGGGGATGGCCCTGGCCTTCTCTTTTATTATGTTTATCACCTGCCAAGCCCCTTCTGAGTCGGCAGTCGATCCAAGTCCTGCCAAAGTTGATCTAGTCTACCCCTTCCTAGATGCCGCGAATTCTCGATGGTTCTTTTTCTCCTCCGCTTGTCGTCCCTTTGGCATGGTCAACCTAAATCCTGACACGGAAATAGACGGGGCCTGGGGAAGTGGGTATCGATATCATACAGATACCATTCGCGGACTTAGTCATATTCATGCTTGGCAGATGGCGGGGCTTTCTGTTCTCCCCGTACATTTCATCGAAGCGGAGGAACAGACAATTCTACAGGATTACTATTCCCCCTTTAGTCATGAACTAGAAGAGGCGAGTCCGGGATATCACAAGTTGGTACTGGATCGATACAATATCCAAGTAGAATTGACGAGTACTACCAGAGTGGGTTTTCATCGGTATAAATATGCTATGGCAAACCAGCGTGGCATAATTTTTAACTTAGGTGGAAAAATGGGGCCAAGCACATTGGCCGATGGCAAACTAGAACAGGTCAACAATCGCCTGCTATTGGGTTCTGTGACGAATAAGCCTACCCGAAGACGCCCTAGAGATCTTACGGTTTATTTCGCCATTCAACTAAATCAGGACATTGCAGGTATTGTACCGGGAGAGGACGGGAAGTTTTTGGTAAAATTGGGCGAAGAGTCAAATGACCTTTTAATGAAGGCAGCCATCTCTTACACCTCAGTGGAGAATGCTGAACTTAACCTCAAGAACGAGCTGCCCGAATGGGATTTTGAAGAAATCAAAACAGAATCACGGGAAGAGTGGAACAGCTTACTAGGCCGAATAGAAATTGCTGGTGGGACCGAAGAGAATCAAAGAAGATTCTATACCGACCTCTGGCACGCGCTACAAGGCAGGCGAATCATCAGTGACTTTAACGGAGCCTATCCAGATAATACGGCAGATACCTTCCGAATTGGGCAACTACCTGTGGATGCTGAAGGTCAGCCTCAATTCAATCACTATAATTCCGATTCCTTTTGGGGAGCCCAATGGACCCTCAATACACTTTGGGGACTGGTCTACCCAGATATTTATGAAGAATTTGTAAACAGTCTGCTAGTCTACTATAAAGATGGAGGATTGGTGCCCCGAGGACCTTCCGGCGGTAACTATACCCACGTGATGACAGGGGCATCTTCTACGCCCTTCATCGTCAGCGCTTACCAGAAAGGGATTCGAGGGTTTGACGTAGCCCAGGCTTACGAAGGCATGAAGAAAAACCATATGCCAGGAGGTACCATGGGCCGTGCAGGTTATGAGCATAAAACCACTTTAGGTGGAGGATTACAGTATTATATTGATCAAGGCTATGTCCCCTACCCTATTCCGGAAGGCTCATTTGGCTATCACCAAGATGGTCCTAGTCTTACGATGGAATATGCTTACCAGGATTGGACTTTAGCTCAGATGGCCAACAGCCTTGGTAAAACAGAAGATGCCCAATACTTCCTAGATAGAGCAAAACATTACGCCAATACCTTTGATGCGACAAGTGGCTGGATGCGGCCCAAAGCAGTGGATGGAAAATGGCAAGACCCCTTCGATCCATATACTATTAATACGGGCTTCAACGAATCCAATGCCGCCCAATCTACCTGGTTTGTTCCGCATGACCTTGATGGTTTAGCCAACTTAATGGGAGGAAAAGAAAAGGCCATTGACAAACTTCAATCTCAATTTGAAAAGGCAAAGGAAATCAATTACACCGCCGGAGATCGGCACGAAAGAGAAAATCATCCTGAGTATTCTAGAATTCCTATCAACTATGGTAATCAGCCTTCCATCCAAACCGCCTTTATCTTTCATCATCTAGGAAGGCCCGACCTATCCCAATATTGGTCAAGAGAAATAACGCAGAAAGTATACGGAGGCTTACACCCGGAAACGGGCTACAAAGGAGATGAGGATCAAGGCTTGATGGGCGCTTTGGCTGTACTGCTTAAGATAGGCCTGTTCCAAATGAATGGCGGCACAGAGGAGGACCCTAGTTATCAGTTGGGGAGCCCCATTTTCGACCGTATCACTATTCAGTTACATCCGGCCTACAGCAGTGGAAAAACACTCTCCATCGAAACCATTGACAATCAAACCAGCACCCCTTACATACAGAAAGCCAATTGGAATGGTACTACCCTACCCGATTATACGCTAAGGCATAGCCAACTGATTCAGGGTGGTGTGCTACAACTACAGATGGGAGCGGAAGCACCGAACTAATCACATATAAAAAATATTCAGACCACAGTGCCATTCTAGGGTATGACAAAAGAATAGGTAACACAGTTATTGACATTCAATATGTAGAACCCTTTCGGCAGATGTCCTACCTGTAGTTCACGTTCATCTTCAAACCGTTGCAAAATCCGACCAGAGGTATCCAGGATCATCCCTCGAAACCGTCGTAATGCAGTCTTGATTTGCACGGTTCCTTCCTTCCAGCGGTAGGAAAACTCAAAAGCCTTGGGCGATTGGCCAAAGGTGGGTTCAGTAGTGGTTAGCGGAGAGCCTGCCAACCACTTAAAGAGGTTGATCGCATATTGCCGGTTATCATGTTCAGTGATGTCTGTTCCAGCGCCATTCACATTGAAAAAGGTATTTCGATCAAAATGGCCTGCAATCCGCCCAGCTCCTACGGTCGCCACTACCAAAACAGCATCGTCTGTCGTAGCAGGAGTGGAAGCACCAAAGCCGGGTCCATCATTGCGCTTCACTTGCTGGTTAGAGGGAACAGGTACCAGAATTGTGCTTGTGACCTCCGGAACATTATAATCTGCCACCGTAATCGGGGAAACACCTTCCCCCTTAAAAGCTGCCACGTCTTCTAGGATCGGATGTCCTGGCAACGCAAAATCTGCTGTGCTCAAGGTATAAGTTCCTTGATCCTGGTTCATCACCCAACCAAATCGATCCAGAAACGACTGATCAGAGCTTGGAGCACGATCCCAATCTAAGCCAAAGTTCGCATCACTGATGAAAAGCGCAGCCCCACCTGCCTTAATATAGGCTTCGAAGGCATCTACCAAGGCATCTGGGTAGGGTACGTTATTGGATCCCATCACAATCACCGCATAGTCAGACAGGTTAATCGACAAGAGATCCACTGGCCCAGAATTTTCCGCAGGTCCCTCCTCCATCTGGATCAATTCAAACCCTTCATCTCGTAGCGCATCAGCCAGGGTTCCCCAGCCATGGTTTCCAGCCCAGGTGCCATAATCATCAATATTGCAAAGGTGATGGTCAAAGCCCCCTTCCAGGAAACCACCTGTTCCATCCCCGCCTCGGATAAAGAGGATTTTCTGGGCATCTTGAGCAAAGAGAAGGGTACAAGAGAATAGTAATGTGAGTGTGTAGAGAACGGATTTCATAGGGTAATAGCGTTGTTCGGATAGAAAATAGGTTTTTTAGCGTATCATTCTTAGTGGCTATAATCAGTTCAGATCCAGCCATCAAATCACACCTATAAAGATAACGCTATATGGAATACCATCATATATAAATTCCCAACCCTATGTGTTAAATTTTGACCAGGAGGTCAGCTGCGTTATACCTTTGTATGGATAGTATTTGACATTCCTTCTTGAAGTCCATCCAGGCCTTATGGTGAGCATCCACTCAGTTTCCCAGCAATTGGTTTTCCAGTTGCGAACATACAGAAAGTAGCCAACCTCGATCTGTAAGTAGGTTAGTTTCTTCTATCTTATTCCTGATTCTATCCAGTTTTTTGGGATTCCGCCGGATCAACTGGAACAACAAATCACAGAAATTCAAGTAAGTATGTTTGATGTTAGCAGATATTTTACAGTTGCGCTTGAGGAAGAGACTAAAGGCTGCTAGCAAGGATAAGAGGGCATTTTCCTCGGCGGTTTCGTAGTAGATCTTAGCCAACATAACCCTTGCCCCCAAAGCATAGTTTAGGTCATCCAGGGCCACCAGATTCAAATGAGTCAATGCCCGATCAAGATCTTTGCTATAGTAGTACAGTTCTGCATAATTGTAGTGCAGTGCATTTTCTTGAAATTCAGTCGGTAAGCTCGGTGCATATTGAGGGATGAATTTTGCTATCCATTCAAACCGCTCCAACCGCAGCGCTAATTTTACCACATTGGTGAAGGTCCAAGGCGACAAATATCCTCCCTCCAGGAAGAGTGCCGAGGTTATCCCTTTCATGTACAATTGCAGGGCTTCTTCCAAATACTCAGTCCTCCCTTTCCGGATCTTACGGGCGCAATAATTAATGGCAAAACGGTAAATATCAGCTAGGTCGGTGTTGGTAATCTCTTCCTGAACCCTAGCAAGGATATGCTTGAGTTCTTCAAAATGCCCAACAACCTCCTCTTCCAGGGCAGACATCAATATCGTGTAGTAAATGCGGATAATGATCTCATCAAAGAAAGATTGATCCACCAGATGATTAAGCCATTCCTGTGAAATTCTGAGATTGTAATTGGCAGTAAGGATAGCCTGACGATCCAGCATCATACATGCCTGCCGTAACTTTTGCAAGTAATAGTATCGATCTAAATCATCAGAAACCCATTGTAGATTTTCATCAAATTTCCGCAAACGTTGTTGCTGGAAATGCTGATCTTTAATCATAGCAAATTCCAAATGCTGATGAAAATATTGCACGTCACGTTCTGACTCCCCTTCGAAATGCTGTTCGATTTTTTGCACCGTTTGACGATACAGTTTTGGCAGTTTACGCTCATTGGATATATGCGCCAGATCTAATTGTTGCTGCAAAGTCTTGGCTTGGTAGCGTTCCAGCAATAGAAATCGCTCGGCTAAGCGACTTAAATCTGTAAATAGGTAACGTATTCGCTTGTCATCGAAGCGTTGATCAGGGAATAGTTCTTGATGTAAATCTTGCTTGAATGCAAGACTTAGGTCCTCTCCGGAAAGCGTAGCAAGGAGCAAAGGTAATAGTTGAACCAGCCTTTCATCCTGGTTGAAATAGGGAGAATGGACGAATTGTTGAAAGGCACGAATTTCTCGCTTATCAAAGGTCGAAAGCAGTGAAATGAGTTTCGTCTTCTTCATTTATGGCATTACTTTACTGTTGTTATAACGAAAAAAGGCAGGACAAGTATCTCTTTTCCGACAAACTTATCAATTCATATATTATTTACAATAATTTAAATAGAATAATAAACTTTAAATCAGATAGTTACAACTATAACACTCCTTCACATTCAACAAATCACCTTCAGCTACATTGACAAAGTGAAAAAAATGTAATTGCGTTCAACATACGCTAAGGCTACATTTGTAGCGTTAATAGCACGAAATACGGCTTATACAATGGGGATTAAATTCATGCAAAACGTTTTACTTTTTCTGCTTCTATCGATCTTGTCCACAGCCCATGTCTCTGCACAAGTTTGGCCTGGCGACGTCAACAATAATGGTGTAGTTAATGGTGTAGATCTCTTGTATTTAGGGACTGTATTTGGAAGTACAGGACCGCTGCGTGCCGAGGAAGATACAGATTGGGAAGCTCAACCCATCATTGAAGCTTGGGGGAGTTTCTTCCCCAATGGCGTCGATCATGGCTTTGCTGATTGCAATGGTGATGGTGTAGTAGATGAAGAGGATATTGAAGATGCCATCAAAGACAACCTTGGCAACACACATCCTGACGGAAGCGGTTTGGGTGATTTCAATAATGGCCTACCAGGAGCTGATATTCCTGTGGAACTTTCTCCCAGCTTGAGCATTGATGATGGGGACCTAATGCTCAACGTAGATTTACTACTGGGCAATGAAACATTTACCGTTGAAGATTTCTATGGAATGGCCTTGGAATTAAGCTATACCAGCAGCTTTCTAGAGGAGCCTAGTATCGACTTTGCTTTGACCGGAGATAGCTGGATTGATGGACCTACCCAGGAGAACTCGGCCATTTTGTTCGAAGATGATCACGATAATGGCAAAATCGAATTGGCGATTACCCTCACCAATCCGAATCAAAGTCGAACAGGTCGAGGACGGATAGGAACTTTTTCCATTGTAATGGAAGACATCATCGTCGGTTTGATTCAGGACACCGTAAATATTCAGATAGATAGTATAGTCCTAATAAATGCTGAAATCTCTAAAACAGCTATTGTACCTGATACCATCAGCCTTATTCTGTCCGAAGATTTATTGATCCTTTCCAACGAAGAATCAAGTGCTATCCAACCGCCAAGCATTCAAGTTTACCCCAACCCAAACCAAGGACAGTTCCTGATTCGGGCTGAGGAACCAATTGAAAACATTCGCATCTTCAACCTTGTGGGACAAGAAGTCCCCATCAGCATCTATCAAACCGATTCCCAAGGGCTTAGGGTAGACATGCCACAAGCTCCAGCAGGAACCTACATTGTCACCGGGCAAACCGCCGGGGTACGTTTTACGACCAAAGTAATTCGACATCCTTAGCCTTTACTCTTGACTGAAAAGTCATCAGGTTTGGCGGTTTTCTGGAACTACGCTCAAGCAATTTCTACCCCTCAGTTAGGAGTTAAGCTTGCTGTTTTATAGCAGCTAAACTCTGGGCCTCTGTGCCCCTCCAATAATTGACACAAACTCAATACGAAACAATTTAAATTAAATGTGCATGAAAAAGTTTTTGTTCTTTGCATGGGCAGCGCTCTGCCTAATCGGCACTAGCTGTGAGTTAATTGACGTCACCCTTGACCACGATGGCAATGGAGGAGACCCAACCTTCAACTTTGACATTAGTCCTTGTGATGATGGAGAAGGCATTGCGATCGACAGTCTTCCACAGGCTATCCTGGATTACCTTAATGCTGAATATCCTAATGTAGAGATCGAAGAGGCAGTCGTCTTTTACGATGAGGATCAGCAGACCTTTGGGATAAGCTTGGCTAATGGCCTAGAAATCCTTTTTGATGAGACGGGTATCGTCCTCAGCAGCGGAGACGAAAACATGGAAGTCGGATTAGCCATTGACAGTTTACTACCAGGCATTATCGATTATATAAACACCAACTTCCCAGCATTCAATATCGATTCAGCAAGTGTCGAAATCGAGTTTGGTGAAGAATTCTTTGAAATAGATCTGGACGATGGAATTGATCTGTTCTTTGATCAACTAGGCGATTTCGTCTGTCAAGCCCAAGACGGAGATGATGATGATGACGGAGATGATGATGACGACGGAGACGATGACGACGGAGACGATGACGACGGAGACGATGATGACGGAGACGATGATGACGGAGACGATGATGACGGAGATGATGATGACGGAGATGACGATGACGGAGATGATGATGACGGAGATGATGATGAGAATCTATCTATGGAAGATTTACCGGACTCTATCCTGGCATATCTGACGGAACTCTTTCCTAACCTGAGTGTAGAAAGCATTGAACTAGAAGACTTGTGTGGGGATGAAAAGGTAATAGAAATTGAATTGGAAGGCGAAAATGGTGAGGAAGTAGAAGTCTACTTTTCTTTGGATTGGGAATATTTGTTAATGTCGATGGAGGTCACCGAAGCAGATATCCCGGTGGCTGTCCTAGATAGCCTAGCTATAGCCTATCCCGGATATACGCTGGAGGAGGATGACATTTATCAGTGGACCTTGGCTGATGGTTCTATTCAGTACTATTTAGAAGTAGATACCGATCAGGATGATTATGAGGTTATTATTGATGAAGATGGCACCATTATATGTTCGGAATAATGGAAGATTGCGTTATATAGCAATTAGCAGGCCAACTCTGAGAGTTGGCCTTTTTCATGAATAGATCAAGGGGCTGGTCTAGGAAACTCTCTGGTGTTGAGTCATCCCTCCCATTACCTTACTCATGATCCTCACCTTAGCCCACCTTGGCACCGTACGAAGGGATCCAATCAGAAGCTTAGTTAAGCCTCCTGGCAGTACAGTATGCCGTTTACCCAATGCCTTAAGAATAGGGACAGCCACTTGATTTGGACTCAATACTTTCCCCATTTGCATATTAGCTCTATCTGCAAAACCACTATTAACTGGTCCTGGTGCTGCGGAAAGTACATCTACATTTTTATGCTTTAATTCAACTGCAATCGCTTCACCTAAAGATTGGACATAGGCCTTGGTAGCCGCGTAATGTGCGGCATATGGGACTCCCTGAAACCCCACTAGGGAAGCCAATAGAATAATACCACCGTGACCCCGGCTAGCCATGTTTTTGGCGAAGTGATGGGTCATGATTAGGATGGCCTCACAGTTTACGGCCAACATATTGAGTTCTTGTTGCAGTTCCGCTTCCATGAAAGTACCGGAAGTACCAAATCCTGCGGCTCCTACAAAGAGACCAATGTCATAGGTTTTAACCTGATCCAGAAGCTTGAGGGTTTCATCCCGCTTAGCCAAATCCGCTCCTAGGCAGTGTACTTGAGTACCCCATTTCTTTTTCACCTCCTCTGCAAAGGCTTCCAATAAGGGAGTTCTCCTTGCCACCAGTATCAAATCCAAACCGGATTCCGCCAATTGCAGAGCTATGGCTCGACCTATCCCGGAGGAAGCTCCTGTGATTACAGCCCAAGGGCCATATTCTCTTGCTAATCTTGCTTGTTCTCTCTTAGAAAGATTCATGGTTTTCTTCATTGTAATTGCGAATACCACAAAACTATTCCTTCCCTATATTGCCTCAAAATTAAAGGGGAGAACGGGATGAATGAGGGGTGAATGGGATGCTTTACAGGGGAAGTCTTGCCTATTCCCAGGGTACTTTGAACCGATCAGTTCGAAAGGGAGGGACCGGCAAGCCGCGTCCATCAAATAGGTTGAGTAAACCGGGGTTATCCGCCCATGCGTATCTGACGTACATTGGGACTGGCACTTCTGGACTCTTAAGCCTAATACTAGTACTTCCCAGCAAAGTAGCTTCCGCCCAGTAAAACTTAGCATCCGCTCCTGCAATGGTAAAACCTGGCAATTGATCCGGCGTGCTACTCTGTAAATTTGCCGATTCTTCCTGGAAGTGTAGAATAAGTGCAGAATCCACTCTTTCCACCTCTGCTACTTGAGCTCCACCAAAACTTGCTGGAATTTTCTCCCGTAGAATTTTAGCCACCTGACCGCAGCGCCGTCCTACCGTTTCCTTATCGGTTGGATGAATATTGTCAGTGGCTCCCAGATCAATTAGTGGTACCAATCCAATTTGTCGACGAATGATCGGATAAGCTTGGGATTCTCTTAAGGTGGCCCAACCACTTTCTGCCGGTTGCAAGAGTGGGGTTCGAAAAAAAGGGAGCTGAACAATCAGGAAAGGGAAGTCTCCTAATCTCCATTTTTGCCTGTACTCATCAATGAGATGCAGCAGCAGCTTCCGATAATGGAAGGGATCATTAAGATCACTCTCCCCTTGATACCAAAGTATACCGCCGATAGTGAGTTGGGTAAGCGGATGCACCATGGCATTATACAGTAAGCCTGGATAGGTATTGGGTCCTAAGGGGCGAGGTTTTGGGGGTAGTTCTGGGGTTCCCCAGCGGTAGAACCAAGGACCGTGCAAGGGTAGTTGCCAATTCCCTTGTTGTAAATAGAAATCCTCTGGCTCACTTAAGAAACCACCTAGGTAACCATAGTCGCTTATTCTTACGGTTAGTGTATTTTTCCCGGTATGTAGGTATTCCTTGGGGAGAGTATACTTCCTAAAGGATCGATAGCTGAAGTTTTCATTCTCTAGTCGTTGTCCATTGAGAAACACCTCCTCACGATCGTCCAGCACACCTAAGGAGAACTCTATGTCTTGCTCAGATTGCTCTGTATTGATCTCAAAATCCCGCTTAAACCAAACCACTCCATCGACTAATAGAGGTCCACCACGTTCCCAAGTTTGTGGTAGATCCATGATTGACCAATCCAATTCATCTGTAGTGATAGCAGCCCAGTTCTCAAATAATCCAAGATCATATTGATCAAAGCTTTCTTTCCATTCCAATTCTGCCTCTCGGAGACTATCTTGTACCTGGCTGATCATCAAATTGTCCATTGTAGACAAAATTCCACTTAAATCCTCCTGTTTACGGAGCGTCTCTGGTCCCAGCCAGGTCCGAATACCCGTTGCCCCCCAAGAAACCTCAACGATGCCAACAGGAATTCCTTCTTCTATCAACATGGTTTTAGCAAAATGAAAAGCTACTCCAGAAAAAATCTCAACTGTTTCGGGAGTAGCAATTCGCCATACTCCTCCAGTGAGGGTATCCTGAGGCTGCATCGCCATGCCCTTACCCACTTTGAAATAACGCAAGTTTGGGAGATCAGCCCCAGCCCGCGTACTTTCGTAGTTATCAGTTTTAGATAAAGGCCACTCCATATTACTCTGTCCCATGCAAAGCCAAACCTCTCCGACCCATACATCTTCCAGCAGCCGATAGCTCGTACTACCACGCAGCTCCAAAGTATAAGGGCCACCAATAGGAATGGCCCCCATAGTCGCCCTCCAATACCCATTTTCATCCGCCTTAACCACAGTTATCCGGTTTTCCATGCTTACCCGCAGCTGTTCTCCAGCTGGAGCTGTTCCCCAGATTCGTATGGGACGATCCCGTTGCAAAACCATGTGGTCACTGAAGAAATCCGGTAAGTTGATCTGTCCGGAGAGCGGAAAAATGTATAGAAGGGTCAATCCAAATATGGACCAAGTTTTTGGGAGGGAGATAAGCATCGCTCATAGTATTTTATGAGTCGAAAATAAGGATAGTTTTGAATTCCGGGTACAATTCGTGGAGGAAGTAGGCAAGAAAAATATAGCCCCAGCGGCCGGAAGGTCGCTGAGGCCATATAGTATCGTTACAGTTCTTCTTTTACACTCTTTCTATCACTATAGCCGAAGCACCACCACCACCATTGCAAAGGGTCGCTAAACCCACGTTTGCATCCTTCTGTTGCAACACATTCGCTAAAGTCGCAATGATCCTGGAACCAGAAGATCCGAGCGGATGTCCAATAGAGACACCGCCTCCCAACACATTTACTTTATCTTCATCAACGCCCAATTCCTGGTTAAATGCCAAAGGTACAACGGCGAATGCCTCGTTTACTTCCCAATAATCGATATCACCAATATGCAAACCAGCTCTCTTTAATGCGGCAGGTGCGGCTTTGGTAGGAGCCGTGGTAAACCACTGAGGTTCATGTGCAGCATCTGCAAAGGACTTGATTTTCGCGATGGGTGTTAAGCCTAATTCTTTTACTTTCTCTGCACTAGCCAGGATCAAGGCCGATGCACCATCATTAATGGTAGAAGCATTAGCTGCAGTCACTGTCCCCCCCTTGGTAAAAGCAGGACGCAAGGCAGGGATCTTTTCAAATTTCACCTTCTTGTACTCTTCGTCCTCTGTAATCGAGAGCGGATCTCCTTTTCTTTGTGGTACACTAACTGCCACTATTTCGTCTTTGAAGGCGCCGCTTTCCGTTGACTCAGCAGCTAACTGATAAGAACGAACGGCAAATCGATCCTGCTCTTCTCTAGAAATACTATACTTCTCTGCTGTAGCATCCGCACAAACTCCCATGGCATTATGATCATAGGCATCTTTCAAACCATCACGACTCAAACCATCAATTAAGGCTCCATCTCCGAATTTATATCCAAATCGGGCTTTGGGTACATAGTATGGAATATTAGACATGCTTTCCATCCCTCCTGCTACAACAAGATCTGTCAGTCCAAGCATAATACTCTGTGCCCCAAACATAACCGCTTTCATACCAGATGAGCATACCTTATTGATGGTGGTGCAGGGTACTGTATTTAGGATTCCTGATCCAAGAGCTGCCTGACGGGCAGGAGCCTGGCCTAAATTAGCCGAACAAACATTCCCCATAAACACCTCATCTACAGAAGTTGCGGCTACGCCCGCCTTGTCCAAAGCTCCCGTAATGGCTGCGGTGCCCAATTGCGTAGCGGTGAGTCCGGCAAACATGCCACCAAAACTTCCCATTGGGGTTCGTACAGCAGAAACGATAAATACCTCTTTCATATCTTTCTTTTTGATCCTTATTGGTTAGGTAAAAACGACCGATTGGTCCATTTTTTGTTGTTTTGGCAAAGGTAGTGAGCTAGTTTAGCAAATTCTAACAAACCTAGCCCTAAAAGTACCCCAAGCCAGCTCGACAAAAAATGGGTTCCCAAAATTACTTTCTACAACAACTTTTAGCTTAGTAAGTTGATTGATAAGTGATTGGAATGTAGGTATAGGCTGTGCCCTGACCGTTCAGGCCTTTTCTAGTTTTCGTAGCTAGAATGGTCCATTTTGTCATTGCCTAATATGTCTAACCAAATCACTCGAATGAGTCCCTCCCTGACCTTCGATAAACCGAAATGCTCTTCGTTCATCCCGGGAACCTCCCCAACAACTACTCATTGGATTTCTAATGCGCTGGTATCATACTTCAGTTCCGCCTGAAACCCTACCAACTTCTCAAAGTTCTCCACTCTAAAATCTAGTTGCAGCGTATCAAGGTATCGATTCATCAAAGAATCTGGATGCTGTAGTGCTTCTTCGGCATTACCCGTAGAAAGAAAGATGCCGGAGTCTAAGCCAATTGTTCCTGCTCCATTGTGAAAGGTCCGGGTATTTAACCAGTTCCCGTAGAAGTTTATCCCCACAGGAATCATATTATCCGCCAAGAAATAATTTTCGACTAGTTCGGATATTCTAGTTCCATTAGGTATGGTATCTAATCTGATTTGAGCAAAACAAAGTTGTGCTAAGCAAAAGCACAAAACGACAACTAAATTTCTTTTCATCACACGTTTTTAAGTCAACTGAAGATTACCGATTGAAAATAATGAAATAGATGTATGATTCACATTAAAATTTATAACAATTGTTCTCGCAGGATCAGATTATCCTGGCTAAGGAACCTTACGAAAAACCAAGCAACCTATGAATACGATTCATTAGCTCTCCAAATGGTAACCATCATAAAGACAGTTTCAAAAAATTTCCACGCCAATCCTAGTTGAAGTAGCGCACCCAAATACATTAAAGATATGATAATGATTAATCTGTAATAAAATAAGTATTTGATGGGCCGTTTACGGTTCCCTTGATCAAAACTTTAGGTTCTCTCAACTCTTCTTTATCCCCTCCAACTTATATATTGCAGGCCGAAACAATACAAATGTATGAAACGGCTACACCTCTTTCCCATAACACTTCTTCTACTAACGCTAGCTTGTCGCCCAACCTCCTCTACGGTAGACACCCCGAGCTTCCCCTTCCAAAGTCAGTCACCAGATGTCCGGTATGGTCAGCTGTTTGCGGATGTGCAACTGGCTAGAATCTTTCCCGATGGAAAAACCTTTGTGGATTGTAATCCTAAATCCAATGCAGCAGAAATCGTAGCGGCTTACGAGGGAGAGAAACAGTTGGAAGGATTTGATTTAGTGGTTTTTGTAGAAAAACACTTTGATCTTCCTAAAGCCTACGCCTCAGGATTTACTAGTGATACCAGTCGATCTGTCCAAAAACACATTACGCTTCTTTGGGATGTACTTACCAGAGAACCAGAAGTATCCAATGGCGGTTCGCTGATTCCTCTCCCAAATTCGTACATCGTCCCAGGTGGTCGGTTTAGGGAGGTGTATTATTGGGATAGTTATTTCACCATGCTGGGCCTACAAGTATCCAACAAAGTGGACATGATAGAGAATATGGTAGATAATTTTGCCTTCCTGATTGACACCATTGGCTTCATCCCCAACGGAAATCGCACCTATTATAAGACGCGTTCTCAGCCGCCGTTCTTCGCTTCTATGGTCCAAATTCTGGCCGAAACGACAAACAGAGAGGCCGCCAAGAAATACCTTCCACAGCTCGTCAAGGAATACATCTTTTGGATGAATCAAGCTGATCAAGTCAGCGTGAACAGTCCCACCCGACAGCATGTAGTTCGGCTGAAAGATGGAGCCATCCTAAATAGATATTGGGATAGAGGAGATACCCCTCGACCAGAAAGTTATCGAGAAGATGTCGAAACGGCGGAGGCGAGTGGTAGACCTTTAGAAGAAGTTTACCGGGACCTTCGAGCCGGAGCAGCTTCTGGCTGGGATTATAGCTCGCGATGGTTCGCTGATGGGCAAAATATTACTACCATTCAAACTACATCTATCATACCCGTGGATCTAAACGCCCTGTTATACAATCTCGAATTGACCATTGCTAGAGGCTACGAGTTAAGCGGGGATGAAGAGAATGCTAATATTTATGACCAAAGAGCTGGTCTGCGACGTAATGCTCTGATCCGATATTGTTGGAATGAGGAATTGGGTTTCTTTTTTGATTACCAGTTTAAAGAAGATAAGCTTATGCCTACAGTTTCTGTGGCTGGGGCGTTCCCTCTCTTTTTCAATATGGTCGATAGGCAGCAAGCACAAAAAATGGCCAGTGTCATTGAAGAACAATTATTACAGGCAGGCGGCGTTGTTTCGACTACAAATAATAGTGGCCAACAATGGGATGCCCCGAATGGATGGGCTCCCTTGCAATGGATTACGATCAAAGGACTCCGGAACTATGGTATGAATGAGCTGGCACAAAAGATTGCCGATCGCTGGATCGATCTCAATTCCAGAGTATATCAGAATACCGGGAAAATGGTAGAAAAATATAATGTTATGGATATGAGCCTAAGTGCAGGTGGTGGAGAATATCCACTACAAGATGGCTTTGGCTGGAGCAATGGTGTTTTGTTGAAACTAATGCAGGAATAAATCTATGTTCAAACTAGAAAAAGGCTTATTTGGGAATTTTGAGCAATTGCATCTACAGTCAACGGATGGAGAGCATTCATTGAGATTAGTTCCTGGACACGGTGCCTGCTTACTTGATCTTAGCTTGGGAGGGGTTTCTATTCTAGATAGCTACAGCACCCCCGGTGAAATGGACCTTAACAATTGGTGTAAAAGTCGTTTTCTTTTCCCATTCCCTAATAGGCTCAAACATGGCACCTACCACTGGGAGGACAAAATTTACCAGTTTCCTGTCAACGACGGACAGACGGGTAATGCTTTGCACGGCTTGGGAATGGATAAGGAGTTCCGATATACCCACTTGGATCTCAAAGAAGAGCAAGCTACTATTGAATGTACCTACAAGGGAGATGGACAAGATCCTGCTTACCCTTTCCGCTTCAGTTTTGTAGTGCGTTTTACTATAAGCACACAAAATGAGTTTACTCTGGAAATGGCCTTCCAAAATCTTCATTCCAACTCCATTCCTGCGGGGATCGGCTGGCATCCTTATTTTAAACTGGATGAAGAAGGAGTGAATCGTTGGCAACTTCGGTTTCCTCTTTGTGAAATGATTGGAATTGATCCCTATATGATCCCAACGGGCAAGCGGTATGCCTACGACCGTTTTGAAAAAAAGAGAACCATCCAAGCCGAAGTGCTAGACAATTGTTTTCTCTTGACTGAACCCGGTGAAAAGGCAGAGCTGATACTCAACAATGAAGAACATCAACTTACGTATTGGCAAGAAGCAGGTCTCCATAAATTCAACTATGTTCAGGTATTCACGCCCCCACACCGGGAATCCATTGCGATTGAACCCATGACTTGCAATATAGATGCCTTTAATAATGGAGATGGCCTGGTTAAGCTGCACCCAGGCGAGAAAATTCAAGCAAGTTGTGGACTGAAGATGCACAGGCTGGCATAAACAACTATTTGGGTCTGGATCGCACCAGGAACAATTCTTTGGCCACTTTAAATTGATCTTCCCGCATCTTGGGTAGTTTCACTTCCTGCCATTCATTCGTTTTAGGGTATACCCTTTTGTACCTTCCAGGAGTTCCAATTTCTACCGGCATATCAAAAGTATGTACATCCGCTTCCCATTTGTAGGAGACCCTGGTTCCCTTTTTATCCTGTTTGATGTCATAAACGAGACAAGGAATTTTGGGATACCCCAAGTATTGCTGAAAAAAAGAGCTTAGATCTTGCTGAGTTACCCGATCAAAATGTCTAATCACTTCAGCGGTTGTCATATGTGAAATTTCATGCTCAGCGTGCAATTGTTTCAGTGTTTTAAACCATAGGTCATCGTCATTGAAGACGCTCCGAAGTGTATGCAAGATTAAGGCCCCTTTGTAGTAGTGATCACTACCTTTCCAACGATCCCAGTTCACATGCATAGGACCGAGAATAGGTTCTTGATTTTCCACGTATGCCCGTTGAGATTGCAGATAACTGACAGCATCTTCGTAACCATATTTACACTCTATGAACAGGGCCTCCATATAGGTGGTAAAAGACTCATGAATCCACATTTCAGCATGATCATTACAACTGATGCTATTGCCAAAATACTCATGTCCCGTCTCATGAACAATGATATAATCCCAGTCCATATGACGGGGTATCATAGTGCCTAAATATCCTCTCATATATCGATTCCCGTAAGCGATCGCTCCTTGATGCTCCATGCCTAAATACGGTGTTTCAACCAACGCATAACCATCATCCCAAAAGGGATACTTACCGAAATACTGCTCAAAACAACTCAAGACCTCCGGTACCTGCTGAAAGTGCTTTTTGGCCTTACTTTCATTTTCTTTCAGTACATAATAATCCAAAGGCATCGTACTACCATCCTTGGTTTGATAAGTTTCCTGCCAATGCATGTAATCAGCGATGTTCAAAGTTACATTGTAATTATTGATGGGATACCCTACCCGCCAATTAAACTTTCGCCGATCCGCTTCCTCCCGGATGCTTTCTAGCTCCCCATTAGAAACGGCAAATAGGGGTTTGGGAACACCAACATGGATACGCATACTATCTGGCTCATCTGACAAATGATCTTTATTAGGCCACCAGAGACTTGCTCCTATACCTTCGCATGCCACGCCAATCCAGGGCAACTCATTCGATGACTGTCGCCAAACAAAACCACCATCCCAAGGGGGATTCTTAGCAGCAATAGGCTGTCCTTCGAAAAAGACGGTAAAGAAAGCTGGTTTTCCCTTGGGCTGTAGAGGGGAACTGAATAAAGATTGCGTTATCTAGCCGTTGGTAGGCAAGTTTTTCGCCTTCAAAAGTGATAGCAGATAATTCCATGTTTTGAAATAGATCTATCTGCAATCGGTCAAAACTACTCAAGGTATTGAAATGGATCTCTACTTTGCCTTTAATACGCTGCGTCTTTGGAAAGACATCCACCTCAAGGTCATAATAGTGGACATCATAACAGGTTCGTTCTGGACGAAGCATACCTCGAAGTGTATCTGCCCGGGAAAAGGTTTCGGAGGTGTAAAAACTAGATTGACTATGGAGTGAGGTGAACAGCACAGACAACATACAGCCACAACAAAACAGAAGCTTGCTTGGTCGGATCATAGCGGATTATAACTTGGGTTGTAAATTTTACTATTTATTAGGAGACAACCGCTGCTCGCCTTCATGTCCGTAAAGCAGATGGGTTGTTCACAGCTCTCTCGAACCTATACTTTTTTAGCTCGACTGGACATCAGCTTGTCGACCCAACGATGCGGTAGCCAGGAAATTATTCTGGCGAAAAGTCCTCCTTTCATGACTATATAGGTAGGGCGTGGATTGTTCGCTACTATTGCCCGATGTACAACCTCTGCCACTCTTTCAGGAGGGATAGCCCCTTTTTCTGTCTTTTGGATGAAACGATCCATATCTTCCAAAACCTTGCCATACTCCGTATGGTCATATTTTCCGGAGAAAGAAAGTGCCTTATCCCAAATCGGAGTCTTGATCGGGCCCGGTTGGATTGATACAGCTGTCACACCATGAAAGTACAGCTCTCTGCGGAGTCCATGAGTCAGAGCTTCCACCGCATACTTAGAGGCCGAATATAGGCTAGTAAATGGGGAGACCAGGATGCCAGATACAGAGCTGATGTTGATGATTTTTCCAGCTCTAGCCGGATTCTCGAGTTGCGGGATAAAGGCCTGCGTCACGGAGAGCAAACCAATCACATTCACATCCAGCTGTTGCCGTATTTCATCAGCACTTAAATACTTTAAAGGGCCGCCCACGGCAATACCGGCATTATTGATCAAAGCCGTTAGTTTTTGATCTCCAATCACTGCTGTTACCTCTAGCTGGGCTTTCTCGATTGCCGACCGATCCGTCACATCGAATAATAAGGGGCTAAAGGATTGCGATCCAAAATCATCCCTTAGACGTTGGGCATCTGCCGGCTTGCGGACGCTTCCAAAGACAAAATAATTTCGGTCAATCAGATATTTAGTGATCGCATATCCAATACCTGTCGAAGCTCCAGTGACAATGATATACTCCATAGCAAAAGTAGTTGTTCTCTGTTTCTAAAGGTAAGAAAAATCCAGCTTTGACAAATCAATTAGAGAATCAGGATAAGGAATAAAAAAAGTCGAAAACAATCAATGGCATCAAGGGCAAATTTTAGTACATGGAAGGTAGTAAAATGAGCAATACACTAATAAAAGAACTGGTTAACAACTATCTAATCAACAACACATCACCCTCGACCAGTCTTTCACTGCCATCAACCAATCGCAAACGAGCATAGAAGACATAAATACCAGGAGGCAATTGCTGCCCTCTACTCAAGCCATCCCAACCTGCATCAGGCTCGTTCGGCAAAACATCGTGCACCTCAAAAATTGTCCCACCCCAACGATCAAAGATGAGAAAATCTCGAATCAGCGCGACTTGGGCATCGTTGGCCATGACGTAGAATCGATCATTCAGATCGTCTCCATTTGGAGAAAAAACCGTTGGCATAAAAACGTCAATAGAAGGATCAATGACCAAGCGAACATCTGCTTCGCCACGGCATCCAAAACGGTCAATCAAGCGTAGTGTAAAGGTAGTTTCTTCTTTGATACTTACCTCCGGCTCCAAGCAACTGGGACAGGTAAAACTAGAGTCCGGAATCCAGCGAATACTTTCCACCAGGCTCTCTGGTATATTCAACTTTGGACGGATTCGATAACTCATTCCGATCTTTACGGCTACTTCTTCAGGCAGTTCCACCATATTCTCATAAAAGGCAGGCATTAGCAAAGATTGTTCCAGTCGACAACCCGTTGCATCTTCAATCGTAATCTGAAAGGTTTGCCCAGCCGTTAACAATTGTAGCGCCTCCTCAGAAACAAAATCTCCGCCATCTATGCTATAGAGATAAGGGGGCACGCCTCCTTTAGCAGTCAAGACCAAGTTACCACTATTCAATTCCTCACAATCTACCTCTATCTCTTGTAGTGCTTCTGGGCTACTTACCTCCATTGTCACTACTTTCTCACAAGCGTTGACATCCCAAACCCTTAATTGATAAGTACCAGCAGATAGCTGTTCACGCTCTAAGCTTGAGCCATCTGTATCCAACCATTCCCAATGGAAAGGTGGGCTACTTCCGTCAACGGACAGTGAAATTCGACCATCTTGTTCCCCAAAACAAGAAACCGGATCGATATCTATAGCAATGTCAATCGTGGTGACGTCCACTTGACCCGCACCTTGAAATGGTCCTTCACAACCCGCATCCCGGAAGTAGCTAATCGAATATTGTCCGGCTTTCGTAGCGGGTAGCCAATATGGGTTTTGATGAATTCCTCCAATCATATCTTGTTCCACCCCGTCAATAGCTATTCCCAAGGCCCATGGCACGGCTCCGGTAAAATCCACCTGTAAGTAGGCCGTATCTCCCTCGCATATATTGGCCTGGCCACTCAATTCCGCCTTGGGAGGAGTGGTGACAATTAATCGGGTGGAATCAATGCCTTTATGGCCACAGGCATCGGTTATGGTGAGGGCATAGTGTTCCGGGCCATTGCTATTTACAAATATCTCAGCCTCCGAACTTCCCGTACTCCATTCGTAGGTATAGGGCGGGTTCCCCCCCATGATATTAGGACTTAGACTAGTCGTATTATTTTCACAAACATAAGCTATCGGTAAGTCGATCTCCACCAAAGCAGCTTCCTCCAAGTATAAGAAGGCAGAATCTGAATAACAGGCACAAGGAATATCTAACTCCAATAGGATGCTTTCTCGCCCTTCAGCCAAAGTATCATTGATAGAGAAAATCGGTACTTTAACCTCCGTTTCCCCCACTGGGATGGTTGCAATTCCACTCAGGGGTTCAAAGTCATCTCCCTCGGTGGCCGTGCTACTCTCCGAGATTTTATATTGTACCGTAACCGGCAAATCAACCTTAGAAGGGTCCGCCCTTTCAAAGACAAAATAGCCGTCAGAGCAGCCTTCAGACATGGCTTGCTCCCCCTCCTCATTAATAGAGGAACGAACAGAAACCACCGAGCCAATATTGAAACTTCCTGCCTCCAGAAAAACGGCAGAGTCATAATAGAAATCGCCTACATCCCCAACCACTAATCGAATGTGGTACGTTTCGCAGGGGTTGAGTTTCAGCATAGCTGTTAGCGGCTGAGTAAAGCCATCGTATTCGACATCATTAAGTGCCACCGGTTGGTGTGTACTAAGGTTACACTTATTGGCATCCTCCCCACGTTCATTCCCCAGATAGTAATTGGAGTTGTTTAAATGATTAACCGAATTAATCGCCACAAAGTCCTGCGTTCCAGGAATTAAGGCCACGTTTTTAGCATTATCAGCAAAATTCCCGTTGATACCAGGTCCACTAATAAAGAATCCGAAGACATCATTGTAGATACTTCCTACAAATTCGCAATATTCTTCTGAGGCAAAGACGTATCGAAAGGTAACGAAGGAGTCAAGGGGTACAAAATCAAACTCTAAACCTACCGCATCAAACACTTCTCCAGTGGCTAAATGATTGAGGTCTGGATCGCCTCCTTCTCGGTTGAAATTACCACTGGCATCCGAATACTTATTAGGTCCTTCGGCATTGCTGATGGTTCCGGTGGACAAAATGATTCCACGGTCCAAGCCGATGACTTCTTGGGCATTCTCAAAATAGCCGACTCCGTCGACTGGACCAATCCGACTTATGTTCGAAATGTTATCGCAGGCTCCCTCTGCAAAGATATTTTGCACAAGCTCCTGAGGACCAGGACCTACTACCGTCCTGATACTGGTGTTTGAAGAAGACTTGAGCGGCGCGGTCACCCAAACCTCTTTGACAGTCATTCCAAGTCCAATCAGGCTTGCAAACAACAAGAGATAAGGGATGGCCAGGGTGTTCTTCCACATAGGAATGATTTGTTCTAGTTGCTACAAATGGTTGATAATGATCAACAAAATTCGGGCCGCCAGTCGGAATAGATATCGAATGCATCTAAATCTTTTGGGCCCCATTGGCGAGGGGACAACCAGGGTTTAGATCTGATCTATTGATACCTGTACTAGGGTTTTAGTGAAGGTCATAGTGCATGCAATCGGACAAATCTGGGATTATTATTTACGTGCTATCCAACGCAAAGTTTCTTCACTTATTGTTTCGTTGCTATTATCTCTGGACGAGATGCGGATAGGGGTAGATCGGTGAGTCGCTAATATAATTTTTTTCCCTATACTTTCCCCTCGAAGGGCTGATTTTTTATTTTCCGGTATTCTTTTGAAAGGATATGGAAAGGCCTATCTTTATTTGCATTAATTCTTTTTAAATATAAAAAATTATAATAAATTCGCTGTACAATCTAAACCGCCATTCAACTACACCATTTTTCACCCAAAATCTTTGATATATCTGACTAAGAATCATTCAGATGTGTAAAGGTCAACTCGTCTGCAATTAAACAATTAAATAGCTTTACTTTTATGAAATTCAACACACTGGCCAGACTATGGTTTGCGGTAGTTTTTCTGCACCTAACCATGTTTGTCAATGCGCAACAGAGATGCGTTGATGAGGCCACTATCAGAGTGGTAGAAGGCGAAAGCGCACTGGACAATTGTCAAGGCGACGGCATCCCTAATGTAATCACTTTCACAACAAGTGATCTATCTACACCTTTCGGCTACATAGTAGCTGATGAAGAGGGCACAATCCTCTTCGTTTCACTCAGAAACACGATTGACTTTGAAGAAGTACCTGGAGGTAATTACAGAATTTATGGATTTTCTTTCATTGGAAATCCAACTGCAAGCGTAGGAGGCAATCTCTTCACCGACCAATTGGGCTCCATCTGTGGTGCCCTCTCCGTAAACTTCATCCCTTTGAATACATCAAATCCTGATGGTGGTAGAGTTTTTACCGCTGATGGTTTGTCCAAGAAATACATTTGCCCGGCAGATGGTCAGCCCAATGTAATTGACTTTGCCACCACTAGTGAACATCCCAATTACACTTACCTGATTACAACTACAGGAAACTTCATTCTCGATATCACAGATTCCCCAACTTATGACTTTGAAGGAGCTGCAGAAGGAACCTGTCGAGTTTGGGGTCTGGCATATACGGGGGAAAATCCAGCCTTCATCGGGCAAAATGCCATTGAATTTCGGGCAGATATTTGTGCCGATCTTTCCAATAGTTTTGTGGAAGTAGTAAAGACTGTGCCAGATGGTGGTAAGGTTTCTTTGGCCAATGGTACTGATTCTCTTTCTACCTGTGAGGGTGATCCTAGCGCAGCCATTCTTCCTTTCATTCGCATGAATAGCTCTGTAGCGCCTTATCGCTTTATTCTGACTGATGATAACAATGTCATCTTACAGGATAACTTGGATGGCAACAGATTAGATTTTGCCAGTTTACCGGTTGGGCCGTACCGAGTTTGGGGTGTATCTTTCACCGGTGCATTTACTGGTGCCGTAGGAGATAATGCGGGGAGTACGGCTTTATCTGATGACTGTTTTGAGCTTTCCGATAATTTTGTGAAAGTTATCAAGCGGGGGCTAAATCCAGGTGAGGTTACCCTATCTTCTGGCGAGACATCTATCGAGGTATGTGCAAATGATGGCGTTCCAGATATCTTGGATCTTCAGTCAACGGCTGATCCCGCCGATCCGTTCACCTATATCCTGACTGATGAAAACTTCATCGTGCTGGGAATTTCGGAAGAAGGAGATTTTGATTTTGAAGGTGCAGGCCCAGGCACTTGTCTGATCTGGGGTCTAACTTACAATGGTAATCTGTTGGTTCAGCTTGGAGATGATGCCACTACAAGCGTACTTGCTGATAAATGTAGTAAACTGACGGATAGTCCTGTTACCGTTATTCGCAATGTACCTCTCGGTGGCCAAGTTGCCCTGGAAAGTGGAGCTACCAGCGATGAGGTTTGTACCGGAGATGGAAATCCAGATGAACGCACATTTGTTAACACTAATGCTGTGGGTGACAATTATGCCTACCTGGTAACGGATGAAGATAATATCATATTGGCCATCTCCCTAGATGGCAATGTCAACTTTGAAAACGCTGGTGGAGGCATTTGTCGGGTTTGGGGTCTCTCCTACTATGGCAACCTCAGTGCAAACCTAGGGGATGATGCCGCTACGGCAGCCCTATCTGATGATTGCTTCAAGCTTTCCGATAATTTTGTAGAAATCAACCGAACTTTCGTAGATGGTGGTACCGTTTCTTTGCTAGGCGGCGGAGATATCATCGAACTCTGTACCAATGACAATCAATTGGATTTGTTAGAATTTGACTTCAGCTCCACTTCAACTAGTGCCTACGGTTTTATTGTTACGGATGAAGACTTACAAATTCTTGCTATTGCCGAGAATGGTTTTTTCAACTTTGAAGGGAGTCCAGCCGGTACTTGCTTTGTTTGGGGAGTCAGCTACTCTGGCATTCTTCTGGCCTCAGCAGGTCAAAACTTGGCTGATGCAGTCATTACGGATGAATGCTTTGAATTGTCCTCAAATGCATTGACGATTATTCGCAAGGCACCACAGGGGGGGCTAGTGAGCATATCCAACGGATTAACTGCCGAAGAAATATGCGTCGGAGATGGTTTGCCTGATCAAAGAACCTTTGTTAGCGAAGGGGCAAGCGGAGGAGATTTTGTCTACTTAGTTACGAATGACAACAACGAAATTCTAGCGGTATCCGAAGATGGAATAGTAGATTTTGAAGATGCAGAAGGTGGCGTATGTCGCGTTTGGGGATTGTCCTATACTGGTAACTTAACCGTAGAAGCCGGACAGAACGCAGCAGCAGCAGCGCTCTCCGACGATTGTTTTAAACTTTCTGATAACTTCGTAACTATTACACGGATTTTTGTAGACGGCGGAACGATTACCACAGATAGCGGGATATTTTCTGCAGTAGTTTGCGCAGGAGATAATCAATCTGACATTATTTCTTTCAATGGAAATAGTACTTCGGATGCCCAATATACCTTTATCATCACCAATGAGAATAATGAAATTATTTTGTTACCGTCCGGTAGCACTTTAAATTTCGATTTTGCGGCGGCGGGTACCTACCGAGTATATGGTCTTTCTTATACTGGCGATCTAGTAGCTTCTTTAGGTGACAATACCTCTACAACGGCTTTAAGTGATGGTTGCTATGAACTATCACAAAGTTTTATTTTAGTTAGAGTGGAGCGCAATGATGGTGGCACAGTGAGCCTGGCTGATGGAAGTACAAGTGTTTATACCTGTCCTGGCGATGGGATGGCAGATGTATTGACTTTTGACAGTACAGATGTGATAGGAAGCGAGTACACCTACGTAATCACAGATGAAAATAATGTGATATTGGCGGTACCAGAAGGGGATTCTTTTGACTTTGACGGAGCGCCAGAGGGCGTTTGTCGAGTTTGGGGGCTCTCTTATTCAGGAAACATTATTGCTAATATTGGAGACGATGCAGCAGCAGTTGCATTAACGGATGAATGTAGTGCGCTATCCAGCAATTTCATCGAAGTAATTCGTGAGGTTCCCGTAGGAGGCATGGTGGCAACACTGGATGGCGCCACGATGGTACATACCTGCCCTGGAGATGGAGTAGCAGATGTAATTGAGTTCGCGAGTGAGGCTACAACGGGCCAGTTTTACACATACCTAATCACAGACGCCAACAATGTCATTTTGGCGATCACGGACGCCCCTAGTTTTGACTTTGATGGGGCACCAGAAGGAGATTGTCGCATCTGGGGATTGGCTTACACTGGTAATTTGACTGCCGAAGTGAATATGGATGCAGGTATAGCAAGTCTTTCAGACGACTGCTTTAGTCTTTCTGCCAATTTTATTGAAGTAATAAGAGCCGTTCCAGATGGAGGCGTTGTTCAATTGGAAGATGGATCTGATTTTATCAACATTTGTCCGGGCGACGGTAATGCTGATATCGTTTCCTTCGATAGCACCGCCACATCTAATAGTCTATACGCCTATATCGTCACTGATGAAAATGATGCCGTCATATCCACTGTCGTTGGAGATGCTGTCAATTTTGATGTGGCACCAGTAGGTACCTGCCGTGTCTATGGTGTAGCTTACACCGGCAATTTAATCATTGGTTTAGGAGACAACGCCAGATCGATGCCTTTATCCGATGATTGCTACGGTCTTTCCGAAAACTTCATCACCGTGTTGCGCGAGGAGCCAGAAGGCGGTACCATCACCAGCCCGAACGGAAACGATCTCTTGCTATGTGTAGGAGATGGTCGAGAGGACTTGGTTGAATTCCTTGTGGAAGGGGCCAATAGAGCGCAGTACAGCTATCTAATCACAAATGAAGATGGTTTCCTCATTTCCGCCATCAATGAATCTTCTTTCAACTTCGATAACGCAATTGCAGGAAACTGTCGCATCTACGGTGTAGCCTATACGGGCTCTATCGCGGTAGCTCCAGGGGATAATATCTTGGATCTGCCGATCTCCAATGATTGTTATGACCTGACAGATAATTTCATCCAACTAACTCGAACCAAAGTGGATGGTGGCATTATCAGTACGGGTGGTGGGTCTCAGGATGTGGCCTACGTTTGTGCGGATGATGGTAATCCTGACATTGTTACCTTCACGACCAATACTGCCAGCCCAGAAGCTAACTACCAGTTTATTATTACCAATACAACCAATACTATTCTAGCCTTCATTGCTGGAGATGCCCAGGATTTTGAAACCACTGGTTTCGAAGAATTGCGCGTTTGGGGTATTTCCTACACTGGTTCACTAACGGCTTCTATTGGTTCAAATGCCGCTACATCAGCCCTTTCAGACGATTGCTACACCTTATCTGAAAACTTTATCACCATTATTCGTGATCAGCCAGATGGCGGGGAAGTAAATGCAGATGGAGAGACAGAAATTGTCGTTTGTGTGGGAGCCACCGATGGCATTGTGGGTATGGATAATACCAGTGCCTCTCGGGCTGGGTATGCCTACTTGGTCACCGATGAAAACAACATTGTCCAAAGTGTATTCAATTCGGATGCCGTTGATTTCACGGAGCTTGCTCCAGGTTTTTATCGAATTTGGGGATTATCCTATACGGGAGACATTTTGGCAGAAGCAGGAACAGATGCGGCCGCCGCTCAGCTCGCCTCTAATTGCTTTGAGCTTTCCTCCAACTTTGTTCTAGCCGAACGCTCTGAAACCTTAGATGGTGGTGAACTGACAACTTTGTCTGGAGAAACAGTCGTACATACCTGCCCAGGAGATGATATTTCTGATTTGGTAATCGTCTTAACCAGTAGTGCTGACACGAACTATCGTTACGTGATTACTGATACCTTGAATACGATTATTGTGCCGAATATCAACAATAATATCATTGACTTCGATCCTGCCCTACCAGGAACTTGCCGAATCTATGGCATTTCCTTCCAAGATGATTTCCTACCTGACTTTGGGGACAATCTGTTTGGTGATGAGCTTTCCAGTCGATGCGCAGCGGTATCCGCCAATTACATTACAGTTATCCGAGAGGAGCCAGATGGCAAAACAGTAGCCACCAATGATGGTGCTACGGAGGTCACCTTGAATGTAACAGATGGAATAGCGGATGTAGTGAACTTCACTAATACTGCTTCTGAAGGCATGCCGTATGCCTACTTGATTACGGATGAAGCAAATATTGTCTTAGCTGTAGTGAATGATGATAGTGCTGACTTTGAAGGGACTAGTCTAGGAGTGTGCAGAGTATGGGGATTAGCTTTTACTGGCACGCTCAATGTGGTAGCAGGCGATGATGCAGCGACGGATACGCTTTCCACCGACTGCTTTGATCTTTCAGACAACTTTATCACAGTTACACGTGGTGATGCCTTCTCACCGGTAGTGGATAGTCAACTAAAACATGTGAGTGATCCTACTGAAAGGATTGTTAAGTCTAGTCTGCGATTACTTGTAGCGCCGAATCCAGCCCGCTCAACTATTAATCTCTTCTATCACCTGGAAGGTGAGGTAGCGGAAAGTTCGGAGATCCAAATCTTTAACCTTACCGGACAGTTGGTTAAGCGAGCCCAATTGCCGACAGCAGTGGGAGAAAATAACTACCGAATGGATATCAGTGAACTCCCAAGAGGGACTTATGCGGTGGTATTCAGCAATGGAAAAATGATAGAAAGGCAATTACTAGTAAAGCAGTAATTTCTATTAACCGATAATTAAAATCCCAACTTGCTTCATCTCAAGTTGGGATTTTTTTGTGCCTTACTCCAATAAGCAAGACAAAAAGAAAAGGGGCTGCCTCAGATGAGATAGCCCCTTTTCAGCTTATGAAAACGTCAAGCGTTTTCTATTTCTTAACGAACTTACGTTCTCTAATACGTGCTTTTTTACCAACCAAGCCCCGTAGATAGAACAACTTGGCTCTACGTACTTTACCGCGCTTAGTTACTTTAATCTCAACAATGCCCGGAGCGGCAAATGGGAAGATACGTTCTACCCCTACTCCATTAGAAATCTTTCTGACAGTGAAAGTTTTGGTTGCTCCCTCACCATTAATTTGGATGACATCACCTCGGAAGTTCTGGATTCTCTCTTTCTCTCCCTCAACGATTTTGTAACTTACAATAATATTGTCACCAGGGCGAAAAGCAGGAAGCTCTTTCTTGGGTGTCATTTGCTCGTGAACAAACTTAATCGCGTCCATGATTCTACTAATTTTTTCAATCATCAATTCAGCAGAGGACTAAGGCCCAAAAACTGGGATTTCAAAAGAATTTCGCTTAGTCATACCTAAAGCGGTGCAAAGGTAATGAAATTTGGTAGAAAAACAACAGTAAGTTTTACAAAAAACGGCCAAGAAAAACGCTTAGCTTCTCTATGTAGGATATCTAACTACAGCTAGCGGATCAAGGTTGCATAGCCCTTTATCTCGAAGGGGTTGCCTCTTGGATCATTGTACTTCACCAATACGACATATACCCCACTTGGTGAGTCACGTCCAGTATTGAATTTTCGTCCATTCCAGGAAGCTTCTGGGTCATCTGTTTCAAAGATCATTTCTCCCCATCGGTTCCAGATTGTGAGGGAAAAGTTAGTAGCCCCAGTCATCACGCCTACTCCCTTGTAAAAGTCATTGACGGAATCGTTGTTAGGCGTAAATGCATTTGGCAGATAGTATCTCACTTCAGGGAATATATCGATAATTTGCTGCAAAGTATCGGTACAACCACTAGGATGTATAACCACCTGTTGGATCACATACATCCCGGTATCGCGGTAAGTATGTGTAGGACTTCGTTGCTGGGAGCGACTACCATCCCCAAAATCCCAACTCCAGCCTACAGCTCGCTGAGATAGATCAGAGAAATTAATGGTACTATTCAGATTACTAGGTTCAGTTGGTAAGAAGGAGAAATCAGCTACTGGACTTTCTAGAATCTGAATGAGATCCCCGAAGGTCGTATCCGTTGCACAGCCAATCGGAGAAGTTATATCTACATTGACCGTGTAAGTTCCAGGATTTTCATAAATGTGTGTGGGACTGATCTCCGTGCTTGATCCTCCATCACCAAAGTCCCAGAATATATCGTAGGTTGTATCAATCGGAAAGGACAAGTTGTCAAAAAATATCTCCGCCGGCTGACACCCCAGGAAAGTACTGGGGGCAATGACGATAAGATTAGGAACGGGGAAATATTCTATAACTTGCGTCAATTGATCCTCACATTGATTGGTATCGCGAACCGTCAGGGTCACCGGTATTTCTCCTGGTACCCGGTACAAATGGCCTGGATTTTGGCGAGTAGACGTATTCCCATCCCCAAAACTCCAATTCCATCCCGTTAAACAACAACTTCCCGTTTCCGACAAATCTGTGAACTCAACAATGCCCGCCTGGCAAGTATCATATTCATAGGAGAAATCAGCTTCAATTTCCGGATACACATTTACATAGATCCGTGCCGTATCTCCACAGTCAGTACCTGGATTAATCTTTAGTTGACCGAAATATTCGCCAACGCCTGGGAAAGTAACCGTAGGGCTCCACTCAGAGAAGGATTTTACCTGACCATTGATATCAAATTCCCATACCCAATCATCTATGAAACTTTGTTGAAAGCTTTGATTTAGGAAGGAAATGGTTTCATTACCGCAGGAATTCACCAAGAATTCTTGATCACCAATCTTAGCATCTTCTTGGATGTCCGCGACCACTACGGGATCGCAACTGGCGACATTGAATTGGAAATCCCGAAATACTCTACTCAACAATACTCCATTACGAAATTCGGATACACAAACTCCCACTACATATTGTCCCAACACATTGGGCGTTCCAGTTATGATTCCGGTCAAAGGATCGATCTGTACCACAGGATCGCCTCCCATGGGCGCCGCAGGGGTGAAGGCAGGAGCAGTAAAGGATACATCTGCGTATGGCGGCGGACAAGAGGGTGTTGGTTGCGCTCCCTCACAGGTAGTATAGCCCGGATTCATCAAGACAGGGCCACCTCCTAATAAAGGCGAACAAAATTCGTATACCAATTGATCTCCATCCGCATCACTGGCAGAATGGTCAAATACGAGGGGTTGGCCCGCGCAGATGATCGTAGGAGGAAAATCGTTGAATACGGGGCTATCATTGCCATTTAGCTGCGCCTCAGGTGTAATTTCTACGGTGAAGGTAGCTCCTGAATTCTGCGGCGCCACAATATTGCTGATGGTTACATTCCGGCAGCATCGCTGATAGGAAATGTGATAACTGACGTCTGACAAGGGCAGATTCGTAGTAAACTCATAGGTACCTTCTTGCACACATACATCAGGCGGAATCAAACAAGGGTAGTCTGGCTCTGCCACCTCTTCCACATCCTGGATAGGCACATCGAGACGCTGAAAGAAATTACCTTGTCCTAAGCTAGAACAGCTCGCCCCCCCAGGCCCACAATTATAGATGCCGATGGAAGCCACTTGATCAAAATCTGCACAGTCCACGCAATTGCAGTCTCGATACATCTTCATGACAAATCGGTAATTGCCGCCTCCAAGATTTTGGTATGTAATGACCCCTCCGATAATATGTCTGCCCAGCAGGTCAGTGGGGAGGAACAATAGTACTAATAACAATGAGCAAAGAAAAGATCGCAACATACAGTAAGTTTGTGGTTCCAGCTACGAAACTTGTAGATAGATCCGTTCGTGTAGCTTTCTTGATTTAACGGCATATTATAAAAAAGGATTGTCTCATAATAGGCCAATGTCCACAAAATTTAGCCTATTCACAGACAATTATTTTCTTTCGCAAAGCGTTTTGACAAATTAGTTTCTTAATCAAACAATAGATTTGCTAAAAAGAAGTTTAAAAATAAAACCTTCTTTGACAACTGGCGGTCAACTTGCTAGGTAAATCTATCCCGTCACCAAAGTTCGTATATCTATACGTGGACTGGTTTCGGGATTTCGGATCAGCAAGAGTCAAAAACTCCCAATAGATCCCTCTTAGACCGCATCCAAGCACATAAAGTCAAAGTAGCCAAAAGTCTAGGATAATCATCGGTGCCCAATCGGCCTGATTTTTGGTATACGATCAATAGACTACGTCATTATTGTTAAGCACAATCATTCTCCCAAAACAAACTTATTTACAGTGAACGGAACTACGATTAAATCCCATGTTTATGATGACGACCTTTACAAACGAATCATTTATGGTTCAAAACTACGATTTAAACCAAGCCCTAGTTACGCTGCAGCAAGGAGGACTAATCCTCTACCCTACTGATACAATTTGGAGTATCGGTTGTGATGCTACTAATGAAGATGCCGTGCTCAATCTACGCAGAATGAGCAAAATGAACCACAGCTACCCGATTGAGTTACTATTTAGCTCAATTGATATGATCAAAGCCTATGTTGATCATCTTCATCCTCGCCTAGAAACACTACTGGTTTATCACGTTCAGCCTTTGACTATCTTACTGGAAAATCCACGTCGACTGCCCGCGAGCCTCTTCTCTACGGAAGGCACGGTGGCTATAAGACTGGTTCAGGATTCCTACTGCCAAGAATTGATTGAACAATTCGGCTTTCCGATAGTCGCCGCTTGTGCAGGAAGTGCTGAATCGCATATTCCCTCTTCATTTGGTTCGGTTAGCTCCGAATACATAAGAGGAGTAGACTATGTGGTAAAACATCGTCAGATGGAGAAAGTGGGTGGACAACTATCGGTCATGGTCAAGCTATCTGCTCAAGATGAATTGATTTTTCTCCGGGAGTAATGCTATGGCTAGTTTAAAATAGCTCATTTGAGATGAACTCATGATCCGTCAAAGTCTCCAGAAATTGAATAATTTGGGCTTGTTCCTTTGCTGATAGTAGAATACCTGCTTGGCCATCCTGAGTAAGTCTTGGTGCCAGGGTTGCTGATTGGATTATGCCAGTATTATAGTGTTCCAGTACCGCTTCCAAAGTAGCAAATCTTCCATCGTGCATATAGGGTGCCGTTAGTGCTACATTCCGCAAACTCGGAATGCGAAATTTTCCTAGGTCATCTATGCCCTCGCTGATCAACGCTCTACCGGTATCGGTGAAGATAGAGTCCAGGCCATTATTAGCATACTGTTGATTGGTAAAGAGTGCACCACTATGACAACTGGCACAGTTCTTTTCAAAGAGCATCAGCCCTTCCAACTCATCAAGCGTCAAGGAGGCTTGCTTAGCTAAGTGTTGATCATACTTGGAATTCGCCGAAATCAGCAGATTCATATACTGTGAAAGAGCATGTAGCAGATATGGGGCATTAATGGTATCCTGCCTCTCAAAGGCCTCCTGGAAAAGGCTTGGGTATTCACTATGGGCATTTAATTTTTGTACTACATCAATCAGCCTGTCTCCCATTTCAAATTCACTTTCAATCGCATTGATCGGCACAAAATCCAAATGGGTCACGCCCCCGTCCCAGAAGTAAGCCTCGAAAAAAGCCAAATTGGCTAAGGGTGGAGCATTCCGGATACCAATCCGATTGTCGATCCCAACACTTAAGCGATGCTGCGGGTCAGCAAAAGCGACAGCTTGACTATGGCAATTTGAGCAAGCAACAGAACCATCGCGGGAAAGGATTGGGTCATTAAAAAGCTTTTTCCCCAATTCAAAGCCCGCCTTGGTGATGGGATTATTCTCTAGTCGATAGGCGGGGGGTGGAAAATGATCGGGGACTTGAAACTGATAGGGATTAATCGGTGTTTCTTCAGTCTGTTGGCAGGCCAGGACGGTCAGTACGATGAAGGTAAACCCTAATACTCTGAACATAGCATTTTGATTAAGATGGCTGCCCCCGAATTCGTGCTAGGAATTCTGGCGCAGCCCATTTTTGCAGAAAGAGTTCGTCTATTGGTGGAGATGATCAAAGGCAAAAGCAGCGTCCAAATTTTCGGCCATTGATTTTCCATCAGTTGGCTTGTGAACATTGTTATTACCTGTAAAGTCGATCTTATTCTTTGCTGTGAATAGCTGTAAAATATCCATAATCATATGTACATGAGGGACCTCATCATCTGCTATTTTAGCATTTACATCGAAAGCATAAGACAAGGTTTGATTATTGTTTACGAAAGCTGTGCCTTCGATATCCTTCCATCCGCCTACGTGGAAGACCATACCTTTCTCGTTTTCAGGATCAATGGTATTGCCAATAGCACCACCTACCGAAACCGCAGACTGACCTTCGATTTTGATGGCTACATAACCAGCATTCCAGTTCCAAAACATACCATTGGTAGCGGGATCCAGCGCTCCTCCAGCGGCTCCTTCCTTCACGCCTTCCTCACTGACTCCGACCGTAAAAGTGATCTTATTGTATTCTCCGGCTGGGATGTTTTCTAATTTAATCAATTGAGAACTGGGGGTGGATTCATCGATTAAATAATATCCGGAAGAAGACTCCGCCTCAGCTAGTTGAGGGTCTTCGAATCTTTCTCCATTGGGTCCTTCTAGTATAATGTGGGAAATGAAGTACCGCAGGAAGGTAAGATTGAAATCCTGTCCCATCGCATTTTGGTAGTTATAATCTGTACTCCCTACCTCTTTAAGATCAAGCTGACGCTGGATTCCGTTTACAACGGCCAAATTGTCAAATTCAATTTCCAGCGTACCAGGTCCCGCAGGAGACGGGTTGTCATCATCACTATTACAGGCTGTCAACGTAGAAAGACCTAATAGACTAAAAAACACTAGCTTTTTCATATAAAATTAATTGAAGTCTTGTTAAAGAATAAGTAGTTAAAAGGCGTAGGTGAGATCAATGGTCAGCCGTGTTTTGGCTTCCATTTCACCTTCCGCATAGTTTTGCTGAAATGGGGCAAAAATGGAGCACCCAAGAAGCAGGTCACGGTATTTGGCATTCAAGCCCGCTGCGACAAAGTAGCCACTACCTCCCGTGCCGTGTGCCATATTGTCCTTGTAGAAAAGATCTTGCGCAATCTCTTCATAGAAAATCCCAGCAAAAGGGATGAGTTCCATGGATGGATTCAAGGATTGCCGAACAAAAAAGTAGCTACTAATACTGAACTGATTACCAAAGTGATAATCCTCCGAGGTCCTACCATTTAACTGGTAGGCCAAATTGTTAACCCATCCCAGGCTTCCCCTGTTATACAGTAAGCTGGTTTGCCACAGCGATGCCCAGCTACCGTTCCCAAGGTTGAAGTTTTCCGGAAGATCAGCTTGATGTAGATCTTCATCAAACTTTCCAGTGGGGGCCTTGATTCCAGTTCCCACTTCCCAGTACAACTGGCCCTTCTCCCCTACCAGAATATTGTCTAGCAATACATAGGTCAGTGTAAAGCGGGTATCCCCCAATCCGTCGAGCGTAAGGACTCGGTCCGGCCCTTGCCGATGGTTCCACTGGTAGGCTTGTGTTAGGCTTCCAATCCATCGGCCCGCAAAGTGGTAGCGAAGGTTAAAATCAACCCGCTGGAAGTTATCCTTGGTACGAATCCCTTGGTCCAGTATCTGTTCGAAAGGTGATTGATACCATCTAAGGCTAAAGGTATTGTATCGATAAGCGGATAATAGGCCCGCTCCATAGCCATTAGCACTGCAACCGCATACATCACAAGCCATGACTACAGTACCCCAGAATAGCATGCTAGATAGCATGACTATACGTCTAGTCATAAGAAATTGATTTGCAATTAGAAGAATGCAGAGTGACCTGAACAAGCCGGGTATACGACCTGTAGCAGAACTCTGTCTTGATAGCATAAAGGAGATTAGAGGAGAAGTTCTGGCGGGATAAAGGGAGCGATATGAACTAAACGATCAAGTAGTACCCGATACACAAAGTGCTTTTTGGGCACCGCGCATGGAACCTCATCATCACTAGAGAAGGCGATCCAATTAGGTGTTAAAAATAGTGAAGGAGATCTCAGTTGGGCAATCTGTAGCTCAGTAGAGTTTTCATCTCCTTCATTCCAATCTTTTAATTGTTGGAAAAGATAGCAGCGTCCCCCACACATGAGTTCAGCATCGTATTTATTGATGCACCATTTGTCAGCAATACGCGCTTGTAACAATTGGAAAGAGGACAACCATAGCACCTCCTTGCCTGTTAGCAGGAGCACTAAGAACAATAAGATTAGACTTATCCTTTTCCGTTGCATGTTGCTTAGTAAAGTTCAGTTATCGAATTCGGCTGATATCCAAACTATCAATTAGCGGCAAAACACCTTGATCGTAAATAGCTGTCATCATTTGAGTTACGGCCGGCCTGGTTTCTCTTGGAGTTCCTCCCCGGATGGGGGGAGCAGGATCGTACTCCATATCTAACATCACAGCTTGCGTGTAATCGAATCCGCGAAGATCTTCCAGCATAGCCAGCGCCATATCCATACCAGCGGTAACACCAGCGGCTGTCCAATACTTTCCGTCCCGCACATAGCGTTCAGATATAAACTGCACATCATACTTTTGCAGCATTTCTTCCGCCCGATACCAGTTCGTAGTTGCTCTTTTTCCCACCAAAAGCCCCGAGGCAGCCAGTATCCAGCCCCCTGTACATACACTAGCTGTATAAAGTGTCTGTTGATCTATCTCACGAATCCAATCCAATAATTTGTCATTGTAGGCGGCGAGGATCGTTCCTCTGGCCCCACCAGGGATAATCAATAAATCCAATTGGTGGACTTGATCAATAGTGGCGTCAGGGTTAACTTCCACTCCCATTACGGTTCGTATCGGGCCAGGCTCAGGGGATATCAGTTTTTTATCAACCCCCATCAACTGGCCAAGTACATACAGTGGTCCGGCATAATCCAGATCATTTACGCCATTGTAAACCAATACTCCTAAAGTCTTGATGTTGGCCTTTTGTGTTTGCTCTATGGTCTGCATGAGGGTATCATGTATCTCAGTAGTTTTATGGGATAATTCCTTGTTGGAAGGCTCTGGCGTTGTGCTACACCCGAGTCCCAACAGCATGATTATAGCAATCAATAAAATCTGTTGCATAAACTTGGCAATTCATACCTGTGTGGTATCCGAGGGGCAGCAGGCTAAGCTTGCTCTGCACTATGCAAAAAGCAGCCCTATCCAATTCGTTGGCTAGATACCAGCAACCCATACGAAGTCCAGTGACACTTGATGGCCTTGCCCCTGGCACAGGTTCGTCATTTTAAAATAGATGGAAAACGATTGACCGAATGGGTCAGATAAGACGGGAAGCTTGAGGAGGCTTAAGGAGGCCAAAAGCGTACACGGATGTTGGTCGGTTAACCGAAGAGATCGGTCTGCGATCAGTCTTGAGTATCCCTAGATCCTCCTCCTCCCCCAGGATGGATGGGAAATGAAAATCCTTAACTTCTAATTTTTGTACAGCATTAGAGTTTTGCTCTTTTTCATCTAGGAGCTCTAACTGTTTATCCAGATAACAGACCCCACTACATAGAATCAGTGGTTCCAGACGGTTTTCACATAATTCGGCTGCGATATAGGATTGATTGAGTTTAAAAGCCAGATATACCCATGCCCTGCTAGTGGCACAAACTAGTATTAGAAGCGATAAGGATATGGAGAGAAGTACTTTCATATAATAACAAGCATAAAAGTATTCTCCAATACTTCTAGAACCAAGTTTTTTGTTCGATTTCGACAGAAATATTACAAAAAGAAGGGGCTATCTCCTACTAGAAGAGAGAGCCCCAATCCTTATTGATTGACCTGTTACTTTATGTGTGAGTCACTTACTTACTAATCACCAGACGCTGACTCAGACCTTTTTCACCCTCAACCACCAGCCTGATCACATAGACACCGGCATCAAGCTCGCTGAGACTCAACCATTCTGTACGTGACCTACCTGCATCTACTCCTTTTCTCCATACTTCTTGCCCGGTGCTATTGTACAGAACTAGTAATGCCTGTTCACCTCTTTCAAAACGCGGTATGGTAACAAAAGCCTCGTCTTTGGCTGGATTCGGAAAGACAGCTAGTTTTTGTACGCTTTCCAGATCACTGGATACCTCTATCTTAACCCGAGGATCGTTCTGTCCATATTGCGTCAAGATTTGATCTTGGGCAGTAAGCTTTCCAGGTACAAAGATTTCCTCCATAGGTCTAAAGCTATTAATAGCAGGGATTACTTGTACATTATCAAAGACAGCAGTAATCTCCGTACCTCCACTGCTAGAGTAAGCCATTAGACCCACATTCAGACAGGAAGCCAAGTTTGGATAGGTGACCTTGTAGAAGAGACGCCAGTAATCACCGCGTTCAGAAGTGTAAACCTTAACCTGGTTTCCTTTGCGAATCATCCTAAACCATTCTACCCCTGGTCTGAAGGCTGGCATCTGATGAACAGGTGCTCCATATGCCTCTCGATATTCTCTTCGGATGGTGTTGGAATAAAGCTTAGTCATTGCTCCCACTCTTCTTCCAACTGGATCCAAACCTTCTCGCATGACTACTCCTGCATGGCCTGATCCAGTAATGCTTGCAACGTGGGCAATCAATTGGCCATCCCCACACAATTCTTGGTAGAAATGTACATCTCTATCTGGCTGTAGACAATCATGCCAACATCCGTTAGCGTACAAGGTGTAGCGATCGGTCTCTGGATCATAGGTTGCCTCAGTCTGACCTTCACAGTCAATCGTACCGTCTCCGCAACTTAAATCATCTATTGGTTCAAATACACAACCTAAATCTGGATCGCAGTAATCAAGGGTACAGGGATCACCATCGTCGCAAACGATCGGTTCATTGACACATTCACAGTTGGCTGTATCATAATAATCACGGGTACATGCGCTACCATCGTCACAGCTCGGCGGCGTGATTGGTTCGTTGACGCACTCACAGATATCGGTGTCATAGTAATCATTGGTCGTACAATCCTGATCATCGCAACTCGGCGACGTGATCGGTTCGTTGACGCACTCGCAGACATCCGTGTCATAGTAGTCATTGGTTGTGCAATCCTGATCATCGCAACTTGGCGGCGTGATCGGCTCGTTGACGCATTCGCAGATATCCGTATCATAGTAATCATTGGTCGTACAATCCTGATCATCACAACTTGGCGGCGTGATCGGCTCGTTGACGCATTCGCAGATATCCGTGTCATAGTAATCATTGGTTGTGCAATCCTGATCATCGCAACTTGGCGGAGTGATCGGTTCGTTGACACACTCACAGATATCCGTGTCATAGTAATCGTTGGTCGTACAATCCTGATCATCGCAACTTGGCGGGGTGATCGGTTCGTTGACGCACTCGCAGACATCCGTGTCATAGTAGTCATTGGTTGTGCAATCCTGATCATCGCAGCTCGGCGGCGTGATCGGCTCGTTGACGCATTCGCAGATATCCGTATCATAGTAATCATTGGTCGTACAATCCTGATCATCACAACTTGGCGGCGTGATCGGCTCGTTGACGCATTCGCAGATATCCGTGTCATAGTAATCATTGGTTGTGCAATCCTGATCATCGCAACTTGGCGGAGTGATCGGTTCGTTGACGCATTCGCAGAGATCAGTGTCATAGTAATCATTGGTCGTGCAATCCTGATCATCACAACTTGGCGGGGTGATCGGTTCGTTTACACACTCGCAGATATCCGTGTCATAGTAATCGTTGGTTGTACAATCCTGATCATCGCAGCTTGGCGACGTGATCGGTTCGTTGACGCACTCGCAGATATCCGTGTCATAGTAATCGTTGGTTGTGCAATCCTGATCATCGCAACTTGGCGGAGTGATCGGTTCGTTGACGCATTCGCAGAGATCAGTGTCATAGTAATCATTGGTCGTGCAATCCTGATCATCACAACTTGGCGGGGTGATCGGTTCGTTTACACACTCGCAGATATCCGTGTCATAGTAATCGTTGGTTGTACAATCCTGATCATCGCAGCTTGGCGACGTGATCGGTTCGTTGACGCACTCGCAGATATCCGTGTCATAGTAATCGTTGGTTGTGCAATCTTGATCATCGCAGCTCGGCGGCGTGATCGGTTCGTTGACGCACTCGCAGATATCTGTGTCATAATAATCATTGGTTGTACAATCCTGATCATCGCAACTCGGCGGAGTGATCGGTTCGTTGACGCACTCGCAGATATCTGTGTCATAATAATCATTGGTTGTACAATCCTGATCATCGCAACTCGGCGGAGTGATCGGTTCGTTGACGCATTCGCAGATATCTGTGTCATAATAATCGTTGGTCGTGCAATCCTGATCATCGCAACTCGTTGGCGTGATCGGTTCGTTGACGCATTCGCAGAGATCCGTATCATAGTAATCATTGGTCGTACAATCCTGATCATCGCAACTTGGCGGGGTGATCGGCTCGTTGACGCATTCGCAGATATCCGTGTCATAGTAATCATTGGTCGTACAATCCTGGTCATCGCAACTCGGCGGGGTGATCGGCTCGTTGACGCATTCGCAGATATCCGTGTCATAGTAATCATTGGTTGTGCAATCCTGATCATCGCAACTTGGCGGAGTGATCGGTTCGTTGACACACTCGCAGATATCCGTATCATAGTAATCGTTGGTTGTGCAATCTTGATCATCGCAGCTTGGCGGCGTGATCGGCTCGTTGACGCATTCGCAGATATCCGTGTCATAATAATCGTTGGTTGTACAATCCTGATCATCGCAACTCGGCGGCGTGATCGGTTCGTTTACGCACTCGCAATTGTCTGCATCATAGTAATCATTGGTGGTGCAATCTTGATCATCGCAATCTGGTTCCACCAAGGTATTGATGCATTCTCCAGTATTCGGATCACAAGTATCTACCGTGTAGGGACAGCCATCATCACAATCTTTACCTAAACAAGGATCATCCGGGCACTCAATACAGAGCGGGATAGCATTTCCCTGCCCCCCTTTCCCTGTACTGGAAGTTCGGCCACTTTCACCATCCCAAGTTACCTTGACATGAATCTCTATTTCATTGTAGAATGCCTCTGCCAAGGAGAAGCAACCCTCCCATCCCATTTGGTTAGGTACCCAAGCAAAATCAGATGAGGTTCCATCTATCTGTGTACTATTCGATATATCATAAACTTTCACCCAAGCCTCATCGGCGACCTGATCAGCAGTAACATCAATTTCAGTCAACACCAAGACGCAAAGGGTGTTGGTTGAACAATCGTACCGCAAATAGGCTTTGGAAAGCAACTGTTTAGTCGGATTTCCAGCCTCATACATATTAGCAAAGAAATCATTAGTCAGGTCCCATTCACCAAAATTTCCATCTGAAATAACTCCTGCACTATAAGTGGGAGAAGTGCCAGCTGGGCATCCACAATCAGGTATGACTTCAGCATCAGAAGAACAATTACTATTATTGTCATCAGTAATTGTAATCGATAAACTACCGCTGCTGACTGAAAATGGGCCATAAGGTCCATGTACCTGATCATAAGAGAGGCCTGATTCACTGTCAGCTCCTGTGATGGAGAAGGAACCAGCCGAGCAGCCCGGGTCGGGATTTGCCACTTGAATGGTGTAGGAGTATTCATCATCTGCTGGGTCAGTATTTCCTTTGTCATCGCAAGTGACCACGATCACTGGGTCAGGAATAGCACAATCATCCTCTAGGCAACAGCCCTCAAAACAATCAGGAACAGAGTTTGACTCCGCAGGTTTAGTACCAGTGATTGGGTTGTTCTCCGTAAGAGAATTGTTTTTATCAGAATACCATGAGGAGATGTTAGCCGTCCAAGTGCCAGAATTTTCAATCTGATCCTCTGCAGCTATACAAAGTCCATCCCCTTCTAGGGTACCTGAATTGATCTGGAAGTTTCCAGATTTATTAAGCTTGACGTCCATATTGCAGGCCGTCATTGTGTTATTGCTGTTTTGGAAATCTCCGTTTGCAACGACAATGTCCGTATCAAAAATGTACATGCGATTACTATTCTGAAAATTTCCAGAATCATTCCCATCGCTTACCCCAAAGGCCGTAGAAGTTGCATTACTTGATCCGCGATCTCCGATTTCAATACAGCAATTGATGATTACATCTACACCGTTGATGCCCGATCCTGAACCCGAACTTTGCAGCTGGTAATCTTGCGTAACATTGATACAGCAGTCCTTTAAGTAACGATATCCACCATCGTTCTGCCAGTTGGAAGCGGATTGAGTATTACTGGAACTATTGAACTTGCCTTCCGTAAAGCCTTCGGAAGCAGATTCTTCTCCGACCTCAATGGAAGTTCCGGTGATACATTGGACAGTATTTCCGGTCTGCTGAAAATTCCCGAAAATGCGTAAGGCACCTCCATTCATCAAAAACTTAGAACCAGATTCGTCCAACTGAAGACTACCTCCGTTGACAATTAAATCAGGGCCATCAATTACTAGGGTAGCCCCACTGGATTTAAATTGAAGATTTAAGGAATTAGGAATCAGCACGGTGCCACAGCCTGTGATCCGAGCCACTGCCTTAAAATCCTGACAATCACCTAATTGAGGGTGGCTTTCATTCCATATCAGAGTGCCTCCTGTTAAATTGATATCAACATCATAAGAACTGGGTGGAGTACAGGCTGGATCCGGAGCAGGAGGGGCATCGCAAGCCGTGACTAAGGCGGCAGGCTGAGATAAAACTCTATCCTTAGTGTTCGCCCTTTGAGCATTTATGGAATTAGAAAGAAGAAAGAAGGAAAGAAAAAGAAACAGCCAATAGCATTGGCTCCTTTCATTTGACTTTGGGTGAGCAGCTACGCGGGTTTGTGACACAGCATGCCCCTTAATGGTAGAACTACACATAAAACCTAGTGTTTATTTGTTGCTAAATAATATCACGAGGTCAACTGAATATCAGTCACATGCATAGGACTCCATCATTACCAACACGATTATGATAATGATCTTAGTGTTGCCCATAGCGATGCAACCTGTCGACCGAAATCTTGGGATTACTAGAGGGACAATATGCCGCCATGAACAGTCAAAGCCTGACATGGTTGTTACTGCGAAGGAATGGGTTTAATGTACTGATACGTCTTAATTGGGTACTGGGAGTGGCTTATAATTCCAGGACAATTGATAGTTATAATGTCAAAAATATGGAGAGTTAATACTTGGGATAAATCAAAAGTAACAAACGAATAGCAGAAAAACAAAAAATACGCTTTTTATTATATGTGTTTTAAATCTATACCAGAGTTTTAAACAAAATCGGAATCCCATTCTTGGGTCGAAGCGTGACTAGCGGAAGCATTTGAGGAGGGGCTTGTGAAGCCAACTGAATACCGTACTTACGCAGGTAATAAGCCAGAACCAATTGCATTTCCATCATGGCAAAACTATTCCCAATACACAATCTTGGCCCACCACCGAAGGGCAGGTAGGAATAATTGCTGTTCATTTGCTTCCTGTGCTCAGCCGCAAATCGTTCCGGTTGGAACACTTCAGGATCGTCCCAGAATTTTGGATCGTGATGCAGAGCATAGATCGCTAAAACTACCATTGTCCCTTTAGGAATCTGATGCCCTTTAATTTCATCGTCTACCGCAGCTTGTCGATCAGTCACCCAAGCCGGTGGATACATTCGCATCGCTTCTTCAATTACCTGAGTAGTATACTTAAGTTGAGGTAGATCCACAAAGGTGGCCGCTCTTGTACCTAGTGTTTCCTGTAGCTCTTTACGCAATTGCTCTTGCTTAGCTGGGTGTTTCGCCAGCAGATAAAAAATCCAGGAAAGCGCATTGGCTGAAGTTTCATGACCAGCAGTTATTAAGATGTTAGTCTCCTCCAGTAATTGTTGATCAGACATGCCCTCTCCCGTATCTTCATAGCGAGCATCTAATAGCATCTGGAGTAAGTCTTCTCGTGTTTCTCCTGAGTTTCTCCGTTTCCGGATCATTCTTAACAATACCTCATCTGCTGCTTTACCTAGTTTGACATGTTTGGCTAGCTGGCCAGACACTTTAAACCAGGGGTTTAGGTAGGGTTGACGTATCTGCTGCACTAAGAAAGCTTGGATGGCTGTTAAACTATGGCTTAGCAATGCCAGTTTTTCTGCTGATACCGCAGTACTGAACAAGGAACGAGTTACAATATCAAACGCTAACCTCATCATCATGGGATAGACATCTACACTTTGATTCTGTTCAACTGAGGTTAGTTCGGGAGGGGCTGTCTCTGCAATTACTTGGTTCATGATTTCTACCAATGCTTGCAGGCGTTGTTTATGAAATCCCGGCTGTATAAGACGTCTCTGCTGCAACCAGTATGGTCCTTCGCTTGTCAACAAGCCATTACCTAGGAATCGACGCAGTTTATTGAAAATCATCGGTGTCTTGATATAATTGCGATGATTCTTTTGCAATACATGTCGGATGATATCTGGATCCTTGGTAACCATCATCGGTTGGATCCCTCCCAGGTAAGCACGATAGGTATCTCCATTCTGTTCAAAATTGTGTAGAAAACCTGGAATGGGATTCTTGGAGTGTTTTATCGCAAATCGAAAAGATTTAAGGCGAAGGTGAAGATCTAATTTCAAAACGCTATAATTGAAGACTATTAATCAATCTGTTCCTGTGTTCGTTGTCTATTCCATTCAAAGAGCACCATTCCCATTGCCTGTACGACGTTCATGGAAGAATTAATGCCTTGCATGGGAATATGTACGCAAAAATCTAGTCGTTCCAACACTTGAGCCGATACGCCTGCGTTTTCATTCCCCACCCAAATGGCAATAGGCTTCCCCACTGGCAAGGTACAATCATATAAAGATTGGCTATGGTTCGTAATTTCCAATCCAATCAACTGATAGCCTTTTACTGCAAGCTGATCCAGTAGCAAGAGTTTATCAGTTGCAGTAGCGAAGGCGACACGCTTGTCCGTAGCGCGCGCCGTTCGCTTAATCTTGCGATTCGGTGGGCTAGCGGAAGCTCCAACTAGATACAATTTCTCTACCCCCATGGCATCTGCTAAACGAAATACCGAACCCACATTTAGGGGATCCAGCATATCCTCGCAAATCACTACTAAAGGAAAATTCCGTTTCCCTGTAATCACTTCCTGGTGTTCTAATTGTCGCTCCAAATTTTAGGATTTGATGTTTGACGGGAGGTATCACTTTGTTCTAGAGACAAGCTTACTTGCCCACGATCAATTCAACATTATTCACTAAATCAAATGAACATACTCATTTTCCACTGTACTTCACCTCGCCACCTACAATAGCCATCTTGACCTCGGTTTCCAGAATCTCTTCATCTGTACAAGTGGTTAGATCTTTAGAGAGCACTACGATATCTGCCAATTTGCCTTCTTCTAGAGAACCCTTATCCTGTTCTTCAAAAGCGGCATAGGCATTCCACAGAGTGTACGAATACAAGGCTTCTTCACGTGTCATTCGTTGTTCCGGGAAAAATTCTAGTCCGGTATCTACTCGTTTTCTAGTGACGGATGCATATAAGCATTCAAAAGGATTCACATCCTCCACCGGGGCATCGGTTCCATTGGCAACTTTTGCGCCGGAATCAAGGAGTGAACGCCAGGGGTAAGCCCCTTCCTTAGCCCGCTGTTCTCCCAAACGCTTCACCACAAAAGGGGCATCGGATGTACAATGAATGCCCTGCATTGAAGCAATGACGTCCAATCCGCTAAAGCGAGCAATATCTTTCGGATGTAAGTGTTGCGCATGCTCTATTCGCCATCTGAGATCCGTCTTGTCTGGATTTTCTTCGAAATTCTTTTCCATAATGTCCAATACCACCCGATTGGCTCTGTCGCCAATAGCGTGTACGCAAAGCTGCATATTATGATCGATAGCAAGTTTGGCAATTTTCTCCACTTCGGAGATCGGGGTCGTATTCTGGCCATGGAATTCGGTCTTATCATTGTAAGAGGTAAGGAGCCAGGCACCAAATGCCCCCAAGGCACCATCGACCTCAGTTTTGATGGCTTTACAAGTAAAGAAATGATTCCCCGCATTGATGATCGGAAAACCCGCCATGTTATCCTTCATACGATCGTGTGAGTGGCGCAGCATGACCCATAGTCGTAAATTCAGCTCACCTTGGTCAGCCAGTTCTTTGTACCATTCAATATCTTGATAGGAGGAGCCTGCGTCTTGGAAGGAAGTAACTCCATTTTCTAAGCATTCTTTTTGGGCCGCCTCAATTCCTTTTACCCAATTGTCTTTCTTTTGATCGTCGGTAAGCGTATTCACGTATTCTTGATAGGCTGCTCTGATAATGGCTTGTGCTCTTTCCTCAAATACGCCAATCGCCTCTCCTCTAGAATCTCGCACGATCTCTCCCCCACTTGGGTTGGGCGTCTCTTTACTCACTCCAGCCAACTCCATAGCCTTGGCATTGGCAAATAGGCCGTGGCCACTAGCGTGCCCCAGCAGTACCGGATTATTTGGAGATACTGCACTGAGTTTATCGTGATAGGGATAGCCCAGTACGTCTCGGTCTAATGCCTCTAACCATTTTTCTTGATGCCAGCCTCGCCCTGTGATCCACTCCCCCGGCTTGGCTTTTTTGGCTGCTTCCGCCACCATTTCCACGATCTCGTCCCAGCTTTTGGACTTCAAAAAATTTAGGTTGAGCATACTTTGTCCCAAACCCGAAAAATGGCCGTGCCCTTCGATCAGGCCTGGCATAGCAAATTGCCCCTTCAGGTCAATCACTTCCGTGGACTCCCCTTTCAAGAGCTCGATATCCGCAGTAGAACCTACCTTCATAATCCGTCCATTCTGGACCGCTATGGCTTGGGCTGTAGGTTGCTCCGCATTTACCGTGTAAAAGTTTCCGTTTATGAAAACGGTATCTGCACTTTCTTTTGATTGGCAAGCAGATAAAAGGAAGGCAATGAGCATTCCAAATAAAATCCGAATACGCATGTAGTTTAAGTTTTGTGTAAAGTAGAAATCGGTAGTAAACTGCCAAGGAAAAAATAGTAGATTCTCCGATAAATTTTGTGTTTTGATACAACAGATCCCTAAGTTTTCTGTCGGGACGCGTATAACCTTAGCTTTAAGTTGCCTGCCTAGCTGGCACACCAGCTAGAACCACAAAATTGTCAGAGAAGGATACTTTTTCAATGCCTTCAAATCTAACAATTATTGAGAAAAAGATAATGCGGAAAATAATGTAGAGAAAAATCTCCTTGATTTTCATAGGCCATTATATTTGCAGCACATGCAACAAGTATCAATTGAATTACGAATTTCTGGCAAGGTACAAGGTGTCTACTACAGGGCATCTGCGAAAGCTAAAGCGGAGGAGTTGGGACTGAGTGGATGGGTAAAGAATGAGCATAATGGAGATGTTTTAGCTGTCGTGGAGGGGCCCTCTGTAAAAGTAGAAGAATTCATACAATGGTGCCAGGAAGGACCAAGATTGGCTCAGGTAAGACATATTGAAAAAAAACCAGGGCCACTGCGACATTTCGATAACTTTAGAATCATAAGATGAATATCACCATCAGTAAGGCGACACCAGGAGATCTCCAAGCCATTCATGACCTAGTCAGAGAATTGGCGATTTATGAAAAAGCTGAACACGAATTTGTGGCCACTTTGGCGGATTATGAGGCCGATTTCGAAGCGGGTATCTACGATGCACACGTAGCAGCCGTAGACGGGAAAGTAGTAGGTATGGCCCTTTATTATATGACTTATTCCACCTGGAAGGGGCGGATGCTGTACTTGGAGGACTTTGTCGTGTTGGAAGCCCACAGAAGGCTGGGTTTAGGGCAAATGCTATTTGATGCCTTTCTGCAAGAGGCAAAAGATAGACAATGTAGACTGGTAAAATGGCAAGTTCTGGACTGGAATGAACCTGCTTTGCGTTTTTACCGTAAAAACAATGCAGTGATAGAAAAGGAATGGTGGAATGGCAAGATCTTCCTCACTGAAGTCCACTAACAAAAGGTCATTAAGTCATCATTGAATCGTTGCTGCTGCATACCTCGAAGGTAAGGGTATCTTCCAACCCAATCTGTAGGAACCAGCACTAAGCCAGCGACTTATTTGTTAAAACCAAAATATCTTAATACCTTTGATTCAAGTTATATTTTTACTTTTCCCTACGATTAGAAAGCTTCACTAAGCACTGATAATGTGCTAATTTCATATATGATATAGTTAAAGATATAGTGTTTCATAGTGTGAGGGGTAGCCGCTTCGGTGGTTGCTCCTTTTTCTATTTTAGGCCCTGCGCCGCATCCTTTCACTACTTAAATGAGAAGCCATAGGATCAACTTTCCAAGGATAAACCTAGAACTCCCTGACCAGAAGTTCATGTGCCAAATCCGCTAGTTCCTGTTTCCGTTCTGAGGACACGCCTACTTTCTCCAAATACTTAAAAGCCTGGTCTTGGTAGTGTTGCATCTGCTCCGCAGCTCTTTCCAACACCTCATATTTTCTGAATAATGCTGTTACTCCAGAAATCTTCTCCGCTTCTCCAAACGCCTTTCCACTCATCCAATGGTTTAAGGCAGCTTGATCCTGAGAGCTAGCCAGTTCTTGTGCTTTTAACAAGAGGAAAGTCTTTTTATTATTGAGAATATCTCCTCCAACTTTTTTACCAAATTTTGCTGGATCGCCAAAGGTATCCAGAATATCATCTTGCATTTGAAAAGCCAAGCCTATGTTACGTCCAAAAGCTCCCAAGAGTTGACAGTTTTCAGCCCCTGAGTCCGCTAGTATCGCTCCCAACTTCAGGCTCCCCTCGATTAAGGCGGCCGTTTTGTATTCAATCATCTTTAGGTAAGCCGGAATCGTAACGTCAATTCTGGTTTCAAAATCCATGTCGTATTGCTGACCTTCACAAACCTTGATAGCCACTTCGTTGAAGGTTCGGACCAGGGCCGGGATCACAGGGGCTGGCGCTTTCAACAAGAACTCATAACAAGAGATCAGCATGACATCACCAGAAAGAATTCCGGTGTTCACGTCAAACAATTCATGGACCGTAGGTTTCCCTCTGCGCAATGGAGCATCATCCATGATGTCATCATGAACCAGGCTGAAATTATGGAATATCTCTACTGCCAAGGCCAGCGGTAAAGCGGGCTCATGCGAATCATGAAAGAGTCGGTATCCCATCAATACCAAAATGGGCCGTAATCGTTTGCCCCCTAGTTGCATGATATAATCTACGGGCTGGTACAAACCAGTGGGGGACTTTGCAAAAGTGTTGGCTTCCATGTAGGTAATGAAATCTGAATAGTAAGTACTGACTAACTGCATGTTGGCTCTTTTTAAATCCGCTAATGCCTTGCCACCTAGTCCGATCTAGTCCCAAAATCATTTCCGCTAATTTATTTCGAACAAAAGTCCTAAATATTCGTACTAGGCTTGTAGGAAGGAACAATTATAAAAGCTATTTTTGGATATTAATCAATTTTGGGTTTAGGAGTTGGTATGAAAAGGGGGAACCAAGGCTAGATCCTTGTTCATCCTAATGCACAACCTAGCAAGCAAGGAAGTCAAGATGCTGAATTGCAAACGCTTCAACCTTAAATGGATTAAACGCAAAAATGTTTGAAGATGAATTAGCTGTTCGTCTTTTCAATTCAAAAAGGTATATTGGCCATTCATTTGTTCATTTTATCCAAAGTGTCGTGAAAGAAACCCGTCCATTTAATATTTTATTGATCGAAGATAACCCTGGTGATGTACGACTGACACAAGAGGCTTTCAGGGAAGGTAAGAAAGAGGTGAATCTGGAAGTTGTCATGGATGGAGTTGAAGCCATCAAGTACCTGAGGCGTGAAGAAGGATTTGAAAAACGGCCTATGCCAGATTTAATTCTTTTGGATTTAAATCTGCCAAAGTGGGATGGGCGAGAGGTCTTGAAGGAGATCAAAGCCGATTCAAATCTAAAGCGAATCCCAGTAGTTGTTTTGACAACGTCCAATGCCGAACAAGACATTATCAACAGCTACGATCTTCATGCGAACTGCTTTATAAACAAACCTGTAGACTTTGACAATTTCTTTGATATTATTCAGAAAATCGAAGAATTTTGGCTAACAACAACCATTTTGCCTTCAATGGCTAGTTAGGCCTGTCAGGACAATATCACTTATTCTGAATAAACTGCGTCTCCACTTTAGTTTAACTTAACAGCTTTGTTGAACTTATTGCATTACTAGTCTTTTTCCCTATTTCAATGAGTGCTCAAATCAACCATATCTTAGTTATAGAGGACCTTGAATCAGATGCCGAAATAATCAAGGCTTATTTAGAGGAAGCGTCCTTTAAGCACAAGCTATTTCACTCTGACACCTTAAAGGGTGGCATCAATATTTTGGATGAAAACTCCATTGATCTGGTGCTGCTTGACCTATCCATCAATGATAGTACGGGATTTAACACGCTTAAAAAATACCTCGATGAGTCCGCTGATGTTCCAGTGGTAGTCATGACTGGTAACAAAAATGAAATTGTCGGTATACAATCGGTAAAGGCCGGAGCACAAGACTTCCTGGTGAAAGGCGAATTTGATAGTCGAAGACTGGTCAATACGATTCGTTATTCCCTCCAAAGATTCAAGACACAAGCCAAACTCCAGCAACACGCCAAAGAGTTATCCATCACGGAAAAAAGGCGAATCGAAGCCCAGAATATGGCCAAATTCGCCAACTGGGAAATGGATATAGTTTCCAATGCCATGAGTTGGACAGAGGAGATGTTCCGAATCTTCGGCGTGCAACCAAATAGTTTTCAGCCTTCCCTTTCGGATTATCTAGATTTTGTACACGTGGAAGATCGAGAGCAAGTGGAAGATTTCTTTGCCGAGGTAATCAAGACCGGGCAACTTAACAGGCTAGAACACCGCATCTTATTAAACAATCGACTAGTAAAACACCTAACCATTCAGGCTCGGGTGAACTATGATGAGTTTACCAATAAGATTATCTTAATCGGTTCCATACAAGATACTACCTATCGACTAGATGAAGGTGAGACCGCCTTACCCGAACCCTCGGTTGAACCTCGACCCTCGGTGCAAAGTGGCGAGTTTTACCGCTTTGGCTTTGGTATTCGAACACCTTTCAGTTCCATTGTCAATCTGGTTTATCTGCTAGAAAAGTCCAATCCCACACCGCAGCAATTGGAGCTGATTGATGGCCTAAAGACCTCCGTAGATGATCTATCGATTGAGTTAAACAATATGCTCAATCTTTCCCTGCTGATCTCCGACCACGTACCTTTAAATGAAGAAGACTTTTCCTTATTGGAAATGCTCGAAACCATCCAGCGAGTCGCTAATTTAAAGGCGCAACAGCTCGAAATACCTATCATTTATCAAAATGAGAAAGAGTTGCCTACAATGGCCAAAGGGGATGCTCCGAAACTGTCTCAATTGGTACATAATCTAGTGGAACAGTGCTTTAGTCGGTCTAGAGTTGATGGACAGGTGGAGTTTCATGTACATTGGTTTAAGCGCAAGAAGGATTTTCCGTTTGTTCTAACCGTACAGTATCAGGGCGAGGGATTTCCAAGTGAAGAAGAGGTAAAGAGCCGTAGTCGACCTTTACAAAACTCCGCTCAATCGCTACAGGAAGCTGCCGCAGATGACTCCTTGAGTCTATCAATGATTTACCGCTTGGTGGAAATCCTTGGAGCAAAACTGGAAATTGAAACCCAGGGGCACGCTACCATATTGAAACTTGCTGTTCCGCTTGAACTAGGCAGTGAGGTAGAAGATGCGGGTATACAGGCTCCTACTCAACCTAAGCGAATCCTACTAGTAGAGGATCATGTCATTAATCAGATTGCTACTAGAAAAGTCCTTACCTCTTGGTCCGACTTGCTAACTGTGGATATCGCAGCGGATGGCGAGGAGGCAGTTGATAAATTTCAGCATCAAAGCTATGATCTAGTTTTAATGGACTTGCAAATGCCAAAAATGGATGGTCTGGAAGCCACGCTGAAGATCAGAGCGCAAAGTAAAATTCCGATTGTTGCCCTAACAGCAAATTCCTCCCGCCAGGAAGAAGAAAAGTGTCTGGGCATCGGCATGAATGCGTATTTGGTCAAGCCCTTTAAGCCCGAAGAATTATACAGTAAGATTGCTAAGTTTTTGTAAGCTGAATGCGACTTTGAACCGTGGCTCCCCTATCTTTGTAATTATAGTTAGCAAATGTTAGAAAAGACTATGATTACGAAGCAACTGATCATCATTGGCGGAGGCCCTACCGGAATCAATTGTGCCATTTCAGCCAAGAAAGTGGGCATAGACTGTCTAATTATCGAAAAGGGCTTACTCGTCAATTCCATCTATAATTTCCCGATTAATATGACGTTCTTCTCTACCTCCAAGTTATTGGAGATCGGAGAAATTCCATTTATCTCACATGTCGAAAAACCGACGCGGAAAGAAGCATTAGAATACTATCGAAGGTTGCAGCAATCTTATGAGCTGGACATCAATTTATACGAAGAAGTTCAGAAGATGGAGCGGCTCCCCTCCCAGCAATACCAAATAAGCACTTCCAAAGGCGTCTATCAAGCCCCTTCCGTGATTATTGCTACGGGTTTCTACGACACTCCCCGCCTCTTGAACGTAGCTGGGGAAGACCTACCCAAGGTCAAGCACTACTATGATGACGCCCACCCTTACATCGGACAAAAACTACTTATCGTCGGAGCGGCTAATTCGGCCTGTGATGTAGCACTTGAAGCCTGGAACAAAGGCGCAACGGTAACCATGGCCATTCGAAAGCACGAGATCTATCCGAAGGTGAAATACTGGATCCGACCCAATATTGAAAATCGGATCAAAGAAGGAAGTATCAAGGCCCATTTCAATACGGTGGTAACTGAGATAAGGGAAACCGAGGTAGATCTTCTAGGGCCTGATGGTCCTTTTACCATTCAAAATGATTTTGTACTTGCCATGACCGGCTATAAGCCCAATTATACTTTGTTGGAAAATCTTGGATTAGATATTCCCGAAGATGAAGAGCGGATTCCGGTCCATGACCCAAATACACTGGAAACTTCGCTACCAGGGGTTTACTTGGCAGGAGTAGTATGTGCGGGCATGCGCACCAGTAAGTTATTTATCGAGAATACCCGTGATCATGGAGATGTAATTATGGAACACATCCAAAAACGGACGATGAGTACCGCAGAATAAAGCAGATTAAGATACACAGCCTTCAAAAATACACTTCCGCCAAACCTAGATGACTGTCACAAACAATGCCAAGGCATTGACCTCTGCCACAATACCACTGTGATCTTTCCAATAGTTGGTTTTGCCTTGGAGGAACAAGCTGCCCCTACCTTCGCAATGAGTCTCTAGCCTATTGGTATTAAGATTCAAAGTCAATTCTCCATCTCCTTTATGGGATACTTGAAAAGATTCGGCCACGATAGCAAATTTTGTCTGTACCATGCTCGATCCCTTCAAGCACAAAGAGTGGATGGAAGGGCTATTAATATATAATTTCGGAAGAACGCGCTTTGTAGGAGCACTCAAAACCTCAATATCTAGGACACCTGCTCGGCAACTATAGCGGATTGGCCAAGCCTTTTTATGCCAGCCACTCCAGCACATACTCGACCGCTCTCTTTGCACTACTACCACTTCCGCCTTCCCTCCATGAATACAAATCGTGTCAAAGTACGGCAGGATGATCTCTCGGTAACCCCAAAAGTTGATGTTCCTTTCCAGCTCAGCCTGATCAATGCAGACCATTTTCTTCCACCTTGAGTTAATGCCACGAACGGTTTGTGATTTCATTGCTAGTTTCTACTACTTCATTAATCTTAAGTGATTCGGGTGCAGGCCCTCTACTTTCCCCACCCCTACCCCGCCGCTTTTATCTAAAATTATGCAATGGGAACTTCTATGCCCACAAAAATGTAGTGAAGAAGGAAGAAATACTGATGAAATTTTCTCAATGGCTATTTTATTCTTGTACAAATTCTTCTATATTTGCACCCGCTGGTACACAAATGGGGCTATAGCTCAGCTGGCTAGAGCGTTTGACTGGCAGTCAAGAGGTCGTCGGTTCGACTCCGACTAGCTCCACACGTAACCATAAGTTGTTGACAACAAACAACTTATGGTACATCATAAACATGATCGTGAATAATCTGTCGAAATTCTAGTTATGACGGATAAAGAAATTCCCACCGAAAATATATACGCTTACAGATCTAAGTTAAAAATGGTTCGTACACTGGAAAGGTTACAATGATAAATACTGTAAACCTTAGGAAAGCTACACAACAACATAAATGAGATCGTCAACTCCTGTGTAGAAGTGCTAGATCATTTTGATAACACTGAGCTTCAGGTACCTATTCGACTAAGCCGAATCATTAACTTCCAAATTTTACCTGCCTACCTATATACATCCATCAAAGAGATCAAACCCAGTCGACTATCTAGCCGGAACCTAGAAGAATTACGGGGATACGAAAGCTACTAGCCCTTTATCTCCGCTTAACAGGGACCGATCCGACTCTTTGTCCTTGTTGTAAGCAGGGCAAAATGGTAACCATTGACTTATTACTGTCCCCTCCCCAAAGTGCGCAACCAAAAAATAAGTAGAGAGTTAGGTTGAAATTTTCTAACTTTCAAAAAAATCATAATGCGTAAGAGTAAGTTTTCTGAATCTCAACGGATGGCTATTTTGGCCAAAGCAGACGCAGGTCAGAACATTGACGCTATTTGCCGAGAACATCAAATTAGCCCTGCTACTTTTTACAAGTGGAAAAAGGACTTAGCCATTGAGCAGAATGAAGATAAGCGCCGCTTGAAGCAACTGGAGGAAGAGAATAAGCGCTTAAAGAAAATGTATGCCGAATTAAGCCTGAATCACGAAATCTTATCCGAAGGGTATGAGATGTTAAAAAAGTATCAAGCCCAAGACGCCAAGAAGAAATGATTGATCAGATCAAATCGAACAAATCTATTAGTGTTCGATCGTGTTGTGTCGTTTTGGGCTTCAGACGACAGACCTACTATCGAAGAAAACAGGGGCATCGTCCGGAAGAGAAGGATCAGGAAATAGCGGACTTGTTGCATAGGGTAACAAAACGCTTTTTAGCCTGGGGTTTCTGGATGGTATTTCATTATTTGAGAAAACAAGGGTACCCCTGGAATCATAAACGAGTTTACCGTATTTGGAAAGCTGAAGGACTTAATCTCCGGTTACCTCCTAAGCGGCCAAAAATCAGAAGAGTGTATCAGGATCTATTGGCTCCTGGTAGAATCAATGAAGGCTGGGCCATGGATTTTGTCAGTGATTGGGTAGTTGGTCCCGGCCAAGAGAAAGTTCGTATCATCAATATTATGGATGAATGTTCTCGAAAAGCTTTATGGACGGAAGCTTATTCCAGTATCTCAGCAAAAACACTGATCGAAGTACTCGAAAAGGTGATCGAGTGTAGAGGAGTACCCGCTTATATCCGATGTGATAATGGTCCAGAATTCATCTCCGATCGTCTAAAAACCTGGGCAAAAAACAACAAGATTGATTTAAAGTATATTCAACCGGGAAAGCCCAGCCAAAACGGCTTGATCGAACGATTAAATGGAACACTCAGAACAGAATGCCTAAACCTGGAATGGTTCCAAAACATTCCCATACTCAATGACAAAATCCAGGAATGGAGTGTGATTTACAATACCATCCGGCCTCACAGTTCTATCGACTATCTGACGCCAGATGAATTAGAGCAAATCAACCATAGACTCTACTTTAAAATGGTTGCGGCTTAGGGGAAGAGGACAGCTCAAAAGGATTCGGACGAAAGAAGAAAATTTACCGAAGAATTTTTGCTGAAAAATGGTTTTAGAATGGAATAAAGCCCGCAGAGAATCGAGTAGCCCTCAATAAAGCATGGGAGCTTTATTGAAGGCTACCATATATGAGATGATACATACTAAGATTCTTCCTCTCCAACAGGCTCTCTTCCCGTTTGTATTCCTGCATTTGAGGGATTATGAAAGTATAAATATATTGGTTTTTCTTCTCTTATGATATTTGATATATCTTGAAATTGACTAATGTTATAATGAACAAATATTCTTCCGTTATTTTGATAAACTGGCGGATTTAGCGGAGTATCATCAGCATAAAAGTAAGCATATCCACGATACTTATTATCTTCATAAAAATAAATTCCTGCTAAGGCAGTTCCAGGACTTAACTTGTCTGTTCTCCTACTTGACCAAAGTCTAATAGAATAAGTGTCAATTTTGTAAGTTGGCATTTTATTGGTTTTTAGAGTCATAGCTACTCTTTTATTTTTTGAGGATTTTCGCCTTACTCCTCATCTCTTGGTAGATTATCTTTATCCACTACCTTAAGAAAGGTACAAATAAACCACTGTACAGAGGTTTTTAAAATTAGAATACAAATTACAAAAAATAAATAATTAAAACAATACAAAACACGATTAACATCAATATTAAATAAACAATCAAGGCAACATCATCCCTTTCGGGCATAAAAAGCTGTATTAATCAAGAAACCACTTTAACCGCAAGGATATCAAAACAGGATACCTTCTCGTACCCCCCAGATTAAATATATCAGGCAGGAGATATTGCAAGCGAATGAATGTGAGTTGAAATTGAATTTGTTGGAAGAAAGTGTGATTTTCGGGAAGTGTTTTGCGTAAAAATCGAAACTAGCTTAAGTTCAATTCTTCAAAAATAGCGAAAGCCATATGATTAAAATAGATAAGGAATTCTTAGTTGGTGTTTGGACACATGAGGAATGGCAATGCGAATTGACAATGTTCAACTTCCTGACTATTAAGTGGCCGAATTCTAGTAAAGCATCTGGGGCATGGATTTTAAGAGATAATGAAGTCATTTTAACCTACCATCTAGAAAAGACCGGTAAGCGGATATATATATTTTCAATTGAAGAAGTAATTGACGATAACACGTTGAAAACAAAAGATTTAGAGAAAAACAAGGAAGAAATCTTGAGAAGAGTTAATTAGAAGACCTTGGGAATCGGATCAAGTTCGATTTTTATTGAACCAAAGACGCCAAATTTATATATAGCAAATTGGAAGTGTTAGAAAAATCACCTTGATATCCGAGATAGTTGAACTTTCTGGAACCATTGCGACTCATATTGTTTATAGCTTAAGTACAAGAGTCCGATGCCATTAAAGTGTTGCGGCCACTTGATTTAGTGTTACTATAAAATGATATTTACCATTCCCAAAATCGTTAACTAAAAACCTACAGATCATGTCAGATTCAAAAGGCAAATCAGAGAGTGTTTTTTCCAAAATATTCGTAGGAGTTGCCATTGCTGTTATTTCGGCTGTTATCCTTTCAAATATGGGATTAGGAGGAGGAAACGATGGTCCCATCACCAATCCTCCCCAGCGTGAACAGGTCCAACCTAAAGTTGAAAAAGGGGGGTGGTGTTGTGATACCTGGGGAAATAAAAGGTGTCAATTGGTATCTGCCTTAGATGTCGGATCCTCCTGTTTCTGCCCTGGACAGGGTTACGGACTTGTCTGTAAATAAATTCATTGATCTGAGAATAAACGAAGCTCCAAAGTCAGCAAAGAACGTCCGTTGGTTGTAAGCAAAAGCTTGCAGTGGCAGCCATATCGATCAATAAAGATTTTGTTCCTCGTGGTTTGTCTGGGGAAGATTGGAGCATAGGCCTAGGGCCTATTGGAAAAGCAGTAATTATTAGTCTTCTCACTAATTGTCTGATTTACCTTAGCTTTGTTGGCATCTTTCAAGGATTAGCATCTTAACAGCAGGCCATGAATTTTAAGATCACCAGACCAGAAAATAAGGAGCTCCGAAAAGTTATTGATTACTTCTTGTTTATTGAATCTACCGATCAGGATGGTATCCATAACTATACCACCTATCCCAACAACAACTTATGCTTAGCACTATATAAGAATAATCAGGTTACTTGGAATAAGGCAGAGAACAATTGCTCTATCCGGAGCGATAGTGCTACTTCCATTTGCTCAAGGCTTTATGGCTGGCATAATCAACCCTTCAAAGTCGCCCTGACTGGCGAACTAGATCAGATTTGCATCCTCTTTACCATTACTGGCTTATCCCAGTTTACGCAAAAGCCATTGAATCATATTTCTTTAGAGGATGATCCTTTCATAGAGATCTTCGGCTCGGATCGAACTTATTTCAAAGAACAGTTATTTGCCACGCAAGGTACGGACCAGCGAACCCAACTACTGGAGACATTTCTACTTAAAGCTTGGAAGCCTCGACCCGTTCAACTTATACAGTCCTACCTTGATTATGCTACTACTTCCATCACAGAAAAAGGGAATAAGATCAAGGATTTCTGTAAGGAAAACTACATCAGTGAATCAACACTTTTTCGATCCTGCCTTGATATGGTAGGTGAATCCCCCAAAGACATAAAAACCAAGTACCGATTTCGGTTATTTCTTCATCACTTAGACGCAGAGGCAAAGCTGACAGATTTAGCCTATTTCCTCAATTATTCTGATCAATCCCACTTGACAAAAGAAGTTAAAAAATTCACTGGCCTTTCTCCCAAAAGATTTGCCGCCAGAGTAAGAAAAGAGGGAAATGATTTTTACGTCACTTATTTAGATTGATGGTTTTTTACAATTTTTCGTCTTAGCAGCAGTCATACCTTTACGAAAAATTCACATTCCAACAGTGTAGCCAAGGTAATACAGGGTGGATTCCTTTGTCCTTTTCCTAAGGGGCTCCCCAATCGTCTTGCCTGTTACGAAGGTCAGCGGTGTGTTTTCCCTCGGGAAGTGTGCGGCAAATAAGTGCATATGAGTCCGAGCTTTACTTATTATGCCTTAGTCAACAAACCATTTACATCATAAATAGACTGATGAAACACATAATGTTAAATACCATGATACGTTTTAGATCGTTCTTAGCCCTTTTCTTGAAACTAATACCGACATTAATTTTTTCCCAAACCAGTATCCCAAAAACTGAAAAAAATACGGTGATTGAAAACATCAAGGAATTAATTGATTCAAATTATGTTTTTGTTGATAAGATTGGGTACATCAATAGCTCTCTGGACAGTTTAAATCAAACGGGAAAGTATGATGCTATCACAGATTACCAGGACTTTGCAGAGGCCCTAACGACGGATCTTGTAGAGATTACCAAGGACAAACATTTTAAAGTTCAATACAGCCCTGAGTTTATCAAATCTAGGCGTGAACGGTCCGAACGACAGGCAGAAGATGAGAATGAGGAAGAAGAGAACGAAGAAAAAATAGACTGGAATGAATGGTACGCAAGGGCAGATAATTTTGGCTTTCAAAAGGTTGAAATACTTGATGGGAACGTCGGATATATCAAAATCACCTTTTGGCAACCCCTAGGGTGGGTAGAATCCACCATCGACGCTGCCATGGAGTTCGTGACCCACACAGATGCTCTAATCATCGACTTAACTGAAAATCAGGGGGGATATAGCCCGACGAATATCTATTTGGGAAGTTATTTTTTTAATGAAGAACCTAGGGCATGGATGTCTAGCTACAATAGACCTACAGGAGAAACTCGCACGAACTTAACCTTTCGGGAACTTGGCGGGATGCGGTATCTAAATAAGCCAGTGTTCATTTTAGTAAGTGAAAACACCTTTTCTCTCGCAGAAAACTTTGCCTATAGCATGAAGCATTTTAATAAGGCGACGATCGTAGGAAAAGTCACGGCTGGGGCAGCTCACGCCATCAATTTCCTGCATGCGAATGACAACTTTGGTATACAGGTTCCGGTACTATATAATATTCATCCGATAACAAAGACGGACTGGGAAGGAACTGGCGTGCAACCAGATATTAAGACGAGCAAGGATGGAGCACTACAAGCAGCTCATCTTGCGGCCCTAGATCAACTCATTAAAAGTTCGAAACACGAAAGAATAACAGAAAGATATAGGAAAATTAAGTCAGAGATAGTCAAGTAAGAATACCAATGACTACAATTCAGTATCCAAAGGTGGAATAAGAAATTAAGGTTAGGCACCTAATCAATCATTCCAGCGGCATTAGGGATTATGTTTTCATCTTGGAAATGATGAATGGGGCCCATTGGAGGCAGATCGGAATGGAAAATGACGATGTTATTGAATTGTTGGAAACACAAGATGAACTCGCCCTAAAGCCTGGATCAGGATACGCCTACAGTAATTCAGGGTATACTATTCTGACAGAAGTGATTGAACAAGTTTCTGGAAAGAAATTCAATGATTACTCGGAAGAGTTCTTTGCCGCTTTAGGAATGAACCACACGGCTTTCGTCCGGCGCTATATGGGTCTGATTCCCAACAGAGCTGACTCCTATTCCGATTGTGGAGATCGCCTATGGCTAGCTACTCCTACAGTAAGCAAGTCCAATGGAGATGGTTTTTTATACACCACCTTAAGAGATCAGTTGATATTTGAACAGGCCGTTCAGAATGCGGAAGCTAACAATAATGTGTTGTTAGTAGAAAGTCAGAAGCCTATTCCAAATAGCGAGATAAAATCCTACGGTTTTAGCTTAGAACTAGATGGTCGCTTAGGAAGAGTAGCACAGTATCATTCGGGCTCCACCTTTGGATATAACTCACACACCAGTCGCTTTCCAGAAGAAAAACTATTCGTCTTTGTCATGAGTAACAATGGCAGCATTTGGAGTGGGAATATTGCAGATAAAGTAGCCTCTCTTCTTCTTCCAGCTCAAAAAAAGAAGGTTGAGTACAATCGTCTTATTGACACAGTATTAAGTGGGAAGGAACAACCACAAATGCTAGGGCAATACATGTCGCCTGATGGATTCCTAAATGGAAAGGGAAACTACGACATGTTTGTCATTAAGACCGATAAAGACGGGAAAAAACAGTGGCAAAATACCTATGGTGGTTTTTACAACGAATACGACTACCTAGCAGAAGAAACAACGGAGGGGTATGTCATAAAGGGAACCAAACAAGGCTGCACTTCTAATTCAGATGTTTTCAACAGGACCTGTACCACTAATGTATGGTTTGTCTCTATCGATAAAAAGGGGAAAGAAATATCAAATATTCTATTGGAAGAGATATAGTTTGGCCTTTTAAAGACAATCCTCCTTAGAGGGTGAACCTGGGGCTAGACCCCGGGCTCACCTTGTTACTCAGGGCAGGGCTTGCCCTACGCTACAATAGTATCAATTTGCTAGTGATTACTTTATTACCCAATCTCATCTGCACCCAGTAAATTCCCGATCCCAATTTCCCATTACCTGCTCCAGATCCATCCCAGATCAGGCCATAATCTCCGGGTTCTTGATTGGATGCCCGTAATTGTTTTATGAATTGCCCCTGTACATTCAGAATGTTCACTTCCACATAGGTCGGTTCCGTCACGGAATACCGTATAGTCACCTCCTTTTGAAAAGGATTTGGGAAAACCTGCAATGCTGACTCCAAAACTTCTTTTCTTGCTTCACTAGGATTGGAGATCATGGGTAAACCTGATGGTATTGAAATGAAATTAATCCAGAACCTCGCGATATTAGCAGCAGGAACTCCATTAGCCTGATTGAAACTCCCCCCTACGTATAGATAGTTGCCGTGTATACCCAAGGTATACACCGTTCCTTCATTTCCCCAAACTCCACCTCCAATGGGAGACCAAGTACTACCATTCCAGTGACCTAGACCATTGCCACCTTGACCAGCCCGAATATGAAATTGTCGCCCACCAGCATACAAATTCCCTGCCGTATCAAGCTGTAAGGCATACACGTGATCGTCAACGCTTTGCCCTAGTATCTGCCAAGCACTACCGTTCCAAAATCCAGTAAAGTACAGGGCGTTTATAATATTAGAGGTGATAAATTGCCCCCCTATGTAAAGCTCATTGCTATTTCCAAGAGCTATGGCCTTAACCGTACCAGCTACACCATTGCTATACGAGGACCAAGAAGCCCCATTCCACTTAGCTACATTTTCTGGCACACCAAATTGCGTGAGTTTAATGCTCCCTCCTACGATAACTTCTGCGCCTGCTGTTACTTCAATGGTATGACATTGGGTAACCACATTTCCCATTGCCACCCAGTTGACGGTATTCCAACGGGCCACCCCTTTAATCTGACTGTTGCCATCAGCTGCTGTAAATAAACCGCCAGCATATAGCGTACCGTTTGGACTTGTGGAGATAGCCAGCACAGTACTATCCATTCCCATTCCAAAGGTAGACCAAGCCGCCCCATCCCACATGGCAATCCTGCTGGCACTTATCGTGTCACCAACCACCGTAAATTCCCCCCCAACGTATAAATTCCCAGCAGTATCAAAGTGCAAAGCATGTATCGGCGCATTGGCCCCACTCCCCACATTCTCCCAATCATATCCACTCCATTTAGCCAGGTAAAACAAAGAATCATTCCCCGACATAGTAAAATCTCCCCCAATGTAGACCGTACCGCTACTATCGATAGCAATGGCCCTCACAACGCCATTGACTCCCATGCCTAAAGTAGGCCAGTTGGGGATAGCAACACATTTTGAGAATTCGGACGTATTGTTATTGTTATCGGTTGTAGTAGCTGTAATATACCGACCTGGAACATTAATCCCACCCGCGAACGCTGCTACAAAATTAGCGCTGCCAAGCGCATCGGTACTTACAGTAATCTGCCCGAGGTGGTACTGTCCTTCTCCATAATCTTGACCCGCCACATTTGAATTACAGAATCCACTTGCAAAAACATCTACTTTGTAAGTAGTATTCGGTTGGCCAACCAAATTTCCAGACACTTCAATTTTGCCTGTCGAATTAAGGTTGGCCTCTTCTATCGAAGGGTAATTCAGCAACTCATTTGCCCCGGTGTCTATATCTCCAGGATCATTTAAGCTCACCCCATCACCACCTAGATCTATCCCTAAATCTCCGTTTAAGTAAATGCTATTTCGGTAAAGCAGATTGTGGTAGACACCGCTCCCCGTCATTTGTACCCCATCTCCTAGATTGTAAGCCAAGGTATTAGATACAATATCATTGTTAACGGCATTCATAGATAAAACCAGTCCTGTCCCATTGGCCATGGGCGTGCCTCCTTTAGTTTGTCCAATTGTATTGAAATATACCAGATTAGATTGAGCCGGGCTACTATAACTCGTTAGGGTAATTCCAGAAACTCCATTCGCACCAATGACGTTGCCGAGTCCCGCACTGGTTCCTCCTATCGTATTCTGTGTACCGGCATAAATGACGACCCCTGAAAAACTATTTCCCAAAGGACCTCCTCCAGTGGCATCAAGCCCAATAATATTATTCTCAACCCTATTTAGTAAGCCAGTAATGTATACCCCATGTCCAAGATTTCCCGAAATCACATTACTTTCTCCTACAGATGGGCCACCGATTACATTATGAGAAGGACCATTCCCTAGGTAAACCGCTCTATACAAATCTGTCCAGACACCACTTAATCCCCCATTCCCTAATGCAGCAAAACCAGAAGCATCTGTTCCGATATAATTGGCACTCACTTTATTATACTTGGAAGCAGCACCATTGATATTGATAGCAGTCATTCCATTACCAGAAATTAAGTTGCGTTGCAGATAGGAAAGTCCTCCTATGGTATTACTACTTGAATTCTGAATAAAAATACCGTTGTTCCCATTTCCTAAGTTTTGAGTCCCGGTGATATCCGTACCAATAAAGCAGGATTCCACCCGATTGGCACCGGAACCTGCGAAACGTATACCGTTCAAGTCAAATCTATTAATGACCAGACCGCGAATGATGGATTGACCAGCAGAAATGACCAAGCCTTCCGAACCAACTCCAAGCTGAGAGCCTTCAATCTCAATTTTTAGGGTAGCAGGCCATGCCGTATTAGAGGCTCCACCCTGCGACAAGCCGTCAATATAGATTGGATCTGTAATCACAGGTAAGGCCGTTGATAATGAAATGGAATGAGGGCCAACTCCAGTTATATCAAACTGTACAGTATCCAGTATAAGAGATACGTTTGAATTAGCACTAAGAATAGCTTGTCGGAGAGAACCAGGTCCTGAGTCAGCAGTGGTAGTTACCATATAGGTTATTTGCCCACCCACAGGAATAGTAATACATAAGGAATATAGTAAACCAAGACAGAAAAGTACTCTTTTCATCATTTGTAAGATTATTATAGCAAGAATTGAATCAGATAAAGGGGCTTTAATGACTATCGGCCGGATACGACTATGAGCTCAAACTACAAAGGAGATTTGGATACACTTCAAAAGCATGCTATCCGTTAAGACGCCTGAGGGATAAGAAAATACACATGCCCTTATCGTCCAAATATGGAGCGTCTACTTATCGTAAACCTCCTATGGGATTAGATTACATACTGAGGGTTGGATCTTGAATAAGTCACATGCTGTACAAATGCTAGATTGAAATTTCACGATACAAAATGACTCATCTAAAGAAGATGAGTCATGGAGTTAAAAGCGCTCTGTCATTACATCAATAAAACTGCGAGGCAGCATAGTTGCCTTGCTGATTGAGTACATAATATTGATTAGCGGTATAGACACCAACGTATCCTGAGGACCCAGAATAGGCAGTGAGGTAGTACCCCGGAGCTAAACTATACTTGGTCCAGTTTACTCCATCTTGCGTAACCCAGAAGTAGGTGTATGAGCTACGATAATTGTTAGTAATACTAATTTGTATACTACGCCTATTGTTTTCCTGAAATGCTCGCTGAAAGGCATACTTGACCCCTTCTCCAACTGCTGCACCTGCGGCTGTCTTACCAAACCATTTTATTCCCTTGCTGATGGTCCTGCCAATTTGTGCTTCCGCTGGAGTGGTGCTACCTAGAGAAAAAATGGTGCACAGGGCAATTACAATTAAAAACCTCATAGATTTTGGTTTTGATTTTATGGAATTGGTTGAATTTAGTTGCTAGCTTAATTCCGTCTTTATCCCATTTGCCCCACTTAAGGGTAAATTTCGCATCTATTAGATGATTGGGTTCAAGGTCTTTTTTTTCTATGTATATTACAATCCAACTTTTAGGTTATTGTCAGCACTTTTTTCATTCAACCAGCCACTTACAAATCACACAAACAACTCACTACCAAACAAATAAAACTAATTAAGATTAAATAATTGTCCTTAAACCGCTGAAGGCATGAGTGCTCTTAAACTGACCGTACTGATTCAATATCTGAGTGATAAAGAGATTGCAGAAATGGAGCTATTCCTTCAGACTAAACTCCATACCAAACGACACAATGCTTTACTGCTTAGTATTTTCAAGGAGGTTTGTATGGCTAAACAGGAGCAGATAGATTGGGAGGCCATTTGGCAAGCAACCCGCCCTGACAAGCCGTTCAAAGAGAAGGCTATGCGCAATCTGAGGTCTGAACTGGTAAAACAAATAGAAGCCTTTCTGGCTTGGAAACAATGGACCCAACAAGCTAGAAGTAAAGAGCAATATTTAACCCAGGCTATGGTAGATCGACAGCTGCCTAGAAAGAACTTTGAACAGGCTTGGAAGAACTGGGGAAAAGCTATGCATTCTGCCTCTCCAGACACCAAGGCCGCTTACGGGGAATGGTTTCAATTCTATCGAACTTACATTTTTCATCGTGATCTTCCCAAACTAGATCCCAATGATGATACCTTATCAAAGACGATCTATTTTCTGGAGCAGCATTTTCTACTGACCTTATTTAAGCATTATGCGGAAAGTCTGTTGGTTAATCGTGTTATTGAGCGGGATTCAATTGGAGATTTGTTAGCGCCCATTATGCAGATGGTGGATCAGTCGAAATTGGTAAGGCTTGAGCCTGGCGTTGAGTTATTTGTGCGCTTAGTACAGTTGTATGAAGCGGGAGAACCGCAAGCCTCGGTATTTGAGATGACACATTCGATTTTTATCAAGTGTTACGCAGATTTGAAGCGGGAAGACGCTGCTTTAGCCCTTAAACTCTTGATTTATCATGCGGGCTACCATGCCTCCCGTGGACAGCCCTCTTTCCTCCTAAAGCTCTTTCAATTGTTTAAACGAGGGATTGATTCGGAACTTTTGCTCGAAGGGGGAAAAATTGCGCCAAATCGTTACATCAATATTGTTATTACTGGAGCAAGGGTTAAAGAATTTGCATGGGTTAAATTTTTTTTGGAAACATTCAAAGATCGGCTCAACGCAGCAGATACGGCTAGCATTGCAGCCATAGCTGAAGCCTTTCTTCTTTACCATGAGGGAGTACATCATCACAACCCTGATACTTTACGCGAGGTTTCTCTGAAATTGATGAGGGTAGCTGGCGTGCAAGAAGTGTTGCGAATCAGATGTTATTCACTTGAAATCAGAACGATGTTCGAAGTCTATCTCATGGATTGGAAAGAAGAGGAATTCAATCGGCTAGAACGCTTAATTAAGAACTTTCGTTCGTTTCTAAGCCGCCAGAAGACTTTGCGAGATGACAACCGAAAAGCCTACGATAATTTTTCCATTTTTGTTCATAAATTAATCCAAGCCATTGAAATGGAGGAGGACAAGGATACATTTTTACAGCAATTAATGGAACAAATAGAAGCAACTAATTCAATAATGCTAAAGGATTGGTTATTGGATAAGGCAGCGAAACTGAAGCGCTCCGCTGCCTCTTAGCGGATACTAATATTTTATCCGCCTAATAGGATGATCAGCAGATCGATAATATCATCTGCTCCAATAGCAAGCGAGTGAATCTTTTGGTTTATGCACAGGATGCTTAGCACAGGCACAGCAATAGCTGACTGTGTCAGGAATTTCTTAATCATGACACTTAATTTTTTGTTTAGAAAATGATGTGAATTCCTGCGCCTCGTTCATGACCGCTGCGCTCGTATGGCTGAAGCATGCCTCTACCTATACAGTTGGTGCCTTAGATAAAAATCTCCTCCTTTTTAGCATTTTTTTTATTTTTGATTTAAGACAGTACGTTTATAGTCTCCTAATTAGATTCTACCAGGAGATAACAGAACCACCTCTCAAGTACAGACTACATTATAGCTAATGCCAAGTATCGAGCGCCTCGAAGATCTATTGATTGCCAGTTTGAATGATCCATCTGAACGCTACCCAAAAGCCATTGAAAGATTCTATTCTCATAAAGTACCTAGGCGTTTTACTAAGCAATATGTCATGAGCCACGGGGGTACAAAAGAAGATGGCCTTGATCTCCTCCAAGAGGCGATGGTGGCCTTTGAGCGCAACCTTAGAGTTAAGAAATATGATCCTTTGAGCGGAAAACGCCCCTATAAGTATTATCAGGGGATAGTTAGGAAGATGTGGTGGGACAAATGGCGGAGACGAAAGCCAACCGAACCGCTACCTGAAAAGATAGATCTGGAGGATATGATTGACCCCGAAGTTGTACTCTTAAACAAGGAGGGACAACGAATGCTGAACGAGGTGGTTGATTTATTACAGGAACCCTGTTCTTCGGTTTTAAAGTATTATATGCTCGGATATAAGAATAAACGAATTGCTCAAGAAACAGGGCTTACTAAATTCGGAGCTGTCAGCAGAGCTATTTACAAATGCAGGAAAAAGTTGCAAGACCTTATGAATAAGCGACCTAAATTAAAAGAACTGCTTAAATCTTGCTTTGATGAATGATTCTGAGTTGAATAAGGAAATTGATGATTATCTACTAGGTCGACTTTCACAAGAGGCGGCGAAAGATTTGGAAGAGCGAGCTAGTAAGAATGAAGATTTATCGGAACGGATAAAACAATATCGGGCGGAACACCTGGTCATGGAGACCCTGGTAGAGAAGGACTTCCGAGCAGACATGTCAAGGTGGGAAAGAAAAAGGAAACGAAGAAGGCTATTGTCTTTCTTGCTCCTCCCCGTGACAGTCTTATTGCTAGCTTGGCTAGCTTGGCAATACCTCGACTTCAGATCTTCTAGTTCGGCCCCGAATGGAGAAGTTAATCCGGTAATAGATTCGACAAACACACTCAAAGACTCAATCGAATCGAAAGAAGTCCCCCCTACCCCGCCTTCCTCAGAAGAAGGAGGTAAGACAAAACCATCAAAAGAGAAGGCGGTCGCTAGCCTTGCCCCCTCTTTCGAAGAAAAGCAGCGTTTTGTTCGGCTTTGGTTTCAAATGTATCCACCATTAGCTTCCGGCAATTTGATGGGAAATGATCCCGATAGCTTAACAAGTGATACCATCAGTACAGCCATTCTACAGCTTGAGAAGAAAGACACCTCCGGTGCAATATTCTTACTCAAACAAGTCCGGCCCAACTCCGACGTTTATCTTTCTGCACAAGAAATCTTGGCTGATATCTTTTTTACACAAAAGAGCTTGACAGATGCTGAAGGCATCCTTGTTAACCTAAGTGCTTACGAGAACTTATCTCTAGGTACACGAGCCAGATGGAATCTGTTGTTGCTACTCTATCTAAGTGAAAAGGCAGAGGATAAAGTACGCTACGATTCCTTAGAACAGCTCATACGTTCCGTCAAACCAAGAGATAAATACCTCGATCTGCTGGAGACCATACCTACCGCTGTAGAAAAATAGTTGAGCTTGGGAATACCTTACTCACAAACTGGCGACATGTTTCCGGAAATCACAAACCCTGCCCAGTAATAAGGGGAATCAAATTTCAAAGATTTTTTCATTTGTTGCTTGGCATATTGTAATGCCCTGTCTTTTCTTGCGCCTGTACTTAACTTCGTGTGAAAGTGCCTCATAAAGGTAGCAGTCGCTGCTTCTTGAACTGGCCAAAGGGTGGAGATTATGCTCTTTACCCCTGCAAAAGATAAGGCTCTGGATAAATTGATAAGCCCTTCTCCATCCTGGTACTTCCCACTGATACTTTCACAAGCTGCAAAAACGAATAGATCTGCTGGTATTCTTACATTATAAATTTCCTCAATGAATAATAAGGTAGAATCTACTTGACCAGTATCATCAGAAAAGGCGAGGTACCCATCTGAGCCAGCATGACCCGAGAAATGAATTAGTCGGCTTTTCGGGGCCAAATTAATAAATTGGTGTTTGCTTGCTTGGCTTCCGCTTAGTAATGTCCCTCCGAGAATCTTATGCAGGTCAGTTGCTACGGACAAATTGTGCCTAAGTGGTGATAATTTGATACGCTTCGGCGTTCCTTCATCAAGCTGCCATTCCAGTAGCTTGCCCTTGTAGTCAGGGGCAAATAGTAAAGCTCCGTTGGGTGATGGTGCTAGATCCCTTCCATGCTCATTCCACCAAATCGTAGCCGAAGGCGCATAAGAGATCTTCTTCTGTGCTCCAAAAAAATCATAATTTCTAAAATTACCAGATACTTGAACCGGAGTGGTTACCAAGGCCTCAAAAGGCAATGAATCTAAGAAGGAACCCGGTACTAGGATCACTTCTTCAGTAAGATAGGGTTGGAATTTTTCAATCAGGATTTGATACAACCAATAGGAGATACGATCAAATTCCCATAGTTTTTCTTGCTGTTTCAGCGGAACATGTCTGTATTTGATAAATGGGGAGACAATCGCTTCTCGAAATCGGTAGACGCTATCTCGTAGAGCAGGAATCATTCCCAATAGCTCAACGATTGTTGTATCGGGGGTGATTAGAAAACCCCAATGAGATTTCTCTGAAGAGAAGTATTCTAATAGACATGCTCCTTCTTCTTGCAGACTTTCTTGCAGTTCAGAAACTTTTACTGCTTTTGATTGGTACTTTAGGTTGTAATACTGTGGATAATCTTTTCGTAGCTCTTCAAGGGCCATCCAGTAATTCTTGTTATGTCGTTCTTCTTCTTTTAGGAGAGCGTCTAACTTTGTTCTATTGGGATCAAATCGTTGCTGCATGAGATATCGTTCTACAGAAGTGGCCCTAGCTAAGCTCGCCAGCGAGTCAATATTGCTTTGAATCCCTGATGGTAGCATTGAAAACTGTAGCGGTAAATCCCCTTGAATTTGATCCAATAGTAGCTGGCCTCTATTTCTTTCACTAGCTCGAAAAGCACCTTCGAAGGCTTGCGGCAAGCCGTGCTCAAAGTACAGTGTAATGTTATCCATCACCGCCCTTTGATAGACTAATCGATTCTCTTTTGCAAGATGCTCCTTGCTCTTTTGCGTTTGGTAGCTATTCCTTAAATAATCTATCCAAGAGATAAATAAGTTATAGGCAAATGCGGCAGCCTCTGTCTTTTCTCTGGTTGGTTCATCAGTCAAGTAGGCTGCTCGATGCAGATTATCTGCCCAATTCCATAGCAGATCATTGGTGGTAGGTATACTACTTACCTTACGAAATGGATTTTCTGCATGCAACTCAACACCGGCTGCCTGCAAACCTAACTGATAACAACTATCTGCTTTTGCTTTCAATTCCTGATCTGCATAGGTCACCCCTAGATTGGTATATGGTACGATTAGTAGATCACTACTTGGGCCAAACTGCTGGATCCCATCGGCAATCTGCCTACTATAAGCTGCCTCAGTAGCAGGAAAATCCTTCTGATAATAATACACCAGTGCCAAAGAAGATCTGTAGCCATACACGAGTTGATCAATGCCTACTTTACGATGCTGGATCGGTGCCAAAAATTGGATGCTTTTTTCAAGTAGCAGCTGAGCCGTATCTAACCCCTCTTCTGTCAAGTAGTTGAGACTCGTATTGTGATAGAGTCTACCAAGCTGTTGCGGCAAGGCATTTTCGCCCTTTAGTCCCAGCCGCCTTAGGCATTGATTGAACAATTCCTTAGAAAGGGCCACTCTACCATTTTTTCGATGTATCGTAGCTATTTCTTCTAATACCTGGATTCTGTCCCAGTGATTTGAATCAAATCTCTCCGCAAAGTAACGGTCTGCTTCTCGAAAGTAGATCAATGAGCGGTCATACTCTTTTTTAGATTGATAGAATAAAGCAAAGGCATTGGAAGCATATCCCTTGAGGATCGGGTTATCAGTTTGCAGCGCAGCAGTTTGCAGCGCTTGGCACTCAATGAGAGCGGAATCAGCATGGCCAGATGTCTGATGGTATTCAAAAAGACGGATATGGGATTGGACGATCTCCCTAGGATCGGCGTCTAGTTCGTTTTGTCGTATGGCAAGGGCCCGTTGGAAAGACTGTCGTGCTGCGGGAATGTCCTGGTCCCTACCCAGATAAATACCGAGGAAGTCGTGGAGCCTAGCAGCTATTCTGGGATTGATTTTGCTGGCTTCATGGCTTAATAACTTTTCTGCCAAGGCTTTGGATACTTTGGAGGATTCCGTTTCTTCCAGCATCCAAGTTTGATAATATCCCAACTCCATTCCTAAGGGAGTGGCTATAGCTCTTTTAGTTGTTACCAAAGTCCAAAGCTGATCCAACCTCTGTTTTGCGGCTTGAATTTCCTCAATTTGATATTGGCATATGGTGTATAGAATAGCGGCTTCAAGCTGTTCAATATGTTTAAAGCGCTTGGGTATTAGGTGAGCATCACTGACCTGTAAAAGCTCAATGCATTCATGGTATTTCCCAACCGACTCAAGCGCTCTTCCTTTTCTTACTAGCTGGCTGAGACTGTTTTGGCCTAGCGCCAAAGATAGTACGACTAAATGTAGAAAAAGGTGAATAGCAATGTTACGCATAGTATTAGATTTAATCGATTATTACTTCGTAGATATTGCTATGTTACCTTTAAACATGTGCAGGCTTATTGCAATATTAAATCTTTTAAAGATAGTTTGCAAGCGAAAGAAAATAATGCTGGAAATTGAAAGTACTCTAAGTGTGACCTGCGCTAAACCTCCAAGCTGGCTTAGGTACCTGTCATTGCCATTCACCGGTCGCTCCTGGTTTTCTCCTCACCAAGCTAGCATTTTAATTCCTCCTATAGTTTTTGAAGAATAACAGAAAGGCTATCCTGCTCGGTTCACTTGTTCACGGTAAATAGCACAAAACAATGAAATGACTCAAAATAGCCAAACAATCAGATGCATATGCAGTTAACAATGGACTAATGAATGAATAATAGATTGGTTAACAAAAAGGAAAAGCATGTCTTTAATGCCTTATCCCCCTGGACAGATCTGCACAATGATCTTTTTCAGATTCAACACTCGGGTCAATAAGAAATGGGCTTTCAGCCAAATTGTCAAAGCCCGCGAACCACTTTCCAAGACGGATGGTCTCCAATTCTACAAGCTCTTTGGCCTCGGTGGCGGGCACGGATACAGCCTGAAAACCAAGCTGGACAAATACGGGTTCCTAGGTAGGGCGTCCTCAAAAAGGGTTTAAGGGTCAATAAAGGGCTGATATATAAGTTATTGAATGTGCTAAATTATTACTATTGAAGTATCAAATGCAAAGAAAAAGGCTTAGCTTAGTTAAAATCCTTGCAGTTCGATGATCAAGTATACACCAGCCGCTGAACGGAATTTTGGTTTATTCCAATCGCCTTTTGGACAAGCCCTAGATGCCAATAATCGCTGGGTTAAGATGGCCGCCGTGGTGCCTTGGGACGAGATGGCCACCGTTTTCTTTTCTAAGATGAGTAAGAACCATGGTCGTCAGAGCATTGACTTGCGTATTGTTTTAGGGGCTTTGTTGATTAAGCACATCGAAGGTATCTCGGATGAAGATACGATTCAGGCCATCCAAGAAAATGTCTATATGCAATACTTTGTAGGCTTGCCGCGCTTCCAAACTAAGCCTGTGTTTGTTCCCTCGTTGTTTGTGGAGATCCGCAAACGTCTGGGTAAGAAAGGATCACAACAACTTAATGATATGTTGCTCCAGCAGGCTCGGCAGTTGCGAGCTATCAAGCACCGAGCCAAGCCTAAAAAGAAGGATACTGATCAAGGAGGGAATAAGTCATCTGGTCCGAATCAAGCAGGGCAAAGACCAGATGAGAAGAGCCGGGCTATGGATAATAAAGATCGCCCTGAGAATAAGAGGCCCAATAAAGGGACCTTGAAGATGGATGCTACAGTGGCTCCACAACATATTGGTTATCCAACTGATACGAGATTATTGCATCAAGGACGCCTGTATAGCGAAGCCTTGATTGATAAGCTGTATCAGGGGAGTGGCTTGTGGAAAAACAAGCCTCGGACCTACCGCCGGATCGCACATAAACAGTACTTGGCCTTTGCCAAGAAGCGCAATCCGGGTAAAAAAGCGATCAAAGGTACTAGAGGCAAACAACTCCGCTACCTGCGGCGCAACCTCAACCATATTAACCGCATGCTGGACCAACTACAACAAGCCGATCAAACTATTGATTGGAAACACAGTGATTGGCAGCGATTTTGGGTGCTACAGGAGCTGTACCGCCAGCAAGATATCATGCACCGAGATGGACGTAAACGTATCGATGATCGGATCGTTAATATTGCTCAACCCTATGTGCGACCTATCAAACGAGGTAAGGCCGGTAAATTGACTGAGTTTGGTGCCAAACTGAACGTCTCACAAACGGAAGGCTTTGCTAGAATGGACCAGGTCGACTTTGATAACTTCAATGAAGGAATACTACTCCAGGAGCAAGTTGAGGGCTACAAGGCTTTGTATGGCTATTACCCGGAATTGGTACTTGTAGATCGAATATACCTGAACCGTCAAAACCGCAAGTTCTTAAAAGACAGAGGGATAAGACATAGCGGTAAGCCTTTGGGACGTGCCAAGCCGATGTCTGCACAACAGAAGCAAAAACGAAAGAAAGAACAAAATAAGCGCTCAGAAATCGAAGGCAAATTTGGCCAAGGAAAATCAAAATACGGGCTGGATGATATACAAACTCGACTGGAAGATACCTCCTATGCTTGTATTGGCCTTATTCTACTGGCGCTCAACACTATCAAGTTAGCCCGGGCCTTCTTTATCTTTATTTTTAGCTATTGCTACCAACAGTGGAGTATTCAAATGAATAAAACAGCTACAATGAAAGCAACGGCAAGGACTGTTGCTTACTCAACCGCCTCACATCGCCGGACTGGTATGATAATAACCTGAAATCAGCCCCGACTTTTTGAGGACGCCCTAGGTATCTGGGAAGATATGGCCCAGGCAGAACGCTTCTTGCAAAGCCCTTTTTTCGAGGAATATAAGTCAAGAAGTGTAGAGCTTTACACAATGATTATGAGGCCTCTTTCATCCCGGGGTACCTGGGAAGGATTCAACGACTGGCGTCCGGTTCCACAGCGATCAGCAGAAAATGAACTGGTCTGCGTATTGACACGGGCTACTTTGAGGCCAAGGTACATTTTCCGCTTCTTCGGACAAATTGCCAAAGTGGTTCGGGATCACCGAGAACGGAAAGGCCTGATTTTGACGCAGGGTTTCTCCGAAATACCACTAATTGAACAAGCCACCTTCTCCATTTGGGAAAATGCAGCCGTAATGGAGGACTTTGCTTATCATTCTGTACACCAGGAGGTAATTCGGACAACCCGGAAAAACAAGGGTTTTCGGGAAGAAATGTATACTCGAATGCAACCGCTGGAAACCAGAGGTACTTGGAATGGAGTGGATCCCTTAAGTCCTCATATGAAAAAACTGGAGCAGATAGCCGGTTAATTGGTACTGATTAATTTGGACGTACCCATCCTCCCCCCAGTTACAAAGCAGTACGATAACTATACCCTCTCCTTAAATTTTTGTTGGTACCGTCCTAGTAACTTCAATTCCCGGATCCGTCGAACTAATAAATTTCTTGGGCGGGTTAGACTTCACCCCTAAACCCCTGGTCTCCTTTCCGCAGTACAAAAAGCTTGAGCATCTCGCTTGGCTCCAATCGCTTCATAAGCATCGGCTTGTGCTAAGCCCGACGCTCTATTAACCAATCTACATACAAAAGCTAGGACCGTGTTTTGGGTACAAATCAGAAATTGATTTGAGGAGTAACTATCTCCGTTTATCCTTACAGATGTAGATGTTCCACAGGAATTCCTTACATTCAGCGCTCTATTTTGTCACTCTACCTACTTTCAATCATATGACGGCAGCTGAAGCAAAACACAAGGCCCTACACACCTTGTCCCAACGGGGCCAAGAGCAAGCCAGTAACTTAGCGAGAATTGACATGGAGCTATTTATGGAGGCAGCAGACAACCTCTTCCACCCCACAGATAATCCAGAAGGAGCCTTTCCTCTAAATGTGGCGGAGAATAGTGTAATGGCAGACCGGATACTAGCAGAATTTGACAAAATATTGAAGGGAACTTGCATGCCCTTATGGCCAATGAAGTATACCAGCCCTGCGGGTTTCCCGGAAACCCGTGAGGTAATCGCCCGGTTTATGCAAAAGTACTTTGAGAGTGAGGCTATTACCTCCGACAATTTGGTACTTTCTGCTGGCGCGGCAGCTTCGCTAGAGGTCTTCTCCTTTGCCATTGCAAATCCAGGAGACCTGGTCGTTATACCAGCACCGGCTTATCCGATGTACAGTAACGACCTAGGGATCAAAAGCGGCATGCTACGCTGGGATCTTCAAACTCATCACAATATTTCGGAGCATTCCAGTCTTGCCCTAGTCACTCCCACAGACCTAGATCGGGCACGGGCGGAAATTCAGGCTGCGGGAAAGGTGTTCAAGTTGCTGTTGATTACCTCGCCTGATAACCCAACCGGATCTACCTATACGTCCACCCAGTTGGAGGCTATCGCAGATTGGTGCATTAAGCATGAGGTTCACTTGCTAGTCAATGAGATTTATGCGCTATCCCAAATCAATACCTCACATCCAGAATTGGTCGAGGATTACCCTAGTTCTATCCCATTTCGATCCTTCGCGGGCATTATGGCTGATCGTCGGAGTGACTATCTCCACCTGATTTATGCCCTTTCGAAAGATTTTGCCATCTCCGGTATGCGCCTTGGTGTGATCCACACACTGAATGAAGCTTTATTAAGCGGTTTAGGCAATATCAATATACCTCAAATGGCTTCTAATCTAGTACAGTGGCTAGTGCAGGAATTGTTCAAGGGAGAATCCTTCATTAGCACTTACATAGAAGAAAACCAAAGACGAATTACAGAAAGCTATTTAGTTGTCGTTCGTACGTTGAGACGGTTAGGTATTCCATATACACCAAGCCGAGGCAGTCTTTTTATTTGGGCAGACTTCTCTGCGTATCTCAGCGCACCGACCACCCAAGCCGAAGAAGATTTATGGATGCAAATTTTCCGTGACACACAAATTCTCTTCACACCTGGTAAGGGCTTTCAGCATCAGAAAAAAGGTCTATTCCGCATTGTCCATACTGCTGTTGGCACCGAAGACCTGCAAATAGCCATGAATAGATTGGAATCTTATTTGCATAAACGATACGCTAGGGGTTGAAAGGGGAATAGGATAGAAATACCCAATCGACCTTATGATGTTGCTGGGTGAGTATCCATTGCTCCGTTTCGAATAGCCAAAAACGTCCAGTTTCTCCACTTTTATTGAGGTCTGCTTCGCTGTTTTGGCCGAAGGCTAATTCTCCCTTTCCACTTAGCTGTAAAGTTTTGCCTTTTTCGAAATCGACAAACAGCAGCCCCGTCTTCGGATTTTCATAGATATTTCCTAGAGTTTGAAAAAGGCTGTTACCCGGATAATCGGGAATCCTTAGTCTGCCATCTGGGAAAATTTCGATAAAACCTGGTCGTCCGCCACGATGGGACGTATCTATCTTTCCGGTGGCACTTCTAGTAGCCATGACAAAGGTATCGGCCTCCCTCACCCAGGCTTTCAACTCTTCCGTTAGTACAAGCCCGGTATGGGTCTCAGTTTCCAGATGAATGGGTGTACTAGGCAAGGAAATTGTACTTGCCTGAATATATTTTGGGCAATTCCCAAAGGCTTCCTTCACGTTCAGTAAAAACCGATCTCCCTCTCTCTTAAGTGGCCCATTTACCCGGTAGCGCCGACGATATTCCGGTTCCATGAACAGGATTCCCACTTGAGGATCATGAGCAATATTCTGATAAACTATATCCGAATCTGTACTGCGGATTAAGGGTTCATGAATAATTACTCCGCGTTCGTGCGCCACCTCTACAAAACCTCTTTCCCCGACTAGCAGCGATGCCCAGAGGCGGCCATTTTGATCAACCGACCCCAAATAGGCTGTGGTTTGTTGCTCAATAAAGGGAATGGCTGGGTCCATAATCTCCGCACTAATCATCCGTCCCACTCGTCTAGCCATGTCAGCTTGTCCGGCCATTTTCTGCACCGCTAGCTCGCCTTTATGAAATACTTCATTCATAACAATACTTTTATTAAATCTCCATCGACCACTTTGGTCATTGGTAGATCAGCAATAGAGGCATATGGGCTCTTGATAATGTCAGAACTTACAATCGGGTCGTTTGTGACCGCAAATACCCCTCGATAGCGTTCCGTCTCCGCTTCTTCGGTAAGAATTCGATTGATCTCAGCGACGGAAGTCGGCTTTTCCGTCACGATGGTAATGTCCGAAAGTAATCCAACGGCCAAAGGCACGCGTACCGCCATCCCATCAAATTTACCAGCATACCAAGGTATAGCCTTGGCAGTAGCAATGGCCGCTCCCGTAGTAGTAGGTATCAAGTTATTTAAACCCGATATACTTTAGGGTTAAATTAATGAGGTTTCAATCTTGATTTCATTTAGCAGCGTCTTCTGAACAGGACATCTATCTGAGATCTCCAAAAGTCGCGCTTTCTGTTGCTCGTCCAAGTTGCCTTTAAAGCGTAGTCTTTTCTGGATGAAATGGACATAACCATTTTCGGATTCACAATTCTCACAATCCTTGGCATGACGTCGATCCTGATCCAATTCTATCTCAACTTCTTGCAAGTCCCAGCCCTTTCGATCTGCGTACATACGGAGGGTCATTCCCACACAACTCCCAATGGCCATGAGTAAAAATTCATAAGGATTTGGCCCTATATCTTCTCCATAAGGTTGGGGTTCATCAGCGATCAGTTGATGCGTTGACGTGAGTATTTCCGTTCTATATTTGTCGGTTCCGGTAGTTACTTTCACTTGTGTCATGATATGTCGATGTTAAATTATTTTAACGAACGATCGGTAATATTGTGTAGCAAAAAATTTATACTCCTAAGTACCTATTTGCTATTTGAGTTAAAGATTTTCCAAAAAGCTCCAGCTTTTGCAGGCCCTTAGACACGATTAGCGCCCCTTGAATATCAATTAGCGTTTGGATGGCTGCTTGTTGCGCTTGCTCAGTCTCCATGCCCAAATCCTGGCCTAAATGGCTAAAGGCTGTAATGTATTTCTCCATGCCCGCCCGGATTTGTTGACCAAATAGTTCAAGCCCAGTATGGGTGGACAAGGCACGAAAAATACAGATAGACTTGCCCCGATGATACAAGGCATCAATGTTCTGTAAAGCCTTGCGAAGTCGATCTGGGGCTGTTTGCATATCATCTGTAAGCACCTGGAAAATGTTCAGGTCTACCCATTCTGCCACATACTCCAAAACGGCTTCTGTCATCTCTTGTTTTCCACCAGGAAACCGATGATACAAGCTGGCTTTCTTAAGTCCAGTTGCCGTTGCCAGATCACTCAGGCTAGCCCCATCGTACCCCTTGGCACGAAGTACCAGTAGTAATCCCTCCATCAGTTCCTTCTGTTCAACTTTAGGTGGTCTCATTGTTTCTATTTCTTATAATAACCGAACGTTCGGTAAAATGTTTTCTGCAAGGAGTGGAACAGTCTTGGCCAAGACACTCTTGTCTTTGGAAATATGAAGGATAAATAGAAGATATCGAAGTCAAGATCAAGTGGATTTACATTGGTGAAGAAGCTAGGTTTCCCATCGATCAGGTGCGATCAGGTACTTTCAAGAGATATCGGCTGATAAAGGTTCAACGTCAATGGACAGGGGCAGTTGAAGATATATTGGCTGAAGGGCTATTTTCTGAGTCAGTTGAAAAGCAATGGGCTATCGTTTTGATCAGGTGGGAGGCCCCCAAAGTAGACCTAGCTTCTGGTGTGCCGTTAATGGGTATTCCAGTTTTCGCAAATAGTTTACCTGGCTGCACCAGTCATCACGTGCGCACTTCTCTACGAGTGAGGATGCGCTTTCGAATGCGGCTTAAGGATTCGGGTTTTACCCCGAGATAACTAGCCAACTGGTATTGAGGAACACGCTCAAGCAGTTGCGGACGCTCTCGCAATAGATTAAGATAACGTTCCTCCGGAGAACTAGTCATATAAGTTGTAAGCATATTGTGATACATAGCGATCTGTCTTTCCAGGCCTTGTCGGCACAGGGATTCAAAACGAGGAAAACGGCTATACAGCTCCTCTTCTTTTTCATGAGACATCACTGCCAATATCGTGTCCTCCGTACATTCCAGATAGTAGTTCACGGGGGTGTCAGCTATGGTGCTATTAACTGAAGAAACAGATTGATCTTCAAGATAGAAGAAGGTTGTTTTTTCTTCTCCTCCCTTTAGGTAAAATTGCCGGACACAACCTTGCACATTGTAATAACATTCCTTTGCATATTGTCCTTCTTGCAAAAGCAAAGTCCCTTTTTGAAATTGCTTGATTTCTACCATATCCAGGACGGCCTGCATTTCATCAGGTTTAAGAAAAATCTCCCCCCTGATGCAGTCATGAAGCGCCTCTTCGGCGCTAGGAATGGAAGAATTGTATAGATAGGTCTTATGCGATGCTGTCATGGTCTTGAACTCGTTTCTTCGTATCTCCGAAGCTACGAATTGGCAACAGCTTGCCCCATTCCTTTCGATAGAAGTAGGGATTCCATCGATAAAAACCCATAGTTTTTTCCTACTAATTTTCCGGCTTGATAATGAGCTTACCTCTCACCGCTCCGCTGCCTATCCGGTTCAAAGCTTTAGGTACATCGGCCAAGCTAAACTCTTGATCTAGGACTGGCTTTAATTTTCCCGCCAATACTAATTCTTGCAAATATTCCAAGTCCGCTGCCATAGGTTTATGCGCTAGAATTTGAAGCTTCTTTTTTCCTGGTTTTGCCCTTCTCGTTCCTCGGATGGCTAGGGCCAGTACCAAACGCATGTCCCCTCCTATCATGACAAAAACCCCATCCGATGATAAAGCCCGACGGTAGTCGGCTAAGGATTTTCTAGCTACATTATCAAGAATGAAGTCGTAGGGCCCTGTACGAGTATAGTCCGTAATTTGGTAGTCCAGCGCTTCATCAGCCCCTAGCTCCTTTAGCATGGCTAGTTTATCTGCGCGATCTACCACCGTGACCTTAGCCCCAATCTCTTTCGCGAGCTGAAGGCCTAGCGTACCTACGCCTCCGCCCGCACCGTTGATCAACAAGTGATCGCGAGCTTGCAGCCCCCTACCCTGTCTTAAAGCTTGCAAAGCTAACACTCCGGCATGTGGTATGGCAGCAGACTCCGAGAAGGTCAAACTTGAGGCTTTACGTGCTAGCGGCTTTGGTGAAACACAAAGATACTCTCCAAATGCGCCCCAACCGTATTCCGAAATATCACCAAAAACTTCATCTCCTACCGCTAAGTCTTTTATCTCCTCCCCTATTGCATCAATCACGCCTGCCAGGTCGAATCCCAGAACGGGCTTTGTAGGCCGGAACAGCCCCCCAATAAGCCGGATCACAAAGGGCTTACCGATCAATTGATCCCAATCCCAGGAATTCACTGACGCAGCTTTCACTTTGATGCGAACTTCATTGGGTTTTGGTATTGGAATCGGAACTTCAACCATTTTCAGTTGCTCAGTTCCTCCATATTTGCTGTAAGCTATGGCTCTCATCCTATTTTTCATGGGCATTTGAAATATTGACAATAACATTGCCGGCCTTCCGTCCGGTATCAACGTAGCGATGGGCTTCAACCAGTTCTGCCAAAGGATATTCACGATCTATTACAGGTTTTAGCGCTCCTGATTCGGCCAGATCTCTTAAAGTGGCAAAATCAGCGCCGGTCTCACCAGCCAAACCTGTCCTGACCGTCTTTTGTTTCCCGCTCAGTCTATTCCACAAGGAGCGCATGACCATTGAAAAGGTAGGATTTGCACCTACATAACGTCCGCCTTCCTGCAAGGATTCCAAGTTAGCAGAAGACCAATCTTGTCCAACTACATCAAAGATCACGTCATATTGCTTCCCATTATGACGATAGTCTTCCCGTCGGTAATCAATCACATGATCTGCTCCCAAACCTGTCAGCATCTCCAGTTTATCCGCACTGTCTACCGCAGTTACCTTCGCACCATAATGCTTAGCCAATTGCAAGCCATAGGTACCAATGCTCCCCCCAGCCCCATTGATCAGCACATGTTCGCCTTTTTGCACCTTGGCCATTCGAAGAAAGTGCAGCGCGTTGAGCCCCCCTGTCGGTATAGTGGCTGCTTCCGCAAAGCTCATATTCCCCGGCTTTTTGGCCATCATTTGTAGTCGACTTGCGCAACGGTATTCTACATAAGCACCTGCTCCCAGTCCGGCCATGCCAAATACCCTGTCTCCTACCTCATATTCCGTTACAGCATCTCCTACCTGTACCACCTCCCCTGCAAACTCTTGCCCCATAATCCTCATGCTTTTTTTGGGTCTAAATACACCAAATATCAAGCGTACAGGTAACCAAAACAAGGGGGTGATCTGGAAACGCCGTAACTCACAGTCTCCAGCCGTAACCGTCGCTGCTCTTACCTTAATCAGCACTTCTTTTTCCTTTGGAACGGGTAGAGGCAGATCTTGTAATTTTAGAACCTCTGGTGGGCCATATCTAGGACAAATGATTGCTTTCATTGTTGTTGACTCCATGCTTTTACTTGATTTAGTTGGTAATTGGGATACGCTTATTTTTACCGAAGTTTTCGGAAGAAAGGAATCCAATGCAAGATATAGATCGCCTTTAGAACTTGGCAGATATAACTACCCAAACATTGTGCTGTTGAAGTTTTTAGAAACATCGAGCTATTTACGGCTGGATCAAATCCTGGCCTTTTTCTATGGGCAACATAAAGAAACCCTTGGGGGTTATTAGTCAACGACCTTCTAGCACGTGCTTCTCTGTTGGTCGTATGTCCCCACCACCTCTCCAGTTGCCTGTAGGGACGATGGGGATGCATTTGATAGATTCTGTTCATTGCTGTTTTCATTTCAATACAGCAAAACTATAGACATTGGCATAAAGAGTCATTGACTTTGGTTAAGAAGTGTATGTATAATCTCCTGTAGCCTTATTCTCTTTCTTTAAAATTGTTTACATTGGTATACTTCAGTTGGAATTAGGCCGCCTGTTATGCTCAATCATGTCCGTAAAACCACCCTTATGTCCAAAATCGCTTTACTCCCATTGGCCTTTCTCTTGTCGATTTTTGCCTGTTCTTCACCGGAAGTTGAACCGGAGCAGGCAGCTGACCAAATCTTCTACAATGCCCAGATCGTAACCATGGATGAAACCTATGATGGCAAGCAAAAGATAGAAGCGGTGGCGGTCAAAGACCAAAAAATCATTGGAATCGGAAAGAACAAAGACTTGAAGAAATTCAAGGATGAAAAGACGGAAATGAGAGACCTCAAAGGCAAAACGCTCTTGCCCGGCTTTATTGATGGCCATAGCCATTTTGCCTATGGTGTGAGAATGTTAAAGCAGGCCAACCTTAGCTCTCCACCAGTGGCTGAAGTTCGAAACATCTCCGATCTTATCGCTACGCTCAAAGCGCACCAAGAACAACGAAGCATACCTAAGGGACAATGGATACTAGGTTGGGGATACGACCCAGATCAGCTGGAAGAACACCGACACCCCAATCAAGAAGAATTGAGCAAGGCTTTTCCCAATCATCCCGTGTACATACGGCATGCCTCTTTCCACATGGGGGTAGCTAATGAAGTAGCCCTAAAGATGGCAGGTATTGATGAGGATACCCCAAATCCACCAGGTGGGGTGATTGTCAGAGATAAAACAGGTAAAGCCACAGGCTTATTGCAAGAAACAGCTCAAGTGCTAGTGGCTGACCTGATCCCACCAGTCGGTCATCTCGAAATGCTGGATCTGGTATATGAGGGCCAAAATTATTACGCCAGCTTCGGCATTACCACGATGCAAGAAGGATTGGCTGATAGTTTAGCCTATAAGGTCTTTAAAGAGGCTGCCGCTATGGAGTTATTCCTACTTGATCTGGAGGTTTTGGGTAGTTTTCGACACTTGGATTATTACATGCAAGAAGGAAACTTTGGGCAGTACAATAATGGACTTAAACTGGCGGGAATTAAGATCACGACTGATGGCTCTCCTCAAGGCAAAACTGCTTATTTCAGAAGGCCCTACCGGACCCAGGTTCCAGGTTGTATCCACGATTGCAGAGGGTATCCGATGGTACCGCCCAGCTATTTAAAGCAGGTGATGCAAATGTGTTACGACAAGGGCGTGCAATTGTATGCCCACGCGAATGGTGACGCCGCCATCGATATGTTGCTGGATACCCATCAAAAAGTGACAGATAGTTTAGGCATGGCGTCTAATGAACAGCGGACAGTAGTGATTCATTCGCAATTCGTCCGTCCAGATCAACTAGATCGCTACGTAGAATACGGTTTTGTTCCCTCTTTCTTCACGAACCATGCCTTTTTCTGGGGAGATACGCATACCGCTAACCTAGGTCCCAAAAGAGCGAATTTTCTAAGTCCAATTAAGACGGCCGATGAAATGGGCATTATCGCTACGAACCATACCGACTATCCAGTCACTCCACCCGATCAGCTATTCCTTCTTTGGACTTCCGTGGCGCGACAGGCGCGATCAGGTAATATTATGGGGAAAGATCAACGGGCTTCCGTTTACCAGGGCTTGAAAGCACTCACCGTCAATGGAGCTTACCAGCATCACACCGAGGATATCAAAGGGTCGATCAGTATCGGAAAGCTGGCTGATTTGGTAGTACTCGACAAAAACCCACTAACCGTTGAGGTAGATGAAATTAAGGATATTCAGGTCTTAGAGACGATTAAAGGCGGGTATACGATATTTGAGAAGAAGTGAATGCAAGCTACGAGGAAGCTGGCTCAGGAAGGGAGATACTCTCAAATACTTCCAGAATTTTTTGATCGGTGATGCCCAGCTTAGCCTCTTCTAGGTTCTTAATCCTACGATACTCTTTTTCTATATCCAAAATGTTTCGGCAACGGTTTTGTACAGCCGTCTTGGTGTGGTTGGGAAGCTTGGTATAGGCCAAGATAGATTTCACCTCTCCATTGTTTAGTCCTACTGATTGAAATCCGAAAAATCCATTTGCTCCTTTAAGTTTGGATTGCTCAAAACGGATGACAAATAGCTTTCCGTACTTGAATACTCTGCGGTGAAGGTCAGGGTCATAGTGACCTGCCAAGATTTGGGCATGATCCTCAGGGTATTGCAGCTTAGTTCTTTCTGCAAAACCATTCTGTAGTAGCAGTTGCGCGAATTGTTCAGAGGTAACGTAGGACATTGTTTCACATTTGGTAACGTAAAGGCTAGATCTTTTCATGAGGCAATTCCCCATCAATTGTCCTTACGGGATAATGCCTCGAAAGTTGCTCCAAATTCAATTTAGAGCATATTCCAGACAAATTCAGTCTTAGGCTTTCCTGCTACCCCCCCCTTTACGGTAGCTAAAAATCACTATGGACTAAGCCCCACAGGGGGTTGGCCTTGTATAAGCATCTGATTTACCACTACGTAATGGTTTTTCGCAGTTCTGTTGGGCTGCAACCTAGTTTCTTCTTAAAGTACCGACTAAAATAATGGATCGATTCAAATTGGAGCTCTTCACTTATTTGCATGATGGTTTTGTCACTGGTAAGCACTAATTCTTTGGCTCTCCTCATCTTAAGTTCAAGGTGGTATTGGCGAGGAGCCATACCTGTATATTTCTTGAACATTTTCCTGAAATTGGCATAGGTGACATGATATTCAGCAGCTAAGCGTTGTAGATCTATTTGGGATTCCACATTTTCGCGCATATGCAATAAAGCTTGCTGAATGATCTTCTCGATCGATTTTCCTGAGAACTCACCTTGCTTTTGGTTTGCCACTAAACACCCCAGTAGCTCAACCAATTGTCCTGCCGCAATCTGCTGAAAGCCCGGGTGTTCACCTTCTACACCAGCAAAAATTCGATGGAAGCACTCCAATATTTGATCCTGTATGCCGCAAAGTAAGACCGCTTCCTGCCATAAGGAATCAGCCTGCTGGTAGAAATGTGGTACTAAATGCCCATTAAACCCAAGATAGTATTCTACCCAACCCGTTTGAGCTGATGGTCGATAGCGATGATACTCATTGGGGCGAATTAGAATCATACTCCCTGCACCAAGCTCGAATTGTCCCTGCTCATTCTCCAATATGCCTCTTCCTTGCAGAATGTAAATCAGCTGAAACTCATCCAATACTCTGCCTCTCTTCCAAGTGTAAAAATAGCCCGTTGGATGATCTCTGGAAGGATAAATGACGCCAGGATCAATGCTAGCCTTGCCCGCAACATTTAGATAGAGGCCCCATTGCCGATCTGTTTCTCCGGGGCTCAAATACTTGAAAAAGTCCTTCATAAGGCTAGCGCTTCTCTAGTTAATATGCTGATGTATAAGATGAAAATTCAATTTTCCCAATTAATGCAAATTAATGTACATTTTATACAAATAAGCACTCTAATTTATTATTAACTATGCATATGTAATCAAAAAACCTAAGACAAAAAATACAAATACCACCTAAAACAAGAGACATTACTGCTTAAAAAGTAAAAAGATAAAATAGTTATGGTAAAGGAATTCAAATACGTGGACTATCTCTGGGAAGAAGACAAGGCCGGTGAACTAGATGGGGATGAAATCGGCCTTTTTCTGTATAGATCCAATATCCTAGGAGCGGACCTCCGAATAACTAACTACGGGGGAGGCAATACCTCTTGCAAAACCATCGAAAAAGATCCCTTAACCGGTGTGGACGTGGAAGTCATGTGGGTAAAAGGCTCCGGCGGTGATATTGGCACCTTGACCCGGCAAGGCATTGCCGGATTATACGCTGATCGACTCCGGGCTTTAAAAAACGTTTATCGCGGCATAGCCTACGAGGACGAAATTGTTCCCCTCTACTATCACTGCTTATATGATCTAGATAGCCGGGCTCCGTCCATTGACACGGCACTACATGGTCTACTGCCCTTTAAACACATAGATCATCTACACCCAGATGCTCTAATATCCGTCGCTGCTGCCAAAGATAGCCGGGTCATCACCCAAGAGATTTGGGGAGATACAATGGGATGGATTCCCTGGCAACGTCCTGGATTTGATCTTGGCATTCAACTCGAAAAATGCCTTAAGGAAAACCCGGGTATACGCGGCATTGTTTTAGGGGGACATGGATTATTCACCTGGGGAGATACTTCTTACAAATGTTACATGAACAGCCTAGAAGTCATAGAAATGGCTTCTGAATATATTGCTGAACGGGAAGGCAAGAAGGGGCCTGTTTTCGGTGGCCAAAAAGTCGAAAATCTGCCGAAAGATCGCCGCCTTGATCAAGCAGCAGCCATCGCTCCCATCCTCCGGGGGCTTTGTTCTAGCCACCAAAGAATGATCGGACATTTTACCGATGACGAACGGGTCCTGCAATTTATCAATAGCCATGACCTGAGTAGATTAGCTCCGTTGGGTACTTCCTGTCCTGATCATTTCCTGCGTACGAAAATACAGCCTTTGGTATTGCATATTGACGCTGCGGAAGACCTCACAGACACAGAAAAAGTTCAGGCTACATTAACCCCTGCCTTTGAAGAGTATCGAAAAGAATATGCGGAATACTATGAAAGTTGTAAGCGAGACAACAGCCCTGCCATGCGTGATCCTAACCCGGTGGTGATACTCTATCCAGGTGTAGGCATGTTCACATTTGCCAAGAACAAACAAACTGCTCGGGTAGCATCTGAGTTCTATATCAACGCCATCAACGTAATGCGTGGAGCGGAAGCAATTACCGAATACACTGCCTTGCCTAGGCAAGAGGCCTTTGATATCGAATATTGGCTCCTGGAAGAGGCCAAACTGCAACGAATGCCTAAGGAAAAGCCATTATCACGCAAAGTAGCCTTGATTACAGGTGCTGGCGGAGGTATTGGCAAAGCAATTGCCGATAAGTTGGCTGCAGAAGGAGCAAATGTCGTACTAACCGATATCTCGACGGAAAGGCTGGAAGTAGCAAATGCGACCTTTGGCAGAGATATCTCAATCTATTCCCTTTGTGATGTAACAGATATTGACTCCGTGGGAGGGGCTTACAAAGCGGCCTGTCTTGCCTTCGGAGGTGTAGATATCATTGTCCATTCTGCGGGCCTAGCCATCTCCAAGCCATTGACAGAAACAGGGGCTAAGGACTGGGATATATTGCAAAATGTCTTGGTTAAAGGGCAATTCCATATGGCTAAGGAGGGTGTGAAAATACTCAGAAAACAAGGGTTCGGAGGAGATATCATACACATTGCTAGTAAAAACGGATTAGTTGCTGGGAAGAACAATGTGGGCTACGGTACGGCCAAGGCTGCACAGCAACATATGACACGATTGCTAGCGGCAGAACTGGGGTCTGAGAAGATTCGGGTGAATACCGTCAATCCAGATGGGGTTGTGATCGGCAGTAAAATCTGGGAAGGAGGCTGGGCCGAAGGAAGAGCAAAGGCCTATGGAATTACAGTAGAGGAGTTGCCTGCCTTTTACGCCAAACGAAACCTGATGAACGAGATCATCCTACCGAGCGATATTGCCAATGCCGTTTTTGCTTTGACCGCCCTCTTAGACAAAAGTACCGGCAATATGATTAATGTAGATGGAGGGATGGCTACCGCCTTTACCCGCTAGAAAATCTGAGGCTATATGGCATTTCTCTAGAGTTCCTTAAACAAAATCTTATGAAGCTGGATAAATCAAGGATACCAGAACTCAATAAACCTCTCCTGAAAGGGCATGAAGATCAATATGACTTGTTGAGCCAACAATTGGACAAGCTACATATTGATTCCGAAGATTTGGTAGCTAAGCTACAGGCATTGCAGGTAGCGATTCCCAGTTGGGCGCTAGGTGCGGGAGGAACTCGTTTTGGCCGTTTTTCGACAGGTGGAGAACCTTCCTGCCTTGAAGAGAAAATCGATGATGTGGGGCTCCTGCACGCCATTACCCAGGCTGCGGGAGCCATTTCTCTGCATATTCCCTGGGACATTCCCCAAGACCCAACTGCCATTCGAGAAAGGGCAGCTTCGCACAAGCTAGTTTTTGATGCCGTTAATTCAAATACCTTTCAGGACCAGCCAGGACAGGAGTACAGCTATAAATTTGGTTCGCTATGCCACACGGATGCTGCCGTTCGGGCGCAGGCTATTGCACATAATCAGGAGGTAGTCCGAATTGGGGAAGCACTAGGCTCTAAATCCATTACGGTTTGGTTGGCAGATGGCAGTTCTTTTCCTGGTCAGCTGAATTTCCGAAAGGCCCATCAAAATACCCAGGCTGCCCTACAGGAGATCTACGCGGCAATGCCAGATGACTGGAAGATGTACATAGAATACAAACCGTACGAGCCCAATTTCTACTCCATGGTCATTCCGGACTGGGGCACCTCACTTTCTCTAGCGGAGGGTTGCGGCCCGAATGCTTATACCTTAGTAGATTTAGGTCATCATCTGCCCAATACCAATATTGAGCAAATTGTGGCTATCTTAATGATGAAAGGTAAACTGGGGGGATTTCATTTTAACGACAGCAAATACGGAGATGATGATCTTACTGTCGGCAATGTCAAGCCTTACCAACTATTCCTGATCTTCCATGAATTGATCTATGGAATGGACAATAACGAGGCTAACAATCCGCCTTTAGCCTGGATGATTGATGCCAGCCATAACTTAAAAGATCCATTAGAGGATCTGATCCAAAGTCTGGAAGCGATTCGCCTAGCCTATGCCAAAGCTTTACTGATTGATCGAGAGCTTTTGGTAGAAGCGCAACAAGCAAACGACCTTACTCGTTGTCAGGAAATTCTGCAAACGGCTTTTCAAATGGATGTACGCCCCTTATTGGCAGAAGCTAGAAGGAGAAGCGGCGGGGCCCTGGCACCTATTCAGGCCTATCGGCAATTGGGCGTACGCCAGCAACTTATTGATGAAAGAGGAACCCATGTGGTAGCCACAGGTCTATAGTCTAACATAAGCTGGAATCATAGTATTTTCGATTTATGCATACCTTGATTTTCGATATTGGAAAAACCAACAAAAAGGCTTTTGTCTTCGACAAAAAGTACCGGGAATTGCACAAGTCCTATATTCAATTCGAAGAAAAACAAGATGAGGATGGTTTCCCCTGCGATGACCTAAGCGCTATCAAGGCATGGATCCAAGAGACGCTTACTTCCCTGCTACAAGATCCCAATTTTAACATCACGGCCATAAACTTCTCCACTTACGGGGCTAGTCTGGTACATCTAGATGTCAATGGCAAGGTTTTAACGCCTCTGTATAACTATCTAAAACCCTTTCCAAATGAAGTTCTCGATTCCTTCTATGCTACCTACGGCCAACCTTCGGACCTAACTAGAGCAACGGCCTCTCCCTCACTAGAGATGCTCAATTCTGGGCTGCAATTGTATTGGCTCAAAAAGACGCAACCGAATATATTCAAAGCCATTCGCTGGTCGCTACATTTACCACAATATCTAAGTTATTTGTTGACGGGAGTCCCACTTAGTGAATACACTAGTGTAGGTTGTCATACCATGCTATGGGATTTCGCAAAAAAAGATTATCACGCTTGGGTCCAAGCCGAAAAGCTCGATCGAATCCTGGCCCCACTGGTACCCACCAATACAAGCATTAACCTCAAAGTACGGGACAAAAAGATCAAGGTAGGAATTGGTATCCATGATAGTTCTGCCGCTTTGCTTCCCTATCTTCTAGCAGAGCGCAACCCCTTCTTACTACTCTCCACCGGCACCTGGAGCATTGCCCTGAACCCTTTTAATCAAGCACTGCTAACAGAAACAGAACTAGCAAAAGATTGTCTAAATTTTCTACGGGTCGATGGAATGCCCGTAAAAGCAGCTCGGCTCTTTCTAGGAAGGGAGTACAACATCCAGTTAGCGCATTTAATCAAACACTATTCTCGCCCTCCCAATACACACCGACAAATTGAATTCAAGCCTGAAATCTATCGAAGCATAAGTAAGAATCCAAAATATCTTTACCGATTTGAATATCTGAGTACCCCTTGGCAGCAAGTCGTGGAATCTCGTTTTTCGGCAATGACTACCTTTGAAGAAGCATTCCATCAACTGATGTGGGAACTGGTGCAACTGCAAATAACCAAAGCCAAATTAGCTATTGGTAATAGCCCCGTAGAGAAAATTTTTATCGATGGTGGGTTTGCTGACAATCAGGTGTATGTAGCTATGCTAGCCTATCATTTCACCGAAGCCAAAATTAGAACGACGGCATCGCCTTTGGGGTCTGCCCTGGGAGCGGCAATGGTGGTCAATGATAAAGCGGTAGGGAAGAAGTTTCTAAAACGGAATTATGCTCTAAAAAAGTATAAACGTCAAGTAGTAAGACAAGATGACTGAACTAAAGATCAATCCAAGATACCCCGATATTGATTTTTTGCGTGCAAAAGCAAAGAAAAGGATTCCTCGTTTCGCTTTCGAATACCTTGACGGTGGCTGCAATTCCGAGGTAAATCTCCGCAGGAATACGGCAGAAATTAGGGCGGTACAATTAAAGCCCTATTACCTCCGACCATACGGAGAGGTCTCGACCGAAGCGAAGCTATTCGGCAAAACCTACAGCGCGCCTTTTGGCATCTCTCCTATTGGCCTGCAAGGTCTGATGTGGCCAAGAGCTTCTGAAATTTTGGCAAAGGCTGCCTTTGACCACAATATCCCCTTCATTTTGAGTACCGTGGCAACGGCCAGTCTAGAAGCAATTAGCGAAATCACGGAAGGGAATGCCTGGTTCCAATTGTATCATCCCCTGGAAGATACCCTCCGAGACGACCTGCTGCGCAGAGCCGCTGCCGCTGAGTATCCCGTACTAGTCATCCTATCCGATGTCCCTACTTTCGGGTATAGGGCCAAAGAAATAAAAAATGGGCTGGCCATTCCTCCGAGAATGACTTTGAGCAATATTCTTCAAATCTTAGGCGCTCCCAAATGGGCCATGCACACCCTACTAGCAGGGCAGCCGGAATTCAAAACCTTAAAGCCATATATACCTAAAGGCATGAGTCTGCGACATTTAGGGCTTTTCATGAATAAGACTTTCAGTGGGCGACTCAACGAGGACAAGATTAAAATCTTGAGGGATAAATGGAAGGGAAAACTGGTGCTCAAAGGTGTAGCAAGTGAAGAAGATACCGAAAAAGCCATTGCCTTAGGCATAGATGGAATCATTGTATCCAATCATGGCGGTCGGCAACTCGATGCCGGTCAATCGACCATCAAAGCCTTAGCAGATATTGCTCCAAAGTACCGCGGAAAAATCAAGATAATGATGGATAGCGGGATACGTACCGGCCCAGATATTGCCAGCACCTTGGCCTCAGGGGCAGACTTCACCTTCCTAGGCAGGTCCTTTATGTACGGAGTAGCAGCCCTAGGCAAGCAGGGCGGGTCGCATACGATCTCCATACTAAAAAAACAGTTTCAACAGGTCATGGAACAAGTATGCTGCGAACAAGTTGATCAACTACCGAACCATCTAATACCATAACAATAGCAAAATGAGCCAGGAAAACCAACTTACCCAAACAGAAGAATTTGAACGACAACCCGTACCCGCCTCACATCTTAAAAGCTGGAAGAGCTTCTTGGGGATGTACGCAGGCGAACATGCCGCAGGTACTGAGTTTGTCATCGGACCACTATTCCTGACTACTGGTGTAAGCGCCTTTGACTTGATTGTGGGATTATTGCTCGGCAACTTTCTCGCTGTACTATCCTGGCGCTTTCTCACAACGGAAATAGCAGTAAAGAATCGATTAACGCTATACTATCAGCTAGAAAAAATCTGTGGAAAGAACCTAGTTATCTTCTACAACCTAGCCAATGGCATTCTCTTCTGTTTTTTGGCGGGAGCCATGATCACGGTTTCTGCTACGGCGGTGGGTGTACCTTTTGATATGGAAATGCCTAAATTATCAGATACCCTCCCCAATAGCCCCCTATTCGTGATAATCGTCCTGGCAGTTGGAGCAATAATTTCCATTGTCGCAGCCCGAGGTTACAATGCAGTAGCCAAGGCTGCTAACTGGATGGCTCCCTTTATCGTCCTTGCATTTTTAGTAGCGGGGATTGTGGCACTAGGACAATTGGGAGTGGATAGCTTTAGTGATTTTTGGGCACTCTGGGGTAGTGGAAGCGAGCCTTTCCCTGGGCAGATCAAGTATACCTTCTGGCACGTAATGATCTGGTCTTGGTTTTGCAATGCAGCCATGCACATTGGAATGTCTGATTTAAGCGTATTGAGGTATGCTGACAAACCCGCCGTAGGTTGGACGACGGCAGCAGGGATGTATGTAGGGCATTACATGGCATGGATCGCGGCAGCCTTGCTCTACGCCGTGTATTTACAGAGTCCCGAAGCTCAAGCCTTTCTCAATGATGGAACTGCCCCTCCGGTTGCTCCCGGGCCATTGGCCTACAATGCGATCGGCATCTTTGGTATTATCGCTGTGATTATTGCTGGATGGACCACAGCCAATCCAACAATTTACAGAGCAGGTTTGGCCTTCCAAGCCATCCTTCCACAAGGAGATCGATTTAAAAATGCTACTTTTTGGACAACCCTTATAGCGGGGACCTTGGCTACGATAGCCGGCTTGTTTCCTGCCTTCGCCATGAAACTGCTAGATTTTGTGGCGGTTTATGGCTTTATTCTGGCCCCAGTCGGAGCGATCATTGTTTTCGAACATTTCTTTGCCAAACGGGTTGGAATAGCCAAGAACTATGCGGAACAAGCGGGAATATCCTTCAACTGGACAGTTCTTTTGGCCTGGATGCTCAGCGTAGGGCTTTTCTATAGTCTCTCGGTGAGTCAGGGGATTTTCCTTTCTTTTTTAACCTTGCCGGCATGGTTGGCCTGCGGAATCCTGTTTCTCTTTTTGAGTAAAAGATTGCAACGGACTTGATAAAAGCCATGTAAGAGTAGTAATTGAATACGGTTGTTTTAAAAGCGATGTGCACCACCATCGACAGGCAAAAAATCGTCGCAATTGCTGAACTCAAAACGATAAGTAGCCTGAGTCATATCAATGATCAAGCGATGTCGAGCCCCTTCTAGGGAGGAATCTCCTGAGTCGTAACCGACATCGCCTTGATACAGGCAAATCACCTGGCCAGCGGTGTAGTGTACGACGGGGAGTACAAAGATAGGTTCCTGCCGGGTCAGGAGTTTTCTGACCTCTATAACAGTGCTGCAATTACTAATCACCCGAAGGCATAAAATAGTGGGAGGCAGCATGGCCTTTTCCTGCCTGGCGAGTTCATCTAATGCTTTCTTGGGGCTTAACCATGCATGTTCAACGATTTCCTCATCATCAATAACTACTTCCGCTGCTCCTGGACTAATGTCAGCAAAAAAGAAATAAGTAGCGAAGCGCCGGGGGGAGTTGGCGGGAGTTGTCCAATGTCGGAAAAAAATAAGTCGCTCAGGATCTATATCCAAATTGGCTTCTTCCTTGGTTTCACGTACAGCGGCCCGTTTTGCCGCCTCTAGTTCACTATCGCTTTCTGCTATTTCCTCTTCGTCAATTTTTCCCCCTGGGAAGACCCAAGCTCCTCCAGCAAAATTCAAGGACTTATTGCGGCGTACCAGCAGAACTTCGAGCTCCCCTGCTTGCTCCCGGGCAAGCATAATGGTCGAAGCCAAACGTATTTCAGACATCTTACAGTAGTTTTTCCAAATCGATACTAATACTTCCTCTTATAATGGGCATACATTAAAAAGGTTTATCCACTTATTATTGATGAAAAGCTTATTATTGAGCATCATTCACGGCAAACAATATAACATTAACGCATGAATCGCAGGAGTTTCAACACAAAAATGGGCATTTTGGGAGCAGCCTCCATGCTTCCACTCACCGCTTGTTCTAAAAAAATGGAATCACCTAAATACAAACTCGGGTATCAGTTATTCAGTGTCAATCAGGAAATGAACGATAATCCAATCAATACCCTGAAAGCCCTCAAAGCAATGGGCTATGAAGATTTTGAAATTTATGGTTTTGATGATAAGGAAGTGACCTACTATGGCATTGATGCCAATGAATTCAAAAAACAACTCGATGAATTAGAACTTAGTGTAACCAGTGGTCACTATGGCTTTTCCTCTTATCTCTCCGAATCAGAAGATGAACTAAAACGTTTTGTTGATCAATGTATTAAAGGAGCTAAAGCCCTGAACACTCCTTATATCACTTGGCCTTGGATCGCTCCGGAACAAAGGAACTTAGAGACCTTCAAGTTAATGACTGGAAAACTCAATCTCATTGGAGAACAGATCAAAGCTGCCGGATTAGGTTTCGCTTATCACAACCATGGCTTTGAGTTCGATGAACACGATGGAGGCATAGGTTATGATATCATTATGGAAGAAACGGACCCCGATTTGGTCAAGTTACAAATCGATATGTACTGGGTGATGCATTCCTCTAAGCTCACACCAAAAGAATGGATTGCGAAACAGCCTGGACGATTTGTTATGTGGCACATCAAGGATATGGATAAAGTAACTAGAGACTACACAGAACTAGGAAACGGATCTATCAACTACGAAGAAATCATGCCTGACCCAGCAGAATCTGGGCTAGAGTATTACTACCTAGAGCAAGGAGGTAATTATGCACACAGTCCGATGAAAAGTGCAGAAGATAGTGGCTCGTTCTTCAAGGCTAATCTGCAACAGTATCTCTAGTTAATCCCAGACCTAACATCCGAAGTGTTTCGGCTCAGCCTGAGCTATTCTTCGGTTGTGTCGCTCGTGAGACTCCTGGCCTCAAGCTCGGATCACCTTTTGATAATGCACCTGTAGATCATTGATCCTAAGTGCTATGAAATAGTGCCCAGCTGGAAGGTCAGCATCCGGCTCCCAGATAGCTTCGTACTTTTCTGGTGCTAAAGTCCTCTCCTCTAAGGTGGCTACCAAATGCCCCGTTAAACTGTACACCAAAAGGCTCACCCTGGCTCTTTTGAATACGCCATACTTAATCACCAATTGATTGCGGAAAGGATTGGGTGAAATCTCATACAACATCCCCTTGTTGATGTGCAGGTCATTAAGTCCAGTCACGCCTTCGCCCGTAATCATGATATCAAAAGTGCCTTCTAGCTTTCCATCCGAATTCGTTGTCAAGGGGATAATTCTCGAACTCGCATCAAACTCACCTTCAGTGATTGAGGAAGCAGGATCGGATGTCAAATCTTCATCTTCCTCGAAGTACAATTGCGTGGTTAGGGTATCGAAGTTGGGGGGTGTTATCTTGTAATGAATGTGAGATGGACGAAAGCGACTGCCGTTTTTGTATTTACCGGGTTTAATGGTTTCAAAAAGATAAAAACCTTGCTCATTGGTCATTATCTGGCCGCGGAACCGGTAGCCATCATTGTCGTAAGCGCCATCATTGTCGGCATGCCAAACGTCCACAATTGCATTTGGGATAACTTGAGAACAATCCAAATTAAAAACCCTACCGCTGATAATCATCGGATCTCCAGCTTCGTCGGCGCCAGCTAATTTCCCGTTTTCGATCATCGGAGGATTTTCTGTGTAGAACGGCCCTTCTCCATAATAATCTAAGGTAGTTTCTTTACAGTTAGCCTCAGCATCTTTTATTTCTGCCTCAGCGATGTCTCTAGGTTTTGCGGAGGCCCGTGCCGTCATTCCCAGCGCGAGGGCAGCCAAACTCGTGTTTTTTAAAAACTGTCTTCGTTTTCTAGCCTTGAGGTCCTTCATAGAATGTGTCGTTTTAGGATTATGAAAATGTTAGTGGTAAACAAACATATGGAATTCACTTAGATATATTAGATCCTTTTAAACATATGTTTGACTGCCCAACAACAAATTAGGCCTTGGTGAACAGGAAGTGTATATAGTGAGTAAGTCTAATGGAGCTTTGGCATAAAAGCATCCGAAATTTCCGGCCAAGATCAATCGGACCCAGCTATTTTGAGGAAGAAATTCGCCAGTAAAACCTGCTGCTTTGTATTATTGTTATACAATGGTGTGCAATGCTACACTTCATCTCGCACTTAAAGAACGAAATTGTGAAGCTCAATATAAAAGACAAATTCAACCAGGAATTACCAGCGGATCCAAACCGTTCTAATAGTAGAAGGCAGGTCTTTGAATCCTGTTTTTCTTATGTTACACCAAGGATCCCGGCTGCTCCAAAACTCATACATGTAGCAGAGGAAATGGCTAGCAACTTAGGATTAAGCCAAAAGGATATCCAGTCTTCCGAATTCTTGTCGATATTTTCTGGAAGTTCGGTTCTTGAAAATACGACCCCATACGCCATGTGTTATGGTGGTCATCAATTCGGAAACTGGGCCGGTCAGCTCGGCGATGGCCGCGCGATCAACCTAGCAGAGGTAGAACAGGCTGGTAAGAGTTGGGCACTCCAATTGAAAGGAGCTGGGGAAACACCTTATTCCAGGAGGGCAGATGGTCTGGCTGTGCTACGGTCTTCCATCCGGGAGCATCTATGTAGTGAGGCCATGTTCTACCTAGGAGTTCCAACGACACGATCCCTTTCCCTGATTTTGACAGGTGATCAAGTCCTCCGAGATATCATGTATGACGGCAATGCTGCCTACGAAAAAGGAGCTATCGTATGTCGGGTAGCGCCCAGTTTTATCCGATTCGGAAATTTCCAGATTTTCACCAGTAGAGGAGACATCGAGAACCTACAAAAACTGACGGACTTTACGATCAAACACTATTTTCCATCGATCCTGGCCAAAGGGAAACAAGCCTATCTTGAGTTTTACCGACAAGTGGCCCAGCAAACCTTAGAAATGATCGTGCATTGGCAGCGGGTGGGATTTGTGCATGGTGTTATGAATACCGATAACATGTCTATTCTTGGGCTGACCATTGATTATGGGCCTTATGGCTGGCTGGAAGGCTATGATCCGGATTGGACACCGAATACCACCGATCGACAATCTCGCCGCTACCGCTTTGGCCAGCAAGCCGGGGTTGCCGCCTGGAATCTCATGCAGCTTGGGAATGCCCTATATCCACTCGTAGAAGACGTGGAGCCTTTTAATGAGATTTTACAGTCCTTCCAGAAAAATTACCGTACAGCCTATTTGGAAATGATGAGGCAAAAACTTGGATTGACTGGAGATCCTGCCTCCTTTCAGGAACTAGTTCATAGTTTGGAAACAAACCTCCAATTAACGGAAATCGATATGACCATCTTCTTCAGAAATCTTGCTGATTTTAACAGGGATGACGAAGAATCTGCTAATGCTTGGTTTGATCTGATCAAGGAAGCCTTTTACAAAGAAAACGAAGTAAAAGAAGTTATCTACGAAAAATGGCAAGTCTGGTTTAATCAATACCATAGAATACTTCAGCAGGAACCCAACACAGACCAAGAACGCAAAGAAAAAATGAATCGGATAAATCCCAAATATGTACTCCGCAACTATATGGCTCAGCTGGCCATTGACGCCGCGGATCAAGGCGATTACACGCTTGTGGAAGAATTACATGAACTCCTCAAACAGCCGTACGCAGAACAAAGTGCTCAGGGAAAATGGTTTGCCAAGCGTCCGGAATGGGCACGCCATAAAGTAGGTTGTTCTATGCTTTCCTGCAGCTCCTAAGTTTTACAAGATTACTTGCTAAGCCCTTAAAAATCAGTACCATTCTGATAACTTGGGAATATTTACTATTTTGACTCGCGAAACTGGTTCGATGATAGTGCACCGAACCAGTTTTTATTTTGTTTAACATTGTGGCATACAATTAGATGGAAATTACACCCAAAAAAGGTTTTCAAGGGTTAATTGAAAATTGGCAGAGCGATTTAATAGCGGCAGTAAGTGTTGCGCTTATTGCCTTACCGCTTTCTTTAGGCATAGCATTAGCCGCCGGAGCCCCACCAATGGCGGGGATTATCTCCGCAGTAGTGGGTGGATTTGTCACCACACTCTACAGAGGCGGGCATATTGCGGTGAATGGTCCGGCAAAAGGCGTTATTGCGGTTATCCTAGGTGGGATTGCCATTATGGAAGATGGCTCCGGCCAGACCTTCAACTATGTTTTAGCAGCGGTCGTGGTGTCTGGAGCCATACAGGTCATTTTGGGTTTGTTGAAGCTAGGGCGCTTTGCGGATATCTTCCATTCTTCGGTGATTCATGGCTTGTTGGCAGCCATCGGTATAATCATTTTCGCCAAGCAGATCCATGTCTCACTGGGTACACACTCTGAAAGTCACAGCATCGTCGAAAACCTCTTTGATACGGTAAGATTCTTGCCACATGCCAATCCATTTGTGATCATTATTTCCGGTGTAGGCTTACTATTACTACTTTTTCACTCAAAAATCAGCTATAAGTTTTTCCATTTGCTACCTACTCCAATGTGGGTTATCGCTTTGTCTATTCCCTTCGCATACTTCTTTAATTTCTTTGAAGAACACGACATGTCCTTTTTTGGTCACTCCTTTGCGGTGGGACCAGCACTCCTTTTGGATATTCCTGATAGTATTGTAGAGTCGATCATGTATCCCAACTTTGGTAAAATCCATACCATTGAATTTTGGACCACGGTATTTTCCATCTTGATGATTACCAGTATTGAGTCTTTGGCCATTGCTAAAGCCATTGACAAGATTGATCCTTACAAAAGGAAGACAGACCTCAACAAAGATTTGACGGGAATCGGATTGAGTACTATGGTGGCAGGTTTCCTAGGTGGTTTACCGATCATTGCCGTCATTATCAGAAGTACAGTCAATGTCCACAATGGCGCCAAGACCAAATGGTCCAATATGTATCAAGGGCTACTATTGCTGATTTTTATCGTCGTATTGAGCCCTATCATGCAACGGGTACCACTCTGTGCTTTTGCCATCCTACTTGTATATACTGGATTTAAATTGGCCTCCCCTACCGTTTTCAAACAAGTCTACAGTCACGGGGTAGAACAACTTATCTTTTTTGCGGGAACGATGGTTTTGACCCTCTATACCAATCTCTTGATTGGCTTGTTTGGTGGATTGACTTTGGTACTCATCAGTCATTTACTCCTCGCCAAAGTTTCCATCCCCAGGTTTTTCAATATGGTTTTCAGACCTGGTTCTAATCTACTAATGAAGCCGGATGGCAGCTATGAGCTCAAGATTCGAGGAATAGCCAATTTCTTGGGCATTTTAAATATCAATAAGCTGGTAGCCCAGATTCCCAATGGTGCCAATGCTACCATAGACCTTTCCGAGACCCGCTTGGTCGGCTTTACCGTATTGGAAGATCTCCATGATTTCCAGAAGATTCATCAACAAAATACGGGCGGGAAAGTGCAGATAACCGGTTTAGATAGCCATATCTCCTCGACCAATCATAAATTAGCTACCAAGATACAGATCGATCCGGTTGAACCGCTGACCAGGAGACAAAGTAAGCTCAAGGAAATGGCCGATAGTTATGGCTGGAACTTCCAAACCGAGCCCGTCGAGGATCTTGAATATTTTCAGTCTTTCTATTTCTTCAAAACCCGTCCGATTGAGGCCGAATCCAATTGCATTTCTGATCTGGATAAAGACATGCACTTGGAGTTGATAGATGTAACTTTTGAAGAAGGGTCAGATATACTTCCAGAAGAGTATGATACCACGGTAGGCCTGCTTAAACTCCCCTTCCCTATTCCGAAATTCACCATCAAAAAGAAAGACTTCCTAGAACGTGTCCTGCATTTATCTGAGCATAAGGATATTGACTACAGCCTTTACACAGATTTCCCGAAGGACTACATTGTTAAGGTAGACGATGTGGAAGCCATGGATAAATTCCTGACGGAAAAACTTAAAGTTCTGATCGAGATTAGTGGCCTGCACCATCTAGAAAGCAATGGCGAAGCCATTTTAATCTTCAGTAACAACTTTGAATTGGCTCAGATCCAAGAGTACGCCAAGATGATCCAATTTGCTGAGAACTTTAAGTCAATGATCAAGGAGAATTAGGGTATAAGGTATCCAAGTTTCTAAGCTTTCTATAACCTCAACCTATTCCTCTCTCCGCAAAGATTCCACAGGCGCAGCGGCAGCCGTCTGATAGGTTTGTCCGCCCAGGGTTAGCGCAGCAATGAAAAATGATATTAAGCCAGCAATTAGATAGGCCAAGCCATTTTCTGGGGCGCGGTAGGCAAAGTTTTCCAGATAGCTATTGATACCCCACCAGGCAAAGGGCAAGCGATCAGGAAGGCAATGATAATAATCCGCAGAAAGCGTTTTAGCAACAGGAACACGATCTGTATCGTAGAAGCGCCATTCACCTTTCGTATACCAATTTCCTTCACCCGCTGCTGTACTTCGAAAAGAGAGATACTAAATAAGCCCAGGGCGGATATTATTAAACCTACAAAGGTGAATAAGGAATAGATGGAGGCAATACGTTGATCCTCTTTGTACATTTCCTTTACCTCTTCTGTAAAATAGGTGTAGGTAAAGTGATCAGAAGGATTCGTCTCTTCATACATTTCTTGTAAAAATGCCAAGGCTTCTTGGTCCTTACCTTCTGCAACCTGCATCATATAGCCAGAGTCCTCTCGATAATCGTAGTAGAACATCACTAAGGGTGAGATAGCATGGGAAAGATGTTGGAAATAAAAATCTTTGACTACTCCTATTACCTGTACAGAAGCTTCTTCAGGGCCCCAATGAGGATTGAACAAAGTTGATTCGCTTAGGTCTTTAAAACCAAAGTATTCCATAGCACGCTCATTGATGACAACCTTCTTATCTCCGCTTTTATCTTTCTCCGCATCAAAGAAACGGCCATCTAATACCTCAAAACCAAACAGGTCTTTGCTGTTCGGAGTCACTATCAACCGTTGGACTGTTTGATCTTGTCCACTATCCGCATTTTTCCAGGCTATTTTCCAGGTATTTATCGGGGTATTACCAAAGGAGAGGTTCGTTAAAATAGGATTAGCTTCAATGGCCTCTACCATTCGAGCTACTCCATTGCTTATCCTAACCCGCGCCTCTTCCCGTTGCGTTCCAAACTTTTCCCAATCTTCTCTTATGTTCGTCTCCGGGCGAGGGATTCGATGCAATTGTTCTTCAAAGTCGAATTCGGCCCTAATGATTTGCTGGTGTTCAATACCCAGGTCTCGGTTGAGCATGAATTGAGTCTGCCGATGGAAGGATAAGGTGGCGATCAAGATCATAATCGAAATCCCAAATTGGATCCCGATCACCCATTTCCGAAAATCAGTTCGCTTTAGGCTTGTGAATTTACCCTGCAACAGGTTAATAGAAGTACGTTGGGGGATACGTACAAGCGGGTAAATCGAAAGTATCAGTGTGAGGGCCACAATGAGTATAAGTCCAAGACCAAAATCTTCAGGAAACCTAAGGGTTATGGGCTTATTGGTAAAACCTTGTAGCCAAGGGGTAAGGTAGGAAATCAAAATTCCAGCCAGCCATACGGCTAAAGTGGCGTTTAGCAAATTGTATAGCACAATCTCAATACCAAGCTCTCGGCGACCAGCCCCAAACACCTTCTTCACACCAAATATTTTAGACTGTCGAATCAGTAAGGCAAGGAAAATGTTGATATAATTGAATAAGCTGATGCCTAGAATCAGTGCAGCAGCCAGTAACAGTATATAAGTGTTTCTTAAATTCCCTGTGCGTAGGATCCCATTAGACGATATGGTAGTATCAAAATACAGATCGTCAAAGGGTACGTATTCAAGACTGCTTTCCGGGAACTGGTAATGCTTTCTGCCTGCCTCTTTTAAAGCTACATTCAATGACTCTATGCTGGCTCCAGGACTAAGACGAACAAATTCAAGACCGCGATTGTCCCATACTAAATTAGAATGAAAAGGAATTATTAGATCAAAGTCTAGGCTACTATTTTTCGGCCAATCCCTTAGCAGGCCCGCTACCAGAAACTTTATACCTTTGAAGAGCACTTCCTTACCCATTGGATCTTGCTCCCCGAACAGTTTTTTGGCTACCGAGGTTTTGATTAACAAATCTTGAGGGTTATGCAAAATATTTTCTGGACTTCCAGAGATCAATGGTAATTCAAAAACCTCTGCAAAAGTGCTGTCCACGACCACTACATTTGCCGGAATGGCATTGTCCTGATGTTCAATTAGCTCCTGCTCATATTGTACGAGGATTGTATGTTGTACAACTGCGGGGAAAGGATCGTAATCAACTTTGAAATATCGAGTAGGAGTGATATATCCTGGCCGACTCGATGGATAAGTTTTGATAGTAGCAGTATAAATATCCTCTATCTCTTCGTGGAACCGATCAGTGGTCCATTCAAAGTGGACATACTTAAAGAGAAAGCAGGAACAGCTTAAGCCCAGGGTCAACCCCAATATATTCAAGAAAGAATGAGGGCGACCTGCAATAATATTTCTGAGCGCTTCTCTGAAGTAAAACTTCAACATTTGATTTTGATTTTCAGGTGTACTTTACCAATTATAGTAGCGTTCAAGGAAGAGGTAGTATCAATCTCTATCTTAGCATAAACCTCTTGGATAAACTCCAAACTTGTTCGCCAAGCAACCTGAGGAGATTTTTCCACTTCATTCTCGCCGCAAAGACTCCACGGGCGCAGCCGAAGCCGTCTGATAGGTTTGACCTCCTAGGGTAAATCCAGCAATAAGCAAGGACACTAAGCCAGCGATCAAGTAGGCCAAGCCGTTTTCTGGTGCGCGGTAGGCAAAGTTTTCCAGATAACTATTGATCCCCCACCAGGCAAAGGGACAAGCGATCAGGAAGGCGATGATAATAATCCGCAGAAAGCGTTTTAGCAACAGGAACATAATCTGTATCGTAGAAGCACCATTCACCTTCCGTATACCAATTTCCTTCACCCGCTGCTGTACTTCGAAAAGAGAGATACTAAATAAGCCCAGGGCGGATATTATTAAACCTACAAAGGTGAATAAGGAATAGATGGAGGCAATACGTTGATCCTCTTGATACATTTCCTTCACCTCATCCTCAAAATAACGGTAGGAAAAATTATCCCCCGGATTAGTTTCCTTATGTAGCTCCTGCAAGAAGACCAAGGCTTCTTCATCTTTACCTTCGGCTAGTTGCATGATGTAACCCGAATCATGTCGATCATCGTGATAGTACATGATCAACGGTGAGATTGGATGAGAGAGATGTTGAAAATAGAAATCTTTGATCACTCCAATGACTCGGAAAGGAGATTTCTCCGCGCCCCAATAGGAATTGGCTATTCTAGCTTCGGTTAAATCCTTGAACCCAAAGTAGTGCATGGCACGCTCGTTAATTACCACCTTTCGATCCCTGCTTCGATCTTGATCTGGCTCAAAAAACCGACCATGCAGTACTTCAAAACTAAACAGATCTTTGTAGTTCGGCGTTACCGAGAAGCCTTGTACCGTTTGGTATTCACCACCATCTACATTCTTCCATGGCATTTCTTGCGTATCTAGGGGGGTATCACCAAAGGATAATTTTGACAGGTGGGGATTGGCCTCAATGGCATCAACCACTCTACCTACAACCACATCCGCCTTATCTTGGGCTTCTCCTCGTTTAGCATAGTATTCCTTCCAATCTTCCTCACTATCGCCGTCTGGAAATGAAATTTTTTTCACTTCCTCTTGAAAATCAAATCCAGTTTTAATGATTCCTTGACGCTCAATCCCTAAATCTCGATTCAGCATAAATTGCGTTTGTCGATGAAAGGATAGAGCAGCGATGAGCAGTATAATTGAAATTCCGAATTGGATACCAATCACCCATTTACGAAAATCCGTACCCTTAATCCCAGTAAATTTTCCTTGTAATAAAGTGATGGAAGTAAGTTTTGGAATTCTGATGATCGGATAAATGGAAAGCACCACGGTTAGACCTATTATAAGTAGCAGTGCCAACAATACATCTTCAGGAAAATGGAGGGCAATTGGCTTGCTGGTAAACCGCTGTAACCATGGCGTCAAATAAAGAATCAAAATACTTGCCAGCCAGACCGCTAAAAAACTACTCAAGAAGTTCTGAAGCAAAATTTCTATACTAAGCTCTCTACGCGCTGCGCCAAATACCTTTTTAATACCAAATACTTTGGACTGCCTAATCAATAAAGCAAGAAAAATATTCACGTAATTGAATAAGCTAATACCAAGGATCAAGGTACCAGCCAGTAGCAATATATATACATTTCTTAAGTTCCCGGTGCGCAAAATATCAGTAGACATTACCGAATTACCGAAGTAGGAGTCTGCAAATGGTATAAAGCGAATACTGCTCTCGGGAAATTGTGAATGTTCTCTTGCGGCAAATTCTAACTCCTCATTTAGTGTTTCAATACTCGCCCCAGCATTCAAGCGAACACACTCCAAGCCCATTCGTCCCCAATGTCGCTTCGCATGATGAGGAATCAATACCTCAAAATCCATACTGCTATTTTTCGGCCAATCACCTAGCAAGCCAGCTACCAGGAAGCTTTTACCTCTAAACTCGATTTCCTTGCCCATTGGGTCTACTTCACCAAATAATTTTTTTGCTAATGATGGCTTGAGGAGCAAATCCTGCGGGTTGCGCAACACCTTATCCTTATCACCAGATAATAAAGGGAAGTCAAAAACATCTAGGAACGTACTATCAACAACCAGCACCTGGGCTGGAATTGCTTGTTCTTGGTATTCAATGTTGTCATTACCGTACTGAATGATCCGCGTGGAGGTTGAAACTTCTGGGAAGGTACTGTAGTCCACTTTAAAAAAACCGGAAAGCGTCATAAACTCCGGTTGACTCAGAGGGGTAGCCCGGATGGTGGCCCAATACATATCATCTATTCCTTCGTGAAACCGGTCTGTATTCCATTCAAATTCAGCATACTTAAAGAGGAATAGGGAACAACTTAGGCCCAGAGTAAGACCTAAGATGTTCAAAAAGGAATGTGGGCGGCCAGAAATTATGTTTCTAAAAGCTTCTTTGAAGTAAAAGGGCAACATATGCTTCTGATTTTTGAGCGTAGGATTGTTCTGTTCTTAATTGATACCCTACTCCTAATTCAAACCCAATGCCAATACCCATCGATCCCATTCAATAGGTGGGTCCATTAGATCTGTAAAATTCCAACACTTACACCTAACTAACTAATAATCAACCCTATAAAACAACAACCAAATAAAATCAATGGGATAATCACAGCTTAAATTTTTCATCTACAGAGTTGACTGATTTTTGATTCTCCGGAATTTCGTCAAAATATTGGACACATGAGTGTCCAATATTTTGACACTCACTTTTAGAATAACTCTATCTTGCAGCAGATACAATAAGTAAGATGGCAGTTAGGAAGCATCAAATATTATTGATCGATGATGATCGGGCTACTTTAAGAGCTCTGCAACTCCTATTAGGAGAGCAATACCGATCCGTAAATATCTGTAACCATCCAGAACAAATTCCAGAATTGTTAGCTGAACAGCGTTACGAAGCTCTCTTGCTGGACATGAACTTTAGACCAGGGGCGCGTTCCGGGAACGAGGGCTTGTATTGGCTGAAAAGAATTAGAGAAATCGATCCAGATGTAGGAATTGTCCTTTTGACTGCTTACGGAGAAATCGATCTAGCTGTCCAAGGAATGAAAATCGGCGCTATTGATTTCCTGCAAAAACCCTGGGACAACGATAAGCTATTTGCTAGTCTACATTCGGCTATCCAAGTTTCAAACTCCCGCAGAAAAGCCAAAGGCAATCTAATAGGGGGCAGACATCAAGATGGTTTTGGGGATAAGATGGTTTTGGGACGCTCACCCGCCATGCAACAGATTTTGGAGATGGTAGGAAAGGTAGCTGCTACCTCTGCCAATATCCTGCTTACGGGAGAACACGGAACGGGAAAGTCTATGATTGCCAGGGAGATTCATCAAGCCTCTTCCCGTAAAGCGCAGCCCTTTATCAGTGTTGATCTTGGTTCCATCGCCGAATCTCTGTTTGAGAGTGAGTTATTTGGCCATACCAAGAATGCCTTCACTGGAGCAGGGCAAGAAAGAATCGGCAAGTTTGAGCAGGCGGATGGCGGGACCCTGTTTCTAGATGAAATCAGTAATCTTACGCCCGCCTTACAAGCTAAACTATTGGTAGCCCTGGAAGATCGAGCCATTACGAAAGTCGGGGCCAGTAAGGCGAAGTCCATAGACATCCGTTTGATCACAGCTACGAACCAACAGCCTGCCACTCTAGTAAAAAAAGGGACTTTTCGCGAAGATTTACTATTCCGAATCAATACCGTCCAATTGGAGTTACCTCCACTCAGAGCACGTGCTGATGATCTTTTCCTATACACCCAACACTACTTGGAACAATTTGGCAAGAAATATAGCAAGCCAGGGCTTTTCCTTAGTCCGGAAAGCAAACAAGTCATGAAACATTACAGATGGCCTGGCAATGTCCGGGAGCTTAGGAACATCATTGAACGAGCTGTGATTTTGAGTGATACTAAAACCTTGCATCCAGATGCGCTTAATTTTCAGGATACAGATCTGTTGGAAGAGGAAGAAGTAGCCTTTACCCTAGAAGAAATGGAACGTAAAATGATCTTAAAGGCCATTGATCAACACCAGGGAAATTTCAGCGCAGCAGCGGAACAATTGGGCATCTCTCGGCAGACTCTATACAACAAGATCAAGAAGTACCATTTGTAACCGTTGAGCCTGGATGGGCCCATGACATTTTCAATAAATGATGCTCAATCGACAACTTTTTGGAATTATCCTAGCCAATGTCTTGCTCATGGCAGGTTTATCCCTATTTGCTATTTGGACTTATTACCATTATCAAAGCTGGGGTCTATTGAGCTTTCCGGTATCCTTATTGATTTCACAAATCTTCGGCTTTACTTATTACCTCAATCAAAGAAATAAGCAATTGGCCACCTTCCTAACTTCGATAGAACAGGAAGATACTGCCATTCGTTTTCCGACGGAAGTAAAGAATGAATCCCAACGCCTACTACATACGCAGCTAAATCGCGTCAATCAAATTTTACAAGACATAAAGCTCAAACATGGTGCACAGGAGCAATACTATCGAACCTTACTCGATCAAGCCAGTACAGGGATACTAGCCATCAATGCAGAGGGTCAGATCCCTACCATCAACCAAAGGGCTTTGCAATTGATGGGGCGCCAACATCTACGTCACCAAGATCAGTTGGCAGAAGTTGATCAACAATTATACCAGACCATTAAGTATATAGGAGATGGTGAAAAACAACTTCTAGCCTTGAGGATCGAGGATCAATTGGTCCAATTGATGGTTAGTAGTTCACGCATCATCACATTAGGAGAATCTTTCAGGCTGATTACCCTACAAGATATACGCAATGAACTGGATAAAAAGGAATTGGATGCCTGGATTCGGCTGATTCGGGTCATTACTCACGAAATAGCCAATACGATTGGGCCTGTGCTTTCCTTATCCCGGGGAATGCAAAAGCGCTTAGAAGAATTGCCTTCGTCCAATCATACTCACTTCTTACAAGAGGCATTGAATATCATCACCGAAAGGGGGGAAAACCTTTCCAGTTTCATCACCAGATATCGCAAACTCATGAAGGTTCCGACTCCGGCACGGAAAGCCGTGAGTCCTCAATCCATTATCGATAAACTCCGCATATTAGTGAGCCATCAACTGGCTGAAAGTGGTGTAGAATTACGAGTCAATAAGCACCTTCCCTCTCTAGAATTTCTTGTCGATGAGGGGCTTTTCACACAAGCCCTTTTGAACCTAATTAAGAATGCAGCCGAAGCACTGCAAAACACACCAGACGGTCAAATCCTCATTCGCGTTCGTTTGGATCAAAACCAACACCTAAATTGGGAAGTGATGGACAATGGCCCAGGTCTTTCAGCAGAAAATCTTGAAGATATCTTTGTCCCCTTCTTCACCAATAAGGAAGATGGTTCTGGAATAGGTCTCAATATCGCCCGGCAGATTGTTCGCCTACACGGTGGGATGCTCACTGCCCAAAATCGCTCCCAAGGAGGAGCATTATTTCGTATCGTTTTTCCTCTCCATATGGATTGAGTGGGTGCTTTAGCAATAAGTGCTTAGAATAGAGTTTTCCTTCAACAGACCTACAGCACTACTTTTTCACACCCAACCACCTTATATACAGTTCCATTGGACTTGGTCAGCACGTACAATTCTCCTTCAGCATCAACCCCTAGACGAAGCTCCACCCGCCTGCTGCCAGTCACTGCTACCAAATCCGTTACTGAGCCACCGAAGGATACATCTAAACGATAAACAGGAGCTTGTTGACCTGCCACTACATCGGCAATATTTGTATAGAATAGGGTGCCAAGAGAAATGTCACCAAAGATGTATTTCCCCTTTAATTCCTCCACTGCTTGCCCCGAATACACATACCCTCCAGATACAGCACTTCCTTCATCATGATCATATTGGATAACTGGATCCGTATACTTTCCTTCATCTTCCTCAACGGGATAGACCAATTCGGGATTGGCATAGACATCAAACAAGAAAGTTCCCTCTCGGTGTGGCCAGCCATAGTTTGCACCCGCTTGGCCTAGGTTTACTTCTTCAACACTATGTTGTCCGATATTGGTAATTAGCATTTTACCAGAGCCCGTCTCATCCCAGCTAATTCGATGTGGATTCCGAAACCCGTACGCCCATATCTCAGGTAGAGCGTTAGGAATATTCACAAAAGGATTGTCTGCCGGGATGCCATACTTACCGTTGTGGCTATCCTTTCCTAAAGGATCAATCCGAATGACAGCACCCCAGATATGTTCAATATTGTCGCAAAGGCCAGGATATCTTTGTAATGCCAAGCTGGCATCGCCAATTCCAAGATACAACTTACCGTACTCGGAGCTTCCAGGTGTGGCTAATGGGTTAAAATTGAGTTCCTGAAAAGTATGAGCACCCGAAGCCATATCTACTCTTAGTACCTCCCTCTGGGTTCCAGAGAAGATGGAGCTAGCAGGATCATCTGCTCGCCATTCTAGTAGTACAAATTGTAGCGTTACTTTAATGGAATCTGGCAAAGCGTAGTCAGCAGGAGCACTGCCAGCACCTTCGCTATGGGTGGTATAAAAGAGACCATTATTCTCAAAATCAGGATGAAAAGCCCAACTCGCCAGGCCAGAGCCTTTGCCCGGGTTATCGATGAACTGCGGTAAACGTTCAGCGGCATCCAGATAAACGGATAGTGTCCGATCTTCTTTAATTTCAAATAGCTTACCTCGGAGGTCATGCAAGAAGACGCGCCCGCCAGGAATTGGTTCCATTTGATTGATCCGAGATACCGGAGTCACCTCGGAACTAGGCGGTACTTGCAGGTATTCTTCCAATTGCAAGCTTAGGCCTGAGGAAGGGATTTTCTCCGCAACGGGATTGATCAAACCTCCTGGTCGATTATTTGTATTCCGCTTCTCTCCTTCTGAAAATTTATGAATAAAACCCAGAAGATCCTCCAATTCCTCCTCTGTCAACATAGAAAAAGGAGGCATGTATTGTTTAAATTTAGCAAAAAGTTCGGTAGATCTAGGGTCTCCTTTATCTATCATTGCTGGGGGATTCTTGATAAAAGCCACCAACCAATCTTTGTCTACTTCTGAAGTCACGCCGCTCAGGTTTGGACCGATGCCATTTTCTGCAAAGCTATGACAACTAGCACAGTGTAGATTAAAGAGCTGCATGCCATGCTGAATAGCCATTTCACCAGTGGAGTATTTTTGTTTGGGTCTAGTATTGGCAACTTCTTTATTGTCAGTTGCCTCTGGTGTGCAAGCCGAGAGTATGATAAAGCAGAGGATAAAAATAGAAGAGAATAGTAAGGAGGTAGAAGACCGCATAGCTTGAAATGAGCTTGGACTGATGGCATGACGTTGGCCACACCGCAGCGAGTGCTGGGACTCTTGTTGTAGCATATTGAATGGTTTTTCGTTTTTGTACTTGTTTAAAGTCTTTTCAAGGAATCCAAGCCTTAAAAAACATGGGAGACAAGATATCCAAAATTTTCTAGATGCTTGGTGTAGTAGATCATCAATCTATTGCTCCTCTCATATCTTGTGGAGGTTGGCAAAGATTGTAGGTAGGCTATCAAAACACTACAATAAGCCTTAGTTACACTGAAACTCCATTAGACAATATAGGAAGGGCCATATGCCATCTAATGACTGACTAGTAGAAGTGCAATTTGTTCTTTTAGGGCCTTTGATTCCTCCACGACCAACTGGTAATTTCTGACCTTTTGATCGACCAATGATTGGTAAATCATCAAAGTATTCCGCAAAACCAGCAATTCTCGGTCCTTTAACAATTTCATGTTCATCAAGTCAGAATTCAACTGTAACCAGTGCATCACCTCCTCCATGAAAAACTCAGCTTGAATTTCATTCTTGCTCACACACTCCTGAACGGTCCCATCATAAAAGTCACTCAAACTCTTTTGCAGCTGGATGTCGTCGATTAATTTGATCTTACCTGAGGACTTAATCGAATGGTAGATGGAACTATTAGGGGCAAAATTTTCTACCTGTAGTATGGAGGGAAGTTGATGCTCTATTGCTTCAACATCATCAGTAGACAGAAAAGAAAGGAGGCTATCTAGGTTTTCCTGATAGCTAATATTGAAAGGGATTTGATAATTTTCATAGGACTTGATATCGGCTTCTAGGTCATTAAGCATGGATTGCATCAAAAGTTGGCCTTCCTTTCGGTCCTCCCTAGCCTTACCCCTTGCATCAACGTAAAAGGCAAGGTAGACACCGAGTATCACAGCAATGAAATTGAGGAGATGATTTACCCAATTGTACTTTTTCTTCATTTATGTACTTTTGTCGATGCGAGTGATGAGGCTAAAATCGAGTTTTAAGTCAACAACTTGGTTTCTACACAATGGACCTGGAGCTTACCTTATCCCTGGTCCTGCCACAGACTTAGATTAAACGCCAGATGAAGCATTATGTTCTTGCCCAAATTACGCTGGCAGCTTGATTTTCTTTAGGTTTTGAAAGGAAAGGCATTGAGCTTTCAACAAAATCACTATCTTTTGATGTAAAGAAAATGATCAAATTTCCAGAAAGTACATCAAAAGCTAACCCAACATGAGTTTTACTGTTAATACTATGCCCAGTCAGGCAGGAAAAACCTTTATTGTTACTGGTGCGAACGCAGGCTTAGGCTATGAAACAGCAAAGGCCCTGGCACAGAAAGATGCTACTGTGGTACTGGATACAATGAGATGAAGGGCAAGCCAGGTGCAGCCAAGATCGCTTCACATGCCCATGATGAAGAGATCGCCAAAAGACTATGGGCCGTCTCTGAACAATTGACCAATTTTCAATATACATTTTAAGCGGAATTAGTAATGGATACGGCTAAGGAAATACGCAAGGGAGAGGCTTTGGATTGGCAAAAACTAGAAGACTATTTACGAGCCGTCCTTCCCGGCATTCAAGGAAAAATGTCCGTCGGCCAGTTTCATGGTGGGCATGCGAATCTCACCTATTTGATTGCTTTTGGGAAACAAGAGTTTGTTCTTCGCCGCCCGCCCTTTGGAAAAATTGCTCCAGGTGCTCATGATATGAAACGAGAGTACAGGGTATTGTCAAAATTGTATCAGGCCTACCCCCGTGCACCACGTGCTTATCATTTGTGTGAAGATGCATCCGTAATTGGAGCCCAATTCGTGGTGCTGGAAAGGAGAACCGGAGTAGTGGTGCGCACGAGGGTAATCGACGACTTCTTGCCCTTTGAGCAAGTAGAGGAACGTTTGGTAAAAGCCCTGGTGAAGGCTATGGCCGAGCTGCATCTAGTTGACCATGAAGCCGCAGATCTTGTCAAATTAGGTAGACCTGAAGGATTCGTGGAAAGACAACTAGCTGGCTGGGGTCAAAGGTGGGAGCTTTCCAAGTCATCCGAAAATGAACATATGGATGCCGTTTTACAACTGCTGCAATCCTCTATTCCAATTGCTCAGAGAATTTCTATTATCCACAATGATATAAAACTAGATAATTGTCAATTTCAGCCAGATAACCCAGATGAGGTTACCTCGATTTTTGATTGGGATATGTGTACCCTTGGCGATCCACTTATCGACTTAGGCACCACCCTTAGCTATTATCCCGACTCAAGGAAAAAGCAGCTGAAAAACCTGCCTGTCCAATTGCAAGGAAATTTTCCATCAAAAGAATTTCTTATTGAGCAGTATCGTGCTTATTCTGGACTTTCTATTGACAACATTCGCTGGTACGAAGCCTTCGCCTATTGGAAGGGGGCCATAGTAGCACAACAACTCTTTAGGCGCTATCTCAATGGTGCTACGAAGGATCAGCGCATGGCGGGTTTTGAAGCCGCCATGCAAGCTATGGCCAAACTAGCCAGAGAAATTCTTGAAGCCTAGCGATTACTTCTGCATGGCCGGAATTATAAAGTTGCTCACCATTTCATTGGTATAGGGATGCGCATTTCTATTGTTGTAGTTGGTGGTCGTGATCACCACAGCTACCTCCAAGGCAGGTATAACAAGTACCTTTTGGCCTCCATTTCCAGACATGTAAAAGGTCTTATATGGTTTTTCTTTTCCATATTCTCTAAGCCAGAACAGGTAGCCATAGTCAATCCCCTCCTGAATGCGCGCCTTAGGGCCGGTGGCCTTCTTGAGCCAGGCTGCCGGGATAATTTGTTGCTCCTTCCACACACCTTCATTCAGGCATAATTGTCCCAACTTCAGCAGATCCCTGCTTCGATACTGGCTGCCACCTGCGGTATTCAAGGTGCCCTCAGGGCTGTAATCTAATTCGTAGTCCTTGATCTCAAGGGGACCAAATAGATGCTTTTGAGCAAATTGATCCAACTTCATTCCAACCGCTACCTGAACAATTTCCGCAACTGCTGCTGCTCCGGCCGAGCAATAGCTAAAAGCTCGGCCATATGGCTGCTCTGCTGGCTTAGGCTCGAAGGGATAAGAGCGAATCGGTAAATCCAGCAAGAAACTAGTCCAATCTTCGATGATGTACATGCGTTCTTCATTTCCTCTGGAGAAACTATTCCAGTCATTGCACTCCAGGATAGAACTCATGGTAAGTAAATCTTCTATCGTGATATCTTCCTTCCTCGGGTCTGGATTTTGTGCCGGAAGCTTATGCTTGAGGTATTTGAATATCTTTTCCTGCTCCGATTTAAGGTAGCCTTCACGGATGGCGATCCCCATCAGGAGCGTAGCCATTGTTTTGGTAGCAGAACGAGTATTGTGCTTTGAATCTTGATCCCTTCCGTTGTAGTACTTTTCATAAAGAACCTGCCCCTTTTTAGCGATTAATACGCTGGTGATCTGTTCATATTTTCCAGCTAATACAGCGCTATCTAATCTCTGTAGGTATTCGTTGGTGGCAGCATTTACGCTTGAAAAATTCAATTGCGAAAGAGCTGTTTGATGCAATAGGAAAAAGAAGAAAAGACTTAGGCTAACTCTATTCATTAGTCGAGTGTTTTGAGTGAAAGTGTACTTTGTGAACGCAAGGTACGGGTCTTGTTTTTCAGAAAATAGAACAGAATTAACATCAGGCAAGCACTCAAACAGAATAGACTTAATTCAGTAGATCTCAATAATTCCTTGAAGTTTATGGCCTAGAAAAGCCCACCTTCTCAAATTACTACTCAAAGGAATTGCTTTCGGTAGGCACTGGGCGTACGCTTTAGATACAGCTTGAAAGTACGGGTAAAATGGCTTTGATCTGAGAACCCACACAGGTTGGCAATATCCGTAAGGGAATACCTTTTGTCCCAGAGATAGCTTAGGGATTGCTTGACCTTCTGTTGACGGATATAAGTTCCTAGCGAGCTGCCGAAGTATTTAGGAACGGCTCTGGAAAGATGAACTGGATGTATCCCCAATTGTTTTGATAGGGACCTTAAATCGAGATGCTCCGAATCCTCCTGCAATAGCTCTCGTAAGCTTCTAACCCAGGAAGGTTCCTGCTTGGGTGAAAGCTCGATCAATTCGATGTTCTCGCATAAATTCAGTAGCAGCAATTCTACGGAAAGATCAGAGTAGGAATCTTGGCACTTGAATTCGAAGAAAAGCTGTCCGAATAAGTAATGTAACTTTGGATGGTTAATGAGCCGACTACCTTCCCAAAGATTAGCATCGAGCTTTCTTTCCTCAAACCAGCTTCGTGGAAATTCAACATGAAAACCTCTGGCATGACGTGTCTCTTTAGTATTGTAGTGCGCTTCTTGCCAGTTATGGAAAATCAAGCTACCGGATTTACAGTGGGTTTGCCTTTTCTTGTTAATGTCATACAAGTTTCCTTGCAGCACATACATCAAGTAGGGGTTTTCGTGGTAGTGCCAGTCCGTACGAGGCGTCAGATAGTCATACTCCGATAGCAGGACCCCTTTCAGGTTTACCTCGCTTTTCTTTTTACCATAGTATTTTCCGGTAGTCAGAATCTTCATAATCTATAGAATCTAGGTGTCTTCGCATTTGAGGCCAGCAAGGTGTCAGCGGAATCAGTTGCCGCCCTAGCTTGCTCTATCTGACCATTAAGGACACTAGAATTTCCACAAGGTGTCAGCTCGACTTTAGCATTTTGAAAAGCCTAAATGGTTTGCTGTAGAGGAGGACACCCATCTTACCCACCTTAACTACCTGATAATAAATTACTTAAATCTACTAATAAACACTTTGGTAGAAGTTAATGTATTCTTATCTCAATTTTGAAGATCCATCTTGAACTATTGATGATCTATCGATTCGTAAATATCTAATATCTTTCTCCTATTATCCTCAACCCTTGCCCAATTAATCTCACTAGTGGTATTAGCATTAAACTTCACGCCTGCTTCACTAGTCCAACCAATGAGATTAAATATAGCATACACCTTAATCATTTCCTGTTGGAGCTGATCTAACTGCTGAAGTTGAACAATTTCTCTGATATAGTACTCCCCCGCCTCTTGTCCAAGCCAACACGCTTTCATTCTTCCAACGGCTTCTAGATAGTCTCCTTTGAGCAAGAAGTCTAGATCGACCAATCCATTGAACTTACCCTCATGAATCATAACATTTTTGGTACATAGGTCATCGTAGTAAAAGCTTGGTCGCTGATGGAGAAAATAGTCCCTGTACCGCTCTAGTAGTGAATCATAAATGTCTATAAGTTGTTGATTAATCACCTGGGTATTGGCGGTCCGTCTTAGTATATCTTCTTTCTTTTCTATTAGAGATTCAAGATAGTTATCACAATGAGATTCATTCAATCCAGTCAGTCCCCCAAAGCTTGGGGCAGTTGGCAAAGCATTGAATTTATCAAATATGCTCGAAATTTCGTGGGCAATATTCGTAAGTTCCGGACGAGTGAGGCCATCGATCACCAGTCCCATGTCTTCGCCTTCTAACTTCGTTAAAATTTGATAACAAAAGGGAAATTCTCTTTTGGAGTAATCCTCTGATATAATCTCTGGTGTTTTAATCTGCAGAATCTTAAAAAGCGGAAGGAACTTATGGGTACCGTAGATCCATTCTTTTTCCTTATTCATTCTCAGGATATAGCTTTCTGTTGAGTATTTCAACTCATAAACCTCATTACAGATGCCAATCGTTTTTCTTTCAATTTCAGTAGGTATTTCCCCAAACTCCTTCTTCCCTACTTCCTGAATATACTGTTGACTCATCTTTCAGCTTAGGTATTATAAGTAAGTATTTTGATTACGCTGGTGCGTATCGATGTTTTCATCAATACATTAGCCTGGGATAATTGGTTCCCTAGTACCAATATTGGTTGGACTTGCCCACTAGTTACAATTGATAGCAAGTTGTTGCAAGGATTCATATAAACACAGTAATTTTGTACTCCTATGGATCGTGATCTATTAAAAGCCAATTTTTCTCGTTACGCAGAGCTATCTCCTTCAGAGTTGTCGTTCATCTGCGAACAGTATCAGGAGAAACAAGTAGCTAAGGGTGAGTACGTGCTTAGGAAGGGAGAAATATGCCGTTTTGAAGGCTTCGTACTAGCAGGATGCTTTAGAGTCTTCACCATCGATGATCAGGGTAATGAAAGAGCATTGTACTTTGCTGCCGAAGATTGGTGGATTATGGAAATTGATAGCTTTATTAACCAAACCGCCTCAGCACTCAGTGTACAAGCCATTGAAGATAGTACCATCCTATATATCACTAGAACCGCCAAGGAGCAGCTCTATCATGATATGCCAAAGGTAGAGCGGCTCTTTAGAATCATGTCCCAAACCGCAGTGGCTGCCTGGCAGCGGAGACTAATCCGCAATCACTCCATGGATGCAGAGCAGCGCTACCACCATTTCATTACTTCTTACCCAGAGATCGCCAGGCGGCTTACCAACCGGCATATTGCTAGCTACCTGGGGATCACTCCCGAATTTGTTAGTAAGATCCGCAAAAGGAGACTCTCCAATAAAGGCTAAGTAAGAACTAATGTCAGCTTCTTAACTGCTATTTCATTTATTGAACTAGTTCAAGCTTTTTTCTTTTTCTCCCCCCTAACTTCGTCCCAGATTCTATGGTAGATTCACAAAAAACCAAAGCTTTTCGCAGAGAAGCGCTGACGGATTTCAGCATTGAACCCGCAATCCCTAATGGGGCTACATGCTCGTGCATGACTATTTATTCAAAACAACAAGCGATATGAACCGATATTTCTTTCTTATACTTATTTCATTTCTGGCGTTGCCCACCCTAAGCTGGGCTCAACTTCAACTACCTGGAGATATCACTGCTGAGCAGGCTAGCCAAATAATCCAGGTAGCTCAGCAAAAGGCGGAGGCAGAAGGGATCTTGATCAATATAGCCGTCGTAGATGCAGGAGCCAACCTTAAGTCTTTCCTACGTATGGACGGATCTTATCTGGGCAGCATTGATGTGGCCATCAAGAAAGCGAAAACCGCTAGATACTTCAACGCTGCTACTGGCGACTTGGGAAAGATCACTCAACCTGGCGAAGCTATTTATAACATTGAACACTCTAATGGCGGACTGATCACCTTCCCCGGAGGTGTCCCCATCAAAGACAAAAAGGGTATTATTATTGGAGCGATCGGAATTAGTGGTGGGACCATTGAACAAGACCGTGCTATTGCCATAGCTGCCGCAGAATCAGTACTGTAAGCCTAAATGGATATGAAAGCAAAACAGTTATTAATAGGAGGCATTTTATGCCTAAGGTGTCAAGTCAATTTGCTCGTAGCACAACACCAATTCGCTTTGACGCCAGTCTCGACAGTAGAGACTTCCATGAATACAGTCACTTGCACTGTACACGAAATAAATGGTGTCAATTACGTATACACAGGTGGTAGCGACGACAAGATTAATATCTTCCACACCGATGCGGAAGGCCAACTCCAGCATATAGCTACCACCGCCGTCTCAGGTAAGCACATTAGAGGGTTGATCACCGATACAATTGGTGGAAAGGATTTTCTTTTTGTAGGTGTGAAAGGAGCAGATGCAGTGGAAGTGCATGAGATTCAAGCGGATGGAACGATCAAGGAGGTCTTTGTTCTTAAGGATACAGAGGATACCTATTTAGGAATAGTTATCACTTTGCAGGTAGTACATATGAGTGAAGCTTCCTATCTCTTTGTGGGCGGTCTGGAAAAGAAACCGGGATTGAGCAGTTTTAATATCTCCTCGGATGGAAGTTTGGAACATATACAATCCATAGCAGATTCCGATGAACTCTTCTTGGATGGGGTGATTGCTATGTCCATTCACCGCATCAAAGGTAAGACCTTCCTATTCACGGGGGGCTTCCACGATAATGGATTGAGCAGTTTTGAAGTGCATCAAGATGGAACTTTCGAAAACATAAATAATCTGGGTGATGACCCTGTCCGATACTTAAACGGTACCTATCCGCTCATTTCGGCTACCCTTGATGGTAGACACTTTGTCGTGGTGGGTCACCGTCATCACATTTACTATAAACCCACGAACTGGATCAAGGACCGGGCAACCTACTATTATCATGGTGACGCAGTTAGCGTATTCATCATTAATGACCAGGGAGAATTGGTGCCTCGTTCGGTCTTTAAAGGGGACAGCAAGACGTTGATTAAGGGTCAGACACGCATACAATCCCTTCACATTGATGACAAGCATGAACTGATTGCAGTAGCTACCAGAGATGATGCTAGCATCCAGCTATGTGTGCTAGATGATAAAGGACGCTTGATCGATGCCGGGAACTTAGCTACAGGAATCCCTGTCTACTATGGCTTGACAGGTCGCAAGATTGGAGATCAATACTTTCTATTTGCTGGTTCAACAGATGGAAAAGAGCTGGTCTCCTACCGATTAGATCTGAAGAAATAATTCATTCCAAAATCATATAAACTCATACACAAGATGGAAAAGAGAAGTCAAATGCCACTGGCATTACTGGTCATTTTATTGGCAGCTTTAAGCATATCCTTTGCTACCAAAAAAGAAAAGAAACCCGTTCTAAGGCATGTAGTGTCCTTTCAATTCAAGGATGAAGTAAGCTCGGAAAGACGGGCCCAAGCAGTACAGGACTTTTTGGATCTCAAAGACCGAATTCCTGCCATTAAGAAGTTTGAAGGAGGAGAAAACATTAGTGTGGAAGGACACGACAAAGGCTTTACTCACTGTTTTGTCCTCACTTTCGAAAATGAAGAAGGTCGTAGTGTCTATTTACCTCATCCAGCCCATATCGAAGTTGCCAAAAAGAACAAACCGCTCATGAAGGATCTATTTGTTGTGGATTATTGGGGAGAGGAATGAAATGAGCTCTTAAAAGGCTTTGAAACCAAACCCTCCAAGCTAAGGCTCCCCATAATTACTTGCCGTATCAGGTATTGTTCTAAGGATTACCTCTTCAACTTCTTATGCTCAGATCAGAGTAGCTTCTCCTGTGTGCTTCCAAGGGAGAAACGGGCCTGAGCTTAAGCTATTTTTATGCCTCCTCAGCAAAGCGTAACCAGGAAGTACACCTAGCCATCAGTAGGATACACAGAACGATTCTAATTTTCACGTATTTGAATCTTAGATAAGGATGAAATAAAAAACCTGCTCGACCCAAAGAGTAATCAAAATCCGATGTTTCAGTAAAGCGAAAAATAAGGAGCGGCAAAGCTTTGACTTCTTCATCCAAAAATTGCAAGACCCATAAGAATTGGCTATCATCGTTCCACGTTCATCTTATTTCATCTTACGCTACCAGGTTATGGTTATCAAGAAAAATATTCCAATTAGGTATTTGTTCTCTAAAGTGAGAACGGAGTTTTATCTCATTATCTTCTATGTTATTGGATTTGAAGTGGTTAATCTTTACATAGACCTCGCTTTCTTAGCCATTCCTATTACACTACCAACTACACTGGGTACCGCTATCTCGATCATTCTTGCTTTTCGGGTAAATCAGGCCTATGCCCGCTGGTGGGAGGCGCGTAAGGTATGGGGAGAAATTGTCAATGAATCAAGGACGCTGGTGAGGCAACTACTCACCTTGGTTCGTCGCGATTCAAAGGGTAAGCTACATCCGCTAATCAAGGATATGGCTTACCGTCAAATAGCTTGGACCTACTCCCTGGGACAAAGCCTTAGAGGGCAAGATCCCTTGGGTTCCCTAGAAGCCTTCCTTTCCGCAGAGGAACGCACGGCTTTACAAAACCAGAAGAACGTCCCTAACGCACTACTGTTAACGCAGGCAAGTTCACTTGCTCTACTATATCGTTCGAAACAGTTAACTGATTATCAATTGGTACAAATTGATCAGACCCATTCTAAGCTCTGCAACTCCATGGGCAAATGTGAGCGAATTAAGCATACCGTCTTCCCAGCTCAATACAGTCTGATAATCGAGATCTTATTGGGACTCTTTATCTTTTTGCTACCCCTAGGCATGTTGAGTATTTCCATGCACTTTGTACTCCCCATCATCCTATCCATTACCCTACTCTTTTTCCTCATTGAAAACACCTCAGAATTACTACAGGATCCTTTTGAGAACCGCCCTACAGATACACCGGTGACGGCTATTGCCAGAACAATCGAGATCAATATCCGGCAAATGCTGGCCGAACAGGAGATTCCTGAAAAACAAGCTGTAGTGGAAGAATACTATCTGATGTAGCTGTTTAGGGAGAAATCTCACAGTTGATAACAGTTTCCTCTTAAGATCAACTATGAGATTATCCTAAACTCCCCCTTTTAGTTTTGACCTAGGATATTCTAACCGGCACTAGGAGTTCGGTTGGGAGCCTTAAATATGTGCTCTACTACTTCCATATAACTCCAATTTGTGTAGTAGGTAGCGCGCATTTGCTCTAGCTTTTCTGCGCTAGATTTATTTTCCTGAAAAGTCTTCATAAAATCCTCCTTACTGGAAAACCATGCGTGTATTACGATACTCACGGGCAAGTCCGGATGATCTTGTTCCGACCAGTTAATTTCATATCCAGTAAATGTATCTCCAAGAGTAGTAATGGCCGTAGGGGCATAATCTACAAACTGCATCCTCAAAAAATCATCTCGTGAAAATGAAGGATTTACCCCCATGATGTAAGTATTTTTTGTTCCCTTTTGGCTTTGTCCTGCTCTAGGTCGGGAAGGAACTATTAAGGTTCGTTCTTGTACAGCAAGGAACAGAGGCGTGCTGGCTAGGAAATTTTTCTGATCTTCGATTGCGGCTGAGCCTTCGGTAGACTGCAAAGCTTGCTGAAAATCTTCTTCACTGTCAAACCAGAGTTCAACAATGGCGTCATAGGTGGGGTTCTTATAGTCAGGATCGGCAAAATTACTGACATATCCTCTTAAATTTGGGATCTTCATGACTAATGGAGCATGTTGTTCAATGGCATAAGTCATAAATTCTTGTTGGGTCATATCGGCCTTCCTTGTGGAAAAAAAGGTGACTTTGTAAAAATCCTGGACTTCACTTTGGGCTCGAAGCTCAGAAAAATCCATTGCCCCCAAGCTAAAGGCGGAAAGCAAAATAAGGTTAATCATGTACTTTTTCATACGTTAGATTTTGTTCTAAGCAAAACTAATTTCGTATCGTTATTGTACCGTTATCTAGAAGGGAGAAGCAAGATTGAATGTGGTAATGGAGGGGTATACCCAATAACTGATTCAATGGGATTGTTCAGAAAAGTGTGTCATACTCATAGATGTTGATCAAACCTGTCCTTGAACTCTCTTTTCATAGAGCGGATAACAGCTTTGTAGGAATGAATGCGTTTTTTCCAAACCTTTTCCTTCTTCATCAGCGTAAGATAGAGCAATTTAGTTAATGCTTCTTCAGAGACGAAAGCAGCTTTGGTTTTGGTAGTTTTGCGCATAATCCGATGCAGACCTTCAATAGGATTGGTAGTGTAAATGAGCTTTCTAACGGCCCAATTGAAGCCAAAAAAAGCTGTTAGTTCTACCCAATTGTTGGTCCAAGCCTGGCCAATTTCAGGATACTTTTGGTTCCAGGTGTGCTCAAAATCCTTGAGCGCCTGGAGTCCTTGAGATTCATCGTCTGCTGTATATATGGCTCTCAGCCCTTTACAAATAGGCTTAACATCTTGGTCATCAACAAAACGGATCGCATTACGTACCATATGCACCACGCAGCGCTGGACGATAGCCTGAGGAAAAACACTCCAGATCGCTTCCTTAAATCCACTCAATCCATCAACGCAGAAGAATAATATATCTTCTACCCCTCTATCTTTGATATGTTCCAAAGTACGACCCCACTGTTTGGCTCCTTCTTGAGGCCCCACTTGAATAGCTAAAACATCTCTATAACCTTCTGCATCTACTCCATAGACGGTATAAACAGCTTTGCTCTTAACCACCCCATTGTCGCGTACCTTAAAATGAATAGCGTCTAAAAAGACAACCATATAAAAAGACTTCAAGGCACGCTGCTGCCATTGGCGAATATCTGACCATACCCGATCAGTAATGGTACTAAGTTGCCCCATACTGAGCTGGATACCATACATGCGTTGCAAATGCATTTGTATATCGCCATAACTATTACCCAGACTATACAATTCCAATATCTGATGATCCAAGCCGCTATGAAGATCTCGCTCCCATTTGCCTACCAACTGTGGCTCAAAACTACCCTGGCGATCACGAGGAGGCTCAATCTGAACTTCTCCTAACTGTGTTCGCAAGCGTTTCTTCGTACTACCGTTACGACGATTGGCTTGACCCGATTGCCGGTCTTGCAACAAGTGAGCATCCAACTCACCTTGCAAAGAGCTTTCTACAAGATGCTTGATTAAATCCTTCAAGATGCCTTCCTCGCCTACTAAGCCTTGACCCTTTTGTAGGCCAGCTAAAGCAGACTCCTCAAATTTCTTGTAATCGAAGGCTGAACCAGAACCCTTTTTCTTTGATTTACTCATGTCAGTCCTTTTTCAAATTTAATTATTTTTGAACTGACACACTTTTTTGAACACTCCCGATTCAATATTATCTAGGTGCTTATCGTCAAAACACTAGTCTCAGAAAGTATTAGTTGGAATGGACAGGAAATGCTGCCACTGCGTACCCGCAAAGCTACCGCTCTGCTGCTTTTCCTACTGGTCCAATGGTGTTATTACAAACGTTCCAGCCACCGTAGAGAATTTCTAGCCGATTTACTATGGCCAGGATTGGACGGCAAGGCTGGATTGAATAACCTCAGGCAAAGCTTATTCATAGTTAAGGAGGCTTGTTTGAAGGAGGGAATCCCTCCTTTCTTGGCAAATACTAGACATACCGTTAGAATAGCAGAAAACTCATTGTTTTGGTGTGATCTTCATACCTTAAACTCCAAATACAATAGTAAAGGCTTAGTGCGATTACCTGCTGGTTTGCTAAAACCACTTCCAAACATCGTGCTTTTTGACGCATTTCCCTATCAGGAATGGCTGGAGCAATTACAGGCAGATATTACCAAAGTCACTTACAATGTTTTTCTGCAAGCTATTGATCAAGAAATCCAAAACGAAAATTGGAACACTTGCGAGCAACTTATTCAAGGCCACTTGTCTAGAACAGAACCCACGATCGATTTGGCGGAAAAAATGGCCATTGCCTGCGCCAAACAGGGGAAATCTTTACTGGCTGATACTTGGTTTGCTAAGGCGGGAATCTCATCTAAAGAACGACAGGAAAAAAATCGAGCCCTGCAACAGGTTGCCGTGCCTCAATCTCCAGCGAGTACGCATGTCCCTGCTCCACAGGCTTTAGAAATATATTTGTCAGCCTGGTCGACTTATAACAAGGCTACCCCAATAACCACCAATCAATCTGTGGAACTGTTTAAACAAGCGATTTCCATTGATCCTGAATTTCGGAGGGCTCATTTAGGTCTCGCTACAGCTATCAGTACCCAAGGAAGTTGGTGGGGAGACAAGAAGATGAAAGATATTTTTTTCTCCTTTGAAGAAGCAGTACAGGCTGCTAGCCACGACCCGAGTCTACAACCTGAGATCGATGCCATAATGGGGTTTACCAAACTTTGGTTATGGGAAATTGACGAAGCTGAGCAGCACTTTCGACGATCCACCATTGCTACCAGTAGCACCAGCTTTGGTTGGATGGGGCTGGCTCATACCTTAAATATACTGGGGAGACATGTAGAAGCAAAAGAGACGGCCCAACTGGCTATTAATAAGGATCCATATTATGTCCAAAGCTACATTTGTTTAGCGGAGGCTGAGCTACTACTTGGGAATCCAACAAGAAGTGAAGAAATTTGTCGTTTGGCTTTAGCTAAACATCCCGATTATCAGCCTGGACTCTCAACCTGGATATGGGCCTTAATCCAATTAGAGAACTATTCTAAGGCTATCTTTCTGGCTGAACAAAGCATTCAGCATACAGGTCTGAGAAATTACTTTGTCATTGGCCGCCTAGCCATAGCCTATTTCCTCAACCAGCAACCAGAAGCTGCCGAAAAAATCTTGCTGGAAATGAAATCTAGGGCTCTAGAAAGAGAAAAGGGTTTTCCTTACTATATAGCGCTCTACTATCAGGTGATCGGACAATCAGAAAAAGCAGTCCTTTTCCTTGAGAAGTATTTGGCAGACCTAAACACAGATTATCTTTGGTTGAAAGTGCAGCCAGAATTTGCCCCGATTCGGCAGCACCCGCGCTTTCAACGATTGATCACTATGGTATTTAATGGATAGCCACCATCAAGTCCATATCAGTCTCAGTAACCTCATCCCAACACATAGGCCTAAACCTCAACCACTTAGTCCTATACCTACACCAATGACTATCCCTTCCTGGCCGCCCATTTCTTGAGGATATCCTTCTCTCTTGTCATAAATGACCGCTCTCCAGTCAGGATGTTATCTCGTCGTTCCTGAGAAACCGCATCTGAATACCACCACTCCTTTGTGGCACTCACTGTTTCAGATAGTGGCCTAAAGGTAAGGTCGGCGGCCATGGCCTTGCGGTTGTCACTCCTGGACATGCCCGCATATTCTGGCAGTTGTATGACCCAAGGTTGAATACCAATAACTCCATTTTCTTTCAAGAATTCTAGATCATCAATTTGTACATAATTGATGGGAGAGTTATAGCTGGCGTGAATGCCGTAGACAAAGGCATTGGTGGTCATCTTAAAACCTGGGCCAGAGCCATTATAGGTACCTGCGGCCTTGTTTTCTAGCAGTCTGATCATCCATTGGGCAAGATCCCGCACATCTATGTACTGTACCACCTCTTCTCTTGTACCCGGGATGATCATATCTCCCCCCTTCTCTATTCTGGCCAACCAATAAGGAAATCGATCCGTCGGATCCCCAGGGCCAACAATCAAGGTTGGTCGAACGATGATAGATCGCTCCTTTCCAAAAGCATCGATCGTAGCTACCTCCGAGGTGGCCTTCATCACGCCGTAGGCATAGGTTTGCTTTTCCTGTTCGTTGGCATCCGGCGGGACTTTTGTCACTAGTGGTCGATCTTCGGAAAAATCATCTCCCGTAAATGGGTAAAAAACACTGATGGAAGAGGTATACATATAATAGCCAACGTGATCTACCAATAGCTTGGCTGTGTCTTCGGTCCATTTGGTACGGCGACCCGAGTTATCAATGACCACATCCCACTTTCTATCCTTGAGGGCTTCTAAATTATCTTCCCTATCTCCAATCAGCTGCTCCACCTTTGAAAATACTTCCGTATGAATCTTCGGAATGGTCTTACCTCTAGTGAAAGTGGAAACCTCGTGTCCACGTTCTAAGGCATAGGCGATTTGATGTGGACCTAAAAAACTCGTACCACCAAGAATAAGAATCTTTAGTTTCTTATCACTCTTTTCAACATTGATGAGATTTGCTGCTGGGCTAGCTTTCGCAAGCGGTGCTAGCCCTAGGGCCAGGCTAGTTCCGATAAACTTTCTTCTACTTTTTTCCATGAAAGAAAGGTAATAAAAAGGGAAGACATTGAGTTTATTTAAGTTCCCCATTCTGGTCCAAACAAACTAATTCTATGACAACCAACCTATTAATACTTTCCATGAGAGTATAAGTGCGCCTACTGATACATCGAGATAGCTGCGGACAGAGGTCACTAATTTAAGCTTCTACTTACCAAGATGTTTCCTGGTCGCCAAAACAGATTTCACATCTTGGTAGGCGGTTTTCCATTTTTTCGTTTTTTTGAAATAGATAAGATGCTCATTTTCCAAGTCAATATTGCGATCCATATCTGACTTTGCAAATGATTCCTCACATTGGTGCAAGCGTTTTAAGTATCCTAGTAGTTCCTTGGTTTCCTTTTTCTCTAGCTCTTGCAATGAAAGTACTTTAGGTTGTTTCTTTTTAGCCATGGCATTGGATTTACAATCTACATAGAGATACATCCGTTCTATCCACCAACATAAAGCTAAACAAGCTAATTCCCAGATTACATTAGTTTATGCCCCCTGATGGAGTCTTGAAGGTGTAATCCCGGCCAGAATCGAACTGGCATCCTTGGCTTCAAAGGCCATCGCATTACCGTTATGCTACAGGACTATTTTGCTTTGCAGTCGCCCTGGTCAGAATCGAACTGACACTTCCGGAGTCAGAGTCCGGTGTACTGCCTTTATACTACAGGGCCAATGAAAGGGAAATCAAAAGCGACAACGCACATTGATGCCCTGATCAGGATCGAACTGATATAGCCGGAGCCAAAATCCGGTGCACTACCATTGTGCTACAGGTCAGAAATAATTGTAGGCACAGAACGAATCGAACGCTCATCTCCCGGTTCGTAGCCGAGTGTTTTTCCGATTAAACTATGTGCCTTTATACTGTAGAGTTTTGAATGCTTAATGAATAATTAGTGCTCTGTTCACTCCGGTGTAATGATGTTGAATAAGTAATGTTGGTGGAGGAGGTCCAAGCCCCTTTCCAAGAAGCCCTTTCCTCCTTTCCACACACTTAGTCAAGGCGACGGGAATCGAACCCGCAAGCGTCTTTCAACGCACCAGTGTCACAAACTGGCACAGCAAACCAATAGCTGACTCGCCAGGGGTAGGGATAGGAGGGCTCGAACCTCCAACCATCACCGTTCTTGGCGCCGCTCTCTCCGATTGAGCTACATCCCTGTTTTTACAGATCGCTAGGTTGTCAGAAAATAGAGGACAGAGAACAGAATCTGGCTACTGTCAGCACAGCGGTCTGACTTCTAAAATCTGTTGATCTCATGGTCTAGGTGGCTGGATTTGAACCAGCATCTACACGGCTCCAAACCGCGTGCTTTGCGCGTATTAAGCTACACCTAGATAATTGCGTTGAATGAAGGGCATAAAAAAAGCCTCATAGATGGTGGAAATTTCTATGAGGCTTTTTCGAGTGGAAGTCGAAAATTTTATCTGGACATACAGGTCTCGATACCCCATAGGAATCTGGGCCGCTGTTGGCGGGGATGTTGAGGCATCGGAATATGTATATTTATCGTTTTCATACCCCTATAACTAAAAGCCCATTAGATTAGTTCCCGAATTGAATTTTTTATTGACTTTTTTTTCCTCGGGAGAAGAAGATTAATACTCGGGCCTATTTATTTACTATTTTTAGCTCGTCGAATACGTCTTTATCTTTCACTATGATTGTACAATTCGGATTAGCGCTTGATGACCTGAGTTTCCCCGTCCCTTCCTCCTCTGTGGGTGGGTTTGCTACGCTGGGGCCTAAGAACCTCCTCTACACAATGGAATCACACTTAGGCTTTGCTGGGCATGCCAATGACAACGATTATTTGCGAATTGAACAATATCGACAAGCCTTACTCCAGTATCTACAAGAAGATCAAGATACTTTTTATCTCTCCTCCTTTGCTGCTGATCAATTTGCAACCGCCGCCGAATTGCTTTCGCGTCGAGATGAGCTGCTATTAGCGGGGTGGGACTTCGACCGTTCTGGTACCTTGCCTGCACGCTTGTATACTTTAGCTAGCGTGGAAGCTCTATTTCAAAGCACAGGAGAGGATGAAGCCCCTCTCCCCCTAGCCGCAGGTTATGCAGGTCGTTGGATAGCCGTGATTAAAACGCTTGGTCAAAGAATTCAACCCATTCAGGAGGTGCGTCTGACGGAGCCTTTACATTTGTTGCCTTTCTACCTACAACGATTCTTTACTGCCCTACAACAGGAAGGGGTAGAGCTTCAGTTGCCTACCATGCAGAAAGTAGAAGGCGACTCCGATTTGGCGGTATTACAGCAGCGATTATTGGCTGCTGACAAGGAGAAAATCAATGTTAAGGGGGATGGGTCCCTATTAATACTAAGAGGGAAACGAGAAACAGATTTGGCTGTCCACATGGCCAAACTTTTTCGAAAGAACAAAGAATGGAGGCCACTCTGTCTAATTCCTGATAAAAGTAGGGTTTTAGATGATGCATTAATTCAAGAAGGTATCCCCTGTTTGGGTATCCTTTCTGCTTCCTTGGCCAGGCCCACTTTGCAAGTGCTAAAGCTGGTCACTGTCTTCTTGTGGGAGCCGATCGATCCTTATAAGATCCTAGAATTTGTTTCTTTATCGCTTAAGCCTTTGCACAATGAATTAGCCGGGGCGATTGCCAATTCCATGGCCCAGTATCCAGGCTTGGATAGCGATGGCTGGCAGTCCATGATTAATCGGTTCTTTGATCAGTTGGAATTTCGGGCGAAGTTTGATCTTCAGTTGAAGCCACAGGCCATCCGCGAAGAATTTGAATTCTGGTTTGGTCGAGACCGGTATAACGTTCAAGAGGTTGTTCCGGTGGGGGATGTGATTTCCATTTTTGAACGCTTACATAAATGGGCCTACAATACCTTTGAGGAAGGTAGCAATGAAAACTCATCCCTAGTAGTCTTGGGTGAGCAAGCCAAGCGTATCGGGGAGTTACTCCATGCATTGCCAGAAACACATCTTACTTACCTGGAGCTAGAACGAATCGTAAAAACCATCTATGAGCCAGCTCCGGTGAAGTTCAGGGCTACAGAATGCGGATCTTTACCTTACATTCATCATCCTGCCGCCTTGACCGCTCCTACAGATCAATTGATCTGGTGGAACTTCACCCAACACGAACCTGATCATTTCTTTTCTCGCTGGTACAATAATGAAAGAGATTATTTAAAGGCAAGGCAGGTTCAATTGGTAGGCCCAAAAGAGGAAAATGCAGTAATGCTCTGGCAGCGGAAGAACCCAATCCTGAAAGCACAGCAGCAATTGGTCTTGGTCATTCCTGATTGGGTGGAGGGGAGCGTCGCCCACGCTCACCCCTTGTATGGGGATCTGGCGGCCACCTTTGAAGATTTGAGTTCGATTAGCTGGAATATTGATGAAACAGAAGCCTCCTCTTTCTGGGAAAACTTCCTAAAGGTGCCAAAATGGGAAACCGTGAATTTACGGCAACTCGGACAACCCGCACCATTTATTTTTATCGGTAAGGAGCACCAGTTGCCGACTAGAGAAATTGAAAGTTTAACCAGCTTAGAAGATCTATTTTATTATCCATATCAATGGGTATTTAAACATGCCATCAAACTGCGGAAATCTACTATACTGAGTGTTGTTAAGGAAAATACTTTGATGGGCAATCTAGCTCATCGCTTTTTTGAACAATTGTTCAATGAAGACATTGAGAGGTGGGAAAAATCCCAAGTAGATCAATGGATTGACCAAGAAGCCCCAGGCCTGCTGAAGAAAGAAGGAGCCATATTTCTATTGTATGGTAGAGAGCCGGAAAAGGTAGCTTTTATAAAGAAAGTTAAATATGCTGCTTGGAATTTAGTGCATTTGATCCAGCAAAATGGCTGGTCAGTAGCCGGTACGGAGTTGCGCTTGCAGGGTGAATTTCAGCAGATAGAAGTCAGAGGCCGGGCTGACTTAGTGCTTACCCGTGGGACGGAAAAGGCGATCTTGGATCTTAAGTGGAGAGGGGCCAGCCGACGAGAACGGATGATCAAAAACGGGGAAGACCTGCAATTGGTCCTATACTCCAAGCTAGTAGATGATCCGAAGGACTGGGCACATACCGCCTACTACGTCATGGATCGAGCACGCCTTATTGCTCGCAACACCTGTGCATTTGAAGAAATCAACGCTGTTTTGCCGGACTCTGATCACTCCGCGGTCAATCAAAAGATTTATGAAAAGATGGGTTTAACCTATAAGTGGCGTTTACAACAATTGGGAAATGGACAAATTGAAGTGAGATGTGAACGCACTTACGGGGATTTAGAAGATCACTATGGGGAAGAATTGTTGCCTTTGCTGGAAATGAAGGATAAGGATGCTCCTTTCGATGACTATCGTACATTGATCAACTTGATTGAGTAAGGCCAAACTCAGGCACCTAATAATTCACTGACTCCATTGTAATTCCCCATAGGATTAATGGATATTAGCTTCGAAAATTGGTATATATTTTTATCTTTGAAAGATAGACAAAACATTTAGCTTTTCTTAAACGCAAGAACTACAGCTCTCAGGCAATATTACAGAGCCATCCAACACATTGCTAAGAACGCCTAACGGCTTCTTAACTGATGTAGTTGGGGAAGACGGCATCATTGAAAACCCATTAACCAATACCCCTCACTAAACGATGACCTTCGAGATAATTATTTTGTAGCAGTAAGAGCAGATGTTGATATTCCTTAGATCAAAGGGCTTTCGTATCAATTCAACCATTCCAATACCATAGATATTCGTCGGAATTTTGTCTACGACCAATCGTTTGCCAGAGTGGGTATCGACAATGTGGGAAGTGCGCGTCGTCAGAATGATCTAGCCAGAGCCTCCGAAGAAGAAATATACAACTTCATTATTGCTGATCTTCAATTCGCAGCTGACAACCTTCCTGATCCAGGAAATGAAGCAGCACAGGGTCGAATTACCAAGGGAGCAGCCAGGCATTTGCTCAGTGGAATCTACAATTCTGTTGGTCGATACGATGATGCCATTGCGATGGCTACTTCCGTCATCAATGATTTCGGCTATGCGCTAATGAGAGATCGTTTTGGGTCGCGTTTCAACGACAATGATCCGGTTTTGGTGGATACTACCAATTCCAGAGGAAATGTTTACAATGATTTATTTTTATTTGGTAATCACAACCTTCCAGAAAATACAGAAGACATTTGGGCCATTCAGAATGAACCGATCACACTGGTGAATACCATTGATGGTAGGTATCCGGGAGAACGTGCCTTCGGGCCCGCTTATCACCGTTTAGGCACTGGACCTGATGGTATAAGAGCCATTCAAGGTCCTAATTTCCCTCTCTTCATGCCTCAGTTTGGTCGTCCGGTGGCTTGGGCAAAATTAACCAACTACGCTGCCTACGACATTTGGCGAAGCGATTGGACGAATGACATCAGAAATTCCAATCATAGTATTTTCAGAACTTGGCGGTACAATAATCCAGAATCAAAATGGAATGGTAGGTTAATTCCAGCAGTTGACTGGCTAGAAAGGGAGGACTAGACTGTATCCTATACCGCAGTCTGAAATTGACCTTAATATTGATGGAAAACTAGAGCAAAATCCGGGATACAACTAGTCCGATCTAAGTTTTCTAATTACCATTAAGTTCGGAGTACCTTCCAAAACTTGGTCAATTCCAATGATGGGAGGTACTTCTCTACTCAAATCGTAATTCCAATAACACATTATCATGCCACTGTCCATCTCGCTGGGCGATCCTCTCTCGTAACCCAACCTCTCGAAATCCCAGTTGTTTATGTAGTCGTATACTTGCTTCGTTCTGAGCAAAGATAGCGGATTGCAGGGTCCAGAAGCCGTAATTTGGGGCTTCTAGAATAACTTGCTTCATCAGGGCTTTCCCGTAACCCTTTCCTCGGGAGCACTTTCCTACATAAACACTTATCTCTGCTACTCCCCGATAGACTGAACGTTTTGAAAAGGGAGTAAGAGCGATCCAAGCTTGTAGTTGACCATTCTCTTCCATACCCCAACGGCAAGGGGTAAGGTATTTTAGATCCCAAGCCTCCCAACTAGGGGGTGCCTTCGTCTCGAAGGTAGCCATACCGGTGGCCAATCCCTCCTCATATATGCTTTTGATCAAGGGCCAATCCGAGGAAGATAAGGATCTAAGTTTCATCATCACTCTTGTTTTAAAACAGTGGCGGGGTTTTGGAGCGCCGTTCTCCAAGATTGGTAACTCATAGTTAAACAAGCCATCAGTAAGGCAAGGATGCCTGATAGCGCGAAGACCCACCATTCTAGATCGATCCGATAGGAGAAGCCCGATAACCACTTCTGCGATAGGTACACCGTCAATGGGATAGCCAGCACAATGGCTGCCAGTACCCAGCGTAGTAGATCTTTTACCAACAATACAATCACACCTATTATCGAAGCACCAAGTACCTTCCGAATGCTAACTTCTTTGGTTCTCCCCTCAAACACTAACAAAGACAGACCAAATAGACCTAAAGCGGCAACGATCCCACCTAGTATCGTAAAAGCCATTCCTACACGGCGAAAATCTACGTCGCCTCGATATTGCTTCTGATAATGATCTTTCAAGTCAAAATGAGCAAAAACGGATTCCGGAAAGGCATCCTGGTAGGCTTCATAGACAAAGTTCAGAAATGCCGGAGTAGATGGTTGGGTAAGACTTACAATGAAATAACCATCCTCCGTTGGATTTCTGAAGAGGTCATAGATAATGGGCATCATATCATGATGCAAGGAACGATGATGATGATCTTCAACTACCGCAACTACTCTATGCTCCGAATCATAGTAATTTATCTTTTCATTGAGAATCTGTGTTGGCTTTTCATATCCCAATAATCGCATGGCACTGGTATTAACGATCACATTCTGTTCTTCCACAGGGCGTGAACGGGGATCAATACCGGCGAGAATAGGCAAGCCAAAAGCATGAAAAAAACTCTGATCAACGGTATAGCGAGCAAAAATAGTGGTTTTGGACTGCCCGGACACCTCCACTCCTTGTAGCACTTCCAAGGCATTCCCCGGGATTTCCCGACTCAAGGTCATTTGTTCTACCTCCGGTCGAGCTTCGAGTTGTGATTTGAATTGGGTGTAGTGCGGACTTAGGTCGTTGTAATGTTTGGTCCCAAGTGGAGCTAACAATACCAATTTATCGTCTAATTCTATTCCAGGGTCTTGATCCAACATGAAAACAGTCTGTTGGTAAACCACCAAAGTTCCGGCTAACAGGCTAATAATAATCATAAACTGTAGGGTAGTCAACCCCTTCTGCAATCTTCCCCCAAGCCCAGCGACACCAACATCCTGCCCCAAACTAAAGGCCGGTTTGAGGCGGGACAAAAGGGCAGCAGGTACACCGATTGTCATACCTATGCCGAGTATTGCCACCAACACAAGATACATACCTGGGTTCCCCCAGAAAAAATCCTCCCATTCTAGTGGTGCCGTCGCTAGTGGGAAGTACGGCTCAAGAAAAGGAAGTCCCAAGTGTGCCAGCAGAAGGCCAGCGCCAACGCCTAGCATGGCAAGTAATCCCGACTCAACGATCAACTGTCCCGCCACTTGCCTACGATTCGCTCCTATCACCTTTCTCACTCCCAAGTGCTTAAGGTGGGTAAGGGTTTTCGCGCTATAAATGTTAAAGAAATTAATCCAGGCTAATAGCTGAATCAGCAAGGCCACCCCTAATAATATCCAGAGACTCCTGCCATTTCCTGAAGGTCCCAATTCGAATTGAAGATCGCTATAGAGATGGATATCGGTCAGTGCTTGCAGCTCAAATCGGTGTTCGAGGTTTGGTTGGCCATAGCGCTGGTTCACCTGATCATTGAAAGCTATTGCTATTTGTTTCGGATTTGCTCCCTCTCCCAATCTCACATAGGCATAGACGTAGGGATGCTCCCAGTGCTGATCCTTATAGATATCAAGCCCCATCTGCTGCACGGTAGACAAGGACGATAGTAAACCGAATTGGAAATGAGATTGAGATGGAGGTTGACGAAAGACACCTGCCACGGTGAAGTTTTTGCGCCCTTCAAATACAACCTCTTGCCCAATCGGGTTCTCATTGCCAAACAAGGCAGCAGCATGCTGCTCTGATAGCCATAAAGTATTAGGTGCGGTTAGGCCTTCGGAAGGGTCTCCGGCTAACCATTCGAAAGTGAATAGTTCGAAGAAGGAGGGATCAACAAAGAAAAAGTCCCGATCTCGGATGGCTTTGCCTTGATGCTGAAAAACCACATCATTAGCAATCCAACGACCTAAGCGTACATAGTCAAGGACCTCAGGAAATTGCTCCTTTAACGATACAGCACTCCCCGCAACGGTCATAGCACTGCGTTGCTCATTGCTCTGATCTGTGATCTGGTGATGATTTAGTCGATAGATCTGTTCGGCATTCGCATGGAATCGATCAAATTCCCAATGATAATTTACATATCGGATCAACCAAATACTAGCAGCAATACTAATGCCAAGGCCACCTATCATCAGGAGGCTCAAGGCTCGATTTTGCCAAACTCGTCGAATTGCTATACGGATGAAATGATAAATCATGATAAGGTCTTATTGCACTTTTCGACAAACATAGGTGCCCGTCCTTAAAGTAGCAATTCTCCTCCATATCTAAGTTGTAAAGGAAATGTAAATGCCGGGTGATTCCTTTCTCGGAATGGCCAAATCTCGAAGCTCCACTGCTGCCTCGCCTGACTTAGGCAACTAGCAACATCCGCTAGGGCCACAACTCTCTCCCTCAGTAGCCAATTCCAATACCTCTAAAGCAGGCTTACATACCGGAGCAGGAGCCTTTAATTGAAAGGTCAAAAGACTGTCGCCTTCAATAATGTTATCTACAGCATAGACAGAGGTTCTCAATTCCTGTGTTCCCCATTCAAAGAAAATTGGGCTGTCTGGTTTTAGGGGTTTCATTCGTTCTACGATATCGAATATCTTTAAAGCCTTATCTGTAGACATATGGCGTTCTGCCACTTCTCCTTCTTTTATCCACAGTTGAACCACGGTTTGATCGTAGCTGTCAGGGCGTCCACCACAGTCAACCGACTCTACGTGAACATTCTTGATCTCGGTGATGTGATAGGCCTTCGGCACGAATTGGGCCGTGGCGTATTCAAATCTTAATTCCGTGCCAGGGGCTGCTTTCAATCGGTCTAGAAAGGCGGAAACTGTTAAGCTCATAATTTAATCGTTTTTTTACGATAATAGAAAGAAAAAAGAAAGCGACTAGAAAGTCGCCGTTATTGTTAAGTTATCTACAGGGCTAACAACAATGTGCTGCCTTGCGGAAAAATTGGCTAAACAAGTCTTCTATCTCACCCCAAGCTTCTTTATCAATGCAATAGCAGGTCTTTACTCCCTCTATCTCTCCTTTGATCACTCCTACTTCTTTCAAAGCCTTCAAATGCTGTGAGACGGTTGACTGGGACAAAGGCAGAACTTCAACGATATCTCCACAAATGCACGCATCTACTTTGACTAGATATTCCAAAATAGCTATGCGTGCCGGATGCCCTAAAGCCTTTGCCAGGGCCGCAATCCGGTTCTGTTGTGATGTAAAAAGTTCTTTCTTGTTGCCCATTTTGTTATTTAATCGTAAAAATACGATAAAGAATTATACCTGTCAAGTCTGATCGCAAAATAATTTAATCTTCTTCATCTTCCGGCGCCAAACGGACCACTAAACCTTCCATCTCATCAACCAACTGTAATTGGCAACCCAACCTGGAATTATCTTCTACAAAGAAAGCCTGATCTAACATATCCTCTTCATCTTCAGACATTTCCTTCAATTCATGATCTGATTCAATGTACATATGACAAGTTGAACACAGCGCCATACCACCACAAGTTCCTTTCACGGGCAACTCATAGGCTTTGCACAACTCCATCATGTTCATATTCATATCCGTAGGGGCCTCCAACTCATGCGATTTCCCCTGTCGATCAATCACGGTAATCTTAATCATTATTGATACTTTATGGTGAAGGCAGCAAATTTAGACTTACCTAGGAATAAAAAAAGCTTTTTAGAGATAATTTTCGCCTTACTTATAATTATGTGCTGCACTTCTCTGCCTTGTCCTAGTTCAAGGCCGCTTCTAGTTGTGATTCTTCCTGCTCATTCTTTCTGATTAATCGCAAGAACCGCTCCTCATTTTGATAGCGATTATATGGTTCATCTCCTTTGATCTCTTCAAAGTCATAACCCCGATTTACCGCCATTTCCAGCGCCTCGTAAAATTTCTCATGATCGCCCATGTACGCATAGGTTTCAGCCAAGGTAGTATATGGAATGGCGTTTGATGGATCTACTTCAATGGCAAGATTCACATGCACTAAGGCTGAATCGTACTGCTCTAAGCGATAATCACACATGGCCAAAACATTGTAAGTGTTTAACAACTGATTTGACCAATTTTCCACATTTCTGTCGGACAGTAATATCTTAATTTTTCGTTTACTAGACTCAACACACCTCTCGTTAGCCTCAGAATCGTAGTAGAAGTTCGTCACTTGAGTAAGGGCCATCAGGTTGCTAGGGGCAATTTCCAGGGCTAGCTCAGCCATTTGCTGAGCACTGTCCGGCTCATTTTTGTAGTAGTAGTAAGCGGAATAAGCCAGGTACTTACTTCCTCCCTCTTTCATTTCATCACCTGTCTTTTTCATCAGACGCATAGCACCGATTGTATCCTGCATATTGAAGTACTTCATTCCAGCCCAATTCCCGTTCCACCAAAGTGTGTGCTCAGGATCTGAGGCTGAGGCTTTGGCAAAATAGGTTTCAGCCTTCTCATACTCCTTCATATTCCGGTAACACATGGCAATCCCGTTGTAGTAACTAGCCACTTTTGGATGACCTTGGTTAGCCCGTTCAAAAAGCGGAATAGCTGCTTTATAATTCCGCTGTCGTAGTTCGGTCCAAGCCCAGTTCGCATAAGCTAAGCGGAAACCACTTTGATGTTCAATCGACTTTTGAAACTTCTCGCAGGCTTCTTCGGGGCGATCCAAGGTATTCAAAATATTACCCCAGGCTAGATAACCCCAGGCCGCTTCATCTGGCTTGTTAGCAATTAGATCCATGATTAATTCTAGGGACTTATCCATCTCCTTCTTCTTATAATGATAGACAGAGAGGCGATAAGGATCCAACAAGCCAATGACCACCTTGGCTGCCTCATGCATCAAGTGCTGCAAGGCTTCTTCTCGTTTCCCTTGCTCATAAGCCACAGCAAAATGTTCAGATTGATGCCCAGTGATTCTCAGGGTTAATTCAAGTTTCTGATCGATATCTGTCAATTCTCCACCAATAGCTCGTCTTTCCTTCCCAAATATCTCCTTCAAAAAGTAGGTAATGGAGTTCACAGTGAGACCAATCCCCATGACTTGAAAATTGAGGTCAGGTTGGATACCACTTTGTACTTCCGTCGGACGTTCCTTTACACTAGCGATAAAGTCATCTACTGCCTGGACCTCATCCATTAGTTTATTCGCAAATACAACACCATTGAGACCTGCATCCACATATCCCTTGGGAACATGAAAAGCTTCTACTGCATAGTTCTTGTTGTGCATTCCTCGGTATAAAAACAGGGCCAATGCCAATACCAGAAAGAATACCAGAACTCTCCAACCTATCTGAAAAATGAGATTGCCCATCCGCAATACATTTTTCCACCTAATCTTCGACCGTTTTTTGCTCATACTTGTCCAGTTAGTGTGAACTAAAGATAATTGCTGCGTAGCAAAAGGGCAAGTCACTTACATGATTATGAGACCAGTAGCCAATTCTACCCTTTCAAGGCCCACATTACCAAGATTAACAGCAGTTTAAGAAATCAAAAGATCTGGTCTTAAAGGCTGTCAAAAAGCTCGAATATTGTAAATTTAAGCCATTCATATAGCTTAAGGAGGATTCTGAATTTGCCGTAAGGCTGACAACTACTAAGATCAAAACCATCTGATAACTCTATAATACCTATCATATGCCCCACAATACTACCTTTAAACTAGGCATCGCCATGGCCGGAGCCGTAAGTGCTGGTGCCTATACTGCAGGAGTCATGGATTACCTGCTGGAAACCTTAGATCGTTGGGAACGCGCTAAGAAAGAGAACCTAAATGCCATACGTAAGCACGGTAGTGTGGAAGAAGCTACTGCTGCTGGTGCATACGATCCGAGCATCCCCATGCATACCGTAAGGCTAGAAGTAATTGGGGGTGCCTCTGCGGGAGGTATGACATCCTGCATCACTACTCTAGCGTTGTTTGAAGGTTTCACATTCGTAAATAAGGATAATCCTCAAGGTGAAGGCAATCGTCTTTTTGATACTTGGGTGAATTTGAACGACAAGGCTGATAGTAAGACCTTGGTACAAATGTGTGAAACCGGAGACCTCGCCACAGGAGTAATCCCCTCCCTACTCAACTCTGAAGCCATCGATGGCATTGCTGATAAGGCGAACGAGATCAAAATCAATCGCTCTAACAAGACTAATACAGCGGATTGGCCCAGCTACATAGCCAAAGATCTAGAACTGATCATGACGATCTGTAGTCTAAGGGGAGTGCCGCTGGAAATTAATTTTGGTAGTGCCTTGACGGAAAAAAGTGCTGAGACCCAACAGGCTCAGAAAGGGGCGCCTGCTCATCGAATGTACATGCACAAAGGTATTGCTCACTTCACGATCGATCCAGCACCTTTGGTCAACAAGGATCACCTAATCCCACTTGATCCGGATAACGCTAAGGACAAACAATTTGCCATAGAATGTGCTAAAGCAACTGGGGCCTTTCCAGTAGGTCTAAAAGCTCGCCCTATCCCACATCCAGACTTACCGGAATACATCACCCAAAGAAAATACATTGCTGCGCACATTCGTCGCACTTTTGAGAGTCAAGAAATCAATATCAATTGGGATAAGATCCCCGAAGAATTTGAATTCACTGCTGTAGATGGCGGAACAATCAATAACGAACCTTTTGGAGAGGTACAGCGGGTTCTGGAAGAGCGAGCCTCCCAAACTACCAATGACAAAACTCAGGAACATGCTTTGATGATGATCGATCCTTTCCCCAATTTCGCGGAAGAGTCTACTGCACTGCAAACGAACTATATCCTTAAGACCATCTCCGAAATTGTTCCCAACCTGCTCTCTGCGATTCGTCGGCAAGCCATGGTCAAAGAGAGCGATATATCCAAAAGTTTCGTCCGAAAGGACAATATGCGATTTCTGATCTTCCCAGTGCGTAGGGCCTTGAAGTGGGATGATGATCGCCAAACCGAAACCCTGCAAAAGGATGACCATCCGATTGCTTGTGGTGGCTTAGGCGGATTCAGTGGCTTCTTCAAACGGGAATTTAGAGAACATGACTTCTACCTCGGCCGGAAGAATTGTCAAAGCTTTTTGCGGAAACACTTTTCCGTCCCATTTAATGAAGTGACTGATAAAGATACAGGAGAAGTGGTATTCCCAATCTTCAGCGATTGGGAAGAAGGAGATAAAAAATTTCAGCGCTTTCACTATATCAAGGATGATCAAGCGCACCTTCCGATCATACCTGATCTTAGAATGTCTAATGCTAGCTCAAAAAAGGAGGAAGAGAATGGCCATCTGGACAACCCCATTCAGTTTGAGAATATCAAGATCACCGCTGAAGAGCTCAAAGAGTTGAGAAGACCGTTTCGCCGAAGAGTCAGTGCCTTGCTCTGGGCAGTACTCAAAAAGAACCTTTTCGGCGTTGGAAGTAACTCTAGCGAACCCGAAGCGCATTCAGACAAGTACGCCCGTCGCTACGTCCGGAAGTATTTGAGCAATCCTTGGCTCGTCCGCATTCTAGGCTATCTCATCACCTTTCTGGTGCTTGTCGTGGGTTTAGTTATATCACCCGTCCTCATTCCAATTTTGGTTTTCCTATGGTATTACGTTGTGACGAAAGTGACAAATTCCATCTTCGAAGCTATTGTCGAAGACTTCAAGATGCGGGATTTGATGGCTACTACTTAGTAGTTGGGCTCAAACAAAAAGTAGAAACAGGAAGAGATTGGGTTGGATTAAATGAAAGTAAGGGAAATAAAGTACTTCCTACGGAAGCGATATCAGTATTGGAGAACTGACAGAAAGCTTATAATTTAATAGTTGTTTATACCCCTTTTACTTTTTGCGGTAATAAATTATTGAGGCGAGCTTGGAACAGTTTCTGTCACTTTACCGATTTAGAATGGCATGCTAGGGTAAGTAAGAAAACATTGGATAGGTGAATGCCGCTGACTTGGTGCAAAAGAGATACACAAGCAAGTGAATGAGCTTTAAATCAATCTTATGAAGAAAATGGATAAATCAAAAAGAATATTTGAGATTATCAAGGAAGTATTTCCAGATGACTATGACATCGTTGGGAAAAGCACTACGCTGGACCTGATAGAAATTGCAGTTTCAGGGGGTAGACCAAATCCTGTTCGAAGTGACAAAGGAAGTGATTTTGACATTTCAGAATCAATTAATTTAATGTTTGGATTAATTCAAGTAATTGCGGCAGTAATACATATCATAGAATATAAAAAAAGCAAAAATCTAAAAATTGTACAACAGGAAATTAAGACAGAAGTAGCTAATAAAATTGATGATGATAAGTTGGACTTAACAAAAATTGAAGAATACGATGAATTGATCGCAACAATACTAAAAAGCAGCTCAGATGAGTAATTGGAAAAGAAGTTCGTTCCAAGATGTCTTGACTGAAGCATCTCCAGGGTATAGCAAAAAACACTTCTTAAGATTTTTCATTTTCGGGATACCTGAATTCATTTTTAGTTTGTTCTATAGGTTTTCTGTGATTCCGATCTTGCTCTTCTTGCTCATAAGAGCGTTTTCTATTCAAAATAGCTTATTACTAATTTTAGTATGGTTCATTTATATACAATTCAACACCATTTCACAGCAAATCAACTCAATGAAAGTCATTCTCGAGTTGAAAGAATACATCATTGAACTTCTTAATAAGAAGTTCTCCTTTAAAAAGTTTTTACTAGAGGATTATTTAGACAATACCACGATCAAAAAGTTGCTACCTACCAGACAGTTTTCAATGATAAATGATTCAAGTTTAGGTTCTGTCTTAATTCTTATCCCTCCAAAAGGAACCAATGATGTACCAATGCAAAAAAAAGGCTTTACTATCCCTATTGGTCATAGTAAATCAGAACGGTATAAAATAAAATCTATATCAGCCATTTTTTTAAGAGATACCCCGGAAGATACGGCTTATTCCGCCATGGGGACTTTTCAATTGTTTCATGAAATTGGTCATATGACTAAATACTCATTTGATCTGAAAGTTCGAGGAACAATTGGGAGACTGAACCTAATTTTTGTTTCTCTTTTACTAGTTTTTCTTTTCAAAGGGTTTAGTATCCATTTTCTTTGGTTTGTTCCGTATTTACTGTATTTGATAATAGTTGAAAGTGATAGAAAACAAAATGAAATTGAAGATGAGTTGGTTACCGATACATTTGCCTTAAAGTTGTATCCAGAAGATAAGTTGAAGAGATTGAAACGGGTATTATCAAAATTTTCAGGGCTAGAAGAGTTTAGGAAGAAGAATCTTTTTTCCCTTATAGACAAACGAATCAAGGGTCAGAATTTTTCACCAGACTACTTGATCTATAAAAATCAAAGGTTCCGATATTTTACTAGTTTCTTAATGCTTCTAGGGTGCTTATTTCTTCCTCTAGAAACAAGTTGGATTCAAGTCTTGATCTTGCTAGGGATATCCATATTTGCCATAATCTCAGCAGGAAGTGTCAAGAGCACACTGATTTTGCATACAGATGAAATCGAACATATCATTGACAATTTAGACAATTAAAAACCTTAGTCATTCCGTATAGGCTAGCTCTTGTCAAAAGCAGACGGATTTCTTTGAATAAGGCGTTCAGTGACGGAGGGGCGATACGATCTAGCCATTGGGATCTTCGTTTTGTCACTTAACACCAATTGCATGCGTTCAATTTTTCGGACGGCAGATAAGGCTACTGCATATGATTTGTGCGTGCGTACAAAGGCCGTTTGAGGGACGATGCCTAGGAAGTGTTGCAAGGTCATTCGAGTTACGACCTTGTGGTTTGTTTGATGAATGAACAGTAAATTACCGTCAGAGCGAACAAAAAGGATGTCTTGAAAATCAACCCGCACCCAATCATGGCCGTCTTTCACAAACATAAAGGAATCAGCAGTAGTCTTTTCCTCTGGCGTGGCTTGTCTAAGTGCACGCTTACAAGCACTAGCGAAGCGCGCGAACTGAATAGGTTTGAGCAGGTAATCCAGGGCTCGTAGTTCAAAGCCTTCCAAGGCATAGGATTCATAAGCCGTAGTGAAGATGAAATTTGCTGATGAAAGGCCGTTCATCGTCCGCATAAAATCGGTACCCCGCATTTCCGGCATTTCAATATCCAAGAAGATGAGGTCCACGGGATTGTACTGTAGCCAGGCTATGGCTTTCAATGGATTGATAAACGTTTTTTCCAGCGACAAAAAAGGAAGCTTCTCAGCATGCTTGGCAATCACTGCCAGGGCCGGGGCTTCATCATCTATAGCTATAGCTTTCAATATCATGCGGATAAGCTTAAAGGAAACTTCAAATGTAGTCGGTATATATCAGCCGTTCGTTCTTGTTCCAAAAGATAATTACTTTGATATAGCCGTTCCAGTCGTTGGCGGGTATTGCTAATTCCTGTACCACTCCCGCCAGTGCGTTGCTTGCGGGCGTGGCCATTGGCAATTTGCAGATTTAGGTAGTCTTCTTGTACACTGAGATCTATCTCCAAGAAAAAGGCTGGGCCATCAAAAACCCCATGTACAAAAGCGTTTTCCACAAATGGGATGACCAGCAATGGCGGAAGCCAATACTCTGCGAATTCGTCAGCTATGTTTATTTGCACAGCTTGCTGCTGAGCGGGTGTGAGTCGAGCTTGCTGTAAATGGATGTATCGCCGCAAAAAGTCAACTTCTTCGTGGAGGGCAACCCGTGGCTGTTTGGCATGTTTAAAGGAAAAACGCAGCAAACCGGATAACTCTGCAATCAGCGTCGCCAATTGGTCCTGATCCTGTTGCAGTGCCTCACTATAGATTGTATTCAGCGTATTGAACAAGAAGTGCGGGTGTAATTGTGCACGAAGGTTATGTAATTCCGCTTCCATCTTGTCCTGTTCCAATTCTGCTCGTTTTCGACGACTCTCCGGTTGATCGATGGCCAGGGTCAGGGCGGCAATTAACAAGGTACAAAGTAAGCTCACAAACCAATTCTCAATAATGATCTCGGTGGCATACGCATTCAAATTCTGAAAGAGTTCAAACAGTATCCACCAAAGGATCAAGAGCCAGCTGAAGTAAATCCAACGCAGTCGGATCTGCCGGCTGACTAACCTGCGGTAGAGCAAACGATGGTTGAGTAGTGCGGCACCCAAAATAACCGCCAGCAAGAAGACATATCCTAGCAGCCACCGTATAAAGCCGGCCAGGTCCGCATCACCATCGGCCCCATAGGGTGCCAGTCCTTGTTGCCACTGATAAACCCAGTAGCCGAGCAACACCAGACTGATGCCCGCAAAAAGGTAGCGGGAAGCTTTAGTCCAGTAAGCGGATTGCCTGTACATCGAACTTAAGTTTAGATTTGAGTGCATCGAAATCTACTTGCTTCCGTTCCTGTAGAAACAGCGCAGTGCCCAAAAAGTCATATTCGATGACTCCCTCAATATAGTAAACCTGACCTGCTTCCACTTTTAACTGATATCTCTTCTCATAAATCAGCCAGCTTGGCCGACCAGTCGTCCGTATTTCATAATTCCCAGCCGGAAGATTTAGCCAAAAATAACTCGCAGCCCTGAAGTTAGAAAGTAAGCGTGTTTCATCAACCCAACACTCAAAACGTCCATTATAAAATTCAGCCTTACGATAAAAATAGATGGTGGCAGATGCTTCCTCCCGCTGCACACTGCTGGTGTCCTGTTGTCCGATGACATGGACAGGAAGGAATACGCCAAGTGTAAGGATAAGCGGTACAATTCTCATTTCCGCCAAATACATTAATAAAGGAAAAAGTGGTACAAACTACTAATGTAGAAATATTGCCCCGTATCCCTGGGACCATTCAGTGCTTGCCCTGGATCTACCGACCAGGATTTTGCGCGCAACCCACTAACAAAGCCTAGCTTTATCTCCAGGTCGGTACTCCACCATCTTGGCCTAGGGTAGGACAGTTTAAGCTGTGCGGCTAGGTGGATGGCTCCCTGCTGGTGTATAAAAGCAGGCCAACTCCTGACACCTTGCGAAACATCTATATTGGCCGTATTAAAGTCAAAATCTTGGGAACGCCTTTCTACTATTTCTCCTCTGTCTTGCAGCCAGGAAAAACCAGTATGGAAGATAAGACTTTGATGTCGCTTCTGCCAAACGCGATATCCCAGCAAGAAGTGTACTGCGAACTTCTTTTCTTGTAGAGACAAGGTGTGTCCACTAGAGGATATTTTCACCTCTTCCATGTCATCATCAAAGGTGCGATCAAAACTAAGCTGTAGGTGGAAGCGCTCCCCAAAGCGAAACCCAGCGCCGAAAGTCAAAACTTCATCCAAAAAGAAATTGTCAAACCCCTGATCGGAGTAGAAATCACGCATTTGCCGATATCCGCTAGTTACTCTGGAGCTAAAGCCGACAGCAGCATAATGCCTAAAAGCATTTACGTCCGGTCTCCTATTGTTAGTCGTATCGGGGATGGGCGTCAATAATTGCGTGTGGGCTGTAGGTGACCAAACGATCCCAATAAGCAATAGAAACAGTAGATGAGTTTTCATAAAATTGTTGTTTTGCATTGTAATTATAATGCATAATGGAGCCCCTTACCAAGTCGATATGTTGAGTGGTGAGACTTATGTGATCAACGGGCCGATTGGCGTGATTTGCAATTTTCCCTTTTTAGACTTGTAGTTTACCTACTGATTCAGCGAGTGGTTTGCCGCAGGACAGGATAGAAAGGCTTCTGAGCTATTTGATGCAGTATGCTCTAGCAAATACAAGCTGCTACCTGGATGATGATTGTACCAGGATAGCAGCTTCAGTAAATTTTCGGATTATTTAGGACGATATTCTATTCCCGATTGAGGAAATACCCCTTCGGTTTTAGAAGCCTACATGCTCAATAATCTCAAGCCCGTACCCATCTAGTCCCACCAATTTGCGGCGAGAATTGGTTAGCAAGCGTATTTTGGACAAACCGATATCTCTTAAGATTTGCGAACCAATACCGATATCTTTCTGCTCAGAATCCATGTAGCGTTTTAAGAAAGGATTGAGTTTTTCTCCTTTGCTTTGTTGTTCCTGCAAGGCTTTAATAGTCTTCGTTATTAAATCATCTTCCTCATCATAACGCAGTAGCAAAATGGCTCCTTTGCCTTCCTTGGCAATGATATCCATGGTTTTATGCAACTCCTTGGACATTCCCTTGATCAAATGAGCGAACAATTCACCCGTATTGGAACCCGCATGAACTCGAACCAGCACAGGTTCTCCTTCTTCCCATTGTCCTTTTCTGATAACTAGATGGGTTCGAGAACTATTCAATTCCTTGTAGGCAATGAATTCGAATCTGCCAAAAGCTGTATCGACCTCCGCACTTGCCTGTTTTTCTACCAGGCTAGTCATCTTCATGCGATATGCCACCAAATCTTTGATGGTAATCAGTTTGAGGTCAAATCGATCAGCAATTTCCAACAATTGTGGCAACCTTGCCATGGTTCCATCGGGGTTCAAGATCTCAATCAACACCCCCGCTGGATAGAAACCAGCCATGGTGGCCAAGTCGATGGCAGCCTCTGTATGTCCTGTTCTTCTTAAAACACCGCCATTCTTAGCGATCAGCGGAAAGATATGCCCAGGCCGCGAGTAGTCCTCTGGCTTAGTTTCTGAATCTACTAAGGCTTGAATGCTAGTAGCTCGATCATAAGCCGAGATGCCTGTGGTACAGCCCTTATGTTTATAGTCGATAGAAATCGTGAAGGCCGTCTGATGCATATCCGTATTGTTGGATACCATCCGGGAAAGATTCAGCTCATTGGCTCGATGTTCCGTGATAGGTGCACAGATTAGGCCACGGCCATGAGTGGCCATAAAGTTGATGATTTCCGGAGTGATGCATTCAGCAGCGCAAATAAAATCGCCTTCATTCTCTCGATCTTCATCATCAACAACGATAATTACTTTACCCGCTTTGATATCAGCAATAGCCTCATCAATCGTATTCAATTTTGGTAGGATAGAGACATCCGTATTCTGCTCTGTTGCCATGGTTGTATTATTTGGTAGGTAGCACAAAAAACGGAAATCGTTTCGGCTTCCTCAAGTTTAGATCGATAGAAATTTTAGACAAACTGGTGTAGGTATCGCAAAGTCTGTGCCTGTTTCCGACAATTCTCCGCTCTCCGCATCAATTTTAAATACTACTATATTCCCTGAGTTCTGATTAGCCACCAAGAGGAAGTTTCCACTAGGCGTAATCTCGAAATCCCTAGGGAAGTTTCCCCCCGTATGAACAACCCGCTGAAAAGCTAGTTCACCACCTTGTCCATTGATCAAGAAGATGGCAATGCTATTTTCTTCCTCGGTACTTCCTCGATTAGAAGCATATAGAAACTTCCCATTGGGGTGCACCTTAATCGCGGCCGGGTAGGACACAGCCGTTGACCCCTCCGGCAAGGTGGAAATAGCCTGTTTTCGCTCAAAGGCTGCATCGACAGACTTATATTCAAAAACCTCAACCGTATAATTTAGTTCACTGAGGACATACAAGTGGTTGGATGAGGGGTGGAAATCTAGGTGTCGAGGGCCTGCCCCTGGAGTAATGGCTGTACGTGCAACCTCGTTGAGTTTTTTCTCCACCTGATCCCATTCGTAATGGATAATCTGATCTATACCCAAATCCACGGCCAAGAAGGCTGAATTGGAATTAGGAAAAGGGTATACCATATGCGCGTGTGGTCCGGCTTGTCGGCCTTCATTAGGTCCCTTCCCGTCATGTTGCCCCACTGCTACGGCCTCTCCCAAGGAGCCATCACCATTTATGGGTAGCACCGCCACATTACCCCCTACATAATTGGCCACTACCACATGCGATTTATCGCCGAGAACGGCGACGTGACAAGGCGCATCTCCCATAGCTGAGACATTCGATAATTGCTGATAAGATCGATTCACCGGATCTATGGAGTAGGCACTTACCTGACCAAGAACTTCCTCAGACCCATCCGCCAATTCATTTGCGGCATACAAGTATTTTCCATTAGGATGAAGGTTGACATAGGATGGGTTCGGTAGCCCTGCCAGGGTGTCAACTGTGGTGAGGCTAGCCTCTGACTCTTTCCATTGTAATACATAAATCCCTTTAGCCTTCCCGTCTACATGCCCTTCTTTGCGGGTATAGGTTCCCACAAATACAAATTGTTCTTCCATTGAAATTTCATTTTTAGTAGTGCTCTCCTCTTCTTTTTCGGGCGTAGTATCACAGCCGGAAAACAAGAGACTTAGTAGCAATAGGATGGGTAAGCAGGACTTGATCATAATTTTAGATCTTTTATACGCCAAGGAATCTGCTGGCTAATGCAGCCTAAGCAGCTAGCGCAACAAAACTAGCGTTTTATTCCTAGTAATACCCTGCACACGCTTGGAAAATATCCTCGACGAAGACCGTCGTTCCTTCATTCTTCTTGTGGATAAATATTAGTAAATTAGCTAGCGCTATTTCCAAGAGGGCGGATTTCAAGCCTTCCCTTTTTTACCTAAAACGCATACACATGCCAGCCTACACGCTTCAAATCAATGGGAAAACCCAAAAAGTCAATACAGAGGCCTCTACCCCACTCCTCTGGGTGCTAAGAGAACATTTGGCACTAACGGGCACCAAGTTTGGTTGCGGACTTGGTCAATGCGGAGCCTGCACGGTGCACCTGGATGGTCAACCCGTTCGATCTTGTACCATGCCGATTTCTAGCCTTTCAGAGAACCAAGAGATAAAAACGATCGAAGGACTTTCAGCAAAAGGTTTGCACCCCCTCCAGGAAGCCTGGACAGAGGAACAAGTGCCACAATGCGGTTATTGCCAGTCTGGTCAGATTATGCAAGCGGCAGCTTTGCTGGAGCAAAACAGTAAGCCTTCGCGAGAAGAGATCGTTTCCCACATGAATGGTAACCTCTGTCGTTGCGGTACCTATACTCGAATAGTAAAGGCCATAGAACGTGCGGCAGGAACTGCCTCCTAGTTCGTTTGGACGGCAATAATCCCCATTCAGCACTAGCTTTTAAAACTTACAATCAATGGAAAAATCTTCTAACAATATATCTAGGCGAAATTTCATCGCTGTAGCCGGTGGCGTCACGCTGGCCATCACCGCCTATGCCCTTTACCCTACCCTTTCTGGCAAGAAGAGAGAGATAGATCCGGAGGACCTCTCCGAAGAAAAGGTGAATGCTTGGGTACATCTAAGAAATGATGGGCAAATAACCATCTATAATCCTGCCTCAGAAATGGGGCAAGGTTCAATGACTGCCCTGCCCGTCATCCTGGCCGAGGAGCTGGATGCAGACTGGGACAAGGTGAAGGTCGAGACTGCCCCTATCAATGTGGACACCTACGGATTCAAGGCATTTGGTAACCGAAAGGTGATGATTAATGTCGGTAGTCGAACCGTAATGGGCTATTATGACGCCCTTCGACAGGCTGGCGCGCAGGCGAGATATATTTTATTGCATAGCGTAGCCCAGCACTGGTCTGTTCCAATCCAGGAACTTAGTACGGCTCCGAGTCTTGTACAGCACGAAGCCTCCGGACGGAAAATGACTTATGGAGAGATCGTTGATATATTAGCAGTTCCAGAAACCATACCCGAGATTCCTGCTTCCGATCTTAAAGATCCGGCTGATTTTCGGCTAATCGGAAAGGAAATCGCCAGGTATGACATCCCTACGAAAGTGGATGGCAGTGCACAATTCGCCATGGATATTCAGGTCCCGGATATGCATTATGGAGTGCTGGAACGAGGTAAAGTACATGGGGCCAAACCCAGCCTTACCAACGCAGCAGAAATCCAGGCACTGGAAGGGATTGTTGCCATCGTGCCTTTCAATTATGCGATTGGAGTGGTAGCTACTACTTTGGAAAAAGCACTGGCTGCTAAGGCCAAACTGGCGATCGACTGGGATCAAAATGTGACCGCCCGAGGTCATGACTCCCAAAAAGATCTAGAGCAGTATCAGGACATGGCCAATGCCGCATCAGATGGGAAGGTCCTGCATAGTGTCGGGGACGTAACATCTGCGATGCTAAACGGAGAGAAACAATATACCGCTGTCTATAAGAACGATTACATCTATCACGCTCAGATGGAACCTTTGAATGCCATTGCCGCGGTAGCTGCCGACGGTCAATCGGCAGAGATATGGGCGGGGACTCAGAACCCCGGTAGTATAGCCCCTACCGTGGCTAGGGAGCTAGGAATAGAAGCTAATCAGGTCAAGTTGAACCTCTGCTATCTTGGTGGGGGGTTAGGGCGTAGAAGTACGAGTGATTACATCATCGAATCAGTTAAATTGTCACAAGCCACAGGCAAGCCCGTGAAATTGATCTGGACGCGTGAGGATGATTTGCAGTATGGCATGTATCGGCCTCTATCCTTGCAAAAGCTAGAAGCTGCTACCGATTCTGAGGGCCAGATCATTGCCCTCAATCATTGCATTGTCGGTGATGGCTCCAATTTACTGGCGAGCGGAGCTAGAAACGAATTCTACAATATTCCAAATCAAGCCATAGACCTGCGCCTTACCAAAAACGGAATCCGAATCAAGCACTGGCGCGCGGTAGGCCACGGACCCAATAAATTTGCGATAGAGTCCTTTATAGATGAGATTGCCGCCGATCAAGGGCAAGATCCCTTGGAGATTCGACGTGCTTTGATGAAAGATTCCCCGCGTGCTCTGGCTACCTTGGAAAAGGCCGCCGAGATGGCCAAATGGAGCACGCCTCCTGCTGAAGGGCGTGCCAGAGGTATAGCCTTTGGGGAACGCAGTGGGGCCCTTTGTACAGGTATCTGCGAAATCTCCATCAATGAAGCTACGGGCAAAATCCGGGTTCACCATTTCTGGTCGGCTGTAGATGCTGGCACCATTGTGCAGCCAGACAATGTGAAAGCTCAAATGGAAGGAGGGATCATTATGGGCATGAGTAGTGTCTTCTGTGAGCAGCTAACCATCGAAAACGGCGAGATACAACAATCGAACTTCCACGATTACCCCATCCTGCGGATGGAAGATGCACCGGAGAGCATTGAAATTGCCATGATGCCTTCTACCGATGCACCCAAAGGCATTGGAGAAGCAAGCACCCCTGTAGTAGCCGGCGCCATTGCGAATGCCTTTGCCTCATTGACAGGGAAACGCCTAAGGCATCTCCCCTTCTCTCCAGCTAGAGTGCGAGAAGCTTTACTTAGTTAATCGTACGCTACTAAGCAAGTGCTTTTAGATAGCCTTTCCGTTAACCGCTGGAAGGCTATCTCTATTTGGACTACTTCTAAATTTTGAAATATTTAAACCTATTTTCTGATGACTCCTTATACATGTATTATTGTTGTAAACAAATGTCGTCGACAACAAGCGTTACGTTCTTATGAATATCAATCAGGAAATTAAGCAAGGGAGATTTGAAAGCGAACACCATAGGATGCTCGTCAATCTCTTGTTTTCAGCTGATTGGGTTTCGCATCAGATCAAGGAGGTATTGGACCATTATGGACTCACGCATGTGCAATATAACGTATTGCGCATCCTAAAGGGAGCGAAGGGAGAACCAATGACAGCCGGGGCTATTAAAGAGGTTCTATTATTTCGCAGTACGGACCTAACTAGATTGATTGACCGCTTGGAGAAAAAACAATTGGTGAAGCGGGGAATATGCCCGGAAAATCGTAGAAAAGTGGATATCAGTATTAGCGAAGAGGGACTGGCGTTGTTGAATGAGGTTAGCCCGGCTATCAGGCTTGGTACTAATGCCTATTACAGCAATAGTCTTACTGTAGAGGAAGCCCAAATCTTTAATACCTTATTAGACAAGCTTAGGAATAAATAAAGATGTAGCAGTCTATATCTTGGAATCATATTAACCATCACATCAAAAAAACAGAAATGGATAAGCCTACAATTGCTGGAAAAGCACCACTACCTGTAGAATTGGAAGCTGGAAAAACCTATGCTTGGTGCTCCTGTGGAGAATCTAGCAGCCAGCCCTTTTGCGACGGATCTCACAAGGGATCTTCCTTCACACCTAAAGTATTTGTAGCTGAAGAAACAAAAACTGCCTACTTCTGTACCTGCAAACATACCAGCAATCCTGGATTTTGCGATGGAACACACAAGGGGTTGTAAAGATTAAAACATCATCATCTAACTAGCTCATTCGGGGATAAGATCCAGGTAGATTTTATCCCCGTCTTTTTATTTATGTGGCAGTCCTAACACTCTTCTAAAACCGGTCAGCAGAAGCTTCTCCCCAAACTAACTTCCAATCCGATGGCACCGATTCTTCCTTCAACAGGCACCCTTTTTCCAAATATGGAAATAGCTGATCATATCTCCGTATTTCATTAAGACTTACTCTTCTAAAAATATGACTTCGGTTGATCTGCTCTGGTTTTTCCAGGCCAGCCGCCGCCATCAATTCCACAAAGCTTTCAATGGTTTCTTTGTGATAATTAGCCACGCGTACCTGCTTATCATCTACAGCCAGGCCGGCCACCAACTCCGGGTTTTGCGTGGCAACGCCAGTGGGGCATTTGTTGGTATTGCACTCTAAAGCCTGAATACACCCTAAAGCTAGCATCATAGCCCTAGCACTATAGGTGGCATCGGCCCCAATAGCTAAGGCTCTAAACAAGTGAAAACCCGTAATGATCTTACCGGAGGCAAACACCTTGATGTCCTTCTTCAAATCAAACCCCTGAAGCGTATCAACGGCAAAAGCCAAGCCTTCGCGAAACGGCATCCCTACCGAATTAGAGAACTCCAAAGGAGCAGCCCCAGTACCTCCTTCACCTCCGTCCACCACTATAAAGTCTGGTCTCAAGCCTGTTTTAACCATGGCTTTGCAGATGCTAATGAATTCACTCCGTCGACCAATGCAAAGTTTAAAACCGACCGGTTTCCCGCCGGACAGTTCTCGCATTTGGGCTAGTAACTGCAGCAAACCTTCCGGGGTATGGAAGGCTTTATGATAAGGAGGAGATAAAACATCAGTTCCCGCTTTCACGCCTCTGATCTTAGCAATTTCCTCGGTGTTCTTTTTGGCTGGCAGAATACCACCATGTCCTGGCTTAGCCCCCTGTGAGAGCTTCAATTCGATCATTTTGACATGCGGATGAGAGGCGGTTTCCTTAAATCGTTCGGGTGAAAAGTTACCATCATCCGCTCGCGCGCCAAAATAGCCCGTACCAATTTGATAGATGAGATCTCCCCCGGGATCTTTATGATAGGGACTCACTCCTCCTTCTCCTGTATTGTGCGCAAAGCCTCCTATCTTGGCCCCCCCACTCAATGCCATAATGGCATTTTTACTCAAGGACCCAAAACTCATCGCCGATACGTTGAACAAGCTTGCCGAATACGGCTGCTGACAAAGCTGTTCTCCAACTGTGGTCCTTGGATCAGGATTCAACTGATGAGCATCAAGCGCCCCAATACTATGGTTCATCCACTCATAACCTTCCTCATACACATCCAATTGGGTGCCGAAAGGAGTCGTATCTAACACCTTTTTAGCACGTTGATATACCACCGATCGGAAGATTCGACTAATGGGGGCACCATTCGTATCTGACTCGATAAAATACTGATATAGTTTAGGTCTAAGATCTTCCATTACGTAGCGGCCCCGGCCAAAAATGGGGAAGTTACGCATGATGGCATGCTGATGCTGAGTCATATCGTATAGGCCCAACAAAATGATTGGTCCTAAAACGATCATAACCCACCAGATCGGCGGCCAAAGAAAGTAGCCTATGGCAGCTATTACCAGAATAGATATCAGAGAAAAGGCTAAGAATTCATTTCGCATATGGGTAGTTTTTTAAGCTCCTTTCGGGGTGAAAATAGATAAATAACTGCTATTATCATTTACGATCTCGATCCAAAAAGTGATACAGCTTATAGAGATCAAAAGCGATTAGGGAAGGTTTAGCTGAATGTAATCGCCTTTCTATTGCTAGCTGCAAAAAAGTTAAGATCCAGTAGGTGACTCCGCTTAGATGCCAGGCCTGTAATCGCTTGAAAACACGGAGTAACTTGATTTCCTCCAACCAAGAGTTATTCTGTCTCATTTGCTCATAGAGTCTGTGCAAGTTGTGAATTCCTTCAACCGTTTTTTTCATAAAGACAGAGCTGGTTTCCAATCCCGCATGAACAACCGGATTTTCAATGTGCTCTATTTGGATTTGCAGTTTCTGTAACTCCCAGCCAAAGAGCGTATCTTCATGCCCATATCCTTCCAAAGCCTCATTGAATCCGATATCCTCAAAAATACTGCGGGAAATCAAGAAATTATTGGTCATGAAAGAGCTGTTCGGGGCAAGCCGCCGATGCACTGCCGGCTGACTTTCCTTGAGTGACCCATAGAGCCAATGTAATTGTAAACTGGCATCTTGTGGTCGTGCCGGGTAAATTCTTCCGCCACAAACCACCCGGCGCTTCGCAGGTTCCGCTAATCGCTCCAGATAACGACCTAGAAAATGCTCATCCGGCAATACCGCATCACAATCCATAAATAATAAATAGGAAAACCTGGCTGCTTCGGCAAGGCGATTTCGGATGATAGATCGGCCTCTATTTTCTGCCCATTCGACGTATTGAACCCTAGGATCGATGTCAACAAGCTTTCTATTATCTACTTTTCTTTCTTCCAGGGAACCGTCTTCCCATACCAATATTTCGAAGTCGACTGACAACCGTTTTGCTTGCGTTAGCAATGCCTGCACCAGCCTTAGAACGTTGTAATTATATACAGGAATGCAAATGGAAAGCATAGCCGACAAGGTAAAACCTTGTAGCTAAGATTCCAAAAAAACTATTCTTACCTTTGCTCGCTCAAAGCGTTCTCTGGCAGAGAGGTAGAAGATTATTATTGAATTTTAAAAGAAAAGCAGTTTCAATTAAAACTGAAAGTTTCGAAACTTGTTATACTTTTGTCAGTAACAATTAAAGAAATATGGATCAATCCGCCTTACATGTTCTCCTTAATGATACATCACTAAGTACGCCCCTGCGCGCTATCGCACAAAAAGTGCAGAATAATGAGCGTCTAAGTGTAGAAGATGGAGTATTACTCTTTGAAGAGGCCCCGCTTGGTTATCTGGCAACGCTTGCCAATCATATCAGAGAGGCTAAACACGGAGATCGCACCTATTTTAATCGCAATTTCCATGTGGAGCCTACCAATGTATGCCTGTACACTTGCACCTTTTGCTCCTATTCAAGATTAATCAAAAAACGAGAGGAAGGATGGGAATACAGCCTTGATGACATTATGGACATCATCAAGAAGTATGATGATCAACCAGTTACAGAAGTACATATCGTGGGTGGGGTCTTGCCTCAATATGATGTTCCATTCTATGCCGAGCTTTTCCGTCAGATCAAGGCCCATCGCCCAGCGCTGCACATCAAGGCGCTAACGCCTGTAGAATATCACTATATATTTAAAAAGGCTAAGATCAGCTACGAAGAAGGCATGCGGCAGATGAAGGAAGCTGGTTTGGATTCTATGCCGGGGGGAGGTGCCGAAATCTTCCATCCGGAAATTAGGGACCAGATTGCCGGAGGCAAGTGTACGGGTGAACAATGGCTAAGGATACATGAAATATGGCATGAACTTGGACATCGGTCCAATGCTACCATGTTGTATGGTCATATTGAAAGCTACTTTCATCGGGTGCACCATATGGATTTACTGCGTCAATTACAAGATAAAACCGGAGGGTTCCAAACTTTCATCCCGTTGAAGTTCCGCAACAAGGACAATCAAATGTCTCATGTGGCGGAGAGTACCATTATTGAGGATTTGAAGAATTACGCGATCAGTCGAATCTATCTGGACAATTTCGAGCACATCAAGGCTTACTGGCCTATGATTAGTCGACAAACGGCCCAGATGTCCTTGGCTTACGGAGTGGATGATATTGACGGCACCATTGATGATACCACCAAGATATACACCATGGCTGGATCAGAAGAGCAAAATCCAGCTATGAGTACGAAAGATCTGGTAAAGTTGATTCGTCAAGTAGATCGACATCCTATTGAGCGAGACACCCTATACAATGTCGTAACCGATTTCAAAGACCATGTCTTTGAAGATGATAATCAGTACAAGGGATATCTATCGCTCCCTGTGGTGAACAAATAGTTTAATCAACCAACAACAACAGCACCCCGAATCATATGAGCAACAAAACGGTTTTTATCGTTCGGCATGGAGAAACGGATTTCAATCGACAAGGAATTGTGCAGGGACAGGGCGTAGACACCTCTCTGAACGAATTGGGGCGTGAACAAGCCCTGGCTTTCTATCGGCATTATTCCCACCTAAATTTTGAAGCCGTATTAACCTCCAAGTTGCGAAGAACGCACCAAACAATGGCGCACTTTATTGATGAAGGTATAGCCTGGGAACAGTTTGCAGAGATCAATGAGATTAGTTGGGGCATCCATGAAGGTCAGAAAGGGGAACCCGGAATGCGAGAAACATATAGAGAACTAATGGCTCAGTGGAATAAGGGTAATTTGGATGCCAGAATACCAGAAGGAGAAAGTGCTGCTGAACTGGGCGCAAGAGTACAGCAATTCGTGGAACATCTTAGAAAACGGGAAGAATCCCTGCTCTTAGTCTGTGCCCACGGGCGCACTATGCGAGCCTTGATCTGTGTGCTCAAGGATGTCCCTTTGACGGAAATGAATCGTTTCCATCATAGTAATACCGGCTTATGGCAGGTCAAACAAGAGCATGTCCAATTTAATTTTTTGGCAGAAAATGATACTTCACATCTGACAGCCTTCAAGCTTGAGGGACTGTAACTGAGAAAACTATGCGTAAAATCCAGATCACTGCGGTAAGCTACTTGAACACAAAGCCCCTTTTGTATGGCTTGTTCAAGAGCGACATTGCCAAGGATATTGACTTGCAGTTAGATATTCCTTCGGAATGTGCCAGGAAACTACAAGCTGGTGAGGTGGATCTTGGTCTGGTGCCGGTCGCCATTATACCAGAAATTGTCAACGCTGAGATTATTTCCGATTATTGTATTGGTGCGGAAGGAGCAGTAAAAACGGTAGGTATTTTTTCTCATCAACCGCTGTCAGCGCTTACAAAAGTTTACCTGGATTTTCACTCCAGGACATCAGTCGAATTAGCAAAAATCCTGCTCCAGCACTACTGGCAGCTCCAACCAGAGTTGGTCCATGCAACAGAAGGCTATTTGGATCAAATTCAAGGATCTACAGGCGGTGTAGTGATTGGTGATCGGACCATGGGACTTCACGAAAAATTCCCATATTTCTACGATCTAGGAAGTGCATGGATGGAGTATACAGGGCTACCTTTCGTATTTGCTGCCTGGGTTAGTCGCCGCCCCCTACCCTCTTCCTTCGTAGATGGATTTAACCAAGCGCTTCGCATGGGTATAGATGCTGTACCTGAATTAACATATATCTTGCCGCAGCCCAGTTCCGGTTTTGACTTAAAGGAATACTTTACGCGCTATATCAGTTACGAATTGGATACTTCAAAAAAAGAAGCACTGAAATTATTTCTTAGACACCTCAAAGAACAGAAAGAAACAGGCTCTTCCGCTTATAGTCTTCTGGGCTAAACATTTGCCGTACCCAGGTGTTTTTCTGTATAAATTCCAACAATGAATACAAACCATAAAGAAGAGATAGCTACCTTAGGTGGAGGGTGCTTCTGGTGTGTAGAAGCGGTGGTGCAACGTCTCAAAGGAGTCCATAAGGTGGTTTCAGGCTACGCAGGAGGAAGTGCCGAAAATGCCAATTATCAAGCTGTTTGCTCCGGAACGACCAAACATGCCGAAGTAATCCAAGTACACTTTGATCCGACGGTGATCACCTATGCCGAGATCCTAGAGGTTTTTTGGAGTGCTCATGACCCCACCACGCTGAATCGACAAGGTAATGATGTTGGGCCTCAATACCGTTCTGTCATTTTTTACCATGATGATACCCAGAAACAGATTGCGGAAGTGTCCATTCAACAGGTAGCTCCGAGGCTTTGGTCTGATCCGATAGTGACGGAGTTAAGTCCTTTGGAAATGTTTTATCAAGCAGAGGACTACCATCTAAATTACTACAATAATGTTGGAAACCGCAACCCCTATTGTACCTTCGTCATCACACCCAAAGTGAAGAAATTACAAAAAGAGTTTTCACATAGACTCAAGGAGGCCTAAATTTCATTGCTAAGCTACCTTTCTAGAACGTCAGTGACTTAAGATGATCTACACATCAAATTGACTAACCTTAAGTCACTGGCTGTTAGAACTTTCTAGTTCGTCTCTTACCGTTCTTCCCGTCTCTTCTTCCGGTCCTATCGATTACCGACAGCAGCTTCTACTACAATAGTTTGGTATTAATTTAGTGTCGGCAGCACTATCTCTTTCCAATTTTTTTCTTTTATTTGCTCACTCAAGACCTTCCTTCTGAAGGCAGTTCCTACCAAATATTTTTTCAGATATACTGCGATTAGGCCAAAAATCGAAATTTTAGTTATTTTCACCACCAAAGGCCATACATTATTATGAAACTTGCTGTTTTTAAAGAAGAAATCGACAGGCGGGTCGCCGTCGTTCCCTCGACCATTCCTAAACTCAAGGATTTGGGCTTGGAGATCCTAATTGAAGCTGGCGCGGGCCAAGAGGCTTTATACTCCGATGAGGAGTATCAGGAAACGGGCGCGCAGGTGAAAAGCAGGTCGGAATTGCTCAAGGAAGCAGAGATTGCCGTTAGTATTCACCCTTTGTCAGAGACAGAAATGAAGCAACTGGCGAAGGATACTTTGGTTATCTCTCAATTCCAGCCCTTTGCCGACCCTGATATCAGCGATAAGCTCAAAGCCCTCGGACTGCGGGCCTTTAGTTTGGACATGATTCCTCGGACTACCCTGGCACAATCCATGGATGTGCTTTCCTCCATGGCTTCTATTGCTGGTTACAAGGCTATCCTGGAAGCGGCCTCTTTACTACCTCGATACTTCCCCATGATGATCACCGCAGCGGGTAGTATCAAGCCATCTAAAGTCCTTGTACTTGGAGCGGGAGTAGCGGGTCTACAAGCCATTGCTACGGCTAGACGCCTGGGCGCGCAGGTAGAAGCATTTGACACGAGAAGTGCTGCCAAAGAAGAGGTACTTAGTCTTGGAGCAAAGTTTGTCGAGGTCGAAGGTGCTGTGGAAGATAAGGGAGCTGGAGGCTACGGTGTTCAGCAAAGTGAAGAATTCATCAAGCGCCAGCGAGCTGAGGTACAAGCACGCGCCATGAAGTCCGACGTGATCGTGACTACAGCTCAGGTTCGAGGACGAAAGGCACCTATTCTCGTTCCTAAGGAAACGGTTGAGAAAATGAAGCCCGGATCCGTGATCGTTGATCTGGCCTCTTCCACCGGAGGAAACTGTGAACTCACTGAAGATCTTAAGGTGATCCAACACAATGGTGTATACATCCAAGGAAATTCAAGCTTGGCCTCTCTGATGCCACAAGATGCAAGTTTCTTGTACAGCAATAACCTCTTGAATTTTGCCAAGGTCTGGATGAAGGAGAACCAGCTCAACCTGGATATGGAGAATGAAATCATTGCATCTGCCTTAATTACAGCCGATAAGCCTGACTAATCAGCTGAAACGATACAATAACATGGATACAATCTATCAATTCTTTAATGAAAATCTGCTGCTGATCTACCTATTGATCTTCACGATCATTCTGGGTTTTGAGGTAATTTCTAAAGTACCAACTGTACTGCATACACCGCTGATGTCGGGCGCTAATGCCATTAGTGGTGTGGTTATCATCGGTGCGATTCTGCTAATTCGGCAAGCTGAACCAGATGATTATTTGACCCTTAGCTTAGGTTTCCTTGGGGTAGTATTGGGGATGGTTAATGTAGCAGGAGGGTTTGCGGTGACGGACCGTATGTTAGAAATGTTCAAAAAGAAAAAAGCAAAAAAATAAGAAATGGCAATCGATTTTTTTATCAATCTAGCCTATCTGCTAGGAGCAGTAGGTTTTGTCTGGGGCTTGCGCCTGTTGAGTTCACCAGACACCGCCCGTAGAGGTAATATATATGCCGGGGTTGGAATGGGGCTTGCTATCATTGCCGCTTTGGTAGCACCTCTTGAGGGTGCCAATAACAATTACGGCTGGATTATTGGGGGAATTGCAGTAGGAGCAGTAGCCGGCGGTATTTCTGCTAGAAGAATTCAAATGACTGCCATGCCACAGATGGTCTCCATCTTTAATGGATTGGGGGGTGCCTGTGCAGTGGTATTGGCAATGGTCGAATTGGTCAATATGTCTAATCCAACGGCCGGTGGCATTGGCATCGCCTTACTGACCCTCTTGATCGGTGGTGTAGCCTTTACTGGTAGTTTATTGGCATTCGCCAAATTGCAGGGTTTAGTCTGGGACAGTACGATCACCTTGCCTAAGCACAACATCATCAACATGGTTTTGTTGGTGGGGACTTTGGTCGTAGGTATCCTGCTATACCTACAAGGTGCTGAAATGAGTCTTGGCCTTCTACTTACCTTTCTCGGGTTAACCTTGGTTTATGGTTTTTCCTTTGTGGCACCAATCGGTGGTGCGGATATGCCGGTAGTAATTTCCCTCTTGAACTCATTTACGGGACTTTCAGCCGCGGCTGCGGGTCTCATCTATGGGAATCAGTTGATGTTAGTAGGTGGGATTTTGGTAGGTGCTTCTGGAACCATCCTAACTGTTTTGATGTGTGAAGCCATGAACCGTTCGCTCTTGAACGTTTTAGTGGGAGGTTTTGGTGGCGGCGGCGGCGGTGGCGCTAAAGGCACCGGTGATCAAGTAGCCAAAGAAGTAACCGTCAATGACGCTGCGATCCAGTTGTATTATTCTCAATCTGTGATGATCGTTCCGGGATACGGATTGGCCGTAGCCCAAGCACAGAAGGTGTGTAAAGAGGTGGATGACCTTTTGGAAGGAAATGGCGTAGAGGTGAAATATGCCATTCATCCCGTAGCGGGCCGTATGCCTGGACATATGAATGTATTGCTAGCGGAAGCGGATGTACCCTATCCAAAGCTTTTGGATCTCGATGATGCTAATGATGCACTTCCCAATACTGATATCGTGGTGATTGTGGGTGCCAACGATGTAGTGAATCCATCTGCTTTGGATGATCCTGGCAGTCCCATCTACGGCATGCCAGTATTGAATGTTTGGGAAGCAAAGCATGTAATCGTATTGAAACGGAGTATGAGTCCAGGTTATGCAGGTATCCAAAATCCTTTGTTCTTTCATGACAAGAATAGGATGTTGTTTGGCGATGCCAAAGACTCTTTGGGTAAGATTGTCACTGAGCTGAAAAGCCTATAAGAGTAGTAATTCTGCTAAAAGAAAATGGGGATCGAATTGAATTCGATCCCCATTTTTATATCTCACCATTCGATAATGTATGGAATGGTATTAGGTTTTGTATCTACTTCTTGTCGTCTACTTCTTCGTATTCGACATCTGTAACATCTTCCGCATCATTTCCACCAGTTCCAGCTCCTGCATTACCCGCATCTGCTGTCGCTTCAGGGCCTGCACCGCCAGCATTCGCCCCTGCTTCCTGAGAAGCTTGGTAGATTTCCTGGCTAGCTGCCTGCCATGCTGTGTTTAAGGCTGCACTTGCGCTATCGATTCTGTCGACATCCTGCGCTTTGTGTGCTTCCTTCAGATCATTCAAAGCCGCTTCGATTGGTGCCTTTTTGTCTTCAGGAACCTTATCTCCAAACTCTTTCAACTGCTTTTCAGTTTGGAAGATCAAAGAATCTGCGGTATTGATTTTGTCAACTCTTTCGCGAGCCTTCTTATCACTATCTGCATTAGCAGCGGCTTCAGCCTTCATCTTTTCGATCTCCTCTTTGGACAATCCAGTGGAAGCTTCGATTCTGATGTTTTGCTCCTTACCCGTACCTTTATCTTTTGCGGAAACGCTCAAAATACCGTTGGCATCGATATCAAAGGTCACTTCGATTTGAGGCATCCCTCTTGGTGAAGGTGGAATTCCATCTAGAATGAATCGACCTACAGAGCGATTATCTGTCGCCATCGGACGTTCACCTTGTAGAATATGAATTTCTACAGAAGGCTGGTTGTCAGCAGCCGTAGAATAAGTCTTTGCTTTTTTAGTCGGAATGGTTGAGTTTGCCTCAATCACTACATCGTAAACACCTCCCATGGTTTCAATACCCAAAGACAATGGTGTAACATCTAGTAGCAAGACATCTTGTACATCACCACTCAATACACCACCTTGGATAGAAGCACCGACTGCAACAACCTCATCTGGATTTACCCCTTTGTTAGGCTTTTTACCAAAGAATTCTTCAACAGCCGCTTGAATTCGAGGGATACGAGTGGAACCACCAACTAAGATGATTTCGTCGATTTCACTCTTTTCCAAACCTGCATCTTTTAATGCCTCTTGACAAGGAATCAAAGTGCGCTCCACTAAGCTATCTGCTAATTGTTCGAACTTAGAACGAGACAATTTAACAACCAAGTGCTTGGGCACCCCATCTACAGCAGTAATGTAAGGAAGGTTTACCTCTGTTTCGGTAGAAGAGGATAGTTCGATCTTTGCCTTTTCTGCTGCATCTTTCAAACGCTGTAGGGCCATTGGATCTTTACGTAGATCCATTCCTTCCTGGGTCTTGAAAGTATCCGCTAACCAGTCAATAATGATATGGTCAAAATCGTCACCTCCAAGGTGAGTATCACCATTCGTAGATTTTACTTCAAAAACACCATCTCCCAACTCCAAGATAGAAATATCAAATGTACCTCCACCCAAGTCAAATACCGCGATGGTCATATCTTTATTACGCTTATCCAAGCCATAAGCTAAAGCGGCAGCTGTAGGCTCATTGATAATACGCTTGATCGTCAGACCTGCAATCTCGCCAGCCTCTTTGGTAGCTTGACGCTGCGAGTCATTGAAGTAGGCAGGAACAGTCACCACCGCTTCTGTTACCTCTTGGCCCAAAAAGTCTTCCGCTACTTTCTTCATCTTCTGAAGCACCATAGCAGAAATCTCTTGTGGAGTATACAAACGGCCTTCGATATCCACTCTCACTGTATCATTATCTCCCTTCACCGCCTTGTATGCGATACGCCCAACTTCACTTGAAACCTCAGAAAAGCGCGTTCCCATGAAACGTTTGATCGAAGAGATAGTACGCGTCGGATTGGTAATGGCCTGGCGTTTGGCAGGGTCACCGATTTTCCTTTCTCCATTGTCCATAAAAGCAACAACGGATGGTGTTGTCCTTCTACCCTCATCATTGGGAATTACCACAGGTTCATTCCCCTCCATCACAGCTACACAGGAGTTCGTTGTACCCAGGTCAATACCTATAATTTTACCCATGTTATGTTGTATTTTTAGTTAGTTCAAAACGGATTATACGCTTATCCCTATAGCAAGTGATATGCCAATTCATTTTCACTACTTTTTGGGTGACAAAACGGCCCTTTAGGCCAAAATGGCCTGACAAGCTTTTCGAAATGGCAGAAAAGGAGTGACAAAACGGCAGTAGGGATAGAAGGGACTAGAAGCCGCTACTTCTTGATAAGCCGATAGTGAAAATCCTGTACCTGTAAAAAATACAAACCGGCGGGCTGTGCGGTAAGATCTAAAGCTGCCCCGACCTGAATCTGTCCTCTCTTTACAGATTTCCCACTACTATCAAATAACTGGTAAGATATGGGTCGTGCGGAAGCAGGATTGCCATCGGCATATCGTAGCCAAAAGCGACCGCCGCTAGGATTGGGAGAAACTACCAAGCGTGTTTCCTCGGCTGGAACAGCACTTACGTTCACTACATTTTCACCTCTTACGCGAGACAGAAAAATATTTCTACCTGATAAACTCCCATTGGTGGTATAATTCAATAAGCCAAAGTTGATCTCACATTCATAGATCCCCGTTGCGATTATTTCTCCTTTGGAATTAGCTTCCATTTCTATGACGGCATCCAAACATTCACCTCTCGCAGTGATCAAGCCTTCAAAAGTACCATCCAAGGTATATCTGGCCACGAATATTTCTCCATCGGCACTGATCGAGTTGGCAGAAACGATCGTATCACCAATCTCAGCATCGAATCTAGAAAACTCGCCGGCAAAATAAAGATGACCAAAATTATCAATGGCCAGGTTTCTACCCGCTGAAAAACTTGTGTTCGTTGCCTCAGTTTTCCCAAATATCAGTTCCCCCGTTGGAGAGAGCTTGATCAGAAATGGGTCATTGCGATTTACCTGGATTTGCATATCATCAAAGTCTACCGTTCCCCCTCCGAAGGTTCCCGCCAGGTAAATGTTACCGTCTCCATCTGTAACGACATCATTGCAATAGTCCTCATAACTCATAGCACCAAAGCTTTGATGCCAGAGGTGCGTCCCATTTGTATCATATTTAAAAATAAAACCCTCGCGAAACCTCCCTTCTTCCTGTGCTTGGCCAAACTGTAAGACGCCATTTTCCTTCAGATAAATACGGTAAGTTCCAGCAAAAATCAAATTATCCTGAGCATCCACATGTAGATTGACATCAAAGGATTGTTGCGTAAATGGAAACTCAAAGTTTTTTAACCAAGCTACCTCTCCCTCTCTATTATATTTCACCAGGAGGTAATGTTCTTCCAATTGATAATTAAATTCGTGGGTACTGTCACCCCAATGGACAAAATTCGTTCGGTCCCTGAAGAGCGCATAGATATTCCCTTGACTGTCATTTACTACATCTCTGCTTATAGGACGGAGTAGACTAGTTCCGCTTATTTTCAGTTCTCGATTAATACCTAGAAACTGCCAATCTCTCGTATATTCTACCTTAAAGATAGATCGAGCTAAACCCTCCTGGATCAAGGTCGTATCTGGTAATCGTAAAGTATCTGTTGGACTTGAGCCGACCAAATGAAAATTATCTTCCTGGTCTAGGGTAGCGCCAAAGTCAACAAAGCGTGCAGTCAAATCAGTGGCTTCAATAAATTCACCTTGTGCTGAAAAGTGAGCAATGAATTGTCTGGAAGGAATGAGGATAAGATTGGTATCTGCCTGTAATGTAGTGTCTCCAATGTTGATTTCTAGTCCGTATTGGGCTTGCAAATAGACGTGATCATCTTGGCCAATCATAACACTTCGCGGAAAGTGCGAGACGAAGTTTTTATTTAGATTCCCCGACAAGTTTTGGACCCAATCCCAATTCAATACTTGTCCTAAAAGAATATGGCCTGTACAACACCAGAGGAGTAACAAAAGAATGCGTTTCATTTTCCAATTTTATGTTTAGAATCAATAGTCTGTTAGTAGTGGAACCGAAGTGTATACCACGAGACTTTGAAGCCTAAGTACATCGGACTTTAATGTCTAAGCCGATATCAAATGAGCGCTCCACTTCGCTTAAAAACCAAAAATACAGAAAAGAATCGGATCAGCTACTGAAATCCCAGATCGCGCGTAAAAATACCATTTCGTAAACTGTCTAAAGATACCGGGCCAAGTAATAAGCCTTCGCGGATAGCGGTTGCACGAGAAGAGAATATCCCTCTCCCCTCCGATAAGTTGGTGTAAATAGGAACCTCGTTGGCACTGGTAATTCCGAGGTTAGCCTGACCAATTTTTGTTAGTTCTAAAAACGCTTCACCTGCGGCTACCAATTGAATATCAATGCCATCAAACACTCTAAATCCAGCAGATAGAATGGGTAAGGCAGCCCCGAGGAATTGAAAAAAATCCCCAGATCTGAGGAAATAATTAACGCGTATGCTTTCGTCTTCTCGCTCTATAGTGCGATCCAGTACAAATTCTAGTGTTTTGGGAATCAGATTAGCAGGTTGAGCGGGGTCAGATTCGCGATAGCGCAATAAAAAGCGTAAATCAAACAATCGAGCAGCAGTAGAAACCTCCCAACCTATCCGCAACTCTGTATTATAAGCCCCAAAATTAATTGGCTCCCGGGGTAGATTCTCCAATAATTCAAGTTCCCCAATAATCGTAGTCTCTGCTGTCACCGGCATCAACTGTTCCCCTCGTTCAATCATTAAACGAATGGGATCCTCCGACTTAAGGTTCAAGTCAGATTTCAGAATTTTATACAAAATATTGGGAGCGGTGGCAAAGGGGCCATCCACTCGGGCATATCCTTCTAGGTTTCCATCTACTCTATCCAGTAGATAGCGTTCACCGGTCGTGATCTTTTCCAAAACCACCGACACACTAGGGTCATAATACAATGAATCTGCAATTTGGGCTATCTCCAGGGCATTACCTCCAGGTGCTAAAAAGGCTTTCTCCACGCGAATGTAATGAGCTGTATCTTGTGTAGATAAAAAGCCATACACAATAGGAATATCTTTCCATTCGGCTTCAATGTCAAAATCTGTGGAACAACTGAAGCAAACTAGGATCACGCTAGTCATTAGAAGTACCATGGGGGAGGTAAACCAGATTTTCTTGTATTTAATCGCTACGCTCAACATTAGATTCATTGATAATAAGCCATTCTCTGAAGTGCATGAAGCAAAAACGTCGGATAAAGAGACAAAAGTACGTCTAAAAATATTGGAATATCAAAAGGCGGCCCCCTGCTTTTGAGTCAGCTACCAGACGGGGTGCTACAAAACAAAACTCTGAGCCCCTTCCATCCTTTGCCAGATTTTGATAACTTACAGCTTCCAAGACGCAAACACTCAACGGTAGGAATGGGGATAGCTTGCTTTTCCTTCAAGGTAAAAATCAGTCGACCCAGATCGCTGTTGTAATTTAATCCCACTAACACCTACCGATCCCTAAAGACATATTCCGTAATTCACAAATTACGACTTCAAAGTCTTATAGAGTACTAATTACCAGAAAATTATGTCAGTTCACAAGAAGGAAATAAAGCGCATAACCACACACGTTCTGCAAGCTATGAAAGCTAGAGGAGAGAAGATAGCCATGCTTACTGGCTATGATTACTCCATGGCTAGGATACTGGACGCTGCGGGCATTGATATCATTTTAGTAGGTGATTCGGCCTCCAATGTCATGGCTGGCCACGAAACGACGCTACCTATTACCTTAGATCAAATGATCTATCACGCTTCCTCGGTGATCAGAGCAGTTAAGCGTGCCTTGGTCGTAGTTGATCTCCCCTTTGGTCACTATCAAGGTAATTCCAAAGTCGCTCTAGAATCTACGATTCGAATTATGAAGGAAGCGGGTGCTCATGCAGTCAAATTGGAGGGGGGGAGTGAGATAGCCGAATCCGTAAAGCGAATCCTGTCCGCAGGAGTCCCGGTGATGGGGCACTTAGGCTTGATTCCACAATCCATTTATAAGTTTGGTACTTATACGGTTAGGGCTAAGGAGGAAGAAGAGGCTAAAAAGCTAATTGAAGACGCCCTATTATTGGAAGAACTGGGATGCTTTGGTATAGTCTTGGAGAAAATCCCGGCGGAGCTCACGAAAGAAGTATCCTCCCGCTTGAGTATACCTACTATTGGAATCGGTGGAGGCCAACATGCGGATGGGCAGGTACTGGTGACCCATGACATGCTAGGTATAACCAAAGATTTCAAACCCAGATTCCTCCGCAGATACCTGGAATTGTTTGAAACAATTCAAAATGCCGTTGGGGACTATATTACGGATGTTAAGGCCGGAGATTTCCCTAGCGAAGAGGAACAATACTGATCAACCAGCCTCAATCGCTATATGAAAAAAGGAACGCTTCGGCGGATAGCCGTACTCTTGCTAGTAGTATTTACCATTGTTGCTTGGTGGACGTACCATAGGTATGTCACAGGCGCCAGAATTCCTGCTGATCTAAAAGCGTATGTCATACAGATTCCCACCGGATCTTCCTTTGAGGAAGTCTCAAACTTACTTCAGGAGAAAGGTTTTTTGAAAGAACCTGGACTTTTTGAGGCACTGGCTGAACGAATGAATTACATCAAAAACCCCATGCGCTCGGGGCAGTATGAAGTAAAGCCGGGATGGAACACGGTTCAATTGGTGAGGCATTTGAGGAGCGGAAAGCAGAAACCCGTAAAAGTAGTGCTAAACAATGAACGCTTAACCGAAAATGTGGCTGCTAAGCTTGCTCGATTTATTGAGGCAGATTCTGCCGAAATCTGGCAGCTATTCCAGGACAAAGACTATTTGCAAGAAATTGGCTACACCGAGGAGACCTTAATGAGCCTATTCATTCCTAATACCTATGAAGTATTTTGGAATACCAGTCCCAAAAACTTTATGGATCGGATGATCAAAGAACACGAACGTTTTTGGCGACAGAAAAGTAGATTAACCAAAGCCAAAGCCCTACAATTAGAGCCTTGGGAAGTTTATACCTTAGCCTCCATCGTAGAGAAGGAAACGCTAAAAAATAAGGAGAAACCCAAGATGGCTGGCGTATACCTCAATCGCTTGGAACAGGATATTTTATTACAGGCAGATCCCACCTCGGTTTTTGCCAGAAGAGATTTCAATACCAGACGGGTTACCCACTACCACACCAAGTTCGATTCTCCGTATAATACCTATATGTATAAGGGGCTCCCTCCTGGCCCGATTGCCATGAGTTCCATCAGTAGCATAGATGCCGTCCTAGATGCCGAAGACCACGATTACATCTATTTTTGCGCCAAGGGAGATGGCTCAGGTTTACATAACTTCGCCAAAACACTATCTGCGCATAACCAAAATGCAGCTATTTATCGTGCTAACATACGAAAGCGAGGTTTGAGATAAAGTCAGCCCCTAGTTCGTAGCCCCATCGGAACGCCTGAAACCAATCGATTTCTTGTTAAATAGAAAATCGCTTTTGTCCATTTTCAAGCCCTTAACATCTTCAAGGGTAAGAATATTGGGTGGATTCTTAGCTCTATCTTCAGGAGATAAAGCCGCCAGGCGTAAGTTGTGTGCCTTAATGGCTTCCAAGACAATGGATCTTACCGAACGGGCATTCCCGAAATATTTGTCTCTAAATTTATAGGTGTAGGTCAGGTACTCCTGCAAATGGAGTTCCGCTTCAGGAGTGGGTATGATTTGTTCTTCCGAAAACATGAGCAGTGCAATACGATACAGCTCCTCAGGTTCATAGTCGTCAAACTTTAAAATCTTATCAAAGCGGGAGCTAAGCCCCGGGTTAGCTTTCAAGAAGGTCTCCATGTTGTCCGGATACCCCGCTACGAATACGAAGAACTGCCCTCGGTGATCTTCCATGCGCTTGAGTAGGGTCTGGATAGCCTCATCCCCAAAATCCCCATGTGCCCCTATGGATCTTTGGGTAAGTGCATAGGCTTCATCGATAAACAATACCCCCCCCATAGATTCATCAATCTTCTCAGCCGTTTTGATGGCCGTTTGCCCTACAAAACCGGCGACTAAACCTTGACGATCTGTTTCAAGCATGTGGCCTCGTTCCAATATGCCTAAAGCTTTGTAAATCTTAGTAAGAATCCGAGCCACCGTTGTTTTGCCCGTTCCTGGGTTACCAATAAAGACGGTATGCAAATAAAAGCTACCGAGCACGTCGCGGTTGGTCTCCCGGTAGTAACGCACCAGTCGAACCATCTCGTTGATTTGGGCTTTTACCCTGGCCATCCCAATCAATCGGTTGAGCTCATTCAGGGATTCCTCTAGTAACTGCTCATCTACGGGGATATTAGGCAATTCCCTGCGTTCTTTTAGCTTGATCTTTTCTACATCATGCAATTCGATGACAGAAAGGATTTCCTTGTCCAACTCTCGAGGATTCTCATGCCCCATCACACGCAAACCCAGAGAGATTTTAGATTTCTCAATCAAGTCGTAAACAAAACGGGCATTACCAAAAGTTCGATCTCGAGTACGGTAAGCGTTGAGGATGTATTCATCTAATCTTGCTTTTGAAGCTTGAGTCAAAATAACGCCTTTTTCCTTGCCAGCATAATCCGCAATCTCTGATAACTCCTGCGGCAGATAATCGTCAAACTCGAAGTATAGTTTAAATCGCGATTTCAAACCTGGATTAGAGTCCAGGAAATTCTTCATTTCCTTCGGGTATCCAGCGACGATCACCGCCAAGTCTCCTGGGCCATTAGACATTTCCTTGACCAAAATTTCTATGACCTCTCTTCCAAAATCTTTTGAGTCATCATTTGATCGGGCTAAGGAGTAAGCTTCGTCTATGAATAGCACTCCCCCCCTAGCTTTTTCTATAGCTTCTTTAACCTTAGGAGCTGTCTGTCCTATGTATTCCCCTACCAGATCCACTCGATCTACCTCGTGTACATGGCCTTTGCTCAAAAGCCCCATCTTCTTATACAGGCGTCCCATCATACCGCCCACGGTCGTCTTACCCGTACCCGGGTTTCCGATAAACACCGAATGGACATTGATTTCCTCTTTTTCTTCAAAGCCCTTTTCTTTCCTCAGTTGAAGAAACTGTATATACTTAGCATGATCTCGCACTTGCACCTTAATCGCATTAAGACCAATCAGAGCATCCATTTTGGACATTAATTCTTCAAAGGTCTGTGGAATATCCTCCACCGGATTCAGCACCACCGGGGAGGTGCGACTAGGGAGTAGAACACCACTCACCCCTTCCACAAAATCTTCACTAATTTTAAAAGGAATCACGGCCAACAGCTTATCCATAAATACAATCTCAGCCGTATACCGATCCATTCGCCAGGATCCTTTCACATTAGATCCCCAACCTGCTGTAATCTTAATTAGGTTATCCTTCTTTTCAACCCGCTGTAATCGAATGACCTGCCCCTTCAGTTCACGGGCATCATTATAGAATTTAGTGAAGAGCTCACAATGCCAGGATTTATCTGGCATTAGATTCCTAAGACTTATCTCTACGTATATGTAGCGCGTTTCTTCACAGCTGAATTCCTTATAGTAGGTGCGTTCTTCTTCGATCAGATCGTCATAAGGACCTTCATACAATTTCAGGGATTCTACCGCTAGGTAAGGATTAAGTTCGGCAGTGGCAGGCTGGCCAGCATCTTCTACGTAAAAGTATTTAGAAGCTACTTTTTCTCCTTCTATATAAGCTTCCCAAAAATAGGTCCCCTTTTTCCAGAAAGCTCCTTCGGTTTTATTGCCCCAACCTTCTCGAATGTAAACGATATTATCGTACTTGCTCACCTTCCTCCTGAGTGGCAAAAGGCATAACTCCTTTTTACCTTTCTTTAGGGTGAAACATCTTAATTCTACCTCAATTTCCCAATCCTCAACATCAAAAAGCTTATTATAGAAGGATAATTCTGCGTAGATGTAGGTGGCTTCATACCGATCAAAGACCTGTCGATATTTCTTTTTGTTATCTGCCAGCCACTCTGTAGAAGCATATACTTTTAACTCCTTAAACTTATAGTTCTTAGTACCCGACTGAGGGAACTCAACTGCCATATCTGGTCTCCTTAGCTAGTGTTTACAATAATCCAAAAAGTCCTATCGTGATTGCTGACTAATAAATATACGAAGGAGCCTGCAATTTGGTACATTTTTTTGAAAAAGATACACTTACCAGCTTTTTTTTACCCATCGACTTAGTCTAAATGTTCCAACTACTTACTGAACGAAAAAAGGCGCCAGAGCATGTTAGCTCTAGGCACCTTAAAACCACCTATCTATTCTTTGATTGCTTTATTTCTTATGCCAGAACAATGAAAGGTGACCAATGTTTAGTTTTTTCTTGTATTTTAAAGCCGTTTTTTCAGTAATGATAAAAACCTGACATTTTAACAATAAAGCTGGGTCAACTTGGAAAAACAAAGGTGCTAAGAATACAGCTTCCTACCCAGTAGCAAAATGACATTAAGCGCGCAAGCCCCTAGGAAAATAGCTACCACGTTGCCTAATAGCATCGAATCCAAGAAAAGAGGTCAGCGGAAAACAAGCTTGACTACATCAAAAGGGTGCTGCTAGACACCATGGATTTTCCTTTTAGGCCTAGCACAAGCGACGGATACCCATGGCCAACATTAGCATACAACTCCCTACTCTCATCCAAGACGTTATTGTAGACGGCATGCCGCAGTACTACCTGAGGCCACTTTTTGCCCCTTATCCCTTTGTCACACATCGACGATATAACCTGGCGATCACCCAGTATCAAAAAGAGGTGAAACTATCCTTTAAAGGGCTAAGCCTTAACCGGGATACCATGGATCGAGTGCTTTGGTATCTCTTCTCACCGCTGATTCATTACCAAAAACTACCCGTTGCCTTCACACTTTCGGGAGAATATATCCAAGGAGAGATCAGTATGATTCGATTCACCCTGAAAGATTATACTTTCATGGGTTTCCCTGCTTTGAACAACTATTTGTTCATGATCAAGACGGAAAAGCATAGTGCTGAAGATTATCAGCGGGAAGCAACCGATCGGGTGAAAAAGCTAATGAAACTGTTTAAGCAGGACCTAGGGAAAGAGTTTGATGCTTCGCAATATTTTGCTGGTAAAAAGGAGTTTATCACCAAGATTCCAGTAAACATTCGCGTCGGGCAGAGTCCTTTTAAGTTTGACCGCAGACAAGATGATTGGTTTTTTTCAAGGCTGAGTCGGCACGAAGAATTCGATGGCGCCAGTGAGATTGAAAAGATCGGGCATGATCTGAATGCGCGTTATCCCAGCGAATTAAATCGCGCCTATTTTCAGGAAGAACTAGTTGATCACTTATACACCATCCTATTTAGGAAAACCAATACCTCTCTAGCCATTGTTGGCCCCCCAGGAGTCGGGAAATCGACTGCAATACAGGAAACCCTCTATCGATACCTGAGCGGTCATTACGAAAAATTAAAAGGTAGAGCACAGCGGCTATGGCACATTGATCCGAATCGAGTGATTTCCGGTATGATGGTGGTGGGCATGTGGCAAAAGCGATTAGAAGCCATAATCCAATACCTAAGAAAACCGGAGGAGCGATCGAAAAAAGGAGATAAGTTGATTGTGACCAATCCAGTAGCCCTTTTACGCATCGGGAAATCTGCCAACAATAACATGACTTTGGCTGATGTCTTAAAACCTTACTTGGAAAAGCGAGAGTTACAGATGATCATCCTCGCTAGCCAGGAGGAATGGAAAGTGTTGCAAGAACAAGATCGGCGCTTTAGTGACCTATTCCAGTTGATTAGGGTTCAGGAGCCGGATTCCCTCACGGCCACCAAAATCATCCTTCAGCAGCGGAAGCACTTAGAGTTTGAGAATGGCGTGAGCATCACGATCAAGGCCATTCACCAACTGCTGGATATTCAACGCAATTACCTTAAAAACAAACCGCTTCCGGGCAGCGTCATGGACTTGCTCAAGCAAATAGCGGCCAAGTATCGATATGGTCAGGTAGATGCACCAGAGATCAGGGAGGAATTCAATGCCTACAGTGGCTTACGAGAACAGATTTTTGATACGGCCACCGTCATTGAAGATAATGAGATCGACCAAATTTTTGCCCGAGAACTTGTAGGGCAACCCAAGGCAGTAAAAGCCTTGGCTGACGTGGTCCATCTCTTGAAGGCAAAGTTGAACAATAGCAACGAGCCCATTTGCTCTTTGCTTTTTGTCGGACCAACGGGTGTAGGAAAAACACATGCCGCTAAGGTGCTATCCCAATACCTCACTGGGAATGAGCAGCACCTTATTCGCTTTGATATGAATGAGTTCATCGATGAAGGCGCAGCCCAACGGCTCATTGGTGACTACTCCAACCCAGAAGGTCAATTAACCAGTGAAATACGGTATCGACCATTCGGTATCTTGTTATTGGATGAAATCGAAAAAGCACATCCTAAAGTTCACGATCTACTACTACAAGTATTGGATGCTGGTCGGCTTACGGATAGTCTTGGGCGTACAGTCGATTTCAGCAATATTATCATTATCATGACCTCCAACTTGGGCGCCGAGGAAGTGAACCGTCAGCTGGGCTTTGGCCAGAAAGGCACCCAAGATGAGTCAATCATTCTCCGTTCCATTGAAGCCCACTTCCGCCCAGAGTTTGTCAATCGGATTAAAAAAATAGTCTTTTTCAATCCCTTACAACCCGATCATATTCTGGGTATCGCCCAGTTACAGATTCGAGAATTATTGCAACGGGATGGCTTTGTACGTCGAACAACCATTTTGAACATCTCTCAATCGGCCTTGGAGTACGTAGCGCATCGGGGATTTCATGCCCGGATGGGGGGACGGGCCTTGAAACGCCAAATCGAGCGGGATCTGACCTCTCTTTCTGCGGAACAACTGATCTCTTCCTATCACAGTAATCCGATTTTATTTGACATAGATCTCAAGGATGGGCATCTCCATCCTCGAATCAATACTCTAGAATTTGTCCAGTCCATCGATGAGGATTGGCTCCCCCCCCTTCCCAAAGCGGGAGGAGGGGTCAGGTTTTACTCTAACTTATTGCATCGAATTGAAAAGTTGGAGCAGGACATCAATGACTTGGAGAAGTATCTTCCGCCGAGCCAAGACCCGATGATTATCATCGGGGAAGGACAGCTGGATTGGCAGTATTATGGCTTTAAAACAAAAGTCAGTGAAACAAAAGAACTGATCCAGAATATGATGTTAGGTTTTTCTGATAGATATTTCATTGAAAGCCCGGCCAACCCTCTCCGTCTTAAGCCAGCCGTGAAGCCTAGAAAGGATTGGTCGAAAGGAGTACGGGAAAACTTTAAGGATCGACTTTTCCAAAAAGAAGCACTGCAAGAAATCAGCGAAGCCTATCAATATGCCACCGCTCAGTTTGATAATCTCAAATCTGAATTTATCAACTACTACTTGAAGGTTACTTTTTTATTGATTTGTGGCAGGGGTTTCTGCGGAGGGAAACAGAGCAGGTAACCATGCATTTTGAATCTTGCATAACGGGCTTGGGAGAGGCCGAGACCGCTACGCTCTGTCGGCTATATGCCCGCTTACTGAGTCTACTTGATATTCATTTCGAGATGAACGAAGATAAGACTAAGATTCATGCCGAAGGCTACTCCTTAGTAGATTTGTTCCGTGCAGAAGAAGGGATTCAACTCTTTTATGTGGCCCATCAGAATCCTCTCCCGATACGCATGTGGATGGAGAAGGATCAACGGCCGATATCCAGTACCGCGAGTTACAAAGTAATCCGTATTTTTGACGGCTCAAATACCATGACGGACCTAAGATCCGGATTTTCTAATGCCGTAAATATTACTCCGGAGGAATTTAAGTTGTTGATATATGCGGGCTTATCTCTGGAGTTAAAGGAAATAGTATAAGCAGCTATGAATCAGTTGGAGACATTTAGAGGGATCAAAACCTTCATTTTTGATGTAGATGGTGTCATGACCAATAGTGAGGTAATCGTTTTTGAAGACGGAAAATTGATTAGGAAGATGAGTATCCGGGATGGTTTTGCTTTGAAAATGGCCATACAAGCGGGATACAAGGTGGCCATAATTACCGGGGGGAAGTCCGAAGGCGTGGTCAAAAGATTGAGAGCCTTAGGGGTAGTGGATATCTACAGCGGTTATCAAGATAAACTAGAGGCCTATGAGGAATTGATCTATACCTACGAGCTGAATGAAGAACATATTCTTTACATGGGAGATGATGTACCAGATTATCCGGTCATGCGCCGTGT
>CBDHHG010000012.1:0-155368 GCA_965263225.1 Saprospiraceae bacterium
AATAGTTCTTTATTAGGGCATAAACCCCAAAATCTCTTTTACCATAGGTTGTTATCCTTAATTTCTCAAGGGATCTGCATAAACATAATTTCTCTCTTTCCTTACCTCGCTTCAGTGTCAATGAACTTTTTGATCTAAATAATGAAACTCTAACCATTCGTTAAGCCGTTTATTTCGATCAGATATCTTAAAGAATAAATCTTTCAAATTGTTGTTCCCTAATCGCTCATTAGCTAAGGGAATGCAAAGGTACAACGGTCATTTAAATCTGCAAAACTTTTTGGCAATTTATTTTTCACTAATAAAAAGCTAAAATTTTACAGCTAGACCTTTTGAACTTTCAATTCCGAATTTACTTCGGTGTGCGCTTTCTTTCAAAGCGGCTGCAAATATATAGAAGCCTTTTTTAATTTTCAAGACTTTATTTCCTTTTTTCCTAAAAAATCATTTGATCAAAGTCGCATAAGTCCTTTAGCAGTCAATTGCTTTCTACCATTCATCTCTTTTCTTTTGTAGAATTTAATCATCAATTTAAGTTGGAGCCTTTTTTTGTCTTTAAAAAAATCACATTTTTGCAGGGCCAAAATAAGACCGCCTTTCTAGCTTCAAAAAAATTAATCCCAAGGAGGGAAATAGCCCATTCCCGACTATCTCTATTAAATACAAGTAACATGAAAAAGCACAACTTTTACGCTGGTCCTGCAATACTACCAGCCAGCGTTATGGCAGAAGCTGCAAAAGCAGTAGTTGGATTTCGAAGGAATTGGTCTTTCCCTATTGGAGATCTCGCACCGCAGTAAGGAAGTCGTTGCCATACTAGATGAAGCACAAAGCCTGACTCCGAGAACTGCTGGGCCTTTCAGATGACTTTTCAGTTCTCTTTCTTACGGGTGGTGCCAGTACACAATTCTTTACGGTAGCCCACAATCTATTGAATGCGCTGACAAAAAGGCGGGCTATATAGATACAGGTAGCTGGTCAACTAAAGCCATTAAAGAGGCTAAGGCTTTTGGCCAGATCGAAGTCTTGGCTTCATCGAAGGACAAGAACTACAGTTACATTCCTAAAGGCTATGAAATTCCTAGCGACCTAACTTATCTACATGTCACGGGTAATAACACGATTTTTGGAACCCAAATGCACATGACTTTCCTGAAACTAGTGTTCCTTTAGTTTGCGATATGTCATCAGATATATTCAGTCGTCCGATTGATCCTTCTCGCTTTGGCATCATTTACGCTGGGGCTCAGAAGAACCTAGGGTCCTGCCGGGGTAACTTTGGCTCATTGTCCGGAAGGACTTCTTGGAAATGACACAGCGCGAAATGCCAACCATGCTGAACTACAATACGCATGTTCAGAAGAATTCCTCCTTCAATACACCTCCAGTATTCCCCATCTACGTAAGCATGCTTACCCTTAGATGGCTTAAAAGCTAATGGTGGATTGGATCGGCAATGGCGAAAAAGAATGAGGACAAGGCAAAGCTACTCTATGATGAAATTGACAGTAATCCCTTGTTTTAGGGTGTAGCAGCAGATAGAGGATCGTTCTTTAATGAATGCCACCTTTGTGATGGCGGAGGGTAAAGAGGACTTGGCTGAGCAATTTCTTGACGGGTTGTGCCGCGGCTGGTTGTATTGGCGTGAAAGGGCATCGATCTGTGGGTGGCTTCAGAGCTTCTATCTACAATGCTATGCCTCGTGAAGGTGTAGAAACGCTTAGTAGCAACGATGCAGGCCTTTACGGCAAAACAATAATCGAAGTATTTAGGAAGGAGGAAAGATAAACTTGGATGCCTCTATGAAGAAGAAAAGCAACTAGTAGAAGATATAACGCATTACACACGCTAGCCGACGGCATCGATTCCGGCAAAGATCTACCAAGAAAGGAGATACAATGTCCGGTATTCGATGGGTAAAAGAGGGAGCTATATTACGTTTGCCAATACATCTTTCCTCCTCCGATAAAGATTCGATATACACCGAGCAGTTTATTCAATGGGTTCAACGCCAATTGGACAATCGCCAAGATCTTGCCCAGCAATACCAACCAAAAGAGTATCAAACTGGGGACAGGTTACAGGTAGGATCAAAGAGCTATGAATTATCAATCACCAAGGGAGATCGAAGAACACATAGTGCCAGCGTCAAGGGAGGTATTATCGAGTTAAAGCTAAGTCAGCACCAGGAAGGCTTAGCCCTCACAAAAAGCATCAAAACCTTACTTAGTCGAGTGATAGGGCAAGATTTCCTACCCGAAATTACTGAACGAGTGCATGCCATTAACCGAGCTCATTTTCAATCTGAGATCAAACAGATCAGAATGAAGTACAATCGATCCAATTGGGGGAGTTGTTCTTCAAGGGGAAACATCAATCTTTCTACTCGACTACTATTTGCGCCACAACCCGTTATTGACTACGTCATTGTCCATGAATTGGCACACACCAAGGAAATGAATCACTCCCAACGATTTTGGAAGCTGGTAGAAGCCGCTATGCCGTCTTACAAAGAAAAGGAAAAGTGGTTGAAGCAGAATGGCCATTTATGTGACTTCTAAATGCAGCTTTTGACGTACACACTTTTCTGACTCCTAAAAAATGAAAAAGCCGTCAACTCATAGAAGCTGACGGCTTTTTTATAATCTGAAGTTATCGGTTTATTCCGCGATAACTTCAAACGAAATTTCTGGTTGAACTTCTTTGTGCAGATTCAATACCGCTTTATAAGTTCCCAATTCCTTTACTTCTTCAGGAATTACGATCTTTCTACGATCTACTTCTACATCGAACTGCTCGTTCAGCGCCATAGCCAACTGCACATTGGTAACACTACCAAAAATCTTACCACTAGTACCAGCCTTCGCACCAATCTTCAACACTTGATCCCCGATCTTAGCAGCAATTTCTTGATAAACAGAAAGTTTCTTCGCCTCCTGAGCTTCTTCAATGCGTCTCAACTCATTAAGGCGACGACGGTTGCTATCATTCGCGATGATAGCCATCCCTTTTGGGATGAGGTAGTTGCGACCGTATCCATCTTTAACCGTAACGATGGTATGCTTGTCCCCTACCTTATCAATATCTTGGAGCAAAATAATATCCATGACAAGAAAATTAAAAGGTCAACAATTACTTCAACATATCGGTCACGTACGGAAGCATAGCTAAGTGTCGTGCTCTCTTGATAGCCGTAGCCACTTTACGCTGGTACTTCAAAGAGTTTCCTGTAATTCGACGAGGAAGAATTTTTCCTTGACTATTTACAAATTGAAGCAAGAAATCAGGATCTCTGTAATCGATGTGTTTGATCCCAAATTTTTTGAATCGGCAGTACTTCTGACGTTTCTGGCCGATCTTAGGATTACTTAAGAACTTTATATCGTCTCTAGAAGCCATGATTTTTTAGATTTTGTTGGTAAAACAATACTACTCTTCCTCTTTCTCTGCTTTAGCAGGTGCCGGAGCAGGAGCTTCAGCCTTAGCTGCTGGCGCCTCTTTTTCTCTAGCAGGAGCATTTCTAGAAGGCCCACCATCTCGGGATTGTGATCTAGGACCACCACCGCCTCTTCTTTGGTTGCCTCTGTTGCCTCCTCTACCACCACGGCTATCGCGGCTTTTCTTCTCCTTCTTCTTCACTTTACCAATCAATCCGTTTCTCTTGTCTTCGTTGTACTTTACACCATACTTATCTAGTTTGATGCATAAAAAGCGCATGATGCGCTCATCTCTTCGTAGAGCCAGTTCCAACTTGTCGATCAACTCACCATTAGGACCTTGAAATTCCACAGTGAAATAAACACCGGAGTTTCTTCGGTTAATAGGATAAGCCAAAGTGCGAAGGCCCATTTCGTCCACATGGATGATTTCGAAGCCTTCTTTTTTGATTTGATCGACATATGTCTGAGCTGTCGCTTTGATCTCGTCCCCCGACAGCACTGGGTCTACAATGAAGGTAACTTCATAATTTTTCATGGATCAGACATACTTTTAATTAAATAAATGTGAAGAAGCACTACCTAGTGGGTGAGTGCTTCTCCAAAGCGGCTGCAAAGGTAAAGAATTTTTTGTTTCCTACAAATGCAGCTAAAACTATATTTTATTTGGAAACAATTAGCGGGTTACCGCAACGGGCATTAACTTGGGGTAACTGCCCTGAATAACCGGAGATTGACGATTCCCGGTATAGCTTCTTACTCTATCGTATACAAAGTCAAACAGTTCCTGAATCGTAATGACTTTGTTTTGATCATTATCCGCCTCCCCTTTCAAACCTCGAATCAGGAAGTGACTGAAAACACCTTGGCGTAGACCACTTGATTCAAGAGAAGTCTCATCGGATTTGGAAGACATGATTAAGGCCGTGCCAGGCTCGCTTCTTGCCAATGATTCATAATAGGTGTGTAGAGCTGAGGGGTATTTACCATCACGCATGGCCAGCAAACTACCAGAGTGACAGGCATCCGCAATACATAGCTTTAACTTAGCCTTACTTTTATTCAAAATGGCATTCACTTCCTCGTGATACAATTTATTGGAAGCTCCATCAAAATCAATCGGCAAAAAGGCACCTTTTAGGCCATGTCCGGAGAAATACAAGAAAACCAGATCATTAGGCCCAGCCTTCCAAAATACTTCTCGCATGGTTTGCGTGATTTTTAATTTCGTGGCGTCTTCATCAATCAAAATCCGGATTTGTTCATCATCTAATGCTCCTCCTTCAGGACTTTTTAGAAAAGCATAAATTCGGTAAGCATCATCGTCAGGATACTTTAATACAGGCATATGGTCATAGGAAGAAACACCAACTATCACTGCCCAAATCTTTACGTCTGGTTTAGTGGGTGTGCTAAAATAGGCCGGGGACTGACGTAAGCCCGGTTCTTCGTAGGGAGATTGATTGCCTATAAAGGTCCCATCTTTCCAATAGCCACTGGCTTTTAAACCATCTTGCATGAATAGCGTCCCAAAACCGTTGAAAGCGGCATTGGCCATTTCTCCTTCATAGCGTTCACCGTTCTGATACAACACTATTCCTCTACCATGCGGCAGCTCATTCTTGAATGTCCCATCGTAGCGCGCACCATCGCGGAATACATAGGTACCATATCCGTTCAAGCAATCGCCTTTAATACATCCATATCGATTATTGCCCCTTGAGGTAGCAGCACTAATGAATTCCCCTTCCTTCCACACTCCAGCTGTAATTTTACCTTGGGCATGATGCAGCTTTCCTTGCCCATGCCGATAACCTTGTCTGAACTGTCCGACGTATCGATCCCCATTTGGGTAATAAAACACACCACTCCCCTCCGGCTTATTGGTGACAAAGTGCCCCTCGTAACGGCTACCATCTGGATAGGCAAATACGCCACGACCATTCCCACAATCTCCTCGAAGACAGCCCGACTGCACCGTATATTCATTGACTAATTCTTTCTTACCTTTCAAGGGAGCATACTGCCCGTACTCATTCACTGGCTGCCCTCGTTTCCAGTAGCCCGTCCGGTGGGTTCCATCTGCATACCATTTCGTTCCTTTTCCGTCTGGATAGCGATGGTACCAGGAGCCCTGATATTTACTCCCATCTGGGTAATGGCAGACTCCCGTTCCGCTAATTTCTCCATCTTTAAAGGTTCCTATATAAACTGATCCATTAGGATGAATATATACACCATGACCAGAAGAACAGTTGCCACTAATACAGCCACTCTCCTGCAATTGATTGCTAGCGGTCAGGAAACTACCTACTTCTTTTTCTTGGATGAGTCGACCCGCTTTCCACATACCCTCTTGTCGCGTTCCATCTGCCAAGGTCTTCACTCCCTTGCCATCTTGCTTACCTTTAAACCATTCCCCTCTATACGTACCTCCATTAGTATAGTAGAAGCTACCTAATCCCTGGATTTCTCCTCGCTTGAATTCACCAATATACTTGGCTCCTCCAGGAAACAAGAAAATCCCCTTACCATTGTTACAATCACCGGAAATACATTGAGCAGAAAGGAAAGACGTCATGCATAGGCATAGCAAAAGCAGTAAATTCGTTTTCTTCATGGGACACAGGATGACATTATGTGCTGAGGATGACCTCAGTTGTACTTAATTGTGAGTTAAACTAAAGCTGCGGAGATCGCTGATTATCAAGCGCCTTATCTCCAATGGACTGCAAAGTATTTACAGTAAGTCACGCCCCTAAATATACGAAAAACGAATAAGAATGATTCAAATAGGTGAGACCAATATGGCGTATATTCACTGTCTGGTGTGTGGGGGGCACAAGGAAATACTTCGCCTGGCTCAAATATATAAATTTCTTTAATGAATAAGCAAGCTAATTCATATTTATTTCTGCTTTATCCCTTTGTGCCCTCCCAAGATGGCTAGCAGCGTGGATTAGAAAGTGTCATTTTCTATCTGATCACCGCCACCGGCATCAGTTCATCGAAGCGACCTGTCAAAGTAGGCGTTTGGACATTACCCGTATAGGAACGAACATTTTGATAAACAAAGTTGAATAACTCTGTTACATTGATGATTCGATCCCGATCCCGGTCCGCTTCGCCCTTTAAACCTCGGACTAAAAAGTGACTAAAAATCCCTGATCGCAAGCCACCATCTTCCAAGGAGTATTCTTCTCCCTTGGACGACATCATCAGTGCGGTCCCTCCTCTCGTATCTTCAAAAGCAGCATAGTACTTCTGCAAGGCATTTTGCACCGTAGTTTTTGCAGCAAGAAGACTTCCGGAATGGCAGGCATCAGCGATGACCAGTTTATGTTTAGCTTTACTAGCTTTCAAGAGATCGTTGATTTCTTCGTGCTTCAGGAGATTATTGTAGCCATCATAATCGACGGGTAGGAAGGATCCCTGCAAACCATGACCGGAAAAATAAAATAGTACCACGTCATTTTGGTCTGCCCGCAAAAAGATAGATCGCATGGCATGGAGAATATTGCCGCGAGTAGCATCCTCATCGATCAGCAGTTTCAGCTGGTTATCAGGTAGGGCTCCCCCTTCGGGACTTTTTAGGAAAGCATAGATTTGGTAGGCATCATCATCCGTGTAGCGCAGGGCCGGCATATGTGAATATCGTGCAGCCCCAATTATTACTGCCCATATTTTTACCTCTTGATTCCGATCGATCGAAACGGGGCCTTGATTGACGCGTTCATTTTTTACAAACAGCTTCTTAACTGGACGACCAAAATCCCAGATTGCTCCTACCGCTTTTCCATTCACATAGTGCATGACGCCTTTGCCATGTGGAGCGTGTTGCTTCCATCCACCCTCATATCGATCACCGCTGATATAATATATCGTACCCATCCCCTGTGGAACTCCAGCTTTGAAATCTCCAACGTATTTTGAGCCATCGTTGTAGGTAAATTTGCCTTTCCCATCCGCGCAATGGATCTTGTTGCAGTTTCGCAGGTAGGTGGTGTCACCATTATAGGCTAGGCGCCCCCAATCTGCTAAATATTGATCATCTTCCCATTGGCCGCTTACACGCTCACCATCCTCAAAGGTCATTAGGCCCTGGCCATGGCGTTTGTTCTTGTTCCATTCTCCCTTATAGGTAGAGCCATCAGAATAGTACATCGTTCCTTGCCCGTCAAAAAGACCATCAGTAAACTGCCCCTCATACCGGTCCTCATTCACGAAGTGAAAGACGCCTTTCCCACTAGGCTTGTTATTATACCATTGTCCTTCGTAGACATTCCCATTCGCATAGGTAATCTTACCTACCGGTCCCATCTGGTTGTCCCTAAACTCACCAAAGTATTCATCTTTATTGGTGAAGACCAACCGCCCCGTTCCTTGTCGGCTTTGGTTTACCCAATTGCCGATATATTTATCTCCATTCTGATAGTAGAAGATACCCTTGCCGTGAATTTTACCTCCCTTGAAGTCACCAATGTACTTGGCGCCTCCAGGGTAAACACAGGTGCCATAACCGTCTTTACAATTTCCTTTAATACAATCTTGGGCTAAGAAAAGAGTGGGGGTAAGGAGAACCGCCATCACGATCACAAGCTCCTTCATGTTATAGTGTTTTTTAGTGGAGTGTCGCTGCCTCCATTAGATAATCCTAGCTTTAACAAAGAGTTTCGTGTAACGGTAATGTCTATAGATAGAGCTTAAGTTATTTGCGGATAAAATCAACAGACAAATAACCTTTTTTCGTACACATATATTGTTTCCTAGAAATGTTTTAAGAAAATTTTTAGGCTTTCGTCGTGCCCTTACCAGTAGCCTTATGTTTACCCACAAACCTGTAAAATCTGTCGCCATCTGAACACCTTTAAAACGGAATCCGTAAATTTGTGTTTATTTTGAATCCTATTCCAGAATTTTAAACCAAAAGAATACAAAAATGGTGCAATTGTCAAGACTTTTTCTTCTACTAATTGCAGTGGCGCTTTTTGCCTGTAATAATACCGCAACTGGCGAAGCGAGTGAGGAAACTGCAAATGAAGAAGCAGCTACAGAGGAAACAGCTACTGATACCAATGAGTTTGGCGCCTCCTTCACTGCTGAGGATGTGGTCAGCTATGACGAACTCCTAAATAAAATGAGCAAAGCTGATTCTGTAATGGTAACCGTGCAAGGCAAGGTGGAAGCGGTATGTCAGGCCAAGGGCTGTTGGATGAATATCACTAGCGAACAAGCCAATGCCGAAGAAATGATGGTCAAATTCAAGGACTACGGTTTCTTTGTTCCCAAGGATATTGCAGGACGCGAGGTAATCATGCGAGGTAAAGCCTACCGAGAAGTAACGCCGGTGGATGAACTGAAGCACCTGGCTGAAGATGCCGGTAAATCAGCTGAGGAAATCGCCGCGATCACTGATCCAAAGGTAGAATTGAAGTTTATGGCCGACGGCGTAAAGCTATTGAGCGAATAACATTTTCTCGCGAATTGTGTCCCGATTTAAAGAGGCTTTCGGGCCTCTTTAAGTCGAGGACACCCCTTTTGTCTCCTCTCCCCTCTTGACAGCTTGTTAATAAATCTTTAACTTTGCATCACCAAATATACTTCAGGGGATCATTTTTCGTTTACATTCCGATCCCCAACATAATACATAAGACCCTATAGTAGCAGAGAGAAAACTGATATTTAGGGTATGCCATCGCAACCTTTAGCCCCAAAGCTCATATAATTATAAATAGCAATTATCCTAAATTGTTTTCCTCCACCTTTCAGACCCCTCGTGTTCATTCAAGCATCTGTGACTCAATGGGTTTTGTACGTCACAATACACAGAGATTACTAAAAAGGTATTTATGAATTATCACGGAGCAAAGGCCTTCATTCTGGACAAACTGCAGTACGAACTATCGGATCAACTGACTTACCACGGGATTCACCACACATTGGACGTACTGTATACCACTGATGAATTGTGTTACCTGGAAAAAGTCTCTCCCTACCATACCCTTTTACTAAAAACAGCTGCCTTGTTTCACGATTCGGGTTTCACCATTGGAAATCTCAATCATGAAGAACTAGGTTGCACTCTTGTCAAAAAACACTTACCTCACTACGGATATACAGCTAGTCAAATAGATCTGATCTGTGGGATGATCATGGCTACCAAGATTCCACAAACCCCCAAGAATTTTCTGGAAAAAATCATTTGTGATGCAGACTTAGATTATTTGGGTCGTGATGATTTTTATGACATTGGGGATACACTTTTCGAAGAGCTGAAAGCCTACCAGGTGTTAGACAATGAAAAAGACTGGAATCGTATCCAGGTAAGTTTTCTAGAAAAACACCAATTCCTTACTCCTACTAATATCAGAAGAAGAGCTGGTCGTAAGCAACGTTACTTGAATGAGTTGAAAGAGTTGGTAGCTACCTATTAGCTATAGCTAGGACCCCTTCTGATGCAACAACTTTAAATCCAAGGTGAATAGTGATTCTCGAGTAGAGTTTCTTTCTGAATACAGCAATCCTCCAAACACGTACAACTGGTCATCTATAACACAAGCTCCTCTGGAGTGTCCCTTAATATTTGTTCTATACTCTGTCAGTTCTCGCGTCAGGGTGTTGTAAATCGCCAAGTAATTGGACCGCTTTTTATCTCCTATTAATATAGCAAATTGCTTCCATGCCACCACAGTATGCCCGGATATTGGTCTAGGAAGCATTCCTAAGGACTCCCATCTCCCTTTCTGCAAATCAAGTGCCTGGATATCTTGAAAAGGACCTCCATTATACCCTCCGAAGGTATAGAGCACATCGCTTATGATGCATCCTTGCGTTTCCTTGGCCTGCGGCATGTTAGGCAACTCACGCCAGCTATTTTCTCTAGGATCAAACTCATGAACGGTATTCAGGTAGCCTACCCCCTGCGCAGGGTCTCTATTTCCTATTGCCCCTCCAAAAAGGTATATTTTCCCTCCACCTGAAGCTACGGCCACCTTTGCGCCCTCATGTCGATTATGGCCATAGGTCCCTCCTCGCTTTGTCTTTGCATCAATGTACTTGATATCGGGCAAAAGATATTCAACGTAGCGCGTGGCAGATCTTTCCGGCTCAAACTTACCTATCCCACCAAACAAATAAATCCGGTTCTGCGGGGCGTAGAAGATGGCAGTACTCATTTTTTGTGGTTCCAATGTCAATCCCGTTCGCAGTTTAAGCCACTTCTCATATTTGGCATAGTAGGTAAAAATATCTTTGCTGAGATCTTTGCGATGCCCTGATCCTCCAATCAAAAACAGAACCTCCCCATCCGTGGCAAAAGCCATGTCATATTTACCTTTCGGCATGGACTTCAAGCGTTTGAATCTTAACTGTTTGGATTGCCCCGCTAGGCTTACCGCCAGCAATAGGAAAAGTATAGATAGCTTAAGAGGTTTCATGCTAACTCAAGTAGGCATAATTCTGAAAAGATAGATACAGTATGATAGGTGGTATCAATCACAGGACCGCACTGTCTCAGAGCCATCGACCGGAGATATTAGATATCCCAGCTGTTACCTGATGCCTTTCTCTATTCTTCCCGCTCTAGGCGCTCGATTAAACGACCGGAGATATGTAGAAACTCCATTTCCGTAATGATCCCAATGAGTTCACCGTCCTTTACTACCGGAAGACAGCCAATTTTATTCTTACGCATAATCTTCATGGCACTCAATATGGTAGAAGATGGCTCAATCGTGATAGGGTCCTTAATCATGATATCCTTGACGTGTACAGCAGATTTCCCGTTAATGCGGTTCTTTTGGGTAAAATATCGGAGTAAAAGTCTAGAGGTGATCAATCCGACCAGATTGCCCTTCGTGTCCTCCACTGGCATGTAACGAATCTTTTTCCAATCCATCAGCTCCGCCACCAATTCAATCAGATCATCTTGCTGTACAGTGAAGAGATCCGTTTCCATAAACTCCTCGATCTTTAGCTTTGCGGGTCTATATTCTTTCAAGTCTTCCACTTTTGGTAGTTCCCAGGTGTGAACGGGGTCACCTTTGATCTGGTTTTCAATGATGCAGGCGGTTAGGACGCTGAGTGCTTCATCTCGACTCACTTCTTTTCGTAGCTTGGTATAGGCGCGCAATTGCCAACGTGCACCATTCATGTGCCCTTTTGCTCTAGCTTCGATAATCCCAAGGTATTTATCGATATCATCTTTTTTCACCTTCTGCTTTTCTAGTCCCTTTCTGGCCAATGGCAACAGTTCTTGAATGACCAAATCGCAGGCCGATATCTTCTGATCCTTGAACCAAGTGAATTTCGTGTCAATGCCAAATTGGGCAGCCTTCGCAAAATTATCTCTAACATCCTCCCAAGAAATATGATCCCGGATATCCTTAATTTTATCTCCCATGCCGATCATTGCGCCTAGCCAGAAGGCGGCATTCGCGATTTCATCGGTAGTGGTCGGTCCAGCAGGTAGTACTCTATTTTCAATTCTCAAATGTGGTTTTCCATTATCACTAATGCCATAGCAGGGGCGATTCCAACGGTAAACGGTAGAGTTATGTACCTGTAAGGCTCTTAGTTTAGGAACTTTGCCCTTCTCTATCAACCCGAGTGAGTTTTCTTCCACTTCAGCACTTAGCAATACGCGGAATCGGGCAATGTCCTCCTTGTAGATTTCCATGATGGAATCTTCCAACCAACCCGAACCGAAACTCACTCTCGGAGAACGTTCTCGCATATGATCATGCGTCGTTCTGATATCCAGTGCCTGTTGAAACAAGGCGATACGTGTTTCGTGCCACAAGCGTTTGCCAAATAAAATCGGGGAATTAGCGGCCATAGCCATGATCGGCGCCGCCAGAGTCTGGGCAATGTTATAATAGGGTACAAACTGCTGAGGAGCGACCTGCAAATGGACTTGGAAACTGGTATTGCAAGCTTCCAACAAAGGAGAATCATGTTTGACCAGGATTTCATCAATCCCCATCAAGCGCAGTTCATAGGCATTGCCGATAAGCTGGCTGTTGATGGCTTCCATCAAGGCTTTGTACCTTTCTTTCGGAGTTAAGTTTGCCATGTCCAGATCGAACTTCCTCAAGGTTGGTAAGATACCCGTCAGTACAAGTTCGGCATTAAAATCTCCTAACTTCTTTCGCAGTTTGCTCAAATAACCGCTCACCTCAGCCTCCATTTGACTCAAGCAATCTCCTTTAAAGACGCGGGGCGTCATATTGGTCTCTAGGTTAAATTGGGCCAACTCTGACTCCAGCCATTCCCACTTTTTCGTTTTTTCGAGTACCTCTGTCGCAATGGTAGCCGGCTTAAAAGTCCGGGTATCCACCAAGCACATTTCCTGTTCCGCTCCTATTCGGACTACATCATCTTCAAACCATTCGTTTTCGAGCATATATTCCAAGGCTTGCACATCTCGCAGTAAGTTCTTAACGAAGCGTTGCATTACCTTTGGATCACTGGCAATAAGCACTCGTTGTTCGCCCATATTCTAGTTTTTTTCGTTTTGGAGAATTTTCGGCAGATTAAGGTCCTTCACCCAACAAAATACAAAGTCTATTCGTTAAAAAAAGCCCGAATTGGGAAGATTGAGATATTTTTGTCGAAATATTGCGTTTGTTTCTATACAAGGTATTTCCTGATTTTTGAACCGGGTGCAGCTTACTGTGGCAACAGCTCTTGCTGCCTTGAAGCAAGTATCCTTTTTGATTAAAGTTATATGAATAAGTTAGGAGTTCTACTGTTGGCAATGATGCTTTTCCTGGGTTGCAGAAAGGAAAGGGGGGAGCGTGTATTCGAAATGCTCTATCCAAATTTTACTTTTACACTTCCCAGTGGTTTGTCACCCTTTACCGCCCCAACCTTTGCTTTTAATAATGAGGCTACTAGCATTAACTTGTATCTCCAACAAAACAATACAGACACCTCCGCTATTTCGGCGATTAATCCTTTTAGCGCACAGCTTACATCCCTCAACAACACAGTCTTTGATTTCCTGGATGAAATCTCGGTGAGGATTTGTCCTGCAGGGGTAGTGCAATGCGATGCTTTTGACGAAGCATTTTACCTGGACAATATGCGTAATCGAACTTATAACAGGATTGAGCTACTTCCCTCTTTACGTAACTTTAAGCCCCTTCTAAGTGGGAATAGCTATCGTGTAGAGATTGTATTTAAGATGAATGACTTTACTCCGGTCACCATTGATTGTAAGTTTGACATGTCCTTCGAGGCCATTCGCTGACCTAATAGCGTTCTACCCTCTACTTGATGACTCTAAATGACACCGTCGATGGCTTTCACGAAACCATCGACGATGTAGGCAGGGAATCAATCATCTAGCCACTGCCCATTCAAATAGTAGCCTTTACACGATAAATCGCTCCAGGTAATAACCTACCAAGCTTTCCAAAGTAGCTAAGGCCAAGCCTTTAGCATCGCCAACCTTGAATCCTTGGTCCATAAAATAGTCCTCTAGGCGCACCTGGGATTGGAAATAACTAATCTTCAGAGCAGTCACGATTTCGGCGTGGAAGGGATCCGATGCTGCCCAGGCGTTTAACCCTTGCCAAATACTTCTATTCCAGCTTTCCAGTTCCGCGACTGAACGTTTATCTAACGGCAATGGTGCCATAAATAGCTGTGCTCTGCGAGAAGCTGCTGCATTCAGCAAGCCAGCATCCGCTTTTTGACGTCCATCCAAATCCTTGGCGATGGTTTCCATAGTCCGGATCTCTTCCCAGCTCAAAAACTGATCGCAGGAGGCTAACTTCAACGTACCAGCGGCGTAATTGGCAAAGGCAGTATGCGCTACTGCCGTCTCCCGTGGATGTACCTCCGCTAACCAACAAGGCGCTCCATAAGTATTATCCGGAGCGGCGTGAATGAAGTGAATATGGAGGATCAATTGATTTAGATCTTCGTATGCATAGGTAGCTCGGTAGTCAAACGGGGGTTGGTTCCCAAGCCGTTTTCCTTCGTAAGCTGAGCGAATAGCGGTGTTCATTAATCCGTTCACCTCGGCACCAGGTCCAAGTTTTCTGAACATCAGATAAGCCCGATACGCCTTGGCAATAGCAGCCTGGGAACGTTCCAAGGTATACACGGCACTGGTTTGATCCAGTAAGTGATTGATAGCATATTGTACCTGATCTCCCTCTTCGGCTTCCGTCGACTTCATCAGATTAGACAATAATTGATACTTTTGATACTGCGAATTCTGGGTCTTGGCTTTTTCATAGGCACTTTCCGTTCCTTTGCCATAGTATCCATCCAGGCTGCTCTGATAGGTCCTTTCAGATTTCAACACCTTTTGCAATTCCAGCACTGAGCCTCGCTTTACTTTTCCTCGGATGGCAGGTAGGCTTGCAGGGGTTGCTTTCGGGCGGGTTGCACCTTGCGGCGATCTGGCCTGAACATCCCCAGTCGCATAGCTTTCTGGCACTTTGCTATAGGTTTTTGGAATAGTAGATGGTATCGTCTTGGTCGGCGTTGATCTAGTGGTGTTAGATCGGTTGGGTCTTTCTTCGCCAATAGCCAATGGAATCAGTGGCTTTTTGATTCTCGTTTCGAAAGCCGATAACTTCACCAGCAGGGCATCATTCACCTTCTTGATAAAGGCATCCTTAAAACCCGCATTTCGAATCCTATTGAGCTGTGGCTTCGCTTCATTTACATTGCTGAAAACCCCGGCCGCGACCTTCACCTTGTCTGCTCCCACAATCGCATACAAGTCCCCAAATGCTTCAAATTTCGACCATTGGATGGACTGGTTGAGCGCGCGTGTAGCAATCTGGATAATCGTTACGGTCCTCCCCTCTTTTAGATTCTTTTCGACCACGTAAGCATTGTAATCCAATACTTTCAAGTCATTCGCTACTTTTTGGGCCGCAGCCTTATCATCGTAGCCTCCCAGGAAAACCTGTGTGAGGTCTCCATCCATTGGGTAGGAGTATACGAAACCCAATTTTCTGATGGGGTCAAAGTCCGCAGATTTCGCATTGACGAAAGTACCAACATGAACGGTGTAGAATTTTTGGCCAAAACTGACCATAGAAATGCACAAAAGGAGCAAGAGAATAGGGAGTGATTTACTCATAAGTTTGACTTTTATCTAAGCGCAAAGTCCAGTGGATATCTCAATAAAGCCATCTAACTGGACCATTTTTTGAAAAGCAGTAATTGCCAATTCTAACGCGTGAAAATAATTTTAAATTTCATTAGAAATACCTTTATGACGGCATAATGATGCTTTTTTCACTTTTTTGCTTAAAATTAACAGGACTTTAGCATATCTGCTGGGGTACTTCCTACAAAAACCATGCCTTCAGACTGTTACGAATCCCACCGAACATAACCACCCTGCTGATATTTTGTACGAGTCATAATTCTGAAATGTTGTCAAAACCCTAAATATTGAATGCGATGAACTATTATTCCTGAAAAGACATTATATTTAGAAAAGCAGAGAGAAGATTGGAGGTGAGTTTAAACATCTTATGTCTTCCAATTGATATCTATCGCATCAAAAATCTACCATGAGAAAAGCTTTCATGATCGAATTTGACCTCCCACAGGTGTTCACAGAAGAATTCATGGCGTTGATTCCCAAGCAACGCTATGTTCTGAATGAACTGATGAGCCGAGGTGACGTACAATCGTACTCCCTGGCACTTGATCGCTCCAGGCTTTGGATGATCGCCGTTGGTCAAACCGAGTTCGAAGTCATGGAACTCATCGAGCAGTTGCCGCTCTCAATTTTCATGACGCCAGACATTTCGGAACTTATGTTTCATAATACAGCGAGCCTGTCATTGGAGTTCTCGCTTAATTAATGATGAACTAAAGGCAAACAAAAGCAGCCCCCACAATCTTGTTACTTCTCATCAATTCTACTTTTCTGTAGTCATTCCCTTTTTACTTTCGGCCAAGTTACCTCTAGCTTCCACTTGGTGGTATAAGCCATTTCTTTTACAGAATTAGCATTTGTTTAATAGGCTTTCGCTGTACATTCAGCAGAAATCTTTAATACTTTTGTGCCTTTCTTATAAACGTAGCTAAAACCTAAAGCAGCATGAGAAAACGCATTGCCCTGGATATGGATGAAGTCATCGCAGACATTGAACCCAAGTTTCTGGATCTATACGAACGCGAAGTGGGTAAGCGATTAACCAAAGCAGACCTTAGCGGTAAAAAGGTATATCACTTTGAAGGAGCTCAACACGTTCGGCAATTTCTTTTTGAAAAAGGCTTTTTCCGCGATTTAGGTGTCATGCCCGACAGCCAGGAAGTGGTCGCTGAACTAATGGAGCATTACGATGTTTTTATCACAACGGCTGCGATGGAGTTTCGGAACTGCTTAGAGGATAAGTATGATTGGTTAGAAGAACATTTTCCAGCCATTCACTGGAAAAACTTTGTTTTCTGTGGAGATAAGAGTATTCTTCGAGCTGACTATATGATCGATGATCATGTCCATAACTTGCGCTCTTTTACGGGTAAGGGCCTTCTGTTTACGGCTTCACATAATATGAATGATTCAGAATTTACACGAGTAAACAATTGGTTAGAAGTAAGGGATTTCTTTAGAGCGGAAAGAGCAGCGGAATAAATGAAAGGATTCTGGAAAAATAAGCTAGTGCAATTATTTGTGCTAAAAGCTAAATATGCGACCACTAGTGCTATTGCTACGGCCTTGGAGTACCTGGTCTTTGGGATACTTAAATACCAAGGGTTTACAGGAACCTATGCGCATATAATTTCGTATGCCTGTGGAATGGTTTTCAATTTTCTCCTCCAGAAGCGTTTTATCTTTGACCTGAAGCGACCGGTAAGTACAGCCTTTTTATTGGCGATGATGGTATCATTGGGGGGAATGGCCTTGAGTACCGGAATTTTTGTGGGGTTAACCCAATGGGAATGGTTTCACCGACACGATTACGTCGCCAAGTTAATCGCTACAGGGATCGTATTTTTTTACAACTTTTATCTTAAGCGCTTTGTTTTCGAAAAGAAATTTATCTAAGCTCATGATTAAACTGCAACACCTTCTATCCTTCCTACTCTTCCTTTCTTCCTTACCGCTGTCTGCTCAGGAAGACCTCAGTCTATCACAAGCCATTGCTAAGGGCCTGGCGAATAACTATCAGATCCAAATTGCCGAAAAAAGTATAGAACAAGCGCAGATCCAGGATGATTGGGCCGTTGCAGGAGGATACCCTATAATCAACTTCAATATAGCTTCCAATAACAGTTATAGAAATACAGATAATCCAGCCAGCTTCTTGATCCGTCAAGATGCGGTGACGACCATCTTGACACCTAGCATTGACCTGAATTGGACGATATTCAACGGTCATCGCGTAAAGCTAAGTAAGCAGCAATTATCAGAACAGGTAAAATTGAACGAAGCCAGTTTGCAAATTGCAGTAGAAGGCAGCGTTCAGCAAATCATATTGACCTATTACGCGGCCTTAATCCAAGCGGAACAGTTGGAAGTACTAGGAGAGGTTTTGGAAGTCTCACGGGATCGAATTGGATACCAGGAAATCCGACAGGAATTTGGTCAAGCTGGTACGTTTGAGCTGCTACAGAGCCAAGATGCCTACCTGAACGACTCCATTAGCTACATGAACCAACAGAACGCCTATCAGAATGCTTTACGTGATCTGAAATTGGCCATGGGCGTGGATGATATTAATACGCAATACCGCCTCACAGATATGCTAATTGATGATGCCCCAGACTATGAACTGGCAACTCTACAGCAACAGATGCTGGCTAATAATCGAAATTTGCAGCTGCTCTTTGTTAATCGAGAATTGGCAAACCTGGGCACCAGAATTCAAGAGTCTAGCCTTAAACCCACGCTTAGTCTTCGATCTGGTTTGACCTATGACATCAACTACACGACGGGCTCTCAGACTTTCAGAAGTTTTGCGCCGGGACAGGCGCCAACATCAGATGAAATCCCCAGAGTAGCAGCAAGGACTTTCACGGGCTTTGCTAACCTTACCGGAACTTACACCCTCTTCGATGGAGGAGCCAGAAAACGGAATATTGAAGCGGCTCAAATCAATGAGATGATCACGCAGCTAGACATCCAAGATCTAAAGCGACAATTAAATGTTCAATTAGAAAACACCTACGCTACCTATAACACCCAAAAAGATCTGGTTAAAGTTGCGGACCAACTCGTAAAAAATGCCAGCCAAAACCTTACTATTGCGGAAGAACGCTTCCGGGGCGGCCTGATCAATTCCTTCGACTACCGGGCCATTCAATTAAACTTCATCAATGCCAATCAGGCAAAGCTCAATGCCATTTTCAATCTTAAAACGACTGAAACCGCACTGACTCAACTGATTGGAGGACTTACTCGCTAACCGAAAACACGCCTACATTTCTTTACAATAATTTAATGTCTCACAAGACTGGAAAAGTAAGCCTTTTGTGATCTTGAGAAGTTTTTAAAATAGGCCTACTCCTTATCATTATGGTGTAGGTCATAACTTCCAAGTCCATGCGTTTCTGTTTGTACTTTTTCATAGCATCCTGTCTGGTAGTAGTTGCTTGCCAAAACACCGCCGAAGAAGCTATGCCTGAATCCCATGCCCAACAAGATTTTACCTATAACTTCCCCGACAGTATACAGCTGGCTGTCCAGCAGCACTGTGGTTCTTGCCATCAGGCCCCCTCGCCGGAATTGCTAGATAAGACAACCTGGGAAACCTACGTCCTTCCAAGAATGGGATATTTGCTTGGGAGGTATGAAGACATCTCGCGGGATAGCTTAATTGAAACACAGGCTGTTGCCTCCGTCTTCCCTGAGGAGAAACTGATTTCAGACGCTGTTTGGAATAGCATTCAAAACTTTTATCTGGCAGCTGCGCCCAAACAATTGGCAGCGGGTCTAACCTATGATTCTCTGGAGCGAACACCACTATTTAATGCCAAGTTTCCAAACTACTTCTTATCCCCTCCTAGCAGTACCTTGGTCCAATTTGGGAAAAGCGGAGAAATCTACGTCGGTGATGCCAACAGCAGGAGTCTCTTTCTATTTGATTCCCAACTACAATTACTCAATAATGCTACGGTCAGGGAAGGCGCTGTACATTTGGACGAAGCAGAGGAAGACATCAAGTTGACCGTAATGGGCTCCTTCTCCCCCACGGATGAAGCCAATGGCTTTATTCTAGGTTTACCGAAAGATGGGATACGCCCTCCCTATCTAATTCTTGACAGTTTACAACGTCCCGTTCATAGCAGCTATGCCGACCTGGACGATGATGGTCTGATGGATATTATTACCGCCGAATTTGGTAAGTGGACCGGGAGTTTATCCTGGTGGAAAAACTTGGGAAACCAGGCATACAAACGGGAGATATTGCGAGGAAAAGCGGGAGCAACCAAGACCATTCCTTACGATTTAGATAAAGATGGAGACCTGGACATTCTAGCCCTGATGGCCCAAGGGGATGAAGGTATCTATTGGTATGAAAATGCTGGGGAAGGAATTTTCAAAGAAAAACTCCTCATTCGATTCCCTTCTAGTTTTGGTTCTAGCTTTTTTGATCTGATTGATTGGAACAAAGATGGATTGATGGATATTCTCTATACCGCAGGTGATAATGCCGACTATACACCGATAGAAAAGCCTTACCACGGCATTTACATCTATCAGAATATGAATGCACTGACCTTTGAACAGGTATTTTTTCAGCCTTTGCCAGGGGCCTATAAAGCGATTGTGGAAGACTTTGACCAAGATAGAGATTTGGATATAGCAGCCATTAGTTTCTTTCCAGATTTTGCTAAAAAGCCCGAAGCATCCTTTATTTATCTGGAAAACAATGGAGGAGATTTTAGGCTAAGTACTATCCCGCAAAGCACCAACGGCCGTTGGATCAGTATGGATGCTGGAGATCCGGATCAGGACGGAGACATAGATCTTGTACTAGGTTCTTTAGCTTTTGAGGTTGTCCCTCCCTCTCCGCTCTTGCGAAAGTGGTTGGATAACGGTATTCCCTTCATGCTCCTGGAAAACACAACAAAGTAAAGTCTACATCCAAGAAAAAGGGACATCGGTAGAAGAAAGCCACGATGCTTTTCGCTTTAGATTATATTTGTCTAAAAAAATCATCATGGCTAAAAAGTATAAGTTAACTGGATTCTCTAGGTTTTTAGTGGTAATGCTCTTCCTCATACCTGGCGCGTATATTGGAGCCTCCTACTATAATGGAGAGGACGGAATCCAGAACATCAAGGAATTAATCGGTCTAGAGAGCAGCGAAAGTAGCTCAAGCACCAGTGAGAGCACGCCAACTACGATCTCCACCTCCACCACGGAAGAGTTCCCAAGTGATGTAAAGCTGTTACAAGATGAGCTGACGGATCTTCGCAGAAGAATAGAAGCCATGGAAAAAGAAAATAAAGAGCTTAAAGATCAAGTTTTCGATAAAAATGAGGAGATCGTGGAGCTTCAACGCAAGCTACGAGGAGAATAGATTATATTTTTTTTAAAATAATATGTTACAATTCAGTTGGGATGTAAACAAAAGTCAGGTAAATAGTTATTTTTGCTAATTATACCAAATGCGGTTCAGAAATAATGAGGTTTACCGTTTTGTCGGTTCTTGTCTTTTGTTTGATCCCTACGATATTGTTCTCTCAAAGCCAAACATGGGAAGGAGGGTTATCCCTTGGCGGGGTGAACTATACGGGTGACCTAGTAAAGTCCACCTTTCCTAATGTACAAGAGACCAATACCTGGATCAGCATTTATGCCAGCAGGCAACTCAGAGAACAACTCGCCATACAAGCACATCTTGGAACGGGCACTATTTCCGGAGACGATCGCAACTATGAAGATCGCAAAGTGAGGAGCTTCTATTTCCAGACTCAAATCCTTGAACTTCAGGTCCGCTTCCAGTGGTATCCCTTTGTCCGTCCCGGCCGAGCTGATGCACGTTTTAAACCTTATGGCTTTGGTGGCATTGGATTATTCTATCTGTCCCCTGATGCCACCTTGAATCGTGCCAAGATTCCAGATCTACGAGAGGCCATAGAGTTTGACCAAAATAATCAGCCTAACCCATTACAACCGGCCATCCCCTTTGGAGTCGGCCTAGATTTTCAATTGGATCGGCGCATCAAACTCGGATTAGAGGCAGATCTTCGCCTAACCACCACCGATTACTTGGATGGAGTGAGCCAGGCGGGGAATCCCGAGGGGAATGATTGGTATAGTAGCCTAAGTTTCAGGATTGGCTATCGGTTTGGAAAGAGTGATTTAGATGGAGATGGTATTGTAGATAGTGAAGATGGATGTCCGGAATGGGCAGGCCCCATTGAACTGGGAGGATGCCCAGACTCTGATGGAGATGGTATCACGGACCTAAGTGACCTTTGCCCTAATCTGAAGGGTAATGGATCCGTCAGTGGTTGTCCGGATCGAGACGGTGATGGAGTACCAGATCCGGATGATCGTTGCCCAGATCTTGCCGGGCATTTCCAGATGCGGGGCTGTCCACTGAATGATCGCGACAATGACGGTATTCCAGATCAAGAGGACCCCTGTCCCCTCCAGTATGGCCCCCCTGAAAGACAAGGCTGTCCTTTGATTGACTCAGACGAGGACGGTTTGTTGGATGAAGACGATCATTGCCCGGAGCAATATGGGCTTGCCATTTTCCAAGGTTGCCCAGATACAGACGGAGATGGCATTCAAGATCGTGAAGATAAATGCCCTACCCTTTTTGGACTCTATTCTCAGCAAGGCTGCCCACTGCAAATAAGTGCGGAAGATCAAGCGCAGGCCTTAAATCGACAAGTACTTGTCTTTCCTACCGGAAGCACAAGTATTGAGCGGTATTCCCTCTTGGATCAAATCCTTGCTTTTTTAGAACAATACCAGCAATATCAATTAGTCATCAAAGGTTTTACGGATAAAGAAGGTAATGATATCAATAATCTTCAATTGTCTAGTAAAAGAGCTAAGGTCTGCTATGATTATTTCCGAGGTAAGGGGATTGCTGCTGATCGCATGACCTTTAAAGGCTATGGCTCAGACTACCCCATCTCTGAAAACCTAACCGAACGTGGACGTCAGCAAAACCGAAGAGTAGAATTCCAGCTCTTCAAGTAATCCTTAGCCTTTGTCCATCTCGCCTCTTTAAGTTCTTATTATTTTATATATTATTTTTTGTGTTTTCTATGCAACTTGCACGTCATCAGTACGTTCAATTGCCTATACACCTAATCCAAATGGAGGGTTTCTATTTCGATTCACCCTTCTCTCAATTAAGCCTTACTACATTGGCCTCCATCCCACTACCGTACTTCCACAAATAAGTCTTGTACAGCACTAAGTATTCTCAAGGTGCGACCATTGTATACCCGCAGTGCGTAGCTTATACCATACATGGCCCAATGCCATACGTACTGGCCTTGAATTCTATGGAATAAGAACACATTTAAACATAAGAACTAAACCTCTTTTTAAAACACAAAACCATGAAGCATCTTTTCTCTCTGCTGCTCTTCATTGGAATGATGGCAACTATTAGCGCGCAAGATCACGAATGGGAGTTTGGCCTATTACTTGGCGGATCCAATATTGGGGGCGATCTGATAGACCCCGATCTATCTACTTTTAAAGAGACCAATTTCGCTTTAGGCTTACAAGCCAAAAGAATCATCAACAAAACCTTTGGCCTTCGGTTTGGGTACTACACGGGTACCCTAACGGGAGAAGATCGAAATTTTGAACGTTTAAGTTATCGAGGCTTTAGCTCCTCCACCCCCTTACATGAATTCTCTGGCATGGCCGAATGGGATATATTGGGGCATAAACGATATCAAGGTGAGGCATTCAAAAAGACCATCTCCCCTTATTTGATCGGGGGCCTGGGACTTACCTACTTTAACCCAAGTGTAAACTTCGGGGATGGGAGCGGGAGCAATAACGAAATGATTGCCATGGATCAAGCGGAAGACGTTTCTACCTTTCGCCTCATAATCCCCGTCGGTGCTGGTATCAAAATGGATCTACATCCAAACTGGTCCCTCGGGCTGGAATACGCTTTCAGAATCAGCTTCAGTGACTACCTGGATGGTGTGAGTATGTCCGGAAACCCCGATAAGAATGATTGGTATGGAATCGGTGGATTAAATCTCTACTACCGAATGGGCAAGCGAGATACAGATAAAGATGGGGTAGCAGATGCAGAAGACGAATGCCCAGAAGAATATGGAATTTTAAGTTTGCAGGGCTGCCCAGATGGAGACATGGATGGAATTGCCGATGCTCAAGATAATTGCCCTGCTTTAGCCGGCATTGCCTTGTATGGAGGCTGCCCGGATACGGATGGAGATGGAATTCTTGACCCCTATGACGATTGTCCGGAGCTCTCCGGTTTAAAGGAGCGATCTGGTTGCCCAATTTTCGATGCAGATTCGGATGGCATCGAAGATGAAAATGATCCATGCCCTGCTATTGCAGGTCCTGCGGATAATCAAGGTTGCCCCTACCCTGATACCGATAAAGATGGTGTACTAGACAAAGACGATATGTGCCCTACCATTGCTGGCCTAAAAGATATGGATGGATGTCCAGATTCAGATGGCGATGGCATAGTGGATATTAAGGATGATTGTCCTAAGATTCTAGGAACCCTAAGCAACAAAGGATGCCCAGAAATTTCTGCTAAGGAAGTGGAAACCCTGACGTTTGCCACCCAGAGTGTACAATTTGAAACGGCAAAGTACGTGCTGAAGGCCAGTTCTCACGCCACCCTGGACCAAATTGTCGAAATCCTGGAAAAGTATCCTCAATACGATATACTGATCAAAGGTTATACCGATGATCGGGGTGATAGCCTCGCTAATAGAAAACTATCAGAAAACCGGGCCTTTGCCTGTATGCAATACTTCAGTGCAAAAGGTATAACGGCCCATCGATTATCCTATAAAGGCTTCGGTGAATCTAACCCCATTGCTTCAAACTCGACCGCTAAAGGTCGATCTAAAAATCGCCGAGTGACTTTCGAATTAGTAATGGACGATAAGGTCATTACTAGCGGCCGGTAAACTGGCCAGAGGGAAGAAACGCCCTCGCCCTCTAAAACTAAACCGCTGGAAATGGTGGGGCTTGGACTTCGAATGTAAGTACCAAGCCCTACTTGTTTTATACAATTCTTGCAAAAAAGTTGAGTAGTACTCAAATTACTCTTTCCTTTTCCTAATTTTAGGCCTCAAAAATAGGATGACTCATCTCAATAAACCTCGCACGCGCGCCCAAGAATCCAGAGCTGCTATAGAAAGACTATATATCGCGATGCGCCATTTATTCATTAGAGGGAACTACAAACCTCTCGGCGTTTCCGGCGAAGCCATGATCAAGTCCCTAAAGCAATTATCCCCGGAGATATACGGAGACCTGAATGACCCTGAACGCGTGGAGCTAGATGGTCTGTTGTACATATTTCAACGTCTTCCCCGCGGCATTGAAGAGTGCAGATTTGTTCGATTAATCTCCCGCGAAGGCTTCGAGAACAGTTCCTTCCAACCGATAGTCCCCCCCAAACGTCGCCGCAACTGCTACCGGATCGATGACGATCAGATGTATATTGAAATGACCAGAGGTCGCTCTGACATTTATGATGTTTTGACACACCTGACCTTCATGTATATCATGGCCGAAAAAATCCGACTCAATAGCCAAGATCACAAAGGCAGAAAGAAAAGAGAATGGGAAATGCTGGAACGCATTGTAGAGTTGGATAAACGAGGGGAAGAGTTCAATCAGGAGGTAGCTTACACCTATCTAAGTACAATGTTGGGCCGTACTTATGACGACACCCTGGCCGCCTGCGAAAGATTTGCCAATAGTGAGGAAGTGAATAGCATCTTTCATATCACTTACTGGTTAGGTAAACTCTCCTTTGACGAAGCTTTGCATAAAGAAGATCGGGAAATATCTTTCTCCTCCGCTCTGAGAGAAAAGGTGGGGCATCATATCTACGGTGAATCCTGGGCACAAAATATCAAGGCCCAACTAAAGGACTTGCAGCTTTTGGAGCGGCCAATCCATATCATAAGCGCCAACCCTCATAGCATCATGAATAGTCTTTTTGCACCAGCCGCATTAGATCGTTTGAAGGACGACCTGGATGACATTGCAAGAGACCTAAGCCTAAGTAATAATGATCAGTTGAGAAAGCGAGTCAAGAAACTAGCTTTACATAATGGGATGGTCGAAATCATGGATACCAGCGGAACCAATATATCTGTCCAGATTTTTGATACAGCGAAAATGAATGATATTCCTTTCTCCCCCGCTTTGCATTGGAATCAGGCCTATATCAGTAAAGAACAACCTGTTATCCTCGTTATGGACTACGCCTTTGGCGAACAGGCTTATGAAACCATGGATGAATTGCTCAAACCCTTTGAGGAAGAGGATAAGAAAACCCCAATTAAGATCTCTTCGATATCCGTGATGGGCAAAGCAGGCATTCTTGAGGGCGATAAGGGAGACATTATGGTTCCGACAGCCCATGTCTTTGAAGGAACAGCCGACAACTACCCCTTTGACAACCAACTTAGTAAGGAAGATTTTGAGGGTTTCGGCCTGCGGGTATTTGAAGGTCCAATGATCAGTGTATTAGGTACTAGTTTGCAAAATAAAGATATACTTCGCTACTTCCACTTATCCTCCTGGCGTGCCATCGGCCTAGAAATGGAAGGTGCCCACTATCAAAAGGCCATACAAGCTGCCACCAAGATTCGGAAGGGAGGGATAGATCAGAAGGTATCGGTACGTTATGCCTATTATGCATCGGACAATCCCTTGATTACTGGGGCCACATTAGCTTCAGGTAGTTTGGGCGTAGACGGGGTAAAGCCAACTTACTTGATCAGTTTGAAGATCCTGAATCAAATCTTAGGTATGGCGACAGCTTAGTATAGGTACTAGATAAACGGTCTATTTAGTTTTTTCGACTTAGATAAACCCCTACTAGAATCAGTCCCATGCCAGAAAAGTGCGCTACAGTAATCACTTCACCATCCAATGCCCCCCAAAGCAGGGCTACGATGGGTACAATATAGCTGATCATGGAAGCAAAGACCGGACTAGTGATTTGCACAAGTTTAAAGAATAATATCGATGCCAAGACGGTACTAACGACAGCTAGGATGCTGATGTAACCCAGCGCTTGCCATCCTTGTGGATGCTCAAGTAAAGTTGTACTAAAGCCGGTAGTCATTAAATAGAATACCGCTGGAATCCCCACCATCACAAAGGAAATAGCACTGATGATAATCGAGTTGACATCTCGCAAATAAAAGCCAACTAAGTTGGTACTGGTGGCATAGCAGATAGTGGCAAGTACAATGAGTAGACCATAGGCTACACTGCCTTCAAAACCTGCTTTTTCTCCAAAAAGGAAAAGGCTGGCCGCTCCAAATAACCCAATGGTGACCCCCAGCGTCTTCCCCCAGGCAAACTTGGTCTTAAACAACAACATACCCAATATCAATGTAAAGAGGGGGGTAAGCGAATTCAATATTCCTGCCAGGGAACTGCTCATGTTAGTTTGAGCGAGTGGAAACAAAAAGGAAGGTATTCCCGTTCCAGTTATACCAACCAATAGCAGAACCTTGAGACGATCCCAGGGTATTGCTTTCCACTGGTACCAAACGAATACCAAGCAAAATAGGGCTGAAATACTGAGTCTTAAACTGCCCACTTGCATCGGGGTATAGACATCTATAGCTTTCTTAATCAGTATGTAGGAGGTCCCCCAGATAATGCTGAGGAACAGTAGCAATAGCCAATGTCTTAGTTCGATCCCTGGGTTTGAAGATGGTTCCTGCAAGCTATTTGTATTTGAGTGGCAAATGTAGCATAACAAATGATTTTTCATCTTAGAGATAGGGGATTTTAAACGATCCTCTTGCAAAATTGTGTAAAGAATGAATCGCGATTATGAAGCTAACAGATTTCACTAATTCATTGTTGCGGAATAGTACTCCACCGGCTAATACAGCCAATGATCTTGGCCTTGGAGACAAGATTATGACGGGAGGAGGACGGCTAATCAATAAGGATGGCTCCTTCAACATTATTAGAGAAGGGCATACGGTCTGGACCATCTATCAGAACCTGGTAGAAATGTCATGGCCGCGTTTTCTCGGACTAGTTACCTTATTTTATGGCTTGATCAATGCCTGCTTTGCCTTTCTCTTTTGGCTGATGGGGCCACAGTCCCTAAGTGGCATGGCCAATAAGGGCGAATTCGAGCAATTCACGCATGCCTTTTTCTTCAGTATCCAGACCTTTACAACGGTGGGGTATGGTGGCATCACGCCGGAGACCTTGGGTGCCGACCTTTTAGCCTCTTTCGATGCCTTTACCGGCTTGCTGGCTTTTGCCTTAGCCACCGGAATTCTTTTTGCTCGATTTGCCAAACCCAGAGCAAAGATTAGATTTAGTGAAAATGCTATCATCACTCCATATCAGGATGGGGAGAGCCTACAATTTCGAATCGTCAATTTACGCAACAACAAGATCATCAATCTACAAGCCCAAGTCACCATGACCTGGCTGGAGCATACAGCCAGCGGAAAGAAACGTCAATTCCGGCAATTGCCACTGGAGAGGGACAGTGTCAATCTCTTTCCCCTCAACTGGACATTGGTGCATCCCATCACAAAAGATAGTCCTCTCTACAAGAAAAATACGAGCGAGATCAAAAAATTAGAAACGGAGATCATTGTCCTGATCCAGGGTTTTGACGAAACCTTTTCACAAAGTGTACATGTAAATAGCTCATATACTTGTGCAGAAATTCTGTCAGATCGAAAGTTTGCGCCCATGTATTTTGCTCGGGATGGAACCACCGTTCTAGAGCTAGATCGCTTGGATGAAACCTTTAAGATCGATGTCAACAAAAAAAATCACTCCGCCGATTAAACCCTCCGCTTTAAGAAAAGTCAAAGTATCAAATCGTAGAAATTGCAAACAGCGGTAGCAGATATTAAGGATGAACAGATTCTGAACTTGATCCAACGTGATGGCCAACAAGAACGTGGATTTAAGCTACTACTGGATAAATACCAGGAGCGTTTGTATTGGCATATCCGGAAATTGGTCATGGATCATGAGGATGCCAATGACGTGACCCAAAACTGTTTGATCAAAGTGTTTCGGGGTATTCAACGCTTCCAGGGAAACTCATCCCTATATACCTGGTTGTATCGCATTGCCACCAATGAATCCATTACTTTTTTGAACAAAAAGAAAAAGACCGGAACAGATTCCATTGATAACGAAGCACTATTGCTAGCCGAGAAGCTCAAAGCAGATGTTTACTTTGATGGCAATGAAATTCAGTTGGCGCTGCAAAAAGCTGTGTGTACACTACCGGAAAAACAACGTATCGTTTTTCAATTGCGTTACTTCGAAGAGATGAGCTACCAACAGATGTCCGAAGTCTTGGAAACTTCGGTTGGAGGATTGAAAGCTTCTTATCACCATGCGGTGAAAAAAATTGAAAAAGCCTTGAAAGCTGGCTAAAGGTGAAGTGAGCACATTTCACCACCTATCAAAACGGATAATTTTTGCGTCATGAGCGAAAGAGAAGAAATATTGAATGAACTAAAGGATATTGCTCCGGAATTGGCAAAATTTAAGGAAGAGCAATCGGGAACCGGTTTCGAGGTACCAGCCGGATACTTCAATGATTTGAAGCAGGTCCTCATGCAGGAAATTCAACCGGAAGTTAACCAGCAAACGGTCACTAAACAGCAGCCAAGCTGGTGGGAGAAAGTACTGGAGGGGCTCCAAAGTTTGCTGCAACCCAAACCAGCATTAGTATTCGCTACTGTCGCCCTATTGATCGCTGCCGGAATATGGTTTAGTCAATCTCCTGATTCCATGCAGCAAGTGGGTACCAATCTTGCTTTCCACGAAGATGACGAAGTAGAAGCTTACGTGATGGCGAATATAGAAGAGTTTGAAACTGATGACCTAATAGAAATGTACGCTGAGACTTTTCAAGAAGAATCCGAGGAAGCAGTGACGGAGGACAATCTAGAAGAAATCTTACAGGAAATGGATGATGAAGATTTTGAAGAACTATGGGAATCCGAGTCTCTCAATGAATAAAAAACATCCGACAAAGTAAAAATGTAGACGATATGAAGAACAGATTTTTCAAGTGGGGACTGGGCATGCTCCTGTTCCTGTCCTTCAGCACAGTGCTGATTGGACAGAATACCAAACGCGAGCAAATAGAAGCAGAAAAAGTAGCCTTCATTACTAAGCGCATGGAATTAACCCCCCGACAGGCTCAGGGATTTTGGCCCATACATACCGAATACGAAAAAGCAGAGCGGAATATTAAGCGGAAGTATCGAAACCGTGTCCCGATAGATGCCATGTCCGAAGCAGAAGCCGAAGAAGCGATAGAAAAGCGTTTGCGAATGGAGGAGGAACTGCTGGCTTTGAAAAAGAATTATTTTACGCGCTTTAAAACAGTAATAAGTCCCAGGCAGATACTCCTTCTACAGAAGGCCAATACGGAATTCCGACAGTACTTACTCGATGAGATCCGGAGACGACGGGCCAGAAAGTTTGGCGGATAGCTTTAGGGGCATTATGAATTTGACCTAATATTTTTCCTTTTTATAACATACCGGTTGACTATTCCTGTCAACCGGTTTTTTTATGTCAATATACACCTCCCTTCCTCCTGTATTCAAAAAAGTAAAGGTTTTGAAAATGGGTATGCAACCCTTATCCCTAAGGTGCGTATAAAATTTTAACAAATAAGACAATTGATTAAATAGAGAAAAAACATAAAGTGTTCGTTATTAATGGTTTACAAACTTCAACAAACCACTTCCTCTGGATTAAGTACCGCTCCCGTAAAATCCGGACCGCTACAAATATAGAGAGGCATATATGGTACCTTTTTACGTATATTGCACGTACAAAGGAATGAACACTTCAACTTTGTCCTATGAACAGAAAATATAGCCAAGCCATAGCTGAATTGGTTGCTGCCTACGAAGCTACGGCTCAATCAGGTTCAAGTAAATTTCTCGATCCACAGACCTACCACGAATTGATTAATTATTATGAGGAGGATGAACAGGTGGATCGAGCACTGGAAGTAGCTGACCTGGCTATTGCTCACCATCAGTTTTCTGCTGAATTCTATACCCGAAAAGCCCATCTTTTACTAGAGGTACAACAGGAACATCGAGCCCTGGAAGCCCTCCATATTGCCACCATATACGCCCCCAATTCATTAGAGATTAAAATCCTGGAAGCTGAGGCCCTGACCTATCTGGACCGCACCCAAGAGGCCATGGAGTTGTTGGAGTCTTCCAAACTTAATCTTACTCGCAATGCCGTAGAAATGAGCGAGATTCTCCTCGCTGAATCATTAGTATATCAGCATAAGGAGGAATACGAATTGATGTACTACATTCTGGAGTCAGCCCTAAAGGAGAATCCAAAGAACCGAGAAGCACTTGATCGTATTTGGCTAGCCGTTGAGCTGTCCAAGCAATATGAGAACAGTGTTGCCTTGCACGAATGGGTCATCGATCAAGATCCCTATTCGGCACTAGCGTGGTACAATCTCGGTCATACCAATGCCTATCTCGGCAACTACGAGGCTGCTATCGAGGCTTACGAGTATGCTTTCATCATTGACAATAAATTTGAGTACGCATATCGAGATTTTTCCGATCTGTGTTTTGAAATGAAGAAGTACCAGCGGGCCCTGGATGGATACCTTGAAATGATAGAACACTTCGAAGCAGAAAGTGAAAGTTTACTCCGCATTGGGCAGTGCTACAAAGAGCTAGGCAACCTAGACGAGGCTTGGGCTTTTTTCTTGAAAGCACTGCAACTTGACACCCTCAATGACGAAGTATATTTCCATCTCGGTACTTGCTACTCCGCCCAAGGATGTTATAAAGAAGCGTTAAAAGCATTCCAGAAGGCCATTCATATTGAAGATCTACAAGAGGACTATTACCTAGCTTTAGGGGAAACCTATTTTCACCTAAACAAATTCAACTCAGCCAAGTCTAATTTCCAAAAAGCGATTACCCTGGCTCCAGAACAGACGCACTGCTGGATCAAATACTGTCATTACTTATTGAAAATGGATCTTGGGCAGGAAGCATTGACCTTGATGGAAGAAGCCGTAGAACAATCTTATGACACGAGTCTTGTCTATGGCCAAATCGCTTGCCTATTTTTTCTGGGAAGAGATCAAGAGGCAACCTATCGATTAGGAGATGCTTTAGTAGATGATTTTATGAATCACGATACCTTATTTACCGTATACCCCGAGCTCACCAAGGAAGAGGCTATTCACTCTCAGGTAAAAGTATATTTAGGCATGTAAGAGAAATAAATAGACAGTTGTAGGGCTGCATCTACTTCTTTTTCTTATCATCATAATCTAGAGCGCAAACCGCAGCTCCGATAATTCCCGCCATATTCTGCATAATGGAAGGCTTAACCGCTGTCGAAATATCTAGGCTGGGTTTATACTTTTCAAAGTGCTTGCTTGCTCCTCCCCCCAGAATAATTAAATCCGGGGAAAATAGACGCTCTACATGATGCAAATAACTATTGAATCTTGCTCCCCAATCCAACCAGGAAAGATTTTCTCTCTTTCTGGCTGAGTCAGCTGCGAAGCGTTCGGCTATATCCTCCTGTCCTTTCAAGAATAGGTGCCCTAATTCTGTATTAGGCACTAGTTTCCCGTTCAAAAACAGAGCGGAGCCTATTCCTGAGCCAATGGTTAGAAAAAGTACCACGCCTTTTTCTCCTTTTCCCAGACCAAAATAAGAGGATGCCAACCCTGCCGCATCAGCATCATTCACCACTGTTACCTTACATTGGCTCGCCTTGGAGAACAGCTTAGCAGCATTGGTATTAATCCATGCTTTATCAATATTGGCGGCACTCATGGCCACGCCATTTTTAATAATTGCAGGGAATCCACAACCCACTCGCCCTTCGTAATCAAAATGCTTGACCACTGCGGCAAATGTTTCCGCCATCGCTTCAGGTACTGCTGGCTGGGGAGTAGCTATTCTAAATCGCTCACTCACCATCTCCCCTTTCTTCACGTCCACTAAGCCCCCCTTAATACCTGACCCCCCTACATCAACTCCTAATACTAAGTTTTTAGCCATTGTTTATTTGTTATCGGACTTATTGAAGTTGTTTAAAAATATCTCAGTGGCCGCGATGAAGCTCTTTTTGACTCAGCAGACATTCTTAAACAACTTCATTATCTATACTGCAATAAAATGTAAAAGTTCGGTAAGGTCAGTGGTAACGCCTAGTTTATCAAATGTACCACCATCCAGATATCTTCCCGAGGACGATCCCGTCCATCCTTTTTCACTTTGGCAATCTTATCAATTACCTCCAGCCCTTCTATCACCTCTCCAAAAACGGTATAATTCCCGTCTAAGAAAGGCGCCCCCCCTATGGTTTTGTATGCTTCACGCTGATACGGTGAATAACGCTGCCCATTCTGTGCTTCTAGTCGGTTGAGTTCCTGGTCGGTAAAGGTTCTACCGTGCACGATATAGAATTGGGAGCCGGAAGAATTCTTTCTTGGGTTTACTCGATCTCCCTGTCTGGCCGCAGCTAAACGTCCTTTGAGATGAATCAAAGTGTCAACAAATTCGGCGGCTATGGTGTAGCCTGGGCCACCAGATCCTAGTCCAGCGCCGGGCTTCGCATTTCTCGAATTGGGGTCCCCTCCTTGGATCATAAATCCATCGATTACCCGGTGGAAAAGTAGACTATCAAAGAACCCTTCCTGTGCTAATTTCTGAAAATTTTCCTGGTGCTTGGGGGTATCATCAAACAGGCGGAGTAGCATATTTCCGAAGGGGGTCTCAACTTCGACCAGGCATTCCGTCGGGGCATCGATAACCAATCGTTCCTCTTTCACGCGGCCTTTGGTCTTACCTTCCTTCATCGCCTTCAAGCGTACAACATAATTTCCAGAGCTGCGATAACGGTGTACAGGTGATGAGTCGGAGGAAGTACTACCATCTCCAAAATCCCAATAGAATGAATCAGCCTTTTCAGACATGTTTTCAAAAGAAATCTTGGTAGGAGCGGTGGTTTCCCCTTGAACCGTAAAATTAGCTATTGGCCTGGAGCAAGCAGCCACCAATAGGGCTGCTACCATGTAAAGACCTATCTTCAAACTTCTCACTACTGACATTCCTTTCTTTTTACAAAATTTTAACCGTCATCCGTACATCTTCAACAGGACGATCTGCATCCCCGGTTGGAACCGTGGCAATTTTATCAATAATTTCCAGTCCTTCAACTACCTCCCCAAATACCGTATAATCATTATCTAAAAATGGAGTTCCTCCGATTTCCTTGTACAACTGACGTTGCGCTTCGGAGTATTTAATTCCTTTTCGATTTTCCATGGCATTCAAGGCATCATCAGTCAGCGGTTGTCCCTGCACAAGGTAAAACTGAGAACCAGAAGAACGTTTTTGTGGATTTGGAGCCTGTGCAGCAGCCAATGCTCCTTTGAGGTGTGGCGCACCAATTTCAGCATCGATCTGGTAGCCCGGACCTCCCATGCCCAATGGCTGACCAGGAGCTGCATTCTTAGAATCTGGATCTCCACCTTGGATCATAAAGCCATTGATGACTCGGTGGAATAACAATCCATCATAATAACCTTCCTTAGCCAGTTTGATGAAGTTATCCCGGTGTTTGGGGGTCTTGTTGTACAACATCACTTTCATAGTGCCAAAATCAGTAGTGATCTCAGCATAGGTGTGATCATCCTTTGTACAAGCGGTAAGTAAAGCGGCAAACACCGCAACAAATAGAATTCGTTTCATAATTATGTCGTTTATTGAATAGACCGAGGCCTTTTTAGCTTTTTCACTATTCTTGAAGTCGCTATTCTTCCTCCTCTAAGGCTCCATTTTCGGCCTCCCATTCCTTAAAGTACCGAATGACATTTTCTTTTAGTAAAGTTTCCTGGTTCTCCATTCCCTGGGCCTTTACTGGTTTTAGCATTTCCCAATGTGGCCATCCATCAGCATCTCTACCCTTGAAAGCATAATACCCCTGATAACTTAGTAATCTACACATGGCAATATGCATCAAATCCTGCTTTTCTTCTTTTGAAAAAGCTCCTTGCCATCTACCCAATTCCTGTATGCCAATAATAAACAATATGGCATTGAGATCTGGCAATTGAGATTTCCCGAAACGCTTTTGGATGAAGTGTCGTATTCTCAGCCATTCAAAATCCAGTTCCCATTCTTCCATCTACACTTTTGATATTAGCAGTTCTCAGTCAATATTTAATCCCAATCAATGGCCTTTTCCCTTTCTAAAACTGGGGCAAGGCCAGCTGCAAATCTATAAATTAATTGCCGAATGACTATTCCTCTCTGATCAAAGCAGGCACTCTTCTGGCTCGCAAAGCGGGCGGAAAACTCGCTAGCAAACCAATCAGAACTACAGTCAAGGCAACAATCAAAAAATCGACAAACCGAATACTAATCGGATAGGCTTCTAAGGACATATTTCCTGGTATGGTAACAATGCCCACTGTTTTTTGCAAACCGTAAATGGCCAAAGCCAGTACCACTCCCGTCACCATCCCAAGCAAACTCAGCAGCATGCCTTGAAACAGAAATACCCTTACAATACCTTGATCTTGCATGCCCATAGACTTCAGGATCGCAATGTCCTTTCGCTTATCTAGCACGATCATCCACAAGGCACCAATCAGATTAAAAGCAATGAGCAACATCATCAATCCAACAATGGCGTAGCTCAGCCATTTTTCCACCTTCATTAGCTTAAAGAAGCTTTCTTCTTGTTCATATCTGTTCTGCACCAAGTAAGCCTCCCCTAACTTTTCCTTCATCTGGCTGATAATATCATCCGCCACAAAACCTGGATAAATCTTGATTTCCAAGGCGCTCACCTTGTTGCGCAACTCCAATAGATTCTGCACGAATTTAAGGTTCGTCAACACATACTTTTTCTCGAAATCCTGTTGTACCAGGAATACTCCGCCAGGATGCAACACTTTGGAAACAAAAGGCTTTTCAAAGATCCCAGGGTTTCGTTTGGGCATGTGGACACTAATGGTGGCAAACAGATCATCCAGGTTAACGGCCAAAGCATTTCTCATACTAAATCCGATCACCGCCATATCTTGTGGCCCCTCTTGGGTTTTAAAAGTGCCTTCTCGCATCGTTGAGTCAATATTGATCACATAGCCGTAATTGTCTTCAACCCCTTTGATGGTACCAAAACTTTGCTTGTCCTTGTACTCAAAAAAGGCGACTTCTTCCAGCGTTTGTGAAATCTGCTCTACCCCATCAATCGCATATATCTCCTTCAACAAACTATCAGAAACGGTGAAGGTTTTTCCTTGCGCCGGACTCACTTTGATATCAGGATCAAAATTACTGTACATCCCGACCAATAAATCTTCAAATCCATTGAATACGGACAACACCAAAATCAGTGCGGCACTACCGACTGATAGTCCAAAAACCGCAATACCGGTAATGATATTGATTGCATTGGTAGATTTCTTAGCGAATAGATACCTGCGCGCGATCCGTAATGGTAAATTCATCGAGGGCAAAAATAAAAAACTTCAGAACTAATTTTCTCTTGGTTTTCAAGTTATGCTGCAATAATGCTTGCGAATGATCTAAGAATGCATATCCGTGACAAAAGCCTCGGATCAAAGCAGTCGTCCACCGAAGAGGTAGTAAAACCGTCGGCACTCCGTCAGGCTTAGTTATAACGCCTTTTAGGCAAGTATTACTATAAAATTGTACAACTTTCACCTCCTTTTATGGTCACTAAAATTAATCGCTAAAAAACCACTATTTCTCCCGTAGAAACCTAACTTTGCGAAGTTAGTTAGGCAAAGAACTTCCATTTAAAGCAGCCAAAAAATCTTCAGCAAGCTACTAATGAGTGAAGCTTACATCTTTGATGCCCTGAGAACCCCAAGAGGTAAAGGAAAAACTTCCGGCGCACTTTACGAGGTCAAACCCATTGACCTGCTAGCCACCACGCTCACCGCGTTGCAAGAGAGAAACCAGATTCCCACCCAAGAGGTAGATGATGTACTGATCGGCTGTGTGACACCAATCGATGACCAAGGGTACAATGTTGCCAAAGCAGGCCTCCTGCATGCTCGTTGGGCTGAAAGTGTCGGGGGTATGCAAATCAATAGATACTGTGCATCTGGCCTGGAAGCTGTGAATTTGGCGGCCTCCAAGGTCCGTTCGGGTTGGGAGTCCTTGATTGTCGCAGGGGGAATTGAAAGCATGAGTCGGGTTCCCATTGGGTCGGATGGCGGAGCGCTGATGTATGATCCGGAGCTGATTAATAGTGTGAAATTCGTACCTCAGGGTATCGCAGCAGATCTAATCGCCACCATTGAAGGCTTTGATCGAGCCGTATTAGATGAATATGCGCTGGCCTCGCACCAAAGAGCGGCAACGGCCTGGGATAAAGGATATTTCCAAAGAGCCATTATCCAGATATTCGACCGGAATGGCCTCCTTTTGTTAGCGGAAGATGAACATATACGCAGAGACACAAATATTGACACCCTCGCCCAACTACCAGCCTCTTTCGCCCAGATGGGGGAATATGGTTTTGATGCCCTGGCAAAACAGGCGTTTCCGATGGTAAGTCAAGTTCATCACCTCCACACGGCTGGAAACAGTTGCGGGATTGTCGATGGGGCAGCCCTTCTATTGATCGGGAATGAGCAAAAAGCGCAGGAACTAGACCTGAAGGCTAGGGCTCGGATTGTATCAGCAGCCAATATCAGTGTCAACCCTACCTTAATGCTAACCGGAGCGGCACCTGCCTCAGAAAAAGCCTTGCGCTTGGCGGGCATGAAGAAATCCGATATCGATCTCTGGGAATGCAATGAAGCTTTCGCCTCGGTTGTGTTAAAATATCAAAGAGATATGGATATAGATCCCGACATCTTAAATGTAAATGGAGGGGCCATTGCTATGGGGCATCCGCTGGGCGCAACCGGAGCCATGCTATTGGGCACTTTGTTGGATGAATTAGAACGCCGAGATCTCCAAACGGGTCTCGTATCTCTATGTGTAGGAGGCGGAATGGGCGTAGCTACTATAATTGAAAGAGTTTAAGCAGCCAACATGATTAAGTACAAGAAGGATACCGATAATATTGTCACCTTGATTCTAGACATGAGTCATAGGAATGATAACGTGATCAATCATGAAATTGGGCAAGCTTTTCTACCTGTATTGAAGCATCTGCAACAGGAGAAAAGAAAAGGAACTTTACGTGGCATTATCCTCACCTCAGCCAAAAAGCGATTCCTCGCCGGAGGGGACCTTGAATACCTCTATCACGCCAAAGATGCGCAGGAAATCTTCCAATTTGCTGATGGACTAAAACAATTTCTTAGGGATCTCGAAAGCCCCGGAGTTCCAGTAGTAGCTGCTATTAACGGGGATGCCCTGGGTGCCGGCTTTGAGTTAGCCCTAGGCTGTCATCATAGAATCGTGATCGATAGCCCCAAGATCAAACTGGGATTACCAGAAGTAAGACTGGGGCTGATTCCTGGAAGTGGGGGGATCATCAGACTAATGTGGTTATTGGGCATTGAGCGCGCCTTTGACATCCTGAGTAGTGGCTTGCGATACCGTCCGAAAGATGCATTGCGAGTGGGCATTATTGATGAATTAGCTAAGGATCACAAGGAAATGATGGAAAAAGCCCGTCACTTCCTGCTGCATACTCGGGAGGGTCGCCGTCCGTGGGATCAGGAGCAAGGGAAGATCCCAGAAGGCACCGCCAAAGAGCCCGAAATGGCTAAACGAATTCGGATTCTTGCCACCCAGTTGGCGAAGGAAACTTACCGAAACTATCCGGCTCAGCAGGCCATTCTAAATATTCTATCCGAAGGGTCGAAGGTAGACTTTGATACAGCTTGTCGAATCGGCACCAGATACTATACCCAGTTGGTGCTCAGTCCAGCCTGTAAGAACATGATCAAAGCCTTCTGGTTTGATTATAAATCCATCAAAGAAGGCGAAAAGCGCCCCAAAGGTTTTGGTCGATTCCGTCCTAGAAAAGTTGGAATTATCGGGGCTGGGCTAATGGGTTCTGGCATTGCCTATGCTTGTTTATTGAACGGCTTGGAAGTAGTCATCAAGGATGTTTCACGTTTAATCGCGGAACGGGGTAGGATGTATGCGAAAGAAAAGATTCAGGAAGCCCTGGCCCAAAATACCATTGCCAAAGAAGAGGCAGAGAGTATGCTGGCCAAGATTACTACCACGGAGGACCCAAGTGAATTTGAATCCTGTGATTTAGTAATTGAAGCTGTATTTGAAAATGCCCAAGTAAAGCAAAAAGTGACCCGGGAAGCGGAGGCTTACATGGACGATTACTCGGTGCTGGCATCCAATACCGTTTCCATTCCCATTACGGAACTGGCTCAAAACTCCTTGCGGCCAGATCACTATGTGGGCTTGCACTTTTTCCACCCAGCGGATCAAGTTCCATTGGTGGAAATCGTGAAGGGAGCGAAAACCAGTGATGAAACCATTGCACGCGCCTTTGATTTTGTCAACGTAATCAAAAAAATCCCCATCGTAGTTAAGGATGATTGGGGATTTTATGCGGCTAGAGTACAAAACACCTTCATCCTGGAGGGAATTACCTTACTGCAAGAAGGCTGCCCCCCCGCCTTGATCGAGAATCTCAGCTTGCAAGCCGGGATGCCCAAAGGAGCTCTATTGCTAGCTGACGACTTAGGACTGGGCATGGTCCTCAAATATGAGCATCAGGCGGCCGCGCATTATGGCAATAAGTACATCCAACATCCCGCCGTTTCTGTGCTACAAAAGATGATCGATGAGCTGCAAAGAACAGGACGGTTTAAGAAAGCAGGCTTTTACCAGTATGAAGAAGGGAAAGCCCCCCAGTTTTGGGAGGAATTAAGGGATCATTATCCACTTTCTCAAAGGTCCTTCCCCGCCAATGAAATCATTGAACGGCTATTAATAGCCCAAGTCATTGAAGCGGTGTGGTGCCTACAGGAGAATGTAATTCGCTCTCTTCCAGAGGCCAATCTGGGGAGTATCTTTGGGTGGGGTTTCCCCGCCTTCAAGGGTGGTGTGATCCAGTACATTCATGACTATGGAGTAGATGCATTCGTGAAGCGCTGTAATCAATTCAAGAAAAAGTATGGACAGCGGTTTTCTGCTCCGAAGAAGCTTCGAGAACTCATTGCAAAAGATCCATTCCAAAAACAGTAATTGCGAATTCAAGTCGGCTTGGGCTGAAAAGGGAACCCACTTTCAGGTATCCGGCAACAGCATTTGGGAGCTAACTTTTATGATTGCAATTGCTAATTGTCAAAGAAGGGCTTTTTTAGTAATTTCGGCCTCTTCATTCTGAAACAATTCAACATTCATCCATCATGCAATACACAACGCTTGGAAATACAGACCTAAAAGTCAGCAAGATTTGTTTAGGGACCATGACTTTCGGGGAACAAAATACGGAAGCTGAGGGCCATGAACAATTGGACTATGCACTTGATCAAGGGATTAACTTTATAGATACGGCTGAACTGTACGCTGTTCCCAGTAACGAAAACAACCAGGGAAACACCGAGAGAATTATTGGCTCTTGGATCAATGCTCGTAAAAATCGAGACAAGTTCATTTTGGCTACCAAAATTACGGGGCCCTCTAGCGGGTTAAAATACATCCGAAATCCCCTTCGCTTTAATCGGGAGCAGATCAATATAGCTATTGATCAGAGTTTAGAGCGCCTTCAGACCGATTACGTAGACTTGTACCAACTACACTGGCCGGAACGAAGAACCAACTTCTTCGGCAAAAGAGGCTTCAAATACAGTGAAAGTGATCCTTGGGAAGATAATTTCTTATCCATTTTGGAGGTCATGCAAGAGCTAGTGGACGCTGGGAAGATTCGCCATTTCGGCATATCCAACGAAACGCCCTGGGGAATTATGCATTTCCTGCAACTGGCCAAGGCACATAAATTACCCAGGGTGATGAGTATTCAGAATCCTTATAGTCTATTGAATCGATTGTTTGAGGTAGGATCAGCAGAAATTGCCATCAGAGAACAGGTAGGACTCTTAGCTTATTCACCCATGGCCTTTGGTCGGCTTTCTGGCAAATACATCAAAGGGACCGATGAACCCGGCTCTCGCCTCAACAAATTTGCCGTAATGTCTCGCTACAATAAGGAGAATTCACTTAGTGCTACGGAGGCATATTTGAAGATTGCCGAGGACAATGGTCTGACCTTAGCACAAATGTCTTTGGCTTTTGTGACCCAACAAGCCTTTGTAACAAGTAACATCATTGGAGCTACCAGTATGGCTCAATTGAAGGAGAATATTGATAGCATCAATGTGACTTTGTCCAAAGATATCTTGAAGGCCATTGAGGAAGTGCATGAGCTCACCCCCAATCCAGCCCCTTAACATAGTATGCAATTAAAACTAATACAGGCCGATATGGCGGCTTATAAGGTATTTCTTGGTACAACAAGGGCCGAGAAATACCTTCATATTTGGGAGTCCCAGAAGATTTTTCAAGAGCAATGGGATTTGGAAGCACCGGAAATTGGGCAAATGTATGATCTCAGTCTTCAGAATAGCCAAACAAAACGGCTTTGGAAGCGGGAAGCCTACGAGCCGAAACGGATGATGCTGGCCTTTATGGAAATGCAAGCTGATTTCGTAGCTTATATGTTTAAGGACCTGTTCAATGAGGAAAAGTCCATTGGTGGCCGGGCAGATCGTTTCATCTTTCACTGTGATGAATTGCTCCAGGAATACAAGCAACAATTCCCAAGGTCCATTGACAATAACCACTATCATGGCGATCGGTACCAAATGCTATCCCTATACTTGGCCTTTCGATTCCCTGATCTGTACACTTACTATGATGGTGCAGTATTTTGGAAAGTGTTAGCCCATTGGGGCACCGCCAACTTGCCCGCTGCCGACGATTTTGAACGTTTTTGCAAAATTGCCAAAACGCTCTACACTTTGTTAGCTAAGGATGAAGCGCTTTTGGAGCTACATCAGCAACGCCTGGTAAAAGGCAAACACTACCCCGAAAAGAGCTTACTGTTAGTTTATGATTTTTATCAATTTTGCTTTCGCCAGGCGCGGTAGCCAAACATAAGCTCACTAGTCTCATAAACGTGCTTATACTTTCACAACTGTAGCAAGACCAAATATAGTATGAAAAGAAGATTATTGAATTGTGGCCTTCCCCTCCTTTTTGCCTTGCTCCTATTCCACAATGCCAGTCAAGCCCAAGAACAGCAAACCTTGTTTCCAGATCTTACAGGTGATGATCTCCTGGATGCCATACAAGATGAGTTCACCCCGGCTATGATCCAAACCTTTGCAGTCTCCAGGGACTCCCTTTTTGGGCGCATTGACCAGCTTAATGATACGCTCCGTTGTGTATACACAGGCTATAAGATTTATTTGGATCCGACGCAAGACCCAACCATGGCAGCCTACATGAATGGAAGTGGTTTAAATACCGAACACACTTATCCCCAGGCGAAAGGAGCATCCCAAGAGCCTGCTCGTGCTGATATGCATCATCTGTTCCCAACCCGAGTAGACATCAATCAGGTAAGGGATAACTTCCCATTTGCTGAGATTCCCGATAATGTAACTGAGCGCTGGTTTTATCTTAACCAATTTCGCAATACCATCCCTACCTCTAACATTGATGCCTATAGTGAATTTCGCAATGGGGCTTTTGAACCGCCTGAGACACACAAGGGAGATGTTGCACGTGCCATGTTTTACTTCTACACCATTTACCGCGATGAAGCCCTGGCAGCAGACCCCAATTTCTTTGCTAATCAGTTGCAAACGCTTTGCAATTGGCATTACTTGGATCCGGTAGATGAAAAAGAATGGAATCGAACCTGGCAGATTGCTCACTTTCAGGATGGAAAAGCCAATCCATTTGTATTGGACTGTACCTTAGCTAAACGCCTGTACTGTTCTAATACAGAAGGAAGCTGCTTGCTCAGTACACCTACTTTCCTGGACAAGGAGACTAGTGTTCAATTTCGAGCGCCTTTTCCAAATCCCTTCCAAGAATCAATCACTATCCCCTTTGAATTAGTCGAACAAGCGGAGATAGGATATAGCCTGTGGAATGGAATGGGACAACGATTTTCACTTACTCAAACCATGCCGTTTGCCGTAGGTAAACACCAGTTAGAGATTGCCCGGAGCGATTATCCTCAACTAGAACCTGGTCTATGGTGGCTCCAAATAGAGATCAAAACGGGAAAAACGCAACACTTTAAATGGTTGAAAGTCGTCTTTCAAGACTAGGCAGGCAATACATTGAATGAGATCAAGAAAACCAAAACCGTCAGAATAATACCTAACATAAAGATATTGTAGCAGACGCGGAGTTGGCTGTACTTGCGTCCCAGTGACTTCCCAAGGAAATACAAATCTCTCATAATAGCGCCCTCCAATCGATCCTCCTGTTCGATCGTCTGCTGCATCCCTCGGAAATATTCATCGAAACTCATCTTAAAAAAGTTACCAAAGAAGAAGAGATTGGATTGTCCGGCTTTGATCTTTTCCTCATCCGTATACCCCATCATTTTGATCGGGCGCGTGGCCAAAGTAGCAAATACCATAGAGGAAAGACAGGTGATCAAGAGCGTAATGGAAGGCCAAAGCAAATAACCTAAAGTACTGATATAGGACCAAGCCACAGGTAGGGCAAAAGTCACAATAGCGGCATTGATACTAATCATAATATTGGCCTTATTATCTGCCAAATTACTGAGGTCTAGATGATTACGCAAAGCTGTTTTAAACATCATTTGCGCACTACGGCTACCTGTTATGCTAGTAGGTGCTGGCTTATCTGACTTTTTCATGTCTGGTTGTTGTGCCTTGGCTAGCTTCTTTAAAGCCTTTTGATTCTTCTGTACCTGTGGGGCAAAATGCGTATCTGCATAAGAAGTGTAGTAGCTATGATTCTTGAGGAAGGACCGGTTTAATTCAAACCATTCTTTATTGGAATGTACTTGCCCGAGCATTACCTCCCATTCATGTCTTAAGCCATCTAGGGTGTGCAAATAATCTGTACTCCCGAGGTTAGCCAAGTCTGCATCTTTCATGATCTTTTCCAAGAGGGTAGATGGTTCTTTCCCCATCTGGGTAATCTCTATACAGCGGAGCACCTTTTCCAATTTTTTCCCCTTGTAGCCCCTTTGTTCCAGAAACGCTTTGGCAATCCTTTGGCTGGCTTCTTCATGGCCATCGTATTGTGCCACAAAGCCCGTGTCGTGAAACAAAGCAGCCAACTCCAACATTTCTAACTCTTCTTTCTTCAGCTTCATTCCTTGCCCTATTTCCAGGCAGGCATCTCTGACCCCTAAGGTATGGCCAAGATTGTGGTAGGAATAGTTGTCTCCCAATTTCTCCTCAAGCAGATCGGTAATATATTTTTCGGCTTCCTGAGTTATGGACATGGTAAGCTATTTATCCCCAAAAGAATACAAATTGGTCGAGTTTGCAGTAGAAAATTTCGTCTGTACTAAACCCTTTACCTACTGATATCATATTTAATGCAAGGGCATTTGAAAGTAAAATTAACAGAAGATTCCAATTCTTCAAATAAACAGTATAGATCATGGTCATTAGATTTCTAATTTCCGCAACAGCTATGTTGCTCCTCCCCTCGCTGGGTTTTGGTCAGCAGATTGAGAGAGATTCCAGCGCCAGGATCTACAAGGTCAACCGCCTTTTAAGCCTGGGTATTTTCACAGCGGGAACGCTCGGAAATACGGTGGGTTTACAACGTCTCAGAAATAAACCCGACATTCCACTCCGTACCCTCAACCGACTCAACAGGGATAAACTGTGGGGCATTGATCGGGCTGCGCTCAAGGTAGACCCTGGTAAAAAAGATCAAGCCGCAAAAATATCTGATCGCTTTTTATACAGCAGCTTGCTGCTACCCGTCACTTTGTTTTTGGATAAAGATATTCGAAGAGATTGGCTGGATGTTGCACTTTTATACGGAGAGACGCAAATGCTAGCTTCCAACTTCTATACCTGGGGCCCCATTGGACCTAGCTTCATAGAACGTTTTCGCCCAGCCGTGTACTTTGAAGAGCTTCCTCTAGAAGAGCGCAACTTTGGGGGATTACGTAATTCCTTCTTTAGTGGACATGTTTCTTCAACGGCAACAGCTACCTTTTTCACCGCCACCGTCTTATTGGATTACAATCCACACTTGCGAAAATACAGTGCAGCCATATACGCCCTAGCCTCAGTGACGCCTATCATTGTTGGTATCAATCGTGTGCGAGCCCTCAAACACTTTCCTACAGATACCATCATTGGAGGAATCGTAGGAGCCAGTTTTGGCATTTTAATCCCGACTTTACATAAGCGTTGGGGGAAACACCTAGCCTTCTCGGCCTTATATGAGCCTTCGATGAAAGGTATGGCGATGCGTTGGAAGTTTTGAACAGAAAGAGGGAGATTTGGTACAAACAAAGCGATCGCAAGACAATCCGTGAAGGTCGCCTGATCAATCCCTGCTACCCATCCCAGCCTATCGGAACGATCTTTGACTCGGCTCTGCGCAGGCACTTTTTCTCTGTACCTGATTTTAAGAAGGCTAAACCTTAGCCATTACATAGCTTTCAACCAAAGCCTCAAATCCAGCGCCTAGTCGTTTGCTAAGTGCCCCGATCTGTCCGGTCCCAATGGCTTTTCCATCCATCTCTGTAACGGGCAAGACGCCTTTAATAGAGCTAGTGATAAAGGCTTCTTTGGCTGCAAATATTTCGCTGACCTTGACGGGCCGCTCCTCCACGGTAATTCCCATAGCTTTAGCCACCTCAATGACTTTCATTCTGGTAATGCCAGGGAGGACGTCTGCTTTTGGCGTAATTAGATTTCCTACTGCATCAATCAAGAAGAAATTGGAGCGATCTGATTCCTTTATGATACCATTGTCATAGTACAAGACCGCATCTGCACCATTCTCTTTGAGCCATTTCTGTATCCGGATTCCTGTGATGTAATTAATGGTTTTCGCAACCGGAATTTCACGACGATAATCATAGGTTAGCATCTTGATTCCGCGTTCATAAGCCTCGGCGGGATAAGTGGCATAGGGGTGTTGCAAGATGAGAAGGTTGGGCTTTACTGGAGTATAACTATCAGTGGTGTAGCCACCCGTCAAGATTAAGCGAATTCCAGCTTTGTCCTCCTCATTCTTATCTAACAACTCTTGTATGCGATTGATAAGTTCCAATTGGCTGCAAGGCACCTCCAATTGTAACAGGCTTGCAGAGTTAAAAAAACGCCGAACGTAATCCTCTACAAATAAGGCTCTTCCTTCTAGCGCACGAAAGTAGTCAAAGACACCATAGCCACGCATAATCGCTAGATCAGTAACATGTAGTTGTGCTTCTGCGATGGGAGTAAGCTCACCGTTGATGTGGTAGTATTGGATCATACTGTAGAGATTTTATAGAAATGCTAATTAGGTCCTATTGCCCTAAAGGTAATCAAAGACACCTAAAATCAAAGGTCGCAGCTAACATAAGGAAGTCGCCGATCAGGGTCAAAATGCCGCCGAGGATAAGTGGAATAAGTGGATGTGGCAGGCATCAAATTAGCATTCTTTACAAAAAGTTTCCCAAATCCGTGTAAATCGAAATTTATTTTGTTGTTAAATTTTATTTTCCTAATTTCATTCCAATAGGAAGGAAATAAACTCACTTTTGTTTCAACAAGCCTATCTCGATCCCTCCTCTTCTGGGAGGCAATTACTTTTTTCAATCATCAAAAACCTTAATGTATGAGTTTTGACACCAAAGACATTAGAAATGTGGCCTTATTGGGCCATCCTGGCAGTGGGAAGACGACTTTTGCTGAGACGATGATTTTTGAAGCAAAGGAGATTTCGAGAAGAGGAACTGTTGAGGATGGCAATACCGTTTCAGATCATACGAATATTGAAAAAGAACGTGGCAATTCCATCTTTAGCACCTTATTACATGCTAAATGGAAAGACTCAAAGATCAACATCCTAGATACGCCTGGTTTTGATGATTTTGTTGGTGAGATTGTTTCCTCTCTTAAGGTAGCCGATACCGGAGTAATGTTATTAAATGCCAAAAGCGGCGTAGAAGTGGGCACCGAACTAATTTGGGAATATGTAGAGAAATATAAAACGCCCGCCCTTTTCGTAATCAACCAGATTGATCACGAAAAGGCTGATTACGAATCTACGCTGGAACAAGCTCAAGAAAGATTTGGTAGAAAAGTCCTCCCGATCCAATTCCCTGCCAATGAGGGATCTGGTTTCAATAAAATAGTAGATGCCCTACGCATGACCATGTATGTCTTTCCAGAAGGCGGCGGAAGACCTGAAAAGCAGGAAATCCCAGCAGAATTCATGGAACGTGCCCAGGAACTGCACAACAACCTGGTGGAAGCAGCAGCCGAGAATGATGAGGAGCTGATGGAGAAGTACTTTGAAGATGGCTCGCTCACCGAAGAAGAACTAACTGAAGGTCTACGCTTAGCCATTGCTACGCAAGAAATATATCCTGTCTTCATCTGCTCCTCCACTAACAATATGGGAAGTGGGCGAATTATGGGTTTCATTAATGATATCTGTCCCAGCCCTGCCGATCGTCCACCTGCTGATTTGGTGGGAGGCGAAAAATTGCCCTGCGAATCGGACGGACCTACTTCTGTATTTATCTTCAAAACGCTTTCCGAGCCTAAAGTGGGTAATGTCTCTTACTTCAAGGTGTATTCTGGTACACTCAAAGCCAGTGATGAACTGACCAACCCCGCCAATAGAAATTCAGAACGATTTGGTCAAATCTTCACAGCCAATGGTAAAGAGCGGGGAAGTGTTCCTGCCATGAAAGCTGGTGATATCGGGGTGACCGTGAAACTCAAAGATAGTAGTACCAACAACACCTTGAACACGAAAGGGATCGATCATGAGATAGAACCGATGTTTTTCCCGGCACCTAGAATCCGGGTAGCTGTTTCTCCACCTAGTAAAAATGATATGGAGAAACTTATGAAGGCTTTACATCAGATTGAGCAGGAAGATCCAACGCTATTGGTGGAACAATCCAAGGCACTAAAACAGACCCTACTCCACGGACAAGGGCAGTTGCACTTAGATCTGATCAAATATCGGATTGAAAAGGTCAATAATGTACAGATGGACTTTATCAAGCCGAAGATTGCCTACAGAGAAACCATCACAAAAGCATCCAATCAGCAATACAGACATAAGAAGCAGTCTGGCGGTTCTGGCCAATTTGCCGAAGTGCACATGCGTATTGAGCCTTACTTCGAAGGTATGCCAGAGCCTAGTGATCTGACAGTTCGAAAAACAGAAGAAGAGGAATTGCCTTGGGGAGGTAAGTTGGTGTACTACTGGTGTATTGTAGGAGGATCTATCGATGCCAATTACTCGAATGCCATCAAGAAGGGGATATTACAGAAAATGGAAGAAGGACCACTTACCGGTTCCTATTGCCAAGATATTCGAGTTTGTATCTATGACGGTAAGATGCATGCCGTAGATTCAAATGATATGGCATTTATGCTGGCCTCAAGTCAGGCCTTTAAAAATGCCTTTATTGAAGCGGGACCAAAACTACTAGAGCCTGTCTACCATCTAGAAATCCTTTGTTCGGATGATGTTCTAGGTGATGTAATGGGCGATCTGAATACGAGACGAGCGCTTCCTCAGGGAATGGATTCCGAGGGGCACTACAAAAAGATCATAGCGAAAGTACCTTTAGCTGAGTTGTATCAGTATTCCAGCACTTTGCGGTCTCTAACGCAGGGTAGAGCCAAATTCTCTCGGGAATTTGCCGAATACAGCCAAGTCCCTGGGGACATTCAGAAGCGACTGATTAATGCTTATAAAACTGAGATGGCAGAGGCTTAGCAAGTACTTACAGAATTGATCACTTGAATCCTTATCATATATGAAAGGTGTTGCTTTTGGCAACACCTTTTTTTATTCTCAATCATTACCCAAGTCGCCCCAATAGGCTCAATCAACTCATTTTCAATTAATTACCTCACAGTAAAGGGTGAGTTAGGGGCAAAAAAAAGTCGCACTAAACAGTACGACCCTTTCAATTATAATCCCATGAACATATCCAAAATTAATATCTTGTGCCAAAAATATCAGCGGATCCTTTGTTCAGCTGAATATTTGGTTTATCTTCGCGTCAAACAGTGGAACTAAACTCCACCTTGATATTCAATCAAATTGTAATCTTAAGGACTTTTTTGACGACGTAGTCCCATGAACATTGACCTAGTCTTAGATCGGAGGCGATTTTCCCAGAATCGCCTCTTTTTTGTTTGACGCGTTTATCTTTACGCAGGGTTTACATTTGAAAAGTGTAATTCGTCCCGACTGTATCGGGACGACTTACTACCAACAAATTATAATCCCATGAACATATTTCTTCAATAATTTTCGGAACTCTTTTGATCCGACTTTTTTCTTTCCGCCTCATTTGCTCACCGATCACGATACAAATATGCAACGACAAAGCACTGAAAACAAAGACAAAAAACCATTATTGTGAAAATAAAGACCCCCCATTTAACTTTGAAAAATAACTTCAAATAACTAATAACCAAACACTTGAAATCAACACAAAACCTATTAAAAGTGAAAAAATAAATAAAAAACACCCTTTTTTTTGCCTCATTTTTTCTAAAAAAAAGTGTTTTTTTTTCTTGATACCTCCTTTTCTACCCGTTTTTCCTTACGTCCCGAACCTTAAAGCCTCATTAGTAAACTAAGTAATTCTCCTTTCTGTTGGCACCTCAATTATAAACTCCCCGACGAAAAATTTTTGTAGTCGCATTTTCGTTTATTACTAAAATCCTTATTTTGCGGCCCTTCTTACTCCAAAAGATCTTACAGGCCGGAAAACCGGCTCCTAGCTGAGATCACTGCACTTCAATATAGATACCCACGAATAGACTTTTGGCATTCCTTAACCCTATTAATGACAAACATGAAAAGATCATTACTCGTATCCCTATTTTGCGTGCTCTTCTCTCAAAGTTATTTGCCAGGACAAACCCCCACTGTACAAGATTGCTTAGGTGCTATTCCGGTTTGTCAAGAAGTTTATTCTGAAATGAACTCGCCGACTGGAGATGGCAACTTTAATAATGAAATCAACACCAGCATTAGCTGTACAGCAGGAGAGCTAAATTCAATTTGGTACACTTTTACCGTAAATGAAGCTGGCTTTTTGGGCTTCGTAATCACTCCTAACGATGTCAATGACGATTATGATTGGGCCCTATTCAATATCACAGGACGACAATGTAGTGACATCAAGAATGACCCTTCCCTTCAAGTGAGTTGTAATGCCGCAGGCGGTCCGGGTTGCAATGGCCCTACCGGAGCGAATGGAGGCAGTAACTTTAATGTACAGGGAGCAGGCTGTAACGCCCCCTTCCCAGATCAGTTCACCGGGCAAACGACTTTCAACGATCGTATCCCCATGCAACCCGGCAATACCTATGCCCTCATGGTTTCTAATTGGTCGCAATCGCCTAATGGTTATAAGATAGACTTTAGTTCTTCCACCGGATTGGGGATCATCGACCAAACTCGCCCCAGCGTCGAGAATGTTCGTGTACCTCAGCGATGCGGAGAAAGTCAGATAGAGATCTCGTTTTCCGAAAATATCCAATGTGCCACCTTCACTAGCATCAACTATCAGTTGACCGGCCCCGGTGGCCCCTATAATTTGATACCAGTCAATAATGTTTGCGCGGAAGGCGGAGAGTATGAAAGAGATTTTGTATTTGAAATTGATCCTCCAATTGAAGAATTGGGTTCATTTACCTTTGATCTGATCACGGATGAGGCCACACAGATTTTGGATCTTTGTGGTAACCCTTCCTTGGGGCTTTCTTTCCCGTTTGATGTGAACTTTGCCTTGTCCAATAATGCTGATCTAGGCCCAGATACTTCGCTAGTTTGCGAAGGGGAAATCCTGACCTTAGATGCGACGGTACCCTTTGGCACTTACCAATGGCAAGACGGCTCCACCGATCCCACCTTTGATGTCAGCACTTCTGGGATCTACGCTGTCACTGCAACCAATGATTGTGGCGTAGTGACAGATCAAGTCGAAATCATCTACCAAATGGACGTTCCCCAAATTGAATTAGGGGCTGATCAGACCTTGTGTCCAGGAGAAACCCTGCTCCTGGATGCTTCCAGTGAGCTTGCTAGTCATATCTGGCAAGATGGTTCTGCTGGCTCTACCTTTACCGTGACGGAACCTGGGCTTTATACCGTGGAAGTGACCAATGCCTGTGGAACAGTGACGGATCAGATCAACATCGATTATATAAACCCCATTCAGTTGGAACTAGGCCCAGATCAAGTCTTATGTGCTGGCGAACAAGTAGACGTTGACGTGACAAATGAGGACGTGATCTCCTACCAATGGCAAGATGGCTCTAATAGTCCTCAACGATCGATTACTACGGATGGACTATACGCTGTAACCATTACTACAGCCTGTGAGGAGCAAATAGATGAATTCCAAGTAACCTTTATTACAGAACCCGTATTGAGCTTAGGTAGCGACACAATTCTTTGCGTGGCTGATGCACCCTTGCTTTATGACCTCACTATACCTGGAGCTACTTATCAATGGCAGGACGGCAGCACCACTCCCGTATATCAGGTGACTAACTCTGGCAACTACGCGGTGACCGTAACCACAGCTTGCAATGAATTTACCTCCAGTGCCACCGTAACTGTCATCGATTCTATCCAACGGACGCTTATTCAAGACACCTTTTTGTGCCCAGGGCAAAGACTCATCCTCGATGCCCGAACGCCCGTCTTTGCCGAATACCTCTGGTCAGGAGGCACAACGGAACCTACCTTAGCAGTCACGGAGGCCGGACAATACCAGGTCCTAGTATTCAATGACTGTGAAGAAAGGACTTTTGCGGCCGATGTAAGGGAATGCGAGCGCTGCGAATTCTATGGCCCATCCGCTTTCTCCCCGAACAATGATGGCGTTAACGACGATTTCAGGCCTTTAACTGGTTGCGAAATCCTCGAATACAGCTTGCAGATTTTTGACCGCTGGGGCAACTTATTATTTGAAACTACTGATCCAGATTTGGGATGGAATGGCATGCTCAATGGAGAGTTACTCTCAAATGGCGTTTACGTTTGGTGGCTGGATTATACCGTTAGAGAAAACGGCCAACCCGAATCCAAGATTGTTACTGGTGATGTAGCTATAGTCAGATAAATTTCTTAGAGTATCCTGATGAATGAAGAATGGAGTGAGCAACTATTAACATATACCTATTCATGCTCTCTCCCTTCCTTTTTCCAACCTATACATAGCAATGGAGTGATAAATATTCTGAAAAAGGATATACAACATAGGTCCGAGGGCTGCTAGCGGGCCCACAAAGGTCAGTGCTAACCAAAGAGCGAACATGGTATTTTTTCGGCCCAAGGACATGCTATTTTCCAACTTGAGGTCTGGAGCCCCCAGCCGTTCGCCGAGTTGAAAGAGAATCAACCCTAGTACAGTTACTCCCAAGCCAATGGATAGTATAACGATCCAACTAGCTTGCTCATCATGTCGGATAAAGTCAGTGGCCTTAGCACTGGCAATAAATACATTAAAGAGAAAGAGATAGAAGTTAACCTTTGCCGCTTTGGCAATATACGGCACTGTTGACGGCAAAACTTTTTTGATGAAGAGGCTGGAAACCAATGGCACAAATACGACCATAAATACCGGAATCAAGATATCCAGAACCGCAATCTCTCCTATATCAGAGGACAGCAACATAGGAAGAAATAACGGTATGAGTAAGGCCATGGCCGGACTGAGCAAGAGAATCGAAACAGTCACATGGTCCACTCGCCCTCTCAAGAAAGTGGTAATTACCGGAGCGCCGGCTGCCGTTGGAGCCAATCCGATGACCAGGATGGCGGCAGCTGTTTCGGAATCCCAAGTGCGCCAGATCAAAAAAACCAGGATAGGAAGAAGGATGTTCGCGCCCAAAACCTTGAAGTGATCTCTTCTGAGGAGCTGCGGGTTGAAATTTACCGTGATAAAGGTAAAGAACAGCATTATCATCAAGTTGTAGCGAATAACCGCTGTCAACACATGTGCGTCGGAAAGGAGAGCACCAGCGATGATGGCTAGGAGGATATATATTCCCTGCAAAATTATGGTATTTCTAGGTGTTCAAGTGCAGTATGCGCCTTAGGGCTATCCCAAACCTTTTAATATCCCTTGTTGCCGCTGGCTAAAGTTGAAGGCTTCAAATAGAGTCAAGGACAGTGCACCTTCCAAGTCGCCGTAGTGAGCCTCATAGTCCGCTTGACTTCGCTGGATTACCTCCTGTGCTTCTGTTCTGCCGTAAATATGCGTGATTTCACACTTAGGCTGCTCTCCCGGTAGTTGTTTATACGTTAGAAAGTAATGCTGGAGTCGGTTGATTACGCTGGAGGGAAGTTCTTTGATGTCCTTCCATTTTCCGTATACCTCATCGTTTTCCAGTACAGCGATAATCTTGTCATCAGCCTCTCCCCCATCGATCATCCGGAAACCACCAATCGGCATCGCATTTACAATGATGTTACCATGGGTAACTTCCCGCTCCGTCAATACACAAATATCCAGTGGATCCTGGTCTCCTATGATTCCCACTCTTCCGGTCTTTTCCATACAATATTCAGCCACACTATCATGACAATAGGTTTGAGGAATAAAACCATATAGGGCAGGTACTATATTGGAGAACTTCTGCGGCCGATCAATCTTGAGGTATCCCGTCAATTTGTCCACTTCATACTTCACCGTATCGGATGGGATCACTTCGATAAAAGAGGAAACTACTTCTGGGGTTTTTGGCCCAATGGGGATGCCGTGCCAGGGATGCGACTTATAGCGTAACCCGATCATTTTCCAGATCTTTTGGAAGGCTTCTTGGCTCATTTTTTTGTTTGCAAAGGTAAGAAGGATCGGCAAAACTTGCTTTCGGGAAATAGAAAATCGAAAAAAAGAGAGATTAAGGAACTATTCCTTACTTTCCGAAGTATTATTGTTGCTGTAAGTCGGTATATTCCGACTTATTTTTCGAAAAATTCAGACGCCCATGTTCTAGTTTAACCACCATCTTGGCCGCTCATGGCGTGCCATCCCACCTCGGCCATCTGATGCCGCATACCTACCCACCTCAACGACTTTACATCACCGACTAAACAAACTACTACATTTATGATTCAGGATAATCCATCGCCGGAGCATATCTCCGATGAAGAGCAAGACTCCTCCAAACAGCCTATCCTTCGCCTAATCTGGGAAGCCATTAAAGGAACGAACCAATCCTATACTACAGGTAATATCAACCGGGCAATCCTTCTATTGGCTATCCCTATGATATTGGAGATGGCTATGGAATCCTTATTTGCCGTGGTAGATACTTTTTTTGTTTCTAAAATCAGCGCTGAAGCTGTAGCTACCGTAGGGCTAACAGAGTCTGTCATTACACTCATTTATAGCATTGCCATCGGTATGAGCATGGCTCCGATGGCCATGATTGCGCGCAATATCGGAGAGAATCGCCCTGAGGAAGCTTCCAAAGTAGCACTCCAGGCCATCTATATGACCGTGGTTATTGCCCTCATGATCGGTATCCCAGGAGCTTATTATGCGGATGATATTTTGCGGATGATGGGAGGCAGTGAAACGCTAATTGCGGATAACGTGGGATACACCCGGATCATGTTTGCCAGCAATATCTTTATTATGTTGCTCTTCCTGCTGAATGGTATCTTCCGAGGTGCTGGAGACGCTTCTTTAGCCATGAGATCCTTATGGCTGGCCAACATTATCAATATTATACTTGATCCACTGTTCATCTTTGGAATTGGTCCATTTCCGGAGCTAGGCGTGCAAGGGGCCGCTGTGGCCACGACAATTGGTCGCGGCTTAGGCGTTGTATTTCAATTGTATATACTGACAGGTGCGCACAGCCGAGTAAAAATTTATTTCCATCAAAACAAGGTGGATTGGGATATTATTAGGCGACTAGCTAATATCGCAGCGACTGGAGCGGGGCAGTTTTTGATTGCTTCTGCGAGCTGGATCTTTCTGGTGCGGATCATCGCGCAAAACTTCGGCAGTGAAGCCATGGCCGGCTACACCATCGCCATTCGCCTAATCATTTTCACCCTACTTCCCTCCTGGGGCCTTGGAAATGCCGCAGCCACCCTGGTGGGACAAAACCTTGGTGCCAAACAGCCCGATCGGGCTGCCATTTCGACCTGGCGCGCCGCCCATTTCAATATGCTTTATTTGGCTACCGTAGCTGTTCTCTACTATGTTTTTGCGGAACAGTGGGTAAGCTTCTTTAGTACTGAAACAGAGGTATTGGAAGCCGGGACCAAAGCCCTTAAGATTTTTGCGATAGGTTATGTCTGTTTTGGCTATGCGATGGTTTTGAGTCAAGCCTTCAATGGTGCGGGAGATACTCGTACACCAACTGTAGTTAATTTCATCTGCTTTTGGCTGGTTGAGATTCCACTTGGCTATTTCCTGGCCTTGAACATGGAATGGGGACTAGCAGGCGTGTGTTGGGCAGTGGTAATCGCGGAATCTCTGATGACAGTTCTGATCATCATCCTGTTCACCAAAGGCAAGTGGAAAACCGTTAAAGTGTAAGGGCATAGGAGTAAGGCTCGTAAATTCCTGATCAAGCGCCTACTGCGCGGCTGTTGTTTCCTTAGCAAACAATTGCTCGATCGCCTGGTATCTATATTTGAAAATAGATTCAATCTTTTGCCCTACAAAGATCCTATCTACCAATGTTCCGATGGGGCCATAAGGGACTTTGTAGTGCAAAATATCCTCCATCTGTACCCCTCCTTCAACAGCCTCAAAATGATGTTGATGATGCCAGAGCGCATAGGGGCCAAATCGTTGTTCGTCAATAAAATAGTGGCCTTCCACTGTATGCGTAATCTCCGTCACCCAATCCAATTTAATTCCCAAAAAGGGAGAGATCTTATACTGAATGATCATCCCCTGATACATTTTTACTGCCTTGATATCCGATAAGATCTCAAAAGACACATCCGGTGGGGTAATGGCATTAAGATTCTCCGGGCGAGAAAAAAAATCCCAGACTTCCTCCATTGGCCTTGGAATAAATTGTCGCCAGGATTTCCGTTTTACTTTCATACCGCTTGCTAATTTGCAGTTTTAACCCGAATACATACAAAAAGTTTAGTCAATTGAGCATTCCACTGAGCCTGTACCCTATCAATCGTTTATTGGGGTAAATCAGTTCAGATAGGAATAGCTAAAAACCAGGCAACTCCTCAAATAAACAACTCTTTATCAGCACTTAAAGACCTACTTATTGGATCACCTACATAGTGTGTATAGATTCGCTTAAAACAATTTATAAAAAAAAATATGCGAAAAATACCCAATTTTAGGTATGTGAGTGAGGAACTGAAACCCTATATTTGTATCTGATTTAAGTAAGTATGGGATATGTATATCCTATGAGCAACTACCAAGTACGCCGATTGAACGAAAAGTAAAACCGATTTTACAATTATAATTCCCAACATCCCTTAAACCGCGTAATCCCATGACAAAGAATTTACACCTCTTCTGCTGTTACGTCCGTAGTATTCTATTTCCTACCGTAATTTATTTTCCACCAATAGTACAACGAGCTTCTTAACTATGCTGGGATAGATTATTTTGACCTAAAGTGTCTTTTGTCCATCTCATGCGTCTCATAGTAGCAACTCAAACGCTATGAAATGATGGGCTCAATAGAATACCCTATGAAAAGCAACAGACCCCTACACACATACGCCATAATTTTTATTATGGTTTTCTCCATCGCCAACACCTCTTTTGCCCAAGGCAAAAGTAAGATCTATTCATCTACAAACTCCATATTACAAGAAACAATATGCCAGCCTCAAATTACTGGCCAACACCTTCAAGTCTTTTACCGAGAATTGGACCAACTTAGATATATTGGCCAACCTACGGTATCGCATACCTGCGGCTCTGCCGTAGAACTAACAAGTGAAGATCAATACCATATGTTAGGATGCCAGGCAGAAGGTTTGACAAATTATTTTGCCTTAGACAGATGGTCTACGGCCAAGATTAAAGGTGACGGTGGGGTAGATGTCACCGGAGCTCCCAATTCAATGTTGGTTGAAGGGGCCAATATTGCACAGTCGAAAGTGCCAACTACTGGTACGCAGCGGTTTCAAATCGCTATTCCAGCAGAAGGATTCATTTCTTTTGATTGGCGAAATATTGGGGGCTCCAATCTTTTTGGTATTCAAGTAAATGAAGCGACTATTGAATGGACAGAGCAGAATACCAATTTCTTTTCCATGCCCTTGGAAGCAGGTGATCTGCTTAACCTATATATTCCGATCGGGCAAGATCTGGACCATTACGTAGCGAATTTCCAATTCATGACCAACGCTATGGGCGTTTTGGTACGGGAATGGACCGCTATCGATGTAGAAGGATCTCAAGATCATTTTACACAACTTGTTAGCTTGGACAAAACCTCTTTGGCTCAAGTTTTCTTTCCCTCTTCCACACACACCACACAAAAGGCCGCTAAAGCTACTCCGAACTTGACCGGCTTCCCTGTCATCGATCTGGATGGCAACCTCAGCACGACCAATGACCAATATCTATTAGAAGAAAAAGATGACGTTTTTGATCTCAGTTGGTCAGACGAACTGATCCAAAACAAAGATGGATTCTTTTTACAGAGAACCTGGGTAGTAGAAGATTGGTGTTCTGGCAGCAATTTGCAAAAGACTCAGATTATCCGTTTGGAAAATGGCTTGCAGCATTTGTCTGTAGATCAGATAGATGATGCTACCGGATTGGACCTGCGGATACAGCCTGCCTCCTCCTCGTTTTCTGATGATTTTGAAAAAGATTTTACCACTCCGAGTTTCTAATCTAAGAAAGAGTAAACTTTTTTTTTATTCCGCATATACTTTTAAAACAAAAAATTGGATAAATTTGCGGTATAAAAAATGAAGAGATGCCATTGCGCAATGAATTTCCTCCCGCCGGATCCGATTATCTGGGCGGAGCAAGCGATGGGTACGAGTACCGAACCACTTTTGCCGGAATGAACTTAGGCCATACTTATGAGATGGTCAAGCAATTCCTTAAAGAGGAAGGCTACGATGATGTACCTTTACCTAAAACTGAAGAAGAGTTGTTGCTCTTCCGCCTTCCCACTCGCAATAAACAAATTCTCCTGTTTGAAGACAATGGATATGTACACAATCCAATCAAAATACTCTTCCCCATCGATCGGCGCAAAAAAAAAGAGCTTAACCCTTTGCATCTATAATGAAGAATATCCGGATCATCTCTTGCGCTTCCATAGGGTTTTGGAGCGTAAACCCTCCTCTTCTTCCCCACTTAAACCAGAGCCTATCCTCAACAAACAGACTAGTCAAAAAACAGCATCTTGAAGAAGTATAAATCCAGCAGAGAATCGAGAATTACGATTACCGAACTTATGCTCCCTTCCCATTCCAATTTCAGTGGTAAGATTCATGGTGGTCACATTTTGAACCTCATGGACCAAATTGCTTTTGCTTGTGCCTCCAAGCATTCCGGGCATTACTGTGTTACAGCCTCCGTAAATAGGGTCAACTTCTTAAATCCGGTGGAAGTAGGTGAATTGTTGAGCATGAAAGCCTCTATCAACTATACAGGCAATACCTCTATGGTGGTAGGGGTAAGAGTAGAGGCGGAAAATATACAGACGGGCCAGATCAAACATTGTAATTCCTCCTATTTCACGATGGTTGCAAAAGACGAACAGGGAAAAAACACAGCTGTCCCTGGCTTGATCCTGGATAGCAAAGAAAGCATCCGCCGGTTTGCCCGTAGCCTTAAACGGCAAAAGGATGGGCGCCTGCGCGATTCGACCTTCAGTAGCGAGGAGTTTAAAGTGCAAGACTATTTGCATGAATTAATAGGCAAAAACGCACAAATTACCTACCAAGAGCAATAGCGAGGGGCGAGCTACGAGAAAAGGGAAAGCAGTTCTGTTGCTTTCCCCTTTCTAAGTCCTTCAAGCTTGTTTATAGATCATCTAGATCATCCAAGTCCAGTTTATCCAGAACTCTTTCCGCATCTCCCTTCTTCAGCTGATCTCCCTTAATGGAAACCAGGAATCGATCCTTATAGAAGATAGAAACCTCGGCCTCTCCTCTTCGGCTATCGTATTTTTCATAGGCCTTATATCCATCAATTGTCGTGGTTCGTTCGTAACCATCATCGGTTTCACGATCCACATCCAGCATCGTCCAGGCCTCAGCTCCCAAAGCAGCTAATGCCATTCCTCCTGAATCTACAATGTTAATTTCTAATCGGCGATCTCCATCCTTGTACTTAGCGGTTGCTTGCGAGATTCTGAAACCCGTTACACCGGATTTCTCTCCTGTATGGCTATAGCGTTCCATTCCTAGCATACGCTTGGGCAGAATTTCCTTTAGATCCCGAAAATTAGCAGGCTCAACCTCTTCCCCATTCTTTAGATTCTTTTCCACTTCTTTTAGGGCATCCTGTACCTTATTCAAAGCACCAGCCAAATCATCATTAAGATCGTCGGCTAACTTCTCCATAGTCTCTTCAATCTCAGTCTCCGCTTCTGCCTCAATCTCCGCTTCTGACTGTGCTTCGGCTTGTTGCCTGCCACAGCCAACACAGGAACTGAGCATACAAAGCATACAGAAAAGGGATAGCTTTAAAAAATTCATGGTATTTAGTTTTGGTTTGTAAATCGGAGCGGAAGATAAGACTTAAAGCAATAGTGCCATCGGCTTTTTCGACTAATGAGAGCAGAAGAAAGCTAGATGATCAACTTGGGAATGCTCCTAAATGTACGTATTATGGTGTTTTGATCTGTAAATCTTCTCAATCCCTTCACCAATGAACCTCGAACAAAATAAAGCAAATGCAATTGCTTTCTATAGAACGGCTTACGAAGGAAACCCACGCAAAGCCGTAGAGCTGTATGTAGGAAAAGAATACATACAACACAATCCAGATGTAGCTGATGGCACCGAAGGTTTTATCCAATACTTTGAGCGTATGCAAGATGAATATCCGGAAAAATCCATTGAATTTGTACGCTGCATCGCTGAGGGTAAGCTAGTAGCTTTACATACCCACCAAACCTGGCCAGGAGATGACCAGTATGTAACGATGGATTTCTTTCGCTTTGATGAAAATGGGAAAATCTGTGAGCATTGGGATGCTATCCAGCAAATTCCTAAGCAGTCGAAGAACCCGAATAGAATGTATTGATCAGTTGACAGATAATTAGAGCCTCATACATTAAGAGCACTGATGCGACGGATACTGCTGCCTGGTTTGTAATCTCGATATCTCCAAACTAGCCAAAAAAAGTAGAGGCGAGCATCCAAAGATCCTCGCCCCTACTATCTGCCTTCTGCCCTCTAGAATCTCCCTCCTAATCCTTCTGCTCCGCCTTCATCTGCGGGAAGAAGAGGACCTCTTGTATCGAGTGCTGATTTGTCATCATCATAGTCAAGCGATCGATTCCAATTCCTAATCCAGAAGTTGGTGGCATACCATACTCTAAGGATCTCAAGAAATCTTCATCCAGTGCCATTGCCTCCTCATCTCCACGTTGTGCCAACTTCAATTGATCTTCAAAGCGCTGCCTCTGATCAATAGGATCATTTAATTCCGAATAGGCATTGGCAATCTCTTTACCGTTTACAAAAAGCTCAAAACGCTCCACTAGCCCCTCTTTGCTGCGGTGCTTCTTGGCCAAGGGCGTCATCTCGATTGGGTAATCGGTTATATAAGTAGGTTGGATCAAGTGGTCTTCCACTTTTTCTCCAAATATCTCATCAATCAATTTGCCTTTGCCCATGGACGGATCCACTTCGATATGCAAGTCTTTACAGACTTTACGGAGTCCCTCTTCGTCCATTTCAGAGATATCAATTCCAGTATATTCCTTAATGGAATCATACATACTCAGTCTTCGGTAAGGTCCAGCGAAATCAATCTCATTTTCTCCTATGGTTACTTTGGTTGTCCCATTCACCTCCATGGCAATGTATTCTGTACATTGTTCCACCATCTCCATCATCCAATTGTAATCCTTATAGGCTACGTAGATCTCCATCGATGTAAATTCGGGATTGTGCGTACGATCCATGCCCTCATTTCGGAACATCTTCCCGATTTCATAAACCCCTTCAAAACCTCCGACGATCAATCGCTTCAAGTACAACTCATTGGCAATACGTAGATATAGCGGCATATCTAAGGTATTGTGGTGTGTCTTGAAAGGACGTGCGGCAGCCCCACCGTGGATCGGTTGTAGAATCGGGGTTTCCACTTCTAGCCAACCTTTTTCATCGAAGAAGCGGCGCATCGCAGAAACAATCTTACTGCGCTTGATGAAGATATCCCGGTATTGAGGGTTAACGGTAAGGTCCACGTACCGCTGCCGATACCGCAATTCTGGATCTGTGAAGGCATCATATACGTTGCCTTCTTCATCTCGCTTCACGATGGGTAGCGGCCGCAAGGATTTTCCTAAAACGGTTAATTCGGTCACGTGGATGGTAATTTCTCCCATGCGCGTGCGGAAGGCATATCCTTTCACGCCGATGAAATCACCGATATCTAATAATTTCTTAAATATGCTATTGTACAAAGCTTTGTCCTCGCCAGGAGCTATTTCGTCTCGGGATACATAGATTTGTATTCTTCCACTAGAGTCCTGTAGTTCGGCGAAAGAGGCTTTTCCCATTACTCGGCGGCTCATCAATCGTCCAGCCATCACTACCTCCTGAAAATTCATGCCCTTACCCTCATCATCTTCTACGTAATTTTCCTTGACATCCGCTGCATAGGCGTTAACGTCAAATTGCGCAGCGGGATAAGGATCAACACCAAGATCCCGAATCTTTTGAAGATTTTCTCTTCTGACTAATTCCTGTTCACTAAGTTGCATGGATAAATTTTAGTATTAGCTGATTTAAAGTGAAACTATGCAAATAAAGAGGAGCTAGAAAGGGAATGGCAAGCGGTAAGTAAAGCTTTGCAAGTATACAAATCATCTTGTGGATCAATCCCCGTTCATTAGCTCATTGGGAAGGGAGACCATAATGCATGAAGTCTCCGCAAGAAAATGGCGACTAGGCGCATTTCTGTTTATAAGGCTTGATCTTAGAATGATGAAAAGCAATGCTCATATTTGTATAATTTCAAGGCGGCAAAAATAGTTCAATTTCGCGGAAAATTGCAACATTGCCGAGCCTAAAGTGTTTGATGAAGCGTGTATCTGCTCACTTGTTATGCTAAAGATTGCTTTTTCACCCATCTACCAATACAGTGTCCCGGAGGGTCATCGCTTCCCGATGATTAAGTATGAGCTTTTGCCAGAACAATTACTTTACGAGGGGACTGTTGCTGAGGCTAACTTTTTTCATCCAAAAAAGTTAACTGAGGCTGAGATATTGCAGACGCATACGCCCGAATATTGGAACAAGTTACGTCTTCAACAGCTAAGCAGAAAAGAAGAACGGGCCATCGGGTTGCCCATGTCAGCTCAGCTAATCGAAAGAGGGCGCCATATTGCCCATGGCACCATTGAATGTGCTTTATACGCCCAACAGTATGGGGTAGCCTTGAATATAGCCGGCGGTACGCATCATGCTTTCGCTGATCGGGGGGAAGGTTTTTGTGTCTTCAATGACTTTGCCATCGCAGCTCATCATTTACTAACTCATCAATTGGCCCAACAGATCCTGATAGTAGACCTGGATGTACATCAAGGAAATGGAACCGCTAAAATCTTCCAGGATCAGCCACAGGTTTTTACCTTCAGCATGCACGGGGCTAGGAACTATCCCTTGAGAAAGGAAGCATCCGACCTAGATATTGGCTTACCGGATAAGATTGAAGACGATGCTTATCTGCATCTCTTGCGGCAACATCTTCCCAAACTCATTGATGACGTACAGCCAGACTTCCTTTTCTATCTGGCTGGAGTCGATGTTCTAAAGACCGACAAGCTCGGACGCCTTGGTATGAGTTTGCAAGGTTGTAAGCAAAGAGATGAATTCGTTTTTCAAGAATGTAAACGTCACAATATCCCCGTCGCAGTCAGCATGGGAGGTGGGTACTCTGAACGGATCGCCCATATCGTGGAGGGGCATGCGAATACCTACCGAGTAGCCCAGGAGATTTTCTTCTAACCCCCGATTTAGTTCGTCGTTGGGCAATTCCTTTTTCCTCTATCTCGCGTTGGCTCTTTATACTTAAGCCGTACCAGCGGATACCTTAGAAGCTTGCGCACTAGCCTGCGCTGCCAGGACCATATCTGCCCCTTTCTCCCCGATCATGATCGTTGGCGCATTAGTATTCCCACGAACAATCTTCGGCATGATGGAGGCATCAATCACACGTAAGCCTTCGATCCCCCTCACCTTGAGGTTTTCGTCTACTACAGACATCGCATCCTGTCCCATTTTGCAGGTGCCAACGGGGTGATAGAGTGTTTCTGCCATGCCGCGTAGTAGGTCTGCCATTTCCTCGTCAGCGTCAAGGTCTTTTTCCGGTAAATATCTTGCTCCGCGGTATTCATCCAAAGCGGACTGAGACAATACATGATCAGCTATTTTCGCTCCTCGGATCATCGTCGCTACATCTCGTTCATCGCTGAAGTACTTGGGGTCTATCAGTGGCTTAGAGGCGGCATATCCATCCCGTAATTTAACTTCTCCTACACTATAGGGCTGCAATAAGATGGGACCGAAACCTAAGCCACTCTCCCCTTTAGGATTATCAAATCCATGTCGAATATAGAAGGCGGGCGCAAAAGCAAATTGTATATCTGGCGCCGGTAAATCCGGTAATGTCCGAACAAAACCACCAATTTCACAAACGTTAGAGCTCAATGGACCTCCCTTATTAATCAGAAACTGCCAAAGCGCACCTAGAATTCTTGGGAATCCTTCAATGGTATCATACGTATCAGACTTCTTACTGCGATAGGCGATCCCTCCCAAAAGATGATCCTGTAGGTTTTGCCCTACGCCGGGAAGGTCTTGAACCACAGCAATTCCTTTTTCCTTAAGATGATCTACTGGCCCTATCCCAGAAAGCATTAGCAACTTAGGACTGTTGAAGGCTCCTGCACTAAGGATCACTTCCTTATTTGCGCCAACTTCAATCTGCTTTCCTCCTTTATCGTACACTACTCCGGTTGCCACTTTCCCTTCCAAGCTGATTTTAGTCACATGGGCCTTGGTAACAACTTGCAAATTCGATCGACTGCGGATCGGATGAAGAAAGGCATCTGCGGCACTACAACGACGTCCATTCTTCTGGCTCAATTGATGAAACCCAAAGCCCTCTTGTAGCTCGCCGTTGAAGTCAGGATTTAGAGGATGACCTGCTTGTTCAATGGCTTTTAACAAGGCTTTAGACAAAGGGTGTTGATAGCGATAGGCACTAATTGTCCACTCCCCTCCTACTCCATGATATTTGTTATTGTAGACTTGATTGTCTTCAGACCTCTTGAAATAAGGAAGAATTTCCTCATAAGACCAACCTGTATTGCCCAAATTCGCCCAATGGTCATAATCCAGACGGTGACCTCGCATATAGATCATGGCGTTTGTACTACTACAACCACCGATGACTTTCCCTCTTGGTTGGAACATAGGCCGATTATTCATGTGTTCCTGAACAACGGTCTCATCTTGCCAATCGTATTTTGTCTTGAAAAGCTTAGAGAAAGCAATGGGTGTCTTAATATCAGAAGCCTTGTCTTCTTCTCCTGCTTCTAACAACAAAACCTTGTTATTCGAATTCTTGCTCAGACGGTTGGCTAGTACACATCCTGCCGAACCTGCACCAATTATGATGTAGTCAAAGTGTTGCATGTATCTATATTAAACGGGGTTCCGAAATAGATCATTCGGTTGGGCTGGGGCAAGCTAGCGAATTTACGCTGTGCTGATCTAATGTAATAAAAAGAGCTGGATAAGCCTTATGAATCCCAGACTAAATCTTTGTCCATTTCACTAATGACAGCAACGGACAGAAATGGCCATCTGCACTCCTTCCCTAAACGCTCCGGTCTCTACGCAGAGAGAATTGTCGTTTCGGCCTTGAAATAAATTGTTGTCGCAATGAAAACAAATGCAGGGCAATGGCAAGCGGAGTAAGAAAACCTGGTATCCAGATAAATGGAAATTGCGTGATAAACGAATTGGAGGGTGGAATATCGAAGACTTGGAAACTATAAGGTAGGGAAATCAAAAAAATAAAACTGTTATAGAGCAACAGCAGAACTCCAAAAGTATTCCATATCATAGCTTCAAAACGCAGCCATCTGCCTCGGCGAAAAAACAGCAATCCGGCGGGAATTGCTGTGAGTCCTACAATAATATCATAGTTAAAGCCAGCGAAGGTCAGGTGAAAAGGAACCATGCCTATTGTGAACCCAAACCAAAGCAACAACTCCAAAAAAACTCGGTAGGTCTGAGCAAATAGCAACCAACGAGCAGGAATGGCTTTCAAACACAACAGAAATAAACGAGAACGTAGCAAAATTAAGGCAAGCAGGGGGATGGGTAACAGCACTAGTAGCATACGCGGCGGCCAGGCCTCAAAGTTCATAAAGGTTCCTCCCCAGGCCATTAGGGCTAAGATCACCAACCATAAACCAAGGCCTATGCCAACATACCATTTAAGTTGTTGGATGTTTGCTGCAGTAATGTGTAATTTCCTCAAGGCATATCCTAAGCCGAAGAGTATGCTTTGCACCACTCCTACGACTAGAACCACCAGGATTAAAACCAGAACTAGATGCATGTGACAATTGAAAATTAAGTACCCTGGCTCTTTTCCGCGAATGCCATAATTTAAACATTTTCTCTTCAAGCACAAGAGAAAATTCAGCTATTCCCGGAGAATTCTGACCTAAGACAAGAGCGGTCGGGCATTCCTACCGCGTATAAGTTCTAGCAAGAACAGGCCAAAGACCAGACTATATTCTAGCGCAACGACTGTAAGATTCTCCTGATAAGTCGGATAGCTGTAATTGATATAGGTAAAGTAAATTAACCCAGACCAAAGGATGGGGAAGCGAAAACGGGTAAACAGGCATAAAACGATGGGTAAACTGGTGTACCAGGGATGCACGGTGGTAGTGAAAAGCAGATATAAGCAAATGCCCCAAAGGAGTTTTACCGGTAATGATTTCCAGTCCACTTTCCGTTCCCATAAAAACAGTAGGATAATTCCGGTAAACGTACCTCTTGCCAAACGGGGTCCGATCGTGGCAATGAGGTTGTAACCTTTTGTCTGATACCCTACCCAACGGAGCAAATAATACACGCTGGCGTTAAACTCGAACTTCTGAAAGTATAAACCAATACTATCTCCGAAGTTTTGTACAAATACCCCATTCAGCAAGGGGAAAAATAGCGCCAATAAAATGGTGAAGCAGAGTAAGAAGTAGAACACATTGCGCTTGAGATCTATGGAGAGGATCGAATGCCAAAGCTGTTGTAATAAACCGCCGCCCTCTTTTTCCGGGAGCCTGGTCCCAAGCCGTTTTACCCAAAAAGGAAAAAACATCAAAGGGAGCAATTTCGAAGCCACTGAAAAAGCTAGCATGGCTGATGAAAACCAATAGCGCCCCTTAACCACCAACCAGATGCTCAAGAGCAAGAAGAAAACCATCGCTCCTTCATAATGCAAATTGCCACAAACCTCGATAATGATCAAAGGGTTTAAAGCATACAACAAGCTATTCTTTAGCGGCAGATTCCAATGCAATAGCAATTGTATGATCAGAATCAGGCTTCCTACTTCAAAGGTAAATAGGAATAACTTCATCACGACGGCTGCCCCGTACAAACTGTTGGGGAACAAAAAGGTAGCCACCGCGAAAGTAGCTTGCGCAATAGGTGGGTAGATGGTGTAATAGTCTGGTGAATTTAGCCCTTCATATAGCGTTCTATCTAAACCAGGTACGGCTGGTCCCTCATTGATCAAGGTAGAGGGGAGGTAGTTGAAGGGATTGTAGCCATTAATAACCAGTCGGCCATCCCAAATAAATCGATATACATCATCTGACAAGAGTGGAAATAGGAATACCATACTAAGTCGGAGGATGATCGCTACCATCAGCCAAAACCCTAGGTCTATTTCCTTAGTGGTACTAAAAACCCACAGGTAAGCGAGAAATAAGAAGCTATAAATACTGATCAGCGGAGTAAAGTCAGATTGACCTACCTCCAGCCCCAGATATAGCAAGGCTGTCAACATTAGCATGGCCATAATCCAGGGTTTGGCTCCGCCTGGAAGTGCCCAAGACCTACGTTCTCTAAGTTGCCCTATCAGCCCCTTCATTTAGGAGGGCCGCAACTGCATATGTCTGATGCTATAGTAGAAAATCGCTCCATACCCCAGGAACAGCATCAAATGGAAAGCAATGAAAATCATATTTTGCAGATAGATGGCTCCCAACACCGCCACCAGGAAATACAAGGCAAACACCCCTTCCAAGATCGTGGTCCAAGAGACCTTATGGTTGAGGTAATTGGTCTTACTCAATTTATCCCGAATGGATTTGATGTTAAATTTAGGTGTGCGAACAAAGGGAGATTTCTTTCCTCTATAACCTTCCAAGACCGCAATGGTATTGTGCAGAGATAGCCCCATAGATAAAGCCAGAAACAAAGGAAAGAGAAATATGAATTTCAGGATTTTCTTTACTGAAAACCCGCCCGATTCGTTAGGATTCACATTAGCTGCAAAATACACAGCGATAATGCTCATCAAACCGACTAAGAAATAGGCAAAGAAGTCCTTGCTGAAGCCATCTTCCATCAAGCTTCCAAACAAAAATAACAAAGGCACGCTGAAGACGCCCATAGCAAATACAAAAACGAAGACGGTACTGGATAGTAAATGGATAGTCGCCTGGATCTTTTTCCCAAAACTTAAATTTGATCGCCATACAGTAGGTAGCATTTTCTTGGCCGTCTCCGCACCACCTTTCATCCAACGAAACTGCTGAGATTTTAGGCTATTCATTTCAATTGGCAGCTCAGCCGGCGAGCCTACATTCTCCAAGAATCGAATCTTCCAGCCCTTAAGTTGGGCCCGAATACTGAGATCAAGATCTTCCGTCAGGGTATCGGCTTCCCAACCCCCAGCCTCATCTATCGTTTGGCGTCGCCACACCCCGGCTGTCCCATTGAATTGCAGTAGATAATTGCCATTCATCCGCCCTACTTGCTCCACCCGAAAGTGAACATTTAATTGCATAGCTTGCAGCCGGGTAATCAAAGAGTAATTCTCATTGATGTGTTCCCACCTTGTTTGAACCACGCCTACACTAGGGTCTTGAAACCAAGGTATGGTTCTCAATAGAAAATCTGGTTTCGGCAAAAAATCAGCATCAAATATGGCGATGAAATCCCCTTTGGCAAATTGCATGCCTTCTCTAAGGGCTCCAGCCTTATAACCTTTACGGTCTGTTCGCGTAATCTGTTCAATTTGAAAGCCCTTGGCCTTGTATTCTTCTACTTTCCTTCTAGTGATCTCGACCGTATCATCAGTCGAATCGTCTAGAATATGAATCTCAAACTTCTCCTTAGGATAGTCGAATTGAGTGATATTGTCAATCAGGCGCTCTACCACGAATCGTTCATTGAAGATGGGCAGCTGAATCGTTACAAAAGGAAGCTCCTCCGACTCTGCATTACCCGGTAAAGTGTCCAGATTCCTCTCTTTCTGCCAAGCCATAGCTCCTTCCTCTACCATAGCCATCTTCCGCACTGGCGGTACTGATGCGGGCGGCGGAGTCTTGGTGAGCCCTCTCCGATAATGATATAGCAACTTGATTTGCATCACACAATACACCGTCACGTATAGTAGCGTGAAGCAATAAAGCCCTAAAACAATGTAAGCCAAAATCGACATTTCAAACTTAATTTTAGACGGAGTTAGGGCAGTGATCCAACTCCTAAATTCACCTTTATAACAACTTGAAGATTGTCCATAAAATCTTGTGGCCCGCCAATATCGTTCCTCGGATCGTACCCGAGACTTTTGACACCCCTACTCTTCTTCTATACGTTACGGGCACTTCTTCACATTTCAATTTAAACTTAGCCGCTTTAACTTGCATTTCTACCGTCCAACCGAAATCGGGATCCTGCATCTTAATGGCCAGTAGTTGTTGCCACTTTATCGCCCGAAACGGGCCTAGATCCGTAAAGTGATAGCGATAAAAGAGACGGATTAAATTCGTAGCCAACCAATTGCCAAAGACTTGCTGAGGCATCATAGCCCCCGACTCCATATTCCCCAAAGCCCTCGAACCAATCACTAGATCAACATCATTTTCCATAATTGGTTGTAACAGATTGGGGAGCTCTTCCGGATGATCAGAATAATCCCCATCGAGAAATACGATTACATCGGGTTGTTCTTCTTCTTGTTTGGATTTAACATACTCAATACCCTTCAAGCAAGCACTTCCATATCCCTTTTGAGGCTGATCGATTACTGTTGCTCCACTTGCTTCCGCCACCGCCCTTGTCTGGTCCGTACTGGCATTATTACACACGATCACCTCTCGTACCCAGTCTTTGGGAATATCTGCTACAACCAGGCCGATGGATTCTTCTTCGTTATAGGCAGGAATAATTACGTCTATGATTGGTTTTGCCAAAATGCTTCAAATATTTAGTTCACTTCAATCCACTGGGCATTTTGTTAAAGGAGCAGATGACAGTATCCGTCCACACCTGCAAAACCCCAGCTACCCTTTCTTAGTAATTTAGAATCCCTGAATATAGGTAGAATAAGCACTTCCCAACCCACTGATTCTCGATTGCAGACAAGACTTCTACTTTCGACGGTAAAGGTACTAGAATTCCGAGGAACTTGGTTGTCCGCATCAGAACATTTGTAGGGGGTTGTGGGGGCAGGGCAATAGATCTGGCTAGACCATCCTTAAAAGGTCCATTGCTGATAATTTTCATAGCACAACTTAGCGGCATGAGCTGGCATGAATCCAGCTAAGTCATCCAACCCCTAGCTTTACCTGCTGACGCTGGGCCGACCAAGACTCCAAAAAAAGTCGACCCTTAGACTAGCCCATCCAATATTTCGTTCTACTTTTACAGCTCTGAAATAGAACAGGATGAAGAAAGATTACTTGTTACTTATTGTTATAGCCGTTTTAGCCCTATTTACCGCTTGTGAACAGGAAGAATCATTTATTACTGATGGAAGCGTAGATCTGGAGTTTTCCCTAGATACCCTTCGGTTTGATACAGTATTTACGGAACGGGGTTCGGCCACGCGCTACTTCAAGATTATCAATCCGAGTGACCAGGCGGTTCGTGTAGGGAAAATCTTTCTAGAGAGTGGTAGCAATTCTTTTTTTCGGATGAATGTAGATGGTAACCCTGGAGATGAGATCGACGATACGGTCATTTGGGGAAATGACAGTGTATACGTCTTTGTGGAAGTTACGATTGATCCCGATGATCCTGAATCCATCAGTCCTTTTATCATCGAAGATCGAGTTATTGTCCAGTCTGGTGACAATGCCCAAAACGTACATTTAGAAGCTTGGGGACAAAATGCCAATTACTTTCCCAGTAGATTTAATAAGGGAGTACCTGTGGTATTGACTTGTGATGAATCCATCGTCTGGGATGATGATAAGCCTTATGTCATTTTCGGGGAGGTGTTTATTGATAGCTGCCGACTGGAAATTGAAGCGGGAACTCGAGTACACGTGCACGGGGGAATTGCGCAAAATGATCAATTCGGTGTCTTCAATGATGGTTTTCTCTATGTCTTGAGCGAAGGCCAATTACATGTAAAAGGGACTCCTGAAGAGCCAGTTATCATACAAGGGGACCGTCTGGAGGAATCGTTTTTGGATGAAGCGGGGCAGTGGTACGGCATTATCATCGGTCGGGGAAGTAAAGGGAGTAAGATTGAAAATGCCACTATCCGTAATTCGATTTTCGGGATTTACGTAGATTCTACGGGTGATGCTTCGCTAGACAAAGTACAGATCTACAATACCTCCAGCAGCGGAATTGTTGGCTATCACAGTACGATCAAAGCTACCAACACTCTTGTTTATAACAATGGCGCTAACGCTGTTCAGTTTATTCTGGGAGGAGATTACACCATGGATCATTGTACGGTAGCCAGCTATGGGATCGATGCCTCTGCTCTGGCCGCTACCAATTTCTTCTGTTATGACGCCACCTGCCAGAGCAATGCAGCCTTTCGGCTCAATGCCACCTTCCGCAATTCTATTTTCTTTGGTTCACAACGGGATGAAGTTACACTCGATGATGGCTTCGACGGTCAGGAACCGGGCCTCTTCAATGTAAAATTCGAGGACTGCATCGTTAGAGTAGATGATCTCTTGGAAGCAGATGAAGGCGCCTATTCTAATTTCTTCGTAGACCAATGCAATCCCTGCATTAATGGAGAACGAACGGCTATTCTATTTGTAGAACCCAATGATGATGACTACCACCTGGATTCATTATCCATTGCCATTGATAGGGCATCCTTATTGCCAGGCATATTGACGGACTTAGCCAACAATATGCGGGACGCGATACCGGATATTGGTTGTTACGAATACCAAAAATAGGAACTAGCAATAAGCGGCTAATTGCTCACCATCTACATCCAGGATGTGATCCAACCTAATGGTTTGTCCATTGTCCAGTACCATGTATTCCACCTTTTCCTTGACGAATAAATCCTTGATTTTGGCCAAGATTGAGGTTTCTTTACCACTGGTATCCAGGTAATGGATGATGACACGCTTACGCATAGTAGCTGTAGCCTCTAGATGATCGTAGAAGTTACAACTAATGGGTTGATATACTTCTTGTTGTTTCATACTATTGTAAGTCTTTTCGGGAAGATTTAGTTCGATACAGCGGAGATAATTGTCTTCTACTGACATTTCTATGATGATTGGCTAAGAATCGAGAGCCAAATACCAGCTAGGCTGTTATAGAGAGTATGATACCAACTAACAAAACCTCGTTCGGGATAGTTCTCTGTCTCGCCCTTATCTACTTGCCATTTAACCTGCAATCGCAGGAGGAAAACCTAGAAACCAAGATCAGCTTATTAGACCGAATGCAAGCGGAAGAGAAGATCTCCCTACAAATCGTTACCAATATTGACACTCTCTTTGCAGATTGGCTGCGGCAAAGTTATCATTGGGGAGAAGCCAAGCTTTCTTTTGCTGATGGAGAAGAGCTGACGGAAGAAGTTAAAGTTAAAATCCGCGGGAAATATCGTAGTCGGCATTGCGAAAATCCACCCATTAAAATCAAATACTCCAACAAGTCGCTGAAAAAACGAAACTTTAAAAAGCTGAACGAATTTAAATTGGTCTATCCCTGCGAATCCAATGCAGCCTACCAAGCCTACGTGCTAAAGGAGTATCTCATCTATAAACTCTACAATGAACTGACGGACAACAGTCTTCGCGTACAACTAGTGGATTTCAGTTTGAAAGATTCCCTCTCTGGCCGCACCAATCGACAATTCACGGGCTTTTTGATCGAAGATCGGGAGGAACTCATAGATCGTGTCAATGCCGTTATGAGTGATATGAAGTGCATGCGTCCCAATCACCTCAACCAACATCACTACACCATATTTCAGGTCTTTCAATTCCTGATTGGAAATACCGACTGGGTTTTACCTACCTGTAAGAATTCAGAGATCATTTCCTTAGAGAATGGTGAGATGATTCCCATTCCGTACGATTTTGACTTCTCTGGCATGGTGGACGCCTCCTATGCTACCACGAACCTTGCTTTTGGCTTCACTTCCGTCAAACAGCGTTACTTCCTGGGGCACTTAAAGCCTATGGAAGACCTAATTCCCGTCTTGGAGCTCTTCAAGCAAAAGCGCCCAGCCCTCACCCAAATCATTCAGGATTTTGATCTGCTATCAGAGAAAGACCGCAAGCGCATGGTCAAGTACCTGGATTCCTTCTACAAAATCTTGGATAAGCCCAAGAAGGTCAAGCGAATCTTTGTGCACCCCATGGCTGAGGCGATGGCAAAGGACTATTGATCGTGCTGCACATACTTCAGGACTTGGGTTATAAACCGTACCCATAGGCACGGGTTTGCCGGCATTCATGGCTAGGTATATTTAACCCCTAGCGGGGTTATAATATTTACCTACAAATAGACCTGGAGAATATTGTCGGGGCCACAGTCATCTTTGTCACAGCGTGACAACATATACATAGCCAGATATACAGGTAGGATCTTCGTGCATTTATGTACGAGATATGCGCCACCCAGCAATGTATGGGATGATCACGGCGAAGAATCTCTGATCTGGCTCAGTATACTTCCTAAGTTTCCTGACAGGCCAGCCTTGCAAAACTTTGGAAGTATGTTGGAACAACTTTAAATGCAACAATGTTGCATTTAAAAACTTAACCACTTACCTTTGCCCTCCGATTCCATCACAAAATTGAACCCGATGTCAGATAAAACAGATTTTGAAGTAATCATTGTTGGAGGTAGCTATGCCGGACTATCCGCAGCAATGGCCTTAGGGAGATCTTTAAGAAACACATTGATCATTGATGCCAACAAACCCTGCAACCGTCAAACCCCACATTCTCATAATTTCCTGACGCAGGACGGAAAAACACCGAGTGAAATTAGCCAAGTCGCTCGAGAGCAGGTAGCTCGATACCCATCTATCCAGTTCTACGAGGGGTTCGCGACGGCTGGACAGCAAACGGAGGACGGCTTTTCCATCCAGACCGAAGCGGGAGATTCCTTTACTGCTAAGAAACTCATTTTTGCTACGGGTATAGCGGATCTAATGCCGGACATTCCAGGCTTCTCGGATTGCTGGGGCATCTCTGTGATACATTGCCCCTACTGCCACGGCTATGAATATCACGGAAAAAAGACAGCTATTCTAGCCAATGGTGAGCGTGCCTTTCACCTGGCTTCTCTGGTTAATAATTTGACCGATGATCTCAGCTTGCTGACAGCAGGGGAGGCTGACTTCACCCCTGAGCAAAGACAAAAACTGGCACAGCATAACATACAAATTTTCGAAAGTCCTGTAAACAGCATCAAACACGAACAGGGCATGCTTCGGGAAGTAATCCTACAAGATGGTAATCAACTGGCTTTTGATGCCGTTTATGCCAGCATCCCCTTTCAGCAGCATTCTGACATCCCAGTGTCGCTGGGCTGTGCCATAACGGAAGCCGGTTATCTACAAGTGGATGAATGGCAAAAAACAACGGTAGATGGAGTCTTGGCCTGCGGGGACAACAGTACGCCTTTCCGCTCCGTAGCACAAGCTGTGGCTAGCGGTAATTTTGCAGGAGCATTTTTGAACATGGAACTAACGAACGAATCCTTCTAAGGTGGAGGTACCTGGATCATTTTGACCTAGTTGTCCAAAGTGATCAAGAATAATCCGTAGAGACCAGCGTACGGCCTTTCCAAGCATCTGCTAAAAACTTACCTTTGCCCGTATGAGTAAAAGAATAGCTGTTCTAGGATGTGGCTGGCTAGGTTTGCCGCTAGGAGCACGTCTGGTCGATCAAGGTTTTGTGGTAAAGGGCTCCACTACTTCTCCTGAAAAACGTAACCAGCTCTCAGCAGTCGGGATTCAACCTTATGTGTTCAGAGTTGGGGCTGAGTTTGAAGGAGCCATTGATGATTTTTTTGCAGCAGATATATTGATCCTGAACATTCCTCCGGGTCGACGAAATCCTCGGGTGGAGCAAGAACATCCTGCCCAGGTACAGTTGGTTATTAACGAGGCTATTAAGGGAGGGATTCAGCAAGTAGTATTTGTCAGTTCGAGCAGCGTCTACGGTAACTACAATGGTACCGTTACGGAAGCTACGCCACCCCAGCCTGAAACAGCCTCTGGTCGTGCTTTAGTGCAAGCAGAAGAATGGCTACAATCTCAAGCACTTGCCAGCAGCATTGTACGCATGGCGGGATTGTACGGACCTCATCGCCATCCGGCTCGATTCTTGGCGGGTAAGAAGGAGGTGAAGAATGGCGGGGCACCGATCAACTTGGTCCACCTCGAGGAAGCCATTGAAGCCATCATCCAAGTGATTCAGAAGGAGAAATGGAATGAGACCTTTAACATCTGCGCGGATGATCATCCAACTCGAGCCGCCTACTACACCGCCAAAGCCAAAGCACTTCAGCTATCCCCGCCCGAGTTTGCCAAAGAGGATGCGTATAAGTTTAAGATTGTGAGTAATGAAAAGGCTAAGCGGGAATTGAGCTTGAAGTTTCGAGCACTGATTTGATGGGATATTAGCCACATAATATAACTTGAGCTAGGTCCCAAGTACACAGTAAGAATTCAGTACATTTCGTTAACCAACTAACTTGTACTCATGTCAAACCGACGAAAAGCCCTTAAACAAATTGCCGGCCTCGGCCTTAGTTTTTGTTTACCAAAACTTGCGCTGACACTCACTACTGAGGACTTACCCAAAGTGCTCCTTCTTGGGGATTCCATCTCGATAGGATACACTCCTTTTGTTCAAGAATACCTGAAAGACAAAGCCATCGTGGTCAGACCTACCTTCGAGGATGGCAGATATGAGAATTGTGAGGGTACCACCAAGGGCATACGCAAGGTACCAGTCTGGGTAGATAATATATCATGGGATGTCATACATTTCAATTTTGGTCTACATGACCTCAAACATGTGGACCCAAGGACAGGTAAAAACAGTAGTAATCCTTTAGATCCCCAACAAGCGGCTCCCAAGTTTTATCGCAAAAACCTAAAGGCTATAGCCAAATATCTAAAGGGTACAAAAGCTCAGTTGATCTTTGCCACCACCACTCCCTATCCTACTCCCGTGGGTGGACCACTGCGGTTGCCCGGTATGCCGGAACGCTATAACGCAATCGCCACTAAGATCATGCGGAAGCATAAGATACCCGTCAATGACTTGTATGACTATGTATTGCCCCACCTCGAAGAGCTCCAAATCCCTGCCAACGTGCATTTTACGAAAATGGGGAGTCAGGCGCTTGGCAAAAAGGTCAGTGAGGTGATTGCGACCTATCTTTAGAAAACTGAGCAGCATACAACCGAAGTTTTCTCGTGAGCAACTTGAGCAACTTCGGTTGTATAAAGTGTAGCAGCCTTCTACTTCAGGTACTTAATGAAGTATGCAGGTAATGACAGTTGCTCATCTTTTGGAGGAGCCACTTCCAAGCCCGGTGCATACACTTGAGATTCGTGATCGATAGCATCCAGCGCTTCTTTCAAAGCCATGGCGTGATAGGGATGGTGCTGGACCTGGTTCATATCGAATAAGTTGATCGGACCACCTTCCATTTTATTTCTCACATATACTGGTGGATCATCTTCTGAAACCAGCGTCAAGAAATCCACATCCTGGGCGATGGCCTTGCCTTCTTCGGATTCCATCGCTTCTACACTCTTTAGCCCTAAAGCCATGGCGCCTTGCATCAGCGAAGCCTTTTCTATTTCTGGGCTAGGATAAGTCACCTTTAGGACATCATCCCATTTGGTGAAATCGTAAGTGGCCTGGGTCGCAATGGCTCCGATCACCTTCACTCTGGTCGACTCTCGATACAAGGGATTTTCATTATCCGGATCAGCCATTTCATCGTGCAGGCCGATCCAAAGGCTAGTACCTGCCCCGGCCGAGGCACCATACATACCGATTTTTTCTTTGTCTATATTCCATTCCTTCGCTTTGGAGCGAATAAACTGAAGGGCTCGCTTACTATCCTGTAGACAACCTGGAATGCCCGTAGTGAGTTGGGTCATGAAACGATAATTGATGGAGGCAAAAGAAATGCCTGCCGCTAAAAACTCATCAATATCGTTGTATTCGTAAATGCGAGATTTATCTCCTCCAACAAAACCTCCCCCGTGCACATAGATGACCAAAGGCGTAGGCGAATCAGACTCCGCCAGCCAAAGGTCAAAGACATTGCGTTCATGCGCTCCATATTTCACGTCAATCTTAGTGGCAGCAATACCGCCAGGACTCACCGCCGGAAGGATTTCTTTTTTTTGTTGCGCCAAAAGGCTAGTATAAGTGAAGGCCAGCAGGAGTAAAAGAGTTAAGTAGTTTTTCATATCAAGCAGTTTATTGTAAGCTAAAGTTTATAAAAATATAGGTAATGTCTCTTGAAGGTAAAGGAGGGATACCTTGTTACTGAGCTTCCGCATTGTGGCATCGCTTACTGGATCACAAATTGATTGAAAGCTACAACAAATATGTTCCCAAATAGAATTTAGCCGATCGATTTTGTTAGGCTCCCATTTACCTTTAAATTGCGTTCAACAAAACGTAAAAATCAATGAAAAGGATACTTCTCCTGGCATTTGTAATTATTGTTAACCAAGCACTTATTGCACAAACGGCTGCGCCAAAACTAGTTTTGGAAGCTGTACCTAATTTTCTCAAGGCACCGGCTGACGGCAATCTCATTCAACCCACAGGCGTAGCCGTCAATTCAAAAGGACACGTTTTCGCCTTCAATAAAGGGAATCGTCAATTGATGGAGTTCGATGAAAACGGGAAGTACCTCCGCTCCCTGGGGCACGGCATTTTCAAAGATCCGCACGGCTTACGCATCGATCGACATGATAACATATGGACGACCGACCTGGTTTCGCATTTGGTAATCAAAATGAATCCCGAGGGTCAAGTGGAGATGGTACTGGGTGAAAATGGAACGAGCGGCTTATTCAATGATACTCGGAAGATGGTATTGTTCTTCAAACCGGCCGATATTGCCATCGCTCGCAATGGCGACATCTACGTAGCGGATGGCTATGGGAATCATCGCGTAGTACACATGGATCAACACGGTAATCTAATCAAAGCTTGGGGCGAGAAAGGGAAGGAGGATGGAAACTTTGATAATCCACACAATATCGTATTGGATCACCGAGATAGAGTCTATGTTGCCGACCGCTATAACGCCCGTATCCAGGTATTCGATAAAGACGGTAAGTTTCTATCCAAATGGGAAAATATCGGCAAGCCCTGGGGCTTGGCCATTAGCCCAGAACGACATATCTACATGACGGATGGGGATAATGAAAAGATTTTAAAACTCGACCTAGCGGGAAATATTTTAGGCACTTTCACAGGTGGATCGGGCACCGCTTCTGGTCAATTCCGAGCCGCCCACGGTATTGCCGTAGGAAGTGGGGAGGAACTATATGTAACCGAGGTACTTAATTGGCGGGTACAAAAGTTCGAGCAAAAAGCCAAGAAAGGCCCTTGGCAGCGGCTACTCACCAACAACCGCTCTAATCGGCGCCATGAATCTGCTTTCGTAGAATTAGATGGTAAATTCTATGCCTTGGGTGGCCGCAATACGCACAAAGTAGATATTTTCGATCCCACCACAAATACCTGGTCTGCTGGTGCCGAAAGCCCGCTGGAGATGCATCATTTCCAAGCAATCGCTTTCCAAGGTGAGATTTGGGTAATTGGCGCTTTTACCGGTCCTTACCCGAAGGAGGAGCCGATCGAGTTTATCCACGTGTACAACCCTAATAGTGATCGCTGGCGTATCGGCGGTAAGCTACCCGAAGGTAGAGAACGCGGAGCGGCAGGGGTTGCCGTCTATAATGACAAAATTTATATGTTATGTGGCAACACAGAGGGTCACTTCACTGGGCACAACACCTGGTTTGATGAATTCGACCCGAAAACCAGAACATGGAAACAACTTCCAGATGCCCCCAACACGCGAGATCACTTCCAGTCCGCCATTATTGATGGCAAGCTCTACGCCGCGGGCGGGCGCAATACTTCCGCCAAGACCAGACAAGTAATGAATCAAACGGTCTCCGCAGTAGATGTATATGACTTCAGCACTGGAAGGTGGAGTACGCTCCCTGGTTCATCCAACTTCCCTACCCTGCGGGCAGGTACGACCTCCATTGTAAATGGGGATCTCTTGATTGTGATGGGCGGCGAATCTGACACTCAGGTACCGGCTCATAACGAAGTGGAGGCCTATGACGTTTCTGAAGGAAAATGGCATACCCTTGCCCCCATGCTAACCGGTCGGCATGGAACCCAAGCGATCCTCTACCAAGGCAAAGTATACATTGCTGGAGGCTCAGCCGACCGAGGCGGTGGACCAGAACTGAAGAGTATTGATGTTTGGGAATTGGATAGATAGACAGACAGACAGACAGACAGACAGACAGACGACAGACGACAGAAGGGAGAGGTAAGGTAGCGGTATCTGATATCTTCCATCTGTCTTCTGACAATGTAATGGCATGACATCTTATATCTGTCTTCTGACAATGTAATGGTCTTCCCATTCCTCCTACTCCTTTTGCCAGGGCACCTTTCCCGCTTCCTGCAAATGTTTTCTCATCAGAGCATTAAGCTCACGGAATTTCTCTTTCTCCGAGTTGATTAGGTTATTCTCTTCAGTTGGATCTTCGGCGAGATTATAGAGCTCTTGTGGTGCAAAGGGGCTATTCTGAAGGAGTTTCCAATTATTGAGTTGAACGGCTTGGATGGTTAGCCCACCGTAGCGACTTCCACCTTCACGCCTGGAGAAGAAGAGGGGGCGTTTGGCATCACTTTGATCCTGTCCCAATAAGGTGGGCAGAAAGCTTTTGCCCTCAATAGTATGGGTAGTTTTCAGCCCAGCAGCTTCTACTAGAGTAGGAAAAAGGTCCATGCTTAGGGCTTTATAGCCAGTAGAACTGCCGGCTAGAATTTTATCTTTCCAAACCATTACCGTAGGCACCTTCAATCCGCCTTCATAGACACTCTGTTTCCCATCTCGTAATGGCCCATTGTTAGCGGCATCCCGTAATAGCCCCCCGTTATCGCTGGTAAAAACGATAATCGTATTGTCATATTGACCGCTATCCTTTAAGGCTTGAATCACCTGCCCAATTCCATCATCCAGATGCTCAATGAAAGCCACCAACTTGGCTCTCTTTTCCGACAATCCTGGCTCCCTCGCCTTGACTTTAGCAAGCCAATCCTTAGGTGGCTGGACTGGAAAGTGAGGAGCATTATAGGCCAGATATAGGAAAAAAGGCTGATCTTCATTTGCCTGCTGCTTGATGTAGTCAATGGACCATTGGGTAAACAAATCCGTAGCGTGTCCTGCTGGGTCTATCACTTCCCGATCTCTTCGCATATAGTTGATATCATGTCGTCGATGCATCCAATAATCGTCCATCATATCTCCTAACCAACCATGAAAAAAATCAAAGCCTCGATCATTAGGAACATTTGGAGGCTCCAATCCTAGATGCCACTTCCCTATTAAAGCCGTATGATAGCCTCCGATCTTCAGCATTTCTGGCAATAAAGTCGCCTTGGGATCTAAGTACCCCCAATTGTCCTCCGGATAGGTCCGAATCACTCCAGGCACCCCTACAAACTCTTGGTATCTTCCGGTCAAGAGTGCTGCCCGCGTAGGTGAACAAACGGGACAATTGGCATAGAAATTATCAAAGCGCAAACCAGCCTTGGCCAGGGCGTCTGTATGAGGCGTCTGTATATCTTTAGTACCGTAGTAGGAAACGTCATGATATCCTTGATCGTCGGTGAGAATCAGTAGGATGTTAGGTTTAGAAGAAGAAGGGGAAGGAGAAAAATAGGCTGCGCTTAGAGCCATGAGGGCTAGTGGCAGGATTAAATACTTTACTTTTTGCATGTCAGAACTTCATGTTTAAGTTGGATAGTTGAAAGTAAGGAAAAAATCAATGATCCCATCCTTCGACTACCCAACTTCTAGAGTTCCTCAGCTCGTTTTTTCAAAACGCAGTTTGGGAAAGTCCTGGATCAAGTGATAGGTACCACGCTTCTGAAGTCGTTTTATTTTCTTAGTTCTCAATTTTCCACTTTCCTTTCGATAGAGCACCTCTGCATCCAGTTGATAGGTCCTATTTGTTCCAAGCATATTAGTCTTGTCATATGAGCCTATGATCGTTAGCCTTTCATCTGCAAGTACAGGGAAGGTGTAGTAGCCGACTTGGTGGCGGCGACCTTCTTTTCTGCTAATCAATCGTAGATTGGTAATGGCCCCCGAGGCAGATTCCACTGCAAGATGAGGGTTTTGGCCTTTTAGGTTTTTGACTTTTACCAAATAAACTTTCCCTTTCTCAACAGGTTTATCAGCATTGATACCGAATGAACCACTAATCTCTCCACAAATCTCTATAACATGCGCCTGTAAACGATCATCATACCTAATGTCTCCTTTCCGTTCTGCCCAATTGATACGCTCCGGATTGGAAACAGAATTGGCAAAGTAGGGCTTCATGCCCTCAACCTGTGGTCCTGGAATTACTACTTCTAAACATCCGTTCAAATTCACCCGCTGGCCATCCCGCTTTAGATCAACTAGGATCATTCCAGCAGATTGTAGCATGGTATTCCCCGCATAGGTAGACGCTTTTGATTTGATGATCTCCTTTTTGCTGGTGAACTCCTGTACTTCCACCGATAATCTTGCCAGTTCATCACAATCAACCAACATCCCGTCTGGAATTCGGATCTTGGCCCCCTCTTTGGCTGAGATAATAATGTCTCCACGGCAATTGTAGGTAAACTCCGCCTTATTTTGAGCATTCAATTGCAACCGTAAATCTTTCACGATTGGTTCACTGGGTAAGATTTCCACTTTTTCTTCTTCCTCCTCTTCAATTATTTTTTGAACAACTTCTTGTTTCGGTTTGTACTTCACCACCACTTCCACCCGGCGATTCAATTGACGCCCTTCATCACTGACATTATCAGCCTGCGGTTTTTCTTCGCCAAACCAAGTAATATGGATCAATTCTTCGGTTGCGCCCAACTCCACTAAATGGCTCCGCACGGTTTTCGTTCGCCTTGTGGACAGCGCCTGATTATACGCTAAAGAACCCGTCCAGTCGGTATGTCCTCGTAAAACAATCTCTTGGCATTCTACTTTGCCAATAAAGTTGACGACCTCCGCTAATAGAGTTTCGCCCTCAGAAGCAATATGATGTTCATCAAAATTGAATAGTACCTGCCAACTTTGTTCTTGCTGTGCCTGCAAGGTAAAACTTAGACCGACCAACAAAAGGCAAAATAATCGACTTTTAGTAAGCATAAGGTAGAGGTTTAAATACTTAGGTATGAGTATGTAGAATGGAAACCGCTCCCATTGCGAAGGATTCAGGCCAACCATTCTTCAACACCAAGAACTATGAATAAAATGTAGTACAAGAGCGTCATTAGTCGTCGGGTAGATGACTATTACTGGAGTAGTTTTCTAATTCTATCCCCTATAGGTACGGGTTTCTATATGGATTCAGTTGCCTTAGTTTTTGAATTTAGCAACCATACTTTGTGAAAGATCAGAATTATAACTCAATTGATCAAATGAAAATCACGTCTATTTCGGAAGACCCCCCAAATACCTAGACCAGCTTAGTCACTTGAGTCTGAGCACCAAAATCTAAGCGAGCATCTAAACTTAGAAGATTCAAGCCAGGTTTTTTGCCTACCTCCAAGCTCCCCAATTCCTCTTCGAAGCCCAAAGCCTTAGCCCCGTTGATTGTAGCCCATTCGAGTAAAGTACTGAAAGTAACACCGGATTGATAACGAGCAATCGTCTTCATCTCCTCCAATACGGACAACTGCCAGTTTGAGGTTAAGCTGTCAGTCCCAATGGTCATCTTAGCTTGGTTATCAATGAAAATCTGGTAGTTGGGTAGTCGATTTTCTATGTAAAGGTTGGCATTTGCACAGGTGGCCCAGTATACTTGATCATTCCAAGCATGAGCAGCTTGTATATCTTCTGCTGAAGTGAGGGTATTGTGTACGAATAAAGTTCGCTGATTGGGGTCCATATTGGCGATCGCATAATGGATAGCCGTTTGTCCAGTTGGCTGTAGGCCAGACATGTCCATGCCAAACCCACCGAAGAGATCAATAAATCCACTTTCCCCGTTTAGAAAAAGGTTATCCTCATGTGGTGTTTCCTGATTGTGAATGCTAACGGTAACCGCTTCAGCATTCGCTTTATTGATCTTTTTGAACAAAGCCTCAGAAACAGAATAAGGCGCATGTGGAACGCAGCTTTTGCGATTTCCCCCCACCTCACTTTGCCCTTGAAACACCTCATAATACTGATCGAAAGTGGAGGCGGTCATCTGCTCCTGCCGAAAATCGAACATCTCTACAAAGGTGTAGTAGCGGATAGGACTTGCTGTTTTTTGCGCAGCGGTATCCAATTTATTGGAAATATCTCCCACCGCTACAATTCCATTTTCCCACATTTCCTGATCCGCCTTAAGGATCGCCGCTTCAATTTCCTCCATAGGCACTTCTCGATAGGAAACCACATTACGGATAAACTCTAACAGCCCCGTACCGGTATTCACCTTTCCCAACATATGAGATAACTCTAGATGGCAATGGGTATTGATAAAACCGGGAACGATCACACCCGAATATGCCTCAATCCCAGAAGCATTCTTCCCTGTTCTTTCTTCGATTTTCAGGATTTCCCCTTCATTATTAAGAGTAAGAACAGCATTTTCCAGGGGGGCACTAGTCACAGGAAGAATCAGATCGGCGGTAATCTTGCGCATGTCAGAATAGGTTTTGCGCGAAAATAAGGATTTCTAGATTTTATTGTAGGAAAAGCAGTAGGCTTCTAAAAAAGTGAAAGCCCCGGGAACAATCCCAGGGCCCGATAAAATCCAACTTCAAAAGTATATTTTACAGCATTGGAAAAACCAATGACCTTTTTGGCAAAAGGAGTGGGGCATTTGAGAATTAGGGATTAAAGCCGCACAGGCGACTTTGGGGGGGGATTGTATGCAATTAGTTCATGCCGGATAATCATAATTTAATGGAGATTAAGTATCCGTTGCTCTTTGAACCAAAAGAGCTCAAGTTTTCTCATAATTGCAAGGGTCTTCTCATAATGCCATCCACTCGATCACAAATGTTGTGTTGTATATAGCCTCCCAGGGACATTACCCTGGTGACCTCCTTAAGCTCTTTATAAAGGAGGTATAAAATGTGTGTAGATACCCTCCAAATAGTGGAGGAAATTTTTGGGATCACATGGAATTCCTATTTAAGGAAGTACCACAGGGATGGTTTAATCCATGAACATGATGGGAAAAGGAAAAATAAATTTCCTTTGGTGTAAGGTTAATGGCACCCGTAATTGAGGGCCAGGTATGATTTATGTGCTAGTGTGCTCCCTTCTGTCCTGTATTTTGCTTCTGTAAGACTTTAGTCTAGAAGCCTGAATTTTCTCATAGCCCCAAATAGGGCTTAAACAAATACAGTGTAAAATTAAACAAAAATCAGGCCACACCTAGTTTTTTGCTAAAATTTATTTTGAAAATACCACTTATTGGGTAGAAGCGGTTACGTTGGGAGGGGAAGTAGCCAAAAAAGTCAGGTTTAGAGGTCCTTGACCACTAAGCCATTCTTCATTCGAGGTTCAAACCAAGTAGATTTTGGGGGTAAGGTATGATCTTGGTCGGCCCATTGTACCATTTCCCACCAATCAATCGGGAAGAGGCAGAACAGCAAACTATTTGGAGTCTTCTGTAGTAGCTCCTCTAGAGCCTGTATTTCGCTTTGCCCATCAATGTATCTGATTCTGTCGGTCTTCCGCAAATCTTCCACCCGTAGCAAGGGTTGCAACACAGTTTCGTTCAGAATAGCTGCATCCAGCATTGGCAACATGCGATTCGAATCGAGCAATTGAACATTTTTCCACCACATTCGATACCACCTCCCTTGTAGGAAAAGGGTTAAGTTGTGTTTGGAATGAGGCTTCTGGCCCACTGGCAGCGGTTCCAGGTAAGCTACAGTTTGCAATTGAAGGAGGAAGTCATCTGCGTTAAAATCCTCCGCAAGGAAGATTTGGCGGTTGAAATCCCGGATTAATACCTGATCTTGCGGGAAAAAGGAGCAAAGGACTGCATCCAATTGCAAATGCTGATCTGTCGTAGAAAGCATGCGATGATGGCCATCAGCAATATAAGCCCGCTTAACTTCCCGCCTGAATAATTCTTGCACTTCCAAAACGCTAGCAGGTGACCTTACCTCCCATAAACGATAATGGGCCTGGTCTTGCTCAAAGAAAACGGTTTGGATGGGTGTGGACTCTGCAATTTGCTCCTGCATCCAGCTTTCAATGGCCGCGACATTCTTATAGGTTAGCAGGACCGGCTTGACCATCGCCTGTCTTTCCGCCAATAACTTAAGCTGTATTTGCCCTTTCCGTTCCAAGGTTTCCTCATGGCCCTTAATCTCACCTTTTCGATAAGCATCGACTGGAACTGTAGCAATAATTCCAAGGTAAGTGTGTGCTGGCCTTTCAATTTGCTGAATATAAAGAGCAGGAGATGAGGCCGACCTGAAGAAGTTTTGTCGGACGGCTGGTGAATATTTTTCCTTCACCGATTGAAAGAAGAGGTCCGGATGACTAATCTTTTTTAGATTGGGTAAAGTCGCGGAAAAGGGATTAATTTCCATTGGCGTTCAAGCTGTCGTAATCTTTCAATGCAAGGTAGGAAAAAAGAGAAAGACCGTATGGAATAGAAAAAGAAAAGTGTGGTTGCCATTGGCGCCACACTTTTCGGAAATAAAACTAAACCCCAGTTATATCGTTAATCCCCGAAGGGAATTTTTTCATGTTGTTAAATACAGTTCTAAAACGAAGCGTTTAATTTTTTATTTTTTGGATATAGAATTTTTTTTAATTTTTTTCTAATCCCGCTCCTTTCACTTCAAATATACAAATTTTTAATTGCCGTTCGCAAATTACATCTCAATAACGGCCTTCAATTGTCGAATATTGTCAATTTTTTGAAAAAAATATTGCTTTGGCAAATTTTCTGAAGGAGCACAAGAAATTCTAGCTACTCTACATCCTCCAATCCAGCTACTTAATACCCCCTTAAGCCTGTCATATGGGCTTGACAGCAGTAAAGCCCACCCAGAAATTCCCATTCACTCATTAAAATGCCCCATTCACTACTTTCTTGTGGCACCTTATTGGTAGATGAACCATATTTGTGACATCGACAACCTAAAACCTCTAAAAACCATGAAAAATCTAAATATCAACGTCGAGATCTCCTCTATCGCCCTGGAAAGCATTGCACGGCCTCAACAACCCAAAGATATTCTTCACAAAGCCCGGTTATTTCTCAACCAGAAGATGGAACACATGGGAAGGTTTATTACCTGTCAGTTAATTGATCAACGTACCCTAGCTGATGATATGCAACTCGAACAGTACGATCTTGAATACGAGAAACATACTCTCCATATGCAATTTATGTTTTTTAAACCTAGAGGCGTCTGGCAGGTAAAAGGTTTTAGATTAGATTAATATCAAATTCCAAGCCTTATTTTAACAGCAGAGCAGTACTTCAAATCTTATATACTTATTTAGCGCTTTAGACATAAGCAGCCCTCAACATTTTTTCTTAATTTTGAATTTCCATCCCAAACAGCCATTTGGAAATAATATCTTCATTGCGATTGTATATTTATCGTAGTGGCAAAATAGATTCATTTCCAGGAAAAAACATGGCCAAGAAATTTACTGTCTTATATGTCGATGATGAACAGGACAATTTACTAGCCTTCCGTTCTGTTTTCCGTAGGTACTTCAACGTCTTCACCGCCAGTGGCGGGTCCGAAGCCTTGGATCTTCTAAAGAAGCAAGCCGTCCACCTTGTCCTTAGTGACCAACGGATGCCCCATATGACCGGTATCGAACTATTGGACTGTGTGAATACAAAATATCCTTCTATCGTCAAAATGATTGTCACTGGTTATAGCGAGATGGAACCCATCCTCACCGCCGTAGAGCAAGGGCGCGTAGCTCAATACATCACCAAACCTTGGAAAGTAGAAGAGCTAAAAAGTATCCTGGAGAACGCCTTACATACTTCACACTAGGATTTCACCTACTTCACTACCTATTTTTCCCACTTCACTACCTCAAACTTTACTCTGATTCCAAAAGTGCCGTTCTTTGGAATGTATTTAAGTGTTAGGCTAAACAAGTAGTAGTACTAACCAACAAATACTCACCCCAATAAAACCAAAGATATAAGCAGTAATCAGGCGAAGTGTAATCTTTACAGGTGCGGCCGGGAATTATCTCGGCCGCATTTTTCTTTTCGGCAGGCCGACTTTTAGTGCTCAAACTGATTGGACGGAGGACCGGCATTCTGTAAGGAAGACCACTGAAACTCCTCTGGAACAGTCAACTCATCAAGAATTCGCTCAGCCATGATCCGGCCCAGGACAGGTCCTAACTTGAAGCCATGACCACAGCCCGCTCCGGCCAAAAACACATTGTCCGCTTCAGGATGCTGATCGAGTAAAAAGTGCCCATTGGGACTATTACTATACTGACATACTCGAGCTTCCGTCATAGGTGCATCTTTCAATTCAGGAAATCGATGCCCCAAATACCTACGTACTTGTTTCAGTTTTTCTTCCGTAACTGCACGATCCGCTGTACTAGGGTCAATAAGAGATTCGCGTGTATCATCCGCTACCTTAAACCCACGTCCATCATAATCCGGAACACCATACATCACGCTCTCCCCCATATCTACCCAAATCGGGAAGGCAGACGTTCGGAAGGCTTTGGATAAAGCTGGCAGCCCAAAATAATGAATTTCCTGTCTGGAGATACTAATCAAATCACCAAGCAGAGTCGGGAAGAGTTTAGGCATCCAAGGGCCACAGGCAAACACATAGGCATCTGCTTTAAAGGTTCCGCCGCTGGACAATTTAATCGCTTGGAGCTTCCCCTCCACTATTTTTCCGGGAATTACTTTTTCTGCCTGAAACTGCCCCCCTACTTTGACCAACTCCTGTACTAGGTATTGGCAGGTCTTTCTAGCCAATAGATAGCCAGCCTCCTTTTCCCAAAAAACAGTTTGAATATCATCGAGATAAACCTGAGGATATTTCTTTTGCGTTTCACTGATGGTCCACTCTTCAAGGCTTAGTCCATGTCGTTCCAGCAAAGGTTTGGACCTTCTTGCATAGCTATCATCGGATTTGCTGAATAACCAGAGACTACCTGTAGGATGATAAACTTGCTGTCCAGTTCGCTCCTGAAACTTCCCCCACTCCTGAAAAGCAGCAGCCACTAGACGAGTGTACACTTCATCGCTCCCATAAATCCCACGAATCAACCGAGTTTCTCCTCCAGAGCTGGCCCTGGAATGCCCCGGGCCCCAAGGATCAAAAAGAGTAACTTGGGCCCCTCGCTGCAACAATTGATAGGCCGTCCAGGCACCAAAGGCACCTGCCCCGACAACAGCAACATGCATATGCGTACTGATTTAAATTCGAATGAATAAGTTAGGATGTAAAACGGAAAGGTAAGAAATGATCAATAATTTCATCAAAAGCTGGTGAAAGAAAAAGCGCAACTCTGCTTCATGATGAGTTACGCTTATAGGTAAAAAGGGAACTTATCTTGGTCGAGGACGCCGAATCGCTTTTCTAAATACTTTCCTCAATTCATCCTTTTGCTCCGGCGTACAGATTTCACGAATATCCAGATAATGTTGAATGAGTGCTTCATCGATTCTTTGTAGTTGGTCGCCGTATTCGGCTGCCTTCTGTAATGCTGCTGCTGTATCAGGGCTATTGGAGAGCAGCGCATCGAACATCGCCCGTTTTGTAGACCGAACTCCCTTGTGCAGCTCCCGGGTAGTTTCAAAATGCTCCTCTCGCAAGACCTTAAGTTTTGCTCTTTGGTCCGCATCCAATTTCAAAGCATCTATTAGGAAGCCTTCCGCCCTCCGCGGGGGTGGATTCGCCCCCTTCTCCGTCATTCTTTGATGTGACATAGGCTGTAACCATAGCATGATTACCAGGCTTACGTTCATTAGCACCAAGGCTACTAAGGCTATATTCTTGAAGTTTGTCATAATAGTCTGTCTAAATAAATCCAGTAATCAAAACGAATCCTAACGAAATCGACCAGCCATTATTCATTCTACTTTCCGGATACCTCATCACACTATTGATATTCCCATCCTTCCTGCTCCGTCAATCCATATTCACTAGCAATGGCCTCTATACCAGCAGCCTGACTCGCCTGCACTGATTTTTGGTAATAGGCGAAGGCAGAACTGAGGTTGATCACAAACAGTAGCACTGCAAAGGCTAAGCTCCATACGATACTTATTCTACTGCCATTGCTAGTATTAGCCTGTCTCATCCGTTCTTGGATTCGAGTATAGAGAAATGGATTACCACTCACCCGTTTAATATCCTCCGTGGCCTTCAGCGTCCGGTCAATTTCTGATTCAATGTCAAGTCGAGATTTATCCATATTAAATCATTTGTTTTTCGTAATACTGCCTGAGGCTCTTTCTAAGGTTTTGTTTTGCTCGAAAAAGCAGTGATTCAACTGAGGAAAGACTTACTTCCATGATACTTGCTACCTCCTGATAACTCAGCCCTTCCATCCGATGCAAAATGAACGCAGTTCTTTGTTTTTCGGATAATCGTTCAATATGCTGATACAACAATTGTGTGCGTTCCTTATTTTCCAAAGCCACGCCGGGGTGATCAAAGGAGCTGGCCACATGGCTTGCATGCTGCTCTAAACCAATTAAAGACTGGAAAAATGCTACTCGCTTGCCCCGCTTCCGATAGCGAATCTTTTCCAGACATTTGTTGACTGCCACCCGATATACCCAGGTATTTAAACTGGCTTCTCCCCGAAAATTCTCGATCGTTTCAAATAGCTTTACAAATACCTCTTGCGTAATATCTTCTGCATCTTGATAGACCGGGAAATACCCCAAGCAGATATTCAGCACCTTTTCCTGGTAGATATCCACCAGTTCCTTGTAGCCTTGTTCAGACCCAATTTGTAAAGCTGTTAATAGGTTTTGATCGTTCAAATTCTTCGTTCTTTATACCTTTTGGATGACATTTAATACAAGAACTTGCGTCCTACTCCATTTTTATGTGATTTTTTTTCAGGAACTTTTTCTTTTCACCTGCTGTTGGGTATAGTTGTAATCCTTAACTGATTTTGATATGGCAAATACGCTCATACATAACAAGGTCTCCGAGCTGTCGAAAGCTAAGATCCCTTGCGAGATCGTCTACCAGACACAGCTTGGCAGCACAACGGTAGAACAGGGAATTATTCGAGATGTCTTTTCTCGTAGTCAGTATGATTTCCTTATTCTAGAGTCGGGTCTTCCGATTCTCATCTCCTCTATTCTCTCCATTAATCGTATGGGAGCCTAGCCTCCCATAAGCAACCTTACATTTTCCTGTATACTTGGCATAAATTGCTGCAAGAGTAGATCCTTTCACTACACTTATGCCACTGGTAAATCTCCCTTCAAACCTGTATATTCGCAGCGATTTGAGGCAGATTGATTTATCCTTTACTTTATTCATCTATAAAATCGGCTCTCAGTCATCCTAATGCTATTCAGCATTAGCGAATTCCTGAGATTATAAATAGCTAATAATGAGCGAAAATAAAAGAATATTAGTCACTTCCGCCCTCCCCTACGCTAATGGGGCCTTGCATTTGGGTCACTTAGCAGGGGCCTATTTACCGGCGGATATATACGTGCGCTACTTGCGCCTACTGGGCAAGGATGTCCTATGGGTTTGTGGTTCGGATGAGCATGGAGCCGCTATCACCATGAGGGCAAAAAAAGAGGGACGCTCACCGAAGGAGATCATCGATACTTATCATGAGCTCAATAAACAAACCTTTAAGGATCTTGGTATTTCATTCGATCACTACCACCGTACCAGCGCACCACTTCATCATGAAACCTCGCAGGAGTTTTTCACCAAACTCCACGAAAAGGGGGATGAGTTTGAGGTACGAACCATTGAGCAATATTACGATGAGGACTATAATCAGTTTCTAGCTGATCGGTACATCAAAGGCACCTGCCCTCGTTGTAGTCATCCGGAAGCCTATGGAGATCAGTGCGAGAATTGTGGTTCTGACCTCTCCCCTACCGAATTGATTAATCCCGTTTCTACCTTGAGCGGAAAGAGTCCAGTGTTAAAGGAAACAAAGTTGTGGTATTTTAAGCTGGATAAGCATGAGGAATGGTTGAAGGAATGGATATCGGAGGGCAGCCTAGATGGCGTAGCACACCACGATGCCAAAAAGTGGAAGAAACACGTTTTAGGGCAGTGCCTCTCTTGGCTGAACAATGGCCTGCAACCCAGAGCCATCACCAGAGATCTAGACTGGGGCATCCCGGTACCTTTGGAAGGTGCCGAAGGAAAGGTGTTGTACGTTTGGTTTGACGCCCCCATCGGCTATATTTCATCTACTAAGCAATGGGCCCTAGACCAGGGTAAAGATTGGGAGGAATACTGGAAGGGAGATGAGGTGGAATTGATCCACTTTATTGGAAAGGATAATATCGTCTTCCACTGTATTATCTTCCCTGCTATGCTGAAGGCTTACGGCGATTTTGCCTTGCCCAAAAATGTACCAGCCAATCAGTTTCTGAACTTCGAAGGACAAAAGTTCTCAAAATCAAGAGGGTGGGGAATTGAGCAGCACGAATATCTTGAGGCCTTTAAGGATTTCCCTAATAAAGAGGATGCACTGCGTTATGCTCTTCTTAGAAACCTGCCTGAAAATCGCGACAGTGACTTCAAGTGGGATGAGTTTATCGAATTCTATGACAAGGAACTAGCGGATAACCTAGGCAACTTCCTTAACCGCGTGGTCGTATTGACTAACAAGTATTACGATGGCGTTACCCCAGCGATTGAGGTGGATCTAAAGGAGAAGTTGGCCGGAGCCCTTGCTATTGTAGATAAGATCACCCAAGAACTAGATGCCTTTAGCTTTAAGCAAGCCGCCTTAGCTTTGATGGAGTTATCTTCCTATGGCAATACTTACCTGCAGGATGTTTCCCCTTGGAAAATCTGGAAGGAGGATCCTGATAGTGCAGTGGTGAAAGAGTGTTTGTTTGTTTGCTTACAGATTGCTAGTCTACTTAGCATTTTGTGTGAGCCCTTCATTCCATTCACTAGCCCCAAAATCCGAGCTTTCTTGGGATTGGGTGCGACTGCAAATGGCGATCTCCAAAGTGTTTTGGATCAGGTTAAGGCCGGGCAGGCGCTGGTAGTAGCAGGTCATAAAGTTGGGCAATCAGGCGTGTTGTTCCCGAAGATTAACGATAGAAGAGACACTAGCAGGCTTGAAATTGTCAATCGCCAGAAAAACAAACTGGAGGAGATCCTTGCAGCGGAAAAAGGGCCAGAGCGCGCCCCTCTGAAAGACGAAATCCAGTTTGATGATTTTGTAAAGCTGGACCTACGCACAGGCACCATCACCGCTGCGGAAGCCATCCCGAAAGCAGATAAGCTTTTAAAATTGTCCGTGGACTTAGGGATGGAACAAAGGACTGTTGTATCCGGCATTGCCTTGCAATACAAACCAGAAGAGGTGGTAGGTCAGGAAATCGTCTTGGTCGCTAACCTAGCTCCTCGGAAGCTCCGAGGTGTACTCTCCCAAGGCATGATCTTGATGGCCGAAAATGACGAAGGCAAACTCAGCTTTGTTCGTCCCAATGAGACCATTGGTAATGGTTTTGTGGTAAAATAAAACTCCAGGGAGGTATGGCTCGATCCATACCTCTCTTCCTCTATCCACACTCTTATGCTTATCCGCCCCTTCACTCCAGAGGACACCGCCGCTGTCTACCAGCTCTTCTACGACACCGTGCATTCTGTCAATCTCCAACATTACACCCCTGAGGAAGTCGAAGCCTGGGTGCCCAGTCACAGGCCAGACCTTCAGCACTGGCAAGAACGTTTCCTGAGGCAGCACACCCTCCTCGCCGAGATCAATGGCCAACTCGTCGGCTTCGCCAACCTAGAACCTGATGGCCGTAATATTGATATGGTGTACACGCATAAAGATTTTCAGGGCCAAGGGGTGGCAACTGCGCTGCTAGATCGATTGGAAAAACAGGTGCAAATCAACGGTGGGATTCGAATTGAGTTGGCCGCGAGCATCACTGCCCGCCCCTTCTTTGAGCGACGAGCTTATCAGTTAATCCGGAAGAACGAGGTACTGCGGTTTGGAATAGTCCTACGAAACTTTATTATGGAGAAGCGATTGGATACACCGAAGGAATAAGCGATAAGAAAAAAAAGAAGGGGCTTGCCCTAAGGCAAGTCCCCAACCAAGATTATGATTTGTTTCTTGATTCTGCGTCGTTTGGATGAGGCTAATATAAGCCTTCTTATGAAACTCTCCGTATTATTTCGTTTCTCCGTCAATATTTGTGTCTTTGCCTCAGCATTTCATTGGAAAAGCTTGTTTCCTTTGGTCGTTTTACTTCGTGCCGGAAATTCCCTATCACACAGGCGCTAAGAAGGCAGAGATTATTAGAGATAAGACATTCTTTGTTTTTGGGATTGGCGTCGGACTGCTGCATCGGAAATTGACACTAATTTAGCCAGTCTTCTTTCTTCCTTAAATGGATCGGGTTCGTGGTTTTCAGTCGGTAAGCGAATAATCTTGCTACTCCTATTTTTCTCTAAAACAGGATGTATGGGCCGCAGTAAGGCTATATCTTTGGGGTTCCTATGCGGTAGCTTTCGTACATCCAAGTTGGTACAAAAGAAGCGGGAGAGTTGCCCTCCCCGAATCATACGCACACAGAAGTTTATCGTCTTCATTCCCGGTAATTTCCTAATTCTCATTCTCGATTGGGTGGTTTCCACGGCTCTGTACACCGGTTTTACAGAACCATTGCCCAGATTAAACATCCAAGCTTTTTCCTCCTCAGTCTCATACTGAATATGGTATACGGCACTATCTGGCAGCACCAAATCACCATTTCCATCCTTAAAATCAAAGTCGATATAGATTTCACCTTTAAACTGAAAAGGCTTAGCCATTTTAAAGGCAGCGCCAAGAGGCTCACTGGTACTTGGCGGTCGATAACCTATGACGGGTGCCCTGGGCGATAGGAAAAAGACTGTACTTCCCTTCCCTTTCACCTCCACTTTATATTCATACCAAATGCCAGGCGTGGCAGCAATATCAAATACATGATAAGTCCCCCATTTTTCATCAAGCAACTTGTAATCGTTTGCGCCTTTAATACTGCGATGCCATCTGAATTTCAGACCGTTCGATTTCCACTTTTTGGTAAAAACCGTATCCACCTTAGCCAGTATCCCCTCTCCTTTGTTGGTCGTAGCCTTGATAATTGCTCCCAACTCCTCTCTAATGTTTGCGCCCAAAACCATTGGGTAAAGTAGTAGAAAAAGTAGAACAGACTTGATCGGCTTCCAGTCTTTCATATTACGTTTTTGTTATTGATTCCGTGCGAAGTCGGATTAACATCTGGCAACCATCATCAAATGATCTTAGCAAGAATTTGACGATTTTCAAATAGAACTCAGTGCTACTGACAGCTTAGACAAATGGAATTTACATTAGCATAGTTTCTTCACAGGCATGCCGATGCCAATCACTTAAGATCATTACATAGGGAAAAACTAAAATGAGACGAGTCTGAATAAGGGCAATGAATAAGACTTAGCCGGTAGTAAGTGCTAAGCTTATTCAGTACAGACAACTACTGTAGAAAGTACAGTATAGTGTTTCGCACCGCCTGCTGGTGATTCAGTGCCTATGCAGCAATTACCGAATAAGCACCGTGGCTGTGAATTGATCTAAATCTTGTCTGGATATGCCTGGGGAGTTTTACTTATCTTATATAATGAACTTTAATTTCGAAATAGTTACAAGCTGATCCATAATTTTCAATTATTTTAATTTTTCATTAACATTAAACTGGCATTGTTAGGTTATTGCTAGTGTAAAAGTGGGGAATCTGACGATTTTATCCTTTGGTCATTTCTCCAAATGGCAGCTTTGAACAGAGGCTGACTAGGATCAGAAAATAGGTGAAGAAGAAAATAATTTTGATTTTTTTTTGAATGCAGGTGTAATGATTGAAGGCTAAACCCACATAATGGAAGTAAGATCACATACCAATGAAATCATTTTTACAAGCTTTCTTAGAAGGCGATCAAAAGGTGTTTCGAGAGATTTATAACAGTGAGGCGAGTGAACGTATTCGTAAGGATGTTCGCTTCAAAGGAGGTACTGTGGAGGAAGCGGAGGATGTAGTTGTACTAACCATTCTCAAGGTACAGGAATTGGTGAGAAACGGTAAGTACGAAGATCAAGAAAAATTCTACGGATACCTACGGACAGTGGGTTCCTACATATACAGAGAAGAAAGACACAAGAAGTACAAAGCCCCTTTTCGTGAAAGGGAGGTTTTGGTAGATGACGAGTCCAGCCTAATACTTAAGGCAGGGGTCGAATACAATTCATTCGAAGTAGAAATGGAGGATCTAGAAGAAAAAATTACCATTAGCAAATATATAAAGTCCTTAGGTCGACGCGACCAAGAAATTATTCACCTCAGGTATTTTGAAGGACTCTCTTTAGTGGATATCGGAAAAAAATTAGGCATCAAACAGCCTAATGTAGCGCACTTTAGGATTCTAAAGCGGCTACGAAAGATTCTGGACAGAAAGTAGTTCGATCCGTTGCTTTGATCAGATAAACCCCATTTCCGATTTACGCCGATTTAATATGCGGCACTTTATATCCATAACATACTAATTTTAGTACTATGAAAAAAAGGCGCAGCCAACATTTCGGACAAGAGGATAGATTACTGAAGTATGCCAAGGGGCAATTACCAGCGTCAGAACGTGAGGAACTGGAGGCTGCACTTGAATCGTCTCCTTCCCTAAGACAGGATGCCCGATTAATCAAGAATCTTAATGAAGTAACAAACAATCCCGCTTGGCTTGTTTCGGCCGAAACCCTATTAGCTTTAAAGGAAGAAAAACTAGCAGCACTTAATGGAACGACCTCTACTAACAAATTAGATTCCTCCCATAGTTGGCAACTGTTTAGAAAGCATAAGGTTAAGCTCCTAATTTCTACCTTATCGCTAGCTCTGGCCATTTTAAGTTACAATAATTTTCTTCTCATCGCGGATTGCGATCAATTATACAATCGATTCTTGACGCCCTTTGCCAAGATAATTCCCACTACGGACAATGCTCATCCTCATTTAGTGGCAGCAGTGAAAGCTTATGGTACTGGCTTAGAGCAGAATAATCGGGAAAGAAGAAGCTACTTCAATGAGGCTCGAGAAAATTTCGAAAAAGTGGCAGATCGAGAGGAGATTTTCCAATTTTACTCAGTGGTCAGTGGTATGCTGAGTACAGAGGTTGATATAGAAGATATTGATGCTGATCTCCTGAATTTAAGAGCAAAGATTCAATCGGATCAGGACGGGAATTACCTCCATTTGCTGGATTGGATAGACTATTACGAAGCCTTGCTTTGCTTCAAGCAGAAAAAGTTCCACGAAGGCAAAGCAAGGATTATGCAATTGGCTAACAAACCGGATTTGGAAGCAGATCTACTAGAGATCATCTCCCCACTAAGGTTTCAACTGAGATTTCTATATATGGCAAAATAGTTCTACTATCTGTATTATCGTAGGGGCAACAGCATTTCTGGCGCTGTTGCCTTTTTTTATTAGGTAGAAGTAAGAAGTAGCAAGATGAATAATTTCTAAACACCTTACTACTCCTTTATCAGATGTATCTTACATTAGGCGTTCGGTCCTTCATCTTTCTTAGGCAAACCGTCTAGTCCTAATTTTTCTAGATATTCCGAGGAAAACAAGTGTGCAAAATCACGACCCAATAGCTCATATCGTGCCGCCTTCCATTGATTTACACTTGGTCCGTACATGTAATCCACTAGTTCAGCACTCCAATTCGTATTCTTGCCCCAGTGCTGCGTGAAAGGGATATGATGTGCTTTCAATTCATCATGCAACAATTGGATAAATTCCTCTTGATCAATGATATGCTTACTTCCTTTCCAGGGTACGCCAGCAAATTCCATGATACAGGTTTGGTCGAAGCGCGTAAATCCGAGCGTGGCTTTCGACCCCTTGACAAAGCGAATACCCGCTAGGGCAGGAATCGGGCCACGAGTCTTCATCAGGTCGGTCAAAATACCGATGGCTTCACGAATCCTATGTCTGGGCAAGCCAAAAGATACGGCCAGTGCCTTCCCCTGATAAGAGCTATCCCAGAAATGCTGGGCTATCGTTCCTACTTCTCCATCATTTTCCTGCTTAGGAAAGATCCCTTGTTGCAGCAAGCCGAGGAGGGATTTCAATTCTATATTCACATTAGAAGCATACCAACTCAGCAAGGTAGTCAATTCCTTAAACCTAAAGGTCTTCACTCTTGGAATAGGCTTCTTCACTTTTGCAGAACGAGCTGGTTTCGGCACTTTAAACATCATCTCCGCCACATATTCTTCCCCTTTTTTTCGGTAGGGATTAATGTAGAACATAAAGAAGTAAGGTCTCGTCCCGTGTCCATGTTCCTCAATTAAAGTGATCTTGGAAAAATCCAGTGATTCTGCCAATTGCAGTGCCGTTTCTTTATCCATTTTCTTTGTATACCGCTGTAGGTAAAACAAATCAACAGGTTTGAGCACAACTCCGTGAATGAAACCGAATGCACCTAGACCTACTAGAGCTGCATTGAAAATCTCATCGTTACGGATTAAACGGGCACCAATGAATTTACTGAATTCCTCCGTCAGAGCCGGCTTCGACGCTCGTTCGATATAGACGATATCTTCAGGGTTAGGCCCGACAATCAGATTTATCCCGACAACAGAATCCTGAACTCCTCCTTGCTCTATGGAGGAACCATGGACTCCCGTTGAAATCGCACCTGCGATGGTTTGACCATTGCTTTCTCCGGAAGTAGGAAGCGATTTATTTAATCGTTTCAGGAAACTTGACACCTCCTTTATGGTATTCCCACATTGAAAAAAGCACAATTGTGAATCTCTGTAGGGCGTATCTGTTGCATACCAATTTTTCCTGATCGCCCAACGAAGATTCATGGCCTCGTTCGCATGCATTCTATCTTTTTGGTAAGGCAAACTCGATAAAGACCAGGCCGCGCCAATGGCGCGGAACTGTTCCTTAGCGAGATTTGCCTCATGGAGTAGCCTTTGAATCTCTGCGGCTGCATCTTTGTATTTATCGAGCAGCCCTTGCGTGATATCATCTGATAATTTAGTATTCATCAAGCGGTCTACGGGTCCCTGCCCATAGCCATGATAATTCTCCCAATTATCAAATGAAAATTCCTCTGTTATTGCCATGGTGTTACGTAGCTTTCTGAAGGTTTGATACAAACATATTTCACTTTTACCTGTCTCTTACGTCCAAAACTAATGACGTGTAACAAGTAGCCACTTAGGGATTGTGTCACTTGTACTCTGAAGAATCCTACTTCTCCACAGTTTTCGATGAACATCGGAATCTCATCTGTAGCGCTAAGATGCAATACGGTATCAATCTCGTGCACCATGAATCCTCTAAGTTCATCTTCCGACAGATTACTGGGATCTTTCTCTCCTGATCCCTCTTCACTCGTAATAGTAAAGGAGTATTCGACGGGTAACACAGATGACAATGCAGCGAACAACACAAATGGGATTAGGTATTTCCCCGTTTCCCAGAGATTAGATTTTAGTTTTCTCATTAGTATTTAATTTTGAGGTTAATAAGTAGTAGTTTAGGGCATAGTGTTGTATTGAAAAATGTTTAAGGCCAACTATTGCGCGTATTCAGTTCCTAGTTATACTCGTGCAAAGGGCTCTTGAAAACTATTTGAAGCTCATCAACTCAGTTAAAAGCCTGGCCAGCCACCCATAGCGCATGTCAAAACTATAGTAGCTGACCAGGGGAATTTTTGGGGTTATACAGTTCTAACTTAATTACGGATGGGTTTCAAATAGATTTTTAGTTTTTTCGTATTACTTGTATTTGTAATCAGTTTCATGCTGTGTAATTCTTCTAGCTTAAAGGACCAAATTCCTCTTCTTCGCCCTCCCTCGGAGTCATTTTGAAATCCAAAAATGGTTAGTTCGCGGGTGTTTAATAGTATAGTCGAAAAATTCAGGTCCACCTCAATTGTATGTTCTTCCATTTGGGCAGCTAGTGGTCCTTGAGGGATAATATCATCCTCTTCCGTTGGGTCAATCTCCTGATCCTCTTCTTCTTCTTCCTCCTCGGAATTCGTATCGTCCGTTGGCGAAACATTGGCAGACTTCAACCACAAGGCTCCAGGCCTGATTAACATTTGATCCCTGCGGAACGATACAGCATCGTTTAGATCCATTCGCAAGAACAAAATGTCATCATTTACAATGCCTGTTGAGGTATACATCCTTGGATCCACGGTACCCGTTAGGAATAGTATATCATCGTTTACGATGTAATACTGTTTACCTTCTTCAATTCTAATGTATTGCTCATTATTTTCCTGCGCTCGGTTTCTAGGTAATTCAATAGAGTTGACTCGCCTAGATCGTGGGTTTGAAAAGTTGACGTTCTCTACATTAAAAGTTGGTGCCTCATCTGTATCTTCTTGCCTAGCTACCCCCTCATCGTCTACATCTAGACTTTGCGGAGGCTGTGGTGAAATTTGTGCGCGAATTATTTCATCATTTTGCTCATCAGTCTCCTCCATCTGCTCTATGCCAGACTGTGTGGAGTCCGGGGATTCATGTTGGCAACTAAGCGCAAAAAAGGATAAGCCTATTAATAGTAGGACACATACTATCAATCGATCTACAAACACCTTCAGATAAGTCATAATCATTATATATTTAAAATTAGAACACCCTACCACCCAAATAATAGTAGTTTGAGTGAAAATAGTTCCTTAAGAGCAAAATAATTCCAATTTTAAACAGCTGGTTATTAACTTATTGTTTTCCAAAAAATTGAGCGCAAGGTTTTTTACCCTTCAGAATCACTAGAAAATTCTAATACTATAAATTTTGGTGTAATTTTTTTCTTAACAGTTTTTGTCATTTTTCTTTTATATATTTGTTTGTATGCGATTTTAGATTTATTAGAACTTTCTTACTTGCAATATAAGGCAAAAAAAACATTAACTGCAAACATTCTAACAACTAAAATTAATAACAAATAACCAATTGAAACGAATTTAAAAAATCCTAAAAAACAACAAAAACCAATAAAACACTAATAACCAAGCATATAAATAAAGAAACGCAGCATTTTTAACAAAATTCAAACGATAACCAACTGTTGTTTTTTTTATTTATTAAAACATTGAAAGATGTCAAAAATCAATAGTGCCATTGAACTAATGCGCAAATTCACGAAAACGGAAAAGCGTTATATTACGCTTCAAGTGAATCGCACTTCGTCAGGTGGCCTAAACCCCAACAAGCAATCTTCAAAAACACTCCCCTCTCATCTCAGATTATTCAATTTGTTAGCTAAATTCTTGAAAGAACAAGCTCCTAAAAGAGAGGAGAGTAGTCATGTAACGGATTCCTTAAAAGATCAGCTCCGACAACTCAAATCAGGTTCTCCCGATTTATTCTCCGCTGTAAACATTAGTCGCTTAATGGACTTCATGCTCAATTCCTTAAGGCAATATAATGCTGATAAGCCTCCTTTCAATAAGTGGAACTATATTCAGAATATTGAAATCCTGCAAGAAAAGAAGCTTTATAAACAGGCGGACGAATGGATTCTCAAGGGTTTGGCTGACTTTAATAAGGAAGAAACTGATGGAGGCGATTTGCTTAAACTCAAATTCCAAATTTTGCAAAGAAAAAATGCTATGAGATCAGAACGAGTATCGAAAGACCAAATGAACACATTTAACCTCCAAACCAATAACCAATTGAATCGAATTAAATGGAACTTGGAAACACTTGGTGATCAAGAAAAGGCCATTCATGAAGGAATCAGAAAAAAGGGAGATCTCTCTGACTTTAGCATCGAAGACTTTTCTCCCCTCACTCAAGCCTTTATCAGGGAACCGACCACCACTGCCAGGCGCCCCGATATCCCCGCAGAAAGCCTTTTACGTGGCTTGAACATCGCTTCGCTCTATCTAAGACGAGATATCATAAGGTATCCTGAAGATGCCCAAAAGTCTATTGAGTGCAATGTAGAAATGCTCGCCTATTTCGACCGCAACCCCACGCTTAAAGAAACATCAACTGCTAAGTACTACAATACACTTTTGGTTTTATCTAATACGTCCTTGGTTTTGGGCATTGATTTATATTTAGAACGCTACATCGATCAGCTTGAAGCCGTATTGGGCTTTTCTGGCCTAAGAGAACTTTCAGATCGCCAGCTTCTGCAGCAGGAGATTCAAAGCATTGACTTTGGGGACCATACCTCGGAGTTACAATACAATTGTCTACAAGTCATTTTACTGTATTACTATGGAAAAGGGTTTAGTACACAGGGCTCAGCTCAAGCCCCCAATCCACATATTGAAATTGCACACCAACTGGCTCTTCATACTAAAGTAGAAATCGAGAAACAGTCTCGGAGATCTAGCGGCCAGGCAAGCCTTTACTATACCTTGGCCAGTATTTTTTTAATGGTTGATCAACTAGAAGAAGCACAAGAAATCAATAATCGAATCTTACATTATCAGACCTTTCATCCCAATCAGAAGGTACCCACAAAAGTGGAATTTCAATCACGACTGTTGGACACCTTGATACTGTTCGAAAAAGCAAGCTAGAGGGAGATGAAGTACAAGCAAAATTAGAGACAGATATTGGTTTGTTGATCCCTCAAATCCGCAGGTTTGGCGAATCAAAGGGCGTTACTGGACATGAAGTGCAGAATGCTCGAACGCTTTTATCCAGCCTTCTGGCTATTCTGTTTGAAAATAATGCAGAGGCTTTACAGCAACAATACCAGAAGATTGAAACAGCATTCACCTTGCATCGTGGAGATCTCATTATTTCGCCTTTTCCGCTATGGGCAAGAAAGCAATTGCAAAACATGTGATCGTCTCAAAAAACATCTAATTTACTTGCTGAAATTTGCCCTTGAGAACTACCAAATCCAATTAGGTGATTTAATAACAATCAAGGGCAATTTTTCATGCTCAGCCACTCAGAAGCTCAGCCAACATTCTTTAAGCAATGGCAGTAGGATCTTCATCCTGTTCTTCCTTAGTAGGAGGTCCCGAAAGCCCTAGCATATCCAAATATTCACTGGTAAACACTTCTCGATAGGCAGGAGATATTAATCTATACCTGGCCGCCTTCCAGCGATTCACTCTTTCTCCGTACATATAATCCACCAGTTTATCGGCCGCCCAATGGGACATTTTCCCCCAATGATGCGTAAAGGGAATCTCAGCCGCCTTCAGGGCATCATGGACCCGCTGAATAAATTCATTCTGCGGTATAATATGCTTGCTCCCTTTCCAGGGTACGCCAGCAAACTCCATGATGCAGGTCGTCTCTTGAAAGCGAGTGAAGCCCATGGTAGCATCTCCCCCTTTAACAAATCGAATCCCAGCCAAGGCAGGAATTGGGCCGTCCGTCCGCATCAGGTCTGTCAGGATGCCAATAGCCTGTCGGATATCTTGTTGAGCTAGTCCGAAAGACACCGCCAAGACCTTCCCTTGGTAAGAGCTATCCCAGAAATGCTCGGCAACCGTTCCTACTTCTCCATCATTTTCTTCTTTAGGAAAAATACCCTGTTGGAGTAAGCCCAAAATGGCCGTCAAGCCCTTATTGATATGGGAAGCGTACCAGCTCAGTAAGGTAGTTAGCTCCTTGAATCTCAAGGTCTTCACTCTTGGAATAGGTCGCCTTGTTCCGTCCCCTTCTTGTGGCTTGGGTACCTTAAACATCATTTCGGCCACAAACTCTTCGCCCTTTTTCCGATAGGGGTTAATGTAAAACATGAAGAAATAAGGTCTCGTGCCATGACCCTGTTCTTCTATCAAGGTCGTATCAGAAAAGTCCAGCGTTTCAGCCAATTGCAGAGCCTCTTCCCTTTCCATCTCCTTAGTGTACCGTTTCAAGTAGAACATATCTACGGATTTCAACACTACGCCATGTATGAAACCAAAAGCACCTAAGCCCACCAAGGCCGCATTGAAGATCTCATCATCACGGATGAGCCGAGCACCGATGAATTCGCTGAATTCGTTGCTCAGGGCGGGTTTGGAGGCTCGTTCTAGATAAACGATATCCTCTGGATTTGGACCAATAATCAGATTCAACCCAACCACGGCATCCTGAACTCCTCCTTGATCAATAGAGGAACCATGGACCCCCGTCGAAATGGCGCCAGCTATAGTCTGCCCATTACTTTCTCCAGAGGTTGGAAGGGATTTCCCTAAACGTTTCAATAAAGCCGATACCTCTTTTATGGTATTACCACATTGAAAAAAACATAACTGTGCATCTTCGTAATGCGTATCTGGATCATACCAGTCTTTTCGGATCGCCCAGCGTAAGTTCATGGCAGCATTGAAGTGCATTCGATCTTTCTGATAGGGCAAACCTGACAAAGACCAAGCTGCACCATAGGCCCGAAAACGCTCCCCCTTGTCGTGTGTGTCCAAAAGCAGTCTTTGAATCTCTGCTGCTGCATCCTTGTACTTGTCCAGGGTATTCATCATGATATCATCCGACAATTCCGTAATCATCAGTTTAGATACCGGCCCCTGTTCGTGATCGTGGAAATTCTTCCAGTTGTCGATAGAAACTACTTTTGTCCCAGCCATGGCGTTACAATGTTTTCAGATGGTTTGATACAAACATATTTTACATTTACTTTTCTCTTCCGTCCTAGGCTAATCGTGTGTAGCACAAATCCACTTAAGGTTTGCGATACTTGTACGCGATAAAAGCCCACTTCTCCACAGTCTTGGATAAATAGTGGGATTTCATCGGTTCCACTCAAGTGCAAGACGGTGTCGATCACATTTACCTTCATGCCTCTTAGTTCATCCTCTGACATGTTGGTAGGATCTTTTTCTCCCACCCCATCCCGACTAGTGACGGTAAAGGAATAGTTTACCGGGATCATAAACCAGACAAAAACAAATAACATAAATGGGGACATGTATTTCCCCCCCTCCCACAGATAAGTTTTTGCGTTTCTCATAAGATTTAGTTTTAAAGTAAATAAGCAGTAATTCCAATTATACCGAATAGAAAAGGTATCAAAGTGTTAGTCTTAACTGAGTGAGTGGGAATCGCAGGTTATACATCCAATGTTTATCTATCTGGATAATTTTTGGGGGGGGGCTTTAGATGTATAGTCTGTCTATCTATTTATGCTAATAAGTTGCTTTTCGTTACACTAGTGGGCTTCAATAGTACCAAATCCAGCCCTGATTAATAAAATTAAAGGTAAAAAACTACCACAATGCCTTTAATTTAAAGCGTTTTCTAAAATAATTACATTAGAATTTTCTCATAGCGTATCTCAAAAGCATTTTCAATAGTAAAATAAGACGGTATTTAAAATCAATAAGGCGAGATAGTGGAGATTAAGTACATAAGTCTTTTAGAGAAGACGAGGTGAGGTTCCCTATGCTGCTTTTGAAGAGAGCCGATATTAGCGCTCACTGGCACTAGATAGCTTTATGCCATTATCCTAAGTTGTCGTATGCCTGCTACCCATGAATCCCCTATGGATCATTTCACGGAGCAGGAGGACTTTTCCCCGAATGCTACTGCAATTGGTCATGCACACAGACTACCGCTTCACCACCCGGCTTACCCCAATTCCCTCGGGCAACAAAAATTTTAAGGTATAGGTACCGGCAGGGAAAGCGGATAGATCAATCTGCTGGGTATTGATGGGGAATACTTCTACGCTTAAGCGTTGTCCTTGCGCATTGTAGATTTCTACGGCGGCGATATCAGAAACACCCGCTAACTGAACCAGTCCTGTAGTCGGATTTGGGAAGGCGGGAATAAGGCGTGAGGGAATGGGCTCCCGATTAGCTACTAGGGAGACGTCCCAGAATTGGCCGAAGAAAAGGGCCGTGGCTATGATAGCTGGTTCTACGCACTCCCCATGGTCAGCAGCAGGGTTGACGTCGGCAGCGTCGAAGTTCGGAGCGTTATTGGCCCGGATGGCATCGGCCGCTTTAATGCTGTTTTCGAAAGGCACTTGATCATCCGCCATGCAATAATATAGCCGGGTAGGAGCTTGGGGGGTCCAATCAAATACATCATTATCGCGGAGGGCTACATTCATCGGATGCATATCATCACTCAATACAGCGTTCACAATACTATCCTGTAGCATGAATTTGGGGACAACCGCTCCATTATTTTGAATCAGAGCGGAGATCAGGCGGTCATTCAAACCGTTTAGATTGATTTCCTCATCTAAGAATTGTTGCAAGAGCGGTACATAAGGTGGTTTAAAAACTTCTTCAATTCCATCATATAAGCCATAGACATAGTTGTAAGAAACGATCGTAAAATGTACATAGGCTGGATAGAAGTAGGTTTCTTCTGATTCCGTCATCCTTTCCCGCATAACCCCCGAGATGCTGTAAGGTCCCGACATGGGAGCCGAGGCTGTGACAGGAAAATCAGCAGCGCCCTCTTCGATGGCTTTGTGCAAGGCCATCGCTGCGTGCCCGCCTTGAGAATAACCTGTAATAAATAACTGATCGTTTACAATTACATCTACTTGTTCCGCAAATTCATCTAAGGCATGTAACATGTCAATTGCCGCAGAGGCTTCTGAATCTGCATGAACGTAGGGATGAAGTCCTCGGGAAGTACCTAAACCCAAGAAGTCCGGTAGCAAAGTGATATAACCAAGGCCGCCAAAGAATAGTCCCGCCTCATAGCCCCCCTGAAGATTAGAAGGAACATCCGTTCGACTAGCTACCGTTCCATGCTGAAAAACCAGCCGAGGATAACTGTACACTTGATCCCGCCGCGGCACTACGATCAAGCCTGAAGCCGTATCTAGTTCATTAAAAACATCTTTTGTAATATAAGTGACCTTATAGAGATCCACCGCATTGTTCGCAATGTTGCGAAATTGAGCAGCCAAGGCTTCTTGCGTTTCACTGCCTTTGAATTCGATACCGACGAGAGATTGCGCTTGGATGGCAAGCGAACAGATCATAATCGAAAAAGTAAAAACAATCTTCTTCATACAAGCTTAAAGTAACTGATTAGCGAAAATTTGATGCTCTTGGCTAAAATCCAGCTCAGGATACTGCGCCTGGATTTGCCGAATCTTGGTCAATTGTTGGTGTAAAAAGGCTTGGTGACTGTCGGTCTTTGGGTGAAAGGGTCTATGCTCACTAGCTTTTTTGATCTTTTCAATATTAATATTTAACTGCTGCGTGTGATCGTCAAATAGTGCACCTTCGAAATAAGACCATATATAATTTACTGCTAGGTCATTGGGGTGGACCATATCACTCTTGTAAAACCGGTAGTCTCTCAGGTCATCCATCACCAACTCATAGGCCGGAAAATAATGGACAAATGCTAAGCGCTCCGATAAATCGGCAGCCGTCAAGAGCAAGGCTGCTTTGCTCCACTGGTTTTCTACCATGCCATCCTTGATATGCCTAACGGGGGATACCGTCAATAATACCCGCAAACTCGGGCGTTGGGACCTCAGTTGCAGGAAGGCTTGCTCCAAGGACTGGATCATTTCTTCAGGCGCAAACCGCTTCCGGATAAAATGATCAGCAGGTAATTTATGACAGTTATTCACCACTTCCCCTGTTTTACGCTCAATAAACCCATAAGCTGTCCCCAGGGTAACAATTAGCAGGTCTACTTGTTGCAGAAAGTCACTGGCACGCTGAAGCGATTGATTCATTTGCCGTAAGGCTATTGCTTGCTCCGGATGTGAGAATTGGCTATGAAACTCGAACGCCTGCCATAACTCATTGTGCTGGAACAAATCCGTGCCTTCTAGCCTGCGTTGCGCTAGCAAAGCCGATATGCCCTTCGCTATTTGTAGCGGGTGAAAGGTAATGCCAAAAGGATTGAGTTGAGACTTGAACTTTAGATACTCCAAACGTCCAGCAATATGCTCTGCAAAGCAAGAGCCGTAGCCTAGGAGAGCGTGCTGGTGAGTCAAGCTGAATGGGTAAGAAATGGGTGGTACTTTTGTCCGAAATTGATCTGCCATATCGCTCTACTTTATCCTTTGTGGGACTGATAAGATCCAAAATCTTAAAGATAAGGCTTTGATCATTCATCCCTATCTTGATTTAAAGCTAATGTTAGAGCCAAAAGGCACTTACTAAAAAATTAAGGTCAGTACCAAGACCTAGTTGGTTGTGCTTAGGGGCAATTGCAAAAAAGTTTTATCTTCACCCTTTGAAATACTACCCTAAAGTTTTCACGATTCTATGGGATTCTTTGACCGCCTTTTTAGTGCTAGCCACCAGCCTGACGATGACTCTCAGCCAGACATCCGCTTTGGGCGTTATAGCGATTCTTATAAGGAAAAGGATAACTACCAGGCCTGGGACGTGGCACTCGATCTTTTTGATAAGGGGGACTACCTAGATTCCTATAAATCCTTCTTTCAGTACTTGCGAGACGACAAGGAGGATAATGTTAAGTATTGGGAGGCCAACGGAAGTATTCACTTCGAGCTCTATCAAGGCTCCAAAAAGATCTCTGGTACAGCTGACTCTATCAAGCTGACCGCAGAAGCCAAAGTAGCGAAAACAGAATCCCTTAATGTAGGATTCATGCGACGCTTGATGGAACAGAATTTTGATCTCAAGTACGGTCGCTTTGCTTTAGATGATGATCAGAATATCACCATGGTCTTCGATACCTACACCCTGGATGGTTCTCCGTACAAACTCTATTACGCCCTGAAAGAGGTTGCCACCAGGGCAGATAAACACGATGATTTGCTGCTGGATGAATTCAAGATGCTGCAAGCCGTGGACACTTCTCACCTTCGTCCCATCCCGGATACAGAAAAAGAAGTTAAATACGATTTCATTACTTCGCAGATACAGTCCGTCCTACGTGAGATCGAAGGAGGTAAATTGGATAAGGATCAATATCCCGGGGGGATCGCGTACTTGTTACTACAATTGGTTTACAAGCTGGATTACTTGATCAAGCCGGAAGGCTATATGATGGAAACCTTAGAGCGAATCCATCGCACTTATTTTGCGAAAGACGACAAGTCCACTGCACAGAAAAACCAAATTCTCGCCCGAGAGCTGAACAAGCTGAAGGATCGACCTAAGTCCGAATTCTTTAAGGAGATGTATCGGGTTACTGCTACGTTTGGCATCACCTTACCGGTGAGCCACGATCGCATCGTAAGTGTAATCGATAATGAGTTACCTAGTATGGATTGGTATCTGGATAACGATTACGAGGCTGTAGCTTTAGCCTTCCCTAGCTACATCGTTAGCTACTGTATGTTCAGTTATGCTGCTCCTAAACCCGACCGAGATCTCTTTCATTTGTATTTTAGGATCATTGACAATGCCTTCTTCACGGCACTGAGCTATACGAATAACTATTACGACCCCGAGCAGAAGAAGCTCAATAAACGAGCCATTCGGAGAGCTATTGAGCACATTGTGGATCAAAATCGGGAAGAATACCAGCGCTGCAACCCGAATACCGCTGGTTTAAACTTTACTAGCCTTCCTTTATTTGCTAAATCTTATCTGACTATGATTCGCAATCTGGACTTAACTAAGATTGGATAAAGCAATACCATTTCTCCCTATCCAAAAAAATAAACCATGGAAACCTTATTAGTAAGTGTTAAGAATCAGGTCGCTACACTGACCTTAAGCAGACCCTCCGTCTATAACAGTTTCAATAGAGATATGGCCCTGGCACTCCAAAATGCCCTGGATCAATGTAAAGATGATCCGGAAGTAAGAGCCATCTATCTAACCGGTGCGGGAAAAGCCTTTTGTGCAGGCCAGGACCTACAGGAGGTGCTGGGAGAAAATGCCCCTCGCCTGGAAACCATCCTTGAACAGCATCTAAATCCAATCATCCAAAAGATCAGAGCCATCGAGAAGCCCATTGTTTGTGGGGTGAATGGGGTGGCTGCCGGTGCCGGTGCCAATATTGCGATTGCCTGCGATATCACAGTAGCTAGTGAAAAAGCCTCCTTTATTCAAGCCTTTGTTAATATTGGACTGATCCCGGACAGTGGCGGCACATATCTTCTACCTCGGCTGATTGGCTGGCAAAGAGCAGCAGCATTAATGATGCTTGGAGAAAAGATTAGCGCTGAGGAGGCAGCACAGATGGGGATGATCTATAAAGTACTTGCGGTAGAGAATTTCGAAAGCGAGGCCCTGGCCATTGCCGAAAAACTCGCACAAATGCCTACTACCGCAATTGGACTCACCAAAAAAGCCCTCAATTACTCCTTTACAAATGACTTAGACAAACAACTAGCCATTGAAGAACAGCTTCAGACCACCGCTGGTCTTACGGAAGATTATCAGGAAGGAGTAAATGCGTTTAAGGAAAAGCGGCGCCCATTTTTAAGGGAAAGTAGGGAAAAAAATAGCCGCCGGGGACGCTGGCTGTTGTAAGAGTCAAGTAATTAGCGGATTAACCAATAATTAGTTTGCACATTGTCCTCCGGCGGGGAGATGAAAGTTCCGCTGGTATGTTCACCGGCTATGAACCCAACGGTGTTTAAGTTTTTAAGCCCTCTGACAATTTTTGTGCGTTTAAGTCGCTCTGTTAGTTGGAAGTCTTGATTCCCTCAGGCACCATACTTCTACCGAAAACGACGTGCACAAAAACGTTCAAAGAAGGAGCTTTCATAGCTATGGCAGATCCTTGGACCTACCTTTATTATTCAGAAATAGTTTCCTACCAACTTTTTGTAATTGCTCTGCGAGAAGGGAACTGGGTGAAGCCCTTTTTGGACCTCACCTTTTCCCGAAAGCTATAAACGGATATTGGAAGATGTTGAAGTTTACTCAAGCTTTGAATTTTTATTTATGTAGATTGTTTTTCCCATTATTTTGGGCTCAGTGCAAATAAGAAACAAGAAATTTTGGCTGTGCAATAGGCTACCCCTGGATATACCTTATCTTAGTAAAGTTTAACCAAAGCTCCCCCCTCTCAGCTTAAGTGTTAAGCCTATAACCACCTAATAATCAACCACTAGTAAATATTGTTAAAATTATCAATTATACGCTCTTAAGACTTTAACATTAGCAAATAAATTGTTAAGTACTATATTTGAGGCAATTCCGATGAAAAAAAAGCATTACAAGCCATCTGATAGTGCACTCAAGCAAACTCGCACCACGGATGAGGCGCCCAGTAGCCTTAATCCGCGCCTTGCACAGCAACGAAAAAAGCGGGCGTCGGGCTATAAGTCTGTCGAAGCTTTAGTGGAGGGTATCCTCCAGCAGAATCGGATTGCCTTGGCCCAAGCCATTACTCTGGTAGAAAGCGCTAACCCAAACCATCAAGCTACTGCTCAAAAAGTTATTGAGGCTTGCTTACCTCATAGCGGCAACGCGCTGCGAATTGGCATTACGGGAACTCCTGGAGTGGGTAAAAGTACCTTCATTGAAGCTTTGGGTCAGCACATAATCAGCCAGGGGTATCGACCAGCCGTACTGGCCATTGATCCGTCCAGCCAGTTGAGTAAGGGTAGTATTTTAGGGGACAAGACACGCATGGAGAAACTGTCACAGGAAAAAGATGCTTTTATACGCCCTAGCCCTACCGGAGGGTCGTTAGGAGGAGTGGCAACGCAAAACCAGAGAAAGCATCTTGTTGTGCGAGGCTGCACAATACGATGTGATTCTTATTGAAACCGTTGGAGTGGGGCAATCCGAAACAAGTGTACATGCCATGGTAGATTTTTTCCTGTTAATGATTCTCCCTGGAGCAGGAGATGAGTTACAAGGCATTAAGCGAGGAATCGTTGAAATGGCAGATCTGATTGCGGTCAATAAAGCTGAGGGTGAACGGGAAAAATTGGCCAAACAAGCAAAGCGGGCCTACACCAATGCATTGCACCTTTTCCCTCCGAAAGCTAGTCAGTGGACTCCTCCGGTACACACCTGTTCTGCCTTGCAGCAGCTAGGTTTAGCAGAAATCTGGGAATCCATTCGGGCCTTTGAAACCCAAAGCAAGCGCAGTGATTTCTTTTACCAACAACGAAATCAACAAGCACTGGATTGGTTCAGGGAAAGCATTAATCAACAGTTGGGACAGCTTTTTTATGAGCATCCTGCGGTACAAAAGGCACTGCCAGAAATGGAATCGGCTATACTAAGTGGTCATTTATCGTCATTCCAGGCTGCTGGTCGACTATTGTCACTTTTTGTCAACTATTAAGTCTATAATATTGTAATCATTGTAGAATTTATACCTGCTAGCCAGATAGGATTCTACAACTTTATCAACAAAACCACATTCTCTTTAATCAAAATCTTATTCTGATGAGATCAATTGTTATCTGGGCCGTATTGTTAGGTTTAGGTTTTATCGCTTTCTCTTCTGCCTGCAGTTATAACAACCGCTTTGTGGACATGGAGGAAAACGTTTCCAATGCATGGAGTAAAGTTCAAAGCGCCTACCAACGTCGGGCAGATTTAATTCCCAACTTGGTGAACACCGTGAAGGGTGCTGCTGATTTTGAAAAAGAAACTTTGGAAGCCGTCGTAAATGCTAGATCCAGAGCCACAAGCATCAATATTGACCCCAGTAACGTAACTCCTGACCAATTGCAGAAATTCCAGGAAGCTCAATCTGGCATCTCCCAATCTCTTGGCAGATTACTACTCATATCTGAGAACTACCCAGAGTTGAAGGCCAATGCCAATTTCCGAGATTTGCAAGTACAGTTAGAGGGTACTGAAAATCGTATAAAAGTAGAGCGAGATCGCTTCAACGATAGCGTGACTGCTTACAACAAATCCGTTCGTAAATTCCCAGGTAGCTTCTTCGCTTCTGTCTTCGGTTTTGACAAGAAAGCTCAATTCGAGGCAGAGGCCGGTGCTGAACAAGCGCCAGAGGTAAGCTTCTAAGCGGGAACGGAACGCCCCCTGCAAGGGAAAGATGAGCGCGCCCAGTGTATCTACTGTAAGCTCATCCCTTGCAAGGGTTATTTTATTAGCTAGATAAGCCAAGAGTGAAGGAAAGAAATGGAGAAGTTTTTCAAACCCGATGAAGAGGAAAGGATTATTGCTGCCATACAACAGGCAGAGAATCGTACCTCGGGAGAGATAAGGGTAACATATCGACTACAAAAGTAAGGGTCAGGTCATGGCCGAAGCCTGGAAGGTCTTCGAACGATTGGGCATGCAGAAAACGGAAGCTCGCAACGGGGTTCTCATTCTCCTAGCCCCTGATCAAAAGCAATTTGCGATCATTGGCGATGAAGGCATTAATAAAAAGGTACCTGAGAACTTTTGGGCGGAAGAAAGAAATCTCATGCAAGGCCATTTCAAGCAAGGAGATTTCTGCACGGGCATTTGTGTAGTGATTGAACAGATAGGTCAAAAACTACAGGAGTTCTTTCCGCATCAAGCGGATGACGTCAATGAGTTACCGGACGAAATTTCCTATGATCAATAGTAGCACTCCCCCTAGGCAGTTATTGAACGCTAAGTCCCCTATTAGCTACTATTGCAAACCTTAATTGACAATTGTTTCACATGAATATCACCCACAAGCGTTTTATTTCTCGATTTACACAGCTATTCCTGGCCATATTAATGGTATTGCCAGGAATAGGATGGTCCCAGAAACGGGCGATTGATGTTCGTCCCTCAGAATATCTAGTGAATGACTATGCCGGTGTGTTACAGCGACAGGAAGTGATTGGGCTTGGACAGAAGCTCCGTAGCTATGCGCTAGAAACTTCTACCCAAATTGCAGTGGTCACCGAAAACTCCCTCCAAGGAGAAGATCCATTTGATTATACCGTGCGGCTGGCCCAAGAATGGGGAATCGGTGGAGAACAAGACAATGGAGTGCTCATCTACATCGCCGTGGAGGATCGAAAAATTGCCATCCAAACTGGATACGGAGCAGAAGGTTTCCTGCCTGACGCCATGGCCAATCGAATTATTACTAATATCATGCAACCTGCCTTCAGAGCAGGACGATACTACGAAGGACTGGATCGCGCAGCCCAATCCATTATGGACCTTGGCCGCGGAGAATATACCAACGATAATCCCAGTGGCAGACGCAAAGCTACCGGAGGCTTACCTCTCCTCCCCATGCTCATTATCATGATCATCATCATGGTCGTCATTGCTCGGCTTTTTGGAGGTCGGGGTGATGATGACGATGACGATGGTGGCTATTACCGTGGGGGGCGTTACGACGATCCGCAACGACGCCGACGTAGAAGACGTGGCGGTGGTGGCTGGATCTTCCTACCCGGACCTGGCGGCGGCTGGACCGGCGGCGGCGGTGGTGGTGGCGGCGGAAACGATGGTTTCGGCGGCTTTGGTGGCGGCGGCTTCGGCGGTTTCGGTGGGGGTGATTTTGGTGGCGGTGGTGCGATTGGTGATTGGTAGTTTTTTGATTCGTAGTTTTTTTGTGAGGAGGGGGGAAGGGTTGAGGGTTGAAGTTTAGAGTTTAAGGTTTAAAGTTTTCTGGGCTTAGCTTTTTTTGTTTGGGTTTTCTGGCATGAACACTCGACTCCTTACAGCTTCTTCCTGATCTGGTACTGATTATTACTTGATTGCTATTACGATACACGATTATTTGTTTGTCCATTAAATAGTGTGACCTCAAATCAATACGCCAAGTGAAAAATTCATTGATAGTTTTGGGCCTCTTTGCTCTATTGGTAGCTTGTACGCCACAACTACAACAGCGCCTGGTACAACTGGAAGATCTAGTAGAAGTACAGCGCAGCCAAGCACCTTCCCAGACTAGTGCTTTCCGTATCGGTGGGCCCTGCTTGGATAACGAGGCCTATGCACCGGATACCAACTACCTGGATCATACTCCGATGAAATACATTCGGATCAACGTACATTGGTTCAATACAGCTGATAGCTCCAAGAATTATAATGGCCAGGAAGCCATAGATTTTACGCGGGGACTGATTAGTACAGCCAACAAGGATCTGGCACGAAACCAGGCCATGTGGTTACCCAAAGGAAATAACACTCCTACCCTTCCCATTCGGCATCGTTATGTATTAACGCCACGCCCCAATGATCCAACGGATGATGGAATTTACTTCCATTATGTTGACGATGAGTCTTGTTTCCTAATCCATAAGGGAAGAAATACTAATCTTTATAAGAGGGGGATCATCCGGAAATATGCCATACAGCTTGACACCGTTCTCAATATTTTCATCATGCCCCATCACCCGGATAGCGTTGCTTCTCCTACCTATCATCCCAATAGTACCGGTGTGGCATTGGGTAGTGTGGTAAAGGTGGCAGGCATGATAGAAGATGGTGGGCCTAGTTGGAATTATCGGAGTCTAATCAATCATGAAGTGGGGCACATCTTTGGTTTAACACATACCTGGGCCTATAATGACGGTTGTGACGACACACCAAAGCATAGTCAATCTTGTTGGAGTAGAAATCAGCGGCCTGAATGTAAAGATAATACGTCCAATAATGTCATGGATTACAATGCGGAACAAAACGCTTGGACGCCTTGCCAAATCGGGAAAGTACAGAAACGTATGGCAGATCTCAAAAGTCGAACTCGCAGACTTCTGGAAGACCGTTGGTGCAGACTTAACCCCCAAGCCAGTATTTCCATAACAGATTCTATTTATTGGGGAGGAGCAAAAGATCTAGAAGGCCATTTAACGATAGAAAAAGGAGGTATATTGACGATAGGATGCCGCGTATCCTTTCCCGCCACAGCTAAAATTACTGTCAAGGCTGGTGGGAAACTCATCTTGAAAAATGGAGCCCAATTACACAACGCTTGTGGTGACAAGTGGGAAGGCATCTGGACAGAAGAATTTGGCAGAGAGAAAGGTGAAATTCTCTACGAGGGACAGCCGAAGATTCTAGATGCTATCCATGGAATCGATTTGAATCAGGAGATGAACAGCTCCTCTTAAGGATATTGATCTATTCATTGAAATAATACCAAGTGGCCAAACCAAATGCGGAATAAAAATCAATTGCTTTCAAAAATTGACCATAAAGATCAATGGGTATTATACAGGGTAGTTACTTAATTAATTGAGTGAATGTTGTTCTACCACTAATTAATCAAGAAGAGAGTTCACACACTGGGCCTGGCGCTACTTAGTATTTCAAGGTGTGGACCGTTTGAGTCCATCTACATATTTTATAGCTGTAGAAACAATGTGCTCTTCATGAATGGGTTAGAACTCTCGTATGAGAGTTAATTCTTGAGCGTTACCAATCAATAAATTTGGGATGTATGCGGGTTTGAAAGAAAGAGGGAATGGGGAATAGTATAGTCTTAAAAGCAGCTCAAAGATAAGAAACAAAAACCGCAGCTAATAACATTAAAGTATTTAGTTATATAAGTACAGGGCAAAAAATCAAGGTGTGCACGCACCCAATCTAATCCACAAAAAAAACCTTCTATTCAGGGCCTTAACAAGGGTAAATAGAAGGTTCTTTTTTATGACTATCGGAATGCTATTTCAATCCACTTGTCATCTCCTCAGGACGAACCCATTGGTCAAATTGCTCGGCGGTCAAAAGGCCCAAGGAAACGGCTGCTTCCTTCAGTGTAGTATCTTCAGCATAAGCTTTCTTAGCTATTTTTGCTGCGTTATCGTAACCGATTTTGGTATTGAGTGCCGTCACCAGCATTAAAGAATTATTCAGGTGTTCCTTGATTCGTTTAGCATTGGCTTCAATCCCTTGCGCGCAGTTTTCATCAAAACTTCTACACGCATCTCCAATTAAGCGAGCTGAATTCAAGAAGTTGTAGATCATCATCGGCTTAAAGACATTCAACTCGAAATGCCCCGTCATGCCTCCCACATTAATAGCTACATCGTTTCCAACCACTTGAGCCATGGCCATAGTTAAGGCCTCTGCCTGTGTGGGGTTCACTTTGCCGGGCATAATAGAGGAACCCGGCTCATTCGCAGGAATGACAATTTCGCCAATCCCCGATCGTGGCCCGGAACTCAACATTCGAATATCATTACCAATTTTCATCAAAGAACAGGCCACGGTTTTTAGGGCGCCATGCGCTTCTACAATGGCATCATGGGCTGCCAGTGCCTCAAACTTGTTTTCTGCCGTGACAAAAGGTAATCCACTTAGGTCCGCGATGTGTTTAGCCACGTTCTCGGCATAACCAGCCGGTGTATTCAAGCCTGTACCCACAGCCGTTCCTCCTAAGGCCAGCTCCGACAAGTGCGCTAGCGTATTGTTGATGGCCCGCAGACCGTGACCCAATTGAGACACATAGCCAGAAAATTCCTGCCCCAGGGTCAGAGGGGTAGCATCCATGAAGTGCGTTCGTCCAATCTTGACCACCTCTTTGAGCGCCTCAGACTTGACCTGTAAGGTATTCCGTAAGGCTTCGATCCCTGGAATCGTATTTTCCACCAAAATCTTGTAGGCGGAAATATGCATCGCTGTAGGGAAGGTATCGTTAGAAGATTGAGACTTATTTACATCATCGTTGGGATGTAGGCTCTTGGATTCGTCGGTAAGGGAGCCTCCGCTAATAACATGACCTCGATTGGCGATGACCTCGTTCACATTCATATTAGACTGGGTTCCAGATCCGGTTTGCCAAACGACTAGCGGAAATTGATCATCTAGTTCTCCAGCCAGAATCTCATCACAAACCTTGGCGATCAATTCTGCCTTATCAGCCGAAAGCACACCCGCATCTCTATTGGTAAAAGCCGCAGCTTTTTTTAAGATGGCAAAGGCCTGGACTACCTCGATGGGCATCTGTTGTCCACCGATTTTAAAGTTTTGGGAAGAGCGTTGGGTTTGGGGCCCCCAGTACTTATCAGCGGGGACATCAACGTAACCGATACTATCTTTTTCTTTTCTAACTGCCATAATTTTCTTGGGTTGAATTTGCGGCCACAAAGGTACTTAGAACCTCTTTAAGTTTTGGTCTTTGAGATAAAAATCATTTACATTTTTGACCGGGTAAAGCAAGAACAGCATAAGAAAACTACAGAAGCGATATAGTGAATCCTCTCCGTTGTTAGTACCTCAACTTACTGCTATTGTTTTTCTTATTTGAAAATATTTAAAGCTCTAACTATACTATACTTTTTTGGTACAAAGAAAGCTCCTATATTCGCGGCGGCGAGTACTCTAGCTCGTCAGAGGTCCGCTGCTGAACAATGTTTCTCTTGTTAGCGTTAGACATAACATAACATTCATTCTTACACTGTTTTCATAAAAAAAACCAATTATGGCATTTCAACTACCTGAGCTTCCCTATGCTTTTGACGCTTTGGAGCCCCATATTGATGCAAGAACCATGGAGATCCATTACGGAAAGCATCATGCTGGATATACTAATAAACTGAACGCTGCTATTGAAGGTAGTGATCTCGAAAATATGAATATCAAAGACATCTTGGCCAATGTGTCCCAGCATCCGACTGGTGTTAGAAACAACGGAGGAGGCTTTTATAATCACAGCCTGTTCTGGTCTATTATGTCCCCAGATGGAGGTGGAGAGCCAAGCAGCCGTATGAACATCCACAAGGCAATCGAGCGTGACTTCGGTGGATTTGAAGCGTTTAAAGAGCAATTTGCCAAAGCGGCCGCCACGCGTTTCGGTTCTGGCTGGGCTTGGTTGTGCGTAGACAGCGATGATAAGCTATTTATCTGCTCTACTGCTAATCAAGATAATCCCTTAATGGACGTTGTAGATGTGGAAGGAACTCCGATTTTGGGTCTTGATGTGTGGGAACATGCCTACTACCTGAACTATCAGAACCGCCGTCCAGACTACATCAATGCTTTCTTCAATGTTGTTAACTGGGATGCCGTTACCAAGCGATACAACGACGCCAATCCTGGCGCATCCGATCTTTAGCATGGCTGGGGTAAAACACCCAAGGCTTAGCTAGTTGCTTCGGCATAAAGAACAATTAAGAACCTAAAGGTGCCACCGGAATTCTGGTGGCATCTTTCGTTTAGGCCCTAAGCAAGAGAAGAAACCCAAGAAAAAGCCTTAGTCTTGCCATTAATCCTGAAATTTCTCTTTACTTTGAAGTGACTTATTTTTGAAAGCTTGTCTAAAAGATGTGAGCTAGAGATCCCAATCCCTAATGCTCTTTATTTCATTCAATTTAAAATATCTAAAATGGGTTTATTCTCTTTTATTAAAAACGCAGGTTCCAAACTTTTCAACAAGTCCAAAAAAGAAGAGGAAGTAAAAGAAGTAGAATTGACTAGAGCTCAAGCACTACAACAAGAAATCCAGAACTTAGGCCTCCCTGTTAGCAATTTGCAAGTAGATCTTGGACAAGCAGTAATTGTCCATGGTGTAACCGATACAAATGCCAATCGTGAAAAAATCATCTTGGCGCTAGGTAATGTTGAAGGAGTATCAGCGGTAGATGATCGCATTACGGTTACTAATCCGGAACCAGAAGCTGTTTTCTATGAGGTGGTAAAAGGAGATTCTCTTTCGAAAATCGCCAAAGCTCATTATGGAGATCCAATGAAGTACCCTCAGATTTTTGAAGCCAACAAGCCTATGTTGACACACCCTGACAAGATCTATCCTGGTCAAGTACTTAGAATTCCACAGGCCTAAGCCACAAGAATATCTAGTGTGAATCGTTCGTGTTTCGGGCACGAACATTCATCAACCAGCCTAAAAAAATAGCTCAGCAACAGACCACTCCAGTCATGTTGCTGAGCTGATAGCACAAATAACGCGCCCTACAGTTAATCAGGCGAATCAGTTTCTCTTCCTTTATTCTTTTGCTGTAGACGCAATCTTTTTCCCTACTTTCACCTTAGTTTTTCCGATTTTACCATCCTAAGATCTTTCCTAAATCACTGGCCATTGCAGTTATCCAGTTTTAGAAAGGGATTTTTTGGGGTCAGGATTCTGACGAGCAACACCCGCGTCGCAGAATTCCATCCCGATGTCCTAGTCCCGCATGGGGAGCAGTTTGGGCAGCTAATGCAGCGGAACGCTCAGTCGTAATCACAATGGATGATCATCCAGCGATCACATTCCTATGTACAGCAAGCATTAGTCACAGGGATAGAGAATAAAGATGTATTCTGGCATTACAGAATAACAGGAAAGAGGGACTTAATACTTTTTTTAATTGACGGAAGCTACTGTTAAAGTAAACATAGAAAAGACAAGCTTAAATTGTCTTCTTCACCTAAAACCTATCGCAAAACGAAAATAATTCTAATTACGGACCTCCCAAATACCTCAAAAGTCGTAATTATATATAACCGTTCCTAATACATTTAGCAATCAGTTGTACAGTATTCCGACAATCTAACCGCCGTAGGATATTCTGCCGATGAGTGCGAATCGTATGATAGGATAGATACAATCTCTCCGCCACCTCTTGTGCAGAATAACCATCAGCCAGTAGGCGGATAATTTCCATTTCTCGCTTAGAAAATGGCTGTTCTTCAGACTGTAGATCCAATTCTTCTCCTCTTACTTCTAAGCCCAGATAAGAAGGTTCTCCCTGTAACCCAATAAAGGAAATTCGCTGATTATTAACTTCTACAAAGTGGCTAATATCCGTATGTACGCCAATGACCTTTCCTATATTGCCTTGATCATCCACTGAAATAGTCAAGGCTTGATGGAGCATTAAACGGTACTTTCCTTCGTGATCAAGCATTCTAAAACAGTAGCTTATTTTGTAGAGTGGAATCTGACTAATTTCGATTTGTTTAAACAAAAAATTAGAAGCCATTCGCTCACAATTGAGGAAGTGCTGCTGGTCATCCGGGTGAATCCGAAAGGACAGATCCATCAGGTTTATCCCCTCTGGTGAAAGGCCTAGGATGTCTTCTATGCTCGGATGCATATACACAATCTCCAACTTGGAGAAGTCCATCAAATAATAATAGAAAGGACCCGGACAAAAGATAGCCCCGAGATACTCATCAATCTTTTGCGCAGAAATCTGTTGTTCATCTTTCGATAACTTGTGCTCAAAAGACTTCCAGACAGCGCGCAGCTTGCCTACATTCTCTTCCATGTTTACTTTACTAGCTGTAAAACCGAATTCGCGATTGTCTTCAATACTTCGGCGTGCCACCCAGCAGACGAGCTTATGATATACAGCAAGGGTACCGCCTTTGCTGCGCTGGTCTGACCAGTACACTAAAATTTGCGATAGAACAATTACTCAGTTTAAGGACCTTACTACTGATGCATCTAATGGGTGAGAACTTGATCTGTAATACTTGAACAGTGTAAATATAGCAACAGCCCCAACTTATTCAAAGTTTAGTCCAACCAGTAAGAGGGCCATTCCTACCAAAAAAGGAAAGAATAGGGCCATATTCCGAAATATGAATACTTAGCAGTCAATTTACATGCAATTTGTGGTTGTAATCAACAATAAAAACCCAAAAGAAATAAACATGAAACAGTACAGAACGCGATCGAAGCATTTTTCCTTGCCACTTACACTCACTTGTTTATTGATTTCCGTACTACTTAGCGCTCAATCTTATCAATACTTGGGCGGCTATGATGACTTAGGACTTCCCCATTATTTAGTTGAAAATGAAAAAATAGATTCGACCGTACTCCCTTTGATTCGGACCATCTTGCCAGAGCGTGTTTCTTTGCCCGAAAGACGTCCAGAGCTTATTAATGGAGCCTTCGATTCTGATCTTCAGATCGTAGAGAAAGCCTCATTGTGGGTCACCTTCTTCCATGAAGAAGCAGGTTATAAGAATGTATTGGGTTTTTATACCTATGATATCGACAGTCCTCCCACAACCAAACCAAGCCCGGAGGAAATCACCATCATCTTTCCCAACGCCTCAAGAGAGGGCAGCGGGGGAAGATTGGTTACGGGGGCAAGGGTAAAGATTGGGACCTTTGAGCCGGGTACTGGCATCGGTTGGGTGCTCTTTTCAAATGGATGGCGTTCCGCCGTCACTCCGGGAAACTGGGAATTGTATTCTAATGCCAACTTTAATACAGAGAAAACGGCGGAGAAGCGAGCACATAGTGTATCCATATACAATCCTTCTTTAGACAATGTAATTCTTGGCTTCGAAGACCTGTCGCGGGAACATCCAGTCTGCGATCATGATTTTAACGATGTATTATTCTTTGTTTCAGCAGATCCACCATCAGCCATCCAGAAAGCTAACCTTGCCGACACGGAAACCGCCTTGGAAGAAGTGGTAGAAGTTCCTGTCGAAGCCGCTCCAGAGTTGACCGAAGATGCCATCCAGGAAGGTGCGTTAATCAGACTCTCCAAGCTCTATTACAACTTTGACAAGGCCTCCATCCGGGCGGATGCGACAGAAGATCTAGACGAGCTTGTTCGCATTATGAAGAAATACCCGAGTATGACTATTGCCATTAGCTCTCATACAGATTCCAGAGGCAATGATGCGTACAACCTTAATCTTTCCAAAAATAGAGCGAAATCAGTAGTAGATTACTTGGCTAAGAAGGGAATTGATCCCAAGCGAGTCAACTCTGAAGGATTCGGAGAAAACAAATTACTAAATGAATGCGCTGACGGTGTATCCTGTTCTGAAGAACAACATCAGTACAACCGCCGCACGGAGGTTCGAATAGTAGAAATGGGAGCCAAAGTAGACGTAGAATACAATAATAACGGGCCAAAGACCATCGACAAGATGCCTGGCTCTAATCGATAAGCTATGGGTAATTAGAAAGAGTTAATTTTTGGGAATAAATTGTTGATTGCAGGTCATCTTCCAGTGAGGAGATGACCTTTGTTTTTTTGATTTCTATCGCAATTTCATTAAACCAAGGCGTGCTTGTGTCGTCTAATAAGGACATAGACGATGAAATGATCGATTAGGATCTATACTAGAAACCCAAAAGAAATAGCTATGCGAATATTGTTGTTACTGCTCTTATTGAGTCCATTCCTAAGCCCTCCCCTTCCAGCACAAGATCTCTATTTTCCACCTATCGATGGAGAAGAATGGGAGACAGTAGAGCCGAGTGATCTCGGATGGTGTGCTGAAAAAGTCGATGCGCTGAGCGCATTTCTGGAAGAAAAGAATACCAAGTCCTTTATCATCTTAAAGGGAGGTAAAATAGTCATGGAAAACTACTATGGAGAGCATGATACTAATCAGGTATGGTACTGGGCCTCAGCCAGTAAAAGTTTGGTAGCTACACTCTATGGCATGGCACAGGAAGATGGCTACCTGAACATAGATAAGCCCACCTCCGATTATCTAGGGCAAGGGTGGACCAGTGCTACTCAGGAACAAGAAGCTGCTATCACCCTGAAGAGTCAACTGTCAATGGCTTCCGGCTTGGATGATAGCGTTGAAACTACTGGTTCCACTAACAATTGCTTTGAGCCACAATGTTTTCAATATTTGAGTGCGCCCTACAGTCGATGGGCTTACCACAACTCAGCCTATCGCCTCTTGCAAGATGTGTTGGAGACGGCCTCCGGACAAAGCAAATTCAATTATACGAGAAGTAGGCTTGGAGACCGCATCGGCATGAATGGGTTTTGGTTAAATTATGTTTACTACAGTAATGCCAGAGACATGGCCAGATTCGGGCAGCTCGCCTTAAATCGGGGTATTTGGGGTACAGACACACTCCTGCATGATCAAGCCTACTTCAGTGCTATGATCCAGCCCTCTCAGCAAGAAAATCCATCCTATGGATACCTGTGGTGGTTAAATGGCCAGGAGGCCTTCCAGTTGCCAGGCGTACAACTTAAGATCAATAGAGCCTTGATTCCCGAAGCCCCATCTGATCTATATGCGGCCCTTGGGAAAAATGATCAGAAGATATACGTGGTCCCCAGTAAAAATATGGTCGTGATAAGACAAGGAGATGCCGCTGGCGGGGTAGCATTAAGCAGTTCTTCTTTCGATGTAGAATTGTGGGAACGTTTAGGAGATATGACTTGTACAGTCAACACCACAGCGGACCTTTCAAAAGTTATCTTCACGGTCTCTCCTAATCCAGTTCAAGATGATTTACATATCCAGGCCAATACTCCAATAGAGAACGTCCGAATATATGATTTGCATGGGCGTACGCTGTTGGTTAGGAAAGGGGCAGCGGCAGCTAAGCGTTTATCTCTGGTTACTTTCCCGAGTGGGACCTATTTTATACAAGTAAAAACGCAGGAAGGTACGAGTATAAAACGAATTGTAAAATCGTAGTGCTAGGCTAAGATCCTCCTTTCAGGATATTCCAAACGAGGCGTTTTGTCAATGGTCGCTTCCCTGCTTTTGCTCTAACTTCTGTGAAAGGAAAGCGAAAACTACAGCCCGTTTTCCAATGACTACAGCCGTACGCGCTCTTGCCTTTGACGACTTTTCCCACACCACACTTAGGGCAGGGGATCGGATCTGGCACTGCTGATTCCTTCGGGGGATTGTACGCTAGCGTTTGCTTTTGCTCTAAATAAATCACATAGTCCTGATCAAAAACAAGTTTGCCCGTCAATCGTTCTTTTCCCTCCTTAAAGCCTTTGAGTTGAACCGTGGAACCTTTTGCCACCAAACGCACGATTTGTGTGGCGGGGATTTTCTTCTGCTTGTAAGAAAAAGGGATTCGGAAGCTACAGCCAGATTTCCATTCACTGCAACCATATGCCGCTTTACCTTCCAGCAATTTACCCTTTCTGCATTTTGGGCAAGTGAGTTCAGTAGGAGTGACTTTAGCTTTCTTCTTTCTGGAAGTGCTATTGGTAGTAGCAGTCCTTGAGCTTTGCTCCTTACGCCTTGTTTTCTTGGTTGTGGCCCGCGTGGGGTTTGTTGGAGCGGTGATTTGCAGGCGTTCCCGATCTTCTTGTACTTCCTTCACCAAGGAAGCCACCATCGACCTCATATTGTCAATAAACTGAGGAGCAGGAAAACTTCCTCCTTCTATTTCCCTCAACTGCTTTTCCCATTGCCCGGTGAGCGAAGCTGATTTCAGTAAATCATTTTTGATTACTCCGATCAGCTGTATGCCAGTTTCCGTGGCCAAAATGGATTTCTTTTGACGCCGGATGTACTGGCGCTTGAAGAGGGTTTCAATAATATTGGCGCGCGTAGAAGGCCGCCCGATTCCATTGGCTTTCATAAGTTCTCGGAGTTCCTCATCGTCTACTTTCTTTCCGGCGGTTTCCATAGCTCGTAGTAAAGTTGCTTCGGTATAATTTTTTGGGGGCTGCGTTTTCTTTTCCACTAAAGAAGGTTCATGTGGCCCAATCTCGCCTACCTGGAAGCTAGGCAGAATTCTTACTTCTTCCTCTTTACCCTCACCTTCCTTTGTGACATCGCCAACATTATTTTTGGGCTTTTTGGAAACCGGCGGCTTTGGATATAGTATTCGCCATCCTTCTTCCAGGATTTCCTTGCCCTTAGCCTTAAAACTTACTCCGGCAGATTCCCCGATCACTACAGTGTGAGATACAATGCAGTCAGGATAAAAGGCTGCGATGAACCGGCGAGCGATGGCATCGTAGATCTTCTGTTCCTGGGCGGGAAGGCTCTTCTGTAGGCCAGTCGGAATGATGGCGTGGTGATCCGTAACCTTATTATCGTTAAAAACTTTCTTCGATTTCCGTATCGGCTTACCTAGTAAGGGCTGTGTGAATTGCTGGTAGTTACTCATCTTGGATAAGATGCCAGGAATCTTGGGATAGATATCATCGGAAAGATAGGTCGTATCTACTCGGGGATAAGTGACCAGCTTCTGTTCGTAGAGACTCTGCACCAATTTGAGGGTTTGGTCTGCGGAGAATCCAAAGCGTTTATTGGCATTGACCTGCAGGCTAGTCAGGTCGAAAAGTTTGGGTGGGTATTCCCTACCCTTTTTCTTATCGAAGGAAACAATCTTAAAGTCTTGCCCCGTGACTTGCTGCAAGAGGATTTTCCCTTCCTCCTTTTTGTAAAATCGTCCTTTTTCACAGTGGAATACCACATCACGGTAGAGTGTCTGCAATTCCCAAAATGGCTTAGGAACAAAATTGGCAATCTCGTGATGCCGCTCTACGATCATGGCTAATGTCGGAGTCTGCACGCGACCGATAGAAAGCAATTGCTTAAACCCTCCATACTTTAGGGTATACAGTCGAGTAGCGTTCATACCAAGGATCCAGTCGCCAATGGCGCGGGACCGACCAGCGTGGAAGAGATTGTCGAATTGACTAGCATCAGTTAATTGCTGGAAGCCCTCTCGAATGGCTTCTGGGGTAAGGGAGGAAATCCATAGACGCAACACCTTTCCTTTGTACTTGGCCATCTGCAAGACCCATCGCTGGATTAACTCACCTTCTTGCCCGGCATCCCCACAATTGATGACTACCTCCGCTCTCTTAAACAATTGCTTTAGGATGCCAAACTGCTTTTTCACCCCTTTATTGGTAATCAACTTAATATCAAATTGATCCGGAAGGATCGGAAGGGTTTGCATGCTCCATTTTTTCCAACTCGCCTGGTAGTCATCGGGTGCCTTTAAGGTGCAAAGATGCCCAAAGGTCCAGCTGACACAATATCCATTACCTTCAAAATAGCCGTCCTGGCGAGTTCTAGCCCCAATAATCTGAGCAATCTCGTGCGCAACGCTAGGTTTCTCGGCAATGCATACCTTCATAGTACAGATTAGATGGATTTACCTCTTTTCAGAGATGAGAGTCCAAAATAGTCACTTTTTCTGGCAAGAGCAATGGAAGCGTAGTTGCGCCAGGTGGGCAGGACTTAGCTAGCAAACGGAGCGCGTAAAATGCACAAATCTTCTATTTCCCCACAAACTTCATTTTGTAGCTGACACTGACAGTCCCTTTTCGAATCTTCTCCAGCTTTCTGCGCACCAACTGTCTTTTAACCGGTTTTAGTTTCTCTGTGAATAGCACTCCTTCTATATGGTCATATTCGTGTTGGATCACTCTAGCTTCTATACCTTCGTAAGTTTCTTCGTGCGTTTCAAAGTTCTCGTCTTGATAACGAATACGGATAGTACCTTGTCGATCCACATCACCACGAATATGCGGAATACTTAAACACCCTTCCTCATAGGCCCATTCATCCCCGGTTTCATCTAGGATTTGGGCATTGATGAAGGCCTTCTTAATTCCCTCTTCTTCCTTTCCCTCTTCTTTCGTCTGTTTAGTGTCAACCAAAAACAAACGGATGGCCAATCCAACTTGAGGGGCAGCTAGCCCGACACCTTCCGCTTGATACATGGTTTCCCACATATTCTTGAGTAACTCCTCCAGGTTTGGGTAGTCTGCGGTAATCTCTTCTCCCTTTTTCTTTAAGACGGGATGCCCGTAGCCATATATCGGTAAAATCATCTATTCAATGGTTGTAATTCAAGCTTGCGTCTAGCGGTGCAAATTTGCGAATACTTTTCTTAATAATGGTAATGATCCAGATAATCTTGCAAGATTAGTATGGCCGCCATCTTATCCACCAGTGCCTTATTGCGTCGCTTCTTTTGCTTGGGGACAGCTTGCAAGATCAATTTCTCAGCGGCTTTGGAGCTGAACCGCTCGTCATGGAGTTCTATTTTAATATCGGGGAAGATCTTCTCTAACTTTCGTACAAAGCCTATCACCAGGTGGTGAATCTTAGCTGGAGACCCATCCGGATAACGAGGTTCCCCCACAACGATGGTTTCCACTTCTTCTTGGGTACAGTAAGTCTCCAGAAATGGGATAACCTCATCTGTCGATAAGGTGTCCAAACCGTTTACACTAATCTGTAATGGATCTGTTGCAGCTATGCCAGTCCGTTTGGTTCCGTAATCAATTGCGATAACTCTTGCCACACCACAAAGATAAGAGGTTCTACGGCCAAAAAAAAAATTGCCGACCCCCCATACAAGTATGGGGAGGCCGACAACTATCCTCCGCAGTCGTATTTTAATTCAATCTTTGATCTAAAAGTAGTGAACGAGCTGACGATATTTTTCCGTAAGGTGATGACCGACTTTGAGAAGGTGATAAGCAGCCTTCTATTATGTCTTAATGCGTGAACACCTGTTTTAAAGGAGATAAGGTCTAAGGCGTAAGACAATTGCATAAATATAGCAATTACTTCAAATTTGTTATAATACTGTTAGGTATCAAGTGAAAATTAGCTACTGAGGGGAGAGTGTAGTAGTTCCATCTACATCTCCGATCTTAATCGCTCTAAAATATACAAAGGTTGACCTGGTAAAGGTCTCCAGCAATTTAATCTCAGGAAATGGACCTTGTCTCCAAGGATTAATGGGGTCTTCGAATTCCCAATCTGTGCAAACAAATCGCCAAGAAGCGTTATTAAGGAATGTCTCTTGCCGACCAATTACATCCGCTGCAACTCCACAATATCTTGAGTACTAACTCGCCCATCATTATTAACATCCGCCGCTATGAGCTGGTTAGGGTTTGACAAGGCTTCCATACCTATAATATGTCTGTGGATTAAGGCTATATCTGTTACCGTGACTCTGTCCAATGGTAGGACTATGTGCAGAAATTGCCTACAAACTAAGGTGTGTTTGCTAGTATCTCCCGTGCTAGTCGGCGATGCTGGTAAGGAATGAGTCGGCAGCACAGAAGATAACAGAATATAAAATAGACAGTGTATTGTATTAGTCGAAAATTATTCATGGGAGGTATGATTTTTAGTTCGCATGTATTGATCCTCTATCCAGGATACTGGATTTCCTATCTAGGGCAAAATAGTTCAGTGGTCTATTGAGTTCCTATTCAGGTCTCCAATTTTGACACCAATAAAGCCAATCTCCACAAATCCGTCATTAGGTAAAATCCACGAAGTAGGATACTCTTGTCCTGACCAAGGGTCAGCAGGATTTTCGAAGACTGTGGTACCATCAAAAAATCGCCAGGAGGTATTATTGCTGAATTGATCCTTTACTGCGAGAATGACCGCTTGCATTTCCAGTATATCCAACAGAGAAAGCCGTTGGTCATTATTTACATCGGCAGCCAATAGATGCCAAGGACTAGGCAAGGTGGAAATTCCCAGCAAGTGCTGTCGAAGAATAGTTATATCGGTAACTGAAACACCTTGGCTAGGATCACTATCCCTCTTCAAGGAAATTGTCTTCTCCTCTCCTAACCAAGGGTTATTGGCTATACCAATATAACCACCTCTAGAAGTATGCCGGCTAGTGTTCAGATCTCCTTCTACTTTAACCTCCACATCGGGAATACCGATACCATCGGCAGTTTCCACCTGAATGCTGGTAGTGGTGTACTCAAAATGACCACAAGGAGGCCAGCCTGGCCCGCCATTATATACAAAAATAGAGCTCCTGCAACGCCGGTCTATCCCTTCTGGATTTGTAACTATCAACTCCACGGTAGATGGGTTAAAATAGCTCCAATCCAAATATTCACAATTCACATACAGGAAATCTTCCTCCCCAATACTCATAACACTAATTCCATACCCTAGTCCATCAATAGGCCCAAACCTCGGTACTTTGCTAATTCTTTCTCCCGAACAGTCAAAGTTATATGCTTCTAGAAACTGGTCCGGGTACAAGCGCGCCGCCGCATAATCCGTTATCCCATCATTATCCAAATCAATCGAAGTTTCTAAGGGTTCCATTATTGCTGTGACAACTTCTTTACATATTGGTATAAAGGAATTAGGATCTGAAATCTGAAATCTTTGGAATTTCCTCAACACCCGGCCACAAGTATCTGTCATAGTAACCTCAACCGCATGTAGGCCAGTTGGAAATACACCTTCCAAACTTATGATTGAATCTCGCACAAAGAGCATGTGACTCACGCTTGCTAAGTCTGGAGTAAAATCTCCGAAGGTAATGCTTGAATCTGCGTCCAGATCCTGAATGTCTAAATCCAATGCACCTTCCAAGAGAGATGTGTCAATGATACACAGACTTTCAAGAGAAATGGAAATAGGAATCTGTAGATAGGCTTGGCATAAAGTAGTATCCGATGAATGAGTCTTATTAAAGGCTCCATCTGGAAACGGTCCACTTGAATCAGCGAGGACAGAAGTAGGATGTATCAGGCATAGCCACAAGGCTAATCCTAATTTAAATGTATTCATGGGATGTATGATTTTAAGTCATCTAATACAATACAGTAACACTTGAACAGTCACGAATTCTATTCAAATCAATAGACGGAATAACAAGGTATCCAGCCCGAGGTCCAAGCTGCCTTACAATTGGTTAAAATATGTTTCTAGATATCCTTAAAATGTAGGGGTAGACGAACGCGTTGCTCCTCAAAGATAGTAAAGCCAAATTAAATATTAAAGTAAAATATATAAGAAAGAAAACCTAAAGCTGATTGAGCTTTCTAATGAATTCATTCTTAAACTTCCCACCTATCGGATAATTCCTATTGTTTAAGTGTACTTCCCCGGAGGTAATATCTATACTATCCACATATGGAATCTGGACGATATAATTTCTATGAATTTGTGCGAATAATTGAGGAGATAGCTTGCGTTTTAATTGTTTGAGGGAGGTTTTGACTGCGTATTTCTTTTGAGCGGTATTGAGAATACTGTAGTTGCCATCTGCTTCAATAACAATGATATCCAGTAGGCGAACGCGGAACAGCTTGTTATTGCTCTTCACAAATAGTACATCACCAGGCATTGCCCCATCGCGCCAACCTTGTACCAGTTGTCTGGTAAGGTGTCGCCTACGATTGTGGAAGAAAGCTACTTCAATGGTACTGTGGAGGTTAAGTTTATCAAAGGGACGAAACAAAAAACCATAGGGTTCCAATGGTTTTACCTGCTCAAAGCTTTCCTGATCATTCTGCTCCGCCAGAAAAATGATAGGTATGTGGGCTTCCCCTAGCTTGGCTGCCTGCACTAGATCTGCCGCTTTCGTAGTGGAATAAAGACTGAAAAGGATTAGATCCGGATTCTGGTTTTCGATAAGATTGAGCTTAGCATCAGCTGATCGAATGGTTTTCACCTTACTGTACCCTAGGTCCTGTAGCATTATCCCTGTCTCAGTCGCAAAAAGTGGATCGTCATCAACGATCAGAATATTCACTTCTGCCATTTCAGGTTCTTCTTTATTAAGGAGTGAGTTTTATGTGTAGTTTTTACCAAATGGTCAGAACGACAAAGCCGTGAATCTCTGCTTTTTTTTTGAGATAATCTATAGAGCCTTGCTATTTGGTGATAAAAGTCGGGATTTGGGGGGTAAAAGCTTATGGTTATTATGGTAATGCTTAATATATGGCTACCTGTGCTAAACCGCACGCTTTGAGAACACTAAATCAATAAAAATATGACAATTAACAACATATTAGTATAAAGAAATTAACTACTTAAACTTAGACGTATAAAAAAGACCTGATAGCTTGTATATCAGGTCCTTCTCTAATTTGGATCAATCCCCATTGGTAGAAAACTACCTCTGGGAATAGTTCCCCCTCTTAATATTTGATTTTTTAAGGAGAGAGATAACGAACCAGAAGTTCGAATCTCATCACTACTCATCGACTACAAAGAGGAGCAGCGACACTTCTCAGTACAAAATCTTCCATAATACTATAAGTTTCGTTACAATTCTAAAAAGCAAAGGTGAGGAAGAGAGAGCTGGCTAGGCTAAAGCCCTCAGAAAAGGTGTTAAAGAAATGAGGAACAAGAGCAATTTGCAAAAAAAATGCAGAGACCAGAACTTAATCCAGCCTCTGCCTCCAAAAGGTCAACTAAGCTTTATCACTCATATAAAATCATTTTTCTCGTTGCTGTATGTTTACCAGCAGTCAGGGTGTACCATACCGTGCCCTGAGTCCTGATATCTTTTTGATGGAGTTCAATGGTCTGGTATCCTGCTCCATAATATCTATTCACTTCGTATAACTCCCTGCCAGTCAAATCATAAATTTCCAACTTCACCGTATTTGCCGTAGGCAGATAGAACCCAATCGAGGTGAACTGACTAAATGGATTAGGTGTGTTCTGCGCTAAGCTAAATCCATCCCACTCTGCCTCGGAAGCCTTAAATTTCAGCTTTGGCAAATGCACACCACCGCCCTGATGATAAGCTTCGGCGACAGTTATGTCCGAGTTCAGCTGAAACACTTCTTGCAGTTGGAGCCTTTGCTTAGCCATCACCCATAGGGTAAAAAGTGCGCTTGCCCCGTCCTCTATATTTTCCCCTTTCTTGTTCCAACTCACGGAGAGCCTCCCTTGCGAGAGCGATCTTCGTCCGAAATTGGCTTGGGTCATGATCGCCGGACTGACGTCAATAACTTCTAAGAAGCGGGGGTCCCAAGACAAGGTAAACTGGGCTCCTAGCCAATCACTTAGGCCCTCCAATTCGAAGCTTACGTCAAGTTTTTGCCCCTTTGTCAAAAGCGAATTCACAAGCTCAATTTCAAACTGCCCCGGACGCCTTGCTTCCAGGCCGTTCGCCTGCCATTGCTCCGGAAGAGAATAGACATCTCCGATCTTAATGGCTACAAAATCCTGGGCGGGTATTTGCCCTTCCAAATTGTTGACATTGATTACCTCTGGGTAGCTTTCTTCCCAGGGATTAGCTGGATTGGGGAAGACGTAGTCTTTCGGCACAAATCGCCAACTGGTACTGTGCTGGAACTTATCGTCGATTCCCAAAATCAAGCGTCGAATATGTATAATGTCTAAAGTTGTAATACTCTCACTTTGATCTACATCTGCGGCAATGCGTTTGTAGGGACCAGGCAATTCATTTTCTCCGAGGATATGCTGCAAAATATAGATGATATCCAAGGTGCTGACTCCTTCGGTAACCTCTTGATCTGAATACGGTTGTATGGTATAATCATACCCCTCTGGCAAATCAGAAAAGGTATATTGCCCAAGTACATCCGTCTGTTGATCCAACTGCATAGGCCCACTCAGACGAACCTCTACCCGATCAACGGGTCTGGCCTCTTCCGTTTGCACACCTCCAGCTAAATCTCCCTCGGGATCAGGGTAGCATAACTCTAAATTATCTTCAATGAGCAAGTAGGTTTCACAGTAATCATTATTACCATTACTATCCCAAGCATGAATTTCAACGATGATGCTACCGGGGTCATCACAAGTAACGACCAGACCGATGTAGCTGGAGTTGGGGTTCTCCCCTACTCTATTTATCGAATAAGTAACTGGGCCATTGCAATCCTGAACAGGACTGGCGATGAAGTCCGTTGCCCAAACCGAAGCAGCACCCCAATCGGGATCCATATCTCCGTCGGCATCGGTCCCTTCTTCCACTGGCGATAATTCCACTGCTAGACCATTTATACAGATCGGGCTAGGTGCTTTGCTGTCGACTAGCTCGAATAGTATTAGATTGACCGCAGTGTTACCACAGCCATCTGAAGCCTTGATTAATAAAGCGTGCTGACCTTCAGGTAGTGAAGTAGTGTAGATGTATTTGGATGGAGACCCGCTTATATCAGCGGTAATCTCATTATTTTGTACGAATTCACCCTGCGTAATGTTTCCATCTTGGTCAAGATCTTCGATAAATTTATGCAGGAAAACAGCATCGAGGCCTTCTTCTTCCGTACAAGCATCCGACACACTGAATTCTATCTGCACTTCACCTTCGCAAGTCACGGTATTCAAAATGTCAAAGACAGGATAAGGTGCTACATTGATAAGTGGGGGTAGCGTATCATATACTTTTATGTGTTGGGTGTAGGACCAAAAACCCCTGCTGTCGATGTCTCGAATTCGGTCATTCGTGAAAGTATTATCCGTTTGGCCTGTAATGGGATCTCGCGTAGCCTGCCCATCTATGGTACTATTTATCCAATGGCCTTCAGGATTAGACAATCCATCACACTGTTCATCTTTCAGGCCAGCAAGTGGATAACTATCTTGCGGATCTGCATTAGCATCATAAAATGTTTCCCCATTTTTCACGATTACCCAGATGGCCTCATCCCCTGTGATGCCATCACAATCTTCGTCCCTACCCACCATTAGAGGAAGACTTTCTCCATCGTACTCACACCAGTTAATGACCTGATAAGTTCTCAGTATCTTATAACAGGCATCTCCCGAAGCAGAAAATAGTTCGTCATCTACACTAACCGCTAGAAGATCACAGGCTCCTTCCTGAAAAGCAATGGTATCTGGTTCTGGGATTCCACATACCGCAGCCGCATCAGCTGGAAATCGTATCTTATATTGAGGTGCAGGTTGCACGCTAATAGTTTGTTGGCAATGCCCGGTTCCTTGCGATGTTTCAGCTCCTATGGCTACTTGAAACCGCCTGGTAATCGTTCCTTGCATACAATTCCCCAAAGCAATGATGGGGGAAAGCTCTTGCCAATTGCCCGAACCACAATTGTCATTCACCTGTGGCTCTCCGAAGAGATCAGCCAATAGAGCAGTTTGATTGGGATCAAAATCATAGGGCAAACTTACACAAGAAATGGTTTTGTCATGAGGCGGCAGGCACTGCCCAGGCGTTTTATCTTCCACCAAAACCTCCATCCAACAGATATTGCTATTATCTCTCCACTCTACCGTCTGGCCATTACAAAGTGTATAGCTAATGATATCTCCCGCAATCCCATTCCTATTGGCGTCATCCCAAACCCGTAATTCGACCATAACATTCTCGCCCACATCACAACAGTCAAATAACACCGCCTGTTCCCAGTCATCGGAACCAGCGCCGCAAGCCTGGCTACCGGACCTCCGAATCTCCAACTTTATTGGAGTTCCACAATTGTCTGAACTTCCTTCATCGATATCGGATGCCTTCAATTGGCCAAAACCTGCATCATTGAGTGAAAGCGTCAGGTCATCGACACAGCTGGCGGTTGGAGCTATATCATCTAGTACCCAGAAAGGCTCATTCTTGTAATGCGTGTTCCCACAGGCATCCTTAATGGTGAAGCGAAACGAGTGACAACCCATCGGAATTTGACTGACATATCGGCTAGCCCCATTAGGGATATTGGCGAGGATGGCTCCTGACCCTCCGTGTACAACGGCGGTATGAAGGGTCTGTAAGGCGCAAGATCCAGTCCAATTGGGATATGGTACTGAAAAAGCGGCGGTACAATCGAATGGCCCGGTGGAAAAGGTATATAAGCTGTTGTTAAGATCGTCAAACTGAGACTCCCAAGGTGGGAGCTCAGTTTTCATAGGGATGACAATTGCAAACTGATCCGTATCGGAACAGATATCATTGAGAGCACTGGATACATTATTCGGTACAAGATGTAAGATCTGACCTACCTTCTCTGTGGCAATCATGCGTGCCGATTCTCTATGGTCCTCCATTGTGGACCCCAGGGCCATAGGCACGTAAAATTGGCAGATAACCAGTAAATAAATGCACAATACATCTGAACCTATACCCGGAGCACCATGGGGAATTGCCCGGAAAATTTGTTTCATGTATGTATAATTTGTGTTGTACTGGCTTGAGTTAGACCTTTTGGTAGAATGATGCTTAGTTAGTTCGGACGGCTTATCATCTGTCACGTATCAAGAATCCCTACCTCATTACTCTTAGGGTAGAATAGGATAATAGATCGACATCAGATACAAAGCCTGTTAGGTATGTAAAAGAAGAATTTTGGTAGTAGATAAGATGTTGTGCCTCTCAATGCTATTAAGTGCATGTCTAAAGTTCAAAAATTGATCCCGCTTTCGCTTATCCTTCCTGGTAGAATCGGGCTTGATTAAGCCAAATTCACAAAAAATGAAGCAATTTCGTCTCAAAGATCGAGCTTCACACATACTCTGAACAGAACCTAAAGGTAAGGGCTATTTTGCTATAAAACCTGGACAGAATTTCCATTCAACTTACCGTAGTATTGACCATAAAATTCAACAAGAAAATCTCAACAAACTGTTTATCAACACTTTACACCAACACAAATACAAAACTGTAAAATAAAACCAGAAATACTACAAAAAACGAAAGCCGATATCAGGGCAGACTACCTGATACCGGCCGGTATATTACCAGTGTTGTTCAAGGGGACGACTAACCTACCAAAATGGGTAAGTCATAATCATAGAAATTTAGAGTCAGTATTGGGCGAACGTTAGAGTCGTCCGTACTGAACTTCAATGGTTGTTGAAAATTAAGAAGAGGGGAACATTAAGGTTTCCTAAACGTACCTTACAAATGTAAAGGGTGCAAATAAAAAATCCCAGGACAGTTTACGAATTTCAAATACTTTTATTTAGTCAATAAAAATACACTAATCCAAGCATAACCATTTTAATTACAACAAATTAAATCATCTTAAAAAACTCCATAAATCACATATTTTTTAAACGTATTCAACTTATACTTTAACATTTTCACCAAAAGACAGCAGACTTGGTATCAACTTGCATTTCTGCAAGTTGACAACAAGGCATTTCGGGCATCTAATCAACTAGCCCTAAGGTTTTTAAGGACATTAAATAGAGAATGGGTTTCATTGACTATGGCTGAGTTGTGTGGTTTGGTCCTATGCAAGAAAGATTAAAAAATAAGATCACCCCGGGGGGTGGGGTGATCTTGGATGCGTATTTGTTTCATGCGAAAAAAGGGAGCATGTAGCCCTAGCTACACTAATTTGTTAGTAGTCATCTTTAATTTTTTGGCGTCCCACCTAGGTGGGATTGACGGAAGCCTGTTAAAAATGGGTACCTTTAATGGTTAGAACACGGTGACCCGAATACTGATGTTAATTTTTTTGGTATCGGTTTGCAGGAAATTTCTAATTTTCTAGAAACTTTTGCTTGTGCAGCTTAGTAACGGTGTTTTGTGGTAAGCCTCTCTTTCCACCGTTGTTGACACAAATATATTTCTAGATTTTAATATATCCTTGGACATTATACCGATCTCAACACCCAAATTATAGAACAATAAAAACCCGGCATATAAATGTAAAAAAATGATTTACAGCACCTTAATTATATATAAAACAAGTACAAAAAGGAACTTAACTCTGATTTTTTTGCCAAAAACACTTTGATTTTTCACATTGGCAATCACTTCCACTCTCTCCTCATTGTGCACTATCATTTGCCAAAAGCAGTTAAGGGAAACAAAAACTATCAACAACTCTTTGCCTTTAAACTCGTAGTACTAGTAAACTGGTTCTAAAACACTGTTGTATATGCTTTCCAGCATTTCAAAACTTGCCAATACGGGTGTGCTTCCGCAGTATGATGAATTGCATCGACTTAGGATCAGGCTTTTTAATTTTGACCTACTCTTGGGCATAATACTGCCTGTAGTAGCACTGGCTATCACCTTCGTCTATGGCGTCGCCGATCTCTATTCTAACATTACTGTCTTTTTCTTTGTTGGCCTGTGTTCTTTCTCTTTTTATCTCAATAGCAAACAGCTTCATGACCTAGCGGCTATGTTCTTCTTGATATGCTGTATTCTAGGTATTATGGGGGCTAGCTTAACCTTTGGTAAAGAAGCACAAATCCACTTTTATCTGCTTTCCATCAGTGCCAGTTCTTTCGTTTATCAGTTGCGCAACCGCATCACAGCCTGGGTCTTCTTTGCCTTGCAATTATCTTGCTTCTTATTTGTGGATTACTGGCCGCTTGAGCCAAGGATTCAATGGGGCATCGATCGAGTTCAGGTCATTGCTAAAGCCAACATAGCGATCGCGATCTTCTTTTTTGGAAGTAAGCTGATTGTATTTGCCCAAATGTTCTTGCAACTGTTAAAACAACTGCAAGACTCCAATGCTTTGATTTCTACAACCCTGGAAAGTACCGCGGACGGCATCTTTGCATTTGATTTGAATGACCGAATCACCCGCTACAATCAAAAGTTTGTGGATATGTGGCAAATACCCCAGGATCTCATGGATACAGGGGATCGGATATTAGTAGCAGAATACGCCCAATCCATGTTACTTGAACCCAAGCCTTTCATGGATTCAGTAGCCCGCTTCTCAAGTGATCCTGAAATCATAAAATTTGATATACTGCACTTTCGCGACGGACGTACCATAGAACGCTACAGTCAGCCACAATGGATTAACAATGAAATTGTAGGACGTGTCATTTCCTTCCGAGATATCTCGGACAAAATGGAACAAGCTAAGATTATCCAGGAAAATGTAAGTCTACTCAACCAAAAAAACCAAGAATTAGAAAAGTATATCGAATCCAATCTTCAACTGGAGAACTTTGCCTACATGGCTTCACACGATCTCAAGGCGCCTGTGAGAACCATTGTCAGTTTTTCACAGCTCCTCCAAAGGTCTGCGGAAGAAAAACTCAATTCATCGGAGAAAGATTTTCTATCTTTTATCATTGGTGCCACCCATAACATGCAACGCTTGATTGAGGCTCTGCTCACTTACGCTCGGGTAAACACCCAAGAGCAGGTATTGACGGAAGTAAAGATGAAAGAGTTAATCCACACCATTCGCGTAGACCTACATAGTTTGATAGCGGAGAATCGGGCCCAAATTAAACTCAATGGCATTCCCTCTAGCATTTCGGCCGATGAGACTAAAGTTAGACGCTTGTTCCAAAACTTGATCCAAAATGCTATTAAATTTCAACGAAAGGGTGTTGATCCATTAATCAAGATTACGGGCCAGGACAAACCCTATCACTGGCAGTTTAGTATCAGTGATAATGGAATTGGCATAGACGCAGAGTTTCACGAAAAGATTTTCCTACTCTTTCGAAAGCTGCACAACCAGAATGAATATCAGGGTACAGGAATCGGGTTGGCACTATGCAAGAAGATCGTAGAGCAACACGGAGGGCGCATTTGGCTGGAATCCACTCCGGGGAAAGGAACCACCTTCTTTTTTACTATAAAAAAAGCTGAGTCGAAGAAAATCGACTCAGCTTCATAAAACCCTTCATAATACCAGTCTTCTCATTGAAGACCATGTTTTTATCATTCGATTCTAATCATCTTCTTCGTTTTCACATACGCTCCATCAACTTGGAGAGAATAGTATAACACACCGAGTGGAATCTTTTCGCCAGTTACTTCCACTGTATGTTGTCCTGGACCAAATAGCCCACCGATCGACTTCACCACTCGCCCCTGTAGATCTTGAACGTCTAATCTGACATTAGCTTCTTCCGGCAGGTCAAAGCTGATCAGTGTTTGGTCACGGAATGGGTTGGGGAAGTTTTGGTAAAGGACAGGTTCCTCCGCCAAGAAAATACCGGTGTCAAAGCCTAGATCTATATTGATCTTATCTTTTGACTGGTCATAAGCTTCGGCAACCAGTCCACGATTACTAATCTCCAATGCATCGTGGAGATATCCATCCTGCTTCGCCGTAAATACCAAGCTGAAAACTATTGGTTTCTCTGAGTTGGCAATAGCAGCAGCGGGAGAAAGGGTTTCATGATTCCAGGAAGTCAGTAATACTCCTTGGTCAACCTGTGACAATCCGAAATGTTCAGCTTGAGCAATTCCGTATTGTACCTCCTCCAATTGCAAAGCAGCTGGATCAAAGAACAGGGCGAACTGGTAGCCCTGCACCTCAGCCAGATCCGTGGTTTTAAAGTCTACAGTATAGCGTTTACCTGCACGAAGGCGTTGATCTTTCAACTCAAATCCCATCGTAGCATTGCCCGAGCGATCCTCCAAGATCATGAAGCGGTTAGCTTTAGCCGTACCGTTCACATCACCTACTTTAATGGCGACAAAGTCAAGATCAAATTGACAGCTTGCCAAATCAGTAGTAGTGATAGATTCAGGGAATTCGGTCACCCAAGGATTAGAAGCTTGTGGGAACTCGAATTGGCTATCGACAAATCGCCAGCTTGTGTTGGAGGCGAAAGCATCCGTCTCTTCGAGTAGCAATGCTCGTAGCTCCAGGACATCGGCTGTCGTAATCGTACCAGAGTTATTCACATCTGCCGCAATCAGCTTATAAGGTGTATCCAATGTATTGGCCCCTAACAAATGAGCCTGGATTAGCAGTACATCAAGCGTAGTGATACCATTGCGATCGTCACCATCCTTAAATGGACGAAGAGTGTAAGTACCATTGGCTTCCATGCCAATAAACTCGAAGTTACCATCAGAGACTGTATTGGTATTGCCAGGAACGGGACCATCCAAGATGATAGAGACATCTTCAACCGTCTGTTCGCCTTCCGTCATCACACTACCTTCTAGCAGTAGATCATCTTCGCAATCGTTGCACACATCATTCGGATCTGTCAGAATCACTTCCGCCGTGCAGTATTTGTAATTCGGGCCACCCACTGTTCCATCAGGTTGGACAGCGTATGGATTGAAGGCATTATCCCATACATAAACCTCCACCGTAATGCGGTAACGATCTTCACAGGTCAAGGTTAGCGTAGTCTGATCTACATTAGCCACCTCCCCTACTCTATTCACAGAGAATCGAAGGGGTGCAGAACAATCCTCAACATTACAAGATGCTAATTCTGCTGCAAAGACAGTAACCGAGGCTTCATCTACGATGCCGTCGCCATCAACATCAGTTGGCGTATCCAAGGCTTCGAGCACAGCTTCAAAACCGTCGAAACAGTTAGGATCTGGTACGTAGCAGTCTACCACAGAGAATGGCATACTTACATTTGACACATTCCCGCAAAGATCTTGAATCGTCAACTCAAACTGATGATCACCGACAGGGAATGATCCAGTAATCACAAAATCAGGATAGGTTCCAGAAATCAGATTTTGATCACTAAGATCAGCATCAATGGTACCGTCTGCAAAAGCATCTAATTCGAGTGTGAATTGCAGTTGCTCTGTCAGACAGCTTTCCATTACGGTAAACGGATAGCTCACCAGAGGTTCACAGTCTAGTTCCTCGGTGCAAACAGGATCAGGTGCAGTAAAGTCAATTGCCGGTGCAGTGGTGTCAAAGATCTTGATCCGCTGCGTGTACTGCCAGTAACCCGTGGAAACTACCGTTCTCCAATAACCATCAGGATTCGTTGTGTTATCGCAGTTATCTCCCTTCGTTCCGGCCAATGGTAGCGCATTATTCTCATTATTATCTCGATCTACAAAGGCTCCATCCGCTCGCACGATCACAAATACCCCTTCATTGCCTTCCAAATTATCACAGTCCTCATCTCTAGTGATCACTACAGGCCCTTCTTGTCCATCCCATTCACAGTGATTGATCACTTGATAAGTTCGTATTATGTTGGCACATTCATCGCCTTCAATTGGAAGGAATTCATCTACATAGCTTACTGTCAGGGAATCACATCCCAATTTATTCAGACCTAGACCAGTAGCATTAAACATGCAGTCTGTTTCTACGTCTTCTGGGAATTCGATTTCGTAGTTCAAGCTATAAGACAGGGTGATGACTTGCGTGAATACTTCTACCGATTCATTCCCCACCTGATCAACCGCTTTGAAGCGCCGCGTAATCGTCCCGCTACCGCAGTCGCTGATAGCTAATTCCGGATCCATTTCAATGACATAGGCACCGCAATTGTCGAAGACGCGTGCCTCGCCGAACAAGCTCACTAACTGTATCGAATCTTGCGGATCGAAGTCGCTTGGCAGCTCATCACAATCCACGGCCAGATCTTCTAGTCCAAAGACGATTGGCTTGATCTTGTCTTCTACTAAAACATCCAACCAACAAGTATTCTGGTTGCCGCTAACATCCGTTACTAGTAATTCTACTGTCACGTAGGTATTGGCGTCACAGCAAGTGAATTCCACGTATTCGCCCCAGTCTGACATCACGGCCTCTTCCAAGGTTTCGCAAGTCTGTGGATCAATCATTGATTTACGACGAACTTCAATAGAAGCTATACCACAGTTATCGTAGCTACCGAAATCAATCTGACTTGCAAGTAGTCTAGCCCCTCCTTGGCTACCAATGGATACATTAATATCGCCTACACAAATGGCAGTTGGATATTCTTTATCCAATACCTGCAACAGACACTCTAACTCTTTCTGGGCATCGCAGTTATCCGTTACTATGTATCGCATGGTATAGTTGCCAATAGCAAGACCTGGAACGACTCGGTCCTCTCCATTTTGGATTGTCGCGATCACATTCCCTGCTTCATCGATCAGTTCAGTTTGAACCTCATAGCCTTCTTCACACCCCATTAAGGTTATCTCGGGGAGTGGTATTTCTGCTGTCGCTATACAATCATATGGATCAGCTGGAATCATGTACGTATTCTCTTCCAAAATTGGGCAATAGTAATTGCTTTCTGGACATTCTACGATCATGGCAGAACAGTATTGAGCAGGATCAATGGTTAAGGTATCACGACAATCTCCTGTCATCATGTCTACGAAGACAATGCTCACTTCGCCATCTACTGTATTAAATGGTCCAAACATACCGATTGTACCATATGCTCCAGCGCCTAGAGACTGACCATCAAGGCTTTCTGCCATCCATCCCATACTGGCCGCCTCGTTACCCGTTACTTCTACATGCACCAGGAACATATCGTCGGCTGGTTCATCTGGAGTTCCTGCATCATTACAAATAACTTCTGCTATTTCAGGTGTAACTTCACAAACTGTAGAACAAGTTGATGGCACCGGAATGAAAATGGCGAGCTCACAAGTTGGATTCAAATCGCTGGCCAAGATAAAGTTGATATTACCATCTTGGATGCTGAAGGGGCCAAATTGTCTTGCCTCAGCAAAGCTGCCGCTGAATCCTTCATTATCCGTTGAGGTCCATCCGGTATTTTCCAATTCACCATCTGTTACGGTCAGTACAAAGGTGAAGGTATCATCAATTGGGTCTATTGTACCGTTGTCATCACAAACGATGTCCGTGATGTTAGCAGTAAGATCACATATCGAGCATTGCCCAGCGGTAGGTGCTTGTACTTCAAATTCTTTGGTACAATCTTCAACGCCCACCTCATCAATTAGGAACTTCTGGATTTCACCATCTGCTGGCTGACCGGAAACAAGAACGGGTACGTTAAAGACTCCAGAAAAAGATCCATCCTGACTCACCCATTCGTCACCGTCCCCTTCAACCAATACCGTGAAACTATAGGTGGTCTCACTATCGCAAACCGGACCATCCACGATCGTAATCGTTTCAATGGAGCAATCAGATGAAGAACAAGCCTCAGGCGCTTCCACTGTAATTGTAGTCGAACTACAATCTTGATTACCAAGATCTGTTATGGTGAGCGCAATAGCACCATCAGCAATTAACAAGCCTTCGACACGTGTTACTTGCCCGTAAGTTCCCACCGCAAGATTCACACCATTACTGCTCGCCATCCAGCCGGCTCCCAAGACGTTAGTTCCTGTAACTAATAGATCAAAGCCATAAATATCATCAGATGGATCAGCGGTATCTAGATCATCGCATGCTACATTAGATGCAGTGGCAATAATCTCGCAGTTCACCGAACATGCCTCAGGGGAGGTGATCGTCACGATCTCATTACCACAATCCGGATTTGCGGTATCCGTGATGGTCAGCTCATAGTTTGTACCGATAGGCACATTACTTACAACTACTACCTCTCCGTAGCTACCAGTGGCTATAACGATACCGTCAGCCGTCGCAGCGGACCAAGTATTTCCACTAACATTCAGGGCACTGACTGTTACACTAAAGTTGTAGAAATCATCAGTAGCATCGGTAGCTGAGCCATTATCATCACACTCACTTACCTCAACCTCAGCTGTGATCACACAAGCTTCTGAACAAGGAGCGGGGGAGGAAACGGTAACTACGGCTTGGCCACAGTTTGGATCAGCAGAATCCGTAATAGTTAGAACATAATTCGTCCCAATCTGAACATTCTCCACTGTCACTGTTTCGCCATATGCTCCGCTAGCCACTTCTGTGCCATCGGCTGTAGTAGCTACCCAAGTAGAACTGTTGACATTTTCTCCAGCTACTGTCAAGCTAAAGCTATAGGTATCATCAGCAGCATCGGTTGACGTACCTTGATCATCGCACTCGCTCACATCTACAGCTACGTCAAAAGCACAACTTTCAGAACAAGGTGCTGGTGCCTCCACCGCCGTAGAGCTACTGCAATCTCCATCAGTCAGGTCTGCTACCACGATATCTACTGAACCCTCAGTAATGGCAAATGGACCAAAGGATACCGTAGAACCGAAGAGCCCCGTTCCTAGGAATTGTCCATCCCCCGTAGATGCAGTCCAGGCGGCAGCTGTCGAACTATTGATCACATCAATACTCATTTCTATCGTGTAGGTATCATCAGACGGATCAGTTGGTGTTCCTGCATCATCGCAAAGTACATCCAATACATTGGTTACAACCTCACAGTCAGGGCTAGAACAGCTAGCAGGTGGTGCTACATCTAATTCAACAGAGCAAGTGATGTCTTGTGCATCAGCAATTTTCAGCTCTACCACACCATCAGCGATCAAGAACGGACCAAAAGTGTAAGGTTCGCCGTATTCGCCATTGACTACTGGATCTGTACCCACTGTTCTCCATCCCGTACCAAAGTTGTATTGACCGCTCACTGTAACCTCAAAAGTGAAGGTATCATCAGATGGATCTGCTGTACCTTGATCCTGACAAACTACATCCATCACCACTGCATCGATCAAACATGCATCAGAACAGTGATCAGGAGCATCAATAAACAGGCTTGTGGTACAACTAGGATCACCCAGATCGTAGAAGTCGATCACTCGGTTGCCACCACTAATGCTATATGGTCCCAGAATTACGGTCGCTCCGTAAGAAGCAAACTGAGGGAATAATTCTGGGGAACTCCAGTTAGCACCTGTATTATTACCCGTAACCTGTACGACAGCCAGGTACGTATCATCACTAGGATCATAAGGCGTGCCACCATCATTACAAATCGTATTTAGCAATCTAGCTGTAATACTACATTCTTCAGAACAACTAGTCGGTGGAATCACCGTAATCTCATCTGTACATTCTCCGTCCTCCGCATCTACCACTTCGATGGTTACGGGGCCCTCTCCTATACTAAATGGTCCGAACTCACGAGTAGCACCATATGAGCCAGCTCCAAGCAATTGTCCATCTGCATAGGCATTCCAGGAACCGCTACCATTCGTACCGTTGATTTCCAGTTTCACAAAGAAGACATCATCGTTAGGATTACCTGCTGTTCCATTATCATCACAAGTAGGAGCTTCTGCCTGAGATACTACCACACTACATTCCTCTGAACAAGAAGCAGGAGGTGTCACAATCACAGATTCACTACAGCTCGCATCATCTACATCATGTACATCTACCTGGATCGGGCCATTGATAATGTTGTACGGACCGAAGGTTACTGTCTCGCCATACTCACCAGCTTGTACAACTGAATTATTGATGACGGCAGCCCAACCACTATTTCCTGCATTTAACCCCTCCACTTCAAGGGTGAAGGTATACACATCATCATTAGGATTAGCAGGTGTGCCGTTATCATCACATAGTACATTACCAAGTGCTACCGTGAGATCACATTCGTCTGAGCAGGTGCTTGGCGGATCAATGGTGATTGATTCTCGGCAAATGCTGTTTCCTGAGTCTGCAAATGTGAAGTACACTGGCCCTCCCGCAATCGGATAAGGTCCATAAGTCACTAGTTCTCCGAAGTTCCCGGTCTCTCCCAGGTTGTTGCTCCAAGTGCTAGCGCTGGTGTTGTTGCCCTCGATGAACAAAGTGAAGGAGAAGGTATCATCACTTGGATCTCCTGGTGTGCCGTTATCATTACACTCTGGCTCATTAATAAGACTAATGGAGACCTGACACTCTTCAGAACAAGCTGTGGGAGGTGTAACGGTAAAGGTCTCCCCGCAATCTGGTACATCGTCATCGGAAACAATCAGTTCAATGGGTCCTTCACTGATGGCAAATGGTCCAAGGGTTACGTTTTGGTTGTAGTGTTCACCACTCAACACAGTCTCACCATTCACGGTAGCGCTCCAAGACTCATTGTTGCTACCTGTTACATTAAAGGAAACAAAGTATACATCATCAGATGGATCAAAACCAGTGCCATTATCATCGCAATCTACGGCCGTTAGTGCTGCCTCTAGATCACAAGGCAGAAGTGAACAAGGCTCAGGTGCTTCCGCTCTTAGGATTACACGACAACCTGTATCATCTGCATCGATCGCATAGATCAGAACATTTCCTCCGCTGATTGGGAATGGACCAACCGTAGTGATAGCTCCGCTATAATCTCCACTTCCGACAGCCTCTCCTCCAACAGTAGCAGTCCAGCCTACACTAGTACCCACACCAAATCCGGTAATGCTAAGGTCCGCATAGAAGATATCGTCAGTTGGATCGAAGGGGGTTCCGTTATCATCACAACGAACGGCTACAATTTCACCCGTTAAATCACAATCTACTTCTACTTCTACACCATCGCCGTCATCCTCATCACCAAAGTCATCTTCGAAGTCTCCATCATTGTCTGTATCTACTCCATTATCTGGTGTGGAATCCACATCATCCTCATTTGCAGCTACCACCTCAGCCAGGTTGAAGTATTCTCCTTGATTATTTACCTGGACGGTAATGTATAGGAATTCTGTTTGGCCTGCTACCAGGGTACCTACCGTCCACTCTCCAGTGGTTTCATCGTACGAACCTTGGGTGGCAGTAGCACTCTGGAAGGTGAATCCTGATTCCAGTTGATCTTCTACTACAATCCCGGTACCCGTACTTGGTCCTTGGTTGGTCAAAGCCACTGTGAATTCAATGATATCCCCTCCGTCAGCGAACTCTACATTGACACTCTTATCAATTGCAAGGTCAGCAATTGGATTCGGATCGACCTCTACGCCATCACCATCGTCTTCATCCCCTGCATCATCTTCTACATTGCCATCATTATCCGTATCTACGCCATTATCTGGTGTCGAGTCAATGTCTTCTTCGTTAGCGTCACTTACCTCTGCCAAGTTCTGGTAGTTTCCACTAGCGAGGACTGTAGCCACTATTTCTAGTATCTTCGTCTCTCCAACCGCTAGCTCACCAAGATTCCAATCACCTGTAATTGCGTTATAATCATTCCCCGCACTGCTGCTCACAAAACTGTAGCCAGAAGGCAATTTATCGGTAACTACTATTCCGCTACCTGCACTTGGTCCCTGGTTGATAACACTAATTGTAAAGACAACATTGCTACCGACATCCGGCGTAGTATTACTAACGGACTTATCCAATTCTAGGTCAATGACCGGGATCGGATCTACCTCTACCCCATCACCATCATCTTCATCCCCACTGTCATCATCTACATTACCGTCATCGTCTGTATCTACCCCATTTCCTGGTGTAGAATCTACATCATCTTCATTGACTCGGAATACCTGAGCCAAGTTCGTATAGTTGCCCACCGCGTCAACGGTTGCACTGAAGCTAATAGAAGCAGATTCTCCTGCATCCAAAGATGGAATCTTCCAAACGAGATCTTGTTCGTTGGCAATGTTTGCGGTGCCATCGAAGCTGACTAATTGGACATTAGAGTAACCACTAGGTACTGGGTCAAACACTGTAATATTGGTGGCTTCATCTGGTCCCTTGTTCACAAGATCAATGGTAAACACCACCGTGCTCCCCACTAATGGACGACGATTGTCTACTGACTTGTCTAATTCTAGGTCAATCTGAACTGGATCTACTCCCGCGTTGTCCTCATCATCTTCACTCTGATCACCATCATCATTATCTGGTGTGCTATCTACATCATCCTGGTCTGCATCAGTAACCTGGGCTACGTTCAAGTAATCAATTCCGGAGCTAGGTTCGTTCACCTCTGCCGTAAAGCTTAGGCTGATGCTTCCGCCTACCTCGATATCCAAGCCTGACCAAGTAATGGTATTAGCTGTAAGAGTACCACCATTACTGATGTTATCGATATTACTGTAGCCGTTAGGAATTACATCCTCAATGGCCACATTCGTAGCGGCATCCGGACCTAGGTTTTGGACTTCGATCGTAAAGGTAACTTCATCGCCCACATTAGGCGTTTCGTCACTAACCGTCTTCGTCAATTCTAGATCAATTTGCTGTGGTCCTACTTCTGCATTATCCTCATCATCCTCACTCTGGTCACCATCATCGTTATTCGGCGCACTGTCCACATCATCCTGATCAGCATCCATTACTTGAGCCACGTTGAAGTAGCTAATACCTACGGCTGGTTCATTTACCGTAACATCAAAGCTTAGGCTAATGCCACTTCCATTGGCGATACTTAGACTCTCCCAAGTTATGGTGTTACCATTGAGGCTTCCACCGTCTGAGATATTGATAATGTTTGAGTAGCCATTCGGTACTACATCTTCAACTTCGACATTGGTTGCATCATCTGGTCCCAGATTGTCAACTTGAATCGTGAAGGTTACGATATCGCCTACATTCGGCTTTTCGTCACTAACCGTCTTCGTTAATTCCAGATCAATTTGCTGCGGCCCTACTTCTGCATTATCTTCATCATCTTCACTCTGATCACCGTCATCATTATCAGGTGCACTATCTACATCATCTTGATCCGCATCGGTAACTTGAGCCACATTAAAGTAACTAATGCCTTCGGCTGGCTCATTGACAACTGCGTCAAAGGTTAAGGTAATGCTGCCATCATTGGCTATATTCAGACCAGACCACGTAATGACGTTGTCTATTAGACTTCCATCATTGCTGATGTTTGTAATGTTAGCATAACCGTTTGGCACTACATCTTCAATAGCTACATTTGTAGCGGCATCGGGACCTAAGTTGTCCACCTCTATCGTGAAGGTTACTACGTCACCAACATTTGGGGTAGCATCACTTACGGTTTTGGTTAATTCCAAATCGATCTGCTGCGGTCCTACTTCTGCATTATCCTCATCATCTTCACTTTGATCGCCATCATCATTATCTGGCGTACTGTCTACATCATCTTGATCAGCATCAGTCACCTGAGCAATATTGAAGTAACTAATTCCTGCTCCGGGTTCATTGACAGTAGCATCGAAGCTTAGACTTATGCTACTACCATTAGCAATACTCAAACCACTCCATGTCACCGTATTACCATCAAGCTCTCCTCCATTACTGATATTACCGATTGCGGCATAACCATTTGGCACTACATCCTCAACCTCTACATTGGTCGCATTATCAGGGCCGAGATTATCGACTTGAATCGTAAAGGTGATCACATCTCCTACATTTGGGGTAGCGTCACTTACGACTTTAGTCAATTCTAGGTCGATTTGCTGTGGGGCAATGGTAGCATCGTCACCATCATCTTCATCATCACTATCCTGAGAACCATCGTCATCCAATGGTCCAATATCTCCATCTTCATCTGTATCTGCTTCATTGCCTGGTGTACTATCGACATCATCCTGATCAGCTTCACTGATTTCCGCTACGTTAACATAGTCTACTCCTTCACCGGGTTCGTTCACCACTACGTCGAAGGTCAGCGTTAGGCTTTCTCCGGCATTAATGGCTAGCCCCTCCCAGATTACCGTATTCTCGTCGATAAATCCGCCATTAGAGATGTTGCTGATTGAGCTGTAGCCATTTGGTACTACATCCTCAACACCGACCCCTGTGGCATTATCTGGCCCCAAGTTCTCTACAGCAATACTAAATGTGATGATATCACCTACATTTGGAGCTGCGTCGCTTACAGACTTGATCAATTGTAAGTCAATTTGCTGTGGAGTAATTCCTGCGTCATCACCATCATCTTCATCATCGCTATCCTGAGAACCGTCGTTGTCCAGTGGGCCAATATCGCCGTCCCCATCGGTATCCGCGCCATTACCTGGCTCACTATCAGAATCGATCTGATCGGCTGCTGTAATTTCCGCAATGTTGACATAATCGATATCATCGCCAGGTTCGTTGACCGTCACATCGAAGGTCAAGGTAATCGTTGAACCGTTAGCAATGGATAGGCCTTCCCAAGTAATGGTGTTTCCTTCAGCCGTTCCACCATTGCTAATATTCTCGATATTCGAATACCCATTTGGCACCACATCTTCTACAGCAACGCCAGCAGCATTATTGGGCCCCAGGTTCTCCACATCAATAGTGAATGTAATGACGTCACCGACATTTGGTGAAGCATTGCTGACCGTCTTAATCAATTGGAGATCAATCTGCTTGTTGATACCTGCATCCAAAGTAGGATCATTGTCACCACTTTCTAAAGTAGTGGTAGCTGTCATACCATCTTGAGCAGGATCAGCGTCGCTATCCAGGCTATCATCACCACCCTGGTTCACCGGACTAAAGACAAAACCATCTGGTAATACAAACTGTACGCTGTAGGTGCCTGGCGTCAGGCCATTAAAGCTATATGAACCATCATCCGCCGTAGTGGTCGTTTCAATGACATTACCACTTTCATCCTTCAAATTCACAGTAACGCCACCTACTCCTGTATCACCGTCGTCTTGAATACCATTGAAATTAAGGTCATTCCAAACATAATCGCCTAAGCTGGTGGTTTGGTAAATACCCGCATCAAGTGTTGGATCATTGTCCCCACTTTCCAAGGTGGTTGTGGCCGTCATACCATCCTGAGTCGGATTGGCATCACTATCCTCGGCATCATTGCCACCCTGATCAATGGGACTGAATACAAAACCATTTGGCAATTCGAATTGAACACTGTAGGTACCCGGATCTAATCCATCAAATTCGTAGGCACCATCGGCATCCGTCGTAGTCGTCTCGATCACATTACCTGCTTCATCTTTCAGATTCACGGTTATCCCTTCGACGCCTGTATCGCCATCATCCTGAATACCATTCGCATTCAAGTCTTCCCAAACATAGTCCCCTAAGCTAGCGGGTAGATAAATACCCGCATCCAGGGTATCATCCGTATCACCACTTTCTAGGGTGGTAGTCTCGGTCATACCATCTTGCAATGGATCGGCATCACTATCTAAACTATCATCCCCACCTACATTGACAGGGCTGTATTCATATTCATCTGGAATCTCAAATTGTACACTATAAGTACCGGGATCCAGGTCTTCGAAGCTATAGGCTCCATCGGCGTCTGTAGTAGTCGTTTCGATGACATTGCCATCGGCATCTTTCAAGTTCACCGTTACGCCTTCTACACCGGTATCACCATCATCCTGAATACCATTGCCGTTCAAGTCTTCCCAAACGTAATCACCTAGGCTGACTGGCTGGTAGATACCGGCATCCAAGGTCGGATCATTGTCGCCACTTTCCAAGGTAGTGGTAGCAGTCATACCATCCTGTGCAGGATCTGCATCGCTGTCTGATGCATCATCCCCTACATTGACTGGACTATACTTAAAGCCGGCTGGCAACTCAAATTGTACACTGTAGGTACCTGGATCTAGGTTCTCAAAGCTGTACGCTCCATCAGCATCTGTAGTCGTGGTTTCGATCACATTGCCAGTCTCATCTTTCAAGTTCACCGTCACCCCTTCAACGCCCGTATCGCCATCATCCTGAATACCATTTGCGTTCAAGTCTTCCCAAACGTAGTCCCCTAAACTGGAAGGTTGATAAATACCCGCATCAAGCGTTGGATCGTTATCACCACTTTCTAAGGTGGTAGTCTCTGTCATGCCATCCTGGGCAGGATCGGCATCACTATCTGAAGCATCATCTCCTACATTGACTGGGCTATAGACAAAACCGTCTGGCAACTCAAATTGTACGCTGTAGGTGCCGGGCGTTAAGCCATCAAAGCTGTACGCACCATCTGCGTCTGTAGTAGTCGTTTCGATTACATTGCCATCCGCATCTTTCAAGTTCACCGTCACCCCTTCTACGCCGGTATCGCCATCATCTTGGATACCATTACCGTTCAAGTCTTCCCAGACATAATCGCCTAGGCTGGTGGTTTGGTAAATACCCGCATCAAGCGTAGGATCATTGTCACCACTTTCTAGCGTAGTAGTCGCAGTCATACCATCCTGAGTCGGATTGGCATCACTATCCACGGCATCATCGCCACCCTGATCAATGGGACTAAACACGAAACCATTTGGCAATTCGAATTGAACACTGTAGGTGCCGGGGTCTAATCCATCAAATTCGTAGGCACCATCGGCATCCGTCGTAGTCGTCTCGATCACATTACCTGCTTCATCTTTCAGATTCACGGTTATCCCTTCGACGCCTGTATCGCCATCATCCTGGATACCATTCGCATTCAAGTCTTCCCAAACATAGTCCCCTAAGCTAGCGGGTAAATAAATACCCGCATCCAGGGTATCATCCGTATCACCACTTTCTAGGGTGGTAGTCTCGGTCATACCATCTTGCAATGGATCAGCATCACTATCTAAACTATCATCCCCACCTACATTGACAGGGCTGTATTCATATTCATCTGGAATCTCAAATTGTACACTATAAGTACCGGGATCCAGGTCTTCGAAGCTATAAGCACCATCGGCGTCTGTAGTCGTCGTTTCAATGACATTGCCATCGGCATCTTTCAAGTTCACCGTTACGCCTTCTACGCCGGTATCACCATCATCCTGGATACCATTGCCGTTTAAGTCTTCCCAAACGTAGTCACCAATACTAGCTGGCTGATAGATACCTGCATCAAGCGTAGGATCATTATCCCCACTTTCTAGCGTGGTAGTGGCCGTCATGCCATCTTGAGTTGGATCTGCATCACTATCTGATGCATCATCCCCTACATTGACTGGGCTATACTTAAAGCCTGCTGGCAACTCAAATTGTACACTGTAGGTGCCGGGATCTAGGTTCTCAAAGCTGTACGCTCCGTCGGCATCTGTAGTCGTGGTTTCGATCACATTGCCAGCCTCATCTTTCAAGTTCACCGTCACCCCTTCAACGCCCGTATCGCCATCATCCTGAATACCATTTGCGTTCAAGTCTTCCCAAACGTAGTCCCCTAAGCTGGAAGGTTGATAAATACCCGCATCAAGCGTAGGATCGTTATCACCACTTTCTAAGGTCGTAGTCTCTGTCATGCCATCCTGGGCAGGATCGGCATCACTATCTGAAGCATCATCCCCTACATTGACTGGGCTATAGACAAAACCGTCTGGCAACTCAAATTGTACGCTGTAGGTGCCGGGCGTTAAACCATCAAAGCTGTACGCTCCATCTGCATCCGTAGTCGTCGTTTCGATTACGTCGCCGGCTTCGTCTTTCAAGTTCACCGTGACCCCTTCTACACCTGTATCGCCATCATCTTGGATACCATTACCATTCAAGTCTTCCCAGACATAATCGCCTAGGCTGGTGGTTTGGTAAATACCTGCATCAAGCGTCGGATCATTGTCACCACTTTCTAGCGTAGTAGTCGCCGTCATACCATCCTGAGTCGGATTGGCATCACTATCCACAGTATCATCGCCACCCTGATCAATGGGACTAAACACGAAACCATTTGGCAATTCGAATTGAACACTGTAGGTACCCGGATCTAATCCATCAAATTCGTAGGCACCATCGGCATCCGTCGTAGTCGTCTCAATCACATTGCCATCCGCATCTTTCAAGTTCACTGTCACCCCTTCGACGCCTGTATCGCCATCATCCTGGATACCATTCGCATTCAAGTCTTCCCAAACATAGTCCCCTAAGCTAGCGGGTAGATAAATACCCGCATCCAGGGTATCATCGTTATCGCCACTTTCTAGTGTCGTAGTTTCCGTCATACCATCTTGTGCAGGATCGGCATCACTATCTAAACTATCATCCCCACCTACATTGACAGGGCTGTATTCATATTCATCTGGAATCTCAAATTGTACACTATAAGTACCGGGATCCAGATCTTCGAAGCTATAGGCTCCATCAGCATCTGTAGTCGTCGTTTCAATGACATTGCCATCGGCATCTTTCAAGTTCACTGTTACGCCTTCTACGCCGGTATCACCATCATCCTGGATACCATTGCCGTTCAAGTCTTCCCATACGTAGTCACCAATACTTACTGGCTGATAGATACCTGCATCAAGGGTCGGATCATTATCACCACTTTCCAAAGTAGTGGTAGCCGTCATGCCATCTTGAGTTGGATCTGCATCACTATCTGATGCATCATCCCCTACATTCACTGGGCTATACTTAAAGCCTGCTGGCAACTCAAATTGTACACTGTAGGTGCCGGGATCTAGGTTCTCAAAACTGTACGCTCCATCCGCATCGGTAGTCATGGTTTCGATCACATTGCCAGCCTCATCTTTCAAGTTCACCGTCACCCCTTCAACGCCCGTATCGCCATCATCCTGAATACCATTTGCGTTCAAGTCTTCCCAAACGTAGTCCCCTAAGCTGGAAGGGTTGATAAATACCCGCATCAAGCGTAGGATCGTTATCACCACTTTCTAAGGTCGTAGTCTCTGTCATGCCATCCTGGGCAGGATCGGCATCACTATCTGAAGCATCATCCCCTACATTGACTGGGCTATAGACAAAACCGTCTGGCAACTCAAATTGTACGCTGTAGGTGCCGGGCGTTAAACCATCAAAGCTGTACGCTCCATCTGCATCCGTAGTCGTCGTTTCGATTACGTCGCCGGCTTCGTCTTTCAAGTTCACCGTGACCCCTTCTACGCCGGTATCGCCATCATCTTGGATACCATTACCATTCAAGTCTTCCCAAACATAATCGCCTAGGCTGGTGGTTTGGTAAATACCCGCATCCAGCGTCGGATCATTGTCACCACTTTCCAAGGTAGTGGTGGCCGTCATGCCATCCTGAGTCGGATTGGCATCACTATCCACGGCATCATCGCCACCCTGATCAATGGGACTAAACACGAAACCATTTGGCAATTCGAATTGAACACTGTAGGTACCCGGATCTAATCCATCAAATTCGTAGGCACCATCGGCATCCGTAGTAGTCGTCTCAATCACATTGCCATCCGCATCTTTCAAGTTCACTGTCACCCCTTCGACGCCTGTATCGCCATCATCCTGGATACCATTCGCATTCAAGTCTTCCCAAACATAGTCCCCTAAGCTAGCGGGTAGATAAATACCCGCATCCAGGGTATCATCCGTATCACCACTCTCTAGAGTGGTAGTCTCGGTCATACCATCTTGCAATGGATCGGCATCACTATCTAAACTATCATCCCCACCTACATTGACAGGGCTGTATTCATATTCATCTGGAATCTCAAATTGTACACTATAAGTACCGGATCCAGGTCTTCGAAGCTATAGGCTCCATCGGCGTCTGTAGTCGTCGTTTCAATGACATTGCCATCGGCATCTTTCAAGTTCACTGTTACGCCTTCTACACCTGTGTCACCATCATCCTGGATACCATTGCCGTTCAAGTCTTCCCAAACGTAATCACCTAGGCTGACTGGCTGGTAGATACCGGCATCCAAGGTAGGATCATTATCCCCACTTTCTAGCGTGGTAGTGGCCGTCATGCCATCTTGAGTTGGATCTGCATCACTATCTGATGCATCATCCCCTACATTGACTGGGCTATACTTAAAGCCTGCTGGCAACTCAAATTGTACACTGTAGGTGCCGGGATCTAGGTTCTCAAAGCTGTACGCTCCGTCGGCATCTGTAGTCGTGGGTTTCGATCACATTGCCAGCCTCATCTTTCAAGTTCACCGTCACCCCTTCAACGCCCGTATCGCCATCATCCTGAATACCATTTGCGTTCAAGTCTTCCCAAACGTAGTCCCCTAAGCTGGAAGGTTGATAAATACCCGCATCCAGCGTAGGATCGTTATCACCACTTTCTAAGGTGGTAGTCTCTGTCATGCCATCCTGGGCAGGATCAGCATCACTATCTGAAGCATCATCCCCTACATTGACTGGGCTATAGACAAACCGTCTGGCAACTCAAATTGTACGCTGTAGGTGCCGGGCGTTAAACCATCAAAGCTGTACGCTCCATCTGCATCCGTAGTCGTGGTTTCGATTTACGTCGCCGGCTTCGTCTTTCAAGTTCACCGTGACCCCTTCTACACCTGTATCGCCATCATCTTGGATACCATTACCATTCAAAGTCTTCCCAGACATAATCGCCTAGGCTGGTGGTTTGGTAAATACCTGCATCAAGCGTAGGATCATTGTCACCACTTTCTAGCGTAGTAGTCGCCGTCATGCCATCCTGAGTCGGATTGGCATCACTATCCACGGCATCATCGCCACCCTGATCAATGGGACTAAACACGAAACCATTTGGCAATTCGAATTGAACACTGTAGTACCCGGATCTAATCCATCAAATTCGTAGGCACCATCGGCATCCGTCGTAGTCGTCTCAATCACATTGCCATCCGCATCTTTCAAGTTCACTGTCACCCCTTCGACACCCGTATCACCATCATCCTGGATACCATTCGCATTCAAGTCTTCCCAAACATAGTCCCCTAAGCTAGCGGGTAGATAAATACCCGCATCCAGGGTATCATCCGTATCACCACTCTCTAGGGTGGTAGTCTCGGTCATACCATCTTGCAATGGATCGGCATCACTATCTAAACTATCATCTCCACCCGCATTTAATGGGCTGTATTCA
>CBDHHG010000013.1:0-14005 GCA_965263225.1 Saprospiraceae bacterium
CGAGCTGCTCTACGGCGATCTCGGCAAGGTGTTGGAAGAACCTAATTCTATGGCAATTTCTGCCTCTTTAGCCGCGAAGATGTTTGGTGTAAACTGGCGAAAGGAAGGAAGGGTAATTGGTCAAAGCATAACGGTGGAACAAAAGCCAGTACAGGTTTCAGCCGTCTTTGCTGATGTACCGTTTCAGTCCACTTTGCAATTTGATTATGTGCTGCCTATGTCGCATTATATGAATGCACGACCTTGGGCACGAGGGAGCTGGGGGAATTATAACTTTGACCTATATGTCGAACTAGTGCCCGGAGCGGACGCGGAAGCAGTAGCAGATAAAATGTTCTCCCTGATCAAGGATAACACCAAGGCTGGCTCCCCAGATCATGGTATCTTCCTACAAGCTATTTCAGATCTTTATCTCTATTCTAGATTTGAAAATGGAAAAGTAGCCGGTGGCCGTATTGATTATGTACGCATCTTTTTTTGGGCATCTATCTTGGTCTTACTGATTGCTTGCATTAATTATATGAATCTCGTCACGGCTCGGTCTTCCCAACGGGCTAAGGAAGTAGGGGTTCGAAAGGTAGTTGGCGCCAATAAAGAACGTTTGTTGACTCAATTCTTAATCGAATCCATGGTCATGACGGCCCTGGCTGGTGCAATTACTTTGATTGTAGCCCAACTTTTCCTTCCGGTTTTCAATCAACTAACTGGGAAATCAATAGAATTAGGCATCGCTACCGTGGGCTTTTGGAGCCTCTTTGGAGGCATATTACTGAGTGTGGCTTTCATCGCAGGTAGCTACCCATCCTTTCTGCTCTCTTCTTTTGATGTAATGCAGGTGCTGAAAAGCAAGAAATCTAAACTTAGCGGAGGAATTTCCTTTCGACGGATCATGGTCGTATTACAATTTGGCTTATCCATCCTGCTATTGATTGGAGCCATTGTCGTACAGCGAGCAGATCGGCTATCTTCAAGTCCAAAGACCTTGGGACTGAACAGGGATAACGTCATTTTGTACAATATGTACCGGATGGGGGAAGAAGGGCGTTAGTAAGAAGAAAGTAATCAAAGTCTGAGTTACTCCAATTACCAGAAATCGCAGAAGTGACAGCCTGCTAATTACAATCCCTTTATCGATTGGCAATATGACCAGCGATCCGGAGTGGGAAGGCTTTGAGGAAGGTGATGAAAGCATCTTCACGATTCTTACGGTAGATCATGCAGTTTTTGAATACTATGGACATTCCCATCATGAAAGGGGCAGGGACTTTGAGGAAGGGAATGCCAACGGATTCCCTGAATTTCAATTATATCATCAACGAAGAGGCCGCACAACACGATGGGTTTTGAAAATCCCGGTTGGTAAACGCCTGTCCGTTTTGGGATGATCAGGGCCATATCGTAGGGAATGGTGAAAAATTTTCACTTCTCTTCCCTACACATACGCCTATCAAACCTCTTAATTCTTACGCTACGAACCGGATCGGGCTTATAATCTGCTTGATCAAGCCTACCAACGGCCAGACTAAGGAGATGCCTTGCTGCGCTTGGAAGCGATGCAAAACAAACTCTCTACTGAACGATGAGTTTAAATACACTTTCTTGGATCAGCATTACGAAAAATTGTACCGGGCAGAAGAGAGAACAAGCGACCTGGCCGACCTCTTTCGCCATTATCGCCCTGACTGATTTCCACGCTTGGGCCTCTTCGGCCTGGCTGCCTTTATGGCAGAGCAGCGCACCAAAGAAATTGGTATTCGCAAGGTGCTGGGAGCTTCCATGGGCAATATTCTGTATTCTCTTGAATAAGGAACTAGGGCAACTGATACTGCTTGCCTTTGTGATTGCCACGCCACTGGCTTGGTGGCTGATGAATAACTGGCTGGATAAGTTTGCTTATCACATGACGATTGGTTGGCAGGTGGTGGCCGTTGCTGGCTTCATCCTTGTTCTCGTAGCGCTATTGACAGTAAGTTTTCACTCTATTCGCACGGCTCTGTCTAATCCGGTGGATGCTTTAAGGTATGAGTATAGGGGAGAAGTACAAAGCCAGTGGCCAGAGAACAGTAATTTGACTTTTCCCTGCTGTTTTTACAGTAGGTTGATTTCCTAAATGATAAGGGTCCTCTCGTACAGCCATTAACACACTTTAAAGTAGATGGACCATGCTTAAGCATTACCTGAAGACTGCGTTTCGCAATTTGCTGAAACACAAACTATTTTCTTTTGTCAATATCCTTGGTTTGGCACTGGGGATGGCCTGTTGTTTTTTGATCGTAATCTTTGTTCGCTATGAGTTTAGTTTTGACGATTTCCAACGTAATGGAGATCGTGTAGCGCGCGTTACCTACACGGCTAGTTTTGGAAATAGTGGAACGGTATTGGCGAGAATTCCTCCGCCGATTGCCCCCCTTATGGCTGATTTCTTCCCGGAAGTGAAGTATGCGGCACGGATGTTCCCGCGTAGTGTCAGTGTAGAAATCAAGGAGGGAGATTTGGCATCTGGGACCAATCGATTTGAAGTACAGGACGTATCCTTTGCAGATTCTAATCTGCTGGATATACTCACTTTTGATTTTGTAGAAGGCAATTCGAAGACTGCGCTGGATCAGCCTTTTTCCTTAGTGATCACTGAGGAGATGGCCATGCAGTTTTTTGGAACGACCGATGTTATGGGCAAAAGTGTTCACTTCTTGAGTAATTATCCGTTCAAAGTTAGTGGCATCATCAAGGACCATCCAGACAATTCCAGCCTACGGTTTAATTTGCTCGTTCCGTATGAGAATATGTTCGATATCGAAGGAGAAAGCTTCGGTCCGGCCCTTCGCAATAATTTGACCCAGAATTGGATCGCATCGCATTCAGCTACCTTTGTGCTGTTGGAAGAAGGGGCTAGCATTGCCTCTGTAAATGAACGTTTTCCTAATTTTCTGGAGGTGCATGGGAATGAGCAATTTCGGGACAATCAAGAATTCACCTTGATGGCTTTGCAGGATGTGCACACCCAATCGCAAGCGGGACTTGAGCAGGTCACTCCTGCCAACCTCAATTACCTATATCTCTTCATGGCGATTGGAATTTTGACGCTGGTGATTGCTTGCATCAACTTTGTCAACCTATCCACTGCTAGTTCATTGAGTAGAGCTCGGGAAATTGGTGTGCGCAAAGCGGTAGGAGCGGGCAAAGAAGGGATCATGGGACAGTTTCTAGGAGAATCGGTCGTGCTAAGCCTTTTGGCTTTTGTCATAGCGGTCTTTTTGGTCCAAGTGTTTTTGCCCTACATGAATGATTTGACTCAGCGTGAGCTGTATTTCAATATATTTAGTGATGCCTGGTTGAGTTTGCTGTTCATCGGCGTATTTGTACTGACGGGAATTTTGGCAGGACTTTATCCCGCTTTCTTTGTAGCACGTTTCAAGCCGATTCACATACTGAAAGGAAAGGGATATGCGAATGTGCCTAGAGGGGCTGTTGTTCGTAAAGTCTTGGTAAGTATCCAATTTTGGGTCTCTATTGTACTCATTGCAGGCACTTTTGGCATTTACCGTCAGATAGATTATTTGCAAAATCAGCCTATGGGCTTTCAGCAGGATCATATCATCACGGTTCCTCTATTCAGCCCAAATATCAACACTGTATTTGGCGGAGTAGATGGAAATATTCGTCAGAAAACCAATTCTTTAGAAGAAGAACTATTGAAGAACCCTAGAGTCGAGGCGACCACCTTGTCATCGGGTACCATTGGGGTTGGGGCTGTACGTCGCCGCATTGATTCAGAAAATATCCCTCCAGAAGAAAATGTATTTGCTTCGGGGCTATCCGTGGATTATGATTTTCTAGAAACCTTTGATCTGGAAATTGTGGCAGGGCGTGCTTTTAGTCGGGAGTTTGGTACGGACCATTTGGATGCCTTCGTAATCAATGAAAGCGCCGTTAACTTATTGGGGTTCGAAGATTCAGATTCGGCTATCGGACAAATGGTAGACCGAGAAGGGAAAAAAGGAAAGGTGGTAGGTGTGGTGAAGGATTTCCATTATCGCAGTTTGCGCTATGCCATTGATGCTTTTATCATGGAGGTGAGCCCCGCTACCTTCAATACGTTCTCGATCCGGGTGCAAGACGGTGACATTCCGAATACCTTGGCCTTTATTGAATCGAAATGGAATGAAATGTTTCCAGAAAAGGTGTTTGAAGCTACCTTCCTGGATGAAACCATTGGTAATTCCTACCAAAATGATGCGCGTTTCGGGGAAATCATCTCTTATTTTGCTTTTCTAGCGATACTGATTTCTTGTTTTGGTCTGTATGGACTAGTGACCTACACCGCCATCCAGAAGACCAAGGAGATAGGCATCCGTAAAGTACTCGGAGCTTCTATTAATCATATTCTCTTCTTGTTGTCCAAAGAATTTATTCTGTTGATCGGAATTGCCGGAGTAATTGCATTCCCCATCGTCTATTATGGGCTTCAACAGTGGTTAGAAAATTTTGCCTTCACCATCAATATTGGAATTGGCCTTTTATTAGCCCCTTGGGTATTGGTATTTGCTATTGCCTTACTAACCTTATCTTATCAGGCTTTAAAAGCGGCTTTTTCAGACCCAGTGAAGGCTTTACGGTATGAATAAAACTACCATCTATCAGGTGGTTCTAAAAACAAAGCTATGTTTAGAAACTATGTAAAAATTGCCTGGCGTAACTTATTGAAATACAAACTCTTTTCTGCCATCAATATCGGTGGCCTGGCCTTGGGATTGACCGTCGCTATTCTGATTGCCCGATACGTCCAGTTGGAACTGGCGGTAGACCAATGGCTGCCGAATGCTGATCGCATCTATCGAGTCTATCGCTCCAATGCCGATGGCTCCGGCGCTTGGACCCACAATTCCCAGCTCCTTGCTCCGAAGTTAGCCAGTGACCTGCCGGAAGTAGAGGCCGCAACTTATCTACGTCCGGATCAAGAGTCACTTTTCGCGAACGGCTCCAAATCCTTGTATCTCGATAAAGTTTGTCTAGTCGATAGTAGTTTCTTACAGGTCATCGACATACCTCTCGAAGCGGGTTATGCTCAAACGGCTTTAGAAAAACCGAATACCATGCTGGTTTCCGAAGAGGTGGCGGAGCGCTTCTTCGGAACGACCGATGTAATAGGCAAGAACTTGCGGTACAATGATGATGAGGAATATACGATCACCGGTGTCTTTCAGCCGATTAAGGGTAGCTCACACCTCAATTATGAGGTTTTCCTCCGGCAAAACTATCTCTGGGGGCAATGGTTGAGTAACAACTTTGCCACTTATGTCCGCTTAAATCCGAATACTAGCACCCAGCAAGTTAGTGATAAAATGTATGATCTGCTGGCACCTATTATGCTGGCGGCCTATACGGAGGCCAACTTTGAGGTTACCGCTAAAGACATGCCTACCTGGGGGCTGCAAAACTTCCAGGACATCTACCTGCATTCAGATGAAATCGTATCCATCTCTAATCAGCGAGGAAACATGCGTTTCCTGTACATTCTGGGGATGATTGCGGTGATGGTAATGGTCATTGCGATGATCAATTACATCAACCTATCTACTGCTCGTGCTCAGAATCGAGCTAGAGAAATTGGTATTCGGAAAGTTGGTGGGGCTTTCAAAGGACAGCTAATAGGTCAATTTCTGGTAGAGTCATTAATGCAAAGTATTGTTGCCTTGTTGATCGCCATCCCTTTAGCAGAACTGGTATTACCGATCTTCAATCAGATTTGTGGTCGGGATATTAGCTTGATTGGAGAAGGTTTTACTGCTTTGATTCTGCCTTGGCTGGGCTTTAGTTTACTAGTAGGACTATTAGCAGGGATTTATCCAGCCTTTATCCTTTCCGGCTTTCGCCCTATTCAAGTCCTCTCCGGCCAGAAATTGAAGTTAAGAGGCCAATTGTTCCGAAAAGGCTTAGTTGTGGCACAGTTCACGGGTGTCGTGGTATTAGCAGTTGTTATGATGGTGATGTACAAGCAAGTGCACTTTATGCTCCAGCAGGACCTCGGCTTCCAGGATGAACAAATAGTAACGATTCCTCTTAACTATCAGCAATCTTGGCGACGAGTGGAAGCCATGAAGCAAGATCTTCAGACCCACCCGGGTATTAAAGTTGTTTCTTCAGCTTCAAGTTTTCCTGGTAATGATATAGAGAACTATACGATCGAATTGGCCGAAAGAGAAAATGCCTATTTCAGCCCCGACTTTGCTTTTGTCGATTACGATTACGCTGATCTATTGGGTTTAGAAATGGTACAAGGCCGCTTTTTCTCGCGTGACTTCCCTTCGGACACCGTCGGTGGCTTTGTGGTGAATGAAGCCTTCGTAAAGCGTATGGAGCTAGAGCAGCCCATTGGACACCGCATGCGCCTCCCCTGGCATGAAAACTGGGGTAAAATTGTTGGCGTCGTCAAAGACTATCACCACCTGGGCCTAGACGCGGAAATCGGCCCGCTGGCCTTATTTGCCTTTCCCATGTATCGTCCTACGACTGCTATCAGCCTCAAGGCGGAAAATTGGCCGACCACCATCGCACATATCAAAGAGCAATGGCTTTCCGTAGAGCCCAATCACCCCTTCCGCTACGAATTCTTAGATGAATCCTTCGCTGCTCAATACCAGCAGTACGAGGAATTGAGCCAAACGATGCTTTATAGTGTCATACTAACCATTCTGGTAGCTATTCTGGGTCTTTTGGGCCTCTCTACCTACATGGCTCAACAAAAGACTAAGGAAGTGGGAATCCGCAAAGTGCTAGGGGCCACGGTGGAGCAATTGATCTTCCTATTAAGTCGTCAATTTGTACTCCTGGTGGGAATTGCCAGTTTAGTGGCTATACCTTTAGGCTACTGGCTATCTTTGCAATGGCTACAAGACTTCGCTTATAGCGTAGCACCTTCGCCCTGGCCTTTCTTACTCGCCATCTTTGCCGCTTTGACCATTGCTGTCGCCACCGTGGCGGTTCAGGCTTTGCGCGTGGCTCGGGCGAATCCAGTAGAGGCGTTGCGGGCGGAGTGAGGAAAAGCTTTTGCTGTCCCATCATGCTCAAAGACTATTTGCTTCTCCAGTAGAAACGGATTGACCATTGGTATTGATAAAGGAATCAAATAAGGTGGTTTCTGCACAGCATGGGGTTGGGCCATAAGCAGGCCCAACCTTAGCCATGTTAAAGTAAAGAGAGCGCGATTTTTTCCATTGATTTCGGATACGTGCACCCCTTAATCGAGTTAAACCGAAAAACGTAACCACTAAGCCCTAAGTTTTTTTAATTTTTTTTGGAAGGGCTTGATTTCAAGCGAAGTAAAAGGTCTAAACAAAAAATCCCGAACATCGGCTTGCGCCAATATTCGGGACGTAAAAAGTTCATTAGACCTTTTGGGGCCGATTGGATTATTTATCGTCTGGACAAATCGCTTTGAATTCCGTACGACGATTCGCTTGATGTTCTTCCGCAGAACAATTGACGCCATCGGCACAGCGATTCACCAATTTCGTCTCACCATATCCTCTAGCTACTAATCTAGAACGATCTATGCCCTTGGAAACGATCCAGGCCACGGCCGATTCGGCACGTCTTTCGGATAGTCTCATGTTGCTGGTCGCACCGCCTTTGCTATCGGTGTGCGAAGATATTTCTACTCGGGCACCTGGAGTTGAATTGAGGTAATCCACTACTGCGAAAAGTGCTGGATGTGCTGCGTCCTTGATTGTAGCACTACCTGTATCATATAGAATATTGTCTAGAGTAATTGCCTCATCGCAATTCACTTCTTGTCCACATACTTCTAGCTTGATCAAGACAGACTCATTTCTATTGTAATCGCTTGTATTGAGCTCAAGACCTTGCGCCAACAATCCCTCTTTCTTAACCCGAAGGGAATAATTTACTTTGGTTGGAAGGTGGAAAGCAAATTTACCATCCGCAGAAGTGATCGTAGTCTTCAGGATGTTACCCGCTTTTAACTCAACAGAAACACCTGGTAGCGCTTCAGTAGCATTACATTGTACAACGGAACCATCCACAATAAAGCCTGGATCATCATAATAGAGCGTTTTTTCTACGGAATCTCCCTGACCAAACTCGCTTTCGCTAATCTGTGCGTTGGACAAAGCTATATCATCAATTTTACCAGCAAGACTGTACGCCCCAGGCTTTAGTTTAGCAAATTCAATCATACCTCTACTATCGGTAACTCCTGTTGCGACGGTCTGTCCGCTACCGTTAACCAATGTGATTGCAGCATTGGGGATAGTAGCGTTGGATTGTCTATCTCTAACTATGACCATCAATGATTTTTCTGGGCATCCATTGTTCGCGGCGGTACCGGCCTCGTCTGGACAATTATCATTGTCGTCAATTACACCATCGCCATCACGGTCTTTAATCGGGCATCCGCTATTTTCAGCAGGACCAGCCTCATTTGGACAGTTGTCTTCAGCGTCTGTAATACCATCACCATCAGTATCAGGACAACCATCGAATGCTGCAATTCCGGCGACATCTGGACACTTATCACTAGCGTCTGTAATGCCATCACCATCTTTGTCTGGGCAGCCATTGAGCGCAGCAATACCGGGTGTGTCTGGGCAAAGGTCTTGCGCATCCAAAATACCATCACCGTCACGATCCAATACAGGAGGTTCTGGCTTTTCGATCTCACCGATAGCCAATTTGAAGCCCAGTCCTAGTTTGAAATGATCTCTAAGGTCTACATCGCTAAAGTGATAAGCAAAAGTAGTAGATAACGTCGTATTGCTACCCAAATAGAAATCAAGACCTAAACCGACGGGTGCATCTAAAACTAGATCTTCAACCTCCAGTAGTACCCCTCCTAAGCCTGCAAATAGGCGAGGGCGAAATACTGGGCCATTGTAGAGCTTCAAGTTAATTAAAGCATTAAGCCCCATGTTAACCGTCTGCCGAATACTCGAACCGTCAGGCACTAAGGGTAGCTGGGCGGCAGCTAGACGGAGTGGAACGCTGAGGTCGAATCGGTCATCTAAAAATCGATGATAGGCAAATTCTAGACCAGAAGTGAAGTCGGATCTGTTAAGACCTGTTCCCATATCCAATGGCCAGTGGTAATTGCTTTCAATGTAGCGGAAGGAAACAGCTTCCTTTCCCTCTGCGGTCTGCGCTTGTAAGGACAGACTGAATAAGATGAGTGCACCAACCATTAGTAGGCCTGAAATAAGTCTCTGCATTATAGTTTGAGGTTAAGTTTAATGATTAAAAGTTTTTCTCAAAAAATGCTGTATATGACAAATGGGTGGGGCCCATTCATTTTCCTTATTGAGTATAACATGACCATCGGCTACCTCCCTCTTATGGAAAGGAACTCAGTCAGGTTTACAAATTATATTTTAAAAAGATTGAATATGGAGCTAGATGCTGGAGTACAGCAGCTCAATACGGGAGATAGTTCAGCGACCTATACGATGTAGGTATTCCTGATTTGTTAAGGCTAAAATATAAAATACTTTTTAACAATGCTAATTCAATGACCTTGTATTTAAGTGTTTATCAATACCACAGCTGAAACTCAAGGCTGCTTTGAGCGGTTAAATGGTGTTGCTATGCTATGTGATACATGCTTATATGAGTGGCAAATCCAGGAAGTGTACTTACCCAATTTATTAAATGTCAATCAATTACAATTTAGGAGCGTTAATGACCGTTTTACTGTTATAATTTCTTTTGTATTACCAAGAAACCCTGTCAAATGAAAAAACTAAGCCTATTACTAGGCGTCTGCCTAGTTGCGCTCACTGCCTTTGTCGCTCCCAATCCTAGCAAACAGGAGAAGTTTGAGAACTTTATTACCGGACTAACTGAACTCGATTTTCCATTTCAGATTGGGATCGAAGACATGACCTCCCGTTATGATGTCTACGAATGCTTGTCAAATGAAGAACTTGAGACAAAGTATCGGCAGATGGGAGAATTCCGAGACTTTCTTCCGGAAACCAAAAACAGATTTTCCCGCTTAGGCCCTCCTTTAGTAGAACCAATAGCTAAAATGCAAGTAGCAGATAAGATCATTGGTGTGGTGTATTCCACTTTTCGACAAGGGCGTTACCGAGGGGAGAATGCATTTCTAGTTATGTTCTTTGACGATAGAGGAAAGCCTATTGATCATGGCATGACGACGAACGAGAAGGAAAGAAGAAGTCAATGGTTTCCAGCGAAGAGACCAGATGTGATGGGCTATGCTTTAGCTTTTCATGGATTGGAAAACACGCAAACAGTTACACTCAAAGAAGATGGCCGAATTTCACTGGAATTGTTCGAAAATCTTTGGACTAAGGACATTGATGAACATGGACTTTTGGATAATGAGATAACTGGCTATAAGCCGGTCTCGACCGAAGAGTTTTTTATTACAAGCCAAGGAAAAATAAAAACGATAAAGGCTAAGGAACTGGTGAAAACAGCTAGTGCTTCGTTTCGCTAGAGTCCTTGTTTATAGCACACCTAAAAAGGAGCAGGGGGAAATGGACATCCATTTCCCCCTGCTCTTTTTTAGGCTGATGGTAATCTTATTGTGTCTCTTCTACTTCATCCGCAGAGAAATCAATTTCCTCTTTATTTCTTCTCTTACGCTTCTTCTTGGGGCGATCTTCCCTAGTACGTCGGGGTCGATCTACCTTTACCTTACGAACTCGATTGGGCATTCGAATTACCGAACGGCTATTACTTGGAAGGCTTTCATTATGCCCCCGATTCATGGCGGTTACTACGTAGGTGTAGGCTAGATCGATTTCAGTATTGGAATCATAGATAACATATTTCTTTTTGCCCTCATTCATTCCGGAAATATGAATGATGTTAGTGGGATCCTCAAAATCTCCCACCATTTCATCATTGAAACGATACACCACATAGTAGGAAGGCAAATTTTCCAAGTCCTCTTTGCTGGGCCGCCATCTAATCTTGACTCGCTCTAAACGAGGCTTGTAAGTTATCCGGCGAAGCCTAGGCTCCTTTTGTCGCTTCGAAAAGCCCTCTTCATCTTCGGGAATAAGGGCTGGGGTTTGATACAAGCTTTCAACCTGATCTTTTAAGCCCAGGCGATTTCCTAGGATGGCCCGGGAGCTAAAGAATGCACTTCCTTTGCAAACGTAATTTCCTCGATTTAACTCTACCTGGCGTGCAATTTCCATTGGATCTTGCCAGGCAGGGTCGGGATTGTCCCCTACCTTATAGGCTGCGTGTCCAATGTAAAGATGGGTAGCACTGACCCTACTGCTCCACCAATCCAGTAGGACTTCATAATCTGCCGGTTCAAAGCCTATATGCCAGTATATCTGTGGTATGATATAATCGATCCAGGCATTACGCGTCCACTTTAGGACGTCTGCATATAAATCATCGAAAGTGGTTACCCCTGCTCTGGTGTCAGAACCTAGATCATCCCGGTCTTTATTTCGCCAAACTCCGAAAGGACTAATGCCTAATTTAACGTAGGGCTTCATCGCCTTGATTCGGTTGGAAACTTTTTCGATCATGAGATCGACATTATTCCGACGCCAATTTTCAATCTTAGAAAATCGTCCCGGTGAAGCCATATAAGTGCTACTGTCGGGAAAAGGGACATCCTTGATGGGATAGGGGTAGAAATAGTCATCAAAATGTATCGCATCTACATCATAGTTTCTGACTACCTCCGCCACTACTTCTGTTACATGCTCTCTAACGGCTGAGATACCAGGATTGTAATAGAAGCGGTTGCCATATTGTACGAGCCAATCCCGATGGGTATTGAATACGTGGTTGGCGGCCAAGTTAAAGGTGTCGAGATTCATAGTGGCTCTATAGGGGTTGAGCCAAGCATGGAACTCTAGTCCGCGTTTATGAGCCTCTTCAATCATGAAAGCCAAGGGGTCGTACTCAGGTTGCGGAGGAGTGCCTTGATTCCCTGTAAGGTAAGTGGACCAGGGGGCGTATTCCGAAGGATAGAAGGCATCTGCCGCAGGCCTAACCTGAACAATTACGGCATTGAAGCCCAATCTTTTATATTGATCTAACAGGTTTTTAAAGTCTTCTACCTGTGGGACTTTTCTCACAGTGGGCTTGCGAGGGTAATCAATGTTAGCAACGGTGGCTACCCAAACAGCTCTAAACTCTCTTTTTGGGGTAACCGGATTCCAGTCTTGTGTTTTTGTAGTAGTGGGTAGTAAAAAAAGCAAGGAAGTAAGGAGCGCCACCATTAATGAATAGCCCCCTTTACCATAAGTAGAAAATGCACTGTTTAGCGGAATGCCTGAATTTTCATTCATTGGTGTGTGTTGTGTGATTTTAGCAGCAAAATAGACCTAAACCAAGGTGGATTGCAAATTTTATCCTTAAAATATGCCTATACCACCTAGGGTTAGATAGTGGTTCTACGCTAAAGTTTTAACTAACGTAAATAATGGGGAGTTTAGTCTAAATGGGGCCTGTTGTTAAGCGGTAGAGATGTTACTAGGCCCTACATTCTTCTAAGAGCCAGAATTTATTTATGACATTTCTTGTGCCCGAAATTTTAGCATGTAGATGATCCAACTTCTCATTTAACCCACTGCGAGTGTAAGTGGCAGCCTGGTGCTTGAGCAACACTAGTTTTTTGGCAAAACGCAAGAAATTAGTGTATCCCTTTTTTTGCTCCGTGGTCATCTTCTTGTTTCGCATAACATAGATACGGAAAGTCTCGATTAATGCCAATAGGGCCTCGGTATCTTTTAATGCATAGTAGGTTCGTAAGAGCAAGAAGGTGGTATTTAAGTGATACTTGACATCAGTGAACTGCACCAAGAGCAATACCGATAGCGCCTCATGATATAGCTTTTTATTATAATACAAATGAGCCAAGTTATAGTTGTAAGCGTTTTCCTGCCGTTCAACTAATAGCTTTTCCTTGTAGGTTTGAATAAAGTTTTCCGTCCACTCAAATTCCTTCAGGCTACAACCTAGTGCCGTGATGTTCTTGTAGTTCCACTCCGACAATATCCCATTATCAAGGATTAAACCGGCTTTTAATCCTTGTTTATACAGTTGGAAAAGCTCTCTTTGGAAGTCTCGATCTCCGCCATTGATACGGCGGATGCAATAGTTGATGGCAAAGGAGTAAAGGTCTCCTTGTTCATCTTTGCTGAGGCTAGCAATCTCGTGAGCGAGCATGTGTTTTAAACGCTGGTAAGGTTGAGGATCGTCCTCCTGCTCTAAACTGCGGAAAATCGTATAGTATAAGACAATCGGGGTGTCATTTTCATACTCTTGCCAGTTGTCTTTAATATAGGCCAGCAATTCTTGTAAGAAGTGAAATTTGTAGGCGGTATTCATCATCATCACATTGGCCTTGATGTGACAACTGTGTCTTAATTTCTCAAGAATATAGTAGCGGTCTAAATTGTCGACCATACTTTGCAGAAGGGTCGGTTTTGATCGATCTTCATATAAGGCCCCATGGTAGCCCATCATTTTGTTGAGCATAAAGGCGGTGTGATACAGATGCCGATCTTTGCAAGAATGTTTGTTCAGGTCTTTTTCCAGTAGTTTACCTCGGTTTTTCATCAAATCGAATTGATTACTATCATAGGCCGCCTCAATGGTAAACAACTGCCCTTGGAAAGGGGTGTCCTCAAAACGGCGATACGCCAGAAAACTGTGATAGAGCTTCTTGAGGTAAGACATGACATTGTGCAAACGCTGTTCGTCATATTTTTCTTTAGGAAACAATTGCTTGAAAACTTGCGGTTTTTCCAGAGTACCAATAGGCCGTTCTAGCCATTTTTCAATCACGTCTAATAGTTGAACTGTTTTATCGTGTTTGTTGAAATAGGGAGAGTGAACAAACAGATGAAATTTTTCTTTTTCTTTGGCAGGTAGGGCTCCAATATACTTGACTAATCTACTCTGTTCCATGTAAATTGACTGTTTTGAAAGATGTATTGAGACCAGTTTTGAGTAGCAAAATTGTGAATAATGTCTTGCTTAACAAGGTGTT
>CBDHHG010000014.1:0-24986 GCA_965263225.1 Saprospiraceae bacterium
TGCTTTGCCAGTTAAGACCATCGCTGGAGTATTCGTACGGAGGCGTTCCCCCGGTGACTGTCTGTACCGTATATTCGCCATTGTTACCAAACCCATTATTGAAGCAATTCAGGAGCGGACCATTATTGACGATACTCACGATCTCTGGATCACTACCGGGTGTTACGGTTATTAATGCATCTGAGCCCCCTACGGTGCTTGGTGCGCTAAAGCTGCTTGGGAAAGTCACCTGACAATTCCCTGCTGCGCCTGCTGCTTGACTATCATCTGATACTACGATGCCGTAACCTACATTTGCGTTCCCGTTCACTCCTACGGAAGGGCTCAAATCAGTAAAGGTATACGTAGCGGTTCCACTTTCCTGGCCTACTCCGGTAGCCGTCTGTACCACTGAACCGCCATTGTATAACTGAATTGTGTAAGGAGGTCTACCTCCTTGCACCTGTACGGTTACTGATCCATCATTGGCACCGACACAGGTTTCTCCGGTACTGGAGGTACTAGATATCGACAGGACTCCTGGATCAGGAAATTCAACTAGTATCGTATTGACGGATTCACAGCCGTTAGGGTCTCGGACCTTGATATTATAAGGAGTTGCCCTGGGCGTAAAGAAGTCTTCTAGTATAAAGTAAGGCGCTTCATCTGGGAAGTTTGGAGAAATCTCTTGCCAGGTACTTCCTCCGTCCAATGAAATATCACCTCCTTCAAAGAAGCCGAAGCCTGCTGAGAAATTATCAAAGTCAAAACGAGCACTAGCCAATTCTCCACTACAGGTGACCTGTGTAGGCTCAATGCTGGTCATAAATATCCTAGAAGGTTGTGAGACGGTAATGTCTGTGATCAATTCACAACCTTCATCATCTCTAGCAATTATTTCATAAGTCCCAGCTGGTAAACCGGTATAACTGGTAGTCGAATTGAAGGCTCCCCCATTAAAGGAATAGACAATGGTACCAGCTCCCCCTGAGGCCGAAAAGTCAAGGGAACCGTCTGATTCACCCCAACAACTCACCGGGATAAAGTTCTTAGTATCAAAAGTGATAGAGGTGGTTTGATCTACCGAAAAGACCTCATTTCTAATACATCCTGCCGCATCTCTTACAAAAGCCCGATGATTACCACCAGCCAAACCGGTAAAAGAACCGGTTGAATTGCTGTTCGAATCATCGCCATTCAGGTAATAGGTGTAGGGTGTAATCCCGCCCGAAGCAGCAAAAGTGATGGTTCCGGTAGGTTGGCAACTGATACTTGGGGTGGACGGATCAACCGTCAAGGCAAGCTCAGTAGCTGGCTCCGTCAGGGTTTGGGATAAATTGACGGAGCAACCCCTATAATCGGATAGGGTAAGGTTAGTAGTACCTGCTCCTAGAAGGATGTTGGCAGGAGATGTAACGCTAAAATTGTTATATGGACCTCCAGAAACTCTATAGCCTCCGTTCCCCCCACTAAAGGACAAGGTGATGGGCTCATTGCCTCCCTTGCAAGGGATTTCAACACCGGCCACGGTAGGAGGTGTTGCTGTAATGGCTGCGGTCAGTACACTAGGTTCAGTGATGGTAATCTGCTGAGTAGGAGAAGAGCAACCATTGCTATTGGTAATTCGTACATCGTAAGTTCCGACCGGTACATTTGTAATATTGGTGAAAGTAGAGGAGGTACTTTGTGATATGGTGGATCCACCTCCAACGGGAATCAATTCATATACATTCGTACCGCTTTTTTTGGGTCTGGCACTAATGAAAACACTTCCTAAATCTCCGTTACAACGGGCATTGTTTGGCGTTACGCTAAATAGTTCAGGTAGCGCTACCGGTTGTACCTGTATGCCCTCTCTTAGGCCGACACAAAAAGTCTCAGTAAGCTCGCCCACTCTGATGCTGTAGCTTCCAGGATCCAAATCAGAAAACACGACCGGATTGGAAGCTAAGCTTGCCTTAGTGACATTCGTGGCGAAGGCGATATTATCCTCATTAGGGGTGTAATCTCCCTCGTATAGCCATATGGTAAAGGTGCCACTGGCACTAGCATTATTTAGCCCCGTCACTTCGATCGATCCTTTGGCAGAGCTACCGGTGTCACAAAATACCGGAAGGGAAATCTGAATCTGGTTTCCGCTTGGCGGCGCAGGCCCTGATTTATAGGAGTCTCCTAGGGTTAGAGTGGAGATAGGGGTAGCCTGTTCCCAAAGTCCGTCAGGGGAGGATACTCGATAGTCAGTGATGGGAGATGTAGCGTTTACCACAATGAAGTCTTTGTTAAAGGTAGTTTCTACTTCACTCCAGCTGCTACCACCATTGGTGCTTTTCTCCCATAAGAGGGTATAGTTCAAAAAGTTGGATCCTACACCGGCGTCGATGCGGTAGGAATCATTTTCACAAAGATTGCCCGCTGGCGCTGTGCCATTGGCATTTAGAATGCTAAGCACATCATTGGTGTAAGTGTCGAACTCTTCTAGCGTTACTCTGAGCTTTCCACTGAAACCGTTACCAGAAACGGTAAATTCATGTGAATTACCTTCGTATCTAATGACGGTTGATAATGGAATCTGTACAGCACCAGCCGTACCTACGTCATCATTATTGGCCAAAAAAGCACAGCAGTCATAGGAGCAATTGCCTCCTCTATCCTCTTCCCATGCCGTCATAATTACAGTAAGCACACTTGAATTGGCAAATACCTGGACGTTTGCGGTTGAATTGTAGTTAAATACATTAGCATTTGCACTAAAGGTTCCATAGTTACTGTTTTCTCTCTCCACGCAAGTGGAACCTGCTGCCGTAAAGTTTCCTGATATGAACCCATTAAAACTCCATCTAGGGTCTGGTTTATCCTTGAATGGATCATCTCCCCGACTGAAAGAAACTTCGATTACATCAAGCCGTACGTTTACATTGCCGGTTTGAGCAAAGGCTGCTCCCGTAGCAAAAAGTATGCTTATGATAGTCAAGATAAACTTGGGATATCTCATGGTGTGATTGTTACTGTCTTGGTTTGAAATGGCTTAGTAGTTTACTTGGATAGCAGGTGCTAGAGGAGATTGAGCTCCATCCTTGTGCAGCACTTTGACACTATACTGGTAATCGGTGTTCATTTTTATAGACTGGTCCTGGAAGGTGAATTTGCTTCGTTTTCTTCTTCCTCTACCTTGGGTAGTCAGGCTTTCTTCGGGGGTAGTACCGGCATAGCTTACCATTCTACGCTCACCATTCGCTCTAAAGATGATAAAGGTTTGGACCTTATCAGATTCTGGATATTCCCATTCCAAAGTGATGGTTTTGGTTTTTCGATCTGCGGAAGCATTGAGCTTCTGCACGGGTTTGCGAATGAAATTGTCAATGATCTGAGCCTGTGCTATCTTGGAGCTAGAACTTAAATCAGCATTGTCGGTAGCCACAATTTTGTATTGGAAGCGTTTCCCAACTTCAGCCGTGCTGTCTACGAAATTGCCGTAAGTCCCGGTATTCGTAAGATCGGTTGCATATATGGTTTGCCACTTGTCTTCACCTAGCGGACTGCGCTTTAACTCGTGGGTGATGACATCCTTACTGGAGCTATTCGCCCAGGCTAGTGTCACGCCCTCCGTGCTTGATTGAATGTCCCTAAAGACAGGGGAGGTTGGGGGAATAGTATCTGGCCGGGTCAAAGTTGTGACCTCGGAAAACTCAGAACCATTTTGACGATAGTCCACAGAGAAGACTTTGACAAATAGTTCCTCTGTTAGTGTATTCAAACTTAGGGTATCGATAAAGAAGTTATTCGGGGTCGGCTTGTTGGTCACCTGCGTAAATTCGGCTACAGGGTGATTCGATACGTAGACACGATACCCTAGGAAATCCGGCTCGTTATTCTTGTCCCAGGTGACCACCATAGCCCCATTCTTCAGAATGGTTCCGCGGAGGTTAGTTGGTACGGCTGGTGGAGTGATGTCATCGATCTGGCCCAAGGCTGCGAAGGAAGACATTTCTCGGGCATATTGATCCTTGGCCACTACGAGGTAGTAGTTGGTTGGCAGTGGATTCGGATCAATGAATGCCCGTGCGTTTGCGGGTAGAAGCTCCTCGGGGCTGATCTTTTCAAAGGGACCTTGATCATTGGAACTGCGGAGGATCTCAAATCCCGAAATCTTATCATTATCCCCTTCGTTGAATTCCCAGCCCAGGTTGAAGCCACCTTCATTATTCATGGAAATGGAGGTGATGTTAGGGTAGTAGGAAGGCTTAGGATCAATGCCCATACCTTGAACTGGATCAGAGGGAGGGCCTACTTCGTCGAAGGGCGTTACGCCTTTCACCCGATAGAAATAAGGGGTGTTATTCTGGGTTAATGAATCTGGAATGAAAGCCAGATCACTACCGTCTTTTTCTTTCCCCACGGTAATAAAAGGCTTGCTACGAATGGAACTCCAATTTAGACCATCCTCTGATTTTTCAATGATATAGCTGACATAGAAGAGTTTGAACAATTCTTTATTCCAACTGATCAAAACGGAGCGATTGTCAAAGTTGGCGGTTACCTCCAGGATCTTTGGTAGGGTATAGACATCATTGGTACCCACGGCCACGCTACCCGTGTCAACACGACTGATCTCCCCAATTGGAATACTTTCTTCTTCACCTACTGCAATTTCTCCAATTGGAAAACTAGGTTGTATGGCGGGGTAAATTCGGTAGACATAACTTTCTCCTGGCTTAGCCGTTTTATCAACATAGGCTAGCCCCATGGCTTCGGCAGCTTCAAAGGAATGATCTGCTGCGAATAAACCAAAGCCATAGCGGTTTAGGTCATCGGCAGCTTTGTTGGTCAAACTTGCTTCAAAGCCTTCTGTCCCGGTTTCTACGCCAAATGAATCCCCGAAAATCGCTTGGGCACCGATAGCAGCATATTCATTGCGCTGCATGAGGGGTTGCCATTCTTCCTCTGTTTGTAGTGGGAAAATGGGATTCTCCGTCATTGGCACAGCAACCGATCTTTCTTCCCAACCCAACAATTGTCCGTTCCGCTTGTAGGTGTGTCGAACTAGGACATATCCTACTTTATTACAGTCGAACCAAGTTTCAGGTGAAGTAGGTGCCCATCGTAGCTTGATTTCCTTACCATTCGTGCGGGCCAACATTTTTAAGGCTCTAACTTCATTTTGCTCAGGGTTAATCTGGCCAATTAGCCCGTATCCAAATCCTAATAATAGGAAAAGTATCAAATATTTTGCGTTCATGACTTTACTGTTTGCTTGGTTTAGGGTTAGTTACTATTACCGTTTTGGATATCAATATTCACAGATGAATTTGGCGTATTCTGGCCGGGTAAGGTATATTCCAAGCGGACTCGATAGGTGCCATACTCGGGATATTCAAAGCCCCAGTTCAGGAAGTCTACTAGTTCTTTCGCCATGCTGGGATTAGAGACGTAGTAGCTCGCCACATCTTGCTGATATTCGAAGTAGTCCATGATCATGTAGTAGGGCAATTGGTAGACGATTCTGGTGCTCTGTAGTGGTGGAGCAGCAGAACCCGTTAGTACCTGTTCCTCGGTGAGGCGGTGTGGGTTGCCATTTTGTCTGATGAAAACAGCCTTCGTTGGCACGTTGCCAAAGTCCGCCGGATCTCGCCAACTCAAGGCAATACTAGGTGGAACGGGTAAGTGGTTGTACATATTCGGCGCCATCTTACTGTTGTACCAGTCATTTCCAGTGATACTAAGATCAGCAACGGGTTGAATCAAAGAAGGTAGACTTTCATTGCCGTTGTTGAATCCGGTCTGATCAAATAGATCGAAGAATTCACTGCCGTTTAAGATGGTACCAAAGGTTTGGATGGCTGCGCTAGACTGTCCGGTTGGATCCAACATCATTGCATCAAAGTACTGCTGGCTGAAGTCTAGGGCACTAATCTTCTGATTGAAATTGCTGTACAGGCTAGTTCTGAAGTTGGCAGTGTAAATATCCTTCTCTTTCAAATCACTCAGCTGTCCTTCTGCTACCTTCGCTTGGACGATGATTGTGGTGAATTCACCATCAGAATCATCGTTTTGGTAGGACAATAGTTCCTGCTCTAGATCTTTTACATTATCGTCAACACCGCCACCCGTTGTTGTAGGTACATTTACGATGGCTACTCGAGAAATACTATTGACTGCCAATTGCGCACCGGGTATGGCAAAATCTAGGCGTTTAGTGGAATTATTGTAAGAGAAACCACCTGTGGCCACTTTTCCATTATTTTGATAGAAGGCTAATTGCTGATCCCAATCAGCTGCATCCAAAGCAAAGCTCGGCTCCGTCTCGAAGAGATAAGGCTGCCCTTGCTTCAGTTGAATATAACCTCCATTGGATTCCGTTCTCAAGAAGTTGAACTGATCGATTAATGGATAGCTATAAGCGACATTGTGGTGCGGGATGTAATCTGGTGCAGGACCCGTTGTAAAGTCTACATCTGCTGTTTGCTCCACAGGTTGTCCACTATCGAATAATGGGGTCCAAGTAGCAGTACCTTCAGCGCGCTTATCGAAGCGAACGTTAGCATACAACTTGTATGAAGCATTCCCGGTAAGGATGTCCGCTGGCGTGAAGACTACTACATCGTTGGTCTCATTCCAAGCATACTCACCATCTACTTTTAAACCGGTATTGTTGTCAATGATGTCAAACTCGTAAAGACTTGGACGATACTGTGTGACATTACCTTCATCATCCTGTAGTTCGAAGATGTCACCGATCGGCATGTTGAATGTAACCTGCGGACGAATAAATACATCCACATCTTCATCGGTATTGGCATTCGGTTGCGTACTTCCAATCAATTCAATGCCTGCAAGCACATCCGCTCCCACAATCTCACACTTCTGTCCCACCTCAAATTCGAAGCGGCAGTTCCCTTTAACTAAACCACCTAAAATACTGTACTTTCCACCAACTATACCTTTCATCCACATTGGGTTCGGTAACTTGGCTTGTAATACGGCTGCTGCCGCCAAGGACAGAATTTCGAAATTCCCTTTGATACCAAATACATTCACCTTGATACCGATTGCTCCTTCTACATAAGCCCAAATCTGCCCCATAGCATACCATCCATTGACACCGATTGGGTTAGGATCATTCTCATTTCCAGCACATCGAGCGGCTTCACCCAAGTTGATCATCATCACATCAAAACCTGCTCCTGCCCCAAATTCGGCATAGAAGGCTAAGAATCTGAGTTCAGGCATGCTTAAGTGCATAGAAGCCCCGAACATTAAGCCTGTACCAGATTGGAAACGAGGATCATCCTGATTGATCAAGCTGTAGTCTCCATCGCCAAGGATGTCGATAACCTCTGGTGGCAGATCAGGGAAGGGCGGCAGATTCATTCCTGCATCCAAGTAAGCCGTGAAGAGTAGACCGACACTTTCCCAATCTATTTCTTTATCATCCTCGCCTGCATCATCTGGGGCATCTTCGGCAGAGCTTCCGCCAAGGCCACTCAGACCAGGAAGGGAATAGCTGATCATAATTCTATTGTCCGGTGTACCCAAATGGATGTACCAGAGCTCTGGATCTGCATGTATAATACCTGTTCCGGCTAAGTTCTCTTCGTAAGCACCCGTAATCAGTCCTTTAGCTACATTAAGGTATAGGTCCAGTTGGGCATGAAAGGATTCGTTTTCAAAGTCGTATTCCATAGCCAGCACGCACCTCAAAGCTGGATCTTCCTCTTCTTCGCCAGTAGGCGGAGGCGTCATAAATCGTGCATCCCCTTCAAAGGCTATGGAAGCGAGACCGCCACTGGAGTTAAACATGATCTCTAGCATCAGATCACTATTGAACATGTTCGGATTCACTAGACCAATACCTATCCTGGCCCTAATTCCAATTCCATAATCACTATTCGGTATATATTGCGTACCTGATAAGGAGACGCCAATATCTTCTGGCATTTCCTCTTCTTCACCCTCTTCGGGTTCTGGTAATTCTAGGTCTTCCATACTCCCCCTTTGCATGTGGTAGCTCGCACCACCACCGAAGCCATAAAGCGCTAATCCAGTAGTTCCGATGGCAATTCCAGGCTCAAAAGAAGCCATCGCATCGGCAAACCAGTATCGGTAACCATCCACCTCTCCAAATTGGGCTACAGCTCCCACACTCAGCTTGGGCTCAAAGGTAGCCTCCACCATGGCTCGGAATCCCGATCCATATCCTGGTGTATCTTCATAAAAGTTGATCGTGCCAAAGAGGGCATAGCCTGGGCCGCTGACGTCCAGGAAGAGCTCTCCTACTTCCACGCCATCGAAAGTCCAGACTTGCTTACCACTATCATCGATTTCAACTATGGAATTCAGAGATATCGAGCCACCTGCGGAGAAACCAGAATCGTCGGCGCCGACCAAGTTTATTGCGGCATCGATCATGAAACTGACTGTATTTTCTTCCTGCGAAAGCCCGATGCTATTGATCGTTAGCGGGAAGCCAGACAGGAGCGGCTGTTCCCCATCCCCATTGACCAGTTCCCAGCTACCGATATTTACTAAATAGGGAGGACCTGTACTTAATTCGAAGTTTTCAAAATTGACAGTAGGAAGCGTCATTTTATCGGGCGCGTCCTTGGATTTATTTTTTCCTACGGAAGGGGAGAAACTGGCTGAGCCATGAAGTATAGCACTAGCCGTGAAACTCTTATCCTCTGTAAGGTAAGCCATGCTGATTTCAGAATCGGCACCTAGTGTAAGGTTAGCGCGCCAGGCATCCATTTCTACATCTTCTGTCAATGCCAGACTGAAGAAATAGCCATCATCAGGTTGTATAACACAACCGTAGGCGAGCGGTGATTCAAAGGCAGAAATGTCTAGGAGTCCGGCCATCCCTGCACTTTTGAACTGACTGGATTGCACTGTGATTCCAACAGAGTCTATAGAAAAGCCCCAGCTTCCAACTCGCCCGTCTTCTACACTGAGGAGGTTTACCCCATAGACATTACCTGAAAAGCCAGTATAGTCTATAATGATGTCGGTGGCCCCCAATTGGATCGGGGTCTCTGGATCACTATCGTTGAATTTTTCGGGTAACTTGATATTCAAGGCAGAGAGGTACAACCCTGTCCACAATGGATTATCGGCCCCTTCTTCGCTTTCTACATCTGCATGAGAGTACTCCTCGGGAAAGGTTACCGCCTCTGGTGTGACTTCGGCACTAAGGTCGAAGACTGCATTTTCCACTGACCAAGTCCAATCTTCCAATTGAGGCAATTCAAATGGACTCATACTAATGTCTGCAACAAATTCGCCCCAGGCAGGCATGGAGGTGACAAAGGAGGCCGTTACATAGCCATCATCTAAGCGCTCAAAAGTAGCATCATCAACCGGGATCAAGAGATCACGACAAAAAGCAATCTCCCCTTCCATGCCGATGGAAGAAATACCCTCGCAGTTCCAGGAAACGAAGGTGTTGTCACCTGCTTTGATCGTCAATAATATTTTGTCCCCCAAATTCACCGGGATATCATTTAGTAGGATCAAATTAGAGTTCCCTAACATCCCACCAGGGTGGAACTGGCCTTGCGTTAGGCCAAAAGCTACGTACTGATTCGCTACCGGAATTTCAGCAGACATGAAAGCACTTAAAGTGGCTCCGGCAGGGGTAAATACCATTTCATCAATGGCGATCATATTAGGCGCTTCTCCTAGAGATACCGGAAGAGTCACGCCTCCTAAATTAGCCATCAGCATATCAAAGGTTACCTCCATGGGCTCTTCTTCCTCCTCTTCTTCAACTTCATCTTCTGCTTCTTCCTCAACTTCTTCTTCTCCTTCTTCCGGTTCCTCTTCTTCTGCTGGTTCATAAGCGGCTCCACACAGCATTGGCGTGGCCTGAAGTTCTGCTGCTACATCTTCCGGAGATTGAAAATCAGGTATCCCATCTAGGCCCTCCGAAACAGCAACTACCTCTCCATCGTAGACCTCCTTCAACTCATTGACATAAAGTCCTTCAAATTGAGAAACGATCTTCAAACCCAACCAAGGAACAATGACCAATCCTGTTCCATCCCAAGATTCGGGATCCTCTTCTGAAGGGTCTGCACTGGTAATTCTGAATTCAAATCCACCTAGATTAAGTATATCTCCAAACTCTAGGCTGGCGATCGGCGTCGTATTTGAGGGGGTAGGTAATGAAAAATCTTCCGTACAATCAAAATCGGCCGGATCGAACTCAATAGCTTCTGTGGTAAAGGTGTCTAAAGTGGAAAAAGAGCCTGGCGCCGTACCATTACACCAGGTTTGGATCTGGTACTCGTAGGTGGTACCATCTCTCAGTCCGGCTAAAGTATGATTGATGATTGGTGTTTCGTCTTCGTACCAGTTTGCATCAACCCGCCCAAATTCTCGATAGCGGATCAGGTAGGTATTATAACCTGGAGCAGCTTGCCAGTTAAGCGCTGCCTCATTTGGATTCAGCACGTTAACCTGGATCCCCTCAGGAGGTGTACAATCATCCCCGTAGGTGAAATACTCGGGAGCACTCCAGCCATCATTTTGGAAAGCATTGTGTTGGGTGATATCTCTAGCTTGTACCCGCATGATGTATTGACCTCCACGCACTAAGGGAGGGTCTGCAGGACCAATCAAGGTACTTGTGGCCATGCTAATCACTTGTTCTACTATGGGTTGCTCAAATTCAAAGATCAGGTCCGCCGTCAATCCCTGGTTTGGATTGAAGTTGAAGATCTGAACTGTGTATTCAACTGGAAAACCACCCACGTGTCTTTCTTGCCACTGGACGCCTAGGTTTTGCGGGCTAGTTACCAATTGTTGACCAATGGGAGACAAGATTACTGGAGGATCCTGTAGGATAGCGCTTATGCCCGTACAGGACTGGAAAGATACGGCCTCTTCATTACTGCGATCATAGTCATAAGCGGTAAAACACAGGGTATAGAATCCCTCTGGGAGACCGCCTTGTTGTAGGTAAGCTTCTCGGGTAATACCAGAAAAAGTAAGATTGTCCAGATCGAGATATTCTGATAATTCCACTCCTGAGAGTTGGGTTGGAACACCAAAACTCAGCGTAATGGGTGAGGGCGTAAAGTTTTCTTTGCTGCTTATCGTAATGCCTTGTCCTTCAATTGTAAATCTAAGGCGAACCTGGTAGGATAATTCGTCCCGGTCATTCAGCACCATAGTAACCCCCAAACGCTCTAAACCTGGGGCAACCAGGTCCGATAGACGACCGGAATGGGGCGGAACAGACTGCGTGGCTAAAGTGACAGGAAATGCCTGTGAGTAGGCGTTGTTTAGGATGCCCAAGGACAAGAAAAGCATTGCAACTAATGAAATGGAAAAAACTTTCATAGTTCTTTGTTGGATATTTGTCTAGTAGACGGACTAATAAAGGGATATAATGATGGGGTCAATACAAGCGAAGGTTTCCGCCAAATCGATACCCGTAGGCTATACGGCCATACCACTCCGAAAAAGAAGGAAATTCTTGACCACCTCCAGTACGATTGATAAACGAGGTACTGAAAGAGAAAGAATGATCATCTTGATACAGATAGGTGGCCCCCAGCGTGAGGTTGAGGACGTTGCTGTTGCCTCGGTTTTGGGAGGAGATCAGGTTATAAGTACTTCTGAAAGTGGTCTGGAGCCTCCGTTCATAAAAGCCCTTGGTAATACCAATGGTGGGAGATATGGTGCTATTATTGAGCATACTCAACTCCGTCTGATTGTAGTTCAAGGCTGCCGTAAAGCGTAGATCCTGCAGGCTCTGTGTTTTGGAGTACATGAGACTCCCATTGAAGAACTGTGATTTAGCATCATCTTGGATAACATCATCCACGATACTATTAGCCTGTTGATAGGATAGTACCAAGGTTAAGGAGGAAGGGTTTTCCCTACTGGATATGTTGTACGTGGCGACTGCATTTCCCGCCTGGGTGGTTTGGGCCAGGATCAGAGAGTCGACGATGGCGGATGGATCGAAGGTTTTTAACCTAGTTGTATTTTCAAAATTGGAATAGGAAGTATTGAATAACCATTTTTCATTCGGGATATAGCTTAGGTTCAGGGAACCGACTAAGCGACGAGTTCCATTCTTTTCGAAGTCGTCTAGATTAGTTCTTTCCAACCCCCCATTCGCGAAAAAAGTCATTTTGTTTTTCAGGAAAGTTTTAGATAAACCAGCCGTGTAGTATTCTGCGTCACTGAGGAAGAACAGTGCACCTAGGGTACGGAAGCCCCTTTCTATCCGTTCGTAGCCGCCCTGCAAAGACATACCTTTTAATCCATAATTCAACTTTGCCCGATAGGCATTGCCGTCGATCGCTGTTTCATTAGGGGTGAAAAGGCCAAAAATTCGGTTACCGAAGTCGGTTTCAGCATCAGTTAATTCTTCTGCTCTGCGATCGGCATTGTAGACGCTATGCGCCAATTCAAGATCGGCAGACAAGCGCTTGCCGAGCTTCTGTTTTACAATACCACTAATGATAGCATTGTTGGCAGGTGTTAAGGCAGTAGCGATCGGCTGTCCAATAGAACCTTCATCATCATCAGCCCCAAACACGATGAGGCTGTATTCACTACCTTTTCCACGGTACCCCATTTTCATCCCATATCCCATCCTCCGATAGGAGGGATCAAGCATCTGCTGACTATTCAAATCTTCAGCTCGGGCTCTTCGCAATTGACCGTACATACCAGAAACATAGAAATTGCCTGGCCTCAGTTCGAAGCCAGCTCCTCGAAAGTTAATGCCGGATAAGGTGTATTTGGAGTAATTGATGCTACGATCACCAAGGTGAAGCGTAGCCCATTTATAGGTCGGGCTGATACCTACGAAGGTATAACTGGGAAGATTGAATTCTTGATTGCCGTCTGAAAAGGCAAGAGAAAAGGGGGCAGATATACCAGCAAAATTCAGGTTCAGATTAGCTACCGCTCGCCATTGAAGAGCGTCTCGTCTAGGGTCTATCCCATTGGAGGTGTAGAAATCATTGGATAGCCTTAATCCACCGCTAATCTTTAGGGATCGACTGTCATCTGATGCATCCTGTCCCTGTAAGTCAGGCTTATGAAGTAGCAGTAGGCAAATGACTAGGCTTATCCAGCTTAGTAGTTTTTGTACAAATGGGTATCTCATGTGGCGTTCTTTGCGGTAGAGCTTGCCGTCCTATCTTTAGATCCTGCGGAGGATAAATAGAGGTTTACCATGTTTACGGATAGAGGACAAACTCACGGTTTAGTATTGAAATAGGCTCATCACTCCTGAGGGTGATTGCCAAGAGAAATACCAGTGGGTTAAATACTGCATAACACGGAAGAGCCAAGCCAGAAATTTGTACAGCTTTGGATCAAATCCATGAAGTAGCAATGTCAAAAAATGGTATTGGGAAAGGATTTGTGGTTGGAGAGATCTATACTACAACTACAATGTATTTGCCTTGTGGCTAGAAATAGGATGTATCCGAAGACAGATCAAAGCTAGGTAAAATCCGTAACATCTACAAATCGGATCAGGCCCCAAAGTTGAGTGACAGTCGGCGTTTACTTCATATTTGACCTGTAAGCTAAGCTAAAGTTAACTAAGATAAAGAAGGTGTTTTGTGAATCATTTTTTGAGAATTTATCTACTTAAGTGTCTGTATGAAAATATTTTAGAGTTTTTGTAGGGGTAGTGTGAGGAAGATAGTTACAATGGGTATCATTTCCTTTATGCCTTGCCCAATCATCAATGTAATAAAAACTGTATGTGCTGCAATTAGGTAAATTAATGCTCTAAATTGGGCCACACTTTAAAACTTTTTTCGGGAATAAAGCATCTAGCAGGGGAATAAAAATTGCTGAGTATCAATGGGAGGTTATCAGAGAAACAAATGTAAAAATGCCTTACGTCAGGTAGCTTGCCATTTTTTTCTTTTTAGAGGTTGATTTTTGTTGTGTTAGCATTTTTTATAATTTTTGCTCGTGATTTCCTGCAAAATATCCCAATTAACGACTTTCACAAAGGATTAGTATAATCTAAAAACGCGAGAAAAAAAGGAAGCATATTAAGATCAGCTAGCCAACAAGAAAAATTAGGGTAAGGGATAGTTTTATACCCGATTTTGTTTATCTCATTTTTTAAAAATTTCATTAGTATGAAAAGACTCTCACTAGTCTTAGCCCTCGTACTATTTGGGGCAAGCTTTGCGCTTGCACAAAAGACAGTTACAGGGACTGTAACCGATGAATCTGGAGAAGCCTTAATTGGCGCCAGTATTTTGGTGAAAGGTACTACATCCGGTACTGTAACCGACCTAGATGGAAAGTATTCTCTTTCCGTTCCCGAAGCCAGCAGCATTTTAGTCTTCAGCTACACCGGCTTTAACACTCAAGAAATCGAAGTTGGACCTCAAACGGTAATTGACCTGGTCATGAGCGAAGGGGTTTCTCTTGGAGAAGTGGTAGTAACAGCACTTGGTGTAGAACGTGAGGAAAAAGCCCTGGGATATGCTGTACAACAGGTAAAGGGGGATGAAGTTTCCCGTTCTGGTGCTAGTAATCCTGTAGATGGATTGGTAGGTAAAGCTGCTGGAATCCAGGTAACGCGTTCTTCTGGATCGGTAGGTGGTGGATCTCGAATCCTGATTCGCGGTGTAACCTCTATGGTAGGGAATAACCAGCCATTGATTGTGATCGACGGTGTTCGTACCAACAACGAAACCCTTCTTTCTCAAGCACAAACAGCAGGTACTGCTGCTTCTAACCGCTTGATGGACCTTAACCCAGAAGATATCGAATCTATCAACGTATTGAAAGGTGCAGCAGCCACTGCTCTTTATGGTACTTCTGGTTCTACCGGTGTGATTCTGATTACGACCAAAAAAGGAGCTCAAAAAGATCGCTTGGATGTAAATTTCACTTCTTCAGTGGGATTCGATAACATCACGCAGATGATTGATCTTCAATCTGAATTTGCTCAGGGTCGGCCACAAGATGGTTTTGACTTTAACGGACCTGAGACCGGTGAATCTGGCTCTTGGGGACCAAGAATGACAGATTTGGAATACGCTACTGATCCTAATCATCCCAATGCTCCAGGTGCTTCAGCATTTGACGCGGAAGGCAACTACCTGTTTGACAAAAATGGTTTCCTAGTACCAGCTGGTACTGGAAATGGTATCCCTGCCAATATCTACAATAATGTAGACCCCTTCTTCCAAACGGGGATGTCTTTCACTAATTCTTTGTCCATCGCTGGTGGTGGAGAAACAGCAACTTTCCGTTTATCTGCCTCTGATTTGAAGGCAACTGGGGTAATTCCTAACGAAGAGTACAATAGAAAGACCGTGAAGTTGGCTTCTACACTGAATCCTATCGAAGGATTGACCATCGGAGGCTCCGTAAACTTCACTAAGTCAGACTATGTACGTGTACAGCAGGGATCAAATACTTCTGGTCTATTGTTAGGTATGTTACGTACACCAGTGTCTTTTGACAACACTAATGGATTTAGCCCTGAAGATGCTGTTGATCAAGTTTCTGCCTACCAATTCCCTGACTTTAAGCAACGTAACTACCGTGGTGGTGGTGGATATGATAATCCGTACTGGACTGTCAATAATGCTCTTGGTTTTGAAGATGTAAGTCGCACTTTTGGTAACGTCAAGGCGGACTATAAGTTTAGCAATTGGGCTATTCTTGGCTTCAATATTGGATATGATGTAACTACAGATGTTAGAAAGCAAGAATTTGAAATCAATTCTCGTACCAACGCAGGTGGTCGTGTTCAGCATGACGAATTCAATACACAGCAATATGACGCTTATTTGAATTTGATTGGTAGTGGTCGTTTGTCGGATGATATCGGTTTGAACTACTTGGTAGGAGCCAATGCCTTCTCATTTAACAACCACTGGACACGCACGAGAGGAGATCAATTAGTATTCCCAGGTTTCCTTGATTTGAGTAATGCGACTGCCGTTTCTGGTTTTGAAGATATTAACAGATATAGATCATTAGGTTTTGTTGGTCAGGTAGAGGTGAGCTATCAAAGCTTATTGTATTTGACTTTGAGTGCTCGTCAAGACTATGATTCTCGCTTAGGTAATCCAGCGGACTTTAAATTAGAAGATACAGGCTTTTTCTATCCATCAGCTTCCCTAGCATTTGTATTTTCCGAGTTAATGAATTCTGGTGGAACTGGATTTTCTTTCGGTAAATTGAGATTGTCTTATGCACAGGTAGGTTCTCCTCCTCCGATTGCTTACTCAACCAGTACCGTATTTGAATCTTCTACCATTGGAGATGGATGGGGTGATAACATTGGGTTTCCGATCGCTGGATCTACTGGATTTGAGTTGGATGACCGATTGGGAAATCCAAAATTGACGCCTGAGCTTTCCACTACTTTGGAAGCGGGACTTGACTTGCGATTCCTAAATGGACGTTTGGGACTTGATGTAACCTACTACCGCACGGAAACTAAGGATGCGATCTTGAATGCCTCTCTACCAAGATCTACTGGATATGCTACTGTTTGGTTAAACTCTGGTGAGATGACTTCTCAAGGAATTGAGGTTACCTTGAATGCGACTCCCATTCAGACGAATGACTTCTCTTGGAATACACAAGTAAATTTCACCAAGTCTGAAAGTATCGTAAACAAATTGGCACCGGGTATCGAACGCCTTTTCCTAGCAGGATTTAGCTCTGCTGGTACCTACTTGGTGGAAGGTAATCAATACGGTGCGATCTTCGGTGGTGCTTACCTTCGTGAGCAGGCAGGAACAGATGAAGACCAAAGCTTGAATATCCCAGGTGGCCAGGTAGTGATCAATGATGATCCAGAGGATGACGAATATGGATTCCAGGAAGTTGACCCGACGCAACGTGCGATTGGTAATCCTAACCCTGATTTCATCATTGGTTGGAACAATACTATATCTTACAAGCGTTTCACTTTGAATTTCCTATTGGACTGGAGAGAAGGTGGAGATCTTTGGAATGGTACAGCTTGGGCGCTTTCTTTCTTCGGAAGATCTCAGTTGACGGCTGATACCCGTCAAGAGGCCGCTACTCCAATTGCAGGTGTAAAATCTGATGGTACACCAAATGATATTGCTATTACTAGAGGTAGAAGCTATTGGACTTCTGCTGTAGGTGGTTTCGGTGCAGTAGGTGAGCAATTTGTACAAGACGGTGGTTGGGTTCGATTGAGAGAAGTTGGTTTGACTTATCGTCTTCCAGCTAAGAAATGGTTCCAAGGTGGTTCTATTGGAGTTTCTGGTAGAAACCTATGGTTCCAATCTGATTATGATGGTATCGACCCTGAAACTAGTTTGACAAGTACAGGGAATGGTCAAGGATTTGATTATTTCAACATGCCTAGTACCAGATCTGTAATCGTGAAACTATCTGTTAACTTCTAAAAGTAGACTTTAATGAAAGTTCTCAATAAATTTATACTCATCTTCGCTTTGGCTTTTTCCTTTTCGGCCTGCGAAGATTTTATAGGGGGAGACCTTAATGCCGATCCCAACAAACCTACCTCTGTGCCTATCATTGCACAGATGGCGGCTATACAAATCAATATTGCTGATGTATATGGCGGGGCATTCTCCAGGTTCAACTGCATGCTTTCTCAACAAGTAGAAGGAGTGGCCCGTCAGTGGCAATCCATGAACCAATATACGGGTCTTACTCCCAACCGATTTGACGCGGCTTGGAACAACGTATACGAGAATATTCTTATCGAATTAAAGGTTGCACAGCAATCCGCCCTTGATCAAGGGTATAATCACTATCAGGGCGTGCTACAGATTATGGAAGCCTTGATATTGATGACTGCGACCGATGTATGGGATGACATGCCTTATTCGGATGCCCTACAGGGAGTAGAAAGCATCAATCCAACCTTCGATACCCAAGCTACTATATACTCGACCGTTGGCAGTTTGCTTGATGAATCCATTAAGTTGTTTGGTGGTGCTTCTGGCGGATTGGTGCCCGGTTCTGAAGAACTCTATTTCGCTGGCGACATTGATGCTTGGCTTCGTGTAGCGCACGCTTTGAAGGCCAGAAAAGCAATGAAAGAAGATGACTATGCGCTAGCTATGTCTGAAGCTATGCAAGCGATGGACAATGCTGATGGAAACCTGGCTTTCCAATATCCTGATGCATCTGCTGCTGGTCAATGGTATCGCTTTAACCGAGATAGAACGGGTGACTTGGAATTCCATCCAACGATGCGTGCCTTGATGACGGATTTACAGGATACTGTTCGTTTGGCTGCCTTCGATCAAGTTTTCACGACAGATCACACCTACATGACTGCTGACTTCTTGCAGGAACTAATCACTTTCCGTGAAGTTCAATTCATCATTGCAGAGGCTGATCTCCGTACTGCTGGAGGAACTCAGGCCGGGTATGACGCATACTTGGCAGGTATCAAAGCTTCATTTGATCGAATCGGATTAGGACAAGCAGAATACGAGGCGTATGTGGCCCAGCCTGAAGTAGCTCCTGGTGTGGGTAATCTTACCTTGGATATGGTTTTGACCCAGAAGTATATCGCCATGTTCTTGCAACCAGAAGTATACAGTGATTGGAGAAGAACAGGAATTCCTGCGCTTACGCCTACCAATGGTTCAGTGATTCCAGTACGATGGGATTACAGTTCTACTGAATACCTATTTAACACGAACTCTCCAGCTGAAACAGAGGTGAGTATCTACAATGACAAAGTAGGTTGGAACAGATAATCCAGCGTTTATTTGTTCTGAATATAGCATTATAATGAACTCGGCCCTTTTGCAGCGCAAAAGGGCCGAGTCTATTATGGTACTTACTCAATTCGTTTTGGAGGTTTTACCCTACCCCCTCGCCGCTCCAATGATTCATGGCATCCAGAACACCTCCCATCAAAGCTAGTGTGAGGGTCCAATAAGCCACGTTGATAATCATGTTTTTCCATGATTTTTGTTCAAATAGCCCATTAGAAATAAAGGTGGGAACTACTACGAGTAGGCCAAGAAATGCTCCATGTAAAGCCCCATGCTTGAAGGTATCGTATTGTCCTTCTTGGCCGGCTCCGTTGACATTGGCAATCAAAAAGAAAGCCAAGAAGAAAGCCAATACCAGGGATATTCCCATGATCAAGGGCATATTGGCACTGCGAGCCTTTTCTTCTGTCATTCCGATGGAGTCCATCCAAGCTTTTCCAAACAACATTGGTGAATACCAGGCAAAGCCTAAAACACTTGGCAGAATAGCAGCAATTACTAGTGATAACCAGTTAATTTCTCCCATAATACTTAGAATTTAGTTGAAATAATTAATCGAATATACGGGAAAAATTAAAATTAAATTTTACTGTGATAGCCTTTTGCCTTACAAAGAAGTATGGGGGTGTCAATTGTGAAAGCGTAGCTAAACGCAAACGAAATTTTTAAAGGCGCCAAACATTAAACAGAAATTCATCTTCTAGTTCGATTTTTTTCTGGAATCACATTTTCTCCGTAATATCAAGACCGGAAGCCTTACTGTTATGTTCACTCATTCTATTTAGAGCGTCGATTCCTGCGCAGCGGCAGGCACTACAACCACTTGATGTGGAAAAGTGCGCTCTACAGGATCACCAAGTTTTTGCAACAGCTAAGGAAGACCCAATTCATTTAGTTTGGCCAATAATCTGCCCATGCCTTGATGATGAACGTCTTTACTTGTCTCTGCCTTTGTTTTTCTCTGGCGCTATCTTTCCCGATAGCCGCTCAACAGTTCCTTAATGGTAGTTTTGAACCCAGCATGGAGGGGTGCCGTTTTGGGCTATCTAATGGGGGATTTAATGCGAGAATGCCTAATGTACGTTCCATTGGTAATAATGAGTTTGCTGGTGGCCTTGATGTCTTATCCGACCAATGCGGTCTGCCTGCTGAGGAGGGTAACTACTATATGGGCTTAGGTATTAGTGGAAATCATAGAATCGTAGATATGGCCAGTTTAAAGCTTTCCAGCCCGGTCATAGCAGGCAAATCCTATACGCTTAGTTATGCTTATAAAAGTGCGAACCGCTATACCCACCGCAACTTCCTGCAATTTGGAATAGCCCAAGACAGCTCCCTAATGAGTTTTGGGGAAGAGATACATGAATTCAAAGGGGCAGAAGAGGAGTGGAGTCGGAGAAGTTTCCAATTCGTGGCACCAGCTACAGGGCGATTTATTACGCTGAAACTTAAGGTTGGTACGGGAGCCCGTATTCACTTGGATAATTTTCGACTGGAATGCCCGACCGATCTTAATTTAGGACCAGATACTAGCTATTGTGTGGTACAGGACTTACAATTGCAAGCCTCTGGGGCTTTCGAAGCCTATCATTGGCAGGATGGCAGTACGCAACCAACTTATGAGGTCAACGCACCAGGACGTTATAGCTTGCAAGCTAGCAGTGGAGATTGCACCTTGACAGATACGATCCAGATTGATGAAATTGAATACAACTGTGCTTGCGGATTTTACGCGCCGAACGCCTTTTCTCCAAATGGAGATGGTTGGAACGATCAATATTTGCCCCTTACTCCTTGTGAGCTGACTTTCTTTGAGTTGCAGATTTTTGGGAGATGGGGACAGTTGATTTTTCGGAGCCGAGATGAACAACAAGGTTGGACGGGGGTAAATACTTATGACTATTATCCGCCGGGTCAATATATCTATTTGTTGAAATATCAATTCTCCTATCAAGAAGAAATACAAATCCAGTCCGGGAGTTTCTTATTGATACCCTAATAATTATAATGAAGGAGAAGCTCCAGTTGGAGACTTCTCCTTACAACATGCGTCTGATGTTTATAATTCTTTAGTCGGCTGCGATCAAAGGGTATAGTTCCCCTTATCCCATCGCACCATGGTCAATTTTCATTTCGAATCCCTTCTCACTCTATTGATTAACGGTTTCTTTCCGCTCTTGGTTTGCTTGCAAGACATCTTCTTGAGAACTTGGAGGTAAAATAGCCACGGCAGTACTATCCGGAGAACTGGAGGCTATCGGTTGAACAGCAGTACTATCTTGCGTTGGCCATACCACATCTTTACAGTTAAGTGCCGTTAGTACTTCTGGAGAAGGCTCGGGGAAGGTAGCATTTTTGTAGTGATCCAGACCAGGATCATCATTTACTTTTTTCAGGAAGTTTGCGAAAATCGGTAGGGCTGTATTGGCTCCTTGACCGAGACGAAGGTCTCGGAACCGGACATTGGGCGTCTCGGCTCCTACCCAAACGCCAGCCACCAATTCAGGTGTATATCCAATAAACCAACCATCAGAGTGATTTTGGCTGGTCCCCGTTTTACCGGCAAGTTCATTGGTGAATTGATAACGGTAGCGCAAACGTCTCCCTGTACCCCGATCAATGGCTGCTTGCAACATCTGATTGATCATATCAGCCTGATCCATAGAGAGGGTCTGCCGCCAACTACAGGTATCAATCAGCTGTGTGTAGTCTATCAAGATGGAGCCATCTTTGGTTTCGATCCGCTTAATATAACTTAACTCCGGACTCAGTCCGCGATTGGCGAACGTGCCGTACACACTAACCATATCGATCAAAGAAGCATCGACCGCCCCTAAAGCAATAGCAGGATACCGAGGGACCCTATCTCTGATCCCTGCCTGTTCAGCTAATAAAGCTACATTTTTTGGACGAGCTCGCATCCCGAGATTTACACTGATCGTATTCATAGATCGGATTAACCCTCCCTCCATCGAGTACCATCCCCCGTACTTATCATCTGCGTTCTTTGGACGCCAAGCCTGGTATCGCCAGTACGTCCTCTTGATATTAGGAATGCGCCAGCAAGGGTGGATGCCCTGCTGTAAGGCAGTAGCATATACCACTGGCTTGAAAGTTGAACCTACCTGACGCTTCGCCTTGACATGGTCATACTTAAAGTATTTGTGGTTCATTCCGCCAACCCAGGCCTTTACAAATCCAGTATTTGGTTCCATGGCCAAGAATCCGGCATTTAAGAGGGATAGATAATATTTAATGGAATCCAATGGACTCATCTTTACGCGAGTCTCTCCCTTTGACCAATCATAGATAGCCATGTTGATAGGAGTGCGAAAGACAGAATCTACCGCCACCGAATCTAAGCCCTGTCGCATCAATGCCTTGTATCGTTGAGATTGCCAAATGGCCATCAGGAGAGTGGTGTCATTCTGCCAAGGCGTCTCACCTTCAGCAAGATGATCGTAAAAAGATTGCTGCAATACTTGCAAATGATCTCTTAGGCCTTGTTCGGCATAGCGCTGAAGATCTGCATCAATGGAAGTGTAGATCTTCAAACCATCTGTGTATAAGTTGTAAGCCGTACCATTGGGTTTGCGATATCCACTCAGGATCTCCTTTAGCTCCATTCGAAGATGTTCCCGAAAGTAGGTGGCGGGGCCTTCATTATTATTGAGTGGAGTATAATTTAACTGTAATGCTGTTTCCTTCAGGGAGTCATAGGCTGGGCGCGAAAGATAGCCATTCAAAGCCATCTGCTGCAATACTAGGTTCCGACGATTTCTGGAACGCTCTGGAAAATTAATCGGATGATAGCTATAGGTGGCTTTTAACATGGCTACTAAAGTAGCGGATTGCGTGGCACTCAGCTCTCCTGGGGAGGACCTGAAAAACTGATGGGCAGCTACTTTTATTCCGTAAGTGTTGTCACTGAAGGGAACTGTATTCAAATAAAGTTCGAGAATTTCTTTCTTGGAATACAAACGCTCTAAGCGTTTGGCCACAATGATTTCTTTGCATTTATTAATGATCAAAGTAGGAATTGGATACCCAAAGTCTTCTCTCGGGTATAAGTTCTTAGCCAATTGCTGACTGATCGTACTTCCACCACCAGAGGATCTTTGTCCCAGTAGCAAAGATTTGACCAATACCCTGCCCCAAGAGCGCATATCAACCCCATTATGCCTGAAATACCTGGCATCTTCTGTGGCTACTAAGGCATGAATAAAATACTTCGAAATCCGTTCATAAGGAACATAGCTACGATTCTCAAAATAGTAGCGTCCTAGTAACGAACTATCAGCAGCATATACTTCAGTAGCTAGGTTATTGCGGATATCTTTTAGATCAACCGGATTAGGTAGTTTTCCAAATCCTCCTAAATAAATGGTGGAGAAGAAGCCGATGATGACAGATGAACCTAGAATCGCGAAGAACGTCCAAATCTTAATCAGGTTGACTGCCCAAAGGTTATAAACTTTAAGCTTGTACCACTGATTGTGGATCTGATCGAAGAAAAGTTTTATTTGCCCCCATTTACGCTTCCACATAGGGTAGCCAGGGTCATTAGGGATGACTAGTTTCATGGGATTGGGATTTTCAATGGACTATGGAACTATATTCTTATTTACCCTTTTGACTTCAAGAATGTTACGTGGTTACATGCATAAGCCAAATTTCTTAACACATTTTTTAAATTATATATGTACATATTTGGGAACTAGCCCAAATCGCAACTATAAAAAATTACTAGAAACGAGTGTCGAAAATGCTAAACAATTTGTTGACGAGTGGGAGGTGACTCCTCAGCGGTATCTTGTGCAGTAAGTGTAGGTGGGTCACAACCAATAAGGCGCGTCATTCAACTACAGAGAACAAAGTGACCTACGAAATTATAACCGAATTACTAGACTTTTCGTTCCCTTTATTTGTATTTTTTGGGCTAACTTTTTCAATAATTTTTGATGAAAACCAATACCATGAGGAATGCCTTTACCATGCGGTTAAAATCGGGGTACGCGGAGGAGTATAAGCGGCGGCATGATGAAATATGGCCTGAATTAAGTACCTTTCTTTCCAGTACAGGCATCACGGATTACTCCATTTTTTTGGATGAAGAAAGTCATACTTTATTTGCTGTCCAAAAATTGGCACCTGATTTCGATCCGAGTCTAATTCCAAGCCATCCCACTGTCCAAAAATGGTGGGCCTATATGGCTGACATAATGGAGGTGAATCCAGACAATGAGCCAGTGACTCACTCCCTCAGAGAGGTGTTTCATATGGACTGAATACGTTTTATCTTCGAACTACAATAGAGAGGGCGACCCTGCATTAATTGCGTTCGGGCTTATTCAATTCCATGCTTGTTCAGTAACTCAACTCTGGCTACTGAATTTCAGTAATATTTTAAGTGGATAATACACTTATTGGCCTAGAATATTTACTTTTGCTGTTGATGTGCCATACATCATTACTATTAAAACGCGCAATTTTGAAATCCAATTTATTACTACTAAGTCTATTATTGTGGGTTAATTATGGTCTGGCTCAGCAAGTTTCAGGTGAAACCGTTTATCTGGGAACTTCTGAAAAAGGAACGATTTTACTAAGTTGTCAAGGTTATGGCAACAACAAGAAGACTGCCAAGATCCATGCCGAGAAGGCCGCTTTCCAGAACTTGCTCTTCAAAGGTATTCCGGGTTCCACCCAGTACGTACCGCTGGTAGGGAAAAATCCAGCCTCAGTTCAGACAGCACATGCTGACTTTTTTCAAAGTTTTTTTGATCAGCAACAGTATGAAAGATTTATTCTAAGTCGAAGCTGGAAGAAGAATCGCCCTAAAAAACAGGGTTCGAAGCTAAGCGTGCAACTCAAGATTGATGTAGCTGCTCTCAGGTCCTATCTAGAGGAACATCAGGTGATAAGAAAATTTGGTCTTTAAAACCTATTCTATGTTTGTAAGAATATTTAACCTACTGCTATTGTCACTGGTAGGTTCAAGTTTATTGGCGCAATCCGGAGGTACGGTTGGCCGTACCATTCAGCCTACGATCATGGTTATTCCTTTTGCCAAAGAAGCACAACAATTGCGAACCGTGCTTGAGAATGATGGTCCGCTGCGAGTAGCCGTTACTAAAGTTAAAGAAGGATTTGATGATAGAGGGTATTCCACCATAGATTTTCGTGCTAAGCTCAATCAGTTGAATAATGATCGTGTGATGGAAATGGATAATGCACGAACCGTAAAGCAGGAAGTGC
>CBDHHG010000015.1:0-52542 GCA_965263225.1 Saprospiraceae bacterium
CGTTCGGAGTCCTCTTTAAAGCGTACATCCAAGACCCAATGCAAGCTATTTTCAATGCCCCAATGGTGTCTGACGGCATCATTGATTTGTACCGCATTGGTCAAGGAGCTGATATAATATCGACATTCTACTTGCTCCGATTGATGAGTTTTGTCAGTTCGTCGGGCCGTTAGGCGAACGACCGATTTGATGCCTTTCCAATGTTGGGCTTCATCTATGAACTTCAAATCAGTGATCACCTCACAAGTTCGACTTACGGCTCTTCCGTGGGAGGCATCTAGCTGTTGATCAACTTCTTGGACTTCAAACATTTTAAAGGCATGCTCTACTTCTTCCAATAATTCCTCCTGATTAGCTTTTAGGGCTAGGACATATTGGGCTTGCCCATTAATGATTTGTTCGGCTATTTTTCGCTGACACCCCATCGCATCAATGGTCACTAAACATTGCTCAATACAAATCATATCCAACAGTTGAGGGATGGCCGTAATTTCATTAGATTTATCAGCTGTCTTTACCTGCCCCATGCAAATATTGTTAGCACTGGCAAATGCAGAGACTAAATGAATGGCAGGCTTACCGCTAGCTGAGTCATACGATTTGCGAGCTGTTTTGCCATCAATGGCAATGACTTGTCCATCAGTTAATTGGTCAAGCTGCCTAGTCCACTCTACAAAGCATCGTTCAAATTCTTTAGAATCCAATTGCTCAAAGACACGTCCAAGGGTATCATGGGAAGGAATACCATTACTATAAGGCAAGTATTTCCTCAACCATTCCAGTTGTGTGTTACCAAATTCACTGATATTAACCCAATCCTCCGCTCCGCACAAAACACCGCTAATCGTCAAAAATAGTATCTCATTCAAAGGGTACAGATAATGACCTCCCGACCGCCTAGGGTCAGCTAGTGGGGCAAATATTTCTAGGAGATTCCTCGACATGACTTTTCATGGTAAGGTAATTCTTTATTTCAAATGCGATTGCCCTGGGTTCGAGTCCTGTACCCTCCGCTATTCAACAAAAATTCCCTATTTTTCATCCCAAACAATACAGCGTGATGAAAATCCATACAGGACTACTTTTTCTCTTCCTAGTAGCTCCGTTTTGGCTCTTGGGGCAGACCAGCGATTTTACGATTAAAAACAGTCCATCCGCCTTGGATTGGTTCAGGGATGCGGGGCTTGGCTTGCGTGTTCAATGGGGCTTAGAAAGCCAGCTCGGAATCAGTATGGAACACAGCTTAATTAATGCTTCTCCTAGCTTTCAGAAACGTTTTTTCGAAGATTTACCTCAGTCCTTTAATCCTAGGGATTTCGACCCAAAAGAAATGGCACAATTGGCTAAGCTCGCAGGTGTGCAATACTTAGTATTCACGGTGAAAGACAAGGCCGGTTTTTGTCTATGGGATACAGAGAGTACTTCTTTTAATAGTATTAATACCCCCTATAACAAGGACTTACTGAGCGCCTATGTGGAAGCGGTGCGTGCAGTAGGGCTTAAGGTTGGCCTTCATTTTTCTACGGAAGATTACCACTTCCTATACACCCACGATTTACCCGTCAAAAAAACATCTATAGAAGAGCTAGACGAAGAATTAGTGGAAAGCTATGAAGGGCTGATTGAAGCTCAATGTCAAGAACTCTTTTCCAATTATGGAAAAATTGATCTACTGTTCCTGGAGGGGGGGCAGTCAGATCTGGCTGCTGCGGTAGCCCTAGAGCTACAGAAAGATCTATTGGTCACTGGTGCAGCCCTTCCCAACTGGGAAGAACATATCCCGACGCAAGCCAAAGGTCAAAGCTGGGAGGTTAGTTTCTCCATGGCGGATCAGTGGTCATACAAAGCAAGACCAAAGGCTAGATCCGTCAAAACATTAATTGAGTTGCTGATCGAGGTTCGAGCAAAAGGAGGGACAGCACTGTTTAACATAGGTCTCAAACCAGATGGTCGTTTGCCTGGGCATGAGGAAGCTAGCCTCAGAGAAATGGCTGCCTGGACATTCGTCAATGAGGACGCCATTCAGCGCATGCGGCCATGGATCCTTCACCAAGAAGACAAAGCTTGGTTGGCTCGAAAAAGGGAAACCACAGATGTATATATTTACTTATCTCCTGAAAACAGTTGGACGCTGGGGGAAGAAAACAGCCTAACTTTAAAGTCTATCCGGGCTACCCGAGATTCTGAAATCAGTATACTGGGACAGGCTACGGAAGTTCCAGGGCGATCCATACCTGCCGTACGCTACCAGCAAGAAGAGCAACAACTGCGCATCCAATTTACATTGCTTCATCAATTATATGATAATGGTGAATGGCCTTATCCATTAGTACTCAAACTTACCAGGGTGGAGCCCACACTCACTCCACCTGTCGTACAAACCCTTCCCCCCAGAAGGCAATCCCAAGAGACTCAGTTAAAAGGGTTTCTTGCCAAACGGGGAGACCAGCAAAACCTTGAATATGGTTTTGAATACCGACCCTATCCCCAACTTTTTTCCCAAACCCCGACAGATTGGAAGCAAACAGAGTGGGTGCAGCAAACAACCAATGGGCATTTTAATTTGCCCTTAAAGGGTTTGAGTTCGGGAGAGTATGAGGTGAGAGCAATCGTTAAGAACCCAGTCCTGGTGGTTCCTGGAGAAGTTCTGCGATTTAGCATCCCCTAACCTATCTGATTTTTTCCACATCAGAGAAATACTTTAGCTCAATGCGAAGGGAATCGCTCTAGTGGTGGTCGATATTTAAGCTTCACAAGATGAAAGAATTCGAAATCATACTCAAAGAGGCAAAAAAAGGGATGGGGTTTATCCCCAATAGCCTTTATAGTATGGGTAAAAAGCCCAACATCCTTGGCTCCTTTGCCATGCTAATGGCCAATGTGCAAGGTTTTTCTTCCTCACAGACTTCAGCCTGGACTGGCATTAAGTTGATGTTTAAAAATTTGAGATGGACGCTAAAGGCTAAACGAGAAAGCCACCTGGAGGTGCCCACCTATCTCAAGAATCTAGTCGCACATGTTGCTAGCAATGCGGCAGGTTGCAGATACTGCCAAGCACACACGGCTCATACCGCTCATAGAAATGGCGTCGCAATAGAAAAGCTGCAAAACATCTGGGAGTTTGAAACATCGGATTTATTTTCGGAACAAGAAAGAGCTGCTTTGCGCTTTGCCTTAGCAGCCGGAAGTACGCCCAATCAGGTAACACCTGCGCACCATGCAGATTTACAGCAACATTTTACAGAGCAGCAAATTGTGGAAATCGTAGCCACCATCGCCATTTTTGGTTTCCTGAATCGATGGAATGATTCCATGGCTACTCAATTAGAAAAGGAACCCCTGACCTTCTCTCAACAATATCTGTCGAAAAATTGGGAGGCGGGGAAGCATGCGCCTAATGGTCAATAGTTATTGGGGTTTCCCACTCTACTTCGGGAAATACAAATGAGTAGTCTCGAACTTGACCCATGATTTTTATCCGTACCATAAAGGAAGAAGTATCGCTCAAAACAAAAAGAGGAATTACTGTTCAACAATGGAAAGTGGTTCCCTAAGATTGAAATAACCAACTTATGTCTACAAACAAGGTTCTCAATTTTGCCATCGTCGGAACCGGTGCGGTGGCTATTCATCATTACAAAAGCATACAAGAACTCCCCAATGCTCGTTTGGTGGCCGTATGTAGCTCTACTCCTGAGCGCGCCCGCGCTGCCGAGGAAAAGTTCAGGGTCCCCGCTTATGCCGCTCTTGAGCAGTTGCTAGCACGGCAAGATATCGATGTCGTTTGCATTTGTACGGCGAGCGGAAATCACCTTGAGCCCACTTTGTTGGCAGCCGCAAAGGGGAAACATGTAATCACCGAAAAACCCTTGGAGGTCAATCTTGAACGGGCAGACCAAATGATAAAGGCTTGCCGAGAGGCAGGAGTGAAATTAGGCTGTATTTTTCAGAATCGGTTCAAACCTGACTTCCAGAAAGTTCAGGAAGCTATTACAGATGGGCTATTAGGTGAACTTACCTTGGGCAATGCCTATATCAAATGGTTTCGTAGTGAATCTTATTATACCTCCAGTGCTTGGAAGGGAACACTTGCTGGAGATGGAGGGGCTGCGCTGATTAACCAAGGCATCCACACTATTGATCTCCTGCTAGCCATTTTTGGGGAGGTAAAGACCGTCTATGGTAAGATCCGTACGGTTAAGCATAAGATTGAAGGAGAAGACCTTGGTGTAGCCTTGTTACAATTTGAGAACGGGGCTTTAGGTACAATCGAGGGCAGTACTGCCATCTATCCCGGGTTTCCTGAACGTCTGGAGATCTATGGCCAAAAAGGGTCGATCATACTCGAAGGAGGAATCATTAAAGACTGGCATGTGGAAGGAGAAGTCGAGGAATTAGGCAAGGCTGAAAAGGTCTCAGCATCCGGCGCTTCTGATCCAAACGCTATCGGTCATCAAGCACATAAAGCTCAGATTGCGGATATGATGGAAGCTATATTGATGGATCGTGAGCCGGCTGTTAATGGGGAGGAGGCGAGGAAATCCCTAGCTGTTATTAAGGGGATTTATGCATCTTCCACATCTGGAGGTGAGATTGAGTTGAGCTAGCAGGCATTCTTATCATAGTTGTTCGTAGTTTGAAGCTACGAACAACTATACAACTGGGGTTATTTACCGCCCCCACCTCGCTTGGCCGTCATATCCATTACATTTCCTTCCACCTCAACCCCGCCTTTGAAGGCATCTCTGGTAAATTCTCCACTAATATCACAATCATACCCTTCGGCATAAACTGAGCAGGTCATTTTATTACCATCAATCTTTAGATTCTTTAGTGGCGTTTTATTATCGCCCACCACCAGATGACCTACGTATTTTCCTTCCTCCATCTTCAATTCCATCACACCTCTGTAATCACCTTCTGGTGTCAGTACTTCGTATTCCCAGCTTCCGGTGTAATCACCTTTCGCTGCTGATTGACCTTGTAGAGCTACTACCCCAAGTACTAGGCATAGCGTCATAAGTAGCGTTTTCATTTTACCCATTTTTTTGTTTTGAAGTGATTGATTTTAATGATTAAGATAGTGTAGTTGCGAGAAGCAACCACAAAATTAAAAGTAGTAAAAATATTGGCGTTATGCCACTTTGGTTCTATCTAAAAATAGCCAACTAGATTATCAAGTTGCCTACGGTAAAAACAAGCTTATTTCATCCTTAATTGAGGGGAGAGGCGGCAGGAGAATCCTGAATCAATAGTAGGGATTGTACATAATCGGTCGTAACGCCCTCCGTAAGTTTTAGGTTAGTAGATGGCCATATCATTTGTTCCATAAAGGGGGAGGTAGGTCGATCCAAACGGAACAAGGTAAAATCTTGATCTGACAGTTTTTTGAAATCCGATACATAGTTCAAATTGCTATACTCTACTTTTCGGTAGGGGTTCTTGAGTAAAGTCTTGCAATCGTGGTACAAATACAAGATCGAATAGACCCGATCCTGTAAGGGCGAACTTTCTCCTTTATCGAATAGAGCAGCTAACCAGGAAACGCCTTCGATATCCCTCTGGTAAATATGATTAGCCCCCCATTGCCCATAGCTATTGCCTGATGAAAATAAATCTCTCTCCCGCAGGTAGTTCTGGTAGATTAAAGCTTCTCGCTTAGTGGAGAATGCGTCATCAAATCTAGCCTCGTGAGTATCAATGACCAATTGAGTGACCACCTGAAAGGGCTGATAATTATCCCCCAGGTACGTCTTCATCTCTCCAGATTGGTTGATGAATGAGGTCTTGAGCGTTGTGGCTAAATCGTATAGCTCAAGATAGTTGTCATTTTGTACAGCTACCAGTTCTTTAAGGGTCTCAATCGCTTCGCTTAGAAAGGCAGGGGGTTGTTTCCCAGGCAGGAGGTCCTGCATCATCCAGGCCGCATTTCGCGCCTGATGCTCAACCTCTATCCCAATGACGCTAAAACGTTGGTTTACGGGTAAGGATTGATAAAAGCTTCTCACTCGCTGCCAGTGTTGCTTGGCATCCGCTGTCCAGGTAAAGGTGCCTTGCAAGGGAGCAAAGAGTCTATCCAGAATGGTCTCATCGCCATTTTCCAAATATTGTCGTAAGAAATAACAGAAACTATAGGGAAGTTCCGGAACATAAAAATCTAACCATTCCTCCTCTACCAAAAACTGCAACATCAAAAACTCCAATTCATAGTTGTAGGCTACCCCGTGGGACTCTCCAGTAAATAGAAATTGATGTTCTGGCAGAATATCTCTCAAATTGGTCAGGTGAATGGGATTCGAAAGTGCTACCGTCTTAGCTTCGGCATCCAGGTAGGAAAAGGCCTCGCCGGGCATGTCTTGATTTGGCCCGCTGCTCTTTCGGCAAGCCAGGAAGCTCAATAGCAAAAGGGGAAATAGGTATTGGTGTAAATGGGCTTTCATTTCATAGCGATTGATTTTGAGCGAGTCTTTGGTGCCTCTTCCTGTTTCCCAACGAAAGGGGCATACGAACGGGGAGGTAAGCAGAGACTAGTAGTCGCTCAAAAGATAGTAGTTTATCGAACCACTACTATAGAACGGTTCGAGACACCAAAAGGATGGGCTAGAATTTCATTTTAACAAATGATCGCTTTTCCTGCACTTTCTCCTTTGCTGTCCGGCACATATCATGAGGAGATACACAACTAAATGCCAAGACTTTGCATCTAGTGCTTACACAGACAGTTTGGTGTTCCTGATATATTTTCCTACAGCCATTTAATTGCACGATTTACTACAACATCATGGAACTTAAGTACTCGGCCAAGATTAAACGAACATATCCCTTTGGGCGATTTCTAGACTCACCCAGCGTTGAAAAGCCTCGTCGATGCAGGGGCATCGCCTACTTTTTTCGCCTCGATTGAGCCCAAAACTCACCCTAAATGAAGGCTTGCCTAATCATGTTCGAGTACTTAATTGATAAAAAATCAGTTTTTCCTTGTATCTTTTTGTACGAACTGCATTATCATCATATACCCGCTGTTATAAACTCCCTATCAAATCTCAACAAATTCAATCAGGAAGGACACATAGATCTTGTGCTGAATGCCCTGCCGACTCTCGCTTCCTGGAAATACGGACCTAGAAGTTAAGCTCATAGAAATAAAACGTGCAAACTAAATTTCATTATGACAATTCAATACCAACCCTCCAAACGCTTTTCTGGTTTGTCTAAGTTTATGCTTAACACCAGATGGGCTACCCTCTTTCTATTTGCCGGATTAGTGTCCTTTACCTCATGTGGAAATGATGCTACCTCTTCCCAGCAAACGGAAGAAATTGAAAGTTCTGTGGCAGTTGAAGCCCCAGGATTCGCGCGCACTACGGCTAATCGTCCCTTCTCCTTTGAAGAGGACCTAGAAGGCGAGACCTTCACGATTCAAGATCCAGCTGAGGCTACTAGCTTTACCACTAAATCAGGAACAAGCCTGGAGATTCCTGCGAATAGTATCGTTGATGCAGCAGGCAAGCTAGTGGGTGGCCCAGTGACGATTCGTTACCGAGAATTCAATACGGTTGCAGAGATCATTTCCTCCGGAATCCCAATGACAGTCAAAGGGGAAGGAGAAGAAATGGAGTGGATGCAGACGGCAGGAATGTTTGAAGTACGTGGTTTCCAAGACGGGCAAGCGGTCAGCATCGCTGCTGGTAAAAGCATTGAAGTAGGCTTTATTTCTCCCGTAGATGGTGCCTATGATGCTTGGGTACTAGATGATGAGACAAATGAATGGACTAATCTTGGAGCAGGGGCTGCCCCAGTGGAAGTTCCGATGGAAGGGGCTAGACTCAACAATTTGAATCAACAAATTGAAGATCTTCAAACCAGAACGGCAGAAGCTCCCGAAAAGCCAAGCTACGAAAAGCAGAATGAAATCAAAATAGATGACCCTGCTAACCTCAATCAATTTCCTGAGTTGCGTGACTCCCGAACGCACTTATTTGTTTACGCCGGAAGTGACAAGTCGAAAGCCCCCAAAAAGAACCCCTGGATTAGAGATAAAGACTGGTCTCGCTACGAACTCGCCGCAGGTCCTAAGACGGGAGTCTACGAACTTACTCTTTTGGCCGAAGACACCATCTTCTCAATGCTAGTAGAAAAAGCGCCTAAGCCAGCAGACCTAGAGGCCGCTAACGCCGCCTACCAAGAGCTCTTGGCTCAGTACAAAGAAGATTTGGTATCCTTAAGAGATTTAGAGGCCGTTCGTTCACAGCAAAGAGCATTCCGCCGCACGATTTCAGCGCAGGGCTTCGGCATACATAACTATGATATCCTTTGGAAATCTCCAAGTAGTGTTCCACTCATGGCAAATTTCAACTTTGGTGAGATGCCAGAATCCCTGAAAAATGCGGTAACCGTATATTTCATTACCAAGAATAATCAGGTGGTAGTCGGGTTGGATCGCAATTCTTGGGATAGATTCCGATTTGATCCCACTATGGATAATAAACTTATTGCCGTCTTACCCGACAATCAAGTTGCCTTGTTCAAGCAAACGAGCTTCAAACAAAAGGAAAAGGAATTAGTCGCAGCACGTGGTCAGAAATATACCTTTGAGATGGAAGTGCGTGAAGAACCTGTGCAAAAACTCAATGACTTGAAGGAAGTCATCAAGATGGCAAGCCTGTAAACATTCCTTAACCCCTGGTGATTGGCCTGAGATATAAAGGAATCAATCCTTTTACAATAGACCATATTTTGTAATCCACATATATCGGCAGTCGAGCTTAGATTTCTGGTTTCATCGCTCCATAGATGAAATTATGGAGTCTTAGCTCTGCTGTATTTTTCAAGCTGTTACAGATGTGATGTCTTTCATCTCTACTCCCTGAGAACAACTACAACTTCATTCCGTTTTCTTGCATGTACGCTTCTGTTCTAGGGCCAGCAGACAACCTATCTTGGGTATTATCGCTCTCATAGTCTCTTGTAATGAAGCAAAAGTCTTTATTGTTCTTATGCTGTGTTCTGAGCAGTCTAACCGTTTTTTCTCAATATCCTGATATAACTACTGATGATACAGTAACGGTTTATCCCGTACGAATTAATCATAAGGTAGGCTTTGTTGAGATTTTCCCCAATAACAAAGCTTATGAATATATAGCCCCCATTTACGACTTCATTGCAGAAGTCAATGCCACCTGGCATACACCAAGTCAACACAATAAGCTTTCACCCTACCGCATTTTTGAAATCGATCAAAAAGTGGGCTTGATGGATGAAGCGCTAAATACAGTACTTCCCAATGAATATCGCCGCATAAGGGTTCTAGCACCTAATTACTTTGCGGTAGAGCGTGATAGTCTTTTCCAATTGATTGATTCTACTCAAACGGTGTTCCTGGCCAACCAAACTTTTGATGACATCTATCTGGCAGATACTATCCCTGACCAGGGCCACTATTTCTTTGTGAAGGAAAAAAATCGTTGGGGGCTCAGTCGGCGTGATGGCAAGGTCTTGATTGCTCCACAATACTTTGCTATCGAACAGGCTGGCCTAGCTGGATTTTACAAGGTACGGCGCGAGGCACAAGACTACGCCTGGGAACTGATAGATTCTACGGGGCAGCGAATTGTCCCGGATGGTGCCCGAGATTTCCTGATGCTCGACAGAACATTTATAGCCATGAAGGGAGATTTCTTTTGGAACACCCACTATATCAACCTCAACCCTAAGCCAGGTGAACCCATTCATCAAACCAATCAAATCAACTATTTAAAGGTTGAAAAAGTAAGTCCAATGATGGCGGCCTTCGCCTTGCAAGGCAGCCCTACAGTAGAATTATGGAATATTCTCGAAAAGAAGCCCATAAAGACGATGAAAAGGGTGCAGCGCGCACAAAAGAAAGGTACCTACTTTGAAGAAAATAGAAATGATACCGAATGGACTCCCTGGTGGTTTCCGCTGGATGATCAATATGTAATCTTTAATAGTGCCTCCAATGGAGAAAGAGAGAAAGATTATCTAATGGATACTAGTGGGAATATGAAATCCCCTTCTTTTAATTTTATCTATACCTCTGGCAAACCTGGTATCTACCGGGTGGCTCAAAAAGGTAAATGGGGACTCTATGCCGCTAATATCAAAAAGGGGGTATTGATTCCGTGTGATTATGCAGGAATTAATCGCTTCGTTGGAGATATCGCTTTTTGCCAGCAAGGAATTACCCAACGACAAAGAAAATACGGTGCCTTTAGCTTTAGTGGAGAAGAAATTGATCTATTGATCCCAAACTATAAGCGGATTGAACAAGTAGACGATCGCTCCGTATTCGTTGCTGACAAAACAAATGAGGTGATTTTTGGCATCAACAACAAGGGGAAATTTGCCATTGACACCATATTTCAAAACACTTTCTCTTTACGACTCAATAAGAACAAAAAACGCCGAGAAGTTAAGATCATTCCCAAGCCAGGTCCTAAAGATTATCCTTTGAGAACGGAACCGCCAGGACGTTTTACCACTAAAAGAGCAGGCCCTTATTATGCCATTGTAGAAACCGACAAAAAGGTATCTGAGATCGGCGATCCCAAAGAAAAACAAGTAATCACCAAACTCCCCTACGCTCCCCCTAAGGTCTATCAGATCATAAAGGGAGAGATGTTGATCATATACCGAAAGGACAAAGCCGTCATTACTCCCTATACCAAAAAGATTTTTGGGGGAAGCCTATTTCCTTCTGGTTTCTTCTCCCTAGTCTCCAAGTCTTTTGTTGAAGAAGTTCCCGTCATTGGTATTCGCCCCTTTGATCGGAAGTATCTACATACCACTTTCATTCGATCCGACGGGAGCATGGGACTAATCAACAGAGAAGGGCAGGTCATGAAGAAAGATGGCCAGCCAATTACCTACACCTACATTGGTCCCTTTCGGGAAGGGCGAGCCCGAGCCTGCATTGGGGGGGATCTACGATTGATTGAAGATAAGGCGGGAAGAAAACTGGAGGTTCCATCCCGTTTTCTCTTAGGCAAAAAGGCCGACCTCATGCGCGAATTTCAAATGATTAGAGGGGATGATGCCAAACAGACACACCGTACTACTCCTCAGTTCTACATTAGCAGTAAAGAAAGTGAAGCGAAATGGGTGTTTATCAACACCGACGGAGAAGTAATATTAGATCCTCAAGCTGATTATGTCCTAGATTATGATTGGGAAGAAAAATCGGCTTTGATTATGCGTAGAAATGGCGGCACTGATCTCTATGGTCACCCTGATGCAGATTTTGGCATTATTGATTTTGAAGGCAAGGAGATTATCCCCACTCAATATGATGAGATTGGGGTATATTCCAATTATTTTATTATTGGGCAAAGAGGAACTCCGACCTTTACCTTTAACAATAAGGGGCACCAAATCTTTGTCAACCCTACCAAACCCAGTCCGTTTAAAGAGCAGTATTCCGTGTTTAGAAACGAAGAAGGGCTATGGGGCTATATCGACACCGCTGGCACTATCGTTATTCCCCCTCGATATACGGTAGCTCGCCCCTTCTCGGAAGGTTTGGCTATGGTAGTAGACAGCACGGGTGACTGCGGCTTCATCAATAAGCAGGGAGAAAAAATCATCCAAACCGATATCAAAGGTCGTTTGGAGAGTTTCGTAGGGGATTTTCACGAAGGCTTGTGCTGGTGGTCCAAAAACAATAAGAAATGGAATGCCTTTCTTCCTTCTGGCCAAAAAGCTTTTGACCTAGGCGCTTTATTTGAATACCGTAAGATCAAAGGGAAGAATGATGCTCCTTTCACCCACCATACCTTGCACGCGCTGCCGATGGATTTCTCCAGTGGTATTGCGGTCATACAACGTCCAGATTCCATCACAGGTAAACCTAGACCAGCAGCCGTTAACAGAATGGGTAAGCTCATTGTTCCCGCAGGTAAATATGCAAGTATAGGCTCCTTCAACATACTTGGGGTAGCCGTTTTCAGCAAAGAGAAAGATGGACTACAAGGGCTACTGGACACCACGGGGCAGGTTCGCTTAGCCCCCATCTACAAAAATATCGGTGCCTTTCAGCAAGGATATGCCAAAGTTCTAGGCAAAAATGGAAAGTTTGGCTTGATTGATGCCGAGGGTAGAGAGGTGTTGTCAACAGCCTATGCCAGTATTGGTTCTATCTCAGAGGGATTGGTGGCAACCCAGGTGCCCGGGAGTGATCAATGGAGATTTATTAATATATCCTCCGGACGTACTATTGGGGCTTCTTATGATGAAATCCAAGCATTTAAAAATGGAGTAACCTTTGTTAGCCACAAAAAAAAGAAGCAGATTATCAATAACCTAGGAGAACCGATTCAGTTTAAGAGTGGAGAGCCTCAGTTCTTTTCCGAGGGTGTTTTTGGCGTTATGCAAACCTTTAATAAACAGCGCTCTTTTTTCGCTGATGCTTCCGGGAACAACCTGTTTGGACAGTACTACAGTGAAGTTGATACTTTCCATCTCGGTATTGCTAAGGTACGTCCAGCTAACATGCGTAAACGTCTTTATGGCGCCATCAATATGCGCGGGGTTTATATCGTCCCTCCAAAGTTTCGTTTCCTTCATCCCCAACCCGACGGAAACATCATCATCAATCCACAGATTTTTTACGGATTGGTGAATAAGAAGGGAAAGATCCTGCTGGAACCTAACTATGATCGCATAGAACAGTTGAAAACGCGCAATCTCTTCCGAGCAGAACGCGGAGAGGAAATTGGTTACTTCAGAGTGATGGGAGATTCGGTGAAGTGGGTCTGGGAATTGCAGAATTGAAAATGCTACACTTCTACGCATCCGAAGTCTTGAAGACTTCGGATGCGTAGAAGCAAAAAAGGGAGTCAGCTTTCGCTGAACTCCCTTCTCTATTTTATAACAAGATACAATTACTTTAATTAATTAAGGCAAGTTGCGATTCATCCTAAAGAGCCTAAATGCGTCAGATATTTGCGGCAAAACCTAGCTCCCGGCTGTATGTTGCCGCAAAATCTTCCTTTTTTGCGCTCATTCATTACAACTTGGAGTAATTAGTTGCCAGACTTTACCCGACGTTGTTCGTCTTCGAGTCCAGTTTTACGACGACGTGCGCCTTTCACCTGGGAGTTTCCAAACATATAGGAGAAGTTTACGCGTACACGACGGCTATCCCAACGGCCTGATACATCCATGAATAGAGGCCCAAATTCACTAACACCTCCCCACTGATTGGTTCTGAAGATATCGCTAATGGATACTTTCAAGTTACCACGACCACCTAGCACTTTTTTCTGTACCCCGGCATCGATGCTCCACATTTCTTGCATTTCAAAGGTCCCTCCCCAAAGGCCAGGAGCGTTGTACCAGCCCGACAATTCAAAAGAAAGATCCATAGGTAAACGGAAAGTGTGCTGGCTATAGACATTGAAAGAGGCAGCATCCAGATCTACCGCATTACCGCGAAGATTCTCCGCTTTATTCTGGCTGTAGGTACCTGTTAAACTTGTATAAGAACTCCACCATTTTGCCAAGGGTACGGGGGCAGAGAAATTCAAGCTGTATACATACTGATCGTCGAGATTCAACCAAGTGATATAACTAGCATTGTCGCCGGAAGCTTCTGTCTGACGAGTGATCAGATCTTGCGTATGGCTAAAGCTGAAGGTCGTATTGAAGCGATAGTTGAAAGAGTGTGACAACTGGAAATTGTTGGCATACTCTGGTTGTAAGAATGGATTTCCTTGCTGGAAGGTCAATTCATCCAACTTGTCTTCAAAAGGATTCAAATCCTGGTAAGAAGGACGATTGATTCTTCGACTGTAAGACAACTGGAAAGTATTTTTCTGGTTCATGGCAAAGGTAATGCCTGCAGAAGGAAACAAATTCACATAATCTCTTTCCACGAAATCATTATCGGTAGGCTTGGCACTAGTTAGATCACCAGTAGAATGCGTATGTTCTAGCCGTAAGCCCGCTTGAATTCCCCACTTCTTGATCTGCTTAGAGAAATTCACATAGCCTGCATTTACATTTTCCCGATACTCAAACTGATTACTTCGATCCAGATCTAGTTGATTTTCACCATTGATTACGTTGAAGAAATCAAACGTGTTATCCGTTTCAACCAAGGATAATTTAGTACCAATTTCCATCTTGCCTCCGAATAGAGGACGTTCGTGATCTAATTTAAAGGTATAAATATCAATATCTGTAGGGCTGTTGTTAGCGAAGATGCGTTCCGTCAAGATTTCGCTTTCTGAGGCATCTTTGTAGAAGTTGGGCTGGAAGGCTTCTCTTTCGTTCCGAAACATTCCATAATCCACATCCATATTCCACACATTGCCCTTACCGTTATCGATCTGATAGTTCACATTGAAGTTTACATTATCTCGCGTTCCATCTTGGAAGCTCTCTGCTACCAATACACTATCAATCGCACTCTGTCCTTGCATACTAATGAAGGTGCGGCTATTCCCACTATTTCCATTATCGTTCAGGTTACCATTAATCAAAAAGCCAATCGTTTCCTTTTTATTGAGGAAAAAGTCGGTTCCGAAACGGAAGTTTTGGCCAGACCATTCAGAATCATTTCGACCTCTCTGATCAAACACCAATCCCGATTGTTCTCGATAGATATCCATAAAGTTGACGTTCTCTCCATCGTAGAAACCAAAAGAGCCAAACGCATTCAATTTCTTATTTCGAAAGTTGCCGTTGATCGAACCATTATACTGTCCTACCTGCCCCATTGAACCACCAAGGTTAAGATTGGCATTGGTTCCTAGGCGCTTATCCTTCTTCATTTTGATATTGATAATACCCGCCGTACTTTCTGCATCGTATCGGGAAGAAGGATTAGTGATAATCTCAATGGCTTCTATTTCTGTGCTTTGTACCGTCTTTAGGAAAGCAGCTAGATCATCTGCTGCCAATGGCGAAGGTTTACCATCAATGTAGATTTGCACACCGGTACGGCCCAGCATGGAGATATTGTCATTATTATCAATCACCACACCAGGAGATTTACGCAGTAAGTCCATAGCATTATTCCCAGTGGCATTAATACTACCTTCCACATTCAACACCATCTTATCTGGCTTAATCTCTAGCAACGGTTTCTGAGCTTTTACCACCACCTCACTCAAATCGGTAGCACCGGGCTTAAGATCAATGCTTCCTAAGTTCATCTTTTGGCCAGCGGCCAGATCAATAACTGCCGATTGATAAGGAGGTAATCCTACGTAAGAAACGTCTAGCCAGTAAGCTCCTGCCGGCACTTCCAAAATGGCAAAACCACCATCTTCTTTCGAATATTCAACTTTAAATAATGAGGAATCTTTGGCGAGTTTTAGAACGACATTTGCAAAAGCAACAGGATTTCCGTCGGGGTCTTGAATTTTACCAGTGATTAGTCCGTTGTCGCTTTGCGCTTCTACAGAAAGGCTACATAAGAGCGTAAGGCATCCCAATAGAAGGCTTAACTTCTTGAATAACATAGTCGGAGTGATTTAGAGTTTTGAATAACAGTCGGTACAAATGTAGGAATCCCAGATAAACGACCTGTTTCTTTTCGACGAACGTCTTATTGTTCCGATGAATGGCCAATTTTGTCAGCTTTTAGCGAAAATCAAATTCAAGCTTCAGAACATTTTAGTCCCGATAGGTGTCACTCTGTTTTTATGGAATGCCGGTAAGGTCCATCCTCTTCCCCACTCCACCCAGTTTTCCCACTTAAACATGACCTAGTTCTGTCTTCGATGCTTTCCGGTCTAGCTTTTTTCTAATCGCCTTCGCCTCACGACCTCCCAAATATTCGCCCTTCTCCAACCATTTCCGTCGCCGTTGCTCAGTGCTATTTTTCAAACTCCCCATAGTAAAGAACTTCACTTTAAAACCACAGAATCCAAGGATAACGCGCTTGATGGCCTTGTGTCCGGCGCTGTTATAAGCTAGGCGGTAGTACCATATTGGCGCATCCATAGTAGTAATTACTCTGGCCGTTTTCCCTTTCATCAACTTGTCCCAGAAGGGGCTATTCTCCCGGTATTGAAAGGTAAAACCAGGGAGAAAAAGACGATCAATGAATCCCTTTAGCAAAGCGGGCATACCACCCCACCAAGTTGGATATACCCAAACGGTGTGGTCTGCTGCCTTCAATAATTCAAAAGCTCGGATAAGGTCGGGTTCTAGTTCAGTTCGCTTGCGATAACCGTATCGGAGTATCGGATCAAAGCTTAGGTCGGCCAAATAAAGTACATCCACCTTAGTATTGGCTTGAGTATCTGCCCCCTTAGCATACGCTTCCGTTAGTGCTGCACTAAAACTTTCCTTATCCGGATGTCCATTAATGATTAGGATCTTTTTCATGTTTTAATTTTTGTTGCCTAAATCCAGGGGTTGTTTAAAATTAGACATTAGTCCAATTGGACTAATTATACAAACATACTGGAAAAAATACTTTAGCGCAAGTGGACTAAAAAAATTCTTGACTTTTAGTACGAATCGTATTATTTTTATAGTCCGAATCGTACTAAAATGCCTCGAACAACTAATCTTGATTACGCCATCCTAGGATTACTGGAACAGGAAGCCAAGACAGGCTATGCCATTCGGCAAGTATTTGAACAAACAGCCTTGGGGAACTATAGTAGTAGTCCTGGCAGTATTTATCCTGCCTTAAAAAAACTGGAGAAAGCAAAATTCATTGAAAAATGTCTTCGCCTAGGGGAAAAGAAACGTCAATTCGAGCTCACAGCTAAGGGAAGAGATCAATTGCTGGAATGGTTGAATGCACCCTTTCCGGAAGAGGACATTAGCAAACATTTAGGTGAGGTATTGCTGAAATTTGCCTTTATGGAGAATTTGCTCCCTTTGGATAAACGATTGGCTTTTTTAGCAGATTTGGCAGAGCGAATAGAAAAAAGCCTGGACTGGTTAACTACTATCCATCGCGATTATTCCCATACCATGAGTCTCCATAGCAAGCTCGCCATGGAAAACGGTATAGAAGGCCAAAAGGCCCATTTACGTTGGGCAAAGCACGCCCATAAAACGCTGCGGGAAAGTCAGGATTGAAGGGAAATGAACCCATAATTGAACACAAGTCCCTCCCAAAATACCTTATCCATTCAACAATATTCATGCTACACTCTTCATTATGAAAAACCCATTGCACCTCATTTGGCAAATCCCAGCCCTAACCTTCAGTCTCTTTATCTGTTTTGTCGTAGCGGGAGTGCTCAGCGGTCTCACGGAGGCCCCTAGCACCGATGGAGTCTCCGCGGATTCAAGTCAAGCGGAAGCCATGGCCCAAGCCGCACAGACGGCGGTCCTATTGCTCTTATCCTGCTTCCTCACCGCTGCCATCCTTGGTTTTTGGTTACGCCTTTCTCATTGGCGAGGCAGGAAGATGGTGCTGACTGTTTTTACCGTGTACTTCATTGCCAACACCGTCATGACTCAGGTAGAAAGCTTATTCTTTAACTCCGCTCTACAACTGCCTTCTTCTATGCTTTGGAAGATCGTTCTATCAGGTTTCATCATCTCCCTTCTCTTTGCTCCTATCAGCGTTGGGATCATGGGGAGAATGCGATCTTCAGATCAAACAGCTTTGTCGATCGGAATCGATAGAAGTTTGCTGAAGCCCTTGTGTTGGATCGCCGCTAGTTATGTGCTGATTTATTTCCTATTTGGCTACTTCATCGCTTGGCAATCGGAAGCGGTGCGGGAGTACTACAGTGGCAGTACCGCCATTCTTCCTTTCCATCTGCACATGTGGGATATCCTTGGCAGCAATCCAGGTTTAATCCTATTCCAATTCGTTCGCGGTTTGGTTTGGGGCGGGCTAGCGGTATTGATAGCTCGCAGTATGTTTCCCGATTGGAGGACAAAGGCTATTATCACGGGTCTAGTCTTCGGAGTGATGTTGGCGGGTGGCTTGCTAATCCCAAATCCCTTTATGCCGGAATCTGTACGTTGGGCACATCTTTGGGAAACCAGTATTTCAAACTTTATCTTAGGCATCCTATGCATCTATATATTAGAAGGCTCAGCTTGGTCAAAAAAGCCTATCTTAGCGCAAACGGACTAATTTATGGGTACAGCCGAGAAGATTGTCAAGAAAGCGTGTGAACTCTTCAATGAGAAGGGTATGGCAGAAGTTTCTATCCGCGACATTGCCGCCGCTCTGGGCATCAGTCATGGCAACTTGAGATACCATTATCCCGGCAAGGGCCCTTTGATCGAAGCGATTTTCCAGGATTGCCTAGTCGCCTCGGATGCCGTGATGGAAAAGCTCGATCGGCCCGACATCGACATCACCACCATTCTCACCTCCACCGCTGAACAAGCCGCCAAATTCTGGGAGTATCGCTTTCTGCTCCAGGACCTCCTGGCCATTAGCACCCAGTATCCCAAAGTCGGTGAGGCCCTGCGAGGCATGTACCGCCATCGCGAGGTACAACTCCAAAACATATTTCAATACCTCCAGGCTCAGGGCCTTATGCAAGCCGAAAGTTTCCCTGGCTACTACCAAATGGTCATCGAAAACTGCCTCATGGCTACCGATTTCGGCATTTCCTTCGTAGAGCTTAACTATCCTCATGCCCCGCCGGAAGAAAAAATACGTCGCTATCACTTCAGTTGGTTCGTCCCCATCATCGCTTGTCTGACGGACAAGGGAAAGGCCATGGTTTTTCCTTTGTTACGGGGCTAAGCATATTTCGTCCCTACGGGACGATCGTTAGCGCTCCCTAGAAGCCCAAGACAGAAGCGAGCCCAATAGTGTCCCGTAGGGACAAAATATAACTAGCCAAGATTACAGCCCGGATTTCTCGTGCTGTCAAGTACGATATCTATTTCCCAAGTCAACATCGTGCTCTTGGGCGGAAAAGACAGGGCTAGACATCGGAAGTTCTAATCGCCATACCTTGGGAAAAACTTCCGATTTCTGCCTATGGCTATTTCCACGGACATGGCCGATGAAAATCATGTGCCGTACCTCACGGCACGGATCTCATGGCCGATTCATGGCTAGGCATATTTCGTCCCTACGGGACGATCGTTAGCGCTCCCTAGAAGCCCAAGATAGAAGCGAGCCCAATAGTGTCCCGTAGGGACAAAATATAACTAGCCAAGATTACAGCCCGGATTTCTCGTGCTGTCAAGTACGATATCTATTTCCCAAGTCATAATTGTGCTATTGGACGGAAAAGGCAAGGATAGACATCGGAAGTTAGCGCTGACTGTACCTAGAGCAACTTCCGATTTCTGCCTATGGCTATTTCCACGGACATGGCCGATGAAAATCATGTGCCGTACCTCACGGCACGGATCTCATGGCCGATTCATGGCTAGGCATATTTCGTCCCTACGGGACGATCGTTAGCGCTCCCTAGAAGCCCAAGACAGAAGCGAGCCCAATAGTGTCCCGTAGGGACAAAATATAACTAGCCAAGATTACAGCCCGGATTTCTCGTGCTGTCAAGTACGATATCTATTTCCCAAGTCAACATCGTGCTCTTGGGCGGAAAAGACAGGGCTAGACATCGGAAGTTCTAATCGCCATACCTTGGGAAAAACTTCCGATTTCTAGCCAGCTTAATCTTGATAACGCTCGTATAGCGATTCCCCCTCAATCGGATAAAATTCAAACTCTGGCAATTCATACTCCGATGGCAATGACTGCCGAAACGCCTGAAAATCATCCGCTGCAAAATCCAGATTCATAAATGCATAAATCTGATTCATCAGATCCCGATCGGAGAAAATGAGGGCACGCTTGGCATTATGAGAGCCTCGCTTGACGGTAATCAGATGACCATTTTCTAGGTAGGGCATCAATTCCGTGGCGTTGGTGTAAGGCGTACTAAGATCCATATCACCATGGATAATGATCATCGGAATATCGAGCTGGATGGGTTCCAAAAAAGATTCCTCCACTTTGGGTGCAGGACAAACATCACGAGTAGCCGTGTAGTGATCAGCGACGTCTCCCAGCCATCTAGTCGATTCTCGCGATTGCAATAGTGCTTCCCGCTCCCGGGTAATACCAAGGCTATTGTTGAACAAAGGGTTAATCATCACAGAAGACGAGCGGTACTTCCTTCCTCGCGAGAGGCTAGCCAGTAAGCGAAAATCCCCTCGATACATGTCCATCAGATATTTGGGCCATGATTCCAGTTCGTCTTTGTAGCTGCGCGCCTTGGGATTGAGGTAGTTGTAGCGCAGATCATCTGCTCCTACGACCAAGGAATAGACTTCACCATCTTCCTCCAGGCTGACCGTCTGTGGCTCCTCCTCCAAGCGTGTAATCAAAGTCTTGAATACCTCCGGAATGCCCCCAGCAGGTAAGTCTGGGGCTATCTCCGGATCTGCCAAAGCATATGCATTGACTTGTTCCAAAACAGCCCACAAACCATCCGGATCATCATAATTATTATTGAGCGGCTCAATCCCTGAGAATAAGGCCCGATCTACATGCTCCGGATGCTTTCGGATATAGGCTAGGGCCCACTGGGTCGCAAAGCTATTCCCTATCAAGGCTATTTTATCGTAATCGTAGTGTTGTCGAATAGCCTCAATATCTCCCACAAAATGCATCACGTCATAGCCTCGCAGATCAATACCTTTAGCCGTATAGACTTCAATGTACTCCGCATAGGCCTTTCGACGATTCTCATTCATCAATGCCAAATCCAGCGGCTTATCATCAGCTCCTCCATTCGGCCAACGATACCGAAAATCAGCGATCGGCAAGCCTGGCGCCCCCGAGTTCCCTCGCTGATTGATCAAGATCACGTCTCGCTTCCGATTCACGAATTCCACTTCGTAGCGCCAAGCCTCCGCCCTTTTTCCATCAAAAAACACATCATAAGAATAAGGCTCCCCAGGCCCAGCCCCTAAGAAGGCTACGGGCGGTAGGTTGGATTTCTCCTTAGCAGGAAAGTGGAAGAAATGTAAAGCTATGGTACGGCTCGCTTGATCCAATCGATTTTCCGGTACAAATAGCAAATTGGCTGTCCCTTCAAAAGACCAATCGTCATCTTCCACTAGAAAGGGTTGAGAAATGAGTTGGGGGTTCTTCCCAGTATTCTCTAGATCTTGTTGGCAGGACCAACAGCAGCAAAACAATAAGAATGGCAGTAATTTTTTCATGCCCCAAAACTAGGGACGCTAGGAAGTAAAGTATTGTAGAATTGGGACAGGGCCTGCTTATTCTACAGGATGCCTAAGTCCCTTAAGGTATCCGGATGATTTTCGCACCAAAATGTCTAGCTAATCGGGGCTTAAACCTACTTTTTCAGTCTTTTAGCTACAATATCTGAGATATTCAGTGCCAGCCCTTCTACTATATCTATATTTTCATTCCAATTGGCAATACTCAGCTTGCAACAATGAGGGCAATTACGCTTAAATGGGCCTTAGTACCCATAAGTGTAAAATCCACGTCTTTGCCTCCTGCCCTGAAGGATGGACGTTTATTTTACCCTTTGGATCTATCAAAAAACAAGGAAAAAAGCCACATATAGCTGTTATAAGGAGTGAAAACTGGAGCCAACTCTAAGAGACCCAGCCCGGCAAAAATCTGTTTGATACGTTGTGCTTGAGATGATTTATCAACCCACCTTACCGTTGTTTTTTGCATGCACCTTTTGAGTCACTGGCTCAAGCCATCCCAGAAAAATTTTGCTTCCTCTTTTTGACTGAAAAAGGAAGCCGCAGAAGGCAAACTAGCCAGTAAAAGACTTGAGAAATACTAACATACCATAAAAATAATACTCACACCTACTCAAACTGCGTCAACCAAGTCTCACTTTCCCCACTATAATCCAACAATCTCCCATTTTGTACAATGAGCTCCAAGCCATGCTCCTGTTCCCATGGCGGGTAAAAGCGGAGGCGGACATAACGATGCTTCCGTTTTTCCAGGGCATCATCTTCAATGTATACTTTGGAGAGGTTGGCCTTGGTAAAGGCATCCTGCTCTTTTTCAATACCAAATTCTCTTAAGTTGGCTTGTGTCTCCGTTTCCCCGTTTTTTACTTCAAATCCATAGGAGGTATCGGTACAACAGTCCATACAATGCTGATAGATCAATCGCTGTAGCAAGGGCAAATCCACTGCACTCATCTTCAAGAAATCATTAACAGTAGTCACCATCATTGGTGAAATGATATCCTCTTCTATAAACCGCAAGGCCTTGTAATGTGCCTTCAACCAGACTTCAACTTCTTTCCCAAAGAAAGGAGAATACACCTTCAATTTTGCCGTTTCCCAAATGCATTGTTCTAGAATCTCTTTTCTGTTCATAGCTTGTTCTAGTAGTTCATCAAATCAAAATTAAGGATTATATATCATCTCCAAGCAGTCTCCTTAGCACTAACCTTGCTTTGCTTTATGCCATCCAACGCTTATCTTAGACAACTGTTAAAACATTAAGCCATTATAACCATCGATTCCCTCTTCCATCCACCCACGCCACTAGAGCTCCTCGCCGAAATCAAGGGCGTGCAACTGCTCATCAAGCGGGATGACCTCCTTCATCCTCCCCATGATCTTCGTTTCTGTGGCAACAAGTGGCGTAAGCTCAAGTATAACCTCATCCGAGCGAAGGCGGCGGGCTATCAGCAATTGCTAACCTTCGGCGGGGCCTATTCGAATCATATTGCGGCAGTGGCAAGCGCTGGAAAGCTATTTGCATTTACTACGATAGGAATCATCCGGGGTGAGGAACATTCACCCCTCAACCCTACCCTACAGCATGCCACGGAGCAGGGGATGCAATTGCATTATATGAGTCGGAGTGAATTCCGGAGAAAACAGGAGCCCGAAGTCTTGCAGCATCTACAGGACTTCTATGGCCCAGCCTATATTTTACCGGAAGGAGGGACCAATTCTAGCGCCTTGCAGGGGGTAGAGGAGTTGGTCGCTGAATTGCGTGCCCAAACTGTGATTGATACGCAAACCTACGTAGCCGTCAGCTGTGGGACGGGGGGGACGATGGCGGGTATCCTCCAAGGTATGGCGGGACAGGGGCAAGTGCTAGGTTTTCCGGCTTTGAAGGGCGATTTTATGGAAAGGGAGATCAAGCAATTGTTAGCTAGCGAAGGGACTAGTTGGGATAATTGGTCGATCCAAACCGATTATCATTTTGGAGGATATGCGAAGCATAAGCCGGAGTTAGTTTCATTCATGGCCGATTTTACCCAGCATTATGGGATTAAATTAGATCCGATTTATACGAGTAAGCTGTTTTTTGGGGTGTTGGATTTGATTGAGAAAGGGGTATTTGCAGCCGGAGATAAAGTGATTGTGATACATACAGGGGGCTTACAGGGGATTAAGGGATGGGAGGAGCGCTTTGGCCCCTTCATTTCTTAACGCTATGCCTTGCCCCAAAATCCTAAACCCTACAAACTCGCTAATTCATTCGTATTCTTATGCAATCTTTGTCTGTTCTGTAAGAAGTTGTTTAAAAATATCTCCAATTGCAGTTTGGGCTCCTGTAGGAAAAAAAGGGAGGGTTAGCCTGTACCTAAGCTATAGCCATCAGAAGTCTTGAAGAGTTCTGATGGCTATAGCTTCAAAGCGATTAAGGACTAAAGCTTGACAAAGCGGCTGGAGGCTCGCCAGCCATTACCCAGCGCCACTAACTGATAGACGCCATTTGCCATCTTAGCAGGTAGATTGAACTGACCACGCTCGATTTCTGTGGCATTCAAGCGGTAGACTATCTCTCCCAAATAATTGGTGACAATCATCTCATCGGCTAAGGCATTTTCAGTCGGTAGCTGGAAGCTAAGCTGTCCTAAGGTAGGGTTGGGAAATAGCTTGAGGCGAGATTGGGTAGTGGCGAGATCATTAGTGGGGACCAAGCTGTTGACGGCCTGAACGGCGGCCAGAGCATCTAACTTGCCATACCCCCAGGTATTGTTCGGTACGGAGCCAGTATTGCTATCTTCACGGGCCGTTTGCTGAAGGATGTCCTTGATTTCGGCCGGGGTGAGGTCAGGTTTTAGCTCCAACATCAAGGCAATCACCCCCATGGAGAGAGGAGCCGCAGCACTCACCGCATTTTGAATGCCATATTTTCCCTCTCCCCCTTGTACCAAGCTAGAAGGGAAACTGCTGTACCAAGTGTCCGGGCTATAGGCTCCAAACAGCACTTCACCTGGAGCTGCAAAATCGGTTACCAGTCGACCATCATGCGACGGACCTACGCTACTGCCAATCCAAATCTCCCCTGCCTCTCCTTGCCCTGTGATATCTCGGAAAGTCCCAGATAAATCGAACCAGTCATTTTTTACAACATAATCGGCAGGTGAAATAATATTAAATGCCGTCGTATAATCTGCAACACTAAAGCCTGCGACTTGGTTGGTTAAAAAACGATTTGGGCTAGCATAGGTAGCAGGGTTGAGCGTAGCGGCATAGGAGGCACTGCCTTCCGCGGCGGTAGCAGTCAAAATCACCTTATAGACTCCGGTAGCTCCAGAGAAATCAATGAGTAGTTCGCGGCGATTGCTGGTAGCTCCAAAAAATTCAGTATTGGCTCCCCGATGAAAATAGCGGATATCTGTGAAGTTGCGATCATCAAATCCATCTGGCCCAGATGGAGCGGCGAAAGGTCCCACTTTCTGTCCGTTGGGGCGTTCGATCTCCACACTAAAACGATCTGACTCACTGTACCAAAGATCCAAGCGCAGAACACCCGCTGTTCCTTTATTGATCTGTATTTCATTAGAATTGCCTAAGGCTACTGAAGCTGATGCAAAATTATCGGCACCCCCATCGTCCCCTACTCCACAGACCAAAGTATGGCCTCTGGCCACAAAGTCATCCATAGCACGGCAAATGGTAGAGGTACCATCCGTAGGACCTCCCACGGATCCCAAGTTGATCAGGGTCACGCCAGGCATTCCAAGTTCCTCTAGTTTATCCGCCACAAACTGTAGGGCAACGGGAATATCACCAGGATCAAAGGCCCCAGCTTCCCCAGGCTGATCCCCAAAGGCTGGAAAACCATCCTGTGTCACTTTTACACTGATGATGGTTGCCTCATATGCTACGCCCCGAAATTCATCGCCACTTACCGCACTACCGTTTCCACAAGCAATACTGGTGGTAGCTGTGCCATGACCAAAACGGTCCGTGGATAAAGTGGTACCGGCTTGTAAGGAAGCGTTGATATCGGCAGCGGTATAAATGGTCCCCCTTCCGTAGGTGTTATTGGAGGCATTAGCCCCCGAATCATCGATAAGGTCAAAGAGGTAGGCCAATCGAGTCTGACCATTGACATCCAGAAAGTCAGGATGGGTGTAATCAATCCCGCGATCAATCATGACGACGACGGTTCCTTTACCAGTCAGGCCAAATTGACTATACACTTGATCTATTTTGGCTTCTTCGCGGCCGGGGTTTCCCGTAGCAAGAACTAGCGTAGGTAATAAAACAAGAATTGCAAAGATAATTGTAGAGCATTTACGCTTCATTTTGGATTAGGTTTGAGGTATTTAAGCATGAGGTAACGGTTACCTTCTGGCTTTTCAATAGATCGAAAGATAAAAAAGGAGTAAGATATCTATAGCACTATTGTTAGGCTTTTGTAGTCAGTTGTCAAATAAACCTTCAATCATTATATGTCGGACTGCTTTTGATTTATTCTCCTATCTCCATCAATAAGAAGGATCACCACTGGCTCATTTAGTTTTACCAACTAATAGAAAGGATGACCGATGACTCAGCAAAGCTGGAAGGCCATAACGATTTTTCGTAATTTTAAGAATGATTTTTAAGGATTGGATCAGACTCGGATTACTAAGCCTGTGGATGTCGCTATGCCTAACGCTACCGGGACAAACAATATTTGACAATCCTACTGTATTCACCGAAGAGAATGGCCTGCTAGACAACTACATCACGGCCATCCAATTGGATCACAATAATTTTGCCTGGATTGGATCAACGAAAGGACTGGCTAGATTTGATGGCAATACCTTTAAGTACTTTCTGCATGACCCTGATGATCCCAACTCCCTAGCTAACAACCAAGCCCTCAGCCTTTACCAAGACCATAAAAATCGCCTTTGGGTAGGCACCTATTCGGGACTGTGTCTTTACCAACCTGCGACCCAAGATTTTAAAAACTATCACAATACGGAAATCGCTCAGGAAAGTCTCCTACCCAACAGTAGGGTCAATGCCATCATTGAAGACAAGAACCAGCAGCTGTGGATTGGCTTAAATGAGGCGGGCTTGGCTCGGTATGATGAGGAAAGAGATACGTTCTTGGGATATAATTTTCGTATCCAAAACACCAACCCCAAAATAGATGCGAGTAGGGTAAATAGCATTCTACATATGGCTCCGCATGCTGAGAATGATTCCCTATTATGGCTGGCTACACTTTCCGGACTCATCTTATTCAACCAGTATACGGAAGCGTATGATTGGTTCTATTTTGAGATGGCGAACGGAAATGATCAGTTTCTAGCCAACTCGCTCAAGTACCTCCTCCCCTATGGCAAAGAAAAAGTCTACTTGGCCAGTTGGCATGGGGTTTCCATCTTCGACATTCCTACGCAGACCTTTCAGAAGGCTACAATTCCAAATGAACCTGCCAGTGTACGCATGTCTGAACGGACGGTCTTTTCCATGCTTCAGATCCCAGACGGTCGAATTGGGATCAGTTATAGCTTGGGCTTTGCGTATTTCGACCCGCAGACGGATTCCTTTACGGAAATCTTTTACAATAAACCCAAGGAGGGTAAGATATACGGTGCAGACTTTATAGATCCGCAAGGACGAGTTTGGGCAAGGAGTGATTATGGGCTATATATCTTTGATCCATATACGAATCAATTCGAAAGTCATTACTACCCCACTCAAAACGAAAATTTCAACTACAATTCACGGGCACTAATTGAAAGTCAGGATAAGCGCAAACTTTATGTGGCGCCGGATCGCAGTGAGGGGCTACAAATTTTTGATCGAACTACAAAAGAATGGGAGTTGGTCCCTATTTCAAAGGAATTGGCTAATGAATACGGGGCCTTGGATGTGCAGGATATGATCCGACTCAAGGATGGTCGAATCATCCTGGGGGGCAATAATGAGTTATATGAATTTTTGGAAAAGGAAAAACGGATTGTACGCTTCCTCCCACAATTAGACCTGAGAGACCCCTTTATTCGTCGGATGGTGCAAGATAGCAGCGGCTACCTGTGGATTGCTACTCGAAGAAGAGGATTGTTCAAAGTCGACCCTAATTCTGGCCAAAGCTGGCAGTACTATGAAGAATTTGAACTTTCACATACTACCACTCGCCACCGCTGGATGGAGATGATCTTCGTTGATGATCGCGGACAATTGTGGATACGGATGGCCAATAACTATAGTTTGTATCTACCCAAAGAGGATCGCTTTGTGAATATCCATGTCCAAGACATTGACTCACCCAAGTTTTTCCCAAACATCGCCGGTTTTGCCCAAGCGGGAGATGGTAATATTTGGATTGCGGGGGCAGATATGGGAGTCGGAATAGCTAATCCAGAGCAAGTGGAAGCAGGGGTAATGCGCAAGTATTCTGCCCAGGATTCGCTGCAAGAAATATTCGTACGGGGAATAAACCGGGACTATAAGGGACATATTTGGTTACTACATGAAAAAGGGATTACACACGTCAATCCTTTTGACACCTCTTTTCAATATTTCTACCGAGAATATGGGCTCCCGCCTTTTGTCGCCAATTTCATCCAACCCATTTCTACAGGTGAAATGGTCGTAAGTCTTCCCAATGGTATTTGTTTCTTTCACCCCGATAGTTTAAGAACCAATACTGAATTACCAAAGCCTTACCTAGCCACTTTCAAAGTATTTGATGATGTAATCGTCCATAATTCCGATTTAAATAGTACACAGCGGATTGAGCTGAGTTACCGCCAAAATTTTTTTTCCTTCGAGTTTGCTGCCAAAGCTTACACCCTTCCGGACAAGGTGACCTTTGCTTACCAGTTAGAGGGAGTGGATGAAGACTGGATCTACAGTGGCCAAAGAAACTACGTCAGCTATAACAGTTTGGACGGCGGTGACTATGTATTCCGAGTTCAGGCTGCTAATAATGAGGGCAGCTGGAATCCGGAACCCTTAAAGCTAATGATCCACATCACCACACCTTGGTGGAAAACGATTTGGTTTTGGTTGGGTGTCTTTTCTCTTTTAGTGCTAGTTACCTTTCTGGCCGTGCGCTTTCGCATTAGACAAATTCGCGAGACTGAATCTCTCAAAACCGATTTTGAAAAGCGCTTGGCTAATGTAGAGCTCAATGCTTTACGAGCGCAAATGAACCCTCATTTTATATTCAATTGCCTGAACTCAATCGACTACTACATTATCAAAAATGATACGGAGACTGCCTCAGATTACCTAAATCGATTTTCCCGCCTCATCCGCTTGATCCTACAGAATTCCCGTTCAAACTATGTCAATCTAAAAGATGAACTGGAAGCCCTGAAACTCTACATTGAAATGGAGTGCCTCCGGTTTGAGCAACAGTTTGACTACGTAGTAAGTGTAGCCAAAGAAATCCGTTTAGAAGAAATTGAAATTCCCCCCATGTTGCTCCAACCCTATGTGGAAAATGCCATCTGGCATGGTTTGATGCAGAAGAAAACACCTGGACGACTGGACCTGACTTTTACGCGAGAAAATGGCGCTCTACATTGCACTATAGAAGATGACGGTATTGGTCGAGAAGCAGCTCGTTTACTAAAATCTAAATCTGCTACCCGCCACAAATCCATGGGTATGCGTATTACAGATGACCGCATTAACATGATTAACCGACTATACAATACCGAGACAAAAGTACAGGTAATCGACTTACAAGCCTCCGACGGAACTGCCTGCGGAACCCGAGTAGAACTCACTATTTCATTATAAACGACCTCCTTATCTCCTACAATACCATTAGTTATGATCAAAGCTGTAATTATCGACGACGAAAGACATAGCGTAGAAACCCTAGTCTGGAAATTGGAACGACATTGCCCACAAGTAGAGATCGTATCCACATTTACGGATTCTGTAGAAGGGTTCAACTATCTAAATGAACAACCTCCCGAATTGCTTTTCCTTGATATTGAAATGCCTCGTCTCAATGGCTTTGAATTATTGGAAAAATTAGGACAAGTACCCTTTGATGTCATCTTTACCACAGCTTACGATGAATTTGGTATTCGTGCTATCAAGTTTAGCGCCTTGGACTACCTATTAAAACCCGTTCAGACCCAAGAACTCAAAGAAGCCGTGGAGAAATTTACTGAAAAAAAGAGCCACAACCTCTCCTCCACCCAATTGGAAGTACTGTTTAGTAATATTAAAGAAGAACGAAAGGGGCGCCCAGGTAAAATAGCCTTGGCTACCAAAGAAAGCATCGAATTCGTATTTCCTGAAGATATCATTGCCTGCTCCTCAGATAGCAACTATACGATGGTGTACCTTAATGGAGGTCGCAAGAAGCTGATCTCACGAACTTTGAAAGACTTCGAAGAGCTTTTGTCTGATTTTAGTTTCTTCCGGGCCCACCATTCGCACTTGGTAAACTTACATCATGTAAAGGAATTTATTCGCGCCGATGGGGGTTATTTAATCATGACTAATAATATGCATTTACCGGTATCTAGAAGTAAAAGGGAGGATCTCTTGAAGCAGTTTTAGAACTGATTGCTCCTTTAGGTGTTAATTATTAGCGACCCAACTACCCTAAGCGAGCTGCTGAATCCTTAGGTTAGCTCGCTAAGTCTGTCCTATCTTACTCAACTTACCAACAACTCAGAAAGCAGGCAAACCACTCATTATCACTTGATAGTGCCTGGTGAGGGCTGTAACATTGTAACACAGTAACCATACAATATTAACCGATGAAAATTAATCATTATCTAATTGGACTAATGGCATTGCTATTATCCTGCAATGCCCAAAAAGAAGGTGAGGAAATCAGTAAAATTCCTCCCATTAATATGTGTTCTCCACGTGGACTAGCCGTGGATGCATTAGCCGAAATAGAGGGCAACTTACCCTTATTTGAGGGCCTTGGGGAGTATAAGTTCCCGATTACTACTGATAACGAACTGGCGCAACGCTACTTTGAACAGGGTTTTAAATTGACCGTTGGTTTTAATCACGCTGAGGCTGTCCGATCTTTTCGCTATGCCATCAAACAGGATGAGAACTGTGCTATGTGTCATTGGGGACTGGCTTATGCACTGGGTCCCAATTACAATGCTGGCATGGAGCCTGAAGTAGCGACCGTAGCCTACACTGCCATTCAAAATGCATTACAATTAAAGGATAGACTTACAGATAGAGAAAAGGCTTTGATTGATGCCATGGCTAAGCGTTATAGCATGGCACCAACGGATGATCGTTCCGCCTATGATCAAGCCTATACAGATGCTATGCGACAGATGCATCAAGCATTTCCTAAAGATCAGGAAGTCGCTACCCTATTGGCGGAGGCGATCATGGATATGCATCCTTGGGATCTTTGGGAAAAATCGGGTACACCAAAGCCCTGGACGCCAGAAATACTAGAACTCCTCGAAGATGTTCTTAAAGTCAACCCGAAACATCCAATTGCTATCCACCTATACATTCATGCGACCGAAGCTTCCCTTGAGCCAGAAAAGGCATTACCCTATGTCGAAAACTTGCCGGAGGTGACACCTGGGGCTGGTCATCTGGTTCACATGCCTTCTCATACTTACATCCGGACAGGCCACTACTACAAGGGGATGCAATCCAATGAGCAGGCCATTCTTGTCGACAGTAACTATATGACAAGTTGCCACGCAGCAGGTATTTATCCCTTGGCCTATTTTCCACACAACTATCATTTCCTCACTGCCTGTGCTGGGTTTGCGGGGAATGCGGCATCCTCAATAGGCGCGGCACAAAGAATGGTTAATCAATTGGACACCAATATCATGCGCCAGGAAGGGTTTACCACCATCCAACATTTCTGGTCTATCCCCATGTTTGTGCAGGTCAAGTTCACCAAGTGGGACGATATCCTTGCAAGGCCAAAACCCGCCACAGATCTCAAGTACCCAACGGCTATCTGGCATTATGCACGAGGGATGGCTTTTAATGGGAAAGGCAAAATCGAACAAGCAAAATCGGAATTGGAGGCTCTACAAGCCTTTGTGAACGATCCCGTGTTAGACGAAGCTACTATTTGGGATATCAACAATATGGGCGTGTTAATTGACATCGCCGATCAAGTACTAGCCGGAGAGATTGCAGCTAGTCAGGGGCAAATGGACAAAGCTATTGCCTTGTTCAACAACGCTATCAAATTGGAGGATAGCCTAAACTATAACGAACCACCAGATTGGTTTTTCTCCGTGCGCCATCATCTCGGCAGTGTCCTTCTGCAAGCCGAAAGATATGCAGATGCCGAAGCTACCTATCGACGGGATTTAGAGATCTTTCCCGAAACAGGTTGGGCTTTACATGGTCTATACCAATCCCTAAAACAACAAAGTAGGAGTGCCGAAGCAAAAGTGATTGAAGCCCGTTTCCAGAAAGCCTGGGCCCATGCCGATACAGAATTAGAAGGTTCAACAGCTTTGTAAGGCGCTCCACCTGCTCTATCTTTTTCCACATCACCCCATGAACGAAGAGATACCAGAACTTTGGTTTTTCCATAACTGAGGAATGGCGCTCGCCGGATGACTAATCATCTGGCGAGTTCGCCATGCTTTTGTATCTTTAGGGTATGAGACTTCGAGCAACGCACTCCCAAAATGCCATTACAGAACGGGATCAGAGAATTGCAGAATTATCCAATGCCTTAGCCCATCCCGTCAGAGTAGCATTGGTCCGATATTTGCGGGAAAAGAATGGAGGCCAAGGGGTAGATAATATTACCTGTAACAAAGACCTCGTGGCCCTTTTCGGCTATTCGCAATCCGCCATTTCTCAGCATGTCAAGATTTTGAAAAACTGCGGCTTGTTTCTTACCGAGAAGAAAGACAAGTTTACACATTATTTCCTCAATGAAAAGTTATTGACGGAATATCGAGAACTAATTCAATTTGCCTAGTCTAAGTACTCGGACATACATTACTACACATTTAAACGATATACTTTTGCCCGTACCGCATACTACTTCCGATACCACAGCTTTAGGATTTCGACGCCCGCAGCAATTATCAACCTTTCCTGATTTAGTAGTGGCTGAAAGTACCCGCCTGGGTGGATTTAGTACTAAGCCATATGCTTCGCTTAATCTGGGACTGTACACCCCGGATGATCCAGCCGTCATCCAACAGAACCGAGACTACTTCTTTGATCAATTGGGATGTTCAGAATCGTGCGTAGCTGGCATGCACCAGGTGCACGGAGCAGAAGTACTGCGAGTAGAAAAGGCCGGGCAATATGCTGGCTACGATGCTCTTATTACCAATACTACTGGTTTATTTTTGACAGTAACCATTGCGGATTGCACCCCAGTCTTGATCTATGATCCCTTACACAAAGCGGTGGCTGCTATACATGCCGGGTGGCGCGGTACCGTAGCCGGTATCGCACTAAAAACACTCCTGATCATGCGGGAGAATTTTGGAACAGATCCTACGCACTGCTATGCCTACGTGGGGACCTGTATAGATGAATGTTCCTTTGAAGTAGATGCGGATGTAGCCGATCATTTTACTGCGAATTCTAAGCGATGGGATACGCAAAAGCGGAAGTTTTTCATCGACTTAAAAGCAGCCAACGCCAGTGTCTTGAACCAGGGTGGAGTACCCATGGCACAGATCGAATCTTCGGCCTATTCTACGGTTTTGCACAATGATGCGTATTTCTCCTATCGCAAAGAGCAGGGAAGTTGCGGAAGAATGTTAGGGCTAATTGGCGTCAAGCCCTAATGACACAATATTTGGTCAAGACTTGGGTTTAGAGGTCCTGTATAGCATGATAGTAAAACCGCTGGTTAATAATTTTTCCTTCTGCCCACTTTTGTACAAAGGCTTCCTCTAATTTCTTCCAGCCGTGTTTTTTGCTATGGAATCGAATCAACATTTCCCCCATTACCATCTCCTGCTCCTCATCAATCACCATGGAGATGATCTCTAATTCTACGGCATGTACCCCATCAAGATTTTTTTCTTCCATTTCCCTCAAGGTAGAACGTCCCGTGACAGCAGGTTCCGTGTTTTCCTTTTGCTTGATGGTTTCATCGTAATACTGATCGATAACCTGGAGGAAAGCTCCCTTTTCCATTAGAGCTTTGTATTTGGCCACTTTTTCTGAGAAATGCGACATGCTAAGCGGGTTTGTACTATGAAGTTGTTTAAAAATATCTCACTGGCCGCGATGAAGCTCTTTTTGACCCACTCTTCGGTTTTTTATCGCCACGTAGCCCTGCTATGCGGCTCAAAAAAAGCCTCTATTGAGCCAAAAACCTTCTCCATTTCGACTCAGCAGACATTCTTAAACAACTTCTATGTAAGGAGAGTGAGTAAAAGAATTTGTGGGTTCCTTGCCACTTAAAATTAGAAAGTCAATGGAATAAAATCAAGCCTAGGTCAAAATAAGCATCCCGCAGCTAGACAAATTCCAGCTGCGGGATAAAGATGGAAGGTAATCTTCCTTCATTACTTGGGAGATATTGATGGGCAGGAGCTCTCTATACCATGGCACCATTGGTGGCATACAAAGGAAAGCGCTCCATAAAGGTATTGACTTCTTGTCGGGTGGCAACAATCAGATCTTCATTTTCCACATCACTCAAAATATTATCGATCCAATCTACTACCTTAAGGCAATCCGCCTCATTGAATCCTCTTGTCGTGATAGCTGCCGTACCCACTCGGATACCAGAGGTAACAAAGGGAGTTTGCGTATCAAACGGCACCATATTCTTATTGGTGGTAATATCTGCCCGAACTAGGGCTTGCTCGGCTACTTTACCCGTTACTTCTTTCGATCTAAGATCAATGAGCATAAGATGATTATCAGTACCCCCAGAAATTACCTTATAGCCCTTATCTACAAAAGCTTGCGCCATTGCTTTAGCATTGCGAATCACCTGCTGCCCATATACCTTGAACTCAGGCTGTAAGGCTTCCCCAAAGGCAACAGCCTTTGCTGCAATCACATGTTCTAGAGGACCTCCCTGCATCCCAGGAAATACTCCGCTATTCATGATCGCTGACATCTTGATAGGTGTGCCTTTTTTCGTGGTTCGGCCCCAAGGGTTTACGAAGTTCTTACCCAACATGATGAGTCCACCACGTGGGCCCCTCAGCGTCTTATGAGTGGTAGAGGTAACAATATGACAATGTTCCATAGGGTCATTTAGCAATCCAGCGGCGATCAATCCTGCTGGATGGGCGATATCTGCCAAAAGCAAAGCCCCCACCTTATCTGCAATAGCTCTGAAGCGGGCATAATCCCAATCTCTAGCGTAGGCTGAAGCACCACAGATCATTAATTTTGGCTGGACCTCAATAGCTTTTGCTTCCACTTTATCCATATCGATCAAGCCCGTTTCTTCTTCTACCCCATAAAAGAAAGGCTTGTAAACCTTACCTGAGAAGTTAACGGGAGAGCCATGAGACAAATGTCCACCATGAGAAAGATCAAAACCTAAAATATGATCCCCAGCTTGTAGTGTAGCTAGAAAAACAGCCGCATTAGCTTGGGCACCAGAGTGAGGCTGCACATTGGCATATTCAGCTCCAAAGAGTTCCTTCAGGCGATCAATAGCCAGTTGTTCTATTTCGTCTACTACCTCACAGCCCCCGTAATAACGTTTGCCAGGATAACCTTCTGCATATTTATTGGTTAGACAAGATCCCATTGCCTCGATCACGGCGGCACTGGTGAAATTCTCAGAAGCAATGAGCTCGATGCCCTGGCGCTGACGATCCAATTCTTGGTTGATCAGGTCAAAAACCACCTTATCTTTTCCCATCTTGTTAAATATTTTTTTCACAACCCCTTGTGGGCTGTTTTAAATTTTTGGAGATTTGCAGTCGAATTAAAAAAAATCATATATACAGACGACTATATTTTAAATGGTAATCCTGCATATGAAGTGCGATCAAGTCGTTCAGTCTAGAAATTGTCACTTTTCGCCCTAAAGGTACAATATTTATACCAAGAAACGCTTTTATGCATTGGTGAAACCTAATTGATTCAAGTCAACTTTTAGACGCACAATCACAAGTTTTACTACTGCAAGAATCTTCGCCTTTATTCACAAAAATGAATCAACCGATATCTATAATCAGTTATAGATCGAAAACGTCGCCTAATAATCCATATGATTGCAACTTTACATTGAACTTGAGCCTTTTAGGATAGGGGCTTTTGCTTGATTCTTTTCCATCAGAGAACCGATTCAAGGACAGGAAAGCTCAAATATTCAGCTCAATACGCCAGCTTGAAATTAGGGGTGAGTATATACTCTGGGATAAAGCTTAGATTTGCAGGTGGTTTTTCGCTACGTCAAAAGCAGCATTACAGCAGGAAATTCAAGGCGAGCATCAACCCACAACAAAGTTTCGTCCCAATTCACTCAGCTCTTTTTCAACCCAGAATAGATCGTCTGCTTTTGATTTGAATTAACCGCCTTTAAACTACATTGCGAATGTCCGTAAAGCTTTTGCGACCAGTTGCCACAATACTACTCATTGTCTGCTCCCTGGAGGTAGCCCTAGCCAGGATCGTTAGGCTCCGCTGCATGTGGCGGGATGATCCAGCAACGACCATGGTCATCGGTTGGGATCAAGTTACAGGTGGTAATCCCGTACTTCACTATGGACTTCAGGATGGTGGTAAGAACCCCAGAGCATATGGCAACTCGATCAAACCCGCACGTACCCAAGATGCTAAGGGTATGCGCAATCACTTTGCCCGCTTAAGTAATCTTCAACCCAATACCCGGTATTTCTTTGTCATTCAGGACACTGAGGGTTGTAGCGTGAGCTTTTCCTTTCGAACGGCGCCCAACAACCCCAATCAAAGATTATCTATCATTGCAGGAGGAGATTCCAGAAACCACAGAGAAGCTCGGCGCAATGCCAACATCTTAGTGGGAAAACTCAAACCCCATTGTGTGATGTTTGGAGGCGATATGACTGCTGATGACAGCGGCAATTCATGGAAGGAATGGTTTGATGATTGGCAGTACACTATGGGAAAGACACGGCAATTAATTCCCATTATCCCTGCCAGAGGGAACCATGAGGCATCTAATCAATCTATTGTGGATTTATTCGATGTGAAATCCAGTGATGTTTATTATGGATTAACGCTTGGAGGGGGATTGCTTCGCATTTATACCCTTAATACGCTTATACCCTCCGGAGGAAGTCAAAAATCTTGGCTAGAAAATGACCTAAAGCGGAGCCAAAGTGCGACTTGGCGATTTGCGCAATATCATCACACCATACGACCACATACCGCTAGCAAACCCGAGAAAGATGAACTGCTGATCAATTGGGCAACGCTATTTCATAAGTACCATATGAATTTGGTAGTAGAATCCGACGCACATGTAGTCAAATGGACCTATCCGATTCGTCCCTCCAACGGTGCGGGGAGCGAACAGGGTTTTGTTCGAGATGATCGATCGGGAACGGTCTACGTTGGCGAGGGGTGCTGGGGCGCACCTCTTCGAGCCAATAACGATGACAAGGCCTGGACGAGAGCCAGCGGTAAATTCAACCAATTTAAATGGATTTTCGTAGATCAGAATAAAGTGGAAGTCCGAACGGTCAAGACAGATTGTGCTCCGCAGGTAGTCGAATTGCGAGAAAACAATCTGTTTAACCCGCAATGTCAGGGCCTGCAGCTATGGACTCCACCCTCCGGTGGCGTCGTAACATTGAAACCGATCGCTACCACCGCTCCTTCAATCATGGGTAAATTGCGACCAGATAACAGAGGACTAGTTGGTATCACCATCAATCTCAAGCAAGCGGCTGACGTCAAGGCCATACTCGTCAACAAGCAAATGCAACAACTAGCTACAGTTCCTTACAATGGCTTGAGTGCCGGCTCCCATACCAAATCTCTCAATGTTTCTAAAGTCCCTCCAGGAGAGTATATCATCTTGGTAAAAGCAAACGAAAAAGTGATTCAGCGCTATGAGTTACAGAAGTAGATTTTGTGTCTTGGGTTTTCTGTTGGATCAGGAGAGCAAATAGAGGCGAAAGGGGGTTCATTAGTTGGGTAAGATCATCATCTACCATCCAGCATATTCATTATACCGTTCGACTAACTTATCCTACCATTGGTCGAAAAGCATTTTACCTTCGTCGGTAAATGGCGTATTTTTGGCAATGATTTATTGTGTTTGGTGAGGAAGTGGAAACCCTAAGACTCGCTTCAATACTTTTTGATTCGTGCCCCATCTTCACCCTGTCTTATCCAGAAGCCATGAATGCGAATCCACCTATCCGTAGCGTTGCGGTCCTGCCTTTTGTAAACATGAGTTCCGATCCTGAGAACGAATACTTCAGTGATGGTATAACAGAGGAAATTATCAATGCGCTCACTCGCATTGACGGTCTCCAAGTCACCGCGAGAACCTCTTCCTTCGCCTTTAAAGGACAGAACAAGGACGTACGAGAAATTGGAAGACTCCTGGGAGTGAAAACGGTACTAGAGGGTAGTGTAAGAAAGTCTGGGAATCGGGTAAGAATTACGGCACAGTTGATCAATGTCTTAGATGGATATCATCTCTGGTCTGAAACTTTTGATCGACAATTAGAGGACATTTTTGCCATCCAAGATGAGATATCGCTGAACATTGCGGAGTACTTGCGGGAACATATGGGCCACTTTTGTATTGACACCCCACATATGTCCATCCCAACGCACAATATGGAGGCCTATCAGTTATATCTAAAGGCTAGGTTTTATACCAACCAATGGACGATCGAGGCTTTCCAACTCGCCATAGACATTTATGAAGAGGCACTAGAACTGGATGCCAACTTCGCTCTGCCCTATGCAGGTTTAGCCGACCTTTATTCTGCAATGGGAGCGCTCACCATGATGCCCATGGATCAAGCTTCACAAAAGGCCCAGCATTATGTCAGTCTAGCGTTGGAGAAGAACCCTAATCTGCCGGAATGCTTTGTAGCTCGGGCCAATTATCTTTTTTGGTACAAGTGGGAATTCAAGGAAGCCCATTCCTGGCTGCAAAAGGCCTTGGAAGTATCTCCAGGCAATGCCGAAGCTCGCGGTTTTTTAGGACTCTATAAAGCCTTCGCAGGAGAGGTCAATGAGGGGGAACGGCTCATGAGGATTGCCTTGCAACAAGATCCCTATTCGCTGCAGTTACACTATGGAATGTGTGCTATTCATCAAATACAGAATGACCTAGAAGGGGTACTAAGACAAGCTGATGAAGTACTACGACTCAATCCTGACTTTTGGCAGGCCAAGATGATGAAAGGGTATGTATCTTATCGCAGGGGACAGTATGAAATGGCGCTACAACATTTTGATCAATTGGGAGAAGTCCCTGCCATACAGATCGGTAAAGCGGGCTGGCAAGCGGTTTGCTACCAGCGAATGGGGCAATTAGAAAGAGCAGAGCAGTTTATTGGGCAGAACCTCCAGCATATGGTAGAGAATCCGCAAATTCCTTGCCTCGCGTACACCATGGTTTTGTACCATATGAATGCTGGTGATCAAAACCTTGCGGTTCGATATCTGGAAGATGCCATCCGTAAAAATGCCAGTGATTTTGTGTTTATTCATGTGGATCCTACCTTCAAGCCCTTACATGATCATCCGGGCTTCCAACGATGTATAGAGATTGTTTACGAAAAGTTCCCCAACCATCGGCCGGATGAGGCTCAGCCTGCCCGCTATGCACACTCAAGCCTAAGTGAGCAAGACTCTTTGAACATCAATCAGCGGCTTCTGTGCTATATGGAAAAAAACAAACCTTACCTAGAAAACAACCTGAATCTGCGCAGTTTAGCCAAGGAATTGGACGTCAATGCCAACTATTTATCCCAGGTAATCAATGAACAGCACGGCAAGAATTTCTTTGAATTCATTAACAGTTATCGTGTCAATGAATTAAAAGAGATGATGAATGATCCCAACAATCGGCAGTTCACTCTGCTGTCCATGGCTTTCGATTGTGGATTCAATTCTAAAACGACTTTCAATACGGCCTTCAAACGAATTACTGGCCTCACCCCTTCACAATATTTGAAAAAAGTAGGGTAAGGGATGTTGTCGATTATCAACATTCTCCAATTGTTGATCATTTCTCAAAGTTTACTCTTTGCGGCTGCGTTGTGGCGTTTAAGAGGAGCACGCCAGATAAGTAATCGGCTCCTCGCAGGATTTCACTTACTACTCGCCTTTCAAATGCTGTTGCACTTACTGAACGACCAGGGCGTACTCCCCTCCCCTCTTTGGAATTTGCGTGCCATGGTTTTTGCTTATGGTCCCGTACTCTTTTTGTACGTGGATTCCCTGATTCACCAGCGCCAGCAGCATTCCCCAAAGGCTTGGCTACATTTCATTCCAGTTGCCCTAGTTGCTTTAGGTTTATTCACGATTCCAAAGTTTGAAAGCTGGGTGGGCATTCTGCTCTACATTACGATCATCCCTTACATTGTATACTCCTACCGCTGTCTATCTCCCTGGAAAAAGGCAGCAGAGGGAAAAGTTGGAACCTTTCAGCTTAAAGTGAACTGGTTGCGGTGGGCCATAGGCATCTTCAGTGTGATCATTTTCTTTGATCTTATTTCCTTTGCCATCAATCAATGGTTTCCTGGTTCTATGGCAGACATCCATTCCGACTATCTTGTACTAGGTCTTGTCATGCTATTTGTGAATATTATGGTATTCAAAAGCCTTTTGCAGCCTAATGTTCTGTCTCCTATCAAAACTGAGGCCTTATATGATGTAGATCGGCGATCAATTAGTCGCATCCAGATGTACCAAACTCACCAACAGACGATCGATAAACTCCAGCAACTAATGTTGGAGGGAAAGCCCTATTTGAACCCACAATTGAATATTCAAGACCTCGCCACTGAGCTTGATATTCCCACTCGACAGCTTTCGGAAATTGTGAACCAGTATTTTGAACAAAATTTTGCCGAATTTGTCAATTCCTATCGCTTAAGCGAAGCTGAGAAGCGATTTCAAGAATCACAAGATCCCAAGGAAACCATCCTAGAAGTAATGTATGCTGTAGGCTTTAACTCGAAATCGTCCTTCAATACTTTATTTAAAGAAAGAACTGGACTCACCCCTTCGGCCTATAAAAAACAATATAGAATCCCGTCCTGAATTAAGCGTTCGAATTCTTGTAACGGATATCCGAACCTATTTTTAAGAACCTGATCCGTTCTAAAACGCGTTTTCGAACTTCACTTAACTTTCCTAGACCGTTCTTGTAAGAAAAAAGTAAGATGAGAAAAACCCGATTCTTAGGCATCTGTTTTGCCTTTTTTACTATCCATGCGATAGCACAATCCACTACTCAATGGAGTCTTCATGGTCATTTCGAAAAACAGGAGGATTTACCTTCTAGTATGACACTATCAGCATTTGGTTTTCCATCGGAATCCTTTGATCCTGTAGCAGAGGTAAAGGTTGCCCCTAGTGGTCAATTCCAATGGTCAGGCCCATTCAAGGGCGCCAACATCTATGAATTAAAAATTGGCGCACAAGTCATTCGATTGGCTGTGGATACAACAGAGACAGTTGAAATCATTCTTAGCCGCGAAGAAGATCAGTGGAAACCCAAGATCATAGGCTCTGTGGGTACTGCCATGATGTACCAATTTCCTACAAAACTGCGCGAGCGAGAAGCCTTCTATTTCGGCGAATTAAAGCAAGAAATGGAAAAAGCCATGAAAAATAAGGATGAAGCCACCTTAGCGAAGATTCAGGAACAAGTGGGACAACGATTCCCAAAATTTGTAGCAGATTTACAATCACTTCTGCAAGATTTAGGATCATCAACGGCTGTTTATGGAGCGCTAGATTATATTGATCCGAATAAAGGGCAAGCAATGATCGAGCAAACCATCTTGCGGATGCAAGCGGAAAAACCACATATTCCCGTTACCAAGTCTCTGGTAGAACGGCTGGCGACAATGAAAGGGATACCCATCGGTGCTACTGCACCAGCATTTCAAGGAATAAACTTAGAGGGAACCAAAGTGCAGCTTTCTGATTATGCAGGAAAATATCTATACATCGACTTTTGGGCTTCCTGGTGCCTTGCCTGTAGGGTGGAAAATCCGAAGCTGGTCGCAGTGTTCAATACCTATCATTCCGATCAATTTGACATGTTAGGGGTCGGTGTCAAAGACAAAAAATCTTCCTGGGAAAAGGCCATCATCAAAGATGAGCTTCCGTGGACTCAACTCAATGATGAAGATAATGGGATTGCCTCAGCTTATTTTGTGATGTCTCTACCACAGAATGTCCTGATAGGTCCTAATGGAAAGATTCTCTATCGGAATATTAGCACTCAGGAATTAGCCGAAGTGCTAAAGGGACTATTTGAAAACAAGTAGATTGGAAGCGGTCCTGACAAAGTCAATCTTCCGTCAGGACCGCCTAAGCATTTGATGGAGCTACAATCTGGATCTATTCCTTATCTTTCTTTTCCTGGACAGCAATGGTAAAAACCATAGCCGGCATCTTCCGTTCTTCTACTTCCGTTCCACATTGACATTTAATCTTGTCAAAGTAGTAGATATCTCCCTTCCCGGCCTTACTGAGCAATTCCCTGGTCCTGTCGCCAAATATACCGGTATGATTTCCCACTGCCTCCGGGTCTTGCCCTTTTCGGACATAGGTGACATCAAAAGACGTTATCTCACATGGGTTCGGGAATTCTGTAGAAGTCGATAGTTCAATTCTATCCATTTTATCCAAAGTGGATTTCCAAATAGGCCCCCCCATCGAACCCCCTAAACTAGGAATAGCATCAGGAAACCGACGTACCTCATACTGGGCTTCACGAATTTTACCATTCGGACCACTAATATCCAAGGTAGCCTCTCCTAGCTTTTTCCCTTTGAGCACATACTGGCCAAATTCCTTGGAAGTCACTTCTAAATCTTCACTACTTACTTTGAGCTCAGCCGCAGGAACTCCTTCCGCAGCCACGGTAATCTGATGTTCTACATCAAGATACAATACATTCATCTGCTTCAATTCTACACTGACTTGGCTCTGTGCTTGCAAGCTGATACCTGCATGGGCCGTTAGGCCAAGGATTATAAAGACGGCGAGCACGGCAGTCCAAGGCCGGTGACGAACAGGGGTACCCGTGGGTAAGAAAAGGCGTTTAATACGTGTGCTAATCGTACTGTTTAGACTGTTGGTTGACATAACGAATTGATTATTTTGCGCGTTAATTAATCGAGCCAGATGGAGTAAACTTTCGGCATAGACCATTGGTGTTACACCCTGTTTGAGTACTAGATCATCACAACACTCTTCCCGTACCTCCCGAATCTCCCTACTTAGCAGCCAGAGCATGGGATGATAAAAAAATAGAGTTTCTAATAAACTCTGAGTCAAATTGAATAGATAATCATGTCGTTTGATGTGGGCTAATTCATGCCATAAAATCGCCTCTACTTCTTGCTGCTGAAGGGCATTGACTAGGCCTATAGGGAATAGAATGATCGGCTTAAAAAAACCAAAGGTAATCGGCTCCTTGACCAGATGAGACTCTGCCAAGTGGACACTATTTTTGATACCCAATTGTTGACCGATCCCTTTTAAGCAAGCTTGCCAGGGAGTCCCTAGGTTAACTTGTCCCCAGGATCGCAATTGGAGCAATTGTAATTGCCCCGCCAACATACGAATACCCAACACCAGTATTCCACAAACCCAAAACAGAAATACATAGAGGCCATTACTAGAGATCCATCCCTGTACTATTTGTTTTACCCCCGATGCCCCAAACCCTTCCCCTTGCCTGCCTTGATCTAGCATTAGCTTGGAATCTTCTGAGAAGGGTGCCACTACAACAGGCTCAATAGCTTCATCAGGTTGCACTAGATGATAGGTAACGATACTCACTAAAGGCATGCACAATAAGGCCGCACCCAGAACCCAGTAGCGCGACAGAGCACTAGCCGATTTCAAATGGCGGTTAATCCATATCACTACCATACCAATCAGGGTGAACTGCCAAAGGCTGTGTAATAGTGTCCAAACAAAACCTTCCAATTCAATAAAGGTGAAAAGGTAATCCATAGCTAAGCTTATTTATTACGACAAATGTCGTACAAATATATACGACAACTGTCGTAATGTCAATAGCTCAAGTATTTTTTGTGAAACTTTATTAGAAATGAATGGAAACTAGAAGGGAGGAAGAAGTAATTCATCCAAAGATTGACACAGTCCACTAAGCTTTGTAATTTGCCCAGACATGGATGAATTAGATTTAAAGAATACCACGGAACTGATTGCCAGAGACTTTGAAATTGAAGGGAATCCGGAGGGAATAACAGAAGAGCAGCTCTTCGAGGCATTGGCTCATCAGATAGCCTATATGTTAGAGTATCGGTTAGAGTTCTTGCTAAGTTTGATGTATCGTCTTGATATAGATGAAAGGAAGGTAGATGCGGCACTCTCACCTGCTGCCCCGGAAATGGCGAACGTAGGCTTAGCTCGCCTCGTCTTGGAACGCCAAAAGCAAAGAGTATTTACCAAGCGTTTTTATAAACCTCCGAAATTGGAGGATGAAGAATGGTAGTCAAGCAGACAGCCTTCCGAAATCACAAGGACGTCGGAAGGCTGTCTGGCTAGATATTTTTAGTTCCTCCAAGATTATGACTTATGGAAGAACACGCTTTTGTCTCCGGGACTAAAAGGCTTTACTCTTTGTACTGCTGCATGTTGAAGTACCAACTCATCAAATTCAAGGTACTTGATCAGGATAGTTTGCCGCCGCTTAGCATTTTCCGCTAATAACTGAATCTTTTTGCCATTGGCACTAATTGTCCAAGTCCCTTTCTCTTGTACTTTTGAAGATACATCCCCATAACTAATGGAATAAGTTCCGTCTGGGGAGAAAGTGTACAATAGAAAAGCGCCATCTTTTCGAGCCCTCTTTTTGTCATTCTTTACAGCAAAAGGATATTCAGTGCTTTCCCAGGTACCAATCATACTAGCTTTTACATTGCGCTGGATGGCCGTCTCTGGTCCATCTTCAATCAAGCCACTATCTAGGCTGGTTTCTTCTGAGGTACAGCAATCGGGTAGATACGGATCACCATTGGCCGAATAAGCCATTGTGATCAAGAACATCAGAGTGATTAAGGATTTCATGGTTTAGGTTTAACAGTCAGGTTTAAATAATAATGGGTTCAACACGGTTTTTTGGATATGGTTCCCTTTTTATAAGAATAGACCACTTTAGCACTAAAAAGGTCGCACTGAAGTACCCTTATTTAGATAACTTTAACATATTCATAGATAAATGTGTTATTATGGCTGTCTAACACGCCCAGACAGAGACATTTTCAGATAAAAGATAGACTATATGCTCATCAAAACTCGGGGCATTATCTTCAAAGCGATTAAGTATTCTGAGACCAGTTTAATCGTGGATATCTATACAGAAGAGAAGGGCCTAAGAAAATACATCATCAGTGGGGTTCGCTCCAAAAAGGGACAGGGTAAAGCCAGCCTTTTGCAGGTGATGTCAATGGTTGATTTGGTCGTTTATGAACGGGAGGACAAAGAATTGAACCGAATTAAGGAAATTAAAGCCGGGCATGTCTTCCAAGGTATCCCATTTGATCTCAGCAAGGGCGTGATCGGGCTCTTTATGGCGGAGTTAGCGAGAAAAACGATTAAGGAGGCAACCCCAAATCCGGAGCTTTTCCAATTCCTGTGGGATAGTTTTCTATGGTTGGATCAAACACCAGAAAGCACCGCTAATATCCATCTCCAATTCATGATCGAATTAAGTGCCTTCCTAGGATTCATTCCGGGAGGAAGCTTCTGCCAAGAAACTCCATTATTCGATCTACAGGAAGGGATATTTACAGATATAGTGCCATCCCATCATCATTACCTTGATGAACTCTACAGTGAACGGATAGGACAACTACTCGAAGCACAACTTTACAATTGCCACGAGGTAAGTATGCAGCGATCTGAGCGACAACAGATGATCCGACATCTCCTCGACTACTACAAATTACATGTTGAACATCTCCAAGAGATTCACTCGCACCTGATTTTGCAGGAGGTACTAGGGTAGGCGAGTTTAGATGGAGGAGGGCAGATGGAGGAGGGCAGATGGAAGAAGTCAGAGGCATAATCCAGAGGAGCGTCCGTGGTCGATGGTTGATAGTCCATGATACTGGGTACCCTGGACTATCAACCATCGATTTCTGTTCAAGTAGTCCCGAACATTTGTCCGCTAGAAAGGAAGAGTTCTGTTCTTTGTTTCCTCCTATTAAGGTTTAAGGTAAGACATCCTCTTTCAAGGAATCTAGTATACTTTTCAATTCTTTATATCTGTCGTGTGCATCTTTACCGGGTTTCTGATCAGCTCTATTGATCATGGAAGATAGATAATTTATCTGATCGATCAACATAGGTTGAGGATAACGCCCATCATCGGTGACCAGTTGCTTTTCTCTTTCACTGATTTTATCGTGCTCATTTTGATACCGCTTCTTTTGGTTAGGATCCGTACTCTCTTTCATCATCTTATTCAGCTCTTTCTTGCGCTGCTTAATCTGATTGGCCAGCTGACGAGAGGCTTCCTGCAGTTTAACCAGTTTCAATCCCAGTTCTTCCTGCTCGGCTAGATCAGCTTGGCTAATTCCGGCTTCTGCAATTCTCGGGTCTACCTTGATCTTCGCCTTCTGTTCCCATTCTTGACTCCCAAGCTTCATCTTAATGGTATACTCGCCCGGTTTCACTAGTGGGCCACCTCTGCCTCGACGATTGCCCAATTGTGGGCCAGGGTGACGGAGATTCCAATTGAAGCGATGCAAACCCGGCTCATTGGGAAGCTTGGGATTACCCGCAGGCAGGAAGAAACCCGTTGCCATGCTAGGTTCGCCGTCCTTCTGATTTTGTCCTGGGTCGCCACTGCTGAACCCTTGGATAACCGTACCCTCATCATTTAAAATCTCTAGATATAGATCTCGCTCCATTTTGCTTGGCAAGTAATAGTCTATCGTTAAAGATGGGGAGGGATAGGAGACGCCGTCGCCCGTCAGCCGGAAACCGCCGCCGTAACGCATACGGTGCGTATCCCGTGGCTTGAACAGCTGAATTTCAGAAACCTCTAAATCCACTGGCAACTGATGTAATACACTTAGATTATCCAATATCCAGAAAGACCGGCCCATAGTAGACATCACCAAATCTTCCTGGTGTACCTTGATATCTGTAATGGGAGTGACTGGCAGATTTTGCTGAAAGGCGCGCCAGCTTTTACCATCATCAAAAGAAATGAACAAGCCAAACTCTGTACCGGCATATAGCAGTCCTTCTCTCGTTGGGTCTTCTCGGACCACGCGAACGGGGTAGTCAGCAGGAATCCCATTGGTTCCATCGGATAATAGCTCCCAGTTTTGGCCATAATCCGTGGTTTTATAGATGTAGGGCTTCCAATCCCCTAATTGGTATCGTAAAGAGGTAAAGTAAGCCTTACCCGCTTGGTGAGGAGAGGGCTCCACACAATCGATCCGACCGCCACTACCCAATTCTTTAGGCGTGACATTTTTCCAGTTCTTACCTCCATCTTTAGTCACATGAACCGGCCCGTCGTTAGCTCCTACCCAAATCACACCTTCCTCCACATTGGATTCACGAATCGCATAGATCGTACTGTAGAATTCTTCTCCAGTTATATCTCGCGTAATAGGGCTACCTGAGATGACCTGTGTAGCTGGATCAAAGGCGGTAAGATCTGGTGAGATGATTTCCCAAGTCACCCCGTCATCGGTGGTCTTATGCACATACTGCGAGGTGTGATAAACCACATCTGGATTATGGGGAGAAACATGAATTGGAGAAACCCTTTGAAAGCGAAACTTCAAATCCTTGGGGTTATGGCCGTACATGTTGGAAGCGCCCACATAGTACTGCTTTTCTTGTCCTGTTTTCTTATTGTAGACACCAAAGCGACCTTTACAATTCGCATACACAATGTCCGGGTTTCCGGGTTTTGGCACCACAGGGCCCGTTTCGCACCCTCCTACTGCCATCCAATAACTGGAAGTCCCCCCGATAGAGCTGTAAGGAGGTAAAGAAGGCAAACTAATGGTAGAATTATCCTGCTGCCCTGCATACACCCAATAGGGGAATTGATCATCTACCTCCACTTGATAGAGTTCTGCTGTGGGTTGATTAATCTGCGAGGACCAGGTCTTCCCTCCGTTCAAGGTGACATTCGCCCCACCGTCATTGGCCTGAATGAATAGATTTGAATCCGTAGGATTGATCCAAATATCATGGTTGTCGCCATGTGGCGTTCGCTTACGCTGCCAGCTTTTACCTCCATCCGTAGATTTCCAGAAGCCTGTAGCAGAGGCATAGAGTGTATTAGGGTCCTGCGGGCTCACGTCTAGATTGCAGTAATAAAAAGGACGATCTAATAATTCCTTTTTGGTACTGATCAATTTCCAGGAAGCCCCCGCATCATCGGAGCGATACACGCCCCCCTCTCCTACTGGCGCTTCAATCAGTACATATACTCTATCAGGAGCCGCTGAAGAAACAGCTAAATCAGATTTCCCAAACAAGCCAGCAGGCAAGCCATTCGTCAATTTATTCCAGGTATCTCCTCCATCTACGGACTTGTACACCCCCCCTTCTTTTCCTCCACTGATCACGGTCCAGGGCTTCCTTTCGCCTCGCCACATACACGCATAGATAATATCTGGGTTGGTTGGATGTAGCTCCAAGTCTACGGCACCCGTCGTGTCTGAAACGTATAATACTTTTTCCCAGCTCTGCCCCCCGTCCTTGGTTCTATATACTCCTCTTTCCTCATTAGCATTAAATGCTTGTCCAATAGCTGCTACATAGGCCACATTGGGATCTCCTGGATGGATCTCCACGGCTCCAATCTGGCCCGTTTTTTCCAATCCAATATGCGTCCAGCTCTTACCTGCATCGACCGATTTATACACGCCTTTACCCGTAATTACATTACTACGAATACCATCCGAGCCCGTACCCACGTAAATCGTCTTGGCATCTGAAGGCGCCACCCGAATGGCACCAATAGAAGGAGTAGTAAAATAATCATCTGACACATTGTACCACCTGGCACCAAAATCATCTGTTTTCCAAACACCACCACCAGTGGCTCCCATGTAAAAAGTGGCTTTTTCAGTTGCCACACCAGCCACAGTGGTGACTCGTCCACCGCGTGTTGGCCCAATATTCCTAAACTGTAATTCCTTGAAAAGATCTTGCGCAGACTGTTCTTGTGCCACTAGAGGAAGTTCACTCCAACATAGCAAGGTTAAAAGCAGAAAAGCTAATCCGTATTTTTTCATATTAAAGTCGGTCATAATTGTGACGAAAACCTGAATATACTAAAGACTTTAGTCTAAGCGCTGCTTTGGAAATCAATAAATGACTGATCTGCGCCATTTCGCAGGAATAAACAACACTCCATCTCTCGCCTCGTTGTTGGTAGGGAGCACGCGTCCTAGCTGCATGTTGGTCTTTTCGATCACCATGCAATTGCGGTGCAAATATTTGGCGAAATAGGCGTTTCTTGAATCAATTCGAGAATTAATGATGAAAATATGGCTAATATTGTTTCGCAAATTATGCTTGAAGCAAATCATTGATGGCCATTACTCCATCAGGCAAATCAAATTGATATCATGACTACAACAATCATAAGAAACGGGCTATTCTTCGATGGCACTGGGAAAAGGGGGAGAAAAGCAGATGTAATAATCCGAGAAGGAAAGGTAGTAGCGGTACATGATCAAGCTCCAACAATCGAAGGGGCCAAAGAAATTGATGCGAGTGGAAAATGGGTCACTCCTGGCTTCATTGATATACACACACATTATGATGCGGAGATTGAAGTGATGCCTGGACTAGAAGAGTCTTTGCGACATGGAACAACGACCGTAGTTATGGGTAATTGTTCTATTTCGGCGGCCTTAGGCAAAGATGAAGACATCGTAGATCTATTTTGCCGAGTAGAAAATATGCCTGCACAGGTATTGACCGAATGGATCAAGGATAAAATTACCTGGAAAAACCTGGGCGAATACTATGAACACCTGGAAACCCTACCGATCGGACCCAATGTGGCCAGTTTTGTTGGACACTCGAATATTCGGATTGCATCTATGGGCTTAGAGCGAAGTTTCCGGGAGCCCAATGCCAATGAAGCAGAGAAAATGAAGATGGACAGGTACTTGGAAGAGGCGATGGAAGCAGGTTATCTAGGCATGTCTATTGACATGTTACCCTTTCACCGTTGGGGAGGTGTTTTTACGAAAGATTACAAAGGTACCTCTGTTCCTTCACAACAGGCTTCCGTCAAAGAGTATCGCCGACTAGCCAATATCCTACGTCGCTATGATCGAGTGCTACAGGCTACGCCCAATGCATTAGATAAGAGATCAGGCATCCATTTACTGGGTATGAGTGCAGGCTTGTTTCGGAAGCCACTGAAGACGACCATCGTGGCGGCCATGGATTTAAAGTCTAATGAAAGAATCCACAAATTGGTCACTACCCTAGCTACGATGGGTAAAAAGGTATTTAATGCAGATATGAAGTTTCAGGCTTTGGCGATGCCTTTTCTCAATTATGGAGAGGGACCTATTACGCCCTTATTTGAGGAATTCCCCTCTATGGTCGCTGTGATTGGCGCTACGCCAGCGGAACGCAAGGCAGCCTTTCAAGATCCCAAGTTTCGCAAGTGGTTTCGCAAGGATTGGAACCACAAGACCACTTCAGTATTTCCTCGGCTGCTAAAGGAAATGACGGTAGTCAAGGTGCCAGACGCCAGCCTAATCGGGCATACTTTCCAAGATTTGGCAGATCAAAAGGGACTGGATGGCCTGGATTACTTCATGGATCTTGTGATCAAATACGATACCGATCTAATCTGGAAATGTACAGCAGCCAATCACAGAGATCAAGTGCGTGTGCAATTACTTGCACATGAAGCTACCATACCTGGCTTTAATGATTCTGGAGCACACAATGTGAATATGGCCTTTCATGACGGTTCCTTACAGGCCTTGCGGCAATCGCTGGAATTCCCTGATATTTTCCCGATTGAAACTGCCATTCATCGGCTTACCAAGATGCCAGCAGATTGGCTTGGTTTGGATGCTGGTTCTTTGGAGGTGGGGCGTCGGGCCGATGTATGTGTGATAGACCCTAGCAAACTTAGTACAGGCCTGACCGAGGAACCGATTGAGGACTATCACCCTAGTTTGAAAGGAGCCTTCCGTTATGTCAAACGTTCGGATGGAGTGGTAAAGCAGGTGCTAGTGAATGGGGAAGAAGTATTTAACGATACGAATGGTTTTGCAGCGGAGGTTGGGCAACGCAGATATGGGCAACTCCTGCGAAGCTTGAATTAAGCAAGTGTAACGCTTTACCTAGCACCTTATATACATTCCATTAGATTTTGTAAGCGACTTCACATATGATCAGCTATTCATCCTGGAAAGACCAGGCGCAACATTTTGATTACAAAGGTCACTCCATCGCCTATTGGACAGGCGGCGAAGGCCCTCCGCTCTTACTGATCCACGGCTTCCCCACCGCTTCCTGGGATTGGCACAAGACGTGGGATACCCTATGCCGTCGTTTCAAGGTGTACGCCTGTGATATGATTGGCTTTGGCTATTCTGCCAAACCCAAGGCTTACCATTACTCGCTCACCGATCAAGCTCGTCTCCACGAAGCCTTTGCCCAATACTTGGGTGTAAAAGAAACGCATTTATTCGTTCATGACTATGGTGTGTCGGTAGCGCAAGAGATGTTGGCGGCCTTCCATGAAAGAGGTAGCGACGGTTTACAATTATTATCCTGTAGCTTTTTGAATGGTGGTTTATTCCCAGAACTACATCGGGCGAGAATGATTCAAAAGCTCATCAATAGCCCGATTGGCTTCTTAATCGGTCCCTTGCTGAGCAAGAAAAGTTTGCGAAAAAGCTTCCATGAGATCTATGGAGATAAAAAGGCATCGGAGGAAGAGATTGATCAGTTTTATCGGCTGATCACCTACAATGATGGGAAAGGGATTGTTCACAAGCTCATGCGCTACATCAACGATCGCAAGGACAATGCTAAGCGTTGGAAAACTGCTTTGGTAGAGGCTACCATTCCCTTACAGTTCATCAATGGTCCACTTGACCCCGTTTCAGGGCGGCATCTAGCCGAATACTGTCAGCAATTGCTTCCTAAGTCAGATCATGAGATCTTGGAAGGCGTAGGTCATTATCCACATGATGAGGCCCCGGCAGAAGTTTTAAAAGCTTACTTTAGATTTATGGATACCGTATTAGCCTAAGTCCATTTCTAAAAATCTACTAAAACACCAAGGATGAAAAAGAAACTTCCCAAATCAAAGTTCCTAGCCACAAAGCTCCCTACATCTTCCACCAAAAAAATAAAAGGTGGAGCTACCGGATTCAACCCTAATGCGCCGGCATAAGAAGAAAACGTTTGGGGAGTGCGACTCCCCGCACCGTTCTTAGTAAACGCTTTTTCTATCGCTTCGGTGGCCGAGAAGGTCGCACCTCCACTTTGCTAGGCAAGGTTCGAGGATGCATACGTAGCAAATCTGCTACCATCTGGCCAATATCTTCCGGCTGAATCTTCCACGCATCCGCGTCGGAAGGATTGTGGTTGTTAAACTCCGTAGCCACGGAGCCGGGCATGATTGTACTTACTTTAATCCCTTCGTGACGTAGATCCAACATAATGGCTTGCGTGAAGCCTACCAAGCCAAATTTACTGGCGTTGTAGGCCGAAGCCGTTGGAAAGAAATTCGTACCCGCCAAGCTAGCGATGGTAATGATATAACCTTCTGTATCTTTCAAGGCGGGGATGGCAGCCTTTACGCTATGGAAAACGCCCGTGAGGTTGGTGTCGATCGTGGCCTGCCATTGTTCGGGCGTAAGTTCTTGGATTGGTGCGAAGTGCCCAAGTCCCGCATTGGCTACCAAGACGTCTAGCTGGCCGAAATGAGCGACAACTTGCTCCACTGCCTTTTGCTCAGCGGCTAAGTCTCTTACATCTGAGGCTACTCCTAGTGCTTTCCCAGGATACTTGGTATTCAATTGATCTGCGGTGGCTTGTGCAGCTTCGGCGGAGCGGCTGGTCACCGCGACCTTCAGCCCGGCTTCTAGCAAGATCTCTGCGATTCCTAATCCTATTCCTTTGCTTCCGCCAGTGATGAGCGCGACTTTATCAGTGATATTCGGCATGGTGTGAGTTTTTAGTTTTTAGACTTCAGAAGCTTAAAAAACAAGAACGGGTAGGCATTGGTTGAAT
>CBDHHG010000016.1:0-59831 GCA_965263225.1 Saprospiraceae bacterium
TTAGGCACGCCTTGCCCCGTAGGGGCACAATATACGTTAGCCATTTGGGGTGGTAGGATTAGGTATGGCATGTATCATTTGTAGGACCAGAATTGGCCCGTTGTTTCCAAGGGGAATATATTGAGGCTATCGGCACAAATGTTCCTTCCTAAAAACATAGCCGGATATATATTATCCCTACGGGATATGCTTAGGCACGCCTTGCCCCGTAGGGACAAAATATACCTTAGCCATGTGGGGTGGTAGGATTAGGTATGGCATGTATCATTTGTGGGACCTGAATTGGCCCGTTGTTGCCAAGGGCAATGTATTGTTGCTACTGGCACAAATGTTCCTTCCTAAAAATATGGCTGGATATATATTATCCCTACGGGATATGCTTAGGTACGCCTTGCCCCGGAGGGACAAAATATACCTTAGCCATTTGGGGTGGTAGGATTAGGTATGGCATGTATCATTTGTGGGACCTGAATTGGCCCGTTGTTGCCAAGGGCAATGTATTGTTGCTACTGGCACAAATGTTCCTTCCTAAAAATATGGCTGGATATATATTATCCCCACGGGATATGCTTAGGCACGCTATGCCCCGCTAGGGGCACAATATACGTTAGCCATTTGGGGTGGTAGGATTAGGTATGGCAAGTATCATTTGTAGGACCAGAATTGGCCCGTTGTTTCCAAGGGGAATATATTGAGGCTATCGGCACAAATGTTCCTTCCTAAAAACATAGCCGGATATATTTTATCCCTACGGGATATGCTTAGGTACGCCTTGCCCCGTAGGGGCACAATATACCTAGCCACGTCATCGATGGGATTTCCCATGCCGTTAGGTATGGTATATAAATGTTAGGAGAGAATCGTATACAAATAGGCATAAAAAGCAAAAGAGCAGACTGTAGGTCCGCTCTTTCATTGCTAACAATAGTCGGTTTTAAAACTTAGGGCATTGCAAAACTTGGTTAGTTGGTGTATGTGGAATTATTCAGATTTTACGGTAATCGTGTAGTGTGGAGTAGGATTGAGTGGACAGCTGTACTGATAGGATCCTGCTTTCAATTCTACTAAGCCGGTACGAGCCACTTCTCCCTCACCCACCAATTTAGACAAGCCAGAATTGGCAACTTGAGCTTTAGGACTGTTGGTAGGCGTTAACCAAAATCCCAATTGCTTGTCTACATTCTTATTGGATACCTCGAAAATGTACTTACCAGGAGGAAGATTCAATTCCGTCGTTTCGTACTCACCAGGAATTTGAGATAATTTTACCAAAGTCACACCCTCAATAATGTTTCCTTCGTCGGTTTGGGCTTGCATAGCCGTGGTAGCTAGGAATAAGGCTAAGACGGGAAGCATTTTCAACATGAATTTCATTGCTTTACTTTTTTGTGTTTTAATGATGACACAAAAGTGCAAGCCTCTTAGATCATATGCCTAACCAATACTTCCTGAGAACTTATCAATTTTTCCCTAACGGCAGCTTTATTTCAAAAGGTGTTCTTGCAATTCCTTGATCCTGGCTATGTCTTGCCTTGTTTATTGCTCTTTGCGGAAGAATCTACTCAATCCTTTGCTCTTCTTTTCTTCTGCTTTGGTGCGAGATTTGCTGGCTGTTTTTTCTTTTCGGACAACCTTGCGTTCTGCTCGTTCTTCCCGACGCTCCGCCTTAATCCTGTAGGCGCGTGCTCTGGCGGCTTGCTCTTTGGCTTCCGCAACTTTGCGTTCCTTCTTAGAGGCTTTTACATCGGCCTTGGCTGCTTTGTGGGACTTGCGCAAGGCGACTTTTTCCTTGACAGGCTTTTCTTCCTTCATGGGTTCCTTGTCGACTTTTCTTTTAAAGAGTCCTTTCTTCTTCTCAGGTTTTATTTCCGCTTGCTGAGGCTCTTTTTTCTTTCGACTAAATATTTGGGCTTCTACTGTATTTGGGGAACCCATGGATAGGATCAATATCGCTGAAAACCAAGCTAGTTTCATATAAAGATTTTGCACTACTAACGCTCTGGCATGACCATTTAATACATCATCTACTCAAAAAATGCGTACTCCATTCGCAGAAGAGCTTTGCGTCTAGGGGAGGGCTAGACTTTCAATACCTGCTTGGACCACAGTTGAACCCATCTTTTCCACTCGATCTTCCATCAAAACGCGGTCATAGGCTTTACTAAACTCTGGGTGTGCCTGTACGCCCAGCATTCGATTGCCCACCTGAAACATACCCACTGGACAAGTTGGCGCACTCGCTAGTATTTTACTATCGGGGGGGAGCTGTTGTACTTGATCCTGGCACATCATCAATAGATGGAGGGTATTTTGATAGGGACTCATCCAATTGGCTTGTTCCTGCATCCTAAAGTCATGAATTCCTACACACCAGCCACTTTCTGCCTTTTTTACGGCTCCGCCAAGCGCCTCTGCCAACATCTGGTGACCAAAGCATACCCCCAAATAGGGTAACTCCTTTGCTGCTATTTCTTGAACAACTTGTTTCAATTCTTCAATCCATTCGTGCTCTTCATAAACAGAAAAGCGGGAACCAGAGGCCAAATAAGCGGTACAATCATGGACGGAAGCAGGGAATTCCCCATCACAAACTGCGAAGACCTCAAAATTAAAGCTAGGCCAGGCCGCCGCAAACATAGCTGGGTAATCCCCGAATTCATCAAGATATTCCGAACGTACATGGTCACATAGCAATAATCCTACTTTCATGATTTAGCGAGTCTGAGATGAAATGATTTACTCTGTGTGAGCGCTGCGTAACCCAGACTAGATAGGGTGTAGCCCTTACCAGAATGTTTAACCCCAGTCCAAGCCAGGGCAGGATCGAGGTAATCACAGCGATTCATAAAGCAGGTTCCTGTTTCCAGTTGGTCTCCTATCTGAATGGCCCGTTCGACATCTGGAGTCCATACGGATGCGGTAAGGCCATAGGGGCTATCGTTCATCAGCTGAATAGCTTCAGCATCATTCTTCACGGACATGATACCCACTACCGGTGCGAAACTCTCGGTACGCATGATATCCATCTTATGATTCACATTAATCAGGATTTGAGGGGCCATGTAGGGGGTATCTGGTTGATGGTGCACGAAAAAACGAGGGTCGACCAGTGATTTTGCTCCTTTTTTCAGTGCTTGTTCAATTTGCTTTTGCGCAAAGGCTGCCGCACTTTGTCTTACCATCGGCCCTAAGGTAGTTTCTGGTAGCAGAGGATTGTCCAGAATGTAGGTTTTAGCCAACTCCACGGCTCCTTCTACAAATTCTTTAAAATGAGCTTCGTGTACATAGATCCGTTCTACTCCACAACAGGATTGCCCTGAATTGAAAAAGGCACCGTCTACCAAGTTTTCGATGGCATGTTCTAGATTAGCATCTTCTCTTACGTAGGCGGGGTCCTTGCCGCCCAACTCTAGCCCAGCGGTAATAAAACGATTACTCACTGCCTGCTGAATAGCTTTCCCTCCATTCACAGATCCTGTGAAGGCCACATAATTGATCCTCCGATCTGCAATAAACCTGAGCTACCTGTTCATGGGAAAGGTGTAGGAATTGGAAGACACCTTCCGGTAATCCAGCCACCGCAAAAGCCTTGGCATAGCGTTCTGCACACAGGGGAGGTTTGTTCGGCATGTTTCAGCAAAACTGTATTCCCCGCCAGTAGGGCTGGCCAAATGACGTTGACGGAGGTGAGGATAGGGGTAATTCCAAGGAGCCAAGACGAGCACGGTACCAATAGGTTCCTTCCGGATGAATCTTCGAAAATCACCGGAGTCCTCCAATTCGGTATCTGCCAGCGCCACTGGAGCAATTTCCGTCATGTACTTTGCCCGTTCCTGGAATCCCCCTTTGATTTCAAAAGGCGTGTATCGAATCGGACGCCCCATTTGGTAGGTCAGTTCCTGCCCAATTTCATCGGCGTGCTCCAGGAAGTAGGCCAAGGCCTTATTGAGTACTTCTATTCGTTCTGCCAAAGGAGGTATTTCGCCATGCCTTTCTCGCTTGCTCGGCTTTATCTAAGGTCTTTTCTATGATCGGACCACTAGCCAATTCCCTTTCCACATAAACACTCCCATCGATCGGGCTAAGCGTACTGATTTTCATCTGCATTTTTTCAAGTTTTCAAGCACTACAATTATCCATTCTTCCTTCCACATGATCCCTTATCATCATTCAGGAGTGACATAAGCCGCCGTAATTCCACCATCTACCAAAAAATTCAGATCCCGTCATATAAGAAGAGTCGTCAGAAGCTAGGAAGAGTGCCGCTTTAGCCATCTCTGCCGCTTCACCAAATCTTCCCATCGGCACGTGGACGAGTCTCCGCTGTTTCTTCTCTTCGGTATTTAAGAAATTCATCAAAAGTTCTGTTCGCAGTGGCCCAGGAGACAAAGCGTTTACTCTGATATTTTCTCGGGCATGAATAACTGCTAGCTCTCGACTCATTGATAGCACCGCCCCTTTACTGGCGGTATAGGCCAATTGTGGTGTGGCGGCTCCCAGGTGAGCAACAAATGAGGCGGTGTTGATGATGGATCCGCCTCCCGCTCTTTGCAGGGCTGGAATGCCATATTTACAGCCAAAGAAAACACCTTTTACATTGATGGCGAAAGTAAGATCGAAGATGTCTTCGGCAGTGGAAGTGGCATCCCCATCCTCGCCGTGCATAATTCCTGCATTATTGAAGAGGATATGCAGTGCACCAAAAGTATCTTCTGCAAACTTTACCATGGCTTCACAATCCGAAGCCTTGGACACATCTGCATGAAAAAAGGCGGCCTGTCCGCCGCCTGCTTTGATCTCCGCTACCGTTGCTTCCCCCGCTGGATCATTGATGTCTGCCACAATGACTTTTGCTCCTTCTTGAGCAAATAGTAAAGCACTGGCCTTGCCGATGCCATTGCTGGCACCAGTAATCAGTGCTACTTTATTTTCTAAACGCATTGGATGGGTCTTTAATCCTTCTTAATGTAAATACAACCTGCCTTGGGCCGCCCTAGTAACAGGATAACCAGGCGCGGCCAAAATTACGCATTTAGTCTGAAAATTAGGCTTCCTGCATGCAGGAGTATTTGCTTTTAGCTCATCGTACAACGGCTGCCCAGATCCCGCGCAATCCACTCAGTACTTTGAAAGCTAGCTTCGCTTGCCCGGGTCGGTGTGGGAAGTATTGGAACTGGGGTAACAAATGATCTTTTGCCAGATAGATGGCTTGAAAACGATTGGTAACCTTAGGTTCATGGGTTACTTGATCATAGCTTTCACCCCGTAATGACATAGTGTTTGCCGGCTAGTCCATGATCTTCATGACAAACCGTTTCAAAAAAAATATGATCCGCTGTAATCCACGTAATCTGTCCGACTTGATCCAAATAGGCATAATGTGGAGTTTGAGTGCTTAAATGCCCATCCAAGTCAAAGTGATAAACGTGCCCCAACATATGGACTGCTCCTTCATGGCGTACCAAGAAATTCCAGCCAATGCCATCCCCCGTAAAAGCGGATTGAAAGGCGAGTAGTCGAAAATCCCCTTGCAAGGGATGTCGGCTCTGCCGAACGGGTAGCCAAAGGTGTTTTACCTTCATATTTTCCCAAAGGCCATACCAGGGACCAGCGAATCGCTCTAGCGCCGCGATGCCATCTGCTAACTGAGTGATGGATAAACTTTTCCGCTGTACCTCGTGAATCATCGGGAAGCGGAGGTGAAAAGGTCTAGCAAGCTCTCTTTTGGTATTTGGATTCTGAAGGACATCCGCTCTAAAGTAATCAATAGCTTGAGCCAGGCCTTGCCAAAATCGCTTCTCAAAAGTTATGGGATCAAGCTTGTAGTGCTTGAGCTTTGAGGTGAAGCTGGCTAGTTCTTCATAGTCTTCTTGGAGTTGCAAGGAAACTTCAGACGGTGAGGAATACCCTAGCCATGGGGATAAGACTAGGAACAGGATAATAGATGTTTTCATTTGCTATTGTTAGTTTTGGGTGAAATGAGTCCTTGGGCGGTAAGGGGAGGTAGAGGCTATCTCTTTGGTACTTGGGTAGGTGATCAGAATTTCCCTGATTTGCCAGTATCCTCTGTGTTTTTCTAGTCTTAAGGTCTCGTTTGCCACCATCTGATCCTCGGGAAATACTTCCTGAAGTCGAGCCAGTGCAATCTTCTTCTCCAGCTGTACGGATAGGAGTTCTTGTTGGCGTTCGAGGAAGATGCCAGCTTGAATTTTCTGGATGTAATCTTGACCATTCCCTTTGTACCATTTATCTCCTTCCAACCAATGTAATTCCAGCTTATGGTGAAAAAAGTCATCCGGGTTAATTTCCATGGGGTCATTCTTCCAGCTCATATACTGTTCGACACATTGCTTTGGGGTTATGGCCTTGGTTTGCGTCTTAACTTTGATGGTGAATAAGCATAGTATCAGGAGTAGAATGCTCGTCTTTAGCTTTACTGTTTGTTTTGCTATTTCATTCATCGGTCTAGTTTTCCTAGTTTTTCGGTTTGTTTAGGGCAAAATTATGGGCAGGCAAAAGCAAATGCATTCACTTAAGTTAAGATCGTATGAGGACTTTAAGATTTGTATGGAGCCTGCCGGAGACAGAAAGAAAAAATTTGCGATCAACCAAGATGAGGGCTATAAATCCGTTTCTTTTCTATCTCCCTATATTCTCTCTTTGCTGGTACAAAGAAGATGGTAAATACATTGCGAGGACAGGATTTTAGGTTGAATGGTCAAATAATCGGATTAAAATTCAATATGTAGTTCATCTGATTATTTGGTAGTTCGTCGGAATTAAATTTGCACGAATCCTAAATGGCAGGCATAGAGGTGATAGAGGGAAAATCAACAGCTTTAGATCCGTTCAAAATACCGTTTCCGCTCCCAGTCAGTCACTGCCGAGTTATAGGCTTTTTGTTCCGTTTCAAAGAAGTGGGTGAAATGCTTCACCACGGCTTCGCCAAATGCTGCTTTTGCAAAATCACTTTGTTTAAACTGCTTAATGGCTTCTTCTAGGGTATAGGGTACACGGTCCAAGTCTTTGGCTTCGTAAATGTCTCCTTCGAAGATCTCGGGGGGCTCGATCTTGTTTTCGATGCCATCAAGACCAGAGGCGAGGGCCGCCGCAAAGGCAAGATAAGGATTACAATCTGCCCCAGGAATCCGGCATTCGATCCGTAAACTTGGCCCTTTCCCTACCACTCGGAAACCAGCGGTTCGGTTGTCATAACTCCAGGCCAAGCGAGTGGGAGCCCAAGAACCATCTACATAGCGCTTGTAGGCATTTACGGTGGGAGCGTAGAAAGGCATGACATCGGGCACATGAGCCATCCACCCTCCTAAGAACCAGCGAAAGATATCGGATCCTTGTACTGGCCCAAAGACCTTGTCCCCGGCAAAGGCGTTTTTACCATCCTTCCACAAACTGATATGGATGTGACAGCTAGAGCCTGCCCGATCTTCATGGTATTTAGCCATAAAGGTCACAGAGAGCTCCATCTGATCGGCAAGTTCCTTCAAACACTGTTTATAGACCACATGACGATCTGCCATTTCCATGATTTCTGCGTAGCGGACGTTGAGCTCGTGTTGTCCTAAACCCCATTCTCCCTTAGAGTTTTCCACGGGTACGCCCGAATGTTTGAGATGGCGACGAGCAGCAGCAGTAAACTTCTCCGTTCTGGAACCCTGCAAAATATGATAGTCCTCCAGGTACCAACCTGCGGGTTGGAGGTCGTGGTAGTGTTGTGCAAAGGCATCGCGATAGCTGTTTTCAAACAAATAGTATTCCAACTCTGAGGCAGCGGCGCTAGAAAAGCCCATAGATTTCGCCTTTTCTACTTGCTGGGAAAGCATGGAACGGGGAGCTTCAGCAATGGCTTGATGGGTTTTGTCATTTTCAAGATGGCAGAGGATCATAGCAGTTTTATCCAACCAACTGGCTATTCGCAGCGTATTTAGATCTGGTATCAGATGGAAGTCCCCATACCCCAATTCCCAATTGGCAAAATCGTAGCCTGGGATCGGCTCCATTTCCATATCTGTGGTCAACAGGTAATCACAGCCATGGGTCCCGTCCTTGGCGATAGATTCCAAAAAGAAATCCGCATCAAAACGTTTACCGACTAAACGTCCGTAATGATCTGTAAATGCGACTATTATAGTCTCTATGGTTTCTTCTTGAACTCGAACTTGTAATTGCTCTAGGCTAAGCATTCCCTTGATGGTCATACGGATACAGTATTGAAGATCTTAAAAGCAATATAGGATAGCAGCAAAATACCAAAATATATGATGGCCAGCATTGGATTATAGATACTAATGGCCAGAAGAGCAATAGTCGCTATCACCAGCGCCACAATCGGGGCAATAGGGTAGAGGGGTACTTTGAACGGACGCTCTAGTTCTGGCTCCTTTCGACGGAGCGCGAGCAAAGAAATCATTGAGATAATATATAGACTCAAGGCACCAAAACAAGCAATCGTGATAATTTCCCCCGTCTTACCTGTAAATAAAGCTACGATGCCAATCAGCATATTGATGATCAAAGCCTTGGCGGGTGTCTGAAAGCGTTTGTGAACCTGCCCCAAGCCCTTGGGGGCAAAACCTACCCGCCCGAACTCGAAAGTGGCACGGCCAGCCGCTAGAATGATACCGTGAAAGGAGGCAATCAAACCAAATAGGCCAATGAAGGTCACCGCCTTATACATAATATGTCCTTGTCCCAGCGCTACACTAAGGGCTAATGGGAGTGGTGAATCGGATGCTTCAGCACCTGGCTCCGGGTAGACGATGGCTTCCCAACCGCCCACGCCTACCGAAGCAGTAAAGGTCAGAAGACACAAAGCAACCAAAGTCAGTATGGCACTGCCAAATCCAATAAGCACATTCCGTTGCGGATTAATCGTCTCTTCGGCCACATTGGCTACCCCTTCGATTGCCAAGAAGAACCAGATGGCGAAAGGAATGGCGGCGAAAGCCCCTCCCCAACCATTCGGGAGTGGATTTCGGGTCAAATTTTCGTATTCAAAGGAGGGAAGAGCCGAACCCGCAAAGATCAAGAGCTCTACTACGGCTACAATTGTGATGATCAGCTCAAAAGAGGCGGCCGCTTGCACGCCATAGATATTTAAGGCCGTAAAGAGCACATAAGCGATAATAGCAATCCAAAGAACGGGGATGGCGGGCATGAATATATTTAGATAGGCACCAATGGCGAAGGCAATGGCCGGCGGGGCAAAGATAAACTCGATATTCTGCGCCATGCCACCCAAGAAACCGAGATCTTTTCCCAGTCCTCTCATCGCGTAGGCAAAAGCCCCACCCGCCTTAGGGATGGCACAGGCCAATTCGGTATAACTAAAGGTGAAAGCCAGGTACATAATAATGATGAAGAATGTAGCGACGGCTAAGCCGAGGGTTCCTCCTTTTTCAAGGCCCAGGTTCCAGCCAAAATACATTCCAGAAATCACATATCCGACGCCTAGTCCCCATAGCATTAATGGGCCTAAGGTCTTCTTTAGGGTTTGGTCTGACATGCAAGGTGTTTTTTCTTTCTGCTTAATTACAAAAAAATGCCGGCATTAGAGAGGCTCAGTGGACTGTTCTAAATGGAATATATCCTAAAACAACCCTGTACACTTTGCTGTTACTTCTACATGCAAAAAAGAATTAAGCCCAAGAAGGGCCAAGAAAGTGTATGGGACTATCCGCGTCCTCCTCGGCTTGAGTCCACCAACAAACACCTCAAAGTGATTTGGAAGGGACAAATACTAGCAGAAACGAATGCTGCCTATCGCGTCTTAGAAACCAGTCACCCACCTGTGTATTACTTCCCCCAAAGTTCTATTCAACTAGCGCAATTGGAGCAAGTTGTTGGCCAGCGTTCCTTTTGCGAATTCAAGGGGATGGCCAACTATTGGCGAACCCGGGAGGGGCAGGAGGTGATAGCCTGGAGCTATCCTGAGCCTTCTGGTGCTTTTCAGGCTATTCAGGACTACCTGGCTTTTTACCCGTCCAGAGTAGAAGCCTGTTATGTGGATGGGGAGTTAGCGGTTGCTCAGGAGGGAGACTTTTATGGAGGATGGATTACTAAGGATATTGTAGGGCCTTTCAAGGGAGGTCTAGGAACTTGGGGCTGGTGAGCCGCTGATCCCTCTAGCATTAACTAATTGTTATCATACGAGGCTTTCCTTTGCTTTCATTGCCATTAAAAGCTATCTTACCAGCTTCATTTAGGGAGAAGAGCGGTCAATGGCACAACCCAACTTGATAGGTTTTGATGCTGGATCTTTTTTCCTTCGCGCTAAATGTTTTTTGTTTAAGACCAAGTTAAGCACTCATGAAGAAAATTCTAATTAGCACTGGCGGAGGGGATTGCCCCGGATTAAACGCCGTGATCAGAGGGATATTCAAGGCAGCAAGAAAGTCGAAAGAATGGGAAGTATGGGGATGTATGGAAGCCTTAAATGGTTTAGACTCTGATCCGCCAGATATTGTAAAACTAACGCAAAAACGTGTAGCAGGTATTCACGTTAAAGGTGGGACCATCCTCAAAACTAGTAATACGGCCAATCCACTATCTTACCCGGTTGAGCAAGCGGATGGCACGATTAAGAGAATTGATCGCACCCCTGAGTTGGCACAGAAAATCAAAGATCTAGGTTTCGATGCCTTGATCAACATCGGTGGAGATGGCAGTCAAGCTATTTCTCAGGCCCTATACGATAACGGGCTCAATGTAATTGGGGTACCAAAAACCATTGACAATGACCTATCCGCTACGGATCTCACTTTTGGGTTCACTACGGCTGTGCAGATCGCCACAGACTGCTTTGATAAACTGGTCACCACTGCGGAAAGCCATCATCGTGTCATGATCATGGAGGTAATGGGACGTGATGCGGGTTGGATTGCCCTGCATACGGCCGTAGCTGGTGGGGCAGAGATCTGCCTACTTCCGGAGATTCCCTACGATCTGGATCTAATTGTAAAGCGAATCAAAAAGCGATTCAAGAAAGGTAGAGGTTTTGTCAATATTGTAATTGCTGAAGGTGCTAAGCCTATTGGTGGAACGGTAACGGGCAGAGCCGCTACGAGCCATAAAGATGAACACCTTAAATTGGGAGGAGTGTGTAATGCTTTACGTTATGATTTGGAGCAACATCCAGATATGCCGAAGGTCCAAGTCCGTTCAACTATCTTAGGGCATATTCAACGAGGAGGTACTCCGGCCGCTTTTGACCGTATCCTGGCTACAGCCATGGGAGTAAAAGCCTTTGAACTGGTGGCTGAGAATGACTTCGGCAAAATGGTCTCCTTCACCAACAATGAGATCACTAGCGTACCGATCAAGGAGGCGATTGCCGAATACAATTTTGTTTCCAAGGATCATTATTTGGTGCACGTGGCACGGGCTACGGGTGTAGCTTTCGGAGATCAGTAGGATGGATAAAGCATTCCCCAAAGAAAAACCCCAACTTTTCGGCCTCTGCCGAGAAGCTGGGGGGGATTAAACACTCATTATTCTGTCTTTATAAAGATTTCTCTCAGTTGTTCCACTAGCTGCGTGCCGCCGGAAAGAGAAATGCTATTGATCTTTTCTGCAATTTTTTCTACGTATTCCATTTCTTTCAGTTTCAATAGCATTGCGTTTTCTTCCAATAATTTGGCAGTGTTAAGCAAGCTTCTGGTAGAGGCCGTTTCTTCACGTCTTGTGATCGTATTGGCCTGGGCTTGTTTTTGAGCTACTAGTACCTGGTTCATGATTTCTCGAACATCTCCAGGTAAAATGACATCTCTTAGTCCTGCTTGCAAGACTTTCAATCCGAGGTCTTTACTTCCTTTTTGAGTGTGCTCAAGTACGAAGATTTCAATACCCTCTTTTCTTAAGAGCAAGTCATCCAAACTAAGGGTTCCGACATATTCCCTCAGCGCCAACTGAATCAAGAGGTAGAATTGGCGTTCGTAGTCCTTGTTTTTCAGAAGTGCTCTTTCAGGATCGGTAACTTGGTATTGTACAAAGAAGTTAATACGTACCCCCGCCTTATCTTTGGTCAGAATCTCTTGTCCAGAAATCTCCAGTTGTTGCTGCCTTAAGTCGATGGTAAGCACTTGTACTTGTTTTTCATTACGCCAGAAGTGGTAGACCCCTGCTTTCAAGTGCTGAATGAACGCTCCATCAACTACCAAAAGGCCAACGGCATGAGCAGGGATAGCTACTTTCATAATAAAAGCCTGTAGAGCGGGCTCTGCTAGCAATCGTTTGTTGACTATCCCTGGAACTTCGTAGGTATCTCTATCCAAGATTTGAAAGCGGTAGCTGACAATGCTTTTCCAGAAGGCATGCCTACCTGGCTCTAGTACTTTGAGGAAATTTCCTTCCTGGAAAACCAAAGCGATCTGATGATCCTGTACCTCGATAATTTGTAGCTTCTCTTGCAGCAATGCGTTCTTCAAAAGGATGTTGAGCTCACACAGGGGTACAAATTCTTTGGACATATCATAGGTGATCAATTGATCATTCCAACGAATCCAGTGTTTTCCAGTAGGAAGAGCGTCAATAAATTGATCTTTTCGAAAAACTAATCCCATTTGGTATGGGAAGATCGTAATACGTCTCATTTTGGTTAATGGTTTAAGTCAAGCCGCTACTTTCAGCACAAACATCCTGCGTTTTTCTGGTAAATTCCTATGCTAAACTTAAGATGTTCTACCCGCTCAACCTATGGTTTTATGATGGGGTAGCACTCCAAAAGTGCTTGCAAAATTTTTGTTACAAATAGAACTACAAAAGCGTGACCATCTTGGCGAGGCGGAATGGCATTGAGTAGGGGTTGGGTCAATAAGGGGAAACCGTTCATTAACTTGCAATAAGTAGAAAAGCCTGTTATTGAAAGTGAAAGAGCGCGGTTCGCCTGTTATTGACCGCTACCAAACGGTATCCTGACCATTGCAAGGCATCGTTCAGATTGTCCAAAAGAAGGACCGGTCACACTTCTGCAACTCAAGAACCTTTTTGAGAGGGTTCAGCTCTTGATAATGGGGCATGGATTACAAGTCCATGAGGGCCTTTGATCAGGCAACATCGCGCACGAGCGAAGGTAGGAGTCGAACCTACAAAACCATTCACTTGCTCTAACCTAGCTGAGCTATTCTCCATTCGGAGAAGGAGGATTCGAACCCCCGTCCCAGTGATTACGGTGAAAGAGTATCAAGGTGATGTCAGCACATCGGCATAAGAGGCTTATCCGATACTATGGGGCCATACAGAAACCCTCATCAGGTCCAGCACAATGATCTCCCTCCTCTTTTGGCTTACAAGCCGAGGGTATCCTGTTGAAAGCCCTCGACTGGCAGCACAACAGAAGAACTATGGGAATGGAAAAATGGTTCCCTATACCCAAAAAAGTCCAAGTAAAAAGCCTAAATTTGAGGAAAGGCTTGGCAAGCTACTTCCGCTTGTTACCTGAACCATCACAAAACGAAAATCAACCTATGACCGCGAAATCTATTCTTCGGGGATCTATATTTATTTATGTGGTCTGGGGATTTATTTCCTGTCAAACCACTCCCCATCCTGCCTCGGAACCTCCTATCGAAAATATGAAAATTGCTCATTTGCGTGCTGGTGATACTACCGCCTTCCAGCAGATTCGTGCCCAATTTGTACAGAACAATCCCGGGTACGATCTGTCTTATGTAGAAAGTACTTTAGAGCTGCCGCAAGCCGCTAGTAATCGAGTGGTTTTTATACAAGAAGGAGGAGGGACAGCTGTAATCAACGGACAGGATAGCTCGAAGTTTTCGGTAGGAGATATCATCTTACTGGGGGAAGCGCAGGGGATACAAACCGATAGTTTGTTCAGTGCATTGATCTTTATGGTGCCAGAGGCTCCGCCGGACAACATCCCTGCCTTCGTGCGACCGGATTGGGATTTAAATATCACCGACGTGCCAGGTGGCTGTGCTACTGAAACCAATGCCTATCGCAGAATCTTGTTGACGTGGTTAGGAAAGGTAGGTCCCTACAATTATCACGCGATCAATGCGCATCGCGTCCGAATCATGGACTCCTTTTCTCATTACCATCCCAAGGAGGGGGGCTTTGATGAATTCTATTTAGTACAAATGGCATTGCCAGAGGCGAAAATTCTGACTAGTCCTCTAGTGCCGAAAATAGAAGATCCAGTCAGTGTAGGCAAGGAGGAGGTCGACGGACTTATTCAGTCTACAAAATTAGAAGTTGGCGACTTAGTCTATTTGCCAAGAGGAGTTATGCATCGGGGCGTTGGTGGAGTGTTGGCCCAGGTAATCACCGTACCCGGTTTTATTCCTGGTTCAGAAATTGGTGTCGATCACCATCTGCATCGCATCAACCAAATACTCTCTTTAAAGGGGGCGAAAAGACTCCCCTATAATGAGGCTGCCTCTACTGAAGCGGTCATAAAGTAATGGTTTACTGCCTCTGTTGAGGTGAAAGCTAGGTTACTATGAAAAAGGAAAGGCCTCCTTTCATTGGACGAGGTCTGAGAATCAAAAAAGATAAAATGAATTGTAAGAGCATTATCCCGAGTCTGTGTCTATTGTTAGTGATTTGCTTATTAAGCACTTGTGAGTCTGCACCAGTCAATAGGATTCCTGAAATAACCCGGGTGACGGACGCTGATTTTGCCGATGAAGAAAAGGTCGCCTTGGAATTGGCAGAAGGACTAGAGCTGAAGCTTTGGGCGCCTGGGCCTCTACTATCGAATGCCGTGGCGCTAACCTTTGACCAGAATGGAGTAGCTTATGTTGCGGAAACGGCACGTAGGAAGAGCTCCGATCTTGATATTCGCCAGCATCGAGACTGGATGCTAGAAGATATTGCCTTGCAGTCCGTAGAGGATACCCGAGCCTTCCATTTAGAAAAACTGGCTACCAGTAAAAGCGAAGAAAATACCTGGCAAGAGGACTTCAATGGAGATAGCATTCATGACTATCGAGACCTGATGGTGCAAACGGAGTTCATCCGAAGAATCTGGGATGAGGATGGTGATGGACGGGCGGATGCCTCCAACCTTTATGCAGATGGCTTCAATGATATGCTAGCTGGTGTAGCAGCCGGTGTATTGTACCACAATGACGAAGTCTTTGTAACCTGTGCGCCAGATGTTTTCCGAATGAAGGATACGGATGGCGACGGGGATATTGATGAAAAGGAGGTCATCAGTCATGGTTATGGTATACATATCGCCTATGCTGGGCATGACATGTCTGGTCTGGTAGTAGGGCCAGATGGCAAAATCTACTGGTCGATTGGAGATATAGGGGTTAATGTAGTGGATCAAGCAGGCAAAAGATGGAAGTATCCCAATCAAGGAGCCGTGATGCGCTGTAATCCAGACGGGAGCGATTTTGAAGTATTCGCGCATGGGCTGCGGAATCCCCAGGAATTGGCTTTCGATGCCTATGGCAATTTGATTAGTGTAGATAATGATGGAGATCACGCTGGAGAACATGAACGTTTTGTACACATTATAGAAGGATCTGATTCTGGTTGGAGGATCAATTGGCAATACGGAAAATATAAGCAAGAAAATGAAGGCTATAAGGTGTGGATGGATGAAGATCTTCATGTACCTCATTTCCCGGGGCAAGCCGCCTATCTCCTGCCTCCTATAGCTTTGGCACCTGATGGCCCAGCTGGTCTCGCCTACAACCCTGGCACCGCCATGAACAAAGATTGGAATGGTTACTTCTTCAGTTCATTCTTTAAAGCCTCTTCCGCGAAATCAAAGGTCCAGGCTTTTCGCCTGGAACCTCGGGGGGCTTCCTTTGATCTCGGGCGAACCGTTGATGTGGTTTCAGGGGTAGTCCCCACTGGATTGAGTTTTGGACCGGACGGGGCATTGTACATCAATGATTGGCTGGATGGTTATGCCAAGAAGCCGCAGGGCAGAATATGGAAACTTGACGTTAAGAAAGAGATTGTCCATCCAGATCGAGCCTCCACCCAAGCCATTCTAAAGCTTGGTGCTAAAGATCGCCCCGATAAAGAACTAGCGCAATTATTGGCACATGGAGATATGCGGGTTCGGCAGATGGCGCAGTTTGAGTTGGTGAAACGGACTAATAGTGAAAGTTTGGCTGCTGTGGCAGCGAAAGGCGAAACAGAATTTGCCCGCTTCCATGCGATTTGGGGTCTGGGGCAGCTTGCTCGAAATTCAGTCGAAGATGGGGCCTTGATTCTTCCCTTCTTGCAAGATCAGTCAAGTGAGCTGCGAGCGCAGGCGGCAAAAGTATTGGGAGATGCCAAATACCAGCCCGCTGAAATGGACCTATTGACTCTACTAGAAGATAAAGAAGCACGGGTGCAATTCTTTGCCGCAGAGGCCCTAGGAAAGATAAAGTCAGCTGCTGCGTTTCGGCCCTTGGTAGATTTATTAGCAGAAATCGAAGAGCAAGATCCACATCTCCGACATGCATTCGTTTTTGCGCTTTCTCGATTGGCTTCAGCAGCAGAATTATCCGCATTGAGTGATCACCCCTCCAAGGCGGTCAGAATTGGCGCCGTGGTGGCACTGCGGGAGCAAGCCTCGCCATTGGTTGCCGCTTTTTTGCAGGATGTCGAACCCCTGGTCGTGGTAGAAGCAGCCCGTGCTATACATGATGATTTCTCTATTCCAGATGCCATGGATGATTTGGCTATGGCTTTGGAGCGTACAGATATCCAGGAGGAAGCCTTTTTACGCCGAGCGATCAATGCAAACTTGCGCTTGGGAGACCAGGCGAGCGCAGCTAGGTTAGCGGATTTTATCAATACTTCAACCGCCAGTGTAGAAATGAGGAAAGATGCCCTATGGGCATTGGGGTATTGGTCAGCTCCTCCCTTGCTTGATCGGGTAGATAATCGGTACAGAGAACCTTCTGGAAAGCATCAATTGACGGAGGCACAATTGTCCATGGCCGGGAAATTTACGGGTCTATTATCAGGCACCGTACCAGCTTTAAGAGCTGCAACTGTGACCGCAGTTGGCCGATTGCAGCAAAAGACTTTGGCTCCCTTGATTTTCCAGATGTTTCAGAACCGAAATCAGCCTAGTGTCGTAAGACAAGCAGCCCTGCGATCATTGGCTTCATTGGAGGCAGGAGACTTGAAAACCGCTTTGGAAATCGCCTTAGAGGATAGTGATGTAGAGCTGCGGAAAGTAGCTCAGCAACTTATAGGAGAGGTGAAGCTATCTGCCGAAGATGTTGTCGCGATGTTGGGGAAGGTTTTGGAAAGTGCTTCGGTAGCTGAGAAACAAAAAGCCATTAATAGTTTAGCTGTGCTGAAGGGGGCGGCGGGAGAAACGCTGGTCATAACTTTGTTGGATCAGTTGATGGCCGGAACGCTAGATCCAGAATTGTCGCTGGATCTTTTACAAGTGGTAGACAAAATGGGTTCGGAAACAGCAAAGGCAAAAAAAGCAGCTTATGAAGCTTCGAAGCCAGAAGGGGATGTACTAGCAACGTATCGAGAGGCATTATATGGAGGCAATCTTCGTAAAGGAGGGCGTCTTTTCTTTATGGATAACTCCGCACAGTGTATTCGCTGTCATGCGGTCAAAGGGTATGGTGGAGAAGTGGGACCAGATCTTACCATATTGCTGATGAATTGAGTCGGGAGCAACTACTTGAATCCCTGGTGGATCCAAATGCTCGCCTGGCACCAGGTTATGGCACCATTAGCATAACGCTGCAAGATGGTCAAGAGGTAATAGGAACCTTGATACGAGAAGACGATCAGACCATCCTGGTGAAAGTAGGAGAGGAGGAGCCGCAGGAGATAGCCATGACAGATATTAAGGAGAAACAGTACTTGCCTTCAGCTATGATCACTATGCGCGATGTACTTTCAAAATCTGAATTGCGGGATTTGATGTCTTTTCTGATGCTGTTAAGTAAGGACAGCACGGTTGATTTGCAGCGGCTGCTGCAATAAGCTTGCGCGGTCTACATTGATATAGAAAACGGCGTGAAGAATGGCAATCCTAGTCTAGCAGCTTATTCGTGAGAATGAGCTTCTGAGCCATTACTCGGGCCAAGTTTCGCCAAATAATGGTTCGGTCGGCCTCGGATTCCAGGTTATTGACAGCAGATTCGCTGAATTGTACGACTTCGGTGTTTGGACTAGCGGCTACCACTTGTGCAGAGCGATTGCTTTCCAAGATAAAGGCAATTTCCCCGAAGATATCTCCTTCTCCCAGCAAGACAATGGTCTTTCCATTGATCATGACTTTCAGTAATCCTTGCCTAACAAATCCAAAGGTCTTTCCGCCATCATTTTCCATGAGTAGAACCTCCTCCTCATTGTAGGTGATCACGATGGCGTTTTTCAGAAATGCCTTTTTACCGGCTGGGCTCAAGCCCTCCGTAATGCTTTTATGCCCAGTAAACTGTTCTTCACTATCGGGGAAATAGGTGGAACCGATGCGAAGGTTTTGATTGCTTTCTACGAGATCCTCATACCAATCTTGAAAACCTTTGTAGGTCATGAAGTCAAGTCCTCGCAGTAGAGAAATGACAGGAGAGTGTATGGTCGCAAAGTAGTCCTCATCGGGGAAACAGATCATGGGAATGTGGATACCACTGTTACTTTTCTGCTGCAACCCAATCGGACGTAGTCCTAATCGTTTGAAGATGGGGAATCGCTCGGCTTCGCAAGACAATAGTATAGCTTGACCACCCGCTTTTAGAATCTCGATAAAGCAATGACTGATTAGCACGGCAGCTGCGGGAGTCTTCTGATATTTCTCCTCAATGATCATGTCAACGAACAAGGCCATTGTACCCAATTGTTCTTCGTTAAAAAGATCTAGCTGATAGGTAGTTCGCCAACAACTATCCTCACTCAACTGCAATGCATCTGCTAAGCAGAGTGCGGCGATAATCTCTCCGCTTCGAGTATCTTGACAAGCTGCAATTTGCGAACTGAAATTGGGCAAATATTCATCTCCTTGCCGATTCTTACCACCCGCCTTTTCCATTAAGTCCATACAAGCCTGTAGATCCTCTTCCTCAGTGGGGAAGAAGGCCCGGTATTGTCCAATCCACAGATCCCATTTTACCGAAAGGTCGTCAATCAAGCTTGTTATATTGTCAATCATACACAATAGCAGTTTGAAAATTTGGATTTCGTCAGCTGCTTAGTTTCACCTTAAAGAACCTGAAATTTAGGAAATTATTCTTTGAATGACGAACCCGTTTCTACTTTTTTCCGACTAGAAAAATTCTTTGACAAACTTGTGATAAAATCATCCCATTTGGTAAACATAAATTTGCCTCAAATTCTGTCACTTATTTCCATAACCTTTTACCTTTGTTTGCGTATTCTTGAATGGATTTTCCCTTAAAAAATTTCCCTCTTTGATAATTTCTGTGGAGAAGGCTTTAGCTGGAAGAATGGCAACTGGCAGAAGCGAGACTTGTAGCTAAAATATCGACTGAAAAGCACGGAAATTGGCAGAGAATCAAAAATCGTAGCATACATGCAAAATCTAGAACCCTCAGTACGTAGTAAGGTCAATCAATGGCTAGAAGGTAATTATGATCCAGAAACCAAAGCAGCCATTCAAGCGATGTTGGACCAAGGTGAAGCAACGGCTCTCACGGATGCTTTTTACAAAGATTTAGAATTTGGTACAGGGGGGCTCCGTGGCATCATGGGCCCGGGATCGAATCGGGTGAATAAGTATACTTTGGGGATGGCTACTCAGGGTTTGAGCAACTATCTCAAAAAGATCTATCCAGACGAACAGATCAAAGTAGCCATTGCGCATGATAGCCGGAATAATTCTGATGTTTTTGCGAGCCTGACAGCTGATGTATTTTCAGCGAATGGCATCAAAGTTTACTTCTTTGAAGGTCTTCGCCCTACACCAGAGCTGTCTTTTGCTATTCGGGCACTAGCTTGTCATAGTGGTGTGATGCTTACGGCATCTCACAATCCAAAGGAATACAATGGTTACAAAGCCTATGGGCGTGATGGAGGACAATTGGTAGCTCCCCACGATAAGAATGTGATTGCTGAGGTGCAGAAGATTAGCAGTATTGACGATATTCAGTTTGAACGCAATGCGGCGAATATCGAAAAGATTGGGGAGGCTGTTGATCAGCAATATTTGGATGCTTTGGTTAAACTCTCTGTCTCCAAGGAAGCTATTCAGCGGCAGTCAGACCTTAAGATTGTATTCTCGCCCATTCATGGAACGGGTGGGGTTTTGGTACCTAGAGCCTTGGAACTATTTGGCTTTACCAATGTCACCGAGGTGGAAGAACAATCGGAACCCGATGGGAACTTTCCCACCGTTGTATATCCCAATCCAGAAGAACATGAGGCATTGACCTTGGCTTTGAATAAAGCTAAGGAGATTGATGCTGACCTTGTGATGGCTACCGATCCAGATGCGGATAGGGTAGGGATAGCGGTGAAGAACGACCAGGGAGATTTCGTGCTGCTTAACGGGAACCAGACGGGAACTTTACTGATCCATTATATGCTTACCGCTTGGGAAAAGGCAGGTAAGTTGACCGAAAAAGAATACATCACTAAGACGATTGTTACTTCTTACTTGATCGATAAAATTGCGGCCTCCAAAAATGTGGAATGTTTCAATACCTTGACGGGCTTCAAGTACATTGGAGAGATCATGTCGAAGCTTGAAGGCCAGCGGCAGTTCATTGCTGGTGGAGAGGAGAGTTATGGTTATTTGGTGGGTGAACATGCACGGGATAAGGATGCTGTAGTATCCTGTACTATGATTGCCGAGATGACGGCCTATTACAAGGATAAGGGAAGCAGTTTATATGATGCCTTGATTGATTTGTACTTAGAATATGGGATCTACAAAGAAAAGTTGATCGCCATAACCAAGAAGGGAAAAAGTGGAGCAGAGGAAATTAAGGCCCTGATGGAGGCCCTTCGAACTACTCCACCAGAAACTTTGGGAGGAGGAACTGTAGTGACTATCAAGGATTACTTGAGCAGTGAATCTACTGATATTGCCTCTGGTGGAAAAACTAAGATTGATCTACCTGCTTCCAATGTTCTCCAATTCTTTACTGAAGATGGTAGCATTATTTCTGCGCGGCCCTCGGGTACAGAGCCGAAGATCAAATTCTATTGCAGCGTGAATGATGAATTGGCAGATCGTGCCTCTTTCAAAGCCACGGAGAAGAGCCTGGATGAGAAAATCGACTTGATTATGAGTGACCTTGTGGGATAGAGTATACCTAAATAATTGACATGAGTCATCCCGAATTTTGACAACGTCAAAATTCGGGATGCTTATTTTTAGCGCCAATCAAGTACCACCCTTTGCCTGGCCAGACGATATCTATGATGCTACCAAGATTAAGGCCTGTCACCCAACTGATTATATCTTGATATTCGTACTGACCAGTACTTTATGACCCTTCTCTACCACAGAGGAGGGTAGACTCTGTTGGATGATTTCACCCAGGCGTTCTAGTAGATGTAGTTTAGGCTCTCCTTTCACATAGACCAAAGATATTTCTCGGGCGCGATCCTTGCCCCTAATTTCTTTGATCATTTCTTCTTGGTCAACTGGAACATTGAGGGTAGCCAATTCTGGTAAGAAGGTAATGCCACCGCGATTCTCCACAATTCTTCGTAGGGCATCGATGGAATTGCTTTCGTAACTCAAAGTGGTTTCCAACTGCCTTTTGGGGTCAATTTGGCACATGTTGTTCACTTGGTCACTGAAGCAATTTCCTTCATTTAACAACCAGACCTGATCGATCGCTATGGCAGACAAATCGATCTCCTTTTCACTGAATAGTCGATGTTCAGGAGATAGTAGAATAAAAAACTTCTCGTAGAAGAGACTTTTATATTGTAACTTTAATTTGGTGCTGATTGGGGTTGAGATGATCCCCCCGTTGAGTTCTCGTTCCATGATCCCTCGGATGATATCTTTGGTTACCAACTCCTTGATGGTGAGTTTAACATCTGGATACTGCTCACTAAGTTGATTGATGAATAAGGGGGTCAGATAAGGCGAGAGGGTAGGGATAATACCAATGGTTAAGGAGCCTTTCACCTCTTGTTCGATCTGCATGGCGAAATCCCGGAGTTGGTGAACTTCTAGTAAGACCAGCTGAGCTTTTTCCAAGAAACGCTCCCCGTTGGCAGTTAGGCGGATGGGTTTGGATTGGCGGTCAAAGAGGACAAAACCTATCTCTTGCTCTAGTTTGGTAATCTGCTGACTAATAGCAGATTGAGTGATTCGCGCTTTTTTAGCTGCCGCGCTAAAGGAGCCGGTCTTGCTTAATAGCAATGCGTATTCTAATTGCTGGATATTCATTATTAGCAAAACTAATGATAGGATTATAATTATTACAATGGCTAATGATAATTTTGTGGGTATAAGGCGGGAAACTTAAATCTTTCTGCTTACAAATGGCATCCTACTAAAACACCAGATATATAAAATGGGGTAGCTCATTCTTGAGATACTCCTTTTTTCATATTACGTCAGTCATTGTTGTAGTTACTTCTCTTAGCCTGTAAAAAACCACATCTATGGACTTTTTCAATTCTATTCGTCAGGGGAATCTTAGCAGTCTGCAAACTATGGTAAAAGCAAATCCTTCCCTAGTTGAAAAACCAGACGCTAGAGGCTTTACCCCACTAATTATGGCTACCTATAGTGAGCAGCTTGAGGTAGCTGAATTCTTACTGGGTAATGGTGCAAACGTGAATCAACAGGATGCCTCTGGAAATACAGCCCTAATGGGAATCGCTTTCAAAGGACACAAGCAAATCATACAGCTTCTGCTGGATCATGGTGCCGACATCAATTTACAGAACTATAATGGATCAACGGCTTTGATCTTTGCAGCTACCTTTGGTCAGGCTGAAGTAGTGAAAGCTTTGCTGGCGGCCGGTGCTGATACTTCTATCGAGGATGCAAGTGGAAAAACGGCCTTGGCACACGCACAAGAAAAGGGGAATCAGGAACTGGTGGCCTTGCTGGAAGAAAAGTGAATTTTAATGGGTTGTGAAGAATGAATAATTGAAAATCCCTGAATAGCGGAGGATATAGATTAAACATCTGTACTCTTGTCTAGCTTGGCTTTTTTGTGCCAGCCCCAGGCTTGCAAGATGGCAAATAGCATGACAAAGCCAGCTATCCAGGCAATAATGGCGTAGCCAATCTCTGAAATGGAAAGTGGCCTAATGATCAGGATACCAACACTTGCCAATACCCATAATAGATCTTGGATGATGATTGCCATTAACTGATTGGGGCGCTGTGGTTTTATCTCCCTCCAGATGGTGTAGGCAAAAAAGAGCAGGCCCAGACCTACGAGTAGAAAGGGGACATGAGAAGAGGTTTCAAAAATACCTGCGATAGATTTCGGGAAAATCGACAACAGTACTCCGCTAAGAAAGGAAAATCCAGCATTGCTGGATAAGGCCAGAGGTAATAATTTCATGCTATCTATTTTTTGTAAAATGAATCGAAACTGCCGACGACTTTGCTTCTTGATTTCAAAAATAGGTGGTATCCTAGCTAAAAAGTTGATATTTTGCGCCAAATTGTCGGTATGAGCATCCAGGGGAGACATTTGCAACTACTGTTGGACTTTGCGGCGTATCGGTTCCTGTCCGTGGATGAACTCCGTAGGTGCCTTCCCGACCCCGAGCTTGATCTTTGTGCGGAGGATTGCAGTATATCCTTTTCTACCTATCAAAACGTCTTACGAGCCATCCTACAAGAACAAGCCTCCGAGAATTTGGGCGTGCAATATGGTTTGTATCTGAATCTGCAAGCGCTAGGTTTAATTCACCGTATATCATTAGAAGTCAATAGTATTGAGCAAGGCATTTTGATGCTATCGGAGTATTTACGGGTATATTTCCCGTTTTTACAATTGACGCCTAGACAGTTTAAAAGTGAGCTTCGACTTGAGTTAAGCACCAATATCGAGGAAGAAGCATTGAAGTGTTTTGTACTGGATAGCACCTTTTGTTTTTTATATCGCGAGCTGAAGGCGATGGGGGTAGATCGAATGAAACTAGAAGTACCCTCTACCAATACGCAGATATTTGAAGGACCGTTGCAGGAGCAAGTTCATAGAGATGGTTCTCATAGCTTTAGCTTTGAACAGGCTATCGTTAATAGAGAGATTAACCGCCACAGTCTGCAATTGATCGATGTGCTTCTACCACAATATCTTCTGCTGTTGGACCAAGAGAAAGCACAAAGTTTTCCCGCTATGGTGAAGCGAATGCTTTTGCAAATGAGTACCCCTATGCTTCCGACCTTATCTCAGGTCAGCGCCCAATTTGCTATGAGTGATCGAAATTTTCAACGCAAACTGCGCAGCTACGGGCAGTCCTTTCGTAGTATTACGAATGAAGTAAAGCAGCAGTTAGCCCATTACTTGCAAGCTGGCGGTAAGATGAAAGTGAAGGATATCGCTTATGCTCTTGGTTATTCGGAGCCGAGCGCCTACTTACATGCCCTGAAGAACTGGAAGAAGCACCAAGAACAGTGACTATTTAGGTATAGATCGCCAAATTTGGCGCTGATGACGACGAAAATGGGCTTGATAGAAGTCTAACATCCCAGCAAAAGATAAGCGCCCTCCAAATGGATGCTTATAAACGGCTTTATCAATGTACTTGTCCGGCAATTCTTCCAGAAATTGCTGCAAGTTCTTCCTTTGTTTTTTCCATTCCGCTTCGATATCGACTAATTTGCTTTCTGGTGGTAGAGCAGAGCCAGACATATTTGTGGGAGCCTGTGCCTTTAGCGGAAGTTGTAGGTACCATTTAACCAACTTCCCGCGCAGGTTTTCTTGCCAGCCCACCTTGTTTAATTGAGGGGTAAAACTTAGCTTCTTTTCACAATACTTGTAGGAATAATATTCGGCTAACTTGATGTGATGAAGTATCTGCATGGCTGACCAGGCGCCGTCTTTAGGAGGTTTGTTTAGGGTTTCGTGAGAATGGTCGCCTAATGATTTCAGAAGCTGATCGAGTTCGTCGTTCAGACCTTGTAGTTGTGTGATGAGTTGGGTTCTGTTCATATCTTGGTTAGTTTATCTTTCTTCAGCTCTATCTGTGGCAATCGCAGGACCTAGAGAAAATCCTGATATGGTATTGCGATCGGATTCACTTAGGGCGAGGTCAATAGCATCTAAAGCAGGTCCCAGTTGAGTCTCATTTCGGGCACCAATTATAGGTGCCGTAATATTAGGATTTGATCCCACCCAGGCAATGGCTAGGCTGACGGGGTGGTAGTTTTTTTCTTTGGCAAAATCTAGAAATGCCTGAGTGGTCTCCCTGTTTTTTTCCTGCTCATACCGTTTCTGGTACATTTTGCTGGTGTTGAATCTACCCACCTCTGGTTCGGCATTGATGTATTTACCACTAAGCCAGCCGCCAGCTAGCGGGCTGTATGGGAAAACACCTAGGCCTTCGCTGGCTGCCAAAGGAAGCAACTCTGATTCACACTGGCGTTTGAGGAGGTTGTACATGGGCTGGATGCAGGAAACGGGGGCTAGGTTTTTCAGCTGAGTGATCGAGATGGATTTCATAACCTGCCAAGCCGCGAAATTGCTCAAACCGAGGTATAGCACTTTCCCTTGGCGAACAAAATCATTGAGCGTTGATAGGCTTTCCTCGATGGGTGTTTCTTCATCGAAATGATGCAGGTAGAATAAATCTACGTAATCGGTATCTAGGCGTTTCAAACTCTGTTCCAGGGATTTGGTCAGATGAAAGCGACTCAGACCACGTCCATTGATGTCATCACTGGTCTTGAAATAGGCCTTGGTGGCGATCACTACTTCATCGCGATGAGGTTTGATCAATCGACCTAGAATTCGTTCAGATTCCCCCTTGGCATACACATTGGCACAGTCAAAAAAGTTAATGCCTTTGTCCCTGCACATGCCATAGAGTGTAGCTGAGGTCTTTTCATCTGCACCATCTCCAAAGGTCATGGTGCCAAAACACAAGGCAGATACTTTTACCCCAGCGCGTCCTAGATTTTTATATTTCATGAAAAGGGATTGATTTAGAGTAGATAAATTTAGCCATATTCTACGGGCTATAGCAACAAGATAAGAAATTTCAGATTTGACCGAGACTAGTTATTGGTCTTGGCTAGCCGATCTCAGTTGGAGGGAACAATGAATTGGACCCAATGCTCTTTTTGGAGCAGCTACCAAAAATATTAGCCTGTGGAGAAAGAGTGATAGCTTGTAAAAAGTTTAGTAGTTTTAACCACTTTGCATCAGTTCAGCACAAAACAGTATATCTATGAAAGATCGACTTTTTTTCAAATTTATCTTCTTTGTTTTTTGCCTTTTCTTGGTTGGCGCTTGCCAATCTGGAGCAGATCACGACGTGGCTACGGCCAGCATGGAAACATCTGCCTTGCCTTCCTTGTCAGGCAAAAAGGTGCTAATCGTGTATGGAGGCTGGCCTGGTCATAAACCCGCCTTGTTTGCTGAAATTGCCAGTGAACTGCTGCGTAAGGAGGGGGCAGAGGTGACCTTGTCGGATACGGTTGAGATTTACGCCAATGAAGAGATGATGAGTCAGATGGATCTAATCATACAATCCGTCACTATGGACAAAATTGGAAAGGAACAGATTAAGGGATTGGTTAAGGCTGTCAAAGGAGGCGCCGGATTTGCGGGAGCACATGGTGGTTTTTGTGATTCCTTTCGGAGCAATACAGAGTACCAATTCATGACGGGTGCGCAGTTCGTGGCCCATCCTGGGGGACAGATCGATTATACGGTTAATATTACTAGTGCTGAGGATGCGATCACCAAGGGGATTGAAGATTTTCAGACAAAAACAGAGAAGTACTATATGCATGTTGATCCGAATGTGAAAGTACTAGCAAGTACTACCTTCACGGGAGAGCATGCGGATTGGATTGATGGGGCTGTCATGCCGGTGGTTTGGAAAAAGTACCACGGAGATGGACGTATTTTCTGCATCGCACTAGGGCATGACCCGGAAGAATTCCATGAAGCAGCAGCACAGCAACTGCTGATGAATGGTTTACGTTGGGCTAGCGGAAGCAAATACGAGGACAAAGAGGAATGGCTAAGCCCTGTCGTTTATCAATAGGCTTCCTTTCAAAACCACCTTTCTACTGATTTAACATAAGAATTTGTTTGATTCTACGGGCTGATCCAGCATGAATCAAGCCTGATGTTCTAATTGTAAAAACACGTAAACCAAAACATGAATTCGTCATTCCTAGCAAAGGTGTGGGGCATTGGATTATTGGCTGTAGCGTCCTTGCCCACCGATATTAGTTCCAATTATTCCACTTTCGTGGAGACCTATTACCAAGGGGGTATTCCTTCTTTTGAAGAGGAAATACGGCAGTATTTGGTATACCCAAGTATGTCCAAGCAGAGATGTGAGGTTGGAGAAGTCATTGTGGAAGTAGAGTTTGGACAGGGCGGAAGAATTAAGAATATTTCCTTTCACAATGCTATTGCCCGTCCACTCAATCTTATGGTCGTGGAAGCTATCAAGCAAACCGCAGGCCGATGGAAGAGCAGTGTAGAAGGGCAGCAATTGATCATGAGTGTCGGCTTTCAATTAGGGTATGAAGATCCTATTGGTGGAGATATCCGAGTGAAAAGTAAACAGCTCTTTGCTCCGGGAAAGATCTGTGAGTGTACCCAAGATATCGAAGAACGCATACAACGATTTGTGGATAATTCACAGTATAAAAAAGCGCTAAAGGACTGTTTAGAGCTACTTCGTCGGTATCCTAGAAATGAAGCATATCAGCAGCTGTTCCAACAGATTATGGATAATAGCATTTAGGTGACGTGGCCTAAGTCTGGCTGGTAGCCACTTTGAAATTGGTTTTTACCACCATAAAACTGCTTAGGGCCGCTGCACAGCGTATCGCCATAATTCCGAAGGTGGTAGCATAATGATAAGGGGACTAATTCCCAGGATCTTTCTCATTAAACGCAGAAAAATCAAACCTGCTCCTGCCAAGCCTATGGGGGATTCACACGGAGGGGATCTGTTAAAAGCTTGGGTTCATCAAAGAGGCCGACAAGTACCAGCCAAGGATGTTGCGGATGGGAATCAGCTTTTTCAAGAGAACCCTCCTATCCACCTACCAAACTTCAGCAGATGTCAAGTCCTTATCCGCTGTTCCGCTTAATAGAGTCTACAATTAATCCCCTTCAAATAGGAGATCATTAGTGGGTAACTTCATCTGGCTAAACAGTTCTTTCGGGGACAAGCCAGTGATTTTCTTGCAAAGCTTTCTGCATGGACAAGCTGTACAACTTATGTGTTTTGCCAGGAACGACCCATTTCGTATCTCATGAAAGAGAGGATCTGGTTATCTATTGGCTACAAGAAATGAAGCAACCTTCAACCGTCGACATCGCTGAACAAATGGCCAAGCAACTGTTTGGGAATTGATGGTTAGATAATGCCTCCTTAAAAGCGCCACGCTGCATGCCTTCGACTGGGTATGAAATGACGTTTCTACATAGCTGCAAAAAACTGAGGTGGGCTACTAGTAACATTGCTAGGTATAGTGGCCCCTCAAACTTGCATTGCCAAAGAATTATAGTAAATTTAGGAACATCCGAAACGAAAACCACTTGCTCCTTTAAGCTTGGCTTTGGGCAACCTACGTCTGCGCCTGCCCAATAGCTTTCCCTTTCTTCAAGGATCGCTGTGTTGATCATTCGTTTTCGATGCTAAAAAGTACTACGGAATGAATGAACGATCCAATCTTATCGCTATACTTTCGGTGTTCCTATTGACTTGCTTTGGGCAAGCCTGTCAAACAGATACCACTCCTGTTGCTTCTATGAACAGAGCACTGCCCAAACAACCCGATTTCAATTTCCATATTAAACCTATTCTTTCCGATCGTTGCTTCAAGTGCCATGGGCCCGACGAAAAAGTGCGGGAGGCCAACCTCCGACTAGATACAAAAGAAGGGGCTTTCGCGGTACTGGATAGCAGCAGCATGACCTATGCCATCGTGCCTGGGAACCCCAAGAAAAGTCTCTTGGTACAAAGAATTCATAGCGAGGATGCAGAGCTTATAATGCCTCCGCCCAACTCAAATCTGGTGCTCACGGACTATGAAAAGAAATTGCTGACGCGTTGGATCGAGCAAGGGGCTGACTGGAAAGACCATTGGGCCTATATTCCGCCAGAACAAGCAGAGCCCCCTTCGGTAAAGCAGCAGTCTTGGCCGAAAAATCCAATTGATAACTTTACGTTGGCAAGGATGGAGCAAGAAGGACTGAAGCCGAATGTTAGAGCCAGCAAAGAAAAGTTGATTCGCCGGCTATCCTTTGATCTTAGGGGTCTTCCGCCCAGTCTGGCGGAGATTGATGCCTTTGTTAATGATGATTCTCCCACGGGCTATGAAACTGTAGTGGATCAATTTTTGGCAGATGCCAGTTTTGGGGAGCGATTGGCGATGGAATGGTTGGATATTGCGAGGTACGCTGATTCTCATGGCTACCAGGATGACCTGGAGCGTAGTATGTGGCCTTGGAGAGACTGGGTGATTGATGCCTTTAATGAGAATATGTCTTATGATCAGTTTGTGCAATGGCAATTAGCGGGGGATCTATACCAAAATCCGACCTATGAACAGCGTTTGGCAACGGCTTTCAACCGGAATCATAAGATCACGCAGGAAGTAGGGGTAATTGATGAAGAATATCGAGTAAACTATGTATTGGATCGTACTAACACATTTGCTACCGCCTTCTTGGGATTGACGGTTGAGTGTGCGCAATGTCATGATCATAAGTATGATCCCATTAGCCAGGAGGAGTATTATGGACTCTTTAGTTTCTTTAATAATGTGCCAGAGAAGGGGCGGGTGGACTATGGGATTGAGGTCGCAGCACCCTATTTGCCACTTCCAGCCGAGCAGGTGGAGGAACAACGGGCCTATATCAAAAATCTATACCAACAACATAATGTGAAAGTGCATGACTATGCACAGGATAAAAAAGCCTGGCAACCAAACAGCAGCGCCGAAAAGGAGGTGCTTGCTTCCTTACCCACAGGTTTACAAGCTTGGTATCCCTTGGATTTTGTAGAAGAAGACAAAACGCTTGAGGTGGTATCAGGGGGGATGGCCCCGGTTCTAAATGATATGTTGACGGTCCCGGGGCGATTCTCTGGTGGGGCTGAGATGGTGGGGACGGGATATACGTTGTTGGAGCCCAGTCGGCAATTTGACTTTAGCAAGGCCTTTTCCATGAGTTTTTGGATTCAATCCTTGGACGGAGGAATCCGAGGCCCTGTCCTAGTGGCCAAAGATGCCCAGGAGAAGGTGACTTTTTCAGTGCAGGTGAATAACAACAAGAATCTAGAAGTGGCCTTAATTAATCCCAGGAATAAATCGCGTACGCAACTGATGACCAAGGCTACCATCCCGGAGAACCAATGGACGCATATTTGTATTAGTTACAATGGAAAATCAAAGGCATCCAATTGGAAAATCTACTTTGAGGGAGAAGAGTTGGAGGAAATTTATGTTCGTAGGGACGATTTAAAGGGGAAGCCAAATTTGAATCAAACGCTGTATCTAGGGGCACAAAAGCGATTGGAAGAGGAACAGGTAGATTTTACTGTGGCCAGTCGGCAAACCAAGGGCATGCTAGCCGGACAGTTGGATGAATTGATGCTGTTCAATCGGGTATTGGATAGCGCTGGGGTACAGCAATTATTTGCCTATAACCCGATACAAGCACTCTTACAGAAAGATAATTGGACTGAGGCAGAACGACAACGACTACTCTATCAGGAATTGCTACATGGAGATCCCATTTTTCAATCTTTAACGGAACGGCTGAGAGAATATAAGATTCGCCAGGTTCGCACGGATGATATCGTAGTAAAGCCTACAATGGTCATGGAGGACATGGATACGGTGCGGCCTACCTATATTTTGGATCGGGGTCAATATGATGCACGGGGCAGACAAGTGGAAGCCGCTACCCCCGCAGCCGTCTTAGCGTTTGATCAACGATGGGCCAAGAATAGAAAGGGCTTGGCAGATTGGCTCTTTTCCGAAGAACATCCATTAACGGCTCGTGTAGCTGTCAATCGCTATTGGCAGATGATCTTTGGGCGAGGTATCGTCAATACACCAGAGGACTTCGGTAGCCAAGGGGAATTGCCAAGCCACCCTGAGTTATTGGACTGGCTGGCGGTTGAGTTTAGGAAGAGCGCCTGGGATATTAAGTACTTAATGAAGCTGATGGTTATGTCCGCTACTTATCAGCAGTCTGCTTCGGTTACTCCAAACTTAGTACAAGTGGACCCCGATAATGTACTACTGGCACGTGGCGTGCAGGTTCGTCTCTCTGCCGAACAAATCCGGGATCATGCCTTAGCTATGAGCGGGTTGTTGAGTAAAAAGCAAGGAGGTCCAAGCGTGAAACCGTACCAGCCCCAAGGGCTCTGGCTGCAAGTGGCATCGGGCAACCAAACCCTCCGAAAATACATCCAAGATCACGAAGAAGATCTATATCGCAGAAGTTTGTATACCTTCTGGAAAAGGACGATTCCTCCACCTTCAATGACCGTCTTTGATGCGCCAAGTCGAGAGCAATGTTCCATTAAACGCCGCACCACTAGCACACCTATGCAAGCCCTGGTGCTGCTGAACGACCCGCAATTCACTGAGGCTTCGCGGATCTTGGCACAACGCATGGTAGAAGAAGGGGGAGAAGGGGCTGAAGATCGAATAACCTATGCTTTCCGTTGGGCTACTTCTCGGCTGCCAAGAGAAAGAGAGTTGAAGGTGTTAATGGAATTGCTGCGTGCAGAGCAGGAAGCATTTGCTGCAGACCAGGAAGCCGCCGAAAAGCTTTTGTCTATTGGAGAAAGTCCCAAAGAGTACAAGGCCAATCTGGCAGAACTGGCTGCTTATAGTATCGTCGCTAATGCTATTCTTAATTTGACCGAAACCATTCAAAAAGGCTGAATATGAAAGACAAAGACCTATTAGATCAATATTCGCCCTTTTCCTTAACGCGTCGGGCTTTTTTGTCGAAAGCAGGTCAAGGTTTAGGCTTGGCTGCCTTGGGAAGCCTGTTGCCAGGGTGCTCGTCGACTGCTTCCGGTGGACCAGGAATCGCAAGCCAAGCCTTACTCCGTGCTACCCATCACGCGCCCAAGGCGAAACGCATCATTTACCTGTTCCAAAGTGGTGGCCCCGCCCAGATGGAATTGTTTGATTACAAACCCTTACTCAAGCAACGTGAAGGGGAAGATTTGCCAGATTCGATCCGCAATGGTCAGCGTTTAACGGGTATGACAGCGAATCAGAAGGCGTTTCCCCTCAAAGGGGCCCATCGCACCTTCAGGCAGCATGGAGAAAGCGGAGCTTGGGTGAGTGACCTACTGCCCTACACAGCTCAATTAGCAGATGATTTATGTTTTGTCAAATCTATGCATACGGAGGCTATCAATCACGATCCTGCCATGACCTTCTTTCAGACGGGTTCTCAATTGAGTGGTCGACCCAGTATGGGTTCCTGGTTGAGTTATGGTTTGGGAAGTTCCAATAAAAACCTGCCAGCCTATTGTGTACTATTATCCAAAGGCTCCGGGCGAGTGGCGGCAGCCCAGCCCTTGTCCTCTCGACTCTGGGGCACGGGCTTCCTGCCTTCCAGGTATCAGGGCGTGCAATTTAGGTCCGGCGGTGATCCCGTCTTGTACTTGACCAATCCTGAGGGGGTATCCGCGCATGGGCGACGTCGACTCTTAGATCATCTACGGGAATTGAACGAGCTCTATCACGCCGAAGTACAGGATCCAGAAGTGCAATCGCGTATTGCTCAATACGAAATGGCTTACCAAATGCAGACCTCTGTGCCGGAGGTCATGGATGTATCTGGTGAGCCAGAGGAGGTATATGAATTGTATGGGCCAGAATCGAGAATTCCTGGTACCTACGCCGCCAACTGTTTGCTAGCAAGACGCTTGGCGGAACGGGATGTTCGTTTTATCCAATTGTATCACCAAGGCTGGGATCATCACAATGATCTACCAGAGCATTTAGCTAAGCAGTGCCAAGATACAGACCAAGCTTCGGCGGCTTTGATTACTGACTTGAAGCGGCGAGGAATGCTAGAGGATACTTTGGTGATCTGGGGAGGAGAATTCGGGCGTACCAATTATTCGCAAGGGCTTGATCGGGGTGATCGTTATGGGCGAGATCATCATCCCCGCTGTTTTAGTGTATGGATGGCTGGAGGAGGGGTAAAACCCGGCATCAGCTATGGGGAGACGGATGAGTTTGGATATAATGTAGCTAAAGATCCGGTGCATGTACATGATTTCCAAGCTACATTGCTACATCTACTGGGGGTTGATCACGAGCGTCTAACCTTCAGACATCAAGGAAGGCGCTACCGGCTAACGGATGTGCATGGGAAGATCGTGAAGGATATACTTGCTTAATCAACTTTAATGAATGAATACCAATCCAATGCTTAGCGCTGCATCTTTACTGGCCAGCATTTCCGAAGTCTCAAAGACTTCGAAGGTACTAATGGCCCTACATCGACTTTTAGTACTTTCCTTCTGCCTTTGTATAGGCTTGACACTTTCTGCCCAAGAAGAGGGAAAAGTAGTTACAAAAGTCTATAAACAAATCGATACGGTGGAGCTGGCCATGGATTTGCACTACCCTGCTGGAGAAATTGACAGGTCTCTACCCATCATCGTTTTCTTTTTCGGAGGGGGATGGAATGGAGGTACGATAGAACAGTTCCGACCACATGCCAAATACTTCGCTTCTAGGGGAATCATTGCTGCCCTGGCAGATTACCGGGTCGCTTCACGCCACAATACCACACCATTTGAATCCTTGAAAGATGCTAAGTCCGCCATTCGTTTTTTGCGTAAGCATCATCAAGAACTAGGCCTGGACCCTGATCAAGTCATTGCAGCGGGCGGTTCAGCAGGTGGGCATTTGGCGGCAGCCACGGGGAATGTACCCGGTATGGATGAAGAGGGTGAGGACGTAAGTATATCCGCTCGATCCAATGCCCTGGTGCTATTCAACCCTGTCTATGATAACGGCCCTGGGCAGTATGGACACAATCGCATTAAAGATCGGTATCCCGAATTTTCCCCTAAACACAACATCAAGGCGGGTGCCCCTCCGACTATCGTTTTCTTCGGTACCAAAGACCGCCTGGTTGACGTGCCAACGATCAAGGCCTATGACGCTGCTATGGAAGCCGTTGGAGCACGCTGCGAAACTATCCTCTACGAGGGCCAGCCTCATGGCTTTTTTAACTTTCGTAGCCAGCGGTACTACCGCGCCACAGTTTACGAAGCAGATCGGTTTCTGACTTCTCTAGGCTATTTGAAAGGCTCTCCAACGATTACCCCAAAGATTCGGGTTGTAGTTTGGGACGAACGTCAGCCAAAGCAAAAGGAGGCTTATCCTGATTTCTTAGGAAATCAGATTGCGAAAGCTCTAGAGCAAAACCCGCATATATCAGTACAATCTGTCTCGATTGATGACGCAGCGCAAGGCTTGAGTAATGAAGTACTGGAAAATTGTGAAGTAATGATCTGGTGGGGTCATGTACGGCATACCGAAATATCTATGGAGACATCGGAACGGCTTATCGAGCAAGTGAAGCAAGGCAAGATGCATATGATTTTTCTACATTCTGCGCATTGGGCCAATCCCTTTATGGCAGCGATGAATACCGTGACTCGGCAGCGCGTGCAAGCTCAATATGATTCCCTGCCAGGGGAAGCCAGGATTGTGTACCATGCCATTCCGGACAGTCTAAGATTCCGCGTGCCAAAGCTGGGAGAGCAGCTAAAGCCAAGTATTTATGAACGTAAATTTCCCGATGGGAGCCTTAAAGTATCGGTTGACCTCCCTACTTGTATATTCCCTTTTTATCGAAATGATGGCAAACCTAGTACTGTACTTACCTTACAGCCAAAGCATCCGATTGCTACGGGAATTCCTCATCGCTTTATCCTTCCCGCTACCGAGATGTACGACGAACCTTTTCATATCCCGGAACCAGACGAAGTCATTTTTGAAGAAAGATGGCCGACTGGGGAATGGTTTAGAAGTGGCGCACTTTGGCAAGTAGGGGAGGGGACGGTGTTTTATTTCCGCCCTGGCCATGAGACTTATCCCATCTTTTTTCAGACTCACCCTTTACAGATATTGAAGAACACTGTCCTCTGGATGGAAGGCTTTTTGAAGTAGTCTTTTGCAGACCTGTATTAAAACTGCAATTGCGAATTAAATCGAATTGTTGTATATTTACTGCAATTACGAATTTAATGACATGAAAGTTACCAAGATCGGAGAGTTTGAGGAGCTCGTCCTCATGACCGTAATCGTGCTACAAAAAGAGGCTTACGGCGTTGCTATCCGCAAGGAATTACAAGAGCGTCTACATACCTCCGTTAGTGTAGGTTCCGTACAATCTGCTTTGAAACGTATGGAAGACAAAGGCTACCTGAGTTCGGAATTTGGGGAAGCCACCGCCAAGAGAGGAGGGAAGCGCAAGAAGATTTACAGTGCCACGCCGACGGGCCAAGCAGTGCTTGTGCAGATGAAAGAAATTCGGTCTGGCCTATGGAATGCCATGCCTCCTTTTCAAGTAGACTTCCGCTAAATATGCTAACACCCGAGCACCCCAGTCCGCCACGATGGCCCTTGTCCTTATTGCGTTTTTTTATCCGAGATCAATATCTAGAAGAGATAGAAGGAGACCTGGAAGAGGTTTATCAGGAATTCATTGAGGAACATTCTGAACGGCGAGCCAACTGGCTATACACTTTGGAAGTCATGCGACTTTTTCGACCCAATTTGATCAAGAAGTTAATATCACCTTCACACCATATTCACCTCGACATGTTTAAACATAATTTGACGATCTCAGTGCGTAGTTATTGGCGCCAAAAGAGTACATTCTTAATTAACCTCATTGGTTTATCTACGGGATTGGCCTGTTTCCTCTTGATAACTCTATGGATCAAGGATGAACTATCCATGGATAAGTTTCACGCCCAGGATGAGCAGTTGTATCAGGTAATGGAACGAATTACTGGGCCTAACAGCATTGGAACTTCTACCAATACTGCCGGCCCGGTGGCCGCAACTCTAGTGGAAGAACTGCCAGAAGTTTTGGCTGGCGTCACCGCTCGCACTAAATCTATCAATCCCAACACTTTAAGTGTCGGAGAGATAAATCTGAAGGCTAATGGATTGTACGCTACTAAAGATCTTTTCCGACTATTTTCTTTCGAATTATTAGCAGGTACGCCGGATCAAGTATTGGCTGATCCAAACTCAATAGTCCTTTCAGAGAGCCTAGCAAAACGTCTATTTACTCAAGCCTCTGCCGCGACTGGGCAATCCCTAGAGTTGGCCCATGAGTCAGCCTTGACAGTGGCAGGTGTCTATAAAGATCCTCCCTCTTCCTCTTCTCTCCAATTTGATTACGTGCTTCCATTCGAATCCTGGAGTAGAGAAAACACTTGGGTCAATGAATGGAGAAATAGCCATCCTCAATCCTTTCTGTTACTAGAACAAGGCACTAATATCGATCACTTTAATGAGAAGATTGCCGATTATGTAGAAAGGAAGACCGAGGGAGAAGATAGTCATCGACAACTGTTCGTGAGAAAATATTCTGATAATTATTTGTACGGCGGATTTGAGAATGGAGTACAGTCGGGCGGAAGAATTGAATATGTCCGCCTCTTTTCTTTGATTGCTTTGTTCATTTTGATGATAGCCTGCATCAACTTCATGAATCTATCTACCGCTCGGGCTACTCGACGGCTGAAAGAAATCGGGGTTAAGAAGTCCTTGGGCGCAACCCGTGGCAGCTTGATCTCTCAGTACATCAGCGAGTCCACGCTCTTGGCTTTCCTTTCTTCCGTAGTAGCCTTGGGGATTGTGTATGTAGTGCTTCCTAATTTCAATCTTATTACCAGTAAGGAATTGTCCATTCCATTTGATGGCCTCACGGTTGGTTTTTTACTGCTAACCATCTTGGGAACAGGTCTGCTAGCGGGTAGTTACCCCGCCATTTACTTGTCCAGTCTGAAGCCGATTCTGATTATTAAAGGGAAGTTGAAATCCTCCTGGGTAGAGCTTTTGGTTAGAAAAGGGCTGGTCGTGGTACAATTTGCTTTATCGGTCATTCTCATTGTATCTGTCTGGGTGGTTTACCAACAGATTCAATATACTCAAGATAAACATTTGGGCTATAACAGAGACAATGTGCTCTTGATTGAAAAGGAGGGGAAGATGGAAACGCCGGAAAGCGCTCAGACCTTTCTGGCTGAGATGAAAAGAATTCCCGGTGTACAGGGGGCAACTAGTGTAGATAATACCATGACGCATAGCGATTGGAGGACTAACAGCGTTGAATGGCCCGGGAAAGATCCAGAGGACCGCACGGCTTTTGAGATCATACAAGTCGATTACGATGCGATTGAATTACTGGGTATGGAAATGGCTGACGGGCGGACTTTTTCCCGCGAATTTGGTTCGGATACAACTGCCATCATTTTTAACGAAGCGGCGATCAAACACATGGGCATAGAGAATCCCGTTGGTATGCAGTTAGAGATGTGGGGAGGATCCCCGGAAATTATTGGAGTGGTAAAAGACTTTCATTATGAATCACTCCACGAGGAAGTCGATCCTTTGATCATGTATTTAGGGGATCGTGGAAGGTATATGATGGTTCGGATCGATGGTCAGCGTACGAATGCTACCATCTCCGACATTAGAAATATTTATCAAGACGCTAATCCAGGTTTTGCGTTAGATTATCATTTCTTAGACGATGATTATGCCGCCCTGTACGCTGCCGAAAATAGAGTGTCCACCCTATCCCGGTACTTCGCTGGCTTGGCTGTCCTGATTTCTTGTTTAGGGCTATTTGGCCTGGCTATGTTCTCCGCAGCACAACGACAGAAGGAGATTGGCATTAGAAAGGTACTCGGGGCAACCTACTTTCAACTGATTCGCTTACTTTCCTTAGACTTCACCAGAATGGTGGGTATCGCTATATTGATTGGCTTGCCTGTTAGCTATTTCTTATTGAAAAACTGGCTTAACACTTTTGCTTTTAGCATTGATCTTCAGTGGTATTACTTCGTGGGAGCAGGCTTGTTGGCTCTACTGATTGCCTGGCTAACGGTGCTTCTGCAAATGACGCAAGCCACCCGCGTGAACCCCGTAGAAAGCCTTCGAAATGAGTAATTAAATGACAGCATTGGACATTTCCAGGGTCGCCTACTGATTCTTCTCTTTCAGCTTCGATTTTTTCCCGTTGGGAGGTTTTTGGTTGAAAATGACCGCCAATAGGCCGTGATTTGTGTCATGATTTTTAACCAAAAAATGAAAACAATGAAAGCGAAGAAATTCAGTTTGATGGTCTTTACACTAGCACTATGTTTAGGTTTTGTTTCCTGCACACAGGATGAAGATGACAACCCAGTATACGCTAACCCTGATATCCAGTTAGTACAGCATCCTACTTACGGTAGCATACTGGCAGATGAAAAAGGACTGACCTTATACTTCTTTAGCGAAGATGTGACTGGAGAATCAGCTTGTACTGATGGTTGTTTGGCAAATTGGCCAGTGTTTTACGTAGCCAATCCATCTTATGGCACTGGAGTAGAATCTGATCGATTTGGGGTAATTACTCGTGCTGACGGCAGCAAGCAAACGACTTTTGATGGTTGGCCTCTGTACTACTACACACCCGATCAAGCGCAGGGAGAAGCAAAAGGAGAAGGAGCAGGTAACAAATGGTTTGTAGCGAAGCAAAATTATACTGTGATGTATGGTTTGGCCCAGTTGATTGGTGCCGATGGTAAAAACTACAAAGAAGATTATACGGAAGGCAATGCCAAAACTCCCTACCTGACAGATGCGGAAGGACGTACACTTTATGGTTTCGTTGCTGACACTAGAAATAAGAATAACTATACGGATGCGGATTTTGGAAATGATGCGGTATGGCCTGTATATATAGTGGATGAGGTTAAAGAAATCCCATCTATTCTATCGCAAGGAGAATTCTCGATCATCGACGTTCATGGCAAGAAGCAGCTGACTTACAAAGGTTGGCCTTTATACTACTACGGTGGAGATGCAGGCCAGAGAGGAGTGAACAAAGGGGTGAGTGTGCCTCAGCCAGGTGTTTGGCCGATTCTCAACAAAAACTCTGCATCCCTGTAAGAAAATTGAATCACTACCCATGCTCTGTCAGCTGGAAGACACCTCATTCATCCGCGTGCACTAATCCTTCTAGGCTGACACCAGCATAGACAAAGACAATAGGGTTTTTAGGTATCGGAGGGTGACTCCTCCAAATAACACGTATGAGCTAACCAAATACGTTCAGGGCTGAGGATTTTCCTCGGCCCTTTTTCATATGGATAAGGCTCTGGCTTTTTCTTGAATAAATGCCCAGGCAGCTTCCACATGCTTTAGTTCTACAGTGGTTTGACCAATGACGATCCGCAAGGTGTACCAGCCTCGAATCTTAGTATGGGTTAAGAAGATTTTCCCAGTATCATTAAGCTGATGCAGCAGTCGCTCATTCATCTCATTGATAGCATCCATATCTGTTACACCCTCAGGCTTATAATGGAAGCAGACCAGGTTGAGATTTCTAGGTACCAGCATATGAAAGTCGGGAGAGGTATGTATCTGTTCTTCTAACCAACTGGCCATCCTCATATGACCCCTTAGTTTTTCCTGGATTCCCTGCAATCCATAATATCGCAAGACGAACCATAGTTTTAGTGCCCGAAATCGACGTCCCAGAGGAATCCCCCAGTCACAGTAGTTATTGACCTGCCCATCGGTACGCGTCTTGAGGTATTCCGGCAAGATGGCAAAGGTGTTCACCAGAGCATGACTATCCTTTACGAAGTAAGCGGTACAATCAAAGTTGGTAAGCATCCATTTGTGTGGATTAAAGACGAAACTATCTGCTTTTTCAATACCCTTGATCATCCACTGGAATTCGGGTAGCAGCAGAGCTGATCCAGCATAGGCAGCATCTACGTGGAGCCAGATATTGTGTTCATTGGCAATATCTCCGATGATGTCTAGAGGATCTATGGCGGTGGTTCCTGTGGTTCCCGTGGCTACGACGATACAAAGTGGATGAAAGCCAGCCTTAATATCGGCCTCAATGGCCTGAGCTAAACGTTCGGGCTGCATGGCCATTTGCTCGTCTACCTCAATTTTGACTAGATTTTGCTTCCCAAAACCGGCGATCTTGACTCCTTTTTCTATGGAAGAATGGGTCTCGCTGGAACAGTATACCCGAAACTTGTCCTCACTGGTAAAACCCCGCTCATTGACCTGGTAGTTCGAATGCCTTTCTCTAGCGCACAGCAAGGCTGCTAAGGTTGCGGTAGAGGCCGTATCCTGGATCACACCTTCCCAATTACCAGGGATCCCCATTCTATCACGAAGCCATTCCATGACCCTTTCTTCCAGCTCGGCCGCCGCAGGAGAGGTTTCCCACTTCATACATTGGGCACCCATGGTAGACATCAACATCTCAGCTAGAATAGATGGGGGACTAACGTTCGCGGGGAAGTAGGCATAGTAATTCGGACTCTGCCAGTGGGTTATGCCCGGCAATATCTTCTCTTGAAAATCCTGAAATATGGCATCCATAGATTCACTGCTGTCTGGCATTTGCGAAGGAATCTTTTGGTATATTTCTCCAGGTTGTACTTGCGATTTAACAGGATAATGTTCTACCTCTTCCATATAATCAGCCATCCAATCAACAAATTGGTGGGCATATTTGCGAAAAGTATTGGGATCCATACGTGAGTTCGATTTGCGGTTATTCCATAATGGATCGGAATATATACTTTTCAAAGAGCATGGACAAGCTGAAACCATTGACTTCAGCCTGCCCTGATAAATAATGGCCAATTACCGCAATTGGAGATGCGGAGCCATGTGCATGAGCTTTATCGTTTGAAATAGCTTACCAAAGAAGCCTTTGCTAAGGCATTGGCGTTCAAATAGTATCCCACCAAGGCTGGACTGGCGGTAGCATCTAAATCTAACTGATTCACCTTTAAAGCATATACGGTAATGATGTATTGATGGTCTCCATGACCTTCTGGTGGACATGGTCCACCGTAGCCCGTAGTACCGTAATCCGTTCCACCTTGGATAGCTTGCTTCCAGAGAGCGTTTTGCTTATCTGCGCTAGCATTTGCCGCCAAAGAGTTAGTTGTGGCAGGAATATTAAATACTACCCAATGCCACCAGCCACTTCCTGTGGGAGCATCGGGATCATACATAGTAATGGCGAAGCTTTGCGTACCTTTCGGGGCATTTTCCCAGCTCAATTGTGGCGATTCGTTGTCTCCCGTACATCCAAACCCTTGGAATACCCCTTGTTTGGTGAATTGTCCGCCCAAAGTTTTACTGCTTAGTGTAAATGTTTGTGCCTGCGCGAAGGCACCCCAGCATAAGAAGAGAAATAGCAATTTACCTTTCATGATTCTTTTTTTGTTCTCTGGAAGTTTTTGTGTTTTGGAGTCACCTTTTACCTAATAGTCTTGCTTCCGTTAGGTGCAATTCTTCTAGTTAAAATGTTGCCTTTCTGGCTAGCCAGCTAGGACCACAAAAATTGTCAGAGAAGGTTATAGTAAGGCAAAATTGCAGGAATCGGAGAGGTGCTACCTACATCAATTCGTTCGAATACTATTCCTAAACGTTCATGTTCAGGTATTGGCGTGGACTCATCTGATAGTATTGTTTGAAAGCTCGGGCAAAGTTGGAATAAGAATCGTAACCAACGAGGTTATAGATCTCCGAAGGAAGCTTTTTCCGCCGAAGCAGTTGCCCCGCCATTTTCATCCGTTGTTCCTGGATAAAGCGACTAGGTGAGGTTTCATAGAATTTGTGGAAATGGCGCTTGAAGGTAGAGATACTCATATTGCATAGAAAGGCGAGTTCTTCAACACTCAGATTGCTAAACAGGTTATTTTCCACCACATTCCTAAAGTCCACCTCTGTTTTGGATTTGCTGTTGTTGAGTAGAGCAATCAGTTGCTGTGGGCGTCTTTGCAGAATATATAGAAGAAACTCTTCAAGCTTGGCTGTTAGTAGGGCAAGGCTAGAGGAATTGGTCCGGCACAGTAGCTCGATTGAACTGCGAAACTGCAAGAGATACGGATCATAAGGTAGGGATAATGCTTCCGCTTTTGTTTCTACTTCTTGGAAGGCATCCATATGCTTCAACCAAATACTCCTGAGTATTTCATCGTTGAAAAAGAACAACAGGCTTCGGTACTGGCCATTTGCAGAAATTTCGGTCATCAGGCATCTGCTAGAGGTGATAATGGCAAAATGCGTCTCGTCAAAACTTAGTGGAGCCTCCTGCATGTGAATCTCCTTAGACCCTTGTATCATAAAGCTGATCACATTCTGCGTATACAAAATGCGGTTCCGAATAGGCTTCCCTTCTGCTCTGTAATCAATCAATCCAATCGGAGGTGGTGAATTTTCTACTACTAGATGATTGGGGATGGTGTACTCTCGCATACCCAAGTATACAAAATAGCGAGAAATTAATCTTCTGTCACTACGACCAATTTCCCCGCAGCAAGAGTGCTTTCCATAATCTCGTGTGCCTGCGGTAATTGCCCAAATTCAAAAACCTGATGAATATTCGCTTTATATCTGCCAGCAGCAACTTCTAGGATAAATTCCCCATAAACTTCTTTGGACTCATGCCGAATTCTTCTGTGAACTTTCTGGAAAAGTAGGCAGGATCATTAAAGCCGACTTCATAGGAGACCTCCGTCACATTCATGGAATTTTCCTGCAACAGCTCTTTGGCCTTATGCAAACGAACGGCCCGAATGACGTGTGACGTGGAACGATTGGTCAATGCTTTGAGCTTAAGGTGTAACTGAGATCTACTCATCCCCATTTCGTGGCAAAGCGCATGGATGCCAAAATCTGCATCCTTCATCTTGGCGATAATGATCTCCTGAAGCCGATGGATAAACACATCTTCCTGGGCATACGGATTCTTCTCCTCCATGTCTTCGCCTGGATCAATGCCCTTGTAGCGTTCTCTTAATTGTTGGCGAATGGCTGCCAATTGTTCAAGTCGGATAAACAACTCTCGCTGGTCAAAAGGTTTGGCCAGGTAGGCATCGGCTCCTCGCCCTAAGCCTTCCAGTCGAGAGTCTATACTGGATTTGGCAGTTAGTAGTATGATGGGGATATGGCTGGTCCGTTCATCTGCTTTTAAGGTGCTGCATACTTCAAAACCGTCCTTGATGGGCATCATTACATCACTGACAATCAAATCAGGAATGTACTCCAAGGCGAGGTCTATTCCCTCTTGTCCATCCTGAGCAAGATACAGGTCGTACTTGTCTTCCAACAAAGTGACAAGATATTGCATAACATCCCTATTGTCTTCAATTAAAAGAAGTGACTGCACGGTAGCTACGCCTGCTGAGTAAGGGCCTGTTGGAAGATCTGAGGTAGTTGTGGGCACCTCCATACTTGTAATGGGCTTGGCGATTAATTCTTTAGTTGGGATAATTGGCGCTTTTTGGTGTATCGGTAGGGTAATGGTAAATTGGCTGCCCTGCCCCAGTTGACTTGCTACTTTGATGGTGCCACCCATGAATTCTACTAACTCTTTAGTCATGGCTAGACCTATACCCGTCCCACCGCCAGGACCGCGGTATTGTAGGGTACTTTGTCTATTGGTGTTATGATGTACAGCTTGATAGAATCGGTTGAAGATGTTTTTCTGATCTTCGAGTGGAATACCTACCCCTGTATCCTGCACGATTAGGGCAAGAGTCGGTTCTTCAGTTTCTGCGGATTGACCTTTGGCAACGCGTACATAAACATGCCCATCATTTGGAGTGAACTTAATGGCATTGGATAACAAGTTAGCTAGCACTCGCTGGACTTTCTCCATGTCGAAATCCATCAATATTTGCGCTTGTTCCGGAACAAAATGCAATTGAATATTCTTTAAATCCGCCAAAGCTTCGTAGGAAGAAAGTAAGTAGCGAAGGTATTCAATGATATTTGCTTGTATCCTATTGAGTTTTAACTGTCCTTCTTCTAGCTTTCTCAGATCCAATATTTGGTTCACCAGATTCAAAAGGTTGGAACTACTCCTCTTTACCAGCTTCTTCACCTTATCGTGCCCTTGCACTTGCTCTATCACTCCACTAATAACAGTTAAGGGGGTCTTGAATTCGTGAGTGATATTGGTGTACAACTTATTCTTGAAAGTATCTAAGGCTTTTAGGTTTTCAGTTTCCTGGATCTGAAGTTGCCGATTCAATTGGAATCGGTATACGAGGTAGCCAAAACCAAGCAACAGCAATAGATAACCAATGTAGGCTGCTGTACTCTCCCACCAAGGTGGGAAGACGCGTAAAGAAAGCAATTGGACTGCTTCAGAGGCGATATTGCCCGGACTTCTAGTTCTTACCAGAAATTGATATTTACCGGCATCCAGGTTTGTAAAGGTTACCTCCATGTTTTCTGGGAGGCTCATCCATTGGCCGTTAAATCCAGCTAGTTGGTATTCATATTGTTGATCCTGTGTGCCCTGCCAAGCTAGATCACAAAGCTGAAGACTAATGGATTGGTCTTGATATCCCAGTTGAACTTCTTCGGATTTATCAGTTATGAAGTAATCTACATCTTTTCTTCCTTTCCCATTCCCCAAACGAAAGGTCGAAAAAGAATGGATGGTTAAGTCATGACTGAAGGTATCTTGTTCAATGAGATTCGGATCTATTACGACCATCCTACTGGCATTCCCAAGTAGCAATTGCCTGGTGCTAGGGCTTGGGTATAGGGCTTTGGGTATGAAGGAAAGGCTACCCAGTTCATCTTGAACATTAATTTTTTGAAAGGAAATCTCTCCTAATTCCCGGATGACTCTGGCAACTCCTTTATCTGTACTCACCCAAAGCATACCTTCAGTATCTTCCGCCAAACCGAAAATTGTATTGGAGGGAAGCCCGTCATGCTCATAAAAGTGTTCAAAGCGGTTGGTTTCTGGATCATGTCGATTAAGTCCTACATCAGTACCCACCCATAGGTCTCCCAGGCGGTCTTTGAAAACAGACCAAACAAGATTGTTGGAAAGACTGGTGGAGTCGGTAGGGTCATGAACGAAAGGTGTAAAGCTTTCGGTTTGCGTGTCTAATTGATTCAAGCCACGAGTAGTTCCGATCCAAAAGGATTCATCAGGTGCTCTGTAGATGTAGCGTATGCTATTACTACTCAGGCCGTTCGGCTCAGCAAAATAGTTCTTTATACTACCGTCAACGGGGTTTAGTCGGGCTAAACCCTCCGTCCAGGTACCAGCCCAAATGAAGCCATTCTTGTCTTGATTCAAGCCCCAAATGCGATTTCCGCCTAGTGAATTTGGGTCATGCTCAAGATGGCGATAAACATTTATTTCTCCAGAAACAAGATCTACCCTATTAAGGCCGTTGTTGTTGGTGGCTACCCAAAGCACATCTTCAGATTGATCAAGCATCACTTTAATCACAAGATCACTGCTTAGATCTGTATTCCCTGCATTTATTGCGTTCAATTTCTTGAGGCCTTGGCCATCTGGTGTCCACTGAAATTGCTCGATGCCGGCACCTAATATACCTATCCAAAGATGTCCCTGTCGATCTTCTGTGAAGCTTCTGACTGATCCAGCAGATATCGAATTGGGGTTGTCAGGTTCATGCTGATGGAAGGTGTAAACGGGTTTTTCACCAGACAAAAAGTGAAACCCTTCTCCCTCTGTCCCGACCCAAAGGTTTCCCTTTGAGTCCTTTAGAATGGGCAGGATGGGACTGCGAAATAGATCAGCCTGCTCTTCAGCGGGAAGGAATAGGGTTTGTTCTCCACTTTCAATATCGATCAAATAGATTTGTGCCAGATCCGTAGCAATAAGAGTCCGTTCATCCCGCCAGACCATATAGCGCAATGATTGATTCGAGGGAGAATTCGGCGCTGTCCGGGGAAGTTGAACTAGATATGGATTTGTACTTTGATCTTTTACTCGATACAATTCTCCCCCCAATTGAAGAATAATATCACCCGAAGAATCAACCAAACTCTTGATAAAGACTACTTCCCCTTGGAAAAATCCAGTAAAATCAGGAATCTGTCTGCTGAGGATTTCTCCAGTAGAGATCTGTAGTCGATCAAAGCCCTGGGTAGTGGCCACCCACAAGTAATCCTCATGAACATGAATCAGATGAGAAAGCCTCAAGCTATTGGCCGAAGCTGAAGTTATATGTTTATAGGCGAATTGTTCTGCCAGGTAAGGTGGCCCATTTTTACTGAGCTGTACCCGAAATAGACCTGTTCTAAGTGTCAAAACCCAAACATTGCCATTTTGATCTTCCAGACAGCTAGTGACCTCATCCTTAATGATGGAACCATCCTCTTTTCGCAAATTCACCCTTTCAAATACGCCACTTTGCCGATCAAGCCGATTTAAACCATTTCGAGTACCTACCCAGACGTTCCGCCTGCTATCTTCAAAAATTAGCGTGATCCAGTTACTATTCAGGGAGGTTGAATCCTCAGGATCGTGACGATACTCTAAGAAATGATTGCCATCAAATCGGTTGAGTCCATTCTCCGTGCCAATCCAGATGAAACCCAAATGATCTTCAAGGAAGTCAAGAACATAGTTACTGGAAAGGCCTTGTTTTTGGGTCAGGTGTTGATAAGAGGACAAAGGTTGCCCAAGGAGCTGATTTACACCAGCTAGAGCCAGGCAAGTAACTAGGGCTAGAACACAACGACAATGGCGAATACTGTGGATCAATTCAACCAATTTTGAAAATGACGGGTTTTAAGAATCAGCAGGGGGAATTGGATTCGAAAGTTAACGAAAATTAATTTGTCTGCCGACGGTATTAGGGTAACCTCAGGATCAAATCGCTCAAGAAACTTTCCTCTGATACCAAACGCATATCCTTCTTGGCAAACAAAGCATACCTTTCTTGCAGGCGAATTTTGAATTGTATCATTTTCCGGACTTGTATGAGTAGTTGTCGCATGCTGTAAGGGTATTCCAAAAAAACATCAACTTTATATTTGATTTTGGCACGAAATGGATTGATCTGACGTCCGATTAAGAGAATTGGAATGTGACTGCTCAATTGATGCTCCTTCAATTTTTGGCAAACTTCTGCACAATTTCCTTCAGGCAGATCCTTGCTAATGAAGATAATATCGGGAATATGCTTGTGAGCATACTTAATACCTTCTCGGGCATTAGAAGCCAAATAGAGCTCGTAGCGGTCTCCTAGAAGATCCTGCACGATATCCTGGTGCTGCTCATTGGGGTCGATCAGCAAAAGGGAAATCTCTCTAGCTGGCATAAGGTAGGTTTGACAATAGGTCTGGTACTAATCCATGATCACAGCATTAGCGAATCTCTTTCTAATTTTTGAAAGTGCTGCTAGCCTTACAACGGACAACACAAGTTATGAAATACAATTGAAACTATAATTGGCTGGTATATTTGAGTTACTTCATTTTTCTTGATAAGTCTGTTTGTAAGATGTTGAATATCTGTTTTTTAGGTATTTATCGATTATGTGCGATTAAACAATAATCCAAGTTTTAAAAACAATAGTCCAAGTTTTAAAACAATAATCCAAGTTTTAAAAACAATAGTCCAAGTCATCTTGGAGAATTTCCCTCACCTTTGTATGGTAAGAAATGACTTATACAATACCAGAAGAAATCATTATCGCACTCGCTCTAATAGAGAGAGGACGAGATTAAGAATAAAGGTCCCTTTGGGAATGGGTATTAGAAGATTTGTAGAGAAGACCTAAAGAAGAAAATGTCTTTATTCGGAAAAAGTTTCGAATATAAACATCTGCTGATCTAGGTTGCTACAGATACAAGATGCTCTATTTGTCAGAGGATAGAAATAGGTTATTTGCAAGGGAGAGTCCAAAAGGGCTCTCTTTTTTTTGCCCTTTTCCAAGGCAAATGCTAGACTGTTTTTGAAAGGAATAGGAAAGTTGTTGGGGCGCCATCACTCAGGATTAGCCCCCCAATCTGATATTCTTATCTATGAACGTAGTTCCCACCCAATTCTGTAAGTTCTACCTACAAATTGATTGGCTTCTACGAGGTTGGTGATTTTCATATTCTCGCCATCCCATAACAACTTCTTTCTACCGAAATACTCTGTTTTTCCCTTGGCATTTTCTCGACGTAGCATGAAGCTTCTAATTGCCAGATTCCCCATTAGTACCGTCTCCGTCATAGGACCTGCATAATCAAAGGAAGAGGTCAATGCCTTATGTTCAGGGCTATCGAAGCCAGCCTTACAAGCATCCACCCATTGTCTATGATGTCCGTATTCTGGCTCGTCGAAGTTTTCTTCCTCAGGCCCAAACTCTTTGGTGCCGTCATTGAGATACAACTTCGGCATGAGCGGAGAACTATCATTTATATTGGTAGAAATGATCCCTTTTTCACCAATGATCAGTACCCCATTTTGACTGTTCTTTCCTCCGATATCATCATCAGCAGGGATGATGGTGGGGTGCGACGGGCGAATCCCGCCATCGCTCCAGGTCATTTCAATCGGAGCCTTACTCTTCTCCGTGGCATCAAAATGAAGGGTGATAAAGGAGGAAGGAGGGCATCCTTCTGGATGATACTCGGCATTCCACATCTTGGTGTATACGGCTCCCACACTGCATTCTGCATCGGTCGGGTATTTTAGACCTAGTGTGCGGAACGGAATGTCGATGAGATGGCACCCGACATCACCTAGGGCACCAGTGCCATATTCCCACCAGCCACGCCAGTTGAATGGATGAATATTGGGCGTATACGGAATGGCTTTTGATGGCCCAAGCCATAGATCCCACTTAAGATCATCCGGTTTCTCGCTTTCATCCGGTTCTGGGAAAGCAAATCCCTGCGGCCAAACTGGGCGATTGGTCCAAACCTGAACCTTAGAAATCTTTCCTAATTTTCCTGAATCTACCCAGCCTTGCACCATCTTGAGGAGTGGGTTGGATGCTCCTTGATTTCCCATCTGACTGACAATCTTCTTTTCCCGAGCCAGCTTGGTCAGATAGCGTGCTTCTTGAATATTATGAGTCATGGGTTTCTGAACGTAAACATGGATGCCTCTTTGCATGGCAAAAGCAGCAGCCGGTCCGTGTACGTGGTCCGGGGTAGAGATCGTAACGGCATCAATATCTTTCTCCTTATCCAGCATTTCTCGATAGTCATGGTAGATCTTTGCCTTCGGGAATGCTTCTACGGAGCTTTTGGCAGAGCCAGAAAAGTCCACATCACACAAGGCCACGACTCTTTCACGACCTCCAACCGAGGCATTCCGAATATCGCTTCTTCCCTTTCCGCCTGCGCCAATGGCTGCAAGATTAAGCTGATCACTTGGTGCTGTGTAACCAGGTCCCCCTAGGACATGCCGGGGCACAATGAAAATAGAAGAAGCAATCGCACTTTTCTTAATGAAATCTCTACGGGAGGCGTGTTTTGGTTGTGTTTTTCGTTTTGTCATCCTGATGAGGTTTGAATTTTGTAGTTAAGTCGGCATAAATTGGCACCTAGGTCCACATGAAGATGTAAGCGTCTTGCGGCCCTAGCATCGGTTAACCAATGGCACTGCTCTAATATAATACAGATGATTGAGCATGACGATATATCCTACACTTGTTTATCTAAACTAATTATCGGGCACTTGCTTTCTTTTCGGGGATATGCCTCTTTTCTATTAGCTAGCTTACTAGCTTGCAATTGTTAGAATAGCTCATCCACTTGCTAGACACAATAGCTTCCCTTAGATGGAAATCAGTAGCATACAGTTGTTAAATTTAGTTGATTTAAGTATATTGGTTATGCGTAGATCATTCAGTATATTCGTTTTTGTCTCCCAAATCCTCAAAAGTCTTCATAGGAAGGGCCTAGCTGGCGGAATACCTTTTCTAACTGTAACCCATTAGCTTGGTTATTGGTAATGGATGATTCGCCACTTAGACCCAATAGCAGACAACCCGATTTATTATGACAAAATCAAACCTCCAACTTAAGCATCTCAAGAAATCTGTTTCTCACGGAAACATCCGACAAGTCATCGAAGAATTAATTGAATTCACAGAAGGCTCTACCAATAGCTTAACGACGGAAATCTATCATGTAGCAGCTCGATACCGCCAATTGGAAGCTGAAAAATTGCGGGGTCACATTGCGCTACAAGATTACAAGATAGAATACAACTCCATTACCTTTACGATTCTGGAAATTATAGACCAGATACAGCACTCCGCCATCGGTACCTTTCAACAGGTTTGTCCGATGGAGCAAATTCGCAAGGAGCTAGCCCTGCTCTCCGAGCAATTTAAACAAACCAATGAGATGCGGAGTTTGGCTTCTAACTTTAGAATGAAGATCCATATTGCGCGGAAGATGGCAGAAAAACTCATTCCGTGGCCCAAGTTGATCACCGAATACAAAGGGACGACTGATCAAGCAATGATCTGTGCCATTGGACGAAAGGTTAAGATTCTGGCGGAAGTGACAGATTTGGACATCTTAGAAACCATCGTTCCCAATGCAGAGACGGATCTGGTAAAAGGCTTTTTGACCAATGCTTTGGTGGAACTCATCTATGCCGGTCAATTGCGTTGGGGGGATGAAGAACGGATACAGGCGATGCTGAATATGATGCAAGAAGGCGCAGAAGAAGTTCTACTAACTAATATTATTCGTGTTCAAGCAACTCTAGATGTAGTAACCAGGCACGTAAAATGATACCTGGCCTTTTGATTATCCCTTGATGATCTTGAATCCTTGGCTACCCAAGTTAAGAATGTATATTCCCTTAGGTAAGGCAGAAAGATCCAGTTCTTCTCTTTCATTTACTATGATTCCTGCTTTCACCAACTGTCCGTGGATAGAGTGTAATTGATAGGGGCTTCCAACGGCTTGTTTAGAGGCTATAGTTAATAACCCATGAGTAGGGTTGGGGAAGATGTGAAGTGCTGCTTGCTCAGCGGCCTGATCGTCCACGGAAGTGATACCTTGCAACCCATTCAGATCATAACGAGAGAAGAATTTCCAGATCTCCAGGGAGGCATTAAAATCTTGGTTGGTTCCTGGGCTTGGAAAGGAGCCCGGCCAGGTATGTCCACCCCCGCTAATCCGGAAATGCTCTACGGTACTTTCGTTATCCCCATCTGGGTAAACTTGGTAGGAAGCGGAGGAGGCATCTAGCAAATTTGTATTGGGTACATCCGTCTTGATCAATTCCGTGGAGCAATTGTTATAATCTCTCCAATAAGTTAGCACATCTGCAATAGATCTCGTCCAAGAGGCTCCAAAATACGGTACTACGCCATCCACCACGCCGTGGATTTGCATAACTGGCGTCGGGTGCTGCGGATCGCAACTGTTATAGATCTCTGGTGTCATGGAGCCCGTCACTGAAGCAATGGCGGCAATCCGATCACTCAACTGACAAGCCAACAGAAAACTCATAAAGCCCCCATTCGACATGCCTGTGGAATAGATCCGGTTTTGATCAATATTGTAATTGCTAGACAATTCATCAAGCAGGGCTTCGGTAAATCCAATATCATCTGTGGTACTACCTAATGTCCAACCTCCTACATTCCAGTGCGTGATGCCATTTAGCAAACTGCCCTGAGGATGTACTACCAAAAATCCAGCTGTATCGGCTATTGTCCGAAAATCGCCATACCACATTTGATCATTGGCATTACTGGTATAACCATGAAAGTTGAGTAGGAGAGGAACTGGCGTTTCACTGCTATAAATTTCAGGCACGTACAAAATATAGCTTCGTTCCTTACCGTCATGTGTCAAAGAAGCCGTTATGGTTTGTTGAGACCAAGCACAGATGGATAGCAAGCAAGCTAGCAGCAGTAAGCTGTAGGATTTCATAAGGATAGATTTGTGAATTGGTGAAACTTGATCGTGCTATATTCCTGCTGCAAATTAAAGCTTTCAACTGATTTCTTAGCATGGGCCTATAAGAAACTAACCAACTTATTACGATCTTTAACAGAAGAATTATTCAAAACGAAAAGACCACTTTATGAAACGAAGAACCTTCATCGCCAGCAGCGTAGGGGCTGCGGGGGCAATGGCTACAACTCACCTACAGGGCAAACCTAATTCAATTGTTCAAGCCAAAAGGTTTAATATGAAATTTGCGCCGCATACCGGCATGTTCCAGCAGCATGCGGGGAAAGCCCCACTGGATGAGATCCAGTTCATGGCAGATCAAGGCTTTACTGCATTTGAAGACAACTATCTTAAGCGGCGAGAGAAGACGATGCAAGATAAGATTGGGGCCAAGCTAGCCCAGTTAGATATGGAAATGGGCGTTTTTGTTGGAGGCCGCATTCGTATTAATCAACCAACACTGGTATTGAAGGATGAAGCCATCCGGGAAGAATTTCTCAAAGGGGTTAAGGAATCTGTAGATGCCGCCAAGCGCGTCAATGCTACCTGGATGACCGTATTACCAGGTTACCTGGATCAGAAACAAGATATGGGGTATCAAACGGCTAATGTGATTGAGGTGCTGAAGCGTGCTTCAGCCATTTTGGAACCACATAATTTGGTCATGGTACTAGAACCATTGAATTTCTTCAATCACCCCGGCCTATTCCTAACCAAAATCTCGCAAGCCTATCAGATATGCAAGGCAGTCGATAGTCCAGCCTGTAAGATTCTTTTCGATATTTATCATCAACAAATTCAGGAGGGTAATTTGATCCCTAACATGGAGCAATCTTGGGAGGAAATAGGCTATTTTCAGATTGGTGATAATCCCGGCCGGAAGGAACCTACCACTGGGGAAATCAACTATAAGAACGTCTTCAAGTACATTCATGAAAAAGGTTATCGCGGCATTTTAGGCATGGAGCACGGAAATTCCAAGGAAGGCAAAGAGGGTGAAAGGGCTGTGATTCAGGCTTACCGAGAGGTTGACTACGCAGCTACTAGCAAGTAAGAGCCTTTTGCGCTGGTCAGTGTCTTACAGCCTAGCTGGCAGGTTAAGAGGTCCTCCTAATATCAAACTGCAAATGGAGTTACAAAATGGTAGAACCAAATGTGTGGGCTCAGCAACAAGCTCTTTGCTGCCTTGAGCTTGAGTTGATTGCTCAACAGGCAAAGCAAGTTTTTTGCTCGGGCTTTTTGAGCGATTGGCTTAAGCCATCTCAGAAGCATTTTGCTCACTTCTAGGCGATGGTAAAAGTGGGTCGCTGAAGGTATCCCCAAGCGTATATTCCAATTACCAAGGGAGCGGATTTAATTGGAAATAGGTTAACTGATCATTAGTCGTGGGGGCAATATGTACTACCTATATATATCGCTCCCGCTTCTGTAAATTGATCAAGGCCGTGAGTATGAAGACGATCGTCCCAACGCAGAGAAATACTCTATTTTTCCAAACAATCTGCTGCCAAGCGAGTTCGCTGAATCCACGCTCTGGATCAAAAGGATTGAGAAAGATATTCCAAAAAGTATCCTCCAATATCTCGCTGAAAATGCTCAATCCTACCCCTAATAAAATCATGATTACTGCTGTTGCATTTCCATTCTTTATCCGTGTAGCAAACAAAAAGGCTAAACTACCAAGGAAACAAATTGGGAAAAGCAATTGGGAAGCAATTACCAGTGGATTTACCGGGTATAAGAGATAAGAGCCGAGGGATGCAAAAAGAATCAATAGTATAAAGATCTGTGTAAAGATCAAAAATAAACGTACCAGCCAGACCTTGTATCGATAATCAGGTATGCCGAACAAAATCTCCAACATACGTGCATCATCATCCCGTTGAATGCCGAAGACCATCGGGTAGAAGATCAGCAAGATAGCTGGAAAGAAAGTCAGGGAATAAATGGAACCCATGTTGATGTCATCATTATCCATGACACTGATCACCATAAAGAAAATATAAAACCCTAAGGCTGCCAAAAGGAACCAGATGAACCGACCCGCGAAGATGATTTTTAAGTTATAGCGAACTAATTTGCTTAGTAGAATGAATGCGTTCCCCATTATTTCTGAATGTTTTTCAAGAGACACAAATAGGCATCTTCTAAAACGGGCTCTGTTTCTACCGCTGCTTCAGTAGGTTGAGTAGAAGCAATACACCTAACCCGAATATTATCCCCTTCACGCATATGATTGACAATAACTTGTTCACTCTCGGCTTGCTCAAACTCATTAGCGGGGATAACATATTCCCAAACCAAGCCTTCCGCATGCTGTAGCATATCCTGGGGCGAGCCTTGGTACCGAACGGAACCCTTGTTGATCACGGCCAATTGATTGCACGAACTGGCAATGTCTTCAATGATGTGCGTAGAGAATAAGACGATGCGTTCCCGACTCAGTTGTACCAAGAGATTCCGGAATCGGATTCTTTCCCGAGGATCTAAACCCGCTGTAGGCTCATCGACGATCAGAATCCTGGGCAGGTGTAGTAGAATTTGGGCTATCCCGATCCGTTGCTTCATACCTCCGGAGAAGGAGCCAATCTTCTCGTCTTTTCGATCTAGCATATTGACGGATGAAAGCACGTACTCCAAGCGTTCTTTGCGCGCTCTGTTGTCCGTTAGCCCCTTGAGAATGGCTTGATAGTCTAGATAACTCCAGGCAGACATATGCTCATAGCTACCAAAGGCTTGTGGAAGGTATCCTATTAAACCTTGCAGTTCTTCGCGTTTGAGTTGGGTGTCTACGCCATTGATCCAAATCTTGCCGTAACTCTGTTCAAATACTCCACTGATGATCCGCATAAGCGTAGATTTACCGGCTCCATTTGGCCCCAATAAACCATACATCCCGGTTCCAATATGTAAGGATACACCGTTTAGCGCTTTGAAAGGCAATTTCCGTTTTCCGATAATGGGGATATTTATGATCAAACGATAGTAGAAACGCCTTAATCTGCCTTTCACGCGCTCAATATTGACAGCATTACGATGGATGTAGTTGGAAGAATTGTAGATTAAGAGAATCAGGTACCAAACCACTCCGACAAAGACTGCGAACCCCCATTGTTCCCAGCGTTGATTCAACTGTAGAACCAGAACGATAGGGCTTAGCCAAAACAGCAACCACCCAAATGCCTTGATTAACTTCTTCCAACGTTTAGGCTCTCCCTTAGTTAAGGCCGTGCCAATGGGGAACCAGATTTCCAAAATTAGCAGGTAGATTCCAACCGCTAAAAGCGTCATCCAAAAACCGGAGCGGAGGAAGGTATAAGTAAACCAAATCATAAAACCCAAGAGTGGCAACTGCCAGAGGAATTCGCGAATCAGCAAGCCCCATTTGATGCCTCTTAGTCCGGAATGGTGAAAATCTGCTAAAGCTTTACTACCCGTCCATTCACGGGTGAGACGCCCTGGGCGATTGTATATCTTCACTAAGTTTTGGATACTAATTTCCAATTCTTCCTCCCTTGGAATAACATCTGCTTTGGCCCGTTTCAAACTTAGCTGTATGAAGTAGGTCACAGCTGGAACCAAGAATAATAGCAAGAGCCAGTCGACCAACTGCCACAACAGAGACGTTAGCTTAAAGTAGATGTAGATGCCTACTCCCAACCAGAGTGCCAGGTTGATTAGTCTCACCCACCAAGGCAACTCCCTGAACCAGCTAATGGCATTTTCCAAACCCAAATAAACCGTTGGAATAAGGACCAGTGTGAGCAAGGTGCCAAGGGCAAGTCCTCCAATTACGGTAATGGCAAAAGGGGCACCAATTAGGCTCACGTACTCCGCCGTTCCCAGCGCAAGCGGGAACATGGCTGCAATCGTAGTAATGGCAGTGATCAAGATCGGGCGCAATCGATGTAAACCAGCCGTCATTAAGGCACGTGTTTTTCGGTACCCCTGCCGCCTGAGTGAGTTGACGTAATCGATCATAATTATACCATTATTCACAATCACTCCTAAAAGGATAAGAAAGCCAGTCAGGGTATTGGCATTGAAGAGACTATTGCCAGTAATAGCCAAACCCAATAAGGCTCCGGTGGCGGCCAAGGGTACGGAGAACATTAACACAAATGGAGCTGATAGGGATTCAAAAACGGAGGCCAAGATCATGAAAATTAGAAGAATCGCAGCACCTGCCAGTACCTTGAAGTCTTTGAGCTGATCCTGTGCTTCCACAATTTCAATCGCGATGCCTGGTGGTGCAGGATAATTAGCAACGAGTTGATTGATACTCTCTTTATGCGCATCGAGGATTTCCTTGGATTGCAAGGCTTGCTGAGATCGACGATAGAAGATCTCAATCTGTTTCTGTTGGTTGATGCGCTGGATATCGTCCATGCCCTGCCCCGTCTGAATACTGGTAAAGGTAGCCATCTCATGCAGTCCTCCGGTTCCATCGGCCACCTCCAATCGTCGTAGATCATTCATACTTTTGGGCTCCGGTTCTTCATATTCTTGAACCTCCTTCTCGCGGATAATGATATTGTATTCTTCATCGGCATATTGGAAGGTGGAGTTGGTGGGGGCGTCTTGTCCAAAATCACGAAGGGCCAACATGATGTTTTCGGGAGCGATATCTTTACGGGCTAGCGTTAATGGGTCGAAGCGCAGGAAAACCTCCGGGCGATTGCCTCTTGAACTCAAGTTGGCATCAACGGTTTCTTCTAGGCTTTCTAGATAGTAGAGCAAATCCTGGGATACTCGCTGCAATACAGCGTAATCCTCGCCTTTGACAACTAGTTTTTCCTGGTTGTCGCCAAAGCCCAGGAGAGAACCTAAGGCATCCATACCACCGATACCACCGCCGCCGCCACCACCACCTCGGCCGCTGCTTTGCTCGCTGAGGCTGATCCGTGCGTTGCCACCAATTTCCCTGATCAGGCGATCGATATTGGCTTTTACCTCAAAATAGTTTCGATTGTCAATGTCTTCAAAGTCTTTCTGCAACTTAATGCTCACGACGGCATCTTCCGCTCGAATTCGGCTGCTGACATCCTCCTTTTCCTTAATGCCATCAACTTTAGCTTCTATTTCCTTGACGATTTTATCCGTATTGTCTAAGGTGCTACCTTTTGCCATCGTGACAAATACATCTATTTGATCGGACTCTACCTCCTCCTGCGCGTTGATGTTGATGGCCAAAACAGCAAAGGTCGTAAGGAAGAAAAGCACCAAGCCAGCAATGATGGTTCTTGCTGGGCTACGCAGACTGCTCTTCAGCAATACGAGATACAGGCGTTCCGTACGTGTTTTGGCCTTTGATATTGCGAATGCCTTAGATTTTTTCTTGCGATAAAAGGCCAGTACAAAGGCTGCTAATACAGGAATCAGAAGTAGAGCCACCAATAAGGAAACGCTCAGGGTCGAAATAATGGAAACACCGATATTCTTTCCAATCAATGCAATCAGGTAATTGCCGAAAAACAGAAAGGGAACAAATACCGTGGCGGTGGTCAGGGTAGCGGCTAGAATGGCTTTGGCCACGCCCGCTACTCCTTTGCTTACCGCCTTTTCCATGATGGATCCTTCAGCGACTAGCCGATAGATATTTTCCAGCACGACGATGCTATTATCAAGCAACATTCCAATGGCCAATGCCATGCCAACGAGCGTTAAGCTGTTGATGCTAATGCCTGCACCGTAGAATAAATTGAAGGCAGCATATACGGAGATTGGGATGGATACCGCAATCACGGAAATCAACCTAAGATCCTTTAGGAATATCCACAATACAAAGATCGCCAATAGCCCTCCGATCAAAGCCAAATCAATGATTTGATTAATGTTGTCCTCCATATTCTGGGCGAGATTCCGCTGTACGGTAATCTGCACGTCTTTGGCAGCTAACTGTTCATTGAGTTGATCTATCAAGTTTAGGCAACGACGGGATAGATCAATGATGTTAACCTGTGACTCCTTAGTAGCGGTCAAAGAAATGGCGTCCTTGCCATTTACTCTACTGATGGATTCTTCTTCATCGACACCAAAGGATACCTTCGCCACATCTTTAAGTAGGATCGGGCCCGGAGCCATGACGATATTTTCTATTTCATTTACCTCCGCGTATTCAGAAGCGGTACGGATGAAGAATCTTTTGTCTCCTTCGTATAAAAAGCCGGCTAGTGTCCTGCTTCCCGAATTCTGTGTCAGTCGCGAGCGTACACTTTCCGGAGTAATATTGTGGGGCTCCGCAGCTTGTTTGTCTAATAGAATCTCCAAGTTCTTCTGCCTCCCGCCGAAGATGCTGATAGATGCAATGCCATCCAAGTTTTCAAAGGCGGGGCGAATATCCTTTTCCGTTACATTGCGCAAGCGATCCGTCCCGCCACTGCCCCTAACCTGTAACTCGAGAAACTGGTTGGTTAACTGCTGTAGGTCAATCTTAGCTACTTGGACAAAGAGGTCGGTGGGAAGGTCTGGTTTTACCGCATCGATCTTCTGTTGTAGCTTTAGAAAGGCGTATTTGAAGCGCGTATTTTGTTCAAAACTAACGCGAATGGTCGCTCGATTTCCACTGATCTGGGTCTCTATTTTTTCTACGCCTTCCATCGTACCGATGGCCCCCTCTACGGGTAGAACACCTTGTTGCTCCAGGTATTGCGGGTTCACCTGAGAGGGAGAGGCCACTTGTACAAAGAGCATGGGAAGTTCTGCATTCGGCAACAGTTCTACAGGCAGCTGCTTATAGGAGAGATAGCCCAATAGGGTTAAGCCTATGAAGACCATACAGATCGCTACTTTTCGATGTATGAGTTGGGTCATCATGAACAGCTGGTTCTGTTTATCTTTTTATAAAAATGATATGGATTCATTGATCGGGTCTTTTACTAAGCCATGAACTTGGTGCACAGCTTCTAAACCATTTCCGCACTTTCCTTTCTACCTCCAAAATCGATTACGGCATAGACACAGGGAATGACGACTAGCGTCAGTAGGGTAGAAGTAACCAACCCTCCAATCACAGCCCAAGCCATCGGTGCTCTCAAAGAGGCACTTTCGCCAAAACCGAAAGTCAGAGGAAGTAAGGCCAGTACCGTCGTCAGCGAAGTCATCAGAATCGGTCGGATCCTTTGCTGCCCGGCTTGGGCTATTGCCTCGTACCTGGACAGCCCCCCCCGTTTTAATTGATTAATCCTGTCCACCAGTATGATCGCGTCATTTACCGCTATCCCGACTAGCATTATGATCCCTATGATTGCCATGATGTTCAAGGGCGCATTTAGCCAATAGAAAGTGGCAATTGTACCTACGACTGCCAGGGGAATCGTCAATAAGATGGTAAATGGGTGCAACAGGGACTCAAATTGCGAGGCCATGACCATGTAGACTAAGATCACCGACAGGATCAAGGAGAAACTAAGACTCTGTAAGGATTCCTGGCGTCGTGCCTCATCACCCGCCACTATAATGCTATAGTTGGGAGGAAGGTCGATGGCAACGTACGGTTTCCCTGATCTTATCGGCAACAAACTCAAGTGGCACACTTTCATCCGTTTGTGCATATACTTTTCCTAGCCGACTCTGATTGCGTCGATGTATTTCCCTTGGGGCAGCGGATTGTCTTAGTGTTGCGATCTCATGTAATCGATATATCTTGTCTCCTCCCTGGATAGTCATGTTTTCAAAAGTAGCTATACCTTGTTCTGGGGTCCTTAATTGGATGTCGATCATTTCCCCAGCCTGTTCCAATTTA
>CBDHHG010000017.1:0-151667 GCA_965263225.1 Saprospiraceae bacterium
CTTGTAGCTGAGCGCTTGGCTTTCGCTATCGAAAGGTCCCAAAATGATCTTATACACAGGCTTTGCCGCTCCCTTTTCAACGCTAAGTAGAATATTATCAAACCACTTTGATTGAAGGTCTGCCACTTGTCGCAGCACATTTTCATAATTACTTAGGGAGGCTACCTGAACACCGTATCCTTTCTTGCTAGGTTTTTCCAATACGATCTTATACAAACCGTATTTTGTGTAATCTTGAGTGACCAGACGAGCTTTTGCCGAAGATTTCGTTTTACCCTTGGAAGTTAGTTCCTCCTTGCTACGAGTACGGCTAGAAGAGCTGCTGGACTGTTCACGACTGGCACTGGCTGTATTTTTCGCCTTGGTAGTAGATTTGGGGGTAGAAGTAGCTTTGGAACTTTCCGGATTGGCAGGGGAAGACTGTGAGCTGCTACTTCTAGTCGGTGTGCGGCTTTCATCTGAGAATGCCACCGGCCGATCCTTCGGGACCGTCGTCTTAGGTTTGGCTTTCGCAATATCTGCACTTGGCCTCTCTGTGGCCATTTTGCTGACTACCTCCACCTTGACTTCTGCTACACCTACATCAATTAGGCCAATGCGATCCGCAGCTTTGCGGCTTAGATCAACTACGCGTCCTCTGATAAAGGGACCTTTGTCAATCACCTTGACAGTCACGGACTTGTTGTTATCAAGCCTGGTAACCTTTAATATCGTTCCATAGGGATGTTTCTTGTGCGCCGTGGTGAGTTTGTCTTTGTTGTAGGTGTCGCCGTAAGCAGTCTTTCTGCCGTGGAATTCATCTGAATAATAGGAGGCCAATCCAAATTCTTCGTCTTGCGCTTGTAAGTGGTTTAAACTGACTAAAAGTAAAAGGGGGGTGAGTACAAAACTCAGAAAGTTTTTCATAATCAGTGGTTTAAATTCAGGATATCTGCAATATGGATGCAATATACTGTTTGTTAACTAACTTTTCCACTTTGGCAACCGGATAGCCAAGAAATGGAAAGTTGTCTCATATTGAATTTAAGCATTGAGGAATTGGAAAATTCCGATCAATAGAAGAATGAACCCAATGACCTTATTCATCCAAAATTTTAAGTGGTGAACCCGGTTTTTAACATGCTGACTGGCCAAACCAAATAAGGTCAATGCGGCAAACTTTCCGGTTGAAACACCTATTAGAAAAAGTGCAATGCCTCCTAAGGACAGACTAGTATCTATTCTAACATGATGACTCATGTCCAAATAGGTAAGAATGAAAATCCAAAACGGAATAGCTTGAAAATTAATCACAGATATAAGGATGCCCGCCAGAAAATTATTGTCTTTGCGTTTAGACGACCCCTCTTCCGCTTCTACCTTTTCACGTCTAAGCATAAAAACTAGTCCTAATAGGGTAAACAAACCGGCTGTAACCCATTTTATCCAGGGAGAAGAATCCAGGTAGTGATTGATCAGGGCACTGCAATGCAGGGCAACAAAGGATTGGGCAATTTCGATCAAAGCCGCTGCAAAGGCAAACCAAAGGCCTGCTCTTAAGCTGTCCTTGACGGTTCGACTGACAACGGAAAGATTAATAGGACCGAATGGCAAGGTCCCCAGGAAACTTGCTAACCAACCAATGGCAAACAATTGAACTAGAGTGGTCATGAGGTGTTAATAAAGTTTTGTGCTACAAAATTACCGCTTCTAGCATAGATTTCATCACAACTTTATCACATAGTGTACAGAGAAGTTTTTTCCCTAGTGACTGAACCAATGGCTAGCTAATTTTGTACTTTTGTCAGTCAAAATCGAATATTTATAGAAGATGAGTAAGCACGGAAGAGTCTTAGTAGCCATGAGCGGAGGGATTGACAGCACGGTGACAGCCATGATGCTGCATGAAGAGGGCTATGAAGTTGTTGGGATTACGATGAAAACCTGGGACTATGCCAATTCAGGGGGATCTAAAAAAGAGACGGGCTGTTGTAGTCTAGATTCCATCAACGATGCCAGAGAGGTCGCCGTTACCATGGGCTTTCACCATTTTATCATTGATATACGAGAAGAGTTTGGGGACTATGTGATTGATAATTTCGTAGATGAGTATATGGCTGGGCGTACCCCCAATCCCTGTGTCCTTTGTAATACACACATCAAGTGGAACTCCTTGCTCAAACGGGCAGATGCATTGGATTGTGAATTTATCGCAACCGGGCATTATGGACGTATTTTGGAACAAGACGGCCGCAAGTACATTTCAAAGGCGGTTGATCGAAACAAAGATCAGAGCTATGTACTTTGGGGATTGAATCAGGATTGCTTGAATCGCAGTAGATTTCCACTTGGGAATTATACAAAACCGGAAGTTCGGCAGATGGCAAAGGATTTCGGTTATGAGGAACTGTCAAAAAAGGCAGAGAGTTACGAGATCTGCTTCGTACCCGATAATGATTATCGTGGGTTTCTCAAAAGAAGAGTGGACGGTCTAGAAGAACGAGTAAATGGTGGTGATTTTGTAGATACCAAAGGCCAAAAGTTGGGTGTACATCAAGGATACCCTTTTTATACCATTGGTCAACGCAAAGGGCTAGGGATCGCACTGGGAGAGCCCATGTATGTGACTGAAATCCGCCCCGCTACCAATACCGTAGTTTTAGGTACTATGGATGAACTTATTCGCAACGGAATGATGGTCTACAAACTTAATCCGATGAAGTACGAACGTATTCCAGACGGTACCGAAGTCCTAACCAAAATCCGTTACCGCGATAATGGAACCATGAGTCGATTGATGAATCATGAAGACAAGATCAGCGTAGAGTTTTTTGCCAATGTTCGGGGCGTTGCTCCAGGGCAATCGGCCGTTTTTTATGAAGGGGATGATGTAGTGGGTGGAGGAATCATACATAGCAGTAGTCTTCCTCCAAGGGAAAATTGATTGTTGAATCTTATCTCCCCAAAAATTAGGTAGCCAGCACGAGGACAGAGCGTGCTGGCAATCTATATCGTTCCTCGCTCCAATACTTCGCTTTGCCATTAACTTGACAATCCTCTGGTGGCTTAAGACTAGTGTCAATAATTCTCTTCCATCGCCCTCTCTTCCCACCAACTGGGAGAATTGGTAAATCAAATTGTAAGTCTTCCCAATAGGCGTTTAAGGCTACATATAGTTGTTCCTCTGTATTCGGGTGATAGAGTTGGTATGCTAAGGAGTGAGAATTTGTGCTCCAATTGGGCTCAAACAACTTGGTGCCATGCCAAGTAATCACTATACCGCCAGGATTAGTCCAGTAGATGTTTTCTTGAAAGAACGGGGAACTCAGGTTGAATCGGATTAGCTTTTTGACAAAAGCCAGCAAGTCTTTTTCTTGTTTGACGCCTTTCCAATTCATCCAACTAATCTCATTGTCCTGACAATAGGCATTGTTATTCCCTCCCTGAGTCCGTTTGATTTCATCGCCCATAGACAACATAGGGGTACCCTGTGAAACCATCAGTATGGTCATGAAGTTCTTGATCTGTTGATGGCGTAATGCCTGTATGGCAGGGTCATTTGTTGGGCCTTCTACACCTGAGTTCCAGCTATTATTATTATTACTGCCATCCCGATTATTTTCTCCATTGGCTTCGTTGTGCTTGTGGTTGTAGGATACCAGATCGTTCATGGTGAAGCCATCATGGCAGGTAATGAAGTTAATGCTCCGGTTGGGATCTCTTAAGATGGATCCAAATAAGTTTGGACTCCCGACTAAACGATCGGCCAGTGGCGGAATCATACCCGTGTCCCCCTTCGCAAATTTGCGGATATCATCTCGGAAAACCCCATTCCACTCAGCCCATTTGTCTCCAATAAAAGAACCTAATTGATAGCCTCGGATATCCCAAGCTTCGGCGATGATTTTCGTGGAGGCGAGTTGTGGTTCCGATTCGATTTCCCATAATAAGGGGGGATTCTCCAGGAAATGTCCGTTTTCATCCCTAGAGAGCACGGAGGCCAAATCAAAGCGGAAACCATCCACATGCATTTCTCGAACCCAATGGCAGAGGCAATCAATAATCATTCGCCGCACGACAGAGTGATTGGCATTCAAGGTATTACCCGTACCAGTATAGTCGCTATAATATTGAGGGTCATTAGATTCCAACATATAATAAGCCCGATTCTCAATGCCTTTTAGCGAAAGAATAGGGCCTCGTTCGTTTCCTTCTCCAGTATGATTGAATACTACGTCCAAGATGACTTCAATTCCGGCTTTGTGAAAAGCCTTAACCATATCCCGAAATTCGTTCAAGATGTCCTCTGGATCATCTGCTGCTGCATAGGCTGTATGGGGAGCGAAAAAAGCAATGGGACTATAGCCCCAGTAATTCAATCCACTAGGAGCATCCGTGGGATCGAACTGATGGCAAGGCATTAATTCTACCGAAGTCACTCCCAGATCCTGCAAATAAGGTATTTTCTCGATAAGACCTCGATAGGTGCCTCGCAGATCCTTAGCTACCCTAGAACTGGGTGATTTCGTAAAGCCTGCGACGTGCAGCTCGTAAATCACCGACTTAGCAAATGGATGGTTCAGAGGCCGATCTCCTTCCCAATCATACCTTTTGGGGTCAATGACCACACTTCGGATGGACTTATGGCAGTTGTCCCCTGGAAATACCGCAGCCCCTCTATCGTATAGGTCCATTTCTACAGCACGTGCATAGGGATCAATTAACACCTTCTCACCATCAAAGCGCAACCCTTGCGAAGGATTATCCGGTCCAAATACGCGGTAGGCGTACCGCTGTCCTGCCTTCAGCCCCGGAATAAAGCAGTGCCAGTAGTAGAAGGTTTTATTAAGGTCAGGATCTAACTTGATTTTGTGGGTAGGTTGCAATTGATTCTTTTCATCGAAAAGTAACAATTCAACTTGATCGGCATTTTTACTGAACAGACAGAAGTTTACCCCGTTTTCAGCAACGGTAGCACCGAGTGGAAAGCTTTCACCGGATTGAATGATGACCGTTTTGAGCATAAATTTGGATCTTCAAGAATATTCGAAAGCAAACCAGCTAAACAGAGAGGTTAGCTGTGATTTTTCTCTGCTCGCGAAGATGCTTGAATTAATTAGGAAAACAAAATGGATTTGGAACTAACGCTATGCAAAATGAGCCAGTGTTTTGGGCAAAACTCAGCTTCTCTCGCTTTCTTTTCAGAAAAATGACCTAAATTCCCTGGTAGGAATTTTTAAGGAAAACAAGCGGTACGATAAATTGGAAACAGGATCACAAGGCTTGTGTTTTCGACCATTACAATTACCCACAGGATAAGGCCGAAGAATCGGCCATAGTAAGACGGTTAGCCGTTGGTATTATGCAGGAAAAAGAGAAGTTAAAACAGTTGGAGAAGGAAAATGCTGCTCTGCGCTCTGCTTTGCGAGCAGCGGAGCGGTCAAGGCCCAAAGGCACCAACAACATATGGTCCTGGCTTAGAAAAGCCAGTACATCAGCTATTTTAGGTAAGAATCTAAAGGAAAGCCTGAATAAATTGTACACGGAGTTGCCTCGAAATGTCCAGCAAGAAACCATGGCTGAGGTGACGGCAAACCTATTGCACCGTTTGACACGGATCGGTATATTTGCCTTGGTTGTTGGATTGGTTCCCTTGTTGATCCTCTTGACGCAGACCTGGATTCTGGATAATCAGAACGAAAAATTACAGCATCAAAATGAGCTGATCAGTAGCCAAAATATTCTGCTGGATCAGCAGATTAATCTGGAAGAAGGTAATAGACGAAGTTCTTATGTGTTTCTCATGAGTAACATCATGGATAAGATCGATGAGGAATTGAAAAGTATACGCAATGGTAAACGCCACTTGAGCGAAGAACTAATCGGTCGTATTGTTTCTCTTAGTCATGCCTTCAGACCCTATCGTTACCTGGAGAATAATCGCCTGATACCAAGTCCACTAAGTCCGGAAAGGGGACAATTGTTGTATGCCCTAGTCAATAGCCAGCTAGATCTACCTACCTACGACGATATTTTTGCTAAAGCGAACTTTAGTTATAGTGATTTACCCCGCGCCAATTTCGCAGGAGCCTATCTGAAGGGAATCAATCTATCTTACGCGAATATCAATCACGGTAACTTTAAGGATGCTATACTTGATGGTGCTAATTTTCAACAGAGCCAATTAGAGTATGCGATTTTTGATAATACCTTAATGAATGAAGCTAACTTTCGACAAGCAAACCTGGCCCACTCTCAATGGTACGATGTACTGGCGCAAGGGATTAGTTTGGCGATGGCTAATGTGCGATCTGGCTTTTTCAACGGTGATTTCTCCAATGCAGAGTTAGAGGGAATCCTATTGCATGATGCAACGCTTAATTATATTGTATTACGCAATGCTTTTTTCTTCAATAGCAATTGGCTGAACCGCATGGCCCAGTATGACCTAAAAGGTTCCTTTTCCTTAACCGACAACTACAATATTGAACAAGATTACATCTTTGATGCCAATCGGAATATACAGGATACGGTATTTCGATTGATTCCAAGAAATGACGCACCTCAGCTGCAATTCTCGATTTGCGAAAGCTTGGTACTTAACTTGATCCGAAGTGCACCAGCTTTGCAGAAATTAGATCAAGAACTTCGGCAGCAGGGAGACCGATCCAGGTATGAACTTCAATCCAGTCCCTATTTAAAGGGAGAAGAAGGGAGACTGGATAGCCTCTTTACTTTTAGCCGGAGTGGTCAAGATACAACCCAATTCGAACAGGTATTGTGGGTTAAGTTTGATCCTCAGGATGGCCGTTTGTGGACGATCTCACCTGCTGCGGGAGAGATTACTATACACGCTTATCAAGCAGAGATGTATGATAACTTTTTGCAAAACTGCCAATAGTTCATCCATGAATTGTATAATATTTAGCAGCTTCTCCTATTTACAATAAGTTAAGGCGTTGAAAGCTTGGCGCAGATTCGTAAAGATCAACAGAATTTGTACCTTCGGCACCGATTACAGAGGCAGCTCGCTGAGCTAACAATAAGCTGAAGTGAGTCTAACTCCATGACTTCATTCACAAGAGCAAAGCTTCATTCATAAGCCTATGTCTCGTATCATTATCGTGTCCAACCGCTTACCCGTTACGGTTAATAAATCCAAAGGCGAATTGGTGTTTTATCCCAGCGCCGGAGGTTTAGCAACGGGACTAAATTCATTGGATGAGCAGTGGGACAAGATTTGGGTCGGCTGGCCCGGAGAGGAGATCAAGGATAAGGATCAGCAAGAAAAAGTGAAGGAGAGTTTGTGGAAAGATCAGTTGTTTCCCGTCTTTCTTAGCAAAAGGGAGATAAAATTGTTTTACGAGGGGTTTAGTAACAAGACGATCTGGCCGCATTTCCACTATTTTACGCAGTATACTACTTACGATGAAAATTCCTGGAAAGCCTACTGCAAAGTTAATGAGAAATTTGCCCTGGCTCTTAGATTGGTAATAGAACCCGGAGACTTGGTTTGGGTTCATGACTACCAACTCATGCTGCTACCCGCCATGATTCGCCAGGACTTTCCCGCTGTGTCCATTGGTTTTTTCCTCCATATTCCCTTCCCATCCTATGAGGTGTTTCGCATATTGCCTTGGCGTAAAGAACTATTATTAGGGGTACTGGGGGCCGATCAAATCGGATTCCACACCTTCGGTTATATGCGTCATTTCCTTAGCGCTGTGTATCGAATTGGAGGATTTGAACATCAATTTGGAAAGCTCCGGCTGAAGGACAGGATCATTAATGTGGACGTTTTTCCAATGGGAATCGACTATGATAAGTACGCCAATCCAGCTTTTGACCTATTCAAAGGAGATGGTGCTTTTGAGGTTAAGCGGTTAGCCAAAGGGAAGAAACTGATCATTTCAATTGACCGATTGGATTACACCAAAGGTATACCGCAAAGGATTCTAGCATTTGAGCGCTTCCTGGATAAGAATAAAGCCTACCAAGAAAGAGTAAGCTTGGTATTAATTGTGGTTCCCAGCCGGGCTAATGTGGATCAATATCAGGAATTGAAACAACAAGTGGATACCCTCGTGGGAGCCGTGAATGGACGTTTTGGAACTTTTAATTGGGATCCCATCAAGTATTTTTATCGAGCCCTTAGCCCCGAGGAATTGATGAGTTTGTACCAGGAAGGAGATATCGCTATGATCACCCCTTTGAGGGATGGGATGAACTTGGTGGCGAAGGAATATATTGCTAGTAAAGACAGGAGCAAAAAGGGAGTCCTCATCTTGAGCGAGATGGCCGGAGCTAGCAATGAACTAACGGAAGCCTTGATTGTAAACCCGCAAGATATCCAAGATTTAGTGCGCACCCTGGAAGTGGCGATCAACATGAATGAGAAAGAACAACGCTGGAGATTGGAGAGAATGCAGGAAAAACTCCGTATATATACCGTTAAACATTGGGCGACAACATTTGTAAAGGAACAGAAGAAATTAATGGAAATCCAACCCCAGCATCACATCAACCTACTACAAGGATCTGCTAGATCCAGTTTGTTACATGCCTACAGAGAGGCAAAACGAGCGTTAATCATCCTTGATTATGATGGCACACTCATGAATTTTGATCCGGATCCGCAGGCCGTTTTCCCGGATGAGGAACTTATCAATATGCTGGAAAAACTTGCCGCAGTATCAGAACATACGCTGGTGGTCAATAGCGGTCGAGACAAAACTACTTTGGGAGATTGGCTGGGAAGGTTAGGGATTGATTTGGCGGCGGAGCATGGCGTTTGGGTTAAAAAAGGATCGGATTGGTATCGAAATGAGGGCTTGAAGACCGCCTGGAAAACCAAGATTAGACAAGTACTTCAAAATGTGGTAGAACGGACTCCTGGGTCATTTATTGAGGAAAAAGATTTTTCCCTCGCTTGGCACTATCGTCGCATCGATAGAGATTTAGGGGAGAAAAGGGTACGGGAATTTCGCGACGTGCTACTCTACCTTACTGCAAACCTGGATTTACAAGTCTTGGAGGGCAATAAGGTAGTAGAAATTAAAAATGCAGGAGTAAACAAGGGAAAAGCCAGCCTAAACTGGCTCAATGAAGGACCTTATGACTTTATTTTGGCCATCGGAGACGATCATACAGACGAAGATATATTTGCGGTTTTACCGACGGATGCTTTTTCCATAAAGGTGGGATTGGAGCAGACAAAAGCCCGCTTCAATTTGACATCAGTAGAGGAGGTAAGAGGTCTTTTAATGCAAATGGTAGAGGAAAGGGGAAACCAAGTTTAAAGCTAAATATTGGCGAAAAAACCAGATTTTTTTGCGAAAATCCCTCATTTTACGTATGTAAATGGGGGAAAAAATCACTTGGGATATTAAAAGTTTTTGTACATTTGCTTAGAAGCTATTCAAATAGAGAACTATAAACTATTAAGATTTCCTTTTTTTCACATCAGAGAGAGCGCGTTTTTAGGGGCCCTGCCTTCCTTCCTTTGCAGGGTCTTCTTTTTTCTGAGAATTAGCATATGAATACAGAAGCATTGGGCCAGTTGTTTTATCGGGAAGTGGCAAAGATCACTGAGAACGAACAATTGGAGAAACTGGAAAAAGTTGCGGCACTACATCGGCTGCTCAACCTCCTTTTTGTAGAGCTGACTCGCAAGGAGCGCCTACACTTTACCACCTTATTCGCTAGAATTACCTATGCTTCTCATCAATTTAAGCTGGAAAAGAGCCTACAATTCTACTTACATCACTTTCGGAGGCAAGCTAGTTTACAGGATAAAAGCCAATTGGACCATGACCAATTGTTGGGCCTTGGTCTTAAAGTGATTTGCGAAACCATTCACTTGGCGTTGGGAATAAGTGCACCTCTAACATTAGTTTCGCGTATTCCGAAGCAATGGCCTTATCCCTTCTCTCCGGTTCGGATCACGAATTTTAAATCCAAGGCGCGCGTATTGTTGCTGGATCAAGATGAAGAAAGAGCCCAATTGCTCGGGCGGGATGAGCACTATCCTGAGGAAATTATCCGAATTCAATACAATATCCCAGAGCGGAATGAGAATTTCAATCCAAGTATCCATGCCATTAAATTAATATTTGGTTTCCCGTTAGTAGTCAATCTGCTTGATATTGAAGTGGATGAGGAGGGGATTTATCGCCCACGTGCTTTCGTGATTGAGCCCGACTATCTGATAGATGTGTCTGCTATTGCCAACTGCTTCCAACAAAATGCTTCTACCCCTTGGGGCTATTTGCTGAAAAAGTATTTACCGTTTACCTCCTCTCCAGCCCTGATGCTCGGGAATATGGCTAACTTCTTCCTCGATGAGCTAATGCATGATGCTAACCTCAGCTTCAGAAAACTAGCCCCTCAATCTTTCTTTATTAACCCTTTAGGTTTTTCTCTTTTTGATGATGCCACCATTCGAGGGATAATGCAAAGAGGACAACGGCATTTTGTGACCTTGCAGGACATGGTTAAAAGAGGATTTGAGCAACAACGGATAATACCCAAAGATTGCTTGCTGGAACCTAGTTTCTATTCAGAAACCTATGGCTTGCAGGGGCGATTGGATATTCTATACCGGGCGCAGGAAAGCAAAACAGAAATGGCCATTGTCGAGCTGAAGAGCGGCAAAGCCTGGCAGCCAAATATTCACGGGATCAGTCAATCGCACTATATTCAGACGCTTTTATATGACCTGCTGATCCGATCCTCCTTTGGGCATCATATTAATTCAGCTAATTACATCCTTTACTCAGGCCAGGAGCAGGATCAATTGCGATTTGCGCCGCCAGTAAAGGCACAGCAATTTGAGGCCTTGCAATTGCGAAATCAGTTGGTTGGTATTGAACGCTTGCTTACCGATCTTGGGCAGGGCGAGCTCGATCTGTTGGAACAAGGCCGACGATTGTTTGGTAAGCTTAAGAAAACGCAGTTTCCACAATGGAAGGGGTTTCTCCAGCGGGATTTAACACATTTTGAAAGGACGTATCAACTGCTCAAGCCCCTAGAGAAAAAATACTTCATTGCTTTTTCTGGCTTTATTGCTCGCGAACAACGCTTATCCAAAATGGGAGCAGGCTTACTCGATCGTTCCAATGGACTAGCAAGTCTGTGGTTAGATTCTGTAGAACAAAAAGAGGAAAATTTTGCATTGATCAGTGATCTGCGAATTCAAAAGAATGAATCGCAGGCAGATGAACCCTTTCTTATCTTTGAGCGGACAGCTAAGACCAGTCCCTTAGCTAATTTTCGTAAAGGTGATATTGCGGTGCTCTATCCCGTAATTGAAAATGACCCCAGGGCAGTTTTATCCAACCAGATCTTTAAGTGTTCCATTGTGGAGATCGATAGAGATAGGGTAGTGGTGCGTTTGCGTTCTAGGCAATTTAATGATCATGACTTTACACATTTTGAGTTTTGGAACCTGGAGCCGGATGTAATGGATGCAGGCTTTACGAGTATGTACCGTGGGTTGTTTGGGTTTGCAGCCGCTTCAGCAGATTATCGGCGTCTGATACTGGGACAAAGACCGCCAATAGAGCCTCAGCAAACCTCCCTAGAACTTAGTTCAGAAATGACTGCTGAGCAACAGCGGATTTTGTCTAAAATTATTCAAGCGCAGGAGTACTTTTTGTTGTGGGGCCCACCAGGTACAGGGAAGACCAGCATTGTCTTACGTCATCTGGTAGCCTATCTTATGTCTGAAACCCAGGAACAATTACTGCTGTTGGCATTCACCAATCGGGCAGTAGATGAAATCTGTGAAGCTTTGGATCGAATTGGTGGAGACATCAGAACACATTATTTTAGGATTGGATCATCTTATGCCACAGCTCCGAAATACCAATCGCAACTGTTGCAGGAAAAAATGAAAGGCATTGGTTCTCGAAAAGATTTGCAGCAGATTCTTCGGGGGCATCGAATCGTTGTTGGAACGGTGGCGGCAGTAGTAGGGAAAGATGAACTCTTGCAATTGAAATCCTTTGATCGATTAATCATAGATGAGGCTTCGCAGATATTAGAGCCGCTATTGGTGGGGCTGTTGGCTCATTTTAAGCGTTTTGTTTTGATCGGTGATCACAAGCAATTGCCAGCAGTCGTGACACAATCTGCTGAAGATTCAGCCGTTTCGGATCCAGAACTACATAGCATAGGGTTGGGAAACCTAAGAAATTCGCTATTTGAACGCTTATTTAGGAAGTGCCAGGATCAAGCTTGGGATTGGGCCTTGGATAAACTCAGTCACCAAGGTAGAATGCATCAGGATATCATGGTCTTTCCAAGTGAACACTTTTATGGAGGTAACCTCAGCATATTGCCCGAAAATATTCCAGTACACCTCCGGCAGCTAGGCGGATATCCCTTGCAACCGAATGAACATCCCTTGGCAAGATTGTTATGCAGCAAAAGAATGATTTTCTTGCCTACTCTTATTGATGAAGGGAGTCCCGCTCAGAAAACCAACCGACATGAAGCACGAATGATTGCTGATCTGATCGCTAATTTTCAGGAGTTGTATGCTTTTAATCAACGCCCATTTTCTTCCGAGTCGATTGGGGTCATTACACCTTATCGAGCGCAAATTGCACAGATCAAAACGGCCTTGCAGCAACGGAATTTGCCAACGGAATCCATCACCGTAGATACGGTTGAACGCTATCAGGGAGGGGCTAGAGATATCATCCTCATATCACTCTGCACCAATTCTAGTTTTCAATTGCTTTCACTAGCTAGCCTTTCTGATGAGGGGGTAGATAGAAAGTTAAACGTTGCCCTGACTAGGGCAAGAGAACAAGTGATTCTGCTGGGTAATCCAGATATTCTGCGCCAAAATGCAGTATACCTGGCGCTGATTGACTTTTGTGAGAAAGGAGAATAGCTCAGGGTATATCAAGAATTTTATGAGTTTGAAGACTAAGTCGCCATTTAGGATGCGCTAGGCAATAATTGAGGCACTGACGAGTATTTTCCTGGATATTCGGGCCATCCATTGGTTGTAAAAAAAAGTGTTCAAAGTCTAGATGCTCAAACCGAATGGGTTCAGCACCGGGCTGTGGGTATACGAGCTTCAATTCTTGTCCACTTAATATGACTAAGTCCGTATTTGCTTTTGGGCTGACGCAGATCCAGTCCAATCCTGGAGGGGGAGCTATCGTACCATTGGTCTCCACTGCAATTTCGAATCCTTCCTGATGTAAGGCCTTTACCAAAGCTCCATCCAATTGCAACATCGGCTCTCCGCCAGTGCACACTACATATTTCCGACCACCACTCTCTTCCGGCCAGTGAGAAGCTACTGCTTTCGCCAGCAGTTGCGGCGTTTCAAAACGTCCACCATTCACCCCGTCTATACCCCAGAAATCTGTATCGCAAAATTGGCAGATGGCTTTGTGCCGATCTTCCTCTCGACCGCTCCAAAGGTTACACCCGCTAAAGCGGAGAAAAACAGATCCCCGACCTACTTGGGCTCCTTCCCCTTGTAGCGTGTAAAACATCTCCTTTACCTTATAACTACTCATGCCGCTGTGCTCCTTTTTTGACAAGATTTCTGCAAAGTTATAATTCGCAACATTATTTGTTGGCGGACCGTTCATTTTTTTACCTTTGTCCGTTGCTTACTCGGATACCACGCAACTTTAATACCTTGGAGACGTTTTCTTTAGCAGATCACGAAGATTTATTATGCAATTTGTATACCCGACCTTTCTGTTCGCATTACTGGCTCTGGCGATTCCCATTATCATTCACTTGTTTTACTTTAGAAGATTCAAGAAAGTATACTTTACGAATGTGCGTTTCTTGAAGGAGGTAAAAGAGGAGACTAGTGCCCGTTCTAAGCTGCGAAATTTATTGGTCCTGGCTATGCGCTTGTTGGCTTTACTATTCTTGGTATTTGCCTTCGCTCAACCCTTTATACCCAGAGATGTAGAGGTGAAAACGGGACAGAAAGCGGTAAGCATTTTCTTGGATAATTCCTTTTCTATGAGTGCCTTGAGTCAAGATGCGGCTTTGATGGATAAGGCAAAACAACGCGCTAGGGAGATTATTCAAGCTTATAATGTAGAAGATCAATTCCAGGTATTAACAAATGATTTCGAAGGGAGACACCAAAGGATGCTGAGTCAGGAAGATGCGCTGAGTATGATTGATGAAGTCAATATCAGTCCAAGCGTACGGCAATTGTCGCAAGTGCTAAGCCGTCAGCAACAAGCATTAGGTACCAGTGGTGTAGACAATTACGTAGCCTATCAGATTTCTGATTTCCAAAGGAATATTACCGACTTATCTACTTACACAGATACATTAACGGAATTGAACCTAATTCCGCTACAATCGGTAGAAGAACGAAATGTCAGCATCGATTCGGCTTGGTTTGAATCCCCCGTTCAAATGCTCAATCAGACCAATCAACTGATGGTCAAGGTTAGAAATTTGAGTGGAGAGGATGCGGAAAATATACGTTTTTCTATTAAATATGATGGACAAACACGTCCTATTGGTACTTTGTCTGTTGAAGCGAATTCGTCCGTCATTGATACCGTGAACTTTACGATTAATCGGACGGGTTGGTACACCGCAGAATTAGCGATCACAGATTTTCCGGTACAATTCGATGACAAGTATTATTTGGCCTTCAATGTCGCAGAACGCATTAACGTTTTAGTGATCAATGAGGGACGTCCCAATCGATATCTAGAAGCGGCATTTAATGGGATTAGTTATTTCAACCTAACCAGTCTATCAAGCCAAAATTTAGATTATTCTAGTTTTTCTTCTTACCAAATGATCGTGTTGAATAACTTAAATGCAGTGTCTTCTGGCTTGTCCTTCGAATTGCAGCAGTATATGGAGGAGGGAGGAAACCTACTAGTTTTTCCAGGAAGAGCTGCGAGTGCCGGCTCCTATCAGCCTTTCTTACAATCGATACCTGCTAATGAATTGGTAGCCTGGGAAGATGTGAGCCGAGAGGTAGGGAGCATTAACACCGAAGAGTTCATCTTTAATGATGTGTTTGAAAATAGAAGTGCCAATCTCAACCTTCCACAATCACAAGGTAATTTCAAGCTGACCAATTTTGGAAGCCGTCAGGAAGAAATTCTGATGACTTACCGGGATGGGACTGCATTTTTATCCAAGTACAGAAAAGGGAAAGGGCATTTGTACTTCTGTGCAGCTCCGCTGGATGAGGAATGGAACAATTTGGTACGTAATGGAGAGATATTCATTCCCATGTTGTACAAAATGTCCATTTCAGCAGGGGAAAGTAAACCGGTGGCCTATACGATTGGTCAAGATGACTTGATCCAATCTAATCATCAAGGAACGAGCGGAGATATTGTATACAAATTGAAAGGAGAGGTAGAGGAGTTTATTCCAGAACAACGTGTAGTGGGATCTACGGTTTTTCTAAGTCTCAATAATCAAGTTCGAGATGCCGGGTTTTACCAACTATTCTTGAATGAAGAATCGATCTTAGATCGCTTTGCTTTTAACTTTGATCGGCAGGAATCCGCACTTAGCTATTACACTAATGATGAACTCCAAGCCTTGGTGGGAGATGTAGCCAGTGTGATTGGTACACAGGGAAATGAAGTATTAACCGCGAAGATCGCCGAAAGAAGCCAAGGAATCGTCCTGTGGCGCCTCTGTGTTATGCTGGCCCTTTTGTTCTTATTAGCAGAGGTATTGTTGCTTCGATTTTGGAAAGTGTGAGACACTAGATCGGCTCAAAATTATTTTTGAAATCACCCATTTGTCAAAGGATAAGTCTATTTTTGGCCAAATTTTTGATAGTACTGGCCATGACTGGCCGTAAGATAAATGTGAAGACAATTAAGAGAAAGACTTCTAATGGGTAAGGATCTGCTACTCAAACATTGTAAAATAATTGACCCGAGGTCAAGCTTTCACCATACCTTCCAAGACATTTTAATTCGAGAGGGTAAAATTCATAGTATTGGTGCCGAGATTGAAGTGGAGGGAGCTGAAGTAATAAATCAGCACGGCATGGAGGTGTACCCTGGGTGGTTAGATATTGGCGTGCATACGAACGATCCTGGATTCGAACATCGCGAGGATATGAGCAGTGTAACTGCTACAGCGGCAGCAGGGGGGTTCACCGGTATTGTCAGCTTGCCCAATACCCGGCCAGTTGTTCAGTCAAAGACTGATATCAATTACGCTCAACAGTTTTCTAGCCGGCAAGTAGTCCAGATATATCCAGCCGGAGCTTTAACTCATAATTGCAAAGGGGAAGAGATCACCGAAATGCTAGATATGCATCATGCCGGAGCCGTCTTGTTCTCTGATGGTTTACATTCCGTCAAACATGCGGGTGTATTTCTACGAGCCTTGCAATATGTAAAGAGTTTTGATGGATTAGTGATGCATCATGCCCTTGATCCTCATTTAGCCGGGGAAGGACAGCTGCACGAAGGCTTTACCAGTACTACCCTGGGGATGCGTGGAATTCCAGCGCTGGCGGAAGAGATTATGATACAGCGAGATTTGAGTCTATTGGCTTATAGCGAATCGAAGCTGTATTTGCATGCGATTTCTACAGCCGGAGCCGTTGAACAAATTCGTAGAGCCAAAGCGGACGGCTTATCTGTGACCTGTTCCGTGGCCTACCTAAATCTTTTGTATACAGACGAAGATCTTGCCGGTTTTAATAGTGATTTGAAGGTGCTCCCACCATTGCGGAGCAAATCGGACCGTCAAGCTCTATTAGAAGGGCTAGCAGATGGTACAATCGATGCTATTTGTTCCAATCATGTGCCGCTAGAGCAAGAACAAAAGAAACTGGAATTTTCCTATGCCAGTTTTGGGGCAAGTGGATTACAAACTGTTTACAGTGCGCTACAGACCAAGCTGAAGGAACCATTGGATCCAGGTCTGTTGGCCGAAAAATTAGCGCATGGCCCCCGATCTATTCTGCAACTCGATGAAATTAGAATAGAAGCGGAGGCAAAAGCAGAACTCACCTTGTGTTTGCCAGCGGATCATTGGTCCTTAGACCGAAGGAATAATCAGTCCAAATCAGAAAATAACCCTTTTTGGAAGAGTATCTTGAAAGGCAAGATTATCGGTGTTATAAACGGTCAACAATCGATGTTTTTTGATGCTTGATCAGATTTTTTTTGCCACTGGACCAGTTTTTTGCATTTTTCAGTGATAAATGGATTAAAATAATGGATTTGGAAGTGGAATAACATCTACCTACTGTTGGTAAATGTAACTATCCCATCTATCTATCTTCATCCGCTGATCATCACTCTTAGTTCCTATCCAATCCCTTCTTTAGTCCAGTTTTACATAACCAACTCAACCATTATTAGTATGGATACCTTAGACAATCCAAACAAGATTATCGATCCCAGTACGGTAAGCTACCAAGGCATTTCGCTAAGAAACGGAGCCATTGCTGGATTAATCCTAATCATCATCGGTCTCATTGGGAACTTGACTGGAATTTCCGATCCAACACAACCGAATTCTGCGACGAATTGGATTATGAACATCGTAAACTGGGGTATAATGATTGCCTTTATGGTCATGGCGGTGAAGAAACATCGCGATGAAGATTTGGGCGGGTTTATTACCTTTGGGCGAGCATTTGGCGTTGGTTTTCTGGTTACCCTGGTTATTTCCGCGATTACGGCCGTTTGGGTCTATTTTTACTTTGGCTTCATTGACCCGGATATGGCAACCGCAATCATGGAAAATTCTCTTGCTCAACAGGGAATCGAAGACGATGCTATGATCGATCAAATGAAATTCTGGTTTTCACCGGGAGCGATGGCGATTTACGGTCTAATTGGTTCCTTATTTTTTGGAGCCATACTGTCTTTGATCGTAGCCGCTGTCATGAAAAAGAATGCGCCCGGCCACATTTAATGTATGATGAATCAAGCAAGTATAAGATATGGACTGATAGCAGGAGTAGGCGTTGTCGCCTACTTTCTGCTTTTTTATTTGATAAAGCCTAGTCTGGTCCTCAATCCCTATATATGGTGGGGTTCCCTAGTAATTTATTTTTGGGCTATGTTGCAAGCCGCAAAAAAGGAGGGAGAGGGAAATTCCTTCCTAACGTATCTCAAACCTGCTTTCGCGGTTTATGTGTTAGCCAACGCTTTCTTCTACACTTTTTATTATTGTCTTTTTGGAGTTTTTGATACTTCTCTGGTAGATTTGCAGTTTGAAATCATGGAGTCAGACCCAAGGGCTCCCGAAAACCTGACAAGAGAAATGCTGGACGTTACCTTTAACAGCGTATTTTTCTCCTATTGTAGTAGTCTCATCGCCGGTTTTCTATATGCTCTGGGGATTAGCTTTTTGGCTCGACGTGCGAAACTAGCTACCATATGAACCTATCAGTAGTCATTCCCTTGTTAAACGAGGAAGAATCCTTACCCGAGTTGGAGGCTTGGATTAGAAGAGTGGTGGAACCATTAGGGTATACTTATGAAATCATCATGGTTGATGATGGGAGTAAGGATGCTTCTTGGCAGGTAATACAAGATCTTGCCCAGCAAAATCCGAATGTCAAAGGCATCAAATTTCGCAGAAACTACGGTAAATCGGCTGCGCTCAACACAGGCTTTCAAGCGGCGCAAGGCGATGTTGTCATCACGATGGATGCGGATTTGCAAGATAGCCCAGATGAAATCCCAGCTTTGTACAAAATGATTATGGAAGACGGCTATGATTTAGTATCCGGATGGAAGAAGACCCGCCACGATCCCTTTTCAAAAACCTTTCCTTCTAAATTCTTTAATGCTGTCACCCGCTATGTCAGCGGAATCCCACTACATGATTTCAACTGCGGGTTGAAATCTTACAAGAACGATGTAGTAAAGTGCATTGAAGTATACGGTGAAATGCATCGCTATATTCCGCTAATTGCAAAAGGGGCGGGCTTTGGTAGTATCGGTGAAAAGGTAGTAGCGCATCAGGCGCGTAAATATGGGAGTACCAAGTTTGGGGGCATAAAAAGGGGACTCATAGGATTGTTGGATCTCATGTCCATTACATTCGTGGGGCGATTCAGTAAGCGGCCGATGCATTTCTTCGGCACTATGGGCTTTTTCGCTTCGATGGCCGGTGTGATTATGTTAGCCTACCTCAGTATCCAAAAGTTGGTCTACCAAGAATATTTTATGACCGATCGCCCGCTGTTTTACCTCGGGATTCTATTGCTGATTGTGGGAACGCAGCTATTTGTCACCGGTTTCTTGGCAGAGCTGGTATCAAGAAACTCTCCAGACCGGAATAACTACTTGATTGAAAAGCGGATCAATGCCTAAAATACTGATTCTATCTCCAGCCCACCCGCTCAGAGGAGGAATAGCTTCTTTTTCTGAACGCTTGGCTGCGGAATTACAGCAGGAAGGAGATGAAGTGGTGATCTACTCGTTCAGTCTGCAATATCCTAACTTCTTGTTTCCGGGAACGACTCAATATAGCAGCGATCCGGCACCAGTTGGCATTCAGATTGAAACTTGTGTCAATTCGATCAATCCCTTTAATTGGTTACAAGTGGGGCGGCGTATTCAAAAATGGAAGCCCGATCTGATCATCGTTCGGTATTGGTTGCCCTTCATGGGACCCTCCTTGGGCACTATATTGCGCTTGGCTAAATGGAGAACCCACTGTAAGGTGATCGCCATTACGGATAATGTCATCCCACATGAAAAAAGACCTGGGGACCGCATTTTTACACGCTATTTCTTACAGGCAGTGGATGCTTGCATTGTGATGTCAAAATCTGTCGAAGAAGATATTCGACAATTTACCCGAACGAAACCAGTTGCCTTCTCTCCACATCCTATCTATGACAATTATGGAGCGGCGGTTAGTCGTGCTGAAGGCTTGAAATTCCTTGGTTTACCGGCAGGAAATCGCTATCTATTGTTCTTTGGTTTCATCCGTCGGTACAAAGGGCTTGATCTATTGTTGCAGGCTTTGGCTCTTCCAGCCGTAAGAGAGCTTGGAGTCCATTTGATCATTGCAGGGGAATATTATGATCAAGCTGACTTCTATGAGAATATTATTAAAGAACATCAGTTGGAAGCGCAGGTGATTCCTCGCACACATTTCATTTCGAATGAGGAGGTTAAGTATTATTTCGCAGCAGCTTCCTTGGTGGTTCAACCCTACCGTTCGGCCACGCAGAGTGGAATATCCCAAATTGCCTACCATTTTGAGAAACCCATGCTAGTGACAAGGGTTGGCGGTCTGCCTGAGATTGTGGCAGATAAGAAGGAGGGCTATGTAGTGGATGTTAATCCCGAGGCCATTGCTGCTGCTATACTGGATTTCTTTTCTAAAGATCGGGAGCAGGAATTTCAGGAGCATTTGAAGGCTGCGAAAGCTCGTTTTTCTTGGAACCAGATGACACAGTGTGTCAAGACCTTGGCAGGGTTTAATGCTTAATACTAATCTTATTTGGGGCAGTTCAGCTAAAGCCCTAACTTACCTCCGCAACTTAATCTAAACCACAAATAGGCACAAACATGAGCAAAGCTGACCAAGTTGATAATAGGGTGTTGGGGAAGACGATATTAATTGGCGGTATTACCATTGCCGTCTTGTTAGTCATCTGGGAAGTCGTTCACCTGAAGCTATTTCCAGGTGCCGATAGCTGGAGCAAGGGGGTAAAGACTGCTGTAAGTTTATTGGTGTTTTGGTTAGTTATCACGAGTTCTCTGCGAGCAATGAACAAGATGCGGGAAGATATGGATTGGTTTAAGCTGATCGCAGGAGGTGTAGGAATAGCGACCTTGGGGGTTGTTCTCTTTCTGGTAAGCTTGCAGGTTCTCAATTGGTGGGAGGTGAGTTGGGCAGAGCAGCCAAATTATGGCTTGATTGGCTTTTATGCGGGAGGGGCCTTTATTGTCTCTCTGCTGTCCCTGATCAATTTGAGAGTAGAAAGTAAGATGATGGGGAATGTCTTGGAGTTCTTGGTCATCGCATTGGTGGTCTATTTGTTTTTTCATTTTACCCGCTAGTTTCTAGCCTTAATAATGAAGTTGTTTAAAAACATCTCACTGGCCGCGATGAAGCTCTTTTTGACCCACTCTTCGGTTTTTTATCGCCACGTAGCACTGCTATGCGGCCTGCCTGGCTTGCGCCAGCAGACAGGCTCAAAAAAGCCTATATTGAGCCAAAAATATTCTCCATTTCGACTCAGCAGACATTCTTAAACAATTTCAATCAAAACATCGAGATGCATCCTAGAATAGAAGAGATGATTAGTCAAAGTATTGCTGCTAAACAGGCTGTACTTACAGATAAGGAACTGCTGACTACGGTAGACGAAATTGCTCAACATTGCATTGGGGTATTTCAAGCCGATGGAAAGGTGCTTTTTTGTGGGAATGGGGGCAGTGCGGCGGATGCACAGCATCTAGCTACAGAACTATCTGGTAGGTTTTATTTCGATCGGCCCCCACTTTTTTCTGAAGCTTTAAATGCAAATACCGCTTTCATTACAGCCGTAGGCAATGACTACGGTTTCGATCATATCTTTGCCAGAATGGCTAAGGCTGCTGGAAGAGCAGGAGATGTGCTATTTGCACTCTCCACCAGTGGGAATTCTCCTAATGTGCTCAATGCCATTGACGCCGCCCGAGAAATCGGTATGAAGACGGTTGGCATGACTGGACTCAGCGGCGGAAAGATGATCGATCGGTGTGATTGGCTGCTCCGTATCCCATCCAACGACACCCCGAGGATACAAGAATGTCATATGATGATTGGCCACTTGATTTGTGAGCTAGTGGAAGAGGGGATTTTTGGAGACCAGAAACCGATCTAGAAATGCAGCATGATGATTCGTGGACTTTATTTCTAGATAGAGATGGTGTCATCAATGAACGCCTACCTGGGGCATACATTAGCCAGTGGGAAGATTTTCAGTTCACGCCCGGGGCCCTAGAAGCTATCGCTCAGTTTACGGCCTGTTTTGCACGGATAATTATTGTTACCAACCAACAGGGAATCGGCAAAGGCTTGATGTCAACCGAACAGTTGCGGTCACTACACGCCAAGATGATCGAAGAGATCGAAGCGGCGAAGGGCCGCATTGATGGCATTTACTTTTGTCCAGACCTGAAAACTAAGCCGGGCAATTGCAGAAAACCTCATCCTGCCCTGGCATGGCAAGCCAAAGCTGAGTTCCCAGCGATCAACTTTTCCTGCTCTGTTATGGTGGGAGATTCCATAAGTGATATCCAATTTGGACAACAATTGGGCATGAAAACCGTCTTGATCGACACCAAAGAGGACGAACGGGAACAATGGCACTTGGTCAGGGAACAAGGGCTTTCCCCCGACCAAATTTTGCCAAAACTTTCTAGTTTTGTTTCTCTCTTGCCAGACTTCTTACATTAACATCTTTCCCCTCTTACGGTTACTTTATTGGACCAAAAAGCGGCAAAGGGTCGCGTGCGATTGGGAAGATAATAAGTAATGCGAACCTGTACTTCATATTCGCCCGGCCAAGGAATAGGTACTACCCGATCTGGGGAGCCAGTACCCCAGGTCCAGGTTCCATTGGGATGTTCTGCGGTCCAGGTGTAGACAACTCTTGCAGTAGAAGGGGGCTTGATAGGAAGGTCAGAGACCATGGATATCTGGGCAGTACTTTGGGGGCCGTATCCTGCGCAGAAGGTCTCACCATTTACACAAGAAATGGTAGCTTTCATCATGGGATGGCTAGTTAAGTTCGTGAACAATAGCAAACAAACACTTGCTAAGATAAGCTTTCTCATTGTGTTGTAGGTTAGTGTTGGGAAATAATCATAGTAGTCACGACAGATATAGCAAAAACTATACCTATTAGATATATTTTTTAAATTCACGTTTTAGGCCCTCAATATGAAGGGGTTTACTAAGATAGCAGGATAGTCTGCAGTAAGGGGAGTAGGTTATTTACTGGGGGCGAATGAATTGCCCGTTTGGGAATTAATAACTGAAAATAAATGTTGTTTATTGTGCGTTGTTCCCTTATTGCTTTGCAGGATTAATTTTTACTTATTCAAATACATGAAGCTTCCCCTGGTTTTTTTAGCTTTTGCTAATGATAAAGATAACCATCTTCCTCTGTTGGAGGAGGAGCGGAAAGCTATTACTGCAGAACTAATACCCTTAGCTAGTAAGCAATACTTTCAACTCTTTACCGAACCTTCTGCTACCACCCAAGATCTTAGCCGTTACGTCGCTGAATTCAAGGATAGAATACTCCTGTTTCACTATGGTGGACATGCAGAAAGTGAGAAGGTATTTTTGGCTGATCAAGCGGCTGATTCTGGCGGGCTAGCGCAATTGCTTGGGCTACAGTCAGATCTAAGGTTGGTGTTCTTGAACGGTTGCTCCACTAGAGAACAGGTGGAAATGCTTTTTGAAGCAGGTGTACCAGCTGTCATCGCTACCGCTGTACCGATTGCAGATACAGCCGCAAAGGAGTTCGCCGGCATCTTTTACAAAGCCTTGTCTACCCAGCATAGCTTGGAAGAAGCTTTTAAATTGGCGGCCGCAGACTATCTACTGAAAAAGGGAGAAGCAGTCGGGATTTATCGAGGTATTGGTCCGTCAAGAGACCCCGAGCGGGAAGAAGCTTTGCCTTGGGGCTTGTACGTTCAAGCCGATCAAGAGGAGGTGCTTCAATGGAAACTCCCTCTGGAGAGTCAGTCGTCCGTGATTGTAAGGGGGGGAGAATATAGCTATCAAGGTTCACGATCGATTAACCAAAAGCTCATTGAGACCATAGCCAACGCCACGATGCCCTATGCTGAAGATGTTAGATCTCTTATCGAAGAGGCTAGAGCCAAGGAAAGGAATCCAAAGATTCGGGATCTACGCGTGGCCGTAATCGACTCCTTTCCCACTCCCATTGGAACGCACCTGCGGAAGCTGCTCCTGTCAGAGGAAATCAGTACCACCAGACTAGCAAAGATCATCAATGTATATCAGGTGGCTGGCAAAATTCTTGCCTTCATTATGATGAGCCAGCTATGGGATGAGTGCTATAAGAACAAGCAATTTAAGTGGCCGGACGGCGCCTTAAATGCGATTCAAGATTATTTTGACCTGGCCCCAAATGTAGAACAGCGATATAACTATATCGCATTGACAAGGGCTATTAGTGATGCCCTGGTAGAAAATCAGATCGAACCCTTCCTGGAAGAATTTAAGTCATTACAGGAGGAGTTTTATCAAGATAGTAACTTCTATAGTGCACACCTGTTTTTAGAGGAAATGAAGGAGGAACTGCGCAGTCCCATTGCTGCTGATGAGATTGAAAGCTTTTGCGTGCAAGCCGAAGACCATCTTTGCGAGATCTTTAAACATATCGGATTCAGTGCTAAATATACGCTAGCCACCATCAAGAATATTGATTTACTGAAAAGACGACATGAGGAACCGAGATATCGCCATCATTTGGTGATCCTGGATAAAATTACAGCTGCATTCGGCGTATTAGATGAAACCATTGTAACGCCCGAATACACCGACAATCAATCGGTGGTTTTACTGAAAGATGAAGAAGCCGTTCATCCTTATTTAAATCTCTCTCCTTTCATTATTGATGAAAATGCATTGCTGGGTCAAAATAACTCCAAACTATTCTTTTTTCGATTTAGAGAAAACAAAGCCTTGCGATACATACTATTTGATAACCTGAAGGATGAACTGGAAATTAGCTCAGAAAAATACGAAGAAGTGTACACCCAATTTATCAACTTTCTGCGGTCAATTGAACTAGGATAAATGGAAAGTACAAGTTATACAAATCTCTCCCCCTTTAAATTTCTGGATGCTTACCAGAAGGAGGATGGAGATATTTTCTTTGGTCGAGAGGCTGAAGTCCAAGAGTTGTATAAGATGTCCTATCAAACCAATTTAATATTGGTATATGGTGTGTCTGGGACGGGGAAGACGAGTATTGTTCGCTGCGGCTTGGCCAACTGTTTTGATCAGAGTGATTGGTTTGATGTATACATACGGAGGCAAGAAAATATCAATAAGGCGACAATCCGGGAATTGAAGCACCATGACGCGAACCAATCCTTTGAAAAGGGAGACGGTTTGCCACAAATGATCCATTCCCTGTACAAGGATCACCTTCGGCCGATCTATCTTATCTTCGATCAATTTGAGGAACTGTTCATCCTTGGGTCCGAGGATGAACAATCGGAATTCATTGCTAGCATCAAGGATCTCCTGGAGCATGACTTGCCATGTAAAGTGATTATCGTCATGCGGGAAGAGTACCTGGCCAGGTTATCAGGTTTCGAAAAGGCAGTTCCCTCCCTTTTTGAGAAGCGCCTCAGGATAGAACCTATGAATCGAGCAAATGCTCGGGAAGTAATTATTTCGACGGCAAGAAATCCACGTTTTAATATCGAGCTCTGTTACGAAGAAATTGCGGATGATATCATTGATAATGTCACTGCGGGTGGAGGAAGGGTACAATTGACCTATTTGCAAGTATTTCTGGACAAAATGTATCGATTGGCGGCAGAAGAGGATCCAGACCAGATCGTATTTGACGTAGATCTAGTCCAGCAAGTTGGTAGTATTGAAGATGTTCTAGCAGATTTTTTGGAGGAGCAACTCGTAGTCTTCTCTGAAGAAGTAGATCGCCGTGATTTGGCCTTGCGTTGGCTTAAACTATTTGTCTCAGAAAAGGGGACTAAGATCCCGGTGTCTATAGACGAACTCAGACAAATGGCTGGAGATATGAGTCTGCCCCGTCTGAATATCTACCTGGACTTTTTCGTTAACCGACGTATTCTAAGACCTTTAGACAACGAACAATTTGAACTGAGCCATGATAGTTTAGCAGAAGAGATCTTTGGCCTGCGGCCCCAAGGAGTACCGATGCCACGAATTATCATTCCAGATGAAAGGCCAAGCTCACCTTTCATGGGCTTTGAACCGTACCCTAGCGAAATGGCGCCTTTCTTTTTTGGTCGAGAGGAGGAGGTCAAGGACTTATTTGATAAGGTGGTGAATGAATTGGGTGCACGTACCACTTTGGTTTTTGGACCTCTGGGGGTAGGGAAGACTTCCTTGGTTTGTGCTGGCTTGCTGCCGCGGATAAAACAGCTTTATGAAGTAGCATATGTCCGTTGTAGCCGCGAATTAATAGATTCGGTCCTCACCAAGAAGATGCTGGCGCAGGAACCTAGTGGAGATGAAAAACCATTGTTCCTGGATTTGGCCTTTCAGTGGGCCGACGAGCCACCTACTCCACTGGAACGTAAGATTATTATCTTGGATCAATTTGAAGAATTCTTTATCTGGGTGCAGGATCATGAACAGCTACTACACTTGTATCTACACATTGCGGCTTTACTTGAATCTCGCAGGAATGTTGATTTGGTCATCGTATTGAGAGATGAGTTCTTTTCACAGATTCAGGATCTGGAGGCTTTCATTCCCAATATTTTGGAAGAACAGGTCCGGATACGTCATGTGGATAACCGAACTACCCATAGCATCATAGCGGAACTACTCAAGCAGGCAGATATGGAGGTAGAAAATGCAGCGATTATTGATCGAATTATCCAAAATGTCAGTGAAGAGGATGGGAAGATCAATCTGACATACCTACAACTATATTTAGAACGTTTATATGAAGAACTGAACTAGTATGGCAACTTCCATTGTTTACACAAGTAGATAAATCGTTGAATCATGCCAAAGCTAATTAGTGATGCTTTATTGGATAGCATGCGTAAGCCCAGTGTAATGGTAGACGACATGCTGGACAAGGAGTTGGAAAGCTTAGAAGCGGACTTGGGGCGGAAAGCCAAAGGAGTCGGCAACCGTCTTATGTCCCTGCTCGTACAAAATGGTAATCGGATTCAATGGGAAGAGGAGGCTTTAGTGGATGAAATGACCAGGATTACTGAGCTGGATAGAGAAACCATCAAGGGGGTATTGCAATCCCTGCAGGAAGTAGGTATTATCAGAAAGACGGTGGGCCAACGATACGAAATGGCCAATAGTTTTCTAGCGCGCAGAGCCAATCAGAAATTGGAGGCAGATAATCGCGTGCTGAGAGGTATTCAGACTACTATCCGGGACCATCAGGAACGAAATGATCTACTTGATGAGAAATACATCAACTATATAGAATCTTCGATCTCCCTTAATCTCCTTACGGAACAAGAAAGAGCATTTGTAAAGGCTTCAAAGAAAAACATCTATAAACGCCGCTGGAATATCAATACGCTACGACTGGGGGCTTTTCTTCTATTGGCTGCACTGGCCTTCTACAATATAAGCTTGTATCGAAGCGCTAGGGAGAACAATGTGGAGTTTCAGAAGGTTAATGAACAGTTGATTCAGGAGAAAAATAGAGCAGAGGCTGCTGAGGTAGAGGCTAGTCAAAAGGCCGCTGAGGCGGAGGAGGCTCGGATTTCTGCGGAGGAAGCCCGTATCTTGGCGGAAGAGGCTCGTACCGCTGCGCTAAAATCTGCGGAAGAAGCGGAAGCACTGCGCAATATCGCTTTTGCCGATCGAGATAGCATCTCCAGCCTGAATGAGCAAACGGCAGCGCAGGCCGCTATTCTTAAGTCTTTATCCGAGGAGGCGGAACAAAGGGCCAGGGATTATAAAGAACTAAAGGAACTGGCGGAGGAAAGAGCGGAGGAAGCTCGCATTGCCCAGCAAAAGGCCGAACAATACAATAAGATTATCACTTCCTGGAACGTAGCTAATCAAGCCTTGCTCATCGAAGACCCCCGAACCAAGGCACTCGTTGCCAAGGAGGCCTACAATGTCAATTTGCGTTACCCAGAGCTGGGTAATATCTATAATCCCAATATCGTGAAGGCCCTTTTTGCTTCGCTGCGTAGCCTAAACCCGGAACGCGTGTTTAGGGAGGGAGGTCGTCATACAGCCGGTGTCCAAGCTATATCTTTTCGTCCACAATTAGACCGATTTTACACTGCTGGTGGGGAGGGGAAGCTACTACAATGGGATATCCGAGAATGGAATAACGTGGGTGCCCCTAACCTGAGGAGTGTTAGTGAGCTGAATATTGGTTCTACGGCAGCACATCAGGCTTTGTCGCTCAGCCCATCCGGAGACTTCATATTGGTGGGTGGACAAGGGGGAGAACTCCTGGTGGTCAATACGTTTAATGGCAGCATCATGGCACGACATTCGATTCCAGATGATGATCGAATTCTAGTTTCCAAATGGCTGGATGAAGAGCAATTTATGGCCGCTGGAGAATCCTACTTTTATACTTACAAGAAAGAAGCGGGTTTTCAAACTTATCCCAAGATGAAATCCAACGTTAATTGGATTGAAAGAAGAGGGGATGAATTGGTGGGGTATACCTTTGTGGGGAAATTAAGGGATTATATTTATCGAATTGAAATGGATTCTGTGAGGGCTGGACAGCAAGGAAAGAGGGAGTTTTTCCTTAGAGTAGGGGGCGCTAATACCATGAACTATGGCAACTTGTCCAGTGTGGGGGTCGGTAAGCGGAATGATGGCCGCAGCATCTATGCTTTTGGTTTTAGTAATGGCCGCATAATTTTGGCGGCTAATGAGCCAGGAGATCCTCAATTTATGAGTTTATCTAACTCAGAAAAAAAAGATTTTAAGTTGTATCAGTCCGCCATTTCCGTTTTTGACTTTAGCGAAAACAAGGATTTTCTTGCTGTAGGGAATGTGGAAGGAGCAATCAGCATCTGGGATTTAAATAAGTATATTGAACCTTCTTACCAACCTATGGTTTACGAGGGCGTATCTGACTTGATCTATTCTTTGAAATTCTCTCCAGACGGAGCCTTTTTACTTGCAGGTGACCGGAGTGGAGCTATTACCTTCCTTAATGTGGAGCCAGCCGCTTATGCTGATGCTATTTGTGAAGAGCTATCTAGTAATTTTGGCGCTTTTCGCACAGAGCAATCCGAAATTAACAAAGTACTTAAGCGGCGACTTCGGGCAGATTATTCCTTTGACCAACTGTCCTCTAAAGAGTATAGTCGCTATTTTGAAGACATTGTACAAGAGGAAGGTCAGCTAACAGTAGTACGGGTTTGCGATCAGCAGTAAACCCGTCTTGCTGCAAATGCCTGCTCACTTCGCTGATTCATTCAGGTAATTTGCCGCTCAATTTTATGCAATCGTTTGCGGGGGAAAACTTTCCGAAGAGGTTGACCCTGCTAAGTCTGATCTTGGTTTTTCCTGTAATAGGCTGATATGTAGCTTTTTAGAGTAGCCTCTTTAATGGATTTGTATTCATCTGGCTTATTCCCAATCCATTCCGGCTTGGGTTAACTTCATAAGTAATAGTAAATTTGTGTGTTTTAATCTGAGTTTCTACCAGCAAAATCGTGTGAAGCGGTACGGCTCACCTATCTTATTGGTTTGATCCCTCGACGAGGTATTCGAGTCTACCCTTTACCAAAATACATACATCATGATTGGTCAATTACGGGAAAAGAGTCCTAACCTAAAGAGACTGTATATTGCTTCGCAGCTACCAGAAGCCTTACAACCACTACAAGAGCTCGCTGAAAACCTTTGGTGGTCTTGGAGTCCAACCGCCATTGAATTGATGAAGGCGATTGACCCGAGCGTATGGGAAAGCAAAAACTATAATCCGGTTGCTATTCTGGATGAGTTAAGCTTGGAGCAAATGGAAAAGCTCATGGCGGATGAGTCCTTTATGACTCGAATGGACGAGGTGTACAAGGAGTTTCAGCAGTATATCTCCGCCAAACCCGAGACGCCTAAAATTGCGTATTTCTGCATGGAGTATGGACTGCATATTTCCATGCGACTGTACTCCGGTGGCTTAGGGGTGCTGGCTGGCGATTATCTTAAGGAAGCCAGTGATTCTAATACAGATATGGTTGCCGTTGGTTTGTTGTATCGTCATGGATACTTTCAACAAGCCTTATCGATCAACGGGGATCAGATTAATAACTATCCGTTACAAGAATTTACCAAACTACCGATTCAACCGGTCAAAGATGATGACGGAGAATGGATAAGAGTTAAAATTGAGTTACCTGGAAGGGACGTCTGGGCAAAGTTTTGGCAGCTTAGTGTGGGGCGGATCACACTATATCTATTAGATACGGATATTGATGAAAACTCTTGGGAAGATCGACGTTTGACGGATCAATTATATGGTGGCGACAATGAACATCGACTGAAACAGGAAATCCTGTTGGGAATTGGAGGGGCTAGAGCCATTAAGGCATTGGGAATAGAAGCTGATGTATACCATTGCAACGAAGGACACGCCGCCTTTCAAGGTCTGGAAAGACTCAGAGCGTTGGTGGAAACTGGGCTCAGTTTTGATGAAGCTTTAGAGGTAATTCGAGCGAGTTCGTTATTTACCACCCATACACCTGTACCTGCCGGACATGATTACTTTGCGGAAGGCTTGCTGTATCAGTACATGGCGGATTGGCCGGCGAGATTGGGGATTGACTGGGCTCGATTCATTGGGCTTGGAAGAGTACAAGCGGAGAATTCACAGGAACTCTTTTCCATGAGTCATCTCGCGATTCGCCTTTCTCAGGAAGTGAATGGAGTGAGCAAGCTGCACGGAGCCGTATCTCAAAAGATGTTCAATGTACTTTATCCTGCTTTCCAACCCGTGGAACTACACATCGGTTATGTAACCAATAGTGTGCATTATCCTACCTGGATCGCCAAGGAATGGGACGAACTCTATACGCAGACCTTTGGCGCCGCCTTTAAGGCAGATCAGTCTAATAAGAAATACTGGCACAAGATTCATGAGGTGTCAGATGAGAAGATCTTGGAGCTTAGAAAGCTATTGAAGAAACGCCTTTTGGATGCGGTAAGAACTAAATTACAGAAGGATCTTACTCGGAGGGGAGAAGGCCCGAGGGCTATTTTTTCCATCATTAATAATATCCAAGATGATGCTTTGGTCATCGGTTTTGCGAGACGTTTTGCTACCTACAAGCGGGCACATCTACTGTTTAGTAATCTAGATAGATTGGCCGATATCGTCAATGATGCTAACCGCCCAGTTATTTTCTTGTTTTCCGGTAAAGCTCACCCCGCGGATAATGGAGGTCAGGACTTGATTCGTCATATCATTCATGTATCTAAGCAAGAACGCTTCGCCGGGAAGATTATCTTCTTGGAGAATTACAACATGGAAATCGCTAAGTACCTGGTACAGGGTGTGGATGTTTGGTTGAATACACCTACTCGACCCAAGGAGGCTTCTGGTACCAGTGGGATGAAGGCCGCTTTGAATGGCGTAATGAATTTCAGTGTGCTGGACGGATGGTGGGCAGAGGGCTATCGTCCCGATGCTGGATGGGCATTGCCACTGGAGCGAACCTACGAAGATCAGAATCTACAGAATGAATTAGATGCTGAATCTATCTACAATATCCTAGAGGGAGACATTATTCCCACTTACTATCAAGAAGATAAATCCAAGTGGGTATCATTCATCAAGCAAATCATTGCAGAGGTGGCTCCGCAGTTTACAATGAAACGCATGTTGGATGATTACTTTGATCGCTTCTACAATAAGCTGGCCGTTCGTCATAAGCTCCTTCGCAAGGATAAATTCCAGGAGGCAGTAAGTTTGACGAACTGGAAGAAAAGATTACATAGCGAATGGGATAAGGTACACGTCAGCTCTTCTAATCTATTCGATGCAGAGAATAATGCCCTAATGGTAGGAGATCCTTTCAAAGGGGATATCACATTGCATGTGGGTGAACTGGATGCCAAGAATATTGGCGTTGAGGTGGTATTCTTCAAAAGAGTAAAAGAAGTGGAATTAGAGTTGAAATTGAAAGAAGAGCTACATTTAGTGAAGGTAGACGGACAAGAAGCCACTTATGCCTGTGACATTGAACCCAAGTTGGCAGGTGTCTATGAGTTCGGCTTTAGAGTCTATCCCAAAAGTGATCTTTTGCCTCACCAACAAGATGTAGGCTTAGTGAAGTGGGTATAGACTAGGCCCTCCTTCCATAAAGAGATAAAGTGGAGCCGGATAGACCGCGCTCCACTTTATCGTAAATCCACTTTTCCAATTCAAAATATACTAACTAGCCAAGGTCAATGAATGGAATCCAAACCCTAGCCTATAGTATAGCCTTTGGGATCATAGCCATAACCTGATGTCGGCTTAGCTTGCGGGATTGTTTGAGATAAGAGATAGTTGTCGAATATGGGATTTTAGGGGTTCAAGGGATTACAATCGTGTCAAACGAAACATTCAGTTTTTTGGGTGGTAGCGGAACTGCTACAGTACTTTATCCACTCAATTCTTGACTCGTTACCACAACGGGGAAAAAACGCTGATGAATCAAGGATTAGCAGAATATCAGGGATTCTACTGTACTATCTATTGATTTGAATAAATCTTACCCCCCTGGAAAATTTTTTTTCAATTTTTCTTGATCTTTACTTTTAAAGGAGGTGCCAATCTCAGGAAGTTTAAGAAAAACAAATGCGCGTTTTTTTTGATATGATCCGCTAGAAAAGGCAGTTTAACTCGGAATTATTCCGTAATTTCTCCAAAGAAAGTACTCATTGGGATGAGTGCCCCTCTCTTCAAAACCTAATTGTAGCCTTTTAGTAATGGCTAAAGCTGTTGTTAGGCTAGCCTATTTGTGAAGAATCCCGTTGCTGATAATCGAAAATGGTTTGCTCAATATGAGAATACTAAGCCTGCTATTAGTCTGGACCGCAATTTTGTTAGCATCTGTTCAGATACTAGCAAAAACAGATGTGGACAGTCTACAACAGGCCTCCGTCCAATACCTCATTGAAGCCTCAGCCATTAAGAGTGACTTTCCCCAACAATTAGAGTTGGCAAGAAAGGCGATACAGGGCTTCGAGTTACTGGAACTCGACAGCTTATTAATCGAGGCTAGTTACCTAGCTGCCAAGGCTGCTTACAGAGCCAGGGATTCTCTGGCTTTCGTCAGGGAATTTAGATTGTTGAAACAGCATCTGGTTTCCTGGGAGGATACTAGCGCATGGGTCAGGGCTTACAATTTAGAGGGGTCTTTTTATTTTTCTCAAGGAAATATCGAAGAAGGGATTAGGGCTTTTAAAAAGCCTGACCTGGAAAATCTATATGCCGCTGGCTCATTGGAAGAGAATGTGTATAATCTTGGAGCCTTAGTGGACATTGGTTTGGGCTATACGATGAATCTAGACACGGTTTACTACTACGTCAACAAACTACAGTATTTAGCGCGGAAGTATCCTACTCCCTCTGTTCAGGTGGTTAGCCGTTTTAAACTGGCTCAACTCTTCACAAAAGCTTACAATTATGAGGGAGCCTTACAGGTTTTACGTGGCGCCTATCCCTATTTACAAGATCTCGATAACAATGGTTTTTCGCATTTCTATTATCGTAATTTAATCAAGAGTTTTATCCAGTTAGGAATGCCTGATTCGGCGCAATATTACATACAGATGCTCCGAAATACCGCTAGCTATCCGGAAGGAGATCCGCGAAATTGCTACGCTATTGTCTCCAATGTTCGGGCTTTGATAGCTATGGGTAGATTGCAGGAACTACCTGCAGATTTTGAAGTTTGTTACCAACAGCAGGTTGCCCCGCTTAGTGCCACTCAAAAGGCAGGCGTAACAGCACTGGAGGTCTTATATGCTAAATGTGCCTTTCTGGTCTCAAAATATAGGTGGAAGGAATTAGACAATACCTTACCCATGTTGATTAAATATGCGGGTTTGGCCAAGAGTAACCTCTTCCTGGCTAAAGCTTATGAAATTAAGTACCAATCTTTGGTGGACAGAGGGATATCCGAAGGGGCGCTAGAATCTCATGTTAAGTATAAGGAATATAGTGATCAGATCAATCAGTATGTTTTCTCTCAAAGTGAAACTTTGATAAGGAATCAATACAATCTACAATTGATTGAAGAAGAGAATAAGGTCTTGCAGATAGAAAATCAAAACCAGAAACTCAAGTTGGCGCGTGATCGAAGTGTATTGTTGCTTTTTTTGGCAGGTTTGCTGTTGCTTGGATTGTTGGTGACCTACTTTTTTCGGTTATCCTACATCAGAGCTGAACAAGGCAAGGAGCTTAGTCGCTTGGTAAAGGAACGTACAGAACAGCTGGAACAGGCTAACCAGGAGTTAGTGGACGCGAATAATGAACTGATGGAAAGCAATGCAGAACTAGAGCGTTTTGCCTTTATTGCTTCTCATGATCTAAAGACCCCCCTACATAATATCATCAAATTCTCTGGCCTACTGAAACGGAAACTAGGACCTAATGCGACAGATGATATTAATGATTATTTGTCATTTATTATCCAGGGAGGTAAGCGCATGAATTTCCTTATTGAAGATGTCTTAGAATACTCCAAGCTTTCGAAACATGATAGCAATGGCACAGATGTACTCATCAATTTGAACACTTTAGTGCAGGAAATTTCCAGATCCATCTCTGAGTATCTAGATAGTCTTGGGGCTTCCATAGAAATAGATACCCCCTTGCCGAATATCATTTGGAGTTATGCCAAAACTTTTATGCTGTTCAAGAATTTGATTGAGAACGGGATCAAGTACAATGATTCACCAAATCCCATTGTCATCATAAAAGCTTGCCAGGAGCAAGATTACCTGCATTTTACCTTTACAGATAATGGAATTGGTATTGCAGAGGAATATCACGAGAAGATCTTTTTAATGTTTACGCGATTACACAATCAAGCGGAATACGAGGGCTCAGGTTTGGGCTTAGCTACTTGTAAGAAAATTGTAGAGGAATTTGGAGGTGAAATTCGGTGCCAAGGGCGGCCTGGTCAGGGTACTACATTCCACGTCCATATACCCAATACATTGATGGCCACATAGAAAGGACAGAAACACCATCAGAAATTTAGTCACGACAATAGTATATCTGTATTACCCCTGGCTACCCGCTAACTACTTTTACGCGCTCCTAAATATTTTATTATTTTCAACAAAATGTAACAAGAACCAAGAAAGCCAGGATAAATGAGTAAATACCAGGAGGCCGAAGACCGTTTAAAAAAGCTACAAGGAGGCTCCGATCTTGCTTGGAAATCTTTCTATGAAGATATGCGAAGCCCTTTTCGCCTCTTTTTCATGAAGCGGGCGAGTTTGGGGCCAGAAGAAGCAGGGCAGTTGTTCCATGATACCATGATCATTTTTCATAAAAACGTTTTGCAAGGTAAATTGGTAGCTCCTTTGCAAAGTAGTCTAAAGACTTATTTGTTTGGAATTGGCAAGAACGTACTGCGCAAGACGGGTAGAAGTGGAGAATGGGAAGCAGAGATTCCTGAGGTGTCGATTGAAGCTTCTATAGAATCTGTACATGAACGAGCAGCTAAGGCTGATCTTGTTCGCCGATTATTATCGAAGATCGGTGATTCATGTCGTCAACTCTTGGAACTGGTCTACCTAAAAGGATATGTGATGGAAGCCGTTGCTAAAGAGCTTGGCGTCTCCAATGAAGGTACCATTAGAAAACGAAAATTTGATTGTTTAAAGAAGATGCGTCAACTTTTGGAAGAAAAAAAGCAGACCTAGACTATGTGTGGATACCTAGGGATAACTTTAGGACCTGATCAATATCTTTCGTCACCTAAGGGTGATCACCAAGCATCCAAGAAATGAAGATAACCACAGAACCTTTATGTAAAAGCCATGGACGATAAAGTCTACACCTTACAAGAAATGGAAGCCTTTTGTCTAGGCAAGCTTTCGGAGGAGCAACATTTGGCCTTCGAACAGCAATTGACTGTGGATGATGCACTCCAACGGGAGGTCAGCCTTATTCAGTCCATCTTGGATGGTTTCAGTGCACTAGCCGCACAGGATCTACAGTTGAATATGAATAACTGGGCACAGAGCTTAGGGGAACAGGAAGATGTAGAATTGATAGAATGGTACCTAAGGGATGAGCTAGGACCTGTCGCTAGGGAATACGTAGAGAACCGTCGAGAATCGGATACAAATTTTGATGCCTTGTTTCAGTCGCAGCAGAATGTTTTGGAGGGTTTTGAAGCGCTGCAATCAGATACCTTTGCTAATCAATTGCAGAGCTGGGAAAAGGAAGCTGAAGAGCAGACGCCGGTTAAGTCATTAAATCCTTGGATTAAACGCCTCTCTATTGCCGCTTCAATTACCGTATTACTCGGTTTGGGGGGCTGGGGATATATGAAAAACCAATATTCCAACCGAAAACTATTTGCCTCCTTCTATCAATCCCCCAACATTGGTGGAACCATGGGAGGTCGGGGTTTGGAGGGGTTTAAAGAGCAATTCTCAACGGCACATCGCAGCTTACAAAGGGGGCAATTTGAGCAGGCTATTAGCGCATTTAGTGCGTTAGATGCCATCTTGGAAAACCTGGAACTTGATCCTTTGGCAAGATCTTACTACAACAGTAATGTAGAATGGAGTCTAATCTTGGCCCAATTGGGAGGGGGGCAAGTAGACGATGATTTCCTAATCCACTTAGATCAAATCGCTGCTAATGAATCCCACGAATACCAAAGGCAAGCACAGGATCTACGCCAGAAACTGAACAGTTTTTGGCGATAACATTTTAGGCGGCCCACTTCTTATACTGAATAAATCCACCGAAAAGAAGTAATGGAAGGCCTATCCATACAAGGAACCGCTTTCTACCCTTGTTTACCAATGGACGTTGATTTCCTACACTTAGATACGCGGCCCAATAGACAGGATGTGCATTCATGTTATCTGAACTTTGAATGTGTTCAAGTTTAGCTGCACGCAAGGCCTCGGATTTGCGTTTTCCCTTTCTAAACTCTTTGTAGAGGAGTTCCGTCAATTTGTAATCCGCTTCATCATTAATTTGCCAAAGGGTAGTTACTACACTCTTTGCCCCTGCATGCAAAAAGCCGCGAGCGAGACTAATGATGCCTTCGCCCTGGTGCAGCTGGCCCACGGCGGTTTCACAAGCGCTCAGGAGAACCAATTCTGCATCCAGGGCGAGGAGGTATAGATCGCGTGTATACAGGCTATCATAACCTCCTTTACCATCTGCAAAAACAATAAAGGAAAATTCCCCAGCTTGAGTATTTGCCTTGGCATGGGTGGCTAGATGTATAATTTGGTGTTTTGGGGCCAAGGCGATAAACTGTGCTATGGTGGCTTGGTCGCTGGGGAAAACCGTACCATCAAAATACCTTTGGGCAGTCTGGATGCTTTCTGCGTTTCTATATAATTCGCCAAACTCGTCGTGGCCGTCAAAGCTAGGAGCTACGCCTAGAAATGGACCGTCGGCTTGGGGTCTTTCTAATAATTCCTGATACAAGGCGGCACTGTAAGCGTAAGCAATCTCGTAATCACGAATTAGATATGGATAATTCGAAAATTGACAGGAGCTTTCTGCTGCTGTTAACAAAGCCTCAAAAGGGAGGTAGTTCAAAATTCCATTTGGGATTAGAAGCAATTGTTGCTCAACTCCCAATTGGGATTGAATAGGCTCGAATAGACGTTTATACAGGTGATTTCCTAGATGGCTATAGGTGCTACAAAGCTCCTGCAAAGACTGCTCGTCCATCTGAAAGCCTTCTATCGATTGTCGGAATTGTTGGACCCATTCCTCCAAAGGAAAGTCTTTAGGGAGCTTAAAACAAGACTTTTGATCTGCGGACAAGACAAAGACATAAATGGATCGATCCCCTACAAAGTACTCTACTATGTGCTGATTGGATGTTAGCAAGGCTTGGTGGTGAGCAAGTGTTTGCCGTTCAACTCGAATCCCTGTTCTAATTTCTTGTTTTGCCGCTCCCAAGCCATCTATCCAGGTTTGATAGGCTTGTTTTTTATCTAGTAAACTGATCTTTAATTGCCGCAACAACGAATCTGGGGCACTGTTTTCTTCTGCTGCAAAAATTTCCTTTTCCAGTTCCGCTATTCCTTTTTGGAGCCTGAATTCAGCTTGCTGCCTTTCAGTTTTTTGGTTTATGGATTGATTGGACTCAGCCTTGCGAACAGCTTCCAGTAGTAATATACTTTTGTTGCGTTCAGCCAATTGAAAGGCAAGATCCAGGTATTTTTGCTCCTGTGTCTTTTGCCATATAATATAAGCCATGTCTATACCTTCCTCAGTTATCTGCTGCTGCTTGCTGATGTGCTCCAACTTTGAGGCTTCGTATAAGTACGAAGCCCTGATTCGCCATTCGACTTCATACAGCAGATCATGGCATTCCAGCGCCAATCTTAAATCATCTAGTGTTTTTTCTTGTTGGAACTTAGCTTGTAGTGTACGGGCCTTGGCTAGGAGTACTTCTCCGATTACCCGCTCCGCCCGGATCTGATCAAGACTTGGATTCCCAAGTCTTGTCTCTGTTTCAAAGTCTCCTACTATGGCACGCAGGGCCTTTTGGTGCAAGTTCAAGGCTTGTTCCCAATTTTGCTGCTCTCGAAGCGCACTCGCATGGGCAGAATACGTCCTCGCCAATTCTCGATGCTTTGCTGAAGGATATACCTCCAGATAAAGTTGTTCTGCTTTTTCGTATTGGAGAATGGCGTCGCTTACTGTTTTGGATTGTAGGAAAAAGTCTCCTAAGTTCTGCTGGATTTTTGCTTGATCTAGTCGTAGACCACGATAACCGGATTGGTCATAAAAACGCTGGATGGCATTGTTTGCACTTGTGGCGTGCCGAAGGACGCGCTTGCGATCCTGTAGTTCCATATAGCATTTCACCAGATTGCCATGTAACAAGCCTCTAGGGAAGTCGTGAATATTGGACAAGGAAAGGCCATTCTCCAGGTAGGAGATGGCTTTTTCTAAAGCACTTTTATCTTTGGTAATGTCCCATCGACTGATGAATTGTACGCCCTGGTCGTTGTAGGCTTCCGCAGCTATGTTGGTCTCCTCTGCTGCTAGGGCCAGACTTAGAAACTGATCTAGCAATACTTCTGCCATTTCAAAATCTCCCATCATTGTCTTCAAGTTGCCCCACTCCTGGAATACATAGATTCCGATTTCCAGGTTTTCCTGTCCAAGTTGATCTACTAGAATTCCTTTGGCTAGTTGGTAATACTTACTGGCAGGAAGATATTGTTCTGTGCCGTACTTGTAAGTGTAGCCAAGATTTACGGCTAGCCATCCAATAGCCTCCCATTCCTCCTGCTGTTTTGGGGATCGCCACAATTTCTCTAGGGTTCCCATCTGTAGGGTAGTGAGCGCCTGTTCCGGTTCCTGCAATTCGTCACGGTAAATCCTGGAAATATCCTTGATACCGTTGATCCAAGCGATCAAGCTATCTTTTTGCAAGTACCGTTCTTTAGCTTGGGATAGGAAATAACTAAGGCTATCAGCGTGTTGTTGGCGGCAGGCTGCTGCCGCCAACTCCAAGTATTGGGCTCCGCTGATTCTTCCAGGGGAAGCCGCAGTTACCCAGATACAACTACAGCATAGGGATAAGGTTAGCAGTAGGTCACGCATGATAAAGGCTTGGTTTTTTTGGTGTCCATACAGACACCTCGGGTATATACAGGGTTCTAAACTTTGCTTTTCTCTAAGATCTTAAACGCCTGATAAGTAGCAGCAATAAGATCAATCCCAATACAATTAGAAGGGTGAGCCACCACGGTAAACTGAGCAGCCATTGCCAGAAATCAAATGGTGGACAATCACAGCTTTCACATTGTAAAATATCTTCCGATTCGGTATTGCTTACCTCTGCTTGGGTCAGTTGATTGGTCTTGACAGGTATCGTGCATACCGGATCATTGTCTTCTTCGTCAAAACGGATGCAGGCCTGCATCTCTGGGATATCATCCAGGTCCACACCTGCTTTTGTGAGTAAAGTAAAGGTGATCTCGCCATAAGTAGATGGATCTCCTGCACCATATTGTGCAACAGATTCGATCTGGAAATCTAAGAGTTTCCAAGTCAAGGTTCGAGTGGCTTCATCTAAATCCATGACAATCTGACCCGATGAAGCCGGATTTAGCGGTGGATAAACACGCAAGAGGGAATCAAAAACGCTATTGAGCTGGATCTGTTCTGGTATCTCGATATTGATAAAGATATTGCGCGTGGCTGCCATTCCATCATTTTCAAAATGGACGGTCGCTATCATTTTCTGGGCACCATCGGTGTCAGGTGGACAGCTACAAGCATCGATGCGCATGTAATTCGGATCGTAGGAGCTAGCTAAACGTGAATCTACTTCCATTAGATCCACCAAAGTAGTAGCCGCAGAGAATGGCTGTTCGAATCCACCTTGCAATAAGGCGTTGCTAAACCAGCCCTCATTCTGCTCTCCCTGGTTGGCGGTTAGCAAAACAGAATCCAATCCTAATTCATTTCGCCTTTTGGCGTCCTCATCGGTTAACTCAAAGTCAATGCCTGCACCTTGACCTGTGTCATCATTATAGACTGTCATCATCGCCATCAGCTTGGTGCCACCTAGACGCTTGGGACTGAATTTATCTAACAATAGAGAATCTACGGTAAACTGCACAAATATATGTCGCTCTTCACCCGGTCTTAAATTGCTGAAGTTCCAAAATAGGGTACGTTTATACGCGGACTGGAAGGTGCTTACTGGTATAGCTGAAGACTGGAAAGTAGTGCCCAAGATCTCATTGCTATAAACCAAGGTGGTGTCCAGTTGAAATTCGGCAAAATTAGGATTTACTTGCCCTTGCGGTTTTGCCGGGACTTGTACCTTTCCGCCATTCCGCTCTTCTACCTGCACGAGCTGACTCTGAGTAATTACCCCATCAAAGAACAGATAGACCTGCCCATTGAGGCTTCTTCGGCCAAGTGAATCCGGATTTTTGATTGACAGAATCCATAGAGATGTGTCACTAGGCAGTAGAGGGTCCATATGTTTTTGCAGATGCAAGAGAGCGTTGGACTTGACTGCACTGCTGTTCTCAATTGGGATCGTATCGAATTCGGATTGGTGCAGCGTGCTAACTTGCGTACTGGTCCGCTTAGGAGGTGGTTTTCCGCCTCCATACAAAGCATTCTTATAGAGAAAAATATCGTGACTTTTGGGACTCTCGCTGGCCGGTACCTGATAGCGGTGATTAACAGAAGTACTGTCTTTTACGTATTGGAAATTGCCGTCGCCAAAGATCCACAGGAAGCGATAGTAAGGGGTCTCCGCCTTAATCCCGTTTAAAGGGAGTAGGGGCATAGGTAAATTCACCACATTGAGTTGCGTGGAATCCTGGAATTCTGGCCCTAAATCATCAGGCTTACTTGGAATAATATTTTGTGAAAACGTAAGGTTTGGAATGACTAAACAATAGAGTAGGAGAGGGATAACCCTTTTGAAGAGGCATGACACTGATTGGCCATTTCCGCTGGTATTGGGAGACATGGTGTTGATAGTTGCTTGCCGGTTAAAAGAATAGGGTTTCACATAAGTCATCCTATTATGATCCCCTTCACCATTCAAGTAAAGGAGACATCTGTTAGGCTGGTACTTACTTATTAAAAGTAGGTACTTATCTACAATTGCTTGCAGCAAAAGCCACGTTTTCATCGGTTTTTTGGGTTGAGTAGGGCAGCAAGAGCAGTATCAAGACCCAAATTCTGTTAACATGTCTGGATTTGCTGCTCTGATGCCGACTACATTGGTGCTAATAACAAATGGTCCCAAGAATAAAGCTATGAAAATTTTATATCGCAGCTCTTCTCGGGTTGTTCTTTGTGGTTTTGTTTGTGAAGCAGTCTAGGCAAATCGAATGGAAAATCCTTGAAAAAAGGATCTTCCATTACCAATTTGCTTGGGTTTAGTTTGGTTTTGGGGTTGTTTGAGTTTGGAAGTGTGAATGTGGAAATGCCAGGCATACCACCTTCTGACTTCCCCTGCGGGGAGTGTCTGTTGTAGTCCTGTGTTTTGGCGAAATAGACGTAAAGTATTGGTATGTAGAATGCCCTATTGGACAAAATAATAAGCTAGTTTGGAAAGGCTCAGTTGACCTTATTGGAGTTCATATAAAAGAAAACTGGGCAGCAGTTCATTCACCGCTACCCAGCCCGGAATAATAGCAACTATCTACTTATCTCCAATTGCCCTTCTGAAAAATAAAACACCCTAAGAAAAAAGTTCTTTCTCCTTTGATAACCTTTGTAGGTAGCATTTTCAGTGGAAGAATTGCGACCGAGAGGAGGCAAGACTTACGAATAAAATGCTGACTAATCATCACAAAAATTTCAAAGAAACATATTCTTAAGCCTACTGACGCTATTTCTTTTATGGTTTAGCCTATTAAAAACTAGGGATGACTAATGGAAAATATTGTAATCTCATGTGTAATTTTCTCACAGTCAGTAGTAGGTTTTACTTTCTTGTTTCTTGTGCTATTATCCCGTATTTCAATGAACAATATATTCGCGGAAGTCGATACTAATCATTTGCTTGCTAAGGCTTAAAGGATAGATCCTGCCACCCTATAGAGGTGGCAGAACCTCCAAATTGCCCTATGAACAGTTTCTCTTTATCCTAGCATGCTAGATTGGACACAGCCGCTCTTGGATGAGTCGAATCTGATGCTTCAATAGTGGAGATGAGGCGGTAACCTCATCTCCTACTATAGTGATCATAGTGTTTCTTTCGCTTAGTTGCCTTAGCAAAGCCAGGCGAAAAAAAGTTGGACGGAAGTGCCCTTACCGCCGTCCAACAGCGTAAGTGAGTCTTGTAATAAAGGACAGATAGATTGAGAAATAAACCAGAATGATATCTTTCGGATTATGGCTGTATTAGAAACGTTTGTTCCTCTAATCAGATACCGATGTTAGATTTTGGATACGTTCTTTTGGCATTTGAAGGCAACCATAATCCGAAAGACCTACAAGACGCTGTACCGTTTTCTTTCAAGTTTGTTTGTATTCCTTTTGAATACGATACAAATGTATAGGGGAAATCAGCCGTACGAAAACCAAGAAAGGCGAAAAGTTCGGGTTTCTAAGGTGTTTTTTTAGATGAGTGTTGAGCAAAAAAAGAGTGCCTCAAAAGTCAATCCTTAAATTGGACTAGAGTTTAATTATCTGATTAACAGTAACTTGGTTTGGTTTCTCTGATCTGCCGCTTTACCTTTCTTTTAAATACAAAGCTAGACTCTAAATCGAGTTTCTAAAACCCGAAAAAAAATTCTAAATTGCTGAAAAAAATGTGTTTTTCTTGATTTTCCTGTTCGAAGGGGGAGATAATTGGAGTAGAAAATAGGGTAGCCCATGAAAAAAAGAGATGATCTTTTTCATTTAATCAAGGCCATGTCTAAGTCCGAAAAGCGATATTTCACTTTGGACGCCAAAAAAAGTAGTTCTAAAGGGAGTAAGTATCTAGTGCTGTTCCAGGCTGTGAACGATATGGAGATATATGATGAAGCAAAGTTAAAGAAAAAATTTGGTAAAAACCTGCGATATGATAAATCATATCTATATGAGGCTATTATGCGTAGTATGCGCGACTATCGAAGTGCGAACTCCTATGCGGCTAGAATTAAGGAAATGATCTTGGATGCGCAGTATTTGTATGAAAGGGGATTGTATGAGCAGTGTGGAGAAAGACTGGAAGAAGCAAAACAACTGGCAGAGGAACTTGATGATCAGTTATCTCTACTAGAAATCAATATGGCTGATCGGGAATTGCTTCGACAGATCAAGGGCAAAGAGTATGAAGTCATCATGGAGAAACTGATCTCTGAGAAGGAAGGGATCTTAGATGCTTTGCAACAAGAGGTGAAGTATTTTGATCTGTCCGATAAACTAGTACTACAAGTGAACCGGAGATTTGAACTGAAGAATGAACAAGAAATTGCCTCATTTAAAGATAAGTTCCCTTTAAAGATTTTGGCAAATACTGAAAGAGATCTCAGCAAGCGAGCAGAATTGCGATTTTTTCAAAGTTCAGCGCTGTATTTTCAATTGTTGAGAAATTATGACAAGGTGTTAGAGTATTATTCCCAAGTTGTCAACTGGTGGAATAGACATCAAAAGATTAGAGAAGAAGAGTTTCATAAGTACATTATTGATGTTTCTAATCTGCTACACGCCTATGCATCTTCGGAAAAGTATGAGGAAATTTTACCACTAATCAAGCAGTTGGAGCGAGAAAAACCAAGAAATCATCACGACAGCAGCATCGTCTTTCAAAAGGCCTCCATTTACAAGCTTGTCTATTACATTAATAGTGGTCAATCTGATGGGGTAGAGGAGGTCTTAGCTAGTGTTCAAAATGGACTCGATAAATATCAAATTAAGGCGGGTAGCAGGAATGCCTTGATCTTCAATACCTCCGTTATGCTATTTATCCATGAGAAGTTTGAGCAATGCGTCACCTGGAATACTAGGATCATCAAAGGAGATAAATACATTACCAGAAGGGACATTGTAAAAGGCGTGATGTTACTTAATCTTGTGGCCATCTACGAGTTAGGGGAAATTGAAGCTTTTGAAGCTTTTACTCGAAAAGTCAATCGGTTTTTCAACAAAAAGAACCCCGTTCAACCGGATTCTTTTGATCTGAAAGTGTTAAGTTTTTTCAGGGACTTATATTCTGCGACAAGAGCAGAGACTAAGAAAATCTACTCCGAAATGCAGACGTACTTAGAAGAGGTCAAAAACTCCAACTCCATCAAGGTTTCGCTTGGACTTGATGAATTATTAAAGTGGTGGACTGATAGTAAAATTGAAAAAAAATCAATTATTCAACAGATCCAGAAGACAAACAAGATCAAATAAAGTATGTGCTAGACAGGTCTACTACTTACTTCTATGGCATTACCAATTCTTCGAATCCGTACCACATTGCTTTCCAGGTCAAAGAAGTTCTGATTGCACACAGGTGGCGTGGGTTCCGGCTTCGCAAAATCTATATCTGTGGCTCCCACAATGGCCAAGGTGGAATCATCTATGTGGTAGAACATCGTCCATTGGGCATTCTCGGTGGGTAACTTAATCGTCTTAGCTGCTGTATTCTCCTCAGCAGAAGGGGGCTCAATCGCCGTAGCCACTGACAATTGACCTTTCAAACTTCCAATTAAAACACCACGTGGATTATTAAAGGGGAAATCAATGGATCTTCCGTTGTCGATAAGGTAGAGGGTACTCATATCGGAAGATACAGTAATGGAGTTGACCATGGTTGTGATATGTTTTTTGACCGGCATGGGTTTTGGGTCCCTCGGTATTTCCTTCCGATTGAAGCGAAAAAGAGCCAGTATCCGGTCTAAGATAGACATAATGCTGTATGTGATAGATGCGTGACAAATGTAATGAATAATTTTAAAAAGCCTTAACACTTTTTTCTAAGAGAAAATGTGACATTTTTTTCGATTTATAAGCCCTTGATAAACCATATCCAGTCTAGACTGTTGGACTCTAATTGTTTTGAAGTTGATTAAGTTTTTTCTACTATGTCCACTGCTTTACTCTGGTTTAGGAATGACCTTCGACTGACTGATAATCTTGCTCTACAGGCAGCCTTAGGCGCATATGATCAAATCCTGCCGGTTTATATCTTTGATGAACAATGGCTTTCGCAGGATCAATATGGCTTTTCTCGAACAGGCCCCTTTCGCCTACAGTTTCTATTGGAGTCCGTAGCGGATCTGAAGACCCATTTGCAGGAATTGGGCAGTGATCTGCTGATTCGGAAAGGAAAGCCAGCTAAAATCATTCCTACCTTAATGGAAGAGTTTGGTTGTGCGTGTGTTTACTGTAGTAAGGAGTATACTGATGAAGAGGTGAAAATTGAGCAAGCTATAGGAAGGCAAGTTTCCATATTTACTATCCATAATAGTACTTTGATTCATCCGGATGATGTGGTTTTTGAAATAGATAGCATGCCAGAGGTTTTCACCGCTTTCCGTAAAAAAGTAGAGCGCTACAGTGAAGTACGCGAGCCTATTCCCAGTCCAAAGGCGATTCCTTCACCAGTATTTACCGGAGATGAAGTACCTAGTTTGGCGGTTTTTAATCTAGAACCAATTGAACTTGATCAACGAGCAGCTATTCCTTTTAAAGGAGGAGCCGTGGAGGCCTGGGCAAGATTAGATCACTATTTCTGGGAAAAGGAGTGTCTGTCTATCTACAAAGAGACACGAAACGGTATGATTGGATCAGATTACTCTAGTAAATTCTCTCCCTGGTTGGCCAATGGCTGCATCTCTCCACGTTCAATTAATCACGAGATTGAAAAGTATGAGGAGGAAGTTGAAAAAAATAAGTCTACTTATTGGCTAAAGTTTGAATTGCTCTGGCGGGATTTTTTCAAATACACCGCCATGCGATACGGCAATCGTATTTTTCATGCCGCTGGGATCAAGGACCAGCCACGGCAATGGAAACATCAACCCAAGCTGATTCAGAGATGGATCAATGGAGAGACGGGAGACGAATTGGTAGATGCCAATATGCGAGAGTTGAAGCTCACTGGGTTCATGAGCAATCGCGGACGACAGAACGTAGCCTCCTTCCTGGTGCACCGTTTGAAACAAGATTGGCGTGTAGGGGCTGCTTGGTTTGAATCTATGCTCATCGATTATGATGTGTGTAGTAATTACGGGAATTGGATTTATGCAGCTGGAGTGGGGAATGATCCCAGGGATCGGGTCTTCAATACTCAACGCCAGGCCCATATGTACGATCGAGATGGAGCTTATCGAGCTTTGTGGTTATCTGAAAAGTAGATTACTTGGGCGCTGCTGGTTGATAATCACTGGGTAGAATCCAAGCCACGCCGCGCGTACCGATGTAGCCACTAAAGGCGATATCACTATCTCCGACGGTGCCATCTGCCCTAATCCGACAATTATCCTCTCCAATAAATACTCCCGATTGTGTGGGTTGTTTCCGCTTTTGCTTGTTGGGCGGAAGAGGCCTACCCTTAGCATCTCCGTAGTATAAGATGGCAAGGTGCTTACCTGCGAGTCCTCTGATTTCCATTTGCTCACCTTCCATTCTATGGAGATAGGGTTTCAAATCAATTTCTTTCAATTGCGGTTTTCGTCCAAACCTGGTTTTGCTTTGTTCATATACACGATATCCGTTTTCTTCTAGCTGGTCATGGTATAGAGATCGAAGAAAATGAAGAGCAGAGTTATAATAGGCAAATTGTCTATTCCGCAGATGTTTAGCCTTTGGTTTGTTGGATTTAGCTTCTGCTGGAATGAAAAAGTAATGCCCCAGATGCGAAGTTTTACCTTGCTTATAGGAAGATAGAAAACGCGTGAGGTCTACCCGCAAGGTATAGCCCAGATCGGGAAGGTTAAGTTCGAGTGGGACTTTGGCCTTGGCTTGTAGGTTTAGGACCTCCTCAAAAGCATAATAACTGCTATCTGGGGCCCATTCGCCATCTTTGCGGTTTCCTCGCAAGACAATCTTGCGAAATCGTTTAGACGTCGTGTTAAGCTTTTTGCTTTTGTAATCTCTATTGAAGATAAGGGCTTCCTCATTCTTGATCCTGGCTCGTTTTCCCCAGTCATCTACCCCTAGGAAGGTGGAGCGAAACTCCTCTAGGTTCTTCATCCTTCTGTCTTCATCTTGTACGACTACGGTTTGGATCATTTGTCCTTGGACACTAAGAGGGATGGTAATACGATGAGCTGCATCCTCGATCAGTAAACTTTGTGTGCGGTAACCTATATGACTAACGACCAGTAAGGCAGGTAGTTCCATGCCCTGTAGGGATAAACTAAATTTACCATCATCGTCAGTGGTTTGCCCATTGGTTGTGCCATCAAAATAGACAGTAGCAAAAGGGATAGGTGTCTGATTCGTGCTATCTAGTACGGTACCTACTAGGTTTAATTGAGGGTACAGAGCACAGCTAAGAGTTAGCATAAACAAGAGCAAAAAAAGTAAACGCATACGTATAATATTGTTCAGGAAAAGGTAGCGTAAAGACGAATAAAGCTAGTCAAATATCCAAAAGATGCCGGAGCTTTATTTATCCTTGGATAATAGGATGACAAAAAATAGATGGAGCTGGTTTTAGCAAGGCCGGTTTTTCGAGCTTTTGCAAATTTGCTATATTGGTGAGTCTTCACGATTTAGGAAGTAAAAAGAATAGTCTTGCCAAATACAGATCCACTATTGCTTTTTTTTACTGCTCTTCGCCGATACATTGAGCTGAGGTCGGAGGAGGAAGTGGAATTGGCATCGTACGTTAAGCAAAGAACTTACTTGAAGGGGCAGTACATTTGCCAAGCAGAGGATATCTGTAGGTATCAAACTTTCATCGTTTCTGGTTTAACTCGGACTTTTCATCTGGATGCTAATGGATCAGAGCACATCATCTCCTTTGGAATGGAAAATTGGTGGGTGGGAGATTTATGTAGTTTTGCTTCCCAGACGCCGGCGGACTTTAATGTCCATTGTTTGGAAAAAACAGAGGTCGTGCAGATTTCTTACCAGAATCTGGAAAAATTATATCAGCTCAATCCGAAGATGGAACGTTTTTTCCGACTCATTATTCAAAACGCCTACATCAAATCACAGCAGCGAATAGTGAGGAATCATTCGCTGACTGCCAAAGAACGTTTTGTACTTTTCAGCCAGGAATATCCGCCACTCCTACAACGTGTGCCCCAATATATGATTGCCTCTTACCTTGGCATCACCAAAGAGTTTCTCAGTAGTATCAGGAATCAGATGGCTAAGGAGCCGAGAAGTTAAGATAGTTTAACTTCCTTTTTAAACTACCTTATTTTTCTTCTGATGCGAACCCTTCAATTTTGTACTAAAGTATTTTAAACAATAAATCTTTAGTATATGTCTAATCTATTAGAAAGAATCCATGATCTGAATGATATGATTTTGCAAGGGAAAGCCTTGGAAGCTTTCGATAAATACTATCATGAAGATATCGTGATGCAGGAAAATGACCATCCGCCAGTAGTTGGGAAAGTGGCAAATCGTCAACGCGAAGAAGACTTTTTTGGAGCGATTACTGAATTCCGGGGAGCCAGACCTTTGAAAGTGACGGTCGGAAACAATCTAACGATGGTCGAGTGGCACTTTGACTATACGCACAAAGACTGGGGCGTCCGAAAATTCAACCAAGTCACAGTACAAGAATGGAAGGACGGCCAGATTATCAGTGAGCGCTTTTATTATGGGGAATAAGCCCAGTATCTGGCTATTAGCCATAAGATGGAACATCCTTATTATCTGCCACTTACGGCTGAAGATACACCTCGTCTGGAAGGGAGAGGCTATCACCTAGAAGTGGTAGCTGGTGACTATCAGAATATAAAGGGGCCGGCCAAAACTTTTTCTCCGATGATCTTGCTAAGGGGGAAGATAGAGACCAAGAATTCTATGGAACTTAGCCTTCCGGCGCACTATAATTCTTTGCTCTATCTGCTAGACGGTGAGCTAAAGGTCAACGGTAGATCGGCTAAGCGAAAAGATCTTGTTTGGTTTGCAAATGATGGAGAAATAGTCGAAATCAAAGCCAAGGCAGATACCCGATTTATGGTTCTATCAGGCGAACCCATTGGGGAAAAAGTCACCTCATATGGTCCCTTTGTCATGAATACTCAGACGGAGATTATGGAAGCTTTACGGGATGCTCAAATGGGGAAAATGGGAGTGTTAATTGAATCCTTTGATTAGGATTGGAACAGAGCTGATTAACAGAAAAAACTAGATTTATGATAGAAGAAAAAAATGGACAAAATGGATGGCCCGTATTGGATTTCGTAGCCATGCAAGATACCATCGAAACCTTACATCAATGGCTTCAGATTGTTGGAAAGATTCGGCTTCGTACCATGCCTTGGCAGAATCACTCCTGGCATACTGCACTTTACATCAATAGTCGGGGATATTCTACTCACGGCATTCCCTTCGAAGGGCGGATCTTTCAAATAGATTTTGATTTCCGGGCGCACAAGCTCTGGATTGAGTGCTCCAATTCCACGACTGTCTCCATGGACCTGTATCCTAGAACAGTCGCTGATTTTTACCGAGAAATATTTGCAAAGCTTTTGGAGATTGGTGTAGAGATAAGCATCCATGCTAGTCCAAATGAGATGGAACCAGCGATCCCATTTGCAGAAAATACACAGAACAGATCCTACGATTCTGAAGCAGCTAACGCACTTTGGCGAGCGATGCTGAAAGCGAACGCGGTATTTTCCGAGTTTAGAAGTGAGTTTGTTGGTAAGGCAAGTCCAGTTCATCTTTTCTGGGGGGCATTTGACTTAGCCGTGACGCGATTCTCTGGAAGACCAGCCCCCTTACACCAGGGAGGTATGCCTAATATGCCTTTGGAAGTGATGCAAGAGGCCTATTCACAGGAGGTCAGTAGTGCTGGATTCTGGCCCGGATCAAAAGACTTTCCTACGCCAGTCTTTTACGCCTATGCTTATCCAACGGCAGCGGATTTTGGTACGCAAAAGGTCTTGCCTGAAACAGCTTTTTATAGCCCTGAAATGGGAGAGTACTTTTTGAAGTATGAAGATGTGCAGCGTGCTGCTCGGCCAGAAGCTATGTTACATGATTTTCTACAAACTACTTATGAGGCCGCAGTAAAAACCTCGAAGTGGGATATTGCCGCTTTAGAAAGAATGTAGATGGATGTTAAGCCAACTGCTGACGTAGAAGAGAGCTAATAGCCTAGGATCTTCAACATGTCTTCAGCAGTCTGTTCTTCCTTGTAGACGGTGTAGACGAAATTACCTTCCTTATTTTTGTCAATCAAGATTCTTTTGGGTGAGGGGATCAGGCAATGTTTGACCCCTCCGTAGCCACTGATAGCATCTTGGTAGGCACCGGTATGAAAGAAGCCCAAATACAAGGGTTCTGCATCCTTTGGATTAAAGGCAGGCAAATAGACCTGACTTTCGTGAATCTCAGAATTGTAATAATCAGCATTATCGCAACTCAGGCCACCGACGTTGACTTTGCGATAATCATTGTCCCATTTATTGATGGGGAGTAAAATGAATCGTTCACCCATGCCCCAGGCATCGGGAATGGTGGTCATCAAGGAACTATCTATCATATACCACATCTCAGAGTCGTTCTGTTGCTTTTGGGCCAAAACAGAGAAGATGATAGCACTGCTTTCCCCTACCGTATATTTCCCAAATTCGGTTAGGATATCAGGCTCGGGAACATCTTCTTCCTCGCAAGCATGTAAGATATTACCGACAATTTCTCGGACCATATATTTGTAATCAAACTCAAATCCCAAGGAGTTGCGAATGGGCATGCCACCGCCAATGTTGATGGCAGTGAGTGCTTCGCATTCCCTTTTGATTTCACAATAGAGTTTGATAGCTTTCTTTAATTCTCCCCAGTAATAAAGGGAATCTTTTATTCCAGTATCTACGAAGAAGTGTAGCATGCTTAGTTTAAGCTTCTTGCTTTTGGCAATCTTCTCTCGGTAAAATGGAATAACATCGGCCCCCCTAATACCCAATCGGGAGGTATAGAATTCAAAGTTGGGTTCCTCTTCTGTAGCTACTCTGATACCTAATTTGCACGTTTTCTGAACGTGCTTTTCATAGTACTCTACCTCATCTACATTATCGCAAACGGGGATTACATTTTCAAAACCATCATTAATCAGGCTCACAATATTCTCTAAGTATCGTTGAGGTTTAAAACCGTTGCAGATAATGATGAGTTTCTTGTCGACTTTTCCTTGTTCATACAACCTTCTGATGAGATCAATATCGAAGGAAGAGGAAGTCTCTAGGTTTACCCCATGCTCTAGCACTTCATCCATTACATAGCTGAAGTGACTACTTTTAGTACAATAACAATAATGGTAATTGGCGGCGTAGCCTAGAGAACGCATGGCGCGATTGAATAGGTTGCGGGCCTTTTTGATTTGACTGCCGATCTTTGGTAAGTAGGTAAGTTTTAAGGGTGTACCATACTTCTCAATAAGATGGATCAGTGGGATACCATTAAATTCTAGGTATCCATCCTCTAGATCAAAGCCATCCTGTGGAAAAAAGAAGGATTGATCGACGAGGTCAAAGTATTTCGTTTTCAATTTCCGTCGACGCTAAAAGAGTGAAAAAAACCAACAGAAAATGCTTCTTCTTGAAGCGCTGCAAATCTAGATCAAAAAATGAAGATTTGTAACTTGCTTCGTAGTTTTTTTCATCAAAAACCAATGATTTTTTTGACTTTATCTCCCCATCCGATTGTTGGTCTTTAGTACTGACTTTCCAAAAAAAATTATCTTTGGCTTTTCCTGAACTATAGCTTTGTTTTCAGTATAAATAGCTGGGCCTTGACAGTCCGTTTTCTAGAATTAATCTTTTGTTGATCATGTAGATGGGTGATCAGACATGCAAAAGTCAAAGAACAAAATATCTATGGAGAAGCTTGATGCATTAAGACAAGTGGCAGATTTTCACCGAACCTTTAAACACCCAATCCTCGATAGCCCGCAGATCCCCTCTGAGGAGCGTTGCCGACTACGTGTAGCTTTGATTGCCGAAGAGCTAAGAGAATTGGAAGAGGCTATTGCCGATAAAGATATTGTTGAAGTGGCTGATGCCCTATGTGATATCCAATATGTTTTGGCAGGGGCAGTGCTCGAGTTTGGCCTTGGAGAAAAGTTTAAGACCTTATTTGACGAGGTACAGCGATCCAATATGAGCAAGACCTGTAAAACTAAGGAAGAGGCGGAGGCTACCATGCAGCACTACAAAGATACCCAAGGAGTGGACAGTTATATGGAAAAAGCTGGCGATGTGTATCTGGTCTATCGAAAATCAGATAAAAAGACACTGAAGTCTATCAACTATTCACCTGCCGATTTAAAGGGACTCCTGAAGACGTAGGGAGCGGATAGATCAGGACGGAAGCATTATAGGTTAGGCCGCTTGGGGTGCTGTTGTTTAAAGCGAATATCCTGCTATTTCGATCTCCTATAGGAGCATAAGCCTGGGAATTGCTTCCTTTGTATCCGTAAAAGGTGCATCCTACGCTTCTTTTTGCCTGTAGGCTGGTACTTTATATTCAGAATTGAAAAATCTAAATCTATGAAAATGCGAATTGGTCTTTGGCTGTTATTGCTGATGAGTTGGAAGATTGGAATTGGTCAAGACTGGAAGCTTGAACTGGATAAGGCAGAACTGGAACAGCACATTCGCTTTCTCGCAGCTGATGAATTGCAAGGTCGTTATACCGGCTCTCCTGGGAACCGAGTGGCGGCGAGGTACATAGCGGAATACTTACGGGCGCAAGGCTGTGAAGCCGTTGAAGGAGCTAATGGGTATTTTCAAGAAATTCCATTTGAATCTGTAACTCCACCAAGTAGTGGCAGTTTGACCATTGGGGAGACCGCTTATGAGTTGGGAAAGGATTTCTTCCTAAGCAATGGTGGTGCAACTAGTGTAGAAGGGAAGGCCGTTTTTGCAGAGCATGGGTGGATTGATGAGAAAGCAGGTGTTGATCATTTTGAAGGTTTAGATCTAGAAGGAAAGATGGTGTATGTCTGGTCGGGGAAGCCTGGTTCTCGGGACCCACAGGAAGCCTTCGCTGCTAGTCAACTCAAACGGAAATGGGCTGCGGAACGAGGAGCTGCCGCTTTGATCGAGGTATATCGTCTGCCGTTTCCCTGGCAATTCCTTTTGAACTATTTAAATCGAGAAAACCTGGTAATCGCTGACCCGGACAATGTGGCGGCAAATCTGGTTTACGGAATGGTCAACGAAAAATCGGATGAGCCCTTCGAAAAGATGAAGAAAGGCAAAGGTCTCCTGACTAGCTTGGAGACTAGTGGCGTTAACAAACGATCCATGCGGTCCAGCAATGTAGCAGCCATCATACCCGGTTCAGATCCTGAATTGAAAGAGGAGTACATGGTCGTGACCGGGCATTATGATCATGTTGGGGTAGGAAAGCAAGGTGGTGGATTTCCATTTGGTCAGGATAGCATCTTTAATGGAGCGCGGGATAACGCCATTGGGGTGGCAAGCTTAATGCTTACCGCTAAGGCTTTTGCGAAAGATCCTCCCAAAAGATCTGTCCTTTTCCTTGCCTTGACGGCGGAGGAACAGGGCTTGGTCGGAAGTAGTCACTTTGTGAAACATCCTCTAATTCCTCTAGACAAAATTGTTTTCAATTTCAATACGGATGGGGCAGGCTACAATGATACGAGCTTAGTTTCTGTAATGGGATACGATAGAACGGGCGTGGCTGAATTAATTGATCAGGGAGCGGAAGCAGTTGGATTAAAGGTCATTGCAGATCCAGCACCAGAGCAAGGACTCTTCGATCGCTCAGATAATGTCTCATTTGCCCGAAAAGGAATCCCGGCCCTAAGTTTTAGCCCTGGTTTTAAGGCCTTTGATCAAGCACTTATGAAGAATTATCACCAGGTTACTGATGAAGCTGAAACCTTAGACTACAATTATCTATACAAGTATTGTGAGGCATTTATCCGAACGGCTCGCCTAATCGCTGATCATAACGAGCGACCATTCTGGGTCAGTGGAGATAAGTACGAAGAGGCCGGGAAACAATTATATGGACGCCCTTGATCTGAAAGGCATTTCAGACTCAGTCATTCCTTCCTATTGATAAGCAAATAGGCAGATATGTCGTCGCGCGGAGAGAAAAGAGAGCTTGGGATACAGTATTAGGCTTAATTTAAGTCTTTGTTAAGGCCTTGTTACATAGATTTTTATTAAATTTGAAGGTCAAATGCCGTTAAGATGACTTCAAATACTCTCATCAAGGTAAAAATCTGGGCCTTGCTGGCTTTGCCCTTATTCATAGCATCCACCTGTGAAAAGCCAGTTACCTTTAAGGTAGACCCTCCTGCGCCGGATCTCTTGGTATCGAGTAATTTTCAAGATCATTCTGCGATTCAAGTCGAAGTTAGCAAGGTCACCTATGATGCCACGCGCGTTGGGTATAAGGAGTTCGTTAGTGATGCTTTGGTGAGTATTTATGAAGACAATAACCTATTGGAGGAGTTAGCGGTGGTTTATCCCACAACACCTAGAGGGCAAGCTGTATATTCCTCCAGTGACATCGTTCCAGCTACCGGAAAAGAATATGTGATTCAAGTAGAAGTGGAAGGATTCAAAATGGTAACGGCAAAGAGTGTTATTCCAGCCCGTGTTGAAATCCGTGATTTTGCCATCGGTCCTGTGGAAGAAACTCAGGCCTTAGAGAGTAACTTGGTGTTCTATAATTTTCCAGTGTATTTGGCTTACGATGATCCAGATGGAGAAGAAAATTTTTATCATTTGAAAATTGCCCAAGAGGTAGTAGAATTTACCATTATAGAGGGCGATACCTTACCCACTCGATCTTTCCGACGAAACATAAACTTTAGTTCTGATCTAGATGACAACTTTGTCAACGCCTATTTTGCGGGCGGCGTACTATTACAGGACGATCCTTTTGGTGGACAATACGGTTTTGATATGAACATTGCCATTAATCCAGCTTTCCAAAAGTTAGGACGCTTATTCGTTGAGCTTCGAACGGTTTCCGAGGAGTATTACCGCTTCCATAATAGCTTAGATCGAATCGAGCAGCAGGGGGGCAACACGGGAGGCTTCCAAGAAGCTGTTATACCCTACAATAACATTGAAAACGGGAGCGGAATATTTGCAGGTTATACGACGGCTGTTGACTCCATTATTGTGAAATAACCTCCTCTTGCTTCGTGGTTCCTACCTTGTACTTCCTAAGTAGATAGGCAAATAGCACATTATAATCTTTGTACCATCCTTAACAAATTCCCCACTTCAGTCGTTAATACTAAGGTGTTGCTGGTCTCATTAATGATCGATGTGTTATCTCTTTCTCGCATTGATCGGACGGTCCAGAACAGATAGCAAGGACTCAAAGCATCTTTGCAGTCCAGATGATCAGACCAGGGCCTGGCGCACTCCTTAGTGCTACATTACAATTCTCTGTTATCATCTTTATTTGAAACCAGAAAACAGAATCGGCGATGAGATCTTTAGGAATCTACAATCAACTGGAAACGCTTTAAACTATGCCCAAGATACCCTTACGCATAAGATTATTCCTACGTCGATTGCAAAGGTTCTTTATGACCACTGTGATTGGGGGAGTAGTAGTTATTCTTCCGATTTCCCTCTTCATCTTTTTGGTGAGAGTAGTGGTTCGCTTTACCTCCCAATTGGTAAGACCGCTCATTGGGTTGTTACAACTTAAGACTGACACTAACCAGTGGATTGTAGATTTGATCTCCTTTGTGATCGTGGTAGGCTTATTCTTTCTAATTGGATTAATCGTTCGAACTGAATTTGGTAAACGACTATTTCAATTTATCGAAGAAAATTGGTTGAGTCGACTACCCTTTTATTCTACGCTGCGGGATACCGTTCAGCAATTTGCAGGAAATGGGAAAACTCCTTTTCAGCAAGTTGTACTGGTGGATCCATTTGCCAGCGGAATCTTAATGACTGGATTTGTGGCGGAAGAGTTGAGCCCGGACCTATACTCGATTTTTGTTCCAACTGGCCCTAACCCGACCAATGGGTTCATTTTTCATGTGCCTTTTGAGAAGATTCAATTCGTAGATGTGAAGCCCGAAGATGCGATGCGAACGATTATCGGAGTGGGCACAGGTTCAGCCATTTTATTTCCTTCAAAGTCCCAAAAGAAAGTCTTAAAAGAGCAATAACTTCAGGTATTCCGAGTTTTAATTAAGGGCATAATAGAAACTTTAATTTGACTACAACAGAATTGAAACTTCTTTTGTTATAATTATACTACGATTGCTAAAGCTTTCGTATATTGTTCATGGGATTATAATTTGTTAGTAGTAGGTCGTATCACCATCTGGTGATGCGACTTTTTTATATATTATTTCTTTCTTTAATGAAAAAGTCCTTATCTTTAGGTTTATTAGGAAAAATTAGACTTGCTAACAGAGAGAACTTTCAGACCCATCATTGTTCTTAACTAATTGTAACACCGAGCAAGAAACTTCCCTTTTTAAATAGGTAGGTACACCCTTATTGGAGTACCCTTCCTGTACCCATTTCATTACAATTTCAACTAAGCTTGTCGGAAGAATTCATGACGAAAGTCAGCTAGCTTGTATTGTCTTTAACAAATTGTAATGTCATTATGCTTAAAGTGCATCCCCCTACAGATGGCCTACTGGAGGCTTCCTTTTTTGGCCGTCAAAATAACCTTTACCTTTTCCCTTTATTTATCCTTCTTTTATCCCTTGCTCCTGCATCCAAGGCACAGGTCAATATCCAATTGACTTTGCAACATCCAAGGTGCTATGGTGAACAAAATGGCCAAATTGAGGCGTCCGTTGTAGGCGGCCTCCAACCTTATCTATACCAGTGGAGTACTGGCCAAAACACCGCAACAATTGATCAGCTAGCTGCCGGGGTATACAGCCTTAGTGTCACGGATGCAGCTGGATCAACTGCTACCATAACTACACACTTAGAGAATCCTGCTCCGATGTTAGTGATTGTCACACCAACTAAGCCAAGTTGTCTGCAAAGTGAGGACGGTGAGTTGTTTGTGGAAGTCTGGCAGGGAACAGCCCCCTATTCCTTTTTCTGGGCTGACGGCGCTACAGGAGCATATCGGGACGGACTGCTGGTGAGAACTTATGAGGTGACAGCTGTAGATGGCAATGGATGTGAAAAAAGTGTTCAAATTGAATTAGAGGCGGCTTCCCAACTGAATGCCGGGGCATTGGGAGAACCTGCTAGCTGTGAACTTATGAACGATGGCCTGTTGACAGCCTCCGCACAATTCGGTCAGCAACCCTACTCATATACCTGGAGTACTGGAGATGAGACACAAGTGGTTGAGCGAGTGGAGCCAGGGCTTTACGAAGTGACGGTAATGGATGCGCTAGGTTGTGTGGATACTGCTCATGCTTTGGTGCAAACGGATTTTGATGTGGACGTATCGGGCTCAGCTCTACTTTGCGGTCCTGGCCCCACTAGCCAACTTAACATTGCGGCTATGGGCGGAACGGGGCCTTACGAATACTTTTGGAATACGGGCGATAGCTCTCCAGAGATGAGTAATCTAAATGAAGGAGTATACACAGTAACGATTACCGATGCGGGAGGCTGTAAAACGGTAGAGAAAGTTGAAATTTTACAGTCCGATTTTTCAATTAGCGTTATTCCCAGAGATGTGCTGTGTCATGGAGATAGTACAGGTAGTGTTTTAGTGCAGACATCCGGCGGAGAACCTCCCTACCAGATATTGTGGAGCACCGGAGATACAACGGACCTAATAGAGGACTTAGCCGCTGGAACCTATTCCGTTTCGGTGACAGATGACAATGGTTGTCAACTATCGGAGTCCGTAAACCTAGAACAGCCAGCACCCTTAGTGGTAGATTTTGAACAGGTCAACGTCAGTTGCGGTGGGGCGGCGGATGGAATCGTAAAGATAAATCCCACAGGAGGTAAAGCACCATACAGTTACATATGGAGTCACAATCAGATTTTTGGGGAGTTGAATAACCTTGAACCAGGAGACTATAGAGTCACTGTTTCCGATGCCAATTTGTGTGAAGAAGTAATTGAATTGACGATCACAGAGCCAGAACCACTGGAAATGGATGTCGACCTCTTTATAATCGAATGTGATGGTTCTAGAGGTGGAATGACCGCTCATGTAAGTGGAGGTCTTCGGCCTTATCAATATTTGTGGAGTACTGGTGATTCTACCATCACGATTTCGGAACTGGCACCAGGCACCTATCATGTTACCGTTACTGATGCTAATCAGTGTACTATCAGCATGGGTGATCTCGTGATCGATGGAGAACCCCCCATTCATTTAGACATTGAGATCCAGGACATTGAATGCAGCGACGAAGATATTGGGAGTATTCAGGTTTGGACGGATGGGGGCTTGCCGCCTTTTTCCTATGAATGGAGTACTGGGCAATCAGATAGCTTTATTAATAATCTTGCTGTTGGTGATTATCATTTGACGGTTACAGATGCAGATGGATGTATGGTCACGGCCAGTGCTACGGTGGGGCGAAGCTCCCCTGTATTACTAAGCATTTCTACCGAAGATATCGCTTGTGCTGGCCAACAGAATGGGATAGCTAAAGCTGAAGTCAGCGGTGGCTTAAGTCCCTATTTCTATACATGGAATACTGGTGCTACAGGTTCTTCAATCGTGAATCTTGCGCCAGGTTCCTATAACTTAACAATTACTGATAGTGCGGGTTGTACGGCAGCAGATACCGTAGAGATTGTAAGTCCAGATACGCTGCAAGCGATTCCCGCTTTTATGGATATTAGCTGTTTTGGAGAAATGGATGGTCAAGCCACTGTTCACGCGATGGGAGGTGTTCCTCCTTATGAATATGCCTGGGGTAATGGCGGTACTGATTCTTTGATCCAAAACCTTCCAGCTGGGATATATGGCGTGGTTGTACGAGATGCCATGGATTGCATTGTCACGACTAGTATAACCATTAGCGAACCTCCACCGCTGACGCTTAGTTTGATCATTGAAAACGTCCCCTGCGACGGTAATTCATCAGGCATCGTACGGAGCCTGGTTAGTGGCGGGGTTGAACCCTATAGTTATTCCTGGACAAATCAGGATACTACAGCGGTGCTAATGAATGTCTCTAGCGGACTATACACCCTAAAGGTTACCGACGCACATGCTTGTACAATCGAGGCAAGTGTCACGCTAAACGCCACACCTGGTTTGGAGATAAATCTAGAACAGCAGGATATACGCTGTTTTGGCCAAAACAATGGAGTGCTTGAGGTTAATGTCATCGGCGGTTTGTTACCTATTACCTACCAATGGAGTACCGGCAATGGCAATAGCAAAATTGCCAATCTTAGCCCGGGCTCATATGCATTAACAGTTACAGATGCTAATGGCTGCTATGATACCATTAGTGCCCTGATCACGGAGCCTCCGGTATTAAGCATCGAAACGCTTGTACAAGACATTAGCTGTGCGGGTGAAGCGGATGGTAGGGCAAGTGCCATCCCTAGTGGCGGCCTTCCTCCCTATCGCTATGCTTGGGGGACCGGGGATACCACGGCTACAATTGACAGCCTTTCCGTGGGTATTTATGGGCTGATTGTAGAGGATCAGAATGCTTGTATAGAAGTTGCTAGTGTGGAAATTGCGGAACCTTCCCCATTGGAAATTCTATTCTCTGTGGAGCAGGAACCTTGCGAAGGAATTGAAGATGGCATTATCCATACGGAGGTACGGGGAGGTGTCCCGCCCTATGTATATTTATGGAGTACTGGTGATACAAGCCTTTATCTTACAGAAGTTGGCGGAGGCTTTTATGAACTTACAGTAACGGATGCTTCTGGTTGTCAATATAGTGGTGAGGTGGAGGTTGCTGAACGACCTGGGATATTTCTAAGCTTGCAGAAACAGGATGTCAGTTGTTTTGGGAATGACGATGGAGCAGCAAGTGTGGAAATCACGGGTGGTACCGCACCGTTTTCCTATCATTGGAGTACTGGCGATTCAGCTGAAAGCCTAAGCCAACTTGCGCCAGATGATTATGGACTTACGGTGACTGACCAATCAGCTTGTTACGATACAGTTTATTTTTCCATTACCAGCCCTGATTCTTTAGCTGTGGAAATAGTAAGTCAAAATGTTTCCTGTTTCGGGATGGACGATGGGGCAATAAGGGTGGAAGCCAGCGGAGGTACGATGCCCTATGGTTTAGATTGGAGCAATGATAGCATTGGCAACATCCTTACTGAACTAGGAGGAGGAGATTTTGAATTGAGCTTGACGGATGCTAAGGGTTGCCATCTGGTGGAAAAGGTAAACATCAGTGAACCGGATTCCATCCTTTTGCAATTCGATCTTGGGATGGTTCCATGTGGGCCAAACGAAGATGGCCAAATCAGTGTGGAAGCCTCTGGGGGAATACCTGAATATGAGTTTATTTGGAATACTGGAGCTACTAAGGCTGGAATAGATGGAATCGGAGCAGGAGAGTATAGCGTAACTGTAACGGATCAAAATAATTGCGAGGCAATGGATACGGTAATCTTACTGGCTATTCCCGACCTAAGGTGTCATATTGAAACACTCCAAGAAGTAACGCTAGGAGGAGATGGGGCTTTAGAGGTCTTTATTGATGGGGGAACTGGACCGTACGAACTGCTATGGAGCAATGGGGACACTACTGCTTTGATTGATAGTCTTGATTTTGGAGATTATGAAGTAACTATTACCGATTCGAATGGCTGCACCACTTCCTGCCTGGACACGCTGATGGGGTCGGCTTCACTGGGCTCCTTCGTATGGCTAGATGAAAATCGAAACGGGATTCAAGATCCGGCGGAGGATGGTTTTCCCAATGTAAGCATAGAAATTATTGGAGTTGATTCGGCTAACCTGGATTTTACCGCCACCACGGCAACTGATGAAACGGGGGCCTACCTTTTTGAGGTTCCGCCAGGACGGTATGTTCTACTATTTACCTTACCAACGGGTTTCATACTTACTGCCCCTAACGAAGGAATGGACGATGAAAAAGACAGTGATATAGACCCCATTACTTTTAGCAGTGATACCATCAGTCTTTCCCCTAGAGCTCAAATGTTAAACATTGATGCAGGCTGCATCAGTGAATGCGATCCCTTTACGGAACCAGGCCGTATCAGCACCAGTACAAACTACCTCTGTGGATCTGGCAATGACCCAGGACCAATCCTGAATATCGCCTCTCCCCTTGGAGGTAGTGGGGAAACCGAGTATTTGTGGATGCAGAGTACATTCAATGGCCCAATTGGCGGAGGATACTGGCAACCCATTCCCGATTCCAATACTCCCACTTACGATCCGGGGCCTTTATCTGAAACTACCTATTTTGTACGCTGTGCCCGGCGTGAGAAGTGCCCTACTTATGTCGAATCGAATATCGTCAAGATAGAGGTAGGGACAGAAGCTGTGGCTAGCGTTGATCTTCCAGTTAGAATTTGCGAAAGAGAAGTCGTAGTTTTCCGATCCATTGGGAATGGAGCTGAAGCGCTAGTACAGTGGACATTTGGCGGTTCTGCAACGCAATCGTCTATTGTGGGGGATTCAGCAGAATTATCCTTCAGCTCATTTGGCTCATTCCAAGGGAAATTAGAGGTAGAGGAAAATGGCTGTTTGGCCAGTCGCATCTTTTCTTTTAATGTAATAAATAATCCTTTACTATGTAATAGTCCATTCCATTTGCGCGCACAGGTAATCGATGAGACCAATCGAGAGGTTCAACTTAGCTGGGATCGACCAGAAACACAAGATACCTTAAAGTATGAAGTACAGTTTTCGCCAGATGGCATTCATTTTCGCCCGTTGGCGGTAAGAGATCACTTAGGTCTAGTCTCGTCCGAGATAAACCCTCGGTATGCTTGGCAAGATCAGGCGCCCAAACCTGGACGTAATTACTTTAGGGTAAAGCTAAGTGATGATACAGGTCGTATGAGATATTCTGAAGTGCATCAACTAATTTTTTCTGCGGGTTCTGCTATCGCAATGCTATTTCCTAATCCTGCGCAAGATTATCTAAATTTGGAGTTCTTCGAAACCTTTGGGGAGGCAGTGCGAGTGGAGTTATACGATTTCCAAGGGACATGGCTGGCTGAAGAATTCCTAGAATCAGGTGAAGACCATCTGAGGTTTCCCGTGGGAGCCTTAAGTAGCGGTATCTACTTTGCACGAATTTATTACGGTGAAGTACCAATCAAACACTTGCGCTTTTTCAAGAATTAGACAGAAATGGGAGTAGTCGAGATTGAGACATTTTTTTGCCTTTCAAAAAAGCATTGATTGGACTGGATTTGAAGCTTGAATATGATCTAGATTTTTGCATTAGATTTTATGCGGAATTAATGTTTATGTATAATATTATGATATATAGAGGCTTATGAAAAAGTAATGCAAAAAATGATTCATTTAAATACTATTAAATAATCGATTGTTTGAATGAACATATGGCAATTCTTTCATGCAAAAATTATGAAAATTTTAATATTTAATGTTTGCATCATTCAGATATTGTCAATACTATTGTGCCATCAAACGGAAGAAAAACTGTATGAAACATCAGATTATGACATGCTGTTGCTGTTGTATGGAACTGGAGTATACTCCGGACTGGTGATTCATTGTGTATAGAGAAATAGATATTCAACATACACGAAAGCCCTTCCGGAAATGCCCGGAGGGGCTTTCGTTTTTACCGACACCGAATAGGGTGTCTCAAAGCTGATAAAATGGCATTTTCTTCAAATAACTGCATGGAATCTAAGATGGCTTGTTGTTGCCGTTGTTGTTGCTGTTGTATGACCGAGCAAGCGGATTTCCGTGCATGGGATTTGAATATTCAGGTATAAAAGAAAACCTTCAGAATACATCAATTGGCCCTTCCGGAAATCCGCTGGAAGGGCCAATTTTTTTGCCTTGGGGCTTGACCTTAAAAATCTGATTTACATGAGTTCGTCATTTGATTTTTCGACTGTTAGTGCCGCTGCTCGCAAAGACATTTTGGAGCTGGATCGGCGAATCCAAGCCTTCAAATCGGGGCAAGAGGATGAAGAGCGGTTCCGGCATTACCGCCTTACCAGAGGGGTATATGGACAACGTCAATTGGGCGTGCAGATGTTTCGAACGAAAATACCTTTCGGTAAGCTTACAACAGATCAATTGATTCGACTAGCCGATGTATCTGAAAAGTATGCTACAGGTAATCTTCACATGACCACTCGGCAAAACATCCAGATGCACTACGTGAAACTGGATGATTCACCTAAAATCTGGACGGAGTTGGCACAAGTGGGCGTAACGGCTCGGGAAGCTTGCGGCAACACCGTAAGGAATCTTACGGCCTCCGCCAATGCTGGCATAGACCCTGACGAGCTCTTCGATGTCTCTCCTTATGTGTTTGCCGTGTATGAGTACTTCTTGCGCAACCCAATTTGCCAGGATATGGGACGCAAGATTAAGCCTGCTTTCTCTTCTAGCGACAAAGATTCGGCTTTTACCTACTTCCATGATTTTGGGTTTATCCCTCGTGTGAAGGAAGTGGATGGCAAACAGATCCGCGGATTCAAGGTTGTGGTAGGGGGAGGTCTTGGTGCAATCTCTATGGTAGCCCATGATGCCTATGATTTCTTGCCAGAAGATGAAATTATCCCCTTCATGGAGGCCACTATTCGTGTGTTTGATCGCTACGGAGAACGTGAAAAGAGGATGAAGGCAAGAATGAAATTCTTAATTAAGAAATTAGGTTTTGAAACCTTTATGGCTTTAGTGGAGCAGGAAAGAACGGCACTTCCCAATCACAAAATCGCGATTGATACTAGTGCAGTAGCCATTCCTGATCCCGCCCCGCACCAGGCAGCTCCGACGCAGACACCGACCAACCAAGATGCCTATGATCTGTGGTTGCGGACAAATGTTTTTGAGCAGAAGCAAAAGGGTTTCTACGCTGTACAAATTCGCCTACCCTTGGGCGATATTGATGCCGAACGAGCCCGGAAGTTTGCCCGCCTAGTGAAAGCCTACGCCGCGGATGACATCCGTGTAACGGTGAATCAGGGACTGTTGATCAAGTTTTTGCGCCCAGAAGTTTTACCCTATATTTTTAATCAACTTACCGAACTGGATTTGGCTAAGCCTGGCTTTAACTCCATCGCTGATATTACGGCCTGCCCAGGTACAGATACTTGTGCACTAGGGGTGACCAATAGCACTGGACTGGCCAAGCATTTGGAAGAGGTCATCCGGGAAGAGTATCCGGTTTTGATTGAAGAGAGTGATCTCAAAATCAAGATTAGTGGCTGTATGAATGCCTGTGGTCAGCACATGGCTGCCCAGATTGGTTTCCACGGTAGTTCTATCAAAAAAGGAGAACTGGTGGTACCTGCGATGCAGATTGTTTTGGGTGGTGGCGTTGGTGATGATGGAGAAGGATTTATCGCTCAAAAAATCATTAAGCTACCGACGAAACGTATCACTGATGCCTTTAGAACCCTCCTAGCGGATTACGAAAATGAAGCGCAAGAAGGAGAGTATTACAATCAATATGTAGTACGACAAGGGCGTCGCTACTTTTACGACTTATTGAAGCATCTGGCTGATGTGACTACTCTGGAAGGCAGCGAACTTTTTGATTGGGGGCAGGATCATGCTTACTTACAGGAGATTGGTGTAGGAGAGTGTGCCGGAGTTGCATTAGATATGGTGGGCACCATTTTAATGGATGCCAAGGAGAAATGGCAACAGGGAATGGACGAACTAGAAGCGAGGGAGTGGGCAAGATCGATCTATGGATCTTATCTGACCTTTGTAGTAGGGGCTAAGGCTCTGTTGCTAAGTAAGGATGTAAAATGCAACACACACCGAGGTATTATTTCGGATTTTCAAACCCATTTTGTGGAGACGGGAGATATCAGCCTGTACAGCGATTTCAATGATGTCGTATTACAGATCAATCAGAACCCCCCGAGCGAAGCATTTGCTAAAGACTATGCTGACCAAGCTAAAACTTTCCTAGATAAAGTATTTGCGATTCGCGAAGCCCAGTTGCAGGTGGCAGGGGGAGTGGATAAGTTAGTTATTGGTCATTATTACAAAGCGTAAACCCAAACGGTGGAGTTGCCTACAAGGGGCGATTTCATTGGGTATCAAAATAGTTATCAGATGGCAAAATCAAAAAAAGCACGCATCACCTTAGTGGGGGCGGGACCTGGCGATCCAGATCTAATAACCATGAAGGGAATTAAGGCATTGCGGCAAGCGGATGTGGTGCTTTATGACGCTTTGGTTAATGAAGAAATTCTGGCGGAAGCACCGGCGCAGGCTCTACGCATATTTGTGGGAAAGCGCGCGGGCAAGCATAGCCATAAGCAAGCGGAGATCAACTTATTATTGGTACAATACGCTTACAACTATGGGCATGTAGTACGATTAAAAGGAGGAGATCCTTTTGTTTTTGGCCGTGGTCATGAGGAGCTGACCTATGCTACTAGCTTTGACATTCCCGTTAGCGTAGTTCCAGGTATTTCTAGTTGTATTGCTTTACCTGAGTTGCAAGGTGTACCTCCAACTCGACGAGGAATGAATGAAAGCTTTTGGGTGTTGACAGGTACGACGCGTCATGGCACCTTGTCAGAGGATGTTGCGGTGGCAGCAAAGTCTAGTGCTACTGCGATCATCTTAATGGGCATGCGAAAGATCACCCAGATCATGGAACTATTTGCGCGGGCCGGAAAGGCAGAGACGCCGGTCATGGTCATTCAAAATGGATCATTACCCAATGAGAAATGTATCATTGGCACAGTGAATAACATCGCTGACCTTGTGCAGGAAGCGAAATTGGCTAGCCCAGGCATCATTGTAGTAGGAGAGGTCGTACATTTGCATCCTTCTTTGGCAGTAGCAGCATTATTGCCAGAAGAACAAGACCAATCCATACGCAAATCAGCCTGAAATGAGTGAAAGAAATGAACTCTATCCCGTTTTCCTTAAGCTCCATCAACTCAAATTATTGATTGTCGGGGCAGGAGAGGTGGGATACGAAAAATTATCCTTTATCCTAAAAAGCAGCCCACGTGCAAAAGTGCGCATGGTAGCTCCCTGGGTTTCCCCAGAAATTGAAGCTCTTCTAGCTAGCAAGGAACAACATGATGTAGAAATCATCCGACGTCCTTTTGAAGAAAGCGATGTAGAGTGGCCAGACATAGTGATTGCTGCTACTAACATCGAATCACTGAATCAGCAGGTGCAAAAAGTGGCCAAGGAACAACAGAAATTGGTCAATGTGGCGGACACGCCAGCACTTTGCGATTTTTATCTAGGTTCCATTGTCACTAAAGGCTTCTTGAAGGTAGCCGTTTCCACCAACGGTCAATCACCTACTTTCGCCAAGCGTTTTAGACAATTGCTAGAGGAGGTGCTTCCTGAGGATACCTCTGAATTACTGGAAAACCTGAAGGAGATCCGGGACCGCTTAGGAGGCGATTTTGCCCATAAGGTAAAGGAATTAAATAGAATAACAGCTTCCCTTTTAGAGGAGGAGAATACCTAATCCATTAACCAAACCCTAGATCAAATTATGTTGGTGAGTCAGTCTTAGCATGGACTTGCCCTGGAAGATCTATGTTTCAAGTTAAAAATGAATCCGGTACCATGTCAAAAAAAACTGTACGTGAAGGCAAAAGAAGAAGTGTGATTAAAGCGATTACTTATCGCACTTCCGCTACCATTGCCACCTTTACTTTGGCCTATGCATTTACGGGGAGCTTAGAAATTGCCAGTCAGATCGGTGTACTTGATTTTGTGATCAAATTCCTCATCTACTATATCAATGAGCGCCTCTGGACTAAAACCAGTTGGGGGTACCAAGATAAAACAACTATTAAAACAACAGATCAGAATGACTACCTATCACAACACCAGTCAGCAAAACCGTCAGTCGCCAGCCTTGAGCATTGAGGAGCTGAACGAAATCTTCACGCCCTTGACTTTTCAGGAAAGGATCGAAAAGCTCTATGAGTATTTCGCTGAAGAAGACGTTCTGCTGACTTCATCTTTTGGTACTAAATCAGTTTTTTTATTGCACTGGTTTAGTCAAATTAGACCTTCGCAGGTAGTCCATTTTCTTGATACTACCTATCATTTTAAGGAGACAATCGCCTATAAAAAGCAACTCACGGATCGATTTGACCTCAAAGTCATAGATGTTTTTCCGGATATCGAGCAAAATATGTTGACCCGGGAAGAGCAATGGTGGGTGGAACATCGCCGCATGTGTTGCAGCATCAATAAGGTAGCTCCACTAGAACCAGTTAAAGCACAGCATGAAGTTTGGGTGTCGGGTTTAATGTCCTATCAGACGGAATTCAGATCACACTTAAATGTCTTTGAGCAACAAGGTGATATTATTAAATTTCATCCGATACTAGATATTAATGAAGGCGAATTCTTGTATTACATGGATTTGTTTGACTTGCCTAGACATCCGCTTCAACAGGAAGGTTTTGGCTCCATTGGCTGCACACACTGTACCGTTAAGGGCGATGGCAGAGATGGCCGCTGGAAGGGATCCAGTCAAAAGGAATGTGGTTTACACCCGTCTTACTTTGTAAAAAAGGAAAAATAATTGACCTGCCTTCCGCGCTGGATTATGACAATCTGAGGAGGTTAGTCAACCAATTAATCTATAATTTTGTAATCTTTTAGCAATAAAGCAGTTCCGTATGCCTGCATATTCTGAAGTTTGGTGTTGAGGATCACACGGTAGACTGTCAAAAGTCATTTTTTTATCAAAGCAGGTTTGAAAAATTGGGATTGTTTTGATCAACGAAAATCTAAGTAAAATGATCCAAACGGATATATTAATTATTGGAGCCGGCCCGGTGGGTTTATTTACGGTTTTTGAGGCTGGTCTAGTAAAACTCAGATGTCACTTGGTGGACGCCTTACCTCAACCCGGAGGGCAGTTATCTGAGATTTATCCCAAGAAACCCATTTATGATATTCCGGGTTACCCTTCCATTTTGGCCGGTGAATTGGTCGATCGGCTTATGGAACAAATTGCTCCTTTTAAGCCCGGCTTTACTTTGGGGGAAAGAGCGGAAGAAATTGAAAAAGCAGAAGATGGAGACTTCATACTGACAACCAATAGAGGCACAAAGATCAAGGCTCCCGTGATTAGCATTGCAGCAGGTTTGGGTTGCTTTGAACCACGAAAACCTCCCATTGATAACCTCGCTCGTTTTGAGGACAAGGGTGTAGAATATATCATCAAAGACCCGGAAGTCTATCGCGATAAGCGCGTAGTAGTTGCTGGCGGAGGAGATTCCGCGCTGGATTGGACGATCTTTTTGGCAGATGTGGCAGAGGAAGTGACCCTCATACACCGGCGTCAGTCTTTCCGAGGAGCACCAGATTCTGTAGAGAAAGTGGTTGAGTTAGCAGAATCGGGACGAATTTCTTTGATGACCGATTCACAAGCGGTAGGCTTGAATGGCAATGGTAAATTAACCGATGTAATTATCAAGCACTCTAAGGAGGGCCAGATCGTGAAACCTACCGATCACTTTATTCCTTTATTTGGCCTTTCTCCAAAACTGGGCCCGATTGCCAATTGGGGATTGAATATCAATAAGAATGCGATTGAGGTGGATACGCGGGACTACAGTACCAATGTAGAAGGGATTTATGCGATTGGTGACATCAACACCTATCCAGGAAAATTGAAGTTGATCCTTTGTGGCTTCCATGAAGGTACCTTGATGGTACAATCCGCCTTCAAATACATTTATCCTGATCAGAAGCTGAGTTTCAAGTACACAACCGTTAATGGTGTACAAGGTTTTGAGGGCTAGCTTTCGGGATTACAGGCCTAAATTTCCATAAGAATTTGTATAGGGGCATGCTTCATCTCATGCCCCATTCTTTTTAGTCACCGTGGTAATATCTAAACGGACAGTGTCGCTTCACGGTAATGAACTGCTGGAAGATTCCTGAATTTCTCCGCCGCTTGTTCGGCAGTAATATCCCGTTGTGGAGTGGCGAACATCTCATATCCCACCATAAACTTCTTGACCGTTGCGGATCGCAATAGGGGAGGGTAGAAGCTCATGTGAAAATGCCATTCCGGATGATCTTCTCCATCCGTCGGACGCTGATGCATACCCGATGAGTAAGGGAAGGAGGTTTCGAATAAGTTATCCATGCGGATGGTCAAGGCTTTCAGTAAGGCTGAAAAGTTATCTTTTTCTGTGACTGTCATCTGACCAATGTCTTGGATATGCCGCTTCGGTATAATCATCAATTCGTAGGGCCAAACTGCCCAGAAAGGGACTAGTCCTACAAAGTCCTCATTCTCTAGGACAATTCTTTCTTCTGCTTCTAATTCCTGTTTCAGATAATCTCCTAGCAAACTGCGACCCTGCTTTTCCCAATACTCCAGCTGTCTCGCTGTTTTTTTTCTTACCTCCTGTGGGACAGAGGCCTGTGCCCAGATTTGGCCATGCGGATGTGGATTACTACAGCCCATAATGGCACCTTTATTCTCAAAGATCTGGACATGCTGAATAAAGTCTTTACCGCCCAGATCCAAATACTCTTTTTGCCACAAATCAACTACCTTACGAATAGCACTGATTTCCATTTCAGGTAGGGTTAAGGCATGATTAGGGGAAAAGCACATGACACGGCAAATCCCTCGTTCACCTTTGGCCTGTAAAAGCCCATTCTGATAGCTAGCGGAAGAAGTATGAGGCAGTAAAGCGGCAAAATCATTGGTGAAGATGAAAACATCTTTATAGTCCGGATTGGTAACATTTCCCGCTCTAGTATTTCCAGGGCATAAATAGCAGTTGGGGTCGTACTCCAGTCGTTCTCCCTGCGTAGGCTTTTCCATTTTACCCTGCCAAGGACGCTTCGTCCTATGCGGAGATACTAGTACCCAGTCGCCAGTCAATATATTGAGCCTGTGGTGAGGATCGTTGTCGAACTGTAAGGCTTGCATAAGGAACTTGCTTTAAGAGGTTGTCTGCCTGTAAAAAAAAGCAATTACGGGAGGTAATTGCCTTTTCTATCGATATGTATGAAACGTAAACTTTGAATCTTTTTATAAGTGTAAAAAAAACACTTATTTTGGAGATTAGGAAATAATTCGGACCTTTTTTCTATCAATTAAGACTATGAGCCATACTTTTTATGATGGACAGGAAAAGCTGTTAGTGGCTACAGACTGTATCATTTTTGGTTTTGATGACAATACCATAAAACTTCTTCTTTTCAAAAGGAAGGTAGATCCCTTGGCTGGTGAATGGTCTTTGATCGGTAGTTTTGTTCGGTCACAAGAAGGAGCTAATCACGCAGCAGCAAGAGTATTAGAGGAGTACACTGGTTTGGAAAATGTATACATGGAGGAACTAGGCTGCTTTGGAGAAGTGGGACGTGATCCTGGGGCTAGGGTCCTATCCATTGCCTATTCTGCTTTGATTCGGATCGGGGAGTACGATGTAGATTTGGTGGAACGACATGGGGCTAGTTGGTTTGATTATGACCAAATTCCAGCCCTTGTCTTGGATCACAATCAGATGGTAGATCTCGCCATTCAGAAACTTCGAAGGAAGGCCAAATATCAACCCCTTGGCTTTGAACTCCTACCGGAGAAGTTTACGATTCCTCAATTGCAGATTCTCTACGAGTGCATCTATCAACGACCTTTAGACAAAAGGAATTTTCGCCGCAAGATCCTCAGTATGAATATTCTGGAAAAGCTGGATGAAAAGGATAAGCTAGGATCGAAAAAAGGGGCTTTCCTTTATAAATTTGCTAGGGAAAAATACCAATCCCTGGTACAGAAGGGGATTCTGTTTGAAATATAGCTACCCTCTCATACGATGATGAGCGACAAGATTGGGAGAAGTAAAAAGCAGAGAGCCACTAAGCATTGATAGTTGAGGGTATGGATTACATCACATTGACGTAGATGGGCAATGCCTCCAAGCTTTCAACGATCTCCAACTGCTGTTTTTCATCTATATTAAATAAGGTGAGCATAAGCCGAGCGGCCTGTGGGATAATCACGTGGGGATCCAGGTCTTCGCCATGCATTGACTTCAGGGCCAAGGCGTGTAGGAATCCTTTTACGGTCAGAGAGATGAATTCTACATCTCCTCCTGCTTCACGCCCCTGCAACTCCAACAAATTAGCAATGCGAACATGCTGCTTGCGCATCACCTCTTCCGAAATACTGTAGGAACCATAAGCGATGGCATACAGTTCGGCCATATTTTTACCGCTAATGAAGGCCTGGATATGTACAGCGACTTCGCAGACTAGTCGCAAAAAGATCCGATGATCGGGCACCATTTCTTCTGATTTTTCAATCACCTTCAAAAAGGTTTCATCAGCAATGTGGAAGAAGATATCCTCCTTATCCTGATAAAAGTGATACAAGGTACCCGTGCTGATTCCAGATTTCTGAGTAATCTGTCGAATCGTAGTCTGATGAAAGCCCTGCTCCAAAAATAACTGCCGAGCTGTCTTAATGATCTTTTTCCTGACTTCTTTTTCGTGCACTTTACGCTTCATACCCTTCTATTTTCGTCCTAATATTACTTTTTATTTAGAACATGTTCTAGTTTTTTGAAGAATAATTCTTTTTTCTATAAATTAGCTGTAAAATAGAACGTGTTCTAATTATAAAAGAAATACAAGATTATGGAAAAGTACATGAATATGGACACGCTCCGCTTTCAGCTCTTTGATGTACTAAAACTAGAAGAACTGCTGGAGTACGAGCATTACCAAGATTTCGATAAGGAGTCAGTCAATATCTTTTTGGACTCTATCAAGGATTTCTCGGACCAAGAGTTATTTAGTTGCTTTAGAGAAATGGATGAGCAGCCAGCTCGTTACGAAGATGGCAAAATCATTGTACACCCACAGGTGAAAACGATGATGGAAAAAGGAGGCGAACTAGGCATGATTGGCGGCGTTTTCGACTATGTTGATGGTGGTATGCAAATTCCTGGATTGGCATTTCAAGCTGCCAATTACATTATGGAAGCCGCTAACAATCACCTGCCTGGATACATTGGACTTACGACGGGGGCAGCAGGTTTGATCCTGGCTTATGGTAGCCAAGAACTCAAAGATACCTATACGCCCAAGATGTTCGAAGGGAAATGGGGAGGAACAATGTGTTTGACGGAACCACAGGCTGGTAGTTCGCTTTCTGATATTACTACAACAGCTTATCCACAGGAAGATGGAAGCTATAAGATTAAGGGCCAAAAGATCTTTATCTCTGGTGGTGATCACGAGTACTGCGAAAATGTAGTACATCTACTATTGGCCCGAATTGAAGGTGCTCCTTCCGGGACCAAGGGTATTTCTCTGTTTGTAGTGCCCAAAAAACGAATCACAGCAGAAGGATTGGAAGCTAACGATGTGCAAACAGCGGGAGACTTCCAGAAGATGGGACAGAAGGGCTATTGTACGACACATCTGGTTTTTGGTGAGCAAGATTATTGTCGTGCCTGGTTGGTTGGACAAGAACATCGGGGACTTACCTACATGTTTAAGATGATGAACGAGGCTAGAATTGGTGTAGGCCGTGGCGCCGTAGCTATTGCCAGTGCAGCTTACCACGCCAGTTTGCAGTACGCCAATGAGCGACCCCAAGGTCGTAAGATTGAGAATGATGGTAAGAAGAACGTCGATGCGGAACAGACTTTGATTATCAATCATCCAGATGTTCGCCGGATGTTACTGTCTCAGAAGGCGATCTATGAAGGTGCCTTGAGTCTTACGCTGCAATCCGCTTTATACCACGACCTTTCCAGAGTGACTGAGGGAGAAGAAAAAGAAAAGTATCATTTACTGTTAGAATTGCTCACGCCTATTACGAAGACCTATCCTTCCGAAAAGGGAAGAAAGTCGATCGATAATGGCTTGCAGATCTTAGGGGGATACGGCTTTTGTACAGATTTTGTGCTACAGCAATATTATAGGGATATCCGGATTTTCTCCTTGTACGAGGGGACAACAGGCATTCAATCCTTGGATCTTCTGGCTAGAAAGATTACGATGAACAATGGCCGTGCTTTACAGTTGCTAGTAGCTGAAATGCAGGAGACTATGGAAGCAGCCATGACTTATGATGAGTTAAAGCCTTACGCCAAAGCATTAGGTGATAAGATGCAGCTTAGTCAGCAGGTGTTGACTCATCTATTGGGCTATGCCATGAAAGGACAGTATCAAGAATTTTTGGCCGATGCTACCATCTTCATGGAATTTATGGGAACCATCGTTATTGCCTGGCAATGGTTGAAATTAGCCACGGTAGCCAAGGAGGCTTTGGTAACTGGGCAAGGTAAGTACACTCCTGACTTTTATGAAAGCAACATTCATACGATGAAGTTTTTCTATAAGTATGAGCTTTCCAGAACCACAGGCTTGGCTGACATCCTGATGAGTGCTGAAATGCTAACAATTTTGAAAGAGAAGGAATTGATAGCCTAACAAGGGAGGAAAAATCAGTTTTTGATGATATAAGTCCGTAGCAACTCTTTCCAGTTTGTTGCTACTCATAAGAAGCCAAGGCGGCTAGATTTGTTCTTTCATCAGGACAAGCTGGCTGCCTTTTTTTATTAGCATACAGTTAGGGCTTGTATAAAATTTGGAAAAACGTTTTTAAGTTAAAATTTCTGGATTACCTGACTTGAAATCACCAAAAATCAATTTGATTTAGATATCTTTCGCGCCGTTAAATTTGGATTCAAGTACCCTTTCAACAAATAAAATAAGAGCATGTTAAAGTTTCGGTCTTTGAGTCGAGAAGAATCAATTCTTTACTGAAACAAGGCGGCTGAAGTGTATGATAGCCATAGCTATCAAGCCGCTTTGGCCAACGCAGTGTCAGCAAAAAAAGAATATTCGCAGATCGATTACTGAAATTTCAACATGTTCTCAATAAAGCTTCCTACGCAATATGGAACCCACTAGATTATTTGATTTTATTTATTATCAGAAAGAAAATCATCCTCAAGCTAAGGCCTATAATGCCAGGGATGAACAAGGTAATTGGGTAAGCTATAGTACCGATGATGCCATTGAGATGGGTAATCAGGTAAGCCGTGGTTTACTGAAATTAGGAGTGAAGCCAGGCGATAAGATCGCTACGGCCATTTACAAAAATCGCCCGGAATGGGTATTTCTTGATATAGGTATTTCACAGATCGGGGCCATAAATGTACCTGTTTATCCCACTATCAGCCCGGATGATTACGAGTACATCTTCAATGATGCTGAGGTGAAATTTGCAGTAGTGGGAGGTGGGGACCTTTATGACAAGGTGCGAGCTGCACAGCCGAACGTCTCCAGCTTGATAGACGTTTATACGTTCGATCAAGATCCAGAAAAACCCTATTGGAAGGATTTTTTTACAGCAGATGGCCAAGAAGAGGTAGACCGCTTGAAAGCCGAAGTGAAACCGGAGGAATTGGCCACCCTGATTTACACTTCAGGAACCACTGGGAAACCTAAAGGGGTGATGTTATCTCATCGAAATATTGTGAGTAACACCCTTTGCGCCATAGGCGATATTCCGTACACGACTGGTGATCGGGTCCTTAGCTTTTTACCCTTATGCCACATTTTCGAACGTACCGCAACCTATTTACAGACCTATGCCGGTATCAATGTTTATTATACTGGAACGGATAATTTAGGCGGCCCAGATGGCGATATTCAAGCTGTTAAGCCTCACTTCTTTAATACCGTACCTCGCCTGCTTGAGAAGGTATACGAGAAGATCTACTCCACTGGAGACGGTTTAACGGGAATGAAACGCAGGATCTTTTTCTGGGCGCTTTCACTCACCGATGACTTTGATTACGATAAGAACTATGGAGGGCTTGCGGGGATGCAACGCAATTTGGCAGATAAGCTGGTCTTCAGCAAATGGCGGGAAGCTTTAGGGGGAAATGTCAAAGGCATTCTTTCCGGGGCAGCTCCCTTACCACCGAAAATTGCCCGTGTATTTTCGGCTGCTGGCATTCCCATTCGAGAAGGCTATGGACTGACGGAGACTTCGCCGGGATTATGCTTTGGTCGCTTCCGTGCTGGAGGGGCTAAAATCGGTTGTGTGGGACCGATCTTGCCCGGTATTAAGGTTATTATTGATGACTCCGAAGGAGAGTATCGAGCTGGTGAAGGGGAAATCTTAGCGAACGGTCCTAATGTAATGATGGGCTACTATAAAAAGCCAGATAAGACAGCTGAAGTCTTCAAGGAAATCGATGGAGTTAGATGGTTCAAAACGGGAGATATTGGAAAATTTATAAAAGGACCGTCTGGGGAGGACTTCCTGAAGATAACAGATCGGAAAAAAGAACTGCTAAAAACCTCTGGGGGCAAATACGTGGCACCTGCTCCCATAGAAAATCGATTTAAAGAGGAGTTCTTGATTGAACAGATGATGGTGGTAGGAGAACAGAAAAAATTTGTCTCTGCCTTGATCGTTCCGGCTACGGAAGCCTTGCAGAATTGGTGCCAGCGAGAAAATATTACCTGGACGAACTTAGAGGAAGTAGTAGCGAATCCGAAAGTGATAGAACATTACCAGACCATCGTTCATCAAATTAACCCTAACTTCAGTCATATCGAGCAAATCAAGAAGTTCAAATTGGTGCCAAAGGAGTGGCTCCCCGTGCACCCCGATGGGGCTGAGGCAGAGCTCACGCCCACTATGAAATTGAAGCGGCGAGTAATTCGAAGGAAATATGCGGATCAAATCAACAGTTTATACGCGGACTAAAACCAGAATATGAAAGCAATATTATGTAAGGAGTATGGCCCGCCACAGAGCCTGTCTTTAGAGGAAGTGCCCTCACCTAGGCCGAAGAAAGGGGAGATCATTGTAGACATTAAAGCTTGTGGCGTAAATTTTCCGGACACCTTGATCATCCAGGGGAAGTACCAATTCAAGCCACCAATGCCTTTTTCACCAGGCAGTGATATAGCTGGAGTTGTAAAAGCTGTTGGGGAAGGAGTGAAGCGATTCAAGGTAGGAGACGAAGTGTTTGGAATGATTCCGTGGGGTGGATATGCAGAGGAAGTAGCGGCTTCCGAAAAGCTATGCTTTCCCAAGTTGCCGGGGATGGATTTTCCACTGGCAGCCTCGTTTATGATGGCCTATGGAACGTCCTACCATGCGCTGAAGGATCGGGCGAAACTCCAGGAGGGAGAAACGCTATTGGTGCTTGGTGCTGCGGGTGGCGTGGGTTTGACCGCCGTGGAATTAGGTAAATTGATGGGCGCTAAGGTAATTGCTGCCGCGTCTACGGATGAAAAGTTGGCTTTGTGCCAGTCTTATGGGGCTGATGAAGTGATCAATTATAGCAAAGAGGATCTCAAACAACGAATCAAAGCGCTAACTGATGGCAAGGGCGTTGACGTGGTATATGATCCGGTAGGCGGAGATTATTCTGAAGCTGCATTACGTGGTATGGCTTGGGAAGGACGTTTCTTGGTGGTAGGGTTTGCCGCAGGAGATATTCCCCGCATTCCCTTGAACTTGCCGCTTTTAAAAGGTTGTCAGGTAGTGGGAGTGTTTTGGGGAAGTTTCGCGATGAAATTTCCCGCCGATAATCTTGCTAATACCCAACAACTCATTCAATGGTATCTGGCTGGAACCATTAAGCCACACATTGATAAAATCTATCCGCTGGCAGATGTTCCACAAGCTTTGCAGGATATGATGGATCGCAAGGTAAAAGGAAAAGTGGTGATAGAGATCAGTTAAAAAAAGAGCTATGAGTTTCAAAGATAAAAGTGTCTTAATTACCGGGGCAGGTTCAGGAATTGGTAAAGCTTCGGCCTTGGCCTTTGCCCAAGCAGGGGCCAAAGTAGCCGTATCAGATATCAATGAAGATGGAGGAAGGGCCACCGTTGAGGAAATCAAGCAGGGAGGGGGAACGGCTTTTTTCAAAAGGTGTAATGTGGCAAATTATCGTGCGGTAGTCGAATTAGTCGATGAGACCGTATCGCAGTTTGGCCGTTTGGATATCGCCTTAAATAATGCTGGTATCGGAGGAAACCGAGTGCCCACTTCCAATTATGATATCTCCGAATGGGATCAGGTAATCGCCATTAATCAGACCGGTGTATTTTACTGTATGCGAGAAGAGTTGAAGATCATGAGCAAGCAGGGGAGCGGTTGTATCGTGAATGTGTCCTCCATAGCGGGTATGAGAGCTTTACCGATGACCATTGCCTATACCGCCAGTAAGCATGCCGTTATTGGTATGACGAAAACCGCAGCCTTGGAATATGCCCGATATGGAATCCGAGTGAATGCAGTATGCCCCGTTTTCACCGAAACACCAATGGTCGAAGCCTTAGTAGGAGAGCAAAAAGATTTAGCCGAGAAATTGATTAAGACCATTCCCATGCGCCGATTTGGCCAGGTAGAAGATATTGTAAACGCTATCTTCTGGTTGTGTGATGAAAAGTCAAGCTTCGTAACGGGACAGAGCCTTGCTATAGATGGGGGGCAAACTGCCTAATCTTCTTCTCCCTTAAATACTAACCTTTTGATAGATCTATCCAGAGAAATCGAAGCGTCCAATGTTTAGTCGATAGCTGATGAAGATGGGAGGGAGCCTCCAACCAAAGTAGCGCGGACTACAGGGAAATCAAGGAAAAAAACTGCTGGCTGTATTGCTTTCCAATAAAGCAACATACCTTTAACCATGAAACGAAGAACCCAATTCCTATCAGGCTTACTAGCGTATGTCGCGGTAAGTTTACTCCTTTCCTCCTGTGGAACTAGTTTGGTGGAGATGGGAAAGATGTATGGCCCTACACTGCTTATGAGGAGCGATATCGATTTGATTGTAGTAAGTTGGATCAATGGGAAATTATCTTCGACCATATGGATAAACTGGGGTTAATGATTCATATGGTGACGCAGGAAACGGAAAACGAAAAACTACTCGATGATGGAGATACCAACATACAACGCAAGTTGTACTATCGCGAGCTAATTGCCCGCTTTGCTCATCATCTAAAGGTTACCTGGAACCTAGGAGAGGAGAATGGCCCTGCCTCCTGGACGCCTAATGGCCAAACTGATGCACAGCGCAAAGCCATGGCAGCTTACTTGAAAACACACGATCCCTATCAGAACTATCTGGTGATCCATACCCATTCGCAACAACATGAAAAGGAAGAGTTGTTTGATCCACTCCTCGGATTTGAATATCTGGATGGCATGTCGATGCAAATTGCCAACCGTTCTACTTCCTATGAAGATACTCGGAATTGGCTAGCCAAATCAGCCCAAACAAAGAAGCCGTGGATTATCACCATTGATGAAATTGGTCACCATTCTAGAGGCGTAGACCCAGATGATCGCCTAGATAACAACCAGGATAGCGTACGGGCAGAGGTCCTTTGGGGTAACTTAATGGCAGGTGGAGGTGGAGTGGACTGGTATTTTGGCTGGCGCAACCACAACAACGACCTGCAGTGCGAAGATTGGCGTTCTAGAGATCGAGTCTGGGATTTTACCAGACATGCGCTCCATTTCTTTACTACTTACCTAAATGTCCGTCAACTTGAACCTCAAGATGCCATTATAAAGGGCGCTCAACATTACTGTTTGGCGGAGATCGGACAAACTTATGTCGTTTACCTTCCTTTTGGAGGTACGGTGGAGTTAGACCTCAGTAGCCAAGTGGGTACTTTTGAGGTGGCCTGGTATGATCCCAGATCAGGTGGGAATTTGCAGCAAGGCGAGGTGGCTGAAGTTGAAGGGGGAAGTATCGTTTCCTTAGGATCTGCCCCCCAGGAAACTAATTTGGATTGGGCTATTTTGATTAAAAAGAAATAGCGCCTAAATTGAATCACTTCCAATAGTCTATTTTAAAACTCTGTCCATGCGATTCCTCTTAATGCCCATCTTCCTCAGTTTTTTCCTGGTCATTCATGGCCAAACTGCTCCCTTTACCAAAGGGGTTAATTTAACCAACTGGTTTCAGGTAGGCTCTGCCAAGCAAATCCAGTTTACCAAATACACCAAGCAAGACTTTGAAAATATTCAATCCCTTGGCTGTGATGTTGTTCGTTTACCGATTAACCTCCATTTTATGACAACTGGAGCTCCCGATTATACCTTAGACCCTTTGTTTTTGGGGTTTTTGGACCAAGCGGTGGATTGGGCAGAGGAACTTGGCTTATATCTGATCCTGGATAACCATACCTTCGATCCAGCTGAGGATACTGATCCAGCCATTGGGGGCGTCCTGATCAAAGTTTGGGGACAAATGGCTGCTCATTTTAAAGATCGCTCTAACTTGATTTTGTATGAAGTGTTGAACGAGCCACACGGAATTTCTGATCAATTGTGGAATAGCATCCAACAGGATGTAGTTGACGAGATCCGTTCGGTGGATGATAAACATACAATCGTGGTCGGTCCTGCCTCCTGGAATAGCTATAACAATTTGGCAGCGATGCCAATCTATGAAGATGATAATCTACTGTATACCTTTCACTTTTATGATCCATTCGTCTTTACTCACCAAGGAGCAAGCTGGGTTTCTCCTTCCATGGTACCGCTAGCTGATGTGCCATTTCCATACGACGCAGAGAACATGCCTAGCTTCCCAACTTCCCTCAACGGCAGTTGGATTCATGGAGCCTTCAATAACTATAATGTGGACGGTACGGTCAGTAAGATCAAAGAGTTGATTGATATTGCAGTTGATTTCCAGCAAACGAGAAATGTACCCATCTATTGCGGTGAATTTGGGGTGTACATCCCTAACAGCAATCAGCAGGATCGCGTGTTTTGGTATGATCAAGTTCGGCAGTATCTAGAAGAGAAGAATATTGCATGGACCATCTGGGATTATCATGGTGGATTTGGTCTATTTGAGGAGGATGGGAATGGCCTTTTCGAGCATGACCTGAATGTTGATCTGCTGGGGGCTTTGGGCATGAATGCGCCGGAACAAACGCCGTTTCAGATTAAGCCTGACTCTATGGGCTTCTTTGTCTATTCCGACTACATTGGTGAAAAAATTATTTCTGCTAGCTATAGTGCAGGAGATCTAGACTTTTACCATACTTGGGCACCGAACAATGACGAGTACAGTATTTTTTGGACAGGAGCTAATCAATACCAAGCAATTACTTTTGATTTTCGACCCAATCGCGATCTCTCCTATCTGGTCAGTCAAGACTATGCCTTGGATTTCTTCGTGAAGGGCGATACGCCAGGAACTTCCTTTGATATCCGCTTTGTGGATTCGGATGGTCCAAACGATCTGCCTTGGCGTATCCGCGTTACCATTGACAACGAGGTGAACTGGGATGATAGCTGGCAGCATCTGCATTTGAAACTTAGCGATTTTGTGGAACATGGTGCTTGGAATGGTACTTGGCACAATCCCATCGGAGCATTCGACTGGTCTAAAATTAATCTTTTGGAGATCGTGGCGGAACAGGGGCCTTTGGGAGAGGCACGATTGTGGTTTGACAATATCCAGATCACAGATATCGACCCTACCCAGGTGAATGCCGTAGAGACCTCTAAGCGGCTTTTCCCGGTGGAAATCTTCCCCAACCCTGTTGAATCTGTCTTATTTCTAAAAAGTGAATATCCAGCCCCGCTACAATACCATTTGCAGGATGCTTTTGGCCGCCTCCTAGATGCAGATGACTGGTTTGGAAGCCATAGAATTGATTTGTCACCTTATCCAGCCGGATACTATTTTCTGAGACTTGTCAATAAGGAAGGTGAATTTGAGATGCGAAAGATAATCAAGTCGTAATGCCCGCCTGATGATTGTTTGGAAGGGGGAAGCGTCAATATAAAATAGCATTTTACCTTCCAAAGGGACCTCGCCAGGCAGGCACTAAGCCTGACCTATTTTGCTACTTCATAGTATTGGGTAAAAGTCGCGGTTTGACCATCTTTGGATTGAACAGCAACCTCGATGAGGAAGGTACCTAAGTCATCACCGTGTTCAAAATCCAACTGATAGTGGTCCTTAGCCGAGATAGTTTGGTTAGGCAACCACAAGAGATTGGGACCAATCTTGACCTGATCTTGAGTTTCTTCGGTGGTTTTGAGTGCTGAGAATTCTTCTTTGAGTAGGGAAATGTCAAATATATTGTTGGCATCCATCTCTGGAAGATCAAGTTGACTCAAGCTAGTTTTCATAATGACCATTCCACTATTAGCGATGGGGCCGAACTGTGGTTGCAAAGACTTAGGATAGAAAAACAAGTCAATGGTGTCAATCTTGGTAATTGGAATATTGTAGATGAAATTAGCGTCTTTCGTCAACATTCCATCTACGATAAAGACAGGACTCCCTTGATAGAATTGTCGGATTTGCTGGGTCGGGTTAAACATCCTGGCGATGTGCCCTCGCTTGCCTTTTTCCCGAAGTTTGAATGGTGTAACAATCTCATTAAAGAAAAAAGTCAAATCCTCGAAAGGCTCGTAGTGAGCCATTATGAATCGTTGATCTGCCGTAGATTCTTTTCGTTCCACTCGGCTGGGCATGGCGGTTAATGGCGACTCAATAGTGCCATAGAATTGGTATATTTTCTTGCGAAGTCGACTCCAATTCAGGTAGGTGGCTAGAGATGCTTTGGTGTTAGTAGATACACCGGTGCTAAGGCTTACATTATCCTGTAGTACTATCTTGATATCACTTCGCTGATAGTCCATAAACTGAATATGCCGCAGACCTGATAGGTCTGGCACAACCAAACTGAAACGCCCTTCTGCGTCGGATTTGGTCCAGAAAAACTCATTTTCTTCCCGGATATAAGCACAGAGAATAACCGATTGAAAAGCATTTCCATTGAGATCCTGACTTATACCCAAAATATGTATTTGGTTGGAGAGCCGAGCAGCAATTCCATCGGGTAACTCAAGAAAATAAGTAGAAAGTTCATTGTCAGTAGCCATTGACAATAAAGCAGCGTCTTTGACCGTCACAGAAAGAACCCCATCAATCAATTGACCCGCCTGATTCTTTACAGCGATATTACCTTGAACTTTAGCTCCCCGTCTCAGGTCATTTTTTGCTAATTGGAAATCGATGGATAAACCCGATTGAGTAGTGGTACTTTGTGGCTTGGTGGCCAAGCGAGCGGGTATGGGGGCGGCAGACAGGTCATCATAAATCGGCAGTAATAGCTCTCCCAACTTGATGCGTTTGTGACTTTCTCCATCCGTTCCGAGCAATAACCAATGATAGCTTTGGGACGGCAGGTCATAGGGAATCTTCAGGTATCCGTTTGCTTGTAGTCGCCCTTCGGTTTTCAGAAAGTGCTCGGTGACCAATTGACCGTCTGGATGATATAAAGCTACTTTGAGCGCTAGATCTTTCTCCTGAAAACTTTTGGGGAAGTATAACTGATAGGCTAGCGGATCTCCAGCCGTGTAAAAGGGCTTATCTAACTGAATCAAAAGTTGCTCCGCCAGTAGCTTTGCTGGTAGAAGCAGGAGGGTACAAAGAATGGTAAGAGCGATGAAAAGATATCTTTTAAGCATGTTGTCCGGTTTCTGGTGGTCCTATTCAATCCAAAATTCAGGTTTCTGCGTAGTGCTATTTCTAAGCAGCAGGCAATCCAAGCAAAAGGCCCGTGGTGGATCCTGTCCTTGCGGGATGATCGAAGGACATTCTGGGAAAATGGTCAGGTCAAGAGAAGAAGGAGGGATATATAATCTAATGGTGTCTTCTTGAGTGGCACTGAAGTATCCAAAAACATCTTCATCCGGGTTATCCAGATTCGAGAAATTTCCTCTAATCTTACCCGGTGGCTCATCAAAGAAATTACCTGAACGATCTACCACTTTTCGAATACTTTCCCAGTAATCAAAGGCTCCTTCTGTGATAGCCTGCTGTCGTACTACCAGGTAAAATCCCTGTGCAAAGCGACTATCTACTCGTTCCTCAATGATAAACTGCCTTTCCAATACCTCTTTCCCACTCTCATTTCCATTAAAAACGACTGGTCGTTCCAACTGTAGATCTTGAAAAACGTAACAAGTTTTTTGATTGGGAATTTGGACGTTTTCCGGGACACTCTCAACTATTTTATACACCCCTTCCATGTCCCATTTTAATACAGCCTTACGATCTGAACCGTTGGTCCTCAGTGGCGTATCAATGAAAAAGCGCACAAAGTTTTGATCTACAATATTGCCCGTTTCATTAATGGCTTCTCTGGTTTCAACACCAAATCGAATGGCACTTGCTTGCGGCACCGAATTGAGCTGTTCAAATTCAGAAGTATAGACTTTTCCGTTGCCTAGACTCACCACCAATTGGTAGGACCGACCCGCCTCGATCGTAATATCCGTGTCTGTATCCTGCAAAACACGTTGATATTGTCCGGAGAATCTCAAGGGAACAAAAGCTTCATTCCCTTGGGCGTCCCGTAAGAAGATAATGGCATTATCTATTGGTATAGGGGCGCTGAATCCACTGAAGTTGTCAATTCTGACGACCCGTACGTCAAGTACTGAGGGTATATCTTGGCGCAGGGTAGCAGTGATGGCAATATTTTCTGCATCGGAAGGTGGAGCGGGCAAATCAATTTGACTGAGGCAACCCCAAAGGCAAGTGAGCGTTAGGACCGCCAAAATAGGCTGAAACTGTCTTATACGGATCATAAGGTCTCGAAGTTAAAGGTAAGCGCCGGGAACACATTGCCTAATATGGCTAGCTTATTGGCGACGGGAGCCTGAAAAGGGCGTTGGGTGAAGAATACTGAAAAGGCATTCTGCCTGCTGTACAGGTTATATAGGGATATGGTCCAGCTTGTTTTGATCTTTCGGGTTAGGTTGTAGCCTTTCCCCAGGGTATAGGCCAGATCCAATCGATGATAATCGGGAACTCGCAACTGATTGCGATCAGAGTAGATGGGGATAACTAAACCATTACTCTCTACATAGGAGCCAATTGGGGCTGTTGTTGGACGACCAGTTCCATAAATGAAATTTAAACTCAAAGTATTACGCCGGTTGACGTGAAAATTGAATACCAGACTTAGATCGTGTGGCTTATCGAAATTGCTGGGAAACCAATTCTTTTGGTTAATGCCTTCGATTTGTTTTTCCGTTCGGGAAAGGGTATAGCTCAAATAACCGTCCCAGCGTCCTTGTTTCTTTTTGGCACTTAGCTCTAGGCCATAGGCTCGTCCGATGCCAGTCAAAAGCTGCGTTTCGAGGAATTTATTGGCGGTCAATTCGGCAAAGTCGCGATAGTCAAATAGGTCGTCAATATATCGTATGTAGGATTCGGTTGAGAATTCCCAATTGTTGTTTTTTGAGTTTAGAAAATAGCCTACTGATAAATTGTGAGAGCGTAAGGGGCGAATATTTTGGTTACTCAGTTGCCATTGACTACTAGGAGTGGGCGTATTGGTATTAGCAATTAGGTTTATAAATTGTGCTGTTCGACTATAACCTCCCTTAATAGATGCCTGTGGGTTTAGGCGATAACGGAAGGAGATCCTGGGTTCCAAACTGCTGTAAGTGGCTACGATCTTAGCGCCAGCAAAAAAACTGGAGTCTTTCAGGTTGATTAGCCGCGGATTTTCTGGATCTTCATATTCGTAAAAAGTTCCAGGTCCTAGCGCATTGTATAGGCCGAGGCGTAAACCTCCAGATACGGCAAAAGCCGGGGTAATATTCCAATTGGCATTTAAGAACAGGGCGGACTCCAAACCCTGTTCTCGTTCTACTGTTCTAGGCTTAACCTGTGAAAGCTCTCCCCTTGGACGCAAAGTGCCGGGATCTACCTGATAGAGGATAGAAGAAATCCCCGCATTTAGCTCCAAATCATTATCTGGACTGTAGGTAAGTAACTCCTTGATCTTGTAATAGGTGACATTGTTATCTAGTTCTTGTGCATCAGTCCCATCAAGGTCTAGTTGGGTACTTTCATATCGGCTAGCAGTAACAGAAAGGCGAGAAAAAAGGCGATCCGAAAAGATCTTTTTATAAGTGAATTGAGCCATCTGGGTCCCATATTCATACCCAAACTGCTGGTTAAAGGCAAAGTCATCACGAGTGGAGTAGGCAGAAATAGTAATCGTATTCCGATCGTTAATCTTATCGGTATATCGGAGATTGAGGTCATAAAAGGAAGCGGAACTTTGCTTGACTTCGGGAAGTTGGATGAGTCGGAGGACCCAATCAGAATAACTGCTTCTGAAGCCCAGGATAAGGGAAGACTTTCCCTTTACTACTGGCCCTTCGAGGTTCACTTTACTAGCCACCAGGCCTAAACCGCCTTGCGCTTTGTAATTTTGAAAGCTGCCATCCCGCATTTCCACATCCAATACCGAAGCTAAGCGCCCACCGAATTGAGCAGGTATATTTCCCTTGTACAGGGTTACGTAACTAATCAACTCCGGATTTAAGGTACTGAAAAAACCGAGGGCATGGGAGGCATTAAATAGTAAACCATCATCTTGCATCAAGAGGTTTTGATCAACTTCACCGCCCCTCACATTAAAGCCTATGGCTCCCTCCCCAATAGTGCTGATACCCGGCTGGAGCAGGAGACTTTTGAGTACATCTATTTCCCCGAGAAAACTGGGCAATTTCTTAATCGATTTCACGTCTAGCCTAGCCACCCCAACTTGTGCACTTTCTATATTTACATTGGCCGCCTCTGCTCTCACCAATACTTCCTTGAGCTCTATCGCAGCTTTGTCCAGTTGGACTTCCAAGCTTCCGCTTCCCAAAACCGCTACGGACTTACTAAAGTCATCAAAGCCCACATACTGGATCACCAACTCATGTCGCCCGCTTTCTATTTCCAGGGCAAAGCTGCCTTCCACATCGGTGGCGGTACCTTGATTGAGGTTTTTCCAGAATACGGTAGCCCCAATAATGGGTTCTTGGGTGGTGCCATCTATTACTGTTCCGGTAACAATCGCCTTCCCATTGCTTTCGAGTGTCTCCACTTGTCCAATGGTTAAGTCAGGTTGTCCCTCAGCAAGTGCATCTGCTCCGCGAATACTGTTCTCCAAGGCCATGTAGAAGTCCGAGGAAAAGGAAGAAGAGATGAACTCCTTCGGTACAATGAATATGGCATAATCTCGGTAGTTGAGAAAACTTAGATCGCTGGCCGCCAAAAGTTGCACCAGTACTTGTTGTAATGGAATGCCTGTAAAGGTAAAGTTTTGTCTCTGGGGCGGGAGGTCAGAATTACGAAAGTAAAACTTGAAAGGGGTGCGTTGTTCCAGGTCCGCTAGGATTTCCCCGATTGTCTGCTCACTGTAAACCGCAGTAATCGGATTATCCGGGACGGTATTCTGCCCAGAAATGGTGATAAACAAGAGAACGCAAAGGGTCGTTGTAAACAGTCGGAAGACAATTCGCATACTGTGGGTGTTCGTGCTTAAAGATGGTTTGGTAAATGTAGGCTAAAAAAAGACTAATCCATTAATTTTCCGGGAGATTAAATGTGTTTTGGCAGTCAAAGTAGAACTACTTCTAGTTAGAAAAGCGTGCCCTTGATATTTATCTGGGTTCCAGGCATAATTTTGGCTCTTGCCCGTGTAAGGACCTACGGGAATAAGTCTTACTTTTAATAAAACGATAACCACTATGTTCCGAAAGACACTTCTTTTCCTGATGGGGGTTGGGATGTGGCTGCATCTATCGACTTGCCAAAACCAGGGAGACACTAGCAATTCGACGATTTTTCACCTTGGTATCCCGAAAGCAGACATACAACAAGAATTAAATCATTTGGTTGAACTATGGTATCCAAGAATTGTGGATACGATCCAGGGGGGCTATTGGACGAACTTTGAATCCGACTGGTCTCGCAGCGATGATCAGCCCAAAATGCTGGTGACTCAGGCCAGAGGGCTATGGACAGCTGCCCGTCTAGCGCAATATTACCCCGACCGTCCGGAATTGATCGAGGCTGCGGAGCATGGCTTTCGGTTCCTGACGGAGGAGCTATGGGAAGAAGAGCGGGGAGGATTCCGTTTGCATTGGCCGGAAAAAGTGGAGGATCAGGACTACCGTCTGACCTATGCGAATGCTTTTGCCCTGTATGCCTTATCAGAATACGCCAAAATTAATACAAAACCAGTGGTGCGAGAATGGGTAGGCCGAACTTTTGATTGGTTGGAAAGTAATGCTCATGATGCAGAATTGGGGGGCTATTTTAATCTCGTACTTTTTGATGATGCCACAGGTGCAAACCAGGGCTGGGGAAATGGGAAATGGAAAGGGCAAAATACTAGTATTCACCTCTTGGAAGCACTTACTAATACCTATCAGGTATTATCCGAGCCCAGGGTAAAGAAGCGCTTGGAAGAAATGTTGCTTTTGGTCAGAGACACCTTTGTGAGAGAGAACGGGAGCCTACAACTTTACTTTACGAATGATTGGGAAGCTGTCGATTATAAGGATTCTACTCGCCAATACATTTTAGATCATATTTACGATGATCACGTGTCCTTTGGGCATGATATTGAGACGGCCTTCCTTTTATATGAGGCAGCAGCAGTGTGGCGGGAAGGGGAGGTAGATCACAAAACCTTGTCGGTGGCGAAGCGAATGCTAGATCACACCCTGGCTACAGGCTTTGATAAAGACTTTCAGGGGCTTTTTGACAAGGGCTACTACCTCCCAGGTCAAGCCAATATCGAGGTATTGGATCGTCATAAGAGCTGGTGGGCACAGGCTGAAGCTTGGCATGCCCTGGCCCTCTTTTCTCACCTTTTTCCGGAGGATGAAAGGTACCCAAAAGCATACCATGCCATGTGGACCTATATAACAGAACAACTGATCGATCGGGAACATGGCGGCTGGTACAATGCAGGCCTAGATGAGTCCCCTCAAGCCATCCAACAACGCAAAGCTCACCCGTGGAAAGGTGCCTACCACAACGCAAGAGCCTTGGTGCAAGTGTTGCAATACCTAGAAGGTGATGGAGCTATGCATTAGGTATTTAGATTTACAAAGCCGCCATCAATGGGGTAATTGGTCCCCGTAATAAAGCTTGCCTCATCAGAGCACAGGTAACGGGCTAGGTTGGCGATTTCTACTGGCTTGGCCATACGACCAATAGGTTGCGTTTTTGAGAGCTGTTCATACATTTCCTGTTCCTGGCCAGGATAGTGTTGTTTCAGGTAATTGTCCACAAAAGGCGTATGTACTCTAGCCGGTGCAATGCTATTGCAGCGGATGTTATACGCTAAATAATCTCTCGCCACAGTATAGGTCATGAGCTCTACAGCTCCTTTACTAGTGGAATAGGCAAAGCGATCGGGCAATCCCACCATCGAAGCGACTGAGCCCATATTGATGATCACGCCACTCTTTTGTTTCATCATAAAAGGGATGACGCCGTACATACAATTGTAAACACCTTTGATGTTTACTTGATAGATGCGATCAAAGTCATGCTCTGTGGTTTCGTGTAGCTTGCCGATATGAGAGATGCCGGCATTGTTGATCAAAATGTCAATTCGGCCTGTTCCTTCAACAACTTCGGCACAACATGCTTGGACCTGCTGCTGGTTGGATACATCAACCTCTATAAACTTTATTTTCCCGCCCCGTGCAGAAATCGCCTCAGCTACCGCTTTGCCTTTCTCCGCATTAAATTCCATCAGTTGTACAAATGCGCCGGCTTCTGCAAAGACTTTGCACATTTGTTCCCCAATACCACTACCACCGCCCGTGATAAGGGCGACCTTTCCGGTAAGATCGAATGCTTTCATGGATTTCGTTATTGTTTTGAAAACTTTTCAGCCCCTTGTCAATTGTAATTACAAGAGCTTTACACTGGCTCGAAGTTATTATTTTGTCGGCGCTATTCAGGCTTCTCTGATTGAGAATTTATGCAGAGCCAGCAAATTTCTGAATCAAGGATTGAGACAAAATATTTTCCCATTATCAATCTGTATTACAAAGAGTACAGCAAGTAGGATACTCATCAAAGAACTAGAATAAATACGTATTTATGAATAAACAATTGAAATTAGCCAGTCGACCAGAAGGACTACCTGATGCCTCTACTTGGGCCTTGGAAAGTAATGAAATACCAACTATAGGGGAGGGAGAGTTCTTGGTGAAGATTCATTACATCTCGCTAGACCCTGCCATGCGGGGATGGATTAGGGATGTACGTTCATACATTCCACCAGTACAAATAGGAGCAGTAATGCGTGCGGGGGCTGTGGGAGAAGTGATTGCTTCTGAACATCCCGAATTTGCGGTAGGGGACTATGTTACGGGAACTGGAGGGGTGCAGCAATACATTGCCACTTCTGGCAAAGGTTGGGCAAAAGTATATGGCAGTGCGGAAAATCTACCCTTGTTTTTAGGGACACTGGGGATGCCTGGCTTTACAGCCTATTTTGGTTTACTAGACGTGGGGGAGTTGAAGGAAGGAGATAATGTGTTGGTTTCAGGAGGTGCTGGTGCCGTAGGAAGTGTGGTAGGACAAATCGCGAAAATTAAGGGCTGTCATGTCGTAGGTATTGCCGGGGGGGCAGAAAAATGCCGATACATGACGGAGGAACTAGGGTTTGATGAGGCCATTGACTACAAATCAGAATCTGTTAAGGACGCGATCAAAGAAAAGTGTAAGGGGGGAATTGACGTTTATTTTGACAATGTTGGCGGTGAGATACTTGATGCTGCCCTGACTAGGATTAATCGAAAAGCCCGAGTGGTCATTTGCGGTGCCATTTCACAATATAATGCGACCGAACGCGTACCCGGTCCAGCTAACTACCTCTCCCTCTTGGTCAACCGAGCCCGTATGGAAGGCTTTATCGTATTTGATTATGCAAAGGATTACGCCAAAGCGGGGGCAGAAATGGCACAATGGATGAAAGAGGGCAAGTTAAAGAGCAAGGAAAGCATATTTGAAGGGATTGAGCACTTTCACGATACTTTCCTGCGATTATTTAGTGGACAGAAGCAAGGGAAGTTGGTGCTGAAGGTGAGTGAGGAAGGATAGTAGTAGATAAGGCGGGAATGGAAATTCGAGATCTCTACTGCAGGCTGTTAACTATAAAGACTTCAATGATTTGGCTGTACGCCAAGGTTATGAAAACTTAATTCCATTGTATGAAAAAACATTAACCCAATATCCACGACTTGAATTAGAAGAAAGGATGTTAAATACACTAGGATTGAGATTGTCATTTGACGCTAAGCGAAGAGAACAAGGAATAAATGTATTATTGTTAGCGGTATATATTTACCCAAAATCTGCAAACTTATATGATAGTTTAGCTGAAGCCTATCTGTCCCAAAAGGATTTTGAAAATGCAATTGTCAATTTTAAAAAATCCTTGGCGTTGAATCCTGAAAATCAAAATGCGATGAATAGGTTAAAACAGTTGAAACAATAGGGGATTCACAAGGGTAAGACGAAATCACGCACTACTTGACCAGATTTGATGATTACATCCTGATACTTCACTTCATCTGGCCAAAGACTGTTAGTACGTTCGCTATCGCAACTACTTCTTTGCAACAGACTAAAAAGAGCATAAACCTTCATTCCTCTCTTTTTTCTTGGCTTTTAAAACGAATCTCAAATTCTCTTTCCATTCTTTCTTTTTTGGCTTTTTCGTCCCATTCTTTTTGCTTTAACTCTTGATATTCACTAAATTTTTCCTGGTATAGTTCTGATACCTTTCTTGGTCTAGAATTAGGTTCTCCTCCTTTAAATTCCTTTAACTCATAATTTGATTTTAGCTCTTGAATCAGTTGTTTAAAGTAATTGATTAAGTCAAATAAATCCCCATTTAAGTGTGTATTATCAATTAATCGGTACCCTTCTTTTTCTGATTCGTCAACCTCGATGTCAATCCATGATTCTTTGTCATAGCCACTATACATATTTATAAGCGTCTCTAAGTAAATAGATTTGTATGGGTGAATTCTAAAGCAAATCCGGAAAGCATAAATCAATTCACTTAATTCATTTTCTTCTGCCCTGTTTTTATTTCTTCTTACCCATGCAATGCGATGTCTTATCATATTGTAAATTCTATCCGCAATCTTCTCAGTTATACCTTTGTACGAACCGACTGTTTCTATTTCTTCTTCGCTGACATAGTGGGACTTTGCAACTAATAAATATCTGTAGATTATTTCTGCGTTCGTATCTAAGATGAATTTTTTATCTTTTGTTAGGAAATAATTGCAAAATGCTTTGTATTCCCATGCTTGAGGAGTTGCTGGGCTTAAATCAATAGCCCTACTACAGAATTCATCAGCAATGATATAATTGCCAAGAATAGTAAAGTTTGATATATGGGCAATCAAGTCTTTATATCTATCATTTTTATCGGAGGCAAGGTTTGGGTATGATGAAATTCTTGGCGAAAAATCAGAAGCGACAAAAAAGACAGTATCACATTCTCTACACTTAACAGTCCCTGTTTCTTCTGTTTTTGTGCCACAAGTAGGGCAAGTTATGTTGTCGTTGTCAAAACGGTCCTTTACTTCAAGTATATTTTTTATTTCTGTGATATTCTGGGTGCCAGCAACATACTTCCCTGACAATTCAGCAGCATCTGTTTTTATCCCTATTTCGGTTTTTACATTTCCCTTGTTTTCTTTTTCTACTTCATTGTTCAGCGTGGGGTCACCAATTTCAACTTTTTTAGGTTTTTCTTCTTCTCCTTCTTCAGTCATGATTTTTTGATATTTTGAATTCCTCCAACGTATTTTCCCTCCATTTTTACTTTATTAGCTTGAATACCAATATTTGTAGTTCCGCTACCTTCTTTTTCTTTGATTGCATTGATTTTAGAAAGCAATTTAGATACCTCTTCGGCAAAACTTTCATTCTCTATTTTTTTGCTCAGTTGGTACTTCATTCCTCCTTGCAACGTTTCATTTTCAGGGTCTTCCTCGATTTGTTTGACCAACGTTTCATCTTCTTGGATAAAAATGGGTCTGACATTCTGCCAAAAAATGAGTATTTCGTTTGTTACTGCTTCGCTAAAATCAGATTTGATTTTTTGAATTCCTTTATTCTTTTTGAAAAAGCCGAATAAAAAATCACTTAGTTGGGAGATAACATTTTTGTCCATAATTAGTTATTGAAGTTTAAATTTTTGATGGATTCCCAAAGGCTTTTGGGTTTGAATTCTCCTTTTTCCAGAATGAAGTCGGAATATCTGTCGTCATCCTTTTCAGAGATAATTGAACTAATCGTCGAAAAGGATTTGGATAGAATCTTGTGTTTTACCTCAGTAAATTTCGGTGACGAAATTCCTTCTTGAAATCGAACCTTTGTATCGTTCATTCCCATAGAATCGCAGGTGACAAAAGTGAGGTCTTTCCTTTGCTTTAACTTCGAAGCAAGAAATATTGCTTCAAGAATATCTAAATACTTTTCACTTCTTGGAAAAGTGACCTTTGAATTTGTCCAAAGGGAGAGGCAATATTTTCTGATATTCGGTTTATCTTTCTTAATTGCTTGGTGAGCCTTGGCAAAGTCATATCTGAATTTTACATTGATTGATTTCGGTTTTTCATTTATCACCTCCTTTTTTAGACTCTGATAATTCAAATCTAGGAGGGGCAGTAATAAAAATGGGAAATAATCAAACTCCTCGTACTCTCCTCCAGAAAGTATGAAACCCTTGCTGATAAATGTATTTCTTCCATGTTCATCTTTTCCCCCAAAGGAAAATACTAAGATTAGATATTCAGAATTAAGCTTTTGAACTAACCAGTGCACTATACTTTTATCTCCTGAGTAATTTCCAATTCGCTCAATTGTTTTGCGGATTCTCACCTCATCGTCGGTCCTTATTCCTGCTCCTGAATATGCAAAGCCAAGTCCTTTCTTCTTGAAATCAAACGAACCATAAATAAATAGTTTATCCACTAACTGATACTTCATGCTTCTTTATTTAAATAACCCTAACATTGAATCCCAAAAATCAACTTTGATATTCTTGCTAAGAATGAAAGTAATGGGATAGGCCACATCGACAATTGGAAATTCAATCATATCATTTGTAGATGGGTAGCTCCACATCTTGGTCGATTTATTTTTCTTGTAATGGTGTAAGGCGAAGAAAGAAGATATAGCTACGACTTTGAAGTTATTAGAAAAACGTTTTAACTCGGAAACTAAATAATCACATTCTTCTAGGACTCTATCTTTAATAATCGCATTAAGCTCTTCCACGGAACTTACTTCAGTATTATCCCTCCTCGTAATTTCGTCGCACTTGGACAGAAGTAAAACAAAGGGCTTGTCAAGCTTTTTTAGCCCTTCTTGTCTATTCGTAAGTTGGGTAAGAATAATATTTACGTCAAATAGATCTTGTGTTCCTACGGAATCATCTAACTTATCTGGTATTGAGTAGAGATATAAAATAGCATCACAGGTTGCCAAGAAATCTATCACAGATTCAGTTTCATTATTTTCAACTCTTGTTTTTTCGCCTGCGAAATCCCTCATTTCTATTAAGAAATGATTCTTTTTATTCTTTTCTTTTTCTATCCACAAATCAAAAGTAATATCGTATTCTCCAACTGTAGCATCTACGATTCCCTCAGAAAGCAATTTTTGAAAATTACTTTTTAGATATTTCACAGTTTGTATATCCTGATATCTAACCTCTATATTATCATATTTGTGATTAGCCAGCAGTCCATGTAAAGTTGTGAGGTAGGTCGTTTTCCCAACAGCTCTATCTCCAAGAATCCCTATTCTTAATTTGGTTGTTTTATTCATATATACCTTTTTATGATTCTGACTTCTTATGTTATGATGAATTATTTGCTGATTTGAGACTGTAGAATTTTCGTGGGGATGAAAGCTGTGAGATTATTTGTTGCTTGCCTACTATTTCCGATATCGGAGGGATGTGGAATATCTAGCAATGATCATCAACAGTACCTCCAAAAAGGTCAAATATTGGATTGGTAGCTGGAGAGATTTATAATAATAAAAATGTATAGGCAGAAATTTAGCTGTTTCATAAGAAAATGTAGTTATTTACTTAGGTTAGCAAGATAGGAGAGTAGTTGATTTTAAATAAGACTCCTCAAGGTATTAAAAAAATGGCTTAATTTGTTGGTTAAGTATGAATTTAATGTTTGTTTGTTTTTAATTTTGGAGTATAAGTTACTTATCTTCATCAATTCTTACCATAAAAAGCTATCGGAGTATAGGTCTACCTTTGGAAAGTTTATTGATTGTTCTAAAGGCCTTCTCTATTAAATATTTTTAGTACGCCCTGATTTACATTAGTCATACTTCGAGAACTTTGTTATCTGTTAATTCTTTCATGAACTATAGTCTGATGCAATTCTGTCTGAGCTTATTTCTCTAGCTTAGTTAAATGGTCAACTAATTCACTAGAAATAACGACTACCGTTTCTTGAACTATTTTACCATTAACCCCTTGAAAATTACTATCAATGTATTTGGCAATGCTGGAAGGGATTTTGTCTGCCTCAATAACTTTAGCAATTTTCCTATAATCTATCACACTATTTAGAAATGTTGATGCCGCTTTATTGTCCATATCTGTATGATATTGTTTGGCAGGATTAAGTAGGGACTGTATCAGCGTTACCCTCATCCCGTTTTTGTTGAACTTACCCGAAATATTTGCGCTGGACAATCAATCAAATTGAAGATCATCCTGGAGTAGATAAACTACTCCCGTAGATAAGTAGATTGCTTGCTTTGTGCTGATATGCGCTTTTCTTAAGATTAAGAGAACTTCTTAAGAAATGAGTTAAGCGAGGAAGACAAGTGGTGTATTTGTTAGGTCAGGCTATAAAAGCAAGGGTATTTTTTACTTGTTCAAAATAAGCTAGGTGAGAGAATGAGGCGAGGCTGTACGAAAAATGCATATATTAGATCACCTCACCCTCCACAAATCTTACAAGCAATACCTTCACGACTGCTGCAAAACCTTCCATTTGAGCCTTCGAAATATCTGCATTTGGAATTGTGTCTTTTGTTACTAGAAGTGTTCAGCCAATAGGTTTGGCTTCCCTGAACAGGACTGGGGGGAGATTGGTAGCGGGTGGACTTCTGACTGTTTTCGAAGTCATCTGGCCAGACCCATATTTTTACCTTGTGCTCTAATCCGCCATATTGCAAAGCGGTGGTCAACTGCACTACATATTTGTGTTCTCTGGCGGATTTTTTGATCAAGACAATACCTGGCTTTTTATTGCTTTGTAATCCATACCATAGAGCTTGACCGATGGCCTGCTTCCATTTATTGGCAAACTCTACTTCAATTGCATACTCACGGGTTAATAAATCTATGTAACCACTGGTAATTGAAACCTCTCTTTCCCCACCCAATTCTTTTTGGATCAGCTTTACAAAGTCGCTCTCGTAGGTCTGGGCCTGGCAACTCAGGGTCACAAGGGAAAGTAGTATTTGCGTGAGTATACTTTCTTTAACCATTCAGCCTTTTTCTATAACACAGCCGTTCCAGTCTGATGAAATCGCTGGAGAGACAGTTACGTAACTTGATTCCCGTTGTAAAAGCGACTTTTCTCAAGAGGGAGAACCCCATCCATTTATTTTGCCTTCGAATGTCTCTTGGCCCATTTTTTTAAGGCCTTAGTCTCTTTTTCGGTCAACTTTAGTTCAGGTTTCCTTTCGACCATCCTTTTGGGAGGCATGGCTCCTTTCTCTACGACCGCTTGGATCAGCTCCATCTTTTTTACGCGATCTTCTACAGACATACCGGCCAGATCATCCCACATCAACTTGTCTTTGGCTTTTTGTCCACGACCTTTCTCACTATGGCAGCCATAGCATTTGCTCTGTACAATGGTATCAACTTTTTTTGTGAATTTGAATTTTCGTGCGGGGGCTTCTGAAGTACTACTGAGTAGCAGGACGGCAAACAATAAGAGGAAGGCACCCAGAAATGGGCTAAAAGTGTATGTTTTTCGCATCATTTTGATGGTTTTACCCTCTATATGAGGAATAGGTGGTTAATTTCCTACCTAATATAACACTTCTGCTGCCTTTCTCCTACCGTTCCAGTAAAATTACTTTTGTGTGAATTAGCTTGTCTTTAGAAGCTATCGATAATCGCCAGAAAGTCATTGGGCTTCAGAGAAGCACCACCTACCAGGCCTCCATCTACATCTGGCTGTGAAAAAAGTTCTTTAGCATTGGCTGGTTTTACGCTACCGCCATATAAGATTGTGGTACCTTCGGCAATGTCCGCGCCGTATTGATCAGCAATCAATTTTCTAATTACAGCGTGCATTTCCTGAGCCTGTTCTGGTGAGGCAGTAACCCCTGTTCCAATGGCCCAGACCGGTTCGTAGGCAATGACTACTTCCGCAAAAGCATCTGGGGATAAATGAAATAGCGCCCCTTTGATCTGATTCGCGACCAATTCCGTATGTGTACCAGCCTCCCGAATGGGCAACTTTTCTCCACAACAGAAGATGGGTTTTAAATCTGCCTCCAGCACTGCGTCTACTTTTTTGGCGAGCAAACCAGCTTCCTCTCCAAAGTATTCTCGTCGCTCACTGTGCCCTAGAATGACATATTCCACTCCTACAGATTTCAGCATGTCTATCGAGATCTCGCCAGTGTAGGCTCCGCTTTTTTCATGATGACAGTTTTGAGCAGCTAGTTTTAAGTTTAGCTTCTGCTGTACAGTCATGCTAATAGCAGACAAGTGGATGAAAGGAGGAGCTAGAATAGCGAGGGTGTCAGATTCATTTAGTCCTGCTGCTACCGCTTCCGCTAATTCTTTACCGTCTTCAAAGGACTTATTCATTTTCCAGTTGCCAGCTACAATGTGCTGTCTTTTCATTTTATGTGCTTTTGTGTGATGATGAAGAAAAGTACTTTTCAACGAGATCTGAAAATGGATCAGCATCTCAAAAGGTGGTGGAAATACAGGGCTTCTTTCTGTAGCCTATAGGTGAATGTACTTTCCTTCACCCAATAATGGGCCACAAGGGCAGCAAGCACAGCAAATAGAATGGCTATACTGCCTCAGATCATACCTTTTCGGACGATGGATAGCAAGGATAACTTCATCCTTATTTTTCTTCTACTTGTTCTTGACGACGTAGCTCGTGGCCTTTCTTCGTATAAGCAACATTGGCTTCGATCTTATGGCCTGGACGACTCCATTTTTCTACCTCTCCAGCAGGGGTTCTTGCGTCTTCTTTAATGCTTGGCTGCTCGTGCTTAGCGAAAGGCTCCGTGGGTGTCAATCCCAGCAGATTAAACATCTCAAGGTCTTGGAACACATCTGGGTTCGGCGTGGTTAGTAACTTGTCTCCAGCGAAGATAGAGCCAGCACCGGCCATGAAACATAAAGCTTGTCCCTCGATGGACATACTCGTTCTACCAGCCGATAGACGGACTACCGAAGTAGGCATTGCAATTCGAGTCACTGCCACCATTCTGATCATTTCCCAGATGGAAACCGGCTCTTGGTCTTCCAGTGGCGTGCCGTCCACGGCAACTAAGGCATTGATGGGCACTGATTCTGGTTGAGGATCGAGCTTGGATAAGGTCAACAACATTTTTAGCCTATCGTCAACATTCTCCCCCATGCCAATGATACCGCCAGAACAAACCGTTAGATCGGCTTTGCGAACATTATCAAGGGTCTTGAGGCGATCTTCGTAGCCGCGAGTAGAAATGATTTCCTTATAGTATTCTTCCGAGGTATCGAGATTGTGGTTGTACGCATACAAACCAGCATCTGCTAGGCGCTGTGCCTGATGTTCACTAAGCATACCTAGGGTGGCACAAACCTCCATATCCAGCTTGTTCACGGTTTTGACCAGGTCAATAACATGATCAAATTCTTCATTGTCCTTCACGTTTCGCCAAGCTGCTCCCATGCAAAGGCGTGAGGAACCCAACGCTTTCGCTCTCTTGGCTGCGGTTTCCACCTGCTCTACCGTCATCAAATCATTCTTTTCAACGCCGGTGTGATAGCGAGCTGCCTGAGGGCAGTAGGCACAATCTTCGGGGCATCCCCCAGTCTTTATGGATAAAAGGGTGCTAATCTGTACTTCTCTTGGGTTATGGTGTTCTCTATGGACAGAGGCGGCTTTGTAAACCAACTCTAGGAGTGGGCTGTGGTATAGCTCTTGTAACTCTGCTAATGTCCAATTCTTCATATCTCTACGATTTTGGTGCAAATGTAAGGTTTAGTCACTTAGATTGGAAAATGGGGCAAACAAAATATAAGTTAAGGTCATTTAGGCAGACTAATAATCAAGCTAATGGCATTGCCACCAAATCCCGTGGCATTGACCATAACAGTCGCTAAACGCTGTGGCTCAGATTGTCCTAGAAATGGCAAGGGTATGAACGCCTGCTTTTGTAGCATTAGAATCGCCATTTCCAGGCTCAAGGCGCCGGAAGCGCCCAAGCTATGACCAAGTTTCCACTTGTTGTTGGTAATCGCTGGGAGCGGAGTAGGAAACACTTGTTGGATGGCGTGGTATTCGGCTTGATCCCCTCGAATAGTGCCCGGTGTATGACTAACAATGACATCTACCTGATCTAAACAGGCATCTTGTAAGGCCATCCGCATCGCTTTTTGCAAGGCCAATCCATCAGCTGAAATACTAGTAGGAGAGGAGAGCGGCTCCATTCCATAGCCTAAACCGATAACCCAGGCCAATGGAAGGTCATTGGGCGCTTTGGATAAGATAAAGCTTGCGGCAGCTTCTCCTAGTACCATGCTATTTTTTTCTTTTTTCAAGTCTAATGCTCTACAAGGAAATGAACTTTCCGCTGGAGTAGCATAGATTCTCAGCGCCTCCATTTGCGCTACAGTGAAGGGCGTTAGCGGGGCTTCCGCGCCGCCCGCCAAAAAATGATCACATCTTCCGGATTCTAACCAGCTAATACCATTGGCGATAGCTTGCAAGGCACTACCACAGGTCACAGAGTGGCTAATGCTGAGTGCCTCTATCCCCAACTGTTGGGCCACCCAACTAGAGACATTACCTAAAGTAGTCAGCGGAGAAGTATTCGGGCTCAGCTCGACTCCCTGAATATGCTGGAGATGAGCGTTTTCCAGAATCTCGGTGGCGCCCCGGGATGAGCCCACGTTCACCCCCCAACGTTCTTTTGAATCAACTTCTAAATCTGTTGTGGCCTGAAAAGCAGTCTCTATAGCAAGGAGGGTAGACCGATCAAGCCGATTATAGGGCTTGCCGGCAGCTTGTAGGGCGAGTAGTTTCTCTGAAGCGCTAAAGGCCAGACGTCCAAGCCATTTTTTCTCGCTATTCTGAGTCAGGAAAGATTCTGGCTGCGTATAATTTTGCCAGATTTCTTCCGAACTACTACCCAATGCCGAAAGACTTCCCATCTGCATGATACCAATTCCATGCTTCATCATTATTTCCTTCTTTTCTTGGATTGCGTTAGGGCTGGGATAACCATCGTTTTTTTAGCAGCGGTGCAATTTGCGCAGCCCAATATTGCACTTGCCCGGGAGTAATCTCATCAAGCTGGGGCAAATGAAAAATTGCTTCTTGCCCACTCATCTGTTCGATGATGGAGGCCGATGAAGGTGTATTTGGACCATTGAAGATTAGGCCGGCCAAAGGTATGCCTCTTGCTTTTAAGCAATTGAGACTTAGTAGTGTATGGTTGATGCTTCCCAAGTAATGCTGAGAAACCAAAACAACTGGCAATTCCAGATATTGAATTAAATCTAAGATCGTATGTTCATCGTTTAATGGAACCAAAAGACCGCCGGCTCCCTCTACAATCAAGAAGTTATTAGTTTCCGGTAAGGCGAAAGCATCTAGGCTGATGTTGATTTGGTCTATGGCAGCGGAGTAGTGGGGAGAGGCTGGGGTTTGTAAGCGAAATGCTTCGGAGTGAAAACGTTCTTTCGGACTTTGACTTAAATACTGGACTTTCATACTGTCGGTATGATCTAGATCGCCAGACTGGACCGGCTTCCAGTAATCAGCCTCCAGGGCTTTTGTCAGTATAGCAGATACGAGTGTTTTTCCTATTTCAGTACCGATACCACTAACAAATACTCCTTTCTTCATATATAGGAATAATTTGATTTATTAATTCAGCTAGTTCTTGTATTTGGTTGTCTGTATTGAAGCTATGGAGGCATATCCGGAGCCGCTCTTGACCTTTAGGCACCGTCGGAGAAAGAATGGCTCTAATATCGAAACCCGCAGCCTGTAACTGCTGGGCCAACTTCTTGGCTGCCGCGTTGCCAGGAACCAAAACACATTGTATAGGACTGTCACTCGGGATAAAATGTTTTGAGATATCAGGATGCAAGGCATTCTTGAATTGAGCTATTTTTTGTCGAAGAAGCTGGCAAAGTTCCCCTTGGGCTATTACCGAATAAGCCCACCTAATACGTGACAATAAAGGATCAGGCAAAGCGGTGGTGTAAATAAAGGATCTAGAGAAATTGATGAGATATTCTCGAAGTACTTTTGAGCCAACCACCACTGCACCATGCGCTCCGACAGCCTTGCCAAACGTATGAACCCTAGCCCAGACCTCATCTTGCAAACCCAATGCTTGTACTAATCCTTGACCAGTATTACCGAAAACACCCGTCGCATGTGCCTCATCGACCAATAATTCTGCACCCGCCCTTTGGCAAAGGCCAGCCATATCCGCCAAAGGAGCGGCATCACCATCCATGGAGTAGATACTCTCTGCAACAACTAATTTTCGACCTTTTGCCCGCCGGAGTTTTTCTTGAAGATCATTGAGGTCATTGTGCCGAAAATTAAATGACTTGGCTGGAGCTAGCTGAATGCCTTCTCGGAGAGAGGCATGAATCAATTGATCATACAGAACAGTGTCATGACGCGTAGTCAGGCAGGATAATAAACCAATATTGGCTTGATAACCAGAGGTATAAGTTAGTGTGGCTTCCGTTTCGTGGAAGTCGGCTAAGAAACCTTCCAAGGCGGCTACCATCGTACTTTGGCCGGAGATAAGTCGAGAGCCCGTAGCTCCCCAAGCCTCGGATCTCGGCCAGGAAGGTAGCTCCCCCGTCGGGCGCTTAGCTAGCCCTAAGTAATCATTCGAACAAAAGTCGATCAGGTCATGATTGACCTGCAAGCTTCGAAATGCGTTTTCTTGTTTTCGAGCCGCTAATCTATGTCTCAAATATTCCTCAAATGGCTCCATGTCGCAAAGGTAGATATTTTTATTTCAAGACCAATTCTAACCAAGCTCCCTTCTGATTTGTTCATTTTTAGAACTTGCTTCTCTATTTTAGCCATAACATTTACTTTGGTTTATGAAGTTTGGAAAATTACCTGATATATCTGCCGTAGATTTTTCTCTACCCCATGATCCCGTGGAAAACGCTACCATCCTCGCTAAGGGAAAGGAATTTGATCAGCCTCTATCCGTCTATATTGGTTGCACTGGATGGAGCATGCCAGAATGGGTCGGTAAGGTGTATCCAACAGGAACACGTTCAAAGGATTTTTTGGAAGCTTACGGAAAACAATTTAATACCATAGAATTAAACACGACCCACTACCGCATTCCTACTTTGGAACTGATTCAACGTTGGAATACATCTACTCCGGCCGATTTCAGATTTTGCCCTAAAATACCGCAGACGATCAGCCATAGCCGTAACCTGGGCCTGGGTGGGGAGCAGATTCCGATGTTTTGTGAGGCGGTACAGGCTCTGGAGGAAAAATTGGGTTGTTGCTTTATGCAACTGCCACCCTATTTTGGTAAGGATCGCATAGGAAAATTAGAGACTTTTCTCAATGCTTTCCCATCGCATATTCCGCTAGCTATTGAGCTTCGCCACGAATCTTGGTTTAAAGAATTGGATAGTAGTCGAGCACTTTTTGAATTGCTGGAGAAAACGAACACAGCCACCGTACTAACAGATGTAGCAGGTCGCCGAGATGTCTTACATATGCGCTTGACTAATGGAATTGGGATGACTCGTTTCGTCGGGAATGATCTACATCCAACAGATTATGAACGGATAGATGAATGGGCAAGTCGCTTACAAATTTGGCGAGATCAAGGCTTAAAGGAAATGTACTTTTTTACCCATGAGCCTGATAATTTGAAGGCACCAGAATTAGCTGATTATTTGGTCCGTTTGTTGAAAAAAGATTCGGGAATACGGACCAGAGGACCAGAATTTTATGCTTCTGACCAAGGTGAGCAAATGAGCCTTTTTTGAATGCCCTAATTTTTTGCTACATTTGACGCACCGCGTATATTTATCCCATCTTCTTAGGAAGTAGTTTACAAACTCGCTCAATATGGCAGAGAATTCTTTCCCTCTAATTACAAGAGATCTTAGCTGGCTGTCCTTTAACTATAGAGTCCTGCAAGAAGCAAAAGATCCTACTGTGCCCTTATTTGAGCGTATCAAGTTTTTGGCAATTTACTCCTCTAACTTAGATGAGTTTTTTCGAGTGAGAATGGCTAACCATCGCAATCTGTTGCGGGTTGGGAAGAAGACGAAAAAAGAATTGGAGTTCTCCCCTAAGCAGATTGTGAGAAATATTCAGGATGAAGTAACCAAACAGCAGGAAGAGGTTAGTTCAATTTTTGAAAAAGAAATCATTCCGGAGCTAAAAAAGCACAATATCTTTCTCAAGCGCCGCCTAGATCTCAATGAAGAACAACGCGAATTTGTCGAAGATTACTTCAAAGATCACATGTTACCTTTTGTGCAACCCGTGCTGCTGGTGAAAGACAAAATCAGGCCTTTCTTGAATAATGCGGCCTTGTATTTGACGGTCCTGCTACAAGCCAAGGACAACCCAGAGGCTTCGCACGAATATGCTATCGTCAAGATTCCTTCTGATCACTTACCTCGATTCATACAATTACCCTCCCCTGAGAATCGACACGACCTGATTATTCTGGATGACATCGTTCGACATAGTGTATCTTGGATGTTTCCAGGTTATGATATAGTGGACACTTTCTCCATTAAGTTAACGCGTGATGCTGAACTTTATATTGATGATGAATTTGCTGGTGATTTAATACAAAAGATCAAGGATAGTTTAGCAAAGCGCCATGTTGGGCCAGCTTCTCGCTTCGTCTACGATCGGGAGATGCCAGAGGAACTCCTGGAGTCTTTAAAGGATGTATTTGATCTGGAGAAATATGATACGCTGGAGGAAGGGCGTTATCACAATAATTTTGACTTCTTTAAATTTCCCGACTTTGGTCTTACTCAACTTAAAGATCCTCCAATGCTCCCCTTGCCCTATCGGGATCTAGAAGAGGCCAAGGATTATTACAAGGCTATCAAGGAACGCGACCACCTGCTACATTACCCTTATCATGCCTATCAATCAGTAGTTCGTTTTTTTGAGCAAGCGGCAATCGATCCTAATGTGACGCATATTAAAATCATTCAATACCGAGTGGCTAAGCGGTCGAGGATTATGCAGGCGCTGATGAATGCCGTACGATCAGGTAAACAGGTGTCCGTATTTATTGAGGTGAAGGCGAGATTCGATGAAGAGGCAAACTTGGTTTGGGGAGAGCGATTGGAGAAGGCTGGAGTCAAGGTGCATTATAGCTTCCCCGGCGTTAAGGTGCATTCCAAATTAGCTTTGGTGCGGCGATTAGAATCGAATCATGAGCGGATGTATGCCTATTTGTCTACTGGGAATTTCCACGAAGATACAGCTAAGCTATATACTGATATGGGCTTGTTTACAGCGGATAAGCGCATTGTGAGCGAAGTGGCCCGGGTATTTTCCTATCTGGAAACGGTCAAACAGCCGCCTCAACCCTTTAAGCATTTACTAGTGGGGCAATTCAATCTACGGCCAGGTTTGGAAGCTTTGATCGACTTTGAAATCCGTAAAGCAAAAGCAGGAAAAACGGCTAAGATTATCCTGAAGATGAATAGCTTGCAGGACCCAACCATGATCCAAAAGCTATACGAAGCAAGTCAGGCCGGTGTGAATATCAAATTAATCGTTCGCGGGATTTGTTGTTTGGTTCCTGGTGTGAAAGGGCTAAGTGAAAAGATTCAAGCCATTAGTATTGTAGACCGATTTTTGGAGCATAGTAGGATTTTTATTTTCTATCATGGTGGACGAGAAAAGATCTATTTGTCCTCTGCCGATTGGATGGTCCGAAATCTTTCCTATCGGATCGAAACGTGCTTCCCGATCCTTGATGCCAAGTTACGGCGGGAGATTAAAGACTATATTAATATCCAACTTCGGGACAATGTAAAGTCACGATTACTGGATGAGCATTCCACCAATGACTATTACAAAAATGGTAGTGATATGGCCATCCGATCCCAAGTAGAGACCTACTACTATGTAAAACGGAAACTGGATAATCTGTCAAAACAGCGGGAAAATTCGAATTGACACCTTGAATCCTAGCTGATCAAATCCATCATTCTTTGTTTTACTATACTTCAGGTACTTAAATTCGAATTCCGTCGATATTTGCCTTTCCTTTATCCAAGAAGATGCGTCGCTCTTTTCCAATTACAGTACTTTTATAGCCAGTAATTTCAATTTAGCTAAGTCGGGATCATGGGAGTGGAAGGTGCTGTTGTTGGCATCTTGTAGAGACTCGGCTTTGTCCAAATCCAAAAATTATCAATATGATGCGTTTCCGATCGAATTGGTTTCCACTTCTTGCTCTTCTAATTTTTGTTGCTGCTTGCCAGAGCGAACACGAGGACAAAACAGATGCACTCAAGTATATACCAGACGAGATTAATAACCTGATGATCATAGATGTGCCCGACCTAATGGCGAAGGCTGATTATGATGCTTTGATTGAACTGCCTGCTTATAAGCGGTTTATATTACAAGCTGCCCAAGAAAAACCAACCGTTGCTGCCATCTTAGAAGATCCACGTGAATCTGGCCTAGATGTTGATCAACACTTCTACTTCGCGATGCAAAGGGATCTTTTTAGCCAAAGAGCCAAAGATGCCAAAGGATATTTAGCTTTTGTAGCGGCTATTGCTGATCAAGAGGCGCTAGAGCAGAATATAGCGGCCTTAGATATCCCATTTGTCCCGGCCTCCGGAAATTTTGGTTATTCGAAGTCCGAAGACGTACACATTGTGTGGAATGACGAGGTAGTCATCATTGGGGCTGGTCCGCATGAGTCTGCCTGGAAGAGAGACATTGAAGCATTTCTGAATACTACCCCTAAAAACAGCATTGCCAAGAATCGAAACCTGCAAAAAAGCCTAGAAAAGGAATTTGATATTGCCAATTGGAGCCGTATTGACGCTTTATTGAAGATAAACGAAGATGATCTTTTTACAACATTGCTAGGCATTGACCGAGATGATCTTACCGATAACTACGTCAATTCCTATGTACACTTTAGAAAGGGAGAAATTGAGGGAGAGAGTTATTTTGATCTAAAGCGCGGCCTGACCAATGATCTACAGTTGTTGTTCAAGGATGAGGTAAAGACAAAATTTGGAAAGTTTCTTCCTGGTGAGAACCTAATGGGAATGATGGCAGCTGCCATTGATTTAAAAGGGATCAATCAACTGTTGATTGAGAAGCACGTAAAGGGAGCGGGAATGCAAAAGTTAGAAGAGTTTGGCTTGTCTTTCGAAGACTTTGTTAGAGCTTTCTCCGGTGAGATAGCTGTAGCCTTGTATGCGACTCCATCAGATGCTGCTGCACCACTCCTGGTCCTACCTATTGAAAAGAAAAAACGATTTGAAGTTGTACTCAATTTTGCTTTGGATAAAGGCATCTTGGTGGATCTAGGCAACAGTCGTTATGCCCTGGCAGCCAACGCCTATGATGATGCAATGCTACAACGAGTGGGGGATATGTTGTATGTGAGTAGTAGTAAGTACCTATTGGATCAGGTAGCGAATGGTAGATATGATCGAGGTGGGCAAAACATTGAAAATATGGCTAACCTAATGCCTGGCAACATCTTTTCAGCCTATACCAGTGCAAATGGAATACAGTTGGGCGAGCGGTCTTTCGAAGAGGTACCCTTTCAGGAAGTTAAAATGATTGCTAATCGCAAGAAGGTGGCATTCATTATGAAAATGAAAGATGGAAATACCAATGCTCTTCGGCAGTTCTTTCATGAGATGAATGAGTTATACCTCAGAAAGGGGGGAGATAAGGATTAGAAATCTTTTCAAAAATATCCTAATTTATCTGTAGCTAGTTCAGGTCTCCTGTGGGCCTCGACTAGCTTTTTTATTATAGGTTTCGTCACAATTTCGTGATACAATTGTGAATCTTGCCCAGTAACTTTGAAGACAAAAAATACTTATGCTGAATTTCAAATGGACGATCCTGCTGTTCATTATTAATAGCTTTTCGCCAAGCGGTGAGCCGGAAGCAAAGATTTTGCCGATCAACTCGGAGAAGGATAATCCCATAGAACTAGGTAAGGTAAAATGGGAAAGGAAGCTGGATAAAGGGATTAAAATGGCACAAGCCGCTGAAAAACCGATTTTTCTGCTCTTTCAGGAGGTTCCAGGTTGCGCAACTTGTCGATCCTATGGCCACCATGTGCTATCGCATCCCCTGATCGTCGAAGCGATAGAAGATCTTTTTACGCCCGTAGCCATCTACAATAATAAAGGAGGGGAAGATGCTAAGGTTTTGGCCTATTTCAGAGAACCTTCCTGGAATAACCCGGTCGTGCGGATCATTGATACTGATAAAAAGGATATCGTAGAACGGATCAGTGGTAATTATACACCGCTGGGTGTCGTACAATCCATGATCATTGCGCTAAAAAGATCAGGGAAAACGGTCCCTAATTACTTGCAATTATTAGAGCAAGAACTATTCGCACAACAACAGGGAACCGAAACTGCTACGCTATCTATGTATTGTTTTTGGACAGGCGAGAAGAAGCTCGGTGCACTAGAGGGAGTGGTAGAAACGCAGCCTGGATTTATGAATGGAAGGGAGGTGGTTCAAGTGGCCTATGATCCATCTCTCCTTAGCTACGAACATTTGGTCGGAGAGGCTCAAAAGGTACAATGCGCCAGTCAGGTTTTCGTGGATGATCATGCACAAAAAGAAAAGGCAACTGCTGTAGTTGGTAAATCGAAGGTGCAATCCTCAGGAAAATTCCGCATGGATAGCGAACCTAAATACTATATGTCAAAAACAATTTACAAATATTTGCCAATGACAGCCATTCAAGCTACCAAAGCCAATAGCCTAATTGGACAGGGCAAAGCACCTGATGAAGTTCTATCCCCGCGGCAGATTGCCCTGATGAAATACATCCGACAAAACTTAGATCAAAAGTGGCCGGAAGCCATCGGCCAAGACCTGACGACGGCCTGGAATAAGGTGGATCAAGTCAAATCCTAGGTTTGGCAAATTTGCAGTGGATTGGCAAGAATTGAGTTTTCTTTCCACCGTGAAAAGTGATCGCCCTACCATTCTGTTTACAGAATCGTAGGGCGATTTTGATGAAAGGAGTAAGGCGAATTTCAAAAGTTTTACTTTCTTTATAAGCGTTAGGAAAACGACTCCTAGGATGTCTGATCCTAGACCTTTAACAAAACGAACCAACGCTCATGAAAAGTAATCTTGTCTACTGGTCCATTACCGTCGCTATTGCTGGATTCTTGTTTGGGTTTGATACCGTGGTGATCTCTGGAGCTAACCAGCCGATCAAAGCCCTATGGAATACGACTCCATTGTTTCATGGCTTCTTCATTATGTCTATGGCATTATGGGGCACGGTCATCGGAGCCTTGTTTGCTGGTATACCGAGTCAACGACTAGGACGGAAGAACACCTTGATCTGGATTGGATTGTTGTTCTTCGTGTCAGCGGTTGGTTCTGCGGTTGCCTGGGATCCCTATAGTTTCTCGGTTTTCCGTTTTATCGGAGGGCTCGGCGTAGGAGCTTCCTCTGTAGCAGCGCCGGTTTACATTTCTGAAATCTCCACGGAGAAGAACCGCGGACAATTAGTGGCGCTGTACCAATTTAATATTGTGCTCGGTATTTTTGTAGCCTTTTTTTCCAATTACCTACTGAAGGGGTTTGATGGGGGAAATGATTGGCGTTGGATGCTAGGAGTGGAGGCTATTCCAGCCCTGATTTATACTTTAATGGTATTGGGTGTGCCGAAAAGTCCACGATGGCTATTATTGACTAAAGGTGATGAAGAAGGCGCTAAGGAAATTCTATCTAGGATTGGTATTGCGGACGTTGTTGCAGAAATAGAAGCGATTAAGAATTCCGTAAAGTCTGCCGTAAGGGAGAACATCTTCGTACGCAAGTATAGGACCCCCGTCATTTTAGCTTTTCTACTAGCCTTTTTTAATCAATTGTCGGGGATCAATTTTGTCTTGTACTACGCACCGGAGATTCTAGAAAAAGCGGGCTTGGCCTCCAAGGAATCATTACAAAATTCAATTGCCATTGGTGGCATAAATCTCGTATTTACCTTGATTGGGATGTACCTGATAGATCGGATGGGCAGAAAGCAATTGATGTTGATTGGGTCACTCGGTTATATCGTCAGTTTGGCCATGGTGTCTTATGCCTATTATAGCGGAGCAAGTTCCGCCTTCCTGATGACCTTCCTGCTAGCTTTTATCGCATCGCATGCTATCGGACAAGGGGCGGTCATCTGGGTGTTTATTTCGGAAATATTTCCCACGACGGTCAGGGCTTTCGGACAGGCCTGGGGATCGGGCATTCACTGGATTTTCGCGGCTTTGATCACGCTGTTGGGGCCGGTAGTGATTGAGGTATTTGCTGATAATCCTTGGCCAATCTTTGCCATATTTAGTGGAATGATGGTTTTGCAGTTGCTGTTTGTATTGTTTATGATGCCAGAAACCAAAGGAGTGCCTCTGGAAGAACTAGAAAGAAGATTAATCAAAGAATAAGCATGCACTTGCGATTAATTGGCATTGTTTTTTGTGCTATTTTGGCGTTCTTTTGTATGCAATGCCAAGATATGTCTAATGAAACCGAAACCATTGTTGCACCTGAACTGTATCAGGAGCAGCACCGACCTCAATTCCATTTTTCGCCCAAAGAAAAATGGATGAATGACCCCAATGGGATGGTCTTTTTTGAAGGAGAATATCATTTATTCTACCAATATTATCCAGATAGTACTATCTGGGGCCCGATGCACTGGGGACATGCCATCAGTAAGGACTTAGTACATTGGGAACACCTACCCATTGCGCTCTACCCTGATTCTTTGGGGTATATTTTTTCGGGGAGCGCTGTTGTTGACTGGAACAATACCAGTGGCTTTGGCAGCAAAGATGCTCCGCCACTAATAGCAATTTTTACTTACCATGACATTGAGGGAGAAAGGGCGAATACTACTACCTTTCAATCCCAAGCAATAGCCTACAGCACCGACAAAGGTCGTACCTGGATCAAGTATGCGGCAAATCCAGTGGTACCTAATCCAGGCATTCGAGATTTTCGGGATCCCAAGGTCATTTGGGATGCTGACTCAGAGCAATGGGTGATGGTTTTTGCGGCGCAGGATCGAGTAAAGATTTATGGTTCCAGAAACCTAAAAGAATGGCAACACTTAAGCGACTTTGGGGCCGAATATGGGGATCATGGTGGTGTTTGGGAATGTCCAGATCTTTTTCCGCTCTATCTGGAGGAAGAAGATAAAACCTATTGGGTACTTTTACTAAGCATTAATCCTGGTGGGCCAAATGGTGGCTCGGCTACTCAATATTTCATTGGAGATTTTGATGGGAAACAGTTCATTCTGGATGATCGTTTTGAAACCTCCGTGGAAAAAACAGCTGTAGGAAAGGAACAAGCAGTTTGGTTGGACTACGGGAGAGATAATTATGCCGGGGTGACCTGGTCCGATATTCCAGAAGCGGATGGCCGCCGAATTTTTATCGGCTGGATGAGTAACTGGGATTATGCTAATGTAGTGCCAACGGAGAGATGGCGCAGTGCCATGACACTTCCTCGCACCTTAGCACTAGTTAGTTCTGCTGCCGGACCGAGGCTACGGCAGGAATTTGTCGGGGAACTCAATGGCCTGGCAGTGGACCAACAGAAACGAACCCGTCAAACAGTTGAGGATACGATAAATCTTATCCAGCAGATGCCCGGAGAATCAGTACTGGCCCGATTACAGTTGCGGGTCGACTCTATCTCTGCGGGAATCACGAGCTTTGGCATTATGTTGGCCAACTCAGAAAAGGAATATTTCTTAATGGGGTACAATGTGGCCAAACAGTACTTCTTTAGTGATCGGAGGACCGCAGGAAAACATAGCTTTTCTGATAAATTTGCCGAAGGGGTTCATACCGCTCCCTTCCAATTCGATGGAGAGACAATGGATATGGATATTATCATTGACCGATCCTCCATTGAACTCCTGTCTGCTAATGGAAGGGTGGCTTTGACGGACTTAGTATTTCCCAGCAGGGATTTCCATCAGGTTGTATTCTTTACCGATGATGGATCGGTAGAGGTAACCGCTACGGTTACCAACTTGCGGTCGATATGGTAGTTCAAAAGATAGCCATGGGGCTAAAAGGCAAAATGAACGCAATTGTGCTAGGGAAAATCAAAACGGGCTTGCGATAATCGCTACCAAACGAGCTGTCCAATCTGACTGTTTAGTTTTTCTTCCTGTTCGGGAACATTGAACTTAAGGACATAAAGTAGTGGGCTATTGTACTTATCCAGCTCCGGAGCAAGATTAGCGAGTAAGGTCTCTCGATCTTGGGATTGGTAAACCTTTTCTCCCCATTTATCATAGACTTCAATTTCAGCAAAAGCAGTACTCCGTTCTATTTTTTCCTCAATGGCGTCGAGGTCTGCCTTGTTCAGATCAATAACATCGGGAATTTCGAGTTGGATAGAGGGAGATTCGTTAGAACTATAAGTAATGACAAATAGGGATACGACGGTAAGGGAAAAGAGGAGGCTTTTCATGTTTGGGTGTTGTGTTTGATTTAAGTGCTATTGCTATTTGTTCTTCTAACGGAAGTGAACACCCATTTAGTGTAAAGTACCTGACAGAAAAAGGAGAATTATCCTAATACCAGAAATGTTCTATGAATTGATTTCGATCGAATGTGCCCTTCGGTAATTGTGGATGAATATTGACGTTTTTATAGCGTTCAGTTTGGACTAATTGGCCATCCACTAAGAATTCCAACCAGTGCTCCATCCAATGTCCCTCGTACGTTTTGAACTCACTGTATCGGACTTCTAGTAGCTTACCACTATTGGTGCGACTAAATCGTCGGACATTGTACCGACCTTCGGCATCCAACCAAATCTGTGGCACAGTTAGATCTCCTGCTTCGGCGCCGATAATGTAGGTGCGCCGATCTTCGTATTGGGTTTGAGTGAAAATATCGGTATTGATACCTACTTCTTGCAATTTGGCTAAAGTGCTTTTTGTAGGCTCAAAATACATGCTACCTTCCATGATCATGAATTGCTGTATCTGACGGGAAGAGTCGACCACCACTCCCTTTCGAAAGATATAGACACTATCATTTCGACTCAGGTTTATATTGTATCCTTCCACTGTCTTGGGGAGGTCGATCCGGAAATAGCTAGGATACTGTACCGCTTCTTCCCAGATAGCAGGTTCTTGGGCTTTTCCTTCTCTGTAGCGAACAGTTTCCTGCGTAAAGGTATAAGCACGGAGGACTTGATCTCGATAATTTTCTTTCCAAAATTGGATCAGTGCTTCGGTGGAAGTGGGCTGAAAGGCTTCTGTCCCTTTGGCTTGCTGATCTGTCCTCCCGGTACAACTTACTAAGCCCCAAAGGGTGGTTACCAAAGCGAGGGGTACAATAAGCGCCCGGATAGCTACTTTCTTATACTTCATGATGTAGTCAGGTGAAAAGTGAGTTAGGTGAATTCGAAAGCTGGCATTTGCCAGGCGTACTTCAGCCCTTTAATTGGCCTGCTTTGACAAAGCAAAGCAGGAACAATATAGGTGATAGCATCAATTTTTGGCTGCTTCCTCTTGAATAGCTAAGCCGATGACAACAGCGGTGAGGGCGAACGAACTCCAAAGCCAGATGCTGGTCTGCCCTTGAAACAAACATTGATACGTAGTAGCGCCTAAAACACCGCCAAGGATCGGACCCACCACTGGAATTGGTGCATAGGACCAATTGGATGAACCTTTTCCACTAATGGGGAGTATGGCATGCGCAATTCTGGGCCCAAGATCACGCGCTGGATTGATGGCATAACCTGTGGTACCACCTAAGGAAATACCTATTGCAGCAATCAAGGCTCCTACAACCAATGGATTCAAACCTTCGGTAAATTTGTTGGCACCAATGAACAAGAGTCCGGCGATCAAAATAAAGGTGCCAATCATTTCACTGAGCAGGTTGGCCCAACGCGAGGGGATGGACGGACCCGTCGAAAAGACCCCCAATTTTGTCCCAGGGTCTTCAGTAGCCCTCCAGTGGGGGAGATAATGCAGCCAAACGACAGCAGCACCGGCCATGGCTCCCAGCATCTGTGCCAAGATGTAAGACGGTACTTTGACCCATTCGAATTCGCCAACCACAGCCATGGCTAGTGTTACGGCCGGATTGATGTGCGCTCCGCTAATAGAACCTACAGCATAGACGGCTAGAGTTACCGCCAAAGCCCATCCCAGAGTAATGACAATCCAACCGGAGGCATTTGATCCGGTTTTCTTCAGCGCTACTCCTGCACATACGCCACCTCCCAAAATGATGAGTACCATCGTTCCAAAAAATTCAGCTAGAAAAGTTGACATACTGGTTTTTGCGTTTTGTTATGAAATTGCAGTAGACAATTTAAGCATAAGATTGGCAAATTGTATGTGTTTACTACTTCTTTCCTTTTGAGTGTCCGCAAGTCCCAAATTAATGTTGGAATTTTTAAACGAAAATTCCTTACATCTGGCAACCTCTTTGGCTTTACTGCTGTTTACTTTCTGTCGGTTAGAGCTCAATCACTTTTCGGATCATGAGCCTACTTCTCACCACAAGATCATAGAGTCTCTTTTTTCAATCACAAATATTTAGCATGTACTATCAGTTATTTGGCAATAGTGGTCTCAGAGTATCTCCTTTATGTCTGGGTACGATGACCTTCGGTAAGGATTGGGGGTGGGGTTCGACAGCTGCGGAGAGCAAGGATATCTTTGACGCTTTCCTAGAGGCAGGAGGAAATTTCTTCGATACTGCGGATGTATATACGGAAGGGAGCAGTGAAGAAATTCTAGGAGACCTGATTCAAACAGATCGTGACCATATTGTCTTAGCCACTAAATATACACTCTCCAACACCACGCATAACCCCAATAAGTCGGGGAATCATCGCAAAAACCTGATTCAGTCAGTGGAGGCGAGTTTAAGGCGCCTTAAGACGGATTACATCGATCTATTGTGGGTACATGCCTACGATTATTTAACCCCAATTGAAGAGATGATGCGGGCATTGGATGACCTCGTTAGGGCGGGTAAAATATTGTACACAGGCATCTCGGACGCACCAGCTTGGGTCGTTGCCCGGGCGAACACCATCGCCGAGTTCCGGGGATGGACACCATTTATCGGTAATCAATTGGAATACAATCTAACGGAAAGAACACCAGAACGCGATCTACTGCCGATGTCTACTGCCCTCAATATTGGTGTGGTTGCCTGGTCTCCTTTGGCGGCGGGAATCTTAACGGGTAAATACTTACAGGAAAAAGGAAAGGGTAGTGGGGGAAGAATGGAAGGAACCACATCCTACCGTTTAAATGAAAAGAACGAAGCCATTGCCCAGGTGGTGGTAGATTTGGCGCAAGAACTGAATACCAGCCCTGCTCAACTCTCATTGGCTTGGCTACTCCATAAGGGGGTAATACCAATCATTGGTGCGCGCACCTTGGATCAATTACAAGACAATCTAGCTAGCCTGAATCTTGAACTAAATGATGCCAGTTTGCAGAAATTGGACGAAATTAGTGCTATTCCCTTAGGGTTTCCGCATGATTTTGTACTCCGCGCTGGAGCTCAACGCATGATCTATGGGGACATGGTGACCAAGATCCGAGGCAATAAGAATCCGAATTTGAAGCGCTAACAATTGGGCGTTTTTGTTGTTTCTGGGGTAATGCTAAGTGATGCCATCATGCATCCATCAGAGGAATGCCCAAGAAGCTTTATTTTTGATCACAAACAAATACCAAACTATGCCAGACCTGACTATTCCTGCCTCGGTTCTTGCCTTCCTGAAGGATTTGAGGGCTAATAATAACCGCCCCTGGTTTAATGACAACAAACCAAAATATCAAGAAGAACATCAATATGTCGTTGCTTTTGCAGACGCTTTGATCGATGAGATGAATAAGTATGACAATATTGAAACCCCTTCTGGCAAGAAGAGCTTGTTTCGTATTTATCGAGATACCCGTTTCTCCAAGGATAAAACCCCTTATAAAGGCCACTTTAGCGGCCAAATGAAACGAGCCACGAAGCAATTGCGGGGTGGTTACTACTTCCACATTCAACCCGGCGGATCTTTTATTGCGGCTGGTTTTTGGGCACCCAATAGCCCTGATCTCAAGCGAATTCGAGAGGACATTGCCTTTGATGACAAGCCTTTGCGTAAGATTATTAGTGATCCCGTTTTTGTGGAGACCTTTGGCCAGTTACAGGGTGAGCAAGTGAAGACGGCACCTAAAGGGTACTCCAAGGAACATCCAGCTATCGACCTTATTCGCAACAAGCAATTCATCGTCACACGTGAATTTACAGATAAGCAAGTTCAGGCTAAAGATTTCCTGAATCAGGTAGTTACCTCTTTCATCAATATCCGGCCGTTCTTTGATTATATGAGTGAAGTGCTTACTACGGATGCGAATGGTTTGCCGCTGGAGTAAGTTGGACTGAAGTTAATCGGAGGCTTTACCCAGGAAAGACTGGAAAATGGCATCAACCTTTCCCTCTAATTGACGTTGTTGTAACCACTCATCCACATAGGCCTTCCAGATCATGTCACGTGGTAGTAAGTAAGCTTTCTCAAACTGATTGAATGTTTTTCCTGGCATACAAGGGCAGAGTACGGAAGACTTCGCACTCTGTAAAAGGACTTCTTCTTCATCGGTGATCATTACGTCTGCTTCGCCTGCGATGATAGCTCTAAAAATGGTGTTGTTTTCGGGATGCAGAATGAGCTTTGCCTCAGTAATATGCTGTTTGGCAAAAACTTCATTGGTGCCGCCAGGATTAACAATCACCTTAACACTTTTTTGGTTGATATCTGCTAGGGAATTGAATTTATCCTGATCCTCGCATCTAGCTATCGGTGTTTTCCCACTAAGGGTATAGGCACGCGAAAATAATCCCTGTGCCTGACGGCTTAGTTTTTTGGAAATGCCACTCATGCCAATATCATATTTCTTAGCCTTTAGATCCGCCATCAGGCTAGGCCAGGAAGTGGGGACTAATACTAGTCTTACCCCTAAACTCTGGGCTAAGTCCTTGGCTAGTTCTATGTCAATTCCTTCATACTGGCCATTGGGAAGCAGATGACTATAAGGTTGGTAATCTCCCGTTGTACCGACTCGGAGTTCACCTGATTGGATGATCTGATCGAGCAGACTATGTACAACTGTGGGACGGTGACAAGCTGTCATCATCCAGAGAATTAGACCCATTAATGCGGTTAGCTGGACATATTTCATTAGTTTTCCTTCCTTAGTATTTTACCAGCGGATAAATCCTTCCAGTTTCCGGCTAATCGAACAATTCGACCATTGAGGATGATATCATCGAAGCCTTTAGCCAATTGGTATGGGTTTTCGTAATCCGCAGTAGCTTGTACCTGTGTTTCGTCAAAGACTAGCACATCGGCTTTGAAACCTGGAGCCAATTTTCCGCGCTTCTTAAAACCGATGGTTTTTGCAGGAAGCTCCGTCATCTTGTGGATGGCTAATTCCAAAGGTAATAGCCCTTTTTCTCCCACATATCGCTGGATGATTTTGGCAAAGGACCCGTAGCCTCTAGGATGTCGCATCTTCGGAGACCCATCTGTGGAGTACATCACCAATGGGCTGGCAATAAACTGTTCTTGCAAAGATTCATCCATGATAAAATAGGCTCCGGAAGCGCCGTTAGGGCCGATCTCCATCAAGATATCTACATAGCTTTTGTTGGTTTCTTCCGCCACCTGCGCTAAGGTTTTCCCTGAATAAGGCCCAGTGCCAAATAAAGTGGCCTCAGGGCCATTCCTTTGCTGAACCCTTTGGTATAGGTATTCACGTAGTGCTTTTGGCCGCTTCTTTTGGGCGATTTTAAAATCTTCTGCTGTCTTGGACCAATCGGGAAAGAGAATTCCGATCCCCGTATAGCTCGCCATATAGGGATACACATCAGCAGATAGAAATACCCCCTCGCCTTGTGCTCTGTCGATCTTGTCCAAAATTTCCAGAGCACGTTCTGGCCCCTTGCCATATACTGCTTTCAAATGTGCGATATGAACGCGACAATGTTTTCCTTGCCGAATGAGTTCATCTATTGAGGCTTCCAAGGCATCATCGTCCTCATTCCGCATATGACTCATGATCAAGCCGTCTTTCTCGCCTAATGTCTTAGCCAATTGAATTAGCTCTTCTTCTTCGGCAAATAGGCCAGGAACATACTCAAGCCCCGTGCTCATGCCATAAAAGCCAGCTTCCAGGGCATCACCCAGCAATCTATTCATTTCCCTTTGCTGTTGATTACTTGGTGTTTCCTTATCGGGAATACCCGCCATCCTCCGTAAGGTGCCATGCCCCAACAAGTAGGCTATGTTGGGTTGGAGATCATAACGAGCCATCTGCTGGAGCCATTGAGTTGGTCCTGGAATATGTATGTCAAAATAGTTAGGACTGGCACCATCTTGGCCCAAAAGAATGGTGGTAACCCCCATGGCCAAAAAGTTGGTCATGGAGGTATCTGTAATGGGATCACCATGCGCGTGAGCATCGATAAAGCCCGGGCTAATAATTCGCTGGGCGGCCGGAATGATCTGCTTGATCTCCACCTGAGTCGTATCTACCTGGCCAAGGTAGACGATTTCATCTCCTTTAATCAACACGTCACCTTGAAATGGTGCTGCACCGGTGCCATCTATAATTCTCCCGCCTTGGATGAGGATGTCAAAGTTTTGGGTTTCGGCAAGAAGTCTGCTAAACTCGGGATCGGTACCACTGGTGCAAGCAAGGAGCCAGAAACTGCAGCAGGCTACATATATTATTCGTACCATCTTGTATTATTGGATAACTAGTTTTGGCAATTGATTTAGATATTCCGGCGCAATCTCTGCACCTATTCCGTACCCATCAGGTACCGCTATCTTCCCTCCCTTACTATAGGTAATGCCATTTACTACTGGATCTTCAGCTAGCATTAATGGTGAATCCATATCGAAATGGATAATATTGGCATAAGCAAGACTAAAGTGTGCCAGGGCAGAAATACCCAGTCTCGTTTCCGAAAAACAACCAACCTGACATGATATACCCGCAGCCTGTGCCAAAGAAACAATTCGTATAGCATTTCGCACACCCCCTGATTTACTGAGTTTTATGTTGAAATAGTCGACTGCATTCCACTGAATTAAACGCGTGGCATCATGCTGGTTGAAGAGGGCTTCGTCCGCCATGATAGGGATGGGACTGTTGGCACGGATGTGGGGTAGCTGATGAGCGTTCCAACGCGGGATTGGGGCTTCACAATGTTCGATATCATAGGAGGCGAGTGCTTTTAGGGTTTGAATGGCCGTTTCTACGGTCCAAGCCTGGTTGGCATCGATTCGAAGCGGTATTTTAGATCCGATAGTTGCTCGAATCTCATGGATTCGAGCCACATCTTCTGCGGTGCTTCCTCCCACTTTCACCTTAATATTGTTGAAGCCAGCCTCGACAAAGGCGTGTGCTTCCTTAGCCATTTTTTGGGGCTCTCCAATGCTTACCGTCATATCGGTTTCCAAGACTTTGGTCTTGCTACCACCTAATAGTTGGTACAAAGGCAATCGGCAAAACTTTGCTTTCAGGTCAAAAAGGGCCATGTCGAAAGCACTCTTGATGCAAGGATTGAAGGCAATAGCTTTTTCCAGTTCATCCATGCGATCTTCAATCGCCAATGGATCTTTACCGATCCATAAGGGAGCCAGTGCTTTTGCCACTGCTTGGTTACCAGCTTGTGTTTCGCCGTGGATAGTGGGGAAAGGACTACATTCTCCAATCCCGTAGATGCCAGCATTGGTATGGATGCGTATAACGGTATTCTCTGCGTGCGTGATGGGACCCAATGATATGATAAAAGGCGATTTCAAGGGAATAGTCATCTCAAAGATTTCTATGCTTGAAATATGGATTGGATCGGACTTGGAGTCGGGCATCGTCTTATAGATTGAATATGATGCATTAAAATAGGACTTCCTTTGAGGAATCGGTAGGCTTGGTGTTAGAAAATAAATTTTTCGACAAAGCCAGTGTGTACTGGCCTTTAAGATTGGATGCTGCTCACTTTGTAGCTACCTTCTGGAATACGGCAGTTTTCACTCTTTTACTTTCACTACCATCCGGTAAGGTTTCTGTTAAAACAAGTGCTTTGGCTTCCGGTAAGTCGAATACTTCCGATAGATCTCGAATAGGAGAAACCGGAATTTGCACTTTTTCAAAGCGAGCCAATAAATCCGTTGCCGTCCACCGGAGGAAGGCTGGCGTAAGCAGCTGTACAAGGGATGCTCTGTGCTGTACCCGCAGCGCATTCGTAGCAAACCTTTCATCTTCCAGTAGTGAGAATAGGTGGAGGCATTTACAGAGTTCTTCAAAGTGTTTTTGGGTTCCCGTCGCTACAATAAGTGATTTCCCATCTTTGGTTTGAAAGGTATCTCCATAAGGAGCAATATTGGGGTGTTGACTGCCCATTCTTTGTGGCACATGCCGGAGATTCAGCCAGTTGGAGGCTTGATTGGCCAAAGAGGCGATACTGGCATCAAATAGGGAGGTCGTGACGTGACAGCCTTTATTGGTACGCTGTCTTTGTAGTAAGGCGACAAGAATACCCTCTTTCAATTGGTGGGCAGCTAATAAGTCGATTAAAGCCACTGGCATCTTTACCGGTGCTCCGGCGGCTTCTCCATTCATATATATCCAACCCGTTTCCGCTTGGATGGCTACGTCAAAGCCGGGTTTAGGATGTTCTGGGCCGTAGGCGGTGATGGAAGCGTAGATGAGTTGGGGAAATGTATCTTTAAGGGTATTGTAATCCAATCCGAACTGAGCTGCCGAACCCGATTTAAAATTGCTGATGACAACATCTGCCTCAGCAATATAGGATAAAACTTGATGGCGTTCATCAAGCACTCTGAGATCAATTGGGAGATAGGTCTTATTCCAGTTTACGGAATGGAAATAGGCAGACCAAGGTTTGTGTGGGTCTTCTTTCGGAAGTTTCCAGGCTCGGGTTACATCGCCCTGAGTGGCCTTGTTTTCTATCTTCAAGACCTGTGCCCCTAGCTCCGCGAAGAACATACCGACGGCAGGTCCTGCGAGTACGCTCGCTAGTTCCACCACCTTCAAGCCTTCAAAGGCCTTTTCAAATCCCGTCATTTTTGGCTTAAAGATACATGCATTTTAAGCCAATGCTGAATGAAAAATAGAGAAAAGATCTCATGAAAAAGTCCTTCCATACGCCGGTATAGAAGGACTCCGAATCACTTATCATTTCGAACTTGCTCTTGTGTCCCTTCCTAGTGCTTACCCCAAAGGGCTACCGTCGCCTTATCGCGAGGTCTTTTGGAATCGTACAATAGAACTACTTTCTTGATCACTCGCTTTCCAGCACCGTCCAGTTGGATTACTCTTGTTTCCCCCCCGGCAGGGATGTTCTTGCGGATGTTCACGTTTTGCTTGGTTCCGTTCTTGAAATGTACGACACACTTGTGCAGGTTGATTGGCCCATCTTTCACTTTAAGCTTGATCGCTGTAAACAGCCCTTGTACAATTGTCACCTTGATCTCATCTTTGTCCAAGCGGAAATCTACTTTCTTCTGTCCCAATTTATCCCACTTTGTAACGGGAGGTAAACCAGGTGTGTGCGCGAAGGTAGCGGTAGCTTGGAACATGAAGATCGCAGCTAGGGCGAACATTAACTTAATTGTTTTCATTGTTGAGGTTTTGAAGTTATTAATTGTTTTACGATTACAAATAACGGCGCATTCTAGAGGCTTTCCTTCACCCGATCGGGTGATTTTTGAGCACTTCGATGTTTGATGGAAAGAAAAATCCCGAATCTCAGCCTTGGCCAAGATTCGGGATGCTTTAGATCGCTATAAGAAACTACCGTTAGGATGTAGCCTGTAAGCGAAATTGTGTATACCTAGAAACAATTACTGCGAGCAAAGCGGCAAGTGCAATGCCTCCTTCTCCATCACCTACTATAGTATGAGAACTAAAGGCTAGCAGCGCATCAAAGAAAAAACCAGCATAAGCCCATTCTTTTAGGATATAGGAACGATTGGTCAATACCGCTAACACACCCAATACCTTTGCCGTAGCGGATGGGTAAACCAGCCAAGTCGGATAGCCCAATCGTTCGAAGTAGCTTGCCGCCCATTCAAAGTTTGAAAAGTACATGACTGCGGAAAAGGTGAAAATCAGGCACATAAGTCCTGTACTGCCCCAGTAAATGTATTTTGTGATTTTCATGGTATTACTTATTCTTCAACATGCTACTTTCGTAGTAGGCCAAGGCTTTTACCAAATCCTCATCCTTCTTTAGATTTAGCTTATTCTTTTTGACATAACCTTTAAGCCTAGCTGATTTCAAGAATTCTACAATCTTTTTATTGTTTCGGTTTACCATTTCCAGCTTACCCTCTCGCAACACATAGTATTTGGTTTTGTTGACAAACTTGGTACGGGTTTTGGATGCACCATAATTGGCAACGTCATCCTCCTTTAGCTCTGACACAAATTTTTCGAGAAACTGCATTTGCTCGCTTTGATAAACAGCTCGATAGTAAGTCAAGTCTAAAGGGGTAGTTCGGTTCACAAATACTTGCTTCTGACCATCCACCATAATCTCAATTCTTTTGTAGAGATTTTCATTCAGTTGAATAGTTTTATCATCCTCCTTGATTTCCATCAAACCGGTCTCGCCATTAAAATTGATACTGGCGTGTGGTAGTACCTCATCTTTGATATCGTAAAGACTGCCTTTATTCCATTCTTTATTATAGTAAGGTGAGCCTTGCACCTGGCTATAGCGTTTTGAGGTAAGTACCTCATTATTTGTATTGTACATTGGGTCTCCCTGCGCCCAAGTCATTGATCCTAGAAATAAGAAAACTAGGAAAGTTGTGGGAATTTGCTTATTCATTTTTGACTATTTTTTTAGTGAATACCTGGTCGCCTACGGATAGGCTTAATATATAAATGCCTGGGGTCATGGCAGCTATATCTATGCTTACTAGTTGGCTATTACTCGACTGTGCTTGCAATACTCTTTGGCCAAGCGCATTGCTTAGACTTACTTGTACCTCGTCATTAAAAAGCTCTTTACTCTGTATGTATAACATATCGTTGACCGGATTGGGGAAAATGCGAATATCAGGATTCGGATTCTCATCTAAATTTTCCACGGCTGTTCCTAGTAAATCTAGAACCTCAGAGATTCTATTGCATCCCTCCACAAAGGTCAAAACAAAGTACACCGCGGCTTCCCCCTGGTACATATATACGCGATCTGTAGCCCCTGGAATGGGCTCATAGTTCTTGTACCACTGATAGCTATCTCCTACCTTTAGGCTAGCCAATTGCGTTGGATTTTGAATAATGCTATTGGACTCAATTTCAGATTCCACCACTTCAATCGTTTGGGTCAGAGAAGTGAAATTATCTAGACCATCAGTGATTTCCAAGGCTATTTCGTAAGTGCCAGCTACCGGAAAGAAAAACTCAGCATTGGCTCCTTTTCCGATTTCTTGCCCGTCTACATACCAGGTTTGCTCAGCGATATTTCCTTCACTGAGATCCTCAAAGAAAGTAATGCCATTGGTACAGGCAAACTGTACATTGAAGTTGGCAAAAAGTAAATCATCACAAGCTCCAACGAACCAGCCGCTAGAATTAGTCTGTTGGCTATTTTCCCCGATACTAATCGAGGCATTACCACCTAGATCAATATCCAGGAGGTCTAGATAGTCAAAACAGAATTTCTTCTGGGGGTTGACTTGAAGTATAGCATTAGGTCCCTCACTTGTACCTATTACTTTGATCATAGCACCTGCCGAGGCCGCTAGATCCAGCTCCTCTACTGCAACAATCGAGCCGCCTTGAATTTTGAGCTCGCTACCTCCCTTGATGGATAGATCGGTAATAGATAGGGGATCACTAATTACTAGATTGGCCACATCCATTCTAACGGTTTGAAACTGTGCTTCCGGAGCAGTGAGTGTAAGTTTACCCTGATCCATCTGAAGTGGCGTTTGGAAGGATAGGGCAGGTGCCTGGAAAGTCGCATCCAAATCCGCTTCGTTCATGAAGAAGGACGAGCTAGCATCAGCCAGCCAAGTTGCTCCCTCTGCCAAAAAGAACTGATCGAAGTTTTCTATTGAGGTCCCTATGACCTGCATGCTTGCGTTGGCGGTAATCTGTATATCTTTTATTTGAAGTTGAGTATTTTGAGCGAATAGTGTTCCGCCATTAACGGCCAAAACATCTGCTTTCAAAACTCCTCCGTTGATGTTCCAGGTGGCTTGATTCTCCTCGAGAAGGACAATGTTGAGCGAATTAGTTTTGCTACCGTCAAGATCAAGAATTTGACTTACATTATTCCCCGTATTTCTAAGTAATACGTCACCGTTAGTCAAGGTGAAATTATCTGAGGAGAGTAGGGTAGTTCCAGAAGTGATCAGCTCGTTACCACCAAAATCAAAGGTGACGTTTTTATTATTTAGACCAACAATCCCCGCTACACTATAGCCTTGATCCATGGTAACTGTATATTCATTATCAGGAAATGAATTATCATCAAAGATCAACTTGTAAGTAGGGCCAGGAGTAATATTGCTAGGCTGGCCACCCGATGTCAATGACCAGTGGCTTTGATCCGACCAATTTCCATTTCCGCCGACCCAGTATAAATTATCGATACCCGGATCCTCGGAGGTATATCTCAAGACCAGACTGAAATCTTGTTTGTTATTCACCAAGCTCCCTTTGTGGGTGATGCGCAAGAAGTAGCGGCGAGGTTGCGGATTGGCAAATTCTATTTTCTCCACATTGTCTCGGAAGTTGTCTCCGTTGCTAGCGGCTTTGCCGGGAATGGCAGGATCTAAGATCCAAGGTTTTACCTCATTGCCCAATTCATCTACGATACGCATATCCAAGTCATTGACAAGCATCAGGTCGGTTGGATCTAGGGCTGGGGCAACAGGTGTTCCTGCGGGATCTGTCCAAGCGATGGTAGCCGTAATTTTCTCACCAGCTACTGGATTCAATTCCATCTCGAAAGTTTCGCCATTAGCGAGCGATTCTTCGAGAATAAAAGCATTGATATCATCTTTGGCGATAATTAGATCAACGGCTTCTTCCACATTAATCATACCCCAACCAAAGGAATAGTCTGGACCCGGATTGCTGCCGGCTTCCATAGCTGTCTGGATCATCAAAGCCTTTAGGGAAGCAGATTTGAGATTGGTATTATTGAATTGCTTATAGGCTTCATTGATCATCATGGTTGCGCCAAGAGCGCCTGGAGATGCCATAGACGTCCCACTAAGGTTGCCATATTGATCTTCTCCACCTTCACAAAGTACACTATAAATAGAGACGCCCGGCATGACTAGATCCGGCTTAATCCGGCCATCATCTACTGGTCCCCAACTACTAAAGCTACTCATGACGATATCATCCGGACCATTGTAGGCGCCGCTCGTCTTTTGCACGGCACCGATAACAAATATATTTTTGGCTACTGCCCAATCTGATATACAATCGAAGGGGCCATCAGGACTTTGAGGGCCACTCCCAGAATCATTCCGGTCATTTCCTGCTGATTTAAAGATGGAGTAATAGGGAGCACTATAGGCCAAAGCATCTGCTGTTCTAGCTCTAGAGCTATAAAATCCAAACCGATAGTCCTCCTCATTGCTGATACCGGCATCCCCTAACCAGCTAGAACCTTCCCAACCCGTACCGATACCGTAAGAGTGATTGGAGCCCAATAGGTCTTCATTTAGAGCCTCTACCGTCATTTCCTGGAAAAAGTCATTCCACCAATAGGCTTTTCCAACCGCCTCATACAAGTAACCTCGTGCACCAGGATCAGTTCCACCCGCCATTACCGTACCGATTACGTGACAGGCATGATTATCAATTTCAGATCCGCCGGTAACTAATAGCCGATTTTCATAGGCTTCATGGGTCCGTAGGGCCGTTCCGGCATCCCATACGGCGATTCGTAGTCCTTGTCCGGTAATGTTAAGGCCAAATCTGCCGCCTTCGCGTACTTCATCTGCATTGACGGATTGTACGGAACCTTCGTTATGAGTAGTTAAATAAACCGGTTGGCCACGTTCCACATCATAAAGCATAAAGGTGTTGCCATCTTGCTTAAAGGTATGACTCAATTCAGGATGCTTTTTGAGGTAATCAGCCACCCGAGCGTTTCTTTTTTCATCACTTTGTTGTAGCTCTAACCATAAGGACTTGAGCGCTACTTCATCTTTTTCATATTCGAATTTCTGCGCGCTGAGATGGGAGAGACATGTAACTGCCAATAGCAGTACGAGGTAGAGTTTGTTTTTCATATTAATCGCATTATACCCAGCTAGGGGAGTTTCATTACAGGAAAAATCACCAAATTATGTACCTAGCTGTGAAAGATGGAAATCAAAGCTAAAATTAGGGATTTAGCGGCTGTGAAAGAGAATACTTGGGTGAAAATTATGTGTATTTGGCGACCATACTAGAAGCAAATCGGATTGGATATTTTCAAAGCAGTTCGTCCAATAAGAAGTCATCGGGCTGAAATTCCAGGATCTCATCGATGTTGACAGAATCCGTCCTAGAATCTACAATGGCTATCAGTAGGTGATATATACATAAAGAGCCCTAATCGTCAGACGAATAGGGCTCTCTATATTTTATGGACTAAATAGGGTAGTCCCTATTATTTTGGCGTCAAGACAGAAGTCCAGTTTTCTCCATATACATCTCCCACTACGGAATAAGTAATTACTCCTGTAGCTGGATCATATGAATTTGGACGAGCAGGGTCGGCCAGCAAGTTCTGCCATGGATCCTGTACACCATCAGTAGTGATGGTACCACAAACATCTTGAATCTTACCAGTAACTGGGGAAGTATTGTAGTTAGTATTGTAAGGATTACCTTCCGCATACAAGCCACCGTCGAAACCTACCAAGGTATAAACTCCATCTCCGTCGTCAGTCAACTCTACATCTTGTGTGTTGGTGTCGAAAGTAGGGAGGAAGTCATGCTTGTGGTAAGTGGTCACCATAGTATAGCTCCCTGCCAAGTTAGATTCACAAAGCACTTGTAACACGTGCGTTGCTGTCTCATAGTTTGGATTAACAGCGATGTCACCACCAGTAAGTTTAACCACGATCGCAGGAGATTCACCTGGATTGATGTTGTCATCTAAGATAGTGATGGGTAGTTCTGCCGTACTAGAATTCGCAGGAATAGTTCCAGTATTGGAATCTACGCTAAAGTGAAGATTTTCGATTGCTGTACTGTTAGCTACGTCAATCTCGAACGTGAAGTTGATTGGGCTGCTAGATTGAGCCGCCCCAAGATTCACGATGAAACCACTAGGCAAACCTTGGCCATCATTTACCCGCAGATAGCTGTAGGTTCTAGAACCAGTTACGGTTGTTGCTGCATCCAGTTCCAGGTACTCCTCTGCGTAGAGGATGGATGTACCTGGGTCTTCACAAGCAGTGAAGGTAGCAGCCATAATTACGATTAAACTATATAATATTTTTTTCATTATTGATCTTTTTGTTAGCAAGCTTTGTAATGAATAATTCATAATGTTTAGTGAAAAATGTAGAAATGGTTTAAACATTCATCATTAAACACTAAACATTATCCATTAAAAACTGCTAGTTGTACCCAGGGTTTTGTACCAAAAATTCATTCAAACTCAACTCAGTTTGAGGAATTACACCTAGGAGACGGAAATCAGAATAGCTGATAGTTGGTACACCTGAAGAAGCAGATTTAGGAATGTCCATTCCGTTACGCTTAAGGTCAAACCAACGGTGTCCTTCCAAAGCGAATTCTACTCTGCGCTCTTTCATGATCAAGGCTTCCAGATCTGCGCCAGTCAAGTCAGTGGCTGGTAAACCACGAGCGGCACGGAAACGATTTAGATGCTCTTGTGCTTTAGCGGCGTTTCCGCTCTTAGCAAAACCTTCCGCTGCAATCAATAGCACTTCAGAATAGCGAATCATTGGAATATTCTCAAGGAAGTCACCTTTCTCACCTTGCCACTTTTGGCACTTTCTTGTTCCTGCAGGAATCCCAGCTGCACTTGCATCCCAAATGGTATCACGAATATCACCTACTTCACTGTCCAATACAGCCATCAACTCAGGGCTACCCACTAGGATAAACTGAGAACTAGAACTGGTATTGTTGGAAAGTGTACTCAAGCTGTTGTTGGCACCATCAACTGTTGACCAGTCAGTAGAGCGGATTTCAGCTTCGTACAGAGATTCAGGATGAGGTACTGCAAACCAAGAATCATAGTAAGCTGCCTTGTCTTCGATCAAAGAAGCACTAGTTTTGCTTAAAGCCAACTCTGCTTGGGCGGCTGCTTCAGCCCAGTTTCCTTCGTACAGTAGCACACGTGCCAATAAGGCATGAGCTGCATCTTGAGCTACGCGGTAAGGACCGCTTCCATTTGATGTTGGTAGTAAAGAAATGGCACTGTTCAAGTCAGATTTAATCTGCGTATACAATTCTGTATTGGTAGCACGAGGCTTCACATCCAATGCATCAGATACACCTTTGGTTTCACTGGTGCGTAAGGGTACAGTAAGGTTGAAGCCATTTACTTCTTGACCAGGTTCATAACCATATACCCTTGCCATGTCATGATAGTTCAAGGCACGGATGAACAGGGCCTCTCCTTTAACCTGATCGCGAAGCGCAAGGTCATCAGACCCAACATCCTTCAATTCGTCAATTCTACTAATGATGATATTGCAATCATTGATACCAACGTAGTTATCCCAGCGTCCCATGTGTGTACGTACAGCATTCACATAGTGCTGCTCGTAACGTCCAGTTCTGTTGTTGAAATCCAGGTTGTCCGCCATGATTTCAGGCGCCACAATACCATTTTGACCCATCCAGGCAAATCGGTGAATCCGGTTGTAGGCAGAAAGCACTACGGATTCGAACCCACTGACTTTATCCAATACATCGTCAGGGGAAAGTGATTCTGGATCTGATACCTGCAGTGCTTCTTCACAGGCAGTACCAGATAGCAAAATCATAAGTACTAGAAATATATTTCTAAATTTCATAATTAGCATGCTTAAGTTTTAACACTAGAAAGAAAGGTTCACACCAAAGGAATACTGCTGACCCAATGGGAAAGCAAAGGTAGAACCAGGTTGACCAGCAAAGGACTGACGTGTTGTAATTACCTCTGGATCAATTCCGTCAAATTCTGTCCACGTCAATAGGTTAAGCCCTTGGGCGAAAATTGTTGCTGTACCTAATCCCACTTTCTTCATGTAGTTAGCTGGGAAGGTATATGCAATTTTAACCTCTTTCAAACGAGCAAAACTTGCGTCAGAATATAGTCTAGTGGTTCCTCCTACACCAAAAGTTTCTTGGTTGATACCTTCAATCACACCACCTTGAACAGGCTTGTGTACATTAGTGATATCACCAGCATTTCTCCAGTAAGCGGCTTCTCTAGCCAATTGGTTGTTAGGACCAGCACTAGCATCTGCCAAGGCATAGAGGTCATTGTTGAAGGCATGGTTTCCACCTTGGAACATCAAGAATGCAGAAATACTCAAGCCTTTGTAGCTGATGTCTGTTCTGAAACCACCGAAGTAATCAGGAATTGGACCATCAAATTGACGTACATCTTCAATACCAGGAGCGTAGGTAGGTACACCATTCTGATCGTAAGCCATGATACGACCATTGGCTGGATTAACACCTGCGAAAGGCACTAGGTTATAGAAGGCGGCCTCTTCCCCTACAATCAAACTTGGCAAACCACCAGCAAAAATCGTGTCACGTCCCTGATTCAGAGAAATTACTTTATTTCTTTGGAGACTTAATGTACCACCGACAGAGAAACGAAGTCCACCTTTGTTTACCAATACAGCATTCAACTCAAAGTCAACACCTTGATTCTGTACCTCTCCAACGTTTTCCGTGATGGTAGAGTTAGAGATACCAGCTGCAGATGGGATCTGCGTATTCAACAAAAGATCCTTATTGTTCTTTTGCCACAAGTCAATAGTACCATACAAGCGGTTAGCGTATAGAGAGAAGTCTAATCCGATGTCCAACTGCTCCGCTGTTTCCCAACCCAAAAGATTGTTCGCCAACTTAGACGGCGCCAAACCAGGAGCACCTAGGTATTGACCTCTAGTACCAAATTCTGCCAGGGCAGCAAAGTCTCCAATACTAGAGTTACCTGTAATACCATAAGAAACACGTAGCTTCAACTCTTCTAACCAAGTCGCATTTTGCAGGAAGTTTTCCTCAGAAATTCTCCAACCTACAGAACCGGAATAGAATAGTCCCCAGCGGTTGTCTTCACCGAAACGAGAAGAACCGTCATAACGAACTGTACCATTCACGATGTATTTCTCGTTGTACGCGTACTTCAAAGAAGCAAATCCTCCTTGTCTTCTGTTCGTAGAAGAAGTACCCGCTACAGCAAATGGAGTAGCTGCACTGTTCAAGTTCAAGAAAGACGCATCTGCTAGACCTCTACCGGTCGCGCTGAAGTTGTTCCAGTCCTGCTGCTGATATTCGTAACCAGCAAGAGCAGTCAAGTCCTGTCCTTCTGCTACGGAGAAGTCATAAGTCAAGGTACCGAAAGTGTTCCAGTTGGAAGTGATACGGTCAGTGTGTACTACTTGTCCACCCCAAGCATCTCTAAAGAAAGGAATAGAGATTGGACGACCGTTAATGTTCTTGGTATTTACGTAGTCGATACCAGCAGAAGCTCTAGCCGTCAAATTAGGAAGAATCTGATAGTTAAAAGCCAAGCTACTCACGTTCTGCAAAGTTTTTTGCAGACGAGTAACGTTTTCAGCATTCTGTAGCTCATTGAAGTTGAAGTTGTGTCCTTCTCCATTCAATGGGTAAGGATTATACTCTCCATTTTCATCACGAGCTGGTGAAATGGGCATAGACCAGAAAGAAGGACCAAATGGACAGTTTACAAAGTTACCACCATCACATGGACCACCTTCGTTCTCAATATATGCTACCGAGGTGCGTAGGTTTACAGAAAACTTGTCACTCAAATCCGCATTCAAGTTGAAGCGGCCGGTGATTCTTTCCCATTCGTTGGTGATTACCTGACCTTCTTGCAAATTGTAAGAAAATGCCGTAAAGTAATCCGCACTTTTGCTACCACCAGAAGCAGAAACATCCAGTGTTCTCAACGTAGCATCTCTCCAAAGTACATCTGCCCAGTCTTCGAAAGGAAGATTGGGATCATTTGCATTCCCGTACAATTCTTCGGCTCTTTCAGCACCTAGTCCAGCATTAACGTATGCTGCAGTACGAATGTCGACATACTGCTGGCTATTCATCATCTCATAGAGATTCATTGGCTGTACTACCCCTTCTTGGTAGGATACATTGAATTTTGCTTTACCCTCACGGCTACCACTCTTGGTGGTTACCACGATGATACCGTTAGCGCCCTGAGCACCATAGATTGAAGCAGAAGCTGCATCTTTTAGGATTTCAATGGATTCGATATCATTGGGGTTGATACTGTTCAATGGGTTAGAAGAACCCTGTCCGCCTGTACCAACGGCACCAACCTGAACACCATCAATGATGATTAGGGGATCACTACCGGCATTAATTGAACCGGTACCTCGCACACGAATAGTAACCGCTCCACCGGGAGCACCACTACCTTGGGTTACTTGTACCCCTGAGGCTTTACCTTGAATGGCTCGGTCCCAAGACTGTACCGGTAAACCTTCAATTTCCTCAGCCTTTACACTGGTAATGGCAGAGGTCACCTCTCGCTTGAGTTCGGTAGAATAACCCGTTACCACTACCTCATTCAAAAATTCTGCTGAGGAAGACATGACAATGTCAACCTTAGTGCGTGCTCCGATTGGTACTTCTTGAGTTTCGAAACCGGTGTAGGAAACAACCAAAACATCGGCTCCGGCAGGAAGATCGAGGGTATAATTACCGTCGATATCTGTTGCAGTACCTGAAGTAGTCCCCTTGACGAGGATAGAGGCACCGATTAGAGGCTCACCGGCATCATCGGTGATAGTCCCTGACACAGCGCGCTGAGCCATTACTGCCCCAGCAAGCACTGTACATAACAGTACTAGATAGAGTTTTTTCATACTAATGAGTAATTAATTGTAAAAAATAAGTCCCTTTCCCACTTGCTCCTCACGTTCCTGACTTCAACCATAAATTGCGCAGTGATTGAAGAGCCTAGAACGAGCTGTGAAGCCTCAAGAGAGAAAAATTATTTTTAATAACTCGCAAAAAAAAAGTATTTCTTTGAGAGATTTTAATTTTTGACCCTGAAAATGTACTAATATTTTTTGTTTGTTAATTCTAAGAGATGTCTTGATGTAAGACTAGTTGATGACATAGATTAGTTCTATAAGTAGCATTGGGACGAAATTTCGCTGCCCAAAGATAGTAATTAATCTTTCTTTTTCATGAGGCAAACGAAACAGATCATGATTCTGCCGCTAATGTCCCCAGCAATTTTTTAATTTTTGTCGTCCATACAACAAGAAAATATTTTTCACCAAATCTGAATCTTGTGGGTACATGGGAACGATTTCCCAGCATCCAATGCTAAAATGCCTTCTTTCAATTTTAGGTCAGGATACCCACCGGTCATATCTGCCACACCAAACCAAGGTTCAATACAAACAAAGGTTGACTCTGTATTCTTTGACCAAATTCCCAAATAGGGGAATCCGCTGAAATCGACTGTCCAGAACCGTTGCCCTGCCTTATTTTCGAGCGATACTTTTTGTGAGCGGAGCCCGTTGAATATCAAAGCGTCCTGCTCAAAAAGATCATCCGTGATAAACAAACGGTTTTCGTCCTTTAGTACCCAGGTTTTTTCCCCCGTACGGAATCCTCCCTTTAGCATGGATTTTTCGGCCTGTTCTGCTTGATCGAAAACTAGAGCGTAATCCGATCGCTGTTCCCCCGGGAGAAGTGGACAACGGAAAGCAGGATGTGCACCTACAGAAAAAAAAGCAGTATTTTCCGTTGGGTTTTCAACCACATAAGTAATAGCTAGTTCCTTATCCACCAGTTCATAGACGGCCCGAAAGACAAATTCAAAGGGGTATTGCTCCAATGTGTTTGAGTCACTCTTTAACACTAATTCCAACTTAGAAGCATCATGATGAACTTTTTCAAAAGGTAGGTTTCTAGCTAAACCATGCTGCTTCATTCGAAAGGTTTTACCTTCCCAATGGTATTCGTCATTGAACACTCTTCCAACTATAGGGTATAAAATGGAGGAGTGTCTGCCCCAGTAGGTCGGATCAGCTTCCCATAAATAGTCCAATCCATCTTTTTGTGATTGGATTTTTGCCAGTTCGGCACCTTTTTTATTGATCCCTACTAACAGTTTGTCATTCTGGAGTGTATACGTTTCCATTCCTCATTATATTGGTCATTCGAAAGAGACAGTTGTACGATAACGAAGTTTGATAGATTCATGTCATTGAGCATCAGCACTTTATTTTATCATAAAATTGCCAAAGCTTTTTTTGCTCGTTTTCCCAATTCAAATCTTGGCTTGCGATCTGGCAATTGATCTGAAGCGTCTTGTACCAGTCAGGAGAGGACTTTATCTTGTTTATGGCCTGAACAACAGACGTGACGCTTAGGTTTTCCAAAAGATGGAATACTTGATATTTTTCTTGTAAAGCGCGATACTCGGGAAAATCCATTTGTAAGGAAGGAAGACCTGCCTGAATGTAGTCAAAGGTTTTATTAGCCAGCGAATAATAGTAGCTCAGTCCTGCATTTTCTAGGAGATTTAAGCCTAGATGTGCCTGCGGAGTGATGCCGCGTAGCTCCTCAGGATCTAAGTATCCCAGAAACTGTATTGGCTCCTTGAGCTGCAACTCCGTCGCCATGTTTCGCAATAGTTGAGACAAGTCTCCTTCACCTGCCAGCCACAATTCGACACCCTCTAGCTCTTTCATAGCTTGAATCAAAACCTCAAGGCCTCGTCCTTCATTGAGCACTCCCTGATACAAAAGTATGAGGGGAGGTACTGTTTTTTGTTGATCCAGACTTTGGGAAACAACGGGCACATTCCTAATGACTTGGAAAGTCGTGCGATATTTTTCACTCATAATGTCAGCAAGTGCCTGACCTACCGTGTAACAATACTGAAACTGTGGGATGGCCCAATCCGCGATTTTAGACCAGATTTTCTGTATGGCCGGTCGGCGGACCACTTCGGGAACTTCCGTGAAATACTCGTGTGCATCATAGACCCGAACTTTGCGGCGAAATTTACTAGCCATCAAGTTGGGAAGGATCGTATCCAAATCGATAGCACAATAGATATCTACCGGGACCCGAAGTAAGAACAAGAAAAGTCTGATATTATATTCCACATAGAAGGCAGCACCGCTTTGAAACCAACATCTAAGTCTCTTCTGCTTAAAAGGATAATCAACTAGGGGAGGGGAGTGCTTCTTTTGACGGCCAATTAACAGGATATCATAACCTCGTTTACACAAGCTCGTGCAAATCCTGATCATTCGTTGATCATAATTAAGATCATTGGTCACAGAGAAGCAAATGCGTTTCCTCATGCCTCTGACCATTTAAATGATTCTCCGACCTTTTCTACAAATCCTTCATCCACCAGGTATTCCATGACTTGCAGAACTTTATTCTCATGCCGTGAGGTAAATGAATCCAGAATCTCAGCTAGGCTGAGTTCTTCTCGCTTTAGTAACCGTTGTATCTTACCTTTGTAGCGTTCAAATTCGTCTTTATCTACATCGGCCTTATGTCTGCCTAGACAGACGTCGCAAATGCCACATTTCTCTTCTCCTTTTTCACCAAAGTATCGTACCAATTGCTGCTGTCGACAGAGAACGGTCTCAGCATAGGATATAGCTTTATTTACTCGCTCTAGATAACGATTCTTCCGAAAGTGATAGAGTTGTTGATCAATCAGGAGGTCTTCAATCGGAAGTCTTTCTTGGAGAAAGATGATTTGCGGGTTTTCCTTCTGTGGGACATAATCCACAATGCCCTCTTTGCGAAGGAGTAAGAGGGCGCGTTGCAATTCGGTTTTTGGAATAGCTAGTGATCTAGCCAATTGAGATTCTCGCAGTTTGACGTAATCTTGAAATGCACCTTGGTAGGAGCGCAGAATTACTTTCAACACTTTATCTAATTTTGGATGCCGCAGTTGAAAGTCATACAAGGTGTCCTTATTCACCTTAATACGCAAACTCGCTGGGATGTACACGGCTTCCGTTAGAATGATTAGGCCTACTTGTTCCAAGGCCTTCAAACTATTGAAGACCTTAACGGGGTGAAATTGGAATTTTTGGGCGAAGTCAATCATGTCGAAGTCGAAACTCTGGCCTTCTCCTCCGCCGATGGCCAATTGCAAAAAGCTACCCAATGCTTGGTAGGTCTTTTTGATCTCGGCTATTTCAGGGAAAGCCAACTCGTAGTTTCGTTCTAATTGCTGTTTGTCTTGTTGATTGTACAACAAAACGGCATAAGCTTTCTGTTCATCTCGTCCCGCTCGTCCCGCCTCTTGGAAATAGGCTTCCAGGTTATCGGGAAGATCCATATGGACGACTGCACGTACATCAGGCTTGTCAATACCCATACCAAAGGCATTGGTGCTAACCATAACCCGCGTTCGGTTCTCTGTCCAGGCCTCTTGTTTAAGGTCTCGGGTAGCGGTGGGTAAACCAGCATGGTAATAATCAGCGGGAATCTTCCGTTTGGCGAGATAGTGAGCGATTTCTTTTGTCTTTCGGCGATTTCGGACATACACTACGGCACTTCCTCTGACATTAGTGAGAATCTGGGCTAACTTGCCAAATTTATTCTCCTCTTGCAGCACACTATAGGATAGATTGGAGCGAACAAAACTCTTCTGGAAAAGCTGTTGCTTCCCCGCCCGAAAGGCCAATTTCTCCTGGATATCCTTGACCACTTCCGCCGTAGCAGTGGCGGTGAGAGCGATAAAGGGTGTATTGGGGATCAGCTCTCGCAAGTCGACAATCTTCAGATAAGGTGGCCGGAAATCGTACCCCCATTGGGAGATGCAATGCGCTTCATCTACAGCCACTAAATTAACTTTCATTTTCTTGATGCGCTCCAGCACCAGTTCCGATTGTAAGCGTTCGGGGGAAAGGTAAAGGAATTTCACTTCTCCGTAGACGCAGTTGTCCAAAATGCGATCAATATCTCGGAAAGACATACCAGAAAAGATGGCTTCTGCTCTAATTTTTCGCTTCCGTAAATTGGCCACTTGATCTTTCATCAAGGCAATTAATGGAGACACCACAATGGCAATGCCCTCCATAGCCAGGCTTGGTACCTGAAAACAAATGGATTTTCCACCTCCAGTAGGTAATAAAGCTAAGGTATCGTTCCCTTCTAAAACAGATCGAATGATCTCTTCTTGCAAGGCCCGAAAACCTTCAAAACCCCAATATTGCTGTAATATGTCGACTGGCTCAAGAGCGTGCATGAAATCTGAACTTAGCCAAGTAAAGGTATAAAAAAAGAGCAGGACCCCAGGGTCCCGCTCGGAAAAACTCAAATCGTTTATACTTACTCCTTACCAACCTCAAACTCCGGCTTGCGGTCGGCTATATTTTTAGGCAGTAGTTGCCAAATGTTCTAGATAAGTTTCAAATGAAAAGCCATCTCCTTCTGCCACTGCAGCAGCAAGAAGATCACCAATTTCTTTGCATCCAAGAGGTTTCTCGGGGCCTAGCTCTGGCGTGCCAATTCCCTGCTCCAAAACATCTTTCACCGCTTGACGAATGACAGTTGCTTCCTCTACCATTTCCAAAGATTCAAGCATCATCGCTGCTGATAGGATGGTAGCCATCGGATTGGCTATGTTTTTGCCCGTTCCCTGGGGGAAAGAGCCGTGGATGGGCTCGAACATGGAGGTGCGGAGACCGATAGAGGCAGAAGGCAGTAAGCCCATTGAACCGGGTAATACACTAGCTTCATCGGATAAAATGTCTCCAAACATGTTGGACGTTAGAATCACATCAAACTGCTTAGGGTATTGGATCAGTTGCATGGCAGCGTTGTCCACAAACATAAAATCCAATTCTACCTCTGGATAATTTTTGGCCGCATACTTCGTGACGGTATCTCGCCAAAGTCTAGAGTTCTCCAGCACATTAGCCTTATCCACTAAGGTGACTTTATTTCTTCTAAGCTTTGCGTAATCGAATGCGAGCTTTGCAATGCGCTCAATCTCATCCACTTTGTAGAAACAAGTATCAAAGGCATGACCTTCTTCTTTATTCCAACCTTTGTCACCAAAATAGATGCCACCCGTTAATTCTCGGAGGATTAGCAAGTCCACTCCAGCGACCTTTTCCTCCTTCAACGGAGAAAGGTGTATTAGGGTGGGATAGGTAGTAACAGGCCGAATATTGGCAAACAAGCCCATCGCTTTACGTAACCCAAGCAAGCCCTGTTCGGGCCGGACTTTGGCATTGGGATCATTGTCATATTTGGGATCTCCAATGGCCCCAAACAGGATGGCATCGGCAGCTAGGCAAATATCCAAGGTAGCTTGGGGAAGCGGGCTTCCCGTATTGTCAATGGCAACGGCACCCACGTCACCTGGATGATATTCAAAAGTATGACCAAAGCGCTTTTCGATAGAACTCAAGACCTTTAGGGCCTGTTCAATCACCTCTGGTCCGATTCCATCTCCAGCTAGAAGTGCTATATTTTTTTTCATTAGATTTTTCGTTTAAGTCAGAGAGGAATTGAAATCTCCTCCCCAAACAATACCCATATTTCGGATTCAAATTAAAGCTTCTCTCCGCTCACTTCCCTTACCACGCAACTTGTTGCTGCTCAAAAGCCTCAATTTCGCTTCTCAAACTGGTTAGATAATCAATATCATCGTACCCATTTAAGAGACACATCTTTTTATAAGGGTCAATCTCAAAAGATGCGGACGCCCCTGTACTAGTGATGGTGATCGTCTGCTCCTCAAGATCAACCTTAAACTCGGCATTGGCGTCTTGCTCAATAGCGGTGAAAATATCATGCAAAAATTCAGCGCTTACCTGTACGGGGAGTAGGCCATTGTTTAAAGAGTTTCCACGGAATATATCCGCAAAGAAACTGGAAACAACAACTCTGAATCCATAGTCGTAAATGGCCCAAGCAGCATGTTCCCGACTAGAGCCACAGCCGAAGTTTTTGCCAGCTACTAAGATTTTACCACTGTAAATGGAGTTATTTAAGATAAAATCTTCTTTGGGAGAATTATCGGAATGATAGCGCCAATCACGGAAGAGGTTGTCACCAAACCCCTCTCGGGTAGTAGCTTTTAAAAAACGGGCAGGTATGATTTGGTCTGTGTCGATCTCCTCAATAGGAAGAGGGACAGCAGAAGATATGATGGTTTTAAATTTTTCCATGGTCTTAGTTCAAGTTTTTGCGTACATCAACAATTTTCCCCTCTATCGCAGTAGCGGCAGCCATTAGTGGACTAGCCAAGATGGTTCTGGCTCCAGGGCCCTGCCGTCCCTCAAAGTTTCGATTTGAAGTAGATACGCAATACTCTCCCTTGGGAACTTTATCTTCGTTCATGCCTAAGCAGGCAGAACATCCTGGCTCGCGGAAATCAAATCCAGCGGCTTGAAAAATTTTATCTAATCCCTCTTTCTTAACTTGTTCTTCTACCAACTTTGAACCGGGAACGATCATCGCATATACATTCTCAGCCTTGTGTTTTCCATCTACATACTTAGCCACCAATCTCAAATCCTCGATTCTAGAATTGGTGCAACTCCCGATGAATACATAGTTGATTTGTTTGCCGAGTAGACTTTCACCTTCCTGAAGCCCCATATAGTTAAGGGACTTCTTATAGGTCACTGGATTGTCTACTTGATCTACCATGGGAATGCTGTCGGCAACGCTAATGCCCATACCCGGATTGGTCCCATAGGTAACCATAGGGGCAATATCTTCTGCCATGAAATGATACTCGGTATCAAAGACTGCACCTTCGTCCGTATATAAGGTCTTCCAATAAGCCACCGCTTCATCAAAGTCAGCACCGGTTGGGGCAAACTTCTTTCCTTTGACGTATTCGAATGTCTTTTCATCCGGAGCAATCATACCTCCTCGTGCCCCCATCTCAATACTCATATTACAAACCGTCATGCGAGCTTCCATGGAGAGCTTCTCGATAGCCGTACCAGCGTACTCTACAAAATGACCGGTTCCACCACTGGCAGTCAATTGCGATATAATATATAGAATGATATCTTTAGATAACACACCCGCTTGCAGTTCACCATCAATGGTGATGCGCATGCGTTTTGGTCGTTTCAGTACCAGACACTGTGAGGCTAATACTTGCTCTACCTGACTGGTACCAATACCGAAGGCAATACAACCGAAAGCACCATGTGTGGAAGTATGACTATCGCCACATACGATGGTCATACCAGGCTTAGTGATACCTAGTTCTGGCCCGATAACGTGTACGATACCATGATATTGATGACCTAATCCATATAATTCAACCCCAAACTTTTGACAGTTTTCGGTAAGTTTGTCAACCTGAAAACGGGACAATTCTTCCTTAATGGGTAGGTGTTGGTTAGCAGTGGGAACGTTATGGTCTGCTGTTGCAACCGTTTTTTGTGTGCGAAAGACAGGTAGGCCTCTTTTCGTTAAGCCATCAAAAGCCTGTGGACTAGTAACCTCGTGGATAAACTGGCGGTCTATGTACAATACTTCGGACCCTCCATCAACCTGGGTCACCACGTGCGCGTCCCAGATCTTGTCAAATAATGTTTTTGCCATTTTTTTCAATGTGTTTAAACAGCGACACCCTTGAGCTTGCCAATGATGTCAGTCAAATCTTCATCACCAACCTCCTTTTGGCGGTCAGCAACCTGTAGAAATTGTTCGTAAACTTTATCCAGTTCCAGTTTGGTTAGGTTGTATCCGATATTTTTAGCGCGATAAGCGATAGCCGCTCTTCCAGATCGGGCTGTCAATACAATTTTGGACTGATCTACGCCTACATCTAGCGGATTAATAATTTCGTACGTTTCGCGCTTCTTAATTACGCCATCTTGATGAATCCCGGAAGAGTGAGCAAATGCGTTTGTACCGACAATCGCTTTATTGGGTTGTACGGGCATACCCATCCGATCAGAAACCAATTGGCTAATCGGGTTTAGCAACTTCGTATTTATATTGTCATGGAAACCTAAATGGGCATGCTGTCGCATGACCATTACCACTTCTTCCAATGAAGTATTGCCCGCTCTTTCTCCGATGCCATTAATGGTACACTCTATCTGTCGTGCTCCGTGGCGCACCCCAAAGATAGAGTTAGCGGTGGCTAGTCCAAGGTCATTATGACAGTGAGTGGAAAGAATCGTTTTATCAATTCCTTTTACATTAGCCTTTAAATAAGCGATCTTTTCTCCGTATTCATCCGGCAAGCAATAACCTGTCGTATCGGGAATATTCAATACCGTAGCACCTGCATCAACCACTGCCTGGATGACGCGCGCCAAGTATTCATTATCTGTCCGCCCGGCATCCTCGGCATAAAACTCTACGTCTTCAACGAAAGATTTGGCGTACTTGACGGCAGCCACTGCCCGCTCAATCACTTTTTCACGAGTGGTTTTGAGCTTAAATTTTACATGGGAATCAGAAGTCCCAATTCCCGTATGGATTCTTGGGCGGCGCGCAGCTTTCAAGGCTTCTGCCGCCACCTTGATGTCTTTTTCAACTGCTCTGGACAAACCGCAGATGATGGGATTTTTGATGTTCTTACTAATTTGTGCAACCGCTTCGAAATCTCCAGGGCTGGAGATAGGAAACCCTGCCTCAATTACATCTACCCCTAGTCGCTCTAGTTCTTTAGCAATTTCTAGCTTTTGTTGGGTATTTAGTTTACAACCCGGAACTTGCTCACCATCACGTAAGGTGGTATCGAATATGAAAATCTTATTGTCCGACATTGCTTTTATTTTGAATTTTCCGGTAAAAGTGTAAGTTTGTCCGCTTCAAATATATCTTGGGAACCTCAACATTGTAAAACCAAATTAGTTTATTAATCCAAGACGGCAGCCCTAGCTATTCTATTCAATCTGTTGATTAATAGAGGATTATAAAAAACATAATTACAATGCCCAAACAGAAAACGGATGATCTGATCCAGTTGATTAAGTCCCTGACCCGAGCAGAAAAGAGACACTTTCGTTTGTTTGTTAGAAGGAACCAATCTTCTGACGATATCCTGTTTCTACAATTGTTCGATTTCTTGGATCATCATAAGCAGTATGATGAACAATTGATCTTGAAGAAACTACCCGGAATTAAGAAACGCCAACTTTCCAATTTGAAGGCGCATTTGTACAAGCAGTTATTGACTAGTCTGAGATTACTCAACAAGAACCATAATCAAGATATTCAGATCCGGGAAATGATTGATTATGCGCGGGTACTGTACAGCAAGGGGCTTTACCGGCAGAGTTTGGAGATGTTGGATAAGGCTAAGACTAAGGCTCAGAAAGGGCGCTTTGATTCCCTGGTTTTAACCATTATAGAGTTTGAAAAACTAATTGAAGGCCAATATGTAACAAAAAGTATTGAAGGGCGTGCGGAGATTCTTACGAATGAAACCAAAAGGATCAATACCACCATCTCCGAGACGAATCAGTTTTCTAACCTTGCGCTGCAACTCTATGGTTTGTATCTGAAGGTAGGGTATGTTCGAAATGCCAAGGATTACTACTTTGTCCGTGAATTTTTCTATTCTAATCTTCCACAGATAGACTTTCAGTCGCTTGGTTTCTGGGGTAAAATCTACTACTGCCAGTGTTACTTATGGTATTACCATATGACACATGACTTTCCGATGGCTTATCGCTATGCTCAGAAATGGGTAGAGTTGTTTGATGAAAGCCCGGACATGAAGTTAATTGATGCCGCTCTATATCTGAAGGGGCTCCACAATCTGCTTGGTTCTTTGTTCAATACTTTACAGTACAGCCGCTTTGTGCAGACCATTGGTAAGTTGGTGCAATTTAAAGAGGAATTCGACCTGTCCCAGGACAACAATATAGAGGGTCTATATTATCTATTTGTATATATCCATACGATTGAGCGACATTATTTAGAAGGTACTTTTTCAGAAGGGATTGCGCAAGCTCCAGAAATTACCAAGATCATCGAGTCAGAACGTTATCATTGGGATGATCACCGCATCCTGATCTTTTACTATCGGATTGCTTGTCTATATTTTGGAAGTGGGGATAATGATACCGCTATACATTACCTGAATTTAATCATTAACCAGAAGAATCCAGATTATCGGGAGGATATCCAATGTTTTGCAAGAATTTTGAATTTGATTGCTCATTTTGAGTTGGGCAATGCTCAATTGGTTGAATATCAGGTAAAGTCCGTTTACCGATTTCTATCAAAAATGGAGGATTTACATGGCGTACAGCGAGAAATTTTCCGCTTTTTGCGGAAAACACCCAAGATGAGGGAGCCCGAGATGAAGTCAGAATTCTTAAGTTTAAGGGAAAAATTGGTCAAATTGGAGGATCAACCCTTTGAGCGGAGACCCTTTCTGTACCTAGACATTATATCGTGGCTAGAAAGTAAAATTGAAGAAACTGCCGTGCAAACCATAATTCGGCGCAAGTTTTTGAAACGAATCGAGGACAAATCAGTATAAATCCTTACTCAAGAAATGCCTACTCTCCAACAACCAAGCTGCCAACCTCCATTTACTATGTCACAAAACTAGCATTTCTAGCTCAGGAATTTTTGGAGGTTTCGATAATTTTGTTTCAGACATTAGAACAGCGCGCTAATCAAAACATATCTCAAGAAATATTGGGGTTCCCCCCAACCGCTTTGTAAGGCTACCTGCACGATTTTAGAAGAATAAACATACACGGAAACTTATTATCTTAGGTGACTATTGATATTAAGCTTTATCCGTATATTTTAGAAAAGGGATTATTATGCAGGTACTTCGGGAATTGGCACTTATCGTGAATAACAATCGGCTCAAGAATGTCGAATTGTTGGATGCTATGGCAAAAGAAAAGTCTAGAACAGAGGTCTTTTATCAAGGACTTTTGGATAATAGATTTTTGTCTGACGAGGAAGCTGCCCAATTTTTTTATGGAGAAGACAAATCTCATCCTGCTTACCAAAAACTGAGACATAAACTTAAGCGGAAGTTAATTAACCATCTTTTCTTCCTGAACTCTAAAGAACCATCCCACTCAAACCGATACCAAGCGCATTATGAATGCTACCGGGATTGGGCCGCTGCCAAGATCCTATTTGGTAAGAATGCTTCCGGAGCCGGTGTCAATTTAAGCTTTAACATATTAAAGAGGGCTAAAAAGTACGAATTTACGGAACTGACGGTAGATGTAACTCGTACGCTTCGAGTGCACTTTGGAACCCTCGAAGGGAACCTGAAGAAATTCGAACAGTACAATGATCTGTTTAAAGAATATACGGAGATCATTGGCTGGGAGGATTTGGCGGAAGAACTGTATACCGAGTTAGTGATTCGATATGCTAACATTAAGTCTACGGACGATCTGATCCATAAAAAGGCTCAGGAATATTACGATCGGCTTCAGGGCGGCTTAAAGAAATATCAGACGTATAGATTGCATTTGTGTGCTACCTTAATCAAGCTTACACAGTACTCAAGTGTCAATAACTATAAGGAGACAGCAAAGATCTGTCAGGAAAGTATCGAATTCTTTGAAAGAAAGAATTATTTGGCAAGTATGCCGCTCCAGATCTTTTACTACCAATTGCTGGTATGTCATATTCAGCTAAAGCAGTATGAGGAGGGACGGATCGCCGCAGAAAGTTGTCTGGAAGTATTGACGGAAGGTTCATTCAACTGGTTTAAGTACCAAGAACTATACCTGATGTTGTTGATGCATACACATCAATACCAGAAAGCTTATCAACTGTTTCACAAGGTTAATGATCATAAACGCTTCGCCTTCTTGCCGGAGAATGTAAAGGAGATGTGGAAGATTTTCGAAGCCTACATTCATTACCTAGTCATCATCCAGAAAGTCAAGCTAAGTAAGAAAGATAAACATTTTACCAAGTTCCGTTTGGGGCGGTTTTTGAATGGAACGCCTATCTATTCAAAGGATAAGCGAGGGATGAACATCCCGATCCTGGTAGTGCAGATTCTGTTCATGATTCTCCAACGTAACTATAATTCGGCGATCGATCGGATCGAAGCCATCGAAAAGTATTGTTCTAGATATCTTACTAAGGATGATACCTTCCGTAGCAACTGTTTTATAAAGATGCTCTTGCAAATTCCTGCTTGTAGTTTTCATAAGGCAGCTGTGGAGCGAAAGACCGCCAAATTTCTAAACCGATTGAAGGGAATGCCTTTGGATGTGGCCAAACAGTCGCATGAAATTGAGATTATTCCTTACGAAGAATTGTGGGAATTAGTGATTGATTCATTAGAGAATAAATTCTACCGCAAGCAACCACAGCGAGCGGGGTCAACGGCTGGTAAGGTGCATGCTTGATTTTGACTTGGGCAGCTAAAAGGAGTAGCCAATACTACTGCATTAGCACTCGGGTCCCAGAATGCCTCCTACGCTTTAAGTAAATATAACAATCCAATTCTTTTCTTCCCTCTACCGTATTTAATATTTAGTTTACAAGGTCCAAAAGCTTTTAAAAAAAAATCACACATATTTTTTTTGTGATTTCGTTTTAAGGGGCAAAAGTAGTTCCTATAAGTATCTGAAAAACAAGTATTTAAAATAATTATATATAAAATAAATGCTTGTTTAAGAGTTATTTAGAGGAGGTTTTCTGTCCTAGTAAGTGGCACAGTTTGTGCGTATCTTGTAGTTGTAATTAATAACCCAGTTTATAAACACAAAAACACATTTCATTATGAAACAGATTTACGGATTCCACTCTGTAGTTCAGGAAGAAAGATTAACGAACAAAGTGATCGTAGTAGACATCATCGCCCCGAGCGTTTAATCTACTTGTAATTCCACGGACAGCGATCACTGCAGTCTGATCTGCCTGAATTCTATCCCAAGTTCCCACCGATTTGAGTCTAGTAAAACCCATTTAAACTACCCCTTAGGGTACACGTATCCATTATTAACTAACTCAACTCAAACCCTACTTTATTATGCAGACGACCACGAATGGAAGAAAAAGAAAAACTTTGAATGTAAAAGATGTAACGTTATCAAAATTGGAACAGAAAGAAGTAAAAGGAGGTGTGATTGTGGTAGATATCATTGCCCCCCTCTAGTGGGGGGCAATTTTTGCCTCTTTTAACCTACTTTTTAAGACTTAGATTTCCACTTTAAAAGGTTTAAATTTTCCCCTTCTGCCCGTACCTCCCCCAGGTACGGGTATTTTTTTGCCATGAAGTGAAACGGATCGGAACGGATTCTATCCTTCGTGCTCAGAGAATAGCCTAAAATTAATAGGAAAGGAGGAGGACAATTACTGGACTATGAGGATAAAAAGCAGATAGAAAAGAAAGAAAAGGGGAAAGAAAAAAGCTATCTATTCGCTGTTAGGATTCCTGGTTGATTAGTGTTTTGGTGTTGTTAACTTATTAGTAATGAGTTTTTTGTGTTTCTTGAGTGTAGTTTTTGTTTGATTGGAGGAGGTATTTGCAGTGTGATTTTTGTCCTTTTATGTGCGCATTTTTGGGCCTATATTTGTGTCATGATAGATAGGAAACAAACAAATAACAATCTATCAGATACATTCCAAACTCCCGCCGATTTAAGTAACAATAGAGAGCTACTACACACCTTGGCAAATTCTTGCCGTAAAGATAACGATCTGATTTGGATTATACTGAGTCGGATTGGGAGTTATCCCTATGAAAAAGAAATGAGACCATGTTTTGAATAAGGCAGACTACCAGGGGGGAAAGCCCCCTTGGTAGATCGGTTTTTTATGGTCATCCAAAGAAATTTTTTCCTGATTACAATTTGATAGCTTATCGAGGGTTGAGAAATCAAGCTTTTAACTATATCCCCAGTCGTCGAAGGATAAAAGAGCCTGATGAATCGGCTCTAAAGCTCAAGGGCTGACAATCGTCAGCCTTTTTTTATGCCTCTTCCTGGCTTAGGTCGGTCTGTCCAAAATAGATCATGATGAAGCCCGTGATACTCATTACCAACTGAAGAATCAGTCCTAAAAGCCTACCAGCGGAATCCATCCATTGTAGAAAACTCAATTTAAGTCCCACCAAATTTAAAATTAAGGCCAAAAGTCCTGTGCCGGCAATTAGAAAGCCAACAATGGTGATGATTGTTTTTGTGGTATCCGACATATTATTATGTTCTACTGCTTGTCTGGTTATTAAGACGACAAAACTAATCTGTCGATCATTTCGTTGAATAGTAGTCGCTTTCCTACAAAAGTATCTATTTTTGCTTTTTGTACGGAAGTTGCCAAGTAATAATACCGTCAAGAAATACACGATATCCTAACCATGAAAGGCAGGTCTAGGGACTATCCCAAGGCCCGTCGGAGAACCTTTGACAATTATCTATGGTAAAGTTGATAGAATGCCCTAGAGATGCCATGCAAGGCCTCAAAACCTTCATCCCGACTGAAACAAAGGCAGCATACATCAATCAGTTGCTGAAAGTGGGCTTCGATACCATAGATTTTGGGAGTTTTGTTTCTCCCAAGGCCATTCCTCAGATGCGAGATACTGCATCTGTCCTCTCCGCATTAGAGCTGTCAGAGACTTCCTCCAAATTATTGGCTATTGTAGCGAACCGGCGTGGTGCCAATGATGCGGTACAGTTTCCAGAAATTGATTATCTAGGTTTTCCATTCTCTGTTTCGGAGACCTTTCAAATGCGTAATACCAATTCCACGATAGAAGAATCTTTAGAGCGAGTCGAGCAAATCCAAGGGATTTGTACAAAGCATGATAAAGAACTGGTTCTCTATGTCTCCATGGGATTTGGTAATCCCTACGGTGATCCCTGGAATGTTGATATTGTCAGTCGATGGGTGGATCGTTTGGTAGGCCTGGACATTAAGATATTTCAACTATCAGATACCATTGGCGTGGCTAGTCCCGAAAGTATCAGTTATCTCTTTAGCGAACTATTGCCTGCTTATCCAACGCTTGAATTTGGAGCTCATTTCCATACTACTCCCCAAGCTTGGAAGGAAAAAGTGGTGGCAGCCTATGAAAATGGTTGTCGCAGGTTTGATGGAGCAATCAAGGGATTTGGTGGTTGTCCAATGGCAAAAGATGACCTTACGGGAAATATGCCTATGGAGAATCTAATTGCCTACTTTGAGGAGGAAAAGAGGAGGCATGGCGTTGATCTTGACTTATTCGGCCAGGCTATGCAGTTGGCTGTAGAGGTCTTTCCACACTAAAAGGGCTAGCCTTCAGGTGTGGTTTGATATTAGTTCGCCTTAGTATATTTCACCATCAATTCTGCTGCTCGATGAGAAGCCCCCTTCTTACCTAGTTTTAGAATCAGTTCGTCGTATCCCGCTTTGATTGCTTTGGCCTTCTCTGGTCTTAGTACTTCCGCTAAGGCTTGTCGTAGCAAACTAGTATTCAGCTCTCCCTGGATCAATTCTTTTACCAGTGGTCGGTCCACAATAAGATTGACCAGAGAAATGTACTTGACGTTGATGAGGCGCTTGGCTAACCAGTAATTGATCGGCCCACCTTTGTAGCAGACCACTTGTGGCACTTTGAACAAGGCTGTTTCCAAGGTGGCCGTTCCTGAGGTCACTAGGGCAGCTTCTGCATGACTAAGCAGATCGTACGACTGCTGAGCAATCAAACTTAGGTTATCGGCTGTGCACTGTTCGAGGAAGGGACGATAAAAGCTTTCAGCTTGGGAAGGGGCACCAGCAATAACAAAATGATAATCTGGGTACTGAGGCACTACTTGTAACATTTCGGAGAGCATACGGGTGATCTCCTGCTTTCTGCTTCCCGGGAATAAGGCAATGACCGGTTTCTCGGGTAATTGATTTCTGGCGTAGAAATCCGAATGAGCTTGATAATCTTCCGTTACGTCCAAAAGCGGGTGCCCAACAAAATCAACAGAATAATCATACTTCTGATAAAATTCAGCTTCGAAAGGGAGAATGACGAACATTTTGTCCACACTCGCTTTGATGCCATGTACTCTGCTACTATGCCAAGCCCAAATCTGTGGACTAATGTAGTAAAAGACGCGTATCCCCGCTTTTTTCGCCCATTTGGCAATTCTGAGATTAAAACCTGGATAATCGACTAAAATTAGTGCATCGGGTGCATAGGCTTGGATGTCTTCTTTGCAAAAACGAATATTACGGAGGATTGTGCGAAGGTTTTTAACGACTTCGAGAAACCCCATAAAGGCTAGGTCGCGATAATGTTTAACGGGTTCTCCTCCTACTTTAGCCATCAGGTCGCCTCCCCAAAACCGAAATGCTGCTTCGGGGTCTTTCTCTAATAGCTTTTTCATTAAGTTAGAGGCGTGCAGATCACCGGAAGCTTCTCCGGCAATGATGTAATACTTCATCTACTATGTCGTGTTAGAAAAACTGAGGTCCGTACCAGAACAACCAGAGCCCTACCAGTGCAAAGGTGGCTAGTACTAGGCCACGGATACTCTGTGTCATTCGATTTTTCTGAAAATGGTTGAGTGGGAAAATATTCAAACAGATGGCCACGATAGCTACCGTTCTTTGTCTAAAGCCGATGGAAAAGCCGCTGGAACTACCCACGTCCATTCCCTCTAGCTGTTCAAAAATCATCAATAGGGTGGCATATCCAACAAATGGAAGTAGCAGACCTATCACCAGGCCTACCCAAAGTTCATTTCGATTAAAAATCATCTTCTTGCTTTTATCTTTCTAATCGTTTATCTCGGCATTTCATAATTCTTGTATAGCCGACAAGCTCTTGATCGCTTCGTAGTTGGTTAGATCGTGCATGGACGGCACAACGGATATGTAGCCATTTTCCAGGGCCCATACATCAGTATCATCAGAAGTATCTTCATTAACAAAACGGCCCGTCAACCAATAATATTTTTGTCCCCGAGGGTCACTAGATTCCATAAACTCCTCGACCCAACGCGCATTGGCTTGCCTACACACTCGCATGCCTTTGATTTCAGAACGGCTTAGCTTCGGAATGTTCACATTCAATAAATTACCTCCCTGCAAACCTTCCTCCAAGGCGTATCGCATCAGGGCTTCAATGAAGGGTTTGCTGGATTCAAAATCAGCATCGTATTCAAAGTCCAATAGAGAGAAGCCAATAGATGGAATACCTTCAATACTGGCTTCCATGGCGGCAGACATGGTTCCGGAGTAGATAATATTAATGGCTGCATTGGAACCATGGTTGATTCCCGAAACACAGAGATCTACTTCTCTATCTTTTAACACCACATTTTTAGCTAGTTTTACGCAATCCACTGGGGTGCCAGAGCATTCATAGGCTTGCACGCCTTCGTGTACGTTACTGGGATGTAGGCGAATCGGGTTGGAAATGGTAATGGCGTGTCCCATGCCAGATTGTGGAGAGTCAGGTGCTACAACTACTACTTCTCCGATGCGTTTGGCTACTTCAATCAAGGCGGTTATGCCTGGTGCGGTTATGCCATCATCGTTGGTGACAAGTATGAGCGGTTTCTTCATGAAATGGTGTTTTTAGCCCAAAAACGTTTCTTTGGGTTTTATGACATATATTTTACGCAAAGGAAGCAACTCTCAGGCAGAGAAAATAGTTTCCTCAAAGATATTTGTTCGTATTTTTCAGGTGCCAATTTAAGGACCTGCGAAAGTAGTCCCCAGGGTTAAATCTTTATACCATTTGAGCTTTACGCAATATATGGGAAACCTTTCAGCAGCATTGTTGTTTAAGCTGGGTGAATGAAAAGACGCAAACCCTGGCAAATTGAAAATAGATTCGGATCATGAGTAGTTTTGGTAAAATCGGTGTTTTGATCGTTAACTTAGGTACGCCTGATGCCCCCAGCAGGGGAGCCGTATACAGATACCTCAAGCAGTTTTTATTAGATCCGAGAGTAATTGATTACAACTGGCTAGCCCGTAATCTATTGGTGCGTGGGATCATTGCGCCCTTCCGTTCTGGAAGTTCGGCAAAGCTCTATCAAATCCTTTGGACTGAAGAAGGTTCACCTCTCAAAGTGTACGGAGAAAGAGTGGCTGAGGGAGTACAAAATCTTTTAGGAGATGAATTTGTGGTGGAGCTAGCCATGCGATATCAGAGCCCCTCCATTGCATCTGCTTTGGATCGCTTGTATAAAAATCAGGTTTCTGAAATAATTGTGTTTCCGATGTTTCCACAATATGCCTCTGCCACCACTGGGTCCGTGCATGATGAAGTGATGCGTTTATTGCGTAAGAGGGATAATATACCTGATGTGAAATTTATCAACTCCTACTACGATAATGAGGCGATGATTGAAATTTTTGCTGATAATGCCCGTCAGTTTGATCTGGATAATTACGATCACATTATCTTCAGTTATCATGGCCTGCCACAGCGCCAATTGCGCAAAGCGGATGACTTCAATCATTGTTTACAGGGAGCGGACTGTTGCCAATCCATCAGCCAAACCAATCAATTTTGTTATTCTGCCCAATGTCATGCCACCACCAAGGCTATTGCGGCAAAACTAGAGCTTTCGCCTACCCAATACACCACCTCTTTTCAAAGCCGCCTGGGACCAGAGGCTTGGGCAAAACCTTATACTAGCGTAGTGCTGGAGGAAAAAGCCGAAGAAGGAGCCAAACGCATTCTCGTTTTTAGTCCTGCCTTTGTAGCGGATTGCTTAGAGACGATCGTAGAGATTGGTACCGAGTATCAGGAGGAGTTTGAAGAAATGGGAGGTGAAAAAGTGGATCTTGTTCCTAGCTTGAATGACGATCCCCGTTGGATCCGAACAGTAGCGGAGCTAATTCGTTCACGAGCCCCGCATCAGGTGCAGGTTTAATGACTCCCTTCCGTTCTACAAAGGCGGTTTTTGTCTTGGATTTGTCTTTCCCATTTTATATCCCGCTCGCGGGAACTTTTCGCTAGCATTAGTTTGTTGAGCAGATTGTTAGGTTAAAATTAATTTTGTATTAATTCGAACTGGCCGTCATTGGTTTGGCGGACATATTTGCTACATTTAAGCAAACCACAACATACTAGCAATGAAAAGTACATTCAAATGGCGAAGGTTGAGTGGCCAGTACATCGAAAAGCCAATCCTTGAAGCGGTAGAAGAAGCCATCGACCGCGAGCAAGAGAAAGGACATAGGCTTAAAGTTTGTATTGGGTCCGATTCACAAGTAAAGAGTGGAATCATTGAATTTGCCACTGTGATCGTGTTTCTGAGAGAGAAGAAAGGCGGGTTTATGTTCATCAGTAACAGCCGCGTTGAAAAGAAAATGAGCTTACGGGAGCGAATGATCGCCGAAGTGGCTCGTTCTGTAGAAGTGGCCTACGCCCTATGTGATCTCTTGGATGCCTATGACGTGGAATTGGAAGTGCATGCCGATATCAACACGGATCCACATTTCCAATCCAATCTTGCACTAAAAGAAGCTATGGGCTACATTTTGGGTATGGGCTTTGTATTCAAGGCCAAACCCGAAGCTTTTGCTAGCTCATCTTGCGCAGATAAAATGGTATAAATCGTTGACCCGGCTAGGCTGGGTCAACTCCTTCACTTTCGTGTATGGTCATTAACAAAGTATTTGGTGACCTGATTTTCCTTCCCCTAATTTCAAGCCTTTTACTCCCTTTGAGACTCCTTTCGCGAGCCCCACATATCGACTCACACCCTGAATTCGTCGTTCGTCTACCCAAATCCTAATTTCGCAGGAAATTGGCACGTTTTTCCTATATAAATTCCCATCTTCGCAAGCAATTAATCAAACATCCAGAAGACTATGAAAAAATGTTTATGGCTATTGGTTTGTTGCTTCTCCGCACTGGGGCTCTTTGCACAAGAGGCCCAGATCAATTTTGAGAAGTATGAACTAAAGAATGGACTAAAAGTTATCCTTCATCAAGACAATTCTACCCCAATTGTAGCCGTATCTGTAATGTACCACGTGGGTTCTAAAAATGAGGACCCCGAAAGAACGGGCTTTGCCCACTTTTTTGAACACTTGTTGTTCGAAGGCTCTAAAAACATAGGCCGGGGAGAGTATAGCAATTACGTACAATCTGCTGGGGGAGCCCTTAATGCAAATACCTCTTGGGATCGAACCTATTACTTTGAAATCCTCCCTTCCAATCAGTTTGAGTTAGGACTTTGGCTGGAATCTGAACGGATGCTTCATGCCGTGGTAGATGAAAAAGGGGTAGAAACACAAAGACAGGTGGTAAAGGAAGAACGTAGAGAACGAGTAGACAACCAACCCTATGGGTCCTTGGCCGAAGAAACTTTCAAAGCGGCTTATAAGGAACACCCTTACAAGTGGCCAATCATTGGTTCAATGGAACACTTGGACAATGCCACGGAGGCCGACTACAAGCAATTCTATGCAGACTTCTACATCCCGAATAACGCTATTCTGTCGATCGCAGGTGATATAGATATAGCCGACGCCAAGAA
>CBDHHG010000018.1:0-113234 GCA_965263225.1 Saprospiraceae bacterium
ATGGACACAGATACCATTCCATATTGGTAAGCTATGGATCCCCACACCACGAAGGTACCCGCAGAGAAAAAGCTCATGAACAGGGATAGACTACTGATGCCCCAGGGAACTTCACCCCCGGCAGCAAAGAAGGACTTCATATTCTTTCCACTTCTACTAAAGGAAAGGCCTACTGCCATAACCAGTAAGGAAAAGAGGAAAATAATGTAGTAATCGATTTTGCTCATAATTCAAGGTGAAGTTTTTGGCCTGGCCTGGTCTGGCCTGCTTTGTATATCAAAGGTAATAAATTTTGAATATCGAGCAAATTTTGAAGCATTTTTAAAAAGAATAAGGTGTTTGTAGAATTAAATTTGGTTGAACATTTTAACTTTCTGCTAAAGGTCCCAATTGAGGCCTGAGCAACAACTCTTAACACCCTTCAAAATTGGCAATTGAGTCCACTTGCTGGTGAGCTCTGGACGCATAAATTCTTGCTTAAAAAAACGTACTTTAGCATCTTCGGCCGCTTTAGAGAATCAATCCCTCCAAAATAGGCACAACCGTATCGACCTCTATTATCATGACAGAATTGACTCGTGCAGGAAATCATTTCGAACCCAAGTATAAAAAGCTGGCAGATCTAATAATAGATCAGATTGAAACAGGGGAGTATGCATTGAATCAACAGATTCCCTCTATCAAACAGCTTTCCAAAAAGTATGAGATGAGTCGGGAGACCGTATCCAAGGCTTTGAACTTATTAAGTGAGCAGGGCATTATTAAGGCAGTCTATCGGCAGGGCTATTTTGTCCAAAAACTGGATATCAAAATTGGTCATCGGATTTTTTTGTTAATGGACAAGGTAACAGAGTTTAAGAATCGAATGTACGAAGCATTCTTAGAGGAAATTGGGGATCATGGAGAAGTTCAAGTCTTTTTTCATCATCATAACTATGAGGTCTTCAAATCTCTGATTCTCAATAATCTAAAAAACTACACCCATTTCGTCATCGTTACCTATATCAAGGAAGACGTCGAGGAAATCCTCAATCAGATACCTGCGGATAAGCGGATAATCTTAGATAATCCAGAACCCAATCTGGCCGGAGAGTATGCCATGATTTATCAGGATTTTGAAACGGATATTTACAACTGTTTGACTGAGGCTTATCCAAGGTTGAAGGCCTATCAAAGATTGGTATTAGTCAGTGCACATTCTCGCTGGGGAGCCCCTCAAGTGATTAAAGGCTTCAAGCGCTTTTACCAAGAGCACGATTTTGAAATTGAACTAACAGATAACATCGAACCTGCAGATCTCCAAAAGCAAAGTGTCTATATTTTCCTATCCAATAGCGATCGAAAAATGGTAACCGCCATAAAGTTGTGCCGAGAATTGAACTACGAAATCGGTAAAGATATTGGCATTATTTCATACAATGACACCTACGCCAATGAGGTTCTGGCGGGAGGGATTTCTGTAATTAATACGGACTTTGCCCAAATGGGGAGAACGGCAGCTGCAGTTTTACTTCAGGGTGAAAGAACCTCCATAGTCAACCCTTCCAAACTGATATTGCGCGCCTCTTTGTGAGGACTCCATATACGGTTATTCAACCTGTCAAGTCAACTTGATTCCGCCAAAAGAGATAAGATAGGGTAGAAAAAGGGTAATTTTGAGGATTGTTTTTTCAATGGGCTTTTTTTTCTTTCGCCTGATTTTTTGCGATTAGCTGATTATCTCATCGCAACCCATTCTAGCTATAACTTTGCTGAGTTGCGATTGCGATTAACAGAATCGATACCTGCATCATCAGACAAAACGAATCCAAACCATGATCACAATAAGATGGATCAACCCCATAGCTTTTTTGATGTTCCAAGTGATTTTACCTACCCAGCCTAATGGATCCATGAAACCAAATAGAGCATAGCTTACCCAGCCAGGAAATAGAGCATACTGGTCAAGCTGCAAAGGCAATCCTTGGGCTGGACCTCCATTATTTTTCAACAGGCAAGAGAAGGCTATCCTTTCGAAATGAAAAAGATATGAATAGAAGACAATTCGTTGAGCCCCACACAAGTTACTTAGCCTTCATCTCAGCAACCTATATCCTTACTATAAAATAGGAAGGTCAAGAAAGAATCAATTTCCAAAAGATCAAGTCTCAAAAAATAAGCTTATCAAGATGAACTACCAACTTACAAAAAATCTGCTCCTAGGCCTTGTTGTGCTTCTTTCGGCCTGTAATAGTTCTGAGGAGGAATCAGGCTATGCAAAAACCGACAACCCGCCAAACATCATCTTCATCATGGCCGATGATCATACCACGCAAGGCATAGGCGCATACGGCAGTCGTTTGGCCAGCTTAAATCCAACCCCCACCATCGACCAGTTGGCCACGGAAGGAATGTTGTTTGAAAATGTATTTTGTACCAATTCCATCTGTACCCCTTCTAGGGCCAGTATTATGACGGGGCAGTATGGGCATGTCAATGGGGTTCATGATCTAAGTGGTTTCCTCAAAACCGAAAATCAACATCTAGCGCTGGAGTTGAAGGAATTGGGCTATCAAACGGCCATGGTGGGCAAATGGCATTTGAAATATGCTCCGGACGCTTTTGACTATTATAATGTACTACCTGGGCAGGGACTGTATTTTGACCCCGTTTTATACAATTCCGAAGGGATTGGGGAGAAGAAAAAAATTAAATTCAACGAAGGTCTAGAGCGAGAAGTGTTTGCTCAGACCTACGAAGGTCACTCATCTGATGTCATTACCGATATCGTTTTAGATTGGTTAAAGACTAAACGCAAAAAAGGTCAGCCCTTCTTCTTGATGCATCATTTCAAAGCACCGCATGACTTTTTTGAATTTGCACCTCGTTACAAAGATTATCTGGAAGATGTGGAAATTCCCGAACCTGCCAGTTTGTGGTACAATGCCAATAATGGCTCGGTAGGTACCCGGGGCGTAAATGATGCCCTAATGGATACGATTGGTTCCTCCATTGGGCATCGAAATGTGATCCGCAATATGGGCATGCACATGAAAATTGATCCCAATATTCCTGATCCTGAATACAAGAAGCTAGCCTACCAGGAATACCTAAAACGTTATCTGCGCTGCGTCAAAGGAGTAGATGATAATGTGAAGCGTGTGTTCGACTACTTGAGAGAAGAAGGGCTAGAGGAGAATACGGTCGTTATCTATACCGGAGATCAAGGATTCATGCTAGGCGAACACGATTATATCGACAAGAGATGGATGTACGAAGAGTCAATGCGTATGCCATTTTTGGTCCGGTATCCCAATAGAGTAGAAGCGGGAAGCCAATCAGATGCCATCATCAACAATACAGACTTTGCACCTACCATGATTGAATTGGCAGGCGGGAAAACACCTGAATACATGCAGGGTAGCAGTTTTAAGTCCATTCTAGAGACAGCCGAAGAACCTGAGGGCTGGCAGCAGGAAACCTATTATCGGTACTGGATGCATATGGCCCACAAACACAACAACCCTGCTCATTTTGGCATTCGAACGAAAGACTACAAACTGATTTTCTTTTATGGCAGAGATTACATGCAAAGGACGGGTGCTGCACAAAAGTGGGCCAACAACCCCGCCTCTATGTCCAAGTTTGAAACACCGCCAGCCTGGGAATTCTATGATCTGACCAAAGACCCAGAAGAAATGGACAACCGATATGGGCAACCCGAATATGCAGCTGTAATCAAAGATCTAAAACAGCGATTGAAAGACTTAAGAACTAGAGTAAAAGAAGACGATTCGGACTTTCCCGCCATTGAGGAGGTGGTCAATAAGCACTGGAATGACTAAGTACAATCCTAGTTAGTTCCAGCATAGCTGTACCAACTTCAAAAAGTGCTTGTTCAAAAATCGGTTGCAGCAAATTTTGAAATCGGAGATCTTCGACGGCAAAAAAGATGATCCAAGATTTCGAAGCCTTACACCAACAGGAATCCCCAATTTTGCTCTGTAATGTCTGGGATGTACCCAGCGCAAAATTGGCAGAAAAACTTTGCTTCAAAGCCATTGGCACTTCTAGTGGAGCCATTGCCCAAATGCTCGGATATAGAGATGGAGAGGAGATGAGTTTCGACGAGTTGGTGTATATAGTTAGACGTATCACAGCGAATGTCCAGATTCCGCTCAATGTAGACCTGGAGGCGGGGTATAGCCGAAAGCCCAGCCAAATCGCGGAACACATCAAGCAACTTTTAGATTTGGGCGTAGTGGGCATCAACTTAGAGGACAGCCTTGTTAGCCAGGAGCGGTATCTCTTGGAAGCCGAAGCATTCGCAAATCAGCTCAATGCCATTATCAATGAATTAGGAGATCAGGCTAAAGAAATTTTCATTAATGTCCGCACGGACTCCTTCCTCTTGGGGCACCCTGAGCCTGTACAAGAAACACTGGCGAGAGCAGCCTTATATCACCAAGCCGGAGCAGATGGTCTATTTGTCCCAGGCGTACAGGAGCAGGAAGATATTAGACATATATCTCGGAAGATCAAACTGCCGTTAAATGTGATGTGTATGCCGGCCCTGCCCTCCTTCAATACCTTAAAAAGCTTGGGGGTAAAGCGGATATCGATGGGTAATTTTGTACATAATTACCTGCTTAAACAAATAGAATCCCAGCTCGAACTAATTAATGAAACGGAAGAATTTATGCCATTATTTCAATAGGTAATTTGTCCCTGACCTTACCCCCTGTTTTATTCCCTAAGCTGGGATTTTATCCCCAAGAAGCCGTAGTATGACCGATCATGCCTCGGCTTTTTACATAATACGATCTATATGGACATCCATGAACAGAGAAACAGTAATCAGTTACTTGAAAAATATAGGTTGGCTCATTATATTTTTCCTAGACTTCATCTGCATTCCCCACAATTTGACACTTTGGCTCTCCTCTGGTAGCAAGGAAGTATACTCATTCAAAATCTACTATAAAAATGTACTGCCCCAGATTCAGGTTATGAGTTCTGGTGAAATGGGAGTTCTTACACTGTGGAATAGATAGCTTCACTTTGATGAATTTTGCAGGTCAGTGGAAGATCATAAGTATGGCCTGCTCAGTAAAAACTTCCGGTTGCGATGAACTTAAGAACCGACAATAGTCGTTAAGCCCGCTTTTCCTGCGTACTTTAGGGACATGAATATCCATCCTAAAGCCTATTTCAGTTGGAGTAGTGGGAAAGATTCCGCCTTGGCGCTGTATCATTTGCAACAAGCTGGCCTGGAGGTAAGTCGACTCATCACCACAGTCAATCAACATTTCGGTAGGGTGTCGATGCATGGCTTGAGGAGAGAGTTATTAGAACAACAGGCGATGGAGGCAGGTATTCCACTATCTATCATAGATATACCCCGAGAGCCTTCCATGCAAGATTATGATGCCCTCATGGATGAGGCTTTGCAACTTCTGCATAAGGATGGATTTACACATTGTGGCTTTGGCGACATTTTCTTGGAGGATCTAAAGACCTATCGGGAACAACAGCTACTTCCTTTTGGCATACAAGGGATTTTCCCCATTTGGCAGCAGGATACGAAACTGCTTTTACAAGAATTTCTGAACCTGGGCTTCAAAGCCATTGTCATTTGTTTGAAGTCGGATTTACTAGATGAATCTTTTTTAGGGAGGGAAATTGATGCCTCATTCATCCAAGATCTTCCTGATGATGTTGATCCTTGTGGAGAAAATGGTGAATTTCACACCTTCTGCTATGATGGCCCCATTTTTGCCAATCCAATTCCGTTTACAATTGGAGAGAGAGTCTTTCGAGCTTACAAGGCCCCAAAACAGGAAGGGATTCCGCCCTCCTCCATGGGATTTTGGTTTCTTGATCTACTGCCTTGAACCTAATACATTATGCAAAACATTCCCATTAGGGCGCTAGATAATGCGCAAGTTTCTTCTTCACCTACCAGAAACCTTAGTGTCCGATATTTAGTCCTTTGCTAAGAGCTGAAGATCTTACCCAGGAATTGCATCGACATGACTTCTACTATTTACAACTGGTTGAAAAAGGTCGAGGATCACATGAAATTGATTTCATTTCCTACCCTGTCCAAGATTAGTTGTATCCAGCTATCTTTGACCTCAATTTATGGACCAAAATTAAAATAGGATGAATAAAGAAAGATGGGACGGAAGATATCGGGAAGACACTTATGCCTATGGAGAAGAGCCTAATGCCTTCTTTAGCCACTGGCTTTCTCAATTCCAACCAAAGTCCATTCTCATGCCAGCAGATGGAGAAGGGCGAAATGGCGTCTATGCGGCTACCAAGGGTTGGGAAGTGACCTCATTTGATCTCAGTAGTGAGGGTAAAAGTAAAGCCCTGCAATTGGCTGCGAAAAAACAAGTGAGCCTGGATTACCTAGTGAGGGATTTTGCAGAAATACAGTTCCAGACGGAGACCTTTGATGCTATAGGTTTAATCTATGCCCATTTTCCTGCGGATAAAAAGCTGGAGTTTCATCAAAAACTAGACTCCTACCTCAAGCCAGGCGGTATTGTGATATTTGAAGCCTTTAGTAAGAATCATCTTCCTTACAAAAAAGCTAATCCAAGTGTAGGCGGGCCAGGTAATGTCGATGTAGCTTTTTCCATAGCCGAAATTGAAGCTTACTTCCCCAATTATGACACGCTGATACTGGAAGAGAAAGTAGTAGACTTAAACGAAGGAATCTATCATGTAGGTCAAGGATCGGTGGTGCGTTTTGTAGGTCGAAAGAACAACTAACTCGATTTCGATAAACTAAGGAGCATTTTCAGAACTAGGAAACCGTTTGAATCTATCTGCTAGATTCAAACAGCTTCTGACTTAGGTAGAATACCTTACTTCACTTCAAAAAGCGAACTCATGGGTTTCCTTACCTTTTTAGCATGTTGTGTCTGATCCTCCTCGGAACGGTAACCGATAGTAGCAATAACTGCAGCGTATAACCCTTCTTCTGTCAGACCCAAAATTTCATTGTACATTTCAGGTTCGAAACCTTCCATTGGGCAAGCATCAATCTTAAGCTCCGCACAGGCGGCTAACAGATTTCCCAAAGCAATGTAGGTTTGTCGAGCCGTCCAATGGTCTAGTCCCACAGCAGATTTCTCTGCAAGTTTTCCTTTGATAAAGTCCCCATAGCCCTTTAAAGCGTCAATGGCTATTCCTTGCACCTCTGATTTAAGTTCAATAAACTCATCAATTTGCTCATCGGAAACTTTAGCTTAATTGCAAAACACCAATAGATGAGAGGCATTGCTAATCTGAGACTGTCCCCAAGAGGCTGGCTTTAGCTTTTCTCTCGTCTCCTGATCTTCAATAATTAATATTTTATACAATTGGAGTCCGTAGGAAGAGGCAGACAGTTGGATCGCCTCTTTTATTTTTTCTAAATCCTCTGAGCTCACTTTTCTTTGTGTGGCAAATTTTTTAGTGGCGTAGCGCCACGCTAAGTTTTTAATGAATTCCATTATTTAATCCTTTACGATCATTCTGAAAATAGGGCAGCTTAAGTAGCTTCTTGTAACTTTTAGTTCATGGGCATGAACTGTTCTTCAAAACCAAGCGCCAAATATAGGTCTTTACTCTTACTCCATGCGGGTAAGGTAGGGGATTGTAAAACTCGTTCGGTAAACCGATGAAGTCAATTAACTATCTCCTTTTCATCTTGCCCTTTCTACGCTTCTGGGAGATTATTCCTATTGAAGGTCCACCCCTTATTGCATTTGTGTACAAAACAGCCGTTTCGACCGCTTCGTTTTCGTACTAATCAATGAAGTAATCAGTTTTGTCGCGGCTCAACAAAAGCAGCATATGGTTAAGCTTGTAACGGAAAGGCTGATATTCAAGATGATTACTTTCTACTCTGCTCATTACAAGGGATCTATGTATCCCGACACATACTAAAAATGCGCAATTAGCGGTTTACCATAGAGAGGTCTATGTTCGCCTCCAAAGAAAACAATCTACAAAATGAAAGATAGCTGCATCCACTTAGCGGCAAGCCTCCTCATAGCCGCAATAGCATGTAATCCTAGTCCCAAAAACCATTCCCTACCTTTCGCCGCTACCGTAGATCTACTCATGCAAGACTGGGAACCGAATGAGCCGGGTGGGGCTGTCGCGGTCATTGAAAAAGGTGAAATCATTTATGAGCAGTACTTCGGGATGGCTGACTTGGAGCGGGGCGTTTCCTTTTCAGATCAGACACAGACGGATATTGGCTCCATTTCCAAACAGTTTACTGCCTGCCTGATTGCCCTCTTGGAGGAGGAAGGGAAGTTGTTTATCAAGGATGACATTAGAAAATTTATTCCAGAGTTTCCAAGTTATCAAGATACTGTCCGGATTAAGCACCTGCTCCACCATACCAGTGGCATCCGAGATTATGAAGTCTTAGAACGGTTAAACGGAAGGCACTATTTTGATGATCACATGACCAATCCTTACGTCCTTGCCTTAATGGTGAGACAAAAGGCATTGAATTTTCAGCCGGGTACTCGCTATGAATACAGTAATTCCAATTATATTTTGCTAGCCGAAATTATAGAAAGGATTACTCAACAGCCCCTTAACCAAGTTGCTGCTGCTTATATTTTCGAGCCATTAGAAATGGAGAATACCTTCTTCCACATCAATCAAGGGGAGGATTTCGAATCCAAGGCGATCGGTTATGTGGAAAAAGAGGACGCATTGGTTCGCCCGATTTACCGCTCACATCTCATCGGAGATGGAGGAATATATACCACACTCTCTGACCTGGTCAAGTGGGATCAAAATTTTCTATCCAACCGACTGGGGAAGGGAGATACAGGGCTGCTACAACGGATGAAATACCGAGAGCCTTTACTGAATGGCAACACAAATTTTATGGCTTTTGCCCAAATTTTCACCAATCACCCCTTCGGAAAGGAAAGTTGGTCCCACGGCGGGGGCGGGGGAGGTTATCTTTCTTTCTACATTCGATTTGAAGAGGTCCCGTTTTCTGTAATTGTACTCTCCAATTCCCAACCACACAATGCCTTTCAAAAAGCCAATGCAATCGCTGATGCCTATTTTCAAGTGGAAAACTCAAATCGAGAGCGTACAGAAGAGCCAGCTACTACTCCCGATGATTGGAGGCCGCTAGATCCAAGCCCTCAAGCTCTTCAACAATGGACGGGTCACTATTATAATGAAGAGTTGTTTAGTTTTCTGCACATTCGGCCTGAAATAGCCAATAAGGGATTTCGTGTGGATTGGCTAGAAAACAGAGATGGAGGCTACCTATGTTTCATGAAGAATGCTAATACTTTGGTTGAGCAAGAAAATCAGGACTATACCTATGAGCTGATTCAAGATGGGAAGGAACTAATCAATAAAAACAAGGGTACTGTAGACAGAACCTGGACCAAGGTAGAGCCTCCCTCTAGCCCCTTGACATACTGGGCTGGCAGCTATTATTGCGAAGATATTCAACACGAACTACATCTATCCGTACGAGATTCGATTTTGGTTTCAGCTACTCCTTTCGCCACTGAATTGATTAACTTTGGGGAAGGTCTGTTTAGAGATCAATCAAGTTTTAGTCTCCTACAGTTTCAGGGTAAGGATCAGTTTACCTTGAACATCCCGAAGGGCAATAGGAATCTTCGGCATCTAGAATTCCGAAGAGTGAAGGATAAAAACTCTTCTCAGCATTAGCAGGCCTCTTCAATTGGCATTGGCCACACATGAAAATACGATCTTTTGATACAGCTACTGGAGTGTATGAATTCCAACTAGATCAGTTGGAGGCAGATTGGCATGCACATCCAGCCATGGAAGTTATTATCGCTCCAAAGGCAGGTTTACAATTAGAGATAAGAGATGCCTTGTATAAAGACGTGGCATTCGCCATTATTGATGCCAATATAATGCATAAGGTTTACGCGAAACAAAGCGTACAATTATGGATGGTTGAAGGTTCAGTTCAGGCACTTAAGGCCTTCTATACCTATTGGGATTTGTCTTTGGAACAAGGCGTTTATGTTCAACAAATACCTAGTGATGAAAAGTATCCCGTTGAATGGTTTACAAAATGGCAAGCGGGAAGAAAACTGGCACAGGCCACCGATCCACGTGTGCAGCTATGCCTGGATCATTTCCAAAAGGAAGAAATTCAGTATCCAGCTCTGATGCAAACGCTCCAAGCCCAAACTCATCTATCCGACAGTCGCTTATCTCATCTTTTCAAGTACGAAATGGGCTTATCCTTAAAAAAATACTACGCATGGAGTAGACTCCGGACAGCTATACAGTATCTAATATCCCATCAGACTAATCTATACGAAACAGGGCTAAGAAGTGGATTCTATGATCAGGCTCACCTCAGTAAAGCCTTTAAACAGATGCTTGGCCTGAGTCCCTCAAAAGTATACAACAGCAGAATGATACAAGAATAAGCTAGCGATTGCCCTTAGCTTTGTGGCATAAATCAATAAGCAGCTCATTCATGAAGATTAGACCCATACAACAAAAAGATATTCCTACCTTAAAAGCCATCCTGGATAATACAGGCTTATTCCCCTCTAACATGCTAGAGGATATGATCGCCGACTACTTCGAAAATCCTCATTCCACAGATATTTGGTTCACCGAAGAAATGGAGGGACAGCCCATATCCATCGCCTACTGTGCGCCCGAAAGAATGACGGAAGGAACATACAACCTATATGCCATTGCCGTCCACCAGATGCAGCAAGGCAAAGGCGTGGGAACCCAGATGATGCAATACATTGAGCACTTACTACGAGAACAAGGTCATCGTATCTTAATCGTGGAAACTTCGGGCTTAGCCGATTATGATCTAACCCGAGACTTTTACCGTAAGTGCCAGTATACGGTGGAAGCCACCATCAGAGAGTTCTATCAGAAGGGAGAGGACAAGATCGTTTTTTGGAAGAAATTGTAAGTCCCAACAGGGCGGGTAAGTTCCTGCCTTTGGCGTAGTAGAATCTACCCTACGCAATTACAATAACAGCAAGCCAAATAACGAAGGTTTCAATGGCCTTCTCCTAGCTAAAAAAAATCGCGATCTGGCGATTTTTTTTAGCTCATCCTATTGCGTTTCTAGTAAAGTTAGCTGAATATTTACCCGCGAAAACTCAAAGCCTAAGCTTTGGGTATTTTTTTTATCCGCCAAACTATCATTTTTGATGACAACCAAGACTTTCAAAGCCGCTGAAGTAATTCAGCCAGGGGAATTCGAAGCACATGATCATTGGTACCCCAAAGCCTTGAATGCTACAATACATCCAATGATTAGTTTTTTCCTGAATCTAGAACAGGAGCGTATTGTCACCCGGTATTGCCACATGCATCCAACCGTGAATCCTGAAAAACTGAGCGAAATCCTGAATGGGAAGACCAAATATTTTCGCTGGGCGGGAGCTGACTTGCTAAATGTAACTTCGGCGAGCGGCAAAAGGCAGATGGTAGTGATTGAAAATAATTCTTGTCCATCTGGTCAAAAATCCATGCCCCTGGTGAATGACAATCAGGAACAGGGTAGTTACCGGCTTCTTATTGAACGGACCTTTAAGCCTTATTTGAAAAATTTACGCCATAAGATCAAGGGAGGTTTGGCTGTCGTGTATGACAAAAATAGCATGGAATCGTCTGGGTATGCAAAGGTAATTGCTGATGTCATGAGAGAACCGGTCTACTATGTCCCTTTTTACGAAGACGATCGGGATCCTTCTGTTTGGTTTGAGGATGGAATCATGCAGGTTCGCCAAAGCAATGGCACGGTAGTCCCTATACGTGCGGCCTTTCGGTACCTGACGCAAAAGCCTTGGAACAGGTTACCTTTACAATCTAAAACGCGCATCTTAAATCCTATTCTTGCCTGTTTGGCAGGTGGACGAAACAAGATGGTAGCGGCAAAAGCTTATGACATTTTCAACACAGAATTACAACCGCATGGCTTGAAAATCAATATCCCTGAAACGATTTGGGATGTGCGAAAAAATGAAATTCCGCTCTGGGTTAAAAAAATGGGGGGACATGCTGTCATCAAAGTGCCCTATAGTAACGCCGGACAAGGAGTCTATACCATCGTCACGCAAGCAGAGTTGGACCGATTTATGGAGCTCGAATTTGATTATGACTTATTCATTGTCCAAAGTCTGATCGGTAACTACAACTGGAGTAGTATAACTTCAGCGGGCAAGTTGTATCATGTAGGTACAATTCCAAATCATAAGAACCATACCTACGTGGCAGATATACGGATGATGGTCAGTTCTACCGAAAATGGGATTCGCCCACTCTGCACCTATGCTCGTCGCTCCGAAAAACCGCTACTTGACAATATTGAAACCAGTACCAACAGTTGGCAGATGCTGGGCACGAACTTATCGTTTAGGAATGCGGATGGGACCTGGGGTAGTGACACTAATCGACTGGTTCTGATGGATAGACGAGACTTCAACAAGTTAGGAATTGGTCTAGACGACCTAATTGAAGCCTACATCCAGACCGTGCTTTCTATGGTCGCCATAGATAGAATGGCAAAAACGTTGGTAAATAAACAAGGTAAATTCAGAATGAGATTGTTCAAGAGTCTTAATGATGACCCTAGCTTAATCGACGAAATAAAACTTCAGTAATGCGGCAATTCAAAATCTTAGTGTTGACGGATCACCGCAACCACAGTGCTGAGAATTCTTTGTATGCCTTGGTTAAAGCGATCCTGGTTAATCCTTCTTGCCAGCAAGTAGATGTTGCCACCCGAGGTAACGACCTCAACAAGGCTTTTTTTGAAGAACATGTAGCCGAGGAGATTTGGGTTAGTAGGGTAGGGGAAAACTTTTCTTTTTCAGCGGATGGAAAGTCATTTAAAAAAGAACTTAGGCGAGAACACTTCTCTGCCTATGATGCAGTGTGGCTCAGGATGCCTCCTCCACTTTCCGATGATTTTCTGCATTTTCTAGTAGAAAAGTTTTCTACCCAATTAATCTTTAATGCCCCGAATGGTATTCAAATTACAGGAAGCAAAGCATTTTTAACCAGATTTCATGAGCACTGTCCTCCAATGAAAGTATGCCGATCTTTAGAAGACATTCTAGAGTTCATACAGCACTTCCCCATTGTCTTAAAACCTTTCCGAGCATATGGCGGGAAGGGTATCATTCGAATAGATGGAAATCAAGTTTGGGAGGGCAATAGGCAAACCAGCTTAGCTGATTTCAGCCAGCGGAACCAGGGTAAAAGACTTGAGTATCTAGGAGTAAAATTCCTGAAAAATGTATCTCTAGGGGATAAACGCATTATTGTGGTCAATGGAAAGATTCTCGGCTCTACGCTTAGGTTGCCGGCTGAAGACTCCTGGCTTTGTAATGTGGCAATGGGTGGTAGTTCTAACTTCACTGAAGCTGATGTTGATGAGGTTGAGATCATTCGTCAAATAAACCCGGTCCTTTCGGAATTAGGCATCGTTATGTATGGTGTTGATACGCTCGTAAATGATGAAGGCAAGCGCGTCTTATCGGAGATAAATACCACCAGCATTGGAGGTCTACCTCAAACCGCCGAGTTGATGGGGCAACCCTTGGTAGAACAAGCTGTAGACTCGATTTGCGATTATATCATGGAAAAACTGTAGAAAGATGTTATCAGAAGTAGATAAAGACGTACCTGTTATTCGAGAACTAAAGGTGAGTGAAAGCCCTAAAGGTGTAATCTCTCATTACTGGTTACAGATCGCGACAGATGGTATGGGAGTCCCCATTCACATTCCAGTTATTGTAGCGCGGGGTTTGCAAGATGGGAGCGTACTGGGGTTGACGGCAGCTGTACATGGCAATGAGCTAAATGGGATTCCCGTCATCCAGCGTCTGTTCCAGGAAATTGATGTGAAGGACTTACAAGGCACTATTATCGGTGTCCCGGTAGTAAATGTACCTTCGCTACTGCGAAAGAAACGTAGATTTATTGACGGTACGGACCTCAATCACATTATGCCAGGACGAGAAGATGGAAACGCAAGTCAGGTATATGCTTGGCGGGTAGTCAATCGTATCATCAATGAATTTGATTATTTAGTAGATCTCCATACAGCAAGCAATGGCCGGGTTAACTCCTACTATATTCGAGCTGATATGGACGATGAAATAGTTCGCAAAATGGCTATTCTGCAAAATGCTCAAATCATTGTGCATAACCCTCCTAGTGACGGCACCTTACGTGGGACAGCAGATGAAATGAAAATTCCTGCCATTACCTTAGAAGTAGGAAATCCCAATACTTTTCAGAAAGGCCTTATCCGAGATGGTTTGACGGGCATCCATAATCTATTGGGTTATTTAGGCATGACCGATGGCGAAGTAGAAGAACCTGATGTTGATACTGTATTGTGTAAAAGTTCTTATTGGATCTACACAGATACTGGTGGGATTATGACTGTCCACCCGCAGGTCACAGATATGGTCAAAAAAGGGCAAGTTATTGCAACCATGAGAAACATTTTTGGAGATCTGGTTAAGGAATACCTTGCGCCGGAAGATGGGATTGTAATCGGGAAAAGTGTAAGCCCCATCAATCAAACAGGTGGTAGAATTCTACATCTAGGAATATTGGCCGACTAACTGAGTGGGTGGGTTAGGTTATCGTTCATTAGATAGTCAATCCTGCTAAGGCATCTTAGATAAACAGCCTTTGCACTTACGCAAAAGCACAGGGAGATGAATTCATGATCACCCTAAACAGCTATAGCCTAAGCCTACAATGGTCAATATATTCTCTTCACATTTCCCTAACAATCGCCTTCAATTCCTTTTACTAAGTTTCAAGCTACCTTAACATGTTTTTCGCTTAGCATAGAATAAAAGCAGGCTAATCGCAACCCAACTTGTTGATTTACAATATGATAACAAATAATTTTGAATATATTAACCTAGGTTAAACTGGATTTAAAATGTCCCAAAAGAGAGGGGCTTTGCCCTAAAAGTCCGTCATTTAAGAAACAATATGAAAACGATAGACTATGAAAAAATTATTGCTAAGTGGATGGCTATGCCTCTTGTTCTTCGGAGCATATGCCCAGTATGAAGATGATCGTACGGGCTACGAAGGAGACTACTTTAGTCTTGAAGGAGCCCTTGATCTATTTCGGGAATCCTCTACCTTAAGGAATTTCGAAAGAAGACTAAATTCAGAAGAATATTACGTCAACAATCTGGATCTTAATTATGACGGCCAGATCGATTATGTTAGGGTAGAACATCGACAACAAGGAAACTTTCATGCCATTGTGTTACAGGCGGTCATTGATCGATACGAAGTACAGGATGTTGCCGTGATTGAATTGGAGGTCATTGGGCGAAGAGAAGCTGTTCTTCAGATCATTGGAGACGAGGATTTATATGGCCGGGAGCTTATCGTGGAACCACGAGAAGGTTATGCGGATAATCGTGGAAGGTACAATTCTGATTACGGCACTTATGTGAATGTCTTCTATTGGAGACCTGTACAGTACATTCTAGGGCGTCAGTATCGCACCTACGTTTCTCCCTATAGATGGCGTTACTATCCCACCTGGTGGGCTCCTCGTATCCAGTTAAGTTGGGGCATATTTCGTCCGCGTATTGTGATTTATACCAGCCGTTTCATTGTGGTTACTCGACATCGCGTTATTCGTGTACACAATTTTTATCGTCCTTATCGAGCCTATTGTCCTAGTGTATTGCAACGAACGAATACGGTTCGTGTGAGACAAGGTAGACAACCCATCTATCGTGGCCAGGCCGGGCAGCCTAGGAATCGCAATGCTGGCAATGCCAGAAACAGGGGTGAAGTGGTACAAAACCCACGGCAAGTCGATCGAGCCAACACTCGACGGCAGGCTCCTTCTTCCATCAGTAGGAAGCGAACACAAGAAGACGCAGGGAAAGACGCGAGAAGAAGAAGCACGGCTGAAGCAAGCCAGCGAAGTCGTAGTTACGAGACACCCACTCGCACTTCACGTAACAGTTCGCCTAAACAAAGATCGACAGCAGCCAGCAAACCATCACGGACCTACAGCCAAGGGCAGGGACGCAGCAGAAGTGCTAGCCCGCAGGCAAGAACTCCTACGCAAACTAGGTCTGACCGTTCGCGAAGCTCCAGTCGTAGCACTTCGCCACAAGTGCGACAACCATCAAGAAGTAAGGCATCCAGCAGCAGATCCTCCAATTCTTCTCCTAGTAAAGCTCGCTCATCCAGTAGTAGCAGAAGTCGAGCCACCCCTTCATCTCCTTCAAGATCTGGCAGGAGCTCGGCATCAAGCAGCCGAAGTAGAAGCTCAAGCAGCAGTAGTTCAAGGAGCAAAAACTCCAGCAGTAACAGTAGGAGTAGAAAGGGGAGGGGAGAATAGGAAATACTAAGTATTAGAATATAAGTATGAGGAAACAATTATCCTAGAAGATATGACGGGCATTTTTCAACCTATGCTACGTTGCAAAAATCCTTGGTTAGCTATGGCTAGCCGCGGTTTTTGCGCCTTGCCTAGATTGAAAACTCCCTTAGTCACATACTTTAGCCTAATTATATCATCATACTTAGAAGTATATTACTGAATGTAAGGTCCTACCCCTAGGTAGGGCCTTTTCTATCCTGGATGAAGGCTCGAAAACAATTCAAAACTTGAGGTAGGAGAGGCAGCAAGATCATCTCTTGCATTCTCCCTAAACCCACCGGAACAAATTCGCCAGTTATGGATCGGAGCCATACTCCCCAAATGCAAGCGCTAGTTTTTTCCCTTTCATTCGACCCATCGTTATTCATTTGTACCAGAATTACTCTTTTTGGATGGGCGTATACGAAGCTATTGTGCCTACGTTCTCAATCACAATTCCTAGCGTGATATAGCGCTTCGTTTTATACATCCCCAATAACATCAAAGTCAGAAAGGAAATGTCATATTTCGAGGTTACAAAACGGTTTTGTAATCTCTTTCTATTCCAGTGTCCTTACATTTAGTGGAGAATCAACTAGCAAACTCAATATGATGAAATTTAGTGGATCGGTAGAGATCAATGCTTCAATTGAAAAAGTGACCACCTATTTTATGGACCCCGCCCACCTGGGTGAATACCAAGATGGTTTTGTTCGCAAAGAACTATTGGAAGGAAATGCCGGACAAGAAGGAGCGGTTTCTAAGATGTATTATCAATACAGCGGTCGGGATATGATCTTGACGGAAACTATTACTGCTAATCATCTCCCACATTCCTTCGAGGCTTTTTACCATCATAAACACATGGACAATACGATGAAGTGTACTTTTACTCCCTTGGACCGCAACCGTACGAGATACCATTATGAGTTTGAGTATACCCGAATGAGTTGGCTCATGCCTCGACTCATTGCGATTCTCTTTCCCAGTATGTATCGAAAGCAAGGAGAAAAATGGATGCAGCAGTTTAAGGAATTCGTGGAGCGGCAGTAGCTCCACTGACTTATTCCTAGCAAAATGTCGATTTCTCACCGTCAAGATTGCATAAGTACTGGTACTAAAATACCTTAGTCAGGTGATAATACTTGATACACTCTCTTCACTAGTAATATCAACTTCTTCTCCGATAGCTTCCCCACCATCCTCCAAAATCCTTTTTGCCAGTGCCTCAGCTTTTTCCATTTGCCTGGCTGTCATGATCACTGTAAATCCATTGCTAGCCATTGCCTTTGCTCAACCAAATCCAATACCTTATCAAGGCGTAAACCAGGAACGCTTACGGTACTTTCAGGATGAGCAAGTTGCTAGAAAATGGCTAACTACATCCGCTTTGTAAGGAGCAAAGTAATTCAGTTCAATTTCAAATCTAAGCACCATGCATCGCAAGGGTAAGAAAGACAGCGAGTACCAACTGATTAAAGACCCAGAGCAAATTTCTAAAATGTTCGAAGTTTTGTTTGTTTTCATCAGGCAATTGATGGATATCCCAGCATCTGATCAGGAACTCTGTCGCCATTATTTTCGACCTTTCTTTGTCAAAAAGGGAACGATTTTGGAATCCGCGGGCAGCATCCCCAAATACCATAATTTCATTGTCTCTGGTTACATGCGAAGTTTTCAGTATGCCAAAGATGGGAAGGAAGTGACCACAGATTTAAATGATGGGGCAGGATTCTCCTTGTTAAACTTACTTGGAGTCAGGTTTCCCTTAAAAATGATACCCATTCTTATGCTGCAATTGCTCTATAAATCTGCTTGGATTATTGGAACCTATTGGCCAGCTAGCTCAGCTGGAACCATCGACGCCGACATCCAAGAATTCTTATGGATTTGCATTGCCGGAATCGTGTTGAATGTATTGATCATTCCTTGGGGATATGTTTATCGGGAATACGTCAAGAATTTTTTCCGATTCAGTGCCTTTTCATGAGATTTTGAAATCCTTACTGGCTGGACCTAGCTTTCCATCCCCAGGCTAGTAAGCCAATTACAATCGCCGCTACAGCTGAAAAGGCAAAACTCCATTTAGCTAAGGAAAAATAAGCAGCTATTTGAGCGGTTCCCGCAGTGGGCGTAGGGTATTGGTTGATGAGACTGACTACTGACAAATTCTCACCGTAATCAAATAGCATACCTATTAGTGGAAACAAGATAACCCATTTTAGTAAACCCTTTTCCCACCCAAGCTTTTGCCAAAGGAAGGCGATCAATACCGCAAAGGCAAAACCGTAGATCAAGGGATAAATCAAATCTGCACCCAACTCGATTGATTGGTAGAAGGCCCTAGCCGGATCAGACATTTTGGTGATGACATCTTGTGCATATTCCGCAGAATAGCTGGGGATGGTGATGTCAAGAGGAGGGATACCAGGTGCAAGTTCCTCCATTTTCTTACCCATATAAGGCATAATGCCAAGCATAAAGACGAAATCTGCCGCCAATAAGATGAGTACATTTCGGCCGGTGGCCCACTTTTGTAATAGCTTTATCATTGATCTAAAGTTGGTATTTGAAAACCACTGAAATTACTAATAATTACAGGGATTTCATTACCACAGCTCGCTATCTGAGTCTATCGTTTGCCAAAAAATAGGATCAAGAAGGGATTTTTGTCAGTAGGCTTTCTCGATAACTTTTGCCAATCGGTAGGCTGCTTCCATCCACCAGGACTTCACTTTGATTGTGCGCACTCACATGAGCTAAGGCTACTGCATAGGAACGGTGTATCCGCACAAATTGCCCCAGTGGCAACTGCTTCATAAAAGACCCCAAGTTTCCTTTCACTACCAAGCGCCCTTTCGTCGTATGAAACCGGACGTAGTCCTTTAAACTTTCGATGTACAGGATATCCTTCAACCAGATTTTGTGCTTGGTTCGATTTACATTGCAAAGGATAAATTCATGTAATTCACCTAGATCAGGGGCTTTTTCAATCACTTTTATCGCCGTTCGATCCCGGTAACGATCTACCGCCTTGAGGAAACGATCGAAGGCGATCGGCTTTAGCAAGTAATCGATGATGTCCAAATCGTAGCCATCGATGGCGTATTCTCGGTAAGCCGTGGTAAGAATAATAGCGGGAGGATTTTTCAATGTTTTGATGAAGTCGATTCCATTAAGAACCGGCATGCGAATATCCAGGAATATCAGATCTACGGACTTTTCGCGCACCATCTCAAAGGCCCTAACGGCGGAATGGCTAGTACCCACCACCTCTAACTGCTCAATCATACTAGCGTATTTCTCTAACAATTCGATAGCAGGCGGTTCATCATCAACTAATAGGCATCGAATAGGTTTCATGCAGCGGGTTTTATAGAAAGTGAAACACAGAAGGAATCCTCGCGATCATCAATATTTAATTCATGTCGATTGGGATAGATCAAATCCAACTGTCGCTTAAAGTTAGACAAGCCAATCCCTTCCTTGTAGGCATCGTTCAGCTCACCCTGGTGCTGACTTTTAGTATTCCAAATTCGGCCCTTGATCGTACCCGCTTCCTCTTTGATTTCGATACCAATTTTCGGTGAGTCAATATCTCCACTGGCTCCATGCTTAAACGCATTTTCTACCACCGACAACAAAATCAAAGGGGAAATGGGGGTACTTAAATCACCAGATCGACAAAAATCGACTTGTAGCCGCTCTCCGTAACGGATATGCTCAAGCTGTAAGAAATGCTCAATCGTATCTACCTCCTCCTGAAGCGGTACCTCAGCTTTTTGGCTTTTATACAGTACATAGTCCAAAATACCTGATAGCTGCATAATCATGTCTGGTGCCTTGGGAGATTGATTCAGCACGAAGGAATACAAGTTATTGAGGGTATTGAAGAGAAAATGGGGGTTAATTTGAGCTTTTAGAAACTTCAGTTCATTAGTAATCTTTTCTTTCTCTAATAGTTGCATTCTAGCCAGTTCAGTACGTCGAGCTTCGTGAGAATTCCAAGCTAAGATAGCCATAGCCGGGGTATAATAGCGTACAGTTTTCACCAGATAAGCGCCAGGTGTGATAAACGGGATATCTTCATGCTTCCCAAAGAAGGCATCCATCCATAGATAACCATTAATACGACAGATAGCACCAATCACAAAAGAAGAAGCCAAAATACTTACTACAAACCACCCTATCCTTCCCTTATTATACAAATGGGGAATCTGGACATAGGCGAGCAAGTAATAGGCCATCATGAACAAGGGTACATTAATCAAGTTGGCCACCATTCTTCCATACCAATCCTCATAGAAAGACATCATATAAGTGTATACCACATAAATGGCTACCCACAGTAGTACATGTTTTGCAAAAGTGCTCATTTCGCAAAGATAGGGGAAGCCGTAATAATGCACCAGAATTGTATAAGAACGAGCTGTAATCGTATAAGAAAGCGTTTTAGGGCGAGCAAAGTCGCTGTAGGCCTTTTTCCTTAGTAGATCTGGCTTTGGGCTACGCTTAGCAGTCCTTCTTATACTTTCTGGGGAGCACATTGGAAGGGGAGCTAATTTCGTCTGAAAAAAGTGATGAAAAGGCGAGTCAACCTAATCTTTTTACTATTAATCAACATTTCCTTGTTTGCCCAATCCTCTATCAAGTATCTGGATCAGAGTATCGAAGCAGATGGTATACTGGATGAGCCTGCCTGGGAGCAGATTCATACCTATCAAGGCTTTCACAATTTCTTCCCCATCAATGAAGGGATGGCCGGCATGGATACGGAGGTCAAGATATACCACGATGGCAAATACCTTAATGTAGCCTTTATCTATCACGATTCTCTCTCAGAAGTAAGAGTCAATAGCCTAAAACGTGATAACTATGGCGCTGGCTTTCATTTGAGCGACTGTGTTGGATTGGTGATTGATCCCTACAACAATCAGAACCGAGGGTACCTATTTTCCATTAATGGAGCAGGCACACAGTTGGATGCCTTGATTGCGAACTATGAAAATGAGAACCTTAGTTGGGATGCCCTCTGGGATAGTGGGCAAAGTGTCCAAGGAACGGATAAGATTTACGAGATGAAAATCCCCTTGAGCACCTTTAGCTATGATGAAAACATTTCCAGTTGGAGTTTTCAATTCTATACCCGAGATGCGAAGGACAGAATGTATACGGTTTGGAACAAATTCCAACGAGGCTTTCTACAGTTCGACACTCGCTTTTTGAAGCCCATTGAAATAGAAAATCTTGAACCTTCTAAACTCGCTAAAACCACTTTAATCCCCGCCATCACGACAGGACATGGTAGGAACCTCGTTGAAGAGGAGTCAGAATCAGCGCTCATCCCCAGCCTTGATGTCCAATATAAGATCTCTGATGGATTGAGATTGGACGCTACTATCAACCCCGATTTCTCTCAGGTAGATGTGGATCAGCAAGTTACCAACTTGACGCGATTCAACATCATCTTTCCTGAGCGCCGAAATTTCTTTATTGAGAATAGCGATCTCTTCACAACCCTACAATTGGCTAGTGATATCAATCCCTTCTATTCCCGCTTCATCGGGGCTGCACAGGATATTTTGCTGGGCCTGAAGCTTTCGGGCAACGTAAGCCCAAACACCCGAGTGGGCTGGCTAAACGTACAAAGCAAAACAGGAGAGGAAGAGCTAGCCCAAAACTATATGGTGGGAGTGGTAAAGCAACAATTTCATCCAGTGTTCAATATGACGGCTTATTGGGTCAATCGACAAGCCACCGATGGGTTGTCCCTGGAAAATGATTTCAACAGAGTTGCCGGCGTAAAAGGGAATTATCTGAGTGAAAATCGCAGATGGTCCGGTTTTGCTGGCTATAATCAAAGTTTTACGGATGGGGTTAAAGGAGAAAATCAGGCCTTCACGCTAGAAAACAACTACAATACCCGGACACTCACCTTCGGAACAAAGATCAATGCCGTGGGTGAAAATTTCTTCACCGACATTGGCTTCGTTCCTAGATTGAATAACTATGATGCCCTAAACCAGGAAGTTATCAGAGAAGGGTACAAACAGTTTTCCCAAAACTTGCTTGTTAATCACTTCCCCAAAAATCAAAAGATCATTCAAACCTATCGGCTGGTGAATGCCAATGTGGATCTATATTGGGATGAGGAAGGTGAATTGTATGAAAAGAATTACTTCTACAACACAGCCTTATTCTTCGCCAATCAAATGTCCACCTATCTCAATTTTTATCATGATGAGGTTCAACTCAAATATGCTTTTGATCCTTTGCGCAACGGAAATCTGATTCTCCCGGGAGCTTATCAGAACACTGCGATTCGGCTAGGGTTTAATAGCGATTATACCCGAAACCTGTATGGATCGGTCAACCTACAATTTGGCAGTTTTTTTCATGGAGATCGAACTCGCTTCGGCAGCAGGATAGGCTACCGTTTTCTGCCCTTGCTTAGTCTGCAACTCAATTACGAATACAATACGCTTTCCTTTTCTGAGATTGGCCAGCAAAATCTACATCTATTTGGAGTCTCAGCTGAGGTATTCTTTAGCAATCAATTGAATTGGACCACCTATATCCAGTACAATCAACAGATCGATAATTTCAATATCAACTCCCGCTTACAATGGGAATACAAACCCTTGTCTTTTGTCTATTTGGTATTTGCAGATAACTATTCCGAAGCCCTACAGCATAAGGACTGGGGTATCACCTTGAAGATCAATCGCAGATTAAACTTTTGAGATAATCAATCGGGTAGGGGAGATACTCTAAGTAGAGTGCTCCTCTCCTTTAGGCATTCGAGCGTAGATTTCCCTTATTCGTACCGCAAAATGGATCTACAAAATTTATCTACCTTATGCCCCAAAACTCACAGATATGTTTTGGCGCAAATTCTTCTCTCGCATTACCAATAGCAAACCCCATGCGTTTGTCTATTTGGTAGAAATATGCTTGATCATCTTCTCTATTTTAGTTGCGATACAGGCTGATCGTTTTCGGCAGAATATACGGACTGAAAACAAGCTGGACGATTACCTACAGGCAATGCACCAAGATTTGCTTATTGAGCAACGTCTAAATCAGAACAACCTGGCCGACTGTCTGAATGATATCAAAAATATTGAGGCGAGTATGCGATTAAGTCAGATAGATCAGGCAGATAGCCTATCCTCGGCTTTACAGAATTTTGGAGCCGTGATTGCGCGGGGCGTATTTCGGGCCTTTCCGCCCACTACCTATGATATCATGTTTTCTACTGGAGATATCGGTATCATCAAAGATCTTGAATTCCGTAGCCGCTTGGCTGGTGCGTTCTCCTTTCGGGCGGACTATGTGAAGAAAGACCTGCTGGCCTTTGACGCTTTGACCGATGATGCAGCACGCAGTCTAGGTCAATTCGGCAACCTATCCTGCATGGTCAGTACGCCAGCACCGCAAACCTGCCTACGGGACCGAAAGGGATTTATCGATAATTTCAATAATGAATTATTTCTATTGCTCACTAATGCTCGCAGTAGAGCCTACCATTTGCGGATTGCCATCCGCTACTTTGAGGCTACTATTAAGGAGATGGAAAAGATGTACGACCTACAAGTGCAACAAGAAGAAAAATCCGACCAATAATCGTACCATTGGTATAGCGGGGGACAGCTCTAACTATCTATTTTCTGCAAAAGTTACCTACCTTAGGATCCAAAACCCACAGACATGTTTTGGCGTAAATTCCTAAGTAAGCTTTCCGGAGGTCAGGTCAACCTTTTAGCCTATGTATTGGAGATATTCCTAATCATTTTTTCCATCCTAATCGCCATTCAGGCAGATCGATACCAACAAAGTAAACGCAATCAGCATAAGTTGGATGACTATATACAGGCGATGTACCTCGACTTACTGGAGGAACAGGAAAGCAATCGCAATAACCTCTTTGATTGTGAGCAGGATATTCGGAGCCTTAACGCAGGTATCCGGCTTAGCCAGTTTAATCAAAATGACAGTATACAACTAGCCTTATATAATTTGGCCCAGGTAGCCACCAGAGGAGTATTCCGGGCTTTCCCACCTACGACTTTTGATATCATGATGAGCACTGGCGATATTGCACTGGTTAAAAACCTGGAAGTACGAGGTCAACTGGCTTCTACTTTTTCCTTCCGAGATGCTTACACCAAAAGAGACCTCCTAGAATTTGATAAAGAGACGAAACGAGTAACGGATGAATTGGGAAAATATGCCAACCTAAGCTGCATGTATAATACCAGAGATTTGACCAGTTGTCTCACTGACCGAGAAGGCTTCACAAAGCGTTTTCATAATGAAATCTTCCCCCTAGCCAGAGCAGCAAACCTGCGTGCCTTTCATCTCAAAAGAGCCATCAATTACTTCGACGCAGCCATCGAAAACTTAGAACAAGTATATGGTTTGAATCGGGAAGATGTAATCAAAGAAAAACCAGCTACCGAGTAAAAGGCTCAGACCAGCAGATTCCCTAGCAATATCCTACTTTCGAACCCAATAATATAGTCTCAAAATCAATACTTATCTCCTAGCTGATTGGGGCACCCAGCAGGGCTCCCCGTGATAAGCCTTGGCCTTTGTAATTTGTTGCTCATTTTTCCCGTCAATGTCAATCAGGTAGATATGATCCTCACCTTGGCGCTTGGCGTGAAAGGCTATCTTCTTTCCATCTGGGGAGACAGCTATTTCCTGATAAAAGGCCAGATCATTGGTAATCTGTTTTGTATCCTGCGTGAGAATATTCACCCTAAAGAGATCATTATGTTCCTTATCGCGTTCATCGGAATAGTGATAGGTGTAAACGATTTCTTGGCTATTGGGTAACCAAGAGGTGTACTTTTCTCTCTTTTCAGATCGGGTAAGTCGTTTCGTAATCCCAGTAGCAATCTGATATACGTACAGTTCGCCATTTCCGTCTCTATCCGAAATAAAACTGAAGTAGCGTTCGTCAGGGGACCATTTGGCCCTACTGTTATAGGAGGGGTCGGTCACTAATAGACGATTGGCCCCAGAATGGACATCCATGATACCGATGTAGCGATTTTTGTTATCCTTTAGTGTATATAAAGCATAGTTCCCACTAGGTGAAAGAATGAATTCTTCTAATCCTTTGGTATCAATCGCTTTATCTGCACCCTTCAGATCAAATGCCCGGATGGAGAACTGATTAGCTGTATCACTAGAATTATAAAGAATTGCGTTAAGACTAGCATTCCAAGTCGGGGCCCAATCCCAACCTGGATTAGATGTTAGTTTTTGTGCGGAGCTGCCTTTAGCGTCCGTCATAAAGAGGTCGAAGTTGCCGGATTGATTAGATAAATAGACAATACTGTATTGGCTAAAAACAAGCTGCGCAGAAAGGAAGAAAGAGAGGAGCAAAAGGTTTTTCATCGACAGTCACTTTAGAATCAAGGCTAATAAGCAATACAACTACATTTCGTTGGTAAGGTTGAGTTATGTTAAGATAAAAAAGTGGACAATCCTGCGCAATTGGGTAAGGATTTCAACATCTGGACAAGAATTGTCGATTCCCGCAAGAAACTTAACGATAAGTTCTAAGCCTTAGAAACGATTAAAGGTACCTTTAGGACATCGAAACGAATCATCAACTGTCCGTCATGAATAAGTTGTTACTTACCTTAGTGCTCTCTATTCTATCTGTAGTATTAGTCGCTCAACAAAGGATGATACTCAATGGACGCATCCAGGATGAGCAATCCAAGGAGGTCATTGAGTACGGAACCATATCTATTTTCTTGGCCAAGGACTCCAGCTTGATTGCAGGTACGGTTACAAATGAGCAAGGTACCTTCCAAATAGAGAGTCCTTCCGACTCCATCTACCTCCAAGCCCAGTTTTTAGGTTTTGAGCCCTTCTTTTCGGAGATTTTCTTTGCACCAGACCGTCTGGAGTTCGGGGATATTGCGCTACGCCTTAATGCCTCAACTTTAGCAGAGGTTGAGGTCACCGGTCGCGCCATCACCTCTTCGTACAAGGTGGACAAGCAAGTATTTGATGCAGGACAATTTGAGATTGCAAAAGGCGGAACTGCTTCAGATGTTTTGCAAAACCTTCCCGCGGTGAGTATCAACTCCTTTGGCGAAATATCCGTTCGAGGTGCTACTGGTTTTCAGCTTATGATTAACGGTAAACCCGTACAAGGGGACCCTTCCGTAGTGTTGCAACAGTTAGCGGCCAATGCCATTGATGATGTGGAAGTAGTCACCGCGCCTTCCGCTAAATATGACCCAGATGGGAAAGCTGGTATTATTAATATAAAAACCAAGCAAGCCCTCACCAATGGAACTTTCTTGAGTATCAACACTTTGCTAGGATTGCCAAGTGTAGAACCTTACGAAAACCAAAATAATACGCCAAGGTATGGTGCAGATATTACCTACAGCTTTCGCCAGGGTAAGTGGGATGTTTCAGCGGGTTTAGATTATCGCAGATATGATATCTCCGGTCGGCGAGAGGGGTATGTAAACACTTTCTTGGAAGATGTCCTGACCGAATTCCCCTCGGATGGAGAACGCAGTTTTGATGAAACCAATTACTCCGGAAGGCTATCCTTAGCTTATGCCCCAAATCAGACGCAAACACTTACTTTGGGTTTGTTTGCAGGAAAAAGAAACAAGGAACGAACAGCAGATATCCTATACCTCAATCAGCAACGAACTCGCCTGGCCGATGGCACTTATCAAGGAGCCGGAAGGTACTATGATCTATTCTTGGAAATGGGGCAAGCCTTTCAAGGAGGGACAGTTTTCAATCGACTCACCTACTTCAATGAAAACCTGCGGGTGCGTAAGGGAGATTTCATCATCGGTTCACTAGATTACGCCTTTCAATTTAAAAACAACTCCTCTTTCAAGATTTCCGGACTGTACGAAAGAACTGTCTTAGGAGGCCCAACTGATAATGCCAACCTGGACTATCCAAATACGGAAAGAATCCTTCAATTGCAATTCAATACCAATGATAATCCACTTGATGGAGTGCGTCTACAAATGGACTATAGTAAGTCATGGGGCGAAACTCAGTGGGAAAGTGGTTATTTGTATCGCTACTTGCAACATCCCGGTGATTTCGATTACTTTGATCGGGACTTAGCCAACGAACAGTGGCTCGAAAATCCCTTATTCACCAATCGCATCAATCTTACTCGTTCCATTCATTCTATCTATTCTCAGGTTTCTGGGAAATCCAATAGATTGAACTATACGCTAGGCCTTCGATTGGAACACTTTGATCGAACGGTCGCCATCGAGCGCCCCAATGAAACCTTTGATCTGAGCCAGTTTAACCTCTTTCCTTCCTTTAATCTAGGCTACAAGTTATCAGAAAATCTCAGCCTCAAAGCGGCCTACAGCAGGAGGATTGAGCGGACAACCACCTTCAAGATGACTCCCTTCCCTGAGCGAGAACATTCCGAAACCTTAGAACAAGGTGATGCCGAGCTGCTTCCAGAATACATCGATTTAGTAGAAATTGGCCTGGTTCAAACCTGGGGGGATCATTCCCTCTTTGCCACTACCTATTATAGACACATTGAGCATGTCATCAATCGCGTCAATACCGTTTTCAACGATACCATACTGAATCGCATCTACACCAATGCTGGAAACGCCAATGCGCTAGGACTGGAAGTCGGCTCAACCTTTTTTCCCGCCGCAAAGTGGCGAGTGTATCTAGGAGCCAATGCATTCAACTATCAAATTGAAGGAAACCTATTTGGAGATAACATCAACACCTCAAACACGATCTATTCCATCAACGCCAATTCTACCTTTCATTTTACGTCCACCTTCTCAACGCAGCTCGCCTTCAATTACTTATCTGAAAGGGTTACGGCCCAGGGGCGCGATTCTGAATTCTATAATCCCTCACTGACCCTACGGCAAACCTTCTGGGAAAAGAAACTGGCAGTTGCCCTACAATGGTTAAACATCGACATGGGACTTTGGGCAGCCAATGAGCAGCGGATCACTACAGAAAGAAGCAACTTTTTCACCACGACCAACTACGTGTATGAAGTAGATATCTTACAATTCGTCATTAGTTATCAATTAAATGCAGTTTCCAAAAAGATTCATCTCCCGAAGAGCGAATTTGGAGTGAAGGAGTTTTAGGGAAATGCTCCATTATATCTATTGTTTTACCCCGGCAACTATGGAGATTAGTAATATTAAAGCTGTGAATACTGCATTTGAAGAATGGGATCCATTTATATCAGTGGATGAAAGTTATATAATATTTGCTTCAGATCGGCTTGGGGGATATGGAGCTGTAGATCACTATATCTCCTTCTGGACTGGAGCGGATTGGGGAACCCCTATCAATATGGGTCCCACGATCAACTCCACCGAATTTGATGTAGCAGCATTCTAAAACTGCCAATAGAACTACTCACTCTCCACACCTGCCACATTAACAGCTTTCACCACAAACTTCTCCGGCTTTTTATACTTCTTCGGTATGGGGTACTGCGTCCCATAGGCAACACCCACTTGCTTCTTCCCATAGTATATATGGTAAGCTATCACCCAGCTACCTTCTGTTTCATCGTAGGCTGGGTCCCAATGTAGAAGGACTTTTCCACGACGTTTATGAAAGCCAAGATTTTGAGGAGGGGCAGGCGGGGTATCGTCCAATGCCGGAATAGCTCCCATCATCAAGGCATCAATCTCCTTTGCAATTAGGTCTTTATCTCTTTTTTTCTGGATATAACCTTGCTGACCATCAGGGATAGCTTCCCAAGTACATTCTCCGGATTCGCTTAGCTTGATCTTCCCATTCCGCTGAGCTACATAATTTTCACCTTCTCCACGAATGGCATAATGTAGTGCACATTGATCATTACTATGCCGGCTAATATCTTCATCCCCGCCTCGCTGCTGAAAGTGATATTCATAACTTCGGCGAACAATATGCTTGGCATCCAATTCTTTCAGGCTTTGCCCAGTCATGACATTCCCATAATCCGCATCATGGTAGTCCCCACAACCCACCTCCCAACCTGAAGCAATAAAAGGGGCTGGACAGTTTTCTATTACATATCTACACATCCGGTTACGCTCTTCGTTAAGGCAAGACCAGTCCGTATACTCGCATAGTGCATCTGCTCCACCCCAATTGGTCCGATCCAACCCTTTACCATCTATGAAGTTCCCACCCATAGTTACTACTTGCTTGACTTTAGCCCGAACCAAATCTACTCCACTGAGGGTACTGTAGTCGCCAGGACCAGATTGAAGTAGTCCATAGAAATTGTGCATGGTCCCAATAATGACAACAGTGATACTTCGATTGGCTGCACTTGCAAGTATTTCGCGATAAAGCTGCACACCGTCTGCTGCATCCTCCCACTCAGCCAATGCTCGTGGGTATTCCTTCGCAATTTGTTGATCGTAGGTCAGTATAGGGGCATTGATCTTTTCTGGGTACCCTTTATAATCACCCACGGGGATTGCGGGTCGGTTATAGAAGTGATTAATGGAACTAATGCTCAAAGAAGATTCCTGATGTTCAGTCGAATTGATCATGGCTAAGATTTCACATTCTCCTATGGAAGCCATGGTATGTAACATCGCCATACAACCCACATCATCTGGATCATAGGAAGGATCGGTGTCCAGGATTACTTTCTCCTGTGCCGTTGAAAAAAGGGGCAATAGCATTAGAAGGACAAGACAGCGTTTTGTGCATGCTTTCATGATCAATGTTTTGAAGAGCGTTTTTCAAAAATTACCCAGCATTAGGGCTTCTATCAGTAGGGCCATTTCTTCAGTATCTTTGATCAATCTTAAATAATAGTGCTTGGACCGCTTGTTGTAACACCAGCCTTAGTGATGTGTTTCTCCTTTCCGCTCACCAATTGGAATAGCTGGATGCTTATAATAGCGATTGACAGCATCGATAGCAGAAACGACGTATTGCTCTGTAGACCAACACATAATACCAAGTAGCTGTTTCATATTACAATAAATAAAAATAAGAAATTGAATGTGTTTTATGGTCGAATTTGATTTTTTAGCACATTATAAGGTGGTGGCGTCATGTGTTTGATAACGAAAAATATCGTAGTCGCCGTCCTGCTCTAAGTCTACGGCTTGTCCGTTGTAGATACCTTCATTCGTCACTAAGAGGGGTTCCCAGCCAGAACATTATCAAGGAAACTCCAGTCTCCGATGTAGAGCTATCGTTGCTCACTTTTCGGAAGATTTTTTGGGTATCGGTTTCTTTTCCAAGCCAGAACTCAAGCTTATCCGGCAGCTATTGGAAGCCTCTCATCAAGCGATCCACATCTGAGTAAGGTAGCCCAGGAAGTTAACTTGAAGGATTCGGCTTTTTGTAAATTTCTAAAGCGCCATACCGGCAAAACCTTCTCTCATATCCTCAACGAAATTCGAATTGGACATGCCTGTAGATTATTAAATGAAACGGCTGAATCTGTAGGAGTGATAGCTTATCAATCGGATTACACCAATTCCTCGTACTTTAACCGACGATTACGAAGCCTTACAGGGCTCACCCCTTTACAATATCGGCGACGATGGCAACCGGAGCATCAAGTATAGCTTCTAGCCCTTATGACTAATATTATGGTAAATCGGAATTCCCGCTTCCTAAAATCACATTACGATCAGTTATGGTCCGATAGTCTCCTCCAGGTTCAAAAGGCCAACTTCCAAGCAGATAAGCACCTGGACGAGCCTGACGATAATCGGTTTGGAATAACACTCCTGGCAAGACCCGACACCGCAATATCCGAGAAGATACAGGGTTTTCTATCTAAATTAAAAGCCATTGATCCAAACCCATATTATTATGCCAATTCAGATATACATATTACGGTACTCTCCATTATCTCCTGCCATGCTGGTTTTAACATCAATAAGCTCGACATTCAGTCCTATATCGATCTAATCAAAGCTGCCTTGTACAAATGTCCTGCCTTTCCAATTACATTTAATGGAGTGTGTATTTCTCCCGCCACCGTATTACTGCAAGGTTTTTATCAATCAGGGACCTTAGACAGGCTTCGCGATGAAATTAGAAAGGCTTTCCAAAAATCTGACTTGGAACAGAGCATCGATAAGCGGTACAGACTATCCACGGCACATTCAACGGTAGTGCGATTTAGTGCGCCAGTCGTAAGGAAGAAAGAATTTCTGAGCCTTCTTCAGCAGTACCGAGCCCATGAGTTTGGAAGGATCAGTGTAAAAGAAATCGAATTTGTACACAACGATTGGTACCAACGTACAGAGAAAACAAGCCTATTAGCCAAATTTCCATTAGTCGCCCCTGAAAACGTCTTGAGAATTTAGGGTTTGATCTAGTTTAGCTGATTTTCCATCTAATTAGGGCTAACTTATAAGAGCTGAGGGATCACAAGCATTCCCAGATACTCACTTGATCAGCTACCAACTATGAAAAAGAGGATCCGAGCCTTTCTCAATAGCCCCTGGACGATGACTTTGATTTCCACTACCATAGGAGTCTATCTAGGTATTTTTCTGAATGAGCATTATGCGACGAAGGCAGAACAAAATCGAGCAGAGCTTGCTTTTGCAGATGTCTTAGCAGAATTAGAAGATAATTACGAAGATTTGCTGGAATGGGATAGCATGTCCGTGCAGAATTTTGAATTCTTCAACCAGATACGCCCCCATATTGAAGATTACGATGAGATGGTGCTCCGGATGAATCCCAAAAAAATGGAACAGCTACGGATCCAATATCCTAAGGCCCTAATCATTGAAGACACCGACAAGGTCGATGATACGACTTCTCTCTATGACGTAACCTTTGATTTAGATTTCAACTCCCAATTGGTCTTTATTCAGCATTATGAAATTGCTTGGAGTGCCATGAAAGATACCGACCATATTCATTTCCTGGATTTCAGCTGTGTTAAGAGTATCGAGTTTTTTTATCGGATGTATTCCTATTCCAATGATTTGCGTAGCAAATGGCTTACAAGCTTTCTTAATCGAAAAAGTAGCATCGAAACACTCGATGAAGTCATGAGCGAGTGGCGAATGGAAAATCAGGTGAATCAAATGCTGATCGGGTCCTATCCCGAGATTGAGAAGATTTTGGCGGGATGTAAGTAGGATAGGCAAACTTTAGATGTTTAACTCAATGCGCTCTTAAATGAATTTAAGTATGATACATTGGAATGGTTCTGATGGAATTTTGCAGGCAAAGGTAGAAGAAGACCTGGCTAAGGATAAAAGAAGGTATTTCAAGTATATCACAGAAAGGGAGCCAAACAAGCAGGGTAGATAAGAACCAAAGCCAAGATCTGTCTGTTTATCCTATTTGTTCCTACAGACAAACACTGGTCTATATTTCGAATACCTATCTTTGCTACATGCTACGGATATCACTAACCCGGTCACTACTCCCAATTTCCCAAATCCTCTTCCTGCTAGTAGGTATGCAAGCTTGTGGAACTCCCTCAGAAGCAGGGGAGGGGGAAGCTTATTCTACTTCAACTATAGCCATCGCCGTGGCGGCCAACATGCAGTTCGCTATGGAAGAACTCACCAAAGCCTTTACGAAAGAATCGGGCATCAAATGTCAAACCAGTGTGAGTTCTTCCGGTAAATTAACAGCGCAAATCCAACAGGGAGCCCCATTTGACATATTCGTTTCTGCGAATATGAAATATCCGAATGAAATCCAAAGCAGTGGTCTGGCTGCCCTACCTCCAAAGGTATATGCCCATGGGAAATTGGTACTGTGGTCTATGCAAGATGGGTTGGAACCAAGCCTAGACCTACTAAGTGATCCCTCCATTCGGCACATTGCTCTGGCTAACCCCAAAGTAGCTCCTTATGGCAGGGCAGCAGAACAAGCCTTAAAAAGACAAGGCTTATTGCCTCGCTTACAAGAAAAATTGGTTTTTGGAGAAAGTATTGCCCAAACCAATCAATTCATCACGACCCAAAGTGCACAGCTTGGGTTTACAGCCATGTCAGTGGTATTATCCCCGGCCTTGCAAGGCAAAGGACAATGGATTCCACTACCGACAGACATGTACAGCGCCATTCAACAAGGTGTTGTAGTTATCAAAAGGCAGGAACAAGAAAATGAAGCTGCCCGCAGCTTCTATGAATTTCTATCCTCATCAACTGCCAAAGACATCTTGCTGAATTTCGGATACGAGGTAGAAGAAAACTCCTAATGGGCCAGCCTTCAACCACCAATTGAATTGTATACTACATCTAAATAGAGGAACACCTTAATGACCTAGTATAATGCGACAACTCCTTTTCTTTCTTTTCTCTTGCTGCCTTTTGGCTTGTGAATCCGAGTCTAAAGTAGAAGCTGAAACACCAGCAAGTGCTCCAGAAACAACCTCTAAACCGGTCAGAGATGAGATCGTGATAAGCCTGGTAGATACGAGCCTCTCCCTTTTTACCAACCTATTTCACGATGAGTTTCAGGATAAACCTGATATGCTGTTCTTCGGTCCGGAGCAACAAAGATGGGCCATCACGATTCCCTCCAAAGATTCTGTCAAGATCCTAGGAGGAGATCCGATGCACTCTTTCTTCTACGAATTGGTGCTACAACGAGGAGACAGCCTCCAAATTGGCATTGATTCCCTACAGATTCGCCCTGACAAAACCATTAACTATCCCATTTTCACGCTGCTTCATGCTAAAACGCCATGGGCAGAATTGAATTTTAACTACCTCCTCTACAAGAAGAACCTCGACGCAAAAGCATTTGGCTTCAGTACTCAAAGTCGCGCTATTGGGGCTGAAAGAGATAGCGACCAGATTCTACAGAATGGCTTACTGCTCTTGGATAGCCTAAGTAGTCAGAAACAGATTTCCAACGCCTTTTACCACAAAACAAAAAGGAAGCTGGAACGGAGTCATGCCAAAGAGATGATCTATGCGGCCCGCAACCAGAAAAGAGAACTGACCATTGAGGATCTTAACATTAGCCTAACGGAAGAAAAATGGGCTTGGGATCAGGATTATCTGAGTTTCTTAAGAACGGTCATCCTCTATCAATATTTCAAGAAGGAGAGAAGAGTAAAGAACTCGAAGCAGTTCGACTTCATTGCCAATGAAGCGAGTTTCCTCCAGCCAGAATTACGTTTGGCTATTCTCGATAGTTATTTAAAAAGTATCTTTTTTGTTGAAAAATCGCAGTTTCGCCCCTATCTCAAAAAGCTGCGAGCCATTGATACTGCTCAACTTTATACGCCAAAATGGGGGTCCCTAATAGCAGAGAAAACGGCCAAACAGGACCAGACTGCCCTTGCACAAGAACAAACAGACCTTTTGACCAATCTTCTTGGGGATCCACCGCAGCGCTTAAGCGACATACTAGCACAAGAAAGGGGAAAGATCGTATTGGTAGATTTTTGGGCCAGCTGGTGCACGCCTTGCCGACAGGAAATGCCAGCCGTTAGTAAACTCCAAAATGAAATCGGTAAGGATAAATTAGCCGTGATTCAGATTTCTATTGACAAACAAACTGAGGCTTGGGAACGTGCTGCCATCATGGAGAATATCCATGAACAAAAACACAATTATCTGATCTCTGCCTGGGAATCTTCTGATCTCTATCAGCGTTATCAAATAAAGACCATTCCGCGTTACATCCTATTTGATACCAGTGGGAAATTGCTAGCGGAAGACGCGCCTCGGCCAAGTAGTTCCGACTTGAAGGATCTGATAAACATGCACCTATAAACAAGTTGAAATGCTAAACCCTGAAATCATTGAAAATGACCTTCCCATAGATACTTACCGACACCTGAGAGTCATCAGCGGCCTCTCCGCCAAGACGGTAGCAGCAAGTGTAAAGGGTTTGCCCAATTCTTTGTACACCGTTCTGTTGAAGGAGAAAGAGCAAGCCATTGGGATGGGCAGAGTCATTGGTGATGGAGGTTGCTTTTGTCAAGTAGTAGATATCTGCGTACATCCGGACTTCCAAGGGCAGGGCTTGGGAAAACGCATCATGGAATACATTACGTGCTATCTTAAAGAAAACCTGCCACCAAGCTGCTATGTAAGCCTAATAGCCGATGGAGATGCATCTTTCCTCTATGAGAAATTTGGCTTTAGAGATACACTGCCAGCCTCCAAGGGCATGTACTTAGATTTTACCAAGCTATAACCTTTCCGATGAATCACTATTTTAGATCTGAATTATGATTATAATGTAACTTACTTTCACAGCATCCAAAAACCCGCGATTATGGACTTATCCGTATGGCTATCTTTTGTCGGAACTGTAATGCTCATTGCCTTCACACCTGGCCCTAGTGTTTTATTGGCTACTGCAAACAGTATGAAGTATGGGACCAAGAAGACCGTTGGAACTATCCTAGGTGATCTTAGTGCCAACCTTTGTCAGATTGCTTTAGCCTCCCTTGGACTGGCTTCCTTCGTCATTTCTTCTGGTGCTATATTCCAATTCATAAAGTGGTGCGGAGTAGTCTACCTAATATATATGGGCTTATCTAAGATTTTTGGTAAAGTCCAAATAGAACTTTCCGGCAAAAAAGATCAGGAACGGAGTTTTAGCAAATTGTACGGGGAGGGCTTCTTGATGTCGGCTGCAAATCCAAAAGCCATTGTATTTTTTGCTGCTTTGTTTCCCTTATTCCTCGACCCAAATGCTCCTTTCCTCCTGCAAGTGTCCATCCTTGCCCTCACCTTTTTGGCCATCGACGGAATTTCACTACTCATTTATGCTCGCTTTGCAGAACAACTCAAGTCCTATCTTGAAAATAGAGAAAAGGTACACCTGCAGAATAAGATCGTAGGCTCATTGCTCATCTTTAGTGGCATCATGCTCTCCTTGGTGAAAAGGACACATAATTAAGCTACTCATACCTCCTACACCATGAAGAATCCCACTCACTCCTTATTCTTTGCGATGATTACCTGGCTTTCTGTTGCTTGCCAGGGCTCCAAAACTCCTCCACAAACTACCATTTTTCAAGCCCGCTTAATGGCCATTGTCGTCGAAGATTTAGAACAAAGCCTGGATTGGTATAGCCAGGTACTTGGAGGCAGGTTGGCACAACCCATTGATTCCTTTCCAGATTATGATTTGCGTATAGCCTTTTTGCAGATTGGAGACTTTCATTTGGAATTAGTTGAAAGCGGTTCTTCCATTCAGCGGAGCGAAATACTTTCTGATCCAGACGTATCCCTGGGCGGTTGGTTCAAAATCGGATTCTTATTGTCGGATATAGATGACAAATATGCTGAACTACAAAAAAAGGACAACTTAAACTTTGTGACCGGGATCGGTGAATTGCCGGAAAGTGAACTGCCGATTAAATGGCCAACGCGATTCTTCCTTCTTCAAGATCCAGATGGGAACTATGTCCAATTTTTTGATGGTGGCACAGAAGAAGTTGCCAGTCCTTGGTTGTTCATGAATACCGTTCAAAGCCTACCAACAGCTATCTCCTGGTACTCGACTCATCTAGGATTTACGCATCATCAAACAGTAGGGGAGAGCGGTAACCAGAGAGCTATTTTAGAACGGGACAATTGTGTGCTAGAACTATTTGAACCTACCCAAGTCATGCCAAGGAAGGAAACCTCATCAGACAACTTGATTCTCGGCTTTTCCAAACTCGCATTTGGTGTAAGCAAGTTCGATGCGTTGCTGACCCAATTTAAAGACGAACAAGTTGAAATATCTCATGGACCAGGGACCAGTACCTTTGTTTGGGCCAACCAATATGCCATTGTGAAGGATCAGGAAGGAAACTGGGTCCAATTGTTCGAACCAAACGGCAAGGACTGAAAGATTTGTAAATGCATCCATATTGGGCAACAAGGGGAGGAGATAGATTACACTAAGAGTCAATCGCTACAATAGAGTGATAGCTATAGGCAGAGGGAGTCTATATCTGATTTTTGTGGCTGTCTGGCTATCCGTGTCAGCTCTAATTTTTAACCCATTTGAAGTTAGCTGTCTTTTTGAATTGATCGGTAAATCTAATAAAATAAGTTCCGGCAGGTAAGTGATTGACATCGATGATCCCCTCATTTCCCAATACCCTCTGTACCTGACCAAGGCTATTGATGATCTCTATTCTCTTAAGTTTGATATGGCTTGGCAATCGATAGTTTAGCCAATTATTGACCGGATTAGGAAACACAGTAATGAGAGAACCTAAGGCTAAATTTTCCGTTTCCACTGAGGTGGAGCAAGTGACCAATAGCTCGTATGATCCGCCACTTCCATCATCCGAATCCACCACCACTAAATAGGGCTGTCCAGCTTTGGCTTCCTCATAAATAGCGGCGCTGGAGGAAACACTCCCTAGGCAGTCCGAAGGATCGCAACTTCCCAGAATATAGACATCAAGGTCCCCAGAAAATCCAGAAAGTTCGGCCTTTAGTAGACCATCTACGGTCGGAGTAATCATATGAACTCTTTCTGGACCAGTTTCCGTCCAATTATTGCAGGCATAAGAAAAAACCTGAGAAGAATCTGTGGAGGCCCCGCCTGAATACATGACTCCACAATTTAATTGAATAGCATCAGCACAATTTAGGGCATCGGGGTTGCCATTGTAGCATTGATAATTTCCGACATCGGTTCTAAGGAAAGGTAAAAGGCTATAAAGATTCTCACCTGGACATACGGTACCGTTTGCACAGGATTGTGGAGCAGGTGAAGGATTCCCGTCTCGATGCCCCGATAGTTGAAACAGATTTAGCTGTGAACTAGTGTGACGGCTGGCAGTTAGGATATCAAGGTCTTTATCACTGGCTTCCCAGGCTGTCAAGTCTTTCAACTTATTCAGCGCTGCCGCAGACGGAACTTCTAGCTCAAAATTTCCAATCAGGCAGATACCTGTTGTAGATTGATTCATACAACTAAAATGTGCCCCACGAACTCCATCCCCCCTCCCTTCATAGATCACTCCATTTCTGTCTATCAACCAATTGTAGCCAATATCTGCCCAACCATTGGAGTTCACATGCTGATCCCAATAAGCCTGAACGACCAACTTAAAGTCGGTACCGACTGGCCACACCAAGTTGTCACCAGAGTGATGCACTATAACATGACTTGGGGTCGTAAGGACTGGATTGGTTTGTGCAGGATGATTTCCCTCAGGGCTCCAGCAAAGTCTATCGCAGTAACTGGGTTGCTCACATTCCTGGGCCGAGAGCACAAATCCATTAAACAGAAGGGTCAACCCAATCATTAGTTCTAATTTCAGATAGCGATTTAATTTTCCCATCTCCTAATTTTGCTTAAGAGCAACAAACAGCCTAACTACTACCGGCGACTGAGTTGCGCTATTGGACTTATATTGAATCTTCCCGATATTCCCCAGAATATTAATACCGTCGAAGACCTTCCGTTTCGGGTTAAGTTGTTCCTTGCTCTTCGGCAAGACCGTCCAATCCCCCCATTCCCCCTTATCAAATATCCGAAATTGTACTACACAATCGCTTTCCAGATCCAAAGTGAAAGCCGACATTCTGACAAATGAAATCTCTTTTAATTCTAGTGGGTGGATCATGCCAAGCCATTCCCCCTTTTCATTCTTCACTTGGAATTCCTGATGTATTTCGATCACATTATCCTTATGCTCAATCTTAGCCTCGTTCAAAATAGTACGCCCGTTTCCTTGCAGATTTGGAGAACCCGTCTCAGAACTTCTTTTCTCATTCCCGACTTCTATTGTTTTTGCGCAACCATATAGTAAACAGAGTAATAAAAGGAGGGTTATGTTCTTCATTGTATCATTTTTGAGTACTTCTCTTGGTAAAAGATCTAACATAATGTAGCATGTTTAATGGGAAAGACCAAGAAAGTAGGTTCGAAAGCAAAGATGAACATCCCGGTTCGCTGGAAAATAGAGGAGGCTTAAAAGAAAGGATTAGAACCACCTGCTTTTCAGGCTGCCACCACAGTTTTTGAGCTTGCCAATGGTCTTACAAAACTAGCACAACTTACTGAAAAGCCTTACCTTAGTTGGTAAGATGCTAAAGTCATTTATCCAAATCCTAATCATTATACTTGCACTAGTTTACGTCGGTGGCCGAGTCGGTATCCTCGGTACACAGATTAGAAATGCAAAAAAAAGTAAACTTACTTATCCACCACCCCAGAGCAACTTGCCGGATAGTATTTGGGTAGCTCAAGAATATGCCAGGACCATTGCTTGTGATACTTTTGGTTTGGTCCATATTGGACTTAAGTTGAAGGATAGGACCATGGGGTGGATGCAAGCCACACATGGTCGAACAGGCAAAGGACATGCGTGCAAATTTAATGTTGGTTTCAACTTCAGATTCGAACAGGACCATATCAGCATAAAATATCCCTTAGGCACTTTGGATGAGGAGGCTCGCTGCCCCTCAAAATGTCGGTATAGTAGCTTTCTTAGAACTAAATTCATAGCCAATTACCAGGATACTATTATCCATAACAAGGAGTATCAAATATTACAGTTTCCCGGCTTTATCATCAAGGAATTATGAGCCTGATTGGTGAGTCAGCAGCCCAATGAAGGGAAAACCTTAACCTTAAACTAGGGTCGATATTAAGCACTGCTTAGAACCATTAAGAATCAAAAAAACATTCATTTCGGAGACTCTAAGAGGGAGGACACAGCCCTTATAAAGAACCCATCAAATCTGCCTTACAAGAGGAGGTCTTTCAACTCCTATCTAGTTTTGCAGATCAGGGCTTGACAAGTAGGGCAGAAGAAAGCCCCTCCATTCAGAGAGGGGCCCTGCTTAAAAAATACCTGATTCATATGCAAGATCAGATAACCTATTAACTTCTAACTTCTCAACCTTCTTTTTTCAAGGTTCGTATATCAGCGATCAATTGATTGATATCAGATTTGTTGAGACCATTGTAGATACCGCGAATATGTCTTTCCTGGTCAATTAAGACAAAGTTCTCCGTATGGAGAAAATCGTCCATATCCTTCTCTATACCTAGATCTTCTTCAATGAAATAGTCGTTTCTACCCAGGTTATAAATCTCCTGACGATTGCCAGTAAGTAGATGCCACTTGGTAGAGTGGACACCTTTTTCTTCAGCATAAATCTTCAGGACAGAGACGGAATCTCTTTCTGGTGTCACCGAATGGGATAGCAAAACCACTTCGGGGTCTTCTAGAAAAGCTTCCTGAAGCAAAGCCATATTATTGGTCATCTTCGGACAAATTCCAGGACAGCTCGTGAAAAAGAAATCGGCTACGTAGATTTTACCACGGAGGTTTTCGGATCTTAGGGTATCTCCTTCCTGGTTCAGCAAAGAGAAAGAAGAGATACGATGGAAATTCTCCAGTTCTTCTGCATTGGGTTGCAGCCATTGCGGGGTGAAGGAGGGGTCTCCATAATATGGTAAAGTTTCCACTCTACTACTGACTTCATGTCTTCCTTTCTTGTCCACTTGCTCCTGCGATTTTGGTGAACCGCAAGCCGAACTAGCTAAGGTTAAACCTATGAAAGCTAGTGATTTAATTGTTAGGCTGAATATTCTCGCCACTGAGTTCATAACAAAGATTTGCTCGTTTTAAAAAAAGGGCCATCCGTAATTGACTTCGCAATGATCATGTAGGTTGCCCCTAGCTTTCTATGATTGCTCATTAATTCTCCCCTCATATTGAGCAATAGAATCTTAACTCCTGCCAAGAACAGGAAACAAGATCTGAACCACTCCAAGGTCGTGATTGTAGGATTCTATTTACTCCTTAGATGTCGGTTCGTGAAAAATCCTTCGCCTAGCCTTAATATTTTTTGGGTCAAAATCTAAAACTAAACTCAATAGCCTTAAAATCAAACACTTAAAATACTAATTCACGCGAGAATAAATTCTACACTCCCAAGGATTGAGCAGCTCTCCCGAATCTACATAGTTGGATTTCACCAATTCATACTTGTCCCACTCTACCTTTTCTTCGAGCCTCAGTGTATCGGAAGAAAAGTTCAAGAAGATCAAGAATTCATGATCAGCATCTGATCTTCGGTAGGCAAAAAGCTGTTCGGAATCTGGAGCCAATAATTCAAATTCGCCGTAGATCAAAGTTGGGTTGAGTTTACGGTAAGCCAGCAAGTCTTGGTAAAAGTAGAAAATCGAATTTGGATCCTCTAAAGCCTCTTTTACATTAATGGTATTAAAGCTTGGGTTCAATTTCAGCCAAGGCGTTCCCGAGGTGAATCCAGCATGGGGTGAGTTATCCCATTGCATCGGTGTCCGCGCATTATCCCGACCTTGTTGCTGGACTGCCGGTAGGAGAGAAGAAGGATCCTTGCCCGCTTCACGCCATTCACGCACCATATTTACAACTTCCACATCATCATATTCATCCAGGGAATCAAAAGCCACATTGATCATGCCTATTTCACTCCCTTGATAGATACAAGGTGTACCGCGTAGAGTCAACAGCATCGTAGCTAGTAGTTTTGCCGACTCCTTTCGGTAGGTGCTGTCATGTCCATAACGGGAAACCATTCTAGGGAAGTCGTGATTATCCAGCACGATATTGATCCACCCTTTGTCCGCTACAGCCTGATCCCAATCGAGAAATAGCTGTTTGAATGTACTGAGTTTCCAATCAACTGGGTCATACTTACCTCCAGGACCATAATTGATAGTCACGTGATCAAAGTGATAAAGCATATTGAGTTCCCTCCGACTTTCATCTACGTATTCTAAGCTATTGTGTGGTTTTACCCCAATGCCTTCTCCCACGGTCATGACGTCATACTTCGAACAGACTTCCTCATACATTTCGTTTAAAAACTCGTGCAGTCTAGGCCCATTGGAGTAGATCTCCAAAATGGTTTGCTCAAAATTATTCGGATCGCCATCCGGCCAATCTAGGCGTTTGGAAATAAAGGGAATCACATCAATTCGAAAGCCATCGATACCTTTATCAAACCAAAAGCGCATGATATCATGTATCTCTTGCCGTAGCTTAGGGTTCTCCCAATTCAGGTCAGGCTGCTTTTTAGAAAAGAGGTGTAGATAATAGGCCTCTGCTTGCTCATCGTATTCCCAAGTAGAACCGCTAAAGAAGGACTGCCAGTTTGTACGAGGCTCATCCGCCCAGTAGTAATAATCTCGATAGGGATTGTCTTTGGATTTCCTAGCCTCTTGGAACCAGTAATGTTCATCCGAACTATGATTAGGTACAAGATCCAAAATTAGTTTCATCTCTCTCTGATGTACTCCGGCGAGTAAGGCGTCAAAATCTTGCATCGTCCCAAATTCATCCATAATATCTCGATAATCACTGACATCGTAGCCATTGTCATCATTTGGAGACTTAAAGATGGGGCTCAACCATAGAATATCGATGCCTAACTCTTTCAGGTAATCTAGTCGCTGAATGATACCTTGTAAGTCGCCAATGCCATCTCCATTACTATCCTGGAAACTTCTAGGATAGATCTGGTAGATGACACTTTCCTTCCACCAAGTTTTAGTCATTTTATATAGTCGTTTAAGTTTATAGGTGCTTGAAGTTTCTGCTCATTGCTAGAGGTTGGCTTTTCAGGAGTTTTGATATTTAATGATATCTTAAACCAAAATTTTCGGGATGAGGGCAAATATACCACTATCCTAGTTAGGCGGTTCACACCGACCAAAAGTAGTAATCCGAATTCATTCATGCCATGGCCAATATGAAGGATGTAGCGAAGGTAACCGGATTTTCTTTAGCTACTATCTCCAGAGTGTTTAACGGAAGTGATCTTGTCACAGACAAGACGCGAGCAATTGTCCTAGAAGCAGCAAAGTCGCTAAATTACCGCCCCAATAAAATGGCAGCGGCTTTGCGAAGCGGAAAAAGCAAGACAATCGGAGTTGTCGTTCCCGTGATCAGTCGTGATGTCTTCGTAGTAGCCATCAAGAGTATCGAAGAAGTGCTGCGTAAGGCTGGATACCATATTATCATCTGCCAATCTCATGAGTCCTACGAAAAAGAAAAGGACATTTTGGAAAACTTGAAACAGTTGAGAGTGGACGGCGTGATCATTTCCCTTTCCAATGAAACTTCTGAGATAGAACATTTGCGGGACCTAATGGATGCTGAAATTCCGATGGTACTGTTCGATCGCAAAATTGAAACGGGGGATTTTAATAGTGTTGTCATTGATAATTACGATGGAGCCTATCAGGCTACTTCCCATCTAGTTGAACAGGGTTGTCGAAAAATTATACATCTGGCGGGGAAGGACACCGTGAGCATTTTTTCGGAAAGACGACGAGGATTCGAGGCCGCACTTCGTGAACATGGTCTCCCGATCTTACCACAAAGTTCCATGCCTTTCAATGACGATGATCCCTGCGATATTAAACTGCTAAGCAGGCTCTTGCAATCCAATGATCGCCCTGATGCCATTTTTGCAAATGGTGATATTGCGGCATTAGTGGCCCTTAACCTATTGACAGAAATGGGGGTTAAAGTTCCAGAAGAAGTGGCAGTAATCGGTTTCGGTAACAACCTCTTTTGTTCCCATCTTCAACCCAGTCTTTCATCCATCAGTCAAAGTAGCCAAGAGGTCGGTAAAATGGCCGCCGAGTTGTTGCTTTGGCAATTACAGTCCCCTACTACTGTAGGAGAGACGAGCCAGAAAGTCCTACCGATTAAACTCATCATTCGCCAATCCTCTGCAAGAACTAGTAAGCTTGGGTAGACAAACAAGGGAGAAAAACTGGTGTTTACAAGACAAAATGTAAACGTTTACATTTTTCTCTTTTTACTATATTTGCTTGGGCAAGGAATAGGTTATAATGACTACTACTGATAGAAAGAGGTATCTAAAATTGAGTATAAAATGGACAGTCCAATAAAATTCTCCCCCTTGATCATCGGTACTATGAGATGGGGTGCTTGGGGGGCTAAAATGGAAACGGCAGCAATCGAGCAACTAATTGATCACTGTCTTGAACTAGGATTGAATGATTTTGACCATGCGGATATTTATGGTCATTATACAGAAGAAGCCAATTTTGGGAAAGTGATCAAGCGACGTCCTGATCTAAGATCTAAAATCCAGATTACTACCAAGTATGGGATCAAGATGATCGCCGAAAATCGCCCCTCTCACCGGATCAAATCCTACAATTCCAGCAAAGAGCACCTTCTACTTTCTGTCGATAATTCACTGCGCTCCTTGGGTGTAGATCATATCGATGTATTGCTAGTACACCGCCCAGACCTCCTTTTGGATCCGCATGATGTAGCTGAAGGATACCAACAGTTGCACAAGGCGGGTAAGGTCCGCTCCTTTGGTGTGTCTAATTTTACTACGCATCAATTTGACCTACTCAATGATTTAGTACCACTAGTTACTAATCAATTGGAAATATCACTCTTGCATTTAGAGGCTTTCCAGGATGGAACACTAACGCAATGCCAGCGGAAAGGAATTAGGCCGACGGCCTGGTCTCCCTTCGGAGGGGGACGTATTTTCAGTAAGCAAGGAGACGAGCAATCCCTCCGGATCCGAAAAGCGGCCAAGCCCTTGATGGAAAAGTACGAGGCCACCTTAGATCAAATTTTACTGGCCTGGCTGTACAAGCATCCAGCTGGGATCATCCCTGTGCTAGGAAGCTCCAAAAGTGAACGCATCACGATAGCGGCACAAGCCCAACACATTGCACTAGAACATGAAGAATGGTATTCCCTCTGGGAAGCGTCCGTAGGGGAGGAGGTACCATAGCAGAATCAGGAGGTGGAGTAGAACAGTTCAAACCTAATAGACACATGGAAAACAACAAGATACAAATCAGATCGCCTCATCTCAAGGGAGCTGAAGTAGCGTGGTTTGCGCCAATTTGCAATGGGGATGATCGTTACCTGGGAAGACACGATATTCGATTCAAAAGTGATTGGAGTAATACATCCAACGTTCTATTAACGGCAGATCGGTTGGGGTATAGGAATATTCTTTGTCCCTCCTCCTACCAGGTAGGTCAAGACACCTTAACCTTTGCCTCTGCCGTCGCACCATTAACGTCTAATATCAACATACTAGCAGCGATTCGCTGCGGAGAGGTTCACCCGCCAATGCTTGGGAGGGCTATAGCTACTCTGGATCACATTCTGAGAGGACGCCTCACCATTAACATCATCTCTTCAAATTTACCCGGAACAAATTTGAGTTCTGAGGCGCGTTATCAGCGATCCCGGGAAGTAATAGAGATTCTCAAGCAAGGGTGGACCCAAGATTACATCGACTTTAAAGGAGAGTTCTACAATCTCCAGTTGGATTCAACAGAGCCGATGAAGCCCTATCAGCAGAATGGCGGGCCTTTGCTCTATTTTGGTGGTTATTCAGATCCAGCAGTTGACCTCTGTGCTGAGCATTGCGATGTGTATTTGATGTGGCCCGAAACGGAGGAAAAGCTCCAGGGCTTGATGGAGAATATGAGTCAGAAAGCGGCTGGCTACGGCCGGAAGGTGGACTTTGGTCTTCGAGTTCATGTCATCGTGCGGGAAACGGAGGCTGAAGCTCGAGAAGCTGCCCGATCCCTGATGAAGTATGTGGACGATGAGAAGGGAACAGAAATCAGAGAAAGAGCCCTAGACGCCAAGTCGTATGGCGTGAGCCGCCAGACCCAAACCCGGAAAATGGCAGACGAGGAAGGCTTTGCGGAGCCTCATCTTTGGACCGGGATTGGTCGGGCTAGGTCAGGCTGTGGAGCTGCACTGGTGGGTACCCCAGATCAAATCCTGGAGAAGATCAACCGCTATATGCAAATGGGAATGCGGGCCTTTATCTTCTCCGGCTATCCTCATGCCGAAGAGTGCAAATTGTTCGCCAAGTATGTGTTACCACATATACCCACCTTTTCCTTGCCGGAAGCCCAAGGTAGGCGACCAAACCAAGAGCCTGCCACTCCCTTGGCAGCGGGGGAAAGGAGATAAACAGCGGGATTTTCTTAGTTTTGAATTATACCATAAGCGAAAGCCGTGATTGATCTGACCATTGTTTGCCTGTACTTCATTGTCATTTTTTGGGTTGCTGTTTCAGGCAGAGTACAGAAGGATGTTAGCATAGAACAATACTTCCTAAGTTCTCGAAATCTGAGATGGCCCTCCATTGCCCTGTCTTCCATTGCCACCAATATCAATGGCTATCAGTTTCTGGGAATGATGGGCTCAGCCTATCTTTTTGGTTTGGCGCAGGCTAGTTTGGAGATCAATGCTGTGCAAGGAATTTTGATGGCTGCCTTCATCTTTGTACCCTTGTTTCTCAAGGAAAGGGTGATCACCATTACGCAGTACATTAAGAAGCGGCTGGGGAGCACGGTAGCGCTATTTTACTCCTTGGCAAACTTGGCCATATTTTCAACGATAACTCTTGGTGCTGCTCTTTTTTGGGGCGCCTATGCAGCTGACCTGGTCTTTGCTGACTATCTTTCCTTCATAAGTGAAGATCGCATCACTCGGATTTCGGCCCTCATTGTCGGTTTAGGGATCTTTTCCGCTATCTACACTTATCTCGGAGGTTTGAATGCAGTGGTCAAAACGGACATTATACAGTTCAGCATTTTGTTATTTGGTGGATTTGTGGTGCTCTTTGTCTCTATTAGGGAGCTAGGGGGCTGGGGGCAATTGTATGAGAAAACACCGGACCTGATGCACTTGTACTTGCCTGCGGATCATCCCACTCTTCCCTGGATCCATATGTTTGGCCTTTTCCTCTTGAACATCAATTACTGGTGTGCGAATCAGACGATCATGCAGCGCTCGTTGGCAGCCAAGAATTTGAAGGAGGCCCAGATCGGCTTGATGGTAGGAGGCGTGATGAAGTATGTGATGGCCGTATTGATTGTGGTGCCTGGAATTGCCCTCTACGGAATCCTAGGGCCGGATGGATTGGCCGAACCGGACATGGCTTATCCTTATTTAGTGAAAACTTATCTGCCAGTTGGCGTGAAAGGGGTAATTCTCTGTGCTTTATTTGCCTCCCTTATGAGTACAGTAGATTCCACCTTCAACTCCTTAGCCACACTTTGGTCTATCGACATTTATAAGGAATATCTCAATAAAGATGCAACAGATACTGAAGTAGTAGGGGCGGGGCGAAAGACGATCTTGGTTACTTTGGTGACCGGCGTGACTATGGGTTTAGTACTGCTTTATCTAAAGTTTGAAAACCCTGATGCGGCCTTTACCCATACGCTCAATGAATTGAGATACTACATCAATTGTGGAATAGTGGTATTGATCTGCAGTGCTGCCTTCCTGGTGACGCCCAATCCAAGATTGGTCTTGGCGGCTTTTCTTTCCACTATCCCATTACACCTACTGATTTTGCATTTCTTCCCAGACATGAATTACTTCGTACGGGCCATGTGGGTGATTTTGATTGCCTTCTTTGCCGTTGGATTGGCGCTATTTCAGAGTAAGTGGAGGAGTTGGAATGAGCTCATTGTTTATGATTCACCGCGCATACTACAGGTGGGAGTGGGGCTACTCGCTTCTTTAATTGCATTGCATATCATCTTTCAGTAAGCGTAGGACTTCCTTGTATCCACTAAGGCATCAAAATTTAGAAAGCTGGAAATATCTTGGAGTATGGAGGCCAAAGAAGCTGCAAAGGTGTTTTCTGTAAAAAAGGTCTTATTGTAAAAATCCCCTTTTGCATCCAAGTAGTAGGCACGTAATGCCCCATTCAGTATAAAGGCCAATTTATCGTTGTACTCGCCTTCTCTAACAAAATAGTCCCCACGTTTTAGTTCCACCCTTCCGAACTTTCTGTGAAAGCATCGGCATTGATAGTACCAGCAAGATTGGCTTGGTTGAAGTACTATCCTGGGTTGGCTTAGAGAGGGATGAGTTTGGGCTCAATGATCCTTATATCGATGTGCTAGTACTAGAAAGCCTCAAAGATCTACCTGTCACTGATACCCTTAGGATTGAGATGAACAATGGAGCAAATTGCGCAGCAGATGTCCTGGATTTTTGGCCTGGAAAACAATATGTATTTAACCTCCAGAACTATCCTCATTGGACTAACCAGGACTCGCTCATCTATCAACTATCTGCCTGTGGAGTGAATTCGGTCCCCTTTGATTCAGATAGCATTTACTATTTCGATCCAGATTTGAGAACGCAAATACCTGTCCACTATGAATCTTTCAAACTCGACTTCCTGGCGTGTTATCAAACACAAAATCGAGTAGCGGTTGCAGGTAAGGTATTTTCCCTGAAAGATAGTCAGACATTAGGAGGATTCGATTTCTATATGAATGACCAACTAGTTAGGACAGATAGCCAAGGACACTTCGGAGTGATCCAACTGATGGCCCTTGAACGGGGCCTAACAATGGATTCTACCTCATTCAGCAAGGAAAACGAAGCCTTGGCCGGCATTACGATTAGGGATCTGGTACAGATACAAAGGCATGTTCTCGACATTGAACCCTTTCCTGCCTTCTGGCATTATGTTGCAGCCGATGTTGATCTTTCGGGAAGGGTTACGACCTTGGACATTATCCACCTAAGAAGACTCTTAAAAGGACTTACCAACAGATTACCTAGCAAAAGCTGGCTGCTCATCCCTAAACAAGAGTTTTACACTTGGCCAACTCATCAGGAACACTTCAGGATGGTAACTGCAAAATCTAATTTCCTATTCCAGATTCCACGATGGCAAATGTATGACCATCCTGACGGTTACGATCTCTGGGCAATTAAGCTAGGAGATTTGCTCTAAGCATCTAAGGGAATCACACGCAGTAGAGGTCTTGACTATTAGGGCATGTAGGTATTCCGATTAGTCAAAACCTTTCCATATATTGGTTTTCAGCTAAGGCTATCAAGGACTCAGTGCTGTACAGGTGTTTTTGCTTTAGCATAAAGTAATGCATTAATCACTCCTTCTAACCAACAGTAAATCAGTCAATTTAGTTATAGATGCTAAGTGCACTCATTCCAAAGTGGCAGATCGGCGAAGACCTCTTCTACCAAATTCATCGGCAGGAGTATCTGGATTTTGTGCACAACCACGGTCCGCAATTTGAAAGGTCCTATCAGCTTGTGCTCCAGCTGCTGGAACACAATATTATCGAAGCTCATTATCCTAAAGGCATTCTATCAGGCCTGAAGTTTTTAAGCGAATTTGACCTGAGCGGTCCTATATTTAGACATCCCCATTCACTCTACTATGCAGTAAACGAATCCTTCCAAATCGAACACTTACTGAACTTAGAAAGCTTACAAGGAGAAATTGAAGCTATAAGCATTGCGGCAGGAAAAGAGAACAACAAGCTAGAGGACCTGGAAGATTTGCAATGGCACTTGTCTCATATCTCAGAAAGTAAGGAGCAACTGGAAAAATACCTGCTCTTGGATGTGAGGGAAATCCATGCTTTTTATGGAATGGAAAAACGAGAAGAAATAATCGAAGATCTATCCAAACCGTCCTCCCTGCTCCAGCAATGGACCAGCAGTCTACTCAACAGAATTGGTCTCAGTCTAGGTGAGATGAATGTGCTGCATGCCAACGGTACAGAAGTACAAGGATATTCCATCCAAACGCTTAGTGGAATCGACACAGTTTCTACCCAAACTCGGCAAAACTTTGACGAGATCGGAGCTCAATTCATCGCTGGGGAATTCAATTTTGAGGAATACGAAGATATCACTTTGCATCAGCGGCTTTATCAATTTTGCCCAGGCACAGATTTGCTAGATTACTATAAATATCAGATGAAAATCGATACGCCTAAAATGCATAAAGGAAAACGAACCACCATCCAAAGAGTATCTCACCTGCACAGCTAGATTCAAAAAATTAGGCTCAAACAAAAAAAGTTGATCATTTTTCATCCGTTTCTGCCGCCTTATTGGTCAGAGAGCAAAATTCAATGCTTTTGATCATTAAAAAATGCTGAAAATGAAAAAACGTAAAGCAATGGCCATCCTAGGTGCAGGGGTTCTATTCCTCTCTATCCTTTCCTGCTCAATGTCCAAGACCAATTCCGCTGAACCTTCCATGAAGGAGCAATTAGAGCAATTGTCCGGTACTTATCAGGATCTGGCTCCCTACAATTATGGAACGGCCTTTGGGCAGCGCATCTTCACTTTTGAAAACGGTAAATGGACCCTTGAGTTTACCCTTGGACTTGACCCTGAGCTACAACAAAAGGTGTTTCAATTTCGAACCTATGGAACTTACCAAGTACTGGATAAGTCCGTCCTCGTACCTAGTGCTTACAATGCCTTATTCCTAGAAGAGAAGAAATTTCTCACCTTGCTCACGGATAACACCGACTTGATCAGCGCCTTTGGCTTCAGCAATTGTCAATTAGAAACGGGCAAGGAAAAAGACATTTCCAAAGATGGCTGTGCGCTTTGGGCAGCCGTTGAGGACTGCCAGGAAGATCATGACCTACTGTCCTTAGATGTAGAGGGTTTGCTCTATTTTGGCGTACGCCCACCTGACAACAATATGTGTACAGCAGATCGTCGCCCCACGGCATTAACACCTCCGGTAAGCAAACAATAATTATGAACCTCAAAAAAGAATATCATGTACATCTTCAGAAATAAACACTACAGCATTAGCTTTCAGTCAGCGTCACAAGCCATTCAATTCCATTGGGAAGAAGGCCATGACGAAATGACCTATGAAGATTTTCAGGAAGCATGTTGCAACTTCATCGGTTATGGCTTCGAATACCAAGCCAAACAAATTATAATTGATGTTCGAAACTTTCAATTGAGTTTACCTCCAGAATTTCCTACTTGGCAGCAGCAGGAGCATTATCCTCGCTACTACAAATTGGGGATCGAAAAGGTAGCTTACATCATGCCGGAAGCAGCCTTAGTACAGGCAAAAGAAATAGAGAAAACGGAAGGTAAATTTGAACTAAGGAACTTTCCCTCCTTCGAGGCAGCTAAAGCTTGGTTAAATTAAACATTCAGGGTACGCTTCTATCAGGGCGTACCCTTCAAAATTTGATGATGATCAATTATCGACAAAAGCTAGATAAAGCAAAAGCAGGTGATATTCACGCTTTTCAATCCTTATTTATCGATTTTCAGGATCAATTAAAATCCTACCTATTTCGATTACTCGCCAGTCGGCCAGATGCCGAAGATATCGCGCACGATACCTTCATCCAGGCTTTTGATAAACTGACGAGTTTCCGGGGTGATTCCAGTCTTAAAACTTGGGTGTTTCAAATCGCTACTAATCTGGCTCGCAATAGACTGCAAAAACGAAAAAGGTGGACGCAGGATGTATCAGAACTAGCCAAGGATATCGTACTTTCCAGTCCTGACCTCACTGGCAGACTCGAACGCACTGCTCAGACCTCTCCCGTCGGGAAATATGAAATCAAAGAGCATATTGATACCTGTTTTACCTGTATTGGCAAAAATCTACCGATCGAAAACCAAATGGCATTATTACTCAAGGACATCTACGATTTTTCAGTCAAAGAAATCATGCAGATTCTAGGTAAATCGGAAGGACAGGTAAAGTATTTTCTGCAAAAGGCCAGGGCTGCTATGACAGAGATCTTCGACCACCGTTGCGCACTGGTGAATAAGAATGGGATATGCCATCAGTGCTCAGAATTGAATGGTTGGTTTAATCCTAAACAAAATCAGCAAGAGGCTAAAATGAAGATTCGCTTTGTCCGTGAAGCCGAGCAGCATGATAAGCAGAAGTTGTTTGAGATGAGAACACAACTAGTCAAAGCATTGGATCCACTAAGGAGTAATGGGAATGAATTGCAGTCCCTGCTGCTGGACTGTAATCGGATGGCTATGGGGGAGATGGAGGTAGGGTAGGGGAATACTCTATTCAGCTAGAAACACTTTATCCTGCAAGTGCTCCCGAATCTTTCCAAAAACGATCAGTACCGGGCTCAGCTTCTTGAGTGATTTTGCCAAAAGAATAGCGCCTTCAAAGGAGGCAAATAGATACATTGCCTCCTCCTTCGGGTCAAAGTATCTTTGGAAGCTTCCCCCTCTTTTCCCGTCTATCAAAACTTGCTCGATCGTACCGATTATCTCCCGAATAAAGGATTTCGTTAAAGTGCTGAAGGCCTCGTTCGTATCATCCATCTCCGTGCTGGTATTCAAGAGGGGGCAACCGCCCGTGACCTTAGGCTTCACCACCATGGCTTGATAGTTGTCTATAATTTGTAACAGCTTCTCCCTAGGAGATAAATTGGGGTTTAGGTCTAAATTACTTTTAACAAGCACCTCAAAATTATATCTAAAGACTTCCTTAGCCAGGTCCATCTTCGTCTCGAAGTGTCTATATATCCCTCCCATCTGGTAACCGGTAGCATCTACCAGCATCTGCATTTTGGTGCCAGCGTATCCGTAGACATTAAATATCGGGGCCGACTTCTGAATGATCTCTTGCTTTGTCTTCGCCGCGTTACGGGTATTCCTTTTCATTAAACTCGGATAATATTTTGCGCAAAAATAAGAAAGTATTTGCTCTCTTAAGCATCTTACTGTACTTTTAAAGAGTAGATACTCCCTTAAATGACTTTCACATGAAACTCCGAACTACCCACAATAGCATTCGTATCCGTATCCGTAAATCAGAAATCGAGGAACTCAAGGCAGAGGGCAAAGTGGTGGAGCGAATCCAATTCCCATTAGGGATCCTCTTTCGATTTGCTTTGCAGATCGAGGATATGAAGGATGGGGTAACCGCCTCCTTGGAAGATAATTTCTTGCGCGTGTCCATCCCTAAAGCTGAAGCAGATGCCTGGATTAATTCCAATCTGGTCGGAATAGAGAAACATATATCTGTTCCTAATGGCGAAGCATTACACGTACTAATTGAAAAAGACTTTCCTTGCCTGGATAGGCCAGAAGAAGATAAATCAGATACATTTTGGGAATTAGCCCCGGACTCACCTGAAGCTTGTTAATCGAAAAAACCGTTTTTATGTCCACCACCACTGTCCATAAGTCGGCCTGCATTCTTTGCTCCATCAATTGTGGTATCAATGTCGAAGTTAATAACGAAACCCAAAAGATCGTGAAGATCACCGGAGATAAAGATCATCCCACTTCACAAGGTTATATCTGCCAAAAAGCTACTCGTCTCAATTATTACCAAGAACAAGACCGGCTCACCACACCTTTACGTAAAAAGGAAGATGGTACTTTCGAAGCCATTTCTTGGGATACGGCAATCCAGGAAATTGCGGATAAATTGGTAAACATTCGGGATACGCATGGCGGTACTAGCATTGCTTATGCCGGTGGTGGTGGACAAGGTAACCATATGGCCCAGATGTATGCGGCAGCATTTAGAAAGACTTGCGGCACTCCCTATATCTATTCTTCCATAGCGCAGGAGAAGACTGGAAATTTCTGGGTCCATGGCAAATTGTTTGGTCGACAAAATGTGGCTTATGGAGAACCGATTGATGAAGCGGAATTTGGGGTAATCATCGGCGCGAACCCCATGCAAGCCCATGGCATGGCTAGGGCGCGAAGAGTCATCGGAGAAATTGGACGGGATAAGCATCGTACCCTCGTGGTAATCGATCCTCGCGAAACAGAAACCGCCAAAAAAGCCGATTATTGGTTACAAGTCAAGCCAGGGCGTGACGCTTGGTTGATGTCCGCCATGTTGGGTATCATTGTGCAAGAGGGCCTGGAAGATCAGGATTTTATCCAAGCCCATACGAATGGATTTGAAGCTGTGATGCCTTACTTCATGGAGATACCAATTAAGGAATATACTGAGATTGCGGGTGTACCCTACGAATTAGTTTTAGAGGTTACTAGAAAAATGGCCGCTGCCAAGACCGTGGCGATACGCTCTGATCTAGGTATAGAGATGAGTCTTAACAGCACTTTAAATGCCTACCTCAAAAGGCTATTGTTTCTCATCACGGGTAACTTCAATAAGAAAGGTACCAACCATTTAGTGACCTGGTTCATACCACTGATTGGCCATTCTCGGGACCTGGATGAAGGTGGAATGACCACAAAAGTGACCAAAGCCAGGGAAATTGCGAAGGTATATCCCCCAAACGTGCTTTCTTTAGAGATCGACTCAGATCATCCAGAACGGCTCAGGGCCCTGGTGGTGGATAGCTGCAATCCCGTCTTGAACTGGGCGGACACCCAGGCACAGATCAAAGCCTATAAAAAGCTGGACTTAATGGTTGTCGTCGACGTGGCCCTGACGGAAACCGCTAGAGAGGCCCACTATGTACTACCGGCTTCCAATCAGTTCGAGAAGTACGAATCGGCTTTCTTCACTGAGAATTTCTATCATCTCCGAAAACCAATATTCCGACCACTGGAAGGCACACTTAGTGAACCAGAGATCTACAGCAGTCTAATCAAGGCCATGGGCGCTTTGAATGTGGACTTTACAGCGCTTCGGGAAGCCGCCCAGCAGGACAAAGAAAACCCGGGCCAAGGTATCTTCCAAGGCGCATTTATGCAGGCTTCCATGCAACATCCAGAATTGCGGCAACTCTCAGCGGTAGTTTTACGGGAAACATTGGGTAAAACACTCCCAGATGGCGCAGATTCAGCCGCCTTTGTTTGGTTTGCTGCTCAATTGTACGCTAGCAAGTATCCTGAGGCTATCCGAAATGCGGGGATCGAAGGGAAAGGGGCCGAATTGGGCAACATCATTTTTGATAAAATCCTAAACAGCCCCTCAGGAATCAAGGTGAGTAAGCACGACTACAGCAAAGTATGGGACCTCATGAAAACGCCTGATAAAAAGGTAAACTTATACATACCTGAACTATTGGAAGACTGGTTACTGAAATTACCAGAAGTTCTGGAGAATCAGGCTGCCCTGGAGAAAGAATATCCCTTCAATTTAATTGCGGGAGAACGGCGAACTTATAACGCCAATGCAGTCATTCGAAACTTAGATTGGGCCAAAACTGACCAAGCTGGGTGTTTGAAGGTAAACCCCGTTGACGCTGCTCAACACCAGCTTGAAGAAGGAGATACCGTCCAGCTGACCAGCCCCACTGGCTCCATCAAAATCTTAGTGATGATTACGGACGAAGTCCAGCCAGGTGTGATTTCTATGCCCCACGGTCATGGTCTAAACTATGGCAAGAACCAGAGCTACAAGGAAGTAGGTGCTATGCCCAATGTGCTTACCACCGCTACTTATTGTGATCCCTTAGCCAAGACGCCCTATCATAAGAATGTACGGGTAAAGTTGGAAAAAATCTTTGAAGAAGCGCTAGCCTAATCCTAGCAAAATAGCTTTTTAGTAAACGTATTCTGTCTTTAGGTGTTCTGTCAGGAGCAACCTTGATTTTCTCATGCCAAAATGTATCCCGGATATGGCAATTATTATCACTGATGAATGTATCAATTGTGGAGCTTGCGAACCAGAATGCCCTAACAATGCCATTTATGAAGGAGATGTAAAATGGTCAATAGCAGATGGTACCACCGTATCAGGAAACTATGAACTATTAGATGGATCCACCATCGATGCTAAAGCCGAGATGGCAGCCATTTATGATGAATTGTACTATATCGTTCCGGATAAATGTACTGAATGTCAAGGTTTTCATGAAGAGCCGCAATGTGCCGCCGTCTGTCCAGTAGATTGCTGTGTTCCTGATCCGGAACATGAAGAGAGTGAAGAGATCTTATTAAGCAGGAAAGAAAGACTTCATCTGTAACGTTCTGCACCTACTGTAGTAAAAACAAAAGCTTTATGCAACAAAACACTTCTGACAATTTATCTAGTGAGGAAAAGAGACTGAATCCAAAACAAATTCCGCTACTCCATCCACTCACGCCCCTTCGAATATCTTACAAGCTAATCAAGAAGGTTAGTTCTACCGCTTTCCGTATCGGGCGCCGGCGCACTAGTAAAGCGGGGATGGCCTTCTATCAACACTTATTCCAAAAGATTGGGGATGATTTTAAACCTTATTAGCTAAGTTTGGACTTTAAGTCCACCTTAGTTTAGATGCTGAACAAATGATACAAACAGATATCCTCATTATTGGAGCAGGCCCAGTCGGCCTTTTTACCGTCTTTGAAGCTGGATTACTGAAGTTGCGTTGCCACCTGGTAGATGTTTTACCTCAAGTAGGAGGACAACTTTCTGAGATTTACCCCAAAAAACCTATTTACGATATCCCAGGTTTTCCCGAGATCCTGGCAGGCGATTTGGTTGATAATCTCATGAAGCAAATTGAACCCTTTAAGCCCACCTTTACCCTTGGTGAACGAGCCGAAGAACTGACCAAACAAGAGGATGGCTCCTTTTTGCTGACCACCAATGAAGGAACACAGATTTCCGCTCCCGTGATTGCCATTGCAGGAGGACTAGGCTGCTTCGAACCACGTAAGCCTCCCATCAATAATATCGCTGATTATGAAAAGAAGGGAGTGGTCTACATGATCAAGAATCCAGAGGAGTTCAAAGACAAGCGCCTCGTAATTGCTGGGGGAGGAGATTCCGCCTTAGATTGGGCCATCTACATGGCGGAAGTGGCCAAAGAAGTGACCTTGGTGCATCGTCGGACTTCCTTCCGAGGAGCTATTGATAGTGTGGAGAAAGTGATGGCACTGCATGAGTCCAATAAGATCAAATTGATTACCGAAGCCCAGGTCGTTGGTTTGCAAGGGGCGGATCGCCTAGAAGAAGTGACTATCCGTCATAAGACAGCAGGAGACATACAGCAAGAAGTAGATTATTTCATTCCGTTGTTTGGACTTACACCCAAGTTGGGCCCCATCGCCAATTGGAACCTAAATATTACCAAGAATGCCATTGACGTAGATACTTTGGATTACCAAACCAATGTCCCCGGCATCTATGCAATTGGAGACATCAACAATTATGAAGGCAAGTTAAAACTGATTCTCTGTGGTTTTCATGAAGCTACCTTGATGGTGCAGTCCGCTTTCAAAAAAGTCTATCCAGATAAGAAATTGAGCTTTAAGTATACTACGGTAATGGGGGTTGAAGGCTTTTAGTCGTGGGTATTCTATTCTTCAGTGGCAGGTTGTTTTCTTAGGCTGGAAGAATGACGTATTTTGAGGAAATATTTTGATAACCTCAATACGCTTTCTCCTGATATGCCTACATTGGAATCACTCCTTTTCGACCTCAAATCCCAATTTGAAAGTCATCAGACTCCGTACGAATTTTTTCAAGAATCCACTGAGCCTAGCATCCAGTATTACCGTTGGGCTACTGAGCCTCAATTTCATTTAGCGCTTTTCTCTTTAGAGAGAGCAAGGCTTCCCAAAGGCAAGGTATACCATGAACCACAAGACGAAGCCTACTACCGAATCGGATACAATTCGGAAAATCAGATTGTATTTGAAGAACGAAGCGCACATTCATCCAGTGGAACTTACCAAAAATTTATTGAATACCATTCTGACGCTATCTGGGTGCATCAATTCAAGCAGGGAAAGCTCGATGGACTGGCCTATCAAACGCAAAAAGAGGGGCAGCCAGATATCTACGTCTCCTTCTCGCCCGGGGTAGTAAATACCGCTGAACAGTACTTCTTCGCTAAGGGTCGACTCATCAAGATTCAAAGCTTAAATAATTACGACGCCTTCAAGCAGGATCCACAACATCCAATATACACCATTGAGTATGATGCATTAGGGGCCGTCGACCTAATCACAAGAATAGATCAACCCTCGAACTTCTTTCCGAATGGACAAAAAGTCAGGGTCTTCAAGAAAGCGAAGTATAGTTTGAAAGCCTTGGTCAATATTTTTCAAGAGGAGTATATGCGATACAGCATTGATCAATACATCCCGCCGGATCAGGAAACAGATGAGCATTGCTTGTGCATTGTACTCCACAATGCCTTCAACAGCGATACTTGGCTCCCTTTTCCACTCTATACGCTGGAGGCTACCACTCCTTTGACAAAACAAACTACGGTCACTGATTATTTGGACTTTTCTCAAGTTGCCCCGTTGCATACCTCTCGTTTCAGTCAGAGACTTGTCGAAGTCTCGCAGCTCCTGATGCAAGAGATAGAACTAAAGGAGAAGTATGAATTGCCTATGAAATTACTTGAAAAAGTGGGTAAAAGAGTCGTCGACTGGATATTAGAACAGGGGAAGGGAACTCCTATTAAAGTCTTAGCGTTAGACCTCCCAGATGACTTTTATGAAGAAGTCATTAGCATTTTACGGAGAACATATTCTGCAAAAGCTTGTAAAAATTTCCTTAAAAAGTAGACCAAGATGGAACGAGAGACTGTCGATTTAGATCTATTCATGATGTGTCCGGCCTTAGATAGAGGAGCGCTCTCGTCATTGCCTAAAGGATATTATGTACGGAACTGTCGGCCAGATGAACTAGCGATTTGGAAGGCCTTCCCATTTGATGAGCCAGAGGACGCAATTGAATACGAAGGTTTCATGACCGATTTTTACAACAATACCTATGGTAGCCAGGAAGAGCTGTTCTTCCAGGACACGCTATTTGTCTGTGATGAATTAGATCAACCGGTAGGCACCTGCTTACTGTGGAAAGCCTATGGTTTGTTCAATACAATACATTGGTTAAAAGTTTCAAAGGGACAGGAAGGTAAAGGGATTGGGCGAGCCCTGTTATCTATCCTATTGCAGGACTTACCAGACTCGGCTTATCCCATTTATCTGCATACCCAAGCAGGAAGTTACCGTGCCCTCAAGTTGTATTCCGACTTTGGGTTCCAAATATTGACAGACCCATTCATTGGCCCTCGAACCAATGAATGGGAAGCTTGTAAGCCGTACCTGCAAAAGCATATGCCCAAGCACGCTTATGAGCGATTGCGAACTTGTCAGGCGCCTTCCTATTTTATTGACCAATTGAAACAATTTGGCTCCATTGAGTTTTAATCTATGGTAAAACACCTAAATAGAATGAAAAAAGTTGCCCAGTTACTCCTGTTGTCCATTTTAGTAGCCTTGAATGTTTGCTATGCTCAGAGCCGTTGCTAACCACAACAAGGGAAGTCAAGCCAGAATCGAGTATGTCCTTTGTCCTGGTCTCGGTACTGCAACTGGAAGGATGGAAGTCACTGAAGCAGCAAGACAAATGGCTTTAGCCTACCATAATTTTTTACATCCTACTACAAATATGACTTGGCCAAATCTTTTCCGTAGAAATGGTTTAATACAAGGAGCTTGGGCATTAAACCCATCGAAATCGATGGGTTTAAAATTTAGGATAGCCAAAGTTGAAACATCCGAAGTTGCTTCTACCTTGTCTTAGCTAAACTTCGGATATTTTGCTTGGCTAGCAACTTTTTCTTGGAGCAGGGAACTAATTCCCCCCCTAATCCGGTTATACTATTTAGCTTGGGTCCAGAGAACGCGTATTTCAGAGAATCCTCACCACTCCATTTACCTTCCCAACATACCAGGCCAATAGACACACAATATTTTCTCACCTCAAAATTATTAACACATGGAAACCAAACATCACGTTTACAATTTGATTATTCTGGATGAAAGTGGATCGATGAACTCGATCAAGAACACCATCATCAGCGGCTTTAATGAAGTAGTGCAAACCGTGAAAGGAGTCGCCGCTCAATTCCCGGAACAGGCCCATTACATCTCATTAGTATCCTTTAATGGCTTAGGCATCAAGACTCACCTAAGTGGTGCTTCTGTAGAAAAACTAGAAGAGATCAACGGGGAACTGTATCGGCCAAGCTCTTCAACCCCTTTGTTTGATGCGATGGGAGAAGCCATTACCACCCTGAGACAAACCACTGATACGCTAGCCAATTGCAATGTATTGGTGACGATCATGACGGATGGGATGGAGAATGCTTCTAAGGAATACAGGAAAGCCGCCATTAAGGCCTTAGTGGACGAGCTAGGTGAAAAGAATTGGACCTTTACCTACATTGGAGCAGATCATGATATTGAGAGCTTTGCCGAATCCATTTCTATTAAGAATACGATGCGATTCGAAAAGAACCCTGCAAGTATGCGACGTATGTTCGCCAGTGAGAGTCGCTCAAGAGCCTACTACAGCCAGAAGATCCGAGAAGGTAGAAGTACCAAGGAAAACTTCTATTCTGAGGAGGATGAATAAGCGCTGATCAACATCCGAAGTTCACCTTGGAGTTTCGCTAAGTGTAACTTCGGATGTTACTAACTACCTGCTTCCTACCCTTGGTGCCGCTTGCGAAATTTCGACGGTGATTCTCCTTTGAATTTGTTGAATTGCTTGTGAAAAAAGGGTAGGGATTCGTAGCCACAGGAAAAGCCAATTTGAGCAACCGACCAATCGGTGTCTATTAACATGCGACCAGCAATGTTTATTCGGTATTCATTAAGAAAGCTGAAAAAAGGGCGCCCCATCATTTTGCTAAAGAAGCGCGAAAAGGATTGCTCCGACATGCTCACCAACTGAGCAAGTTCCTTCAGATAAATTTTCCGTTGGTAATTAAGCTCCACAAAATCGTGTACTTTAGACATCCGATCACTGTATTCGGTGGGTAAATCATCCATGAAGCGGTTTTCGGATAAAGTTTGGTAGCTACAGCCAGATAAACGGAGCAGAATAGATAATAAGTGGACATACAATTGAGCCCCCTTCTTATCCGGCAGTTCCTGTACTTCAGAAATTAGACCCTTTACTTCATTAGCCTCGAAAAGCAAGCCCCTTGAAGCCGCTCGGAGTAGCGTCAATAGGGGAGCAAGCTCCGGTATGTTTGCAAAGATCCCCTTCTCCCACTGGATCACAACGGATCTGGCCAAACGTTCCTCCTCCACCTGATTTTTCCAGCAATGAGGCAGATTCGATCTAAGCAATACCAATTCTCCATCCTGATAAGGCCCCACATAATCACCAATAAACTTGGTCCCCGTACTTTCTTCGATTAAAGTCAATTCATGCTGGGGATGAAAATGCCAGGGTGCATCAAAGCTCTCATCCGCAAAGTGGAAGGCCAAGATAGATTGTGAACTTCCTAGGTGTATTTGTTCTAAGACAGGCTTCATTAAGTGCTCTATTTTACCTTAAGGCTCCACAATTTCCATAATTGAATACAGAATAGTTAACTTTTTGATCAAAAAAGGATAGCGTCATTCCAAAAAAGGAAGAGATCTTTGTTATTGAAGGAACAAATTCAAGAACTTTAGGGAATGGAAACGATAACCCATAGAGATCTTTCTCAGCATCATCAATTGCTTGGCGATCTATTCCCCAATCTATCCCCTGAAGAAGCCTGGGAAACCTATAAACTTCCAAGAGAAAAGCTTGAATTCTTTCACGAACATGGATATCTAAGTCATGTAAAGATCTTGGAATCTGAGCAAGTGGATAGACTTAAGATTGAGCTGGAGCAATTGAGGGATTCAGATCATCCAAAGCATGATCTGTTCTATGAGTTTCATTCCAATGAATCGACAGATCCCGATCGGGTATTGTTCCACTCTTTAGGGCACTGGCGGATTGCTGAAGGTTTTCATGATGTATTGTGGAATCCTAGGTTCGTGGTAGTAGCCAGTCAGTTATTGGGGAATAGGGCCGTACGCTTTTGGCATGATCAATTGTTCTGCAAACCCGCCAAACATGGTGGAGTCGTGGCCTGGCATCAAGATTATAGCTATTGGACTCGCACCGCGCCGATGCAGCATTTGACTTGCTGGGTGGGCTTGGATGATGCAAGTGTAGATAATGGTTGCCTACACTACATCCCAGGTAGTCATCGCTGGGATCTGCTCGGCAGGATTGATCTCGGTGGCGATATGGAGCGGCTAAAAGATCATTTGACAGAAGAACAAAAGCTGCAATACGAACGTAAAGTAGCCATAGAGATGCCGAAGGGCTACGGCACCTTTCATCATCCATTGATGGTACATGGTTCGTATGAGAATTCTTCGGAGCGATCGCGAAGAGCATTTGTACTCAATGTATTCGCTGATGGTACCCTATCCAACTCCAATGAAGAGTTATTACAAGGGGTGCCGCCAATCGCAAAAGGTAGAAAAATGCAAGGGCAGTTTTTCCCACTTCTTTTTAGGCGGGAAACTGCTACAAAATAGGAACTGAATATGTCTAGACTTTCAAAGAGTGCGATTGCTAAGGGTGACGGCCAATTCGTAATTGAGGCGGTTAGCCTGGCAGCTCCACAGCCAGATGAAGTGATCGTTAAAATGCGGGCGGCGGGCTTGTGTCATACCGATTATGATTCTCTTTCTTGGGGTAAACCTATCGTGATGGGACATGAGGGAGCTGGCGAAATAATTGAAATAGGTGAGGCCGTAAGTGGTTTTGAAGTTGGTGACAAGGTGATTCTCAATTGGGCAACCCCCTGTATGACTTGCTTTCAATGCCAGGAGGGCAATCAGCATATCTGTGAAAATAATTCTCCGGTAGTTGCGGGCGGGAATGGTCATACCCCTGGACATGCCCATCTGGAAGGGACGCAATGGAAGGGGCAAGTAATTGAACGCTCCTTCAACCTGGGCACACTTAGTGAATTCGTGTTGGTTAAGGATTCAGCCTTAGTAAAAGTAGAGGAAGAAGAATTGAACTTCTCCGCAGCAGCTATCGTTAGCTGCGGGGTGATGACGGGCTATGGCTCCGTGGTCAACGCTGCCAAACTACAGGCCGGCAGTTCGGTTGCCGTACTAGGTTGCGGGGGCGTGGGCTTGAACGTGATTCAAGCTGCGGCCATTTCCGGCGCAGCTAAGATCATCGCTATTGACATCAATGCCGATAAGCTTGCCTTGGCCAAACAATTTGGAGCCACGGACACCTTGTTGGCTGATCGCGCTGACGCAGGATTGATCAAAGCAGCGGAACAGGTGCATACGATGTGCAACGGTAGGGGGGCAGACTATGCTTTCGAATGCACAGCCGTACCAGCATTAGGTGCTGCTCCTTTGGCCATGGTGAGAAATGCGGGTACCGCTATACAGGTCAGCGGAATTGAACAAGATATTACCATTGATATGCGTCTTTTTGAATGGGATAAAATCTATATCAATCCGCTTTATGGGCAATGCAGGCCTCAAGTTGATTTTCCAAAGGTGATGGCTTTGTACAAAAAAGGTAAGCTAAAATTAGATGAGATGATCACCCGCGAATATAAGCTAGATGAATTAGAGCAAGCCTTTGAGGATCTCCTGAAAGGACGAAACGCCAAAGGGGTAATCGTGTTTGATTAAAATCATTCCATGTCAAAGAGCAGCTTTAGAACTATAGAAATTTCGGATCCTAATTACGAGCAGGGGGGGCTACGATTCATGACTATTAAGACCCCCCATCTACAGGGGCGTGGCGATGTTTGCCTCTTTGTCCCTCAAGATGTTCAACATCACGAAAATCTCCCCATATACATTCTATTGCATGGGGTATATGGAAGCGCATGGGCCTGGGCCTTGAAGGGGGGAGTCCACCTAACATTCCAGAGATTGCTAGAACAAGATGCCGTCAAACCAGCCGTCATTGCCATGCCTTCCGATGGCCTGTGGGGGGATGGATCTGCCTACTTCACTCACCATCAAAAAGCCTTTGATCGATGGATAGTAGAAGACGTGCCATTAGCTATTGTAGAAAACATTCCCGTTACCAGTACTACCTCGCCCTTGTGCATTGGTGGCTTATCTATGGGAGGCTATGGTGCCTTGTCTCTCGGCACGCGGTTTCCTGAACGTTTCCGTGCGATTTCTGGACATAGCTCCATTACTCGCTTGGAGCAAATGGCGCTCTTTGTGGAAGAGCCTCTGAGTCACTACACAAAGGAATGTCAGGCACCCAATGTGATTGACAGTATGCTAGCCAATAAAAATCGACTTCCTCCGATCCGCTTTGACTGCGGAGTTAGCGATGAGCTAATTCAAGTTAATCGGCAGCTACACCAAGAGATGAATATCGCCAACATTCCTCATGATTATCAAGAGTTTTCCGGTGGGCACGAATGGGCATATTGGCAAGAACACATCCAAAAAACCTTTCTCTTTTTTGATCAGTATAGTAAGTGAGGTAGAGTATCGTACATGCATGAATAAGCAAAATAGTAACCTTTGCAGGCCAATTATTGAATTTTAAAAGTGCGCTTAACTCAAAATAGGTTTTACAAGATGTCCATGCACATCAGTCAGCCGGAATCTCCTGCCTTGATGTTTGAAGGTTAGCCGTTCATGATCGATGCCCATCAAATGGAGTAGGGTAGCGTGAAAATCATGAACATGCACCGGATCTTTAATGATATTGTAGCTAAATTCATCCGTCTCTCCATAACTAAATCCAGGTTTAACACCTGCCCCAGCCATCCACATGGTAAAGCAACGAGGATGATGGTTTCTGCCATAGGTAGCAGGAGTTAGTTTGCCTTGAGAATACACCGTACGCCCAAACTCTCCGCCCCAAATTAACAGTGTATCTTGTAACAGCCCGCGCTGTTTTAGGTCTTTCAATAGTGCGGCAGTCGGTTGATCGGTCATGCGACACTGCTTCTTTATCCCACCGGGCAATCCCACGTGCTGATCCCAGCCTCTTTGGTACAGCTGGACAAATTTCACACCTTTCTCCAGTAGTTGACGTGCCAGGAGGCAATTAGCGGCATAGGTGCCAGGATCACGACTGTCCTCTCCATACATATCAAATACATTTTCCGGTTCGTCAGATAAATCCGTTACTTCCGGTACGGAGGTTTGCATTCGATAGGCCATTTCATATTGAGCAATGCGAGCATTGATTTCGGGATCGCCATAGGTATCATGCTGAATGTTATTTAATTGCTTCAAATAAGACAACATTCTAGCTCGGTCTGCTCCGTCATAATTTTCAGGATTGTTGAGGAAAAGGACCGGATCTTTACCGGAACGGAATTGTACGCCTTGATGTTCCGTTGGTAAAAAACCATTACCCCATAAACGCGCGTAGAGGGGTTGCCCTCCTCCTTTTTTAGAAACCAAAGTAATGAAGGTAGGTAGATTATCATTGTCCGATCCTAATCCATAGCTGATCCATGAACCTATCGAAGGACGACCAGGGAGTTGGTGGCCTGTTTGAAAGAAGGTAATGGCAGGGTCGTGATTAATCTGTTCTGTATACATTGATTTAATGAAGCAGAGATCATCGACCATTTCGGCGGTGAAGGGCATCAACTCACTGACCCATTTGCGGCATTCCCCGTACTGTTTGAATTTGAACAAAGAAGGAGCAATAGGTAAGGAAGATTGGGAAGCACTCATCCCCGTCAATCGTTGCCCTTTGCGCACTGAATCCGGTAATTGTTGCCCAAAAAGTTGCTGCAACTTGGGCTTGTAATCATAGGTTTCGAACTGAGAAGGGCCTCCACTCTGAAATAGATATACGACACGTTTCACCTTAGGGGTAAAATGCGGTAGCCCCGGGAGTCCGCCTCCGCTGATCCCATCAGTAAAGTCATGCGAAGATATAGCCAGTAATCCACGGGGATTCAGCAAAGCCCCTAGAGCTAGAGCCCCTAACCCCAGCGAGATTTTAGTTAAGAATTGCCGACGATCAATCTGTTGTTCTACTTTCTGCAAATCCTTATGATTGGATCGAATTATATCTTGATGGTCACTCATAATGCTATCTTTTAGTGATGGTGGCGTCACCATTGAGAATGACACTGGCCACAACAGCATTGGCCGCTATTTTATTGGGATCCAGATTAGGGTCAACTTGATAAGCACCGGCTTCTAGCCATCCTTTTGTTTTTGCTGGATTCTCGGTAAACACTGCATATTCCTTGGCTTGTAGCTCCAATAGCATTTTTAATTCTTTTTGGTTTGGTGCTCTCCCTGTTAACTTAGTGAAGACCGCTTGGATAGCTAGCTCGATAGTAGGCTCCAGTGCCATTTGTTCACCCATAACTTTAGCCGCTTCTACAAAAGTAGGATCATTCAATAGTACCAGTGCTTGCAAGGGGGTATTGGTCTTCTGCCTTCGGACGGTGCAGGCTTGACGCTCGGGTTGGTCGAAGGTGGCCAGGGTGGGGTTGGGGATCGTCCTTCGCCAAATAGTGTAAAAACTACGCCGATATAGCTTATCACCCGTATCTTGTACATAGGCGTCAAAATTCATTTTCCACAATCCATCCGGCTGATAAGGCCGTACACTTTCACCTCCAATCTTTCGATTCAATAAACCACTAGCAGCCAACACATTGTCCCGCATCATCTCACTTGTTAGTCGAATGCTTGGCCCTCTGGCTAACCATACATTTTCTTTGTCCTGTTCCAGCAGTCCTGGGCTAGCATAGGAATCCTGCCGGTAGGTTTCGGAGGTCACAATCAAACGTTGCAAAGCTTTGACATCCCAAGCTGATTCCATGAAGGTCACAGCTAACCAGTCCAGGAGTTCCGGATGGCTAGGTAGCTCCCCTTGGTTACCAAAATCCTCGGTAGTTTTGACTAATCCGCGTCCAAAGTAATTCTGCCAATATCGGTTAATCGCAACACGAGCCGTCAACGGGTGATCAGGATGAGTGAGCCATCGGGCCAAGCCTAGGCGGTTCCGGGGTAGATCCTCCGGCATAGCCAGAACACTGACAGGGGTATTGGGAAACACCTCCGCTCCATAATCGTCATAAACACCACGATTTAGTATAAAGGTGGAGCGCGGGTTTTCCATTTCTTCCATTACCATGATTTCCTTTACCTTTTCTATAGAATCTGCGTAAGTAGTCCGCAGACGCATCAATTCGGCAAGAGCAGGTCGATAAGTGGGAGAATTTTGCGTGAGGTAGTATTGGGTGAGTATTTGTTGCTGATCAGCTTGGAGAGTAGTGGAAGGAACATCTGCTAAGTAATTCCTACCAGCTACTTGTCGAACTTCTAAAGCAGACAATTCCCGATCATATACCAAGATATCATCCACTTTGGCATTCTTTAACCCCTTTCCCCTCCATCGACCTGCCACTTTAATATTCGGTTCGATGGGCTTCGGATAGATAATATCTACCAATTTATTGAAAATGATATCCTTGTAGAGTTTATCCTTGATGACCTTGGTCTGCAGTTCTTCGCCATTTAGAAAAAGTTTGGTGCCAGCGGCTTGACTAGAGCCATCGTAGGTGACGGTCAACTGCACCCACTGTTCTCTGGGCACGTCTTCTATGGTATGCTCAATAATGGCATTCTCTGGGTAAGTCCGAGCCATCACCCACTCCAGTTTATTAGCATTCAGATACAGGTGAAAGCCCCGATAGGAGTGCAATGTAGTGCCTTTGTTTTTATGGAAGATGACTCCTTCCTCCAACTCTTTCGGTAAATACACCCAAAGCCCAATTGAAAAAGCATCACTTCGCCGAAACACACCCACATCTTGTAAATTCAACCAAGCATCACCATTCATTTGCAATCCCTGACCACGAGGCGCTGTGACAAATTGGGGTATTTCTTCTTTGGAAAATTCGCGTTCCATCTTGGCCCATTGCGTGGGATTTACTGTATTCCTAATCGGGGATCTGTCTAGTGGATAATATGCAATCAAGCCCTTCTTTGGTGGGCGATTGGACAATTGCCGATATTGTTCGCTATGAACCCACTTAGCTATAGCCTCTTGCTCCGTATGTGAAATCAGTTCTAGCTTAGCCTTCTTCGCCTTGATTCTCGCCTCTTGCTCCACTAACCAACGCTCTTGCTGACTGGTAGGAAGCAATAAAGTGGGCACGGGCGTTCCTTTATCCCAGGAGATTTGCCCCGTTTCATTAATGTTATTGAAGAAGCTATATAGCTCAAAGTATTCCTGCTGCGAAATGGGGTCATATTTGTGATCATGACATTTAGCACAGGATAGCGTTAGTCCCATCAGACCATCTCCCAGAACAGCTACCCGGTCTGACACATTTTCTACCCTAAATTCTTCTCCAACAATCCCATCTTCCATGTTTTGCGGATGCAATCGGTTAAAACCGGTGGCCAGCACCTGCTCTCGTGTGGCATTAGGTAGTAGGTCTCCTGCCAATTGCCAAATCAAGAACTGATCATATGGCATATTTTCATTGAAGGACTTTATTACCCAATCTCTCCAAGGACTCATATCTCGGTACCGATCCACTTGATAGCCGTAAGTATCAGCATAGCGCGCCAGGTCCATCCAGTCGGTCGCTATTTTTTCGCCATAGTGTGCAGATGCCAAGAGGCGTTCCACTTGTTTTTCATAGGCCTCTTCAGAATCGTCCGCTAGAAAAGCTTCCATTTCCTCCAGACTTGGCGGTAAACCAATGAGGTCAAAACTAAGTCTTCTCAACAGTAAAGCTTTATCTGCCGGTGGAGCTGGCTTCATGTCCAAGCCTTCAAGTTTCTTTCGGACAAATAGATCAATGGGATTGGCCAGCTTTTCTCCAGATTTAAGTTTGGGAGCTCTTGCTTTTTTGGGCTTAGTGAAGGCCCAATGTGGTTTATATTCTGCTCCTTCTTTAATCCAACGAATGAGCATGGCTTTTTCATAATCAGATAATTCGACTTTGAATTCTGCTGGGGGCATCATCAGTTCTCGTGAGTCCGAAATAATCCGGTGAAACACTTCTGATCCCATCAGATTTTTAGGTACAATGGCAAACTTACCGGGAGATTCTGGCAACTCCGCAAATGCTGCCGCTGCCTCGTCTAAACGCAAACCGGCCTTTTGATTGGCCTTATCTGGCCCATGGCAAGCATAGCATTTATCAGATAGAATGGGTTTGACATGAATATTAAAGTCGATTTCATCCGGGAGTTCTTTACTGGCTAGAGCAATGGATCTAGGTACATCTGTGCTACAAGCAATCTGAACCATTAGTAGGCCCAGTAGTACAGCCTTGGCCAAAAGACGAGCTCCGAATTGCATGGATAGAAGGATTTTCACTTGTCGCATGATTTGACATCAAACAATGGTCACAGTCATAAGCTGTCCGGATTACCCCAATGCGCTGCACTAAGCTCTAACTTATTCTTGGTAGATTCACGAAAACAGTATGCACAAAAACTGGACAGCAGAGGAAAATTACTGATGCAGTGAATTTTTCCCAAAAGCAATGGTATCTCCCAGGAATTGAGAAAGGCATCACATTTATATGGCATGAGTCTTGTACCTTTAGCCACACACAATTGATCGCATGGAAGAAGGATTAATTACTCATTATTCTGCCGTGTTAGCAGTCAGCAATGTTTCTGAATCGGTGGAATTCTATTGCTTTAAGTTAGGTTTTGATCTCATCAGTTCTTACGGCAATCCACTCTACTATGCCGAGGTAAAGCGAGATCAAGCGCAAAGCCTAATGTTACTAGATCAACGTACGGCAGGCTCCCCTGCCGGACATGTATCACTAGCTTTCTATTCTAGTAACATTGATATGATCTATGAGGAGTTCTTAAGCACGGAGGTAATCATCAAGGAGAATATAGAAAACAAAGCCTATGGCATGCGGGAATTTCAAATTGTAGATCCAGATGGCTACCTCATCGTATTTCGGCAAAAAATCCGCTAGGGCAAGGCTACAACTTATGGATCTCCGGAATTAGAAAGCCAATGGCACCACCTACCAAGAAGCCCGTAAGCACATCTGTGAAGTAATGCTTTCCAGCCTTTACCCGTAACAATCCGGTAGCAGCAGGAATGAGAATGGCAGTAGTCCATACAGTGGATTTGTATCGACTTTCGGGATTGTAATCTTCAAACAACTTGGCAGAGAGGAAATACATAGCCGTCACGGTAGAAGTATGACCCGAATAAAAAGACATTCTTGATTTTTGAGATAGCTTCTTTTTCGCTTCCGTGAATTCATTGTATAGATAGGGTCTTTTACGCCGAACTAGTACTTTGGTGAAATTTGTAAGAGCAGTATTGACCAGTAGAGTTTCCAGCAATAAAACAGAGCTTCTTCCAATTCCATCTCTTGGTCCGCTAAACACGACGGAAAGAGGGGGTGCAAGGGAAGAATATAGTAGCCCGTCGCTCCATTTCTTGGCCATTAATGATCGATTAAAGGTAGCAGGACGATCTATTGCCCAGATATCATTTCTGTTCAGTTGACTTAGTTCCTCGTAGGAAAGGGGCTGGATTTTCTTAAACTTCAACTCCGCAAAGGTCAGTAGACTGATGGAGGTACCAAAAATAATGCCGTCTTTAGTACCATCCAGTTGATAGGGATAAGTGCGCTGGCTCTTAAGCTGAGCAAATGGAGAGCAGAGGAGCAAGAGGCTTATGAGTAGCAGAGGGGGGGTAAATATGGAACTACGAATCATTTACTGTAGCTAATTATGGGTTTGAGTAAAATGGGGCGATGTACAAATGCCAAAAATAGGGCTTTCGATCAGTCTTCAATAATCTATTAAAGATTTAAAGTAACTCCAGCGCTTTTAGCTGCTTCCACAAGCCCCTGAATGGCTTCATAGGCACCGGGAACGGCCAGGTCGGGGTAATAACTGATGTACACTTTGTCCATCCCAGCTAGAGCCTGCGGCCAAGTGCTGGGTTGATCCCATTCAAAAGCGGGGTCATTGCTTCGGGATCCAATTCTGACGTTCAGTTGCTGTTTTTGCAAACCTTCAACTACTTTCCGGCCGGTTTTACCGGTTCCTCCGATTACTAAGATGTTACTGGTCATTTGATGCAATTTTTTGTTCATAAGTAGGAGGATATAATTATCCTCATACTTATCAATAATTAGCCCTAAGGCTACCTTACTTTTGAATTCTTCTAATCTTTTGAGCTTATTTCTCGAATGGGCTTAGGAAGTAGAATTGGGGAACACCGCAATTACGGACAAAAGGAAGGAAAGCACTGCGAATAGCGTTCTAATCCAATGCAGACGGTTCCATTTCATTTCGTAGGAGTGCCTGAATTCTTTGATCTCCACCTCACCCAGGCTGGGAAGGTCTAAGACATCCAAAGCATCATTAAGTGGTACATTTCCAAAGGCCGTCACACCAAAGGTGCCCAACAAATAGATCAAGGTCGCGGCAAACAGGAGCAAGAACTTTGGCCCAGAGTGATACTGTTGCACTGTACTAACTATTAGAGCCAAAGGACTGCCCATAAAAATCAAATAAAATGCAGGATTAAGTATCGCTCGGTTGATCGACTGCATGCTTTCCAAGTAGGTGATGTCAATTACCTTTTTCGTACCTGGGATAACGGAGACCATCCAAGCGTAGAATAGGCCAGCAGATAGGCCGGTCAGGATAACGGCTGTCAATAGCGTTATTGATTTGATTGAGATTTCCATGACGTAAAGGTGTTTTTAAATGTGAGCTGGAACTAATGAATGTAGATTGTTTTCCTTTCACTTCTGTATTGTTTACAGAAGCAAAATTGAAGGAAAACCAAACTCAATACTTGACTCATCCAGCCAATCTTATGACACTTTAAGCCAAGGTGGAAATTTCAGTACAATTAGCGGCGGTTACGGTAATCCAGCGGAGATTGGCCGGTCCATTGTTTAAAGGCGCGACTGAAGGCACTTTGCTCGGAGAATCCGGTTTGGAAGGCAATTTCACCTACGCTGCTGGTGGTATTCTTAAGTAGATCTACAGATATTTTTTCTTGGGTTTGCTTTACCAAGCTTCTAAAGGTGAGACCACTATCTGACAGTCTTCGGGTGAGCGTGCGACTGCTCATGCCCATGTGCTCGCCGATTTGAATGACACTGGGGATACCGCTGGGTAAGGCATCTTTGATGAGTCTTTCAACATCCGCAGCTATCTTGATGGAGCTAACTTCAATCCCTCTGGTCTCTTCTTCTACTCTTTCCACCAGAAACTTATTGATACTGATGTCGGCCTTAGCAGTACGAGTATCCAAATCAGACGTTCTGTAGACCATGAAATCATAAGGCTGATCGAATAGGAGAGGACACTTAAAGGCCTGTTCATGACTATCCATCTTCGTAGGGGGAGCGTGTTTGAATGAGACGCTCAGTGGTAGGATATCCTCTTTTTCTGTAATAGCCTTTAACACGACTACGGTAGCAGAAAAGGTAGCTTCATTCGATAAGGAAACGCCTCTTCGATAGGCATCCCGATACAAGAAAATCTTTGAGATATCTCCCTCTTTTGCTACTTTAAATACATAGGTATTGGATAGCAATTGAAAATAACGCTCGCTACGTTCGAATATTTCCCCAGCCTTAGAACAGGTTTTCCAGGAGAGTCCAAGGACGCCATAGTCATCCATCTTCATTTCCTGCCCAATTCTGGCCGCAAAACCTGGCCCCAGAACCTCGTCTAGCATTTCATGTAAGGCAAAGAAATTGTCAGCAGGTACGGCTTGCACATCATGCAAAGCACCGATGGGTATAGGTAAGTCTCTGAAGTCCTCTTTGCTCATGCCTTCCTGTAAGGCATGATTGATCATTTTACGGTATAGGCTTATGGAGATATACTTCATCTGTAGAGCTATGGTTTTACCTCTTTATGCGGGAATGGCCATCACATGAAGTAAAAATAGCCCTTTACACTTAATGTTCCATAGGGTGGGGGCAGCAAAATAGCCTAAGCCAGGGGAATCAATAGGAAACGTCCAGATTCAGTCGAACGAAAAAACTACAACCAGGACTAATGGGCGTTGTGCCAGCACCGCCACTATGCGCACTTCCGCCTGTGCCACTTTGCTGTACAGCTTGTACATTGAGAATATTCCTTGCACCAGCAGTAAGACGAATTCTTCTTTTCCACATTTCAGGTAATTGCAAGGTGCCGTCCAACATCCAGAAGCCTTGCTGAGTTCTCTGCCGAACCACTGCATTTCCTTCGTCATCAACATCCGGATAGAAGGTAATTCTGCGATCATTATATCGTAAAAAAGCTGAAAGGCTTAGCCGTGGTTTTTCCCATTGATAGTACCACTCCGTATTCCACTCAAAGGTGTAGGTAAAAGGACGAACCAAAGAGTTGGCAGAGGATAATGTGTTATAATAGCCGATCGTAGCTAAGGTCGTGTGCCATTGCAATCCTCGGTATTGTCCTTGTAAGTTAAACTGCAAACCCTGAGTTCTGTACACAGCCTGATTAAAGTAAGCAAACTGAAGCGTGGAAGTATCTGTGGCAGGTGAAATGCCGGTAGCAGTCTCGACAAACTCGAAGAGTTCAATTTTATTCCGAATCGCATTAGAGAATCCGCTCAATTTTAGCTTTCCATTCCTTTCGTCCTCTCCAAAGTTATAAGACAAACTGAATTGGACATTGTCAGATTCCTCTGCTCGAAGATTAGGATTACCTGTGATATAGTGGTTGATATCTACGAATTCAAAAAATAGTTCTTTCAAGTCAGGACTACGGAAACCTTTGCTGTAGGAAGCACGCAAAGTCCATAGGGGATTCCAGCTATATTTCAAATTAATAGATGGAATCAAAGGGCTTTCATACTTGGTGTTGTAAGCCATTCGCAAACCCGATTCCACTAGCAGATCTGGAAAAACTTGATAGCGTAAGGTTCCAAAGAGCGCGTAATCTCCCAACTTACTGAAATTAGCCTTGGTGCTCTCTGGATCCTGGATTCTTTTACCCGTGGCATTATCATACCTTAGATCTATCCCCACTTGATAATTGATGGCTTGATCCGGATAGCGACTAGCCAAGGTTGCCCGGAGCACAAAGCTGTTGAATAAAGAACTATCCTGTAGCCCAACTTGCTCCTCCAGCGTTCCCTCCTCAAAATTATTGCGAAAGGTATTCTTATATCGCGTGTAGGCATTAAATGCTGTGATGGTTTGTAGATAATACCGATCTGAAAGCTCTCCATCAAAACTCAAGGCATGGTCTTCCCGCAACGTTTGGTATTTATCATCAAAGGCATAGGGTTTAAATTGTGGACGCCTGACGGCCCCGAGATCGTCCACTACTTCGTCAAAATAATTGAAGGTATAGCGCAAGGATTGTTCCTCACCCAATTGGTAACTCGCAGCAGCTGTGCCATACCATTGCACTTTCGGATTCCACAAAACGGATCGAGTGGTATCCTCACTGTAGCCACCAAAATAATCTTGCCCAAGTTTAAGCTGAAACAGCATCTTATCATTCCATTGCCAACCTAGATGACCTCCTAGCGTACGCTCCCCTCTACTTTCTAACTGGCTATTTAGACCAATCGAAAATGGTTGGAGCTGGGATTTCTTACTAATCAAATGAATCACACCACCCAGTGCATCAGTTCCATAGCTCACCCCTAATGGCCCTTGCACAATCTCAATGCGCTCGATATTTTGCAAATTAATCTGACTAAGATCAATATTTCCCCCTTGTCGTCCGAGGACAGGTACTCCATCCATAAGAATTTTGACGTTCCGGCCACTAATTCCCCCCAAACTTAAACTGCTACCGAGTACGAGGTCCTGATTGATTCGAATATTGGGTTCTTGCTGAAGTAATTGTTCGAGATTGTTGGCACCTCGGCGTTCAATAAGTTCCCGTTTAATGGTACGGATGTCCTGAAGGGCATTTCGACTATCTGTAGGGGCATATTGGGCGGTCACGACAACATCATCCAGATCTATGCTCCAGATCAGGGAGTCCGTAGAACCTTGTCCCTGTAAACCACAGAGATGAAGGAGCATAGTGAAGACCAGCGAAATCCTTCCTCTATTCATTCTCATTCTTTTGATCAACAGCAATTTCTGTTTTTGCTACTTTACGTGCTTTCTTTTGTGAACAAACCACTCCATAGAATCGCGTCATTCCATTACTGCTGGATTGATCAAAAAAGGTTAACACCTTGTCCTTATGAGGCTGTACCGCATTCTTTTCTTGTTCCGGTTGGAATTTCAGATTCATATCAAAATGGATTAGTGTGAATTCGAATCGATTGTGGTTATGGTCATTCCGTGCTATCTAGTGATACCCTATTGATTAGGTAATAAATGGCTGAGTTTATCGAACAAACACGGTCTTCGTCAACTGACCAGAAGTCGCTTGCAGACGAAGCCAATATTGACCAGTAGGAATATGTGCAGGTAATTCTAGTGCAAAAGCACTTAAACCTACCTCAGTGGAAAGAGAGCGGTGCCAAACGGGCTGCCCAAGTACGTTATATAGACTTACTTCTACCTCTCCTAATTGCTGCACCAAATCCAAACTCAAAGTGAATCGTCCTTGTTGAATCGGATTTGGATATATAGACCAGGATGCTCCTTTAGGCGCTAGATGATGATTGGATGACAGCAGGCCCAAGTCAATTTGTTCGAAGGTTGCTGTCCCACCAGAACTAGAACCCGAAAAATCAACAAATACGAGCTTATACAAATGATTATCTGGCATCTTGACTATGTAACTAAGACTATCTTGTAATACCCATCCGATTTGGAAATCAAACCGCTTCCAGTCCGAGCCAATTACATCTATCCTATCCTCAAAAGATATGTTGGTACTAACATCTACGTCAGCTACTGCCACCCCTTTCACCTCGGCAATTTTTAGATTGGGATGACTCAGGATACCGGTCACCTCATACGAAGTACTGTCCTGAGGAAGGATCGTTTGATAACGGCCATACATCAGGTCCCATTTCTCAGGGATCGTGCTGATCGTCGTGTTGGAAGAAAAAGAGAAGAAGGCGAAGCCAGCATCTGCAAAATCTGCTTTGTCTATTGTTGCTGCGCGTTCATTGCTACCATCTAAATCTGCATGTCTGAAATAATACGTACTACTCACTAGAGAATCGATCTTCATCTTCTGGTAGCTACCATCCCTCATCTTGATAACAAAGACCTTGTTCCCAATAACTTGATTGATTTGCGGGTTGTACATCCCCCAACCATAATCTAAGGGATTATCAATCATTCTTCCACTATTGAAAGCACCATTACTCCATGACTCTTCACTGTTTACCAGACGGTTTTCCACGATATCACTCGTTGCTATTTCATCAGTGAAGTTATTGGTTGGTGCATAGTACAGTTCCAGGGGAGGAGGGGTATTGGTGAGAGCTGCCGATTCATTTATATGGATTCCAGCATCTTGCAAACCAAAAGCGGTAAAAGCCAAGTCCCAGGACTCATTAGGAATAGCCGTAGACTCGAATCCTTCCAACGTAAAAAAAACTTGGTTGACATAACTGTTTCCTGTCGAGATTTCCCTAAAAGAAGATTGGCTATGCAATAAGCTTGTGCTTAGGAATAACAGGGTTAGGTGTATATGTATTTTCATCTAGATTATTTTTATTTAGACAAAATCTTAATAAATACCCCGCAAAAGTAATCCTCAGGAAAGGCTTGGACAATACCCATTTTTGGTAAGATTGTGTGGAACCTCTACCCAATGTATCCATTGTGATTAGGTAGTCTTACTACCTAATCATGAGTATCGTAAAGCCAATTTTTGGTTAACAAAAAGTCTTAGTCTCAGAGTTGGCGAAACTCAAATGGAAGCAAGATATAGCCCTTGTAAAACTGCTATATCCTCATCGAGAAACGCTAAAGTAGATGAAGAAGAAGCGTACACCTCTACCCAGGTTTTATGTCAGTCCATTGTAAGATTTGGCACCGAATTTGGAATTTTAAACGCTCCCTTTTTAAAACTAATGACAGCTAATTTATACCTTCAGCCAGCTAAAGTCCACCTATAGAGATGGGCGGCATCCATTACATCAGCTTTTATACTAATTATCTGATAATGACTAATTCTCTCATTTACAAACCCTTTATTCTTGCTGTGTCCATCCTATTATTGCCATTAACTACTTCATGGGGGCAACAGAATCCAGCCTATCAGCTCTTCAACCAAAACGGCCAAAAGATCTCTTATGGTAAGATGTTGAAGAAACTTAAAAAGGCAGACATTATTCTTTTTGGGGAGTTTCACAATAACCCGATCTGTCATTGGCTTCAACTAGAGCTTGCTCAAGATTTGCTAACTGATAAGCTGGTAATTGGAGCAGAGATGTTTGAACGAGATTCCGAGAAAGAACTCTCCGATTACCTGAGCGGGACCATCGATGCGGTTGGCCTAGATAGTTTAGTCAAATTGTGGCCAAATTATGAGACCGACTATCAACCAGTAGTTGATTTGGCAAAGGAAGAGGGAATTCCTTTTGTTGGCACAAACATTCCTCGGAGATACGCTAATTTGGTATACAAAGAGGGTTTCGAAGCATTAGACACATTGAGTATGGAAGAAAAATCTTGGATAGCACCACTACCGATTGCTTATGATCCGGAACTTCCGGGCTATAAAAAAATGCTGGATATGATTTCTGGGCATGGCGGAGAAAACTTCCCTAAGGCTCAAGCGATCAAGGACGCCACCATGGCTCACTTTATCCTTAAGTATCACAAAGCTGGTGGTCTTTCTCTGCACCTCAATGGGACCTACCACTCTGATAACTTCGAAGGTATCCTTTGGTATCTACAATCCCGCGCACCTGATTTCCAATACTTGACCATCAGTTCAGTAAAGCAAAGTCAACTAAAGAAATTAAACCCAGAAAACAAAGGCAGAGCCAGTTACATTCTAGTTGTCCCGGAAAACATGACTACAACCTATTAATATCGCTTGTGAAAGTAATGTCCTAAAAAACTGATTACCAGATTACTACTTACTATCTTCGGCTAGAAGTAGAAGCTTTGAACACCATCAAATGAGCATGTGGGCTTTTCCTTGCATTGGTGGGAGGGATGATTAATATCAGTACCTCAACTGACTAAGGTGCTAGCCTTGCCCCTCTATCTGGAATAACTTGCCGCAAAAAGGAATGTTATGACCCAGCTGCAAGTCGAGCAACTCGCTCAATCCCAACATGAAAAAGAAGGATCTCCCTGACTTCAAATTGGTCGAAACGCACATCTCTTGGCTACTCCTTGGTCCTGAGTATGTTCTCAAGATCAAAAAACCAGTGCAATACTCATTTCTGGATTTTTCCACCATCAAGAATCGGAAGTACTATTGTCAAGAAGAAGTACGCCTCAATCGTCGGCTGAGCCCAAGCATGTATCTAGGGGTGATTCCCATCAGAGCTTTTGCAGATAAGATCTTGACAGGTGATAATGATGGAGAAATCATTGACTACGCGGTGCTCATGCGTAGAATGGACGAAAGTAAACAGATGGATCTTCTCTTGCGAAAAGATAGGGTCAGTCCAGAACAAATTGGGCAAGTTGCTGAACAATTGGCCCAATTTCATTTGGAGGCCCAACAGGTCAAAACGCCAGTTGAACTGGAGCAGATGCAGACTGACTTTGCGGATGTATTGAATGTGAAACCACAGCTAAGTAAGCTTTTGGGAAAAAAAGCTCTCCATTCTTTAGATAAGATCGTTGACTCTGCCCTGTCATTTCTGGAAGAACAGGCTTTTCAGCTCTACGTTAGAAAAATGCAGGGCTGGACGGTGGATGGGCATGGAGACCTTCACTCAAGAAATATCTTCCTTTTAGATACCCCTGTAATCTTTGATTGTATTGAATTTGGTGATCATTTCCGTGAAATAGATGTACTAGATGAGTTGGCCTTTCTATGCATGGATCTTAACTTTCATAACCGTTACGACCTAGAAGCGCATTTCTTACGAATTTACCTCCGACAAAATCCTTGCATGACAGGGGAAATTGATCGCCAGCTATTTTTGTACTATAAACTATATCGCGCTAACGTCAGGTTCAAGGTAGAGTTGTTGCAGGCCGCAGAGCAAGATCAGCCGAAGCGAAAGCAGCTGCAACGCATAAGACGATACTTTGAGCTGATGCAAACTTATCAGGAGCAACTGCAAAAACTACCCAATCAGTTGATCTAAGTATGAGGATATAATTAGGCTAAAGTATCTGACTAAGGGAGTTTTCAATCTAGGCAAGGCGCAAAAACCGCGGATAGCCATAGCTAACCAAGGATTTTTGCAACGTAGCATAGGTTGAAAAATGCCCGTCATATCTTCTAGGATAATTGTATCCTCATACTTATAATCAAAGACATTAGTACCAGACATGCCTAGACTTGATAGAAGTCAGTCTGTACAATGGGTAAAGATCAACGCACTACAAGGTTCTGAAGAATACCTTGTCAGTACTATAAAACAAGAGCGATGATCCTACTAATCTACGGCTTGATTGCGGCTCCCATTTTATGGATGCTTTTTACACCCATCGTATTGATCATTGACACCACACAAGGGGTGTACAAGGTACGATGGAAGGGGATTGCTTCCTTTGAAATGAGCATCCAAAAAGATGAGCCGATTCTACAACTAAGGATTTGGTTTTGGAAAAAAGACTTTCATCTGCTTGAATCTTTATCGAAATCGCGAAAACCGGATTCAGAGAAAAAAACCGAAAAGCGGAAACCTAGAAAGAAAAGGAATTGGAGAAGACTTGGCCTGCGGCTAGTCAGAAGCTTCCAAGTGAGGCAATTTGCCATAAAGCTAGATACGGATGATTACGTATTGAACAGTTATCTATACCCTATTTTCCACTTGCTCAATTCCAAGTCGCTACATCTAGGCATCAATTACCAGGGAGAATCCTCTTTGCAACTGCAAATTGAAAATCGACTGATCCGCCTTCTTAAGGCGATACTGTTTTAGAACTGATTTAACTTTTTCATCTGGATTACAGGTGAAGAACTTAGTTCATAATGAAAACAATTGTTCACCAAACATTCAAATCATGGAAGTGCATATTGAAAATTTAATGGACAAGATTACCAACTTCATTCAAAAAGAAGCAAGGTCCGAGACCGTGATCGGTGAGGCATTTACATTAGGAGAGTACCACTGTATTCCAGTCATCCGAGTAGGAATGGGGTTTGGAACTGGTGCTGGAGAAGGTGATGACCCGAAGAAGGGTCATGGCGAGGGAGGCGCAGGTGGTGCCGGCGTTGGCATTGAACCGATAGGGTTCTTGGTTTCTAGGGGAGATGCGATCTCCTTCGTCAGTACCAAAACCAATCGGGGAATAGCTGCTGCTTTCGAAAAAGTACCAGACTTACTTGAGAAGTATTTGGAAAAACGCGCTCCAACCGAAGCCTAAAAAGAAACATTGAATTTGCTCGTTTGATAAGGGTGTAGTATCGAAAATTGAGACTCAAGTCTTTGATAAGGCACCCTTATTTTTTGGCTCCGAATGCACATAAGCAATAATTTCTTCAATTAGATGCTCACGATTAGTGTTATCAGACTGTAAGCGCAAGTGGGGATCCGAGATCGGCTCATAAGACGCCTTGATTTTCTGATAGACCTCAAAATTGGCCTCGCTGTAAGCCCGCCTTTTACTCACCCGTTTTCGAATTACCTCAATATCTGCCCATAGTTCGATCCAATGTACTGGAACGCCTTCGGAGGCTGCAAGTTGCTTGAACCTAGAACGCAAATTTTGTCGGTAGAAGGTACCATCGATAATCACTACTTTCCCCTCTCGAATCGCATTTCTTGCTCTATCCAGGAGTGTTGAATACACTTTTTTTTTCGTTTCTTGATCATATTGACCTCGCAAACCCAATTCTGCCCGAAGCATATCGGTATTGAAGTGAGCAGCGGAGATTCGTTGACTTAGAATAGTAGCTATCGTAGTTTTGCCGGTTCCAGGAAGGCCCGTAATAATCAAAAGCTCTGGCGTTTGTATTGTAGTCATGAAAAAATCGATTTCCTGCAATTTCCTGATTTCTACTAGGCTCCAAGATGTCTTTTATCACTCCCTTAAGTGATTTATTACTAACAAGACTAGTAGTTTCATTGATCATCTACTGAATCGGTGTAAGTTGAATCCCCCAGAGAATGGGCGATAAGTCATAAAACTTCATCAAAACTTGCATTAGATAGGAATCCTAACTAAATTTGTGTCATCTTAGAAAATAATCTTTTGTATGGGTCGTCCAGCAATAGTTAGGATCTGCTTGGGCGATGTAATAGCAATGGGTATTTTCCATTTATCCAATAAAGTTAGGATTGCTAACAAAAAAATTCATAATGAAACATCTAGTATTAATTCCTGCCGTAGTTCTTATTGCAGGCACACTATTTGCTCAGGGCCAAAATGAGGAGCCGAGCTTCAAGACGTCAACGGATCTTTCAATTCTCAACACCTCAGCCGTTTTTGATGAGCGTCTCGATCAGTTAATCTTCAGTATCGAAGTAGAAGGAGAGGCCGGTGCTTCTGTGCCAAAAGCAGTGGGACAACTGGATGGTGCCCCGGTATTAGGTTACGTATTTCCGACCACACTTAAGCCTACTGATGTCGGCTTTGGCACTACTGAGGGCATTGTTGCCCTGGCATTAACTTCACACCCTGATTTTGATGACACTCCCTTTTGGGATGAAAATAGCGACCAAGACTTTGCCAATGATGGCGTAGTTTGGCATCCACACTGGGTTGTGCTTCACGAAGACAAGCGGGTTGCGGGAGGCCTGTCTGTGAAACAATTCAACCCTGAGAAAGACAAGGTAAAGCTTCCTCCGACCAATCCTGGCATGCCGATGTACATGGATTCTCCTGGCTTTCCGGTAATTACCAAGGGTAAGATGATTCGGGTAGTCGTACCTGCCTACCGAATGAATCACCAAACTGATTTTAGTTTTGATGCGGTAACGGCTTACATGCAAGTCAACGGCTCAAAGCCAGATCTACCAATGCTAGGAGTATATTCCGTCTATTCCATCGCTTCTGGCGATCTTTCCTTACTCTACAAGGTTTCCAAGTAGCACTTCCCGATAAATTCAAATATCATGCAGTATAAACCAAAAAAGGTCAACGTTTGGGACACTTATGTCACCCGCAAAGACGGAGGGCTAATGCATTTCGACATTCTTGCTCCGGTGGAAATTACCGATCCCCAACTCATATACGAATATGGACAAGTCTATTTAAGCACGAAAGGGCAGGGGGGACAAACTTTAAGGTCAGAACAATGCCGATTCTGTCATGTAGAACAACTTCGACCAGAGTGGGAGGAAGATATTACCAACAAAGGATTCTTTGTAATAGAGATGGAGGGATGTGAATAGTTTGGGCCTAGTATTGACGATCGATCCGGACAGACTTAGGTTGGAGTTGGTCAACTGTAACAAGAAAGTAACGTAGAAAAACCAATGATCAACTAGGCCATACCTATGTATCTGATGACAGCCAGATCAAGCCGTGATCCGCGGCTTGATGCTAGCTGTGCAATTGTAGAACGCATGTTTACTTTTTGCCGGAATTTTCGGCCATAAACGCCATCATCTTTTTGAATTCATCTTTGAATTGATCCAGCTCCACACCATTACCTTGAATAATCATACTGAAGGCTCTTGTTGAAGAAGCAGATACGATAGCTTCCTTCACTTCGTCCTCGGATGCCCCCATCGCCTTGGCCACCTCCGTATGATAATAGATGCAGTAATCACAAGGGATTTGCGCTGCAACTGCCAAGTTGATCAGTTCTCGATACTTGGGAGGGATGGCATTTTGCGGGCCATTGGCAGCATTGAAGTAAGCCCACATGCCCGGCACTTGATAGTCCGGAATAATCTCGAAGATCGTTGGATAAAAACCGAAGGTACCAATGATTTCATTTTTGGTTTTTTGGATGGTAGCCTTATCAGTCGTTTGTGCAGAAAGGGATAGGGAAAATAGTAGTACAAGACTTGTGATAAATAGGTTTTTCATTAGGGTACATGGTTTATGGTTAAAGATTTTTTCGAGGGCTACGCCCTGCTCACCACAAACCTAGATGACTCTAGTTTACAGCCTCTTCGCTATTGTTGTAAATGTCTCTACTATTGTTGCATGTCCGTTTTTTCCCGCATTTCAGTGGGAGAAATGCCAAAGGTTTCTGAAAAAATAGTGCTGAAGTAGTTTGGACTGTTAAAACCTACTTGGTAAGCGATTTCTGAAATACTGAGACCTGTTTGCAGCAAGAGCTTCCGGGCCTCATCCATACGAACCCCTCTTATAATTAGGGAAGTTGATTTTCCGGTGATGGCTTTCAGTTTGCGATGCAGCTGAGATCGACTTAACCCGATTTCCAAACACAGCTCGGGGATTCCAAAATCTTCTTCAGCCAGATGTTCTATAATCTTGGCCTTTACGCTGCTCAAAAAGTCGTGCTCTCGCAAGTAAAGGGTAGAAGATTGCAAGGTACTGGGGAATTGACCAAAATGAGTTTGGATTTGTCCCCGCAGATACAAGAGATTATTGAGCCTTAAATCTAATTCTTCCGGCTGGAAGGGCTTCGCCAAGTAAGCATCGGCTCCTTGTCTAAGTCCCTCTAATCGGGATGCTGCATCTGCCTTAGCCGTTAACATGACGATAGGAATATGGCTGCTACGCTGATCCGACTTCAATATTTTGCAAACCTGATATCCGTCCATCTCTGGCATCATTACGTCACAAATAATGAGATCTGGAACGAGTGCCAAGGCTTTCTCCACCCCAACTTTGCCATTGGACGCCTGTACTACCCGATAGCGACCAACAAGACAGGAACTGATATAAGCGGCAACGTCTTCATTGTCTTCCACTAGAAGTACCAAAGGTAGGCTGTTATCAAGTTGCTCGGTCTTATCCTCCTTTGGTACGGAATTCTTGATGTTACTATCTGCTAGCACAGGGATCTCTTGCAGAGCGTGCTGCTCCTCTGCCTCTCGACGGATAGGGATCAGTACATGAAATTGCGTTCCGACTTTTTCTTCACTCTTGACCGCAATATTTCCTTTAAGTCGATTCACCAATTCCTTCACCAGTGCTAACCCTATCCCGGTTCCTTCCGTTCGCCTAGTCGTACTACTATCTGCCTGATAGAATTGATCAAAAACAAAGGGAAGATGTTCCCTCGGAATCCCGATCCCTGTATCCCAGACTTCTATCAGTAATTGATTATCTTCCATATTTAGGATTACGCCGACACTGCCACCTTCAGGGGTATATTTCAAAGCGTTTGAGATCAAATTACTTACGATTTTCGACAAAGCATCAGCAGAGTAATCCATGGTCAAACTGCTCACTCTTTTGTCCAAGTGTAGTTGAATTCCCTCAGACTCAGCATATGATTCATACGATTGGACTAAATAACTGAGAAAGGGAATCACATCCCCTTGATACATCCTTAGCTGTAGCTTACCAAGCTCCAAGCGAGACAAATCCAAAATCTGATTCACCAGATGCAGTAAGCGTTGCCCATTTCGCTTAATGGAATCCATGCCAGCGCCCAGCCACCTTTTCGGGTCTTCCTCCACCTTCCCGGCCATGCCCAGAATCACCGTCAAAGGCGTACGAAATTCGTGTGTTATATTGGTATAAAGCTTTGTTTTAACCGCATCAAGTTCTTTGAATTGTTTTGCCTCCGCCTCCACTAGCTTTCGCCTCAATTGAAAAATATAAAGGGCACGAATAATGGCAAACAACAACAAGACATAGGCCATATAGGCCCAAATGGTTGCCCACCAAGGTGCAAGGATTTGAATCTCTAAAGTTGCCGCTGTTGTACTCCATGGACTTTTGCGAGTTGCCCCTTTCACCCGAAAGGTATAAGTTCCGGGGCTGAGATTGGTATAGGTGACGTAACGTCGGTTTGCATCTGTGGTCAACCAATCTTGGTTATAGCCCACAAGTTGGTATTGATAACGGTTAGTAACAGGAGATGTCAAATCTAGGGCTGCAAACTCTAGAGAAAAATAATTTTGCCAGTGTTTCAAGCGAATTTTGTCTTCGAAAACAATGCTCTCTCCTAAAGGAGACGACCACTCTAAGGTGTCGGCTCGAGAACCCGCAATAGGTAAGGTTTTATTGAATAAGCGGAAGTCCGTAATCACTACTCTAGGTGGCTCCGATGATGATTGAATACTATCTGGATGGAAAATGGTCAAGCCCTCTATGCCTCCCATGAAAAGGTGTCCTGACTTTGACTGGTGCCCCGTCCAATAAAAACCTTTCGCCAAACCATCATCATGCCCTAGCAAAACCACCTCTTTAGTTTTAGGATCATATCGAATCAGATGAAGACTATTAACAAACCAAATCCGCCCGTTGGAATCTTCCAGTTCAGGAGTTCCTTGCTCCATATTCTCAACCTTGGAGAATAACCCGGACTCAGAATCGAAGGTATAAAGACCACCATGAGTACCGACCCAAATGGTACCCTGGCTATCTTCCAAGATTTTCAGTACTTGATGTGGAAAAGGGAAAAACTCGAAACTGTCCCTTTCGCTTTGGTGTAGATAAATACCACCATAGGTGACGATCCAGAGTTGCTGACCTCGACCCCTGTAGATTTGGTTCACAAAATCCGTCTGTCCATATGCAATCTTTGAGTCTTTCTTTTGAGGTAGGCGATACGAATGGTAAGAAGCTGTGGCCTCTTCGTACTTGACCAATCCCGATTGTAGGGCAATCCAAATATCTCCATTGTCTTCTACCAAAAAGTCGTTTAACTGGTCAAAGTAAACTTTATCGCCATCTGACTTGGGCAAGTGTTGGATGAACCGCTGTGACTTTGTGTCAAAACGACTGATTCCATCTGACATAGAAGCCACCCATAATTGGCCCTTACTATCGGTGTATATCTTGTCTAGATCTTTTCCGGGAAGTCCCGCTGTAGTAGCTTCGTAAAACTTGCTAAAGGTGTAATTTTCTTGATCAAAAACACCTAGCCCCCCGGTACTCATGGCTATCCATATCTTTCCATCCTCCGTCTCTCCAATATCCATGACCTTTTTAGAGGGTAAACCAGTGTTCTGATTGAAATTACTGAAGATCCGTTGGCTTCTTTTGTACTGATATATACCATCATAGAAACTACCTAGCCAGATGTTACCCTTCCGATCCTCCCATGCATCCCGGATGTTCTCCGAATTAACACCAAAGGGATCAGGGGGAGTGCCAGTGTAGCTCGTGATCCGTTTGGTTTCAAGATTTAGGACATTCAAACCACCCGTACTTGTACCGATCCAGAGTTCATTTCCATCCTGGATAAAGGCGGATACGGTATTGTCGCTAAGGCTATTTGGCTGATCATCCTGACGCTTCAGGTGCTCAAGAAAATCCAGGCACTGAGGATCAAATCGAAAAGCACCATTAATCTGAGTACCAATCCAAAGATCTCCTTTAGGATCTTCATAGATCAAACGAATGGCATTAGCTGCTGTTTTGTTACCTGGTAGGCGAATACCGATGAAATCATCTAAGCTTTGGTCGTACTTGTAGAGGGTATCCTGAACTCCCAACCAGATAGTCCCGTCCCGAGTTTGAATAGGTGTTCGACTAGGACGAACCGTATCAACAGAAAATAGATAGTGTTGGAAACCATCTGATTCCGGTAAGTACCGATTTAGGCCATTTCCTGTGGCTACCCAAATGGTACCAGAATTGTCTGCTAGCAAGTCTATGATTACATTATGGCTAAGGCCGTCACTCCGTTCCAAGTCAGGCATATAGCGCGTGAAGGTTTCTCGCCGGGGATTCAAGCGATTGAGTCCATTTTCAGTGCCGACCCAAATCCTGCCCTTCTGGTCTTCCACAATGCTCCACACTACCCCATTAGTCAAGCTCAGGGAATCCTTTTCATCATCGATAAACCCTTTGAATTGATACCCATCATACCGAAATAAGCCTGCGGGAGTACCCAGCCACAGAAAACCTAGTTGATCTTCAAAAACGGTAGTCACAAAATGCTCTTGGTGATATTTAGTAAACTGTAACGGCTGAGCCAAGACAGTAGCAGCCGAGCGCAAAAAGAGACAAAAAAGAAGCAATCGATAAATGGGGTTTGTAAACATTGAGTGAGAAGCTTTGATGAGTAGGGTCAGGGGGCATCTTGATTTTGGAATATTTTCTCCCGCATTTCCGTTGGGGAAAGTCCATAGTGATCAGAGAAAACGGTACTAAAGTAATTGGGGTTTCCGAAGCCCACCTGATAGGCAATTTCAGAAATACTGAGCTCTGGGCGATGGAGCAGGTTCCGAGCCGCCTCCAGGCGAATTGAACGTACAATCAAAGAGGTGGACTTCCAGTTAGCGCCTTCAGTTTTCGATGTAGTTGCGATCTACTTATCCCCAGTTCCTTGCAAAGATCCGGTATCCCAAAGCTTTCGTCCGTAAGATGTTCCAGCATAGTGGATTTAAGCTTATTCAGAAATTCCTGTTCTTTAGGGTAGGCATGTTGGGGTAAGGGTTGAGAAGGAAACTGTTCAAAGTGTGCCTGTATTTGCTTACTTAGCTGCAAAAGATTAGTCAGTCGCAATTCGAGTTCTTTCCGGGTTGAAAGGTTTTGCCAAATAGGCATCAGCACCTTGCCGAAAGCCCTCGAGTCTAGAATTAGTATCTACTTTCGCCGTGAGCATTACGATTGGGATATGGCTGCTACGCTCTTCCTTTTTCAGGGTTCGACAGACTTCATAGCCATCCATCTCTGGCATCATTACATCGCAGATGATAAGGTCAGGCACCAGTTCCAAGGCCATTTCAAGGCCAATACGCCCATTCATGGCTAGATGCACCTGATAGCGACTCACCAAGCAACTGCTGATATAGGCAGCAACATCCTGATTGTCCTCTATGATGAGCACGATTGGTAGCTGGCCATTTGATGGAGGAACGATTGGCATTTCTTCTCCTTTGGAAAGTGCAAGGGCTGATATTGGGTATTCGATGTCTTTGATTTCAACAGTGGCACTTGCCTCTCGCTTGATGGGGAGTAAAACCTGAAAAGTGGTCCCGATTTGCTGTTGACTTTGAACACTGATTTGCCCTGCTAGATGATCCACTAATTCCTTAGCCAATGCCAAGCCGACACCCGTACCTTCAGTGGCTCTAGTCGTAGTAGCGTCGACCTTATAAAACCTATCGAAAATATGTGGTAAATGTTTCTTCTGCAATACCTTGTCCTGTATCCCTGATTTCCATCAATAGTTGATTTGACTGGGAAACAAATCTAACTGCCACCGTTCCCCCCTCTGGAGTATACTTGAAAGCATTAGAAAGGAGGTTGTTGACGATTTTGGTGATAGCATCGGATGAAAAATCCATTACTAGGCTATTCACCTTCTTGTCAACGACCAGTTTGATCCCTTTAGCCGCAGCAAAGGACTCATAGGATTGAATTAGATAACTAAGGAAGGGAATAATATCCCCTTGCTGCATTTTCAGTTGCATCTTACCAAACTCTAGGCGGGAAAGATCCAACATTTGATTCACCAAATACAACACGCGCTGTCCATTTCGCTGGATGGATTCAACCCCTTCCTCAAACCACTTCTTCGGGTCTTCTTTCATTTTACCTGCCATACCCAAAATAACCGTAAGGGGCGTCCGAAACTCATGAGTTACATTCGCAAACAAGCGGTTTTTTTCATTATCCAAATCCTTTAGACGTGCTGCTTCATTTTCGGCTAATTGCTGATTCAGCTGGAAGCGGTAGATGGTAATGATGATCGAGGATAGTATAGCTACATATAGTAGGTAAGCCCACCAAGTTTCCCACCAAGGGGCCAGAATCTGGATACTTAGGGTAGCTTCGGCTCTTTGGTCCCAGCTACCGTTGGCAGTAGCACCCTGCACCCTGAAAGTATACCGGCCAGGATCAAGGTTTGTATAAGTAATCAAACGACGTCCCGCATCACTATTCACCCAAGCCTTATCATAGCCAACCAACTGGTAGCGATAGTGATTGTTCTCGGGCACAGTAAAATCCAAAGCAGAAAACTCCAACGAAAAGTAGTTTTGCCAGTGTTTTAGTACCAATTCTTTACTAACTGTGATGGAACGTTCCAAAGGAGAAGGTACTTCACTCGTATCCCTGTGGGTACCGCGAATGGGAACAGACTTGTTGAACAATCGAAAATCTGTAATAGCGACCCTCGGCACATTTTCCGCTCTATTTATACTATCAGGATGGAATAAGACTAGGCCTTCTGTACCTCCAAAGTATAAGGTCCCATCAAATGCTTTGCAACTTGCCCAAAGGTGGTTCCCCACCAAACCTCCCTTTTTGTTGTACGAGGAAACCTGTCCTGTTCTACGATTTAGCATCTGCAGCCCCTCTCCACCTGTACCATACCACAAATTGCCCCGATCATCTTCAACAGGAGCCAATATCGCTTTATCATAACTCAATGAATACCGCCCCTCTAGGATACTTTGGGATAGTGGATCAAACCATGCCAAACCGGCCGTAGTTCCTAACCAAAGAGTATCATTGTCACTAGGACAAAAATAAAGGACCTGTTGATCATATGGAAAATAGGTAAAGGAATCACTACGCTGATCATAACGGTTGATCCCTTCATAAGTGCTAGCCCAAAGTTGCTGATCCGAATCCTTCCACAGGCTGGCTATATAAGTATTGACTTCCTGCTTAACTTCGTCTGGATTTCCATCGGGTAGAGTGTAGGTACGAAATTCCTGGTCAAGCGCAATGAACTTGCAGAGGCCATTTTGGGTCCCAATCCATACATCACCATTTTCTTCCGGCAGGATGGTTACTATCCAATTGAGAAATTGACTGACCCGACCAATACTTTGATTCACAACGCTAGTAAACTGCCTAGTCTCAGGATCGAGGTAAACAACTCCAACACCAGCAATAGCGAGCCAAACCCTCCCTTTTCCATCAATATGAATATCCTTGACATCGTTTCCAGGTAAACCAAATGGATCATTTGGGTCATGCCGATATATGGCATCAAAGTTTCTAGTCGTATGATTAAAAGCACCAATTCCTACATCTGCAAATGCGATCCAAAGCATACCATTAGCAGCAGCTTCAACAGCATTTACCTTTTTTGAAGGTAAGCCCGTAGATTGATCTAGATTAAAAAAAGGTTGCCACTTGGCTTCGTATTGGTATAAACCATCGTAAAAACTCCCTAGCCAAAGATTACCATTCTGGTCTTTCAGCATGCTTCTGATCGTCTCGGAATTTACCCCAGCCGGACTAGAATTGGAGATGGTACATCTTGTGGTACTTCTGTTTTTTGGATCCCAAATACTGAGCCCTCCACCTGAAGTTCCAATCCATAGTTTTCCTTTATGCTCCATCAAGGCCGCCACCGTATTATGGCTGAGGCTATTTTGATCCCTCGGATCGTGAACAAGATGTTCGGTAAATACTTGCGTTTTGGGATTGAAGCGGAATAGGCCATTAAATCGGGTTCCAATCCAAAGCTGGGCTTCACTATCTTCATAAATTACCCTGATCTGATTGGTTTCAATATCTGCTATCTGCGGTAAGGGATAGGGGATCAATTCCTCTTGTTCATAGTTAAACTGGTAGAGCGTATCCCATGACCCCAGCCAGAGGCTGCTATCCTTCGTTTGGACAATGGATCTAACTATGCGAAAGGTATCTGGCATATAGAAGTAGCGCTGGAAATGATGCTCCCCCTTTTTCATCCGATTTGCTCCCTTGGAAGTCCCTATCCAAACCGCCCCTTCTTTATCTGTGGTAATGCTAGATACCAGCTCGGCAGAAAGGCTTGTTGGATCTCCAGGAATAGGCCCAAATTGTTTAAAGGACTCTGTGTTGGGGTCATAGCGGCTTGCTCCTCCCATGGTTCCAAACCATAGGTACCCCTCATGATCTTCTTCGATAGCCCAGGTGGTTGGATGGGCAATGCTGGTAGAATCACTTTCATCAAAATAGTATGACTTGAAATTGTATCCGTCAAATCGATTCACCCCATTAGCGGTTCCCAACCAAAGGAAACCTTTACTATCCTGAAAAATAGAGGTAATAAAACCATTGGAAAGCCCATCTTCTTCCTGGTACTTGCGGAAGGTAAGAGGCTGTTGTGCGGCAAGATAGAAATTGTTGAGCAATAGGATTGCTAATACGACTGTAGAGCTTAACCGGGCTTGCAAGGCTTTTGGATTTTGAATTTCGAATTAAAGTAGCAAAATTCTACTACGCCTTTAACCTGAAAATGGGGATTTATACTAAAATGACCGGCAAAAACATATTTACGCTTGGAAATGAATTAAAGTCAGACGATTAAGGTATGCTGTTTTTGAGAACATGTTGGATCAAATTAGCCATGAATGTGGAATTGCATTATCCGTAGCATTTACTCATCACCTTTCATATACAAGGCTTAGGAATCCGGATTCGTAACCTCTTGCCATTCCGTCTCGTCTCAGTAAAGCGAATTACAATCGTCCATAAACCATCGTTCAATCACCGCTGACCATGCCCACACCCACTACTCAAAGATCCCTTTCTGCCATGAGCTCTCTCTTCCAAAACTTTGCTGAACGTGAATGCAGCGCAGTATCCCCTCTTTATTATCAATTAGCAAAGGAAGTGGCTCAGGATCAGTATCTCTTAAAACTAGCCGCCAAGGCCCGTCCACGTCAGCCCATACCCAATCTATTTTTCGGGGCGGTACACTATTTGCTTTTGCTCGATCCAACTCAAAGACTCGCTCAATACTACCCATCCATCACTAAGGCAGAAAGCAAGGGTATACCAATAGCTCTTTTCCACAACTTCTGTAGGCAGAGGGAAGCCGAAATGATCAATCTACTGGAAAACCGAATCGTGCAGACCAATGCCATCAATCGTACAGCTTACCTAATGCCCATTGCCTCCTCCCTCTTTCAAGATGTCTCCGGGCTCAATCTACTAGATATTGGCTGTAGCTCTGGCTTAAACCTAAACTTTGATCAGTACCAATATCACTACGACCGGCAAATACCGATAGGAGAGGGGGCAGTCAGAATCAAATCCAATATTGTAGAAGGAAAGCTCCCTGCATTTTCGGAATTCGCCAAAGTGAAGCGAAGAATAGGCATTGACCAAAACCCGCTCGATCTGAGAATCACAGATAACGCCACTTGGCTCAAAGCCTTAATCTGGCCTGATTTGATCGAACGATTTCGACGTATGGAAGCCGCGATATCAACCGTAAACGAGCGCCCAATAGAACTGATCAGGGGTTCACAATTGAAAGACTTTAGCGCAGCCATACATCAAATACCAGAGGTCGAGCCCTTATTAGTCTATCATACGCACGTCTTATACCAATTCAATCGCGAAGAACGAATGGCTTTCAGACAGCTAATGGATGAGATAGGTAGCTACCGCAATTTCTACTACCTTGCGGCTGAAGGCCATTCTGTTTTTGATAATATCGTGGCACTACCTCCTGGTATACAACTGGTTTTAACGACTTACCGAGCGGGGCAGAAGGGGATAAAACACCTGGGACAAACCAACGGACATGCCAACTGGATCAAATGGGTTTTATAGCCCTCCGTATACCCATAGGCAAAACCTACATTCATCGAAGAATTTCACGCAATGGCGACAATAATTCGTGATATGGCAATCTTTCGGCAAGGAGAATTGAAAAATAGTTCTACCTTTGCAAACGCAACATTGTTGCATAAAAGAAATTCTTGACAGAGATGAAGAGCGGGTAAAGCGTCTTTACAGGTTGTTGCTTATGATAGTTCACACTATTTAAATGCAGGTTCTAATATTGCTTACTTTTAGCGATGTAGCAAAGTTAGACACCAAAAATGGCTGTGGATTAGTTATTTATGCCAATATTTGCAGCCCGAACTCAACTCTGCACCAGCACTTAAAACTCCCAAAGTCCTTTACTTTAGACCCAACTAGTAAAATTTAGAGCAACATCATGAGAGACTTTAGTTACTTGTACTTAAGTATTCTTTTATGTGGACTGAGTCTGCCTTTACACGCGCAGTTGGCTGATAGTTGTCAATTTACGATCCAAGGAGCCGTTTATGATCAAACTACTAAACAGCCTTTAGCCTTTGCTACTATCCAGCTAGAAGGGCTAACTGAGGGTGCTTTTACAGAAGAAGATGGTTCTTTTTCCATCACTGGGCTTTGTAAAAAGGAATACGATCTTCAAGTCTCCTACATCGGCTATAAAACAGTAGTACATCATCATGATTTTCATCATCCCTTTCTAGAAATACTTCTGGTCCCGAAGGAGACCCTGCTGGAAAGTGTAGTCGTTGAGGCCGAGCGAAACGGGAGTAATTTGCAAACTACCACCTCCAGCAAATTGAGTGGTCAACAATTGGAAGCCGTAAAAACTGAAAGTTTTGGAGAAGCCGTGAGTCAAATAGCCGGGGTGAACACGATTAGCACAGGGCAAAACGTGGCTAAGCCCATGATCCACGGTCTGCACAGTAACCGGATACTGGTGATTAACAATGGGCTGCGACATGAATTTCAGAACTGGGGTATCGACCATGCCCCTGAATTGGATCCCGCGGCCGTTGATAAAATCGAGGTAATTAAGGGCGCCGCCACGGTTCGATTTGGTCCCGATGCCTTGGGTGGTGTAATCTTGACAACTCCAAGTCATCTTGAACTCAATACGCCTTTACAAGGTAATATCGGTCTAACCGGAAAATCAAATGGCCAGTCCGGGGAAGCCAGTGCAGAGTTAAGGAAGGGCTTCAAATGGCTGAGTTTGTTAGGGGGGGGATCCTATGTAAAACAAGGGGATCTGCGAGCACCTAACTACTTGCTTTCAAATACAGGGAAAGAAGAACAAAGTTATTACGGAGGTTTCCGACTACATCCTTTGCCGGAATTGGATATTGAAGGCTTCTACAGCCGCTTCGATCAAAACTTGGGGATCTTACAAGGATCTACCTTTGGCAATCTAGATGATTTATCCAGAGCCATAACCGCGGATACTCCTTTTTACACTTCCCCATTCACTTATGATATCGATCAACCACGACAGGAGATATCGCATGAGCTTGCCAAAGCAAAGGCAAAGTACACCGGTAAAAATCAATCCATTGATGTTCAGTATGGCTACCAGATCAATCGTCGTAAAGAATTCGGTGTTCGCAGAGGTGATGCCCCCAACATCAATCTAGAACTGGTCACTCATAGCCTTGATGCCAATTGGCTCCATCCTTCGATCGGCCCCTTTTCTGGTCGCATAGGTTTTCAATGGCAGGAACAAGCCAATGACAATTTGCCGGGGACCAATACGGTTCCGTTTATTCCAAATTTCGATAGTGAGCGCTATGGTGTTTTCTTAATTGAATCTTTGGAACAGGGAGCAAATACGTATGAATTTGGGGTTCGCTATGATGAAATGAAGGCAGATATTACGGGCCGTGAACCCAATAATACGATCTATCGAAATACAATCCAATTTAAGAATGTCACGGCTACTGTGGGTTATAAGAGGCAGTTAAATCAAGGAGTCTCCTTTAGGACTAATTTTGGTACAGCTTGGCGTCCGCCAAACGTAGCGGAATTGTATAGATTTGGACAGCATACCTTCCTGATAGAATATGGTTTATGGCGATACACCATTGATGATCGCTTTGATGTGATTAGTACGAGTGGTGGCATTCAGACGGAAGAAGATCGGCCAGTTCCATCAGAAGTAGGATACAAGTGGATTAATACATTTGAGGTCAATCGTAAAGATTTTCAATTAGAGGCTACCGCCTACGTAAACTACATCGAGAATTTCATATTTAGCAAGCCAGGAGGGCTGACTCGTACTGCTCGAGGATTCTTTGTCTACTACATTTATGATCAAACGGATGCCCTGTTCTGGGGAGTAGATATCAGCAGCCGTATCACTCATAATCGTTTTTTTACCTCCGATATCAAAGGCAGTTACCTGTGGAGTAAACAGCTAAATCCTGATGATTTCTTTGTTGGACAACCCCCTGCCAACCTAAGCTATGAACTAAGTTATGCCCCCAAATGGAAAGGCATCAGTGATACGCGTTTTACGCTCGGCCTCAATTATACCTTTGAGCAATTTCAGCATCCGAGAACAATTAGTGTAGAAGACTTTCTAAATGCCTATCAGACTGATGTAGATTTATTCGTTGATAATGCAGAGGATTTTGATATACTAGACCCTCCATCTGGTTATCTGTTGGTGAATGCTAGTTGGGAATCCAACTGGAAGCAGCTAGGGTGGAGATTCCAAGTGAGAAATATCTTCAATACATCCTATCGGAATTATACGGATCGGCTAAGGTACTTTGCCGACGATTTGGGGCGCAATTTTGTGCTCTCCCTATCTTATAAATTCTAGAAGGTGGACTCAGCCCATAAAGGAGCTAAAACCCACCTTCCCCCGGAACAATAGTGACCTAAAAGCTACTTCACATAGCTCGTAATAATCTCCTTGATATCTTTTGATGTTGCATCAGGTTTTAGTGCAAACAAATGTTCATACAGTCTTTTATCCTCCACTTTCGCCTTCAAGGTCAAGTCTGCTTTCTTGGCAAAGACCTTATCCCAACTCTTACGCACGCTAGACCAAACAGCTCCGTTCTCTTCCCACCATTTGGTTGCAGCCTTACAACGAGAGTCATCTACTTTTGTATAGGTATTCCAACCTTTTTCTTCGGCAAGCACGAAATCTTCTTCCCCTTGCTTGCGGATAACTTTTTTGTTGTCTTGATCATGCACCCATCCATAATCCGTAAGTTCATGGCGATTGCTACGAATGGTTAGGTTATAGTCGTTGCGGATAGTGGCTTCTCTTCTTGGGAGTGGAGCAGGAGTAGTGTTCTCCCAGTAGCTTTTTCCATCTACATGTACCCAAGAGGCAGAACCCTCATAACGAGGACTATCATCCACTTGGTAGACTTTTTGTGTCCATTGGTCGGCTACCTCATTGGCTGGTTTCCGTATATAAGTCCAGTTGCGATCGGCATTGAACAGGTAGAAGTCACGATTTTCATAGAGCCAATCTTGTCGCCAGTGCTTGATAATTCGTTTATTGTTTCTGGTCCCTACCAATAACAGGTGCTGCATGACCACTTTATTCTTATCTTCTTCTACCAGTTGAACATATTCCAGGGCCTTGTCATTCTTAACCTTTGAAGCCTTGTAGTCTGAATCTTCAGAATAATTGAAAGTCTCCGCGAAATTAAAGCTTACTTCGTAACATCCGCACATACTTTTGATGGCCTTTAGATCTTGCTCTTTTTTAGATTGAGCATTTATGGATGCTACGGTAAATAGGAATGCTAAAGTAAAAATTGATGTTAAACGCATGATTTAGATTTTGATAAAGGAAAGTTACACTCACCCTTTTACACAAATTCCATAAGGACCTAAAAGTCTAAATGCAGGTAAGTTGGTCAAAATTAGAGCGCGATGTGTTCTTGTGCAATACCGATTGTTCACCGATATACTTACCTAGTTTTAATATCCTTCTTTACTAATATTAGGTATAAGCATATCTATTATTAGTATACTTTTTGGCATATGGCTTTTCCCCTTTTAGAATTACCTAGACACGGTTATATTTGCAGCTTAACTTTATTTAGACTAATTCCCGATAATGAGTTTTTGGGTTGATCTCACCACATCTAATGGACTTCAGCTCAACTATTATTGGTCCATCCTTGAGCCATCCAATTGACCAGATAGTTAATGTTTTGCTCGCTAGGTGAAAATTTGATACTTATGAAATATCAACTCCTTACGTTCCTACTTCTGATCTCTGTATTTGCAGAAGCACAAGAACGCAATGTATTCCACGATCGATCCTTTTGGAAGACTGCTCCGGATATTAAGCAAGTTCAAGACAACATCAATGCTGGACATGATCCAGTGGCTCTTAATCCAAATGCTTTTGATGCTACGGTTTATGCCATCTTGGAAAATGCTCCAATTAAGACCATCCAATTCTTACTCTCAATGGAGGGTAACGATGTCAATAAAATGACGCACGATGGTAGACATTATTTGCTATGGGCTACTTATAAAGGTAACCTGTCTCTCATGAAGCATTTGATCAAGGAAGGATCACAAATAGACTTAGTTGATGATCATGGGTATGGCTTAATGACCTTTGCGGCCAATGCCGGACAAAAGAATACGGCAGTCTATGACCTTATTATTGCCAGTGGCGGGAAGGCAAAGGAAACCAATCGATCTGGTGCTACTGCCTTATTGCTACTAGCTCCTCATCTCCAAGATGATAAGCTAATCAACTACTTCCAACACAAGGGACTAAGTATTCACGATAAGGATAAAGATGGGAATGGAATGTTCCAGTATGCTAGTCGTCGTGGTAACCTTAAGCTCATGAAGGAATTGGTTGAGCAAGGAGTAGACTACAAGTCAATTGATAAAAGAGGACAAAATGCTATGCTTTTCGCCACCTATGGCGCAAGAGGGTATCAGAATCCGATTGAAGTATACGAATACTTGGCAGGACTGGGGCTTCAGGTAGATATTGTTGATTGGGAGGGCAGAACTCCTCTGCACCATCTAGCTGGCAGCAATAAAGACGCTGAGGTTATTGAGTTCTTCCTTAAGAATGGAGTGAATGTCAATCAGGTAGATAAATCCGGAAATACTGCCTTTTTGAATGCGGTACGTGGGAATAATGTGACCCTGGCAGAAAAATTCGCTCCAATGGTTAGCGACATCAATCATCGCAATCATGATGGATATACCGCTTTATCCTATGCGGTCATGCGCAATTCCGTGCCAGCTTTTAAGTCCCTACTAGACAAAGGAGCAGATCCCAAAGTCATTGACGCCGAAGGGAATAATTTGGCTTACCACGTTTTCCAATCCTTCCGGGGTCAAAACAAAGAGGCTTTCGAGCACTTCATAAAAGTGGGGAAAGAACATAATTTGAAATTTACTGATGGCTTTGAAAAGGGTAATACCTTGGCTCATATAGCCATTATGAAAGGGGATAAATTCTTACTGGAACAGGCTTTGAAGATGGGAGTCGGCATCAACCAGAAGAACGATAAGGGCTTGACTCCCTTGCACTTGGCAGCTATGAAAGCTAAAAATGAGGAATTGCTTTCCCTTCTATTGGAACAGGGGGCAGACAAGAAGATTTTGACCTCTTTCGAGGAAAGCGCCTTTGATCTAGCCAACGAAAATGAAGCCCTGAGTAAGGAGGGTACTGATTTAGGGTTTCTTAAGATAAAATAAATGCGAATGTCCAAATTCACTAAGTTCGTCCTACTAGGTATTGGCTTCTTGGTGCTTTCCTCTTTTGTTTTGACAAAAGATACAAAGGAAACCAAGAAGTTCAAGTGCATGGTACAATTGATCAACTATACTGGTGAAGGAGCCTATATCGTTGTCTCTGTATTAGATAAGGAAGGAAGGTACTTATCTACCCTACAAGTATTAGGTGACGATGAAGAATGGTATCCGGATTTACCGAATTGGTGGGCTTTTCATACCGGTAACAATAAGCCAGATATAGATGGAATTACGGGCGCTACCATCAGTGGTGGAGAGCGGTCCATTTTTGTCCTGGATATTGAACAATCCCTGCTAGACGCTGGAAATATGCTCTTGTTTGAGACCGCGGTTGAAGATCAGGACTATCACGAAAAAGACCTAGAAGTACCTTTGAGCACTGAAGGCCTATCCGGTAAGTTCGAAGGAAATGGCTACATCAGATACGTTAGAATGATCCCAAATTCCTAGAATGATCAGATCTGTATGGAGATACAGCCACTTTGCCTTGGCCTTATCTTCTTCCCTGTTTATACTACTTGCTACGCTAACTGGATTAGTACTCGCATTCGAACCGATTGACACCAACCTAGAGTCGTATAAGACTTCTGGTTCTGGCACACTAAGTTTAGCCGCTGTCGTAGATACATTATATTCCGTCTATGATGAGATCCTTGCATTAGAAGTAGATGCCAATGGATTCGTGAAAACGGCTGTCATCAGCATGGAGGAAGACCTGAGTGGAGATTTTTATATAAACCCGCACAATGGAAGAAAAATTGGGGATATCCCCGATAAAAGGCCCATTTTTGAGTTCACTACCAATCTACATCGTTCCCTCTTCCTTAAAACTCCAGGTAGGATTTTTGTGGGCCTTACTTCCTTTTTTCTGTTCCTCATCACGATCACAGGCCTTCTCCTGTTCTTGAAGCGGCAGAAAGGTTGGCGACACTTTTTTGATAAGATTATCAAAGAAGATTCCGTCCAATACTACCATGTGGTAACCGGAAGATGGATGCTTATCCCCGTCATCATTATCGCTACCACTGGCGTCTACCTTTCTTTATGGCGTTTTGCCTTAATACCTACTGCCGAGACCAAACCTATTATCTATAAGGAAGAGTTATCCGAAAGTCCAGCCTTGTCCACCTCTGATTTCCCCATTTTCCAGGAGACCCAACTCAATGAAATTCGGAAGTTAGAATTTCCCTTTTCCCCCGATGTAGAAGATCTCTTTCTACTAGATCTCAAAGATCGTCAGTTGAAGATCAACCAAAAAACGGGTGAAATTGTCGAAGAGTTGCGAGATCCAGTAGCCACACAACTGTCGACGCTCAGCTTTGACCTGCACACTGGTAATGGGAGCATCATTTGGTCTATCATCCTCGGTCTTGCCTGTATCAATATCTTGTACTTCTTGTATTCTGGAGCTGTCATCTCCTTGGGGCGTTTCAGATCCAAACTTAAAAATAAGTACAAGGCCGAAGACGCGGAGATAGTCATCTTAGTGGGTTCAGAAAATGGGAGTACCCAATCCTTTGGTAAGTTACTCCAGCGATCTCTGTTGCAATTAAAACAAAAGGTCTTCATTGATGAACTCAATAACTACCAGTTCTACGCTTCCATGAAGAACCTGGTGGTTTTGACTTCTACCTATGGGGAGGGAGATCCACCCGTTAATGCCACTCGTTTTTTACAACTTTTCCATGCGGATTTGCCGCAGCAACAGACGAACTATTCCGTCGTTGGTTTCGGCTCTCTAGCCTACCCCAATTACTGCCAATATGCCTTAGATGTAGATGAAAGTCTAAAGGGAAATCAGATATGCACACCTTTGCACAAGCCTTTCCTAATTCACAACAAATCTTATACCAGCTTCAAAAAATGGGCCGAGAAATGGGGTGAACAGGTAGGAATCCAACTCGAAATTCCTCCTCTGCCCCAACACAGGAAAGGCAGATCACATCAGTTTGTCATTTCAGAAAAACAATCCGTCCAAGATGCCTACGATGAGACTTTCACCTTACGCCTACATTCTCCAACCTCTCAATTTCGCTCGGGAGACTTATTAGCCATCACGCCCCCCAATGATCCAGTAGAACGGTTATACTCAGTCGCCAAACTTCCGGACAATAGCATCTTACTAAGTATTAAGCGACACGAATTTGGCGTTTGTTCCAACTACCTCAACGAGCTCAGTCTAGGTGGACAAATTGAAGGTCGAATAGATCGGAATAAGCATTTTCACTTCCCCAGAAAAGCGCCCTGGGTAGCACTCATCGGAAATGGAACCGGCATGGCTCCCTACTTGGGAATGATCCAAGAGGGTAGGAGCCAAACTAGCATCAGTCTCTATTGGGGTGGAAGAACTCAGCAATCCTATCGCCTGTACCAAAAACGGATCGAACAAGCGCTTGAAAATGGTAGACTTACAGATGCCAAGATCGCCTTTTCCAAGGAAGACAGCCCTTACCACTATGTTCAGGACATTGTCAGAAAGGATGCCCAAACCCTGGTAGACCAACTGGCGCAAGGAGGAGTCATCATGATCTGTGGATCCGTTGCCATGCAAAATGGAGTGCTAGAAGTATTGCAAGAAGCTTCTTTAGAGCATAAGGGCATTCATCTTAGTCACTACCAACGGAAAGAGCAAATCTTGATGGATTGCTACTAATCCTAAGTTCTCATTCCCTATACTTCAAAGGTTTGATCTGCAAATAGGAAACAAATTTTTGCATTTTATTTGAAAATAGGAAACATATCCTCTATATTTGATTTGCAAATAGGAAATTAATATGATCAAATTAGGTGCGTTTGAAGAATTAGTCTTATTGGCTGTCGGTGCACTAGGGGAGGAGGCTTATGGGGTAGCCATTAAGACGCTACTTACTGAAAAGGGAGGTAAAAAGCCCAGTATTGGTGCGTTGCATTCTGCCTTGTATAGATTAGAGGATAAAGGATTGCTAAAATCCTGGGAAGGAGGGGCCACCGCTGAAAGAGGCGGTCGTAGAAAGAAATACTATTCCCTAACCTCCTTCGGAATCAAGACCTTGGAAGAGGCACACCAATTACGTATGGATCTTTCCAAGGATATCAAAGGACTAAATCTTGGATTCCATGAGTAAGCGATCACCTCAGCCGCCCCGTCTACCAGATCGTTTTCTTGAATGGTTTTGCACCTATCAAGTGGTAGAGTCTCTTCAAGGAGACTTACATGAGTTGTACTATTTGCGCTTGGAAGAACTGGGGAAAAGAAAGGCTGATTTACATTACTATCTTGATGTCCTGGATGTCTGTAGGCCCTTCGCTTGGAAAAAAAGGAAATCCACCCGAATCAATCACCTCGATATGTTATCTAACCACTTCAAAATCTCAATTCGTCATTTATCCAAAGATATTGGCGGGAATTTGCTCAACATTACTGGCCTAATGCTCGGTATTGTGTGCTGTATCATCATCTTTCTTACCATCAAGTACGAAACTAGTTTTGATACCTTTCATAAAAACGAAAAAGTACTTTACCGGGTAACCAATAATTATTACTACCCGACCTTTACCATGTATGTTGGGCAAACCCCCAACCCCATGGCGGAAGCCTTGAAAACAGATTTTCCCGCTTTTGAAAAGGTATTTGCGATTAGTACGAATTATGATCATCCCATCACAGTAGAGGAGGAGCTATATACCTCTGATATTCTCTATGCGGATCAGTATTTTATTCAAGGCTTTGACTATTACAATGATCCTAAACAATGGATCGTCGGAAATCCTAATGAAGTACTAGCTAAGATCAATACCACAGTCCTTACGCAAAGTATAGCGGAAAAGATCTTTGGTAGCGCTCAGCAAGCCATTGGTAAGATCGTGACCTTGAGTAATGAAACCAAAATAGAAGTAGGGGCTGTTATGAAGGACCCGCCAGCCAATACCAATTTCCCCTTCGAACAACTGGTATCGAGGCTGACCTACGAAAGCTTTGCCAGCAGTCATTATGGCAATGTCTCGAACACCAATACCTTTGTACAAATCCCGGCGGCGGTTGATGTTCCTCAATTACGCCCTGCCCTGGATGCCTTCAATGAGAAGTACATGGAAGCTGTGTGGGGGGAAGACTTTGTCTCAATGGATCTTCAACCTTTAGCAGATATACATTTGGATGAACGCTTCAGCTCCGACACTTACACCACCAACAAGAGCTACCTTTGGACCTTGGGCTTTATTGGTTTACTGATTATTGTGATAGCCTGTATCAATTTCGTAAATCTAGCTACGGCTAAAGGGGTAAAACGATCCCTAGAAATTGGAATGCGTAAAATTCTAGGCGGGTCAAAGCAGCATATCCTAGGCCAATTCATGAGTGAATCCTTTCTACTAGCCATCCTGGCCTTGGGTTTAGGTTTATTACTTGCACAGTACAGCTTTCCCTATTTTAGCGAACTAACCAACCTGAATATCGGCAATGATTTTGTGTACAGCCCTACTTTGTGGCTATTCATACTTGGCCTGTTGGTCTTTATCTGTTTAAGTATGGGCTTATATCCAGCCATTCTCTTCTCCAGATTCCAACCCTTGCAAGTCATACGCGGTAAGCTAACTACGAATCCGTCCAAGGGTGTAAGCCTGCGTAGAGGGCTGATCGCCTTTCAACTGGTCATTTCCCAAGTTTTGATCATTGCAGCTATTGTAATCGGCTCTCAATTGGATTATTTCCAAAGCAAGAATTTAGGTTTTGAAAAGGAATCGCTGATGGTTGTAAAAGTACTGGGTAATATTCCAGTAGAAAAGCGGTTGGCTTTAAAGCAAAAGTTTGAGCAGCTCTCCTTTGTTGAGTCTACCACCTTGAGCTCTCATATCCCCATGTCAGCCGGACATGGCTCTACTGGTTTGACTTCTCAGGATTCAGAGATCAAGGAACGATTCAATGTCCAATACATTTATGCAGACAATGATTTTTTGGATGCGATGGATATCAAATTACTAGCAGGGAAGGCAGAAATTCCGCCGATTACAGAAGATACCGTTCGAGGGTATGTGGTGAATGAGACCCTGATTGGCCGGTTGGCCTGGGACACACCAGAAGAGGCCTTAGGAAAGCGGATTACCGTAAATGGAACCGAGGCACGTATTATGGGGGTTGCAAAGAATTTCCATACGCAATCCCTACACCGGGAGATCAAGCCAATAGCCATAGCCTATGGCGTTCGACAATATCCGTACCTCGGGGTAAAATATAAGACGGATGGCCTGCAAGCCTCTGTAGCTCAGATGGAAGATACCTGGAAATCTCTTTTCCCTGACCGCAACTTTGATTATTTCTTCCAGGATGAACAAATGGAGACCATGTACGATAATGAAGTACGATTTTCCAAGATTATCAAAGCTTTTACACTCATTTCCATCCTCATTGCCTGTTTTGGTTTAATCGGTCTTTCTGCCTTCTCTTCTGTACGTCGATTCAAGGAAATTGGAGTCAGAAAAGTGCTCGGAGCTTCAGTACCAAGCATCTTAATTCTAATCTCCAAGGAGTTTATCGTAATCATGTTAATCAGCTTTGTTTTAAGCTATCCGATTGCCCATTATCTTACCGGAGCATGGCTTCAAGAGTTTGCCTACAGTATAGACCTAAGTTGGTGGATATTTGCCAAGGCGTGCATGATTACCACCGTTCTGACTTTGGTTACGGTTAGTTTTCAGAGTATAAAGGCAGCGTTGATCAATCCTGTGGAATCATTGCGAAGAGAATAAATTCCCTTTTTCCAAACCGACATCCACTGGGATGATGCTCCCCTGCAAGGTAACATACTCACTTTGGAGGGGAGTTGTTTTATATCGTCTCCTCTTCATGTGCAAATTATTACTATTACGCTAAGCATCGTACCCTTCTTTACGGTTATCAAAAGGGAGTTCAAGCTCTACTTCTATAAAGTACTGCAGATAATCCAATTTCCGGAAGGCGCTACCAATAAGGCTTATGTCTCCGTACTTACGATGTACGACACCAAGTTGGCTCCAACCGGGCCCCTTAGCTGGCGCAACATTTTGGAGAAAGAAACTTTCGATCTGTCCAATCTTCAGGATATTGGCAAAAGTTCGATCGCTCAGTCCTATCAATTGCTTTTCTCTATCAATCCATAAAATACATTGATCATAGTACTCTGCTTGAATGGTCTGGGGAAGGAGTCGAACCATATCATATTCCCTATACTTATGCGTAAGGTTGATATCCGGCAATTTGACGAATTGATCTACCTGTATATCCTTTTCCGAGGATCTCAATAGCAATAGATCAGGATAACTACGCTCGTTAGACAAGGTAAAAACTACACCAGGCCGTTGGTAAGACTCAAAGGTCCGAGTGGGATATACTAATCTAATTTCGATGTCTTGGAAATCAAATCGGCAATGGTAACGTGCCTCCCGTTCGTGAGCTTCTAGCAGTACACCACCACGCTGGATTAACCAGTTTTTAAGATCAAAATAAGTTTGAGGAGTTCCATCGCCAAAAAGTTCCGCCCGGAAATGATTGATGGGATAGTCCGGAGCCCGTTTATTTTGAGCAATCGAAAGCTTTTCTATCTCAATACCCAAAATATTACACCGTTCCAACTCCAGAAAAGCATGCTGTTGATAAGTGTATCTGAGTTGGACCTCGCGGTTCTGTTTCAGTTTTTGGTAGGACATACGCCAGTCTAATCGTTTTCGCCGCATTCCATAACGGATGCTGATATCCTGGCCTGTGGAGAGGTGATGCTTGGATAGCCAGAAGTTGGCAGGTCTTTTCTTTTGGTACAATATTTCGCACTGGGGGTCCTTCTTGGAGAGTAAGATCGAAGTTTTGATCGTGATACCAAGACACCGTTCTGCTACTGCAAAAAGTGGTTGATGTATCTCTTCCCGTATCGGAAAGTGATGCAACATAGAGCCCGTCACAAAGACAAGACAATCCTTATAATGCCCTTCTTTTCGGACGTAACAAACTGCATCCACTTCCTCTGGTCGTATGATTCGGTAGAGGGATCGATTGGGGAGGGGATAGTGGATGAACTTGGCGTGCATGAATTTTATTTTGTGGTCAATCGTTCTAATCAAAGATGTTGGTTCCGGTTGTACGCTGGCATTCTACTATCATGACCAGTTCCTTGAGTATGTGATAAAATCAGAGAGTAGGTAGATCATCCTGCTAAGTTACTCATCCTCTGGTCTCTTTCCTTATTAATCCACCACTCTAGAATACAGAATTAATGAAAAAAAAACTATATTGCAACACCGTTGCATAATTAAGCTAACCAAGATATTACTCTTCTCTTTTTTCGATTTCATATAGAAAATGATCAATACTAATGATTCAAGCTATCAACCTTTCTAAGAACTATAGTGGTAAGGAAGCGGTTAAGAACCTCAATCTAAATATTAAACCTGGGGATATCTTCTGCCTCCTAGGTGCCAATGGGGCAGGTAAGACGACAACTATCAACCTCTTCCTTAACTTCATTCAACCTAGTAGTGGAGAAGCCTTAATCAATGGGTTAAATGTTAGCCAGAACCCTACCAAGTCAAAACAATACCTCGCTTATCTGCCCGAGAATCTGCAACTTTACCCCAACCTTACGGGTATAGAGAATCTCGATTACTTCTCAGGATTAGCAGGAAAGTCTTATGATCAGTCAGAATTAACTCAATTCTTGAAGACCACGGGCCTGCAAGAATCTGCCTTCAACGACTATGTCAAGCGATATTCGAAGGGGATGCGTCAAAAGGTAGGTATCGCTATTGCGCTGGCCAAAGGTGCTAAAGCATTGCTACTCGATGAACCCACCTCGGGTCTAGACCCTAAAGCTGCTAATGAGTTTGGGGTAATACTTCGACAATTGAGCGAAGATGGCGTAGCTATTTTGATGGCCACCCACGATTTGTTCCGAGCTAAGGAAACCGGAACAGACATCGGCATTATGCGAGACGGAGTTTTGGTCGAACAACTAAAACCACAGGATATTGGCCACGCTGATTTAGAGAAGCTTTACCTGACGCATATGAACTAACTCTATAAAGCTTTTAAAAGACTATCATGATCTGGAAAATTGCACGCAAAGAGATTAAAGAAACGCTCCGGGAAGGCCGTTTCCGGATAGCAGGGATTATTGTTGTTGCCTTACTCTCGATAGCAGTAGTCATCAGTTATAATTATTATAACTACGTCCAAGAACAACATTCACAAGCCAGTAGCAATGCGCGAAACCTTTGGACCAGCCAAGACGAAAAAAATCCACATTCAGCAGCCCATTATGGCACCTATGCCTTCAAACCCAAATCCCCCCTCTCCCTTATTGACCAAGGGGTTGATAAATTCACTGGCATCTCCATTTTCTTAGAGGCACATCGTCGAAATGAGGCTCAATTCATGGCAGCAGCAGACCAAACTGGACTGGCGCGCTTCGGAGACCTTACGCCCGATTTCATACTGCTCTTTATCATCCCACTGCTCATTATCCTGATGGGATACAACAGTTTTGGAAAAGAAAGAGAAAATGGTACGCTCCAACTGCTACAAAGCCAAGGTGTTTCTCCCAGAAAGGTGGCCCTAGGTAAGTGGCTAGGGCTTTACCTACCGATTTCCTCTTTGACCTTAGGGCTTTTCCTTTCAGCAGGTTTGATGTTGGCACTCACCCCAGATTTTGGACTGTTCAGTTGGACGGCTTTGCTTCTCATGGCCTTGGTGTATCTGATCTACTACGGAGTCTTTGCTAACCTAACCCTCATCGTATCTGCTTGGACCAAGAGTGGTGGACTAGCTTTGGTACTCTTACTCTCTATTTGGATCATCACCTGCCTGGCTGCCCCAAAAGCAGCTAGTAACTTCGCTGATGCTCTTTATCCTTATCCAACCCGACAAGAATTCTCGGCGAGCGTGACAGAGGATCAGCAAAAGGGCTTGGACGGCCACAATCCTTGGAACGAGGAAGCCAAACGTCTGGAGAGGGAGACCTTAGAGAAATACGGAGTAGACAGCCTGCATCAATTGCCTTTTAATTTTGATGGTTATCGCATGCAAAAGGGCGAAGAGCATGAGGCAGAGGTGTATTTCAAACACTATCAATTACTCAAAGAACAATTTCAGCAACAGAGTCGGTTCTATAGCTTTAGCGCTGCCGCCTCTCCTTATTTACCAGCCCGCTTCCTATCTATGGCTATCGCGCGAACGGATTATGGCCTTCATTGGGATTTTGCCGACGCTGCCGAACGGTACCGACTAAACATGATGGAAGCCTTGAATATGGATTTCGCAGATAACGCAGCCTATGGAAACTGGGCATATAAAGCCGATCAGACGCTTTGGGAGGGAATCCCAGACTTTAGTTATACCCCTCCTTCTTTGGGACAGATAGCCCTTAGTCATTTAAGTAACTTCTTACTCTTGATTACTTGGTTGGCCGTTTCCTTCTTTGGATTATTCTGGATTACCCGTAGACTTTAATCCTTGTCTATCAATTTCAAACAGCATGTTCAAATATAACTTCAAATATGAATGGAGGACATTAATAAGAGACCGCTGGGTACAGAGCCTAAGTCTGCTATTGCTAGCCCTGTGTCTGTTCGCCTCCTATAATGGAAAACAAAAAGTAGATAAGCGCAATCAAGATATAGCGCAAGCGGTAACGGATGTAAAAGAAGGCGATGTGGCAATGCTTTCCTTGATCGATTCTATTCAAGCAGGACTGCCAGTAAACGTGCCCTCCTGGCGTCAGCCAGTACAGCCCACAGCCGTTGGCAATTACCACCCTAGAGTGGTGGCCTTCCCTGCTTCACCCTTGGCGTTGGTCGCAACGGGACAAAGTGATTTATTCACACATTATGTCAAACCCACTCTTAGTGGAGAAGCCATGCTACTGAATTTCACTGAGCTATCGAGTCCCGTTCAGCTATTATTTGGAAGTTTCGATCTGTCCTTCGTACTCATTTACCTCTTGCCACTAATTGTCATAGCTTTTACCTACAATATTCTATCCGTAGAAAGAGAACGGGGCTCTCTAAGATTATTGGCTACACAACCGATGAAACTAGTGCATTGGGTGCTACAAAAATCCACACTCAGATTTGCGCTCTTATCTCTTATTCTAGGCGTGGGCATTACCTTGAGTTTGATGCTGAATGGCATATCCTTGACAGCACAATGGAACCAAGGACTTTCTCAGCTCCTGGCCTTATCCTTTGCCTACTTACTGTTCTGGTTTGCCTTATCATTTCTGGTTAACCTATTGGGCCGTTCCTCTGCCGTGAACGCCATCAGTCTATTGGGGATATGGATTGGCCTAGTGTTGCTGGTACCCGCAGTGCTGAATCAGTTGGCCAATACCATCTATCCCGTCCCTTCACGAGCACGTATGATCAATGATATGCGCGTATTGAAAGCTGAGGCCGATAAGCAACAAGATCAGATTTTGGCGGAGTACTTACGAAGTCATCCCGAATTAGTAAGTGTAGAAGCGGGAAACGAAGCAACAGCCTACGGCTGGTGGCAGCGATATTTTGCCTCCCAAGATGTGGTCAAAGAACGGATGCAACCGCTACTAGAGGAGTATGATGGTCAGCTGATTAGCCAACAGCAATGGGTCTCTCAATTGAGGATTCTTTCTCCCGCAGTTTTGATGCAAGATGGCTTGCAGAACATCTCTGGTACCGCTAGTGGGCACTACCGTGATTATAGACAACAGGTGATCGCTTTTGCTGAAGGCTGGCGTGAATTTTTTCTACCACTCATATTCAAAGATAAAAAAGTAGACGCCGAAATCGTTGCCAAGCTACCAGAGTTCCAATATGAGCCAGAGCGATCTGGACAATTATTTAATGCCAATCTAGTATACATCCTCCTATATAGTTGCCTTCTAATTGGTCTAGGGTTTGGTCTTTACACCAGCGTCAGAAGGGAGAAATTGTTGCTTAGCTAAGGTGAACAAAGATCTGGTATGATGAAAAGAAGAGCATTTTTAAAACTATCCGGAAGTAGTCTGGCTGCCCTGCAAGCTACAGCTTTGACTGCCAAGCCTTATCCTCGATGGAGTGGAAAGAATGCCCCTGAGGTGATTGTCATTGGGGCCGGTACTTTTGGCGTATGGACTGCCTTCCACCTGAATCGACTGGGAGCAAAGGTAACCTTATTAGATGCCTATGGGCCCGGAAACTCCAGGGCTAGTTCTGGCGGAGAAACCAGATTAATCCAGGTAGATAATGATCAGCCCGTCTATATTCGCAGTGCTATCCGTGCCTTTGAATGGTGGAAAAAAATGGAACAAGAAAGCGGAGAGACACTGGTATTACCTACCGGTAGATTGTTATTGTCTACCAATGTGGCCCATAGGGATTATGTAATGGCAAGGAAAAAGCAGTTGCAGGCTTTTGAGGTTGACAATACTGAAATGCTGGATCAATCAGAAATTGCCTATCGTTGGCCACAGGTCCACACAGCCGATTTAGCAGTGGCTATGTACAATGATGGGGGACCTGCTGGCAGTACTTTGCTTGCACGAAAAGGATGCCAAGTGGTTGCGAAACAACTGGAGAAAAATGGGGGTAGCATTCAGATAGCTCAAGCAACACCAAAGTTTGAGCAAAACGGTAGTATTTCAGGCCTATTGACGGCTGATGGCGAGGTTTTGCAGGCGCAAATGTATGTCTTTGCTTGTGGCCCCTGGTTACCGAAGCTTTTCCCAAAGATTCTTTTCCCTAGGCTACAGGTACAAAGAAGAGATGTGCTATTCGTCGGTATTCCTCCCGGAGATGATCGCTTTTCCTTTCCCAATTTACCGGAATGGAGCGTATTTGGAAGTGGTTATTATGGCTTCCCTGATATTGAGGCACGGGGCCTGAAAGTAGCCCCTTATCCTGATCACAATGACTTCGATCCAGATCTTGATGAGCGCTTGACTAGTCTGTATCAAGTCAAACGTGCCCACGATTTTGTACGGCATCGTTTCCCAGCCCTGGCCGATCAGCCAATTGTGGAGACCAGAGTTTGTCAGGTGACCAATTCTATTGATGGTAATTTCATCGTTGACCAATACCCGGAAAGCCCCAATACCTGGATTATTGGAGGAGGATCAGGGCATGGCTTTAAACATGGCCCAGCTATCGGGGAGTATGCAGCAGAGCGAATTCTAGGAAATGGAGGGGAAGAAGAGCTTGATAAAACCTTTGAGCTGAAAACTGAAGTATTTTCAAAATAAAGGAGAAGATGACACAAAGACTGTTATTGCTGGTAAGTCTAATCTTTCTGTCTTCCTGCAAGCAAGATAGCTCATTGGGCCAGGACACAAGGGATCCCGTTGCTCATCCTGTCCAGGACACTTCTGCCTTTCAGAAAAACATGCAATATGCACAACATTTCTCCGTTTCCGATCACGAAGGCTACAAACTAGCACATATCAGATTTCAAAGTGAACAAAGAGATATTTATTTCGATCAAAAGATCGTGCTAATACAAAAAGGGGCAAAATCTCCCACATTATCAGGGGATTTAGAAAAAGCCTGGGTCGTGAATGTTCCACTGCAAACAGTAGCGGCCAATGATGATGGGGAAATTACAAGATTAAACTCACTCGGACTTACAGATCAGATTGTAGCCATGGGTGGCGGCGGGATCTATGATGCTGAGCTTCGACGCCGTTGGGAAGAGAAACAGATCGCGTCCATCGGTTACAGTTTTCATCAGCCCCCCCAGCCGGAGGTCTTACTGGACCTTAATCCAGATCTACTACTCTTGTATGCCTATGATCATCAACGAATCCAATCCTTAGAGCGCTGTAGGCAACTAGGGATAAATGCCATTCCACAATTTGCCTGGGCAGAACCTAGTTTTCTGGGAAAAGCAGAATGGATAAAATTCACCGCTTTATTCTTCAATAAGGAAAAAGAGGCTGAGGAACTGTTTGCTCAGATTGAATTCCGCTGCCAGGAATTGATGCGCCTGACTGAAGCGCAAGAAGCGAAGCCCAGTGCCTTTATGCTCTACCACCCCTCGTCAGAAAGTGATTGGTCGGCACATCGCAACGACTTCTATGCCTCATTCCTGACGGCCGCAGGGGCCATTAATGTATTAGCGGATGATGGGCCGTCCCATCCGGTTGGAATTAATAACGAATCACTATTGGCAAGGGCCAAAGACGCAGATTTTTGGCTAATTAATAGTACGAACGACCAGGATTGGCCTCCTGCAACCTACCTCCAAACTTTCCAGTCTTATCAAAAGCAGCATGTTTTCCATTACCAAAAACGGACCCGATACGAACACGATGCCTACGATTGGTATGAAACACCGGAGGTCCGACCGGACCTGGTCTTAGAAGACCTGGTATCCATATTTTACCCCGAGCTATTGCCTGATCACGAATTGCTATTCTTTGGCAAAGTAAAACTCAGTAAACTTGAAAATAGGATGAATTAGCCCCCAATCCTTCCTAAAGCCTGCTATATGAAATACATTGCTTTATTAGTGCTCACTACCATTCTACTAGCTTGCCAAAATTCGGAAACGGCAGCCGTCAAGCAGCAGGCCTTTCCAGATTTTGAAGTAGGTAAGGATTATTTCACACAGAAGGCCTCTATAGAATACGCCAAGAATTTTACTGTGGAGTATCATAATCACTATAAAATTGTGCGAGCCAAAGTAGGATTTGGAGCAGCCCATCAAGATGCTGATTCTTTAGCTTGGGAACGCGCATTCACAGATGTCATGGTACTGGTTCAAAGGGGCACCCCAGCTCCTGCTTTAGAGGGAGCGTTAGCTGGAGCTCATATTATCGAAATTCCTGTGAACACGATCGCAGGCAATGCCGATGACGCACCAACTCGTTTTCTGGCGCTAGAGGTCGGTGATAAATTGGTTGGCCTGGGGCATGGAGATGTATATGATGAAGGACTACGGAAGCGATTCTTGGATGGAGAGTTCTCAGCAATTGGAGCCTCCTGGCACACCGGCCCAAACCTAGAAGTACTATTAGAGACCAAGCCAGATCTGACCTTATTGACGGCCGCCAGCCTTACGCAATCCGAAGGGATTCAGCAGACTCGAAAACTGGGTCTAGCTGCCGCACCTGAGTTTTCTTGGAGTGAAGTCAGCTACCTGGGACAATTGGAATGGATTAAATACGATGCTTTATTTCTGAATGCAGAAGCGCAAGCCACTCGTTTCTTCGAAGATATTAAAAAACGATGTGAAAAACTTAAACAACTGGTTGTCAAACAGACAGATAAGCCGGGGGTGCTATGGGGGATGCACAGTAAGAGTGGTAACTGGACCGTACGCGCCAATGGGGCCATTGCAGAACTAATAGAAGCTGCTGGTGCTAAGAATCCTTTTGCTGATAGTCAGGCTGCCATTACAGAAACAAGAGCCAACGGATTATCCGAAGGTATTCCAATATCCGATGAAATTATCCTCACCCACGCAGAACAGGTAGACTTCATTATTTCTTTCCAATCCACCACTGAAAATTGGCCTCCAAAGAACTATATGAATACTTTTCCCGCTTTTCGGAAAAAAGGCTTATACCATCATTTCAAAAGATACCGAGATTATGGCGCTCACGATTGGTATCAGACTGCCACCATGCGGCCAGACCTTTTATTGATGGATCTGATCAAGCTCTTTCATCCTGATATCCTACCTAATCACGAATTATTTTTCATGGCACCAATTGAGATCATATGAAAAACCCTTATCTACTTGTACTGTGTCTCTTGATCCTTTTCAGCTGTAGTCCAAATGTCCCCAAGGACAATATAAAAGAAACAGCAGCAGCCACAACAGTTGAACAACAGCTTGTCTTCACGGAAGAGGTAAAGCCTAAATATGCTAAACACTTTCGGGTAAGCTACCACGACAACTACAAACTTGTCCGAACCAATGCCACCTTTTACCCGAACGGGAAAGAGGCTGAAAGTAAAAGCCAGGACGACATCTTAGTGTTGGTTCAAAAAGGTACAAGCCCACCACCACTCGAAGGAGATTTAACAGGTGCACGGGTTC
>CBDHHG010000019.1:0-111767 GCA_965263225.1 Saprospiraceae bacterium
GTGGTCCCATTAAATCGATCGAACCACTGGGCCAGGATTTCAGTTGCAAGGGTTTGACCATCAGATCGGTAAGTTCGCGGCGGACCAAGCCTAGGGCTCGATTTTCCGTTAGTAATAACCACTTACATAAGTTATTAGCCACTTGAAAATTATTGTTCAAGTAGAGCTCCTGCTCTTTAGCGACTAAAAGTATAAAATCAATGCCAGATTTTTTGCCCAGCTCCTCCAATTCTGACAATAAATAGGTGGCCAATTTCCGATGTTGGTGCGTGGGAGAAATACATAGATCCATAATTCCGAAGATTGGGAACAAGGCTCCCTGACAGCCAATCGGTCGGGATACCACTCCCATATGTCCGATCAACTCCTGTTCTTCCCAAAGCAAATAGCGAAAACTAGGTGGGTACTTAAAGTAAATTTGTTGTGCCGGATATCCAGGAAAACAAAGGTGTAGTAAGGCCGAGATTGCTTTTCTGGATTCGGCTGTGAGTAAAAACTCCTCCGTTCTGTCAATTCTCATTGTAGCCTATAAATAGTGTCTTTTCAATAATTCGATGATCCCATCCTCCGATAACTTTCGATCTAGTTTACCTTCAATAGAAAAAGAAATACTCCCGGTCTCTTCTGAAACCACAAAAGCGGCCACATTGGAACGCTCGGTAATACCAACCGCAGCTCGATGCCGTAAACCCACACTTTTCGGAAGACCAGGATTATCGGAAACAGGAAGCACCGAACTTGCCCATTGCAGTTTTCCGTTAGCAATGACCAGGGCACCATCGTGCAAAGGACTTTCTTTGGTGAAGATACTTTCGATCAAAGGTTCACTAATTTGCGCGTCCAATCTCACTCCAGAGTTGATTAATCCCTCTAGATTGGTATTTTTACTCAAAACGATCAAGGCCCCAATCCGCTGTTTACTAAGTCTTAACATGACGGCCTTTAAAGCCATCACCTCTTGCTCTTTTTTCGGAGTAGCCTGGAAATTCCGGTTTAATAATCGCTCCCAAAAGTGGGATCGTTGGCGTAAAGTCGTATTTCCCAGAAAGAGTAGAAAGCGCCTTATTTCGGGCTGAAATATGACCACAATGATAATGACCCCAACCTCTACAAACTTTTCCATCACGGTCGACAGCAAATCCATTTGCAGTCGGTTCACCAACCAGGCTATCATGGTCAGCATTAAGACACCGATAAAGATATTGAAAGCTATACTTCCTCGCAGCAACCGATAGATCAGATACATGAGATATCCCACAATCAAAATGTCGAGGATATCCCAAATTCGAATGGGCAAAAATCCGATCTTTACCAAATAGATCATGATCAGTAAGCAATGGCTTCGTCTGAATTAAATAGAATAAAGCTCAACACTTCGGTTCCTGCAGTAATCACCCGCGAAACCGAACTTCGCTGTATGGGTCCAGCGCCCTCCTCTACTTGGATCAAGATCGGCGGGTATGCTGCTTCTTTTCGCTGTAAAGCTTGCAGGGCTGCCGTAAACTTATAAGCATGTGCAGGTACAATCCAATCGTCATGCTCAGCGGTTATCACCAAGGTGGCGGGATAATCCGCCTCCACTACATTATGTAAAGGAGAGTAGGAATAGATAAAGCCAAACACCTCATTATCTGAACTCTCCCCGTACAGATCTTTCCACAACCAACCTCCGGCAAACCTTTGGTATCGAAGCATATCCAACAGCCCGTTAGCAGGAATCGCCACTCGATACAAGTCCGGCCTTTGTGTTAGGCAGGCACCAACGACCAAACCACCTCGCCCTTGCCCATAAATTGCTAACTTCTGGGATGAGGTATACTTATTGGCAATCAGGTATTCCGCAGCAGCCTGAAAATCATCAAAGCTGTTTTGCTTATTTTTACCAGAACCAGCCCTGAGCCAATTCCCCCCCTTACCTTCCTTTCCTCTAATCTGAGCAATCGCACATACTGCATTGTGTTCAAGCATTATCGGCATCAATTGTAGGCCGGTTGGATTGAACTGAAGTTTAGACGGTGACAAGGCTTCATCAAGCACCAGTAATAGGCCAGGATTATTACCTGTTAGGCGAAGCCCTTTCCGATGTACAATAGACATACCAACGGCCACCCCATCGTAACTATCAAACACCACTTGCTTGACCTCGTAGTCAGCCGGATCAAAATCCAGTTCTGGAATGAAGTAGGGTTCCAACACCCCATTATTCAAATTGAGTCGATAAATTCTTTCTGGGAAGTTGTAACTGGAATACCCCAGAAAGGCTTCATTATTTTCCGGATTACCTGTAATAGTAGTAACAGCTCCTAATCCTAATGGTTTGAGATCTACTTCATACAACTGTTCTCCTGCTAGACTATAGACGATTACCTGGCTTTTTCCTGCCTCTAAATAGTGTGCAATCAATTTATTACCATACAGATACACTTTATCCATCAGGCTATTACTCTCCGGTAAAATTTCTTCCCAATAGGGTGCTCCAGGATTATTGGTGGATACCTGAATGAGTCGCCCCTTATCTGCTTGTTGGGTAGTCCTGAACAGCAGTTTGTTTCCGTATCCTCCAACAAAATCAAATTGCTCGTCGAAAAAAGAGTAAATCGGAACAAATTCTGGATTTCCATTGGTCAAATTACGAAAGTAGATGGCGTTGCCATGGCTATTTTCATGCAGCTGCAAAATCAAAAATCGTTGATCAACGGAGGTAGTGGCACTGGCATTGCGCTCAGGGAAAATTCGATCCGCAAAAATGACTTCATCAACGGATTGATCCGTGCCCAGTCTATGGTAAAACAATTGATGAAATTCATTTTTAGCAGAGCGGTCGTAGTGCTGAGCGCTAGGATATCTGCTATAGTAAAACCCCTCTTTATCCCAGGCAATTTCTGAATGTTTCACCTCTTCCACTACATCTGGTAAAAGCTCCCCCGTCCGTAAGTTTAGCACCCGAATGGTCTTCCAGTCTGATCCACTCTTGGACAATTGTAATCCCAGCAAGCGGCCATCGGCTGAAAAAGTGTGACTGGATATGGATAGGCTTCCATCTTTCGATAGCTGACCGGGGTCAAATATTTGTTCAAAAGGTCCTTCGATAGCTCGGCTGCGATAAAGGACTGGCTGCTCCTGCAATCCTCTATTCATGAATTGGTAGTAGTAGGCTCCTTTCTTTTCCAATAGAGTACGACGTTCATAATTCCATAGATCGCGAAGTCGTTGTTCAATCAACCATTTATCCGGAAGTGAATCAAAATATTTCCGGGTGAGGGACTGCTGACTTTTCGTCCAATAGGTAACGGAGGGCGAGTACTCATACTCAAGCCAACGAAAAGGGTCAATTACCTTCGTATCCTCAAAAAAGGAGACCTCTGATGAATCTTGGTAAGTTTCAGGGTATTGAACAATAATCGTGTTTGCTCGGGCTATATTATTCGCATTGGTATCCTCTAGTTCTGCACACGAAATCAGTGCCAGCACTGCCACTCCCATCCAATAAGCGTGTTTCACCATTTAGCAAGGGTTTATGTATTTTTGCAAGCAACATTTCGGTTAAACTTTCGTATTAACAACAATAAAAAGCCACTAAAAAAGTGCTGCCCTTGTTGGAAGCCTGAATCGCAAAATGTAAGGTCAATCCAAACATCCAAAATCGCTTTAAAAATATGCAATTTAAAACAATTCTTCGTTTGGCCCTCTTTTCGCTGGTTTTAAGCAGTCTCCTACCTACCAGTCTACTCCAGGCGCAGGAAATTAGAGAAAATGAAAAAGGTGAGAAGATTATCGTCTATGAGGACGGTAGCTGGCAGTATTTTACGGGTTCTACCTCCGGTACCACTGAAGTTTATCAGGCGAAGGATCAGGTAGACCGTAATAGAAAGTACCCTGTTTTCACTGGAGAGATTGAACCACTTGACGGTGATATTGATGTGACGCAGGAGGACCTCTTTAACATCGCTTCTCGTAGGGCCCAATTAGCCAGAGAAGCGGTCCTCATTGCCCAGGAGAGAGCGGATAAAGCCAGACTGGCGAGAGAACAGATTCAGGAAGAATTCCTTCGGGCTCAACGCAGTGGTAAAGGTACGCAGCAAGATATTGATCATTTGACTAACCGCTTGAAGGCCGCCAAAAATATGGAGTTGGAAACCGCTCGCGAAGCATTACTTGCCCAACAGGAAGCTCAGAAAGCGGAGGAGTTAACCGTTAAAGGAGGCTTTGTGGAGGCATTCAATCTGAAGCAGAAGCGCAAGCGCAATCAATCTAATGCTGACAGGCAGCTGCCATCCATTAGTGCTGCTAGCTTTAGCATTCCTTTAAGTGACAATTCACAAACTGTCAGCGGACAACAAGATTTGTTGCTTTATCCGCCTTCTCCCACTTGCCAGATGGCGTTCCAAGGAAAGGACGAAAAAACAGGTCAATGGCGCAGGGATGTGAAGAAAGAACTACTATTTACGCATACCGACGATCGCTTGCGTCCCTTCCTCAAAGACAAGGAATATCTCAAATGTGAGGGCAACTTCACCTCAGTCGGCGGCTATCGCTTTCTAGCGCTCCAGTTCACCTTTGCTTATCCCAACGCTCGGGAGGCCTATGGCTTCATTGAAAAGGGCAGTTACTTGACCATCAAGTTGCTCAACGGTGATTTCATCAATCTGAAAGCGGGAAAAATGGATCGCGGCAGTTATGACCTCACTACAGATCTGCTGACCTATCAAGTGCATTATCCGATTGACCGTAGTCAAATGGGATTACTCAAGCATAGTGAAGTTGATACCATTCGCGTATTTTGGAGCAGTGGATTTGAAGAATACGAAGTGTTTCAACTCGATTTTTTCATCAATCAGTTAAGCTGCCTGGAGAATTTCTGATACCTTTGCGACTCATCACAAAGGTCGTAACAATATGGATCAACAGGAAAAGGAATTGTATACGGTGAGGATGTTAGGACTACAACTGCCCACCGATCCCAGGTGGGTGAATTTAGCGGAGATGGACCTGGAGGAGATCCTTACGGATCATGCCTATTGCGAGCAAAAAGCTGCGACATCCTGTATTTCTCTTATCCAACAATACCCAGAAAGAACGGCACTGGTTAGAGAACTTGCCCCAATCGTGACTGAGGAATGGGGTCATTTCCGTATGGTATTAAAAGAACTAGAAAAACGCGAACTCCAGCTCGGACAACAACGCAAAGATGAATACGTGAATGCCTTGCTGAAATTCCAAAAGAAAGGGGGTTCCAGAGAAGACAGGCTCCTAGAAAAACTATTGGTCTGTGCACTAATCGAAGCTAGAAGTTGTGAGCGTTTCCGACTACTATCTCTACACATTAGTGATGATTACCTAAAAGAGTTCTACCATAAATTTATGGTGTCCGAAGCGGGGCATTACCGTTTATTCATTGATCTCGCCAAATTGTACAGTGATGAGGAAAAGGTAAAGGAACGTTGGAAGGAATACCTCGTGTACGAAGCGGAATTGATGAAGGAACTAGAACTACGTGGAGATCGAATGCATTAACCCTAGACTTCTAATCGCGTATTTCTGTAAACAGCTCCGCTAAAGCTGTTCGATCCACTACATGTCCACCTGAAAAGGTTCGCTCTTCTACCACCAATTGTTGATCAGCAATTAGCTTTCGATGGAAATCAACTCGTTCTGGTGTAATGAATCGATCTTCCTTCCCGAACATGCTATATATCTTCTTGGTTGACCAATAGGCCTTATGGGGAATGTAATCCAAATCTTCCGGGATCATTCCTCCCCAAAGTACGAGCGCGTGAAAAGCGGGGAAATGTTCCATGGGCCATCTAACAACCGTAGCACATCCTTGAGAAAAACCAAAAAGGATCGTTTTGACTCCAGTCGGGAGTTCTTGTAAATAGGCTTGGTGTAAATCATTGAGATACTTAGCATAGTCCGCAATTTCATCGAGTCGGTCCGCTTTTGTCATCCAAGAGGAGGCCACCTTTCCTGTCAAACCATCCCAATAGAAACGAGACAGTCCTTCCGGTGCTACGATGAGGGTATCAGGACGTGCTAAGACATCGAATTTCCGGATAAAATGTTCTGCCAACTGCCCATAGCCATGGCAGGCTATCACCAAATATTTAACTGCTGAAGTTACTTGACCAATCGTATAATAATGAGCAGTACGCTCAACCTTCATGTGGTGAGACTCAATCATCCGGATATATCTTTAGTTACAGAGCAGCTTGATGCTGGGCTGCTCAAGTTACTAATTTATACCGCTGCACTACTTATTCTTCCCAAAGATATTCTTAGTTCGAGAATCGAGAATAGGATCTGGCAATATGGGCTCTTCCTGAACCTGGTGAAAGACCTTAGAGACGTGGTGCCATTTTCCGCCTTTCTTTAGTTCAAAGCCTTCGTAGCTCCCATCTGGATAATTTGCAATATCCCCATGAGGGCTGGGCATGGAAATGAGATGATCCAGCATGACTTTCTCGTAGGCTTCATCGTAGTTTAGCTTTGCTCCTACCTCGGCAGAATATTGCATCATGATCCGATTTTTGGAGTAAGCTGGCCGGTTTTCTGGCTCAAAAACAAAAACTGGTGCGCCAAACACGGGTTTACCGTTCTTGAAGTGCAGCACATCTAGGACTTTTCGTTTATTGAAAAACTCGTAGCCATCATACCCGAAGACGAGATAGTGAGGGCTTCCATCCGGGCCTTTAAATTCCTTCATATTGTAGTATAGGGCTCCGTACCACTTTCCGGATTCGAAGGTCATTTGCTCCAAGTTACCCTTAGTCTCCAAATCAAAAGAACGATCAATCAAAGGAAACAACTGCAGCTCCTTAGAGGCCATCTGGATGGCTCCATAGTAGCGATATTCATTCTGATCTACATATAATTGCCAGGTGATTAACCGAAAACTGCTATCGCGGGGGTACATGATCGAAGCAGATTTAATCCGATCAAACTTGTATTGAAAGGAGTTTTCTGTTTTCAGTGCCGTTTTCAGTTTAAGAATAAACTCCCTGCACGCCCCAAAGCGATGCTCCGGCAAAGAATCATTAACAATGGCATATGATAATAAGGCCAAAGTATCTTCGTAGGCTGCCAAATGAGCTTGATCTGCTTCAGATAACAACCCTTCTTTTTGGGCAGTGAGTGCGCTACTCATAGACAAAAATAATAGCAGCGCTAGAAATGAAATCCAGTTGGTACTGAATTGAGTAGAGGGCTGGGCCAGATCGCGAAAGACCTGGACGGCAGCTGGGGCCATTCGTTTTTTCATGTTTTACCGTTTATTCCTTCTATTTCTCAACGAATTAGTCCCCCAATTAATTGTATACCGTGAACACAGTCTACCGACGACGTGTCTTATTGTTCTTGTAATCTCTGAACACGAACTCGCCCAGACCTGCTAAATCACTATAAAAGGCCTTGCCATTATTTGCTCTAGTGAATTGATCCACAAAGTTTACTAAGTAAGGATCGCGTGCAATCATAAAGGTAGTAATCGGGATATCAAGCTTGCGACAGCGGGTAGCCAAATTAAGTGTGCGATTTACGATTGTACGATCTAGTCCAAAGCTATTCTTGTAGTATTTTTTACCTTTTTTGATACAAGTTGGCTTACCATCGGTGATCATAAAGATTTGCTTATTAGGATTTTTCCTACGCCGGAGAATATCCATCGCCAACTCCAACCCAGCCACTGTATTGGTATGATAAGGGCCAACTTGCAGATAGGGTAAATCCTTGATCTCAATCTGCCAAGCATCATTTCCGAATACCAGGATATCCAAAGTATCCTTCCGATAGCGCGTTGTGATCAACTCTGAAAGGGCCATAGCCACTTTCTTGGCTGGTGTGATTCGGTCTTCCCCGTACAAGATCATTGAGTGTGAAATATCTATCATCAAGATCGTGCTCATCTGACTCTGATAATAGGTCTCATAAACTTCTAGATCGTCATTACTCAGCATGAATTCATCAATCCCATGATTTACTTGTGCGTTCTTCAGGGATTCCGAAATAGCCAGATTATCCAGTTGGTCTCCGAATTCGAACGGCCTAAGATCGGACGTGAATTCGTCTCCCCTACCAGTAAATTTAGTATTGTGGTTTCCGCGCTTGTTCTTTTTCAATTGACCAAAGACATCCTCCAAGGATTTTTTGCGGATAGCAATTTCCATCTTTGCTGTCGGTCTAAAAGCAGGATTTTCATTGTCCCCTTGCTGTATATAGCCTTTGTCAATGAGGTCTTGAATGAAATCCGCCATTCCGTACTCATTGTTGGTCAATTTATACTGCTTATCTAATTCCGTTAACCAAGACAATGCCTCACTAACATCACCAGAGGTATACACCAAAAGCTCCTGAAACAACTTTAACAATCTATCAAAAATGCTACCTTGTTCTTGTCCGGGTACAAAATCAGAGAATCTCCATCCAATCATATAATGTTCTTGAATTGTTCCCTATAAAAATACTTGTTTTACCCAAAAAGTTTTTGGTAGGAAGAAAAAAAGTAGGTACAAAGCTATTTTCTGCCAAGGGGGATTCACCATGCTGTCAAGGATGGCATGCATGGCAACACAGGAATGCTCGGCAGACCAAGATCAAAATGCTACTCGGTATAGTCAAAAGAGCGAAAAAAGATGAAATGCGAGATCTGAGAAGGTATTAGATTAAAGCACAACAGTTTTTGACCAGATTTTCGTAATCTGGGCGATCAGACGCTAATTTGTGAATAAAGGCTTCCTTAATTTCTCCATCTTGGATTACGAAGACACCAGGCATTTGAAATCCATCGCCAAGTTGTGGGCCAATTCCATGGCCTTCCATCAAACCAGCTTGGAAGCCACGAATCCAAGTCTGGAGGCCAAACAATTGGGTGAAGTTCCCTTTCATTAGACCGAAAGCCTTGTAGTATTTACATTCAGGATCACTGATATGAATGGCCTTGGGCAGGTTGTATCTATTAAAGTATCGTTCTGCTATTTCTGCTTCCGCCATATGTACGCAAAGACCAGCTTAGCTCCCAGGGATTCCAATACTCTCTCGCTTCTCAGAAATATCGGCCAGGGCTTCTCTACAAAATGTACAACCAAAGTGACGTAGAGAAAACAAGCATAATCGGACGCTCCATAGAAAGGTCGTACAGACTCTTGGTCTGAGATTAGTCTGCATCAATTTAAAAAGTTGCTCATCCACTTTAACTCCGTACATATATTCAAGTTTAAAATGAGCCCTTCTGGTAAGGGTCTAAGCTTAAAAACACGAAATGATCTGAAATGTTTCTGTTTTTGTACCCTCTGTCAATTACTAAGCAAATTGATAAGCTAGTAAGGGAAAAACTGATCAATTGATTGTCAATATATTGCAAGCATACTTTTTTTTCCAAAAAGGCTTTAAGAAATAAGACTACTCTGCCGGATTTCAGACTAATTCAAAAAGTGTTCAAAAATCTATTGGAAAAAAATCAGATTATATCGAGAAGAAGAAGAAGTAAGAAGAAGGAAGGAAATAAGGCCGAAAGTAAAGTGCTGAGCAAAGTTTTCTTCCTGCCCAGCTAACAACTGAGCAGGAAGAAGAAAAGCCCTTTATTTAAGATTGCATATTATCGTATACGTCCATAACAGACTCTAACGTGTCCAGCTGAAGTATTTAATAAGCGCCATTTCACTCAGCATCTAGCTTCAAGTTCCAATACCTCTTCAATACCGTTCTTGGCCCAACTTAACAGGTACACCCAAGAAGATATCATTCAAACCATATTCTCCATTCAGTCTAACGCAGCAAGGGAAAATGCGGTTTTCGTCCTTAACGATCGCTTCCACCATTTGTGCAGCGGCTGCACCGGGAGCATACCAAGCGGAAGTACCCATTAATTTCACCAATTCTCCTCCGCCTTTCTTCGTGCGTTCCACGATGGCCGTTCAGGCTTTCGTCATCGATCATTTCCGTCACCGGAATACCAGCTACCGTGGTGTAACGTGGAAGTGGTACCATCGTATCTCCATGGCCTCCCATTAGTACAGCTTGAATATCCTTAGGAGAAACATTCAAGGCCGTAGCCAAAAAAGCGCGATAGCGAGCAGTATCCAAAATACCCGCCATTCCGAAAACACGCTTATCAGAAAGGCCAGAACCCTTGTGAGCTGCGTAGGTCATTACGTCTAGCGGATTAGATACCACGATAATGATAGGATCCGGAGAGTGCTCCAGGATAGACTTGGTAACGATATTTACGATCTTCGCATTAGTGGAGATCAAGTCATCGCGGCTCATGCCAGGTTTTCGGGGAATACCCGCTGTAATTACGACGATATCCGAATTGGCAGTATCCTTATAATCCTCCGTTCCTTTTAAGGATGTACTGTAGTAATCTATGGGTGCCTGCTGCCAACTGTCAAGGGCCTTGCCGCGAGCCAAATCACCTTTAATATCCAGCAAAACGACCTCTTTGACAATGTCCTTGTGGGCGAGCACATTCGCGCACGTGGCCCCAACATTACCTGCCCCTACAACGGTTACTTTACTCATAATTATGGGTTACTTTTTTTGTTGAAAATTGAGCGAAAGCGCCTGTAAATTCAAGGCTCTTTTCGGGCCACAAATGTAGCTTTTTTTTGCTTTGTTTGGCAATTTGAAGACCAAAGAATTCGGGAAACTTGTCGGCAGCTGGCTTTCATTTTTTCTTATCTTTGCCGAACTTTGAAAACAACTAAAGTAAGTAGTTCAAGCTTATGCTTGCTTTTTGGTTGCCCAGGAGGCGAATCCCACCAAAATAGTATCCGTAAGTTCCAAGCCAAAAATCATCAATATGCTCAAAAAACTTTCCCTTATCATCTGCTGTGCGATAGCTAGTCTCTCGCTTTTTGGTCAAGCACATCAATGCGGTACGATTGGAGATGATGTCATGCAAAGACTACTAAAGAATAAACAAGCACTGATAGACAACCCCATTTCACCAAGAGAAATCCGCTATGTCCCTGTAAAGTTTCATGTCGTTAGCAAAACCGATGGCACTGGAGGAGTACCGGAAGCCCAAATATTTGATATGCTCTGCGCCGCCAATTCCGATTTCGCAGATATCGAAATACAATTCTACATTAAAGATGGAGAATTCAATTACATCCAGAATGATGCGATCCACAATTTGATCCTCGACGGAAATCATCCCCAATCGACCATTAATCCACTCATTCTACAAAACATCATGAATTCCAATCGAGATTTTGCAGCATTGAATGTATTTATGGTACGGGACATCATACTCAATGCCGATAATACCGGCAACGTTTTAGGCTTTTATTCCAATGATCGCGACTGGGTAGTCATGCTCAATAACGAGGTTCGAAGTTCATCCATCACTTTGACACATGAGCTAGGTCATTTTTTTAGCCTTCCGCATCCCTTTAACGGATGGGAAAGCGATCCTTATGATGCGGCACGACATGGGAATCCAGTACAAGCTAATTCTCCTGGCTTGATACCTACCGAAAGGATGGATGGCAGTAATTGTGAAAATGCTGGAGACCGTATCTGTGACACGGCCCCGAATTATGGATTTGGATTTACTGCCACGAGCTGCTTTTGGAATCAAGAAGTGCAGGATCCTGTGGGAACGATTGTCGATCCAGATGAGGAATTATTTATGGGGTATTTTCCTTGCAGTGCCGACGATTACTTTTTCAGTGAGATGCAAAAACAACTGATGATTCAAGATCTAGGTAGTTTACGTAGATCATATCTGGCGACCGACCCCAATCTGGTAACTACCATTCTAGAATCGAACACAGAACTTGTTTTCCCTGCTAATAATGAACAGCTAACGTATTATCAGGGATTAGAATTGGAATGGGCAGCCGTTCCTGGTGCCACGCAGTATCTGGTAGAAATAGACCGATTGCCAACTTTTGTATTTCAAAAGCAATCCTTCTTTGTTAAAGATGTCAATTTCCTGGAATTAAACAATTTGGAAGCCGAGAAGCAGTATTACTGGCGTGTCAAACCGTATAATGACTACTCTACCTGCCAACCATTCACTTTGGCCAAAACCTTTACTACAGGGGCGAGTCCTACCGCTGTTCAAGATATCGACTTTGTTTCTGAGTGGCTAATTTCACCGAATCCTTTAGCCACAGCTAACGACCTTACGCTCGCTTTCAAGGCCGAAAAAGCTTTCAACGGTACTGTCCGTTTTTTCAACATGAACGGTCAATCCATAGGACAGGCCCGTCAACATAGTTTTAAGACAGGTGCAAATCGGGTCACTATTCCAGTACCTAGTCTTCAAAATGGTGTCTACCTTTTGATGTTGAATACCAGCGAGGGCGCAAGAACAGAGCGAATACTGATTTCGCGCTAGGTTCCTCCTTCGTCTAAGAAAAACCGGCGAGTCATTCCGAGAGAATTGGCTCGCCAGTTTTATTTTAGGCATGCCCTTCAAATCGTCCTATGGCATATCCCTAGGTGGGAAAACCGCCCTTCGCCCGAGTAAATATCAATTGCCCCCTGAAAACGGAAGTAGGACACTAGCATCCTTTCTAGCAAATGGATGGGAAGCCTCTCTTTCTGTCGCCAGTCCTCGTAACAAAAAAAGTTCATCAAAATGCACTATCAATTGGTTAATTCTCCCGCTACACCATAGCCAAATCATAACTATTATTTAAACCCACACACATAAGTAGCTAATGCAGCAACAGTAGGTTTGCGAACTTTATTTATAGCAATCAAATCTTTGTTTATGCAAAAGCTAGTTTTATGTCTAAGCGCTGTATTGTTCTCCTTTTCTCTACTGGCTCAATCCGCCAGGATTACAGGAATCATTACAGATGAAGCAGAACAGGCACTTGTCGGAGCTAGTGTCTTAGTGGCAAATATTGGCACAGGTACCACTACAGACCTAGCTGGAAGGTTCGAATTGTCAAATTTGAAGGCAGGTGTCTACACCCTGCTCATCAGTTACGTTGGCTATGAGAGCATGACTTACAATGTTGAGTTAAGCGAAGGAAAAACTCAGGAACTTACATTGGCGCTGGCGGAATCTACCGCCTCCCTCTCAACCATCACAGTATCCGCCCAAAAGCGGGAGCAACGAATCCAGGACGTACCGATCGCCCTTACATCTTTTGGGGGGCAATTCTTGCAAAGTACCAACATCACCGAATATGATGCCTTTTCAGACTACGTGCCTGGTCTTCAGATTCAGATTCAAAGTGTCAATAACCCAGGTGTTGTAATCCGAGGGATTACCAGTGATAATGGAGACTCAAGGGTTGAACCTAGAGTATCCGTTTTCCAAGATGGGGTTTCGATCAGTAAATCTCGTGGTTCTGTAGTGGAGCTTTTCGATATAGATCGTATTGAAGTGTTAAAAGGGCCACAAGGAACCTTGTTTGGTAGAGGAGCGCAGATCGGTGCCATGCACATTATACAAAACAAACCCAATAACACTACCTCAGGTCAAATCAAGCTTGGTTTCGGAAATTTCAACCAACAGCAATACTCGGGTTTCTTCAATACGCCACTTATTGATCAGAAGCTATTCTTCCGTGTGGCGGGTATCTATAAAGCTCGCGATGGTTTTATTGAAAATCTTTCTGGAGGTACCTTAAACGGTAAGGAAACTTTGGCCTTTCGAGGATCGTTGCGCTACTTAATCTCGGATAAGACTTCTGCCGATTTAATCTTCAATTGGCAAGAAGATACGCCTCCAGGCACCGCTTTCAAAAGTGGTACTTATGCTCCTGCGGGAGGAGATACCAGTCCCTTCACCTTTGCAGATATGGAGCGTGGAGAAGATCTGTTTATCGATCGGCAGGTTTGGGGAGCCACGGGTACGTTAAGGCATCGTTTTTCTGATGCTTGGAGTCTAACTTCGATCACGGCCTTTCGTCGCTTCGATTCCTTCGAATCTTTTGACGCTGACGGTACCGTAGCCCCAGTTCTCTGGTTTGGAGAAGATGCAGAGGGCGATCAATTTAGCCAAGAGTTCCGCTTTAACTTTAGCAATAATAGCAATGTCTCCGGATTCTTAGGTGCGAGTCTTTTCTATGAAGACGGTAGCCAAAGGGTACCTTGGGAGGTAGATGAGCGTAGTCTTTTCGCCTTGTACACTCCATTCTTTGCAGCAGCAGGCGTTCCATTTACCCCTTTGATCACGGAAGATGGTAAGCCTTTCCTTTGGGAGGTTGATCCCATTACTATGGCACCACTTAAAAGTTTTCATGAAGAAGAGTTCACCAATTTTGGCACTAGCTATGCTTACGAAATCTTCGGTGACCTCACCTACTCTGTCACTCCCAAGTTTGACATCACCGTAGGTATTCGCGGAACCTATGAAGACATCACTGGTGGATATGACGCTCCTTTGGCGGCAGATCCAGGGCGTTTGAGCTATGTATTGGGAGGAAATACAGGAAACAATCTATTCATTCCTACCGATGGGAAGGTAGAAGTTTCTGAGACTTTCACCAGTGCCGTAGGACGGGTGGCCATGAATTATGATATCAGTACGAGCCTCACCGCCTTTGCCAATGTAGCGCGCGGACGCCGACCCAATGTGATTAATATTACCGCTACTGATACCACCATTTTAGACGCAGAAACAGTTTGGTCTTATGAAATAGGTTTTAAGACTTTAAGCAAAGACAAACGCTTTTCTTTGGATATCAACGGTTTCATTTACGATTACTCCAACTTCCAGACAAGTGTAGTAGAAATCGATCGGGAGACAGGCGAATTCATTAGCCAGACTAAAGACTCTGGGGAAGCCAGTGCGGCAGGCTTCGAAGCCGCAGTCAGCTATAACTTCACCAATAGTATCAGTGCTTTCGCCAATTATGGCTTCATTGATGCTACCTTTGATGATGTGGATTCTGATGGCGTTGAGCAAGAACTAGCCGGAAACACGTTCCGTCTGACACCCAAGCACTCCTTCTCTGCCGGAGTAAACATCAATACCAAGATCGCCAAGGATCTCCGTTTCAACTTCACGCCGACCATTTCCTACAAATCTAAAGTATTTTTCGAAGAGGACAATCAAGATCTAATTTCACAGGACGCCTACAGCCTGTTGAACCTGAAAGCAGGCTTTACTTATAAAGGAAAATACAACGTATCCTTCTTTGGAAACAACCTCTTAGACGAGGAGTATATCATCGATGCAGGTAATACCGGTGGAGCATTTGGTATCCCGACCTTCATCGCTGGACCACCAAGAATGGTGGGCGTACAACTTTCGGCAGACTTCTAGAATAGAAATGTAAGATATTTGGACTCTAACACATTGCGTAGAATTCCCTGGAGTAGATCCGGGGAATTCTTTTTTTCTAGAGAAGGGGCAATCCCTAAGCTCCTTTTTCGTAAGCAAACAATGCTCTTCTACGACCATAGACCGTCACCTTATCACCTTCAAGGGCTATGCGACGGACAAGTCTTCTTCGATTCTTTAACAAGAGTTCTTCGCCTTTTCGTTCTAGGGTAAAAATCAAGCGCGGCTCTAACTCATATCGACGAATCCGATAGATTTCAATCTTATTGCCGGCATCAGTCACTTGCAACAAAATGTCTCTACCCAGCCGGACTTCCCCTTCCTCTTGCTTGTACACATCTCTTCTTCGTTCTCGAATCTGTTCGACAAAAGTCTTTTCTCCCTCTTCCAGTAGCCGCGTCCATCTGCTACCATTCCGGTTGCGACTGTATTTTACCTCGCCTTCTTCTTCAACGATTTGATAGCAAAACCTGCCATTACGGGTAACCGTGACCAAGCCATCCTCCTCATACACATCCAGACATTGGCTTCTATCATTGCCCAATACACCCCGCCACTCCCTACAAATCGTTCGTTCGGACACCTTACGCGTTTCAATCCCACGATTCTGTTGCAGGTTCCCGATTCGCTTGACCGTAAAATCATCTTGCCCATCTAGATCAAATAGGTGTTTCAAACGTAGCGCAAGATTACCATTCAGATCATAGAATAGGCCATTCCCCAGGTCAAACCCTAAGGGGTGATAGTCTACCTTTTCACTAGAAGAATTGCCATCTCCATCAGAAGTAGTCTCCTCTCGTCGGATGATATCGATTCTTAGTTCTTCCAACTCATAGGCCGGATTGAGTTCTAATTGTTGGAAGGTGGAAGCAGTATTGCTGAAAGGTTCCTTGGATTCTGTTGGTGGGGCTAGGGCAAAAAATTGCAGCCCCAGCATCAATAGTAGTCCTTTTGTCATAAGCTTTATATTTAGTTTTCACTCCATAATATAAGCCTTTCAGGATCACAAATCCCAATACACGACTACTTTAACCAGAGTTTAAGCCTATAGTCAGGCTTGACCTCCTCTAATCAATTTCTTTAGAAGTACAATCTGCCCCAAATGATATTGGGCGTGTTCTAGTATGACCAAAACGTTCCGAAACCAATTCCCATATTTCTCTTCCGTCATGAGTGATTCCAGCCGTGCAATATCCATTTGTTCCGTTTCCTTGGCGAAGGCTTCCGCCGTTTCCCAAACCCGATCGAGAAACTTTTCCCACTCTTCCTTGGAATTGATAGTCGGATGGTCGAAACTAAACTTATCCCGAATCGTCAAATCACCTCCGCGAATCACCTCCAGGACTCCGGCGAAGTAGTAATGCATATGATAAGTAAGGGCCATAATAGTATTGAGGGAAGAGACCTTTGTTGATGCTTCCTCCCAGGTCACGTCGGCTAATTCTGTCTTTAAATCCGTGGCCACCCAGCTTTTTCCGAAATGAAGGCGGCGGATATCATCGGCCAGTTGTTCAGAAAATGTCATTTTATGCTAATTCAGTTGTTTTTCAATATGGTAGATTAGTGTCTTCCCATGTGATGGTGTCTGCTTAAAAGCATTATTTTCCAACACTTTATGGGAAGCGATATTGTCAGCATCACAAGAGGCGGATATGGACTTTAGATTTAGCTCTTGAAAACCAAATTGAGTCACCCTTGCAATCGCCTCCTTGATCAGTCCTTGATTCCAGAAAGGTTCCCCAAGCCAATATCCTAGTTCAGCACCGTCTTTTGTGTTATTAAGGTGCAAACTGATTTCCCCAATTAAACACTGCTCTGCTTTCGAAATTATAGAAAATACAAAACGAGACTTTTGCTTAAAGCCTTGGTGGACATAACTAATCCGAAAAACAGCCGTAGGCTCCTCGTAGGGGTAGGGAATATTTACAATTCGATCCGCAATCTTTGGATTGTTAGCGTATTTGAGCAGGGCTGGTATGTCATCAATGGTGATTTTGCGCAAAATCAAGCGAGGAGTATAGAGGGTAGGAAAGGTATCCATGGTACTGCATCCTGGTAAATTCTTAGAAATATAACGTTAGCTTCAACCTCCAGTATAGAAAATAGGTTCCCCATTCCCTTATAAATGCTTAATTCGATTTTCAAATCTCTCGTACAGCTCCTCATTGCTATATCCATCAATGTTTTGGCTATGGTACAAGGGCAGCTTAACGCCTTTTTCAGCAGCTATCTTGCAGGCTTCTGTCATCATGGTATTCATCAGCACAACCCCGGAAACTGTAGAAAAGGGTCCCGTGCGATAACCTGCAATATCCATCGTCACATCTCCCGATGGCACACCGTTATCTATTACGAGATCAACAATTTCGTATAATTTTTTGCCGCTGGGATGACGAGAAGGATAGGCCTGGGATTGGGTGAGCGAGGTAATTCCAATCGTTTTCATGCCATGTGCTTTGGCCAAGGTAGCCATTTCGATGGGCATGGCATTGCGACCGGAGTTCGAGATGACCATCATCAGATCTTCCGAAGCCACTTTATAAGCATCCCAAACTACTTGTGCCAGCCCCGGTACTCGTTCCACAGCAGCCCCTCTCCTAGCCCCTTCTACGGAGAGTACCGTAGAGTCCAACATAGCATTGACATTGGCTAAGCCTCCCGCCCTGGTGAAGAGTTCTAGACCAATCATATGGGAATGTCCTGTACCAAAGGTATGGATAATTCGATCTTTGATAATACATTCTGCCATCCAGGCTGCGGCTTGAGTGAGAGATGAGACTTGATCGTTAATGACTTTTTCTAGTTGCTGGAGGACAATTTGTGGGTAATCAAACATTTTGAAAACAGGTTAGTCTGTAAAGTATGTGGTCAAAACGGAAATATAGAGAATTACTTTCTGGTAATGGACTTTAGCTACTTAAAACAAAACTTAGATTAATCAGTGAAGCGTATAAATAGATCTCACACTTAATGGACTAAGTTCAAAATCAAGGCTTCTATGCCCACTGTACTTTCAGCAGAGATTTTTAACTGCTTGAGGGAACTCGAACACTGACCTTACTAGGCTACACCCCCGGAATCTTCTCATTTTTCTGTGCCAGCTTGGCGGTCTTTTCAATTCGTTTTGTTCTAGTTGGAGCCGTTTTGGCTAACTTGATCCAACGTAAGGTAAATCGCTGAACGGAGGCAGAAAAATGATCAAAATTTACTAGGGCGGGAGGATATGCCTCTAAAGCCTTGACTAGGTCGTCAGGTTTGATCAAAGCATCTACATCATCCATGAAATTCCACAAGCCAATTTCCTTGGAGACTTCAATTGATCGATAGCCAGCTGCCTGCATTTTTCCCTCCTCAATCAATTTGGCGGCGCGGTCCTTATAGGTCTTAGCCCAGTGCTGCTGTCGCCTCGGACCGATGAGCTGCATAGTACGTTCGCCATCTAGCTTTCTCCGAATGCCATCGATCCACCCAAAGCACAAGAGTTCATCCAACACCTCAGAAGTGGATACATATTTACTAGGCGTCTGTTTCTTATAGGTAACCAACCAAATGCTATCTTCTTGCTCATGGTGTTTTAACAACCACCCTCGTAGTTCCTCTGTCGAACTGATCTCTACCTTTTCGAAACTTTCTGTTTTAATCATATGGATACTCCTTATTACTCAGCTTAGTAAGAGTGATTCCGGGAAAAAGTTCAAAAGTTCAACTGATCGATAGAAGATTCTATTAGCGATAATAATTGTACCCACCAGCATGGTCAAAATTAGCCTTGCTATCAAAGCGAACCTGAATCTCCCGATTGTACAATACCCCGAATTCATCGAGAATTCGTCCCTGCACCTGAACCTGCTGCTTAATTGCTTCTGTCAGACCCGAGGCTTGATATCTTTCGACATCCTCATTTTCTGGATAGAATACGGTTAAATAGTTCCAAAACTTCTGGATAGAAGAAATCTTATCTGTACCTATAGTGCGCAAAATTTGCCCGGTATCAATCCCATCAACTACTTCTTGGAAAGCTAAATCGGAAAAGTCATGATAATCCACATCCAAATGAGATAGGTCGTACAGATCGTAGTGTTTCAACTGAAGGTTCTTGATCGTTGATTTAAATGGAACACTAATGAGGTCTATACGCTGATCCCACAGTTTGGGCATCAATTCTATATCCTGAACTGTATCAAAAATCAATCGCAAATGCATGAGGTTTCTACTATGCTTTTTCTCGAAGACATCACCATTAAGGAGAAAGGCTCCCCATTCTGATTCGATATAGTCCCTTAGCGTCTTGAATTCCAGGCTGGGCTCAGCCTGATCCCTTTTGATCAATTTAGCCGTTAGATAAACTGCTTCCTTTGGTCGCATACTTGAAATGATTTAGAACATGAAAAATATGGAAGTAGGAAGACGAAAAGTAGATGGGGTGGGAAGCTGAAGTATGTTGGCAAAGAAAGGCTTCCCAATGAGATAACGATTCCACCCCGACTGGGGTTGCATCATCAAAGATATTTATGGCTAGCGGAGTTTATTTTATAAATCATCAATCTCAATAAAAAATTACCGCCTCGAAACTAAAACTAGCAGCGCAACCAAGTTCACTAATTGAACAATACAATTTGCAGTAAGCCTCCGTTCTTTGATCCAATTTCACAAAATAGGGGCTTTCTACTCTCCATTCTTGTCCAAAGTATTGAATCTAACTTCTCAACAAGTTCAGCACTTAGCTCCCACCCATTAGCATGGAGTTTACAACATATTAATCCAAAGTTAACACTACTCCTAAGTCTTTTCTGGATCGGTCTTGATACTTTCCGATTCGCATCGGCGAGATGCGGCGTTCCAAATCCATATTGTATCACAACACCCTCAACTATGAAGAACCATCTACGAAAATTCAACTCTTTACAAAAATGCATGACAAAAGGGGGCAGCTATCTGCTAGCCTTCCTACTGCTCGCTTGTTTCCACAACTCACAAGCACAGGCCAACCTCCAAATTACCGAGCTATTTCCTGGACAATCTGGCGATGACCTCACCTCAGACTGGTTTGAGATCACCAACACAGGTGATCAAGCCTGGGTTGCTGGTGTAGATCCAGATTTATACTATGACGATGAGTCTGCATCAGCCGCTGATGCAGATTTGATTATAGGCCTAACAGACATCCAGCCGGGAGAATACGTAATCGTGTTGATTACCGGGGATGTCAATGACATTGAGGTATTCAAAACCGTCTGGGGACCAGATATCAATCTGGACGGTATTGAAATAGGCTATTCGGATGGCGCTGGCCTTGGTGGCAGTGGAGATGCCGTTAATATTTGGATCGGTGATCCAAGCGCTTCTTCGCCTGCCGATACTGAAGCCTACCCTGAAACTGGGAACAATGATGGTCAGAGTTATGATTCGGAGCTAGTTGCCTTTAGTGTAGTCGGAAATGCTAGTGGAGCAGTTCAGACTTCTGCACTGGGTGGTGATGGCAGCGTACCCAATATCGCTTCTCCCGGTAATCAAGGTCCTGTTATGGTCGATCCGGATGCTCCAGTTTTGCAAATAGATATAGCCAGTGCCACCCCGTATCTCAGTCTATCTGAAGATGGGCCATCAGCCGTTGGCGCAGATCTTAATGATACGAGCGATCCAGCCGCGACTATCGGCATTCCTTTTATAATTACAGATGCCAATACAGATCTTCAAAACATCACCCTTACTGCAGTTAGTGATAATCAAACTGTGGTCCCAGACGCAGGCCTGAGTCTGTCTGGTGACAATACTAATCTATTATTAACCATCAGTCCTACAGGGGCTGGTTTTGCAGGTATTACCGTAACTGCTACGGATGATGAGGGGAAAAGCGACACCTACACGATCAATTACGCGGCCTCAGCTACACCATTTACCGAACAGAATTCTCAACTACACTATGGTGTATCTGATGGATCTACTGCCGTCAGCATCGACGCCGACCATATGTTTGTAGCAGACGATGAGAATCAGACCATTCGATTATACAATCGCGGGCAATCTGGCATGCCCCTCTATGCGATGGATTTTAATTCAGCATTAGGCTCAGATGATGAAATTGATGCAGAAGGTTCCTTCCAAAATGGAGATACCACCTTTTGGATGGGTTCTCATACGAATGGCGAACGGTCGGTCATTTTTAGTACCATAACCGCCGGAACTGGCGCCAATGCAAGTTTGACTTTCAAGGGCTCTTACCGTACCCTCAGAGAGGATTTGATGAATTGGGACGCCAACGATGGCCATGGACTAGGGGCAAACTACTTGGGCTTAATGGCTAGCTTGGAGATTGAAGGCCTTTCGGCTGATCCCACCAATGCCCAAGGAGCGCTTCTAGGGTTTAGAGGACCACTGGTAAATGGTAAAGCCTTACTTGTTCCGGTAGACAACTTTCAGACCATCATTGCTCCTGCCCCTGTCGCTAATAGCGCATCCTTTGGCGCCCCAATTGAACTAGACTTACTTGGACATAGCATCCGCAGTATTGAGTGTAATGAGAATGGCTGTTTGATTGTAGCTGGTCCTGCGGGTAGTGTGACCAACTTCCTCTTGTTCACTTGGAGTGGAAATCCAGCCGACACGCCTGAACTCCGGGCTGCTGAGCTCGAATCAGTAGCCGCCGCTGGAAATATTGAGGGGATAGCTGCTTTACCTGATGGGGCCTTTATGGGTGCAGATGGAGACGCGGCAATTGTTCAATTTGTAATCGACACTGGTACTTTTGACTACTATGGTGACGGCTCAGAAGCTAAAGACCTCCCGAATGAAGCATGGAAGAAGTTTAGAACAGAACGTGTGCAATTGGGCGCTGTCACTGAACCACCGGTGGCTAATCCAGGTGACTTGGTGATCAATGAGATTATGCAAAACCCTAGCATGGTTGGTGATGACCTTGGGGAATGGCTCGAATTATACAACAAGACGGTAGGTGAAATTGATATCAATGGTTGGACGATCAAAGACGCAGGTTCGGACAGCCATATCATTGACAATGGAGGCCCATTGATTGTCCCTGCAGATGGATACATAGTATTAGGGCGGTCAACGGATCAGGGCTCTAATGGAGGTGTGGCAGTAGATTATGCCTATGGAGGATCCTTTACCCTTGGCAATGGCGCAGACGAGATCATTTTAATCTCCACAGATACGATCGAAATCGACAGCCTTGCCTATGATAATGGCACCACCTTTCCAGATCCCAACGGCGCTTCAATGTCTTTACTGGCTACCAATTTAGACAATACGAATGGTACCAATTGGTGCGTCGCCACTACTCCCTATGGCGACGGAGACTTTGGGACACCAGGTGCAGCCAATGACTGTCCGCAACCTGCTGGAGCTGATCTACAAATCACCGAAATTTGGATGGGCCAAGATGGTGCAGATTTAACGGCTGATTGGTTCGAAATCACCAACTTTGGCGATGCAGCTTGGGTATCGGGTGTAGACCCTGACCTTTACTACGAGGATGAATCACAGGATCCCGCCTCAGCAGTCTTGATAGAAGGCATTACCGAGATTCAGCCCGGGCAAAGCGCCATTGTAGTGCTAGATGCAGAGGCCGGTGTTAATACCTTCACCACTATTTGGTCTCCAGTATATGACTTGACTGGAGTTGGGATTGGTTGGGCAGATGGCGCTGGACTAGGCCAAGGAGGTGATGCTGTCACGCTGTTCCAGGGTACCCCTGCTCCTGAAAACATCAAGGACTCCGAATCCTATCCTGCAGCACCATCAGGCATCTCTTACGATGTAATTCTACAAGCCTTCAGCGTACAAGGTGGAGGAATGGTTGAAACAGGAACCAATATCGCTGTAGCTACCCTCGCTACGGCCGGCTCAGCTGGCACAGAACCCGCCATTGCCTCTCCCGGTAATGTGGGACCGCTGAACGCCCCAACTGCAGAGTTGGTTATCACCGAAATCTTCCCTGGACAAGAGGGGGACGATCTGACTGCTGATTGGTTTGAGATCAGAAATGAAGGAACAGCTCCTTGGGTTTCGGGGGCGGATGCTGACCTATACTATGATGATGAATCCACTGATCCAACTGCCGCTGATCTCATCCAAGGCATTACCCGCATTGATCCAGATGCTACAGCTATTGTTCTCATTACTGATAATACCGCAGATATAGATGCGTTCCGCGATGTGTGGAGTCCAGTCATTGATCTTACAGGAGTAGAAATTGGCTTGACAGATGGTGCTGGACTAGGTGGCGGCGGTGATGCCGTAGCCCTGTGGCTAGGCGATCCTAATCAAAGCGATCCCATCGACACAGCCTCCTATCCAGATACAGCTCCATTTGATGGACAATCCTATGATGTAGGTCTGCAAGCCTTTAGTGTTGTGGGGAATGAAAATGGCGCCGTTGAAACCAATGCGCTAGGTGGAAATGCTATGGATGTGCCGAATATCGGTTCTCCAGGTAATGGCTTAGCGATTGCACCTTTCACTGGATTAGTCATCACGGAGATCTTCCCTGGCCAGGCGGGCGATGATTTGACGCCGGATTGGTTTGAGATCAAGAATATAGGAAATGAAGCTTGGGTTCAGGGTGTCGATCCCGACCTTTACTACGACGACGAATCCGCTTCCGCAGCAGACGCGGATCTAATTCAGGGGATTGATTCCATTGCACCTGGCGCTACTGCCATTGTGGTACTGACAGACGCCCCTCTGGAAATAACCGACTTTATCGGAGTATGGGGTCCGGTGATCGATCTTACAGGTGTAGAAATTGGCTATGCGGATGGCGCCGGATTAGGAGGTGGTGGAGATGCTGTAACCCTTTGGTTAGGAGATCCAAGCATGACGAGCCCAATTGACACGGCCTCTTATCCAGATACAGATCTATTTGAAGGTCAATCCTACGATGTAGAACTACAAGCTTTTAGCGTGATAGGGAATGCCAATGGTGCAGTTCAAACCATTGCACTGGGCGGGGATGCCATGGATGTGCCTAATATCGGCTCACCAGGTAATGGTCTTGCTGTACCTGCGGCTAGTGGCTTGATGATTACGGAGATCTTCCCTGGCCAATCTGGCGATGACCTTACTGCCGACTGGTTTGAAATTCGCAATACCGGAGATCAAGCTTGGACATCTGGTGTAGATCCAGATTTATACTACGATGATGAGTCAGCAGCTCCTGGAGACGCAGACCTTATTCAAGGAATTACTGCCATTGAAGCTGGCGCCTCAGCTATTGTATTGATTACAGATAATACGGATGATATCACTACCTTCCGTGATGTTTGGAGTCCAGTTATAGAACTGAATGGCGTTGAGATTGGCTATGCCGACGGCGCAGGTTTGGGCGGCGGTGGCGATGCCGTAACCCTATGGCTAGGCGATCCTAATACCTTCTTACCAATAGATACCGCTTCTTACCCTAGTACGGATGCCTTTGACGGTCAATCCTACGATGTAGAACTACAGGAATTCAGTGTCGTCGCCAATGCGACCGATGCTGTACAAACTATCGCACTCGGTGGTAACAACATGGATGTACCCAACATCGGCTCACCTGGTGATTTAGGTCCAATCGTGAATGTAGTCGATTTATACAATGCCTTCGATTTGTCCGTGTATCCCAATCCGAGTAGAGGTTTGTTACAGGTAGAAGTCTCTGAGGAGGTGCAACTGGAACAGTTAGAGGTATTTGATATCAATGGCCGGCCCGTACTTCGCCAGCAATTATCATCCTTTGGTAGTTTCCGCTTAGACCTATCTGCACTACCCGCAGGGCTTTATTCCCTGCGCATTCGCGCTGACCAAGGAACAAGCGTTCAACGGATCATAAAACAGTAGCCATTTCACAATAGCTACAAATCGAAGAGCCATCCCGAGGACTTAAACAATCGGGATGGCTCTTGTATTTTCCTTGGGTTAAATCGCCTTAAGCGAGGTCGTCAATATGCTGCAGGGCTTCATCCACTCCAGCCTGCAATCCACAAGCCTGATACAATTCCTTAGCCTCCTGCCAAACCGCCTTGGCTTCCTCCTCCTCCCCCACTAACTCCAAAGTCAAAGCAAAACCTCGCAAGGCATTCGCCAAATTCCCTGGGCTGGTATCACCTTGTTCCCGGTAGATTTCGACGGCCCCCCGATAATTTTGCACCGCCTCTTTTGCCAACCCCAATTCTCTTTTGAGATCAGCTAGATGCCGAATGGAATGCGCCATCTTTGCTGGAATCCCCGTCTTCTTATAATTAGCTACTGACTGCTCACAAAGAGCAATAGCTTCCTCCAAATTATTGTGATCCGCTTCGAATTGCATATAGATGTGGTAGATCCGTCCCAAGGAGGCAAAATCATCGGCAGAACACAATTCTTGAGCTTGCGTCACCAAGGCCTTTGCTGCCTCGTAGTCCGCTACTCTTCGCTTGGCCCAAGCTTCCGTCAGCAAATCTTGAATTACGGCTGATGCATTCATAATCACTTATTTATTGTGGATGAAATTTGCGGTCAAAATAATTCAAGACCCGCAAGCCAAAAATGGCCCAAAGCCCGACAAGAACCCACCAAGACTGGAAATAGATATCGTTCCTAGGTGTATTGTCCAAATTCCAATACGGCAACAACACCACTTCCACTAGTACATTGATGAGAAAAAGCAGTACAAAGCCCAGTATCCAATAAATATATCTTCTCATAACCAGCGTTTTTTGACACCCAAGGTTAGTCCCAGACAAAGCGCCATTGTCCATTTGCCTGCCGCTTCCAAATCGTATGAAAGATCCCTTTATTTTCCTTCATAGCACCACTAGTATCGGGATAAGTAAAGACAAAATCTCCATACGTATAAGCCATATCGCCTGACTCACTCACGTCCACGAAAGTGGGTGTCCAGGTCAAAGTCTCATTCGGCCGCACATCCTTTTCATACCATGCTCGGATATCCTGTTTCCCTTTGATGATCTTCTTACTCCTCTGGATTACGCCATCCTCAGCGGCATAATACTCAAAGGCATTGATCAGGCCTTCCTCCTGCGCCATATCGTTAAAAGCTTTTTCAACAGCTCTAATTTCGGCCTTCCACTCCTCCATTTGCTCCGAAGAAGCTGGGCCCTGGCAACCTACCAATACAGGTATTAATGTGACAATTACAGATATGTGTTTCTTCATCATGATGGTCAGGTATTAAGTCAACTACAAAAATTGCGCCTCCTTCCTCTAAAATACCTAAACAAAGTCACTTTCCGGCTTTGCAGCAATCAAATGCTGATGCAATTCGTAGGCACTCCGCTCCACCCAACATTCGGACAATCTGCCATCCCGGACCGTCCATATGGCAATACCCGTAAAAGATAAAAACTGATGATCCGCCTTAAGTCCGAACAATCCATTGTTTCTACCTGAACATACCCAGCGGGAAACTACCTTATCTTGCGCTTGATTATAGAACAATTCCACACTCTCCGTTTTCGCCTCCGACAACTGCTCCTGAAATACACCCACCCAATGCTTGAAGGCCTCCCTCCCTTTCACCTCCTTCCCCGCTGTGGTAATCACATAATCCTCCGTCATCAGTTCATCTATAGCGTCCAACTCATGGGGCACATGCCAAACGCGCTCAAAAAACTCCAGCACCAATCTTTCTGGTAGAGCTCTTGCCACCAAGGGTTCATCTTTTTGCATTTCATATAGGCTTGGTTAAGAAATCATATCCACTATTTATAACACGCCAACCTCATTTATTCATATCTCCAGAAGTTGTTCTCTCCCTCTTCAGAATTATTTTTTTGCAACTACTTTCCAAATTGAGGAACTTATTTTATATTTGCAACGCTTTATTAGAAAGTACCTTTCTTGGTACATTTTAAGAGCAAATTGGTGGGTATAGCTCAGTTGGTTAGAGCGCTGGATTGTGGTTCCAGAGGTCGCCGGTTCAAATCCGGTTATTCACCCATCGACGGACTTTCTGTTTCAGAGGGTCCATTTTTTATTTTTATATGTTTGTAATTCACTGATTCTGCGTTTATTGCAGACATATAGTAATTTATAGCATCGGTTCGAACCTGCTCCTTTACTATAGAGAATCCTTTAGGAAAAATACCTCTTAATAAGATGTTTTTCCTCTTTGGATCGGACATTCGAAATATGTCCCCTATCGAACTCATAAAGTCCAAAACTCTTAGTCGAAAATTCAGTTCATCGTTGTGATTAATGGATAAGGTGGATAGTTCCTTTCCTAGTGAACTCAAGTCATTGTCATACCTTTCCTGAAGGGTCCTATAGTTATCAGAACTTAGTTCTCCATCTGCAAAACTATCCTGTATGCGTTCGACTCTTTCTTGGATCGTATTGATTGACTTCTTAATCTCACGTTCTCGTTTTCGATTTTGACTATTCTTGTTAGAAATCATATCTACTAATGCTCTCCGTGTAGCTGTATAGAGGTCCTTTGATATTGTGATCTCATTCAACGCCAGATTAACTACTTGATGGGCATTAATTGCATTGATAAGCTGCCCTTCTTTTGCTTTTGAAGTCTGATAGTAGAAAAAAGATTTCCCGCTTTTTTTTCTAGTCTCATAGGCTGTCATATGTTTGCCCGATGACGAGCATTTCAAGACTCCTTTTAAGTAGAAAAAATTATTCCTAGCTTTTGATCTACTAGAGGAGTATCCTGGCCTAGTGTCTCTCTCTTCTCGTTCTTGGATCTGTCGGAAAGTTTCTTTAGAAATCAAAGCCTCATGTTTGGCTTCTATTATTCGAGCTGGATGCCTTTTGTAAGCTTTAAGGTGAATTTGGCCGGAATAAGCGATGTTTTGGAAGATGGCATAAAAGGCGGATCTGCCAATTCCTAACTTTTCCCGGTATTCTCTGAATAATTCAATCTTAGAACTTACCCCCTGAGCATAAGTCTCAAGTATTGTTCTGACAGTATCGGAGTTTTCATCGGGGACAAGTATCCGCACTCTTTTTCCATTCGACCTAACCTCTCCTGTGTCAACTCGTTTGTAACCTATTGGCGGTTTGTTTATGAAATACCCTTGTAGCTTAGCTTGGTACATGCCATCCTTCGTACGCTCACTAATTTTATGACTTTCGGATTGGGCTATCCCAAACTCTATCCCGAGTATGACAGGCCAGTTTGGATCTTCAAAACTGATCCACTTATCAGGGCAGTTTATTTGTACTCCAATACTTAGGAATTTTTTGATCGTTTGGAAAGCCTCTCCTACATCTCTTCCCAATCGATCCCAACGGTAAACTAGAAGATAGTTTAAATCCCCACGAGATTGTTCGTAGATGTTGAAGACGAGATCTAGTTGCTCCCTATTGTCAAATCTAGTCCCACTTACTGCCTCCTTGAAAACTCCTAAGCATTTCATTTCCTTTACTGTTGGATTGTTCTGTATCCCTGAAATTTGATACTCATGAGAGAACCCTTTAGCTTGTTCTTCTGTGCTGCACCTGGCGTAAATTCCGAATGTTTTCATACTGCTTAGATTGCGTAGATTCATTGCTAAATTTAGTGAATTCCTTCCTTTCTATACTCATAATGGATAGAGCCAGAAGTTTCGCAAGACTCTCTAAGGATCCTTTAGTTTTATAGTTTCTCATAGCTTAAAGAATTGGTCTATATTTCGAAAGATTAGAAAATAGTTTTTTGGTCAACTCTCTGAACGCTGTTTCCGCTGTTTGCTCCACTACTCCATTTCCATACATCCGAAGAAGGTCTGTTCTAAAGTTGTACCCATTAACTGTGCAACCCACGCCGGATTCAACTGTTCTTGGAGCTTCCCATTCTTCTTGTTTGTATCCTGGCCTAGCTGGCCACTTCTGGCCAATTTGGTCAAGCTCATTTGGTTGGAGGATGGAACCGCTTTCTCGTCTTCGCTGGCCGTTGGAGTCGGCCAATGCGACATCCTTTGAAGTTGTTCCGCTAAGTTCACTCCTCTGGAATGGCTCATCCGTTCTACTAGCTTCTCTTCTGACATTCCGCTCCGGTAGTCTCTCGCGCATGGAGTTGCCCAATAGGTTACTGCTTTGGGTAATTGCAGCCTTTTCGTTCCGTTCGGGCTGGTTTGATAAGTGCCTCTTTGACAGGTTGGCGTCGGCCAAACATCGCCGCAACTCTCCAAGGTTGGCACATGCAAGGATAAAGACTCGTTTCCTTTGATGTGGAGCGCCAACTTCAGCCGCCGAGAATAGCCCAGCCTCAACCGTGAAACCCAAAGCTCGTAAGCTTCTAAGTACGTACTTGAAAGTTCCAGTGATATGTCCCTCGACATTTTCAAAGAAGCAGAAAAGAGGGTTAATCTCCCTAATAATCCGCTCAATATGCGGCCAAAGGTACCGGGGATCTGATTCAAGCTGTCTAAGTCCTGCATTGCTTTCGCCCTGGCAGGGATAACCGCCAATGATGCCGTGTACCTTGTTACGAAATGGTCGGCCATCGAAGGTCGTAACGTCTGACCAAATAGGTGCGGAATCCACCAAACCCGCTTCCATCTGCGAGACCAGGTTGAAACAGATGAAAGCTTCCCTCTCCACGTAAGCGACTGGTCTAACTTCAATGCCGGCTCGCTTAATTCCTCTCTCGATTCCAAGCATTCCACTGCAAAGGCTGATTGCTGTAAGTTCTTTGGTATTATCCACATCTTTCATTTGATTGAGTTAGAGCGATCGACGCCACGGTCGTTTTCTTGATTAATGATTGTAAATGGTGAATAGTCAAAATCCTTATTCTTCAAGATTTCTTTTCTTGCTTCTCTTTCCACTGATTCCTGATACGGTGAAGCTATGTTAGGAACAGCCAATCCTGTTAGATAATCAGAAGCCACTAGGTCTGGACTCCCATTAAATATATCATTGTCATAGTAGGCTCGATGGATAGCCCACCTTCTGCCATTGCATTCAAAAAAATGTATGGCCGATACCTCTTCTATTCCTTGTTCCGTCTGGATATTCATCTGGGCTATTTTTTGATGATTTGTGACAATGGTTTTGCAGCCAGGGTTTCAATTGCTTTCAGGATTTCGTTCATCTTTGTCTTATCCTCCACGGATCCATATCCGTACAACTCAAAACCGATACCATGCAATGAACCATTTAGGGATTTAGGACAAATGGAGTTTATGTTATACACGAATTGCATACGAAAAAAGGGATCTTGCTCAGCCTCGCCCATCAATTCAAAGCCTAGGTTTAATAGATATTCTTTAGTGATTTTCATGTCCTTTTATTAGTTGAAGTAAATTTGAATCTGATCCCATATAAACCCACCAGCAACCAGCAAGGAAATCGCCAGGAACATTTTAGCAATGTGTATCATTACTAGCATCAACTTACTTTCTGGGTAGTAGGAAGGAACAACTGGCTTCAGACAATTCTGACAATAACAGTAGTCGAATTCCCGGCCCTCGTGAACAGGTGTTTCATACTTGTCAAAGTCTTGTGATATAGCTTCTTCAGATAGTAGAGTCGTTGATCTTTTCATGATGCTTATTTGATTTATGCTGCTTCCACACGATCAGCATGGTTGGAAAATTCTAGTTGCTTAAACAATTGAATACTCTTGTTCCAGGAGGTAGCGTAGTGCTTTCTTTTGCTTACGGAGCTTGGTGATCTCAAATTCCTTATTCAGTATCTTGATTTTCTCTTTGCGGATATCTGGTAGATGACCGTCGAATACGAGGCGATGTTGTTTGTATTTGACAATCATCTTCTCTACTTTGAATAGTTGCTTTTCGACGAACTTCATCGTAGGTTCCGACTCTAGGTAGGTCAAGGCTGTTTGGAGTGTTTCGAGTTCCTTTTTGAGTGCGGTTTCAGTTTTCTTGTCTAGCCGCCCCGCCCCTTGTCTAATAATCTGGTCAATGCGGTTCTTGAGTTGATTTACAGTTTTCATAGCAAAGAAAGTTTTGAAAGGCACCGACCCCGCAGGATCGATGCAGGAATACACACGAAAACTAATTCATAGCAAGCCATACTATCAGACCTATCCAGGTAAGTAATCCAATACACAGGGTCCAGAACAGAACTTTACATAATAGGCTGATTATACCTAGCAATAGAAAAATCATTTCGAACAATAGTCGGAGGCCATTCATCGTAAGTATATTTGAGTGGTGGTACCGCGTACGACAATAGTTTTCATAGCTTATTTTTTTCATATCTGTACGCTTAGGAAAGAATCAACTTTCGGTACCACCCCTTTCGAAGTCTCTGGAAAAAATCACCTTTCTGGTTACTGAGATATCGCTGTACAGTACGTTTGCCAAACTTCACATCCATCCCCTTTTCTATCTTTTCAGCCATTTCAAAAGCTAGGCTACGAGAAAATTCTTCGGGCAGTTCCTCATACCATGCTTGTACGTATTCTGGTTGTTGGCTGACGATACTTTGTAGTTGATTGACGACTTTGGCTGCGGTGTTCTTGTAATAGGTTGTGAGGAGGATGGCACGTTCTACGGACTCCTTCGTTACCTTCAGCTTTTTCATGGTAAGGTTCTCGATCTCATAGAACTTTAGTGGCTCCCCCTTTGGTGAGATGTGATTACAGGCCAACTGTAATAGTTCAAGTACCAGAGCAAAACGAGCCGTGTATTGCTTCATCTTGCTTAATATACCCTTGAGTTGGTTTTCTTCGCACTGGTTCTGTTCGTCGGTAAGCTGATCTATGTACTTGATGTAGTGCTTTCGGGCGTCAGTGGTGAAAGCTATTTCGCGTCGATATACCCGTACTTTTTGAGCACCATTGCTCATGTGTTCTACTTCAAAATCGTTGGGTAACTTGTTGAGGAAATCTATTACTCCTTGGTATAGCTCATATACAGTATCGTCTGGCTCAACATCGTTTTCGTGGGGAATCTGAAAGAAGTCAGGATAGGCAAATAGTATTCTATCCGTAAATCCGTTTTCCCTCCTCTCCCCTGCTACCATGTTCTTAAGAATATCTGGCTGAACGCCGCCAATAGCATTGATAAAGGGATGCTCTATCCATATAATGCCTTTCCCAGTACGGTTAACTTTTATCGGAGATCCAGACCAACCAGAAGTGTAGTATTCTAAGTCAGCGCCCTTCCGGTAGCTATTCATGTTCTTTATCCACCCCATTAGCTCGTCCTGCCATAAGACTACGCCTTTCGGATTGCTCACAAGCGTTTTATTGACACTCTCTACAGTAGCATCTACGACTACTATTTCTTGTGGCTCAGGCTCTGCTGGAGCCGGATTGCCCTGGTTTCTCGCAATAAAGGCTTTTTGTTGCCAGTCATCATAGGCAGATTCGTGAAGCTTCCGATATTGCTTCTCAATACTTTTGATCGGATACATGCCAAAATTAATAGCAGGTGTTTTCCCGATACCCGGAGGGCCAACGATAGCCATATAGATGTTCGCTGGATATACTTGACCTCGCTTGTAGCGTACGGCAAAGGCATTGCCTATAGTTGTGCTAGCCGCTACTAGAATGCTGCTGGCATGGTAATCAATAGGTAGTTGAAAGCACTCCCAAAAACAATTGATCACATTCTGTATTCTATCTGGAAATGCCTCTACCGGAAAACGGGTAAGCGCCTTATTTTTCTTCTGGCTCTTGATACGAATCTTCAGTCTATCTAGAGCCTCTTGTGCTTCCTGTTCATCCATAGAAGCATGCAACTGTATTAGCTGGCCGGTCTGCTTGGGTTTAGTCTCCTCTGGGACTACTACTGGATCGAATTCCATTGGATTATAATTTATACGTATCGTAAATCGGACTCCTGCACATAGTGCAATAAGCTGAGGTCTTTCCCCATGCTTTGCAGCCATGCACGCATTTTCCGGTTTTCATCGGCTAATTGATGGTTTTCTATCTTCAGTCGATCCAATCTTTGTTGAGGATCTCCCAATAGATCATGGGCAAAACCAATAGCCTCGTGGAGTTGATCCGTAGCAGTTATAGTATCCCCTACCGCTCTGAACAGGCTGTTCATTCGGTGAACGTATGCCGCACTAGCTTTGCCTTGATTGGCACGCTCCTGGAGGTAGGCGCGTTGCTCATTGATGATCTTCACCAAATACGCACGCCTTGCTACGAATCGATCTAGTTCAGAACTGATCAATTCGTGAAACATAGTTGTTAGTTTACCTCTTCAAAAAATTGGACCTCAATAGGCCGCTCAAAGCTCAATTGCGTAGTGACGCCATAATTTGAAAGTTGCTCCATCATCGCCTCTACCCTAGCCCTATTCTTTAGCTGAGTTTTGGGCTTGGCACTGCCAAATGGCCATGACTTAGATTTTTGGAAACAACGTTTATAGTAAGTGCGAACATCAAGCTGTAGTCGATTGATATCCTGTTTGACTAAAACTGTTTCTGTTTTTGTGGGAGCTAATAATTCTCGCTGCTTTTCTAGTTGTTCAAAGTACCACTCTGCTTGCTGTGGGTCTTGTGTCACAAGGGTTCGCAGGTTTGGTGGTTCTGTGTGGCTCACAGGTTGTAAGGGTAATCCCTGGTAGGTGTTAGGTGGGGGGGACTGGGATTTCTTTTCCTGGTTGATTCGTTTGTAGACCTCATGCAAACCAAACACAATAATTAGGCTGACACAGTTGAAAATAATGCTTAGTGCTCGCCGCTTCTTGCTGTTTACAGCTACGTCTGCATTCAGTAAATCAATTTGCTTTTGTATCTCACCCGTAATTTTGTTGTGGGTGGTATCCCGGCCTAATTGGTTGGCCTTATACAAGGTAATTGTTTCGGTACGTTGTGTGAGTAGGGTGGTAGAGTGTGTTGCCTCTAGATTACTCAAAGCTTCCTTCTTTCCTTGGATAGCATTAGGGACTTTGTTACGCCTTATGTTATTGGCTTCACCTTGCATCCACGGAGCGCTCCTAGGGCCTTTGTACAAGCTCAGTAGGTAGGTGCGACGGTTTCTGAGGCTATCTATTTTACGATCCCATTTAGAGGAGATAGCCAATCGTTTGGTATGTAGTTCTTGCGCAGCTAGGAGACTGTCTTTGTGAAACTCCTCATCGCGTTCATTTCTTAATTGAGTATCAATGCTGTCCTTGCGGAGTTGGACTGTCTCGTAGTTATTCCAAAGGGTCTGATATTCGCCCATTGATTCGGAGCGAACTGCTTGATCCATATTGAAGGAAAGGATGCTAGACCATACAAATCCAGCCAATAGAATAGGACTTAGATACCCCAGTTGAATAAGGTGCTTTTGGCTGCTATCTGTGCCGCTGATAGACTTAGATTTAGATTGTAGGCCATTGACTAATATCTTAGCAACTACGCCCGCAGGAATGAGAATTAAGAGTTGGATAAAGGAAGCGATAGACAAAGCATACCACCATGCGGATCTAGAGTGGTGGTGGATATTGAAGTGATTGCCATAGAGTACGGAAAAATCGGCTGCTCCTGCACGCCAGGAGGCATACAATCCAATCATCATCAATAATATCCATACGAGTCCGTACATCTCGGAATAGTTATGGGTGTCGTTATTATCGGCAGCTAGCCACTTGATCGCGTGGGTAGCTTGCTTTTTCAATTGGTTCTCGACTTTCCCCGTATTTCTTTTTTTAGTATTTTGTGACATCTTATGTGAATTAATGCTTCTGCTCGGTAAGGGTAGGGGCTTTTTTTGTGCTAAAAAATGCGGGGAGCGAACTCCCCGCCTCGATCAAATAGTCTACAAAAGTGGAAAGTATAGCCTTACTACTCTTCTTCGCCTGGAAGTGGCCAGGGCTTACTGTTACTCGTTGGTTTACTGTTACAATTGCTACATGCACTAGGGGAGCCATTTCGGCTTTTCAATAGTGAGGGTAAAACATTGGCACCTCCGGCGATCATAATACTCGTCCCAATTCTATCCAAGGCTCTTACCTCTTGCAGATATATTACCTGCTCCACATTCATGTTATAAAAGGTGGCCAGTTCTTTAGCTTCTTTTATGAGGCTCACTAAGCGAGGTTCAAAACCTGCTTCTATTTTTTTTGCCTGTTCCTCTGCGTTGATTGTATTCATTTCATTGATTTTTAAAAAGCGGAGCAGGAGCCCTATTCCTGCCCCGCGTGACAATTATAATCCCATGGTTCTTGGGTGAAAGACATTATGATACGGCCTGAACTTTCATTGGCTAGAAGTGAAAAAAGAGGGGGCGCTGCATGTAATTATGGTACTGTAGAAACTAAAAGGGATGACGCCCCCTCATGCACTCAATCTTCAGCTTCAATCACAACTACTTCGCCTTCTACCTCTGCGCTTTGATCCTGCAATAGCATAACAGGCTTCACTGTGAAGCGTCCGTGGCGGATAAGATCAGGATGTTCTTCAGCATACGCTATGGCTTCCCGTTTCAATTCAAATAGATCTACAGGCATTCCCGGTCCCACTAGTAAAGGCGTTTCTACACCTGTTTTGCTGACGTTCATGAGTTGATAAAAGGTCTTTGATTTCATAGCTCATTTATGGTTTGCTGAATAATATTGTTAGTGATCAATGCATCTGGATCGGATAGGCCACAATACTCACCTATAATCTCTCTACGCTCGTAGCTCATCTCGGCTTTTGTGCTATCTTTAGCCTCCGTTCTGTATCGGCGAAAATGTCGTTCACTTAGTCCAACCTTTGCCGCATCTAGCAATGAAAGTATTTCCTTTACGACATCCTCTATCCCCATATTATTCTTGGCCGCCATCATGCGTACGTGAAAATCGATGGTGTATCTAAATGGATAGTTCGTCGGTATTGCTGATATATTGTTAAATTGCATCATGTCCGTTTCTGGACGCAAGTATAAATATAATAGTATATAATTACAACTATTTTTACCATTAATTACAAATATTTTAGCCAAATGTCTATTTCCAATAGGATAAAGCGGTTGCCAGAAATACTGAATGAAAATAGCTTGAGGCAGATCGCAATTAAGATTGGATGCAGTCCTCAGACACTAAATAAAATAGCTGCTGGTCCATCAAAACCAGGCTTTGATATCATTGCTTCATTACTCTCCGAGTATCCCTTAAATCCTGATTGGCTGATTCAAGGAGAGGGAGAACCGATTAGAAAGACGAGTGAGGGGAAGCACGTTCCAATGATTGATACAGAGTTATATGATATGCGAAAATTAGTATCTGAAATGGACCAACTGCGGAAGCGAGTGAAAAAGATAGAGGACAAACTATAGCACTTAATACTAGATGGATATCTCAACCAGAATACAAGAATTACCAAAAATATTGGGAGTAAATAGCCTAAGACAAATTGCACTAGAAATAGGGTTTTCTCCGCAGCAAATTACTCGATTAGCACAGGGAAAAAGTAAGCCTGGTTTCGATGTACTGCATACTATCTTAAATAAGTACCCAATTAACCCAAGTTGGCTCATGAAAGGAGAAGGGCCTCCCAAGCTGCCAACAGGGGAAGACAAGCACGTACCAATGATCGATACGGAGTTATACGATATGCGGAAACTAGTATCTGAAGTAGACGAACTGAAAAAACGGATGAAGAAGATAGAGGATGAAAAGTAACATTACCTAATTCATAGTCTACAAAAAATGAAATCAAAAGAGCAAAATAATCCTGGTTCAGAAACCAATGAGGTAGACGTAGATGCATTAAAAGAAGGAAAAATTTTGTTTAAATGGTCTCTCGGAGGCTTGGTAGCACTTGTTGTAGCCTTAGTTTTATTTGTAGTATGGGATAACGATCGCTATCATTCACTTAAACAAAATGACCTCCTGAGAGAAAGAGAATTGGTTGCTATCACAGAGCAGGTAAAAAAGATTCAAGAGAATTTACCTAAAAGTACAGAGCAGTTAAACCTAAAGAATTGTATGAAACTAATACAAACCGATATTGTTGCTAATAAGGATATTTATCAAATGTTCATAAATTTGAAGGGGGACCAGAATCAATAAAATATATGTATAAGTCGATTGCAATAGTTAACCTTTTATCCATGTTGGTAATGGGGCTTAGCATTGGAGTAGCTTACACTAAGGGGCGTAAGGCTGAGTTGGCGTCTATGAAAGTAGATAACTTGATAGGCAGTATAAAAGAAAACCTGGGATCTATTGAAGAGATCATCGGCAGCTCCAAAAACGACTCATTAAGCAAAGATGAACTCCTTCAAATCCGAGAATTATTGCTTCAAATACAAGACCGGAGTTTATCAGAAAACTGGCAGTTACCTCCTAACTTAGAAAGTCTCATTAATTACCAGGAACGTGAAGTGACCACTTTCATTGATCGCCAGTTAGAAAGTAGTCTTCCAAACCTTGAGTCTTTCAACCCTGCTTTATCGAAGCATTTACTTTCAAGAAATATTCCAATAAAATATCTATCAAAAAGTATATCCATTACCGATCTATCAGATATTGACTTTATTGATTCTTCAATTAGTCTAATAAAAGAAGTATTGAGAGAAAAGCGCATGACACATACTGATTTAGTAGTATTTATCGCTCCAGAATCACGATCAGAAGTAAGTCTAGCTTTAATTAATATGAACGGCTTGTACGGAGTACATACACTGACAAAAGAATCAGATAATCTAATGAATGTAATTCTTCGGTTGATAGTAATGTACCAACGCCAGCTAGAAAACAAGCCAGACTATCTAAGATTGAAAGATGTACTAATAGGGTTTCCTAGTTAATAACCCTAGTATATCTTCCTTATTTACTTTCATGTCCACCTTATCATGTACGATGGCAGGAGCTTTCGCATCTGCGTTTTTCACTATTGTGGACTACCCATTCCCTTTCTGCGTATAATCGTTGAATATGCTATACATCACAAGACTGATTAATACATTCAGTGAAGCATCCCTAGCTATTCCTTTACGGATACTTGGTCAAGTGTTCTCATGTAGTCCTCTAATTTCTGTACCTGATAGATTACATCCATGTCGACACTTCCAGAAATATTTTCTAGGTAAGCATTATTCAAAGTTCTAAGCAATTGAAGGTACTCATCGGGAGTCACATCTTCCAATAATTGGCTAAGCGCTTTTTGTTCTAACATTGTCCGGGCTAATTACAAAACAAGAAATAAAGAGATTGAATAGGGGTTGGGGAGAAAGCGGGAGAGGTGGTTTAAGTTGTAAGACTATGCGAATACACATACAGCGAGAATTTTGGTAAACAAAATCAATGTCTTTAAACTTAACCAGTACCGGACTTGCATTTACTGAACGCTGTGTGAGAATCTTATTATAATATCATGTTATGGTAGGGCAAATATATGATATTATCCAAAATATACAAAAGGGAATAGCATTTCCACTATTCCCTTTATGGAGAAGTTCTTATATTTACCCCAGTTTCAAACTTAAACTTAACCATTGGGGGTATTGCTGCCTTGTGTAGTGGTACCCCTTTTTTTAGTCTTGCAGTGTATCTTCAGTGATTATACCGAGCAACATTGCGATAAATGAAAAAGGTACCATAATGTCAAGATTTAGGTTAAATAAATCCTTCCAAAGGTATTATTCCCCTTTTCAGTATTGGCGGACATCCTGAAGTCAAGGTGGGTAAATACATATGACACCTTAATTATTTCTATTTTACTATATTTGTTTGATTTTCAGTACTATTTCATAGTTACATGAATATATTTTATGGGTATACAGATTATTAAGGATTTAGCAAGTCTTGTACGGCCGAATAGGGGTAATATCTTAGATAGTAGGGAAGATCGAGAAACTTCATTGTTTCAATTAATTGACAAGGGAGTTAGCACAAAGGAATACCTAGTCGATCATTTTTTCCAAGATGGGAAATATAGTATCAGGAACTACAATCGGCTGCAAAGGTCATTACGAGACCGATTAGTAAACACCTTGTTCACATACGAACCCAAAAAAAGGAATTACCGAGATATCTACTTTTCGACAGCAAAACAGGCAATAGCCAGTGAGTTACTTTGGGCTAAGGGCAAATCCAGTTCCGCAGCTCTACTAGCCAAAGAAGCCTTAGAAAAAGCTATTCAATACCACTTTACAAATACAGCATTCACTTTGAGTCGGCTATTAGCTGACCACTATGCCGGATTAAGTCCTAACGCCAAAATGTTTAGACGATATCAAAGTCTGTTTGAGGGTTTGCGTTACAAGTTAAGATGGGAAAAGCTTGCGGAAGAATACTACTATAACCTAGCGTTTCGACTCAGGAGTTCTAAAGCTATAACTCCTTCGCTCATTGAAGAGATGAATTCCTATTTAGAAGAACTTGATTCCGTTGAGAACATAAGCTGGGAATTTATACACCATCGAACAGCCATACACTTGATAGGCTGCAATATGAGAAACGATGGACAAGGGATCATCACAATTAGCGAAAAAGTCATAGACTTTTATCGCTCACTAGACTTTGAATTACCAAACCGACCTTATCGAAGTTTATCACTCAACCTAATTCCAGCATATTTTCAAACGGGATCATACCAAAAAGTGAATGATGCAATTCAGCAAGTAAAATCCCTTCTTCCTGCCACAGGGTACAACTGGATCGCCATTCACCAATATGAAGCTATCTCAGGTTTTCATATGGATGACCTAGAAAAGTCTCAGGCTGCCATTAAGGAGATAAAAAGGAGCAAATTGGCTAAAGGAGTGCAAGAAGAAATACGAATCTACGAAACCTACCTAGCCTTCCTCTCTGGCCAACCCATCCGGATGAACACCTTTCTGAATGATACTCCTAGATACTACGCAGATAAAAAGGGGATGAACATTAATCGGCTTATTCTTCAAGTACTCATACTACTCAGTAAGAATAATCGAGCCAAGATTATAGATCGTGCTGAAGCCCTGGAGAAATATGCTTATCGGTACCTGAAGCATGATGAGACTACTCGACGCTCTCAAATCTTTATGCGCTTGCTTTTCTTGACGGTCAGGCACTCCTTTGATTGGCCCACTATACAAAAGCAGACGGCCAAGACCTATGCGGAATTATTGGCCACGCCCCGGCACTTGAGTACGATTGATATTGAGGTGGTTCCGTATGAGGTATTGTGGGGGAAGGTGGGTGAGATAATAAGTCTGTAAGAAAAACAATATTAGGCTTTCTCTAATTAAAGCTAGCACCACAGCTATACACCTATGCATCTCAAAGAGCACACATGGTGTATAGCATTTGTTATTTGTTATTCGTACTGCTCCTTCCTTAAACGGTCATGCAATAATTCTTTTACCATCAGCAGTGTAATTTTTCTTTACCCAACCTGATTTCTCTAGTTCTTGAACTGCATCGTAAAGGCATTTTGTTATGCCATAGGCTCTTAAGATTTGCCTGATCTCTGCTGGCAATATTCCTTTTGCTGTTTTTATTGCTGTCTTTACCAAAGCATTTTCAATGGCTCCAGTACTATTTTCAATTGATTTATCGACCAAAACACCTTCTGCCAAAGTCACAAAAAAGAAAGATTCAGGATTTAGGAATTTCTTTAAAATACATAAGGAGGCTTCAAAACCAATTTGGAGACCAGATTTTCCTCCATAAATGTAAGACATTGTATAAGGTGCTTCATTTGAATCTGAAACCCTATAGAAAAATTTCACAGTCCCATTGTAAGTACGAGTCATAAACTCATACCTACCTGGCTTGCAAGGCATCGTAGTAGAAAATGCGCCGACATACTCGAATCGAGCTTTTTTTGTCAAGTATGGATCATAATCATACAAAGTTATATTCAATGTATTTTTTCTATCCAGCGAGAAATCTCGAACGGCTGACCAGTTCTTCCATGAAGGAGTATAATCTCCAATACAATAGCCTGATCTTTCTCCAAAGATCTCCAACAACAAATCTGGTCCTCTCCAAGGTCCCCAATCAAAATTTTCATCACTATCCGGATTAAAACTAATTTCACAAGATATATCATGAATTTTAAGTCTACGAATCCCATTTAGCCATCTTTGAAATCTTGGGTCGTTTTGTAAGTTATAATAACTATTATCTTTAGAAATCTGCTCTCGCACAAAATCATAATTATAGGAACAATAGTAATTGTACAGATAATTTAAAACCTCTTCTTTGTCTCTTAATATTGCATTATACCTGGCCAGTGTAGAATTTGCCTTTTGTCTAACTGTTGAATTAGCGTTACTTTGTAACACTTCTCTCATTTTCTCTTTGGATTCCCTAACTTGGAAATTAGCTTCTAATAATTTACCAAGATTATATGCAGCAATAGGTGCATATTTTGTTTTTGAGCGTTCCGCCTCTGAATGATAAAATAATGCAAAGTCATAGTTTCTATTTTGATGCAACTTCTTACCAAAATCAATTAATACAGAAGCCCTCAATTCTTTCACCAGCGAATCATTTGGATACTCTAACTTTAACCTGTTAATATAATCTAATAACTCATAGTCATTTTCAGTATTCCGATGAATCTCTACCAAGTTCAAATAGGCGCTCTTCCTAAGTCTCAGAGCTTCAATTCTATATTTTTCACTATTATGATTTCTTAAAACTTCATTACACAGCAAAACTGCTCTTTTCATTGATATTTCGCTTGAAGCCTTATTCATAAGCACTTCTGCATAATCACACCTTACTCTGTCATAAAGGTCTTTGAATTTGTCCCTTCGAGATAAAAGACTATTCTGACTTCGAATTTCTTCCATAGTATACAGTGATCTATCAAAATCTCTCTTCTTATAGGCCAGATATCGAATATAGTCCAATTTTATTTCATTTTTCTTCCTCTCTAATCGACTCTCAATATTAAATCCTCGTGACAATTCTCCCACCCTTTCAAGCGACCGTAAGTCTCTTATTGAAAAACTAGGGGCTTCTGTAATTTTACTTAAATAGAAGAAAGCTTTCTCATATTTATTTTCCTCATGAGCTTCTAATGCTAGTTGCTCAATAATATCATTATGCAATGCTTTGATTTCACTGTCAGTAGTTGGAAGTAGCTGAACCACATACTCTAATGCTTCTAGAAACTGTTTGCTCCGGTACTCAGTTTGAGCTAGACTGAATAAAACTTGTTTTCTAATTGACCTGATTTGGCCTTGGATACGCTTGACAGACTTACATTTACTAGGAAAAGCTAGGAGATCATCAATTAAAACCAATTGTTCATTTAAGGCCATTCTACTCTTTTTCCGCTCAAATCTTTTGAAATGGATTTTTGCTCTTCTTGTGTAGTTATCACAATGTATTTGTTCCCCCAAAAGCTTGTAATTGTCTACATTAGACTGGCTAAACTCAAGTGCTTTCTGATAATTCCCACTTCTTAGTTCTTGGTCTGCCAGAATTCTGTTAATTTTAATTTTTTCTTTAACTACTTCTTCCTTTTTTTCTGGTAAAAGTAAACTCAACTTATCTAGTATCCTTAATGACTCCACATAATCACCATTTTCGACGGCAGTGTTTGATTCTAACTTAAGAATTCTAAAGATTTTCTTTTTAGAATGAAGTCTATGCTCATCACTCTTCAAAAGCGCTTCTAGATAAAATATCGACTTTTCATAGTCTCTCTTTAATATCATTTCCTCTGCAAGCGCTTCTAGTATTTCATATCTCTGGATATCATTAAATTTAATATCTCCTCCATATAATTTTGATAATTCAAAATACTTAAGTGCAGCCTCTTTATTAGTGAGTTTGTTTAAAACACCTATTTGATAATAAACCACCGCGCATTTTGGGTATGATTTCAATATTTTATTATAGAGTTTTAATGCTTTTTCAGGCTTATTTTCATGATGTTTCCTGGCTTTATCTAAGCGATTATAGCTTGGACATAAATCTTTACTTTGAGCAATTAAATAAGATTGAAAACTAAAAACTAAGAATAATAAAACATACAAGTTCTTCATTATAAATCCATTTTAGTTCTCCATAATATATATTTATTCTGTCCAAAACGATCTTTTTATAGATGTAATTGAATATTTCATAGATTAGATTTCAAATATTTTGTAAGCTCTCTTTCTTTGATTCTTCCGTTTTATAGAACCTATATCTGGTCACAGAAACCCCAATCTTTTACAATTGAATGCTCATAGAGCATGCGAACAATATGATCATGTAGCTTTTAGACTCTTCACAATAATTCTGTTCCCTTTTTTAAGTACCAGTTAGTAATTGCGAAAGAAAACCCTAGCCCTAGGTAAGAGAGTACATAGAGAACAAAAGTAAAAAAGCCCCATAGCACAAGGCTACAGGGCCATTCCCACTAATCATTGTTCAGAAAGCTCCCCAGCCTTCTGCTTTTAAAATATCTTAAAGGAGGCTTTGATTATGTTGCCGTAGCAGGGCTAGCTAACAATGCACGGGTAACAGGCTTAAACAGCAGATCGTACACCCCAATAGCACTAAGAAAGCTGAAGATCAAGGGGAACACATTGCTGAAGCCAAGCAAGACGAAAGCAATAGCTAGTACAATACCCCCAGCTAGTACTACAAATACGTAGTTCGGTACTTTTGTGTCCAGCTTCAGCGCTTTACCGATATACCCCCAAATGATCACTAGCGCTCCGTAGAGCAGGTCGTACATATCAACCAGCTTGCCTAGGGAGGCCGTACCATCAGGGAATGGATTATCAGAGATCCCGGTAGTGTCTACGGCTTGCGCTGTTACCAGGAAGGGCATCAAGGCAAAAGCCAGGATGCCAAGAAATAGGAATAGTAATTTCGTTTTCATAGCTCATTTATATTTAGTTGATTAATACTCTTACAAACCCACCCAGCCCTTCCTGAGCTACTATTCTTTCAATAGTGCTAGGCCGATCTTCATTGCTCCGTATATCAGCACACCTCTTACAGCCATTTTGGTGATACTCTTTGCCGTATCTGTTATTTTCTCAACAGGCGTTTTATTCTGCTCTTTTTCTAGCTCTAGTTGTTCTTCTTTAGTTAAGGCTCCTTGGTCGCGGATCTGCTTAATACTGTAGTAGCCAGCTCGGTGCTCTGCGTAGTAGACTCGGTCATATTTATCAATAAACTTCCACCACAAGTTTCTCCGGTATCCCTGGGCCGGATTAATCCATGCATAGACCTTACCCACTGGTTGCCCTTCTTCGATGTAGCCAACTACTACAGCATTATCCTCAGCTCTTGTCTTAATGGGGACTCTGGTTCGGGCATATAAAATCAAACCCACAATATCATCGGCACTGTACATAAGCAGTAAGTTTTGATCACTCAAAGAAAATGATGTCAAGATTTCCGGTTTCCTCATTTTGAAAGCTGGCCACACCTTCCCCGGTATCTGGTAATCTACCGAAGTAAAAGATGTAGTCTAAATCTTCAGATCGTGCCTGTGTTGGATCTATGGCTGAGGGCAATTGATCAGTGCGGATGGCTTTGCGTAAAATGCGTTTTTCAGTAGACGTCATAATTAATTTGATTTATCACGGAGGTATACACTGAAGTTTTCAAAGGCTTTAGTATTGCGGTCAATTACCTTTTCCATATTTTTTGCATGTTCTCGGTAGAGCTCCATTTGAGCCTCATTACATTGTTTTTGCTCAGTTCGTAGATCATTGTTTTGTCCCTGAAAATAGTAGGCAATACCTAGCATTAACATAAAGGATAAACCTTGCTGTTGGACTGCCTTGAGTATCGATAGCCAAATCTTTGCCATTTCCTCTGCATTGTTTTGTTGCTTACCCTCCATATATCTTCTTAGTTCATGGGTTAGATATCATTCAAGTTCACGGGGTTTGGGAGGTGTGATAGCCTAGTTGATTAATTGAAAGATCATTCTACTTGCCAGTAGATATTGACACTACTAGCCGTTGTGGTAGCTGTTGAGGTGTAATTGAGGGTTATGGTGGTGCTGTTGACACTATCGATATACCAATCGCCTATATCTCCTCCGGGGGTGATGGAGATGTAAGTAGGAGCTTGCCCTAGATTGTGGGTGATGACTAAGGTGGTACCCGGTCCTGCGGTGGTGGCTGAGGTGCCTTGAGTGGTTGGCAGTAGAGCAGCCTCCAGATCCTCGATGTGTTGATTGAGGGAGTCTAGTGCTGCCTGGACAGTATTGATTCCTCCTTGTGGGTTGGTGATGCCATAATAGTCGCCACTAGTATGGATATCCCCAGTCACATCTAGCTTATAATTTGGCGATAGATTACCAATTCCTATATCTCCATCCGTGGCTATCCACAAGCGATTCTGGGAAGCCGTTTGGAAGACCAGGTTACCCGTAGCACCCAAGGTGGGAGCCGATAGAATCAGGTTGTTACTACCGGTAAGGCCCAAGAGGTTGTTGTAAAACCCATTACTGGTTTTGCCCTTTAGGTAGTAGGAGTTGAATAACCCCAGATTGCCATTGATCTCCACTTGTTCACTGAGTGCGCCACTGGTTCCAAAGCCTACTTTCTTCTCAATCCTCAGATGTGAGCCTATCTTCTTCCAATCCTCATAATCGTAGATATTACCCGTCAATACATCATGGTAGAGCTTTATTTGCTCTCCCTTTGCTAGTATCACATCTTCTCCTATACTGAGATTGCCTCCACTAGCATTTAAGGTGATCGAGCTATCTCCTACATTGACCAGGGTAAAAGGGATCTTACCACTGGGAGCTATGGCTCTTACGGTGATGGTACTGATGCCTCTACCTGGTACCCCATCACTTTGCACAAAGATCTCTTTTTCCGTATCGTGTACCGTAAAGGCATCCGTGGCATTGTCAATGGTGAAGGTAGTATTGGTTCGATTGGCATTGATAAAGGTGTAGTCAGATAATAAGAGTAGACTATCTTGATGATCTCCCGTATTTCTGTATAGCACGGAACTATAGGGATTCTTGTGCACAATCACCGTGCCATTGCTGGGCATAGTACCCGGATCATAACCCAAACGAATCAGACCGATATCATTATTGGTAATGCGCACATTTTGTCCTCCTTGTATCCTCAGCTCTGTACCTATGTTGCCCATCTCTTTGAAGTTGTCTATATCAATCTCACTGGCTCCACTTAGGATATGCTGATTTCTGGAAGGATCATAATAGCTGCCTACTTTTTGTTCGATACTCACATTCTTAAAGTGAATGATTCGATCTTGACGGCCATTCTGATTCTCCCCTCGGATCACACTTTTGGTGCTATCTGGTGAAATGATATCGGTATCCGAGATAAACCAGTTGGAGTATTGCAAAGCAAAGGGGAAGGCAAAACCCTTGATCACGGAATTGGATACATACATATTGGCTTCCGAGCCAGTTGGAATGCCCACTGATCCGCCCCCGATCACAATCGGATTAGCTTCAGTTTCATTGGAGGCAAATAGTTTGTTGATCATCACCTTTCGGTGGGCTGAAGCTCCATCAATCAGGGAAGACATCGTAGGGGGAGCTGCATCCGTTACTTTGAAAAAGTTGTTGTAAATCGTCAGATTATCCACTACCCCCAAGCGCAGAAATGTGGTGGGGCAATCTTCCATCTCATTGCCAGAAACATCTCCTCGGGGGTATACTCCGCCTTTGATATGCATCCCTCCCCCATAGCGGGGTTCCAGATCATATACCCCTGGAGCCGACTGGCTCATCACAAACTTATTATTGCGATACGAAAAGTTATCTGAACTTCTGCTGGTATAGATCCAGTGGTCGGGTCCATCTCCCATCCCACCATAAAAATCACAATCTTCTACCACTACATCATCCGAGGGATTAAAGGTCAAATCTGCCGTTTCTACATAACGATATTTGTGATTATCGGCCAGCTCCACCGATTGACTCCAGATCACAATGGAATCCACCGTAGTACTATTATTCTTCAGAAATAGGCTGTCATTGCGATAGTACAGAAAGGTGTCAATATATTCACCGCGATAGGTATAATCGGTCAATGCAGCTCGATGTACAATCTTGCCCGCCTCAAACCATTTGGCTACTGATCCTGTCGCATCAATGTTGCCATATTGATTGATAAATACCGTATCCTTATCCGTGGGAGCCACCCAGGTAAAATGATCAGCTTTGAGGGGTTTGCCAGGATTGGAGGGAGAACCCCAAAATCCGGTATGAGGGCCACCCAGATTGTAAAAGCCACATCTTCGATTGACCACTCCAATGATCTTGGCATTTTGATTACTCACCTGGGGATTAGAAAAGTTCTCTACCAGACAATCTTCAAACACATATCCATAGGAATCTGCACTGCCAGGACTATCATAATCATAAAACACCGTCGGTATGTTATTCATCACCGAATCATTCAACCACATGGTATCTTCAGGTACCCAAAAATGAATGCCGGAAAAATAGAGGCTATCCACATGACTAGCACTATTGTCCAGCAAAAACAGATTGCCATCCAGATTACCAGTGGTTTTAAAGTTCTCTGGAGGTTTGGGATAGATAATAGGTTTATCCGCCCCTTGGGGGTTTTCAGCCATGAAGCTCATGCCCGTTCTACCATACAAGACATAGCGCGTGTAGGGTTGTTCCATCGCTCCCCTAATCGGCATAACTACCTCATAGATCTTTCCGTTTTGCAGCTCGATATCTCCCTGTTCGGGTAAGCTGGTAGTAAAGTCGATGGCTCGTTGGAAGGCTGCCTGATCATTCACATCCGTTTCCCCCCTGGCTCCAAACCACTTGATTTTGAATTTGCGGCCATCATAGGCTTGCAGAATGGCATATTTCCCATTCAGGGTAGGTGTGACGGCAATGGTATCGGTAGCATAGCCAGCGATGGGCGTATCGCGGATGTAATACAAGGCTTCTCCCTTACCATCCAGGCCCTTGCTGATTACTCGAAAATTGGTAGGCAGGAATTTATTCAAGACCTCTGCAATACTATCCACAATGATCTCCTTTTTGGAAATGGTGGATATACTACTCCCATTGACCGAAAAGCGAAGACTGGTATCGGTTTCAATGGCTGTGATGTAGGGACTAACCCATTTCAAGCTATCTCCACTGGAATCATATTCAGGGTATTGGCCATTGGCTCCTGCACTAGTCGGAAAGCCATAGGGCGTAAATTCTACCCGACCGGTAGCGGAATTCAACTGCAAAACCCCACCTAGCTGGGCTGCCGCATTGATTAAATCAGGAGTAATCAACTTGAAGCTATCAGAGGCGGAAAGCGTTAGTTCCTTCCAATTGGTCACCGCTAGATCATATTGATCCATCCCGGCAATGGTCGTGTTTTCTTCCACTACCCCACCTAGCTTTAAGGTATCCCCATCATTGGTCAAGCCAGATCGAGCCGGAGTGCTACCAGATACAATACTACTGTTTGTTCCTCCACAGCAGCCACAATGGCCTTGCGAAAAGCTGCCACCTCCACTCACATCTACTTTTTGCCCGGAAGCATTCAGATAAGTAAGTTTTAGTACCTCCTTAGCTCTGGAGGATACCAAGATATAGCGGGTTAGACTGGAATCCACTGATCCAGTGTTCCAGCATAGCTCTTGGGAAATGATACCGTAACGCTGAGCGCGCAGCGATATTACCAGCAAGAGAAGAGATAATAGTAGTAGTAGCTTCTTCATTATCCGCCGCAATCAAAGGTTCGGGTTTCAGATTCGGTGCCAAAGGTGTTGGTGACCCTCAAGACTACGGTATTGATGCCTGAGCCAGCCGTAGAGCTATAAGAAGCCGAGGCACGTCGAGGGGACTCTGCTGGGAAATAGCTAAAGGGAACCGGACTACCGTTTAGCTCAATACTAATATGAGCTTCCTCCACCGTGCTTTCCAGGAAAATCGTAGCATTAGAATTGCAGGGACCAGGATTTAATGGATTGAAGGTAGGCTGAGAAGTAATGAATCTGATAATCTGGCTGCTGTCTGGTTCTGAAGTGCTAGGGTTGCAACATTCGCAGATACCATAGAGCATTTGGCCTCCCAAGGGTTCTACCTTGTCCCCTTGTTCATTGACATAAGTAATCAAGCTGGTAGCCCCTTTTGAAGTGATTTGGGTTAAGCGGATCAGGTTGCTATCGACTCCGCCTATTTTCCAACAGATGTAGTCTGGTTGGATCTCGTTCTTTTGGCAAGAGCTGAAGAACGGGAGCAATATTAGTAGTATAAAGAGTAAGCGCATTATTCTTGGGTTATAATTCGGATGCGAGATCCGTTGTTATTGACTATGGTTACTTCGGGGGTGAATTTGAATACATCACCTACCGGATCGAGCTGAGCTACAAATTCAACAGCAGGAGAACCTGGTTGAATGACATCTCCATTGACGGTTATATTTTCTTCATTGTCGCCATCCTCTACAAAGCCCATATTCAGCACTTTCACCATTAGTTTTCCAGCAGGAATAACTATGCCATTTGTGCGTTCGTCAACATCAGGAACTATGGTACCTGCGGCGGGAGCAGCTGTACTTACCGTTACATCACCAAGGCTGATATCCCCAGCATTATCGATGGTGGCTATATTCGAGCGAATCACCTTGATACTCGCCATAATGATCGTAGTTGTATTCAGCTACGTTGAGGTAGCTAATGATTAAATGCTTACCGGAAATCAACTGTGGATAGCTAGACAAAGCCTTGGTAAATGGATAAGCGCTGAGAAACCTAATCTTTGCACGAAACAACAATACTTCGCCCTCATCCGCCTCGATGATCATTTGATCATCAGGTAATAACCTATGGCCATTGATTTCTACAACGAAGGAACCTTGGTTATGGAAATTCATCGCCCGGCAAGGTTGGTGAAAGTTTGCATTGTCTTGATTGATGCGCCGACTTGACCAGTTTACAGTCTTCATAACATTTGGTAGATTTGACGCACTTGTTCCGGGTCTTTACTAGAAAAACCAGCAAGTTTATGAAGTAAAAGATTGACAGGGATATCCGGTAAATTTTCCTGAATAGTCATTGCATCGGCTACTACCTGGTCAATACTCAAAACACCTTGAACAAAGTTGCCTTGTTCCTCGATCTCATCCTTCTCTACCCCAGTATCCGTATCAGAATCCAGGAACTCAACGGTACCTGCCAAGGCGGGAACGTTAGCACGAGGAAAGATTCGGTCAACGATCCTTGGCAGATGATCAATCACCTTACGGGCCATTTGATCTCTAACCCCACCGTTTTCCAATTCTTCAATCTTACGTTTAAGGCGCTCAATCTCCATTTCTTTCTTGACCTCTTCCCGTAAAGCCTCCACCGTAGCACCGATATTAGGAGAATTCCGCTCCTCCATATACTGCATAAACTGCATGACTTCCATCATCGATCCAAAGGTTGTTGTAGGACTTCCTACGCTACCTTTTACTCCCTGTAACTTGACAGGTACGGCCATTGCCTGTTTATTGGTGGCCGTGGGACTGGTCAGTAAAGCAACAGTAAATACGCCTTGTCCAAACTGCTCTAAGCGCTCAATTAGCATACTACAGCTATCCTCAAGACTGGCTTCTTCGAGATTGGCTCCACGGAGCTTAGAAGTACTGGTATCTCGGGTGGGAATGGTGCTGCCAGCATAGAGGCGCCAGTAGGCACGCTTTTCACCCATAAAGATATCGTGCAAGATGTCCACATCCGTGATATAGCCTGAAGTATTGCTCATTAAGATCGTTTTTGGATGATGGTATTGAGGTAGCGGAAAGTCAGCTCAAAGTCTTCCCCGGCAACGATGGTAGAGGCATCAGAAATGAAGATGTGACTTTGTGCCATGTCGATCATTGGAATATTGACTGGAAACCAAAGACCTTGTTCGGTAGCCTTCCAAACGTTGTACATCGGGATATTTTCAAACACTTCTGCATTACGTTGCTTCAGTGTTAAAAAAGCACAAAGGAAAGCGTCGTTATTCACCAAATTATTGCCATTGATAGATTTAGCATTACCTTCCTTCATTCTTACCTGTACTCCTGTAACAGTGTCGCGCTGGATGGGGGAAGCGTATTCCAGGTTGTACTTATCGTTGTTGGCTTGCATCGTGATAGCCAAAGAATAGTAAAACTCCCAACCTTTACGGATAATCTCTCCGCGCTCAGATATAATCGTTCTAGTGGGTTGAATTGCTTTTTTCATGATCCTTTTTTATTGAGCAGGGGCTATCGACTAGCAACAGCCCCTCACTACGCAGATTGAGCAGATTATTTTTATCCTCCGTAAAGGATCATATTTGCATCCGATAAGCTTAGACTTTCAGAACCGCGCACGATCTCAAAACCATCCAACCAAAGGACTGCATAGTTTTGGTAAGGAGTAGCAGCATCAGCAGGATCGCCAGCAATGGCTCCAAAGCTTCCAGCACCATAATCCATACGGATAGTATTGCGCTTTTTGCCCCAAAAACCTAGACGGGTATTGATATCCACCCACATGTCTACCGTTTGCGCCACCAAAGGATCAGTAGCAGAAGGCTGAAACTGTTGCTCTGGCACGTTCAAAAACTTGTGTGTGTGGAATTGCTCTACTCGTACATCTTGATCCGTCTTCACCTCAAGCTCGGAGTTATAAATCCCTTGCAGGTCATTAGCTTCCCCAGCTTCCGCGTGAATGTTGGCATCAACGTAGGGTAAGTGTCGAACATTCGCATACTGCTCTACACCGCCGACTATGTTAACTTTGGCTAAAGTCAAAGCCCAACGGTCGATGTAGATGGCGTCGGATTTCTCCAAACGAATCTCGGGTTCAATTTTGTTTTGCTCCTGGTTCAACTCCCAAACCAATCCTGATTTGTTGTTGACCAACTTAGCCCAAAGGACTAAGGTTTTCTCGCGTACGCTGCTGGGCTGGAAGCCAAACTTCTTAGCCCGTGCCCGAATGCTGTTTAGCACAGCCCTACGTTCTCCTTGCACGGGGGCCACAACGGTACGCATGTGCTTTCGTTTCAAATTTTTCATAGCTAAATACTATTCGTGGAATGATAAAATTGTAATCTCCTATGCCGTCAATGAGCAGCTACTAACCGTAGTACTCTTCGTACACACTCGCCAACTCCATACCTTCTTCGATGTAATCATCGGTCAGGCTTCCTGCCACTTCCTGGTAGTTTTCTAGGCTTTCAGTCACTTTGGAGCCACCGCGCAATTCGTCAAGATTCACCTCGACTACATTGCCGACCTCCATTGTATCCACGTAGCCTACGCCAGACAATTGAAGATTAGGAGCCACTTGCTCCAACAATTCCAGGCCACCTACGGCCACGATGCCTAAGCCAGCATCTTTCATGAATTGTCCTTTCATCTTGTTGTGGACATAAAACCCGCCAACGACTTTCACCCCAGCTACTGCAATACGGGCCATCTTGCCTTCGTCTTTTGTGGTAGCAGGATCATCGACGATATATTTGCCTACCACTTTCTTCAAGGCAGGATTGACCAATTTGGCCGCAGCGGCGCCTGCTGTCATACCTGCCAAGCGATTGATATTGACGCCTAAGAATTGCTTTTTACGTGCCATTCTTCTTCCATTTATTTGACAACCACACATGATTGCGAATTTGAAAAATTGATGAATTGGGTTTCAAAAGAGGGCTAGCCCCTTACAAGAATTTGATGACCACAAGAAGTCTTGCGAACACGAGCCAGCTTGTTCTTACCCTTGGAACGATGTGCATCAGCTTGCTTCTTAGCCGCCGTTTTGGTCTTGGAATAACCTTTGACAGTATAGAACTTGCCACCGATTTTCACTCTTGCTCCCTTTGCAGGGCAGCTAGATTTTTTCTTTGTTGTTGCTTTTCTCTTTGCCATTTGTTTACAATAGTTTTAGTTAAGAGTATTAAGCCGCTAGGCCGAGGCCCAGTAAGCCTAAGAGGAACAACATGCCTCCACCGCCTTGGGCGCTTTGATTTGCTGTAGATTGTTCGTAGCCGTCTCCGGAATAGCCGGGACTTTCTTTGGCTACGTTTTGGCCGAGGGTATCCAGATACTCTAGATCACTGGCATTCTCTTCGGACACCACGGGCTTATCGTCTCCCTTTTTGAAAAGAGCGACTATTTTCTTAATGGTCTGAATGAGCCAACCCACTGCCTTGAAGATGGCAGCTACTAGGCCACTCACACTATCGCCTGCTATCTGTGCTTTGGCTTTATCGTTGAGGATCTTTTCCGGAGCTGCGCCCATGTGCTTGATAATGCCGTTCTTGACAGCAGCTTCAATGTTGCTAGACTTTAACCCCAGTTTTTTCAACCAACCTAGTGTCTTGGCTTGAGCCTGTACTCGACGGTTCACTTCGCGTCCCAGGCGCGGGAGTTGGTCTTTTTTGATGAAGGAGAAAAGGAAGTAAGGACCACTGTTTACCAGACCAGACTTGAAGATCCAGTTCATTAGCTTGGCCCAGGCCTGTTTGAAGAACTTGCCAATGGAATTAACGGCATTCTTGACACCTTTTCCTACTTGATTAACCGCATTCTTGATGCCTTTACCAATATTCTTAAAGAACCCGGCAAGCTCTTGATCACTGTACAACAATAGCTTAGGAGGAATAATGGCTGGCCGATTCATTTTAGCCGTAGTCTCTAAGAAACGCAGAACAGGTCGTTGCAAGCCTTCAGAAATCGAAGCTACCTGGCCAATAGATCCTGCACCAGCGCGGACCACCCCAGCAGCAAAGCGAAGGTTTTGGCTGTAGGAATAATTATTCACCTGCTCCGCAGCTATCTCAAAGCGCTGCGCCATCAAAAAGCGCTGCAACTCCCCTTCGGTCTTCTGAGTAATATCATCTTCCAAATAGCTATTCGGAATGCTTCGATCAATCATCTCGACAGCCTCGATGATGTTTTCCTGCTCCTCGGTGCCACTAAGAAAGGCTAATCCTTTTTTCATTTTGTGATCAACTTTATGTTTGTAGGGCTTCTCCGTATTGAATAGCCCTCCTTCTTGCACATGCCATACGGGGTCTACAATAACTTGCTCCCCCGTGGGAAGAATAGCGATGGGGTACACATGCGTCGGCTTAGGGTTGCCGCCAAACAAAGGCGACTTATAGGCCGTGAAACGAATGATATAAGAGAGGCCCAGGTTTTGCAGTACGCTAGTGATCAAGAGCGTCCAGCTTTTACAATCACTCCCCTCGTGCCGATCATCCCAGGTACGGGCCGGGCTTCTCACCCATTGCGATCCCTTTGGATCTTGTTTATACTTGATATGCTCTACGATAAAATCAAAGAGCATTCGCATACCTTCTTTGGTAGCCGGGATTGCTTTGGCAAACTCCTCGGTATCGTGCTTCACGCGCTTATCCCCCCAGAGCACTAACTTGACAATATCATCTGTACTGTAATTCCGCTTTTTGAAGTGGTACTTACGATCCGATGGGGTGATTGTCTCGTCTGCAAAAGCTGCTGTTAATCTCCTCATACGATATTGATGATTTGATCTATAGGGAATTGGACCGTTTTGCCCTCTATACCTCCTTTCAAAGTCCCCTTAACACGCAGCTTCGGCACTTCCTTGGATTCTATTTGGTTAGCTATTTGCTCCAGTAGTAGACCATTGTCTACTGATATCGTAAAGTTGGCAATCACGGTTTTATCTTGATCCAAGGTTAAAGACTGTGACATATTAATCACCTGCCTAAGCTCGCCACTGATCACGAAGCCCTGAAAGCTTTCAATCATGATAGGTACCCTCATCTTATTGGTGACTACCAACTTGAGTTTGATACTCGCCTTAAAAAGACTGATATCAGCAAGCGAGATACTTTTGAAGCCGTAGGCTATCTTATCCGTTAGGCTAGCCGTTGCCTTTGCGAGGATAGTCCTAGCCAATACTGCAATACCCAATGCTTTTAATATGCCGCTCATGATTGATTCAAATAATAAGTGATAGCTAAGGCCAGTGCCGCCGCTGCTCCCCATTGTTTTCCGGAAGTCGGAACATTCAGAATGGGAAACTTCTTGAGTCGATTCATCCACCCCTTGAGGTATTTGGCGTTGTCGGGACGATCCTGGACTAGTTTCTTGTACAACTCCGCTCTAGCCTGTATGATATTATTGTAAAGTGCTGCTAAAGGAGCTTTGCGGATAGCCGCTAAAGTCTTAGGACCAAAAGCACCATCTACGGCTAAAGGAGGATTCGCACCCAATCCATTAAGGACTCGCTGGGCAATCTTTTTGCCCGTGGTTCCGTGGTTGACATGTCCATCAAAAATCAATTCTGCTAATCCCTGATGAGGAATATCATCTCCTCGAATACCATCCCAATACACTTGGCGGTATATGTCAATGGCTCGTTGCTTGGATATCGCCTGGATCTCGGCTACACTGACTTCTCGCTTGAGCAAGGAAGACAATAAACCCGCACTAATACCTCTATTGGTTCCCGCGCGGAGGGTATGCCCTTTGCGCTGGGAATAGCGAACGTAATTTCCTTGGCTATCGTAAGCATTGTAGTTTCCCCAGTCTTCGGTATCGTTCTGGTAGCCGCCCTCTACTGAGAGCACTTTTTCTACCGCAGGAAGAAACGAGGCCATAACTTTTGATCGAAAAATACGGGGACAAAAATAGGCAGGGACTACATTGTTAGAAATCTAGAAAAATGTAGAAGGATATAACAAGATGAAGAAAAGTTGGGGGGTAATTTTTAAAGTTCGTCACATTAGCTTGCCAATCTCAGCCAACTCTTCTTTTGTCAATTGAAGCTCTTCAACCAAAACACGGGTTTGGTAAACATCATATTCCTCTAGATGCTTATCTGTTTCAGCAGTTAGCCCCATTTTGTCTCGTAGCTTGTCGGGAACAAGCCTTTTGTAACGTCGAGACGTAAGGCCGAAATAGCAACGTAGTGCTTTCTTGGTGATCGTTCGTGGAATTACATCAACTTTCACCGCACTTTCAGCGGTCGTTTTCATAGCTTTTCACATTATTTATACATAGGAATTACGTATACAAATATAAGATTTTCGTAAGAGAGATGCCTATTTGAATGCCTTGCAGCACTCCTCCCCTATTCGTGACCTAATATTGTGACGCTATTTTTATACCTATATATATACAGTGAAGTAGAAACTTGTCACTATCGCATCTAACAAAGATTGCACGAACACCTAAGCGACTATTAACCAACAACTTAATGCCATATATAATTAAACCTCTAATTTGGCACGTCCTGGCACTAACTCAATGTACACGTGCGTAAACAACTGATGACCAACAAACTATTTTTTTGTCATTTTGGGGCCTTTGCTGTCACTTTGCGGCGCATTTTTTCAGAATCAAAACATTATTCTGTCACTACCGAGGGGGAATCTGGCACTATCTACCCCTAATTTGGCACTAACTAGGGGTAGTTTGTCACTTGCTGTCACGACTGCATATTGTTAGGTATTAACATATAATAATATAAATAATTAATAATCAATTAATTAATAGTAATTACTTACTATTTGTCTTTAGCTCAAGTGACAGATTTTACGTTTTTTATAGATTTTCTTCTTTTTTACTCTTAGCTAGTTTTTCGATTTGTGACATAGTAAGAGCTTAATATTTAGGGCGTCCTCAAAAAGTCGGGGCTGATTTCAGGTTATTATCATACCAGTCCGGCGATGTGAGGCGGTTGAGTAAGCAACAGTCCTTGCCGTTGCTTTCATTGTAGCTGTTTTATTCATTTGAATACTCCACTGTTGGTAGCAATAGCTAAAAATAAAGATAAAGAAGGCCCGGGCTAACTTGATAGTGTTGAGCGCCAGTAGAATAAGGCCAATACAAGCATAGGAGGTATCTTCCAGTCGAGTTTGTATATCATCCAGCCCGTATTTTGATTTTCCTTGGCCAAATTTGCCTTCGATTTCTGAGCGCTTATTTTGTTCTTTCTTTCGTTTTTGCTTCTGTTGTGCAGACATCGGCTTGGCACGTCCCAAAGGCTTACCGCTATGTCTTATCCCTCTGTCTTTTAAGAACTTGCGGTTTTGACGGTTCAGGTATATTCGATCTACAAGTACCAATTCCGGGTAATAGCCATACAAAGCCTTGTAGCCCTCAACTTGCTCCTGGAGTAGTATTCCTTCATTGAAGTTATCAAAGTCGACCTGGTCCATTCTAGCAAAGCCTTCCGTTTGTGAGACGTTCAGTTTGGCACCAAACTCAGTCAATTTACCGGCCTTACCTCGTTTGATAGGTCGCACATAGGGTTGAGCAATATTAACGATCCGATCATCGATACGTTTACGTCCATCTCGGTGCATGATATCTTGCTGGCGGTACAGCTCCTGTAGCACCCAAAATCGCTGCCAATCACTGTGTTTCCAATCAATAGTTTGATCGGCTTGTTGTAGTTGGTCCAGCATGCGGTTAATATGGTTGAGGTTGCGCCGCAGGTAGCGGAGTTGTTTGCCTCTAGTACCTTTGATCGCTTTTTTACCCGGATTGCGCTTCTTGGCAAAGGCCAAGTACTGTTTATGTGCGATCCGGCGGTAGGTCCGAGGCTTGTTTTTCCACAAGCCACTCCCCTGATACAGCTTATCAATCAAGGCTTCGCTATACAGGCGTCCTTGATGCAATAATCGCGTATCAGTTGGATAACCAATATGTTGTGGAGCCACTGTAGCATCCATCTTCAAGGTCCCTTTATTGGGCCTCTTATTCTCAGGGCGATCTTTATTATCCATAGCCCGGCTCTTCTCATCTGGTCTTTGCCCTGCTTGATTCGGACCAGATGACTTATTCCCTCCTTGATCAGTATCCTTCTTTTTAGGCTTGGCTCGGTGCTTGATAGCTCGCAACTGCCGAGCCTGCTGGAGCAACATATCATTAAGTTGTTGTGATCCTTTCTTACCCAGACGTTTGCGGATCTCCACAAACAACGAGGGAACAAACACAGGCTTAGTTTGGAAGCGCGGCAAGCCTACAAAGTATTGCATATAGACATTTTCTTGGATGGCCTGAATCGTATCTTCATCCGAGATACCTTCGATGTGCTTAATCAACAAAGCCCCTAAAACAATACGCAAGTCAATGCTCTGACGACCATGGTTCTTACTCATCTTAGAAAAGAAAACGGTGGCCATCTCGTCCCAAGGCACCACGGCGGCCATCTTAACCCAGCGATTATTGGCATCTAGGGCTTGTCCAAAAGGCGATTGGAATAAACCAAAATTCCGTTCAGCGGCTGGTGTATACTTGATCATCGAACTGCAAGGATTTTAACTAAGCTAAGCCTTTTTCTTTGCATTTGATACTTCAATAGTAATAATTTAGCACATTCAATAACTTATATATCAGCCCTTTATTGACCCTTAAACCCTTTTTGAGGACGCCCTATTTATTTCTCCAGGCATAAAAAAACGCCCTCAGCTCGGCGGCCAAGGGCGTTTGCAGGGCAGATCTCCCCTACTGATAGCGCTTAATCCAGCATTTCTTCCACTAGCACGCGCTTGATGATGCTCCTCAGTTGATAGAGGTTGATCATGTCGGCCATGTAGCGATCGATCTTGATCGTGTCCATGTTAGTCACCAGGAGCCAAGCTAGGTTGTCTAAGGAAGTAACGAAATCGCGTGGAGTAAGGGCAGCAGTGTATTCCGCCAGTAGCTCGGGATCGAGCTGAGTTTTGAAAGTAGACATTTGATCGAATGGACTACAAAGATAGGGAAAAGTGGGGAGAGGTGGTAGGAGGTGATCCCAAGTGATTTTAGGTTAATAGAGTTTATACCACTTCATATATCACTAGGAGTTGTAGTGAATAATATAGTTTAACTTTAACTCTTCCCCAGTGTAGGAGTTTATTCTAGAGAGAAAATCATTAGTGCTAATGTTTAGTTGCTTTGAACTAAACTTGGACTGGGCAATCAGAAGAAGTAACTCTGGAAACTTTGATAAAACTATTAATAAACCAGTAAAGTATTCAATTTTGTTTTCTAAGGATTTGAGTTCTTTGCGAACTTTTTGAGAGTTCTTAGTATTCTGTGTAGAATACTTCTGCTTATTGAGAATTATCTGCCTTTCTTCCCTCTTCTCTTGGATTATTGAGGAAAAATCGATGGATCGATTATATGCAATTATTGAAAAAGCGTGCCGAAAACTTTCATCTGCTGCTTTTCCATCTAAAACAATATCTACTTCTCCTGACTCATCAATGAAAGAGAAGACAATATACTTCGGTGATTTTTTAATCGCACTTTTTAGGAGACTAGCGACAGTCCTATCTAGATCCAACCTTAGATGATCATCACAGACTGGCTTTGCTTTAACGAGTTCTATAAGACTCTGCACAGAGTTATAATTGTGTGGTTTAACATATCTTAGACTTCTCCGGATAAAATCATTTGCATCGGGTAGCATTCTTGATACAAGCGCCATTATATTCAGGTATTCTTCATTTAAGTTCAACTTATTTGCTAGATTCAACTCCATCCTACTACTAATGATATATTCAGCGACTAGAAACTCCTGGATGCTTAAGTGGCTAAAGGTGTAATAGTTCGGGGATCTCTGCACTAAAATTCCAAAATCATTGGTAAGTGTATCTAGAAGATCATCAAAATCTGGGATTTCTTTGCGTAACCGTTTCTCTAAACTTCTATCTATACTGGTATTTGACACATCCTGTGGCGAAAAGACAATTTTGTTCTGTTGATACAAATAAGTAGCTAGGTAACTTATTAGTAACTTTCTTTGTTTTTTTGAATAGGTCGAAAGTATTGATCTCCTAGCAATATTCCTAAAGGCATCCCATCCTCCCATCATTCCATCGACACACTGATAGTAAAGTTCATCAATGTTTTCTGGGATTTGTAAGTCGTTGTAGTAAAGTGCACATAGAATTGAAAGAAGCAAGGGATTGGATCCTACTTCTAGAATTTGAGGTTCATCAGATACCATTTTTTTTAATAGAGATCCTTTCTCTTCGTCAATAGTCTTGAACCAATTATCTATAAATTTTAATTTTAGCTCAAAATCGAGTGGCTTGATTTCCCATTTAGTGAAGTTAGATAGACTGACATAAAGGCTGTGTGGTCTAGAACTTATGCAATAAATATTTTTAGGATATTTTGCTTGCAAATCTTCGATTTCTGAAAGTATTTTTGTTTGGTGATTCCTATTGGTCTCATCTAAACCATCAATAATTAGAATTATCTTACCAGACCTTAGAAGAGTTTTAGATAAGCTGCTGTGTTCCTCGAAATCCATCCATTTGAAAAAATCCTTTATGTATTGATAAATTGTTGTTTCCTGACTTTTATTTAAATCTCTAACCTGAAGGTAAATTGGGAAATATCTTTTTCCTCGAATTTTCTTGCCACTAGCCGCGTATAACGTCAAGTACTTAAAGGCGGTAGTTTTTCCAGACCCAGGACTCCCGATAAGAGCAAACCCCTTCTCAGTATTTTCAATTGCCTCATAAGGGAAAATTGGTATCGTACTGTTTGAAACTTCTTTGGTACGTTGTACCTTCAATAGATTCTGTAATTCTTCAATAGATTTATACCTTTCACTATCAATTTCATTAGTAATACATACCTTAACATATGCAGAGTCTACATTTATACTTTTGTTGGTAGCAAATAATGAACTTGTTTGTATACGTCTGACAATATAATCTGTATAGGATTCTGAAAAAAGCAATATTTGCTTTTCTGTCCAAGTAGCAATCCTTCCACTCGCCTTATCAATGATTTCGTTAATAATACTGAAAAGGCTTTTTGTATACTCTTCTTCCATTTTTTCAGATTGTCCAACTAAAGGAGAAATATTACATTAAAAATAAACATTAAAATCTATTTATTGAAATTATGAGTTTTTAACTCGACAAAAAAACACCCTCAGGCAGAGCTTCCCAAAACAAAAAGCAAATCCTTTATAGATCGATCTTCAACCGAAAGCGATCTGCATGGATCGCTGCCCGCACCTCTTCGCACCGACAAGCCGATATCTCGAAGGTGTTAACGTTTAAGGTATCGAAGGCCTCCGCGTCGAGGATGCTTTCCGCATCCCCGTATTGGACGAAGGAGTCATGTTTATTGGTATAGCGAAAGAAGGTGCAGGCGGGCAACTGCTCGCAGTGATCGTCGGAGGAGGGATGGGCTTTGATCTGGGAGCCATAGAACATAAAGTAGAAGACGAAGACACAAAGGCCCAGTGCTAATAGTTGTTGAAAAAACGTTTTCATAGCTGCGTAGTGTTATGGTGAAGTAAAATGATTATTGTGGAAGGACTTCAATGGAATCATAGAACATTTCCTCAACCTCCACTCCCCTATTGACTATAGGTGGAAATTGAGGGTTGAATTCATGCTTTACGATCTCTCCGATCAGCTCGATGTGATGATCATACTGCTGCACGTCCTCCTGATCTTCATCGACTAGAATCGTGACGTAGCAAGTAAAAGCAATTCGTTTTTTCATGATTTATAGAATTAGATTGGTTAGATGAACTTGCGTTCAACAATGAATACTTACCAGTAAATGAGGTAGTTAGGAAAGATTAGGCGAAGAGGATGTATTCCAGGATAAGTCTGTTGTGGGTCCTATACTTGTCCGGTTTTTCACCCGAAACCGGACTTCCTGACACAGGAGGTCCTTTTTTTATTTGTAGATATTCGTAATTGCCTGAAGTTGTGGCAATTGGTTGTAGGTAGTAGTTCAGTGAAGTAGTTAGAACATTCTGCTTTTCTATGCTAAAGCCTCTTGGGAACACCGCTCGCAGCAAAATCTTCTTTCTTTTCGGGTCTGATAATCTGAAGATATCCCCTATCGAACTCAAGAAATCCAGTACTCTCAGCCGAAAGTTCAGCTCTTCATTGTGATCCAGTTTTAGCGTAGCTAATTCTGCCTCAAGTCCCTTTAAATCAGTCTTATAGCGATCTTGAAAGACTTTGTAATCCTCTATACTTAGTACTCCATCAGCGAAGCTATCCTGGACTCTTTCGATGCGCTCCTCAGTCTTCTTCATCTCCTTCTTGATCTCTCCCTGACGTTTGCGATCTCGACTGCTTTTAGCACTGATCATATCAATTAGAACCTTCCTGGTGGCTCTGTATAGATCCTCGGAAATCTTCAGCTCATAGACTGCTCGAGTGACAATCTGATGTGCATTGATCGCATTTATTAGTTGTCCATCCTTGGAGCGAGAGGTCTGATAATAGAAGAACGACTGGCCATTCTTTTTCTTGACTTCGTAGGCAGTCATGTGCTTACCAGAGCGAGCACATTTGAGGAGCCCTTTCAGATAGAAGAAGTTGTCAGCTGCTTTTGTCTTTCCGAAGGAGTAGCTCGGTCTCGTATCTCTTTCTTCTCTATCCTGAATTCTTTGAAAGACCTCCTTGGAAATGAGGCCTTCGTGTTTAGCCTCGATGACTCGTGCTGGATTTCGTTTGTAGGCTTTCAGATACAGCTGGCCGGTATAGACGATGTTTTGAAATAACTCGTAGAAGGCAGACTTTCGAATGCCCAGTTTTGGTCCGTACTCTCTGAAGAGCTCCACTTTAGAGCTCAAACCATCAGCATAGTCCGTCAAGACTTTCTGGATGATCGGTGCATTGTCATCAGGTGTAAGCAAGCGGATCCGTTTGCCATTGGGTTTTATCTTACCCGTATCAACGCGTTTGTATCCTACCGGTGCTTTGGCTGTATGGTATCCCTGGAGATTTGCTTGATAGATTCCATCACGAGTTCTGTCACTGATCTTGTGACTTTCACTTTGGGCGATACCGAATTCGATACCTAGAATGACCGGCCAGTTAGGATCCTCGAAGTCGATCCACTTGTCTGGGCAATTGAGTTCAACACCAATGCGAAGGAATTTTTTGATGGTCTGGAAGGCCTCACCTACGTCTCGTCCTAATCGATCCCAACGGTAGACTAGCAGATAATCCAGCCCTCCTCGGGCTTGCTCGTAGATGTTGTAGACTAGATCTAGCTGTTCCCGATTATCGAATCGGGTACCGGTCACCGCTTCCTTGAAGATTCCGGCGCATTTCATGTCTACAGTCCTTGGATTGTTTTGAATGCCAGATACCTGGTATTCATGAGAAAAGCCTTTCAGCTGTTCCTCCCTACTGCACCGGAGATAGGCTGCGTACGTTTTCATAGTCATGATGGGTCTTAGATTCACTTATAAATTTAGCAAAATCTTCTGGCTTTATACTCAAAATCGCTTCAGCCATAGCCCTGGCAAGAATTTGTAAATCCTTTTGTAGTTGTTTGTTTTCCATAGCTTTAATGTTTAAGAGGGGAATTGAAATGAAGACTGCTTGACCTTTACTTTTGGCTTTGAGGCTATCTTCAGAATATTGATCATATCCTCCCAGGACAGACCTCTGAGCTCAAGTAGTTCAACTAGCTCCTTTGATTCCTGCATGATCAGAATTCGCTTATTAGCCTGGTACCTGGACAGTTTCTTTTTCTCTATTTGCCCGGCATACACTCTTTCTCTCATCTTTACTTCCCTGGCAAACTCCTTCACTCTGTCTTGTACCGAAATCTTTATCTCCGACCTTTTCATGAAACAAATCGTGTTATAATTAATCTTTTTTGTTTTATATTGCAAATGTGATGGGGCCTTGGGAAAGGCCCTTTATATGAGGCTAGCGTTGGTGTAGGCTAGCCTCTTTTTTAATTGACTATTATTTAAATCTCATGCACTCAGTATCAAAATCTCCCATCTTGTAGGATGGCTCTCGGCAAACGATCAATTGAACCTGAAGTAGTTCCTCTTCTACATATTCCTCAAACAGCGGCGCTCTCATGTATCCCAGACTTTCGTCGGCAGACATCTCTGATTTGAGTCTTTTAAGCTGAGTCTTGAACAAAACTATTTCCGAATCTCTTTTAGCGTAACCAAGGGCAGCATTAAGGCATTCTTTATATAGTTGTCTCATTTGCTCTTCCAATTCCCATCCATCGCCAAGGGCGGCAAAGGCATGATCAATTTGCGCTCTAAGTCTGTCTTCAGTATTCATATCGTGGTCAAATTGTTACTTGAGTAAATGACAATTGTATAATCTCCCCATCGCCTATTTTCTCTCTGAACTCTTCCGCATATTTAAGTGACTTGAACCATCTTGCCTCCCTTAAGCCGCTCCACTTTATTACTCCATCCTCTTCGTTGTATGAATAGAAGCAAAGTCCCATTGTGTCTTGTATGATATATCTATCGCTCATTGGGTCGTTTTATTTAGGTGATCCTAATAGTTTAAAATCTGATTCTTTGATTCGCTCGTAAAATGTTTGATCCAATTCAGGCGAATAGACGTAAGGCAAAAACATCTCCGCAAATTCAGCTTGCTCAAGCTTGATCATTGCCGTTTGAGTTTCTACCCAGTCACAAACTATTTTCCAAGCTGTTCGCTCTGCCTGTCCTCTAATGCGTTGGCGAGTCCCGGACTGAGGACGTTTTACTTCATCCCAAAGGACTCGCTGAACAACATCAACTTTAGCTGGTAGCCGAAACGCCAAAGTATTACCATTAACGATCACTAAAAATGACAATGCTTTGAGTTGGCCATCTGTATACTGCTTGTTAATATTATTAGCTCCAATTTCAACCAACATCCTTTCTATTCTGGATATAGACCTATCAGCAGGAACTTGTGATGTATAATTCTTAAGGTTCATATCAGCTACCTTTTTGGTCTATTTTTAATAGTTGTCAAATGCATACAAACTACCATTGAGCTCCTCCACTCTCTTTCCTTGTATAGTTCTACTAACTTGTTCCTCCACCTTGGATTTTGCTAAATCTAAGTTGCCGCTAGTTCCGCACGTCCGCCAGTCGTGTTCATCTCCATTATCATCTATGTAATAATTAATGGATACACCAGACACAAATATTCCATGCCTGTTCTTTTCAACCGTGCCAGCTACATCATGTGAATGTGTTTCTAGCCACCATATATCCATATCGCTATGCTTAACCCAATCTAATTGTGTCATAATTGGTCGTTTAATTTTGACTGGTAAGATTTGATTCTATTTGATTTGCAGCTCCTCGTAGGAATAGTATTAGTTCTTCTTCCGTACGATCTTCCGTACAGCAAAGAACTATTCGCCCGTTATTCCAACCATGACCAATGCCAATAGTGATTTGTGGAGTAGCGTTATTTCTAACTAGATGCTTGCGCCATCTATTGAATCTATCCTTAATGATTAGCTTGATATTCATGATTTCGATGTAAGGACCAGTGATTTCCAACCGCTACTTTTCGATTTTATGAAGGCAAAATCACTGGTCATGTTTCTTTTAATTATGCTTTTTAGTTTTCATAAGCATGAGACCATGTTTTGGGTAGGCAGAAACTTATTCCAACTGGTATCTTAATTCATCCGGTATCTTGTACTTTGGAGAATCCAGGATCTCCTTCTTTCCGATGTTCTGATCAGTAGATTTTCTACTGACTGCCAATAGAATCAATGCTGTTAGGATCAGTAGTACGCGTAAGATTCGTTTCATGATATTTATTTGATTTAGGCTGCTCCGATGTGCTCGGCATAGTCGGGACTATTGACTGCATAGTGGAGCATGGTTCTGATTTCTAGGTCGGTGAGGGCGGTTAGCATGTCGGAGATGAAGTAGGGTTTCACTACATCGCGTTCTCCGAATCCAATCAGCATATCCACTTTCATTTCGTTGTCGCTATCGTAGTACTTGCGTTCGAAGTGATAGAGGCCTGCGTCTTCCATCAGACTTGCTGCTCTGGCAAAGGATAGCGTGAGGATCATCTCTTTGTCTTGGTAGTAATTGATAGCGAAGAGCTGCTCCTGGTGATAAGTTTCCCAGGCATCGGGTTCTACTAACTCTATTGTTCTCACCAGATTTACGGTATTTGATTTTAGGTTTGTATAGGGCATAGTATTAGTGATATAGTCCGTAAAGCGTATCCTTGATTAATCGCATGGTCTCTGTGGTATTGAGTTTCTTTGGCTCGACGCGGAGTAAGAGGATTCCTCGCCTGGCCATTTCGTTGTACTTTTCCATATCCTTGACAAAGCCACTGGCTCGGGTGTGTCGGCCGCTAGTCCATACGCCGCCTTCTACCTCCAGCGCTACTTTGGTTTCATTCCTCTGGAAGAAGAAGTCTATCCGCCATTTGCGCTTGATGTCCTGAGCGAACCTATATTCGGGTTCCGGTGCTGGGACTTTAAATTCCTTACAGAGGCTGAGGAAGATTTGGGTTTGAGCTTTGGTCATGATTCCTTTACTTCTTTTTGCAAGACATCAATATTGTCTTCTATGTAATCTTTTAAGGCACCAAAACATTTCCCATTATCTAAAAGCCAAATCAGATACGAGGCTGGAACATTTGCAAGTGCTTTTCCCTTGTGCTTCCCGAAAGGTATTATGGTATTATCGTTGTAAGTCATAGTCATATTCATTGTCTTTTGCTTTTTCCAATCAATTCAATTGGGGTCATCATTTCTCGGACTCGATCCACAAAGCGAGGGTCAGAAATCTGCTTTTGTACTTCTTCTGGTTCAATGTTGCTGGTTACGTGAATCTTCTTTCCTTGCCGCCATCCGTGGATGTAGAACTGCTCAATCAATACTTTGCTCACATCAGTTGCATTACCGTAAATCTTACTCTCTTCCTGGTCAGCAAACAGATCATCAAAGCACCAATTACCAGTTATGAATGAATCCATTAGGCTGGTGTCTTTCCTTCGCTGTATTCGGAAGCTTATATCTCTCACATTTGAAATCCGGAAGTACTTATAATTCAGGGTCTGCGTAAACACCGAGAAGGCTTCTAGCATCCCTGTCTTTCCGACACCAACATCTCCGAAGAGATAAATTCCCTTGCTTCCTGGAAATGGTGAATTCGGGTGACCAATGAAGTACAAAATCAGTCCCCTGATCTGCTCTTTGAGATTTCCGTCGAGCACAGGATTGCTACCAACTTTGCGCTTGTAGATGTGCCAAAACAATTCTCTGGCTGCGCCAAAATCAATCGGATATGGCTGTAGGTTATCCTTCTCCTCCTTCGAAAGAAGTTGCTCAGCTTTATCTAGTAGCTGGTCGAAGGTTGGGAGCTGCTTAGGAGCATCCTGACGATGATTTCGCAAGTATTGCTTTCCTCTTTCACTGACCTCTCCTCCCTCTGCTGAGGTGATACCTGGATCAAAGTCCTCAATGTTCTCGCTATCCATTTTCCGAAGTTCCTCCAGACTTGGAAAGTCTTCTGTCTGCAAGTACTCTTCGACACTTACTCGTGGGTGATCTGGTTTCTTCTGGTTCATACTATCCGAAGCTTCTGACCTTTGGTCGTGGTTTGCTGTAATCACTCACTTGCCCTCGTGTTTGCGGTTTCAGTTGGGTCACTCTGGCTTTCTTTCGTTCATCTTGAAGATGTCGCTTAATCCAGCCCGTAAGCTTCCCAACATGTTTCGTTTTCCAGTTCTCAAGAATGTAATTAGACTCCTGGTTCCAGCCAGCCCAGGTATAGGCAATGACTTTGGGCTCTACAAACCCTCCAGCAGCATAACACATCATCTCCCACTGATCTTTACCAGCTTGCTCTTCGGTTAAATACCGTGTCATTTCTTCAGCGACTTGAAGCCAAAGGACTTTTTCTACCGGTGGAGGATCAGGTTCTGTAGGTTGGATTTCTTTTGAATCTTCCGTCTGAGTTAAATCTTCAAAATTTTTTTCTCGCGCATGCGCGTTGAGAGAGAGAGATACTTCTTTACTTTCCTCTTCTTTACTTTCCTTTACTTTACTTTGTGTGTTTCCGGCGGAGTTAATCTGGCTTTCTTCCGCCTTGACTCCGCCGAAAACCTTTTTTTGAGCTTCTTTTGAGGTGTTTAGACCATAAAGTTCCAGAATATCGGCGGTGGTAATGCATTGGTTTTGACGCTTCCGATAGGCATCCTCAATAGAGTCTCTAAACTTTTCGGAGTACAAAACTTTCTTCTCCCGCCATAAGTCCCGATGAAACTCACCTAAGTCAACTAGCTCTTCAATAATTGCTAGTAGTATTGCTTCTGAAACCATAGTTTCATCCATCATCAATACCGTCCTGAAGCCGTTCATTTCTATATGATGATCCTTGGCCTTTGCTAATTGCTCCAGTAAGATGAACCATACAGCATATCCGTCATTGCCAAATTTCTTGCGGACGTATCGGATCTTATCACCTGATAGATAGTGTGGGAAATAGTCAACATTTCTTTTTTCTGGCCTTGCCATAGTCGTTTTATTTGTTCGTGGAATTTTGTTGTTGGGATTACCCCACTAATCATTTAAAAGCAACTTCCGTTGTTCTCTAATTTCCTTCTGTCGGTACATCAGTTTCTCTATCTGTAGCAGACAGGCGTACTCTTCATTCAGTAGCTGAATGATCCTGTCACGAGACGAAGAGTCCGAGTCAGAACGGGCTTTATACCCGTCCGACTGGACATGACATTCGGGGTGCATGAAAATTCTTAACGACTATAGAAAGGTTACCACTTGCGAAGGATGGAAAGAGATGATGAAGTGCTTAATACCCGCTTCAAATTTGTCGAGATCAACAAATTTCAAGGTAGAGCCGCTCCCCTTTCCGCCTCCTTTGGAAGTGTAATATTGTTCGGTGATCTTAGCGATGCGACGAGTGGTCTTTTCGCCGGTAGACTTCTTGACGAAAGTTACTTGATTCTCTCCTTCGGTAGCTTGTTTCCAAGCCGCCTTTAAGGAATCAACAAATGTGGAAAAGATGTTGGATTTGAATAATTGCCAAGCTAGGTGGAAAATTGATTTGCGAGAAATTTTCATTACGTATTAATTTGTATGAACAATGGTTGCAATACAAATATACGCGCGTTTCTCGCAATTTGCAAGTTTTGCGCAAATTAATCTTCTATTTTCCTAAAGTCATAACTCACAACAAGCTCATAGCCAAGCGCTTTTGACACTTTTTGTATTGTCGTCTTTCTAACGCTTTCATTACCCTCAATTGCACTAATTGACCTTAATGATACATCAGCTTTTTCAGCTAATTCTGTTTGAGATAATCCGGCGTTCTCACGCTTTTCTCTAATAAATGCAGCTATCATGTTACTATTCATAATATTGTGTCAGGATGGGTTTGCAACCATTATCGATACAAATTACGTATGAAAATGTCCCACCCTGACGGCCTGAAAATACAACTCACAAGCAATTTTTGCTGCAAAGCTTGCGCATTTTATGCGCTTTTATTCAATATTATCCGATAATATTCAATCTTCTCAACTTACCCCAAATGTCAAAGAACTCAATTGTCAATACTTCAAAACGGCACTGCGGTCAGCTCCGTTTGCTCCGTCCAGATGTGCGTGTAATAGTCCATTCTTCCTTGATCGTCCAGGTGTTCTGCCTTGAAACAGGCATACTTGCGGACGTTCTCACGGTTCGTTAAGACCTGGATGTTATCGATGGTATATCCCTTGGTCTCGTCAATTCTATCGATGTGGTAACAGGTGGCCTTCCGACCTTTCTTTTTGTAGTATTCGGTAGCAATGGCAAAGGCTTCAAATTCCGCGAAGGATAGTCCAAAGTGTTTGTTTCGCCGCTTGGCATTCTGCTTCAGGTTGTTGTAAGCATACCTGAGCGGGTACCGTTCGGCGTAGGCCTTCTTGATGCAGGACCAGCATTTCCGCTTCTGAGGAGCAGCCGGTTTCCTGCAATACGCCGTATTGCATTTCCGAATAGTTGTAGTTTTCATAGCACAAAATCGAGGTAGATCAGGCCTACCTGTTACATGGGTTTCTTACAGGATGGACATTTGCCGAGCATTGTAGGCTTCGTGCTTGTCCCGCTCGCTCATTTCTTGCTGTTTGATTGATTCACCGGTATCCAGTCGGATCAGTTCTTTGGTGCCTCTGGTTGGCGAATGGAATACCCAATCGCAAGACACTTCTCGTTCTTCTTTCTCTGTACTTACTTCCTTGGAGAGCTTGGCAATCATAGTTCGTTGCGCCTTAATGGATTCTTTATAGTTACTGGCTACCTCTTTCGCTTCCGCCTCCAGTTCCAGCAACTCCAACTCTTTCTCGGCCAGGTGTTTCCCTTTCTCCAGAATCTCCTCTTCAGTGAGTCTACAGTGCAGGAGCTCTACAGTTCTTTTTCTCATAATCTGCTTATTGGTGGATTAATAATTGTCAGTGAAAAACCTGACTCCGAAGAGCCAGGTGCAAATTGCCTTTTGGAAAATTTGAAAAGACGACCTAGTGGAGCGGATGGGATTCGAACCCACAGTAACCATTCACCGCTCCAGTTCCGAGACACGTATGCCTCGGAGTTAGATAAACTGAAAATTTGAACTAATGAATCGTGGAAGTGACAGGATTCGAACCTGTATCTGGAGCTTGCAAGGCGGGCACCCACCGATGTTTCCAAATTACACCACACTCCCAGCTTTCCGGACCTCATTCGGCCCGGCGTAGATTGATCAAAAAACAGCAGGATAAAACATCAGAAGGCTAACCAGTCGTCTTCTGATATCAGATCGTGCTCTCGTTGTATTTTTCGGATGAAGTTTTGGGTAGTCATCGGGAAATCTTTCCCTAACATCCAATCGAGGTAGCTTTCGGTATCGTAGTTCTTGAAGACAGCTTGATCTCTGTATTTGCCAAAGTTGTAGTGTAGCTCTTCTTTTTCATCGTAGTAGAATAAGCGCGTCCAATCGGCTAGTCCTTTTCCGCGCATGCTATAATCGTGGAGGCCTTCGATGTCCTTGGGTAGATCTGCGTGGATTTCCAGTTGTTTATCCAATACCTCTACAGTAGCTATGGTATCGCCCATAGCATCATGCGCCTGAGAGTGATCCTTTTGACAGTAATGGCTTAGGGCCGCTGTCAATGTTCTTGGATTGTAGGTGTGATAGATGACTTGGGAGTCAATGATCTTGGTATCGGGATCTGGAAAGTCTACGCCAATTCTTGCGCACTCTTCGGCCAGTAATGGAAGATCAAAGCGGGTGACATTAAATCCTCCTAGATCGCAGCCTTGCATGAATTGAATCAGCCGAGCACCTACATTGGCAAAAGGACTGGAAAGGGTGATTTCTTCTTGTTTCAGTCCTGTCAGTTGTAACACCTCTTCGGATATCTCGCACATGGGGTTGACCAATGCCTCGAATTGATCCACCACTTCTCCTTGTAGTCCTATCTTGATAGCCCCAACGGCAATGATACGAGCCTCAGATATCTTTAGTCCGGTAGCCTCCAGGTCGAAGATGACCAAGGGCCTTTTTAGTTCTAGTTTCATAAGCTTTGTTAATAGGTCAGCGGAGTTCCTGCTCCGCCGACTTAATTAAACACCTAAAACCCTAAGCTTAGGTCATGGATACTCTCAAGCTCTTTCTGCCTCTACTGTCGGGTCGATAGGTAATCTTTCCTCCGCCTGGGAAGGAGATTTGTTCATAGCCGCCGATCAACTGGATCAGCTTGTTTTTAGACTCCTGTAGCTTGCTCTGTTGTAATTTGAGCGTCTGCTTCTCTTGGGTGAATGTCTTAGCGATGGCTACTTCTTCGGCATTGCCTTCTCGTACTCCAGCCGGATTCGGGTATCGGGTCTTCATGAAGGTCTCATAAGCTTCGCTGCCATCTGCCTCCGGTTCTAGTGCTCTGATCTCTTCCTCCAAATCAATCACCTTTTGTAAATCAGGATCAGCCTTGGCCTCTTCGGTGAGTAGCTGACTAGCTACCAATCGACCTTTACAGACCTTGGCCCAGAAATCCTCCGCCGTTTGGATGATGGTCTGCTGGAACACTTCGTCGGATTCAAATTCTAATACTTTCAGTTCTCGACCGTCGATCAACATGGCAATCTCTGCATAATCGTATTCCGTAACTAGCAAATATTGCTGTACCTGAGCGACATGATAAGGGGGAATGCCACCTTCCCATTTTTGAGCGTAGTGGCCATTGATGGTTTTACACTCCAGTACACCTTGCCTCTTTTCGTGATTGCGTTGGGTGATCTTTCGGTCGATGCTGGCTAGTAGGGCCGGATACTTGGGGTTAGCCAGATAAGCATTGACGCGTCTACACTTATTCAGCTTGATGCCTTTAGCGTAATTTTCGATGACACTTTCCGGATATCCATTCCAGTATTGCCACAGCTCCGCCACTTTATCCTCCATATACTTGCCCATGAACATCGGCAAGGACTCCTGCTCGATGACTGGATACAATCCAATCTTTTCCAGGAATAGCTGTGCCGCACATTTGTAGGGATTCATGCCAAGGAGAGTACCGATATCCGAGCCACCGATACCGCCTTGTCTAAACTGAAGCCACTGATCGCGGCTCCAGTCTTTGACATAGGTTTTTTGGACGTTAGCAGTCATGATTAAGCCGGTTGAAGTTCTTTCTTAGCGGCTTTCAAGGCTGCCTGTCCATTGGCCTTTTCAGATCCTTCCGTCACTTCTTCAAATGCCTCGAATTCTTGCGCAAAAGGATCATCCCCCTCAAATAAGGCCAAAAGGTTGGGGGTGAAATCCAGTTTTGATAAAGCGTCAACTACCTCTTCGGGTACAGGTGTCTCCCTACTTTGGCGGATGGTGTAGGTGTAGATGTCCATGATCTGACCACCGATATTCGCTTTCCGATCGTGTTTCTTCTCGATCTTGAAATCAGCGGCAAAGGGATTCATGTTGTCCTCATTGAAGCGCATAATGCCCATCATGCTTTCAAAGAGAGACTTGTTCGCACAGGTCAATACCTCGATTCGTTTGGTGTCGAAATTGTAGACCAGCAGGGCGATAAAGCGGCGCGGCTTGTCCTTTCCCCAGTCTTTGTAATCCCCAGGGATAATAATCGGCGCTCCAGGGCGAAACCGAACCACAGCAGATTCCTTGCGCGGGTTCCCTTGGTCATCCATTTCGACTTCTCCCGTTTCTTCGTTTACTCGCTCTCTCCGGAACCATACTTCTGCACCATAGACGGGCTTTCCGACCAATCTAAAGCGGTTCATGCCTTCCTTGAGGCGAGTATAATTGTCCAGTGCGATCTCCGGCGCATCAGCAGGAATAGCAATGCCTTCTTCTACTAAGTGATAAAAGTTGTCCAATAAGCTGTTCTCGATGACAACTACATCTGTTTTAGTTTTCTTAGCTACTTTCATTAGGGTGAATTTTATTGGTAAATGGTTAATTGCTTACTTCGCATACCGACTACTCACCTTACTCGGCCGGATCTCCAACCTACCCACTTCTTGTCCATCATAGTCGTAAGAGACCAAGTACATACAATCCTCCGGATCTTTATCCGCTACCTCCTTAATCACTAGCTCATAGGGCCGATCCTCCGTCAAAAAGATGTAGTTGAACAAGCGATCATAATTGCGCGGACCAACTACAATGGCTTCCGTACCTTGCTCCTTCTTCCATCTCGACTGTTCGGTGAAGTCAGCGAGCATATTCTCCGCATCATCGTATCCAGTGAGCTTGACTTTCTTGGCTTTCACCTTGCTTTCCAGGGCTGCTATCTTGACTGTCATGGTGATTATTTAATTACTGATTGATAATTGTTTTTTGATGGAGGATAACTGTTCCTTGGCTTGCTCTAACAAGTCCAACAGCTTCTCCCTTTCCGTCACGACCACGAGCATAGCCGCCATCAGAAGGTCTTCATTCTTCGGCTTTCTCTTGTATACACCGTGGTACCAACGGTAAACATGACTAAACGTGCATTCCGCTAGATCCGCTATGCGCTGCATATCTCCAGGCATAAGCTCATAATCTGCGGGCTTAAAGTCCCAACTCCGCATAGTAATTCCTTATGTGTGTTTTGTGTTAGGTTTGCTTCTGTTTGCGCGTTTTACGAACTTTATGTTTATATTTAGGACATAAATATTTGTAATTGTCGCACGAAAACAGGCAAAGTAGTGTTTCAATAGCGTTTGCGGGGGGTGTGGGGTATTTGCTTGTACTTGCGTTTGATTGCATTACAAATTTAAAGACAGGTATGCAATTTTGCAAATTTATCTGTACTTATTGTTAAAATTGTTATTTCAGAAATTTCAATAAACTCTGAAAATTGAGTAGCAAGACCCATAAGGACTACGCTGAAGAATTTAAAAAGACTTTAGAACGAGTTCTTGAGAACGGAATCAGTCTTAGTGTCATAGCGGAAAAAATAGGTGTAAACAGGCAGAAGCTTTATAACATCAATGCCGGTCGATCCAGCGGAGATGTTTTAATGCTCAACAAACTCAAAGAAACTTACTCAGATATACTTTCTAATAGCAACAGTAATTCTGTTTCAGACTTCTCCTCCAGAGAAAAAGAAATGCAGGCGGAGATCGATCGCTTGAAAGAAAAGGTCCAAGAAAAAGAGGACCGGATTATGAAGTTGATCGATATCATGTATGGGGATCATAAGAAAGGAAAGTCTTAGAAAAATAACACACCCTGGAGATGGGTCTAAATCTCCGGAAAAGCGCATGTCAAGACAAACTTTGTAATCTATTTACTGGGACTCAAGAACTATTGCAATTGCTTGTCGGTTGCAAACGGTTATAATCGTTTGTAACTGGGTGACCGGGTATATACAGGAGTTCGCTTCCACTATAAAGAAAAAAATAAACCAAATTTAAAAATGAACAAACTACACATATTGATTTTAATTGCTATCCTAACAAGTATTTCTTGTGAAACTCAAAGAACAAAATCACCAGTAGTTAATGAATACAAATGCCCCATAGGTGAGATAGCTTTTAAAGAATCAATTGAGAAGGTCTATTCTGATTCAATAATTAAAGAAGGATTTCAATTTTCCCTCGAAGCAGAGGCAGAAGTTAAGAAAATTCTTGAAATTGGGGGTGAATTTAAAACACCTACCAGTAATCAATTAATGACAAATCGGGTAAAGAAAAAAATTGATAATAGATTTAGTTCTCTTGATAAAGAGGTAGAAAAGTTGTTTTTATACAGATTAGCCTATTGTAATCTTCTGGAGCATATTAATGCTCCTGAAAACAAATCTAAGTATCCTGACTCTATTCGAATAGGACTAGAAAAAGAATATATTGAAGATTTCAATAGTGAACTCTTTAAACTATTATCAGGTACTCAAGGTGAGAATTTAAATTCCAATCGTGTACCAGAAAAAAAGTATGAGGTATTAATTAAGATTCAACGAGATGAATTTTTAAGAGGGGCAAAAATGAAATTGAATGGAAAACAAGTTTACCCAAAAGAAAGTGTAAATCACTTTAAGTACATTGCAGAACTAAGCAAAGGAAATCACTTTGTTCAATTAATTCCATCTGGACAAGCATCTTGTAGAAAAATGAGTTTTAATGTATCTGATAACCAAACAGTAGAATTAAACTACCTCTGCAACTAACAAACTTTGAACAACAGTAGTGTCCGGTTAAGAAATAATAATTGCTAATTAGGGCGTCCTCAAAAAGGGTTTAAGGGTCAATAAAGGGCTGATATATAAGTTATTGAATGTGCTAAATTATTACTATTGAAGTATCAAATGCAAAGAAAAAGGCTTAGCTTAGTTAAAATCCTTGCAGTTCGATGATCAAGTATACACCAGCCGCTGAACGGAATTTTGGTTTATTCCAATCGCCTTTTGGACAAGCCCTAGATGCCAATAATCGCTGGGTTAAGATGGCCGCCGTGGTGCCTTGGGACGAGATGGCCACCGTTTTCTTTTCTAAGATGAGTAAGAACCATGGTCGTCAGAGCATTGACTTGCGTATTGTTTTAGGGGCTTTGTTGATTAAGCACATCGAAGGTATCTCGGATGAAGATACGATTCAGGCCATCCAAGAAAATGTCTATATGCAATACTTTGTAGGCTTGCCGCGCTTCCAAACTAAGCCTGTGTTTGTTCCCTCGTTGTTTGTGGAGATCCGCAAACGTCTGGGTAAGAAAGGATCACAACAACTTAATGATATGTTGCTCCAGCAGGCTCGGCAGTTGCGAGCTATCAAGCACCGAGCCAAGCCTAAAAAGAAGGATACTGATCAAGGAGGGAATAAGTCATCTGGTCCGAATCAAGCAGGGCAAAGACCAGATGAGAAGAGCCGGGCTATGGATAATAAAGATCGCCCTGAGAATAAGAGGCCCAATAAAGGGACCTTGAAGATGGATGCTACAGTGGCTCCACAACATATTGGTTATCCAACTGATACGCGATTATTGCATCAAGGACGCCTGTATAGCGAAGCCTTGATTGATAAGCTGTATCAGGGGAGTGGCTTGTGGAAAAACAAGCCTCGGACCTACCGCCGGATCGCACATAAACAGTACTTGGCCTTTGCCAAGAAGCGCAATCCGGGTAAAAAAGCGATCAAAGGTACTAGAGGCAAACAACTCCGCTACCTGCGGCGCAACCTCAACCATATTAACCGCATGCTGGACCAACTACAACAAGCCGATCAAACTATTGATTGGAAACACAGTGATTGGCAGCGATTTTGGGTGCTACAGGAGCTGTACCGCCAGCAAGATATCATGCACCGAGATGGACGTAAACGTATCGATGATCGGATCGTTAATATTGCTCAACCCTATGTGCGACCTATCAAACGAGGTAAGGCCGGTAAATTGACTGAGTTTGGTGCCAAACTGAACGTCTCACAAACGGAAGGCTTTGCTAGAATGGACCAGGTCGACTTTGATAACTTCAATGAAGGAATACTACTCCAGGAGCAAGTTGAGGGCTACAAGGCTTTGTATGGCTATTACCCGGAATTGGTACTTGTAGATCGAATATACCTGAACCGTCAAAACCGCAAGTTCTTAAAAGACAGAGGGATAAGACATAGCGGTAAGCCTTTGGGACGTGCCAAGCCGATGTCTGCACAACAGAAGCAAAAACGAAAGAAAGAACAAAATAAGCGCTCAGAAATCGAAGGCAAATTTGGCCAAGGAAAATCAAAATACGGGCTGGATGATATACAAACTCGACTGGAAGATACCTCCTATGCTTGTATTGGCCTTATTCTACTGGCGCTCAACACTATCAAGTTAGCCCGGGCCTTCTTTATCTTTATTTTTAGCTATTGCTACCAACAGTGGAGTATTCAAATGAATAAAACAGCTACAATGAAAGCAACGGCAAGGACTGTTGCTTACTCAACCGCCTCACATCGCCGGACTGGTATGATAATAACCTGAAATCAGCCCCGACTTTTTGAGGACGCCCTAATTAAGCATCTAAAAGAGAGTGTTTTACACCGGTTTTTATTTGTGACGGATTTGAAATAACTAGAATACCCAAAAGAGGGTATCTATGCATCAAGGAACCTACGTTTTTTCTCAGGTGATGAGTTTGATTCACCGCCAGAGCTTCAATAGGTTGGTAGACAAGTATAATGGAAACTAGAGAGTTCGCAGTTTCAGTTGCTGGCATCAATTCCTATGTATGAGCTTTGGTCAATTGACTCATCGTGAAAGTTTGCGTGATATTGTCACCTGCCTAAATGCCCATCAAGAGAAGTTGTATCACCTTGGTTTTACACAAGGAGTGAAAAGATCAACGCTAGCTGATGCCAATGAAAGTCGTGATTATCAGATCTATGAAGCTTTGGCTTACAAATTGATTGTAAAAGCACGTAGGCTATATCAACACAGTCCGACTGAGATTGATCTGGATAATATCATTTATGCTTTGGATTCGACCACCATTGAACTATGTTTAAATGTCTTTTGGTGGGCCCGTTTCCGTAAACACAAAGCGGCCATTAAACTTCATACCTTATTAGATGTAAAGTGTGAAATACCTTGTTTTATCCACATCTCAGACGGTAAGTACCACGATGTCAATGTTTTGAACATACTTGAGTTTGAACCTGATGCCTTCTACATCATGGACAGAGGATATACTGATTGGAGTGGACTTTACAGAATCCATCAATCAGGAGCCTTCTTTGTCATCCGTGCCAAGAAAAACTTGTCCTGCGAACGCATCTATTCCAGGCAGGTAGACAAATCAACTGGACTGCGTTGTGACCAAACGGTTCGTCTAAAAGGGTATTACGCCTCAAAAAACTATCCTGAAAAACTCAGGCGAGTTAAGTTTTATGATGCCGAACATCAAGTTCAATACGTCTATTTGACTAACCATTTTGAAGCTAAGACTATGCAAATTGTGATTCTATATTTGAATCGCTGGAAAGTAGAGATCTTCTTCAAATGGATCAAACAACACCTGCGGATAAAACGGTTTTGGGGCGAAACACCCAACGCTGTCAAAACTCAAATATGGATTGCTGTGTGCACCTTTGTGCTCGTAGCTATTCTTAAAAAGAAGCTCAATTCTCAACACTCTTTGAATGAAATATTACAAATATTGAGTGTGTCAGCACTGAGCAAAATACCTGTAAATCAACTGATTACTAATATTAATACCAAAAAACCAAACACCCTAAATCATAAGCAACTGAATATCTTTGATTTATAACCGGACATTACTGTTTGAACAAAAAAAATTACCAAATGGCATTTGCGTATAAGACCCTCCTAGTTTTTTTAACTACAATTATTTTTTTTGTAGAACCTGTCAAGGCACAGAAAAATCAATCTGTAGATTGCAACGGCTTGATTGTATTTAATTATAACATCAATCCAGTTGATAAGAATCCTTATTTTTTCCGTAAAACTGTTGTCGCAAAACTTGATTGTGAACTTATTGACCATACAATGGATGCTACACATGAAAACATATTGAGCTCTCTTACTAACAAAAAAGACGTTAGATTAGAGTTGCGTAATAAATATGAAAAATATAGAAAAGTCATGTTTTTGGAATACCAAAAGCTGACGAAAAAAAATGAAGAAGGTAAGAATGTTGAAGTAACAAAAGTTATATCGCAAATTAGAACTTGGGACGGAAAATATATAAATGATTATGAAGCAGAATTTTATTCAAAAAATATTAACTCGGATGCTCCTGCACAAATAAGAGAAGCTCTAATTAATGATTTTGTCTTCAGAGCAATGAATAGAGATATTTATACTCCTTCTAAATTTTCAGACTTAAAGAAAATAAATATTTTAGTTACCAACTTTAAAAACCCTGAAAGAGATTGTCCTAATGCCCCCGCAACTCCAGAAAAAGACGTTGAAAAGCATTTACAACAAACCTTTGACAGAAATTTGGTCGAAGTAATAATTGATAATAGTGAACTTGACGTAACATCTTCATCAGAAGCGATTTTAAGAGGGTCAGAAAACAAAGCAGATATTGTAATATGGTCAAGTCAATATATTGACCATTGCAGTCAAGAAGATAAAGCAGTTATTTATTACGAGTTACTGTCAAATAGAAAAGAAGATTTTTTGGAGCCAAGAAACCAAAACCATTTAAGAAGTATTTCCAGTATTTATGATAATACACTAGGTAAAGAGCTAAGTCGAATAATCTTTTGGAAAAAAGGGAGAGAAGCTATAGAAAATAATGATTGGGGTAGAGCTGATTATTTCATCAGTAAACTTCCTGACATCATCTTGAAAAATGATGAAAAAGCGGAGAAATATTTCCTTTTAGGAAGCATAAATTTTTCTACTGATATGACTTTAGAACAATTCAATAAATGTCAAAAAAACTTTAGAACGTGCATAAATCATAGCGATAATAACTATTTCAGAATGGAATGGTTGCAACTGCTTAAGTTATTATCTAAACGAGAATTAGACAAACAAGTACAACAGAAGGTAAAGACTGAATTTCAAAACCAAGCTGAAGACTTATTAGAGAGTGTGGATAAAGATTTTCCTACTAATAGAGATGAATTCTTGTTTTGTCTGGAATTGGCAAAAGAACTGCGAATCTCAAAACACTATGTTCAATCGAATTTGAATCGAGTAACTTCTTTTGATTCTTACCAAGTATTACAAGCACAAATTGAGTATTTAGATGCAATAGATAAAAAAGGAGAGGCTAAAGACAAAGCAACCTTGATGTGTGATAAGTATTCACATATTCCGTTTGGCTATGAATACTTATCTAAACAATATGAAAAAGAAGAAGACATATTGAGTGCTCTGAAATTTGCATTAAAAGCAAAAAACTTAGGAAATAGAAATGCTGAACAATATATTCGTTTATCAGATTTATACCTAAAGAAAGAAATGCTTGATAGTTGTAGATATTATTACCTGATGGGCATCAATTTAAATTCTGACTTAAAGAGTACTAATATTGAAAGTAGCTTAGGATTAATTAAAAGTGGAAGCAAACTACCTCCCCCGCCCCCGCCTCCAAGTGGATATTTTACCTACACAGTTAAAAATGGAAATCAAAGTTTTAAAACTGTTCTGAATTGGTTTGAAAGACAATTTGGTGAAGATATGAGGAGAAAGGTAAAGAGTTTAAATGATTATGGAGATAACGATATAATTCCGGCAAGTACAAAATTAATTATTTCCGATGGTAACGGTGAAATTACATATAAAGTCAAAGCAGGAGACAACTTATCAAATATCGCATCTTTATGTAGGCAAAAGCTTGATAACTCATCAGATATTACTGTACAATCAATAATGTCGTTGAATGGAATTCCAGGAAGTCTTGCTAAACCTGAAATTTGTCCTGGACAAATATTAATCATAGTTGAAGGAAGAGCAACAACAAACAAAATTGTTAGTTTTTCGAACTATAAAGACATTGACGAAGTCGTGGCAATTAAAGGGATAAATAGAAATTTATTAATCCAATTGAATGGTGATTCTAAATGTGGAAAAAGACGTTGGATTGTAAAAAATTAAAAAAAGAAGGCGGAAAGCGAACAAAGCATACCTGCTCATAACCAGCATAAGTTAGCTGTATTGAGTATGCTAGATGCTAGTGGCAACCTCAGAAAAAATAAAACGGAATGGGATCCTTATCAGAATTAATATGGCAAGATATAGTGACTGTCCTCTTCCCCTAAGCCGCAACCATTTTAAAGTAGAGTCTATGGTTGATTTGCTCTAATTCATCTGGCGTCAGATAGTCGATAGAACTGTGAGGCCGGATGGTATTGTAAATCACACTCCATTCCTGGATTTTGTCATTGAGTATGGGAATGTTTTGGAACCATTCCAGGTTTAGGCATTCTGTTCTGAGTGTTCCATTTAATCGTTCGATCAAGCCGTTTTGGCTGGGCTTTCCCGGTTGAATATACTTTAAATCAATCTTGTTGTTTTTTGCCCAGGTTTTTAGACGATCGGAGATGAATTCTGGACCATTATCACATCGGATATAAGCGGGTACTCCTCTACACTCGATCACCTTTTCGAGTACTTCGATCAGTGTTTTTGCTGAGATACTGGAATAAGCTTCCGTCCATAAAGCTTTTCGAGAACATTCATCCATAATATTGATGATACGAACTTTCTCTTGGCCGGGACCAACTACCCAATCACTGACAAAATCCATGGCCCAGCCTTCATTGATTCTACCAGGAGCCAATAGATCCTGATACACTCTTCTGATTTTTGGCCGCTTAGGAGGTAACCGGAGATTAAGTCCTTCAGCTTTCCAAATACGGTAAACTCGTTTATGATTCCAGGGGTACCCTTGTTTTCTCAAATAATGAAATACCATCCAGAAACCCCAGGCTAAAAAGCGTTTTGTTACCCTATGCAACAAGTCCGCTATTTCCTGATCCTTCTCTTCCGGACGATGCCCCTGTTTTCTTCGATAGTAGGTCTGTCGTCTGAAGCCCAAAACGACACAACACGATCGAACACTAATAGATTTGTTCGATTTGATCTGATCAATCATTTCTTCTTGGCGTCTTGGGCTTGATACTTTTTTAACATCTCATACCCTTCGGATAAGATTTCGTGATTCAGGCTTAATTCGGCATACATTTTCTTTAAGCGCTTATTCTCTTCCTCCAGTTGCTTCAAGCGGCGCTTATCTTCATTCTGCTCAATGGCTAAGTCCTTTTTCCACTTGTAAAAAGTAGCAGGGCTAATTTGATGTTCTCGGCAAATAGCGTCAATGTTCTGACCTGCGTCTGCTTTGGCCAAAATAGCCATCCGTTGAGATTCAGAAAACTTACTCTTACGCATTATGATTTTTTTGAAAGTTAGAAAATTTCAACCTAACTCTCTACTTATTTTTTGGTTGCGCACTTTGGGGAGGGGACACTGGTTTATCTGTTGAAAACGGCCATCTCGCTTCCATTTGCGAAAATGATGATACACACTCTGCCAAGGTGGATATTTACTATCTAAATTCCTCCATTGGCTACCTGTTCGTAACATCCACAAAATCGCATTTAATATCATTCTAAGAGAATGGTGGCATTTAGCTTGCTCAGGGAAAAAATCTTCAATAACTTCCCATTGGAAGTCAGTTAATTCTTCGAATTGCTCTGTCATAATTTCTCGTTTGTGGTGAACTTTGAAATTATGAACTGGCTTCCAATTTTCTAATCCTTCTTTTGGTCAAACATATTCTAAGACCCCCTTCTTTGAATAGACTTTTGTTTTTTTTAAGTCTAGCACTAATTACACAAATAAGCCTCTTGGCAGGGAAGAATCAGCTAGAAGAGGTGCTGAAATATCTCGATAATTCAGGAAAGGATCTCCTGATTTTACTCGGCGATGTAATCCGGTATTTTATTGAAGGAGATATAGAGGTTGTATATGCGATTATTGGACTCCTTACCTTAGTCTTCATTCTCAAGATCATGGAAGGAGAAAATGGCTTCTTCGGATTTAAGATTAGGAAACGAATCTCACTAATTCCTACAGATATTTTTGATTACCAATTAGTAAGCAAACTCGCTTCAAATGGCCAATATCCGTTAACCTTCTCTAAGGAAGGTAATGAAGTTTATTGGACATATAATATGTCGCTGATTGTTTGGAACGTATTGGAGAAAACAAAAATGACCCACGATCTAAAATACCTGAACGTTTTGTGGGATGATAAAGTACATAATTTATTTCTAATATGTAAAGAAATGCTATCAGTAGCAAAGATTGGTCCTAGTAAATATGTTATGGGAAATCAAAATGGTTTTGTAGTTGTATATGATACGGAAAAAAAGAAAATTAAGAATTGTTCTAAAGTTGTTGATTGGTCTATAAAGAAAATTATAGGAATTGAGCAGAGCACGACCTTTATACTAATTGGAGAAAGTGATCTATATGCTTGCAAGTATTCAGAAGTCTCATCACGGGATGGTGATCTCCACAAAATTTCATTGGATTTTGATTTAAGCGATTATTATATCACTAATGCAATTCCCATGAGGAATAGGAAGGAGATTTTAATCTCGGTAAGAGATAAAGACACAGAAAAGCTATATACAAGAATCCTTTCTCTCAGGTTAAAAGATAATAAACTTAAGGTACTGAATGAAGTTATGATCCCTTCCAAAATACTTTATGAATTCAGTGTTTCCCTATCTCGAAAGGTTTATCATGCCATTGATTTTATGAAGAATGAGGTTCTTCGGATTAAAAAGAATGGTAAAATAATAAGTGAATCAAAGCTGGATGACAACAGAATAGAATCTTTGCAGACGAATAAAAATGGGCAACATAGCATCTTTTTAACTTCTAAGGGGGGGGTAAGAATCTACGATCATAAGTATAAGTTGTTCTTAAATCAAGGCGACTACAATTTTAATTCACACTACTTGGGCAAGATGGATATCTATCATTGGAAGACAAGACTTTTGATTTTCCCAATATCGCCAGTCGAGATAGCATGTTACAGAGCTAGAGTAGAATTCACTTTTTCAAGGTAGTATTACATAAAGTGTGTCATCCAATCCTGATCACCAATGATCCCTACAACCCTAAAACAAACTCTCAAAACCTCCACCGCAACAGAATCCTTGGATATCCTCCTCAAAGTACTACCCATGTCTTCTCCAGAATATCAAAAAGTACTATCCTTTTCCAATGAGTTGCAAGGTTTGGAGGATTTCAAGGAGGAGAGGGTATTATCGACCATGAGCAGTATATGTTGGAGTTTGGGAGGGTAGTCATTTCCATTTTGGCATTTGTGAATCGGATAGGGAGGTGAATCTTATTCCACTTATTTGAAGAGCAGAAAGTCATAGTAGCTTACCGACATTTAGATAAATACCGATCCTCCATTTTCTCCAAATTTTGAATACTGAGAAAATATTTTTAATTTCATTTCAATTCTAAATCAATAGAATACTAGTATACTTCTCACTCAGGATAACACTAGGAGCTCCTCCAGGGTTCGCAGATCGTATGTCCAAATAGCGCATGTCAATAACATAAAATCTTATCAATTATATAAGTCTATAATCTCAAAATCATCTTTCAATGAGCATCAATAAGTATATCGAAAATGCACAGGTGATCAAGGAACTCAATGAGCTAAAACGACACTTTGAAGAGACCCCTTTACAGGTTTCAGATATTACAGACGAACATGGTTACCAATATGTCGATTTAGTGCAAGAAGGTGGGGGAGTATTGGGAATTGCACTTCTAGGATTTACATATGCACTTGAAGAGGCAGGGATAAGGTTCTTTAGCTTAGCCGGCACCTCAGCAGGGGCAATTAATACAGCCTTTTTAGCAGCTGCGGGAAAACCTCAAGAGAAGAAATCCGCAAGAATTCTTGAGGTCATAGACCGTAAAGATCTAATGGATTTTGTAGATGGGGGTAAAGATGCTAAAAGATTAGTAAAGGCTATCTCTAAAGGGGGGAATACGAGGAAGGTTTTGTTAACGGCCTTAAACCAGGTAGACGAATTTTTTATTAGAAAAGATTTGGGGATAAATCGGGGAGATAATTTTCTCAATTGGTTAAAAGAAGTATTCACAGAGTTTGGGGTATATACAACCAAAGCATTGCTTGATAATATGAATGATTTTTCAGAACCGTTAATAGAAAGTGCATATAGAAGATTTGGCTTTTTAACTGAAAAAGAATTTAAGGCAAGACTGTCATTAATTGCAAGTGATATTACTACCCAGACAAAAGCAGAATTACCAGATATGGGGGATTTGTATTACCATAAGCCACTCGATGTGAATCCTGCCTACTATGTTAGATCATCCATGTCTATACCTATCTTTTTTGACCCTTTAGTCGTTGAGGATATACCCAGCGGGAAAAATCAAGTTGAAAAATGGCAAAGTCTAAAGAAGGCATATTATTTTGGAAACATTCCTAGTAAGGTTGTTTTTGTTGATGGTGGCGTAATGTCAAATTTCCCGATTGATGTTTTCCATGTTTCAGAAAGAATACCAACTAGGCCAACGTTTGGGGTAAAGCTTGGGATTGATAGAGAATCAGAAATGAAGAACGACTCGATTTTCCAAATTATTTGGAATTGTTTTTCAGCTGCCCGACAGATGCGAGATCATGATGTAATCATGAAGAACCAAGACTTCATAAGCTTAACTTCAAACATTGATGACAATGGGATTAATTGGTTAAATTTCAATCTTCCGGAGGAAGATAAAGTTGAACTATTCATAAGAGGGGTTGTCGCAGCATGTGCATTTCTGAAAATTTTTGACTGGGAAAAATATAAATCGTTGAGGAATGCAATTAAAGATTCGTTGGTCGAACACGACTATGACAAAAAGACACAAACGTATGCGGAAGCATTCATATTGAAGAAGTAGTGGATCAGAGATTTATAACTTAAGGCAACATGATTCAAACTCATAATTTTTTAGTCCGTCAGTGGAAACTCATATTGGTAGCTTTTGTTTTCGTTAGCCTTCCATTCCTATACGGGACGTTTGTCTTCAAGAAGAAAGTCAAGTGTGAAATCCATGAAACTACCGGTAAAGATAGCTTCGAAGGACAGAATGTAAAACTGCAAGTATTTACATATACGGCTCGATTAAATTACATACAAGATCGTGAATGGCAAAAGTGGAGAAATCATATTTCAAGTGCTGGTTTAATCAATAAGAACAACATCCTGTTTTTACTAGATTGCCTATGGGCATTTCTCCTCATAGGGCTAATATATTTAACAGGGAATATTCGCTACACATCTTTCAATAATTCAAAGAAAATCCTTCTCATAGCCCTTATCACAGCTTATCTATTGGATGTCATTGAGAATCTAACGTACATGAATCTTCTTGGAGGAATGTTCAAATACTTGCCAGTCCTTGGTATAATTAAAGTGTGTTTCTATATAGCCGCTGCAATTCTGGCACTAATCATCCAGTGGAACAAGAAACTTGAGAAGGTCTCCGCTTAAGCTGTTCTTCTGAAAGATGTAGTAATATTGTTAAGGAATTTGTGGGTCCTGTTACATTTATTTAACTTACACATCCACGAATCTATAATACTAAAACCCTATGTGATGAAGAAGTCGTTGGTAGTCGTTTCTCGTCTATTTTTATCTGATCCCCTCTTCATAAAGAAGTTCTTTCAGTATCCAAATCTATTTATGCTGGTGAGTAGGCATAGTAGCCGTTGAATCTACTGACACTTGTCACGTACAATAAAAGTAGGAGTGTTCATACAAGGTTATATTTCTCGATATTCATTGGCACAACTAAGGAACCTCCTTAGTGCAAATTTCGGAGAATCTGGTTCTTACCCACTTTTGGTGGAATCTGTCAACTGGAATCCATCAGGACTCTCTTTCTCAGTAGCTGAAAGCCAGCCCGGCCATACATTTGGCGCTTGATATTTTTCAGACGGTTGACCTGTCCTTCCACTTGACCATTACTCCACTTGAGAGATACTGCTGCTCTTACTGCATCATAGTCTTGTTGTAGCCCCTTGGCAAAATTCCTCAATGAAGGAATGCCGCTTTGCAGTGCTTGATTAATCCAGCGGTTAAGGTGTTTCTTTCTGAGTTTATCTGTCATGTTCTTAAACTTGCGGGCCAACTGACTGGCTTGATTGGCTTGCGGACAGTATTTGTAAAGGGTCCGTAGATAGGGCGTCCTCAAAAAGGGTTTAAGGGTCAATAAAGGGCTGATATATAAGTTATTGAATGTGCTAAATTATTACTATTGAAGTATCAAATGCAAAGAAAAAGGCTTAGCTTAGTTAAAATCCTTGCAGTTCGATGATCAAGTATACACCAGCCGCTGAACGGAATTTTGGTTTATTCCAATCGCCTTTTGGACAAGCCCTAGATGCCAATAATCGCTGGGTTAAGATGGCCGCCGTGGTGCCTTGGGACGAGATGGCCACCGTTTTCTTTTCTAAGATGAGTAAGAACCATGGTCGTCAGAGCATTGACTTGCGTATTGTTTTAGGGGCTTTGTTGATTAAGCACATCGAAGGTATCTCGGATGAAGATACGATTCAGGCCATCCAAGAAAATGTCTATATGCAATACTTTGTAGGCTTGCCGCGCTTCCAAACTCAGCCTGTGTTTGTTCCCTCGTTGTTTGTGGAGATCCGCAAACGTCTGGGTAAGAAAGGATCACAACAACTTAATGATATGTTGCTCCAGCAGGCTCGGCAGTTGCGAGCTATCAAGCACCGAGCCAAGCCTAAAAAGAAGGATACTGATCAAGGAGGGAATAAGTCATCTGGTCCGAATCAAGCAGGGCAAAGACCAGATGAGAAGAGCCGGGCTATGGATAATAAAGATCGCCCTGAGAATAAGAGGCCCAATAAAGGGACCTTGAAGATGGATGCTACAGTGGCTCCACAACATATTGGTTATCCAACTGATACGCGATTATTGCATCAAGGACGCCTGTATAGCGAAGCCTTGATTGATAAGCTGTATCAGGGGAGTGGCTTGTGGAAAAACAAGCCTCGGACCTACCGCCGGATCGCACATAAACAGTACTTGGCCTTTGCCAAGAAGCGCAATCCGGGTAAAAAAGCGATCAAAGGTACTAGAGGCAAACAACTCCGCTACCTGCGGCGCAACCTCAACCATATTAACCGCATGCTGGACCAACTACAACAAGCCGATCAAACTATTGATTGGAAACACAGTGATTGGCAGCGATTTTGGGTGCTACAGGAGCTGTACCGCCAGCAAGATATCATGCACCGAGATGGACGTAAACGTATCGATGATCGGATCGTTAATATTGCTCAACCCTATGTGCGACCTATCAAACGAGGTAAGGCCGGTAAATTGACTGAGTTTGGTGCCAAACTGAACGTCTCACAAACGGAAGGCTTTGCTAGAATGGACCAGGTCGACTTTGATAACTTCAATGAAGGAATACTACTCCAGGAGCAAGTTGAGGGCTACAAGGCTTTGTATGGCTATTACCCGGAATTGGTACTTGTAGATCGAATATACCTGAACCGTCAAAACCGCAAGTTCTTAAAAGACAGAGGGATAAGACATAGCGGTAAGCCTTTGGGACGTGCCAAGCCGATGTCTGCACAACAGAAGCAAAAACGAAAGAAAGAACAAAATAAGCGCTCAGAAATCGAAGGCAAATTTGGCCAAGGAAAATCAAAATACGGGCTGGATGATATACAAACTCGACTGGAAGATACCTCCTATGCTTGTATTGGCCTTATTCTACTGGCGCTCAACACTATCAAGTTAGCCCGGGCCTTCTTTATCTTTATTTTTAGCTATTGCTACCAACAGTGGAGTATTCAAATGAATAAAACAGCTACAATGAAAGCAACGGCAAGGACTGTTGCTTACTCAACCGCCTCACATCGCCGGACTGGTATGATAATAACCTGAAATCAGCCCCGACTTTTTGAGGACGCCCTAGATAATTCTGAGTTTCTTCATCCAGGTCCTCAAAAGGTTTGCTCATTAGCGAACTAACTTTTCGGGCAGACCATACTTTCACCTTTAAAGGAGGTGGGAGTTTTTCAATACTGCGATCCCTGGGGTATTTGCAAATGAATCTATATACACTTTGCGGCGAACCGGTAAACCCCTGTTCCTTAATCTCACGCCACAATTGCATGTATCTTGTTTCACCCTCATCCCATCTTTTTCTCAGATAATCTTCAAAAGGTAAGGCCTTTGACATCTTAGTCCCTCCGTTTATCTTTTGGGGATATTCCTCATATTTCAAGTACTTTTTAATCGTTTGACGATGAACACCTGTCTGACGATGAATGGATTTGATTGAATGTATCCGCCCACTGGCCCCCATCTTTCCTACTCCATAAAGGTTTTGAGAAGTTGTTTGTCCATGTTTTGAGGCAGCCATTGGATAGCCTCAGGGGTAGCTTTGTTATTGGCCAGCTTACGAAGAAGCCAGGTGAGGTATCGGTGAGCATTGAGGCCCCAGTTGTTGCAAGTGCCGATAATGGAGTAAAGGCAGGCCAGGTTTTGAGCCGCCTCGTCGGAGCCAGCAAACAGATAGTTCTTACGCCCCAAAGCTACGGGCCGGATCGTATTTTCTACCAGGTTGTTATCAATCTCCAATTGGCCATCGCGGGCATAGGCATACAGACCTTTCCAGCGTTTTAAGCTGTAGGCAATAGCTTTACCAATAGGACTTTGGGGCAATAAGCCAGCGGAGGTATATTGCTCTTTTAGCCATGCACCCAATTCTTCCAATATGGGTATGGCCTGGTGCTGGCGCAGTTGGAAACGCTGTGCCTCATCCATTTTCTGTTCGCGCGCCTGGCGTTCAATGCGATATAGTTTTTGGGCTTGCTCTAGAAAATAGTTGGCCCGAGGTGGATCGGTATTTTGAGCCTCTACAAATTTGCGTCGGGCATGAGCCATACAATGGATCAAGTGTAGGTCTTGTTTGCGCTCCACAGTTTCATACACACTATATCCATCGGCTTGTAAGATACCACTGAAGCCATCGAGCAATAAGTGTCCGGCCTTAGCACTGCGCCTGGAGTCATATTGGAAGAATACCGCCTTAAGCTTTGGATTGTGAAGTACCCAGAAGTAGCCCCGGTGGCTGGCTCCGGGCTTATTCTTAGTTAACACCGTGATACGCGTCTCGTCCACTTGGTTATAAGGCTGGGTCAGTAAATCCTGGTGCAACAGATGGTAGATAGGCCGCAAGCTATGAGCGGCGGTATGGAACCAATTATGGAGGTTGTTTTCTGAGATAACCCCCAGCCCAGCTTGTTTGAGCTTTTTGCGGAAGCGGTGGATAGGCGTATGGAAAAGAATCTTCTCGACTATGATTTGAGCCACTAGGCTCTCGTCCACTATACCTTTGGGGATCAACCGTAAAGGGACATTGGCTTGGCTTACGCCTTGCTCTTGATCAGCCTTATTAACATAGCGGGGGCGAATGATGCGCTTGACATATAAATCAGCTGGCACATAGGCCAACAGCTCGGTTATATCTTCTCCGATCTTGGATAGCTTACTGATATCTACACCTGTGGGCTCGATGATTTGCTCTTCTCGTCGCAGCGATGCGGGGAAGGTATTGCGTTTTATTGGCCGACGGGTTTTTTGAGGCTTCTTTTTTCTGTGTAATACCTGCTCTTGTTCGACTGGCTGAGCTGCTTGGTCCTCTTGCTCGAATAAGCGTCCCTGATTAGGGTCTTGCTCACTGACACACCGTTCGCGCTTGGCGCTGAAGAGTAACCTCTTGAGCTGCGCATTCTCTGCCTTAAGCAGAAAATTCTCTTCCTTGAGGGCCTTGTTTTCCGTTTCTAGTGGACTCATAAGCTTAGTCTGAAGATACGGAAAAAGACCCGGATTCACTGGCTTTTACCCAAGGAAAAGCGCTTCCTTTTTTCAATCTTATCCGTCTTAATCCCTCGTAAAATCAGTAGTAGTTTTTCGTAGCAAAGCTCATAGCCACTAGCCGATGACGGGTGCTCAAAAGTCCCCCTTTCCAGGCGCTTATAGTACAGCCCAAAACCATCTCCCTCCCACATTAGCAGCTTCAAATGGGTCTTGCGCCGGTTGATAAATACAAAGCCTGCTCCGCTCAATAAGGACAAGCCCATCTGGCCACTCACCAAAGCACCCAGAGTATTGAAGCTCTTGCGCATGTCACAGGGCTTATCATACAAATAATATTGCCGCGATACCTCAAGCATTTTGTAAGCACTTGATTAATTCCCCATCTAACCTCCCCTTGTAATGTACACGGATACCATTGGCAAAGTGGACTTCTATCAGACCCTCAGTTGCCGCAACGCTAGACAGCGCAATAAACTTACCTGTATCTGCAAATTCTTGCTCCAGTTTGAACCAACTCATAAATGTGCCGTATTTTAGCTCATGCTTACGACAATAAGCAGGGCGGCTAAGCCCACTTGTGCGCCAGGACCTTACATGACCTAAGCGTTCTGATCTTGTCATAGATTTTTAACCTAAAGATCGGCCGCAGCTTCATCAAACGCAAGATGGGGTGCAATGGGCGGATACGATTGAATGGCCTTTGGACCTCAGACGTTTCACTTCTAAAAAATTCAATTCATACCTTGACAAGGCAGGGGCCTTAGTTGATGTATTTTTGTCTTCTGTAGGGGCTGTTTTTATATCAGGAATTGGATTGTCAGGCGCCTTGGCCTGTTTTCTTTCTCTTTGAGCGATGTCTTTAGCTGCTAGACGTAGTTCTTGATTATGTTTATCCAGCAAGCGCTTCAGGGCTTCTCCAAGATTTTTTAGTAGATGCCATCGATCTGCTACCTGGATCGCATTCGGAGCTCCCAGTTTAGCAGCTTGAGAATAACAACTGGCGCGATCCCTACTAATAATCTTGATGCCGGGATGGGCCTCTAGCCATTTTTTCACCGTTTCCACTTCCCGGTCAGGCAAGAGGTCTATTGGCTTTCTCTTCTCCAAATCCACCAAGATGGTGCCATAGGTATTACCTTTTTTGAAGGCCCAATCATCAATACCCAATATCAGGGGAGAAGCTACCTCGAAGTCATTCGGACAATTGCATATTATCCGTAAAATGGTGGACCGACCTACTGGCATCCCCAGAAACGAAGCAAGTTTAGAGCCAGCATTACCGCCAAGGGCATAACCGATTCGAGTAAGGTGTGCTGTCAATCTCGATGTACGACGGGCATAAGGCTTTAGATTTTCACCGAGTCGTTCAGTAAAAACCTTACGGCTGCAATTTTCATTCTTACAGTAGTACTTATTGACACTCAGATTAACCTTAACCGGAATACCCGCCCAAGGTAAGTCTAGTAGTTTGCGCATATAATTACTATGCCTACTTAGGCTTCTTTGGCCACAGTCCGGGCAAATACCTTGGACACTCTTTGTCCTTAGCTTAAGCAGAAAGTGATCTTCCCGCTTATCCAAAGCCTGGAAGCAAACCAAATTCGAGATAGGTAGTAGTGCTGGGGATACCATCCATTGAAAATACCCCACCGTCTTTGGTCATCAGGCTTCTTTCCACCAAAAGTGGGTAAGAACCACTTTGCTCCGCACAAGGGTGGTCAGCTTCTCCGAAATTTGCACTTGACAAGCTTTACCTAAAATCCTTATTGTCAATAAATAGATCTGAACAAGTCTACTTTATAACCAACGGCTACTTCTAAATTTATCTTTTAAAAAACCATCTTCATTTAGATACTTGTACATTTCAGAAGACAAAACTGGAGTATAGCCACTAATATCTGAGTTACCTGACCTCACACCAACTTTCAATTCGCTAAAGATAAAAGGTATGATTATGTCATTCCTTGTGTTAACTACACTCCACTTATAATTAGGTCCTTTTACAGGCGCTATTCCTTCTGAGAACGCTCTAACCTCGTTAAATGCTGGTTGCATTACAACTGTCGAATCTATCTTCCTAAATCCCCACTTTCCATACTCTGAATACCTAAAAGGGAATAACTTCTTTTGTAGATTTGAAATATCTTGGTTCATCTATTTTGATTTCTTGCTTTCATTAGTCTTGTCAGAGAAAAATTCCAGGTAAACTCAGCGTATGTAACCTTTCAGATTGACTCAATAATGACTGTTCCACGCCACTAGTTATTCCTCATTCAGTTTGCTCCTTAAGCTTGGCATTAGTTCTCAGCTATCTTCTTGTAAGTCGCAACGGTTATGTATCCTGCTTTAGTAAAGGGGTTTTTACCAGCCGCTCCGATGTAGTTTAAAGTAATTTGATGGCGATAGTCGTCTCTATTCTCAATCCAAATCTCACCTTCTGACAGTGTCAAGCTGTTTTTCAATAAAATAGGATCCGTTTGGGCGTCTTGAATGTCTTTTAAATTGACGGTAATTGAGTTCTTCTTAAGCGCCTTAACTCCGATTCGCAATCTCTCACTAAACTCAACATAATAGCCCTTTTTGACCCATTTTGTGACGGGAGTTCCGACCAATTTGTATTCCCTTTCATTACTCACAAATTCTGTACGAGTAGTAGCTTTTTGCAAAGAGTCAATAATGCTTTCTCCGAAATTCAAGTCCTCCGTATTGGGAGCAATATTCTCTTCTTCTGCTACCAGATCTTCAATACTATTGGCAGGCTCAACCGTTTCCGTTGATTCTTCCTGGTTCCTTTTTTCTTTAAACTTCTCTTTTTGTTCAGTATCCAAGTTGTTCTGAATCTTGTCAAGTTCTTCAGTTTCCTTGGCCTTTACTCTTTTAGCCTCTTCTTCGATATCCAGTGCTTTTTTGCGATTTATTTTTTCTTGAACTTCCTTTTTAATTTCAGGCGTTGTGACAAAAGTTAGAATGTATTCAAGGTATTTGATTTCGCTATTAACAACATCTTCTCCAATATCGGAAGTTACTACTTCCAAAAATTTCGCATCAGCTTCCAGTCTCTTGACCTTAAGTTCGGTGGTTTGGATTTCTTGGTTAATGCATATTCCTGTTAAGCCTAATCCAATAGTACCTATCAGCCATTTAACTAGCTCCAGTAGTTGACCAGATAAATTCGGTTGTTTAATGTTTGACATTTAACTCTACTTTTTTGTACGACCCACTATAAATTCCGGTATTATTGGTTGATTGATCAAGATCAAAAAGGTTGAGAAGGCTTTAAAGCTATTCCTCAGCACTCATTGCAATACGAATGTACCACCATGAAGTTTCATGACTATTTCCAACAAAGAAATGGATGTAGCGTAAACACAGTCTTCGTTTCTGTAATTTGTCATAGCCATATGTCTAATCTTCCCCCCCATTACCCCATCTTCATGCATATCTCCGCAACTCGGATTCCTTGCTCCGCCTGGCGTAAGGAAAAGGAAATTTGCGCTTCCGTGAATTTCGGCTTTTTCGTCTTCCTGACCTGTTAATTTTAAAATAAATATTTCATCAAAATTCTCTAATTTACATTGGATATTAGGGAAGAGGTCATCATAATATCCAAAGATATGACAACCACCAGTTTAAAGAGTGAGGTAAGAAGGCTCGTAAGTGAAGCTGAATTAATTAAGGCAATCGAGTTACTGGAAAAATCAATAGATGAAGAAGAAGTTGATTTAGTAAATCGAATTACCTTAATCAAGGCAAGATTTCATAAGTCGAAAAAAGATCTTCAAGTTAGACTAATATCTGATGAAGCCTTTTCTATCTCATATAACAAGCTTTGTTCGAATATCCTAGAATTAACGAGTAGTATATCCGCAGAATCTGCGGACAAGGATGAACCGAAGGTCGTCACTGGTTTTGAACGAGATCCTTTATTAAGAACGCGTCTTATCTCGTTTTCCGCAAAAAGAATCTATGAGGACAGGTATTTAGGTGCTGGGATAGTTAGACAAAAAGGTGATTTCACGTCTTTTTCAATCCCTAACGAAAATCTAAGTGATAAGATATGGACATTAAGAACTGGTGAAGAACCTCGATCTAAAGAGTATCATAAACTTCAAAGAGAAGAAAGGTATTGGCTACAGAAACATGCGTTAGCCAAGAAATGCAAGCTTATAATTTACCCATACCTCTACCTTTCACATAGAGGTGTTAATGCTACGATTTCTAGACTTAGAACTTTGAGAAAATTCATTTTAGCAAATCAAGGTAATGTAAAGGCCGTGATTTCTAATGGGGCCAAAGATATGAGTATCTTGACCATTGGAAACTGGTTTATGGTAGATTCTATTCCAACGAAGGGCCAGGGGTATAGAAACACATTCTACTCTTGGAATAGGAATATAGTCGAACATTACAACATAAAATTTGATAGAGAATTTCAACAATTGCTTGAAGAACAAGGAATAGAAGAAGATGATGACTTAGCGAGAGATAAATGTTATCGATGAAATAGATAAGGCTATAGATATTTTAAGAAGGCGCAATTTTGGAAAAGCAAAATTAACTGAACTAATCTCTCAAGGGTTTGATATTATCAATCTTGCACAAGATAGTTTTAGATATATCCAATATGACTCTACAGTAATTTACTTGAATCCGTTCGATTATGAAATCCTATTAGATAAACTAAAAGAATTTTGCTTTGTCAAGGAAGAAGATCAAAAATTAGTATTATTCAGGGACTTAAAAAGTTTACTTTCATCTGTTCCAGATAAAAAAGCTTTTAAAAGCCGCTATTGTCGAGCTATAATCACATGTAGTCAATATGACCAACTGCTGCAGTATATATACAAAGGGCGTTTTTTCTATCGGTCTTTCGGCCTTTTGGAAAGGGTTAATTCACTATTTGTGTTTTCTTATGGTACGACAGATAAAATAAACTCTTTAATTGCTAAAGAAGTACGGAACTTTTTGAGAGCAAATAAAAACAGAGATTGTTCTATGATTCTTCAATGGGAAATCTTTGATATTCTTTCCAAGAAGACTAAGTTTGAAAGACAATCTACAAATGCATCATTAGTCTTAGAGGATCATGGTTTTCAAATAAGGAATTACAAATGGAATCAATGCTCCTTGTTCCGAATTGGCTTAAAAAAATCAAGTAAGAAAAGGTATCTGAGTACTAATGATATTGTCAAGATCGGTTTGCAGACTATACGCCAAGTGGACCAAGTGGGGCTCATCGCTCAAGCATGGCATGCCCCCAGATGTGATTCACTATTGAAGCAAGGAGGAATTAATATAACTGCTGGAAGATTCATTCCTGGGTTTAATGAAGATGATCCTAAGCAGAAATGGGTTCGGGATTATCTGTCCTGGATAATTAAAGAAAGTTCATCTAAATGAATTCTTTGCCATTAACAGGATGCATCAGATTTCATCACCCAAACCCTATTGTCAATCTTGGAATAAGTCGAGGAGTTGTATTGCCCCCCTTACCCTGTCCAAAAACAGTCCTTTAATTTTGGCAGCATAAACATTTGTTTTGTAGTGAAAGAATTAAAAGAAGCCCTATCCAAAGGAGAAATACGAAAGGTGATTTTGGCCCTAAAAGAAATTGTCAAAGATGATGTCCTCAGAGAGGAAATCTTAGCAATTGAGGGAAGATTAAATTACTTGAGATCAAATATTAACCGAGGGGTTATCTCGTATGATCAGCAAACACTCGATTTTAATAAGATCAGCAGTGCTTTAGGTAGTATCATTGCCAAATTGGAAAATACACAAAGAGCTAATAGAGTAGCAAAGAACACGGAGAAAAGTTCTAGGTTAAGGAATTATATCTTCATTAGTTCACTTACGCTGGCATTCATCACTATCGGATACATGTACAGGGTGAAATTCATTATGGCAGATTGTAGTGGAACATTTCGTAAAGAAGAAGCGAAGAATTCTACAAGAAATTCTAAAAAATATGGCAATTGGATGGAAGTTTGTGATTCGTCCTTGGCATTAGTATTAAGTGACGATTTGATTGCCACTGATTTTTATAGATTGGTAAGCTATGATAAAGATGGGCGTCCTTGCTCGCAATCTCGCGCCTTTTATAAAGATGGTAAAAGATACTGGGTTGGAAAGTTCTTTGATATCAATGGGCCTTCATTTGACAAACTTAGTACGTGGTATTTCCCGAATGGAAATGTTATGAAAAAAGTACTATTTAAGGAAGGGAATGAATGGTATAAAGAAATTTTTGATGATACTGGAGATGTACAATATTACAAAGTGTCTTCTCCATCTTATATAGATACTCTAATCTCTAGAAATCCTTATGAGGATATAGTCATTTACTACGATTCTTTTCAAAAAAACCAATCAAATTGGGTTACCGTTGCATCCGAATACAGAAATATATATCTACAAAATGGGAAGTATATTCTGCAAAACAATGACGAACAACTCTCGGCTCATTCACTAATTGAAATTCCTTTGAATACAAGAGATAATTTCAATTTCAAAGTAGTGACTTCCTGGCACGAAGGGGTTGACAACTTTCCCTATGGCTTGGTGTTTGGTAGCAATGGGAATAATAGTGAATATCAATTTGTAATAACAGCAGATGGATACTTCAATTTTTATCACCTGTTTGAAGGGGAATTTAAAAACATTATGAAATACAAGAGGGTTAACAATACCACTTTGATGAATAAAGGCTTGAATACTTTAGAAATTAGTAAATCAGGTGATCATTACAGTTTATCCATTAACGGATTTGGTATGGGAAATATACCGTTTTCTGGTTTTTATGGAAATAAATTGGGACTTGTTGTTCACAATGAACAAAAAGTATCATTTGACAACTTGGAAGTATCAGTTCGCTAACTACCTACAAAGGTAACTACGACTGTGAACTAGTTAGATCAAGGGAAAAGAAAAATTTAAAACAGAGGTTGTAAAGATCCCACGCGCCACGAAATTCACGAAAAGTTGAAAGAAGACAGTGGAAAAAGCTATTCGCAGGCTGCTCAATTACTTTTTTCTTTCTGGTTATGGATACTACGATTTACCTAGCAAAATAGCATTTTCAAAAGAGAAGCAACTTGTAGATCAATGCAAAATTAGGGCAATCGCATTAAACTGCGCCAAATGAAAAAAAATAAGATCTTGAGGTAAAAACATATGTCAGGATCAGAAAGTGGTCTACGGTTCTTGGCGGAACACTTTGGGTTTATAGAAGATCCTCGTTTGGATCGGCACAAAGAGCATTCCTTGCTTGATATCATAGGTTTAACGATAATTGGTACGCTGAGTGGGGCTGATAATTGGGTAGCGATAGAAGAGTTTGGCAAAGCCAAGGCGGATTTTTTGCAGGGTTTACTGCCCTTGCCTAATTGGATACCCTCCCATGACACTTTGGGGCGAGTATTTTCGATTTTATCAGCCGAAGAGTTGGAGAAGGGTTTTGCTAGTTGGATCAGTAGTATTAGCCAAGCTACTCAAGGACAAGTAGTTGCCATTGATGGTAAGCGTTTACGAGGGTCATATGATAAAGGTAGCAATAAGGCAGCCATCCACATGGTAAGTGCCTGGGCTACCGTGAATCAGATTAGCCTTGGACAGTTAAAGGTGGATGATAAATCTAATGAAATCACCGCGATACCGGAATTGCTAGGTATGTTAGAAATAGCCGGATGTATCATTACCATTGATGCGATGGGCACTCAAAAGGAGATCGCCCAACAGATTCGTGCCCATCAAGCGGATTATGTGTTAGCCCTTAAATCCAATCAAGGCGAACTCTATGAAGAGGTCAAAGCTACTTTTGAGCATTTAATCAATACTCGATTTTGCCAACAAGATCAGCAATGGGATAAAGGGCATGGGCGGATAGAGTCCCGCAAATGCTATGTATTAGACTTACAGGCTCCTGATTTTGATTGGATTCTGTCTCAGGACTTGGAGCAATGGAAGGATATTGCAAGCTTAGTTATGATACAGGCCACTCGCTGGCAGGGGGATCAGCAGCAGACTCAAAATAGATACTATATCAGTAGCCTATCTACTCAAAGTAAAGATGCTCAGGCATTTAACCACATTATTAGAACGCATTGGGCCATCGAAAACCAATTGCATTGGACCCTGGATGTAGTTTTTAAAGAGGATGCTTCCAGAGTGCGAACTGGATATGCCGATCAGAACCTATCGGTCATCCGAAGAATGGCGCTCAATTTACTCAAACAGGACAAATCTCTCAAAGTCGGCATTCAGAACAAGAGAATGAGAGCTGCCTGGGATAATCAATATTTAATTAAAATCTTAAACCGAGCAGTTTAATGAGATTGCCCTAAATGCAAAATGTTTGACATATTGAAAAGAAACTAGAACAATAGAAGTCAAGATTGATAAATAGATCAGCAGAAATGACCCTAAATTAGAATTGTGCCAACAGCTCAAACTACCTAAGCACAGGTATATCGATTACTTACCTACCTACCTATATTTGTAACGACCAGATCACGTTTCAAACATTATAACCTCACTAAAGATGAAACACTCAAGTATCTACCAAGCAATAATACTCCTTATACTAATTTCATCATCATTTTCTAGCTGCACAAATGATAAGCTAGAGGATCATAGATTGCCTCCAGAAGAAGCCTTTTACTTGTTCAACCTCGGTTCAAAGGTAGATGCTAAGTTTTTGGGATGTGGATATGAGGCATACGAAGATTGCGGAGACCGGGTGAAAAAGCGTATTAGGCAAGAAGTGGGCACCCCTTCCTTTGATAGATTAGTAGAATTAGGACAACACTTCCACGAGAATTTCATTCCCTTTCCTGTTACCAGTCATAGCCGAGAAAACTGGGTGGTGGAAATTGTCAATAAGATGAAGCCTTTTATGCTAAGGCAAGAATATCCATACGAGGTCTATATTCTGGAATCTGATCAGTTTAACGCCTTCACTATTCCGGGAGGAAATATCTATGTAACAACGAAGGTGTTAGACTTAGTTCAAAATATCCATGAACTTGCCTATATAGTCGGCCATGAACTTGCGCACAACGAAAATGATCATACCAAGGAGAACGCTAGACTTTATATGTTTCAATTGAAAAAAGAGGAAGAAGACAATATATTTTCTAGCCTAAATTCCTTGTTCACAACCTACGTATCCAGCAGTTGTGGTAAATCCGACGAATTAGAATGCGACATCTCTTCGATGTATTTACTAGATGAAGCCGGGTATGATGCTGAGTTGGCTTTAGGCGGCATCGAGATATTGCGGCAGATCTCTGGCACAAAATCAAATAACTTTTGGGATGGTCTGTTCTTTTCTTTGTTTGGTACACATCCTTGGTCAGATGATAGAGTAAATTGTGTACAAGGATACGTTAGAGGTTCAAAAGTGAATACAAGATGTGAGGAAGTGTTTACCGATTTGCAAGGAGTTGTTAATACGAAAACGTCTCCTTTGGGACTCCGAGAGTATCCTATAAAGAAATCAAATAAGATCTTCGATATACCAAAAGGAAGCATGGTTGATGTGATTTGCGACTGTGTTGAGCAGGAATATCGAAAAAATATAGATTTCTATTATGTAAGCTTCCTCACCGCTGATAATACCTTGTTGAAAGGTTGGGTAGATAAGCAATATATTCAATTGGTTTCTCAATAGGAACTGGTCCACACTACTAAGTATGGTAGCCTATTGCAGGTTGGCGAACCTATCTTCATCAATTTACGAGGACTCAGATCATACCTAATGAAGTTGAATTTCGTTGAATAGATGCCGATATTGAAAGAATGAAAGAACAGCCTATCATCTGTGCCATACTATTCTGTACCATAAAAACTGAACAGTGAACAAAGAAAATCAACACATTCAAGGTAAATATGCGGTGATAGTGGCCTTAATTGGACTAGTGGGGACCTTAGGTGCGGTTATTTTAAATCATGTGTTATCAAAAAATGACAATTCACAGCCCCAGGAGATACCTATTGAATACTTTGACCAAAGTACCCACGATAAATGAAAATAACGATTATAGTAGTGATAAGATAAAGGATAATATAAAAAGCGATAATCGGCGGAGTAAAGAAAGCCTCACTGAGCGGAATACTAATAAAGAAGGAGGAAAAGGTGAATCCGTCGAAGTGGCTGAGAAGGTGGTGAAAATTATCGTGAACTCAAAGTTTGAACAGATAGAGGGAGTCATAACACTAGAGGGTACCAGATTAAACATGGTCAAAAATTTGCCTAGCATTAAATCAATAGTTATACCAGATTATAATAAAAGTTATATTTTCGGTTTACTGATTGGAAGGGATACAATATGGTGCAAGGAACAGTACATCAGTGCCAATACGCGTCAAATCAACCTGATATGCAATTGACTAGAAGTCTATGTTTATTTTTTCTTACTATACTTTATTTTATCAACTTTGGTTCGAATGGAGCTTTAATCGCTCAGCAATCCGACTTTAAAGGAGTATATGTTTGGGATTTTAAAACCAAGGAAGGTAGGAAAAACCAACTTACGGAAGAGTTAACAGAAAATTATGAAGTTTACCTTTTGAAAAATAGATCTCAATTCAATCTATTGGAAAGAAGGCTAATCAGTAATCTCATTTCTCACGAAGAGAATGAGGGAGAGATCACAGAAGATACCAAACAAAAAATTGACAAGAATGGGGCAAATGTTGTCATATTCGGAGAGCTCAATCGAAACAGTTATAGAGGTGAGTTTTCAATTCTTGTCAAATTCGAAGAGTTGCATTCGAGAAGAATATTGTTTGCCGCCAAGGCTTACATACCTGAAGACCAGATTTCTGATAAGACTTTTTTAGATTCAAAGTTTCGCGAACTAATTCCAGCATTATCAGTCTTGAGGTTTAAGCAGATACGTAGTACTACCACAACTAAGGAAAAGAAAATCCTAACTCAAGCGGAGTGGAGGTCCCGGCAAAAAACCTATTATGAGCCTTTCTCTGATAGGATGAGTAGTGGGTTTCTGGGATACATTTGGAATAAGAGAAATCATGACGACTACGATTATTATGTCGACGAAGAAAAAAACATGTATCTATTTAGAATAAAGAAAACTAATTTCATTAGGCACAAATATCTTCAAGGCGACGGAATCGAATCCAGTTCTGACAATATCCCATATTCTGTTTCTGCCTATATAGATGGCGCTAATAAATGTGCCGATAACAAAGTGTGTTATGGCCGAGGGTTAACGATCGCTTACAACAAAGGTAGACGATCCTGCTATGCGTTTATAATAAATGATAATGGTGAGTTGAAGTTTGTAAAAATAGAGGACATCAATGATCCCTCCTCCATAAGCGTTTTATACACTGAGCAGGTACAAATAGAGTATGGAAATAAATATGATTTAGGAATTGTGAGAGCCGATGGCGCTTATGCCTTATACTTTGGAGGAAGATTTGTAACCGAGATCTTTAACAATGATTTACAGGGGGATCGGTTCGGAGTAGTTTCCATTGGGCAAGGCGACCACTATATTGATAATGTAACCATATATAAAAATTAAAGAAGGCAGGCAAAATGTGATCTAACGTGGTAGGTAAACTAGAATATTAACAAACTGTAAATTCAATAAAAGATTTCCACAACGCGCTTTATATTATTCATAAATATCCTTATTTTAACATTGGAAGAGACTTGAGCAAATCTCTCGGCCTTCCTAAGTTTGGTAACCTGACTGGTTCGTGTGGTAGGACCTGGATTGTACATTGCCATCGCGTGAAATCAGTTCTGGTGAAATGACACTTTTAGAAAATTATTTGTCTAGCGCATACACTTTTCATCCAAGTGGCAGACTTCCAAGAACTGACACTTGAACAACAGCTTGAGATAGGCTACTAAGCTTAGCTTGTTCACTGCTTAAGCCGTCAAAGATTCGCTCTTTCGGAGAGGGTGGTGATGAGCATGATATAGTTGTATGCCTACAACCCAAAACCGCCTAAAATTATATATCATGCGTGCTAAATTCCCCGAAAACCTTACCACTATTGAAGTTCAATTAGCTGATGAAGTCGACTTCTTTCTTAGTTCTGATAATGACTCCGCCGGAGCGCTCGAAGAAATCCAGGAAGCCTTAAAAAAGGCTCGCCAGTATTTTCACGACAAGAAATACGAAAAGGCAATACGCCATTACAAGCGAGCGCGGGCGCTTATTTACAAGTTAATTTTCCCAAAGTACCGCATTAGTCGGCGGCTCTTTCAAAAGAGCGGCCAATTACCACTCACCACCTTAGAAATGGAAAGGAAGTGGGCAGAGATAGGCTTGGAGCTACTGGCTGAAGTCCAGCCTAATATCCGATTCCGAAAACCACCAGTATTAGTTGATGAACTCGCCGATTTTGAAGAATCTGACCTGGGTTTCCACTTTTCGGATATCCCCGATACTCGGATCGATGAACAAATCACTTATGGTACAGAGTTGATCGCTAAAGGACGGGCAAGCGAGTCGGCCAGAGTATTCAAAGAGGTGCTGTCACATATGCAGGGAAAGGAAGATCCCGAGAGACGAAGCATTGCTCAACTTAATTACAGCACTGCATTGATCGCCAGAGGTCGGTTTGAGCAAGCCCTAAGGCAGAGTGAGGCCGCTGCAAAGAGTTTTGCCAAGCACGATGACAAGCTAGGACAGGCACAAGCCTTGCACAATGCCGGTCTTGCGCTGAAGAAACAAGATCAGGCGCGCCTGGCCGCCAAAAAATTTACTGAAGCCAGAAGTCTTTATAAGTCGGCTATCCAGTCAGACAATCGTTCTTCTTCCTCAGCACCTAGCCGAATTGTTGCTAGCAATAAAAGCTTCCGGACAGCCCAAATAGGTACCTTGAAGTTGTCATCGAATATACCTTCTGACCTTCATCCTAGTAGTAACGTCAGTAAGCTATTCTTCTTAGGTAATGCTGAAGAAGAACGGGTATCCATGCGATGGTTGGGTGAAGACGTTTCCTGGACAGCTTCCTCTGTTGACCATCTGAAGACCACACCTTCCAAAAGGCAACGCTGGCAATATGGCATCCGGACCGGGTCACAGATAGCTGTATTCAAGTGGGCCGGGGCTAACCAGCCCAAACCTTCTGACCTCATCGCACGTATATATCGCCCGAGGCTTGAGGCAGAGGGATTACCACAACTTCGGTTAATCCTCAGCAATAGAATCGATTCTGGTCTTTATCTTGATCATACCTACAGCTTTGTCATACCTTGGGCTCTGGGCAATTGCTTTCACGCTTTAGGAGAATATGCTCGTGCAGAAAGTTACTATCTGCAAGCAGCCAAGTACCGATATCTCAACCCACGCTTTGAAGGGACAAGATTGTGGGTCAAGATCGCAGAAAATATCCTGGAATGGGGGGATACCCATTACCGTGAAGAGCAGATAGAAGCTGCTACTGAGATCTACTGCAAATTGATGAATGAGGATCTTGAAATCATCGACGATGCTCCCCTTTTTTCCATCGACAATCTGAAGCGACCAGCTGCCCGGGCTAGAGAGGTGATCGCTGGTCTGCGAGTTGGTGAATTTAGAGAAAACAATCCTGCCATCTCACGGGTAATCTATTGGGTTGCCCAACGCTGGCAATACCTTAATGCTGGGCTAGACTTTTTTGGCCTTTCCATGTCTCCAATCTTCACCTTCGACTATCTACAACAAACTGCTCGTCATTTTGCCCACCAGGCTATTCAAGCAGAACGGGAGTATATAGATTTTACAGTACGTGCTGAAGCAGAAAGTGCTACGCGTCGAGAACTGGAAAGCGCGGTAGCCCGGTCCGAAGCTGACGCTCAGGTCCAGCAAATGCAGTGGTTAGCAACCGCAGCCGAAAGAGATGCACTGGGACAGGCTGTTGATCTGGCTGAACTTCGGGCACGAAATGCCAGAGAGGATCAGAACGCATACGAATCCGCCGGCCGATGGCAATACATTACACAGTCTCTGACCACCGCTGCGGCCAGTGGGCAGGATTGGTGGGACGGAGAAATTCGCGAGTTGGCTCGCGATATTGAGCGAGGAGCGGCAGAAGGTAAGCACGGCAAGGTAGCCGCCGCCGCTACGCTACTGGGGGGCCAAAAATCCTATGAATACCAGTTGGCTAGATTAACCAATCAGATTGAAGAACTTGATGCTGCCGTCGGGGTTGCAGAAGCCCAGTTCGACGCAGCAGAAGCTCGAACACTTGCAGCCCAATATGCAGCTGCAGCAGCTACTGCCCAGCGGGATCTGCTCAAAGATTCTTTGACTGCTTTCGATGACGAAACTTTTACCCCTGAAGTCTGGTACCGCATGGCTACCTATATGCGGAATATTGCTAATTCCTATCAAAATCTTGCTATCCGCATAGCTAAACTGATGGAGCGTGCTTTCAACTTCGAACAAGACGCCGAAATCAACCTCATTAAGAATTACTACAATACAAGCCTGGAAAACAACTTGTTAGGATCAGACTTACTCCTAAAGGACATTGATTCGTTCACTTATTATTACACGACCCAAAAGCAACAGAAGGCAAGTAAGATTAAAGATGTAATCTCGCTGCGAAATGATTACCCCTTTGACTTTTATACCTTTCAGCAGAGTGGGAAAATATCAATTGATACCTCACTACATGAATTTGATCGCAGACACCCGGGCTTTTACCAGCAACGAATAGAAGCAGTTGCTGTTGAAGTAATCGGCTTGCTGCCTGCTGATGGCGTCAATGGAATGCTTCGGGGTAGCTTCCTATCGCGTTACCGTACTGCCGAGGGTGAAGAAAAACAGCGGTTTCATGCTGCGGATACCCTAGCCTTGTCAGAATATCGAACGCAACGGGATATATTCCGTTTTCGGGCGGATAGTCATCAGCTAGGCCTCTTCGAAGGGCAAGGCATTGGGGGACATTGGCAATTAGAGCTGCCAAAGCGAAGTAATAATTTCGACTTTCGCTTGATCGCAGACGTACAGCTAATTTTCTACTACACAGCACAATACAACCCCATCCTAAAGAACAAAATACTGGAGCGGCCCAGCTTGCCGGGCGAATTAATCCATGTCCGGGATCTGGCGCTACGCCATGATTTTCCAGAAGTGTGGTTCCAACTGTTGAGGAATTCCGAAGCAACATTTAGTATTCTTCCCTTTCACTTGCCCCGTAATGAAACGAATTTTCAAATTATTGATCTGGCAGTCAAGTGTATTACTGCCAAAAGCTTGACTGCGGAGGGCATTCGGTTGGAGTTACTGCTTCCTAACGGGACTACAGTAGACATGACCACGGATGCTACAGGTTTAGCGGAAATCGAAACCACAGCTCTAAGTTCTCCACAGCGCTTACTCGGCGATTGGCGAATCCGACTATTCTTAAGGGAAGATAGTCCGCTCCGTCGGGAAGATGGTAGTATCAACCCAAGAGCACTCTTAAGTATCGGGTTGATTACGCAATACCAATTTGATTGGAGATAGATTTCTATTGTTTGACTAAAATGAATCAACTGCGATGGAAGTTCTATCTGGTATTCAAGAAGGGCTCTTGGCACTGCCAAAAGGTGGCGGTGCTGCCAAAAGTATAGGGGAACGATTTCAGCCCGATATTTTTCGAGGTTCGGGAAATTATGCCATTCCTATTGAGGTCCCCAAAGGACCAAACGCATTGCAACCGAAGTTACAACTACGGTATTCCACTGGCGACGGCAATGGCCCATTTGGTATGGGCTGGGTACTCTCTGGGCCGCTCAAAATTCTAAGAAGAACGGATAAAGGCCTACCGAAATACGAAGGGGAAGACGAATTCATCTTTGGCCCTGGGGAAGTGCTGGTTCCAGTAGGTGATGGTCAGTATCGTCCACGAACAGATCGGCAGTTTATGGAGATAACTCATAATAGCAATAGCTGGACTGTCCGGACGAAACAAGGATATACCTATCACCTCGGATCTGTAGATGATAGTCGCCTACATGTAGAAGGCAAGACATTCGGCTGGTTGGTAGATCGCGAAATTGATCCCGCAGGAAACGAAATCCGTTACCATTACCAAAGAAACGAAAATCAACTCTATCTGGAGCGGGTATCGTGGAGCATTTATGAAGTTCATCTTAGCTATGAATCTCGGCCAGACAGTATTCATTTTGGCAGAGCTGGTTTTCCCATCACAAGCAACTGGCGGTGTGTTGCTATTGAGCGACATTGTTTGACTCTAAGCCCCAGCTTGACCAGCCGTTACGCATTACATTATCGCCAGGACGAGACCACTCAGTACTCTTTACTGACTTCGGTAGAGTTAATGGGTTTTGATGCAAGCGGAAACGTGGAATCTTATCCTCCTGTACAGATGACGTATTCCACCTTTGAGCCCACCGAAGGTACGCTTCATCGGATTGAAGCCCTTGGGTCCCCGCCTCCGGACTTAAATCGCCCCGACACCAGCTTGGTCGATATGGATGGTGATGGTTTGCCAGATGTTCTACAAGCATCCAGTAGCGGTCACCGCTATTGGAAGAATCAGGGATCGGGAAGCTTCGGCCCCATGAAGTCGCTTGACCTCCAAGCTGTAGGTATGAATCTGGGCGATGCAGGCGTATCCTTTGCCGATCTCACTGGCGATGGAACTGCCGATCTGCTGCGTGCCAATCATCGTCTAGGGATAGCAGTAGCGAATACCGGCGCCGGAAAATGGGCAGAGGAACCTCTGATCTATGATTGGCAAGTTCCTCTTGATCTTAGCCATAGAACCACTCGTATGACCGACCTAAACGGTGACGGAGTCATTGATTTGATCCAATCGGGTCCTGCTGGTTTCACGCTTTTTTATAATCAGGGTGATAGAGGATGGTCTGCCCCGCAATCGTGGCACGCCGGAGTGATCCGACCATATTCCCAGATATCTCATTTGCCCAAAAGGATATATTCTTGGTGGATATGACTGGTGACGGGCTTAATGATATCGTCCAGGTTACCTCAGGACGGGTCCAGTACTGGCCCTATTTCGGGTACGGTCGTTGGGGAGAGCAGGTCGACATGGCATTCTCACCGGTTTTGCCTTCAGGTTTCAAACACCAACAGCTTTTCCTGGTCGATCTTGATGGAGATGGCTTGAATGACTTAGTTTATGTGGATAATGACCGTGTTTATTATTGGTTCAATCAAAGCGGTTTAGCTTGGAGTCAACGGTATGAAATCCCGTTTATTCCACCACCTGGTACCGATGGTGTTTTTCTTACGGATCTATTTGGCAATGGCACTAAAGGTCTACTCTGGACCTCTCGTAGTCCAGTCTATGCTGAATTTCCATACCGCTTCCTCGAACTTAGTCGCGGCAAGAAGCCCTATTTGTTGACCACGGTAGATGATGGGTTCGGTTTAGAAAGTCGTATCTACTATGCCAGCACTAGTCAACAAAGAGCTACCGATGAAGCAGCGGGTAATCCCTGGCGTACTTTCTTACCTTTTCCCTTGCAGGTAGTAAAAGAAATCGAAGAGATTGACCAGATCACGGGTAAGGTCAGCTTAACCACGATGTCTTATCATAAAGGATATTACGATTCAGCAGAACGTGTATTCCGTGGATTTGAAAGTGTCACGGTGACCAGTTTTGGCGATGCTCATACCCCCACCCTGGTGCAGGAGTCCACGTTTTATTTAGGGGCCATGCTTGGTACAGAACGCAGGCAATTACTGTCCCCTAGAGAACGAGCCTATGAGCACGCACTGAGCGGGAGTTTGCAAAGTATCCGGATTTATGAGGTGGACAGTGATGGCCGTCCCCAGTTAAATCAAAGTGCTGATACGGAATGGGAAGTAGTTGAAATTTTCAGCTCTGGTGAAAACTTCGTGTTCTTCCCCCGAACTCGTCAATTGGTCACCCGGCAACACGCTCTCGAACAGGAAGACCGAATAAGTGAGACGAACTATGAATATGATCGATTCGGTAATCTGGTCTTCAAGAGGCAAACTAGTCGCTTTGCCGGAGAAGAGATAGAAGACACTCTAGTGAAGGAAGAGCGCATTACCTATGCGCTGAACATATCGCAATGGCTTGTCGGATTACCAGCCCAAATTGAGACTAGAGATGGAGCAGGTAACTTATTAACAGACCTGCATCACTTCTACGATGGGCCAGATTTTGAAGGTCTCCCTAGCGGACAGGTTCAGAACGGTATTCTGAGAAGGACTGAGGAATTGCAATATGCTCTTTCTTCCCTGCCCCCAGGCTTTCAAGACGAAATTCTCCCTTCCTGGCAACTGATCACAAGAACAGAGGGCTACTACCGTACTCAGGAAGCGCTGCGGCACGATGTAAATGGGAATATCATTGGAAGAAGAGATCCTCTGGGACAAGAAACCAGCATTATCTACGACGAACACGGTGTTTTCCCAATACGCCTTACCGACCCGGATGGGGCAATAACCACTGCCACCTTTGATCAGCGTACCGCCCAGCCAACGGAATTGCAGTATCCAAACAAACTGATAACCCAATATCAATACTCACCTTTAGGTAGACTACAGGCGCAATTTGATACAGGGCTTGACGGAACACTTCGACTTTCCCAATACTTTACCATAATTTACCCGCTGCGGAAGGATAACCACCTACAGCCTGCCCAGACCTTTAGTATCCTGCCTCACCGGGATGATTTCAATGTTGCCCATCTGGAAGAGGAAAACTTGACGGATCTCCCAGGAATTAGCATGGAAATCAGCTATTTCGATGGAAAAGGGAACGTGCTACAACGTTGTCGACGTAGTGCTGCCGCTTTGAGTGAGGCAAACAGTTGGATAATTGGTAGCTTGACTCGCTACACAGTGAATGACCATAAAGCAGCCGAATATCCGAATGTGTTCTCAGCTACTCCCAACTTCATAGCTGATCTCTCTGCTTATGAGTCTATACGCTACTTTTACGACTCTACTGGGCAAATGGTCCGGGTGTCACACCCGGATGGAGGATCTCTGCGAGTACGGTATCTACTCAATCGTATAGAGAAATGGGATGCTGAAATGGAAGATACAGCTCCACCAATTGTCGAGCACTACAACGCTGCCGGACAGTTAATTCGACTGGTCCATCCAGATGGACATGGCCTATTGATTGAAACCCGCTATGAAGTAGATCATGACGATAGAATCCTGCGGATCATTGATCACCATGGACGTACCACCGCTCGGTATCTGTATGGTGGCCCTGGGCCAGCTACCCAAATTGATAGCCAGGAAGCCGGAACACGTACCTACTTCCGAGATGCAGCGGGAAATCTGCGATTGCAATCTGATGCTGCCGGACGGCGTTTGCTATTTCGTTATGATTCTTACGGTCGCCTTATTGATGCCACAGATGCCTCAGTACCGGATCAGGCGGTTGTAGTTCGGCGATTTACCTACGAAGGACGCCAACTACTGTCAGTGTCCGAATCGGATGTAAACATACGTTATCAATACGATGCTATGGGGCGTCAGATCGGTAAAATCATTGATTATGGAGATGGAGAGGAATTAAGCGTTGAACGGGAAATCGGCTGGCAAGGACAGACGCTCAGCCTAACATATCCAGATGGTACCAGGATCGGCTACCAGTACTACGATAGTGGCCTGTTGCGGCAAATTGAAGGATTCGTTGAACAAATTGACTACAATGAACATCGTGATCCTACAATTATAAATTTCTCAGGAGGCGTCCAAGTCGCCTATGATTATGATCCCTTGATGCGCCGACTTATCGGTGCCCGACTGGGAGCCCCACACGCCCCCCTTCGTTCCTATCGAATCAGCTATGACCGGAACGGCATGATTCGGACCATTGCCGACCAATTATCTGGAGAACATCAAGTTAGGGAATTCACTTATGACCGCCTATACCGGTTGAGGCGAGCGCTTACCAGTAGCGGGACTACCACTGCATCCATTCCATTGCGTGAGGATCACTATCACTATTCCGCAGAAGGCAATCTCCTACAGAATAGTGAAGGAGGTCTCTCGCAGATGCACTATACGGACGCTGCGCATCCCTTTAGACTGACTACAGTAGAGGAAACTGACGGTCTATCGACGGAACTTGAATATGACGCACGCGGGAGATTAATAGCATACGACAACCTGCAAAGCATACAATACGACGTTTGGGATCGCTTAGCCTCTATTACTTTTATAGACGGCAACGTAATCCGTTATGCATATGACCATCATGATCAACGAGTTCGCAGGTGGATCGAAACGCCCAATGAGACATTTGAGACACGCTATTTTGAAAATCTATTTGAGCGGAATGGATCATCGTCTAGACTGAGTATCTATACTGGTAAGCTATTACTGGGAGTAAGCACGCGGACTTCTGGTGAAGCACCTGCCACAGCATACATACTGACCGACCATCTTGGGTCCATTTTGACAAGCTGTAGGGCAGATGGTGTACTACGGAGTGAGCAAATTTATCTACCATTCGGTCTTTCCGCCAGGACACCTAATGATGACTATCGATTTACTGGTGTTCCGTTCGACGCTGAGCCCGGTTTGATCCAAATGGGATTAAGGTACTATCACCCGAGATTGGGTCGGTTTACCAGCCCAGATTGGTACATACTGGAAAATCCGCACCTCGCTAGGCGCATTTCCCAGGGCTATAATCTTTACAGTTATGCCGGAAATAATCCAGTTATGTTGCGGGACCCTTCCGGTAGATGGTGGGGACTAGATGATCTGATTGTGACGGCCGTAGGGTTTGTGGTCGGTTTTGCCGCAGGTCTAATTTCGGGGATTAGAAATAATAGAGGAGCCGGAGGAACCTTTCTGCAAGCCTTGGAAACGGGACTGGTTACTGCGGCAGGTGCTCTACTGGCATACAAAGCTACTTTCGGTTCGGGCGTGGCCGCAATTTTTGGAGGGCTTAATGGTTTGATAAGCGGTAATCGTCGTATCTATCGGTGGGGGCATGTTGGAGGCTGGGCTGCCTTCATCAGTGATTCTACTTGGGGGATTTTTGGAACCTCACTTGGAGTCCTAGTTCACGGTATCAATTTGTTTCACGAAGATGCAGAATATAGGGTAGATCTAAGTAGACGACAAAACCGACACGTCTATGATCGAGGTTTCAATTTACGCGACAGCTCGGCTTTCGCCCAAGGTAATGTCATTACCAACCTTCGACATGATACCACTCAAGACAATAATCTCATTGGCCACGAAACGGCACATGTCCTGC
>CBDHHG010000020.1:0-165197 GCA_965263225.1 Saprospiraceae bacterium
TCGGTAAAGCGGTCTGATGCCATTGAAGGAACTCTATTTTAGGAGCTAATTTTTCTTCTGCCATTTCATATTCATTTTAAATGACTAACTTTTAAGTAGGAGCTTACCGTGCCTTAGGTCACGATCACAGGCGCCTTTGTGAAAGCAGCTGTCAACTGGCCATTGGGAGAATAATCCTCTTGAAATCCCAGCGCGTTTAGCAAGCTGTTTCTTGCACTAGCCTCCTGTTCTAGTAGTTGACCGACATATCTTTTTTTCTCTTTTTCGCTAGTAAATGGATTCCCTTCCTCATCTGTATCAAGGACAACAGATGTCGGTAAATCCACCCACTCGAAAGCATTGGCAATCGGGTCTGTAGAAAAGGTGAGCTTAGCACGTTCAATATCTTTACTGACTTGCGGTGCCAAAGGGGTTTTAGCCTTTATCTCAAAACCACTACAAGTATTTTGAATCATCTGTTCTCCTTTCAAATCGGGCTGTAACTGTTGCCCCCACATAGCAGCTGGCACACTTTTTTTCAAAGCTTGAAAGGGTGCAAAACTATCACTTGCCACAGGGCTACCATCTCTACTAATCGAAATTGTTACACTAGAAGAAAGATCGTCACCATCCACAGCCATCGTACCGATACCGAAGTCTGTATTGACTCCAGCAATGGTTTCCCCTCCTTGCTTTTTCAGGGGAATGATGGAATCGGTAACCAGTAGGAGGTCTTTAGGATTGATCACCCAAACCTCCTTATCATTTACTGTAGCTGTCCGGCTCAAGCCCTTGGTAACCGTAACATTTATTAGATGATCCGCCGGTAAAAATCCAGATTGGAATTGCCCCCAGCTAATGGGTTCAGCTTGAGTCGGTTTCTGCTCGCCAAAGGCGACATCAAAAGTGACAAAAGCAAGATGGACATGTGCCTTTCCGGAAAACTCAGGTCCGGCAATAGATAGATTAGCGCCAAGTTCTGCTGACAATTCATGGGTACCGAATAAATGAATGGTATAAGATACCCCCATATTAAGATACATACTGGCCTCATAGTGATAAGGTTTCCAGGCCATCAGAAAGTCAGCCCCTACATTGAACCATGCTTTTAAATCGCCACTATGCCAGGTGGCACTCAGGTGTCCTCCAGCCATCACAGCTGATGGCGTCAAGGCAAAATAAGCGTCTCCTTTAATCAGCAACTCAGGCACTACTTGCCATTTGAAACCTAGCGGATCTACACTAGGGTAATGTGCTGGAGGCCTGTAGTGTGGGTGATACCCACCTAAAGTCAGCGCAAAATCTCCCGCATGTTCTCCTTTGAACCAACTATAAAAGGCAAAGCCGCCGCTTAGATGACAATCCCTTGAGAGTATAAAGGATTGATTAGTGAGCTTGGCTTCTACACCGAGGAATCCTTCGGCTGGTACAAAACTAGCAGATAAGGCTAGTTGTATCTCCGCTAAGGGCGTAATCGTACTGCCCCCCTCGGGAGTTGGGAGTACTAAAGTAGACAGCCCCAGAATATCCAATCTAAACCGATGTCCAAAACTCAAATTAGCCAGCACGAAAGAATCAAGCAGCTCGAATGAAGTAAATCGAATTCCAACTGCCAAAAAATAATCTCCAACGGAAGGAGGTATCGTATCGTGGATAGAGGCGAGTTCTGCGGAAAGATTGTTGCTATCCGTAGCTCCAGCAGTCCCACTCATCGCCTCCGCTACAAAAGGGAATGTTTGTACATGGTCAATATCGGGCATCACTACTGCCCGATTATAGCCAAACCCTGCAGCCAATCCCGTTATGAAGAAAAAGGAGGGTCCGCCCAGTGGCATATCCAGAAAGGCATATAGGAACAAGGAGGGGTGATGCTGAAAATAAGCGTAGGAGCCAATTGCAGCTAGACCAAAAGACTCTGCCTTAATCACTGCTGTCCCATCGTATTCATCATAATACCCTCCTTGACCATCATCGAATCTTTGCCGAAGGAAAGCGCCTCCAATCTCTAATGGGGGTTTGCTAAAGTCGATCCCTAACCCATGTAAATCAAAAGTAGGTTGGATTGGGTGTAAAGGCGTACTAGCTGAAAGCCCATCCAGTGAAAGCGTAAGTCCCCCTACCGACAGGGCAGCATCAATCAACATGGAAATTTCAGACTGCTGGTATTTCAGTCCAATCCGACCTACATGTAGTGGTCCCAAGTTTTTTTGGATATTGAACCACTTAACACCATCTAGTACTCCGGGGGCGGGGGCAGGCGTACTATTGCTATCTTCGGTTAATTGTCCGTTGGTTTGATCTACTGTAATGGGATATTGTAAATCCCAGCTTTGGTCATTTAATTGTAGGTGAACACCAAGTTTCAATTCCTCATTCACCTGTTCGGGGAGTTGAACCCCCCCAGCAGGCAAAAAGGTTTGGATCTGCTGAATCTTATCGCCAGAAAAGTCAGCTGTTGCCAAAAGACTCTGGAAACTGACCTTCAAACTTTGTGCATCTGGAATTACTTCTCCGATCAGTGGTAAGCCAGCCAAATTGATTCCTCCTTCCATATCGAAACCGATCAAGAGCGCAGTTGTCGTTTCTCCCCCTCCTACTACTCTTCGATCGATAACAAAAAGCGCGTCTTCCAGATTGATAGAGACATTGCTAAGTAGCGCTGTAACTTGTGTATTATCTGTGAACAAGCCGACCAACTCCCCTATATTTTGTTGCTGTCCGGCTGCATTTTGGAACGCAGCCACCATCCAGGTATCTGCTGGGTTTTGGCTAAAGGCCAAGTCAAAAGTTAATCCATTGACTCGTAATTCACCACTAAAGGTCCGGCTGAAGCTGCCATCATTTTGTTCGAGTGCAATACGAAGACTCAATGCGGGCCATTCCGTTGGCTCCTTTCCGGTGATGGAAAGATGACTTTCACAATCAAAATAGAAATCTTTCGTAGAAGTATCAAAGGAAATAGCAACGGAATCGATGGCCAAATCGGCAGGCAATGCCCCAACACTGTCTTGATCAACACCAAATTGCTTCCCAATATCCTCCAGCAAATCCACTACAGAAATCGGTGAAATAAATTCTGCCTGACCGGCAAAAAGCCAACCCGCGGCATCAACGGGATAGGAGGCATTAATATCGAAATTGATATCTCCCAAAGTAAAACGCCCCCCTAGATAGGCTTCCTGTATACTTCCTCCTTGATAATCCAGATAGAATTTCAGTTCCTCAACCATTATCACAAAAGGATCATCCATGATCATCCAATATCCTTCCAAATCGAGGTCTAAAAGGTAATCTTCCGATGAGATTTCCATCCTGAATGCAGCGACATCAATTGCTGGCAGGTTGTAATACGAGCCAGTAAAGGTATTCAAGACCTCTCTAATATTGAGTGTAGTACCCTCCAATAAGTAGGCTTGAAAATTCCATTCTGGGTAACGCGTTTCAAAAGCTAATACTCCAGCCTCCCCTATGGCCCATTCTCCATATATATCAAAAGCTTTCAGCTTTGCGCCAAAGGGATCAAACAACTGGAAGTTCATACGCATATTTTGTATCTCAATGGTCTTTCCAGTACTATCGAGATGCAGAATTTGCCAGGGGTTTTTATTACCCAATCTAAGGCCAATCTGAGGTATTTTCGGAGAAGCGGTGGGGTGAAAATCAAAGAAGAAATCCTGGATTTGGATATACTCAGAAATAGAAAAATTCATATCTGGCAAGACTCCGTCCAGACTTGTTTGATTAGTCAAGCTTTTAATAGCATCTAACACGATATCCGGCAATGCTGTCAAATCAGCACTAAACCTGAAGGGCCTATCAAGCGCCTCCGCACGTACCGCTACGGGGATAACATGATCTACACCATTAGAAGTAATCGGAATTTCTGCCTCAAACCTGAAATAAGGGATCAAGTAATAGTTATCCCGATAAGAGTTATAGATTAATTGTTGTTGAAACCCCAATCGAAGTTGATCGACCGTAGCAATCCCTAGGTCAACCTGCTCACTAATCGGCGTATCCAATTCAAAATCATATAGTTTGGAGCCGTTCTCTTTTAATTGAATCCTTCCTGAGAAAGACTGTGAAGCCCGTCCCATTAAGTCTGCTAGTCCTCCCGTCATGGCGCCCAGATCCATAGCGCCATTTAACCCTAAACCAAGCTGTTGTTCTCCTGTCACCTCAAAAGAAGAAAGTGTTAACTTCGGAAGCGCACTATCATCGAACCGCAAATCTCTGACAATGGCTCGATTAAGCGGTGGAAAAGCTTGAACCAGCGTCCAGTCCGCTGCTGCTACCGCCTCTAACAGGAATGCGGCATTATTACTAAGGTGATAAAACCGCAGATCTATCTCCATCCCCAAAAAAGGCAGGTCAACTCCAGTTCCGCGAATGTGAACAAGGACTTTTTTACCAGGAGGAGAATCTCCTGCATTAGTAACCGCTACAAGGCTCGCCTCCTCCAACCTTAGCGTATTATCTGGTATAAAATCCGCTGCAATAGCATCGATGTCGGCAGATTGTAGATCTGTCAACAACAAAGAGAACTGCGGTGGTACTAGGGCGGCAGTAACAATATCGACAATTTGGGTTTCGCTAATCATAATCAATAAGCTAAGGTGATTAAATCCAGATCCATTGATGACCTCCTACACTGGTCATTCTTACTTTTTTCGTCGTTACAGTTTGATCTAAATAGAATTTAGCTCGTCCACCAGCCGTATTGAACCCATCCAACATCACGGTCCCATCAAAATCACCCCTATAGTCTTGCAACAAGTAACGGGCAGGTCTATGCTGATTATCTCGTAAAGTATGGTAGGAATCTCCGTCTCTATCCCACTGTGCTTTTTTAGCATTAACAGTTGCCAAATTCGTCCTAACCCACCATTGTATGGCATGATCCTCTCCTATCTCTCCGTCCTCTGCATAATTCAAGTACTTTTGCACCGTGTCATGAGCAGGAAGGTGAAAGATTTGATCATGGCGTCGACAGCTTACAACTGCCATTTTGGGTTGGACAAGATCCACAAAGGCATCGTGGGAGGAGGTGGTATCACTACCGTGGTGCGGTACAGAAATCAAATCAATGGTTGCCAAATTCTCCCGTAATCCTGCGAGGTAGACATCATTGTAGTGATTCTTTATATACCGTTCTGTACTGATGGAAGCATCGCCACAAAGCATGATCTTTTGTGTTCCATTTCTGACCAAGGTTACCAGACTAGCTGCATTTCTTCCATCGTTATCAGAGTTATCATCACGATCTCGCGGCACATTTCCTGCAATGATCGAAACCGACCAACTTCCATCTGCCGCACGGGCCACAGTAACCTCCGGTACATCTAAAATAGAAGAAGTATGTTCTGATTCGCCAAAAGGGGGGGTCCATCTATCTACTGTCTTCACTCCCGCACTTAAACTTACACAGTGGAGTTCACGGACGCTAAGGTTATTATAAATGGTATGATTACAGCCACCTGCTCCATTTGCCCCGTACATACCTAATGGGGATCCGATAAAACCAGCCCTTGCCCGATTGAAGTCACTAAAGAAAACCTTATCTACCGGAATGGCTTCAAAAGTGTCTGTTCGAGTACTACCACCAGGCAAGGAGACGATATATTCTTGTGGTCTTCTGGTAGTAGGGTTTAAGCCACCAAGGATTTCCGTGACCTTATTAATGTGATCCAGGTCTGGATGCGTTAAAATCAAGGCTTCCAATTTTGCCCCAACAGAATAGTCCAATCCAAATACCCAATTGCCTCTTAACATTTGTTGCACTTGATGAACACTATTATCGGGTTCTGGTGGGCGAGAGCCACAATCGACCATAATATGTCGACCATCTGGGCAAGTAATTATACAGCAATCTCCTTGTCCCATTGAAAAAAATAAGAATTGAAACTCTGTCATCGGAGTATCAGCCCCGCCCCCATCAGCTCGTGTATCCATTGATGCCATAATCAAGGTATTTTTAGTGATAATAATTTGAAATTGCTATCCCTTCTTCAAGGGATAACTAAATCGGATCGAATGGTCTTCAGCAGCCATTTTAACTCGAGTAATCGTTCGTGCGTTGCAAGCTCTCCTTTAGTAGCTGTACAGAAAAAGTCGTATTCCTCATGATTTACCGGCAACCGGTTCATTTGCAACTTTTCCATTATCCTCAAAGAAGGTCCATTGTCTCTTTGTACGCATGTAAATAAGGCTGTCAACCCCAGCTTATCAAAAGCCCATTCTAGTAAGCATTTACTAACTGCAGTCGCAATTCCACGCCCCCAAAATGGTTCCCCTAACCAGAAGTAAAAATGTCCTAAGCCACCTACCTGTGTCAAACTGATTACACCAACAAACCCTTGCTCCTTCTCCCGAATACTGAATACATATTTATCGAGTGAACTGCTCGCTTTTCGGATCCACTGTTCGGCTTCCGCTGGGCAATGGGGCACAGATAAGCGAGTGGGGGCAGCCACTCGCGGGCTGAGATAGTCAAAAATAGCTTGGCTATCCTCTTTTTGGATCGGACGCAAAATGAATGGGCTCAATTGCATTAACTTTGGAGTTGAAAAGGAACGGTCTTAGGGAAGGAGGATAGGTTTCTCGATTACCCCTGAGGCAAGAAAAAACCTCTGTTTGCTGTTACTTTGTCTTGCAAGAGCCATCACCTATCAGGTCTTTAGCCTTTTTTCTTCCCCGTATTTTTCTTTTCATTCCACCATCTGATACCTCCAAATACATCCGTACTCTCGATCTGCCTCTGGTAATATTCATGATAGTGGTTATTCAATTCATTTCGGAGTGTCCTAATCTGGCCATCGATATAATCTTTTATTGCTTTTCCCGTAGCCAAGGAACTGTGGTTACTTTCCAAACTTGTCGATAACTTATTAACACTTGTTCCATTTTGAAGGCGGAGGTATCCATTCATGTGAAGCTGGCTACCGCTATTGTTCATGGCGATACTAACATTACCAACCTTGTCTATCTGTAGTTTTTTCACCCGATCTGTATAAATAGCCAGGTGGCCATCTCCTTCCTGCTGTAAACCGGTATCGTTATCGCCAATGGCCAGGTCCAATAGTGGATTTGATGCTCTAATACCAACTTTTCCAGTTTTACCGATCCGCATGCGTTCTACATTATTCGTATAAATGGCCAGTTCGCCATTTCCTTGCTGTTGCAAGCCCGTATCCGTATCTCCAATGGCCAGGTCAATTCGAGGATCACTCGTCCTGATGCCTACTTTCCCCTCTTTATCCACCCGCACCCGTTCACTGCCATTTGTATAGATGGCCAGTTCGCCATTTCCTTGCTGTTGCAAGCCCGTATCTGTATCTCCAATGGCCAGGTCAATTCGAGGGTCATTCGTCCTGACACCTACCTTCCCCGCTTTATCCACCCGCACCCGTTCACTGCCATTCGTATAGATGGCCAGTTCACCATCCCCTTGCTGTTGCAAGCCCGTATCTGTATCTCCAATGGCCAGGTCAATTCGAGGATCACTCGTCCTGATACCTACCTTCCCCGCTTTGTCCACCCGCACCCGTTCACTGCCATTCGTATAGATGGCCAGTTCACCATCCCCTTGCTGTTGCAAGCCCGTATCTGTATCTCCAATAGCCAGGTCAATCTGGGGATTGGTTGTACCAATCCCCACATTTTTATCTGCGCTGAAATAAATGGGCATTTTTTCAATGACCTTCGCAAAAAAACCATCCCAATAACCCGGTATATTCAGGTAGTACAAGTACAAATTGGCATGTCCTGTATCTCGGTTTGTGATGATATCAGAAATAGAAATATCTACCCACTCTCCGGGGGCCAATGGAAAAAGGGGAATAGTCCAAGTGAAATCTGCTGGTCCCGTAGCAGGTAATTGGTTACCGTTGTGATATTGATAATGTACATGTATACCATCAAATTGATCACTATCTGCCAGTGCCCAGTCTTCGGTGGGTGGGTCAAAAGCTAAAATCAGATGTGAAGCCGGCTGCCCGTCCGGGTTGACACTAAGCACTTCATCCGAAACATTGCTCAAGCGCAGTATCAGGTCACTCGCTCCTCCCCCCTTATTCATCACATAATTAGAGCCTTTAAAACCAAAATGTAATGGGATATTTTTCCGTCCACGATGGTTCACTATATCCATGTGGACCTCACGAAATCCATCAAAATTATTTTCCGTTTCTGCAAAGCGCATATTGTGATACAACAACATAACTCGGGAGTTACGAGATCCTTCGCCCCCATTTACAAATATGTTCTTAAGCAAAAACTTTAGGTTCTGCCCAGCGTGCCAGTTCTTTGGCCCCGTCGTTTTGAGAAGAAGTGAGGTGACTCCGTTGACACTATTATCCAATTGAAAGTCACTTTCCAAATTATTTGCCACATGGCTGACTGCTTCGAGCTGAATATCATTTATTCGAGTTTCAAGTAAGGTTTCAGGACGAAACACTAATTGAAAATTATAATTATCAGCTCCTTCTGTAGGCGTCTTCAGTTCGATCGTTTTACCTGATGTATTCGTCAAGGTGAGGTGCAGATCTTGTCCTTGCGTTTCATCCGTGATGTAAAGAACATTTTGCTCTTGTTCATTCAACAAGTCAAAATGGACTGGAAAGCTACGCTTGGTAGCCGCGAGGGCGAAGCGATCCTGTTCCATGTTCTCCAAAATATCTGTCGCTGATAGTATTCTATTAAATACACGTAGGTGGGTAATATTCCCCTTGAACCAGCGGGAGTTATTCCAGCTCCCTACCTGAAACACTTTTTTCTTTAGTTTTTTGGTGAGCTGATAGGTCTTCCGCTCCTGAAATTGTCCATTTAAGTAAAAATCTACGTACTTGAATTTTTGACTGTAGACCATCGTTAAATGGTACCAAATATTAGGTTCAAAGGTATTAGCCATCCAATGATCAGTAGGGCTATTGCCATTAATCGAAAACTCTAATCGACCATTCCTGAATTGAAAATGCAGGCAACCACTTTGCCACCCCTGATCATTTTTAATGACTTGCCAATCATTAATATCATCCATTCTTACCCAGGCTTGTATGGTCATTTCCTCCAGTTCCTGGTCAAAGGCAGGGAAATTAATGCTATCATCAGCACCATCAAAATTGATGCAGTTACCAAAAGTAGGGTCAAAAACCATATTGGGTGCCCCTAATATGCTTCCTTCTGCTTGTCGATCAGAATTCTCCTGAATCTTCTCATTGGCCGTACTATTGGTCACTAGATGAAAAATAAGACCTTCTCGTATTCCTTGCATCCTTAGTGGGTTTTATTGAATTTTTAAATGAAAGTGATTTAAGCTATGTGTATCAAGAGGTTCTTTTCAGTTTAAGCCAACCTTCTCGAAACTGTTGTGGCTCATCGAATCGAGCCTGCAAATTGATCTTTCCGATATTTTCACCATAGGTGTCAAAAAAGGATTCCAAGCGTTCGACCAACTCAGGAGCAAATACAGCCACACCATTGAGTTCATACGTCCGGCGATCCTTAGAGGCAGCGGTGGCGATGTTGGGGTTATCCGAATTTTCTACCAACCAATTGTTATCAATTAGTAACTGCCAAACATCAGTGGGAACAGGTATTTTTTCATGGAGTAAATCCTTACCGATGATTCGTGTTTGAGGAATTTCCCGCCAGGCGTCTTTCTGTTTTTCCAACCAAGACCATTCATACCCTCCTTCTTCTGGTAGAGGTAGTTCCAACTGTCTTTGCGGAGAGAGAATAGGAGCCGTAAGAAAAGTCACCTCAATATTCTTTAGGGCGGGTTTGTATTGATCTTCTGGAATATCGATGGCTTTTGTTGGCAATATCCCACTGGTGACATGCACCTTTGCCCTGGGATCAACCAACATGATAAAAGAGCGGGCGGGCCCATCAATTGACAGATCGAAATTAATCCCTGCATTGGGAGATAAATAGGTTATGATTTGATCCTCGTCATTGGAGTCAGCAATTTGGCTATAGAAGGTTTCACTGAGTCCTTCGGCTTCCTCTTCCCAATATCCCAACAAGCCGTCATTCAATTGATGGTGCTCTCCGAGTCGCATGGGAAAGGCTACCTTCGTAAAATTATCGTGTGTCTTAGGCCACCCCTCGAGTTCTTGCAAATAGTTATTCCACCCCTGATGGAAAGCTGGTGCTCCTCTCAATTGTAGATCCAGGAATGCTCTGACTATGGCAATAGGACGCCCCATCAGTAAGGCAATATCTAAATGTCGAGCAAAATTTTCAGGCTCAATATTTTCAAAGGCGCTATCGATGGCATCCATGAAGTTTTCTAGATAAGTTGCCGGCAAAGCCTCAGCTGGCTTTTCCTTTTGCAATCGGGCAATTCGCCGCTGGCTATCCAATTGCTTCAGGTAGAGGTATTGTACTACCCGCTTGAGATAGGGGTTCTGAATAGACGCAATTGACCCGACCGTAGTGCTACCGGGCGCCGCTTGCCAAATGGCATCTGGGACCAGGGTTATAGACCCTAAGGCGCTTCCATTTTGGTCATAAAACAAGAGACTGCGATCAAGGTGGTTCGACATTACCCACCCGCAAATGGGACTGGAAGCAGGAGAGTCATTCATTTCTTGCTCACCTAAGGATGCCGATAGCCATCTAAAGTTTAACCTCGCTGGCTGAGAAAGTCTAGGCATCAATTGTACCTCATGCGCTATGCGTTCCTCTTGTACGACGCGTAGCGGTTCACTTGGAATCAAATTGGGTGTCACTATATCCTGAGCTTGCCCAAAACGATCTACTAGCCTGAGTTTTAACACCTTCAAACGACCACTTCGAATCGGATTAAAATCACTATCTACTTCTGGTGCAACCCCCTTCTGCTTGCCTACTTTTCCACTAACCCTGGCTGCAAAGGATTGATAGGGTGCAAATCCAAGTGGGTCAGCAATATCTAGTTGGCGAGACTGATTCCGCATCAATAAAGCCTGATTAAATCCTCCTAAACGCTGCGAAAGCAGATCCCACTTTGCCAATTCCTCAAATGCCGTTATCATAGCCCCTGTCTTTTCGTCCACATCTGTGAGCATTTCTGGCCAAACAATCAAGCTTGCCAATTGCTCAGCTATCCAGTCTGATAAGCGTTGCCCATTCGTCTTGCTTACATCAGCAAGTGGCAAAGGTAACTCTATGCTGGATTTTTGTGCTTCCGTTCTAGCTACTACAAACAAGCCGTCGTCTCCATCCAGATGTTCAAGTAGCCAAGACCTGTTTTGATCACTAGTGGGCACAGTCTGTTTTTTGTAATACCAACGCGGCACCTGATCTTCCAACCATTGGATTAGATGCGTAGCCAGCTCTTTTTCAATTTGTAAACTGGCGCTATCAGTCAAATAAGATATGCCTTGGTATACATTAGCCCCCTTGACAAATTCCTTGTTACCTGGTAGCGGCTCCAAGTCGGCTGCCATTTCCTTAAGTTGATAGTGACGACCAATAAAATCAGTTTGGAAATGCTGATCTGGGTCAGACAAATTCCCCCCATCATCATCTGGAAAAAGCTCCACCTCCCATTCTAATAGGAAGGGCTCAAAAGTATTACCTCGCCATACCACTTTCTGTGCTTTATTGGTACTGTACAAGGTTTGTATGGCATTTGAAATATTATTGATTGCCGTTGAAGTCAGGACACTTTGCCCATTAAATTCTGTCGAGAGGATATGTGCCGCTACCTCCTGTTCTGTAGGGGATTGACGTCCTCTCACATCGGTCGAGTTGCGGGGTCTTACGAAAGTAAGTGCTGGATCGTTAGGCTCCCAAAACCTGGCACCAGGAACAGGCCTTAATACATAAAGCTTGTTGTTATCGATTAAACTTGGTTTTGCATTTTCCTGCTCAATTTGCGCTAGAAGAACCTGAATAGCTTCGGCTAGATGATGAGCCTTAGATTTAAAACCATTAGCGGCTGGCCCTGCGGAGGCTGCACGGATTCTACCACGGCTATCTGCTGCCAGTCGCAGTTGTCCCGCCGTCTTTATTTTTTGCTCTAACTTGTGCATTCCTTCGGCCTCTATATAACTGCGAGCCAAGTCCACATTGGGGAGTTTTCTACGGCTAAACTCAGCGGGGTAAGCAGCTTGCATATACTTATGCCAATCAAAAAAAAGTTGTTTTTGATAAGACTCTACCTCCAAGCGTGCATTTTCATACGCTTGTTGGGCCACATTAACAGGGTTTACATGGATGGTTTCTGGCAGGGTGTGCTGGATGTACTCCGCCTCTTGCTCCGCATTGGCCTTTTGCGTTTCCCTAGACTCCAATCTCACTGACCAGGCCTGACTACCTGGGATGGCTGTAAAGCCCTTTGTATGGCGTGCCTCCAAAAACTTAGGGCCTACATCAAGACTACTCTTCAATTGAGAGCCTAGTAATATAGATTCCACCTGATCTTCTACAATCGCTTTTTCATCTGTATGTTGCAGTCCGACAAAGGCAGCTAGAGAAGAAGTAGTTGAATGCCCAATTCCCACCTGCTGACTAAAATCAACATCTCTATCCAGGGCATTGTCCAACCTGATTTGTGCATGAAAATAGGTTTGCTTGCTTAGCTCTGTTACCAGCGTCTCTAGCACTTCCGCTTTTTTTTCTTTCAATTGATTAATGTCCAGTGGTAAACTCCAATTCAATTCGCTTTTAACCGAATCGACCAATTGCTGTAAAAAGAGGGCTCTGAATTCTGCTTGCAATTTCTTGTTAGTTACAGCATTTGCCCTGACTTTCCCTCGTAAAAACTTTGTTATCAACTGCTTTACAACTGCCGGATCAGTAGTAGTTTTCGCTAGAGTAGCAGTAGTAGGATCATATTTTTCCATTAACGATAGGACCGATTGGTCACTGACGAGCCAATTCCCATCCGTATCTATCTGTTGTTGTAAGTAGTTTTGTACGCTAAAAAAAAGCGGATTATTGGAAGGATTACTATAGAAACCTACCACTTCATATTCAAGTCTTCCATCTGGCGGAGCAATACTTTCTGCATCATGAAACCCGAAAAGTGTGTGACTATTGGGGTAAAATGCTGCAAAAGTGGGTTCGCGATACCCTACAGCCCCGGACTGAGGATCGTATCCCATTGCCGTGAGATAAGCCAAGTACTGATCCCGATTTTCATCAAACATAGTCCAACTTTCATCGAACGGCAATTTCCGGCCCAAGTATCGAAAAGGTGGAGTCTTGGATAAAGGACTAGCATAAGGTATATTGATACTAGTATTGGCTACATCGTCGCTTACTGGGTGGAGGTAATTACTTTCGATCATCCACTTCTGTGTGATCACACCGTGCGTTCGACGAATAATAAGCCAACGGTCTGGTACTGCTGGAAAAGAAGTCCCTTGGGGCTTTGAAAGTAAAGCCTCTATTGGTACCAACCATGCCGACCACTGTTCTCCGAGTGCAGCCGTCAAACGATCTTTTGGCGGGACGACACTGGCTATATCATCATTGATGGGTTTAATCCATACTTCTGCGATGAGATGTTCCCACAACTGATCCACCTCTTCAATCTGCAATCTTTCCAATTCCCACTTGTGAAGTAAAGTAGCACCTATTGCCTTATTCAGCGCTGTTGGAAGTGACCAATGCAGATGAACACCAGGCGCCAAGACTAAATTCTGATCTTCAAAAGGATGAAACCCAATAGACCTGCTCAGATAAGGAGTAGCTGGATTAAAGTCCCTCTTACCATCCGTATAAGGCAGTCGTCGAAAGTCTGCAGTTGCCGCATGTACTACTTTCTCCTGGTCTAGGTATAAGGCCTCTACCGCAAGTGGTAGAGCAACAATTTGCGCCATAATACTCTTTTTTCTAATGAACTGACACCTCATAAGCATAGGGTGTCACTATTCATAATGAGGGAATAGGCTATCAATATGGCTCCATGGATAGCCATGCTATATCCATACGATTTTCTTGTGCATCACCCTATGGCCATGCATGAGATCGCGGTATCGAACTAAGAAGACTTTTATAGAGATATGATGTACGGTTACGTTCCTTATCTATCTGCACCGTATTCTATCCACAAATGAATGGAATCGTGTCCAAATATGGTCCGAGGAAAGTAATCACTAAATAGGTACTTGAGCAATAAATCTCACTCGTAATACATACAAAATAAAGATAATATAAACCCTTTTGCCATTCAACCACATTATAATGTGGAATTGATAGTATAGCCCAAAAAAAATCGTAAAAAGAGCTTGGTGAGCATCATTAACCTGCCATCCATTGATGATGAGCAGCAAATTTTCTGCTATACCTTGTGGGACCTTACAGTAAAGGCCTACCTTTTTAACTAGACACTGAGCCTTTTCATCATCCCCTCAAAGCGATAAGATTGGAAACTTCGCTGGTGTACCGTGTAGGACTCCAGTAGATCTTTGTTCAGTCCCTGAGAGAAACCCATTTGTTGAAAGACATCCACTGGGTCTAAGCATCCTTTGTAGTCCTGTTGCAAGGAAGGCTGAAGAATATCTCTCTCCAGCAACATCTCTCCTAGTGCACCTTCATTCGCACTCATGGGGCCAGCTAACTTAGTCAAAACCAAACCCGCTATGGTCAATAGACTCGTCTCTCCAAAATGTGCTCCCAATTGACAAGACACCCCATTTTCCGTGGCCAGTTGGTATATTTCTAGAGCTGAGAAAATCCCTCCTAATTTGGAGATTTTGAGGTTAAAATGATTCCCAATCTGATGCGTCACGAAATGTTGAGCATCTTCAAGGGTTAAGAGAGACTCATCTACCATGATCTTGGCTTCCGTGCCGAATCGTTGCGTCAGCAACTGTAGCCCGGCTTTCTCTTCCGATGGCAAGGGTTGCTCGAAAGAGTATACTCCCAGGTCTAAGAAGGTGGGAATAAAGGATAGTGCCTGCTCTAGTGTCCATCCGGCATTTACATCTACACGAATAGCCAAGGCATCGCCAAAGCAAGCTCGCAGCAGTCTTATATTCTCTACATTATCTGCTAGCTGATCACTAGCCTTAAGCTTTACACTCACTGGCCGCAGATGCTGTATTCGTTCCAGTAGCTTGGCCAGCTTAGCTGGCTTGAACATGGGGATGACCTGGCTGTACTGAATAGCGGAGCTTACAGCTGGCAATGGAAACAGTTCGGCTAGGCTACGCTGCTTGACCTGACAAAGGAGATCGATGCCGGCGAGTTCCAGGGCACAAAGGGTGGAGGGACCTACACCAAGTTGCCGCCATTGGGCTAACTGTCGTTGCCAGTCCTCCAGCCTTTCCAGCCTGAGATCAGCCAGTTGAGGAGCAATGCCCCGCAAGTCCCTTTCCATACTTTGCATGCTTTCACCCGTAACGTACATTCGTGGACAGGCCTCGCCAAATCCTACCAGCCCCTCGGTCGTATATAATTCCACGATTGCTGAGGAAGAGGAATGGCTAGCGCGATTATTCGACTGGGCAAACTGAAAGCGTAATGGGATATTTACCTCCCGAAAAAGAACTTTGCTGATCTTCATATGAAGTGAATATGGGTTAGAAGCCGCTGCAAAGTTGCAATAAAAGATGAAGGTGGACAACCACATGAAAGGGGGGTCCGATGAGCACTGGGCTTATCTGGTCCGTTGGGCAGTAGCTTCTCACCTGATTCTTTCCTTAGGGCGTAATACCAAAATGCTTCTCCATCAATTGTTCCCACTCCCGAGCATCCTCCTCATTGAAAATACCTCCATACTGCCTCAACAGAGCCACCTCTTCTTCCTGTAAGCCCGACTTTGGATGCAGCCCCCGAAAATCACACCCTTGAACCAATAATCCGGGGATATTAGGTAGAGTCATTCGGCATTCGCCAGTTTGGGCATCCCATATTTTGGCTGTTCTATCGTGCGATCCGGTGAGGAGGCGCGACCCATCCGGGCTAAAGACCGTACTTCTGACCGGGGACGTATGGCCCTGAAGGGTCAGGATACACTTACCGGTATAGGCATCCCATACCTTGGCCGTTTGGTCGGACGATCCAGTGAGGATGCGGTCCCCATCAGGGCTAAAGGCCGTACTACTGACCCAATACGAATGACCCTGAAGGGTCATCATGCACTTTCCCGTATGGGCATCCCAGACCTTGGCTGTGCTGTCGGACGATCCAGTGAGGATGCGGTCCCCATCAGGGCTAAAGGCCGTACTACTGACCGAGTCCGAATGGCCCTGAAGAGTCAGGAGACACTCACCCGTATAGGCATCCCAGACCTTGGCTGTGCTGTCGTTCGATCCGGTGAGGATGCGGTCCCCATCAGGGCTAAAGGCCGTACTCCAAACCGCGTCCGAATGGCCCTGAAGGGTCAGAAGACACTTCCCAGTATCGGCATCCCAAACCTTGGCCGTGTTGTCTAACGATCCGGTGAGGATGCGGTCCCCATCAGAGCTAAAGGCCATACCCCAGATCGAGTACGAATGGTCCTGAAGAGTCAGGAGACACTCCCCCGTATGGGCATCCCAGACCTTGGCCGTTTGGTCACGCGATCCAGTTAGGATGCGGTCCCCATCAGGGCTAAAGGCCGTACTACTGACCGAGGCCAAATGGCCCTGAAGGGTCAGAAGACACTTCCCAGTATGGGCATCCCAGACCTTGGCCGTGTTGTCTAACGATCCGGTGAGGATGCGGTCCCCATCAGGGCTAAAGGCCGTACTACTGACCGAGTCCGAATGGCCCTGAAGGGTCAGAAGACACTTCCCAGTATGGGCATCCCAGACCTTGGCCGTGTTGTCTAACGATCCGGTAAGGATGCGGTCCCCATCAGGGCTAAAGGCCGTACTACTGACCCAGTACGAATGACCCTGAAGGGTCAGAAGACACTCACCCGTATGGGCATCCCAGACCTTGGCCGTTTGGTCACGCGATCCGGTGAGGATGCGGTCCCCATCAGGGCTAAAGGCCGTACTACTGACCCAGTACGAATGACCCTGAAGGGTCAGGAGACACTCACCCGTATGGGCATCCCAGACCTTGGCCGTTTGGTCACCCGATCCGGTGAGGATGCGGTCCCCATCAGGGCTAAAGACCGTACTCAAGATCAAGCCCGAACGGCTTTCAAGGGTTAGGAGGCAAGTACCGGTCTGGGCATCCCAAACCTTGGCCGTCTGGTCGTCCGATCCGGTGAGGATGCGGTCCCCATCAGGGCTAAAGGCCGTACTACTGACCCAGTACGAATGACCCTGAAGGGTCAGAAGACACTCACCCGTATGGGCATCCCAGACCTTGGCCGTCTGGTCGTCCGATCCGGTGAGGATGCGGTCCCCATCAGGGCTAAAGGCCGTACTACTGACCGAGTCCGAATGGCCCTGAAGAGTCAGAAGACACTCACCCGTATGGGCATCCCAGACCTTGGCCGTTTGGTCATACGATCCAGTGAGGATACGCAACCCATCCGGGCTATAGGACGTACTATTGATCGAGGCCGAATGCCCCTGAAGGATCAGGAGACACTTCCCCGTATGGGCATCCCAGACCCTGGCCGTTTGGTCGTTCGATCCGGTGAGGATGCGGTCCCCATCAGGGCTAAAGGCCGTACTATTGATCGAGGCCGAATGGCCCTGTGGGAATAGATCTTCGGCAGTGATGCTTCCGTTCGACAACTGCATACTCAGGCCAGGTCTAGCAGCCCGATAGCCATTCAAATAAAAACCTTGCAGGTTTAGATCTTGTAGTTGGGCACCGCTTAATTCATCTCGCTGTTCCGTCCAAATGGTCAAAATATTCCAGAGCGTATAGCCCAATTTCTCTTGATCAAAAATACCTCGGCAGGATTCCAGCAAGTCCGTAAGGTGATTGTTTAGCAAAAATTGGCCCTCACTCCACTGCCATTTCTTCACTTTTGGATTCCAAGCTATTTTGTTGGTATGTTCCCCTTCTAGTTCTCCTAATAATTGGCGAACATAAATGTCCAAAGGGGCCAGACGTAGAACATCCGGCAATGTTTTCTTCTTCAGTGCTATTTGGATCTGATTCTGTACATGGCGAGCGGCAAAATAGTCCCGAAAGTTTTGGTGAAGAAAACGGTATTCTTCGTTATCATTCACCAACAGTACCAACTCTGTACAGCATACCTGATCTATGGATTCTTCCAGCAAATCCCAATCCTCTTTCTCTAGGAATTTCGATTTATCCATCTTCCGATAATCCCTGAAGACACGAAAAAAGTCATGGTTAATTAGCTCCTGGCAAGCATTGGTGAGCAAGGATAGTAGACCTGGGCTATTCTCCATTTCGTCTTCTCCCATTGAAAACACCCCAGCTTGTTGCATTTGCCAAGCCAGGTAGGGCAATAGGTGTTCCAGGACAAAACGGCGATAGATCCTTTCCCTTGTTGCTGTGACATACTGTTCTTCAATTTTGATGCGATGTATACTTTCTACATTGTAGAGCAGTTCACCTGTACTGCTTATTTTTTCTTTGAGGAGTCTCTTTTCGAAGTAGCGTTTTGGAAGTTCACTCTGGGCAGCATAAAGGCTTAACATCATGGGGTTTCGCAATAGCTCTAACAAGCGAGCATCAGTAGGCAAATCTCCTCGCAAGTAATCTGCGATTTGTACATTGGATAGAGACTGCAAATCTAGGCAGTGAAATGCCTGCCATTGATGGGTATCTCGGAGATCTACTCTAGAGCTAATTATTAGCTGTAGTCCGGGATAGTCTTCCTGGACCTTTAGCTGATTGATTTCTAATAGAAGCTCATTACTCCTAGCGGTAACCTCATTAAGACCATCCAATAGCAAAATAAGATGGGGGCTTCGTTGGCCCTTATTATCTTTATTGACCTTCTTAAATAGTTCATCCGGGGCTACATCGGCAAAGTGTTTTCGTATGTAATTCTGAATAAAATCTTTCTCAGGGCGGTTATTAAACTCGTTGAGTTGGATAAAGATCGGTACAGGAGAATTCGGATCTTTTGCTTGGCTCCATTTTTCCCAAAGACGTAGCAGCGATACCGTTTTACCCATACCCCCTACGCCTATAATCATGGCGTGCGGACAGCTTTCCTGCCACAACAAGGGGAGACTTTCCGCTAAGGAATGGTCTTTCTGATCTAACTTAATATCATGATCAATTAATGAAGATCTTTCCCGCTTTACACCAGGAATACTGGCTAAGATGGCCTCATCAATCTGTAAATGGCGAAACCGACCTCGCTCCCCCATAAATTCTTGGTAGCGATCCAAAGAAGCCTGCCTTAGTTTTGCTAAAGCTTCGAGTCGGTGCGCAACTTCAATGGAATGGATAGACCAATCTAGTACAGCTTCCTCTTGAGCATAAAGGCCCCAGGGGATATCAACTTTTCTTGCCTTAGACTTCCGACCCACACTTCGATAGACCGTGGGATCTGTCTGATGATCACGTATCGTGGAAGCAGCAATTTCAAAGGCATCTTTGATTGTTTTTCCACCAGCAATGGCCTTATAAAAGTGATGTGCTAGCGTCTTTGCCCTTGTATCATTGATGTCGGCGGTTGTTGCGATCACCGCTGGTACACCTGCCTGCCACAGTAATTCCACCTGAGCCTCATTGGAGCAACCATTCAAAAAGACCAATTGTAAGCCTTTTTCTTTCCCTAAAAGAACAGCCAAGTTTTCTGCCTTACCTTGCCGATCCTCCAACTGTAAGCCTTTACTATTGGAATGCCCCCCATAATGGAAGATGGCCACTCGTTCGCGAGACCGATAAAAACTATCATAGATATCGTCAAAATCTGTATTACTAAGGGATTGGTATTCTATAATCTCTTGATCGTGTATACCCGCCAGGGAGTGTCGGAGTAGTCTTTCCTCCGCCTTGAGTTGAGCAAGATAGTCTTTATCATCATTGGCAAAAGCGAATAAGAAGATGGGACGGTTTTTCGGCATGTCTGAAAGAGTAGGTTTTAAGTAGAAGAGGATAGCATTTTTTGATGTAGTACCTATTTGTTTAAGCGATGCTTTCGTTGACCAGATCGGGCATCCACGAAGGTAATTGCTGCCCTATCTGTCATGGAAAGTAGGACTAATTGAGTAAAAAATCAAATACCACCGAAACCGGTATCTTCATATTGCGGGGCCGGGGAAAAGTAAAAGGTAGTCTGTATCTGTTTGTAATTTGGTTTTGGGACAGTGTTTATCCAAAAATCTTTCGCTAGTTGTGATTTTTTTACTTCCAGGCCGAAGGATTTCCTAGCATTCTGCATCTAAACCATAGTAAGAGAGGAGTGCCCCAGCTTTTAGTAGTACGGGCAAGCCATTAAAAACCTATTAATACTAGTACATTGGAGGACCAAAATGATCTCATGAGATCTATTGCGAGCGGAGATCGTCGAGCGTTCGGGCAGCTCTATGAGTTGTTTTCGGACAAGGTGTACAATGTAGCTTTAGGATACACACAAAATGAGCAAGATGCAGAAGAAGTGGCACAGGATGTATTTGTAAAGGTATTTCGCAATGCCGCTCAATTCAAAGGAGAAGCTAAAGTAAGTACCTGGATCTATCGGATCACCGTAAATGTTGCCCTCAATCTGCTCAAGAAAAGAAAACGATATTCTTTTCTAAACTTTGGGAAAACAGCCAAGGAAGAGGTCGACTTTGAACATCCCGGAATTCTACTGGAACGCAAGGAAGATGCCAAGGTCTTATTCAAGGCGATTCATACCCTTCCAGAACAACAGCAAACGGCCTTTATTCTGAGTTTTGTAGAAGGCATGCCCCGACAGCAGGTGGCAGATATTATGAGTACTTCTCTAAAAGCTGTGGAAGCCTTGCTACAGAGAGGAAAGCGAAATTTGAGAAAAAGTTTAGAAGGTTTGTACGATAAGCGAAGGAAATAGACTCAATCAGAATCTAAAGAAGAGACTCATTAATTGACGCAATATGGATCAGGATAAAAACAAGTGGATAGATGACAAAATGAATAGCCTGGAAGGTATTCGTTCAGCAAAAGCTCCCGAACATTTATTCGCAAAAATTGAGCAAGAAGCCTACCAGTCGGAAGCCAAGCTGGTAGCCTTTTCGCAGTGGCGCGCCGCCGCTGCCGTGGCGCTTTTGTTTTTGGCATTTAACTTTTGGGCAATTGGACAACAATTACAAACACAAGGCACTACAGGGGGACAATCTGCTACTGGTAATGAAGCTGTACCTACTCTTGTTTCAGACTATAAACTGTATGACTTATGAGCCAACTCCAATTCTACAAATATGCAACTTGGGCACTATTGGTCATCAACATAGCCGTACTTAGTTTCTTTTTACTGACTAAGCCTCATCCGAAAGGTGGAGGGCCAGGAGGCCGGGCGCGCGGGCTTGAAACGGAAGCCATGCAACTCCTACAACTGGATCAAGCACAGCAAAAAACCTTCAAAACACTCGCTTCCGCACATAGCCGAGCCTTAAGAGATCTAGATCGGCAAGAACGAGATCAACTGAGGAAGTACTTTGGACCTTTGATTGCAGGCCAAGATAGCGTCAAGCAAACGGACCTCCTGGGACAAGTCAAGCACCTAGAAGGACAAAAAATCACCCTTACTTACAATCACTTTACAGCTGTCAAAGACTTACTTAAGGAAGATCAAGAAGTATACTTTGAACGCTTTATGAAAAAAGCATTGCAGCTATTATTGGTAGAAGAAAGAAGATAGGGACCCGCTAGAAGCTTATCTATGGAAAATGACTAGGGTACGAATTTGCAGCATTAGCCAGGGTATTACACAACAGTTCGAAAATGTATTGTTGTCCAGGTTAATCCGCAACCCCTTTGTACCCTCGTTTGTAAAAATTAACCCGATATTTCAGTAATCAGTATCCTATGGAGTGTTTTTTAGGCTTTGCCCGTAGGCACTCACTTCATTGAGGTGGGCTCCCATAGCTTGAGCGGCTAGTTCCGCCTCTTGATTGATGATATGCTGTAGAATCTCTTGATGCTCATCTAGAGCCCGAAATGGGCGTTCATCTTTGCAAACGTCATGTCGGATAAAGCTATGTACAATATCAGGGGTAATGACCAGCATTAAAGACTTGAGAACATTATTCTTACTAGCCTCCGCAATCTTGACGTGGAACATAAGGTCCTCCTCCACTGCCTGCCCATCTTGCTTTAACTTTTTTTCGTAAGCTAGTAAAGCTTTCTGTATCGTTTCAATATCCTGATCTGACCGCCGTTCAGCAGCCAGTTTAGCAGCATGCATTTCCAGGATTACTCTCGTCTCCACCAGGGAGTTAAAATCATTGTCCTCTAGCTGCAGCACGTCCGTAATCAGCCCCTCCAAAGCGGCAATTCCCATACCTGCGACAATTGTACCACTTTGCGGTAAAGTTCTTAGGATGCCGTAAAACTCCAGCTTTTTAAGTGCATCGCGAACATGTGTTCGGCTTACCCCAAGTTTTTCTGCCAACTTTCGCTCCGGAGGTAAACGATCCCCTGGTTTCACCTGGCCCGAACTAATCAAGCCACGTATTTGGCCAATAATCTTATCAACGGGGTTCTCAATCTTAATTTCCTGAAAGTTATTCAACATTCGATATAGGCATTAACTTTTCGAAAGCTATGACCGACTGGTGATTGGTCAACCAATTTGTCGGTCAACCAAATTTAGCCACTTTTTTTACTTTTCCAAAACTTTTGTAGAAAATTTAAATGTAGTCAGATTTTCTTACCAGCAAAAATACGGGAAGCTCCTTGTATCCCCCATAAAACATAGTGTAATATTAAGATCCACCTCATAATATACGGCCAGGAAATGGGCTATTAAAAACACTGCGTTTATCTAAAACTCTAGCCCCTTCCGAAGTGTTTTCAAAGGTGAGCCACGAGGGAGAGTTTGGACCTGAAAACAATTATCACTACTATATAAACTGCCTATGAATACGATTCCCAATATCCCCGATACAGATCGCCAACGAGTCGTTATTGTCGGAGGAGGTTTTGCTGGACTTAAATTGGCACGTAAGCTCCTGAAGAGTCAATTTCAAGTCGTTCTCTTTGACAAAAACAACTACCATCAATTTCAACCGCTTTTCTACCAGGTTGCCACGGCAGGGCTGGAACCAAGCGCCATCTCATTTCCTTTGAGAAAGGTATTCCAAGATCAAAAAGGACTACATTTTCGGATGGCCATGGTCGAAAGTATCAATACGGACTCAAAAGAGGTATTCACCAATATTGGGAAATTATCGTATGATCATTTGGTACTAGCGATTGGGGCCACTACCAATTATTTTGGTAACACAGAAATTGAGGAGCATGCGGTTCCCATGAAATCCTTGACAGAAGCTTTGCAATTGAGGAATACCATCCTGAGTCACTTTGAAAAGGCACTGAATACTTCGAAGGTGACCGATATGCAAGCGCTACTGAATATCGTGGTAGTAGGTGGTGGGCCAACAGGTGTAGAGCTGGCTGGCGCTATTGCTGAAATGCGGAACGTTATTTTGCCAAAGGACTATCCGGAGTTGGACTTCAGCCAAATGGAGGTGAGTTTGTTGGAGGCGGGGCCTAAGGTCCTCAATGGCTATACGGAAGCCGCCTCTGCAAAATCTCAAGCTTATCTAGAAAAACTTGGGGTAAATGTACAAACCAACGCCATGGTGGAAGGCTATGATGGTACCACTGTTAGATTGAAAGGAGGGAAACCCTTACAAAGTAAGACCGTGATATGGGCAGCTGGAGTGAAAGCCAATGAAATAGCGGGGCTTCCCCCATCCGCCTATGGCAGAGCTCGTCGGCTCGTCGTGGACCGTCAGAACCGCGTACAAGGAGTAGACCATGTCTTTGCCATTGGGGATTTAGCTTATATGGAAACCCCCAACTATCCGAACGGACATCCACAAGTGGCTCAGGTAGCTATTCAGCAAGCCAACCTATTGTACAACAACCTACGAGCTTGGAAGAATGGAAAGCAAGAAAGGGCTTTCGCCTATAGTGACAAAGGATCTTTAGCTACCGTTGGCCGAAATCTGGCCGTGGCAGATCTACCTTTCTTTAGTTTTCAAGGCTTCATGGCTTGGGTCCTCTGGTTGTTCGTACATTTGATGGCTATTGTAGGGGTAAAGAACCGGCTTTTTGTCTTCATCAATTGGGCTTGGAGTTATTTCACCTACGATCAATCCCTTCGCCTATTGATCAACCATACCTCCGAAGAAGAAGCACCTACCCTACCGCAATCCGCCACCGTAGAGGCTTAAATATTTAGGATAGTGGAGATCAGATCTTACGGTTTTGTCTCCACTACTCCACAAAGCCGAAAGCGGAATCCTCTCCCGGTCGATCAACTCCTAATTCTCGCTTTAAAACATAAACATGCTCTGCGAGGCCAGAACTCTTTGTGTATATATAGGTATTCACCAATTCCCAACCAACTAAACCTAGACCAATTAAAATCTCTTCGGTTGCCTCCAAATCAAGATTCAACTTAGCCATTCCCTTTGTAATGCCCGTGATGATTTTGTATTCGAATTTTTTCATACGCTTTACTTTCTCCCTAATAATGAATTAAGGGCTGAACATCTAAAGTGTTATTGATTGGATAATTTAAGAGATGTCCCAAGTATTTCCAAATGCGATTCGACTAGCAGTCGTGTGATTACGCAAGAATCGGATTGTTTTAATAACCTTTAGCTATGAAAAACCCATTTGATCAGGCACAATACAATCAAACGGAGGATTTACAGCTCATCCAGGAAGCCGTCGAAGGTTCGTCTCAGGCTTTAGAAAAGCTCATTGAAAGACCTCTTCATTAAAGCCAGATGGGTCGACAAGGATCAAATGAAATTCAATATTAACCACCTAAAGGAGATCAAGGACAACTTGAATCAAAAGAATGAAGCCCTGAACGAAATTCTTGAAAAAGATTATGCCGAACTGTTCCAAGCGGGACCTTTCCAAGAGCAATCACATGTGGACAAAATCATAGCTACTATTTTAAGAGATAAAAAAGTAAGAGATACCTTGAATTTAAACCAACCCAACAACTTACTCAATATCAATTATTTACACCCAAAAACAAGCTAACAATCTTTTAGAAAAACTAAAAAATTAGTTTAAATATTAATCAATTAGTTGACAAACTAATTGATTAGTTATAACTTGCCGGAGAATTATCCACAATTACATAACCATATTGCACCATTATAAATAATCCGGCAATCATGAGACCTTCGAAGAAATCCACCCGACTGTTTTTCCAAAAATGCGCCTGGCTTACCCTTAGTTTGGCTTTATTCAGTCCATTGATGAACCCCGTCGCCATCGATGCCAAGACAAATGGCATTGGACAAGCCATTCCAATTCTTTTCAAGGAAGCTCATTTTTTCAGTACTTCAGCCCTGTACAAAGCTTTCTCTTCTAACGAATCCACGGTCATTACTGAGACCGTTCCAACCGCTGCGACGCCCCTACTCACCCCTAGTGGAATCTGGTCTGCGGATATTGAAGGCGATGAGATCTGCTTCCATTTCGATCACTCTGACCGACGAAGAAATAATTATTGGATGCAGACACGCTGTTTTCCAAGATCTGCTTTTGGGAAACTACCCACTGGGCAAGACGGCACCTTTACCTTAGAAAGAGAAGCTGGGAAGATCGAATTTAGAGGAAAGTTTGAAGGTAATGAGGGGCTGGGTAGACATACCTTTACCCCAAATTCAAGCTTCACCCAATATTTATCGGGTCAGGGGTATAGCGGACTTAAGGATCAAACTGTATTTAGCTTATTCCTTCTAGACTTCAACAGGGAATATCTTCAATACTTGAAGCAAATCAACATGAAGCCTGAGGGTACAGCACAACTCCGCAAGATTGCCTATCATGGGCTGCCTTTCCAGGAGATGAAGCAAACCATGAATGAGTTCGCTCAATTGGGTTACAAAAACATTAGTCTTTCAGAGTTTGTAGATATACAAATTCATGATGTTTCTCCTGATTATGTACGGGCAATAGCCAAGGCAGGCTTTACCGACCTGACGATCAAAGAATTAAAGCAAGCAAGTATTCACGATGTAGATCCAACCTACGTCAAGGACCTGAAATCAGCAGGCTTCCAAAACCTCACCCTCAATGAAGTAGTCCAAATGGCCATTCACGATGTAGATGCCCAGTTTGTGAGGGAGTTGAACCAAATGGGCTACAAAAACCTGACACCAAAAGAGGTAAAGCAGGCAGCCATTCATGACGTAAGCGCAGCCTATGTGAGAGATCTGAAATCTGCTGGGTTTAACGATCTTTCCTTACAAGAAGTGGTGCAATTGGCCATCCACGATGTAGATTCTAGATTTGTAAAAGAATTAAATCAGATGGGTTTTAGAAACCTTTCCATACAAGAGGTTAGAAATGCAGCTATTCACGATGTGAGCGCCTCCTACGTTCGGGAGTTGAAATCTGCTGGCTATGACAATTTGAGTCTTAAGGAGATTATTCAATTTTCCATCCATGATGTAGATGCCAGATTTGTAAAAGACTTGGCTGACATGGGATACAAAGACGTTTCTTCAAATGAGATCCGGAATGCAGCCATTCACGATGTAAGCTCCAGATACATTAAAGGCCTAAATGCCTTAGGCTTCAAAGACATTCCCTTGCACAAGGTAATCAACTTAAAGATTCATGACGTTACCGCTGATTTTATCAAATTAGCTCAAAGTAAGGGGTTAACTGGGCTTTCCTTAGATGAATATCGCAACTTAAAAATTCACGGCCTAGACGAAAAACTTCGCCGAACGAGACAAGAATAATAACGACAAGATGATTTAGAGTTTGCATACTGTATAAACAGAAATCCGTAGCTTCGATTGAGAAACTCGGATTTCTGCTTTACCCCTATCGGGGCCTAGTCGAAGATAAGATGATGGCTTCTGTCAGCTCCACTCTATTCACCGCTAATGGCTCTCTCACTCGAAAGATCTCTTTCCCCCACAACCTCGCTAAATTTTGTTGGGACTGCTGACCATAAGAGTAAGCTTTTCCTAGACTTGCCTTTTGTAAACGGAAGTGTCTACTGCTATTGGATCAAGCGACTCAAAGTGCTAAGCACTTAGCAACAGAAGTGCGATCAGAAAAAAGGGGTTAGTTTTACGGGAAGCAAAAAGAAGGGGTTTGGGTCTCAGAAGAGGATAAATGACTAGACAGGAAGAAGACAGAGAATGTATAAAAGAAATTTTTGGGGTTATACATCTCACGAAAGCTGTCTTCTGGTCCTGATGTCTAGCTTAATTGACCATGTGTTGAATACGCAAACAAGATGTAGGAATACGCTCTTAGAATCCAGTCTTATCACTTGGATTAATAGGATTTTAACTGGAATGTGAAGAATTAGTTAAAGCTATTAGCTATTAAAATAATCTGTACTTCTGCCTCTCTTTACGTTCGATCGGCTTAGTCGAAGTCCAATCTTCTTTAGTTTCAGCGTAAACAGGATAGCAAAGACTCAAAGCAAATTTCTGTATCTTCGCCCAAAGCATACTATACTATGAGCCTCTTTGCTATCCTCTCCATTCTAATTGTATTAGCTGCCATTTTCGGATACATCAATGTCCGTTTTATTAAGCTACCGATCACGATTGGGATGATGTTAATCTCTATTATCTTCTCTCTAATCGTTTTAATCATCGGACAAATTGACCCTACGATTCTACAACTTGAGCAACAACTCATCGGTGGTATAGATTTCGAAAAAGTGTTGATGGATGGGATGTTGAGCTTTCTCCTCTTTGCCGGTGCCCTACACGTAGATTTTGATCAACTAAAGAAGCAGGCTTGGGCCATTGTTTCCTTTGCTACACTAGGGGTAGTCACTGCTACTTTCTTGGTCGGGGGAATGATGTATTTTATTCTTCCCCTAATCGGCTTGCCTTTAGACTTTATCTACTGTCTTCTTTTTGGAGCGCTCATTTCACCTACCGACCCGATTGCGGTACTAGGCATCTTGAAAAAGGCAGGTGTTCCAAAATCTTTAGAAATCAAGATTGTGGGAGAAAGCCTCTTCAATGATGGGATTGGTGTGGTTGTTTTCCTGACTATTTTTCAATTGGCACAGGCGGGAGTAGGTGAGATCCATTTCGGAGAAGTAGCACTTGTCTTCGTGGAAGAGGTAGGCGGAGGAATAGCCCTCGGACTCGGTCTGGGTTGGGTCGCCTATAGATTGATGAAAAGTATTGACAACTACGAAGTAGAGGTTATGATTAGCTTGGCCATCGTAATGGGCGGCTACTTACTTGCCAATTCGCTTCATTTTTCGGGTCCATTGGCGATGGTGGTAGCAGGTCTCATGGTCGGTAATGAACGCTTTCGCACTACCACCATGTCCGAAACCACGGAGTTGTATGTTGATAAGTTCTGGGAGCTTATGGATATCCTTTTCAATGCGATTCTATTTGTCATGATCGGACTGGAAATTATCCTGATTAAGTTTGAACAATCTTATTTAATAGCAGGTCTACTAGCCATCCCAATTACTTTGCTGGCACGGTATATTTCATTGGGACTCCCTATCGCTTTACTTAAAAAACGGCTGGAATTCATTCCTAGAACGGATGTAATTATGACCTGGGGAGGCCTAAGAGGAGGCATCTCCATAGCCTTAGCTCTTTCGCTCCTAGACACGATGCCTAGAGATCAGATTGTGGCCATGACGTACATCATTGTGGTCTTTTCCATCGTAGTACAAGGCTTGACTGTCGAAGGGGTTGTAAAACGCTTAGGGGCTAGCTAAAGGCCGGTTTTAAGACTAGTACTTTCGGGTGAAACCCTAGTAATACTGTGGATTGGTACTTTCGGGTGATGCATGGAACGCTCACCCTTAGTAATTTCGTAGCAGTTTACATCACCAATTGAAATCAAGTAAGATGAATCTAAAAGTTGAAATACCCATTAACGCCACAAAAGAAGAAATCTGGAAAGTCATTACAGATATTGATGGTGCCCCAGACCGGATCAGCGGTATTGAAAAAGTAGAAGTTCACCACCATCCCGGCGAGGAACTCATTGGCCTGAAGTGGACGGAGACCCGTACCCTTTTTGGAAAAACAGCCACGGAAACGATGTGGGTTACCGAAGCAGAAAAGAATAAGTTCTATAAAACTAGGGCGGAGAGTCATGGCGCCATTTACACCTCGATCATGCGGATCGATGAGAAAAATGGCCAGAACTTTTTGGGCATGGAATTCTATTCTCAAGCGCAAACCTTCGGTGCCAAGTTTATGGCTACCGTCTTAGGGCCCTTGTTTAAGGGAGCCACCAAAAAAGCAGTGTTAAAAGACCTGGAAGACATCAAGAGTCATTTGGAAGGGCAGTAGGCTCTTTCCCGTACGCTAAGTATACTTGCCTTGCTTAGACACCCTCAGTTTGGACAGTACAAGGATAGAGGCTAAAATGCTATATTTGATACGCCATCGCATCGTTTACTCAAATGGTCGAATATGTATCAAAGAGCGTTATCGCATTGGGTTCTTATCTTTACTTTTCTGCTAAGCTATAGTTGTATGGATAATAAGCATTCAGCCTCCGGGAAAGAAGGGAATTGGGAGGGTTGTGTTATTGGGATGTATCCCGAAAATGGAAACGAAACGCTACCGACAGGAAATCAAGAAGAGATTGATGATTTGGTATGTCTGGAGTGGGAATAAGAATGGGAAGGCCGAGGGAGGACCGGAAAAAGTGGTAGAAGTTTGGAGATACGTTGTGGATCGGTTTCGGAAGGCCGGAGCAGACAATGTAAAGTGGCTGTGGGTCCCGCACGGCCCTTCAACTGATCTTTCGACGGAAGCCTGGAATACCGTGGCCAACTACTGGCCGGGAAATGATTATGTCGATTGGATTGGGCTAGATGGCTATAACTTTTACCCTGAAGATCCTTGGGGTGGGAAACGACCGTTACGCGATTTTGACAACTGCTTCCGAAAATTGTACAATGATTGCGCAGTACTAGGTGACCAGCCCATGATGATAGCGGAGTTTGGTACGGGAGAATTTCAGTCAGATGAGTTTAACAAAGCGGCCTGGGTCACAGCGGCTTTTCAGAAAATCAAATCCGAATATCCTAGGTTAAAGATTTTCACCTGGTTTAATATCAATAAGGAGTTGGATTGGCGAGTGAATTCTTCTCCGGAATCCTTGCAAGCTTTTCAAGAAGCACTGGCTGATCCGTATTTCATTTCCAGTCCATACTAGTGGAAAGATATCCGAAGTTTCATCCCAAGATCAAACTTCGAATAGCTAATTATCTTAGTTCAGTGCTCCTACCCCATCATACAGCACCGCACGCTGCTCTTTAATGGCGGGCGAAGCCAAATATTCATCATAACTCATTAGACGGTCAATAATACCGTTGGGTGTAATTTCAATGATACGGTTAGCCACTGTCTGCACCATCTGATGATCATGCGTGGAGAAGATCAAATTGCCCTTGAAATCTCTCAAGGCATTGTTCAGGGCCGTAATAGATTCCAGGTCTAAGTGATTGGTAGGCTCATCTAGTAAAAGGAAATTTGGATGCTTCAACATGATCTTACTCAACATGCAACGCACCTTCTCCCCTCCTGACAAAACGCTCGACTTCTTATAAACTTCCTCCCCAGAAAACAACATTCGGCCCAAGAAGCCACGAATAAATTGCTCGTCTTTCTCTTCAGAGTATTGGCGCAACCAATCCATCAATTCCAAATCCTGCTCATTGGAGAAAAACTCGCCGTTTTCATTCGGTAGGTAATCGAAGGTAATGGTTTGTCCAAATTCGATCTGCCCGCTAGTAGGCTTGATTTTACCCGCAACGATCTCATAGAATGCCGTGAGTGCAGCACTTTCACGGCTTAGCAAAGCGATTTTCTCGCCATGATTCATGATGATATCCACATTGGAAAACAAGCGCTCTCCTGTTGTGGTGGTATAACTAAGATCCCTTAGGCGTAGAATTTGGTCACCCGGCTCTCTTTCTGGTTGGAAATTGATGAAAGGGTATTTTCTACTGGAAGGTCTGATTTCTTCCAGATTCAATTTCTCCAATGCTTTTTTCCGACTGGTCGCCTGGCGAGACTTGGAAGCGTTGGCGCTAAAGCGTTGGATGAACTCCATCATTTCTTTGCGCTTCTGCTCCATTTTCTTGTTCTTGTTGGCAATCTGTTGTGCCATCAATTGGCTAGATTCATACCAGAAAGTATAGTTACCCGTGAAGATACGAATGCGGTTAAAGTCGATATCTACCACATGTGTACAGACCATATCCAGGAAGTAACGGTCGTGAGATACAACGATCACGGTGTTTTTGAAGTCGGCTAGAAAATCCGCTAACCAAGTCACCGTTTCCGCATCCAAATCGTTAGTGGGCTCATCCAGTAGTAGCAAGTCCGGATTGCCAAAGAGCGCCTGCGCCAAAAGGACCTTCACCTTCTGCGCACCATTCAACTCCTTCATTTGCTTGTAGTGCAAATCCTCTTTGATTCCCATGTTACTCAGCAGTTCTGCTGCATCGCTTTCTGCATTCCATCCTCCCATCTCGCCAAAAGTATTCTCTAACTCCGCCGCGCGCAAGCCATCCGCATCGGTAGCATCTGGGTCCATGTAGATGGCATTCTTTTCCACCATGATGTCGTACATCTCCTTATGCCCCATGATCACCGTATTCAATACTTCCTCTTCTTCGAATTCAAAGTGATTCTGTTTCAGCACGGCCATTCTATTGCCCGGCTCAATACTGACACTTCCACGGTTGGGAGATAGTTCTCCTGAAAGAATTTTAAGGAAAGTCGACTTGCCTGCGCCATTGGCACCTATCACCCCATAGCAATTGCCCAAGGTGAACTTGAGATTCACCTCATCGAACAACACTCTTTTGCCGTACTGCAAACCTACATTATCTACTGTGATCATTTACTGCTACTTTTTTACTGCTTAAAGTGAGCCATTTATTAAAATATGCCTCTAAAAAGGCTGCAAAGGTACCGCTATTCTATCAGTATTGCAATGCAGAAAAAAAACTTAAACATTATTTATCAGTGGTTTCCTATACGATGATCATAGTGACTCCTCAAGCGAATCAGGGATTAAGCGCACTAAAGATGTAGACAGGGTATAAAAAGTACAACCCGAATTCTACTAGTAAGCAAAATTCGGGTTGCCAAGATGTAATTCAATGTGGTTTTACACTAATCGATTCTGTGGTGTGACAATCGTAATCACAAAGTTTGAACTAGCGTGTTTTCTGGCCTCAAAAAGCCGAAAAGACGCAGTTGAAAACCAGGAGTATCGATGGTTAAACTACTTACTCCTCTTTGCTCCTACTCTTTGTAGAGGTACCAAAGGTTTGGCTACTGCCATTTCTCTCGTATATCCATTCTCCGTTCTCTGGGATCTTGAAGCCATACTTGTGAATCATTTTCAAGTACTTTTGAGCTTGTTGGGCGGGCAAGGCTTTGTCATTTACCCAAACGGAATTACCCTTGGCTCGAACCGCTATGTCATCTTCCTCATTTTTGATGAAGCCATCCTTAATCAACTCCGGATAGAATTCCGCTTTGAAGGCAGCCATGATCTCTCGGTGGGCATCCATTCGGTCTCTATGAATATCCATCCGGTCTCGGTGTAGATTCATACGTTCTCGGTGCAAATCCATTCGGGTATGATGAATGCTCATCCGAAGGCCATGCAAGCTCATCCGATCCCGATGGAATTCCATGCGCTCTCGATGGCCCGCCTGCCTATCTTCATATTTTCGGATGCCATCCTCTACCTTACGAATTCGATCTTCTAAACTTTCATTTAAAGTCTCTTCGGATACATTAATAGCTTCCTCGTGCTCATTTAGCTTATCTTCAAAAGCCCGGGTACCATCTTGAAGGGCAATGGAGTGACGAAGGACATCATTGCCATACTCTTTCTTCAGTTGATTCAACCAATCCTTGTAGGCAAGCTTAATCTCTTCTCGACGATCATTCCAAGAAGAGAGATATTTCTCATTGACTGCGCTTTGCCATTGATCAATGGCCGTTTTATACTGATCAATAGTGGCACGCAATTGCGACCGATCCCCATCGCTCTTCTTAAGGGCAGAGGAAATCTGTTTGGATGCGGCAGAAAAATCTGGAGGAGTAGGCAGATCCGGCGTCTGGGTCATTTTGGGTATCCTCGGAGGAACGGTATCCTTCTTGACTTTCTGGGCATAGGAAGTTGCCGCACCTACATTCGAAGTGGCTATCTCCATTGACCCCAACAGGTCGGCAGCGTTTGTAGATACAACAGATTGGGGAACGTCAGTAGAAAGATCGGCCTCCTTCGGCATGATAAGATCAACGGTATTTTCCTCATCTGTGGAAGGAAGAACTGATGTCAGGTCTTCCGTGGTGGAATTAAGCGGTATTGTTTCTTCCCACTCAACCGTGTTAGCTGACGGTTCATCTTCTTGTACCATACGAATAGCTTCGGAAGCTTCTTGGGTGGGTTCTTCAAACGAGCTGTCGAAGGTGGGTAAATTAGCCCAACTCACTACTGCCATTCCAAACAATAATAAGAGAGCAAGTCCTGCCTTCGTGGAAGTTGAGGTAGCTTGATTAGGGCTTTGTAAACAGATCCGCTTGATACGGTCCATCAAATGCTGTTTCTTTCCTTGATAAGACATAGCTAATGTCAGTTGCTGGCGCTGTTCCTCCATCAAAAGCAAGGTTCTGGCGTAGAGCCGAGGGTTACCACAGTTGGCAACGGCAATATCGTCGCAACATAGTTCTCGTTCTTCCAGGATGCGATTGGAGAGTAACCAAAACACCGGGTGATAGAATAATAGAATTTCAAGAATAGAAAGCATCAAATTAATCAGAAAGTCGTGACGGCGAACGTGTGCTAATTCATGCAAGAGAATGGCTTCCAATTGTGCCGGACTCAAGTTGGCCAACATACCAAAAGGCAGTAGAATCATTGGCTTGAGGTGTCCTACCACAAGTGGTACCTGCACCTTCATGGAAGCCATGATTTTCACCGACTTACGAACTCCTAATTGGATGCTCAGCTGTTGCACCTGCTTTTCCCAAGTTTCCGGAACTGCCAGGGTCCCAACTTGGCGAAGTCTGTAAGTGAAGTAAAAACCGCCTAACCAACGAAGGCTAAAAAACAATACGCCTACTAACCAGAAATAAGCTAGCTGATCGGCGTACAATTGCATAAATAACTCGGCACGCCACCAAAGATCACTCCACCAACTGGAGCTTCCACCTAAGGTCAATACCGTTTCAAAAGAGGAAATGGGGTCCATCCCACTACTGGGTAGGAGGATGGGATGAGAACCCAATACTTCCATTGCCTTTTGACAGAAAGTCAGCGCTACCCAGCTAAAGAGGCTAAGCAAGGCACCACTCAATAATAGATAGCGCAAATGTGAACTTGATCGCTGACGCAAAAGTCTAAGGCAGACTTGTAAGAGAAAGAAGATCAAGGTGCCCTGCCAGAGTGAGTGCAAAATAGTCCACCCCAAAATTTCTGACAACTGGGGCAAGAATTCAGTCGGGTGCATATCTTATCTTTTATTCGTCATCAGAATTTTCTTCCAGGTCATCCAAGAAGGATCGAATCTCATTCAATTCTTTTCTCGATGTTTTTCGGTTACCTAGCAATTGCATGACCAGCTTCATGGTCGAGCCTTTGAAAGTCGTATCGACAATCTTCCCCAGTACCTGCTTTACATTGTCCTCTTCACTAATGGTTGGGGTGTAGATGTGACTCACACCTTCCATCTCGCGATTCAAAAAACCCTTTTCATGCATCAATTGCATAAACTTTAGTGTAGTCGTATATCCCACTTTTTTCGCACCCTCCGGCTGTAACAAGGCTTCATGGACTTGCCGTACCGTCGAAGGTCCTAAGCGCCACAAGACCTCCAATATCGCTAACTCCCGTTGTGTAGGTTTAATTTGTTTTTCACTCATACCCTACGATTTTTTTCGTAAGGCAAAGCTATACGATTTTTTTCGTAGGCGCAAGCTTAGGCTACGATTTTTTTCGTAAGGCACGCTGTTGTCAAAATTTTAAGTGCATATAAGTCTTTATATATTAAGGCTTTTTCCTACATTTGGACAGTCCCTTATTTTGGGGTAATATTCTTCTTCAGTATTCCTAGAATAAGTCTCTTATTTACTATTTACCTCTTAACTATATTGTTGGTTAAAACAATATTTATATAAACCTACAACCCTATGGCCAAACTCTATGCTTTATTAGTTGGTATCAATAAATATCACCCTAAAACCAGTGTAAGTCACCTAAAAGGCTGCGTCAATGATGTTAACGCGATGCGTGATTTATTGCAAGAAAAGTACAGTAAGCTCGAACCAGATATCCTTACCATTTTGGATGAAGAGGCGACTAGAGAAAACCTGCTCCGATCATTCGACAATCACCTGGGGAAGGCACGCACAAACGATATCGCCCTATTCTATTACAGTGGCCATGGCTCTTACGAAAATACCTCGCCAGAATTCGAGACCTACGATTCAAAAAATCAGAATGAAACCTTGGTCTGCTATGATAGCCGACTGGAAGGACATTATGACCTGGCAGACAAAGAGATGGCCGTCCTGCTGGAAAGATTAGATCCAACTGCTCAAAAAGTATTGATCCTAGATAGCTGCCATTCAGGTTCCATTACCAGAAGTAGCGAAATGGAAATTACGCGACAGGAGCCTGCCAGAGAAGGAGCCAATGGGATTTATAAACGGCCGATTGAAACCTATATGCTGCCAGGTGAAAACTACTATTTGAACCAAAAGGCGCAGGGTAAAGTAAAAATCCCTAATACCTCACATATATTACTGTCTGCTTGTAGCAGAAATGAAAAAGCGCTGGAAAAGGTCAATGATGATAGTGGAGAAAGAAGAGGATTGTTTTCCACCCAACTCTTGGAAGTGCTGAGAATGAACAAGCACCAGATATCTTATAACGACCTTTATTTACAGACTAGAATTGCAGTGATAAAGGAGCGTGATAAGCAAACACCTCGTCTCGATCCCTTATTTGGATTCAATGCCAATCTCGGTTTCTTATCTCATATCCCAGTTGATACCAGTAAATACCCTGTCTTGTGGGACCGAGGATTGAAGTTGCAATTGGGACAAGTCCATGGATTACTACCAACGGAAACGGATGACATTGCAAAAATCAGCATCCGCCTTTTTCCTACCGGAGTAGAAGGGCACAAGGGCATAGCGGCTACTATCACGGAGATTGGTATCACGGAGAGTCAACTGTTGGCGGATGGAGTAGATCCGAGTATCTCCTATGAAGCTGAAATCATAGGCTTACCCAAGACTATGCGCTTACTAGTAGGTATCAATGCCCCAGAAGGAATTCGGGAAAAGATTTACACCGCATTAGAAGAAGGACCTTCCCCACATCTAGAGTTTATTGATGGAAAAATTGGGGTAGAGTATAGCTTGGAATATACTGAAACGGAAGATAATGCTCTACTCCGTATTGTGCATACTCCTTCTGGGCTAATCGTCCAAGGGGCAAGAAGTACGGACGAAATAGATCGTAGTGTACAGATCTTAGTTCCTGTACTAGAACAAATAGAGAAGTGGGAACGCTATAAAGCCGTTGAGAAAAGAGCCGAACGCATTGATGAAAGTCGGATTAATATCAAGTTTGAGCTAGAGCAGGAAAATGGCGAAATGCATGCGCTTCCTAAGGATCAAACTGATGTGACGGTTGACCTTGACAAAGCTTCAAATGGCTCCGACTGGAAAACTTGTGACTTCAAGTTAAGCATTGATAATGAGTCCCGGCAAGACCTCTACGTCCTATTGCTGGGTATGTCTAGATCTTATGGTATTTCCGCTTATTTCAACGAATGGATTGATGGCAGGTCTGGAGAGGTCGAACTCCTGGATAATTATTTTGAATTAGCTGCTGAACTAGATAAAGAAGTAGATGTATTAAAACTCTTTATCAGTACCGAAGAGATTAATCCTGGCAATTACACGGTAGATCCTTTAAATCTAGGCCACATTATCGAGATTAAAAGAGGTATTGGTGCAGAAAAAGCTATAGGCAGTAAGAAAGCCACCAAAAAACAGGACTGGTTCACTAAGACCTTCACCATCACCGTATCCGGCAATCAGAGAAACATTGGTGAAGAAGTCAGCAGTATCAATGGAATAACTTTCCAGAAAAATGATAGACTGAATGCGAAACTGAGTTTTGGCAGCATCCATACGCACACTCGTAGTGCAGATCCCATTTATCGCCTGCCCGCAGAACTGGAAGGTTCCGACCTCCAAATCATGAACTTTGCGCCACCAAAATCTGCGGATAAATGTGTGATCGAGTTGCACGATATTCAGGGGGAGGAGCAACTCAAGGAACAGCCGCTGCAAATTGAGTTGGACGAGAAGATGGAGGAGGGTGAAATGATCCTGCCGGTCACTTTTGACGGGGAGTTTATCCTACCCTTTGGTGAGGTCAAAGAAACGGAGGACCAACGCCCATTGATTTCTATTGACGCACTTCCTACTCAAGTGGATGATGGCCGACGAAGTGTTGGTCGCGCCCTGAAATTTGTATTGTTGAAGACCGTATTTAAAGAAAGATTTGATGTCTTTAAGCTTCGCTGGGTCGACTACAGTGGGAAAAAGCTGAAGCGAAAAACGGATGGTCTCAAAGACAAAGTTAATGGTGCGAATAAGATCTTATTGCTCGTGCATGGCATCATCGGTGACACCAAACTCATGGCAGCAGAGGCTGAGTTTGCTTTGACGGAGAAGGACTTTGATCTAGTCCTCACCTACGACTATGAAAACTTGGACACGGATATAAATCTCATCGCGGAAAAACTCGATCAGGATTTAAAGGACGTCGGTTTGGGTAGTGGGCATGGTAAACAATTGACAATCGTTGCCCATTCTATGGGCGGGCTGGTTAGTCGCTATATGATTGAAGAACTACGGGGGGATGATGGATCGGTAGAGAAGCTAATGATGTTTGGGACGCCAAATGGAGGCTCTCGCTTTGGTCAAGCCCCTGGCTTGATTAATGATCATGTGCCTGAGCAGTATAAGGAACTGGCAAGAGAAAAAGCAAAAGAATGGTTGAAGTTTTCGATGGGCATGGCTTTGAATTTCCTTCCTGGGTATGTTAAGACGCTATTGGAATATCTAGCAAAGCTAGCGAAGCTAGATCAAATGGATTCACCACAAATTCTCAATACTTTGGCCATGATGAGTCCGGATGATGATTTCATCAAAGGATTGCTTGCCAATACAAAAGCGTCCAATACGGTCTACTATATCATTGCGGGGGATATTACGAATTATCAAATTACAGGAGGTTGGTTTAAGCGTTTTGTGGAGAAAATTGAAGTGGGTATCGGAAAGGTAGTATACTTCAATGTGCCCAATGATATTGCTGTCAGCATTGAGGATATTCAGAAAGTTCAGGGCGTGGAAAAGGACACCCATACCGCGGTAGTACCAGGACACCACCTCAACTACTTTGAGAATCCTCCTAGCGTAGAGAAGTGGAAGGAGTGGTTGTAAGGAAAGGGTGAAGATGTTTGTTGGACGATGGTCCATGGTGGTTCTCTCCATGGACTATCGACTGCTCAACTATTGATTGACGCTTTCCGATCTAGCTGGAAAGCTTGGGGTGAAGCTCCTATTACGTTAAATTTTGCCTTTCGTAACGGTAATTTAGCAGCAAAACTCTACTCGCCATATCACAAAAAAAGGGGCCTAAGCCCCTCCAAACAAAATGTAAAACATTTAGCGATTTTATGAAACAGTTCTAATAAATTCCTTCAATTGTTCTCTAAATTAACCAGCCACCTAGGCCTTTCCAAATAAAAAAACTCTTATTCGGAGCCCCCTCCGCTGAAGGCTTTCCCCAAACGTTGCCGCAAACGGTTGTGGTTGGTAACTTTTTTATTGGCTAAATCAGCATAATTTGGCTAATTTGGAGTTCAAGATGAAGCGATTTACCATTAAAGATATTGCCAAGGCTTTGGATATCACGCCCTCCACCGTCTCCAGAGCCTTGAAGGACCACCCGGATGTTAGCGAAACAACACGGCAGCGAGTCAAGGAAGTGGCGGCTGAATTCAACTATCGCCCCAACACCCTCGCTATCAATTTTCGTAAGCGGAATAGTGGCCTGATCGCGCTTATCTTACCCGACCTTAATACTTTCTTTTTCCCATCCGTTATCAAGGCCATTCAACAGGCTACAAAAGCGGCTGGCTACCATTTGATCATGCTGCAATCTGATAATACATTAAAGGGAGAACAACAAAGCATAGATTTTTGCCATCAAGTTGCTGTTGATGGGTTAATTATCTGCATCAGCAGGGAAACGAGTAACCTCCTTCATCTTTCTCCCTTATTTAACCAAAGTATCCCAATTGTTTTCATTGATGAAGTGATCAAAGCCGATCATTGTATTACGGTAGGGTTAGATGACTTCCAAGCTGGCTATAAAGTAGGGCGCCATTTACTACAAAAAGGGCATGAGCGAATTGCCGTCATGCTGGGAAACGCTCAACTCAATCTTACCCAAGAGCGTTTGGAAGGATGTAGGGCTGCTTTTCACGAGGCTAAGCAAAACATTGAACCCACCCTGGTTGTAAATGCGAATACGCCCAGGGAAGCGAGTAAAGTATTTCTTGACCTTTGGCAAAATACCAATAATAAACCCTCGGCAGTCTTTGTCATGACGGACGAACTCCTAGTGGGCGTCATGCCCGTTGTCCAACAGTTAGGCATAAGTATTCCCGATCAATTGGCTGTCATCTGTATCAGCGACGGGGAAGCTCCTTCTTTTTTTCACCCCCCGATTACTCATTTGCTTCACGCTGGTACCGAGGTAGGAGAACTTGCTATACAAACGCTATTTGAACTCTTGCAAGGTAAGCGCAAACAGACTCAACAAGCATTTTACGTCAAAACTCAATTGGTAGAAATGGGATCTACCTAAAACTATCTCAGTTCCTTTGAAGTGGCTAAGGCAATCACTCGACCGTTGTCACCAACTGCATTGTAGAAATGGTATACCAAGCCTTCCCACTTAACTACCCAAGGTTTATGAGCATACGTCTTATCATACGACTCTGAAGGTGAGATCAGATCCTCTCCTTCCCAATCTGTCCAATGGATCAAATCATATGAACAGGCAAATCGCTCGAAGGCTCCCGCCTTCCAAAAAGCACCAAAGTAGAACATAACATACAGGTCATCGATCTTGGTGATCTGTGCATCGCCACATATTCCTTTGCGGCGGGTAATAACAGGATCTTCTCCATACCGCCTCCAGGAGATCATATCTTGTGAGACGGCCATTCCTATACTCTCGTAATCAGCCGTATCTCCTTTGGCATTATAGTACATGACAAAAGGATAGCCCGTATGTCTCTCCCGATCTCGAATAACTAAACTCTTGTATATAGTCTTATCTTCAAACCAACGAGCATCATGATCTGCTGGCGAAAGTATAGGCCTATTGCTTGTTGTCCAGTCCTTGATGGCAGTCAAAGAAGGCGAACTAGCTAGCCCCACCTTCAGTCGCCCCGCTTCATAGCCATCGGCATTCCCTCCCAGGTACGTCATCCAATACTGGTCTTCAAAGCGCTCTGGTTCATAAGTCCCTCCCCAGTTAATATCCACCAAGGATATATAACCCGCTTTCTGACTCGCATCCCAAGTCCCTTCCGTGAAGGATAGAATCCTTCCCTTTGTTTCCCAATGCAATAAATTATCGCTTTCCGCCAGCCAAGTCTCATAACCATGACCATCAAAAACAATATAAGTCATGTACCAACTCCCCTCCTTCCGAAACACCGTTGGTGAATCTACCATTTTATTGGTATCGGGATGTTGTAGCACGATACCGTATTTATAAGGTGTCTTTATTTCTTCATAGATATCCTCCATGATCTCGGCAGGGACTACATTGGAAAGCTCTCCTGTGCTAGGTTCCTGGCAGTAGATCAAGCTGAGTAGGACAAAACAACTAGCAAGTAAAGAGGCTGTCTGCTTAGCCATTATGCTAATAAATCGATGGTAAAGATTATTTCCCGGCATTAGTAGAGCTCCTTTATACGCTGCATAGCTTTCTTAACATTCTCTATGCAGGTTCGATAAAACATAAACTTGTACATGCGATATTCGAGGGCGTTACTAACTAAAAAGCGGAATTCTTCATCTTGCAGCAAGGCTTCGCGATCACGTGGGACATAACCAATCACTTGCTTCACGCCCATTGCAATGTCGCGGGGATAGGAAATTTGAAGCGAGTCTGGCAAGGTCATAGTATATTGGAAACTGGTATCTCTGTTCACGTTGAAATGTTCCTGAAAATAAGGCAAAAAATAAGCAGCAAGATCTGGATGCAAGGTGCTTCCCTTGGCTAATCTTGGGAAATCATGATTGTATACTAGCGTGATGAGATTACGCAAGGAATCATCCTTGATCAGGTTAATACCGAAGGTCTTTAGATTTTCGTAACCAGTCATGTTAGCAAAGATGTATTCATCTCTGGTCATCCAATAAAAATCCATGATGAGAGAATCGGAATAGGCCTTTTTCCCATCTAGAAAGTTTATCACGTTAAGGTGACTCACAAAGCCCGTTCTATGCACTACAAAGTCTCGTTCCAGATCTATCAAATTATCCTCCAATTCAAAATAAACCTGATCCATGACATCTCGCTCATTCTGGTTTCTAGTCAATTGTTCCCCGTATTGGGTGAGGTAAAAGGCAATAATCACACCTATGATGATGATGGTGATATCAATTAAGTATTTCACCAATGGCTTGGTAAAGTTCTTCATCCGTAAATAATGAGACAATAAATGATCAGTTATTAGGCTTAACTTTGGATTTTCGGTTTCCCGTAAATCCCTATCTTTATAAGAAAGCTTACACGAAGCAACAACTCCGCTTAAGATCGAAACATTCTAGGGTAAGCCCAAAATAATCAGCACTTTCTGATCTTGCCAACATCAATAGTTTAAAATCAACCTTCCTTTTACCTGGAGGAGTAGTCTCGTCTATACCTAATGTTGGAGTATAGGAGATAAATTATCACAATCCGACAAGATGAATAAGTTATTCTACATTTTAGCGTTTCTGATGGTATCTTCTATGGGGATGGGGCAAGTAGAAAAAGGCGACATCTTCATAAATCCCAGCCTCAGCATTTCACACCGCCCTTCCCCTTGGGATACTAGAACGGGCTATGCTCTAGCATTTGACATGGGATTTTTTGCCACGGATCACTTGATGTTGGGGTTCGGGCTAAGCAGCAGACTCAATTATAAGGGCAATTGGGATAGCTATGGAGGGATTCGAAGTCTGCTCCGATATTACTACTGGCAAAAGGATAAGCATAGCCTCTTTCTACACAATCAATTTTCTTATCAAGCCCGTACATTTTCTTCTCTACTTGGCCTCGGCTGGAACCTAGCTCTAAACCAGTCCATCGCCCTGGAAAGTTTGCTTAGCTATCAACATGCCCTACCAAAATCTGGTGACAATTACGCTGCCATGGCGCTGGAAATCAACTTAGTTTTCTTCCTAAATAAATCGCTACGAGCACAGTACGAAACCTGGCCTTCTCCCCTATCACAAGGCAACTGGATGATTGGAGGCTCAATGGCCTTATTTGGCAAAGATCCCACACAAACCCAAATTGAAGTCCATCCTAAGATCGGCTATTTTCTAAGCGATCGCTTAGTGGCTGGCGCGAGGATTAGATATGCTAGCATTCGAGAAGGCGACCTATTTCCAATACAGTTAACGATTTGGGAAGCTACGCCATTTTTCCGCTTTTTTGTCAGTTCTATCCCCTCTAATGTATTTGCCTTTCTAGGTGCCAGTGTGGGACATTATGCACAAACCTTTCTTGGAGATGATGCGCCCGAAACGGCAATCCAAGCTGCTGCGGAACTGGGATTCGGTTTTATGGTATCTCCATACGTTGCCTTTGATCTACGATTAGAATATCAAAGTATCGGCCGACTAGCTGAAAATCGCAACTGGAATTTTGACTTTGGTTTTCAATATTTCCTAACCCCCTGAAGAAGCTTATCTGGCAGGCAAAGTATTTCCTTTGCAAAAGTGAAAGATATTTATTAGTTTTACTTTTGCAAAAGAAATATCATGCAAAGAGTACATCTCGGAGAATTCGAAGAATTGATATTATTGATCGTAGCTATTCTAAACGGCGAAGGCTATGGGGTATTGGTTATGGAGGAATTAGAACGTCAAACGGGGCGCAACGTGAACATTAGCGCGGTACATGCAGCACTCCGACGCTTGGAATCCAAGAAATTCATCAAATCTTCCTGGAGTGAAGCCACGGCCGAACGGGGTGGAAGGCGCAAGCGATTATTTCAGATTACGCAGGAAGGTCAGGCAGCGATGCAGCAGGTGATGGATACTCGTGCCAAACTATGGGGCCTGGTACCCAAAATCGGCCCCAACCTGTCTTTCTCCTAGCCTAGGCTACAGCCGTTTTCTCCGCTTTGAGCGATAAACGCTCCTTTCTCAACCAAACCACATAGCTCGCAATCGCAATATCAAAGCCTAAACAAACCGACGAATACTTCTATCCAAAATGACTCCATAATATTGTTATTGGCTCGTAGGTAAACCCAATGCCTGGAACCGAAAGGTAAAGGTATAGCTTTCGACGGGCAAGCGATACTTTTCCATGGGTTGGCTTAACCAAGAATCAATTCCTCCAATACCCATCTGTCGGTGGTCAAGACAAAGAGAAATCGACTCTCCTTTTTGTAAATCGAAAGGATGGCGGCTACCACGAGCTTTCGAGCTTAATTCTTCGGGAGTAAACCATAGAGCTGTCATACCAAAAGTAGGTGTGCCCGAAAACTGGATCCCCTGTCCGGCCTGATTTTGGAAGATCACCCACTGTACCTCTTCTTTATTGCCATTTTCTTGGGGACTTAGATAGGGTACATATTGCTCTTCTACAGTACTTCGGTAACGTCCAACTGGGGCAGCCATTTTCCGATCCGGATAGTTTTCCAAAGGACCTCGCCCCAGCCATTCCAGCTGATCAAAGGCAGGTGCCAGCATACAATGGATTCCTTGACGAGGCATATCAGGGAAGGCGGTATCATTGGGCAGGAAGGTGCTCTTCACTTGTACCTCCCCTTTATCATTGATTGTATATTCTATCAGATATTGAGCATTCACATCCAGCAGATCCAGAGTCGTTTTAACGGTAAAAGCAGCGGTTGATTCCTTAATGATGGACCATTGTGTACTCTGACAGCGAGCATTGGCCCCAGCATGGCGCCAGATTGCCATTTCATCTGGCATTTCATACCCCCAATCATTATCCACCGGTGCCCGCCAGAAATTAGGTATCGGGCTTTGAGTGAAGAAGGAAACGCCTTTACTGGTATATTGCTCGATCAACCCTGTTTGGGCACTAATGACAAGACTGAAGTCCGGTCCGGAGATACCCAACAAATTATTGAGGTGCACAATATCCAGGGCTTGCTGCATGGTGTAGGAGAAGGCTGGAGTCACCGGTTTCCTCAATTCCATCTGTGCTGTAGCAACTTCAAATTCAGCAGGGAAGTGAGTGGTTTCTTCTACAATTCTTATCCTGAGATCAAGATAGGTAGCAGCTTTCCCCTTAGCAAAGTCACTTGGTACAGGTAGAGCGTATGTCTGGATTTCACCAGCCTCAATCCCTTCTACAGACAAGCTACCTTCAAGCGTTTCCCCAGAAGCTCGCCAGCAGCGCCAGTCCAGTCTAAGGTTTGTGAGCGGGATGAAATCGTAGCTGTTTCGAACCTGTAATGCCCCAGTTGACAGATCAAAATCCTCGATAATAACATATTGATATAGGCGCTTAACCTCATAATAGGAAGGATGAGGGGTCCGATCAGGTCGAACTATACCGTTAATGCAGAAATTATTGTCGCTGGGTACATCTTTCGGGCCAAAATCTCCTCCAAAGGCCCAATATTGCTCCCCTTTTTCATTAATAGCCACCAAACCTTGATCTACCCAATCCCAAACAAAGCCACCTTGCAGACATGGATAGCGGTTGATGACCTCCCAATAGTCCACAAAATTACCCAGGCTATTGCCCATGGCATGGGCATATTCACACATGATTAAGGGTCTATAGGGTTCCCTCTGGGCATAGGCCTCCAATGCCTTTGGCGTAGGATACATAGGGCAAACAATATCGGTATGCGGAGCTTCAAACGCTTGCTCATATTGAACGGGACGACTGTCATCCTTCTCTTTCAACCAAGCTGCCGTAGCCTCAAAATTCACCCCATCTCCCGCCTCATTTCCCAAAGACCAGACGATAATAGAAGGGTGATTTTTCGTACGCTCAAACATTCGAACGGTACGATCCATATGCGCTGGGCCCCACGTCACATCTTTCGCCAAGCTTTCTTCCTCAAACCCCATTCCGTGAGATTCGATATTGGGTTCATCTACTACATACAAGCCATGCTCATCACACAATTCATACCATCTGGCTTGATTGGGGTAATGGCTATTTCTTACCGCATTGATATTACATTGCTTCATGAGTCGGATGTCCTCCAACATGCTCTCCTCCGTGATCACGTGCCCCGTATGCTGGTCGTGCTCATGCCGATTCACCCCCTTAATGGTGATTGCTTTACCGTTGACCAGCAGTTGTGCATCCTTAATTTCTATCCTCCGAAATCCGGTCCGACAGCCAACCACTTCTTGAACGTTTCCTTCTTGTCCCCTAAGCGTAAAGACGGAGCGGTATAGGTAAGGGGATTCCGCGGTCCATGTCTTCACCCCTGGCACCTCCAGTTGCCACTGCCAATATTCTTCTTCTCCTTTTCCCACGAGCACTTCTTCATTCCTTTCTAAAACGACCTTTTCTTCTGCGTCTAATAACTGATAGGTAAGTTGATAAGGTTGGGACAGCTCCTCTCCATAATTAACCACTTGCAACTGAACCTCTAATCGTCCATCGTGATAAACCTCATCGAGCCCTCCTTTAACGAAGAAGTCACGCACATGCATCTTTGGTGTTGACCACAGGAAGACATCGCGATGGATACCGCTAAGTCGCCAATAATCCTGGCATTCCAAATAAGAACCATCCGACCATCTATACACTTCCACTGCGAGGGTATTTTCTCCCTCTTGCAAGTGTTGGGTTACATCAAATTCTACTGGTGTTTTACCATCTTGGTTGTAGCCCAGCCAGACGCCATTCAACCAAAAATGGGCGGCTGATTTCACAGCTGCAAAGTGCAAAAAGACGTTTCTGCCCTCCCAATTCTCCGGCACCTTAAAAGTACGTCGATACGAACCAACGGGATTATAGTCATGCGGAATGAAAGGCGGATTCTTCTCAAAAGGATATCGATCATTCACGTAAATCGGCACATCGTATCCTTCGATCTCCCAATTGGAAGGTACTGCAACCTCGTCCCATGCACTCGCATCATAAGAGGGCTCAAAAAAGGCCTGCGGCCGGTCGGCTGGGCATTGGTTCATTTGAAAACGCCATTTCCCATTTAAAGATTGGCACCATTTGGACTCCAGGCGAGATAAAGTTTGAAGCTCTCTTAGGGAGGAAAAGGGCATCAGATTCGCATGAGGTGCTTCCTGGTTTATATTAAAGATTGTAGGATCTTCCCAGAAGGGGCCATTCGCTTGGATCTCTTCCCTTTTTAGTCGGTTCACAATTCGTGGATTCATGAAATATTGCTCAATAGGTCAGTAAAATACTACCATTATATCGCTGTAATTCACCATTTACTAGCTTAACGGTACAAGTATACACATATACGCCTGGATTCATCTTTTCCCCCGCTCCTACTTCCCCATTCCAGCCACAAGCGGGATCATTCAGTGGGCAGTCCATTCGACTAAAGAGCTGTTGTCCCCATCTGTCATAAATAGAAATATCTACTATTCGCTCCACTCCTATTCCCCCATATACGACAAATACATCATTGACTCCATCTCCATTTGGAGAAAACGCATTAGGTATAAAGACATTAGCCCGACGATCTACCTGTAGTAGAAAATCAGCCTCCAACACACAACCTAGGTCGTCCGTCACTACCAGTCGAAAGGAGGTAGTCTGTAAAGCCAATACTTCCGTTTTTGCACAGGACGAGCAACTCAGGCTATCTTTCGGAAACCACTCAAAAGTCAGGCTTCCCATGGCATCAGTCAAGCCATCTAATACTATCTTTTCCCCCAAACTCGCCTGGGAGGGTCCCGTAATTACGAGAGTAGGTTCAAAGGGTTGTGGTACCTGGATCTCTTCACTGGCCGTACATCCATTGGTATCTTGTACCACCAGTTCATAACCACCTGGAGCCACAGCTTGAATCAGCGTACCAGCTTGAAAATTTGCTCCAACAAGTCCATATTGCCAAGGAGCCGTTCCTCCCACGGCCAGCGCTTCGATTTGACCTTGTACCTTTCCATTACAAACCCAACTTGTTGCCACTCCACTTACCTCTAAGACCGGAGGCTCCGCCAGCAGTATACTTCTTGTGGCTTCGCAGCCTTTTGCGTCCGTAACGCTCAGAGAGTATATACCCGCTGCTACTTCAGCGCGCAGCGGCAAAGAGCTATTATCTTCCCATTGATAAGTGAATGGTGCTAAGCCTGCTATCACTTCCACCTCGATACTGCCATCTGAATCACCAAAACAGGAAGGCATCCACAAATCGGCTTGAATAGCCGAAGTCGTTAGGTATACTGCCGTTAAACAGACGACCGTATCGCAGGATTCTCCTTCTGAGATCAAACTACATAGCACGGTATCCTGGGAGATGGTATTACCATAAAAGTCAAAAACTTCACCGGGACATAAGGTATCTACCCGCACATACTCAAATAAAGTGTCCAGTAAGCCAACATTGACGACTACCAATGAGTCGCAATTGTGTATACTAGTAAATTGAAAGGTCTCACTTGTCCCAGGATTCATTGACATTCCATTGTACAAAAAGGAACTTCCACCACAAATGGCTGTATCAATCGTTAAGACCGGGATATTCTCCACTACAACTAAAAAAGAATCACGATAGATTTCACCTAACGCTACAAATGAAAAATCATCCAAAGCGAAGTCATTCCCATTCGGATTGGTATTCTGGTTTACTACGCAGATTTCGGCTTCTAGTTCCGAACCAGAAGTCCAGGTAGCGTAGAATTGTCGCCAAACACAGGTATTGACAGGGGGGCTAAAAGGTGAGCCTAAGGCTTGCCCGTTGATCGAGAATTGTAGCCGGGCGGGATTGGAAGGTAAAACCGTACTTACCCAAGTAGAAAAGGCATACGCTGTGTTGGCCTGTATTTGCACCGTTTGGCACCATACTTCCTGGTTGGCAACCGGAGAGCCATCCACTACCATAAGCTGCCCTGCGCCTGTGGTATGATCTCGGCAATCCGAAAAGAATTGCGGACTGAGGTCCCGACCACTCGAAAAAACGCCATATACGCCTTGGGTAGGATTTGCTCCGGGTGAATAAATATATTGGCTGCTAAACCCCACATTGCCTTGACTAAAATCTCCGTTTACGATCAGATTGTCTCCATTTGCCGCAATCCCTTCAACGGTATAGAGGGTGGTTTGGGAAGGGCGTGCTATCGGTCTAGCAATGGTGGGATTATCCAATTGGACTGAAGGCGTCCAGCGATAGGCAGCAAAACTCGTATCTGCTAATAAGCTTACGGGCTCACCAGCTTCGCAAATGTAAAGGGTATCCATAGCTGCTTGCAGTCCCTCTAAGCGAAAGCCGATAAGCCCGATAAGCCATATGCAATAACAATAGTATTTCATTTTGTACCTATGTATGCCCTGCCCTATCTCAACTCGATATGCCGAAGTCTATCTTCCGCCGTCTAGGTTTCTTCCTCCGTCAAGGTAGACAGGAAGGAAACTAGATCTCGTAATTGTCGTTTGCTCAACACATCGCCCATCGGCGGCATGGAAGAAGGAATATTCTGTCTGTCCTTTAAATCTGCCTTCTGGAATGTTTTCTTTTCATCTCCGGGCAGGCGCAATGTAATGGTATTCTCGTCCTCTTCATCAATCACTCCACCGACAATCTCATCATTCTGTAAGGTCAAGGTAGCCATACCAAAGCCGGGAGCCAGGCGGGCACTAGGCAAGACCAAAGCCTCCAAGAGATGTTCCTTATCCAATTCATGTCCGATATTGGCCAAGGAAGGCCCCACCTCACCACCAAATTCGAAAACGGTATGACAACGAATACACTGAGCGGCTTGATCATTATTGAAAATCCTTCGGCCACGGAAGGGATTGCCTCCTTGTAAAGTCATGCGATATGGAGCCAAGGGGTCCTCCTCACTCTTCGCCTCCCAATGCGCATTCAAGCTGGCCATCAGTTCCGCGGATTCGCTTTCCTCCAAAGCTTCTACCAATTCTAACTCCAGATCGGGATCAAGGCTACCAGCTTTATAAGCCTCCAACTTGGTACCTAATACCACATTCGAGGCGGGTGCCTTCATCTCGCCTAAAGCCTTCAAGACAGTCTGCTTCTCACGAGTTGACCCATCTTCCAAAATAGTAGAGTATAAAGCCACCGCACCATCTGCGGGGTAATCAATTTCAGACAATAGCCCTAGTGCTTCAGAACGTAAAGGACTAGACTTCATCGAAATGGCAGTCGTAATGGCTTGCGTAAAGAGATCACGATCGATGTTATCCAATGCTTTCAAAGCCGCAATTTTCACCTCATCATTTTGACCATTCTTGAATAGTTCATTAATCGGCTCGGCCAAGGAGGCTATCCCCAGCTTACCCGCGGCTGTGATAGCCGTGATACGCATGGCGTCATCCGAGCCTTGCAGTAATTCGGCTAGTAAAGGCTCCATAGCCTGCTTCACTGGCGCCGGGTCTCTTTCTACCTTTCCTCGATAGCGTCCATCTACGCGATCTAAAACGGAAGGTTTGGCCCAGACACTCAAGGTGGCCATCGCTTCTGTTCTGATCTCCTCCTCTACATCTTCCCGTTTTGCAAAATCCACTAGCAGTTGAAGGTTTTCGGCCTTTCCTAGGCGAGAGTTTGCGTTGATGGCTCGTCGCAATAGTGGTTCGCTGGTGAAACGGGTTTCCTTTAGCACCTTCGCCAAAGCAGGCAGGGCCGGTTCAATGGAAAAGTCATCGTTGATTGCCCGAGCGGCCTCCGCCACAATGTATTCGTCCGAGTCTGAAAGAAATCGGCTAACTTCTGGACTTTTCATTCTCCGTAATGCAACGACAGCTGCAATGCGGAGCGAGCGCGAGTCATGTTCACTCAATGCGGCTACGGCAGCTTCATCACCGATTCGAGCTAAAGCCAAAGAGCCAGCATGTCGGAGGTAAATATCTCTGTTATCATTAACCAATAGTAGGTCTATCAATGCAGCAGTCGCTGGCTTATGTTCCATACGGCCTAATGCCTCGGCAGCAAAGAATTGAACACGAGGAGAGTCATGCTTGAGTAAAGGTATAATGGCGTCACCAGCCGCTTTGTAACGAATATCCCCCAAAATCTTGGCAGCCTGGGCAATAATTTCTACATCTCCATCCTCTAATAGGGGCAATAGGTCTTTGGCATAGGATTCCTTTTTACGAGCCAACTGCCAGATCCCCCAGATGCCATGCACTCTTGCCAACTGGTTTTCTGTTTGAGTGATGGCGTCTAACAAGATGCCTTGCCCTTTTTTCCCACGTGTTGCCAACTCAAATTGAGCTTTCTGTCGCACACGATAATCGGGGTAACCCAATAATGCTCCCAATTGGGCATCCTCCTTCTGGCTGAAGTTCTCTCCTACCAACTTCTTGGTCTCTAACCTCAAATTGGACGTGGCTTGATCGGGGGCGTCCAGTTTCCAGATACGGCCATAGTCCTTGGTACCCCAGCCATTGATCCAGTCGCCAAAGTATAAGGCACCATCAGGGCCAAAATCCATTCCGGTAGCCAGCACTCCATTCATTACCAGTGTCTCAGAATCAAAGTCAAAGCCAGCTCCGGCGGGCTTCATTTTGAAGGCGTGAATGTTGGAGCGGGAAGGGTTGCCGACAAACTCGGCGATGAAGAAGTGGTTTTCCCACTGGGGGCCTAAAGCGGTACCTGGATTGTAAAGCATGCCCGTTGGGCCATTGTGGTAGTTTTTGATGGGTGGAATGAAGTAGGCTGCTTGTTGATCATTTCTTGGAACATGCATGTTCTCATCCATCCATACCTTATAGCCATTGTTATCTGGATCTGTGTATTTTCCGAATTGCCAGTTGATACGCCAGCCCGTATCCGAGCCATTAGTAATGTACACTAGACGTTCGCGTTCTCCTCGATGATCACCATCATTGTCTTCACTAAAGAGATTACCATATTCATCGAAGACAAATTCATGTGTATTCCTAAGGCCCGCCGCGAATACTTCAAAGCCAGTGCCGTCAGGCTCACAGCGTACAATGGTACCTTGATTGGGATACTTCCAGTGATTACCTTCTTTATCGATCACATTGGTACCAATATCTCCAGCCCCCCAGTAGATGCGGCCATCTGGCCCTACAGTCAGACCAGACATGCCGTGTGCCCCAAATCCAATGTGGATATTATAACCATGACTGATCGATTCTTTCTTATCGGCCATACCGTCACCGTCCGTATCTGTTGTGCGCCACATATCCGGCCCGACACCAATATAAACATCACCATTAAATGGCAGAACAGCTCCTGCACAATCCGTGATCTCCTCGTTAAAGTCACGGATATACAATTGAGAGAAATCTGCCAATCCATCTCCATCGCGATCCTCCACACAGAACACCTCCTCTTGCTGGACGGTGAGGTCTCGCCAGTCAACGATGCTATCCTTATTCAAATCAGGGAACCAACTGTTCTCCTTGCTCTTTTCTGGCGCGAAGGTCTCTCTTAAGAACTTCCGGCGATCTTCCACTGTCTGTAGGGAAATGGATGCAGTCATCCAATCTCTATGACCTCGGATATCAAATTCTGAGTCTTTTTGTCGATTGGTCCGGCTGATATATACGCGCCCTTGTTGGTCAATTCGAAGTGCGATGGGGTCGGCCAATAATGAATCGGAAGCCCAAAGGCTGAGTTCTAATCCATCGGCAACCTTTGCCGTCGTTTCATCATTGATTTTTTGTGCTAATGCCTGAGCTTCTGGTGGCTCCAGCGTTTTGATTTCTAGCGTAACGGGTTGGGGTTCTTCGCTAGTCTTACACATCGTTAATCCCAATAAAAGGCCTATCAGAATTATAGTATTCCTGCTAATCATTGGTTCAGTTTTGTTTAGTTCCAGATCCTATTCTGGCACAGGATCTAATGATCGATTAATTGTTATTTCTTCAGGTTTCGATACAAAATCAGGGCTAGGGGTATGATAAGGATGAGCAACCAAGAGGCTGGATTAAACCCCGCTTGCTGTTTGTTATTAATTTCCTCTATCGTAATTAGTTGATTAATAGCTTGCCCCGAAAGTACCTGACGCTTGCCACCCGTCCATTTTACGATAATGGAATCAATGGAATTTGCTTCTCCAAGCCCGAAATGGGCAATGGTAGAATTTTGGGATAAATGGCTGGAGCTTCCACCATCAATTTCGCGAATCATCCGCAGGTCTCCACAAACTACCTCTACTCTAGAACCGATTCCGTGAGTTTCCGCTTCCACACCGCGCAGGGCCACCTTTACCCAGTTACCTTGTGCAGCCGACTCATTGCGATACAAGGTGCTTCTCGACTCAACCGGGTATCCTTCGAGTACTGGTTCCTGATTGACGATCAGGATGTCTAGATCTCCATCATTTTCGATATCAAACACCACGGAGCCACGGCCAATCCCGTAATCATTGACCCCCATCACGCCTCCTTTTTCTGTAAAAGTGGCATCCGTATTTTCAAAATAATAGTCAGCCATGGGTACATTATTCGGATTCAAGTCTCCATTAGCAACGAACAGATCCAAATCCCCATCGTGGTCAAAGTCGGCAAAATTGGCTCCCCAACTGATGGTCACGTAAGACATACCCAATTCTTTGGCTTTATTAACGAACGGCTTGCCTTTACCCTGATTTACCATAAACCAATTGAATCGGATATTGGTCACGAAGTAATCGAGCAGGCCATTGTTATCATAATCTCCAATCGCTGTACCCATAGCATTGATTTTCAGATCCATATCAATGTCCTTACTAATCTCTGTAAACTGCTTCTCTGGGTAATTATTTTCTAGGAAGTAATTCGGTTTGGCTTTGTAGCCAAAATCATGATTCACCATCAGATCCTGATCACCATCATTATCATAATCTGTAAAGATGGCGCCGAAGCCATATCCTTTGTGTTTTAATCCATAATCCGCATAGACATCCTTAAAGCCCTTCCCCTTTTTGTTCAAGAGTAAGTACCCCATGGAGGTCTGATTGGCGTTCACGATCGTAGCATCATTTATCTCTCGTAGCTGCCCAGTATAGGCTTTGAAGTAATTTCCAACGTAGAGATCAGGGTAGCCGTCGGCATTAAAATCTCCGAAACTTCCACCTGTACTAAAGGAGTTCAGTTTCTCCAAGCCGTAATCCTTTGTCACATCCTTGAAAGTGCCATCCCCATTATTGAGAAATAGTAAGTTCTTTTCTCTCGGTATGACTTTTACACTATCCTTCGATGTAATAGTGGTGATAAATAGATCTACCCAACCATCTCTATTCACATCAGCTCCCACTACACCTTGCGTGACGTAGTGGCGTGTCTCTTCCAGTCCTGAGCCAACGTACACATTTTTGAAAGTGCCATCTCCATTATTGAGATACAACACATCCTCATTCATCCCACTGGTCATGAATACATCTTCAAATCCATCCTCATTCAGATCAAATACACAGATCCCACCGCCGAACATCCCCTCATACACCTTAAATTGATGATCAATGCCAGCCTCCTTAGTTACATCCTTAAAAGGAGTATCTTGCCCCCAAAGCGCGCCTAGGCTTAGCCCGAACAGGCTAAGAAAGCCCAATATTCGCCTTCCAAAACCATAGGTTTTCAATATCATTGCATTCATTTTCTAGCCTTTCAAAAAATAGGGTGAGACGAATGGTCTCCTATTCTTCATGACGCCACTGTAAAGCATTCACATGGCCTGCAATTCTTTTGCCTTCCACCAAACCGATTTCATTATCTTGAGGCGTATGAATTCCACCAAAGAATCGAGAATCTGCCGTTTCCTCTGCCACCCCCCAGAAGGTGGTAAAGGGACGCTCTACAAAATCGACATCCCGTATTTCATCGCGTTCTCTTCCCACGTGCGCACTATCAATAAAGGTGAGCGCAGGGCCATACATGCCTTCCAAAGCCGTAGCCATGGCTGCCGCCTGGATCGCGTGACCAGAAGGGAAAGCTGGGAACGGTGGATCGGGCCAAAACGATTCCCACTCTTGATCAATAAATTGGGGAATAAATGTATTAGGTCTTTCCGAGAAGAAGTGATACTTCCATTTCCAGCAATTGATGAAGGCATCAGCCACTGATAGGCCTACCCTGGCAAAAGTCTCAGCGCAAGTGATGAGATCCGGCTTCTTCTGATCGATCACAAGGGAGGCAATATAAAAGGAATGGCCGGGAGGGGTAAAGGTTTCATCTGGATCATCTCCCCACCAAATAGCAATTTCTTTCTGTTCTTGGGTTAAAGCTAAATCGACCTCATACACTGCCCTGAATTGTTGATAATAAGGCGAGCTCTCCGTCGTATCATAGGGAATCATATAGGGCAATTCTAGATCGGTATTTTCCTTCAGGAACGTCCGATTCTCTCCCCAGTGAGGATGTAGGGGGTGATGACTAAAAGACTGTGCATATAAAGGAGGTTTCCAGGAACCTGGACGGACGGGATGCACCAAATCTTTATCGAAATTCTTGAGGTATCCTCTGTGTCCGCCATCCGTTTTTGACCATTCAAAAATGGCATCTGCCACTTGTTGTCCAAAAGCCTTGGAACGATCAATCACCGCCTTGTTTGCTACCACATCGATATATACTGCCTCGAAGGATTGTTCGAGAGAATCTATGCTAAACTTATTTTCATCTGACGTTTGCTTATATATATGTCGAAGTATCTGGGCTTGGCCAGCATTCAAGGCGAGTGGCCAAAAGTACTCGGCATCTGTCTCCACTTGAGGCAGGCCTTCTAAGTCATTCAGTTGAGCCTGAATGGATTGATGACTGTCATATCCAGGCACGATGGACTCATACATGCATAGGCCGATGTAGCCTACCCCTCGGGAGGCATAAGTTGGAGAATTAGCGGGGGTGTTCTTGGTAATGTACAGCGCCATATCTGACCATGCATTAGCCAATTCATAGTCAGCAATCGTATTTTCTGCAGGTGTCGCTTGCTCGCAGGCTAGTAAGCCTACCAACGCGCCGAGCACTAGCATAGATAGGATTTTCATTCCACTCATAATGTTTTTTGCTCGTTCATTTTATAGGCCTTAATCAGGCCACCATTTATTCCAAACAATAATTGATCCTTTACTTGTACTATACTTCGTACATCTCCTTTCACCTGTAGACCGGAACGAATTTGATTAACATAGGTAAAAGTTCCTTTGCTATCACCCAAGAGGAGTGTTCCGTAGTTGGCATCCCATTGGCCCAGTCGAAGCTTGGCACGTCTATTGTTACCCGCCAGCAGTAGGTCTATTGCTCCATCTTCATTGAAATCACCAACAGTTGAGGCGTATACTGGTGCAAACTGGGCCTGTACAGGCAATTCCTGCACCTGTAGCTTACCCTGGCCATCACTAAGGAAAAGCGTCGTTTCCATATGATTAGCTGAAAGATGACCTGCTCCAGTCAATTCTTCGGTATCAAACACTTCCGATAAAGTCATATTGGCGTAACTGCGATAGGTAGGGAATTTAGATCGCAAGCCACTGAGTTGATTCAACAATTCATCACGTGTGACATAAGGGTAACTGTTACCCTGAATATAGTAGCAAAGGATAGGATCAATTGATCCATTGTTATCAAAATCCTTGTAGTAGAGTTCTACAGGTTCTGATTGATTAGCTCTAAACTGCGTATTCGTACCCATATTGCCTGCCAGAACATCTGGTTTCTGATCGCCATTTAGATCCGTGACGCGCAAATGATTCCACCAGCCAATACGGGATTGATCAAAATATTGCTCAGATACATCTTCCAGTTTCTGTCCAGCTATCGTCCAGACTTGAATGGGCATCCATTCACCGGCCAACACCAGCTCCATCTGCTGATCCCCATTTAGGTCTGCCCATTCTGCATCGGTCACCATGCCTACGTGCTGTAGGTCTGGTGCCCAGCTAGTCGTTTGATCGGAGAATTGCCCAGTTCCGTCATTGATCAATAGGAAACTCTGAGGAGTCTCGGGATATCTCCCTGGAACCACTCGTCCTCCTACAAAAAGATCTGGTGCTCCATCTCCATTGATATCTTGCGCACTGACACAGCCTTTACTACCCCGTACTTGTGGTAATCCTTGAGGAGCTTTAACAAACTGCCCACCTCCTATATTGAGGTATAAACGATCCTGCAAAATGGGATCGGTAGGCAAAAACTGGTGGTAACCGCCACTGGCTATATAGATATCTAACTGTCCATCTCCATTAGCATCAAAGAAAACGGCATCAGCATCATGATGGGCCGCATCTTCGACAAAAACCGGAATGGATTGAAGCCGAAAACGACCGGCTTGGTTTTGTAAATAAAGACTAGTTACTTGCCCCGCAGCTCCACCCACCAGCATATCCTCCCGTTCATCCCCATTCACATCAGCTACTAGCATGAAAGGACCACTGTGAGAAAATTCGGTAGTTAAAAGTGCTTGTCGATCAAAATCTCTGAATGTTGTGCTACCATTAATATAGGCAATGGGCGAGTTGGTCGCTTGAAACAGGCTTGCTACTTCAGCAGTAGGAATAGTTGACGCCTTTGCATCCTGCTCTGCTAGTGTAAGTACCTGATCGACCGCCACATTAAGCAACAGTTGTTCCTTCCCGCTGGGCCATTGAATGTGTAGGGAATCTACCTGGTCTATTTCTCCCAGTCCAAAATGCATACGGGGAGAAACAGAAGAAAGGTACCCCTTAGTCGGGTACTGCTCTAATTGTTGCTGCAAACCATCAGCTGAAATTGTTACGCTAGCACCTATACCCTGCGTATTCAGACCTTCCCCTTTCAAATCTAACTGTAGAAAGAATCCATCTGACGCTGCCGTGTTCTGATAGATGAATGCGGGTTGATTGATATTATTTACGATCAAATCCAAATCTCCATCATTGTCAAGATCGGCATAGGCCGCTCCATTACTATTTGCCGTCTGCTGGACGCCCCAAGCCGTAGTTTTATTTTCAAAGCTCAAGTCACCTCCATTGGCAAAAATGTAATTCGACACATCTGAGGCGGGCATGCGGCTAATAATGGCTAAAACATCTTCTCGAACCAGTCTACCTTTAGATTTCACATAATCATCCATATATTTTATGAAATCCAAATTGGTATAATCTCGGTAGTATCCGTTGGTTACATATAGATCCTTCCAACCATCATTATCGTAATCAGCCAGAAGGGCTGCCCAGCTCCAATCTGTATTAGATATCCCTGCCAATTGACCGACCTCGCTAAAGGTGCCATCCCCATTATTGAGTTGCAACATGTTGCGCATGTACTGATAGTGGAACCCTGATCTTACGTTCAGGTCAAACTTGGCATAGTTATCGGGGGCGAGTAAGAGTTTTTGCCTATGATTATCTTCAGGCAGCATGTCTAAGGTAATGATATCTTGCCAACCATCATTATTGATGTCTGCGATGTCATTACCCATCGAGAATTGACTATTGTGTCCAATACTTTCGTTTAAGCGATTGGTGAACGTACCATCTTGATTGTTGATGTATAAATAATCGGGAATCGTATAGTCATTCGATATATAAAAGTCCGGCCAACCATCTTTATTCACGTCTGTCACACCTAGACCTAGTCCATAGGTCAAAGCCGATCCGCTAATGCCTGCATTTTGGGTGATATCTTGAAAGCTGCCGTTCTCTTGCTGATACAAGCGTACTCCTCTTTGCGGATCATCTTTTTTCAGGAATTCAGCAGTTGACGCCTCATTCAAAACGGGTAATGACTTGGGATTGTGATTGAGTAAGAGCATATCTAAATCTCCATCTCGATCATAATCCAGGAAATAAGCTTGATTACTGAAAGCATCGCTAGCCAAACCATATTTCTCTGCCTCTTCTTTAAAGGAAGGTCGGCCATTATCGTCATTCCCTTGATTAATGAATAATTGATTTTTCCTTTTTGGATCAGGTAATGCGCCAGAGTAGCAGACGTAGATATCTAATTGATTATCCCCATTAATATCGACCAAGGTCACCCCGGTTTTCCAGGGACCTTCTCTTCCAGCAGCTCCACTTTGTGCCGTGATATCTTCAAATTGCATTCCCCCCTTATTCAGATACAATTTATTCTCACTCATATTGGCCGTGAAGTAAATATCCTCCAGATCATCTCCGTTTAAATCTCCGACAGCTACTCCTCCTCCATTGTAGAAGTACTCATACATTAAGATGTTGGTATTCAGTCCTTCCGTTAAAGTGTTCTGGAAATTGACTTGCGTCTGTTCTGCCTCTAACAAGTGAAACAAGGTAGGACCATCAGCTTTTTCGTTGGGCTCTTTCGTTTCTTCAGAATTACAAGCAAACAAAAAGCTAGATAGGAATAATAACAGCCAGAATATAGAAATATTCGTCTTGTGAGAAGACATATTCTTTTGGGCAAAAGTAAGAAAATCTATCCCTATCGGTAAGGGATAGATTTTCTAATTAATAAAACATTTGACAAGAAGTGAAGCACTAACCCCAATACAAGCAATTAGTTTGTTGCATTAATTAGTGCCCTTTCATGCTATTAGTAGCCTGGGTTTTGGATCAACTGATCGTTTCTATTAATCTCGTCGCGACTAATAGGTCGATAGTACATCTTGTCATCCCAGGATCTGTTCTCGTTTTCTGTGTTGTCGACTACCGTATAAGTATAGTCATACACAGACTTATCATGCCGATATGGCACATGAGGAGTAGCCCCTTGCTTCAGATCAGCCCTGACGTTGATAGCTTGGATTCCTCTACCTAGAGTTGAAGGCGCAATCATCCAACGACGAGCATCATGATAGCGATGCTCTTCATAGGCTAATTCGATACGACGCTCATTCCGAAGTCGATCTACCAAGGCATCACCGCTGTCATTGATGGCAGGCATACCCGAGCGGAAGCGAATTCTGTTAATCCATTCTATTGCAGCGGCCTCATCTCCTGTTTCAATGCTAGCTTCAGCATAGATCAAGGCCATCTCAGCGTAGCGAATGAATGGCCAAGGAATTACCTGAGCACTAGATTGGTTGTCCGCCAAACCTGGATCAGCGTCGATAAACTTACGTACATAATAGTGTGTACGACTACCGTTCCAGTTCTCAATGGGAGACTCACGGGTATCGATACCATTGATGAATCCACCTGCACCGTCGTCATAGATACCAGATTGGATCTGATCAGCAGGATCTAAGTTAGCTACATCAGAGGGTCTTGGCTTCCAATCAGCACCGTCATACATAACGGTCATGTAGAAACGAGGATCTCTATTGGCATATGGATCAGCAGAATGATCAGCATTGTTCCAGTCAAACTTGGAACCATCCATCATTTCATAATCATCTACCAATTGCTGGATAGGTGTGTTACCCGCCCAGTTGTGATATCCATTAGGCCCATTATTGATACCAAAGTGAATACCACCTAATGGCCAGTTACTTTCTTGCGTAAACTGTGCCGTATGTGTACGTTCGAAGATCAACTCAGAAGCCGCTGCTGCATCTCCTATTGCACTACCACCACCCATAGCGATAGATAGGTAGTTGGACTTTCCTTCCTCGTGGGAAACGGGTGCTGCTAGATCCATCTTATAACCGCTGGTAGCATCCAATACCGCCTTTGCCGCTGCTTTCGCAGCATTCCAGCGCGCAGTTTGGTCACCGCTTGGATAAGCTACCAACTCAAGATTGGCAAAAGAACCTAAGGTACTGGAATTGGCCTTTACGGTTGGCCCATCATGCAAGTCACTAGCCGCATAAACTAGGACTCTAGCCTTAAGTGCCATAGCCGCCAATTTATTAGCGCGACCTCTAGCTTCCGATTTGCCGTCAAGTAAGCTAGCAGCCCGGTCAAGGTCCGCTACGATGAAGTTAACCGTCTCTTCAAAAGTATTCCGTGATACTGCATAGTCTTCGCCAAGGCCATAAGCTCGATCGATCAATGGCACACCACCGTAGTAACGCATCAATTGATGATAGTAATAGGCTCTCAAGAAATGTGCTTCTCCAAGAAGGCGGTCACGTAATACATCATCCGTAAAGGTAGAAGTAGGCAAACGCTCAATCGCAATGTTTGCTTGGCGAACAGCCAAGTACATTCTTCCCCACTCATAAGTACCACTCATCCAAGCTAAGTTGGAAGGAGTTTCTGAACCTTCGGTGAAAGTATTGATGTTACGACCTGCGTGGGTAAACATGGCTTCGTCAGTCAAAGCAGAAAGTCCCTGCTCTTCAAATCCACCATATCCCAAGAAGGAGTAAACATTAAAAATAAAGGCTTCGGAAAGCGGGCCATCAGCCCAAGTCGCTTCACTCGAAATCTTATCGAGTGGCTCTGTATTTAGGAAGTCGTCGCCACACGACAACGGCAGAAAGACCGCTGCTAACAAGATTAAGAATATATTTCTATTCAGTTTCATAACCACAATTTTTAGAAGGTTAGGCTTACGCCTGTATTAATAACTCTTTGTAATGGGTAATATACGCCGCTTCCCGCTGTTGCTTCAGGATCGAAGATGTCATTTTTGCTAAATGTTAGCAAATTGAGTGCATTTACGTATACTCTTAACCCACCAAGGTTAATTTTCTCTAAAACAGCGCCTGGCAAGGTATAACCTAATTCCACATTCTTGACTCTGATGTAGTCCTTACTAAAGAGGAAATAGGTGTTATTACCAAAGTTTCCACCAGTAAAGTAGGTGTCTCCACGGCTTGCCAAACGAGGATGTTCGCTGCTTGGGCTGTCGATAGACCAGCGGTTATCATGATTATACTTCAAAAAGTTACCAATATCACCGGATTCTGTTTGGATTCTGATAGAAGCTCCAGTAGCACCTTGCAGTAACATGGTGAAATCGAAGTTGTTATACTGTAGGCTAAAGTTAGCACCAAAGGTAAAGGTAGGCGTACCATTATCATCCAATCGAATTTGATCATCGGCATCAATTATACCATCATTGTTGATATCTCTGAACTTCATATCGCCAGGAAGCAACTGCGAAGTAACACCGCTGTAGTCAAGCGTATTTGCATCAATCTCTGCTTGGTTTAAGAATACACCATCAGACTCGTATACTAAATATCCTCCAATTGACTTGCCTTCTTGACGTTGGTAATCGGGGGCACCGGGTACTTCGTCCATGAATACTACTTCGTTCTTAGCATATCCACCATTGATACCCGCTCTCCAACGCCACTTGCTGCTGGGGTTACCATTTACACCCAAGTTGAATTCAAATCCACGGTTGTCCACTTTACCTGCATTAACAGGAGGCAACAAACTATTGATCCCGGAAGAAGCAGGAGTTGAACCGGTTTCCTGGATCAAGATCTGATCACGACGATTGTAGAAGTATTCCAAGGTCAAATCCACTCTACCACCTAGAAGCGTCGCATCCAAACCAATGTTCAGGTTATTGGCACGTTCCCAGGTAAAGCTAGGGTTCGCCAAAACAGTTTCACGCAATGTAGTCACTACTTGGCTAGCAATTGGATAAGAACCAAAGCCGTAAGTAGATAAGTAAGCAAATTCTTGGAGCTGATTATTAAAGAATACCTGGTCATTCCCCATTTGCCCATAAGAAGCTCTCAATTTCAAGTAATCGATTCCTCGTACATCGAAGAAAGATTCATTCGTCAAATTCCAACCCAACAATACACCCGGGAAGAATCCAAAACGATCAGATTCTGGGAAGATATAGGAACCATCATAACGCCAGATAAACTCAGCTAAGTAAGTCTCTTTGTAGTTGTACTGCACACGACCATAGTATCCTAAACGAGCGCGCTCGTAAGCACTACCACCAGCATCCTGATTCTCTGTACCACCAGCGAATAACTGGTCAACCGCTGCGGAAATAAAGTTTCTTCTGAAAGCGAAGAATCCTTCACCCGTGAAGGTTTCTCTAGTCACACCGGCCATAGCGCCAATGGAGTGTCCACCTGGTAGTTCACGATCGTAGTTTAGCAATGCCGTCAAGTTGGTGTTCAACGTTCGATTATTGGTTTGCGTCAAACGAGGATCTTTGAAATTGGAACGAACAGCAGGTTCCAAAACAGGCAGACCATCTGCACCGAAGGAAGTTCTGTCCCAGTAGTATAACTCCCATGGTGTTTGCCATCTTCTATTCAACTCATTACTTACGTCAACCGCACCACTCAAGGTCAGTTTCAAACCTTCAATCCATGGGTTGCCAATCTCGATTCCACCATTAGCTTGCAGATAATCTGTTGGATTACGCTGGTACCCTGTAGCATTCGTTGTGATAACGTAAGGATTTTGTCCATTTTCAATATCTGGACCAGGTTCACCGGTTGGCCATACTTCAGGCTCAGTCGGGCGACCCCGCATCAACATCCGGAAAATAGCTCCAGCAGATTCCGTTGGATAATTACGATCCTCTCGGCGTCCCAAAATACCGACATTAGCACTGATGTAGTCATTCACCTTAGCATCCAAGTTCAATCGCAATTGATACTGCTTATAGAAGGTAGCTGAATTCTGGTAGATCGCATCCTGATTTAGGTAATCCATGGAGGCCAAGTAGCGTACATTTTCCGAGCCACCGTTGATCTGCAAGGTGTGTCGGTTTTGAGTAGCCCAATTTTTAAAAGCATCTCCGAACCAGTCCGTATCAGGGAAACCCCAAGGATCAGAACCATCCGTGTGCTTTTGCACCGCCTCTGGGCTAAAGTTGGCACTCAAAGTGGACACACCATCCGTTGGAGAATCATAAAGTCCTGTAGATTGAATGCTATTCCAGGCAGTTTCCCATTCATTTACTGGGATAGTACGGTAGATCGGCAGCTCGTTCATGATCTGCGCATACTCACGGGCATTGGACATTGCAGGAACGATGGTAGGTTGGGTCCAGCCATTGTTAAAGCTGTAGGAGATGGTTGGTTTTCCGTCTTTACCGCGTTTCGTGGTGATCAAAATGGCTCCATTGGCCGCCCGAGCACCGTAAATCGCAGCTGATGCGTCTTTCAGTACAGAAATAGATTCAATATCTTGAGGATTTAGGCGTCCCAACCCACCTGCTCTGTCAGGAATTCCATCGATTACGATCAATGGACTACTATTTCCCAACGTATTGGTTCCACGAATAGTGATGTTAGATCCATCCTGTCCAGGTTCTCCACTGGTTTGAATAGCGACTACCCCAGGAAGGCGACCGGCCAAAGAATTTGACACATCTACAGCTGGAGACTGAATCAGATCTTCTCCTTTCACACCTGTAATGGCCCCAGTAACGGTAACTTTCTTCTGTTTACCGTAAGCGACCACTACCACCTCATCTAATACAGCAAGATCGGTAGACATGACTACATCGATGGTAGTTCTGTTTTCTACGGGTATCTCCTGCACCTTATAACCAGTGTAGCTGAATTGCAATACCGCGTCTCCTGGCACCTGCAAGGAGTATGCACCATCTATATCGGTGATTGTACCGGTTGAGGTGCCCTTCACTAGAATGTTTACCCCAATAAGGGATTCACCATCAGGGTCTGTAACCACACCACTGAGGTTAACACTTTGCGCGACCATCTGCGCACAAAGCATTAGCTGAAGGCATAGCACCATTCCGGCTATCCGTCCAATACTAATGACTTGTTTGTTTAGTTTCATAAATCCTAATAAGTTTGGTGAAGAATTATTAGTTCAACTTGTAATAGGGTTCCATAATTAGCAGAAGAAAGTTCTCGCCTGGCAGCCTAGCTAAAAACTACTTGCTTGACAACTCTGCTGACTTGCTCTACTTGGATCTGTTGGGGTGAGTGTATGTTCGTCGATTATCGACTCTATCTCACTATAGAAAATTGATTTTTATGATGGGGAGGTAGGCCTAAGAACCTGAATTTTAATGTAGTTTGATGATACCCCATCTTCGGCTTGATCCTATCCAACAAACAGGTCTTTCGTAAGGTTTGATGGAAATGATCTGAGAATATAAAATTAAATTCCGAATAACCTTCTTTATTAAGAGTAAAATTCCAAAATATTCATTTTCTTTAGCGGGTCATATGTTGAAAAACAAGAGGTCATTTGTGTCAAAGTCCCTGTGAATACTAAAGATTATGAATACTCTAGTGGACATAAGTGTATTGTGAACGTTTATTATGTGTCAGAGAGAAACGGGGGAAATACAAGAGGTCTGCAATGAGATATACAGTGGTAATTTCTGATCAGCAGCAAACGGGCCTCCGAACTTCCTATACACCACTTACAAGTACACTGACAGATCAGTCGCCATGACTTCAAGTCAACCAAAATTCATGAAACAAATCCTATTTATCCTTCTACTGTCGTATCAAGCAACTGGGCTTTTTGGTCAACTTTTCGGTTTGCCGCACCTGGAACGATACACGAGCACTGCTGGTCTTTCTAATAACTCAATCATGGATATCCATCAGGACAAATTTGGTTTCCTTTGGGTGGCCACGGCGGATGGCTTAAACCGGTACGATGGATATGAGTTTACGACCTATCAACATCATGCCAACGATTCTACCAGTATAGCGGATAACTGGTTGCACACCTTAAGTCAAACCCGGACTGGAGAACTATTGGTGGGTACACAGAAGGGAGGTATCAGTATTTATAACCAGCGAAAGGGAACCTTTACCAACCTGTATCCAAAGTCGCTCGGCATCTACTCTGATCACTACCTAAACCTGGGAAAAACGCTCCTGGAAAAAGATGAAAACACCATCTGGTTAGGAATGTCCCCGGGCATCATTGCCTTAGATCTGTCAAAAGATACCAGCTTTTACCTGATAGCTGGGGGAAACCTCGGGGTCAATTGCTTCATTCAAGACAAGGCCGGAAATACCTGGATCGGGACTAATCAGGGTTTATTGCTAGCGCCTGCTCGTAGCGATGGAGCACCTCCCCCTTTCGAAACATTACCTCATCGTAGGACTGGTGCTGTGCACGCTTTATCCTTTAATCAAAAAGGGCAATTGATAGTCGGAGCAGACCAGGGCGTGTTTATTTTACAAAAACAAGCGTCAAGCTGGGACATTGAGGAGTTGCCACAATTTAAAGAAGTCAACTCTATTGTCTGCGACAAGAAAGGAAGGATTTGGATTGGAGGAAGAAGAGGACTAAGTGTCTTGGAGGAAGGAACTAAGACGATGTCTCCAAGAGCCGCTAGATTGTTGCACGAGAATCGACTGGACCGTCGGTACATCAATGTTTTGTATCTGGACCGAGAAAACAATCTCTGGATAGGAACCACCAATAATGGTCTATTAAGGCTTTTTCTTTCCGATCAACACTTCCCTTTATTTCGACCTAAACTACAAGAGAATGATGCCGGTTCTACAACAGATATCACCAGTGCTCATATGGACCTGGATGGTACGATTTGGCTGGGAACATACGGTGGCGGATTACTCCGTTTCAACCGAGAAAGTGGACATTTTGACAATTATACCTCTGCACTGGATGACCCTTCCTCTTTGAGCGATAATACCATATACAGCATTTTCCGCGATGCGAAACAAACCCTTTGGGTAGGATGCTGGAATGGAAGAGGACTAAATGAGGTCATGGAAGAAGGGGAAAGCCCACGATTCAGACGAGCTATTCAGGGGGAACTCCCCGGTGACAATACTCCAGATATCAATCATCGCTCTGTTCAACAGCTTTTTGAAGATGAATATCAGAACCTTTGGGTCGCTGTAAATAGTGGTATCTTTCTAAAGAGAGCGGACGAAACTACTTTCCGGCATATCTACGAACTGGACCTTCCCTTTAATTCCATCAACCATATTTTAGAAGATAAACAAGGAAACTGGTGGATTGGTACCTGGCATGGATTATTTGTATTCAAAGCCAAATATGTTCAAGCGCTTAAAAAAGGACAATTAACGCAAACCGTACCGCCAGATGCCAGTTTCTACGCAGATCAGAATGCCGAGCATGGCCTAACTAACAATCGGATTACCTGCTTGCACCAAGACAAAAAAGACAGAATATGGGTTGGTACTTATGGAGGAGGACTGTTACTATGGGAAGATCAAGATGAAGAGCATTCCTCAGGTATCTTCAAAAGTTACGGGCAGAAGAATGGTCTCCCCAATGATGTGATCTATGGTATTCTGGAAGATGAGGAAGAAAGGCTTTGGTTAAGCACAAATGATGGGCTGGTTTTATTTGACCCGCAACAAGAAATTTTCCAGGTTTATACCGAGGCAGATGGCTTACAAAGCAATCAATTTAATCTCCACGCGTACAACTATACACCAAGCGGAGAATTCATTTTCGGAGGGGTGAACGGTTTCAATGTATTTGACCCACTACAGTTTTCTGCCGACACTACCCTTCCTCCAAAAGTGTTATTGACAGACGTCTTGGTGAAAGGGGAAAAAGTGCCGATTGGTAAAAGAGCAGATGGCACCGTTGTTTTGGAAGAAGACATTCTTCAAGCCAGCAAAATGACCTTACAGCCCTATGACAACAGCTTTAAACTAAGTTTTGCAGCGCCTTCCTTCAATGATGGCACCAAAATGCAATACGCCTATCGCCTAGAGGGTTTTGATGAGGATTGGCAAAAGAAAACGCATCGAGACAGACATGCGCTTTACTCCAACTTGTACCACGGCAACTATACATTCGAAGTAAAAGCCTCTATTGATGGTAAAAACTGGGGGCCTAGCCACCAACTGGAAATCCAGGTAGCTCCTCCTTGGTATCTGACCTGGTGGGCTTACACGCTTGCTATCTTACTGGTATTTATGGCCTTTGCCACCGTTGCCAGCCTATCGTACGTGTATTCTAATCTTCAAAACAAACTAAAACTTGAACAGCTAAGTCGACAAAAAGAGGCAGAAACCAATGAAATGCGCATGTGGTTTTTCACTTACATTTCGCATGAATTTAGAACACCGCTGACTCTGATTATTTCGCCGCTAAGTGAAATGATCAATGATCTAGCCTTGCCTTCTAAAGTCCGGGAGAAACTTCGGATGACCTATACCAACAGCAAACGGCTGCTGCGACTGGTCAAGCAAATCCTAAACTTTAGAATGATCAACTCTGATCAGTTAAAGCTTAAAGCCACAGAAAATGACCTCGTAGCTTTTACAAATGAAGTCTTTTCCAGTTTCGCTTCTCATGCCGAAAGCCGAAACATTAAGTATCATTTCCGATCGAGTAAACGCAAACTTCTCCTGTGGTTCGACGAAGAGAAAATGGAGCTGATTTTATACAATTTACTGTCTAATGCCTTTAAATATTCTAATGATGGCGGCAGTATTCTAGTTAAAATCATCGACACTTCTGCTGAATGTGTGCATATTGAGATTATTGATAATGGAATTGGAATTCCAGAAGATCACTTGCCCCACATTTTTGCCCCCTTTTACCGAGCTACCAACAATCAATATACAGGTTCAGGCATTGGCCTCGCTCTGGTCAAAAACCTGGTAGAGTTTCACCATGGTTCAATTCAAGTAGATACTCAGACAGGAAATGGCAGTACCTTCCGAATTGAGTTGAAAAAAGGGCAGGCGCATTTCACTACAGAGGAAAAACTGGATATAGCTTCGAAGCGACAGGCAGAACTGGGCCAATTGGAAATTGAACCCGAGGCCGACTCCTTAAGTCCAGCGACGCCATATTTGCAAAATGCCAGTAAAGAAAAACTACAACTCCTCCTGATTGAAGATAATGCCGCCATCTTAAAATATTTCCGTCAACACTTTGAGGAGCATTACCGCATCCTAGAAGCACAGAATGGAGAGGAGGGTTGGAGATTGGCCAAGAAACATATACCCGACCTCATCATTAGCGATATTATGATGCCCAGACTGGATGGGCTTAGCCTGTGCAGAAAACTGAAGGATCATATCGAAACTAGTCATATTCCAGTTATCCTCCTAACGGCGCGCACAGCCCTTAGTCACCAACTGGAAGGCTTCGAAAGCGGCGCCTTTGAGTACATTACTAAACCCGTAAACATCACGGTATTAAAGAGTCGCGTTTTCGCGCTGACCAAGAACATGCTACAGCTCCGGGCACATTACAAACACCAAGGAATTATTCCCCCTTCTACCAATCACTCCAGCGTAGAAGAAAAATTCCTACTCCGCGCCGCCCAATGCGTCGAAGCTCGACTAAAGGATACAGAATTCAATGCCCAGGATTTTGCTATTGCCATGGGCATCAGCCGCTCTGGCCTACATCGAAAATTGCAAGCCCTTACCGGGAAATCCGCTACTCAATTCATTCGCTATATCCGCCTCAAACATGCCGAAAAACTCCTCAGAGAGGGACAAACTAACATTTCCCAAACAGCCTATGAAGTGGGCTTCAATGACCTTAAGTACTTTCGGAAATGTTTTAAGGCTGAGTTCAATATGGCGCCTTCGTCTTTTTTGAAAGAGGTGAAGGCGGGGTAAGCATGGGGGCTGGGAGATGTTGCTGGAAAACAACAATATCGGCGTGGAAAACCTGTCGAAGCCAGGCAGGCACGCAACATCAATGGGGGAGGCAGAAGAGATTGCAGATTATCTCAACAAGCTTACCTGGCCGTGCAAACTCTTCTCCCGACCATCTATCATCATAAGATTAGCTGTATAGATATAAACACCCGGTGGAGCACCCCCTCCCTTTAGGGTTCCATCCCATCCTTGGTTAACCTGTAGAGCCTCTCCCCTATACACCAGCGCTCCCCAACGGTCAAAAATGTGTAAGGAACTAATTTCCTTTACCTCCCCTCCTCCATAGATTGAGAATACATCATTTATATAATCGTCATTGGGGGAGAATGCATCAGGAATATAGATGGCATAATAGGCCAACTGCAAATGTACCGTACTGTCGCAACCAGAAGCAGAAGATAATGTATGTGTATGTGCACCAGGGGTGTTGATGCTATAAGAACCAATCTGAAAAGATTCATCAGGAAAAATCTTGGCTGAGATGTCGGTTTCAACAGCATGCTCCACTGTCAGTTCTAAACGGACAATACTATCGCAATAATTTATCGTCTTTAAGGTGTCCCAGTATATACCGGCTTGCGAGATTGGCTGTTCGTTGAAGTTAATCTCTTCTCCTGCACATATTGTTTGAGTTGTTTGGGTATATTGACTAGCAGGGAGATAGTTGTATATTTCGGATATTTTGCACCCCTCGCTATTTTCTAGCCTTACTTGATATTGTCCTGGTCCGGGTGGGTTGAACAAACGATTGTCGATAGCTTGTGGAATGGCTACTCCATTTTTATACCACTGATAGTTGTAATCCTCTAGAAGTCTAATTTCAAAAACTAGATCATCGGTGCAAGGTTGACCTTTTGCCTTGATGCCCAAATCAAAGTTACTATTCTCTTTTAGGATTACTTGATCCAGGAAGTGATACGTATTATTAGTAGAAGAACGCAACCCACAGCCTGGTCCGATAGCTATGGCCTTGAGCTCAAGTGGCGTTCGAAATTTAAATAGAGATTTTGTCCACTGGTTCTCTCCTGATACAAAGACCGACCCGAGTTGTACCCAATCGGGACTATTGGCAGGACATCCAAATGACTTATCCCCAATCCCAAAAGGCAGATTTGCACACGCTGTGGTCCCAAAAAGCGCAATTTCTATTTCCGGGGAGGTCTGCCGGTCCAAAAATCCCGTATAAAATTCAAGTCGATACTGGGTATTGGGAATCGTCGGGCTTTCTAGACAGGCACCAGCATATTCTTTTAAAGCGGGAATAAAACTACCTGTGAATGAACCATCGATTAAGCCTATAAATCCTTCACCATCGGGTATGGGTTGAGGCAATGTAAAGATATCTGTACCATCGTAATTACAGGCATGGAAATAGTCAGTTGATCCCTCCGAAGCTTGAATCCATCCAGTAGCACAAACTAGGTTGGAATGACCTTCAGGGCAGCAATCCTGGTCTTCAAAGGAAGGATTTGGAATTAAGGAGAGTCGTTCCAAGGGTTCGCAGTAACAATCGTCATCATTGAGGTCAATTAGACCGTCAAGATCATCATCCAATGCATTATCACAGATTTCTGGTGATAAAGTCTCATAAGAAAGTGAAAAAGCCAGCATAACTAGCAAACAGGGAATGACAAACAAACTGATCCATGAGTTCATAGAATCTTGTTTTTAACAACCGAGTTGGTCCAATAATACAGAATACGAATTTGTTTAAGATTTTTTTAATAAAACCGTCAAAAGTTTCAACCTTTCACCAAAAGACGATACCTTATTTTGGTTTTATACAATAGTGCGTTATATTGCATTAGTTGATTCATTAAAAGAGTGAGGTTTTGAAAGCGACAAACATTAGCGACCCGGAATACTTCCACAAGGTAGTAGACTGCCAGTATGCCTGCCCAGCTCATACGCCAGTCCCAGAATATATAAGGCTCATAGCAGCCCAACGTTACACGGAAGCCTATATGGTCAATTGGGAATCTAATGTATTCCCAGGTATCCTCGGCCGTACCTGTGACCGCCCCTGCGAACCTGCCTGCCGAAGAGGCCGTATTGAAGAAGAACCCGTAGCCATTTGCCGTCTGAAACGTGTAGCGGCAGATCATAAAGGCGAGGTGAAATCATTAATGCCTACTGCTCCAGCAGAAAAGAATGGGAAGAAAATTGCATTAATTGGTGGTGGGCCAGCTTCACTAACAGTAGCCCGAGATTTAGCCCCTTTAGGATACGAAATCCACTTGTATGATGAGTGGAATAAAGGCGGAGGAATGATGCGGACCCAAATCCCAGCCTTTCGACTTCCAGAATCCGTACTAGATGAAGAGGTCAACTATATTCTGGACATGGGCATCCACACGCACTTCAACACCTACGTCAAGAGCATGAAAGAAATTCTGGATAAGGATTATGATGCAGTTTTCGTAGGAACAGGAGCGCCAAAAGGGGGGGATCTTCGCAGGTTGCCCGGTCGGCAAGAAGCTGATGACAATATTCATATTGGAATTGAATGGTTGGCTGGCGTCGCTTTCGGCCATATCTCAGAGATCGGGCGACGTGTCATTGTCCTCGGAGGAGGAAACACGGCTATGGACTGCTGTCGAACCTCTCGTCGATTGGGAGGCACAGACGTGAAGGTTGTGGTACGGAGTCCCTTTAAGGATATGAAAGCCTCTCCTTGGGAAATTGAAGATGCGCAACGAGAAGATATTCCCATCTTGAACAATATGCCTCCGAAGGAATTTGTGGTGGAGAATGGCAAATTGAAAGGAGTGCTATTTGGCAAAGTCCGGGCTGAATATGACGAGAACGGCAAAAGAACGCTGATTCCTACTGGCGAACCTGACGTTTTCATTGAGGCAGACGATGTGATCATGGCCATTGGTCAAGATAATCACTGCCCTTGGATCGAGCGTGATTTGGGGATAGAGTTTGGGAAATGGGACATTCCTGTTCTAGATAAAACTACTTTCCAATCTACCCTACCGAAGGTATTCTTTGGTGGTGACGCCGCTTTAGGGCCTGAAAATATCATTACCGCCGTAGCTCAGGCTCATCAAGCAGCCATTTCTATAGACCTATTCTGCCGTGGCTTGGATGTGCACCAGCGTCCGGCCCCAATGACGAATCTGGTCAGTCAAAAAATGGGAATCCACGAATGGAGTTACGACAGCCCAGTCGTGATAGATCAGAGATACCTGGTACCCCATGCTGATAAAACCACTAGCTTACAAGATCGAAGAGTAGAAGTAGAATTAGGCTTTGACCAGCCTACTGGATTTAAAGAAGCTCAACGATGTTTGAACTGTGATGTTCAGACCGTTTTCACTACTAATCGATGCATTGAATGCGATGCCTGTGTAGATATTTGCCCTACCTCCTGTATTACCTTTACCACCAATTCGGAAGAAGAGGAACTGCGATTGCAACTCAGTGCTCCGGCACTCAACACTACGCAGGACCTTTACGTATCTGACCAACTCCCAACCCAACGCGTAATGGTTAAAGACGAAGATGTTTGTCTTCACTGCGGTCTTTGTGCCGAACGTTGCCCAACCGGGGCCTGGGATATGATGAAATATTTATACAATGTAACAAAAGCCAGCAAGGTATGCTGAAAGTGAGTGCGGTAAACGATCTAGTCGTTCGTTTTGCCAATGTAAATGGAACGGGATCTGCTAGTGCCAACAACATTTTTGCCAAGTCGATCTTCCGAATGGGTTTACCTGTTTCCCCGAAAAACATTTTCCCATCCAATATCCAAGGTTTACCCACCTGGTATGAAGTTCGGATTAGCGAAAAGGGATATCTAGGGCGTAGAGATGGCATAGATCTCATGGTCGCCATCAATCCGCAAAGTTTTGCTAAAGATGTAGCCTCAGTTAGAAGTGGGGGATATCTGTTGTATGACAATACAAAGAAGTTGTATGATGAATTCTTGCGAGATGACATTCACTTCATAGGTGTACCGATGACCGCCCTCTGTCGGGAGCATTATACCGATCCTAGACAGCGACAGCTCTTTAAAAATATCGTTTATCTAGGAGCAGTGGCCACGCTGATTAATATTGAAGTTCAAGTAATTAAAGATATCATCAGCGAACAGTTCCAAAGAAAACCTAAGCTCATTCCCCCTAATTTCAAAGCTTTAGAGCTCGGTATCAATTACATCAAAGAGCACTACGGGTATCCACTTTCTATACAGGTAGAAAGAAGAGATAATGTAGGAGACAGTATCATGATCGATGGGAATGCCGCGACAGCCCTCGGCAGCATTTATGCCGGAGCAACTTTTATGGCTTGGTATCCCATTACCCCTTCCACTTCTGTTGCCAAGGCCTTTGAGAAATACGCCAAGCAACTGCGGGTAGACCCGGAAACGGGCAAAAATAAATTTGCCATTGTACAAGCAGAGGATGAATTGGCGGCTATTGGAATGGTAATAGGAGCGAGCTGGAATGGAGCCAGATCATTTACTTCTACTTCCGGCCCAGGAGTATCTCTAATGAATGAATTCATTGGACTGTCCTATTTTGCTGAGATACCTGCCGTGCTCGTCAATGTGCAGCGGGGTGGCCCCTCCACAGGGATGCCTACCAGAACCCAACAGCCAGATATTATCTCCTCGGCCTACGCCTCCCACGGAGATACGAAACACGTCATGCTATTCCCTAGTACTCCAGCCGAATGCTTTGATTTCGCAGCCAAAGCCTTCGACTTGGCAGATCGATTACAAACCTTGATCTTCCTCATGACAGATCTAGATTTGGGCATGAATGACCATATGTCTCCTCCTTTTAAGTGGGATGACGAGCAACAATATGATCGTGGAAAGGTATTAAGTGCCGAAGAGTTGGAAGCTGGAGTGGATTTTGGTCGCTATTTGGATGTTGACGGTGATGGCGTTCCATATCGAACCATTCCTGCCACGCATCCTACGAAAGGCTCCTTCTTTACTCGGGGGACTTCCAGAGATGAATATGCTCGTTATACGGAAGATGGAGCAGCTTATGTTAGAAATGTTGATCGTTTACTTCGCAAGTGGGAGACGGCCAAGACATTGGTTCCTGCGCCAGAATGCTATCGCGAAAAGAATGATCGCTCTGCTGGCTTGATCTTCTTTGGCACTACTACTTATGCTGCTCTGGAAGCTATGGAGCTACTAGAAAACGAAGGTATTTTGCTTGATGCTATGCGTATCAAAGCCTTTCCCTTCCATCAAGATGTCACCAACTTTGTGGCACAGCATGATACCATATATGTGGTTGAACAAAATCGGGATGCACAATTCCGAACCTTATTGATCAATGAATTAGAAGTTGCCCCAGATCGTTTGGTTCCCATTCTAAACTATGATGGGATGCCGATTACCGCAGATCGCATTATGAAATTGATCCAAGAAGCTCAATTAATCGACGCCTAGCAATAAGTAGGTGCAAACAGCTTAAACAAACAAGAAATGACCTATATACGACCCACTTTTCGTCACCCCGCCCTCCCAAAGAATAAGATCGGTTATGCAAAGGCAGACTACGAAGGGGCCATATCAACATTATGTGCGGGTTGCGGACACGACTCTATTAGTGCGGCTATTGTACAGGCGTGTTACGAGATGTCCATTGAACCACACCGCTTGGCCAAGTTATCCGGAATTGGTTGCTCATCAAAAACACCAACCTATTTCTTGAGCAATTCACACGGTTTCAACTCTGTTCATGGTCGTATGCCCTCCATTGCTACCGGCGCTAATATGGCCAACAAGGAGTTGATCTACCTAGGTGTATCGGGAGATGGAGATACGGCATCGATAGGCATGGGACAGTTTGTACATGCCATTCGAAGGAATCTCAACATGACTTATATCGTCATGAACAATGGCTGCTATGGGTTGACCAAAGGTCAAGATTCAGCCACAGCGGATTTCGGTTCCATTAGTAAATCACAAGGGGTTGCCAATCCCTTTCAAGCTATTGACTTGATTGGTATGGCTCTCGAATTAAATGCCACTTTTGTGGGAAGGAGTTTCTCGGGGGACAAAGGGCAATTGATCCCTATGATCAAAGCAGCCATTTCTCATCCTGGCTTTGCGCTACTTGATGTAATATCTCCTTGCGTTACTTTTAATAACAATAAAGGTTCCACCAAGTCATACGATTTTGTCAGAGATCATATAGAAGTCACATCCGTCTTAGACTTTGTTCCTCATCAAGAGGAGATTTTGATTGATTATGAGGAGGGAAGCACAGCCAGTGTCCAGCTACATGATGGTTCAAAAGTTATGCTAAGTAAACTGGCTCCTAATTGGGACCCAAGAGATCGCACCTCAGCCATGCGACGCTTACAAGATGCTAAACTGAAAGAGGAAATTCTAACTGGCCTATTGTACATTGATGAAAACAGTAAGGATCTGCATGACATGATCAATACCGTAGATCAACCTCTGAACGCCTTGAAAGAAGAAGATCTTTGTCCAGGACAATCTGCCTTAGAAGCCATTAATGCCAGTCTGAGGTAGTTATAGGAATAAAAAAAACCGCTTAGTTGTACTAAGCGGTTTCTAAAGAGCTTTGAGAGGCTATCTACATACCAAAAAATAAGGATATCCATTGATATCCCTATAAATTCTTTCATGAGATTATGATCGTAATTCGTGGGATTAATTCATTGCTTTTAAAAAAGTGAACGTATTGATCTTTCACTTTCTGTTGATCAATCATTTTTGATCGTTGACAATACAAATATGATACAATGTTAAAATCTAAGGAAGTACAAAAACTTTTTTTACTGCCGATCAAAAAGCAACCAACACTATCACAAAAAACTGATAATCAATACTAAAAACAAACAAAGACAGGGTCAAACTGGATAAACTGAACTTATTTTATCGACTCTAACTCAAAAAAAAAGATAATTTCCCGCTGAAAAATTATCTTTTTTCTTTTTTCCCCTCAGATTTTCTGGCCATTTACTTGAAATTGAAACAAGCCTAAGCCCTAGATTGACACTAATTTTGCTTGTATCCAAAGAATTCAACCGCGTGATCCTTTCTGATCACTGTCAAATGTTGAGAGGATCGAACATAGGTAAAGGTACTATCAAGTTGATAAGTGTCTGGCTGGGTAATCCAATCCACTTGAGAAATTTCTGGAGCTTCTTTTAACTCACTCTTTATAGTTGGAAAACGATCATCGGCTCCCTCCGCCGATACCAGTTGATCATCTATCCTAGTCACTGTAAAGCTGTAGTCAAGAAAAAGAGAATCATTATAACTGAGGGTCCCAAGGTAAACGCCGGCGACTTCTCCGGCAAGATTCTGGGGGGCTTCTTCTATCTCTATACTATCGGCCTGCTCACAAGCCATTAGAGTACCCAATAGGATCGTCAAAAGAAATAGGGTAAGTTTTTTCATCAGTCTTGGTTTTTTGGATTTACTAATTCAAAACTAAGAAGAAGCCATAGCTCTAGCTATTAGTTGTCCGTGAAGACGGAAAACCATGTAATCAATAGGGATGCTGGAGCGGTCATTATTCAAATCATTCCATCTCCAACTGGAATCTATCGAACAAATAGGGACATCCCTGAGAATGGGGTATGTGCTTCTTGTAATAGGGCTTCTAGTTCTTCAACTTTACCTAGATGCTTCCCTGCTACATTTCTGATTTCACTACTATCTGTAGTCATCTGGTACAGTTCTGTTTCCACGACTTTTTCGGGATCTTTGAGGTTTAGTTTCACCAATTTCCAATCTCCTTTTCGAATAGCCTGTTTCCCTCCCGCTTCATAAAACTCCCAATAGAGGTACTCATGCGCCTCCTGCCCTGCTTGACCAAGTAAGGTGGGTAAAAAGGACTTTCCGTCAATTCCCTTGGGGGTCGAAGTTTGAGCTAAATCACAAAAGGTGGGCAGAACATCCCAAAATGCCGAAATATGGTCAGTGCTGCTACCTGCGCCTATCTTTCCCGGCCAACGCGCCAACATTGGCATTCTGATCCCTCCTTCATACAAGTCCCTTTTCTTGCCTCGAAGTGGACCATTACTATCAAAAAAATCCGCTTTATGCCCACCTTCCTGATGCGGTCCATTGTCACTTGTAAAGACCACCAGGGTCTTTTCATCAATCCCAGTCTCCTGCAGTTTACTTACTACTTCCCCAACCATACCATCTATCAGCTCAATCATGGCCGCAAAACCTTTTTCAGGATTAGGCCAATCTCTTTCGGCATACTGGCCATAGGAAGGCACTTCCATCCCATCCCCTAGATAATTGCCTGCCTCATTATTGGCATGTGGGGCATTAAGTGCTAAATACAGGAAGAAGGTCGTGTCTCGGTTAGCTTCTATAAAAGATAAGGCATCATCTTGAAACTCATCAAGGGCATAAGTAAGCTTACGCTTGGCTACACCAGTACCTTCAGGCATTGTTTTCGGGTAATCGAAACTCCTATCGGTCTCATTGCCAGCCAAGCTTTTTTTCTCCCCATTTAAGTAAAGGAACTCCGGATAAAAATTATGGGCATGCCACATATTGATGTATCCATAAGCATGGTCAAATCCATTAAGCGCTGGATCATTAGGAGGTGGAGGATGTCCAACCCCCCACTTTCCAATAATACCCGTGGTATATCCTGCAGATTTCAAAGCCTCAGGGATGGTAACCTCCTCGGAAGCTAGCAATTGACCGGGCGGCTGATTTCCCCGAACCGAGGTATGCCCCGTGTGCTTACCCGTCAGCAAGGAGGCCCGTGAAGGACCGCATACCGTTGATCCCGCATAGTGTTGCATAAACATCATCCCCTCCGCTGCCAGTTGATCTATGTTGGGTGTCTTAAGAATCTTTTGCCCATAGCAGCCTAGATCTCCGTACCCCAGGTCATCTACCAGAATATAGATAATATTAGGAGGCATAGGCGTGTCAGCTTTCTGCTGCTGCTTACTTTGGGTGTCCAGGCAAGCCGTGGCCAATAAAATCAAGCTACAGATAGGGAAAAGATACTTTTGCATGTTCTATATTTTTATCGAAGTTGTTTAAGAATGTCTACTGAGTCGGCTAGTTAGGAAATTTTCTTCACAAAATCATATCATCATGTTTAACTAGAAAAATATAAAATAAAAAACTGTTTATCAATCACTTAACCTCCACCCAAGTCCAACAAAATGAAGAGCCCCTCAAGTATTCTCCAATATCTATTTGGTGAAAATGCTAGAAAAAATTGCGTAACTAAAAAGTTACACATATATTTGTAACCAGAAAGTTACATAAAACCACCTATACTGATGAAGAACTTACTATTAACCATTTTATTTGGAGCTGTGGCTCTATTTCTTTGGAATGCCATTTCATGGATGGGGCTTCAACTCCACAATCAATCCTTCGAGAATCTACCAGACACGGGTCCTACTACTGAATTCATCCAACAACTTCCCGGAGCAGGCGTCTATCACTTCCCTGGAATTCCGGAAGATGGAGACCTCAGTAAAATAGCGGACAAGGCTGCCAATGGCCCGGTTGTTAGTTTGATGATCGCGCATCCATCCGGACGAGCAGCTTTCTCCGGCGGTAGATTTTTCTTGAGCTTCATTTACAATTTACTCAGCGTAGCGATTGTTGTATTTTTGCTCAGTCAAACGGCTAAAGATCAATTTTGGTCTAAATGGTCTTTCGTTGCCCTCTTCGGCGCCTTTGCCGCCATCTGTGTGGAGCTACCAGTGGCGAACTGGTACGGCATTCCTGCTTCCTATTTTCTCCCTAATCTCACCGACTATCTCATTGGATGGGGAATCGTAGGATTAATCGCAGCCAAAATGATTAAATTATAGATTAGTAGTCGAACCATTAAACTCAATAAAACCTATCTACAATGGAAGAGAAAATCATGACTTTACACCCTGCCGGTAAGAAAGGCGTAAATATTCTTAAAAGAAGATATGATCAAATGGCAGAAACCTTATTAGGAATTGTACGCCAACACGGAGAAATCTCCTATACAGAAATGAATGACATTGCCGAAAAAGAACTGGATGGGAAATTCGATGGTAAAATACCCTGGTATGTCGTAACCGTCAAATTGGATTTGGAGGCCAGAGGTATCCTAGAGCGCATACCCAAAACCAGTCCTCATAAGCTGCGCATCTCAAAGTAACCGACCAACGCCCGAGTGTTCGCTGGGTTAAGCCTGGCGAACGAAGGGTGTCGGTCTACCATTAGAAGCAAATAAAACTATGGCTCAAGAAATCAAGATATCACGTTTCTATCCCTACAGCGCTGATAAAGTCTGGCAAGCACTAACTGACCCTGAGGCTATGAATACCTGGCTCATGCCAGTAGAAGGCTTCCAACTTAAACTCAATCAAAAATTTCGTTTTAAAACGAAACCCGGGCCAGGATTCGATGGCATCGTGAAATGCCAAATCTTGGAGATTGATGAACCACACAACATCACTTACAGTTGGCTGGGAGGAAGTATGAAGGAGCCTACCATCGTGAAATGGCAACTGAAAGCCATAGAAGATGGTACAGTCGTAAACCTCCGCCATACGGGCTTTGTTGGATTCGATGGTTGGATGATCAAGCAGATCCTTACCTTTGGCTGGCGTAAGATCACGCGAAAGTTACTTCCAGCTTACCTGGAGGAAGTCTTGACCTAAAATGAATCGGGTTTTCACCTGGTAATTCAGTAGATGTGAATGGACTAAACTCCCAGGGCTCAGGTCCAAAACAAACCACCATGAGAGAAAAAGACATCTTCAAAGCCATCGCGGATCCTACTCGCAGGCAAATCATCAGCTTGCTCACCCAGGAAGCCATGCCGATGAATGCTATCGCGGAACGCTTCCCCGACATTAGTCGCCCAGCGGTTTCCAAGCATGTAAAGGTGCTTACGGATATCGGATTGATTTCGGTACATAAAGACGGAAGAGAACGTTTTTGCCAGGCCAGCCTGGAACCACTCAAAGAGGTCTCTGATTGGGTCAGCCAGTACGAAAGATTTTGGAATCAAAAGTTAGACAACTTGGGGGAGTACCTCAAGCAAAAATACAGCAAAAAGAAATGAGTAGACAGGTAGATCCACTAATACAATATTGCGAAGCTTTGAGTACCCCTCCTCCCCCACTCCTGCAAAGGCTAGAAAGGGAGACGCACTTAAAAACCCTTGCTCCACAGATGATGTCTGGTCATTTACAAGGTCAGGTTCTGCAATTGCTTTGTCAATTAAAGCAACCCAAGCAAGTATTGGAAATTGGTACTTTCACGGGCTATGCTACCTTATGCATGGCAACAGGTCTACCGGAAGAGGGGTTGATTCATACCATTGAAGCCAATCCCGAATTGGAATATCTAATCCGGAAGTACATTGACCAAGCGCATTGCCAGGATAAAATACAACTGTATATTGGCAAAGCGGAAGACATCATTCCTAAGCTCCCTGGCTATTTTGATTTTGTATTCTTGGATGCGGGGAAACTGGATTACCCACACTTTTATAATCTCGTTATCGATCGAGTGACTAGCGGGGGATTGATTATTGCCGACAATGTCCTATGGAGTGGTAAGGTGGTACAGAATCGCCAGGATAAAGATACTAAGGCCCTTCACGCCTTCAACCAGATGATTCAGGATGACCCAAGAGTCAGCAATCTGATTCTGCCGATACGCGACGGCCTGCTAATCGCTCAAAAAAAGTAGCCACACAATCAGAATTCCTCTACATCTGCCATTTTCTTTTGCGTTTTGAATAATTATCCAAGAAATTGGAAATCCATAAGTATTCAAAATGATAAGAAAATGAAAACCAAACCCACCCCGACCTCAAACCAAAGCCTAGATCCCACCAATTGGGAGGAAGCTCGTCAATTAATGCACCAGATGATTGACGATGCAGTTGATTATTTGTCTACCATCCGAGAAAGGCCCATTTGGCAACCCATGCCAGCGGAAGTACAGGCTGGCTTTGAGACTACTGTGCCGAAACAACCTAGCTCAGCGGAGGATGTATACGCGGAGTTTCAGGAAAATATTTTACCCTACCCGATGGGCAATGTACACCCGAAATTCTGGGCTTGGTATATGGGTAGTGGCACCTTATCTGGAGCTCTTGGGGACTTCTGGGCCTCCATTATGAACCCCAATCTTGGTGGTGGAAACCATGCCGCAAATCAAGTAGAGGCACAGGTTGTCAATTGGATGAAAGAGATCATGGGATTTCCTGCAACATCTAGCGGCCTATTGGTTAGTGGAGGGTCCATGGCTAACTTCGTTGGATTGACCGTTGCTAGAAATGTTAAAGCAGCTTACGATATTCGCCAGCAAGGGTTTCGCCCCAATCACAAGATGATTGTCTATGCCTCCACGGAAGTACATAGTTGCAACCAAAAGGCATTGGAGTTGCTGGGAATGGGTACCTGTAGTTTAGTCAAAATCCCTATTCGCAGAGATTATACCATCAATCTTGAAGCCTTAGAAGAGCAAATTCAAAAAGATCGAGCTTCGGGGCTTCATCCCATCTGCGTTATCGGAACTTCCGGTACGGTTAATACAGGGGCCATTGATGACCTCAGTGCCCTTGCCGATTTCTGTGAGGCAGAGAATTTATGGTTTCATGTCGATGGAGCCATTGGCGCAATTGCTATGCTATCAGATATTGTGAGGCCCAAATTAAGTGGGATTGAAAGAGCAGATTCCGTAGCCATAGACTTGCACAAATGGTTGCATATGCCATTTGAAGCCGCCTGTGTTTTGGTTAAAGATGGGAAGGAACATAAGAAAACGTTTTCTCTAACCCCTGAATACCTTGCCAAAAATACCAGAGGTATTGCAGCAGGTGATCTTTGGTTTAGTGAATATGGCCTGCAATTGTCTAGAAGGTTCCGCGCTTTGAAAATCTGGATGTCTCTCAAAGAACACGGTACTGAACGCTTTGGAGATATGATTACCAAAAACGTAAACCAAGCCCATTATTTGGCTGAATTAGTGGCCAATAGTCCAGATATGGAACAACTCGCTCCTATCGGATTAGATATACTGTGCTTCCGCTACAACCCCGGCAGCATGACACTGGAAGATCTGAATACGATCAACAAGGAGATCAAGGTTCGACTAGAAGAATCAGGAAAATCAGCCCCGGGTTACACCACTTTGGACGGCCGCTACTGCATCCGCGTAGCTATAGCCAATCATCGTAGTCGACGGGAGGATTTCGAGGAGTTGTTGAATGATATTCGACAAATAGGTATTACATTGCGAGGAGCAATTCCTGTGTTATCCTCGTAGTGACCAACAAAGAAACATACAGACAATTTTGTACAACGACTGAAGACCTCCCCGTCTTTGCCCAAGCCTGGTACTTGGATGCCGTTTGTGAAGGTGGGAACTGGGAGGTCATCCTGATTGAAAAAGGAGGAGAGATTGCAGCTTCCTTGCCTTATTTTCTAAAGCAAAAAGGTCCTATCCGATATGTGACCATGCCGCATCTGACGAAATTCTTAGGGCCCTATGTACTACCGAAGTATCGCCAGACTAAACATGAAGCGAAGCTCATTCGTAAATTGATCGAGCAACTACCGAAGCTTACCTATTTCAAGCAAAACTTACATTATCCCTATACCAACTGGCTCCCCTTCCATTGGCAGGGCTTCCGACAACAAACTCATTACTCCTATCGGCTTACCCCGCTAGATGATTTGGAGCAAATTTATGCGGGTATCAGTGCAGACTACCGCAACCAAAAGATGGCCAAAGTAGAGGGTGTTCTTCAGTTGCGAACAGATCTTCCCACTATGGAATTTTATCGGGTAGCAGCCATGAGTTATGAGCGACAAGCGATGACTTTCCCCTTCTCCAAAAACTACTTGGACCATTTGATTGCTACACTTAAGGAACAGAATTCCGGGCAAGTCTTCTACGCAGTGGATCAGGAGCATCAGATCCACTCCGTGGCATTATTGCTTTGGGATAAAACCTCCTCTTACCTATCCATCATTGGCGATGATCCTTCCTTTAGATCTCAAGGTGGTGGCATTTGGCTCGCCTGGCAGTTAATCCAATACACTAGCCAAGAACTTCAGCTGCCAACCTTTGATTTCCTGGGTAGCATGATCGAACCAATTGAGCGGGTACGTCGGCAGTTTGGCGCCATGCAAACGCCTTATCACGCAGTCTGGAAATATAGCTCCCGGTGGTGGGAATTTTTAGATGTGCTAAGGAGATCATGATCTCTGTTGGTGAAAAATATGGCCTGGAGTCAAGGATTGTTGTTGGTGAAAATCTACCTGGATAGCTAGACAATCAACCAGATTCCAGGACTGTAGTATGGCTATGATTATATTTTGTAACTTCAGCTAGTGTACTTAAATCAAAAGACCATGCAACGAATATCTAACTTTCTTTCGCCTACTAGCTATCAAGCACTCCTTTTTGCCATTATCATGACTTTTGCCGCCGCCCTCCACGCCCAACCCCTGGCACTGCAAGGAGCTAATGTTATCGATGGAAAATCTGACCAGATTACTGCTAACATGACAGTAATCGTAGAAGACGGAAAGATCAGCAAAATAACAAAGGCAGGGGAAGGCATTCCCAAAGGTGCTAAGGTCATAGACTTGAATGGCAAGTATTTGATGCCGGGATTGATCGATGCCCACGTGCATATCCGCTCCTTTGCCGCTGCCGAGACCGCACTGCGATCAGGAGTGACTACCGTTCGAAGTATGGGCGTAGCTCATTTCACAGATGTAGGCATGAGAGAGTTAGCAAAGAAAGGGACGCTCGAAGCTCCGGAGTTTCTGGCCGCAGGCTACCACGTTCGCCCCACACCGGACGATGGATTTTTCCTCAACTTCCCTGAGCTATCCCATCTAATGGAGAAGGGCATCAAAGGCGAGGAAGCCATACGAAAGATGGCTGAGGCCCTAGTTTCCAAAAAAGTGGACTGGATAAAGACCAATGCCACAGCCAGAGCAGGTCTTCCACAAACCGACCCACGTGAGCCATACTATACAGAAGAAGAATTGAGCATATTGGTAAAAGTTGGAGCGGAACATGGCATTCCGGTCGCTGCCCACGCCCATGGAGATGAAGGTGGTAGGGCTGCAGTACTCGCCGGTGTAAAAAGCATCGAGCATGGTACCTACTTAAGTGAAGAAACGCTGCAACTCATGCTAGATAGAGGAACCTACTTGGTCCCTACCATTGCGATTGTCACCGACCTGGTCGCTCCTGGAGGAGATTACGATCAGCCACTCCTGGAAGTTCGGGGGCGGCATATGCTTCCGCGCATCCGCGAAACGGCTTCCAAGGCTTATAAAATGGGCGTAAAAATCATTGCTTCGACTGATACCGGTTACAATCCCAATAGTGTGATGCGCCTGGGCTTGGAACTGGAAGAATTGGTAAAAATCGGTATGAGTAATGCTGAAGCCATCATGGCCGCCACTTCCGTTGCAGCAGATTTTTTGGAAATAGCTGACCATACGGGGCATATTGCCGAAGGCATGGATGCGGATTTATTAATCTTGGAACGCAATCCTATGGAGAATATAAAAGCAATACATGATCCTTTGATGGTGGTGAATAACGGAAAGGTGATCGTCAATCGGATTGAATGGAAAAGAGACTAAAGTACAGCAGCGCTCAGCCTATGCTGGAGGAATTGCGGGTTTAGGCTCCCTTCCATGCCGGGTTGCAATCGCCCAAAGTCAAAACAAGCTGATATAACCAAAATGCACCTTTGCCGCACCAAAGTCGATCGGATTCTGCTTTCGACTACCAAATGCCAAACTAATCCCGAATACCCCCACCTTGGTCTCAAAACTAATTCCAGCCCCAAAGCCGTAGGGATAGTCTACGGTATTTTGCCCAGGGAGGGCTTTGATCGTTTTCTCATCCAAGCGGGCGTAATCACCAAAGGTATATAGAAATGAATTCTGTCCAATCAGTAGTCTATACTCTAAGGTAAAGACGGCATAATTGGTAGCAAAGATCGATTCTTCATCAAAACCGCGGAGCAAGCGATTCCCCCCTAGTCTAAATTGTTCATTCGCAAAAATGGGTTCTTCTGTGATCACAAAGCCGCTTTGCAGGCTACCTTTCAGCGTGCTAGTCTTAAACATCGGTATGTAAGCCGCTAAATTCGCCTCTATTCGATAGATGAACGACCTCAGATTCAGATCTGCATACGGATCTGGAATATCTAATTGACTAATGAGATTATTCCGGCGAATCGTTTTCACCCCCGCTCCCGCCTTAATAAAGGCGGACCAACCTTTTCGTGGATTGAAGCGATAATCCAGTTTCTGATGATTGTACTCCAATCCGAAGGTGGAATGGCTCACATCCAGGGTATCTGGTAGTTGACCGGTCTGAAGTACTGAAATCGTATCGACTGAAAGTAAGTTGGAGGTGTAATTGTTCCAAAAAGCCTTCAGGTAGCTTCCGCCTTCTAATAGGTATTGTGCACCGATATTGTACCGCAGATCGAGGTAGTTTGTATCTCTCCGATAGAGTTCAAAATGCATATCTGCTCCAAAAGGTGTTCCCAATACATAGGGGTAGTTGAATTCCAGCTCTAACTCTTGCGTTTGTGGGCGAAGTTGCTCGAAAGCAGCGTAGATGCGTTCGCCCAATCCGAACTGGTTCTGGAGTTCTGCATTGAAAGTTCCTGTGATCAGAACGCGGCCAGTTTGCGCACTACTCGGTAAGACCCCAATCAAAAAATCAAAGCGACTAGACTGCTTCTTGTCTACAAATAGGTTTACTTTGGCCTTTTCTCCTTCAAAAGTTACACTTAGATCTCTCCTGCTCTGCAAAAAGGGTAGTTCGCGAATTCTATCTCTGACGCGCAATATCTTCCGTTGATCATAGGGTGTTCCTGGTTTTAGCCCCAAGTAGCTACTCAAGTAGGTTTCAGAGACATTGGCATTGCCCTCGATGGTCAAGTCATCAAAAGTATATAGGTCTCCTTTTTCCACATGCAATACCCCACTAATCCGTCCGCGATCAATCTTCAGACTATCTAGCCGTAGGTTAGCGAAGGGGTAACCATGATTCTCCAAATAGACCAAGATGGCCTCCTGTAATTCCTTTAATCCTTGCTGTGAAAAAGCTTTGTTACTGAAAAACCTGGGTCTAAATCCCGTTTGCCCCAAGAGACTTTCCTCTACATTTCCTTTCCCCAACTTCACCCACTGATATGGAGGTCCGACATGGAGAATAGCCAGAACATCCTGGTCTTTTACCACTATAGTATCAACGGAAGCTTCGAGGTACGTCTTTAGTTGCAGCTCGCCAATCACTTCACCTAAGGCATCAATTACCTGCGAAGAATCAGCAAAGGTAGAATCGTAAGTGAGCTCAGCTTGTAGCCAGTTCGGAGATTTGTCTAAAGGAAGAATGCGTAGCGCCCATTGGTCCTGTCCCGAAAGGACCAGACACCAAGCGCTCCCAATAAACACCCCTATCCAGCGGATAAAAAGTTGCCCCATAAACCTAGCCAATATTTACCTCTACACGAAACTAACGCAAATTAATCCGTTGCGGTATATCTATAAGGTTTATAAGTCTTCAAATGTCGTGCCGATTGATTGATCCGGAGTTGGACTCACTATGGTCAATACCGATTCAAATACCCTGATAGCACTCGCGGGGATCTTGGAAAATAAACAAACATTCGTTAGTTTTGTAAGATGAAAAGAGGGGTTAACTTTCCCTTAAGTAAAACCCTTACTGTAAGCACCTTACCAGAGAAAAAAGAAGCCGAATTAAAAAAGGCATTTTTTTATAGAACAAATACGAACAAATGTTCGTTAGTAAAATAAAACCTCTTGTTATGCCCCAACAGCGTTTCTATCCTTTAACCGTCAAAGCCATAGATAAAGTGACTGAGGATTGCTCTGTCATTTCCTTTGAAATGGTAGAGGATTTAAGAGAAACATTCTCCTACAAGCAAGGGCAATACTTGACGCTTAAAGCCGAGATTGCAGGTGAAGAAGTTCGACGCTCCTACTCGCTTTGCTCAAGTCCTTTGGATGAGGAATGGAAAATTGGTGTAAAACGCATTGATGGTGGGAAGTTCTCTACCTACGCCAATGAACAGTTGAAAGCCGGAGATACCGTAGAGGTGATGCCACCTAATGGCCGGTTCTTTACTGAGATTGAAACCGATCGGGCGAAGAACTACGTAGCCTTCGCTGCAGGAAGCGGTATCACGCCCATATTTTCCATTATTAAAACCCACCTACTCGCCGAGCCACTCAGCCATTTCACCCTATTATACACCAATCAGCAAGTCAGTTCCATCATACTAAAGGAGGAAATTGAAGCCCTAAAGAACTTATTTCTGAATCGGTTTAAGGTTTTCCATTTCCTGACACAAGAACAGCGAAGTGCTCCACTTTTTAATGGTCGTTTAGACATCGAAAAACTGGATATCATTAGTAAGAAAATGTTGCCACTGGAAGAGATTGATGATTTTTTCGTCTGTGGTCCAGAAGAAATGATCTTCATGGTACGCGATTTTCTACTAGCCAAGCAGGTAGAATCGAAAAAGATACATTTCGAACTATTTAGTAGTGGACAACAAGGGGCTGGACGCGCGAAGATCACAAAGGTCCAAACTGCGGAACAAATCAACTGTGAGCTAACCATCATAGAGGGTGGAAAGGCTTTCAATGTTTCCCTGCAAGATCCTAACATCAGCATTCTGGATGCAGCTTTGCGTAAAGGCGCTGATCTTCCCTTTGCTTGCAAAGGTGGAGTCTGTTGCACTTGCCGAGCCAAAGTGATGGAAGGGGAAGTAGAAATGCAAGTAAACTATGCTTTGGAGGAAGATGAGGTAGAGGCAGGATATGTATTAAGCTGCCAAGCCATGCCAAAAACGGATAAAGTAGTCGTCGATTTTGATGTATAAATCGCTAAGTGTTCCACTCAATAGCAGTGGAGCACCAATAAATTAAGGTTCTCTGACAATTCTTGTGTTTTGGAGTCAGTCTTTTAGCTAAAAGCCTTGCTTCCGTTGGGCGCAATTCTTCTAACTAAAATGCTGACCACAAGAATTGTCAGAGAAGGTAAATTAAAAGAACTAAAATCAATTCCTGATGTCGCTATCCATTGATCGTTTAGAAGAAGAATTTCAGGCAAAAATTGATGCGGGTCATAATATAGAGCCAAAAGATTGGATGCCGGAGAAGTATCGCAAGACGCATATTCGGCAAATATCCCAGCATGCCCATTCCGAGATTGTCGGGATGTTACCGGAGGGGAATTGGATCACCCGCGCCCCTAGTTTGCGCCGTAAGGTGGCCTTGCTTGCGAAGGTGCAGGATGAGGCAGGGCATGGCTTGTATCTATATAGCGCCACGGAGACCTTGGGTATTAGCCGGGATGAGCTTTTTGAGCAGTTGCACAGTGGCAAGGCCAAGTACTCCAGCATCTTCAATTACCCCACCTTAAGCTGGGCGGATATTGGAGCCATTGGCTGGTTGGTAGATGGCGCTGCGATCATCAATCAAGTCATGCTTACCAGAACCTCCTATGGACCTTACGCACGAGCCATGGTGAGGATCTGTAAGGAAGAAAGCTTTCACCAGAGACAAGGTTACGAAATTATGCTGACGCTTTGCCGAGGCACTCAGGTGCAAAAAGACCTAGCTCAGGAGGCGCTGAATCGCTGGTGGTGGCCTTCGCTCATGATGTTTGGACCTAGAGATGCAGATTCTACCCATACAGAACAATCCATGAAGTGGAAGATTAAGCGTAAAACCAATGATGAATTGCGGCAGCAGTTCATTGACATCACGGTACCACAGGCTGAATTCTTAGGATTAACCGTGCCAGATGCAGACCTGAAATGGAATGAAGAACGTGGCCACTATGACTTTGGAGAGATCGACTGGGATGAATTTTGGCAGGTGGTTAAAGGGAACGGTCCTTGCAACAAGGAGCGCCTGGATACCCGGAGATCTGCTTATGAGAATGGGGCTTGGGTGAGAGAAGCTGCCATGGCATACGCAGAAAAGCAAGAACAAAAAAGATTAGCGGAAGTAGGCTAAATAAGTAATACCATGAGTACTAAAAACTGGCCTCTTTGGGAGGTATTCATTCGGTCAAAAAGTGGATTGGAACATCGCCATGTGGGTAGCCTCCATGCTGCCGATGCCAAAATGGCGATGGAAAATGCACGTGATGTATATACACGTCGCCAAGAAGGGGTAAGCATTTGGGTAGTGCCATCCAGCGCCATCACGGCTTCCAACCCTGCACACAGCGGCGAATTATTCGAGCCAGCTCAGGATAAGGCTTACCGCCATCCTACCTTCTATGACCTGCCAAACGAACTGAAACACATCTAGTATGAAAGAACAACTCTATCAATATCTGTTGATGCTAGGTGACAATGCCATGATCTTAGGGCATCGATTAAGTGAACTCTGTGGTCATGGACCAAGTTTGGAGACGGATATTGCTTTGACCAATATCTCCTTGGACTTATTTGGACAAGTGAGGAACTATTTTCAGTACGCAGCCGAGGTAAAGGGAGAAATAGCAGGGGCTAAAGATACCGAAGTTACTGAGGATAGTATTGCCATGACCCGATATCCACATGAGTACCGGAATACACTATTGGTGGAACAGCCCAATAAGGACTTTGCTTTCGTAATCGCACGGCAATTCTTCTTTGACGCCTATCATCTTCCGTTATTGGAAGCCCTGAAACAAAGCAAGGATGAGCAGATTGCTGCGATTGCACACAAGTCTATTAAGGAAGTTCAGTATCACCTTCGCTTTTCTTCAGAATGGGTCAAACGATTGGGAGATGGCACCGCCGAGAGTCATAATCGAATGCAAACAGCAGTAGATTACCTCTATCCCTACATCGGGGAATTGGTACAAGAAACACCGATTGAGAAGGAAATGAAGGAGGAAGGAATTGGTGCTGATCTTGCTATAGTTCGATCTCAGTACTATGATCAGGTAAAAGCGGTGCTAAAAGAAGCCACTTTAAGTACACCTCAATTCTTCGGATTCCACGACGGTGGGAAGAAAGGTGTGCACTCTGAGCACCACAGCCACATCCTAAGCACCTTACAATACATGCAGCGAACTTACCCGAATATGAAATGGTAAACCGAGTAATCTAATTTGACCTTATGGACACGGCAACTAAATATCCAGAAATTGAGGCTTTATTGGAGAAGGTCACAGACCCTGAAATCCCTGTCCTTTCCATTATGGACATGGGGGTGGTCAGGTCTGTTGAGCAGCAAGCAGATGCGCTTCTGGTCAAAATCACGCCAACCTACTCCGGCTGTCCCGCCATGGATACGATCGCTATGGAGATCAAAGCCACCCTGGAACAAGCTGGTTATCCCACCAAAGTAAAGCTGGTCTTGGCGCCGGCCTGGACTACCGATTGGATCACGCCACGAGGTCGTGCCCGCTTGGAAGAATATGGCATTGCTGCTCCTTTGGAGGCCAATGCTGATAAACAAGCCCTCATAGATGGGGCGAGAATCGTTCCCTGTACACGCTGCGGATCTAGCAATACCAAAATGATCAGCCAATTTGGCTCAACGGCTTGCAAGGCATTGTTTCAATGTGAGGAATGCTTGGAGCCGTTCGACTACTTTAAATGTCTCAAATAATTGCGCTTAAGGTCTGAGCAAAATACTTCCGAATTCTTAAAGACTTTGAAAGTATTTTGCTCAGCCCCAGGCCTACTAAACTGCCTATATGAAAGTTGGAATAATTGGAGCAGGAACAATGGGGAGTGGAATCGCTCAAGTCGCATCTACAGCAAACTGCCAGGTGTACCTGTATGACTCCCAAGCTGCCGCACTGGAGAAAAGCCAATACCAACTCGCCAAGATCATGGCTCGGCTCGTGCAGAAAGGCAGACTCTCCGAAGAAAAAGCCCAGCAGATACAACAAAACATAAATTATGTTCAGGACTTTGAGCAACTAGCAGAATCCGAACTAGTGATCGAGGCCATCATTGAACAGCCCGACATCAAAAAACAGGTCTTCCAAAGTTTGGAGCCTTTACTTTCAAATACAGCTATAATCGCCTCCAATACCTCTTCTCTATCTATAGCTTCCTTGGCCGCATCCTGCCAGCATCCAGAACGATTCATTGGCATTCATTTTTTCAATCCCGCACCACTAATGAAACTAGTGGAGATTATCCCCGCCGTGCAAACGGCAAGGCAAATACTGGATAAAGCAAATGAAATCATCGCGTCTTGGGGAAAACATACCGTGATTGCAAAAGATACCCCAGGTTTTATAGTCAATCGTGTGGCCCGCCCCTTCTATGGGGAAGCCTTGCGGATTTATGATGAAGGGATAGCGGATATTCCTACGATCGACTGGGCGATGAAGACCATAGGTGGATTCCGCATGGGACCTTTTGAATTGATGGATTTCATTGGGAATGATGTCAACTACACCGTGACGGAAACGGTTTTCAAGGCCTTTTATTTCGATCCTCGCTACCGCCCCTCCTTTACACAAAAACGTATGTCGGAAGCCGGATATCTAGGTCGTAAGGCGGGCAAAGGTTACTATGATTACCAAGAAGGAGCCACGAAACCAGCGCCGACAGAAGATCGAGTTCTAGGGCAAGTCATCGTAGATCGGATTGTCGCCATGTTGATCAATGAAGCTGCGGATGCCTTGCATTTTAGAATTGCAAGTGGAGAAGATATTGATTCAGCGATGACGAAGGGGGTAAATTACCCCAAAGGCTTGCTTGCTTGGGCAGATGAGATCGGCATTGAAACTTGTGTACAGCGAATGGATGAACTCTTTGCCCTTTATCATGAAAGCCGATACAGATGTAGTCCATTACTTCGAAAGATGGCCGCATCGGGAAGCCGTTTTTTCTCATCAGAAAAGGCCGCTCATCATGTTTAGAAGCCATCTCAAAAACATCCTTTGGGTTGCAAAAGGCTGTTTTAAAGCCAGATTTCGTTGCAAAAATCGTCGCGTAGCTAAGGCTATGCTCCGTTTCCGCGCCTTATCTGACTTTAAAACTTCTCTTTTTCACTATCAAAAATCTTTTTGAGATGGCTTCTAATACATTAAGTCCAGCCGAAATATTTGACCGAATGATGGAGAAAGATCTCTTTAGCCGCTGGATGGGCATTGAGCTGATAGAACTGCAAAGGGGCTACTGCAAACTCAAGATGAGTGTCCGCCCAGAAATGCTCAATGGCTTTGGGATTTTGCATGGCGGGGTCAGCTTTTCGTTCGCGGATAGTGCTTTTGCCTTTGCTTCTAATTCTCATGGGAGATTGAGCGTTTCACAAACCAGTCAGATTACCCACGTGAAGGCTGCTGAGCTTGGAGATGTGTTGATTGCAGAGGCAAGAGAGCTACAATTAGGGCACAAGATGGCTACCTATGATGTCAAAGTATATCGAGCCGATAACCAAGAATTAATTGCACTCTTCCGGGGTTCCGTTTACCGAACTTCAAGAAGTTTTGATCAAGCATAAAACCAAATTGATAAGTAGTAAACTTGCAAATCCATGATCAAGTTAGGGAACTATGTAAACGGCCAGTGGCGAGAAGGAGAAGGAGAAGGAAAGGCCGTCTTTGATGCTGTCACTGGTGAAGTGATTGCGCATGCCACCACCAAAGGTATTGACCTAGGTACGGTCCTCGCCTACGGCCGCGAAACGGGTGGCCCTCCTTTGCGGAAAATGACTTTTCAGCAGAGAGGTAACATGCTTAAAAAGCTGGCTTTATATCTCAATAAACGAAAAGAACAATTTTATGAGATCAGCTATCGAACAGGAGCCACGCGAGCGGACAGCTGGATCGATATAGAGGGAGGATTCGGAAATCTCTTCGCCAATGCTTCCCTCCGTAGAAATTTTCCCAACCAACCCTTTCATGTAGATGGAGCTGCCATAGATCTATCCAGAGGAGGTAGCTTCATGGGGCACCACATCATGGTCCCTAAAGAAGGGGTGGCGATTCATATCAATGCCTTTAACTTCCCGGTATGGGGTATGTTGGAGAAATGTGCCGTGAATTGGATGGCAGGTGTTCCAGCCGTGGTAAAGCCAGCCACTGCTACAGCCTTTCTGACGGAAGCTGTGGTGAAAGAAATCATAGCCTCTGGTATTCTGCCAGAGGGTGCCCTACAATTGGTCTGTGGATCCGCAAGAACGATATTGGATGCTGTCGAATCACAGGATGTGGTTACATTTACGGGGTCTGCCTCGACGGGTCGAATGCTAAAAGCCCATTCCAGGATCATTGATGAGGCGGTGCCTTTCAATATGGAAGCTGACTCTCTGAACTGTGCCATCCTAGGAGAAGATGCGAAGCCTGGTACTCCCGAATTTGATCTTTTCATCAAGGAAGTGCGCAAGGAAATGACGGTTAAGTGTGGGCAGAAGTGTACGGCAATTCGGCGAGTGATCGTGCCGGAAGCTTACGTCGAGGATGTACAGATTGCTTTAGGCAAGTCCCTATCCAAGGTCGCCATTGGTAACCCTACTACTGAGGGTGTTAGAATGGGAGCTTTGGCCAGCAAGGATCAGGTACAAGAAGTGCGAGATCGTGTGAATGAATTGTGTCAAACAGCTGAATTGGTCTACGGGCATCTGGATCAGGTCAATTTGTTAGATGCTGATGCTGAGAAAGGGGCATTCTTAAGCCCGATCCTATTGTTAGAAAAAGATCCGCATCAGAATCAAGCGGTACATGATGTAGAAGCCTTTGGTCCAGTAAGCACGATCATTCCTTATCAAGACCTAGGTGATGCCGTCCAACTGGCCAAAATGGGCAAAGGCTCCTTGTGCGCCTCTATCACCACCTATGATGATCAGATCGCCCGTGAATTTGTAGTCGGAGCCGCTAGTCATCATGGACGGATCTTAGTGTTAAACCGGGAAAATGCCAAGCAAAGCACTGGCCATGGATCGCCCTTGCCCACCTTGGTACATGGCGGCCCAGGTAGAGCAGGAGGTGGCGAAGAAATGGGCGGGATGCGTGGCGTGAAACATTATATGCAGCGCTGTGCGATCCAAGGCACACCAAGTACTATCACAGAGATTACCGGTATTTACCAGGCTGGATCACGCTACAAAGAGACACCAAAGCATCCTTTCGCTTACCATTTCGAGGATATCCAACCCGGGATGTCGCTACTCACGCATAAGCGTACCATTACCGATAGCGATATCATCAACTTCGCCAATCTGACCTGGGATCATTTCTACGCACACACGGATATCACTTCCTTGGAAGGGACCATCTTTGAAAAGCGGGCAGCCCATGGTTACTTCATCTTGGCAGCCGCTGCCGGGCTATTTGTTTATCCGAATAAGGGGCCAGTGGCAGCTAATTATGGTTTGGAAGAATGTCGATTCATTCGCCCCATTTATCACAATGATACCATCCAAGTCCGTTTGACCTGTAAGGAAAAGGTAGATCGGGATAGTAAAGGGAGAGAGTTCCCTTCCGGAGTGGTGAAATGGTATGTGGAGGTCTTCGATCACGAAGGGGAACTTGTGGCCATTGCTACTATTCTCACTATGGTGCAGAAGAAGTGCCCTTTCGTGGAATTCAATAAAACAAATGTAGCTAAAGCACTAGACCAGCTAACGGAAGAACATACTGCCGAATGGGGCATCCTAACGCCCCAACATATGGTGGAACACCTAGAATACTTTATGCAAATGGCATTGGGCAAGGTCGAAACCGAGATCATCACTCCAGCCAACCGGATAGCCCGGTTCCAAGAGTCTTTGTTTAATTATCGAGCCATGCACCGAAACTTTGACCACCCATTGTTGAAGGAAAAAACTTTGGAAGACTTGCGCTTTGATAATCTAGAAGCTGCAAAAGTGGCCTTGCTATCGGTTATCGATGAATATGAGGCATTCTTCAAGGAAAACCCAGGTATCCAGACGCCTAATACGATCTTCGGAATGCTTGATAAACAACTCTGGGACCTCATGAACAGAAAACATTTCCACCACCACTTTAGCCAATTTGGCTTAGTCTAGCACGCAAAGAAATTGAATACATGGATGCATTTGTTACCGCTCAAGATATACAAGCAGGGATTGCAGAAATAACCTTTTTCCATCCAGCTCATAATTCACTCCCCAGTGATTTGCTGAAAGCCCTGGCAGACACCATTACAGCAACGGGTGAGCGAGAGGACATACAGGTTATCATCCTGAAAAGCCATGGCAATCGCACCTTTTGTGCGGGCGCTAGTTTTAATGAATTAATCGCTATAGATGATTTTGATACGGGCAAGCAGTTCTTTATGGGCTTCGCCAATGTAATCAATGCCTGCCGGAAATGCCCAAAGATCATTATTGGCCGCGTACAGGGCAAGGCGGTTGGTGGTGGTGTTGGCTTGGCAGCAGCAGTAGACTATTGCCTCGCCACCAAGTTCGCCAGCATCAAACTCAGTGAGTTGGCTGTGGGAATTGGTCCCTTTGTTGTGGGGCCAGCCGTGAAGCGAAAGGTCGGCCTCTCAGCCTTTAGCCAAATGGCAATGAATCCTGCCGATTTCCAGTCGCCTAGCTGGGCTAAGGATAAGGGACTCTATGCCGAAGTCTTGGATAGCACGGAAGAGCTGGATCAAGCCGTCCTCGCTCTCGCCCAGCAAACCAATGGCTACAACCCGGAGGCGGCTACCGAGATCAAACGCATCTGTTGGGAAGGCACGGAGCACTGGGATCAACTGCTAGAGGAACGAGCTGAGATCAGCGGGCGCTTGGTGTTGTCGGAATATACGAAGGAGACGTTGAAGCGTTTTGCGGAGCGGTGATGAAGGCCGTTTACTGCGGGGAGAAGGCCAAAAATAGTTAGTCGGCAGGTGGACCTCGTTTCCTACACAAGGCAGGGATTCTTCTGATACAACCATATCGATCAGCTTGACCTCTCTTACTTAAAACACCTATGCATAACCCGCTCCGCCATAGTCTGCGTATCCTCCTGAAATATCGTCTGTATACCGGATTTGCCTTGATCGGCTTGAGTATAGCCATCACCTCGGTTCGGTTCATTGCCAACTATCTCAAGACCTCTTATCGGTATGATACCTTCCATACCCAACACCAGGAGATCTATCGGCTCAGTATGGAGGTAACGGCAGGAGGCAACACAGATCATTATGCCACTACGGGGAAACCTGTAGGCGAGTTTTTGCACAAAAACTACACGGGCATTGAAGGATATGCCAAGTTAAAGTTTCACCCTTCTACCCTATTTATCAATGGAAAAGCCTTTACCGAGAAAGGCTTTTTTCAGGCCAACCCACAGACACTTTCGATCTTTAGCTTCAACTTCCTTGCTGGAGATCATCAGGCACTCTCCCAGCCTGATGCCATTATACTGGCCGAATCGCTGGCGATCAAATACTTCGGAAAGGTAGATATAATAGGAAAGCAAGTCCGGGTTGAGGAAAATACCTATAGCGTTGCTGGTGTTTTCCAGGATTGGCCCCAAAACACACATATCCAAGTCAATGCGCTCCTATCTGAGACTGTAGAACCGGAATATGATGTGCAAAGTTGGTTTGACATAGAACAGTATACCTATATTCTCGCCGCCCCTTATCTGGACCAGAAAGAATTACAAAGTAGGCTGGATCAGCTGGCAGCTGATCACCTAGCTCCCCTCATAGAAGGCTCAGGGGTAGCGGTCAGCTTCAGTGCTCAACCGCTTAGCGAGATACACTTCTCGCCTCCCTTGGTAGATGATGTACAAAAGGGGAGTCGGATTTACACCAATGCCTTAGCCTTGGCAGGATTACTGGTTCTAATCATCGCCCTATTGAATTTCATCAATCTAACCTTGACGCGCTCCACTCAACGCACCAAAGAGATTCGAGTAAAGAAGGTATTGGGGATCTCCCGTCACCAATTGCTTAGGCAAAGCGCAGTAGAATCACTGGCCATGACCTTACTAGTTCTTATATTTTCTACTGTGCTTATCCAATTCGGTGAAAAATTCTACACAGCCTACACTGGATACGAGCCCATCAGCCTGGTCGGTAATGGATTCTTAATGCTCTGGCTATCCTTGCTAGTATTCGTATGTGGTTTAGTAGGAAGCACTTATTCTGGTGTATACCTGTCTTTTTCCAGTCCATCGGTCTCGCAAGAAGGTCCACGGATACTCCTCTTGAAGAAATTGCTATTGGGTTTCCAATATAGTATTGCCATACTAGTCTTAATTCTAACGTTAAGTATGGGGCGGCAACTTGATTTTCTCCTGACGAAAGACCTAGGTTTCGACCAAGAAGAAGTTCTCATTCTTCGTCTTCCGGAAGGGGAAGCAGAAAGAAGCAGGGCGCTGACCCTTCGGGAACAACTTAGAAGCCGAAGTTCCATTCAAAGTGCCTCTCTGATCGGTGGCGGAGCCCTCCCCGGAGAGGAAAATGGAAAGGATTTATTTGAAGTGTACCAAGCAGGTTCCAAAACTGAAAAAATCTACAACATTTATAGGGTCGACGAACGCTACTTCGAGCTGCTTAATATACCATTAGCTGAAGGAAGATATTTCAATCCCGCACAGATAACCGACAAAAAGGGAGGTATCATCATCAATGAAGCTTTAGCCAGGTCTTTGAATTGGGAAAAGCCTCTTGGCAAAGAAATTGGTTATGGGGGCGAGAAAAGAAAAGTGATCGGGGTCGTAAAAGATTTTCATAATAAATCACTGCACAACCTGATCGAACCCATTGTTTTTCTTTTTGAAACCGAACAACCTAATCATCTTCTAGTCAAAGCCTCACCCATCGAGCTTACGGCTATACAATCCGAATGGCATGAATTCTATGCTGGGACTCCTTTTTCGGTGACCCATTTTGATCGGTTCATAGGCAACATGTACGATAAGGAGAAACAACTATCCCAACTATTCCAATTTTTCTCCATCATATCTCTTCTACTTTGCTATATGGGTTTGTTTGCACTCTTCTCCTTGCAAGTCCAACAACGGACCAAGGAAATGGGTGTTCGTAAGGTACTTGGTGCCGAGCTTGGCAATTTATTTTCCGCTATTATCAAAAACTATGGTCGAGTTGTAAGCTTCTCCATCATGGCGGCCATGCCAATCGGTTGGTATTTGGTCCAAGTTTGGCTCGCGGAGTTTAGCTTTAGCGCGACAGTGGGATTTGGAATGTATCTGCTAGCTGGATTCATCGTTATCTCAACGAGTTTACTGGTCATCTCCTACCATCTCATCAAGATAGTAAACGTCAATCCGGCTTTGGCATTGAAGCACGAGTAGTATAAAGTAATAGACGCTTAGTTGAAATGTCCAGGAACACTAACATAGGTACCGTTAATCGATTAAAAATGAAAAAAGGTAACTTGCTTGTAAAGGATTTTAACTCAAAACATCCCGCACCACCTTCCCGTGCACATCCGTCAAACGAAACCGACGGCCTTGAAATTTAAAGACGAGGCGCTCGTGGTCTAGGCCCAAGAGATGCATGAGCGTGGCCTGGAAATCGTGTACATGAACTGGATTCTGTACAATGTTATAACTAAAGTCATCGGTTTGGCCATAGGTCATGCCTTTCTTGATCCCTCCTCCGGCCATCCAGAGCGTGTAGCAGCGCGGGTGATGATCTCTCCCGAAACTTTTGTCAGTCAGTTTTCCCTGGGAGTAGGTAGTACGGCCAAATTCTCCGCCCCAGATGACCAAGGTATCATCTAGAAGACCTCTTTGTTTTAAGTCTTTCACTAGGGCGGCTGAGGGTTGGTCTGTTTGACGGGTGAGGATGGGGAGCTGTTGAGGCAAGGCGCCATGATGATCCCAGCCTCGATGGTACAATTGAATAAATTTCACTCCCTTTTCTACCAATCTACGTGCCAATAGGCAATTGGCGGCATAAGTGCCGGGGGTTCGGCTATCCGGGCCATATAAATCAAAAATGTAATCCGGTTCATCTTGGATATCCATCACCTCTGGGACCGAGGTCTGCATGCGGAAGGCCATCTCGTATTGGGCAATCTTAGCCGTGATCTCTGGATCTTGAAATCGATTATATTGGCCTTCTTGCAAACGACGTAGATGCTCCAATTGGTTTTTCCGAGCTGCTGGACTTAAGCCATCGGGGTTCCCCAGGTATAAAACAGCATCTTTCCCCGCACGAAATTGAACCCCTTGATGATGGGAGGGTAAAAAGCCATTGCCCCATAAGCGACTGTAGAGTGGCTGCCCTCCCCCACCGACACCTTGGGATAGCAATACACAGAAGGCGGGTAGATTTTCATTATCCGTCCCCAAACCATAGCTCACCCAGGAACCGATACTCGGCCGCCCCGGTTGCTGCGAGCCGGTTTGAATAAAGGTGACGGCCGGGTCATGGTTGATCGCTTCTGTATACATCGATTTGATGAAACAAAGTTCATCTGCAATGCCTGCTGTATACGGAAGTAATTCGCTCATCCATGCACCACTTTGGCCATATTGTTTGAAAGTGTATGGGGAAGAGGCCACTGGCAAACGCTTTTGCCCCGCCGACATCCCCGTAAGGCGCTGACCTTGGCGGACTGAATCAGGAAGGTCCTGTCCCTGGTAGTTCTGCAACCCAGGCTTGTGGTCAAAGAGATCGACCTGAGAAGGAGCACCACTCTGAAAGAGATAGATGACCCTTTTTATTTTCGGGGGGAAGTGTGGTTCGGGCATTACTGAATCCAGTGGGCGTACAGTGGAAGCTTGAGCCCCTAAGCCTGCTGGTTGCAACAAACTGCCTAAGGTAAGTGCCCCAAGGCCCAGCGTGGTCTTGCTCAAAAAGTCTCGGCGGGTATAGTTGGTATTGTATTGGGAACAACTATGCATTGCTATTATCTTTTCATATAGAAATCATCAAAATTCATGATGGTATTTACAACTATCGTCATGCTGGCCAATTGAGCAGGATCAACTTCTTCTGCCTTAGTTGCCTGGCCAATTGATCCATAAGCTTTCGCGTCAATTGGAGTATTCTTGAATCGAGCTAATTCTTCTTGAAACAGATCGGTGAGAATATTAAGCTGGTTTCCATCAATATTAACCCCTGTGAGTTTCCGAAACGCCCAGGCAATACCTTGGTCCGACTCTTGGTATCGCCTCAAGACGGTTTGTGCCAAATACCTGGAAGCTTCTACAAATTGTGGGTCATTCAGCAGGACCAAGGCCTGCATTGGCGTATTGGTATATTGCCGCTTAGCCGTACAAACACTACGATTTGGAGCATCGAAAGCAGTCATGGCTGGATGCGGAGAAGTTCTGCGGACAAAGGTGTATAGACTTCGACGGTATTGGGCTTGTCCGGCATCCGCTTCATACTTTCGCAGAAGGTGAGTACTACTTGTCTTCTCCTGCCAAAGTCCCGAAGGCTGAATGGGCTTTACACTGGGGCCGCCTACTTTAGCAAATAGCAGCTCACTAGTAGCCAAGGCATTGTCTCGAATCATCTCAGCCGATAGGCGATAGGATGGACCTCTGGCTAGCCATAGGTTTTCTGGATCTTTTTCCTGCAATTCCGGGCTTGATTGGGAGGTCTGTCGGTAGGTAGCCGACAGCACAATCTTCCGTTGCAACTCCTGTACATTCCAATTTTCTTTCATCAGCGTAGCAGCCAGCCAATCCAGTAATTCCGGATGTGTGGGTAGGCTTCCTTGTATCCCCAAGTCATGGGGCGTGCTGACGAGGCCATTGCCAAAGAACTGCTGCCAGACTCGATTAGCGATTACCCGGCTGGTTAAGGGGTGATCGGGGTGAAGCATCCATTGCACTAGCCCTAGGCGATTGGCAGGGTAAGCCGAATCGAAGGGAAGCATGGATGCAGGCGTACCAGGTTCCACGGCTTCTGTGGGCTCATCATAATTGCCTCGATTCAGTATAAATGTGGTCCTAGGTACATCCGATTCTTTCATGATCATCACCTCGGGTACCGTATCTAATAATGAAAAATACCTTTGCCGCAATTCCGCTAGTTCGCTCTTCAGTGGATGTGGACGACGAGACCAGCTAATAGCTGCCAGCTCTTTTACTCCCCCCTCTAATTGTCCTTCCTGAGCTAAAACTAATTTCTCTTCCAGAGGCTCGGTACCTACCAGATCTTTAACTTCTGATGGCAGGATCATTCTGCTAAAAAGATAAAAGTCATCCATTCGACCGCCGAAGATGCCATATTCCCCCGTAAACCCACGATAGCTTTTCCCTAAACGAAGGGCTCGATTGGTTTTACTTTTATTAAATGCTATGGGGTACATACTCCGCTGCAATTGATCATGAATTACTTCTACTTCAGCGGTTGCCCCATTGATGTACAACTTTACGCCAGCAGCCGTTCCCGAGCCATCATAAGAAAAGGATAGATGGCTCCAGGCGTTCGTCGGAATACTTCCTTTAGAAGAGACTGTAATAACATCATGTGGTAAGGCGTGGATTAGGCGAACAGTTGGTCGATTTAGGCTATCCAAGATCAAATCCCAGCCTCGCCAAAAGGTTCCTTTCTGCCCACTGTTACCCACTATCGTTTGCGTAACTCTTTGCTCTACCGGCTTGACCCAGATGCTTACGGAAAAGGATTGATGTTGATCAAATAGACCGTAATCTCTCAGTGTAATAAACTCATATTCTCCGTTCAGTTCTACCACTTTCCCTCGTTCATCATCGTCTACTACCTCCACCGCTCCAGCAATGCTTGCCTTCGGGTTTCCGTCCAATCTGTCTTGCTCAATTTGATCAAAGGGAGATAAATAGAAGAAGCCTCTTTCCAGGTCATGGACTCGTTCTGCAACTGCCGAATGAAAATCTTTTGCGATAACAATTCCGCCTCCGTCCGATTGACCAAAGCCTCTCTTTCTTCGATAGCAGTCCGCAATTTCTGTAGCTGTAGCTTTGTGGTCGCTGAAGGTAACAAAAGATTGGGGCCAGCATTTCCATCATCTCCACTCATTCCCAATTCCTCGACTTGATTAAAAAAGGCATAAAATTGGTAATACTCCCGTTGACTAATCGGATCATATTTGTGATCATGACAACGAGCACATTCCATCGTCAGGCCAAGAAAAGCAGTAGCCGTCGTTGCTACCCGATCATGCACGTACTCCGCTCGATATTCCTCATCCACTACCCCACCCTCTGCTGTCGTCTTATGATTTCGGTTAAAGCCAGTAGCAACCAATTGATCACGGCTGGGGTTTGGCAATAAATCACCGGCCAATTGCCAGGTTAAGAACTGGTCAAAGGGCATGCCATGCCTAAAGGCTCGGATCACCCAATCTCTCCAAGGATACATAGAACGCCATCCATCGGAGTGCAACCCCTGTGAATCGGCATAACGAGCCAGATCCAGCCAATCCATGGTCATTCGTTCTGCATAAGCGTCAGAATCAATAAAGCGATCCACCAATTCCTGATAAGCTTCTTTCCTTTCATCTTGCACAAATTGATCGATCTCCTTCAAGGTAGGTGGCAAGCCTCTCAGATCAAAACTCAGCCGTCGGATAAGACGTTCCTTTGAGGCAGCAGGAGATAGGGTCAGCCCCTCTTGCTGTAATCTTTGTAAAATGAAGTGATCAATCTCATTGATCCCAACTTCTGGATTACTACCCCTTGGTACTTCGGGTAATCTTACTGTACTAAATGCCCAGTGCGGCTCGTAGACGGCTCCTTGCTCGATCCATTTACGAATCAAAAGCTTTTCGTAATCGGTCAAGGAGAGATTGCTTTCTGGCGGTGGCATGATGAGCTCAGGATCATTGCTGTCAATTCGCTGATAAACGGCGCTTCTTTTAGGGCGTCCCTGCACAATAGCTCTATGTCCGCTAGCCAGGCGAGCATAGGCTGCCCCCTCTTGATCCAATCGTAGGTCTGATTTTCGGGCAGCTTCATCTGGACCGTGGCACGAGAAGCAACGATCCGCTAAGATGGGCCGAATATGAAAATTGTAGCTGATCTTTTCAGGGAGTCCAGCCGCTAAGTCTTCTGATCCATTTAGGTTGCCTTGGCAGCTATACCCTAGATAGAGACAGAGCAGCAGCAGCCCGACACTAAAACCTCGTAGGTTGATCAAAGACATGAAATTATTCCAGATCATTTTGCTGATTGTAAAAGAGGTGCAGTTCGTTCGCTTTCTCGATACGCTTGCAATAGAGTCTTCAGTGCTTGTACTTTTTCTGGGTTTGCCTCATACTGATTCTGAAACTGCCCCAAGTCTGTCTTTAAGTTAAACAATAATCCTGGACCCTCAGGATCATCTTTTACGTATCCACTTTCTTCAAAATACCAATTGGGTACCCGAGAATGGTAACCAGAAAAACGTTCGATTAGCACCCAATCCCCTGCTCTGACCACGAAACCATCTTTAAAGGTATTGTGTACAGCAAATTCCCTAATCGGTTGATCCAGTTCCTCTCCCAGCAGTAATGGAAGAAAGTTGTAACTATCTACGGCCTCTAATGCCGTTAGAGGAAAATCAACAATAGACGCCAGAGTTGCTGCGATATCTACCTGATGGATAAGGTCATGGGAAACTCTTCCAGGCTCTATTCTTCCTGGCCATCGCATCACAAAGGGCACGCGATGCCCCCCTTCAAAGATATCGCGTTTGAGCCCTCGTAAGAGGCCCATGCTGGCGTGCCCATAATTCTGTAGGCGAGGATAGGCATAGCGTTCTGGGCCATTATCAGAGGTAAAAATGACTAGCGTATTCCGGGCTAAGCCTTGCGCTTCCAAAGCTTTCAAAACTTGCCCAGCCACGTAATCCGTTTGATATACAAAGTCCCCATAGCCCCCAGCTTGTGTTTTTCCAATAAACGCTTCATTGGGAATAATCGGAGCATGTGGGCTGGGTAGCGCGAAGTACAAGAAAAAGGGCTGGTCTTTCTTTTGCTGCTGAATGTAAGCCACGGCTTTCTGCTCAAGCGTCGGCAGTACCTGATAAGGATCCCAGCCTTCTACCATTGGCCCCGGTCGAAATTCCCAATTGCCTTCCTTTGTGCTCCGTTTCCCCAAAGTGAGATACTCCGTAGGTGTTTCAGTCAAGCGGTCATTTTCAATAAAAGCATAGGGGGGAAAATTAATGGTACCATCACCGAAGTAGTAATCAAAGCCCTGATCCAAGGGGCCACCAGTGAAGGCCTGCTCCCAGTCAAAGTCATTGGGACCATACCCCTTCCTGGTACTATCTCCTGGTACTGGCAATAACTCAGCCCCTGCTACCTTAATGGAATCCCAGTCCCACCCCAAATGCCATTTGCCAATACAGGCTGTATTGTAGCCTTTACTTTTGAGCATGCGGGCAAGCGTAAACTCCTCCGACTCAAAAACGGTTCCGCCAAAAGGGCCAACAATTCCATGCATTCTGCGCCAATGATATTGTCCCGTCAGCAGCGCAAACCGACTAGGAGAGCAGATCCCTGAAGAGCTGTGGCCATCTGTAAAGCGAATCCCTTCTGCGGCTAATTGATCCAAATTGGGTGTTGTTAATTTAGCTTCGGGATTCTGACAAGCTAAGTCTCCATACCCCATGTCATCCGCATAAATGATCAGAATATTGGGTAGGGTGTCTGTTGTTTTATCCGTACAACTGACGAGCAATAGTAACAGCAGGAAGGCTATGAAGGCTATGGGGAGCAAAAATGGGTTGGTTCTTCGCATGAGTATTAGTTGGTGAAAACTGAAACGACAGATCAAGACATAGTACCCTATCACCTAGATCAAGTGTTTTCAACAAGTTACTAGAAGTATCAGAGAAAGAGAAGTAGGGAACACATATAGGACTATCTCCGGTCGCGATTTTTCTATCTCAAGCATCCAGATAAAGGTAATTGCCCAGAAAAATCCATAGATCCACCCTATCCGTCCAAAATCTAATCCAAAGGGGCTAAACACTCAATTGGAGTAGCATTAACCTACCTTGCCCCCCTACTTTTGCGGGCGTCACAACCAAAACAATCAACAGAATAACCTTAAAATTTCAAATGATGTCAGAATCAAAAAAATTAGTGATCACCCTTTCTGTGAACGGAAACAATGACCTATCAACTGTAGCCTTTACGGTAGCCAACGCAGCTATCACTAAAGGACTTGACGTGGGCATGTTTCTGACTTCAGATGGGGTCGAATTAAGTAAAGATGGAGGCAATGAGTATACGCATGTAGCTCCTTTCTAGAAATTGAATGAATTGATTGACGGTTTTGTGGAAAAAGGAGGAACACTTTGGGCTTGCTCACCATGCTTTAATCACCGAGGGCTCGAAGCCGATAAGACAGTAGCCGGAACCGAAGTAGTCGGTGCAGGTCCAATGCTAGAGTGGATAGCTTCTGGTGCTCAAACGCTCTCCTTTTAGTCCAATGACACAGGCGCTTAAACAGCCCATCGTATATCTTGATTCACATGCTACTACGCCTGTGGATCAGGATGTACTTGATCATATGCTGCCATACTTCACGTATAAGTTTGCCAACGGGAATCACAAAGCTGGATGGGAAGCAAAGGCTGCCACAGAGGCTGCTCGCCATCAAGTTGCTGCTTATATTGGCGCACGCCCTTCTGAATTACTCTTTACCAGTGGTGCTACCGAATCTATTAATTTGGCTCTACTTGGCTTAGCTGCCGACAATCCGCAAAATCGCCGCCACATTGTTACCCAGCGTACAGAACATAGTGCAGTCCTCAGTTGTGTAGAAGCTCTACAAAAAAAGGGATTTAGTATTACGATGCTGGAGGTAGATTCCGTAGGACGCATTGATTTGAATCAATTGGCAGATTCCGTTACGGAAAACACCTTGGTCGTAGCCATAATGTTAGCTAATAATGAGATTGGGACGGTTCAGCCGGTAAAGGAAACCGGTAAGATATGTAAGTCAGTTGGAGCAAAATTCTTTTGCGATCTTACTCAGGGACTGGGATGGCATCCTATCCAAGTAGATGAACTGAATATAGATCTGGCGGCCCTGTCTGCGCACAAAATTTACGGTCCCAGAGGAGTTGGAGGGCTATTCGTTTGACGTAAAGGTGGAAAAGCAGCATTGAGTCCCGTACTATTTGGAGGGGGACAAGAAAGAGGTTTGCGGCCGGGAACTATCAACACGCCAGGAATTGTTGGATTTGGCCAGGCCATAGAAAAAATGGCTGCAACCGCTAACAACTATTTCCAGCATATTGAAAGTCTGAGGAATCGTTTACAACACCATCTTTTTTCGGCTATAAAAGGTATTCGGCTAAATGGTTGCCCCATAAACAGGCATCCCGGCAATTTGAATCTAGCCATCCCTATGGTCAGTGGAGAAGACGTAATCGGTGCTTTACCCCATATCATTTTCTCCACTGGCTCGGCTTGCACCAGCGGGTCTAGTACTCCTTCTCATGTTATTAGTGCGTTGGGGTGTGATGCCTACTTAGCTAACAAGGCTTTGCGCTTTGGAATTAACAAGTTCAACACCATAGAAGAAATTGATTATGTGGGGCATGCAGTAGTAGAAACGGTACAAATGTTGCAGGCAAGAAGGCAAAAAACAAGTGTGAACTAGGGCCATGTATGCAACTCGCTAGCAATAGTCCAAAAATGAAGGAGTGAGTCATCGATAGGCTTTCGATAGCTCACTCCATATGCTCGTATCCCGTTGTTATAATCGGGAAGAAGTTTCCTTCTTACCCACCGCCAGCAGCAGCTTCCATCTGGGCACGCACCATATCAGCCGTACCTTGTATAAAAGCTTTGATCTTGGTCACCTCATCTTCCGACAATCGGCCTGTAAAATCAGGCATACCCATTCCTTGATAAGGGCCATTAAAGACTTGCTCTTCCAGATTGGCAATGATCGAAGGATCTACATAACCTAGATTTTTAATAGCTCCGCCATTGGACACGGCAGGTACTCCGTGACAGAAAACACAGTTGTTGATATACAACTTTGCTCCCATTGCGACATCATCTGGGTTGTACTCCACGCCAGCGATCAAGTTACCCGGTTCGAAAGGCGCCAACTCTGGCATTCCACCAGTCCCTCCGACCTTAAAGGTATACACCTTGCCGGATGTGGCTCTTTCAGAATGCCCAGCAGCCAAACCGTAGACGCCACCCCAACCAGCTGCAATACTTACATACTGGGTTCCGTCAATCTCAAAGGTAGAAGCAGCCGCAATTACACCTGTTCCTGTTGGGCTTTCCCATAGTTTTTCTCCATTGGCCGCATTATAAGCTACAAAACGACCATCAGCTGTACCCTGGAAAACCAATCCGCCCGCAGTCGTCAAAATCCCTCCATTCCAGGGAGAGATGTGTTCCACTCGCCAAACAGCTTCTTGCTTGACGGGGTCCCAAGCTACCAAGTGACCAAAGGGAGCAGATTGGGGAGGAATCGCCGAGACGAGAACACCTAAGTTCCAACCAAGATTATTATGTGGACCTCCGGTTGCATTACTATTGTATACCCAATTCTTGTCATCTTCAATTACAATCGGAATGCCTTGAGCAGGAATATAGGCCAAGCCCGTCTGTGGACTAAAAGCCATGGGATGCCAGTTGTGTGCACCGTAGGGGCCAGGTATGGCTTCATATGCTCCGTCTTTGTATTCTGCCTCACTAATCTCCATTGGGCGGCCATTCTCATCATATCCACTAGCCCAATTGACATCTACAAAGTTTTCAGCAGAAATGAATTCCCCATTTGTACGATCAATCACGAAGAAAAATCCATTCTTAGGTGCTTGCATAATTACCTTGCGCTCCTGTCCTTCAATCTCTAGTTCAGCTAAGATCAAGGTTTGGGTCGCAGTATAATCCCAATGATCACCAGGAGTAGTTTGATAGTGCCAGGCATATTCTCCATTATCCGGGTTTAAGGCCACAATAGAAGAAAGGAATAAATTATCCCCACCCCCAGGGCTTCTTAAGCGGCGATTCCAAGGAGAGCCATTGCCGACACCTACATACATCAGGTTTAGCTCTGGGTCATAAGCCATGGCGTCCCACATCGTTCCTCCACCGCCTGCTTCCCAATACTTAGCCGACGGATCCCAGGTGTCGGCAGCCATTTTCATCGCATCATTTTCGAATCCATTTTCTGGATCGCCGGGTACGGAAAAGAAACGCCAAGCTTGTTCTCCACTCAGAGCATCATAAGCAGTGATGTACCCTCTTACTCCATATTCCGCTCCGCCATTTCCAATAATTACCTTCCCTTTAAACACCCGAGGTGCTCCTGTAATCGTATAGGGTTTATCGGGGTCAATTAAGGTATTTTTTTCCCAGGCTACCTTTCCCGAAGCAGCATCTAGGGCAATCAGCCGACCATCCAAAGAAGCCACGTAAACATGGCCTTTGTACACAGCCACCCCGCGATTGACCACATCACAGCAAGCCTTTTCAGCATAGCTTTTCGGGACAGCTGGATCATAAGTCCAAAGCTCTTCACCTGTTCGAGCGTTAATCGCATATACAATACTCCAGGGACCAGAGACATACATAATTCCATCCACTACCAAAGGGGTAGCCTCCACTCCTCGAACAGATTTAAGATCATAAGACCAAGCCAAACCCAGTTCTTTTACATTTTCGGTATTAATTTGATCCAATTGGCTAAAGCGATTTTCAGCATAGTTTAAGCCATAAGAAAGCCAATCCTTCGAGCCCTCCTTAGCACTGGCCAAGGTAGCATCATCAATGGCTTCTGTCACCGCCTTAATGTGCTCCGCAGATCCTTTTTGTACGGCTGGCTCAGTTTCTGTTTTACAGGATATCATAGCCAGTACAAGGACTACAGCCATTATCCCGCTTAAGGGAGAAAATTTAAGCATAATACAGTTTATTAGGTTCTAAGATGATATCATTTTAGTTCCAGTCAGCTGACTCAATACTCTCCAATTGGCAATGCAATAAGTACAGTATAGGTGATTATCAGGAATTATTTTGAGTGGAACGACGTTCTCCACTCTAGTAGATCGTGGAAATTTTCAGACCGGGGATACTTTCTGGTCAAGCAGACCATTAGGTACATTTCTATGATTACAAAATAGAATTTATGCTCAGAGAAGCATATAAATATAATCTTTTATATTGGTAATATACTCCAAAGCAAAATTTATTCCTACCCAAGCTAACAAGTAGTAGTAGAAAATACATTGTTGGAGGGAGCTTAAGTATTAGCTGGGCTTGATACCTACCAAAACAACTAAAATGGAATTCAAAGTAATCCAAGGCGACATCACGCAAATGACCGTAGATGCTATCGTAAACGCAGCTAACACCTCCTTGCTTGGTGGAGGTGGAGTAGATGGGGCGATTCATCGAAAAGGAGGACCTGAAATATTAGAGGAGTGTAGAAAAATTAGGCAGCGGCAGGGTGGTTGCGCAGTGGGCGAAGCAGTAATGACGACGGCCGGGAAGTTGAACGCACAAAGGGTCATTCATACCGTGGGGCCGGTCTGGAACGGTGGACAAGCTGAGGAAGCTCAGAAATTGCATAACTGCTATTGGAACAGTCTAACACTTGCTGAAGAGGCAGGTTTCAAAAGTCTAGCTTTTCCCAATATCAGTACAGGAATTTATCGTTATCCGAAAAAGGTCGCCGCTGAAATAGCCTGGAAAGCAGTCCAATCTTATTCTTATCATTCCTTACAAGAAGTATTCTTCGTATGCTACGATCCAGAAAACTTCTCCATCTATAAGGACTTGCTATCCAACTAGTCCAATGGAATCACGTTCGTCTTTTTCCCCACAGACAAGGAGAACAGTGATTCCACTTTCCCAATATTCGGTACATCTGCTAGTTTATCCAGGACAAATGCATTGTATTGTTCTATGTCATCAACAAGCACCTTGATAATGAAATCGGCATTTCCCGTCACATAATGACACTCCATAACCTCGGGAAAACTGACTACGTTATCCACAAAATCCTTTACCGCTTGCTTGGAATGCTCTTTGATCGAGATATTGGCGAAGGCATTCAGTTTCTTACCTAACTTCTCCGGATTTAAGACCGCTATATATCGGTCAATAATACCTTCATTTTCCAGTTTCTTAATCCGGGCAAAAATAGGAGTCGTTGATAAATTAAGTTGGGCAGCAATTTCCTTAATAGTCATTCTTGCATCCTCCTGTAACAAGCGTAAAATCTTCAAATCTACTTCATCCAGTTTCATTCGCAGATAGGTTTTAAAAAAAGGCAGAATTTTTTTCTTCTCTTAACAAAGAAAAACCAGAACAAAATAACATTATTCTAAAAACATCACCTAATTAAAAATAATTTTCCTAATCAAATCACTACATAGAATAAAAACACCAAAAACCGTATTTTTATAGAACAAGAGAATTTTCGCCTTAACCAAATCGAGATGACACTTACCAAATCTAATATACGGTCTAATACTTTGACCAAGGCTTTTGAATTGCTATGCACTGCCAAGGCTATGGCCGAATTATACGAGCGAGAATTTAAAACAGTGTCCAAATATGTACATGCTACCTCTAGAGGGCACGAAGCCATCCAAATAGCCGCTGGTTTGCAACTCAAGCCTCAGGACTACGCTTACCCCTATTATAGAGATGATGCGATGTTATTGGGAATTGGTATGGAACCTTATCATCTCATGCTGCAACTCCTAGCCAAAAAAGCCGATCCTTTCTCTGGAGGCCGAACCTATTATTCACATCCAAGTCTTCGCGACGAGGACAAGCCTAAGATTCCGCACCAATCTTCTGCTACGGGTATGCAAGCCATCCCCGCAGCCGGCGCTGCAATGGGGATGCAGTACAAAGAGCAAATGGCAATGGTTAAAGTAAGTGCCAAAAACGCTCCCATAGTGCTATGTTCACTAGGTGATGCCTCCATTACCGAAGGAGAGGTAGCCGAAGCCTTTCAGATGGCGGCCTTGCGTCAATTGCCTGTTTTATTTTTGGTACAGGATAATGGCTGGGACATCTCTGCCAATGCGGAAGAAACACGCGCACAGAATGCAGCCGAGTATATTCAAGGATTCAAAGGTATCGAAGCAGTGAGTTTGGATGGAAGCGATTTTGTCCAATCCTATGCAAAACTGGAAGAGGTGATCAAAACGATGCGGAAAGAGCGGAGACCCTTCCTGGTACATGCCAGCGTTCCCTTACTGAATCACCATACCTCCGGTGTACGAATGGAATGGTACCGAGACGACTTGGAAGAGCATCGGCTCAACGACCCCTATCCCATCCTCAAGCATTACCTACAGCACAGTGGTCTTTCAGATCCAAAAATCCAGCGTATTGAGGATAGGGCCTACGCTCGGGTAGAGCAGGATTACCTCCGGGCCTTAGCGGAAGAAGACCCCAAGCCTGCTGACTTGTTCACGCATGATTTTGCTCCCACCTCTATCCAAGAAGAGCAAGGAGATCGACAACCAGCAGATTCAGCTGCAGTGGTGATGGTAGATTGTGCCTTGCATGCGGTAGAAGAACTAATGCGCGAAGATGAATCCTGTTTATTGTACGGACAGGATGTCGGTGCCCGCTTAGGAGGCGTTTTTCGGGAAGCTGCTACCCTAGCTCAAAAGTTTGGTAAAGAGAGAGTATTTAATACGCCCATTCAAGAGGCATTCATTATTGGATCTACGGCAGGCATGTCTGCGGTGGGCTTGAAGCCAATTGTAGAAGTGCAATTTGCGGATTATATCTGGCCTGGTCTGAATCAGCTTTTTACGGAAGTAAGTCGGTCCTGTTATTTATCCAATGGCAAATGGCCCGTTAGTATGATTCTCCGCGTGCCAATTGGTGCCTATGGAAGTGGGGGCCCCTACCATTCTTCCAGTGTAGAGTCTGTCTTAAGCAATATCAGAGGTATCAAGATTGCCTACCCTAGCAATGGCGCTGACCTCAAAGGGCTGATGAAGGCCGCTTATCACGACCCGAATCCGGTCGTTATACTAGAACATAAAGGCTTGTACTGGTCCAAAGTACCAGGTACAAGCCGCGCTAAAATTAAAGAACCTGCTGAAGATTACGTTCTACCTTTTGGCAAAGCTGCTCAAGCATTGACGGTAGAGCCGAATACAGCTACTGAACAAAATACGCTCAGCATTATCACTTACGGGATGGGCGTACATTGGGCCCTTAATGCTGCTGCCGACTTCGAAGGGCAGGTAGAGGTAATCGATCTGCGTACCTTATATCCACTGGACGAGGAAGCCATCTTCGAGTCCGTTCGGAAGACCAATCGATGCATGGTGTTGACGGAGGAACCTAGCAATAACTCTTTTGCCAGGAGCTTAGCTGGTTTAATTCAGGAAAAATGCTTCACTTCCTTGGATGCACCAGTCATTACGGTCGGCGCTGAAAATATGCCAGCTATCCCATTGAATAGCACCTTGGAATCTACTATGCTGCCCTCTACTGAAAAGGTAAAGGTGCAGATCGAAAAGCTTTTAGCCTATTAAACATCCGAAGACCTTAAGCCTTGGGTTGTTTAATAAGCTAAAGTCTAGTGAATCTCCTTCATATCAACGCCCATCTTCTTTAGATTGGCAATGGAGTTCTGCTTTACATTATCAGCAGGATTCAGGGATAAAGCCTTCTTCAGCATCTTGATCGCTTTCTTATTCTCCCCTTTCATCATCAGGGCCTCGCCCAAACTGTCATAAACGTTAGCGTCCTCAGGATTTCGATCAACATTTAACTCAAAGTATTCAATAGCCTTATCCATTTCTCCAATTTGCAGCATTTGGTAGCCTAAGCCATTCAACTGGGCACTATTGGAGAGGTGTGCTACTTCATCTGTCGTGGCAAAAGCAGCATCTTTGTGACCAGTTTGGTAGAGTAATTGGGCTTTTGTGCCCAGATTTGCAGCTGTCTTCTCGATCTTGATAGAGTGTTCTACCCATTTAAGGGCTTCCTCGTGATTAAAGTTGTTTTGAGCGCAATAGGCAGCAGCAGCATTAGGGCCTTGCCAAATCTTCCCCACTTCCCCATGAAGCTGATGGCGGAAATTAGCCAATACAGCCTCCTTCATATCCACTTTGATGCTAAACGCAATTTGTTTCTTTTCCCACGTCAGTGCCAAAACGCCGAAATCATTTCCAAGATCTATAAAATCATAGGTAAGCGGATTCACGAAATGGTGATCCTTGATCGGTACATTGACACGTAAAGCATCATCTGACTCCTGATAACCAAAACTACCCCAAGCGTCCGTTTTGTTAGAAAAGATCAATGTAGCATTTCCCTCTTCACTTAGCGCAGCATAAAAGCCGTAGGTACCTGCTTTCAGTGGTTTGCCTTCAATGCTTACGTCATCAGAAAATGTAATCAAGGTATTTTCATTGGCACCAGCGCGCCAAGGCACTTTACCGCCTCCAGCATCAATAAATCCATACCAGGCCGCACTCCCCCAGATCTTTCCCGTTCTATCTTGGCCATCGCGCTTTACTTTTGGTCTGGAATAGTTAATGGTAATGTCGGTGAGGCCGATTGTCTGTTTTAATTCTGCTGGCGGACTCACCCGTGGCATAGCCAGGCGTTGGGCATTTAGAGCCGTGTTGTAGGTGCTGACCCATAGTAGGATAGCAAACAGTCTTACAGTGGTTGAGATGGTGATTTTCATATTGTCTTTTTTCTGATAAACTAAAATTGACAATACGAATGTAGGCCCTGCTGGCGAGCTAGTAAATGTGTTTGTGATGAATAGAATATTTAGGGATAAAGATACTAGCGGGGTCCAAGAAAGGCCTGAATCTTCTCTTTATAGGATTTGCTAGACAACAATCGTTGCCCATTTTTCAGATGGAATTCAAATTCATTGTTGTGGAGATAACGGTGTCGATCAATATATTTTGTATTGACCAAATAGGATCGATGAATCCGAAGGAACAGCCCGGGATTGAGTTGCTCAGAAATGTTATTCATCGTGAGGCGATAAAGGTATTTCTTTTTCTGGGTATGAAGCGCCACATAGTTGCCTTCTGCCTTGATGTAATAAATGTCTTCCACGGAAACGCGGATAATTTTCCCAGCTTGCTTGATCTCAAAATACAGCCGTTCCTCCTGGTTTAATTGCTGCTGATGTGTTTCTACTAATCGCAACAACTGGGATTGAAATTGCGACACTTTGTTAAATTCCAAGCGTTTTAAAACTCGATCTAGCGCAGCGAATAAACGATCCTCGTCGAACGGCTTCAAAAGGTAATCCACCGCTTCTATCTCGAAAGCCTTAATCGCATACTGGTCAAAAGCCGTTGTAAAAATTATAGCTGGCATTCGATCTGCGGATAGCTGTTTGAGCAGGCCAAAACCATCCATGTCTGGCATTTGAATATCGAGAAACACCAATTCCGGTTCTTTGAGTTGTATCAACTCTAAACCTTCTTTACCATTGCGTCCATGGCCCACCACCCGAATTTGATGGCGTGACGCTAGCAATGTTTCTAGGCGTTTCCTAGCCAGCCATTCATCATCAACTATAATTGCTCTAATCTGCATCTAAGATGGGTATTAAAGGTATGTGGATATCGATCGTACAGCCTGATTCAGGGCTAGATCTCAACTCAAAGCCATACTGCTCCGGATAATGCCTCTGTAATCTCTTCTCGACATTCACCAAGCCGAGTCCCCGCTGGGGAGCAGTACTGTAATCTAATGGATCAAAACCTACCCCATTGTCTTCAATGCGTATATTTAGCGCTGCTGTCCCTTCCTGCCCTTGCCTCTTACTTACCCACAAATCTAGCCGGCCATTTTCCACTTTGTTGGCCAATCCATGTTTCAGGGCATTCTCCACCAGAGGCTGTAATATGAGGTTAGGAATTTGAGCCCCTAAGGTATCGGGTGCTATATCGAACTTAGTGATCAAACGGTCCTGAAAACGCACTTGCTCAATAGCCAAATAATTGCGTAAAAACTGAATCTCCTCTTCCACCGAAACAATATGTCGATCTTCATTTTGTAGTACTTGCCGAAGCATATCTCCCAATTGAGTAATCATCTTTTGAGCTGCTTTCTTGTCCCAGTCTATCAAGGCAGAAACCGAATGAAGGGTGTTAAACAAGAAGTGAGGCTGCAACTGCATCAGTAATGCATCCAGTTGGGCCCTATTCAATTCAATTAGTTTTTGCTGATAATTGTGGTACAATTCAATCGCTACCCAGATTCCCCCAAAGATGATGGTTTGGATCAAGCTGATAGAAAAATTAGTCAGCAATACAGGAAGCCGATTTTCCTGGAACCAACTGGTGAAGTACCCTAGCTGAAAGAAGGAAAAAAGATCAGTCAGTAGGGTTAAGAGAATAACGTGTAGGAATACCAAGCCAAGGATACCTAGAATGATCCTTCCTAAACCAGCCCATTGCCTTTGTGGGAGCCACCGTAGAAACAACTTCGCCAACTGATACAATAAGGGACTCAGCAACACCCAGCTTAGGTAGCGTCCATAGAATTTGACACTAAGGATATACCAACTGAAAGGGAAGGCATAATTGTTGATCTGATAGCCAATAAATTCCTGCAGTAATTGAAGGGTTCCTAAAATTAAAGCCACTACCACTAAGTAGTACCAAGGAATTGGCAGCGATTTAATCCTTCTCCATTGCATGGGTTGGTCTATTTTCTCTACAAATTTAACCCATTCTGAATAGCCTTTCTTAATTTTGGTAGCGAACTGTTTCAGGCATTTTATCACCGACTGTAATCCGACTAATCATGAAAAACCTACACTTAAGCATTCCTTTATTATGTGGTTTGGCTATCTGGGCCTGTAATTCCGATTCAAACAAGGAAGAGATCCGATTTGCTAGTTTGACCTACAGTCAAATGTGGACGGAAGTCTTTAGCCAATCTGATGGAGAAGGAATAGAATGGCATGGCGAAGCCCTTGATCTTTCCGCTAAAGATCAACTAACTCTGCTGCAAACTGTAGAATGTGGGACTGGATCATGTGGAAAATTAATACAACTGAAGAATACCGGTGAACAGACTATCGAAGCCGTTGTACAATCTAGTTTTTCAATCCCAGATTTCCCTCCTTACACAGCTACTAAACTGAGGATCGCTCCAAATGCCACGGCTAACGTCGGCTGCTCCAAGCTTTGCCTTGATGGTCAAGAAGTAGTTTTCTCCCCTACAATAGTCGGTGCCATCTATGTCATTGAATGATGCTATGTTCTCCTGTAAGGTAAGCCGGATGCATTTTTGTGGTCTTTCGGAGCATCTAAGACCATCACGATCCAATCCTGCCTAGAGGAGTTCGAAAACAACTCTTCTACCACCCATTCGACCCTATCCCGATGCTGCTTAATAGCGGGAAAAACGAGCATAGCTGGATAAGTTTTCTCCGCTTGATAATTTTCAGGAAGCAATCTAAGATGGGAAAAAGAGACTCCGTTGTGAGTCTTGAAAGATTGCAAGTTCCTCTTTTCCAGCGACACGGTCATGGGCTTAGAAGGATTAGGATGTTCTTGTTCCACCGTCCCCTCGCTAAGCGTACCTGAACAATTGCTATTTACGAAGACCAATAATAACTGCAGTGTGACATACATGTTTTTCATCTTACCGTTTTTACAGTCAAAATAGCCAGCTAGCATAACTCATGCCTTTTACGAGGGCTCCTCCTCTAATGAGAAGGAGGTCTCCGGTCAATTTCTCCAGGCACCCATTTTCTAAACTATGGGCAAAAAGGATCATTCCATGCTCAAAGCCAATAGGGCTTTATGAGATGATCCTTTACTAGCTGCGATCAAAAAATCTATCAATCTACATTGGACAAGGAATTACGGATAGCTATTAGCCAGGCAAAAAAAGGAGATCGTTTAGCGCAGAAACGGCTCTTTGATCACTTCTTACCTTACCTTTCGGTAGTCTGTCGAAGATATGTTCAGCCTGCTCAGCATCGGATGGCAGGGTCGAAGGCAGGGCTGGTCGCTTGGAGTAGACGTAGGACTGCAATTGCATTTGCTCATGAAACAAGCAGGAAGAATGTTTAGTACCAACGAAGACTTTTTCTACTACAGCAATAGTTCTCCATTATATAAAAGATGGGCCTATTCAGTCCATTTTCGCCCTCAACTCGAATATGCCCTTACCCCCAAACTAGGGCTAGTCTTTCGGCCGGAGCTGAATTTATCATTAAACAATCAACTCCTGATGCCTAACATCACGGCTCTTCTTGTAAGCTATCAAGCTAGTGTTGGTTTACGGCTCAAGTGGTAGCTTCCTATTGTATTATCGGGCATTGAAAGCCCAATAGAAAGTTAAACCAGACAGTAAGTGCCCCCAATTTTGGTTGATAATGCGTTTAGCATTCGATTGCTTCGCTATTTGAGCGCAAATTCGAAGATAGTATCCCTATATTTGCGGCTCGCAACCTAAAAGGAGTGAGAATGAAGATTCCTCAAGGAGGTACTAAGGCCGATTCTTCCACTGGCCCGCTATCAGTCAACCGTAGACCAAGCGAAGTAGTCGTTTCGACTAGCAGGGTCTGGCCTGATGCTTTGGATGCTAACCTTAAGGCTTTCATTAGTCATCCTTCCTTCATCTGGGCTGCCTTATTCTTATGTCTTCAAGCTTGTGCCAATCCACTGGCCCCAACTGGTGGTCCTAGAGATGAGACTCCCCCTTCGGTTGTGGAAGAAGATTCTTCCCCCAATTTTCAAACCAATTTTGAAAAACAACGTATTGAACTCACCTTTGATGAGTGGGTACAGGTAAGCGATATTTTCCAACAAGTAGTCGTTTCTCCGCCACTGGACAACCAACTCGACATAAGCCTCCGTAAACGTACCGTACGCGTAGACTTCGCCGATGACGAAGTACTAAAAGAAAATGTAACCTATACGATTAATTTTGGGGAGGCAGTCAAGGATTTAACCGAGCGCAATCCCGCGGAAAATCTCCGCTTTGTGTTTTCAACCGGAGATTTTCTAGATTCCTTGACCATCAGCGGTACGATTGTCGACGCACAGACAGCAGAGCCAAAGGAGAACATTCGTGTCATGTTGTACGAGAATCTTGCAGATACGGTCGTCCGCACAGAAAGGCCTTTCTATTTTGCCAAAACCGATAAGCTTGGCAAATTCAGGATCGAAAACGTTAAGGAAGGTACTTTTCGCGCCTTCGCTTTAGAAGATGGCGATCTAAACTACCTCTTCAATCAAGCCAATGAAGCCATTGGTTTTCCAGATACGCTTGTACAGATTAATGGTGATACAAGCTTAGATCTCACCATCCGGTTATTCACGGAAGCACAGCCTTACCGCATCCAAGATGTGGACTCCACGATCTTTGGTCTCCTTAAGGTCCAATTCAGTGAACCCCTGGATCCCGCCCGTTTGGACGTGTCTTACGATACGCTGGAACAAGCGGTAGTTTATGAGTATGACAAGGATACGCTCAAGGTTTGGTATGATCAAGTGGGGCGCCAGAACTGGTCGCTTTACATTCGGCAAGATACCTTGGTTAGTGACACTGTCCTTGTGCGTCCTGGCGAGCGAGCGGCATATATGGAAGAGACCATTTTCAAGGCGATGAGCGGCGGCACTGCCAAACGATTTAAGCCGAGCGAACCCATAACTCTCAATTTTAACCAACCTATAGGTTCCGTAGATACTTCATTGTTCTTCCTGTATGAAGACACCCTCAGAACGAGAATACAACCTGAACTCTCCTTCGACACCTTGGCGAACAAACAATTGAGGATGAATTATGCCTGGCGGGAAGGTATGATCTATGCACTTGAGATATTGCCAGGAGCTATTACGGATATGTATGGCTTGAACAATCAGGATAGTATCGTCAAGGATTACCAAGCGAATCTCCTCAAGAATTATGGTAATCTCAATTTGACACTGAATGGATTTGATTCTACGGCTCAGTATATCATGGAGCTCCTTGGACGCAGCGACGCACTTGTCTCCCGTTGGATCGCCAGTGGAAGTGAAAGCTATCAACGTTCTATTACCAATTTATCTGCTGCCAAGTATACTATCCGGATCATTACGGATGTAAACCGCAACGGTCGATGGGATACCGGGGAGTATGATAGCCAGCGGCAGCCGGAGCCCATTTACAAACGCCCCCTAGAGGATGTACGCGCCAATTGGGATGTAGAAGCCACGGTACGCCTCGGTGAAAAGTTGCCAGAGCCTGAGCGAAATGCCAATCGCCAGCAATCAGAAGGTGCCAATCAAAATTCGAGGCGAGGCAATAGAGGCAGAAATTAGTGTCTACCTACACACCAAAATGCTACTTCTTTACATCTACTCCTATATACCAGCCGTTGAAGTAGTCCCTTTGGCCAAAGTCTACTTTGACGCGAAGTTGAAAAACGACGTCGATCTACCAGCCGCGCCCTTGTCTTAGGCGCAAATTCCATTTTACATTAAAACCTAATACTATGACTTTGCTTGCTATCAGCATTGATGGCACCCAATTGCTATTGGCGTGCACAGGGATGGTCATCGCCGTTTATGTCCTAATCTTAGCTTGGCGCTTTTGGTTAAAAAAGGTTAGCCAGCAGTCTATGGAAAACGAAGCGACCATCATTTCTTTGACAAGTAGAACTAAATATCCAAAGGTGGATATCTTTCGCTGGAGTAATACGCTCTTCCGTTTTGGACTTTCCATTGCCCTCGGAATGACCATTCTAGCTTTCAGTTGGACTACCTATGAAAAAACTGAATTCGCCAACCTAGAGATCGGTGAGTATGAGGATCTAGATCAAGTTCCTCCCATCACCAAGGACCCTCCTCCACCGCCGCCGCCACCACCACCGCCAGTGGTTGAGCCAGTCGTAGACGAAGAGATACTAGATGAGGATGAACCAGAATTTGAAGACCTAAGTATCACAGAAGATACCGAGGTCATTGCGCCCCCGAAAGTGGAAAACAAACCTGTCCCTCCTCCTCCCCCACCTCCGCCAGAACCAGAAGACGAGGGACCAGAATTCTTTGTAGCCGTAGAAGAGATGCCCAGCTTTGGAGACTGCACAGACATCTTCAATAAAATGGAACGCAAAAAGTGTTCTGATAGGAACTTGCTCACTTTTCTATCGAAAAACATCAAGTATCCAGCTATCGCTCGGGAAAACAATATCGAGGGCCAAGCCGTGATCCGCTTTATAGTGGAACCAGATGGCAAAATAACTAATACCGAAATTGTGCGAGACCTAGCTGGCGGATGTGGAGATGAAGCCCTGCGAGTGGTCAACCTAATGAAGAATCAAAAGTTTCTGCAAAAGCAGGATCTAATATGGAATCCCGGCAAACAACAAGGACGCCCCGTTCGGGTCCAGTTTAATCTACCCATTCGTTTTAAGTTGCAGTAGATGCAGAGGTAAGCGGACAGAGATCAGATAACAGATTCTGATGTCTATAGTCTTCCATCCGTTCCCTGGCTTCTGTCCTCTAAAAGCGTAGCGCTCTCAGAACTGTCAAAAATCACGTTAGCACTAACACTTATTCGGCCCCAAAAAAACCACTAGCCTCCGAGTGCCTTCCGCAGGTCGGAGGTTTTTTATTTACGCCACTCAATGAGCCATTCCTTCCTCCTCTCTCTCGAAATCGATTTTAAATATCCACAGGCTGAAAAAAACTGTGTAAGCACCCACCATTCCTCCATTCTACCGCATCTAAACTAAAGAAAACGCCTTATAACGTAATTTATAGTTATAAATCGTACAAAATAGTTGCACTTACCAAAAAAGGGATGTATGTTTGTATCAGTTAAGCGAGTAATCGTAGATGAAGCGCTAAAATTATTAAGCCGCAAGTCCAGGTTATTACGGCTTCTACAATCAAGTTGTTTGACATTTTTGATCTTGCTAAGTACCGCTGTTACGCCCTTGATCGGGCAATCTCAGGATTCGCTTTCAACGGCCAAGATGTATCAGGAAGCTTTAGAGTTGATGAATGGTTTTCAGTTTGATCGGGCTTTGGGGTTACTGAGTGAATGCCATATTCACGATCAGGAAAATACTGCCTACCTATTGAAGATCGCTTATTGCAATTTTCAAATGGGACGTTATCCAGATGCTAGCCTGTTTTATAAAAAAGTATTATCCATCGATTCGCTGAATACCAATGCCTTGAGTTCTTTAGGCTCTATTTATGAGCGAATGAGCAATTATAAGGAGGCTGAAGGTCAGTATTTACAACTGATTAGTATCGACTCTACGAATAGTTACTACTTCAAGAGAATGGGATATGCTTCCATGCGATTGAATAAACCTCTTCAAGGCATAGCTTTTTTTATTCGCGCACATGAATTAAATGAAGGGGATGTAGAAATTATCGATCAGCTCAGTGATATCTATCTGGCAATGGGTGAGTTGGAGTATGCCGAACGGGTGTTGCAGAAAGGACTGAACATTGATCCCAATAATATCAAGTTGTTATACAACCAGGCCCGCTTGTTTCAAAAGCAAAAGGATTACCCGACTGTTGCCTTTGCGGTTGAAAAAGCGATGGCCCAAGGTGATACCAGTGATTATTATCAGATGATGCTAGGCGTTGCCTATCTTCGGCTAGATAGCCTAGATCGCTCTATCTTTCATCTGGAACGCATCGTAGCCAGGGGAAAGGATAGTGATCGAACCCATCATTATCTGGGATTGGCTTATAAAGCACTCGATAATATGGAGAAAAGTGTCGAGCATTTGGAAAAAGCGATTGAGCTTGGAATCTCCGAACAAATGGGCATCTACCAAAGTGATTTGGCTTCGATTCACATGAATGAAAATCAATTCAAATCAGCTATTAATCGCTACAAAAAAGCCTATCAGTACGAACCAAAATCTGAGTATCTATTTCATTTGGCTCGCGCCTGTGATCTGTATTACAAAGACAAAAAGCCAGCACTCAAGTACTACGACCAGTACTTGGCTAGCAATGATCAAAAATTTCGTGAGTATAGCACACAGCGCATTAAGCAGCTAAAGGAAATCATCCATCTAAGCAAAAGGTAATTATGAAAAGATTAACCAAAGCCGAGGAGGAAGTCATGCAAATTATTTGGAAACTAGGTCGCTGCACCGTTAGTGATATCCGCCAGTACATGGCCGATGAACTGCAACAGCCTAAACCTCCTCATAGCACGGTTTCTACGGTAGTTAGAACCTTGGAAGATAAAGGGATCTTAGACCATAAGGCCTACGGAAGAACCTATGAATATTTCCCGACCATCAGCAAACAAGACTATAGCAGTCTGACCTTAAAGAAATTTGTGTCGGACTACTTTGATGGATCTATGCAGCGTCTGGTCTCTTTTATGGTGAAGGAACAGAACCTTAGCTTAAATGATTTGTCTGATCTATTGGATAAGTTGGACGAAGCGGAGGATGAGTAATTTGTAATGTATAATGTTGAATGAATAATGTTGAATGTGTTTAGTGAGGAATAATTTTCAATTATCCAACAAACATTATTCATTCTCAATATGGAGCTCATGTTGAACTATGTACTAGAAGTAAACATCTGTTGGTTAGGATTTTATTTGCTCTACAGCCTGGTATTGAGTCGAGAGACCTTTTTTGAATACAACCGCTGGTACTTATTGGCAGGGCTAGTGGGAGGTTTATTGATTCCCTTGGTCGAGTATCAGATCATTGTTGAGCAGATCATTGAAATACCTAGTGTAAGCCTGGATTTGGAGGGTTTATCTGGCATGACTGCCACGGCAGTAGTAGCAGAGGAACCCAGTTTCAGAGATCGATTGATTCAGGGCTTATTTGTGACGTACTTACTAGGAGTAGCAGTATTAGCCATCCGATTTGTAATGGGATTGCTACGCATTGCCTGGTTGTATTGGCAAGGTACAAAGATGGAACGCCCAGGATACGCTCTAGTTAAGACCCCAAGTGTTCATCCACCCTTTTCCTTCTTTCATTGGTTGTTTCAAAGTCAACGAATCCCATTAAACGAAGCCGATGAGGAAAAGATCATTACGCATGAGATTGAACATATACGGCAGTGGCACAGCCTGGATGTGTTGTTGGTTGAAATGATAGGTATTGTATTGTGGTTTAGCCCGCTCGTGTGGCTCTATCGTAGATCCTTGCGGATGATCCATGAATACCAGGCAGATGAGGCAGTGCTGCAAACTACTAAACGAAAAAGCTATGGCCATTTACTAATACGGCAATCGATGTCCGGACCTCCGATTGCCATTGCGAATCATTTTATTCATTCACAACTGAAAAAACGCCTGACCATGATGACGAAGAAAAAGTCTACACAACGGTCTTTGATGAAATACACTTTCATCCTCCCAGTTCTAGCATTGATGCTAATGGCCTTTGCTCCAACTAAAGTCTATAAAATGGTTCCTGTAGAGGCACCAGTAGCAGAGATAGTAGTTGAAGAAAGCAACCCCGGTCCTGATCTAGGCAAGATCAAGAAAGAATTATCCGCCATATTGGCTAAGCGAGCCCACTCCAAAGAGAATATCGATGGCACATTAGCCGGTCTCTTTGCCAAAAAATATGACAGCTATATTCAAGCGCACCCGAATCATAAGAAAGATATCACTAAGGTAGCCGTACTGGTTGCAGACCAGTATGGAATGGATACTACAGTGGAGGAGGATCAGATGGTGCGAGGTCAGTTTCGCAATGCCTTTACGCCAAAGAAAGAATCACTTATTATTGAAGATACTCCAGGAGCAGGAGTGAGAATTCGAAGTACAAATGGGGATCAGTTTGACCCACTTTACATCATCGACGGAAAGGTGGCCACCAAGGCAGAATTGGAAACATTGAACCCAGATGGCATCGAGCGGATAGATGTTCTTAAAGGGAAAAGCGCTGAAACTCTATACGGCGAAGAAGGCGCAAATGGTGTAGTAAAGGTTACGACTAAAGGCTCTGGGGAAGTAATCGAAGAAGAGCAAAAAGAGGGTGGAAACTACTTCAAGCTTAAGGGTGAAATTGAAAAGGTGGACAAGATCGACGCTTCTGAGACGACGATTCAAATCATCAAGGAAGAACCTCTATCTATCGAGGATGAAATGAACAAGCCAGCCCAATCTACCATTAAGATTCGAGGTACTGCGAGTACTACACAAAAGCCACTTTTTGTAGTCGATGATGAGATTCTAGATAATAGTTTAAATGATCCGATGACAGAGCTAGACCCCAATGACATTGAGTATATCAATGTACTTAAAGGAGCCGCTGCACAGGAACAATATGGCCAAAAGGGAGCTAATGGAGTGGTAGAAATCTACACCAAAGGCTATAAAAAGAAGGAAGCAACAGATGAAATGCCAAGATTTGGTGATTGTGAGGACCAGCCCAATACCAACCTTCGGGATGCTTGCTCGAAGAAAGCGCTGATGAATTACATCATTTCCAATATGCAGTATCCAAAGTCCGCCAAAGAGGCAGGCATTGAAGGTAAGGTGATTGTTTCTTTTACCGTTAAGAAAAACGGTTCTATTGCAGCACCGAAAGTGGTAAGCGGGTCAACAAATTCTGCTCTACAGAAGGAGTCACTGCGTATGGTACAGAGCATGCCCAAGTGGATACCCGGGAAAAAAGGTGGGAAAACTGTAGATGTAGAAATGAAATTGCCTTTTAACTTCGATCTAGGCGAAAGCGCAGCACCAATGAGTGTGGTAGATCAGATGCCTTTGTTCCCAGGTGTAAACCCAAGTGAAGGAACTATGGCGCAGAGAAAAGCGCAATCCGATAAAAGAATGTTGGAGTATATCTACAGCAATCTTAAGTACCCTAAAGAGGCGAAGGAAGCAGGCACGGAGGGCACTGTCCACTTAAGTTTTACTGTGTCCGAAGAGGGTTTGATGGAGGATCTAAAAATAGTTAAAGCTCCTTCCGGAGTTCTAGGTAAAGCGGCATATATTGCCTTAAATAGCTTGGAAGGGACTTGGACACCAGGTATGAATAAAGGAAAAGCTGTCGCTACTGAATTGACCATCCCGATTAAGTTCCGATTTGACAACAAGGAACAAAACACTGAAACACCTAATACCGCACTTCCTAGCTCAGCAGCTAAGCTAGAGCTCGGGAATTTCAAACTAACACCCAATCCTAATAATGGAGAGATGTTAGTCAACTTCCAATCTACTACTAGCCCTGTACTCATCCAGGTATTTGATGTCAACGGGCAAGAAGTATACAAGGAGTATCTTCCGAACTTCGCTGGAAGTTATCGAGAAACTATCAGACTAGATAAGGTGGCAAAAGGATCTCACGTCTTGAGCATCATTCAAGACAATAAGCGATTCACTCGAAAATTTGTCACACAGTAAAATGACGAAGACCTCAGCAAAATCACTTGCTGAGGTCTTGTTTCTTATCATGGAAAATCTCATGGATATCTAACATTCATTCAGAAGAAATCCCAACCGCTCTCCACCCAACCACCTGCTCTCAGAAATGCCCGAATCAACAAGAGGAGTAGAATTAATACTACCAACCACTGCAACCAAACATTTCCTTTCTTTTCCTTATCCAAGGATTTCAAATAGGCAATTCCCTGCTGATCAATTTCATGAAAAGATCCCTCCATGGTATTCTCATTGTTGAGCTGATCCATCTCACGAACAATCTGACCCGCTGCTTCATAATCCGTTTCTCGCACGAGTAACTTGATCCCTCCTTGTTCAACCGGCAACATCGTCTGTAAAGTAGCATTAGAGACTACACACTTAATGCCTGCCTCCTTTAGTCGAGCTGCATACAAGCGAGCCTGAGATTCAAAATAGAAATGTTTTATAACAACTATACGCGTTTGCTCGTCGAATTCATCAAAACTGTCTAAGATCTGATCTTCCATGATAGCTTCTGATTAGGCGTTCTCTTCCGCCTCAGCTTTCGCCTCTATCTCGTTGATTTTTTCTAACTCCAAGTCGATATAGTATAGGCTCTGTGGACCATCTCCGATTAGCTTGATTCGATCCAGGATGGTACGCATTAATGCTTCTTCCTCTCTTTGCTCTTCTACGTACCACTGCAAAAAATTGAGCGTCGCATGGTCTTTTTCTTCGTAACTCAATGCGACCAAATTGTTGATCGCAGCAGTTACCTTTTGTTCGTGCGCATACACTTGATCAAATAGAACCTTTACCGACTCAAAAGTATGTGGAGGTTGCTTGATGGCGGGTGCTAAGGCATGCCCATCTGTTTCATTGATATAGTTGAAGATGCGCAGCATATGCTCATTTTCCTCTGTAGACTGACGATACATGAATTTGGCACAGCCTTCCAGCCCTTCTCGTTCACACCAAGATGCCATTGATAAATACAAAAATGAAGCATATCCTTCCAACTCAAGCTGCTGATTAAGCGCGCTTTCCATCTTGCTTGACAACATAAATACTGTTTTTTTTAAACAAAATTGTGCTGTTAATATAAGGTTACAAGCCTCAAAGTGTTCATATCTATGGTGAGAATAGCCCTATTTAGATAAATTCTTATTTGGACTAGTTCTAGAAACAAAATCTTTAAGCCCAGGTGCTTACCAATTGAGACCTAGAAAAATAGAAAAACGACTACAAATACCAGGACAGACAAGATCACTCCATACATGAAGATGTCAAAACAAATTCGTAGCAGCCGGTACTTCTTGGCAAGCACGATCCCCAGATAGTATAAGTCCCTCGTCATAGAACTATATAAGAAATCGCTGTCTTTAATCATTTCCATCATCCCCCAATGGAAATCATCTACCTTCATATTATAGAAGTTTCCAAAAAATAAGAGATTAGATCGCTTTTGCTCAATATCCTCTCTGGTGAATTCTCCTTTGGTCACCTTTGGGCGAGTAGAAAGGATAGCGAAAACCAAAGCAGTTAAGGATGAGGCAATTAAGATCATAGTGGGTAATACCACTTTCGGATTGTCTTCCACTTGTGAAGCCACAAATGGTACAGATATCGAAATGATAATGGAGTTGATGGTCAACATGAAGTTGGCCTTGTTATCGGCAATGGAACTCAAGTTGACATGTGTTCGGTAGGTGGTACGATACATGGTTTCCACTCCACGGCCCAGGTTGAGCTGTTTTAACTCGTGGTCCCCTTTTCCCCCTTCCCCATCTCCTTTTTTCTTTTTCTTCTTCTTCTTTTTCTTGGCCTCAGCAATGTCTTTGGAGGGATCAGGATTGAGGCGTTGCTTTTGCTTAAGCAATTGGCGAATGTGTCGCTCTTTTTGTTTATTGAAAAGCTCCTGAGCTACCGTAGTATGATAGGCATGTTTGGTGACGAAGGCAATCTCAAAATCTACCCATTCTTGATCAGACATGATCTGTCCCTTGGTCATCATCATTTCCTGGCGGACTTTCCCACAGCGATCCCAATACCATTCGTTTCCTAAATGGCTGAGATCGGCATCACAAACAATTTCATCGAGCAAGCTTACGGGACTCTGAGGATAGCGCGTAGCCATAATGGCCTGTTCGATTTTTTGTAGGTCTTCTTCTGGATATCCATGAGGCTCTAGGAAAGCTCGGGCATACTTAACACTACGTAGCTCGTGATTGTCTGGTCCTTGATCATATCCTGCATCATGAAACCAGGCTGCCAATTGAATAACCTCAATCTCTTTTTCCGTCAACTCATACCCTTCTGCAATATGCAATGCCATGTCCACTACATAACGCGTATGCTGAAAATCGTGATAAACGTAGTCACTTGATATTTTTTCCTCGAAAAACGCCTGCACATGTTCTGCGCAAGCTTCCAATAGGGGGTTTTCAACCTCAACCATAAACTGTCTGTTCTTTATCCGATGATGGCATTGGGCAATGGTACGAGTCAAGCAAGACCAGGGGGTATCTGCCGCTCCACTTCTACCTTTTTCACTGATTACTCCCCTCTATTTTGTTGCCACAAAAACTGACGCAATAAATTTATCAAAACCCGAAAATAGTAAATAAAAAACTCATGCATCGGTAACTTGAGCATTAAGAACGTCTTTAAACTCCGCTTTAGGGTAAAGTCAGTCGAAAAATTCCAGAGACAGACTCATTTTTCGATGACCGAGATGGATTTACATAATAGAATCCCCCAAACTAAGCGGCCTTTTCCCGTTCCACATTGGCCCGTATTGCGAACCTCTCACAATCTTGGTCTATACCAAGACAATTCACCTCCAAGCCCCACAACTTTGTAAAAAAAGATTATGCGTGATACCAACAGCTACGCTTGGCTCGACCGCCAGGCCTACCCTTTTACCAGTAGACATTTCATGGTCAATAATCATCAATTGCACTACATTGACGAAGGAGAAGGCCCTACCCTATTATTTGTACATGGTACGCCTTCCTGGTCATTTGATTATCGTCATTTAATTCGACACCTATCCAGTAAATTTCGCTGCATAGCGATTGACCTAATGGGTTTTGGCCTTTCAGATAAGCCCAAAAACTATGATTATGGAACAGCTAAACACGTGCAGGTTTTGACTCAATTTATAGCGTATTTAGAGCTTTCCGACCTGCATCTCGTGTTGCATGATTTTGGCGGTGTAATTGGGATGGCCTATGCCATTGACCGCCCCAAGCAGATAAAAAGTATAACGATGTTTAACTCCTGGCTTTGGGATGCTTCTGAAGAACCCGAATTTCAGCAATCTGCAAAGATTCTTAGAAGTCCACTACTCCCTTTTATGTATTTACGCTTAAACTTCTCCCCAAGATTCCTTCTCCCAAAATCTTTTCACGACAGAACGAAGCTACCCAAAAAGGTCCACCAACACTATACGAAGGTATTCCCGAAAGCCTCGGAAAGACAGGGTCCACTGGCCTTCGCCAAGTCTATCCTCAACGACCAGTCGTGGTTCGGGTCCCTATGGGAGAAGGTCCATCAACTTGCCGACAAGCCCATCCTATTTGTTTGGGGTATGCAGGATCCTTTTGTACTCCCTAAATACCTAGAAAGGTATGCGAGTGCTTTCCCGAAGGCACAGATACATAAATTGGAAGATTGTGGGCATTTCCCACAGGAAGAGAAAAAAGAGGAGGTGGTAGCCTGTGTCAGTCGGTTTTTACAGCAACAACTTAGCGTCCATTTGACCAAGTCCGATTAGCCGGATGTGGGTATATATTGATTTAGGTAAGGCGGAGGATGCCCCTCAGACTGGTTCTTAGTGCAACAATGCCTGCATTAGATCTTTAAAGTCCTCCGCTTCTTCAAATTGGTGGTCCTTATATACGGTAGCTCTAAAGCGAAGATTACGAACCTTGTCGTCCCGCATTTCCACTTCAATCATTACATTACCGAAGGCTTGCTTCGTTTTTTTCCCCGCCTCAAAATTGGGGCGGGGTTTGAGGTAGTGACGCTCTGTTGTTTCTACCCAATTGGGTTTGTTATAAGTTCGGCTATCCGAAATTTGGGTACGATAGTTCAGGGCCAGTACCTGCTCTTTCAGATAATCGAAAAAGTGAATTACTTCTCTTCTGGAATAATTGGTTTTATAGAAATGAATCACAAAGCCTTTAGAGGAAGGAGTATTCAAAAAATCTAGGGCCTCATCGATATCATCTGGAAGAACCTGAAAAATAGCGTACTGATCTCTTAACCAATCCATCAACCGCCGCCGAATGAGGCCCTTCCGCCATTGCAAATAATCTTCCCGCTCGGCTGGGCTTCGCTGGATCATTTCATGAACCACGGGCTGGCTCGCCGAACTCTGTTCTGCTTCTTGAAAAAGTTGCCTGATATAGTCCCACAATTTTGCCATCGCATTGGTAACAATCTTAAAGTATATTAGTTTCCAGGGCCTTACTAATTTTCTCAAATCGGCACTTGATCCACAGGGGCGTATAATCTTGCTAGATTTAGGCAAGACGGAGCTTCAAATCTTGTTTTTAGCCAATAAAGATTACCTTTAATGAAGATATTCCAGCGTGCTATTCCGCTCAAAAAAGCACGTTCAGTCCTTTGCTAATAAAACCGAACAACATGCGATATCTCTACCTCCTGGGCCTAGCCCTATTTATGGGTCAATTCTCTTGGGCTCAAGGCACTAGATTGCTCCGACAACCTACGATTAGCCAAAACAAAATAGTATTCGTCTATGCAGATGATCTTTGGATCATTGATCGAGCCGCGAATGAGGCCCAGCGCCTCACCAGTGCTGAAGGCAGTGAAAGTCTCCCCCATTTCTCTCCAGATGGGAATATGGTGGCTTTTACCGGACAATACGATGGAAATACAGATGTCTACGTAGTCCCTATGGGTGGTGGCGAACCACGCCGACTGACCTGGCACTCCGCTGCCGATTTTGTGCAGGGATGGAGCCCCGACGGTCGCTCTATCCTCTTCCGTTCCTCTCGCGAAGGCCGCCCGACTCAAACCAGTAAACTTTTTACAGTGCCACTGGATGGCGGTCTACCCTCTGCATTACCCATTCCTCGTGCAGCCTACGGAGAGCTATCCAGCAAGGGAGACCACATTGCTTACACACCCATTACCAGTTGGGACCCCGAATGGAGGAACTATCGTGGCGGACAGGCTATGCCGATATGGATCGTCAATATGAAGAATTACAAACTGAAGAGGGTTCCTCAGCCCGATAAGGAGCGCCATTTAGACCCCGTTTGGTATAAAGGGATGGTCTATTTTTTATCGGAAAGAGATTATGCCAGCAATATTTGGTCCTTTGACCCTCGTAATGATGAATTGAAGCAAATAACTTTCCATAAAGATTTTGACGTAAAAAGCCTTGATGCTGGCCCAGATGCAATCATTTACGAGCAAGGTGGATGGCTGCATGAGTTGAAGCCAGAAACGGGAGTGAGCAAGCAGTTAACGGTAGAAGTCAAAGGTGACTTTCACTGGGCTCGGCCACGTTGGGAAAATGTACCAGCCGGTCGCTTGACCAATGCCTCCCTTTCTCCCACTGGGAAGCGGGCACTTTTTGAATATCGAGGTGATATTTTCACGGTCCCAAAAGAAAAGGGCGACTGGCGTAACCTTACCCAATCTCCTGGTGTGGCGGATAGATATCCCGTATGGTCTCCCGATGGCCAACGAGTGGCTTGGTTTTCTGACAAGAGTGGCGAGTATACTTTGATGATCAGTGATCAAATGGGATTAGAAGAACCAAGGAGTATCCAACTTCCTAACCCTACCTTTTACTTCAATCCTACTTGGTCACCCGACGGCAAATACATCGCCTACACGGATACCGATTATAATCTTTGGTACGCCAATATTGAGACTGGAACAGTCAAAAAAGCAGACACGGACCGCTTTGCTCACCCTAATCGGAGTATGAACCCGGTCTGGTCGCCAGATAGTCGTTGGATTGCCTATGCTCGCCTTCTGGACAATCAACATAAGGCCATTAAGGTGCATCAGGTAGAATCTGGGCAAACCTATCAATTAACTGATGGCATGGTGGATGCGATTAGTCCTGTTTGGGATGAAAGTGGCAAGTATCTCTACTTCTTGGCTAGTACAAACTTCGGTCTGAATACGGGTTGGCTAGATATGAGTTCTTATGATCCTACAACTACCTATCGCCCTTACATGGTTTTGCTAGGCAAGGATACTCCTTCTCCCTTCCTTCCCGAGAGTGATGAAGAACCAGCACCCGATGAGGATAAAAAGGATGAAAAAGCGAAGAAAGACACCTTAGTAACGATCGACATGGCAGGCTTAGCCCGCCGTATCCTATCTATAGATGTGCCCGCCCGCAATTACGTGGCGATGGTCGCAGGACCAAAGGGCAAGTTTTTCTATATGGAGGCGATAGACAATCAACCCGGATTAAGCCTACATCGTTATGACCTTAAGGAGCAGGAAGCAAAACTATTCCTCAAAGGCATCAATCAAGCCTCTATTTCCAATGACCGAAAACAACTATTGTACAATAGTCGGGGGAGTTGGGGGATTGTGAGTGCTGGAGGTGCACCTCCGAAGGCCGGGGCTGGCAAACTCAAGTTGAACCTGAGAATGAAAGTTGAACCCCGAGAAGAGTGGGCGCAAATCTATAAAGAAGGATGGCGTTACCAGCGGGATTTTCTGTATGTAGATAACGTGCATGGCGCGCCTTGGGATGATGTTTTTGATTGGTACCGTCCCTGGGTGGATCATGTTCGTCACCGTACAGACCTGAATTATATCGTAGATATTCTCGGCGGTGAAGTAGCAGTGGGACACTCCTATACGAGAGGAGGTGATTTCCCGGATATAGATCGCGTTTCTATTGGTTTGTTGGGAGCCGACCTAGAGGAAGTTAATGGGTACTATCGCATCAAGAAAATCTATACAGGCGAGAGCTGGAATCCGGGCCTCGAAGGTCCTCTGGCCATCCCTGGATTAGAAGTAGAAGCGGGAGACTATATCTTGGCTATTGACGGAAAAGATCTTCAAGCCCCTACTAACCCTTTTAGTTTGTTAGAAGGTGCAGCGAACCGTCAAGTCAAGCTACTTGTCAACAGCACTCCCTCCAAATCAGGAGCCAGACTAATTACCACAAAAGCTATTAGTAGCGAGCGCAATTTACGTTATGTGGATTGGGTGGAAGGAAACCGTCGGAAGGTGGATAGCCTTTCCAATGGTCAATTAGCCTATGTTTATGTGCCAAATACTAGCGGCAACGGCTTCAACTCATTCAACCGCTATTTCTTTGCGCAACAAGATAAAAAAGGAGCGGTCATCGATGAGCGCAATAACGGAGGGGGATCGGCAGCCGATTACATGGTGGATGTGATGGCTAGAAAACTCCATGGCTATTTCAATAGCAAGGCCAATGATCGACGCCCCTTTACCACCCCTATGGCGGGACTCTGGGGCCCTAAAGTGATGATCATTAATGAAAGAGCCGGATCCGGTGGGGATCTCCTCCCCTATCTTTTCCGCAAAATGGAAATTGGGCCACTGATCGGTACGCGAACCTGGGGCGGCCTAGTAGGAACTTGGGATACCCCCCCCTTCCTCGATGGCGGTAGAATGGTAGCCCCAAGAGGCGGCTTCTTTGATGTCAATGGAGAGTGGGCGGTAGAAGGCGAAGGTGTTGCGCCTGATATCGAGGTGATTCAAGACCCTGCTGACGTCATCAATGGTCATGATCCACAACTGGAACGAGCCGTGCAGGAAGCGCTCAAGCTAATGAAATCCCAAAGCATAGAGCTGAAACCGGAGCCAGCAGCCCCCATCCGCTGGAAACGCCCGAAGAAATAGAAGTACTTGCGGCTCATCTACTCATCGAATGAGTAGACGCATCCGACGAGTAGATGAGCCACCTCCACTGCACTGGACTTTATACCCAAGAATCCCGATCTTTGTCAAAAAGAAAACTACTGTATGTTGTTAGAAAACCATACTATATTCTTCTATATCCTGATTGGTCTAATGACAATTGGGGTACTACAGAGTTTATCTATTGGTTTTTTATTCTTTTTCAAAGGATCAGGTGAACGGCGAGCCAATGCCTTTTACGGCCTGCTACTGATTACTATAGGTCTAACCCTCCTGCATAATATTTTTATGCTGACGGACTTCTATGACAGTTATCCGCAGCTAAATTTCTTACCCATTTACTATACATTAGCTTTCCCCACCCTACTTTTTTACTACGTAAAATTGACTCTATATCCCAGCTACAAATTCCGGTTATCAGATATTAAACACTTCATTTTACCGGGTGGCCAGTTGCTCTTTTTTTTGGTAACCTTTTCTAAAAGCATTGAAGCTCGCAGTCAAGTAGATCGCTATTTCTATAATCCTTTTTATGGTGGGTTTGAGCAATTCCTGTACTTGGCAGGGTTCTTCGCCTATATGTATTTTGCTTATCGATACATTCGCCGTCGCCGCAAAGAAGTCAAGGATCGCAAACACATTAAAGCCATCAAATACCTAAATAAACTTCTACAAATCTTATTCTTCTTATTTTTTGTACATGCCTTCATGGTCGTCAGCGACTTTGTCAGTTTTGAGTTCTTTCAGATTGATTTGAGGCATAGTAAGATCTTTGCTGGCCTAGGCATCTTTTCCTTTGTAGCCGTTGTCTATTGGTTGAGTATCTATGGCTTTCAAGTACTATTTTGGGGACGGAAAGTTTTTGGGAAATAGGACATTTAGTACTTTAAATCCACATTATATAAGATAAGTTACCAAACCTTAAGACATGCGACGCATTTTCTTGACACTGTTGACCATTTCCCCTTTATTGTTGAATGGACAAATATCCTTCGATTCTCTTATTCATGTACAATCCTATCGAATCTATTTTGACTTGGGGCAAGATCAATGGCAAGAAGATTCAGACGCGGTTTTGACGGAAGTATCTGATTTTTTCGTGGAAAACCCAACATCCAAAATTCACCTAACTGCCCATACCGATTCCATCGGTACCGATGACTCCAACCAAGGACTGTCAGACCGGAGAGCCAACAGTGTACTCAATGGCCTAATGGAACTGGGGATTCCCGAGGAGGCATTAGTAATCGAAACCTTTGGAGAAAGTATTCCCGAAGCCGACAATAGCACGGAAGAGGGAAGGCAGCAAAATCGACGCGTTACTATTGATTGCTACATCAGCAAACCCATGACCTACCTTTCGGGAAAAATACGCGATGAAGAAACCGGAGATGGTATCCCGGCGGAAATACGTTTGCGAGGAGAAGATTACGAAGATAGCTTCCACACCGAACCCGACGGAACCTTCAAGCATGTCGTACCTGATCAAAAGGTGGTTACCGTCGATATACTGTCCAAGGGATATTTCCTGAAAAGTAAAACACTGAAAACGCGTGCAGATATAATGCTCCATATGGCTTTACCACAAGCCGCACCGGGTAAAGTCGCGGAGATTCCTGATCTTTTGTTTGTTGGTAATAAGGCGATTTTGTTGCGTGAATCTGAGCGCATTCTTCCCATGGTCTATGGCTTCATGAAAATGAATCCTGAGCTCGTTATTGAGATTGGTGGCCATATCAACCGTCCAAATCAACCTCCAGTTTCCAAGGAATCTTGGCATTATGAACTTTCCAGAGATCGCGCCAAGGTAATATTTGACTACCTGCTAGCTAATGAGATTAACCCCAAACGCATCTCCTTCAAAGGCTATGGCAATTGGAAAATGCGTTTTCCCAAAGCCCGATCCGCCAATGAGCAGCAGCAAAATCGCAGAGTTGAGATTCGCGTTACGGGTATCTTAGGCGAAGAAAAGTAACGATATTTCCAAATCAACCGCAGCATCATTTCAAGGACTCCACTTCCTTGCCAATTCCTAAAGAATTCCATTCATAATTTCAGATATTTGAGCTATCAGCTGGATTTTCCGGTGATCTCAAACAGACGAAATGAACTTTAACAACAAGGTGGCAATCGTAACTGGTGCCGGAATCGGAATTGGCTTCGAAATAGCCCAGCAATTGTCTAAGCAAGGAGCCACAGTACTACTAAACGATCAAGATGAAAAGCTGGCAATTGCAGCTGCCGCTAAAATCAGAAGCCAGGGCGGACGCTGTCAGGCCACGGTCGGAGATGCTGGAGAGGTCGACTATATCCAAGAAATGGTCGATGAGGCGGTGAATACCTTCGGGAGCTTGGACATAGCCGTTGCCAATGCCGGCATTACTACCTATGGCAATTTCCTAGATTATACTCCGGATCGATTCCAACAGCTTGTTAACCTCAACCTGAGAGGCACTTTTTTCCTCATCCAAAGAGCGGCTAAACAAATGATCAGCCAGGGGCAAGGAGGACGCCTCCTTCTGATGTCCTCTGTAACTGGGCATCAGTACCATCCTGAGCTAACGGCCTACGGCATGTCGAAAGCAGCCATTCGCTTTTTGGCTAAAACGCTAGGCGTAGAACTTGCGCCTCATGGTATCACGGTAAATGCCATCTCTCCCGGGGCCACCTTAACTGAACGCACCAGTGCATTGGACGGAGGAGATTTCAACTTACAATGGGAGCGAATTACCCCAACAAAGCGACCAGCCACTACTAGTGATATTGCCCATGCTGCCTTGTTTTTGCTCGCCCCACAATCCAGCCAAATCACCGGACAAACCCTTATTGTTGATGGTGGATGGACCGCCACTAGCCCTCCGCCAGTACCCACAAATACTTCTTCATGAAATTGAACCCTGAACCTATATTCGATATTAAAGCCACACATGGCGAAGGCCCTGTTTGGGATGAAACCCTGCAAGAACTTTATTGGGTGGATATTCCCGAAGGGCGATTTTACAAAGGAAAACTCGCTACAGAAGAGACTCGCACCTACGAAGTAGGTCAAGATCTAGGAGTCCTAGCCCTGCGCGAGCAAGGAGGTATAGTCATGGCTGTTCGGGATGGATTTGGGCTATATGATGAATCTAGTCAGCAATTACGGCTGATCGAGCCTTCTCCAGAACAAGACAATGCCTTGGTGCGCTTCAATGATGGGGCGGTTGATCCCTATGGTCGATTTTTGGCTGGCACCATGGCCTATGATGAAGTGAATTGTTTGGGAAAGCTCTTTACCTTAACGCCAGACCATCATTGGGAGGCTTTAGAGCACGATCTTTACATCACCAACGGCATGGCGTGGAATACAGCAGGGGATCAGTTCTACCTGATTGACACCCTACAACATTGTGTATTTTCATACGATTACGATCCATCTACTGGGCTTATCTCCAATCGGAAACGGCATATCGAGTTTTCTAAATCCATTTACCCAGATGGGATGTGTACAGACGCAGAGGATGGTTTCTGGATTGCTTTCTATGGAATGGGTAAAGTCATTCACTACGACTCCGCAGGTCATCCCATTGAAGAGATAGTCGTACCTGCTCCTCACACGACAAGCTGTTGTTTTGGGGGAGAGGGCTTAAAGACGCTTTTCATTACCACCTCTTGCCGAGACCTCGATGTACAGCAACGAGCCACCTATCCCTTAGCAGGTCGCACGTTTCGTATAGAAACTTCAGTAAAGGGGAAGGTAGAACCAAGATTTGGAGGTTAATATATCAAAGCGATCAGCAGCACGAAAACCAAGGCTTACACCAAAGCAGTAGAAATTTAACTAAAATACACCCATGGACGCAAAGCTTCGGCAACAACTGACCATACTTTCAGACAACCTAAAAGGAGAGCTATTTTACGATAGCCTAATGCGTACCCTATACGCCACCGATGCGTCCGTATACCGCGAATTACCTTTAGCTGTAGCACTCCCAAAAAACGTCGATGATCTTCAGGCCTTAATTCAATTTGCCTTAGGGCAGGGCGTATCCTTGATCCCACGCACTGCAGGTACGTCTCTGGCAGGTCAGTGTGTGGGTGAAGGTATTGTGGTCGATGTATCCAAATATTTCACGAAAATCATAGCGTTAAATACGGAAGAAGGATGGGTTCGGGTACAGCCCGGCGTAGTCAGAGATGAGCTTAATGCCTTTCTAAAGCCTCATGGGTTCTGGTTTGGGCCAAATACCTCCACGGCAAATCGCTGCATGATCGGTGGGATGGTTGGAAACAATTCTTGTGGCTCCACCTCTATCGTCTACGGCTCCACCCGGGATCATGTTATTTCGTTGAATACCTTGCTTAGTGATGGAAGTGAAGTGCAATTTGCCACCCTTTCCAAAGAGGAATTCCAAGATAAATTGCAAGCTGAGGGGCGAGAAGGAGAAGTCTACCGCCAAATCAAGCAGGAACTGGAACAGGCTGAGTTGCAAGACAATATCAGAGCTGAATTTCCAAAGTATAGCATTAACAGGCGGAATACAGGCTATGCAGTGGATATTCTCTTGGAGACAGAGCATTTCACCCCCGATGGAGAAGCCTTTAACTTCTGTAAATTGCTCTGTGGCAGTGAAGGTACCTTGGCTCTTACGACCGAGATTAAGCTACATATTGATCCGCTACCGGAGCCGCACGACATTGTGGTAGCTGCACATTTCCACAGCATTGATGAGAGTCTGAGAGCCACCCAAGTGACGATGCAGTTCGAACCTACTGCTTGCGAATTAATGGATAAAGTGATCCTCGATTGCACTAAGGATAATATTGAACAGAGCAAGAATAGATTCTTTGTTGAGGGGGACCCCGCCGCTCTTCTGATGATTGAATTCAGGGGTAAGGAAGCTCAAGAAGCGGAGGCCAAGGCAGATGTATTGATCCGTGCTCTACAAGAACATGGGTACGGATATGCTTATCCCAAGGTGTACCCTCCACGCACTAGCAGTGTATGGGAACTCCGCAAAGCTGGCCTTGGCCTTTTGGCTAACATCCCTGGTGATAAAAAGGCCGTCGCATGCATCGAGGATACTGCCGTGGCCATTACAGACTTAGCCGATTACATTGCCGACTTCTCCAGGATTATGGAGGGCTTTGGCCAAAGATCAGTTTACTATGCCCATGCCGGGGCTGGTGAGATCCACCTCCGCCCCATCCTGGATCTGAAGAAGTCAGAGGATGTGCAACAGTTTTATGACATCAGTAAAGCTTCCGCTGAATTGGTAAAAAGCTATCAGGGCTCTTTGAGTGGGGAGCATGGAGACGGGCGGGTTAGAGCGGCATTCATCCCCTTGATGGTAGGTGAGGAAAACTATGCCTTATTCCGACGCATTAAGCATACCTGGGACCCTAAGGGTATTTTTAATCCAGGTAAGATCGTCGACGCCCAACCGATGAATACCTCCTTGCGATATGAGCCAGATCGTAAAGAACCACACATTGATACCTTGATGGATTTTTCGGAGGCGGGTGGGATTCTCCGTTTGGCTGAAAAGTGTAACGGTTCTGGTGATTGTAGAAAACTGCCCTTATCGGGAGGAACCATGTGCCCCAGTTACCAGGCCACGAGGAATGAAAAAGATACTACCCGAGCCCGGGCCAATACTTTGCGTGAGTTTCTCACCAAAGACCAACAGCCTAATCCTTTCGATCACGAAGAGATATATGAAGTCATGGACCTTTGCCTCTCTTGCAAAGGTTGTACCTCCGAATGCCCTTCCAATGTGGATATGTCTAGCCTAAAAGCTGAATTTCTACACCAATACTACCAAAGTCACGGCATCCCTTGGCGCGCCCAAGCATTCGCCAATATCAATGCTATCAACAGATTGGGAGCAAAAGTGCCTGCCCTAACTAACTTCTTCCTGGGCAACAGGCTTACGAGTTCGGTCATTAAATCAAGTTTAGGCATCGCCTCAAAACGCTCTCTACCTGGGCTTGGAAAGACCACTTTAAAGCAATGGCTCGATCGAACCTACTCCAAATGGAAGCAGCCTTCTCCACCCATAGGAGAGGTCTACTTATTCTGCGATGAATTTACCAATTACAATGATCCGCATATTGGTATAAGGGCTGTCAAACTCCTACATCAACTAGGTTATGCAATAAGGTGGGGGAATCATGCCGAAAGCGGGAGAGCGCACCTTTCCAAGGGCTTGCTAGTTCAGGCCCAAAAATTCGCTAGGGAGAATGTGGCCACCTTCCAGTCTTTGATTAGCGAAGAGGTACCACTGATTGGGATTGAACCTTCGGCCATTCTCAGCTTTAGGGATGAATATCCTCGCTTGGTGGCACCGGAAGAACAAGTAGCAGCACGCCAGCTAGCGCGGAACACCCTACTAATTGATGAATTTCTGTACCGAGAAGTGCAAGCGGGGCGAATTAAGGCCGACCAATTTACCACAACCTCACAGCATATTTTGCTACATGGACATTGTCATCAAAAGGCACTGGCCAACCTGGGAGAGACGGCGCAGCTTTTGTCCTTACCCGAAAAATATACAGTAGAAGTGATCCCTTCTGGTTGTTGTGGAATGGCTGGATCTTTTGGTTATGAAAAAGAACACTATGAAGTGAGTATGAAGATCGGAGGAATGGTTTTATTCCCTGCCGTAAATGGGGCTAGCGCTGAAGCTATCATTGCTGCTCCTGGAATCAGCTGTAGACATCAGATCGCAGATGGAACACAGCGAAAGGCATTACATCCAGTAGAGGTGCTTTGGCAGGCCTTAGAAAACAAAGGTTAAGCTTTTTCCCTTGGCAGGTGATTGCCGAACTTCCTCATGAATTCTTCGTATCGGCTGGCACTAGCAATAAATGGGATTTTGAGTCCAAAACTGCCCTTCTCTTTCAAGTGAATCGTGACTAGTTTGATGAAGGCGAACTTGCTCTCTGTAATCTTATCTACACCAGCATGGGAATACCGGAAAGTCTTGAAATAATCCGTGATAATTAAGTGTTCCCCATTTCCTTCTACTCGTTTCAGCCGCATGGAGGTGAAATAGAACATAATCAGTCCACTAGCAAAAAAGACCACCGAGCCAATGCGAAGGGGGCGTCCTGGTATCTCTCCGTAAAACTCATTGCTGTAGACAAAAACCGCTACGGTAAAAGCTCCGAAGAACACAATCCAGAAAACAGGCACAAAAAACTTAAAGAATAAAGTTAAGTTTGAAGATAATCTTTCCATAATATTCTACTACGAATCAAAGCGTATCATCTAAGTCTTTTCTGACTTAGCTCCACCACTTCTTAGTCATCTAATTCAGCCTCATATTGCTTGTTGGCTCTAGCCGACACAAAAATACTTAATTCATAGAGGATAAATAATGGAATGCCAATCAGAAACTGGGTAATTACATCCGGAGGTGTAATTACTGCAGCCAGAAGTAGGATACCAATAATAGAATGCTTGCGATACTTGCGCATTGCGTGTGGAGTAACTAATCCCACTTTAGATAAGAAATATACTACGATAGGTAATTCAAAGACGAACCCAGTTGGCAGAGTAAACATCACCAGAAAACCTGTATATGACTTTAGGGTAGGTGAATTCTCTACTCCGGGTAAGGTAAAGTTCATCAAAAAATTAGTCGCAAATGGTGCAATTATAAAATAACCAAATAAGACTCCGAGAATAAATAGAAAGGAACAAACTAAAACGATTCCCCGCGCTGCTTTTCTCTCCTTAGGATATAGTCCTGGCTTAATAAAAGCCCAGACTTCCCAGAATACATATGGGAAAGCAAAAACAAACCCCATTATAAAACAGACCTTAATAGCATTTATAAATTGCTCAGCAAAGTAGATGGCTTGCAAATTATAATCCTTAAACTCAAAACACATACTATCCCCCAACCCCAAAGCATGAGAGGCATCACAGAACACTTTGTAGGATACAAAATCCGATTTGATTGGACCAAAAACGACAGTATCATAAAAGTACCCACGGAATAAAAAGAGTAAAATCCCTACAATCGCGATCGCACCAAGAGAACGCATAATATGCCATCGTAATTCCTCCAGGTGGTCTAAGAATGACATCTCCTTTTCCATAATCTGTTGCTGTTCATCTATTCGATCAACATCCATTTGATCTAACGGCATTGAATTCAATTTTTTCCTTGACTGCCCATCAATTCCCTGCTTAGCAATCCTTTTTTCATGTAGATAACCCTTGAAAGACAGCTATTGTTCTAATCCTAAAATTAGTACTTGTAGCGCATTCAATGGAGCCATTTGAAATATATAGCTTTCAACAAGGACAAACGGTTTAATATTGCTTCACCCTACATAAAAAGAAGATAAAACCGCTGACCTCTTCTTGTGCTACAGGGAGCTTCTACTTTCAAAAACCAAAATTCATCCTTTGCGAAACAACTGCTATACTTTGGATTCTTGGTAGCGCCAAAAATAGTAATTCTATCTCCAAGGAACCTTATTTAATCTACCTTTAGCAGGCTTTGAGCGATAAAAATAACCCATTCAGCAGGAGGAAACTGCCGTTTAGTAAAAAAAATATCGGCCCTCATATGAATTAAAGTGTGTGATTGGAAAAAAGTCTTACTTTTGCCGGATGTTACTTTTTCCGAATGGAATGGTCTGAAAGCATATGGACGTATTATTATTTTTAGGGCTTTTCGTGGTTAGTTTGACGGTGTTGTTGAAGGCGTCGGATTGGTTTGTGGATTCAGCAGAAGAGATTGGCCTATCCCTCGGAATTTCTCCTTTTATCATCGGTGTTACCATTGTTGCTTTTGGTACATCTTTGCCAGAATTAGCTGCTTCTGTGGCTGCTGTGGTTGCCGGCGAATCCGAATTGGTCATTAGCAATATTGTCGGCTCAAACATTACCAACATTGCCTTGGTATTGGGCTTAGTAGCCGTTATTGTGAAGCAAATCGAACTAGAGTACAATATCTGGCATATTGATATGCCCTACCTATGGGGCTCGGCCTTTCTGCTTTGGTTTGCGCTGAATGATGGAGCCTTTTCCCTCTTTGAAGCTATCCTATTCTTGTTGGGTATCATCATTTTTCTGGCATACTCCTTTAAGAGTGAAGATGAGGAAGCATCAGAAAAAGAGGAACACCCCAAGGCATCAGCCCGCGCTTATGTACTGTTGCTGGTTGGTGGCATACTGGTATGGCTGAGCGCAGAATATACCATTACCGCCATTAAAAATCTCTCTGAGATTGCGGGTATTCCTTCCACTGTGATTGGCCTTTCTGCCATGGCCCTAGGCACCTCCCTCCCGGAAGTAATTGTCAGCTTAAATGCTGCCAGGAAAGGAAAAACCTCCATTGCCGTAGGTAACGTTCTCGGTTCCAATATTTTCAATACTTATATCGTAATGTCGGTCCCCTCCTTCTTTGGGCCACTTGACATTCCGCAATCGATCAATGGTTTTTTCCTTCCCATGATGATCGCCATGACCATCCTTTTCGGCATTATGGCCAACAACAAAAAAATCACTCGCTGGGAAGGGCTGGTATTACTCATGTTCTATGCTTTATTCCTGGTGCAGATTTTTGAGAAAGGCATGGGAACCACTTAATCTACGCGCCCTCCAGCCTCACACTTCAGCTAGCTAAGCAGCCCTGAACTCCTTCCTTTGTTACTTTTTCCAATCCTATCGTCATATGGATAGTAACAATTATATGCATAAAAATTATTTAAAAAAGGCAGATTGGTGGGTAGTACAGCTTTTAATTTTATAATCAATTGAGTACGCATTAAAGTAAACGAAATAGAAAGATTGAGGCGGGATTAAGCACTGGCGAGCCGTGCAACTTACTAGAGAAAAACCTATATTTGAAAAGTGAAACACTATCCATGATTATAAAATTCCCTCCCCCCATTTATAATCAGGAGCACTCAACTCATCCATCAACCACCCTTTTGAATAGTGCTAACATTACTTCTGGAGTCGTCTTTTAGAAGGAGACACTGAATAAAATTTTACACCCAAGGAGTGAAATACAGCTCGCTACGTCCCTACAGCGTTTGGCTGCCAGTCAAGAGCCTTTAACATGATATGATTTACTAAAAAACATGGCAGCCGTTGTGGCGTCTGTGTATTTACTATTGTATACCTATCGTTACAATCGATAATCCTGGGGAGAAACCAATGCTATTGACAACACTTGCATCCCTCTCTCTCCGCTCGCTTACCGATAGATGAATACGATAGTATCAATTGTGTAATAACTACACCTTACAGCAAGGTGAACATTTATAATCCAATTGTAATCTGTATGAATTCCCAGTTATTGAAAATCCCAGTAAACCCCGCCGATGGAATCGGGAGGGAGAAGACCCCATCGGTACTTTGCAAAATTAATATTAACAAACGTACTATGATGACTTACAGAGGTATTGCATTTCTTGCAATACTGATTTTTACCATCCCAGCATTCGGGCAACTCACAATGCTTTCAGAGTGGGCCCTAAACTCCACAGAAGAAGCTGCCCCCAGTGCTATTGCCAATGTTCAGGCCAGTGATTTTATCAGAGGAAATGGGATCAATAAGATCACCTATTCTTCCTTAGGTGCACGAGCCAACTATTGGCCTACTGCTACAAAAGCGGGAGTAGTAGATTACTACGAAGTCTGCATTACCCCCGACCCAGGAATTACCTTGGAAGTTGATCAGCTAGAGTTTGCTGAATCCAGGACTGCTGATGGACCAGGTGCTTTCGAAGTAAGATGGTCCGTTGATGGATTTAGCACAAGCGAACTTATTTTAGGACAAGTGATACCTGATAACACGGATGAAAGAAAACATACAATTAGTAATTTAGACATTGATATTTGCAACGGCAACCAACTCTGCTTTCGTTTCTTCGCCTATCGGTCCGAAGTACAGACTGGTGAATGGAAACTGGGTAGTAATTCCCTAAATATCAAAGGAGAGAAAAAACACGGCCTGCGCTGCTCCAAATACCAACGGTTCCGTTTCTTTTGATTTCATTACTGACAATAGCTTAACGGTTAATCTCACTCATGGTAATGGCTCTGGCAGAGTCGTTGTGATGCGTGAGGGAAGCCCCGTGAGTAGCTCAAGTGCCCCTTGCAATGGCTTGAGCTATACAGGGAGCAATACCTTTGGTGCTGGTGACCAGCTTTCACCGGGAGAATACGTGGTATATACCGGAGCGGGTGCCGCAGGCGGTAGCTCCAGTTTCACGGTTAACGGCCTAACAGATGGGGCTACTTATCACCTTACCGTCTTTGAATACAACGGTACCTGCTACAAACAACAAGCGGCCTTAAATGCCAGTGCTGCTACGACTTGTAGTACTCCCAACTTCGTTCGAAATCTGATTCATAGTGGCACAGATCACAAGATCAGCTTCATGTGGGATCTTCCCTATTGCTTCGATGAAGTCTTGGTCGTAGCTGGTTATAATACCATTACGGGTTTCCCCACTGGAGATGGGACGCAATATACTATTGACCCTATTTTTGGACAGGGAAATGGTGGAACAGATTTCGGCATCGAAGAATATCCCGTCTACCTTGGCACCGCGGAACGATTCGAAACTACCAGCCTACAGAACAGCAATGATTATCATTTCACTTTCTTCGTTCGAAAGGGAACAGATTGGATCGAGGCGAAAAGAGTAAGCACTCAGCCTGCTCAAGGATGTAGCGATCTGGGAGGTGGAGATAATTTATTCATTAATGAAATAGAGTATGAAACGCATATACTCAGCAATGTATTCGGTCTCAATATTGATATGGATGAAGGAATTGAAGTAGCAGGTGCCGCGGGCGTTAATCTAGAAGCATATGAGATTCACGTTTACAAGCATATCGTGAACACTGCTAGAGACGCAGAATTAGAGCGAATCATTCCCTTGAGTGGCAAGATCGAGGACCAGCAGAATGGCATGGGAGCTGTTTGGACCCCCATCCCTGAGATTGACCACCTAACAGGCTGGGCTATCTATAATAAGGTGACCCAAACTGTGGTACAATTCCTAAGTATCCTTCGCCCACTGGAAGCAATAGATGGAGTAGCCAACGGAATGGTAGCAGATCAAACCTTCGATGAAGATGGCGTGAATGTGCTAGAAGCATCATTTAGCGGTTTTGCGAAAAGTATGCAGTTACAGGGAAGTGGTGGTTGTCCTGGAGACTTCGTCTGGGTAACAGAAACGACACAGTCTCTGGGTGAATTGAATACCACTCAGGCCTTTGTCCCACTTCCGATCGAGCTCATTTATTTCACTGCCAGAGCTGTCGAAGGACAAGTTGTACTGGACTGGCAAACGCTCACGGAAATCAATAATGATTACATGTCGGTAGAGCGCAGCTCAGATGGTCAAGACTTCGAAGAAGTTGGAGTAGTCAAAGGTGCTGGCACAACCTTTTTACCTCAGTCCTATGAATTGTGGGACAACAAGCCTTACAAAGGCATCAATTACTACCGACTCCGACAAGTAGACTACGATGGAACCACCACTTATTCTAAGATTGTAAGCGTGGTATTCGAAGGGCAAGGTTGGGGCGTGCAGGTGTTTCCTACCGTCACACCAGATTTTATCAATATCCGATTGGATCAGGCCGTAGACCAAAGCGGTGAGATTCGGATTTTTGATCTTAACGGCACCCTTCGTCATCGCCAGGTTTTGGAAGAAGGTAGTTTAGGCATAGGATTGAACCTCTCACACTTGAACGCTGGACAATTTGTTATTCAGATTGAAAGACACATTGGAACCACAACACATCGCATCGTAAAGATGTGATGCCAGGTCTAATGCGATAGATATGGTAAGGAGGAGGTCGATGGGAACATCACCTCCTTTTTTTGTCTTATCAAGCTACAAGATCCATAAGGTCAAACCTGTGGAAGCAAGACTTAAGAAAAGCCCAACGATGAATATGCTAAAGGCAATCCGGATATAGTTCATCTTATGCGCCAAACGACGTCCGACATAGTATAGATCCTCCGCCAAGTGACCCCGTACATTTTCCGGTTCTGAAGCCGTGTCCTTAATGTATTTGAAAAACTCTTGCGGTTCCATCCGGTAAAAATTACCAAAGAAGAATGGACTAAAACGACCATCCTTATTGGCATTATCCCGAAAGTTTTTCAAGTTGGAAGGCTTCAATACAATAGTACAGATATAGATGGTCACGAAGCAAGTCGCGGCCAATATCACCAGTGGAATATAGAGTTGTTCCTCCAATATTACCTGGGTATGCGCCACTACGAGCGGCAAAAGGAAGGTGATCATCAAGGCATTCAAACTGAGTAACACATTGGCTTTATTGTCCGCAATGTGCGTCAATTCAATATTATTTCGTTGCGTAGTACGAATAATATTAACGACCTCCTTTGGCAGCTTTTTCTTCTTCTTTGGTTTTTGTTCTTCTAGTAGTATCATCAAATGATATTTGTGCCTTCCAGGTCAATTTTCCCGGAAAAGGCTGCAAAAATAGCATTAATAGGGGTTCTTAATAATGAAGAAGGATTTTCGTTTACAGATTAGAGGTGATCAATAGATCAAGATCGGTAGATTTAATAGCGAATCGACGGCCCCAGGTATTCATTGGTCAAACATCCTTTGTAAGTGTAGATACCATGGCGTAGCCCTAAATTGGTAAAGAATAAATGTTCTATATCCCGCCGTGCTATTAGCTTTTAACAAAATAGGCGTCATAATGTTGCTTACTGCGATCGAAGCGGTTCGGGAAACCCGCGAAGCGATATTCGGAACGCAGTAATGAATCACATCATGTTTCACAAAGGTAGGTCTTTTTAAGGAAGTAACCTCAGAAGTGGCAAAACATCCGCCTTGATCGATACTTACATCGACAATTACAGCGCCAGGTTTCATTTTAGAAACCATATCTTCACTTACCAGAATGGGAGCTCGACCGGTTTCGGAATGAATGGCACCAATGGCGACTTCAGCAGTGATCAATTCCCGTTCAAGATATACGGGATTCATGGCCGAAGTATACAAAGGGCGCCCCACTTGATTTTGCAGGCGCTTCAATTTATAGATATTGTCATCAAAAATACGTACCTCTGCTCCCAGTCCAAGGGCAGTTCGCGTGGCGTATTCTGCCACGATTCCCGCCCCTAGGATTACGACCTTAGCACTAGGTACACCAGAGATCCCACCCAACAAAACACCTTTCCCTCCACTCGTATTAGCTAATAATTCGGCGGCAGTCAGAATGGCGCTGGTACCAGCCATTTCGCTCATGATTCGTACGATGGGAAATGTCTCAAATTCATCTTTAATATACTCCATAGCAAGTGCTATGACCCGCTTTTGTTTTAAGCGATTGATGTAATCTCCCGAAATGATAGGCAATTGTAGCGGTGAGATCAATATCTGGTTGGGATGCATCAATTCGATCTCGTCTAAGGTAGGAGGTGCCACCTTGATGACCACCTTTGCCTTGTAGACTTGTTCTGGACTATAGGCAATTTCCGCACCCGCTTCCGAAAAATCGTGATCGGAGAAATTAGATTTTTCACCTGCCCCCGTTTCAATGATCACCCGATGCCCATTTCCCACTAGGGTCGATATAGAAGAAGGGACCAACGCTACTCGATTTTCCTGGATCGTTACTTCCTTTGGAATACCAATAAACAGCTTGCTAGATCGCTGCTTGACAGGCAGCATTTCTGCTTGTGTACGGTATTGCCCTTCCGTAAAGATTTTAGGTACAGGTATCCTTTTCTCCTTTTCACTCATAGTCTACAATAATACAATTTTTCTATGGGAATTCTCTATCAATTCAATCCTTATGTACAGGGTATCAGCGGGTAAGAGCTCCTCTACAATAGCAGGCCACTCTATGAAACAATAGCGATCGCCAGACAGGTATTCTTCGATTCCCATGTCGAGCGCCTCCTGGACATGCTTCAGTCGATATAGATCCAAATGAAAGACCTCTTCACCTGCTGTCGTGGCATACACATTAGCCAATGCAAAAGTGGGACTAGTCACTTTCTCCTCTACACCTAAGTGTTCGCATAGACGCTGAATTAAGGTTGTTTTTCCGGCTCCAATCTCACCGGAAAAGGCCATGATCCTCTGGTCACCCGCATATTTCAACAATTTTCTTGCGGAATCCGCTAATTCATCGATTCCTGTAATCGTCCATTGCATTGTTATCTATTAATCAGCGCAAAATACTAATAAACGCCTTTATCTTGTGTAATAACAACAACTCAAATTTGATTTAGGATGAATCCATGAGATAAAGCTTTTTAGCGGCTTTTGACCACCACCAGAACGGTAAATTCCAGGGCGTTTTAAACTATAAAAAGCGGGGTAATTTTCGTATCTTTGCAGAATGGATAATTTACAAGAAAAAGAGCAGTTAAAGACAGGAAACGGGAACTACAGCGCTAACAATATTCAGGCATTAGAAGGACTAGAAGCGGTACGAAAAAGGCCTGGTATGTACATCGGAAGTACAGATTCAAAAGGTCTTCATCACTTGGTTTGGGAGGTAGTAGATAACTCTATTGATGAACATCTGGCTGGTTACTGTTCTCAGATCGATGTGGTCATTCATGAAGGCGATTCCATAACAGTAAAAGATAACGGTCGTGGTATTCCCACCGGGATGCACGCCAAACTACAGAAGTCAGCACTTGAGGTCGTAATGACCGTGCTACACGCTGGTGGTAAATTCGACAAGGACACGTATAAGGTTTCTGGTGGTTTGCACGGTGTGGGGGTATCTTGTGTAAATGCCCTCTCCAGCCATTTGAAGGCCGAGGTTCACCGGGAAGGCAAAATCTTTGTACAGGAATATGCGCAGGGTAAACCTCAGACGGGTGTAGACGTGGTAGGTGAAGCAGATGACAATGGTACCACGGTGACCTTTCAACCAGATCCGGAGATTTTCGAGGCTCTAGTCTACAACTATGATACACTTGCTCACCGTCTGAAGGAGCTTTCCTACCTGAATAAAGGATTAAAGCTACAATTGACGGATGAACGCGAAAAGGATGAGAAGGGGAATCCCAAAATCGAAGAGTTCTATTCCGAAGGTGGGCTTAAGGAGTTTGTTGAGTTTCTGGACGAAGGAAAGCAGCATTTGATAGAGCACCCTATTCACGTTAGTGGAAAGGAAGATAATGTTGAGGTAGAAGTAGCGATGCACTACAATACTTCCTTTAAAGAGAGTATCTACTCCTTTGTTAACAATATCAATACGAGAGAAGGAGGAACGCATGTAAATGGGTTCCGCCGAGCGGTAAATAGGGTATTCTCCAAATATGCCGAAGAAAATGGCATGTTCAAGAAACTCAAGTTCAAGGTTTCAGGAGAGGACTTTAGAGAAGGGCTAACAGCTATCGTTTCTGTTAAGGTACCAGAGCCACAATTTAAGGGGCAAACCAAAGGTGAATTGGGTAACTCCGAAGTTACTGGGATCGTTTCACGAGCTGTAGGTGAGATTCTGGGGCATTACCTAGAAGAAAACCCGATGGCAGCCCGGAAGATCATTGATAAAGTAATCTTAGCGGCAACGGCCCGACATGCGGCCCGAAAGGCCAGAGAGATGGTGCAGCGGAAGAATGTATTGACGGGGGGTGGACTACCAGGGAAGTTAGCGGATTGTTCCAGTAAGAATCCGGATGAATCAGAGCTATTCCTTGTGGAAGGGGATTCGGCGGGCGGTACCGCCAAGCAGGGCCGAGACCGAAAATTCCAGGCTATCCTTCCGCTCCGTGGTAAGATATTGAATGTGGAAAAGGCATTAGAGCATAAGATCTACGAAAACGAAGAGATTAAGAATATATTCACTGCCTTAGGTGTTAGGATAGAAGAAGACGAAGAAGGAGAAAGAAAACTCAACATCGAAAAACTTCGCTATCATAAAGTGGTAATCATGTGTGATGCCGATGTCGATGGTAGTCACATTACCACTTTGATTCTTACTTTCTTCTTCCGCTATATGCACAAGCTGGTAGAGAACGGTTACATCTATATCGCCGCTCCACCATTGTATATGGTCAAGAAAGGAAAGCAGTTCCGATACTGCTGGAATGAAGAGGAAAGGATTGAAGCCATTGCTGCCTACTCCAAAGGAAAGGAAGCGGCAGAAAGTGGTGTAAAAGTTCAGCGATATAAGGGTTTGGGTGAGATGAATGCAGAGCAACTCTGGACGACCACCATGGATCCGGATGCTAGAATCCTACGTCAAGTATCGATCGAAGATGCTATGGAAGCAGATCGTGTTTTCTCAATGTTGATGGGAGACGAGGTGCCTCCTCGACGAGCATTCATTGAAGCCAACGCGAAATATGCTAATGTGGATGTTTAAATTTTGTCTCTCTGGATCTATTCCTCTTGGATAAGGTTCAGCAAGATACTAGCTAATAAAAAAGGGCAATACACATTGATGATGTATTGCCCTTTTCCTTTTGAACAACAGGAAGACCTAGTCTAAGTCTAATTCGGCACGTAGGGCCATATCGTTTAGACTGTTCTTACTCCAATAAGGAGTCCACAGGCTTTTTTTCCTAGTAGCGATCGAGGTCCTAGCTTGCCGGTCAAAAGCAGAAGGATAAGTATCTTTCCAACCCATAATGGCGTGTGGTGCCCCCTGCTCAAATACAATCTCCAAAGTACGATTGTAGGCAGGATACTTAACCGTGTAGACCATTAAAGCCTCTCCCTCAAAATCTCTTCCAGTGTAGGAAGACATTGTAGTTTCAGCCTCCACTAATTGGGTAGGCCGATGAGCGAGTCGTAGATAGGTAGAGCTCGGCAACATCTTGATCTTTCCCGTAGGCAAGGATTCTGGCTCAATTCGGATACGATTAAACAGCTCGTCTTCTAGTAAGGCTGCTTTCACCTTGCTTTCTTGATCTCCCTCACTTTCAAAGTAGGAGAATAACTGGCTACGATAATAGCCTTTATCATAATTTAGCTGCGAAAATACCTGCCCACACCATTCTGTGGTGGATTGGGTTACTTTCAATGTATGGGGGTGTTCTTTTGTTTGTACGGGCGTGAAGGTGGAAGTCATCACATGATAATCATACAATCCAGTAGGAAAATCTAATACGCGATTCATCTTCAAAATAGGAATCGAATTCGGATTGGTGTAATTATCATTCTTTACTTGTTTATCCGTCAGAAAATCTTCAGTTACAAAAACCATGATCGCCTGACCAGGATGCACATCCCGATACCTGTTCTGCATTAGCGTATAGCTCGTTATTTCAGCTTTCCCTTGGTACCATTGTTGCCCCAATCCTGCTTGTCCAGGGGATGTATCACTGGACTGGCTAACTAAAACAGCGGGAGGGGTGGTATCTTGTTCCGTAGATAGCGATTCGCATGCCAAAAAAAGACATAGGCTTACTAATGACAATAAAACTCTCATATTTCTGGTTTAACTCCCTACCTTAAACGATGGTAAGGAAGGTTTTTCTTGTAAGATATACGAATGTAAACCATCTAAGCATACCAAGGTTCAGCATTTTAGCTATAAGACTGTCCCAACACCGACGATTAAGAAGAGATTGTCTATCCCCCAATTAGGTCTTTTCAATCCGGCATTGGAGATATGCCGAAAACGTCCCTTTACATTAAAACTGGTCTTAGCAGCAGGCAAGTAAAAGGAAAAACCTAATTCAAAGTTGTCAGAAAAAATGAATCCGCCCGCCTGTAGACGCGTTTGCAGGGAAATAAAGTGCGGGCCGGAACCAATCGCTGCATTCACCTCAAAGTATCGATTCAGGTTTACTTGATACCGAATCCCACCATTCAAACCAAATTCGAATTCTGACCCAAGAGTCAGCAGATTATCAGCCCGGGTAAATTGAGTCTCTGCATACAGGCTGAAAGCCCCAAAACGGTAAAGCGGAGTATTAGCTAGGAGGGTGACGGGGTTGTAGGCATAGCCTTCCGGAAGCGCTTCATCAATAACGCTTCTTCCATAGTTAAGGCTCATTTGTTGCGGCAGGTCAGTTTGGGCATAAGCAGTGTGTCCAAGGTTCCAAAGGATAAGAACCCAGACGAAAAGCAGGCGTCTCATTATCAAGGTGTTTAATAGGTAATCCTATTTGAACAACCTGTTCGGGTCATTTTGGTTTTTAGAATGACCGGTCAATTATAGCAACCGTCGCTCTAACGATACTTCCGTTTTTTTCGAAGAAAATGTATGGGTAAGCATCAACCCTCTGATCGGGTCACTTGTTAGTGAAGATGCATGTATAGATAATTAAAGGGGATCTTCGAACTAGGGTTCAGGCTATCCCAAACAAGCCCTACTGTCTTTTTGCCTTAGAGCATCTTTAAAATCCAATAATTGGCCTGCAAATGTTCATATTCTGCTTCCAAGTTGCTTATTTTCGACCTTAAAAATAGTTTGCAGAAACAGCTTAAAAAATAGAAAGCCCTGACTTAGTGGTAAGTGCTTCCAAGGCTGCCATCCCTCGGCTAGAATTTCCTTTAGGATTGAGCTTCGGGCTCCAGACAGCTACACTATAAGCTCCCGGATGAACAGCTACTATCCCCCCTCCTACCCCACTCTTCCCTGGCAAGCCTACCCGAAAACTGAACTCTCCAGCCTCATCATAAAACCCACAAGTTTGCATAATGGCATTGATCCGCTTAGCTTGACTTTTGGAAATCACCACCTCACCACTACCCAGTAACTTACCATGGTTGGCAAAGAGCAAAAAAGTCCGTGCTAAGGTGGCACAACTCATTTCAATAGAACATTTATGGAAGTAGAAGTCAAGCACTTCCTCGGTATCATTCTTGATATTTCCGAAAGACTTCATCAGATTGATCAAAGCACTATTTCTAAAACCCCATTCCTTCTCGGAGGCGGCTACTTTCAAGTTAAAATCAACCGTAGTGTCTCCTGCCAATTTCCGTACAAAATCGAGGTAATCTTGTTTCGGATTAGGTAAGTGGGATACTAGGATATCAGATATCACCAAGGCACCGGCATTGATCAGAGGATTCCGCGGAATACCATTTTCAAACTCCAATTGAATCAAGGAGTTAAAAGGATCACCAGAGGGTTCAACATCTACCCGATTCCAAATTTCATCCCCCTCATACAAATGTGCTAAAGTTAAGGAAAGTACCTTCGAAATACTTTGGATGGAAAAGAGTTCCAGGGCATCCCCCAAGGCATAATTCCCCCCTTGCAGACAGCAAATATGCATGCCGAATTTATCGGGAGAAATATTGGCCAATTCGGGAATATAAGAAGCAACTTTACCTTCAAATTGTTTGGCTTCAAACTCCTCTCCAATTTCATCAAGTATCTCTTGGTAATTCATGCCACAAGTTTACTAAGAAGCTGGTGAATAAGTGAAACCTAGTCTAGCTATTTGCAGGGAATTATCGATTGGCCCAGGCTTTGAAGGCAGACAATTTTCGGTTACTGATAACCAGCTCCTCTTCCAGTGGCGGGAGTACTTTCACCTTCAGGCGACCTTTAAAGTGAGTATGTATCTGCTGAATAGCTTGAATATGCACCATTACACTACGTGTAATCCGGAAAAAATACTGTGGGTCCAATTGATCTTCCAACGTATCCAGTGCATAGTTCACGGGATAACTCTTCCCTTCTATCGTTTTTAGTAAAACCAGGTTTCCCTGGGCCCAGAAATAGGCAATATCCGTCACCGGAATAGCATGGAGCATACTGCCTTGTTTCACCAAAAATCGAGTTCTATAAGGTGGACTTTGCAATTGCAGCTGCCGCGCCAAAGCTTGATAATCGATAAGAGCAGGAGGATTCATCTCTTTCCACTTATCTAAGGCTTTGCGCAGGGCTGGGAGAGAAATGGGTTTGAGTAGGTAGTCGACGCTATTTACCTTAAAGGCGCGGATGGCATACTCATCGTAAGCAGTGGTGAATATGACGGGCTTTTTTATCCTTACTTGGTCAAAGATGTCGAAACTAATGCCATCGGTCAATTTGATGTCCATTAAAAGCAGATCCACCTGTGGCAGCATTTCCGAAAGCCAGGCTACAGCTTTCTTCACGCTCCGCAGAACGGCCAACACCTCTATGCTTGGATCGTATTCCGCTAGCACCAACTGCATATTCTGGGCAGCCACCAATTCATCCTCTACAATCACTACTTTCATGCTACGTTTTCTATAATTTGTAATAAGGGTACTTCAACCGAAAAATGGTGTTCATCCTGATCAATATGAATTGGGCGATCCGCCAGCAGTTGATATCGATTCCTGATATTGTCTAATCCAATACCATGGGAAGAGGTTTGCGGCTCCACGCCCAAACTGCTACGATTTTCTACTTTGAGATGATCCCCTTCTCGCCTAATAGTAATCAAGAGTGGATGGTCCTCATCAAACCGATTGTGCTTGATGGCATTTTCTACCAACATCTGTAAACTCATCGGGGGAATGAAATAGGTAGTATCCATCGCACCAAGGTCAATCTTGATCTGTATATCCGAACCAAAGCGCACCTTCAACAAAAAAATATAGTCTCTTAAGGTATCTATCTCTTCTGATAAAGGGATCAGTTCTTCATTTCTCTTCAGCAGCACGTTTCGGTATAAGGAAGACAATTTCATTAAATACTCCTTTGCATCTTGGGGATGCTGCTCAATTAGGCCGTACAGAGTGTTGAAGTTATTGAATAGAAAATGGGGAGATATCTGCTGCGTAAGGATGGCTAATTTTGCTTGTATATTTTCTTTTTCCAAATTAGCTGAACGGATGGCTTCCTCTTGCCATTTCTTAATCAAAAAACGGAGTTGATGAATGGCATTTGCAATCACCACCATAAAGAAGATCTCAGAACCAATCGATACGATATGGAAAAGGCCAATGGTATCTCTCGCTCCATTCTTGATTTCCCAGAGTTTCCCGGGGATATACATCGCAAACACCACCAATAAGCTGATCAGTAAACTTACCAAAAAGGGCACCAAGACTGCTTGCCAGAATCCACCTGTATGCTCTACCTGCCGTTGAAAGTAGCGCGTCACCCTTCGATCAATCTCAAAGATCATCAACACGGGAATCAACATGACAGTAGCACCGATCCAACCCGCCTGCATATCCTCAAAGGAATGTAAAATATAAACCTGCCAATACAGAATGGAACCGATCAAAACCGGAATGACAATCCGCATTAGAGCTATCTGTAACCACATAGGCTATTCATTTTTCCGAAGTTCAACTAAATGACGGTTCGTCAAGCTCACTACGATGACTACGACAATCGTATTAAGGGTAACCAAAGCCGGAGTTCCCCAAATCCAAGGCTTCGCAAGTACCCCTTGCTGTAACAAACCATTTAGCCCCATAAAGATAACCAGCATGGCCAATAGCATCGGTAGAAGTAAGAATCCCAGAAAGTACAGCCAGCGATATGGATTGGCGATGGCCTTATAGGCCGAGACTAAGGGAGGAACAGCAGCAGCTAGTACGATGCCTAATCCCAAATAATGTATCAGATCGCGGTTGTGTTCGTTTCCAAAAACAACATGTAATCCATACACCTCATCCCCTCCTCCCATGAAGGCAGTGAGTATTCGAGCGAAGGGGAGATTGGCAAAGATGAGAATGAAGCCAAGAATTTGCCTTCGGCTATCAGCACGGAATAGCCAAGAACGGCCCAGCCAGATCAAAGCAAAAGTGAAGAGGGGCCCAGCAAAAGTAGCGATGATAGCCCAAGGCTTTTCATCTCGGCACCCCTCACAAAGCCCCCAGACATTGAAATCTCGTGGGCCCCAACAGCCGCAAAAAGTATAACCTGTAAAAATATGTACCAATTCGTGCATTTCTCCCAATAGTAACATCAAGAAGAAAAAGGCTATGAGTGGCATAGGTTTAAGTTGCAAGGTGATCATCTAACCGTCTTTTAGTATCTGAATGATCACAATTTGCCTAAGAAAACCTAGCCCTGGAAGGCTTTAAGGGCGAGGTGGGAGTTTTATGGTTTAGAGTGGGAAGAAAGGACTGAGAGTAACAACTAAGTATTTTTCTGGTACTGTGGCCAGAATCTGTGTGCGAGATAAGCTCCACTCAATAATACCAATAGCTGTACAAAAGTTGGAATAACTAAGTCATCAATTAGAGACAACCCCAATCCCGTCATCAAAACAATAATGGCCATAAAAAGGAAACTGAGAAAACCATTAATTTCCTCCAGCACCTCCGCGGTAGAACGATTGAAATAAATTTTCGAGGTTAATCCTCCCAAGGTGAAGGTCAACCACAAGAGTCGAGTTCTATTTTCTTTAATGAAGACACTATAGGTTGGGATATCATCACGCAAAACTAAAATTACATCTACTATTAGTAAAATGGCTAGAAGACTGACAACGATAGTTCTGGCGACTTTGTAATTTCTAATAAAGAATTGAATGATCATACTTATTCATTTAGGAAGCCCCTTAAACCACATTCATTGACCAAAAGAAATGCCCATACAGCACCCCGAGTACGAGTAAGAGGGAAAGAAAAAACTTCGACTTGGTAAAAGGAATCAGAAAGCCGACCAATACCATGATCAACGCTAGGCCAGCCAATACGATGACGGAAAGCATATCATTATCTATCCCTTCAATAACTTCTGTTTCAAACAATACCCACTTTGTCCCTAAAAACAGATGGCCCAAGATGGCCCCTAAGGCAAAGGGAATAAAAAAGAATTTGCCTTTGGACCACCGTAAAAGAAAAACGTTCGTGGTCTCCCCCCCAATATCCATCAGGTTCAATACAATCTCAAAGAGGACAAAAATTAAGCCCATAAAGATCAAGAAGTATTCCACCAACAGATAAGCATCTTCCATAATGTTCAGTTTCTCAGGTTAAGTACACGTTCATATATAAATACAACAAAAACGAAGAACGTTACTTGAATTCTACCTAAAAAACCAAAATAAGAGTAGACTTGCCCTACTACCTAGAGAGAACCTATAGCTCCTTTTCCAAGTGTTCTAAAAACTCAGCCATCTCTTGCTGGCAATCCGAGTATTTCTGAATTCTATTGACCAAAAAGAAGCGATAAGAAGACAAGATATTTTTGAAATCTTTTGCGCGATACACCTCTGCAGCTTGTACCTTACCATCAACCAAGTCTAGGTTTTTCAGAATATATGGGAAATAGGATTTATCATAGATGTTGACATGAAGGTCGTCTATCCCTCTTACCCACTCGTAATACTCATATAAGTTTACGATCTCATTCTTCAATTTAAAATCATGGATATATCGGATGTCGCCTGATTCTGTTAGAGAGCGATAAGCATTTTTCTTAATATAGACGCCACCAATATTTAATAGGGCTAAACTAAAGTTATTGACAGTTTTCAAAGCCGAGTCCTGAGGTAAGATGATGAATAAGGAATCTAATTTAGCCTTACTGGAAATCGCCAATTCCAACGCAGCTTCGATATTGCGTTGATTAAAAGCCGTTTCCGCTTTGATGTTTTCCAAGTGTTCTTTAATCAGTTCCTTTTGCACCTTTTTTTCGGAGCAGGTACTTAATTGAAAGGCAATTAGAATACCAAAGATCACCACCACAAACTCGACGAAGTGATTCAGCCAGTTAATGTTTTTCATACTAGTCTTCGTTCATAAAGTCTGTCTCAATTTAGGAAACATAAAGGCAAACCTCAAATCTCCTAGACTAGTAATAAACTTTACCGGATAGGCCTACTTTTTTCCTATCTTGAAGCGGAGGACATTGGTATTTATATTTTATAACACATTATGGATTGGCAAGCCTACTTAACGGAACTCTCGAAGGATAAACTGGGAATTGTAGTACTCCCCATCTTTATACTGGCCATTATTGTTGAGGTGTATATGGCCAGGCAGGAGCAGAAGCCATTGTATGCAGGAAAAGACACCTTGGTCTCTTTAAGTATGCTTGTTTTTGCCGTAATCGTAGAGTTTTTTCCGAAGTTGCTCGCCTTTATTGCCTTCGTCTTTCTCCATGAGATTTCTCCGCTGGCAGATATCGTGCAGCGCCAATGGTGGGCCTGGGTTTTACTCTTCTTTTTGGATGATTTCAGTTACTATTGGTTTCACCGTTTAAATCACGAAGTAAGACTATTGTGGGCGGGGCATGTTGTCCATCATTCCTCCGAATACCTCAACTTCGGCACAGCCTTGCGGCAGGGCGTTGGCGAACGTTTACACAAGTACCTTTTTTGGCTGTGGCTGCCGCTACTAGGCTTCGATCCCTTAATGATATTTACCATGATCGGGATTAACCTATTTTATCAATTCTGGGTACATACAGAATTAGTCGATAGGCTTCCCGCCTGGTTCGAAGCGGTCTTTAACACACCATCCCACCATCGGGTTCATCATGCTTCTAACATCCGATACCTGGACTGCAACCATGCTGGTGTTTTGATCATTTGGGATAAAATCTTTGGGACCTTTTCTGAAGAAAAAGACTTTGATCAGCCGATTTACGGCTTGACTAAGAATATCTCCTCTTATAATCCACTATACGTTGCTTCTCACGAGTACCAATCTATCTGGCGAGATGTAAGGCGAGCACCGAACTGGTCAGATAAGCTCAAGTACATCTTCTATGCGCCAGGCTGGAGTCACGATGGGGAGGATCGAAGGGCCAAGGTGCTGCGCAGAAAGCAGGCCCTGGAAAATAAGTGATTGGTGTCTATTAGAGGACGAGCTTATAGCTAAAAGATGCCTCATGAATACTTCTCTAGAAAGCTTCGCGATTGTGTTCCTTGATCCAATGGATGGATTGCTGTGTGTAGCCAGCAGAATGCCCACCTTCTAATTGCACAAATTCAAGATTAGGCTTATCACTTAGCTTTTCCACCAGCTTCTCTCCATTGCTAATCGGCACCACAAAATCCTTCTTTCCATAGATCAATAACAAGTCCCCTGGATAGTTATCTACAAAGAATAGCGGAGAGCTTTTGATGATTTTCTCTCGGAGGATTGACTGGGGAGCTTCCTGGCTCAAGAATTGATAGCGGTACTGCCTGCCGTATCGTCGAGACACGATGGGTAAAAGAAAATTGGTAGGTCCACTTTGCGCCACCACACAATTGAGCTTAGGGTAACGTGCTGCGGCCAACAAGCCTACTGTTCCTCCCCTACTCACCCCAAAAAGCGCTAAACGCTGAGTGTCCACGGCGGGGAAATTCTCCTGGGTCCAGTGCAGTAGACGTAAAGCATCATCCGTTGCCCCGTCAAAGGCATCACCGAAGAAGCCATCTGAGCAATAGCGGGTATAGTAAGTTTGTAAGGCTTGGCCACGGTAGGATGGGATAATAATGAAGTAATCTGGTAACCCACTTAAGAGCGCTGCAATCAAATGGCTTTTCGTGAGATGTACCGTTGGATCTTTTTGGTTTAAGCCATTCGCCCAAAGCAAGAGCGGATATTGTTGAGTACTGTCGAATTGTTCTGGGAGATATATAGCCCCGTAGTGCTTTTGCCCCGCCTTATCGTGAGACATTACGATTAATTCTCGATGCGCAGAGACTTTCAAACGCTGATGGATACGGCTACTATCACTCTCTAGATCAAAATTAGACCAGTCATTGAGAATGTGTTGATACTCCTCCTCTTGTAACGGACTAAGGAATGTATCGCGGTTCAAATCTTTGTGCAGATTGACATTGGAGTAATCGATGCGTTTTCGGCAGTTGCAGGAATCACGTTGAAACCAGTACACACTCCCCAAGACCAAGACACAAAGGAGTAATACGCCTGGTAACAGTTGTTTGATTACTTTCATACTTAGCTTATAGCTGAATTAGAACATGTTTGTCTACTCTACCCTTTTCGACTTCTCTGCAAATCGCGCATGAGGCGCAGGCCTGGCTTTCCAAACTTCATGGGTTTAATGCGGCGAGGTTTGGGCGGTGGCAGCTTCTCATCTGGAACTACTAACTCATCCAGTAGATACTCTCGTGAGTACAGGAATCGCTTATCTGATTCGGATAGCCATAACTGCTTATCATGTGCAATGGTGAGGATGGCTACGTAGAGGATTTCCGGATGAGCACTCCCCCTTTTCAGCATTTCGACCAGCCGTTGATAGGCTCTCAGGTTTCCTATTTCTCCTAAATATTTGATCGCCTTTCGCTGCAAAAAGTCCGGGGCTTGTTCTGCCGCAATGAGTAAGCTACTGATGTCCCGAGCCATGTACCTACGCGTTACGCGCTCAGTAGTAAACCTAAGAATACCCGACTTGAACATTACGTTTCTGAGAAACATAGGCGAATGAGCTGACTAGCTATTTTGGGACGATTAACCGGCTATCTTCAAAGATTCATTCTCTATTAATAATGTTGCTTACCACAACAATGTTTGAATTTTTTGCCGCTTCCGCAAGGGCAAGGGCTATTTCTGCCCAAACTTTGCTTTTTTTGATTCAAGGATCGTTTTTCCATATCATGATCAAAGATTTCTTCAAGCATATCATACAGTTTAGGGTGCTTCTTCGCTAACAGTTTGGGACGCTCGAAAAAATATTCACTCACTACGGCAAAAAATTCAACCTTACTTGTACCACCATAAGGGTTTATATCGGATTCATTGTCTTGGATCTCCTCGATCTTCTGACTCATGAGATCGATCCATGGAATAACACAGGGTTGTTCGAGTAGCAAACTAGGCACCCCATCAATATTGCCATCGAGTTTATCAATCAGATGTACAAATTCGTGAATGGCTGTATTTTTCTTATCGGACCGATTGTCGAAGCCATGGTGCAGGGCTTGCTTGGAAAGAATCATTTTCCCATTCATAAACCCACTGCCTACCATGCCCAATATCCTCCGATCATTACCCTTTGTCTCAAAGTCTTCGTTAAAAGACTTTGGATACAACAGCACCTCAAAGAGATTGGTGTAATGCCATTTAGGAAACTTAAGAATGGGAATTACAGCGCTGGAGGCCACCATTAAGTGATCGGTTAAATCCACAGTCGTTTCAATACCCGTAATTCGGCAATTCAAGAGAAATTCTTGCACTTTGAATTCGAAACGCTGCTTTTCGGAAGGACCTAATCCGTTGTAAAAGTCAATTTCCTTGACCAGGATGGCTCTCCATTTAGGGGGGAAAGGCGTCGTAGGGATTTCCCAGGTCACCTTCCGCCAGTTGGTCGTAACCAGCGCAATAGCCAAAACGCCTACCAGTCCAATAATCCAAATCGCCATTTATACTTCGGTTGTTTGAGGTTGTGGGCTATATTTCAATACAACTTGGGTTAATTAATTCCTCCTTTCCAAATGGTAGGCTGCGAAGGTGGAGGCGTTTACCGGTTGCAGCCAACGAATGGTACGGTCTTCCAATGACCAATAAAAGTCGCTATAGAGATGATCTGTAGACTCATCCTCTTTGCCTTCATCCAAGTCATAATAGCCCGTCTTGTATAGTGGGAAATAGTCAACCAAGGGACTAGGTGTGCCATCGGCAGCAAAGGTTTGCCATCTTATGCTTAAATAGTGAGAATTACTGATTACCTGAATTTTACCAAGTTTTCTTTCACTGGTTTGAAAAACCATAATCGTGCCCGAAACCAATAGATTATCGGGATGATCTGGTCCAGCGTTGATCAGCGCGTCCGTCATTTCTAAGCTGCGAACATCGGTGGCCGTAACCTGCTCAAAAAAGGAAGCTGTTGGTTCCCAGGAGAAAAACTGGGTGTCAAAGTCCGAGTTTTCATCGATCGCCTTCAATTCCAGTTTCCTACTTTCTGTAGCCCCTAGGCTCAAGGATAATGGCTCGCCATCTACCTGCAACTGAATCGGCAGTGTTTGTTCTTTAAGTTCCGCTTCGGTGAAGGAAAAAAGCCCTGTCTGACATACCTCCGTTCCACAACGCCCCCAAACCTGCATTGTGATGCGACCTATTTCTCTCCGCGTCAGGATGATCCGGCTAATATCATTGGCAGAGGCATTGACGTTTTTCCACTTACCGGTATAGGTATGCCAGTCGATCTGAGGCGTCGGATTATCTGCTTTTTCACAGGATCCTAAAACAATGGCCAGCACGATGACAAATCCGAATTTCCAATATTGCTTACTCATGATTAGCATTTAACGTTCAAACGAAACAAGTTGTGAATGGGGCTTACAATCGATGTTAACGATGAATTCGTAACTGCTCCCACTGCCCCACTACTCAGTTGCTACAGCCCTATATTCTACAAATTAGTTCTTAGCCACCAGACTTTTGTATCAATACAACCGAAATAATCTGTTTCTGTTCGAAATCCGTCATTATCTGCCACTGCGCTCTGACTCCGCATCCAATTTGGAGATGACACATAACTTGGGGAGGCTAAGGCGACGTGCGATACCTCCCCTTCTTTTAAGCTCTAAAACCAAGCTGAAAGATCATCTGCTCCTTTTGGCAAGAGTCGCCTTACTGCACTCTACCATTGAGGTCATATTAGGAAAAAAACTTCCACGCCTCTTCACTAGAATCCACATCATGATTGGGCTGGCTAAACCAAGTGTGTCCACCACCATTTATGCGGAAGTGTTCGACCGTTATTCCCTTGGTACCACCTCCAAACAGGTAGTATTCAGCGGTATTACCATTGTCAGGATTCAGATCAGGGATCTCAGTGAGGATTTGGGACGTCTGGTTGTACATGATCCAATACCCTATGGTGTGGGGTACTGCCTCATAAGGGATAGCGGTATCCTCTGTTCCATGCATTTGTAGAAAAGGAACTGGTTTAGAAGAGGCACAAATATCAAATACGGCAGCGTTTGGGTCATCATTATAGTTCCTTTCTAGCGTCACTATTTATTCTTCAACAGGTTCATCCTTATCACAACTGACAGCTAAAAACATAAGTCCTAAAACCCACATGCCCTTTTTCATAATCCGATAATTTTTCATGTAATGATTGATTTCGGATTCAAAAGTAGATGGATGGGCCATGCAGTGCGGCGAGAAAGAAAGTGAAGCGACCGGCGAACCAAGTGAAGCACCTCAATTAGACCATGAATTATTAACCCCATAGATCAAAGACTATACGAAAGGTGCCACTCGAAAAACGCTGCAGCAACAGCTTGTGAAACTTCACCTAGGCTTTTGGTTAGTTCAGTTGCCATTCTGGCCATTTCAGTTAGATTAGCCCAATGCATTTTCCCCACTTGCTCTACTTTTATGAGCGTATTGTATAATTCCCAACAACAATTCATTGCACCAAAAATTAATAAAAATGCAAATCAACCAAATCCATTGTATGCGAAGCCTATCCACCATCGTAGCTATTCTTGTCCTATCGATTTCAAGTGCATTCGCGCAAAGCCAAGCTGCTGCGGATATGACTAATGAGGAAAAGGCACAGATGATGACCGAAAAGCAAAATGAAAAGCTAAAGTTTCAGGTAGATCAAGAAGAAAAAATGTATGCCATCAACCTGAAATACCTAAAGGAGATGCAAGACATAAGTGCTGCTGGTAAGTCTATGTCCACTATGATGAAAATGAAAAACATGGCGGGCAGAAAAGACAAGGAAGTCAAGAAGGTACTGGACAAAACGCAATTTAAGGCCTACAAGAAACTGAATGAAGAGATGCGAGCCAAAATGAAAGAACGAATGCAGGCTAATGGCAAATAGTTTTGAAACAGCATCAAATATCTAAGTATTTCAACCTGCTATCTATCACCTTTCTGTTACTGCTACAGGCAAGTTGCAGAAAGGTTGATCCCCCTTATTTGAGTCCGGAAGTTTCCCTTAAAGTAGATGTTGTAATCGTGAAGATTACGTTTCTTTTTCATAAACCTCAGCGCGTTTAATAGAATCTAGATCTTGTATAGTGCGTTCTAGTATCTTCTGTGAAAATAAGGATTTCTTTCTAGCTCAGTGAAACGATTTAATTGAAATTAGAAAGACCAGACTAAGCATAGGCGAATCTATTTAGCCAGATAATCCCACGTCATCCCCTCGTAAAATGCTCATAGAATATCCCTACTAAAGCCATGGTATCAATAAACAGATGACCAATGACGGTAATCGTCAAGTTTCGGTACTTCATATAGTACCATTGCATCAAGGCAGCCACTACCGCTACACCTAGCATGTGCTCCAATCCTTTTCGATAATGCATTAGGGTAAATGCCGCCCAGGGAAGCAAAAAGGCCATCCACTTTTTGTCCTGTAAGCGCAGTAAGCGCTCCGTAGCGTAGCCCCGGTAGATGATTTCCTCCGCAAAACTTGCAGTCAAGAGGCTGAATAGGCCATACACATAGATAAACGCTGGCCCTACGGTATCAAGGCCAGGATTGCTTAGATCTGGGGCGAGATTAGTATCGGGGCCTGATATATTTACCAGAAATCGGTGCGCTACCAAATAAAGCATACTAAATCCTCCCAAGGCCATACCTAATGAAAAGGACTCGAAAGTGATCGGCTTGAATTGCAGCGAAGAAAGCTTGTCCCTTTCGCCGAAGATAATCAGTCCAAATATGATCAGGACGACCACCCAATCCATGCCTTGCATCAGATAGTTACGCAATTCAAAATCTGCGGGTAAGATAGCCTTGTAAACGGAGGGGTACCAGAAAATGGTAGTCAACACTAATGTGATGAAGAGCCCCACATAGGTGGTGATTCGAAAATGAGTGGAGGTGTTATCCATTACTGATCTTTGAGTGTGAGTAGTAAAAGATCCAATCTTAGGAGATGAACCACCATTGCTACGGGTCATAGACAAGTAGGATCAGCAGAAGGCCGAAACAAACAAAGTCTAGAATAATCTTTTCTCTTTTCCGAATGGCGGGTTGCTTTACCGCTTTTGAAAGGCGTGGTGTTGAGCGGCTGAAAGTGCGCGTTTCTTTTCTGTGTCAAAAGCCTTAGGAGGCGTTTTGGTCATATGCTCCGTAATTCCGCCCCAATTGTTCATGGTCAGGCTCTAGGTTTTTGGACTTGGAGTTAACACATTCGGAGTTTTGGGAGCTTCGGATGTATTGGCTAGGTAAGGGTTGGGCCGCCGAAGCGGCCCAAAATCTTACAGTAAAGTGCCGACTAACTGATCAGTCAAGCCAAACTGCTGTACTTGATCAATGAGTTTGTTAATGTCACCTTTTTCATTGTCACCAACTTTTTGCTGTAGCTTGTACAACAGGGCAGCTAGCGTCAAGTTTTTGATGTCACTGGTTTTGAAACCCGATGATTTGACAGCGTCTTTAATCTGGGTTAACAGGCCGGTTGAACCGTTGCCGTTACCAAAAAGAGCGGTTTTTAGGTCCCCTAGGTGTTGGCTGCTATTGATCATACGATCGACCG
>CBDHHG010000021.1:0-383354 GCA_965263225.1 Saprospiraceae bacterium
GGACTTTGCTCAAAAATCAATGCTTCAGGACTCTTTATCTGATCGAGACTAAAAAGGAGGGCTTCCAAAGATTATTTGGTTATCTTACAGTTAGTTAAAAAGCTTCGTTCCCCAATTTAGCCTTTTTGGCCCTTTTTCTCGCCTTTTTTATCCTATTTATTTAGCCCTCAGTACCTTGGACGTTTTCAGGCTTTCCCTATTTGGATGAAATCGAAAGTTTGTATGACGCTCAGCAACCTATTTCTTTGATCTTCAATGCTGAAAAAGCGGTTTTACCCAAGTTAAAACACCAGCAACAACAAGCCCAATGGTTGAAAGAGAAGGAAAAACTCATGCGAGCGTATTGTTGTGGCACCGCTTACGTGATTCAAAAGGCCATGATCCGTTGGGTGTTGAAGGCGATCTTTGCCTTACAGGCTCAACCAGTACCTTATGCCATTGTAGATACACAGGAGGCAGCGGAGGAATGGGCAAAAGAGCAACTGGGTAAGCTGCTATTCCCCTAGAGAGATCTTGACAATTGGACAGATTTACGTACTCAACCAAGATTAAATGAACAACATATTCCTTTGGGCGGTTTCTGGACTCACCCAGCGTTAAAAAGCCTCGTCAACGCGGGGGCATTGCCTACTTTTTTCGCCTCGATTGAGCCCAAAATTCATTCCAAATGAATGCTTGCCTAATCATGTCCGAATACTTAATTGGATGAAAGTATGCTTTCTTTTTCCCTCAACAAGGCATTGGACACCTCCAATCCCTGATCATACCCTAGCGCCCAAATACTTATCCCTCCCAAACCCTGTTCAATAGCCCATCGATATTTATTATTTAGCGTGTAAGTATCATCCGACCAAACCTTCAGGTATCGATACTTTGTATCCCCTGTTTTAAGCAGAACATCACTAGCGTCATAAACGATAAAAGCATTCTGGGTCATTTCTGAGTATTGAAAAGCAAGGCTTTTCGCCTCTCCAAAACGCCTCTGCAGCCCGCTAAAGGTATTATATTCTATAAACTTAGATTCGGTAAAAGGTTCTTTACTCGAAGATCCCCATACCATCCCATAAAATGGGATACTAAGTATTAGCTTCTCCTTGCGGATTTCTTGCTTTACCAAAAAGTCGATGCAGGAAGCTATACTGACTATGGTATCGGTGGTTTCTAAGGGTGCCAGCGGACCATCTATTTGCAATGTATTGGGTTCAGAAAGAGTATATGCAGAAAAAATAAATTGATCAACTACAGCATTCAACTGCTTAAACTGATAGATATCCTGATCTTTATTGGATAAGCTAACTTCCACCAAGTACTCCTTGGATTCTTCCCGCTTCAGATCCAAGCTATCCGTTTGGCTTCCAAAATCAAGAAAAGTATTGCCTTGCGATGAAGTACTGTCTCGCCTAGCAGGATTCAAGCTTTCGCTTAGGCGGACAATGAATTGTGTAAATTTCTCGCCATAATTTTTTGGCATAAACTCAAAATTTACGTTGATACCATCAGCATCGGTCTTTTCAAGTAGCGCAAGCAATAGTTCAAACAGTTTTTCTTGTTGACCAAACTCATTATCAAGAAACACCCTATTCGCATTTATACCATGGTTTGAGATCGATAAGAGTACTTGGCAATCACTTTGATGGGCCAAGGCTACTAAATCCCCTGCATTTAGTTCGTCTAGCTCTGTCGCATTGGTAAAACTACCTACATGGGGATTAATGGCGTAACTATACAACGAAATACGGTCTAAAAAATCAAAGTTATAGGACTCGTAAGTCTTACCCATCCAAAAGGGATGAAAACCTTGTACAATATGGTTAGAAACATTTTCGACCAACGGGGTAAGAGCAGGAGATTTGAAGAACTGATAGACCCATAGGGAAGCGATGACTAATAGCAGGGGCAGCCCCCACAGCAGCAAGTGCTTTCTCTGTTTTGCACCACCCTTTATTACTCGCTCAGCGTTCCCCACCTCATCTTCCACCTGCGGACTACGCGTCAGGCTATGTACCGAAACAGCCTGTGCTGCTTGTTGATGAAAATAAAACTGTCCGCCTTTGTGACCGACATTTGGGATAGGTTCTCCTCTTGGTGTCTGTGATGCGTTGTAGACCGTCGATTCGACAACGTGGTCAATAATGGCAGTGATGGGAATATGATCTTGTTGGTTATGCTCCAAAAACTGTAGCAAAGCATCAGCAAACGGGCTATGATCACCGGGTTTCCCATCCGACACAACTTCATTACGTCCCGAAGTAATGAGCCAACGAGAGGGAAGACTTTCCAAACGCTCTACCCCTCCCAGTTTCCTTTCTAAGAAAAGAGAACCAGAAAAACAGGAATCCACCACCAATAAAGTATGATGGGAACGGATAGCCTTGAGATATTTAATAATCCGACTATTAGAAAGATACGTTCCAGGTTGAGAAAGCCGGCCCTCAACCGGTACCCAATAGCCTTCATCTATGCTTTTTTCATACTCACCGTGTCCGGAAAAGTAAATGACAACATTATCCCCTTCCTCAACCTTCTCCACCAAATCGGAGAGCGCATCAAAGATTCTACTTTGTGTCGCTTCCTGATCAAATAAAGTAATCAAATGCTCTTCCTGAAATTGAAAGCGCTTAATTAGAATATCCTTGAAGGCATTGGCGTCTCTTACTGCATTATATAGTTTCGGGCAGTGTTGATATTTGTCAATACCGATCACCAGTAAATGCGTTACTCCTCTGCGATTCCCTTCTTCCGCTCTGCTCTCTCTTCCAATCCCTCTCTGTGTTGAACTGTCTGCCATTTAAGATTAGTAATTAAGCCTATTCATATGTAGGTAAATTATTACGGTTTATAATAATACAATATTTCCAGTTTTTCCTTGAAATATGATCTTGTTATATCCTGTCCATAATAGAATAACTCATAGAATAAGAAGGCAAATCACCTGACACTAGCTCCTTACAGCTCGATAGTTGACAAGGAAGGGAAGAATTGGCCTACCTACTCTGGCGTAGAGCGTTCATAGGAGAACCCACCACCACCTTGGCTAGACCAACTGGTGAACTTCAGCTGTAAGAATATTTGCTCCTCCACCAACTGCAACACCAAATCTTTTCCGACGACATTCTTAGGTTTGTCGACAGCAGAACGGAAGGTTCTGAAATCTAAGTTATCAATCTCATCTAGGGAACCAATGGCCCATAAGGTTCCTCTAGGGCTATTACCCGATGCCGCTTGGCTCTCTGCTTTTGCGTTATAGATTTGCCCTCCCCCATTATCTCTGGTAATCCAAATGAGATCTGTAATTCGATCCTGGTTTTCTATCAAGGTGGGATCTGCACCATTTGCTTTACTAAAAGTAATGTTATTACCGACCCAAATAGTACGTTCCTCTTCCATTCCCGTTGCTGGGTTAGGATCTTCTAAACTATCTTTAGTACAAGCAAAAGAGAATGTCAGGAGAGTCAGTAAGGCGATGGTTTTTACTAATTGCATAAACTTGATTGTATTTTGTGATGCTAAACCCTATGCGATTTAAAAGGTTTACGGAAAAGTCCCCTTAGAGCAAAAAGCGGACAGATATACTCAATCAAGTCCTCAAGACACAATTTCCCGAACTATTCTCCGCTAGTGCATTACTCTCCAACCGTTCCAGCACCGCGCCATTTGTCCCACCCCCCCTCTGTTCCGGGCCATTTAGCCCCTAATTATCCCGTTCTCACCAGAACCCGCCCATTCTCACCATTAATTTTCACCCCCCACAAATAGCCGCTAAACTTGTGGTCAAGTCCAGAAGGACCTTCTTAAAAACTCAAAGTAAATGACTCGCTATTATGCTAACAAAACTAAAGCTCATCGCTTGGCTATTGCTCTTTTCTGTCTCCTTAAGCGCACAACAAAACATCAAAGGAACCGTGTTGGATAAGCAATCCGAAATGCCTTTAATCGGGGCCACAATACAAGTCCTGGGGGTCGAATCCCCCATCGGTACGGTGACGGATATCGACGGTGCCTTCATTCTCGAAAATGTACCGATCGGAAGGAACACCATTGCTATTTCCTACCTCGGTTATCAATCCATGACTGTTCCCAATATCTACTTGACGGCAGGGAAAGAAGCCTACCTGGAAATCAAATTGGAAGAGAATATTGAGCAACTTTCAGAAGTTGTCGTTACGGCTGAAGTACAAAAGGACAAAGCCCAAAACGAACTGGCTACTGTTTCTGCCCGTACATTTAGTGTCGAAGAAGTAAATCGATACTCCGGCGGGCGGAGTGATGTAGCTCGTTTAGCGGCCAACTTTGCGGGTGTTTCTACGGCTGATGATGCGCGTAATGATATCGTAATACGAGGTAACTCACCAACCGGAGTACTTTGGCGAGTGGAGGGAATTCCTATCCCCAATCCCAATCACTTCTCAGCTACTGGAACCACGGGGGGGCCAGTAAGCGCCCTGAATCCCAATATGATCAAGAATTCTGATTTCATGACTAGTGCTTTTCCGGCAGAGTATGGAAATGCTCTGGCAGGGGTTTTCGATCTGGGTTTTCGAACCGGAAACAAGGACAAGCATGAATTCACCGCCCAGGTAGCCGCAGTTACCGGTTTCGAGGGCATGGCCGAGGGGCCGATTAATAAGGAACAACGCTCGTCCTATCTGGTAGCTGCTCGCTACTCCTTTCTCGGTCTTGCTACCGAACTAGGCTTACCGATTGGCACCAATGCCACCCCCAATTATAGAGACATTGCCTTTAATGTGCAGCTAGGAAAAACCAGCATTGGTCAAGTCTCTTTCTTTGGAATTGCGGGAAGCAGCGATATAGATTTCCTCCATGATGAAGTGGATGAACAAGATCTTTTCGCCGCCACAGATGAAGACCTTTTCGTTCGCTCTAATTTCGGTGTGGTGGGTGTGAAACATAATTTGATCTTAGACCCAAACACGTACTGGCGGACAATCCTTGCGGGATCTACATCTTCCACGACGGTGGATCAAAATCGCTTTTTCAATCTCGATCAGGGGGATGAAACCTCCACGCTCATTGGAGAGATAGATAATACAGAAACCCGACTGACTTTGTCTTCCTTTATCAACCGGAAATTCAGCGCTAGATTGACCGCAAGAGCCGGCGTATTATTCGAACAGTTCAACTATGATTTGGCCAACCGTACACGGGAGTTTACGCCAGATTGGCTAACCACCTATGCCTTTGATGACAATACGGGCTTGTGGCAGGCCTTTGTCCAAACTCAGTACAAACTTGACAAGGCATTTACGCTCAACCTGGGTCTTCACGCCCAACTTCTAACGCTGAATGATGATTTTGCCTTAGAACCCAGAGCGGCACTCAACTATAGATTCCTGAATGGCCAAACGCTAAGTTTGGGATATGGTATCCATTCTCAGGTGGCTCCACTCCCAATCCTATTGGCACAGGAAGAGGTATCGCCAGGAGAACTTATGGAGACTAATCGGAACCTATCTGCCACACGAAGTCAACATTTTGTACTGGCTTATGATGTCAAATTGGGACAGGATTGGCGGTTGAAAGCGGAGGCTTATTACCAGTACATTGACAATGTTCCCGTTGAACCATTTCCTACCAGTTTCTCACTCTTGAATGAGGGAGCAGATTTTGGTTTCTCCGACGATAGATTTAGTTTGGTCAATGAAGGGATCGGCACCAATCAAGGCATTGAACTAACCTTAGAGAAGTTCTTTAGTAAAGGATACTATAGTTTGGTCACCTTCTCTCTATACGATTCCCAATATAAGGGCAGTGATGGAGTAGAGCGCAATACCGCCTTTAACAACCAGTATGTTGCCAATTTCCTGGCCGGTCGGGAAATTAAGATTGGGAAGGATAAACGCAATGCTTTGACTTTCGACACCAAACTCACTACGGCTGGGGGACGCTACTACACTCCCGTGGACCTTATTGCCTCACAGGCTGCTGGTCAAGAAATTCTCATGGAAGACCAGGCGTTTAGCGAACGCTTTAGCCCTTATTTTCGCCTAGATGTCAAGTTTGGCATGAAGCTCAACAGCAAACGCCGCAAGGTATCACACCAATTCTATTTTGATATCCAAAATGTCACGAACAATCAAAATGTCTTTGCCCGTCGTTACAACCGCTTGACCAATGAGGTCAATGAAGTGTATCAGATTGGATTTTTCCCAGATTTTATGTATCGATTCCAGTTTTAACCCCCCCTAATCGTAGGAAGCCGCAACTAACTAGCTAGCTAGCTGCGGCTTCTATCCTGGAAAAATGCGACGCTATTCCGTGCGAATCGCCTTCACTGGATTCGCTAAAGCCGTAACGATGATTTTGTAGCTGACGGTAGCTAGTGCAATAATCAAGACAACGATGGCCGAAATCAAAAAGACGTTGGCACCAATAGATATTCTTGCGGCAAAATTATCCAGCCATCTACTCATAAGAACGTAAATGGCTGGCCAGGCTAGCAAGTTGGCAATCAGTATCAACCACAGAAACTCCCGGGACAATAATTGAACTATATTAGGTACACTGGCTCCCAATATTTTACGGATGCCAATCTCTTTACTACGGTTTAAGGTATTGAAGCTGGAAAGGCCAAACAACCCTAGGCAGGCTACAAAAATGGCAAAAGCAGCAAAGAGCGTAAATACCCGGCTAAACTTGCGATCATTGTCGTATTGGCGGTTGTAGAACTGATCCAGGAAGAAATAATCGAAGGGATTACCGGGAAAAAAGGACAGGTAAGTGTTCTGCACCTCTTTGAAAGTCGATTGATAATTTCCCCCACTTAGTTTAAGCGTATAGTAACTGGATGCTCCGGGCAACAAGGGAAAGGCAATTGGTGCTACTTCGGCCTTCGCTGACATTTGATTGTAGTCGGCCACTACCCCCACGAGTGTATGTGGTCGGCCCCAGAAAGTAACTTGTTGTCCGACAGCACTCTCATTATCTTCAAATCCTAAATACTGGATGGCTGCTTCGTTTAATACCAAGGCAGCTGTATCCGTGGAGAAAGAAGCACCATAATTTCTTCCAGCCACGATGTCTATTTTGTAGGTGTCAAAGTAATCATAATCTACGCCAGCATTATATATAATCTTGAATTTATCTTCTGATTCCTCCTGACGCTTAATGCTGTTGGTCCAGAATATTTCATCACCCGGCACATTGGAAGAAGATGCCACAGCAGAAATACTGGCCTTCTTCTCCAGTTCTTCCTTGAAAGCCTTACTGGTGGATTCAAAGAGGGAGTCGACAGCAAATACTTCAGGGCCTCTCAGGACCAAGGTCTCCGTCATATCAAATCCTAGGTCAATCTTTCGCATATGTGCCAGTTGTTGATAAACGATAATGGTACTGGCGATCAAAGTAGCAGATGCTGCGAACTGGAAAACGACTAAACCCTTACGCAGGAAGTGGCCGGTTGGATTCCCCGACATTTTACCTTTAAGAACCGTAACTGGTCGGTAGGAGGATAAAACAAAGGCAGGATACAAGCCAGCGATCAAAGAACCGATCACCAATACGCCCGCTACAGATAGCCAAAAGGAGGTGTCGGTTAAAAAGGCTAGGTTGAGACTGGAGTCCGTCAGTCGGTTGAAAGCTCGAATGCCTAAGGTAACGATGCCAAGCGAAATGGCCAAAGCAAAAAGGTTAAGAAAGAAGGATTCTGCCAGGAATTGATTAACCAATTGGCTACGTGTAGCCCCCAAGGTTTTTCTCACCCCTACCTCTCGTGCCCGCTCTATAGCCCTTGCTGTGGATAGATTGATATAATTCACCCAAGCGATCAATAAAATAAAGAAGGCAATAATCACCAAGAATGCTACGGCATTGCCATCTCCTTGTTCGTCCGGTTCTGATTCCTGCAACAGATTGGAATACAAATGAATGTCCGTGATAGCCTGTAGGGGAAAATCGTTGTGATAATTGCGTTCCTTGTATCTTTCGCCGCGCTCCGCCCAAAGGAATTCCCGGAATCTTTCATCAAAATCCTTAGGGTCCGTGCCGGGCTGCAAGAGCACATAGGTGTTGAAATCGTACCATCCCCAAGCTGTTTCGGAGGCGGCATTACCGTCCTCATCACGCGTATTATTATTAAGTGTTTCATAGGAGATGAGAATGTCAAACTTTATGTGCGAATTGTCCGGCACATCCTTGGCTACCCCTACTATCTCTACCTGATCATCTCCATCTATTTCCAGGGTTTTCCCAAGCGGGTCTGCACCTTTGAAATACTTTTGGGCTAAGGCTTCCGAGATGACCGCTGTATTGGGTTCGGCAAAGGAGCCAACATCGCCAGCCACGAGCGGGAAGTCAAAAATCTCTAAGAAGGATTGGTCCGCTATGTGCATCCGCTTTTCCCAGTAGCGTGTATCTTCATAGGTAACTACCGCAGACATAGGAAAAGCTCGGGCATATTCCCTCACCTCCGGCATTTTTTCCTTCATGAACGGCCCCACCCTAGGCACCGCAGCCGCACAATCTACTTCTAAATTCCCTGCCCGAAAAATCTGATATCGAACCCGGTACAAATCCTCGTGGTTGCTGTGAAACTTATCATAACTACGTTCATACCAAACGTACTGAAGGATAAATAGAAAGGCAGCAATCCCCAATGCAAGGCCGAGGATATTGAGACCAGAATAAACTTTGTTTTTGGAAATGGTCCGGATGGTAGTGCGCAAATAGTTCTTTGCGAGAGCAAAAGCATCACTGTTGTTCATGACAGTCAGGTTAAAAGGTGTATGATTACCGGGTTACTTACCTACCAAATATAATGATTTTCAAGCTATTCCAGCATAGATCTTCTGAGCTTGCCCAAATATTATAGAACTATAGCTACCTGCTTTCTATGCTGGCTGGATGATCAGAGTACATGCCTTACTCTTTCCATCAAGGGAACACCAAATCATAGCAACATAAATTACTTTAAGTATGAGGATATAATTAGGCTAAAGTATCTGACTAAGGGAGTTTTCAATCTAGGCAAGGCGCAAAAACCGCGGCTAGCCATAGCTAACCAAGGATTTTTGCAACGTAGCATAGGTTGAAAAATGCCCGTCATATCTTCTAGGATAGTTGTATTCTCATACTTATTCTGATAAATCTGAGCGGTAATAGTAAAACTAAATGCTTCCTACAAACGTGTTTACATAATACTTTATCCCTTCTCACATAAAGCCGTTGATATGAAGAAGTCTATTTCGAAACGCTCTCTAACCGATGTCAAAGATGTTCCCTACTATGGCCAGAACTTTCCTTTCATCCCTTGGACCTGGGGAGCTCGCCTCAAGGTTTCTGTCATCTTCTCTCAACATTTGTATCAGCAAGTGGGCTGGTGGCAGTTTCTACAATTTTGGTTACTCCTTCCTTTCCGAATACCCGTCGCACTGCGAAAACACGGCAAAGGATTGGAACTGATGAAAAGCGCTTACAGCAGCTTGGCTAAATTCCAATGGCTTTTACTGATTATAATCTATGAAGCGCTTGAGAAGAGATACAACAAAGCAGTAGCCTATGCTTATGCCAAAGCTGCCATCCAAGATGCTTCCAGAACCATTATGAATGAATTGTATCAAGCTGATACCTTGGCCCAGTTTGAGGATCCCTACCTCGCCTTTTGGGAGTACCATAAGGCCATGTTCAAAGACGATGACAATTTCCCCAATGAAATAATCGAGGGGGAAGGGGTGAAAAAGATGATTGTACACGATTGCCGAAATTGTGCCATCGCTAAGATGACCATCCCTGAGCTGGCGCCATTGGGGTGTGATCATGATATTACCGGCTTCCAAGCTATCTCTGATAAGATAGGCATGGACTTCCGTCGTCCTACAACCCTGGCTAAGGATGGTAAACCTTGTGAATTTATGTTCTTCCGCAAGGGAACGGCTCCGGAGGGCTTGGACACCAAATAGGCTGAGGAGGTGGGGATAATTGTTAGTGGAAATATCTATAAGGGTGGGGAACGTGGAATTTAGTTCAGCATTCATAATATCACCATACGCAGTTCTAGCGAAAATTCGCTAACACATTCTATTTTGTCTACCCGCAGCCTTTATTAGTCTATTTAAGGTAATGATTGCTAGCTGAAAACTGCAGTTTGCGCCTGCGTTGTAAAACACAATTTCCTAATGCTCAAAAAACTTTGGAAGATGAATATTTACGAAAATCAAAATACGAAGTCGTTTTACAATATGGCATGGATCGCCTTTAGCCTAGCATTCATTGGGATGATTGCTGGTTTGGTTTACTTGGAAGCCGATTTAGCCATGAAAGGCTTTTTGGCTATGTCTTATTTATTCACGGTAACTTCCTGCTTTACTGTTGCTAAAGTGGTAAGAGATAGGCATGAATCAGAAAAAATAGTTAACAAGGTGGAGAATGCTAAAACAGAGAAGTTCCTCAATGAACGAGATGTCATTGGCTCCGCTATATAGAAGGAAACAAGCTCATCGTCAAGGAGGCTGCCTAATCTTAGTTCAATACTATTAGGGCTTGGCCCTCCGTAAAGCCGGAGGTGGCACATATAGTTGCGCAACAAGGCAAGAGAGTACCTCACGAAGTCACAGGGTCGTGTTTTCAACAAGGACAATCCGTGATCATCAACCTGCACCGCTAAAAAGCCTCGGCATAGTGTTCTGGTACAAGCAAAACCTACTTCACGGCCTCCTCCATCAATTGGGTCTGCACTACTAACGCTTTAAACCCCAGCTCCACCTCGCTAAAAGCAAAATAAAAAAGGAACGCTAACTCGTATCGAGAAAATAAGGATTACAGGGTAACTCTTGATTTTTTAAGATCCATGTTTACAAATTGGTGTTTTGCTGCTAATATGCCTTTTTTCTCCCCACAAGTTCTTGAAAACTCATTACTTTTAGTGGAAAGTGATTTCATAAAGTTATTGTCTAAGAATCAAATACCACAATCCATGCCTACACCTTTTAGAACCCTATTCGGTTTGGCCTTATTATTGCTAATGTTGCCCCCCTTACAGGCACAAAAAAATGGAGGCTATCAATCCCCACCCGCCTCCATAGCTGATCTCATCAATGCCCCTCAAACACCGGACGTTAGTCTCAATGGGAACGGAGAATGGATGATGCTAATGGAAAAGCCTGGTTATCCTTCCATTGATCAACTTGCTCAAGAGGAATTACGTATAGCGGGACTGCGGATTAACCCAAGAACCAATGGTAGTTCTCGGGGAAGGAGCTATAACGGCCTTTCGCTGAAGAACATCAAAACCGGAAAAGCCTTCCCCATCAAGGGCTTAGCAGATAACTTATTAATCGAAAATGCTAGTTGGTCGCCCGATGGCACCAAGATGGCTTTCACCAATACCTTGGCCAAAGGCCTTGAACTTTGGGTCGTAGACGTTAATACGCAGACCGCAAAAGCTTTGACCGAGGCTGTGGTAAATGATGCCATGCGCGGCCTGCCCTACTCTTGGCTTTCTGATAGTAAGACCTTAATTGTAAAGACCATTGTTGAAGGGAGAGGAGAAGCACCCAAACCAGCCCCAGTCCCTCCCGGTCCTATCGTGCAACAAACTACTGGGAAGGAAGCCCCAGTTAGAACCTATCAAGATCTGTTAAAAAGTCCTTATGATGAAGATTTATTTGAGTATTATGCTTCTTCCCAACTAGTTAGCATCAATATCGAAAGTGGGAAAAGCAGAAAACTAGGGGTGGCTGGCATACACACCTCTATCTCTCCTTCTCCTGATGGAGAGTATTTATTGATTTCCACTGCACAACGACCATTTAGCTATCTCGTCCCCTACTCTCGTTTCCCTACCACCTACCGCCTGATGGGGAGAACGGGTAAAATGGTTTCTAAAGTCGCTGAAATTCCTTTGGCAGAGAACATCCCCAAAGGCTTTGGCGCTACGCGCATGGGCCCTCGAAGCTTCACCTGGAGAGCTGACAAACCCGCTAGTCTTTACTGGGTAGAAGCACAAGATGAAGGAGATCCAAAAAATAAGGTTGAGATCCGAGATCGACTGTTTTACATGGAAGCTCCATTCAACGGAAAAAGAAGAGAAAGTATCGGCTTCAAATTCCGCTACAGTGGAATAGTCTGGGGAGACGATGACCTAGCCATTGCCTACGAATCTTGGTGGAGTACAAGAGAACAGATTGTAAGCCACTTCTCCCCGACCGATCCAAAGTCTAAGCATACGATATTCGACATTTCCACGGAAGATGCCTACAACAACCCAGGTAGTTTTGCCACCACTACCAATGCCTTCGGGCGACGTGTATTATTGAGTGATGCCAAGCAATCCAAGTTGTATCTCACTGGAACAGGAGCATCGGCCAAAGGCAATCGTCCGTTCATTCGAGAATTTGACTTAGCTACAAAAGAAACCAAGGAAGTATGGAGATCCAAAGCACCTTATTATGAATATCCCATTCGTATACTGGATGCAGAGAAAGGGCTCGTCATTTCCCGTCGGGAATCCACCAAGGAACCGCCAAACTATTATTTACGTAATCTGAAAGGAGGTAAACTAAAACCACTAACTGAATTCTCCCACCCCTATCCAGGTTTAGTCGGTATAGAAAAGCAGAAGGTGTCTTTCAAGCGGGAGGATGGGCTAGATTTGCAGGGAGATCTTTATTTACCCAAAGGTTACAATCCTGAACGGGATGGCCGACTACCCGTTTTGATGTGGGCTTATCCCAGGGAATACAAAAGCGCAGCGGCGGCAAAACAAGTATCAGGCTCTCCGCATTCCTTTATCCGACTTAGTTGGGGATCTCCCTTGTACTGGGTGACACGAGGCTATGCTGTTTTCGACCGAGTGAGTATGCCTGTAGTAGGAGAAGGGGACGACGAGCCCAATGATTCCTTCCGCCCACAATTAGTAGCTAATGCTGCTGCCGCAATCGATAAACTTGTCGAAATGGGCATCGCTGATCGCGACCGCATTGGCATCGGCGGACATTCCTATGGCGCCTTCATGACGGCTAATCTCCTAGCTCACTCAGATCTATTTGCCGCTGGCATTGCTCGTAGTGGAGCTTATAATCGAACGTTGACCCCTTTTGGGTTCCAAAGAGAGGAGCGCACCTACTGGGAAGCGCCTGAAATCTATTATACTATGTCTCCTTTTATGCATGCCGATAAAATCAATGAGCCACTGCTCATGATTCACGGGGAAGCAGATAACAACAGTGGAACCTTCCCGGTCCAAAGTAAGCGCTTGTACAGTGCGATCAAAGGGCTAGGTGGAACAGCCAGATTAGTTATGCTTCCGCATGAAAGTCATGGCTACGCCGCCAAGGAATCAATTCTACATTGTCTCTGGGAAATGGATCAGTGGATGGAGAAATATGTGAAGAAGTTAGCTACGCCGTAGACCTAATGAGATAAGATTTACGATAATCTACCACGGCCTGAAGTTAAAGTATTAGCTTCAGGCCGTTCTTTACCCGCTCTTACCTGCATGGGAAAACAATCTCCCCAATGCCCGCGTATCTGCATTTTGGTTTCATGTCGTTTCCTAGTCGTGGGTTAAGGAACTATTGTTGTACGGCCAATTTTATGACATCCCAATAACTCTTTTCCAACGTCCCCTTTTCATAAAACCCACGTTGCAACAATAAGCGATGCATCTTGGGCAGGTTGTAAGGAGGGACGGCCATCAACATATGATGCTCTAAATGGTAGTTGACATGATAGGGCGCAAAAAGCATTCGTTCCAACCAATTGGCATAGGTGGTTCTTGTATTTTTCATCGGGTCCAGTGGATCATCAATCATAGAGTGCTCCGCCATGGCACGTACTCGGATGGAAAATTGGAAAGTGGTAAAATAGGCTACGACCCAAAGCAAAAACAAATAAGGAGAAGCCACGACGGTCAGCACCAGAAACAGCAACAGATTAGCAAGAATTGGTCCACTCAATTGTCTAAAGAAAGTGAAAAAGAATGCCCTCCACGTTCGATCTTTTTGAGATACCCGCTCAACTTTACCTCCAAGGTTGTATTTGAGATATCCCAAATGAATAGCCACTAAACCTGCCAAGCTCTTTAGGCCGGTTTGTCCGGAAAGATCTCGAAAAAACTTACGGAACATACTGGCTCGGGAGGTTGGATACCCTCTGGTCAACAGAAGATCAGGGTCCTCCATAGTCCCTACCTTGACATGGTGTTCCCAGTGGTAAGGACGATAACCGAGCATATCCTGAAAAACGAGATAACCGCCTAGCCACTGCCCCACGAAATCGTTGACTTTTTTATTGCTGAAAACCGCATGATGGGCCGTATCGTGCATCAATACCGAGCACGCCAATTGCTTTCCACCAAGTATAAATAGAGAAAGTATAATCGTGAACACATTTGGCCACCAATACACCACCGTAAAAGCTAACACAATCCATCCCCAATGCAGCAAAATTCCAAGTAGTGCTTTTGTATCATTTTTCTTCAACAGGTCCTTGCGTTCCTCTTTGCTCAGATAAGGTGCAGCAATCAGACGTTCCATATTCTCTCCATTTTTGGAAAGATAAGGCTTATTGAGCGAAAATTCTATCGTGTTTTTGTAATTTGACAGGGCTAGATAAGGCCCTCCTAGATGGCGCTTGGGAATCTTCCTAACAGAAGCTTACAAGTTATGAGTGGCTTTATCCCTCATTTATTCGAAAACCAACGATCAAGCATGAAGCACCTTGTTTTTCTAATGGCCGTACTGATCGGCTTTAGCAGTTGTAAGTCTGAACAAAGCTCTAGTAATGAGCCAGAATCTGAAGTTCCTACCCAATGGCTAACTTTCACCGGTCCAGCTAGCAATGGTAAAAAAGTGGTCCTAGTCAGTGGAGATGAGGAATATAGATCCGAAGAAGCCATGCCACAATTAGCCAAAATCCTGGCCAATCAGCATGGTTTTGATTGCACCGTATTATTTGCGCAAGATCCCGAAAAACTGGGATACATCAATCCGGATTACACCGGAAATATTCCAGGTCTTGAAGCGGTAGATGAAGCAGATCTAGTAATCCTTATGACTCGTTTTCGCAACCTACCAGCGGAGCAGATGGAACATTTCGAACGGTATCTGATGGCTGGTAAACCCATCATCGGGCTGCGTACCGCTACTCACGCCTTCAACTTTAAGGATACAACCCACAAATATCAGCATTGGGGTAACCAATTCAGAGAGGAAGGCGATCCTTGGGATGGTGGTTTTGGCCGGTTAGTGCTTGGAGAACGCTGGCATACACACCATGGCCATCACAAGCATCAAAGTACCCGAGGATTAATTGCGCCAGGTAGCGAAGACCATCCCATCCTGAACGGGATTGCCAATGGGGAGATCTGGGGACCAACGGATGTTTACGGTGTAAGACTACCCCTTCCAGGAGACACTCGACCGCTAGTCATGGGACAAGTCGTCAACCGAGCAGGTGAATTTGATGAAAATGACCCATTCTTCGGCATGAAGCCAACAGATACGGAGGCAGCTACGGAGAATCCTGCCGCTAAAAATCCATATAACCCTAATGATCCGATGATGCCCGTCGCCTGGACTAAAAGCTACCAATTACCAGGTGGAGCTCCAGGAAAATCCTTTACCTGCACGACGGCCGCAGCCATCGACATGGTCAACGAGGGTGTACGTAGACTGTTGGTAAATGCCACTTTCTATCTGTCAGGTCTAGAGGTTCCAGAAAAGGCTTCTGTCGATTTAGAAGGAACGTACGAGCCTGCTACCTATAGCTTTTCCAAGGAAGGTTATTGGGAAAGTAAGGGCCTAAAGGTTACTGATATGCAATAATGATCAAGCAAAGGTGGGAAGGCAGAGTCTGGCAGAATATATTTTCAATTACACTGTTTTCCCGCTTGTTTCTCCTTATGCAGCCAAAAGAGTTGACTATGCGCCATTATATACTTCGCCTACTCGGTCTACTACTTACCTCCTCTCTCTTATTTTTTGGGGCTTGCCAAGAACCTGCCCAGAAAGATGCCGAAGTAGCCGCCCTTGCCCCAGAACTATTATTGAGTGATGCTGATCTTGCCAGCTATGAATTAAATCTTGATCATAAGCAGTTAATGCAAGACTGGACACCGGAGTTTTACCACAAAGGGATGATCACTTATCGAACGATCTGTTTCAATTGTCACGGCAATGAGGAACAACCCGGTTCCATCCCTCATGCCACTAAGTTTTGGGCGGATTCTCTGAAGCATGGTTCTGATCCCTACAGTATGTATCAAACGCTTACCAGGGGATTTGGCATGATGCCTCCCCAGGTTCGCCTAACCCCCAGGGAGAAGTATGAGGTTATTCATTTCATTCGGGAAGAATACATGAAGGAACTCAATCCAGATCAGTATTTCGAAATTACTGAAGATTGGCTGGCTAACCTACCCACTGGTGACACCATAGGGCCTGCCCCACAGCCTTATCAACCCTGGGCAGAAATGGATTATGGCGATTACTTGATCAATACCTTTGAGCTAGCCAATACGGGTGATCCCGACCGAGGCATATCCGGAGGACGGAGCCCTTTGCCTAATGAGGATTTCCGCGATGTCAACTTTGCTTATAAAGGAATCGCTATTCGCTTAGATGCGGGCGAGGGTGGGATTGCAAAGGGTAAAGCCTTTGTACTTTTTGATCACGACCTGCTGCGGATGACGGGTTTTTGGACGGGGGAAGGCTTCATGGACTATGAAGGAATATTATTGAACGATCGACACAATATCTTTCCACGTACGGTTGGTAAAATAGAAGTGGAGAATCCCATCACTCCGGGCTGGGCGAATCCGGAGAATGGAGGCTATCAAGATCCTCGTTTTGTTGCAGTTGATGGCCGCCCCTTTGGCCCCTTACCTAAAAAATGGGCGCACTACAAAGGCTTATATTACCATGATCAACAGGTGGTCATTAAATACACCGTGGGAGACGCGAATATCTTGGAAAGCTACGAAATGGCGACTGAGGAAGGATCTCCTGTACTACGACGAATACTAAATATCGAGGCCTCCCCCAGCCCACTGCAGATGAGAATCGCACCAGCAACAGCCGCCGTGGGTATAGAAGGCCAAGCCCTCATTAAGGTTGTAGATGGCTTTCATCAGCTAGAGGTACCAGCCAACACGCCCCTGGCAGTCAACATTTTGGTCTCTTCCGATCAGAAAGCGGTGGATCAGCTACTGGTACAACAAAAGCCTCCTTTTAACCTTAAAAGTAAGACCCTGGGTGGCCCTGTTCATGACCCACAGATCTTGGAAAGTCCTATCATCCCAGGAGATGACGAATCGCCCTATGCCGTGGACGTTTTTGTTTTGCCACAAGAAAATCCCTGGAATAGTCGGATGCGCCCCACGGGCATTGACTTCTTACCTGACGGTGACCAAGCGGTGGTGAGCACCATTGACGGGGAGGTGTGGCTGCTCAAGGGAATTAGCCAAAAGGAAGGCATGGTACAATGGCGACGGATCGCAACGGGCCTTTTCCAACCTTTAGGCATAAAATACCATAAAGGAGACATATATCTAAGCTGCCGAGATCAGATTGCTATTTTGCGGGATCTGAATGGAGATGGCGAAACAGATTTCTACGAAAGTTTCAATAGTGATCATCAGGTTACCGAGCATTTTCATGAATTTGCCATGGGCTTACAGACAGACCCGGCAGGTAATTTCTACTACGCGAAAAGTGGACGACATGCTCGCACCTCCCTCGTCCCTCAGCATGGCACCTTGATCAAGGTAAGCCCCGATGGCAAAAATTCTGAAATCATTGCACATGGATTTCGGGCTGCGAATGGGGTCTGCATCAACCCCGATGGCTCATTCATCGTAACTGATCAGGAAGGCTATTGGAACCCTATGAACCGTATCAACTGGGTAGAGGAAGGGGGTTTTTATGGCAATATGTACGGCTATGGAGCCCCCGCTGACTCAAGCGATGCTGCTATGGAACAACCACTCTGCTGGATGGATAGTAAATACGATCGATCTCCAGCCGAATTATTGTGGGCAGAAAGTGATCGCTGGGGCCCGCTCAACGGAAGTTTGCTTAGCTTATCGTATGGCTATGGTAAAGTATTTGTTGTGTTACCACAGACTGTTAACGGAACTCGACAAGGTGGCATGGTAGAACTACCTGTACCACAGTTTCCAACGGGTATCATGCGAGGGCGATTCAACGATAAGGACGGGCAATTTTATGGTTGTGGCATGTCTGCCTGGGCAACCAATCAGATGATACAAGTTGGAGGCTTGTACCGGATCAGACACACAGGCAAGCCCCTACATCTCCCGATTGCTATGACTGCTTCAGAAGCAGGTATTGAACTTCATTTCCCTACTGCCCTAGATAAAACCACAGCGGAAAATGCGGCAGGCTTTGAGATCAATACCTGGGACCTCAAGCGCAGCCGTAGATACGGCTCCAAACGATACAATACTCAAACCTTATCCATAGCGGATTTGACTTTGAGCGAAGACGGCAAAGTACTAGTGATCTCTTTGCCAGATATCCAGCCCACTTGGGTGATGGAAATCAAATACAATTTAAAAGCAGCAGATGGGACTGCCTTTGAGGGCGCCATCCAGAATACCATTCATAAACTGGCGAAAGCGTCCGATTCAGCGGACGCCTTAACGGATTAAATAACCTCCATTGGCGTATAAACTTCAATGGTAGATTGACAGCCTTTGACCAACGATATCCTCAAAGCAGTACATACGATCAGCATCCAATGGATGCTAAGTGACCCCTTCTGGGGTCACCTGCTGAGCGGAATCCCCAAACACCTTGATACAAAGGGGCCAGCCTTGAGTTGGGGGGTAGAAAAAAAGCAAATTCCAACACTTCAGCTTTGTATCAATACAGACCGTTGGATGGAGTTTTCTACCATCGAGGAGCAGAAAGCTAGAGTCCAGCATGAGTTGTTACACCTGCTATTTAGTCACCCATTTAAGACCAGTCGCTTTCGCTATCCCCATCTTTACAATCTAGCCTGCGATTGGGTGGTCCGAGATTTTCAGACCTCCACTGTAGATTCCCATGTCTCCTTGCTCCCTAAAGAATTGGGAGTCCCTCTCCCTCCTTCTGCTCCAAGTATAGATTTCTACTACCAATCCCTCGAAGATTTTTGGCTAGAACAACTACTTACTGCGACACCACATCCTGCGCTACCTAAAATCAAGGAATACCAAGCGAGCGAAAGCTGCCGTTCTCATGATTCTTGGCATCATGGCATGGCTCAGCTCACTCAGGCAGAAAGGGATATTATTCTGAATAGTGTGGACCAGCTCATAGTCAATACTGTAGAACGAGTTGGGCCTGCTGCCATTTCACATTGGCCAAGGGCACTCCGACTACTCTTGGAGACACGCCAGCCCAATGATAAAAGTTCAGTGGATTGGCGACGAGTGCTTCGACTATTCGTTGGGCGGCACAGAAAAACCTATCTTAAAAACACCCTGCGGCGACCATCCAAACGCTATGGTACGACACCGGGTATCCGTATTCACAAGCAGCAAAAGTTATTGGTAGCCTTAGATACCTCAGCCAGCATACAAGCTTCCCAGTTCGACCGTTTTTTTTCTGAAGTTCATCACCTTTGGAAGCTGGGTGCTAGGATTCACATCGTAGAATGCGACACCACCATCCGTCGGGACTATCCCTATACGGGTCGGCGTCCAAGTTTTGTAGAAGGCCGTGGAGGTTCCATCTTCGACCCACCGATCCGTTGGGCCAATCAGATACATCAACCTGATGCTATACTCTATTTTACCGATGGAGATGCCCCGAAATTACGGGTAAAGAGTCGATCCCCACTGATTTGGTTACTTTCTGATGCCCGTTCCGAAAACTGGAGGCAAGACCAGGGCATAGCTATTGAACTATCTTGAAGCTAAATTATCCTCTATATTTACGGCATGAGTTTGGATATGGCAGATCATCAAGAAGAACACTTTCAGTACTACGGTACCCCTACCAAGGCGGGAGAGGTCATTACCTTCATCTCTCATATGCTGGATATCAATTTGCGGCAAGAAGCCAAGGGTAAGCGCAAAAACCCCATATGTATCTGGGGGAAACATGGCATTGGGAAAACAGAAATCGTCCAAGATTTAGCCAAATCTAAAGGCTATCAATTGACCTATATCGCCCCGGCTCAGTTTGAGGAAATGGGAGATCTATTAGGTATGCCTAGCATTTTCCAGGAGGAAACGGTGTTTAAAGCGCCGACTTGGGTCCCGAAAACAGAAGGACCAGGCATTCTACTCATCGACGATGTAAACCGAGCAGATGATCGAATTCTTCGGGGAATTATGCAATTACTCCAAAACCATGAACTGATTAGCTGGAAACTTCCGCCCAAGTGGCAGATCGTGCTCACGGCAAATCCGGATGGTGGCGATTATTCCGTCACCCCCATGGACGACGCCATGCTGACCCGAATGCTACACATCACACTCGTATTTGATCTATTGGAATGGGCAAAATGGGCCGAAAAAGCAGAAATTGACCCAAGAGGTATCCACTTTGTACTGACGCACCCGAATGTCTTGAACGGCTCACGCACCACTGCTAGAACGCTCGTCCAATTTTTTGACAGCATACAGGAAATACCCAACTTACAGGAGGAGCTACCTTTAGTAAAACTATTGGCAGATAGTTGTCTGGATGTGCAGACTGCTAAAGCTTTCATCACCTTTGCCACCCAAGGTTTTGGACAACTGCCCGAGCCCACTGCGATCTTGTCTAGTACAAATTTCACGGAAGATATAGAGCCAAGGATTGCAAAAATTGTCCAACAAGCCAGCCTAAGAGTAGATATACTGGCCGCCATCTGCACGCGCTTAGTTAACTATCTGTCCTTACAAGAGCAACCACTAGACGAACTAGCTATCAACAACCTGCGGCTATTTGTAGAACTTTCCTTCTTACCACCAGATCTGCGGCTTTCCTTCCTACAAGACCTGGTACAATCCGACAATCCACACCTCGGCGAGATTGCGGCCGACCCTGGTATCGCTCAGCTATTATTGAAGGGGATGGGTTAATACGGAGATTCAATCATAATTTGAGCACTCACTTTAGTTAGTAATTCCGGTATGTGACGTTCCAATTGTTGCCACAGGGCGGCATAGGCAGCACGTTCCTCCGCCTGGTTTTTATGATCTGCGAAAGCCAGGAGATCAGTCTCCACATCCCTTGCTTTCCAAATTCCTTCTTTATAAGCCGCCACGGCCCGATACCAATTTATCGTAGGTAGGTAGCTCGCGCGGCTTTGGTACTTCTTGTCTTTTTCAATCAGCTGATTCTGCCAGATAACTCGTAACATCTTTCGATACTTACCTTGTTGCAAAAGAGCTTCCAGATAGGCTGAGAAGAACAAATGCCATCGATACTGGAGCACTTCTTTTTTGTACGCTTTTAAAAAAGTGGAAGCATAATTCTCTGCACTTTTGTATTGGCCCGTTTTATTCAGACATTCTATGTAAAAGGCTACATAACTCACCTTGCTATGCAAGTTTTGAGTGACCTTAGCTTCCTTAGATGCCTCACGGATAGTCTGCAGTGCCTGTTTCGGCTCGTTCTGCCGGAGTAGAATGGCGACCAGATTGTTTACATAATGAAGGTAGTCGTGATTCTTCGCTCTGATGGATAGTTGACCATAGTAAGCAGCCTGATCCATTTGCTTGAAGTTGGAATGCAGAATCAATCGATTGTGATAATAATTGGCCAACAGCCGTTTGGAATAATTGATGCCTTCTGAAAAATGTTGGTCTATGTATTTAAAATGCTCTAGCAAAGAATCGTATTGACGATAATTAAAGCCGATGAAACTCAAGCGCACCAAGGCTTGATAGCGATTGTGTCCATCCAGGTTTTCATCATAAAACACTTCCGTCAACCAATGTTTCCAATGCTCACTCTCTTGATTGTTCTGCCGGTATTGCCCGACTATATCTTTGGTCGCACCGTGAATCTTTTCAGAAACTGCTAGGGAATACTGGTAACGTTCCAGATAGACTTCCAAATATCGCCCCACCATTTGCTCATCATCATACCGCATACGAACGAGCAAGAAGTGATGATAGGCCCTTGTGAGTTCATAAAATTTGATGAAGAAAAAACCAGGATGCTTGTATCTTCGGATTTCCTTGAGAAGTTTCTTCTCTTGATCTGGCAAAATGGTATCCGTAACAATTCGCTGTTCTACCTCGCTCATCCACGTAAAGTGCCGATCGACATCAATTCTGTTCAGTCGCTCTTCAATCCAGGTTTTGACATGGGAGTACTTTCGTTTGTTGATATGCCCTCCGTATGGCGTAAATTGATTAATGTTCTTACAATTAAAATCTACTTGCTGCAAAATGTCTAGTCGCTCAGGATCTTGGAAATGCTGGATCGACAAGAGATAGCTTGTCTCGTGAGGCAAGAGCGTATTAGCAAATTGCGTAAAAGCAAGTAGTTTGGTTCTCATGGTCAATTTTCTTTTACTAAGTACTCGGACATGATTAGGCAAGCATTCATTTGGGATGAGTTTTGGGCTCAATCGAGGCGAAAAAAGTAGGCAATGCCCCCGCATTGACGAGGCTTTTTAACGCTGGGTGAGTCCAGAAATCGCCCAAAGGGATATGCTCGTTTAATACTTAAATGGTCACTCCTCCATCCACACTCACGGTAGTACCTGTAATAAAGGAAGCTTCATCAGAAGCCAGAAAACAGTAAACATTCGCCACTTCTTTCACTTCTCCCAATCGCCCCAAGGGTGTCTTTGAGCGAAACATATCAAGGACTTTATCCGGAATCGTACTCACCATTTCCGTCGCAATGAAACCCGGAGCCACTGCATTGACGGTGATCCCTTTTCTGCCAAATTCGCGAGCCCAACTTTGCGTCATCCCAATTAGACCAGCCTTTGTAGCAGCGTAATTACTTTGACCAAAATTACCAGATAGCCCCACGACAGAGGAAGCGTTAATAATCCGCCCGTAGGCATTGGCTTCCATGTAAGGATAAACGGCCTTTGTACAGTTAAAAACGCCGGTGAGGTTGACAGCCAGCACCTGGGACCACTGCTCCGTTGTCATCTTCTTCAAGGTGGCGTCCCGAGTAATTCCTGCGTTATTCACCAGTATATCAATCCGACCAAACGCTTCTGCTACTTTTCGGCAAGCTTCTTCCACTTCTTGCAGGTCCGTCGTATTCACCTGATAAAAGGCACACGCGTATCCATTCTCACGGAACCCATCGAGTGCAGCCTGGCCTTTCTCTTCATTAATATCCCAAAGGGCCACTTTCGCTCCTTCCTGCAAAAACTTAAGCGCTGTCCCCCATCCTATCCCTTGGGCAGCTCCCGTAACAATCGCTATTTTATCTTGTAATCTCTGCATCTTCTATTTTTTAAGCTTGAAACAAAACAGGAGGAGACCATTGGCTCCTCGTTCCTCCTAAAATTAGTCTAAAGCCTAAGGATCAAAGATATACAGTGTAAACAAATTGGGGTACCCAAAAGAATTTATTTATTCAAATTTTTCCATAATCACCTATAGATCAATAGCTAAAAACAGTTTTCAACTTCTGAGACCTAAGGCTTTTTTATCTCTTATATGATTTCCACCCCCATTCGACAAACTTTATCTTGCTTCGTAAAAAATGACTAGAGTTATTCCTGGATTTCTCGTGGGCATCAGCCTTTTTTGTTTGCTTTTCCCTGCACATTCCCATACTGCAAAACTGCCACTTATGCACAGCTGGAGCTATCCTTTCCCCACACACAAAATAGACCTCAACGACAGTCTATCGATCAATTATATAGATGAAGGTACAGGCTCACACACCCTAGTATTTGTTCACGGTCTAGGTAGCAATCTAAAGGCCTGGCAAAAGAACATCTTGGAACTGAGCAAGCACTATAGATGTATAGCACTAGATTTACCCAACTACGGACAATCCAGTACTGGTAATTTTCCCTTTGGCATGTCCTACTTCGCAGAAGTATTGAAAGATTTTATAGACCAGCTAGAGATCGAAAAGGTAGTGCTAGTTGGACATAGCATGGGAGGGCAAACGGCCATTCATTTTGCTTTGAATTATCCCGACAAGCTTAGTCACTTGGTGCTCATGGCGCCTGCCGGTTTCGAGACCTTCACCGCTCAGCAGGTCCAATGGTTCGAACAGGTCTATACCAAAAGCTTCGTAAAAGCTGCTACTGAGGAACAGATTCAAAAGAATTTCCAACTCAATTTCTTTGACATGCCCGCAGATGCCCAGTTTATGATCAGCGACCGGCTGGAGATGAAAGCAGATCAGGACGCTTACGATAGTTATTGCAGCATGATTCCCAAGTGCGTCATTGGGATGCTAAAGGAACCTGTATTCTCCAGACTAAACGAAATCGAAACGCCAAGCCTAGTCTTCTTCGGCGAAGCGGATCAGCTCATCCCAAATTCCTTTTTAAATGGCCACCTCAAAACGCATACCGTAGCTCAGAGTGGCGTTGAAAAGATGCCTACTGCTAAACTGGTCATGGTGCCTAAAGCGGGGCACTTTGTGCAATGGGAAGGAGCATTGGTTATTCATCAAGAACTGTATACTTTCCTGGAAAAAAAATAGGATCATCGAAAGCCTAGAAGGGGTCGTTTGCAAACATAAAACTGGCTACACCGGGAAGCTTTAGGCTAATCCCAGTATACATTGAGAATGCAAATCGATAATAACAGGTGTTTCTTGATGAAGAGAAGGCACCCTTTCACCTACCATGATAAACAGCTAATAATCATTCAATTACAATCTATACCTCAGAAACAAACAGCTAAAGTCAAGGCTCCATAACTTTTTTGCAATTCGCCCCAGTCCACATTTACGCTATAAATTGCTTCTGCAAAACATCTAATCGAAAAGCTAGGCCCAGTTACCATAAAATTTGGCCAAAAGCTCCTTCAACACATTTTATAGCATTTAAAGTATCTTGTTTATGAAACAGTTCATCACAGTCTTACTCCTTTGCCTGAGTATCGTCGTGGTCCAAGGACAAGAGGGTACGCTTGCCGGTACCGTGACTGACTCCGACGGAACGCCCCTTGTTGGAGCAAATGTATTTCTCCAAGGATCTACCCAAGGAACGGTAACCGACATAGATGGCAAATACACCCTTGTGTTACCTGCGGGAGAACAAGACTTGATTGCCTCCTACATTGGATTTACATCTACGGAATTCACCCTTAGTATCATCGCTAATCAGACAACCACCTATGACCTCCGTCTCAGCGAGGGCAGTGCGCTGGATGAAGTTGTTGTATCTGGATCGAAAAAGCCCGAAAAATTAACGGAAAGCCCTGCTACCATTGAAACCATTTTCAGCCGAGAAATCGAAGAATATGCAGGCAACCCCGCAGAACTAATCGCTCGCCAGAAAGGCATTGATTACTTCCGAGCGGGCATCGCCGCTCCTGCCTTTAACATTCGTGGATTCAATTCCAACTTTAATGCCAAGAACTTACAAGTAACGGATGGGCGCTTTTCCAGCCTGATTGCAACTGGACTTCCGCTTGGCCCATTGAATACAACCATCAAGGAAGATATAGAACGAGTAGAACTGATCCTTGGCCCTAATGCGACGCTCTACGGTCCCAACGCGCACAATGGACTCTTGAACACAATCACAAAAGATCCAAGAACATCGGGAGGTACTACGATTGCCATTAATCCTGGTGTCTCCGGTGACGGAAAAGGATTCTTTTCAGGGCGCATTCGCCATGCTCAGGTATTGAGTGATCAGTTTGCTTTTAAGGTAACGGGCGAGTACACAAGCGGCTCGGAATTTGAGTACACCGATTCCGTTTTCATTGATCGCGTAGGGGCCTTTGACGCCGAGGGCAATGCTATTCCCGATGGGCAATCTGAAGGCTATGAGGAGTTTGAGTTGGATGATGATGTGGAATTCCTTCGTGCCGAAGCGGCTTTGATTTACTCTCCAGCGAAGGACGTGGATCTCAGTTTCAATTATGGCTACAGTAATAGTACTTATCTGTCTCCTACCAATGTTGGGCGAAACCAAATCAAGGATTGGTCGATCAACTACTATCAATTCAAACTGACCACCAAGAACTTTTTCGCACAGGTCTACTATACCGAGAGTCAAACCGATAGTACCTACAGCATTGATGAAAGAACGAAGCAGTATTATCGTGGTATAGATGCAGGCCTCCCTGCCTCGGTTGCCCGGGGCGCGGCTTCCTATGCTAGCGGGGCATTGTTCCAAGATGATTCCCGCCGTTGGAATGCAGAGGCTCAATATTATAACACTTTTGGCAATTTAGATTTCATTGCCGGGGTGCAATATCAATCCGATCAGGCCAACAGTCTGGGCACCTATTTGCTGGATGAGGATGAAAATGACTTTATCACCGTTAATCAACTGGGGGCGTACCTGCATTTGAACTACGATTTTGGAGGGGGCTTCAAGGCCATTGCTGCTGGCCGTTTTGACAACCACGATATCTATGACTTCAATTTCATTCCCAAGTTTGGTTTGCTCAAAGTAGGAGACCAAGGGACCTGGCGTTTAACCTACGGAAAAGGGATCGCAGCTCCGACAATCCTCAATATGTTTGGTGATCTATTTAGTGGCTTGATCCTGGGGAATGCAGAAGGATTTACCTTAATAGATGGCACTACAGTAGAGAAGCAAAAGGTAGAGAAAATTGAGACCTATGAATTAGGGTATCGCGGTCAGGTGGTGAAGAACAAACTATTTATTGATGCGAATGCATATTATAACATATCTACCGATTTCTTGAGTCCGGTGACCGTAGTAGGTGTAGCCACAGCAAGAGGTGATCAAAAGATTGAAGAAGTACAATCTGGCCATGCCATATGGAATGGCCTGGTGGCTACTTACGTCAACTTCGGTAAGGTCAACACCTATGGCTTTGATTTTGGAGCTACCTATTACTTCAATCCAAGTTTTAGTGCCTACTTCAATTACTCCTACTTTGATTATAGTGTAGATGAAGACAATCTAGAAAATGATTTCAACAATGATGGGGTGGTAAACTTCCTGGATATTCTCGTCAATGCGCCTACCAATAAATTTGGCTTAGGACTCAACTACAGCGGGGACAAATTCTTCGGTAGTGTATTTGGTCGTTGGGTAGAGTCTTACGATTATTTTTCCAGCTTCCAAATTGCCTCTAGATCTCATCCCGGTCTAACTTATCGCGGCAAACCAATTGTAGAAAACGCCAGAAGTGCCGATACTTTCAATTATGGTCCCTTAGGTGGGTTCTTTACAGTAGATCTGAGTTTAGGTTATCGGATCAATGAGATATTCACCGTTTCTGCGGCCGCCAGCAATCTCTTCAACCAAGAACTGAGAGAGTTCACGGCTTCGGCACCGACTAGAGGCTTGTATACCATGGAACTAAGAATTAATTTACCCGCAATTAAGTAATTGCGAAGGGCTATTGGACTTCCGAAGCGTGAAAACCTTCGGAGGTCCAAGGCCTCAGTAGGAATAGAACATGATGCTAGCCTGGATACTTTTTGGACTGTATTTGATTGGCACTTCCTACCTAGGATGGCTGGGGCATCGAAAGACGGATGGTTTTAGCAGCTTCGCCATTGGAAAGGGGGACCTCTCGCCACTTGTGGTAGGTGTTACGCTGGCCGCTAGCACAGCTTCCGCTGCGACCTTTATCATCAATCCAGGTTTTGTATACGTGGATGGACTGGCTGCCTTTATGCACTTGGGCATTGCCGTATATCTTGGCTTTCTACTGATGCTGTGGATTCTATCCTTTAAATTCCGGCGATTGGGGGATGAAATGGGAGCCTTGACCATTCCCGATTGGATTGGCAAACGCTACGGTTCTCAAGGGTTCTCCATGTATTTTTCCATTCTGAATTTGCTGGGTTTTGCCTTCGTCGTTTTGTTGGTGGGAGGAATCTCCATCGTGATGCAATCCCTACTGGGTATTTCTAATGTGGCCGCACTCTTGATTACCTTGATCTTCGTGACCTCTTATGTATTTCTGGGGGGAACTTACGCTCATGTCTTCACGAACATGCTACAGGGTAGTCTAATGATCGGGGTCTCCGTCTTAATTGTGGGCTCAGGTATTGTACTCATGTTGCAGGAAGGGCCCCATCTAGCCGATCAATTGCAGGAAGCAGGTTCTCATCTGTTGGACTGGATTAATCCTGAAGGTAAATTGTTCAACAATTTCTTTTCTATCTATATTGCTGGCTTTTGTATTGGGGGGGCCCTAGTATGCCAGCCACACATTCTTACGAAGGCTCTGTATGTGAAGACAGACAAAGCGGTCAAGCAATACATTGGAGTGTTTACGGTAGTTTACTTCCTATTTACCCTTTTACTCCTAACCGGATTTTGGGCACATATAGCCGTACCTGCTGAATTGCTAAATGATCCCCAAACTGGACAATTCCGGCAAGATCTAGTCATGACTACCTATCTTCAGCAAGTGTTTCCCGAGTGGGTCTTTACAGTAATTAGTATTGTGCTACTAGCAGCAGCCATGTCAACCCTGGATGGTCTCCTGGTGGGGATTTCAACAATTACTGCTAATGATCTGGTGCTTCCGCTATTAGATCGATTTCGACGCCAGGACTATAGTCTAGCCGAAAAAATGCGTCTCGCCTTCCGTGCGAGTCACCTGGTGTTGATTCTGGTAGCCATTTTCACCTTTTGGATCGATCTAAATCCACCGAAGCTATTAGGTATTTTCGGACAAGTGGGGGTCTATGGTTTAGTTTTGGCAGCCGTTCCCCCTCTATTGGTCGGTGTACTATTTAGAAAAGCTTCCTTGCCTATCGTATGGCTGGGATCCATCCTATCCATGGGAACACATTTCGGCCTATACTTCTTGGGAGAAAAATGGTTTCCGCAGAGCCCTTTCACCTTTAGTAATCCAGGGGTTACAGCTGCCCTGGGAATTCTCTTTGGCTTAAGTCCTACCTTGGTAGGAAGCCTCATTTACAAGTACTCAAAAACATAGAATTAATAATGCAGAACGCAAGGATAGCGGGGGTCGGAGCCTATGCTCCTGATCGCTGCTTGGATAACACCTACTTTGATCAATTGTTAGGGGAAAAGGTAAGTCCCTGGTTGGAAGAAAACGTGGAGATATTTGAACGACGCTGGTGCGTAGAAGGCCAAGGCACGGCAGATCTTTGCCAGGCCGCTGCCATGCAAGCCTTGGATCGCGCAGGACTCCAAGCCGAGGAGCTTCAATTGATTATTGTAGCTACCGATACTCCAGAGTATATATCTCCTTCGACAGCTTCCGTTGTGCAGCATCGTTTAGGAGCTACAAATGCAGGAACATTCGACATCAATACCGCATGTGCAGGCTTCGTAACGGCCCTGGATGTCGGGGCCAAGTACATCCGAGCAGATCAACAATATAAGCACGTACTGGTCATCGGAGCCTATGCCATGAGCAAGTACTTGAATAAAACGGACAAGAAGACGGTCACCTTGTTTGCCGATGGGGCCGGTGCAATGGTGCTCTCCGCCAACTCGGATAAAGAGGTAGGTTTCCTTGCTAGTCAGCTCCTTTCCCAAGGTCAATACCATGATTACATGGGTATCTATGCTGGGGGGACCCATGCCCCCACTACCCCTAAAGTATTAGAAGATCACCGCCATCAACTGGTATTCGCTAAGAAATTTCCAAAGACCTTAAATCCCGAAATGTGGTCCGGTATGGCCCAGCATTTAAACCAAGTATTAAAGCTTAGCTCAAGTGATGTCGCTAAATACTTCATTACTCAGATTAACATCAATAGCATCAGAGCAACGATGGATATCCTAGGAGAACCACATGAAAAAGCACACACGGTTATGCATCACTATGGCTATACCGGCTCGGCCTGCATTCCCATGGCCTTCAATGATGCCTGGGAGAAAGGCCTAGTCCGGACCGGGGATTTGGTCTACTTCATCGGTTCTGGGGGTGGTTTGGCATTTGCCAGTGCCGCATTTAGACTATAATGACAAAATGAGATAGCTTACATTTGTACAAATCATCAGGACACCCGTACTTATGCAAAGAGATTGGATTCAAAAATGGGCCATCTATAGCCCGGATCGGATCGCGATCAAAGAATACGAGACCGGACGTAGTTTAAACTATCTTCAGCTTAACAACCTGGGCCAACAATTGGTCGCTTACTTACAGAAGCGATTTCACTTACAACCTAAAGATCGGATTGCCGTCCTAGCAGAAAACAGTATAGCACACATAGCACTGTTCTCCGCTGCACAAAAGGCCAATTTCACCATGGTTCCGATCAATTATCGATTGAGTACCCCAGAAATAGAATATCTACTTCAAGATGCCGAGCCTAACCTACTGATCGCCGAAGAGCGATTTCTGGAAACCCTAAGTACTGATTGTAACGGATCTGCTAATTTCGAGACTTGGGCTTGGCAGGACCTGGAGTCCTTTTGCGATCAGTATAAAGATCAGCTTTGCCAACATCCATACGATACCACCATTGAGGACGATGATCCCATTTTCATTCTATATACTTCTGGTACAACGGGTTTTCCCAAAGGTGCGATATACACGCACAAAATGCTATTCTGGAACAGTGTAAATACCTCCATTTCTCTGATTATCAACAGTGAGAGTCGCACGATCAATTGCATGCCATTTTTCCATACCGGCGGATGGAATGTCTTATTGACGCCCTTGCTTCACCACGGTGGCTATACCTGTCTTGTCAAGAAATTTGAGCCAGATAGGGTTCTTCAACTACTAGCAGAAGAAGAAGCAACCCTATTTATGGGCGTGCCAACCATGCTGAACATGATGGCAGCAGAAGCTAATTTTCAGGAAACACCACTCGCTTCGCTACACTACATCATAGTTGGAGGAGAGCCCATGCCAATCCCTTTGATAGAACAATGGCATCAGAAAGGGGTACCCATCCGCCAGGGCTATGGCATGACGGAAGTGGGCCCTAATCTAACTTCCCTGCATCAGAATGATGCGGTACGCAAAAAGGGATCTATAGGTCGACCTAACTTTTACGTGGAGACCAGAATTGTCGATCCAGCAGGACTTCCGGTGCCAGTCAACGTAGCTGGGGAACTACAATTAAAAGGCCCCATGGTCACGCCTGGCTATTGGCACAACCCGGAAGCCACCCAGCAGGCTTTTGATGGCCTCTGGTTTAAAACTGGAGATCGGGTCCGACAAGATGAGGAAGGCTATTTTTTCGTGGTAGACCGCATCAAAAATATGTTTATTTCTGGTGGGGAAAATGTGTACCCAGCGGAAATCGAAAGGGTACTGCTCAGCCATCCGAACATTACTGAGGCAGCCGTGATTGGTGTGCCAGATGCCAAATGGGGGGAAGTGGGCAGAGCCTACCTCTGCTTACAAGAAGAGGCTAAGTGCACAACCTCCGAAGTGCTTCAGTTTTGTGGGGAGAGACTAGCAAAATTCAAAGTACCCAAGCAGCTCGTTTTTCTTGAACAGTTACCCAAAAATGATACCGGGAAGATAAATCGAAAGTTGTTGAAGACAAATACGTTTAGTTCCAAATATTCAAGCTGAGCTGTCATGACCGCGCTTAAGTTTTAAGAACCTTGTACACCACTCCCTTAGCAGATTCCCCCGAACACCTGATGAAATATTAACATAATACAATTTGCAATTTATTCCTTTAACTATTAGATTTACATTTAGGTTAAAAGACTAAATTTCGCGCTCAAATGACTAGATTCCACACGACTAACACATCTTTTCTGTGTCTGATATTATTCTTCCTTACCACTAGCCTTACCGCACAGACACTAATCGAAAAAAGAAAAATCCTAAATCGCCGGAATAACAACACAAAGTTGGAGTTGATTGATTTCGATAAAGACGGACAGCAGGAGGTTGTTTCCATTGCAGACTATAGTTATATAACCTTTGATGAGTACCAGGATGGAGAACTCCGGCAAGCTTGGAGTACGGCCGCTGACGGACTCACAACCAACAAAAACATCTACAGCCTGGCGGTAGGAAATATCGATGAGGATGATAATACTGAAGTACTAGCATTTAATAGCTCAGGCACCCTTTTAGTGTTGGATAGTTATACTCGAAACTGGCAAAGGGTCGCGCCACTCGGCTATAGACACGTTAGGCAGTTAAAAGTAGGCGATTACAATGGAGATGGAAAAAATGAAATGGTCCTAATTAAGGACGATAACGGCAGGCCCGATTACACTTTGCTTATCCTAGATTACGAAACTTTAGATACGATTTTCCATTTTGGAATTATTAAGAGTACTTATTTCACCATAGCAGATACCGATGGAGATGATCATTCAGAGGTTTTCTTTGGAAGGGATACCCTACGAAAATTTGACTTCCGTGATTATAGCCATGAGACCGTCCTCGACCGCCCCGCACATACCTACCTATTTGAGGACTATGATAATGATGACGAGCTCGAAATGATCCTTTTAGACAATGAAGGCTTATATGTCTACAGTTATCCCTCATTGGGTCTCAATAGATTTCGACCTTTGCTTCGAAGTGGGTTCTACAATATATATGCGCTGAATGTTGATGAGGATGCGGAAAAGGAATTCTATTTGTTAAATAGTTCCAACTTGTTCTGCTATGATGTTTCTGAAGGCGATTATTTGTGGGATTTGAGATATCAAGGAATGGATCAGGTTTTGATTCATGATTTTGAAGGTGATGGAGTGCCAGAACTCATCCATACAGACAGTAACAACAACTCTGGAGCAAGTCATTTTTACCTCAGATACATAGATGGAAGTTTGCGTTGGCAAAGTATTGCCATGGAGTATCCGTCGCTTGCTGCGCTTGCTCCACTGGATGAAGAGCAAGGATTAGAACTGGTTCAAGTTCATTCAAATGGCCACCGTCGAACCTTCTTAGATGAAGGTGGAATTATACACATCAGCGATTATCCTGTTCAGGACATCAAGTTTGAGCGAGGATTTGGGGGGCATCAAATCGAATTTAGGGATCTGTGTATCGGACAATTCTTACCCAATACTAACTACAAACAAGTCATATTCCTAGAGTTTAATGATCAACCCCATCCTGATGAAGCAAGTTTGTACTTAATCAGCAACGGGGTTGTCCTGGATAGCGAATCTTTGCCCTTTGGCTATCATACAAGCATGCTAGTAGGTAATTTTGACAATGACCCAGAAGAAGAAGTGGTTGTCTCCCAGCAAAAATCCCTGTATTTCTTCGATATAGTGGACAATCAACTTATCTTATCTGATAGCTATGATTTTGAAAGTAACATTTCCAAGCTTCGCCCACTGGATCTAGATGAAGATGGTGTACATGAGTTGGTATTTCATGGTAATATTGGGAATAGCTTTTACGTTTTGGATTACCCTTCTAAGGAAATCCTATTTACCACTAGTCAGTACGGTTTTCATGATTATCATATGGCCGACCTGGATGGTGATGGTCGAAAAGAATTCTGTGGCTTCAGCGAACACCTTACCCGAATTACTATTCTAGATCCCGTTTCCTTTGAAGAACTCAATGTCCTACAATTATGGCCCTATTTAGATGACGGCATCACGGGTATGGTTATTCAGGAAATGGATTCCTCCTTTCCTGGCGAAGAAATCTTTGTATTGGCAGATCGAGCAAGGGTTTACAATATTCATGCCTCAGAACCCTTAGCCACTAGTTCATTTGTATCAACTTGGTCAAACCGGGCCAAGATTACAGCTATTGATTTTGAGGAAGATGGAGACACAGATTTTATTTTTGGCAATCGACAAGGCATATTTCATTTTGAGTATACGGCTGGGCAAGTAAGCTCAGCACCATCCCTTGCTGAGCGTGCGTCCGACAGCGCCTATCGCCTTGTTCAAAACCCATTCGCAGACCAAATTCAACTCCAATATCTCGGTTCAGATTTTACCGAAGCCAGGGTGGAGATATTTACGCTTGAGGGTAAGAAGTTAAGTAGCCATCAGTGGTCTTCAGTTCATCCCAACGAAACATTCTTTATCCCTGCGGGAGCATTACAGCCCGGAATATATATTGCACGTATCTCAAGTAAAGAAAGTCGAACATCTATCAAGCTCATCAAATCCAACTAAGCTCCATGAGTATGTTTAAATCAAGTATTATCACTACCCTCGGGTTATTGATAACCTTTTGTTCATGGGGTCAGTCTAACAAAACCATCGCCATTGATTGTGCGGCCTCTTGGAAGCGCCCTGTCCTTGGAGAGTCCTTAGGATATAATGGTTTCTTTACAGAAGACCTCGATAATGATGGGCAAGTAGAGACGCTCATGACAGGAATCGGACGAGGCACCAGCATTAACTTCTGGCGAGCTAATCTTTTGAATATAGTACGCCTTACCGATACCGACCCTAACTATGAATTTGTCTACCAAACTGAGGTCTTACCCGATGCCTACAGTATTGTTTCTGTTAATATAAGTGACTTAGATGGGGATCATCTATTTGAAATTTTCGTTGGTCATAATAATGGCCTACTGCAGGTCTTTCAATTCGCGGATCAGCGATTGCAGGAAATTCATCGCGACCAACTAGAGGGTGAAATTACGCATATTGATTTTGGTGATGCCAGCAATGATGGGCAGCAGGATATTCTCGTCGGTACTTCCGATTCCATGTATTTCTTTCGCCCTGCCGATTACTCTCATTTTTTGACCTTACCTATGCCGTCTAGGGACGTATTCCTGGTAGGAAATGTGGATGAAGACCCTAATATAGAGATTACTACCCATCATGGCGTTTTCGAAATTACTAATGGCCAATTTACCAACCAATGGCCTTCTCCTCCTTTCAATTGGCCGAGATTTGTCCTAGGAGATTTCAATGATGATGATAATCTAGAAATTGCCTTTCAACAAGGAAGAACCATTCAAATCTTCAATGTAGAAGACCAGGCTACCCTCTATGATTTTAGGACAGAGACGATCAGTAAGTTTATGTTTACTGACCTTACCCAGGATGGCTTTCCTGACATTGTATATGATGGCCTAATTGCCTATGACTTCAAAAATGAAGAGGAGATCTTTGAAATGACGAATATCGATCAAAGGCTCGCCTTCTTAGGCATGATAGATGTCAACAATGATGGGGTGCCTGAGATTGTCTCCTCTGGTGACAGAGTATCAGCTTATGAAGCTGGAACGGGAGCGATGATATGGAATACAGAATCAAGAGAAGATGGCGGACGTGTTTTCGAATTGGGTAATGTCGATAATGATCCACAAGATGAAATCCTACTATTAACCCAGATCACTGAAAACATCACAGAAGGGCAGCAATGGCTGTCCAGTAGCTATAAGCTATCCGTCTATGATGGACTTTCCAAGGAACTACAATGGAGCCTGGCCATGCCCAAAGATGACACCCCTCTCGGTGAAGTACAAATAACCTATGATTTACACGTAGCGAATATTGATGATGATCCAGCAGCTGAGATCATATTTGGTTCTACCAAGTTAAATCGCCCCTACATTGTTATACTGGATTCCGAGAGTTTAGAAGTGGAAGGTAGCTTTACGGCCGGAGACCTATCCTCTGTTCATCGGATTGAAATCGGAGATGTGGATAACGACGGAGAAGTAGAAATCATTGCCGTTTTAAAGGCGATCGCCTCAGGTGCTGCTGTAAAGATCCTAGTATTTAATAGTTCAGATTATTCCGTAGAATGGGAAAGTGATGACTATAGTGGCGGAAGCCTCCGGAATGAGTTTGCAAACCTACATATAGCAGACATTGATGATGATGGTGTGAATGAAATTGTAGCAGAAAATTATCGGGTATACATCTTTGATCTTGTCAATGATGAATTCTGGATCAGCCAGGAAACTAAAGTGAACGGCCTTACCATAGCCAACAATGATGAAGACCCTCAACTGGAACTCATCTATTATGCCAGTGATCAAGGCAATTTCTTGTTGGAAATGGATGGCAAAACCCTTGAGAAAAAAGTCATTTGGGACACCCAAAACAACTATCTGGATATAAGGGGGTTAGCCAGTGGTGATCTCAACAATAACGGTATCCCCGAGTACTACTACGGTCAGGCAGGCTATATCTATTTCTTTGAAACACCAAGTAAAATATTACGCACTCCATTCCTCGGATTTCAGCAAAACCTTGAAGATGATTTTTTTCTTACCAATTACCAGCAAGGTACAGCTCCGGGGGTCATTCTTACCTCTGTGGGACATGCACTGTTCGAATTGGATATGAACTGTTACAACTGTCTTGATTTTTCTCTGTCTATAGAAGGAACGGACCCCACCTGCTTAGGTAATGGGATAGATGGCCGGATTTCTTCTGCCTTATCAGGAGGTACAGCTCCTTTTGAATATACCTGGAGCAATGGCGTTACCGATCCTGGCTTGGAAGAACTAGCAGAAGGTAACTATGGACTCACGGTATCTGACGCATTGGGATGCCGGGATTTCAGTTCTATTGATCTCACTATACCTATCCTCTTCTTTACACCAACTGTATTAAATAATGCCTGTGTACAAGGATCAAAAGGAGCGGCCACTGCCGCTGTCGACATCGGCTCCCCTCCTTTTCAATACGAATGGAGTAACCTGGAAACTGCCGATACCATCACCAACTTGGAAGCTGGCACTTATCGGATCACGATCACAGATAGCAATCAGTGTAAAAACGTTGATAGTCTGGTTATCTCGTCTAATGATGTACAGGTAGAAGCCGAAGCCCGTCGAGCTGCCTGTAATGGTCTTGCCAACGGACAAGCTATGATCAGCTTGAGAGAGGGGCAGTGGCCCTTGCAGATCACGTGGTCTTCGGGGGCCGAAGGATCCTTTGCAGATAATCTTACAGGGGGCCAAAACCATTTCTCTGTTAAAGATGCATTAGGCTGTATTACCGAAGATTCCGTCCTCATTGCCGCAGCCCATTTTTCCTTCACCCGCACCATCGAGCATTCTTGTAAAGACAAATCAACCGGGAAAGTAACCTATCGTGTCACAGAGGGGCTTCCACCTTACTCCATCAACTCCACCTATGAATTTACAGATAGCATGACCTTCAGCTCAGTATCTGCCAATACTTATTGGGTTCAGGTGAGAGACCAAAACTGCTTGTTAGCTGACACCTTTGTAGTCGATACCATTGCATTATATACTCAGCTAACTCCCTTGCAAACAGATAGCAACCCTATCCGCTTTCAACTGGAAGCCCGTACAATGGGAGATCATCCACCTTTTACTTATCAATGGGATGACCCGGAGGGACAAACGGACAGTATCGCCACCAACCTATCTCAAGGTTTATATCATCTTTTGATTACAGATCAAAAAGGTTGTGAGCTAGAAGCTGCTTTCGATCTCAGCACAGTGGTTTCCACTTTCGCTCCTAGCACCAAGACTATTCAGGTCTACCCCAATCCTTTTCATGAGCAGATCCAGATAGATTTAGAGGGAGATTACACCTTAAAAGTATTTGACCAACAATCCCGACTAATCAAGGAAATACAGGTTAAATCGGGCCAAACCGCTAATTCCTTCGATTTTTCTGCACTATCTACAGGGGTCTATTTTCTATCTCTTACAGATGCTCAACACACCTATTCAAGTATGATTGTGAAACAATAAGGCTAAGAACGGAAAGCATTGCTTTTGATAAAGACCTCAAAAATCCGTAGTTTCTCTCCAAAAGCAACACCATATGAAAATCAATTGGCGATATGCAATTGGAGAGATCATCATTGTGATCATCGGGATTAGCATAGCTTTTGCCTTAAACAATTGGGCGGAATCAAATCGTGCCAGCAAAGTTGAAGAACTCTACTTAAAAAACCTTGAAAAAGACCTTAGCAATGATCTAGACTCTCTTAATAAAAACCTGTACTTACTGGGGCAGAACCTGGACGATATTAATCACCTTCGACCACACCTAGGCCGGCAGATCCCTGGTCGAGACACTATTTTTAGCAAGGTGTTTCGCGTAGCAGAAACCGTCGCCTTTATCCCGGAAGATGCTACTTACCACACTTTAGTGAATTCAGGAGATTTTAAACTGATTTCCGATTTTGAACTGAAATCAGCAATCGAAAAGCATTATCGAGAATATTTGCACATGCAACGTGCTTATGATCGACGAGAGAACTTCAGCAAGAATTACATGGCGGATTTTTTCGTGAGTTTAGACTATGATGCTATCTATGCCCGCAAGCTCGACTTTATGGATGATAAACGTCTACGAAATATGATCTTCAGTTTGCAAGGCATCATTTACCTACAAATAAAAGCTGCTGGTAAAGCCAAGAAAAGTACCGAAGCTCTACTGGCAAGCATTCAAGCAAAGTTGCAATAAGATGAAATCTACTTTCGTTATTGCGTTTTGTCGGCGGGCTCGTCGAGTCTTCTTTCTTATTTAATCTGGTTCTCCGACCGTTTTGTGTTTTGAATCAACTAAAACTTGGATCAATACGCATGATCAAGCGCTTATGAGCGTTGCTATACCAATGTCGGAGAAGGATAAAACTTAAGTGCCGTTATGAAAAAATCAATATTACTTTCCTTTCTCGTCACCTGCCTGTTTGGATTTGGTTTACAGGCGCAATCCTACTTTCAAGCCAAACTGGGGGCAGTAGTGGCCAATGTAGATAATACCGTTAATGGAGTGGAGATTGATACAAAATCTAATCTAGATCTTCAAATCGGAATTGGAGTTGAACTGGGCATTATCCCAGCCTTTTCAATACAACCGGAAGTAATGTACCTGGGGCGCAGCTATCAGGCTGATATATTGGGACAGGATGTACGTCAGAATTTCGCCTACTTGGATGTAGGAGCCTTGGCCAAGTTGCGCTTTGGAGCAGAAAATCCCATTAATGCGTATATCGGAGCTGGACCGTTTCTAAATTACGCCATCAGTGGCAACATCAAAATTGCGGGTGTCGAGGAGAAGATCGATTTCGATCAGGATGGGATCAAACGAACCGATTTTAGCATTGCAGCTGCTCTGGGACTCAACTTCAACCTCAGTGATCTTGGCTTCTTTGCGGATGTCCGTTACATCTTGGGATTAGGTGACTTAGATGAAAATCCAGATCGTGAAATCAAAAACCGTACCATCGGGATCACAGCGGGGATCATGGTTCCTTTGTCAGATTAATGCGCTAGCATTCATCGAGTTTCACCAGCCTAAAGCACTGGTGGAACTTGCTCACAGCCTTTCCATCTCCTACCCATTATAGCTTTACGTCATAGGTAAGCCAAAGATTTTCATCCGTCTAGTGCCTTCGCTGAGCAAAGGTATGTACCTTTGCAGGACTTTTATCCCAAAGTCGAGCGCACAGAACGCATGAAGCAAACACTAATCCGATCTTTGATCATATCCCTCTCTCTTTGGCCTTGTTTATTGCAAGGACAAAAGCAATCCTTAGCCAAAGATCTTGATCCCCCGCCGCCACCCGCTTGCGGTGGAGCAGTAGGCATCAATTTGAATGAAACTGGCACGTTCGGAGCTGGAGTCAGTCTGTTAGCACCAAGCCATTCACATCCTCCAAGTGCATATGCCTCTAGTACTACCCTACCTTTGACACCAGGGAGCTTTACCTTGACCCAAAGTACCGAAAACTGGCCAGTAGAATTAAATGCTCCCACCTGGATTCCCATTCAAGACCTTAGTGGGGAGCCCTCAGGCTATATGATGGTCGTAAACGGCCGGTCGGATAATGCAATCATTGCTGAGTGGGAAGTTGATGGACTTTGTGCTGGCATTACCTATGAGTTTTCGGCTTCTCTCATTAACCTCCTAGATAGTACAGAATTTGCAGATGGATTACCCGAACTTGAGTTTCTCATTGATGGACAACTATTGGGCGGCACAGGTGAAATTCCACAGGATGAAACCTGGCGCGCTTATGGCTTCACCTTTATGCCCAACGGCAGCCAAACCTCCCTACGGATAGCCCTTCGTCACAATTCTGATGGTCAGATTGGAAATGACTTTGCCATTGATAATGTCTTGCTCCGTCCCTGCGGACCAGCTATGAGTTTGGAAGAACTCTCCCCTATGCCACATTGCATAGAGTCTGAAATTGAGGTAGCCTTGGGTATAGGGACAGGACTTCCTACCCCAATCATTCAGTGGCAAATTTCTCAAGATGAAGGCTTAAGCTGGCAAAACTTTGGAACGCCAAGCACCAGTAATTCATTAATCATTGACCAGTTGCCTCCCGATTTGGCCCTACGTGCTTTGGTAGCTGCGGATCAAGAAAAAATTACTAGACCTACTTGCCGATACATTACCAATGCAGTAGTTTTTGAATATGAGCCCATTGAAAACTGTCCGAGCACTATCATCGATACGGTTCTTTGTGCAGGTCAAACCATCCAGATTGGAAATGAAATCTTCCATGCAGATGGGACTTTCCAAGTCCTCTTGAAAGATGAGATGGGCTCCGACAGCCTTGTAGAGCTGAACTTGACGGTCAACGCACCCACCCAAAGCCTGGAGAACGTTGGCCTATGTCCTGGTGATATCTATGCAGGTACTGCCTATATGAAGGATACCACCTTAAGCACCATCTATTCTGCCCAAAATGGCTGCGACAGTACCCACACGGTCAATATCGTTTTATTCCCAGCGCCTAATCCACAGATTACTGGCCCGGCCAGTCTTTGCGATGGTCGACCAGATAGGTTACTGACTAGTGGCACTTTTGTCCAGTACGAATGGTCCAATGGCGCCGATGGCCCTTCACTTCCCATCAACGCCCCGGGACTTTATGGTTTGACGGTAACGGATGATATGGGTTGCATTGGCGAAGCTAGTTGGGAGGTACTGGAAACAAGAATCAAGGTGGGCTATCAGGTAAGTCCGCCCAGTTGTGCTACTGCAACTGATGGCATTCTGCATATTGATCAAATTGCGGGCGGTAGCGGTAACTATGAAGTAAGATTGGATGGCAAATTAATTCGTGAATCTACAATTGCTGTGCCTAGCGGGACCTTTGAGTTACAGGTCACAGATAGCCAAGGTTGTAGTACGAGCGAAGAAATCAACATACTTCCAGCTTCTCCCTTGGCCTTGAGCGTACAGGATCGTTATGAAATCTTTAGTGGGCAATCAGTAGCACTTAGCTTTGCAGCCAATCATAGCATCACTTCCATCCAATGGACCTCAATCGATAGCTTGAGCTGTGCAGATTGCGAATCGCCCAGTGTATCTCCAGCTTTTACTACCCGGTATTATCTTTTCGCAGAGGATGATCGTGGCTGTACAGCAGCAGCAGAGATTACCGTAATTGTCCGGCAAACATTCGCCTATTTTGCGCCCAACGTCTTCTCTCCTAATGATGATGGCGTCAATGATTACTTTTCCATCTACGGCGGAGATGAGATCCAGTATGTAGAGGATTTCAAGATCTTTAACCGTTGGGGTACCCTGCTATTTAGCTTAGATCAACTTACACCAGGAGCAGAAATTTGGAATGGCAACTACGTAGGACAAGCCTTACCAAATGGCGTATATGTTTACCAGGGTGAAGTGGTGGGACAAAATGGAAAACGACAGCCTATTAGGGGTGAGTTTATGCTCCTGAGGTAAAACCACCAATCAACGCTTTTCCAATTTTATCACAAACTTTTTAGGAAGATTAGGAAATCCAGGCATTAGTTATATATTTGTATAATATACAAAATTATAAATAATGAACAGAAAAGGGCTGGGCGAGTTTGAGGAACTCGTATTGTTGGCTGTTTGCATCTTGGATGGAAATGCTTATGGCGTGTCTGTAAAGGAAGAAGTAGAAAAGCATAGTGGGCGATCCGTTCTCCTAGGTGCCGTGCACATCACCTTGTATCGCCTGGAGGATAAGGGCTTTCTGAGTTCAGAATTGGGCGGTAATACAGCCAAACGTGGAGACCGAAGAAAACGGCTATTCACCATTACCACCTTGGGTAGACGCCAGCTACAGTCTAGTCAGGAGATTAGACAAAGTATGTGGAAAATGATTCCTTTCCTTAAGTCAGGCCTGTGATGAGCAAAAATACCCACCCACCTCGATTTGCCAATTGGCTACTCATTCGATTCCTCGGCGAGACTCAGGGAGAAGAGTTCCTGGGTGACTTAGCCGAAATATATGAGGACCGTTACACTGCTAGAGGACCATTTCACGCCAAATGCATGTACTGGTTAGATGCAGTACATCTCATATTAGGATTCGGCTCTTTTCAGAGAAGCAAAAATCACCGCCCGATCATGATCAAACATAATTTGCTATTGAGTTGGCGTATTCTCCAAAGAGATAAGGCCTTCAGTTTCATCAACATCTCTGGTCTTACCCTTGGGATGTTAGTAGCCTTGTTCATTGTTTTTTGGATTAGAGATGAGTGGAGCTATGATCGATTCCACGAAAAGAGTGATCGAATTTATAGTGTATTCCGACACTCAAAATTTACCGATGAAGTATTTACGGGCAATTCCATCCCCTACCCTTTGGTACAAACTTTAGAAGAAAATTATCCTGAGGTGGAGCAAATGGCTTTGATCCGACAGCGTCCGCCGGTAGTTCTACAGGATAACGAAGTTTTGAGCCGAGCAAACGGATTTTATGCCAACAACGGCTTCTTCTCTCTTTTTTCTTGGCAACTGCTAGCCGGAGAAGCCGCTTCCCTACTCAAGGATCCCTATTCCATTGTCATTTCAGCATCCCTAGCCCAGAAGTATTATGGCAATAATTGGAAAAGTGAAAATGGCGCAATTGGCCAAAGTATCTTAGTAAACAATGAGAGGGAGTACACCGTGACTGGAGTCTTTGCAGACGTCCCAAGGCACTCTTCTATACAATTCGATTTTGTCCTTTCCATCAAAGCCTATTTAAATCAGGCAAGAGGCATCGACAGTTGGGACAATAGCAATTTTCAGCTCTATGTCCAACTGCGGGAAGATGCTGATGTTTCGCGAGTTAATGAAAAAATAAAGCTGGTCCAAAATGAACATATTGCAGGATTTACCAGTGAAGTCTTCCTCCATCCCTTGACCGATCTTCACCTTGGGGCCAATTTCGAGCAGGGTAAGAAAGTGCTCAGCTCAATGTCCTATTACATTCGCATCTTTTCGTTAGTTGCTTTATTCATCCTTTTGATTGCTGGTATTAACTTTATCAATCTCACCATTGCCAAAGCTTTAGACCGGGCAAAGGAAATCGGTATTCGGAAATCTATCGGGGCGGGCAGGATGTCCATCATCAATCAATTCACTAGTCATTCCTTGCTGTTAGTTGGCATATCCTTTCTATTTGCCATCGTTTTATTCTTTCTGACATTACCCTTTTTCAATACGCTGACTGGAAAGAATATCATTATAGATAGCATTGATGGGACTACTTTGCTTTCATTGTTGGGTATAGGTGGGCTTACCGTGTTGATTGCGTCTCTCTACCCCGCTATCTTCCTCTCCTCTTTGCAGGCTGTGCAAGTGCTGAAAGGAAGTTTCCGATTGAGTGAGCGCGGGCTATTCGCTAGAAAGGGTATGGTTGTCTTTCAATTTGCCATTTCCGTTCTGCTGATCGTAGGTACCCTGACCGTGTACAAACAACTGCGCTATATTCAATCAAAAAACCTGGGACTCGATCGGGAAAACGTGATCTATACACACCTTAATCCGTCCTTACGAGAAAAGTTGCCTTCCATTAAAGAAGAACTACTCAGGAAGCCTGGTATTCAATGGGTTTCCTCCAGTAGCCAGAGCCCTCTAGATGTGACCAGTGGCACACACGCCTATACCTGGCCAGGGCTTGTTGAGGAGGGGCGCAAAGAGATACATACCTTAAGCATCAACTATGATTTTCTGGAGGTAATGGATATGAAACTCCAGCAGGGCAGAGCTTTCGATACGGCATTTGGTGCGGATTCGATCACCTACCTAATCAATAAGGAGTTTCAACAGTATATGGGGGTTGACGACCCTATCGGGAAAAAAGTAGAAATGTATGGAAGAGAAGCGGGTACCATCATTGGCGTGGTCGAAGATTTCCATATGTCCTCCTTACATCATGAGATCGAACCACTGATTATGCTACTTCGACCTCAAGACACTCATCGATTGTTCGCACGCACTCAAGCAGGAAAGACACAGGAAGCTATTTCCAGCCTTGAAGAAATCTACGAGAATTTCAGTCCAGATGTACCTTTCGCCTATCACTTCTTAGACGAGCAATTCCAAGCTACTTATGAAAGAGAGCTAGTAGTTGGTCGCTTAGCAATAGCTTTGACTGCCTTAGCCGTTTTGATTGCCTGTCTAGGTTTGCTGGGACTCACTACTTTTGCAGCTCACCAAAGGATTAAGGAAATCAGTATCCGGAAGACCTTAGGTGCCAATGTACCCAACCTGTTGTTTTTGTTGTCAAAGGACTTTATTGTACTGGTACTAATAGCGCTAGTCATAGCCCTTCCCATCTCTTACTTACTGATGCAAAAATGGCTGAACAATTTTGCTTATCATATTGACATTGATGTGGGAATATTTCTCTTGGCGGCTGGAGGACTAATGAGTATTACCCTCTTGACCATCAGCTGGGAGACTTTGAAAGTAGCCATCGTTAATCCGGCCAAGATTTTGCGATCAGAGTAGGTGAAAGAAATGCCTTAGGGGCCTCACTACATTTGTGGTGCCCCAATAATCATACTCTGCTTAAAGTCCTTGCGTAGCAGCAATTGGATATTGGTTAGCACGATCTGCCCCATAGTGGTACACTTTCTGAAAGCATCGTTTTTATGATGATAGGCCAATTCCTCCTTCAATTGTTCTACCTTTTCGCCAGTAGATAATTCATCCTCAATCATCACATCCAGCAGCGACTTAACCTGGGTTTCCGAAGCCTTTACCCGCGTCGCAATCAAACTTCTTTCTTCCAATTGATACTGCTTCACCGTTTCACTAGTCATGTGATTGATTCCCAGAAAAATAATCGGATTGTTCTCTTTAAAGTACTGTGGTAAATAAAAGCTCTTACGGCCTTCATAAGATTGTTGGTCGAAGTCGATGGCGCGCAGGCGGTATTGATTTCCTTCTATATCAGGTGTAATATCTACCACATAATTATAGGCGCGCATATCACCCAGGAGGCGCACAAAACACCTTTCGTTAAACTTGATGAATTCTTTAGCAATTCGAATTTGGTTGAAAGTGGATTCTTCCAAGTTCTTTTGCATAAAGGTGTCTCCGGGAATACCCGCTACGTGTTCCTCAATCAGTGTTTTGCGATCCACCATGTAGATCACGCGATTAGGGGATAATAGGTCCTCTAATTCTAGCCCGTAGATTCTGGAGGCATCGGCCTTTTTGACGTAAAAATGATCGTAGTTATCATTGAGTCGATTGATGATGCGCACTCGAAAGGGTTTGGTATTCCCGAAAGTACAGAAGTCAATTCTTGCCACATTCAAATGTTCGGATGCGCGGGTGTCACCGTCCATCTTCAGCAAGGCGTAGATATTGGTCAAGGCAGTATTAATCTCTCTCCTATCCGATTCATTGAAATACACGGTTTCCCACAAGGTATCCACTCCATTTTGATCAAAAAGTGGTACAGAGGCGCTATACCTCAACAGATCTTCATATTGCAAAGGCAGTTCTACCTCCCGATTATGCGCTCGGAGATATTCGAATAAAGCCGGACTGGCGGGAATCAAGGGCTTCTTTTTGGAAGGGATGTTACCTTGCATCATGGGCCTAGTATTTGACTAAGGACCAAGTTAGTTGATTTGTAGGTCTTTTTCTAGCCGAAATATCGCACTCAACAGGCTTAGTCTCCTGGGAAATTTATCTATTTTCCCCCCATGACGCTATTGAGACGTGTTTTCTATGCCTTACCGCCTAGTTGGCGCTTTTTCGTGCGGCGACTAATTTTTCTTCCTACTGACTTGTTCCGCCCAAAAAGAAGTGCGAATGGGCTCCTAATTCCTCCCAAGGGCTTGATTTATACTGGCTCTGGAGATTTTCTACAACAAGGCAACACTTGGCTAAAGCATTTTGTCGAAAAGGGCCATTTGAAGCCCCACCATCAAGTCTTGGATATTGGCAGTGGCATTGGCCGTATTGCCTTTCCCCTTACCACTTATTTGAACGCTCAGGGGGGCTATGAGGGTTTCGATGTAGTGAAAATGGGCGTAGACTGGTGCCAAAAGCACATCAGTAGTAAGTTTTCAAATTTTCGGTTCCAATATATTCCCATCGATAATGATCTGTATCGCTCCGAAGGACTGCAAGCGGCGAATTACCATTTTCCTTATGCGAATGATCAATTTGATTTTGTTGTTCTCACCTCCGTATTTACCCATATGCTTCCCGAAGAAGTAGAAAATTACTTGACGGAGATCCATCGGGTACTCAAGCCCGAGGGACGCTGCATGGCTACCTTTTTTATCTGGAATGAGGAGGCGGCCCAACTTAGTCCTTCAAATCCTAAATTTCAATTTCCATTTGACCATGGTCACTATCGTCTGATGGATGAAAAGGTAAAATCCGCCAATGTAGCTTTTGAGGCCAGCTATCTGGAGGGCTATCTAGACCAAATAGGGCTGAGGCTAGAAAACAGCTTCCCTGGCTTTTGGTGTGGTCGGCCAAAAGCTGAATCGCTGGACTTCCAGGACGTTCTCCTGCTGAAGAAATAAAAAAAATCAAAAAACTTTAAGATTTCGTAAAATACTAGTAGTCAAAGACTTTAGAGGCGAAATAAGGAATCAACCACCAGTCAATAAAAATAATGCTGTAGGGGTATTTCGAAATAGTGCCCATCCTTAGGATGTAACGAACAAAAAACCTGAAATATCAGTACCATGAAATCAAAAGCAATTTTAACAGCCATCTTCACCCTATGCATTTTCTTCACTTCTTGTGAGCAGCAAGTCTTCAACCCCTCCGGCAATGTAACCACCTTCGAAAAAAATATCACTGGCTTCGACGCTTTGGACGTATCCAATGACTTCACCGTTTATGTCACCTCTAACAGCGATGCTGAAGGTGTTCGGATCGAGGCAGATGACAATTTCCATGATTACATCATTGTAGAAAAAGTAGGTACTACACTTAGGATTGGCATGGAAAGAATTAACAACATCCGCGGAAAAAGGACTCTCAATGCTTACGTCTCCGCCAAAACACTGGAACAGATTGAAGCCAGTGGTGATTCCAAGGTTTTCCTTGAAAACAAACTACAAAACGAAAAGCTCAATATTGACCTACGCGGGGATAGTCAATTGCATGGCGCTATCCAGGTTAATGTGCTACAGGCAGATATTAGAGGTGATTCCAAGATGACGATGGATAATATGCTGCAAGGAGATCGATTCTTTCTGAGCCTAAGAGGTGATAGTCAATTTGAAGGGAGTGTAGATGTGAACGAATTTGATGCCGAAATTAGTGGTGACTCTAAAGTAGACCTGATCGGAGAAGCGGGATCAGCCCGAATGGAAGTTAAGGGCGACAGCCGAGTCAGAAGCTATAATTTTGCCATAAAAGTTCTGGATATTAAACTTAGCTCAGATAGTGATGCCTATCTAACGGTAACGGAGGAATTGAGTGTAAGAGCATCTGGCGACAGCGTCATGAACTACAAAGGAAACCCAACCATCAATTCCCAAAGCCTAACTGGTGACTCTAAATTAAGAAAGGCAGATTAAGGATGTATCTCAGCTATTTAATCCGGTCAGGATTGTCTTTAATAAAGCTATCCCAGCCAGTGTACTTTTTACTACCCCCGAAAATCGAACTCGACTGATAATGATGACACACGGCAGCAGCTAAAGCGTCTGTTGCATCCAAGTAGTGGTCGCCAAGCTTAAATTTCAAAATTTGACAAAGCATGGCGGCCACTTGTTCTTTAGAGGCATTGCCATTGCCTGTAATGGATTGTTTGATCTTTTTAGGAGAATATTCGGTTAGTTCAACGCCTTTAGTGATCGCACTTGCCATAGCTACTCCCTGAGCCCGCCCAAGTTTAAGCATCGACTGCGGGTTTTTGCCAAAAAAGGGCGCCTCTATAGCCATATGGTCAGGATGGTAGATATCGATAATGGTTTGAATGCGTTCAAATATGCGCTTTAACTTTTGAGAGTGATCGCCCAACTTACTTAAATGTACCACTCCAAGTTCTAACAACTTAAGTTGTTTCTTTTCGATCTCGATTATGGCAAATCCCAGTATATTCGTACCAGGATCTATCCCAAGAATTCGTTGAACCTCTTTTTTATCACTCAAAGTAATCAGGTTAAGCTAAGCAGTTAACAATACTTGCCAGCACCAAATCATAATTATGTGCTTAGTTCATGTTTAAATTTCGGTCTTTGAGCCGAAAATGATTCATTTTTTGTTTAAACGAGGCGTAGGTTCTGGCTGATAGCAGCGCTATCAAGCCGGGTTCTACAACGAAGGATAAGCAAAATAGGAACATTGGCAGGCCAATTATTGGATTTTAAACATGAACTTAGGTCGAACGAGCAAGTTAGGCTTATTGATGGCCAAACCCAAATTGAAGCTGTCTTAAAAATCCATTATATGCAACGGCTTAATCGAGCTACCTGGATAACTGTAGCAAAGATTGGACTGGTACTCTTACTGGCTTATGTGCTCTATCGTCAACTGTGGGGTGGAGCACACTGGAATACCTTCCTGAATTTCTGGACGAAAGAACGTTGGGAGGAAAACAGGCATTACTTGTTGTTTACGCTTTTCCTAATGCCGTTGAATTGGTCGCTAGAGACTGCAAAATGGTGGATTCTCCTGCGTCCAATCTACCCCAGTTCCTACAACAGGGCCTTTATCGCCGTTTTAAATGGTATTAGCCTTTCCCTTTTCACGCCACATCGCATTGGAGAATATGGAGGCCGCCTGCTCACTTATCCGACGGGCGGTCATGCAAAAGTGATCATGGCTAGCCTGGTGGCCAACATGGGGCAATTGCTCTGCCTGATCACTGGAGGCTTTGTCGGAATAATTTTCTGGGGACGCAGCTTTTTCCAAGAATTTGGGATTGTCTATGATGTAGGCTTATATATCGGTGGCCCGATTCTTGTGCTCTTATGGTGGGGATTCTTTTCGATTCGCAGGATACTCCCTTGGATACAAAGTTTCCCTTGGCCAGCTTGGCTGCAATGGGTTCCGCATTCTTTGGAGCACGCCCGACCGTTTGACAAAACGCTATTAGTGCAATCTGCGGCAATGGCTACCCTGCGCTTTTTGATATACAGTATCCAATTTGTGTGCCTTTTGATTTTTTTTGGTTTAAATATCCCTTGGCACATCTTATTGAACGGGGTATTTGTTATCTATTTATTGCAATCAGGATTGCCCCTGCCCCCAACTTTAGGGCTATTGACCCGTGGAGAACTTGGTGTTTTGATCTGGCAAAATTATGAGGTAAATCCGCTCGCCATCCTGGCTGCCTCCATAGCACTTTTTATAATAAACCTGGCCATCCCCGCGTTACTTGGGTTGATGGTCATCGTCAAAACTAATGTCACTAAATCCTTACAGTATGAGGAACGCGCTGATTAAAAAAGGGCTTTTGTTAGGGATACTCTTGGTATGCCTGACCGGACATCGCCCCCTCGACCCCATGCCAACTGACAGTAGTGATCAGTCTGCGGCGAATGTTACCTATAGCCCCTGCAAAATGGAAAACAACACTTTCCAGGGTGGGGAGGAGATCGTATATAAAATTTACTACAATTGGAATTTCGTCTGGTTAGCCGCAGGTGAAGTTACCTTTAAGGTAGAAGATCTCGGCAATAAATATCACATATCCGCCCACGGTCGAACTTATAAGTCTTATGAGTGGTTTTTCACCGTCAGGGATTACTATGATACCTACGTGGACAAAGAGACTCTACTGCCCTATATCTCCATTAGGAATGTGCGAGAAGGCGGATACCGTTTGTATGATGCGGTTACTTTCGAGCCCAAACGAGGAGTAGCCGTTTCGAATCGTGGAAAGACCCGGGAGGTAGCCAAACCTACAGAGTACCCCGTCGACAAATGTATGCATGACATCCTATCGATCATCTACTATACCCGCAATATTGATTTCAATAACCTCAATACGGGTGATGCGTTTCCTATCAAGATCTTTATGGATAAGGAGACCTGGCCATTGAAGGTCAGGTATAAGGGGAAAGAGGCCAACAAGAAGATCAAAGGGCAAGGTAAATTCCGCACCCACAAGTTTAACCCGGAAGTGATTGTGGGTAATGTTTTCAAGGAGGATAGCCAAATGTCTGTATGGGTAACTGATGACCAAAACAAGATCCCCTTATTGATTGAATCGCCAGTATCAGTGGGGTCAGTAAAAGTAGTCTTGAAATCTTACAAAGGATTGAAGTACGACTTTAGCGCTAAGAACAATTAAACTGAGCATTCAAGAAGTTTGTTTTACACATGGATGCTGTATGTTCAGTTCTTCCATAAAATATAAAGCCCCTTGACAAAACGAGCACTAACGCTATTCGGGTTTCTGGCAGCCTTCGGGTTGGGCATCTGGCTAACACAGTTTTTCTACTCATCCGAGCAGAAGGAGATTACTGAATCTCAAACCAGTATCCTTCTGGAAAAGGTGAAGGACGTATTAAAATTGGTTACCGTAGAAGCCAACTTCAATGAGTTGTATAATGAAACGCAAACGCGTCCAGTAACCCTTTACTTACCGCTGCCCAGTACCTTTTCTTTTTCCAAGAAAGCCATTTTGGAAGTGCAAGGCAAAGTACTGGTGGGTTACGACTTGGAGAAAGTCAAAATCACGGCAGATAGTGCCAATCGGGTGCTTACCCTTAGCAATTTGCCAGAACCAGAGATCTTGTCCATCGATCATCAAGTTCAATATCGAAACCTGGAAGAAAGCTTTTTCAATAGTTTCACCGCCGAAGATTACACCAATCTCAATCGCAATGCCAAGGAAATGCTCCGACAAAAGGTACAAGCCAGTGATTTGATGGAACAGGCTCGTTCTCAAGGGAATCAGATGTTGGACGTTATACGTTTCATGGGCGAATCTCTAGGATGGACCGTCAAACTTAATGTAGATCTCATCGATAGTGCTCCACCTTTGGCAGAATAGTTCTGGCCTAACTTGCTTATGGAGGGCTTCCCCATCTGAATATGCAACAATGTGTTTATCGCCAAAACTAAGGGTCGACTTTGGGACACCAGCCTTTAGCCATCTTGGCATATATCCCCTAGATGCTTGCCTTATCCTCTCCTCACCGTCTTTCTTTCCCTCCCGCTCCCTTGAGGCCGACAAAATTATCAGCGGCATTTTTACAGCTATATGCAAAAAACATCTATTTTTAGCTTGAAGTTCCATACTTCATAAGGCACAAAAGCCAAGTAGGATGATGGACTTCAATGTTCAAGTCTTGGTGTGCTGCGACTATCTCTCCCTGACAATTTCCTCCAAAACTTGAACACTTTGAGCATATAGCAAAACCAGCCCTAACTAAGTATGCTGTTAGATTTTGCTGTTATGCCTTGGATTAATCACTCAAATCGAAAAAATGGCAGAATCTTCGACGAATCAGACAGGCTTCTTTGGCCATCCTAAAGGCTTGTCTACCCTTTTCTTTACTGAAATGTGGGAACGCTTCAGTTACTACGGGATGCGCGCTATCCTGGTGCTGTTTATGACAACGGAAACAGCCCAGGAAGGACTGGGACTCACGACGGAAACCGCAGCAGCTGTATATGGTTTATATACCGCCGGTGTATACTTGTTGACTTTACCCGGTGGCTGGCTAGCAGATAATATTTTCGGGCAGCGCAAAGCCATCTACTATGGCGGGGTGCTGATCATGATTGGGCATTTAATCTTGGCTATTCCTGGCTCTCCATCGATATTCTTCCTCGGATTGGCCTTTGTAGCGATGGGTACTGGCTTGCTTAAGCCTAATATTAGTACCATCGTGGGTGATCTATATCCAGATAAAGGGGCACGTCGAGATGCTGGTTTTTCCATCTTCTATATGGGTATCAATCTAGGTTCCCTGCTTGGGCAAACCTTCGTAGCCTTATTGGGGGAGAAAGTGAATTGGCACCTTGGTTTTGGTTTAGCAGCCGTAGGGATGTTAGCAGGTTTGATCCAGTACCGCTTGACCGCCGACAAGACGCTTGGTGATATTGGCGTAGAACCCAAAGCCAAACTAAAGCGTGAAGAAGAAGGTACCGCTGGCGAAAGCAACTCTATGCTGGCGGGTATTTTTGCTGTGCTATTAGTGGGCTTAATCCTGGCCTTACAATTTGCCGGAGTTATTGATTTGATGACTGCCAGGGGCTTGGCGGAAGCCGTAGGTATTATCATCGTAGCGGTTACACTAGTCTACTTTGCCTATATCTTAATCGCAGGTGGGCTGAACGACGACGAGAAGAAAAAGGTAGTCGTTATATTTTTCCTGTTCGTAGGAGCTGCCTTGTTCTGGGCAGGCTTCGAACAAGCCGGGTCTTCGCTCAATTTGTTTGCACGCGATTACACGGATAGAATGCTATTTGGTTGGGAATTACCCACCGGCTGGTTACAGAATGTGAATCCACTCTTCATTATCATCTTCGCACCAGTGATGGGTGCCCTATGGATTCGTTTATCGGCGCGCCAAATGAATCCGAACACCCCCTTGAAGTTTGGTTTAGGTTTGATCATGATGGGTTTGGGTTTTCTGGTCATGTACTACGCAGCACAGATCGTAGTAGCCGGTGAAAAAGCAGGAATGATGTGGTTGGTAATGACTTACTTCCTCCACTCTATTGGTGAACTTACCTTAAGTCCTGTAGGCTTAAGTGCCACGACTAAGCTGGCACCTAGACAATACCTTGGACAAATGATGGGTATTTGGTTTGTGGGCGCTGCCTTGGGCAATCTCATCGCTGGTTTGGTAGCGGGTGAGTTCGACCCGGATAATGTGGCCGAGATTCCCAATATCTTTATGTCCGTAGTAATGTTTGGAGTAGGCGCAGGTATCATCTTCTTGATCACTAGCCCTCTACTTAAGAAGTGGATGGGAGATGTCCAATAATTCTCACTACAATAAGTAATATCTTTTAAAGAAGCAGTAGATCCTCCATGGGGGATGGTCTACTGCTTTTGGTATAAGAAACCATAGCATATGAGTCAAACTTTCAGCGGTTCAGCAACCAATCAAAAGACCATTCTTAGCCATCCTGTTGGCCTATTTGTCTTGTTCTTTACCGAGATGTGGGAACGCTTTAGTTATTACGGGATGCGAGCCATTTTCGTGCTTTTTCTCACCAGTACCATTGCTGACGGTGGTTTCGGCTGGGAAAGATCGGAGGCCTTAACCTGGTATGCCATTTACACGAGTATGGCATATGGTACTCCTATTATTGGGGGGATGATCGCCGACCGTTACATCGGTTATCGAAAAGCGGTGGTCTGGGGAGCGCTGATCATGACGCTAGGGCACGCTGTACTGGCTTTTGAAACCCTGCCAGCCTTTGTCATGGGTCTCGTGCTATTGATCGCAGGTAATGGTTTGTTCAAACCCAATATGACTCCCATTGTCGGACAGATGTATCCAGATGGTAGCCCCTTGAAGGATGGTGCCTATACCATTTTCTATATGGGGGTTAATGCTGGGGCCTTTTTAGGTATTTTAATCTGTGGTTACCTAGGCGAGGGAGTCGGTTGGAACTATGGTTTCGGTGCTGCTGGTATCTTCATGTTCTTTGGTGCACTACAGTTTCATTTTGGACAAAAAATCTTTGGCTCTTTAGGAGAAGCGCCGGAGAAAAAGGGGGAAAAAGAAAGTAGTCACGGTGAACAAGAAGTCCCTTTTACCAGACAAGACTGGACTTGGGCTGGTGCAAGTATAGCCTTGTTTATCGGTACTATCGTTTTTTGGAATATGAGTGATGCTGGTCCTATTCAGAAATTTCCATATTTGATTCCGTTCTTAGGCGTTTTTATTACCTACGTCGTATTGCGATTGCGCAAATATCCCAGAGTAGAACGCGATCGTATCACAGTGATCAGTGTATTTGCCTTCTTCGTGGTCTTTTTCTGGCTAGCTTTTGAGCAAGCTGGCGGTACGATGACCATATTTGCCAATGATTATACGCAGAGAGATCTACTCACTCCTACTGCCGTAACCTGGTTCAGAATGATCAGCTTATTGTTGACGCTTATCCCTATGGTACTACTGACCTGGGTATTGGCTCGCCTGGCAGGAAAGATATTCAAAGATTTTCCATTGACCATTGTCTTTACCGGGATTAGCTTTCTGATTATCTGGGGTATCATTATTTGGATCAATTACAATAATTTTAACAATGAGACCTTAGAAGTTCCGGCTTCCTGGTTTGGAACGCTTAACAGTTTCTTTATCATTTCATTAGCGCCACTGTTTTCAGTGATGTGGGTGAAGTTGGCTGGTTCTAAGTTGAATCCTTCCGGCCCAATCAAGCTGGCCACAGGGCTTTTCCTGTTAGGTATTGGTTTCCTTGCACTGGTAATTGGGGCATCTTCCATTCCACAGGGTGCACAAACGGCCAGTGTAAGCATGATCTGGTTAATCTTAGCTTATTTCTTTCACACCGTTGGAGAATTGTGTTTATCTCCCGTTGGCTTATCGCTAGTTAATAAACTGTCCCCGCTTCGATTAATGGCTCTGATGTTTGGTATTTGGTACATTGCCAATTTTGTCGCTAACTTCACTGGAGGTATGATAGGTAGTTATATTGATGATATTTCAGCAGCTACCTCGATGTCCAATTTCTTTACTATCTTCGTCGTCCTTGCATTCGGCGCAGGCTTAGCCTTAGTGCTGCTGAATAAGCCATTGAAGCGGATGATGCACGGTGTAGAATAGGGCGTTGGCTCCATTCTCTGCGGAAGCAACATAAAAGAAGAACACTTCCAAATAGTATAAACGACATCAGGCAAGTTACGTAGGTTGCGTAACTTGCCTTATCTCCCTCTTAATCGCGACGTACAACAACTAATACTCACAACTCACTCAGTTCACTTAACCTTAACGGTATGTTTGCTAGGATAAACATCACTGCTTGGATTGTTATGCCTTGATGTCATCCATATCTCAACATTGAAACCGTCTTTTTCTACCACGTTCAACAATAACCGAAACATGAAAGACCATTTTCGAAACCTAAACCTAATGTTCGCGGCCTTGTCTCTAGGGCAAATTCTATTCCTTATCATTATCTTATACGTAGTATGGGGCGAAACGAGTCAAGGGAATACTTTACCGATTGACCAACAAACCTTACTGATCATCGGTGCTACCGGATTTATCGGAATTGCCTACGCCGCAAGAGGCTTAGGAAACTACTTCCGAAACAAAGCGGTCACTGAAAAGCAGTCTCTTGAACAAAAAGTAGGTACCTATCGCAGCAGTCTGATCATGCGATGGGCCTTAGTGGAAGGATTTAATCTATTTGTGCTCATCATGGCTTTTTTGCAGCAAGACAAGTTGCTCTTATTGCTCTTTGGTGCAGGCTTAATTGTATTCTTCTCTCTAAAACCTTCTGCCCATGCTTTTGCGGAGGCTTACCAACTTAACCTGCAAGAGGAAAGTCAGGTATTATGAGTGGATTACAAATAAAAAGCGGTAGCGAATTAGGAGAGTAATAGTCGACTATTACTCTCCTAATTCGCTACCGCTTTTGTACACTACTGCTTAGCAATAAAGAGCAGGAAGCAAAGTGTACTGGCCATCCACAACAGGAGGATGGAGAAAAAGATTAGGGCCTGGCCTTGGCCTTTCTTCCATCCTTGTCCCACTTTGTTAGTATGGGACAGCCATTGTACATGGCATCTATCTGGACAAAGGTAGCCCCAACTGTCTCCTCTACCCATTTGGAAATATATTCGTTCTGTTTCGACTGTATGGCTGCCTTTCGGATTTTTGAATAATCTTGTTGTAAGTTCGCCTTGTGTGGAGTGGTTCGGGATTGGACTTGTACGAGCCGAAAGAATGGCTCTCCGATGGGATCGCGAAAAGCAACTGGCTGGGATACTTGCCTCAATTTCAGTGTATCAATAGCAAAGTAGATATCCGGATCCAAGTCTCCAATTTCGAAGAAGGTATTACCCGTTGCAGGGTTTACCATTCGTCCATCATTATTGTAGCTCTGCTCTTCCTCATCTGAGAATAACTTTACGGCGAGTGAAAAGGACATGGAATCCAATTCAATCAAATTGCGAATAGAATCTAGGTGTGTTTGAGCCTTCTCCAAGTCTGCATCCGTAATCTCTGGCTTAACCAGGATGTGGCGAACATGAATGGAGTTCCCCCTTCTGTCCAACATTTGAATAATATGAAAACCAAACTGGGATTCAATCACAGGAGAGATTTGATTCTTTTCTAACTTATAAGCCGCAGCTTCAAAGTCAGGCACATATTTTCCTCGTTTGGCCCAGCCTAAGTCTCCTCCAATTCTAGCGGAACCGTCATCGGAAAATTTCTTGGCCATCTCCTCGAAAGTCTGCTTTTCCTCCATGATCAAGGTCCGCAAGGAATCCAATAAATTAATAGAGCGGTTTCGTTCAACGCTATTCACTTTGGGTTTATAGACAATCTCTCCGATCTCCACTTCGGAGTTGAAGTATGGCAAACTATCTAGTGGGATCTGAGCGAAGAAGGTTTTCACCTCCGAAGGCGTGACCGTGACATTGGACATGATCTGCCCACGCATTCTTTCCACTAGCAATTGGCTCTTCAAATCTTCCCGGAATTGGTCTTTCACGGCAGAAATGGTTTGGCCGTAGTAGGCTTCAAACTGGCCAATATCACCATTCATATAACTCAAAATTCGATCAATACGAGCATTGAGTTGTTCCTCCACCTCTATATCGGTAACCTCTATACTATCGAGCTTGGCCTGATTCAACAATAGCTTCGTGATCAAAACCTGATCCATGATATTACATCTTGCATCCTCGGGCAATTGTCCATTCTGCGCCTGCATCAAGGAAATCTGTTCCTCCACTTCAGATAGTAGGACCAACTCTCCACCTACTGTAGCAGTAACTTTATCAATCACTTGCTTCTGAGCACTAAGTGTCCCCATCATGGCGACTAAAAACAGTAGTAAAACACTAAGATTTCTCATTATCATAAATGATGTTGATTGAGGTGTCCGTTCTACCAAAGGTAGGCAAACAAACACTTAGATTCACTGGGTAATTACTTGAATATTATTGCTACGCATACCATTATCGTAAAGATCTGACTTGGTATCTTCCAGCAACTTCAACTTACGTTTGTGCAGAATGACTTTCCTGGCCTGACCTTCAATATACCCCAGAGGAGCAATCTCCTTTCGGTTTTTTAACTCAAAGAGTCGGAAGAAATATTGAAATTCTCCGTCGCGTTGCGTAAACTCCCTTTTGGTGCCAATGTTGTTCGCCGTTAAAGTTCCTTCCGGCAACTCAACCGCAATATCGTTAACATTGTACCAGCTGCTATCCTCTAATATATGAGCATCCGCATAATTATTGGAGTACTCGATCAAGGAGGCAAGATCAGCAGGGTCATTGCTATTCCACCAACGCCGCACCTTGTCTCCTTCCGGCACGGGCAAGGGTACTTTTAGGAAATGACAACGAATAATCGGTGTCTCCAGTTGATACTGCTCCTTGTTTTTTTCATAAAATTCCGTCAACTCCGCTTGTGAGATCGTCGAATCCAGCAAATCTTCTACCAATAACTCTTCGTAACTATTCCGGATCAATGAAGCCCGATAGTCCCGAACCAACTTATCGATATTCAAGTCGCTTGGAATGTGCAATTCCGCTTCGTGTAAAACGAGGGCTTCCTTGACCCACTTTTCCACGTACGCATTCAGGAATTTAAGGCTGTCATCGGCTGTAGCCTCTTTTGGGAACAAACCGTCTAACTCTTGACTATACAGGCTCTTATTATATACTTTGGCCAGCAGGATACCTTTTTCATCCGTTTCGGTGGATTGGCAACCCAGCAAAGCTACTGCGCAAAATAGTAACCCCCAAAGTGGCAACCTACTTTGGGTAGCCACCCCAATTGACATATTCTCCCCCATTCGTTCTATGGCTTATCTTTAATTAAGCTTTCGTACACTTTGTCTCGGATCTTCACTTTGTACTCTTTACGTAAATCTTTAATCCATTCTCGCTCCAAATGATCCTGATAATCAGCGACGATATACCCACGAGCCTCTTTTAAGGATTTATTCGAGGGGGGGATGAGGCTCAAGACTTTATTAAAACTAATCGTGTTGGTCTTATCGTTTACGTCCAGTGCCGTAACCGTCCCCACTTCCCAACGGAGCTTGTTCACTTGCGGATGCCTTCCTTTCTCCAATAGCTTTTCTTCCACATTGACAATGATTTGGTCAGCCGTATTGAACTTAGCTTTAACTTCTTCGCCAGTATGTGCAAGGGCATATTCACGAATGGCTGCGGCTTGCGATTCATGTTGCTTGCTAATCCGGTAGATCTCCACATTAGCTCGTTCTCGCCACTTGTATTTACCTTCGATCCCCTTGAAAAACTTTTCCAAACCTACAGAATCCTGAGAGGCTTTGTCCCATACAAGCATCTTGGTGGCTTCGAAGAGTAGAATTCCTTCCTCGTATTCACGCATGAGGGCTTTGAAGTCAGGATTGGTGATTTCCAATTGAGTTTCTTGATATTTCATCACCTGCTCATCAACGAAGCTATCGTACAAGGTTCTCACTACTGCATTAATATCGCCTGAGCGTGCCAGCCGCATTCGATCTCGCGAGGAGCGCCCTAAGAATTCACCAAATTGTCCGAGTGTAGGCTTAAAATCTTTTCCAAGCGTGAAAAGCGGTTTATCAGCATCAGACATATTGGGGCGCCAACGGAAGGTCAAGAAGTTTTTATCCAAGCTTGACACAAAACCATCATAGACCTCTTTATGCTGACGATAATTACCTTGCTTTTTGATTTCAGCTAACTTTTTAGCTTTCGCAATCCCTAAACGACTATCCTTACTAACTTCCTGTTCTAAACGACTCTTCTCTCGTTCAAAGGGTTGTATGCCAGGTCTACTAATTCGCTTAACAATATGCCACCCCAAATTACTTTGAAAAGGCGCAGAGTAGCCCCCATCCTCCTTAATGGCAAACATCGCTTCCTCAAAAACCTTGGCCACCCGCTTTATCCCGACAAAGCCGATATAGCCATTTTTGGCTTTGGTGCGGCTGTCCTCCGAATACTTTTGTACTAGATCCTCGAAGGATGCACCACCTTGCAAAATTTTATAGATACTGTCTATCTTACTCTTCGCTGCATTTTCATCATCCGGATTGCTTCGGATTAAGAGATGTGCAATTTCTACTTCTCCTAAGGCAGGTCTTCTGCCATTTACCCGCACTAAATGGTATCCACTATTGCTGCGTACCGGACCCAGTACCTTTTTTAATTTCCCTTCATAAGCCAGGTTTTCTATGCCGTACATCCCTTTGGGCAACATCGCAGTAACAAATCCGATTCGCCCACTATTGCTTTTGGCCGACTTATCCTCAGAGGCCTCCTGAGCTACGACTTCAAAGTCAGCCCCTCCTTCTATTCTTTTCTTGATAGCTAAAGCACGCTGATAAGCCGAGGCCGTATCTTGCGGTGTCGGATTGGTGCCTAAACTGACCAAGATGTGACTGATGTCCACATCCTGTTTTTTGCGCTCATACACTTCCTTGGCCAAATTCTTCACTACTGTTTTATCCAATAAATAAGAATCTGCCAATTGCTTTCTATATCCTGCCAATTCCTTATTCAAGTCCGGGATCGTATCTAGTTGCATCGTTCTCGCCTTGCGCACCTTCAACTTAAACTTCACATACAGGTCCAAATACTCATCTAAAGATTTGCGAGAATAATCAGCCTGCTTCCCATTTGTTTTATTGTAGATATACGTAAATTCCGACAGGAATACCGGAACACCATCTACCTCAAATAGAATCGGATCTTCGTTCTGACCCAATCCAGTATTGACAAAGGATACACTGATGATCAGGACCCAAACATAAGAGACCATAACCCTTCTCCACCAATTTGTTATTTCATTCATGCTTTTGAGATTTCCATTCTGAACTAAAAAACTGCGCAAAATTACTAAGAAGCTAGCTAAAAACGGGTGTACCATGGCCAAAAAGCCTGTTAACGTTTTGCTAAAGCTGAAGAATTAGCACATCCATATCATAACCGAAAACATACATTTTTTATTATTCTATTCCGCGAACAACAACCGCTCCTTACCCTAGCACACGATCACAAAAAGGGCTGTAGGTCTCCCTGGTCTTCTGCTCTATGCTGGCAGACCTTATCAGTATAAAAAATTATACTAGAGCAACTCTTTCCCCTACTCGGAGGTGTATAGACGCTGTACACGTGTGGAGATTGCAGTCAGAATCTCGTAAGCAATCCGGTCACTTGCAGCTGCTAAATCTTCTACCTTGGGGAGTTCTCCAAAAATGATTACTTCATCTTTATACTTGACTTCGGGTATATCCGTTACATCAACCATGCACATATCCATACAAACACTTCCTAATATAGGCGCGGACTGACCATGAATGAGCACTTGATATAGCCGAGCATCAATTTTACGAGGTAAGCCATCAGCATATCCGATAGAGATGGTAGCTAAGCGAGTTCGGCGTGTAATCTTACCCATGCGACCATAGCCCACCGTATCGCCCGGCTCTAACCACTTGAGCTGAGAAACGGTTGCCTTTAGTGTCAAAACCGCTTGTAACGGATGGCCATTAACCGCAGTTGTCAAAATACCGTAGAGGCCAATTCCCAAGCGAACCATTTCCATTTGATATTGAGGAAAGCGAACAATCCCAGCACTATTTAATATATGCCGAAGGGGTTGGTAGCCCAGAGCCTGGGACAAACGCTCATACTGCTTCCGAAAAACCTGTACTTGTTGCTCCGTAAAGACATCCTCTGCTGGATCTTCACTGGCTGCTAGATGCGAAAAAATAGACTCCACTCGAATATGCGGATGCTCCAACAAGTACTCGATAATACCTTCCATATCCTCGTCCGCAAATCCTAAGCGGCTCATGCCCGTATCGATTTTTAGATGAATCTTTAGGTCCTTTTTCTTATCCCTAATACATTCCTCTAATTCCTTAAGTTGGTCCAGGTTATAGACTTCAGGCTCTAGCTCATAGCGAAGTAAATTATCAAATGCGGAAGGTTCAGGATTCAGCACCAAGATGGGCAAACTCACCCCACCCTGTCTCAATTTCACACCTTCATCTACATAAGCCACCGCTAGGTAATCCACCCCCAAGTAGGCCAAGCGACGTGCCACCTCTAAACTACCAATACCATAAGCAGCGGCCTTCACCATTACCATCACCTTGGTAGCAGGCTGGAGCGCTTGTTGGAAGACCAAGAGATTTGACGAAAGCGCTTCCAAGTTAACCTCTAACACTGTTCGGTGCTGCTGAGCGCTAAGCGATTGACTGATTCGATCAAAAGCAAATGGACGAGCTCCTTTCAACAGGATAATTTCGTTAGAAAAATATCGCCCTGCATCTTCCTGAAGAAACGATTGCGTATCTGGAAAAAAATGGGTGCGCATTTTAGTGGGAAGGAACGATGCTATTAATGGAATCTTTTGCCCAATACCAATGAGTTGGTCTACATTGGCTGCCTGAATGAGCTTCGCAATTTTCTCGTAGAGCTTTTCAGGAGCCAAACCACTTTGCAAAAAGTCGGATAAGATGACACTGCGCCCCAAGTGTTTGGGTTGTTGATCCAAAAAGTTCAAGGCATTTCTCAAGGAAGTAAGATCCGCATTATAGGTATCATCGATGATAGTGGAATGCTTGATGCCCGCTCTCAAGGCTAATCGGAGTGCCAAGCGCTTCAACAACTTCATTCGTTGGGCGATTCGATCAGGTGATATCCCCAGATAGAGCATGACCGCCCAGCAGTGAATAGCATTTTCGATCGAGGCCTGATCGATGAAAGGAATGTCTATTGACAGGGGCTCAGATTGATAAACTGCCCGAATCTGCGTATGCTCTTTATTGATTTGAATTTCCTTGATGCTCAGATCCGCTGAGGCTTGTATAGACCAGCTGAAGGTATTGGCAATATACGTAGATATAGCTTCGGAGATAGCTGCATGGTCCTTGCAGTATATGAGTACTTCTGCGTGCTCGAATAAGGCTAGTTTTTCCCGAACCTTTTCAGCTTGATTGTTAAACCCGGCAGCATGTGCCGTACCAATATTGGTGAACAAGCCAATTGTACAATCGATTATGGGAGCGAGATGCTTCATCTCTCCCGCTTCAGAAATGCCTGCCTCAAATATTCCCAGTTGATCTTGATGGGTCAGTTGGAGCACCGAGAGTGGAACGCCCACCTGGGAATTATAGCTGGCGGGGCTGCGAACAATTCGGTAGTCCTCCTCCAGCAATTGGTACAGCCACTCTTTGACGGTAGTCTTACCATTACTGCCAGTAATTCCAATGACAGGTAATTCATGGCGCTTTCGATGCCAAGTAGCCCACAATTGCAAAGCTCGGTTAGTGTTTTCTACTTGAATGAAGGTAGCGTCCGGAAAACGGGGATAGGTCAACGCTTGATCAACCAAAAAAGCTCTAATTCCCGCATCATAAGCAGCTGCGACATAAGCATGACCATCATGCCTTGGGCCATGGAGTGCAACGAAGAGTTGGTTAGCTACCTTAGGGATGCTTCGGCTATCATGCGTGATCTGATTTACCGGCAAGGCATTCGCGTGCGAAGGTACTATCAGCCCACCAAGGAGTTCAGCAATTTGATGAGTCGTATAGGGATGCATATGGAAGTATTCTACAGATCAAATCCAATATCACGTCTGTAGTTCTTTCCTTCAAACTGTATAACTTCTGCGTTTTGATTCGAAATCGCGAGTGCATCTTGGAAGGTTGTTCCGTAGGAGGTGATGGCGATGACACGACCTCCATTGGTCAGTAATTTTCCACCCTCGGTACGGGTTCCTGCGTGAAAAATGAGACTCCCCTCTGTTTGCTCTACCCCCATAATTTCTTTTCCCTTTTCGTAGGCTTGTGGATAGCCTCCAGATACCACAATAACTGCGGCAGCAGCTCTAGGATCTTCCCTCACTTCAAACTTGCCGACTTCCCCTGCGTCTACCGCTTGTAATAAGCTGACAAGATCATTGTCTAAACGTGGGAAGACCACTTCCGTTTCGGGATCTCCCATGCGGCAGTTGTATTCGATCACATAAGGCTCTCCATTGACTCTAATCAATCCGATGAAAATAAAGCCTTTATAGGTAAGTTGGCGTGTTTGAATACCCTTGATCGTCGGTTGGATAATCCGCTCTACTACTTTCTGCATTAAGGCTTCATTCACGAAGGAAACGGGAGAAATAGATCCCATTCCCCCGGTATTCAGCCCCGTATCTCCTTCACCAATCCGCTTGTAATCCTTAGCGACGGGAAGGGTAACATAATCCTGTCCATCTGTAGCCACAAAAACCGAGAATTCAATACCATCCAGAAATTCCTCGATAACGACCTTACTACTCGCAGAGCCAAACTTCCCGCCTAACATCTCTTTCAATTCAGCCTGTGCTTCCGCTATACTTTGGCAAATCAATACCCCTTTCCCCGCTGCCAAACCATCTGCTTTTAGTACAATAGGAGTCGACTGCGTAGCCAAATAGGCTAATCCCTCTTCCAATTGTGCAGCGGTAAATTCTCGATAAGCAGCGGTAGGAATATTAAATTCACCCATGAATGCTTTGGCGAAGGCCTTACTACCTTCCAGCTGAGCCGCCGCTTGAGAAGGACCAATCACGGCGATGTTAGAGAAGCGGTCCTGCTGAAAATAATCATAGATACCTCTCACCAAGGGCTCCTCAGGGCCCACCACGATCATATCGATCTGCTGTGCTTCCGCCCAATTGCCCACCGCCTCAAAATCATTGGGTGACAAATCCACATTTGTTCCATGCTGACTCGTCCCAGCATTCCCCGGCGCTATGAATAACTCTTCACACAATGGACTTTGGCTCATTTTCCAGGCAAAAGCATGCTCTCTACCTCCACTCCCTAATAACAGTATCTTCATATTTGATGGATTTGGCGGCAAATATAGGTAGGGGGAGGGAATGTTTAATGTAGAATTGGAGATTCTTTAATGGAGGGGAGAAGATTTAGTTGTGGTACGAAATGAGTAAAGATCAAGCAAGCGCCTCCCGAATCCCCAAAGCAGGTCCTTCCCTGGACTAGGGCAACTTGTTTTTCCACTTAATCTTTCTACCCTGAAAGACTAGAATTAAGGAAATTCCATAAGCGGAAGGACACATTTGAGTTCATTTTCCTAACAAAAAGTTAAAAAATTAAGAAAAGCTTCAATACTTCAGGACTATTCTCATTTAGTAAGTACAAACTATTGGAGCAGCCCAAGAACTACCCTTTTCTGTAGAGCTTGGGAATTCAATTATCTAATGAATTCGGAAAGACTGCAGCGATATAACCAAAAGGGTATCCTACCTATATTCAAAGTTTTGTGCAATTAACAGTATTGCCATTCTACTCTTTCAGTCACCAACAGATCAGTGGCTTTCCATCAAAATTCCATAATCAGCTAGTGATCGGGCCTATGAATTAATAGCTATACCCAACTAGTTCTTACAACCCAAAACCAAACGAGCTATGCCTAACCTACCTAGTATTCCTAGATGGAAAACTGCTTTGCATTCTTTAATTCAAGGGAAAATCCCATTACCCAGCATGCACCGATTTTTTTGGGAAAAAGGTCCGACCGTGAATATCTACATGGCTGGTATCTATCGCATGATACTAACCGCGGACCCAGACCTGATTCAGCACATCCTGCGGCAAAACCCACGGAAATATCAAAAGTCCAAAAAGCACTTTGACAACATACAACGCTTTTGGGGAAAGGGATTACTGACCAGCGAAGGGAATTATTGGCTGCAACAGCGTCGACTCATTCAACCTGGCTTCCATAAAGCACGATTGAAGGCAGTACTTAAATTGATGGACCGAATAACGGAAGAATTTCTTGAGGACATGGATCGCACCCTATCCAAAAACGAGGAGGTTGATATCCATGAGAAAATGCAAGAAGTGACCTTGAGAGTGATTGCACATGCTATCTTCAGCTCGGAATTGAAGGAAGAAGAATTCCAGCGAATTAAGATGATCTTACCTCGCCTGCAGCGCTTCATCCTCAGAATGATCCGGCAACCCTATCTCCATTGGTGGTTGCGATGGTCCGGACAAATCAAAGCACATGAGGAGTACAAAGAAGAAGAAAATGCAATTATCCGATCCTACATAAAGAGCCGGAAATCATCTGGGAAGTCCTGTGATGATCTCCTACAGATGCTTTTAGATATACGGTATCAGGATAGTGGCGAGGGAATGTCATCTGCCCAGTTGATCGATGAGATCAATATTCTGTTCATCGCTGGGCATGAAACCTCGGCCAATGCCCTTGCCTGGACCTGGTACATGCTATCCAAACATCCGCTAGTTTTCCGGAAACTGCAAAACGAAGTGAACCGAGTGGTTACTTCAAATGAGATCAACTTTGAAAAACTTAAAGATTTAGAATATACACAACAGGTCATCGAAGAGGCCTTGCGCCTTTTTCCTCCAATCTGGGCGACCAACCGCATGGCGGTTGAAGATGATGAATTCAAGGGCATCCCAATCAAAAAAGGAACCACCTTTGGCCTGTTTATGTACAGCGTGCATCGGTCTCCAAAACTATGGGAAGATCCCGATTCCTACCGGCCAGAACGTTTTTCCAAGGAAAAAAAGAAGACTCGTCATCCCTTTGCTTTTATACCCTTCGGAGGAGGTCCCAGGCTATGCATTGGCAAGCAATTTGCCATGATGGAAATGAAACTGATTCTTGCTAAGATGATAAAGCGATATGAGGTATCGCTAGTGGATGATCAGACTGTGGAAACCCTGCCCTTAATTAACCTCCAACCCAAAGGAGGAATCAAGATGCATTTGCATAAGAAACAGTGTGTACTAAGTTACTAGAAAGCACTTCCGTGGAAAGGGAGGTCTAGCAAGCCTCCCTGCCTCTTCAGCTAAAATCTAAACGCCAATGGAGATATTTTTGGCAAGGTGATTCAGAGGGGGTCAAACACCGCGAATCTTCCGGTACAGCTGTTGGGTCTCTGGTAAGGGCTCAATCCCAAATTCTTGATCCAATACCCTTTGACATTGTTGGTAAGTCTTAATGGCCATCGGGCGATTGCCTTTGGCGAAATAGGCTTCCATTTGGATGCGATAAGCGTCCTCCCAGGTACTATCGATCTGCAAGGCTTGTTGGGTAAGGCGAATACTCTCCATAGGATTGTCTTTTATCAACAACTCGCTAAGACTAATAATAGCCCCCAATGCAATAAGTTGTATTCGCTCTCTTTCTTCACTCGACCAATCTTCGTATAATCGATTGGGTAAGTAAACGCCTTGATAAAGGTTAATGGCCTCGCGATAGGCTTGCTGGGCAAGTTCGGGATCATCCAATAAGGCTTGATTCCCCAGGGCTACAAATTGATCCAGGGCCTCTACATCGATCCAAATACTATCGAAGCGCAGTTGATAGGTGGCCCCTTGTCGTATGATATACTGAGATTCCGTTCGACTTTTTCGATCTGGCTCCAGTACCTTGGTTACGCCATGATGAGCCACTTTAAAATTCTGTTGGCCCGCTTTCCCATCTACCCAAATTCGGTCAATGATCTGTTCCTTATGTAAGGCATGACGATGGCGATTGGTGACGAGGAATTGAAAGAGCTGTTGGGATACATCTCTCCCCCACTCCTTGGAACTAATGGCCTCATCCCCCCTCCATAATTGAAAGTTCCCTAAGGTCTGTACCCTTAGGCTTACCCGATCCCGCCAAGTTCGCAGTTCTGCTATTTGATCTTCAATAGCTATCACCTACTGCTGGTTTTGAGTCAACTGGTCTACTTTTGCATTCAAGGCGGAAACCTCAGTTGAAATATCAGACAGCTTCTGCATGATTTCCTTGAAATCTGATTTAGAAGCCGTCTTCCAGGTATCAATTTCCAGTTTTTGGCTGATCTCATCCTTGACCTGATGACTGAGGTCCTGGATCTGATCCTGAATCTGGGCCATGCCTTTTTTCGGATCTTTAATAGTTTCCATTACCATCTTTGGTCCCTCAAAGGCCATCTTTTTCCACATATCAAAACTCTTGGATAAGATGCCTTTTTGCTCCTCAATTGGCTTATCTTCCATGGCCTGTATAGTAAGATCTGCTAGTTTGCTTTGGATGAAGGCTACCACATCATCAAACTTGGAGAAGCGCTGTTCTTCTCCACCCTGCACATGGCGAATATTACCTCTCCATTGCACCTGTGGCTCTCCTGATTCACTATTGAAAATCTTCTGCGTAAACCGCAGCATGAAGGAAGCCGTTTCGTCTTTTCTTACAGACATATCGTCTTTTATTTTAGTTTCTTAGACAAATCTCGTCTTTAGAGACACCCCAAAATGAAATTCAAGGCTTCTTTTGGTCGCTTTTTCATTTCACTTTATGATTAGCCTAAGAAGATTATTTTATGAAGTCTTTCCATCCACCCTTGGTGCCGAGAATGACACTAAGATACACAGATTGAAATTTACTACAATTCAGTTACACTCCAGTTACAAAACAATAATAAGTTTACTATCTTAGAACCTGACAGCAATGCCATCCTTCGGCAAAATTATAAATCCTTAGAGCGTGCTAGACAAGATACTTAAGCAATTCACCAATTCCAATGTGAAGCCTATTTCGGGCATGGATGCCACTTTTCTTTACATTGAGTCTCCCACTAGCCCAATGCATATCGGAAGTGTGGCCGTGATTGAAGGCTCCTTGGGCTTTGATCAATTTCGTTCGACCATCCTTTCCCGGATTCATATGATCCCCAAGTTGCGAAAGCGGCTCTTATATGTGCCTTTTAAGATTGATTATCCCTATTGGGTTGATGATCCCAATTTTGATATCGATATGCATATCCATCATATTGCTTTACCTAAGCCCGGGAATTGGAAAAGTTTGCGAAAGGTAGCTTCTCAGATCTTCAGTGATCCGCTTGATCAGTCTCGCCCGCTTTGGTCCTTCACTTTTGTGGAAGGACTAGATGCTATCCCACAAGTACCTGCCGGCTCTGTGGCGGTGATTTCCAAGATCCACCACGTGGCCATCGATGGTGTGGGGGGCGCTAGTCTGTTGAGCTTGCTATTTGACTTCACCCCGGAAGCTAAGCCGATTCCGGAGCCACGGCCTTGGAAGCCAGAGCCATTGCCCAATGAAGTAGAAATGGTGATTCGCAGTTCGATGAGTTTTGTAGAAAAGCCGTTGAAGTTCCCAAAACTGATTACGGAAGCGGTAACCGCTTCTTTTAAAACGGGGGTACTCACGAGAGTAAATAAATTAGAATTGCCTACTGCCCCCTTTACTGCGCCGCAAACGCCCTTAAATGGTCTTCGTTCAGCCCAGCGGAAATGGAATTCCGCGATCTTATCCTTGGATCGGGTCAAGGCCCTGAAGACGATCATGGAGGTCACTTTAAACGATGTGATATTGGGCATCTGTGCTGGTGCCTTAAGAAGATACTTGAAGGAGAAAGAGAAGTTACCGATTAAGCCTTTGGTAGCTATGGTACCGATATCCACCAGGACCAAATCAGAGGACCACGACGCAGGAAACCAGGTCTCCTCTATGTTGATCCAGTTGGCCACCAATATCGCAGATCCGATCGAACGGCTGGAGGCTATTCATGAAAATACGATTCGCGGAAAGACTTATCAAGGAGCGCTAGGCGCCAAGACCCTGGCCAACATGGCTGAAGCCATTCCTTTTGGTGTGGCGAATCAGGCTGCCAGATTATACACTCGCTTCCAGATCTCCGAAATGCATAATCCGGTATTTAATCTGACGATCACCAATGTCCCCGGCCCTCAGTTTCCATTATATCTAAATGGCCACAAGCTGCTATCCATCATGGGTATGGCCCCTATCATCGACGGTATGGGTTTGATCATCACGGTATTCAGTTATAATGGCTTGATTACCCTTAGCCCTACTTCGGATGCTGATACGATGCCGGATATCGATGCTTTCACACGTTATCTTCGCGAATCTGCCAATGAGTTGGAAGCTGCCATTTTGGCCTTAAAAGACAAAAAATCCAAAGCTAAGAAAAAGCCAAAGGTAGCCGCCTCCGATGCGATTTTTGAACATTTCAAAAAACACCTCAAGCTCAATGCCGAGCATATTAAGCCGAACAATGGCTTATTCCAGTTTATCATTACTGGCGATGTCCCCAGGGAATGGCGCGTAGATGTAAACCAATCGCCACCAGTCGTTCGTAAAGGCAAAGTGAAGGAACCTGATTGTACCTTTACCATAGCCGATCAGCATTTGGTCAAAATTGGCCAAGGCAAGATGAATTTACAAGCGGCCTTTATACAGGGGCGATTAAAAATCCAAGGGGATTCCGCCAAAGCTATGAAGCTAGGGACCATCTTGTCAAAGCTACCGAAACTGGAGAAGGTTTAGCCAACACCAAATCATACCCCATGTGGACCTGCCCAAAGTGTGAGCGCGTATTTCAGAAAGACAATCAGTCTCACATTTGCAATGAGGTAGACCTGGATTCACTCTTTGCAGGCAAACCAGATGAACTAGTTCTTGCCTTCGATGATCTGGTGCAAATGTTGGCACAATGGGAGCCCTTCCACATGGGTGTAGCAGTACATAGTATCGTGGTAACCAGCCAGAAAGCGTGGCTCATTCTCAAACCTATGAAGAAGGAGTTGGACATTAAATTCTATTGTGATAATCCCGTTGAGTCAGATCGAATTAAGCGCGTCACGGAGTACCGGGGCAAGTATGCGCATCATATCCGCGTCAGTAGTCCAGAGCAGTTGAATGATGAGGTGTATCGGCTATTGCGGGAGGGCTTTGAATGGTCGATGCGTTCTAGTTAGACGTTGAAGCTAGTGAAATGGCATCTTTTAACGCTTCTCGGTCAAAATCATGCAAACATGGATGATTTGCTCAAGACCTTCCTATCTAGCTTTTCGTATTTCCATGTGATTGGAAGTCTTTTTAGGTATCAAGATTTCCTAAATTACTTCAGGCATGGAGAACAAATGATTCTCCATGCCTGAAGTAGTGCGCCAATAGATAATTATGTTTTTCTCTAATCAGAAATGTTAGTCGCGCGTGGCTTCTACCTGGCAGTTTGTGTTAAAGCCTCCCCTTGTAAGTGTCTCCGTTAGAGATAATTTATCTCCATCGAGCGTAGTCATAACAGATCCCGTCACTCCTCCAGCATAATTCGTTCTTTCAATCATACAATTAGTCACTGGAAGAGGATCAAAGGTAGTCGTAACAGAACCAGTCACGTAGCGGATTACAATGTCATTGTCGCCACTAGCAGTGATCGTAACGGTAGCAGGATCAGAATTTCCATCACAATCGGCTGTTCCAGTGTAGGTTCCGATCCAGTTCTCACGTGTACAAGTGGGGCCTTCATCGTCATCTTTCTTACAAGCAGAAAAGCAATTAGCAAGGCTAATACATAAGTCAAGCGTAATACATTCATAGATATGCGTATTGAAGTAATAATTAGTTTCTTGAAAAATGATGAAGGATCAAAAAAGTGGGGAGACAGTAGATAAACTTATTACTGCAGCAAATGTAAGCACATATTTAGGTAGAAAATATCCCAGGACTGACTTTTCTGGCAGGAATGGACTATATATAATTGGTCGTTTTGAGAGAAACAGGCTATTTAGGACTTAATGTCGATATCTGGTCAGCAACTCTAGTAAAACATCTTTGGGTTCCCTTCTAGATCGGCTAAGGATCAGCCCCATTTTCAAGCAGGAGATGAGGCAATAAGCTTTAACTTATCAGCCTCAACTCCTTTCGGATACATGAGCTCCCTGATCCGTCTATCATATCTAACCATTACGAAAAATTGCACCCAATCCAGTACGAACTATGTCGTGTTGCTAGATTAAATGGAAAATTCATCTTCTGGTAAGATACTGATCCATCAATGAACCATATTGAGGGGCTGGAATTCCAGGATTGCCGTGATCCCCGAAAATCCAAGACAGGTAGAATTCACTAGATCTTGTAAATGGGATTCTCGATGGCTTCTTTCCGCCAAAATATTGTTTGGCGCCCTCGATACAGGGTCCGGTACTACCAGCGGGGAGGCCGTTGTACTGAGCATGAAAGCTGATAATTGAACTACATTACCAATAATTGTTGGTCCAGGACGAATATGTTGGAAAGGCATCGGGCTACCAGGGAGATGCGCACCTCGGGTATGGCATTCGCCACAAGTATTAAACCCAAATTGTTGTCGCACCAAATCGTTAGTGATCATTGGTGAGAAGGCTGCATCCAAAGCATCCCAATTGTAATTAATACTAAAATTTGGGACGGACCGAGCTCCTAAAAATTCCTCTCCACTGACTGGCTCCACGACTGGGACATCATAATTGTTATTAAGTACACTCGACGGAGCCAGTCCGTTTAACCAATCTGCAAAAATTTGACTTAGTGCTTCAGTATTTCCCAATTGATCTTCATTAAACCGCAGTTGTGGCTCCATTTTTACGGTAGTATTAACTAGATTACTAGCCACGCAACCGCTCATAACAGGATCTGCTGGGTCACAGATATTGAATTCCAGCAATTCCCATCCAGGCCCTAAGGAAATTTCATTGGTCCTAATCTGATTGATAGAACTACCATTGGGTTTGGAAGGGTTTGTATTTGCTGCTGTGAACTGATCCGTGATAGCCTGCAACGCGGCATTGTAAGCATCGCTACCTAAAGTCAGGGTAGATAAGTTACTCCATTGCTGGGCATAAGCTCTGACATTTGAGCATCCCTGAATATTCACCCCATACTCAAAAATAATGGTGAAATCTTGCTCCGGTGTACAATCCGCAGTTACTGGGCAGAAAACAAATCGCCCTTCGCCTGCGTCACCACCCCCATAACCAAAGTTCGTTCTTAGATCAATTCTATTGACTATGGCCACCAATTTGAAGGGTACAAATCGCAATTCAAAGGAATTATCAACCGCACCATCATTCCCATCCCAGGTGTCAATAATGTCCTGTATCAACTCTCTGGCAGGAATATTTTCATTATTTGGGCTTTTCCCGTCGTCCAACCAAGTTTCTAGCCAATTGCGAATAAAGTCAACGGGATCCACTCCTGTTAGAGGAGTATTGGCCATCTCGGTCATTAACTTGGCGAAAGTCCAGGCCTTGTCTTCATCGCCTGGTGAGGCATTACAAGGATCAGGAATAGTCCTGTCTGGATCTTCGATAACATCAATATCCGTAACGACCAGACTGTTTTCGTAAAGAATTGAATTTGAACTTCGCGGGGCAATGAATTTTCCAATTTTAGCTATGCTAATTTCTTGGCCACTTTTAAATCGGTCAATATCAAAAGGAGTCAAATCACGTTGCGGGGCTATGGCCTTCCGAAGTTTAAACCATTCGAAAGTATTTTCACCTGCTTGTTCGAGATTTTGGTTGGCTCTTCGCAATAAGCTTTGTATTTCATCCTCATTTTGCTGGATGACCGTGGTAAAAATGCCATCCCCCTTCTTTTCATCAGGGGAAATTCCATCATCCCGAAAACCAATTCTTCTGTCATCTATTTCAATGACAAAAATCGCTGAATCCTGATCAATTTTCCGGGATTCCTCCGGAGTAAACACAGCTTTTAATTTAATATTACCTCTTTCATCATCACTGACTTTTGAGATCAGAATATTGTCAGCTATTGGTGGATTGGTTTGAAAAGCGGTATTCAGATTTGTGGTTGGAATGATGTCTAACTCTTCATTTTGGCAAGAGTAAGCTAACCCAATTAAGGTTAGCAGCAAAAGTTTCATTTTCATTTTTCGGGGTATTAAATTCTAAAAAAACACTTAATACTAATACATTAAACCAATTCAATCAAATAAAAATTCATTTTATTTGCAAAAAAAAACTAAAAGACACCCCTCTTCAAATTGTCTCACACCTAGGTTCACCCATAATCAAACACTTTCACGCCCTCTACCTAATAACCTGATTATCTTGCACATAAACCCAATTAGCCTATATATTAGCTTTTCAAACCATCAACCTATAACAAGGAAAAACCAACTACCTTAAAAAAATACAAAACGCACAAGAAACCAATCACCTTTTAACAACTTACGCAGCAAGTCCAATTGTCCACGCTCCGCCGATTTTCAGAAAATCGCTGGCGTTGCCGGTGAATGGGAGCATTCGGTGGGATTTAGGGTACTAAGATAGCTATCAAAGGTTGGAAGTCAGAGATTAGAGGTCAGAAGACATCTGACATCTATTTTCTTTTCTCTATCACTCCCCTACCCCGGATCAGACTCAGCCCCCGATTGTTGGCGTAACAATCCTTTAAAGGCATCGCGAACGGTATTTCCTTGGTGTACCACTTTATATACCTCATGGGAAATCGGCATTTCCAAATTGTAGTGTTCAGCCAATTCCATGACGACCTCGCAGGTCTTGACGCCTTCGGCGACCATCGACATTTCCTCAATAATCTCGTCTAAGGTGCGGCCTTGGCCCAGATTGAAGCCAACGTGTCGGTTTCGACTAAGGGTACTGATGCAAGTGGCCACGAGATCTCCCATACCGGTAAGGCCGGCGAAGGTCTCTGGTCGTCCTCCCATCGCTACGCCAAGGCGGGTGAGTTCTGCTAACCCTCGCGTAATCACAGCAGCACGTGTATTATCCCCGGCCCCAGCTCCATCTCCCATACCGGCAGCAATCGCAATCACATTCTTTAGCGCTCCACCTAGTTCACAGCCTATCACATCATCATTCGTATATACGCGAAATAATCCTGTTCGGAATATCTTCTGAAGGGCTGTGGCAATCGTATCATCTACCATAGCAATTACACTAGCGGCTGCCTGTCCAGCAACAATCTCTCTCGCCAAATTCGGTCCAGTGAGCAATCCTGCGGGATGCCCTGGCATTAGGCTCTCGATTATCTCAGTCATCCGCATACGGGTACCTTGTTCCAAGCCTTTGGAGAGGCTAACGATTGGCACCCAGGGACGAATGTAAGGTTTCGCGTCATTCAACACGTAACGGAAACTATGGGAAGGGATACCCATCACAATGACGTCAGCATCTTCAACGGCCGCTTTCAAAGAGTGGGTGGCCACTAATGACTCAGTCAGTTTTGCTCCGGGTAAGTACTTTTCGTTGCGATGATGCTTATTGATTTCATCAACTGTCTTAGTATTCTTTGCCCAAATCTTAGTTGGGGTGTTTTTAGCCGTGAGAGAAGCTACGGTAGTTCCCCAGGAACCACCGCCAAGTAGTCCAACCTTAAGTTTCATATATATCGGTTTATGATAGAGGCCATCTATTTCTTCACCAATTGTCCATTAGTCTTTTCCTGCTTAGGTCCCTCCTCTTGGCCTAGTTCCTTGAGGTAGATGGATCGTACCTTTTCAATATGATCATTCAACTTCTCCTTTTTCCAGCGCTTGGTAGAAATAGGTGGGAAAGCGACTACTTCAATAGCGACCGAACGGAGTATATTGGTACCTCTGGGCATAGCATCATGAGCATTTCGGATGACAACTGGCACAATAGGAACGCCAGCTTGCATGGCCAAATGGAAGGCTCCTTTCTTGAAAGGGCCAAGGCGGTAATCTCGGCTACGGGTCCCTTCTGGAAAAATAATAATGGAGGTTCCTCCCTTCAAGGCATCTACAGCAGGCTTCATAGCTTCAATCGCTTTCTCCCGATTCTTCCTGTCAATAAAGATCACCCCTGAAGCCGCCATTAGCTGACCAATGATCGGCATATTTTTCAACTCCTTCTTAGCAATTCCTGTGGCATCTTTCCGAATCAATTTTGATACAATGAACAAGTCCGCACTACTTTGGTGGTTGAATATGAAAACAGCTGGGCGTTGGGCCCATAGATGCTCTTGCCCTTTGACTACCATTTCAATACCAGCAGCTTTCACTACAAAGTCTCCCACGGAGGCCATCAAGGAATTCACTCCATCTTGCCAAGACAGGCTAAAGGCGCCTTTGGTAACCCCAGAGATCACCGCAGGAATTAAACTACCCAGGGCAGCCCCTGTACGTACAAAGTTGACCAGTCCAGGCCGCGATTCGTCATCGAATCGGTAGACGGGCCAATTATTCTTGAAAGCTAGCGCTGATAGCTTGGTATCCGGATTGATTGGGCGAGGATTCCCTACGATCTCAAGTAAGGGCGCATCAGCCGCACTATCCGTGTAGAAGTAAGACTTAGCCAAGTCTAAATTGAAATCTTCAGCTAACGATTTGGCAGCATGGGCTTTCCCCTCCCCCCAGCAGGCAGGCTCTATGATTTGTCCCGTGAATTTTCCTTTTTGTACCTCCATACGGGTACACATCACATGGTGGATATTGAGATCGCGAGCGATCGGATTCACCTGGTATGGAGTTGCCGCAGAAATTATGGCTACGGTATGCCCCATAGCCAGGTGCGCCTTTACTAGCGCTCTCGACTCCGGGTAAATCTCATCGGCCAGATGTTTATGGTACACATCCTCTCCTACTTCTATGAACAATTCCTCTTTCACCCCTTTCACTCCCTGTGCACCCACTGCTGCCAATCCCGCAAAATTCCCATTGCCCATTGCATAAACCAAGACCCCAGCAAATTGCGCGACGATCTCTCTAGCCGTCATTTTCCCACTCAACAAACGGGTTTGGAAAAACTCCTTAGCCGAAAAATTCTTGATTAAGGTGCGATCGAGGTCGAAAAAAGCCCCGACTCGCGGTCCCACTTCTCCCGCCATGATATTGTTGGTCAAAGCCTCCGTTTTGGAGCCTGGAACAATTTCACGTTCTATGGGAATGATCGAAGTGGTCTTGCCGGGTTTGCTTAGGATAATTCCCTGTAACTCGCTAATGTTATCAGCAATATGTGTTAATTGCTGTTGGAATGCCTCAATGGCTTCCTTTTTATCGTCCTTCTCGCTAGGAATAAGATCCAGGTTTTGTACTAAGCGGATACCATTTTGTAAAAAGGGCTTTGAGACAGAACCTATCCTTTGAATACGGCCTTGCCAATGCATTTCTTCGCTTAAGAACATACATTCTTGGATAAAGGCTTTCTCCCTGAATTCTCGGCTTGGTTTCCAATTTTGCAGCGCATAGGCCACTACTCTGTAAGCTTCGATATAAGCGTAAAGCACCACAGGTGCCACAATCACCTCCGCTTTCTTAAACAGCTCCAGTTTCTTAGCTTTGGGGGCCTCAATTACACTCGGCCAGTTGGTATCCAAGGCCTCTAGATTGGCCTCAATTTCATCGGAGAACAGCAATTTTCTTGAGTAAAAGAATTCGAACTTAAACAAGGACCGCAATTTCATGATTTCCGACCAGAATACCGCTTGTCTTTCTTCTTCAGGGACGGTAGCAGATTGCAGCAGGGCCAGTTCAATAAACGCACGGTGATACAGGTGATGCACCGACATGTTAGCGTAATAGGTAGCCTGTAAATAGCTTTCTGAATTTAGGACGTACTTGGCATCAAGGGTATCTCCATGTTGCAGGATGAGATGGGCACGTTGGAGAATATTCAAAGCAACTTGTACACTCTCTCCAATGGGTTTTCCTCGATCAACCAAAGCATCTGGCTTCGTCTGCTCGATCAGGCGCATTAGATCCACCACATCACTTTCGATCGTATTTTTATTGAGTGAAAACTTACTCAACAAGGAAATACAGATAAGTGAAGCTGTTGTTACAGGTGTGATCTGGTTGATCTTGTGAACCAACTCGAGGGCAAAGCGAGATAATTTTCCGGTGTAGGATTGCCCCTGTTTACCCCCAAGGACAATTTCAACCGAGTTTTCTGCATTTATTTCTACAGGTGTACCAAAACGAATGGAAATTCGCCCGAAACTACCATCCATTTTGCGGACATAATCCAAAAACCATTTTAAACTTTCGGGCTTTTTATCCTTACCTCGCCCTTCCTGTGTCATCTCTGCCACATCCGGAATCAGATCATAGACGATAGAGACCGGAACATATTTCACTTCTTTACCAGACTCCTCCTCCGCTTCTCGAATATACTTTAGAATACCCACTTTGGGCCAAACCAGCTTGCCTGTTCGTGAACGGGTCCCCTCAATAGCCCACATGAAATGACCTCCAGCCTTCACCAAAGAAGCGATAAAGTGACGCAGAGCAGCTTTGTACACTAGATCCTCTCTGAATGATCTCCTTATGAAAATCACTCCATTTTGCCGTGCAATCTGCCCAAACCCCAGAAAATCCATATTGATGCCCGCAAAAGTATACGGAAAGGGAATACCATGACGAGCCAGCGTAATCGCCAGGACAAACATGTCCAGGTAGGTCTTGTGCGTCATGACAAAAGCGATCGGATACCTACGAGCCAGTTTGGTTAGTTCCTTGACTTCAGTTGGGTTGACATCTATCGTTTTCTTATAGGCGCGCGAAAGGATATACTGAGATATTTGTATACCCATAATATTCGCCAAAGGTTGATGTACGGTCTGTAACTCCTTAAGGCATTCGGCAGCCTCTTTTTGTACCTGGTCATAAGGTTGTCCAAGTTTTTCAGCTATGTCTATTAGCTTTTTCTGAAAGGAAGCATCGTTGAATAGTCCATCCATAGGTAGTGCACCGCTAAAGTTTAATTGAGTCGCTAAAGTTGGTTAACAAGATAGGAAAAAATGCAGCAAAAAAGTTATGGGTATCCTCGAATGCCAAAGCACTCACCGAAAAAGCAATTGATTTGGCTATTTTTTCACAGTTAAGCCTTCTGAAGAGCAGTGGAAAGGAGGCTTTTGCGTAAACTGTACCCGGCTTGAACAAAGTCAGCTCGGATTTGTCTCTATACTACCTTAATAGTCAAAATCGAACTATTATTAGTCAATTTAGGTTAAATAATAGTATAACATTCTTAATTTAGCAGTTATCCCAACGATTATTATAAATTCCTGAGAAGGATTAACAAACATTGAACAAACATCACCTTGAACAGATGGAGTAGGTTTGCAGAGGAAGTCCATCTGTTTGTAAAAGCAGAGCTATGTGGAAATTTAGAAAAGAATCAAATACAGTAGACCGCCCCCCTTTATTCTGGTTGCTAACCGAAGGGAGCCGAGCTATTGCAGAGTTGGGGTTCTCAATTCCTTATCGAAAGTTTTTGGCTGGCCAGAACGAAGGGGATGGACACCCTGTCTTGATCTTACCAGGGTTTCTCTCTACGGATATGTCTACGGGTCCCATGCGGCGGTTTATTAAGAAATTAGGTTACACGCCTTATGGTTGGGAATTGGGCAGGAACACAGCAGATGCTTCCTTCGTAGAAGCACTAGAGGAACGAGTAGAAAGCTTATATGAATACCATCAGGAGCCGATTACTGTAATTGGTTGGAGCCTGGGAGGAGTTTACGCTCGACAATTGGGCAAAGCCTTACCAGACAAAATTCGCCAGCTCATCACCCTAGGCTCGCCCTTCGCAGGTATTCAGGAGCCCAATAATGTAGCCTGGATTTACAACCTTATCTCTAAAGGGGACCGAATCCGACGTGTAGATCCGGAATTGTTTGACGATATACCTTTACCTGCACCAGTCCCGACTACCGCAGTTTATACCAAGGAAGATGGGATTGTACCTTGGCATCTTTGTATGGAAGAAGAAGACGAAATCCACCAAAACATCCAGGTGAGAGGTAGTCATTTCGGTTTGGGGGTTAATCCCACCGTCTTGGAGATCATTGCAGATCGATTGCTACACCGCAAGGAAAACTGGACCTATTTCACCCCTGCTAATATTGTGCAGGATCTGCTGTTTTATCCTTCATTGTAGCGAAATAAGTAATTTGTAGATATAGTAATAAGAAAGGCCCTGACGGCAGCTCGCTCGCCAGGGCCTTTCTCGTGGTTTAAGCTAGCAAAAGATCCATCTAGTAATCCGTCTTGATCGAATTATCAAAAGGTACCTTCAACTGATACATCAAATCATTGGAGCGCTCATCTTCCAGCACATCCAAGCCATATTGAATTTTCTTTGGGTCTTCGTAAACGAAGGTGCCAAAAATTCTATCCCAAAAAGAAAAGATATTACCGAAGTTGGTATCTGTCCAGGGACGCTCAAAATGGTGATGGAATTTGTGTGTATTGGGTGTGATAAAGATAAAACTCAAGAGGCGATCCAATGCTTTGGGCATGTTTAAATTGGAGTGAGACCAATAGGTAAATAAAACCGTTGAAATACGGTAGATAATGTAGACTCCAAAGGTTACTCCTCCAGCCAGAATGGCCAACAACGCAAAGAGTTCTCTAAAGACATAATCTCCAGGGTGGTGTCGGGTACCTGTTGTTACATCCACTTCCGTATCACTATGATGAACCATGTGGAATCTCCACATGAATTTCACTTTATGTAGCAAATAATGAACAGTGTATTGTGCAATTAGATCCAGCAACATCACTCCCAATAACACTTCCAGCCAGAGGGGCAAATCTACCAGATACAGCAAACCGAAATTGTTAGCTCCTGCCCAGATGAAGATACCTGCTGTTGCTAAACCGAACAGCACATTAATGATGATCGTAGAGCTCAATAAGACAAGGTTAACTCTGGCATGACGCCATTTTTTATAATCGAATTGGAACAAGGGATAAACCCCTTCCAAGATCCAAAACATGCCCATACAAATAACGATCCAGAGAAACTTTTCACCGTTTCCCAGATTTTCGAAAAAGCTCACAAAATTTTCCATAATTGTTTTTGTTGTTACTAGCGAGGATTTATTTGTCTAAAATCTTCAATAGAGTGACCTAAGGGAAAATTAAGGAAAAAATCCAGAAGGGTGAAATGGGCCGCTGTCGGATTACAGCAAATTCAGGAAAGTTATCCGGGTTTTATCTTGCTTTACAAAGAAGGGAAGACCACCATATCAGGCAGAGGGCGTTGTGGCTCAAAAGCCTTCCAAGAATCCACTTGGCCTTGAAGACGATTTGCAATGACCAACAAGGTGGCAGGGTTATAGCCCATTCCGAAATGGCCGCCGGTTACCTCTATGTTTTGGTGTAGATGGTTTTCTATAGGCTCCAAACAAGTTTGCCAGGGAACTACACCGTCCTCTTTAGAGAATAGTGCAGTGGTAGGCACGGCAGGAGGATTTGGAAGGTCATCAATCCATCGTTGATCTTCTGGAGAGATGGGGCGATGATCATTGAGCAATCGGTACAACCAACTTGCGCGATTGGGTTCGGTGATCCCAGCAAAAGGCGCAGCTAAGGTAATTACCTGGCGAATCATCTGCGGTTTTTCCTTAGCCAGCTGCCGAGCATAGACGCCTCCCAGGCTCCAACCGATCAAACTCACTGGCGTCTCATGCTTAGCGTATAGCTGCTCTATTTGTAGTACCAATTTTTTCAGTTGACGGATATCCCCAAAGTTGCGTCCCATGCCCCAAGGATAGGGAGAATAGCCCTGTTCTCGGATAAACTTGCGGATGGGATAGGAGGATAGATCACTGGCTAGAAATCCTGGAATGACCAGCACCGGATGTCCATCGCCTGCTTTGGTTACTTGGTACGACTTGCGGAACGTACGTGCACGCCAGAGTTCAATCCAGACCTTTACATTCTCTCCCATAAACCTGAAGAAAGAGGGCTTTGCTATCTTTTGCTCTTGAGACCTGGATTCCACTGGCAGATATTTGCTATGATGCTCTGTTGTTCGTTAAAAGTCTTGCGTATTCTTGACTTACTTGACCAGAGAGACTACCAACCAAGGTGCCTGGAAACGGTATTCCTCTAGTTTCAGGAAGCTCGCAAAGCGAGGTAACATCAATGACCGTCGGCGATTACCGAGATCGATCACCAATTCATCTCCAAACTTCTTCAATTGGATCTCCTCCTCCCCTACGAATGGAAGGCGAGTTTTGAAGAAGTAGCCGTTTTCATTCTCAATCACCTCAAAAGGTTTGTCTAAGTATAGTACCTCAGCTGCTTCTTTCTCCTCATACAGGGAGCTGCTGATCGCTTGTAACTGCTCAAGTCCAAATACCTCTCTACCTTGGTGCTGCACCTTAAGAATCGGCAGTGGATTGAAGCTCTCCTCGATTTCCTTGATGTACTTCTTCTGAGAGGTCAAATAGTATTTGAAAGCCTCCCCTACTTTCTCTTCCGGTAAAATTCGGTTGATCACCACTGCATCTACATTATAGCCGTACAACTGTAAGTAGGTATAGGCTCGGCGCGCCTCCTTGATCACCATTCGCTCCGGATTGGTCACGATTCGGATAGAAGCCACTTCCGGGTCAAGAAAAACCTTCTGGATACTCTCCAATTTCTGGAAGAGTTCATCCATCTCTTCTAGCCCTTTATCCAGCGGCACACCGGTAAAGAATTTCACACCTTTCGTTACGGTTTTAACCGCCAGGTTCTTTCTAGAAAAAGCCTTTGTCATCCAGGACTTAGCCACCTGTGGAAGAGAAAGTAGAGTTAGTGTTTCTCCGGTAGGAGCGCTGTCGATTACGATGACATCGTAGGTACCTTCGTTGTAGTATTTTTCTAACCACAAAAAGGCGGAAGCCTCTTCCATACCCGGTAGCACAGATAACTCCTCTGCCACCACATTTTTCACGCCCTTCCAGCGGAAGATGGTATTCATTAGATTCCTCATATTATTCCAATACTTCTGCATGGAATAATACACATCAAACTCCTGAGCGTAGAGATTAGGGGCAATTTCTGTGGGTTCTGGGCTCAATTGGATATCGAGCGCGTCAGAAAGGCTGTGAGCGGGATCAGTAGAAATAATGAGTGTTTTTTTCCCTTCCTTAGCTGCTTTTAAAGCGGTAGAAGCCGCTACTGTCGTTTTCCCAACTCCACCTTTACCCGTAAATAGGATAATTCGCATGTATTTTGATTTTGATAGCCACAAACGCATACAAATAGCGGAGCAATGATGCTCCGACTATTTGAACTGCGAGTCGAAATAGTAGGGACAACAAAAGCAGCCGTAGTAACGGCTGCTACTGTGCCGGCTATTCCAACATATCATCAATAGAAACAACCTGCTTACTCGTCTTGGCACTCTTGCGCTTCGAGGTTGTTTTAGCTTTACGACGATCCGTCTTCTCCTCTTCCTGCGAACGCATACTTTGCGTCACTTCTTTAAAGGCTTCTCCAGAGGTTTTAATCAATTCCTTTTGATTATCAACTGCTATATCTACGGTCTGCTTCACTACTTCTTTCCCTAAATCAAAAGCCTTAGCCCCAGCCTCCCTGTACAAGGATGCTATCTGCTTCATAGTTTTAAAGGACGTCTTGATCATTGCACCTCCAGCCTTAATCATAATGGCATTCGCTGCTCTAGTCGTCTTGAAAGCTCTACCGATGTTGCTTTGTGACATGATGTTTTACTTATTTGTCGAAGAATTAAAGAGAAAAAAAGCGCCCCTGGATAATTCATCCACTAGAAGCGCTTTCCGTACTGTTTGAAACTTTTACTGTGCGAGTAAACGCCTAGTTGTTCGAGAACAACTTTTTAAAGCGAGAAGCACTTTCGCTAAGCTGGCCTTTCACTGTCTCCAATGTATTGAAAACGATATCCTGCTGCTTGGCTGCCAACTTCAACCCACCTTTAACCGCTTTGGTAGCCACACCTTGCCATTTCTCACTGTTTTCAATCGCTCCATCAACCACCTCTGTAGCCGTCTTCAATGCATACTCATTCGCCTCATTAGCCGCCTTTGCGATCTTCTCTCTATTTACCGTGTCAGAAACCCTATTATAAGCTTTGTCATAAGCCTCTTTTACAGGTGCTGTCGCACGATCTCTCAACTGCTCGCCATTCTCTTTCAGGTCTTCAACGATTTCTGCAGTCATCTCACGTACCTGTGTATTTACTGTCTTTGCCGCTTCGCGGATAGCTTTTACGCTATCAGAAAAATCGAATTTTTCGTTCTTTGGATTTACTTTCTTGTTTGCCATTTCAGTTTATTTTTATCTGTGTTGCCCTATCAAGAGCGTAACAACAGGATGTTTTTCAAAAAGTTGAATTATACTATTAATGATTAAGCCAATTTCTTAGCTTCTTTCTTCCAATCTGCGGGATTCTGTGTTTTGAATCGAGGTCCAGCAGCTTCTAGGATCGGTGTAAGATCTTTGATCGCAGCATTAGACAATTGGAAGTAAGTGTAGATACCTGCTTCGTTCAACAAGTTTTCCATCTTAGGACCGATTCCGTTAATCACTTTCAAATCGTCCTTAGCTAGGTCTGTGATAGAAGTTGCCGCTGCTTTAGCACCTTTTGCTGCTTTAGCTTTTGTCTGCTTGGCCAACTGCTTTGCTTTTTGAGCTCTGCGGTTGTTCCATCCGACCAGTTTGCGGAAACGCTCGTTACCCGTAGTATACTGGCCTTTAAGTTCCTCTAAAGTACTAAGGACTAGATCTTGCTGCTTACCCATCATCACGGTACCCTGATCCAATACTTTCCCCATTAGCTTCTGCCACTTCGCTCCGGTTTCAAGAGAAGCGTCTACTAGTTGATCAGAAACATTGATTGCTTCTGCGTTGAAGTCTTTTACAGTTGACTTGATGTTATCTAGTCTGTCCTGTACGCTTACTGTATTTGCTTTCTTCGTTGCCATCTCGTATTTTTTTGTTTCTGTGATAATTTTTGCGTTTTGAGTCAGTGATTTAGCTAAAAGCCTTGTTCCTAATTGTCGCAATTCTTATATCTAAATCGCTGACCACAAAAATTCTCACAGAAGGTTTTTTTATATCTCCTAAAAAGGATAATTCTTTTGTTTTTCCTTTGAATCAAATGACGATGCAAATGTATAAGGCGGTAGTTACAGCCGAGTTACAATAGAGTTACACTTCAGTAACAACAACACAACACCTTACACAAACCAATGACAACCAATTACTTAACCTGCATTATTTTTTTTCAAAAAATTGTAAGAATTAGGATCGGATAGCTTTTGAAAAGCCAAATTCCAGCCATGACAGCAACTTTTTACTCAATTAGGCAATTAAAACCCTACAAGTAGCGATTATCTATAAGCGTTCCCCCTCTTTTCGTTATTTTTACGGGTGGAAGCGGCTCCCCGACTTTCACGAAGAAGCTCTATAGCAAAGCATGCAAAATCCGGTTTGTAAGGAAGATGTTTTTGGATCGATCTTTTTGGCTGAAGCCGAAGGGCTGCGGAATTTCCTATATTACAAAACCGGAAACCTGCCACAAGCGGAGGACTTGGTACAAGAAGCATTCGGAAAACTCTGGGAGAATTGTAGCAAGGTGGAAAGAGCCAAAGCCAAAGCCTACCTCTTTACGGTAGCCAACAATCTTTTTCTAAATCAGGTGGCTCACCAAAAGGTAGTTCTACGTTTTGAAAAACAAGTGCACACCCAGGCTTCCAACCTTACCCCACAATTTCTACTAGAAGAGGAAGAATTTAGAAAAAGACTAGAAGAGGCGATCGCCGCCTTGCCGGAGGCCCAACGGATCGTCTTCCTCATGAATCGTATGGATAAAAAAACGTACCGCGAAATAGCGGAACGCCTAGACCTAAGCGTCAAAACAATTGAAAAGAGAATGCACAAAGCTCTGCAAGCTTTAAGAAAAGTATCCAAAAAGGTGTAGGGTATAACTTGATTGAACGGTTATATCTACGTAAAGGGATGATTATGGATAAAGACACTTTATATGCACGATGGTTAAGCGGCGAGATCACTGCGGAGGAAGAGCAGGAACTCAAGCAAAGTGGTGCGTTGGAGGAACTGGAAGCGATCACTCGCTTTACAGATAGCTCCAGTCTTCCTGCCTACGATCCCAAAGCTGCTTTAGAGCAATTCAAAGCTACTCGGATGCAGCCCAAAGTGGCTACGGTTCGCCGATTGGATTGGCGTTGGTATGCGGGAGCAGCAGCCAGCTTGGCCGTATTATTAGGGCTTTGGTTTTGGCTGGGGACAGGCAACTCCAGCCTTGATGCCGCTCCTGGGGAGATAGTAGAGCGTACCTTCAAGGATGGTTCCTCGATCGTTTTGAATGATGGCTCTAGCATTACTTACCAGGACAGTGATTGGGGAGCAGAAAGAAGAATTAGTTTGAAGGGAGAGGCCTTATTTGAGGTTACTAAAGGGGTTCCCTTCATTGTAGAAACAGCTCAGGGAGAGGTACGCGTTTTGGGCACCTCCTTCAACGTCAGAGCCTGGGATGAGCATTTTCGCATTGAATGTTATAGTGGCAAAGTAGCCATTGAAAGGAATGGCCAAGTGGATACCATCCTTGCTGGGCAGGCAGGGCATTGGCGGGATAATAAATGGGAAATTGAACTCGATCTAGTTGCTCAATCTCCTGCTTGGTCAGATGGTAAATCAGTGTTTAAAGGAGAACCATGGAATGCTGCTTTTGAGGAACTAGGTCGACAATACAATGTACAAGTAGAACACCCTGACATTGATGACCCCTTTGTCGGAAATTTCCCTCATAATAATCTAGATACTGCCTTGTACATACTGCTACGCCCTAAAGGGTTACAATATGAAATCAGTGCTGACCGTTCTGAGGTGAAGATTTTCAAGTAATCACTGTGTAGCAAACTTGCGCGCTCAGGAGTAGGCCAACATGAAGAGCCCCGCTGGCTTAAGGCGAAAACCAAGCAAGATGCACCGATCATCAAGAATTCTTGCTCATTTTAAGGGTATCGCGTTTTGATGCGTTTGCCCTAGCTCAGGAGAGTCAATCCTAATCTATTATCTTTGTTCTATATCTTTCATCATAATCCCTTGTATTCACTATGCGGTGGCATATACTATTGAGTTTTTTAGTAATCAGTATTCCCCAGTTAGTGATATCTCAAACGACGGTTCTACAATTCGAAAACACCCCCCTAGCGGAAGTCTTTAAACAAATTGAACAAAAGTCCGACCTTACCTTCAACTATGACCAAAAGCTGGTAGCTCCTCATCAATTTACTGGCAGTCTCTCCATTGGATCAAGTAGTTACCTGGATAAGTTGCTTGCTGCTACTCCTTTAGGATTTGAAATTGTCAACAAGAATATTTTAGTTTTTCTAGCTGAAAGGCAGGAATACTACATCTGCGGCTACCTAATGGATGCCACGTCCAATTATCCATTGGGGTACGCTAATATCTACACCCGAGATGGTCTGCAAGGGACACAGTCAGATCTCGAGGGTCGGTTCGAATGCAAGGTAGTGGCAAGAAAGAATGAGTTTATTACCTTGAGTTATCTGGGCTACGATAAGAAACAGGTTCCCATCCGAACATTTCAAGGAGATCATTGTCCGACCTTTCTTCTAAACATAGATCCGCTCGTCTTTAGCACCGAAATCGTGGTAAAAGACTATCTCTTAGATGGCATCGAAGAAGGAGACCACTATAATGCTGTGGATCTCAACATCCAACAGATTGCCAATAGCTACGTCAACATCGAACAAGATCTGCTAAAAACGATTCAATATCTTCCCGGAATCTCCAGTAGTGATGAGAGCGCTACCAATCTACAAATAAGGGGTGGCACTGCTGATCAAAACCTCATCCTTTGGGAAGGCGTAAGCTTGTACGAACCTGGGCATTTTTTTGGGATGATTTCAGCCATTAACCCTTTTGTGGTAGAAAATGTAAAAGTATACAAAGGTGTTTTTGATCCTGCCTATGATGATCGAGTGGGAGGTGTGGTAGATATTTCCTTGAATGACTCCATCTCTACCGCATTCAAGGGCGGCTTGGGAACTACCCTAACAGAAGCCCATGCCTTCGTTGATATACCCATTCAACCCCAAAAAATGTCTTTGCTGCTGTCTGGTAGAAGATCTTTAGCTCCTTGGTTTGGAACGCCTACTATGGAAAGCTACACCAACAAGGTTTTCCAGGGTACCAAGGTAGTTGAAACTGAGGATGAGCTAAGTCCAGAACAAGCTATTAGCTTTTATGATTGGAATGCTAAAGTCAATTGGCAACTGTCTCAAAAGGCTCGCTTAAAACTCAGCTACTTTAAGAGTCAGAATGATTTTAACTTCACCACTCAGTTATTCGAGGAAGATTGGCTTACCACTGACGATGTCATCTTTGGGACGGAAGCTTTCAGTTCCAGTATTGATCTTACCTTGAGCTCCATCTGGTCGGCCAAGCTCTTTGGCAACTATTCGCATTACCGAAACGACTACAATTTCTTGATTGAGGAAGCAGAGGCGGATAGTACTGGAGCACAAATCTTTTTAAACAATGTATTTAACCAGATTCGAGATGTTTCGGCTGGCTTCAGTAATCAATGGGATTGGAAACCCAATCTGGCATTTCAATTGGGTTACACCTTCAATCGAAAAATGGTGGACTTCAATATCGATTATAGATCAGTATTCGAAGGTCAGCACGAAGATTTGAACAACCAAATCGGCACCTTTCACAATCTCTATTCCAGCTTACAATATCAGCATCGAAAATGGCAACTGGATGTTGGACTTCGAGGCACTTATTACAAGGAAGCGCAACAATTCGCTTTATCCCCCCGCCTCAATGCTCAGCTGGCTTTAGATAAGAGATTTAAGTTGAAGTTTTCGGCGGGTATTCTGCAGCAATACATAACGCAATTACGAGAATTTGGGGAAAACGATCTTGAGATCAATAGTCCGGTCTGGGTGATCAGCAGAACAGAGACTAATACTTCCCAACAAGCACAAAAGCTAGCATTTGGGGCGCTGTATCAGGGGGCGGGATGGCTTTTGGATGTAGAAGCCTATCATCACCTTACTCGTGGCCTATCCACTTATTCCTCCGCCTTTCGCAGACAAGACAATATAGAGGAATTCGCCTCGGGTGATGCCCGAGCAACGGGAGTTGATCTGCTAGTAACGAAGCATTGGAACAACTATAAACTGTGGCTCAATTATAGTTACAGCGGTGCCACTTATCTTTTCCCTGCAATTGATTCCGATCCTTTCGCTGCTACAAATAATCAGCCGCACAAGCTAAGTATCATGAACAGTTTCACCCATGGCCCCTGGACGTTTTCACTTAACTATCAATACAGAAGTGGACTACCTTATTCTGTGCCGAGTGACCTAGAAGCCTTTTACGATGAAGAGGAGGAGGAATACTATTATGAACTACTTTTTCCCAACTTGAACGCCGGTAAACTACCAGAATATCAAAGAATGGATTTGAGCTTGAGCCACAAATTCTCATTGCCCAACAATAGTGGAAGGGGAGAATGGGCATTGTCTGTCCTTAATCTGCTAGATCACGAAAATCTATTCCAGCGAGATCATTATATTTTCGTAGATGATGAAGTAGAAGACCCAGAACCGCAGTTAGGTGTCTTTGATAGATTCCTCTTGGGGCAAAGTGTGCAATTTCTAGTTCGAATTTCCTGGTAAATCAGGTCCTAAAAGGTAGGAAGTCAATTTCTCACAACTAACTTCCTACACCGATCACTATACCTATTTTTCTTGTGCTATGAACCGATTTTCACTATTCGCTTCATTATGCGCCCCCGGCCATCTTGCGTCCTCAGCGATAAGAAATACACACCCGCAGGAAAGCTTGATAAATCAAAGGTTTGTCGATTCGTACCCAATGAAGACCGATACTGTCCTTGCAGTATTGTAGCCCCCATTGTATTTGAGAAATAGTATTGCAAAGGTTCTTGTTCTAGTGTATTACACTCCAATACAATGTTTGCATTCGTGGGATTGGGGAAGACCCTGTAGTTCGCGATCGGCGAATCTGGATCGTGGGTAGCAGTCGCTCCTGTGGTAGTAAAATACACTGAAGCACTCCACGAGATTCCCTCCCCACAAATGACTCCCACCTGGAAAATGTAATCGGTGAAGGGCTCTAGTTCTTCCAGCAGCACGCCAGCTTCTTCCGTTTCGTCCATCTCTATATCTAATTCATTTGCCTTTGTATATCGAAAGAAAAAGAGATCAAAATCCACCTCTCCCGGCCAATTGATTAAGGCAGAATTCCCCGTAATTTCACTGACCATAATCCCTTCCACCCGAAAACATTCAGGATCCTGTTCCCCAGTAGTAAAATCCTCCACCTCCGAATAGAAAGCTTCTTCATCGCAGATGATAGCTACGCGAACTTCATAGTCTGTATCAGATTCCAAATTGATCAGCAGAATCTCCGCTTCGTCCGCTTCGGCCTCCATCCATTCTCCATCTCCCGTGCGATACTCCACCACAAAGAAAGCTTCATCCCCTTCTAGCTCATAGTCCCAGCTCAAGAAAGCCTCTGACTCTGTCACGGCTTCCACGTATACAGCCTCAATGACCGCACATTCCTCTCCCCTACCGGGAATACTGTCCAAAGATTGATTGGGCAATAGATTGAACTTCATCTCTGCCAGTCCATAACATGAGGCATCTCCATGATTGGACATAGCCGTTAATAAGACGTATTGTGCTTGAATTCCCACCATATCTGGTCCAGAAAATCCGCCATATACAGCTTCGCCGCTCCCCATGGGGAATACCATTTCCCCCCAGTAAGACCAAAGCTCCCCATCGGTGGAATAATCCACCTTCACCTGTTGGAAGCCTCGTTGCAGTTGGCTAGGGTCATTGGTGTTCCAAACCCAGGTTTTAGATAGATTTCTTACGCTCCCAAAATCGTATTGTATCCAATGTGTATTTCCGTATTCCACCTTTGGGTTTGGGCTAGCTTGGCAGGAAGCCCAGGTATCCAACCAGATGCTAGCATCGGCATCTTCGCATTGGGCGGACAGAAGATTGGCGACTAGGAGCATACCTAAGATTAGGTATTCACTCACCGCCTGAGTACTCACCGCCTGAGTGTTCAGTGACCAATTTTTCATTTACCTTACTTTTAAATATGTAACAATTTGATAAAAAAGCTTTTACTCCCCTACAAAGGGCAAACACTCACTGGTAGGAGTGCCTCTACTGACCCCGGATCAGGACAGGTTCATGAATCCTAGTGGAGGAGTCGTTGACATGGTGTTGTAAAAGTTCCCAATATTGGGGAATAGGATAGGTATATCTGATTTTGACACGCCATACCATAGTGCTAATTCAGCAAAGTACTCATCCGTCGAAATCTTGGGGATAAGTACCCCTCCGCCGATCTCTAAATCTGTATCCAGGGCCAAGCTAGGGTAAGAGCCGTAAACTTCTTTTCCTTTCACCTTGCCTCCCATCACCAAAACATTTCCTCCCCAGGCATGGTCCGTACCGTTACCATTAGAGGTTAGTGTGCGGCCAAAATCGGAGACAGTGAAGGTAGTGACACAATCTTCGAGATTCAGCTCGCCCATAGCCGTTTGAAACTCACTCATGCCTTTGCTCAACATGGTCATTAGAGCCCCGTGGTTGTTCAGCAGTTCATCATGATTATCAAAACCATCGATTCGTACAAAGAAGGTCTGGCGTTTTACCCCTAACTCCTGGCGTACTTTCATCGTACGGGCCACCATTTGCAGGGATTGTGAAAGGGGATTCGTGGAAAAGGTAGTGGTGAGCGTAGAATTACCAACAGCTGCGGAGAATAGCTCGTGCGTATTTTGGCTGGCTTGGACTACGCTAGCATACGTCTGCTTAAAGATATCCTGGTATTGCTTTTCCATTAGACTCTTGACTGCGGAGGTGCGGATCTGATCGAAGGTGGAGGTACCGTTGTATCCACGTATACCAATACTCCCGGTTCCCGTCGGCAGAATGCTATATTCAGCGGACTCCTCACCTAACTGGAAAAGATTCTTTCCCGCAAGGGAAATGTTCATAGAAATATTTTGGTTCGTATTAGCAGATTGCACTAAGTCAGCCAGCCGCCCGCCCCAGCCTGTAGGGGAATTGGTTTGGGGAACAGAGGTTTGCCACTGCTTTTCCTGATCTGCATGAGAGAACAGGGCAAAGGGAAGTCGGTAACTATTGTTGTAATCACTTTTAGTAGTAGGTTGCACTAAGGTACCTACATTACAAAGTACCGCTAGCTTTCCCGCATCAAAGAGGGTTTTCAACTCTGGCATCGAGGGATGCAAGCCCAACTCCTTTTCATTATAGGAAACAGGGCTTAAGTTAAGTAGATTGGCTTGTGGGATGGCCTGGTTACTCCTGGTTATTTGGTATTCCGTGTAGTGCTCATTACTAGTAGGCACAACCATATTGAAGGAATCATTGCCCCCACCAAGCATGATACAAACAAGGGCCCTATAATCTTCTCCCCCTCCCCACCAGTCGCTGCTCAAGGAAGCAGCGTTCATGGACTGGAGGTTGAATAGGGTAGAAAAAAAGGTGGTACTCCCGATCGCTGCGCAACTTGCTGTACCCAGAAATGACCGACGACTATATTTATGTTCTTTCGACATGTTATTCTAATTTTTGAGACTCATAATAATGTCAGGGAGCTTAGTCTATTTCGTGACGTTCAACTCTATGGCGGCGAAGTAGCGATCAGCCACCAAGCTAGCTCCAGCAAGATTGTAGTGGACAGGGTCTGCCAGATATTCATCCTTCCAATCTGCAGCCATATCGACGGCAATAACTTTAGAATTGGTATTGGATTTACGCTGCGCCACCGCCAGGATACCCGCATTGAAAGTGTTGAATTGTGCGGTGAAAGCTGGAGTCATTAGGGTTGAAACTCCGGGAGCAATTTGCTCCAGAAAAATGATGACTTTCGGAGACTGTGCTTGTAACTGGTCAATAATGCTTTCAATATTGGCGATAGTAGCCTCCGGGGTAGCCCCAGCGTCCAGCAAGTCGTTTCCACCTATACCAAGTAGGACGATATCTGGCACACCATAGTCATTCCCAATCTGCATTAGTGTTTCCAAGATATCTGTAGTAATGGCTCCACCAGTTCCCTCATGATCATTGTCAAAACAAGTTCCCTGCACAGGTGCCTGCTCCGCTTGCTCCTTTCTAGAGCCGATGAAGTCCACATCCCAGGCGTTTTCCATCAGTTTTCTCCATAAGGAGTATCGATAGCTTTCGTATTCCGGGCTGCCGCCTTCCACTCTAGAATCGCCTAAAGGGAGAATTTTCAGCGTGGTATCTGAAGGCAATTTTGGGTTGCAGTCCTGTATCGGATTACCGTCATCTTCACAGCTAATCAAGAAGAGTATAATGACCAATAGAGCGAAGCCGTTTTTTGCAAATTGAACGTACATAGGTAGTAGTTGAAATATGGGGTTAAAGATTATTACTTAAGGATCGCGTAGTCGGGAGCAATCAAGATCAGATACAGGGCCATTTTTAGCCGTTCCTCAGGCGTCTCCAATTGTGCAATAGCACTACTGATGATTTGCTTGGTATCATTCTTCAGCAAACCATTAGCAATGAGGATATCGAGATAGTCTATAAGCTCCTGTGGATCTGCAGTGAGGGGTAATACCTTTGAAAAATCCATTTGATACAAAGTCGGATCTTCTTCATAGTCTTCCTCTTCTTCCTCCTCCTCACCTTCTTCCCCTTCTTCTTCTTCTCCATCATCTTCTTCCCCGTCCTCCTCTTCTTCAAAGACTTCATCTCCTATACACTCTGAGGCAAGATAGCCTCTTCGAATCGTCCTCAAATCCACATCATTGACAATGCCTATAGCATTGGTGGAATTCAGAATTTGAAAAGTTGGAGCTGTTAGGTAATTCTGGTTAATAGGCCCCTGAGGACTATAATCCGGCAGGTAAAAATTGAAGACACTGGGCGATTCCAAGGGTGATTGGCCCGTCTGGTCTGCATAACACTCCAACAAGGTGAAATAATCTTCATTGGCATTGGTAGATAAATGAAAAGCCTTTAAGTAATTCATTAGTCGGACTACAGGTTCCCGCAATTTTCCAAATGTATACCCTTCCGTCAGGCTACAAGTTCTGGCTTCGGGATGTAGTAGGATAGCCTTGAGGACCGTTTGGAAATTGTTAGGGGCATCGGGGTCGAAGACCGCACCTATATCCCGTACGTAGGTGGCACTGGGGTTGGAAGTAGTAAAGAGCTTGATTAAAGACTTGCTGATAAAAGGAGCGGTATTGGGGTGGTTAGATAAATGAGCGATGGTTTGATTGATGTCCGCCATACCTGATTGATTGGCTGGCAGAACTACCCCGTTCAGCAGATGTTTTTCACTGGTATCGTGATACTCGGGATACATCTTCATCGGATTCATCACGATCGGAACCACATTTTCCAATAACTCGTTTGTTACCTCCCCAAATACGCCATTCGGTACACCTGCACCAAGTCCCGTGAATACTTGCGCAAACTCTTTAATGTCTGCATTATTGTAGGCTGGAATGAACTGTCCTTGCTCATCTCGACGACGAAGTCCATTGGGGTTTAGTTCCCACAGACCAATACTAAACAATTGCATGATTTCTCTGGCATAGTTTTCATCTGGATGGATATTCTCAGCCAGGTTCTCCTTTGGATTATTGAAATGGGAAAGGAAAAAACCCATAGCAGGACTGAGTGTCACATCAGTGAGCAGAGTTTGGTAGTTGGCAAAGGCATTAGTTTGCAACATTTGATAATAGGTGCCGATAATCTGCCCAATGTCCTCAAAAAAGTCAGACTTGTCATTGATCACCATAATTTGGCTAAGGTTGAACGCCATTCTTTGTCTCAACAGATCGGGTGAGCTGAGATTATTGGTCATCCAAGCTGAACGAAAGAATTCATGCCAGATGGGTTCGTCAATAGATTCACCGTCATCCCCGTAAAGAAGGTTGTGAATGAGCATTTCATCCAGGATAGAGACCTGAGGAAGTTGGAATTGTTCGTCCAACCAGGCCTCATAACCCATAGCAGCCGTCATCTGGATAGTAGCATAATCTGCTCCCATCGTAGCCTGCGCAAGAAAGCGGGAAGCGGCTTTCAATTGTCCTTGGTTTTGGATGGGAAAACCATCTACAGTTCGTTGACCATTGGTTTCAGCGGAGGCAGAGGAGGAAGTGGTAACCACAACAAAGTTGTCGTGACCGCCCCCTAGATAGTCTAGGTGTTTGTATTGAGCTTGCAGCAGGAGCGGCCAGCCCAAGATTAAAAACAAGAAGCCTAATTTTTCCATATAAGAAAGTTTTTGGTGTGTATATGGATGAAACAGGCTTGTTTTGCATTACCCTACCATTGAATTGATTTTTTTTATTTTTTCTCCTACCATACTTGCAAATGCTAGCCTCTGAATACGTACCAAGCTGGAAAGAAAACCGAAAATCCTGCTTTTTAAAGCCAAAAGCTGACAATTTCCGCAAATACCTAGTGGTAGGTATTTAGATTCTTAGTACTAGGTACACTTTGTATCTAAAATTAAATCTATATTTGCTTTAAATTAATAGAAACACAAAAATGAAGGATTTACATAAGCTAGATATAGGAACACCGTATTTTTATTTGGCAAAGATATCTACTCAAAATGACAAACGGTTTGTCCTTTATATAGCAATGCTTCTATCAGAGACCCAATCCATAAAACAAGTAAATCCGACGGCAACTGAAGGGGGAGATTCAGAAGATTTAAACTTTAATTTTGCCGTATCTGGCATGGGGAATGGACAAGATAAGGCAGTACTAAAACACAAGAGGATACCTTTTACTATTCCTAAGAACGCTCCTATTACAGAGGGCGGCGATATACATGAGGAAGAGGAAGAAGAGGATCTTACCGCTCAAAATAATGAACTCTCAAAAGGTCGCATAAGAATTAAGATACATCAATTAGCGCCGGGCCATACTGGACAAGAATACGTTTTCCGATTACCGGAGAAGGTTGCGGATATTGAAGACACTAATGAGGAAATTGCCTACAATTCCCCATACATACATGTGTCGAAGCGTGAAGGAATGGAAACACTAAGTATTCATACTCTTATCCCGCTGAAAGGTTATAGATATGATCCTGCCTGTCAAAATATTACTGCTGCTAGTCCAACTCACCCTCTAGCTGTTGAAGTCGACCTGCAAGAAGATACGACACACGAAGGCACTGCTATTTTACCAAGTATCCATTTAAGACCTGATCAATTGCTCCTAGGAAGACGCTCCTTCCAGATCAAAGTAAGAATTGGCCATGCTAAGGTCAAATCTCGAACTATGAATGCGGATCAATTATAAAATTGAGTATTTTATAGTTATCTTATGGTTCTGATCAAGTAATAATAGTAGCGCTTCACTTACCTCGCTTTATAAGTTGATTTCTTTTCCCTCACTTAATACACATATAATGAGGACTGGTATTCTTTTTTGTTGTCTATGGTTTATAGGACCTATAGCTCTTGCTTCTCAATGCGATGGGTTAGCCCCAGAATTGCTAACTAATGCTTTTAAGGGACGGTGGGAGAAGCCTGATCAGGCAATTATGACCTGTGATAGTGTCATAAAGCAATTGGGAAATCCTCCAGACAAAGCATGTAAAGCGGAACTCGCTAAGGCTTATCTCATAAAGGGGTATGTACTTAGAAACAAGATGGAATACGCCGCCGCAAATACTCAGATGGAAACGGCCCTGCAAATCAGGGAGGAGATAGGAGACAAGGTTGATGTAGTTAAAGTCTTAAATGCATTGTCTTCCAATGAAAAAGAGAGAGGAGATTATAAGCGAGCCTTCCAGTACTCCATTCGGGCTATGGAAAAGCTTAACAAGTTACCCCAAAAGGATAATTACCCTACCATAGGAAGTACATACATCACCGCAGCAAACATTCTCATAGAAATAGATCTGTTTTCCTTAAGTGAACTGGAGCGATTCACTGAGCAAGCTAAAATCGCATTCCAAAAGGCTGATCTAGAAGATAGGATAATAATGGCAAAATACACTTTAGCCATTGGTTATAGTAAAAGGGGGAGTCTAGATAAGGCTGAAGCCCTTTTCGATGAATGCTTTAAGTTCTATACTACAGAAAAGGCGGACAATGAGCTAGCAATGGTTCAGAATGAACTCGGCTTGCTGGCTCAAGCTCGCGGAAAACCTACAGACGCGGAAAAACGATTTAAGGAGAGCATTCGATTGTTTGAAAATAGTGAAAACATCGCCGGAATGAATCTTGCCATGCTTGGCCTAGCCAGCAACTACTTACAGCAAGGAGAACCTGAGATGGCAATCGAAACCGCTCGTAAAATCAACTTAACCCATGAAGATAAGATGCAGGATCAAGCCAAGCTAAAGCGGACGATTATCAATGCCTTGGTCGACCTAGATAGCATCTCACAAACACCCTCTTACTTATTACAACTAGATTCTATCAATCAAGAAATAGCCGCAGCCAATCTAGCTTTTTTGGAGGGCGATAGACAGTACTTGGAAGAATTATTCGAGCAGTCCGTCAAAAAGACAAATAAAACCAAAGTAATTGCACTATCCTTGGTGAGTATCGCTTTGATAATCTTCCTAATACTAATCCGACGCGCACAAATCAAAACAAAAAAACAAGAGTTAAGCACTGAAAACCAGCAACAAGAAAAACGCTTTCAACAGAAAATAGCAGATATACTCATTGATCTTCGCAAAGAATTTTCCGAAGAAAGAAATAATGTTAACCGAGTCATTCATGACGTAATCTGTCCCGGAATAATCAGTATCAAAAGGGAAATAGAATATGCCATTGTTACGCAAAGCGATGAGTCTCAACCGCAAATAATTGAAGAGACGGATAGACTATATGAAGTTGCTAGAGCGTTGATTAAGCAGACTGAAAGTACACCTACTATCAGTTGGTTACAAAAAATTGCACTCATTATCAATCAACTCAATCGACTGGATAAAATCCACATCATTGAGCATTTCAACCTAGGGGGAGCAGAAGTACCCGACAAAATCGGAAATGAATTGGCCATCATTGCCAACGTGCTGTTAGATAACATAGAAAAATGGTCGCAAGCCACACAAGCCAACCTCGATCTAATACGTTCCAATGGTAGCATCATGATGATCGTGGATGACAATGGAAAAGGATTTGATCCTAAGAACATAGAAAAACAGACAAATCCAGATAGTACTGGAATTGGACTCAAAAATGTCAGATACAGAGTAGAAAGACAATTAGGTGGTCAAATTGAAATACAATCTCAACCCGGAACAGGGACGACCATCACTGTTAGTATTCCCTTAAAGTAAAAACCCAAATGACACCAAAAAACAAAGACAAGATCAAGGTATTCTTGGTCGACGATGACAATATGCTCATTGATGGAATTGCGCGCTTTTTCATGGACTCCACTTCTTTTCAATACTATGATCGCGCCAACAATCCCGATGAATGTATCCTTAAATTAGAAAAAGCCAAAGCAGATATAGATATTATCTTAATGGATGTAATGTTTCAAAATGTAGAAAAGGATGGTATTCAATTGGCACAGGAAATCCGAACCTTGTATCCTGGTAAGCATCCCAAAATTGCCTTTATGACCATTAGTAATCAGGCTATCGCAGATGCAGAGCGAGGATTCCATGGCCTTATTCCAAAAAATCAAGGTATACAGGAATTAATGGAAATGTTGAAAAACATCCATTACAATGATGCCGTCTATTCCCCGCCTTCTACTTTGATGGATAGCTTTATCCGGTCTTTGAGTTTACACCAAAAAAGAATTCTTTGCTATTCTTTGGAGGGCATGGCTCAGAAATTAATTGCGCTTAAATTAAGTATTAGTGATAAGACCGTAAAGGGCCAATCCAAAGTGATACTCTCAAAAATGCACCAATTTGGCATCGATGTAGAAAACATTAATCACCCGAAGATTCAAGAGATAGCGGCACAGTTTCAATTATGCGATCGACTCAATAACTAATTTAATATATCCCTCATGACTACTACTCGCATCAGGATTATCACAGTGGATGACAGTCGCATCATGGCAGACGGTTTAGGAAAACTGTTCAAAGAATGTGACAAATTCGATTACAAAGGAAACCTTAGTTCGCCAGAAGAATGCATGGAAAGGCTACAGTATGATGTCGATAATATCGATATTATTCTGTCCGACATCAATTTCCCTAATTCAGAGATGAATGGGATAGAATTGGCTAAAAAGATTCGGGAGAAGTACCCCTTCCTAGATGAAAAGGAGGAAATCAATGCCCCAAGGATTTTATTCATGTCTGTGGAGGATAAGGCCATTGTCAACCGAGAGCAGGGGATCTTCGGTTTGATCCCAAAGAATGAGAGTTTTGCTAGTATGGTACAAATGATTGAAATGGTTTTTAAACACAGCGCCACCTTTGCTCCCAAACGAAACGCAGGAGAAAAACCTCCTTTTTGGCTAGAATTAAGTCCAAGAGAAAGAGAAATTTCCGCCTTGATCTGGCAGGGCAAGTCGACGAAAGAAATTTCCATAGCCCTGATGCCCTCCGCAGAAGAGATCGAAGCACAAAGAAAAGCTATCCTACAGAAGTGTTCTCAATCTGGAGTTAAGATCAAAAAATTGAATGATCCGGTCTTAGCCCAAATGCAGGAAGAGGCATCTAAAAACGGGAGATTCTGGAAGAAATTCAACAAGAACGAAAAGAAAATTATTACGCTGACAATAGCCAGGAAAAGCAACAAGGAGATAGCCTTTGCCTTAGCTCCCACGGAACAAACCGTTACCACACACCGAAAAAACATCCTCAACAAAATTAAGGCAGCAGGCATACAGATCGACAAAATTGATGATCCACGAATGGTTCAACTAGCGATTGAAAAGGAATTGTGCTTCATTGCTCCATTGGTTTATTAAACTATCAAGCGCTACTGATAATGATAGAGCTCAGCGCAGCTACGAAGAATTAAAGGAATAGAAATACATCTCCAATTACCCTTCCCTATGAATAGAGTATGGCTTCCAACAATTTGGTCGGCAGTTGGCTGTCGATCGAGTAGAAGACATAGAATTAATGGATAGGTATCGATAATTGTGAAATACGAAGAACTGTTTCAAGAACTGCGAAAAAAATATACTGTTGAGGAAATAGCAGAAGATATAGCCATTCATTACCCTAAGCAAAGCAGGATACCAAATGATAAAGAAGAGCCCAAAGTTGAATTATGTTATCGTTTGGAGAAATATGCAGGTAATTTGATCAAGGCTGAGTTATGGTAGAAACTAATTGTTAAGAAACAGGAATATGAGTTAGCAAAAGATAATGAGACAAGAAAGGTAGAACAAGATAAGCTTAAGAATCCGATCAGAGCCTGACTCAATGGAGATCATCGAATCAAATTATTCTATGTCGCTTAAATCCCAAAAAGAATCCGGAAAGATGTATCTTCCCAGATTCCTCCTTTTGGGGTTATGTCCCTATTCGGGGCGCTGTCAAAACTATTTTATATAGGTTCAATATATTTTCTGTATGTGATCAGAACAGATTATCCATACATCTGTCGCATAAGGTATAAGACAAATTTACAGTAGAAAAGAACGATTGAAAATACCCTCCAATAATGGATTTCCGTCTCTTTCGTGGCAATAGGAGGTATGCTACCTACCTAGTAGTAGGTATCCAATCTAAAGGCAGCCAGGAAACAGTCTTTAAAAGATATTGCCGTCAAAACTCCATATGTATTGATAAAGCTTCGGAATATTGGAAACTTGTGAAACACGCAGCTTCTCCGTGAATCTAATTTTTAATTCTCAGCTAATTTTTTGTTTATTTTATCCCCTAAGCTCTTATGATATGCTAGCTTATAGACCTTAGTTTAAGTAGACAGAAAAACATGAGCACCGCAAACCCAAGATCTCCTGCGTCCAAGTCTATTGCTGTCCTCCCCTTCGTCAATCGGAGTCCTGATCCGGATAATGAATACTTCAGCGACGGAATTACGGAAGAAATCATCAATGCCCTAACTAAGATTCAATCCCTGAAAGTCATCGCCAGGACTTCCGTTTTTGCCTTTAAGGGTAAGAACATTGATGTGCGGCAAATCGGGCGACAGCTCGGCGTGAATACGATTCTTGAAGGGAGTGTTAGGAAAGCAGCTTCCAAGGTGCGCATCACGGCTCAACTGGTACGGACCACAGATGGATTCCACTTATGGTCCAAAAGATTCGACCGCCAACTGGAAGATATCTTTGCATTACAAGATGAAATTAGCTTACTGATTGCAGATCAAATACGGGAAAATTTTGGTCACTTTGATTTACAGGAACATTTGATCCAGGCGCCTACCAATAATATAACTGCTTATAATCTCTACCTCAAAGGTCGCTTCCACCAACTGCGTTGGAATGCAGAAGATCTTAAGTTAGCCACCGTTTACTACGAGCGGAGCTTACAGACAGACCCTCAGTTTGCGCTACCCTATTTTGGGGCAGGGCTTTGTTATGGCATTTTGGGTTCCTGGGCCTTCATGCCTTACCAAGAGGGGATTGATAAAGCCATGTACTTTTTAGGGAAGGGGCAGGAGATTAATCAAGAAAGTCACCTCAATTTCTTTGCCCAAGCAACCGTAAGTCTATGGGGAAATTGGAACTTTCGCGCCGCCTATCTACAGTTGGATAAAGCTATAGGACTCAACCCGTCTTTCACTGATGCCCAGGAAGGATTGGCCGAATTATATACGGCAATAGGTGAATTTGAAAAGGCGATGGAGCAAACCAAGCAAATCTTGAACCTGAATCCCTTATCTCCCAATCATCACTACACTAAAGGAAACATCTACTATCTAAGTGGAAGATATGAGGAAGCCATTGAAGCTATGAATGGGGCATTACAGATCGACCCTGATTTTGCCTTGGCCCTGGAAGTAAAAGCGGCTTGTTATATCTTACAAGGGGATTATGATGTACTAGACCATTTTTTAAAGGCGCATCCGCAGATTCAACTTCCACATTACTGTCGAGCTCTTTTTAAATTGATACATAAAGCAGCTCATATTGCCATCGACCTTTCTGCTATTCAATCCAACATGGCTAGTCAAAATCAGCATGAGGAACCGGCCAGTCTGATCGCCTGGCAACTATATCTTCAGGTATACCTAGGGCATACGCAGGCGGCCTTGGATGTCTTGAAGGCAGGTATCGAAAGTCGGTCGGGGCAATTGATCAATTTCCAGCATGATCCTTTCCTTAAACCCTTACATGCTGAATCAAGATTTCAAACCTTGAAAGCCAAAACCTTTGCCAGTGATCGGCTTCCAACAGTTCAACCGCAAGTCCGTAAGGGAAAGCCAGAGGTTCAGCAACGATCCTTGCTAAGTCCTCCAGAAATAAAGCTTTATTTGGAACGCCTAACTCGCACACTAGTCGAAGAAGAGGCATTCCTTGATCCCGACCTGAGTTTAAAAGGCTTGGCCGATCTACTAGATATGCACCCCAATAAACTTTCCTGGTTAATCAATGAAAGACTGGAGCAAAACTTTAATGAATACATCAATGGCTTTAGGCTGGAAGCCTTCAAGGAAAAGGCTTTACTACCTGCAAATGCTCATTTGACATTGTTAGCCATAGCCTATGATAGTGGTTTCAACTCCAAAACCGTTTTCAATACCTATTTCAAGAAGAAATTGGGAATGACACCCAGAACTTGGTTAAAAGCTCAAGAGGAGCATAAATAGGAGATAGATCAGGTCAAGGAGTGCCTGGACAGCAGCCCTTGACCTGGATTAGCCTTCTATAGGAAATCTACCGCACCTGTATCTAGATTGTAGTAAGCAGGAAGTATCTTTAGCTTACCAGATTCAACAGCTTTAGTTATGATTGCTGAACGGATTACCAATTCCGTGGCGGTCAATTCCGCGTTTTTCTTAACCACATCATTTACAGTAGCCCCCTCCGCTGAAGCAGCGATAGCAGGTGTAATATGCATTAATAAATGGTTCAAATTATAGCCATTATCCCCTCCAGATACGGCAGCCGTAACAGCGCCACAACTTTGGTGTCCCAAAACAACAATTACAGGTGTTCCTATATGGGCTACCGCATATTCAATACTAGCGATAGATGAGCTATTGGCTACATTACCGGCCACCCGAACTACAAATATTTCTCCCAAACCAGTATCAAATGCCAATTCGGGAACTACACGGCTGTCTGCGCAGCTAAGGATAATCGCATAAGGCTGCTGACCACCAATCAAAGCTTGGCGGCGAGAACTATCCTGCAATTTTCCATCTTTTTGATCCGCCACAAAACGGGCGTTTCCATCCTTAAGTCTTTGGATTACCTCTTCAATTGACAACATCTTAATTGGAATTTCAAGTTTTAAGTATTAAGTCGTATCCAGACTGCATTAACTGAGAAAGGCAGATTCACAGCTTTGCTATATCTGGATATTAGTAAAACTGGCAAAAGTTAAGGAATCTTTTGTTCTTTTCCATCTATTCCTCCTCTCCTCCTAAATCTTTAGCCCCCTCTTTGCCAAAAGTGCGGAATATCAACGATAAGTTCTAAATAATAATGTCGAACGATTGGAGTCCAGCTTAACTGCATCTTTGTATTGTGATGAAAATGAAGGTTACCAAAAATCAACGAATAGAGTAATTCGATTCTATGTGGGATACGTCATTCCAATCGGATAGTAGACAGGATGCCGGACAATTTCTCGGCAAGCTAAGTACGGTAGGCTGGAATGTCTTTATCCCCGATCGTAAAGAAATATCTATGCATTCCATTTATCGTTCCCGCAATGCCAAAAAAGCTATTGTGAATCTGTATTATGAGAAGTTGGAGTTCTTAGACCTTGCATTCCAAATGAGAATGGTTGAGACTTCTTTTGGCCGAACCAATGTTATTCTGACGGGGTGTGAAAAAGCATCCGCTATGGTGTTGATCCATGCTTGGAATGAATGTGCACCGATGGCACTTGAAGCCTTCTGCGATCTATTGCGGGATTTCAGGGTTTATGCTGTCGATGTACTGGGGCAACCCAATCTAAGTGACGAAGCCCGGCCAAATATTCATGGCGCAAACTACGGAGAATGGCTATATGAGATCATTTCTCTATTAAACCTAAAACAAGTGTATTTGGTTGGCGTGTCTTTTGGTGCATTCATTGGATGGAAAGCTTTACTACATGATTCCAGGCGGATACACAAAGCCTTTTTCATTAATCCCATGGGTATAATTAAACCCCGTACCTGGAGTCGATTCTTTGGATTGCAAGCCCCCCTATACTTGTTTAAAAGCTGGCCCTCAACCTTGTTCAGCAAGTGGTATTATCAAGCCATGTACACTAGCGATAATGCCTTTGCAAAACACTGGGTCCATAGCTTGTTAGGGCACTACAATTGGGATCTAGAACCCATTCCAGCAGTCAGCAAGGCACAAGCGCAACTGGTTCAGGTCCCAATTTACATAGTGGGGTCGGCTTTAGACAGGCTAGTGCCAGGTGAGCAACTACTTAGTCGATCACAGCAACTTTTCCCTTCTTTCACAGAAGGTTTAGTGCTAAAACATAACAAACACTACCCCAAGACAGTAGGATACCAACAAATTATATCCTTCATAAAAGAACACAGATAAAGCAGCTATCCACGGCGTTAATCCCTTTTTGACCATCATTCACTAAAGCGAGCATCATGATCCAAAATAAAGAAAAGTTAAATCAGCTAACGAATCGTTGGCTCAATCGGAATAAGCAGACCAACCTTAGCCTTTCTCTTTCCCAAAAAGACGACGATTGGAATCTTCTTACTGGGGATTTTCAAGACAACCCTTACTTTTTCGTAGCCAGTACTACGAAACTATTCATCACCGCTCTGTTTCTGCAACTGCAAGCTGAGGGTCGCCTTGATTTGGAGGATCGGATAGCCAAGTATTTCCAGGCTAGTATACTGGACAGACTACATGTTTGGAAAGGGAAAGAGTATAGTCATGAAATTAACGTCAAGCACCTGCTTAGCCATACTTCAGGTCTAGCGGATTATTTCGAGCAATCTCCAAAAGGTCAAAAGTCCCTGCGTGATCAGCTTTTAAAGGGAAAAGATCGTAGCTGGACACTCCCTTTCGTCCTCGAATTGGCCAAATCTAAAGGTGCTCAGTTTCCACCTGCGTACCAAAGGAAAGCGCTATACAGCGACACCAATTTTCAACTCTTGGGTCACCTCCTTGAGATCCTGCTAGAGCAAGACCTCAGTACAATTATAAAGGAACGCATTTCGCAGCCCCTACAGATGGAGCATACCTTCCTTTTCACCAACCCCAATAACACCATACCTGTACCGCTCCAGTATAAAAGACAGCCTTTACACATCTGGGAAGCCATGACTAGCTTTGGGCCTGATGGAGGCATCGTCTCCACGGCGGAAGACATGATGCGATTCATCAAGGCCTTCTTCGGTGGAAAACTATTCCCAGCGGACTATATCAAAAACCTCAAGGATTGGCGAAGGATATTTTTCCCCTTGCAATACGGGATAGGATTGGCTCGATTCCGCCTCCCTAGGGTTTTCACCCCCTTCACACCTAGTCCGGAATGGCTTGGACATTCTGGGGTTTCAGGAGCCTTTGCTTTCTATTGCCCACAGAAAGACCTGTATCTGACTGGAACGGTAAACGAAATTCACCCACCGAGCTTGCCCTTCCAACTGATTGTCAAGCTCACTAATGCTATTCAAAAATGAAAATATTATTGGCAGGAGCCACTGGCTATTTAGGCAGCTATATTGCCAAAGCCATGCTCAAACAGAAGATGGACTTTAAAGCCATCGCCCGCAATCCCCAAAAACTGGAAAAGATGGGGATTCACCCACGCAATATCATACAAGCTCAGGTTACCGACAAAGCTAGTTTGCAGGGGATTTGTGTAGGTTTTGATGCAGTCATTTCAACTATTGGCATTACCCGACAGAAGGATGGTCTGAGCTATATGGATGTAGACTATCAAGCCAATCGGAACTTACTGGACGAAGCCCTAAAAAGTGGCGTAACGAAATTCGTCTACATTTCTGTATTGCGCGGGGAGGAAATGACTCACCTGCAAATCTGTGCAGCCAAGGAACGTTTTGTCAACGAATTAAAAAACTCAGGCATGTCATACAGTATTGTACGCCCCAGCGGCTTCTTTTCGGATATGACGGAGTTTTATAAAATGGCCCAAAAAGGACGGGCGTACCTTTTTGGAGATGGACAGGTTAAGGTCAACCCCATTCACGGAGCAGACCTTGCCCAGGTATGCCTAGAGGCACTTGATCACCAAAACACCTCCATAGAGGTGGGGGGGCCAGAAGTTTTGACTCATCGAGCCATTGCAGAGGCGGCTTTCAACAGTTTGGATCGCAAAGCAAAGATCACATACATTCCCCATTGGGCAAGAAAAATTGGACTCCGTCTAGCTGCTTTGTTTTTATCAAAAGCGCAATATGGCCCAGTTGAATTCTTTTTACATGCGATGGCGCTAGATATGGACGCACCTACTTATGGCCAGCACACTATTCGCGGGTATTTTACCGAACTGAAACGAAAAGATAAAACTACCATCTAAGCCCTGGCCTTTACCAGTCGCTCATTAGGCTCTTCATATCAACCTTCTGCGAAACCCATTAATCAAGTAAAGCTACCAAGTACTCAACGGAATAGCAGGACAACTAATTAGGGGAGATAGACACCATTAAATAGGGATAAATTGTAGGAGTGTGAAAACAATCTACCAATGAATCCCTTTCCCCGTCCCCAACTGTTGCGACAGTTACTTTGCATCATTCCGCTCCTTTTGAGCCAGGCCACCCTAAGCGCTCAAGGAGATACCTCGGCAGCGGCTGAAGCCTTATTAGCATCAGCTAAAATTCATCTTGAAACTCTTGAATACGAGCAAGCTGCTCAAGCAGGCCAAGATGCCCTATCCCTTTTTGAGACCAGCCAAGGGAAGGAGCACTTGCTAACTAGCAAGGCACTTCATTTGCTGGGGGATATAGCATTTGGGCGGGGTAAGTTCGAGCAGGCTATTGCCCATTACCAGAAAGCCTTGACTATTCGCAGAAATCATCCCGATCAAGTGGATAGTCTCATCATACAAACCCTGATCGGTTTGGGCCATGCAGTAGAAGGGCATGGTGATTTGGACGAGGCGGCAAGGTATCTTGAGAAAGCCCTACAACTGCAAAAAACGTCTATCGGGCTTTGGCATCGCAATACGGGTATTATTTATATGCGGCTAGGAGTGATCCAGGATTTGAGTGGAAACTACGAGGAGGCTTTAGATTGGCACTTTCAAGCGGTACAAGTATTTGAAAAGGTATTATCCCCCAAAGCTTATGAGTGGGCCACGCTGTATAGCTGTATTGGAATTGTCTATGATTTCATGGGAGACCTGAATCTCGCTCTAGATTATCAACACAAGGCGCTTGATATTCTCCAACACTTTCCTGAACAACAACAACAGGCCGCAAATTGCTACAACAATATCGGAATTCTACATCGACTTAAGGGAGATTACATCAAGGCTTTACCGTATCAGGAGAAAGCCATGAAGATTCGTTTGCACATCTATGGAAAGCAACATCCAAATGTAGGCGCGTCTTTCGCTAACATGGGCGTACTACACCGGCACATGGGAGCGTACGATGAGGCGCTGGAGTATTTCCATCAGTCCATGCAGGTACGTAAAGCCGCTTTTGGAGAAAAGCATCGAAGAGTTGCCAGTTCTTATGATAACATCGCCAGCATTTACAAAGAACGGGGAGACCTGGACAATGCACTTTGGTACGCTCAGAAAGCATTAGAAATCAGGGAATCTATCTGGCAAGAAAACCATCCGGATTTAGCCGTCTCCTACAAGAATCTCAGTTCTCTTTTTAACGTCCGAGAAGAGTATGCCACGGCATTTGCTTATCTAAAGAAAGCAGAGCAAATGTGGAGTGAGATCTACGGAAATCACCACCATACTACCGCTACCATCCTCGACAGCAAAGGAAAGATGTACAGAAATAGGAAACAGTTGAACCGAGCTCTCCCCTTTCTGAGGCAAGCCCTTCAGTTACGTCAAGAAATATTTGGAGAAAACCACCCAGCCACCGCAGAGTCCTATGCAACCTTGGGAGGATTGTTTAAAACAATGGGGGAAACAGATAGCGCCAAGTATCATCTACAACAGGCTATATCGATTCGCCTTTTCCTGCAAGAAAGAGATCATTTTCAACTGATGAATCATTATTACCACTTGAGCGAAATCGCTTACCAGGAAGAGGACTATTGGTTGGCAGCAGAATGGGCGGATAAAGCGGTGCAAAAACTGAATCAAGTCCGGTGTCGATACCTATCTTCCGGGACCAAGCAAGTTCACCTATCTCATCACTATCACATCTTTGAGAATGCCATTAAAGTTTATCTCCAATTAGCAGAATTATGTCCAGCGGAAGGCTATGATCAGATGGCATTTAGCTTTGCTGAAAAAGCCAAAAGCAACTTGCTGTTGGAATCTTTCAAAAATGCCCAAGCCAAATCCTTCGCAGGTATTCCGGCCGATCTCTTACAACGCGAATATGACTTAGGAATTGAGCTTTCCTACTATGAACAAAAACGCTTTCAGGAAAGCAACCGCCCACAGCCTAACGATAGTTTGTTGGCTAACTACAATGATCAAATCTTCCAGATAAGGCAAGATCGAGCGTCGCTGATCCGGCAATTCGAAAGCGATTATCCAGATTACTATCGCTTGAAATATGATGCAGGAGTGGCAACCGTTTCAAGCCTTCAGTCCCAACTCAAGTCAGGTCAAACGCTCATCGAGTACTTTGTTGGAGATGAAAACATGTACGTCTTTCTGATTGCTCCAGATGAATACCGCATTGCAAAAATCCCGAAGGATTCCTCACTGCAAACACGTATACAACACCTCCGGCAAGGCATCACCGCCTATCATCAATCCGGGCAGAAAAGCGAAGCACTGTATAATGAAAGTAATAATCTATTCGCTGAGAACGCACATGAATTATATGAGTCCCTAATCGCCCCGCTTGGTCCCTTAAATCAGGAGCTAATCATTGTACCAGATGGGATCCTGGGGCATCTTCCTTTCGAAATTTTATTGAAAACGAAACCAGAGGAGTCTCACCATTTCAATTCGCACCCCTATTTAATCAACGATCATACTATTGCCTATAACTTCTCGGCTACGCTCTGGCAATTAATGCGAAAGAAGCAATACCATAGCAATGGACTGCTAAGCATGGCTCCTGGTTTCCCGTCGACGCTGACAGGAAATATAGCTAAGGTGGAGGAGCGAAAATTAGGCCCTTTGCTACATAATACAGCAGAGGTAAAAGCCGTACAAGCACTTCTGGGAGGAAGAAAACTTGGCGGAACAGCAGCAACCCTTAGTCAATTCAAACAACATGCCCCTAACTACCGGTTCATCCATCTTGCCACTCACGCTCAATTGGAAGATCGAGATATCCATTATTCCTTCCTCGCCTTTTCCCCATCCCTTGATAGCAGTGTTTCAGACAAGCTATTTATTCGAGATTTATACGATCTGAGACTGGCTTGTGATATGGTGGTCTTAAGTGCTTGTGAAACAGGAGTAGGGAAATGGCAAAGCGGTGAGGGTATTGTTAGCTTGGCTAGAGGTTTTGCCTATGCTGGTGCCAAAAGTATCATTACCTCCTTATGGTCAGCAAATGATCGATCTACAGCTCAGATTATGGAAAGTTTTTATACCCATCTAAAAGATGGACTTAGTAAGAAGGAAGCATTGAGGCAAGCAAAACTGCAGTTCCTGTCTAGCCAGAAGGACCCACTGAATACCCATCCCTTTTACTGGGCAACTTTCGTTCCGATTGGAGACCTGGAGACTTCCATCCATACTGCCAGCTACGCCAGTGCCTCTTGGCTTTGGTGCCTGTTGTTGCTGTCATCTTGTTTTCTCCTAGCTTGGCTCCCCGCCAAGCTTAAACGCAAATAGCTGCTTAGAATCGCCGCCAAAAATGCTTTAGCTGAGCGGCTAAGTTAAGCGCATCATCATAATAAGGGTGCCGTTCATTTTGACGTATTGTTTCAATCTGTCGATGGACCAGGGTATCATTGCTAGCCTGTAGGTAAGCTAGGGTCAAAAACCAATCTACATTTTCTTGGTAACGCTTATCATTTAGATCTCCTACCTTTTCAAAGGTGGCTATGGCATCTCCAGACTGCTTAAGTTGCAGTTGCAAGTGCCCCAATGTATACTGTGCCGTAGCAAACACTTCCTCCCCTTTTTTAATTTCCTTCAACTGCTGGATGGCTTCCTCCAAATTTCCCGCTTGCAAAGCCATAATCGCTTGATCATATTTTTCCGTAGCCATACTGCTACCTCGGATTGAGCTCCAATTTGGCGACTCATACTGCTGTACCACTAAGTTTTGATCGCTGTACTGCTGTCGGCCATAAAGCAAACCGAGTGCCACAATGAGGATTAGGAAACCCGCAGCAATAGCCATGACTCTTCGGTTAATTGGAAATGTTTGGGCAGAACGGGGCGGGGTTTGTGCGATCTTTGCTACTTTGGAACGTATCTCCTCTAAGGCGAGCTCTGTAACGGCTTCTTGTGTTGCTAAATAGGCTTGGTACTCCGCTTTAAGCATAGGGTCTTCCCTTAGATCCTCTTCAAATTGGCGTTTTTCGTCAGCAGGACTTGTCCCCTCTACATAGGATTCAATTCGGTCGAAGTAGAAATCTTTTGACATAAGCATTGGTTAGGAATCTGGGGCGGTTCACCCCAGTAATTCTTTAATTAAATCAGGCTGTTCTTTAATCTTGTTCATTAGGGCTTTAAAGCATTGGTGCTTTTTTTTTCGCGTCATTCCTTCGCTTTTGTACCCTACTTCTTGTGTAATCTCTCGCATGGAATAGTGTAAAGCCCAAAGGCTGAGGATCTTCTTGCACTTCTCTCCTACCTGTACTAATACATTCTGCAATCCCTCGGAGCGTTCCTTTAGCAATAGCAACTCATCCGGCCCCATTTCAAACGCTTCCTCCTTTGGAATCTGCTCCACAATATCCGTATATCGATTACTCCGGGTATATTGAGTAAACCACAAATTCTTGCAGATCGTGGTCAAGTAGGTGCGGATTGTACTTTTACCTTCAAATTTTCCTTTTTGGATACTTATCACCATCCGACTGATGCCCTCCTGAAAGATATCCTCTGCATCCTCCAGACTCCCATTTCGTTTTTGGATAAACTGTAGGATGGACTGCCGATAGCGACTGTGATGGTAAATAAAGACCAAAATCTCCTCTAAAGCTGATCCTCCTTTCTGAATTCCACGGATCATCTCTTCCTCGGTGAAAACTCTTTTCATGTATTCTGACTATTTATGGCGGGAAAGTGTTACCCCTCTAGCAAAAGAAACTGTAAATCTTGAGGTACAGAATAACACTATATCCCTTTTACCCAGGCAATTCATGCAAATGCATTATCTGGAATACGCCTATAGGATAAACTGATACTTTTAATGATATGCCTGAGTGGGTAGAAATACAATTATCAGCAAATTAGCAAAGAAGAGCCTTTGTTTCAAGAGCGAAGCAAACTAAGCATGACAATAATCACTGCTGAAAACGAAAAACGCCCAACTTACCGTATTTCACATCCTTGTTTTTCAGAAAAAGATTTGCTGAAAGGAGAGTAGATCGATAAGTCATAGCAGCGAATTTCACCTACTGTAAATACCAGTCTATCTCCCTTAAGAAAACAAAATTCAAAATCTTCTCGCACAGGGGTAACACTTTTGAAGGTAAATAAGACCATTGGTATGTATGGTTGTTACGAGATGAAAACAATACCTAAAACCCCGCACCCTGGAAGGATCGAGGAAGACAATGATTTAATCTTCCATTCCTATAGCTTTCTCTCGTCCTCCAGGGTGTTTTAGGTAAAGTCCTATTCTATCAGTTACCCCTCCCAGCTGAGTACAGGACAAAAAACTGAGTAATTGAGAGAAGAGGTAAATTGGTGGTGCTTAAACATCAATTCCTCACCCCCAATTACTCGGTATGAAAGATACAGAAAAGGCTCTTAAAGAAGAGCTTTGTCAAATATTTAGTGGCCATGGCCAGCGCTTAAGCATGATGAGTAAATTGATATTAGCTATTCTGAAAATGTGTACAGTCAATTATGCTCAGCTAGCGATGGTTATTAACCCTAAGGTCAAAGTGGATAGCAATTTCAAACGGATTCAACGTTTTATGAAGAGCTATCGATTTTGCCAGCGTCGCTACATCCAGTTTGCGTGGGCCCAATATGGTGTCCAAGGAAATTGGGTTGCCTTAAGCATGGATCGTACCAATTGGAAATTTGGTAAGACCAACATCAATATTTTGACCATTGGAATTTCTTGGCGAGGTACTGCTATTCCTTTGGTATGGATGTTATTGGACAAGCGAGGCCAGTCTAATCAAAGCGAGCGGATCTTGTTGTTAGAACGTCTTTGGGGCAGTCTAAATATAGACCAGCAAAGAAGAATCCGCTACTTACTGATGGACAGAGAGTTCGGCGCGCATGATTGGATTACGCACCTACGCTCCAAGCAAATTAGCTTTGTCATCCGAATTCGAAAAGATGCCAATGTGCGCAAACTTGGCAAAGCCACTACTAGGAAGGCTTGGACCTTATTTCGAGGTAACGAATTTAAGCTCCTAAGGAAGCCTAGAGTAATTTTTGGTCATCGACTATACCTAGCTGGTCAACAGATATCAGATCGCGAATACTTGATTTTAATTAGCGATCAACCATTGAAACATGGCCGGCAGATATATGGGGAACGCTGGGGCATCGAAGTCTTCTTTGGCGCTTGCAAATCCAGAGGATTTAATTTTGAGGATACACACCTGACCAAACTTGATCGGATTAATACCTTGATCTTTATTCTGGCAATAGCATTTATTTGGGCATTAAAAACCGGAGAAATGCTATTGGAATACGGTCATCAAATACCAATCAAACAATTCAAAAAACGAAGAGCCAAACTGGTCAGCATTTTCAGATCAGGCCTGGATCACCTAAAAACCAAACTGCTCAACTTTTTGAGCTTATTCCAAGAAATCTATTTTTTGTCCTGTACATAGCCCTCCCAGTCATTTGATAATCTGTCTAGCACTCTTCCTGCACTCCTTCTACAACTTATTACGCAGCCTTCGTGCCTCCTGGTCACCAGGCTAAACGCCAACATGTATTTCCCATTTGTCTTTGAAGACATAGGGGTGAGAAAAATCAACTTCCGAAAGAACTTCTATCAATTCTATTGCCTCGACAGCGATCTAATTTGCAACTTGTAAGCCACAAACCAAATCTGCTTGCAAAAATGGAAATCCTTAAGTTGACCAACGAAAATATCCAAGCTCAGCATATCTGTTGTGCTTTCAGCGATAAAAAGTGCGCCGAAGGTTATCAAAAGAAAAAGGAATGGCTAAAAACAGAATTCAAGAATGGATACACTTTTCGAAAGTTAAATGAACGAGGAAAAGTTTTCATTGAATACGTTCCTATTGAACATGCTTGGCTCCCAATTGCCGGCCAGCATTTCATGGTGATCAATTGTTTTTGGGTTTCTGGCAAGTTTAAGGGAAAGGGCTGGGGTAAAAAGCTCCTACAGGCTTGTATAGATGATGCCCAAGCTGCGGGCATGGATGGTGTAGTAGCCATCTCTAGCGACAAGAAAAGACCTTTTATGAGCGACCAAAAATTTTTTTTAGCACAGGGATTTACTATTATTGATGAAGCTCCACCTTTCTTTAAGTTATACGGCAAAAGATTCCATCCAAAGGCGGCTTGGCCACAAATTATGGAAAACGCTCGCCAAGGGAAAAGCCCCTACCCAGAAGGAATTGCGGCCTATTATAGCAATACCTGCCCCTTTACTGATTATTGGGTTAACCAACACCTGAACCAATATGCGGCGGAGCGAAACCTTCCCTTACATATTCATCATATACAGTCTCAGGCTGATGCACATCAAATGCCCATTCCTTGGATTATTCACAGCGTTTTTTACAATGGGGAATTAGTAACACTAGAAGTAAAGCCAGATCGACACCTCGATAAAATCATTAACCGATGAAAAAGTCAAAATGGCGTTCCAGATTGTCATGGACAATGGCCACCCTCCTCACATGCTGGGTTATATTGACCCTTTGGGCACAAATCAATGGCCCCAAGTTCATTCAACGCCTAGAGGCTGAAGATGGCGCACGCCAAGCGCTAGTCGTTTATGATCCTGACCCCATCTACAAGCTCGATGAACAAGTTTGCCGAGCTTATGCCCAAGGACTCAATGAAGAAGGTTGGCACGTGATCATTGCCAGCGTAAATGCAGCTCGGACTCTTGCCGGAAAATTTGACCATTATACTTTCTGTGCGAACACCTATAATTGGGCACCAGATCTATCCATCTGCAATTTCATCGAAAACAGGAAAGATTTATACCAAAAGCCTGTTTTGGCTATCACCCTGGGAAGTGGCTCCACGGCCAGAGCCCAACGCATCCTTGAACAGAAGATTTTAAAACAGCAAGCGGAACTCATTAACTCCGTCAGCTATTGGCTCCTGCGCCCCAATGACGAATCACGCCTAGATGAACCCAACGTTGAAGTAGCCAAAGACATGGCCCATAAACTGGGCAAACGCACTGCCAAAGATCTCTTGACCTCAGCCAGCAAGTCTAAACTCTAAAATATGACAACTGCCGTCTTTAGTATGCATGCTTTTGAAAAAGAATACCTGCTAAAAGCCAATCAGGAAAAGCATGAGTTAATCTTAATTGAGAATGGTTTAAATAAGCAATCTGCCGTACTTGCCCAAAATTGCGAGGCTGTAAGCCTCTTCACCTCAGATGACGCCTCTGCCGAAGTACTGGATATCTTGTATGAGCAAGGCATTAGATACATCGCCTTACGGTCGGCGGGTTTCAATCATGTAGACCTGAACCGCGCCAAGGAATTGGGAATCCGGGTAGCCAGGGTACCCGCCTATTCCCCTTACGCCATTGCTGAACACACCATGGCCCTCATCCTCGCCCTAAACCGCAAGTTAATCCGTGCACACAATCGGATTATGGAACTCAATTTTTCCTTAAATGGCTTGGTCGGTTTTGACATGAATGGGAAGACCGTTGGCTTAATTGGCATGGGGAAGATAGGTCAAGTATTTGCTAAGATCTGCCGAGGGTTTGGATGTCGGGTGCTTGCTTACGATCTACAAGTTAACAGCTCCCTGGTGGAGGAGCTTCAAGTAGAATACGTAGATCTTGATACGCTATATGCTCAATCGGACATCATTAGTTTGCACGTCCCCCTCAATGAGCATACCCGCTATATCATTAATGCTGACAGTATACAACAAATGAAACCCGGGGTGATGATAGTCAATACGAGTCGAGGCGGGCTGGTAGATACGAAGGCCTTAATCAATGGACTGAAATCAAAGCATATTGGATCGGTGGCCTTAGATGTATATGAGGAAGAAGAAGGACTGTTTTTCGAGGATCATTCAGAGGACATCTTACAAGACGATTTGATTGCTCGCCTAATGACTTTTAAGAATGTCTTAATCACTAGTCATCAAGCTTTCTTGACCGCAACGGCTTTAACTAACATTGCTGATACGACCATCTCTAATCTGGATGGTTTTGCCAAGGGTCTCCCCTTGGAGACCGAGCTCACCGGGTGAGTACTCACTGGGTGAGATATAGTATATAGGGCTCAAATTTCATCATCTAAGCATTCCAATCATGAAAAAGATATGCTGGGTAATGGGAGTCCTATGGCTATGCGCCTCCTGTAGTTCTAGTTCTATCGAAACCATTGTCATTAGGGGCTCCGATACGGAAGTTAATCTCGTATTGACCCTAGCCGAGACCTTTATGGAGCATCATCCATCTACCTCTATTGCGGTGACGGGTGGAGGTTCAGGGACAGGGATTGCGGCGCTAATCAATGGGAAAACAGACATCGCCAATTCCTCCCGAGATTTTAAGCCGGCAGAAAAGAAACTGGCTAGCGATAGGCAGGTAGCCGTAATTCCGATCATATTTGCCGTCGATGCACTTTGCTTTATCGTCCACGAATCCCTGCCTGTAGACAGCCTATCCCTATCACAAATCAGTAGTATCTACCGCGGCACCGTAAATAATTGGAAGTCATTCGGCGGACCAGACCTTCCTATTTCTCTTTACGGCCGACAGGCCAATTCCGGCACCTTCACCTACATTCAGAAGGAGATATTGCAGGGCGACTACGCCGGTAGTATGAAACAGATGAACGGAAGTTCCCAAATTGTAGAAGGGGTCAGGTACGATCCCGCAGGAATTGGCTACGTTGGCATTGGCTATGTATCGGAAAAAGACGGAGAAACCACCCATGGCCTAAAGGTAATCTCAGTGAGTGATGAGAAGCGATCCTACGCACTTTCACCAGTCAAAAGAGCAAATATACTCTCCGGGCAATACCCTGTTACCCGGCCCTTATACCAATTCATAGATGGCCATCCAAGTGGTCTACTAGAGGATTTCTTGAACTATGAACTAAGCAGGGAAGGACAAGAGCTTATCACAAACAGTGGTTATTTCCCAATCAAACCCCAGCATCAAGTCCTTAATCAACAAAACCTCGCTTATGAATAAGAACTTGAAGGATCAACTGGCTTTTGCCCTCTTCTCGGTCGCTGGTCTATCCGCGGTCTTATTGCTACTAGGAATCTTTTTGATGTTGTTGTTTAACGGAATCCAAGCTTTCGACAGCATCAGTTGGAGAGAATTCTTTGGAGGAGCACAATGGTCGCCCGGAGCCTACGAAGCGCCGAAGTATGGTATTTTATCCATGCTGGTGAGCACCTTATTTGTTACGAGTCTGGCCATGCTTTTCGCTATTCCCATAGGTATTGGGGCGGCAGCTTACCTTGCCGTTTTTGCACCACCTTGGGTCGAACGTATTTTAAAGCCCGCCATGGAAATGTTAGCGGCTATTCCCTCGGTAACCATTGGTTTTTTGGGTATTGTCTTGCTAGCCCCGCTATTGTCAAAACTCTTCGGAATCTCCAATGGGCTAAACGCACTAAATGGGGCCATCATCTTGGCTGTAATGGCTTTACCTACCATCATTTCCATAGCGGAGGATGCCCTATTGAATGTACCTGATGCCTATAAGGAAGGGGCTCTGGCGCTTGGAGCCAACAAATGGGAGACATTGATCAAAGTAAGTCTACCAGCCAGTTCATCCGGGATTATCGCAGCCGTGATGTTGGGAATGGGGCGCGTGATTGGTGAAACGATGGCCGTGCTCATGGCTACGGGGAATGCAATTGCTATGCCGAACAGCATCTTTGATTCAGTGCAGCCTTTGACAGCTACCATTGCCATTGAGATGGGAGAGGTTCCCTACTATACTCCTCATTATTACAGCCTTTTCGCCCTAGGAACCGTATTGTTTTTACTCACTTTAGGTATCAATTTATTGGCAGAGCTGATCATGAAGCGTTTGCAACACAGATAAGTAAAAAGCATGAAAAGACAGTACAAAAACAAAGTCGGGATAGCCTTACTTTTCCTTTGCAGCCTCATCAGTATAAGCTTCCTGGCCATTATCCTGATCAATATCTTCCTTAAAGGAATACCGGGGCTGAGTTGGACCTTTCTTGCAGATTATCCACGAGCTGGCATGACTGAAGGTGGCATTTTGCCTGCTATTATAGGTACGGTCTTGTTGAGCTTGATCACTGCCATTGCAGCGGTACCATTAGGCATAGCGGCTGCCGTCTATCAAACCGAATATGCCAAAGACAGTTGGTGGAATCGTTTCATCAGTCTTTCCATTAGGAATTTGGCGGGTGTACCGTCCATCATCTATGGCCTGTTTGGGGTAGCTTTATTTGTGGAGGCCATGCATCTAGGTACTTCGCTACTAGCTTCCGGATTGACTTTAGGCCTTATGTCGCTACCCTATATCATTACTGCGGCGGAAGAAGCACTAAAGGTGGTGCCAAAAAGTTTGAAGGAAGGGGCAGTTGCGCTTGGTGCCAGTAAATGGGAGGCAATTCGTACCGTTATGTTACCTGCTGCTACCCCTGGAATCATCACCGGGATCATTTTGGCCTTATCGAGAGCAGCAGGAGAAACTGCGCCCATTCTTTTCACCGGGGTTTTCTTCTACCAACGTCATCTCCCTAGCAGTGTCTTGGATGAGTTCATGGCTTTGCCTTACCACTTGTTCATTTTATCCACCCAACATCATGACATTGAAGGTGTACGACCATTGGCCTATACCACAGCATTAGTATTACTCATTCTTGTATGCAGTTTGAATTTATTTGCCTTCATCATCCGTCACCGTTATCGACAACGGTACCGTTAAAACGCCAGATGTTATGTCCAAAATCAAAATTAGTCAGCTTTCTCTTTCATTCGGAGACAAACAGATATTGAAGAACATTAGTTTTGATATTGAGCCACGTTCAGTGGTAGCCTTGATAGGTCCTTCCGGTTGTGGGAAGTCTACCTTGCTCCGTTGCCTCAATCGCATGCATGACTTCAGTCCTAATGCCCACATTAGTGGAAGTATACAAATAGAGGATAAAAATATATACAGCCCAAAGATCAATGTAAACGAGCTACGTCGAAAGGTCGGAATGGTCTTTCAAAAACCTAATCCATTTCCTAAATCAATCGCCAACAACATCTCATTTGGGCCTAAGCTGCATGGAACCCGAGGGAAAGATCGCCTGGAAAAAATGGTTAAGGAAAGCTTAGAAGACAGCTTCCTCTGGGAGGAAGTAAAGGATAAACTCCAACAATCAGCACTCTCCCTTTCCGGCGGGCAGCAACAACGCTTGTGCATTGCCAGATGCCTAGCCAATAATCCAGAGATAATCTTGATGGATGAACCTACTTCTGCATTAGATCCAATGGCTACGGAAAAAATTGAAGACCTGATTCTACGACTAAAAGAGGAATACACCATCGTCATCGTGACCCATAATATGCAGCAAGCTCGACGCGTTGCAGATAAAATTGCCATGCTATATCTAGGGGAGCTAATCGAATATACCCAGACTGAGGAGTTTTTTTTGAATCCACAGCATGATCTAGCCCGCCAATATGTCAGTGGTGTATTCAGCTAGTTTGTCTCCTAAGATAAGTATGTAGTGCCTGTAATCGCGCTTTGGACTGCAACAATTGTTCGCCTGTGATCGTCGCTGTTTTAATTCCCTTTAAACTAGGCCAACGCCATCTGCCATGCGCTAGAGAGTACATCCATAATAGATCGAGGTAGTTTGATCAAAATATTAAGTTTCTCGCCGCCACCAGTATCTTTTAGTTCGAAGCCTAATCGCTTGGCGGTCCGTTCACTAAAAAAATAAGAACTACCACGTACCTCAATTTTTTCAGGTAGTTCTCCTTCTTCGATCTTTTCGACAATCTGCAATAGCCCTTCCATATAATATTGCAAAAGCCTTCGCCGCCAAGGGGTTCCCGGTTTTAACCCCTCGCATCACCATCAAATAATCAAAGGAAGTACCATTGTGAAGATCATAACGCTTTTCGCTAGCGGAATACACCAAAAGCATCGGAGATAAATAAGTGTATAGACCGGTGAGTCGGAATAAAGGCGTGCCAGCGAATTGGAAGATAGGCACGATCAAAAACACGAACAACCAGACCCAGAAAGCTTCTTTAGCCGCATCCATCCAAAGTCCCAGAATCACGACCATGATCAAGACCAAGAAAATGGCCAAGATCCAGTGGATAGTCTTAGGAAGTAAATAAAAAGAATTCATTGAGTAAAAAATCATCAGAACCAATCCGTCCGCTCACGCTCCTGGCGCTCTCTCTCCCGCTCCATTTTGGTCTTCTCAAATAGGTCATTTTCAAAGAAAGGTCGGGGAGGAAGCTCCGGCTCCGTTTCCCAAGAGTAGGGCTGGCGTACCTCATCTTTTTCAATTTCCTCTTTGTACCACCAGGCCACAAAAATACCGACCAATCCACCTAGCAGGTGACTCTCCCAGGAAATGCCTTCTTGACCGGGCAGTACTCCCATAAACATGGAGCCATAATAAAAGACCACCAATAGTGCCAAGGCAATGGATTTGAAATTACGCCTGAAGATCCCACTCCAGAATACAAAGGCCACCAGACCATAGATCACACCGCTCGCTCCAATGTGAAATACTGGACGGCCAAACAGCCAAACAGCCAGGCCAGTAAGCAGATAAATCATGGTAAAGGAGCGCAAAGCCACTTTCTTATAAAAGAAAAGCACCAGCGCGCTTAAAACGAATAAGGGAGGGGTATTGGAAAGTAAATGTCCAAAATCACCATGGATGAGAGGGGCAAACAAAATCCCCTTCAAACCAAAGATCTTCTGCGGGAAAACGCCTAAAAACCCCAATTTCAATCCTAAAAACCACTGCACGATATGAATGCTCCAAAGTACAGTAATCATCTTTAGGGGGATGGCGAGACTAGTCGCAAATTTTTCAGACATTTTTTGTTTACCCATAAGCCCTCTGGTTTGATATGGTCACACTGAATAAGTTATGCTTATTCAACGATTATCGCAAGAAAGAGGTTGTGAAAACCCCAATTTAATCGACGAAGAACGCCCTAGTTTTTCTTATCCACAGCGACCTATTAGCCTCACCTAGAGGTATCTTCTTCTTACTAGTTTGATCAATGACATAGCTGTATCTGACTTTTCTTCATCTGTCCAATTGTATTTCTCCGCCAAGGCCTCCAAAAAAGGTTGAGCCTGATTCATAGTACTAAGTTCGTTGAGTTGTTTCAAAGCCGAATTCAGCGCATTATTGTCCTTCCCGAATAAGTCATTGGTATACAAAAGACGGTCGTTAATAGCCATGGATCTAGTCAAATCTTTGATGGGCTGCGCACTCAATTTTTCAGATAATTCCTTGGCTTCCTTGAATACGAATAACGCTTTGATTTTTGGATTAGAAGATCCTTTGGCTACCGCTGCCGGCTTAGGGGCGGGAGGAGCTTTTGGCGGCTCTGGTTTGGGGGCAGGTTTAGGCTTGGGAGTAGGTTTGGGAGTGGGCGGCGATGGTGGAGCTTGTTTCTTGGGAGTCGGAGGAGTTTCTTTGACTGTATCAGGGATTTCAATAATCTTAGGCGGCGTATACTTCTTCACCGGAGGTTTAACTGGAGGTTCATTTGTAATCTCTAAATCGGGATTTTGTTTTACCTTAGCAGCCCGACTTTTCGGACCAGCAACCGTCCCATTTCCATCCATCTGATGGAATGTCTCATACAACTGCCTAATATAGCTTAGCATAAGGTCACGCTCGATGGTCGCAATCTCACCATCCATGCTAATGCTTTTGTAAAGAGAGTTGATTTTTTCGAGTAGGATTTTTGCTTGTTGCAAGTTCATGTTAGTTGATTTTGGACTAAGCCGGGGAATGTTCTGATTATAAAGCTTCCAAAGTTAGGCTTCTTGCTTATCTTTTCAAACTGCTTATACAAATTAATAAAGATGTTTTTAGAACCTCATTTTAAAGGCCAAAGGAGCGGTTGGATCGAAGTCATTTGCGGCTCAATGTTCTCCGGAAAAACGGAGGAATTAATCCGCAGATTAAAGCGTGCAAAAATCGCTAACCAAAAAGTAGAGATTTTCAAACCAGCCGTAGATAAACGTTATGACGACACCAAAGTAGTATCTCACGACGCTAATTTTATCTTATCCACTCCCATTACCCACTCCTCAAAGCTATTAGAACTGACCGATGGAGTCAATGTGGTGGGAGTAGACGAAGCGCAATTCTTTGATGAAGCCCTAACTGAAAACTGCCAAAAGCTGGCACTCCGGGGTATCCGGGTTATTATTGCTGGCCTGGATATGGACTTCAAAGGTCGTCCCTTTGGTCCGATTCCCAACCTACTAGCGGTAGCTGAATACATTACTAAAGTTCATGCGATCTGTCAGCACTGCGGCAACCTCGCCACCCATTCTTATCGACTATCAGATGATGAAGGAACCGTTGTATTGGGGGAAAAGGATCGCTATGAACCCCGCTGTCGCACCTGCTATCATATGGGGAACATTCTGAACTTACAATCGTAGAGCATATAAGAAGGTGTTAACCCACCTTGTCTGCCATTTGAACACTCTTTTTTATGGATTGAATAATTTAAAGGATATCCTTATCTTGTGAGAAGCACCGAACCAAGTCCGAAACCCCGTTTAATAATCCTGTAAACATAATCCGTCATGCAAAAGGCTTTGCAAAATTACACCCTGCTATTAGCCTCCTTTCTAACCGTTGTGGTCTTTGCCTCATATGGCAAAAAGAAGGAGGGGAAAACTGATGAATCCACTGTGGCTGCTACTCCGGTGGCCAAGATACCTCAGGTCATCAAACCTATTGAGCTAGATCAAACCTTTAGTTTGGCGGGAGAGAGAGTTCCTATCGAAAATCCAGACGTATACGAAAGAATGGATCGGGAGTTATCCGTAAATACCTATTGGCATTCTACCACTCTCCTTAACATCAAGAACGCTTACAAGTATTTCCCGATTATCGAAAAAATCCTGGCGGAGGAAGGAGTTCCTGATGACTTCAAATACCTGGCCATTGCTGAGAGTAATTTGCGCCCCGCTACTTCCCCTGCCGGTGCCAAAGGCCTTTGGCAATTCATGTCCGAAACAGGAAGATATTACGGTTTAGAGATCAATAAAGAAGTGGACGAAAGGTATCATGTGGAAAAATCTACGCGAGCCGCTTGCCAGTATATCAAGGATTATCACAAGCGTTTCGGGAGCTGGACTTTGGCTGCCGCGGCTTACAATATGGGAGGGACGCGGCTCAAACGAGAGATGGATGTACAAAGGGGTGATACTTATTACGACCTTAATTTAAATCAGGAAACGGATCGCTACGTATTTCGGATTATCGCCATCAAGGAAGTCATCGGTAACCCAGAAAAATTTGGCTTCTACCTGGATCGCGAAGATGGTTATGATCCCATGACCGATTTCGAGTTAGTGGAAGTCGATGGCCCTATCCCCAATCTTGGAGATTTTGCTTTGAAACATGGCATCAGCTATCGTACCTTAAAAGTTTATAACACTTGGTTGCGTAGTAGCAAGCTGACCAATTCAGCTCGAAAAACTTACGAAATTAAGATCCCCAATAAGAAATTCTAAGCACTAAGTCCTAAGCAGTGAGTGAACAACTCCACTTATTCTATGGTTACTGGCAAATCGCCGTTTGCAGTTTTGCCTTCCTGGCCTTATTTTCTATTTGGCAGCACATTACTAAAGGTAATGAGCAGGGGCAGCGAGACTTAGGTTTGTTCTGGTTATCGGTAGCTATTTTAGTATGGGCACTCTCTGGCTTTCTAGAGGTCTATTATGCGGAAGGTTTAGCAGGCACTAACTTTGATTCTACACAATATGAAGGCCTCAAAAGTATGCTTTCCATCTTCAATAGCGCCTTTATCCTTTTGGCGCTTCCTCGTTTTCGGCACGTGCCCAAATTGATCCAGCCGGTAGTGCGCTCTGAATCTTGGCGTTGGTTAGTGATCTCTACCTTTGGTTTTTCGATCGTCCTTACGCTATTAATGCTCTCGGGAGTGATTATCCCCAAACGGATCACGCTCATTTCATCTGTTGACCTAATCTACGCGATATTCACACTATTTTTTCTGGGCCTAACCCTTTGGGCTTCCTTTGAGCGCAGAGGTCTAACCATGCTTGCCTATTTGGCGGGCATCAGCATTGCCTTCACTTTAGCTGCCCAGATCCTAAAACTGGGAGATTCAGAATTTCTAAAGATATTGCTCAATACCACTTTCAAAACCATTTTGATCGTACTGTTCTTCGCTTTAGCTCTGAGTTGGGTGGAAGAATTGGGGAAGTCAGCTCAAAGGGTGCTAAATACTCGTAATTTGGCGATACAGTTTTCTACTGGCCGTAATCATCAAAATCGCAGAGAATACATTGCTCACCTACAGCTACCCGAAGTGCAGGATTGGCAGAGGATCTATTTTACCGAAAAACCCTTTTTACTATTGCATCGTTTCGCGGAAAAGCGCAAGGCAGAAGGCACCGATGGGGGCTGGCTCGAAATCCAACCTAAAACGGCGGTTAAGAAAGATTACGATATTAAGGACTATAATGAGATCGGACGAATCCTGGATACCATCTGTAGCAGCATAGCCAAATCAGAGACACTCCCCGCGCTAAGCAAAGGTGATCTAAAAGAGATTTTATTTGAATATGGCAAGAGTCGTCGTATCCGGCTTCGCGTCCAGGCAGAGCATATTGAGCTAAACCCCACTCCTCTTTCTATAAGCTCCTAACAATCAGAATCCTACTCTAGCCATTCCTAAGACCCCGAGCATACGGAGAACTGACAAAAGAAGGCTTCTACCCTTTCTTTCTCGGACAGAATGAAGTCTTCTTGGTTCTGCTCCCAAGCTTCCTGATAATTTTGAATACTTCTTTGATTTGAAATGGCTCCTGAGATTCCAAATAGCAAAGGAATTATCCCTACGACGAATAATGGTAGAACCATGGCCTTAGCATAAGGCGTCACCCCCACTTTCTTCTTAAACAATCGGCTAAAGTATTGAGAGTACTGAAATCCGAGGTCAAATGCAATTTGAGAAACATTCCTATCACTATTGAGCAATTTATTTTTAGCTAGCTCTTATCAGTAATTTCAGCCTACTGACACGATTCTGTCAGTAAAATTCTTGCTGACATAAAATTGAAATCCTGCTGAAATCATGGCTTAGCCCAGGGCTTTCCAGCCGATACTTGTGGCATTTAATTAAAAGACCAAATGATGAGCATTGTAGAATTTCAGCAATTAATCAATCCCTTTCTATATCCCATATTGATCTTGATGTTGCTGGGAACGGGACTTTTCCTAACCATTCGTTTAGGGTTCATTCAATTTAGAAGACTTGGCCATGGTATACGGGTCGCCATGGGGCATTATGACGATCCCGATGACCCTGGGGATGTATCCCATTTCCAGGCCCTTACCACCGCTTTGTCCGCCACCGTAGGCATTGGCAATATCGCCGGCGTAGCTATTGCTATTCACTTTGGTGGGCCTGGAGCCATCTTCTGGATGTGGGTAACAGCCCTGGTAGGGATGGCCACCAAGTATTCTGAGGTAACGCTGGCGCAACAATTCCGAGAGGTGACGCCAGGAGCAGTAGGGACCAAAGGTAGCGTAGCTGGCGGCCCCATGTATTACATCGAAAAAGGCTTAGGGAAGAAGTGGAAACCCATGGCCGCTTTTGTCGCCTTCGGTATTATGTTGACGGCTTTCCTTTCTGGGAATGCGATTCAAGCCAATTCCATTGCCGACCTCATGAATAGCGAATTTAATATTCCCATGTGGCTTAGTGGCGCAGTTACCGCGGCCATCGTAGGACTAGTCATTCTAGGTGGCATTCAACGAATTGGTAAAGTGACCAGTATCATAGCTCCTTTCATGGCACTACTTTATGTAGTGGGGGGACTCATGGTATTAGGTATCAATGCCGATATGGTTTGGCCTTCCTTCAAATCTATTTTTGTAGAAGCTTTCAATCCGACTGCCGGGATTGCGGGTACGGGCGCAGGCATCTTTGTACAAACCCTCCTTTGGGGGGTTCGAAGAGGACTTTTTTCCAACGAAGCGGGGCAGGGTTCGGCACCTATCGCGCACTCCGCAGCAAAAACCAAATATCCCTCTTCCGAAGGGGTAGTGGCACTACTCGAACCTTTTATTGATACGATTATCATCTGTACCATTACGGCCTTGGTCGTGCTGTCCGCTGGAGTCTGGAAAGAAACCACGCCGACCACCCTGCGATTGAATAGTGGTGACGCCACTTATGTGGAAGTTGGTGCGGAAATCTACCAAGCTTTTACGCCTGGCGAAAGCGATGTGATCGACATCATAGCAGGTAAGCCTATAGCTACCAAGGATCAGCCACTATTATTGGCATGGCACGAAGTTCCCGTAGAAGTTTTCTTCACAGATGAGGAGCACAAGCAAGTTTTTGAGGGGAAGCTATTCCCCGCTCAACAATTGGCCATAGCTGTAGATGGAACTTCCTATGATACTTTATACGGAGATGCAATGGAGAACGCGGCCCCGCTCACCCAACTCGCCTACACCAAATCTTTGGGCAATTGGGGGACAGCTATTGTATTCCTTTGCGTCCTTCTCTTTGGAATTTCCACCTCTATTTCGTGGAGCTACTACGGAGACCGCTGTGTCAACTACTTATTTGGTGAAAAGTCCATCCTTCCCTACAAAGGCATTTATGTTATTATGCACTTCATCGGTGCGGTCACTTCTTTGAATACTATCTGGGGTTTGGGAGATACCGTTTTAGCCTTTATTACGATCCCCAATGTCTTGGCCTTACTACTGCTCTCTGGCGTTGTGAAAAAGCTGACAGATGAATACTTCTCGAAGATTAAGGAAGAGGCTTGAAAAAGGGATAGTAGATGAAATGTATGGTAAGCTTGGTAAAATGCCGGGCAGCGGCTTTGGAGGTGGAGGCTTGACTATTTTAGCGGCGAAAAGATTTCGATTTACCACTTAACAGATAATTGCTAATCAAGCACGTAAAGCAGAGGTACGATGGTGGGACCGAAACCGGTTCCACCATCCCCCTGAAACTATGCTAGGATTTCTAAAAAAACACTCACGTTAATACTTATACCGGATCTAAGGAGCGAAGCGTAGCTCAGCCATCTTAGAATCATATGAAAACATTTGGTACGTTGGGATAACAATGACTATAAACAACAAACCGGGGCTAGAGCACAGTTGCTATAGTGCGTTTGAAAATGCTCTTAGTTGGTTACATGCAGAAGCCGTTTGTTGTACTTACAAGGGCAAGTTGCAAGTTTTTAGAGGATGGAACGCGCACTATTGTTGCAAATAGGTGCAATATTGTTTCAATTGCCAGAATCGAGTGTGCCAGAGGGGTGCCCAACTAATTTTTCCTTAGTTTTGGGTCGTACTCACTACAAGATGGATCTAAGTTAAAGATATGAATACCCTTCTTCGTCTACCGCTTCTTTTTCTAATTGTGATGGTAATGACTAATTGTGAAAGCCCCGCCCCAGAAGGCGCTGCGCTTGAAACAGGCGTGTCCCTCGCCTTGGCTCAAGCCCGCGCGCAGCAATTACAGGAAGTTCAGTACCAATTGTTCTTTAATATACCTGCCGAACTCGATGCGCCCATTCCCGCCAGTATGGAACTGAAATTTACCTTGGCAGAGGTGGTCAACGACCTAGTGCTAGATTTTAGAGCAGATACTAGCCAAATTCTTGGCGTCCACCAAGGGGGGCAGCCACTGGAGTACCGCTTTGAACAAGAACATATCATCATTCCCAAAAGCAAGCTAATCGAAGGAGAAAATAGTTTTCAAATCAAGTTCATTGCTGGAGATCAATCCCTGAATCGCAGTGAAGAGTACCTATACACGCTTTTCGTTCCCGATCGGGCAGCTACGGCCTTTCCCTGCTTTGACCAACCAGACATCAAAGCGCGATATAGCCTAAGCCTAGAATTGCCGGCTGATTGGGTGGCCGTGGCTAATGGATCATTGCTCGAAAAAAAAGACCGCCAGGATCGAGTAGTATATCGTTTTCGCGAAAGCGCTCCCATTAGTACCTATCTATTTGCTTTTGGCGCAGGGAAGCTCCGCCAAGAAACTCGAACCCGTGATGGCCGAGAGATGACCCTATTTTTTCGGGAAACGGATGACGAGAAAGTGGCCGCCAACGTTGAGGCGGTCTTCGACTTGCATGCTACGGCGCTAAGTTGGCTGGAAGAATATACTGGCATCCCCTACCCTTTTGAGAAATTTGATTTTGCACTTTTCCCTACCTTCCAATATGGTGGAATGGAACATGTCGGCTCAATCTTCTATCGAGAATCCAGCCTATTTCTGGACGAAACGGCTACCGAAAATCAGAAACTAGGTCGAGCAAGCCTGATTGCTCATGAAACGGCCCATATGTGGTTTGGGGATTTGGTCACGATGGAGTGGTTTAATGATGTATGGCTCAAGGAGGTATTTGCCAACTTCATGGCTGCCAAGATCGTCAATCCCAGTTTTCCGGAGATCAATCACGACTTGCGTTTCTTGCTAGCTCACCAACCAACGGCTTACGGAGAAGATCGATCAGAAGGGACACACCCCATTCAGCAAAAGCTGGAAAACCTGAAGGATGCGGGAACACTCTATGGCAGGATCATCTACCAGAAGGCCCCCGTCGTCATGCGTCAATTGGAGACTTTGATTGGGGAAGAAAAGTTTCGAGAAGGTCTACAGGAATACCTAAGGGAGTTCTCTTTTGCCAATGCTACCTGGGATGATCTAATTGCCATTTTAGATCAGAAAACGGAGGTGGACTTAGCAAATTGGAGTCAAGTTTGGGTAAAGGAAGCAGGGATGCCAGAGTTCTCTTCCCGCTTAGAGGGGCAAAACTTGATCATTGATCAACAACCACAAACCGAAAGTGGTCGCTTTTGGACGGAGCAAACGGATTTGATTCTTTTCAAGGGCACAGCAGCGAGCAAAATCCCAATCCAAATTGAAGGACAAGCACAGACCACAATCGAATTAGAAGAAGAAATTCCCGAGGGCACGCCCTACCTCTTAAATGGCTCCCCCATGAGTTATGGCTATTTCCCACTGGCGACCGATATTCAAAGCTACTTGTTAGAAAATGGGAAGGATTTAGCAGATCCTTTGTGGAGAGGTGCTGCCAGGATGGCCTTGTATGAATCCTGTTTGCGCGGTGAACTTAGTCCCAAAAGATTATTCGGTAGCTTGCTCGAAGTCATACCCCTAGAACAAGAACCGCTTAATCGGCAAAACTTACTTGGCAATCTTCAAACGCTGTACTGGCGTTTCTTAGATGCGGAGGAACGGAATGAGATAGCAGCTAGACTGGAGGGTTTACTTTGGCAGCAGTTGCGGCAGAGTCAGGAAATCTCAGCCAAGTCCGCTTACTTTCAAGCCTTTGTCAACATTGCCCAGACGGATACTGCCAAGGAACAATTGTACGCAGTATGGTCAGGGGAACAACCTATTGAAGGGCTTCCGCTTTCTGAGCGTCAACTTACCAATCTCGCATGTGAGCTGGCAATAAGGCTTCCAGCTCAAGCGGACCAGATCATGGATCAACAATATGCCACGATCAAGAATCCGGATCGCCAAAAACGTTTAGCTTTCATTCGGCCAGCTTTGTCAGCAGATACAGGGGTACGAGATCAATTCTTCGAAAGTCTGACTAAAGCAGAAAATCGACATTATGAGCCTTGGGTCGGGAGTGCCCTAAATTATCTGCACCACCCCCTTCGAGCCAAAGAGGCAGAGAAATACATCCTGCCTAGTTTAGCGTTAATGGAAGAAATACAAGTAACGGGTGATATCTTCTTTCCTCGTCGCTGGATCACAGCCACCTTGAGTGGACATCAAAGTGCAAGCTCTGCTAAAATTGTTAGAGATTTTCTGGCAGAACGACCAGACTACCCATACCGCTTGAAAAACAAGATTTTAATGGGAGCTGACTTGCTCTTTAGAGTAGAAAAAGTACTCGACTAATCACGACCTAGTTTTTTTATAGCTTGACGAACAGCAGCAGCGGTTTGTAAGTCCTTCAATTGATCTATCAGATAGGGCCAGGTAATCTCCTCAAAAGCAGATAAGTATCCATTCTTACTCTTTTTCTGGCGATAGATAAAGGTACTGTAAACCTGACGTCGATAGGGGATATTCTCCCAAATGCTACCATCCTCTGCAATAAGGTCTTTATAATCCTTCACACTTGCTTTCTTGATAAAAAGCAATTCTTTATCGCCATTGGCATCAATGTCCTCAAAAAAGACCGTAATTACTTCCTCTGGCTCGCCTCCGCCAGTAAATAAGATTCTATCTATAACAACTGGTTGATAAAGGTTCTTTCCTTGGGGTAGAAAAATGCAGGCCTGCATCATCCCACTAGCGGTGAATTTGGCGGGAATAAAACAAAGGATCTTTTTTCCCTTTTGGGTATCTCCCCAAGCATATTCGATTATGGGATGAAGCTCAGTAATTGCCTGCCGTTGTTCCACTTCAAATTGCCTCAAGACAAAATCTTCCGCAGACTCACCTGCCCTCCGATCCAGCAAAGAGCCTTGAAGGACCAAAAGGCCAAGTATACATGCAAGTACCGAATTCATAGGATGGTTTAGGGATTAACAATGTAAAAGGGTTGACGCTGAACCCGGATGCCACGCTTACCCACCAAATAATACTGGCCTACCCCTAGCGCCGAAAGGTCTAATTCCCGTTGCCATTCAAATTCCATCTTCTTTGAGAAAAGTAGACGCCCACTGACATCCACTACATAGAATGATTCAAATTGCGCTCCTCCTTTAATATACAGCTTCGCATTGTACCTCGATAAGACGGTGGGATATACGATAAAAGGGCGTAAAGTATTATGCTGCACTGAAATCAATTCAGAGTAGGCATGAGCTCCATCAAAGTCTATTTGCTTTAAGCGATAATAAACCAATGGTGCTTCCGGAAGTTCTAGGTCTACAAATTCATAGCTGTAAGCCTCCTGGGTGCTCCCCCGTCCTTCGACCCAGGCAATGCTTTCAAAATGTATCCCGTCCTGGCTACGCTCCACCGCAAAGCCGCTATTGTTGCTTTCTGTCAAGGTTTCCCATTCTAGGACGATGGACTCCTCTTGGAATTTGCTTCGGAAATAGCCCCATTCAACGGGGAGTAAAAGGTCTACAACGGTAAAAGAGGCCCATTGACCAACTGGAGGGCTGGGTAAATTACTGTTTTCAAAATCAATAATTGTCCCACTTAAATCCGGCTGACTCCCGAATACCCAAAGACCTGCCGAGCGAAAGAGATAAACATTCGCCGTGGTATTCTTGTAATTGGTCACGCCATCTGTCGTGGTAAAGGGTCGATACGTACCAACAATACTTGGATAAAACGGGCTGGAAACACTGTATTCTTGGGATAATAATTGAAAGTAGCAGCATAGAGCCACGAGGCTTAACCCTAGGGATTTCTGAGTAAGCATAGTGTTTGTAAGTGTTGTTCACAGTTGAAATACGATCTCAAGATAAGGGCTCGATCCGTCAATTTACCAAGCTTCTCAGTAGTGTCGTGTTTCTCTTTGCCAACGTCAGCTTACTCTTTGTGAACGTTTTGTTGGGAGCACTTCTTCCCTCTCATTGGAGACGCATTAGTTGTTCCACCAGGAGTTTTTGCCGTCGCACAGCCACTGGTACCTGTTGTCCCGTTTGTAGCACCAGGGTCCCACCTTCCATGCGTTCAAACCGGAGTACATGATTTAGGTTTACCAGGTAAGACTGGTGGGTGCGAAAAAAGGGGCCTTTTTTCAATACTCCTTCAAAGTATTTGAGGTTTTTGCTGCTCAACCACTCTCTTCCTCCTTTAAAAAACAAACGAGTATAACTGCCTTCCGCCACTGCATACAGCAAGTCCTCCAACTCGAAAAGATGGATATTATCCATATCCCTCAACACCAGGCGCCGGGGTAATTGGTTGGATTGTAAATTTTCTACCAGCGCCTCCAACTGCTGCAGTTTTGCAGATTGTTGAATTCCGATACGAGCCCGGGCCACGGCTTCCAGCAAGCGTTCGGGATCAAAAGGTTTAAGCAGATAATCAATGGCACTAAATTGGAAGGCCTGAACGGCATAATGGCTATGTGCCGTTATGAATATTACTTCGAAATCGCGAGCGGGCATACTTTGTAATAGCTCCAAGCCTGTTCCATCTCCCAATTCAATATCTAGGAAAACTAAATCTATCTCGGAAGTCTTTAGCAAAAGCGAGGCAGCCTGAAATGACATGGCCTCTCCTATGACTTCTACATCACTACAGTATTTTGCAATCAAAAGCTTTAGTGATTGAATGACATCCGCCTCATTATCAATGATAAGTACCTTCATGATTGGGTAGCTTTAAAGTAATCTGGGTCCCTGCTATGGCACTGGATTGAATTTCGATTTCGTGCGATTTCTGTCGTAGTTTCGTCAGTATTTGCAGCCGATCCTTTAATATCCCAATGGCAAGCCCGCCGCTCTGCTTAGGCTGAGCTGCCCTTCCATTTTCGTGCCAGCCTTGACCATTATCATTCACTCCAATCCACAGCTCCATCCCTTGTTCTCTGATACTGATCTTTAACTCGCCATCTTCTTTTTCGGTAATGCCAGAATGTTCTATAGCATTTTCCACTAGTGGTTGTACCAACAAGGGAGGGATCCAGCTGTCTTGTTCTGCAAGCCCAGTATCTAACTCAATCCGATAGTTAAGCTTATCCTTCCAACGTAACTTTTGGACTTCCAGATAGAGTTCTAGGCTTTCCAGCTCCTCCTCCAGGGTGATCAATTTCTCCCTACTCTGCTCCAATACATTTCGCATCAAGGTGGCTAGTTTGGCAAGATAAGTTTGCGCCGTCCTGGTATCATCCTGTTCCAGTAGATACCGCTGTAAACTCGTCAGGCTATTAAAGAGAAAATGAGGATTCATTTGTAGGCTCAAAAGCCGCTGTTCTGCTAATTGTCGATCTAGTTGTGCCCGCTCCGCCTTGCGCTGCTTTCGATAAACGATTATACCTGCTATCAAGATGAGAAGCGGTATTATACTTAGTGCAGCATAGATCCATTGTCGTTTTTGAAGTCTTTCTAGCACTACTTTATCTTCCAATAGTTCAATCTGAGAGCGCTGCTGTTGTTCTTCATAGAGGTGTTGCATAGTCGTGAGTCGACGTGCCATGCCACTATCCAGAATACTATCCCCTAAGGTACGATAGGTCTCATAATAGGCGAGCGCCTGCTCCACATTTCCCGCATTTTTATGCGCTTCATATAAGCGCAAATAAGTGGATGCTAAAACCGGTTGGTTTTCGGTGAGCAAGGCATACTCATTGGCTTTATTGGCCGCAGATAGGGCAGCATCAAATTGCCCAAGGGAATCCAAAGCCATCCCTCGAAAATGCCAGGCATTGTATCGGATTTGGTAATTGTCCGCAGCCAAACTATCCAGCATAAACTGGGTGATTGTCAGGGCATGCTCAAAATTCCCCAGAGCAATTGCCACCTGAGCACGCCGCACATTGGCCATATAAACCCCAGTCGGATATTTCAATTCTCGACTCTTTCGCCAACCCCATTCTGCCAATACCTTAGCGGAATCAGGTTCATTCAAGCGCAAGTAGATGGAAACCTGATTCATTAGTATCGCGATGGAACGCAGGGTATCTCCTTGCTGGAGATACAAGTCGGATGAAAAGCGATAATACTTCTTGGCATCCTTGTAGGATTCCTTCGTGGAGGAGATACGACCAAGATTGGCATAGGCCGCTGTAGCTTTGGCGGGCTCACCTTGGGTTTCTGCATATTTTATAGCAAGTAAATACTTTTCCATAGCCAATTCCATCAAGCCCAGATCATAGAAGTTATTCCCTAGCAAATTCAGAATTTCCAAGAGCAGAGTAGTGTCTTGCAGTTCCAAGGCTCCAGCTTCCGCTTGCTGCAAGGCTGCTAAGCTAGCATCAGGCTTCTTGGCCGCGAATAAGGCCACTCCCTGGCTGTATTGAGCTTTGGTGCGCCATCGGAGGTTTTCTGATGAATCTGCTAAGGCTCGGGCGAGATTGGCATATCGCAACGAAGAATCTGGATGCTCAAAGTAATAGCATTGCTTGGTAATTTTCACCAGAAGATCGAGGCGTTCATTCCCTACTACCTGGTCAAGTTGTTGTTTGAGGGAATCCAATTGACCTTGAGCCTGTAAGTATAAGCTGCACAGGAATAGCACAAAACAGAGTAAAAGTAGTAAGCGTTTTTTCACAATAGTTTTCAGGTTTGGCTAGACGGCGGTGTTTTGCAATAATTTAGCTATGACAATCCTTGTGGCTCAATTCTACCTTTAAATAGAGCAGGATATTTTTGAGCTGTTTCTGTAGACTATGAAACGAGCGCACGGAAACTCCTAGTAGCGTAAATAACTTGCTATTCTTGTGTCTCCATTTTCCAGGAAATCTTACCTACTTTACCATTCCCGGCCAACCAGGTAGTTTGATAGCTGGAACCAAAACCTAAGGTATACCAGCTTTCCTCACTTAATTTCTGCCAGGTTTGGCCTTGGTCGCCGGAAAAGTGAACTCCCGGAATCCCACAACTGAGGATCGCTTGCGCATTGCTATGGGGTAAGAACTTCACGCAAGATTGATAGCCAGGCCCGGCTCCATCCACGAGAAGGGTCCAGTTTTTTCCACCATCCAGGCTTAGCGCTTTGTTTTTACTATTGTTCTCCTTTTGATTCCAATCTCCGCCAAAAATAACCCCCCTTTCGACATCATAAAAATCAACACTAAAGATACCTGTCATCTGATCCCCTTCTGCGATCGGACTATCTACTACGGACCAACTATCGCCCAAGTCCCAGCTATGGAATACCCTTGCTCGTTTACCTCCCGAAACGATCCAGGCCTCCGTTCCAGCTAAGGCTATGTTGGAATTACTGGCGGCAAAGGCCGCTTCCCCTTCTTCGGCTGGCGGTAGCTGTTCGCAACTCAGTTTCTCCCAATTGAGGCCACCATCCTTGGTGCGGATCACGGAAAGACAACCATCGGTGGGATCTCCCATGGCTATTCCCTCTTTATCGTTCCAAAAGGCCATGGCATCATAAAAGGCTGCCTCGTGCTCCTCTTGATATACTAGCTCCCAATTGGTTCCTCGATCCGTAGATCGAAACAAAAGCGCTGGGGATGCAATACTCAATAACAATACCGCTTCAGATGTAACGGCGATCGAACGGAAATGTGGCAATAGCGTATCCCATTTGATACTATCGACTACCCAAGTCTGGCCAGCATCCAGGGTATAGCCATATTTCCCTTCCGAACCTGCCCACCAAACGGTGCTATCGCTCACGACCTCCAACGCCCGGATGCTGCTGGCGAAAGCAAAAGTATCAATCCCGGCTATCTCCAAGTTTTGCGGAAGCGAACTGGACTCCTCATCCACTTCCGGCTTTGTTTGGCAAGCAAAACCCAGGAATAGAACAAGCAATAAGGTAGATAGTCGCATAGGTAAGTTTTGGAAGCTAAAATAAGCGATAAGTAGGGAATTCATCAAAAGAAAAACCACCGACAAGCCTTACTTATCGATGGTTTTTCATGCTTTTATGGAGTTGGAGAGGGATTATTCTTCCTCCTCCTTCTTTGCTTCGGGTTCTTCAGTTGCAGGCGCTTCTTCTTCTACAACTGCAGTTGGATTAGCAGCCGCTTCCGCTTCTCCTTTCTCCTCTTTATCATCATCGTCGTCGTCGTCACCACCCATTATTCTCTCCTTGATGTCTTCTACTACATCTTCGATCTTCTCTTTGACATCTTCCACTTTATCCTCCAATTTATCAGAAACCACTTCTGCTACTGCTTTTACCGTATCTGTCATGTCCTCAAGAGACTCTCCGATGGTAGCGGCTACAGCTTGTAGTATTGATTCTCCTTTTTTGGGTTCTTCCTGAGCTGTTGCAGCTTCAGGTTCAGACTCGGGTTCAGCGGTAGCACTTAGAGCATCAGCAGCCTTTTCTATCTTCTCGTCCCCCACTCGTTCTTCGGCCTTTTGCTTAATTTCCGCTTTGATTTTTTCCTGAGCGGCTTTCTTGGCATCTTCCAGACGTTGCCGTTCTTCCCGCTTGGCATCTTTTTGTGCCTGGTTCTCCATCCGCTTTTCTAACTCGGACTTCGTTGTTTGCATCTCGCCCAATTTCTCCTCTTTAGAGCGGATACGCTCTTCGATCATCTTGATCTTGGCTTGGCGAATTTGAGCTTCTAGCTGTCCATCCGTAGTAGCAATTTTTCGATTCTGAAAATCGAGGTCATCCCGGTCTCTCTGAATTGACCGTTCCATCTTCTCGATCGCAGCCAATAAACCATCATATCGTCTTTTTAGGCGTTCCAAAGGAGAACGATCATCACCAGCGGCTCCAAATCGTCTTTCTTTCACCACCTTGAAAGCTTTATCTAGACGTTGCCATACCTTTGAACGGTGATCTCTGGTGAAATCCGCTTCGCGGAATTTTCGTTGAAGATCCTTGAGCTCATCGAAGATAGGCTGCAAACTTAAGCCTTCCCCAATCTTTTTTTCTACTCCTTCTAACAGATCTGAAAAACGCTCCACATTAGCCTTGGATTTCTTCTGGAAATCTTCGTCTAACTTGGTACGCAGTTCTTTTAGTTGAGCAAAGAGTGCATTTGTATTGTCTCTTAAACTATTTGCGTGTTCGCGGAACAAATTGCGATCGCGTACTTGCCCCTGAACTTTATTCCAAAATCCCTTTAGGCTATCCCAAGTGTTCTTATCGAAACTTTCTAGTTTGTCTACTTTTTCCTTGATCTCATCCAGTTCAGCCTGATAGGCTTCATTCAATTTTGAAGAAAGTACTACAAAGTGCCATTCTGTCTGAGCCCGTTGAATCAAATCTCCTCTTTCCACTTTTAGTTCATCTGGTAAAAGGCCATCAGTAACGGCAAGTTCTCGTATTTCCTCTGTACGATCTTCAGGCATTTCCATAGGAGTGCCATTACGCCACTCTTGCATCATCTTCTGGCTAAACTCTTCGGTAGCGACAGATTCAGGGAAGGTCATCACTTTGACCTTATTCTCTTTAGCCAATAATTCAAGTGCAATTAAGACGCGTTCATCCTGGGCATTCGCCCCCCAAAGTACAAGCTTGGTCTTCATAAATCAACTTACGTTTGTAAAATTATATACCTGTATCATCGTAGTCGCTTTTCCGTACTGAAAAGCGATAAGTAGTCAAATTATCCTGAGATTACTTTATGTCTTTCTTGGATATCTTTCAAATTTAAGAAAAACAGCAGTAAATTTTTCAATTAGCATCGAAAATCCCACTAATTCAACGATTTAGCGCGAGTAGTGGGATTTTCTTTATTTCACAGACCAATATCTGACAGACGCCTATACGCCCACTGCTTTGGCCCCTAGGAGTTGTTTTTTCATCAAGTACTGAGCAATTTGTACAGCATTGGTGGCAGCCCCCTTTCTAAGATTGTCGGATACAATCCATAAGTTCAATCCATTTTCGATCGATTCATCCCGCCGAATTCTACCCACAAAAACCTCATTTTGATCCTTTGCATAGAGCGGCATGGGATACTTATTATTTGCAGGATCATCTTGCACTATAATACCTGCTGTATTGGCTAATAGTTCCTTTACCTCATCTACCTCAAATGGCCGCTCGAACTCTACATTTACGGATTCGGAGTGGCCTCCATCCACCGGTACCCTGACGGCAGTGGCCGTGATGGCGAGGGTATCATCCCCAAGAATCTTACGGGTTTCATTCACCAATTTCATCTCTTCTTTGGTGTAATCGTTCTCCAAGAATATATCGCAATGTGGAAGGCAATTTTCGAAGATCTGATAGTTATAAGCCATCTCCTCTGCTTTCGGCTCAAACCCCTTGCGTTCTAACTGGTACTGCTTAACGGCTTGCATTCCCGTACCCGTGAAAGATTGATAGGTCGAAATGACCAAACGCTTGATTTTATATTTTCTATGGAGAGGTGCCAAAGCCACTACCATCTGGATGGTGGAACAATTGGGATTAGCGATAATCTTATCTTCAGCACTGAGTTCGTCCGCATTTACCTCTGGAACCACCAACTTTTTCGTTGGATCCATACGCCATGCCGAGGAATTATCAATAACGGTAGTCCCTACCTCAGCAAATTTTGGAGCCCACTCCTTGGAGGTACTTCCTCCGGCAGAGAAAATGGCTACGTCCGGCTTCATATCGATAGCCTCTTGCATACCAACCACGCTGTGTTCCTGGCCTTTGTAAGTAATCTTCTTACCTACTGATCGAGCGGAAGCTACAGGAATAAAGGCTGTAACTGGGAACTGAAATTCGTCTAACACTTTGAGCATTACGGTGCCTACCAAGCCAGTGACACCCACTACTGCTACTTTCATTTTTTTGCATTTAAAAAATTATCCAAATAATCTGATTGGGGCTGATAGCAAAAATCGAGCAGCAAAGATACAGGCATATCACGATTGCCGCAAATGTATTTCCTTTTCGATCACAAAACTATCCTTCTAGTCCAGCATTTTTTGAGGAATTGACCTAATTTTGTGGCTATGAAGAATACATTGCTCCCTATCTTGCTTTTCTGTCTCCCGATTAGCTTGATATCCCAATTAACCGATGACTTTTCTGATGGAGACTTCACCAGCAACCCAAGCTGGATTGGCCAAACCGACAACTTTCAAATCAATAACGGAGAATTGCAGCTAAATGATTCAGCGCCTGGCTCAAGCAATAGCTCCTACCTGGCACTTTCCGCCCCAACCTCCAATGAAGATCCCACTGTATGGGAGTTTCTTGTTAAGTTAACCTTTGCTCCCTCTGCCAGCAACTTTGCTACAGTTTATCTGAACGCCTCCCAAGCCGACCTGACCACCGACCTAAATGGCTATTACGTGCGTGTAGGAGGGATTTCTGGAGCCGATGACGCCATAGAACTATTCCGCCAAGATGGTGCTTCCTCCACAAAGCTCTTGAGCGGTACGGTTGGAGCAGTAGGTGGGTCTCAACCAATAGCAAGAGTCAAGGTAGTGCGTACGGAAGCGGGAGAATGGACGATGGAAGCGGACTATACCGGTGGCACTAATTTTCAATTGGAAGGTACCGCCAGTGATAATACCTATCCCATGGGTAACTACTTTGGCTTTGTCTGCCAGTATACCTCATCACGTGCTGCTAATTTCTTTTTTGATGATGTTCGCATTGAACCCATCTTTCAAGATAATGTTCCCCCCTCCCTCCTTGGGGCGGTAGCAAGCACAACCAATACCGTAGAATTGGAATTCAACGAACCTGTACAAATTCCGAACAATGCTGCGGTTTCTATTGACGGGGGCATTGGCTCGCCTACTAATATAACCATTGGTAATACGCCTAATCATTTACTGCTAAGCCTGGGGGCTAGCCTGGTTAATCAGCAGACCTATGGGGTTACCGTTGATGGAATTCAGGATGTTAATGGCAATGCTGGGGGAATGGAAACCACCTCCTTTACCTTTTTCAACATTCAATCCGCAGCAGAAAATGATATCATCGTTACGGAGATTATGGCCGATCCAAATCCGGCGCTTGGCCTTCCTGAAGCAGAATTTATTGAATTGTACAATCGCAGTGATAAAGTCATTCAGCTATCGACCTTAGGACTGAGTACGGGCGGTAGTCCAAGAGCTCTAGCTGACATCAATCTATTGCCAGATAGCTATATCATCGTATGTGATGAAGATGAAGCTGCTGCCTTTGAAAGCTTCGGGGCAGTAGCTGCTATTCCCAGTTTTCCTAGTCTGACTAACGGCGGGGATGATATTCTCTTGGTCGATGGAGATGGGAATACCATTTTTCAAGTCAGTTATTCCAGCGCTTGGTATCAAGACTTTGAAAAAGCCAGTGGCGGCTGGACCTTAGAACTTATTCAAAATGATGGCCCTTACACTTGTAGTGGTAATTGGCGGGCCTCCGTGGACCCCGCAGGAGGAACCCCTGGAAAGATCAATAGTTTGGCCGGAGCCGCTCCGGATACGGAGGGTCCCTCCTTGGTTCAGGCGGTAGCAGTCAGTGACTTTGAATTAATTGTGGTATTTGATGAAGAATTGGATCCAGCTGTAGCCAATGATGCAGCCAATTACACAATTGAGCCTGCCTTACCCATCAACTTTGTCTCCTTGCAATCTCCAGAGAACAAACAGGTGGTACTAATTCTCAATGGTGCCGTCCAAGAAGGGACCGTTTATACCATTCAGGTCGGGAATACAATAACGGATTGCATCGGTAATCCCATTGGCGATAATAACAGTATCCAGTTTGGATTGACGGTGACTCCAACGCCGGGTGACATCGTCATTAATGAGATTCTATTTAATCCCGCCACCGGAGGAAAAGACTTCGTGGAATTGTTCAATCGATCAGACAAGATCTTCAATTTACGTAATCTGAGATTGGGCAACCTCAACCTAAGTAGTGGCAATATAGGAGGACCAATAGAAAGTGACTTCCTATTATTTCCTGGCGGATATGTAGTCATCTCGGAAGAACCTGGAGATATCTTTAATCGCTATGATGTGCCCTCCCCCTTTGCCATGATCAAGAATCCGCTACCTTCTCTCCCTGATGATGAAGGGAATATTACGCTAGCCACCCCAAGTAATATTGTGATTGATTCTTTTCAATACAATAAGAACTTACACTCTCCTCTGCTCGATGATGCGAATGGAGTCTCATTGGAGCGAATCAGCCCTGATCGTCCGACCAACGAATCGGGGAACTGGCATTCGGCCGCTGCTACTGTTGGTTTTGCTACTCCAACTTACGAGAATTCCCAGCTTGTGGATACTACACAAGCTGTAGATGGAAACGACATTATTTTTCTACCCAATCCAAGGTTTTCACCAGACTCCGATGGTTTTGAAGATGTGTTATTGATCCAATATGAAGTAGAAAAACCTGGCTTCGTTATGAATCTGCACGTCTTTGATGCGCAGGGAAGATTAATACACCGACTGGTTCGGAATGAAATTTTGGCTACTAGTGGATCTTTTAAATGGGATGGTAGTATAAATCTAGGAGAGAAGGCCAGAACCGGGATATATGTGCTGTGGGCAGAAATTTTTCAGCCGGATGGAGGGGTGCGAAGGCAAAAGGAAGTCTTTGTCTTGGCGGGACAGTTGGGTCAGTAGTGAAGTTCGTTTCTCTTTGAAGAGTAAAACTAGTGCGTGATGAAGATACGGGCGAGAATTTTGAGCTTTAAATATGCCTTTCAAGGCTTAAAGGACTTATTTACCACTCAGGATAATGCCAAGATCCATGCCTTAATGATGGTTTTGAGCGTGGTATTGGGGTGGTTCTTGCAGTTATCAACTACAGAGTGGTGTTTCATCATCTTTGCGATCAGCAGCGTGCTCGCTGCCGAGGCATTCAATACCGCTCTAGAACACATCACGGATTTAGTTTCGCCTGAGCACCACGAGCTAGCAGGTCGTACCAAGGATGCTGCAGCAGGAGGTGTATTGTTAACGGCCATAGGAGCAGCAATTGTCGGAATCATTATTTTTTTGCCTAAATGCTATCAACTGCTGCTGGATTTACTGAGCTAAGCTTAGCGCGAAGCCACCTGCTAGACAATTTTTTTGATACCTTTAAGGTAGCTTTGTAAAGGGTTTTGAATGAGCTCGCAATTATTCCAGGCCCGTGGCAATTTTTCCTTAGTCCAAGCAGTTCCTAAGTAGAACTCCGATTGCATAATTCCTTTTGGACGGAGCACGTGAAGCTAGGAGCTATCTCAAATAATGAACAGTTAGATTAAATGGACGTGCTTCACAAAAGACTGTCCTTAAACTACTACACCCTTGTCCTATGAACCTAAGATCGAGTCTTGTATTGTTACTTTGTTTGTGGCAAAGCTTCTCTTTCGCCCAAGAACAACTGGGTATTCGCCTAGACAATTATGCCGGCATTAATGCTACGCTCTTCAACCCAGCTGGGCATACGACCATGCCCTTCTCTTGGGATCTCAACCTGATAGAAGGTAGTCAATTCATTGACAATAATTATGCCTTCATTCGGAATGCCAGCGTTCCAAACCTGTTTAACAGTAATCTAGATATTGTACTAGGGCCACGAGTGGGTAATGATACCCCTTTGAAAACGGATCAATACGCCGTAGATTTCTTTGACGATGGCAGAAAGCGATACGTTTTCAATGCTTCTCGTTATGTTGGCCCTTCCTTTTTCTTCCGAGTAGCCGGACAGCACTATATCGGTTTAGTAACGGGCGGCCGGTTTCTTTTAGGAGGTAATGGTTTGACCGATAATTTGAGCTATTATCCTTTTAACCGGAGGCCGGACTTCGAACCTTTCTCCGTAGATCCTTTTAGAATCGGGATGGTAGGTTTTGAGGAAATTGGTTTGAATTACGCCTTCCGAAAACCTACCGCAGTAGGTCATTTCTCCTTTGGGATAACCGCGAAGTATTTGCGAGGTTATGAGGCCGCTTTTATAATTAGTGGAGAAGAGTATGACATGACTCGCTTGCCAGAAAACGGCTTGTTTGGAGACGGCGTGAATTTGGAGTTTGGTTATACTGATAATCTCATTCGAGAGGACGTAGACAGAGTAAGTCCGCTTGGTAGTGGTTATAGTGTTGATTTAGGTTTTGTGTATACCATAGGAGCCGAGGAAGGAGGGTACGATTGGAAATTTAGTGGATCTTTGATGGATATTGGACAACTGAAGTTCACCAAACAAACCGAGGTGCACTTGGTCGACCCGGATGAAGGTGCTATCGTAAACGGTGACAACTATAGCTTTTTTGATTCTGGAGAAGAAGTGAATCAGGTAGTCGAGTTATTCAGTTTAGAAACACTGGGAGATCGCCAAGCCTCCCTGGTCAACGACGCCTTCAACATCTGGTTACCTAGTCGACTCAATTTGCACGTAGATAAAGCCATTTGGAACAATGATCTTTATTTGGGTATGGTTATCATGCAAACCATTAATCCCGGCTCTATCACCGTGCCCAATGGCAACCTCCTGGCAGTAGTCCCACGCTACGAAAGCAGGTGGATTGGAGCGAGCATGCCGGTATCTATGTATAACCTACAAAAGCTCAGACTTGGATTGAGTGTTCGCCTGCCCTTCCTGACCATTGGCACAGACCACCTCGGAAGCTGGATTACACCAACTGATCTTTCTGGCACAGATTTCTACATAGCGTTTAAGATTAATCCTTTCCGAATCGGCGGGGGCGGCAATTCTCCATTCCCGAATCGAAACCGAAGCAAAGACAATATTCCTTGCTATAAATTTTAACGAATGCTACACTATTCTTGCTTAGCTTTTTCAGCGCTATCCTTGGCTGAGTTGTATGAGGTAATGGCTGTTCGTCAGGCTATTTTTGCCGTGGAACAGGACTGTGCTTACCTAGATGCAGATGGAAAAGACCTAAGTGGGTGGCACGCATTAGGCAAGAATGGGCAGGGCGAGATCATGACCTATGCCCGCTTGTTACCGAAGGGCGTGGCCTATGATGGCTATGCCTCTATTGGAAGAGTGTTAAGTATGAAAGCGGTACGTGGCAGTGGAGAAGGACGGAGGTTGATGGAATTTTGTCTAATACAATGTGAAGAATTATGGCCGGGAGTTCCGATCAAGATTTCCGCGCAGGCCTACTTAGTTGACTTTTATACGAGTCTGGGTTTTTCATCAATTGGAGCGCCTTATTTAGAAGATGGCATACCACATGTAGCCATGGTCTGGAACAAGCACGTACTGGTCAAATAAAGAAAGCCCGCGAGCGTTCATTGGAACATTCGCGGGCTTTCCCTTTTATTTCGAAAGACTAAAGCTTTCAGCTTACTTACTTCTCCTTGTAGAAATCTTCTTCGTCAACAACGCGCACAGTCTCTCCTTTCTTCAATTTTCGTGCAATCGCTGAATAGGGTCCACTTACCACTTGGTCGCCCACCTCTAATCCCGTCTTCACCTGGATGTAAGAGTCATCCTGTACGCCTGTTCTTACCTTAACCATATCTACAGAATCTCCGCGCACCACAAAGACGACTTCTATCAAATCATCTCTACGGTCTTCTTTCTTCTCCTCATTAGAATTGTCATTATTGACAAATTGACGATTGCCTTTCTTCTTCTTTTCTTCCTTTTCACGAGTGGTGACGGACTGAATGGGTACACTCACTACATCGGCTACCGTTTCGGTATTGATTTCTACAGAGGCTGACATACCGGGACGGAATGGGTATTGGTTACCACTCTTAATGAGATCAATGTAAGAGGAGGCATCTATGCGAATGCGCACCTCAAAATTAGTCACTTGATCACTATTTAAGGCGGTAGTTGTACCTGCGCCAGTAGCAGAGTTAGCTATTTGCGTAACCATTCCCTTAAATTTTCTATCTACATAAGCATCAACCTCAATTTCCACCGGATCACCTAAAGAAACACGAGGAATATCATTTTCGCTCACATCAACGCGCACCTCCATGCTATTCAGGTTAGCGATGCGCATCATTTCTGTACCCGTCATCTGAATTGTACCTACCACCCGCTCTCCCTGTTCTACATTCAGGACAGATACAACACCGTCCGTTGGGGCGTAAATGGTAGTGCGACGTAAACTAGTACGCAACTCCTTCAAGGTTGCTTCAGAACTCTGTACAGAAAACTGAGCAGATCTAGCACCTTCCTCTTGCGCCTTGATATTGGCATCGGCTGCTCGCAAGTTGGCTTCCAAGGCTCGTTGATTAGAAAGAGAAGCATCAAAGTCTGCATCAGAAATTACCCCTTCTTGCTTCAACTTTTCATTACGCTTGTGAATTTCGCGGGCATTTTCCAACTGGGCAACGATTTGCTCCTTCTGTGCTTTGAAGTTTTCAATCTGTGATCGGGCATTGGCCAGATTGGCTTTTGCGCTATTTACGCCTGCCACGCCTCGCTCTACCTGAGATTGGTAAGCATCAGGATCAATTTTTGCTAATAATTGTCCAACCACTACGGAATCCCCTTCTTCCACCAACAATTGGACGATCTCACCAGAAACATCCGAACTGATCTTCACTTCTACCTCAGGAAAGACCTTACCACTAGCAGATACCATTTCGCGAATGGTACGTTCGCTAACTTCTTCTGCCATTACCTTCTCCCCTTTGGGCTTAGACTTGTTTTTCATTACCACAGCCACTACCAGCAGTGCAATGAGGACAAACAAGCCAAGGACAATTAAGTTTCTACGTTTAGCCATGAGAGTTTAAGATTTAATAGATACTCTACAGGCCGGGTGGAAATTTGGCCACCCAGACAATCGAGTGTATGTGTTTTGCTATTGATTAATTGATTTCCATGGTCTTGCCCATGTAGAAATCTACTACTTTCAAGTTGAATAAATACTGATACTTAGCTTGGATCAAGGATACTTTAGCCTGATTCAGATTATTGGAAGCCGTTGTAAATTCCAAGGAGTTAATGGCTCCTAGATCATAACTGCGTTTAGCGTTTTCGTAAGCCAGGTCTGCTGCTTCTTCAGATGCCTGCGCAGCAACATAGGATTCTTTTGCAGCCCGAGCATCAGCGATGGCACGTTGTACGTTGGTCTTCAGTAAGTTCTTGGCTTGCTTATTGGCCACTTCCTGATTCAATGTATTTAATCTAGCTCGATCTAGACTAATGATGTTACGATGATTACTGTAAATAGGTATCCGCAAATTAAGCTGAGCATACTGACCAAAGTTTTGCTCAATCTGTTCTGAATAACCGATTTGTGCAATACTGGAATAATTACTACTCATCCCTGCACCAAGTGACAAAGTAGGAAAACTCTGCCCATAAGCTAATCTTTCACCAACCTGCGCACTCTTAATTCGCATTTCACCCGCCTCGATTTGTGGCTGTGTACCTAATGCCGTTGTATAAACCTCATCCAGTCCAAAAGCTTCAGGATTGGCTGCTGGAATAACTACTTCTGGCCGCACAATCTTAAGATCGACATTGGGATCCAACTCCATTAACTGCTTCAAAGTCAGATAATTGATATTTACAAGATTATCTGCTTCGATAATGGTTTGCTGATCGCGAGCGATCTGCGCCAGAATGTCCAGTCTTTGATTGACAGGAACAGAACCAGCACTTATCAACTTATTCGTTTGTTCAAGTTGGGCTTCTGACAAGACTAATCGCACTTTTGCATTTTCTAGTTGCTCCTCCGCCAGCAGAACCGATAGGTAAGCAGAAGCCACCTGTAGGGCAATATCGTTGGAAGCAGCATCTGCATCTAGCTTCGAAGCTATCACATCAAACCTACTTTGCTTGATAGAGTTGATAGTGACTAACCCGTTGAATAAATCCACACTAGCATCCACACCAAATCCATTAAACCCAATACTTGCGTTTTTAAATTCATTGGTAGTTGGATCAATGGTTCGTCCAAACTGGTAACCTCCACGTACACTACCACTAACAAAAGGTAGCCGATTCAGTCGGGCTTGCTTATTGTCTAACTCAGATAGTAATACTCCATATTGGGCCTGCTTTACCGTTAAACTATTCTGACGTGCATATTCCACGCATTTTTGCAGTGACCAAGTTTCTTGGGCTTGGAGCGTAACAAAGGAACAGGAGAGTACTAACAGCAGGCTTAAAAAATTTCTCATGATGTAGATTTTAAATCTTTTAATGACAAAAATTGATCAATAGTCAAATCTACGTAAGCTATTCATGTGGCATCACAATAGTAGTAAAGACACCACGGTTGGCTGAATTATTTATATCAAACCATCCATATCATGGATAAAAGGAGTTTTTTACAAGAGCAGTGAAAAATGGAAAAGATGGGAAAAACCAAGTAGGTATCTGAGCAAAAAGTAGGCTAGCTGGAGCTGCTGAGTTTGCGAAATTGGCTGGGTGTCATTTGCTTCTTCTTGAGGAAACTACGGTTAAATAAGGTCTGGCTACTGAATCCCGATCGATAGGCTATTTCTGAGATGCTCATTTGATTTTGACCCATCAATAGGTTGGCTGCTTTACCAATCCTTAGATCCGTTACATATTCCATAAAAGACTGGCCAGTGGATCGCCGAAAGAATCGACAAAAGGCGCTGGGGTTCATATTCGCTAAGCGAGCTACCTCTTCCAAGCGTATCACTTCCGTGTAGCGGTCATGGATATATTGGCAAACCTTGAGTAGCCGCAATTCTGTAGCATCATTTAGAGGTGGAACATAGGATTGGGAACTCAATAACTCCATGTGCTTCGCTCCTCCCAAACGATGCAGCAAGGCTAGGATAGCATTGTATCGTTCAAATCCCTCCATTGTCGTGATCTGTACTAGCTGTGCCGCCGCTAGCCTGCCTTCTTCCCCAGTGAAGCTAATACCTCGACGGGACAACTGAAAAAGGCGGCGAAATTCTCCCATTTCAGCAAAGGACAACCACGTATCAGAAAAAAGCTGTGGTGGGAACTGCAAAACAATAACTTCCATCTGATCTTCCTGTTCATTGAAATCATCATCAGAGATCCAGGTATGGGGAAGATTTGAACCTAGAAAGACAAAATCACCTTCCTGAAAGTAGCTTACGTTATCCCCTACCATTCGAATTCCTCTCCCTTTCTGTACATAAGTGATCTCCAATTCCGGATGATAATGCCAATGGAACCCAAACTTAGGAGCACGTACCCAGTAACATAGCATAGCAGCTGTGCCCGTGTCAAAGCCAAGATGTTGAAATCGTGCTGCGGTCCTACTCATTAGACGATCTTCTGATTATGTCGGTTGGTAAAGAGATATTTTTGCCAATAAAAAATACAATATTAACACTTAAGGCAAAAATAGTGCTATGTTTTGTATAAATAGAATTATGCCATCCTTTTATTTAGCCCGAGATTTACAACATAATTTTGTTGCTTTTATATCTGATAGAATTTTATTAGAGTAATGTATGAAACTTAAAGCGAGTATTTGGTGTTCAGCAGGATTGTGGTTTATCATCTCCGCCTGTGGTCCTCGCCAAGCGGATGAGCTTCGGCTATCCAGTTGGGTCTCCAGCCCAAGCGAGACCAAACTACTAACCAATACCCTGGCGGACTTTCAGGCCAAGTATCCGGAGGTGGATTTCAAATTTGAACCTATTCCGGGAAACTACAGTGAGAAATTGCAGCTCATGCTGGGCACCAATACTGCTCCGGATCTTTTCTTTTTGAAGGGAATGACTGCCCCTTCCTACATGAACTTTAAAATTCTCCAACCACTAAATGAATTAATAGAAGCCACCCCAGGCTTTGATCAATCAGACTTTTTCCCTTTTGCATTGGAAGCCTTTCAGGAAAACGGTATCCAATATGGATTACCGAAGGATTTCAACGCTTACGTTTTATTCTACAACAAAAAGCTATTCCGTGAAGCTGGGATTGATAGTCTACCCACAGATTGGAATAATTTCAAGGAGATCGCCAAGCAATTAACTAAAGATAAAGATGGAGATGGACAAACCGATCAATTTGGATTCATTGTAGAACCTATCGTAGAAATGGTGATGCCGTTTGTCTACCAGAATGGCGGTAATTTTCAAAACCCAGACGGTTCTCTGGGCATTGCCGATCCGGCCTTCATCGAAGCAGTTGAATACTATTATAACTTTTACAAAGAAGGCATTGCGACTATTCCACAGGACCAAGGCGTGTCCTGGAATGGAGATGCCTTTGGCCGAGAGATTGCGGCCATGGCTGTTTCTGGTGGTTGGCTCCTACCCTTTATGGCTGATAACTATCCAGAGATAGATTTTGGCATGATTCCGCTGCCTGCTGGTAAACAACGTGCGACGGTCGCTTTTACGACGGCCTACTCAATGCCGAAGCGAAGTGCTTTTGCTGACGAAAGTTGGCAGCTTATGAACTATCTAGTGGGAAAGGAAGGAATGACTTCCTGGACGAAAACGGGGATTGCCATGCCCAGTCGGAAAAGCGTCGCTGAATCCAACGGTTTCTATGAGCATCCAGTATATAAGGTATTTATGGAGAGTGCCGAATTCGCTCGGCCCTTCCAAGTAGAGTATAGTGAGAGAGGCTTTGAGGAAGTGGTGATCGCGTTTCAGGCCATATTCTTCACCGGTAAATCGCCCAAGGACGCCTTAGAGGAAATTGAAGATCAAATCAAGAAATATAAACTAGGAGGGCGATAATTCTTTATCCAAACCTTTAACAACGACCAGATATGAAATTCAGTGCTAAGCGGAAGCAGCAGGCTCGAACGGCCTATCTTTTCATTGGCTTTCCATTATTGCTGTTTTCCATTTTCACTTTTTTCCCAATCTTATTCGCTTTCTTCATAAGTTTTTATGATTGGAACCTTTTGATCCCAGATCGACCTTTTGTGGGATTGGCCAATTATGTGGAGCTGTTCCAGGACAAGGTCTTTCTGATCTCTATCAAAAATACCCTCGTATATACAATAGGGGTGGTACCTATACAGACCCTATTGGCGCTGGTCTTGGCCTTTATCATGAATCAGAAGCTGCGCGGGCGGGCCTTCTTCCGGTTGGCTTTCTATATTCCGGCCATCACTTCCTCGGTCGTCACCTCTATCATCTTTGTTTGGATCTACTCAAAGCCCGGTTTGTTAAACTACCTGCTATCGCTTATTGGTGCAGAAGGAACCGACTGGCTAACGAACCCCAGCACCGCCCTCTTCGCCATTATGGCCCTAAATATCTGGACCACCTCCGGATATTTCATGATCTCCTTCCTGGCTGGATTACAATCCATTCCTCAATCCCTTTATGAAGCGGCGAAAATAGATGGCGCCAATCAATGGCAGCAGTTTTGGAAGATTACTGTCCCAATGGTTCGCCCAGTCACTTACTTCGTAGTAGTATTGGGGTTGATTGGCTGCTTTCAGGTCTTTGACCAGATTTACGTCATGTCAAGTGGAGGGCCGGTAAATTCGACCACCACGATGTCCTACTTCACCTATAACAACTCTTTCAAGTATTTCCGGCTAGGTTACGGAGCGGCTTCGGCCATCGTACTGGCGATCATCATATTCGGTGCCACTTGGGTACAGAAAAAATACTTCCCTTCAGAGGCCTATTAATTAATCAGCAGATGATACCATGAAACAATTAAAATTGCAAAAGATTCTGTTCTATGGCCTGCTGTTGTTAATGACAGCGATCTATATCGGGCCTTTTCTGTTTTCCCTTTCTATTTCCTTCAATGCGGAACAGGGTGTTTTTGAATGGCCGATCAAATTGATCCCGGGAAAATGGACATTAGGTAACTACCAAGCCGTCTGGCAAGATTTACCCTTTAGTCAGTGGCTATTCAATAGTGTGCTAATTACTACGATACAAACCATTGCCAATGTCTTTTTCGCGGCCTTAGCTGGTTTTGCCTTTGCACGGCTAGATTTCCCCTTTAAGAACCTGCTATTTTCCATTTTATTGGGAAGTCTGATGATCCCTGGCATTATCCTCTTGGTGCCCAAATTCATCATCCTGAATGAGCTGTATCTGATCAATACCTATGCGGGTTTGACCCTTCCTGGGCTTGTATCTGTAGTTAATATTTTCTTGATGAAACAGTTCTTCGAGACGATCCCAAAAGATTTAGAGGAAGCGGCCTTGATCGATGGTTGCTCTTACTTCCGCATCTTTTGGCAGATCTTTCTGCCCGTTTCCAAGCCAGCTTTAGCCGCTGTAGCTATATATACCTTCCAAGGCTCATGGAATGAATTTATGTGGCCTGTGATTGTGACCACAACACGAGATATGTTTACCCTCCCAGTAGGTATGGCATTTTTGAAGAATGAGTTTTCCGTTCAATGGCCATTGCTCATGGCTGGAACCATTCTGATCTCTCTGCCGACCCTGGCTATTTTTCTGATTTTCCAAAGGTACTTCGTCCAGGGGGTCGCCTCCGCAGGATTGAAGGAATAGTTTTCATAAACCCACCATAATTTGATTGCATTATGGCAGATGTGATATTGAAAAACATCAAGAAAATATACAATAAGGATGTCCTTGCCATCAAGGGAGCCAATGTAGAGATCAAGGACAAGGAGTTTGTCGTATTGGTTGGTCCTTCTGGTTGCGGAAAATCCACCTTACTAAGGATGATTGCAGGTTTGGAGGAGATTTCTGACGGAGACCTTTGGATCGATGATAACAGGGTAAATGACCTTTCCCCAAAAGACCGGGATATCGCCATGGTCTTTCAGAATTATGCTCTGTATCCGCATATGTCCGTATTTGACAATATGGCTTTTGGCTTGAAACTCCGTAAGTATCCTAAGGCTGAAATTAAGGAGCGGGTGGAAAAGGCAGCCGACATCCTTGGGCTTACCGAGTATCTGGATCGCAAACCTAAGGCGATGTCTGGGGGTCAAAGACAGCGGGTAGCCATCGGGCGCGCCCTGGTACGCCAACCTAAGGTATTCCTCTTTGACGAGCCCTTGTCCAACCTGGACGCCAAATTGCGCGTACAAATGCGTATAGAGATCAAGCGGCTGCATCAGCAACTGCAAGCCACCATGATCTACGTAACCCATGATCAAATTGAAGCCATGACAATGGGAGATAAGATTGTGGTGCTCAAGGATGGCTTTGTCCAGCAGGTAGATACGCCTATGAATCTTTTCAATGCTCCAGCTAACAAGTTTGTGGCGGGATTCATAGGAAGTCCTGCCATGAATTTTCTGGAAGGGAGAATAGAACAAGGAGAGGAAATGCAATTCAGGGCAGGAAGTGTGCAATTCGGCATTCCAAATGAACTGGGCTTACAAGAAAAACTCAAACCCTATATCAATCAGTCCATCATCTTTGGTTTCAGACCAGAATACCTCTATGATAAAGCCAAGGAGCAGCAAAAACAATTGAGCGTAGATTTACCCATTATCATTGATGTTACGGAACCCGTGGGTAGTGAAGCTTACAACTACTTCCATTTCGAAGGCGAAGCAGCCACCACCTTCTGCTTTAGGAGTGATAGTACCCATTTGTACAAATCTAATCAACAGCTCACATTAGGTATCGATGTTAGCCGCCTACGCTTTTTCGATGCTGAAACAGAAGTTCGGGTCGTGTAGCCCAGTTATCAAGAGCATAAAAAAGACTAAGAGAATGGTAAAGCAACCCAGCACTGGTTGGCAAATTGAAGCGACTCAGATCGACCCCAAACATTACTTCGGGGCCATGGTAGCCAACGGAATGATCGGATTAGTGAGTGATGCGCATCCCATGCATATCAAAGAAGTCATCCTAAATGGAGTTTATGATCGGTACCAAAGAGGAAGAGTAAGTAATATTCTGAAGGGCTTCACCCCCTTGGATTTAGACCTGATCATCGATGGGCATTGGGTCGGTAGGGACGACATCACAGGACTCCGGCAAGAATTGGATATGAAAAGGGCCACTTTTTCCAATTCTTTTGAGGTGGAAGGGAAGTTGCAAGTTCGACAGGAAGTAGTAGCCTTGCGATCTCTTCCCTATTGTGCCTTGGTGACTTTACAAGTTACCGCACAGGAAGACATTGAATTAACGGTTTCCAATGCCATAAGCGCCCCGGATCACCTTCGAGAAGTGCAAAACTTCTACAGTGAGATCGATCGACCGCACGTAAAAATCCCCTTGCTGACCTCCGTTGCCAAAAGTCCCTCCGGGCGGATTCAATTGGCGGCTTCCAATAGCTATATCTTTGAGGAACCTCATGGCGAGGAACCGAATATGATTCACGAAGACTGGGATTTCAACCGCCATCTCGCCAAATTCACCAAACCCCTTAAAAAAGGGCAAACTTGGCAATTTAGCTTAGTTAGCTCCATTTGCACCTCCGCCCACTTTACCGATCCGCAGAATGAGGCGGAAAGACTAAGTATTTACGCCAAACTGGAAGGGCTAAAACGCTTGAGAGAAAGGCACCAAGCAGAATGGGATGAGTTGTGGAAGAGTGACATCGAAATTATAGGAGATGCCAGCACACAAAAGGAAGTTCGTCTCATGCTCTACTATCTTTACGCTTCGGCCCGAGCAGGTACAGCCTTGAGTTTATCACCAGTCGGTTTGTCGGGTTTGGGATATAATGGGCATGTCTTCTGGGATACGGAGCTTTGGATGTATCCTGCCTTGTTGGTCATGCAGCCAGCCATAGCCAAGAGTCTACTGGATTATCGTTTTGAGCGCCTAGAGGCAGCCAAACAGAACGCCTTTGCTCACGGCTTCAAAGGCGCCATGTTCCCTTGGGAAAGTGCAGATGACGGCAGCGAACAAACGCCAGTATGGGCACTCACAGGGCCTTTTCAACAACACATTACAGCCTGTGTAGGCTGGGCTTTCTGGAAATACTTCCAACGCACTCAGGATAAAGCCTGGTTAGCAGAAAAAGGGTTCCCAGTCTTGAAAGAGGTAGCGGCATTTTGGTGTAGCAGAGTAGAAAGAAAAGGTCCGGGTCAATATGAGATTAATAATGTTATCGGAGCGAATGAGTTTGAGGAAAACATCGATAATAATGCATTTACCAACGGTATCGTGAAAACAGTACTGGAGAATGCCACGCAGGCGGCGAAGACTTTAGGCTTACAGGCGGATCCAGACTGGATGCAAGTAGCAGAAAACATCCCGATTCTACAATTTGGCGATGGGGTGACCCGAGAGAATGCCACCTACAATGGGGCTGTTATCAAGCAAGCGGACGTCAATTTGCTCGCCCACCCGCTGGAAGTAATTACTGAGGAAGCCCAAATTCGCAAAGATCTTGACTTTTACGAACCGCGGATGTCTCCGGATGGTCCAGCGATGGGTTTCGCTACCCTAGCCGCATTACGCGCCAAAATTGGGGATATCGACAAAGCCTATGCCCTATTTATCCACAGTTACCGATCCAATGGAGTACCTCCGTTTGGTGTTTTGGCAGAATGTGCAGGCGGGAAAGGGGTTAGTCCCTACTTCACCACCGGGGCAGGGGGTGCCTTACAAGCCGTGTTGTTTGGTTTTGGCGGACTAAAACTAGGTGACAAGGGTCTTGAAAGAGGACCTCAACAGCGCCCCACCTCCTGGCAGCAACTCAACATCAAGCTAGCAGATGAGTAAATAGCTTATTCTACCACAAGCTCGTCAATCTTAATCCTAGCTTTTCTTCCGGCAGTGTGATGCCCTTCTGGGACAGGATTCAATTCCCGACCAACCAAGCGCAGGGCCTTTACTTTGGTCGGAGAAAAGGTCAGGCTTGAACGGATCTTATTACGTCCCTGGATATGACTAACTTCCTTTTGGTCAAGCTCTGCTAACTTGGCAAATGATTGGCCATCCTCAGAGCCATATAATTCGACACGTTCCGGTGGATATACTGCGGTGATGGTATACCGTAAGGCATTGAAGCTAACTTGACTTACCTCCTTGGGTTCATCGAACTGAAGTTCCAAGTCTAAACCGTCAGAGAATTCTAGCCAATTCGCATCGGAAATATGCAGTTTAGCGTAATTGAGATCCGTCAGCTTAGTGGTCTCGGGTTTTGTAGCTGGCACGCCAGCAGCCAAATGCACAGGGAATTCCATTTCGGATAAGTAACCAATAGCTTCTGTTCCTTTGTAGGCTTGCGCTTTAAGGGTACTGCTCTTGGTGATTAGGAAAGGAGCTGTGTACTTTTGAGATTGTAGATTGGGCTCCGTCCCATCTACCGTGTAGTAAATGTCTAACCCATTGGCCTCGGTTTTCAACGAAATTTCCAGACCGTCCGCTTTTCCTTCATGATCGATCCAAGGGCTAAAAGCACTGACAGCATAACGCGTCTTTTGGGCATCCAGACGTTCTAGTTGCGGATAGAGGCGATTGATAAATTCATCCCAGTTCTTCTCTTCATTGGACGTCCAGGCCGTTTCAGCAATCGCGTAAAGCCTTGGGTAGGTCATGTAGGTCAGCTTACCCCAATCGCTAATGGACTCTGTCCACAGATTGGCTTGAATACCCTTGAACAGGGCCTTTTTTTCTTCTGGTATCTGATCGGGTATCACTTGATAGGAATAGGCCGTAGACAATAGCAATTGCGAATACCCCAAATTGGGCTCCAAGTCATCATGCCCTTGCTTTAGATCGATGTAACAGTATTTATTAGGCGTCATGATCACTTCATGCCCCATTTCTACGCTTTTCAATCCGCCTTCTTCACCTCTCCAACTCATGACCGTAGCATTCGGTGCCAGTCCACCCTCAAGTATTTCATCCCAGCCAATCATGATCTTGTCTCTATCATTAATGATTTTTTCAATCCGCTTAATAAAATAGCTTTGCAGCTCCTCCACATTTTGTAGTCCTTCCGACTTCATTCTGGCCTGAGCATCTGGGTCGATTCGCCATTGATCCTTATTACACTCATCCCCACCGATATGCACATAATCATAAGGAAACAAATCCATGATCTCGTTTAGCATTTTCTCGGCAAATTCGAAGGTGGCTTCCTTGCCTGGATTATAGGTATTGTTTTTGAAGACTCCACCGGTAGCCACATAAGGAGCCTTGTTTACACAGCCAATTTCGGGATAGGCAGCAATAGTTGCCTGGGCGTGACCGGGCATATCAATCTCTGGAACGACCTCAATGAAGCGCTCTTTAGCGTAGGCAACAATTTCCTGGATGTCTTCCTGGGTGTAGAAGCCACCGTAAGTGGGTTTTTCCCCTGGCTTTTGGACCGGTCTACCCCACCAATTGGAAACCGTTTCATCCGTGACCCGATAGTCCATTCTCCAGGCCCCTATCTCCGTTAGCTTGGGATAGCTCTTAATCTCAATTCGCCAACCCTGATCATCAGTCAAATGCCAATGGAAGCGGTTTAGCTTGAGCTCTGCCATGAAATCCAGTACTTCCTTCACCTGATCTTTATCGAAAAAGTGCCTGGACACATCCAGCATATAGCCTCGCCACGGGAAGGAGGGTTGATCCTTAATGACTATGGCGGGGATTCCCCATCCTACATTTTCTTGCAGACTGTCACTATAAAAAATAGGGGGAAGCAGTTGCTTCAACGTTTGAGTAGCATAGAAAAAACCTGCCCCAGCAGATGCCCTGATCGAAATCTTGTCTGGTGAAACTTCCAGCTCATAAGCCTCGGCTCCTAAGCTTGCATCGGTGACAAAGACGATGTCCCCTTGCCCCCCGTCGGAAACACTTGGTGTCCAGCCCGCTACTGTTTGAAATCCATCGGCAAAGGAGGTAGCTATCCGTTCTTGCTCCTCATTCTCTACAGAAATGAGTGTCTGCTTGTTAATAACAAAATGTCCTTCTCCTCTGCTTAACGCTAGGGGGAGCGGGATTAAATTGGGTTCTTCTAGTAAAACCGTTTGTTCAGTACAGGCAAAAAGGAGTAGGCATAGGAGGGCAACAAAAGAATATCTCATAAAGCTCATAAATTGAAGTAAGCTCCAAGATAAGTTTTTTGTTGAGTTCTTAGCCCCCATACCTAGCCAATTCAAAACGAGCCATACTCCTCAGGTATTCACCTGGGCAGGGGTTTGATTCAATAGGCTTTTGTGGCCAAATCATCAGGTCATTAGCCTGTATTCATTAAATCATTGAATTTTTCTTGAGAAATAATTGACATAAAGCTTGACCCTTACCTTACGTTATAGTTTACCTTCGCAGTATCATTAAAAGTTATTCCTAGTGAAGAACTACAGCGTAAAGGAGGTAGCCCAGCTATCTGGCGTCAGCATACGGACCTTACACTACTACGATCAGATTGGTCTGCTCAAGCCCTTAAAGCGAACAGCTGCCGGATATAGACACTATGGCCATCTTGAGTTGCTGCGACTGCAACAAATCCTTTTTTACAAGGAATTAGACTTCCCGCTCAAGGAAATCGTAGAATTACTAGACGAGCCTGAATTCGACTTGGTAGAGGCCCTAGAGGGGCATAAGACCGCTTTATTAGCGCGTCAGAAACGCATTGACCATTTAGTTAAGACCATCAATACTACCATTCAAAGACTAAAAGCGGAAGATATCATGAACAAGCCAGAGATGCTGTATGAGGGGCTTCCTAAAGAGATGGGTACTACTTATCGCGAAGCGGCGATAAAGACCTACGGAAAAGAAAAGATATGGCATGCTGAGCAAGAGTTAATGAAACTAGGGAAAGAAGGTTTCAAACAATTGCGAGCGAAATGGAAGGCGATTAATGATGAGCTTTTCGATCGAAGAGCAGAGTCGCCCAATAGTCCTGCTATTCAAGTTTTGATTACACGCCATTATCAGATAATTCGTCAATTTTGGGGTACCTCAAAGCTTGCCGATAAACAGGCAGCCGCCTACGCAGGACTTGGCACGCTGTACACCCAAGATGATCGATATTGCATGCGCGATGGGGAAGCCCAGCCCGACTTCGCCATTTTCCTGCGAAATGCCATGAGCCATTTCGCAGAACATCACCTCAAGTAAAGGGCATGGTCTTAGGGTTCCTACCCTATCCATTTTTTTCCATAAGAACTGCATTAAACTTTCAAGTCAATGAAAACCAATTCTTTTGGCATAGCTTTACTATGCCTATTCCCGCTATGGGGTTACACCATGAAAACCATCCAAGATAGCATGGAAGTAGAAAAAAGAAGGCTGCAAACGGAGCTAGGTAGTTGGAACTATGCCATTAGCCATAAAGGTGAAAAAGCCATACTGTTCTTACACGGTGCTAATTCCAGTCATAGGATCTGGCACAAACAATTCGGACTGCAAATAGAAGGCTACAAAAACATCTTTGTAGATCTTTTAGGCTATGGGGATAGCGAACGCCCCGATACAGGCTACACCCTCCAAAACTGGCTGGAAGGACTCGATCGCATTTTGGTGCAGGAAGAAGTTGAGCAGGTTTGTATTATCGCCCACAGCAATGGAGTGATCTTTGCCAAAGAATTTTACCGCTATTATCCTGATAAGGTAGAGCAAATGATTTTGCTAGACGGTATGCTAAGGCAAATGATTTCTGCCCCAGTGCTGGAATGGATGAGATCTGCCTTAGAGCGTAGTGATTATCAGGAATTCATGGCTGATAACATTAAACGGATGCCCATACAGGCATTGGAGAGCAAAGATCAAAATATCTTACAGCAAGATGCCCTGCATACTCCGAAGTTCGTAGTAGCCGCCGAATTTAATACGGTCAACGCGCCTGAAACCTGGAAACCCATAGTCATCAAATGCCCGACCCTCATTATCCACGCGAATAGTCCCTATTGGACGGAAGAATATGTCCAGTGGCTGGATACGGTAGCTCCGAGGCATCAGTTCTTACATTGGCAGGAGGCCGGACATTTTATTCCATTACAATATCCGGATCGCCTAAATGCCTTGATCCGGAAAGCGATAAATGGGCATTAACCGTAGCTAGTATCCCCTTAGTTATCAGCTTAATAAATATGGCCAAACCTGTCTGATTTGGTTTGGCCATATTTCCACAAAGAGTTTGCCACCTGCTCTGTAGATTACCGATCCAAAGAGCTAAAATTTCTCGATCCGATCACTTGATAATACCTTTCACCAAAAGGTTTATAGTAGATCAAAATGGTATAGTTGTTATCCGTTTCAAACCAATTCCCTTCGATTTCCTCAAGATTAGGCATCGCTTTTTTTCTCAGCTTAGGGTCTCTGGGAACCGTTACGTACATAAAATCGTATACCCCCTGCTTTAAATATGTCTTGCCAACGTAGGCATTAACAGCCGGATTATAGATCATTTTAAACTCTTCCTTTAGCTGCCAGTCCGTCAATCCTCCAAAGATGTAAATCTCCTCATCGTATAAGGGAGCCGTTACGGCAAGGGAAAAGAGAATATTTCCATAATCAGCAGCCAACTCATTATTGCGCTGATCTCTTGTTTCGATTACAAAATTCCCCCCAAAATCCTCCCAACTCACATAGTGAAGATTAGAGCGTTTTTCTTCTATATTGAGCGCTACCTCATACGTACCATTCACTTCTTCTACGATAGCTATACTTGGCGTCTCAAACCTGAAACTCCTAATATCTGCGAAACGAAACTCTTTCCCTGCCGGAAAGACGATTTTATTCTGATAATCAAAAACCACCGCATCCAAGCGAGTGAAATTGGGAGATAAATCCGTGTAGGCATTGTCCCAGCGACCATTTTGCAATACCGCTGCTCTTAATTCCTGCTGCGGGCTACGCATCGGGAATTTTTCATAATCCACTGCGAAATCTATCTCTTGATGCGTCTTTGACTTACTGACCAAGGCAGGAACGACCACCCTCGCACTGACACTAACCTTTCGATCAATCACCACAAACCGTCGAGTGAGTACGAGCCGCTGCTCATCTTCATCTTCGTATACCTTCAGCAGATAGTTTCCAGATTTAGTCCATCGGAAATCATCATTAGGCAATAAAACTTCATAATGCACAAAGGCCTGGTTGGTCTTAAAACTGAAGCTATAGTCATCAATATCATCATCTATATATCCGTCCAGATACTCCGTATCTGTCAAATTAGAGGGCTCCCAATTGATATCACAATGTTGTACAGTATAAATATAGTTTTTGACTTCACCATCTAAATCATCAAAGGAGAGCATGAGCGGAACATTCGAATTCAAGTCAATTAAGGGTACCGTCAGCGGCAAATTGGCCAAATTTAGCTTTACGGACTTGATATTATCAACGTAAACATGATCAATGAATTTCAGATCATCATCTGGGTATTGGGCCCAGAGGGAAAGGGGTAAGAACAATAACAGTCCTAGTAGTTTTTTCATCTTTTCTTGAGTTACAAGTTTAAGTGCACGGAGGGTGATCAAGGGGTGTTCTGCTTTAGCTTTGGCGGCTTAAACCGGCTGACCCATTTAGAGTCTTTCAGGAAAAAGCGCCATGGCCACAAGGCACAATCTTCCGCGTAGTCAACGCCTATCCGAGTGCTTTCGCCTATCCCTTTCGCCGCTACTTCCTCCCCTCTATCCTCTATCCAAATGGGGCTATCAGCTTCCACTAGGCTCTGTCCCGTCCAAGCCGTAGTAATCCCCATCGCTTTAGACATAACGCCGGGGCCAGAGCTTAATTGTGGCCTTTTTGCAGACATCCCTCTCCGATTTCCCATAATTTCTAGCCCTTCCTTCGCTTCTACTGCCCTAATTAAGACGGCATGAGCCATATCTGCGTCACCGGTTACTACGTTGAAAAGGTGATGGATGCCATAGCATAAGTATACATAAGCCACTCCACCAGGCCAAAACATGATCTCCGTGCGTTTGGTCCGTCGGTTATTGTAGGCATGGCAAGCTTTATCGTCTGGTGCCCGGTAGGCTTCCACTTCGGTGATCCTTCCACTACAGCGTAATCCATCGAACTCCGTTACCAAATATTTGCCAAGCAATTGCTTGGCCACCTCGACAACATCCGTATTTCGGTAAAACAAGTGATCTAGCTTTTTATGCATATTCAACTTATCTGATCTTCAATCAAAAATAGCATTATCATTCATTTTTTCGGGTAATGATTCAGTCGCATGCGCTTCGAAGCCAGCTCAAGTCCCATGATCCTTAGGGGTTTTGGCAAAAGGATTACAGTAGACACACAAAAACAAGGGGTAAACAAAAGAATTGAAATTTTCCCCGTAGTTTAGTTAGATGTTACGGATATGCTATCTATTCATTCTTTTGAGCCTGCTCGACTATGCCAAGCTTTCAGCTCAATCTGCTCTGTACTACATCAACACAGACACCGGAATTGAAAGATCTGATTTCAATGGATCAAACCGTCAAGTGCTGATTCCAGCAGATTCGGTAAAAGCTCAGGGCATAGCTCTGGACATTCAGAATGGAAAACTATACTGGACAGATTGGGTATCGGACAAGATCCAACGTTCTAACTTGGACGGTACGGAGGTAGAAGATCTCATCACGACAGGGCTACAATTACCCGAAGGGCTCGCGCTGGATCTGACCAACAATAAAATGTATTGGGTAGATAGTGGTTCTAAACGGATTCAACGGGCAAACTTGGATGGAACCCAGGTAGAAAACTTGGTACAATATGAGACAGTAAACCTAGATGCCATTGCATTGGACGTAGATAAAAACAAGATGTATTGGACCGAATGGGGAGATGGTGCAGCGATTGGTAAGGTCAAAAAAGCCAACCTAGACGGGAGTCAGGTTCAGACTTTATTCACCATCCCGGATGGCGTGCTAAAAGGGATTGCCCTGGATCTGGAGTCTGAAAAACTCTATTGGACCGATTGTACTTTTAGCACCATCACGCGCTCCAACTTCAATGGCTCTGAGGTAGAGGTGGTCGTCGATAACTTCTGGGGAACTCCCAATGCGCTTGCTTTAGATGTGGAAGGAGGGAAGATGTATTGGACCGACCCGGCTCTAAGAAAGCTACAAAGAGCCAATCTGGACGGCAGTGAGATCGAAGATGTAATTACCGAAGGATTAGCAAGTCCCCAAGGCTTAAGCCTGATAAGCTGTAGCCTGCAAAAGAATGCCAATTGTCTAACGACTAGTGCTACAGATCCGATTCCAGCCTCTACACGCCTCAAAATCTACCCTAATCCCACCAGTGATTTCGTCATCTTGCAAGAGGTTCCAGCTAGGAGCAGGATCGAGGTCTATGATCTGCAAGGAAAACGACTGTTCCGTGGCAGGTTGTCTGACGATCAGAGACTTTCTGTACAACAATTGCCCACCGGATTATATCTCATTACACTCATTACACCTGAGGGCCTCCCATTAAGTGGACGTTTTCAAAAGATCAGGTACTAGAAGGCAAATCCGTTCTCAGAGTTTAACTAGCTGCGCTTTCTTGGGGTTTGGGGCCGATTTTTGTCCGGAAATAGATTCATGTATAACTTGGGCAGCATATCGCCAACTGTATTTCTCTTTAATTTGCTGGGCTATATCTAGTAGGACTTGCCGATCTGGTGGTGATTGTAAAATGGCCTTTAGCTTCTGGTAAAATTGTTCTGGCTGTCCTGCATCAAATAGGTTTTCTCCGAAGAAGGTAAAATCTGTCATAGCGGTGTTACTGGCACATAGGGTGGGCACCAGACAGGCCGCAGCCTCCAAAGGAGGAATTCCAAAGCCTTCTGCTAAGGAAGGGTAAACAAAAACCTTCGCTCCACGATATAGCTGCATAAGAAACGCTTCATCAACCTGACGGAACCAATGGAACCTCCCGGGATACTTCTTCAATGATGCTTCCACCAATGCTTGCAAGTCTTCGTCATCTAGAGAATTATTCCCTACGAACACCAACTGGTAATCTTCGTATAGATTAAGTTTTTCAAAAGCTTGCAAGAGGAGACGATGATTTTTGCGTTGCTCCAGCCTACTCACAAAAAGGACAAAATCCTTGATACCATGCTGAGCTTCTACCTGCTGGCGAATCTCATCTTTATCATGCTCCTCAAAATATTGCCCTCGAACCGCATTAGGAGTCACCACAATCTCCTCCGATCGCACACCAAAGTGCTGACTGATGGCCCGCTTTGAGTAATCAGACACTGTAACTTTGATATCACTATTCCAAAAGGCCAGCTTGAATAAGAACCGTCTACTCGTACGGTAAGTCCAGGGGAATTGCTGAGGAAAGTCCAAAAACAACACATCATGAGTTGTGACAATATGGCCACACTTCTTAAAAAAGGGGACCATATACTGAAAATGCGCCCAATCAATTTGCCATTCCTTGATTAATTTTGGAAAAACCTGCCCATAAAGTCTAGTACGGCTTCCCGTGTGTAGGGGAATAAAACCAAATTGACAGTGTTTTGGAAATTGATCACGGATGGCTTGCTCCTGCTCTGCCGCAAAAAATAGTTCGTATTGATCTTCATAGGCATGCATAAAAGCCCGATATAATTCTCTCAGATAAGTAGCACTTCCTTGTGCTTCTCCTTCTAGTACGCGGGCATCGATCAGTAGGCGAGTCTTCTTTTTTGACATGGTCTTCTAGCATTATGCGATAGCATTTTGAATACTCAGCATGCTATACAAAAGTAATTGAATTTACAGTACAATGTTGAGACCTCGTTTGAGCAATAGCGGACAGTTTCGGCTTGGTAAAAGGAGGAAGGGCAAAAAACTAAGCTATCCCCTGATATCCTCTAGAGGTTTACGACCTTATGGCTGAATTGTTGTATTTCATAGGCTTTTATCCTAAATGATTACTTCGAAAAACCTAAACATGCCAGGCTAGTCGCAGCGATTGTATTGGATCAAGTCAAGCGATATCTTCAGAACTACTTTTAGCTATGTCACAAAATTTATAGATTTCAACTTCATTTGAAGCGAAAACCCAAGACTTTTGCTGCAAGGGTTAGATAATACACATAACAAAACCTTCGCCCAAATAGTAAGAACAACCCTTACTCAACCACTCAGATAGCTTATTTCAACCGAACTAGCCTAGACTCTAATCCTTCATTTCCTGTAAAGACCAAAGTTCATAAAACTTAAAGCAGACTTTCAAGCGACTAGGAGTATACCCCAGCGGGTAAATTCCATGTTGATTCATGAAACGTAGCTTTACTAACAAAGTAAGCAACCGTTCCCCCGGTTTTACTTGGGTCAGGAAGGCATTAATTAGTTTTTACCAAAACATGTAGATTAGCGATTACACCATGGACTGTTTAATAAAAGTCTTCGAGCTGTCAACAGATCTCATTGCTATCTCCTCCATGTATGGAGTTGTCGAAGCGGTCAACCCCGCCTTCCAAGAAGCCCTTGGCTATTCCGAAGACAAAATTCTAGGCGCTGACATTGTTACTTTATTTCACGAAGATGATGCGGACTTCGCACAAGAAGCGCTACAGCACAGCGAAGCCCAAGCCAATCCGGTAGAGATACGGATGATCAATCACCAAGGGGAGTACCGCTGGCTGAAGTTGCAGGTTCATATTAGTTCGACCGAGCACAAGCGAATTTTCATTGCGCAGGATGTCACAAAACAGCGGAAAATGCAATTGCAGCTGGAGCGGGCTACACCGCTTCACCAAATGCATGAGGAATTGCGCCAGTTTAATCACCTCTTGTCGCATGACATCAAGGAACCCCTCAGAAACATTGTCAGTTTCTCTAATCTTGCACTCCGCGAGATTCCGGCTAATCCCAAATTAGAAGAGTATCTGCACTATATTGTCCAAAACGGTAAGCAGCTTCATATGCTGATCAATAATTTATTGCTGTACAACAATATAGATAAGCAACAACATGAAGCCTCCCAATGCTTTGACATGGAGGTCTTAGTAAATCGCCTCAGATCTAATTTGTCAGAGATGATCAAGGAAAAGGCCGGTAGGCTCATTACCAGCAAGCTACCTAAGCTCTATGGTAATGAACGGCTTATCTATCTGCTATTTAAGCATCTCTTGGAAAATGGTTTTCTATACAACGATAGCCTAAAACCCCAAGTCGAAATCCATTACGATGCAACGACTCGATTTCATCAGTTTCTTATAACGGATAATGGTATTGGCATCGAGACGGAATTCCATCAATACGTATTTGATCTTTTCAAGCGTTTACATAATCGGCAGGATTACATGGGGACGGGAATCGGCTTAGCCACTGCCAAGAAGATACTGGGACAGATGGACGGGGAAATACGGATTATGCATTCTAAACCAGGTAAGGGTAGTGCCTTCCTCGTACGATTTCCGATAATCGAACCTACCCCAGAAGCCTGCAAGGAAAGAAGAATTAACGAGTCGTCCGCCATTGCTGCCATTGAATAACCAACAAGCCAGCAAGGATCAGTAGCCCACTCCACAAATGATAAAGGTAGAGTGTGGCGCCAAATAGGAGTGCAAATAAGGATGTAAAGAAGGGTACGGTATTCATGAATACGGCTGCCCTACCCAAACCAAGGCCAGCGGCTCCGTGATTCCACGCAAAGTAAGCCAGGGCTGTTCCCGGACCGCCCATCCCGATCGCAGCATACCAAAATTCAGCGGGGTAGGTAGTTGGTTCCAATAAGGGATAAGGTTGGATGACCACTAAAAAGCAACAGCAGCAAATAAAGGTAGTGATAAAGGTAAAATGCAAATTCTCCATAGTCCCCTTATACTGCCGAACCCCGAGATGATAGGCGGCAAAAGCAAAATTGGCCACCCACATATACTTGTCTCCCGGCTCCAGGGCCAGCGCTTTCAAGGCCCAAGGTGTGCCTTTACTGATCAACACGAGGACGCCAAGAAAAGCCAGAAATATGCCTACGCCTTGGGCAGCAGAGATTCTTTGTCCATATATCATCCAAGCCAGCACCAATGTCAAGGCCGGGTTTAAGCTCATAATCAGGGCCGCATTGATAGCTGAAGTTCCCGAAAGACCAATAAAGAAAAAGTAATTAAAGCCAAAAATTCCCACTAAACCTACACCGAGTAGCAGCTTACTATTTTGCCACACTACTTTCCAGGAGGGTAATTGCTTCCATAAAATTGGAGCTAGAATTAGCACAGCAATGAAGTAGCGCCAAAACCCCGCCTCAAGGGCAGAACTACTTTCCATCATCATCTTTGCCAAGAAAAAATTTAAGCCCCAAGTGGCTGTGGCTATCAATAAATACAAGATATTCTTCATCCTAGGCTTTGCATTATCAATTGATGGTTTCTCAGCTTCTAGAAGCTGTAGCCAGGGCTACGTACATCAGTTTAAGGCAATAATCGAAATTTCCGTTGTACTCGTCCTGATCTTTGTACCTTAGCACATGAACCAGCTTTATGTCCAGTAGATACTCAATTGAAACATTCCTTCTTTCAATAATACCTTGATCATGAAAAAGTTTCTTAAATGGACTGGGATCGTCATTGGGTCCTTGGCTGTTATCCTATTTATTGCCTTTAAAGTGCTACAGGCACAAACCAAGAAACATAGCCCTGAAGATACCGTAGCGTATACCCAAGGGGACCTGGACCTCAGTGTGTATTACAATCGTCCTTCTGTAAAAGGTCGGGAGATATTTGGTGGCTTAGTCCCTTATGGTAAAGTCTGGCGAACTGGAGCCAATGAAGCCACCACCTTTACCACCAATAAAGGCTTGAGCATTGGTGGTCAGCAACTGGCGGCGGGCAAATATACGCTTTGGACCATTCCGGGAGAACAGAGCTGGAAAGTAATCTTCAATGAAAAACAATACAGTTGGGGAGTAAACTTCAATAGCGAGGCTTCGAGAGATCCCGCAGCAGATGTGCTGCAAGTAGAAGCGAGGGTGCAAAAACTCCCTCAATCCGTGGAGTTATTTACTATTGAGTTATCAGAACAAGGAGCGCCTGCCTTAGTCATGAAGTGGGCAGATACTAAAGTATCAGTACCCATTCAGTAACGCCCTTCTCCATCAGGGCACTATTTATGTGGTAAGTGCCCTGATGGAAAACAAGCCAAATTAATCCTTACTCATTCCGCAAGCAGTCTCTAGGATTGGCATGGGCAGATCTCAGGGCCTGCGAACTTACCGTAGCCCAGGAAATTAGCATCACCAATAGGCCGGCCAGGGCAAAGAACCAAGGATTTAATTCGATATGATAGGCAAATCCGCGCAACCATCTACTCACCATAAAGTAAGCGATGGGCAAGCCTAGCACTATTGAGAAAAGTACTAATCTGGTAAAATCTCTAGTGAGTAGTACAACGATATTGGACACTGTAGCTCCCAATACTTTCCGAATCCCGATCTCTTTCTTTTTGCGTTCTGCTGTAAACATAGCTAGGCCGAAGAGTCCTAGACAAGAAATCAAGATGGCAAAACCCGCAAAATAGCGCGATAAGGAGGCTACCCGCTGTTCTGCCGCGTATTGGCGAGCGTATTGCTCATCCGTGAATTCTACATCAAAGGAGAAGCCTGGATTGAATTCTTCGTAAAACTTCTTCAAGCTAGCCAATGCCTCCCGCTCCTTTCCTGCTTCTAACCTAGCCATCATCGCCCAGGTACTCTCTGGAGCTAATCGAAAGAACAAGGGCTCTACTACCTCGTGTAAGGATTGAAAATGAAAATCTTTTACTACCCCGATGATCTCCATATCATATTCGTCCCATAATCTAATTTTCTGACCGATGGGGTCCTCCATACCCATAACCTTAATGGCTGTCTCATTGAAAATAATCTTGCTAGAGTCTGCGCCGAATTCTTCGGAAAAGAAGCGTCCATCTGTCAATTCCACTCCAATGGTTTCCAAGAGGTCATAATTGATCCGGACGTGCTCGAAAAGTATGCGATCTTCGGGGTCTTTCCCATCCCATTGCAAACCACTGGTATTATTTTGTCGCCCCACTAGGTCGTGGGAAATGGTAGATATGTTTTCTATCCCTGGAATTCGCTTGGCTTCGGCAAGAAAGGCATCCGTCTGATCTGCTAACCGGCCATCCATTCCAAAATAGATCAATTGATCCTTATCGTACCCTAAATTCTGCGTCTGCACAAATTGGATCTGCCGATACACGACCATCACGGCCACGATCAGGATAATGGATAAAGTGAACTGAAATACCACTAAGCCTCTTCGTGCCCAAAGTTCGCCGATAGAAGTCTTGATTTCACCCTTAAGAACACTTACTGGACGGAAAGACGAAAGGTACAAGGCAGGATAACTACCAGCTAGTAAGCCACTAAGTAAGGTAATGCCCAGGAAGGAAAAAATAATGGTTGGAGAGAAACGCAGGCTCAACATCTTGTCCGTAATCAAGTTAAATTGAGGCAGAAATAAAGCGACCAAACCGACTGCCACAAGCAAGGAGAACACGGCAATCAAAATAGATTCTCCCAAGTATTGGCGAACCAATGCACTACGCATCGCCCCAATGGCTTTCTTCACCCCTACTTCTTTCGCTCGTCGAGAAGCCCGAGCAGTGGAAAGATTCATGAAATTGATACAGGCTATAATCAAAATAAACACTGCTATGATGGAAAAAAGACGGACGTAGTCGATGCGCCCTCCTGCCTGCTTTCCGTTCTCATACCTACCATAGAGATAACGCTCAGAGAAAGGCTTCAAAAACAGCGTTACATTGGAATTTTCCGTGTACTTCCCAACGAAGTCGGCTATCTTTTCATTGACTGCCGCTGCATCAGCCCCTTCCACTAGAGTCACCACGGTTTGAGGAGAGTTGCTGCCCCAATTCCGGATCCACTCATTTTCCTTTTTATACTTTTCAAAATTGAGTATAAAATCAAATTGACGAGAAGAGTTAGCAGGTAGATCTTCAAACACACCAGTTACGGCGTATACTTCGTCATGCTCAATTTCAACAGATTCCCCCATGGCCTCTTCTCCCGAACCAAACAATAATTTCGCTAAACTTTCGGAGATCACAATGGCATTCATTTCCTTTAATACATCATTGGGCGTACCATGAGTCAGGTCAAAGCTAAACAGATGGAAAAAGTCAGGTCCTGCCCAATGTCCATATTTCTTGACATTTTGTTCTTTAACCGTCAAGGTATTATTCATCCGCCAATTCCAAGTGGCGGCATGTTCAATCTCAGGAATTTCATTAGCTAGGGTTTCGGCCAATAAGCCAGGCGTGGAGGAAGTAGTCATGATATCCTCAGCGTATTGCTGATGCTCCATGACCTGAAACAGCCGTTCGTCTTTAGCATGAAACTTATCCATCCTTAACTCATCCTGTACCCACAAAAGGATCAGGAGTGCGCAAGCTAAACCAGTTGAAAGACCAATAAGGTTAATAAAAAAGGAGCTTTTATGGCGTTGGAAGTTGCGGAACGCCAACTTAATGATGTGCGATAACATGTGAGTCGGGTTTCTTTCAAAGAGTACTTTTCCCTGCAAGGGTTGCAAAATTGGACGGGCTTTATTTAAATTTCCACAAAATCGGCACCTTTAGCCCTATTTCAAGCCCTGCTAACTCTATATTTTCTCTCCCCATTTGCCCAATTCCCTCTTGCAAACAACCTTCTATAGTTTGTGTATCCCCTCACTTGCTTTTCATGCCTACTATAAAAGTCGACTGAAGTTCCGTACCTTTTCTTGATAGTTGTAAGAAGAAAAGCTGATCCAAAGCTAAAATTGATGTCAAGCAATACCTTACCGAAGGCTCTACAAGACTGGGCCGCAGATGGCCAATTTATCGATCTGGGGCCCTTCCGACATAAAGTCTTCACCAAACATTACGGAGCGGCTAAGACCGCACCAGAAGACACCCTATTATTGATTCATGGATTTCCGGAGTCTTCTTTTTCCTACGAAGCGACTATAGAGGGACTGTTGACCTTCTTTAAACGAATTATTCTTTTCGATTTTCTGGGATATGGCATGAGTGATAAGCCAGTGGAAGGCTACACCTATTCTCTCTTTGAACAGACGGATTGCGCCCTGAAGGTTTGGCAGCATTATGGCGTGAGTGGGGGCCATTTGTTGGCACACGATATGGGAGATACAGTGCTAACGGAGTTGATAGCCAGAAGTGAATTAGATGTGCTACCGGCTTGGTTTTCTGACGGGATTCTATCAGCCACCTTTACCAATGGCAACATGGTATTGGAAAAGGCCCGATTGCGAATTACCCAGAAGTGGCTACTCACCAAGCGAGGTGGGCCTGTTCTCGGTAGACTGCTAAATTTCCCTATGTTTCGGCAGCAAGTGAAAAGCACGAGTAAAAGTGCGGGGATGAGCGAAGAAGCTATTCAATTGATGTGGACGGCAATTGGTCACAATGAAGGGCGGAGATTATTCCACGTAATCATTCGCTATCTGAACGATAGGAAACGCTTCCAGAATCACCGCTGGCTACCTCCTTTGCGACACACGAAGATCCCACTACAAATCTGCTGGGGTGATCAAGATGTTGTAGCTCCCCTGGCAGTTGCTCACCACCTCAGGGAAAAAGTAATGCCACAAGCTAAGTTTAGCTTGATCAAAGGTGTAGGACATTTTGCTCAGATCGAGGCACCAGATAAATGGCTGACAACTGTTAGTCCCTTTTGGCAAGCATTAAGATCCAATTAAATCAAACTCCCCCAAGCTGATCTGAACGCTACAAAAAAGTCAATTTACCTTGTAGTAAGCGGCCATCTTCCAAGCGTAGCGAATAAATATACAGGCCAGCCGGAAGATAGCCTCTCTGCAAATTAAACGCGATGTTTTCATAGCTCTGCTCGCGCATCAAGCTACCAGAAAGATCAAATAGTTTCAGCTCTACAGATTGCTCGGGCACACCCTGGATCTGGAAATGCGCTTGCCCTTGGATGGGCTGTGGAAAAACCGATACAGCCGCTTTCTGTAGAATAACTTCCTTTCCATCTGTGGGTAGAGCATTGAATAGATTGTCCAGTTTATGTCGAGTGGTATTGGTAAAAATGGGTGGATTAAAGTCGAAATAGATTGCCGCTGTGTTCTCAATGACCGTTCCGAGGGGTAAATCGGCTTTCTGATCGATGGTGAAGGTCACAAACCCTTGGGAATTAGCAAGATTGGTGGTACTATCCGGCAGATTAATACCTGTAAAGGTAAAGCTGAGATTCTTACCTTCAGTAAGATCCCAGGTGTAGGGGTGGCTACTTAGGCCCGGGCGAATCGTTTTAATGTCCAGGGTTTCGGCAATGCGATCCTTGATGACCACCTTATAGGCGGTATCTGTACCTGTATTTTGGAATCGAATCTTATACTCCAGGCGAGTATTGGGAAGTATCATCTTCTCATTCCCCCAGCCAGTAGGCATGGCTTGTTTGTCGTTCGGATCATAGGAGTCGATATTTTCTAAACAGTGCACATCGCGTGAAGGGTGACCATCATTATGATGCAGTTGTAAAGCCAAAGCCGTAGGTCCCTCTCCACAGTTTAGGACACTCACATTCGGATAGAGGCTGCCAAATCCTCCAGGTGACTGCTCCGCGATTAGCGTATACTGTGATCCCATACCAATGATCGTATCGATAAGATATTCACCTTGAGGCAGTTGAAAATTCTTTTCGAATAAAATGATTTGATCTTCAATCACAATATAGGTCAAAGGGGAGGCCATATCTCCTACCCCAACATTAGTAATTTTAAAGAATATGGTATCAGATCGACAGAATCCCTCCACTTCGATCTCCGCTCCATCCCAGGTCTGATTAGGTTGTAAACAGATGGTATCAGGATAGCTGTTCGCCTGAACGCAGTGTACCTGTCCCAGAGGAATAGATAGATCACAGTATAGAGTCGTAAAAACTCGAAAGCTTCCACACTCCCCCACTTCCAGATCACCAATCTGAAATCTATACACCTTACCTTCGATCAAGGCGTAGGCCAGATCAGCAGAGTCCACCTGCAAATCTGGATCTAAGGTTACATCGACGTAGGCATCAGAGGCTGGAGCTGTACCAGTATTGCAGTAATCGACTTCATAAGTGCTAGGGAAACATCTTCGAAGCCGATCACTGGCAATCGAAACATCAATTATCGGACAAGAAACTATCGCCTGTTGGGCTAAATCTAGCGTTTGAACATCTCCTGCCGGCCCAAAGCTACGTATCCGACTATTGGTGCAAACAATCCCCCAATACGGGTTAAGCGTAAGGGCCGAAATCTCAAATACTCCGGCTGGTAAATCTATCTGATAGTGGCCATCTTCATCAGCTATACCATAAAATGTACTTGACGTACCAACTGCCTGAACCACCCAATTAGGTAAACTAAGGTCTCCCTCTGATACTACGCAATCATCATCTATATCATGAAATACCTGCCCCTTCACCCGATTGGTGAAAGTATTGCCATGTCGATCTGTCTTCACTACGTAGGCCAAATTGTCGCTACCTCCACACAGGAGAAAACCTCCATCTGCGGTGCTCCGTACTTCTCCAAAGTATTCGTTTGCAGGCCCTGCATTAGACACGCGCCCATAGGCCCGAGACCAAACCGTCTCCCCATGCTCATCGAGTTTGTGCAGAAAGATATCAGAATCTGTTTGAGCTTGTTCGTAATCCCAGAGGTAACCAGCTATAGCAAAGGTGCCATCTACTGTTGCTGTCCCATTGCTTGAACCCCAAACTACAAATCGATCAATATCGTTTCTTGCTATCACCTCGCCATCCGCTGTCATCTGCGTAAAGTGAATGGATTGATCTGTTGTTACAGACAAGGTGGTGAGCATCCCATTGGGACCTGGGATGATCTCGACGGGTATCATATTCAAGGCCTGGTTAAAACTATAAGCGTCCTCAATCTCTCCATGCTGATCTAGTATGACCAAATCGCTTTGGTGATTTAAACTGCCCATAATGAGCCTACCATCTGGTAAGGCATATACGGTCTCCAATGGAAGCCCCCCTCCGTATACTTTACTGTAAAGTATATCTCCATCGGCGGTCAGTTTCATAATCAAATTCGTATCCCCCGAAGAAATTCGTCCGGTAATGACGAGCCGATTGTCTGGCGTTCGGATAATATCTTGGCCTTTTACATCATAGCCATCAGCGTACTGTCGTTGCCACAGGATTTCCCCTGATTGGTTGAGTTTAGCTAGGAAGAATGATCCCGTGATATCCGTAGCTGGCCCCGAAGTATTGATGCCCATGATCAGAAATTCATCATCTGACCATTGACAAATACCATAACCAATTCGCCCTTCCAAGCCCACTTTCCACTCTACTTCTCCCTCAGCATTCAATCGAAAAGCAACGGCTTGCCCTAGATCCGTATCCATACCCGTTCCCATAAGATAACCTTCAGGGTGCTCCAGTATGTCCTCTACACCGCCACTAAAAGGAGTGATCTCCCAACCTTGGGCGGGAAGTAGACTGACAAAACTGAGGCAACAGAGAAGATAAAGGAGTTTATTTTTCATGGCGCACAAGTTCTAAAGATTCGATGTTTGAACGGGACACAAGGTAGGCAGGCCAGGAGCTAATAATCAATAACATTTGTTACCATTTGCCAATCTTTCATCCCCTATTTTATTTATTTTTATATCTATTTATCAATAATTTAGAGTTTATTTTTGCCAAATTTATAAACCGTGTATAATAGTCAACTAATCGAACTTTTATCCACTTTTGGGAGAAAGGAGTGGATTGAGGCGACTAAGTTCGTGCACTCCCCCTTTCACAACAGTCGCAGTGATGTAAGCAGATTGCTCGATTATCTCAAGAAGGTACTTCCACGAGGCCCCAAGGACAAGCTATCTAAGGAGCATGTGTTTGAGGCCATCTATCCGGGTGAAAAGTATAGTGAAAAGAAAATTCGTTACCTGATTTCCTTTCTTTACCAACTGATGCAGGACTACTTGGCCTATGCGCAATGGAGAAAAAAAGAGCTAGGTGTACAGAATGATCTATTGCAAGGACTTAGGAGAAGAGGTTTGCAGAGATGCTTTACAACGCTTAGCCATAGATTAGAAAAAGAACTACAAGGACATCCCTTTCGGAACCTTAATTATCATTACCAAGAAAGTAGATTCCATGAGGAAATGTACACCTATTCTACCGGGCAGGGGCGACAACAAAGCAAGGGGTTTCAAGCCTGGACCCAACACAGTACCTTATACTTTATGCTCCAACAGTTGCGGCAAGCTTGTGTAGCCGTATCGCATCAGACCGTATTAAAGGACACCTATCAATTACCCTTACTCCCAGCCGTACTTCGTGAAATTGAGGAGGGTGACTACCGAGAGCATCGCGAATTAATGCTTTTCTACTTTCTGTATAAAAGCTTACAAGCGGAGCGCCAAGATGCCCCCTTTTCGAAACTACAAAACTTGATCGCTGAGACAGGGACACTATTCCCAAAGGCTGAACTCAAGTCCATTTACTTATTGGCCCTCAATCACTGTATCCAGCAATTAAATCAAGGACGCCCCAATTACCTACAGCACGCTTTCCAATTGTATCAGAAGGGCCTAGAAGCTGAAATCTTCTTGGAGAATGGGTATTTATCCCGGTTTACCTACAATAACATTGCTTTAGCTGGAATGGGTATGAAAGAATTTGACTGGACAGAACAGTTTCTAATAAATTATCAGGGCCGGATCGAAGAGCAGTATCGCCTGAGTACTTTTAATTTTAATTTAGCTACTCTCTATTACCGGAAAAAAGACTACGCACAGGCAATCTCCTTGTTGCGAGAAACAGAATTTAAAGATGTATTGCACGGACTGGAGGGAAGGAAAATGCTATTGGTTATCTACTATGAGCGAGAGGAGATAAGCGCCTTACAATCCTTACTAGATAGTTTTAGAAATCTCGTCTATAGACAGAAACGCATCGGCTACCACAAGGAAAATTATCTCAATCTCATTCGCTTTACCCAACAATTGCTTAAAATTCCCACAGGGGATCAAATAAATTTGAAAAGACTCAAAGAAGCCGTACAAAGTTGCGAAAAAGTAGCAGAGCGAGAATGGTTATTGGAAAAGGTACTGTCCCTTCAATAGCTGTTCTCGCGCTGCAATTATGAGATGGTATTGCCTGCCTTAGCGTCGGCTATAATTCGGTGCCTCCTTCGTAATTGTTATGTTGTGAGGATGACTTTCCATGAAGCCAGCACCGGTTATCTTGACAAAACTGGACTCCTGTAGCTTTTCGACATTAGCTGCACCACAATACCCCATCCCGGCTCTTAAACCACCGAGATATTGAACCATAACTTCTGCCAAGGTTCCTTTGTAAGGCACTCTTCCTTCGATACCTTCGGGAACTAATTTCTTAATGTCATCCTCTACATCCTGAAAATAGCGATCTTTTGAACCTTGTTTCATCGCCCCCAAGGATCCCATTCCACGATAGATTTTGAATTTACGACCTTCGAAGATAACGGTTTCACCTGGTGCTTCTTCCACTCCTGCGAATAAGCTTCCTGCCATGATGGTATTGGCACCAGCAGCCAATGCCTTGACGATATCACCGGAATAGCGAATCCCTCCGTCCCCAATAATCGGCACCCCAGTGCCCTCCAAGCCTTTAGCTGCTTGCATAATTGCAGAGAGTTGAGGTACACCTACACCAGCCACTACGCGCGTGGTACAGATACTTCCAGGGCCAACGCCTACTTTCACACCATCTGCTCCGGCATCAGCCAAAGCCCTGGCGCCAGCAGCAGAGGCCACATTCCCTCCTACCACCTGTAGATGTGGGAACTCTCCCTTTACAGCTGCTACAGCTTCGAGTACTCCTCGCGAATGCCCATGAGCTGTATCCACACAGATAACGTCTACATCAACATTGACCAAAGCTTGCACGCGCTCCAGCATATCCGCCGTCACACCTACCGCCGCACCAACGACTAGCCTTCCCAGAGAATCCTTGCAAGAATTCGGGTAGTCCTTTACTTTCATGATATCCTTATAGGTAATCAAACCTACCAGGGTTTGATTATCATCAACGACAGGGAGTTTTTCGATCTTATGCCGTTGGAGGATATCCCGAGCTTGCTCCAGGGTAGTTCCGACTGGTGCCGTAATAAGATTTTTGGTGGTCATCAGATCCTTGACAGAGCGGCTTTCATTTTTTTCAAATCTAAGATCGCGATTTGTCAAGATTCCAATCAATTTGTTGTGTCCATTCACTATGGGAATTCCTCCAATCTTGAAACGACGCATTAAGGCCTGAGCATCCCCCACTTTAGCGTGTTCCTTCAAGGTAACGGGATCAACGATCATTCCACTTTCCGATCGTTTTACGCTGCGTACTTGCTCTGCCTGCTCCTCAATCGTCATATTCTTATGAATAATACCGATTCCACCTTGGCGAGCAATGGCTATAGCCAAGATATTTTCAGTAACCGTATCCATTGCCGCGGATACAATCGGAGCATTCAGCCTTAATCCTTTAGTAAATTGTGTGGATACACTAACTTCTCTAGGGAGGACTTCGGAGTACGAGGGGACTAGTAAGACGTCATCAAAGGTAAGCGCTTCCCCTAAAACTTTGTCGAGTTGCATTTTTTGTCGTTCCATGCGCAAAGGTACAACAAATGATTTCAAAAGAAAAAGGCTAACGCAAAAGTTTTTTGGTGTCATTTACTTGCTCTTTTTCGCACCATTTTTAACCTTTATAGACATGAGATTAAGTGTACATAGTGATGAACATTTTATGCGACAGGCTTTGCGGGAAGCAGAGAAGTCTAGAGATCTGGGAGAGGTGCCTGTCGGTGCAGTTATTGTTTGTGATAATCAAATCATCGCTCGTAGTCATAATCATACAGAACAGTTGCGTGATGTCACGGCACATGCCGAAATCGTCGCCCTGACCGCTGCTGCCAATTACTTGAATAGCAAATATTTGACGGATTGCACGCTTTATGTGACCTTGGAACCCTGTGTCATGTGCGCTGGCGCCTTAGCATGGGCGCAGCTAGACAGACTAGTCTACGGAGCAGAAGATGAGAAAAGAGGTTTTATGCGCTTTGGCAAGGCACTTTTACACCCGAAAACCAAGGTAGAATATGGAATTTTAGAATCGGAATCTCGGCAGCTTCTACAAGACTTTTTTCGAGCCAAACGCCAAGGCTAGCCCAGTCTACCTGCTCTTCATAAGGCATCCTTAGGCTAACCTTCGTTTGGGCTATAGTCGATTTAGCTACTAGAAATCAAAATAAGTTTTTACAATGACCTGCCGACCGATTTTAGGAGCACCATAAATGGCGCGATAATCTTCTCTAAAAAGATTTGTCACGGTCATATTTACCCTAACTTTATTTTCGAATGTATAACCCAGACCTGCATCTACTAAAGTAAAGGCGTCAACAGGACCTGACCAGAGCAAGCTGTTAATACTTTCCCACTTACTCTGGTAACGCATCATCAGGAAGGCATTCCAGCCAAATTCAGGGACGAATTCTACGCCCATTTTAATCTTCGTTCGCGGCACATTCAAACTAAAGTCCGTTGTTTCTGGTTGCAGTCCTCTACCGATTGGAACATCCTCGAAAAGCACCTTACTAAGCCAGGTGATATTTCCAAAAGCTGAGAACTCAGAGTTGATATAATACTTCATCCCCAGATCCACTCCGAAGTAGTTGATTTCGCTGATATTGTAGTAAGCAAGATCCACTGTAGGCAAATCTCCATTTGTCGGGGTTTGATCTGAACGGATAAAACCTAGATTGTTAAACTCTCCAGTGAATTGATCTTCCGATAAGGCCCTCGCCAAATTTGAATATAAACTGGTGACAGAGCTCGGCGTTTCTCCCAATTCGCCTAGGGCTTCACTATCCAATTGCTGCATCAAAGTGTTGGTTAAATCCTCTGCTAAGTCAGGTTGCATAACAAATGGACTAGCTTGTATTGGTGAGGACAAAATGTTCTGCCGCTTATTGTAGTATAGATCTACCGACAAGGCCAGCCGATTCTTGATCAAGCCCTGATAACCGAGTTCGTACATATCAGAAGTAGAAAGTTCCAATGAGCTTCTGGAAAGTGGCGCTTGAGACAGCACACCAGCAGAAAAACCATCAATCTGACCTTCCATCTGCTCCAGATACTGCATCAATTCATCCGATACCAATTGCTGTTCCGCCAGTTGCTTAGTTAAATAACGATACACGCCTTGTAAACCTACCCCAATCCCTTCATAATTATCTACACCAGGTATCAGACTGGTGGTTTGTGAGTTATCGAAACTAATCGCCTCAGCTCCTCCCAATAGATGATATTGATAGTTGCCTTCATCTGCCAAGGGTAAGTCTGCATAAAGATTTATTGCCGTGGGAGCACCAACGGCGTGATTAAAGGTCAAACGGGCAGTGTGCAAAGGAGAGGGTTTGTAGACCAGGCCCAATCGGGGAGAGGTGGAAGATTTACCCAAAGCCGTAAAGTGATCAAATCGCGCAGCTCCTACAAAATCCACATCGGAGCTAATCATCATCTTGGCTTGTCCATAGACACCAATAATTCCATAATTATCTTGATCTTCCCAACGCCCGTGTACCGTGCCTTTCGTATCAATCGTATTCAGTCGGTAATCCGCTCCAAACACATAATTAATCTTACTCTCTCCAAAATCGAAATTATACTGTAGTTGCCCCTCTACCTGATGAGACTCAGTAATAGCTGTCAGGCCAGATGCATACAGAAAAGTTTTACCATCTTTCCCGCCTTGATAAGACCAAAAGGCCTGGCCAAACCAGCCGCCAGATTGAACGCGGGCTTGTGCAAAGGGCCTAGGAGCCGAAGTGTAACCTTCGCCTTGTGAAGTGCGAAAGAGACCTTTACCTACTGACCAGCCGGCCGTTGTGGTAATAAGGGTTTCATCATCTGGGCGATAAGCAATCGTACCAGTAACCCCCATGGATTTTACGTCATAATCCGGAACATTACCAGAAACAACCTGATCGGTGAGACTGGAAACGATACGAGGTTGGAAGCGCTGTAAATGTGAGGCTTCCTGTGGGTCGGTTGGGTCAATCTCCCAATCTTTGGCGGTTCGATAATAGCCTGTGACCTTATAACCTAGTCGCCCATTCAACAATACACCTGCATGCCGCAAGGAAGTGGAATACAGGCTTCGAGTTCCCGTTCCTAAACTCACCGAAGTCCCTTGCTTGTCGAAGGGACTTTTCGAGATAAAATGCACAATCCCAGCTTCTACACCAGGACCGTAAAGCGCCGAACCCGGCCCTTTAACAATCTCTATTCGTTCCAGGTCGATCGGGTCAATAGGTTGCTGGCCGTAAGATAAGGTCCCCAGCCCTGGCAGAATCAGGTTTCTGTAATCCGACATCACAAAGGTTTCCGTCTGGAAAACAGCAGAGCGACCTCGTAAGGTGATGTGCCCAGAGTTTACTCCCGTTTGAGTCACATCTAAACCGACCTTATTTCGCAGGGAAAGAAATGGGTTACTGACGGCATCAGCCAGCAATTCAGGTTGTTCTATGAGATCTACGGCAGAAGGGGCCTCCTGCATTTTTTCTCTTTTCCGGGAAACGGTGACGACTACTTCTTGTCCTATCGTGATACCAGGGATCATCGACACCAAAAGATTATCTGTTAATCTATCAATGGTTATTTCTCTTAATTCGTAGCCAACGTAGGTTACGATCAGCTTCACGGGTAAGGGCAAATGGACAGGCAACCTAAAGGACCCATCCTTTTCTGAAAAGGTACCATTGGTTTGGCCTTTAATTTCGACAGTAGCCCCTTCGATCGGAATATCTTGACTAGGGTCCATGACTACACCTTCCAAAATCTGTTGTGCTAGGCCAGGGCTGACTGTAAAGACTATGAAGAACCAGACAACAAAAAGTCGGTTCAGTTTCAAGAATTGTGTATTAACTTCCATTTTTAAGGGAGTTACGGAGGGCCTACAGGAAACAACTGCATTTTTGGCAATAACAGGCTGGCCTTTGAATTTGACATCGAGTCAATTCATGTTGCTTTCCATTCATTTAGTTTTCCCATAAAGGATCTCCACCAAGTGACTGGCGACTTTGGTGGAGATTCTGCTACACCTCCTGTTTCTGGAATCAAGTGCATTGGTAAATAATCGGATCTAGACGTGATCCAAGTTTTGAAATCGGTCAAGTTTCTATCTGAACCTTTCGATACACCCTATTTTACTTGTTCAGAAATTAATGCTTTCAATTCATTAAAGAATTGAATCAGTTCCACATTACTAAAGTGCACTCGAGAGTTGAAAATGTAGCTATTGTTGTAGGCATCTTCTATAAGCAAGCGGTTTTCGTCCATGTATTTGGTGAAAGAGAGGTTAATGAACTCGTACCAGGGAAAAAATTTGTAGTGATCGTAGGCGTCATAAACCGTTTTCTTAGTCTTTTTCTTTCTATTATTCTTGCTGGGCTTAAGCGGCTTTGCTTTCAGGTTTAATCCCACTCCTTTCTTCGTGAGAATGATATCATCCAAGAACGAGATCGGATGGTCATCAAAATCCGTGATATTGTACTTGGTTACTAGACCTCGCACGTGATTTTGATTCTGAAGCGCTAGCGGATCATCCTCTTTGCAATCTTCTAAGCAAACAAAAGCATCTCCATCACTTTGAGAATAGTAGCGCTCATTGTATTTGCGACATAGGTCCGGAATCTTTTGGTCTACATCATCCAGGCTCAATAGTCCTCCTTTAAGGATCACGTGTTTAACATCACAGTGTCCTACATTCACCAAGACACGGTTTGCGTTAGCAGCCAGATTTGCGCAATTATCGGTAGCCACGAAAAATACATCTAAGCCACGGAATAGGAAGAGCTGCTGAGAATAGCCATCGCCGGCCAAGAAACCTCTCAGGTCCAGGATAAAGCTATTGGGCTCATTGTAGTTTGACAAAGTCAACTTAGGCATTTCCAACTCGATCCTTGGCCGATGTCCATCAACGACATTGTTGCCAGCATCAGCAGTAGGCTCTGCCTTCTGAAAGAAATTAGAAAGGTCAACAATAACAGGCGTATTACCTGCTCCTGGGAGAACTCGAACGTCATTACTTCCCGTTTGTTCTAAATAACGTGAAGGATCAACTTGCAAGAATTGAGTCGTTTTGGCATAAGCTCCTGTAGCGCTGATCTTGATACCATCGCCATTCCAGGAAATGACTAGTGGTAACTCTTTTAGATTGGGATTTAGATACCCAATCTGTCCTGGCAGACCGACAGACAAACAAAGGCAAACCATAATCAAGCTTAGTAAGATTGTGTTTGTTTTTGACATTGTAAACAACATTTAGTGTAGTTAATTAAAGATCATTGTTTCTTGCATTAGCATGTAGTGATCTTTGCCACTGGGCATAGCCCTCTCATAGGTCTACTCCGGCAAAGAGTAGATCCAAATCTGTTACCATTTTTAAATGCCTGGGTGTTGAGAAATGAAGTATAGAAAATGGTTTTGAAATGCTCAAAAGGAACATTTCAAGATGGTGTAGGTATTATAGTCTTGTAAAACAGACCATTTAGGTTTCAAACTTCACTTAACAACATCTGCCCTATAGGGTCATGTTTTTTGGGTATAGAACGTCTAGTAGTTTTGCTGAATACCTCATAGCGAATGGCCTATTCGCTCTAAGGCCAATAAGTCTATTGAATATTAATACTATCCTTGTCTCCCAAAATACCGAGCGAAACAAGAATATTTTTTCGTTATGGTTTTCTTAATAAGGCTTGTGATATTTTACTAAGGGAAGTTGAGATAAACCGTCAAGATGGCTGGCTACATCTCGTCTTTAGCAAAGGGGGGAGCATATCTTTAGACTGGACAAATGAACGCTTTATGTGATTTCTCTAACTGCTATTACGAGGCGGTTTCCAGAATGTTTCCCATTTTTTGAGGAAATATTAATTAAATTTTAATCTCTATCTATCAACCTTTTCAGCCTCCTATCTCTTGAGAAAAGTGTGACTGCACACAGCTTCAATTTCTCATCTGAAGACTTAAAGAAGCTGTTAAATGGAGGCAATTCTTGTTAAATTATCTTAATCACTTGTCTACGAATAAACTATGTCCTTATTTTTCAGTCTAAGTTGTACACTTAACAATCTACAAATATGAAAAACGCAAGATTATTATGCTTACTAGCACTAGGCATGAGTTTCCTCACAGCCTGTGGCCCGACTTTAACCCCCTTCACTCAAAGACTACAAGATCAGTATGATTGGACCGATAGTGAATTGAAGCGCATTCAGTTCTATGTGTCCCGAGACATCGTCCTGCGCCGTGAGGCTACTGGCGGGCGTTCGGAGATCATTGGTGGAGAGATAAAGGTGGTCGACGGTCGCAATATTGATCAGGTCGTTATTCGCAAGGGTACGCCAGGCGTACTATTGTTCCAACCCAAAGACAATCGCTTTGCCGTTGGGTTTGAGGCGAGCAGTGACAGCAAATATCTCATATTCGGACCTAGTCCAAGAGCAGGAGAACGCTATGTCCTCTTGGCCTCACAATGGCAACGCAGAGGTGGAACGGTAACTTATGATGGGCGCAAATACAGAGTTGAGTCTGAAAGTGCCTATGCTTCTCTGATGGTAGACTTGAAGAAGATTCGCAAAGTGGATGTCAAGAATCGTCGAGCGACGGGAAGACGGGTTGACTAACCCCTGTTTAGGTTCATAGGATGCTACTGGATTCAGCATTACAGTAGCATCCGCTGACCAAATTCACAATGCTACTTTAATCCTTTTACAAAAGGTACAAATCTGAAACTCCCCTTCTTTACTTGTTCAAAGCTTGCCTCTCCAGTTCGGGTGACCACTAACATTTCCTGCACCCCCTTACCCACCGGGATTACCATTTTCCCCCCAATCTTTACTTGCTGGCTTAGTTGTTCGGGGACCTCTTCGGCTCCCGCTGTAACAATGATCTTGTCAAAGGGCGCAAACTCTGGCAACCCCTTAAAACCATCTTTATGAAAACACCTAATATTTCCCAGCTTCAATTCTTGCAGCAGTTGCTTTGCCTTCAGATGCAAAGGCAGATGTCTTTCCAAGCTGTAAACCCTCGCCCCTAATAGCCCGAGTAAGGCCGCCTGGTAGCCCGAGCCCGTACCTACCTCCAGAATCTTTTCTCTAGGTTTTGTCTCTAGTAGAGTGGTTTGTATGGCCACAGTTAGCGGCTGCGAGATCGTCTGATCATTTCCAATGGGAAAGGCTTTATCCTGATATGACAACTCTTCAAAGGCCTTATCCATGAAAAAATGCCTTGGCAATCGTAGCATGGCTGCCAAAACCGCCTCATCTTGAATCCCCTTCTCTCGGATACTTTCTATTAATTTCCGACGAAGGCCTTTATGTCGATAGGTGTCCTTCACATTCCTTTCATTGATCCCGACAAAAGTACGGATTTACCCGCGCTAATTTACCTTGGTGAGCAGCTCTTTTGGCAGAGTAAAGAAAAAGCTGGTCCCTTCTCCCAATTGGGATTCCACCCATATTTGTCCTTAGTGCTGCTCCACAATTTTTTTGCAGATGGCTAAGCCAATTCCTGTCCCCTCAAATTCTTTGCAAAGGACTCTTTAGATCATGCGAGGCGATGTAAGCAAAGTTCTCTTACTGAAGATTATAAGCGATATATTTCTCCAGAACGGCATTTTTATCCTGGATAATCCTATTTACTTGGTTGCGTTTCAATAGGTTAGAGGAAATCACGGCCAATAGAATAACGGTCATGATAATCAAGCCTATTAACAACTTAATGCTGTTACGCTGAGCTTCCTGCTGAGGATCTACGGTCTCATTTAGGACGAGGAGTAAGCTATCTACAGTCTCTTCATAAGTTTGGGCTAATCCGGAGAAGGCTGATAGGAGGAGAGTTCCTCAAATTAGCAAAACCATTATGTTTGAACGACAACTGATAGCCTGCGTAAGGGTAGGCCATTTGAGCATCATATCTGATGTTTGGACAGTAAATTGTTTGTTGCAAATGCAAGTAGCATCGGGTCGACTAGACCCGCTCTAATTGATCCGTTACTCTTGATGATTTATCAGGTCATAACAGTCGGGACAGACGCTGGAGGAATTTCGAAGAAAATGCATGTTAAATTGCGTGCCAGCCCCTGGGCTTAAACTCGCCAAAGGGATAGAAAATTGGTCTTTACGTACTTCAGCAGTCAAGATATCTAGGCGCTAGGGTACAAACACAGTTAGTAATCCTGGCAACTAAAGTGAAAAGCTGACAAAAAACTAGTCCCAATATTAGCCAGCAGACAATTCAATTCCCATTTTCGCACTTACATTTGTCCCCACTAATTTGGAGTATAACCAGCACATCACTGAAGAAAGAAGGTTTTTGTTTCGTGGGGAGTGAAATGGTCGGAACGCCTAGTAAATATAGATTAAAAGAATCAAAATCTGGCTTTTTCATCAGAAAGCAAATAAGTATGAGGATATAATTAGGCTAAAGTATCTGACTAAGGGAGTTTTCAATCTAGGCAAGGCGCAAAAACCGCGGCTAGCCATAGCTAACCAAGGATTTTTGCAACGTAGCATAGGTTGAAAAATGCCCGTCATATCTTCTAGGATAATTGTTTCCTCATACTTAATCAAAATTAAATTGTATGACAGCAGAAAGGGCCCTGATTATTTTTGTTCGAAATCCTGAATTGGGGAAAGTTAAGACCCGTTTAGCCCAACAGCTGGGCGATCAAAGAGCTTTGGCTATCTATTTGGCGCTCTTACAGCATACGCGCCAAATTGCGGAACAAATAGAGGCTGATAGGCTCTTATTTTATTCTCATTTCATTGACAATGAGGATGATTGGTCCAATGAATCCTTCGAGAAACTCCTACAAGTAACTGGCGATTTGGGCGCTAAAATTACCAGTGGTTTTCAGAAGGCATTTGAACAACATGCTCAAGTATTGATCATTGGCAGCGATTGTGCTAGCCTTACAACAGCCATCGTAGAAGAAGGGTTTGCAGCACTGAAAACGCACGATTTTGTATTAGGGCCAGCTTTGGATGGAGGGTATTATTTACTAGGGATGAATCATTTTACGCCAAGCTTGTTCGAAGGTATTCCCTGGAGTACAGATCAGGTAGCAAGTTTAAGTCTCGACAAGATGAAAGCCCTGGGGGGTAGTTGCCATCTATTGCCAGCATTGTCAGACATTGACTATGCGGAAGACTGGGAAAAGTATGGCTGGGAGATATAGGCTACCCTTCTATGCGGCGCTACCTAGCACCTCTTTATTGGCTGTATAAGGTAGGCGAATCGTAAAGGTAGTAAACTTCCCCTGCTCACTTTCAACTTCCAGTTTCCCCCCTAGGTTTTGCACCACAATCTCATAGCAGATGGAAAGTCCTAATCCCGCATTTCCCTCCCCAGTGGGTTTGGTAGTAAAAAAATGATTAAAAATCTTGCCGCGAATGTTTTCTGGTATACCGGGACCATTATCGGTAATACGAATGACCAGTTCTTCGCCTTCTTTAGTTGTTTTTACTGTCAATTTTGATCGATAACCTTCAATTTTTTGCTGCTGTTTCTCATTTAAGGCGTAGCAAGCATTGTTGATAATATTGAGCAAAACCCGACTTAAATCCTGTGGGATCAGTGTAATGGCCGGTAAGTTTTCATCTAAATCGGTTACCATTTCCAATTGAAAGGAAGGCGAGTTGGCGCGATATCCATGATAGGCTAAATTTAGATTATCTGCTACCAGCTTATTGACCTCTGTCAACTGCGGTTGTCCATCACCGCCACGAGCATGTTCCATCATACTGTGTACAATTCGATCTGCTCGCTTACCATTCTCCAAAATGTCACTGGCATTGGCTTTTAAATCTTGTACAATTTCAAGACTCAAATCATAGTTTTCAGCGTCAATATTCTCCTTTTCTTGCTGTAAGGTTTCTGCTAACTCTTCACTGAGTTCGAGGGAGCCTTCCGCAAAATTATTGACGAAATTCAGGGGGTTTTTAATTTCGTGCGCAATACCAGCCGTAAGCTGCCCCAAAGTCGCCATCTTTTCCTGCATGAGCAGTTGGCGCTGGGTTTGTAGTCTTTCTTCTGCATTTTGTTTCTTCAGGCGCTGATACCGTACCAATAAAAAGATGATGGCTATAGAGGATAGTAAGCCTAAACTCAGAACAACTTGCCAAAACTGTTGACGCTTTAATTTGGCATTGGATTGTAGGAGCGCATTTTCTTTTTCTACGACATCCAGAGCGGCCATTGCCGCCTCTTTTTCGAGTTGTGACGTAGCTAATTCCAATTCAGCCTTTTCCTGGGCGAGCAAAGCTAGTTCAGCCTCCTGTCGCAACTTTTCTTCTGTCGTTTCTGCCAATTCATCTTCTACTTCTGCTTTTTCTCTGGCTAGGCGACTCCGTTGTCCACGGGTAAACGAAAGTTCTCGAATTTTTTTGTCATAATCTTCCTCTAGGTCTGCTAGTAACTCGGTCTTCTCCTCTAAGTCCACGCGTTGCCGGATATCTTGGATTTCCTTTTCTACCTCTACCCACTTCCGTTGACGTTTATCCAGGATATAGATCTTTTTAAGTAGAATTAGGCAGCGCAAGAGTTCGTCTTCATCCTTCAACTTACGAGCAGCAGCTACACTTTCCTCCAAACGATTAGCCGCTTTTCGATAGCGCCGTTCTTCCTTATCCAGCTCCCCAAGGAAATAATTGCTGTTCATGATCCCTAGGGTAAAATTAATCTTATCACTTAGCTTACGTGCATCCTGGCCATAATCCCTCGCTTCCTTCGGAGCAGACATCCGAAGTTCTTCTGCCAGTTGCAGCAAAGCGTTTACCTTCCCCACCCCTTCAAGCTGTTGAAGATTTGCTTTTAACTGGTCCACCTTGCTTGGAAATTGCTGTCCCACTGCTGGCAAAAAAACGATCCCTGCCAATAACAACACAATCAGGTAAACATATCCCTTCATACACCGCTTCTTGATTCTAGAAATAGGTTAAATTGATCTTCGAAGATAAATCGACAGGCTTGTAAGTATTCTCACTATTGTTGCAAAATAGTGGACTATTGTTTCCTATCTAGAAAATAGGCGGCTTTTTTTACACCTTTGGCGTTTCTGTTGGAGCAAATCCAAAGACTTCTGAATAGGTACGGGAAAAATACTTGGGGTCCTTGAAACCCACTCGATACGATACTTCTGAAATATTGAGGTCTGTCTTTTCAAGTAATTGTCGAGCCTTTTGTAGCCTGATAGCCCGCATATAATGGGAGGTAGATAATCCGGTTAAGGCTTTGATCTTTCGATGCAATTGGGCCCGGCTCATGGCCATTGCCTTACACATCTCCGTAATACCAAAATTTTCATCTTCAATGTTTTCCTCTAGACTCTGATGGAAACTAGAGATAAAGCTATCTTCAAGATTAGAGAACAGGGGGTTGTCTTCCTTTGCCGCCGAAGCACTATTGCCATCCAGCATTTTAGTGGAGAAATATTCCTGTAAGCGTTTCCGCAAAGCCAACTGCTGCTCCAGGCGGATTCTTAACTCCGCTGGCTTGAAAGGTTTACTGATATAGGCATCCGCCCCCCTCTTTAAGCCCTCAATCCGAGATAAATCGTCTGCCTTAGCGGTAAGCAAAAGGATGGGAATGTGGCTCGTTCTGGGATCATTTTTTAAACTATCGCACAAAGCCAAGCCATCCTTCTTAGGCATTATCACATCACTAATGATCGCATCAGGGATTTGGGCTAAGGCCATTTCTATACCTTGCTCACCATCCTTGGCCACTTGTAATTGATAGGTACTAGACAGGATAGATATAAGATATTCGCGAATATCCGCATTGTCCTCCACCAACAACAATAAGGGTTTATCAGTAGAGATTGGATTTTCCACTAAAGCGGACGCTACCGAATCAATAGAAGAGAAGGAGGCAATTTCCTTTACCAAATCTTTGGTACTTGCCTTTACTTCCCCTTGTTCTTGTTCTTTACTTATTGGCAACCAGAGCGTAAAAGTCGAGCCTTCTCCTAACTTACTATCCACCTCGATCACCCCTCCCATCAATTGAGCCAGTTGCGCGACAAAGGCCAAGCCCACCCCACTTCTAGCCAGTTGTCCGCTGCCCAAACTATCCAATGCTTCCTGGCCGATATCTGCCTGAAAATAGCGTTCAAAGAGGTTCGGCAGGTCTTCTTCTGCTATTCCAATGCCACTATCCTTCACACCTAATTTAAGATACGGGCGAGGTTTCTCTTCCTCTATTTTGCTTTCTGTAGCTTGATCCAATTGTAGGTATATGTGTCCTCCAGCGGGCGTATACTTGATGGCATTAGATAGCAAATTGGAAAGGATAGTCAACAAGCGCTCCGGATCATAATCCATTAATAGTTCCTCCTTCCCGATCAATAGGTGCAACATCAAGTCCCTGCTTTCCATCATTGGCCGGAAGGACTCCGTTATGTATTTTACGTAAGGAACTACATTACTGTGGATCGCGTTTAGTTTCAGCTTTCCTGCCTCCAATTGCCGAAGCTCCAACAGCTCATTAACAAGATGTAACAACTGCCCTCCATTGCGACGGATCATGCTCACTCCTTTATCCAGCCAATCGTCCGGAGCCGTCTTTATCTGCTCAGCCATCCCAAGTATTACAGTTAATGGAGTACGAAACTCATGAGCGATATTGGTAAATAGCTCCGATTTCAATTGATCGAGTTCGAGGAGCTGCTCATTTTTGAGCGCCAAGCTTTCCGCTTCTTTCGCCTTTTGGATCACTTCTACTTCCCGTAGGGTCTTCTGAATAGTCGTCTCAAGATTGGCAAAATCAATCGGCTTGGTGACGAAATCAAAAGCACCTTGGTTCATGGCTTGCCGAATGTTATCCATATCCCCATAGGCGGATACGATCACAACCCTTAGCATGGGATATTGCGTATGGATAGTGGCAATTAACTCCAGGCCATCCATTTCAGGCATATTGATATCACTTAATACAGCTTGGATATCCGGTTGCTCAGCAAGCGCCTCCAAAGCAGTTTTGCCATTATTGGCAAAGACAAATTCAAAAGCACCTGCCCTCAACTGCCGACGAAATCGCTGCAACACAAGTCGTTCGAATTGGGGCTCATCATCAACCACGAGTATTTTGGGTACCATGCTAAAGACCTACTGTTTTCGTTCGTATAATAAGTGTAGGGGTTGTTTCAAATGTACACAAATTGGGGCAAAGGAGATGAACAGGAAGCAGACAAATTAAGCAGATCCAATATACGTGAGAAGTAGAATCGGCGGCTAAAATGGGCCATTCCGTTCAGCATCAACCATCGGAGAGGACAAGCTCTTTCTGAAAGCTATGCCCCTAACAAAAGAAAAATGTATTTTCCAAGCCTTCATATTTGCACATAGATCAGAAGGTTAATGTTCCTAATCGGAAGGAATTAAGCATTCGTAGAATCTTCAAAAAATAGCCGGTATTTTTTAGTTATTTCACGAAAAACAAGCCAAAGAAAACCTTCACCCACCATAAAGAAATCCGATATGAAGCAACTGTACTGGCTCGTATTACCCTTCTTATTCAGCGCTTGCAGCATCAATACCGTAATGAAAAACTTGCTCAGTCACAACTCCAGGTCATTCCGGATGCTGCTCACTTGATCAACATGGAGCAAGCTGCCATTTTCAATAAAAAAGTGCTAGCTTTCCTCAATGGAATGTAGATTTTGCCAACTTCGTCGGGAACAGAAAAAGATGGTGTATCAAGATCAATGGACCAGCCTTTTTTTTGATATGGACCCCATTTCCAAAGGGCATGCCTTGATCATTACAAACGAGCATTACCTGGACATTGATGAGATACCAGATCGAGTGCTGGAGCAAGTCTGGAAACTGGCCAAAGTGTACGTGGGCTTGCTAAAACAGCATTTTAAACCAGCTGGCTACAGTATGATGCAAAATGGTGGAGCATTTAACGACATCGGTCACTATCATCTGCATGTTTTCCCACGCCACTCACCAGAAGAATTTGCCTGGACCTATGCCGATGAAACGGATCCCACCGCCACAGATTTCAGCAGCTTGAGAGATTTGCTACAAATCCCATTGAGCACTGCTATGGCAGCAGAATCCAAAACATGAAGTATTTATTCTTAGCCAACCAAAACCCGTAGTTTTTCCTGAAAGGCACGCATCTCTGCCTTTGTTCCCATCGTCAAGCGGCACCAGTCTTCACCCTGATATTGAAATCGCCCTAATCGGATGGAAGCCTGCTCCATCCGGGTAAAAAACGGGATCTTTAATGAAGTGGGATTAAAGGCTAAATGATTGGCTTGAGAAGGGATATAAGGTAGCCGCAGTTTTTTGCATACCTCCATCATATCTGCTAAGGCCTCCTGGTTTTGCCGACGGCTTTCTTCTACAAATTCCTGATCATCTAAAGCTACGATAGCGGCCTGCAATGCATAGGCGGAGGCCGTTAGCTCAAAGCCAGTATGGTAGTCTCGGAACGCTTTAATCTTATCTGGATGAGCGATCATGTAGCCAATTCTCATACCTGCCAAGCCATAGATTTTGGAGAAAGTGCGACAGACAATTAAATTGGGGTTGCGCGCTACCAATTCGACCAAGGAAGCGGATTCACCTTCCGCCGTATACTCGATATAAGCCTCATCAAGACAGATATCAATCGACTTGGGCACTGCTTGGCAGTATGTCTTTAAAGTTTCTGTTGGGAAAGTCCAGCCGGTGGGATTATTGGGGTTACAGATATATAGCAACTTGGTTTGGCCCTCGATCGCTTGATCTATAGCTGAAAGTGAGAGCTGGCCATCAGTTTCCATCTGTACCTTCCGCCAATCTCCCCCGTGACGAGCGACGTATTGGGGAAGCAAGGGGAATATCGGTGAAGGACTGATGACGGTGCCGGATTGACTTCCATAATACTGCCCGAGCAACCCGAGCAATTCTGCGGAACCCGCTCCTAAGAATAACCAATCGGGCGATAAATCAAAGCGCTGAGCCAATTTCTCCTTCAATTCCTGCTTGAATGCCCAAGGGTAACGATTGCCTTCGAGGCCCAGAGACTGTAGGGCCTTTCGAACTCGTTTGGAGGGGCCATATGGGTTTTCATTGGCATTCAAACGAATCTCATCATTCTTTGTTCGTTTTTCTGAGGGTTCGGCCCAGTGGATCGTAGGTAGAGAGAGCAGAGCAACTGTACCAAATGCCGAACGTTTCAACCAAGATCTTCTTTGCATCCTTTTTGTCTTTAAGAACAAGGATTGCTGGCTTACATCTGTCTATTATTTCGTCAACAACACCTGGTACACCTGATTAGACAATTCGCTCCATTAGAGGATCATTCAACATAGGTCGGATACAACTTTCGATGGTAGAAATAGGACACGCTAACCAAAATCAGTGCTACTGTTGCCCCCCAATGCTCTCCATCGTTAACATTTAGGTGACCGGAGATAGCTAACAGGAAATCAAAAATAAAGCCCGCGTAAGCCCATTCCTTAAGCATCTTTGACTTATTAGTCCAAATAGCCACAATCCCCAGCAATTTGGCGATGGCCAAAGGATAAATGATGTAGGTAGGATAACCTAGGTTGGTGAAAGCTTCGCGAACCTGATCGTTTTGTACGAAATACATCGTCGCCCCTCCTACCATCATGAAACTGAACAGGCCGGTTACGATTCGAAAAATCCAAAGGTCTCTCTTTTGCATAATTTGCTATTTTATTTACCTAGGTTTTATTTACCCTGGTAATTTTTTAGGAAAAATTTTTTACTCTCTTAACTTATCCAAAATTTGCGATACCAAACGAGCTTCTTCATTTGAAACATTCTCCTTGAAGCCCGCATAGGAATCCTCATCTACGTCATCAATCTCCTGTAATAGATCCAATCCCTTTTGAGAAATCTTGAGATGCACCATCCTTCTATCCGCCTCGCAACGCACTCGCTCCAACAAGCCCTTTTCCAGCAGTTTATCACAAAGCCTGGTAGCATTAGGAGATTTCTCTACCATGCGATCCTTGACTTCATTCATACTCAGCCAACCTTTAGCTCCCCTAAGGATCCGGAGAATATTGAATTGCTGAGGAGAGATACCAAAAGGCTTGATAAATGCCTCAAATCGGTTCTTGATCCAGTTGGCAGTGAATACGATATTAGACAAGAAACGGTGTTTCTCATCCTTAAACTTGGTGTTCATATCATCATCAATACATGACATCTGCTAACGAATTTGCACAAAGATAAGGAAAAATACTTACCGTGGTAAATATTCTCCAACTAGGGTCTGTCAAGAAAAATAGCTATCTTATCATTCAAGCAGAAATATACTTCATAAAACGCAAACATGGAATCTAGAGCTAAATGGTATAACGACGTTCAAATGGTTGGCACTTTGCTACTTTTTTGGCCGCCTTTGGGCGTTTACGGGCTTTATAAAAGTGAAACTATAGAACGGAAATGGAAAAACCTAGGTTACGTGACGGTAGCCCTGGCTAGCGCCTTATTGGCGATAAGGTTGCTAAGCTAATTTCTTCTTTCGGATTGGGTTTGCCAATAGAGTGAGCTTCACTTCTTTTGAGTCATAGGAATTTAACATCTGCTTACGGTCATGCCCCTGCCTTTACAGTTTTCTCGTGATGTGCACCTGGGAGACGGGAATGAGCTACTTATCTGATTGTACGACCTTACCTTTGTAGCCTACTTGCACTTTCTACATCTTTCGCATGGAATGGATTGTAGGTCATCCTTCTTACTCACCACCTTCTTTGAAGCTTTTTTTTATCTCATAAAACACATCCACATGAAATCTCTATTTCTATTGGCACTAGGCATGCTTATTCTATCCTGTCAATCCACTACATCAACTGTCGAACCCAGGCAAAAGCCTGATGGTTGGCAGCTCGTATTTAAACACAACGAAGAAGGAACCCCCATAACCGGTAATAAGCAGGAGCTAATCCAAGCCATACGTGCAGGGTATTCGGTACGCATCGGATGGGGATGGGAACGAGAAAGAAATGGTGAACTACTGCATCTAGAACATATGGCTACTCCCATATATCTATCTATCATCAAAGATGAGGTCGTCTCCGCAATTATAGACGCTCACCCCTTATTAGAAAGTTATATTGATGAACAAAAACAGGCATTCAGTGAAGCGGGAAACTATTGGCAATGCATTATGACCAGCCAAGGGACTTTCAACGCTCGGGTGTACCATCGAGGAACTGGCGAGCTATTGAAGGATTGGCCGCAGCGCCACATTCTGAGTTGGTTTGTAGAATATCCTAGTCGCCCCAATCCTGCAACTGCTGCCCCCTTCTATCAGCTATAGTTATATCCTCTTGCTATCATGAAGCGGCAGCGCAGGGAGGGCAAAGAATCATGCTCAACTGATCTCGGATGCCTTACCTGCAATAGCTCAAATCCAGGCCAATGCCCAACGAATACGCAAGACTATTGATACGCTACAACATTTCACCTATCAATCTGAAGACGAATTCACCCCAGTCCCGCTGGAGGATTTACTAGACTCAACCTTCATCGTTTTGGGGAACAAAATCAGAGAGAAAGCCAGTCCTCAATTGCAATATACCCAGGAGATTATCACCGAACACCAAGGAGAAATCCGACACCCAACTAATCATAGCGGGGCTACCATCCAACTCCATTTTCCCATTGCTCACTTCTAGAGTATCAACGTATAGCTCCGCCTTATTTCTTGTTAGCTCAGCTATACACCATTGATTTTACCTATCTTGGATTCATTAGCCAACAAAACGAAAACCGTATGTATAGACATTGCTCGATAGTAATCTCTATCCTGATCTTAGGTCTAATCAGTTCCTGCACCTCTCCTACTTCCTCTCCTGTTCCACCCAATATTATCTTGATCATGGGGGATGATATGGGTTTCTCCGATTTAGGCTGCTACGGAGGTGAAATCCAAACACCGAATCTTGATCAGCTGGCAAGCAACGGCCTCCGGTTTACCCAATTTTACAATACCGCTCGTTGTTGTCCGACTCGCGCCTCACTGCTAACGGGCCTCTACCCACAGCAAGCAGGAATAGGCCATATGGTGCATGATCGTGGAACACCGGCCTTCCAAGGTGATCTCTCCGACCAGGCGGTAACCATTGCCGAAGCACTCAAGGGAGCTGGATACGCCACCTACATGTCTGGTAAATGGCACATTACGCCTTATGTCGTAGAGAACCCCGACAAAAAGAACTGGCCGCGACAAAGAGGATTTGATCGCTTCTTTGGTATGATTTCAGGAGCGGGAAGCCTCTATGATCCCAGATCCTTGGCTAAAGATAATGAGTATGTCGCGCCGCGAGAAGGGTTTTACTGCACTACCGACTTCACCGATTACGCTATCCAATGTATTGAGGAACATGAAGGAGATCAACCCTTTTTTCTATACCTAGCCTATACAGCCGCCCACTGGCCTATGCACGCCCCCGAAGAAGCGATCGCCAAATACAAAGGTAAGTACGATGAAGGCTGGGATGTGCTTAGACAAAGGCGATATGAACGGGTTCGGGAATTGGGTTTGCTAGACCAATATTCCGCTTTAAGTCCTAGGGATTCTTTCGTCGCGCCTTGGAGCGATGAAATCCCCGACAAGGACTGGGAGCTAGCCAATATGGAAGTATATGCGGCCATGGTGGACGAGATGGATAAAGGCATAGGACGGGTAGTGAATAGTCTAGCTACTAAAGGGCAACTGGAAAATACCCTCATCTTTTTCCTACAAGATAACGGGGCCTGTGCCGAAGAATTGCAATGGGTAAAACCACAACCCAAGGAAGAAGACCTCATTCCCATGGAACCCGGTGAACTACAAACTGAAATGGTCCCGTCAATCACCCGAGATGGTAAGCCTATCAAGCTAATGAAAGACGCCATGCCTGGGCCTCCTGAAAGTTACACCGCCTACGGGCTCAACTGGGCCAATGCTAGCAACACACCCTTCCGAGAATATAAGCACTGGGTGCATGAGGGAGGCATTTCTACGCCCCTAATTGTACACTGGCCACAAGGCATTCAGGCGAAAGGAGAACTCCGAACTGTTCCCGCCCACCTTATAGATATCATGAGTACTTGCATGGACGTAAGTCAAGGTGCTTACCCTACCAGCTACAATGGCCAAACCATCCAACCCATGGAAGGCAAGAGTTTACTGCCTGTCTTCTCAGGCGATAGTTTAGACCGAGACGCACTCTACTGGGAACATGAAGGCAACCGAGCCGTCCGGATGGGCAAGTGGAAACTTGTTTCTAAAGCCAGTAAAAAACGATCCTTCCTATGGGATCAAAAAGAGAAACTAGCACCCTCCGACTGGGAACTTTTCGACATGGAAAAGGATCGTACTGAACTCCAAAACTTAGCCAGTCAACATCCTGAGGTCGTCGACCAAATGGCTAGCATGTGGCTGGCTTGGGGCAAGCGAACCGGAATCCTTCCGCGTCCCAAGCGCTAAGCAGCAACAGTCTAACACACCAGACGGTAACCCTTCCTATAGGGCATAGGAATACTACCGCCTGGAGTGTTTCGACGCATAGGTATCACTATCGTGAAATCCAGATTCTGAACTTGATCACTCCTCTACCAGAACAATTAAAGTAGAGGTACAGGCTTGGTTTAACTTGCACCTAAGCTAGAGGCAGATACTACTGCTTAGACTTAGGTTTGATTTCGCGAATTACTGGTAAGGGTTTCTTTTTTTCAACAGGAACTGGCTTTTCCTTTACAGATACGGGTTTCATTTTCCTCGCAAGGGCAGGTTTTTTATTCTTTAGGTGCTGCTCAAAATAAGCTTTGCTGAACACATCCACCTGGTAATTGTGTTTACCATAATTCACAGCACCTTTAAGCAGTCGAGAAACAGAAAACCAGCCAAAATCAGCGGGCTTCATTTCCGCCAAAAGAACGTTCTGCATACGCTTACCATCCATCCACACTCCATACTCCTTTTCGTTCTGCCAGTCCTGAAGTTGTTGGACCGTAGGGCGTTTTTCAACAAAAGCTTGAACCGGAGGTGGAGGGGGTGGGCGGTCAAAAGCCTCTTTCTTGACGGGAGGCGGAGGAGGAGGAATTTCCTTAATCTCTTCCTGCCCCGTAAGATTGATGTTAGATAAGACCAAAAATAGTAGAATGAACGGCAATACCAGCCAATGTTTGTGGCGCCCTTCTGTGGCCATAAGATGTTTTGGCATCATTTGAAATCTTTTTTTAGTAAATGAAAAATGCAAAGGGCTAGCTAGCGGATTTGTTTGATATGTACATATATTTTTGAGTAGTAACTGTTGATAATATATCACGTCAACTCCCATCTTGACGACAGCCTGATCACTGAGGTGTTCGTGATTCAACTTGATGGCAGCTCGGTAGTACTTAATGAGCGGATGGAACCAAAAGAAGATCTGCATCAATTCTACCGTCAGGATGTCCAGGGTATGCCTTTGTTGAATATGAGCCAACTCATGCTGAATCAATTCCTCCTCAACTCGGCCCTCTCGATATTCGGCATCCCCAAGAAAAACAAAGGCCCCAAAACTGTGGATAGGAACCTTCCCCGGGAGTAGAACAAGCTTATATGGCAATCCTCTGACCAATTCACCTCTTCTAATATTTAGGACCAAGTTTTGAAGTTGTCGAACAAAAAAATAAGCTCTGTAGATCACTCCCAACCAGAAAATCCAGATCAACAGGTTCAGCAACAGCTTCCAGGCATTGCTCAAGCCTGCTTCTTCTTCTCCTTGGCTGCTATGGTCCCATTCAGAAAAAACGGGATTAAGCATTTCATAGCTCGCTGTTTCTATGACAATGGGGTCTGGCAAGGCGATTACCGGGATCGTCACAGCAGCTAACAAACTGCCAATTAAATACCAACGATGGAAACGATAGGCATTATCTCCGTCCAAGAGAAAATGAAACACTGCGGCAAAACCCAACAGTAATAAACTAGCCTCAATCAGGTAATTCATCCCTTCTCTTTTTTGCGATTTGAGCATCAATGATAGCCTTCAGTTCCAGCAACTGATCTTCCGTCAAATCCGACTGTGCTGTGAAAAATGAGGCAAACTGAGCGGTAGAGCTATCAAAATAATTGTCAATCATTTCATCAAAATGCCCTTGGAAATAATCTGACCTGGACACGGTAGCGTAGTACTGTCGTACGCTTCCATGCTTCTCATAAGCTACATAGCCCTTATCCTGCATACGCTTCAGTAAGGTGGCTACAGTCGAAGCTTTCGGTTTCGGAGGAGGATAGGCTTCGATCAAATCCTTCATAAAGGCCCGTTGTAGGCTCCAGAGAAAATGCATCAATTGTTCTTCCGCTTTAGATAGACTCATTTCTACAGAAATAGAATTGTTTCTACAAATGTAGAATACAATTTTGACAAAGTCAAATCCACTTTGATAATTCGCGTATATTTGGGAGATGTCCAACAGCAATAAGTACAACAACCTATCTTCTTTCCGAGATCGTTCCCCCACAATATTTAGATCCGAACTTTTTCCAGAAACTCTGGGATTTATGTCATAAGATGCAACAGGAACTAGACAAGGAAGGGAAGTTTACGGAATTATTAGCCGCTAGCTATTTCAAAATTTTTCTACTAAAAACCCATGAATCCCTGTACCCCAACTACAATCCGCAGGAGGATGGTGACCGCCATTCTAAGGTTGTCAGATCATTCAAAGTGAATCTAGAGCAGCATATTCAGGCATTACTCGATGGCCAAGTGGCTCAATTGCACCAAGTGGTTGACTTCGTCGATCTACAGCAGCTACATCCCAACTACTTCTCCACGGTAATCAAGACTAAAACAGGACAAACTGTTTCGGAGTGGATTGCTGCAAAAGTAATCCAAGAAGCCAAATCTCAGCTTAGCAAAAGCACGGCCTCGATCAAAGAGATTGCCTTTCAATATCCAATTCAAAGGCGTCTATTTCCTAACTGATACTTTACTACCCATCCTTAATGAAGGAGGTGCAATCGTAAACATTTCAACAGGCCTAACGCGCTTTGCTTTGCCAGGCTAAGCTCTCCCTCCATAAATTCTAAAAACAGATTGGCCAGCAACTTGAAGATAACCCTTTGCAGGAGGCCAGGCAAAAAACTGTTTGAGGGACGAGTTTTTTTGCCAAGATTTTTTGGTGACTTTTTTATCAACTGAAAAAAGTCACTCGTCGAAGACAAAAGCCAGATCTATAGCACCTATACAAAGGCTGAGAAAGCACAGCTACACATTCTACATCAAAGGATATTTGTATACTTACATTATCACCAACATCATTCCGCCAAATATGGCCGACCTCAATTCCTCCATACCTCTATTTTCATCAATCGAAGAATACAATCGAAAGATACAGATACCTGTGCCCAGGTATACCCACTTCGACCTTAGAGATTTTGAGGACAATATGAAGACGGTCAAACTGAAGATGCCGCCCTTTCGTATCCCCTTTTTCCAGGTGGCATTATTAGAATCTGGTGGTGGAGAGGTGAAATCGGATGGCCAGGCTTACGATTTGGATCAATTTAGTCTCTTCTTCAATCTCCCTGGTCAGATCATCTATTGGGACGTTGCACAAGATTGGCGTGGGTTCTATTGCTGCCTGGAAGAAGCCTTTTATACTGTCCCCGTGGAAGGCTTTCCTACACTGTATGATTTACCCTTCTTCAAATCTCGCACGCCTGCCATTCAATTGCAGAAGGAAGAAGCAAAACTAGTCCTAGATCTCTTCCGGCGGATGCACCAGGAGTACAGCCAACCCTCCCCGTACAACCAAGCTATCATTAAATCCTATGTCTCTGCGGTGCTGAGCTACTGCGTACGCTTTTATGATCGGCAAGTTCGCGATCAGCAGAAGCACGATCGTACGGCAAGTATAGGCGAACGCTTCAAAAAACAAGTGCACCAGTCTATCGGGGCACTGGTTTCAGATCTCCGCCAAGAAGCCCCGTCCATCAGCGACTACGCAGCTGCCCTTTTCATCACACCTAAACACCTCTCCGAAACCGTCAAAAAAGAACTGGGTGTCACCCCTACCACCTATGTGAATCATCACTTGATGCAGGAAGCCCAGAAATTGCTGCGTTCTACCGACCTCCAGATCAAAGAAATTGCCTTTCAATTGGGGTTTCAAGATGTTTCCTATTTCAATCGCTTGTTCAAGAAATTGACCGAACGCACCCCAGCACAATACCGAAAGGGGCTTTAGTCAACGGCTCGTTTACCTTTTTTTGCCGCTTTTCGTCGCCAATCCGAATTCTGTCCTATTCCATCCGAATTGAGTACAAGTGTCAGGCGCTGTATCTCCCGCATCTTTGTTTCGAAAGATTTAGTGAACAAAAGCGACATCATGAAAAAGATAGTACCGTCAATCATCATCCTACTTTTTGCAACGACCATTTTTTCACAAAACAAGATCCAAATGAGCAGCTATAGTGATGCTTCTAAAGAAATAGAACAAACCGTAAAAAATCTATTCCGATTCACCGACGAACGGCAATGGGATCAGGTGGAAGACATATTCGCGCCAGCGGTTCTTCTTGATTACAGCTCCATGGCCGGCGGCGAACCCACCCGCCTTAGTCCACAGCAAATCACCAGTAGCTGGAAAGGACTCCTACCCGGCTTTGACTATACCCATCACGCCGTTTCACATTTCCAAATCGAGCAAGAGGGTAAAACCGCCAAGGTTCAGCACTTTGGTAATGCCGTCCACTTTTTAGCTGGACAGCCTGGGGGAGTACGTTGGGTAGTGATCGGTCATTATGAACATCACTTAAGCCTGTTGAATGGGCAATGGAGGGTGGATCAAATGAAGTTCCTTATGGAAGAAATGTCAGGGAATATGGACCTGCCACGTTTTGCTCAGGAGCGCGTGCAAGGCAAATTATCTCAGACAGTCACGATTGCTGAACGAAACAAAGGCATAGTAAAACAATTCTTCTCCTTACTCAGTGACGAAAACATTCCGGCCTTCATTGATCTATTTGCAGAGGACGGGAGACAGGTAAACCCCTATGCATCTGGCCTTTTTCCAGAAGGTGCGGTTGGAAAAAAAGCCTTATCTGCCTACTGGACACCAGTCCCTGGCAATTTTGATGGCATGGAGTTTCTCATTGAGGCCCTCTATGCCCTAGAAGATCCATCGATCATCTTCGTCAAATACACCGGACGGATTAAGTTGAAAAACAATGCTGGATTCTATCAGAATGACTACTACTCTACTTTCACTTTCAATGAAGAAGGTAAGATTACAGAGTACGTAGAAATCTTCAACCCGATCGTAGCTGCTTCAGGATTTGGCATGCTAGATCAAATCAAAGAAATAAATAGTAATAACAGCTCAAAAGAAAATAAAATGACAAGCGAAAAAGTTGGTTTCAAAAGCCAAGGTGTCGACCTCGTTGGCAACCTATACTATCCCAAGGATTTCAACAAGGACAAGCAATATCCTACCATCATCGTCTCCGGCAGTTGGACTACGGTAAAAGAGCAAATGGCAGGACTCTATGCTGAAAAATTCGCGGAAGAAGGCTTCCTAACTCTCGCCTTTGATTTCCGCAACTTCGGGGAGAGCGGAGGTGAACCCCGCTTCCATGAAAGTCCTTCTTTAAAGGCCCAGGATATCATCAGTGCGGTAGACTTTGTTGAAGGTCTCCCAGCGGTTGACAAGAATGCCATCACTGCTTTTGGGGTTTGTGCAGGAGCCATGTATACCTTGATGGCAGCATCTGAAGATACCAGAATTAGCAAGGTGGTTACTGCTGCTTCCTGGCTCCACGATGCCGAAGCCGTCAAGCTATTCTACGGCGGGGAAGAGGGGGTACAGCAAAAGATTCAGGCAGCACAGGCAGCGAAAAGCAAGTACAATTCAACAGGAACCGTAGATTACATTCCGACCATCTCTGAAACGGATGAAGCAGCAGCTATGTATGGTCCTTACGATTACTACCTGAATCCTGAGCGTGGAGCTATTCCACAGTGGAGCAACGATAAATTTGCAGTCATGAGTTGGGAAGACTGGTTAACCACTGATCCTACCATCACAGCGGAAAAGATTAGCGTTCCGATCCTGATGATCCACTCTGACGGTGCCGTTCTTCCGGATTATACCAAGGCCTACTTTAAGCGAATTGGCAGTGCTGAGAAAGAGCTACACTGGATGCCTACCGAATTGGATTCTCCTTTCCATCAATTCAGCTACTATGATCAAGATGCAGAAGTGAATGAGGTAATAGAGAGAGCATCGGCTTGGTTCCAAAAGTAATATAAAAACGTAGAGGCTCATCGGGAGATTAGTCACCCGGTGAGCCATTTCTCTTTACCTTTCGGCGCACCAACACAAAACGCATGATCCACCGAAGTTCTTTAGAACATTACGAAGGTAGTTTTCAGCAACTAGCCGAAGAATTAGGCGACCTCCGATACGATGCCCTGGCTGAGTTTCTCCTTCGGCTTAGCGAAAAACTAGCCAAGGATAGCACCGCAGATGAAAGAAGAGGAAGAGCCAAACTGGCAAACTGTCTAGCTCAAGCCTCAGACAATCTCGGGCATTCTGCCAAAGAAATTCAAAAAGCATGGATGATCTCTGAACCGTTTATGTAGCTAAAAGCTAAACCGCAGGCCCGAGGATAGCACCACATTCGCATACGGTAGAAAACGAGTGGCTCCTTCTGAATAATTCCGCCAGCGCCGTCGTACTTGCAGGAATGTCTGCCATTCCCATTGATCTACAATCTTGTAATTGGCACGTAGGCTTGCGCGCAGGTACTGATGCAATAACTCTTCCTCTCGATCGCTCCTGGCTTTCAATTGCGTATATTGACGATAATCGTATTGCAGCTTTATCGAGATGGTCCATTTATCGTCTTCAAACCCAAGTTGGGTAAAAAAAGAAGGCTGTTGATAACCTAATCGCTCCGTCAGAACATCTGTTCTTTCTAGGTAGGATAATCCAAAACCTAATTCTAGTTGGTCTGTGACTGCCCTTTCGTAGGAGATCTTTCCCACATAATATCTCCAGATCCGTTCTTTAAATTCCTCTTCGACCTCTTCCTCTTCTTCACCTTCCAGAAAGCGAATATCTTCGTAATTCCGTTGTTCTACATAAGCGTCCAGGATTAAGTATTGGGGGCGTTTTTCTTTGTGTTGAAAACGTTGCTTGCTTTGGAAGTCTACCCGCTTACTCACATACCTGAGCTGCCCGGTTTCTTGCTCGGCGTATGCTTTGTCTTGAAGACTTGCCGTAAGCCTACTGGCATTGAAGCGGATCGGTCTAAACTTGTACCCCAGTTCCATCCATGCCTTTCGATAAGCATTCGTGGTATTGATGACGGAAGTGGCATCCTCTAGATTATTGGTCCTATTTAGTACATAATTTCCTTCCCAAAATAAGCTGTGAAACTTCTTCAACTTATATTGATAAGATATACTCACCTCGGGACGAATTAGATTGGCCTCCGGCAAACTCGGAAAGTAATCATACCTGGTTCGAAACTTAAACCCAATGGTGGATTGCTTATGACTAATCTTCCCGCTCGTATTCAATTGTAATCGTTGAAAAAACCCGCTTTGAATACCTACTATGGAATCCGCTCCAATCAAAAAGAACTGATTGTTTCCGGCATTGTACACATTGTATTCATAACCGGCTCCACTTCCAAGCTGCCACTTCCAGCTTGTCTTTGGTTGCGTTTGCCCCAATAGAAATACCGGAAAGAGCGCGAGTAGCCCTAGTAAGCATTTTAGTTGACTCGTATTCATGCTTTGATTTACATTTTAGGCGTTAATAATTCGATCAATCAAGCTGATTTATTGCTAATCTTTGAGCTTGATATTATCCACATACTGCGGGGCCAATAGTAAGCTCCCATTTTCATCAGTTTCAATCTTCACGGAGATGGTTTGCCGACCTTCCAGTTGATAACTGCGAAAAGGAATGGCTATCAAGAGAAGAATCAATAAGGTCAAATACGGGAATGCAGATTTTGAATACTTCATGGAATTATGATTTTAGCGTATGATTAAATTTTCTTGATTGTTCAATTACTTGTTTTAGCCCTTGTTGGTTGGCCAATTGGATCGCAAGGCCTGGGCGTACATTAATCTCCATCACCATCGGCCCTTTTTCTCTATCGAGGATAATGTCCACTCCCAGATAGTCAAGAGGAAATACTTCGGAGGTCCGCTGGGCTACTGCTAGCATTTCTGGCCAAAAAGGAATACTTCTTTGGTAAATGCGGGCAGCAGTATCTGGATGAGTTTCTACGAACCCTTTTCCATCGAAGGCATACTGTAGTGTACCCTTCTGTAGGTCGATCCCAATTCCAAGGCCGCCCTGATGGAGATTGGCCTTACCATCTGAGGCGTGAGTTGGCATTCTTAACATGGCCATAATCGGCTGGTTTTGAAGAAGAATGACTCGAAAGTCAGGGACGCCATCGGGATAGATTTCTAGGAAAAAGGGATGTGGCTCTATACATTCTTCGATCAAAACACGATCGGAATGACCAAAGCCATACATGCCCATGATAATCTGCGCCATGTGCGTGCAAATTTGCCCTTCGGAGATCAATTGACTCCCTTTGTACCACCCTCCTTCCCGCTTTCTTAGGATAAGAATACCATTTCCACCCGCTCCCTTGGCCGGTTTGATTACCAAAGAGGCATGATGGCAGACGGACTGCCAAAGTCTACCAATTTCACCAATTCGAGATGCCGTTCCGTAGGAGATTGCTGTGGAAATCTGATGTTGTTCCAGAATGGACTTGCACAGGATTTTATCGTCAGCCAGTTTATAATGGACTCGCTGATTATGGTCGAATATCAAGCGGATGTTCCGTTCATTGATCCCCATTACTTGTTGCTGCAAATGGGAGCGCATCTTTTTAAAATGTTTAAGCATAGCAAAGAATTCTTAGGCACTGCCTGGATCATTGACTTGCAGTACTGCGTTAGAATAAATAAGAGGTAAGGGAAAAAAGGAAGGCTTAGCCTAGTCTGGCTTCGCAGCTACCAGGCTAGCAAGGGGGCTGAATCTGTGATACTCCATCAAGCGCATACCGATCCACCGCCCCAGGAGTAAGAGTACACCCAACAATGCAATATAGCTTTCTGGGAAGGTCAGGAAATAGCCGATGATCAGATTAGATCTGAAGATCAGACAACACAAAAAAGCCACCAGGAAAGTATGGAAAAGCATCTTCAAAGCTTCTGGTAACTCCTCCTCTGCCAAGGTTTTGGCAAAACGCTCTGCTGTAATGGATAACACTACTATCGGGAGCAATACAGAAAAGTGCGCCATGTCCCATCCCAGAGCCTGTCCGGCCAGGGCCATTCCCAACAACAATAGAATCACTGCGGTAAGCATGATCACAAGCTGCGGCACATGTAGTAATCTCCACTTTAGAAGTTGAAAGTGAATGAGCGCTACTGCGACGACCACTATGGCAAAAGTGATGATTCCCACCAGGAAGTCAACATTAACTAGGGATAGGCCGATTAGAGCGGGGAGTAAGGTGCCAAAGGTCTTTAGCCCAACTACGTTGCTTAAGATGGCAATCACCAAAGCTGCTAAGGGTAATAAAAGTAAGGACCTAAGCAGAGGTATTGAAATGCCTTTAAACTTTAGCAACGGCCATAGGCCAGCAATAAATGCCGCGTTGCCTAATTCGGAACGATATTGTCTCTTAATATCAAACTGATAGTCAAACAATACCTTTTGCGTTCGAGATATCAAAAAGTGATCCCCTTTGTACAGCTCTAAATAGTGAGCAGGCAAGTAAGCAAAATGCCCATTCAGTAGATCAAAGGGAATCCAGTGGCCCGCTTGAAATACCTCCACCCACAAATGTGAAGTACGTTTGCTGACATCTTCCATAATAATTCCGCCTACCACCCTAGCAGGAATGCCTTGGGCCCTGCATATCGCAGCAAAAAGGCGGCTTTTTCCATTGCAGGACGCTCGGTTTCTTTCCAAAGTTGTCAATGCATCCGTCAATAGGCCGGTGTTGGATGTGGGGATTTGTGCTACAAACTGAAAATTGGATCGCAAAGTGGATGATAACTGGTCGCGCTTGAGCGCATTGGCTAATCCCACAATCTTGTGATGCGTAGATTGAATGTGATCGGAAGGGAGCAGATAAGTCAGAATGGAATCAGAGAACTCGTGCTGCAAAGCAACATCTTCAGGTAAAGTAAATTCAATTGCTTTTCCCTCCACCTCAAAGGACTGAGTGATAAAAGCTTCACGTCGTCCTTGCATATTCCAAATCCCCTGCAAGCCATCGGGAGAGGCCGCCTGCTGAAAGCTTACTGAATCCCCGGCAGCGCTAGAGGAGTGAACCGTTTGACGGCGATTCCCTTGTGGGATATAGGCACGCACTTGGGCTTGATCCTCTATTCCAGTAACATCAAACTCATAGTCAATTCTGAATACCTCCTTGGGCATCATACTTTCCCAGATTGCTGGGGTTTTCCAAATTTTGAATCCAATCAGAAGAATAGGGATTACAAAACAAAGAACAATTGTGTACTTATAGGACTTCTGGCCTTGCATAAATAATCGTTTAATAAGATTCACAGGTCTAATTCAAAATTCATCAGAACAAAAATGTAAGGCCTAGTCTTATATGCATCTCTTTTTTGGTGAAATTGTCTAGAACAGCAAGTCTTGACAACAAAATATCGTCGAATTGCTACTATAAAAGGTGAGAAGGAATTTACCCTACCGGAATGGATGAAAAAATGTAAAATAATTTTGAATAATCTACCATGCCGAAAATCAGACTAGAAATCAATAGTTTATAAAAAATTGATTTACAATCTATTACACACTAGTCCACGATATATCCACTTGGCCTATAAGCGGATAAACTTGTTTCTTATTCCTTTCTCGCTAAGTTTGAATCAAATTCTACAAGTGTTGTACTAATCAGCGCTTTATTTTTTGAAGATATATTCTACAAGTGTTGAAGATATGAAAGGTCTAGGCTATCTAGAAGAAACCATCTTATTACTCATCATGCTAATGGATGAGGATGCGTACGGTTACTCCGTTTCGATGATGTATGAGATACAGATGGGCAAGGCGATTTCGATCAGCGCTATTCATGCAGTGATGTCCCGCTTGGAAAAGAAGGGCTTGATCAGTAGTTATATGGGAGGCGCTACCCCGGAACGAGGTGGAAGGCAAAAACGCATTTTTGAAGTTACGGCAGCGGGCAGACAAACCATTTCCGACATCAAAGACAATCGACAAAAACTATGGGACCTAATACCTGATTTATCATGAACAGCAATCATCGCCCTCCCAAATGGGCTGACCGTTTCCTACGCTGGTTTTGTGCAGAAGAACTTATCGAGGAGATACAGGGGGATCTCCACGAAGCCTTTCACCATCGTCAGCAGCAGCATGGCTCATTCTATGCACAATGGGCCTTCATTAAAGACGTATTTGCCTTTTTCGGGCCTTACACTTTCGAAAAATATTCTCGCACCAAGCAATTCCTACCCATGTTCGACAACTACTTCAAGATCGCCTTACGCAATATCATTCATCGTAAATCATTCACCGCTATTAACTTTCTCGGACTCAGTATTGGCATCTGCACCTTACTTTTAATTGGTCTTTATCTGCCACATGAATATAGCTTTGACCAGCATGTCCCCGATCATGAAAGGGTCTTTCGCTTGCACAGCAAGTATCGAGATCAGACCTATACCAATCTACATTTCTCAGACTACTATAGTTCTTCCGCAGAAAGTCAACTGAATATGATTCGTTTCCTGGAAGAAGATGAGGCCGTGGAGGTCGCTTGTCACTTTGTTCCTTCCTATACGGCAATTGGTGGAAATGACCAATACTACGTGGAGATTCAAGACCGACGGTACGTAGCCCAAGATGTGCTGTACACCAATACGGGAGAACGTTTCCAGAAAATTTTCCCACAAACATTTCTGCAGGGAAATCCATCAACTGCCTTCAGCGCATACAATAGCGTGATTCTTACAGAAAAACTCGCGGATCAGTGGTTTGGAGATACCTGGAAGCAGCAATCGGTCATTGGTACCACCATGACGATCCGGGAGGAACTCTACACGCTAGGAGGAATCGTGGCCAATCCGCCTAGTCAACAACAATTTGATTTTGACTGGATCGTATATCAACAAGAAATCCCAAGTTGGGGAGCCTACACTTACCTGAAAATGGAGGAGCAAGCCTCTTTCCCAGCTTTTCTTGCGCGCTTCAATCAGCAAATAGACAAAGTCTATCCCGGTTACTCTGAAGACGTACTGCGGAAAGGTATTGAGGGAGTATCACTGACTGACATTCACTTTACAGCAGGTAAGCTGTATGAGATCAAGGCTGTTGCTAACCCCTCCTACCTAGCTACTTTTGGTTGGATTGGGGAAGTATCCAAACCTTAGGGATTGATTGCCCTCCTTGCCAAGTCCTGGAGGAAGGAAAGGAAAGCATATTTGTGATCAACCGAACAGCTGCCGAAAACTCGCGAAGACCCAGGGTGTTAATACTGATGAGCTAGTTGGTACTACTTTGGTGACTGAACCTGAATGGGAAAATGAAGAGCATGGGTTCGGTATTCCACACCAGATTGATGGCATCATAGATGATTACAAGTACTTCAGCTTAAAATACCCCAATCAATCCCTTCTCTTAGATATCGTCCGACAGCCCGAATGGGTATATGAAGTGCTGGTAAAAGTACAAACCGATGATTGGCGGAAGAGTATGCGTAAAATAGCAGAGGCATATGGAGCAATCGAAACCGTTCGGCCCTTTGACCCAGGATTTCTATCAGAGCGTTTGGAAAAGTTATACCAAAAGGAAAAAACGGCAAGTCAGTTAATGGGCGGATTAACACTTACCGTGGTGATATTGGCCTTCATGGGCTTAGCAGGAATGGTTTCGTACCTAGCCTTTGGTAGGCAAAGGGAAATTGGTATTCAGAAAGTCTTGGGTGCCTCAGTAGGGCAAATTCTCTTCTTATTCAACAAAGAGTTCATGCTCTTGCTCGGTATTGCCACCCTGATCACCCTCCCCATTGCGCTTTTAGTTTCTCAAAACTGGCTGGACAATTTTGCCTACAGTATCGATCCCAAGCCCTGGGTAGTGCTACTTGCCAGTGGGATCATCCTTCTGCTATTGATAGTTTTGGTCAGTTGGCAAGCCCGTAAAGCAGCAATGAAACGTCCTGTAGAGGTGATAAGAAATGTAAACTAACGACCAAAATACCAACTTACCCAACTAACGAGTGCACACAAGACTATGCCCCAAAGGATATCTACAACCACCAGTGTATAGGGCCAATTGGCTAATACCGCACGATTAGTGAGTTCATAGGTGCCATAGGTAATTAAACCAAAGAAAGCTCCTCGAAGTAAAACCTGGGTGGGTGTAGATTGGATGGAAGGCAATACCACAAAGTAGACAAGGCCACTTAGGAAAAGGAAATAGAAAACAATGGCAGTCGGCCAATCCGTCTTATCAGCCATCCAATGTCCCATCTGCTTTTGGTAAAAAGGACGAGCCAGCCAACCTAACCAAATCATGTCCAATGGGAAAAAAGCTAAAATTGCGAAAAGATAGTATTTGAGAAAAGCCATGGTACGGATGTATAAGTTCAGTGCCCACTAAACAGGTACTGAACCTATTGGTTTAAAACTTTCTCCAGCTATCCCTAATCAGTAGTCTCGTCTAAGTCTTTGAAGATCGGCAAATCTGCCCCTAGTTCTGCCGCCATCCTCTTCATCTCAGCCCGGAGGCGTTGCACTACATCGGGGTGTTCTGCCGCCACATCAAACTGTTCAAAGGGGTCATTCTTGAGATTGAAAAGCTCCAACTGTACTGGCTCATCTCCCGTCTGCATTTCTGGGCTGATCCAGTTATCGGCTTCCGGTGCTACCCTTAACTTCCATTCATTATCCCTAACGGCATCCAAGCGCTTTCGGCGAAAATAATGGTAGTATTCATGAGGTGAAGAAGCCTCAGTCGTCAGTAGCGGCCAAATATCCTTACCATCTAAGGTTCTTTCGGGAAGATCCGCGCCCGTAAGTTGAAGAATGGTAGCATGCAAATCCATAGCTGTAGCCAATTCTGCCTTCACTTGCTTCGGAGGGATTTGTCCTGGCCAACGAATAATGCACGGAACTCGGTAGCCCCCCTCGTAGGTAGTCGCTTTCGCCCCTCTCAGCGGTCCCGTTGTTCCTCCGTGCCACTTCTCTACGGGCTCACTATTAAACATCCTCGGCGGGAGGTTTCGCCAAGGGCCGTTGTCACTTGTGAAGATGACCAAGGTGTTTTCCTCTTTTCCAACTTCCTTGAGCGTTTCTAATAAACGCCCCACATTGTAATCAATCTCCTCAATCACATCTCCATAGCGTCCTCCTTTCGACTTGCCCTCAAACTCCTCAGAAGCATAAATGGGGAGGTGTGGCATGGCATGGGGTAGATAAATGAAAAATGGATCATCTCCAGCAGCTTTGATAAAATCAATTGCTTCCTGGGTATATCTTTTCGTCAACGTGGTTTGGTCAACAGGATACTCTGCTGTAGGTTGATCGTCTCGATACAGATGCAAAGGGCGTTCCGTATTCACCCAAGGCGGCATCATATCGTTGCTGTATAAGATACCTAGATAAGTATCAAAACCACGATCAGTCGGGAAATACCCGGGAACTGCTCCCAAATGCCACTTGCCGAAGGCTGCGGTACGATAGCCATTCCCCTTCAGCGCTTCTGCCAAGGTTTGTTCCTCCTTAGACAAGCCTCCCTTGGAATCTGGCCCAAGGTTGCCGGGCATACCAATACGTAGAGGATAGCGCCCCGTAAGCAGGCCAGCCCGGGAAGGCGTGCAGACCGGAGCTGCTGCATAAAAGGAGGTTAACTTGATTCCTTCCTGGGCCATTTGATCCAAGTGCGGCGTATGAATGTTGGGATGTCCATAGCAACTAAGGTCTCCATACCCCAAATCATCGGCAAAGATGAGCAGGATATTCGGTTTCTCAGCCTTTGAGGTAGAAGCTTCTTCTACTTCCGCTGACGGTTGGCAGCTTACTAACAAGAGCAAGCAAATACTTAGGAGTTGGTATTTCATCGTTTTGTTTTCTCTTCACAGAAATAGCCCCAACATGGAGCTGGAAGGTAAAATACAAAACCTCCCTCAGTCGAGCTAGGTCATAACTTATTTGTATTTTCGAAAAGCAAACTAAACACCAATTGAACTTTTACATATGAATCGCCTACTCTGGACCTTGGTCTTTGTGGCCTCTTCCCTATTTTGCTGTGCCCAAAAATCAGCGGCGGATAACATTACCACCATCGATATCGACCACTTTTGGGAGGCTTATGATAGCCTAGCCACCACGAAAGATAGTGTTGGCACTATCCAGCGCCTCTACCTGGATCGGGGTACCGAGGGGCTAAAGCAATTCCTCAAGGCCCGCAAATTCACCGCTGTGGAGTACGTACGCCTCATCCGTGCCTTCCCAAAATTTTGGGAATCTATTCGCCCCAACACCTTGGCCGTAGAAGGACAAAAGGAGGTCATCTTAGACATTTTCAAGCGCTACAAAGAGATCTATCCAAAATTTAAGCCACCAAAGATCTGCTTTGCTATTGGTACGCTACGGACCGGCGGCACTGTTCGGAAGGATTATCTGCTAATCGGAACGGAGATTGCCAGCGCAGACAGTACGACCGATAAGGAAGGTATGAATATATGGTTGAAAAGTGTGTTAGGTCAGACTGGAAGCATTACCGGCATGGTGGCGCATGAGACCGTCCATTTCCTGCAATCTAAAGCGGTTATTCCTATGGCCAATGCCTACTTTGGTCATCGCCTATTGATGTTTGCCATTAGAGAAGGGGCCGCCGACTTCATTGCTGAAAAAGCGGTAGGCTATCACATCAATGCTCATATCTTCGAGTACGGTGAAGCCAATGAAGAAGACCTATGGAAGGAGTTTGAGCAAGAGATGTTAAAAAATAAGCTCAACAAATGGCTCTATAATGGAGCCAATGCGAAAGGGCGACCTGCCGACCTCGGCTACTATATTGGGTACAAGATTTGTCAGAGGTATTATGAAGCGGCAGAAGACAAGGATAGAGCACTCATCGATATCATCCGCATGAAGCATTACAAACGCTTCTTGAAGAAGAGCGGCTATGCTACACAATGGCAATCTGCTGCTACGAAGTCTTAGCGTTCACTCACTTCCGAAGTGGGTGATTTCCAGGCTATCCCGCCACCTCACGAATCGCCTCAATGAAACTATCCAAGTCGGCCGTTCGCGTATATAGATGTGGGGTCACACGCACCCCCTTTACAGCTTTCCGATTGATGGCCACCGTAAATATTCGATGCTTATTGTAGAAATAAGCAGACAGTTCACTAGGCGTCATGCCCTCCACCGCAATATTAGCAATGGCAGAGGAGCGATCTGGAGATAAGGGTGTGTTCAAAATGACTCGATCCAGGTCCTTTACTGCTGAAGTCCAATACTCCTTGAGATAATGCAGTCGAGCCTGTTTTCGCTCCGGCCCCACTAACTGATGGAATCGGATCGCACTGGAAATGGTCAGATGAGTGGAAACGGGATGCGTTCCTATGTGTTCAAACTTCCGAATGTCATCCTCAGGAAAGGCTACATCTCCGAACAACGGCCAAACTTTGGAAATTTTATCCTTCTTCACATACATAATGCCGGCTCCCAAAGGGCAGCACAACCATTTGTGTAGGCTAGCGCCAAAATAATCACAATTCAGGTCAGGAATCTTGAAGTTTAGCTGTGCGAAGGCATGAGCTCCATCCACAATCACTTCTACCCCATGCGTATGTGCCATATCACAGATCTTCCGCACGGGCAATATCTGGCCACTAATATTGATGAGTTGCGTCACCAACATAACCTTAGTTTTGGGCGTAATGGCTTTCTCATAACGTTCTACAATTTCACTGTCACTCTTCGGATGTAATGGGACATCCACCCATTTTAGTACCAACCCATGTCGCTTAACTCTTTGTTGAAAGGCCTCTTGCATACTTCCATAGTCTTGATCGCATAGAATCGCCTCATCACCGGCCTCAAAGTCAAGGCCGGCAATAATCGTATCTAGGGATTCCGTTGTATTTCGAGTGATGACGATCTCTTCAGGACTGCAACCCGCTAATTGTGCCAATTGACGCTTCACACCTTGCTTCTCTTCCGCTTGCCTTCTGCGCATATAGAAAGAAGGGATCTCATTAATCATTCGGATATTCTCCACTTGGGCTTGCATTACCTCTAAGGGTTGAGGGCTGAAATACCCATTTTCCAAATTGATAAAATGAGGAGACTGACGAAAAGCTTGTTGGATCTGTAGCCAAAAAGGTTCGTAACGCGCTGCTTCATGGGCAGGCATTTGCTCCACCTCCAGGTGAACTTCCTCCAATTGTTTTAACCAAGAATCATCGATGCCGGATAAGGCGAGCAACCCGGTGGACAGACCACCCATTTTCTTTATGAAATCTCTGCGATCCTGTTGAGCCATACTAGTAGGTGTTTAGGTATTTGTTTCAAGGTACGCAATTCAGTGCATTAGATATCTACCCTCCTAGGGAATAGTGACATCCGTCACTGGCAGACCTGACTAAAGTTATTGCCCTTCCCCAAAAACGAGGGGATATTGTAGGTAATAAGCACCAAATCTATTAACCTTAAATAACAGCTTATGACTTCCCATCTAAGTTTCAGTAGTCAGTTCATGTTGATCAGCCTTTTTGGCCTACTTGGCTTTATCCTACTGACTATAGGGCTTTTCAAAATATACCTAAGAACGGTTGCCAAGCGCAATCTGAAGGGAACAGAAAGTAGCAGAAGGAATAAATATCGGGCCGTTGATATTCATCAATTTCGAGGTAGTTTCATCGGGCTAAGTCTAGTCCTAACTTTAGGGCTCACCGTTCTGGCGTTCAATTGGACGACCTACGAAAAGATTGTCGATGTATCTGAGTACTCTTTAGAACTTGAAGAGGACATAGAGATCGAACCCCCACGGAGTTCTACCCCGCCACCGCCGCCACCTCCACCTCCTCCTCCAGTAATCCAGGAAGTACCTGATGAGCTTATCATTGAAGAGGAGCAGATGGAGTTTGTGGATCAATCAGTGGAGGCCAATACAGAGGTATTTAGACCAGATCCCATCGTCGAAAAGGAAGTAGCTCCACCGCCGCCGCCACCGCCACCACCTCCCCCAGTAGAAGAAGAGATAGCAGAGATTTTTAAGGTAGTAGAGCAGATGCCCAGATTCCCAGGTTGTGAAACGATGGCGGGCAATGATCAGGAAAAGAAAGCCTGTTCCGATAAGAAGCTCTTGGAATTCATATATGAAAACATCACGTATCCTCCCACAGCAAGAGAGAATGCTATCCAAGGTACTGTAGTAGTACAGTTTGTGGTAGAAAAAGATGGTAGCACGTCCAGTGCTAGAGTGGTTCGGGAAATTGGAGGAGGATGTGGAGAAGAAGCTATGAGAATCATTGAACTGATGGATAAAATGTCGCAGAAATGGATACCTGGCAAGCAAAGAGGAAGGCCGGTTCGTGTGATGTTTAATCTCCCAATCAAGTTCCAGCTCAAGAACGCATAACCAAGACCATAGTTCAATATAAAGCCGACTCCTCTGATTGAGGAAGTCGGCTTTCTCTTTTGGTTAGGACTGAGTTCATGTTTGGCCATCACCCTTTGGGAAGAAAATCGCCTTTTTTTTGCTGATACTTCACCAATTTGTAGCACCATGAAAAGGCATGGGCTTGTTTAGCGATTAATCATAAAGGTAGCAATGGCTATCAACAGCAAGACAATGATGATAAAAAAGCCCCGCATCACAATCTTATCCCGCTTAATTCTTGCCGTAAGTTCCTTAATCTCCTCCTTCAATTCCAGTCCTTGGATAACCTTCTCCACTGCACCTTTTGCCTTCACTCCAAATACCCCATCTTTGACGATATAATCTACCGCTCCTTTTTTCAAAACATCCACTGCCGTCCCAATTGCATCTTGCGAAGAGAGCATGATGACCTTGGTTTCGGGAGAGAATTCCAGGATCTTCATCAATGTTTGTAGACCATTCATCGCATTCTTTTTCACTGTATCCATATGGAAATCCAAGACAATGATATCGGGGCGTTGGTTGATATTCGAAATTAGATCTTCACCGTTATAGAAGGATTTAATATCCAAGGAGTCAATCAATTTCAGTTGACCGCTCACCATCTTGTGTACCATAGGTTCGTCATCCACTAAAAAAACTTTATACATTTTACCAGAGTTAGTCGTTGTACTCATTACCATAGGGAAATATTAAGATCTATGCTATTCTGTTCATAAATTGATTTTCTTTCTCTAATTGCTCCAGCCGGTTCTTGGTATTGGCCATCTTTTGCTCTCGCTTCAAGTGCCCTCCAAAAACAAACAATTGTGTGCAAACCGTACCGACAAAGAGGATGATTAAACCTAAACCTACCGACTCCGTATTGCGGAAGACCATTACCGTAACCACTAGCAATATGTTAACGGCATATAGCATCAAGCTGGCCATCTTGTGCGAGGCCCCCATAGCCAATACCTGATGGTGGATATGATTACGATCCGGCGTGAAAGGGGATCTACCAGATGCAATTCGGATAATAAAAACCCGGGAAGTATCAACAATTGGAATGGCCATGATAGCCAATACTACGACAGCAGGTGACACAAAGCCTAAACCCGCCTCCTCCTTGCTGAAGTTCAAAAAGAATATCCCTAAAATGGATACGGTCAAGCCCAATAAGAGTGATCCGGTATCCCCCATGAAGATTTTCTTCGGATAGGCTCGAAAGTTATGCCTTAGGAATCCCAGTAAAGAACCACCTACCGCAAAAGCCAACAAAGCGTATTCGTACATACCGCCTATATATAGCAACGCACCAAAGGTGAAGCAATTGATACCTCCCAAGCCCCCGGCCAGTCCGTCGATTCCATCGATGAGGTTAAAGGCATTCGTTACGCCAACTATGAATAGAATGGTGAGGCTATAACTCCAAATCACATGCAGTTCATATATTCCCAGGAAACCCTGCAAATCGTAAATCCGCACTCCTCCATAGGCCAACATTCCTGCTACTATAATCTGGATAATAAATTTCTTGTACGCCCGCATCAGAATAAGATCATCCTTCAAGCCCATAAAGAAAAGAACTAAGTAGGCCGTCAGAACGTATTTGTATTCTGGGAAGTTGGTCAAGTCCTTTGCCCATAGGGTAAAAGAGATAATCACACCAATGAATATTCCGATTCCTCCTAAGCTAGGAATCGGCTTGAAGTGGACCTTCCTTTCATCAGGAACATCAAATAATTGCTTTTTGTAAGCAACTTCTAAAATAGAGGGAATGGCTAAAAGGGTTATCAATAATCCTGAGCCAAATACCAAGGACAGTCTTAGCAAATCATTCATAATAATCAACTATCAATTTAGGGCAAGACCAGGATTTGAATTAAAGCTATATACGGGTGAAAGGTGGGAAAGGTTGTGGTAAAATTCGATTTGAATCAAAAATAGTAAATAATCGTATATTTTTTTAACTAGATCGAATTCATAGTCCATTCAATAACACAAAACTTAATGATCTCCCAGGAAAAACCCAAGTTAGCCATCATTGGCACTGTCGGCCTGCCTGCCAAGTATGGCGGCTTCGAATCGCTAGTAGAACAACTCGTAATCCATCTTGCTGACCACTATGATATGACGGTATACTGCAGCGGCAAATTTTACCCTAAGGCAGAAAGAATACCCGAGTGGAAAGGGGCAAAACTGAAATACATCCCACTGAATGCCAACGGATTCCAGAGTATTCCCTACGATATGATCTCCATCGTCCATGCGGCATTTCGCTCAGACATCCTTCTTATCCTTGGTGTATCCGGGTGCATATTGTTACCCCTCGTCAAATTCTTCACGCGCAAACGCTGTTTCGTGAACATAGATGGTATAGAATGGAAACGAAATAAGTGGAAAAGCATCATTAAAACTTTTCTTCGCTATTCCGAAATTCAAGCGGTCGAAGTTTCCGAAGTTGTCGTGACCGACAATGAAGTGATCAAGAAATACTTAAAGGCTACCTATGATTATGATAGCTACTTGATAGAATATGGAGGTGACCAAGCCTTTCCCGTAGAGGTCAAAGCAGCAGATATTAACCAGTATGACTTTTTGAAGGGAAAATACGCCTTTAGCGTTTGTCGGATTGAACCGGAAAATCACATCCACGTGCTGACGGATGCGATGAGTAGACAAACAGAACTCCCTTTAGTGATCGTTGGTAACTGGAACAATAGCGAATACGGTCGTCAACTAAAGGAACAGTATAGCTCTTATGGACACATTCACCTATTAGATCCTATCTATGAAAAAGGAGCACTTAATCTCTTGCGGTCAAACTGCTATCTCTATCTGCACGGGCATAGTGCAGGAGGTACCAATCCCTCCCTGGTGGAGGCGATGAACCTAGAACTGCCTATCCTCGCTTTTGATGTGGGTTACAACAGAGAAACAACAGAAGATGAAGCCATGTACTTCAGCGATGCTCAAGGACTCCTCAATATCATCCATGATATGACCTCCGAGCGCGCCTCTAAAATTGCGCAGAACATGAAAGCAATTGCTACTCGACGTTACACCTGGGAGGTGATCGCTCGCAAATACGACAATATGATGCGATAAGCTCTTTAGACATACATGATGCGCAAAAGCCAGGAATCTTGAGTTGTTCCTGGTTTTTCCTTTTCCGTTACATCCTTCCTGAGGCATTTGGAATATGGGAACTTATTTCCCCCCTTCGATGTTGTTTTAGCATCATGGATACCAAATCATTACATATAGAATTACAATTCAGAACTAGTCGCAGTTCTGGTGCCGGTGGCCAACATGTAAACAAGGTTTCAACACAGGTTGAGCTTCTTTTTGATGTGGAGGCTTCTGCCTTTCTTAGCGATACGCAGAAAGCCAGGGTGAAGAAAAACCTAAAGAATCGAATCAATCGAGAGGGTATCTTACAATTGCGCTGTTCTAGTAGTCGCTCGCAGCACCGCAACAAACAGTTGGTTATCCAACACTTTGATGAATTGATCACAAAGGCGGTTCAGGCTCCCCCAAAACGTAAGAAGGTGAGAGCTCGGCAATCGGATCCAGCCACGCGTTTGCGCAAGAAGAAATTACATAGTGAAAAGAAAGCCATGCGTAAGAAAGTGTTTATCTAGGCATTTTTTACAACATTTTAGTCATAAAAGGCATTAAAGGAATATTTGCGGAAAGATATAGTACACCGTGTGGAATTGCTCAAACAGAATAATTGTGTATAAATCAAAAGCCTAATATTAAATTAACATTAAGATTTTTGCAATAAGAAACACAGTACATATCTTGCCCGTAATACAAGAAAATACTTGAGTAAGAACAACAACACTTAGCCCAACCACAAATTCAATCATTCACTAGACTATCATTTAAGGACTAAAACTTATGCTTACAAAAGATAAGGTCATTAAAGCACTACAGACCTTGCCAACAACATTCACACCGGAGGAACTTCTCCAACATTTGTTGCATATGGAAGGGAAAACTCCAAATGGGATCCAAACAGGTCAAAAGGGAACCCATTCTGAGGCCGAAATTCAAGGCCCTTCAGAAGATTTCAAAGAGTGGGCATCTCTTGCGTAGTGCATCATGCCTACTATCTCTGATTTATTTCAAAACGAATGGCAGTTACCAGGCGCTCTACATCAGCTGTTTGATGTAAGGCATTGAGTACAACTCTGGTAATTAAAGGATCAATGGATCTCGGATAAGGGAAACTAGAGATCATTATTTTTTTCTCCCAAAGCGACTCCGCCAATTTATTTTCCTTAGTGTAATACACCGGATACGTCTCCAGGTGCTCGAACAGCCCCCAACTACTTATTTTCTCATCAAAGAAACGAATCAATTCACGTAGTGTTTTGAGTTGCTCACGCCATAAACCACGGCTATTCAGAAAGGCATACAGGTAGGCTGGAGGCAAAGGAGAAGCTCCGCCAAAAAATGGACTTTCCCAGCATTTAGAAATGATTTCTTCCTGGCCTAAAATAATCCCCGCGGGCAGGCTAAAAGCCTTTCCCAAAGACGCCAGAACTATCTTTTGGACATAAGCCGGCGTCTTCAAGTCTGGATAGATTCCCATCCCATCAACACCTGTTATTCCAAAGCCATGCGAATCATCAATTACTAAGTAGACGAGCGAAGCTGGTGGTATTTGCTCTACCCATGAAAAATCATAGGCTTTAGAGCGTAAGGGATCTATAGAGTTGGCAAAAATGATGGTAGTACGCTCCCTTTCCTCTAAGCGTTGAAGCAACCAATCAATCCATTCCTGATAATCCTGAATCGGCGGCTGTTGCTCTCCCCAAAGAGCGGGGTGAGTACCAGGTGCGTACAATACCTCTCCCAGTTTGCTCATTATCCGATGCAGCACCTGCCCTGCCAAAGAACCAGATGAAAACAGCAAGCTGGCTGGCGCACCTGTCCATTCTGCAAATAGGGACTCTACCTGCTCGTATAATTCAAAACGTAAATTAGATCTTCGCGAGCCGCCAAAGTTGACCCCCAACCTTTCAATTCCTTCCAACAGCAACCTTTTAAAGTCCGGGTGCTGGTTTAAACCTAAATAACTGGTACCACTGAAGTACAAATAAGTTTCACCTTCGATTTCGACCGTCCGTCCAGGACCTGTCTCGCTATGTCGCCAAGCATTAGGCATCTAATAGATAAATTGATCGGTGGTATAATTAAGTCGACTCCAACTGCGCAATACTACGGCGATAGGGCCCGAGACACCGCCAAAAGCAGAAGGTAGCCAATACAGCTGAACTCATTGCAATCAGCAAAATAGAATAACGTAGCATGCCTTCATCCTGGAAGACGTAGTCCGTCAATAGCGCCACAGCGGTTGGACCTAAGCCTAAGCCAATTAGATTTAGAAAAAACAGATAAACGGCTGATGCTTGGCCTCGCATCTCATTGGGCGTGATTTCCTGAATAGCCGCCGCGGCTAAACCAATGGGTGCCTTCGTAAGAAAGAGGAAGAGTCCCAGTAAAATCAACATGATGGTTTCATTATCAAAAACCGGATAAAGTAATCCTGTAGGAACAGATAGCACGATGCTCCAAAGAATGGCTCTAATCTTTGCATCCTTTTGCCCCTTCTTGAGCCAGCGGTCTGCAATCCAGCCTCCAAAAAACACCCCTGCCGTAGAAAGGGTCAACAACATCCCCCCCATCAATACCCCCGCCTCTCTAATACTGTAGTCAAACGTACGAATTAAGAAAGTAGGTTCCCAGGCGCCGCTTCCGTATGTTAGAATGGACCAGCTTCCAATGCCTAGATTTAGGTAGAGGTAGGTTTTTCCGTGCTGTTTAAAATGGGCCCAGAGATCCTTGAGAGGAACGGACGACGCTTGCCCCTGCCGTAGCTCTCCTTTCAAATTCCTTCTGGCAGGCTCTTTAATGCTTAGTACCAAAAGAGCAATCAATAATCCAGGGAGGCCTAATACTATAAAGACAAATTGCCAGGGCTTAACTGCGCCTAAAATAGGCAGTTCTAAAAATGCGAGATCTTGAGTATATCCAATAATCCACCCTCCCAATAGATAAGCCATGCTAGCCCCGATGAAGATGCCCATGCTGTAGAACCCAATGGCCGTGGCACGCTTCTCCTTTGGAAAATAGTCGGTGATGATCGAATAGGCGGCTGGACTCAAAGTCGCCTCACCGATCCCTACGCCAACCCGTGCTAGAAAGAACTGACCAAAATTTCTTACCATCCCGCCCAGAGCAGTCATCACACTCCAAACGGCAATCCCAACACTTATGATGTTGCGCCGATTTTGACGGTCTACCATTCTACCAATCGGTAAGCCCATTAGGGTATAGAAAAGAGCAAAACTCATCCCAATCAGCAAACTCATTTGCGTGTCTGATATTTCAAAATCAGCCTTGATGGGTTCTACTAAAAGTGCTAGTATCTGCCTATCAATAAAGGAAGAAATATAGGCTAGCGTGAGTATACTCACTACATACCAAGCATATCCTTGATTCGGATATTGTGCAGAAGTGTTAACAGGCATAAGTCTTGCAAGTTCGGAGCAAGATAGGAAAAATAATAACTGAAGCTATCTGCGGATTCATGCGAACTATTCTGCGCCATCCATCTGCTGAAGGCTTTCACTTCCCAATTCTAATTTTTTTCCCATATAAACCAATGCCGTACCGTCCACAATAGACATCTCTTCTGGTTTTGAAGTTAGAATCTGTAATTGCCCCACAGGGTCTTTAATAAAGATGGGAATCGCATGCTCTTCCCAATGCAATTTGGCCAGTAGATTTTTCAAAAACTCAGGACTAGGAATCTCAATTTCGTGGATAAATGGATGGTCACGTGCCACCTCGTTTAGATTTAGAAAATCATCACGGTAAGAAAACAACCCATTATCAGGCGGTGGCGTGCTATCCTCCATTAACTCCTCCGGAGTGATCAAACGGAAGGTTCCATTTTCACCAAAGACATGTTCGTAGTGCTTTACGGCATATTCATTTACTTGTGGACTGGCCGTCATCGCGATCAGATACCCCATGTCTACCAATTCCATGTGCTCATTCAAATCATCATTGTAGATATTGGAGTTAAACGCTTCTAAACCCAGGCCCTTCGCCTTCTCAATATTAGCTTCATTGCTATCCACTAACACTACATGTCGTCCATTCTCATGCAGATACTTACCGATGACCCGTGACGCCCTCGCCGCGCCTATGATTAAAATACCGTCAGAAGCTTCCTGGATTACATTCAGCAGTTTGGCCACCAAGCGGGCAGTGGTGGCATTGAGCAATACCGTTCCCAGTACAATCATGAAGACTAGAGGCGTGATATACTCTGCCCCTTCCACCCCAAGCTGTGTCAATTTGATACCAAATAAAGAAGCTATCCCCGCAGCTACGATACCTCTCGGCCCCACCCACGAAATAAACAGTTTTTCATTGGTTTCCAGTTCAGATTTCCGAGTACTGAGAAAAATGCTAATGGGACGCAAGAAGAAGGCGACAAAAGCCAACAAGCCCATACCTCGCCAGTCTTGGAAGATAAGACTGAGATCCTCCAATTCGATATTAGCAGCTAGGAGAATAAAGAGAATTGAAATTAGCAATACACTTAAGGACTCCTTGAAGTATAAGATGTCATTCAGTCGTGGAAAATCCAGATTTCCCATCACCATGCCCATGACTACCACCGACAAGAGCCCTGATTCATGAGCGATAAAATCTGAAAAAACAAATACCCCCAACACGGCGGCAAGCGTAAATACATTCAAGAGGTAGTGGGGGATCAATTCCCGTTTGATCAGTTGGTACAGCCCCAAAGCTGCCAAGGTTCCCAAAGCCAAACCAATCAAGATGATCTGGCTAAAAGTAATGAGCGCATGGGAGGTAAAAGCAACGCCTCCATCAGAAGTTTGCACAAACTCAAAGACCAATACCGCTACTAATGCACCGATGGGGTCGATTAGAATACCTTCCCACTTCAGCACCGTAGCTACATTGCGCGTCAGCGGAACATTTTGTAAAATAGGGGCGATTACAGTAGGCCCCGTCACAATGATTAGAGCGCCAAATAGAAAGGAGATGGGCCAACTGAGCCCGATGATATAATAGGCCCCTAATCCAGCACCAATAAAGGTGACTAAAGAACCGAGCGTTATGAGTTGCAGTACCAATGGTCCTACCTCTGCCAATTCTCGACGCTTTAGGGTAAGCCCACCTTCAAAAAGAATGACACCAATCGCAAGAGAAACAAAATAGAACAAAGACTCTCCAGGAAATAAGCCACGCTGCAAAGCCTGATCAAAAATTGGCTCCAGCCACTTCGTTCCATCCTCCCGTACTAGACTCGACAGGGGACCGACGAGAAGGCCAATAATAATGAGCGGCAGGATAGCTGGAACTTTAATGCGCCAAGCCAGCCATTGCGCAAAGATGCCTAAAATGATTATTCCTGCCAGTAAATCCATAAGTCTTTTATAATAAGGGTTTTCCAGTCTTGATTTATCTGCTACGCAAGCAGACTTAGTTTATATTTGACGCTCCTCCTTCGGGTGGAAAAAGGCTGTTTTGCTGAGGCTAGGCACTTTTTCATCCAAAAGCGGTCACCAAAGAGGCACTTAACCTCCTGTCATCAGTCCTTTCTTACACAGGATATCATGCCCCAATACAGCAGACATAGCATGTTGTAGATAGTCAATTCGAATTTCTGCGGCCTTGCTATTGAATTTATCAATAGCAAATTGGGATTCTTCACTCGTAGCCGTATCCTTCTTCACGGTAGACAAAGGAATACCGCCTGCCAGTCTTCCCTCCTTGATCTGGCTATCTCGCAGAAATTCGACAGCCTCCCCTATCGCTCTTTTCGTTGCATCGGCGCGAGCACTCTCTGGCTCCAAATAAGGCAAGATGGCCGTTAGTCCTTCAATCCGCGTTGCCGTTGGGGTCGTCCCATAATCACTGGTAAAGCTCCCCTTGACTGTACTCTCTTCATATTCCAGCAGAAGGCGATCTACTAACCAGCGACTGTACTCCAATAAGTAATCATAAGAAGTAGTATCCTTACCCTCTGCCACTAGAATATCAAACACCTTGGCGATCGCGATCAAATCCCAATGATCAATCGGTTTGGCTGCCATTTCTTCTTGATTTTTGGCAGGCACGCTCACGGCCTTAATCGCCCCTTGTAGCCATTTATCCAGTGGATCTTGTTCATACAAAAAGCATAGGCCCAAGGCCGATTCTGAAGGATAATATTGATACTTCCCAAAATCCACACGCCCGGCTTTTTCATGGTAACTATTATAAAATTGGCCATCCTCTTCCTGCATGTACAATAAGAAGTCTCCTAAGCGCTGGACCTCCTCCCGGGGGTATTGTGCCAAGCCTATGCGTTCGCCAATCATCCATGCCACTAAGGCCAAGCCCGTGGCACCAATTTTGGCCTTGGCAAAGGAGTTTTCATAGAAATTCTCTCCCGGTACAGACCAGATCGCTAGCGTCTTCGTATCAGGTATAGGCAACACATTCGTTGTCCACATATAGTCACTTGCCTTCTTCCAAAGCTCATCAAATTGCCGATCTCCGGCGTGTTCTATATAAGCAGCCAGGCTGTACAAAGCCCCGGCATGCCGAACTACATTGTAAATTCCATTATCACTAGAAGTCCCTTCTGGATTGATGATGTACTCCAAACGGCCACTCGCCCTTTGATGACGTTCAAAATAGGCGGCGGAATTTTTCAAGAAAGCTCCATTTGCCGCTACCGCCATTCCATCGGCCACTTTTGGTATGACTTTGGTAGTGGTGGTCGTAGCTTCAGATTCCATTTGTTCAGGCTTACAACTACTTAAAACAAATAGAAAGGAAAAAAGGATAAGTTTTATGAATTGAGGTCTCAAGGTGTTGCTGATGAATTGGATTCGCATTCAAAACTTTTTGCGAGGAAATTAGTTCTAAGTTTACTGCAAAAAAAGGAATCTCAATGATTTTTTGGACTGTCATGGATTTTTGCAGATCTAGCCAGCTCAAATCGCATAAAACGCCTTTCCTATACTTTTGAATAGGCTGGTCCAAACTAACATCGGAATAGCTTTTTTTGCCTAGAAAAGCTCAATCAAAACAATAATCAGATGAAAGTGCTAATAGCAGGGGGAACAGGTCTCATTGGAAGTCGTCTGAGCTACTTACTGACCAAGGGTGGATATGAGGTAGCTCACCTGAGCCGTAAGATCGGGGGGAATCCCCAGTATCCGACTTACCATTGGGACCCGATGAAGGGGCAAATCGATCAAGACATCGTATCGCAGGTAGATTATATTATCAATCTAGCCGGAGCGGGAATTGCTGATGCTAGATGGACCCCTGCCCGAAAGCAATTGATTATTGACAGTCGGGTAAAAGGAAATGAATTGCTCCTGCACGCCTTCGGGGAATTGGCCAGCCCCCCCAAAGCTTTCATTTCCGGTGCTGCCATTGGATATTACGGGGATAGAGGAGAACAGGAGATTTCAGAGGAAGATGGTCCAGGCATTGGATTCCTGTCTGAGAGCTGCATTGCCTGGGAAAGGAGTATAGAACAGATTAGGAATAAGACTAAGATTCGTACGGTTGCCATACGGATTGGTCTAGTCATGTCTACGCAAGGAGGCGCTTTGGAAAAAATGCTTTTACCTTTACACGCACGAACTAGCACCTACTTTGGAAATGGGCAACAGTGGTATTCCTGGATACATCTCGATGACATCTGTCGCCAATTCATTTTTGCATTGGAAAATAAAGAAATGGAGGGTGTTTACAATGGCGTATCCCCCAATCCAGCTAGAAATAAGACAATTGCCAAGGTGTTACCGAAGGCTAAGGGTATTACCGCAGCAGTGATTCCTGCTCCAAGTTTGGCGCTTCGTTTAGCTATGGGAGAAATGGCCGATGCCGTTTTGAGCGGGACTAAAGTCTCAGCGGCTAAAATTCAAAAAGCGGGTTTCAAATTTGAGTATCCCGACCTGGAAGAAGCCTTGAGACATTTAATCAACAATAAGCTATAGTTCGATGCTCGAACCCTCCCGAAGCCTGGAAGGGATTCGGAGGGGTTCGAGTCATGGCGTGGACTTAGTCCTTAAAAACTTCAATCCCGTGATTTTCCACCACTAGATCAGTAAACTTCCCTTTAAAACGAGTAGCCTTTACAATATGGTTGTCAATCCAGTGATAGTTTCCTCCACGTGGCTTGCCCATCAATAGGCCGTGGTATTTGAAGGAGTGCTTGTGAAGCCATTTCTCCGTTACTTCACGATGTTCCTCCGTTCTAGAAGTAAAGAAGGTGATGATATGGCCTTCATCATACCATTTGTTAAGAATCTTTAAAGCATCCGGATACGGTAAGGTAGTCAACATTCGTTCCGGCTCTTCATTTGGAATATCATCACATACCGTTCCGTCAATATCGATCAAGAAATTCTTGACATTGTTTGGGAGGATGGGACTGATGGCTTCTCCCTTTTCATTGAAAGCTGATTGCAGCTCGTGATTTTTTTTATCTTCCATGGAAAAAGATTTTTCGGCTCTCTTAGTATTATCCGATGTAAAGACAATTTGTCTTTAAACAGAATAACACACTATTTTGATTAATCTGTGCAACATACGCAACGGGTGGTTTCCCGTTATCCAACAGATCTACATGGAGCTCCTACACACTTAATAAAATAGAAGGCGTCTTTCTAGAGAATGATCTTCTTGATAAACGCTGAGTTTGTAATGAGGTTTTATAAGATTGGACGATTGGTCTTTCGCTCTTCTAAGATAGATGGTCAGCAATGCAAAAATAGGAATAAATTCGATATTCCGCTTCCTTCTGGCAAGGGTGAATTACTGGAAAGCCAAATTTTACAGCCTGGCGCAATCGCTCAACTACTGATCCTGAACTTATTCAAATTCGATATAACCAGTAGGATCTACGGATTTCCCTTTATACCATAACTCAAAATGCAGGTGCGGTCCATTCGACAAAGTTCCTGTATTTCCAATGATGGCTACAGCTTCACCAGCTTTCACATAGCTGCCAGCAGGTTTAAGTAAAGAAGAGTTATGCTTGTAGAAAGTAATCGTATTGTTGGTGTGTTGAATACCAATGGTATTGCCAGTTTCGAGGGTCCAATCGGAGAGAAAAACGTAGCCATCCATAGCTGCTTGTACGGGTGTGTTTTTCGGCGCAAGTACATCGATACCGTAGTGATCATTCTCTGGCGCGTATTTTGCACTAACCGTTCCGCGTAAGGGTGGAGTGAAATACATTTGCTCCAAAGGAATATCCCGAGGTGACAAATTGGAAGTTCGCCCCTCTGGTGGTGCACTTCCGATCTCAGAACGCGTTGCTTCCCGCTGCAATTGATCCAGAATGGGCGCCCGTGGAATCTCTGTGATCGTATCCAATTTCTTATCTTGGACTTCGGGTATATCCTGCTCAGTCTCCACATCTCCGACCAAGATTTTACGGAAATTCTCACTGTAACGTCGATGGTTGGCTAATTCCCGCTCCATCTCATCCATTTGCAGATGTAGCTCTCGCAATTCCTTATCCTGCTGTACGGAGCCATAACCCGGCAAGTACTTTTTCAAAGGAGTAGCTGCAATCAATAGGAAAACGACGATGGCCATCACCACAAATAAACTGCTTAGCAATACATATACATTAAGCAAAGACAAGCGGTAGGAACTGACCTCCTCAAAAGTCTCGCCATTCATCACGACCAATCTATACGTATTCTTGAGTCGTTCCTTAAAATTTTCCCATCTGCTCCCTTGTTCGATTTCTTGCGCCATAAGGATCTTTTGTGCAACCGGATTGTTAATAATGCGTTGAAATATAATAATTATATACGATCTCCGGTTTGTTTATAGTATGCTGACCGCAGCAAAGAATAAATTGTGCCCGGCCTTCAATCGGTTTTTTATGTTTTTCCAAATCAATTTAGGTTGAAAAGCCTAAATTTGCTCGCATTGAAAGCATTTTGGTGCAAAAATAGTAATACTAAACGAGAGCATTTGATACCATCTGCTAATTTTGTGAGAAGGGACGACAAAATTGATGAATAGCCAGCCTCCGGGTAGAATGAAAAGCTTGCCTTTCCTTTTTCTATATCAAAATCAGTATTTGGTCACGCACATTAACGAAAACTTTTTGCCTTGAAACAGCTAAAGAAAGTAGGCTTTATACTCATGACCTTTTTGGTCGTATCAGCTTGTACTACTCAAAAGAAGAAGGGAGAATTATCCGCTCTGGGTAAACTATACCACAATACCACGGCTAAGTACAATGGCTACTTCAACGCCAGAGAATTGATGCAAGAGACCTTCGTTTCTCTTGACAACCAACACCAGGACAACTACAATAAAATTCTTCCGGTATTTGCCTACACCGAAGCAGACAATCCTCAAGCCGTAGCGGGAGACCTAGACCTGGCGATGGAAAAAGTTTCCGTAGTCATCAATCTACACCGACAAAGTGTTTGGACCGATGATTGCTACCTGATCATCGGACAAGCTCAATTCTTGAAGAAAGACTACGAATCTGCGGAGGAGACCTTGCGATATCTGATCAATGAGTACTCACCACGGAAAATGCAGGAGGCTAAGGAGAATTCAAAAAGTAAAAAGAAGAAACGGAAGAGTAGCTCTAAAAAATCGAAGAAGTCTGTAAAGATTGAAAAGACAGGCAACTCCAAACGCGATCGAAAACGCTATAACCGTGAAGTAAAACGCAATAAGAAGAAAAAGGAGCGCGAAGCAAAAAAGAACAGAAAGAATAGCAAGAAGAAGAAAAGTAACCGGAAAAAGAAAAAGACTGATACCCCTGATAAGCCTAAGGAAGATAAGCAGGAAACCAGCATTGCAAAGGCACAGAAAGAGAAGGAAGAGCTAAAGAAAAAGGAAGAAGAAGTACCTGCACCTATCCCCACCTCCATCAGCATATCTGATTCGGATGGTGAGATAGAAGGTGATCCGGAGAGTTATTTCTTAAAGCACCGTCCCGCCTATCAGGAAGGCGTACTGTGGCTGGCTAAGACCCTGGTGGCTAGGGATAATTACGATGCCGCGACGCGTTTCATGTCACAATTAGAGCGTAGCCCGCAGACTTTCAATGATATCAGGAGTGAATTAGCCGCGCTACAGGCACATTATTATATCGTACGCAAGGATTACGGCCAGGCCATTCCGCAATTGGATGCGGCTATTAATGAGGCGCCGAAAAGAGCCTTGAAAGCGAGATACGCTTTTATTAAAGCGCAAATACACCAGCAACTTGGTCAGGCAGATGAAGCATATGCAGCTTTCGAGCAAAGCTTGAAGTTCCGCCCTGCTTACGAAATGGAATTCAGCGCTCGTCTAAATATGGCACAGAATTCTTGGCTGTCTGGAAGAGGAACCGCGGAAGAGGCGAAGAAGAATCTGAACAAAATGCTGAAAGACCCTAAAAACTTGGCATTTAAGGATCAGTTGTACTATGCCCTGGGACAAATCGCCTTGAAGGAAGGAAATCGCGAAGAGGCAATCAAATTTTTGACTCAATCTCTTAAGAGTAGTCGACAAAATCAGGCCCAGCGAGCCGAATCCTATTTGACCTTGGCTGGCTTGTTTTTCGAAGAGGAGAACTTTGTCAAAGCCAAATCCTACTATGATTCCACTATGCAGGTCATGCCTCCTACAGACGAACGTTTCGCAGATGTACAGGCTTTTAGCAATAACCTGAAGGAGATTGCCTTACACCTAGAAACCATAGAACTACAAGATAGCTTACTGGCCATTGCGCAGTTAAGTGATAAGGAAAAACAAGAGTTGGCATTGAGTATTAAGAAGGAGCAGGACGAGATCAAACGCCAACAAGCCTTGGCTAAAGCCAACCAGGCTAACAAAAAACCACAAATTGGAAGATCCTCAGCTGCCAGAGGCCTTAAGTCCAGTTCTTTTTTCGCTTACAATGAGAAATCCATTAGAAGAGGACAAAAGGAGTTCGCTCGGGTTTGGGGTGATCGAACCTTGGAAGACGATTGGAGAAGATCCGCTAGAAATAGCAGCGGAAGCTTTGAGGAAGATATAGCAACCGATGAAAATCTAGATGCTCCTACACTGGAAGATGCTGACCTAGATAAATTGTTGCAGGGAGTTCCAAAATCCAAAAATGAAATAGAGACCGCTCACCTGAAAATTCGGGAAGCCATGTATAGTCTAGGGTCACTTTACCGTGAAAGACTTGAGCGTAACGATAAATCTGTAGAAATCCTGGAAGAACTTAATGAGCGCTATCCTGGTAGCAATTATGAATTGGATTCTTGGTATGTGATGCATATCGCTTATAAGGATCTAAATAATCAACCCAAGGCCAAGGAATATTTTGACAAAATTGTCAATAAGTACCCCACTACGAATTACGCCAAGATCTTGCAGGATCCCAACTTCACCAAAAATTACCTGGACGAAGAGCGGCGGCTTAACCTTCAGTACGACCAGATTTATGGTTTATTCTCGGAAGGGAAATATCAAGATGCCTACAACCGATCTCAACAGGCATTCATTAAGCTCTTGGGTAAGCATAAGCTGAAGCCCAAGTACGCCCTATTAATGGCAATGTGCGTTGGTAACACGAAGGGGAAAGATGCCTATATTTCTGACTTGAAGAAGGTAATATCAACCTATCCCAATACAAATGAACAAAAGCGAGCGAAGGAGATACTGCGCTTCCTCGGTGGAGCTACCGCTCAATTGCCAGGTCAAGGAAGTGGCGTGAATTCGGGGGGCTTTAAATACAATGAAAAAGACCTGCACTACATCATTGTAGTATTCAACGAAAACGTGAAATTGAACGACAATAAGATCGTCATTGCGGATTATAACCAGAAGTACCACAAACTGGATCGCATTCGAATCACGAATATTTATCTAGGGCCGAAAAATGAAACGCCAGTACTGGTAATGCGACGATTTAAGAACAAGGATGTTGCCATGCGTTACTTTGAAGGCGTTCAAAAGAACATGGGTGATTTCCTAGACCCCAATAAGGTGGATTATGATATCCTTCCCATTAGTCAAGGCAACTATCGCCAAGTTTTGAGGGCTAAGACCTTGAATGGTTACAAGGAATTTTTTGAACTGAACTACTAGTTTTCAAAGCTTTTCTTATGGATTGTAAGGCCTCAGGAAACAACAACTCCTGAGGCCTTACTGGTTTAAAGCGGATTAAATTTTAGAATTTCTAGCCTGTTCTTCATCGATCGAGCCCACCATTCGCTACCTTCGCACTGTTGTAATAGATCATTATCGTTGAGCGCCAAAACCAAAAGGAAATGCGTCAATTTTTTCTTTCCATCTGTTTGCTGGCCCTATTGTCCTGTCAGAGCAGTCGCACCCTCTCTACTACCACCCAAAATGTCGAATTTACCATTCTCCAACTGAACGATGTGTACGAAATCGCACCCCTAGAAGGTGGCAAAGCGGGTGGTCTGGCCAGAGTAGCTACTGTAAAAAAGCAATTGCTAGCTGAAAACCCAAATACCATAGCCATCTTAGCCGGAGATTTCCTCAGTCCTTCCTTTATTGGTACACTTAAAGACGAAGCGGGGGAACGAATTGCCGGCTTGCAAATGGTAGAGGCATTGAATGCCATGGGCTTGGATTATGCCACTTTCGGGAACCATGAATTTGACATCAGTAATCCAGATATCCTGCAAAAACGGATCAACGCGAGTCAATTTGAGTACACAACTTGCAATGCCCTAAGAATAAAGGGTGACAAAAAAGAACCATTCACCCAAAAAATTGACGGGGTAGACAGCCCCATCCCTTCCTTTATCATACGAGAATTTTCTAATGGTAAAGGACAAAAGGTAAAGGTGGGCTTTATTGGAGTAGTTCTACCTTTTGCCCAACAAGACTATCTGCACTATGAGGATGTGACGGAGAGTTTTCGAAAGACCTACCAGGAACTAAAGAGTCAAGTGGATATGGTCATCGGTATTACGCATCTGGACGTAGCGGAAGATCAAACCTTAGCGGCAGCTGTACCCGGAGTGGCCTTGTTCATTGGTGGACATGATCATACCAATATGAACCACTATGTTGAAAAAACAGTAATCACCAAGGCTGATGCCAATGCCAAAACAGTCTACATCCATCGACTTACCTACAATCCTCCCTCACAGATGGTGCAGATACAATCCAGCCTAAAGAAAATCGATGACTCCATTGAAGATGAAGTGGCTACCCAGAAGGTGGTGGACAAGTGGCAATCCAAAGTCAACCAACTGATGAGTGAAATGGGGTTTGATCCCAACCGACAATTGCTGCAACTCTCACAACCCTTGGTATGTAAAGAAGCCTTGATTCGAACGAAATCTACTAACTATGGCCGACTGGCGGCCGTAGCCATGTCCGAGGCCATCCCCGGTGCGGATGTGTATCTATTAAATAGTGGATCCATGCGTTTGGATGATAATCTTAGCAATGTGGTGACAGAATATGATGTGCTTCGCACTTTCCCTTTTGGTGGCTCCATCGTGAGGATGCAGATTCCCGGCATTCGCCTACAACAACTCTTAGATACAGGTCTTACCACCAACAAAGGTGATGGCGGTTATCTGCAATTAATCCAAGCGGAAAAAGACTCAGGTACTTATTTAATTAATGGAAAAACCTTAGAAAAAGAAAAAATGTACACGATTGTATTGCCCCAATTTTTGGCAAAGGGTCGTGAACAAAACCTCGAATTCTTGGGCGAGTACACGTTCCAAGAAGAGCCAGCCCTAGAGATGTATGGCACTTCGATTACTAATGATATCCGCAATATCGTAATTGCCTATTTTAAGCAGTTGGAGGAATTCTGAACAAGTCAACTTTTTCTGGTAATAGGCTGTTCTTGAAAGTGATTCTCGGCAATTTAATCTTGATGTAAAAGAAGTCGAATCAAAACATGAAAGAAGCAAAATTTAAAACCACCATAAATTGTGGAAACTGTGTACGTGCGGTAAAGGGATTCCTGGCAGATGTCAAAGGGATCAGCTACTGGGAGGTGGATACGGAAGACCCTAATAAAATCCTGGTCGTCCAAGGAGAGGCAGTAGATGTGGCAGAAGTGAAAGCGGCAGTGGAAGATGCTGGCTTTGATATCGAACTGCTGTAGATCGACTAGCGTATCCAAGAAGTACTTATTGCGCGAACACGGCCATATTCTAATTGAACTAAGGATGACTTCAATCCGATGCTCTCTGATTTATCTTATTTTCTTCGCAGCCATACCAAGAGTCCGTTTTCCCGCATCCAGAAGCAGGAAAATGGGAAGGAAAAAAACTGCAGCAGATAATGAATTATGCGGCAGAGATCGGCACCTTTGCTGGGTCTATTCCGTCAGAAGGAAGCGATCGCAACTACGTATGGAGAACTTGAATCTTTGGGCAGGAAACAGTAGTCAGGAGCGTCAAAATCTTTCGCAAGGACTTAGCAATGCCATTGGCGATGAAAGATTTCGAGGTTTTTTATCGCAAAGAGATAGCACAATTTATCCACGCCAAGGCTGGCTTTGGTCTTTCGGCTAGAAACATGGTCAAGCTTGCCTCGCACCCAATCGTGACAAACTCGCCAAGCCCCATTTTTCATTAAACGTTCTTTATTAAACACCCTACAATACAATGGAATACAGAACACTCGGAAAAACTGGTTTTAACATATCTAGCATTTCACTAGGCACCTGGCAGGTGGGAGGTAAATGGGGCAGTGGTTTTGACCATGGCAATGCATCCCAAATTTTGCACGCAGCAGCCGATGCGGGGATCAATTTCATCGATACTGCGGACGTTTATGAAGCGGGAGAAAGTGAAAAAGCAGTTGGCAGATTTGTCAAGGAAAGATCAGAGCGCATTTACGTCGCTACCAAGTGCGGCAGACAATTGAATCCACATATCAACGAATCCTACACCCCCGCAGCCCTGCGCCAATTTGTAGAAGATAGCCTAAGCCGAATGGGGCTGGAGACGCTAGACCTGATCCAGCTACATTGCCCCCCCACCGAAGTTTACTACCGACCGGAAATCTTTGAATTGTTTGAACGACTGAAGGAAGAAGGCAAAATCCTGCACTTAGGAGTGAGTGTAGAAAAAGTGGAGGAGGCGATCAAAGCCATAGAGTTTCCAAATGTAACTACCGTGCAAATCATATTCAACCTATTTCGGCAGCGGCCAACAAAGCTATTCTTTAAATTGGCCAAGGAAGCGAATGTAGGGCTTATTGTACGCGTTCCCTTAGCCAGCGGCTTGCTGACGGGGCTTTACTCCGCACAAACGGAATTTGCCGAAGGAGATCATAGATTCTTCAACCGACAAGGGGCGGCTTTTGATAAAGGAGAGACCTTTGCGGGAATTCCCTACGAATTAGGGTTAGAGGCGGTTAATAGATTGAAGCAACTTTTCCCAGACACAGATAATCTAGCCCCCATTGCCTTACAGTGGATTTTACAATTCTCAGAAGTGAGCTGTATCATTCCTGGGGCTTCGAAATTGAGTCAGGTACATTCTAATCTAAGCACTTTTGAGCTACCAGCTTTACAGGTGGAACAAATTAGCGCTATGAACGAGATTTACCAGGAGTGGATTCAGCCCGAAGTACACCATCTGTGGTAGAAAAAACTATCGGTTCAGTCCCCTGTAGCAACTGGCAAAGCATAGCCTTTAATCCAAGGTAAATTGCTTTGCTTGCTGGGTCTTCGAGAGTTTGTCTGTTAATAAGTTTAAATTCGTTCCTGCGGTTAATCCTAAAAAGAACGTTATATTGAGAAGAACCCACGCTTAATGGGTTAACAGCCTTTTCCCCTGTGTAGCACTGCCAACAAGCAACTGTACCTATCTCCGCCGCCTAAGGGCTTCAACATGCTATGAACACCTAAATGCCCTTTCACCCACGTGAACCCAAGGGTTCTCGGCAAAAAAATGCCCAATGAATTCCAAAAGTAGTTTGACTAGCATAGAAGAACAGATTCCGGAGAAATACGAACATCTAGTTTCGGAGCGGCAATACTTTCGGGTTTTGGCCTATATCTGTCGATATTTTGAGGAAAAGGACCATTCACTCACTACCATAGCAGAAGGAAATCTTATTGTTCTCGATGCAGCGGAGAAAATGGATATCAGTCTGGACAACCTGATCAAGCGGCTCTCAAACCAGGCAGAAGACAGCTGGAAACAGGACATTTTCACCTATTTCGACCAATTATTGGAACACACCAATACAGAAGAGCTATTTAGTAATTTTGAATTGGCCAAAGAGTACTTAACCTTGCGCTTGTATGGCGATCAAATCGATACACATTCAGAACAAGATGCTTTAGTCTTTCGGCAAGACTTGGCTGGTACTTATTCCGTCCTTTCCTTAGATCTACCTTCCAAATTTCAAGTCATCCTGAAGTCAGAGATTGAGAACTGGTCTGTGGATGAAAAAACACTCTTCCACATCGCTCTGAAAAATGCCAATCAGCAAACCGTTCAGACTGCTCATGGTTTCTGGGAAGAAACGGAGATTTTGGCCATTGTTAGTAATGAATATGCTGCTATCAAGCTATTGGAATTGGAAGAGAATTTTAGTGATAGCGTTGGAGAACATGGCGCGCTTATCGCAGTACCCACCAAAGGAACCGCCTTTATTCACCCCATGCGCAGCTTCGATACCAATCTAAATGAAGCCTTGAGTCTAATGATCAAACAGGCCAATCTAATTTATGAATCCGATCCTGGTCCCATTACTCGCAATCTTTACTGGTATCATCAAGGCCAATTTCACGCCTTTAGCATGCAGATGAAGGAAGAAGGCCTTTCTTATCAATTGCCAGAAGAACTACAGGATTACCTGGAGCAGCATGAAACTCCTTAACGAAAGCTGTTTGCTGGAATCTCAAGCGTTTAATTCATGAATGGACCATCGATTTGGCTCTCTCTAATCCTACTAAGAGGGGGAGGAAAGGGCCCCTCGATTCACACTTTTGATACGCTTTCAGAAACTTAAGCGGTAACCGCAGTTACAAGGGTTTCCACCTTCACTGGAACTCCATTAAAAGCGGCATTCCCCGTCAGTAGGTCTATGCGCCGTTCATCCGTCAGATCATTCAAGCTGTGCCCGGCATGCTCGGAAGCCACGCGCAAGCCAATGCCCTGGCGGTTATGTCCCCAGCCATGTGGAATGCTGACCACTCCAGGCATAATCTCATCGGAGAGTTCCACCTTGATTTCCAGTGTACCTACTCTAGAACTCACCTTGGCCAGTTCACCGTCTTCAATCCCCAATCGCTCACCATCCCTCGGGTGGAGTAACAGGGTGCAGCGATCTCGGCCTTTGACCAAACGCTGTGAGTTGTGCATCCATGAATTATTGGAACGTAAATGGCGCCGGCCAATGAGTCGCATCGGAAATTGCTCCATCTCCTGGTTTTCCGTCAAGGACAAGCGTTGGCAATCTTTTAGGAAGCAGTCCGGTGCCAATTGAATGCGACTATCTCCCGTCATCAGGCGCTCCGGCATACAGGATTGTAATGGGCCGAGATCGACTCCATGCGGATTATCTTTTAAGGCTTGCAGATTTAGTCCATCTTTGGCATAGCCGCTCTGCCCCAGGCTGAAGGCCAAGACTTGCTCTGGATTTACGGCTGGAACAGCCTTACCACCCAGTCGCTCCGTTAAAGCACTAAATATCTGGTAATCGTGTCGTTGTTGGTCTTCTTTCTCGAATAAGACTTCCGAGTATTTGCTAGTATTGCGAATAGCTAGGGCGTGAAAAACGACATCGTAATGCGCCACTTCCAAGCCTGTCGTGGGTGGTAGGATGACATCTGCATGGCGGGTTGTTTCATTGAGATAGATATCAATAGAAAGCATAAACTCCAATTCCACTAAGCCTTTGTCCAACTCTTTTCCATTCGGGATAGAAAGAACGGGATTCCCGGCTATGGTAACCATCGCTTTGATCTGCCCCTCCCCTGGCGTCATAATCTCCTCGGCCAGGGCGGCCACCGGCAACTCTCCGCCAAACTCCGGCAAGCCCCGGACCCGGCTTTGCCAGCGATTGAACGAAGGCGCTTTTCCTTTTTTTCCCAATAGCTTGATCTGATCAAAGGCAGGAGCAGTAAACATAGCTCCTCCCGTTACATCCAGATTACCACTAACCAAGTTCAATACATTTACCAACCATTGACACAATCCACCATACAACTGCGTAGATACGCCCAATCGCCCATAACAAACCGCCTTTTCCGCCTGACAAAATTCAAGTGCAATTTGACGGATAGTCGCTGCTTCCATACCCGTTCGCTGAGCTACCTGCTCAGGACTATAGTCCGCCACCAATGCCTTAATCTCCTCCAATCCATCCGTATGCGCTGCTAAATGTCCCAGGTCTAATTTCCCTTCCGCTATCACCACATGGATCATGGCCAACATGAAGTATACATCTGATTCCGGGTAAATGAAATGATGCTCATCCATTTTATCCGCCGTCTCGGTACGCCTTGGATCCAGGACTACCACCTTCCCGCCTCGCTCCGAAATAGCCCGGAGTCGTTTGCCCACATCCGGGGCAGTCATGATACTACCGTTGGACACCAATGGGTTACCGCCCAGGATGATAAGATAATCCGTATGATCAATATCAGGAATGGGCAGCAACATTGCATGGCCAAACATCTGCTGGCCCGCAAAATGATGGGGTAGTTGATCCGCGGAGGTGGCGCTAAAGCGATTTTTAGTCTTCAAACTTCTAACAAAGTTCGGCCCGAAAACCATCGTCCCGAAATTATGCACATTAGGATTACCTTGGTAGACCCCCACTGCCTGCTCTCCATACTTGTCCTGTACTTCCTTAATGCGCTCCGCTACATAGTCAAAGGCTTCCTCCCATTCCATTTCCTCCCAACCATTGGCCGTTTTCCGCATAGGCACCTTCAAGCGATCTGGGTCTTCGTAGACATCTTTCAAGGCCACAGCTTTTGGGCAGATATGGCCTCGACTGAAGGGATCCGCTTTATCTCCTTTGATCGTTAATACTTCTTTTCCTTGGTAGGTAATTTCGAGGCCGCACATAGCTTCGCAGAGGTTGCAGGTACGATAGTGTATTTGTTGGTCAGGCATCTAGGTATGTTGTTGAAGGTTGAAAGGTTAAAGTTGAAAGAACGGCTAAACATCCGAGGTTTCAGTGGCTAGTCTAAGGGAAACTTCGGATGGTTGCCGCTTAGCTGTTTAAGCCACTCTAAACGAATCAGCAAGATAAGAAACTTCGCCAGCAGCTAGCCAAGTAGAAATGTCCAATTTGTGCTACGAAATTCTTTTCTGGAAGATTTATCAGATACCGACACGATACAAAAATGTTTTTTTTATATTTGTTCAAATTAGATTTCTATCTTCTATAAGACCTATTCCCTCCTAAATTTAGATGGTCTTTGGATGTTAATCCTACTTAGGATTGTAGCTTTCAGAGTTATCTCTCCAACAACAACCGAATTTCTAAAGCCTCCTGACTAATAGGGCTGCTACTACAATTCATGCCTGCTTCAAGCGCACCATGGTGCTTGAAAACGGTATTTCCAAGCGGAAGACTAGTAAATTTTCCACAGACATATGTTCCGGTTTGCCAGCTTCTTATAGCTGATGATTTCGGACCGCAGTTAAATCATTTTAACGAATGAACTTCACTAAGATCATGAAGCACAAATTACCAAAACTTAGCCATGGCAGCATTTTACTCAAGCTTATTCCAAGCTGGCTATGCGCTCTCCTTTTCCTGCTATCAGGACAGCTCTACGCTCAGAAAGTAGCCCTGGTGGGAGTGACTAACTATAATAATAATGTGAGTGGAACACTCTACCGAGATGGATTCTCTTTTGTGGCATTAGAAGATATCCCCTCAGGAACTAAGATCTTCTTCACAGAGCACGATTACATCGATGCAAATGATGTCTTCACCGTTTCGTCGGAGGGGGTAACAGAATGGACTGCCTCTGGTATCTTGAGCAAAGGCTGCGTGGTCTCTATCCATGAGGTAGGAAGTAACAGCAGTAGCAATGACCCTCAAGTAGTAGCTGTGTCTAGCAGTTGCAACGGAGGAAGTGTTACCAACGCTTATGGTTCTTTTTCTATTGGCACCTCTGATCCTATATACGCTTTTGCCTCTTCAGGTTCTGGTTCGAGCGGCGACATATTAGACAATGTAACTGAAATCTATTCAGCTATCTTTGTAAGTAGTAGCCTCTCCTTCACCTCACTAGACCCTCGAAATGATTATTCAGACGCGATTGTATTTGTTGCTGGGGCTGACAGAGCCGCACAGTTCAAGCCTTCCTTGCGGTCTGGCACGGTCAGTTTTACGGATCTTAGTACGGCCAGTAAATGGGATCTTTATGATGGTACAAGTATACTCTCTGCACTATCGGCAATTGATCCGCTTTCTGTCACGCCCTTTGCCAATATCACCACTGGAAACTGCCCCAGCATTACCTTCAACACCACCGAAACAGACGAAAGCTGTCCTAATCGAAATGATGGAGCCATTCTAATCACTAATGTAGCAGGCGGAACGCCGCCTTATGTATACTCCACTGATGGTGGAAGTACTTATCAAAGCTTCCCCAATCTAGTGCAGTTTCTAAATCTGCCAGACGGTACCTACGATGTGCGCGTCAAAGATGATAATGGTTGTGAGTCAGCTATTCAATCCGTAACAGTCGATCCAGGAGTAGATAACACCAATCCAACGGCTAGCTGTCCCGCGGATATTACCGTGGACAATACGCCTGGCCAATGCGGTGCAGTGGTCACCTATAACTTAGGTGCCACAGATGATTGCCAGCTAGCTGCTGTTCCTACCACAGCTAGTCCCACCAGTGGTTCTTTCTTTAACATAGGGACCACCATGGTTACGGGTAATGCATTCGATGCGGCGGGCAATACCGATGATTGCACCTTTACCGTCACCGTGAATCCAGCATCAACCCCAGAGATATCCGTGGATGACGCCGGTAATACGGACTTTGGTTCCGTCACCTTGGGTAATTCTACATCTAAAACCTACACCATCACCAACTTAGGGAGTACGAGTTTGAACATCAATAGCGTCTCAAACAGTGATCCTCAATTTGTGATTGGGTCCATTAGTAATGCTGTTGTAGATCCTGGTGCCACCTCTACTATTGTAATTGTTTTCACTCCTCAAACTGTCGGTCCTCAGTCCTCTACGATCATCATTGCTAGCAACGATTGTGATGAAAACCCCTATACTTTCAATGTAAGTGGTACGGGAACAGATTGCCCCGACGGCTTCGTCTTTGAACCTGGCTCAGGTCAATGCATCGACATCGATGAGTGCGCCGCAGGACCCGATACCTGCCCACCCGGCACCTTCTGTACTAACACCAATGGTGGCTTCCTATGTGAGCCTTGCGAGGTGACGGCCGTTTGTCAAAATGTGACTATCCAACTCAACGACTCCGGCATCGCCACCCTCACACCTGAAAACATAAATAATAACTCTTCCACTGTCTGCGGTGACATACAGCTGGCAGTGGATCAAACAGCATTCACCTGCTCCAACATAGGAAGTAATAATACGGCTGAACTAACGGTCACCAATAATGGCGGTGGCGAAAGTACTTGTACTGCCACGGTAACGATTGAGGACAATATCGCACCAACGATCACTTGTCCTGGAACGCAGACGGAGTTTGTAGATGCCTCCTGCCAGGCTAGTCTCGCTGATTATACCAGTCTGGCTACTGCAGGCGATAATTGTGCAGCTGTTTCTATCGTGCAAAGTCCCCCAGCAGGAATGAGTTTTTCCTCGGATATTGAGGTCACCTTAACTGCTCAAGATGGGGGCCTTAGCAAGAGCTGTACTTTTACCGTACAGCCGAAGGACAACACGCCTCCAACCGCTAGTAATCCAGCGACCCTTAATGTCAGCTGCCTCGATGACGTACCCGCTCCTAATCCAGGTGTAGTCACTGATGAAAGTGACAACTGTAGCGTACCAGTAGTATGTACTGGCGAGATTTGGATCAATGAGATTCATTATGATAACACGGGAGATGATACGGGTGAATTTGTGGAAATTGCTGGCCCTGCGGGAACCGACCTAAGTGGATATAGTTTAGCCTTCCATACAGGCTCTAATGGAACAGTTTATAGCACCGTAAACTTGAGTGGCGTGATTGATGATGAGAGCAATGGAATTGGAGCTGTAGCATTTTTTGAAGCCGGAATCCAAAATGGGCCTCAAGATGGTGTCGCCCTGATTAAAAATGGGACTGTTATAGAATTCCTGAGTTACGAAGGTAGCTTCACCGCAACCAATGGCGATGCCTCAGGAATTACCTCCACCAGTATCGGTGTACAAGAAAGTTCTTCCACAGCCACCGGGGAAAGTCTACAGTTAAAAGGATCAGGGAATCAGTCCAGCGATTTCACTTGGACGGCTCCTAGTACAGATTCGCCTGGCGATCTAAACGATGGCCAAACCATTACCCCATGTAGTGCACCTTCGGGCTGTACCAGTGAGGTTTGGATCAATGAGATTCATTATGATGATTTTAGTACAGATGAAGGTGAGTTTGTGGAAGTTGCTGGACCAGCAGGAACCGATCTGAGTTCCTACAAGGTTTTACTCTATAATGGTAATGGTGGTAGTGTGTATACTACCGTGAACTTAAGCGGTGTAATTGATGATGAAGGGGACGGACTCGGTGCCGTGGCATTTTTTCAATCTGGTATCCAAAACGGACCAACAGATGGTGTCGCCCTGGTTAAGAATGGAGCAGTCATAGAATTCCTGAGCTACGAGGGTAGTTTAACCGCCACGAATGGTGCAGCCTCGGGAACTACTTCCACAGATATTGGTGTGCAAGAAGGTTCTTCTACTTCGGCTGGGGAAAGCCTACAATTAAAAGGATCTGGAAATCAGTCCAGCGACTTCACTTGGACGGCTCCTAGCACAGACTCTCCCGGTGGCTTGAATGATGGACAAACCATTACTTCCTGTGGAGGTTCTAGTTCAGGCGTAATCTCCGTTACCTTCCTAAGTGAAATAAACAATGGAGGACTGGGTTCACTAGACGATCCACTAGTGATCAACCGCACTTACCAGGTAAAGGATGCAGCTGGCAATACTACCCCTGTACTGCGAACGATCAATGTCTTTGACGATGTTTCGCCAACAGCTGTTTGCCCATCGAATATCCCGAATGTAGAACTTGACATTAATGGCAATGGAAGCTTATCTGCCAATATTGGAGATGGAAGCTCCACTGACAATTGCGGTGTAACAGAAACCAGCCCTTCACTAAATTTCACCTGTAGCGATGTAGGGCAGCAAACTGTCCTTTTAACGGCTACCGATCCTGCTGGAAACCAAAACAGCATCAGTTGCAGCTTTACTGTGGTAGATAACTTTACCGCCTGCTGCACCCCTGGTGCACCCATCAGCATCAATGGCAGCCCTGGTCCATTATGTCCATCCTTCCTGCAGACTCTTTCACTCCCGATCCAGGCTAGCCTGAATGACGACCAAGAATGGGTATGGTATACTGGCAGTTGTGGCGGTACAGAAGTCGGTAGAGATGTTTCATCTATCAATGTTTCTCCTACTGTCACCACTACCTATTATGTCCGCGCAGAGGGGGCTTGTTCTGGCACCAGCGGAGCTTGTGTATCCTTAACTATAACCATTGAAGATGGGGTCAACCCTGTGGCAGCCTGCCCTGCCGATATTAATGTTAATAATGATCCGGGGCAATGTAGTGCAGTCGTTAGCTTCGCTGCTACCGGTAGCGATAATTGCGGCGGGCCTGTAGCTATTTCCTATAGCCAAGATCCAGGTACCGCCTTTAATGTGGGTACAACCACGGTGGATGTGACTGCCAAGGATGAATCGGGCAATACTGACAATTGTTCATTTGACGTAGTAGTAGCTGATAGCGAAGGTCCGACGGTTCTTTGTAAAAGTACGGCAGTAAGTTTAGGTGGTGATGGAACTTATACATTGACGGATGCATTCATTTTTAACAATATCGTGGCCTCAATCACGGACAATTGTGGGACGACCGATCAGGTGAGTGCTAGTAAAACGGAATTTACCTGCGATGACCTTGGAGACATTGAAGTCCAGTTAATTTTTACGGATATCAACGGTAAAACTTCATCCTGCTTCCCCAAATTAGGAGTAACTGATCCATTAAGTACTTGCAATCAGCCACCCACCGCTGTTTGCCAGAACCTCACTGTACAGACCGTCACAGGCACTTGTGAAGCCACTATCACGGCAGATCAAATAAATAATGGATCCTCCGATCCAGACGATGATGCCCTAACCCTGAGTCTGGACAACACTGGGCCTTTCTCTGCGGGGGACCCTACAGCGTAGAATTGACGGTAAGTGATGGAAGTCTTAGTGATAAATGTACAGCTACCGTTGTGGTAGAAGATAAAGAAGCTCCGAAATTCACTGGCTGTCCAGATCCCATCAATCTCTTCAATGACGAAGGAGATTGTGGAGCGATTGCTACTTGGACCGCTCCAGTGTTGGAAGACAATTGCCCAGAGCCCACTTCAAGTTCCACCCATATACCTGGGGCTTTCTTCCCAGTGGGTACAACTACGGTAACCTATTCAGGTAGCGATAAAGCAGGTAATCCAGCTGTAAATTGTAGCTTCACCGTTTCAGTCACCGATACGGAGAAACCCAAAATCGCCTGCCCGGGAGATATATCTACGGGCACTGATCCAGGTGTGTGCGGAACCCAAGTCACCTTCACCCCGGCCATCGCCAGTGATAACTGTGCAGTGGATGCGGTCAAAGCGCGTTATCGCCCCGTCGATGAGAATGGCAGTGCCATTGGCAGCTGGACTAGCCGCGTAGCGGATCCCAGCGGATTCTTTCCGGTGGGTAGATATCAAGTTCAATGGAGAGCTGAAGATATTTACGGCAACAAGAAAACTTGTTCCCATTATCTCGATGTACACGATGATGAAGATCCTGTGGCGGTATGTAAAAATCTGACCATCGATTTCAATGGGGAGCAGGATATCAGCCTAAGCGTTAGCCAGGTGTGGGATGAAGCAACCAGTTCTGACAACTGTGGTTACGTAGAATTTGTTTCAGCTAATTTGACGATAGGCTGTGAGGAATTAGGCAATACCGTAGCCATTCCAGTAACAATTAAAGATGAAGCCGGAAATGAGGATGATTGTACGGCTTATGTTGATGTCATTGGCTTGCCTTGTGGCTGGTCCGAAGGGCCTGATGATGGCAGCCTCAACTGTGATGGCCAGACGACCTCTGACTACGATGTCGATGATGAAAGCTTTACCCTTACTTCCGATGGCTGCTGGCACGATTGCCGAGAGGCCGATAAAGCGACCTATGTATACCACCCACTCTGCGGAGATGGCACCTTGACTGCAAAACTCGCCAGCATCAACACCGGTGGATACGCTGGATTGATGGCCAGAGAAAGCCTTGATCCTTTAGCCAGAAGAGCCGGAGTACTAAAGAATTTCTCCACGCGAAGGGTGCGAAGAGAATGGAGGTCTAGTTATGGAGGAATCGTTTCTCAGTCTAATTCCAATAGAAGTCGAGTGAAATGGTTGCGCATTGTTCGCCAGGGCAACCAGATCAAATCCTACACCAGCACCAATGGTAGTTACTGGAGACTGTTGTATAGAGTCACCTACTCCAATTTGGAAGACTGTATCTACGTCGGCATGATGGCTTATAGTCTAAATGGTAGTGCAGAGGTGAAAGCGGTATTCGAGAACGTTACCCTTTCCGGTAGCGGTACCTTGGCCGGTGGAGTCGCAGGAGACCCAACGTCCATCACACCTGAAGGCTTGCACGCTTGGGGTACAGCTGGAAATATTGGGAATGGTACCATCGACATCTTCCCGAACCCAGCCTCTAGTCAGGCGCAGTTGGTATTGGAAGACTTCCAGGATAAGCCAGCGCAGCTGATCGTACGGGATGCCTTTGGCAAATTAGTACGACAGATCGACCTGGACTCAGCCATGGGTGTAGTGATGCCACTCGAAGTACAGAATCTGGCGCCAGGTGTTTACATCATTAGTCTGATCCAGGATCAGCAGTTGATGGGAAGCAAGCGATTGGTGGTGCAGCCGTAAGGCAGCGCTTTAGACATCCGAAGTCTTGAAGACTTCGGATGTCTAAAGTCAACAAAGGGGGCAAGTGCGGCTGACACTTGCTCCTTTTCCATTTCCCAATATTCTTAAATCTTTGAGCCGTTACTTTGACTTTTATTAACGAATTTTCTATATTTGCCGCAGCCTATTTCTATTTGTTCTTAATACCTTCCCTCCCTTAATAATAATGTTCCTTTAGTTTGGACCATCAAGCGTGGTCTGGGATACTTTTTTCTCCTTGAACACATTAATCCCTGATTAAGCCTATTAGACTTGCCTAGTCTCCTGATGCGAATTGGCAGAACTTTATCGCAGTTCGATAAGTCGGAGCTGACTAGATATTAAAGTCTTTCTCTAATAAAAACTTGCCTACTAAATTTCACCAAAAAGAATCTAGGTGAAATAAGTCTTATTTGTACTTGCATGGATTGAACTCAATTCCCTTTTTAGACTTGTCTTCTACCCAAATATTGGATTTTTCCTATGGGAGAGAGTGGAAACCTTTGTCAAAAATCAGCTTTCCATTCTTTCTAAGATTAAACTTGTTTCAACTCTTAATGCTCTTCAACATGAAAATTCAATTGAGGATTTTGACAGGACTTGTAATTGTCATGATTTTAAGTCTTGTCTCAACAACAGGAAACGCTCAAACCTGGGACGGTAGTACCAGCACAGACTGGGATGAGCCCACCAACTGGAGTAACGATCTGGTACCTACTGACGCAGACAATGTCGTCATACCCAACGTTACGAATGACCCCATTATCACGAACGGCACAGCAGCTATAGCCAAATCCGTAGTAGTGCAAGGTGGAGCAGTGCTAACCATTGAGAACGGCGGTAGTTTAACCATCGACGGCTCCCCTGGGGTAGGACTCAGCAATAGTGGCTCCGTCCAAAATTATGGGAACATCTCTCTAGGAGCCACTACCAATATCGGTAGTACCGCCATCGTTAATGGAGGGAGTTTCAGGAACTACCCTGATGGAACCATTCAAGTGGATGGAACGAACCGACCCTTCAATGCGGGATATGGCATCCAAAACAATGGAGGAAGAACCTTTATCAATGAAGGAAGTATTGTCCTTGGGTTGAACAAAAAAGTAGGGCGTTCCGCTATATTTAATCGTGGTAATTTCCGAAATGACACCGGAGGACAGGTGCAGATAGAAGCCTGCGACATTGGTATTTTCGTTGCCTCCGGTGCAATTAATAATTCCGGGACAATTACGATTGGTTCTGTCAAGGCTCCCGGAACCAATGGCATAGAAAGTGAATCCACCTTTAATAACAATGAAGGAGGGGTCCTAAATATTGGAAAGAATGGCAGTTGGAGCATATTCACTACTTTTGGCTCCACCTTCAATAATCGAGGTGTATTGACGACTGGTTCAATAGCTCGTGGCTTCCGAGGAATCTTTACTGCAAACAATTTTACAAACTTTGCTACTGGAACCATTCAGTGCGAGGCCAGTACTGGAGAAGCGATTAAAGTTAACAGTGGTAATTTTCGCAATTTGGGAGCTATTAAGATTGGAGTAAATACTAGACCGAATGGCGATGGCCTAGTTAACCTCGGAACCGTCACCAATGAAGAAGAAGCTACCATCCAAATAGAAGGAGCAGGAGGCTATGGCATAAACAATTTAGAGACCATGGTCAACAAGGGGAAAATCACAGTTGGACTTACCAACCAACCAAATAGATTTGGTTACAGAGGCATTGGTTCTAGTTTTAACAACACAGCCTGCGGTGAATTTATCATCAACGACAACTTCGAAGTAAGCTTTAGTTCTTCTTTCACCAACAATGGATTGTTAATCGTTGACACCAACAATCCACACACCAAAGATGGTAGTCCCTTTACTAATAATGGTATACTGGCCTACCAACAGAGTGTATTTATTCCAGGAGTTATCAACAGAGAAATCATCATCAGGCCGACTACTGCAACAGGTTGTGCGCCTATTTCCTCGGCTTTCCTGTTGAATCAGGTCAATTTCAATTTCTTAGGAGTCTTCTCAGATGAAGACGCTACTACCTCAGCTGGCACCTATACCCAGGGCAACAATACTTTTGTCGATAACCCGGATTTAACGGATGGGGTGACTCATACCTTATATGTAAGCATAAAGGATCCAAGCGGGGACTGTACTAGGTCCGTTCCCTGGAAGTTGACTATTGATGATACTACCCCTCCTACCTTTACCTGCCCCTCTGATCGCACCGTGGATGTAGCCGCCGGAAACTGTCAGGGAGAGGTACCCGATTTCAGCACTATCGTTACTGATGCTACTGATAACTGCGGTAATGTGGCAATTGGTCAGGATGTTACTGCATACTCAACCTTTGGCTCCGCAGAAGGTGATCAAATTGTCGTTACGATCACTGCTGATGACGGTAATGGCAATGTAAATGCTACACCCTGCCAAGTTACGCTCACAGTGAAAGACAATGAATCCCCAACTCCTTCTTGTCCCTCCGACATTAACTCCAATAACGACTCCGGTCAATGTAGTGCAGTAGTTAATTTTTCAGCCTCAGCTACCGACAATTGCGATACCAATGTAGATATCACTTATAGCCAAAATCCGGGTACAGTATTCAATGTAGGGACTACTACTGTAAATGTAACAGCAACGGATGATGCTGGCAACCAGAGTGGTTGTTCCTTTGATGTAGTAGTAACCGACAATGAACCCCCAACGGCTACTTGTAACGATATGACTCTTCAGCTAAATGCCAATACCGGAATAGCGAATTTCAACGTCTTTTCAGCCGGAGGTATCACCAATCGTAATGATAACTGTGGTGTACCAAGCACCGTAGGTGTTACAGGACCAAAGGTTTTTGACTGCGATGATGTAGGCTCCAGGCTAGTCACGATCATTAATTCCGACATCAATGGGAATCAAGTCCCATGTACGGTCACTCTTACTATTGCAGATGATAACTTCAATTGTAATCAACCGCCAGTTGCCAAGTGTCAAAACATCAGCGTTTCTGCTGACTTGAATAGCTGTGAATCGACCATCACTACTGCCCAAATCGATAATAGCTCGTCTGACCCAGATGGTGATCCTTTATCTTTTAGTTTGGACAACATGGGACCATTTACTACCGGCGGTCCATATACCGTGGAATTAACGGTCAGTGATGGAAGTTTGACGGACAAATGTACGGCCACGGTCACCGTGACGGATGATCAGGTCCCCACTTTCAGCAATTGCCCAGGTAATATCTCCGTCAGCAACGATCTAGGAGAATGTGGTGCTGATGTGGCTTGGACACCTCCAACTTTCACCGATAACTGCCCAGGAGAAACGTCCAGCTCTGATTATGAGCCAGGCGACTTCTTCCCCGTAGGTTCTACCACAGTAACCTATTCCGGCAGTGATGTAGCTGGCAATGACGCCATCGATTGCAGCTTCACCGTAACCGTCAACGATACGGAAGTTCCAACCTTTAGCAATTGCCCAGGAAATATCTCCGTCAGCAACGATCTAGGAGACTGTGGTGCTATTGTGAATTGGACACCGCCAACTTTCGATGATAATTGCCCAGGAGAAACGTCCAGTTCTGACTATGAGCCGGGAGACTTCTTCCCCGTTGGTTCTACCACAGTTACCTATTCAGGCAGCGATGTTGCTGGCAATGACGCCACCGATTGCAGCTTCACCGTAACCGTCAATGATACTGAAGCACCTAAATTCAGCAATTGCCCCGGAAATATCTCCGTCAGCAATGATCTAGGTGACTGTGGTGCTATTGTGAATTGGACACCGCCAACTTTCGATGATAATTGCCCAGGAGCAATCTCTAGTTCTACTTATGATCCTGGCGACTTCTTCCCCGTAGGTTCTACCACAGTAACCTATTCAGGCAGTGATGTAGCTGGTAATGACGCCACCGATTGCAGCTTCACCGTAACCGTCAACGATACGGAAGCCCCTAAATTCAGCAATTGCCCAGGAAATATCTCCGTCAGCAATGATCTAGGTAACTGTGGCGCTGATGTAGCTTGGACACCACCAACTTTCACCGATAACTGCCCAGGAGAAACGTCCAGCTCTGATTATGATCCTGGCGACTTCTTCCCCGTAGGTTCTACCACAGTAACCTATTCAGGCAGTGATGTAGCTGGTAATGACGCCACCGATTGCAGCTTCACCGTAACCGTCAACGATACGGAAGCCCCTAAATTCAGCAATTGCCCAGGAAATATCTCCGTCAGCAATGATCTAGGTAACTGTGGCGCTGATGTAGCTTGGACACCTCCAACTTTCACCGATAACTGCCCAGGAGAAACGTCCAGCTCTGACTATGAGCCGGGAGACTTCTTCCCCGTAGGTTCTACTACAGTTACCTATTCCGGCAGCGATGTTGCTGGTAATGACGCCACCGATTGCAGCTTCACCGTAACCGTCAACGATACGGAAGTTCCAACCTTTAGCAACTGCCCAGACCCCATCAATCTCTTCAATGATGAAGGCGATTGTGGGGCTATAGCTACGTGGACCGCTCCTATATTTGAGGACAATTGTCCTGAGGCTACTTCTAGTTCTACTCATACGTCTGGGGATTTCTTCCCTGTAGGCACCACCACCGTCACTTATTCCGGTAGTGACAAAGCAGGAAATCTAGCGATTGATTGCAGCTTTACAGTCTCAGTAACCGATACAGAAAAACCCAAGATCGCCTGCCCTGGAGATATCTCCATCGGCACTGATCCAGGTGTATGCGGCGCCCAAGTCAATTTCACCCCAGCTATTGCTAATGATAATTGCCAGGTAGCCGAAGTAAAAGCGCGCTACCGTCCTGTTGATGAAAACGGAAGCTCCCAGGGAAGCTGGACCAGTCGAGTATTTGACCCCAGCGGTTTCTTTCCTGTAGGTCGGTACCAGATACAATGGCGAGCCAAGGATATTTATGGCAACAAGATTACTTGTTCCCAATATCTCGAGGTATATGACGATGAAGACCCTGTTGCAGCTTGCAAGGAACTAACTATCGACTTCAACGGACAGCAAGATATCAGCCTGACTGTTAGCCAGGTCTGGGATGAAGCAGGTAGCTCAGACAACTGTGGATTCGTTGAGTTTGTCTCAGCTAATCTTACTATCGACTGCGAAGAATTGGGCAATACCGTTGCCATTCCAGTAACAATAAGAGATGAAGCAGGAAATACCGATGTGTGTACTTCCTACGTAGATGTTATCGGCCTTCCGTGTGGCTGGGTAGAGGGACCAAATGATGGTAGCCTCAACTGTGATGAACAAACCACCTCTAATTACGATGTAGATGATGAAAGCTTCACCTTGACCTCTGATGGTTGCTGGCAAAGTAACCAGAATCCAGATCAGGCTGCTTTTGTTTACCAGGAGCTTTGTGGAGATGGCTCCCTAACCGCCGAAATCTCTAGTGTTAACTCCGGTGGATATGTTGGGTTGATGGCCAGAGAAAGTCTAGATCCCTTAGCAAGAAGAGCGGGAGTGCTAAAAAACAATTCTACTCGCCGAGTCAGAAGAGAATGGAGGCCGATTTATGACGGTCCAGTAGTGCGAACTTCCTCCAATAGAAGTAGGGTTAAGTGGCTCCGGATCGTTCGCCAAGGGGACCAAATCAAATCCTACACTAGCACCAATGGAAGCTATTGGAGATTACTGTATAAAGCTAACTTCTCCAATCTAGAAGACTGTATATACGTAGGAATGATGGCTTATAGCTTAAATGGTAGTGCCGAGGTGGAAGGTGTATTTGAAAATGTATCCTTATCCGGGAGTGGTACATTGGCAGGTGGAATCGCAGGAGATTCAAGCTCGATTACACCAGAAGGCTTGCACGCTTGGGGTACAGCTGGAAATATAGGAAATGGTACCATCGACATCTTCCCGAACCCAGCCTCGAATCAAACTCAGTTGGTATTGGAAGACTTCCAGGATAAGCCAGCGCAGCTGATCGTACGGGATGCCTTTGGCAAATTAGTACGACAGATCGACCTGGACTCAGCCATGGGTGTAGTGATGCCACTCGAAGTACAGAATCTGACGCCAGGTGTTTACATCATTAGTCTGATCCAGGATCAGCAGTTGATGGGAAGTAAGCGATTGGTGGTGCAGCCGTAAGGCAGCGCTTTAGACATCCGAAGTCTTGAAGACTTCGGATGTCTAAAACCACATCGCGGGTCGGATTCCTCCAGGAATCAAAGGGAAGGAGGGCCTATATCAGTTCCTTATGTCAAGCCCTAAAAGACTTCGGATGCCTAAGCCATCTCCTAACCAACCAGCCAGCCAAAAGCAGTACTGGAATTCCAAGCCACCACCAAGACCAGCCCGCCTCAACAACAATCGGCCCTACATCCCCGATCAAAACAAATGGGGCCCAGTAGAAAGGATGCGCCTTGATATTGGTCTGCTCTTCGAGGAACCGAAGCTTGGCTTGATGCAAGGCCTCATCCTTTGGCATTTCTTGTTGTATATTTTCATAAAACTGATACATCAATTCTTTCGTCGTCTCATCATCGATACTCCAAAGGGTCGTTAAGGTACTCTTGGCACCGGCGTAGGCGAAGCCACGAGCCAAGCTAATAATCCCCTCCCCTCTCTGGTATTTGCCCAGGCCAGTTTCACAGGCACTAAGGACCACCATAGCTGCATTGAGGCGCATGTCGTAGAGATCTCGGGTAAAAAGTACACCTTGATCTTGTTCGATGCTATCTGGACTTAGGGCGATGTAGGAAAAGGCATCCGCTTTATCATTGAGCACACCGTGCGTGGCCAGATGAATGATGTTATAGGCAGGAGCAGCCAGCTTGAATTCTTCTACAGTCGCATATTTGCTCACCTGAGCAGGCTGCATCAATTCTCCTATCCGATCTACCTCTAATTGGTTATAGGCTAAGGGCTCGAATGGGCCGTCGGGAGCAAAGCTCGGAGCAATCCCTAGAAAGAATTTCGAGGGACGAACCTGATAGTCCGTAATCATTTGGTGAAGCAGCGTGGCAGAGAAGGCATAGCTGATCTGGTGCTGCTTGATCAAGTAGGAATAGGTTTTGAAACGCGATATCTTTTCGGGATACTTCTCTAAGAGCAATTCAAAAGGAAGGTAGGATAAAGCCCCATCAGGAATAATAATGAGCTCCTTTGGCAGTGCCACTCCTGCTATAGGCGCAAAGACTTTTTCATAGATCCGGTGGGTAAAATCAGCAAAAACCTCCAAAAAGATATTGGCCGATTCCGTGCCAGCCGTTGGAAATGCCGTGATCGCCTCGCGAATATTGGCCATCCATCGTTCCAAGGGGAAGTCAAAGGGTACTTTTAAGAGTTGCTTCTGCTCTGGCGTTAGCAAGAATACATAAATGTGTTTTTGACCGAGAAAATACTCCACCAAGCCTTTTTCGCCTACCAGCAACTCCTCTCTCACCCGTTCGGTTGTAATTAACTGCTGATCGTACTTCAACTGGTAGTATCGCGTATCCATTTGTTTCACCTCTTCCATCAAAGAACGATGCTCTCCCTTCCACCTGGCTATTTCCTGATTGAGTTGGATAATGGAATCTCGGTTATCTGTTTCATTAGTACTGTTAAGCCAGTCGTATCTGCGCTTTTCCCAATAACCAATCTTATCCAGGATCATACTTTCTCGCTCTTTCAGCGTAGCAGGTAGGTCATTAAAATTAAGCCCCTTGGAGCGCAGTAAGGCATCCAGCAAACTTAGGCTCTTACTTTTCTCAAAATGATGAAAGGCTGCCTCTTCCCAATCCTCGCCAGCAATCCCCTGCTCGATCAAAGCGTGTAAACAGGAAAGGGCTCCTTCAAAGATTTCAAAATTGGAGGCTACTAGTGTTTGGCGAGAAAGGTCATCCTCGTAGATCAAACGCGTGGCATCAAGGAAACTTGTCGCTTTAGCATAAGTTTCATAAGCCTGCTTCAAGGCTCGCTCATCCTGTGATTGTGCCAGCAGGCTTTGAGCTTTTGACTGTAATAGCGACAAATAGGCCGTAGGAATTTCAACTTGATCCTCGGAAAACAAAGCCAAGCCGTCCTCTGCCTGTTGGAGTGCTTGAACTGGATCTCCTAGTCGACCATATGCTAAGCTGATGTTGTTCAGATAATTAGCCAGGGCTGGAGATTTATCTGGAAAACTAGCCTTGGCCACTTTGTAGGCTTTGGTAAAGTAGGTCAGTGCCTCCTCATGTTTGCGTTGATTGTAGTAAAATATGCCTAGGTTATTGATAGGTAGCAGCGTACTAATGTGCCCTACCCCAAAAGCTTGCTCCGCAAGCGCGAGCGCTTGTTTATAATAGTTCTCTGCTTCAGAAAACTGTTGTAGGTCCAAATACGCATTACCCAGATTAATCAGAGAAGTCCCCAAGTCCGGATCATTTGTACCCAAGGTCTTAGCTTTAATGCCATAAGCTTCCTCCAGATATACTAGGCCTTCCTCTAAGCGGCCCAGTCTTCTGCTGCTCGTCCCTAGGTTTTCGTACAATGCGGACAAATATAATTGGTCTTGAAAGGGACTTTCCTCCAAGACTCGCAGGGCCTCCTGGTAGATGTAAAGCGCATTGCCGTAATCCCCTAAACTAGCATAACAGTTCCCCATGTCATTCAGACTCTCACCAATAGAGGAATGTACCTCAAATAAGCTGGCACGCAGCTGATAAGCACTATCATACTGTGATAGAGCTTGTGTGTAGCGCCCTTCCGCTTCAAGGCTATTCCCCATGCGGGTATGCCAAGTGGCAATGTCCGTCTGCTGGCTGGGGAATCGCCGAAATATCTGGATGGCCTCCTGATAGGCATCCCTGGCAGCTTGTAGACGGCCTTGCGCCTGATGATATCTAGCTATCTGTAGCCAGCTTCTTCCCAAGCTAGGGTGACCATCCGGGTACAATGCTAATCGGATTTCCCTGGCCTGTTCTGCATATTGAAAACTACCCTTAAAATCGTTCTGGTAGAATCTCAAGTCTGCCATATTATAGTAGGAAGAGGCGAGGTCGGGGTGAAGGGCAGGCAATTCTTGGCGACGCATACGCAGCGCCGAGGTGAGCCATTCGTCAGCAACCCGGTCCTGCCCAATGGCCAAGTAGTAATTCCCCATATTTGAATGGCTATTGGCCAATTCAGGATGTCCCCACTGAAATTGCTCTTTTCGGATGTCCAAGGCCTGTTGATACCTTTCGTACGCTGCCTGAAAAGCGCGCATTTCCATATGATAATTGCCCAGATCATTGTAGATCTTGGCTACATCTAATGCACTGACAGAGGAATTCGATTCGGCCAGCGCGAGTCCCTTTTGGAATAGAACAAGAGCGGTATCTGGCACAGACTGTTCCAGTGCTATATTACCCAATATATGATAGATAAGCGGAGCCTTGGATAGCGCATTTTGCGGCGTAGCTTGAAATTGCGCTAATGCATTACTGGCTAAGGTTTGAGCTAATTCAAAATTGGCTTCGGTAAGGGCTCGGTCTGCTTGAGCAAGAACAGAATCGATGATTGGGGGAATATTTTCGGCTTTCGCCGTAACGTTTAGCCAAATTAGGCAACTAAGTAGTAAAAGCCGGTACATTCTACGCCTGAAATCTTTTGATTGCCAAAGTAGCAGAACTATTTTGTAATTGCTCTATCTTTGGTTGAATTATATGTCATACGTCCAATGATTATAATTCTTTGGCCTTTTACCCCAAATATAACCCCAAGTAAACGATGAAACTTGCTACAACCGATCCGAACCCGTATTTTCGGCTTCCCAAACGCCTGGCTGCCGGCTCTTAGAGTTTCCAGCCTTGGGTAAAATCAGTGCGACATTTTACCGAACGTATCGACAACCGCATCACTTAACAATTTTCGTCAACTTTTGTGTACCCATTAGATTCGAACCTAGTTCTCGACAAAAAATCCAGTTTGTCTAAAAAAATTGAAAAAAATGCCTCTGAGAGGAGGACATTTTAGTTTGTTAAACCCACATGAATATGATAACGACATTTTCTGACAAGGCCATCATCGAAGCTATTGGCGCGGGAGGACAAGAGAGACAGAAAGCCATCGCCTTCATTTACAGAGATAAAGCCTTAAAGAACCAAATCGTTGCCTTCGTAAAAAACCATAATGGAAACCATGAAGATGGAGTCGATGTCTTTCACGAAGGAATTATAGCCTTTGATAAAAATATACGCAACGGGAATTACAAGGGAGAAGGAAAGCTAAAAGGATACTTGTACTCCACTTGCCGATTTATCTGGCTAAATAAATTGAAAAGAAATAAGAAGATCGTTTATACAGAAGAGGAAGCACAATTGGATCAGGTGCTACACGAAAACCCTGAATCCCTTTCCTTGGCTGAAGAACAGAAAGATCTGTTGAGAAAACTACTGGGCCAATTGGATACTAAGTGTGGAAAGATCCTTGAACTTTGGAAACTCTCTTACAGTATGGACGAAATTGCTCAACAAGTAGGATTAAAAGACGGGAGTATTGCCCGAAGACAGAAATATAATTGTTACCAAAAATTGTTACAAATTGTAGACAAAGCACCAAATTTGAAAAACATCTTAAAATGATAATCCCATGGAGGCGAACAATAATCATATCGACCTTATCGAAAAATACCTAAGTAATGACCTCTCCTCAGAGGAACAGCAAACGTTCGATCAAAAGGTCCATACCGATAGCGAATTTGCCCATGAACTGGAGAGACGCCAAGCTGCACATACGGCTATTGATTTTTTAATCGCACAGTCTCTTAAGAGTGAATTGGAGGCGCTGGAAGAAGAAGAGGAACAAGGCGGGAAGGTTATTTCCCTACAGAAAAGAAAAAGAAACCGTATGGTTTTGCTATCTTTAGCAGCAAGCCTCCTACTGCTAATTGGCTATTTTTCCTTGATCAACACCACTGGTGATTTAGGAAGCACCGGGCCTCAATTGGCCGCTGCTAACTACAAAGCTCCAGATTACAATATCCGTCGAGGGAATCCCACGGTTGATTTTGAAGACCTTTTGACTAAAGGAATCAACGCTTTGAAACAGCAGAATTATCAAACTGCCATTACCACCCTCGATTCCGTCGCACAGAGCAATGAATACTACGTTATCGCACAATTTTACTTAGCTCATGCCTACTATCAGGCCGAGCAGTATACCGAGGCAGAAGTTGCCTTTGATCTGGTCAGTGCCAGCAACGACATACGCTATCAAGAAGATGCAGATTGGTACGGCTTATTAGCTTGTCTCGCTACAGAAGGTAATTGTACCAGTAAAATAGATCGACTAGCCAATGACAATAGTCATTCTTATCAGCAGCAGGTCATCTCTATTCGGGATGACCTCAAGAAATAGATTTGTTAATTCTTCATACTCTACCTCAATAAAACTGAAAATCATGCGTAACCAATTTCTACAAACGACCTTATTGCTTCTTGCACTATGTCTTAGTTCGACTTTGTCCTTTGCGCAAGAAAAGATGTCTTTTGAAGAGACCCTTTTCAATGTCAAGGAAATCATGAGTACCTCTGATGAACAAGCAGCGACAACTCGTAGAACCGCCAAATTGGATGCGGCCCTAGTTGGTTTCTTAGAGACTGACTTCATGACAAAGTATAAAGATGTTAAACTTGAAGCCGAAAGTCTGGTAGCCACCTTTAAAGCGCACCAGCAGGAGTATGCTCCATCTGATGTTACAAGAGTAAGAAAATCATATACGGCAATTGCAGATAAGTTCAACCTCCAATTGAGAGAGATCAAGTATGATTTCCTCAACAAGAAGAAATTGAACATGATTCGCAAGTATCCCGAAATGTATTCTGGTAACTTGGAAAATGCCTTGCGAGATTTAAAAGACGAGTATTCTCAGACCTTCGAAAGAGATGTAGCTGATGTAACGGGAAGTGATACGTATGCTGCTGGCCCACTAGTAGCAATCTTTGGTATTATTAAATTAGCTGTAGAGTTTACAGACTATATGACACGAGTTCGATATGATGCCAGACGCATCAAAGAAGAGCATTTAGACATGTACTTCATTGAACCATTCCGCTTCCGCCCCTGGGAGGAGATTGAAATCGGAGAAGGAGATATTTATAAGACAAAAAATGAGGAAGAAGAAAATTATGAGGAAGAAGAAGAGCATAGTCTGAATCCCTTCGGTGAGTCCAAAGGAAAGAAGAAAAAAAATTAAATATTTAAAGTGAACATAGTAAGATTGGCTATTGGCTATTAGTTATTGGTACTTAGCACTTTGTCTTATTGAAGACATTTTCACTGTACTCACGGGCTTTTAAGCCGCCCACCTCAGGCCAAGAAGTTATAACTATGTTCCTTTTTTTTTTGGAGAATTTGTCCTAATTTAGGTTCGTAATCCTAGTATACACCAAATTGAAAATGTGTCTCATCTAAAATTGCGAGTTTATTTATTCTGAATAATAATCGCAGGTTTTACAGACTCATACTACTTGGCTGCTGATTAGTGGCCTTCAAAGAACATTCTTGCATTATCACCCAAGTTCCTAAACGAGAGATGATTACAAAGGTCATGCTCACGTGATTACTGGATTTACACGCCCCTGGTTATTCTTATACTAAGCTACCTGCCAATGGACAGAAGCGTAATTGCTTGCCATTGGTACGATAGTATAATGCCCTTTTCTAAGCGTAGGTCTACACTTCCATTTATAGAGGGTAAGTGAAAGTTTGCTCGCCCCGGTACCAGAGAGAAAGTTTAAACATACGCTTAGCACCTAATTCCAAACATGCCTATATAAAGGGCTCAGCAGATTTTTTTTGACTAGTTGGTAACGAAGACCATCAGGATTCCATTAATAATCGAATCAACAAAGTTCTTTGAAATAATTTGGTCGGAATTAACACTTTAAATCGAATTATAAATCGATGCAAAGGAGAAAGCAGGAGATAAGCTCCAATTATCATCTGTGCTAGTCCCCTCCTTGCATACACCTACTAACACACCACAATGTTTAGGGTTACAAGATTACGTTCTGAAATAAATCTCCCGAAATGTTAAGAAAATCTTAAAATTATTTTTTCGGAGGACATGCCTTGCCCTCCGTTTTACCATAAGATGTAAGCAATTAATTTCAATACGGTGGTTAAGCAACCCTTTCGATTTGACCTAAAACTCTGGTAACCAATTCGAAAACATTTAACCTCTAAAAATCACTTTTATCATGAGAAATTTGTTTTTAACCTTCTTCTGTTTTGCAATTTGCGCTACTGTTGCTTTTGCTCAAGATCCAGGCAACCCATCCAAATCGGACATTTTGAGTGAAGAGAGCGACATCGTAAAGGAAGAAAAATCAAAAACTTCCAAAGTTATTGCCCCTAAAGGCACTGAAGTACCTGTTAAGAAATCCCGATCAAGTGTGGCCAAAAAACTTCCAGGTCAGTACATCGTAATTTTGAATGAAGACGAAGCTCAGCTAAAATCTTTCGCTCAGCAGAAATCTAGCGATACCAATCGCGATAGCCGCGTGGCTGCTGCCAAAAAGCATGAAGCTGCTGCCAAAAAGGCTATTATTAAAGCTGCCAATGAAATGGGCGTTTCCGCAGCTGAGATCGATCAGATCTTCACAGGTGCACAGAGTGGTTTCTCTGTTAAGTTACAAAACAAAAAATCGGCTAGTTCTTGGTTCACAAAGGCTAAAAGTTCAAAAGCTACAAGTGAAGTATTCGAAGATCAGGAAGTAGAGATCTCTGCTCACACAGTAGAATCTGTCATTGAAGGAAACACGGCAGCTGCCTGGGCTCCACAGTATGCTGACTACGGCAACTGGGTAGCTGGTGGTTGTAACTGTAATGGTTATGGCAAGTGGATTTGGGTTTTAGATACGGGTATTGACATGAACCACCCAGACCTGAATGTGAAAGGTGGCGTGTTTGCTAGATCTTTCATTGCTAGTGAACCATCGGCAGATGACAAGCATGGTCATGGTACACACGTAGCTGGTATCTCCGCTGGAAAGAACAATAGCTTCGGTGCAAAAGGAATTGCTTACAACGCTTGGGTTGTGCCTGTAAAAGTACTGAACCGTTACGGAAGCGGATCTTGGTCTGGCATCTTGGCTGGTCTAAACCACGTATACAAGTATGGAATCAAAGGTGACGTAGTCAACATGAGCTTGGGTGGATCGATCAGCCCTTCAGCAGCTCCCACTGCAGTTGAAAAAGCTATCAAGAAACTTGCTGGCAAAGGAATCTACGTTGTAATCGCAGCGGGTAACAGCAGCAAAAATGCGAAAGGAGCTACTCCTGCACGTGTAAACGGATCTAAAATCTACACAATTGCTGCTACGCAAAAGAGTCCATACTGGTGGGCACACCGATTCGCAAGTGGATACTCTAACTATGGTAAGCCACCTGTAGACTTCGCTGCACCTGGCTCTAGCATCTACTCTACCTACAAAAATGGTGGATACGGATACATGACTGGAACTTCTATGGCTGCTCCAAACTTCTCCGGTGCCTTATTGTGCGGAACCAAGAACAAGAAAGGATACTACTATTACAAAGTCAGCCCTAGTAGCCACAACTTGTACGTAATTCGTGCTAAAAACTAAAGAAGAAGGATAGATTCATAGACTCCCTGAGTTTGCGGATCTTTAAAAACTAAACCTAACAAGAGCAGCTCTGGAACGATCCGGAGCTGCTCTTTTAGATAACCAACCGCAACACTTTCTATTGTAGGAAAAGAGTAGCTGTGGCTTACCCCAGGTACCCACCTCAATCTTTCTAAATGACAAGTGCGTACAGGGAACGCTTTAGCAAAAAATTCTTCATTTGCATGAAATGTGCTACCGATTACCCACGATTCCTTGTGAATTATCCAAGATGCATTGACTCTTACCAGGAAATAAGCGCAAATTAGGCCAGAACTTAGTAGGCATCTTCCCTTCATTGCTGGTTTCCCCGCGTTTATTCCCCAGTAGGCAACATCTACCTCAAGCAAGCAGTGTGAAATACGTTTTTCACCTACGTTATTCATGATTCGTGAATTACAGTTCAATTGCTGACGATCAATTATGGATTGGCCATTCTTCATTACAGCTTCGCATAGCTGCTGTACCTTTTCCTAACTTCTAAAATCTCGCAAAATGAAAATAAATTATACCCTTCTCTTGATGGCTTTCGCCCTAATCTTGATGACCAATTGCAATACATCCCCTAAAAATAATGCCCAAGTGAGCGCAGAGAAGATCGCCGAAGGTGGAGATGACTGCATTGATGAATCTTTGAAAGGTGAATACCCCTGTACCAAAGAAAATCGTCCTGTCTGCGGTTGCGACGGAAACACTTATGCCAATCCCTGCCTCGCCAAAAAAGCTGGGGTATCCAAGACTACCGACGGACCGTGCACCAGTGGTTCCAACAAAGCGACCAGTTACATCATCCAACTAGATCCTGCGGCTTTTCCCGAGTTAGAGAAGTTTGAACAGAACAATCCAGGCAGCGATCGTCCCACTTCAGACGGAGAAAGTGAAGCGGAAAAGTTTGCGAAGAAGCAAATCATCAAATTTGCTAAAGACAAGTTGGACATTAATCCCTCCCAAATTACTCAGTATTATAGCGGTATCCTTTTTGGATTCGCTGCTACGATACCAGCCAATAAAATAGATAGCTTTTTGGCTAAGCTAAAGACTTTAAAGGAGGTCTCCAGCTATGAAATAGATGGAGTCATGAATATCAATAAAAATTAGAAAATACTTTTACTGTAAACAATGGAGTATTTTCTTTCACCTAATTTCCCAACAAGTTTTGATTTAGGTAAGGATAGCAATTATCTCCCCCTAGGTCGATGCAAACGCTTTCAAATGAAAAAGCTTACGATTTACTTGTGTCTCCTCGTTTTTATATCCCCCTTTTTAGAGGCGCAAAACGCACTTATTAACCCCATTAGCCGAGACTTATCGACGGTTGACCAAAAGCGAATGGTACAACTCGACAATCAAGCGCTTTACACGGAAGAAATGAAAAACCGGGAAGCCGGTGCACTCCCTCATTTTGCCTATAAGTTTACCGTAGACTGGAATTCCAATGAACATGGCAGCTGGGAATTCACCCAGGAAAACCTTGCCGTTTGGAGACTTCGAATCACCTCCCAAACAGCTAAATCCCTGAATTTTGGCTTCAGTAAGTTTCGGCTACCTGCTAATGCCAACCTAATCTTATACACGGCGGACTTTAAAGATTTGATTGGTCCCTTGACTAGCGCAGACAATAAAGAACACGAAAGGCTCTGGACCCCCATTGTACTGGGAGATGATGTAATCATAGAAGCCCAGATGCCCCAGGAAGAGGCAGACGAATTTGCGCTACATGTCAGCGAAGTAAATCACGACTTCATGGGCATTAATAGCCTCATGACGACTTCAGCCTGCCATATTGATGTCAATTGTGGTTCTGCCAATGGGCATCCAGAGGTGGAAGCGTTTCGGGACCAAATCCAAGCCGTAGCGATGTATACCTTGAATGGTGATCGAACTTGTAGTGGTGCCTTGATTAACAATACCAATCAGGACTGTCGCCCCTTTTTCTTGACCGCTAATCATTGTGCCATCACCTCTGAAAATGCAGCTACAATCGTTGCCTATTGGAATTATCAAAACAGTAGCTGCCGTGAGCTTGGTAGTGCTGCCAGTGGAGCGGATGGCGATGGTCAGTTGAGTGTTTTCAATATGGGAGCTAGTTTAAGGGCAAACACCCCTAAAACAGATGTTGCGCTGATTGAGTTTGACAATGCCATTCCAGCGAATGCCAATGCTTATTTCGTGGGCTGGGATCTGGCAGAGACGATGCCCAATAAGGTAATTGGAATTCATCATCCTCAAAGTATGGAGAAGCGCATCTCCTTTGAAAACGATGCTGTTTTCCAGGGTACCAATAATGGTGATCCGGATGAAAATGGCAATTACATAGTAGTTCCGGACTGGGACTTCGGTGTGACAGAGGTGGGTTCCTCCGGCTCTCCTTTATTTAATGAAGAAGGATACGTCATTGGGCAACTCTTTGGTGGTTTGGTATATGATGATGTGAATTGTGGAGCCGGTGGTCAAGAAGACTACTACGGTTGGATCAATAAATCTTGGGAAGGTTCAGGTTCTATAGATACACGTCTAAGGGATTGGTTAGATCCGCAGGGTACAGGTGTGACCATTTTGGACGGAAAATACCAAGATGGCTGTCAAGCCCTATCCATCGCCGACACTTATCAATCTGTTTGTGCTTTAGATAATGATCAGCTCAGTTTTGATCTAACTGCGGGTTCTGCGGGTTCTGTTAACTTAAGTGTTATCGAAAAGCCAGGAAGCATGACTGCAAGTTTTGCTTCTGCCAGCTTGCAAGCCAACCAAAGTACGACTTTGACTTTAGGCAATCTGGGTGCTTTACCAACGGATGACTATACCGTCACTGTACAAGCTAGCTTTGGGGGGGCCACTTCAGAATTTACCCTTTACCTAGAATTACTACAAAATGTACCTGATTTGGTTAACCTGACCGAACCAGTAGATGGCTCAGACAACGCACAATTAACTCAACCACTCACTTGGCAGCCGGTGACCAATGTGAATGGGTATGAAGTACAATTGGCTACCGATGCCAATTTCCAAAACATAGTTGCCGAAATAGCAGACTACACGGGTACCACTTATCTTCCAGGTGTACTCCTGGAGCAAGGGACTACTCACTATTGGAGAGTCCGAGGAAACAATGCTTGTGGTACAGGAGATTGGTCTTCTACGTCCAGCTTCACGACTCTTGACAATGATTTTCAGGGGTGTATTACCTTAAATGCTATCGATCTTCCAATTAACATAGATGCAGCAGATTCAGGGGATTATACTTCTACCATCAACTTCCCCTTTGGAGATGATATGGAAGTGGTAGAAAAAATTCGGATAGTAGATATCAAGGGAAATCACAGTTGGGTTGGAGACTTGACCATGCGTTTGGAAAGTCCAAAGGGTACCGTCATTACTTTGATCGAGGAAGAATGCTTTGACTCTGAGTCCTTTGAAATTGGCTTTGATGATCTCAGCCCATTTTCCCTTATCGACTTGACTTGTCCATATGAGAACAACGTCATTTATGCCCCTCAAGATTCTTTAGCTAACTTTGTTGGCGAAAATCCAAATGGGGATTGGAAACTAACCGTTTCTGATGGCGTACCAGATGATGGAGGTGTTTTCAATAGTTGGACCGTAGAGATATGCATTGATATGATTATCCCTACTCGTGAAGTGATTCCATCAAATAGTATTAAACTATTCCCCAATCCGGCCCAAAACACGGTATTCCTGGCAGTAGATCACCAAGTTCGAACACAAGATATGATGGTGAGTATCCTAAATCTCCAGGGGAGTCGTTTGCTGACGCAGCGTGTGAATGCTACCAACGCCACTGAGCTAGACATTTCGCAACTGACACCGGGCATGTACATTGTACAATTACACTTGGAAGGACAAACGGTGAATAAGAAACTAATTATCCATTGATACGATGAATAGACTATTAAGTATTTGCGCCTTGTGGCTCTTCCTCGTTCCGGCTTTTAGTCAGACCTTTCCTACGGGACTGGTTTTGGATGATGAAGACTACGAATCGCAGACATTTACTTCTAGCGATATTCAATTTGAAGGATCAAAGGCAATGGTGCGCCAGATAGACCTGGCGCCCTATTGCCCTGAAATTCGGCACCAGGGAGAGATTTCCTCCTGTGTTGGATGGTCTGCCGGCTACGGAGCGCTAACGATTGAGCGAGCCATAGCCAATGATTGGCGGGATAAAGGCAGGATTACGGAAAATGCCAATTCAGCGCTTTTCCTTTACAATCAAATACAAAAGGGAGATTGTAACAGCGGAATCGTAATTAGTAAAGCCCTGCAAGCGCTTTTAGAAACGGGAAACTGCCTGGCAAAAGAATATGATTTTGATGTGAATGATTGTGGAAGAGAACTTACCCCTAATCTCTTTGAAAGTGCTCGGCAGTACCAGATCAGTGACTATGTTCCGCTCTTCAAAACCAATGCCCCAATTGAGGAAAAGATTCAGATGGCCAAGCGTGTTTTATCCCAACGCAAACCCGTAGTCGTTGGCATGAGAATTCTTCAGAATTTCCTACAGATTCGAGAGGGAGATAATAGTTGGTGGCCCACGATTGGCAATAAAACGCCTGCCGGTGGCCATGCTATGGTAGTCGTGGGGTTTGATGATGATAAATTCAAAACCCCAAACCCCAATCCGAATATGTCAGGCGCCTTCAAGATCATGAACAGCTGGGGAAAAAATTGGGGAGAAGATGGCTTCATCTGGGTGCGTTATGCTCATTTTGCAGAGTATTGCAGATATGCTTATGCGCTAATCCTACAAGATGGAGCTCCGATAGACCTATCGGAAGAAGCTACGCTTGCCGCGCAGGATATCCCTAAAGTAGATTCCAATACTCCCACTGCTGCGGCCACAGCAGAAACCAGAAAACTCCTACAGCTCTCTGGTTCCTTTGGCTTTCAGAAATTTACGGGCGATTGGAATAACGGTGAACCCGTTTTTGAAGAGGCTAAAGTCAAGCTACAAAATGGCTACTACACCCTGAGCGGTAGGCCCAAAATCGGAGACAGTTTCCAACTGTACGTAAAAAGTGGATTTGACAATGGATATATCTATGTATTTAGTGTAGATGCCGTAGGTAAAACTGCGGTCCACTTTCCAAAAGAACAATCTAATAACATCAATCTAAAGGCACGAGAGTCTGCCTTGGTAATGAGCGGAGGCGCCTTGCTCAATATCCCGGGAGGGAAGCGAGTTCTACGGCTCAGACAACCAGGTGATGATCATCTTGTCGTCCTGTTTTCTACCCAAAAGATTACACAAGACATCCAGGTATTTTGCGATATGCTACTGGAAGACAATGACAATCTGGTCACTTCTATTCAGAAGAAATTGAACCAATGGATGGTTACTCCTACGGATATCACCTATTCCAAATCTGGTATGGGCTTTGAAGTCAGCACCAGAAGCGTCGGAAAAATTGTACCTCTAATATTAAAAGTTAACGTCTCTGAATAACTCAACGATGAAACGCTTACTCATAACCCTAGCAACCATTATCCCTTTCTTTTTGTTGGCCCAGCCTAACCAGACGCCACTCTGGGCAGACATCATTGGCACCAATAATTCCAATGTATTGACCAAGGTGATTGAAGCCACAAATGGTAACATTGCCGCAGTTGGTGAAGTACACAGTGGTGGTAAAAACGGCCTCTTTGTGCTCTATGACTTTAGTACAGGAACTCAGCTATTCCGAAGAAGTTACGGGGGTAAAAAAGATGATGTTTTGCAATCTATCGTTCAAACATCAGATGGCCATTTTATTCTAGCTGGATATTCAGCCTCTTTCCGTGCCAAGTCAGCAGGTTGGCTGATCAAGGTCAATGAAAAAGGAGAAGAAATTTGGCAACAGGACCTTGGAACGGGTTCAGAAAATCGCTTCCATGAACTGGTGATGCTGCAAGATCAAACCTTGATGGCTAGTGGCATTAAAGACGGGCACTTGTGGCTCTATAAATTTGACGCATATGGACAGAAAATCTGGGACAAAACGCTGGTAGCAGTGCCCATGGGAACCGTTCAAGGTATGCAGGTTAATGCCAAGAATGAGGTCTTCATCACTGGTAATACGATCAAATCTGGCGAGACCCGAAAGGACAATATCTACGTAGTTAAGATTGACGCCAAAGGCAAGCACATTTGGGGTCATGAATATGGTGAGAAAGGTTGGGAAGAAGCGCAGGACTTAATTGTTACTGCGGATGGAAGTGTGGTGGTGGTCGGTAATACCATCAATGGGGGCTTCGGTAAAATAGATATGTTATTGTTAAAGATCAATGCCCTTTCTGGTACTCAGCAATGGTCTGCCGCCTTTGGAGGGCGCGAGGATGACTTGGCCTCTTCCGTAATAGAAACTTTCTCCGGCGATTTTGTCATTATTGGTAAAACTTTCTCACACGCCCGGGGAGCTAGAGACAGCAATGCCCGACTAGTGGGTGTAGGAAGAGGGGGGGATCGCTTGTGGGAAGTAAATCCAGGTAGAGAAAAAGATGATGAAGGTCGTCATATTTTACAGTTGCATGATGAGAGTATACTCTTCGTTGGCCGGACCAACCAAAGAGAGAATGGAGCTTGGATCACTCGCTTCGAATCCTTGAAGCCCCCTACGCTAATCTCAGCTAAAGGGGAATTCAATATCGCTAGAACAAAATTCTGGTTAAAGACCGCAGATGGCTACCTACAGCCCAATTCTCGTTCCTACGTATCTTTCAACATCACCAATCAAGAATCATTCGATCTCGACAATGTGAGCGTTCGATTGGTAGATCAAAGTCAAAATCAAGAAATATCTTATTGGGCCAATACTTACCTGGGCCCCTTAAAACGGGGTGAGACAAAGGAGGTTCGCATCCCGGTTTCCGCCAAGCAAATCGCCGAAACAGCTGACAATCGATTTGGAGTCACCGTACTCTCCAGTAATCAACAGATTAGTGCCTTTACTGAAGTAATTAAAACCAAAAATCCACGGCCGGCAACCTTGGTCATCGCCAAGGATTTCGTCAGACCCGAAGGTAATACGGAATTCAGTCCTAGAAGCATCACCTTGGAAGTAGAAAATAAAGGAGATCAGGTGGCTAATGGAGGGAAGGTCATGATCAATGCGCCAGAGGGGATTCAAGTTCTGGGTAGCCGTGAGCTGCCTTTAGGAGAGATCCTCCCACGCGCCCTTAAAAGACTTAACATCAGAGTTCAAAAGAAAGCCCAATTTGAAGGTACTGGGGCTGTAGTCGAATGTGTGATCATCGATGCGCAGGGGAAAAGAACCCGGAAAAACATCAACGTCAGTTTCGATGTCTACGTGGCCGCAGATGGTTTTGAAGACATCCTCTTCACCTCTCCCAACGAAGCAAAAATCAACCTCAAACGCGTTACCTCAGACCGGGCCAACTTCCGGATAGAAGCCACCATCAGTACGGCACAGGGCAACCTATCACCACAGGATGCTCGGGTAAGAATCAACGGTAGGACTCCCGATAACTCTAAAATGGACGAGGCCCAATTACAGCCCCCTACCCAACGCTCCGGCAAATTTCGCTATGCCTACGAGAATGTGTTACCTCTTGAAGAAGGAGAAAACCGGATTACGATCGAATTCAAAACCGATAATGGTATTTTACAATCTAGGGAGTTGATCGTGAATTATACACCGAGTAAGCCCAATTTACACGTGCTTTCCATTGGTATCCCTCATCAGGATTTGAAGTACACCACTAACGATGCCAAGGATTTCGCCTCGATGTTCCGGAACCAGGCCGGCACAGACAAAACCTATGAAAGAGCTTTTGTAGAATCCCTATACAGTGCTGAACAGACGCGAAAAACCCCAATTTATGCCGCTTTTGCAGATCTTCAGCGCCGATATCGTAACGAAAACCGAGAAGACCAGATTAAAGAAGATGATGTATTGATCGTATTTATTTCTTCGCATGGAAAAGAAGACAATGGATCTTTCAAGATTTTGGCTTCGGATTATCACCTATATCCCACCGCCGCCATGATCGATTACCAAAAGGAGATCCTTGATATCTTGGAAGGTATCGAATGTAAGAAATTCGTTTTCATCGATGCCTGTCATAGTGGAGCAGCTGAAGGTGGCAGAGAGTCGTCCATCCAAGTGCGTAGAGCGCTGGAGAAGATTAACAATGCCTACCCCGGCTTGAATGTGATTACGTCCAGTCAACAAGATCAGCTATCCTACGAAGACGATCAATGGCAAAATGGTGCCTTTACAGAGGCCACCCTGGAAGCCTTTAACAACATACTTTGCACGGACGACAGCGGCTCTTATTTGGCCGATACTGACAGCAACCAGTACATTACTTTTGATGAACTATATGACTTCCTAAGGAAACGTGTACGCGGCTTGGTCAAGTCCATCAAAGGCAAAGATCAAATGCCGAAAAAGAATGAAAACGAAAGTGGAGGAGATTATCCAATTTTCATCCTTCACTAATCGCTCAATAAAACTCAACCCTCTGGCGGGGAGGAGGAGCCGATACTCCTGCTCCCTGCCAAACTGACTGCCAGCCTACTTATTTCTATAAGGGTATGCTTCTAGGCGGGGCAGTTGTTATGTTTCAGTACCCTTAAAACCTGTGTCTCAACTTACATCCCATGTTTAATGCTCGGATAACTCTTGTCGCATTATTCGTCTTTGCCTATGCCTACCTTTCTGCACAAACCTTCTTTTGCACAGTAGGCTTCGACCAACTGACTTCCAGTAATAGTGAGTACTTTACTCCTGGTAGTCGGTTTGCAGATGCGGATAATGATGGTGACCTAGACTTCTTTGCCTTTAGGCCAAAATTAGTAGATAACACCTCCACTACCCCGCCCGAAATCAGGCTCTTCCAAAATAATGGAACCAGCTTTTCTCTTTTCACAACGCTGACCACTGATCGTTTTGATCTAGCGGACATCAATGGTGATGGACGGCTCGACATTGTATCGATTGATCCTGATATCGGTAACGCCTTGCGCTTGTATCTCAATGCGGGAACCTCCTTTACCTTAATCCCCGTCTATACGGCCCCCACTAATGTAACCTTTGCCGGTTCTCCAGAATTTGTCGATTACGACAACGATGGGGACTTGGATATTAGCTGTGGGGTTTTCAGACGATCAAACGGAGCGGTTTTTATCCTAGAAAACGATGGTTTTTTAGGGTTTACTCAACGAGAACTATTTGCGATCAGTGGTTCAGGTAGGAATACCGTGACTGACGTCAAATGGCGAGATATTGACAATGATGGGGACCACGATTGCTGGGCTTTATATGAAGGAGCTGACGCTGCTGGTAATTTCCGCACCTTCCCTGACATTTATATGAACCAGGGAGATGGAACCTTCAACAGTGCTTCGGCACGCCCCCCCTCTGCAGATCGTAGTTTACTCGAAGATTTCGACAATAATGGAACGGTGGATATGATCGTCTGGGGAGACGGCTTCCAGTCTAATAATCCAGGAGCTAGCTTCCGTTATTATCGAGGCGGTCCTTCTGGCACCAATGGCTTCGTCGGAAGTATCTCCACAGGTGACAACGAAAATATATTTGATATTGTCACTTTTGACTTTGATAACAACGGCTTTTTGGACCTCATGGTCTACACTAGCAATAGCCAAACCTTTAACAGAAGATACACGATATATAGAAATGATGGCAATACCTTTACACCGGATATATTCGGCCCCAGTACCACCTTTAGCGCACCCTATTTTGCTGATTTTAACAAGGACAATACCGCTGATTTTGCCAATACCAGCTTAGTTATTGGTGCGAGTGTTGCCATCAACTATTTTCGAGGAAATGCTCCTCAATCTACCTGTCCAAGCAATACCCGTCCGCTAGCACCAAGCAGTCTTAGTTCCCAAGTCGACGGAAACAGCGTGACCCTTTCCTGGCTCGCTTCCGATGCCAACCAAAATGCTGCCTCCTTAACCTACGAGATATTTTTGCGGAACCAAACCACAGGACAAATCCTCCATGCTCCCAGCTCCGACCAAACCAGTGGCCTACGGAAGGTAGCTGCCCCAGGTCGTCATGGCAGTAGTGGTAGCTGGACATTTAATAATCTCCCCGATGGTCAATATGCTTGGCAAGTACAGGCCATTGATCATTTCTACAGTGGCAGTCCCTGGGCAGCGGGTGACTTCCAAATAGGTACCGCCCCCTGCCCTGCCTATACCCTAGATTTGGAGACGAATCCTGGCTTCAGTCGGTATTCAAAGTTTGCGGACTTCGACAATGACGGAGATAAAGATCTAGTGATTATTCAGGATAACGGGGACAATCCGCCACAATTACATATACTGCAAAACAAAGAAGGGACACTTCCTTTGCTTGATCCATGGAATGAGAACCAAATTCTCGCCGAACATTTTGACTTGGGAGATGTGGATAATGACGGTGATATAGACATCGTATTTGTTGATAACACCGCTATCTACCTATTGGTCAATAATAATGGCACGATGGAGCGCAAGGAAGTCTTCAATTCTATCGAAGGCTGGACTACCTCCCGGCCAGCATTCCTGGATTATGATAATGATGGTGACCTGGATATTGTCCATTACAATAGCGTTTTCTTTACTCAATTCAATGGCTTAGCCTTCTATGAAAACCGAGGCGACCTGGATTTCGGACCAGGTACCGATTACCAGTTTTCAGAAAATACCGTGGCAGACCTAAGAGTTGCAGATTTTGACAATGATGGAGATACCGATGTCATTACGGAAGAACGAAACCCTTTCATCCCAGACCTTCCCCATCAGATAAATATTTACCTAAATGAAGAAGGCACCTTCACCTTGGGACCCAATGTTGGTGTCACTGGGCAGGGTTTAGGAGCCTTTGATATTGGGGATATTGATAACGATGGTGATATAGATGTGGTAGGCTCTGGCTTATTTCAATTTGGTGAATCCACTCGATTTTATCTAAATGACAATCTAAATTTCACGGAGGTGCTTGCCCAGGATGCGGGCTTCGGCCACATCAGATTAGGCGATTATAATAATGATGGATTCCTGGATTTAGCTGCCAGTACCTTCATCTATTCTTCGACCCCATCGGCTCCCACACTGGTGGAATTCACACAACTATTCCAAAATGGTGGCGGGACCTCCTTGATCCCAGAAAACATCAATTTCAGCGTACCTAATCTGGGGTATCTAAAAGTGGGTGTACTGCCAGAATGGGTAGATTTCAACAATGATGGGATACTAGATATCTACCACCAGTACTTTGCCACCTATAATGAGACCAATTCGGAAACGGTTTGGCGAGACCGCGGTTTAATGTACTTGAATGAATCCACCTGTGAACCCAATACGGCCCCCAGTCCTCCCTCAGGCTTAGATGTAGATATTAATGGTAGTGATGTTCAATTGAATTGGAAAGATGGCTTTGATCCCGAACAGCCTTCCAATTCCTTGTCCTATAAAGCTTTTTTGTATGATGTGCAAAACCAGATCTACCTACAACCCCACGGCCATCCCGACAATGGCTATCGCCATTTGGTACAAATGGGCAACCAGTTCCAAACCCGTTCGTGGCTAGTTAAGGATTTACCGGATGGAGACTATTGTTTTAAGGTGCAAGCCATTGATCACACCTATGAAGGAAGTAGTTGGAGCGAAGAACTTTGCTTTACGATCTTAAACTGCCAACTTACTACCGAGGCCATCGCGATCCCCCCGGTCATATGTGAAGGGGAAACAGCTAACCTCAGAGCCATTTCCTCCGGTGGAACCGGAACCGTGCAGTACCAATGGAACAACGGATTGGGTACAGGACCAGCTAAAACCGTTACGCCTGCTAGCACCACGGTGTACCAAGTTACCACTACTGACGAAGCAGGTTGTATAGCCACAGATACCGCGGTAGTGGTGGTCAATCCACTTCCGCTTGTTGCAGCCACCCCAGATACCGCTATTTGCGCAGGAGCCTCCGTCACACTGCTGGCCACAGCTAGCGGAGGAAGTGGAGGGAATTACCAATTCCTTTGGGACAATGGGCTAGGCACCGGCGCTACTCACAATGTGACCCCTACGGTAAGTACAGACTACGCAGTGGCCGTACGCGATGGCAATGGGTGTATCAATACAGATACAGCTAATGTAATCCTTAATCAGCGACCAACCGTGGAAGCAGCTCCTGATACAAGCATATGTGCAGGGGAAACCGTAACCTTAATAGCCACTGCCGGAGGAGGTAGTGACGGTTATACCTATACCTGGGATAATGGCTTAGGCAATGGGGCGACACAGGAGATAAGCCCAGATACCAGTACTACTTATTCCGTCACCGTCACCGATGCCTTTGGTTGTGCTGATCGAGATCAAGCCACGATATTCGTCAATCCGCTACCTAGTGTTGAAGCCAGACCTGACACCACCGTTTGTCAAGGTGAGTCAGTGGTACTGTTGGCCATTCCCAGTGGTGGAAGTGGTGCCAATTATCAATTCCTATGGGATAATGGTCTGGGAGCGGGACCTACCCATACCGTTACACCATCCGTTGACACGGACTACGCCGTTATTGTGAGAGATGGCAACAATTGTATAGCCACAGATACGGCCAATGTTTTTATCAATCTCTCTCCTATCGTCATTGCTGAACCCGATACCGCAGTCTGTCAAGGTGAAACAGTGACCATTTCTGCCACTGCCAGTGGAGGTGCTGGAGGATATATCTTTACTTGGGATAATGGTTTAGGGACAGGACCTATCCACTCCATCAGCCCAGATACCACCACAACTTATAGCGTCACCGTAACCGACGAAGCTGGTTGTACAGGTCAGGATGAAGTCACTATAGTGGTCAACCCGCTACCGCTTGTAGTCGCGAATCCTGACACATCTGTTTGCGCAGGTAGCCCGGTCTTATTGACTGCCCTAGGAAGTGGTGGTAGCAACGGAAGTTATAGTTTCGAATGGAATAATGGCCTTGGTAGCGGCGCCTCCCACACCATCACTCCTACGGATGGAATAACGTACACTGTCGTTTTAACGGATGGCAATGGATGTACTGCCACAGATCAGGTCATCATCTCGGTCTTCCCAGATCTTACCGTGACCGCCAATCCAGATACCAGCATCTGCCTGGGAGAAAGTGTAACGCTATCCGCTATAGCTACTGGCGGTAGTGGATCAAGTTATAATTATAGTTGGGATAACGGATTAGGAATTGGCCAAACGCATACTGTCTCACCCGTCCAAACTACTATTTACACCGTAACTGCCACTGACGAAAATGGCTGTACAACTACGGATCAAGTCACCATCACCGTCAATCCGCTCCCCCTTGTCAACCTGGGCCCCGATACCAGCATTTGTATAAGTGAAGAGCTATTTCTTTTTGCCTCAGCAACAGGAGGTGATGGAAACTATACGTTTACTTGGGACAATGGATTACCCCCTGGGCAAAGTCAATTGGTGAGTCCTGCTATTTTGACTACTTATGCTGTAGTGCTGGAAGATGGAAATGGATGCCAGGCTTCAGACTCCATCACAGTCTTAGTAGCCCCCCTGCCTGGTATCGAGATTGTATCCGTAAACTGTGATCCAAATCTGACTACCTACCGAGTAGAAGTTCAAATTGAAAGTACCCACACCCTCTCCGCCCCAAGTGGAGAAGTGATTGATAATGGAGGAGGTAGTTTTGCCATTACAAGTATTCCGGTCGGAACGGATTTACAAATAACCATAACAGATCCCAATGTAGACTGCAGTAGTCAGGAAACAATTACGGCTCCGGATTGTAGTTGCCCAACGGATATTCCTCCTCCCATCAGCGGCGGAGACCAGTCCTATTGCGTCGGCGATGACGTTCCCTCGCTAAGCGTTACTGTAGCAGATACCTTATCTGTGAATTGGTATGATGCTGCGAGCGGTGGGCAATTGCTTTTTCAATCCAGTACAACTTATACACCTCCTACTCCAGGAACCTATTATGCCGAAGCCTTTGTAGTCAGCAGTGGCTGCCCAAGCCTAAGCCGAACTGCCGTTACTTTAATTGAACTAGCCCTACCCTCCGTAGCGATTTTTGGAGATACAATCCTCTGCGCAGGTGAGCTGAGTACGTTGACGGCTACCGGTGCTGACACCTATGTTTGGAGTACCGATGCCACCACAGAGAGCATTGAAGTAGGAACTGCCGGTATTTATACGGTAAGGGGCACAGATGTAAATGGTTGTTCGGCCTCCGCTTCCGTAGAAGTGACCATCAATGAACCCATCGAAGCGAGCTTCGACAACCAAAATGTATTATGCAATGGGGATGCTAGTGGTATAGCAAATGTGCAAGCCTTCGGTGGTACACCTCCTTACACCTACAATTGGTCAAATCAGGTGAGTGGGTCAAGTAATCCTGGTCTTACTGCTGGTATCTATTTCCTAATCATCACTGATAGCAATGATTGTACATTAGAGACTAGCACTGAAATTACTGAACCAGAAGCCCTTGAGGTTAGTGCAAGTACGGATTCGGTGAGCTGTCATGGCGGCAGCGATGGCCAGGTCACTCTAGCCATTAGTGGAGGTACTCCTGGGTACAATGTAATTTGGCCAGATCAATCCACCGCCCTCTCTCGAACCGACTTAGCGGCCGGAAATTATGAAGTCAGCGTTTCAGATATCAACCAATGTGAAACTACAGTTTCCATACTCCTTGGTGAGCCTGATCCGGTCTTCATTGAGCCCTTAAATGTACAAAATGTGTCTTGTAGCGGGGCTTCCGACGGTTCCATCAGTATCCTGGTAGGCGGTGGTACAGCTCCATATGACATCCAATGGTCAAGCGGTGGTACCGGCACCTTAGTGGAGAATCTACCAGCCGGTACTTATGATGTCAGCATTAGTGATGCCAATAACTGCCTCAGTAGCGAAACCTTTACCATTGCGCAACCCGTGATACTAGAAATCAGTGATACACAGATTAGTTCGGCTTCCTGTGAAGGAGCCAGTGATGCAGCTATCGATATAAGCATTAGTGGAGGTACACCTCCCTATAGCTTCAACTGGTCTAATGGCAGTACTACAGAAGACCTGTCAGGCGTTCCGGCAGGCACGTACAATGTAGAAGTTATAGATCAGAACCAATGCGATGTGAGTGGCAATTTCACGATTGGAAATGCCAGTACCCTCTTTCTAAGCCTCACAAGCACAGACGCCACTTGTAATGAAAACAATGGATTTGTGGACCTTAGCATTGAGGGAGGGGCAGAGCCGTATACCTTCGACTGGAACAATGATGGCCTAGGGGATAATGATGATGCTGAAGACTTAGAGGAATTAGGAGCGGGCCAATATTTCGTATCCATTACCGATGAAAATGGGTGTGTTGCCTTTTCGGATACCGCCACGGTGAATGCTATTGCACCTGCTACCATAGAAGTGGTTAGCATTACACCATCGATCTGCGAATCTTCAACCGGAGCCGTCGACATAGAGGTAACAGGAGGTACAGCTCCTTATACCTATCTCTGGTCGAATGATCTCAGCAGTCAAGATCTATCTCAAGTAGCGGAGGGAACCTATACCCTTATCGTAACAGATCAGAATCAGTGTAGTGTTACTCAGGAGGTTGTGATCGGATGTACCAATCCGTGTACCGTATCTGTTGGTACTATGGGAACTGAAAAGTTGATGGGATGCGAAAATGAAGTGCTAACCGCAAGCTATGATGATACAGGAGAACTGATAGGAGAAGGAGAAATAAGGCAATTCATTTTGCACACCTCCGCAGGAACAAATCTGGGTGATGTAATATTCGCCATCCTAGATGAGCCAACGGTGTTTTTCATTGAAAATCAAATGGAAGCCGGAGTGGAGTATTACATCTCGGCGGCTGTAGGCAAAGACAATGGTAATGGTCAAATAGACTTGAGTAATCCTTGTCTTGTAGTAGCAGCAGGTACTCCTTTTTCCTTTGCTACGGCACCCACTGCACCAGCAGAATTGACGGCGACCAATACCGTACTATGCTCAGGGCAAACCCTCGATCTAGCAGTAAATGTACCATTAGACGGAGAAATCTCCTACCTCTGGGAAACGCCACGCGGGGCTTTTGTGACCGATGATCCCGAACTGCAATTAGAAAACTTTACAGCAGAGGACATCGGAGATTATTTCGCCTCTTATAATATCAATGGCTGCGAATCGGACCAACTTGGCCCACTATATATCACCTTGGATGAAAGCGCAGCGGCGGTGAGCGGCGGCGAAGATATCTTAAGTTGCGGAGATACGGAGGTAACCATGGCTGCTAGCTTACCCGCTGGAACTACTGGAACTTGGTTTACCTCTTCCCCGGCCCGTATCCTTGAGCCCGAAAACCCCAATACAATAGTAGATTCTTTGATCAGTGGAGACAATATCTTTATTTGGATTGTAAATACAGGAAGCTGTATCGTTAGAGATTCTGTAACGGTATATCATGCAGTCAATCCTATTACGCAAGACAAAGATGTACTACTTCAGGCAGACAAGGCGGCTTTGCTACTCAATAAAGAGTTACTCTTCGATGCAATCACACAAACGATTCCAGATAGCCAACTGACTTTCAATATCATCAAAGAACCAGAATTCGGTCAGTTATCAGATTCCCTGGCAGGTTTATACTATCTCCGCGATTTTGATGTGCAAGAGGATATTGAAGTGTCCTTTACCTACGAGGTATGTAATCAAGATCCAGAATGTGGAGACCTTTGTAGCCAAGCCAACATCAATCTGTCGGTGAAGTTCCTCGCTTCCGAAATTATCTCATATAAACAAGCCCTCCGGCCTACTGGGAAAAATCCCGTCTGGAATTTCACCCTACTACGAAACCTAAGCGACGCCAGGATTACCATCGTTGATCGCTGGGGGCAATTGATATACGCCCAGTTTTTTGACTCCAGTGAATTTGATTTACTGAAAGGAAACACGTTGGTTGGCTGGGAAGGACAAAACAACAAAGGGCTTCAATTACCTTCGGGCGCCTACTACTTCCTCTTCGAAGGGACCCTGGCAGATGGCACCAAACCACAACCGGAAAAGGGGATCATATACCTTTTAAAATAACCACTTTAAAAACCACTCCCGCTGATGGCAATACTGCTTGCCCTCAGCGGGCCAAATTGATAACACTCAACATGAAATACCTATACAGTCTCATCAGTTTACTTTTTTTCACGCAGATCGCCCAAGCACAACTCTTGACCCCATATACACTATATCGAGATCAATGGGGGGTGGTAAACCCTGCTAGTGTCTCCAATAACTTTACGGTTGATGAGTATACCTTTACGATTGCAGCAACAGATCGTCATCAATGGTTAGGCAATGGCTTCAATTGGGATTATAGCCCCAATACGCAAGTCCTGAACTTTGAGGGGATCCTGGAAAACGACAACATTGTCGTGGGCGGGCATATTATGTCTGACCGTACGGGGGCCTTATCCACTATTGGTGCCTACGGACGATTTGCATATATGATTCCTTTAGATCGTCTTGGGCGTCAAGCCCTTTCCATCGGGCTATCTCTGGGCTTAGTGCAAACTCGCTCTCGGATAGATGGCTTCGATTCTAATTTCTTTGACGTACCTGAGGAGGACATCGTGGCCGGGGCCGTTTGGAATCCCGATGTCAGTCTGGGGATGTTTTATTTCAATGAAGACATCTGGTATGCTGGCATTTCTATACCGCAGATACTGAGTTTTAGTGCTGAATTTGGTGAAGATCAATTGGTGTATAGCCTGAGACAACCTCGGCACTATTATGCCGTAGCAGGTGGTTACATCCCCTTTGATTTCTTTGGATTTGGAGATGGTTCTTCCTATTTGGAACTCTCGGGTTGGGCTCGTTATTTACCACTTAGACAAAGCAAAACGGATTCTTTTGCTCACCTGTTTAGAATCGATGGGAATGCTCGTTATCAACACAACCAAATAGCTTGGGTGGGATTTGGCTTGGGTTCAGCTCTAGCCTTAGACTACACCTTTTTGCATACGGAGCTGGGCTTCATCGCCGGAGAAAACCTCAACCTGGAGAATAGTCAGCTCAAGATTGGTCTGGCGCTTGATTTTACTATTGGTGACCCCTTACAACGGTTGGGGCCAAGTGCGGAAATCAATGTAATGTTCTCTTGGTATTAGACGATGATTCTTCAGTTTGCATGGTAAAGGGCCTACAAACCTACCGTGTTTCTAGGTCCTTTGCTGCGGAGAATTGCTTAGTTCAAGGCGGAAGCCGAAGATTGGGTCTTCATTTTTCTAGGCTTTCAATGATTTCAAGTATTGATTGATCAGGTTTTAGTTCAAGGGCTTCCGTCACATAGGTTCCGTCCTTAATCAATTCGCAAGACCTTAATATCAACCCGCTGGTTCTTCTGACGTCCCTGTCGGGTTCGGTTATCCGCAATGGGTTTACTGCTACCATAACCTCTGGTCTGAAGTCGGTTGCGATTAATCCCTTTTCGCTCTAGGTACTTGGCAACCTCTTCTGCTCGTTCTCTTGATAGTTTGGCTCGCATATCGGGAGCAGGAAGGTTATTGGTATGTCCTCCAATCTCCACCACTACTTTGCGATTATTAATGAGGAAGGCATAAATTTCATTTAGGGTTGGAATCGATTCGCTGGTAATCGTAGACTTGTTGGCCTCAAAAAAGAGTTTATTGACCTGTATGGTTGTTCCTTCCTTTAATTCGCCAATCTCTTTCCCTTGGAAAACAATGGGTTCTTTCGGGGCGGATGGAGTTGTTTCTTCCACCACGGGTTGCTTTTCCTTAGGAGCAGGTTGCACTGGTTTGGGAGTCTCGGGGACCTTTACCGGAGGCTTGGCTTCCACTACCTGTTGCTTAGGTGTTGGTGGGGGAATAGTAGCTTTCTCTTCCGCTGGTTCAGGCTGAGTTACCTCTGCTACTACTTCGTCATCACAAGGAATAGGAATAATACCAGATGCATTATCCAAGAGGATATTGCCATTATAGGGAAATAGGGTTGGCGTCTGATAGAAGGCTTCAAGTATGATATAGGAGTAATCATCTACAGGCTCGAATTTAAATACATAGCGCTTCCAGTTATAATTGATGACCATACTACTTTCTCCTAGCAGAAATTTCTTATCACAATATCCAAATCCACCATAGATTCTCAACTTCGCAGGCGTGTTATAATTGGCATCTTTACCCGTGGTCTTTGTTTGACTGATATAGGTGCTGGAACGAGCCAAATCTATCTGGAAGCTATAGCACTGCCCCTTTTTCAAGGGTTGACTTAGCTTTTGTCCAACGGACTCCCAGGTATCATTGTCCCGCACGACCATGCCTAAATAGGTGTAACCATGATTTGCCGGTTTGCTAACCTTAAACTCATTGTTAGGACTAGGTTGCACATCTGGTTCCGTTTCCTCTGGGAAACCACAGTCCAGCCAGCCGGAAGGTGCACTACTGACCCGTGGGTAGTCTTCAAAAGACGGGTTCTTTAATCTGATCGTATCCTGGCTTTGACCATAAACGATGTTGATAGCAAGAGAAAGGATTGTAAGGGCGATTAGTCTCCTCTTCATAAAGCGCTTCATTTTCACTACTAACGATGATAGTATGTCTAATTGTTTTACCAATTTAAAAAATATTTCGATTCCACGGGTGGAATAGATTGCTAAGGATACAATTCCTGCATCTTAGGTGCCATCTGTTTGAGGGACTATAATTCCCTCAGTTTAATCTGGTAGTTATGCTGTAAGGTGGCTACACTTCTGTCTGAACAGAACAATAATAGCAAATTCCCAAGGCGGAGAGGGAGTTTTAGGTAGCTGTCTTGAGAAATCTAGACAAAGATAGAGAATTTTGGGAAGAATGGCAGGTTCCCACTCGATCAATGATGTATCGCCTCTTCCAGTCTCCTGCTCACTGCATACTGGAATTCACCATCACCGGAATCCAATACAATTTCGTAATTTTGGTATCAAAACAATTTCGAAATGCCTTTAGGAACACTTTAGCAGGAAAGTTCTTGCCCAAGATTTACTACCAGAATTTGCAACACTTCAAAAGATGTAGTACTCGAGGCGCAACTTTTCGGTCCGTTTCCGGGCCTATCAAACTAGTAGCACTTCGCTCAACAATACAAATAGAGAAAATTCTAGATTTTTTTCCCGTTAAGAGGGTACCAAGACTATAAATACTGCACTAAGTACATGGAGATCAACGATCCACTGCTGATAAAATGCATCAAGAGTGATGATCCAAAGAAGCGCAACTGGGCCTTTTATCAGCTTTATAGTGATGAAAAGATCAGAAATTGGGCCCACAAGTATTGCAGAAATCAAGGTGGCAGACCAGAAGACATGGAAGATGTCTTTCAAGATGCTATTATCATCCTAGATAGAAACCTGAGAGAAGGTCGTTTTGAGGGAGGTAGTACCCTAAAAACCTACTTTATCTCTATCATAAAATGGAGTTGGGTGAGCTACCAAAGAAAACAGAAGCCCGTAGCAGAACTAAAGACAGAACAAATCGATAGTGCAGTAGCAAGCATTGAAAAGCAGTATTTGGAAGAAGAGCGAAAAGCGCTCATTGATCTAGCGATCGCAGAACTTGGAGAACATTGCCAACAATTATTGAAACTTTACAAATTAGACTATTCCATGAAGGAAATAAAGGACCGACTGGGTATAAGTAGTCCTAATTTGGCAAAGAAACAAGCCTTCAATTGTAGAAAGAAACTCAAAGCTGTCTTTTTAAACAATCCCGGGCTCTTGAAAGCCCTAAACATAGAAGTTGATAATGTCTAATAGAGGGCAACGCGAAGAAATAGAAGCTTATCTCACCGGTCAGATGTCTGAGGCGGAACGGCAAGCCTTTGAACAAAGGCTTTTGCAAGATAAAGTCCTCGCTGATGCCTATGAGCTACAAAAGCTTGAGCATCAGAGTATGGAAGTACTGATTGAGAGAGATTTGCGTTTGAGTATGCAAAGCTGGAAAGATGCCCCTCCTGTAAATCCATTTGAAAATGATCGGGATTCTACTTTGGATTCAGGTATGGAAAAGGATACCGCACAAATAATCCCGATGCCTTCTAGGCGCCGCCAATGGATATGGATAGCCGCTGCTATCGCAACTGTGATTATCTCCATCTTTGGGATAAGTCGTTACTTGCGTACTCCCGATAACTTACCCATCGTACAAGAAGATCAGCAAAACACGAGCTTACCCGTTGATACCCTACAGATCGAAACACCATCTCCGGTAGTTAATGAAGAGCAAGAAATAGTGACTTCCCCCTCGTCGCCCACTCCTCCAGCCCAAGAAAATACAATACCTAAGCGTGAACCAAACAAGACGACCCTGTTGGCCCTGGCGGCCTATGAACAAAGCGAATTGCCAGATTTTGCCAGCAACCTGAAGTCTGGAATTCAACAACAAGACACAGCTGCTATTGTGAAAGCCGCCACCCGATTTGATGCTGGTGACTACCGGACGGCTCTCGATCTTCTAGGCCCACCTCAAGCAGAGGATCAAAGTGATGTGCGCTTCTTGCGAGGACACCTCTATCTGCGCTTGAAGCAGTATAAGGAGGCTGTTCCTGAATTCGCTTATATCGCTGCGGATGAATTACGACCTAAACACGAAGAGGCAAGATGGTTTCTTCTCCTATCTTATCTTGCCGATTTCGATAGTTTCCCCTCCGAATTTGCAAAATTAGCAGAGGAATTAGCTTCTGATGAATTTTCTCCCTACCAGCAGGAAGTAGTTGCTCTCTTGAAAAAACTTGAGGAGAATTAACCGCTCTTCCACAAAATATATCCATCCGTTAAAAAGCTGGCCCGCTTCCTTTTCTAAACGCTATTCCCGACCACGCTATCAGCTTCGATTTCTCCAAGAACGAATAGGTTTTGTGCCCCAGTACCCCACTCTTAAGCCAGCGCATTGGTACACATAAAAGCAAGAACAGCACCCTATTCAGACGCTTTCACTTTTTCCACCTCAGCTTGATCCAATAAAAAAGCCCAGGGCTTTCGCCCCAAGCTTCCCATTAAAAATGGCATAACAACCATTCAATACAGCAATAGAAACCATCTACAGTACAAGCTGAACCTCTACTGTTCAAGGGTTAGATACATAGATTCGGCTGATGAGATTATCAATAATGTAGGACTTAGCTCTAGAATAAAAAGTATCTAGATCCTCCAGGTATCGATGGAAGAAAAAATTCAGGATTAGTCCTAACAGGAGGGCAACCAGAGTAGTATCAAAGGCCATGTTCAGGTGCCGCGTTATTTCTGGCATGCCTTCCTCAGTTTTGGCTAGATGGGCCAAGCCAATGGCCGTAGAAAGTCCAATTAGCGTACCAATGAACCCAAGAGACACAATAGCATTGATCATGTACCGCACCATCTCTAAATTACCTTCCCGCTCATTTTTGTTGTTATCGACCTGGGCATCGAGTACTTGCAAGGTATCACTGATGGATTGGTCGTTTCGGTATTGCGTACAGGCTTTCTTGATAAAATTGGCCAACAGAAATTGAAATCCTCTTTTTTCTAGATCAATGGCAGTCAATTTGATCTGAGCTACTTCCTTTGGAGAAATCACCAACTGATCTTCTACCGGCAACAAGTTCAGATGAAAGCCTTCATATTGCTTCTTGACAAACCGGTGATTGTTGCGAAGTTCTAACAGGCCATAAACAAAGGCTGCATAGATCAGTAAGTGTATAAAGGGGTTTCCGGTACCACCAAAGAGAGCGATGATTCTAGCCATAGTAGGAAACGAACCCAATAGATCCGATAAAATGACCAGGATCAACCAAAATGTAATGGATAACCCCAGGCTAACTATGATCTGTACAGTTCTTGTGTTGAGGATGGAATTAGTATTCATGATCGTTATTTTTATTTTGTGAGGATAAAGGTGCCGTCCGCTTTTAGCTCAACCGTTCCGATTAAGGTTCTTTTCTTTTTGTCAAGAGACAGTGCCTTGTAAAAGCGCTCACCTCTTTGCTTGTTCTTGTTATCTCTAGTGTAGACAAGTCCACGAATTGTGACCGAACGCCTTTCTTTCTGGCTATCCTTGAATTGAGCATACAAATTGTACTTGCCAGGAATCGGCTTATCAAATTGCCGAACGGCTTCTAGCGTCGTACGTACATCACCGCCAAAGAGGCTAGTTCTAGACTTACCACTATCCCAAAAGCCAATCTTTGTATTCTTCCGCCTGGCCCCATAAACGCAATTGCCGTTCTTACACACAAACAAGTCCACGTTATCAGAAATATCCTCCCAGCTGATTTCAAAGGAAACCCTACAAGGTACTGAAGGAGGATCACCCTTATAAGCCTGTGGCGGTTCTGGTGTATTAACTAATACCGGTTGGGGATCGAAAGCTGGTTTTGTTTTCTCCGCTACTGGAGAAGGTTTTGGTTTTTTGAGATCCGGTACAGTTACTGGTTTAGCCGCAATTGGGCGATCAGCAGGCTTGGAGTCGGGACAGCTTGGGCAGGCGGGGCAGGGCCTCGGGGCTGGTATTGGCGGACATTCCTCCTTTCCTGGCATCTCCGCTATTCCCGCTACCAACACCAGTAGAGTATCTCCAGTGCTTTTGCGCAGCAAACTATCTGGAAGTTCGCCAAACAACTGTCGATGGAGTGTATCAATAGACGCCACCACTTGGTGTACCTTTGCAGATGGGTCTCCTCCTTTCGGTGTTATAATAAATAGGAAAATAACTGCCCCTAATGCCCCAGAAAGTAGATCCAAAAAGGATAGGTTAAACATCTGAGCACTTCTTCTGGACATAATGATTGAATTTTGGTTGTTATGATTCCGAAGCTAGGTTTGAATGATCTGGTTGGACTTTCGCATTGGACATAGGTCACCAGGGCTTCTCAGCAACCATTCGAATTCAAAACCCAGTCTTCGGAATATGGATAATATCTTACCTAAGCCGTTCTAAGGATGTGTTTTACAACAGGTTGTTGTTGTTTTTCAGCCCCTTCCAATACATTGTTAGGTAAAGGGAAGGCGCAATGTTGACATTTGCCTTCTGTCACTATCGTTTGCGCTCCGCAATTCATGCAACTGATGGTTGGATAATGCATTTCGGTCTCCTCTATCTTTGGGATACTGATAATGGGCGTCAGCTTATCCGGCATTTGGCAATTTTGGCACTGGACTGCTTCAACAGGATTCAATTCTCCACAGTTGTTACATTTCAACATGAGGTATCAATATTTAAGACCAGCTTCAAAATTAAAGTGATGTTCATAAGTCACGGTAAATGAAGTCGCCCGATTAAACTGTTTGCCAAATAAGCCAAACGTATCCTTATAGCGGGGGTTATACGTATCACTCATGCCGATATCCAGATTAAATTTGAAGTGCAGTCGCCCCTTCTCTCCAATGGGCATGACGTATCCCGGACTCAACACGAAGCTAGTTTCCAATTTGCGATATTCATCATCTAAACCATCCCCAAAGCCATAATCCAAGAAGGCAGGACCGAAAACATCCGCCACAGCCCATTCGCTAATAATCTGTCGGGTATCACTGCTAAAATCCAGCATTTGGAACTTCCCAGAGATATCGGCATTTAATCCCACATTAATGGAAACGCCCGCGCCCAGGGTTAGCCCAGATTCCTCACCGAATAGCTGGAAGCGCAACATAATAGGTATAGCTAGATAGTTCAGTCGTTCCTTTAAATCATAAAATCCGTAGTCCTGAAAACCATCACTATTCAGGTCGATATCGTAGCTCTGAGTAGGCGTTTCGTAATTTGATCCTTTTTGGTAGTACTGAATACCGCTGGTGATCGCCCACTTGTTGAACCTCACTCCAAATGCAACACCGCCAATCACTCCATTTAAAGAGCGGGCTTTGTAGTCTTCATTTTGGTCTTTAAATCGGAATTTTGAAAAGTTATAGCCACCAGTTGCCCCAATGAACACAGAATTTTGCTGCGCCCAACTAGATACTGCAAATACGGCTAACATAACGACACTTATCGTTAGCTTTTTCATAATTGAATGCTTTAAAAGGGTTATTGAATAATTGTTTGCCCTCTTAGTGCATCAGGGGAATGAATGGTTACCCTTTTGCGCACTTTTTTTAGAAAATTTATTCAGAATCAATGGCTATTTGGAGAGAAATCCGGCAGGTATTCTGTCTGACAAAGGGAGGGACTTCCCCTCTCCTATTGCAAGGGTTTCATATCGCCAATCGGTATGAAACCAGCCCAGAAAAAAGGATGCCCTCTACTACCCCGCTTCATGAGCTGAATTTTCGCAAATTTTAAGGCCTCATCTTTTCGCTGGCCTTGCTTCAGCCCAATGTAGAAACTTTTCATTAGATCCCTGGTTGCATAATCATCTGCCATCCAAAGCGTAGTCAGAATACTCTTTGCTCCGGCAAAAGCAAAACCCCTTGCCAAACTAATCACTCCTTCTCCCCATCTCAACTCCCCTGTTGCCGTTTCACAGGCAGATAACACCACTAATTCTGCCTTAATTTTCAGATTGTAGAGGTCCCTGGCATAAAGGATTTCATCTTCCTTGTGATCCGGTGTTTCTGCAAAAGCCAGATAGGAGTAATCACCGATCCGATCATCCGAAACACCGTGGGTAGACAGGTGTATAATGCGAAAGTCAGCAGCCACTTCATTAAACTGACGCTCTGTAGCATCCCCCCCAATAAAATAGCTACCTCCCCATAGGGCGCTGGCCATTTTGGCTTCCTTCCCACTAGCCTCCAGGGGATGAAAAGTCTTTTTGTCCACCACTTGGCGAAATAGCAAACTATCTCGGTCTGGGGAAACCTTGACAATATCTAATTGATATATACTATCTAATCTGGCATAGGAACCTTCATAAAAGGGAGCAAAAGCCACCAAGCTACCATTGGGTTTATGCTTATGGTTTCTAGCTCTCATCTCATGCAGCATATTGGCAGAGTAGCAATAACTGATATCCGTCTGGCGCTGCAAGAAGGGATAGGTAGAAAAGTTACTAGCCTTTTTAGGTTGTCCTGATAATAAAGCGCCGAAGGGCAAATACCCAAGCATCCCATCTGGGATTATGATTAGTCGTTTGCCTTCAATTGCTGATTCAACGGGTCTTATAAGTTGATTGTATAAGGATTGAGCCCGTTCAATGTACTGACGAAGGGTATTAGCATAAAACGCATCCGTCCGTTCAGAGGCAGGTGCTTCGAAATAGGCCGTGATCCCGTGGCGGAGTTCTTTGACTTCCTCCGTCAGTTGCCCCGAAAAGGGAATTTCCTTCACAAGCAGTTCATCTTTGGCTACCAAAAACAGTAACAATAGACTATCCGAAACAAAATATTCCAGCAGCACTTCATCTGGGGCCAAGAGTTCTTCCTGAATAATGGGTAAGGATAGAGGTGAAAAATCGTATTTTAATCGATAGTAGGCGGGGTAGTTTTCCTCAAATTTTCTTTGCAACTGAGCGTAAGTCCTGCGTGTAGTGAGTAGATCATTGTTAATGGCAAGTACCGTGGTATCCATGATGGACAGTCCGCTCCTAATTCGCTGATAGCGTCTTTTTTCGAGTGTAGTGATTGATGCTCTTAGGGTCTCTTCTTGTTGAAGTAAATCGGTTGGAATCCCTGCAAATTGAATGGCCTTGCTTTCTCGAATTGCCTGATGAAGTAGATAAGCTTTGGACCGTTCTGCATAGCCAAAGGCTTGCTTGAGCATGTTCTCATCTTTGGATTGAGCATAATTAGCCAATTGAATGCGGATCAGGTCTGCACAAGCCCATTTCGAATCTCGCACAAAGGTATTTTGAAAATCCGGGCTTAAGGTGCGTAACTCCTCATCCAAAATGGCCAGTACTTCTAGTTGGGCGCTGACTCCTCGGTCATAAAAAGTAGCCATCCCCTCTTCCTCATAACGTTTGGTGTATAGCTGTCCTAAGGCCAGAAGACTCCTTCGAGTTTCCGGTAAAGAAAGACTTCCCCCCCAATTATTTTGGCTGTAGTTCACGGCTTGTAAGGAGCTATCATACCACTTCTCTGCTTCAGCCCATGCCCCCATTTTCTTATACGCATGACCAAGCGTGCGCTGCGAAAGGGCTAGATCGGGATGCTTCCCATGATATAAATCTTCTCGAATCAGGATTGCCTTGGTAAGCACTTCAATGCCAAGTTCGTGTTGACCATCATCAATATAACTATTCCCTAAATTGTGATATACCTGTGCAATCTGGGGACTCTGAGGGTTCAGGTAAGTTTCACGGATTTCTTGGCAAGCTATTAAATAGAGCTGAGACTGATCCAATTGTCCTAGTTTCAGATAACTTGCGCCTAAGTTATTGTAGGTGGTCGCCACATCCAAATGATTCTTGCCGAGTATTTCAATTTGCAACTGTAGCGCTTGCTCGAAGAATTTAATGGCCATCTTCATCTTACCCAATGCATGATAGGCGGCTCCTATGTTATTGAACAGGCGGGCTACTTTGCCATTTTTTTTCCCAATAGTATTCAAAGTAATGGCCAGCGCCTTCCCATAAAACTGCAAACTAGCCTCATAATCTCCTCTTTCTTTTTCTAAAAAACCACGGTTCGTATACACATTTGCACTGAGCCAATGCTCCTCCTTTGCTATTTTTGAAAAAACTTCAGCAGCTTTATCTAAATATTCCTCCGCTAAATCAGATTCAGCTAGATTGATGCAGGCGGCTGCCATATTGTTGTAAAGATTGCCCAGGGTGATACTGTAGGCATTACCTGCCTGAGGCTTACATGCAATCAGGGCTCTTTCAAAATAAGACTTAGAAAGTTCCCAGTTATCTAAATTTGAGAATAGGTTACCTAAATTGATCAAAGGTTGAACCAGTGAGGGGTGATGCGCTCCTACTTTTTCTGACTTGATCTCTACGGCCGCTTCTAAGTATGTAGTCGCCTCTTCAATCTTTCCAAGCGATGAATAACAGGCGCCTAAATTGTTGTAAGCATCAGCTACTCGGGTATTCTTCAACCCCAAAATAGATTCCCTAATCTCCTTCACCTTTTGAAAATACTCAATCGCTTTTGTGATATCTTCCTTGTATTGGTAACTTACCCCCAAACCGTTATAAGATTCAGCCACGGAGAGATGCATATGGCCAAATAGTTCTAGGCGAATCTTCAATGCTTTTTCCTGCAACTCAATCCCTTCGTCATACAGACCTTGTTCATTGTAGCAACGGGCAGCGTAGTCGAGCGCTGTGCCTGCCTCAGCATTGATTCTCCCTTTCACTTCTTGGAATAATGTGGCGGCCTGTTGGAATGCTTCAACAGCTTCTGGATATTTTTTTTGATAATAGCGCAGTACCCCCAGATAGCGGTGGGCCAGGGCCAGGGCTTCAGATGCCTCTTCCTGTTGGTCCTGAATCACTTTTAAGTGCTGCTCAAAGGCAAGCTGAGCTGAGTCTAGCTGCCAGGTCTCCAGGTAAATCCGTCCGATCATAGCCCATGCCGCTGCCACCTCCTGTTGAGGTTCTCTGGCATCACTTTCCGCCAGGGCTCTGGCTGCTTGTGCTTTCTCCAGTGCCAATTGGGATTGCCCCTCTCGGTGCAATTGTGCGGCCTCTGTCAATAGCAATTGTACCTTGGTAGAGTCTTTGGCCTGAGACCAGGCTTGTAAAGTCAGGAGAAATAGAAAACAAATGGAATAAACCGATTTCATAGCTGCGCTGGGTTTCTAATGTTTTGGATTACCGAACAGGGGAACTCAGCTCTGATTAGCTGAACTCAACAACTGATCTTACAAAGCATTTCTTTGCCTCTTAGGCCCACTATTTCCAATGGAACCAAGGCCGTTTAAAAGCAAAGATCAACCCTTTAGTGCAGAATTGAAGTATGTAGTTACCCTAATTCGACAATAATCGAGAACAATCAAGTCGAATAGGCATGTACCTAGGAGAGTCGTAGAGCTTATTTAGGGATGTACCTATAAGGCTATAGGATGGCAGTTTAACTCTGAATTTCTAACCACTCTAATGGTATGAGATCGTGAGAAGATAGCGCTGCTTCAGTTGGAGGTAACTGGTGGGGCTGTTCTAAAGGAAGAGATTGCGCCAAGCCTGTACGGTCCCCTAGAGCAGCCTGGACGGGGATAGCTGGCCGTTTGAAAAAAGGTAAGTATTGCAACAAACTGGATTCTAACAGTTGCTGGCGTTGGTCCGAGCTGTCTTCCGGTGCTTCTTCGACATCTAAAAAAACCGTATCCACAGGCCCCTGAAAGAAGGGTTGATCGCTGCCTGGATGATCTAGGCCAGCCGAGTTGTTGGGCACTCCAGAGAGATAAAGCAATACGAAAGCCAAACTAGCCAATGACACCTGCCATACGGGCACTTCCCATTGGAACCACTTCTCCCAAAAAGCTTTCTTTTGAGGGGCGACATGGCGTTGTGTCATTTGGGCCATCAAGCGATCCTTAAGAGCGGGAGGCGGGGCTGGCGTTTCCTGGTGCAAGGCCTGACTCACACCGATCAAACAGCGGTAATTTTCGTAGGTATCTTGATTCATCTCTTCCAACACTCTATCTCGCTCAGTGCCCGAGAGCTGGTCCCAAGACTTCTCGGCCATCAATTGAGCTACCCATTCCGAAAAATTAGCTTGCTGTTTCATGCTGCTTCTATTGATTCAATTTAATAGCTTTCTGGTTTAAATAGGTGTAGAGATTTAGCCAGTTTCTTCAAGGCATAATACAATCTCGATTTCACGGTCCCTTCCGGACATTCCAAGATCTCACTGATCTCCTTAATGCTTTTCTCCTCCAAATATCTAAGGACAAAGCATTGCCGATGTTCATCAGATAGACGGTTCAAGGCAGACTCTAACTCCTTTTTAAAGTACTTGCGATCACTACATTCAAAGAAGGAGTTTTCTTGCAAGCTAAGATCCAGTGGAAGTTCAGAAGTGATTTCCGGCTGACGAGAATGACGCCGATATTCATTTTTCACCATATTAGCCGCTACCTGAAACAACCAACTGGAGAAATTCCGATCAGGATCATAGAGATGCGGCTTATTAATGATCTTCAAAAACAATTCCTGCGTGAAGTCTTCTGCCTTTTGCTGCTCCTGCCAAAGCATGCGATAGAAGTACCGATGCATTTTTTCTCCATATCGATCGTACAGGACACTAAATGCTTGTTCATCTCCTTTGGTGATGAGTCGCATTAACTTGGCGTCCGGATATCCTCGGTATGAAGAGCGGAAATTTAGCATATTCCTTCTCTGACAATTATTGCTTTACAAGTAAAGTAATTTTCTAACTCGATCATATATACACCCATTTTTATGCCCCGTTCAATGCCAGATCATTTTTTTTACTTTTTTGATATCCCTACTTTTCTCTACTTAGCGTGTCCAGATCTATGATCAGAGAATCCACTGGAACGGTTTCCGGTTGTTCGTCAATGGAATCTGGTGGCGGCGGTAGCGGGTTCTCGCCTCCTCCCCAATCTACTGGAGGCAATAGAAAGTAGCCAAAGCTTAACACTAACAATAGTCCCAGTAAGGGCCTTAGGTAGTTTCTTCGCTTGTCTCCCTCTCCTCCAGGCTGCTGGATCTCCTCTTGCTCTTGTGGCTCCACCACATTAGTAGGTGTTCCCGGGGTATATTCAATATGTCGATCTAGCGTTTCTAAACCTATATCATGTACTACTTTTGGAGGAGGGACTGCCTCTTGATCTCCAAACTGCAAACGATAATCAGAGAATCTAAAACCTGGGACGCCAGGACTAGTCGTAAGCTGTTCGGTGTAGATTTCCACCTTCTCTTCCCATACGATCTCTCTCACTCTTTCTTTTCCCTGCACTATTTCTAGGACGGAAATCTTGATTAGAAGAGGATGAATACCTGTTTTCAAGGGAGTCACATAAAAAATCCATTCCGTGTATTCTTCCTCTTCCAAAAACTGCTCTTCGCTAGATAAACTTCGAATCGAAAAGGCGGGATCTTGGGTGGGATCAAGTAATTCAGCCTGCATCACTTCGGCAATGCGGACTGTTTTCAAAACGACTGAAGCTTGCAACTCAATATTTGTAATGATCACATCCTCATCATAAGCCAACCTAATCACGCATTTAGTCTCTTGGGCTACCTTCATCTGATCCGGTATATTATACAAGAGACTGCCCTGTCGCTTTTTCTTATTGCCACCAGGAACTTTGGAAAAGTCAGTGACTTGCAGAGATTGGATGAAGTCAATAAGATCATCCCGGATTCGGTTGTAACGCAAATCCAATTCATTCTGAGAAATCGTCCCTCGAATTTTAGCCTTATTCACCTCTTTCAACCTTGATTGCAATTGAATCATCTCTGCGGCACGAATCGATTCTACAGGAAGTACATCTTGCAGCACTTTCAGTACATCACCCATTCCCTTAGCTATTCGGAGCAATAGGTCTTTCTGCAGATATTCTAGGTTTTTTGCGGTCATAGTGGACTGGCTTCCATCAATTTAAAGTTTCCAAATATAACGAAATGGGCATCTAAAATTTTCTGTATCTAGAACAATTCTCTCTAGACGCAACAAAAAGCAAGGGATAGGAGTTGATACAGAAGACAAGCAGCCTTAGGCTGATCGCTGGAAAAACAAATGGTAAGAATCCTTACTTACTCAGATGTTCAGCTATGACGAGTGAGGTTTCACAAACACAAATTGGATAAATCCAAGCAGAAGTTAGTGCACTTTTCCGCGCATCTCAATAAAAAAAACAAGTATATTTGCGGTCTATGAAGAATATTAGGAATTTTTGTGTGATTGCCCATATTGACCACGGGAAAAGTACGCTCTCCGATCGGCTATTGGAATACACCAATACGATCTCTGAGCGAGAGATGCAGGCACAGGCTTTGGATGATATGGAAATCGAGAGAGAACGCGGTATCACGATTAAAAGTCACGCGATCCAAATGTACTATAAGCATACGGATGGCGAAACCTATACCTTTAACTTAATTGATACTCCTGGCCACGTTGACTTCTCTTATGAAGTTTCACGTTCGATTGCGGCTTGTGAAGGTGCATTGCTTTTGGTTGATGCCTCACAAGGTATTCAAGCACAAACTATCTCCAATCTATATCTAGCCATTGAGCACGATTTGGAAATCATACCCATCCTTAATAAGGTGGATATGGAGAGTGCCATGATCGACGAAGTTTCGGAGCAGATCATGGATCTAGCGATGTGTGAATTGGAGGATATCATACATGCTAGTGGAAAGACAGGACTAGGGGTGACAGATATCTTGTCAGCGGTGGTTGAACGGATTCCCGCTCCAAAGGGAGATGTAAAAGCGCCTCTGCAGGCATTGATCTTTGATTCCGTTTTCAATCCTTTCCGAGGGGTGATTGCCTATTTCCGGATCATGAATGGTACGGTGCGTAAAGGTGACTTGGTTCGATTTGTAAATACGGGGAAGGAATACAATGCTGACGAGATCGGCATTCTGCAACTTAATCAGGTTCCGAAGAAAGAGTTAAGTGCAGGTAATGTAGGCTATATCATTACGGGTATCAAAAACTCGAAAGAGATTAAAGTAGGGGATACCATCACACACTCCAAAAATCCTTGCGAAGAAGCCATTAAGGGGTTTGAAGATGTGAAGCCCATGGTATTTGCCGGTATCTTCCCCATTGACAATGATGATTTTGAAGACTTACGGGATAGCTTAGAGAAGTTGCAGCTAAACGATGCCTCCTTGGTGTTCGAACCAGAAACTTCGGCTGCCCTAGGTTTTGGTTTCCGCTGCGGATTCTTGGGTATGTTACACTTGGAGATCATCCAGGAAAGGTTGGATAGAGAATTTGGCCAAAACGTAATTACCACCGTTCCAAACGTATCCTACTTTGCCTACACCAAAAAAGGTAAAGAACTAGAGATTCGTACACCGTCTGAATTACCTGAAGCCACCTTGCTCGATCGGGTAGAAGAGCCCTACATTGTGGCACAAATTATTACCAAGCCCGAATATATCGGCTCGATCATGACCCTTGCCATGGAAAAGCGGGGCATTATGAAGAAGCAGGACTATCTCACCCAAGATCGGGTAGAGCTCACTTTTGACCTGCCCTTGGCTGAGATTGTCTTTGATTTCTATGATCGTTTGAAGTCTATCTCACGAGGATATGCCTCATTTGACTATCAACCCACTGAATATCGACAGTCTGACTTGGTTAAGCTTGATATAAAATTAAATGGTGACCCGGTGGATGCCCTTTCTGCTCTGGTACACCGAGAAAAAGCAGAGGCTTTTGGACGTAAAATCTGTAAACGCCTTAAGGAATTACTGCCTAGACAGCAGTTCATGATTGCTATTCAAGCAGCTATCGGAGCCAAGATTATTGCCAGAGAGACTATTTCTGCCTTGCGTAAGGATGTAACCGCCAAATGTTACGGTGGTGATATCACACGTAAGCGAAAGCTATTGGAAAAACAGAAGAAGGGTAAGAAAAAGATGCGTCAGATCGGTAATGTAGAGGTACCGCAGAAGGCCTTCCTTGAGGTACTCAAACTAGATTAACAGAAGTGCTGAGCATTTTCTAATCATAGGAATAGTAAATGTCTTAGCCTCCAAATACATCAGGGCTGTTCATGCAGATATGGACAGCCCTGATTTTTTCAACTTTTTCCTAGTTTTTTTACTACTCTTTTACTTTAAATGTCTACCTCATCTGCATTAGCTAAGGCATACCTAACTAATGGACTAATTACCAGTGAATTACTTTAACTCACTACAAAACCATGAGTTAAAACCCTTAGTCATTACCCGTTTGCAGTCGGCTGCCCTACAAATAGGTTGGCCTCATGCTTCACAGGAAAATTCACTGAATTAGCGATAAAGCATAGTTGATTGGCTCTAGCATGTAAACTATGTGCCAATTCTTCTTTATCCTGCTCCAAAATCTGAATAGCAGGGCGAAGCGTAACCTCTGTAAAGCGTCCCCCTCCATCCGCAGTCTCCTGCATCTGTCCTTCAGCTTGATCCAGGTAACTCACCACAGTGATACCTGCCTCAGAACAAAGATGCAGATACCACAACATATGACAAGCAGATAGCGAGGCTACCAATTCCTCTTCAGGATTGTAGCGAGTAGGATCTCCCCGAAAGGAGGGATCAGATGAAGCCGGGATAATCGGTTTCCCTTTGGCTTCAATAATATGATCTCGGGAGTAGGCACGATATCCTTTCGTACCCTTACCCAGGTTTCCGGTCCAAGTTACCTTGACCTGGTAGGCATGCACTTTTGACATAAATTGGGCTTTTGCACAAATGTAAAATTACCTTGTGACATTCTATGCATAAAACGGCCCTAGCAATACCTAGTGTACGTATTGTTAATATTGTCTATAAATGAGACCATGCCTAAGTATGAGACAAAGGCAGACTGTGCAAATTTCCTACAAGTGTCTTGTAGAAATGGGTCCAGAAACAGATAATAATGGGTCTAAGTGCTGCACACACCGCCAAAATCATATCGGATGCACTGGATGACTTGAAAGGGTGTTGCTATTGAGATTACAAGGTGGAGCTGACGGATGCTCTCCCATAGTATGTGTGGATTATAACTGTCTTAGTGGGTGTTAAGTGTCCTGGTAAATTGAGGCTGGGATCTAGAAAAGAAGAAGTAGGAGATAAGTTTTTGTTAGTGTGATTGTGTTAGAAGTACTTGCTTCTACCACGTGGTGCGGTGTAATCTGCCATAAGTATTAGCCCTCCACCGACAACAAAGGCTCCCATAGTAATGTAAAGGATCAACATAACCTGCTGTGCTTTTGTGAAAAAAAAGATGATAGAAGAATATCTTATGTTCATGAGGGCATTGCTAAGTTGATAAAAATTATCAGAGATTCAAAAAAATAATTCTCTTTTTCTTAGATTTTTTTCAACCCGCAATAATTGGGATGCTCAACTTATTGAAAGCTAGCGTAATTGATAACTGAGACCAGATAAGTAGATATTATTGTTGCAATATATATAACATTAACTCGAATGTGTATATCTTTATTATGTCAACTTGAATCTTTTTTTGACTTATTTTCTGCTTCGCACTTTTGTTTTCCTTTAGATAGACTTGCTGGCCAACAAATCTTCTACGTGTGGGTGAGGACTCCCCCCCAAGGGCTCTAAAGTGATATTGAGACTTTCCGCATTCTGCAAGAAGGCTATGGGCTGCAAAGTATCTGGTTCTCCTTGTCGCAAAAGACCTAGATTGATCATTTCGCCCTCTACATCCGCCCAAATCTGAAATTGTTTCTGGGGGCTAGGAGAAGCGGGTAAAGTAGACATATCCACGAAGGCCAATTTCTGTTCTGGATTCCAGTAAACAAGTACCGCCACATTTGCGTCATCGTTTATACCCGGAAGCGTCACTTCCCGGGTAGCAGCATGCTGTAAAAAAGCTTGGAAACGCCGAGCTTCTTCCTCGCAGTCATATTGAGTTTGAGCTAAGGCTGATTGGGCACTCCTTAAATCATGTCCAAGACCATTATTCCTAATTAAGGTGAAAGTTAAGGCTATTGAAGCGGCGACTGGCCAAATATAGTGAGTCCAGCCCCTGCTGGTTGGCCTTGGGAAAGTCTTGGGTTCCACCTGTAGTAACTGATCCGTGCCGTTGGCCTCTATATCTCGCATGATCTTTGAGCGCAGACCTGATGGAGGTTTTATTCCCTGTGCCAAGCTATACTGTTCCAGCGCTTCATGCATAGCATCTACCTCCTTTTGCAAATCAGGGTATTTGCGAAGCCATTTCTCAACCACTACCGACTCTTCTTGATCTGTCAAGCCTAAAACATACTGTTCCAACAAGCCAGATGCTAAAAATTGTTGTTTATCCATATACTACACTTGCATGCTACGTCTTTTCTTTTGTTCAATGTTTTAGCCTAGCGACAAAGCCAGCATTAAAGTCCAAAAGAAAATCCAGATCATTACTTTGCTTTCAATAAAAAGTTTTCGAAGCTCTCTAAGTCCGATCTTAACTCGTGACTTGACAGTTCCCAGGGGTATATTTAAGTGCTTTACCACTTCTTGTTGTGTATATCCTTGAAAATATACCAGATCTATAATTCGCCGGTATTTTTCTTCCAGTCCTTCCACAGCAGTTTGTACTCCTATATGCTCCGGCTTCTGCTCAACGCGCCAATCTTCATGATCATATACGGAGAAATCCACTTCCTGGATCTTTTGACGCCTTCTAAAAGCAGCTGATTTTCTTGTATCCAGGGCGGTACGCCTGGTAATATTAAGCAACCAGGTGAATAGCGTACCTTTCTTCTCGTCGAAGGAAGCTGCGTTCTTCCAAATCTTCACGAAAGCATCCTGTAACACGTCTTCAGCAAGCACCTCTGACTCTACAATCTTGATCGCAATGCCAAACAGAGCTGGACCATATTTGTCATAGATAATTGAGATAGCTCGCTTATCTTCCTGTTTTAGCAATTGAATGATATCGGTGGTACTGTGTTCCATTGATTTAGATAGCTTCCGAAGATAGGTTTATGAAATCGTCCGACAAGGTATCAAGCAATTGGCCTTACCTAAGCTAGCCTTCATTGACTATTACTAGAGCGTAACTTTCCTCCTTACATCAGATTCGGAAAACTAACAAGCTTAGCCCATAAAAGTTCAGTAAATCAGCGGTACTTCACCAAGTTAATCCTTATACATCTTGCTGCTCGAAAATTTTTTTCAAAAAAATTGCCTTCAAAAGATCCAATCTGAACCCAAGCTCGTAGGTATGTCGATTTCAATTTAAAACCGGACCAAGAAGTGCTATGAAAAAGGTCCACAAAATGTGCTTACATGAAAAAGTTAATGTTTGTTTTGGCAAGTTTAGCGTTAACCGTCTTTTCCGCTCAAGGTATTTACGCCCAGTGTGGCTCTAATAAAGCTAAAGCGGTGAAAACCAGTTATACGAATGGAGGCGAAAAGGATGTGGTAGATATCGCAATCGGTTCTGCTGACCATAGTACACTGGTAGCTGCCGTTAAGGCTGCGGGTTTGGTAGAAACACTGAAAAGCGACGGCCCTTTCACTATCTTTGCTCCTACCAACGCCGCTTTTGACAAACTACCTGAAGGAACTGTTGCTACCTTACTAAAGCCTGAAAACAAAGGACAATTGACCAGTATCCTGACTTATCACGTCGTAAATGGAAAGCTAGATTCCGGAGCTGTTGTTGATGCCATTAAGAAAGGGAATGGAAGTGTGGAAGTAACTACAATCCAAGGAGGAACCTTAACGGCCATGATGAAAGACGGGGCTGTATGGTTAAAAGATGAAAATGGCGGAATGGCTAAAATCGTCGCTGTTGACCTTGAAGGAACGAATGGTACGATCCACGTGATTGATGGTGTAGTATTACCAAAATAATTGGTACGCTAATTTCTTTTTAGTGATGAGGGGAGTAAAGTCCCCAAGCCTTGCATAAAAATAGCCTGGGATCCTAGCCTCAGGCTATTTTTTTTTGAAACAGTTTTGCAGCAAGATAGGCTCAGCTCTAGCAATACCTTTCCTACCCTGCAAAATCAAGGCAAACTATTTACATCTGCAATACTACATTACCTACTTTCCTTCCCGTATCTACGTAAGTATGGGCTGCTACACCTTTCTCCAATGGGTACATTTTATCCATGATTAATCTAAGCTTTCCTTCTGCTGAGAGCGTCAATAGGTCCTTGAGCATTTCCCTGAGTACGGGTACAGAGCGCAAGCCCGTAGCAGAGAACATCGCTTTTTTACTTCCGAACCAGCTAGTCCACAGCATCTGTAAGAGTAATCCCACACCTAGCACTGGCGACATATACACTCCCCCCTTCTTCAAAGCTGGCTTACATTCAGAAAAAGAGCGCTTCCCAACGGCATCATAAATAAAGTCATACTCAATGCCAGCTTGGGTAAAGTCTTCCACTCGATAATCTATTACATGGTCTGCTCCGAGGGATTTCAACAAGGGATGATTCTTTTTGCTGGAAACCCCAGTCACCGCTGCACCAAAATGTTTGGCCAATTGCACTGCTGCGGTTCCCAAGCTCCCAGAAGCTCCGTTGATCAATACCTTTTGCCCGGCTCGTATCTTCCCGATCTCGCGTAGGAAGTTAAAAGAAGTTAAAGGTCCATCGCAGAGGGTGGCAGCCTCTTCAAAAGATAGATGGGGCGGTTTCTTAACAATTACACCCGCTTCCTCCACACGCAAGTATTCTGCATGCGCCCCAAAATTCAAGCCCGACTCGCCGAAGACCTCATCTCCGACCTGAAATTGCTCAACTGCTGATCCGATGGCCTCTACTCGTCCCGCGAAGCCTGTACCAGGCACTGCTTGTTTCGGCTTGAAGATACCAGTCATCAGTCGACCAAAGTAAGGCGTTCCCTTTACCAAAAAACCATCTGCTGCGGTGACAGAACTGGCATATACTTTAACTAATATATCTTTGTCCCCTAGGTCTGGTACTGCGATTTCTTGGACTTGTAAGACTGATGGGGCTCCGTATTGATCTCTAACTAAAGCTTTCATTTCAATTACACTTTGAGGATTAGTGAATAAGTAATTTCTTGCCTCAAAGGTAAGTGGGAAATGAGGGGCAATCGTTCCGATTTTGAAATCCGAACTTATGCGTTTGCAATCTTCTTCCAATAAGTGCTAGGCGTCATGCCCATGGATTTCTTAAAGAAGGTATTAAAAACGGTCTTCGAGTTGAAGCCACTATCAAAGGCGAGTGCTAGAAGCGTAAGGTGTCGAAAAGCCGGATTGTTGGCTCGTTCCTTAAAAGCCAATAGCCGATATCCATTGACGTATTCAGAGAAATTTTGATCAAATCCTTCATTGAGTAGCTGTGAAAGTTGATTAGCCGGCATATCCATCTGTTCAGCTAAGGCACGCAAGCTAAGAGCCGGATCGAGATAAGGCTCTTCGTCTCGCATGATCTGTTCCAAACGCTCTTTATATTGCTCTACGTGCGCTGGCTCTAGCAATGACTTCTTGTACTTTCTCTTCCGGAAGTCAAAAGCTGGTTTATCCCCCAATACTTGCCGCATCACAGCTTGGAATCGAGCTTCTTTGTGCAAGGGTTTTAACATCGGCTCTACATAAAAATAGATGATCAATGGCAGGTGTAATTCTACTGCTTTCTCAAGCCAATATAAGGCTTGTGCAAACTGGCCAAGGGTAGTATAACAATGGATGAGGTGGTAGATTGCTCGTTCTTTTAGAGGAGAATCCAAAGCCGCTTTGATCATAAGCAGATAACGCTCTGCCTCTTCTAGCTTACCTAGGGTAGCGTAAGCCATCGCTAGCCCCGCTTCTCGATTAAGATCTCCCTCCAAATGGGAAGGAAGTTGATCAAAATAGGCTAGTGCGGCTTCAGCTTTATTCGTAAGTAATAGTGCTTGTCCCTTATACATGACCGATACTTTTGCATCAGCTTTCAACTTCCATACTTCTTCAAAACTTTGCATGGCTTCGCCATACTTTCCTTGACAGTATTTCACATAGCCCCTTAGATGATAGTTGATAGACGAAAAAGGGTCCATCTGTATCGCCTGCTCAATGTAATGCAGAGCGGCCTCGTAATTCCCTTCCGCTACAATAATGGAAGTATAGGTCTGATAGATGTCTACCATTGGCCGTATCTCCATTGCTCGACGCAAATGCTCGTAGGAGGTGGGTAAATCCCAGTCAAGTAGAAAACTATCGAAGGCCATATGCAATTGGCATTCCGCCAAATTGGGATCTAAGGCAATAGCTTGTCCCAAAAAGCCTTTGCCTTTAAAGAAACTATCCTCCACTGGCATCAATCCCATGGACCCCATTAAAGCATAGCCGAGATGCATCCCGAGATAGATTAATGGAGAGGTTACTTCTTCTTGCATAACCTCTTCGAGAATAGCCAGGCCCTTCTGTATATCCGAAGTGCTCATTTTGAGCAAGTGATAGCGTGCCTTCAGGTATTGCTGGTATTGCTCTACGGAAAGATCGGGTTGGTCCACCAGTTGATCCTCCAGTTCGAAATGTCCAAGATGCTCCCGCAGCCGATCTGCAATCAAAAGACTAATCTCGTCTTGCACCTCAAATATATCGTCCAGATCCCTATCAAAATTTTCGGACCAGAAGGGATAATCTTCGGCGACATCAATCAGTTGCGCACTAATTCGCATTTTTTGGGTCGAAAGGCGGATACTACCCTCCAGAATTGCGGAAACCCCCAATTGCTGACCAATTTGCTTCAGGGGTAATTCTTTGTCTTTAAAAAAGAAGGAAGAAGTTCTGGAAGTGACTCTGATGCCTTTAACCTTGGAAAGAGCATTAATAATCTCTTCAGTCATGCCGTCGCTGAAATACTCATGCTCCTCCTCCTTACTTCGATTGACGAAGGGCAGTACAGCAATGGATTTGGCTAATTGTCTTTGCATGGATAGACAAAGCGGTAATACTGGATAAGATCATCCTTCCCAAAACTAGAAAAAAACATTAGCTCAGGCAATCGTATCCACCTAGGAAATGGAAAAGGCCTCCTCTACTTCATCTGGATCTCCATAATAGGAATCTGTATCTCTACCCTGGTGCCTAGTGCCTCACCGGTCTCCGGATCCTTTAGATCGATGGTCTCTACAAACAACTCCTCTTTAGAATTGTGTAATATGCTTAATCGTTCTTCGGTGATACGTGTTCCTTTGGATCGATGATTTTGAAACTGTGGATCTTCCATTTTTAACTGCGCCGCCTTTTCTCTACCAATGCCATTGTCCTTCACTACGCATAATATGGTCTCCTCATCCTCTGGACCTGAAAAGGAAAAAGTGACGGTCAAGGAGCCATTTTCTCTACTGCGGAGTCCATGTTCTATCGCATTTTCTACGTAGGGCTGTACGATCATAGTCGGTACGCCAAGAATATCCTCTTCAATTTCATCATCGACGATAATCTTATAATTTAGTTTCTCCTGAAACCGCAGTTTTTCATTAATATAGAGGTAGTTTTCAAGAAAGTCGATTTCCTTCTCCAAGGAAATGATCTCCAAGTCTGAATGATCCAAGCTTTGGCGCATCAGCGTCGCGAATTTGGCGAGGTATTTGGCTGCTGATGAGACATCATTAGAGGTTATAAAATGCTGGATGGAATTCAATGCATTGTACATGAAGTGCGGATTCATCTGCGCCCGCAGAGCCTTCAGTTGGAGTTTAGTCGCCTGCAACCTCAATAATTCTGTTTCCTGCTTCTTTTTATCAGCTTCATATTGCACCTCCAACTCCATTTGCTGCCGCTTATTCACTTCTTCTGAATATTGCTCTGCAAACTTATCATGTAGCAACTGGTACTCATAGGCATTTTTAAAATCCTCTAATTCGGCGTAAAAGGCAGCCATATCTTTGCAAACGATCGCCATTTGCCGAGAATCCTCCGTCAAGCTTGCATTTTCATAGGCAAGTGCAAAGTGCGTTAATGCCAAATCTGGTTCATCAATTTCACTATACAACCTACCCCGCCAGGATTCTATAATAGAGAAGTTATAGAAATCTTCTTCCGAGTTTTCCTTGTAAAGCAATTCTGCTCGATCAAACAATTCGAGCGCTTCCGTATACATTTCGCGATCGAAATAACAGAATCCGAGGTTAGCATAGGCCCCTGCTCGTGCATTCGGGCTATTGTCATCCGTCACCTCTATAGCCTTCTGGAAATAAGCCTCGGCATTCTCCTGCTCATCCATGGCCATATACCCATTACCCACATTCAAGTAGTGCCAAGATAAACGAGAGCGCATGGGCATCGATTCACAAATCTCAATCACACGCAAATAAGCGCGCACACTCTTCGGGTACTCATCATTGCGTTCATATACCCGGCCCAAACCACTATGGATTAAAGTAAGGAAGTATCGATCCTTCAAAACCATCGGTGGGTCCATACGCTGGATGGTTTTTTCCGCATTGAGCAGGAGTTCAATAGCTCTCGAATAATTCTTGTAGTGTAGGTTCATAAAACCTTCTCTACAAGTCATATAAGCACTCAATCTTTGATCTGGAAAATTTTTGAGCAATTTGGAAGCCTTATCTAATTTCTCGGCTGCTTCTTCCAGTCGCTCCAGGTTCATCAGGGTACCCGCATAGTCGATGAAGGTTTCAGCGAGCTGTTTTACGGTTCCTCTTTCTTCCAGGATTTCAATAGCAGCTAAGAAGTGCTGTTCAGCAGCATCAAAGTGATACAACTGATTGTCTAGATTAGCTCGATTGAGCTCATAGTTCAACTTGAAATCAGGATAATCGTGGGTTTGGAAAATAATGGCCTGTTCTTCTAATAACTCTTTTGCGCGTTTGATATTGGTGAAGGCATAGCAATCCGTCATCTTATCGATGAGTAGGAGACGCTGCATGGGGTCCTTCTGCTGGCTGAGCTTCAGCTCATACTGCTGATTGATCACTACATTGGGTAATGTCGTTATCATAATTTCCAGGTTAACTTTATCCTAGCGTAAAAATCCCCCCTTCAAAATTGGTTGGGCTTGTCCTAGCAAAAAGAACAAGCCATTTGTTTGTACGGTAGAGAAAAACTTTGGTTTCCCTTATCCTTAGTAGTTTCCTTGAATAGATATGATAATCGGTTTGTAGGACAATCCCCACGTTTGCAGATGATCTTGTATAGCTAAAGCCAGATCATGTATTTTGACATATAAAATACAGGGCTTAAACGTGCCACTGCCTAGCTTTAATACTGCGCTTTAGCGGGTTTTGTCTAAGATAGTGGAGTTTTGATTATTTGACAACTCCCAGATTAGGGAGTAAGGATTATAAGTAGATAGTTATCTATAATTGTTAGCATAATTTATTGCGGAACAATGCCTCCACAACCATTATTCCATTTGTTTTTCTTCTTGTCGTTTTTACCTCCGACAATCTTTTTCATGTCCTTTTTCTGCAAGGTTTTAAGGTCCTTTTTGAGATCGTCTAGACTTTTTTTCGGTTTTCCCATAGCATCTAATTTAGTATATCGCGGGATGAAATAGTATTATACTTGCGACTCACTTCATTGAAGTAAAAGTACAAAATTATTTAAAAGCACAAAAGAATGTAATAGCAAATGAAGGATTATTGCTAAGTACAGGTTCAGACCGAACCCTAGCATGATGTGGAGAACACAACAGACTGATTATTAACTATATATCACAAAATATTATCAGTCAAGTAATAACATATAATAAAACAATTAGTTCTGTTTCCACACCTCTTCTTCCTTCGGTAAGACTAACACGACAACTAATAGTATAACATATGGTATCTAGAAATATGTACGCGTTAATCTTTAAAAGGTTGCCCTGAATTGTAATAAAAATTGAATGAAATTTTCCGTAAATGTAATACTGGAAATGAGCTATAGCCCTTGCTCACAACGATGATTAAACAAGGGAGAATTAAACGCTTCAAGTGGTAAAAGTCGCCGTTTTCCTTCAGTAGTATTCCATGTATATTACAAGCCTTCCTGGAGTCTTCTCATTTGCTCCATGAAAGCGGGGCGTCTTCTTCGGCTAACTTCAATCTTGATATCGTCGTCCATGACTAAGTATCCACCATCTCCTTTCACGAATTTGCGCATGAAGTTGAGATTGATGACATGTCGTTTATGAACTCTGTAGAAATTAAAGGGCGCTAGTAGGTCTTCGTAAGATTTTATCGTTTTGGAGGCAGTGATACGCTCTCCACTGTTGAGATATATGTGGGTATAATTGTCTTCTGCTTCAAAGCGCACAATATCCTTGATATTGACGAAATAGATCCCATCCAAGGCTGAGATGCTCATCTTCGTAAACGCATTTGGATTGCTGTAGTGATGATTAAACAATTCATAGCGCTTGTCCATTTCACTTTCTCGCCTCGGTTTGATGCGTGAAACTGCTTCTACCAATAGATCCACATCGATTGGCTTAATGATGTAACCTATAGAACTATATTCACAAGCCTTTATGGCATAATCATGATAAGCGGTAACAAATATGACTTCAAATTTAATGGGACGTAATTGGTTTAATAATTTGAAAACTAAACCATCCGGCAGGCTAATATCAAGAAATGCCACATCGGGCTTAACATCGTTATCACTAAGTAGTTTTTTACCTTCTTCTATCGTTCGGGCTTCCCCAACGAGTTCAATGTTGTCACAATGTTTGGCTAAGAGGGTCTTTAAGTTGTTTAAACCATTCAACTCATCTTCAACAATAACTGCTTTTAGCACATCAATCGGTTTTACTTTCTAAATAATTTACAAAAATACCTATTAGAACGAAAATACTGAAAAAAATATTGAACCGATGAGGATACGGTAGGCTCGCACTGAGATCGGTTATTTTGTGACCTATTTTGCCCTAGGTAGTCTCCAAATGGAATCCTAATCTAAATAAGAGATCCTTAAAGAGATGAGCCCTATTTAGCTATTTTTGCTGCCTGCTGGCCGAAAAAATAAAGCCGTAACGCTAAAGATATCTTATCATTAAGCTTGCTACATGGGCATAAATAGCAGTTGAAAAGAGACTAAAAGGTAGTCCAGCTAGGCTTTTTCATCTCTTTTTCTGATTGCCAAATGAGTTTGTCCAAGAAGGTTGATATTTTTGGGTCATCCAGAGAAGCTAATCCATTATGAGTAAACCGATCAAGCGCAATAAGACTAAGGAGAAAATACACGAGCTTATCTTTGAGGCAGATACGCCCATGGGACGCACTTTTGATATTTCTTTGCTAATTGTAATATCGATCAGTGTACTCATCGTAATGCTTGAATCAGTAGACTATATTCAGGTAAAGTATTCCGCTCTCTTTTTCGTATTGGAATGGATTTTCACCATCATTTTCACCATAGAATATAGTCTTCGCATCTATGCTGTTTATCGCCCCATTAAGTACATGACTAGTTTCTTCGGAGTCATAGACTTACTGGCTATCCTTCCAGCCTATCTCAGCCTATTCTTTGCTGGAACACACTATTTCATTGTGATTCGGGCACTACGGCTCATTCGGATTTTTAGAATATTTAAACTGGGGCACTTTCTCAAGGAAGGGGCCATTATCACCAATGCCTTACGGGCCAGTAGAGCGAAGATTTTTGTCTTTCTGATGTCGGTTACGCTGCTAGTCATTATTATCGGTGCCTTGATGTACGTGGTGGAAGGAGGAAACAACGACAGTTTTTCTAGTATCCCTAGAAGTATCTACTGGGCCATTGTCACGCTCACCACTGTCGGCTATGGAGATATCGTCCCGAGAACGGAACTGGGGCAATTCCTATCCGCTGTAGTAATGATCCTTGGTTATGCCATCATCGCCGTCCCTACGGGTATCGTATCCGCTGAAATGGTCAATGCGACTAGCAACATGAAGAATAACACACAAGCTTGCCGATATTGCGGCCGTGAAGGGCATGATGATGATGCCGTGCATTGCAAGTATTGTGGAGAGATCCTAAATGAGGAAGACTGAGCAATATTAGGTACTGGCTTGATGATCGCTTGTCCTGTCACTCTTCGACCGCAAGTACTTCTACACTCCAGGCCTCCGGTTTATCCGCGAACAAGGCTTTAGTATCCGCCCAGGTTCCCTTAAAGAGATCTGAGGATCGATAGGCATTCAAAGCTGCTTCATCCTCCCAGTAACTATAAGTAAAGAAGATTTCGGGACGGTTAATGTCTCTAAACAACTCAAGATGATGGCAACCCGGAAATTGTCGGATGTATTGTTTCTTTTCCATAAAGATGCGAATGAAAATCTCCACCTTATCAGCTTGAAAAGTCATTTTCACAATGCGTTTGATCATGGCATTAAAATTATATAGAGATACTAAAGGAAGGATGATTAACTTTCTTGCTCTTCTGGTTTAGTACGAAAATCTATCTGCACCGTATCCTCCACTTTCAAGCCAAACAAACTACTGGCTTTCCCCATATTGACGGCTATTTCCAATAAATCAGCAGAGTTAAATAAGCAAAGGATCTCTCCCACTTCTACATCCTGATATTGCTGAGAAAGCGAAGTGATGGGATCATGCCGCTTAAAGAACAGACTGAACTCCCTCCCCTGTCCTACTTGCTCAAAAACCGCTTTGTTAATGTTCAGGATCACATTTTCAAACTGATCTACATGGATTACAGAACCCCTAATCTGAGAGTGACTTTGCACGGGCGTGAAAGTTATCCGTTGTACAAGATCCTTGGCGGGTGAGCCAATATCCTGGATCGGCTTACCATCGGCCAATTGCCCAGCAGCAGTAGCATAGACCTCGGCTAGTGGGAATCGAGCTTCCGGTTTCTGATCTAATTGATAAATGGAGGCAGGAATGACACCAAAAATAAGCGAAAAGACGCCATTATCAGGACCAATGAAGAAATGATTTTCATGAGCAATCGCTACAAAACGCTTGTCCTTTTCTTCCGGATAGTCATTTACGCTAATTAGATGAATGGTACCGTCCGGAAAACTTCGCCAACAATTTTTGAAGATGAAAGCAGCTTGTACTATGTCATAATTTGGGATGTCGTGAGCGATATCCACAATCTGAATGTGCTCATTTTTACAAAGTATAGTCCCTTTGATCATAGGGAGATAATAGTCTTTCCAGCCAAAATCACTTGTCAGGGTTACGATAGGCATAGCTCATGGATCGCTGTTGTGCACGCAAATATACAAGGATTTCCGCTTTTCTTATATGTCACCGTACTATACTTATGCCGACTCCATTCCCCTTGGCCCTCACCGGTGATCTACTTTCCGTCAGGACGAATAAGTGCTGTTAGCATGTAGGCTTTTGTCCGGCTATTGCCTGAAAACTGCTGGAAGAATAGCTATCTTTGATTCGTGGGAACGAAAGCGTAATTCTCGGTGTTTTAATTTATATTTAACTTGATAATTGGGCTTCACACAGGAAGTTCAGCTATATTTGATCAATAAGTGGGCTGAAAAGGAGGAATTGGCTTCCCATCAGCCGCAGCTGAGCGACATCGCTTAGTTATATTTTTTCATCTAATCGAATCTAAGTATTGAGCGAAATTATTTTAAGTGTAGAGGGAATAGATCCGTTACAACTATACGGAGAGAATAATGCCAAATTAAATCTTTTGCCGAGAAGCTTTTCCTGAAGTTACCATCACCTCCCGCGGCAGTAACCTAAAACTTAAAGGCGAAAAGAAGTTCACTCAAAAGGCAAAGTCCAAATTTGAGTTGATGGTCCGTCTGTTGCGTGAGCACAAGGAGCTACCGACCCGGATGGTTCAGGATCTACTTAGCGGTAGCAACCCATTCGAACATCAGCTCAGCAATGGGAAAGCCAAAACCATAGTACATGGTAGAGATGGCAAGTCGATCAAAGCTAAAACGGTCAACCAGAAGAAGCTGGTTGATGCTGCTGAGCAGAATGATATAGTTTTTGCCATTGGACCAGCCGGTACCGGTAAAACGTATACTGCTGTAGCTATGGCGGTACGCGCTTTAAAAAACCGACAAGTCAAAAAGATTATTCTGACTCGTCCGGCGGTAGAGGCAGGCGAAAGTTTGGGCTTTTTGCCGGGAGACCTAAAAGATAAAGTAGACCCCTACCTACGGCCGCTATATGATGCCCTGGATGATATGATCCCCGCAGAGAAGTTGACTCAGTTTATGGCCAATCGCACTATCGAGATCGCACCCTTAGCTTTTATGCGGGGACGCACGCTTGATAATGCTTTTATTATCCTCGATGAAGCACAGAACTGTTCAACCTTGCAATTGAAAATGTTCCTAACGCGTTTAGGTCCCACCGCCCAGTGCATCATTACAGGAGACCTTTCTCAGGTTGACCTCCCCTACCACCAGAAGTCCGGATTGCGTAGAGCGATAGATCTCCTGGCCGGATTAGAGGGCATAACGGCAGTCAATCTGACAGCAGATGATGTCGTACGTCACCGTTTAGTAAAAGCGATTATACAAGCCTACGAACGATCTGATGAGGATAGAAGAAACCGTAGAAGTGAATCTGAAGAAAGAAGGTTGAACGGAAAGCACCAAGTTCCTACCCAATCCTCAGACCGTAAATCCTCAGAAGAAGAATAATGCTAGTCTTGCAACCCGGTTAGAAGGTGGGGATGTAAATCGTCTCCATCTTCTGCTGACTGACTGCTTTATGATGAGGATGTCTCGCGAAAGCACCTCACAGTTATTTTCTTAAAAAAGGCTATATTCAGCCATTAAAAGTACTAGACATCGCTGGCATGGTACAACCCGCATCTAACATCATCGACTTAGTAAATGCCCTTTTATTGGGTGCGCTAGACGAGGATACCGCCGACTTCTACGTCCCTTTCTATGACGAGCAGCTAGATGGCATTCGAGATCAACTGATTTTCGAAGCTCCCTTGCAGCACCAAACCATCTATATTCTTGGACAGGTAGGGACTGGCAAAACGACGGCACTGAACTTCTTAGCTAATGAGGCGATGGAAGCCCATTACCATATTGTCCGCCTATATGCGACTGACCTCTTTGATATGAACGATGTTGATATCGCTGATATCATGATGGTGATTGCCAATCAGTTGATGCAATTGCACGCGCCTTTGGAGAATAAGTTCAAGAGCCAATTAGAAAGCTTAGGTAAAAAATATAAAGGGCTAGAAACTGAGGAAAAGAGTGAGCGAAGTAGGTCATAAAATTGGGGGAGGCTTCGATCTAGGGGCTAAAATTTGGCAATAATCCGATCCTCAAATTCCTGGGACTCCTAAATGTAGGCGTCAATGTGATGACCAACATCCGCATGGATAATAATGCGCGCCAAATTGTACGTGAAGTATTTAATGTCAACCCCAAAGATATCTTCGACCTTACCAATGAAATTATCAAGCAATATGAGCAGGAAAAACTGGAGGGTAAGAAAAAACTACTCTTGATTTTTAACGAGCTCGACCACATGCGCAATGCCGAAAAGGTCACGCAGTTGTTTGTGGACAATAAATACTACCTCGAAAACCTTTCCTGTCGTAAAGTTATCTCAGTCCCCCTCGTCTTGATGACCTTCGATCAATTCAAGCCTACCCGAGAAGTGAGTCATGAGTATATCGATCTCAAACTCTCCCCTAATCCCATTAAAGGGGCCGCAAGTATGGCAGATCAAGCCTTGATTGAGGACAATCGAGCGCTGCTCAGACAGATCGTACAGAAGCGTATAGCTACCGGTGCCGAGCTCATCGATGATGACGCGCTAGAAACGGCTATTGATCAATCGGGAGGAATTATCCGACAATTTGTGATCATTCTTTCCTACGCAGCTCGTCGCGCTAGAAAACAAAATAGTAGCTTAATTACCCAAAGCGACATAGAATATGGTGTAGGAAAAGCGCGCCAAGAAGTAGAAGCATCGCTGATCGGTCAGGAACGAATCGCTCTCCTGGCTGAGGTACAACAAACCAATACTCCTTCCCCTGAAAATGCTCAATTATTGATCCAATGCTTGCAATCCAACCAGATCCTGGCCCATCGCAATGCCCCCAATTGGTATGCACTCAATCCGCTCATTGAGGATACAGTTCGCATTTATGCGGAAACGCTACAAAAGGAAAAGGATGCAACTGAAAGCTCATAGCCGATTATCCGTTCAGAACCGGATCGAATATGCAGATTTTCTAGATGACTTATCCTATGTATCTGTCGCAGCCCCCCTTCCATACCTATCTGTAATTGGAGTTGACACGGACATCTTAGGGCAATCGATTAGAAAGGACCTACAAAACAACTTGACAGCTGGTTTAGAAATTATCGATATTGAGCCAAGCACTAGTATGGATCTGTATGAAATGTTGAAGTCCTACCGCTTACAACAGAAAATCAATTTAATCAGTATCATTAGGATAGAGGGAGCGAAAGCCAAGGATTGGGCCCAACAATTGCTATGGTATAGAGACATTGTAGTACGTGAAAAGCTCAAAGTAATCCTGCTGGTACAAAAAGATATTTTTACGGCCATTGCACAAGATGCTTACGACGTTCTTTCGCTTAGCAATTTTTCTCACTATTTCCAAGACCAAGCCCATCAGATTGAACAAGCCTTCAGCGTCTCAGCCGAACCGCCCAAAGCAGTGCGTGATTACGAAAATACGGAAGCTGAATTAAGCTTGTTGCTAACTAATCCGCAAGCAACGGATCAAAGCAAGATGGAAAAGTACTTTGAAGCTGGACAACAAGCTTATGATATTTCCAGCTTGGAGGAAGCGGCTAGGCATTATGAGCAAGCAATTGACATTTCCAGAAAACTCGGAGATCAGGAATACTTGGCGGCTAGTTTAGGCAATATTGGACTCATCTACCAGGATCAAGGACAACTCGACAGAGCACTCCAGTGCCACCGCGAGGCCTTTAATATTCACAAAGAAATCGGCCATCTAAAACAGCAAGCCGATCAATTAGGTAATATCGGGCTCATCTATCAAGATCAGGGTAAACTGGATGATGCGCTCAAATTCCATACAAAAGCTCTACAAATTGATCGTGATACGGTTTATTTGCAAGGGCAGGCTAATCAATTAGGCAATATCGGGCTCATTTATAAAGCGAAGGGACAACTCGACGAAGCACTCAAATTCCTCAAAGAAGCCTTGGAAATTGACCGAAACATCGGCTACCTACAGGGACAAGCCGAAGACCTAGGCAATATCGGACTCATTTATCAAGACTTAGGACAACTTGATAAAGCACTCAAATTCCTGAAAGAAGCCCTGCGAATTGATCGCAATATTGGCTATTTACTTGGACAAGCCCAGGACTTGGGCAATATCGGACTCATCTATCAGGATCAAGGACAACTCGACGAAGCACTCCAGTTCCTCAAAGAAGCCCTTGATATTCACAAAGACATCGGTCATTTGCAGGGGCAAGCCAATCAATTAGGCAATATCGGACTCATTTATCAGGATCAAGGACAACTGGATGATGCGCTCAAATTCCATGAAGAAGCCCTACAGATTGATCGAAAGATCGGCTATTTACTAGGGCAAGCCGAAGACCTAGGCAATATCGGACTTATTTATCAAGACCAAGGACAACTCGACCAAGCCCTGCAATTCCATCAAGACGCCCTTGATATTCACAAGAACATCGGCTATTTGCTTGGACAGGCGAATCAATTGGGCAATATCGGACTCATCTATAAAGAGAAGAGGCGACTCGATGAAGCCTTCCTACTCCTCAAGGAAGCCCTCGACCTTCACGAAGATATGGGCAATTTACAAGGGCAGGCTGAGGACCTAGGTAATATCGGACTCGTCTGTAAAGCGAAGGGACAGCTCGATCAAGCCCTCCAATACCACAAAGAAGCCCTGCAAATTGATCGAAATATTGGTTATTTGCTAGGGCAAGCACAAGATATGGGTAATATCGGGCTTATTCATAAAGAAAAAGGACAACTCAACGAAGCACTCAAATTCCTCAAAGAAGCCTTACAAATTGCTGAAGAAATTGGTCTGCATCCCATGATAAACAGTTTGAAAGCTAGCATTGAGGAAATTATAACAGAACTCCAATAAGTTTTTTCTTCTTTTCCTTAATGCAGGCTCAGTGGTATCCACAGATCATTTTATATTTGCCCACCACCAGATAAGACCTACCTTTTACCTTTTTTGAACATAAGCACCAACATGACGACCTATCAATTGCACAAACCAGATCGTAAGATCCAAGGTCAACTAAGATTGACCGGCTCCAAGAGCATCAGCAATCGAGCCTTGATCATCCGCGCCCTGAGTGGCCATGATTTTCCTATCGACCACTTAGCTAAAGCCAATGACACCGATCTTATGATGGAGCTTCTGGCTAGCCAAGAAGAGGTTCGGGATGCGGGGCCAGCCGGTACAACCTTTCGTTTTCTTACCGCTTACCTTGCCATGCAAGCCGGGAGTCAAGTGCTAACGGGGACCGAGCGAATGAAACAGCGTCCCATCGGTGTTTTGGTTGAAGCTCTGAAGCAGTTGGGTGCGAATATCGAGTATCTGGGAAAGGAAGGCTATCCGCCCTTGCGCATTGGCGAGCCTAAAGATCTCGGTAAAACAGATGAGCTGAGCATTAGTGCGGGTACGAGTAGTCAATTCATCTCAGCACTGTTGATGATTGCGCCGGTGCTACCCAATGGATTGAAGTTAAATCTACAAGGAAAGATCGTATCCCGTTCCTATATCGAGATGACGCTCGGATTGATGAAACAGTTCGGAGTGGATCACGAATGGCAAGAACAGACGATAAGCATTGCTCCACAGTCCTACCAGTCCAAGCCGTTTGTTGTGGAAGCGGATTGGTCTGCGGCTTCCTACCACTATGCCTTAGCCGCCTTTGCTGATGAACTGGATTTACAGTTGGATGGTCTTTTCCCCAACAGTTTCCAAGGAGATGCAGCCTTGGTGGAGATCATGGAGCAGTTTGGGGTACGTACGGAATTTAATGAAACGGGCATTCGATTAACCAAAAATGGGAAGTCACTACCCCCCTATTTTCGAATGGGATTTCATCTTGTGCCCAGACATTGCCCAAACCATGGCTGTGATTTGTGCCGGTCTAGGTGTACAAGGATTATTCACTGGCCTCGAAACACTAAGCATAAAGGAAACCGATCGCATCCAAGCCCTGAAGAACGAATTGGGGAAAGTTCAGGGTTTTCTATCCAAATTACCCCCTCGCTTTTCCCCTAAATCAACTAAGGAATACTTCACGGTTGAGGGGCAGGCCAACCTCAGCACAGCCCCAACCTTTGCCACTTATGAAGATCATCGGATGGCTATGGCCTTTGCACCTTTAGCTATGCTGGGAAAGATACAGATCGAAGAGCCAATGGTCGTGATCAAATCTTATCCTGCCTTTTACGAAGACTTGGAGTTATTGGGTTTTGTGGTGGAAAGGTGAGGAAGGGAGAAGACAGATGGAAGAGAACAGCGGTAGGAAGACATAAACCATCGACCTAGATTTCGGCAAGTCTCTGACATCTCAAATCTCATTTCTGAAAGCGAAACGGTCTCTCCAAAGCATTCCAATGATTTTCTTATTTTACCTCACAAACAAAACCTAAGGAAACTCATGGAAGTCACAATATTGGACAATCTGGGTATTTCAGCCGAACTGCTCTTGCGCAGCCTTTGTTCCCTTTTTATCGCTATCCTCTTTATCCAATCCGGTGTGGACAAGGTAGTCAACTGGAAAGGAGAAAAAGAGTTTTATACCGCTCACTTTAAGAAATCCATACTCAAAGGAACCGTTCCCTTACTCATGCCTGTGATAACCCTTTCTGAGCTAGCAGCGGGCTTCCTTTCAGGCATTGGCCTGATCCTGTACGTGGCTGGCGGAAGCCCAAACCTTGCCTTCTTAGGCATGCTACTGGCTAATCTGTCCATTATCCAGTTGTTCTTTGGTCAGCGGGTAGCCAAGGACTTTGCGGGAGCAGCCTCCTTGGTGCCCTACTTCTTGATTACAGTGGTCGGCTTATACCTCTATCTCAGCTAGGATAGTAGCCAGACCAACAGCTTGGTTTGACGTCAAATGAATACAATTTGGGTGCTTGGTCCTTCTGCCAATGCATACATATCTCCAACTGTAATGATATCTTTGACTTCTGGAATAAAGTCTTCTTGCTTTAAGTGAAACATATCAGCGGCTAGCTTACAGGCATATACTTCTCCGCCACTAGCTTCAATGATTTCGAAGAACTCAGAAACGGGTGGAATATCCAATTTATCCATTTCCCGTTTCATCATGTGAGAGGCCAAGGCTTCGAAACCAGGTAGACCAGCAATCATGGTAGGCACCTTCGACATAAAAGCCGGGTTGCCCACAGTGGCAGTATGCAAATGATCTGAATGTCCCTGACGAATAGCTTCCAAACCAAAGAAGGTAAAGAAAAGCTTTGCTTCCATGCCCTCCATCAAAGCACCATTGGCCATGACTAAGGCCGCATAGACATCCTCTAGTGTTCCACGGGCACAAATGATTAGCACCTTCTCCACTGGATGTTTTTCTTTCTTCTTCACCTTCGGGGCTGTTCTTACGGTTATATTTTCCATTTTGTTCATTGTTTTGGTGAAAGGATTCCCAACTAGATACAACTAGCCGGCTTTGGAATTCCTGCAATCTTAGAAGCATTTTTCAATGGTCCGCCCGGAAAGAGCTTATAGAAAGATTTAATATCCACTACACCAGACTTACCGATTCTTCTGATGTTTAGTGTTTTTCCCATTTGGCACTGCTGCCGCAAATATTGAATCACTTCCATGTGCTTGGGGCCCAGCACAATATTTAATTCTTCGGCAATCTGGCAAGCTACGGATTCATCCCATTGTGCCATATCGGTCAAATAACCTTCTTCATTTACCTGCACCGTTTTACCAGCAATTAGTACTTCTGACATGTTAATGTATTTCTAGGGTTGAGAAAATTAGTTGATAGTTCTACCTGCTTAGGCCTCCGCTAGCTCTTCTTCTTTCTTCTTACCAGCCATGCTCATATGGGTAGAGATGGGGAAGGAACGTCCTTTTAGAAGCATATTCCAATAGGCCCATTTAAAGGCGAGTTTTCCCCAGTGGTTGATCCTGGTTATACCCAGTAAGGAAAGTGGACCGATGCCCGGGATTGGAAACTTGCCAGGGAGGGGTTGAACATCATAATTGAAGTCAATTACCGAAGCCTTCCCATAGCCGGTCTCAATAAAGCAGTTAGAATGTCCATCAAAACGTGCAGACAGGGGTCTTCCAGCTAAATAATCCATGATATTCTGGGTCAAGATCTCCCCTTCGAAGTGTGCTACAGCACCGGCCTTAGAAGCAGGAAGATCCGTCGCATCACCTAAGACAAAAATATTAGGGTACTTTTTGGATTGAAGGGTCTCTTTGTCCGTCTCTGCATAATGTAGATCATCATCTCCCAATTCGCTTTCTCCTACTAGCGTAGCCCCTTTATTGACTGGAATGGTAACCAAAAGATCAAAGGGGATTTCCCGATCATCATAGGATACGATGCACTTCTTCTCATTGTCTACCTTTTCTAGATAGAAATCTGCCTCTACCTCAATTTTCCTTTCTGCCAGTAGGCCCTCTAACATGCGAGAGGCGACCGGTTTAGTAAAAGCTCCAGACATCGGTGTGACAAAGGTGATATTGACCTTGTCCCGAAGCCCTTTCTCAGTAAAGAAAGCTTCTGCTAAAAAGGCAAACTCTAAGGGTGCAGGTGGGCACTTGATCGGCATGTCTGCAATATTGATAACTAATTCTCCACCTTCCCATTCTGCCAACCTATCTGCCAGCTTACACGCTCCTTCATAATCATAAAAGGAGAAGATATCTTTCTGCCAGTACTTCCCTTGCAAACCTGGCGTTTCATCGGGGTCTGGCGCACAGCCAGTGGCAATCAACAATAGATCATAATTAATGGGGGGATGAGATTTGAGATAGACCCTTTGTTCTTCTGGTCCAACCTTTTCTACTTCATCCCAAATCGCTTGTATCCCTTTAGGAAAGAACTTTACTTTTGGCTTGACGATCTCCTCTTTGGAGTAAATGCCAAAAGGGACGAAAAGAAATCCTGGTTGGTAGTAATGATTGGGGTCCTTATCGATAATGATGATTTCCCATTCTTGTTTAGGAAGCTTCTTATACAATTTATTGAGCATCATGGTCCCTGCCGTACCCGCACCTAAAATGACTAGCTTTTTCATATCTATGTGTTTATTGAAGGCTAGTACAAAAGTGCACTACAAAGGCATGGATTGGAATGACTTACATCATATCCTGATCTGATTTGTGTCAAGATGATCAGCCTTGAAGGGCAGGCAAAACTTTGGCCAAAATGGCAATAACCTCCTCCTGTTCCGACCTATTAAGGGAAGCAAAACCCAAGCGCAAGCCCTGAAATTGGGGCAGGAACTCTTGCGCCACATTGAGATATAGTCCGTGTCGTAAACAAGCGGCAACCAATTCCCCTTCATCCACCGGATGCTTAAATTTTGCCCAGATGGACATCCCCCCTTCTGGCTTGGTAAAGTCAATGTAGGACGCTAAATGTGTACTTAATAGCTCGCAAAAGGAATCTCTTCTTTGCTCAAAGATCTTCACCACCTTCTTAAGATGCCGCTGCAATTCACCCTCACGAATAAATTGAGCTAGTGCATATTCCAAGGGAGGATCTCCCTGACGATCAATAATTCTCCTAATCTGACTCAATTGTTGGATGAGAGATACTGGGCCAACCAGATATCCTATTCGGATAGCTGGAGCTAGCATTTTGCTAAGCGACCCGATATAAAGTGTTCTCCCACTGGTGTCTACACTTGCTAATGGTAAAATGGGCGCACTATCATATCGGAAGGCATAGTCATAATCATCTTCAAAGATCAAGAAGTCATGCTCTTCAGATATTTGCAGCAATTGCATCCGGCGCTCTGCGCTGAGCGTTACAGTTGTTGGGTAATGATGATGGGGAGTAAGATACATGGCTCTAATTGGCTGTTCTGCACAAACCCGTTTTACATCCTCGACACAGACGCCCTGTTCATCAACTCCGACCTCCACTAGCGTTCCTTGTGCTGCCTGTATCCCCCAATTCGCCGAACGATAATTCGGGCTCGTCACTATCACCTTATCTCCCTTTTTCAACAAAGCATAAAAACACAAGAAGAGCGCCATATTACTACCTCTCGTGATAAGAATATGTTCTGCCTGGCCATTTAACCCTCTCGTTTCACTTAGATATTTGGCCAGCTCCTCTCTTAGTTTTAATTGCCCCTCTACGGCTCCATATCCTAACAATTTCGGCCCCATATAACTGTTTATGGCTGAACGGTAATGTTTTAGGACGATATTCATAGGGGTAAGGCGAACATCTGGCGAACCATCATTGAGACTTAGACGGTGTGGAGGGGGAGTGTGATACAGATCAACAGGAGGAAAATGCCCTGGTAATACGGACTTGATGGTTGGTCCGGATGCCTTCGCGATAGAAGGTCCTAGCTTTTTGGCTTGGTCTAGGGGTAAGTGTTCTGCGATAAAGGTACCGCTACTAGAAGCCACTTCAATCCATCCCTGGGCCATAAGTTCTTCATAAGCTACGATGATGGTTTTGCGATTGATCCCAAGGAGTTCACCCAGCTTACGCGTTCCAGGCAATCTTTGTCCGGGCTGCAATCGCCCCTGACTCACTTCTCGAATGATCGCACCTACAATTTGTAAGTAAACCGCTTTGCTACTCTCTCGATCTATGCTTATTATTGTTTTCCAAGGTAACACCGGACCAGTATTGAATTAAAAAATGGAGTATCTATATACTCCGGTTAAAGTATAATATTGTACACAGAATTACAAAAAATCATTCGCAGATGAACCGTAGGCCAAACGCTAACGAGTACAATCCTTACTATGAAACCTATGTAGGTAAAGTAGGGGAAGGGAACATTATGTCCATTCTGGAAAAGCAAGAAGCTGAAATGGCCAGCTTCTACGAAAGTATACCGGCAGATCGCTGGGAATATCGCTATGCCGAAGGGAAATGGACGCCGAAGGAAGTCCTGCTTCATATCATAGATGCAGAACGAGTCTTCTCTTACAGGGCCTTGAGAGTTGGGAGAGCCGATGCTACCCCGATGCCAGGTTTTAACCAAGATCCCTACGTAGAATCCTCTGCTGCTAATGATCGGACTCCCGCTTCCTTGATTGCTGAGTACCGGGCCGTTCGGCAAGCCACATTAGCGTTGTTTAAGAACTTACCCGATTCCGCCTGGGAACAAGTGGGTACAGCTAGTGATTCTCCAATCTCTGCTTTAGCGCTGGCTTATATTATTGCAGGACACGAAATTCATCATTCAATTATCACTAAGGAGAGATACTTGGTATAAAACGAACCAGGAATTGGCCTCTCCTTATCCATCCAAAAGGACAGAAAACAGTATCCAATGGAACAGTATACAAAGACGGAACGAAATACCGTAAAAAGAGTCCCGAAAAGAGGACACTATGACAAAGCTACCGTTTATGAAGTACTAGACGCTGGCTTCATCGCACACGTTGGTTTCTCCATCGATGGCCAACCCTTTGTCATACCCACTGCCTACGGAAGGAAGGGAGACCATATCTACCTACACGGAGCTACGACTAGCCGCATGATACAACACCTCCAGGGTGGGGCTCCGGTTTGTCTCACCGTCACCTTTGTGGATGGAGTAGTGTTGGCCCGTTCGGTATTCCACCACTCTGTAAACTACCGTTCAGCGGTGGTTTTTGGAAAAGCAAGACTAGCTACAGAGGAGGAAAAGATGGATGCGCTAGAAGTAGTTACTGATCAGATCCATAAAGGTCGATGGCAAGAGGCTCGGCTACCCAATGATAAGGAGATGAAAGCCACCTCCGTTCTTGTCGTGGATATTGAACAAGCTTCGGCAAAAATTAGAACGGGAGGGCCTTCCGATGATAAACCAGATTATGACTTGCCCATCTGGGCTGGTGTGATCCCGATGACGACCGTGTATGGTAAGCCCATTGCGGATGAGGTATTACCCGATGATATTCAGATGCCTCCAAGTGTTGAAAAATTCGCCTAAGAAAGCATGTTGTGTCAAACATGAATAAGATTAAAATCCGAGGTAATCGGATCAGTTACAAGGACCTAAATGCTGACCAGGAGGAGGTTATTTTGCTGGTGCATGGGCATCCATTTGATCATTCCATGTGGAAGTATCAGTATGAAGCCTTACAGGGTTTTCGGCTGTTGCTTCCTGACCTCAAAGGCTATGGTCAGTCGGACTATAGGTTTGATAAAATATATATCGAAGGGCAAGCCCTTGACCTGGCTATGTTGCTGGATGAACTACAAATAGAAAAAATCCATCTCATTGGGCTCACCATGGGTGGACAGATCATCGTGGAATTCCAAAGGTTATTCCCCGCCCGAGTAAAATCACTAGTCATTTGCGCTAGCACACCAAATGCCGAAACACCTGAAACCTACCGCAATAGATTGGCGTTGGCAGATGCGATTTTACAAATGGGAATGCCGCAATATACGGAGCAGGACATACATAAATACATCTACCTGGAAGAAGTAGGTGTAGACTCCCCGATATATGAGCATCTATTCCAAATGATGTCCCAGACGCCTAAGGAAGGAGCGGCATCTTCTCATCGCGGACGAGCAGAAAGGAGAGATAACTTCCGACATTTACAACAAATCCGGGTTCCAGCCTTGGTCATTGCGGGAGAAAAGGATTATTTCTTTCCCGTAGAAGCAGTAGAAAAAGTTGCTGAGGCCATAGCGGGAGCAGAATTCCAAGTAATTGCAAATTCCGGTCACCTTCCTAACATGGAACAAGCGGAAAAATTTAATGGCTTGATTCAGCATTTTTATCAAGCTATCATCCCCATTGCCCATATTTAGCACATATATAGGTAAGGCGAGCGGCAGTAAGGAGTAGTCTCAGTCTTAAGTATAAGGGTCTATTGGAAAACTAGTATATTAGTTAACAAAATGGACTGAATATGAAATATTGGATCACCCCACTATTGTTACTTTGCTGTACGCTCGCCTTTACTCAAGACCAACCTGAGGAATCTGCTACCCCTGACTTCAAAGCTTTTGAGCTCAAGGACCTGGAAGGGCAAATGGAAGAATCCGTCCGTCCCTGGCTCCCCTTTCTCAAAGTTCCTACTTTAAGCACAGGCATTTACACCCTTAAGGTCGGTGCAACTGACCGACAGCAGCCACATGATCAAGATGAGGTATATTATGTATTGAAGGGCAAGGCCAAATTTGAAGCTGGTAGCGAAAAATCCAACATTAAAGAAGGTAGTATCCTATTTGTCAAAGCGCAGGTTCCGCATCGCTTTTATGAGATTGAGCAAGATCTTCAGGTGCTGGTATTCTTTTCTGCGGCGGGGAAAGAGAAGTAGTTGTGGGTGAAAGATGTATCTGGCTATCTAGACAGGCATCGATCAGCGCAGGGGTTCTTGCAGTTGCCGGCCTTCTATGGACTTGGCTTTTGTCTTTGATGAGTGACTTTTTTCAGTCGATAAAAGAGTCACCAAAAAATCTCGGCAAAAATAACTCGATCCCTCAGACAGGTTTTTGCCACTGACCGTATGGTTCGCACCGCAGGACCGCTTGCCTATCGTTTTTGATTACGGGGATGGAAACTCAAAATAGTATCTCTGGCAAGTTATTCTTACCTGCCAGGAACTATAGATTGAATCAATTGGTTAATACTTTTTAAGGTCCTTATCTTTGCGAAGTTTATGATTTTAGCCTAAATTGCTGTAAATAATAATGTTATGACCTTGAATGAAGCCTTCGATGGAGTTGCAGAAATGTTGGCGGGTTTGGCTCCTGCAAAGTTACTAGAGATTACACCTCCAGTTGCGATGCATGAGCGGGTAGAAGAATTGGTTACCCTAAAGAAAGAAGGCCGCATTTCAGAAGAAGAGGCCATGGAGTTGGAGCGTTACCTTGCTCTAGACCTCTTAATTAGCTTAGCCAAAGTGAGAGCTCGACGATTACTCGCTGCATGAGTGTAAAGATCTCTACAGCTTTACGTTCTAGCGTAGCCAAACGCGCCCAATTTAGATGCGAATACTGTCTACTTTCTGAAGAAGATGCTTTTCTTCCTTTCCATATAGACCACATCATTAGTACAAAGCACGGTGGAGCCAATTCATTTTCGAATATGGCCTATTCCTGCCCACATTGTAATCAGCATAAAGGTACCGATATAGCTACTTTTCTGGAGTCCTCCAATGACCTGATTCGTTTGTTTGACCCGAGAAATGATCAGTGGTCTAATCATTTCACTACCGATGAAGGAAAAGTACTAGGCATCACTAAAATTGGTAAGGCTACTGTAAAGTTGCTAAAGCTTAATGATCGCAATAGACTTATGCTCCGCAATTTGCTGGCAAAAGCTGGCCGTTATCCACCTGTCCTATAATGAGCTATTTGCGCTGTTCGGTGCCTGTCCAGCTAGCCAGGTAGATTTGCCACCGACCGTATGGTTAGCACCACAGGACCTCTGTGCTATGGCTTCTGATTACGGGGATGGAAACTAAGGATGGTCTCCCGTAAATAGTCCGTATCCAGGTGTGTGTAGATCTCGGTGGTCAAGATAGACTCGTGCCCAAGCATATCCTGCACTGCCTTTAAGTCGGCGCCTCCTTCTATTAGGTGGGTCGCGAAGGAATGGCGGAAGGTGTGAGGACTAACATTCTTGTCAATACCTGCCAGCTTAGCGCATTCTTTAACTACCATGAATACCATCACACGGCTCAGTTGTTTACCACGCCGATTCAGGAAAAGAAAGTTGGTATGCTCCGGATGGATATTCATCATAGCTCGCCTTACTCCATCCATATAAAAACCAATATGCTTCACTGCCTCCTCTCCTATTGGCACAATCCGCTCTTTGTTTCCTTTACCCAGCACTTTTACGAAGCCAATGTCCAGATATAAATTACTAATCCGCAGATCAATCAATTCACTAACCCGCAAGCCACAAGCGTAAAGTGTTTCTAACATCGCCCGATTGCGCACCCCATGCGACTCACTTAAGTCAATGGAAGCTATCATGCTTTGAATCTCCTCGTAGGACAATACTTCTGGTATCTTCCTAGGCAATCGTGGCCCCTCCAACAGGCTGGTAGGATCAACCTGAATTAGATCCTCCATCAAGAGGTACTTATAGAAAGTTTTAACAGCCGAAAGCAAACGGGCTTGTGATCTTGCCCCCAATCCAAGGTCATTTAAGGAATGTAAAAAGGAAGATAGCTGATCTACATTTAGGGCTTCAGGGGAGGCATGAATCTCGGACAATTCCAGAAACTCAACTAATTTCTTTATATCACGGAGATAGGCTTCGATCGTGTTCTCTGAAAGAGATCGCTCTAGTAAGAGGTAGGATTTAAAGCCGTTGATGTAGGGTCCCCAATTAGGCATGGAGTAAAGATAGTGGTAATTGAGTTGAAAGTTTGGGGGTTGAAGGTTTAGAAGTTGAAGGTTGAAGGGGGCGCTGTTCAGGCTTCCCTAAACCTCCAACTCCTAGAAGGCGAGATTTAGCCATGAAGGCTTAGGCCTTACTTATTATCTTGCTTCGCGAATACCTTCTTCAATAGATCATTGGTACGTGCGTTGACATTGACACGAATGTCTTTCTCTTTCTTTTCTACCATTGAGAAAAGTCCCTTTAAAGCCTGCTGTGTTACATAATCATCTAGATCCGGATTGGCCTTTTCAATGAAAGGAATTTTGTTGTAAGCATTCACCGCATCTTCCCAGTATTTACGGGCATTGAACTTATCCAACGATTCTATGATCACAGGGTTAAACTCGTTGTAGAGTGCTTGAGAGGTAGCTTGGTTCAGGTATCCAGTAGCCGCATTGTCTTCCCCCATTAAGATACCCAAGGCATCATCGAAGGACATGTTCTTAATAGCGTTCACAAATATTGGAGCTGCCTTTTTAGCAGCATCTTCTGCCCCACGGTTGATTCTTTGTAGAATCTCATTTTCCACCTCTTTAAAGCCAGGGATATTCTGTAATCTGCTAGTAATCTGGCGAGCTTCTTCTGGTAATAAGATCTTATATGGGCTTTTGAAGTAACCATCTTCCTGGGAAAGACGGGTAGCACCTTCTGTAATACCAATTTCTAAAGCTTGCTTGAGGCCATTGGCTATATCGGCATTCGTTAGAGCCCCACTATCCCCCAATACCGTACCTAAGGCGCTCTGCAATTCCTGCTGTGTACAAGACATCATTTGAAAGGCTAAGAATAAAACAGCTAATCTTTTAATCATCATTTAATAGTTTAGTTCTTTGACAATTGTTCTCATTGGAATTAGACAAAAGGGCCGTGCCCCTTTGCTTACTAACGGTTTAGACGTAGCAAATTCCGTTAAGTAATGATTAAAGAAAAAAAAGAAAGGTTAAAATTACGTTTACCCTAAGCTACCAAAGGCAATTTGGATGGAGGCACAGTCAATTCTTCCTCCTAGTGGAGGGTTCATTTTTCGCATCTTTACTTTAATCCCACTGATAAAGTCGAAATACTCAAATAAGCGATGTACGATTCGTTGACACACCTCCTCAATCAATTTTGAAGGGGTACGCATCTCTATCAAGCAAAGCTGATACACCGTCTCATAATTGATGGTTTTGAAAAGATTGTCTTCCATGGCTGCCTCATCTATGTCCGTTTCCAGGAATACATCCAGAATAAATTCGGTCCCAAGTATCTGCTCTTCGGGGTAGAATCCATGGCGAGCAAAAATGCGCATACCCTCTAGTCCAATTATTGCCATTAGTGGTAGAACTTTAAATTTTGGACGATAAAAATAAGTAACTTTGCGCGGATCGGAATTTTTACCTAACCAAATTAAAAATCTCATGGGGCAAAACAATGGAGTTTCAGCGTCTGCCACCAATGCTAAAGCCGCAGCAGATCGATTCCAAGCACATGATTATTACAACCTAGATGAATTGCTACAGGAGGACCACCTCCTAGCCCGAGATGCCGTTCGCAGCTGGGTAAAGCATGAAGTATCACCTATTATAGAAGATTATGCCAATCGGGCAGCATGTCCCACTCATCTTTTCAAAGGCTTAGCAGAAATCGGAGCGTTTGGGCCAAGCCTTCCCATGGAATATGGCGGCGGCGGCATGGATGAGATCGCCTATGGTATCATTATGCAAGAGCTGGAGCGTGGAGATTCCGGCATCCGCTCTATGGCTTCCGTGCAGGGATCATTGGTGATGTATCCTATCTTTCGATTTGGTTCTGAAGAGCAACGCAAAAAATATCTACCCAAATTAGGGAGCGGCGAGTTTATCGGCTGTTTTGGCTTGACGGAGCCTGATCACGGCTCGAATCCTAGCGGAATGATCACCAACATCAAAGATGACGGGGATGCCTATATCTTGAATGGTTCCAAAATGTGGATCACCAACTCTCCTTTAGCTGATGTTGCCGTAGTTTGGGCCAAGGATGAAGAGGGTGTAGTGAGAGGGTTGATCGTTGAAAAAGACATGCCCGGTTTTTCTGCGCCCGAGATACATGGTAAATGGTCGCTCCGAGCTTCAATAACCGGTGAGCTAGTCTTTGAGGATGTGCGCGTACCTAAAGCCAATGTATTACCAAATGTACACGGCTTAAAAGGACCTCTATCTTGTCTTTCTAAAGCACGTTATGGCATCGCCTGGGGCGCAATCGGCGCAGCGATGGATTGCTATGACTCGGCTCTACGCTATTCCAAAGAGCGCGTTCAATTTGGCAAGCCGATTGGGCAGTTTCAGTTGACACAAAAGAAATTGGCTGAAATGATCACGGAGATCACCAAAGCCCAGCTCTTGGCTTGGCGTCTTGGCACCTTGGCCAATGAAGGCAAAGCTTCTCCGGCACAGATTTCGATGGCCAAACGCAACAATGTCCATATGGCCCTGGAAATCGCTCGCGAAGCCCGCCAAATCCACGGTGGAATGGGCATTACCAATGAGTATCCCATCATGCGACACATGATGAACCTGGAAACCGTACTGACCTATGAAGGCACCCACGATATCCATTTGTTGATTACAGGCATGGATGTGACGGGTTTGAATGCTTTTAAATAGAGTTTCAGAAGTCAGAGGACAGATGTAAGAGACACTGTCTTCTGACTTCTAACTTCTTGCCTCTATCATCTGATCTACGTCTTCTGATTTCTGACCTCTAACTCCACCCTTCTACCCCCTCCTACCCGCTTTCTATCTCCTCTTTCCACTTTCTCATGCCTGAGACCTTTATTTTTGTACCATCTATTGTATTGGATCCAACATCCACTAATTTCTGCAAACAATCCAAAGCAGCATGAAAAAGATTCAACTATTGGCGATAATTTCTAGCTTCCTTATTTCAGTTTGGGGTACGAATATCCATGCACAATCCCCGAAGCAATTGATCGGAGAAATCCAGCAACTTCTGGTCGATCATTATATCTTCCTGGATAAAGCCAAAGCCATGAATACGCGGCTAGACGAGGGGCTGAAAGCAGGAGAATTTGACAAGATCGAAAGGGAGGAAGACATGGCAGTAGCACTAACCAAGGCCTTACAGGAAATTACCCACGACAAGCACCTGGTCGTATATCCTCCTCGGGAAGTACGGGTAGAGGAAGATCCCGAAGGTGCCTTTTTAAGAAGTCTAAGCCGATATCGAAATCCCATGATTAAGTCCGTACAACTCTTGGATAATAATGTCGGATATTTGGATATGCGATTTTTTGGTGGGGGCGAATCAGCTAAGAGGAAGATTGATCAGGTGATGGAGCAATTGGAGTCTGCCGATGCCTTAATCGTGGATATGCGTTACAATGGCGGAGGTAGCATTAGCACCGTGCAGTACGTATGCAGTTACTTTTTTGAAGGAGACCACATATTAAATAGTATGTATTCTCGCGTTAACCACCAACTCAATATTGAAAACCACACCCGAGAGGTCCGAGTCATACCTGTCAACGGAAAGAAAAGACCAGATATTCCCGTGTTTGTATTAATTAGCCCCAGAACCTTCTCAGGAGCTGAAGACTTTTCCTACACTATGCAAAGCTTTGAAAAAGCCACCGTTATTGGAGAGGCAAGTAGAGGTGGCGCTCACCCAGTGGACTTTTTCCCACTTTCCCACAATTTTCGTATCAAAATCCCTTTTGCCATGTCCATTCATCCGGTTACCAAGGGGAACTGGGAAGGAACGGGGGTAATCCCAAATGTAAAAGTAGCATCCGAGGAAGCGTTTAAGACGGCCTTGCCGATGGCTCAGGAGGCCGCTAAGCAATACAAGCGTCAATTCATCCAACCGATCCTTGATCTATTGGATACATGGGAAGAACAACCAAAAGCCGTTTCGGAATTACTAGCACACTTAGAAAGCGGTGTAAGAGGAGGAAAACTCATTGAATCCGATATTAATCGAATGGGATATGCCTACCTGCGCGCCAATCAAACTAAGACCGCAAGCGCTATTCTGGAAGCTAATACCCGCATCTTTCCTGAATCGCCCAACGCTTTTGATAGCTTTGCTGAAGCCTTGGCACTCGAAGGCCAGACGGATAGAGCATTGAAAAGCTATGAAGTGGCTGTGAACCTGGCTAAAGCTCAGGGACACTATAACTTGGCTAGTTATCAGCAAAACCTGGAGGCGTTCAAGGAGAAACTGAAGTAAGGGGTGGGAAGAAGACAGAGATCAGAGGACAGAGGTAAGAGGACAGTGTCCCGTGTCTCGTACTGATATAGGTTGACATCTAAAAGAAGTACCAAACTACCATGGCACAACCCAATACGACACGATGGAGCAGGAATAAAAAAGTGGCGATCCAGGTCCTATTCTGGGTCGTCATGTTTGTCTATTATATCAGTTCCGACTGGGAATACACGGAACAGAAGTCGGTGCTCTTTGAAAAGTTTTTCGTCAAAGTGCTCATGCAGATCGCATTGTGCTATACCGTGATTTATCTACTTATCCCCAGATTACTGAATCGTGGTCATAAAGTAGCCTTTGGAATTAGTTTCTTCTTCGCCGTTTATGTGGTACATATCATCTACACGGCTACTCGTACCTACTATCTAGAGCTAAAGTATCCAGACTTTTTCCGAAGGAATGATTTTTGGGAAAAGCTCTTTGATTTTAAGCTATACTTCGTCAATATTACCTGGTTCATTTTACCCACAATCATACTAGTAGCGTGGAAATATTATCAGGACCAAAAGGAAGTACTAGTGCTTAAAGAAGAAAAAAGGCTGAGTGAACTCAATGCCCTGAAAAATCAACTCAATCCACACTTTTTGTTTAATACCCTCAATAATCTGTATACCCTTGCGCTCAAAAAGTCAGATCAAGCTCCGGCGGCAATCATGAAGTTGTCCAAAATTCTTGACTATTTGTTGTATCAGTGTAAGGACAACTATGTACCTATTCAAGGAGAGGTGAGGTTACTCAACAATTACATCGCTTTAGAAGAGCTCCGTTATGGCGATCGTCTGGCGGTGTCCTTCGATTACAATATAGGAGAGCAAGTAATGATTGCGCCTTTATTGCTCCTGACCTTTACCGAAAACGCCTTTAAACATGGGGTGAGTGAAGCACTCCATCAAGCCACAATTGCGATAGAACTGCATGCTCGGAAAGATAGGATCAAGTTCACCATCAAGAACTCAAAACCCAAACACCAACGTCCCGCCAGAGCGGCGGACCGAGAATCGCTTGGCCTAAGAAACATCCAGAGACAATTGGAACTATTGTATCCAAATTCTGCTATTTTAAGAACAGAAAACCGAGATACTCACTATTCCTTAATCTTAGAATTACAGCCTAATGGCGTATCAGTGTCTGATCGTAGATGATGAAGCCCTGGCGCGTGAATTGATCGCCACTTATTTGGAAGAACTGGATGATTTTCAGCTGGTCGACTCCTGCGCCAATGCGCTTGCAGCTCGTAAGGTATTGGAGGCCAACCCGATTGATCTTCTCTTTTTGGATATAGAAATGCCCTTATTAAAAGGGACCGAATTCTTGAAGGCCATGGCTCATCCTCCCAAAGTTATCTTTACGACGGCTTATCGGGATTATGCCATTGAAGGTTTTGACCTGAACGCCCTTGATTATCTAGTAAAGCCAATTGAGTTTGATCGATTTTACCAAGCCATCGATAAGTTCAAATCCTGGATGTCTGGCCAAGAGGCTTCTGTAACTGATCCTAGCCCTAGTACACACTTTTACCTGAAGTATAACAAAAAAAATATCCGAATCCAGCAGCAGTCTGTACTGTATGTGGAGAGTCAGGGCGACTATGTACAGCTACATCTCTCAGATCGACAGATAAAGGTTAAAATGCCGTTGCATCAGTTGGAAGAGAAGCTGGATCAACGTTTTTTACGCATCCATCGATCTTTCATTGTCAATACCGATAAGATTACGGCCTTTACCAAGCAAGATGTGGAAGTCGGGGTCAAGGAGATCCCCATCGGTCAATTTTATAAAGACAAGGTTTTAACACGACTACTTAGCTAGACCTGCTCAAGGGTGCACTATCACTAGAATATAGGTTAGTAGGGATTCTTTAATTTGACTGGTAAGAAAAACGCTCATTAGGATGTCTTCCAAAGGAAAGTTGATGGTCAACAAATTGCTTTTGTGTCTTTGCCTGCCCTACCTCATAGCCTTTGTCTCCTTCCTATTTGGGGACTTTGCATATCCTCTGATACACTCTTCTCTAAAAAAGATAGCCGATTGGGAAACCTCTATCCACTATTCTGCTTCCAGTCGCTAAGTGGCTTTTGTACTAGACAAGTGCGTAGAGCAGTCCGATTACCGAATCTCAAATTAGCCACCAGCAATAATCTTAACCTGGGCTGTAGTATCCAAGCCATTTACAATCTCCACCAATATCCCATCTGAAAGCCCTAATTCAACTATTTTCTTTTCAAATTGGCGATCTCCCACCTCAATCTCGACAAAAGTAGTATCCTCTTCAAAAAGCACATCGCGCTCCTTAATCGCAACCACTCCCTTCCTTCGATCCAGGATAATATCTGCATTGGCACTGTATCCTGCGCGCAAAAACACCTCGGTGGTTGGCTTCACCGCTGCTCTAACTTCAAATTTCACCGTACCGTTCTCATCTACCCCTTTCGGAGAAATATATTCTAAGGCTGCGTCAAAACGCAGATCCTGGATGGCACCGACGGTTAACTCCAAAGGCATTCCCTCCTTCAATTTTCCTACATCAGATTCATCCACCATACCTTCAAAGATCAAGGAATTCATATCTGCTACTACTGCGATACTGGTTCCTTCATTGAAGTTATTCCGCTCAATTACACTGAACCCTTCTTCCACTGGAACGTCCAGTACCATACCATCCACCGTAGAGACCACCACATTGGCGACTTGCTTCGAATTGCGGGTTACCCCTTCCCGTAGCAGTTGCAAATTATTGATTGCCGCTTCCAGCTCTTGCTGTCGGATATCCACCGCCGTTTCAAATTGCTTGAGGCTGTTGACCGCTACAATCTCCGCATTCTCCAGGGCCGCTTTTTGAATCTCCATGTCGACCTTGAAACGATTGTACTCTTGTTCTGAAATGATCCCTTCTTCAAATAACCCCCTTTGGCGTTCATCTTCACGCTTCGCGTTTTCATAGGTTACTCTTGCACTTTCTACATCGAGGTTTTTGGTATTAATTTCCTCTTGGCGTTTCAGTTCGCGCCGAGCTTCATCCAGGCGGAGTCGAGCCAATTCTACATTGGATTGAGCGGAATTAACATTGAGCTCACTTGGGATCAACTTGATTCTGGCCAAGCGATCGCCCTTTTTGACCAAGTCGCCAGCCTGAACATAGAGCTCATCCACTACCCCTGATACTTGTGGTTTGATCTGCACTTCTTGCCTAGGTTTGATAGAACCCGTCGCAACCGTTTTATTAATAATATCCGTGAGAACCGGATGTTCGGTCTTATAAACGACCGGATCCTTAGCATTTTGAGAATAGAAGTAAATGACAAGTCCAACCGTAGCCAGTAAGAGAAAGCCACCTAGACCATAAAGCACACCTTTGTTCATAATATCTTTTTGTTTAGTCCTATTTATTCATCCTTCAAGGCCACTACCGGCCGAACTCTCGCTGCTTGCAAAGCGGGGATCAATCCAGCTACTGTTCCGGCAATAACTAGCAATACGATAGCGCCAATACCAACTGTAAGATTGACCTCAGGATGATGAAAGTTATCCACATCGGCATTATTAATGATCATCAAATAATCAATGCCGCCAATTACAAATGTACCGGCAATCAAACCCAGATAGCCGGAAACGCCCGTTAAAAAGATAGACTCCGTAAGGATCATACTGATGATTGAGCCAGGAGTAGCACCTAGTGCTTTTCTAATGCCAATCTCCTTGGTTCGTTCCTTCACCACAATGAGCATGATATTACTCACCCCAACGATTCCTGCTAGCAAAGTGCCAATACCTACAAACCACAAGAATATCTTAATCCCTCCGAACAGTACTTGCACACTCAGAAACTCAGCCTGTAAATTAAATCCGCCAATACCCCTCGGGTCATCAGGAGCTACATGATGTCTTTCCTTTAGCACCGCACGCACCTTAGGCTCCATTTCACTCACCAACACCTTGGGTTCCGCGGAACAAATGAAGTAATCCACCCGATCTCCCATTCCAAAGGTTCGATGCATGGCCGTTAAGGGAATAACCACGGCTTCCAAATCCTCTTCTGTCCATGGTTTCACTTGCATGGGTCCAAACACGCCCACCACACGAAATTGTACCCCTCTCACCTGAATGTACTCGCCAATACAAGGGGCGTTGCCAAATAAGACTTCCTTGACTCGCTTGCCAATCACAGCCACCTTCCGGCTCTCGTCCACATCACGTTGATTTACGTAACGCCCTTCGTGTAATTGCAAGGCCTCAATATGGATCATATCCTGCAACTCCCCACGGATTTCATACTCATCGGATGCTTCTCCAAAACTCACTACGTGGCTGCCCATGTTTAAGCGGGGAGCAATCATATTCACTTCTGGTACCATCTCCTGAATGGCACGTATATCATCTAGCTTCAAACGTGGCACGCGTCCCGGCTGAAATCCTTTGTAGGGCTGCGAAGTCCGATTGGTCCAAACGTACATCACGTTCTTCACCTGTTGACCAAAGCCTTTGTATACTCCATTCTCCAACCCTTGCCCCATTCCCAGGACAAAGATCAGCATGAAGATGCCCCAGAAAACCCCCAAGGCAGTCAAAGCCGTACGCAGTTTGTGCTTGCGCATCGTCCCAAAAATCTCCTGCCATTTATCGTAATCAAACATGATTAATTATTCTACATTACAATTCTAATCACTTTTCATCGCCACCACTGGGTTGATCTTCGCCGCTTGCAAGGCAGGCATCAAACCAGCCAATGCCCCAGCCAAGATCAGTACTACAGTGGCAGCTACGGCCACTCCCAAATTCACTGAAGGATTGCGGAAGTATTCCACCTCCATCTCTCCAATCAAATAGATCACGCCTACCCCGGCCAATAATCCGAGATAGCCAGCTATTGCCGTAATAAAGACAGCCTCCTGAAGGATCATGAAACGATGGAATAGGGCGTAGCTCCCAACGCCTTGCGGATACCGATCTCCTTGGTTCGATCTTTCACCACAATCAGCATGATATTACTCACCCCAATCACGCCTGCTATGATACTCCCCAAACCAACGAACCAAACAAATATCCGGATAGCAGCAAACAGATTTTGAAATTCCTGATACTCCTCTGCTAGATTAAAGACGTACATGGCCCTTCGATCAGCTGGATCGAACTGTAGCTGGCGAGCTAGGTCTTTGCGGATTACATCCGTGAGTTGATTGGTTTCTTCGACAGAGAGGCCATCCACGGTGAACATGAGCTGATGAACATTTTCCGTTCCATCATAGACCTTTTGAGCTGTGGAAATTGGAATGTAGAGTGTGCGCATCTCCTCTTCTCCACCAATATCTTTATATACCCCAACAATCTTATAGGAAATGCCTCCAATACTAATCATTTCTCCAATGGCATTGCGTTCCGCAAACAATTCTTCTTGTACCGGCAAACCAATTACCACCACCTTCCGGACCTCCCGTATATCTCTTTCATTGATAAATCGCCCCTCCACTATGATGCTATTCTCGATGGTCTTGTGGCCAGGATGCACCCCCATGGTCATAAAGGACAGACTCTTCTTCCCGTATCGAACCATTTGGTTTCCTCCACTTAGATAGTAGCGTCCCGTCAAGGCATCGATGTCTTCGAATGTGCTGAGGTAATCGTAATTATCATTATTGAAAACGATCCGTCTTCCTTTGGGCAAGCCCTCGTAAGGAATCGAAGTAGTTCCTCTTCTCACCCAGACGCTATTGATGGCATCATCCCGAAATTCGTAAGCTACTCCATTCTGCAAACCTTGCCCAGCACCAAGCAATATGACAAGCATAAATATGCCCCAAAAGACACCTAAGGCGGTTAGAATCGTTCTGAGCTTGTGTCGACGAATGGAGCTGAATATCTCCTGCCATTTATCCCAATCAATCATTTCTTTCATAGTTCAAGTGTAATCAAAAGCCTTGAAGGCTTAGCCTTAATTGAGATTTGCGACGACAGCATTGCCCTCTATCAGTCCATCTTTGAGTCGAATTACTCGTTTACACTTGTCTGCAATATCATTCTCATGGGTTACAAGAATTACTGTGATACCCTGATCATTTACTTCTTTGAAAATGTTCATGACCTCATAAGAGGTAGTGGTATCCAAAGCTCCGGTGGGCTCATCTGCCAATATGACTTTGGGGTGGGTAATTAATGCCCGGGCAATGGCTACGCGCTGCTGCTGCCCCCCAGACAGTTGGTTCGGCATATGGTCGGCCCAATCTCGTAGGCCGACTTTTTCCAAATAGGCCTTTGCCAACTCTTCTCTTTTTTTTCGATCTACCTTTTGGTAATACAAGGGCAAGGCTACATTCTCCCAAGCTGTTTTGAAGGAAAGTAAATTAAAGGATTGAAAGACAAAACCGATCATCTGATTCCGATAGTGAGCGGCTTGGGTCTGATTTAGATCTTTAATGAGGTTTCCGGCGAGACGGTACTCTCCCACATTATAGTCGTCCAGGATCCCCATAATGTTGAGCAGGGTAGATTTACCAGATCCAGAGGACCCCATAATGGCGGCAAATTCTCCCTCTTCGATTTCCAAATCAATGCCTTTCAGTACCTCTAAGGAGGTATATTCCGTTTGGTAAGATTTACGGATATTGGTGAGTTTTATCATGAAAACAGTCGAGTATCAAGCTATTGATAAAGGGTTTCTACGTACTTAGGATGCAGGAGGAGCAATCCCCCCCTACAGTAGATTAAAAAAATTTGAAAAAGGGTGTAACAGGACAAAGAGAAATCTCTCAAAATAGAAAGGTAGAGGCATTTCTTTTCTACCCAAAAAACTACCAATAACCACGACGGCGCCGACCCCGGCGATCACCATCACTTGAATTTTGAAAATCTTTCATCGTAGCCCCACCGCTGAATTGACGAATGTTATAGCTGAAGGTCAGCATAAAATAGCGTTGCAATACATTGGATTGGACATCTTCAATAAACAAACCCGTGACATTCCGGTAAATGCTATTGTTCTGTCGCAGCAAATCATATACTCGAAGACTGAGTTCGCCGCGCTTAGTGCTAAACAGCTTAGTGCCAATACTCATATTGAGTAGTAGAAAACTGTTTTCCAGATCCTCTGCAAGCCCACCATTGTAGCGGTGATTCAGATCAAGCCGGTAGACCAAATCCCCCCAGACAATCCAATCAGCACTGAATCGGGTAGATTGTGAAAAGAAATTATTATTCAAGGACGGACGTAGAGAGTTATCCACCAGGTTATAGCTGGAACGCGTTGAGAAATTAAAATCAATCTTTTCGCTGATGTTACTGCTTAAGCGAAAGCCCAATCGAAGGCTCGTATTATCTACAAAATTGACTTCCTCATTGACTACCGCTGGTCGATGGCTGAAATTGACAGAGCTATTGAAATTGACATTGGATTTGATGAATCCAGCTGGCATACTAAAGCTGAAATAAGACCTAATGTCCCAGTATCCGTCTACATTGACAGGAAAGAATAGCTGTGATCCTCGCTCCAGAACAATTCCTTCCTCCAGTTCTGTCGTCTCCTCGGCAATGGTAGAACTATTAGTGATGAAATTATCTGTGATTGAGGCCTGCATGTAAGCGAAAATCGAGCGATCGGTCTTCCGGTTTCGATTGCGGTATCTCCCTCTGATACGGTGTGTAAAAGCTTGAGCCAGGTCAGGATTTCCAGTACGCAAGCGGAGTGGATTGGTGATATCTATGACATCTTGTAATTGCCCAATGGAAGGGACGTTGATTCGGGTATCGTAGTCCAAATCCAATCTGCTTGTCTTGGAGAATTCAAAATCAATCCGAACGGTCGGAGCCAAGTTGCGAAAGGTTCTTTCCAGGAAGAAAGGCTGAGGGAAAGCCTGGTCATTTTGAAGATCAGCTTGGCGATATTCCGCCTCCACCTGAATTCTGAATTTATCCACTCGATATTGATAACCCAATTCAACTTCCTGAGAAAGGTATTCGCTCGTAAAGGTATTACTTAAGGCCGTATCCGGTAACAAAACTACCTCATCGGGATCGGGATCTTCCAGGACGTCATAAGTGATCTGATCCGAATCATTTAGATTGTTACCCACCTCATATTCCAGTTCAATCTGTCCCTTCTTGCCCACAGGTTCGGTATAGGAGAAGTTACTTTCCCAGGAAAAATTCGTTCTATCCCTGGTGATATATTGATCGAGTATTTCCTTGCGAGCCTCAACCCCAAAAAAGTCATTTACCGCCAAACGATTAGCTTCATCCTGATTAGCGGCATAGCCCGTCGTCAACCCAAGGGTAAAAGTCCGCCCTTTTTTAAGGAACTTATGGCTGAAGTACATCCGGTTATTGAAACTAAAATCTTGATTGTCGGCGTTTCTGCTGTTTTCGGTTTGATTGAGTGGGTCCTCATCAAAGGTAGTTCGGCCAAAGAAAGAACTGTTTTCCTTATCACTTCTCACCGACACATTAGGCTGAATCAACAAGCGATTCCGGTCATTGATATTGTAGTCAAAACGTGCATTGAAGCGATGATCCCGATTATTTTGAATATTGAAGTTGCTTTCGCGGTACAGTTGTCCCTCATTGGAAGGTAGTATATAGTCCCGGAAGAGGACCGTATTTACCTCATTTTCACCCTGATTATACTGATAACTAGCACTGATCTTGATTTTCTTGCCCCATTCATCACCAAAATTTAGTCCAATCGAGTTGGTGGTAATAATTCCATTCTGATTCCGCGTCTCACCCTGGCTATTGGCATCAGCCGAGTAATCGGTGGTATTAATATTATTGCTCAAGCCAGTGACCGTTACTCGCCGATCATTATCAAAAAAATTAATACTGGCACCAGCCAAATAACGTCTATCGGAACCATAGCCCGCTGAAGTTCTACCAAATTTACCCCGGCGGCGTTCGGCTTTGGTTACAATATTGATTGTCTTTTGCTCTTCCCCATCATCAAAACCACTTAGTTCAGCTTTATCACTCTTCCTATCATAAATCTGTACACTTTTGATAATCTCTGCGGGAAGATTTTGCAAGGCAGTCTTCACATCTTGCCCAAAGAATTCCTTTCCGTCCACCAATACTTGTGTCACATTTTCTCCTTGTGCCTGAATGGTACCATTTTCGACAATTACCCCAGGAAGTTTCTCCACAAGCGTCTGCGCACTAGCATCCCGCATCGTCTTAAAGGCAGCAGCATTGAACTCCGTTGTATCACCATTTTGCACCCCAGTTGCTCTTCGGCTCTCTACGATCACCTGTTTTAGCACAGTGGGTTCTTCTTCCAGGGCTAGTATGCCCAAATCTACATCCCCATCCTTAATTTCTACTTGTTTTGACAAAGTCCGATAGCCTACGTATTGAGCCTGAAACAGAAATGTATCGGGTTTAAGCTCGGTGATCTGGAAAGCGCCCTCAAAATCTGTGACCGCTCCAGCAATGATTGTTGAGTCAAGAGGATTCAGTAGCACTATAGTAGCTGCGGGTAAGGTAGTGCCATCAGTGCTAGTTTGCAAAACGCCTTTCAGCGAAAAGGTCTGAGTAAAGGCGGTAGCTGAAAAACTTATGATACTAACAAGTATCAAGGAAGAATAGCATAACAGTCGAATCGGGCGCGAGTTAGTAAGCATGCGGGTTGTAACATTTATTTACCATCGGGTACTTCAGCCAGTCCTTTTCGGCATGGTTGCCTACGAAAGTGTTTTTTCACCTTTGCTGGGAACTAGTGCTGATGTAACACGATGTACTAGGAAATGTTGTGTCGATGCCTATCCTTAGAATTTGTAGGGGAGTGAATGGATCCGCTGAGAATTATTGCTAGCCATAGACTACCGCTTAGCGTATGTTTTCTTACCTTAATAAATTAATGCAAGTTGCGATTCATTCTGAAGAGCCCAAATGCGTCAAACATTTGCAGAAAAACCAAGCTCTCGGCTCTGCTTTTTACAAAATCTTCCTTTTTTACGCTCCTTCATCGCATCTTGGGTAAATCAGATAAATTAAACATACCCTTATCCAAAGCACAATTTAGGCAATTTTAGCTTTGAATTCCATATCTAATCAATCGATTTACCCATAAGTGTAGGGCTTAATCAGAAAAAAACAAAAAAAGTCCAAAATCCTGGACCATAGGCGCAGCATTTTCACTTATATTCCGTTACTCTTGAAGAAGGCTTGTATAGAAGAAATAAAAAATGAAGCAATTGAATACGATTAGATGGATGTTAGTCGGGATAGTAGTCTTTGCGCTAGTAGGTTGCAAGCTAGAATCGCTCCAAGACCCGATTATCGTAACCAATATTGAGAAGGAGTTTTATATCAATCTCTGGGAAGAACTATACCCCAATTCTCGGAATCTACGGATTGACTTACAGAGTATCAAGAATCAGGACTGCCTCAACTATTCGATTGACTATAAGTGGAATGCCGCTTCCAATCAGTTCGATTTAGCGATCAATGACATTGTGTCGCCAATGGATTGCCTACCTGGTTTAGGGCCAGCAAATGCCATAATCGATGTTGGAGATCTTGAAAACCAATTCTTCAAAATGAACATTGGTTTGGGGGAGACCGTAGTAAATGAAGGACAACTCCTGGTCAATAGCGAATCCTACACCTTGCAGATGGATACTGAAGAAGGTATTATTATTCCAGAGAAGGTCCTACGGCGTGTGCCCAACAATAGTGTCTGGGGATTTGTGGCCTACCAAAACAGTCAAGATCTGCCAATAGCGAGCGACCTCTTGGGACAATTGAATACCTTCGGAAACCCCTTAACCTTAACTGAAGGCAAATATGGGTATTTCTCCTTCTTAGACAGCAAACTACTCGTAAGTGGTGCGCCTGCCACTGGCCAAGTTTCTAGCTTTATCATTGAGTACGAGGGGGAGCAGAAAGCCATTCAAGAAGTGGTAGACAACTTTAGAGCCAGTCATGCTGGTAGTGTTACCCTCAAGGTGTTTACTTCAAGTGGAGATACTTACTAAGAACATGTTTAAACTTCAGTAATGGGTTTGCGAATGTCCTTTTTTCGCTGATACTGCGTTGGCTAAAGCGGCTTGATAGCTATGGCTATCATCCACTTCAGTCGCCTTGTCTCAGCAAAAAAATGATCCTTCTCTACTCAAAGACCGAAACTTAAACATGTTCTCAGCCACTTTTTCGACACTCGCAATGTATCCGAAGACTGTTATCTTGAGCTCTTCGGATACTTTGCTACTCTTCTTTGCTCTCCGTCCTGTCTTCCTTCGTGCAGGAACCCCGCACATTTCGTTTATCGCTAGTGCATTTGTATATTACCGCTAGACAAGGCTATTGCGTGCATTGTCCCTAAATTTTTAACTAAAAGTCGAGCGAAACCTCCGAGCTTGGTGTATAGAGCATTGCACTTGAGATTTTCGGATGTTTATGCTGCGGGCCAACTCAGTCAACGATGCAAGACTACGGATTCCTTTCGCTTTTTCCACCACTTATTGCCATTGTCCTAGCCATCCGCACCAAACAAGTCTTTATTTCTCTCTTATTCGGAATATGGTTGGGATGGGTCATTATCAATGGTGGTAACCTTCTTACCGGAACTTTTGATACCGTGGAGGCTTTGGTTCGCGTATTTGAAGATGCCGGAAATACACGCACGGTCATGTTTGCGGCCTTGGTAGGTGCCTTAATCATCTTTATTCAACGCTCTGGTGGCGTGGAGGGATTTATTCTTAGGGTCAACCGAATCCTACAGCGATATGAGCAAAAGCAAAGCGGCAGCAATAAAGTTATCGTACAATTCCTGGCTTGGTTAACCGGCGTACTGATCTTTGTGGAGTCGAGTATATCTGTGTTGACTGTTGGGGCACTCTATAGACCTGTATTTGATCGCCTGGGTATTTCCAGAGAAAAGCTAGCCTACATAGCCGATTCCAGTTCTGCACCGGCCAGTATTTTGATTCCGTTCAATGGCTGGGGTGCTTTCATCATGGGATTGCTGGTAGCGGAAGGGTTTAGCGATCCCTTTGCTACGATGTTCAAAGCCATGGTTTACAACTTCTACCCTATTCTAGCATTGATTCTAGTCTTAGTGATCATCTTTAGCAAAAAAGACTTTGGACCAATGGCCAAGGCGGAGAAGCGGGTCAGAGAAACCGGTAAGCTACTCAATGATAACTCCAAGCCGATGGTCTCCGATGAGTTAACAGAGGTAGAAACGGCAGAAGGCGTGACGCCCAAAGCCTTCAATATGATCATCCCGATTCTCACCATGGTGTTACTGATGCCGGTCATGTTGGCTTATACGGGTTGGGAAACCGCCCTGACGGACCTACCCGATGCAAGCACAGGACGACAGCTTTTTTATGCGATCGGTAAAGGTTCAGGTTCCACTGCCGTCTTAATCGCAGTGCTGGGTTCAACGCTACTCGCCATGATATTGTATAAGGCCCAAGGAATTATGCGCTTCCGCGAAATGGTTGAGCTTACCTTGAAGGGGATTTCAGGCATGATGCCACTAGCCCTATTGATGATGTTGGCCTTTGCTATTGGTGATGTATGTAAAAACCATCTTGGCACGGGCATCTACGTCGCTGGTGTTGTAGAGGGTTGGTTATCGCCGGGACTAGTGCCTTTCCTCATTTTTCTGGTGGGGTGTTTCATTGCTTTTTCTACGGGGACTTCTTGGGGGACTTTCGGCATCATGATTCCCATTGCTGTTCCTATGGCACAAGAACTTGATGCCAATGTTTATATCACAATCGCAGCAGCCTTAGGGGGTGGGGTATTTGGAGATCACTGTTCCCCGATTTCGGATACCTCGATCCTTTCCTCGATGGCTTCCGCAACGGACCATATTGATCACGTACGAACACAGCTACCCTACGCTATGATAGCCGGTGTAGGAGCAGCCCTAATCTATTTGATCATGGGTTTGTTATGATCATCCTACTTCAGCAATTCGATACGAATCCCATCCGGATGCATGGAATAGAGCAGTCCTGATTGAATATTTACACAACGAGATTTTGCCGTTTGATTCGCCAAATCAATAGGACTCGTGAGTAAGGATTGTAGATGGTAGGAAAACAGCTTCCCATTTTTCACTCGATAGATCAATTGCTGTTCCAGCACTTGGAAATAAGTGATCCCTCGAATAGGCACCATTTGCAAGTACTGTCCAAAGTTGTTGAAGATAATCAAGCCCTTGGAGGGATCGTTGAGGTAAACTCGATCCGCACTAGCAACGATCTGGTCCGGTTCCGGGGGAGACGGCAAGCCCAAGCTGAGATCGCCACTGCTCAGCAGGACCTCGCCCTTCGCATTAAGTTTTTTCAGTTGTAAACTAGCTGCATCATAGATCCACAAGTGGTTGTCATTGGAAAGTGCCACCGCGGTAGGATCGCCAATCTCAGTTGTTAAGAGATTAAGCTCAGCAATGGGATTCAGGGTACGATCAAGCGTAATGATGGTTTGAAACTCTGGATAGAAGAGTAACAAATTAAAGGGGTTGGAGGTGTCGATATAGGTCAACTCTCCCAAGGTATTGTTGTTGTAGCGAAACAACTCCTTCCCATTGGAATCAAATTGGATCAATTCATTAGCAGCATTCACCGCGTAGATCCTTTTGAGTTTGTCAGTCGTGAAATAGGCGTACTTCCCCGGAATCAAATCCTGGATACTACCAACGACATTGGACGGTTGTGCAAATCCTACCCTAACATAAGCGATCAAGCAACTAAGGCTCAGAAGGCTGATTTGTAAGGTTCTGATTGCCGAAAACTTTTCCTGCACCATTTTCAAAGAATTGAAGCTCCATGTTTTGGCCGTCGAAGACGGCATAAGCGTAATCGAATAACCAGTCCCCCAGGTTAATATAACGGCTTGAGCCGTTCTTTAGCACGTGATTGATGGGTAAGTGTCGGTGCCCAAAGACAAAATAGTCAGCAGGTGTCGTTTCTAGTTTTTGATTGGAATATATAATCAACCATTCTTTGTCCTCGCCGTAGAATACTTTACCGACAGGCTGAACAGAACGGCTTTTGCGTGACCAATAACTGGCTAAAGACACCCCGAAGTTGGGATGCAATCTTTCAAATAGCCATTGGCACACCGGATTGGCAAATACTTTTTTAAGGAATTTATACCCGTGATCTCCCGGGCCTAGGCCATCGCCATGCCCAATGAAGAAGGTCTTTCCATAGATCTCTCGTACGATCGGTTTCCGGTATATGGGAATCCCAAATTCCTCCTCAAAATAACGAAACATCCACATATCATGATTCCCCGTAAAGAAATAAATGGCTATTCCTGCATCCCTAAGTTCGGCTAGCTTACCGAGTAGTCGGACGTATCCTTTAGGCACAACTGTCTGATATTCAAACCAAAAATCAAACACATCCCCTACTAAATAGATAGCTTCTGCATCCGCTTTGATGAAATCCAACCAACGCACGATCTTTTGCTCTCGTTCTTTGCTGCTCAACTGCCCGTCTACCCCCAAATGAAAGTCTGAAGCAAAATACGTCTTGCCTGGTTTTCTCATCAGCTATTTATTTCAGGGGAAAGTTAAGTAAAGGCTTTTAACTTTCAAAGGTGAGGTAGTATCAATGTAGGAATGGTCGGGTTCTAAATGATTGCGGTAGGAGGATTGAGGGAGCAAAAATTCAGGTATCCGAAGTTTCCTTGGGCCCCTCCGCGCAAAACCTTAGAATATCTAGCCCAGCTTTTGCTGGAAAAAGGCAATTGCCTGGCGCATCATCTCCCCAAAAAAAGGATTGGCACTGACATGCCTCAACCATTCCTCGCGCTTTTGCCTCCGATCATCCTCATCATCCTTAGGGTTACCAATTTTTGATAAATCAACCGGAACGTTTTCTCGCAAGGGTAAGGCCGCATGCATTACTCCTTGCTCAATTTCGAAGAAATATTGCTGCTCTACCGACACATATTCTTCCAAGAAGTCCGCTACGCCCTTGATCGGAGTCGTTTCATCGTGGTGTGAATGGGCCGCAAATACGGGAATCTCCCACACTCCCGTTTTTCGCAGCAGCTGATTGTTTTCTCGAATGATCTCAACAATTTCAGAAGCGACGGATAGAGGTAGAACGGGATATTTATAAGGATCTGGCCCGTCGCCCGGTACGGCCTCTTTATCCATAAAGAAGCTAACGGTCCACTCTACCCATTCGTTGTTACCAATTTTATCTACCCACTTTCCTAAAGAAAGAGCCGCTGAGAACAGAAATAAACCACCCTGAATTTTCCCTGGACTCCGAAGTATCTTATTCAGACTCAAAGCTCCACCCGTAGAAAAACCTCCAATGGAAATCCGTTCTCCTAACATAGCGGCCACTTCCACCGAATGATCCAAGGTCTCGCGCCATAGCGTATCCAGTTGTTCATCACGAATTAGGGCATCCGGTTCCTGTAATCCGTGAGCAGGTAGCAGCGGTAAGATGACATTTAAGCCTTGCTGAAAAAAAGTTTCGGCCACTGCTTGCATGTAAAAGGGAGAGTCGGTGAAACCATGCGTCAGGATGATCACATCTCGGCTTAGATCACCTTGATATAGGATGCGAGGCCCATTACCAGGCCGGAGTTTAGGATGATCAAAATAGAAACCAGGAACCCTGCTCGGAATGGGTTGCTGTACTTCGGATAAGAGTCTGGGGGGTATTGGCTGACCTAGATCGTTGTTCAGGCGTTGCTCATAGTGCGAAGCAAAAGTCTTCCAAATGTTTTCGGGTAGTGTCATTGCAAATATTTACGATCAAGATAGCAAGATGTGTCTTGAATATGGCCCTTTCATGCTTTTTCTTTTGCCTGTCATCTTTATCGTTAAATTATTACCCTTTTTCCACCACAATTCCGCATTTTCGCAGCGTCAAACAAAAACATTTAGTCATGTCATTTGATACAGAGACCGTACAAGCTCAAAACAGCTGGGTCATCATCGATTTTGATAGCACCTTCATGCAGGTGGAAGCCCTAGAAGAACTGGCGGAAATTGTACTGAAAGATGCAGCGAACAAGGATGAAATCGTGGACGAGATCAAGAAGATTACTTCTCTTGGCGTAGATGGTAAAATCACCTTTAATGATTCGCTGACCCGACGCTTAGGTTTGCTAAAAGTACATCGGACCCACCTGGAGAAACTGGTTCGGAGAATGAAGAAGAAAGTATCTGTTTCCTTTTCTAGAAATAAAGCTTTTTTCAAAAAGAATAAAGGACGGGTTTACATTGTATCCAATGGTTTTAAAGATTTTATTGACCCGATTGTACAGGCTTACGACATTGATCCTGACTTTGTGCTAGCCAATACCTTCGTGTACGATGACGAAGGCTGGGTGATCGATTTTGACCAAGAAAATTACCTCGCACATAGTAAGGGAAAATCCAGAACGCTAAAGGCCTTAGGACTTGATGGCAAAATTATGGTCATTGGAGATGCCTACACGGATTTCGAAATGGTAGAAGCCGGAATTGCCCACCAGTTCTTTGCTTTTACAGAGAATGTCCTACGGGAAAACATCTTGGACAAGGCCGACCACATTACGCCCTCCTTCGACGAATTCTTGTATGTCAATCAAATGCCTCGGGCACTTTCTTATCCTAAGAATAGAATCCAAGTATTGTTGATGGAAGGGGTGCATGAAGATGCTGCCGCCGTTTTTGAAGGAGAGGGCTATGAAGTAAAAGCCTTGAAGGAGGGAGTCTCAGAAAAAGATCTGAGTAAAAAGTTGAAAAAAGCCTCAATTCTTGGTGTATTGCCCAAAACCCCCATCACTAAAAACCTTTTGGAAAACGCCAATCGCTTGATGGCGATTTGCATCTTTGGTAACGGTACTAGTCAAGTCGACTTAGGTGCTTGCGCCGACAAAGGTGTGATTGTTTTCAATGCGCCCTACACCAATACGCGTTCGGTGGTAGAATTAGCCATCGGACAAATCATTATGCTGCTCCGCCGGATCCCCGTTTATGACAAGCGAATGAAAGGAGGCAGTTGGGATCGAAGCGGACACAGTGGTTTTGAATTGCGGGGTAAAAAGCTGGGAATCATTGGCTATGGGCATTCAGGACAACAATTATCCATTTTAGCTGAAGCGCTCGGTATGGATGTCTTTTTCTATGATATTGTAGAAAAACCAGCCCTGGGCAAAGCAGTGAAATGCCAAAGTTTGAAGGAATTGATCCGTAAGTCTCATGTAGTATCGATTAATGTAGACAATCGACCAGAAAATGAAGGCTTTTTTGATCGTCTCGCCTTCAATGCCATGCAGGACAATAGCGTGTTGATCAATCTTTGTAATGGCCAGGCAGTAGAAATGGAGGCCCTCCTGGAGAATCTGAAATCGGGTAAGTTAATGGGTGCTGGCGTGGATGTTTTCCCACAACATCCCTTTGACGAACAAGTAGACTTCAGGACGGAGTTAAGCGCCTTTGAAAACGTGATCCTGACGCCTTACATAGGTGGGCGGACAGTAGAGGCTCAAACAGATACGGCGTCCTTCGTCCCCAACAAGATCATCGAGTATATCAATACAGGTAGCTCTGCGCATAGCCTCAACTTCCCACGACTGCAGCTACCCAAGCTAAAAAATGCGCACCGATTAATTCACATCCATGAAAATCGCCCAGGCTTAATTGCTAATATCAACAGTGTTTTGGCCAAACATAAGATCAACATTCTAGGTCAGTACCTAAAAACCAACCACCACATTGGTTACGTCATTACGGATATCAACAAGAAGTACAGCGAGGAGGTATTGACGGACCTCAAGGAGATTAAACACACTATTAAGTTCAGAATACTATACTAGTACTTTGATATAAAAATCCAAGCAATAACACCCCATATGGACTTTGCTCCTATGGGGTGTTCTGCTTATTTGCTGTTATGCCAGTTCATCATTTCGGAGATAACAAAATCTAATGCATGGCGCCAAGCTTCGCTGAGTTTTTCAGTATGAAAGTCGCCGAGTTCTTCTTGGATAGTCTCAAGAAGTAGCTGCTTCACTAGGGGATAATGTTCGGGCTTAACGCCATAATTCTCATGATTTTAGCCCTTACTTTTTGATTAATACTACTGTACACCACGCTGGCTCGCTTTCGACGGGTGCGAGTACTCAGGCGTGCTTGGAGTTGCGATTGCTTGTGTATCATGGTTTTCACTTAGTTTTCAAGTTCAGGTAAGACTGCTTGTAATAGCTTCTCCATTCCCCACTTCAAGACATCCATAGATGCTTGATCGCCTAAATGACAAACGTCCTTAGCCACAATGAAAGCCTCCATGCCCATCAATAGCGTGGCGATGTGGATAAGATTCTTAACCTCTGGATTATCTGTATTAAGATTTCCGTTCTGCAAAGCCATACTCAGCACGCTAACTCTTCTAGCCCCTCGTTTTGCAGCGGGGACTTCTCCCGCAATGACTACGCTGAGAAACTTTCGGAATGCTGCTTCATTCCCTATTGAAAAGCGATTGATATAATCCTGTATACTTAGGATCATCTCCTGGAGGGGAAGATGCTTGTATTGTTCGTAGATTTCCTCAGGGCTTTGAATATTTAAATCCAGGGCGACTTCAGCAGCAAGAGCCTCCAGGTTGGAGTAATATCGATAAATGGTGGCCCTTGAAACGCCAGAGGCACTGGCGACATCTTCCAGCGTAAATGACTGGCCTTTTTCCAAGAATTGCTGCGCGCTCTTGATGATCTTACTCCTTGTTTTGAGCTTCTGATTAATCCTTCCTTTATCTACATATTTTTCACTCATGAGACAAATATCTCATAAAACTTGCACTTTTCAAAGTACTCGCCTATATTTGTGAGACAAAAATCTCATAAATGAAAACATCTAACACCAGATGGGTATTGGGTCACAAGGTGACATCCTACCCTACTTCCGGAGACTATGACTTAATGATGGCTGAAACCCCAGCCCATGTTCCCGGCCCCCCTCCTCATATGCATAATAGCTACGAAGAGTCCTTTATTATCGTAGAAGGAGAAATGGAATTCTTTGTAAACGGCGAGACGGTGGTCGTCAAAGCGGGAGAATCCATTGACGTTCCCTCGCTTACACTGCATACCTTTAACAACAAAAGCGACAAGCCTTGCAAATGGATTAATATCCATAGCCCGAAAGGATTCCTGGACTTTTTTGAAGTAATTGGCATTCCGGTCGAAGAAGAGAATGCCCAGAAAAGATCTACTGATCCTAGTATTGTCCAGAAGGTCATTGAGCAAGCAGCCGATTTCGACATGAACATCGGATAGAAGTTTCTCCAAATGGGTTCTCAGGCAATTGGGGAGGATTGCCTTACTCAAATTGACCTGATTAACCTCAAAACCATTTTGAAACCAAATTACCAGGCCCTGTCAACGTCTTGTTTGCAGGGCCTTTGTTTTATTCCAAATTCTAAGTTTTAGTCTGCGGTAAATGGCAGTTACTATTCCATTGAAGTTATCTTTAGATCTGCCTTCCGGATATGCACTACTGGAGCCTGATCATAGGCTAGTTAAGTAGTAAATCAATCTTGAAAACACTCTTCTATTGTCTTAGCCAATTTGGCCAAACCTTGCGGTGCACTTGTCTCAAACATCGCCATCCCTCCTGCCAATTCTGCCGCCTTCTCTCCCATCAAACTTAGCCGCTGCGTAATCCGAGTTCGATCGTCTGATAGAGCTTCCATCTTCATTTCATTGACAAATACTGCGCCAGCTACTGGCATCTCGATGGTAGCGGAGTGTTCGGGAGTGAGTTGTGTAATAGTCCATGGCTGTGCAGGTTGCTCAGGCATCTTGGTCTCGCCCTTGGTACCCAAGACAAAGGGCCCATAGATTTTGATCCATTCTACTGCTTTACCTTCCAGTCGTTCCCAATTAGATACATTTGTCCAAAAGGACCAGGCAAAGGATTTTGACGCCCTACAATCCACTGTGTGTTGGAATTCCCAAGAGTTTCTGTTCATAAACATGTCTCTTATTTAGAAAAAGTCTAATACATAAATTATATTGTGAATGTTAGATCAACACCTAAGAACCACATCTCATTTCCTTAGTAGGGCAACGGCCACACTGAAATTTGATGTAAACCCAACCCCTAATGACTCATCTGACTTTACTGCCTACGCATGTAGATGCCCTTTTTATAAGAGAAGAACAGACTACAGTAGGTACGATGGCTGATTTCAGTAATCTGCCTTTCACGGATCCAGTTTCAGGTCATGACGTCAACCCAAACCTAGCCTATCTTAGCGAAACCATCCTTTCTGAACCCTTCCAAGATAAAAACCTAAGACTAAAACCCGGTATTCATTTGCATTGGTCGCTCCCTGATGCCCTGACCAAATCTATCGGTTTTCCCATCGTAAAGAAACAGCCTTTTCTGCAAACTTTCCCCCAGGCAGAAAGTCTATGGAGCGAACTCCTCAGTAAAAATTGGATTAAGTTGATACATGGGAACTTGGCCAGTGTTATGCCACGAGAACGAAGGACTGGGGTATTAGCGACTGCTTTTCAACCTTCCGCTACAGTTATTGAAGCTTACTTATCAAAATCACGTGGAGCAGATTTCCCTGCTGTCCCCAATCGCTGGCTCATTACTCGCAGTCGAAACGGAGCCGTAGAAAAACAGTGGATCGTAGAAAGCGATTATCTCTATCCAGCAGGGAAGGGCTTTAATAGTGGGGGAATTACTTTTCCGGTACCAAGGCAAGAGGGACAAAGTCAACCCTTCCGTTTTATGGGCCGCAAAATGCCCTTCGACGTATGGCTGGCTCATTCCAATAATCAAGACCGCTACCTTGAAGATGAAACGGGCCACTATCTGACCGCTATCGGTTACGGTGAGCCTACTTTTGCGGCCTTTTACCCCAATTGCCACGGTATCTTTGGCTTGCATGATGACGACTATGCTCAAAGTTATCCAGCCAACTTACAATATGACATTCTCGGTTGGTACGATAAGGGTGAAAATGATTACCTAAGCGTTTTTCTTAAAGATTTTGAAAACAAATATACCGGACAATCGGAAAATCTAGTTGCTGCCCAATGGCAAGCTGTAGAAAAGGCTTTGCACTGGACGGCAAACAAAGTGGAGCAAGTCAGTGTTCCAGGTCCCCTAGTTTGTACAGCTAAAATCTCATTTCTTTCTGAATGGATTCCGGCTGAGACCATAACCAGTGAGGGCCCCCCGCCCAAATCCCAAACGCATATCACCCTTGGTAATACGGGTACAGAAGCGCTTTCTGCCTATCTGGCTAAGGAATTAGGAATCAACCACAAAAGTTGGGTAGAAGATCAGTTAGAATCCCTTCTTCTTTCCGCTCAATTGGAACATCGAAACTTGGATGTTGGCCCTAAATTCTTTGAAGCTAGACATGAGAAAGGTTTTGATGCCACCCGAGGTGGATTGACTTGGTTCATCAAATCAATCGCTACTCAGGTCGAACAAAACGCGCAACAGGAAGCTGAAGAGAAAGTCCCGCTTAGCATTCCTGCGGCCATAGCTGATCAGCTCAATCAACTGAATACTTTACAAAAGAAGTATGATCATGCGCAAGAAAAAATGGCTACGAGACGTAGGCAACTCTACTCGGATTGGTACAAATACATGCTTTGTGCTTATCCCCCGGACGGGGACCAACATCAATATCCAGATATAGACTTGGTCAAGTTCTTCATTGAGGAAAAAGGACTTACATCCCTGGAAAAGGAGCAAAACCGTACAGGCCACTTATTGCTCCAAAGAAACGAAGCAGGAGACCCCATTCAAGCCATGGCAGTAGACCAAAATCCCGAATCTTTAGCTAGCCAATTGGCTGGTAACATGCTCGGTCTACTCAATAGCATTCAATCCTTTAATCAACTAGCGGGCACAAAAAAGCAGCAGCAACAACTAGTTCTGAAAAGTAAGGAGGCCAATCGCTACTGGCAGCCTAAAGAACCGGTAGTTCTGGTAACTGGTAACCAAGTGCAAGCAACGAATCGGCACGGCCAAGATGGTAGATTACATCCCAAAGGCTTATTGGAAGGAATCTTATTAGATATTCCAAACTCAAGCCTTTCTGGTACGGAATTGATCAAAAGCCAATTTGAGACGATCCGTTCTACCATTAGCACCTACCAAGCGGATCAAACCATCGGCTTCAATAGCTGGTCGGGTAACCCCTGGCATCCACTGCTATTGGAATGGGAAGTTGAAATCTTTCCAAAGAAAAGGGGGTTGAATCACAGTAATCAACTGGATAATTACGACCAAAACTATATCATAGACAACTATACCTTACCCGAAAATCAACCCGATCTGGAAGATATGCCCTCCGAAAATTCGGTGGTTCGATCTGCTCAAGTTTACCGGGGGAGAAGTATTCTGACGCCACAGGCAAGCTTGCAAATGAGTGATAAGTTAGAAAGTTTCTTAAACCGAATGCTGAAACAAGAGGGGCTTCAGGCATTTTATCAAGCACAGCAGACACCGACCGAACATCAGAATGATACCTGGGTAAATGACAATTTTCCGAGCTTCCTGAATTGGATTCAATCTAACCATCAAGAATGGTCTGCTCTACCTTCCGATTTTGATGAAGCAGATGCCTCTTCCATAGAAACTTGGGTGGGTCTAAACACTAGCGGACTGATTCAATGGTTTTTAGCGCATAACTTCATCATCCAACAGTTTCGTCAATCGCATCCTCAGGCCAAGCTAGATAATGATCTAAGCCCCTTAATTGAATGGATGCAACCGCTTTCTAACCTTAAGCAAGTATTCTTTACTACTAATACTATCAACGGGCCGGATCAAGCCACTTACCTAGAAAACCACGCAGATGCCTTCCTTAACTGGTTCAAAACCTTAGTCAGTGATTTTAGCCGGTATTATTGGGATCGACAAGTTGATTCTGATGCTCAAGGTGATGCATATCTAAAAGCTAATTTGGAAGATCTCATCCATTGGTACCAAGCTCAGCTAAGAAAGGGTTATCAACTAAGGTTGCTAATCAGTATTCATAGATGGATGGATGGGCTGCACGTATTATCGCAAACCCTAGGCGGCTTCAATGATGCCTTATTAATGCATAAGCAAACGCTGCAATTGCCCGTCGCCGATCCGCTTGGGTTTTCCGTTTATCAAGCTTTCGCCGAAAAAGTAAATCAAGCTATCGGTTCATTTAGGGATAGTGCCCCACAGCCAATGAACGACTTTAGCCCTATCCGTAACGGCCTGATGAAGATTAAACACTTAAATCTGATCGACACCTTCGGGCAAAGTAGAGAATTGGTCAAAAATGGAGCTTTCTTATTTGGGCCTGCGATAAGAACAAGTGAACCACTGAATGGCCCAAGCAATAAACTCTTCGCCTCGCTTCCTCCTCGCTTGTCCCAAGCTGCCAGGCTTAAATTCCGCTGGCTCTCTAGCACTAATGAAGATGTCGAAATGCTTGATCATCCCAGCACTAGTCCAATATGTGGATGGCTCCTGCCCAACCATTTGGATCAAAGTCTAATGGTGTACGATCAAGACGGGAAAGTTCTGGGCGCCCTAAGTTCTAATCCAGATCAGATTTGGCAACCTGCTCCTGGCAATGCCTTCCCTGTCCTTGCTGAAGGGATTCCCAATTCTTCCTTGAAGCAGGTAGTACAACATATCATTGAGCTGCAAGGTCAAAGTCTCTTGGATGGCAGGGATATACAAGATAGTTACCTTTGGAATTTCATGACCACTCTGGATAATGCAGTGGAACATATAGATCCAGAAACCTTTGGTCGCCATCAGGATCTTGCGATCTTAATGGGCAGGCCCATCGCCATTGCCAGGGCGAAGCTGTCCATAGAAGTAAAAGGCCATGCTGCTATTCATCAGGGATGGAACGCTTTTCGCCAGGACTTAAAGCACCAGGAGCGGATTACCGATGGGTTTGAAAAAGTGAAGTTTCCTATTCGCCTTGGGGAATACCAGCAACTCAATGATGGTTTGATAGGTTACTGGCAAGAACAAGAAGAAGGTTTTAGAGACAATCTGTTCTTTGCGCCACAAAGCGCTTCCACTAATGATCCTAATATCAAATCGCATGCCGACCATCCCATGCAAGTATTACAGGCGATTGCTGATGATGACCAACTTTTCACCTTCCTATTAGATCCCAGAGGGAAAATTCATGCTACTTCTGGTATTCTGCCAGTCAAGGCCATCGATATTCCTCCGGAGCAATATGTTCACACCTTAAGCAGATTAGAAGTCACTTTCCTGACTGCACCGGTCATCAGCGATCAACGAGGGGTACGCATTTCCTTGCCCAAAGAGGAAGGATACAGCTGGTCCTGGTTAGAAAGAACAAAGGCGGGGCAATGGAAGGAAATTCCCAATAGAGAAACTATAACCTACTCCGTTTTTCAAAAGGCATATGATCAATCGAATGCTCGACTAGTATGGAACCAACTCCTCTCCGAGGAGATGCTTTGGCTACAGCCCTTTCAAGGGCGCACCGATCTAGCTATAGTAGTGCCCAAGGAACAGAGAAAAACGCCCAAGCTTCCAAACGATGCACTCAATGAGCAAATCGAACAAATCCTCGACTACTATGGAGAAGGTATAAAAGTCTATGACGACCGAGCCAGTTTCCCGGGGAAACAGATGATCAAGGAAGGCTGGTTAAAGCTGAGTAATGTAGAAAAGGAATAAGCCTCTAACATCCATAAACTTGACGACTTCCGTGCATTCCATAGGGCGTTTAGTCAATCGTCTATTTGCATAAGCATGAGCATGAAATCCGTCAAATAAGAAAATAAATTATAACACCTAGGTCAAACCCAAGCACCATGAGTATTGAAAACCGACAAGCCGTTTTGTACCTACCACTAAACAAAGTGATCGATGCAAAAGTCAAAGATCTTGTCAATAATAACGATGGAAGTCTGCAAGGTAACCCACAATTAGTCTCTGACAACCAGCTAAAAAGTTGTCTCTCCTTTGATGGAGCCGATGACTTCGTAGAGATCCAGGAGCCATTCACCAATAACGATGCGTTCACCATCGGGCTTTGGGTTAATCCCGCCCAGATTAATACGGGAGCTTACCATGCCTTTATTGGTCATCAAGGGAATGTTTATACCAAAAGAAAACCGGGAATGGTTGCACCCCAGTAATGGAGCCATTCATTACGACTCCTATGACCCTACCAATACAAAACGGTTTCATGGCGTTTTGAAGCATTTTTTCACGCAAGCGGACGAATGGGTTTATCTAGTTTGGGTAAAAGAAGGTACGACTTATCGTTTTTATAGAAATGGGGCACTATTCTCCACACAGCCCGCTCCGGCCAAGTTCTATACCACAGCCGATAGCTATTGGATTGGGAAAATTGACAATTTTTGGAAGGGTAAAATCGCTCATGTCAGAATTTACGGAAATCCTTTAACGAGGGAGCAGATCCTACAAGATATGGCTAAGGATCAGCAAGGTCTCCTGGTACATTACCGGATGAATGATATCATGGATTCAGCTGGTAATCAAAAACTAGTTCAGGATTTTTCTGGAAACGAAAACCCAGGGAAGCTTAGCCCACACGCAAAACTAGTTATCGATGATGATTTTGGGCCCCTATTGGATTTTGGCGGTACGGATGATAGAATTGAAGTGCCGATCTTGGCACCTGAGCAACTTCCGGTTTTCACGATACAAGTCTGGGTGTATGGGGATAGTTTAGATGGATGGCGTGCTATTCGCAATGATAAGGAGTGGGGACGGGGCAATCTTCACTTTCAGTTTCGGGATAAAAAGTTGGAATTTTCAGTACATTCAAACAGTCCCAATGGCCAATGGTTTGATCAGGTATTTGAGCCGCATACCTGGTATAATTTAGCGATTTGCTATGACCAATATGAGAAGGAACTCCGACTATTTGTCAATGGTGAATTTGCTGAACGTAAGGCCTACAGCTCAGCCTTACCCATCAAAGCCTCAGCCTTCTGGATTGGGGGATGGAGCGGTGGTAATCGCTGGGTGGATGGGCGCATGGCTGGATTCCGCATGTATAATCGGGCTCTTAGTCTTGCAGAAGTAAGGCGGAACATGCTGGATGATCAAGGAGCCGCAGCTTCCTACCGGCAAAATCATCCTTTTCAATTCGATTTCTTTGAAGAAGATGTGCAGGGTGTAATTTACATCGATGATGTTACCTCCAATCACAACCTTATTTTTCAGCTAACCAATCGTTCCAATAAATCCATTACCCTAAAAGCTTTAGGTGACGGAGCTCCTTCTCTGGATGCCCACCACTTGGAACTACAATTTAGGCCGGGCACGCTTTCGGCAGCGACTTTGGAAAGCATTACGCTAGGGCAGGACGCCGATTGGCAAATAAGTCGTCCGATCCCTCAAAGCAATGGTACTGTTTCCATTTATCTCAAGGGGCCCAATGCTAGAAAAATTCCTCCTGCCTACCAAAAGAACTTCAACTTACAGAACGTAACCGCAGATCCAGGTAGTGGTACTCGCGGTACTAAAGTCGTGATTTTATACAAAAATCTTTACTATGGCGATAATATTCAGCAATCGATTAGGGGCAACAAAACGCAGCTGCTAAATATTGTTAATCATCGTGGAAGAAAGAACATTCCACTACACGTTGGCTTTATGGGTCCCAATACCGTCCTCAACGATGGGAAATCTGAAAACGAGATACAATTACGGATTACAAACATTTTGGAGGACCAAGCCATACGGCTGAACAAAAAGACCAATAATGCCGCAGCGGAAGTCAGTAAATTTATCCTCTCTTTTGATGCAGGGGGACTAGATAAAGAATGGGTATTGGGCACTCGCAGCCAACTAGAGTCCATTGAGGTGGAAGTAAACTTCGGGGATGATCCAAATGGCTGGATACAGGTGCCAGAAAGTAGTCATGGTCAAGGCATCTCACCTTTATGGGAAATCGAGTGTCATATCGACCAACTAGCTGCTGATCAGCACATTCAAATTAAACTATCAAAAATCAAGACCGGACACCCTAGTGGTCATGCCAGCGTCTATCTTCATTACGAAAATATCCCCGGCTATTGGGAGGGGCAATTTGTAGCATCCATCGAGAAAAGTCGTTTGGTGCAAACCGATATTTTCGACGCCAATAACCAATACACTGGTGAAAGCCGTATAGGGATTAACGTAGCTGCTCCACGTACCGACCTGGATTTGGGCAAAACCGTTGTCAGCGGTGCCTTAAATGATTATACCAAAGCACAGTTCACCCTAAGTGGTGGTGGTGAAGTAACTTGGGAAGGAATAGGAGGTAAATTGAAGTGGACGCAACGATTTATTGCCATCGCTATGGAAAAACCCAATTCTTTTCTACACGGGTATATTAATATGCATATGCCCACTTCAAATATCCCAGCAGCGCATGTTTATAATGGTCAAGCTCGGGCTGCCGATGCCAATGGGATAGTACTGCATGCTTGGGAAGCCTTGTATGCTGTCCATGAGGTGGGTGGAACCTACAACGAGGTTTCTTATCGAGTTGTGCACTACGCCACCAAAACTACAGCTCCGACCAACTGGATACTCGTAGCAGTGGTGAACCAAGATAACAATAGCATTAAATTAGGTACGGGTAAAATTATCAATGCGCTTAGCGCTTCCTTTAACGGTAGCTCCATTCCTAAGGGTATGATCATGATGTGGTACGGAGCCATCAATCAGATCCCCTATGGATGGGCTCTGTGTAATGGTACTAATGGCACTCCAGATCTGCGCAATAGATTCGTGGTGGGGGCAGGTCACAGCTACCAACCTGGGAACATCGGCGGAGCCAATAATGTAACCTTAAACGTTAATCAAATTCCGGCACACAACCACTCTGGTAGCACTGGCTATGCAGGAAGTCATCAACACTGGATGGAAGGACAATATGCCAACGGTCTATCCCACCGCCATCGTACCATACCTGGGCAAACAACCGTGGATATGGGTTTTGGAGGCGGAAGTGATGCAGACCCCAATGACAGACGCTGGCGGGGTCACGTAAATACGGATTACCAAGGCAACCATACTCACTCCTTTAGCACACACAATACCGGAGGTAATCAAGGTCATGAAAACCGACCGCCTTACCACGCCCTGGCTTTTATCATGAAGCTTTAAGGTATTACAGGCCAAAATACCAATAGGTAGTCATTCTAGTTAACTGCGGTATCACAAATAAAACAATCATGTCAAAACCAATAACCTATATCATCCGAGAGAAAACCCACCATATGATCCTTTTTGAGCTAAAAGACCAGATGGATCGTAAACTATCTCCTCAAGAAGTATATGCAGATTTTGATGAAAAGGTGATGGAAATGGGATGGACCGAAGCAAAGTTGCTTCCATTTTCATTTGATATAAGTACAAGCGGAGAAATTATTGAACGGAAGGAGGCAACCCCTACGCCTATTGTAGAAGAGGCACCTGCGTCGGCTGTCACCGAGACCAACGATCAGGAAGCAACCTTAGATGTAGCTGCGCTGGTGGAAAGTGGCACTATCTCGTTAGGCTCCAACCAAAAGATCGTCGAGAACAGGATTGTCGAAAAAAGTCTGGAAGAACAAATAGCAGCCGGCCTGATCGAACTAAGTCCCAATCAAAAGGTAGAGAATGGAGAAATCGTGCCAAAGACAAAGGCAGATTTCCTCAAAGAGGAGCTGATTAGTCTCAATGAACCTTTTGAATATCTGGATGGCGAACAAATCGCTGTTCGTTCCGTAGCGGATGCCCTGGAGCAAGGCCTAATTCAAACCAAAGTACAGGCTGAGGAGGGCTTGCGCCTGATCCGCGAATCCATTGAAAGTGAAATTGCAAAACTTTATTCCACCTCTCAGGAATTAAAACTGACCAAAGATTATATGGCTTGGATTACAGACGGGCAACCCGCCCAAGACAAACGAGCAACAGCCTATCAGGATATGCAGGAAAAGATCAAGACAGTGAAGCAAAACTACGAAGCCACAAAGGAAGCCCTAAAGAAACTTACCTAATAACCCAACCAAACCTTCTACTATGCCTTGGACCATCGAGATACATCATATCGCCATGAGTCGAAAGGGTGATGCTACCCTAATTCGAGTGATAGAAACCGCGCCATTAGCTGCCGGAGTTGGAGGAGTTCCTATACAAAAAAATGTCTTAATCGATGGTGGGGTACAAGGTGATGGGAATATTGTGGATGGATATGTAGCGGCCACTTTAGGCGGCGCCCCCTTGGATATAATTATAGCTACACATTATGATGAAGATCACTTTGGTGGGTTACGCACAATCTTGAATTTACCCGCAGCACGTTATGCTAACTCAATTCTATTTGACCAGGGAGAACAAGGAAATGTAACTTTCAAATATAGGAGAGATAGATCTATCAATGTTCATGTAGGGGATGGTGGCAGATCCCAAGACTATACTAACTATATCACCGCAATTGCTACCAATCCAAATAGAATCAGAGTAACAAAAAAAGTCATCAGTAACGCTCCTGCAGCTACCCCGCTAGGCGGCCTGGGTTGGCGCGATCCAAACTGGCTACTGAACAAGGAAATATTATGGTGTCAACCACAAAGATATGATGCTAATGGCGAATATAATCCGTATGGAAACCATCAAAAAAATGCCGGTGTCGGTGGTATTACTTATCCTCCCCTCCCCGCTGGTCAGCAATACAGTGCAGGTAATCCCAATAATGCAGACTGGGACATGAATGGCGACCCAAGAAATATAGCCGGAGCCCCTTTGATCCCGGCTGGTGCCCCTACACTTCGGTGTATTGCGGTGAATCAATATATAAGAGGAGCGGGTATTGCCAATCCGGTTACAGCGGGCATAGGTGCCGACCCAAAAAATGAAAAAAGTCTGGCCTTTGTTCTTCAGTACAACAACTTCAAATATTATATCGGTGGTGATATTGAAGAGGCACAAGAAGACCATATTATGCAGAATCTAAATCCCACCAATGATATTCCGGGAAGGGTATTAAGTATGAAAGCCAGTCATCATGGAGCAGCTACGGCAACTTCGAGGGGTTTTATCACGAGAATGCGCCCCAGTGCAGTAGTCATTTCCTGTGGAACCGACAATCAATTTCACCATCCCAAACAACGTACCATCAATGTATTGGATGGTTATGAACATACTCCCATTCTAGCAGATGCTACCCAAGAAAATCGACATCCCAATTTCCCTCCGCCCGCTCCTTTTGTTCCCATCCCCAATTACCTGACCGGATACCAAATTCCTAACAGTAACAACCCTAATGACCCCGTTTCTGGAGGAGGATATATGTCTAAAGTAGCGGGTGATCCTGGAAAAGTAGCGGGTAACGGGGTGCCTGCAGCCATTCCTAGTGTCAGGGGAAATATCGTCTTAACAGTAAATCAAACCCAATCCAACAACGCTGTAGTGGGTCAAATATATCGGGGTATTCAAGCTGCAGCCAATAATGCGCTATTTGGTGGTTTGGCCAAGACGCCAGCCCAAATCCGGGCTATTGCAGACGCTGGTTCTACCTATGGGGTAGCGGCAGCGGTTGCGTTGGCCTCCGGTGCTACGCTGCCACAAGCTAGGGCCGCACTAAATGCAGCCGCTCATGTTGGCACAGATGCGAATGGTGTGGGGGTGATCCAGACCTCTATCGCAGCGGTGGGCAATGCTGTAGCCCAAACAGCGGCTGCCAATGGAATCCTAGATGGGGGAGGTGCCCCCCGTGTGCTGGCCATCGGAGGAGGGGTTTCGGAAGCTATAGGATATGCAATGGCGGGAGAGACCGCCGCAAACATCACGCAAGCCATTGGCCAGGTTGGAGGGAATGCCATAGGAGGGCAGGCGGCGGGTCATGCTGCTAATCTTGTCTTTCATTTCGCACCAGGAAATCGCCAAGAAGCTGCCGGTTTCACTGCGGCTGCGGCTATGGGAGCAGGGCTCTCTGGCGCTGCAATGAGACCATCTGCTGTAATTAGCGCAGCAATTGGCGCGCAAGAAATTGCTAATCTAACTGCCATTGAAATGGCCACCCTGATAACCGATATTGGTATGGCCGCTGGCATGGCCAATAACTTGGCTGCTTTTGTGGGTGCTATTGCTAGCGCAACCTTCTACTTAGGTGAACCACCAGCTGTTAATCAAGCGGTACAAGCTGCCTTAACTCGTGCAGGGGCTGCGGGAGCAGCAGCAGCAGGGATAGCTGCGCAGGCAGCAGCCACCATCGCCAATCCTACGCTGTTTTCTGTCAACTTCCATAGCATAGAACCGGGTGTAGTGACTCCCATTAACCATACCTCCTAAACCTACTTTCATGAGTAATGTTGCCGATCTACATACACGCCTAGTAACAGACACGCAAGCCGGTAAGCTAACGCTCAGTCAAGATAACTTTGCCCTGGAAGGTGGCATAGAATTCATCAATTCCCTACCTGCCCGTCAGCTATCTCTAACCCAACCCAACCTCCAACTTGAGGAAGCCGATAAAAAACTAACGATATCCGCTGAGCTTGCGGAATCATGGCCTATTATTGGCTTGACCGGAAAGACTATAGCTGTTAGCCACATTCAAGCCATAGTAACAGAAAAATCAGGCCCCAGCAGGCTTACTGTTGATATGCGATTTAATGGGACCCTGCCGTTAGGGCTTGTCGACTTAGCCCTAAACGGCCAAGTAGTGGATTCTTACCATGTCCGATTTCAACTTTCAGGCATAGTGGATGAAAACCACCTGTTTACCGATATTGCTGCCCTGATCAATCCAAATGGTCTGACTAACTATTTGCCCGATATTGATCTTTTTCATAAAATCCCGTTTAGTGCTTTCTCCCTTGCCTTTGGTTTTTCTAGGCAGTCTGTGACAACGGTCAGTTTTACATCGAACATCAATACGGATTGGCAGATTATTGACCAATTAGCTGCCGTCAAACAGATAGGTTTAACCATCAATAGTAATTTCCAATTTAGTCCTGGTGGATTTATACATTCTTTTAACGGAGATATTCATGGAACGCTCAAAATTGGGCAAGATTTTGGCGTGAAATTGGCACTGAAAGAGCAGGATAATTGGGAAGTCGAGATCATTCCTTCTGATGGTAACGTTCTGCCCGCATTTGGTGCTTTATTTGGGCTGGTCGGAGGCCCTAGTGTACAGCAAACATTTGAAGATGGGCTAAACCGACTGGGCCTGGGAGCCGTAGCTATTGACGATATCAAGGTGGGCTTCAGTCTACGAACAAAAACCATTACCAGGATATTTATTCTGGGGCACATCGTGCTAGATCAGATCCGATTTGATATTTCCCTGCTATTACCAAGTCTGGAAATCAATGGCTCCCTCTCCCCTACTACCCCCATTCACCTAAAAGCCCTATTAGATAAACACCTACCCAGTGGTAGCATTTTTCCTGTAGTTGACATAGAAAGCTTGCATGTAGCGGCACAGATTAAAGATAAAGCCTTCAGTTTCAGCGCCTATATTAGTAGTGATTTTCAAATTGAGGTGAGCCATCTCTCCATAGGCTTTAGAGAAGTTAATTTCCAAATCAATAAGACGCCTGAGGGGACCACTGGATTTATTGATGCCACCATCTCCATCGCTGATTATGATTTCACCATAGTAGCCCAACATTTAGACGCCAATGGCGGATGGCATTTTGAAGGTAAGACCAAATCGAATGAAGATATCCCGATCGGCACTTTGATGCAACACATTGCTAGTCAGTTCAATGTTGATCAAGAACTACCGGACCCTATCAAATCCCTGACCGTAAAAAATCTTTTCATCGCTTTTGATACGGAGACGAAGGATTTCACCTACAAGTGCACCTGTGATTTTACGATTGATGGCCAAGCAGCAGAGATTCTGATCGATGTTGAACTGAAGCAACAGGATAATTTTTATACGAAATCATTTACAGGTGTCATTCAGTTGGATCCGCTCGAATTTGATGTCATTTTCAGTCAGGATCTAAACGCCACCGCCTTTCTTGCTTCCTATCGAAATCTAGTGGGAGGTGAGATTCCAATCGTATGGTTGGTGGAATCCGTAACCGATAATGAAGCCATTTTGGGTGCAATTGAGCACATTAAAGTCGAGCTGAAGGATGCGCTTTTTGCCTTTTACAAAACGGATACCAAAAAGGCACTTTTTGCCATTGATCTGGGTGTTGGTATAGATCTCACCCAATTGCCATTGGTGGGGAAACTTTTTCCATCGAAAGATAGTATCAGCTTGATGTTCCAACCTTTGATCGCTTCCAAAAATTTCACTAAGACACCCGAATTAGATCAACTCTCGGCGCTGGTACCAACCGGAGGTACCACGCTACCGCAACGAGATATAGAGGCGGGCTTTGGCCTATCGGCCAGTATGAAAATAGCCGATTTAAATATTGATATGTCATTGCCGGTCAGTATGAATCAGCAAGGGCAACTACAGCAGGACAGCAATGCCGATACCGGAGGGGATACCGCTCCTGCCCCAACTGCCAGCACCAATTCTATTCGCTGGTTTAATGTGCAAAAGAAATTGGGGCCCATTTACTTCGAAAAGGTGGGCATGCAGTACCAGGATAGTCAATTGTCCTTTCTGCTTTCGGCATCCTTGACGCTGGGTCCACTTTCCGTCTCTTTAAATGGACTGGGAGCTACAACCGCTTTACACCCAATCCATCCCTCCTTCTTCCTGAATGGACTGGCGATAGAATACAAGAGCGATGCCCTGGAAATAGGAGGAGCCCTCTTGAAAAACCCAAGTCCACCAGCCAATGTAAATTTTGAATATGATGGAGCTGCTATCATTAAAACAGAGGCATTAACGCTCTCCGCCTTGGGTTCCTATGCGGAGCTAAAGACGGGTGATCCCTCTCTGTTTATTTACGCCGTCCTAGATTATCCACTGGGTGGCCCAGCCTTCTTTTTCGTGACCGGCTTGGCAGCAGGTTTTGGCTACAATCGAGGCCTGCGGGCACCGAGTATCGAGCAAGTCGCCTCCTTCCCCTTAGTCAGTGATGTGGTCAATGGATCAGCAAAAGCGGCATCGGGAGCACAAGATTTAACCAACAAGCTCAATGCCTTAGCAGCCTATATCCCGCCACAGAACGGCCAATATTTTCTCGCCGTCGGCATCAAGTTTAATTCCTTCAAGCTGATTGACGCCTTCGCTTTGCTCACGGTCTCGTTTGGTCAACACTTTGAAATTGATCTACTCGGACTTGCTACTTTAACCGTCCCGACTGAAATAGGCGCAGGGGTTGATCCACTAGCAGAGGTGCAACTGGCGATCAAAGTCAGTTTTATTCCCGATGAAGGCTTCCTAGGCGTTGAGGCAAGGCTCACGAATGCGTCCTACATCTTATCGAAAAATTGCCACTTGACCGGAGGCTTTGCCTTCTACAGTTGGTTTAGCGGCCCTCATAAGGGGGATTTCGCATTGACCTTAGGTGGCTACCATAAATCATTTGTGGCACCCGCGCACTATCCACAGGTACCACGAGTAGGGTTTAACTGGCAAGTAGATTCGAAGGTGAGTATCAAGGGAGACATGTATTTCGCCTTGGTGCCCTCTGCGGTGATGGCTGGGGGGCATTTACAAGCCCTATGGGATAGCGGGGATTTAAAGGCATGGTTTATCTTGGGGGCAGATTTTCTCATCTCCTGGAAGCCCTATCACTACGACGCCGAGATATACGTGGATATGGGCGTTTCCTATACCTTCAGTTTCTTTGGGAGACATACCATAAAAGTAGAACTGGGCGCGGATTTGCACATTTGGGGGCCAGATTTTTCAGGGAATGCAAGGATTCATCTGTGGATTATCAGCTTTGATGTCACCTTTGGTGCGGGTGCGGCCCAGAATCCACAACCAATCGATTGGGCAGCGTTCAAAACATCTTTCCTGCCGCAATCAGAAGATATTTGCAGCATCGCCGTACAAGATGGTTTAATCCGCAAGTCCACCGATGATGCCAAAGACTTGGGGGTAGTAAACCCAAAAGAATTGGTTTTGATTACCAATTCTGTCATCCCTGCCAAGACAGCTACCTCCGCCAATACGACAAACCTGGGATTAGAAACGGTAAATCCAGATTTTGGTATTGCTCCCATGGCAGTGTCTGATTTAACTTCCCATCAAGAAATCGAAATCAAGATAAATAATCAACCCGTCACGAATAGGTTTATATTCGAGCCTATCTTAAAGGAAGTTCCCGCTGGTCTTTGGGGTAAAAAAGTCAAAGCTGCTGTCAATGGGAAAAAGATCATTCCCAATACCCTGGCTGGCTATAAAATCTCTCCAGCACGCCCTGAAGAACCTGATTCAACGCAAGAGGTAGATAGAAAGAAGTTTGCCTTTGAAACAGACGCCCTTCCGTCCGTTTATCGGTGGAAAGCACTGGGTTCATTTAAAAGTGATCAGCAAACTGAAACCCAGCATCGAAACAGGATTCGTAGGAGTATCGCCAGCCCGAGAACAATTACAGCTCGTACCAGACTGCTAAAGGCGCTACAGATGGATAAAGAATTGGTTGATGTAAGACCCAATGTAGCAGACGCCTTTGTTATAGCTCCCGATGTTGGCGAGCATAGACCGCATCTAGAAGAAGAAGCCCTCGGATAATTGTACAAACTTGGAAAACGCCAACAGAATGGATTCTAATACGACTCAAGCTCCACCACCTCTAGTTCAGTTTCTGGAATTTCACAAGCCCATATTAAGTATTGGGACGTATGAGGTTGCTGTTACGCAAACCCTCACGAGCAGTAAAATTCCTGCTCAAGAACAACAACCCTTTAGTCGCTGTGCTACCTTTCATGTCAACGGGGAGCAATTCAAGATACAGCCACGTGATCTTAACATGATCTTTCCCCCTGAAAACTCAAAGGGGGAACATGGCAATGTCCTGCCCCACCTCATCCTGAATCGGAGTACCTTACCTTGGGAACGTTCTGCGGTCGCTGGTCAGAGCCTTCCATGGTTGGCCTTACTCGTGTTGCACGAAGGGGAAGAAAATCGTTTTCAAACGAGCAATGTCAAGTTAGGCGATTTGCAATCACCTCAATCTAATGCTTCGGCCTGGCCCGGCATTAGCGAAACGCTACCCGCTCCCGAAGCCGCCGAAACAGTCAAGATAGTGGATGTAAAATGGCAACTCCTGAAGGAAATTTTACCCACAACCCAAGATTTGAAGCTCCTGGCTCATGTACGTCAGGGCTTAGACTTGGCCCAAAAGCCAGTTGGGGATGAAAAAGCGGTAATTGTGGCCAATCGCTTGCCCTTGAAAGGGGGTATGACGACCGTACACCTGATATCCTTGGAAAACCGGTATGACAGCAATGGCTTTGTTCAAACCGGCCTGGATGACGATCACTTGGTCCGTTTGATTAGCTTACAAACTTGGAAGTTTTACTGTGAGAGCAAGAATAGTTATAAGATTACGGATGCTGTACTGAATAAATTTCGACAGCTTAATTTTCATGTAGCCGACCTTGACAGGTTAGATACGGTGAAGAATGAGGAGATTATCGGTAGTGCTGAGTTTATTACTGAAATTACCAATAAGAGCGGGATCAACTTTTCTGCCGATGATAAACAGACGCTACTCAAATATGCCGTTTTTCATAAACAGACCTTCAAAGGACTTTTAGAACATTTAGATAAGAACACTTTACAACTTCCCGCTGTCCATGATACGCAAGCTGATCATTATTTAACCGACAGTTTTGTGCCTTTACCCCATCATTTTAGACTAGGCCAGCAATCCGTTTCCTGGTACCGGGGTCCGCTGATTGCGGGGAATAATACGGCAGCTCCTATTCAATTGCCTGTTCAATTGGGGGATCAATTGATACGTTATGAGGCTGCCCTGGGTATGTTTGATGTTTCCTATGCAGCAGCTTGGGAATTAGGTCGAATGTTATTGCTCGGTAGCAAACGAACGGCTGTCAGCCTTTATCAGTGGAAACGTCAGTATTATCAAAGCCGTTGTCAGGCAGAGCAGCTATTGACCCATCCCCACTTGGTGCCGCACGCCGTATCCACGCCTACCCCATTAGCCATGCCCACGCAATTGAGTAATTGGTTCACTAACTTGAGTCTCCTAAAAGGAGTTCCTTTCAATTATCTGGTACCAAATGAAGACATGCTTCCACCAGAATCTATCCGATTTTTTACGATAGATACGCAATGGATAGACTGTTTACTGGATGGCGCGTTTAGCTTAGGTAGAGTAGCCAGTCATGATCATCAAGTAGACCAAAACAATAGGCAAGCACCAAAAATCAAAGCCCAGCAAGCTATTACGGGTTGTCTACTACGCTCTGAAGTGGTAGCGGGTTGGCCCGACATCATGGTAGATGCTTACTCAGTGAAAGCCGTAGGTACCGAAGATATAGCAGAAAACAAAAAACTCCCATTTCTACGCAAGGAGTACCTCTCCAAAAATGTTATGCTCTGCCTATTTGATGGAGAGGTAAAGACACTTGACCTTCACCAAAAACCTGAGACCTTACATTTTGGCCTGGACCTCACTGACCAGGAAGGGGTATACAATAAGCCATTACGGGATAAGGAGGGGCAGCAAATTGCTGCCAGGATTACGGATATTCCCTGGAAGAACCAAACGCTTGAAGTTCTGAATATTGATGGGCCCCAAGGTCTGCGTAGTAAAATTGCTAGCTTTAACACACAAACCGGATTTAGTAACATCACTGCGGCAGAATTTGGTTTAACCATGGTAGAAGGTGTACAGAGAGTACGCTTCATACAATCATGAGGTAAGCGGTAACTATAAAAAGCGATCAGCCCATTAATAATTCCCGAAACAGATCACGTCCCTCCTGCTTATGCACGAGAGAGCATACCCCTAATTACCTCATGGAGAGGTAGGGTCTATTAGAGAATATCTACGATTTGGACAATCAAGGATAAGCACCTTCCCCATAAAGATTTGATTACCAATCATACCTCCCATCCCCGTTAGTTGAACCCCCAATCGTTGCAAAAAAGAAGTGCCTTTAATATAGGTGACCTGCTGTAAGGGGATGGATAAATTTTTGAAGTTGATCTTCTTATCCGAAGCAATATTGAAAGCCGTTAATTGTTTCTTCCATGATCTCACTTTAAAAGCCTCTTCGGGCTCGGCTCCTTCTTTGGAAAGTTTTTTCCAGTTTCTCTTATTGGTGATGAGTTCAAAGCCGCTACTGCCTGAATCATGTAGTAGCTTGCGTTTTCTACCTGCCACCTCGGCAGGGATGAGTACTTTGCGCAAATTGAACTTTAGTTCATGAAACTCAAGCTCTTGACCAAAAGCAGAAAGATCTACTCCGAAGTAACAACTATGCTGATCAAAGTCCATCACGGTAACTATCTTGTCGATGATATCGGCTCCTAACGTTCCAATCTTGACCTTTCTGCCGCTCGCCCAATCAATAGGTTTTTCCCCTCTTTCATACAGTTTGAAGTTTGGGGAATGGACTTTCATTTTGCCCAGTCGGAAAGTCTGCACAGTGGAGGTAGAGGTACTATCTAGAAATCCCATTTGATTCGGATATCTTTCTCGAATGGCAAGCATGCTCTTTTTGTACAATAATGTACTAGGGGCCCCAGTATCAAATTGCAGATAAAAGGTATCAGGGACGCCCGGAAATTGAATGGGCAGGTACATAGCAGCAATATCACTGTCCTTGGACTTGGCCCATTGAATAGGGACCGCTCCACTCGATTCGCTTAATTCCAGATAATTGGGGTCCGGAGTAAAAGTCTTCTTAAAGAAAAAATAGGCTCCCGTTGCCCCTATGATTATAAGCCCAAACAGGCTAATCACTACGATTTTTAATGCCTTCATCTTCGATTAATTTATTTGTGCCAAAGATGAGTAGGATAGCGAAGTTTGAACACGACAGTGGGCCGTCAATAAGGTGACAATTCCTATAAAAACTGGATTTTGAGGGGTAGAATATGGTAGTCTTTGCGGGAAAGTGCCTGCGCCGTCTTGAAGATAAAGTAAAGGTTGATGCCTACGGAAATCAGGCTAAGAACAAGCATCAGGGAGAAAGGGGCGGTAACATAGTCTTGTAAGAAAGGGCTGAATATCAAGATAAGAACGGTACATAAGGTCCAAAAGATCTGAAAATTCAGAATTTTCCTACCTACTGTATCTACGAGTGCATAAACGCGGTATTTCTGCCACAGCATAAACGGGACGATTAGGTTACCAAAAGGAATACCTAGAAAACAAAGGGTAGCCAGGTTGATTAGTTTCAGCTTTAGGTTTTCTTCAGCCTCTTCCTCACTAGCAGCAAATTTTTCCTCCTGCAGCTGGTTGGTATCTACTCCTAAAGCCTGCGCTAATACCTGCAGTGTATGTCCTTTCGGAATACTTTGCCCCGATTCCACTCTTTGGATGGTCCGGATAGATAAGCTCGCTAGCTCCGCTAATTCAGCTTGCGTGTAGCCGAGTGTTTCTCTCAATGTACGAACCTTGTTTTTAATCATCATCTAGCGTTATCGTTGGTTGGCAATGGCATTTTATTTCCGCAGGGAGTTGATCGAAAATTAGGGAAAGAAAGGGATTAATGCAAGCCCGCTAGCTTGAGCTAGGATTCGTTTATGATGCTCCTATTTTCTTGCCTAAAAGCTCTCCTACCTCCGCAAAAGGTGACCAGCTTTCAACTTCATTTTGACACTTTTACGGCAAATGAGTTTAATACGAATCGTGGTTCATTATATGCTCAGATAATTGTATTTTGTTAATAAATACTAGGTAACATGACTATCAACATTGTTGAACAAGGAGCAGATCCAGCCTTTAAAAGAGACAGCACTCCGTATTTTAAAGAAGCCTTTTCAAAGATTAATGATATTCCCCTGGGCGGTGGCCTTGTTATCGAAATACCCGGCGGGGAGTATATGATCACAGAAACCCTTGTATTGCCTCCGGGAATTGCCCTCAGGGGGGTAGGGCCCATTAATGGGACTCGACTAAACTTTAAATACCAGCAACGTGGTCCTGGTATTCTTATGGATTACCCGAATGGATCTGTCATGATTGAGGGAATAAATATTGAAAACACCCAAAGCACGGGGCTTGAAATTAGAACGGTAGTTAAAGACGCCTCAAAAGCACATTGCCAATTCAAAAATATCAAGGTAGTTAATGCTGGAGCTTCCATCGATAGTCAGGGTGGATTAGCACAGCAACTCGACGAACACGGCAACCCATCACCATCTGCGGATATCGTCAGATTAGGAGATTCCGGAGCAAACGGATTTTACTGTGAAAATCTTTGGATGAGCCAATTTGAAAATTGCTGGGCTAAAAATTCTCGGAAGTTTGGATTCTATTTTTCAGGCTTTCATACCTCCCTTACCTTAAACAACTGTTATGCTGATTTAAGCGGAGACACAGGGTTCTACATTAACAGTGCTATTTATACCAATCTCATAACTTGTGCTTCTGATGGTAGTAGGCAGGGATATGGCTACTTCTTCACCAATTGTGAGGGCGTAAGTATGATCGGCTGCGGAGCAGAAGTAAACTATTACTCAGCTATTGGTTTAGAAGCGAATAATAAACGAGCTGTACAAGCGAAAAGTACACGGGGAAAAATAGAAGGGATGACGATAAATAGCTTTTTTTCCAAGCATGGTAATGAGAGTAAAAATGAAGCATTTGGTCATTACCTGACAATTATTTCGGATGATGAAAAAGTTATCGAAGGTTCAAGTCACAATCATTTTGCCTACCCCAGTGAAGAGAATCCCGTTCCTAGTTTTGTGAAAAGAGGAGAGTCTAAACACCAAATTGACTTCCCCATTTATAAAGGTAGTAAGGTGTTGAGCGAGTAAATTAATAGCTACGCATCGGATGCAATAAGACATCCAAGCTTCCAGCTATCTTTCAGTGGTAATCCGGGCAAGCCCTTGCCATAACGAGCTAGATGTTGGCCTTATCCCTTCTCTTGTACCAATTCACGAAGATGTTGATTTGCTGCGCTAGGTCTACTTTTCGGTCCAATCGAGAGGCGGTAAAGGATTTGAATATCCTCATAAATGTACTGACCTAGTTTTCGTGCGCTCACAAAAACCAGGATACAAAAGATGAACGTGAAGCTACTTAGCATGATCCCAAAAAGGCCGGGGAAAATTATGATGAAGACAAAGGACCAAATAAAGGCGATCCCTGCAATACTCAGTTCTAGGTTTTGTAAAGTAAGCTTTCTCTCAATTCTTTCCGAGTTTAGTTCCGGATTCTGAAGTCTGGCAATATATCGCAACGTTTTCAGCTTGTCTACGGCTAAGATTTCCGGACCATATTTGCGTTCGATATCCTCCAGTATCCTTTTGGAAATAGCTCTATTTTCCGATTTCTGAAGCTTATTGATAAAGGTGTTTATGTAGAAAAAGATGGTGGAGATAACATATCCAGTTAGAAAGGCTGCTCCTAGTACAATCAAATAATTGAGCGTTTGAAATTCTCTTTTTATTATTTCATAATAATTCTCCTCGCCCTTCAGAAAAAGGAAAATTATACACAAACCAGATAACTGGAACAAACCGGGTAAAATGTAAGAAAGAATATCTCGATATATAATTTTCTCAAAAAACTGGCTTAAGTTCATCATATCACGATTAATTCATTCAATTAGCGCATAAGTTTGAATAGATGCTCAAAATATTAGATTAATGAACCCAATATCTCTATGTACATTCAACCCCAAGTTATCTTCTGTTTTGTATAGCAAACTTTATACTCATAAATAGCCTCACCTGTCCTAGGTGAGGCTACTATTGTTTCTGTAAGCTTACTAGCATAGAGAATGAAACGCTAGGCTTTGATGCACGGCTTATTTGGAGTCATCTCCTCCTCCTGTATTGTCTTCTCCTACCTCATCATCTTCACCAGCATTGTCTCCGTTATTGCTCACGTCGGCCTTCATATTAACTTCTCCAGATGAGGAAACGGATGCGGTCGCGCTAGCATCATAGCCGTTCTCCATGGCAGTAACCAATACGTATGCGCCGATACCTGCCAGACCTAGCACAACAGTTCCTCCTACCAGTATAGATACGGTAGCAGCTCCTATAGCAGCAATCGGCTCTTGGACTGGAGTCGGCTCTCTGAAGAGCATATGAATCTTACCTATTCGTACATTGAAGCTACTTGGTGACGCGCCAAATCGTGCCACCTTAACTTCTTGTTTTATAGGACCTTCTCCATCGATTTTTATGCTGGATAGTAGGGAAACCGGGAGGTCGAGTGTTTTGACATCCTTAGCATTTTGGATATCAACAGACTTATATTCCAAGCTCTTTGTAATGGTTTGTTTCCCCTTGCTTTGTTTAACAAAGGCAACGAAATTATCGTTTATTACATCGTACTTGAATTGGCCAAATGACATTTTATTCTTTTTGTCATCAAAAGCATAAAACTCATAAACCGGCACTAAAACCTGTAGTTGATTTTGATTTTGATTTTTAGACATGATTCTAAGGTTTAAAAGAGGTTAATAATAATTAGGTGTACAAGCTAAGCGACTTATTGGTACCGATAAATCAACTCTTACTTGCTGTAACAAAGGTGCCGGTATGGGAATAAAGTTGAGGTAAATTTCTGGTGAGACAGGAAATAAATCTGGTGAATCAAACGATGACCTATCAAAAGCAACATTTTCAGGAGCAGGGTAAAAGACTTCACCCTGATCTCAATACTTTAACATCATATCACATTCATCAAAATAATTCGCTATATCTTAGTTGTAATTTGATTTGATCCTAGAAAATGAGAATAATACGCATACAATTTTTCCTTTTTATCATTGCCTTTCCGATACAAGGGATTTGTCAAAACCCCTCGTCCATCGCTCAGGAGCAAGTTCAAAATCTGCGAGCTGAGTATAACCAGTATTTCTCTTCTGAGTATCAACAATTATTGGGCGTTGTTAAATCCATAATCGATACGCTGGAAAGAGAGGGACTCTTCGAAAGAGAAATCAAAAAAATATCACAAGAAAAAACTAAAAGCAAGATCAGTAAAAGTTTAGCGGGAATAAGTAATACGCTTGACACGATGATTCAATTGGATCAAACCATAAATAGCCTATTGTTTCAACTAGATAGCTTAGCTGTACAACCGCAAGGAAAACCCAGGAAGGAATTCAAAGCATACCTAAAGTTGCTTGCCAAGAACATTACCCACTTCAAAAAGAAGAACAGTAAGAAGTTGCTCCGAAGTATTGGAGCCTATTTTATTCAGAGTCGAGATGTAGATATTAGCATCTTCCCCGCATTTTGGAGATCCTACAAGGAGCAGACAGAAAAATCATATAGAGATAGCATTGATGCGAAGTATGCTCAAGAAAAACGAAATCGCCAAGTACAAATAGATAGTCTATCTGAAACTACTCGATTTCTAGAAGATAGAATTGAAGGTCTATCAGCAGATAAAGACAACTTGAACAAAGCCAAAAAGAGGCTAGAAAAAGATATAAATACACTTACAGAGGATACAGACAGCTTGAAAATTGCACTGAATACACTTCGTGCTGAGCGAAAGCAGTTACAAGGGAAATATGAATCCGTGGACAGGCGGAAATCAAGATTGGAGAACGAAGCACAAGAGGTAAAAGAATCCCGTGATTCGTTGCATGAGGAATTGCTAATACTTACCGGAAAAGATTCTCTCATAAAACAACAACTAGACTCGCTCAGACTGGCATTCGAGCATGAAACGCTACTAGTCAGCGAACTGAAACATACAAAAGAGCAACTAGAGCGTCAAGTGGGGTCGCTGAAGACAGAGCGAGAGGTAATAAAGTACAACAATGAACTGGCAGTCAGGATAGCAGATAATAAGCTATTGATAGTGAGTTTCATCACTGTAGTTTTAATCATTATTGGGGTAATTATGTTTAACTCAAATGAAAAGTTAAAGACTTCTTATGCTCTGCTGCAAGAACAGAAGGTTAGCCTCGAACAAAACAATCAAGAGCTTGAATCCACCAAAAACCTGCTGCAATTAAAAACAGATGAGCTTGATTCCTTTATATCAGAACTTCACCATCGAATAAAAAACAACTTACAAGTAGTGGCCGGTTTATTGGTTATGCAACTCCGGAGAGTAAGGGATTTCACTGCTCAGGAGTCCCTAAAAGATACGCTCAATCGCATCAACGTGATGGGAATTATGCATCGAAAGCTGTATGAGAATAGAGATCAAGGTATTAGTTCCGTAAATGTTGCCCACTTTATCCAAAGCATAGTGGCAAACGCCATAGAGATAAATGATCCCTCCAAAAGCGTACGACTGTTTTTGCGGTTAGAGGATTGGTATGTAGACATGGATAAGGCGACAGATTTAGGATTAATCGTTAACGAATTGATTAGCAACTGTTTCAAGCATGCCTTCAAGCAGGACGTAGCTCTCCAGCAGGCCACCCTAGAGATAGCATTAACCAAAGAACCTGATGCACAACTATCCATCAGCGACAATGGTGCTGGTCTACCGGAGAGTTTTTCTCTAAAGAAACCCAGTTCATTTGGCATGCGATATGTTTATGACCTGGCCAAAAAGAGAAGCTGGCAAATAACTCCAGAATCCTCAAAAGGAGGAACTACATTTTTCATTGCTTTACACTAGAAAATAAAAAAGCTTATGTGGTTTTCTAAAACCCCTAAAGTCTTGTTACTGGACGATGAACCTGGGGTAAGATATGCATTTGAAGAACTTATTGCAGAACTTGGCTATGAAATGGCAGGACTAGCCAGTTCCCCAGAAGAAGCCATTGAAATATTTCGGAAAACGCCCTCTGATATTGCTCTTCTAGATATACATATCAATACAGAGGAGAAAGGGGGAATTGAAGTCGCCCAACAAATACAAAAGATAAGGCCTACTCCGATCATTTATGTAACAGGATATCCAGAAAGAAACTTCGAACAAGCCAAAGAAACATTTCCTGCCAATTTCTTGACTAAACCGATTGTACGTAAGGAACAGTTAAAGCATCCCATCGAACTAGCGCTTCATAATTTTTGGGGAGCCAACTTCAGTTTTCCAAATCTAGTTGGCCGTTATGGTTGGCTTTACATTAGAAAAAGTGTTGAAGCAGGCTTTAGTCTTAAAATACACCAGACTGATGTTCGATATGTAAAATCTTCCAATAACGATATAGAAATTTATCATGGCAAAGAGCTTTCAAGGACCTATGTATCTAGCCAAAAATTCAGCGAAACACTTGATAAATTCCCCGCTACCAGGTTTGAAAAGATCAACCGTACCCACTTCGTAAACCTGGAATACATTAGCCTGAAAAACAACAGCGAAGTTATGATTGAAGGCACTGAATTACTCAAAATATCGCCTAGCTGTAAGGAAAAGGTTCTATCGAAAATGAGATAAGCGAAGTAGTGGTCGTCTCTATGAAATAGTTAATCGCAATAAGATGAAGCAGCTAAGATCAGTATCTTGAAAAATCAATAAAAATCTAATACCCTTCTTCCTCCTTGAGTATACTAATGATGGCATTAGCCTGACCATTTTGTGCATTTGTTATCAGCTTTGCGATCTCATCAGAAAGTGTATAAGCATCTGTATCAGGGGAAAATAGGTAAGCGCGGGACATTACCACTCCCCGGTCAAATAAAGTCGCATTATCGGGTAATTCTTCCAGGGAAGAATACGTAAGCATAGAATCAGTGCAGGCGTACATCATTTCACTGGGCGTCACCCTTTCCAGTAGTTCACTCAATTTTGTCCCCTTCTGCGTCACATATTGTGAGAGATGGCTATTTACTCTATTTCGATCCACTACATTTTTAATGGTATTCTTAATTTCCACAATCATCTGCACGGAATCAAGAGATGCGGAATTGTTGATTCTTCTATGAAATAGGGCGGCATCCGTAATTAAGTCAGATACATTTGAACTTAACAGATCCAGTAAGACTACCCTCACCTCTTCACTATCACTCATAATATAATGCTCCTGAGCATAGGCAATCGTACCTTTGGCCAATGACTGGCCTATCCAAAAACCGATACCTAGGCCAATAAAAATCATCAAAACCAGTTTACCTAAGCCTGCACTCCTTTTCGAATGGCGTGTATCCTCCCGATCATTGCTTTCATTTAATGTACTGCCCTTTTGATTCCCTTTATCATAGAGTTTAGCCTTAGCCAGATTTTCTGCCTGCCTAACATACCGCCTAAATGTTTCCGAGCTGATGCTATCGTCATTAGCATTCAGGAGTTTATTAAGCCTTCCGGTATCAATCCCTAATTCCTGGGCAATTGTCTTTTGCTTTGAGTGTAAAAAATGATAGGTATGACCTCGCAATTCGTATTCACCATAAGATTCCTTTAAGCTTTCCAAAAATAAATCGCGAGGACTGGAAGAGTAGTCGCTGTCCATAAGGTGTAGTGTTAAGCAATAAGTGATTGACGTAAAATTGTTGAACGATTGACAACGATTGTTTTTGATTGTCAAGGCATTAGCGGAACATTGCAATGTTGAAATTATGAACGGATCACAAAGTTTATGATCATTAAAATTCAGTTTCAACTCTAATTTAATTATTTCTTTATTTCCTAACATAAAAACACTAAAGTCATGCAGAGTGATATTAAACTTAACGGTACAACGCTTACCATTGAAGGCTCTCACATTCATGCTAAAGCCCATGATCTCAAGCTGGATAGCCCGCAGAGAAGACAAGATAAAGGAGGCCCTCATCGTAGAGCACTAGTTCACGGATTTAATGATGAACTTGCTATCAACTTTCGTGGAGATTACCCTGGTGGAGTTAATATCTACGGAGATTTGAGTTTTCTATCAGAAGATGGTCAAAGAATAGGTTACATAAATACTAAGTATGCCAATTTACATTTGGGGGGCAATGGCCAGGATGGGGATATTATTCTTTTCGACGGAAATGGGGATAAAGCTTTTCACCTTAGTAGTGATCAGCGAGCAATGACCTTCTATTCCGTAAAAAATTGGCCTACCTATACTCCAGGTCGAAGCGTCACTACTAATGTGAACCTACTGCAAGAATTAAAGGGCATGAAAAAAGAGATAGTAGCTTTAAAGAAAGAATTAAAAGACTTAAAGAGTCAAGCCATATAGAAGTCCTAATTCAAAAGCTGGAGCTTTCTTGAATTGATTAGATCAGGTTTATCTTTCTTCCCTACTAACACTAATTTTTCGATAGCATTCATACTCAAGAATTGACGGACCTCACCTTTAGTTCTTTCGATACTCTCTCATTCCGTTATTGAGAGAACTAGAGGTGAAATCGAACCAGTACGAATAAGAAAGTTAAATGATTTAGGTGAACATTTTTAAATAACCAATAAAACACTTGTTGATATGACACATAGTATGCGGCAAATAGCAGAAAAAATTGACCAAGGGGCTTTAGTGTACTCATTGTCTCGGCTTATGGCTTTAGATAAAAAGCCAAAATCTTTGGCAAGACTTTGTGAAAGGGTTCTACAATCACGCTGGCAAAGGATCAAATTCATTTGCTTGAATGCCTACCTCATGGATGTAGATATAGATGATTGGTTTGGCAATTCCACTAGAGGGTCTAAACCACAAGTTGGTGCCAGAGCTAATGAAATTGGGAGATATGTGAAGGACCACTATGATCTGGCAGCACTATGCGAAGTTTGGACTAATGCCGAAAAAGGTGCCTTACTAAGACAATGGCCTACTCCACCTCAACATTCGCATCGGATTACCAGGAAAATCCAATGGAATCGACCTCGCGAGGCTTTTAGGTCGGAGAAAAACCGGACAGGATCATCGGGATTATTAACTATCTCCCAAAAATTGCAGATAGTTGGAGAAAAGTTTGGAGAATATCGGCATGAGACGGGTAGGGCAGAACGTAAAGCTGATAAAGGAGTCTTACTAACTACTCTTGATACAGGTTTGGGGCCATCTCGATTGCAGTTGTATAACACTCATTTACAATCAGGCAACAAAATAGTAGCGCTTAAACAGGTGATCGAACTAGCTAAGTTCATATTGGAAACTAGAGGGCATCAAGATGTTGCTATATTAGCCGGAGATTTTAATCTTAGTGCAAATGATACGGAGAGGTTTAATATGAATGAAATTTCTGATGTTGGATTCTCTATCCCTAATCAGATCCACCAAGCAATCTTTTATGAAGTGAGTGACGGGCAGGTCACCAGCGTCAGAAGAGAAAATAAAACTGCGTATGAACTTCTACAGAATATACTAGAAGTTATAGGTTTCCGAGATTTGTGGGCAGTCAGAAATGGTTCTACTGGCTATACATCTGGGGCAAATCGACCAGGAATTATGGAAAAAGTATGCCGTCCTGATATACAAAATCCAAATTACTGTGATGATAGCGCTGTTACCTCCACAACAGATTCATCTCGAATCGATTATATCTTCGTTAGTCCGGCTGCTAAGAATCAATCCTTTCAACTTGAATTCACTAGACCTCGTCGCCTTCGATTAGAGCGTACAGATGATGCCCCGGGTAAACACGAAATTGCTTTTTTGTCTGATCACATTGGCCTAGAAACTACCTTGCTTATTGCTCCAAACGAATCTTCACTTTAAAGCTAATCATTAGCTTATTTTATAGCAATTGCAACTTAAAGTTTTTGACATGATCTCTACACAACTATTTTGGCCTGACGTGCATAAATATAGAGGATGCTTTTAAGCATCTAGAGGTAAACTAATAGCACTCCAGTTCAATGTAGGCAATCATTTTATTCCTTTTTTTAATGCAAAATTCTTAAACCTATGGAAAATCTAGCAGATATAAAGCTAAATGATGAGAACCTTATCCTAGAAGGTAAAAAAGTGACGATCAATGGGGCAGATACGATTTCACTGAAAGCTGAGAATGTTACTCTTGGAGACATCAATACTAGATTTATTGAGACAAGCGGTATCAAAACCAAAGACTTCAACTTACCATTAGGTACACCACCAAATGTTGGGATAGCAACTATCCGCGGAGAACCTTACTTTAAACAGGGCTTGATTGCTGATGATCTATATATTTCTTTGATAGACAATAAATCTACTGGTCGTGTTCTAAGAGAATTCGGTAAGCAGACGGTTCTAATGAAAGGATTTAGACATCAACAACTCCCAGGACGTACTCCTTCTACTGTTCGTCACCAAAACGATGTTCCGAATATGTTACCCGTTATTTCATTAGGGCAAACATTAAAGGTTATGAATGACACTATAAAAAAACTAGAGGAGAGGTTAAAAAAATTAGAGGATACTGAGTAAGTATCAGCGACTTTCATTACCCCTTCTTCCTATTATCTCCCATACATCCAGAGATAACAACAGCCAGTAATCCTATATCTGACACTAACCAAAAAGCTTTGGTCTCCACTTTTCCTATGTCCAAAAGTGACCACTTTAAGGAGCATTTCCAAGAAGTGGCCAAACTTAAAGACAGGGCTAGCTAATCGTATGTTTCTAGAAAAATACAATTAGCTGTATTCAATGCCGAAGATTGGTGGATGGAGGTGCAGTCGATGGAGAAATCAATTTAGATAAATGTTAAAAGATGAAGCTGTTATGGAAATAAGTTTCAAACAAATTGCGGTAGAACAACTAGGCTTACATTATCACATTAATGGTCGGCATGAGTTTTTCGAGCGATTTAATCAACAAGGCTCTGGTCTAAGTTTTCGAGAGCAACTGAGGACGATTAAAGCTAGCTTTAAGGACTTCGTTTTACCTCCAAAGCGTATTCCGGAGCATCCTAGACTAGCTCCCTTGTCCGCTATACATTTTGATCACTATAACTCTTCCGTTACCAATTACAAAGCCCCTGCCTTAGGCGACCAGCTCAATAAACAGCTCATTAAGCATGGGCTTATCCTGGGAACCTGCCTGAATTTCCTATCTGATCAAGACGGGAATCTCTACGGATTTTGTGGAAACCTTGAAGAAGGTTTTCAAGAGGAGGAGGAGGGCGTAATTAATGTCAATTTCAAATTGACCTTATTTGACAATAACCTGCAGAAAATGGACGAATTTGAAATCGTACGTTTTTCTCGGAGGAAGATTTCTGGTGGTCAACTCCCCATTAATTTGGGCTACTTTGTGATGGATGAAAAAGGAAGAGTAATTGTCGTACGGAACCGAAATGAAGTAGCCTTTGTAAAGAAAGGACCCGATAATACATTACAAGTCGATCAAGTCTGGAGATTATCCGCTCAATTAGCTCAAACAAATCTTCCCCCAAGCATTCTGGAAGAAGGATTGGGGCAGGTTTTACCCGATCCTACAACAGGATATTGGGCCATCGGACTAGGGCAAACCCATAAGGAAGAAGGGTTCGTAATGACTTCCGCCTACCTTCTTAGAATTAATGACTGGGGTAGAATAACGGATACCTATCATTTTGAGGGGGAAGCCATTGAGAATGGGATGGCCATTGATCAATCTGGTGTTTATATCGTTACAACCTCACATTTATACAAATTTGCGGCAAGTCCCTCTGGGAAAATTCAAAGAGCTTGGCTTAAAGAGTATCCCGGAACTAAAGGGAAGCCGCTGCCAGAAACGATCTCAAAACGAGGCTCTGGATCTACACCGACCCTATTCGGAAGCAAAGATGATCTAATTGCTATCACGGACAATGCGGATCATCAAATAAACCTACGTGTTTACAAGCGGCAAACCGGGGAACAAGTCTGTTTTATTCCACTATTTGAACCTGGGGCTAGTGCCAATGAAAACACGGTTCTAGCTTACGAGGATAATGTAGTAGTTCAAAACTGGTCCGGTGCTTCCGGCTATCGTGAAAGCATGAGAGGACTACAACCGGGGCTATCCTGTTTCAGTATAAGTAGGGATCGCAAAAGTTATCGTCGCAATTGGCATAACGACTCATTTGCTTCCACGGCAACAGCAAGACTTTGTACCCGTACAGGTCTTATCTACGGTACGATTCAAAAGTCTAGCGTACTAGAAAGATATGCGATGGCCTTTATTGACTTTCGCACGGGCAAACAGGTACACGAGCTGGAATTAGGGCGAGGGCGAGGCTATCGCATAGCCATGTCTCCTGCCTATATTCTACCGGATGGTCGCCTCATTCAACCGACGCGTAGAGGCTTGGTGGAAATAAGTTCCCAATAAAGACGGTAACTATGATTTCTGCACAGCATCTTGATCCGGAATATTCGCCTCCTTGGCTGAGGAGCTATCTGCTAGCTTTAGTTAGCCAAATGGCCTATCTCGAAGAGCGTGATCGCCGCAGGAGCTTAGCTACCCTTGGCTTTGAAGAGCAACTATTCGCACATGGGAAGGGACTTCCTCCTGCCTTAGCAGATACAGAAATGATGGTCATCACCAATGCCGACTTGCTAATTATAGCATTTAGGGGGTCCGAAACGACCTTGAGGCCATTGCGCAATATCATTGATTGGCTAAATGACCTTACTATCCTGAAGAAAAAGTATAGGGATACCAGGGTCCACAGGGGCTTTGCCAATGCCCTTGAGGCAGTTTGGCCAGTCCTAGCGTATAGTATCAACCGATGGGGAGATCACCGTCAGGTCTGGTTAACGGGGCACTCCTTAGGTGGGGCACTAGCTCAGTTGGCAGGGTATTCCTTGGATCATGCTGGAGTGAATGTGAAAGGCGTAGTTACATTTGGTAGCCCGCGAGTGGGTGGAGGAATTTGGAAAAAATCTCTAGAGCGGGCAAGGCTCTGGTCTAAGTTCGAACTATGGGTGAATGACCAAGACCCCATAGTTCGGCTTCCTCCCACTACAGACTCCACATTTCGATGGTTCGAACGATTTCCGCTATGGACGCATGTGGGGCTTTTACATTTTATCGATAAGGCCCAAGAAAAAGTTTACTTGCATCACGAAAAGAGCAAAGATATTATCTGGCCAAAGAGATTTGACAGTATCACTTGATCTATGGAGATAAAATCGAAATGTAGGGAAAGAAGGGAACTAATTCAACAAGCTTGACTCAATGTACTCTCTTGGACTAAGCCCTGTTTTCTTCTTGAAGAGACGGGAAAAATATTGCGGATATTCAAAACCCAGTTGATAGGCCGTCTCAGAGATGGAAGCATTGGGCACCAACAGTAGATCTTTTGCTTCTTCTATCAAATACAAGTTAATTTGATCTATTGCGGTCTTACCCGTTTCTGCTTTGATCGTATCACTCATATAACGATGGCTGATCCCCAATTGCTTAGCCATCCACTCCACCGATGGAATCCCTTTTTCGATTTGCTGCCCACTTTCAAAATAAGTATCTAAGATGCCTTTAAATCGAGAAATCAAATCTTTGTTAATGGCCTTGCGGTGCAGAAACTGGCGTTTATAAAAACGATTGGCATATTTTAAAAGCGTTTCCAGGTGAGATATGATAATTTCTTTACTAAACTCGTCCTGGTTGTTCTGATATTCTGCTTCTATATTTTTGAAAATGGATTTAATGGTTTGTTCTTCCTTGGGAGAAAGATGCAGGGCTTCGTTTACATGGTAATTGAAGAAATTGTAATTTTTGATTCGTTTCCGAATATCCAATCCACAAATAAAATCTTCATGAAAAGCAATGAACCAGGAATCTGAACTAATCACAACATCCTTGGCAACAATGGTTTGATCTGGAGCAGTAAACAGGAGGGTGCCGGTGCTACAATCGTACTTCGTTCGGCCATAAATCAACTCACCTGCGACAATGTTTTTAATACTGATGACATAAAACTGATTGGTATAGCTTATGGTCTTGTTAGAAGAAACACAGTTTTCGATTTCATCAGCATCTAGTCTTTTTCGCCCAATCGCAAAAAGGGGATTCTCCGGCTCAGGTAATTGCTGAGCCCGGGTGAATTCTGTGATATTCTTAAAATTTACCTTGATCATGTCTTCAGGTTTGAACAGAAAAACTATTTCTCAATCTTGATTCTGTTTTTCTACTAGGATCAATTGATCTTTATAGGCTTCCATTCTGGCATTGGCGTTACTGTCTATCGACAAAATAACCACCATCATAGCAATGGTTGTCATGCTGATCGCACGCCACACGGGCTTGTCAATAAAAACAAATAACAAGGCAGCTAGGACAATGATCAATGGAATAACTTTGAAAACAGCAGTCTGATACTCCGCCATTGTTTTTTCCGCTCGGATGATTTCCATTTTTATAAAAGCTGAAGCATCACGCTCGTAAGCAGTTGGAAAACTGGTAATCCTGGATGTATTGGAATAAACTAGGCCAAGCCCTATAGTCAACAATAAAGCACCAGCTACCAAGGTCGGGTATATAAATGCCTTGGCCAGCTCCGTCTTTCCCCATTGCCAAAATCCTAGCGTTGCCAATAGAAACATAACGCCAAACAGAATAAAAAACGTTGATGAAAAAACTTCGGTTTTTGCCCAGTCGATGGCTGTCTTTAATATATCCACATCTTACTATTTTAATGCTTGTTTCTGTCAGTACTTAATTTCCTTTTTAAGCAAAGGAACTCAAAAACGCCATTGGCAGTTGGTTTCCTTTTCAGATACATCCCATAATCTACCTGCGACGGTTCTATCCCAAACAAATGATTCTAACTCACATTCCCCTACTGGGCCAGACCAATTCATAGTTCCGGTAGGGCCATAATAAGCCCGTTGTTTTAGATTGTCTTCAGTGGCACACATTACTTCTGGATAAGCCCCTTTTTCAGCCGATTGCACGATTGGTAACAAGGACAAAATGGAAAACAATATCCGATCACGTCTCCTTGCTTTTTCGTTGATCAGTGAGGTACGGGAGGCGCCTGGGTGACACACATAAACTTCTACTTCCCTCTTCGCCGCTTTTATTCGGTGTTGCAATTCATAAGCAAACATCATCTGCGCTAATTTACTATGGCAGTAGGCGTTCATAGGCGTATAATTCTTGTCAAAATTCATGTCGTCGAATTGAATGGTTTTCAATCCCATTTTATACCCTTCACTCGCGACAACTACAATTCTTCCTTGTGACTGTTCCACTTTGTCAAACAGAAGATTAACCAATAAAAAATGTCCGTAGTGATTAATGCCCAATTGGCTTTCATGTCCGTCAGGGGTAAACGTTTGCTTAGCAATCTGTGCCACCGCAGCATTACAAATCAACGCATCAATTTTAGGTACCCTATTAACCACTTCTGCTGCCGCATGGCGCACAGACGAGGGCTCCGCCAAATCCATTTTAATAAAAGAGACTTTGGCATTTGCTCCCATTTGCGCTTGGAGATCATCAATGGCTTTTTTAGATTTCTTTTCATTGCGATTGAGCATGACCACTTCCGCACCTTTGCCCAAAAGTATCTTAGCAGCTTCAAAACCTGCACCTGCGTTTGCTCCAGTTATAAGGTAGGTTTTACCTACAAGCGAGTAAAGTTCCTCTGGCGTCCAGCCCTTTGTTCCAAATCTTTTATCAGCCATATTTTAAGTCTTTCCGTTTTGAATAATTGATCTTGGTACAAAGTTCGCTAAGAAGGATGAGTCGCCACTTATTCATTTTCGCATAAGATGTATACATTTTAGTTAGTTCAGCTCTACTGGAGGTGGAGAAAATCATCATACTGTAGATATTCAACTCCTTCTTTTTTGATGAAAATGTTATTGGCAATTGATCTGCCCAACATTTCCACTTTAATTCCCCGATACTTCCTCAATCCCTTATGTAGGATAAAATCTAGTTTAGGCCATAGCTTTAGCAACAAGCCTTGCGTTAAGCCATATCTGTTTTGAGGAGTTAATATCATGGAGGGTTGAAAAATACTCAAAAGGTCGAATTCTAGCTCAACCAATTCCTCATTGAGCTCCCCTTTTGTGCGCAAATAATAATTGCGTGATCTACTGCTTACACCAACAGAGGATAGCAGATGAAACTGTTTCACCCCCTTCGCCTTACATACGCTGGCAAAATTCAGTACGGCGGTCTTATCAATAGCTATAAAATCTGCTTTAGATGCCTTGGAGGGTTCACCGACACCTAATGTACAAATGGCCGTTTGATAGTTTTTGATGTAATCTGAATAAGTGGAGGGATCATGAATATCAATGAGTGCTTGTTGTAGGTAATTGGGGGGCTCTTTTAATTCGACTGTTCTTCTACCCAAGGTAAGTATACGGGAGACGTTTTTGTTGCTCAACAGGTGATCAAGAGCAGCCGAACCTACGGCTCCTGTTGCGCCCATAAATACTACGGTTTGTTTATCCTTCATATGCATAAGATTTGATGGCTAGTCATTTTACGCTGGCTGATCCCTACCAGATCTATTCAGGACAATTTCTCCGCGCGTGCCATTCGATCTTGAAATCTTCCTAGAATTTTGGTCGATTGATCTCGGGACAAGGAAGATCTAGTTCGTAGGAAAACTGGTTTGAGTTGCCATACTACTTTGTAACATTCAATGTAAGAAAGAATATTGGGAATTAGTGGTCAGGATAAAACAAGAGCTAAGTACTCGGACATGATTCGGCAAGCATTCATTTGGGATGATTTTTGGGCTCAATCGAGGCGAAAAAAGTAGGCGATGCCCCTGCATTGACGAGGCTTTTCAACGCTGGGTGAGTCCAGAAATCGCCCAAATTATCATTCACTTATCAGTTCCAATTCTTTGTCCAAACTCAAGATCGAACACTTTACTTTGACCATTAGCGAGCAAGGTCATAAAAGAAAATAGCAGCATAAGGTGTAGTGGCAAATTCATGGGTGGGTCTTTAGTTTTTGGTCAATTTGATGATTTCTCCCGTACCTATGTTGAGCAAATGTATTTCCGCGCCATCTGCAAAATCAGTATTGTAGGCTACATACTCTTGCCGAGGGTCGACAGTAGCAAACATGATCTTTTTGTAGGGAACGGTTCCCAATTCCTTTAGATCTTTTCCTTGCCAATCCTCCAAGATGAAAGTGGTTGAATCCCCCTTTTCCACCCCTTTGACGGAATAGTTTCCAACTATGAATTCGCCTTCTAATTCCGGCATGTCTTTGATTACTTTTTTCTGCTCTAGGTTGTACAGTTGCTTCGTAGCCACGTAAGGGTCCACACTTTCAATTCGATTTATGAAAAGATGGCCATCTGTTGTCATTTGGGGTCTATTCGTCTTTCCATTATCAGTCAGTCTTTCGACCTGGTCGCCCTTGGCATAGTAGGCATCAGGGGTAAAACCGCCTTTCGGCCAGTGGAAGAAAAAATAGCCCTCACCTGATACATCCCATGAAGAAAACATATGAAATCCGTCTTCAGTAAGGGTGGCCAATTCGGTAAGATGTTGCCCGTCCGCATCCACGGCCATCATCCTGGCACCTTCCGCAAGGAAATTGGTGTAGGCTATGCGCTTTCCGTCTCTTGACCACTTTGGCTCGGTATGAAAGCCAGTGGAATCCAAAGCGGATATCTCCCGAACATTACCGCCATCGAGATCTGAAACAAAAATTCTGGCCATGGATTGATCTTCCCCGACATAGGAGTAATAGGCGAGTGCTGAATTTACTGGGTGGAAATGGGGCCCTAAATCCGGACTTCCCGCTGGTGTAGAGTCCTGAACTGCTGTAGTTTCTTGGGAAGTCTGTGCTTCCGCATTTTTTTGTTCTTGTTGGCAGGCTGCCATCAATTGAATGAGCACTAGAATACCCATCTGAAATCTAACTTTCATGCTTTTCATTTTTACTGTTTACCCAAGCTACTCCAAAAGGCAATCCTATCTGAATAAGTTGTGATGAGCGGCATTTCCTGTGACGAACGGCTCATACATCGTACATCATTTTAATTCCAGATGAAAATAGTCAACCATCTCTTACAGCCTCTCATGCCGCTATTTTCCCCTTTATCCCCAAAATTGAGCTTGGTCACATTTCTTTAGTCCGATCACCTCCACCTCCCTACTTTTGAATCAGACAAAAATCCAATTCAATGAATGTGATAAGTAAGAAACACCCAATCCTACTCCTCCTAATTCTTAGCCTATTTTCTGGTGGCTGTATAAGTCAGCCAGTTCCTGATCATACGGGCAATGAACTGGTATTTTTTCAATCGAATAAAGAAGGTTCAAAGGGTAACATCTTCTTGATGAATACTGATGGGAGAGGGCAACAGCAAATTGGTACATCTGGAGTTAGGCCGGACTATTACCCCAATTGGTCAAAAGACGGCAGAAAGATCACTTTTGAATCGTATCGCCGAGGGGGATGGCGCATTTGGATTACAGATCCTGATGGTTCGAATGCCAGAAGATTAGACAATATCGGAAGGGACTACGAATTTGACCCTACCTTTGATGCTACTGGAACTCAGGTAATCTATAGTCGAAGTGGTGATCTTTATACAGTGAATGTAAAATCTGGCAAAACAGAACGTTTTACAAATACCCCCGACCTCTACGAATCCCAGCCGGATGTTTCTATTGGTAATGAGGTCATTTATGTGGCTGGCAATGAGGAGGGCGCACAAATTGTCCAAAAAAACTTGCACTCTGGCAAGCAGAAAAACTTAACGACCAAGCAGTATACTGAATTGGCTCCGATTTGGTCACCCGATGCCTCTGAAATACTATTCTATTCAGACCGGGAAGGCGGTTTCGAATTGTTTATCATGAATGCCGACGGAAGCAACATCAGGCGAGTTATTTCAAATGAGACCCTAAAAAAGTACGGGATACACCGGGGAAAATTTCTAAAATTGGATGAAGGATGGAACCACTGCCTACAATATCGGGCCACCTTTTCGCCCGATGGACAATGGATCGCATTTAGTGCTGATACGGATGATAGTAGAGAAATCTTCATCACTTCCAAAGACGGAAAATCCTTGCGGCAAATCACCAGGAATAAACTACACGATGGATTTCCCGCCTTTAGACCGATAACGAAAAAATAGAGCCCAATTCCCCCTATCACTCCTCCTTCAAACTCTTCATGGGATTGCTGATTGCCGCTCGAAAGGACTGTAAACCCACCGTGGCCCAGGCTACCAATAGGGTAGAAAATACGGTTAGTAAGAAGAGAACCATACCCAAAGAGATTCGATAGGCAAAACCATCCAACCATTGTTGCAGACCATAGTAAGCAATTGGTATAGCAATGAGGTTGGCCAACAAAACCAATAAAAGAAAGTGCTTGGTAATGAGGAAGGTCACCCCGGATACGGAGGCCCCTAATACCTTGCGAATCGCAATTTCTTTGGTGCGATCTTTAATCGTGATATTGGCAATGGCAAACATCCCCAACACCGCGATCAGGATGGCAAGGACAGTCAAAAATAGGAGCACATTAGACAAGCGATTTTCCTTGGCGTACAACTCGGCAAAATTCTGATCCAGAAAGAAGTAATCCAAGGGGGCTTGATTTGAAAATTGCGACCATACTTGATCGATCGACTGCAAGGTTTCAGCTAGATCGTTGGTCGACAATTTCAGGTTGAGATAGTTTTGTGGTCTTTCCCTATAGAAGAAGGCAAAAGGCTTGATGCTGGACTTGAAATCGGTGAAGTGAAAATCCTCTACCACTCCAAGAATAGTTCCCATTCCATCCCGAGTTGAATCTTGTGGCTCGGTCATTTTCACCCGTTTACCGACATCTTCATAAGTAAGCCCTAACTGTTGCAAACCAGTTTCGTTGACGATGAAGTTGAGACCAGACTTATCCGTTTCCCGATCTGGGGAGAAATTCCGACCCGCCTTGAGCGCTAGCCCCATCGTACCCAAAAATCCAGGATCAACAGTGACCCAATTCATGGTAAAAGCATCAGGATAACCTAAGGAGGAAGTCCAATTGAGCCCGCCAATGACCCCATTAGATAAACCTGCCTCCGATACACTGGCGATCTTCAGTAACTCTTCTTTTAGGCTTCGCTGATAAGGAATATGCTGTATGTTTTCAATTACCAGTACCTGCTCCGGCGAAAATCCTTTGTCTACCTGCTTAACGTACTGGAGTTGCTGGTAAACCCCAATCGTACAAAAAATCATAAAGGTGGAAATGGCAAATTGAACGACCAGCAACCCCCGCCGTAAGCCGTTCGTAGATTTCCCAGAACTATTAAATAAGCCTTTTACAGCTAGCGCAACTTTAAAGGATGACAAGCGGATGGCGGGATATAGTCCTGCCAAAACGCCCACTAATACGACGACCAAACCAATCCACAAAAAGGCCACCAAATTTTCAGGGTCTATAATGGAAATGTCACGCCCAAGTACCTCCCGGAGCTGTATAAAGAGTCCCTGGGACAACAGGCTAGCAAATAGTAGAGCAAGGAAACTGATCAATAGAGTCTCCACCATGAATTGCCCAATTAGTGAGCCCTTATTAGCTCCGAATACCTTCCGCACCCCTACCTCTCGATACTTCTTACTCACCTCAGCAATTTTGAGATTCAAGTAGTTCAGGCAGGACATGATCAGTACAAAAAGAGCTAGCAATGCTAAAATGTAGACATTGGCTATGTCTCCATTAGGTTCGAGCTCCCATTTCAAATGGGATCGCAAATGAATAGCTGTTAAGGGCTGCGAATAGATGATGTTGTAAATATCTCTTTCTTCCAGTTGCGACTCGAAATAAGGCTGGAGCTTGGGTTCTAAACTCGCGATCTCAGCACTAGGAGCTAATTTGATATAAGTGTAATAATTATACCAGCCCCAGTTTTGCTCCAGATTTTCAAAAGAGATAGCCGCCAAAAAGTCAAAATGGAAATGCGAATGGAGCGGCACATCTTCCAAGACAGCCCCAATTTGATACACTATAGTGGTATCACTTAGATACTGCATCAGGTTTTCTCCAACTACATTCGTTTTCCCGAAATATTTCGTAGCTGCACTTCGGGTCAGGATGATTTGATCCCTTTTCTCCAAGGCTTTGGCTGGATCGCCATGCAAGGCAGGAAAGGTGAAAATATCGAAAAAACCAGGGTCTGTGCGAATAAAGTCTTCCTCGTGAAACTTCTTTTCAGGGCTGGCTCCCAACAGGAATTTATTGCCCCAATTTGGGAACAGTCGAACGGCAGATGCCACTTCGGCGAAATCTTTGACCAAGTTCGGAGCCAGGGCTGGGGGAGTCGTCGCATCGGGTATGCGCCTTTGTTCGGAGTCAACGAAATCAATGACTACACGATGGATACGATCGACATCCTGATGGAAGCGATCATAACTCAATTCTCCTTTCAAATAGATGAAGATGAAAATGGAACAAGCAATACCCAATCCAAGGCTCAAGACATGCAAGAGTGTATTTCCTTTGTGCTTTAGGGCATGCCGCCAGGCGAATTTGAAATAGGTTCGGTACATAGTCAGGGTGTTTGAATGCTGGCGCCGGCTTTTGATCGCAAAGGGGCGCAAAAAGTGAAATACATGATACCAGTAATACAACTTGGCTTGCCAGGGTTTCTTGTCTCCCAGTTCAAGGGCATAGAATTCGTGCAAATCCCCTTTGATCTCTTCAAGGAGTTCATCGCGACAAAACCAGGCCAAAAAGCGATCCGCCCACTTTGGGGGACGGTGATTATTCAAAGGAGCCGCCATAGGGAAGGTTTTTCCAAGCCAAGTCAGGAATTTGGTTCCACAGGGAATTTCTCAGGTCGTGATTTCTCTCTAGAGCGCGTTTGCCAGCAGCAGTGATGTGAAACAGTCGTTTGCGCCGCCCCCCTCGCTCATGGGTACCATCAGCCAGTTTAGAAAGTAGGTAGCCCTTTTTCTCTAATCGATTCAATCCGGAGTGAACGG
>CBDHHG010000022.1:0-612039 GCA_965263225.1 Saprospiraceae bacterium
CGTTAAGCTACTAGGAAAATGAACAGTAAAATCATATCTAGTTATTCAATTACAAGCGTTTAATTCAAATCTCTTATGAGAAATATAATTTGTGCATTCATATGTATTATCATCAGTTTGCCTGGTTATGGGACAACGTACCATTACAGGTTCTGTAACTGACTTAGAGGGGACACCACTAGTTGGAGTCACTATCTTTGTTCAGGGAACCACTAGCGGCACAGTTACAGACATTGATGGAGCATATTCTATCGTTATTCCTGAAGGCGCAGATGTACTAGTGTTTTCATATTCTGGCTTCAAAACTACTGAAGTAGTGATTGGCAGTAGGAATGTGATAGATGTAATCATGGAGGAGGACGGGGCCGTTCTTGATGAAGTGGCGGTAACTCCACCACCCATCGGTTGCGCCATAGAAAATCGATCCTATCTTCCAGGCAGATCTTCTACCGGCTTACAGGTGAGGACGATCGCGAGACCCCAATTCTATGACAGTGGATCGTGAAATTATTCCGCCTGGTGATGACCCTATTACTTTAACCTATGTGGTAGACTTCCAAAATGTGGATTCTAGTGATCTTCCTGGTCCAGCTCATAAAGTTAAGATTGAGTATACCCTTGAATCGGAACTTGATAACAGTAGTCTGAAAACGATTGGGTATTACTTGAATATAAAGCAAGAGCTACGAGATAGCCATGTTGTATTTGAAAAACCAGAAGAAGGAGAACCCTTAACTAAAGCAGAATGGAAACTTCGAGGAGATACAAATGGACTCATAGCTATTCTTGCCCCTTTTGACAAGGAAATTCCCGCCGAAATCCAGTATGCTACAAAAGGGAGTGTAACGTTTTCTGTAAAGACAAGAGGACTACGAAAGGTTGGGGATCGTATTAAGGCTACTGCCAAAATCTATATGGATGATAATGCTCCAATTAGTACGGAACCTATCTATACGGTAGTCCAAAAACTGCCTCGCCTTAGACTTCCCGTGGTTCACGGGGATTATTGGTGGTATCAATGAAGCTGCTATTTCATCCATTACGGGCAATCATGGATACTTTGGTGGAATTACGTTTAGCAAGTCTAGAAGACTCTCTCAGGAGATAAGTGATGAATTTAGAAATCGCAGATACATCCCCATAGATTCTTTTCCCGAATGGTGGTACCAAGCCGAAATTCATTACAATAGATTAGTGCTCAGGGATGAGTTTGACACCGCCCCTAGAGAATTGGAACTGACCTCCATCGATATTGTCCCCCTCCAAGTGCGCTATGTGCCCAAAACCCTACGCCAATTGGTAGGCATTTCTGGTGGCTTGTTTGGTTCTTTCTATTTGGACAACAAAGTTAATGGTGAGTCGGCCTTACCAGAGGAATTTGCTGATCGGATCAGTTATGGTTGGTTTGCTGATCTCCGACTACTCAATAATGTTGGCTCTCCGGGTCTATCTGTCGGATATCGGATGAACACCTTTCTGCAAGCTCCGCCTATCCTGGACCCCTGGCCCAATGAAGAACCCGATCGATATTTTTCACTCTACCTTCATCTCATGTTTTAGCCATGCAGATAATTTATAAAATCTCCGATTCATGTTTGCCTATAACCTTATACACCTTTCAAAGGGTTTAATAGCAGCTTGAATTGATTCCAAATTTTGAGCCATAAATAAAACAGTAGCAGCGGATAGCTAACTGCAAGCGGCAGGCGGCACCCAGCAACTTGGGTGCCGCACTATTGTCCAAGGACTGCTTATTACTTTAAGAAAGGGGCGAGGCGCAATTGATAAAACTTCCAACATTACGACTCTATATAAAGGAACCTAGATCAGTTCATCATAGGATGATTTACAAAAGAAATCACATTAAAAACTACATACATGATGTATTACAGGCCATTCAACTTATCAAAGACAATGTACTTATTCCTTCTTGGTCAAATAGCTTTGTTGGGAGAGGTTCGGGCACAGGATCGAGATTGTCAGTACCCACAATTAGAATGTAACCCCATTGATGCACAAAGACCCAATGTTATCAGATGTGTGGTCATTTGGGCACCAGCGGAGGATAGTACTGCCTGCTTTAAAAGTAAACCTGATAGTTGGGAAGATGAACTCTTAGAAACTCAAAACTTCACAGAGCCAAATCAAGAAATCGAAGGAGTACCCGAAGAGCTAATTGGTATCACTCCTCCGCCAGAATGGAAGTACTATTGGGAGGTGAGTAACGGGAACTACTACAAAGATAGCACCGATCAACTGACTATAAACTTTCGTGAAACGGGTGAGTATCAGATTAGTCTATCCGTTACTCCGATCTATAGCCCTAATCCACGCCCTCCTAGAAGACAACAGGTCATTCAAGTACTGGAGCTCGACAATAGCACCTTAAATACCATCCCGCATTCAAATTTTGATGAAGAAGATGATGAAAATAAAGAGGTAAAAGTGGAGGCAGATTGGTCTTCCGTTGTTTCAGGAGATACGGTCACCATGGCTATTACCTACCGAAATACAAATTTGAGAAACGCTAATGGAAAATCCGGAGCTCTACTTTTCAAATTACCCAACGATGATATCATGTTTCTGACGGCTCGTGGTGCCTTTGTGGACCAAAGTACAGGAAAAATAAACGGAGAAAAAACAATGATCTGGGATATCGGCAATGTTCCGCCAGGTGTGGAACGCACCATCTTTGCTGACTTCCTAATCGAGACAGATCACACGGCCGATGACTTTCAGGATGAAATCAAGTTGTCAGCTGGTATAGTTTGGGAGAATCAGCGTTCCCTAAGCCTTAGATGCTTGCTGGGTTTAAATTGGAATTAGTGCTATGAGGTAAGCGTCTTGAACGTCAATTCGTAAGTATTTAGAAAATGTAATATTAATGAAAAAGATAATTTTTGGAGGTTTATTTGTTATCAGTGCTACAATACTGTTTGGCCAAGTTCCTCCAACAGTGATCGTAACCAATACCATCACTGGTAACGTAACCGGCTACCCAGATGGAGAACCACTAATTGGTGTACGTATTATTGTTAAGGAGAATGGTGATACTACTACTACAGATCTGGACGGAAATTACACATTGAATGTATCTCCTGATGATGTCCTAGTTTTTAGTTACCCTGGATTTCTGAGAACTGAAGAGGGGGTTAGGAATAGAACAAGGATTGATGTTCAACTCATATCTACTCGTTTTGAGAACGTAGTTGTTGTGGCTGAGGGAAGAAAGAGATGTGTGGTGGAAAACACCTCCTTCTTTCCGGACTCCTCCGCCACTACCCTACGCGTGGAACGATCTCGAGACCCTAACTACATGACGGTTTATCCTGAGGTGGTGACGCCAGGGGCTGAGAATGTCTTGTTAAACTATGAGGTTCACTTCCAGAATACCGATACAGCAGGAGTGGCCTATACCGTCCGAGTGGTTCATGACCTTGATGAGCAAGTTCAAAACACGAGTCTCACAACTCAGGGGTACTACCTAAACTTCAAAGAGGACTTACAGGAGCATATCGAATTTAAAGCGCCTAAACTCAATACCCCCTTGGACTCAGCAGAATGGCAGCTCAAAGGGGATAACGATAGAATCGGCCCCATTCTTAAAAATGTAGTGGCCGGTATACCACCAGAAATTCAATATGGGACCAAAGGTAGCATAAGTTTTTCCGTGAAAGTACCAGGTCCTTTGGAAGATGGAGATCGTATTAAAGCTGTAGCTGTCATCTATATGGACGACCAACCTGTTTCTACTGAGCCCATTTATACGGTAGTACGAAAACCAGAACGTCTTAAACTACCTTCGTTCACCGGGATCATTGGCGGTATCAACGCAGCAGCAGCTTCATCCATTACGGGGAATAATGGATATTTTGGCGGGATTACGTTTAGTAAGTCTAGAGGACTCTCGGAGGAAATGAGTGATAGATATCGTAACAGTAGATATATTCCCGTCACTGCCTTCCCTGAATGGTGGTATCAAGCTGAGATTCATTATAATAGACTAGTACTTCGGGATGAGTTTGACACAGCTCTCAGGGAGCTGGAATTAACATCCATTGATATCGTCCCACTCCAAGTGCGGTATGTACCCAAAACCCTGCGCCAATTGGTGGGAATTTCTGGTGGCTTGTTCGGGGCTTATTACTTGAATGCTAAAATTAATGATCAGCCATCATTATCAAGTGGATTTGCGGATCGGGTCAGTTATGGTTGGTTTGCCGATCTCCGACTACTCAATAATATCGGTTCTCCCGGCATTTCCATCGGATATCGGATAAATACCTTTTTGCAAGCTCCGCCGATACTTGACCCTTGGCCCAATGAAGAAACCAATAGATATTTTTCACTCTACCTTCATTTTATGTTTTAAGTGCATATTTGGTGTCTTTAGTGGTAGCCATTTTCGAGGCAGACCAAGAGTAGAAGCTCTATACCTACGAATAGGTATAGGGCTTTTGCGATAGACAACAGCTTAGGCGACTTGTGTCTACTATTGTATAAAACTGACATATTGTAATTAAAATTCATGCTGATAATTAAATATTAACGCGATTCATCACTTATATTTAAGGCTACTCAGAAATCCCATCGCTTATTTCCGCCTTTTATTTACCCTAAGTACAGTAAAACATAGCGACCTATACTGAATCACATCAATCATTTACATTGTATGAACAAATTCCTATTGCATTTATTCCTCCTTACGCTCAGCTTATTATTGCAGCGTAACCTGCTTTTTAGCCAGAAGAATTGTACCAAACTCCAACTGCAGGCTTTTTCTGCGCTTAATAACGCCTACTCCGCCTCTAATTTGGAGGACCCAATCATAAAAGAGACGGTCGATCTTTTCCAGGAAGTATCAATATGCTACGAAGAAAATACAGTGCTAGATACCGCCGGTCTGATGATGGAGGAAATACCCTGGCTCCTTCAATACCTGGGCCACCCTGAAGCCGAGGCTTACTTTGAAAAGGCCCTAAAAGTCTATGAGAAGGCCGCAAAGTACTACTGGAAACGGGATAACGAAAAATGGAGAGTTGCCGTAATCTCAATGGCGGTTATGGCTGGATATACAGAAGATGATCCCATTTCTATCTTAGAGGAGGCGGTCAAAAATGCCGAAGCAGAATCAATCGCCCCCAAAGGCTTGGCCAGATTACAAGCCAACTTAGGTTGGGAGTTGGATCGTGTAGGAAATTTCTTCGAGGCTCGGGAGACTTTTGAAAAAGCTCTGCAATATCAGGATGAAGCTAAGGAAGATCCAGTAATTTTACAGATATACAAACCCTTAGGAAATATTTACACCCGACTAGGTGATATTCCCAAAGCCATCACCTATTTAAATAAGGCCACTTCGTCTTCTTATCTTAAGGCTGCTAATCTAGATAGTCTCAGGACAGTTATACTACACCAAGATATACTTGGAGATTTAGGTATTGCCTATCAGACTGGGGGCCGGTTCGAAGAAGCAATTAAAACGTATGATCTAGCCCTACAGGAAATTCAAAGCATTTATACGAATAAACCGAGCGGAATCGATAGCCTTCTACTCAACTCAAGAGTCAGGTTGTTGCAAAACAAAGTCACCTGCTTATTATTTCAGTCAAAGACACCGGCAGCGCTAAATGTTGCCTCTACTATTCCCATGCAAGCGCCTGCCATGAGCAAAGACACCTATATCGGTGCCCTACAAATCATGGGCCAGGTCAACTTCGAGAATTCCTTGTATCAGGAAGCGGAGCGTTACCTGCAAACAGCTCTGGAGGAAGCGAAAGCCTATTTCCTTAACCGGCGTGAAATTGGCAAAATAGCTTTAAGTCTAGGAGATCTGTACCAAAAGCAGGGCCGCCAAGAAGGGGCGTTAGAGTTCTACAACCAAGCTTTACAAGCCGTCATCCCTTCCTTTAAAGGAGGGAAAAGCGATGCTATCGATCCCTCAAAATTTTATCCTGAAAATGTAATCCTGGACGCCTTAACAGCCAAGGGTGAGGTATACCATCAACTGGCCCTGAATAACGCTACTGAAAAAGTGGAGAACTTAGGAAGGGCAAAGGAGCAACTTTTACTGGCCCTGGATATGGAAAAAATCCTGACTGATACCTATAGCTCAGAATCCCCTAAACTACAGATGGCTGCTGAGAGCCAAAGTCGACACGAGCTGCTGTTATCCATTCTCTTTGAGTTGGCCCCAAACGCTCAAATACAGGAAGAGATCCTACAATGCATAGAACGAAGCAAAGCCTTGGTTTACCGAGATCAACTGCTGGCTTCCAAAGCATTAAACGAAGCAAGTTCTAGGATCGACACAGCCATCTTGGATGGACTGACGGCCTTAAATCAACAGATCAATCAAACCAAAGCGGAACTCTCCAACCTCCAACGGGAGGATGATACTTCGAACAGAGACCGGTTGGTGCAGGAATTGGTGCGGCTGATCGAGGAACGAGAATCGATTACAAAGATTATCGGAGAGCTTGATGAAAAATACTATAATGCTAGATTTGGAAACAACGAATTGAGCCTTAAACAAATTAAAAAGCTCTCGGGGAGGACGAAAAGTCTGATTATAGAATTCTTCTATGGTAAACGACATATATTCGTGATTGCCATAGCTGGCCGCAAAGTCATTACCCACAAAATAGAGCGTTCAGCTGAATGGGAACAGCATTTTGATCAATATCTAAGCATAGTCAATAACAAAGCGGTTAGAGGGAAGGACCGAGATGTGGATCAATTCAATGCGTTTGTATCCGTAGCTAGCTATTTATATCAATCCCTCTTGGAGCCTATACTAGCTAATGTTAGGCGTTATTCGTCTCTGGTGATGATCCCTGATGGAGATCTTTTCAGGCTTCCCTTTGATGTTTTACTCAGGGACGATACTGGCTCTTCCAACGTTAGCGTAGATAAATTGCCTGGAGCATATGGGAAACTCTCCTACTTATTCAAAAAAAGCCCGATACAATACAATTACTCCATATCCAATTATCTATATCCTACTTCTCGTCAGTCCAATTCGCAGCGAGGACTTGAAAAGTATGTAGGATTTGCCCCTAACTACTCAGCTTGTGATCAGGAATTAAACACTTACGAATCCAGTCGAGAAAGTGTGAGAAAAACTGCCTCCCTGCTTGGCGGCAGTGCAATAATGGGAGATACTGCTACTCGGGAAAGCTTCCTTAAACTCGGGTTTATTAATGACTATGTACATTACCATGGGCACGCCTACGCCGATACTATATCTTACTTTCAATCTTATCTGAAGTTCGGATGTTCAGTAGATAATACCCGAACCACTACGGAACTCTATGCCTATGAGTTATACGGTATGTCGATGCAGGCGGCCTTAGTCGCTATTGGAGGCTGTGAAGGGGCTGCAGGTACCATTCTTCCAGGGGAAGGCATCATGAGCCTAGGAAAAGCCTTTCAATATGCCGGTGCTGAAAACGTTTTGATGAATCTCTGGGTAATTGACGATGAAGTCACTTCAGAAATCAACAGCTTATTTTTCGAACAACTGAAGGAAGGCGATAGCTATCCCAAAGCACTACAAAATGCGCGGCTACGATATCTAAAGCAATCCAGTAATCACCCTCACCCCTATTTTCTTGGTCCTCCCGTCTTACTCAGCAGTTCCATAGATCCCCCCAACAACAACTGGTTCTTCTGGGGAATTGGGGTAGCCGGTTTAGCCTTTTTCTTACTATTGTGGAAAAATAGGAGATCAAAAACCAATTTATCTGCGATGTCATAAAGCTAGAACATGGTAAATGAGCGGTTTTTCACTCCGCTTTATAAAGAGGCGTAGAACAGTGCCGGATCGGTGCGCTTCTACGCCTCCACAGAACAGGATAATACGATCATCATCTATCAGAATGAACGCCCCCTTTTACTTTTCAAGTAATTTTATGATGCCCTTCGCCTCAGCCAGATTTTTGCTTTGAGGATTACTGGCCATGGCTTTGAAGCTGTTCAAGGCCTTCTGTTCAGCCCCTTCTTTCAGGTGTATTACGCCCAGGTAGAACTGTGCCTCTAGAAAATAGCTAGTGGTTTGGGGAATGGCTTCAAATTGCCTCATGGCCGTTTGAAATTCTTGTCCTAGATAGTTGCAATAGCCAGCGTAAAGTCTTATTTCAGACCCGTGCAATTCCATGAAAGCCTTTTGCCCTTTAAGCATTTCAAACTTAGATAGAAATCCATCACAGTTCTCTTCCTGGTACAACTTTCGCAGAGCCTCCCAGTTTGCCTCAATGGAATCGATGGAGTTTGGCGAACTAGACAAATAGCTACTAACTTGTGGCCCCTTTACTGCGGATAAGAACTCTTCCACTGATCCGTATTCAGCCACAGGTTGATTCCCTCCAGGGTCTTTCGGCCAAAACAACATGATGCCAATCAAAAGTAATCCCACAGCTGCCGCTGCCCTTGCCAAAGTTATGACCTTCGGTTTAGGATTTGGATTCAAGATGTCTCTACCTCTTTGCATCAGATCAGACTTGAGCTGTTTATCAGCAAATGAGTCTAGAGATTTATCGGCAACTCTGTGCGCTTGCAGTTCTCTGGCTAAGGCTGTATCCACTTTTAGCTGATCTTCAAAGGCAGCCTTGTCTTCCGGAGAAAGATTGCTAGCCAAATAATCTTCGATTTTTTCGAAATAATCACTCATTGTCAATAAATTTTGATCTCGTTATCCAATTTTCTCGAGAATATCAATTAATTTTTTCCGAATGGTGTAGCAAGTCTGACTTGCTACTTGAGCATTTTTCAGCCCATTTCGCTTGGCGATTTCATCCATAGAATAGCCTTTAGCCTTATCCAGAAGAATCTTTCTTTCCTTCTCTTTTAGCTGGTTCAATGCCATTCCAATAATTTCGTTTCCGATCAGCTCATCTTCCTGATTTGGAGCCATATCTACGAAAGTAAATTCTCCATTCTCACGCAGCACTTCCTTAGAAAGCATGTAGTTGAAATCTTCTTTGCCTTCCTCTTCCATTTCAGGTGCAGGTGGGCGCTCATCATCCATAGCTTCTACCTTTTGCCACTTTTTTAGTTCACGATACTTCGCTCTTAAGCGGTCTATTAGTTTACGTCTAAGGATAGAGTTAAAGAAAGTATTCAAATTCGCGTCTCCCCGATAGGTTCCTCGCTTAATGGCCTTAATGGCTCCTAAGAAGGCATCTGTATAGGCATCAAGTGTTTCCTCCTGAGAGAGAATTCCCTTTTTGGCCATCTTGTTTCGATTATGGCGAATAAAGCGATCGTACAGGCGATTGATGGCCCTTCGGCTTTGGTTTTCATTGTCAGAAAGAATTTCTGACAATAGTTTTTCGAGTCCAACTTCGGGTACAAGTTTTTCCTGATCAACTTCCGACGAGTTGACCTTCTTGCGTCCATTGGAATCATCTTTTTTGTTTGATAAAAATTTGCTTATTATCTTCATAACGCTAAAGAGGGTACGAATTAGAATGGGGTAAGCCCTTCTTGAATCCCCGAGTTCTAATTCTAAGTATGTAATCCAATTAATTTCCGGTCTAATACGTGCTGTTCGGTCATTTTCAATTGTACTGTTACCTTCTTGGTCGTCTATGATCTACTCTACATCAATGCATAGGGCTACTTTTTTTGAAAAAAAATTTCCTACACAGAAAAAACAAACCATAACCACCTATTTATCAACGTATTGAGGGAAAAATTAATAACTGATATTATTTGTAATAATGGGCAAAGTGATTAATAATATCATCTAAAGTAACAATTACTCAGCTGTTCTACACCTAAATAGTGTACCTCCAAAACCTTCCTTCTCTAAAAGACAAGTTTGTAATACTCATCGTCAAACGCGTGCTCCTATCTAAGTTTTTCCGAAAGTAAAAAAAATGTAAATATAAAATTGATGGCCTCACCTAGCCAGCGACTAAGTCAATTGTAACACAACAACTTTTTTCAACAAAAATCATATTATGAGTAATTTTCTTAAAAAGGAACTAGGTGTGGCCATGTCAGGCGTAAAGTGGGATATCGGCAATTTTAAATTGTGGCAAAGTACAGATCCCAACATCATCCTATTTACCCCCAAACAGCCCGTTCTAGCCAAAAATGCCAATGGGCGGTATCAATTTGGGGTAACCCAATTTCGTCAACAGGTTGATGACACCTATAAAATTACAGGAGGTTCCGGGATTTTCACCATTACCTCCGCGATCCAATTTACACCGGAAGAATTTGATACCCTTACCAAACAATGGAAAACCGAAATGTTGGCGTCTCAATATCGCGACAAGGTACCGGCCAATCCCCGGTTTATTCCATTAAATGTACGTAAGGGAACCGCTGAGGTATTAATCAACCCAGTATCTGGCACGCCTGATGAAGCGCATAACAATGTTGAAATAGGCACGCCTGGTGGGGCCAATTCCTTTCTCATTAACTTGACGGAGTTAGGCGCTCAGGAGTGGGTATCAGGTATCAAGAATCAATCCATTATACCTGCAGGTGTAAAGATCATGTACGAATACCTCCGTATGATGCCTACCATTGGGGCTACCGTGAAGGTACATGGCCGAAGATTTTTTAGACATATCTCTACCGACCTAAACGTAAAGGTTGGTGGACGACTATTCGGTGGAAGCGCCCAAATCAGCGCCGCCTGGGAAAAAATGGTGCGCAATGGAGATGTTGAAATCACCTTTATAGGAAATGGTCTTGCACCTGAGTTGGAAGAGATCCGACAAGAGTTAGTAATGACTTTTGCAGATCAGGCGCGCGAGCAAATGTTCAAGCAGCTTTTTGAACCTGCGCCGGAGGTTGAGGATGCTAAAGCCGGCAATACTAGAGGCTTATTCGGTGGTGCCAACTTCGCCTTTAAATATAGAAAGGAGGAAGAGATAACCGATCTTGAGTTGGAACTACGCTTTGAAGGTTGGACCTGGCTAAAGGCTAGTATGGATGCAGATCTTACCTCCTTAATTTCTTCGCTAGATAATTCCTACATCAATGAGGTTAATGCGCAGATTTCTGCTCCCACTAGCATAGTTGTAGACGCAGATCCGATACTGGAAAGCGTGAATGTTAGCATGTCAGCTTCTGAAGGCTTTGTTCCCAAATCTCCTTTCTTTGGCGTAGAAGGAGGTGTTAAGAACTACACGGTTACGAGTCAGAACATCAATGATGTCGAAGTTAGTTATTTGGCAAAAGTCAATTTTGCGCCTTCCAACTGGCCGATCATCGAAACGCAAGGCAAGGCCAAGATTGGACAAGGTGGAAACACCGCGGTCGTTAAACCTTCTGCCTGGGTAGGAAGACACCACATCTTTTTATTCCATCACAACGGACAAATGATTGTCCCTCCCTCTCCTCAAGACTACTTAGTATGTAATGTTTCCTTCGAGGGGCCTCATTTGGAACATCCCATCAAGGATTCAGCCAAGATCTCTGGTTTCGAGCCGCTACAATTTAGCTATCCCTTATCTCCTGACGGCCGCAAAGGCCAAGCCAAATTCAGCGCCTTTGGTGTGGTGAATGGGAGATTCGTGATATCGAAGCAAGCGCAGGACATTAGCTTCGACGAAGAAGCCGTATTCATCCTGGTTTCAAGTGACGGAAACATAGAACTCGTTAGTCAGGCTTCCTTAGCAGGTGAAAGTGCTTCTAGAAATGACAACAGTCTAGCAACGAGATTGCTTACAGCAGGAGCGCGACCAGTGATTAAAGATACCACGAGTGAAAATGGCTCTTACCCAGAAGGTAAAACTAGACCTAATTCCAATGGAAAACCCAATGGTATACTAATCGGGCATATCACTAAAGTGAAGTACTACAATGACAAAACAGAAGTCAGTATCAGAACGGAGGATGACAAGGAGCATACCATCAGATTGCATGATGAGGAAGAGGCAGAACCACTAAGAGGTTGTAAGAATCAAAAAGTGGAAATTGAAGTCTCTAAAAATGGGTACGCAGAAAGTATTGCCATCCTAATGTAATTCTAATCTTGGGCAGGAGGGAAACTTCCCTTCTGCCCCATCATTTTCATGAATACCACCACAAAAATGAAAAGGTTATTACTCCCAGCTGGATCACTGCTGCCAGAGGATACCAAGATAGATGTATTATACACCTATCCTAATGGTGACCGTCTGATCAATTTAGTAGACGCACGGTCATTCTCTGACACAGAAGTTGAAGAAATCAATTCGGGCCTACAGCGATCTAGCTCCCTTACACAAGAAACCCTCAAAAGGGCTAAACTGTCCGAACTCCATCCGGAAGCCACCATTCTTGCTTATGTGGCCTTCATTGGTCCCATTACCAAGGAATGGGTGAAGTTATTGGAGGAGCATGGAGTAGAAATCTTGAGCTACCAGCCAAGATTTAGCTACTTGTGTCGAGCCAAGGCCCATATCTTGATGAAAATCCAGGCCGAACTGATCGTGGAGGAAATCGTACCCTTGGAAAACCATTTAAAAAGAGCCACAGCGGTAAGTGAAAGTGGTGCAACACTCGTAATATAATTCATGTCGGCCAATTGGATGCGGGTGAAGATATTCGTACCAGATTAAGTAGTTTGCCTGGTGTAAGCATCGCTTCTGATGCTGCGATAGAACAAGTAGGATACTACCTGAGACTTCCGGCGAGAGTTAGCAGTGAGGGCAGGGACCACTTATTGGCTGTACAAGAGGTTATTGCCCTGGAACCCATTGAGGAGGTTGAGCTAGAAGGAGAAACGGCGAATTTAATCATTGCTGGGCATGCTGACGAATCAGACCTCACATCAGGTTCCTACTTGGATTGGTTGAAGAGATACAATCTAAGTGGTTCGGGAACTACCATTGGCATTGTAGATACTGGAGTAGACACAGAACATGAGGCTTTTGCCAATAGAATCAGCGATCAAGCCCATGGTCGTAAGGGATGGCATGGCACATTCGTCGCGGGATGTGCAGCAGGAGATTACAGACAAGAGTTAGATCCCAATGGTAAGATCGGTGGACTAGGGGTAGCCCCACAAGCGAATATTATTTCTATTAGTAACAGTGGCGTTACAGCCAGCCCAAGTACAAAATGTGCTGAAACAGTAAACAAGAAAGGGCCAAACGGCGTAGAGGGATACATTCAAAATAACTCTTGGGGCGCAGGTACCGCTAATCCCATGAACTATACTTCACTAGAAGCTTCCTATGATAAATTGGTTAGGAATGCTGATTCAAGTGGTACTACCCCCAAACCCCTCATCATCTGTTTTTCATCGGGTAATCGAGGGAACAAGGGCCTGACCAGGCCTAAAAGTGCAAAGAATGTCATTGTAACCGGCAATTCCGAAAGTCTGCAAGATATCGGTGGTGCTTTCAGTGACAACAAGGATGATGTCTATTTTGATGAATCATGGCAACCTAGCAGTGTTGGGAATTGTGGAGATCAACGAGTGAGACCTCATGTCGTTGCTCCTGGTGAATGGACCCTGGCTGCTAACTACGGGATGAAGCCGGGTAGTATTGAATACTTCAGCCCAAAACTTACTTGGTGTGGGGGGTCTTCGGCTGCCTCTCCCAAGACAGCTGGTGCTTGTGCGCTATTAGTTGATTGGTGGAAACAAAACAATAGCGACAACCTTCCCTCTCCAGCCATGGTAAGAGCCTTGATTGTCAATGGTGCGGCGCCAATGCGCAAATCTTCTCGTTCCTATCAGAACTCTACGCAAAACAGTTTTCATCCCAATATCTATTCCGGCTGGGGGCGGCTGAATTTAAAGGGAACTATTGAGGATGAGGTTCGAAGGTTCTACTTGGATCAATCTACCATTTTGAGTGATCGAGGGGAGAAATGGGAAATGGATTTTGTGGCGGATGATCCCACCCAAGCTGTAAAAATCACTTTGACATGGACAGATCCTCCCGGTAGTATCTACTCTGGGGACTCTCTGGATAATCCCGCCATCGTAAATCGTATACTGCTTAAAGCCGAATCCAATGGACAAAACTACTTAGGCAATAATTTTGACCGTGGTTGGTCCGTGGCTGGCCAATATCAAGACCGTAGATTAAGTGGGATTGATAATACCCAAAATATCTTTTTCCCTCCTGGTAGTCTCCCAAAGTCTTTTACACTTAGTGTTGAAGCGCTTGAGGTTACTACCAATTGTTTTGATTTCAGTCCGATAAATCCCGCCCAAGATTTCGCGCTAGTCGTCCACAATGCATCTCCGGTTGATCGCTCGGATAAAGCCCCCTTGTGCTTTTTCTTCGACCCAGTAAGAGATCAATCCTCAAATTCAGAAGAGCTAAACGAAGAAGAGCTTATTGACTGGTATTGGGAAGAAACCTATGATGAATTCGATGATAGTAGTTGGTGGATCACCGAAGATGACTTCGATTGGTACAATCAGGTGGATAATGTCGAAACCCGTACACGTCCGAAGCTCGAACAACTTACTAGGAAAGAGCTTGCAACCATGGCCATACTGGGAACAGAGTCAATTTATTCGGTAGCCAATGAAAATGGTACCAGGGAGTTTCATTCTCTTTCTAGTTTCCTTCAAGCGCTGAAGCATAGGGAAATAGGATCGGCCCAGGATATTGTACTAGGTATCCACCCAAATACCCAAGTCACTACACAAGATATCAAGTACTTAAGGGAAATTTGCTTCTCGGGTAACCTTTACCTGGTGTCTAGCTCTGCCGAAGCACTGGTACAATTTACCCACCTACTAAATCGCGAAAAAGGAATCCATCTTCGATATGCCAAAAACGCTGACGAATTAATGGAAACCTATCAAGATGCACTGATCGAATCCAAGGGAGGGCTGCCTACCCATATACACCGCGGAATTGTCAAATTAGAAGGAGAAGCTTACAAGGCACTAGGAATCGATAGCACAATTATGGATGATAAGATAGTAGTACATATAGAGCTGCCTAGTACCGAGCAAGAAAGTATGGGAATTATTATGCCTGATCAGCAAGTGCTTCAATTTAATCCCTATGCAGAAGAATTGCCTGACTTACTGGAGGGGATGAGCTGTCGAAGGGATGAGACTGAATTATATATTGAAATTGATCTGAGTCAAAATGCAGGTCTTCCAAAGGGCGGAAGGTGGACCATTGCTACTCAATCGTCCCCCAAGTCTGCTAAAGCCTGGGTTTGGGCTGAGCAATTCTTCTCTGCGTCTTTACAGCAAGACCATCGGCCAATGAATGTTGGAGATAATTCTGAGCGACTTCTATTGCTGGTGGATAGTCAATCCAATGTACAGTTTAGCCAGGTAGAGGTTATCCCCTCGGTAATCTCCAGGAAACCAGCTAGTCCCCAGGATCTTGAGTCCGAAAAACGCCTACAGATTAGACCGCTAGCCAGAACGGGTTTGAATGGCGTTTCAACGGAAAGTCAACCCATTAGACTAAGTAAGACCTTGAGTAAATGGATCAAGTTCGAAAGGGAACAAGATGACTCCTTGATCTTGGAGCTGATTCTTCGACTAAGTGGAGTAGATCAACAAGGTAATGCCTTTCAAAGAATTGCAGTGCTAAGCAAGATCGACATCCAGCAACGAAAGCAGCAAAGTATGCCAATACAACTGCGACAGTTTGAAGCAAAAGTCGTCAAGATGTACTATCAGGAGGGCAGCCTAAAAGCTGTTCGCTTAGCCAGCAAATGGGGGCAGCGAGATTTTAAAATTCCTCCTGGCGACTTAAGTGACAGTATAGAGGAACTGGCTACAGCGAGAGAAAACTTGGCGTTCACAACCAAAGGAACTAAAATTGTAGCCATCACCCATTTCTTATTCCAGGACAGAGAAAACTCATAAATCTTATTCAATGAAGTTATGGCTAAGGGGCTCATGAAGGGATTGGCGATGCCTAACTCTTGATGAATTCCCCTTGGTTTTAAAAACAATTATCATGATTGAAAATAAAAGCGAAAAAAAAGACTCCAAAGTGGTCGTCACAGAAGGACATAAAGCGGAAACCTCTTCTACTAGAGAGGACAAGGTGATCTCTGCTGAAACAACAGCAAGATCTGAATCCCAATTGCCTACGGCGAGTGTACTAGCCTTAAACCGTGCCAATCTCGTTACACTAGCCCAACCACAAACAGCTTATTTATCCAATACAGCTGTATCCAATTTTGGGCAAGCCAATACGGTGAAGTTAAGCACACAACAAAGCGCCGTATTAAACAGCACTACAACAAATTTTGGCTCTTCTAACATTCTGACTCCGGGGACGATTACTACTTTACCAATTAAGCATATTACCACCCCGCGCTATGAGATACTAGCACAACAGTTTAGGTATACTCAAGCTATACCCTATCTGAAAAACTACTCCTTTCAGGAAAATGTTAAGCGAGTAGAACCCGTTAGCTCTGAGGACAAACCGATACGAATTAAAAACTACTTTATCCAACCGGATCGGGACAAGAAGCAACTTCGATTTATCAAGGAAGAACCTCAACTAATCGATTTTTCCCTGAGCATCAATAAGGAGTCTTCTGAAACGGCAGTTGCGACAGGAGGTATCGCTACGATTTCTGTAAGTCTGTATCAAGAGTCTTCGGTAAGTGAGTTAGAGAAAATAAGAAAAGACCACAAGGATTTGTTCAAGCCATACAGAAAATGGCAGTTTCTTCCGATCGAATTAAAGAATATCAAAGCCGATCTGAAGGTAGCAGAACAAGAAATAAGTGGGCCAGTCCAGGCCAATGTAAGCAATATGGTCGGGAGGGTTATATTTATTGTTAACCTCAATCAGATGGGGGCCACCAATTGGTACAACCAGATCCATAGAAATAATATAGACGGGCTTCATGGTCTAATTGCATTCTCCATGACTTACTTTGCCAAGGAACAGAAGGAACTTCAAGTAAAAGAACTGAGCTACAATATTCTTTTGCATCAGCTCCTTTCGGGTATCTCTTTGGATCAAGTCACGGTGATCAATCCCTTGCAGACCCTGGAAACGCAAATTATCGTACAAGGTAGTCCCATAATTAGCAACGTCAGCATTGACTTCAAGCCTTCCAAAGGCCAAGTACCTCAAAATTTCACTTTTGGCCCCGATGGTGGTAAAGCTACTGTAAAAATCACCGATCAGGACTTGAAGGATCTCGAAATTGATATCTCGCATAAAGTGGATTTTGATAAATCAGGATGGCCGATAATCAGAGAAAGAAAAACCTTGACCTACCAAAACAACAATTGGTCCGAGGTAATTGACCCAGCTTCCTGGATAACCAAATACACTTTGATGGCCGTCTTATTGGATGAAAATGGCCAAGTCATTTCGGCGGATAGTAATCTAAGTCTAAATAGAGTTATTTGTGAATTGGCCTATTCAGCTGATTATCTTGAGGGGGATAATGCGATCATCTCAGTGGTGGAGACACATAGTGAAAAGATCCAAGAAATCCATTTCCCACTTCCTGAAGGAGAAGCACAAGGTCAATTAAAACTGTCCGTCACGGCGATTCGCTCCAAAGATGGTCTATTGCTGGAACCCAATATGAGTATCCGAAATTTATCTCCCTCAGCCACTTTCATTATCGTAAAAGTTCGGCCGGATGGTTCGATTGAGGTGAGTAGCAACGAGGATGCCATCACCGAGATGTCAATAGAAGATAAAATATTGGGTACATTAGAAGAATTGTACCCTGAAACTCAAAATGCATTCCAGGGAGCGCAAGCGGAAAGTGGCAGAAGACCAGCCACCGAATCGGCAAGCCCTTCTTTCAAGAAGCTTCTGAGGTACCTAAAGACAAATGAGGAAGAGTTCTCTGCTATCGAGCCTTACTATTTTCCGGAATTAGAGCGATATCTAATTCATGCTGGAATCCTATCTGAATGTGACTTATTGGACCGCAATAACTTCCACAATGCGGTAGCAGAATTTCAGGACAGAAATGGGTTGGCAACAGACGGAATTCCAGGAGAAACTACCTTATGGAATCTTCAGGAGCCATATGTCCTAGACCATCCGATGGAGATTCGTGTGGTAGAAGCAGATCGAGTGGCAGGTTATGAAGAGGGATACAATCGGTTCAGGTTGCGACAAGATGCCGCATTCTATTATGAGGGGCTTAGAGAAGAAGTATTAAGCCAGGGAGGAGTCATTACTTCCTCCGGTTCTTTACGAGATCTATCGGCTAGAGTAACGCCAGGCCGATCCTCTAAATCAATGCATTATACGGGAATTGCTTTTGACTTATACATCCATTCTGGCATGAGGAACCCAGAGATTGACCCGTATATCATAACAAAACAGGGGCGCAAGTGGGTTGTCTATTGTCGAGTTCCCTTTGGGGGTGAGACAATGAGTCTCGATGCCATTGTTTGGGATTCTGGGAAAACCAGCAGTCAGAAAGTCATTGCTCGGGTGATCAATTTTACCGAGCTGGCCGCCAAATATGGTTTTTACAACATCAGCAGCCGGTCCTGCTTCCCCAGCAATTACCTCTGTGCGGAATGGTGGCATTTCCAAAATGAGTACCTGCTGACTCCTTACATCAGCCAGTTTGGTCCCGAATTGTTGCGTCTAAATACAATAGATTATAATCGTCTTAAGAATAGTCCTTTATGGAGTAATCGAAAGAAGATCTTTGGACGAAACTGGTTCTAATAAACGCATTGTAATCCATCATCATAGGAAAAAGAGTCTTTCAAGTCCCAAAAGCCTAAGGAGACAAGAAGCTTCATTAAAAACTGCTCTCTAGAAAGATTCTTTTTCTTTCCCTTCCTACCCTCCCCAAAAATTTCCAGAAAAGAGTTCTCCTTGATTGATCGCTTAGGATATGCTTCGACTAATGGAGTATTACCTCACTGTAGATGGGGTACATTATTTCAATCTTAATCTTTCAGTCTATGAGTACTTTAAAGGGCAAATTCGATATTGAAAACATCAGAAAGCTAATTGTAGCCATTTCCTTACTGACCATAGGCATCTCTCTAATCATCTTAATCGCAAGTGGGAGGGGTGGTAGCATCCTATGGCAGGATGACAATCAGAAATTTGAAATCAATTTTGGTGACACACTTCGCAATGTACAGGAGATCAACCAACTCAGCGATAAAGAGCTGGACAAGATAGACCACAATAAACTGGAAAAGTATCTCGACCAGAAGAAACAAGATGCTGAGCAAGATATTTCGGTACTTGAGTTGTACCTATCGGAAACGGACCTTAGCGAAGAATTATACGCTACCAACGATAGTTTGCTCAATATCAGGAATAAAGAGCGGCGAAAGGCTGAAAATCTAGCAAAGAAAATCAGGTCTTTCAAAGTCATGCCTCCAGAGCAAAAAAAACAACTTTTAAAGGATATATCTGGATTCATTGCTAGCCTAGCAGACAAGACAGACGCAAAGGAAGAGGAAGTACTAAGTGAGGTGGTAAGTGCCATCCTAGCGGAGAATAAAGTCTTGAAACTAGAATTGAAACGACTGAAAGGTACTACTCAAAAGCTGCGCCAAAGCCTGGCTAAGTTCAAAGATATTGAGCAGAACCTTTTCGCCATTCAACAGAAGTATTACAAAGCCATCGATCAAATCAACAAACTTGAGATTGCCTTGAGAAGTGAAAAGGGCAAAGGAAAGACCTTAAAGAATCAAATCACATCTTTGGAGGAGATGGCCAGTGACCTCAAGAAGCTTGTTGAGGAAGAACGCCGAACGGCCCAAACCTTGCAACAGGAAATCAATTCCTCTACGAAGGTTAGAGTCAGCGCCTTGGCATTTGAACCTTCCAACGCCAGAAAAAAAGCCAATGGGGATTATGCGCTATGGCAGGTTAATAAAATAAAGCTAGACTTCAAGCTGGTTAGCAATAACCCTAAATATGAGAGAAACAAGAATTACAAGATCAAGATCAAAATCTACCAGCCTAACCCCAATCGCAAACTAGCAAAGAAGCCATTGCTTACCGTCCTTAACCTATCCATGCCTATCGGAGTAACCTACAGCAACGAGTTCCCGGTTGGTGTAGAGGGCAAGAAAGGGAAGGGATTATACTTGGTGCAAGTCTATCTAGAAGGGGGAGCAGAAGAAAAGCTGCTGGATTGGGCTAGCTTCACTACCAGGAAATATCTAGGTGCAGATAATTTCAAGTCCTAAGATTATCTGGTAGTTGTAGATAAGTATGAGAATACAATTATCCTAGAAGATATGACGGGCATTTTTCAACCTATGCTACGTTGCAAAAATCCTTGGTTAGCTATGGCTAGCCGCGGTTTTTGCGCCTTGCCTAGATTGAAAACTCCCTTGGTCAGATCCTTTAGCCTAATTATATCCTCATACTTACAATATATAACTGATCTTTCTCAAAGGCGCTCAACCCTACTTAGCAATAGAGCCATATCTGATTTGTTTGGAATCAGTCATGGCTCTATTTTTAGTAAGCTCTACCATTACTGTAATCATCTTAATGAGAGCAGCAACTAAGTAAAGCTTGGTAGGTGAGTAGATCCATTCGTTGTTATCTTCTGAATGCGATGCACTACGGCATGACCTGCCCGGCTCGTGTCCTGCCATTTGAATACGGCCCTTCTCCGAACGATCTCCGCAAGTAAGTCGTCTGGATTGACCAATTCAATCCGGTTAGCATTGGGCTGCCATGAAAATCTGCGGCATTCTACAGAAACGCCTGTGCTTTCATCTCTTTTCCGCAGTAGCCCGTAAGCGGCCTCTGGTACAGGGATGATAGGTTCTTCAACGATATCCAAGGTGAGGACTACCTGAAAATCATAATTTACCGTTGTGCTTTCATCAACTTTAATCGCGATCACTCCTTTTAACTCTAACGAAAGCGCCTCTCCTGCTACCCAAGGTTTATAGGCCTGCGAACCAAAATTCGCTAGTTCCAATAAAGATAGCTCCATCAAACGCTTAGGAGTAATCTCTGTATCGGTACGAATTTCCTCGAATATTCCCGAATCCGGATCTACTCTTTTAATGGTCAACGTATAGTTCTCCTCCTCAAAATCCGGAGTAGCCTCCTCCCCCCCCTCCGTAACGGGGAAGTCCCAATCAAATCGGTAAGCCACAATGCTATTAGGATTGTAAACCTTCCGATCAGTAGATAAGCGCATACCAACGAGTTCATCATTTAAGCGGACCAAAACGGTAGAATTACCAGAAGCAGAGGACAACTTTCGGTTGTATTCAGGGTCTTCGAAAAGAGTAAAGTAAGGCACAAAGGGTAATAGGGATACCCGTTCTTTATTGATCCGTACCGGAAAGCTAAGCTGTTGCTGGAACCCCTCTGTCCGATCCTCATGCCGAACTTTGATATCAAGAGCCAACAAGTCTCCACTGTTCTGGTTGCTAAAGAAACCACTCAACAATTCTGCGGCTGTCTCGCTGTTGGAAATTAGCTGAAAAGCGTAGCTCGGTGGTCGGGTACCATCTGAGTCAGGCACTCGTTCAAACCTTAGAATTTGTTGCCCCGTATTTATCTCTGGGCTCCATTCGTTAATTTGCCATTTGTCCACACCTCCACTATCCGCCGAAGCCTCTACCTTAAATCGCAGGAGACCGTCCCAATCCTGATTTAAAGCCCCATGCCGAGGATATAACAAGGTGACACTAAGGCCGATGTTAGGTTGGGTTTCATCGGCAGCATAGAAAGCAGTATCATAAGGATCTTGTGCAGCGTAAAGGTTTTGTGTCGGATTGAAAAAGCTTTCCCAACTCTGCAATGCCAGTAATTGCCCCCCCTCCTCATTGGGAGGTAAACTAACGGGACGGGGAAACCGATGCTGTACGGGCACACTACCGGACACCAAGACTTGCTCAGCCCTATCAATTGAATTAGGGTGCTGGATAAGCTGCTTCTGTAAATGAGGTCGAAACACGAACGGAACACCGGGTCTGGCTCCTAGCGGCAAAAAGCGAAATTTTCCAGGTAAAATACTCTGCCACTTCTCCTCAATATCTTCTCCTCCAAAGGTAGCTGTGATCTCAGGAGCAGGAAGCGGAATGTCTGGTAATACGGGCAATAAACTCCGGATGGCCTTGGCTCTAAACAGGTTCGGAAGGCCAGCTTGAGGTCGCTCGTCAGCATCCGAGCGATACTGGACAAAGTAAGGAAGGGCCTGCCACCATAAAACGGCTCGTTTTTCAGCTTGCAGAGGATCAAAATCACCTATTACCGCCTTAGCTTGATCTGTGTAAGTTGTATTAAATCGTAAAGTACTTAATCCCCAGGCCTGACTCTCAGCTATCTCCTGTAGAGAAGCTTCTCCGCCAGTTTGAAACTTATCATAGTAGATGGGCTGTACCCCATTTACCTGTGGTGGGGCAAGCTCAAAGTCTTTTACCTGCTGTGGAATCTGAAAACCACCAAACTGCCCCTCCCTGAATCTCAGGTTAGTAACAGCTGTACGCAATCCCGCTACTCGCTGCACAATCAGTTGTTCAGTATCAGGTTTTAAGCCCAAAAACTGGTAGTTGATCAAGACAGAGGCTTCTTCAGGACGCTCTTCCTGGTTTTCCAGTATTTCCCGCTGACGCAAAATGATTACGGGAGAATCGGCACAAAGTCGCTGATGCGTTTCCCTAGCCCAGGTTTCAATCGCCTGCGTGATATCTGTTTCCGTGCTATCATCGTCACTTTCCCATAACCTACTGGCCGTAGGCAGTAGTTGTCCCGCACGGCTATCCAAACACAGAAGTTCCACTGATACTAGACGTAAACTATTGTCAGCTCCGGCAACTTTCATATCCAGATTCAGGTAAGGACTAACCGTATAGCTGAGCGGTGGAAAATCTAGGGAAGGGGTAGGCAACATACAAGTAGCCGGATAGATAGCAACAGTATCTACTGGCTGGGGATCGACCAGAAAATCAGTGAATTGTAGACCATAAAAGCTCCAGGCATACAAGTTATTTTCTCCAAAATTCTGATATCTAAGATGGTCATTCTGTAGGAGACTACTTTCTCGCCAGACAATGGTCCCCATACGTTCGTACAGTGGTAAGTCCAAGGTACTGCTTTGTGGCGGGTAGGTCTGTCGGCGATAATCAAAGGCCTTGCTTAGAGCCGCTGCACGACTTAGTCTTGCAGCCGTATCGGGATACGCTGCACTAATACTTTGCAAAAAATTCGGCAAGGTTTCAGTAGGTGGATTAAGCAATCGGAACCAATTCTCCTCTAGAGCAGTGGGGTCCAATGCCGCCCACTTATTAGCCGCAGGTAAAATATGATCAGGGACAAAAAGTTTGATCTCAAGATTAGCGTTATTAGTATAAGAGGTAAATCCCAAAACCAGATCTGGTATCACCAATCCTTGTGATCTACGTTTGTACATATTGAACACGGGGTCCAACAGGAGCGCAGATTTGCTCACGGCTGTCTGTTCATTAAGCAAATTCTCATCGACAGCCAGTCCACTTCGCTGCAATCTCCCTATGAAGGGAAGCAGCATCCATTGCCAGCCTGGCTCAGCAGGGTCAAAGACATGAAAATCTTCTAGCGTCGTTAGGCTCCCTTGTAGAATCCCTGTAGGCAAAAATTGAAGTGAACTATTGCCCAGGTTTTGAATGGGTTCAGAGCGTACAAATAGAGGAGCACTTGCTTCCACCAGTAGTAATTCTGTTTCTTCCGTCAACTCATCAATAGCAGTCGATACATTCGCATAAATTTCACTGGGTACATAGGCCAGCGGAGGTAGTTCGAAATCAGCAGTTAAGAGTAGCAGCTTGTCCCCCACTTCAGGAGTCCAGATCACTTCATTTTCCGAATTCAACAACTCACTTCTACCAATAAAGACTTTGAAAAAGTAGGTCTCCTGCTGATCCGCCGGTGGAAAAAAAAAGCAAAATAACCAGAAGCATTGCTCTGTACATCATCTCCCGTTGGACTAGGGGCTCCGCTTATGGTCCGCCATAGCTCCACCTTGGCATTAGGTAAGCCTCGCCCCAATGAATTGACAACCCGGCCTCGGATTAAAGCGGCCCCATCTGGCACTTCGAGGGAGGGGCCTTCATAAGCCTCAGAATCCATGTACAAGGCTCCGGGGGCGTTACCTCCATTTAAGAAACCAATAAAATTCTTGAACTTTTGAGGATGGACTAAACGAAGTTCCTGCACCGTTGTCCAACGCCGTATATTGCTGATGGCATCCGGATTAAGAATGATTGTTTTTTCACTATCTACCTGGGCTAGCTGATGCTCCATCACCACCAAAACCTGCCACGATAACTCCTCGGACAAGGTAAATAACAGTTGTCCACCTGGTTTTGCAACCAGAACTTCAGGAGCAAGCTCATGTTGATTAAGAAAAGCCTTCACACAATGCCGCCAGTGTGACAAGGCAACTTCATCAGGACTATCAAATTGTGGGATTTGCATTTGCCCGGATTGAGTATCTACCGACAAAGATCCCGGCCATGAAATCAAATTTACTACCTCCAAATAGCCGTTAAGTAAGTAGGACTCAGACCATTGTCCAGCTGTGAATTGGGTAGTGAATCCAAAGGTGAGTTCCCCTGCTGATGATTCGAATACCTTCTCAATGCCTATAGCTGCCGTACTTTGCAAAAAGGTTCCCCAGCTACAAAGAAGCAGAGACTCCACAAAGGCAGTCTGCAATTCCAATACCGGGTTCACGGTGTCTGGTACCGAAAAACTTAGCGCCACAAAACCCGGGCTTGGACTACCTTTTCCCTCTTCGGCTTGTACAATTTCCATCCCCGGCAAGAGTTCAATCAAACCATTCCAGACCAGGTTCTTCCAATGCACTTGTATGGATTTATCAAAATAGTGGATCACCGAAGGAATGGCCGCATTGGCTAAAGGCAAGCCCAAATCCTCAAACAAGCTACCCTTCAACAAAGTAACCTCTCCGGCCTTATCTCCTGCTAAATGAAAACAGATATCTGCCTTGAAAGCAAGTCGTGCTCGATTGCCCAAGCGCGTTTTTAGCAAAAACTCTAGGCTGTGGTTATACAAGCCAGTGGAGCGATCTACATCTAGACTTACTGAAACAGAATCCGCAAAGACACTAATACCTTCCCCTGCTTGGATTGGAGTAGGATTGGTTGTCTCTGGCTCCACTAGATTAAAGCTTTTAAGCTTCACCTGCCAAGCCGCATCAAACAAGAATAAATTGGCCTCCACATTGCTAAACTGCAGGGTCGCAGTCCCGTCTTTATCAATGACTTGAATAGCGTTATCTCCCGAATCGTTGAGTTGCTGGACAGTTAGGAAAGGGACTTCAGCAGTGCTACCATCTACGGGTCCGAGTGGCCATTCCAATTTATCGGCTACAATTTCGATTTCCGCTAAGCTCAAGATCCCCTCTTTTTCCACAAAACTCAATTCCACCGCATTACTGTAATGTTCTTGTTCCGTAAAACCAATGATAGGCAACTGCAAACGGCCTCGAATCTTAAGTCCTTTAATGCCTGTTCCCAGCTCGACCTCTTCCAGTGTAAGTGGATAAAAATGTAAATCGAAGAGATACAGAAAGGCCTGCTCCACTTCTCTTTCTGCCGCACTTAGCCGCCATTCATAGCCTTGTAAGTAGTTATAGGTTCTTGAAAGCGCTTGAGGATCGTTGACATCTTTGCCGGCAGCACTTGCAGAACGAACCTCGCTCCGAATAAATTTCTGCTCAGCAGAATCTTCAATCGGCACATCCTTACACCAAAACTCCCATTGACCACCACCCGCTAGTTCTAGCTTCACAGGCTCAGTAGTACTGGTAAGTAAAATTTCTTTGGAGTCCGTTATCGTTTGTTCTTGTAAGAGTGGTGTTTGAATTAGCCCATCTAGTTGACTCGTTCGGCCCCTCGACAAGCCCCGCTGATCCCTAATCCGGTTGGCATCCTGCAGCAGGTGAGCTTGCATGCTATTCGCCTCTATCCGAAACGGATTTACCGTTTCGGAGCTAAGCAATAATTTTCCTTCCTCATCCACCTCAAAATTGGCTCGTATACCCCTTAATGCACTCAATCCCGATAGTTCTATGGTTTCTCCGTCGAAATCCGCTCGATTTCGGATAGTCAAACGGCCCGGATAGCTTTCTAGATCTATCTCCAGTTCGATCGGCCACTTATAGGGTTCTATTAAATGAATGACTTCAACTTCGTCATCTACTTCCCGGAAAGCGTCAACCGCATCGGCGTTTGAAAGGTTAGCCAAGTTGGATAGAGATTGCCAATGCTCTGCATAATCCGCCCGATAAAGGGGCAAAGGAGGTTCAAGGACTTCATCTATGGGTAAAGGAGTGATTGTATCCGGATCTTGCGGAATCTTGGGTAATTGCGCCAAGGCATTAATCTCATCCAGATAGGGCAAATCCAAACGCAACTGTAAAGCCAGAAAACCGTGTTCAACTACCGCTTGCGGAGCCAAAATCGCCCCAGGTAGAGATAAAGATACCAAGGGTAAATCAAACTCATCCGCCCATTCCTGCGCAGCCGTGTAGTTGCCCAGGAAGTATGCCCATTGGGCAGCACCATTACCACTTTCTACCCCGAATTTCCAATCATCAGGTACGGCTATGCCATTTTCTTCCTTCAACGCCAGTTGAAATGGAACCAACTGCCGACTGGCCGCTGGATAATTGGGCGGGCGCTGTGATTGTGTAAGAGGAAGTGCCTGAATCATAGGCAAGGTAGGATGTCTGAGCCATAGTAAGGGCAGAGCCCTGCTCAGGGTATCCGTAGGGATAACCCTTTGATCTATGAATTTTTGCCACTGCGCTTGGTTTACCTGATGCGTAAGCTCCCATCCTTCAATTTTGGCAATTGTTTCCAGTTCATCTTCCGCCATTACACTAATCGACGGACTGAATTCCAAGTTGTCAAGCTGTAACGTCAGGAGTGGCGGATATAGGCTTTCCCCTACAAAGTAGGTACGTAAAGGCACCGAGAAGAGGCCAGATATCCAATTATCAAGATTCGGCAAAGCATCCGTTGCCTCGGGCTTACCAGTACTCAGCCAGTAAAAACCATTCATGATGAGATCGGGACGAAATAAGCTCAAAGAAGCAGATTTCATCTGGTAGCTGTTGGTATCAGGATCAAGTGCTAGTGTCCACTGTCCTTCTACACCTCTGGCATTAATAATATTTATATTCCAGGATTGCTCCAGGTCTGACTGTCTACCATTCCTTTCCAGTAGCAGCTGATTGCCATATGATACAGCTCCTCGAAAATCCTCCTTTAGCTTCAATTGACTCAAGGCATCTTGATCAGCTAGTTTTGCATCTAAATAGATCTGTTCATTCAAATTGATGATGGGCAGTTGGGCCCACCCCTCTTCCAAAGGCAAGAAGCCCCAAACCACTGGTTGAGCAATGGGTTCCTGGTCTTCTAGCTTATCCTGCTTCGACCACAGAGGCTCTGACAGTTCTTGACTATTGCGCAAGGTTTGAGCAATCCCTACTGCGTCATACCCTAATGCTACTTCGCTGGCCACAACTCTTTCACTCCATTCAGCTTCCTCCCGCTTGGCCGTGTAAACAATTTTCGCATCCACAGTGACACTTTCTTCTGCGGCAGAAAGACCCAAAATAATATCTCCTTCCTCCCCTATCATCAACTCCACATCCCGGGGCACCAACTGTACGGCAGAAGTAGGTGGCCTGCTCTCATTGTATAGTTGTTGATCTGATAGATAGATGTTTACAGCACCTTTTCGGAAAAATATTCTGCGCGTAAAAGCAGCTTCAGTCGGTAGAAAAACCCAATAGAGTTGAGGTACTTCACTTATATTCGTCAACTCAAAGGTTGCCCAGTTTGGCACCTCATTCGGATCAACTGAAATCTCATTCTCAGGATACAGTGGATTGATAATTTGACTCAACTGCTGGAGTGCTGCTATCCATGCGCGTCGTTCATCCTGCTTGAGACGTTGCTCTTCAATCGTTAAGTGATAGGATAGGTCGGGGAATAACTGAGTCAATTGAAAGGAAGCTGCAAATCTTTGTCCTCCGGTCATCCAAGGCAATTCTACAGTGCCAAAAACTGACATCCCACTACTGTGTAGGGAGATGGTCCCAGGTAGATTAGCTGTGCCAGATCGATTGCCAGGGTCTTGCTCCGCAATCGAAAGGAGGTTATATAACTGTACCTTTGCATTATCAATCGGATCAAACCAATTAAGGTTAACATATCCGTTTAAGCACATAAAACCTGGAGACTCCTGGAATTCATCCGTCACGGACCTAAGCACCAATAAACTATACTGCCCTGTACGTATGCCTTCCCTAACGGTAGCCACTTCTGGTTCTAAGGCTTTTCTACTCCAACTCAAGGGAGGAGCAGTATCCGAGGGGAGCTGTACCTCCACCGCTGAAACCTTACAGATTGCAATGGCTGTACCAATCGTTGGTAAGCGTTTTACATCGAGTGTAGTGATGGTGTCCGGGTGATCTACAAATACCCTTCTTAGATAGGAAAAATTTAATGCCCCGATGCCTACTACACTGATATCATTAAAGTACTTTGTACCTCGCTTACTGGTTCGCAGACCTACCGTTCCACTAATCAGTCGATCAGGCCCAGTGTCAAAGGCATCAATCTGATAATCGTCGGGCATATCAATTCCATCTGCATCCTTCCAGATTTTGGCACGGACATTCGTTTGCGTCCCCGTATCTTCGACTTCAATACGAAGGTGATACCATTCGTTTATTTGCCCTACTACTCCAGAATCAATGGTGCCTCCAAAATTAGTCCCCAGATTAGGGGAAGCTTGTAAGGTGAAGCGAGAACCACTACCCTCCCGGCCAATAAAATAGTACCTGAATTCACTTTCTGGTCCATATTGACTGAGGAAGGTAAGACCAATTCCACTACCTACATTGTTAAATCGTAACCTAGCTTGATAAATGTAGTTCTTCCATCCCTTGGCCCCAGTTACGTCGTAATGGGAGTGAATATTGTCTTTCTGCTGGCTAGTCCGAAAGACCAGATCATCCTCTAAACTTCTTATCTTAAAAAGTGCATCGTCTTCCTCTAAACTGAAGTCTTCCTGAGTATCTCTCCATCCTCGAGGATTGTCATCCAATTCGTAAGTATTGAAATCATCTTTTAGTAGAATAATGGGTTCGGTCGGAAACGGGCTCAGCTCCTCAACAATACTAGCCTGAGCTTTCCAAAAAGGACCACTGATCGTTATATTTGATAAATTGACGGACATTTTTCCTGGTTTTAAGGTTAAAGTGTGACGGAGTGTAGGCCGTCTATTCCTCGGACAGTTTTGGATGTACAAACGGTATCATCTCACTAGGCTTAGCCGCTGCCCGACGAGCCATTATTCTAATATCCCTATCCTTAATCAGTTTGCGTTGTGAGGCTCCGTATAAGCGCTGAATTGATAAGCGACCCGCCTCGCTAAGGGCTTCTGATCGATACAGATCCAGCACCTCATCTTGACTCATGTAGCCACAATATTCCAACACTACTTTACCGATTAAGAAGCGCTCTTGCAAAGCAGGGGAAAGATCCGATTGGCTTGGTCTAACCGCTTCTGTAAATGCTTCACTCCACTCTAGTTCCTCCAAGGCGCTACGAATATTATCCAAGGCATTATTGAAAGCAAGATCATCTGGTGTATCAAAACGTGCTAAGGTTTGCCAGTCTTCCTCATCTACAAAAATTGGACTCAGCTCGATGGTTTCACCATTCCAGCTAAAATTATCAGGCAGATAGCTAGGAATGGCATCTGTAGTCGGCCGAATAAGAATTGGAGTAGTGCTTAAAACAACCTTAGCAGAGTCATCTTGTTTAGCCTCAATCTCAATGAGCAAAAGCCCTAATAGATTTCCGAGCTTAGTACTCACTAAACTGCTTTCTTTGAGATTATTGAGCGCTTCTAGTTGTTCAATGCTAGCTACTCCCAACCAGATTACCTGATTGGCTTCAATTAGTAATTGATCAGCCAGTAGATCGGGAATAAGTGGAGCAACTGGCTCTGATAAGGTAGTAGCATCCAGGAAAGCGAGCAGTGCTTCTATCTTCTGGCGTAGTCCCTCAGAGACGTTCCAGTCTTCGAGCAATTGCCTTTCTTGTCCCAAAAGTATACCACTCCAGTTTATTTTGGTGTATTGGTCGTTCTCCGCATTCTTTTCAAAACTCAATTTAGTAACTAGTTCTGAAGGAATTTCCTCTGGGGATAGCGGAAGGCTTACTCTAGAAACTACCTGCTGAGCCTCATCAACTAGGCTTTGCAAAGCTATCTGCAGCGATGGCTCTGTCTGCATTCCCGTCAATACTTCAGCCGTTGCTGCGGACATGGGGCCATACCAGCTAACTTCCTCTACAAATTGAACTGGGTCCATTGGACTGAAGACCAAATTTTCCGAGGCCAACAAAGCTTCAGGAATCTGGCTCAATTTCAAGGATATGGGTACGCTGATACCCGTCGCATTGAAAACCCGATTATCATTCTCATCAAACTCGCGAATCAGGGTCTCGATGGCCTGGATAAAATCTTCGTCTCCCGTCAGTTCCTGTAATCCAGTTGTATCCAGTCCTCGTAAAATTAGTTCATTGTTAGTAGGACGGGGAGTGCTAAAACCGGCAGGAAGAGCTGGATTTTCCGGAAGTATAGAAAGTCGTTCCTGTACGCAGTAGGGAGTCTGTGCTAGTTGGAAAGCTGATCGGTCCTGCAAGTCGTCATACAAACGCCCTATGGTGTCTCTGTCCCCACTAGCTGAATTTGCTTCGAGTTCTGTAAGCTCTAAGGAACTGAGCGGCTTGCGAATACGCAAACGCTGAGCATAGGGTACTTGTGTAACTATTTCGAATACCTGATTCAGCACATCCTCAAGAGCAGCCAAGAGAGGATCTTCTGGATTTACTACTGCCCTAAACCGCGCCTTCAACTGCCGCAAATCAGTTAGATAAGTTAAATCTCCCAGACTTAAACTCACCTTTACCTGCGACAAATTGTCATCGTAAACGACGTTAAGTTGATCATTACCATAACCTGAATAAAAAACCAGTCGATTTTTATCAACTATCGGCCAGCCCGGTGACACTTCTTCCAGGAAGCTCACGCCTTGTCCAATTCCATTATAGAAATCTTTCACTTGTTGAATCAAGCTGGTAATTCCTGTCGCAAATGCCTCATCCCCTGGTAAATTCAGAAGCAGGCCCTCTTCCTCCTCGGAAATCGGACCGGTCCAGCTCAAGATTCGCATGGGCTCACCCGTTTCATCGGAGACGCTTATGGTAAACCCTAGCGGTGCCGCAGCCGGTTGTATGGTCGGCTCTCCCATCTCGATAACAACGGACTGGGTAGATTCTTGGACTTGGAGGATTAAGCGTTCAATGCTTGCCAAGATGATCGCATCGTCAGTGAGACTACGCAATAATTCGGCCTGGGTTTCACTAATCGTCGCCTGTTGCCAAGCCAAAGTCCATCTGGCTACCTGAACCATCACCCCTTCTATCTCCTCCTCTACATAAGCGATGGTGGCAGTGAAACCATCAACTTCCGATGCACGCCAAGTGGTAAGAACCTCAAAAGAAGAATCTTTTTCATCATTGCCATCAAAAGCATTGAGCAAATTACCCACAATCTGGTGCATGGGTAAAGAAGAATCATCTGCATAAGCCCGTAAATCTGCTCGTTGGTCAGCTCTGATGGGGCCTTGCCAGCGCAATACTCCTCCATCAAAGGCTAATTGTCCCAATACGGAAGGCGGCAGTTGTGAAGCTAGTGGAATATCCACAAACTCCAATTTAGCGGCTAAGGAAGGAGATAACTGCTCTAGGTTTATTGCGCCAGTTATGCTCCTGGTCGTATACCACTGCTCAAATGAGAACTCAGGATCATTGGCAGATAGACTAACCAATTCGGGCACCAGGCTAATGAGTACATCGGCTATTTGCTCATCCGTCAGTGGCATGGCGAGTTGTAGCGTCCGATTATCACCATTATAGGTGACACCTGCTGGCAGACTTATATCCCCATAATCCCTGGCTACGGATATGATGATCGGTTCAGGAGAAAAGAGGATGCTCAGGTAGAAATAATCTTGTGGTTTCTCGGTCCACCTTGGTGCGAGGACCGTCTCTAAGTCTGTCAGTAGTCGTTTAGCCAACTGACGTTGAATAAATCTTTTTTGAACAGGCCCTTCTTCACTCTGAAATTCCTCATAGGTATATTCTGTCTGTACCTCCAGGTTGCCAGTAAATAGCTCCACCAACTGATAGACCACCTCTAAGTCTGGCAAGGAAGACCATTTTCGGCTGCGTTCTTGGCTATCAATAGCTGCCGGTTCCTCGGCTTGCCATTGCAGTTGGGCCTGCGGGCTCAGGGAATCCCAAAGTCGCTGCAAAGGAATCAGGATATTGGGTAATTTACCTGTTTCATCGCGTCTAGTGTACAGGATGGCTCTAGGCGATGGCGTTTGGTAGTGGAAATCCCTTTGAATAACAGCATTTACCGGAGAAACGGTATTAGCGGTTTGAGCGGCCAACAAGAGCTTCTGTTCGTAGAAGAAGGGTAGTGCTTCCCATTGCAACACCATACTATTTTGGCTAAAACCCTGCATGCGTTTTGGCAAGGACAAACTTTCCTTTTCATCTTCAGTCAAGATAGCCAAGTCAATGTGCTCTAACTGCATGGATGGATCAGTAGGTATATCAGGATAGATAGCTTCCACCCTTTCTATGGGCAAGTCCTCCACAACAATACCCGAATCACTATTGTGATAGCTTACCAGTTCTACGAGATCTTCACGTAAATTCTGTTGTGAAAAACGTCGCAACAGCGCAAAAACAATTTGCCGGAAGGACAACTGACGGAACAAAGTCTGATTTCGTTCCATTAGGTTTTGCTCCGGATGTTGAGCAATAATTACCTCCCAGGTCCTACCCGGTTCTCTAGGACTGCCAACTACTTTATCTCCATCCAGGCGAGCGGAATTCAAAATCACCGGTTTTTGTACGGGTTGAGTTCGATGTAGTACGACATCTAAACCGCCCACATCTTGTGCTGGGTCTGGGGTTGTCTTTTTAAGTAATTGGAAAGACTGATCCGTATTAGGGAATAATTCTGGCGATTGACGCAAGCTTTCCCACAGTAGGTCATAGCGTCCAAATGGGCGGATGTAATGTCGGAAGTTGTGGGCCCATTTATCTTCCAACAAATGATCGTACTTGATCCGGCCACTGCGATCTGGTGTAGCATAGGTTGGTGTACTAGCTCTTGGGTAGGCAGTAGCTATCCAAGGGCCTACATCCACTTTCGCCCGCCCTTCCTCGTTAAGACTCATGGGTGGCGCATGATCCATGAATCGTTGTGACCATTCCAAGTAGTCGATCAGATAGGATTCAAAGCTGTCACCTGCAATAGGAATATCAACCTTGGGATCCTCTGCCTCTACGCTATTGAACAATTCAGCGTACTGTTTAAAGCGCAACCATTCATCTTGCTCTATGCTGGGGCCTTCGGAAGTATCTGCCATCAATGCATCAGCTGGAATAGTAAAATAGGTAGAACGCTCATCGGTGGGCTCAAATCGTTCATTGGCCGTAAGCCGGAAATCAAACAGTTCTTGATAGTCCAGCCTTTTTCCATCCATCCAAGTCCTTAATTCCTCGACAAAATCATCAACTCTGGCAGCGTCATAGAACCCGGCGTATAAGGTAATAATTGGTCGCTCTTCATTCGTATTGTCCAGCTCCATCTCCTTACGCAGATCAGGAGACAATTCATCTAACGTAAGCGGCTCCTGTTCTTCCTCAGTAGGTTCACCATCTGATGGTTCCATGGGAAGGTAAGTCAATGGAAACTTAAATCGAAGACCTGGCACCTTAGATTTACAGCGAATCAACAGCCGATTTTGTCCATCCAGAGACATGGTGATCTGGGTCGATATTATGGTAGAATCTTCTTCTGCTGTTAACTGCGTTTCGCCCAAACCAGGATTAGCCTGATCAATAATGGTACAATTAGTATCAGTATTCACAACCAATATCAATTCTACGGTAGAACCTGCTGGCCCTTTTAGATCTACTTGCTGATAGACGTATTGCTGCTCTGGAATTGGGCGTAAGCTTAGCTGAACAATACCTAGTAATGAACTGCTTTGCGTTGCCGTTTCTTCCAATTCTACACTCTTCCCCTGTTGGAATAAAAGTTCAACATGCAGGTGCTTTAACAAGGCATCATCCGCTCCCCCGGCAGTCGGTAAGCTTTGTTGTAAAAGGTCAAGCAATGTGGGCGCCTCTGCCTGATCAGCTGTCACTAATCTGCCATCGTCTTTTCGGCGAATGGAAAAGGTGGTAGAAAGCCCAAATCGCTGTAGAACACCCCAACCATAAGGGTCTGGTTTAATTGGTGTTACTTCTAACAATTGTTTTTCATCCACAGCCTGGATCGGTGGTGGTATTTGCCGATCAACGGTGTAGATCAATCCATCTCCCTCTATGGTGTCTAAAATGCCTTGTAAAAACGGATGAATAACCTGCAATTCCTCATTGGGCGCTTGCGTCCCTGGCGCAAATCCCTGGAGGTCGGGCCATACAAGTACCGAATCTCTCCAAGAGTACCAGGGGCCAAATGGCGTTTCCGATCCTTCCACCCTATTACTGTTGGCACTGCGCAAGCGAAGACGACGACTAGGATACCAAGCCTCCCACTGACTAGTAGTTAAGGTGTCGCCAGGTATGAGGTATAGATCCTCGGCAGGCACGAGCTGTACTTCTTGTATTTCGGTAATGGCTCTACTTAGTTGTTCCTGGTCTTCAAAGACTTCAGTGGAATAGGAATCCACATCCAATTGGAGGATATCAAAACCTGCGTTGAGCCCTAATGGATAATCACTTTGACTGGAAGGCCCCTGATTCCAACGGAATCGAATCACTCGAATACCTAATGGATGCAGTTGATGGGCTAAGCTGTTCAGGTTCCCACCAAATTTGAAGTCATCGGGATTACTGCCTTCCACCATCGGAAAATGGGCCGTACCTGTAGTCGCCAACTGATCTTCTGGGGGTAGTAACTCATAGCGAATGGGTAAGGGTAACCATTCAATATGAGCAGGACGCCTTTCTTCTCTCCTTAGCAAAGCATCAGTTTTGTCTTGGTTATCCTCATCTGAGGTAGGCGTACTGGTGCCATTGCCCGTCATCCTTAGCAATAAATTAACCGGTACCAATGGAGAAGGAACCTTATTGACGGATTCGGTTTGGATAAAGACGGTCCAAGCTTCTGGTTTCCATTTGCCATCAGGCAGGATTTTTAGTCGAATCAAGTCATCCACCGCCACATCTGCCTGCACTCGTTCCTCCGTCCGGTCGATGTTAGACAAAGGTATCTTGATATCACTTGGTAGCGGCCGAGCATTAGAAGTAGGTAATTTTTTGTTGCGTGGCCCTTGCGTAGAGCCATCTAACCCGAAACTCCCTACGGGCAATACGGCTTCCTTGCGGAAGACCAGGTTGTACTTAGCAGCAGGAACATTTGGTCCTTCCTTATACCCCCTAGGCTCTGTCCAATTGACACGGATAGAGTCAACGCCTAATAAGTCGGGGTTACTAGGACTACTAGCACTACCAGGAGCCAATAACTCGACATCATCAATTTTATAGGTAATCTCCAATTCTGCATCCAGCGGCACCTGTGGCGGTAGATTGGGGAAGCGGGTAGCCACCAAGTTCAGCGGGCGGCCCAGGTTCCCCGCAAAATCTATAGGTGTGACCGTGTAGAGGTAGGAACGTCCGCTGGCAGGTAGGTTAGCCTGATCTTCCAGAGCCTCCTGATTAAAATGGTCTACAATTTTGAAGCGTGGTTTCAACTGCTTTAGAACCTTTGTTTCATTCTGTGCAGTCAATTTTTCAATGTAAAAGATACTCTGATCTATTTCCTGAACACTCAGTACCTCTTTCAAGCCTTCCACCAACAGGTGCCGATTATCGTACTGTCGGCTTCTAATGCTCTCAAGAGCATCGGCAATCGATGCCAAACCATTGGCACCATTATCTAAAGCCCGTAGCTCATTGATGGCATCCTCACTTAGCAAATATGTGCGATCCACCAGCAGCGTGTTGGCATTCTTTACAGTATAAAGTAATTCTGGCTCACTATTATCTAGCGTCCGGCGGCGTACCTGGTAGTGTGCCAAATGATGGTCTGGGTCTGCCTGACACTTGGTACAATTCGGATGGGGAGGTTCACTCCACTCCAGATCCCAGGTAATGGCAATCGTATTCGCATCGGTGTAATGCTTAACTTTTTCGAATTGAGGAGTGTTTATGGCAAAATTGGCCTCTTTGATATTAAAGGTTCTTGCTACCTGATCCGTACCCAAGGTAGACGGATCATCCACCGATTGACGCTGGCTAATTTGGATCAGATCTGCATCATTTTCCTGTGCCTCCAGCCAGGTAGGGAAGTCTGCTCCACTGACTTTAAAAACCAATCCCGTTTGGAAAGCGATGGAGGTGGCCGTTACTGGATCAGGATCCTCATTTTCTTGTAATTTTGCTACGTAATCCTTTAGCTCGCTCACCATACTTTGCACGAGGTAGCCTCTAAATTGATCAGCTTGTTCTTGTTGTAGCCTTGCTTGGTCTACCTCCTCCGCTGGCGTTTCAAGGCTTTCATCACCAGCATAAATGTCGGTGTGGTCATCATAAGCTTGCGAAAGCAACTGTTCGTATTCGTTATTGGGATCTTTCTTAAAGAAAGGAGAACCTTCAAATTGTTCAATCGCGCCTCGTACAGCCGATTCGAAAGCACTGTCTGAAGGGTTTTGTACACGGCTATCCTCAAAGGTGCTTACGGACTCTGGTAAGACTTCTGGATCTGAAAATTGTTCTACACCATCACCATCCGTTTGAATAACGAATGCGGATCGGAGGTAATCTCCCAATCTACGTGGAATTTCACCCGGGTCTGCGGTACTTGGTAGATCAGGATCTTCCGTACCCGCCTCATCGAAAAACTCAAGATCTGCATCATCGATAATGGTTTGATTCCAATTAATCTGCCATTCGTGACTGTCCCCAGTGATGGGTTCAAAGGTATTGAGTAAGGGGTTGTATTTTTCAAGCGCATAGTCTTGCCCAGTATTGGGAATTCGGATAGAGAAATCCCGGTCCGTCTGATAGTCTTCATCCGCAGCGACCCGAGGTGGCGGGGGTAAGAAACCTCTTTCCTCACAGTCGTTTTCCAAATCTTCTCCCCTTGGGAATAGCACAAAATATACAGCTCCTTCTTCTGTTTCATCGGGTAGCATAAAAATGCTGTAGCCTGGCACCTTCAGCCCCGCGATCACCCCACTAAACTGGGGCGCTAAAGCTCTAAGTTCAGGCGAAGTAGATCGGGCCAACGCACCGCCGGACCTTTCATTCGCGCCTGTGGTACCGGGTACAGCTTCCACATCCGTAGCTTCCAGTCCTACGTTGAGGAAGCGATCCGTCTTGGCTTTGGCATTGTTTACTGCACCTTCATTTACGCCTAGTTTAATATTGAGACGCACGCTTTTACCCATAGCGCCAACACTAATGGTGCCTCTACCGCGCAGACCGGGAGCTGCAAAGCCGTCCAAACCAACCTCTAAGCCTGCCGTAAAGCCAATATTCAAACTGAAGGTGACACTGATCTTGATTTTGACAAAGCCCAGTTTGATTTTGATCCAAAAGTTGACGGAGAACCGAACCTGAATTTCTACACCAATGGCTCCATAAAAAGCAGAATCACTACTGGTATTCTTAAATGCTAGGACACCAATGTAACGAGCCCCGTAGGCTACTTGCGCAAATGCAAATACGCGAACCCCAACGATACCGAGATCAATTCCTGACTCAATTTCCAAAGTTCCACGAGCCATGAAGCTTTGGCCAATAACCATCTCATTTTTAGATACTCTAAAAATAAACCCACCTCTAATGTCTACCTCCAGCAGTTCTATATTTGCCTTCCAGCGCAGCATATTAGGCCAGCCCATCTCGTAGTGGAACAGGCCGGGCTCGATCAATAAGGTGATAGAAAAACTACTATTTTCGATCGCCTGCTCGATGAAGTTGGGAAAGGGAGGATGCTTCCCTACCAAACCATCAGAATTCGACGATATGTTGGCCAGAAATCGCTTCTGGCGCGGTGACAATAAGACAAAGCCTGTCATCAGTGGACGCTCGCGCACCCGATTCTCCCCTAGCACAAAATCATTGTAATTGGTATTGAGCCAAACCCGTACCGACATGAAGAAGGTCAGATCACTGCGGAAGGCAATAATGGCATCGAAGAGAAATGTACAAGGTAGGCCTGTCTCTGCTGAAGTATTATACTTTAGTAAAGATGAAGCAGAGGTTTGGGAAATCATTGCGCGGAAGACAATGGTCCATCGAGGGTCTTCCCCTCTTTCTTCCAAATCCACTGCCCAACTATCTAGTTTGGATAGATTTCCCTGGGTTTTGGCTAGATCTTTTAGTCTTTTTAGTAATTCACGAACATCATTGGTTTCATCCGCCGCTTTAATGCTGGTAATGGTGTAGCGATAACCAAATCCTAGTCCAACTTCTCTGAGGAAGAGATTGATCACTGGAATTTGGAAACTCACCTTACGAACTTCCAGGTAGATAAACCATGCGCGCACCCAGGCGGAGGCCGAATCCCGCCGCACCCTTACAAAGGAGAAAGTGGCTGCCATGGTGGGCAAACCTTGAATTTCGACTACGCCTTCTCCCATAAACCCTCTGATCGAATCATTATCTAGGAAGGAAACAACGCCACTTAATCGGAAGGCAGAGCCAAATTTGATCTCCAAGGCGAGGCGTTCCAAATTGATACGCGGGAAAAATTTTCCTTTGGCCGGCACCCCAATGTACAATCCATGGAAATCCATACGTGCACTTTTGGTATCAAAGCCGCCCGTAGAGAACAAGACCTGCCCGCTGAGTAGCATCGAAGCGTCCCCATTGAAAGGATCTGCCTGTGGGATAAATCCAAAACCACGTAATTCCATTTCAAAACACCCCAGGAAGCTAAATGAAATCGGCTTGGGCAATTCGATCAAGAACTGTATATGCTGGGCAATTACACTCATATCCCCTGTTAAGGGGCACTCCACAAAGTCGATTTGAATATTCGGCAATAAAGCCAAAGGCCCTTCGGCATCATCACCAGGGGCTAGCTTAAATCTAGCAGATCCAGTCAGTATAAAATACAGATGGAACTTCCCATCATTGACAAACTCCAGCCCAATGGCATCAATCTGAAACTGGAAGCGAGTACTTTTGGCATCCAACAACTTACTGCCCCTCAGTTGGGCACCCCCTGCCACCAAAGTTAAATCTCCATCCCGCTGACTAAACTGTAAGGAAACATCCACCATAGCATCGCCCACCAAGTCCGGTGGAAGCGGACCGGAGCCTGACAAAGTAAAGTCCCGAATACTATTATCGACAATTTCAAAGCGCGTTCCAATAAATCGGAAACGAGTATCTACCCCATTGAGGCGCGCAGGACGATCCAGCACCTCCGCCGTCAAGCTAACGCCCTTCGCAGAGAGCGCGAAATTACTCACCCCAAAAGAAATCGGCTCCTTACTCGCCTTCGTAAAGTCTAATTCCAGAACTGAGCCCTCTGCCTGTTGAATTTGATAGTTGAAGTCTTTGGTGACCAGCGTGAAATAATGGTATCTAACTCCGTCTTCACCCAAATCTTCCTTAGCCCCTTTAAAGCGCCATTCCATCCCCAAAAAGCTCTTCGGTTCCAAAGTGGCTTGGGGGGAATACAATTTAATACCGCCATCGTGCTCTACTTTGAAAGCGAATTTTTCCCAATTAAACCCAAGAGCGAAGCTAGTTTCAAATCGTAGATTACCGACTTTGAAAATCAAATCCAATGGGCACTTCACCGATGGTTCCCCCTCTTGGAGTTGGGCACCACCTTCTCCTTTCTTAACATCTACAAACTGCCGAATTCCTGTCGTTTTACGCTCATTATCATCTTTGAGGAAAGGAAGTCGGAAGTCTTGGTCTTCTAGGTTTAGATCGAAATCTATTGACCAATTAGCAGTATCTAAACTTTGTTTAGCAATATTAATTGGTGTACACAGAGAATCCTTATCCGCAAAATCAAGTACTGGTAATGCAGATTGATATTCCTGAAAAAAGGTGGGTAGTTTAGCTTCGTTCACCTTAAAGCTTGCCAATGCCAAGCTTACTTTTTCATTCGTAGTTACATCCAATTTTAGGAGTGGCGGTTGATCTTCTGAGCGCTTATCATCATTTTGCAACTCTCTCTCTTCAGATCGCAACCAGGCAAAATTGCTTTCGCCCGTTATCTCCTGTCCACTTTGCAAGCTGACTGCTACAGTCGCATTGGTTGGTAAAACGCCATTGTTGCTATCGTTTTGCAACAGCAGATTCAGTGTAAAAGTATCGGGCGTTGTAAATCGTAAGCCAGGGATATCAAAAGTCTGTTTTTGCTGATCAAAAGCAAAGTCCGTTCTAATTTCTTGGACACCTCCTTCTTCACCTAGTATAATTCTAGTCGTCACTTCAACATTGGCACCGCTAAAGTTATTGAAGAAACTCGGCGCCAAACTGTTTATGACTCCATTTACATCGTCGGTCACCCATTTGAGTGCGATACAGTCATCGCTGAAATAAAATTCATCAAAGCCATCTACCTCAAAAGTGAAATCTCCATTTGCATCTACTTCAATCGTAATACCGACCGGTTCCGCAAAAACTGGTAGAGCCAATAGTCCTTTAATTTCAGTTCCTGAAGTAGGTAGGTTGGCCTCAAAATTCACGACGAATGACCGAATGCCAAGCTCCAAGCCCGCTAATTCCACTACTAGGTCACCACGCAGTTTAGCATCTCCTTCCTCATTGGTATTTAGATCAAAATCCCCAAATAACTCACCCGAGAATCCGTCCTCTCCAATCCTTGCATTTCGGACACCCACTGGGAGGTCTGATAAATCTGGTGCTTCGATGGAAATATCATCTAACACAAAACCCTCCCAACCGGCAGGAAGTCCTGGATTAGTATTAGGATCGGCATTATCCACTTTTGTGCCTCCACCCTTAATAGAAACTTTGCGAGCAGGAAAGTCAAAAGGCCAGTCTGGAGCACCTAATGAAATAGGTTCGGCCCCTTCGTAGGTAAGCTCAAATTTGATGCCTAGATCTCCAGAGCTAGTATCCTTATCCAAGGTGAAATCAAAGGCAAACTGGGCCTCAAAAAAGGGAAGCTGGATCACCCCTCTCAAGCGTAGATCATCAATTTGATTATCCAGTACTTTTAGCTCCAGAATTTCAGTACAAAACTTAAAATCCTCTGTTAATAAAAACCCGCCTGAGTCCGTTCCATCCAGGCAAGCGCCTACATCAAATAAATGGAAAAACTGGAAAGATATTCCCGTAGTTCCAAGGGCCAAATCATTAAAATCAAGTGCGAAAGAAGGAAAGCCTGTAAAGAAGTTCTGCGGATCAAATTCGATCGACATTTGACGCAGATAGAGTCCAATGAAGGCAGGGGTCAAACCCATCGCTTCTATCGGAGGGATGCTTGTCGTACTTAGCAAGTCAAACTCCAGCCCTTTAGCCGAGAATTTTAGCCCTGATTCACCTAACGCTAGATCCGGAAAGGAAACATCGAGAAATTTATTCAAGGACGTACTCAGATTGGGGTACAGGCGATAACTATCCGTATAAGAAACGGATGCCTGCACAGCACCTCCAACTCCGGCGAGAAAATCCTTGATACGGATGCCGATGGTTAAATCCTGTATTTCGATAAAGGGTGTGCCCGTTGCGTCTTCCTCCAGAAGCAGTTGAATGACAAACTCATTGGTACTATTCCCGGTGAAGAATAGCTCAACATAGGGAATAAGCGGAAAGTCAATCGTCAAATCTGAAGCGCCCGACTGAATGACAATGGAGGCAATGGCCCCATCCTCAGTAGGTTCAATTTCGTAACGATCTACGACCCAATTATTGGCATCAAAGTTGGCAAGAAAGCGCTCAATAATCTGGATAACTTGCGGCGTCTCATTCGGGAAATGGGAACGAACGATATCCAGTACAATAGGGGTAACAGCGGCAGGAATGTTGTTCATTGAATGGTCTTTTCTGGGCGGTTGAAGGTTAAGGTTCTACGGGAAAAAGACGTTGTGGATCACAGCGCGTCAGCATATCTCGGTAAACTGTGAGTAAATCTGTATCATCTGGAAAAGAGGCCAAATCGGGAGGTAAGGCACGATAAGTCCATATATACCCAAGGCTGGCTATTAAACCGTATTTACCAGGGACCAGTACAATGGGCCCATCTGGCACTTCGGAATCTGGAGCCTGACGACTGATATCGATGGCTTCCCATTCGTCGTCGTCATCTGGCGTGAAGAAGGAAGAATAGTAGAAAGCTCCATAAGCCTGTTTCCTGACCAAGGTAGCAAAAGCGTCACAGAAGGTACTATTCGGGCCAACGTCCTCATTATCCGTGTTACAGCCCAGCAAGAAGATTCCTTTAGCTTTTTGAAAGGTGTGGATAAGGCGTGCCCGATAAATATCGGGTAGTTTTGTCAAGTTGGAAATACGAATCTGATGAGTTCTAATTTGGGTAAAATCATTGGGGCCGTATTCAAATACGTTCTCCACTAGATCTTCTACCTCTTCATCAAAATCTTCGCTAGCATAATTTTCATTGTCAGATGGATAGCCATAGACCAGGTTGATCTGATCAAAAAGATCAGGGTCATGAATCGTAGAGATATAATCCGTTCCATCCGGATAATTGACCAAATTCAGCCCTCTTTCCCAGGCGTGGCTTAAGCTAAAAAAGTAATTGATTTGAAATTGAGGAATACGAAAAGCATTGATTGCTTCCAGCCACTCCAAGGCGTTAGAAACCTCAAAGATTTCAGTACTGATACCGTTATTTTGATCATCAAAGTATTTCTTCAAGGAGTTGGCCGCAAAGTTGATTGGAATTTGGTCATCTTCAGGAACAGCTGCATCTTCCGTGGCAATCAAGATGATATTCCGGAGGGGGAGATCATCGGGAAAGGGATCAAGGTCGACGGGCTCTGGCAGCACGAGGCCTTCATCTGGATTCGTAGAGGGCCAGGCAATGTGAATATGCGTGGCAAATCGACAAGCTTTCTTGATGGCGGCCTCTTCATCGGGTGGCTCTTCTCCTACCACATCGCCATACTTGCTACCTACAGTAGAACTAATTTCACCAGCAGCATTTGCGCTATACTTCCAAAGCAAGGCGCCAAATCGTTCCAAGAAAATCTCAACCTTGGTGCATTTTGCTCCTGTATTCAGAACAATCAACTCTGCCAAAAACCTTCTTCCGGCCTGAAATAAATCATAGTTGACTGGAATGTTCTTAGGGTTATCATCAATACCTCCCCGATGTGAGGATTTGAGATCCAGCGCTTTTCCGAATTGATGATTACTTTTTCTGGCACCACCGACATCTTCGTTTCGCTCAGGGTTACGCCAACTGGAGTTGATGGTTAGGGCATTTGATCTCACATGTGCATAGGTTTCTGGATCCAAAATCCGGGCTGGCTCTACAATTTGCACATAATAGGATCGCATCAATTCTGCCACTATAAAATTCTCTGTCGCATTGAGTATCCAATTGTTGTCCTTGGCATCATAATTGCCCTTCTGCATTTCCTTTGTAGAGAAATTAGCCGATCGCTCCCGGTTGAACTTGATCTTTATCCGAGTAGGAATATCAAGAACAACAGCATCATTCTGGATTGGATTACTATGGTGGCGGTACTCCTGCCGAATGATGTCAATAATATCCTGACAAAAAGTAGTCTCTAAGGTATCAGTCTCCGTAGACGCAGTAAGTTTGTAGCATAACGGCTTTCCCGGCACCCGTTTCCCATTTTCCTTGTTATTATAGGTTTCATGAAAAGGTTTAAGCTCCGTTTCCGCAAGAAAAGTCCATTGCCTACCAGCCGGTTTATCCACATGCTTGGGATCATTATTCGTCTGATACATGTCGTCAGAAACATCCTCCACTCGTAAAGTCCAATCACTGGTACTATTTTCAACAGAAATATTTACCTCATCATTCGACAAACAAGAAAAATAAGCATCGGAGAGCGAGTCGCCAGGATTCAATACGATGATCCCCTTTTGCCCGCCCATTAGTTTTAGGTAGGGAGCCGTGTCTTCCGCCGCTCCTGGACCAACAATTAGCAAGTTTTCCTGGGCTGGCGTGGCATCAAGCAGAGGGTGTATTAGATCAGAGGGTAGGTCCCACAGGTCCTCATTTTCCAGCAATTTAATGACATACAGAGGATCTAATCGATACCCAGCCTCGGTACTAAACTGTAGTATAAAATCCGATCCGGCTGCTAAGGTACCTAAGAATTCCCCTGCCTTAACGGATGTTGAGTTTCCCGTCTCGATCTGGGTATCTGCCGCTACGGGGCCATAGGTTACAATTTTGGGAATGGGTATCCGGCTTTTGTACTTCCGCTGCAGATCGAGATATGAGCTTGGTGCCATTTGGATGGAAAGCTGATCATCGGCCGTTTTGATGGCAACGCCATCCCAAAGTGCATACAGCTTTTGAAAAGAAGCAAACTGAGCTGCCGATGCATCCAAACCATACTTTCGATTGGGGTTTGAAGGGACAAAATCACTGCCATCCCAACTCAGGGCTAGACTCAAGGCTTCTAAATAGACAGGGATATCTGCATCTGCCACATTCGAATCAGGGTGACCAATAGGCAAGGCAAGGGTATTATTCATAGCGAGTTTGGTTTCTTGGATACATAAATTGTTACCTATGCTTGTTTTTACAAGTAAGCTTAACAAATCACGTCAGACACCTCCAACTAAAATTAAGATTAAAAAATGGTATACGCTAACTTTATGGAACTTTATTTTGTATTAATGTATATACAAGCTCCGCTCACCTTTACTCTTGCTCTACAACGGCTAGTTTTTTAGATAAAGAGGAAGGAAAACTTCATACCTCCCCATCTTCTCAAGCCAAACTTTGCCCACTTATGCGTACTAATTAGGGAAAAAGTATTTCCTTAAAATTCCACATTATTTCGGAGTATTTTTTGGACTTATTTTCAAAAGATACGTCTCACTTATTTGCCTCTAAACGTATCAAATCAAACATAATCAACTAAAAACAAATTATTTACACCCATTATTCCCTAGTAAAAGATTAGTATTTTACGAATGGATTATAGAAGAGTAAGGTCGCCAGTTAATTACCAATGACCTTTGAACCTTAACGGGTTTATTCTACATTTAATTGCCTAAACCATTCATTTTGAACAACAGGGTCTGATGATGCAAAACAGTAAGCTAATTACGCTTTTAAAAAGTATGCAAAGCAAAGAGCTACGTGCATTCGAAAGCTACCTCCAAGGCTTCCATCCAGACCAAAAGGTCGCGATACGAATATTCAATTACTTTAAAGATTGGCATCCCAATTACGAAACAGAGAAATTGGAGAAGTTTTTGGTTTATCGGGAAGTTTTTGGGGATGAGCCGTATCAGGAAAGACGGCTTGCCGATGGCATATTCCGTCTGTACCAATTTCTGAAGCAATTTCTGGTGTGGCGTGAAATGATCGAAAATAAAGCAGAAGCGGAATATACTTATTTAAAAGTATTGAAGAAGCGGAAACTAGACGACCTGTTCCAGAAGCAAGTGAAATTGTTTTCCAGAAGATTGGAAGAGGCCAAACATCAAGATGAATTGACCTACCTCTGGAAATTCTTAATTAATCGTGAGTTATTTTTTTATGCTCCTACTCCAAAATTCAATGCCGAAGTCGATAGCTTGCATTTAGCTATGTCTTCCTTGGATCAATTTTTTATCAGTGCTAAATTAAAGCTAGCCACAGAGGTCCAGAGTAGGGCCTACCTATTGAATGAAAAACAGCCGATTCTATTCCTAGAAGAAGTTTTGGAGGTTATAGCTCAGCAGGCATTTCAGGATAATGAAATGATTATGATTTACAGTCGTGTCTATGAAATGCTGAAGGAGAAACACCTAGGGGAAGGAAAGGGAGATGAAATCTACCAGCAATTGAGGGATGAGCTAGAAAAAGGAGGAACTAGTCTGACTAAAGCGAATTTTCAGGTCATCCTGATGCACCTCATCAATTTTGCTGCCTCCAGGATAAGAGCGGGGCAAGCCGAATACTATGATCAAGTCTTCCAACTTTACCAGATCGGCTTTGATAGAGAGATTTTTTTTGAAGAGGGATTCCTCTCTCCCACCATGTTCTTAAATAGGGTCTATGTCGCCTGTGAGCTTCAACGGTATGATTGGGCTAGCTCTTTCCTAGATAAGTACAGTCCCAAGTTAAAAAAAGAGTCTCGGGAGGCTTGCAAGAAAATTGCACAAGCACGGATATGTTTCGGTCGGAGAGAGTTCGATAACACATTAGTCTTACTAAGGGAACTGAGCATTAACGAGCCACTTATCTCCCTTAGGGTGCGTTCACTTCTTATGCGTTCCTTCGTAGAGTTAGACGAGGACGGAAGCACGAAAGAACTGATTCATAATAATTGCCTGGCCTTTAAGAGATTCCTAAAACGGAATACTGTAATGAGTAAGTCTATTAAACGCGGATACTTTAATCTCATTAAGATGGTGACCTTGCTTTACAAAAAAAATCCGGATAAAGATCAACTATTAGAAAGGTTGGCCACCATGGAGGAGGTAGCCTGCAAAGCCTGGATCATAGATATCATTAAAAGAAGGACAGGTCATCCGCGTACACACAGATGACCTATTGGCAAGGGGGGGCTTAGGAATCAATAATATCTTCCGTAATGACTCCAGTACCTCCCTTAATCTCGATCAATTGTGGTTGAGGCAATTGATCTTTTTCGAATGTCTGTAACGATTTTTCGACTTGCTTTCTCATAATGTGTTGTTTATGTAGTTAAAAAATGAGCATAGGTATTCCAGTCCGAGGCAGGTACGAATCTGCCTCGGCGGGTGCTAATCCTCCACTCAGGGCATGAAATAAGCTGGCTTACGGAGTCCAGTTAAGCTCGTAAGCGAATGATCAAATACCCTCAGCAAAAGGAGTTCAACAGGTACTTATTCAGTGCTTGATTTTGGTGTTAATAGCATGAGAGCGGCAAGTGTGACATAGAAATCTATCTTTTTACTAATAGAATTTTTTCATAAATAGTAATCACTCCAGATGGATAGTGAAAAAGAAGATATAGGCAAGGGTATTGGAGACTCCTCCCTAGCAAAACTGAAGGTTAAGCAAGGAAAATCCTGGTTTTTTGGCATTGGTATTAATGCTTATACCAAATTTTCGCCATTGAATAATGCGGTGAGGGATATGGAAGATATCTGCAAACTACTTCAATCTAAATATGATATTGATCATCAATACACCACCCAACTTATTAATGAAGCTGCTACCCGCAAAGTAATTCTTAGGAATCTGGAGCGACTGAAGAATAGTGTAGAGGAGCAGGATAAGCTTATCATCTATTATTCCGGACATGGAGTGCTCAGCAAGGAAGATCGGGGCTTCTGGGTCCCAATTCATGCCATTCCTGATCTGCCAGACACATGTATTCGATTCTCCACGATCCGAGAGTATCTAGCTGATATTCCAGCTCTACATATTCTAGTTATTTCTGATGCATGTTTTTCTGGTGCTTTACTGACTACCTATCGAGGGAGTTCAGAAGGCTTACATAGATTAGCTAACCAGAAATCTCGATGGGCTTTTTGCTCTGGTAGAAACAGTGATTTGGTAGCAGATGGAATTCCAGGTCAACACAGCCCCTTTGCTGCCAGCATCCTACATTTTTTAAGCATAAATACTATGAATGTACTACCTATATCTAGATTGGTAGTGGATGTTCAAGAAGCGACCAAAGACATATATAGAAAGGAAGGGGGCCAGTTAGCTATCGGAGGTCCCACTGCTGGAGTAGGAGACAAAGGAGGTCAATATGTATTCACTATTCGGAATCCCCAGAAAAAAACTATTATAAAGAGGGAAGTTAAAAACAGTAAGCGCACGACTTCGCTAGAAAATATTGAAGTAGCTCTACCCCTTAGTTCCGAAATTCCCTTTGCCCATTCGAGTTTCGTGAGGGCCATGGCCTTGGTCGCAAAGGTTTTTGGAGTCCTCTTGCTATGCTTCGCCATTGGGGCATTTTTTCAGCTCCTATTTGACCCTTTAGACCTCGAAGTGGTTCTAGTGATCAGCATCCTCCTGGGGCTTTTCGGAGGCCTACTTCTACTGCTGTTCCGAACAGCTTTTTACGGTGCTTTAGTATCTCTTCTTATTATCCTTTCCTGGGTCATTAGTGGAGATTTCGGCGATGATCCGGAAGAACTCCCCGCCCTATGTATTCTGGTAAGCTTGAGCCTGCTGCTCGCCATTAGTTTGAAAAAAACAGCTGCATCGATCCAGGATATCCCAAGCATTTTACTGAACCCATCCAAATACAAATCAGCTGGAAATGGGCACCCCACTTCTAACTGATTTGTACTTAGAAGTAATTCGAAACGACTACAAAACCAGATTCACTACTTTAATCTCAACTCTTTGGTTTTGCCTTCTGCCAGGTATGGAAGTCCCTGGAATCGCCAATGGTCGGGTTTTGCCGTATCCCTTGTAGCTAAGCCGTACGCTAGGTGCTCCCATCCGAATCAACTCATCATATACCAGCTTTGCTCGTTGAGTAGAAAGGGCCAAACAGTTTGTACAAAGGGTCGTGGTATGACCGGCAATCTCAAAATGAGCATAGGGATTTCTTTGAATGAAATCCAGTATCTCCGCCAGAATAGCATCTAGCTGCGTTTTGCTCGTGTCTATTTCAGCTTTGTTGGTCAGAAAGAAGATATTTTTAATCTGCAATACCTGGCCCACCTGCAAGGTATCTTCATTTTGGTAATATCTTGGTGGAGCAATACTAGGTGGGGTTGGCACGACTTTGACCTTTGGCTCTTCTTCTACTAACAAGTCTGCTATAGAAGAATCAGGTATTGGTTTTTCGTGAGTGATTGTATCCAGTATGGCTATTGCCCGTTGTTTTGGAACGGTTTCAGTTCTTTCCAAAAGTGCGTATAAACTTTTCTCTGTCTCCTTCAAGATCTCTTCGGAGATTCCCGGCCAACACAAACGCAAGGTCACCCCTCTCCAATTACTCCCTCTTTCCTCCTGGTTGACTTTAACATGGATGGGAATACGTTTCGCTTCCCAACCAAAAACTTGGATTAGTTTTAACTTGACGTAATAGGCTCTGGCATAGGCTAACTCTGGATTATTTCGAATCCGATAGAACGTTTTCATGTATCTCCGAATCGGCACGCCAAATGCCTTTTTGATATAATAAAATCCCCCTTCGATCCTTGTTAAATTTCCGGGCAAATCCTGAGGCCCATTAAATTGAAGTTTATCTGCTCGTCCCAATAAAGTGGCAGAACATTCGGACAAACTTAAGCCGTTTTTTTGCAGGAAAGCAGGTAGAAACTTCTCCCATAAAAGTTGATCCAACGTATCAGAAGATTCCGTTTTCAGAGCGCTAACGGGAAATTCATAGGTCACCTCAATACAGCCCGTATCACAGCTTTTATAGAAGGTTTCTATAACATAATCTGCTAGATCAGGGCCTGCTTCGTCATGATGCCCGGTCAAATGCACAGTGGAAACACAGGGCTCTTTTAATGGAATAGGTGTTTTCGGTGTCCATGCGGGTGGATCTTGTGGAGGTGGTGGTATGACCGGTCCCGGTAGTGGAACGACTGGAGGGTCAACCTGTAAGATGCTTGAGGAAGTATTGTTTTGTTCGTTTATCTCGGCTATGGAGTTCCTGGAGTCGATTAGTAAACGGAACTGATACCGCCCAGGGTCCTTATAGGTGTAAGGAATACACACTTCCGTCTCTTGTCCCACCGCTAAAGCAGGAACAGGAACCGTTATTTCGGAGGAAACTAGTTTTGGATAAAAGGAAGCACTAGACAGTTGCTTTGCAGAAGCGGTACCGATATTCTTCAGTTTGAAACAAAAAGAAATCTCTTCTCCTGCAAGGGGTTGGGTTGGCGTCCACCTCAGGCTATCCAATATCAGATCTGGCTTTTTACTTTTTCTCACCATAGCCTGCAACTGTCGTTTCCAAAGCCCCATTTTGGAATGCCCCCAGGCCCTACGGCAGCGAATTTCTGAATTCGTAAAATATTCGTGAATCTGCAAGGCATAATCAGCCGCAATCAATCCTTTGCGTTTTATCTCCTCAATTTCATAGCCTCTGGATTCCAGAAAGGCTTTAAACTCCGGGTATACCTCAGTAATAACCGCTAGCTTTAGCATAGGTCAAATAGAAGTAGAAGCAACCTAATCCCCAGTGTATACCTTCGTAAGCATATCCTGCTTGGATATCCAATACCTGCTCCAGGTTCTTCCAGGCTCTTTCTCTTCTTCGCTTACATTTTTCTGGACTGTAATCTTGCTTATCAACCAAGATTGATGGTCTTTCTTCTTTACCTCCTCTACCCATATGAAAAAGCAAGATTTTCTTCTGGCATTCTTTTTCACAGTCTTGTTGGGCGAAACCATCTGTGGTAAGGCAAGAGTGTCAGAACTAGGAACGCTAGCCTTTTAATTTGAAGCAGCTTCCTTGTTCTTGGAAAAGTAAAAAACGCAGACCTACTTTTGAATAAATCGAAATTTCTCTTCTTCATAACTAATCTACATTTAGGGTAAAGAAAAGTACTTACATGGGAGGACCACTTAGGACCTTCCATCATCCAATTTCCTTTACTATTATTTGATTGTTTTTATTTTAAAGCTAATTACGCTTTAAGGTAGAGCAGGATTAATACAAGAATAAGCGTTTGATGTTTTCAATATCACCATCAGAATGAAAAAGATGTAAGTCGAAATAAGGGTCCCCGTCAACGGCATCAAAGAGAAATTTACCATAGCGTTCGTATAAACCTCCGGGTGTAGCGGTCATCACATCGGTAACCATTTTATCATTGAGCACCTGATCTCCTACGGCCACGAAAAAAATAAATAGTAGAAAATTCCAGATGACTAGTAAAAGATACAATTTGGCATTGCCATTTTTCAAGCTAATCCTTCTAAAAAATCTGACAATTAGTTGTTTTGGTTGTTCTTCCATAGTCATTCCCTTGTTCTTTATTTTGACCTTAGTAGATGATCCACTCTGATGTATATATCTCGCAAGTGAGATATCCTCATATTATAAAAATGGATATTGATAGAATTTTCACCCGTCTATTTTCCTGATAAACCAACATCTAAAATTGAATATCTCAATCGATTTATTTGCATCTATTTTTTCTCTATTTACGTCTATGAAATAAGATAAAAAAGGCATCCATCATCAATACACAAAATGCAACTATTTGTCTAACAAATACTTACAAAACAGTCACCCATACTATATTGAATAACTTATTGCCTAGAAAACAAGAGAAGGGATATTCATTATAAGTCTCCCGTATATTTTTTTTAATTTGCCTATTGGTATAAAAGATATAGCATGGTCAAGCCAGAAAATGATTGGTATTTAATTGGCTTAAAGAACAATGATTCCGCAGTCATCAAATCCATAGTCACTAACTGTGGGAAGCCTTTGGCAAGTTGGATATTACAAAACAATGGAAGCCAAAGTGAAACCAAGGATGTCGTACAATATGCGCTAACGACAATGTGGCAAAAAGCAAGAGACAGCGGTTTCGTGCTGACTTCCGCCTTTTGCACTTATTTCTTTTCAGTCGGAAAAAAATACTGGCAAAATGAATTAAGGAAAAAAAAGTACCAAAGAAATGTCACAAAAGAGGATCTCAAGGTATATACCACTGATAACCTAGATCCATCTACTCTTATGGAGGAAAAAGAACGACACCAATTGGTACAAGATAACTTAAAAAAGCTGAGTGAGAGCTGCCAACATTTATTACTTTTAGTTTGGCATGGGAAGCAGACACTCAAGGACTTATGCAAAGTAAAAGGTTGGAATTACGTAAATACACGACAACAGAAGTCTCGCTGTGAAAAGAAGCTAGAAGAATTGATCAGAGAAGATCCTCGCTTTAAGGATTTCCATTAAACGGCAACGATGGAAGATATCAATGATAAGATCCAAGCTTTCCTAAAGGGCAGACTTGGAGAGGAAGAACAGCAACTATTTGCTCAACGGATTGAGCAAGAACCAGCCCTGGCAAAAAAAGTGCGCTTTTGGCGAGCGATATTGGATGCCACTACCCCTCAAGCCATGGCAGAACAAGAATTTGAGGCTCTTTCCCATGCTATTATCGAGGAAGAGTTAAGCGAGGCTGAGTTGGACCAGCTATCGCAGTCTAGCAAGCCGTGGATATGGGGGCTGGGAGCTGGGACTTTAATCGCCCTTGGGATTTGGTTTTGGTGGCCGGTTCCTACTAGTCCTGACAGCGGGCCCACTCAGCATATTGCGCCAAAAGAGCCCGTTCAAGCTCCTGCACCAGTTCGCCAAGATACCAGTACCAAAGCTGTTGCAATTGAAACAAGTCCCACTTCCAAGCCGATACAAAGAGATATTGAGCAGCAAACGCTCCCTCCTCCGATGACTCCACAAAGACTAGCCCTGGTAGAAAACCAATACCGGTCTTTTGTGGATGTATCATCCGTCCGGTCAGGACAAGAAAGTGACTTGAATTCACAAGGAAAAAATGCAGATGAACAAGCAGTAATTGCCTTTGCAGATAGCAACTACCACAAAGTCGTTAAGCTATTACCCGGGCAATCCAAAGAATTGCTCCTAGAAAGCCTAAAAATCAGGGCGGAATCCCATTTTCGATTGAGAAATTTTGAGCAGGCAGCTCAGGATTTTAAGGTATTAGTTGATCAAGACCCGAATAATTTTGTCCTATCCAACTGGAACTTATTCCTTTGTCTTTGGGCTCAAGGCAATAAGGCCAACCGAGCCTACCAGGAGCAGCTAGAGGTAGTCACAGCCGAAGATTTCCCTCTAGCAGAGGAGGCAAAAGCACTACATAGACAGGCCAAGCAATGAAGATTTATTGTATCGGAGACATGTCTCCGTAGGCAACAAATGGAGCCCAGAAAAAGGGCAAAGCCTGCTCCCCAAAACTATTCTTAAGCAGCTTCAACTTTGCCTGATGCAGGGCATCTTCCTTGTCTTTTCCAAGCTTGAGCTGGGCATAAAAGTCAGAGATCAGCTTAATACTTATCTGATTATCCGGTACATTCCAAAGACTTGAGATCAAGCTTTTAGCGCCCGCCAGGGCAAAAGCCCTACTAAGGGACATCACCCCTTCTCCCTCATAAACTCTCCCCGATCCACTCTGACAAGCACTGAGAAATACTAAATCAGCATTAAGTCTCAAGTCATAAATGTTTTGTAAAAACACAACGGATGGACCAACAGAAGGAGACCTAGCAAAAGCTAGCAAGGATAGATCCGCATTGCTATCAGAGATAAAGCCATGGGTAATTAGATGTAAAATTCGATAATTAGGTGACAGCGTTTCGAATTGTTGGGTAGTAGCGACTGAGTCCATTAATAGTTGCCCCTGGAAGGACTTCAAGACCTCTTTCCCTTCCTTTATGCTATTCGGGAGTCTGGTAAAATCTAATTTCTCCACTTTTACAGGATATTTCTCAGGATTTGTCAGGGTAAAGGGGTATCCCTGTTGGCTAAAAGGCGCTAAGATCAGTGATTCATCTAACGGTTGTTGCTGATGCACATAGTTCTTACTTCTCAATAGGACATTACCTGAGTAGGCATAGCTAATTTGATGTTTACGAATTAAATAAGGATACGAGTGAATGTACTTGGGTTCCTTTACCGTATCGGTAAGCAAAACCTCAAATGGGATATTCCCGAGTTTTCCATCTGGAAAAATGGTGACTTTCTTCTTTAAATGGGTAGCAATTGGCGCTATGAGTTCTTGATAAAGCGCGCGACTAGTTTGTAAAAATCCATCGCGAGTTTCGACGGCAAGCGATGAGGTCCGCTGTGATCGCCCAGTATCATAGTAGGCAGATATGTTATACCTTAATCGCTCCACTAAATCATCCAAATTCCCTGTCCCTTTCTTATGAAGAAGTATCGTGCTCTCCTTATTCAGGACCAAGATGAATATATTTTGTTTGCCCACAAAGTACTGGACTACGGAGCGGTCCGCCGTCAAAAAGGAATCTTTCAACTGTTGGACCGTTGTAAATTGGGAAGAATAAATGGCGTCAAATAAGTCGGGAGCGCTCTCCTTGACTTCATCTTGCCAAGAAAAATAGTCCTTCAGTTTTTGATCATATTCAACTTGCAGTTGCTCCAGGTAGCTAGCATTTCCTCCAAGGTTCCTAGCAGTCGCAATAGCTAATAACTTTTTGCGGATTTGAGTTTCCCGCTGAAATATGTGGGGATCAAGCCGGTTCTTAAAGATGATGCTTTGGCTTTCCCAATCTTCCAACAAAACAATGGACTTGCTTTGCTCCATGAAGTAGAAGGCATCCTCTAGATATTTTTCATTTTTACTGCTTTCATATAAAAAGTGAGAAACACTAATAGCATACTCGTTTATAACCTTCAAATCTTTCAATACCCGCAGTTTGTCTTCTGGCTGATCATGGCCTGCACGCGCCTGTCGAACTAAACGATGTAACAATTTGAAGTCCTCCAATGCTTCTTTGGCCATTTTAACATTAGTGGACTGCAAACTAAAGGCTGCCCTAGCGTTGGCTCTAGTAGCAATAACATTGACGAGGGGAAATCCGCCCTGCAAACTTGTAAGATCTGCCCCAGGTTCTAAACGCCTTTGCACAAAGGCAGCAAGCGCTTGGTTCGATTCCTCTATAGACTGAGCAAACTTATCCTGGGCGTACAAAATACCTGCTAACTCCGTGTGAATTCGAAGTGTTTTGACAGCGCCGGGAAGGAGATGTGCCTGCCTAAGTACTAGGGACTGCCGAAACAGACCTTCTGCTTTGACAAACTTTCCCCAGTCTTCGTATAAGCGCCCCAATTCCCCTAGTACAACACTGAGCCCCAAAGTATCAATAGGTGATGTTTTAAGCTTTGCTTCATAGACCGTATTAAGATAGTCTTCTGCCCTTTGAAACTGCCCCTGGCTCCTTAGCAAAAAACCTGCTACCTGATAACTACTCGAAATACTAGGATGATGTCCAGGAAGGTACTTTTCCTTGATCTTGATCGATTCATCGATATACCTTATTACATCTTCATCTTTTCCGATGTCATTTAAGATGACAGCCATTCGCTCTAAGCAATCGCTATACCAAATACGTCCTGCCGGACTCAAATCTGCTTCGGAAGCCTTTAATGCTAAGCGATAATGGGTTAATGATCTGGTTAGCGTTCTTTTGGCTCGATACAACTCCCCAAAATTAAAGTTTAGCATAGCCATTGATCTATTGTGTCTGGGTGGCTCCCATAGCGGTACAACTTTTTTGAGATGTTCTTCGGCTAGATCCAGGTCACCCGTTTCAATAAAGTATAGCGCCTTGTTATTCCACACATCAGCCAACTCAATTTGATTGCGCAGATTCCCATCAATTATCTGCTGGTAGAGTCTTTCTGATTTATTAAAATAATGAAAGGCCGTATCAAGTAGGGCGAGCTTGAAATAATGGAATCCCAAGTCGTTATAATAAAGGGCTAACCTGCGGTTGGGTTGCTCGAAAGTGGCTTCCTGACAGCGAATGGCTAAGTTTCGATACCTGATGGCTGTCCAGTGCTCCCCTCTGGCTTTGTAAGCCAGTGCCAAGTTATTTGCCGTTTTGCGAATGGACTCATCATATTCAGACAGCAGTCCTTGCTTGATCTTCAGGGCCGGCAGGTAAACAGCAATAGCTTTGGCATAGGATTCCTTTGCCTGGAATACCTTACCTACTTCATGAAGACTATCTGCACGCTCCAAGGGAGACATTTGAGCAAAACTCTTCAGGCTAAAAGCCAAAAAGAGGAAATATAAAGTCCTTATTTTCATGGAAATAGAATTTTAGCAAATAGCTTATAAACTGAAGCCTACCTGGATATACCAACCTTTATCTCTTCAGAATACGGCAAGAATGACTCCGCATAGAAAGTTGCGAACAAAACCAGATCGTATCGCCATAGAATTCGGTGACTCAAGCCTACCGAGGACGACTGTCACATTACTTAAGTTACGAAGTATCTTAGAGATGGAAAAGGCTCACGCAAGACGAATACCTCGGATTTACGTCTCAAAAAAAGCGAGATCACTATACTAATAGACTAAAAATCAATCTTTACAGAAAAATAAAACCATCTGCACGATAGCCACACCCAGCTTGGTTCAAATTTGGCAAGTGCTCTTAGAGGAGAATAATGACCTATTTTCAGAAGATTATCCGCTAGTTAAGTTAGCATAAAAGACGCCCTCGTGATTCATAAAAGTGTCATCGCTTCTATTCAAATCTAATCTCCCCCCCGCAAAATTCGTAGCGGGCAAACCCAATTCCTGATAAATGCAAGCTGTAGCTGCAAAGTCCCATATGCTCCCCCCTCCGCTTTCCTTTTTAGGAAATTTCAGCATACAGGCAGGACCGTTTTCCAATACACGGATGGCATTCAATACAGAACCCCCTCCTGCCAATTCTTTTACCCCACTCAACTCCAACTTTGCCACCTGTTGAACTAGCAAATGTTCTATCTCAACGAACCGAGGGGTGTCCTTAAGCCGTCTATCTGTCACATAGGTTAAGTGAGCATTGGTCGATTTAACTTCCCAAGGTCTGCCATTCTTATAAACCCCATTGTCTTTACAGGCATGGTATAAGGTTTCCGTACTCGGATCATACACAACTCCAATTTGTGGCGTCCCTTCCTTTGCAACTAGAGCAATCGATACAGAAAAACCTGGTCGTTTTTGGATGAAGGCAAGGGTCCCATCCATTGGGTCAATACACCAAAAAAAATTTGCTCGGAAACGACTACCATCATCTTCCGTTTCTTCTGATAAAAGCGCTAGACCCAACGCCTCACAGGTAGGAAGAATATGAGCAAGGATAGCGGCTTCACATGCCCTATCTACTACGGTTACGACTTGAGCAGCAAGGCTGTTTCCGGTATCCTTTTTCTCCACCGCAACCTTAGCGTTCCTATGCTTCCGAATGACCTCCCCAGCCGAAAGTGCCGCCTTGATCGCTATATTAGTAAGCTTCAATAGATCCATTGCTACAGGCTATTAATCACTTCTTTCGTTACTCTTTCGCTATAACTATTGATCTTCCAATGACCGGGACTCCATCCTTTTAAAAAGCGGTGAAAATCCGCCCATGCTACTCGATACAGGGAGCGCCATTCTCTTTCAAGGGCTTGATTTTTTTCTATCAGCGCACTTTGCAAATGCGTGAAATAGGTATCCAAAATTTGTGGCTCCAAACGTTCACATTCTGTTTCATTCAGACAGCTGCCAATGAAATAAGCAACATCTTTCATGCCACAACCACCGCCTACATATTGAAAATCGACTCCAGCTACCCGCCCATCTTTAGCGAAACAGAAATTGGCCAATTTGGCATCCCCGTGAACAAAGGTTTTGTACCTACAGGAATTCAGCTTTTCGTCGATAAACGGAGCAGCCTCTTTCAAGTGTTGATCATCCAGTACAGCAAATTCCTGAGGCCTGGTCTCCAAATGCCAATAGGTTCCCACTTCCCAAAGTCCATCCGGCCTGCTGCCCAGGTAACTGGCATGAAACTGTGCCAACCAGGCTAAACATTCTACGATCTCCTCCCAGGTAACTGATCTCTTTCGCAGGGGATAACCTGCTTCATCCAAATCTTCCAAAACCATTAGTACTTCCGCGGCATATGTCTCAATGGCCCAGCAGTGTGGCAGACGTGCAGTACTGTTCTTGCTATAGGTATCATACCAGATGGTTTCTACCTGATATGACTTCACTTTTCGTTGATGGCCGATATCCGTATTCCAACCACGTGGGTGATTTGCATTTTGGGGTAATTGAACATGCTTCACGATCACGCTGTCGAAGGAAGTATTCTCCAACCCCAGGCGCATGATCTTTCCATACCCACTCCACAGTTCCTGAATCACCTCTTTTTCAATCAAGCGAGAGGCTCCAGTTTTTTGCCGGATGATCGACTTAAAGTACTCATTCATAAGACCGCTAAGATAGCAATACTGAAATTACCTCTCTTCGAGCAAAACAGCCATCAAATTAACGTTCGGAACTAGAGATCCAGCAGGGCCGAATACTAGGCTAACACACCGGCTTATTTGATCTAGGGCAGCGGGGACTGGTTTACCTATTCAAAAGCAATAAGCTAATTGATAAAAAACCTCATTCCTCTGCCCTACCATCGCTGCAATTGGAAGACCCAGCCCGGCTGCTTGGCTTGCATAGCGGCTTGATCATCTCTCTCCGTTAAACCGCAAGCATGATAGTTTTCATGGAGCCGTTGCAATTCCGCTTGATCTATTTCGACGCCAAGCCCAGGCCCTTTGGGGACCTCTACATACCCCTCCACAATGGGAAGTTTCCCCCCCTGTATCACCTCGTCTATTTGCCAAGGGTAATGCGTATCTAAAGCATAGGTCAGTTCGGGGATCGCAGCGCCTAGGTGCACCATGGCTGCCATTGAAATTCCTAGATGGCTATTGGAATGCATAGAGAAGCCCCTACCAAAGGTTTCGCAAATTCGATTCAGTTCCATACTGGCCTTTAGCCCCCCCCAAAAGTGGTGATCAGAGAGGATGATCTGTTCTGAATTTAAGCGAATACTTTGGGGCAAATCGGCGAAGGAAGTAGTGCACATATTGGTAGCCAGGGGGATATCAACACGTTGAGCCAGTTCGGACATATTCTCTTGACCTCTTACCGGATCTTCATAATATTCCAAAACACCTTCCATCTGTTTACCGTATTTTACTGCCGTTTCCAGTGACCAGATGGCATTGGGATCCAAGCGGAGAGGCATCTCTTCACCAAAAGCTTTCCGCAAAGCCATAATACTTTCACATTCCAGTGCGGGCTCCAGTGCACCTCCCTTCAGCTTGATGGATTGAAAACCGAAAGATTCACACATGGATTTAGCCTGCTCTACGACCTGCTCAGGTGTCAGCGCCTCCCGTTGTCTTCCCGCCTCCCAGCCCTCCGCCTCAGGATCTATGCCAAAACCAAGTGCCCCCCCGGCACCTTCATATTTGTAGAATAGATAAGCAGCAAAAGGTACGCGATCCCGGGCCTTCCCCCCCAAGAGGTTGACCACTGGCTCATTCAGTAGCTTCCCCATAATATCCAAAGAAGCAACTTCAAGGGCGCTAAAGATGTGAATCAATTGCCGCTGATCCCAAGGTTTGTTGCCCCGTTGATCTGCCGTATCTTCTCCGAAGTGTGCGGTAAGACGCTGCTTGAGCCGATTCATCTGAAAGGGATGTTGGCCAAGAATCAAAGGTTTCGCCTTTTCCAAAGCTTGGCGTATGCGCTCACTACCTGGAATTTCGCTGATGCCCGTAATTCCAACGTTGGTCTCTACTTCTAGTATGATCCTCAGCGCATAAGCGGCGTGTAGACCGGCTGCATTTAGGAGAGGGGGGTCCCCCACAGCAATGGGCGTGATAATTAAGTTGGTAATTTGTAAAGTTGGGTTTTTCATTTCGTTTTGTTAATTCAAATTCAATAGATCTCCACGAATATAAGCCCTCTGCACCTTTCTTATCGCATTACAAGGGAGCTTCTCTTTTCCAGCGGGCGAAGGCAATCTTTGAGTAATGCACAAATTATTAGTACATTAAGTAGGTGTTTCAATTTCGGCTCTTACGAGTAGAGATGAGAGGAAAGCCGACAGATCGCTACGCTTCGAGATATCATAACTTTAGGTCTTATGACAAGCGTGTGTCTGTCTTCTCATTTCTGCCTTCTAAATGTCCGGTATATTCAAAAGCAGTCCACCACACTACTAAGGCACCATTAACAATGAACGCCATCCTCATTATTCTAATCGGAGCAGCTGTCGTACTATTCTGCATTATTCGACTAAAGCTTCATGCTGCTATATCTCTTATGCTGGCCGCCCTGGTCACAGCTCTGCTTACCTCCCCTGAATTACTATTGGCGTATGCTCAACAAAGTGGAATGACGGAGGCCGAGGCACATGCTTTTTCAGAGATACCAATCGGAAAACGACTAGCCACCGCCTTTGGAAATACAAGTGCTAAGATTGGTATCTTGATCGCTCTGGCTTCCATCATTGGTACAGCATTGATGAGAAGTGGTGCGGCAGATCGGATCATCCGCGGCTTGCTGAATCTGTTTGGGCAGAAAAACTCCTCGATGGCACTTCTATCTGGCAGTTTTACCTTAGCTATCCCCGTCTTTTTCGACACCGTTTTTTACCTAATGATGCCGTTGGTCAAATCCTTGTCCGTGAGAGATCCCAAGAAGTTCAGTTTGTACCTAATGGCTATCATTGCGGGAAGCGTCATGGCGCATTCACTAATTCCTCCAACCCCTGGTCCGCTCTTCGTGGCAGAAGAAATGGGGATCGACCTAGGTATCATGATCATCGGGGGATTGGTGATCGGCATCATAACGGTTAGTGCAGGGTATCTTTATGCACTTTGGGCCAATAAGAAATGGGACCTTCCCATGCGTGACACCCCTGATATTTCTATAAAAGAACTGGAACAGTATGCCGCCCGCCCAACGAGTGACTTGCCTCATTTGGGACTGTCTCTATTACCCATACTACTTCCCCTCCTTTTGATCACGGGGAATACTTTATCAAATGCCTTCCTATCTAAGGATAATCTTATCTACAAGATCTTGACTACCTTAGGTGAAGCCAACATTGCCCTTTTTGTTGGTGCTATTTTATCGATGCTGCTCCTATGGAAACAACTTGAAGAGAAATCCAATTTTCAACGATTTATCACCGAAGCCCTGACTAGCGCTGCTATGATCATTCTGATCACTTCTGCGGGTGGGGCTTTCGGTCAAATGCTACAACAGACGGGGATTGGTGGGCAGATCGAAGGTTTAGCTTCGCAATATCAATTGGCCTTATTGCCTATGGCCTTCCTCATTACGGCAGTGGTGCGCTCTGCCCAAGGCTCAGCTACAGTAGCTATGGTAACCGCTATGGGTGTGATGAGTGGCGTGATTGGCACCGACTTAGCCTTTCATCCGGTCTATCTAGCTTTGGCCATCGGCTGTGGGTCTAAGATTTTCGCCTGGATGAATGACAGTGGATTTTGGATTGTTACAAAAATGAGTGGGATGGAAGCTCAGGAGACCATTCGACATTTCTCCATATTGATGACAGTGATGGCTTTAGCGGGTCTGTTTGCCGTAATGCTTTTCTCTGTCTTGCTCCCTTTCTCTTAAACAAGATCAAACAAAACGATTTCGAAACAAAACAACCAACATGAATCTTGAAAGACTTACAAACGCGCTTAGCGATGGATTGCTCTCTTTTCCCATCACAGATATGGACACAGATGGGCAGCTAGATATTTCATCCTATGCAGATCGGCTAGAATGGTTTATTTCCAAGCCTGTTTCTACAGTGTTTGTGGCAGGAGGAACCGGGGAGTTTTTTTCCCTATCCCGAACAGAGTATCAACAGATCGTAAGTACGGCTACAAGAGTGATCGGTGATCAAACACCAGTCATATCTAGCATTGGACGTAGTATCCCCGAAGCCATTGCATTGGCACAGATAGCTGAAAAAGCGGGTATTGACGGCTTGTTACTAATGCCGCCCTACCTCACCTCTTGCCCACCCGATGGGGCAATGGCTTATGCTAAGGCTATCCTGAACAACACGTCCCTGCCCGTGATCTATTACAATCGTGCCAATGGGATTCTCCCCCCTCAGTATTTACAGGAACTGGCTGACGCCTGCCCTAATCTGATTGGGCTAAAGGATGGAACTGGTAACATGCAAAATCTTAACGACACCATCAAATCATTGGGCGACCGCTTGGTCTACATCGGAGGCGTGCCGACCGCCGAAATTATTTCAGAGGCCTATCTTTCTATTGGGGTAAACACCTACTCTTCTGCCGTCTTCAATTTTGTTCCGGATCTTGCTATCCACTACTACCAGGCACTAAGAGCAAGGAACAAACAAGTCGTACATGATCTCCTAAGATCTTTCTTTATTCCCTTTGTGCGTCTGCGCAGCAAAAAGGAAGGCTACGCGGTCAGCTTAATTAAAGCAGGCGCTCGCCTGATCGGGAAAGATGCTGGAGATGTGCGCCCACCCCTGGTCATGCCAAATCCGACTGAAATAGAAGAATTAAAAGGAATGATTGAGTTCGCGGACCAGTTTGTATCCGCTCAGTAGCCTAATAGTTGAAAGAGCTCGTCAGACTGTTTGAGATAACGACTTTTACCCGTTTCCAAAAACCAAGCCTCTGCTATTTGCGGATTATTGGAGAGACGGGCATCTTTCCAATCTACTCCTTCAAAGCTATAACGTTCCCAATCTGCATTAATAAAACTTATGGCCTTGATATTTTTTCGGTAGCAAATGGAGAAGAAGTTTACGAACCAACTATCCCAGGTTTCCAAATCATTGGCTTTAATGCCTGAGGTCGGGCTAGCTTCTGCTACCATAACTGGCTTCTTATGTATTTTGGCAAACTCTAGCACTGCATCACCATGAACCAACAATTCTGCTTCTTGATACAATAAGCCAAATGTGGAAATACCTACCCAATCCACATACGCATCTCCGGGATACCAGGCTTCCAATGGATAATTCTTATACGGTGTAAAAATATAGGAGTGCCAAACAAAGGCCACATTCTCGACGCCTTCCGCTCGCATCAGATCTACCACACGCCTGTATGCACGAACATAATCATCGGGCTCAAGCTGATTATGTGGGCCGTCAAATTCATATCCTATCCGCAAATAAATCGGGCGATTGATGGATTTTGCCCAGTTGGCGTACTGTTTGACTACTTCATCGTATACACCATTAGCCGTATTGGCGGCTACTCCCCAAGTTCCTACCATCCACATAGCGCTATGAATGACTGTATTGGAAAATCTGTCGACAAGCATCTGATGATTGTGAGAACTGCCGTTTTCATTCGTAAAGGTATTCGTGACGCCGCTGAATTCAGGTATTCCCCAATAGGCCGACCACCCTCCCGGGATGGGTTTACCCGCAAAATTGGCCATGTAATCATCAATATCTTCCACAGTTTGGCCCATCATGAGCAAGGTTTTACCAGCCGGGGGTACGAATTTGCTCTGCTCATATTCATATACAAAATAGGGATCCGTTTCTGTCTGGATTTTAGCTACCATTTCCTCCGTCATCGTATCGGACGTAACAACTTGTCGGTTGCAATTCCAGAGCAGAAGCACGAAGAAAGTAAGGGTAAAAAAAGTAGATAGCTGCCTAGCGAGGGATCGTATATATTGCATGCTGATCGCTTTTATTTCAAATCTTAGCGCAGAAAATATAAGAGTATCGTACATTGATGAATAAGCCATTACCTATTATACAAAAAAGAGAAGCAACAAGATGCAGCTTTTTATACCCTTTTGGTAAATGCCCGCATCTATTTAACGAATGTCAGGATCAGTTGGATAAGTGTATTGAATAGTCCGAGGTATGGATATCTTGTTGCTACTTTCCATAAGTCGGTTCTAATTCAGAACACTTATGCATACTTCTAAAAGCAAACAGCCTGCTAATCATTCTTAGTCAAAGCCTCTTCTGGCGTCTAGGTTTACAGGCTATAAATTTGAAGTCAATTGTTTATTGTTTGATTGGTGTTACTTTTTCCACCTGAATTTGAGTATTTTACGATAGCTTTTAATCCTCCATTAATTCTATTATATGGCAATTTTCAACCTTACCATCAACGGGAAAAAACAAGAAGTAGATGTTGATCCCGATACGCCCATGCTTTGGGTTTTACGAGATGATCTTGATCTAGTTGGCACAAAATACGGCTGTGGGATTGCACAATGCGGAGCTTGTACCATTCACCTGGGAGATGTAGCCGTGCGTTCTTGTACGCTCCCTGTATCGCAAGTTGGCAAGCAGGCGATCACTACCATCGAAGGATTATCCGAAAAGAATGATCATCCGGTACAACAGGCTTGGCTCGAACAGGATGTAGCCCAATGCGGTTATTGCCAGACTGGCCAAATCATGAATGCTTCAGCCTTTCTCAAAAACAACCCCAATCCGACAGATGAAGCCATTGAGGCAGCCATGAATGGAAACATCTGTCGCTGTGGCACCTACGTTAGAATCAAGGCCGCCATTAAGTCGGCTGCTGCTAATTCCTAATTTCAAAATCGACACAAATGACACTTATAAAAACACAATATAATCGCCGCTCCTTCTTAAAGGTTTCAGCGGCAAGTGGGGGTGGCCTTTTGATCGGTTTTAACTGGTTGACCGGCTGCACGCCCGTTGAGGAAGAAGGAACGCCTGTCCCTAATGAATGGTTTGACATCAATGGCTATATCAAGATTGGGGATACTGGACTTGTGACCATCTATTCGCCTAATCCGGAAATTGGCCAAAATGTGATGACCTCCATGCCGATGATCGTAGCGGAAGAGCTGGATGTAGATTGGAAGAATGTGGTAGTTGAACAGGGGATGTTAGACGAGGACGCCTTTAACAATCCGCAGTTCGCTGGCGGAAGTTTGTCGATCATGCTCGGCTGGGAAGCCCTGCGCATGGCTGGCGCCACCGGAAAGCGAATGCTACTGGAAGCTGCCGCAAAAGAGTGGGAGGTTGCTGTAACGGATTTAAAGGCTAGTGATGGCATAATCAACGAGATTAATGGCGATCGGATCATCGGCTATGGTGAGATTGCCTCCAAGGCCGTTGGCATTGAGGTACCGGAGGAAGTGAAACTTAAAGATCCCAAGGACTTTAAGCTGATCGGTACGGCTCAAAAGAATGTAGAAGGTCCAAAGATCGTGAGTGGCCAACCACTATTTGGTCTTGATTTCAAGCGTAAAGGCATGCTACTGGCCATGATCGAGCATCCCCCTGCCTTTGGCATGGCGGTAAAGGATTTCAATCAAGAAGAGATCAAGCAGTTGGATGGGGTGAAGGATGCCTTCATCATTGACACCAGTTACGAAGGGGAAGGGCGCTTTGATGTGAATGCTTTCAACCAGTTGATTGCGATTGTTGGCGATTCAACCTGGAAGTTGATGAAGGCCAAAAAAGCACTGAAGGCCAATTGGGAAACCGTCACACCAACCGAGAATACGGATGAACACGCCACCAGTTTGATAGCCGATATGGAAAAAGGTGAGTTACAAGAAGAGCGGAAAGATGGCTCCCCCGAAGCGGCTTTTGCAAAAGCCGCTAAAGTCATTGAACGCACCTATACCGCTCCCATTATTCCGCACAACACCATGGAGCCGATGAATTTCTTTGCCCATGTCAGCGGAGATAAAGTGGAGTTGGTTGGTCCAACACAGACACCGAATGCCCTGAAAGAGTCTGCCGCTAAAATGTTAAGCGTACCTGCTGAAAACGTTTCTGTAGCGATGACTCGCATGGGCGGTGGATTTGGTAGAAGATTGTATACCCATTTTGGATTAGAAGCAGCTGCTATCTCTAAAAAGATGGATGCGCCCATTAAATTGATCTATACCAGGGAAGATGATATGACCCAGGGTACCTACCGACCTGCCTATCGCTCTACCTATAAAGCTGCCCTGGATGAAAATAACGAACTAATTGCATTTTCGGTAAAGGGCGTAGGATTCCGAGAGGGGGCCGTATTCCCCAATCGCTTTCCAGCAGGAGCGATAGATAATTACCAGGCAGTTAAGCGTGTTTCCCCCTCCAATATTACTTTTGGGGCGTGGCGTGCACCCCGGTCCCACTTTGCGGCGGGTGCCGAACAAGCCTTTTTGGATGAGGTAGCCGAAGCCGCGGGTAAAGACCCTATCGAGTTGCGCTTGGCGCTCTTTGATCGGGCCAAGAATAATCCGGTTGGTGAAAAATATGAATACGATGCTGATCGCTATGCCGGCGTCTTGAAACTAGTCAAAGAAAAGGCCAATTGGGGCGCTGACATGCCCGGTGTTCATCGTGGAGTTTCCGCCTACTTCTGCCACAACACCTATGTAGCGGAAATCGTCGATATGGTCATGGCGGATGGTCAACCAAAAGTTAAAAAGGTGTGGTGTGCGGTCGATTGTGGAATCGTAATCAATCCCGAAGGTGCCATCAATATGATCCAAGGTGGGGTTGTAGATGGGATTGGACACGCCATGCACGGAGAATTGAGTTTCAAAGACGGCGTTCCTACGCAACAAAACTTCAACAGCTTTCAGTTGATCAGGCATAGTGAAGCGCCATCAGAGATCGAGGTGTTCTTCGTGGATAGCGACGTTTCTCCCACCGGCCTAGGCGAACCAGGACTCCCCCCAGCAGTGGGTGCATTAGCCAATGCCATGTATCAGGCAACTGGTAAACGCTACTACCATCAGCCATTTTCTACGGCTAATCAGGATCCAGAATCACCACTTATGGGTTGATCCCTATCCACTAGGTTTATGAGAAAGATGAAAAGACCAAGGGCAAAATCACCCTTGGTCTTTCTGGTATAAGAACCTGTTTAAGTTTCGGTCTTTGAGTCGAGAAGGATCAATTTTCCTCAATAGCTACAGCTTACACGGCTCAAGGGCAAATAGCATTCAATTTCCACTAGAGGAAGGCATGCTAGCATACATTCATTTTTAAAACCTAAGTTTGTCCATCTCAATACTATGTTCCACTACCTTCTGCTCCGTAGCGTCGACAATGCTCAAGCTCACCTTTCCCACCGATGAAAAGTCAATCTCGATCAAACCCACATTATTTTGAGGAACGGATTGGCCAATGCGGTTCGAATTCGGTTCTATGATGTCCCAAGTTTGGGTAATGCCACTCGATGTTACATCGTAAATAGGATAACCGCCATCCACCTCCATCTTCGAGATTTCGCCCCAATGCACATCTCCGGAAATAAAAATGACTCCATTGGCTTTGGTCTTTTGGATCAGATCAATCATGTGTTGCTGCTGGTGTGGAACATTGGTCCAACTTTCCCAACCATTGTATTCATGGCTGAACTGAATACTTGAGGCGATAATTCTCATGTCCGCGGGTTGCCTAAGTTGCTGTTCGAGCCATTGCCATTGTTCCTGGCCTAATAGGGTGCTGTCAGGACTCTGATTGATTGCGTAGTCATTCTTATGAATTGAATCCGTTGAATCCCGATGTACTAGTTTATCTCGAAAAGTGCGCGTATCCAGGAGAATCAATTGCACTTTCTGCCCATCCTTCTCCAGATATTCTACTCCATAAATCCCCTTATGTTTCCGGCGATCAGAAGTAGTGGGCACTTTCCAAAAATCCATAAAAATAGCTTTTGAAGCCTCTTTAAATGGGTAGTGACGTCCAGCATCATTTTCGCCATAATCATGGTCATCCCAAATGGAAAGCACCTTAGTACTATTCCATAGATTCTGAAATTCAGCTTTAGCAGCCAAGCGGTCATATTTTGCTTGTAAGGTGTCCATGGTCCTCGAGTCGCCATAAATATTGTCTCCCAGGAAAATAAAGACATCGGAATTCAAATTAGCCGCTACATTTAAGAGCGGTTGCGGCTTATCTTGATTGGCGCAGGAACCGAAAGCAATCCGAAAAGTAGTGGCCGCTTCAGTGGTTTCGTCCGTTTTATCGCCAACCTTATTGCTACAAGCAAGCAATAAAGTCGTGATTCCAATAAAAGTATAATAGCTAAGTTGTCTCATTTCTGCTTTATGACAAGTTTTAGATAGGGAACAGATTTAAAATAATATCCTCTATATCGACGATACAAAAGAGCAAAACTTAGAGAGAAAAAGGGAAGTAAGCGGAGTTAACTTTGTGTAAAGGTTTGGAATATTTTTTCTTGACTTTCAAGTTGTTTAAAAATATCTCACTGGCCGCGATGAAGCTCTTTTTAACTCACTCTTCGATTTTTTATCGCCACGCTGCTATGTGGCCTGCCGGGCTTGCGCCAGCAAACAGGCTCAAAAAATCCTGATGTGGTTATCGGGACAATTGAGCCAAAATCTTCTCCATTTCGACTCAGCAGACATGCTTAAACAACTTCTTTAAACTATATCTTCCTTCCAAGGGTGAACCTAAGTGCATGTTTTCTAAAACTTATTGAATCTCCTTTTCTATCAATTCCAGCAAGTTTTGCCCGAGTTTTAGTAGTTCATTATGTTGTCGTTTGCGGGTGAACAGTATTTCATTCTTTCTAAAATCAAGCATTCTTTCTACCGCCAGGAACGTAAGGGATTGGGAATCACGAATCCAGGAATCGTCCAAGGTATCATCAAGATAAGTTGCCCCAAAGAAGATCCGATTATAGGGTACTAAGTGTATATCGTAGCCAACTTCATAGTTCTTTTCAAAAATCGTTCGGATGTAAAACTGTGCCCTCTCGGCTCGTTTGTAGTATTGGCTGATGGCTTCTTTTAGCGCTTTACTTTTGATCAAGTAAAATTTACCCGTCGTGATCATTTCTTGGTAAGCTTCATCATTGATAGACAGATCATTGGGTCGTATATCAAGATAAGACGTAATGGTAGCCAAATCTTCTGCCGATTGAGCTTTATAGAACAACATAAAGGCGGTATCAGCTCTTGGGATGTAAGCATTGATCAGTGAATCCTCTTTTTGGTTCCACCTTATATCCATTTGGAGATCTTCCTGTAAATCACGCAGTAGAGATATTCGAGAGTTATTGTCTTGGCGTTTGTTGTTCCAATTGTTCAGTTGAAGCGCTAGAACTATCCCAATGATTATCAATGAAATCTCACCTACCGCATAAAGTAAATATTTGTTTGACTTTCCCTTTCTAAGGAATTTCATCCTTGCTCGTCTTAAGAATTTAAACATAGGTCAATTTATTGATCACATCAATTGCTCCATAATTTAATGAATTAAACGCTTTTAAGTACTCGGCTAAGATTCAACGAATATATCCCTTTGGGCGATTTCTGGACTCACCCAGCGTTGAAAAGCCTCGCCGATGCAGGGGCATCGCCTACTTTTTTCGCCTCGATTGAGCCCAAAACTCATCCCAAATGAATGCTTGCCCACTCACAGCAACCAAAAATCGGGTTCTCAATAACACTTTCTAAACCCCTTAAAACATTCCAAGTAATGGTCTAGGCATCAATGAAACTATACAAATAGGGAGCTTTATGAGCCTTCCCATTAAACCTTTTCTCATGCCGCTTCAAAATACCGAGGCTGAGCATTTTACGTTGAAAATTAGTACGTTGTATTGGTTCTCCCAAGATGGCCTCATGTACCTGCTGCAATTCCTTCATAGTAAATTGAGGCGGCAGCAAGTTTACGCTGGCTAGCTTTCGATCTAGATTACCGCGCAAAGTTTCAAGAGCCTTCGCTACAATGTCTTCATGATGAAAGATTAAAGGCGGGAGTTGATCAACTGCGTACCACTTAATGGAGTCAGATAGGGCATCTGGGGTGGGATTCACTTTGTTGTAGTCAATCAAGGCATAATATGCAATGGAAACAAAGCGGTCCATAAGCCAATTCAGCGCTTCTACGTCATGGCCACCCGCTTCCAGGATCTTGCGCATGACCGCTGGTTGATGTCTGTCTGTATTCCCAAAAGCATAAAATTGCTCCAGATATATTTCATCCAATCCTGTCCGCTCTCGCAATCCTCTTGCCACAGCATCATTCAGATGCTCATCCTCTCGGACAAACCCTCCCGGCAAGGCAAAGAAGCCAGTATTGTGATATTCCATGATCAGGATTTTCAGGGAAGTCCCCGAAAATCCAAAGATGACGGAATCGTACGCAATATGTGGCAAGTAGTTATCCATGGATCAGAAAAAAATCAGATTCTTTCGACAATGATATGAAAAATAATATTTACTATTGTATCAAATTGATACAATAAAACTCAATCTACCTTCAACAAATAGTTAAATCATCATCTAGATCATGTATAGAGGCTTTTTATTTGCTTTTTTTTCTTTAGCTATGACCAATTTTATTGTTGGGCAGTCGAGTAATGCTTTTCCAGTGCAAGCCACAACTGCGAATGGAATAATCGAAGGCAATTACGATACGCACACGGGCATTCAGACCTATTTAGGCGTTCCCTTTGCCAAACCACCCATTGGAGATCTTCGCTGGCGGGCTCCACAACCCTTAAAAGATTGGGAAGGGGTCAAAGAAACTAAACAATTTGCCGCACGTCCGATGCAGACGCTCGTTTTTGGGGATATGCGATCGCGATCTGCGGGCGTTAGTGAGGATTGTTTGTACCTCAATATTTGGACACCCGCTACACGCAGCACCAAGGATTTACCTGTTCTGGTATACTTTTTTGGAGGAGGATACGTGGCTGGTGATGCTTCAGAATATCGGTATGATGGGGAAAGTATGGCCAAACAAGGAATTATAGCAGTAACGGTCAATTATAGATTAAATGTATTTGGCTTCTTGGCCCATCCTGAACTAAGTGCAGAGGCGCCGTACAAAGCTTCTGGCAACTATGGCCTGTTGGATCAGCAGGCAGCGCTGCAATGGGTGCAAGACAATATCGCTGCTTTTGGTGGTGATCCAGATAAAGTGACGATTGCCGGGGAATCAGCTGGCTCCATATCGGTCAGCTACCAGATGGCCTCGCCCCTTTCGCAAGATTTGATGGCTGGTGCAATCGGAGAAAGTGGAGCGGGCATTCATCCTACCTTGTCCCCTGTTCCCTTGAAGGAAGGAGAACAAATTGGCTTGGACTTTGCAAAAAAGGCAGGTTATTCAACACTTGCTGAGCTCCGCAAGCTCAGTACTAGAGAGGTATATGAAATTTACAATGAATCTCAGCGCTTTGGCTTTCCCGTGACCCTAGATGGCTATCTACTTCCCAAAACACTCCCGGAGATCTTTGAGGCTAGACAACAGGCACAGATCCCACTGCTCTTAGGTTGGAATTCCGCTGAAATTCCCGGAAGGGCCTTGATGCAAGGAAAGCCTTATACAGTGGAAAATTATGTAGCGGCTGTCCAAGCCTTATATCCCAAGCAACATGAACATGTCCTAAAGCTCTATCCATACGGTTCCATAGAGGAATTAGAGTACTCTGCGACCGCCCTGGCTTCCGACCGCTTCATTGCATACAGCACCTGGAAATGGTTTGATCTGCACCGCAACAATAGTGATCAGCCAGTCTATCGATATCTATATAGTAAACTCCGTCCACCTTTAAGGGATGCCAATCTGGTGCCAGGTTTGGCAGGGGGCACCCTTGAGAAAGACGAAAATGCTCCAGCACCTCCTAAAGCCATCGGAGCCCCTCACGCCTGCGAAATAGAATATTGTATGGGGAATTTGGGATTGGTAGCGGACTATGCCTGGACACCGGAAGATCATCAGGTTTCTAAAACGATGCAAGCTTTCTTTGCCAACTTTATCAAAACCGGGAATCCTAACGGAGAGGGGCTTCCGAAATGGTCACCAGCAAAGGCCAAGGAGATGTCTCCCCCTGTGATGATCATCGATGTAGAAAGCAAAGCTATACCTGCAAGTCAAGATGCTCGCTATCACTTCTTGGATCGAGCCTATCAGCGTGAACAAGAGAAATAGTCAAGTATCTGATGGCAACGGACCATCAGCAAAACGAAAAATCAATTTTTCATCAGCACTACATACATTCCTTCAACTTTTTCCAATCATGAGAATCATCCATCTACTATTCTGTACAGTCTTGCTTCTTATATCTCATTTAAGCCAGGGACAAGTTGGGCTACAAACTGGCAAAGAAGTCGCCGTAACCCAAACCACCACTGGCCAAGTCCGGGGCTTCATCCGAAACAATATCTTCACCTATAAAGGCATTCCATACGCTACCGCTCAGCGTTTTGAGGCGCCGCAGAAGATGGAGCCTTGGTCGGACATTCGTAGCTCTATGACCTGGGGCCCGGTCGCTCCCTTGCAGCAACCCACGACCAGCGTCTCAGATGAAATTGAATTTGTCTTCGATCACGATTGGGGATATATCAGTGAAGACTGCTTAGTGCTAAACGTTTGGACACCTGGTATAAATGATGGACGGAAGCGTCCGGTCATGTTCTGGATTCATGGTGGTGGCTTCACGGCTGGTTCATCACAAGAACTCCCTTCTTATCATGGGGAGAATCTCGCTAAGAAGGGAGATGTCGTTGTGGTGAGCATCAATCATAGACTTAATATCCTTGGCTTTCTTGATCTTTCTGCCTATGGGGACAAGTACAAAACATCAGCTAATAATAGCATTCTAGACATGCGGCTGGCCTTGGAGTGGGTGCGGGATAATATCGAAAACTTCGGTGGAGACCCTAAGAATGTGACCATCTTCGGCCAGTCTGGCGGAGGAGCTAAGGTGAATACCCTAATGGCCATGCCTTCCGCTAAGGGTCTATTTCACAAAGCCATCAATCAGAGTGGTGCCTTTCGGTCCAATATCTTGGAAAAGACCGTCACCCAGGAAATCGGAGCAGAGGTGCTGAAGGAATTAGCCCTTAGGGCAGATCAGGTCGACCAGATACAGTCCATCCCCTACTTAAAGCTGGTAGCAGCTGGCAACAAAGCGCTGAAGACGGTAAGCGATCGGCTGAAGGAGCGTGGGCAGCCTGTTCGAGGATTTGGCTTAAACTGGGGGCCGAGCGTTGACGGTAATCTCCTACCCTATCAAATGTATGCAGCAGAAGCCTTAGCCCTTTCCAAAGAAATCCCATTGCTTATTGGAACCACTAAAACGGAGTTCATGCCGTCCTTGAGCACCGGGATGACCGACGCCTCGGAAGCAGAGGTAATGGAGTGGCTCAAAAAACAATATGGCGAAAAGACCGACGCCTATGTGAAGGCAGCTAAAAAAGCCTACCCAAACTACAAGATGCCATCGGACCTCATGGATATCGATGTCCGCTTCCGTCCTGGCGCCATCTATCAGGCGAATATTAAGTCTGGGGTGGAAGGGGGAGCGCCCGTTTACTCCTACTTATTCAATTGGCATTCTCCGGTCATGAATAGCAAGTACAAAGCCCTACACTGTATGGAGCTCGCCTTCGTTTTTGATAATATCGATCGCTGTGAAAACATGACTGGAGCTACTCGTTCCGCACATGGCTTGGCCCATAAAGTTAGCCAGGCTTGGATTAACTTTGCGCGCCATGGCAACCCCAATCACGATGATCTCCCCCATTGGCCAGCTTATACCGAGTCCAATGGAACAAACCTATTTTTTGACAATACCTGCTCCATTAGAAGTCATCATGACAAAGAATTGATGGAGTTGGTGACTAAGCAGTAGGTTCTTATTCTCCTACGATTCACAAACAACTATTTAAACATGAAATGTAAGCTATTTTTTCTCGCTATCTTCGCTTTCTTTTTAAGTACTGCTTGTAATGAAGCGGATAATGATACAAGCGCTACTTCGGAAACGGACTCAAACGCTACTGAGCAAATGGACGCATCTTCCCAATTTGGTGGCTTAGCTTTATATACCCTCAGAGATACCCTTGCCCAAAATCCCAAGGAAGTCCTGCGTGAGGTTGCCGCTACTGGCTATCGGTACATAGAAGCGGCTGGATATTCCAATGGAAAATTCTATGGCATGACACCAGAATCCTTCAAAGCTCACTTGGAGGAGATAGGGCTCCAACCGATTAGCTCACACCATGGAGATGTGACTCTAGACAATGCCGATGAAATGATTGCAGCTGTCAAGACGGTCGGATTCAAATATTTTGTCATCCCTATCCCTCCCATGGGCCACTTTAAGTTTGACCCAAAAACCAGAAGACTGGGAATGAGTGAGGAATTGGAAGAGATCATGCAGATAATCAACACTATTGCGGAGAAGTGCACAGCTGCTGGCTTAGAATGCTTATATCACAATCATGATATGGAATTTAAAGCCAACTCTAAAGGCATTATACCCTTGGACTATTTTATAGAAAATTCCGACCCTCAGCACCTCAATTTCCAGATTGACCTATATTGGGCTACCAAAGCTGGCGTAGATCCCCTAGCTTACTTCAACAAAGCACCGGGGCGTTTTAAGTCATGGCACGTAAAAGACATGGATGAGCAGGGTAGATTTGCTGCGGTAGGCACGGGCTCAATCGATTTTGCAGAAATCCTCAAGCACAAAGATCAAGCCGGCCTTGAGTATTACTTCGTGGAGCAGGATAGAACCTTCGACCAAACACCAATGGAAGCAATCAAGACCAGCCACGCAGCCCTATCCAGTATTGGATTCAATTAAAAATCCTTCTTAGACACAGAGATGAAATACCTCCCATTAGTGTTGTCTTTGCTACTAGTTGCTTGTACAGAAAACCGCTTGACCCTTGTTGAATTAGACAGTGGTCAAATCGAAGGAGCCTAGAATACGGACAAAACCGGTCGGAGCTTCAAAGGCATTCCCTACGCCGCCCCTCCGGTCGGTGCTCTGAGATGGCAGGCCCCACAGGCCGTCCAGCCCTGGGAAGGAATCAAAACCGTGGCCAACTTTGGCCATATCCCACCAGATAAGCCTGAGTTCCCCAACTATGGAGCCTTCCACACATCCGAGGTACCTTTCGCTTTGCACACTCTTCACACCTGGCGAAATGTGGATCGAGAAATTGAAAAAACAATGTCTGCCTATTGGGTAAATTTTGCGAAAACAGGGAACCCTAATGGCGCAAGCCTGCCAGAATGGAAAGCCTATGACAAAACCGAAGGTCACATATTAACGATCAAAGAACCCGTTTCCATTCAAGCGACTTATATGAAGGCTTTTTTTGATTTCCTGTAAGCACATCAAGGTTGACCTGAGATCTACATGAAAGAAAAACAGCAAGGACTGATCGCCATTCTCTCCGCGAATGTGATTTTCGGCTTGAATATTCAGGTGACAAAGGCACTGATGGCTCAATGGATGACTCGCCTTTTTTCTTCTGCCAGTAGCCTTGAAGCGATTGGAAGCCGGAACCGTCAGCATTTTTATGAATCTACAACCCATTGTCGCTTCGGGTGTGGCTATTTAGCTAGGACAGAACGTGTTTACGGTGGATAAAGTGGTAGCCACTCCGTTAGTTTTGACGGGAGTATATATAGTAACACATTAGTGATCTGAGATATAGGTGCATGGGTCGCAGTTAATATTATTTATACCTTAATCAGTAGTTCAAAACTACGATTTCAGCACCCCATTCCCATTCAAAAATGGCTGGTCATAGACTCGTTCACCAGTAGCCTGATACAAAGCGTTGGCCAAGGCGGCAAAAACCGGCGGGAAGGTGGGTTCTCCTAAACCCGTAGGATCAATATCGTTCTGCACGAAGTGCACGTCTATCTGCTTGGGGGCTTCCGACATACGGATCATCCGATATTCATGGAAATTGCTTTTTTCTGGTTTCCCATCCTTAAAGGTCAAGGCACCGTAGAGGGCATTTCCGATTCCATCTACGATGGCTCCCTCTGCCAGGTTGGAGGCGGCATCAGGGTTGACTACTATGCCACAGTCCACGGCACAACATACCTTGTCAATCTGAAGCTGTCCATCCTCAATGTTCAAGTTCAACACCTGGGCAGAATAGGAATTATGGCAAAAATATACGGATACTCCCCGATGCATCTCCGTTGCCCCTGCATCCCAATTGGATTTTTCACGGGCCAGTTGCAACACACCAGCATAGCGCGCCGCATCGTAATCATTGCGGTCACCTACAGGATTCTGCTGAGCGCGCTCCAGGAGCTCCATCCGGAAATCGATAGGATCTTTCCCCATTTCTTCAGCTAATTCATCTAGGAAAGATTGCTCGGCACAAGCGATGAAATTAGATCGGGGGGCTCTAAAGGAGCCAATGGTAATATTGGAATTGATCGTCCAGCGTTCTGCCAGATAGTTTTCAATGGCGCCTGCTGGAAATCGATTGGCATACAAGGGACTATCCAATGTCCCACCCGCATTAACATGAAAACCAATCAGTTGGTTATCGGCATCCAGAGCGGCTCGATAGGTGGCTTGATAGGCAGGGCGATAGATTCCACCCGTCATATCATCCTCTCGGGTGTAGATGAGCTTGATCGGTGCATTCATCTGCTGAGAGATCAAGGCAGCCTCAATTACCCAATGCGCATAGGATCTGCGACCATAGCCTCCACCTAGCCGGGTCATTTTTACATCAATATTCTCAATCGGTATGCCCAGACGAGCAGCAACTGTCTGTTCCGTTAATTCTGCCTTTTGCAAGGGTCCAATAAGCTCTGCTTTACCGTCTTTTACGTCCGCAAAGAAGTTCATGGGTTCCATGCAATTATGCGCCAGGTAGGGGGCACGATAGGTTCTTTCGATGACCTTGGCCGCCCGCTGGAAGGCAGCTTCAGGATCGCCATCTCTACGGACTATCTCGCTTCCTTCAGCCGCCATTCTCGTCATCTTTTCTTGTAGTGTAGCAGTACTCTCCAATCCGGCCGGGATGGTGAGCATTTGTGTTGATCCACCGTAATAGGTTCTTTGCTCCTGGTAGTCAGCGAAAGGTTCCCACTGGACGTCTAAAGCCTTTTTGGCGTTCATGACCTCCCAAGTCGAGTCTCCCACAATTGCCACCACTTCCAGAAACGTACAGGTATCAAAGTGCTGTCGCTCGAAATCGTCCTTGAGTACCTTGAGGGTAAAAACATCTTTGATGCCCGGCATGGATCGAGCAGCTGCGTCATCGACCGACCTCAGTTGCATACCAAAAGCGGGGGGATGAACGATCATAGCGATTAGCATGCCCTCCTTCTGCGTATCGATACCGAAGAGGGGGTTGCCCGTTACAATCTTCTTCCCATCTACATTTTTCTGGGAAGTGCCTATAAGCTTGAAATCACGAACATCTTTCAACTGCACTTCCTCCGGAACAGGAATACTGGCTGCGGCTGAAGCCATTTCCCCATAGCCCGCTGATTTTCCACTTGATGTGTGATGGAGTACACCCAATTCTGTAGTAATCTCCTCCACTGGCACTTGCCATGCCTTTGCTGCAGCTTCCCTGAGCATATGTCTAGCCGAAGCCCCTGCCATCCGCAGGCTTTGCCATCCTCTTCGAATGGCCTGACTACCACCGATAAACTGGCGCGTATAAGCCTCGGTATTTAGGGGAGCTTGTTCCACTATCACCTGCTGCCAATCTACATCCAGCTCCTCGGCGATGACCATCGGCATGGAAGTCTTGACATTCTGCCCACCTTCTGGGTTGGGCGACATGATCGTGACAACACCATTTTCACCGATTTTCAGATAGGCATTGATATCATACCATTCATCGGGCAAACTTAGCTCTTCTTCCGCAGACATGTCCGTCTTACAGGAGGCGAGCCAGCTGAAGCCCAGCATTAGACCTCCTCCGGCGAGGGTGGAAGTTTTCAAAAACGAACGTCGATTATGAGTAGTCTTTATGTAGGTCATGGCTGATAGATTATTAGTGTTACTATGTTATAACATCAACTCCAAAAGACGGTTAAGGACGTAGAGTAATTGCTTTATTGCAAAGCGTAACTAGCCGCTCAAGTTTGTGCATATAGTCCGATTTCCAAGGTAGCAAGATCCGAAGTCAAGTCTAGTAATAACCCAGCTAACTTCGGATATGGGTTGGTCGAAATTTTGGCAATCTGGAAGTTTTGTATTCTCCAAAAATGGAGGATTCATATATCGTACATAAATGCACGAAAATCCTACCTCTGTATCTGGCTATGCATACATTGTCACGCTGTGACAGGCACTTGCACTGACTGCTTGGGTTAAGCAATCTTTGGCCAAAAAAACCCGCTAGGGGTTAAATATACCTCGCCATGAATCCCGGTAAACCCGTGCCCTTGGGTTACGATATATATCTCCCGCCCCTTGAAATAATATCCCAAAATGGTAACATTCAAAAAGCTAAATTCACATGATTTCGACCAACCCAATTCGGATGTTTAGCCTGCGCTTGTAGTTTTATTATCCAGCTACTTGCTCCTCTTTCAGGAAGGGCTGGTTATACTGACGGGTACCTGTTGCTTTATACATCGCATTGGCCACTGCGCCAAAGATCGGAGGGAATGGTGGCTCCCCCATACCGGTTGGTGCCGTCTCGTTTTGCACGAAGTGGACATCAATGACCTTGGGCGCTTCACCCATCCTAATCATTCTGTACTCATGAAAATTCTTTTTCTGAGGCACCCCATCCTTAAAGGTCATCTCCCCGAAAAAGGCATTGCCAATACCATCTACTATGCCTCCTTCTGCCATGTTGATCGCTGCATCTGGATTGACGACAATCCCACAGTCAATGGCGGTAGTTACCTTCGCCACGACTGGTCGATCCTTATCCATCTTTAAGTCCAGCACGTGCGCGGCGTAGGTATTATGACAGAAATAGGCAGCCACTCCTCGACTGGTTCCTGCTTCTACTGTTCCCCAATTGGATTTCTCCTTGACCAACTCCAGTACACCGGCATAGCGAGCTGCATCGTAATCATTCCTTTCCCCAACAGGATTATCTTTTGCCCGCTTTAATAGAGCCAGCCTAAACTCTATTGGATCCTGCTCCATAGCTTCAGCTAATTCATCCAAGAAGGACTGCTCAGCTCCTGCCATAAAGTTAGAGCGGGGCGCACGGAAGGCCCCGATAGAGATATTAGATGGCACTGACCACTCTTCCGCTAGATAATTGTCAAGGGCTCCAGCGGGGAAACGATTGGCAAATAAAGGACTTTCCGGTACTCCGCCCGCCTTGATATGCAAAGCCAGTAGGTTATTGTTTTCATCCAAGGCTGCGCGATAGGTAGCCTGATAGGTCGGACGATAAATACCTTGGGTCATATCGTCCTCCCGAGTATACATCAACTTGATGGGCGCATTGACCTTTTGGGAGATCAAGGCGGCCTCTACCACGTAGTGTCCATACGCTCGACGGCCAAATCCCCCGCCCATGCGCGTCATATCCATATGGACATTCTCCGCGGGGATACTCAAACTAGCTGCTAGTGTAGGGACGATCAAGGAAGGGATCTGAATGGGCGTGGCAATTTGTACTTTATCTCCCTGCACATGTGCGAAAGAGTTCATCGGCTCCATGCAGTTATGCGCTAAGTAGGGAGCGGTGTAGGTTCGTTCCAGGATCGTTGCGGCTTTCTTGAAAGCGGCTTCGGGATTCCCATCCCGACGGGTAATCTTGCCCGGTTTAGCGGCATAAGCTTCCATGGTACTGCGATGACTGTCAGTGCTCTCTAAACCAGCTGGTACAGTCTTCGTCTCCTTTCCGCCCCAACCATTAAATACTTCGTCATAGGCTTGAAAAGGCTCCCATTCCACTTTTAGCTTTTTCTTGGCCTGCATCACTTCCCAGGTCGAGTTACCGACGATGGCTACTAGCTCTGGGAATGAATTGGTATCAAAACCGTGTTTTTCAAAACCGTCCTTATAACTTTTGATCTTTACAACATCCTTAATGCCAGGCATGGCTTTGGCTTCGCTGGCATCGAAGGATTTCAAGGTCATACCGAAAGCGGGCGGATGCTCAATCATGGCAATCAGCATGCCTTCCTTCTTATAGTCTACTCCAAACATTGGTTTCCCCGTTACGATGTCTTTACCGTCCACGTTCTTCTGGGATTTCCCAATCAATTTGAAATCTGAAACCGCTTTAAGTTCTACCTCTTCTGGAACGGTCAACGCTGCAGCCGCTGAAGCCATTTCACCATAGGTAACGGATCGGCTACTGGCTTCATGGTACAATATCCCTGCGTCGGTGGTCACTTCGGAGACTGGTACTTCCCAAGCCTCCGCAGCAGCCTGCCGAAGCATTTGTCTGGCTGAAGCTCCGACCATGCGCAGGGGTTCCCAACGGGACATAATGCCCCTGCTCCCCCCGGTGAATTGCCTACCAAAATCAGTGGGGTGATAGGGAGCCTGTTCTACGATCACGTTTTTCCAATCTACATCCAACTCTTCTGCCACTAGCATCGGCATAGAGGTACGAACGTTCTGACCAAATTCTGGATTAGGTGCAAAAATGGAGATCACTCCATTGTCCCCAATTTTCAGATAAGAGTTAATGGTAAACCATTCATCTGGCATAGCCAGTACTTCTTCTACGGGCTGATTTTGACAAGAGGTTAACCAACTAAATCCCAAGACCATTCCTCCACTCGTGGCAGCGACATTCTTCAAGAAAGCACGTCTGCCAAAGGTTGTTTTTATTGTTGTCATGATAGATTTTCTTTTGAGTGTACTCTTCAATAGCGTTTAAGACATTTTAGCAGCCGTTTTGATGGCAGCTTTGATGCGAACATAGGTACCACAGCGACAGATATTACCATTCATTGCCGCATCAATGTCCTGGTCGTTGGGGTTGGAGTTGGTTTTCAATAAAGCTGCTGCGCTCATGATCTGCCCGGCTTGACAATAGCCGCATTGTGGCACGTCATGCTCTAACCAAGCTTGCTGTACTGGATGGGTTCCCTTTTTTGAAAGTCCTTCGATAGTGGTAATCTTCTGCGAGCCTACCGCCGAGACGGGTAATTGGCAGGATCGCATCGCCACTCCATCCAAGTGAATGGTACAAGCTCCACATTGAGCTATTCCACAACCGAATTTTGTACCAACTAGATCGAGATGATCTCTTAATACCCAAAGCATAGGCGTTGTAGGGTCAACGTCTACTTCCTTATTTTCTCCATTAATCTTCAGATTGAATTTTGCCATAACATATGCTAGTTAGTGTGGAAGGTTGTTTTAAAGTGAGTCACTATAATAGTGGATTTTTCTTGCTTGAAGTTACGTGATTCAAATGGAATATTGCTAAAATCAAGCATGGCCTGATAAAATGCCCAATCGTATTCTTCGATTGGCTCCTGCGGCAGATCAGTAGTGGCGTTAACTACGAGAACATCAATTTCTCCCAGATTTGCTTACACCTACTGCGCCAAGCTTTGAATTGCCTCGGGATTGGTAACATGCCCATTTAATGAGAAAGACATACTATTGCTTATTAGTATTCTAACAATTTTTGGGTTTTACTTCAATAATGGGCCAGCCAGTTTTTCCCCATTGGTACTGAGAATCTGAAAATGATGAACCCGATAGTCCCCATCATAACTCCATACCATTTCTTTTTGAGGGTTTACTTCAAAAAGTTTTATCCCTTCTTGAGCTCCATAGCTTGCGATCACGGTATTCCCATTAGGGAATCATATCTTTCTCCGCCAGGATTGTGCGCCCAACCACCAGCTTCCGCATTGCCAGGGGCCCAGCCCTTGCCTTCAATGCCCACATGATAGCCTATCCCTTCCATCATTTCGGTATACACTTTAACCTTAGGGAAACTACCCCATAAATTGGCCGCCTCCTGCAATCGCCAGGCATCCTGTCCCGCCAGCATGGCAGCCCTGGCGGGTGAACAAGAAGGGACAGTACAATAGGCATTCGTAAAGCGTACGCCTTCCTTGGCTACCTGATCAATGTTCGGCGTTGGTACGGACGCTGCATCATAACAACTAAGATGGTTCCAGGAGTGATTATCGGACATTAGGATCAGAAAGTTGGGCATTTTTTTGCTGCCCTCTTCCTGATCTGCCTGCCCACAGGCGGTGAATAATCCAAAAGCCAATAGGAATAGAAGGGGAAAAGAAGTGACACTTTTCATGATCTTAGGTGGTTTAAAGTTGGTCTATATTCTTGTTTCTGTCTTATGCAGCCCGGTGTCTAATCCTCCAGCTTCTTTTCAAAATAAGGTTTCCAGGCGGATTCTGGGGGAGCAGGCGTAAGGAGACTGAAGGCCACATATGCCGCCACGCTGACTAGAAAGCCTGGTAGAACAGGATAGATTAAAGGGTCGCCGTAGGCTTTCCAAAGGCCTGTACTCAGTACGCCTCCGATCATAGCAGCAATAGCCCCTTGTTTGGTGGCACGTTTCCATACTATACCTCCTACAACCGGGGTAAAAAAGCCTGCCGCCATGATAGCGGTGAAAAGGATGACAATGAATTGAATCAACTCCCCTTCTGCAAAGCCTAACAGAATAGAAATGAGTGGTATGACGCCTACAATCAAGATTCCTATCCGAGCTACCTGTAGTTTGCGCTTATTCGACACCTCCTTGTGAACCATATTTTGGTAAATATCTTCGGACAAAGCAGAACCCGCCACGAGCAGCAAAGAATCCACTGTTGACATCATCGCCGAAGTAATCGCGGCCAACATGATGGTTCCTACGAAAGTAGGCAAGACAGCCTTAGCAATCATCGGCATGGCCAGGTCTCCGGTGGGAAGGTTTGGGAATAAAGCCATGGCAGCGAGGCCCAAAATGAAGACTAGTAAATTAATGCCCGTAACGAGAATAATGGCCAGCAAAATGCCACGACGAATCGTCTTCATGTCTTTCATTGCATACAAACGAATCACCTTTTCAGGTGTGGCGACTGAACCCAGAAAGAAAGCCATACTCATGGTGATCAACAAAACCGTGGGCAATCCGCCCCATTGCATGGCATGCGGATGAATCAATTCCACCTTTTCTATAAGTTTGGCCAGTCCTTCGAAATGTAGTAAAGCCAAAGGAACGGATATTAAAGTACCGACGATCATGATGATCATCTGTAGGAAATCAGTATATACGACTGCCAGCATTCCTCCAACTAAGGTATAGATGATCAGAATTGCGGTAAAAATGATCATGCCTGTCAAGGGAGAGATATTGAAAACTACATTGGCGACCAAGCCCCCGGCCACAACTTGCGCCTGAATATATACCACCGTAGCAATCAGAATAATGCCGCCCCCTATACCTCTTGCCATTCGGCTTTGGTATCTTCTTTCCAGGTAAGCGGGAAGCGTCAATTCTGTCACGCTGGTAAATCTTGGAGCGAGCACTGCGACTGTAAACCAATAGGCCAAGGGGATACTGATCAACACCCAGCCAAAGGACCAGCCAACGGCATAGATCACCCCGATCGTCCCAATAAAAGTGCCTGCGCTAGTGTGCGTGGCAGCCATGGTAGCACCACCTATCCCCCACCCTAGCTTACTACCGGCAATCCAGTAGTCCTCTTCCGAGCGGGTCCATTTCATGCCCAGCCAGCCGATGAAGAAGACCAATAAGAAATACCCAATAAATATGGCGAATTGTAAGTCGATCATTTGTTTTCTATCCAATACATCCAAGCGACATAGCCTAAAACGATCAGCGCTAGCACGGCGAATAAACCCCAAAAAATAAATCTATCCATAGCTCAATCGTTTCCGGTTAATCCAAACCAATACTCCGATACCCAGGAACAAGAAGACTGCCAACAGATCTACTGTATCATTTAAGCTGAACGCCCCTTGGTTCCCATCCAGGCGTTTTAGGCGTAGAAAAGCCGGTAATGCTGGCACTTCCAGGCTAACCACCTTATCCGTTTGGTTCAATGATTCCTCCCACTTCACCGTTGGAAAAAGTAGCCTATAGTTTTCAGTTTGAGGCATACGAAGCTTCAGTCTACAGAAATCGTTTTCGGAAGTGGCTGCCGAAAAATTGGTAAAGAACAAAGGGAGGTAAAATTGTTGATCAGTAACTTTTACCTTGTAGGTGCATACTACCTCAGACCAAGGTTTTCCCACCTCCTTTCTTAATTTAAGTCTTTCCATTCCTCGCTCAGGGATGTAAGTTATTCCTAAAGCTTCTCCTTTTAGGCTTGCAGCCAGGAAATCCAGCTTCGTTCCTTCAAATTGTAAGGCCTTGATTTCGAAACTGGACACGGAATCAGTTAGACTCAGCGCAAACGTCTGCCGAACCCGCAGCACCGAATCCTCCATTGCCACTTCAATCGAAACGGCAGTCAATTCCCCCTGAGCGTTCAGGGTAACCACGCCCAAAAGCAGTAGCATATGTATGAAGCACTTCATCTATACCCAGACTTCTTCTAATAAACGAAGCGTGTTCTTCCCCATCACCTTGGCAATATCCTCTTCCGAATAGCCATGCTTCACCAACCAACGCACGATATTATAAGACCCTTCCGTTGGATTCTCCAATCCGTCAACGTAGGGAACGGGCTCATACTCCAATCCCGCCTTGCCTCTACCTTTCGATTCCTTTAAGGATAGGGCTGCGGAGTACGCACCGTGCAAGCCAACGTGGTCACCGTACAAGGTATCTGGCCCCATCGTAACATGATCGATTCCCACCAAATCCTTGATGTACTCGAAGTGTTCCATGACCGCATCGAGGTTGTGTCTGCGATGGTTAGGGGTCAAAGTGGTGTGAGGTGCGGCCTCTATACCGATTACGCCTCCTTTTTCCGCACAGGCCATTAGCACTTCATCGGGTGCCATTCTATTGGTACCCCAAAGGGCTTGAGCACCGATATGACTAAGAATAATGGGCTTACTACTATGTTCTATCGTATCCAGGGCCGTTTGATCCCCCGTGTGAGAACAGTCGATTAGTAGTCCGACTTTATTCATCCTCTCCACCGCTCGTTTACCAAATTTCGTTAGTCCACCATCTCGGTCTTCCTTTAAGCCCGATCCCAAGGCATTGGATTCGCTGTACGTAATACCGATCGAGCGCAGACCAAAGCCATACAACAAATCAATCCTATCCAATTCATTCTCAATCATCATAGCCCCTTCCATGACTGCCACCCAAGCCACTTTCCCCTCCTTATGGGCCCGATGAATATCTTCTACTGATTTACAGTGAATTACAAAATCCTGATGGGCTATATCACACAGCCTCATCCCTAGATCATGGATTACTTCACTCCACTTCCAGCCGCCTTTGGAGTGAATTTGACATACCCCGTTCATGAGATTATCAAACACGCAGTCCCAGTGGCCCTGGGATAGCCCTTTAAAAGCAGTAGCCATGCGGCCCTCCTTGATATAAGCAGGTGTTTGATTGATATCTTTTGGGAAGGTACCTAAATGCTCATGCACGCTAATCAAGACGTGATCCGTCAATATTTTCGTAACTAACTCCTCTTGTTCGGTATTGAGTTCGACTCGACTGGAAGGTACGCGATCGATTTCATTAGCTAATTCGAAATACTTATAATCGCGATCTTTCTCCAGGTATTGAAAGGATTGGTAGCCCTTGTAGTTCTTTTTCAGACTCATGTTAGATATTAAATGTTATACCGTCAATTTACAACTATCAGAAGCCTTGGCCAAAAAAAGCATTACTAGGGGCTGTTTCACTCCAGCAATGGCAGGCCATAGAAAAGCCTCCCATTAGCCCCTTACAGTCCCGATCCTGGCTTTTAATTCCTCCGTCAGCTCCTCGATTAGTTGCATCACCCGTTCACAAACCTCTTCTAACGGAATGAGCTGCTTCTCCGTACCTGTCCGAAGTTTTAGCTCTACACTAGTGTTCTTGAGTGAACGCTTGGAGATCGTCAGGCGAATGGGAAGGCCGATCAAATCTGCATCAGCAAATTTTTCGCCAGGTCGAGCCAATTTGATGTGGCGGTCATCGAATAGCACTTCAACCTGATGAGCTTTCAGTTGCTCATATAGCCTTTCCGCTTGTTCTTTGACTTCCTCATTTTCTAGGAGGCCAACGAGCATGACCTGGTAGGGCGCGACGCTAATGGGCAGTTGTAGCCCAAATTCATCGTGGTATTCTTCGGCCAGGCAGCCCAGTAATCTCCCAACGCCAATTCCGTATGAGCCCATAATGATCGGCTTGGGTTTGCCATCCTTATCGATGAAGCGGGCTTCTAGGGCTTCGGTGTATTTGGTTCCCAATTGAAAAATATTGCCTACCTCTACCCCACGAACCGACCGTAGTCGATCCTGATCTGTTTGGGCATCGGGGGCTAGAGCTCCTTCGAATGCATTGATGAGATCTCCTACAAAATCTGCTTCATAATCACGTCCATAGCAAGCATTGCGCAGGTGATAATGTTCTTTATTGGCACCTACAATCAAATTCATGGAAGGAGGAATCAGGTCATCTACCACTACTATGGCCTTTTCCCGATCTATTCCGATTGGAGAGGCATAGCCAGGAACAGCTCCAATGCCACGAATTTCTTCATTCGTTGCAGGCAGCAATGCTTTAGATCGGATTAAATTCTGGAGTTTGACTTCATTCACCTCCATATCTCCTCTAACGACTGCCAGGATCACCTTTTGTACACCTTCTACTTGAGCCGAAAAGAAAACACCCTTACCGCAAGCCTCAGCTGTGGATTGCAGGTAATTCGCTAGATCTTCAATAGTCTTGGTACCCGGAGTATGCACTTCGACTAGAGGCAGCGGATCGACTTTTGCTGGATAAATCTTTTGAATTGTAGCTACTTCCTTATTGGCACGGTATCCTGTACTATCACACAAGTAAATCGTGTCTTCTCCGATGTCCGTTATATACATGTACTCGTGTGCCACCTTCCCGCCCATCATACCTACATCGCTTTGGATCGCCATCACAGGTAGTCCGACACGAGCAAATAGGCGAAAATAGGCCTCGTAATGTGCATCATATTGCTGCTGTAAGCCCGCCCAAGAGGCATCCAGGGAATAGGAGTCCTTCATCACAAATTCTCGCACTCTGATCAATCCTCCACGGGACCTGGCTTCATCCCGAAACTTAGTTTGCAGTTGATATATCAGCTTAGGCAATTGTCTATAAGAGGATATTTCACTTTTGGCTAGCGAGGCTACCACCTCTTCGTGCGTCATTGCCAGGACCATCTCTCGATCTGCCCGATCTCTGAACCGGACAAGAGATTCATCGATCTCCTCATAGCGTTTCGTCTGTTTCCAAATTGAGGCCGGGTGCACAATGGGAAGACTCACTTCTACCCCACCTATGCTATTCATCTCCTGTCTAAGCATCGCCTCAATTTTGCCCATAGAGCGATGCGCCAAATGCAAAGAAGAGAATATACCCGCCGAAAGTTGGCGAATAAATCCCGCTCGTACTAGCAACTCCTGTGACTTGATACTGACTTGACTAACTGTTTCCTTTCTAGTGCTCAACAGTAAACTTGAAAATCTCATATCGTAGCCGAAGATGTTTTAGGTTAGGATCTCAAGTTAACAAAATTTTGAAGGTGGGAACCAGGTGCTCCAATCCAAGTCTGTAAGCGGGTTTTATGGGGATGACTATAAGTTGGCAAGCTTACTCTACCCAACCTAAATTACCTTTCCTTATCCTACTATATCAAGCACTTCATCAGATGCTAAGAGCGAGTTTGATCAAAGGTGTTCTAACTATAGTTATATTTAAATAAAAAAAATGGCTAAACCCTGGCCTTCCACCTGTTTTGGCCGTTACTTTGTAAAAGAAATTCTTTAACCCAAAAAATTAATACAATGGCCAGACGTGTTTCTGCAATGCGAGATTTTGGCGTCAAACCTCTGACAGCCTCCTTAGTACAAACTTCTAGCAATGAAACCCAAGAACTTGCGTACAGAATTTCCCAGGAAGATCTCACCATATTACTCAGCGAAGAATATGTCAGTGAAACCCTAGCTGATAATGAATATATTATTGGCGTTCAGTTTGAATTTAAAAACCTGGATGCTGAAGCAGCACCTGATGGGGAGTTGGAGCCGGCACCTTTTTTGAGAATTCGACAAATTACATATAACCCAGACAAGGTGGCCAGCACCAGCAACCCCTTCAGAAAGATAACGCCACCTAATGCAGACCTATTTTCAACCGCTGAACAAGCCTTCGTTATCATTGAGAATCAGGAGATTTTTATGGCCGAAGGACAGGTTGGTACCCATAAGTGGTATACTTTGTCAGAACAAAATATCGCTACTCTGGAACTGGAAGCCCCATTAAACAATCGCCCCAATTCCTTTACGGACTTTGAATTCTATACCGATGATATCGTACTAGTATACTTCACAAAAGATCAACTGCTACCACTAAAGGACTATTTTGACGCTGTGATTCTCTCGGGCTGTCAAATTGGGTTTGGGAAAAAACTCAACCGGATACCACGGGAAAGAGATGGCATTCCCATGGGAGGATATTACTTCTCTCTGAAGTTGGAAGGCCTCAAGGAAAGTGCTTCGGTCCCTCCACCTGATGAAGAAACAGCAAATAGGATTGTACAAATGACCAGTCTTTTTACGGATGATGACCAAATGGAAAATGAAGAAGAAACGATCGCCCCTGATCTGGTATTGGGTCATCGGTGCCCACCCGATTGGTACCTTTTCCGGCGTGTCGTAGAGGGGATCTTAAATACTTCAGATGAAGCTACCAGACAATTGATTTTAGACAACTACAATCAACTACGCGTAGATTTCCTGCAAGAAGTAGTACTCAACAGCAATCTAGCTAGCTAGAGTCCTAATTATTGGGTAAACCTTATCTTTGTGTATTCAACCATCAAACATGAATGCACAAGGAGCAACAAAACGCCTACTCTATTGCTTTTTAGCTTGTTGCACTTTCTTGTCTACCCTACGTGGCCAAGAACCCTTTTGGGTATCTGAGCACCTGGGAAAGGTCGATGGCCTGCTTGATGACAGACATAATACCTTTATCAAAAAAGATTCACGAGGCTTTGTTTGGATTAGCTCTGAACAAGGCCTCTTCCGCTTTGACGGGCAACAGATTCGCCCTTTCTCCATTCATTCATCAGATGGAATCAACTATGGAGAAATTGTACAGAGTGAGATCTGGGAAGACCAATACGATGATATCTGGTTTACCACTGTGTTCGCGCTGCATAGGTTCGATAGAGATCAGGAGCAGTTTCAGTCCTGGCAGTTTTCACAGGAATCAGTGCAGATAGAAAAGGACTATCATGCCTTCCATCTGGAAGAAGAAAGGAACCAGTTATGGCTACTCACTGATCAGTATATGTGGCGCTGTGATCTGGCCAGCATGCGCCCCAGCTCCCCTTTTCTAGCAACTCAAGGGATAAGATTCGCCACGAGCACTACTGCCAATGGGCAGGTAGACCGGATGATTGCCTGCCCTTGGTGGATTGAAGCAGGAATCGAAATCTGGGAAGATAGAGGTGCGGATGATTGGCAGGTTTCCTACCCTTCTGATCCTATCCTATCACAGAGCAAAGTTGCTAGTGCTGTATTAGTAGCGGATACCGCCTGGTTAGCCACTATGAACCATGGCTTATTGGCCTATGACATTGAAGAGGATAAGGTAGTCGGTCAATTTATACCGCCAGCTTACCAGCAGTTTTCTTTATGGAATGTTCAACAGTTTACTGCGGATGTTTTGGTACTCGCTGCGAGAGACGAAGGGCTTTGGTTCTTTGATAGAACAAAAAAGGTCTTCCTACAAAACTGGCGGACAGCATCAGCTGAACGAGGATTACTTACCACCAATAATCCCATTGCCATCCACGTAGACTCTAGCGAACACCTATGGGTTACGCATCCGAGTCAAGGAGTGGACCATATATACCGTCAGAGGACCTTGTTCCAACTTCCCGCAGATAATTCAATAGGAAAAGAAAGCACTATTCTTAAGCTGTTAGAAGATCAGCACGAGAGGATTTGGGTACTGACCAAAGAGCGCGGCATCCTGGTATTTGACCTTTCGGGAAAGCTTCTCCATCATTTCAAACAACTATCTGCTCAAGAGTCCTCTTCCGGCGATATTACGCAGATGAGTATCGACTCTACAGGTGTGATCTGGACAATAGCGGGTAGTTCCATCTATAGCTACGCGCCAGCATCACATTTGGCTCCCCAAGACTGGTCTGAAATCTCGGTAACAGGCGCCTCACGTTTGATCTCGATGTACCACAGTCAGGATTATAAGTATGTCATTGCCACTAACGGCGTTTTCGAACTAAAGCCTACTCTTCCCTCCCAGGACCTTGAACGTTGTGTCTCCTTAGATTCCTTTCAAAACTATCAATTTGATTACTTTTTCGGTATTGGTAATGACCGCCTTCTTGCTCCCTTTAGTAATCATGACCTCTGGCTTTTGGAGCGGGAAGAAAAGACAATAAAGGTCTTGTCAAAGTACGCCATCGCAGCCGAGTCCTATGATATTTTTCAGCAGCGATTAGCTGATCCCATTTGGATTGGAACGGATAAGGGATTGTTTAAGTTGGAAAACAACCAATTTGAACTAGTATTAGATCACAAGGCCTTCGGTACGCATTGCAACGTCTATTCCATACAACAAGACGATTTCGACATGTTATGGTTGGGAACGGATAAGGGCCTTTGGAAATATAATTTGACAACGGGAGCACTCCTCCGGTACAACAAGTCTGATGGTATTCCAGACGAGATATTCTTCCCGGCAGCAAGACTAAAAGCCTCCGATGGGAAACTTTGGTTGGGAACGGAAGAAGGGCTGTTCTTCTTTGATCCCGGTGACGTAGAATTGGCATCTGCCCTTCCACGCGCCTACATTGAGAATTTGTGGGTCAACAATAAAATATACGTTGGAGATACCGTAGTGGGTGAGGCAAAGGCGATTCAACTAAGCTATTTTCAAAATACACTTGAATTTGAGCTCCGGACGATTGGCTTCGAGCAGATCGAGCAGTCGCAAATAAAATTCCGCCTATTAGGCTACGACGACGCATGGAGTCAGATTCGCAATGGGAATATCGCGCGATTCACCAAGTTGCCACCCGGCAGTTACACATTGGAAGTGCTCCCTATTAGTGCCAACCAGCTAGACGGGCCATTGAAACGGCTTGAGGTTTTAATCCCTCCCCCTTATTGGCAAACACTCTGGTTCAAAGTATCTGTCGGATTGCTTAGCATGTTGCTTGTTGGCGCCATTCCGGCCCTCTACTATCGTCGTAAATTACTTCTACAAAGGCGATTATTGGCAAAGCAAAAAGCCCTGAATGAGGAGCGCAATCGCATTTATCGAGATCTTCATGATGATCTGGGCGGCGGCCTTTCATCTATCATCTTTATCAGTGAAGATGTTTTGGAAGAGGAAAAGAGCCCTGGTAAAAGAGAGCAATTGCAGCGTATCCTAAGTCTCTCCCAACAAGCTGTAAAAAATATGCGGGACCTAATTTGGGCATTAAACTCAGACAAAGACTTCATCGAGGAATTGGCCTTCAAGATCAAATCAGATGCCATACAAAAACTCAAAGATCATCATATAGACCTACAGTTCAATTTGGTATCCATCCACAACCCAAACCAAGCTATTAGTGGCCCTACCAGGCGCCAGATTCTTGCTATCCTTACCGAAGCACTTAACAATATAACAAAGCATGCACAGGCTAGCCAGGTTAACATCGAAATTGCTTCGACAAAAGAGACGCTAGAAATACGGATTATGGACAATGGCTTGGGATTCGTTGAGAAGACAGATAAGACAGGGGGGTATGGCCTAGCTAACATGCGTCATCGAGCTGAACAGATAGGGGGGAAACTAAGCTTAACTTCGCAAAAAGGTATGGGAAGTGAGATAACCTTAATTGTCGATCTATAACCATCGTTACATTGATATTTCTGGTCAATGTCTGCAACTTACAGGCATCAAAAATAAGTCAATATGATCTTAGTTAGCATTGTAGAAGACCAACATGATTTACGGAGAAGTCTAGTGCGCCAAATCGACAGACAGGAGGGCATGCGTTGTATCAGCGATTTTGGTTCGGGAGAATCTGCACTTATACAACTCCCTACTCAAAAGCCAGATATAGTACTCATGGATATCGGACTGCCGAAGATGAATGGCATCTCCTGTATGCTTCAGTTGAAAAGGAAAGTTCAAAACATCGATTTCATTATGTTCACGGTCTTTGAAGAAGATGAGCTGGTCTTTGATGCCTTAAAAGCTGGTGCTGTTGGCTACATTTTAAAGGCGGGAGGGGCTAAGGAGGTCGTTCAGGCGATCAAGGAATATCAGTTGGGAGGTTCTCCAATGAGTAGAGTAATCGCCAGGAAGGTATTGAGTAGTTTTTCCAATCAAAACAAAAAGCATGCTGAAGCCTTGGAGCCACTCAGCAAGACGCAAAAACAGATATTGGAACACCTAGCGGATGGCCTCTTGAATAAAGAAATTGCCGATCTAATGAATATAACCGAAGGGACTGTCAAACAACACAATTATGCCATTTATCAAAAGCTCCAGGTCAACAATCGGGTGGAAGCCGTAAAGAAATACCTGGGTTCCCATTGAGCAATAAGTTTGCAGCTTATAACTAAAGTGATATTTCTTCATCGGCCGTATTGACCTACCTTTGAACCAGGAATTCATTTGAAACTGATCCACTATGAAGTTGATACCAGTGTTTTTTCTCTACTGACACCTTAGTGAGTTTTATCTTGTACGCGTTCTTCTCTATTCTATCTACCCGCCAATAGCAACTTTGAGAACCTGTAATATCTGTAACATCCAATATACTGTCAGGAGAAAGCTGCTACCATCCTGTAGGAGAAAACCTTGAATGCTGTGCATTTAGATTGATTTCCTAGAAACATTTTATCACTAAAACATTTCGTTTGTGAAAACTCCAAAGAGCTATCAGGGCTTCTTTGTCCTGGTCCTTACATGTCTATACCTTAGCCCGGTATATACACAGCGAACTTCATTACCTAGCAACAACAAAATCACTTCTTCTGAAGGTCAAGTGCAATTGAGTCTTCCAGAGGCAGGAGATACAATTGATCAACACCGCACCATTCTTTTCAGATGGGGGGAAGAGAGCGGTATCAAATCTCCTGGAACCAAGTATCGCCTAATTCTTACGGAGCTTCCTTTGATTCATTCGGAAGATCCTATCCATGGCCGGATAAGGGGCTCCGCACAGGTTCTAGAGATTGAAACCTTCTATTGGCAGTACACGGCTCATCAGCTCGTTTTAAAACCAGGTAGATCCTACAAATGGAAAGTACTCCGTCTGTGGAATGGTAACCCGGAGGCTGCGCCCTTCCCTTTGCCATCCTCGGAAGAACGAACTTTTACCATCGCTCGCAAGCCCAAGAATTTCAATGGATCACAATGCCATAATGGAGGATTCGAAGCGGCTGACTTCTCAGGATGGGAAGGTAGGCATGCTACTTTCACCAATAGTAATGGACCCAGTAATTCTGACTGGCAACAAGGATTTCCCAATGATCGTTTTAGGCTAGTTTTTGCGGGTGGTTTCGACCAGAGAGTAGGGGATGCAATTCTGCCTGTGGTGCCCCCTAATGGGGGCGCGCGAGCACTTCGATTGGGTCGCCACCAAGGCGCCCGAGAAATGGAAGAAATCACTTATGGATTCCAAGTGGATAATTCTAATCAAGACTTCCGTTTTCAATTCGCTCTTGTATTGTTTGATCCGGGGAACTCCCATGCAAACAATGAAAAGCCATTCTTTCGCTATCGGATCAAAGCAAAAAAATCGAATGGTCTATTCTTTCAGGAAGTAGAAGATGTCGAAGTTACGGCTGACTGGGGCAATCCTTACTTCAAACAAGTGCAAGATAGCCCAGGCTTAATCTATAAAGAATGGAATTGTATGGCCATTGATCTAAGCGAATACGTAGGAGGTCAGGCCTTTATCGAGTTTAGGACTAGAGATTGTACGGAGGGTGCCGCCCACCATACCGCAGTCGCTTATATTGATGGGCTATGCCTAGACGAGGCAGATGTTCGGCCACGTCCTGAATTCATAAGCCCTACCGAATTCTGTCTTAGTGATGATCAGTATTGGGTAGATGGTAGTCCCAGCACAGGAGAAGTTGATCACTTCTGGAGCGTAGAAGAGTCAGATGCCAATGGGATTCGAAAGCCTGAAACCGAAAGGATGCAGTGGTTCGTCGCTAGTCAAGCAGGACCATTTGACCTGAAGGCCTTCTATGAGCAACGCGGAGGTCAGTGGAAATGTAATACCTACTATCGCGTAAAGCTAGCACTCGCCAATGGATGTGTAGGATGGGCCGAACACACTAAACTTATTTTGTTTAAGTGCCCACCCATTCAACCCATCCCAGATATTCCCTTTTGTTGCTCAGCCGATCAAAATGCGACAGCTGTTGTGAGTCAACCCTATAACCCCAATTACCAATACAGTTGGATTAGCAACGAGCAAGGAGTTATTTCTACCCAATCAAGCACCTCCATCACCCCTGCTTCGGACGGCTTAGAGGATTACATCATCAGCGTAACTGACGAGTATGGGTGCTCCGTGGAAGAAAGTTTTCGTACCTATACCATTCCCAAACTAGAAGTCGACCTTCATCAAACGGCCTGCAAACCATGTGATTACACTATGCTATATACAGATGTGATGGCGAGCAGCAATGATTGTCAGCATACGCCCGCCTCCCTAGTATCTTTGGCCACCGTTGGCGAAGGCCTGAACTATTCTTGGAGTACCGGACAAATTAGCGCCAATGCAGCAGTGAATCCAGTCGGAAACACCAATTACTTTGTCACTGTTACGAATAGCTGCTTCAGTCAAACAGCAGCGATTAATGTTACAAAAAAAGCATCCACTTTTACTGGTCCTTTACCAGCAGTCCTTGCTCCAACAGCCTTCACTCCAAATGGAGACGGGGTCAATGATATCTTTGAGATATACCACTACAGCACAACTGCCCCAGCAAAGGGGCAACGGCCAGCCTACAATGCCACCCAATATGAATTGAGTATTGTCAATCGATGGGGTAATATACTGACCATCACAGGTGAAACAGATTGTAATGGCTTTTACAATGGCGAAATCAACTGGGATGGAAAATGGAACGGCCAGTTGGCTCCCGAAGGTGTATATACCTGGAAATTGAAATTAATGAATTGTGGGAACCCCTCCCTGACAGCCGTTGACATTTACAATACCAATTATGAATGTGTGGATTGCCGCTTTGGGCTTGGTTCTAGCTGTGGCTCTTTTAGGGTTTGCTATGAATATGAAGCCGTGGAGACAAAAGTAAACTACGGAAGCATAACCCTCTTGCGCTAAGTCCTTTTCAGTTCATCACAACAATAATCTAAAGATCATGAAAAATACCATCCTGTTTTTAAGTCTCGTTTTATTCAACCTAGCTTTCGAGGCCTCCGCACAATCGAGGCTTCGGTCCGTCGAACGGCAGCAAGCTATTGCTGCGTACAAAAAGATGGAAGATCCTGAAATCTCCCTCAAACGATATTTGGAAATTGAAGGGCGTATCCAAGCGGAGCGCAAGAACGCCAGCAGTTCATCCAGTGTTCCAGACGTCATCGATCCAACCGGATGCTCCAATGGTGATTTTGAATCTGGGCTAGTAGACCCCGCTTATTGGCAAGGCAGCTACGGCAGTGTAATTATTGGACAACATGCTGAAGCTGGTCAACTAGATCAAAGCACCTTTGTTTCTGGCCTTCCAGGAGGCCGCTTTAGCATAGTATCAAGTGGAACAAGCGATCCTATCATAAGTAGCCTATCAACCGTAGCACCTACACCCGCTAACAATAATTTTGCCGTTCGAATTGGCAATAGTAACACTGGAGGAGAGGCTGAAATGCTAACCAAAACCTTTAAAGTTACTGAAGAAAACTATATCGTATCTTTTGACTACGCAGTAGTCATGCAAGACCCTAGTCATACCGAATTACAGAATCCGTCCTTTATGCTCAAGGTGTTTGACAAGGCAGCGGAAAGCTATGTTACAGGACTGGTCGACTTAGATGGGCAAGGAGGGGATGCTTTGGTAGCAGACACCAACAATCCTTTTTTTGCTTCGCAGGGACAAGTCGTTTACACAAAAAATTGGCAATGTGCTACTGTAAATTTATATCCCTTGATTGGCAAAATAGTAAGGCTCGAATTCATCACAAAAGACTGTTCAAGAACCGCACATTTTGGCTATGCTTATCTCGATAATCTATGTGCAGGATGTGGAGGTGCAGAGAATTTCATGGTTCTAGCAGAGGAGGAAAGTTCCAGTTGTGGTCTACCTGCTGATTTCTGTTTTGATTATGCCATACCCGAGAATGGCACTATACAAATTGAAGTAGATATCATCCAGGATGGTGGTCTCATTAATCAGTTGCAGAGTCCGGTGCTGGCATCTGGTGACCGCTATTGTTTTGAGCTACTTGGAAATGATCTCATCGGTAATACCATTGACTTAAATGCTACAGCCCATTTCACGGTCCCAGGCCATGATGGTCAAAGTATTGATCTACCCAAACAATTTGCTGGCCTACAAGGCTACCCACTATCCTGTAACAACGAAATCTATCCCTTTGACCCCTGTTGCCCTCCTTTAAACAGGGAATCGATGGTCACCCTTTTTGACCACCTCACGACAGGTTCAATAGCGGATCCCTATATGTTATCGTTTAACAATGATCCCAGCTTTCAGTACCAAATGCAATCTTATTTGGATTTTCTACATGCCGTAAATCCATCCATAACGCATCTCTACTTCACCTGGAGATTAATGGAGATGACGGATCCCGACAATCTCGATGTACCTTTAGCTAACTATTTTGGTAATGGGCAATTAGGTTCGGACGTTTTCAATCATTTTGAGGAAGGGGGAAGTGGTCTTCAAAACAACCTAAATTTTTTCATGGACGATACACAAGAACTCGAAATTAATAAATGGTACAAAGTACACGTTGGCATGTACCTGAATGATGGCATAGCCTTCTTCGATAGCTCCTGTAGTAACGATACCTATTTCTATTACCGGGTTCAACTAATGAATAATGGTCGACTACAGAGAACGGTGACTGATGGCAAGAAAACCATTGATCAATCAGATATTTCGGACTTCATCCAAAATAGATCCAACTGATCTACTTGACGATTTCGTCCTAGCCAACCGGCTCTAGTCCCAGCAAAGACTGGTCTATTCTTCTCTCAAGTCACAACGTCCTTACTATGAGTATGTTGTGACTTTTCTTTTCTAAAGCATTATTCCAAACTTAGCCCCTTTCTAGAAATACCGGTCCAAACTGCTATCTTTCTGGTACATACAACTTAAACGTACCATAACACATCAAAGACATGAAGTCGATAACTTCGTTCCCGCTACAGCTTTTCACACTCCTTTGCCTTATCGGAATTAGCACGCCATCCTTTACCCAAGAAGCCCACCGTCGTTGGCGTAAAATGAACCAGATCCGAAATGATAAGTTCGATCTAATCTTGCCGGAGGTCATGCGCGAGAATGGAATAGATATGTGGATCATCCTGAATCGAGAAGGAAACTTTGACCCCTTGTACCCCGATATGGGAGAAGGTTATGTGGGATCAACGGGCTATTACATTTTTACAGATCGAGGAGGTGACCGGGTTGAGCGGGTGGCCTTGGGGATCAGCGGGTATCTGCTAGAGGAAGGGGGAGCCTATGACTACTTTGGGTCAGAGTTAGAGCTAAAGAATTTCGTGGCAGAGCGAGATCCACAACGCATCGGCTTGAATATTTCTAAGTCAATTGGGGGAGCAGATGGCCTTTCGCATTCTGGTTATTTGGAGCTGGCGGAGACCTTAGGGAAGAAGTATGAGGATCGATTTGTATCGGCGGAAAAGTTGGCATCTGACTTTAGATCCAGGCGTGTGGCGAGTGAAATTGCTGTGTATGGAGAAGCCTGCGAGCTGTCTTATACCATCACCGAACGAGCCTTGTCAAATGAAGTAATTACCCCAGGAGTGACCACCTTAGAAGACGTGGCCTGGTGGATGAAGGAACAGTTATTCAAACACAACCTGGAATCCTCATTTGGAATGCCGTCTGTCTATATTACAGGTATTCGTGGAATCATAGCTACCTCCACGGATCGGATTATTCAGCGCGGAGATGTGATCATGATTGATTGGGGCGTTGGATTAATGAATATGTATACAGATATGAAGCGAATGGCTTATGTACTACAGGAAGGAGAAACTACCGTTCCACCAGGCATCCAGAATGCCTTCGACCAGGCGGTGAAGGTCCGAGATATTATTAAGAAAACGATTAAGCCTGGCAAAACGGCCAAGGAAGTAGAGACTACCGTCTACGAAGCACTAACCGCTGCTGGATTCAATAAAATGAAGGGGTTTAACAAATATACAGAAGGGGACGTCACCGATGTAATCATTGGCTGCCACTCCGTGGGAAACTGGGGGCATGGCATTGGCCCCTCAATCGCCTTTTTCAACCCGGTTCGTCTGGGGTTTGAGATAAAGCCCTCCAACTTACTCTCCATTGAATTATTCGCCTATACTAAAGTACCAGAATGGGGTGGCAAGAAACTCCGGGTACCACTGGAGGATGATGCGATTGTGACGGAACGGGGCGTGGAGTGGATTTATCCGATTAATCCTAGGGTGCTAGTGATTAAGTAGAGTTGGGGGTAGACAGAGGACGAATCTTGCTTGAATAACCATGAACTAAGACTCTAGTCACCAGTCCAATTGTCTAATGGTATCCAGGTCCAGCGCTTAGTAAATTGACGAAACCGAGAGGCATAGGCCTGGATTTCATTGATATAGGTATCTGTGTGATCCATGATATTTGCAATAATCGCGTCAGGTTGGTTCAAGTTAAATTCATCCAGTGCTGCATCGAATTGATTAAAATAATGTAAATTATAATCTAGTATTTTCCGCTTGTTGACCTTTCTGGTTCTCTGGGCACCTTGTATCAATACGTCTTTGATATAGAGGGCTCTAATCAATGGATGAGGATAAGCTGACTTTTGATTGAACTTTAAAGGATCACGACCTGCTATATAGGTAAAAAAGGCATAAAGGCTCAGGATAGTAATGGATACTAATCTCTCAAACAAATGTGTTGCATCGGATTTTAGGTACTCAGCAAAAACCTCTTGTAATCTTGGGACACGGCCTGTCTTAATAGTATTTTCAAGATGTTCAATATACTGAGTCAGTAAAACTGCCGCCACAATATCCGCTTCGATTTCTCGCCTAAAAATATCTTCTGTTTCCCGCTTTTCTTGTTTTTCAACTTCAAAAAAATATCTCTTTGTTTCTATTTTTTGCTGCTCAAAATGCCCCAATAAAATATGGCCTAGCTCATGTGAAACACAGAACATAATAGATTGGCTCCATAGCCACCTACCAATTGATTTTTTTTCATCTCCTTCAAAATTTAAGCGGTTCATTATCCATGCGAGTATCCAACTAATGTAAACCATTATTCCAAGTCATGATGGGCTCGGTAGTGTGCCAGAAGTTCTCGATAAAGGCTTTCGTAATCCATTGCTGTTTTATCTTTCAAGTTCATGAATTGCTCTATCTCCGTTTCAAAGATCCCATTCATAAAAAGATACTTTCTTAAACCCATTGCAATGGAATTCCCCCTGAGGTAAAATGCACCGTGGCCGCCAAACAAATTGAGAATCGTATCTTCTCCTCCATCTTCCTTTTGAAAGAAAGTTTGACTAGCTAACTTGTAGATGCCCATGTAAGCCTGCATACCTGTCTGTATATCTCCTTTATGCAACAGATAATCAACCACTTTCTGATGTAAGAGCGTAAATTCGGTTTGAAACGCTTGAACGGCTTCCTGATCAGAGATATTTTTCAGTCTGTTTTGCACGACAAAGGCATGAAATTCTAGCGATTGAACAAATGACTTCAAGGTTTCCTCCAAATGTTTACCAATGGCAGGGTTTTCAGCCTCGTCCAAAGTTTCCGGTGGTTGAGCGTCTTCCGCTTCCCCTAGAAATAATCCCTTCTGTTTGATATACTCTGAGGCTGATTGCCCGATGAGAAAATAACTAAATCGATGCTTGGTATAATCCTTAGTCTTCTTGTAGAGCTGATTAACAAAAATTCGGTACATGGTGGATCTTAGATCAAGCGTCCCCCTCTGTAAGTCCTTATCTTCAAGATTACATCGTAATGCAACTTTTAGTTGTTTTTTACATAGCGGAATAATTTTCTGTGCCACGGATACCTGTAGCAGCAGTAAGTCCTCTTTATTCCATTTCTGGGGATCAGAACCTAGCTCCAGTGTAATAATCAAATCCTCTGCCACTGTGGACCAAAATACTTTTTCTTGTGCTTCACTTAGTTTGAGTTTCATCCCCGTATTTGTATGGTTGTCTGGTGTAGGAACCAACTTAGTTCATAAATCGCCAATCCCTTTCCACTCCCCGTATGAATTGAAGGCCAAGGCTTAACAACCTACCCAATTAACTACAAATCAATTACTTACAATATAAAACAAGTTTAAACCGGCAAGGTGCTACTGATCTGTACACCTTTGTGTTGACACCGGTATTTAAAGATACTGTTCAGTAGTTTTCTTAACCCGTCAGCAAAGGCCTTTGATGACATAACTCATCAAGTTATGTTTATCAGCACAGAAAAAAGCAAAGATGGAAATGGCGAAATCATCCATCAAGATAACCTTCTTCCTTAACTGATCATAGTATCACTTACGAGCAATTGGGCGCTACAGTGCCCAGTTGCTGATTTTCATAAAACCTGTACTTATCCCCACACCCTACCATTGGTAATCAAATACTTACAGCAAAAAACGATCGTTCTGGGCAACAGCATTCAAATCCCAGGTCCTTTTTATCTCCACCAGCATTTTCCGGAAGTCCTGCTTCTTTGTATCGAACATTTAACCAAGTGCACATCGGTGAATAAAATCATTTTTTAACACGTCTGTAAGTGAAAGCGCTTTCCATGACATTAACACTTTTTGTTATGGAAATTTTATTAGGAATTTTGTTACTCCTATCTCTTAATACCCAAGATCAGCAGGAGGCGAATACTGCTGAAGATTTGGGTCAAAACACCAAAATCGAAGTAGAAAATGCTGCTTCGCAATCGCAAGGGATCATCGTAATGGAAGATATCATTGCAATTGTCGACACTTGTGATCCGATCAATTTGATCAATGGATTTACTGTCGTTGACCCAAAGACACTAGTCACGGTATACAGCGCAGGAGCTAGTTCAAGCTCCTACGAAACCTATGATTTGAGTCAATTATCCTCGGGTCGCTATTTGGCAGAAGCTACTACGACGTCGGGTAGTAATATTGTAGCTTTTATTACTGTTCAATGAACTTTGAGCGATTAAAATTTCGCTAATATTCGGAAGAAGCATGGATTTCCTAGCTATGCTTCTTCCATTTTTCCAGCCATAGATAATCCAGCGCAAGGAAGTCTTTCTTTTCGTATATCGCCTTGGGTTGGTTAGAACCACTTAACGCTCGCACTGCCTTTACAAAATTCAAGTTTTTCTTTTTGCGAATAGCGGGTAGCTTGGTATTACGTCTAAGGTACTTTTCAAAGGCAGCTAACTTATTGGCAAGGGGTTTAGCAACCTTGGTCTCGTAATACAATTTTATACAAAGCTTCTCGTAGATGATGGTGAAGTAGGTTTCTGAAAGCGTAAATCCTATTATCAAATCACGAGCTCTATCGTACTCCCCTCGATATAAAGAGATGTTCGCCAGGTTTAAATCTTTAATAGATTTCGTATTCGGATGCTTTATGTATGTGGTATACTTCTCCACGATTTCTTCAGCCCAATCCAGGTCCCCTGATACCAATGCAAAGTAAATCGTATTGGAGTATTTGGTGATGGATAAGCCATTTACTGGCGATAATAGCTTCTTGTCAATTAGATATTTAATGTATTCAATATACTCTCTACAAAACTCCCACTTTTCTGTATGGCTGTAAAATACACATTGATTCATCAGATACCCGCAAATGGTTCTCCGGTAATCATCAGAAAGTCGCCCCTCATTGGCATAAAACAGTTGTTTAGCCTGATGGTAGTGTGCGAGACCCTCAGGCTGCTTCATCATCTGAATGATCTGGTAAAAGATTTGAATTCGATCATTATACCTGGATAAGGGCTCGGATTCCAATCTGGTCAAAATCGGATGGTCTCTCGAAGAAGAATTAATGATGCGTTCGCGGTTGTGCTCCTCTACCAACAGACGCAACTTGTTTTCAAGATAAAAGTTATCAAGCGCCTCGCCCATTTGTTCAAGCTCTTTCATCTCTTTTCGTTGACCTTCCTTCTGAGATAACAGAACCTCTTGAAATTTATAGAAGTAATATTGCCAATCAAAGTCGAAAGGTTTGCTAGAGAAAGTTCTCTGGCTACTCTTCACATAGCCATTAAAATTTTTATGTAATTGCTCACTATGGTAGTAACTTAATAAAAGCTGGTTCTTTACAAAGTCTTGTCGTTCCAATTGCACCATAGCAATAAACCTATTAAATGCATTGGTCAAGCGATTCTTGGTGTAATTCCACTGTTTTTGTTTTTTCTGGGACTCCATCCCAGCATAGAATTTTTCAATTACATCTTGCTTTATAACTTCACTGAACGTCTCCTCAGGTATCGACCTGTTGACAATACTGATCAAGGACGCTAGGACATTCAAATCCAACTGAGTCAATTGATTCAGAGATAAGCCAGCGAAACGCTCAAAATCATCCAATTCCTTGGCAGAAATACTAAAGAGTAACTCAAAAAGCTTAGTATGTCTCATTGAAAATACAGGTTTACTACAAATAATAATTAAGCACCTACTTGATTCTCCCCTTTTGCCACCAGATCACCTGAAGCTATTACCGACTACATTACAACACCTTATGAATATAAAATAAAACATACATCGACAAAGAGTTCTGATTTCCCCCTGTTTTTGTCCTTTCCCTAGACTTGAAGTCCTAGAAAGTTGTCGATAACTTTGTTACAAGAAATTAGGGTACTGAAAAACAGCTTAGATGAGTATGCAGTTTTTGAATTCACCCCCAATCTAATTAATAGCTTCTATAACTACTATCTCCAAAATGTCGATACTGTAGCGTATTGGATCAGTGCTCATTGTATTCCAAGGCCAACTCTACAGTAGACAGACTTCCCTATGAAAATGATTTAAGCTCCACTAAAGATTAATACTCAGCAGTGAAAATTAAGAATATCCATTGAAATTACAATAATCAGCTGTTTAGCACGAGTCTATTTCAAAATAAATGAAAGACCGCTTATTAGCAATTGTGGGCTTGCAGTAATTCTATTTGAATAGCCGAGGATATCAACTATCCAGCTATACTACAATAGAATGAACTGTAGTCTAAAGCTAAATTGGAGACAAAATACTGCGCTTTGTGCAATAGGAAGAGGCCTAGGTTGGGTAAACCGGCCTGCCTCTCTTTTAGCGAAAAAAGTGTAGATCTAGAAGATTATATAGTCTCAATCATTAAAAATTCTACACATGGCCCCATCACCAAAAAATTCTAGCAATAAGCTATTGTCCGGTTGTATTATACTTCTTCTGACCTTAGCGCTATTACCCACTTCCTTTATTTCTGTAAGTGCTCAATCCAGTAAGAAACTGGACAGAATTGCTGCTTTATTAAAACCAGAAGGGCATGATATGTTGTCTTGCATTTCGGTATTTGAATTGATTTCCAATGATAAAGCGCTGAATCGAAAGAGAAAAGTTGCCGATTCTAATGTTAATGCATATGAATTGGTGGATAAGTACAATCAGTTAAATCACAAGCATTACCGATATCTGAAACATGATCCCAAAGATGGCAATATTGGAAAGATAATAGTCTGGGATGGTTCTACCTCTTGTAATATCTTGTCCATAGCCAAGGCCGTCGTCTCAGCTTCCTTTGTTCGGAAGCATCTATTGAAGTGGGATATAGAATTGGCTAGTAGCATTATCAAGGAAATCATTAATCGAGCATCTACGGAAGAAGTGAAGCTCATCGCTAGGGATCTTGATGAGTTACCAGAACTGCAAGTATATGCGTACAAGGTATACTTTGAGGAGTTCGCTAGCTTTGATGAGATTATCGACGCTTTAGAAAACAATCTAAAGAGTGTTGGTAGGAATACAATCTTGGCAGCTAGCGAGGTAGCTGCCAAAAGGCTAATAGATGAGCGAACCTTTATCGACTACTTCGAAAAATTTCGAAAGCCTTTTCACTATGACTTAGCTTTCTCTTCTGCGAACAAATTCATCACTTGTGAAAGAATCCTCTTCCTATTTAGAAATACGGCAATTCTCAAAGGAGTTGATCCTAAGTTCATTCGCGACATCGAGATTTCCTGTCTAGCCACCGCTCCAGAATTTGCCGATTTCTTTCTGGATAATCTAGACGCTGATTCTAGTGAATTAGATTTTGCCGCTAGATCTATCGCCAGAAAACTAACCTTTGACAATTGCAAAATATTTGACCTGTTAGAGTTTTCCCAAATATGTAAAGAATTTCCATCCGTCTTACTACCTCGGATGATAGCCTGTATTGAAGATGACATTAAGGATTGCATCGCTATCAATAGAGTATTTGATGATTCAACTTCTATACGAGAAGTCTTGACCAGGATGGTAGGAAGGTTTAAACCCGATGAAATAACGCCGATCATCAAACAGCCACCCTATCTCGGTAAGAGCAAACAAGTCGAAGAAGCTTACCTTAATATTATACAAAATGTAAAAGGCTTAGAAGACTTTTTGGAGTTGTTTCCTTTAAGTAATAGCAATAGGCTTCGGGCCTATCGGCTAGGCATTGAACTTGCAGACAAGGAGGCAAATAGAAAAAAACTAATCGAATACATAGGTAGATTTTTGGGTGTTAACGGCAAAGCAGAGGAGATACAATATTATCTTACTACTGAGACCATGCTCGATGTGGTAGAGACAACTCCAAGTCTCCGCCATGATCTTCATGATCCAATCTTATCTTCCATTGGCAATAATAAAGAGCTAATAGACAAGTATCTTCAGGTTTACAGAAGTAATGCAGAGCAATTACTGAGCGAAATAGGCCCCTCTATATCTGCCAGTGTTGCTATCTATCTATTCAATAAGATTAGCTCTGATCAAGGGCAGATCATTGAACGCTATTTTCCGAGTAAAATCAGTAAGGAAGAACATGTAAAGTGGTATCTAAAACACTTTGCCCAAAGTGAGTATGCCAACGACGTACTGTTGAAGGGCGTTATGCTAACTAATAATACATCCAATAAATATGAATATCTCAATTCCTATTTATTGAAGGTAGGCTACAATCCCACCTTGGTTGGGATTCACCTCCAGACAGTAGAGGAAAAACTAGAATTTCTGGATACCTATACCTATCACAAAGAAGCTTTCTGTGAGGATTTTCTAAAAACGACCTTGAACCTGGCAATACTGGATCGTCTCTGTAGTACCTGCAATGTTAATCCGGAAGACCTTGACATTGAAAGGCTATTGTACAACGATATCAAGGCGGCCCTAGCAGTGCCAAAACAATCAAGATGGACCAGTGATTCGCAAAAATCTACAGCTCCCATTGTATTGCCTATCCAAAACCTAGGTCAGATCGGGATCGCAGTGAAGGGGTTACGAAACCGCACCAAAGCGCTCTTAGTTGTTCAGGTAGGAAACGCTTTTTCACAGTCTTTTAAGCTTACAAAATCGGAACCTGTCATCTTTATTTCCGCAGCATCATTCTATGGTTTTGGGAGTGAAATGAGTATTCGGATAACGTATACGGATAACCCCAAAGCGGTAGAATTGATCGCAATAAACTTTCCTGCACAAGTTTCTTTACGGCATCTTCAATCGCACTTCGAAGATGGAAGGGTTAGACAAAAATTGATCAGAAGCATTGACCAACTCCTTGACAATAATAATGACCTAGCCTTTCAAGAACAATTACTAGATAGTCAATACTTGTATGCAATAAGGAAATTCCCTCAGAAGAGCTTGGTCAATGAATTGATGATTGAACTAGCTTTGAATTATACACAAATCTATCATACTTTCCCACCTTCCTTTTTACAGGTTTTTAAAAGGGGGATAGCTTATTATCAAGCAAAGCTGAATAACCTATTGGGTAGAAGATGATGGCTAACACTTTAAGATCTAGAGCGATAAGGGCTTTGCTTGTTTTACTGCTTTTAAGCTCGATGCTAAGCTTGAGTGAAGCCATTGGCCAGGTCCCGGAATCAACTAGGCAAAAACAGGCTAAGTTGATACAGATCACCTTTTGTAAAGCCTTGCAAAGAACGGGTTTCGGATGGATCGATCTCCATAAGAAATATGGCTTCAGGCTGCACGATTTTGAAAAGCTCATTGCTTCAGAGAAAGTCAATCATTTATATGCCAAATATAACCGGAGCCTCTACCATCCAGAACAGGGCCCCACAAAAGCAGCCAACACTTTAGCTTGTTGCGAGGTGCAGCTTTTGTCCAAGGCACAGATAAAACCAACCCACCTCAGGCAACTCAAAAGTAGGTTCGGATACATCTGGAAGGTTAAATGGGGCTTTCATGAAGATTGGCCCTCTTGTTATGTGTTTCTATCTGCTGAAGACATTCGTTTATTACCCATAACCTTATTTGACCATGAATAGAAGAACTTTTATTGAGTCTTCATCGGCCCTAGCTTGTGGAATAGCTGTGGGAGCTGGCTTACCATCGAACATTAAGTCTTCCGAACTGATTATACCCAATATTGCTGCGGCACTTCCTTGGCTAAAAAAAATAGCCCTAGTCGTAGGAGAAAAGCTGCTGGAGGGAGTCATCGCAGTACTCCTAGAAAAGACATTATTTTCAAGCAAGGATGAGGTTGACCTATCCGAAATAGAAGAGACCACTGGGGTACCTTCCGAACAGTGTTTGAGCCAGGAAAGCTACGTCTTGCCTTATGCTCCTAATCAAAAGGATTTTATGTATCTCCTGGCACCATTACCTGGTAAAGAAATATACCAAAATCAAGTTTTCATTCCCTGCTTTAATTCCCTTGCTTCCTTCCATGGTCATGCTAAAATCCTTTCCCTGCCAGCTACCGCAGCCCTTGCAACAGCATGTGATGAAATTGTACAAAAAGATCTGGTAAAGAAATCTAAATTATCCCAAATGTTGTTTCCCTTTAACCTTCAGAAAAATCTTTTGGATCGGGAAACTGTTGGTTTAAATATCATCCGATTTCAATCTAGAGCTGGCATGATAGGGATCACTTACGAGGTCAATGATGCAGGTGAATTCTCAGGTAAGATCGAGTTTTCTGGCTTAACAGGCAGAGGTGTTCCTAAGAATTTCCGGACCGATTTTTCGAACGTCTAATTCCTTACGGAGCAATCATCAGCTGAATTCTTTTATTTTTGAATACTATACTTCTCTTTTCAATCTATAGCATTAGCCATAAACTAATCCAAAAGGAATGTAATAGCTATAAAGCTGAAGACATGAATAAGAAAAGAATCTCCATACGTAAAGAGCTGTTACACAATATCAATCGTGAACAAAAGAAGCGGGCAAGCATACAGGCTACCGGACTTAGAGATAAAGAACCCAATCTACTTCATATTTCCAATAGTTTAGATGAGTTCTATTTTTTGGAAAAACTAAAAGTTTACTGTGGTTACCTAAGCTACCGCTTAATGGTAAATGATGTTGTAATTGGTTATCAAGTTTCTTCCCTTAGATTAATGGAAGAAATTCTAGCTATTATGGAGCGGGAGATCATTTGGCATCCTGCCCTACTCATTTATTACCAGCTCTGTCAGCTATTTGAAGCAGCGGTAAAAGGGGACAACCATCCTAAACCTGTCTTGACCATTTTTGAGGCTATTGAAGAAAATATACTCCAGTGCAAGGAAGAATTTTCCGATGGTGAATTGATTGAGCTTTATTCTTATTTAACAAATTATGCCACCTACCAAATGAACAATGGTAATGATTTGTTTCTAATCAAGAATATCACCCATAGTCAAAATCAAATCAATTTACATCAGGGCAATAATCAAGACTTTCTGATTAATACAGGTACATATCGGAATATGTTAGTTCTTATTTTGAGGACCAAGGATTTGCAAGACAAGACACTAATCCGTTCTCTTGTACAACATAAATATCAGGATAGCTTAGCTTGGGCACACCATTTTGTCGAATTCTATAAAAAAAACTTACCTGAAATAAGTCGAGACAAGTATTACAATTATGGGAAGGCAATGATATACTTTCAGGCGGGGGAATTTCAAAAAGCATTTGCACTGATTAAGAATCTTGATCGCGTAAGGGAGCTATTCATCAATTTTGATATTAAGATCTTGCGCTTGCAACTATTAATGGAATTGGAAATCGAAGACGACCGGATCTTGGAACAGGAACAACTCAAAATAGAGGATGAAATAGAGAAGCTCAGAAGCATGTTGAAATATGATAAAATTAGCAATCCTAAACTAGCGTATCAAAGAGATTATTATTGGGAATTTCTAGACCTATATCGGAAATTTTACTCCTTCTTCAAAAAGTTTGCTTGGATGTTTCGATTCGGAGATCAGAGCTATCATGAAATGAGGAATAAACTGAAGCAAGAGATTTCAGACAGCAGACCTTCATTTAAAATATGGTTCTTGGACAAGTTGGAAGCCATTAAGTAGCTGTTAGCGGCTACTTCTACAGTTGAGAAGTAACCGCTAGTATGGGGCTAAAAAGTAGCAAAAGGATATAATGTATCTTGATGGATGGTACTACCATTGTTATCGTCACCATCCTGCATTCCATTGAAGTTGATAAACATAACTTGCAGTGGTTATGTCATCAAAGGCCTTTGCTGACGGGTTAAAAAAGAATTTGCATTGCGAACTCCGCCATTACAAAGGCAATATGCAGGTCATGGCTTAAGACAAGTTGACATGTCCAAATGTCCAAGCAGAAATCGGGCGTTTTTCTGAATTTTCCATAGCCGAATAGCGATAAATACATTCAAAGATGGGTAATCCAAAAAATATGGAGGTCGACGAGACATTTATACAGAAACTAAGGGCTCAGTTTGAATGGAGAGTGGCCTAGCCCAAAACGAGATCCATGCTCTTGCTCCCATTCTAGGCCCTACACTTTATAAAGACTTACTGAATTATATTGAACAACATAAGATTCTTTATTTTAGTATAGCAAAAACGGGATTTGAGGAGCAACTCATCCCCCCCTAATGATTTTGTGGCGCTAGATTGTAGGTACCTACCAAAACTTTAAGCTATGGCTAAACAAAAAAAGATAGCTGTCCCCGAAGAGTTCATATTGGCACTGAAAGAAAAGTTGGTTATAGATAAAACAAGCCTGCCAACTGAAATGCGAGAGAAAAGTTGGCAAAACCAGCTTCGAGAACAACTCAATTCGTTCATTCACAATGAACTAAAAGATAGACAGTATGATAAGGATTTGTATCAACAAGTTTACCATAGAAGTAGTGGAGATTATCCTAGTCTGAGAACCATTTCAAGAGCCTTCATTACAGAAAAGACAGCCACGGTGACCCTAATCCATCTGTGTGGTTGGTATGCCTTTAAGGAAGAGTGGATTAATCAACGTGCACAGTTTCAGTTCGAAGAGGTCCTAGCTGAAAGTAAGGAGCAGAGCAAAACCTTGCAAGCCACTCGGCTAAAAGCGGGGAAAGATCTTAGTATCAAAGTTGAACAATCAGAAACTAAGACCAAAATTGATGATTTAGAAGCAGGGGGAAACATCCATATAGATATAAAGGCTGATTAGTAGAATGAACACCAATCTTGGCATAATACAATATATTAAAACTGGAGAAGTTTCCATTGAATATGAAATTAACAATATCAAGGCAGGCCAGGATATAGATATAAGAATTAGACAGTTTTTAATGAACTCCCCAGACTATCAGATACTTCAGCAGGAAATTAATCGCAAGAAGGCCCAAGCCATACAGGAACAGGAGGTGGAAAGCAAACAACATTTGTTAGAAGGTTTGGATAACTTACTGAAACTCGAAAAATCATTTAAAATCGATGTACTCCAACTTGCAAAGGTGTTTTCCAAGCTAGAGATAAGAACGGAACGGCTCCAAAAGGCGAGAGCTCTTTTTGATCAGGGGCGATTCAAAGAAGCAGATCAGATGCTGGTAGAAACGGATTTATACGAGGATCTATTCAATTTATTGACTCTGGCAGATTTCTGGGAGAATCGACAAAAAAGCTTAGTCCACGAAATTTTCAATCCAAATGCCCAATAATCATGTAACTAAAATCACCAATAAATTTGGAATTAATGAAACTTACTTTGAGCTTATTCAAGATAAAAACAAAGTAGAGTATGTTCTTACCAATATCAGAAGCGATCAGCATGTTAATATCGAGGTATTGCAATTCATCTATAATACCGATTTTTACCCGAAGCTAGAAAATAGCCTCAAATTAAAGCGTGATGAACTTGCTAAGACTAATCGTTCAAACAGGCGAGCTGCCATTAACCAAGATATCCTAGCAATTGAACAAGAAATCAGGCAGTACAAGATTAATGTATTGACGAATTCGCATACACTGCTGCACCAGAAACCCACCAAGCGTACTGAACAGACCTGCCAATACTTCTTTAATGGGCAAATCGCAGCGGCAATACATTCTCTACCTACAGAGGATTTGAAAAGAGGGCAGGAACAACTTCTTGAGCTAACTAAAGTAGAGCGCAGGTTGGAAGCGATCTACGAAAAACTCGTAGATAATGCACTAGAATTTCAGACCAAGGGCCATTTGACCATCTTGAATCTAGATATCCCCAAAGCTCAAGATCGACTTGAAAAATCAATAGAATTTTTTGAGCAAGGTATTATTGCTATTGAACGCTCGAAAAAAGCCCCTTATGAAGCGGAATACAAATTTGAATATGGTTATTTCTTACAAGGGCAAAAGCAAATCATTCAAGCCATCCCGCAATACGAAAAAGCCTTAGGGCTGTTCCGGGGCCTAACGGCAATGGATATGGAAACCTATCAGCCACTTGTTGCTCAAGTCATTAATAATTTAGCGATCTTGTACGTTGATCAAAATATGTTTGTGGAAGCTAGCCAGCACTACCAGGAAGCATTACGTATTTATCAACAGTTAGCGCGAAAAGATACAGAAGTATATACCCAATATATTGCTACTACGCTGAATAATATTGGTATTGTAAGGAACAATCAAAATCAACCTGGAGAGGCAAGTGAAGCCTATCAAGAGGCCTTATCCATAAGACGGCAATTGGCCCAAAGTGCCCCAGACCTTTATCTGCCTCAGGTAGCAAGCACACTCCTGAATTTAGGAAACCTCCAAAAAGATAACAGGCAGTTTGAGGAAGCAGTTCTTTCTTATCGTGAGGCACTCGATATCAGTCGCGACTTAGGATCAAAAAGAATCGATCAACAATCACCAGAAATCGCACATGCACTAAATAACTTAGGGCAAGTCTATCGACTACAAGATCATCTACCGAAAGCTCGTGAAGCTTTTATGGAAGCGCTGCAATACTATCGCAAGCTTGGATCTACCAGCCCACACATATACTTGCCGTACACAGCCACCACGCTCAATAACCTAGCCATTGTAAATGTTAAAGAACATGATTTCAAGACTGCTGAAGACCTTTTTATGGAAGCTTTAGCTATTCGTAGATCTCTATATGCCATGGACCCTATCACCTATGGAGCTGACCTAGGGAAGACGCTAAATGACCTTGCCTCATTTCATGATCAACGCCATGACTACCCAAAAGCCATTTCCTTTTTGCAAGAAACCCTAACGCTTCGAAGAGAGCTGAGTGATGCACACCCTGAAGTATATAATTACGATTTGGGTAAAACGCTGGATACTTTAGCCGCTATCTACAGTCAAAAAGGCAAATTCCAGATGGCAGAGCAAAACTTAGAGGAAGCCCTTCAATTATTCAGGAAGTTAGCCCAAAATAGTGAGGATAGATATTTGCCTGATTTGGCTCACATACTTAACAATTCTGGTACACACTATTTCCGTACCCATCAATATAGTGAAGCACAAGGCCGATTTGAAGAAGCCTTGTCGATTTATCAAGAGCGTTCACGAAACGCTAGCCAGGATTTTACTTCAGAACTAGCCACCACCTTAAGCAACCTTGGATTACTGCACCATGCCAGCGGAGAATTAGATAAAGCTAGGAAATACTATGAACAAGCCCTTCTAAAGAGGAGGCAATTGGTCAGTACCAATGAAGAGGTTCACAACCCAGGTTTAGCCTTGACACTCAATAACCTAGGAATCCTCTATGAAGCCTTTAATAACAAGGAGTTAGCCCTAACTCATTATCAAGAGGCTATGGTCATTAGAAGGTCGCTCGTAGAAAGAAATCGAGCAGCTTTTCTCCCTGACCTCACAGAAACTCTTCTTCAATATACTATTTATCATATTAGGTCGAAGCCAAATGAGGAAAGAGCACTCCACTCCTTACGGGAAGCCGTTGGGTACACCCTTGAATTACAAGATAGCGTGCAGCGTCAAAGATTCATGGAAGTCATTGCCAAAATAAAAGAGGTGCTAAAGATAGATTTGGAGGAACGGTGATATGTGGTAGAACATCAAAATAGAATTGATGTTAGATCAACCTCATTTACCTAAGCCTAAATAGAAGGCCCTCTTGCGCCGCCCATGCTCTAATGATCGACATGTATCCAGACTGTGGATTGGAGTTATGTTTCCCTAATGCTTGCTTAATATCGCGCTCCGTCCCAAGCTCGATAGTTACCAAAGAAGTTTCACTGTCCTGCCCCACATCCACTCTTAAGGACCAAATGGAACACCACCCCTCCACACAATCCTCTACGTAAGTGGCTACACAATGACGAAGTCTTTTACCCTCAATGCATAAGTCCTTGTAGCTTGTCAATTCAACTATTTGATAGGTCTTCTTTTCTCCTCGACTTTCATAGGCTGCAAACTTTGAACTTGACCAAGATACCCCATGATATCGAGATTCGTAATCTGGATTAGATTCTACAGTTGTGTACCACACGCCCATTTCATTTTGCAATCGGGGTAGGCTGTAGTTCGTCAATTGGAAAGTTTCCGTTTGTCTATTTTCGAAATATCGGTGATGCAAATACCCCAGTAGAGCTGGTAACTCTCTTAGGTCTAGACTATTTTGATGCCGTACTAAAAATGGCAATAATTCTCCCTTGAAGGCATCATCAAAAAGATAGAATTGGTCAAAACAGGACCGTAGCCGCTCATGTAGCTTAGCACTTCCCCCTAAACCTCGCACTCGCCCATAGAATAGGGCCTCCTCAAACAACAAATAGTGGGGTGCCTGTATAGTCCAGTGTGCCATCATTCGGGTTAAGGGGAATGGAAGGTTTGAAATTCTTCGCAAATTCTTCCCATGGATAATCCAGAGGACCCAGTGTGTGGTCCTGGCATCTGAAAGAACATTCGTAAGCCGATAAAGAACAAAGCGTGGTGCATAACTGAAGAAATCCTGTAGAGGAATATCCTTGAATTGTGAAAAGTTACGCTTCAACTCTCCTCGGAAGAGGGCCCGGTGTATACGTGGAAACTGGCGATTAGTCCAAAAGGCCATAAGAGGAATCCAAGCCGCGACGCCCAACTCTTTTAGCCCTTCCTCTCGGTCTAGGCCAAAGCGATTACAAATGTTTAGAAAATGTGGACTTGCAACAAAAGCACGAAGTAAGCTAGTCAACAATTTCAATGTGATCGGGGATACAGAAACACCTCTACACAACCAACGATTCTTATACAGTCGAGAAATAGATCGATAGTCAATATCGTCCCATTTAGGCAAGCATTCGAGTAGCGCTAACTCGCGATGTATCTTCTTCCATCTCTTGTTGGAAAGATGAGAGGTCCAAATGCGGCGAAACGCAAGTAATTCATCCCGAGCCGGTAGGGTATTTGGAGTTCCCGTTTCCACTTTTATTTCATTTTGGTTTTCAATTTCTTGGATTCATCCAAGAAATCTCATTGAGGTGCTGCAATAAGAGAGCTGCAAGACAAGTGCAATAACAGAATTGATTTTAATTTGGTTCCCACTGCTCAATATCTGCGATAAACTTTAATTGGGGGCGTTTAGAAGGGTATAGAAATATCAGCAAGCTTCCCGCCGAACAAGTCCAAACTTCGAAGTAACGCTCCTAATCTATCAGGTCTCCAATTCAAGACTACTGACAACAATGCAAACAAGCCTCTAATTCAATTATTAACATAATTCAAACTTTACTTGAATCAGTTAAAATTAATACCTATATTAATATTAAAAACAACTCAAGAGCACTACAAACCAATGAATAACTCCCTGGATCTCTCAAAAAAAACAAATGAAAACACTAAAAATGCTACTAACCTATTGTTCATTCTCGGATTGCTGGTGCAGTCTTGGCAAATGCAAGATTATCAGCATATTCAATTGTACTTGTTACTTTTCTTTCCATTAGGTTGGCTGCTTATTTACTGGATGGGAAGGCCCGCCAATAAGTTATCAGCCTCAAACCTTTTTATGTGCTTAGCTATCGTCATATTCTTTTTGACATTAACTAGTCACTGGTGGTCCCCTTCGAAGCAGATGGTTCTATTCCAAGATAATGATCTCTTATCTTGGAGCTTGTTCGGTCTACTTTGTTTCGCAGGATACGCTGGAGTTTATTTTTCTCGCACGGGTCAACAAAATCGCTGGCATCGGTATGCCTTGGGGCTTTCGCTTTTTATTCTCATTCGATGGATGTATTTAGAAGAATTCACCTATCGTTTTCAAGAGGTTGGCTTTTTACTGTTCATACTAGCAGCCATTCCTTTGTTTTGGAATTTCTTGCCCCAATACACGCATCGGATCTACGAATTGATACTAGCAAGTAAAAAAGAACAGCCTGATTCCACCTGGTTAAACATACTGAGTGATAAGGAAGCCAAAGCGGAACTACATGCACTGGCTGTATCCAAAATACAATCTGATCAACTTTTGCATCAATTATTTCTAAATGATAAGGTGTCGGAGGGATTGGCAGAAGCTGCCTTGAGACGTATAAAGGACGAAGATGTTTTACTTCAGGTAGTTTTAGACGAGGAGGAAGCAAAGAAGTATCGTGAAATAGCCATTGATCAAATGGTAAATTGGACAAGCAAACTGCTCGCCTTGCGGCAAATCAAAGATACTGCCATCCAAGCCAAAATCATTGATGAGATCCCCTCAACTAGTACTGTAGAAACTATTTTCCTGGATAGTAGTTTTCCTGATGAGGTAAGACAATTGTTGGTTCCTAAGATTGCCTCAGAACAAGCCATCTTGGATGTTCTATGGAATGGAGAGGACAAATCTCCTGCATTTTCTCAAGCGCTCGTCAACCATATTCAATCCCCAGAAACTCGGAAAAATTTACTCCTAGATGATGCCTTCCCCGAACCCATCCGACTCCTCTTTTTCACGAATATAGCAGACTATGAGCTTTTCCAACTAGCCCTTGCGAAACTGAGTGGAGAACAGGCCAAGATGCAGGCTATAGATAGCGTAAAGTCGCCCCATATCCTACATGAAATTCTTCAAGATCAAGCATGGGATTCCTCGATTCAAAAGAAGGCCGCGATGGAATTGCTGCTGGAAGATGTCGACTTGCTTTCTCCCAATTTCATGCAAATTTCCCTGAGTCAATTGCTGCCGGAACTTCTAACACAAAATCAAGCCTCTTCCCAAATTATTCAGCTACTCAGAAATGTAACCGCATTTTGGGGTCAATTCACGGATGAAGGAGTATTGGAATCGTTTTACCCTAGTGAACTTGTGATCAACTGGTATAGAGATTGGCTTGAAGTAGCTAGTGATAGCGCGGAAAACATTCAGGTCCACTGGGCCGTATCCAATTGTTTTTCCATTTTACCAAATGCCCAAGCCATCCCTGTCCTGCAACAAGCTTATGACAAGGCGCGGACAGTGTTGAAACAAGAAACCGGAGAACTGCACAGGGTAGCCAAGGCTCAAGCGCTATTCCTTCCAGAGATGACGGTAGCTAATTTACTGAAAGCATTGGGTTTCTGTGCTGCCAAAGATGCATCCTATACAGGCTTTGATCGAGATGAAACCATTCTCGCTGAAATTAAGCCTTTGGAAGATATGATTAAGCGGCAAAGCCTTGAAAGAAACAATCTCCTCAAGGATTTCCGGGCACTGATTGATCGACTTCAGGAAGAAGAACATCTTGCAGATTACCAGATTGTCACTCGCCATGACTATAGGGAGATGGAGCAGCAAATTGAGTCTAGAGACCAAGCCATTAAAGATCTGATGGAGAAAAGGGATGATCTGGCTGACCAGCTTTCTGTAGGAAATGTTCTGATGCGAGTAGCCGCTAATGGGCAGGAATTTAACACCTACATCAGGCAACACGCTTGTGCCGGTCTAATAGCTCTTACTGAATCTTCATTTTTGGACGAAAAAGCCAAATTGAGTATTTCAGAGCTTCTAGACAGCTTACAAAAAGATCCTGCACAAGAAGAGTTTGAAATGGAGCTGGAGGAAGAAGGAGCCATAGATCTGGAAGCAGTAAAGGCCGATCGTACTGAGCAAACTGTAGATCCGAGCTTTTCGATTTATGAGATGCGATTAATGCCCCACGCAAAGAAGGGAGAAGTAAGTTATGTTTTTTACTCGACGCTTACCCAGTTGTCGAAAAATCAAACATCTATTCGCAAAGACCAGCTCTATAAAACGATAGTCGCACTATGTGAGCAACTTCCCGATGCCATTCAGTTCTTCCAGCAATATCCCTTAAAGGTCATGCCTCGTGCTATGCGCAACAGGCTAGCCTCCTACAGAGAACAAGGCTACAATCTAAACTATTGGACGCGATATACCCCTCCCAAGGATGTAGCAGGAAACGTGAAAGAGCGTTACATCGAGATAGAAGACTTCACTCGCCCCAATAGTATGGGGATCGTTTACAATTTATTTGTCGATCCTTTACTGCTAATTCCCGTAATTTACCACGAGTACCAGCACTACAAAGGCATCAAAAATGAAGCACATGTCTGGCTTAAGGAGCAATACTTTCTCAGGCATCTCATCGCTGCATATGCACCAAATGATGAAAATCAATTACAGGCTTACCTTAACTACTTCTCCGGAAGCTTCTTCCGAATCCAAGACCTACTCAGTCTCAGCCTACTGAAAACTGATTTTTCAGATCCCCCACAGTTGCAGGTATTCAATGCCATGATAACGCATTTTTACGGCAAGCAACTAAATGGAAATGAGGCTCATGCCTATGCCTTACGCCAGATAGACTATGAAAACAGGAATATTTACTTTAACAACGTAGCCCTGCGATGGGACCCGATCAAGAAATTCCCGCAATTCGCTGAACCTAAAACGGACTGGGAAACCCAATTGCTCACTTCAATCATCAAAGCGAGAAAAAGTCAAAGAAATACAATTACAATTCAAGAAGTGAACCAAATCCTAAATGAAGATGAAATCACTATCTACAAGGCAGAATGGGAGCACTTTACGAAGAAGGTCAGTGCAATAGATACTTGGTTTGCCCATTTTCCAGATCTAGGATCATTGTATCAAAACACAATAGATCAAGCTTATCAGGGGGATCTCCTGCTTTTCAAAAGCTGATCATAGCCGTTGATCCGAAACGACAGTCCTGTTACCTGACAGACTTCTAATTCCCATGCAGTGTCTCGGCTTAGTCAAAAAAAATAGCAGAATCGCCACTCAGCCGAAAATTTATGCTTAGGTTAGTTTCTACAATGAAACCTAATATCATAGATTAACCAACTGCTATGTCGAATTACGATTACAATTACAACATTGACGCAAAGAAAAACATGACCTATGACGCCATCGTTATAGGTTCCGGGATGAGCGGCGGCTGGGCCGCCAAGGAACTCTGCGAGGCCGGGCTCAAAACCCTGGTACTAGAACGCGGAAGAATCGTTCAACACTTAAAAGACTATCCCGATATTGATAAGGAGAGCTGGGATTGGGAACTCCGAGGAGGCGTCACACCCGCCGAGAAAAAGAAGCACTACAAGGCTGTTCGGACCAATTGGCTGGGAGAAGGCAATAAGGATTTCTACGCCAATGATGAAGAGAATCCCTACACGGAAATCAAACCCTTCATGTGGCTGAGAGCGCATCAGATGGGCGGGCGTTCCCAACTATGGGGGCGGCAGACCTACCGTTGGAGTGACCTGGACTTCGAAGCCAATGGCAAGGATGGGCATGGGATCGACTGGCCGATCAGGTATAAAGACATCGAAGCTTGGTATACCTACGTAGAAAAATACATCGGAATCAGTGGAGAAGCCATTGGCCTTCCTCAATTGCCAGATAGTCACTTCCTCCCCCCCATGGAGTTGAATTGTGTGGAAAAGGATGTTAAGGCTCGAATAGAGAAAAACTTTCCGGGCAGGAACCTGATTATCGGCCGGGTTGCGCATTTGACAGTCCCGCACAATGGACGGGGACAATGCCAATCCCGGAACAAGTGTGGTATGGGTTGCCCTTTCAGTGCTTATTTCTCCAGTACTTCTGTAACGCTTCCCGCTGCAAATGCGACGGGTAATATGACCATTCGCCCCTGGTCCATAGCACATTCTATCATTTATGACGAACAACAAGGAAAAGCTACCGGCGTAAGGGTCATTGATGCTGAATCGGGTGAAATGGTAGAATACTATGCAAGAATCATCTTCTGCAATGCCTCCACTTTAAGTAGTACGCGAATCTTATTAAACTCCACCTCTAGTCGCTTTCCTAATGGCTTGGGGAATGATAGTGGAGAATTGGGTCATAACCTAATGGATCACACTTATCGAGTAGGAGCCATGGGTGTCTTTGAAGGACATGAAGACAAATACTATAAAGGCCGTCGACCGAATGGCATTTATATTCCTCGCTACTGGAACATCAATGAGCAAACCAAATCTGACAAGTTTGTAAGGGGCTTCGGTTATCAAGGTGGTGCCTATAGAGAAGGTTGGGGACGTGGCGGAAATATGGATAATTTTGGGGCTGATTTTAAAAAGGCCTTGATCAACGATCCCGGGCCTTGGCATTTCTTCATTACGGGTTTCGCCGAATGTCTACCTTATCACGAAAACAAGGTCACCTTAGACACCAATAGCCTGGACAAGTGGGGGCAAGCTACCCTAGCGATTGATTGCGAGTGGAAAGACAATGAATTGGCCTTGAATAAACAGATTCAGGAAGATGCCATCGAGATGTTGGAAAAATCAGGTTTGAAGGATATTATCGGTTTTGACAACAAGCATGAGCCAGGGTTCGGCATTCACGAAATGGGTACCGCACGTATGGGTAACGATCCGAAGACTTCGGTACTCAATGCACATAACCAGGTTCATGGTTGTGAAAATGTATTCGTCACGGACGGGGCCTGCATGACCTCCAACTCATGTGTCAATCCTTCCCTAACCTATATGGCACTGACCGCCCGTGCTGCCAATCACGCCATTTCTGAACTCAAAAAGCAAAACCTCTAAGACTATGAATAGAAGAGATGCCATAAAAAATACAGCCTTATTGGGAGGAACAGCAGCTTTGTCTACCTCTTTATTAGGGCTTTTACAATCTTGCCAAGCACAACCCAGAATAGATTGGGAGCCTAAGTTCTTATCTGTTGATCAGGCTCAACTAGTGAGCGCCTTGGTAGATACCATACTCCCTACCACTGATACTCCAGGTGGTTTGGACGTGAATGTGGATGTATTCATTGATCTCGTTTTTCATAAAATGTACGATGAAGCAGGGCAAAAGCAGGTAGTGACTGACATGGAAGCCTTCGATGAAAACTGCAAAAATACATTTGGCAAGTCCTTTGCTCAGCTTGATGTAGAACAAAAGAAAACCGTACTGCAAGAGGCAGAAGCTAATTCGCCCAAAAGTGGAAGGGGCGTATGGGGGATGACCGTTGAAAAAACAGAACCTACTGGTTTCTATCGTTCACTCAAATCAATGGCCGTTTGGGGCTATTGCTCCAGTGAAGAAATTGGAAAAAACGTGTTGAACTACGATCCGATTCCCGGACCTTACCAAGGCTGTATTCCGCTCTCCGACGTGGGTAAGGTCTATAGTCTATAGCTTTAGTTGGCCGAGCACCTCAGGGGGTTAGGAATTCACCCCTTGAGTGAGCTCACCTTCTTGCTCGCTACAAAACCGTAGTACGTGATGACTGCGAAGCATAGCAAAGGAACAATGTAGGCCACCTTAATACTTCCAGAAGCATCGGAAACAAATCCCATCACTTGTGTCAGGATGGCTCCACCCAGAATAGCCATAATCAAACCTGAGCCTCCAATTTTGGTGTCTTCTCCCAAACCAGCCACCCCCAAAGCATAAATCGTAGGAAACATCAAGGACATGCAAGCTGAGATACTCACCAAGGCATAAACGGCCAGATACCCACTACCAAACATCACAATAGCCGTTAAACCGATAGCCGCAGCAGCTAATATGCCTAGGAGGTTTTTGGCATCGATGTATCGCATCAAGAAAGTACATATAAAACGAGATACCAGGAAAGCGTATAGTGCATAACTATAGTATCGCGAAGCATCCGCCTCATCTAGCGTCAGCTCTTGCATCACATATCGGATGGTATAGGACCATACACAAATCTGTGCCCCCACATAGAAGAACTGAGCAATCACTCCCCAAACCCAATTTGGTTTTTTGAGCAGCCGTTTGAAGGTACCTCCAAAATCTAGGGAACCACTATCCGCTGCCTTTGGCATCCGAGTGACCGCTATCGCTAACCAAATCAGCAATAGGACCAAAGCCACTCCCACGTAAGGCCCCATAACAGCCGATAATTCAGCCGCTTGTATCTCCTGCAATTGTTCTGCGGACAATTGGGCACGTTCATCCGCTGAAGCTTGATTAAGCTTGGACAGTATAAAACGTCTACTTAGCTCTACACCAAGAATAGAGCCAATAGGGTTAAAGGATTGAGCCAAATTAAGGCGTTGCGTTCCGGTCTCTTCAGGGCCCATAGCTACGATGTAGGGGTTGGCAGCCGTTTCCAGGATGGAGAGCCCTCCGGCGAGGATGAATAAGGCGGCAAGGAAATGCCCATACACCATAGTCTTGCTTGCTGGGTAAAATAATAAAGCTCCAGCAACGAATAAGCCAAGGCCGATCAAAATACCTGACTTATACGAATACCTTTTGGTAATTATCGCCGCAGGAATAGCTAGCAAAAAGTAGGAGCCATAGAAGACAAATTGTATCCAGGAAGTCTCTGCGTCACTCTTACTCATGATCTTCTTAAATGCAGCCAATAAGGTATCCGTCATATTATTTGCTAGCCCCCACATTAGGAATAAACTGGTTACTAGGATGAAGGCGAGTACCGGGGTTTGGTGTAATGGATTAGACTTGTTGTTGGCAGTTGACATTGTTCAATATTTTGTTGGTTTCCTCCGCTTAGGCATCTTCTAATCGCATTCCTCTTAATGGATCAGTTATGATTACTTTCGGCGAGTTGACCAACAAATATTACTTTTCCGATTATAGGGGGCTAGCACAAATAGTTGGAAATAGACGACAAATGTTTTTGCCGCCATTGGCTCTGTAAGAGTATTTTCAAAATTCAATAATTGACTTGCAAAGGTTCCTATTTCACTTATCCTTGGTGGTAGAACCCAGTTTGATCGCGCCCCTATCAACCAGAACCTACGCCTCATTAAAACAAGAAACCAATCATTTTCGGTTCAAAGACCGAAATTTAGTGATACGCTAAGGTCGCAAATCCAATGTGATGCAATTATGAACAATAGTGGTATAGCTTCACTGGAGCATGTCTGAACTTTATCCGCTCAACAAAACAAGAATCAACATGCGCCATCGATGGATCTTTGCCTTCCTTTTGTTAACGACCCTAGACATTTTACAGGCACAAGCACATTGGGGTTATGAAAAAAGCCCGAGAAAGAAGATAAATTTGAATGCAAGCTGGAAATTCCACCTGGGTGATCCCGATGCTAGGTTCTATGAAAAGGACCTGAATGACAAAGATTGGCAGCAAGTACAATTACCTCATACTTTACAACTCACTTCTTTGAATCTAAATGATTTTGAGGATGATAAAACCCAAATCAGTTTCCAACGGGAAGTCGGCTGGTACCGCAGATCGATCCAAATCGATAGCGGTCAGCGAAAGGTATTCCTGGAATTCGAAGGAGCGCATCAAGTCACAGATCTATGGGTAAATGGGCAGCATGTAGGCCAACATGCAGTTGGCGGCTACACCCCATTCCATTTCGACATCACGTCCTTTGTTGAAAAAGGCAAGGAAAATCAAATTACCCTGCTGGTGGACAATCGTCGAAGAGAAGATGTTCCTCCAGACCCAGGTCCTTTTGACTATATCAAGTTCAGCGGTCTATATCGAGATGTGTATTTAGTCGAAACCGATCCCACACGAATTACCTTCAACTGGGAAGCCTTGGATGCGGGAATTACGCTCACTACTCCTTCTGTGGATCCGGTCAATGGCAATGCCACGATAGCTATCAAAACCGTAGTACAAAATGAAACACCAGATACAAAAAAGGTCACCGTTATCAATCGAGTAGTAGATACCAACGGATTGGTGGTACTCAAGCTCAGTCAAACTCAATCCTTACTTTCCGGCCAACATGGTGCTTTTAGACAAATTGGGGGGATTGAAAAAGGTGCCCGCCTTTGGTCCATTGATGATCCTTATTTGTATCGAGTCAATACGCTAGTCTATGTCGATGAAAAAGTGGTGGATGGAATAGAGCAAAATCTGGGTATACGTAAATTTGAACAGCATCCCAGAGAGGGCTTTCTCCTTAATGGAAAGCCGATCAAGCTTATAGGAGCCAATCGACATCAGCATTTCCCCTACCTGGGTGATGCACTGCCTAATAGTCTGCACTATAAGGACATGTTGCAATTCAAGGAATTGGGCTTTAATGTAGTTCGAACCGCCCACTACCCACAGGATAATGCGCTCATTGAGGCATGTGATCAATTAGGCATTTTAGTGTACGAAGAGGCACCTACCTGGATCAATATCGGTGGGAAAAAATGGTTTGATAATTTGGAAAAGGCTACCCGCACTATGATTCGTAACCATAGAAACCATCCCTCCGTCGTGATCTGGGGAGCAGGTATCAATCATAGAGGTTATGTGCCGAGTATGCATTATGCCGTCAAACAGGAGGACCCTACCCGTTTGACTGCTTCACAAAGCAGCCGGTGGACAGGCTGGCAGACCTCTGGTTTAACGGACATATATGGCCAGATGATTTATGGTCCCGTAGAATGGTATCGTCATGAGCCCATGCTCGCCATGGAAGGTCGTGAAGGCATAGAACAATTGGCCCGCTACAAAATGGACCCGCTATTGACGGGGATTATTGCCTGGACCGCTCATGATTACTATACCTTTCATCGCGGTTCTTGGCCAGAGCGGGTCCGTCCCGGCGGCATCATGAGTATTTTCCGGCACCCTTATGGCGAAACGCCGTGGTATCCCGTCGAACTTAAGGCAGAGCCGAAGGTGATCATTGCCAGCGAATGGACAGAAGGGACGAATGAGGTAGTGGTTTATGCCAATACCGAGGAGGTAGAATTACTACTGAATGGCCAATCCTTAGGCAGGCAGTCCAGCAATCATGAAGGTATGATGGCGGCCTTGGATCACCCTCCTTTTCGTTTCCCAATCACTGCTTTTCGGGCAGGTAAATTAGAGGCCAAAGGTTGGACCGGAGGACAGCTACTAGCTTCGGATAAGGTTTATACACCCAATAAGGCCCAAAGTATAAAACTCCAGATAGACACTAGCGGGCGATCCTTTACAGCGGATGGTGCCGATATCCTAGTAGCCTACGCCTACGTCGTAGATCAAAACGGAACCGTGATCAGAGACGCGAAGGCTGATATTGCCTTTTCGGTAGAGGGTCCAGCCAGCATTGTAGGCGATGGCATGAAGATCCAATCCAACCCCAAGGCTACAGAAGTCGGCCAGGGAATGGCCCCGGTATTGATACGTGCGGGGCTACAAGCAGGTACCATCACACTCACCGCCAATTCTGTCGGATTGACTTCCGATCAGGCAAGCTGGGTAAGCATTCCACACCAAGCCGACCTCATGGCCCTACAATCCAAGCCCTTCACAGATGTCGAAACGGTAGCATTAGATCTTGGTTCTTCCAAACAACTGCTACAATATGATTGGACCCCCTGGAATGGGAAAGATGGCATGAAAAGTCAAATGGAGCTCAGTAATTGGGATACGGCTAAAATTAGCTTGGAGAGTAGCTCTGCCGATGGGGGGATGCGCTGGCTAGGTGAAATGAATGTGATGGGCTATAATGGCTATGCCATTGGTGAGGGCGTTCTAGAAGTTGGCGAGGAGGGCTTAAAGTTGACTCTACACGACTTACCGAAAGGTTCCTATGAGCTAGTAACTATGCACCATGCTCCTCGTTCTAACACGGATAGTATGGACCCCAACCGAGACCGCCTTAAAACGCTTAATATTCTCGATATTCCCTACGCCAAAAAACTACATCTGGTATTGGCCAACGGCAATCAACAACAACAGCAACAACTAACCATAACGGAGGGTAAAATGCTACCTGCTACTGGCGTGGCTCAATGCGCTTTCACTTTTGCCTCTAATGGAACCAATCCCGTACAAGTTCAGATCGAAGATAGAGATGGGGAACGCGCGATTTGGCTAAATGCCATCCTTCTGCGACGTCTTTATGAATAGTCTATGTATTGGGAAATATCCTCAAGCGGAGGATGCACTGGAGAAAATTGGAGAAGCGGTTGTAAAGAAGGGGTATTATCTGTCGCTTGAGGTTACTTCGCCTCTGGCAGCAAGAATTAGCTGTTTCAAAGCATGGATATCGTTTAGCATATTCTTATACCTATCTATCCTCTCGACTTCTGTGGTGTTTTTGAGCGTCAAACTAGCTTCCATGATCAAAAAAATGTCTGGAAAGTTTCTTGCAATATTCAGACCTTCAGCCAATTTAGGCTGATTTTCTAAACGATAATTAATAGGACTAAACCCCAATTGCATGGCTTTCTGAAAACCATCTAGATACATATTATCATTCTCATTGTCTACCATAGCAGTAAACTCCTGGAAGCGCTTCAGGCTCACCAATTTATTCCGGATCTCTTTGGGGAGATACTTAATCTCACCCGTAAACTCCAAAGTGGATATACTATTAGTATTAAAGATGATCTTCCTATTCCTTACCCTTCTCTCCACTTGGGATAGGGCAATGATAACTTCGTACACTTCCAGATTGGGTGTCCTAAATCTATCCAGGTAGGTATTGTAGGAGGAAATACTATTTTTCAGTACGTCAATCTGAGTCAGGAGTAGAGCACTGTCTTGATCTAATTCCACCAGTAATTGCTGATAGTAGTTATCTCTAATACTATCAATCTTACGATTTTCATTGGCGATATTAATCCGCAGAGCAATCAGAATACCGATCACAATGAGCAGAATCTCACCGATTGCATACAATAGGTACTTACTGAATCTGCCACTAGTTAGTGTCTTTTGCCTCGACCTGCGAAGAAATTGCAACATTGCCTTTTTTCTAGCCAACAATCCAGTTGGGATTTGGTTACAAAATAGGCAACTGACTTAATCAGCTTGCAGGGGCATTTCTTCTGCCCGCTTTTTCTTTTGTTTCAGATATTCACTAGGTACCACGCCAAATTGGTTCTTGAAGCACTTAGAGAAGTAAGATGCCGTATTGAAGCCCGTCATGAACATGATTTCCTTGATCGTATAATCACTCTTTTCCAAAAGTTGTATAGCTCGTTTCAGTCGAATAGTACGGATAAACTCGCTGGATGATTGCCCAGTCAATGCCTTCAGCTTCAGGTACAACTTACTCCGGCTAAGGTACATCTCCTTCACCAGCGCCTCAACATTGAACTCGGAATCAGACATATGATCCTCAATAATAGAAACGGCGCGCTTAAGAAATTCTTCATCGGCAGTTGTTACCGTGATCTCTTCTGGTTGCAGAAGTACTTCCTGACGGAAGCGCTGCTTGAGTCGTTCTCTTTGTAGATAAGTATTCATAAGTTGAGCGCGCAGGATATCTAGTTTGAATGGTTTAACTACATAAGCATCCGCCCCCGTTCTCAACCCCTCTAATTCATCTTCGTCAGCAGACTTTGCAGTGAGCAAAACAATTGGAATATGACTGGTAAGTGGATTCGTTTTCAAATGTTTGCACAACTCAATCCCATCCATATTAGGCATCATTACATCACTCACAATAATATCCGGGAGGGACGACAAAGCCACCTCGTAGCCAAGCTCTCCGTCCTCAGCCTCAATGATCCTGAAATCATTCTGAAACCCTTCCTTTATAAAACTTCTGATATCTGTATTATCATCAACAAAAAGTAGCAAGGGAAGCTCTTTTTCTTGCTCGATGGCATCCATGCCTATACTAGTACCTCTGAGGTCTGCTACTGGCTCGGCCACGAGGTATTCCAGTGGATCTGAATCCGCTTGAAACTGCTCGATTTTACCTTGCTCTATCTCCGATTTCAAATAAGCGTTTTTGTCCATTGGAAGAAGGACAGTAAAACAGGAGCCTTTACCCTTAATGCTTTCCGCACTAATGGCTCCATGGTGAAGTTCAACCAGGCTCTTGGTATAAGCTAAGCCAATACCTGCACCATCCTTATTCATTTTCTTATTTTCTCCCTTATGGAAACGCTCAAAAATCTTCTTCAGCTGACTTCTAGAGATACCAATGCCATTATCTTGTACACGAATCTCTACAAAAGGATCTTTACCAGACCGATTCTGTATATATTTTTCCTTGACCTCAACATTTATAGTGCCTCCAGCAGGGGTAAATTTAAAGGCATTGGACAATAGGTTATACATAATCTTTTCGATCAAATCCGGATCAAAGAAAGTATAAATGTCATTGTCAGCATGCCCAAAGTCCAACTCAATGGATTTCTTATTTGCCAAAAACTGGAAGGGTTGAGTCACATTCTCAATAAAGGTTCTGATATCTCCCCGTCGAACCCGCAAATTGAGGCTTCCTTGGTCCAATTTTCGGAAATCCAAGAGCTGATTCACCAAGCGCAATAAGTATTTGGCGTTCTTATACATGTAGTGATATTGCTGCTGTAGGTTTTCTGAGCTAAGGGTCTTGCCCTTTTCGAGAATGTACTCTAGCGGTGATATAATCAGCGTCAAGGGAGTGCGGAGTTCGTGCGAAATGTTTGTAAAAAAGCGAAGCTTCATTTGATTAAGCTCCTCCAACTTTTCCCGCTCCATATGCTCTAACATCAGACGATGTTTTTCTTGCACATCAATAATTGTATAACGACGGAACAACCACAAGGCACCGATGATCAGTGCGGCATATAATACGTAAGCTGGCCAGGCAAGCCAAAAGGGCGGCTTAATTCTGATGAGCAGGCGCGCTGGCTCTGGCTCCCAGACGCGGTCCGAATTAGAAGCTTTGACCAGCAGGGTATAGTTGCCATGTGGTAAGTTGGTGAATGTAGCATATCTTTTCTCTGCCCCAACCTCTATCCAATCCTCGTGATATCCTTCCAGTTTATAGGCATATTCGTTCTTTTTGGGATCAGCAAAGTGCAAGGCAGCAAACTCTACAGAAAAATCATTCTGTCTGTAAGCCAACTTGATGCCTTCACTTTCCGTGATAGATTGTTGAAGAATAACCTGCCCATTCACCTCCGCATTCGGTGCTACTTCATGATTATGTACCAATAGGCGGGTAAATACGATCTTGGGTTGATTCGTGTTTTCCTGGATACGCTGCGGCAAAAAAGCATTAAACCCATTTACCCCTCCGAAGAGTAATGTACCATTCATCCGCTTAGCTTTAGCGGCTTCAAAAAATTCAGCCGATTGTAAGCCATCTGTAATGGAGTAATTCTGAAAGGTTTCTGTCTCTGGGTCGAATCTCGACAGGCCACCATTGCCAGATAACCACAGTTGCCCTACTTCATCCTCCAGTATCCCCTTGATCGTATTGCTGGGTAGGCCATCCTTTTCCCAATACCGTTTAAAATAAGCACCTCGACCATCCTCCTCATAAACCAACTGATTCAGGCCTCCGCCAAAGGTGCCAATCCACAGATAGCCAGCAGAACTCTCAAAAATATCCAGGACATAACTGTGACTTAAACTTCGAAGATCCTTTTCCGCATTCTGGAATAGAACGATCTTCGGTTCTTCTTTAGTTGTTTCTGCTGCTTCTATCTTATGCAGTCCTTTTGCCGTACCGATCCAAATGTTCCCATGAGCATCCTCAAATACTTGCCGAACGATATCGTTCGCTAAATCTTCATTTTCAGTAGTAAACCAGTTCTTCGTATAACCACCGCCTTCTTTGGGTAACCAACGTTGAATACCCTTATTATAAGTACCAATCCATATGATACCTCGCTCATCTTGAAGAATAGAAAATACAGAACCGTTCATTCCTTCGATCACTTGCGATTCACCTGCTCCCTTTTCGGAGATCGACAACTTACGAAGCGTGGGCATGTCCTCAGATCCGACCAGTAGGAAGGTCTGTCCATTTTCCTCGATTTCTTCTAAGGCAAAAACACTGGCCGAACTTTCTACAGAAAAGAACTGCTCATAGGGACTAGAAAAAGAGTTACCTGGATACCAGAACAAACCGCCACCTTCCGTTCCCACCCATAGGTTTCCGTAGCTATCCTCTAGCATCGACCTAATTTCGGTGTAACGGTTACCGGCTCTTCTCAGGTTTTGACCAAAGTGATAGAAAGGCTTTCTACGAGGATCAAACTTGTTGAGTCCTCCGCCACTGGTACCCACCCAGATAATGCCAGAACGATCCTTATGCAGGGATCTAAGCACGTTCTTATTGAGACTATAAGGATTTTCAGCGGAAGGATTGAAGGTTTCGATCAACTCAGGGTTGGTTCCTCGTGGCCCCAATCGAAACTCCTGTAAACCAGTATAAGTGCCTACCCAAAGCTGATCTTGTCCCTCTGCAAGAATCGATTGCACATTACTAGTTTGTCCAATTCTCTCGAAAATCGGATGAGCGCCCCCTTCCGTTTGATAAAAGACGCCAGGAGGTCCCCCGACGACCAGGCGACCATGAGCATCAAGCTCTATAGATTTCAAGTTATAATTAAGGAAACCCGCCACCTCGATTCTTCGAAAGTCGTACTTATTGTTTAAGTCTCTGGCATCGCACTTAAATAAGCCTTGGCGAGTGGCTAGCCAAATATTGCCTGCCTTATCTTCCAAGATTTGGTTTACGGGAAGATCAGCGGAAATAGAGATAGAAATGGGTTGTATGTAATTCGAATCCTCCGGTTGGGCGTCGGGCAAAATCACATTGAGACCATTCAAGGTACCTACCCAAACGCGACCCTGGCGATCTGTATATAAGCTAATGATTTGATCATTAGTCAGCGTGCTACTGCGATTAGGGTCGCGCTGGAAAGCCTGAAAGGTCTCTGTTTTGGGATTGAACATATTAAGTCCCGATCCTGTCGTCCCGATCCAAATATTACCCTCAAGGTCTTCATTTACAGCAAAAATTAGATTGCTATTTATGGAATTGTCATCGTCTGGATCCGGCTTAAACACGCGGAAGTTATATCCATCGTATCGGTTTAGACCATCATTGGTTCCTACCCAGATAAAGCCTTTACTATCTTGAAAAATACAGTTGACTACATTTTCCGATAAACCGTGTTCGGACGTGATATGCTCGAAGCGAATCTGATTTGCCTGCGCCAAGCCTCCAATGGCTAGAAGTATGAGGAGGCTCCCACTCATCCATGTTCGTTGAAGGATTTTCATCAAACTAAGATCGGAATAATTACCTAGTTCAGAACAACAAATGATCTCGATACTAGAAGAAATGGTTTGTAGATAAGCTATATTCTCTAAAATACTGGATGGAAAGTAGTTGGAAAAAATCGATATGTGAAAGCGTACAGAGCCAAGAATGGAAATACATTCGCTATTCCAAAAATGAGAATCAATCAGCCTTGAATATCATCCGCGCAGCTAAGGATCTGAAGCTTCCACTCAATAAACTCTTGTATCAAATCAACGATCCAGATATTGCGCTATATCGCTCCTTTGTAGAAGCTCCTTTCCGAGGTGAGGAAGCGGTTTACGAAGAGTTATATCACCTCCGCAAAGATCCACAAGGGACAACCAATGTAATCCGAGAAGCTTCTCCGGCGCTACTTAAGGAAATGCAAGAAGCTTTAGATAGTACCCTGCGTTCGGCCAGAGGTAAGGACGCCCCCAAAGTACTCCGCTATACCCATGAAAGTAAACTAGAAGCTCAGCTCCAAAGCAAGAAAAAATGAAACGAACTCCTATTTCTTTCTTGACCTTTCTCTTGCAATAGATGCCATTTTGAGCATCAAAATGCCTTGCCCTATCTCTTTGAGCAAGGCATTTCAGGAATCGCGTTTCACCACCTCCAACTAAACTGGCGGATTACGGAGTTTAATCCAACAAGTTCTTTGTCGCTTCTTTTGCCTCTTCTCCAAAATCTACTTCAAATACGAAAGCATGATCACCCGGTTTTGCCATAGGGAGCTTAATGGAAAGCCCCTCCTTCGTATGTTCCCATTCCAGGCTTCCGTCATATCCCAATAGCTTCACTTCCTCAATACTCCATTGACAGTTCGCACTTTGTTGCGCCAACTGAGTGATCTGCGTCTCACCACTAGACGGCCAATCCATGGCAATGGCATATAGCTTATCATTGTTGGTAGTAAAACGAAAGTCTTCCGCCGTTAGATCCCTATTTTTTCCTTCCGTATGATGACCGACCGCTACAGCCGTAGGCCCTTCGCCAAATACACGCCAGGGACGAGACCCAAAAACCGCCTGACCATTGATGGCCAGCCATTTTCCAATTTCCAAAAGCACGGCTTGCTGATCTTCCGGAATTGTCCCGTCTGCCTTAGGACCTACATTCAATAATAAACAACCATTTTTACTTACGATATCTACCAAATCATCTATCAGTGTATTCGGTGTTTTGGAGATCCAATTGGTTACATATCCCCACGAATTTGCCCCGACAGAGGTATCCGTTTGCCAGGTACTTTTCTGGATATCTGACATTTTCCCTCGCTCTAGATCCAAAACATTAGTGCCTGGAGGATAGGATTCGAAGCCACCGAAATTTTTATTCTGCAACACTACCTCCTTGTTCCACTCCAGTCCTTTGTTATAGTAATATGCGGCTAGTTTTGGATGATTGGGTCGAAAAGCTTCTTTATCGAGATAGAAATCAAACCACAATAAATCCGGTTGATAGTTATCAATGATATCCTTGGTTCGCTTCCACCATGTCTCTCGCCAAGCATCAGACATCTTATCCGTCTTCTCCCGGTTCACACCATAAAGATCATCGTATTGTGGGTCCCAGTTGTCAAATTCCTCCTTGCGATTGAAATAAGCCCAATTGAAGGCTAAATGTGAAGAAGCTCCTGTCTTTAGTCCTTTCTTACGTGCCTCTGCAAATAACTCTCCGAGAATATCCCGTTTGGGTCCCATGTCTACTGAGTTCCAACGCGTCACATTCGACTTGTACATGGCAAAGGCATCGTGATGTTCGGCCACCGGGACGACGTATTTGGCACCAGATTTCACAAATAGATCTACCCATTCAGCAGCATCGAATTTCTCCCCTTTGAACATTGGGATAAAATCTTTGTAGCCAAATTCTCCAGGATGCCCATAGGTTTTCACATGATGTTCATAAATACCGGAAGGTTTCTCCGATTTCACCTCAAAATTCGCATTCCATACCTGTTCATCCATATACATTAAGCGAGGGTACCACTCCGAACCAAAGGCAGGCACTGCATAAGGTCCCCAGTGGATAAAAATGCCAAACTTGGCATCTTGAAACCATTCAGGTATCTCATACTGCTTTAAGGATTCCCAATTTGCTTCGTAAGGTTCCATGGCTTGCGCAGAAGTCGCCGTGGAGGCTTGCTGATTTAGATTCACACAAGAACTAACTAGCGATAGTACTAAGACTAACACCGTTAATGTAAAGGCGCTCTTGTTCCTATTTGTATGCATGTTTAAGTCGGTTTTTTTAAGGTTCAAATATTATTAGATGGACCTAACTGAGCTGCCATAAAAGGTTCTGATTGGATGACAAATGTTTTTTCTAATCAGACTTCCCCTTTTTGTCCTGTTTTTCTATTTCAGTAGGAAAACAAACATTCAAAAAAGCATGCCTATCTCCAACACAATAGCATCAAATTCATGCCATTATTGGATTTGCCAAAATTTATCTATTCCAGCTTGTAAATGTTTGAAATTCTCGTCCGTTTCTCCTAAGTCACTTCTAATTTGCGGCAGTCTTTGCTTCAGGTCAGCAATAATTTCTTGATAGGCGGGATCGGCATAACGATTCACCAATTCCTGTGGGTCTTTTTTAAGATCATAGAATTCCCAAGCCTTTGGAGTTGGTTCAATGGCAAAAGACTCCGGCTTCCATCTCATGCTGGGGGTGCCATATTGGGTGGTATCATAGTGCTCACTATAGTAAAGGATCAATTTGTAATCAGGAGTGCGAATGCCAAAATGCGCTGGTACATCATGATGCATCAGATGCATCCAATACCGATAGTAGGTGGCATCGCGCAGGGGAGCTATATTCTCCCCGCTCAATACTCCCGCAAAACTTTTACCCTGCATATAATCAGGGGGAGTTCCTCCAGCCAACTCTATCAGTGTAGGTGCAAAGTCCGTATTGTTGATCAAAAGATCAGAACGGCCATCGCCTTTTAATAGCTTGGGATAGTGCATGATAAAAGGCATGCGCATCGATTCCTCGTACATCCAGCGTTTATCCATCAGGTCATGCTCTCCTAACATCATACCTTGGTCTGCCGTGTAAACAATAATGGTATTTTCCCACAAATCATGCTCTTTCAGATAATCGAACAAGCGTTTAAGGTTATCATCGACCCCCTTGACACAGCGGAGATATCGCTTGAGATATTCCTGATAAGCCATGCTGGTGGCCGAGTCTTTCGGCAAATCCTGAAATCCATACTGCGTAGTGTAAGAACGGTAGGTATGACGGTCCGACACGGATGTTCCTATGCGGTTTTGCAGCTCTCCATCTTCACCCAATAAAGCTGTAGATCCAAAATCCGGCTGTTCATATAGAGAACTAGGCTCGGGAATTTTTATCTCTTTCAGGTAATCTTCATAGCGAGGGGCATACTCAAAATCATCATGCGGGGCCTTATAATGGTGCATGAGGAAGAACGGCTGATTGGGATCCCGCTTGGTTTTTAGCCAATCCAAGGTAACATCTGTAATTACATCTGAGGAATGGCCCTTGTATTGGGTGATATTTACCTCGCGTTTAATCCCGCCGTGAAAATTAATCTCACGTCTGCTTTCTCCTTCCTCTCTTGTATATAGGATAGGATCAAAATACTTGCCCTGCACTGGTAGCACATTGTAATAATCAAAGGCTTCTGGCGCTTCCTTAAGGTGCCATTTTCCGATAACCGCCGTTTGATACCCAAGCTGTTTTAATTCTTTCGGAAGGTATTGCTTATCGGCAGTCAGACTGCCATCCAGATCCAATACTCCATTAGTCTGACTGTATTGTCCGGTGATGATATTCGCCCTGCTAGGCGTACAAATCGAATTGGTACAAAAGACATTGGTAAATACCATACCACCAGCAGCCAACTCATCCAAAACTGGCGTAGGATTGACTGCTGCTAAGCGCTGACCATAGGCCCCCAGCGCATTATAGGCATGGTCGTCCGTCATGATAAATATGATGTTGGGAGCTTGGACATCAGAGCGATTCTCTTCAGAGCAGGCATTGCATAGAAAAAGGATCAGGAGGGAAATGCCAAAGACATAGAGGAAGGTGGTAGATCGCATAAGAATTGGCTGTCGTTTTGTTGATTAAAGGTGCAGGATTCGGATTATGCCCAATAGCACATATGTTTCCAATCCTAGAAGGTATGTTTTCTAGAATACTAATTAATGAGTTTCCTGGAGAGGGGTAGCAGGAGGCTCTAGACCGTTCTACAGATCGTACACTCGAAGCCCATTTTCCATCTTTGAGCACGGGCCATTCTAGCTCAGGTGGAATATCTTTTCCATTTCCAACCACTTCACTCCTTCCGGGGCCCAGGGCAAGGCTTGTTGAAATCCCCACATAAGTTGTTCCCATTCTTCTACCTTTGGATTGTTGGCATCCATTTCGGCCTTGCGCACTGGGTCAAAGGAATCATCTACCTCCATGATCATGAACATGCGATTCCCCGTCAAGAAAATCTGCATATCCAAGATCCCAGCATCCTTGATGCTTTGTGTAATCTCAGGCCAAGCATTCTCTGGTGCATGGTACTCTTTATACTGTTCAATCAGAGCGGGATCGTCCTTTAAATCGCAGGCTAAACAAAAACGTCGTGATTTCATGTTATCTGGTATAGTCGTATTTAGTACATATTCTCCAGCATAGTTACAGTATTTGTTGTCATATTTTATACTGTTTCTTTAAAAAAGACCATACGTTCTACCACAGAAATCATTTGTTACCTCTAAAAATTCTGAGACTCGATAGATTTGTCTTCAATGTTGAACTTATTACTGCCCTGGGCATTCCCTCACAAAATGTGGGATTGAGCAAAGGAAACCAACTGAGTATAATACTTATCCGATATTCTTTAAAAATGATTGTGTAATTAGAAGTAACGAAACTTTTGTGCCGGGGGTGCCACTCCTTTGGGCGGCATCACTCCGGTGATTTTTTCCATTTTCTATCCGGACTCTTGTAAGAAAGAACCTAATTATTAACCTTCTCTTTTATCCCATGCTGTACCTCCGGAACCGCCACCTGTCTAGCCCAGACTAATGACCTCTGATCCCATACTAAAATGTAATCCTATTCGGCACGGGCTTGTTTGCACCGGATACTGAAAGGTAGCTGTATCAAGAGAGAAAATCAATGTCTTTTCGATTGTATGAGAAATATAACCAATTGTACGCTAGCGCTAATCTCGCTCATAGCCCTATTTGGAGGTAGACAGGGTCTCCAATCCCAAAGCACCGTGGTGGAAATCCACCCCGGTGTGAAACGAAGTATTGGTGGGATCTCCCTTCTGGATCGGGGAAAGTACTTCAATGTGCATAGTCGCGGACAAGACGCCGAACACCAAGCCTTTTATCAAGAATATAATGTAAGCCGTTCTGGACGTGGTTTTTGGACGCCGCTTGCCGTTGCTAAACAGCAAATGGGGCAGGTTGGACTATACCCGAACCACGCCAACAGTTCTTCAGATACAAGTGTCAGGCCTGTCACAACCTTTGTAGCTACTGATCACCCTAGAAATGCATACAAGGAGGGACTGGATATCGAAGCGGCAGCCAATTGGGTAGTGGCTTACTATCGGGATCAAGTGAATGCGGAAGGCCGGCCGCGCTTCTACGAACCCATGAATGAGCCCTTTGTGCACGCCCGGGATTTCTACGATGAGCCCGACTGGACACCTAGTGCAGAAGAAAGAGTTAGAGGTGAAATGGCAGAATTATTCTCAGTCATTGGTGCAAAGATTCATGATGCCCCTGAGCTGGCGAATCTGATGGTCATTGGATACTCTTCGGCCTATCCACAATTGGAAAGACAAGACTTCTCCCATTGGACCAGTAACCAAAAAATGTTTATGGATGTAGCGGGTGATAACATGGATGGTTTCGCTACGCACCTTTATGATGGTATCAATGTAGTAGGTGAGGATACCCGGCGCTCGGGCAGCAACTCGGAAGCGATTCTGGACCTGATTGAAACCTATAGCTACGTCAAATGGGATTCTATCAAACCCCATGCCGTAACGGAGTATGGAGGGATAGAAAAAGGCTACCCCGATGGCTACAGTGATGTAAAAAGTATCCAAAGCATTCGTTCAATCAATCACATCTTATTCAATCTACTGGAACGACAGGACAAAATGCTCATTTCCATTCCTTTTATTGGAGGAAAAGCTACCTGGCATATTAATGCCAACAATAATTATCAGCCTTACGGATCAGTATTATGGATTCCAGAAAACATTGGGGTACCGCTTGATCAAATTAGCGGTTGGGAATATACAGCTCGGATTAACTTTTTTAAATTATGGCAACACGTGAAAGGAGAAAGAGTGATGATACAGTCCAGCAATCCAGATATTCAAACCCAAGCTTTCCTAGATGGCCAAACGCTTTACGTCGCTTTGAATAACCTGGACGAAAATGAAGAAGTAGTTGAGCTCGATTTTTTGGGTAATATCCCCAACCTAGAAAAGGTCGACATCCGCTCCTTGAAGATATTTAAGTTTGATGATCCCATTTATGCACAAAGCACTTCAGCTACCTATCCAAGTACTGTGAAGCTAGTAGCTGGCGAAACCGTCGTACTCGCCTACAACTTTACCAGTCCCATTGCTTTCGATAACACCCTTAACTCCACTAAGTACTACACCAAAAAGCATTTGGAATCGATCATTGCCAATCAGGAAATGACCTTCCAGTTTAATGCTGTAGCCGCCGGAGCGGGGTTTGCCAATCTTCGCATGAGTATCGGGCGCAAACACAACCGGTCAAAAACGCCTGAGGTCCGCGTGAACGGTCAGCTAGTCGCCACGCCTAACAACTGGGCCGGATATGATCAAGCAGATCGTGACGACTTCTTTGGAATGATTGAAATTCCAGTACCAACAGAACTCCTTCAAGTCAATAATACGGTTAGCATCAAGTTCCCAGACAGCGGTGGGCATCTTAGTTCTCTGATCCTAGAAGTGGAAACATTAGTAGTATTGGTTGCCACAGAAGAGTCAGGGGATGTCAAGGCTAAACAGATTCAAAAACTATATCCCAATCCCGTCAATAATCGACTAACGATAGAACTTCCAGATGTGATTCAAGAAAAAGTCGATATCACCCTGTTTGACCTTTCCGGCAAACCCATATTTCAACAAAGAAAACGGGTACAAAATGCTCAACTGACCACCAACCTCCGGCGACTCCCTGCCGGAGTTTATATGATACGCATCACGTCTTCATCAAATACATATGTAGGAAAGCTACAAAAGTGGTAGTGTAATAATCGATAAACTTCCTTTTGAGTTGGCGAGGTTTTCTCGCCAGCTTTTTTAGCTACTGTTCATCAATTTTTTTATCTTTAGTCCAAGAAAAACCAACTTACAAAAGATATATCCTCTTTGAGGAAAAGAATCAATTTCGAGATATGTGAAAAAAGCCGCTTCATTTTTTTGGAGTGGCTTTTCTTTATGCCTACGCCCATAATTTGACCCGATGCTACAACGTCTAAAACTAGCATGCCAATATCTTGCATCTCGCCATTTATAAGGCCATGGAACTGATGCAGCAGGCCTATTAGTCAAAAGTGCAACGAAGTCGTAAACCGAAATACCCAATTTTATGCAAAGATTCTCTAATCAAGTGGCGATCGTAACTGGTGCGGCCCGAGGCATCGGACAAGCTATTGCGTATAGGCTGGCAAAGGAAGGGGCTAAAGTCTACCTCTTGGATCTACTGGAAGAGCAGCTCCGCGAAACAGCACAAGGATTATCAGAAGAGGGATGCTCCGCCGAACTTATCCCCACTGACATCAGTCAGGAAATGCAGGTAAAGGAAACCATTCGGCGAGTGACAACAGAGGCGGGTCGGATCGATATCTTAGTTAATAGTGCGGGTATCATAGGCCATACCAATACGAAGATTGTCGACTATGATCTTGCTACTTTTGAGCAAGTACATCGCGTCAATCTCATAGGGGCTTTTCTAGTCACTAAGTATGCCTTACCTACTATGATCAGCCAACAATATGGTCGGATCTTGCACATTGCCTCCATTGGGGGGAAGGAGGGCAATCCCGGTATGATCGGCTATGCCGCCAGCAAATCAGGCTTAATGGGCTTGGTAAAGGGAGTAGGTAAAGAATATGCGGACCAAGGCATTACCGTTAATGGGCTGGCGCCGGCCGTGATCGCTACACCGATGAACCAGGACACGGCTCCCGAGACTTTGGCTTATATGACCAGTAAGATCCCAATGGGACGCCTGGGTACCGTGGAAGAAGTTGCCTCCATTGCCTGTTGGATCGTTTCCCAGGAAGCAAGTTTTAATACCGGTTTCATTTTTGATCTATCGGGCGGGAGAGCTACATTCTAAAAGAAACGGGCAATTTAAGAATAGGAAGGCTCCAGCCCTCCTCCTAATCTAATACAGACCTAAGGCTCCGCACTCCAAAATGAGTAATTTCACCTATTCCTGAAATCAGGTATATCTACTCTTACCATTAAAATAACAATCAAGGATATTTGTAAGGTAGTCATAGTCAATTCATCTAATTGATCGACTCATATACCTATTTCAATACAGGCGGAATCCGAAAAGCCTATTTCAAACAGAGTAGGAAAATAAATCAACTTAACATGGCCGATCAGAACACACCAGACTTAGCCAAACGCTTACCCAGAGGTGCCATTCCTTCTCCTCGTCACGTATTAGCCGCAGCAGTTCCCTATGTTCCAAAAGAGAAAATTCTAGTCGACTCCAGCTACTTAATGTGGCCAGTTCAAATGGCATCTTGGAACAATTACACTTATGGAGACTGTGTATCGGCAGAAGAAGCCTTTGCGAAAGCAACAGCCTCTCCTCAGGTTTTCATCCCAACGCAAACGGTAGTAGACTGGGCCACTCAACATGGCTACCTAAATGGAGCCTACCTCACTGCGGTTTTGCAGACCATGCAAAATGATGGATTCGAATACAACGGACATACCTATAATGATGGTCCTTATAGTTCCGTCAACTGGACGGACGCAGCCACCCTTCAAAGTGCCATCTTTAATCATGGTCCGGTGAAGATTGGAGTAGCTTCAGAGACCTTCCAGAGCAATGCTAACGGTCACGTTACCGCTGGTTCCAGTGGCTGGGCAATGTACAATTATCCAGCAGGCCAAGCGGAAGATCACTGCGTAAGTCTATGCGGTTATGGAAACCTCTCTGACCTGGTGAATCTTTTCAGCGAAAAAGGTGTAGGGGTCAATGTACCGAGCGGTATGCCGACTGGTACCTGTTACGCCATGTTTACCTGGAATTCCATTGGTATTATCGATGAGCAATCTATGTTAAACATGACGCATGAGGCATGGGTCCGAAATCCTGTAACCGTTGTCAGATAATTTTGTAATTTCCTACCTATGGAAATGCCACGTGGAGCAAAACCCGCACCAAGATATCAACTTGCAGCCTCAGTGCCTTACCGGCCTGAGGCTCAGCCGAAGCCCTTCCTACCTACAGGAAGACTTCCCTCCCCAAATGCTGAGCTAGCAGATGCCACACCTTACCAGGAGCGAAGCGCCCCTCCCTCCTTTCTGAATTTACCTTCACGGAAAGTTCATTGGCATACTGATACCACTGAGGATTCCTTCTGGGTAGAAGAAGCCTTTGCGAAAGCTTGTGCAGAACCTCAAATCCTAATTACTAACGGTAAGCTCTTAGAAACCGCTAAAAAATGTGGGACGAATAATTTCAGCTACTTTATGCAAACGCATGGATTTGAAGTAGAGGATAGAGCCTATCTGGATGGACAGTTCCTAGCCGTCAATTGGGCAGATCCAGTCATTCTGCAAAGCGCCATTGCTAAACTTGGCCCTGTAAAAGTTGGTATCAAAGCTAAAAATCTACTAACTCACCAGCATGGTCTTGTGATGCCAGGAGTGAATGGATGGGCGTTGTATGCCTATCCCCCCGGCTTAACCAAAGACCATTGGGCTAGTCTTTGCGGCTTTGGCCTGCTAAGGGATTTAGTAACACTCTTCGAACAAAAAGGCATTAAGGTAAATGTTCCCACGGGGATGCCCAACGGTATTTGTTATGCTTTATTTATCTGGAATTCTATAGGGATTATTGATGAACAGTCGCTACTAAATATGACGAATGAGGCATGGGTACGTAATCCCGTGACTCTAGTCAAATAAAGTATTTCTCATCAGTTATTCCCGAATCACCTTCACGCCTTCAAACATGAATGGATTGTCACTGCGCCTTATTGACTTTCCACTAGCAGTTGTTACATTGCGAAGTATCACTTCTTTGGTCCTTACGTAGGGATATTTTTCTTGATACGACGCATTAGTATTTTTTGAATTAAAGTCCCTGAATATTGCGGGTCCCTGATAGTCGGCTGGATGATTATTGTCTTTGATTTGAAGGTTTTCTATCGTAATCCGTTCTGGCATATAACAGGTATAGCCGAAATCGTGCTGCCCAGAATAAGAACCACTGATCAGGCTGGCGCTGGTCTCGCGGCCACCAGCTGGGACAAATACACAATTGCGGATGATGAATTCTCCTTGCCAGGTGCTGCCATAGTCGGAGCGAAGGTTGATAAGACTCCGCCCACGGATCGTGCTATTTTCCACGAGGAAAGTCCCACTACCGATGGCATTGATACCCATGTGTCCCAGAGTAGAATTGCGAACGGTGGCATTCGCTACACCTTTATGCGCATCAAATCGGGATAAGGTACAATTGTCATACAAGAGATTCTTGCAGTAATTAGAACCCAGAACGCCCCAATAGGTACGGTCATTGATGTCGTTGGTTTGCGTGCAATTGATAAAGGATACATTCAGCGCCCGGTTGACGGAGAGATCGTAGGAGCCCATGGAGACCGGTTTGCCAGCCCGGCCGATGGTGCGATAGGTTTTGTGTCCGGTGAGAACGGTGTTCTTGACGGTGACATAGGAGCAATCTCGAATACTGAAGAAACCTCCATAGGGTGCCCCGTGCTCTCCTTCGCCGGTGATATGATGCTCCATTCCATCTACTACTACATTGGATCGCCGAATCGCTATATTACGGCTGTAATAGGTGTATTTGGATTCCGCTTGATTAGCGATCGTCGTAAAATGACCTCCTGTGATGTTCAACACTTGCTCATCAATCGGCAAGGCTGTGATCTCCGTAATCTGATCGAAATCCCAGATAATCGGTGCATTCATATCCACATTGCCAGCTTCATCTACCACAAAAATATCCGTCTGATCAGATCCATTGTTTTGGTTTAGACCAAAGCGGATGTAGTGCTTCACATTGGAATTCGTCACGGTTATTAAGCAAGCACCAGGTAGCGAAGCCTTAATCTTTTTCTGATTCCGCTGTAGGGAAGTGATACCCTCCAACTTAGAAGCCTTCAAGCTAGAACTCACCATAAAGACGGATACATTTCGATCTTCCACTTCTCTATCATCGATGATGAATTTTGCTTCTCCAAAATCGGTATCGGTTTGGATGATGGCGGTGCGCGCTTTTCCGCCAATGTAGTAGGTAGCTTCTGGATTGGCTTTGACCTTCAGGCCTTGCTGGTTAGCGAAGGCGTGCGTGGCGGCGATCACAGCCATATCATCGGTTTGGCCATCTCCTTTGGCGCCCAGATCGCCATAGCTAATCACGCCCGCAGCCTTGAATTTGCGGATACCCCTCGGAGAAACATTCAGTGATATTTCTCCCTTTTCATTGGTTTGGACTTGCGTCTTGGTACTCTTGGTGGTAATGACTACCTGGGTTGTAGTAGTGGAGGACTGACCCCAAGAAATAGCCGCACCGGCTACTGTGAGGAACAATAGGAGGTAAAATTTCATTGTCGGTTGGTTTTTCGTAAATACACTGCATCAGCAGCTCTTGATCAAGTTCAGAAAAAATCGGTAATGTTCCTAATGATTTTTTGATTTATACTTGTATAAACCCTCCTCCTATGTTCAGACTCTAAAGCTTAGCCTAGAATTTTCAGCCTTGCTGGTGTGGGATAATTGGAAGTTGTAAATAGGAATCATATTCTCTCCCGAGATACAGAATATGCGTTCCTCCTTTATTCAATGAATTATCCTTTATCATTGGAGCACTTTGGTAAATCTCATAAGAAGCAAGGGTTAACGCTAAAGATTCCCCAGCCCGAAAATAGACGGAGGTCGGCGGAAAGGGAATCGTTAAACAAACAATCTCATTAGGATCTAAAGTCTGGTACGACTGAAAAGATTGGCGGGGTATGATATCCGTCGATTTTTCGTGATCCAAGGCTCTTAAAGAGGCCCTCATATATCCTCTGGTGATGACGTCATTCCTGTTTCCAACTGTTCCGTAGAAAGGAACTCTTTTGGCATTTTTGTCTCTTTTATCCAAAACAACATAAAGATTGAAGTCATCTTGACTACTGTTACCAGAAGTTCTCAGGCCCATCCATACTTGCAATTTTGCATGCCCAGTAATTTCAGTATCTTCGGTAAAAGTGATCGCAAAGGTGTGACTTCCTTTTTTCCCATCATAAATGATTTCGTCTACTGCTTCCTGCTTATTCAACACCAGCTCACTTTTGGCGGTCAGAAAGTATTTATCATATCTGGTTCGTGCAATGGGCCATTCATTTTCGCCTCGGACGTCATGGATTTCATCCCGTCCTGATCTGATCTCCAGCCTCACTCTGGGGGTCTCTTCCCATCCATTATCCTTCTTACCCTTCAAATAGTAGTCCATAAACTTAAGGGTAAGTTCTTGCACTTCCCGGCTATAGTAGACATCCCACTTACCTCCTCTATGGGTATACATCCACTTGTCTTCACTTTTCACATCGGTAAAGGAGCGATAAGCGCCATTGGTATGGAGTCCAACGTCAGAGAAGGAGATACAGGTCAAAATAGGTACAGTAATATGCTCCACGGGAGCCCGCTTGTCTTCCCAAAATGCATCACAGAAAGGATGATTAGTTAACCAATCCGCAGGCACCCCACCATGCTCTTCAATAAAGACTTCTGGATCTCCGGTCATGGCAGGCTTCACCTCTGTCGCCCACCAAAAAGCCGGAAATCCATCCTGAGGTATCCCTCCGAGCTTAGATAAATCCCGATACATATCTGTAATTCCCTCCCAAGGAGAGATACATTTTAAAGCCTTGGGAGCTTGATGGCCATAATCCCGGCAAGCCGCTACGTGGTATTGCGTAATGGCCAGAAAGCTCACCCCATTCAGTCCGACGTTCCCATCACACCAATCCTGCTCCGCAATCCATTCTATCACTTCATAATAGGCCCTGGATTGATTGCTCCCAAAGGTGGTAGCTTCCCCGGTACTGCCCCCAAATCCCGGCAGGTTCATATTTACCACTATATAATCATTACTTACCCAAAAGTTTGGATCTGGGGACTCCCAACTGGTGAGGGTTGAAAAGCGAGGCTTACCAACCTGATCAATCAATCGGTATTGCTGAGGAACGCCCTTAAATGGCGTCTTTCCTAGGGCGGGCACCAGGTGATTGTCATAGGGATGAGCGCACATAACCACAGGCAAGGGGCGTTGCTCAGCCAGCGCCTTCCTGGACTTGAAGATGTTCAAGAGGATATTGGAACCGTCGGAAACCTGTACTTCTACATCCCATTCGGGCAGTACATCCGGATGCGGAGGAACTAACTTAGCCTTACCCCTAAATAGCCTTCCGCTAATTACGGCCTTCCACAAGATAGGAGCCAATGCTTTTATGAGTTTGTTCATGCTGGTTTTCTTATTGGTAATAAGCTTTAAGATAAGGAGCCAGACCTGCTTAGAACTTGTCTTAGTTAAAGATTTGGGAAGGAAGAAATGCCTAAATTGCAAGATGGAGCATTTACGTTAAAGCTCAAGAACTGCACTTATGAATCCAGTTTTATTGGCCTTTCGGCAGGAGATTATCAGTTATTACCCAAACTTATCAGATAGTGAATGGAATGATTTTCAAACTCCCTTAAAGGCCATGACTTACAAAAAGGGAGACACAATTTTCCCTACCGATCAAGTTTGTAAGTATATATTGTTCATTGCCAATGGTATAGTAGCGGCCGAGGATCAATCCACAGACACCTTAGTAATAAGTCGCTTCTTTCAATCAAAAGGGCTATGTACCAAAGTGGAGAGTATTCTTAATAATCAACGGTACAATGATCGAATGTTTGCGGTTACCCAAGTACAAGGCGTATTAATTCCTAAAGACCTCTTCCTCAACCTTTATCTCCATAATCATCATATCGGCATCTACTTTCGGAAAAAACTGTTAGAAATCATCGTAGAAGACAAGCAATTTATTTCGATCAAAACCAATTCAAGTATAAAAGCCCAGTTGGCTTTTTTACAAGAGCACTACCCGGAAGTAGTCTTAGAAACTCCTTGGAAGTATATCGCAGATTTTATGGGTGTAACTCCGTCTTGGTTGAGTAGGGTGCTAAAAAAAGACACCTAATTACTACGGATTAGTTTAGAACTGTTGAGGTTGCTATTGATTACCAATGGGTTGACTGACAAAAATAATGGAAGCCATAGTATTAGTTTCAGGATGTATTGGTTCGAGCACTTCACATAGCTGTAGGCCATGAAGCTGAAAGAGTTCCTTCCAAGTTTCTAGTGTCCTGAAATACCAAGGTGGGGGATTGGTAAACTGTTTACTGAAACCTGCCCAAGAACCCGTTCTCCATCCGTCTTCATATTCCTGCGCAGTGCTGGCTGCAACTGGATGTATGGTTTGCACTATAAAACAGCCTCCAGCCTCCAGGACTTCACAAACAGCTTGAAAAACATAATTGACCGACTCATCCCCCAAGAGCGAGAAATTACAAACAGCCACATCAAATTTCGCTTTGATAGCCCCTGTTGTCAATTCTTCGTAGGATAACACCTGGAACGTCCCATCACCTAATCGCCTTGCCTGCTCTACCAATTCCGGTACTACATCAATACCCTGAACGGAAACACCAGCGGCATTCAAGGCCCGCGCCAGCCATCCTTCCCCGCAGCCGATGTCGAGTACAGTCCGAGGCCCTTGCTTCAGTATAGCATCAATGATTGCCTGGTTCGTGACCAACTTCCTGCTTTCTATTTCGGCATTAGAAATCGCAGAAATCCAGGGTTTGGCATTCTGCATCCAGGCGTCAATGATTTGCTTTTCTTTGTTAGTAGCCATTGTTTAGCTGCTTCATTAGATGATCTTCAAAGATAGTGGCTAATTTCTACACCTTTATCTCATAAATCCTCGAGTCCTCTCCCCAAGGATGATAGCCTTGTCCGATATAGGTGAAGCCATACTTCTCGTAATAGCCGACGTGCTCAGTAGAGAGGTATAGATATTGGTAGCCGAAGCGCTTGGTATCACTTTTGGCCTTCTCCATTAGTAAAGTGGCATAGGCATTCCCTCGATGTGTTTCCTCAATGTACACAGCGCAGATCCAAGGATATAAGTCTCCCCTACTGATGAAGTCATTGGTGATGAGACCGGCGCCGCCAATTATCTCCTCTTCCTTCATCAACAGATACCATTGCGGCAAATGATCTCGGGCATCAATACAGTGACGAATACAATCATCATAGATCTCAGGCTGAACACTTGGCCAACTTTTTTGAAAATAGGCTATGGTCCGGTTTAGATATTCAGGGTTTTCTCTGACAGAAATAATGTTCATCCTTTCTCATTTAATCATGGATATTTGAGACAGGATGCAATTTAAAAGAAACTATCCAAGCTTATGGGACAGCTGAGTTGGCTGCACTACCTGTCTTTTACCCTTCAACCCAAAAAGCGGTCTTAAGATTCCAATTCTTCTGATGACAAATTCATACAAGACATAACATAACAGTCCGGTAAAGCTTACGATACATATGAATTGCAAGTGAAGGGGAAAATCTAATGGCAAGATAATCCACGCACCCAAGTATAGCGCAAACATGTGCAGAATATACACCGGATAAGCCGCCTGGCTCAAGTAACTCAGTGTCTGACTAGGCTTATTCAAGTACTTATAGCCAAAGCCAAAAACGCCTAATATCCAACAGTGAGATTCGATCGCCATCAAATAGGAAGGGGACTGCATTTCAAAAAAAGACAAGCGTACAGCGTAGAAAGCGGCGGCCAAAGCGATGTACAACCAGCGCCATTTCAAAACGGTCTGCCAAAAGGAACTACCACTGTACACGAACAGGAAGCCAAAAAGAAAAGCTAGCAGTCCCAAGTAGAAGCCGTGCCAAGTCTGGGCATACTGCTCAAAGATTTGAGGCTGAACTAAGAGGGCTTCGATGACAAAGAAGATCGCTACCGATAGCGGTCCAAGCGGGTAGCTCATCAAAGATGACCAGGCTTTCATCAGGCGGCCCTCCGTCCTATTTTTCAGGAAGAAAAAAAGTGGAGACAAACATAGCACATAGACGAAGATGTTACCCAGAAACCACAAATGTCCAGGGTGAGCCGAATACCCCATGGGCAGGTTGTAGTACTTTTGAAACACTAGAAAGTGCAAAGGGGTAATCGCAATGATCCCAAATAAAAAGGGCAATAGAATCCGCCTGGCTCGTTCTAGCATCAATTGTAGCCAGTTTCGTTTTCGGAGGGCAAAATAAACGCCCATACCTGATACAAAAAAGAGCAAGGGAATTCGCCAAACATTCAGCATGGTCATGGGCACCCACAGACTCTCCAGTGACTGTTCACTCTTGATAAAACCAATAAATAAGGCCCAAGGCTGAAAAATGATCGCAATATGGTAGATCAATAACAAACCAATCGCAATCACACGTAGCCAGTCTATGTCGTATCTTCTTTCTGTTGTCATCGAAAGATGTTTTTAGTGCTCTAGTCCAATAGCCCAACTATAAGCGGGCGATTCTTTTCCAATTCAGCCATATCCAACTGCAATCCCAAAGGACCTAACTGTTGCTTCATCATTTCATAGATCGGCTTCATCTCTGCAAAAGGGCCCATGATGGATTCCTTTGGCGTGACGCCAAAATCATTCCGGATCGTCTGGTCTGATTTTGCGGCAATTAACACCTTGCATACTTCCACACGACCAAAAAAGGCGGCGGCATGTAAGGCCGTGGCTCCATCGTTGTTTTTAATGGATAAATCCGCGCCGGCGTCGATCAAGGCTTGAGCGATCTCAGGCTGGTTAAAGGTGGCAGCTGAAATTAAAGGCGTGGAGCCGCTCATGGGGTCCTTTTTATTGATATCTGTACCAGCGGCAATGTGCTGTTTGACGGCTTCTAATTGCCCCGAAATAACGGCCATATTTATATCTACCTTGGGTGGGTTTACGGAGGATTCCTTTTTTGATTGTGCATCAGATTGAGAGCAAGCCGGTAACATTATGAGTACCAGTGCCAGATTTAATAGCATTTTCATCGAATTAATTTTTAGTTCTTTGATAATCTTGTTTTTTTGCTTTTGAATTTGATCAAGAACGGCTTTGAACTGTTCTACTACAAAGGTCAGGTAAGACTTGATGCAAGACCTATTAGCTATGCGGACGAATGCATCAAGTTTGAGGAAGGCATAAAAATTATGACGCAGGGATGTAAATTATGACGCAAATCGCGACATTCTCCTTGATCATGCCACGTGTCATACCGACGTTTTTGCCAATACATCAAGTCAAAACCATCCATGATCGAAGCAGACTTCATGCAGCAGGCTGAAACCATTGTTCTTGAGCATCTTTCTCAGGAGCAATTCGGCGTTTCTGAACTTGCCCAGGCCATGAATATGAGTCGCTCTAATCTGCTCCGGAAGATCAAGAAGCAAACGGGGCTTTCTGCTAGTCAGTTTATTCGTCAGATACGACTCCAGAAAGGGCGAGAGATGCTCCAGGAAACCTCCTTAACTGTTTCTGAGATTTCCTTTGAAGTAGGCTTTGCCAGTACCTCCTATTTTATCAAGTGCTTTCGGGAACACTATGGATATCCTCCTGGTAAGTTGGCAAAGGGAGAGTTGAACGAAGAAGTTGCTGAGCTCCATCCCCCAAGATCATTTCCTTGGAAATATGTGATTGGTGCAGCGGTGCTAGTCGTACTTGCTATCTTCCTTACTCGCTCCTTAGGGTCCAAGGAAGATTCTACTTCCCCCTTAGGCGAGATCGAGAAGTCTATCGCTGTTTTACCCTTCCTGAATGAGAGCAGTGACTCTAGCAATATGTATTTCATCAATGGTTTGATGGAAGCCACCTTGAATAACCTGCAAAAGATCGAGGACCTGCGGGTGATCAGTCGCACTTCCGTAGAAAAATACAGAGGCAAGGACCAAAGCATTCCCGAGATAGCAGAAGAACTAAAAGTCAGTTATTTTGTAGAAGGTAGTGGCCAAAAGATAGGAGATCAGGTTCTACTGAATATCCAATTAATTGAAGCTGCCAGCGATAAACACATTTGGGCGGAGCAGTATAGCCGTGAGATCGGGAATGTATTTGAATTGCAAAATGAAATAGCCAAGAAAATTGCCGCAGCGATCAAAGCTGTGGTGACCCCTGCTGAGTTAGAACAGATCGAAAAGATCCCCACGGAGAACCTGGAAGCCTATGATCTTTACCTCCAGGCACTCCCCCATTTTCACGCCCGAACCAAGGAAGGCTTGGATCAAGCCATTCCCTTGTTTAAACTGGCGCTTACGCAGGATCCACAGTTTGCCCAAGCTTATGCCAATTTGGCCATTGCCTACTATTTTCTTGACATTTACCAGGTGGATAAACAGTATACTGACACCATTAATAATTATGCAGATAAGGCCCTATTGTATGACCCAACTTCCCCCGTAAGCCTGTTAGCAAAGGCATTTTATTATATGCACACCAAAGACTATCCATCAGCCTTACCGCACTTGGAAAAAGCCCTAGAGTATCATCCGAATTCATCAGCCGTGGTGCAAATGCTAACGGACTATTATGCGCGATACGTACCCAATACGGCCAAACACCTAGAGTATGCCCTAAGGGGGGTTCAGCTCGATATTGGAGCCAATGACTCCATCGCTCAAAGCTATATCTACGTGAGTATGAGCCATGCCCTCGTACAAACGGGCTTTATTGAGGAGGCGATCAAGTACATCAATCTATCTATTGATTACAATCCCAATAACGAATTCTCTTATTATTTGAAGGCGCTCATCCTATACGCCAAAGACCTGAATATTGAAAAAGTCAAGAGCAGCTTAATCAAGGAATTGCGGAAGGATACTACTCGGCTTGACATCATGCAAGAAGTAGCCAAATTGTACTACCTGCAGGAGAATTACGATAGTGCTTATTACTACTTTAAGCAATTCGTCGCTATCCGTGAAGCCAGAGACTGGAATGTTTATCCTAATGAAAACATCACCATCGGATGGGTCTATGAAAAAGTAGGTTTACCAGAAGAAGCCCAACAATTCTACCGTGCCTTCGCGAAATTTAGTGAGAAGGACGCATCTATCTACCGAAACTTATGGCGAGGAATCGATTATGCCCGAAAGGGAGAGCGGGAAGCTGCCATAGAGCAGCTCAAAATATTTGCCAATCACGATGACTTTCAGTATTGGTTCCTATTGCTAGGGAATGATCCGATCCTCAAACCATTGCAAAGTCATCCTGAATTCAGCTCGGTCATGCAAAAGATCAAAGATAGATTTTGGGAAAATCATCGGGTGTTGGCCGAATCCCTACGGGGTAAAGGTCTGCTATAAGTAAACAAGTGTAAACTAATATTATGATGAAAAATATCCTTTCCTATCTATTCGGGGCGTTGCTTTTGGTAAGTGCGGTAGCACATATCGTAAACCCAGATTTTTATGCCCCAATGATTCCAGACTTTATACCTGAGGGACTGGCCAACGTTGCAACCGCGATCGTAGAAGCGGCAATCGGCATATTGCTTTTTCTACCAAAATATTGGCATTGGGGCGCCTTGGGCTTTTTCTTACTGATGATTGCCTTTTTACCCATCCATATTTGGGATCTAACAAAAGAGAATCCGGCAGTTGGGCCTTCACCAGCGCCTGAAATCAGATTAGCCATTCAGTTTTTAGTGATTTATGCGGGTTGGTGGATTTATAAAAAAGCTAAACCTTAGCTTAGCTATTTATAAAATATAGTTATAGCCGTCTCATAGAGCGGGCTGCCGGCAAAAGCAGAATCCTTTACGGAGCAGCTCAACTACTACTCCAGGAAAGTCAACCCGATGGCATTGCGTTCGGTTAAATGAGTACAATCAGTGTTATCGCTGAGAATCTCTGATAATTTCGGGTATCTTCGATCAACATTTTGAATGCGTCGGTTTCTACTAGACTCTAATGGTATAAGCTTACATGTTGGAAAATGATTCCTCACTAACAGAGAAAGAGTTTATATTATGGAGATCAATAACTTCGAGATAGAAACCTCTACCCGCTTTTCAGAAAGTATAATCTGGCAACTCAATCGCGATTTTTACGAAGAGAAAGGCATTAGTGCTTGGAGTGATGATATAGTGCCTCATCATATGACGAGTAGTGCTAGCGTCGGGAAAACTTATGCTGAGTTAATCTTTGCTTTTCTAAAAGACTTAGCGGCTAAAGGGAAGCGCAATGAAGTTGTTTATATTCTAGAGCTGGGGGCAGGCCACGGTCGATTAGCCTTTCATATCTTAAAACAGCTACAGTCGCTACTTAACTGCACAGAAGAGCAACTTCCTCCATTTTGTTATGTTTTAAGTGATATTGTCGAGGGTAACTTATCTTTCTTCCAGGATCACCCACAGCTACAATATTATTTCGAAAAAGGAGTATTAGACCTGTCTTACTTCGATGCTTTTGTGAGTGAAGAAATATTCCTGAGAAAAGCCCAAAAGACCATCCATTCCAAGGACTTAAAAAGTCCCATAATTGCTATCGCCAACTACTTCTTTGATTCCATTCCAAACGAATTATTCTTTATTCAGGATAAAGAAGTCTCATCCTGTTCAGTAGCCATCAATGCAAGCGAAGACCCAAAAGGAATGACTACGGAGAGATTGATCAAGAATATGAAATTGACCTATTCTAGATCAGCGAGTAAGCTACCCATCTATGAAGAATCGCTACTGAATGACATCTTGGAAGATTATAGGCATCAGCTTTCTGAAACTTATTTATTCTTCCCCAGCTTGGCTATGAAGTGCCTACAACACTTGAAAGAACTATCCGGTGCTGGCTTAGTTTTACTCACCATGGACAAAGGCTTTCATGAATTACATAACCTCAAGAGTAAACAAGAGCCGGAGATTATCACACACGGCAGTTTTTCCTTATGGGTTAACTACCATGCCTTAAACGCCTATTGCAGTAGACAAGGCGGGAAGGTTCTATTCCCATCCTCTTCAAATTTTCATTTGGAGATAGGCTGCTTACTCTTCCTCGATGAAAGTGAGACCTATCCTCAAACGGATGCAGCCTATCAACAATTCGTCAACACTTTTGGTCCGGATGATTTCAATAGCATCAAACAATTGACCTATTCAAACCTATCCAAGTTAAACACAAAAGAATTACTTGCCTTATACCGGCTAAGCGCCTACGACTCCACCTTTTTCATTAAACTACTACCCAGGTTGAAACAAACCTCCAGAACCATAACTGTCAATGAGCGTAGAAGACTGGCTCAGGCCATGGATTGTGTTTGGGATATGTATTTCGATATCAATGAAAGGCTTGACCTCGCTTATGAACTTGGAGGCATTTTTTATGATCTGGGTTACTATACCGAAGCCTTGGACTATTTCCAATATTCCATCGATGCCTTTGGTTCTAAAGCAGACACCTATTACAACAGAATTCTATGTTTCTACCAGTTGAGACAAGATCAGCTCTTTTACAAAACCCTAGCAGAAGCCAAGCAGAAGTACCCTCAATTTGAGTTGTTCCAAAAGTTAGATAATCTGGATATGGCCTAAGCAGAGTCGCAGGAGACGCTCCTACGACTTTGCCTTTTCATTCTCCCAATCCACGGATCGATTGGAGTCGAAAGCCTCGCTACTGATCACCCATCATTGCCCATGACGAACGGGATATCCCATTTTAGCCCACACCAGAATCCCTTCATCTAGAATCGCCGTATTCTTATAGCCGTATCGGTTGAGGGTATTAATCACTCTTCCGGATGCTGCATGCGGACAAGCGCAATAGGCCACGATGAAGGTACTATCATTCGGAATATGTTGAATAAAATCCTCCGGTTCCTCATAGTAAGGGACTGGCACAGCCCCTGGGATATGCGTTTGTCGCCAGGCGACCTTTGATCGAGCATCCAGCAGCACAAAGCGCAAGCTATCTTCAAGGGCCTGTTTTACTTGTGCAGCAGATACAAAACGGCCGTCTCTGAGTTCGAAATCAGGTCCATTGCTTTCGGGGTTTAACACGTACTCTTCGGGTGAGGGAAGGCTGATCGTATCATTTTCAGGAACATCCCAACCTGAGGCACGGCTTCGAAGAAAAGCCGTTAACCCCTCAATTTCCACCTTGCTTAGACTATCTTTAAAAGCAACCATGGGTGTACTATCTCTTCCTTCCGCTATAGCATAACGCAGAAAATCATCGGTAGCTGTAGCTAATAACATAGGATTACCTAAGGCGGGAGCCGTGATACCCTCTCCATCCACACCATGACAGGCCGTACAGTGCTTAGCATATAACGTGGCTCCTAACTCCACATCTCCAGCTATGGGATCTCTTGATAATTCTGTAGGTTTTTCTACCCCGGCTGTCTCATTAAGCCATTTCAACAATAGCTCAATTTCTATGTATTCTAAGGGGCCGCCTTGATCTTTCAAATAGCCTGCCATGGCCGTACCTTCCCGCCCAAACTGGACGGTATACCGCATGAAGTTAGAAGTCATGGACGTAGATAGCAGGGAATGAGACCGGAGAGAAGGCGCAAAATCGGCCGCATACCCTTCACGATTTTCTCCATGACAGAGGGCACAGTATTTTATGTACAGATCTTCTGCATGCGCTATGGTCGTGCTGTCCAATTTACCGGCAAAGTTGATATTCAGCTTTTCTGCCATCAGGCCTTGCTCAGCGGGTTCTTCCTGAAACTCCAGCTGTAATCCAAAGGCATGATCCCTGAGCACCGTAATTCGATCCGTCAAAGTATCCATGCGAAGTGCCGCTTCGGGTAGTCTTGCACTCAAGGTATCATGGGTGGCTTGCAGATCCTCTACTTCGAAGATGAGCCCAAAGACTCCTTCTCCACGTTCCGCCAAGAAGCGAGCCACCTCATCCTCCTGAGATTGAGGCGCTCTGAGCTGCAATTCCTGATTTCGTTTGATTTGATAGCGAGCAAATTGCTCTTCCTTATTCACTTCCAATTCTACTAACCCCATTTTCCGCAGCGCTTTACGACTGGCTTTGAAATCCTCTACTGCAATTTGGATGGCAGCCGTTCCCACTACTCCATTGGGATGCTTAATAAAACTTCGCTGATAGTTATAGTAGGTTATCCAATCTGTGTCGACTCTATCATACGGCAGGTTGGCTCTTTGCGAAAAATGAGGCAGTTTCGCCACAGGGTTGTTTCCTCCAACCCCTAGCATTTGAAGTTCTGGCCCACCAGCATCAGCGTCCCAACCGGTCAAAGTATCAGGAGTCATACGTATGTCACGAACCGAATCCACTTCGAACCCTTTTGAACTGAGCCAAGCGTGTGTACCCTCCACAGAAGAACTGGAAAGTGTATACATTCTCACCCCTTCCTGTTGTTGTAAGAAATGTGCCAGAAAGGAATCTTTTCTACTCAGTTGTAAGGAATCATCCAGTGCCACCAAGTCGAGTCCAGAGTTATCTGCAAATTTTATGGAAGCCTTGGTCGTTCCGTCAAATATTCCTTGGTTAGATTCATCGGGCTTGGGCTTGGCAAAACCTAAGTTTTCTGAAAAGTAATCTCTAGTGCTTTGTAAATCCTTTACGACAAGGGTCGAACTTACAATTCCATATCCATTGCCCATCAGCGGATGTACACCATCTATACCTTCATTGGGGTCAGATAAACAAGAGGTCAGTAGGACTGAACAAATACAGAATAGCGGAAAGATGCCCGAAGTAGCTAGTGGGTTTGAGCATAGCGCCCAGCGCAAACAAAATCTGATCTTCATATCTTACTTTAGTTTTTGTGCATGGCAGCCCCCTTCAGGAGAAGCTGGAGCTTCTTCGAAGACATGCATGCGCATTACAGTTAGAGGTGTAATTGACAGACCATCAAAAACACCAGATAATTTTCCCTTTCAAGACTGTAGGGACTAGAAATACATTTTGGAGAGAAACTTAAAGGATATTACCAGCCAATAGAGTCAAATGCCATAGGCTCGCTATTTTGGAGATTCATCTTGAGAAGTATGGCAGTAAGATAAGGTAAAATCACCAATTGTAGTACAAAATTATCCAACGATTTATCGGCTGATCAAGTGGTATTTCCAACTTACGTGATCAGGAGAAGTTAATTAAGTCAAAGGTAGGGAGGCGAACCATTGAGCAAAGGCCTCCCAGGGAGCAATCTTGATGCGAAAGAGAAGAACGGAATGCACAAAAATGTATAGGCCAAGAATCAGCAGGAAAATCCATCTCCCTTGTTTTTGCTTTCGCTCAATAATGATAGGTCTTCCCCAATAATCTATATGTAAATGGAACCCTACATAAAGAAGATTCACTCCGGATAGAAGGCTTCCGGATTGACCCTTATGAACTAAGTTTTCAATTTCCCTTTTCATCTTTAGTTTTATAGCATGAAACATTCTAAGTGATCCTAACCTTAATTATTTCATGAGACTAACTTCCTACCTCGCCATTTCCATAGTAATCTCGGTATTGATGATTGGCCTCAGCCTAGGTTGTCAGAAGGAGCGTAACGAGTTAAGCCCTCCAGAAGAGACTAATTCACCCACTGAATCCGACTCCTTGTCAACAACTCAAATCCTGCAAAAGCTTCGAACAGATTATCAATTGATGCCAGAAGAACAAATTGCCATTAGTGTAGATAGTTCTACCTATGCGCAGTACAGCCTACCGGTTACGCGCTATCGGCATGGCATTTTAGGCGATCAAATTGAGGCGGGGCAGCTAGTCGTTGTATTGGATGGAAAATTCTATGACTTAACTTTAGAGGACACTTACGTCTTTGAAGATATTCGCCCACGCTTAGCGGATGTAGATCTAGATGGCGTATTGGAGATCATCACCATCAGAGCCCACCTGAGTAATGGTGCAGGAATAGCTATCTATAAAGTCATAGATGATCAATTACAGGAATACGCGCGACTAGAAGAAATTGGGCGGGCCAACCGCTGGTTAAATCCCGTAGCCATAGCAGATTTAGATCAAAATGGCACCGTTGAAATCGTTTGGATACAAACACCGCATATTGGAGGTATCCTTAAGATAGCCTCTTTCACGCCCGGGACTTTATCCGTATTGGACGAAACCAGTTTGTACAGCAATCATGCGATTGGAGAGCGGAATCTTTGCCTCTCTGTTTTGACTCAGGAAGCGGACCAATTCATTTTTTACGTTCCAACCCAAAACCGAAATCAAATCGTAGGATTCTCTTGGATGGGAAGTGAATTGACGCAGACCTCGGTGATTGATCAATCGGTTGATTTTTCAAAGCCCTTAATGGATCAAGCTACTTTCAGTAATATCATTGTAGGAGAAGACAATTGTATTTTCTAATTTCTCTTCCGCTTCCTTTGCAAAAACTCCTGCTTCTTCCTTTGCTTTTCCTTATTCCACTCCTTTTTCTCCTTGGCGGTCATGGGGCGATCCGTTTGGGGGTAGGGATGGTCCTTGATTTGAGTGAGTTTATTCTTGGTGAGTTTTTCGATGTCTTTTATGTAGGCGTTTTCCTCGGGGCCACTGATAGAAATGGCAATGCCTTCTTCCCCTGCCCTACCCGATCGGCCAATCCGATGCACATAGGTTTCCGGGACGTTGGGGACATCGTAGTTGATGACGTATTTGAGACCGCTGATGTCAATGCCTCTAGCGGCTATATCTGTGGCAATTAATATTTTAGTCTTCTCTGATTTAAAGTTTTTCAGGGTTTGTTGCCTTCTGTTTTGGCTCTTGTTGCCATGGATGGCTTCAGCCTTAAATTTAAATTTCTTCAAACTCCGGACCAGTCGATCTGCGCCATGTTTGGTGCGGGCAAAAACTAATATTTGTTCGTTTCTGATTTCTCCCAAAATATGACTGAGGAGCTTGGTCTTTTCGGGTTGATTGGTGTAATAGACATACTGACTAATAGTCTGAACCACAGAAGATTTCCTAGCCACCTCTACTCGCTCCGGCTCAGTCAGCATCTTCTTGGATAAGTCGATAATATTGTCCGGCATGGTAGCGGAGAAGAATAGCGTCTGTCTCTTCTTGGGCAGTATCGCGATCAATTTTCGAATATCGTGGATAAAGCCCATGTCCAACATCCGATCCGCCTCATCTAACACAAAGATCTTGATATCGTCCAAGCTGATAAAGCCTTGATGAATCAGATCCAATAGTCTTCCCGGCGTGGCTACCAAAACCTGCACGCCCTTCTTCAGTTGAGTGACTTGAGCCCCCTGTTTTACCCCACCAAATATTACCGTATGTGTCAAGCCGGTATACTTGTTGTAATCCCTGATATTTTCATCTATTTGAATAGCCAGTTCTCGGGTGGGGGTAACAATCAAAGCCCTTAAACTTGAGGTTTCTCCCTTCCTCACATCGATTCGGTAGATCAACTGAATAATGGGAATGGCAAAGGCGGCCGTTTTACCCGTTCCGGTTTGCGCGATGCCTAAGACATCCTTACGCTTTAGGATTTTGGGAATAGCTTCCGCCTGTATTTTGGTAGGATTTTCATACCCTTTCTCCTCTATGGCTTTAAGTATTGGATCAATTAGCTTAAGACGCTTGAACTCCATTTCTGCAATTTTTTGATACCCGCACCGCCGACACACACTGGCTCTTTCAATCCAAAAAATTGATCGGATGGGCGTATAAAATCACGCGCAAGATAAGAAATGTTGTTTTAAGCGTTATTTCACGCTAAAACAGAGCAGCTGTGGCATGCCCATAGCTACAAGACAAACTTTACTCCGAGAAGGGTACAAATACTTCACCATCATAGCGATACAGGCCCGTGTTGCGGGTACCTAGCCAGAGAAATCCCTCTTTATCTTCCAAAAAGGTCCAAACTCCTTCATTGAAAGGCCCTTCCTTCGCACTAATACAGGTAAAAGACTCCCCATCGTAGCGATAAGCTCCGCCCCAATTGCTAAACCAGATCCCCCCGTGCTTGTCTTGCAAAACTGGCCAGGCCCAATCATGACCACTTAATTCTTCCAGCGGAAGCTTGGTAATGGACTTTCCATCATAACGAAATACGCCAGCGTTGACTCGCCCACCAAACCAGATATTGCCTGCCTTATCCTCCAAGATGTACTCCACATTATTTTTCTCCGAATTCTTAAAGCCTTTGCCATCTTCATCCACTACAAAGGGAGTAAAGGACTGCCCATCGTAGATGTAAACACCGTCTAGGGTGGCAAACCATAGTTTTCCACTCCTATCCTGCATCATACTGAATATTTCCAGTGGTTTCGGTGGAGTTTCGTTTTCAACTGAGGAGGTGATCCATTCATTTCCCTCTGAGGCAGGGATATCAATTTTAGAGAAGTACTCCTCTGCATACACATTGGCTCCAGCGTCTGTTCCAACCCAAATTCTTCCCTCTCGATCTTCCAGCAGGCACCAAATTGTGTTGCTGTACAGTCCCTCATTGGTGGTAAATTGACGGAAGATTTTCCCGTCATATTTATACACCCCTTCCCCCGTCGTACCAAACCAAAGGTTGCCAGCTTTATCCTTTAAACTGCAGTGTACATTATCTCCAGAATGCGATCCTAGACTTCTGATGAGTTTAGTAGAGCCAGTTGGAGCAGTGCTGATGACGCTTCCGTCTTCCTTGGAGAAATCCGGTTTGACTCGCCCGCTACAGGTAGTCAGTAGATGGACTACGACTAGCATTAGCATCCAACGGAGGAGCTGCGGAATCCTGATTTTTTTATGGGTCGATGGGTTACACATAGACAGAAGTACTTTTCAATTTACTGTTCAAGATAAGTCATTTGACCAGCCGGAACGACCATACAATTTCCGCCTAGTCTTAATCTAAGCCCCAAGGCCAATGGGGCACAGGAGGAAGGAATCTCTTCCATGTCCCAATCACATTCTGAAAATACAGCTGCAGTGGTATGCGTAAATAGAATGTGAGGAAGAATTCCCGTAAATCTCACCGGTCTGGGGTACACAGTTCCTATTGCCATCAACCACTCTTCACCGGGTTTTAGGACTTTGTTTACGGAGGGCTGCTGCAGATATTTTGGTATTTCATTCAGTAGGCGATCGGTAATATCCACACCATCCATAGCCCATCGTTCTGGCAGTGGAATAAGGTTGAATGGTTCCCGACTATTGGTGTCTAAATAGTCAGCAGTTTCAAAATTAAGTTGAAGCTGAATGGAAAGGGTGGTATCATTGGTGAGGGTGATGGGTATATATCTAATGCTGTAAGTACCACCGAGACTATCGGTGTAGTTGACGCCACGGTTGATGCCGTTTTCGATTTGGAGTCCTGTGTGTAATGCCTGCCCCGATTCATTAGGTGGTTTTTGGGTACAGTAAACCAAAGCGCTCCAACAGATAAGTAGAAAGAGTAGGTTTTTAAGCATGACATCTTATTGCTTTTGCATAAGCGGAAGCTAAACATCCGAAGTTTTACTAAGCCAATCCCGGGATAAACTTCGGATGTTTGCCGCGCTGGCTATTCAAAAGTAGCAGACTATTTCAATAAGATGTGGTCTCAATTGTAAAAGATTGTAAAGGCTTTGTAACAGGGTCAAAACTAACTAGGATTCCCTCCTAGCGTCTCCGCAATATAGTCGTCAATGATAATCTCCAAAACTTCAAGCGGGACCGCCCCATTCTTCAAGACCGCATTGTGAAAGGCCTTTAGTTCAAATTTATCCCCTAGCTTTTGCTTGGCCTTATCTCTCAATTCCAAAATCTTCATCATCTTGATTTGATTAACGACTGCTTGTTAAAGGTGCTTCTTCCAACATAGCAATAGCTATAAGGGTTACCTACAATTCAGGATGTGGGTATTCACTTGACCTGTTTTGGAAAGAAGTGATTTTGGGGTTTTGGATAACGCCATCTTTTATTTCAATAGCCCGACGGATGGTTTCATCTTTAGCCCAGGCTTCGGGCCCTCCGATGATGGTGGGCAAATATTGAATCACTCCTTTCGATATTTCCCAGGTTGCGGCATTCCAAAGATAGGAAGGCGTATGGTCCACCGCATAATAGGAGACCTCCCCTACCTGAAATATTGGCGCATCAAAGCTGGTCGGCTTGGCAAAATAAAAGCCCATTCCTTCATCACAGCTGATATCCACAATTAGGCATCCGGCCTTCAGATGTTCGCCCTGCCCCTCTGGTACAAACATTAAAGGGTGATCCGTATCCTGTAAGATACCATTCACAATGATATCTACATCCGATAAGGCGTTTACAAAGGGATGAGAGGAACTGTCGGAACTTAGGGCCATCACCTGCCCCTGATGATCTGCTTTGAAATGAGCATACTTAACGCCATCCAATGGATTGGCTACTGGAGCATCGTGAGGCGTGTACACTGTAATGTCGGTTACCCCTCTTACTTGCAAACCGCGGATAGCGCCTCTACTTACCGAACCATGACTAGTGATCACCGCTTTGAGATCGGGGCCGTAGTTGCCGTCGATTCCTCGCAGGTTCATGGCGTGCTGCACCCCCGCGTAGCCAGCAATCTCATTGTTTTTTTGGAAGGTATGCAATTGCCATTTTCCTTCGGCAGACCAACTATGCATGGCTTCCCAGGCGATCAGGGTGAGTTTGCGATCAATAGCGGTTTGCGTAATATCTCGCTGTTGCACACAGTGGGGCCAACCCCAGTGAATTGTCCCTTCTTTCATATCCTCAAAATCCTTATGCACGGGTTTAGCCAATAAGGCCACATCACATTGTTCTAGGAGTTCAGCACGTGTTCGGATGCCTGCACACCTGCTAGCCAATTGCTCATCCCTCCATCCAAAAGCTATGCCATATCCAGCTTCGAAATACAATTGGCCACGGACTGCTGCATCCAAGCCCTCTAACTGATCCGGGTGTATAGGCACCCTTTTTTCCTGTTTTTTACTAGAAGTGCCGAATACACCGACGGTAAGTAAACTCATCTATAGTTATTTTTTTGATCCATTCGTTAATCTTTGATCCTAACTTTATCAATCACATGACTAAGATTGGCAGGAACCTCCCTGATCAAATCATTGTACTGGAATTCTATGCTTTCAATAGCTTCCATACTGGTATAGGCCGGACCAAAATACTGTAATTTATCACAGTCCCTAAATTCTAGATGCTGGAGCTTACTCAATAATGGAATAAATTCGGGCGCATGGATCAAGGATTTATTAGTGAGTATCTTCAGCGCTTTGAGGTTCTGTAATTCTTTGAATTCGTCAGGGTAGGTTTCACCTTTGAAACCTCTGAGCATAAGCCCTTCTAATTGCGTTAATTTTCCGATTTCGGAGGCCAGGGAGTCCGAAGACAAGTTAAGCACTTTTAAGGATTGGAGCTTACCAATCCCGATCAGTTGTTCCGCTTTGAAGGCATTAAGTCCTAAAATTTCTAGTTTCGGTAATTGGTAAATGACTTCGGTGGGGATATCATAACCAAAGTAATTGAATATCCGCAATTCTCTTAGATTCTGGAGTGCTCCAATTTCGTCAGGTATATGGAAAGTACAGTAGCCAATCTTCAAGTATTCCAACTGTTGTAAATTGCTAATCTTAGCAGATATCTTCTCTCCTTGCGGTTTCACGCCAGTCAACGCCAATGCCACCAAATGTTCTAAATCAAAGATGCCTTCCGGAAGCACCTGTATCTTATTAGCGCCCAGTATAATCAAATACTTCAATTGAGAAAGTTCGCCAATCGATGCTGGAATCTCATTCAGATGGTATACATAGTCGAAAATAAGCGTCTTGAGCTTAGTGAGGCCTTTGAAATCGTAAGGTGCGTAGGGAGCGTCCTTGATCACAAGAGACTCCAGCTTACTAAACTTGCCTAAGGGAACTATATTTTCCATGACCGTGCTGTCGACATGCTGCCCAATGGAAATGGTCATTCCCAAAACCTTTTCCGCTTCAATTGGATCATACTGTTCTAATTCCGATACATCGTTAATGTACACATGAGGCCGAGCCCGCTCCAAAGGATCTGCTTTGAGATACCAATTATTCACTTCCCAAATCGCATCAATAGTCTTTTCCGTAGGCTGGGTATCATCGTTGGAGAGCCGATCTTGTGCAGGCAAGAAAGTTGTCGCTAAGAGCGCCCATAAAAATAGCGTTTTGCGCATGCTTCATAGGTTTTGGATGGGTGATAATACGATAAAGTAGGGGATGGGCAAAATACTAAGCTAGTGAGCGTAGAATGGATTTATAGCTGTTTGAAGATTTTCCACAGCTGTACATTTTGCTAGCAATCTTAAGCCATAGTGCATTAGGTTTGGCAGGAACCTTGGCAGCTCGATCATGCCAGCCAGCAGCAAAATACCGAGGGGCTTACCCGCTTGGTCTACCTAGACAAGCATTCCGTCAAATCCATGACCAATAGCCTCCTCCAACTGCTCTTGAACGGTATCGGGTATGGGTAGGATCCACGCCTTTACTAGGAGCCATGATACAAAATACAAGGAAGATATGGAGGCAAGGATAAATACTATCCTCAGTATCTGTTTTGTTTTTTTCTTCGAAATAATCCTTCCGGGCGGTGATTTATCTTGTTCTTTATTCCCTAATAGCTGTCTCCCGTAGACAAAGACATTCCGAATTGTATGCCATTTACACCTAGATGTAGTTCGATCTCAAATTTCATATCCAAATGATCCCCTGAAGTAGATTACTGATCGATGGTTAAAACAACACTACCCTTCTTGTGTCCTTTTTCTACATACCTATGAGCTTCTACCACTTCCTCCAACGGATAAACACTGTCTATCACAGCCCTAAGCTTTCCTTGCTCTATCAAAGCTTTCAAGGCTAGAAAAGATTTTTTCGGCGTTTGAGGAGCGCCATCATCTATGGAAAGATACTTCCCTTTTTTATGTATCGCCTGCTTGCTCTTCACTTTTAGCGCAGAAGTTTTATTCTTCCCCACCGCATCTATCACATATTGGTAGGTTTCCAACTGCGATTCTGCGTCGCTGGCAGTATAGTCAATCACCTTATCGCTACCCAAGGACTTCACTAGTTCAAAATTCTTAGTGCTACAAACACTTGTCACAATGGCACCGGCATTTTTGGCCAATTGTACTGCCATCGTTCCGATACTTCCAGATGCGCCATAGATCAACACTTTATCTCCTTTTATAATGCTAATCTTGTTGATTAAATGCATGGCTAACAAACCTCCGTAAGGAATAGCAGCCGCTTCTTCAAAGCTAATATTTGTGGGTTTAAGCGCTAAGTTCCATTCCTCGGGTAAACAGATATACTCCGCATACGAACCAAAACGAAGTTTCATCGGCGGCATGTAGCAATAGGCGAATACCTCGTCCCCAACATTGAACTTGGTCACAGCTGCTCCTTTATCAGCAACGACGCCGGAGGCAACCATACCTAGAATTGGATTCCTAGGTCGGCCAAAACCAAAAATTAATTGTACCATGACCCGGTAAAGAAATGGAACTTTTAGGCTTCGAATAAGAACATCACTGGCAGTAACGGAGGTCGCTTTAATTTGGATTAGTACTTCATCGGGATTGGGCGTAGGCTTTTCAATGTTCTTCAATTTCAAGACCTCTGGTTCTCCGTACTTTTCGATAATTATTGCTTTCAAAATATTGGTTTTAATTATGAAGCAATTTGGGCGGATTAACTCACAGTATCGTTCTAGTTTCGAAATCGGAACAAACAAAGATCAGAACTCATCCCGGTACACCTGATATCAACGTGGATAATGATCCGCATCGGCATAAATCACCTTCCACACCTCCTCTCGTTTTTCCCATACAAAAGTGTTCGGACCTCTGGATTGGGTAAGCGTCCCATCCTTTGCAACGATGGAATCTGTAAAAATAAAGGAGGAGATCGCATGTCGGTTACTGAGTGGAGTGATTTTCAGGTCATCCCATTCGGTATGGAAAGTTTCTAAAGAAGCCATGAAAGCTTGGGAGCCCGTGCGGACCTCTTCGTAACAAACGCGATTCCCATCCGCCAACATGGAAAATTCTGGCCAGAGCAAATCGGCTACCCGCTGGGCATTGAGGGAAGTATCGGCGGCATGAAAGGCATTGACTTGAAGTTTCACCTCCTCAATGATTGCAGCCGTATCCATCTCCGTGCTGGCTACTTGTTGTTGACAGTTGGTGAGTAGTGCGAGTAGACTTATGGACAGATAAGTGATTCGTCTCAAATTCATCATGTGGTCTAGTCAAGCTGTAAAGAGTTAATCGTCTCTGATAGAGGCTCCTCGATAAAACTCAGCGAAATGATATACGCAATCACTACTAGGACCATGCCGTACATAAATATATTGTAAGAGGTTCGAAGCAATTTGTACTTTCTGGCTAACACTACTCCGAGAAAGTAGACGTCGTCAATCAGGTTGGAATAGAGAAAGTTGGCATTTTCCATCAGCTTGTTCATGCCCCAGTGATAATCTCGTCGGCTCATCTTGTGGAAGTTACCAAAGAACAATAGGTTGGTCCGCTGGTTTTCAATATCGTCTCGCGTGAATTTCCCATCTGAAACGTTGGGCCGGAGAGATAGAATGGCGTAAATCAAGGACGCCAAGTTAACCAGGAGCAGGAGAACCGTGGGATAGTACAAATGCTCATTGGAATCCAACTTTGACATGAGGCTACCCATTACCACAGACATGATGATGGAGTTGATAGAAATCATAATATTGGCCTTACTATCTGCCATACCACTGAGATCCAGGTGGTTCCGGGAGGTCAGTCTAAACATGGTTTCTATACCGCGCTCCGGACGCCCTTCAACCTTGGCCAACTTCTTTTTCATGGCCTTAAGCTGGGCCATGGTCACCCCAAGGTCGTTGCTCAAATTGGCATCCACTGCTTTCTGCATCTTGCTGAGCCTCTTCTCCAACTTTGCTCTCAATTTGTCTCTAGCAGCTAGCAAATTCTCTTTTCCGTAAGCTGTATGGAATTCATATTTCAAGATGGTTTCCAAATAGTTTTGCAGACCTTCTACCTCTGATTGCTCCACCTTCTTTATCTCTAATAACTCTTTCTTCAGCTTTTTCAAGTACTCCTTATAATCTCCACTAACCATCACCCCTTGCCTAGCGTCTACCAACACCTTTTCAATATTGTTTTGAGGAACACTTCCTTTTTTCGTTGCTAGTAGGCTTCCCAAAATCTTATCGGTCTTGTCCTGGGTAAGGCCCACCTCATTCAGGAAGGACGAAGCAATCGCTTGGCTAGCTACCTGATGGTCATCGTAGCTATCGCGATAGCCCGTATCGTGAAACCATGCCGCTATCTTAGCCATCTCCAACTCTTCCTGCTCTAGTTGCTCCTGTACCGAGATTGCCTCTACCATTTCTACCACTTGCTCTGTAAAGGCTAAGTCGTGGCAAGCTATTTGAGGGGAAAGCTGATTGTTCAAAATTTCTGTACAATGCTGTGCGGCATTTTTCAGCAATATGTTGTTTTCCATGTTTATTCCTTTGCTACTAATATATATCTCTTTCGGAAATCATTAGCAATGAATCAAAAGTCTAGTTGTTTAGGCCCGTTTTTCCGGGAGAGAAAGCAGAAGTTTTGGCTAAGCTCCTTAGTCGTGTAAGTCCACACAATCCTTAAAAGTACAAAAAGAAAGGGCCATCCAGCTACTTCCGGTATCCTACCATTTTCAAATTCATGCCCCTCTTAGTATTTTCAGGCATGAAATTCTACAAAACAAAACGAGCATCCACCTTCCTAGCTGCCTTTATCCTGAGTCTATTGCTGGGCAGCAGTTATGCCTGCCAACGTGGCCTGACCGCAGGCCAACAGACAGGAGAAAAACTAAATGTCGTTCTAGTACTGGTAGATGATTTAGGTTGGAAAGACCTAGCCTGCTATGGAAGTGCTTTCTACGACACCCCACACTTAGATGCCTTCGCCAAGGAGAGCTTACGTTTCACCCAGGCTTACGCGGCTTCTCCCGTATGCTCCCCCACCCGCGCCGCCCTCATGACCGGGAGGCATCCCGTCCAGACTGGCATCACGGATTGGCTCAAAGGACAGAATCCCCCCAATCGGAAACTGCTAAATATCCAGGATCGCAATGAACTCGCCTTGGAAGAATATACCCTAGGGGAACTATTCAAAGACAATGGATACCAGACTTTCTTTGCCGGTAAATGGCACCTGGGCGAAGAAGGATTTTATCCTGAAGATCAAGGCTTCAATAGCAACAAAGGAGGCCACCATAAAGGTTCGCCTCCCGGCGGCTATTTTTCTCCTTACCGAAACCCCAAGCTCACCGATGGCCCAGAAGGAGAGTACCTGACCGATCGTCTTACCACTGAGACCATTCAATTTATCCAAGAGCAGCAAGAAAAGCGACAGCCGTTTTTTGCGATGCTTTCCTACTATACTGTACACACCCCAATACAAGCCAATCCGACACACATGGAAAGCTATTCTCGTAAGTTACCAGGTGGCGGACCGCCCTGGTACGCCCAAGAAGGAGATGGCAAAACTCTGCTCCATCAAAAAAGGGGAGATTATGGATCTATGGTTACTGCTATGGACCACAATGTGGGCCGCTTGATACAAAGCCTCAAGGACGCAGGCCAGTGGGATAATACCATCCTCATTTTCACCTCCGACAATGGCGGACTCACAACCTTGGCAAAAAATCGAGAAGCGCCGACGGCAGTTCGCCCCCTAAGGGCGGGGAAAGGCTGGTGCTATGAAGGGGGAATCCGGATTCCTTTGATGATCCGCATACCCAAGACCACCGAGGCCGGGGCCGTAGAAGAAACTGCCGTGATTAGTCAAGACCTTTTCCCCACCCTGGTCGACATTCTCGGTCTCCAGTCGAAAGGGCAGCAGGGCATCGATGGAAAAAACTTGTCTCCCTTGTTCAAGGGTGAATCTCTGGACAGGGATGCCTTGATCTGGCATTTCCCCCATTATCACGGCTCCGCCTGGAAGCCGGGAGCCGCCATCCGCCAAGGCCCCTGGAAATTGGTGAAACACTTTGAAACGGATAAGATTGAACTCTTTAATCTATCTACAGATATCGGTGAAACACGTGACCTTACCGTTGAAGAAACCGCAAGAGCTCGGGAACTAGAACAAGCGCTCATGCTGGGATTAAGACGTATAAATGCTCAATTCCCAGAAGTCAACCCAAATTTTTCAGAATAAGTCGAAGCCTCACCCTTTGATTTTACGTATAGCTAAGAAAAAAATGTCGGTAAAAACCATAGTCATTACAGAAATAGAGGAAATCAGTCCCACTGACTACCAAGCCTACTGCGATCTGCTACCGCAGCTCTCTCCGCATGTCAGTATCCCTTCTTTTGAATATCTCAATCAGGTCCTTGCCTCATCGCAAGTCTCCTTCTTTATGGCAAAAGAGGATGTACTGGTAGGTGGACTTACCCTGGTTTTGAATCATTTGACGACGGGGCTAAGTGTGCGTATTGAAGATGTGATTGTAGATCAACGCCTGCGTGGACAGGGGTTGGGGAGGAGGTTGATGGAAGCAGCCTTGGACAAGACTAAAGCTCTCGGGGCAAAGGCAATTAGCTTGAGTTCAAACCCCAAAAGGATAGCAGCCAATCAATTGTATCAGCGTTTGGGTTTCGAACAGATTACCACTAATGTATATCGTTATGCTTTTTAGGCCCTAGAGTTGGGAAAGTACCTCATCCATATCCTGTTGGAACTCCGATTTTATTTTCTGCCGGAGATCGGGAAACTCCGATTGTTCGAAACTCGTTTCAATGCGCCCTTCCTTGAGCCAACTGATTTGATTGCAAACTTCCGTCAGCGTCGGGAGCACATGACTAGTCAAAAGTATGGTTTTGCCTTTTTCCCGTAGGTGGTTTAGGATAATATAGATGGTTTCTACGGTTTCAAAGTCTACTCCGTTGAAAGGTTCATCCAATAGCAGAATAGGTCGTTGTTGGCCAATAGTGCCCAATAAGGCTAGTTTCTTCTTCATGCCCGTAGAGTAGTTTTCCACTAAATCCGTAAGGGGAAGGTCGAAAAACTTATTCCAGGCGTGGATATCAAAGCTTCTATTACTGTGCGTTGCTAGCTGAAGATACTCCTCTCCTTTTAAGAAGGGGTAAAAATAGTTGTGGGTTTCCAAATAAGCGATGCTAGTTGGCCCCAGTGGCTGCCCTTGGAATCGGATTTGTCCCGAACTGGGCTTCATCATGCCATAAAGGCATTTAAAGAAAGTTGTTTTACCAGCCCCATTCCGGCCTAGGATGCCATGAATATACCCGGTATCACATTGTAGCTGAAAGCCATGCAATACTTTTTTCTCTCCGTATGCTGCTTCTAGATTATCAATTCTTAACATAATAGAAATATTCTATACGCTTGTTGGCTTTACGAAAATAGTAAGCCCAAAGAAGTAGGCTGGCCGGGGCTAAATACGGTATCAATAGTCCCGCTGCGAAAACTGCGATCATCGTCTGGGCATTGTGCTTTTCCCGATTTGGTAGCCAATTGGCATACTTCACCAAAATGGAAAAGCTCAACAATAGTTCAACGGCTACAATGGACAACACCAATATCCACCAAAGCTCACTATGCCGAATGAAGTAAACCAAATAAGAAAGTGCAAAAATGGCGTGAAAGAGAAAGCTATGCAATCCAATTTTCTGCCACAGCAAGGTTGATAATCGAAAGGGACCTTCTACCATCTCCTTGGATTCCAAATCCTGATAGAAACTAGTACTTAATAAACCACAAATGATTAGAGTCCCTGGAATGGCCCAGACCCAATGACTTGCCGCTAAACCAATAATCAGAAAGAAAACGATCAAAATCCCCGTTTTGCGCATACCCGAACGCCACTCAAAAGCGCGCAATGGAATCCACCGGAGGGGCAAGGCGCGCCATTTAACCATTGGCATCCAAGCCAAATCTAGCACAGCGATGCAGAAGATAGCAAGCCAAAATACCAATGTCACGTCTCTTCTACCCAGAAAAAGGAGCGCACCCCAAAACGGCAGGAGCAGGAGGAAATATTCCAGAAAAAACAAAACGGAGCGATGACGATAGGAGGCGATCTGCTGCAAAAAGTGATGATCTTTACGCCCCAAGTGCAGAGACAGGACAGGTAGCGCCAGTAGAAGCCCCCCTGCCCACATGTCACTTCGAATTAGAAGTTCCATAACTCGAAAACCGAATATAAAGAGTAAGATCGGAACAATGATCAGGACATAGCCCCATCCCACACTCTGTAAAACGCGGAACACCTGCTTAAAACGCAGCCTAACCATTAAAGACAAAAAATGGGCCATGACAGCCAAGGTAGCAAAAAGCGCCTGGCTGCTCTCAATAATTAGAGTTTCAGCCACATTTGTTAGATAAAAAATTCAATTTGTCCGACTTTAAGAAAAGCTTAACAGGGCATAAATAAGGTATTCTCACTAAAATGACCGAATTTCGATGAAAAGTTGAGATAATGAGTGAATTGAAAACCTTCTTGTCTGTTTGCATCGGTATTCTAATTGGCTTTTCATCCTGTTCCAGCGGAGCCGCTACTGCTGGCCAGGAAAAGGAACAGATGGCTGAGGCCGTTGAGGGTAGTCAACCGGGGATCAGCTTCCCCATCTATGAGTCTTTTGAGCAGGTTGCGCCGATATTCCAGCAACAGACGGATACCACTTACGTCATCAACTTTTGGGCCACTTGGTGCAAACCTTGTGTGAAAGAACTCCCCTACTTTGAAGCACTCCACCAAAACTTCAAAGGTGAGAAATTAAAAGTGATCCTGGTAAGTTTGGATTTTAAAAAGGATGTTGAACCTAAGCTCATTCCTTTTGTTGAAGAACATAAACTTAAATCCGACGTTATTGCACTTACGGATCACAAGTACAATGAATGGATAGATCAGGTTGATCCTGAATGGGGGGGAGCTATTCCCGTAACGGTGGTATACCGGCAAGATCAACGAGAATTCATCGGTGAGTCATTCGCCAACCAAGAAGAACTTTTCGCGCTAGTGCAAAAAATGCTCTAGGCGCTTTCCATAAAACATCGAGAACTACACATAAGACTATCAAAACGAAAAACACCAACCTAACTCTCTGTACATTATTTTCTATCTGGACACAAATGGAGGGCTCCATAACTATGGAGCTATAGGTCAATAGTAACTTAACTACCTAATGGATCGGCGTTTTCAACCCAACTCGGCGATCTTTGGTGTAGCCAGCCAACTTATGCTGTTTGACAAAGCAAAGACGCTGCGTCTTCAACAGCTACTTGCTATGTTTTGAACTCTAAATCAACGTTTTATAAAACAACTTACTATACCATGAAAAGATTATTTGGATTTTTTCTTGCATTTGTATTAATCCAATTTGCTTTTACTGCTTGCACAGCTGGCGAAGAAAAAGCAGATAAAACTGCCGATAAAGTAGAGCAGAAAGAAGCTTCCTCTTCAGCCGCTAAACTGGTGAGCTACAAAGCAGATGGCATTGCTGTTGGCGATATGGCACCAAATTTCAAATTGAAGAATATCGACGGAAAGATGTATAGCCTGGAGGATGTGAAGGATGCTAATGGCAAGGACGCTAAGGGATACATTGTAACCTTTACGTGCAATACTTGCCCGGTAGCGAAAATGTATGAACAGCGCATTATTGATCTACACAACAAAATGGCTCCACTTGGCTATCCTGTCGTAGCTATCCAGCCTAATGATCCAGAGGTAAAGCCTGGAGATAGCTTCACTGCTATGCAGGAAAACGCCAAAGAAAAAGGTTTCCCATTTGTATACCTCTTAGACGAAGGACAGGAAATCTTTCCTCAATATGGCGCTAGTCGTACCCCAGAAATCTACTTGTTGGACGACACCCATAAATTGCGCTACCATGGCGCTATAGACGACAACTCCGGGGATGCCGAGGCTGTCACCGTAAACTATGTAGAGAAGGCCGTAGCAGCTCTTCAGAGTGGCAAAGATCCAAATCCAAGTGATATCAAAGCCGTAGGCTGCAGTATCAAAGTGAAGAAGTCATAACCATTAGCCATACTGCCGAAGTCCTTATGATTTCGGCAGTATGGCTACCCGTTACTTTTTACGTACCCGGATCATATACGCATGCCGAGGATTCTTCACCATAATCTGCTTAATATCCTTCCGGGTGAAGCCCGAACTCAAAAGATCCGGAATCAACTTGCTGAATATCGTGTGATAAGGCATGCGGTTACCATTATTAAATAATGACAGTTGTATTGTCTTCTTCCCCTCTTCTTCTACTGCTTTAACTGCCCACCCATCGTCATGCGAAAGGAGTACGCGATGCAATAGCCCTTCAGCCCTCATGGATTGCAATTGGTATAAATACCGTTTCAATTGACGTGGTTTCGCATTCACCCCATCCAGACTGATCCATACACCCAACCTAGCCAAATCTGTCAGGTGGTGATCATCATCTTTGTCATTTTGTGCATGTACCCAAATCATGGCTTCCGGTGCGACTCCTTTTGCCATTAACCAATCCAACTCTTCGGCAGCAGCCGCGCCATTGCCAGTGTGAATAGCAATAGTGAGTCCACTTTGTAAGTGTGTGATAGCAGCAGCTTCAATCAACTTTCGTTCATGATCCGAGAGCGGAGCCTTATTCACTCCTATCTTTATGAAGCCCGGCCGAATACCTGTCCCATCAATCCCCTCTTTCCATTCCGCCACCCAACGTTCGGCCAATTGTTCTGCGGACTCTTCGTAAAAGTGTTTTGGTAAATACTTGAAATCCGCAGCAGCATAATAGCCAGTATTAGTAACAATATTTAACCCACTCCGCTGGGATAGAGCTTGTAATAGCCGAACATCTCTACCAATATATTTGGGTGTACATTCGAACAAGGTAGTACAGCCTAAAGCTTTTAATTCCAATAGATAAGGCAAGATACCTGCCACCGCCCCTTCCATCGCGTACTGGGGTTGTTCCACCATTTCTGCTCCCGTAAAATCGGTAGTAATGTGTTCGTGTGGAAGGCTTACGCCCATTTTGTGGGCCGGAATGGGACCATTGACGGTCATAATCTGATGAGAGAAAGTAGCGGGTACTGCAAAACTTAGACTTCCTAAGGTAGCAGTCGTCAAAAAAGTACGGCGATGCATGTGGTAAAGCTTTTGTACGGTTAACAAAACTAGAGAAGCAGTGTCAGTAATCCTAAGCAAATTCTCAAAATTAATGATAGCTGACATAAACGAATGGCTTATGCCAACAGATTCCAGCCTGATTTCAGCGTCTTGCCGAATCCTGGTTGCGTTTTAAATACTGTCGCTTAAATCGCCTTTACAACCACTTTTGGAGAAAACAGCAACCTAGTCATCATCAATACTTCCAATAGCCCGATAGAAATTCAAGCTCCGGAATTGGCTCAATTCAAAGAGGTTCTCCACCAAGAAAATGCCAGTTTAAAAGACTCCCTACTATCCTTACTAGCTTATGGTATTTTGATTTCGAAAACCTAAGTACCTTCCGCATCGTTTTATCTCTAGATGAGTCAGATATACAATTATTTGACAGTCTATTGGCGCAACCCGCAATTGCAGGTTGGAAGTTTGCATTTGGCTCCATATTTTGGCTTTTTTTTAATGGGAATAAAGTCTTAAATTGAGAAGCTGTTTGAATTCAGTCCTTATGCGATTTGTCTCCTTGATCATATTGCTTCTAGTGCTCATTCTTCCGCCAGCCAGTGCCAGTGCGGAGGTTGATGCATTATTGGAGGAGTTGGATGAAAAACTACAGAACCGGGATACTTATATCGAGGCCAAGAAAAGCAAGATTGCTGGCATACAAGAACGTCTTAGGACTTCAACCGGTGACCCTGAAGTTGTATACAACATTCAAAATGAATTATTTACAGAATATCAGGTTTACCACTTTGACTCTGCCCTTCATTATGCCTATGCCAATATTGGTCTTGCCCATCAGTTACAGAAACCCGCTTGGGAGACCGAAGCCATGCTCAATCTATCCAGTATTCTGACCGCAGCGGGTATGTTCAAAGAGTCGATTGAGAACCTGGCCAACATCAATCGTCAAGCCATTCCGGCGACATTCCTTAAAAGATATTTTCTGGAATATAAAAGAGCCTATGAAGGGCTGCAATTATACGCTAGTGGAGATAAGTTTGGGCCGGCTTATGGACAGCAAGCCCGATCTTTTCAGGATTCCCTCTTGCGCGTATTGGATGAGCAGTCTAATGATTATCTGTTAGAGTTAGGACTCACATATATTGCAGAGGGGAAGTTACCGCAAGCCAAGGATATCTATTTGGACCTATGCAAAAACCGTTTAGAGCCGGCCTCTCCATTGTACGCGAAAGCTACCGCTACGCTCGCCAACATCTACGCTCAGCAGGGAGAAAACACTGCACAGAAACGGTGGCTGGTTCGCTCCACAATGAGTGATATCGAAGCAGTTATCAAGGAGAATGCATCCCTGACAAATTTGGCGATGCAATTGTATCAGGAAGGAGAAATTGAGCGGGCCAATAGTTATATTGAGTATGCCTTAGCAGATGCCAATTTTTATAACGCTCGTCAGCGAAAAGTAGAAATATCCAAGATCTACCCCATTATCAACGAGGCTTACCAACGCCAGGAGCAGCAACAGCAAGATACCTTGCGATTTTACCTTGGTTTTATTACGGCGATTTCCATATTACTTATAGTTGCCTTGAGTGCCATCTACTTACAGATGAAGAAGCTCTCGCGAACCCGTAAAAATCTACATAATCTGAACACAGAATTGTCGAAGGTGAACAAACGCTTACACGATTCCAATCATAAGTTGAATGAATCCAATGAGAAGTTAAAGGAGGCCAACTACATTAAAGAGGAATACATTGGGCATTTTCTCAACCAGTGCTCCGTATACATCGACAAATTGGAATCTTACCAGAAGGTAGTTCGTAAGAAGGTCATGACCAAGGAACTGAAAGCTCTGATCAAAATGACGGAATCCAAAACTTTTGTTGAATCAGAGCTAAAAGAGTTTTACGCAAACTTCGATCGAGCCTTTTTGCGCTTGTATCCTAATTTTGTAGATGAATTCAATTCCTTGTTGGGTGAAAATCAGAAAATCGTTCCTAAAAAGGGAGAGTTACTGACAACCGAACTGCGAATTTTTGCTCTCATCCGCTTAGGCATTAGCGACAGTTATAAGATTGCTCACTTCTTGCGTTATTCCGTCAATACCATCTATAATTATCGAGCCCAGATCAAAAATAAATCCACCGTTGAGAGAGATCATTTTGAGAACCATATTATGAGCATAGGTTCCTTCTACAATGATAACTAAAGCCGGTTTTTCTCCCCTTCAATGGAGGTTAAATTGCCTTCCACAGAGCGAAAACTGATACAAACTTGTTAAAAACCTACACTTTCCCACCTTTCAAACTCCACTTTCATCCACTTTTCCCACTGCAACAAAAACATACAAAAATCTGAAAAACAATAACTTAACCAAAAAAGCACTCCACATTTTTCCACTCTAGCCTAATATAGGCTTCATCAGCTTGCCACTCTTCGCTATTTTTGTTGAGCCATTAATAATGGCTTGGAACAGTCTCCCTTCAACGTGGTAAATTATGGAACCTAGCACTACAAACAAATATTGGTTTTGTCTCAATACCGAGCATACTGTTCGCAAGGACAAGCACTCACCCATCTCGCTTCGTGGGCTATTCCCCATCGAAGTTTATCGGCTTCCCGATTTGCCAAATCTTTTGCAAAACTCGAATTATTTACAAACATTATCTTTTTCATTCCATAGATTTAAGATGTCTTTGAAAAAAATGAGAAAGATAGTTTCGTTTGTCGAAAGTATCATCAAACACCTTTCACATGGACTTGCTCCTATTTCTGGGCAAGTTTCTATGCATTCCCTTATATCATTCAAAACAGCTCAATAGATCTCATCTTCCACCAGTGAGAAGAGGGCTAAGATGATATAAGCATTGAAATGTCATACATTTTGAGTCAACATTTATAAGCAAGCTCATTTTTTCAAAGTTCTTTACAAATTCTATTTTATGAAGCGACTAATAAAAACGTTTATGCTGCTAACGGCAATTGTGCTAGGCCCAGCCATTCTGCTTGGTCAACGCACTTTGAGCGGTACGATTACCGATGCCGAAAGCGGAGAGCCTCTTATTGGGGCCAACATTCTCATCGAAGGTACTTCGAGCGGTACGATTACTGACTTTGACGGGAACTATACGTTGGAGGTTCCTGCTGATGCAACCCAACTGATTGTCAGTTATACAGGCTACTCTTCCCTGACTGTAGACATCACCAGTTCTGACAAATTGGATGTACAATTGTCGGCTGGAGAATTGCTAGAGGAGGTGGTCGTAATTGGCTACGGTACAGTAAAGCGCGAAGATGCTACTGGCTCGGTACAAACGGTGAGCACAAAGAACTTTAACCGAGGGGCGATTACTGGTCCTCAAGAACTGCTAGCTGGTAAGATTGCTGGGGTACAGATTACCAATAGTGCTGATCCAGGAGGGGGAGCTGTTATCCGAATTAGAGGGGGATCATCCTTGAGTGCATCAAATGATCCACTCATCGTTATCGATGGAGTTCCCGTTGACAATGGTGGCGTATCTGGTTCTCGTAACCCACTAAACGTAATCAACCCAAATGACATCGAGACCTTTACCGTATTGAAGGATGCCTCTGCCACAGCTATTTATGGATCTAGAGCCTCCAATGGTGTAATCCTAATTACCACCAAGAAAGGAGCCTTGGGCAAAAAGATCCGCGTAAATTACAATGGCAATGTTGGCTTTAGCAATGCGATAGATAATGTTGATGTCCTTACCGGAGATGAATTCCGTAGCTTGATCAATGAGCGTTTCCCAGATGATCATCCTTCCAAAAATATAATGGGGAGTGCCAACACAGATTGGCAATCAGAGATCTACCAGACAGGTATAGCCCAGGATCACAACTTGAGTCTTTCTGGTGGTATCGGGGTAGTTCCTTACCGTCTCTCTCTAGGTTACACGGATAAGGAAGGAATCTTGAAAACCGACCGTTTTGAAAGAACGACTGCTGCCTTGAACCTATCTCCTGGCTTCTTGGATAATCGCCTTCAGATCAATGTTAATTTGAAAAGTATGTTTACCAATAACACCTTCGCCGACCAAGGTGCTATCGGTGCAGCAGTAGCCTTTGACCCAACCCAACCTGTTTTTGATTCCAATAGCCCTTATGGTGGATTCTACACTTGGGTACAGGATAATGGACAGCCCAATACCTTATCGCCTGCCAATCCATTAGCTTTATTGGAGATGAGTAAAAATCGCTCCGATGTACAGCGCTACATCGCGAATGCGAGTTTTGACTATCGCTTTTCTTTTCTTCCCGAACTACGAGCCAACTTAAACTTGGGATATGACTACTCCAAGGGGGAAGGAACCATTGATGTGCCTAGCACTGCTTCTTTTGCTTTTGATGCAGGAACTGGAGGTGGAGTCAAAAATACTTACGATCAAACCAAGAGAAATGAACTATTAGAGTTCTACTTGAACTATGCCAATGTATTCGGTTCCACTAAAATCGACGTCATGGCTGGTTACTCTTGGCAACGATTCTTTTTCGAAGACAGTTTCTTCAATTCTGATATAGCAGGGATCGACGTTACCGAAGGGGAAAACACCGGAGAGCTTTATCTCCTGTCGTTATTTGGACGATTAAATGTGACCTTATTTGATCAGTTGTTACTTACGGCAACACTGAGAAGAGATGGTACCTCACGCTTTAGTCCAGACACCCGTTGGGGACTCTTCCCTGCCGCAGCAGCTGCCTGGAAAATCATCGATGGTGATGGTTCCGGTACGGTTTCTAACCTAAAATTAAGAGTAGGATACGGGGTTACCGGTCAGCAGGATGTAGGAGGTTTTTACCAATACCTACCTCGATACCTAACTGGCTTTGACAATGCCCGTTACCAATTCGGAAATGGCTTTATCAACACCATCCGTCCAGAAGGATATGATGCCAATATTAAGTGGGAAGAAACAACTACTTATAATGTAGGGCTTGACTTCGGCTTCCTAAATGACCGCATTACCGGATCTATTGAATATTACTTGCGTGAAACTGAGGATCTAATCAATTTCATTCCTGTACCTGCGGGTACCAACCTGACCAACTTCATCAACACCAATGTTGGAGACCTGGAAAACCGTGGAGTGGAATTCTCCATCAATGCTGTTCCAATCCGTAAGGCAGATGTTTCTTGGGAAATTGGCTTCAACGTAACGGCCAATGAAAACGAGATTACTCGTTTGACTGCTACCGATGATCCCTCCTACCTAGGTGTACTTACTGGTGGAATCTCTGGGGGTGTGGGTAATACGATCCAGATTCACAGTGTGGGTTTCCCCGCAAGTTCTTTCTTGGTTTTCGAACAAGTTTATGCTGAAAACGGTCAACCTATTGAAGGACTTTATGTGGACAGAAATGGAGATGGTCAAGTTACCGCAGATGATCAGTACCGATTCAAAAACCCTGCCCCGAATGTATTCTTCGGTTTGACCACGAATGTAAGCTATAAGAATTTCGACCTAGCTATGGCTGGTAGAGCTAGCATTGGGAACTATGTATACAATAACGTACAATCTGACCAAGCTTTCTACGATCGTTTGTTCCACCCAACACTCTACCTGCTAAATGTGCACTCTGACATTAATGAAATTGGGTTCGAAACACCAGAATACTTCAGCGATCACTTCATTCAGGATGGTTCTTTCTTGCGACTGGATCACATCACCCTGAGCTATACGTTCAATGGAGTATTCAAAACAGACGGAAACATCCGCGTATATGGAACGCTACAGAATCCACTACTTATCACAGATTACACTGGACTAGATCCTGAGGTATTCGGAGGAATCGATAGCAATATCTATCCCCGCTCTAGAACCTTCCTATTTGGTGTAAACGCTAATTTCTGATCAATAAAATCATTGGAACAATGACTTTAAAATCATATATCGATAAACTGTTTTTATTACTGGGAGTGTCTATCCTAGTGACCTCCTGCTTCAATGATCTCGATACTGTACCAATTGATGAGGACGAGATCACCTCAGCCAAAGTGTATGAAGACCCTAACGCTTACCGGCAGGTCCTTGCAAAATTATATGCAGGACTTGCCGTAAGTGGGCAACAAGGACCTAGTGGCCAGGCAGACATCGCCGGTATTGACGAAGGTTTCGGGCAATACATGAGAGGATACTGGTACCATCAGGAACTCCCTACGGACGAAGCCGTAATCGGTTGGAATGACCAAACCATCAAGGATTTCCATGAGCAAGACTGGGACGCCAATGATGTTTTCATCAATGCCTTTTACAGTCGAATCTTTTACCAGATTTCTCTTTGTAATGAATACTTGAGAGAAACCACAGATGCTAAATTGGACAGCCGCGGGGTGGACGGAAGCTTACGATCTGATGTGACTGTATTCCGTGCAGAAGCTCGTTTCCTACGCGCCTTGAGCTATTACCATGCATTGGACATGTTCGGTAACGTACCTTTCGTAACGGAAAAAGATGCCGTAGGTGCCTTTTTCCCAGAGCAAATCTCACGTACTGATCTGTATAACTTCATCGAATCGGAGTTAAAAGAGATCGAAACGCTTCTACTACCTGCTCGATCCAATGAGTATGGGAGAGCCGATCAAGGGGCAGCTTGGATGTTGCTAGCTAAATTATACCTAAATGCAGAAGTATACACAGGTACAGGTGCTTACACAGAAGCTGCGGAATATAGTACAAAAGTGATCGAAGCTGGCTATAAACTAGAAGAGGAGTTCAGTCACCTTTTCATGGCAGACAACGATGGATCAGAAGAGATCATTTTCCCAGTAAATTTCGATGGAATCAATACCCGTACTTGGGGAGGAACTACTTTCATCATTCACGCTGCCGTGGGAGGAAATATGAATCCTGATGATTTCGGTATCGATGGTGGATGGGGAGGTATTCGTACCACTAGTGCATTGGTTAATAAATTCCCTACCATTGGATCAAGTAGCGAAGTAGTAGCGCCTTCCGACGGGAATAGTGCCAACTATGCACTATTGAATGTACCTGGTGGTTACCAGGGATGGGATCCCGCTTTAAATTCTACGGCATTAGCTTCCATCAATGGAGACAATGCTTATGAAGGGTATGTATATTTCGCAGAAGCTGGTGAGTTCAAGTTTGCCTTAGGCGGCTGGGATACCAATTGGGGTGATACTGGTGGAGATGGAACGCTAGAATTAGGTGGAGATAATTTATCCGTAGCTGATCCCGGTCTGTACCAAGTAAAAGTAAACACAGATGACCTAAGTTATAGCATTGCGAAAACAGATTGGGGTATTATTGGATCCTCTACTCCTGGAGGCTGGGACAGTGATACAGACATGACTTATAATGCGGATGAAGGGGTTGTTGAAATTACCTTAGATCTAATTGCTGGAGAAATCAAGTTCCGTGCTAATGACGATTGGGGCTTAAATTATGGTGACACTGGTGCAGATGCTATCATGGAGGAAGGCGGTGACAATATCATGATAGAAACCGATGGAACTTACAAAATCAAATTATTCCTGGATCGCCCAGATTACACCTACTCAATCGAACGCCCTAGCTTCGATAAAAGAGCACTGTTCCACGTAGATGGACAATCACTTGAGATTTCCGATATCTCCCAGTTTACGGAAGGATACGCCATCACCAAATGGAAGAACATCACGTCCGCAGGAACCGTAGGATCTGACTTGACTTTCCCTGATACGGACTTCCCTATGTTTCGCTTGGCAGATGCCTACTTGATGTATGCTGAGGCTGTATTGAGGGGAGGTTCAGGAAGTATTCCAACGGCAGTAGAATATGTAAATAGAGTATTGACCAGAGCTTATGGCGATGCATCGGGTAATATCGAGCAAGCTGATTTGAGCCTCGACTTCATCCTGGATGAACGTGCCAGAGAGCTAGTATGGGAATGCCATCGAAGAACGGATTTGATCCGCTTCAATCGTTTCAGTGCTTCTGATTATTTGTGGCCTTGGAAAGGAGGAGCTCCCGAAGGGATTAGCACCTCAGAAACGAGAAACCTATTCCCTATTCCATCTAATGATATCTCAGCGAATCCGAACCTGAAGCAGAACGCTGGATATTAATTTGATAACGATTAAAGAATAATCATCATGTTGAGAAAATATATAATCCTTCCGCTATTGGCCCTTGGGGTATTGGCGACTGGATGCTTAGAAGATGAAGTTGGACCTTTCTTGAAATTGGGAGAGGCACCAACCATTACCTCCCCATCTGCGGGTAATAGTTTTGTCCTCAATGAAGATGATCAAGACAACATCTTGACATCCTTTGTATGGACTGGTGCAGACTTTGGCTATAATGCAGGTATCGACTATGATCTACAATTGGATCGAGTGGGTAACAACTTTGGCAACCCCATTTCCATAGGACTTACCAATGGTCTATCTGTAGATGATATCACCGTGGGAAAATTGAATAGCATTTTGTTGGCCAGCGGTATTCCTGATAATGTAGCAACAGATTTGGAAATCAGAGTGGTCGCAACGGTTAGCGATAAAGTTGATGCTTTAATCTCTCAGCCAGTTGCTATGTCTGTGACACCTTATAAGGCAGTGGTCATCTACCCAAGGTTGCAGGTGCCTGGCAGCCACCAAGGTTGGGATCCTGCTAATGAGAACACGGTTATCTTCTCTCGTAAGAGTGATGGCAACTTTGAAGGTTTCATTTTCTTTCCAGTTGATAACGCAGAGTACAAGTTCACTGATGGGCCAAGTTGGGATGTGAATTATGGGGATACTGGCGCTGACGGAACATTAGAAGCGGGTTCTGATAATATTGTAGCAGGTACGGCTGGTGTTTATCGTTTAAGTGTCAACCTAAACAACCTCACGCATACTGCTGAGCCAACTAACTGGGGACTGATTGGTTCGTCCACGCCTAATGGGTGGGATAGTGATCAAGATATGATCGTCAACATCGATACGGGTAACCCTGAGATTACACTGGATCTGGTAGCCGGAGAAATTAAGTTCCGCGCCAATGATGATTGGGCGCTTAATTTCGGTGACACAAACGCGAATGGTTCTTTGGAGTATGGAGGTGACAATATTATGATCGCTGAAGATGGTAATTATACGATTGAATTGATCATTAACATAGCTGACTATACGTACAAGATCACTAAGAACTAGTGGTCAATGTTGAACCTTGTTAGGTGTAGCAGACTTACTCTTGCTTCCAGGAGACCAAGTAGTCTAAGCTGCACCCTTCTCAGGAGGTTGTGTAAAGGGTAAAACTAATCAGTAGACTTACTGAAATTACTATTGCACAACCTCCTTTGTTTTATCCCAAAAACGACCTGTAGACAAGGTCCTTCTTGTCCTTTCCACCTTTCTTGATTTCGCCCTTAGGCCAATAGATTTCAGCCTAATGTAAGGCGTCAGTAACCTTCTAGTCATGAAAAAGCTTTACCAACTCAGCCTATGTCTGGGTCTCTTCTGGGTATCTTGTGCCAACGAGGTACCTAAGGGTAGCCTCCCTCCCTCTGATCCCTCAACTGCTTTCGAGGATGCGCCATCCTGGAGTAAAGATGCCATTTGGTACCAGATTTTCGTAGAACGATTTCGCAATGGTGATCCATCAAATGATCCAAGACCGAAAGACATGGTTGGTGCATATCCCGACTTTATCCCTGATAATTGGTCAGTAACAGATTGGGGGCATGATTGGTATGCTAGGGAAAGCTGGCAAAAAGATCTCAAGGTGGAAGGTTTTTACCCGGCAACTCAGGCCAGACGCTTTGGAGGGGATTTGCAGGGAGTACTCGATAAAATCGATTACATCCAATCTTTAGGGGTAAATGCCATCTATTTTAATCCCTTGAATGACTCCCCCTCTTTGCATAAGTATGATGCACGAAATTATCGGCATATTGATCGAAACTTCGGCCCTAATCCGGATCTTGATATCGAAACTATTGCCAGTGAAATACCAATCGACCCATCTACTTGGAAATGGACTACTGCTGACTCCCTTTTCTGGGAGGTAGTCAAGGCTTTCAAAGCTAGGAATATACGAGTAATCCTAGACTATTCCTGGAACCATACTGGCACCGAATTCTTCGCACTTAAGGATATTAAAGAGCAAGGTGATGACTCTCCTTACCGGGATTGGTTCAATATCCTTTCCTTGGATGATCCGAATACTCCTGAAGATGAGTTTGAATTTGAAGGTTGGGCAGGGTCTAAGACTTTGGCCGTAGTCAATAAGGCCATAGAACCAGAAGATGATGAAGAAATGCCCTTTGAAGGGAATTTGGGTTCTAACAGCTTAAAGGAATACATCTATGCTGTATCCCGGCGCTGGTTAGATCCTAATGGAGATGGGGATCCCAGTGATGGTGTGGATGGCTTCAGATTAGATGTAGCAGGAGAAGTCCCACAAGGCTTCTGGAGAGACTATCGCAAAGAAATCCGAAAGGTGAACCCAGATGCCTACCTAGTTGGAGAGATTTGGTGGCAAGAGTGGCCAGAGCACTTTATGGATCCCCGTCCTTTTGTAGCGGGCGACCAGTTTGATGCGGTCATGAATTATCGGTGGTATCGGATTGCTCGGGGCTTCTTTGCCCAAGCTAAACCAGTCTTAAAGCCGAGTGAGTTTGTAGCGGGCATCGAGCGCATCAATAAAGGAATAGCCAAGGATAAATTGTACGCCATGATGAATATCTCAGCCAGTCATGACACTCCCAGGCTTTCTACCTCCCTGTTCAATAAGAACATGAACAAGTACAAAGCCAAACCCAATGATGATCCGGCATACAAAATCCATAAACCTGACCCAAAAACCTTACAGGAACAGAAGCTACTTTTGCTCAATCAATTCACCTTCATTGGTGCACCACAGATTTGGAATGGAGACGAAGTGGGTATGTGGGGGGCGGATGATCCAGACTGCCGTAAACCTATGTGGTGGGACGATATCACCTATCAGACGGAAAGAGCCAATTACCTAGAAGAGAGGGAGCGACCTGCGGATGAGGTCAAGATCAATAATGACTTACTACGTTTCTACAAAGCTTTGGCTACAATGAGAACCGCTAATCCCGTCTTGGTAGACGGAACATTAGAATTTATATTGGCGGATGATGAGGAAATGACTTTAGCCTATAAGCGAAGTCATGAGGTTGCCGAAGTGATCGTAGTTTTCAACCGATCGGAAGCTACCCAGACCGTTGAACTGCCCGTGGCTGGATCTTATGATTTACTTCTGGAGACGGCTAAAAGTACGATAACAACAAGCAACGGGGGCCTAAAGATTGAATTGGCCGGCCTTCAAGGAGTGGCACTCAAAAAAATTAATTGATTTCCAAGACTACTTTGCCCATGAAATGGAGTATTCACGCTATCCTGTTTCTATTGCTTAACACCCCCTTAGTTGGTCAGACTACTTTTACAGATCAGTCTGCTGCCGCTGGTATCAATAATGTAGGCTTTAACCGAGGCGTGGCGGTGATCGATTACAACAATGATGGATGGGAAGATCTATACTTTACTCGCATCGCAAAGGCCAATATTTTGTATCGGAACAATGGGGATGGAACCTTTTCGAATGTTAGTGCAGAAGCCGGTGTAGATGTCGAATTAGATTCCGGAGCTGCCGTCTGGGGGGATCTCGATAATGATGGTTGGATGGATCTAGTACTTGGGAACAAGGATGTCCTCAGTCAAATCTTTCGAAACAACGGAAATGGGACCTTCACCGATATCACTCAGGAGAGTGGTGTGCGAAATACGGGAAAAGTCCAAACGGTCCTATTGGCTGATGTAAATAATGACGGTTGGCTAGATATCTACTGGGCTAATCTAGGCACCGAAAACGCCTTGTATTTAAATCAGGGAGATGGAGCCTTTATAGATGTGACCCTCCCATCCGGTACAAGTGATACCAAATTGAATATGGGTGCTGTGTTCTTCGACTACGACAATGACGGCGACCAAGATCTTTATCTCTCCCACGATGCAGACCAGGCTAATATCCTCTATCAAAACGATGGAAAAGGACAATTCATGGATGTGTCCGAAGCAGCAGGGGTAGATTATGAGGGACAAGGGATGGGCGTTGATGCCGCTGACTTCAATAATGATGGCTATCTGGATTTGTACATTACCAACCTCTACGAGAATACTCTTTACTTGAACAACCAGGACGGGACCTTCTCAGATATTTCCAGTTCTGCGGGAGTTGACGATCTCGGTATGGGTTGGGGAACGGCTTGGATGGACTATGACAATGATGGCTGGATGGATCTATACGTCTCTAATGAGACTTACTTCCCTGTTTTAGGCAATTTCTATGATAATGTAATGTATCGAAATCTGGGTGATCTGAGCTTTGAGGCCAGTGCACCTAATAGCCCCTTGAACAGTTCTCTAGGGGGATACGGGACTGCCTGTTTAGATGTAGATAAAGATGGGCGTTTAGATCTAATTATTGCCAATAGTGGTGCAACGGATGGGAACCAGCTACTAATGAATCAAGCGGAGAATGGACATCACTGGGTAAATATAGAACTGGAAGGTACCATAAGTAATCGCGATGCCATTGGAGCCAGCGTTTGCTTGTACTCGAATGATTTACGTCTTTGCGATCAGGTGATGGCTGGAACGGGTTATGCTTCACAAAATAGCTTAAGATTACATTTTGGTCTTGGTGAGGCCACAGCAATAGATAGCTTGGTGGTAGCTTGGCCAAGCGGTCAGCAGGAAGTGTATACAAGACTAGATGTGGATACCTACTACCAGATCATTGAAGCTACGGCCATTACTGATGTCGACGAGCAGGAGGAGTTTTCTCCAATTAGTACAAAGATCTTTCCCAATCCAGTTGGTGAAACACTTACCTTTGAGACATACCTTCAACAAACTGCTGGAGCAGCAAGCTATAAAATCTGGGATTCTCTTGGAAGGTTAAAACTAGCTGATAAACTTTCGGCGCAACTATCTAATCAGCTCCAGATACCGATTCCTTCAAGCTGGCTAAATGGTGTTTACTTCCTGGAAATCCGTCAAGGAGAGCATTCCCTATTACAAAAATTCTTATTGAATCGCTAACGTTAACAGACAAACACAAAGACTGTATTGAAAGCCTGTGGGAGCTCTTTCCACGCTTAAACTCAAAAAAATACGAGATGAAATCACGCTTTTTACTCTGTATCACGCTATGTCTAACACAATGGATTTATGCCCAAGTCATAACCACCGATCCAGCCTTCCCCATCGAAGACCAAATGGTTACGGTCACTTTTCATGCAGATCAAGGAAATGGGGCGCTGGCAGGATTCACCGGGGATGTATATGCTCATACCGGAGTCATTACCAGTACTAGCACTGGCCCTTCCGATTGGAAATATGTAAAGAGCGACTGGGCTACAACAGACGCCGCTGTTCTAATGACGCGTACAGCTACGGATACCTATCAAATCTCTTATAATATCAGGGATTATTACGGTGTCCCCAACGATATACAAATTTTGAGAATGGCCTTCGTCTTTAGGAATGCCAGTGGTAGTATAGTAGGGAGAGACACTGATGGTGCCGACCTCTTTGTGGATGTGTTTGAGTCCAATGCGGAACTGATTACCAGCTTCATTCGACCAACCGAGGGAAACATCATTCTAACTCCTGGTGAAAACATAGAAGTAGAGGCTGTGTCCAGCCTTGAAGCCGATCTAAGGCTACTGGATAATGGGGCTGAAATCGCTTCCGCTACGGGGACAAGTCTAATCCATACCATCATCCCCAATACTATCGGGCTACATGAAGTATCCATCATCGCGAGTACTGCTGGTGAAAGTGATACTTCGTCTTTCAACTATTACCTACTCGATGCCAATGCCATGGAGGCCAATGCTCCTGACGGGACAGTGGATGGATTAAATCGGCTATCTGACTATAGCGTACGGCTTCAATTAACAGCACCTGGCAAGTCTCATGTATTTGTTCTGGGTAGTTTCAACGACTGGAAGATTGCTGAGGATTATCTCATGACTCGAACGCCCGATGGCGATGCTTTTTGGTTGGATATTGCAGGATTGGATCCGAATGAGACCTACACCTATCAATATCTAGTCGATGGGGTCCTAACTATAGCTGACCCCTACAGTGAATTGATCTTGGATCCTTTCAACGACAAAGATATTCCAGCCATTACCTTTCCCAACCTCCCCTCCTACCCTACTGACCAGGCTTCTGGCAACGTCAGTGTCTTCCAAACGGCTCCGGAAGCCTTTAACTGGACGGATGCGGATTACGTTCGGCCCGCCAACGAAGAATTAGTGGTTTACGAATTACTGATGAGGGATTTTCTTGGGAGGAGAGACTACCAGACCCTGCTAGACACACTCGATTACTTAGAAAAGCTCGGGATAAATGCGATCGAATTTATGCCGGTCAACGAATTTGAAGGCAATAATAGCTGGGGGTATAATCCCTCCTTTCACATGGCGCTTGATAAGTATTATGGAACGCCCGAGGCCTTTAAAACCCTGATCGACGAAGCTCATGCTAGAGGTATTGCCATCATCGTTGACGTAGTCTACAACCACGCCTTTAGCCAAAGTCCATTTGCGCAGCTCTATTGGGACGCCGCAAATTTCCGACCAACTGCTGACAATCCTTGGCTCAATCTAGAGGCTACCCACCCTTTCAACGTAGGCTATGACTTTAACCATGAAAGCTCCTATACCAAAGCATTTGTCAAGCGTGTGATGCAATATTGGCTAGAAGAATACCATATTGATGGCTTTCGCTTTGACCTTTCTAAAGGTTTTACTCAAGTTAACAATATCAATGATGTAGGTGCTTGGAGTGCATATGATGCCTCGCGAATTGCCATTTTGAAAGACTATGCAGACTTCATGTGGTCGATAGATGATAAATCCTATGTAATCCTGGAGCACCTCGGGGCGAATAATGAGGAGAAAGAGCTAGCAGAGTACGGCATGATGCTTTGGGGAAACTTAAACCACGATTACAATGAGGCTAGCATGGGCTACAGCAGCAATTTATCCTGGGCGGACTATGGCAATCGTGGCTGGTCTGTCCCTCATGCCATGGTCTATATGGAAAGTCACGATGAAGAGCGCTTAATGTACAAGAACCTACAGTTTGGTAATTCATCAGGAAACTACTCAGTCAGGGATGTAAGCACCGCTCTACGTCGCCAGGAATTGGCCAGCGCCTTCTTTTATACGATTCCCGGCCCTAAAATGCTTTGGCAGTTCGGCGAACTGGGCTATGATTTCTCTATCAATTACTGCGAAGGTGGCGGAGTGAATGACAACTGTAGATTGGATCGAAAGCCAGTGCGTTGGGACTACTATCTAGATATAGAACGACGTAGATTATATGATGTGACTAAAGCTTTGATCCATTTCAAAACGGATTTCCCCGTAACGAAAACAACAGATTACAGCTTGGATGTTGCGGGAACTAACAAGCGCATTCACCTCAATCACCCTGAATTCAATACCGTTGTCTTGGGTAACTTTGGGGTCACTAGTTCCACTATAAATCCCGAATTCCAAAATACAGGGATGTGGTATGATTACCTGACGGGCGATAGTCTAATGGTTACCAATGTCACCGCTCCGATTATGCTTGAGGCTGGAGAGTATCGACTGTATACTTCTACCCCGGTCTTAAATAGTGCTGAAGATGTAGTAATACCAGTCAGTTCGGCAACTATTTTTCCGAACCCTAGTCAGGATGCAGCTCAACTACAATTTTCCTTAACGGAAACGAGCAGAGTCAGCATTGAAGTCTTCGCTACGGATGGGCGGTTGCTACAAACGCTCACCGAAGGGCAATTTCCGACTGGAACACATACTAAACAATTACCTGCTAATCATGCTTCTGGGCTCTATTTCATAAGGCTTTCTACGCCACAAGGCAGCTTAGTAAGGAAGTGGATGGTACATTAATATACCTCACTCCCTACCTCAGCGGGTGACTTTGAGTCGGCGCTGAGGTAGGGACAAACTCCCCTGGTTAGGCTTTTTCGCTTTCATATACTATCTTGAAGAATCTACTGAATCTTCAATCCAATCGTATGAAAAAGCCAGCTTTGTTCTTCCCTGTAGTCTTTCTATTATTTGCCTTCAATTTTTTTCCAACTCACCATTGGGGCCAAGAGGCTCCGGCAGAAGCCGTTTTTGATCCCAGCCTATACAACCAGTTGGAATGGCGAAACATTGGTCCGAAACGCGGTGGCCGTTGCCTAGGCGTGGCAGGTAGCCCCGGACGACCCGATGAATACTACTTTGGTGCCACAGGCGGGGGGCTCTGGAAGACAGTCGACGGAGGTACGGAGTGGTTTCCAGTTACGGACGGACAGATCACCAGCTCTTCGGTCGGTGCCGTAGCCATAGCAGAGACCAATCCAGATATCGTGTATATCGGCATGGGAGAAGTACAATTACGTGGCAGTATCACACAGGGTGATGGTGTATATAAGACTACTGATGGGGGGAAAACCTGGCGCCATCTGGGCTTACAAGAAACACAAGCCATAGCTCGCATACGTGTTCATCCTACCAATCCCAATATTGTATATGTGGCAGCCCTTGGCCATCCCTATGGGGATAATGAAGAACGGGGGGTATTTCGATCCACTGATGGAGGTAACACTTGGGAGAAGGTACTCTATGTAAGTGATAAGGCCGGAGCGGTAGACCTAATCATTGATCGAACCAACCCCAAGGTTCTCTATGCTTCTACTTGGCAGGTCTATCGAAAAGCCTGGAAGATGTGGGGGGGAGGCCCGGATTGTCGTTTATTCAAATCAGTAGATGGTGGAGATAATTGGATTGATTTAACCCAAAACCCTGGCATGCCCGAAGGCCCCATAGGAAAAATAGGTGTCACCGTCTCTCCAGCGGATCCTATGCGAGTGTGGGCGATTGTCGAAGCCAATGAAGGTGGTGTGTTTCGTTCTGATGATGGAGGTTGGACCTGGGAACGGACCAATAGTGAGCGCAAGCTTCGCCAACGGGCCTTCTACTATTCCCGTATCTATGCCGATCCCTGGGATAAAGATGTTGTGTATTGCCTGAATACAGGTTTTTATAAGTCAACCGATGGAGGTGTAAATTTCGATCAAACTATCCGGGTGCCGCATGGAGATAATCATGATCTTTGGATAGACCCCAACGATCCCTTGCGAATGATTAACGGAAATGATGGGGGTGGAAATGTCTCCATCAACGGCGGTAAGACCTGGACAGAACAGGATTTTGTCACTACTCAATTCTATCATGTAATGACCACCAGCGATGTTCCCTACCACGTGGCCGGCGCCCAACAAGACAATAGCACCCTAGCGATGCCAAGTGATGGCTGGAGTCATATGCAGGCCCGCGGACACAACAAAGGCTGGTACTATGCTGTCGGTGGTGGGGAAAGTGGCTGGATTTCTCAACACCCTACGAATCCAGATATATTCTACGCAGGAAGCCAGGGGGCCTTACTGACTCGCTATGATCGTAGCAATGGGCAGATCCGGGATATCCAGGTATATCCTCGCTTCTTCTCCGGAGAACCGGCTGATGCCCTCCCAGAGCGCTGGCAATGGACCTTTCCGATCATGTTCTCCCCCCAAGATCCCAATATCATGTACACCTGCTCCCAACACGTTTGGAAGACCACCAATGATGGTCAAAGTTGGGAAAAAATAAGCCCTGATCTCACTTATGCTGATCCAGAAACACTAGGTAAAACCGGTGGTATTATCACTATGGATATGAATGGCCCAGAGATATACGCAACCGTTTTTGCACTAGCGCCCTCTTATCATGACATCAATACCATCTGGGCAGGTTCAGATGATGGTAAGATTCATATCACACGCAATGGTGGTAAGAAGTGGGAAGACATTACGCCGCCTAACTTGCCAAAATTTTCTAGAGTCAGTATCATTGATGAGTCGAGGCATCGACCAGGCACCTTGTACATCGCCGCAAACCGGTACCAGGTGGATGATCGCGAACCCTATGTGTTCAAAACCCACGATTATGGTAAGACTTGGACCAAGATTATCAAAGGGGTAGCAGCGGGGCACTTTGCGCGAGCGATCCGGGAAGATCCGGTCCGCCAGGGCTTGCTCTTTCTAGCCACTGAACATGGCGTTTATGTTTCTTTTAATGACGGTGAGCTTTGGCAGTCCCTACAGATCAATTTACCAGATTCGCCAGTACGTGATCTGGTTGTTAAAGACCAAGATGTAGTCATTGGCACGCATGGCCGTGGTTTTTGGATTCTGGATGATATTGCTCCCCTCCGGCAACTCACCCCCGAACTGGCCCAACAAGATGTAATCCTATTTAAACCGGCTGATCCCATTCGAGGTATTTACGATCTCAAAGTACAGTACTATCTTCAGGAGCAGATGGATACGGTTGCCATAGAAATTCTCAAAGGAGATGGTACAGTGATCAATACTTTTGTGGGTACAGAACCCGTATACAAAGTTGATCCCAATATCCCCTGGTGGCGGCGAGGCGGCTCCAGCACTCCAACTACTGCGAAGGGACTCAATACCTTTACCTGGGATCTTCGCTACCCTGGAGCTACCTCTTTCGATGGCATGATCATCTGGAGCGCCCGTCCCACGCGCGGACCTAAAGCGCCACTTGGTCAGTACCAGGTTCGTGTTACTGCTGGAGATTTCAGCAAAACCTATTCTTTTGAATTAAAGATCAATCCTAACCTCAAGGGAATCACGGCTGAACACTTACAAGAACAATTCGATTTAGCCTCTAAGATTCGGGATAAAACCAGCTTAGCTAATAATGCCGTCATTCGCATCCGTAAGATCAAGGGGGCGGTTAGTAAAAGCATCGAAAGTAGTAGCGTGGAATCCTTGCAGGCTACTGCCAAAAATTTGCTGAGTCAACTTTCCAGCATTGAGGAAGCACTTTATCAGGTCAAGAATCGCAGTAACCAAGATCCGCTCAATTTCCCGATCAAGCTCAATAATCGCCTTGCTTCTCTGCGCAGAAGTATAGAAAATGGAGACGCACGTCCCACGGATGGAGCCTATCAGGTTTTTGAAGAATTGAGTAAGGAATTGGAGACGCATCTAGCGGCTTTGAAACGCGTTATAGCTGCGGAATTACCAAAGCTTAATGAAGTACTCTCAGCGGAAGGAATGGAGGAGATTGGAGGAGAGTAAACGCTGACTGCACTGTGGGGTTGCCTCAAAGTCAGCCCCACAGTGCAGCGGATAATACTTACTTTCTCGGCCGAGGACGCGATGTCATCGGTATAATAACTGCCGGGATATCTTTCTCCCGATAAAGTCGATTGTATTCTGCCAGATCTCCATTGATAATGCCATCGAGATCTTTCTTCATGCCCTGCCACTGGGTTTGTAAATCCTTGTATCTCATTTTGGCACCATTCGTCACGAAGGGATCATGGGTATCTACTTTTATAAGTAGGCTGATCAACTCCGCACTCAACTGATTGGGAAAACTGATTGCATCGTGCAGATTGGTATGCTCAGATTGAATCAATTGCTTTTCCCATTCAGCAATCTGAGTGACTACTCCTTTACCTACCGTGATTAAGTCTTCCACTGCGGCATTGCGCTTCAAGGTACCGTTGAGCTGTTCCACCTGAGTCTTTACATCCTGCATCTGCTTTACGGACTGATGAATATCCTTGATGGTGCATTCAATGGCTACCAATAAGTCTTGTTGCTCCTGAAAATCGGCTGGTGAGGCTTCCAATCGAGGATCAGCCTTGAGTGTAAAGGTCTGACGAAGATCAAGCCCCATTCCCTCTAAACGAATGGTGTAGGTACCTGGTTTCACGGTACTCCCTTGGAAACCTTGCAGTGCAAAAGCACCATGAACATGCGGAATAGGATCCCGACGCAAGTCCCAGTGGAACCGATTAATCCCGACTCGTGTGGGCAAGCTAGCCTCTAGGCCATCGGAATCTTTGTTTTTCTTTCGATTACAATAACGTCGTACGATCTGGCCGTCTTCATCAAGAATGCTTAGGATCAGGCGGCTAGTATCTGGAAAATAAGGTGGTAAATAGTAGTCTATCGTCACGCCCTCCAAGGGGTTTTGTCCGATTGGTTGAGTAATAACATCACTGTATTGCAAGTTCAATTTAACTCCATTCTTGGGCTGGAACAATTCCATCTCACCATTCAACATTTGTCCGACGCTTTGCTGAATAGGGCTGAGATCATCCAAGATCCAGAAGCTTCTACCGGAAGTAGAGGCAATTAGGTCATTGTCGTGGATCAGTAGGTCCGTAATGGGGCATACGGGCAGGTTCAATTGGAAACGGTACCAGTAATTGCCATTATCATGCGACAAATACAGCCCTGTCTCCGTTCCGGCATACAAAAGCCCCTTCCGGGTAGGATCTTCCCGGAGTACCCGCACAAAGTCCTCCCCTCGAAATCCTCTCGTTATTTTTTTCCATGACTTACCATAGTTTTCCGTAAAGTAAACCATTGGCGCAAAGTCGTTGAAGCGATAACGATGAGCAACTACAAAAGCTGCTCCCTTGGCATGAGTTGACAACTCTATGCTATTGATACAGGATTCTGGGAGGTCTGGCGGGGTGATATTCTTCCAATTCCTTCCGCCATCTTTAGTTAGGTGAAGCAAACCATCGTCACTACCTACCCAAATTACATCTTCCTCATGGGGAGAACAACTCAAATAAGAGATGGTATTATAGTTTTCGCCTCCGGCGCCTTCATTCGTATAAGGGCCGCCTCCTAGACCTTGCTTGGCTACCTCATCCCGAGTTAGATCTGGGCTCAACTCTTTCCAATTCCTTCCACCATCATCGGAATACAAGACCTTGTTGGCCGCATGATAAATCCGATTTGGATTATGCGGTGAAACCACGATAGGAGCATTCCAATTAAATCGATATTTCATATCCTTGGGCGGATGGGCTAGATCTTCCGTAGGATAGGCCATGATATCCTTACTTTCACCAGTGCGATGATCATAGACAGAGATGTGTCCCTGATAACTACCGCCATATATCCTGCGCGTATCATCCTGATCAAAGGCGATAAAGGCGCTTTCCCCCCCTGACACTGTGTACCAATCCTTCTCCCCTATCCCATTGGTGCTGGTACGGCTTGCAATTGCCACTGTGGTATTATCCTGTTGTCCGCCATATATGTAGTAAGGAAATCGGTTATCAGCGATAACTCTGTAGAATTGTCCTGTCGATTGGTTGCTTTGTGTGGACCAACTTTGCCCACCATTATAAGTAACACAGGCGCCTCCATCATTCCCTAGGATCATATTCTCAGGCTGTTCAGGGTTGATCCAAAGATCGTGTTGATCAGAGTGTGGATTGGGGATGGAGGAGAAGGTCTTTCCTCCATCAGTGGATTTCAATAATGGAGCATTGAGGATATATATAGTTTCTACATCTTTGGGATCAGTGACCACTTCTGTATAGTACCAAGCCCTCGCAGTAGTCCTTTTGTCCTTGCTAATGTGTTGCCAATGCTTACCACCATCAGTGGATCGAAAAACTCCTCCTTGCTCGGCCTCCACACAGGCATAAACCCAATCTGGGTTGGCCTTGGAAACTTCTACCGCCGCCTTCCCCATGGCCGCTGGTAACCCCTCCCGGAGCTTCTGCCAGGTGCTTCCGCCATCCATAGATTTGTAGATCCCGGAGCCAGGACCTCCACTTCTAATCTTCCAGGGACTACGTTGATGATCCCACATAGCAGCATACAGAACGCGGGGATTATGTTGATCGATACTAATGTCGGCAGCCCCCGTCTGGTCATCAATGAATAATACCTTTTCCCAGCTTCCTCCTCCATCATCAGTTCGGTATACGCCTCGATCTTTGCTGGGCCCGAAAGCTGCTCCCTGGACCGCCACGTAGGCTACATCTGGATCTTTAGGATGAATAGCGATTCCTGCAATATGGCGGGAGCCAGGTAAACCAGAATACTTCCAGGTCTTCCCAGCATCGTATGACTTATAAACTCCATCTCCGTGAGAACTCATCACGCCGCGTACAGCATGTTCGCCCATTCCCACGTAAATTACGCTGGATTCAGAAGGTGCAACGGCTATGGCTCCGACGGAGCCCGTCCCGAAATATCCATCAGAAATATTACTCCAGTTAAGTCCTCCATCCTTACTTTTCCAGATACCGCCGCCAGTAGTTCCCATATAATACACCTGGGGTTGCCCAGGTACACCAGAAACGGTATTAACCCTTCCACCGCGAAAGGGTCCGATATTTCTCCACTGCAAATTGTTGTAATAGGCCACATTGAATAATGGGCGGGAAAAGGAAGAAGAGTGCTTTGCCTCCGGCTGACCGAACAGTGCGCAATACGCCAGCAACGCCAAAAAGATGCCAACGCTCCTAATTGTGTGGTGCTTCATTTTTCTGCGGTTTAGCGTCGTTTCCGGCCCTAACCGACACTGAAATACTCTGTTGCTGGTGTAGATAGCAATTGTTTTCTCGGCAATGAACGCTCTTCACTTGGTTCCGGGCAAAAGCGTCATTGCTATTCTGTGTAGTATTTCTCAATGTCGGGAACATATTAAAATTCTAGCAATACAATCCCGTAGGGCCAAATATAAATCAAAAAAATGAATTCTCGGGAATGAGATTTAAAGAATTTAGAGCTCGTGAACGCCTGATTTTCAAGATTTAAGCTTGAAGCAATCCTAGTCAATTGTGAATCGGCACAGGTAGAGAAAATATTCTTAGCCTGCCATGGTCAACCCGGAGTACCATAAAACAGAAATTTAATTCCTAATTCTACGCCGCTGCGCCAAGGAAACCAGCTCCTTACAACTATTTCATCAAAAAAACAGATTGACTTTCTCTTTAGAAATCATCCCGTAAAACCAAAAAAGCAATAGCAAGAAGTAAAGCACAGCGGGCGACCGACTTAAATCGACCTGAGAAATCGCTGGTTTACTTCGGGTTACAGATTCTTTTATTGTGGAAAAGAAACGAAGATGTAGTCTTGTTCATCTTCTTCTTTTAACACATCATTCAGTGGGTACAGTATACTGCCGACGTTTCTTTGCAGGGATCCTATTAATCTCAGCAGGATGATCCCTTCACATTTTAGTAGTTCTTCACTCGTTTATTGTTGGAACCTTCAGTGTGCGAAACTTCAGTTTGAATAAGAAAAGAAGTGTACCACTTCTAACTAGCTACAGATAGATGCAATGAGGGGTACCTACGATGGGTGAGTTTGTTTCAGATTGGTAATCACCAGCGTTCAACTGGCATTACTCAGTTAAATATTACGGAAGAGTGGCCGGATAGTTGCACAAAACTACCTTTTTTCTATATATCCTTTTTCTATGGCTAAATTTCAGGCGATCATCATCGCGTATTCGGAAAGTTTCGAAAAGATAAAATGCTAGGGTCACACTTGCTGTTGACTTCTGGAATAGTAGCGGCTCATTGTAACAAACAGCCCGGCAAATCACAAGATCACCGCTCTGAATTAGAAAATGTATCCTACGCTATCTAACCTCTACTCAAGGAGTCGTCCTCCTATATTTTACTACCGTTGGCGACCAATAAGTGCCATTTCCCTAAGTAGTGCTCCATGAATTGCAGCACTGTCCAAATAACCCTAATTTTGCCTAGATTAACATGTATCACCAATCACCTAGATTCTATGGACGAGATACAGCATCTATTCGTATATGGTACCTTGGCTCCAGGGAAACCCAACCAGCATATACTCGCTGAGTTAAATGGTCAATGGCAACCCGCCACGGTCCTGGGCACCTTACACGAAGAAGGCTGGGGTGCCGATCTGGGCTATCCAGGTATTAAATTGAGTAAAGATGGAAGCAAGGTTAAAGGTTTGGTGTTTAGTTCCAGCGAACTGGAGCAACATTGGTCAAAACTAGATGCATTCGAAGGAGAAGCTTACGAAAGAGTAGTCACGCAGGCAGAGCTTTCAGACCAGCGTACGCTGACAACCTTCATTTACGTATTGGCTTAAATCTCAAGTCGGAGCGGCAGGTAAGCTTGTCAAGCTCCCGGAACCGGCAAATTGCCGTAGAAAGCATTCAAGAGCAGATTTGTCAAACGAATTTGGAATTTTCCCAAACATTCTTTATCCTGCATATTGTCAACCTAATAAACAGCAGAAAATTGGATAATAAGTTTCTAGATTCCATTGCGAAGTCCTTTAATACAGAGATGCCGGCAGCAGAAACGCTGGATGAGTACTTGGACAAAGTATTAAAGGTGGTACGGCCATGGAGTGAGGACCTTAAGGAGACGAATTTCTATATCGGTAAGCATTGGATTGAGGTAAGGGACGATGAAAAATTCCATAGTGTTGTCATGCATATCTTCAATGAGGGGGGAGAGTATATCCGAGTGGTAGATGGCGACTTAAGCTCAGGAGATTGGCGGTATTTAGGAAATAAGCTAGTCTTCGAAGACGAAGTTTTTGAGTTGGCATTTATGGACCCAGAATTTTTCATTTTGACTAAGCATGGGAATCCCCGAAAGTTTGGACGCAAGTACTATGTGTACGTAGCTGAAAGATTAGCCAAGCGCTTTACTTGGCGGGAACTCGTGGAATTACTATTTAATAAGTATCGGGACAACAATAACTTCTATCTAACTATAAGTGTGATCATTATTTTGATCATTGCTATTATATTTTTGCTCTCCTAAAAGTTATCTTCACTTAAATTTTTGCATTTATTTTCAATGATTTTCAAACGCCCACTTCTTCTTATCGGGATGATTCCGATGAGATATAGAGGATTTGCTTGTTCAGCGGCGGAGATGATTCCTCAGTAGTCATCCTCAGATAAAAAATGACAAACGTTATAACTTACATACTGAGATACTGAAGCACTTTCTCCCTTGGACTTCCCTTTGTTACATCTTTTCATTTATCCAAAATCAATTTTATGTTCCGACTTTATGTTCTATTCTGCTTCTGCTGTTTGAACCTAGCACTCATAGCGCAAGAGGGAAATCTACTATTAGAGGGAGGCATGCTGGTAGATGTCGAAAGCAAGACCATTCGGCCAAACACCAACATCCTAATCCAAAATGGTCGTATTGCTTCTATAAGTGACCAGGCCATCGACGCTCCTACTGACGTTCAACGTATCAGTTTAGATGGACAATTTGTTATGCCAGGTTTAGTGGATGCTCATATCCACCTTTTTCAATCCGGGGGGCTTTATACTCGGCCTGATGCCATCGACTTACGTGAATTTCACCCGTATGAAAAAGAGAGGCAATGGGTAAAAGATAATGCCGAACAGATACTTAAACGCTATCTACGTTCTGGCATTACTACAGTCATTGATGTGGGAGGTCCCTTGGCTAACTATGAACTAAGAGATCGCTTCAAAGTGGATAGCGGAACCCCAAATGTATGGCTGACCGGCCCTTTGGTGTCCACCTACCAACCGGCCGCCTTCCAGATTGATGATCCTCCGATTATTAAAGTGAAAAATGCAGAAGAAGCAAGAGCCATTGTCCGCAAACAGCTCCCCTACAAACCTGATCTCATCAAGATATGGTATATCGTGAGAAGAGGGGAAAATGCTGCAACTAACTATAATCTCGTCAAAGCCACCATAGAGGAAAGTCATAAGCATGGGCTGAAGGTCGCCGTTCACGCCACCCAACTAAACACAGCTAAGCTGGCCGTAAAAGCCGGAGCGGACATTCTAGTCCACAGTGTGGATGATCCCATTGACAGAGAGTTCATCAGCTTACTTCAACAAAACAATATCGTCTATATTCCCACATTAGTGGTGAGTCGCAAATACCTGGAAGTCTTTGGACAGAATAATGAGCTCTCCTACGAAGACTTCACCCTATCTGACCCTATGGTGTTAGGAAGTCTTTTTGACCTAAAGCATTTACCGAAGAAGGAATTTATCGCTACCTACAAACAACGTGCTAACCAGCGAGTGGCGAATACCAAGGCGCAAGATCAGGTCAGAAAAAACAATCTGAAAAAAGTGGCTGCTGCCGGGATTACGATCGCTACCGGAACAGATGCAGGTAATATTGGCACCTTGCATGCCTCTTCTTATTTAAGAGAACTATTCGATATGCGATTGGCAGGAATGGATAACTTCAGCATTCTGCAAGCCTCCACGATCAACGGGGCTAAAGTACTGGGCAGGGACAAGGACTTAGGAAGTATTAAGGAGGGAAAAGTTGCAGACCTGATCATTCTCACCACTAACCCTGTAGAAAACATCGATCACCTTCAGGATCTCGAATATGTAATCAAGAACGGCAAGCTATATGAGCCTGAAGGAATCTTGCCGGATCGTCCAGTCGATCTCGTCCAACGGCAATTAAACGGATACAATGCCAGAAATATAGAGGCATTTCTCGAACCTTACAGTCAGGATGTTGAGCTTTACGAATTTCCAGATCAACTCATGGGTAAGGGCAGAGCCTTTATGCGGTCCACTTACAGCAAAATGTTTGAAAATATCCCTGACTTGCATTGCGAACTAGTAAATCGCATTATACAAGGAGATACTGTCATTGATCGGGAACGCGTCACCGGATTTAGCGCCAAGCCCCTGGAGGCCACGGCCATCTACAAGATCAAGGACGGAAAAATCGTGAAGGTTTACTTCATTCAATAGGGGTTATCCAAAGACGAGCACATACACAGCCGAAGGTAGATTCTATACAGGATAGCAATACCTTCGGATGTCACATTAAATATTGTTTTTACTGTTTCAACACAGACAGTTGTTGCCTGGAACGAGTGGAAGCATCGATCGCTTCCAAAGTATACCACCCAACCGGCCAGCTAGTCCGAATACTAATCTTATTACTTCCCTGGCTTTGCCGTTGAGTCATTATCTTCCCTTGGCTGTCATATACCCGCATCTGTAGGTTACTCGACTGATACCCAGGTAGAACATGGATCAATAGAGTCTGGTCAACTGGATTAGCAGAAGCTAATTGGATCATAGTCAGTGTCTCCTGCCACTTTTCCTCCACCGAGGTAGGCTCAGCCTGATAAGGGTCCGTCCCTGTCTCCCATTCCGTCACATTCAAGCTCCCATCGCCATCCGGATCATCCTGCGGACCGTATTTCACCGTTAGTAATTCGCGCCACTCCCAGTCATCAGGAAGTCCATCCTGATCGGCATCTGGCAGCTCTCCGGACACGGAAGGATGATCAGGATTCAAAGTGACCATAACTGCCTCTACCTCCTTAAGATAGTCACGCAAGCGAATACAGAGGTCCATAAAAACTGCTGACTCTTGCTCCGCAATATTACTGGATTCCCCCAGGTCATTCTCTAAATCAAAAAGCGCCAAGTTATCGGTTTCATATTCCACCACAAGCTTATACCTACCATCTACCAAGGCAGATTGCGGCGGTACATTTCTGTTGGGATTGTAATGTGGAGAATGAAATACCACTTCCTTCTCACCTCGATTTAAAGCCACTGCGCTTCCCCCTTCTAAAGCGGGGCGAAGACTGATGCCATCCAACCCGCTTGGCATCCCAGTCAGGTTTCCTTGCACCCAATCAATGATCGTCGGATAAATGTCATAACCAACTACCGCTTGATTATTGTAGACATTCTGCGGAATAGAAGGTCCGGCTACAACCATAGGAACACGAATTCCCCCTTCAAAACAAGAATTCTTTCCTCCTTCTAAGGGGCGATTATTACCCGGTGCACCATTGTCTGACATATAGATAATGTAAGTCTTGCCTCCTAGTCCCATCGTTTCTACTTGATCCAATAGTTGTCCAAACGCCACATCCAAATCGCTAGTCATGGCCCCAAACTCAGGATCATCGTGCCGCTGCCCCAAGGGATGCAGGTTCTCATTTTCCCATTCCAATAAAGAACTTTGGCGGGTTTCTTTTGGTGTATGCGGTGCATAGTGAGAGAGTTGAATATAAAAAGGGCGGTCAGCAGCAACAGCATCCTGCATTACCGCAATGGCTGAATCCACTAGACTAAATGCTTTCTTAGGATCATCTTGAATTAAACCTCCCTGGTCACCCTGCGCATTGGAGGTTTCGCCATCCGAACGATCAAAACCATGCGCTTCCGGGCCCCCTCCCTGCAAATGCCATTTCCCGAAGTGTGCCGTCAGATAGCTCGGATTTATAAGTTTCAACCATTCCGGCAATAGTGTATCAGCTGCCGGAACCTCCCGTATGGTGGTCCCCTCGATTAATCGGGTATCATCAGCAATGGCATTGTCGGTATAGGTGAACCCACTTCTTGCCGTTGATTTTCCCGTCAAAATGCTACAGCGAGTAGGGGAACACTTAGCGGCAGGGGCATAAGCCTGCGAAAAGGTCATGCCCTGTTGTGCAAAAGCTTCCAGGCGAGGGGTAAGGTAGTAATCACTTTTGGAGTTTTGCCGATCTGGGAGCATTTGCAAAGAGGTAGCTCCCCAGCCTTGATCATCAGTCAAAAATAAGATGACATTCGGTTGCTCCTGGGCAGCTAACTCTATAGGCAACAGGAATAAGAAAATCAGGATGGGTGTTCGCATAGGATTATCATTTTCAAATTGGACCAGTCTACCACCAGGAGGTTCAAAAGAATCGCTCAGCATTACAGGCAGCAACTTCTTTCCGATCGAAACTCGTCTACTGGCTTAGATGATATCTCTTCCGAATCCTTGTGCTACATTCCCGATAAATTTACACGAGTATCTACTAAGCCTCCATCTCAATCGGTAAAAGGCGGGAATCCAGCAGGGCTGCGGTCCGGTGTCCTGCCCCTCGAAGATAGGCTTCATTTTGAGCAAAAGATAAGAATTGCAGGACAGATGGATGCTTCACCAGCAATACAGCATCCCATTGCTCTGCCTCGGGGCCGATCAACCAAGGTCCACCTTTGCCGAAAAAGAGTACTTCACTTCCCATTTCATCCAGGAAAGGTAAAGTATGTTTCATATAAGCCTGATAGGCTTCTTTACCAGTGATTGGCTCAGCGGGAGCTAATTCTTGATGGCTCGTGTAATCTGCTATTTCCCGATATCGCAATAGGTTCAGCATCGTCACTGCTCCTTGAATTCGACGCATATAAAATGTCTTGCCAGCCGCTTGAGTGGCCTCCAGGTAGGTCGGTAGGTTCATGATTTAGTTTTTAGGGGGACAAAGGTGCGCGATATTTCGAAAAAAAAACATTGACGGAGGTCAAGGTAAGCATAAAAAGCCCTTCCCAAGGGAAGAGCTTTGCTATACTTAGTAGAATTCCATAATAATCTTTTCTATTCCATCCGAAGAGACTTGATGGGGTTAACCCTAGCCGCACGTAGGCCCTGCCAAACCGTCGTAGTTAGCGCAATGACAATAGCCAATACTCCTCCCACGACATATGCCCAGACAGGCATCTCCACATGGTAGTGGAAGTTTTGAAACCATTTATTCATCGCATACCAAGCCAGCGGGGAGGCTATGATCAACGCAATCAATACCAAGTATAGGAAATCCTTGGTCAATAAACCTATAATATTTGGCACTGAAGCTCCTAGCACCTTGCGCACCCCAATTTCCTTCAAGCGGCGCTCTGCGGCAAAGGTAGCGAGTCCCAATAGCCCTAAGCAAGAGATGAAAATGGCCAAGAAAGTACCCCAGAGTATCAATTTACCTAGTCGCTGATCAGCCTGATAGTTTTGCTGCAATTGCTGATCCAAAAAGTAATATTGGAAGGGTTCTTCAGGATTGACTTGTCCCCAACTGCTCTCCATAGATTGCAATAATCCGGGGAGATCCTTGCTTTCTACATTAGCAATTAAATAATTGTGTGCATTACCTGGGTTGAAAAAGAAGCTCTGTCCTTCAATGGGTGTGTGTAAGGACTTGGTGTGAAAATCTTTAACGACTCCGATAATTGTAAAGTCATATCGCTCCGGCCCCCATTCGTAAAACATCTTCCGTCCCACGGCTGTCTCCGTGGTATAGCCTAAGTTCTTCGCTAGTTTTTCGTTGACAATAATAGCGTTCAAAGTGTCAGACAGATGATCATAACTGAACAAGCGACCTTCCAGCAATTCAAACTCCATCAGGTCTAAATAGTCTGGCTCAATAAAAGTCATATATGCCTGCTGCCCTTCGTCCGCCGTTTTGCCCTCCCCAAACATAATCATGTCTTCCATGTTGGTACTCCCTGGATAACTGGATACGCCCGAAGCACTAATTACACGACTGTCTCTCAAAACTTCTTCCTTTAGGGTGTAGAAATTATCATAGGAAGTAGGACTATTTAGGGGGACTAGCAGCTTTTGCTCCGGATTGAATCCCAGGTTTTTATTTCGAACATAATTCATTTGTTCATTGATCACGATCACCCCTTGAATAAGCGCTATCGAAATAATGAACTGCAACACCACCAGCCCTTTGCGAATGTTTTGGGCAGAAAAGCGGTCATTAATGCTACTGCGGAAAATCTTGGTGGGCTGAAAGGAGGATAAGTACATGGCTGGATAACTGCCCGCTACTAAAGTAGTGAGCAGCACAAAACCTACGAGAATTATCAGTACAGCTGGATCTTGCAACATATTCAAATGCAGTGTTTTCCCCAGCATTTTATTGAAGATTGGCAACATTACTTCAGCGACCAAAAAGGCTACCCCTACAGCCATTGAAGTATAGACGAAAGCTTCGCTCATGAACTGGCCAAAAAGGGAAGAGCGTGAGGCTCCGATTACCTTTCGCACACCGACCTCCTGCGAACGCACAGTAGCCTTCGCCGTCGCCAGATTCATGAAATTGATACAGGCAATTAATAGAATAAATAAAGCAATGGACCCAAGGATATAGAAATAGGCAATATCTCCTGTAGGCCCCACTTGAATGGCAACATCAGAATATAGGTAGATATCCTCAACAGGTTCCAGGAAATGCCTTTTACTAAAGCCCATTTGACGCAAGCGCTCCCCAGCATACCCTTCCAACCAAGCGGGTAGCTTTGCTTCAAAGGCGGCTATATCCGTACCGGGTTGCATTTGCAGATAGGTGTAAAAAAGATTATTGCCACCCCATTCTTGTAAGCGGTAAAAGCGACGTCCCAATGCTCCACTATTCATAGACAGAAAGAATTCTGCATCGATGTGAGAAGAATAGGTAGTGGGATCAAATACACCCGTTACCTCAAACAACTCATCTCCCCAAAGGCTTTCTACTTTGATAGATTGTCCAATTGGATCTGCCTCAGCAAATAGTTTTTCAGCGATGGAGCTCGATAACACCACAGACATGGGTTGATCCAAAGCATGATCTGGATCTCCAGCTACAAAGTCATAGGTAAGCACCTGAAATAGGGTGCTATCTGCATAAACTCCCTTTTCCTCAAAGTAGGCCCGATCCTCAAACTTCAGCAAGTATTTGTCTACATTCGGGGCCTTAATGAGTCTTGCACTCTGGACCACTTCAGGAAAATCTGCGCGTACAGCCTCTGCCAAGGGTGATGGCGTTGTGGCTGTTGGGTCAGCGGTATTTCCGATAATGAATTCCGTAGCCACGCGATGTATCTCTCCCCCATTCTGGTGATGCTTATCAACCTTCCACTCATCCCGCAAATACTGAATAATCAACAAACAGCAAGCCAAACCAATAGCCAGACCAAATATATTGATACTAGCGTACCCCTTGAATTTCTTTAGACTTCTAAGCGCGATCTTAACGTAGTTGTACCACATATCGGTTTCTTTTGTTGATTTCAAGTCAGAAATCAACAAAATTTATTCCAATAAGGTAACTAATAGGATGTCAGCAACTTACCCTAAACACAGGAGTAATTTCTCGTTCAAGTATGAACAATAAGTGTACGAAAACGAACAGCTCGTAGACCATGTTGTACTAAACCTACGGTAGCTAAAGCCCTGCGTATTCATTATCTTCAAGGTATTGAATAACTTTAAAATTAAGTAAGCATGAGTAAAAAAAGCTGAAGCTAGTTGACCAGGCAACTGCATCGTCCCCGGTGGAGGTTTATCCAAGAACGGAAAATGGAAAAACGCTCGTGCCAAGGGCAAATTCCTTTTCACTTGGACAGGCAGTTCGATTTAACCTCCCTCTTTATTAATCTCCTGCCATCATCACTCCTAAATTTTCTTGTAAGAGTTCCCGGCAAATGTCTCTTCATAAGTCTGAACAGATGATTAACTTTAACCATTAGCTCATTTAAACATGGGAGATGAATCATTTGGCGCCTTCGCTACAGTACTTCCTAACTCATGCTATCTTTGCTCCGGCTAAACTGTAGCTTATTGCATGGCATACAACTGCTGTCACATGGCCAAACTAAGAGGGGTTTCCTGCGCAATTGAAAAGAATCTATGCAATTTCAACTTTTCATTCTATGTAGTTTATATCTGGCTTGGAACGTCGAATTATTTTGCCAAAAGCCAGAACTGGTACTTCCGATTATCCATCAGTACGCAGCTTTAGATCTTGAATACTCTGCCGACGGGAACTATCTAGTCTCTTGCGCCCGAACGGAGCTGAAACTTTGGGAAGCTAAAACAGGGCGATTGATCTTCACCATTGATAACGCAACCAAGCGCCCCAACACTAAGTTGGACGATTGCTCTTTGGGCTTTCAGCAAGTAGCCGTAGCGCCAGGCGGCAGCTATATCGTGAGTGCTCGCTATTGCGAAAAGTTGGAAGATGATAGCCATAATCGCCCCTACGAGGAGCAAGCTGGTCCCACCTATATTGAAGTTTGGGATACAAAAACAGCCACACTCAAAAGGCAAATCAAGATTTCCGATTACCGAATCTTTGTATGGCAGATTACCGTATCACCAGACGGTCAAGAAATCGCACTCACTACCACTACCAAGGTAGGTTTTTATGGATATATTGATGGTGAGGTAGCCGTGAGCGTTTGGAATCTGGAAAGTGGAAAGCAACTGTTGGAACGTCCCTATGAACAGGGGAAATTTTCCGGGCTAAACAACTATATCTTGGCTACCGGATCTAATGCCATTCACAAAATAAACACCAGCTCCGCAAAAGTGGAAGCCTCTTTTTTTCTAGATGCCGAGCCGATGGAGATGGGGCTTTCCGCTGACGGGAAACGAGTCTTTGCGCTGACAGCAGGGAAATTGTGGGTTTGGGAAAAGCAATCTACTACTCCCAATACCTACCCACTTCCTGAGTCAGAAGTATACGGTGCTACTCCTTTTTTCTCCAACAATGGCCAATGGCTGACCTTGCTAAATTGGGAAAACAGTTCTCTGGTTAGATATCGATTAGCAGACGGCAAAATGCTTGAGTCCGATTCTGTAGATATTCCTCCAGGCAGAGGTATTATCCCTCGAACTACCATCACACCAGATCATGAATTGATTGCCTTTGCCCACTATCCAGATGTAGGAGAGGTAGCTCCTGCGATCATGGGATTCTTCCCTGCTCAAGAAGGAAAGCTCATCTCCTATGGTGCTGCTAATATTCCACCCGGACTTTTGAATACCCTCTACTCCATTGAGCAAAATTCAGACCGACTCAAGATCCTGGCTAATGGGCAAATCATCTCCATAGAAGATGTATTTGGCCATCAACATGTCTTCCTGACAGCCGAAAATCGGTATTTACGGAGTGATATTGAGGCATTTGAAGTCGTTTTGATGCAAAAGGATAGCTTTGCTATTCTGGAAATGGAGCAGTTGTCTGCTACGGACTCCAAGTATAAACTGAGTGTGTATGATGGACAGGGCAAACTAGCTAAAACCCTGGATAAGCTTCAGCACGAAGAAACCGCCTCTAGTCTCCACTATGATCCAAAACGTCAACAACTCTTCTTCCAGCTTTCCAAGGATCAACGACAATACCTGGATCTACCAAGGGGCAAAATTGGCTTCAAACAACTTGGATCAGCACCAGAACAAGCACAATACCCTGTTCATCCCAATTTCGAACTCAGTACCACCGACAAAACATCAATCAGTATCGTTCGTAAACGAGATGGTACAGAGATCGCTAAGTTGTTACTTCTTGGCAAAGAAGACTGGGTAGTAGCCACTCCCTCAGGCCTTTATGACGGTAGCGATGCAGGTAAAAATGCCTTGCACTTCGTTAATGGCCTGGAGATCATCCCCCTAGAGTCTTACGAAGCACAGTATTGGGTGCCTGGATTATTGGGGAAGCTCCTTTCTGGGCTTGCATCACAATAAATTCGGGACGTATCCGACTTAAGTCTTGATGAATTGTATCCAATTGTCAAGGCCAAAATACAACACGATCACCTGATCATTGACATCGAAAGAAAGATCTGTCGGAGTGGGAGTACTTCATCTATGTATTGGAGTATGCTTAAATTTCGGTCTTTGAGCCGAAAATGATTCCTTTTTTGTTTAAACGAGGCGTCGAAACTTTAGTACTTAGAAAAAGTAGCCCAACGGCGTAGCGTCAAAGGTCCATCCTTCCTATCTCTCTCCATAAATAGAATCAAGGATTTATAGATCATCATCTCCCCATTGGGCAAGCCAATCACCTTTTCCGGCTCGCCACGGAAAGCTCCGGTAAGATGTGCTCTAGGTGAACCTACCTTTAGGTCCGCCCGGGTACCTTCCCGATCAATACGTGCTTTTTTGCGTAAAACGCCAGCGTACCCTGGATTGGTGATTTGCATAAATACCACATCATTATTATCTGCTCGGTTGGAAGGATACAAGGCATAGAAAACCGAATGCTGCAACGCCTCCTTTACTTCCTTCACCTCACTTTGCGCACTCCACCGAGCAAACCTAATACCTCCATTGAGGTTCTTCTCAAAATCATAATCCATTTCCCAATTTTCCCAGAAAGTATTTAATCCATCCGTAACCCCATCAATCTCAATAAGAGAAGGAGCTCCCCCTTTTCGAGCGCGATCATGGGTATAAGCAGGATCCAACCTCATAAGATTGTGCGCTGCTACACTGTTTTCCCTATCCTCGTCCATTATCTTTTTCAAAGCCGCGATGGCTTCAGATGTATTGCCGTCTGCGTGAAGTAATAAGGCCGAAAGAATTTCTACATCTATTGGTGTATTGGCAAAGCGATCAGCTTGTGCATTAGCCCTGGCAACAGCCTCTGTCTCCGCATAGAATCGAGCCCGAGGAATATCTCCCAACAAATAATAGGCACAAGCCTTATTCAAATAAGCTGGTGCGTAACCCGCATCTAAGCCAATAGCATAATTAAAGTAGGTAATGGCTTCATTCAGCAATCGCTTACGGGTTTCTTCCACATTATCCCCAAAACCGCGCCCACCAGCCGCAAATCCAGCTTCCAATTCAATTGGCAATTGGAAGGGCATATCCGTTTCCTCAAAGTAAGATCTGGCTTCCAGAAGAGTTACGATCCCCAAATTATTGTAGATTTCGCGGCCTTGATAATCGCCCAATATCTGACGATACAAGGCGCGAGCTTCATCATATCGCCCGATTGCCGTCATCACGTTAGCCATTTCAAATATTTCAATTAATCCCTTAAGTTTTTCAATCGATCTAGCAGCCAAGATTTGACGGTCCTTCAGCGTAGGGTACCCCTTCATATCCTCCTTCAACTTGTAGGTTTTATATACCTGATCCAAGAGATGAGGCAGACCTTCAAAAACATTATAACCAGCCGAATAGGCTAGAAATCCCCCAAGGTAATCTGCCTGAGTCTCATTTAGTACTCGATCCTGAAGTGCACTTAGCGTGGTGCTTATATCCAAGCCCTGAAAATCGGTCGTAAATTCATCTCTCCAAAGGTGTTTCTCATAAAAGTGGATCAATTCGTGCCCAAGTAATGCCGCCAGTGCATTCTCAAAATTCTCCCCTTGCTTTTTACACAACTCCAGCGCTTGCTCTTCAATGGCAATGCTTTTACCATCGGCCGATATAAAGGCTACCTTAGTTGCCCCGGTACTAATAAAGAACGCCGGAACTTCAAAGCGATAGTCACCACGAGCTTCCACTAGCTTTTGGAATACATCGTTTGCCGTCTTGTAATCAGCTCCTTCACTAATTAACTTCATCTGTGCCTCCGAGCCTGATTTAGCAATAAATTGATAGCCCGTGTTTTGAGCCAATAAATGCCCGGCAAGTAAACAGAATAGAGGGGTAAAAAGTAGTTTTAAGCTGCGTAGCATGGTAATTCGTGATTGATGGTGTGATGTAGGAGTTATTTATCCGGGAAATGGCGTTTGATTAGGGTCTGATAGGCGGGCAATTTTCTGAATTCCCCCAACTCTTCACGGGCTTCCAATACTTTAATCTTATCATAATTCAAATCGCCGAGAAGCTGTGCCAAGATGGAGAGGGCCAAATCCTGATTTTCCTGGACGGCGTAGCAATACAACAACATCAAATAGCCATCTGAATCCTTCGGTTCTACATCCTTATACCGCAGGAACAATCCTACAGCCTCATCGTACAACTTTTGCTCATACTTGAGTACACCAAAATTATATAGGCTGACCGCATTCGTTGGATCTAGGCGAAGACTTTCCTCAAAAGCAGTGGTACTTTTATCGAGCTTCTCCCATCTTTGATAGGTTAAACCCAGGAGCTGGTAGGCCATCGAAACCCCATCCTCCAGCGCATTGAATTTCAACAAATTAGTCTCTGCCAGATCGTAATTCTTGTACCAAAAATGCCAATTTCCTAAGTTATAGTAAGTATTTGCATATTGGGGGTCCGCCAAGATGGCCTTCTCGAAGTAAACTTTGGCCTCTTCATCCCTTTCTTGCACAAAGTAGATGAGTCCTAGGTTGTTGGCAGCCATTGCAAAGCTCGAATCTATCTCAAGCGCCTTTACAGCCGCCGCCTCTGCCTCTTTATAATTGCCTAATTTGCGTTGGGTTTCTGCCAAATTGCTATAGGGTAAAACCCAAGCAGGGGAGGCTTCTGCCGCCTGGCTAAAAAAGAAGACAGCCTGCTCTTTGTCCTCCAGTAAAAATTGAAGATAGCCGATTTCATTCAAGAGATGCGCCGCATTGGGTTCCTTCTGTAATGCGTCCTCCTGGATTTGTAAGGCTTGACGAAGCTGAGTTTCCTCCTTGGTTGCTTCTCCTGCCAACCGAAGGTTAACTCCTTTAAAATAGGCAGCTCTAGACCGCAATGATTCGTAAAAAAAATCCTCTTCTCCCAGAAGTTCAGCTGCTTTATCCAGATATTCAGGATAGGACTGGTAGATAGCCTTCTGGCCCCAACGTTTCGAAAGCTCTTTGCTCGGAGTAGTCAAATAGGAATTAAGTGCAGCCTGGGCTTCTTCTTGCAAAGCCACAGCCAAATCATTGGTAGCCACATTCAACAAACTATCAAATTGGGTAAAAACTTGTAGCCGCTGCAAGATGGCATAAGCTGAACGATCTTCAGGATATAGTAAGGCCCCGTCTTGTATAGAAGTTTCAAACTGGCGCAAGAGTTTGCTGAAAGTACTATCTGGTCTTTCTGGCACCGTACTCCCTTTTCGAGCCGGCGCCATGCCAATCGATGTATTATCCTCCATGCTCAGTGCCGCGTTCAAGGCAAATAGCTGCGCCTTATCAATCGTGTTAAGGGCCGCTTCTTCGGGACCGCGTACAATGGGAATCTGGATTTCTCCGTACTGGCGAGATACTTTCCGCACCTCTCTGCGTAAGTAATCCGATAGTTCGTAAATATAAATCCGCTCATCCTCATCTTCGTCTGCCAATCCGATCAAACCATTGACGAGGTGGTAGGAAAAAAGACCTCTACCGCCGCCCCAGTCTTCATGTTCTAAAGAATACTGTTCTTTCGCACATGACATGATCTTCACCACCTCACCAAAGCGCGCACCAATGGCCTGATTTGTCAATTGCGGACCGTCATTGTTACGCCCCGCCAAATTACCCGAGCGGCAGGCATCCGTAATTAAGATAACTTCGGCCTGCTTGTCCTGAGATAGAGTTGCGATCATTGCCTCCAGATATTCAATGGGGCAGGCACCGCCGAGGGGATAATCTACTGGAGGAGAGTTGTGCAACAAGAGATAGCCCAGGCGCCCTCCCACGGACCCTTCCACATCTCCGTGCCCCGAAAAATAAATGATAGCCCGATCATTAGGTTTAGTTTCTGCCACCAGCCACTTCATCGCTTTGTGGAATCGCCCCATCGTCGCTTCTTCATTGGTCAAGAGCTGCAAATTCTCTGGAGCTACCTTCCAGTTGGTTTCAGCACCTAAAAAATCGGCAAAAACTTCCGCATCGCGATGAGCAAACTTTAGGTCATCGATTTCGGAATAATCTGAAACCCCCACCACAATGGCTCTGGTAGTTGGCTTAGCCTTTATACTCAAAGTAGTTTGAGTCATCCCCCACCTAGGAAATAAGAGAACTAAGCAGCAAAGACTAAGACCTAATCTACAATCAACCATCTGGTGTGTTATTATTTTATCTATTGCTCTTCGATCAAGTCGTTCCGCTCTAAATACTTATGCAGAGCCATTTTTAGCACTTCGTTGCCTTGATAAGTAGAATTAGCCATCAGATATCTTTCGTAAGCCGCATAATGAAAACCTCGTTTCTCCAAATGGGCAGCCTCAAAGAAAACCCTAGCAGCCGGATCACTCATTTGATACACTTCATCCTTTTTCAATTTCTCCAGGGCTTTAGCCTCCTGATCAGCGGCCACATAAGCAAAAGCCACCTGAGGGCTAGAGACATCAGGATCAGCCGTTGCCTCCACTTGCCAACGATAGTTTCCTGGTTCTAGGGAAATACTTGATGTCTTCAGGGTGTATTCCGATCCGGTGACTTCCTTTTCGTGAATAACGTCTCCGCCTCGTCTAATGAGTTTAAATCTGAAGGTGTTGATGGAGGAATCTACCGTCTTCCTGGCCTTCCAGCGAAATTTGATCTCTTCGCCACTGACTTTGCCTCTCTCTTCCCCTTTGTGATAAGGCTGAAAGGGTACAATGCTAAAACGGGAGTCTCCAAAACCGATGCCACCTCGTCCATCTCTGGAGGTCTTGCTATCGGAAGAGGCCATGAGCATATCATCAAACAAGGGCGCTACGAAACGTGCTCTTTGTCCATCCGCATCTTTCATTAAGTCTGCAATGTTATACTGGCCCTCTTTGTCCAGGGTTTGATATTCGCGGCCATAATAAAGGCCTAGTGAAGCGTTTCTTTTGATCTTAATCACAGCTTCCGGAAAGAGCAAGGTACTTTGTTTCAACCTTTTGGCCCGACTTTTCTTTCCAGCCTTGTACTTGACCTTGCCACTTACGCTGAAGGCTACCATGAAGTCATCTTGTGCCGTAACGGTCATGCTAAGCGACAACAATAATAGGAGGAGGAAATGCATGCTTCGCATCGTGTATGTTTATGGTTTGAATATTGCGTCTGCTATTCCTTGACGATGGAACAATGATAGCAATAAGTTAATAGAGTTCCTTCTCGTAGGTGGTCCAATGCGTTAAGCTTCCTTGCGCATCAACAAAAAATAGCAGTTTTAATAGTTTATAGTGTAGACACTTTCCATTACTCAATTGTAGGACTGCATTCGGCTGACCATAGGCATTCTGTATATCCGCCTGTGTATCGCCAATCCTGACACCTCTGGCCGAAGCCCCTTGGTAATCTATCGCCGTCTGGTGAAATACCACATACTCCATCCCGTCCTCCCTTTGACGGAAATGCAAGAAAAGATGGGAGGTGCCAAAGGAGCGCAGTCCGATCACGTGATTCTCTTCGGTAATTTCCAGGGTAGTATCCAATTGGGCCTCCATTAAAAATTCTTGCAAATCAATGGCTTCAATTCTTTCCTTCCCTTTTACATCCTGTGGGCGAGGACGCCTTAGATTAATTCCCTGTAGTAGCTGTAAATTGTGGTTGGCTATTTCGGGATGCACTGTGCTCGCTTTCTCTAACCAATCCTTTGCTTCTTCTAGCTCTTCCATCTCCGCGGCGGCTATACCCAATACTATTTCCGCAAAGGTCTTTTCTCTTTTTTGCTCCGGTCGCTTGCTTTTCCGCATAGCCTTTTTGGCCAGGTCATAGGCATCTTCCGACTCTCCTTGCAATAATAGTACGCAGGCCTGATTGATCAGTACCATAGGATTGCCCTTCTGTAATAAACCTGCACTTTCAAAGTATCTATTTGCCTGTTCTAAAAGTTCGATTCTCTTAGCGATCTTCTCCTCAGGCGCGCGAAAGGTGACTCGATCCAAACGGGCATTGCCGTCTAGCTCCAGCGGCAAAATATAAGACCATTCTTTGGCATTGAATAACTGTAGAGCAGCTAAAGCTGCATTGACACCCGCATTATTATATATTTCGTACCCCTGGTAGGTCTTTAGTACGTATTGATAATAGTAGGCGGCCCGTTCATACTCTTCAATAAAACTCAACAGGCGAGCGGTTTCCCATACCTGTTTAATTTGATGTAATTCATTGATCGTATTGTCCACCATTTTCATTCGCGTGTCCAGTGCAGGATAACCTGACAAATTCTCCTCAAAACCGTATTCTTCATATACCCTCGCCAGGAATTTGGAGTTAACCCGATAAGTGTCGAAACCAGCAGAAAAGGCCAATAAACCTCCTAAGTGATCGGCCTGCGTTTCGTAGGGCAGTATGTCTTCCATGTTTCCTAGTTCCCGCAGTTCATTTTGTTGCGCAAAATGCCTATTCCAGTCATGTTTTTCGTAGTGATGGATCACTTCATGGGCCAGGATAGCCGCCAGGGCATTTAGAGAGTCTGCGCCAAAACCAGAGCAGATATCATAGGCTTTTTCTTCCAAGCCAATCACTGTTGCTTTAGGATCCATCCATGCCACTACCTCTTCCCCATTGTTCATGACAAAGGTTGGAACGCTTGTGTTATAATCACCAGTTGCACGGATCAGGCGTTTATAAACGCTGTAGGCTACCTCTTTCTTATAGCCCGTCACTGGTTGGGGAGCATACTTGGACCAGCCCCTCAAGCCATAGGCAAAAATCTTGGTATTAGGTTGAGCAGAGAGTCCTCCAGCAGAAACTACTCCAATGCACACGCTTAGCAGCAAATTCTTCATGCAATTTATTTAGCAAATTAGACAGGCCCCTCCCCCACTATTGAATTCCCGTCAACAATTCTTTAGCCCGCTCCAGGGCATTGTTTTCTGCTAAAAATGAGGCAAATAAGCGCTTGATCAATAAATTGTTAGCATCCTGTTGTAACATCAACTCATATCTACCGTAAGCAGCATACTTAAAGCCCTTTTCCTGTAGCTGTTGCAAGACAACCCATCCTTCTTCACCTGCTTCTACAGCCTTCTGCATTTTCTGCAAACGACTACCAGTTAACAGCTCTGCCAGCGCTTCTGGTTCCAAGCTAAAGGGCATGTCAATCGATGATACATCTTCGCCTGCCTTGGTTTGTGCTGTCACCTTCCAATGGTATACCTCGCCGGAGACAAGGCTTAACTGATCAAGATCTATTGATACTTGATTAGCGCGCACCTTTGCCATCAGTAATAGGTCTTGTTCTCCCGTTTTCCAAATCTCGAATTGATAGAAGGGAACTGCTCCATTATAGCTCCAATGAAAATTAACCAACCCTCCTGCCAGGGGTCCAGAGAGATACCCGAAGGTCTGGATGGCAGCTTCGTTTTGGGCAAACCCACGCACTCCGCCTACTGATGTCATGTACCGCTCGTGGTGTTTTTCTAACTTATCATTATCCTCCGTATTATTAACGGATGAGCCTATAAAGTTGAGGAAACGGCCCAAGTAGCCCATTCTATTGCCCTGTTTTTTCTTTAGAGGAAGCTTTTTCAGATCCAGTTCAGCTTTACTTTTCACGGGATGGCGCTGACCTTCAAACACCAACATGGCTGAGGCTCCTTCGTCGCAACGCACGAAGCCAATGGTCGGCAAGATTTGCCCTGGTAAGACCCGTTTACCAATATTGCTAGTGCCATTGAAATAATTCACATGTCCAGTGACCGTGAGCACGGTTACCTTCTCTTGTCCAATCAGCATGCTACTGAAAAGAAGTAGAGCTACAGTGAAAAAAAATCGATTCATGTTTATGAGGTATAGTTAGTATGTTGAATTCACTTAGGAAGTCGAAAATTTTCAACCATAAGGGTTTATCGCACTGCAAAGCTATGATCATGGGATTGTGGCTTCAGATATTAACGATTTACTATCTGACCATGAAGCGAGAAGAGTCATCAAAATTAGGAAACTTTAGTAAAAGATATCAGACCGTTACTTAGAAACTACAACCAGTCTGAAAGATAATGGAGGATCACATCTTATCTGAGGAGATTAAAGTGTATGAATATTTCAAATCTATTCACAGGTCAAAAAACGCAAGGTTTTACGAGTGAAATATGCAAAAATCCGGCCAAAGTCTTCCAATCGGGTCCAAAAATGCTAAAATTCATCCTTGATCTTCTGCAACAATGGGATTTTCTTCAACAGCAGACTTTCATAGATCATTATAATATCATAAGCCAGCAATAAGGCTAATATGCCCACACCAAAATCTACTTGTAATCGAAAGTAATAAAACAGTATACCCAGGAGGAAAAATAGTACCATGCACTCAATCAACTGCAAACTGCGCGTAATGCCGTGAAAGGCAGGGTGAAACTTTTCGTAAATCTCATGAATATAGTACACATTGACGTAACAAAAAATCAAAGCAATCAGCCAAGTCAACCATTCCGGCAATTCTCTTATATACCGTTTCTCCAGTACCATACTGATGATATTAGCATGGATCACCACCCCGTACATATCTGGAATGGATTTACCAGCATAGTTCCTATTGAGTGGGGTATAAAATCTGTCTTTAAGTGGGTTTTCTGATTCCTTTTCAGCGATATAGCCCAATAATACGATTTTATTGTTGAGTACTTCTCTAAGCTGGGCGATTTCAATGGTCGTATCCAAAACCAATTCGGGGGGATAATGGGCAAAACTTAGCAAATCCCCTTTATAGTGTATTTTCTCTACGGCTTTTTTCCGTGCTAGGCAAGCTTGCACCGCCTGGGGGTCATATTGCTGCAGCACGGTCATAGCAAAAGCCAAAGCAGTACTATCTCCGACAGGCTCTTGGGGGCTGAAATACCGTATGGTCTTGGTATAATTAGAAGGGAAATTGATAAATCCCAAATCGGCATGAGCAGCAAACAAACTGTCCGTACTAACTAGAGATTCAAACTTCTTTTCTTCTTCCTCAAATTTTTGTAATTCACTTGCAAGTACTACATTTCCCGCCTTCTCTATACTGGCTCGCAATTTTTCATCCTGCCCTGGGTCCTTACGTCCATCCAACATTACATCTACACCAATCACCTTTGCACCAGCTTCTGAGACCCGATCAATCATCAAGGCCAATTCTTCCCGATTGGCATTGCCGATATGGACGAGTCTGATAATGGAGTCTGGATTAATCTTAGGTTTGCTGAGCTGGGTATAGACAATATCTGTGATTTCATACTCCTGAATACCATGATTAAAAGGATCCAAAAAATGGGTCTTAAGCCTGATTAACTCCAAAAAACCAATGAATACGAAAATTAAACAGGTCACGATAATACTATGTGGCCTGTACACCTTATTCCACATACTGCCTCTATCATTTTAGCCAATCAATATAAACAAACATCGCTAAAGTAAAGTATAATAATTTGGCTATATTAACAACCGCATCCAAAAGTACTTCTACTACTGATTATCTATTATTTAGCCATTGATCTGGAGGAAAAAGGGGCAACTATTCTATCGGCTGGATCGAGCCAAATGGTATCGGTAGGCAATTAGAAGCCGCTTTCTCAACGGCATTAGAGGGAAAGGAAACAAGGCCTTGGGCAAGGCTATGAAGTAGGTGACCTTTTCGATGAATCTACTGTACCTACTCGCAATGAATATGAGGTGGGGTATCTTCTAGGTACTTCCTTTAATCCAGGAAGATAGATCTCCTGCTCTTTATGGGTTAAACGTACAACTACGCTTCCCTCGTCGAATTCTGACGAAGAAAGCGTAGAAAAAATCTGTCACCAAAGGGCTAATCGGAGGGAATTTGCACTTCTATTTTTTTGGAGAAAGGAGAACTCCCTTTCCCATGGAATTTAGCTATCAGTTGGTAGGTGTAGCTTTGTCCAGGTTGTATTTCTTGGTCAATAAAGCTAAAAGATTTTCCCTCATGATGGAATTCCCCTCCCTTGGCTTCTTCCGGTTGAAGGCGCTTATACGTGAGTAGTTCTTTGCCTTCTTCTGCTCTATACAAGACAAAATACTTTACCAGATTTGAAGTTCCATATGCCCAATCCAGCCGAACGACCTGCTTAGAAGTATCCGTCTTCACACTAAAAGCTCCAAAAGATGCTCGATGTCCGTTATCGATTGACTTTGCTAAGACCGCTGTTGAGTAGGAAGTTAAACCTTCATCATCTCGGGCAAGAATCCTGTAAAAGTAGTACTTATCTGACATCACTAAAGAGTCTTGGTATTCAAACACGGGGGAACTTGGAATTCCTTTCCAAATCGTTTGCCAGGACTGGCCGTAGCGAGCCTTTCTCTGCATCTCGTAACTAGCCACATCAGGGCTTGAGCTGATCGCCCAATTAATCTGAATGGCCCCAGGCAAGCCATTGACGAGCTTGATGGAAGGGCGAGACGGAGGGGTCTGATCGGGTCTGGAAAGTGTATAGGTAGCAGATGGCTGCGAAAAATTTTCTCGAAAATCGACGGCAATCACCTGAAAGTGTATTTCTTCCGTCGCGGTGTTCATAGTGATAGGATAGGTAAAAAAGGTATCCCGAGTTACATATTTCGTAACCTGTGAAAAGTTCCCTGCCTTCTGATTGGAAAAGAACACCCGATACCCCTGCAAATCATGCTCATCATTGGCATCCCAAGTCAAATGAACTAGCCCCGATTCAGCCTCCAAATGGGCATGCAGTCCCGTAGGAGCGTTCGGCGGTGTAAAGTCTTTCAACTGCGCCAGCACTGGAAAGGATTTCAGCCTATTTCCATTGAGGTCAATTCCTCTGATTTCATAATAGGCCATTGGAAGTGGATCTTCATCATAGAAAACCCGATCAGTAGGTGAGATTAGTTCTTTGTTAATCAATTGGAAACCTTCAGTCCTATTTTCAGAGCGGTATAACTGGAAGCCTAAGATTTGTTCTTCCTGCGGCGAATCGAATTCCCAGTATATCTGCCATTGACCTTGTGGATACTCCACCACGTTCACTATCTGCAAATTGGCTTTCAGTGCTGGCTTACGTCCCACCACCAGAACGGTATCTGAGACTGGCCCATACCCTCCAAAAATAGTTCTACCTCGCACCCGATAAACAAAGGGAGTATCGTTAGCGGAAAGTGAATCCACAAAGGTAATAAATCGATCATCCCGATTAGATCTCATATTGACAATCGGAGCCGAATTGATCTTTGTGAAGGTCTGCCCATTGTCATCGGATTTTTCAACCTCAAAACTCGTGTAATGTTGGCGGGTAATAGCCTCATCCCAATATAGTCGGACTACTTGATCGCCGATAGAAGCCTTTAATTCTGAAGGCTTTGGCAGTTTCTGCCTTACATTATCCAAAACCAAAGCCTGACCAGGTAAATATATCCAAGAGGTATCTATCGGCCCAGATAAACGAACAGCATACAAATAGCCATCTCCTTTTTTCACTTCGTGATCCACAAAGGCCAAGCCTAGTGCCTTAGCCGTACGAATGGATTGATCGGCAGCAAACATAGAATAGCCATACTTCTTTTGCGCCAACTGTTTTTCCTCGTAGAGGGCTGAAAGATCTGTTGGGCTGCTGGCTTTAGGGCCATAGTCCATCTCTCCATACAGGAAACCAGCTGCGAGAAAAGCCATCTGGTCTTTATCCACCAAGTCTTTCCATTGGTCCTTGGGTAAAGGCTTTAAGTGAGTAGCCAAGATAGCAAGGGTCTTTCTCCTCTCTTCCTTGGTAAGGAGTTTGCCGTCTTTTCGGGTATTTACTCGGACTAATTCATACCCTTGATTATTCGCAATTTCCCAACTGAACCGATTGGCGGGAGCCCATCGAATTACAATAGAATCTTCAAAAGGGCCAGCCGTGGCACGTATGGCTATCGTATCCCGCTCCAAGCTATCTCGTTGGGCATCTGCTTGTGGCAAGAATAAGAGAAAGCACGTAAAGCACAGACCTATTTGTATAATCCCTCTAATAGTCATCGATATAGAATTGAATTGAAGCAATAGTTGTTGAATAATTTCCCCTTACCTACAAGCCACCACCATAGATACTGATCCTTCCTTGTGAAGGCAACTGGATATTTCGCCTTGGTAGGATATACCTAACATTGATATAGTAGTTGTCTTCTAGGAGATCCGCAGGAAAGTTGATGACCCCTGCACAGAATCCCTCTGCATAGGCGGGGTTACAGGTGCCATCCTCTGGGCCAGCTACAAATTCAACAGGGATCGCGCTGGCCGGATAAAAGTTAAAGAAGGCATTCGGGCCGCCCCCACTCCCATCTCCTGGCCCTGGTGCGGAATCTCCATCAGGATCACCATCAGGGTTATCGTCAGGAGGATCATAGCCATTACATTCTCCGGTCCCACAGCATTCCGAATTTTGCAGTCGTTCGTATACGGCCAATGAGTAATCATAGATTGCTGCCGGAAACTCAAAATTCAATTGTAGAGAAGTTCCTGCAATTTGATGGCTAATACTAATGGCCTTTCTGGGATCATCCAGTCCGAAGCTAATACAATCTCCATAGGCTTTAACTGCTTGGTAGACGTGTTCGTAATAGCACAACCAGTCTGGCGCAATACAATCAAAACCGCTGCCATTAGGCTGATCTTGGATTTCTACTTCGAAGCTAATCAGCGGCCTGAAATTCGATCCACCTTCCAAATCAAACTGGCCGAAAGTCTCAGAAGTGTTCATCAATGCTTGTAGCACATCGCCTTGGGAATAGGCATCCCCATCTGCATCTACATAGTTGGAGGAAGCATTGTAAAATCCACCAATCTTATATTCCAAGGTGGCGTAATTACTGGTATGAAAGGGTATAGCATACAGCAATCGCTCTGCCCCATAGGCGGGGTCTGTTGGTGCCCCTGCATCCGTTTTTACTATTACTAGTTCTAAGGTCTGATCTGCACCGCTTTGCATGGACCATGATCTTTCAATCGCGACAAAGGTATTGTGAACTTCTTCCGGATCATCATATACAGAGTTATCGATGGTCTCTTCATTCCAGTAAGTGCTGGCTTCGACATTTAGTAAGTTGCCTAATTGTTGGCCGTCAGCCCCTAGCAATCGCCCTTTAGCCTCATAGCCTTGGGGAAGATCTTCAAAAAGGTACATCTGATTGGCGTGTAAATCGATATAATACCCAGCACTATATTGATCTTTGAAAAAATATTGCTGATTGGGTAATGGATAGGATACAATTACATTTTCTGGTGTGATGACATCAGGTCTGCCCCCAGTCGTAAAAGTTAGGGTCTTGATGTGTTCTAGCGGTTCGCCATCATCCCCATCGACATATCCCCAAGCATAAGTCCCGTCTTGTAAGGTAGATCGTTGCTGAAAACGAGCTACGGCGCTGGCTGTGATGGTAGTGTTTTCTGGAAAGAAATTAATGTAAGTAAGTGTCAAATGCTTGTTGGTTTCATCCCAGCTGGTTAGATCTGGATCAATCGCTCCCAAACTGATAGCACTGCCGTTTTCATCTTGGAAGTTCACGCCTTCAAAAATGACCCTAAAATATTCCGGTTCCACCTGCTCATTAAAGAAAGTCAAGACCTCTTGATCAGGAAAGTTTAGATCGACCAGCAGACTAGTACCCACATCAACATTATTGGGATCTTGTCCGGCTGGAAGGCGAATAGCTTCGATCACTTCGATATCTTGTACCAGGTCGTTTCCATTGGCAGATTCACAGTCGCTTGGTAGTACACTTTCCAAGGGATCACCAAACTCAAATTCAAACTGATCATTAATATCTACCAATCCATTGAGTATGCTCACTTGGACTGCAACGGCCCCTTTACCCCAGGTTGGATTCATCAGTTCCATTTGTACGGAGGCAGCTATCAATGCATCCAATATAACCAGCGAGAGCTTTTTACCGAATAGCTTGACATTGACCCCAACCGAAGCATCAAGATAAGCCCAAGCTTGGCCTCTAGAGTACCAGCCATTTACCCCTATATCCAAATCCTGTACACAGCTTCCATTTTGCTTTAGGATAGAGATGTCAAAACCAATTCCTCCATTCAACAAAGCAAAGAATAGTGAATTTTCATTGCCAATCCCCAAACTGACATGCAGTCCTGCACCAAAGGCAAAGCCTTGGCCCGAGTCCATAAGCTGGTTGGTGTTAGCAGGGCGATCTGTAGGATAACTTACTTCGCCCCCTTCTAAAGGCTGTCCAGGGTTAAAGGGGTCGAATGGAGGTGGGATACCGGGGATACCATCGTTGCCCATCATGAAATAGGCTTCCACTAAGGCATCTTGCCCTAAAAACTGGAATTCAAAACGGGCCTTACTTTCAGGGGTACCTACAAAAAACCACCATTTGTTTTGTGCCGCCTCATTGATCTCTAAATGGAACGCACACCAGGCCTCTCCGGCAAACTTACCGCTATTGACATTCCAGAATACTTTAGCCCTCGCATCATAGATATCCTGATTGAAATTAAAATCAATTAAGACATAAGCACTAACATCCGAGCCAAGATTGGGGGCAGTAATGGCCCCGAAGGGGTTTTGATGAGGTTCCAGTTGTGCAAAATCAATTTCAGCTACATCAATCTCTGCCGGGAAAGCCGGTGCCAACTCCGGGTTGGGAGAGGACATGAATCTCCCGTTGCCTTGAAACCACAATCTTTGCAAACCGGCACCATCCGGATTACCTTCCGTCGGGCCAAACTCCATTCCTAGGCTTACATTAGCATTGAAGGCATTACCTGTACCCGTACTAGGCGTGGCTAACATCACGGAAGCCTTAAAACCTAAACTCACCGACTCCGTTGGCGTATAGATCACCCCCGATAAAGAAGCTCCAAATGCTGCCTCATCTCCCGCTAGGAGCTGGCTAAACGCTTCTGTAGCACTGGGTCTGGTCATATGTCGATAGATTCCCCCGCCCAGCGCTCTCAAATCCATGCCTCCCAGGGGTATCATCCCAGGAGGGAATTCGGCAAGTGCATCTACAAAGAAATACTTGTAAGCAGCATCTCCTTCCCCTGAAGTACCAAATTGAGCAATGGCTTCAATGCTCACCCCTACTCCTTTAAAGTCGATCTGCCCCATTCCTCTAAATCCTACACCGTAGACTGGATCTATAGCAGGATCACTGCCATCGTAAAAGTGGATATCAGCCACTAGAGAATTAGCCCCCGCAAAACTTCCTTCCACGTGCAGACTCTTTACTTGAAATCTCTTGGGCTTCCATTTATGATGAGTTTCCGACTGATCCAGTTCCCCCGTAATGAGAAAACCTCCATCCGCCTCGATAGCCAATGGCCCATCAAGGGTTAGACTAGCGTCAAAATCCAATCCTGCCTCCGGAATACCATTTTCTGCTGTGCTGATGACCGAGGGACTGGTTATACTGATCCCAAAGCTGCCAATGCTGGCATCGATTTCGGTGGGAAATGCCCAATTTCCAGGCTCGAAATAGGGCGCTTGGTTGGATAGTACCATACCTTCTACGCGCATTGCCGGCACCTCGATGCGAGCATTGGCTCCAATCTCACCATCAATCTCGATATCTGCATAAATATCGGCTCTAGCGGTAAAGGTATTTTCTTCGTATTCAAGGCTTATTTGGGTGTTGGGTAAAAGGGTAGCCCTGGCCTTCCAGGCATTGATGGCCAACGGCGCATCATTGCTGACCGTAAAACCATAATAATTGCCTAAACTCAAAGTAGCGGTGTAGGACAAGGCATCAGCCTCCGTAAAACTGGCATCAGGATCAGCTCCTTCAGCATTAAAGAGCGGAAGACCAATTTTACCATCGAAATACACTTTCCTCAAATCTCCAGCCAAGAAGACGACCTCAAAATAGTTTACCGAAAACGCCCAGCCATTCAGGTTGCCCTGCTCTATGCCCAGCAAAGGGGAGGAGGAAGCAGAAGCAATGCCCGTAAATCCATTTTCGTCAATGAGCAGATGCTGACCGCTGATGGTAATCTCGTTTTCTCCGGTTAGGCGCCTGGGTAAAACAACCTCTACCTCATTGACATAGAACCCCTTCCAACGGTCATCACTGACGGTAGGTTGATACGAATCATCCTGGATGCTTAAAGGGAAGCTAAAGGCTGAACTATGCCTAGTTTCACTGAAGTCGAAAACCATTTGATTTACTCGCCATTCAATGTCTTCCAGCTTATTGATCACAAAGGGTTTATTGATATCAATATCAAACAATAAATCGTGCAAGCCTCCCACCTGCGCGGCGAAAGAACCTATGATCCGTTTCTTATCCTGCGCATCCGCAGGCTTGATCCAGTCTCGACTAAAGTGAACTTCCAGATCAACACTTAGCTCCTCAAACCCGTCACAACTGATGGTAGCAAAAGTCCCGCCTGTAAACGCTCCTTCAGGATCACGGACCGCTCTTTTTAGCAAGAGCACAGACTTTTCCTCCACAATATCTATCGTCATATTGCCGAGCAGTCCTAAGGTAGCCCCTCCGACAATTCCCCCACTGCTAGAGAACTTGACATCAGGGGAGAAGAAGATCAAGGGCTGTTCCATATTAGGGCCATTGATCTCCAGAAATACTTCGAGCTGAGCATAGGTAGGATAAAGTTTCATGCTATTTATGCCCATCGTATATTCTACATTTCCAATTGTTTTACTGAGGCCAACTGGGAATTCTTTTAGGTCTCCACCCGTTAAAGTCGTGATAAAATTGCCCGCTTCTCGGATTTTGGCAAGAACTGCTCTGCCGGTTGCGACGAGTTCCCGTTCATCGTCTAGCAGACCACCGATGCTACCATTGGATACATTATCAGGAGGAGGGGGAGCCAAGGGTGCTGCCAAGGCGCCCGGCGACAGGAAAGGGTCAAATCCACGAATAGATGGATCCAGTCCCCAGCCAGGCAGGCCTGAAAGCGTACTGTTAGCCCTTTCATATACACCTGACCGCTTATCGTCTCCACTGTAAGTCTCAATCCACCCGTCGGGCACTAAATCATTGTTTTTAAGCCACTTACTGTCCGAGCTGGGCACACTTCCGTATCCCCATATTGCATACAGGACCGTAAGCAAGAACAAGTAAAGTTTCTTGCTTTTCATAATCTTTAGCCTTTTCTAAATCTATATACAGCAGTTAGGATCTACCTATCCGTGCTGTTTTGAATGAATGTGGTTTTTGAATGGTTGGAATTATCTTAGTCTGGACAATTTCATATCAAATAATTTTCACTTATTTCCTGGACTATTGCATCTGGATTAGCAAGGATTTCACGGCTCTTTAATACTAGAGTTTTAATTCCTTTTTCTTCAGCTTTGCCTCTTTCAACATTTGCGAGCCTCTCTCCTGCCTCATCCCTTTCTGGGTCAATAATCCAAATAGCGACAGCATGATCTGGGAAATACAGGTCGACTCTAAAACCATGTCTTGTGAAGAAATCTTCTTCCACCTTAGGGGGATGGGCATCGGTACTGAGTCTTTGCAAAAGTAAATTCAAACACTGCCGTTTCTCAGCTGCTACTTTTTTATACAGAAATCTTCGGAACCAAGATGACTGTCGAAAATAATCAGCCAGATTCTCAACATCGAATCTCTTGGTCAATTGATCAGGCCCAACCCAATACAAAGGAGCACTATCATTCTCATTAGAGACAATTAAAATAGGTTCATCATTAGCCATAATGAGAATAAAAAAATCATGCTCTGCTGCCTTGACATCTCTGTTGTCCTTTACATATGATTTAAAGATCTTTTGTGCTTCTAAGATTTCTGAGATATCTATGTCAATCTCATCATTGATTTGAAAAACTTCAATACCAACTAAGGTTAGTAATTCCTGAAAAGCTTGCGGCAAGCTTGTTCCTGAAGCATTTTCCAATTGGTTAATCTGTTCCAAATCTAAACCCTTAGCGTTCACTTCACTCCCCAGTTCCTGTATTAAGGTCTCCAAATATCTAAAGTATTTAATCTTCATTACTTACAAGTTTGAGTTTGATGCTCACAAAGCAAGGAGTCGTTACTGGAACGGAGTAAATTTACCCTCTTTGACTACCAAAGTACCTCCTCCTTCTTCAATTATTCCCTTTAAGTTAGCAATGGCTCTCATACAGGAAGGGCAAATGGCCAAAGCGCTTTCAAGTACAATGGTTTTTCCGCCCAAGTTAAAATGAGGACCCGTAGTTGGCCTGTAAGTTTCTAAAAATTCGTGAATTACTTTCGGTTCTGAATCAAGCACTCGACAATAATTATTTGCTTGCATTACTCCTTTCACCCTCGCTGTGTAATTAGGTAAACTCATTAGAGGATCAAGTTTATCATAATCAAACCCTTGATATTCACCTACTTTATAGAGGTCCGGTTGTCCATCTGGCAAGTTATGCAAAGTTATACTTCCATCTGCATTTATAGTGGCCTTCTGTAGAGGGACCGGCGCAGCTGTTCCCGCTACGGATTGACTACCGCTGTGTCCTATAATTTCTGGGTGACCATCCATTTTTAATGTAGCAGTGTTAGCACTCCTTCCACAAAATGAAGAAGATTGATAGGTCTCTAATTTAGACATATGATAATCCCATCTGGTCCGACTAAGATCACCTATCTCTGGGAATAACGTGGAATTATATAGGCCCAATACCGTATATCTGTCATTAACTTCATCCCTAAATTTTGAATAAAAGTCTCGATAGTTATCTCTGATTATCTTCCATTTAGACTGTATGCTAGCGGAAGTTCCAGCCAACTGCCCCAGGTTTAAATTTTGAACTTGATTCAATGCATCCTGTAGAAATTTGGTAATAATTCCCTCGTTAGGATTAAAGAAGAGATCAGGTTTATTTCCAATAGCATCCAAAACCTGCTCTGCCCTATGACTGAATTCATCTCCGACACTACCGCTCGTCTTGATTCTTTCTATGGCAGTTAGAAAGGCATGATCATTTTCAAGTAAGTTTACGAAGCCATCTATCGACAGCAATTTCTTGATCAATGTCTCATTTCCACCAAGATCAAAACGGGTCTTTATTGTTTCGAAGAAGTTTTTAAATTTCTTTGGAACAGCCAAGACCTCTCCATCGCTTTTTCTAATCAATGCTAGCTCCCCTGCAACAGTTTGGTTTCCCGTATAGACAATTGTATGTTCGCTAGGAACATCGATAAATTCAAAATCGGTATCCTCTATTTTAGCGTTAAATTTATCGATTCTAATTTCACCCAAGATCTTTTCCACATAGAATCTTTTCACTCCTGCCCAGTATACCTCGATCTTACCTTGGACCTGTTTCATGGTGAAGCCTAAAGCTTTTAGCTTCTGCATTAACCTAGCCACTAAGGCAGGTAGGTCGCCAATAGTGTTTAGGGCCTTGATAATCTTATTCGCCTTACCGACTTTGGTCAGGGCACCTACGGCTGCAAAAATGGTGGCTATGGCCACAACATCTTTCCCTACCTGATGATTGAGTTTACAGAGTTGGTCCTGTGGGTGGGCCTGCTTCAAAGCTTCCCAAATAGAAGCAAAAGTGACTTTACCAATTGCTTCATTGATTTGCCGCCGTTTCTCTTTATCTAAAATGTAATCTGTGAGTAGTTTGCCCAATTGCGGGAGCCCAGCCAATTCGTCAACTATACCGTTCCAGAGGCCACAAAAGAAGGCAAATCGATGTTTCACCCCATCACTAGTGTTCTCAGGGTCAATTAAACCAATAATACCCAAAAACGGTGATAAAGGATCTCCCAATGGTGCTAGCGCAAAGAAATTGGCAAAGATGGGATTGTATTCAGGATGATCACAGTTCCAAATATAGGGAGGTAATTCAGCATATTTGATGACCTTCGCTATCACATTGCACAGGATGTTTACTCCCTTTAAAGCCAGCTTAAGAACCGATTTCGTAACAAAGGTATGAGCAGCAATATACTCTTGTAGGTAATAAAGAAATTTTTCTGCTACCTCTTGTAGCGCCCCGTTGAAGTTCCCATTGAAGTGATAGTGCTGCTGAAGTCGTCCTGTTTCTTCATCAAAATGAAGGTGCAAAATATTTGTTTCATCATCCAGAAAAGTCAGACCTCCTCCAGATAATTGTGCTACTATGTCACCCGGGGTATTACTACTTGTAATAAATATTTTTAGCTTGCTATCTCCTCCTAGTTCGCTACCCGATAAATGCGGATTCAATTCATCTCTATCCTGTTGATCAAATAAGTTGTTGGTATAATCAAAAAGAAATTCATCAGGGTTTAAAAGATCATTTTGCACATTCACCGTTGGCAGGTTACCATCACTGGGCTGTGCACTAGCAAATACGGTATTGAATAGCTCTGGCAGAGGATAGACTACCCCGTCTTCATCGACATTTACTACCCCATTGGCGCTGCCTCCTCCTCCAACAGCAACTGGCTCATCGTCAAAAAGAAATTCGTAGTAGAGCTCATACATTCTAACCAAGTTACCCACTCCTTCGTAGCCTTCCTGCATCCCATTTTCAATATGATGATGTATGGCCTCGAACCTATCCCCTTCGTTTTCATCAAAATAAGAACCAGTCGGGTGGTGTGAGTTCAGACTGATATTGACTAGTTGGTTTTCGTCTTCCCCCCATTCACCCCATAGTACGGACACATGAGAAAGCAATATTCTATTGTCACTTGCGATGAATTCATTGTATCGATTTTGATCTCTAACGAAATCAATAGCAACCCCCTGACTTTCTGTTTGATCCTGTATTTCACCACTTAAAATAGCTTGCATAAGCTTGCGCCAATCCGCTATAAAACTTCCTACTCCATCAGCAGACTCCTCATCCCCCAAGGCTGAATAAGCATTTTGAATATTAGCCCAAGGTTGCCCCTCTACAGAGAAACTAGGCTCGGCTTTCAACAGTAAGTGTTCTGTTAGACAGACGTAAAAAGTGAAGTCTGATTCACTATTAATGTTTTGCAGACGAGAATTTAATTCAATAAGTTCTGGCGGTAATGGTGTTCCCTCCGGATCGATTGTAGTTCCCACCCCCAATCTTCCAATCCAGTCATCATCCTGCATAACAGAAAAGAAGTATACTTTATTCTCACTTTCTTCCTGTTGTTGGTTGTAACTAATAAGTTCTTGTAATTGGCGTTTCCCCTCACTGAGCCATTGCTGATAAGTGAGTGAATCAATATTTGCGTAAACAGGCGCCATCATTAGTTGGCAGCACAGCCAGACGAGCATTATATAATACTTCCTATGCATGGAATTCATTGTCTTAGTCATTTTGATTTACTAATACCTTTCTCAGAATGGTTTCGATAATGTCCTTGATCTCATTTTTGACCTGCTGCACAATGGCATCTTCTGATAGTCCTCCGTTGATTCCTTCTCCAATCGTTTGTAGCAAATCGACACCTTCCTGCTGAAGTAATTCCAGAAAATCCTCTACCTCTAGATCACCGCTGATTTCAGCATCTAGGTTGGCCAAAATCAAAGGAAGGAAGTAAGCTGCTCCATCATCGAGATAGTCCGTCGATTTTCCAATAAATTCAGTAGTTCCGAGGTAAGTCTGTGGCCCTTCTACAGCAGGGATTCGGTGCAATACATCTAAATAATAGTTCTGTAAATTTGACGGTTCACTGGGCGGGCTGACAGCATCTAAAAAACTCATACGATCCTGTATGAAGATATCTAGTGTAGACTCACTGTGGTTATAAGCTACTGATAAACCAGATAACTCCGCGCCAAATTCATTAGCAAGTGCTACTAAGGCTTGTCGTAGAATATCAAATGCATTACCTAGAAAACTTGTTAAGGCTTCTACATAGGCCTGATTGGCTTCAGCAAGTGCCTCCTGCGCAGTCAAAAGCACTGATTCAGCGGTTAGAAGTTGCTCTTCCTCCATATTTTCTGCTTCCTCATAGTCAATTATAGCCTGAATCAACTGCTCCTGAGCATTCAATAATTGCTGTATCACCTCCGGTGGTAGATAGTCCTCCGCCACCTCAAAGACTTGATCAATAGCATCTAAAATATCTTCGATAGTTTCTAAAATGTCGTCCACCGTTTCGAGTACATCTAAGACATTGGTGATGGCATTTAGTACCTGATCGCTCAGAATGGCCAGGCCAACTCCAGTCACTTCCAAAAATCCACTTCTCAATTGACATTGATCATCTATGGTGATATCTCGGAATTCTACATTGAATCTAGCTTCATTCAGATAGGGGACTTCCATATAGCCCTTGCCTGTAAAGGGACTTCCATCCGTCACTTGGGAGATTGTCACCAGAAAATCCCCAGCCCATATCTGGTCCTCCACTTCCAGGATAGACGCGAGTGCCGAATTCCCTAATTCGATGCTAGGATCTGTGCCACAACTGTATTCCAAATCATTGCTTTCCGCCAAGACGCATTTCCCTGCATGAATAGTACTAGCCAGGATGGTGGTCACAATCTCCTCATCTTCGCAGATATAGTAAAGTTTAAATTCGTATTCGGTCCCCTCTTCCAGCGGTTCGAAAGTCCATTCCGTTTGTCCTGTGCCAATGACGTTTTCGTATGGCGTTGTTCCTGCCTTTCGGTAAGTAAGTAGCGTAGCATTGAGTCCTTCCGGTGGTATCCAACTCAAGGTGATGGATTGTAAGGTGGATGCTTCTACATTGACGTCCGCGATGGGCGGGCAAAGTACTTCGTCGACGGGCCAAGTCGTTGCGGTCAGACTACTGCAAGCGATGTCATTATTTTCACAATAAAAACATACACTAATTTCATAGGATTGCTCAGCCGTTAGACCTGTAAAACTGAAACTTGTAGCAGAGCCTAAGAGGGTCTGATTCTGAAGTATCTCCGTTTGCCCCTGTCGCTTTATCGCCACTTCTATTTCATCAATGCCTAGCGCATTGTCATTCGTCCAACTCACTTGCAGGCTATTGGGTGTACTTTCGTCTAGAGTCAGTAGTTTAGGCACCTCACAAACCTGTGGATCTCCCGTCAGTAATGGGCCCAAAGCACTACAGGACGGCCCATTCTCCGTGCAATGGGTACATAGCTCAATTTCGTAATTCGTCTGATCTGATAGGTTCTCGATGTTGTAGGTAGTAGCGGTCTTTGCGATAGCAACAGTTGAAAACGGATCCGTGCTTCCTACCACTCGATAGCGGAGTTCAAAGTCAATTACATTATTCAATTCCAAATCCCCCAAGGCATCCCATTGTAAAGCGATGGTAGTAGCAGTGATACCCATTTCTTGCAGTCCTTCTGGAGTCGGACAAATTGCAATCGGATACGTGGTAACCGTGCCTAGGTTTTTACACTCCACTAAGCCTGCGTCACACTCCGTACAGATTTCAATTTCATAGGCTTGTAGACCACTGAGTCCGGTGATGGTGTAGCTTTGAACGGTCGCCCCCAGTTTTACGCTGGTGAAGGCATCGCCAGAATTAGCTAATCGGTGTTTTACCTGGAATCCCTTGACAAAAATATTAGCCCCTGAAGGAATCCCCCAATTGAGGTCTATTTCACGAGTCGATACATCCACAACAAGAGGATCAATAGGGGGTGCACAATCGGGTTCAGGCTCCGGCTCCGCCCCGTCACAGCTAGTGAAATCGAAGGTCTTGAGGCTGGAACCTACATTGTCTTGCTCGCCCGTGGTACAGCTTTCGCCATACTTTGCGTCGATAGTAAGTCCCACCGGTTTTTCGGTTTCATCCAAGGGGACAATAGCGGTAATCGTCAGGTCCAATCCACAAAAGCCCCACTGGTTATTAGGCGTTTTGACTTCGGTAACGGTATAGGTTCCAATGTTTAAGCTATTCAAATAGTCCTCCAAACCGCTTGGACTCCCCCAAAAGCCCTGATTAGGGGTATACGTTTTCGTTGCCGTATGAAATTGAGGATAGAAAGCGGCACAATCTCCCAGGCAGAAAGATTCCTCCAATTTAAAACACTCGGTGCTGGCTTGATCTCCCGGAGTAGTTATTTGATCCAAGGTAACACATTGCGGATCAGAACCATCTGCGCAATGGGTACAGATGGAAACAGTATAATTGGTATTGGCCTGTAAGTTATCCACCGTCAAACTGGAAGCGGGAAGATTCACGGGATAGAGTAATGGATCTGATGCTCCAGCTTGACTAACACTGACCGAAAAGAAATCAACCGTTGCGCCCCCCGGGATATCCCAATCCACTACCATACTATTAGCTGTTAGGGAGGCAATAGTGGCATTGGATGGTGGCAAACAGACGGGGTCGGTTTGCCCACACTGACTGAAGTTGTAGGTATTTGTGGTATAAGGTACGGGGTCGGCTTGCCCTGTACTACAGGAATTATTGAACTCAGCGTTTATCTTAAATTCCTGTGGTTTTATGGCTTGATTGACGGGGATTAGGCCACTGATCACCAAATCTACTTGGCAATTACCAAAAGCATTGGGCGCTTGAGCATTTTCGGTGACGGTGAAGTCTCCGACATTAAGGCTGTTCAACCAAGCTTGTAGTCCACTCGTTGCGCCACTGTAGTTGATGTTGGCCGTATAGGTCGTACCGTCCGACATGATCAAGCTGTTGTACGTCATGGAGCAGTGTCCAACGCATAGGGTTTCATTAACCTCGTAGCAATCCACTGCTTGGGCTAACATAGCGGTGGCTCCCACCATGGTAAAGGTTTGGATCTCACTCCAGCCTTCATTTTCAAAGGTGGTAGCTCCCATTAGGTCTTCTACCCGAACGCGCATCAAGTAGTCCTCATTCGCGCTAAGTAATGGATCAGCTGCATTATAGTTATACGTTTGTAAGCTAGTCTTAAGGGTGAATAGTGGAGCCGAACTAGTTATTGTCACATCCGGACTAAAGCCAAGATTGTCTCGGTAGATTTCCACCGTATATTGCACGGGGAAAGCTCCAAAGTGCTGAGATTGCCAAGACAGCAATACGTTTTGTGGAGCGGTCAAATCGTGGGAACCCATAGGACTAACGATAATAGGAGGAAGAAAGGCCTGTATGGTGCCATAACTACAAGCCGTATTAGAAACTGGGGGTTCGTTTTCACGGTAGTAATCATAGACCTCTACACAGATGGATACAGGCCCATCGGGCAAGCGGCCGCCGCTATTCAATAGGTCCGAATAAGACAAGCCCTCCATATCTAGGTTGTTGATGTCGAAATAGGGCGCCAGACTCAGTCCGGTTAACACTAAAGGTTGGTCTTTATAAAGATAAACTGGCCCAGGTTGATAGGTACTTTTGGTTTTCAATGTAAAGCCCTCTCCACTCACTATGATCTTCACCCTAGCGTTATAAACCGTTCGGCTATCAGTGGAAAGTAGCGTAACAATTGTATTGTTAGGTTGAGCATATTGATCCAAATATGCAGGGTAGGAAGTGACCACAATTCCGGTAGTTACAGGATAGGGTTGAGCATATCCAATGGAATAAGAAAAGCATATTCCCACCCAGAGTAATAGTATTAATCTCTTCATCAGCATAAGCTTGATAGGTATACACAGCAAATCAGATGATCTACTGCAGGTGTTTCGCAAATGCTAGACAAGGGAAATGAAATAGTAGCTATCGTAGACAATGGGAAAAGGGGCCACACCTTTAGAGCATGGCCCTAAATATTTCCATTATCTAGCTAAAACTTAATTCAAATGATAGGGCAAGGTCAAAGCTTTAAACTCCTAGCGGATACTTCAATCTTACCTCTACCTATATGATACTGGATTAGTATAAAAGGTAACTACCCAATAGACTTTTTTTAAAAACAAGCTACACTTCCTACCTGACAGCTAGAAGCATTGGTATCAAAGTAAGCTACTTGTCCCGGAGCTAAAACTACCGTGTAACCAACATTATTGGTATTACCAGATTGACATCGGACCGAGCCAGCAAAAGTACTAGTGCCTGTATTTGTTAGTTGAAAGGTAGATCCACCACTGACCAGAAAGTCTTCATTGCTAGGATAAAGATTGGCTGTTGTGCCGCTACCCGAGCAAGGGCTCATGGTACAAGGATCCGAACTAACCCCCTGCCCACATACATTAATATTATAGAAACCTCCTCTGGAAATCAGGCGGCAGTCACATGGTGGAGCTGTTTTGAGACTAATATTAGCTTCCTGCTCCATAGCCGTTTTATCAGCTAATTGCATTTCCGTTTCCAGTTCGTAGCTATGCTTCTCACAAGCAGTTAAGGAAAATAAACCTATGAGTAGTAGGCCAAAGAACATTACATTTTTCATAAAGCAATCATTTTAATTAGTAAGAAAATGAAGAAGCAACTTTTGGTGTCAGTGTAATGCAGTGGCATAAAAAGGCAGGATGTAACCTTATCTAGTGCTAATCATGTAAGTGAGAAGGCGCCATTTGTATAGATTATCTATAGCACATGTCTAGCCGATCACATCCTGCGCATCCAAATGTTTATTGTCAACGAAAGGTCAAGGAGGCGGCCACAGGAGGGGTGTTATTCCTGTAGCCTTCGCCTCAAATTATTACACTGACATATGTGTTCTTTTACTTTTCTGACGGCTGCACCCGCAAGAAGCAGCGCATACATGGAACGGGCTCTTTGGACCTTTCCCCTTCTTCTATCTGTAAAAGAAGCCCAAGGAAAAAGTCATCGGCTTGAATCCATTAGATCAGATTTACTTTTATTAGTCAGTGTACATTTTGGAGACCGCATATATTTACAATAGGAAGAGTCTGCTAGAGATGAGAAGGTAACTGATAGTAGGCAATTATTTTACAAATAGTCTTTCTTGTACCTAGCTAAACCCAAGCGGTAATGCATTACGGTGAGGACTCAGCAAATAGAAAAGGTGACGAGAGTCGCCAACAAAGTCAAGGAGCGGAAGGGTTAGAATGTGGCGATCTATTGGAGACGATTTAAAAGTCTTGCGGCATCTTGATTAAAAATCGATTCAGGATCATCTTTCAATTGCAAAAAAGTATCCCTCGCCCTCTCCAACTCGCCCTGTTTGAGTAAAGACAACCCTTTATACCAAAGAGCTTGATCTAGGAAAAGCGGATCCTGCAACTCAATAATTTGATCAAATAGGGATTGGGCCAATCCAAAAGAGGAAAGCTCCATATGAGATATCCCCATGGCTAGCTTTACTTTACTGGTCTGTAGATCTGTAGGCAAGCTTTGGAAGGCTTGTAAAGCCTGAGCGTAATCCTGCGCATCATAAGCCGCATTTGCAGCAAGTAAGGTCTCGGTATTTCCGCCAGCACGACTAGAAAAAGAAAGTTCATAGGGTGCGTAGAAATTAGCATAGAGGGCCTCCGGTTCACTTGAAGGACGTAAGAGCCACCATCCGGCGAATAGTAGCAGCGCTAAGCTGGCCGCAATCAGTGCTGGTCGAAGCCAAGGCAATCTTTTGATTGTTCCTGGTTTTCGAGACCGATACGTGTCTTCTGCTTTGCGTATGTTAGCCAGTACCTCCTGGTCTCCCATAAGATCAATATAAGAAACTAGTTCTTGCTGAATTTTCATCTTTTTCTTTAATTCTGGGTTTTCAGACAAAGCCTGCTCAAAAGCTTGAGTTTCCGCCTTATCCATCTCTCCCCTAAGGAACCGGTCGATGCGTTCTATATCATTCTCTTCCATCAGGCCAAGATTATTGAATCATTTCTTTAAGTTGGGGATACTCTTCTAGTAGTGCTCTCAACTTTTTCAAACAATTGGATTTCTTATTCTTGATTACTTGCTCTGTTTTAAAGGGCATCAACTCTAAGATCTCCTTCATAGATTTCTTTTCGTAATAGAAGTAAATGAGGATCTTGTAACAGATCTCCCCCAAACTTTGCAAAAGATGATCAAGTACTTGCTGACGCTCCTGATCAATGATTCTATTTACACTTACTTCGTCAACAGGGATGGTATGATGATTTTCCGTAATCTCAATGGTCTTTCCGCGTGATTGTGCATAACGCAACCAGCGATTACGGCAGATGGTATACAGATAGGCCTCGGCATTTTCTATTTCCTTGAGTCGCCCCTGCTTAATCAGCTTATAAAGGACCAACAAACTTTCTTGAAACACATCACGAGCTTCTGTTTCATCTCCGCTATTCTTTAGAATGTAGGCTTCTACTTTCTCGAACAGACGGTCATAAAGCATGAGAAATCCTTCCTCAATTTCTTTTTGTACCGGGGACTGCAGTTTGGCAATAATTGGGTCTTTGTTCATGGTTTGCTGCCCGAAGGCCAGTATAGTAATGATACATTCCTATCCAAAAAAGTAACCAAAAATAGCACTTTTCCGCAATTGCTTCTCGGTATTCCGATCTGATCTCCCCTTACAGAATCCCGTAATTCGCCAACATAACCTCCTAAAACTACACGAGATCGCATTTTTGCACCTATCTGAATTTATCAAATAGAAAAAAATTTATTTTATTGTAAAAAAGTATCGACTTAGCGATTACCTTCCCGACTATCCAGGACTCATCTACAAAGAACCAATTCCATCAGTCTGGGGGAATCCCTTATGCTGATGAGAAATTGGTTTTAGCAGGCTTCCCTCCATTGCTTGCGCTCTTTATCTAATTTATGAATAACACTGACATGAAAAAACAATTCCCTGTAAAAGTACTTTTGCTTTCTCTTGTAACGCTTACAACCTTTTCTCCACATCTCTATTCGCAAGTAAAAAAGGATGGTCCTGGGTCTCACATAAGAACTGTTGGCGGAGACAACAGGTTCGCAGGAGAAACTACTTGTCCCACTAATCCACTCAGCCAACAAGATGTAATTAATCTGACTTTACACGTCGTGGGACCTGCATCCCCTCCATTTGTCTGGCCAACATTTTGTGATGAAGTACCAAGGATAGCAGTCTATCAAGTTTCTGTTGGGAACAATATCTTACTAGGGTATTCTGATCCAATAACTACTTTCCAGCCCGACGAATCCATTATAGGAGCTGAAATGTGTGAGGGTGGCAACTACAGGGCAATAGCAGGACATAGTTGTCCAAATCTATACCATGTCAATGTTTCCATTCCGATCAGTTTCCCGAGTCCATGTAGTCCTGTCCAAAACTGTGAGCTTATCACTTTAGAATACCGCTTAATTGGAGATACTCGTGATGAAGATAATCACTATGCGTCTAGAGTATCCATTCAATGTTATGAAGCTCTCTTTCCTGACTCCTGTTTTTGCCATACGGAAGATACTGATACGGGGCAGAGTTATGTATTGCAAGATGTCTGGTACAACTGTAAGAATGCGAATGCCAGAACTTCCTCAAACTCGGCGATTCAGTCGGCAAATTTAGCGCCAGTTTCATTCTCCAGTAAAGCTTCCAATAGTTCAGAAGCTATTCAAGTCTTTCCGAACCCCGTGACGGATCAACTCACACTGAACTTTCCTAGCTGGCAACCAGAAGATACGGAGATACATATATTCGATGATCAAGGGAAACTCGTACTTAATACCTACCCTGTGGCACCAATCAATGATGGCACCTGGCAGATTCCAATGGGGCACTTATCCCCTGGAATCTACTTTTGCCGCATTCGAACCAGCCAGAAATCCATTACAAAGAAAATAGCTAAGCTAAAGTAAGATCGATTGCTACAAAATAGGAGGAATCGCAAAATATATGGGTTCAATCAACGGTCAGTTGGTTGGACCCATACAACAAAGAAGACCTATCATGAAGTATACACTTCTCTTACATGTATTTTTTTGCGTCTGTTCATCTATCTACCTACAAGGTCAGGAGATAGATTCTTCAGTTTTTGATTCCTTAGGCAACTACTACTTTGAATTATCTGAGGAGTACATGCACAATTACGATAGCTGTTTCTACTATACAGCTCTAGCTAGAGACAACTACTATCAGGCAGGAAACCGGGAAATGGAGGTATTGAGTATCAATGCTTTGGCAGTATTGAGACGAATGCAGGAGAGATTCATGGAGGCCGATACGCTCATTAGCGAAGCCCTGCGAAAGGCTGCAGTCTACCAGATATTATCAGATTTGAATTACGATTATGTTTTAAATACTGCTGGTGTCATCAAACAAAGAAAAGGAGACTATAAGAACTCTTCTATCTTACTATCTAACGCCCTTGAGCGACACTTAAATCGACAAGGGACAAATGAATTTGATGAGGGTTTGGTAGGGGATATCTATCAAACCTTAGGTCAAAATCTTCACCACACGGGCGACTACGATCAATCTATCAAGTTTCTAAATAAGTCTTATCAAATTCAGTCCAAGCTTCTATCCAAGGAAGAACTCCCAGTAGTCAGGATTCTTCTCTCGCTGGGAGTAGCTTACAGAAAATCAGGTCAGCTAACTGTAGCGCAAGAGTTGTTGACGCAAGGGTTTGAAACGCTTCCAGGGAATACCAGGGATATCGCTGTAACCAATAAGAAACTTGAGTTCGCCATCAATTTAGCCGAAGTTTTAATCGATGCCCAAAAGTATGATGAGGCCATTGAATACGCCCATAAGGCCTTATTATTGAGAGGGAGCAATAAGAATTACAGTCACGGAATGATCTATGAAAGGCTAGGAAAGGCCCTTCTAGGCAAGGGGGAATTACAAAAGAGTCATGAAGCTTTTCAACAGGCCCTCACGTTTAAGTTAGAACATTATCAACACCATGCTCATCACCCTAGTTTAGCACTTGCCTATTGTGATCTAGGGACGGTTCTCTTGGCTCAAGAAGATCTCCATAACTCTTTGAAATCTTTTCAAGAGGCCTTGAAAATCATTAGCCCCAACTTCACATCTACGGAACTACAAGCTGTTCCTACCAGTCAGCAGATAAATGCCACCTTGGTAGGGATTCAAGTGATAGCCAGCAAAACAAAGGCCTTAGTACAATATGGCAAGGTGTATGACGATAGAGCTTCACTTGATGCCGCACTAAAACACTATGAAGTAATCTCTGGCTTAATCCAAAGAAACAGACAAAGTTTTCAGTCTAATGTTTCCAAGCACATTCTTAGTGGAGAAGTTCTTTCTCTCTACGAAGAGGCTATTGAAGTAGCACTTGCTTTGTACGACACTTACACTGAACAGGAGTACCTTGCCCAAGCGTTTCAATTTGCAGAAGCCAATAAAGCAGCAATCCTATTGGAAGAATTACAAGCCAATTTGGCTTTGGGACAAGGCAATCTTCCGGATAGTGTCAAACAGAAAGAAGAAAACCTCGCAATTACTATAAATTTCTTGGACAAGAGCATTCTGGAAGCAAAAGAAAACAATCGGGAAAAAGAATGGATTGCCAAGCTTGAGGATCAAAAGTTTACGGCAGCGCAAATGCGCTCTCAACTCATCAGGCAGATCGAGGTCAACTCCCCAGACTATTATAAGTTAAAGTATCAAGTTCAAACCTCATCACTTGAGATGATTCAGAACCAGCTCATTAAGCAGGGGCAAGGCTTGCTTGAATACTTCGTCGGGAAACAACGAGCCTATGTCTTTCTTATCGTGAAAGATAGCATTGCCGTAGAAGTGATTGAAGAATGGGAAGCCTGCCAACAGCAAGTAAATGACTTGGTCAATCTACTGGGGAAAGCCCCCCTAAGCCCTACATTCAATACCGAATTACTCAACATCAAAGAGTTAGGCCATGCTCTCTATTTACGTTTGCTAAACCCCATACTGAACGATAGATCAACTATCAATTCCCTGATTCTAATCCCTGATCGCGAATTGGGATACCTTCCTTTTGAGATCCTTACCTCTTCCCCTCCTCCCAACAAGGACAATCCCAAGCCAAGTTCGACTAAATATCTCTTGGAAAGTTACCCCATCAGCTACGCCTACTCAACTCAACTACTATTACAGGAACCTTCTAACAGACAGCTGCATTCCGCTAGAAGGTCCCTCCTAGCCTATGCTCCTAGTTTTGGACAAGCTATTGCCTCCGCTCGGGCGAGCTGTACATCTGATGAGTTGTATAGCCTCCAATGCAGCGAAGGGGAAGTCCAAGATATCTCCGCCATATGGTCTGGAGATGCCATTATCGGCGCTGAGGCGACGCTATCTTCCTTTAGGCAGCATGCCCCTAATGCCCGCATCTTACACCTCGCTACCCACGCTTGCATTGATGAAAAGAATGCGGAAAGAAATAAAATATTTTTCAGTGATCAAGCACTTACAGGTATCGATCTACAAGCCATGAAGCTGCAGCCGGATCTCACGATTTTAAGCGCGTGTAATACTGGCACTGGCCAACTAGCACGCGGGGAGGGCATTTTGAGTTTGGCTCGTGATTTTCGATTAGCAGGAAGCCCTAGCACGCTCACTAGCCTTTGGTCCGTAGATGACTGCGCCACCTCTAAAATTATGACCAGCTTTCACCAACACTTGTTTCACGGCAAATCGAAAGCAGAAGCCATCCGAGCAGCTAAATTGGACTTTTTGGCCACGGCAGACAAAGAACAATCTCATCCGTATTTTTGGGCAGCATTTGTGCAATACGGAGATATATCGCCATTGAGAAATTCCGGCTTACCGGCTTGGTTGTTGTATGTCGTTATGGCATTGGCGATGGTAGGTCTTCTCTACATCATTCGCAAAAGAAAACAATCACCAGCCCTATAAATTCATCACCTTAGTACGGAGAAAGGCTTGGACAGCGAAAAGTCTCTCCCCTGGACACGCAACAGATAGACTCCCCCTCCCAGGTCTCCAATCTGCCCTCTCTCCAATTGCTTACCCGCAGGATACCATTGGTTGGTTGTAAGAGCACGAACCAATCTGCCATTCACATCCAGAATATCGATACTGACCTCGCTTTTTTCCGTAAGGGAAAATCCAATGTTCAGTTCTTCTTCAGCAGGATTAGGGAATAATACTTCAATGGCATGGGTAGAGATAGCGAAAGATTGCCCCTCCACATCAGCTAGGACGTCATCTGTAAAAGTAAGGTCTTCATCCCCAGCTTGGTAGTCGACGTAAGTCAGAGGCAGAAAGTACATTTCATCGCGCGTTCCCTCACCCCAGGTCACAAAAGCCGGAGGATCATTGGGATTCATGGGATTATCCGCAGAATTGTCATAGGTAGCCAGCGCATGAATTTTAGTCCCAGCTTCCAGCACCTGATAGCGATCAAAGAAATAGGTCCCCTGCCAATTGAAATTCCAATCTGGGATCTGAATAAGATGGGTAGTATCCCCTGCCGGAGAAAGGGCGTAGACTTCCCAGTCTTTACCCAAAAGATGCATATGTGGAGTGATCCCTAATAAACTGATTTTGTTCGGTACCTCCCACACACCATGGAAGGTCTTGATCTCTCCAGGTAGCATATAAAAGGGGCCATTGAGCAAGGTGGTAGCCAGCGGTAACATCACCTCATGCTTAATATGTCGCTCAATTTCTTCTCCCGGATCAGCAAAAAACACATTAACCGTAGAGGAATCATATTCGGTCACTGAGACCGGAGCGTAGTGCATTTGAATCAACAAATCAGAACCCGCGTACATGGGGGAGCCTGTACCCAAAGGATATTTACGAGCCTTCGTGCCGGGAACATAGCCCGCGTACAATTCTTCGGGAGTCACGCCAAAGGCACCAAAAGAAGGATAGCCATATTCCGAAGTCTGAGCATCTTTAAGCCTTGCTTGTCCCGACACATCCAAGCCAATAATCGCATGATGGACAATCTTGCCATTGCCTGGGCGTACTTCCACTGCCTTGACAATGCGGTCCTCCGTCAATCCTGTTGGCAAAACAAAGGTCTGATATTGGTCCCGGTTATCTCCAACATGCTCATAAGCCTCAGCAAAGGAAAGTACTAAGTCCGGCTCTCCTACCTGTGACCCAGTGGGAAAATCGGGAAATTCCGGTTCAAGCGCCGGATCTCCTTGCAACATACCTCCTTCCACCCAATCCGCAATGAGTTGTATCTCTCCGTCCGTCAATCCTCGCTCTTCCAATAGCGTAGAATAGCTTTTCTCCGGTGGCCACGGTGGCATATATTTGATTTCTGTCACGTACTGAATCATACTTCCCCAGTTCTTCACTTCCTGATAGTTGGTTAAGGCCATAGGGCCAATCTCTCCTGATCGATGACATATGGTACAATTGTCGTAAATAATCGGAGCAATGTCTTTGCTAAAAGTAGGCTGGGCTTGCATTAGGGTAAAGGTCCAGAGCATTAAGGCTAGACCTAGGCAATACTTTTTCATGTGGGATGAGTTCTGTTATTGTTTCGAAAGCGGTTTACACATAGGAACATCTGAAGATAAGAGTTGGAGCTTAGTGATGATGCATCCAACGGCTGGGGCATTTTGTACCGTGGGCTGTTCATTGGCCTTCACCGCTTGTAGTACCTCCTCTAATTCTGTCCGGGTGGTAACAGCTCGGCGCTTACCAATGCGAAAATAGGTGTTGTCGATTCGGCCTTGGTACAGGATCTGCTGCTTACCTGGATCAAAAACAACGACTTCAGGTGTTACTTTTACGCCAAAGCGATGCATTTGCTGTTGCTGGATATCCAAGGAAACAGGAAAAGGCAGTTGATATTTCTCTTGAAAGGCTTTGATCTTCTCAGGTGAGGAAGAAGGGTTCGGGAAAAATCCCTTAAAGTGGATGGTTTCTCCCGCGTAATCTTGCCACAGTTGCTTTAAACTTAAGGTGTAGTACTGAGATATGATACATTCTTCCCCCATGAAAACGTACACTTCAACAGCGCCCTGTGGTGGGGTAAAACTAAAAAGGGGAATCAATAAAAACAGATATACTGATTTCATTTGCTCAAACTTTGTGTCCCTTTGGAAGTACTAACGTCAAACCAAAGCAAAACTTATATACAAAAAGGATTTAATATCATTTTTTGTGTCTTCACCTGCGTATCGATGGCGCATCGTACGTAATATACCAACTTCAAATCAATATATAAAAAACTCAAAATCAATTAACAACCGGAAAAGCAAGGAGAGAAAGGGAAAGAAAAGTGGATGGCCGATCGCTGTAGCCTTTTTTCTACCAAACCTAATCGTAGAGCGGCTAAATTTCGTTGCTACCGACCATCCATCTACAATGAAAACCAAGTCCGGGCTACAGCGCCTTTAACTGACGCTTCGCACCGGTTTTCTTACTCCAGCATGAAAATCTTTGGGCTTATCCTCCTTTAGATTATCTTTTTCTCTTTTCCAATTGCCTTGCAGGTATCGCCACAATGGCAGGAAAACCACTTTCAAGGGATTATGACCAATAAAACCCGTAGTGACCCCGTATTGCACGGCTTGTGTTTCTGCCTGGTAAGTCCCAAACCATCGATCGAAGATGATCAGTATCCCACCATAATTCTTGTCAATGTAAGCCTCATTTGAGCCATGGTGTACCCGATGTGCAGAGGGCGTATTCAACAGCCAACCTTCAAATTTCCCCAAAGGTCCCACAAACTCCGTATGGAGAAAGAACTGATAAAATAGGCTGATCGCCAGGCAAAAAGCGAGCACCTCAGGATCAAACCCAATCCAAATAATGGGCAGGAAATATACTTGTCCTACAAAACTCCCCATCCAATTGATTCGGAATGCTGTGGTTAGATTCATCCATGGGCTGGAATGATGAGTATGGTGCAACGTCCATAACAAAGGCAGTTCATGATTCCAACGATGATACCAATAGTAGGCAAATTCTGCCAGGAAAAAAGTCAACAGAACGGTCCAGGCATTCACAGGTATATCAAAAGGCTGGAAAGGTTCTACTAAGCGGAAAAGAAAGTACTTCCAGGCTATAGATACAGGCTTGATCAAGTTGTTACCTAACATGATGATAATGTTAGACAAAGATTCACGCCAATTATACACTGATTTTTTTTGACGCCAGGACCAATAGGCTTCAATGAGAATAAACAGATAAACGACTCCTAAGAAATACAATAAGGGTGACATATGAGTTTGTTTTCATTTGGTAATGGGAGAGGGAGGTCTATTTTTCCCGAAGTTCCTGGAGCTTCTCCTTGCCATCCACCTTTAGTTGATCTTTATACTTGAGGTAGGCTTTAAATTGATCTTTGGAGAACAACTCCTGCAATTCTTGATCCTTTTCTTTATCATATCGCTTGGCCGTACGAAACTTGGTCCACTTACTATTATCCCCTTTGATCACTGTTTCCATTTTCTTCGCGTATTTCAGATTGATCTCGTTTAAACTGGCCAAGGTTGTATCATTTAAGTCCAGTTTTTCCTGCATTAATTCGGTCTGAACCTGTGCTCTTTCCTCTGGTGTAGTACTCTCCAACAAGGCCAGGTTAGCAGGGTCTTGCGCCTGAACTTGGGCGATAGAAAAGAATAGCATAACGAAGAATAAGGATTTAATTTGCTTTGTCATGATCTGATTTTTTGGTGAATTATGTTTCAAAGCTATTGGAAAAGAACAGGCCACATTGGGATGAATAAACTCAAGTTGACAGATATAAGGGTGAATTGGCCCAAGGGAAAACTGAAATGCCATGATCCCTTGGATCAGCCCCATGAGAAATCCCTATCTTTACTAGATGAAATTCTTGTTCAGGCCGACTGATATTGCCCCCCTAATCTTCTTCAGATTAGCTTTCGGCCTGTTGGCTTTCATTGATGTTTTGAGTAGCTACCTCTACTACCATGTGAAGAAAGATGCCTTTAATCCTGATCGTTTTCAGTTTCCCTACTACGGTTTCGAATGGGTCCAGGCCTTTCGTGATCCTTGGATGACTATATTCTTCGCCCTTCTACTCCTCTTGGCCATTGCCATCACCCTGGGCTATCGTTACCAATTGGCTTGCAGTTTGTTCTTTCTCGGGTTTACCTACCTATTCCTACTGGAAAAGGCCAGCTACTTGAATCATGGTTATCTTTTTTGTTGGATTTGCTTTCTGATGATCTTCTTCCCAGCTGATCGTGCCTTTAGTTGGGATGTACGACAAAAGCGAAAAAAGCAATGGTCCCATATGCCCTATTGGCCCCTTTTTCTCCTACAGTTTTTGATGGGAGTCGTCTACTTTTTTGGAGGGATAGCTAAAATTAATGCCGATTGGCTCCGCGCCATGCCTTTGCAAATCTGGCTACCCGCTAAGGCTAATGTCCCCCTGATCGGAGATCTCTTGAAAACGCCAGAAGCAGCTTACTTCATGGCCTATGGTGGGCTGTTTTTGGATCTGATGGTAGTCCCCATGTTGTTATTTCGAAAAACCCGGGTGCTCGCCCTGCTCATGGCCATCTTCTTTCACTGTACGAACGCAATGGTCTTTAATATCGGCATTTTCCCTTACCTCTCTCTTTGCCTCACGGCCATGTTTTTCGCACCAGATTTTCCAAGAAAGATGGTGAATAGTATAGTGGATAAATGGCCAAATCGACTTGGATTAATACGCCTCCCCTTACTCCCTAAGGAGCCATTGAATAAAGCCTCTTTACAAGCATACAACAAGAACCAAAACGGGCAACTTGCTGCTATAGCTTTATTGATAGCCATACACTTACTACTCCCGCTGCGCCATCACCTGTTTCCAGGTAATGTGGCCTGGACGGAAGAAGGGCACCGGTATGCCTGGCGAATGATGCTACGTTCGAAGGCGGGCAGTGGGGTTTTTGTGGTGGAAGATCTGGCAACGGGAGAGAAAGAACGCGTTCGAGCTAGAGATTACCTCTGGTACAAACAGGAACGTAAAATGTATACCCACCCGGATATGATTTTACAATTTGCTCATTTCCTACAAAAGGAATATCAAGCAAAGGGAAAGCAGGTGGCCATCTATGCAGATATACAAGTGAAACTTAATGATCACCCCAAGCAACGGTACATTGATCCTGCCCAGGACCTGACCCAAATTCGCTGGAAAATGTTTGAACATTCCGATTGGATACTTGAACCGGAGTTTTGATCGTTATCTATAGATAGCCATACTCAAGGTATGCGGAGAGAGTCTATCTTTTCTGTCTGTACATGAATTTTGCAGAGCCTGAGTTATCAAGGAAACGAAAAATACACTATCTTGCTATGGCTTGAGAAAACTGCCCCTCACAATATCCCAGTTAATCAACTATTATTATTTTCGCCCAAACATTCATCCTTTTGCCTATGAACAGGAACCTAGGGTTCGTTTCTCTATCAGGATTGGGACTCGGCAGGTTACACCTAAGTCTAAAAAGGATTAATAGCACAAGGCATATGTAAACATGTTTTTCTAACCTTAAAACGTAGCGATGTTTAATAGTAAAGACAGCAAAAAAGAGGCGACGAAGGCAAAAACAAGCGCCACTTCTTCCGGACCATCCGGTCACGCATTAAATAGCGTAGTAAAGGGAACTGTAGTGGGAAGGCTCCGTACAATCTGCTAGTGACTTCCGCGTAGATGGAACGATACAGGGCAAGCTCTACTGCGACGCTAAGGTGATCATCGGACCAACGGGCTTTGTTGACGGGGAGATTCGTTGCAAAAATGCGGTTATTGAAGGGAAATTTGAAGGGACCATCAAAGTAAGTGAACTACTTAATGTTCGTGAAAGCGCCAAAATCAGTGGCGATGTGACTACAGGAAAGTTGATCGTCAACTCTGGTGCAGATTTCAACGTGACTTGTACTATGGGTGATGCTGGTATAAAGAGAAATACTAATCCTTTAGCAAATAAAGGTAGCCAAGTTGGCAAAGCAGCCAAAGCAGGAGCCTAAGACAAAGAAGGTCGTTGAAAATGCCCAGAGCTATCTAAAATACTCTGGCATGGCCTTCCAGATGGCTGCCATCCTCATTGTAGGTGCTTTGGCAGGTAGAGAACTCGATGAACGCTACCAAACGGAGCGTCCCTATTTTACCCTGATCCTGGTAATTTTTGCGATCATCGGTGCTTTCTACCTAACCTTAAAAGACTTCATTTTCGCCCCTACCGCTCAGGGTAAAGATGAAAAAAACGAAGATGAGTAGTGGGGTGTTTTACCTCATTACTCATTTACTTCTCCACTTCCTCCTTCTCTTATAATCCTTTTACCTGTATCTTTGCGCCATTTCCAAGCAACAATAGCTAGAAAAGGTGAGCATAAAGACTTTCTACCAACAACTTATTCTTCTTAGCCTAGGCATTCTAGCTCTGGTTTTAACCTTGGGACAGCAAGCCCGGTTTTCCGTCTATGTAGATATTTCAACGATTAGTCTGATCTTTTTCATCTCCCTTAGTATCATTGTCTTCCATCTGGGCCTTAGAATGATCAAAAAGCCGGAACAAAAATGACTTCTCACGGCTGGTCTTAGGTTTTACAGGATTCAAAATGATGCTTTCGGTGCCCTGGTGTTTATTTATCAATCCGTCGCCCAACCCACTGATCGTTGGTTCGTCATTCCATTCCTCCTGATTTATGTACTTTATACTATATTTGAGACCTATTTCTTAATGCGGTTGGGAAGAATGACCAACTAAGTGAACGCCCTATCATTTATGCCAAAGAATTACAGCGCCCGTGTCAATGAGGATTTCCAATTTGACAATCTATCTCCCACCGGTCTGGATGTAATTTCCATCGACGAAAAGCATTTTCACCTGATTAAGGATGGTAAATCTTTCCATGCTGAATTGATACAACTAAATCCCTTACGCAAAGAAGTTACGCTCAAAATCAACGGCACTACTTATCAGGTCAAATTGCAAGATGAGTACGATCGTCTCATACAAAAGATGGGATTACAGGTAAAAGCCGGCCTACAGTTAAAGGATATTAAAGCACCGATGCCTGGGCTCGTATTGGATATCATGGTAGAAGTAGGCCAGGCTGTGAGTACGGGAGATCCCCTGGTAATTCTGGAAGCCATGAAAATGGAGAACGTGATTAAGGCCCCGGGTGAAGGAGTAATTAAAGAGGTTCCTGTACAGAAAGGCGCAGCCGTTGAAAAAGGCCAACTATTGGTCGGGCTGGAGTAAAAATCAAACAGCCCTCACCAAATCGCTTCGTATTTAGTGAGGGCTGATCCTTTTGTGCTAAAATTTAAAATTCCTTAGCGACTACCTATCGCTCCAGTATTCGATCTCATAAAGGTATTCAACCCACAATCGAGAAAATCGCTATAATCCCTCACACCTTCTTTATATCCTCTCGGTGCAGCCAACACCTTTTCTTCCGGCGACATAAGCACATACAAAGGCTGAGTATTTTGCTGAAAATTAGTGACCTGGAAATCCGTCCACATGTGGCCCACATTTCGGAGTTTCTTATTACTCACCTTAGACACTAAAGGCTTATCCAGTGGATTTCTATCATCAACGTACAATGAGATTAATACGTAGTCTTCTGTGATCCGTTCCCAAATCGATTCTGCTGTCCAGATATGTTCCTCAGTCTTGCGACAGTTTACACAGCCATGCCCAGTGAAATCCAGTAATACGGGCTTATTGATTTCCTTAGCGTAGGCCACTCCTTCGTAGTAATCTTTGAAGCATTCCAGATTATTGGCACACTTCGAATAAGACGGGAAGCGAGCCTTCAATTCTGGGTCCAGGTCTGGTTCTGGTAAAAGTATGTTGTAATGCGCCGGCGGTGCCAGGCCGCTCATGACTTTTAAGGACTGGTAAGCCTGAGTCTTTTGATTATATCCGAAGCCGGTAGCTAGATATACGACTGCTGCCAGTGAAGCCAAGATAAAACCCCAACGGGTTGGAGATATCTTCTTCAGTTTGCTATCGTGTGGAAAGCGAATATACCCCAGTAAGTACAAGGCCATACCTGCAAAGATCAATACCCAGAGTCCCATGAAGACTTCATAGGGCAAGATTCCCCAGTGCATAGTCATATCTGCCACAGATAGGAATTTGAGGGCTAGTGCCAGTTCGAGGAAACCCAATACCACTTTGACAGAAGTCATCCAACTGCCGGAGCGGGGTAAGGAATTCAACCAACCGGGGAAAGCAGCAAAGAGTCCAAAAGGCAAAGCCAAGGCTGAAGAAAAACCAAGCATCACTACCATTGGTCCCATCTTGTTCGTGGCGGATTCTACCAGTGCAGAACCAATGATTGGTCCCGTGCAAGAAAAAGAAACCAGCGCCAAGGTAAAGGCCATGAAAAAGATTCCTATAAGTCCCCCTTTGTCCGCCATAGCGTCGCTCTTGGTGGACCAAGTGCTAGGCAGCGTAATCTCGTAGTAGCCGAAGAAAGAAAAGGCAAATGCTACAAAGATGGCAAAGAAAAGGAGGTTGGCAATCCAGTTTGTGGATAGGGCATTCAATGCTCCGGGTCCTAAAGCCCCAGTAATAATCAATCCAATGGATACGTAGATTAGGATAATGGATAGGCCATAAATTAGGGCGTTGCGTAGACTGGACGCTCGATCTTTACTAGTTTTGGTGAAAAAGCTAACCGTTAGTGGAATCATTGGAAATACACAAGGTGTCAACAAAGCCACCAATCCTCCCAGGAAACCTAGGATAAAAGTCCAAAATAGAGAATCACTGGAGACCACTTCTTCTCCACAGTTTCCAAGCGGTTCTTTATAGGTAGCAGCTAGGCTTTCCCTTCTTTGATCTAGTTGTTCTCCCTCTGCTTTGACTACAGCTAGGTCCACAGCTGCTTTCCCCGTACTCAAATCTAGTGAGAATGGCGCCTCCGTTGGTGGCAGGCACTTTTCATCATCGCAAACCGTAAAGACCATAAACCCTTTCACTACTGGATTAGGTTCGTTGCTATTAAAGCTTTGCTTTACCTCTACTGGGTTCCCGACATATTTACTCACCTCAACACCAAACAGAGGATCCATAGCCGTCTTGATCTTTGTCAGTTCTTGGAGCTCACCAGACGCTATTACGGCGGTCGTATCGTGCTCCCAGTATATTTCTAAAGGAGGGGGCCCATCTATATGCGACCGATAAGAAGGCATACTCCATCCCTCCTCAACTTCTGCCGTTGCGATGAACTCATATGCTCCTTCTCCAATTTTTTTACTGGTAAAGGACCATTTCACAGGTTCGAGTAATCCTCCCTTTTCCGCTCCACCATCATTACCATCCAATAAGGGCGCAGCCTCCTCCTCTGAATTAGCAGCCCCTTCTTCCGTTTCGGTGATAACACCAGTTTGCGCCATTTCCGACACGGCTGCTTTGGGCTGCTCCAGCTCTCCAGCTTCTTGTACATCCGCTGAAGCAGTGAGAGTCGCCCCTGCTACTGTGCTGACATCAAAAGAAAAATCTTTTAGCATCGGTGGGGTACAAGTCTCATCATTGCAAGACATATATTCCACTTCCACTGTAATGGGTTGACTAGGATCAGCCACTTTCACCCTTTGGGTAAAAACTACTGGTCCCTTTGGGTATTTAATCACCACAATATTGTCAAACAGGGGATCTCGGCCTTCCTTTTTTTTGCCTTTTTCCTCTACCTCACCCACCAAACTATAATGAGCTCCTTCATTAAAATAGAAAGTGGTTGGAATCGGGCCACCATCTTCTGTATGCTGCGAGTAGAGCATCCAGCCTGGATCCATATCAGCGGTAAAAACCAGTTGATATTCTTCCTCCGAGATTTTGTCTATGTGGGTATCCCATTTTACTGGATCTACCATTTGAGCCGATAATCCGACCGTCACAAAAAGGGCAATAAAAAATAGTAGAAGTCTCATGTTAAATGATTCCTAATTCAGAAAAAAGCATTCAATATATAGGCGATCAGATGGCGAGGAAGGATTTTTTCATGCTTGAACCACCTTCCTCCTGGGAGGATATTTTTCTCCTTATTGCTTAAAGTCGAAGGCAAAATCAACCGACTTGGGTGGTAGGCACTGCTTTTCATTACAGCACATAAATTCCAAGTAGCCTGATATCTCTTTGATTTCATCCGTCAGCATAACTCGCTGCTTGAAAACAGCTTTTTTTCCAAACTTAATCAAATGAATACCAAACATATCGTCCATACCTTCCTTCTTATCCCCTTCTTCCGACGGAATGCCTACCGGCTGGAACCCGGGATCAGCATTGTAGTAAAATGAAGTGGGAATCGGGCCATCCTCATTGGCCTTTTGGGAGTAGATGTACCAACCTGGATCAATTTCAGCTGTAAAGACAAGATCGTACTCTTTGTCTGCAATCTTTTCAGCTGAGAAAGTCCATTCAACTGGTGCCATGGGCTGAGCTTGGAGCAGGCTAAAAGAAAAGAGCAGGCTCACCACTAATCCTAATATCTTCATATGTATATATCCGTTTGCAGCAAAAATATACAATAGAAAGGGGACTATTAGTTAAGAAGTTGGATACAGACCAAACATTAACAGTATTTAACATCCATGATCATTTTGGATTACACTTTAACAAAATATGTGTACTTCCCTCCAATGATATGGAGTGTAAATCCCCATCCAACTGGACCTAAGTATAAAATGCCAGGAACTAGATAGGGCAATCAATCAAAATGCCCCACTAAAAACCAAGAAATGAAAATACAGTAATCCGAATACCCAAATTAGGTGTATAACTTCCGCCCGTTGACTTGGCATATTGGTAAAGCTGAAAGAAGTCAACACACCTAAGGGTACCGCAAGATAAAGCAATAGATCGAGCGAAACCCGATCCACTAGAAAAGGTGCTAAAATGGAGAGGAAAAGCGCGCTGAACAAAATATTGATCTTCTTCTGCACCTGAATAACATTCTTCGCCAAGAAACCACCCCAGCTGAACAAAACCACCAGCACAAGTAGCCCGCAGAGGACCAGACTATTGTAGTACAAAACCGGGTCGGGCAGATGAAGTTCAGGAACTCCTACTTGTATCGGGAATTGCTCCCCTAAAAAAATCGCCAAACGATTCGTCCAGTAGAAGTACACCAAAGCATAGATGTAAGGTACTAGGATTCCACATAACACAATCAATATGTCCCCCACTTTCAATGACCGCAGTGTATTAATCGCAACTATAGTAAGTACGAAAAGTGCCAAATAAGATGGGTAAAACAGGCTACCAATTGCAATCCATAAGCCGCTATTGAAGAGATTCGTGGCACAATCCACCTTCTTGTAGATAGCTAGCAGCTCAAACAACGCTAAAATATAGAAGAAGTTAGCCAAATGTAATGGCGATAGCTGCAAGAAAGGTGGAAGGACACTACTGATCAGTATGAAAAAAAGTCCGGGAAATAGGTTAGCATCTCGGCCGAGTCGATCACGTAGCACCAGCGCATTTAACATCCAGCCTTCTATAAACACCAATATAGTAGCTATCAGAGAAGGGACCAGTCCTGAATATCCAACCTGGTCATAAACCCAATCTGACAAGATTCCCGTAGCAGCAGGTTCCCACGGTTCCAGATATACCAGCCCCCAAAACCGTAGAGCCGCAGCATAAAAGACCAGCAGGAAACTGGCCATTAGTTGGTTGGTTCTAAATATCGATAACACTATGCTTTTTTGTAGTTATTTTCAAAAATAAAAAACCTTAGGAGACAAAGGCCATAGGGTCTACCATTTTGTCCTTGTCCCTGGCAAATTGTTTATTGCTCGTCCGTGGTATGTGCGCAGATAGCAGATCGATAGCTTATTCCGTGGTGGGTAGGAGATGGTAAAAATGTGCTGGATAAGAAGCTACGCGCTGTTAAAATGGCCTTCTCCGCCAAAATCGGTGAAGTACTTACTTACTCCAAGTGCACAAAATAGATCGAATACTTAGTTTTTTTCACTAATTAATTTGAAACTCCAAAAAAAATACAAAAAACAACTAACTAATAATCAGCAAATTAACAGAAAAAAGAATCGACTAAAGAAAAAAAGTTATTCTTTTTTTGTGGAATTATGTGCCGAAATGACTCCTTATTATGAAAACTAGCAAAAACGAATTAAGACTACTACCCCAGAAATCAAAACTTAATCCAAACAATCCCCAATTCGTACTCTTGTGTAATCCCCAATTCATCCCTGTATAACTCAAACCAAATCCTGGTTGAAGGGCCGGGAAGCGATCCCCAAGATCACTTTGAGAACTAATTAACACAACCCCAAACCAAGCAACGGAGCACCGATAAGCCGAATAAGCCAGGTGCTCCGTTTTATTCGATTTTCACACTAGAAACACATCTTTTGCTCCTGCGGGAGTTCGTAAACATCATGAGATAAAACTATACCCCAAACATTTCCAAAATTAGACGGCTAGGCCTCTAATTCGTACGCTTTCTCTGCTCTCAACCGATTGGCATTCGCTCTATCGGTTTTTTTTTGCCTATTATCAACGAAATAAATGCAGAAAGGATACTTTAACTAAAAGGAATACGGGAAAAAAATAGGACCGAATGGAAACTTTACCATCTCTACCTCATCAACACTCTACCAATGCTTAGTTCATAGAAAAGCTAGGCGCGTAAGCATTACAGTTGTATTGTTGCAGCAAACTGATTTCCACTTCCATAAATTTGGTGAGCGGAAAGTCGATTAGCATTTCCAGTACCTCCACCTCCGAAGTAGCAGAAAACACAGCCCAGATTTTGGATTTTTCCAGTGATATGGCATAGTTGATCAACTTACCTTTCGATAGGTAATCACTAATCACGGCCTCTTGAAAAGGCACCAATTCCAAGAAAGCTGAAGTAGGCTCTTGAGGCAGAGAGAAATCTACCATGAAGTGGTGGGCTATAGCCATGAATAAGTAATGTTTTTTGTTGCTTAAAACTAGCCCAGGAAATCCGCAAAATGAAACTCCTATCCATCTATCCCATTAATTGTCGGAAATTAGACGCTATATCCTAGCTGTACAATAATCTGGTCCTATTCGTTAAAACCCAGCCATTTTCTCAATTTTCCCTCGGTTTTTTTTGATATTACAAGTTGAAAATCAAAAGGAAAATATAATTCCTGGATTTACTCTATGAACTGTCTCTTGCGAACATATATTCGTTGTAGGCCTATATCATATCCTCGGCCTAGATCATTTTAGACCTACTGCCTGGTAGTACAACAAGGATAAAACTTTATTCAAGTATACAATTAACCTTATCATGAAAAAGAAAGACCAAAACAAAATGGGCCGCCGTACTTTTGTCAAATCCTCTGGTTTGGCAACGGGCGCGCTAATTCTAAGCCCATCTATGCTGTCAGCTAAAGCACATATTGATGGAGAGGATGTCATAAAAGTTGGCTTGATCGGCTGTGGAGGTAGAGGCTCCGGAGCTGCGGTACAAGCATTATCCACGGATCAAAACGTCCGTTTGGTGGCCATGGCCGACGCCTTCCGGGATCGACTTGACGCGAGTGTGAAACGTATTCAGGATGCCTTAGCTAATAATGATATCGACAGCAAGAAATTTGATGTTCCGGCCGAAAATCAATTCGATGGTTTCGATGGATACAAGAAGGTTATTCCTCTTTGTGATGTCGTAGTTATTGCTACGCCTCCCGGCTTCCGACCTATCCATTTTGATGCTGCCATCAAAGCCAACAAGCATGTCTTCATGGAAAAACCCGTTGCAGTTGATGCACCAGGTGTACGGAAGGTTTTGGAAACGGCAAAACTCGCCAAAGAAAAGAAACTAAATGTAGTCGTAGGTCTGCAACGTCATTACCAAAAAATCTATACCAATTGGGTAGATATGTTGCACGAAGGGGTGATTGGAGATATCACAACCTCTCACGTTTATTGGAATAGTGGTGGTGTTTGGGTCAGAGAAAGGAAAGAGGGTATGACTGAGATGCAGTATCAAATGCTCAACTGGTATTACTTCAATTGGTTGTGTGGAGACCATATCACCGAACAGCATATCCATAACTTGGATGTGGGCAACTGGGTCAAAAAGGCTTATCCCGTCTCAGCCAGGGGTATGGGAGGCCGTCGGATGAGAACCGGCAAAGACCACGGAGAGATTTTCGACCATCACTTTGTAGAATTTGAATATGCGGATGGCAGTAAGATGATGAGTCAGTGCCGACACTGGAAAGGCTGTGAAAACAAGGTGACAGAAGCTTTCCAAGGTACTAATGGTTCAGCACCTAAGCCAGGCGTAATTTTGACTAAAAGCGGACATGCCATCATGGACCAAAAAGGTAAAGGAGATCCCAACCCTTATCAAGTAGAGCATGATGTACTTTTTGCAGCTATAGCTAAGGGAGAATATAAATTTGCTGATGCCGAGAATGCAGCTAAAAGTACCATGACCTCCATCCTAGGACGGATGGCTACCTATTCAGGTCAGTTGGTTAAATGGGATGATGCTATGGCTTCCAGCCTTGATCTATCTCCTAGTAAATATGCTTGGGATGCTAACCCTCAGGTGATGCCGGATAAAGATGGATGCTACCCCTCTATTGTACCTGGTATTACAGAAGTAATGTAAATATTGGGGGCTGTATACCCACTTTTGAAAGGTTAGGATCGAGCAGCCTACATAAGCTACGCGCCTAACCTTTCTTGTAAGTAACACGACTTAAAAAATCGAAAAGCAATTCAACAAGAAATTCATATCCATCACAAAATGAAGCGAAGAACGTTTATACAATCCAGTGTGGCTACTTCAGCAGCTCTAGTTGGGGCAACCACTCATAGTCAAGCCAAGCCTACGAAGACCAAAGCCGAACCCTTCAAAATGAAATTTGCCCCGCACTTGGGGATGTTTAAGCATCATGCCGGTAAAGACCCCATCGATCAGCTCAAGTTCATGGCAGACCAGGGATTCTCAGCCTTCGAAGATAACGGGATGCGGGAACGCGAGGTTTCTTTGCAAGAGAAAATGGGTAAAACCATGGCGGACCTGGGCTTAACTATGGGCGTCTTTGTCGCACACAAGATCTATTGGAGAGAACCCACACTAACTACCGGCAAGGAGGACTCCAGAGCGGAATTCCTGGATTACATCAAGAAGGCGGTAGATGTAGCCAAGCGGGTCAACGCCAAGTGGATGACGGTTGTTCCAGGCCATCTAGATCTTCGCCAAGACATGGGCTACCAAACAGCTAATGTTGTGGAAACTCTTAAGCGGGCTAGCGAGATCTTGGAACCGCACAATCTCACCATGGTACTCGAACCGCTGAACTTCAGAAATCACCCCGGGCTATTTTTGACTAAGGCCGCACAAGCTTACTTAGTATGTAAGGCAGTGGGTAGTCCAAGTTGTAAAATACTTTTCGATATTTACCACCAGCAGATTCAAGAGGGAAATATCATCCCTAATATTGAAAAATCCTGGAATGAAATTGCCTACTTCCAAATTGGAGATAATCCGGGAAGAAAAGAGCCTACTACTGGAGAGATTCACTATAAAAATGTGTTCAAGTTGATCCACGAGAAGGGCTTTACCGATGTACTGGGAATGGAACATGGCAATTCCCGCCCTGACAAGGAAGGGGAGCAAGCGGTGATTGATGCCTACAGAGCCGTTGACCTAGATTGATCGAATCGATTGTTGATCAAATAGAGTCTCTTTACTATCTATCTAAGATACAATTGGGATCTTTCGTCTGTTTATCATTTGCATGAAGGTGAAAGATCCCTTAAAAACTAAAAATCGCCAAATAGCCCTCTACGGAACCTGGAATCTACATTATTTGCAAGCGCCCTTTTCATTACAATGGAAAACCATACCGGGAGTGGACACCATTGCTGGACTGCCCTGCTACAAGGCGACTACCCAACACGGTGGTCGACAGTATACTGCCTGGTACACAACTCAGATCCGCAGTGAAAGGCGAAAATTCGCATTGAAATTTCTGTATTTCTCTCCTCTTCTACCTGTTCTTCTTAAGGAATTACTAATTATTGGATAGCTCTATTAAATATTTCAAAAAAAAGAGCTCACCAGTTGCAAATCACCATAATTGCACCTACTTTTGCTTCCACAATGGCAATGACTGAACTAAATATCATATCTTTTCCTTTTACTTGCCGTCGTAGACTAGCACGTCGTCGCCCCTAGGGGCGTATATCTTTCATATTACCCTCGTGGGTAGGCATTATGCCCTACCAAATTTCCACCAAATTAGATTCTACTTTTTCAAATGTATTTGAGTTGATGCGGATCCTGGGTTTGGACCTCTTCCCTGTTGACTCAAGAATGGTTAATACAGAAAAACCATGCAATCGCAAGATAATTTTAGCATTCAGATAGCTCAGCCCTTACATGCTGCTTATGCTGAATTCATATGTTCCCTGTATGCAGAATCAGCCAAAGAAAGGGGAACAGGGATAGCCGAACGACAACCCGACTACGTAAAGGCTAAAATCCTTAAGGGCGATGCTGTGGTGGCCATGGATGGAGATCAATTAGCAGGCTTCTGCTACATCGAGACATGGAGTCACGGCCAGTACGTTGCTAATTCAGGCTTAATCATTGCTCCTGCCTACCGCCGTAAAGGCTTGGCTCGTCAAATTAAGCAACACGTTTTTGCCTTATCTAGAAATAAATATCCTGCCGCAAAGGTATTTGGTATCACGACTAGTCTAGCCGTCATGCGAATTAACTCAGATCTAGGCTATAAACCCGTAACCTTCTCGGAATTAACACAGGATGATGCGTTCTGGAACGGCTGTAAGAGCTGTCCAAACTTTGATATCCTCAACCGAAATCAAAGGAAGATCTGCCTTTGTACCGCCATGCTTGCCCCCTCAAAAGAGGAGTCCATGGCATTTGACTTGAGTGATCAGATCGTGGTGAAGACACCGTAATAGTTTACATTTTTACAAATACTCAGGGTGGTATTGTTCGCCCCCTTCAAAAATAGAATAATGGCCAATAAGAAAGTTGTGCTGGCTTACAGCGGAGGACTGGATACTTCGTTTTGTGTCAAATATTTAAGTCAAGACCTAGGTTTAGAGGTACATGCCCTAACCGTGGACACTGGAGGATTTAGTGAGGAAGAGCTACAAGAAATTGAAAAAAGAGCCTTTGCCCTTGGGGCAAAGAGTGTAAAAGTCATTGACGCAGTCCCTGCCTTCTATCAGCAATGCGTACGCTACCTAATCTATGGTAATGTACTTAGGAATAATACCTACCCGCTTTCTGTAAGTGCAGAACGGATGTTCCAAGCCTTACAAGTAGTGGAGTATGCTAAGCTTTTAGATGCCGATAGTATTGCGCATGGTAGCACAGGGGCGGGTAATGATCAGGTTCGGTTTGATCTTGTTTTCAGCATTCTAGGTCCTGGATTAGAAGTGATTACCCCAATCCGAGACCTCCAACTGTCTCGTCAGGCTGAAATTGAATACCTAGAGAAGCACGGAGTAAATTGGAGTTGGGAAAAAGCCAAATACTCCATTAATCAAGGCTTGTGGGGGACCAGCGTAGGTGGAGCAGAAACGCTCACCTCTCATCAGTCCTTGCCAGAAGAGGCCTATCCCTCTCAATTGGTAGAAACTACTCCTGGGCAGGTGGAGCTACACTTTGAAAAGGGTGAGCTGAAAAGGGTTGACGATCAAGAATTTGCAGAACCTTGGAAAGCCATCGCCTTTCTCAACGATCTCGCCAAACCTTATGCAATTGGCCGAGATATTCACGTTGGAGATACCATAATCGGTATTAAAGGGCGGGTAGGCTTTGAGGCGGCTGCCCCCTTGATCATTTTAAAAGCTCATCATTTGATCGAAAAACATACCTTGACCAAATGGCAGCAATACTGGAAAGAGCAATTGGCCAACTGGTACGGCATGCTCCTGCACGAAGGACAATATCTGGACCCCGTGATGAGGAACATTGAGTCCTTCCTCGAAGACACCCAAGCTACCGTAACGGGAAAGGCTACAGTGAAATTGCTTCCTTACCGTTTCGAGTTAGTAGGCATAGAATCAGACTTTGACTTAATGAATAGTGACTTCGGTCATTATGGTGAGATGAACAAGGCCTGGACGGGTGAAGATGTTAAAGGCTTTACCAAAATTCTTGCTAATCAAGTCAAAATCCATCATTTAGTCAATAAAAAGGCAAATAAAGAAGCTTGACCTGACGGTCCTTAGGACATAAATGGAGCTATCCAGAGGAGCAGGTCTAAATGCTTGAAGACGGTCTAGCTCATTGTATATTGCATTGACTTCAAGCATAGAATTATTTAAATTTAAAAAAGATAAGCGGATATGATCAAGGTAGGAATTATTGGAGGAGGAGGATATACCGCGGGCGAGTTGATTCGGGTGCTTTTATATCATCCAGAGGTTGAAATCGGCTTTGTAGTAAGTCAAAGCCAAACAGGTAGACTAGTGAGTGATGTACATGACGACCTCGTCGGGGAATGCCACTTGCATTTCACCGATGAGGTCAGTTTTACTGTCGATGTACTCTTTCTATGTATGGGGCACGGACGTTCTACAACCTTTATGGAAGAACACAATGTCCCATCGGATATTACGGTAATTGATCTAAGCAATGATTATCGCTTAGCAGAGGAATTCGTTTATGGCTTACCAGAGCTTCACAAAGCAACCATTCAAACCCATAAAAGAGTGGCTAATTGTGGATGTTTCGCGACTGCCATTCAATTGGCTTTACTACCGCTGGCTAAGGCACAACTATTGCAGAGCGAAGTCCATGTACACGCGATCACGGGATCCACAGGAGCTGGACAATCACCTAAAAGTACGACCCACTTCAGCTGGCGCAACAACAACTTGTCCATTTACAAGGCCTTCAATCATCAGCATTTAGCCGAAATCAAGCAAAGCCTCACCTTTCTGCAACCTTCCTTTGATCACGCCATAAACTTTTTGCCGGTCAGAGGCGATTTTGCCAGAGGTATCTATGCCAGTGCCTACGTAGACTGTCCATTGTCTGAAGAAGAGGCCTACGCTTTGTACGAAAGTTATTATGCGGATGATCCCTTCACGCACGTCACCCAACAAAACCCTAATCTAAAGCAGGTCGTCAACACCAATAAATGCCTATTGCATCTGGAAAAACACGGCAACAAACTGCTTATCATTTCCATCATCGACAACCTACTGAAAGGTGCCTCCGGCCAAGCTGTCCAGAATATGAATCTGGCTTTTGGTCTAGCTGAAACTACAGGGCTGCACCTTAAGTCGGTGGTGTACTAATCTATTCAATCATGCAACTTTTTGATGTATATCCCTTATTCGGATTGGAACCCGTATCGGGAAAAGGGAGCTATGTATACGATAAAGATGGCCAAGCATACTTGGATTTTTATGGCGGCCATGCTGTTATATCCATTGGCCACAGCCATCCACATTTCGTCCAGCGCCTACAAGAACAGGCGGCCAAGCTGGTCTTTTACTCAAATTCTGTTCAAAACCCCTTGCAGCAAGCCTTAGCCCAAAAACTGGGCGCCCTTTCGGGCTGTGAGGAATTCCAATTATTTCTTTGTAACTCTGGTGCTGAGGCGAATGAGAATGCCCTGAAATTGGCTTCTTTCCACAATGGTCGAACGAAGGTGATCACCTTTAAAGGCGCTTTTCACGGCCGAACTTCAGCAGCAGTCAATGCTACAGACAACCCTAAAATCAAGGCCCCGATCAATCGGAATTATGAAGCGGAATTTCACGATTGGAATGACCTGGAATCCGTGCGATCCAGTCTAGCCAAGGGCGATGTAGCGGCAGTAATCATAGAAGGCATCCAGGGCATCGGCGGTATCCATGTGCCTGAACCTACTTTTCTCGAAGAGGTGGCCAGTTTATGCCGAGCACAAGATACGGTATTGATCCTGGATGAGATACAATCTGGGTACGGAAGAAGTGGCTCCTTCTTTGCTTATCAATATAGCGAGGTAGTCCCAGATCTCATTACGGTAGCTAAGGGAATGGGCAACGGGTTCCCCATTGGCGGGGTACTTATTCATCCCCGATTTGAAGCCAAATACGGCTTACTCGGGACCACCTTCGGTGGCAATCATCTAGCCTGTGCTGCTGGCTTAGCTGTCCTAGAGGTATTGGAGTCTGAACAACTGATCCCACACGCCAAGCAGTTGGGTCAGCAGCTAATGACTGAATTGCGGAGCTTCTCAGCCGTCAAGGAGGTAAGGGGCCACGGTCTAATGATTGGAATGAGCATGGATTTCCCAATTAAGCCTTTACGAAAGCAACTGCTTTTCGAGCAACATGTATTCACTGGTTCTTCAGCTGATCCACATACGCTCCGTTTACTGCCACCACTCAACATCACAGAGCAGGAGGCAGAGCAATTCCTCAGTGGCTTGAAAGCAGGACTCCAACAATACCAACAAACCGCCAAAATCTGAGCCTAGACATGAAGAACTTTGAATCCGTAGCGGATGTCGATCAACTAGAAAGTTTAATCCAGAAAGGGATGGACCTAAAGTCGAATCCCTTGCAAGCTGAAACTTTGGGTAAAGGAAAAACTCTAATCCTTCTCTTCTTCAACCCTTCTCTACGAACCCGTCTGAGTACGGAAAAAGCAGGAATCAACCTCGGCATGTCCGTAATCAATATGAATGCCGGACAGGGCTGGCAATTGGAATTTGAAGATGGAAAGATCATGAACATGGATAAAGCTGAGCACATCCGGGAAGCCGCTGCTGTCATCAGTCAATATGCCGATGTCATTGGTATCCGAACCTTTCCGTCCCTGACTGATCGCGAACGCGACTACTCCGATTTTATCTTGCACCAATTCATGCGCTACGCCTCAGTGCCTATCATTAGCCTGGAATCAGCCATCCGACATCCCTTGCAATCTCTAGCAGATCTGATCACCATAGAAGAACACAAGACCAAAGCACGCCCTAAAGTGGTATTGAGCTGGGCACCGCATCCACGCGCACTCCCCCAAGCCGTCAGTAACTCCTTTTTGGAATGGGTGAATCGAACGGATGCCGAATTGGTGATCACGCACCCAGAGGGCTACGACTTGGCACCTCAGTTTACCCATGGTATTCCCGTTACTCATAAGCAGGAAGAGGCATTTGAAGGGGCGGACTTCATTTATACGAAGAACTGGTCCTCCTTCAATCAATATGGCCAAATCTTGTCGCAAGACCCGAATTGGATGATTACACCCGAGAAGATGGCCTTGACGGATAATGGAAAATTCATGCATTGCTTGCCAGTGAGGCGAAATGTAGTAGTAGCTGATGGCGTCTTGGATAGTGAAGCTTCCTTGGTTATTCATCAAGCCAATAATCGAACCTACGCAGCCCAAGCTGTACTGCATGAAATATTAAGCACACTATAAGCACACTATAAGCACTCAACAGATGCAAAGACCGAAATTAAGGGTAGTAAAGATTGGTGGAAAGGTCCTTGAGGTGCCGGAAAAACTGACCCAGGCCCTCCAATATTTCGTATCGATTGAAGGTCCAAAAATTTTGGTCCACGGAGGGGGGAAACAGGCCAATGTCATTATCGAAGCCTTGGATATCGAGCCTAAAATGCTCAATGGTCGTCGAATAACGGATGCCGCCACCTTAGAGGTCGTCACTATGGTCTATGCGGGTTTGGTCAACAAAACGGTGGTCAGTGAGCTTCAAAGTCTGGGATGCAATGCCTTAGGCTTGAGTGGGGCGGACGGGAATATGATTCGAGCCCATAAACGGATCGTGACCACAACCGACTACGGCTTTGCGGGTGACATTGATGAGATTAATGCCAAGGGCTTACAGCAATTACTGGATCTTGGCTTTTGCCCCTGCTTTTGTGCTATCACACATGATCAAAAGGGGCAATTGCTCAATACCAATGCCGATACAATTGCTTCTTCTGTGGCTACAGCCATGGCCAAAGGGTATGAGGTAGAACTACAATTCTGCTTCGAAAAAGGAGGCGTACTCACTGATCCTGATGACGATAACTCAGTGATCCCGGAACTCACCTCAGAAAGCTACCAGCGGTATAAAGCAGATGGTGTGATCTCGGCGGGAATGATTCCGAAGTTAGATAATGCTTTTGCGGCAATTGAGGCTGGTGTATATCAGATCAGCATCGGGCACATCAAAGCACTCCAAAGCCAAACAGCGACCAAGATCCTCCAACAAGCGTAAACCTAATGATGGATATCGACTCATTGGCTATAAAGGCCATTCAACTCTTAGAACAACTTATCGCTACCCCTTCCCTATCCCGGGAAGAGACTGACACCGCCGATCTGCTGTTTTCCTTCTTTGAACAGGAAGGAATATCCGCAGAGCGTAAGCTAAATAATATTTGGGCCAGGAATAAGCACTGGACAGCAGGTAACCCCATTCTTTTGTTGAATTCCCATCATGATACTGTAAAACCTGCCGCTGGTTGGCAACGTCCTCCCTTCCAGCCCACCACCGAAGGTGAAACCCTGTATGGTTTGGGCAGTAATGATGCCGGTGGTCCCTTGGTATCTCTTATCGCTACCTTTTTACACTTCTACGGGAAATCAAATCTTCCTTTCAACCTCATTATAGCGGCCACAGCCGAAGAAGAGATTTCAGGCAAAAATGGTATTGCTGCCCTTCTACCTCTACTGGGAACCATCAGTCTGGGCATTGTGGGAGAACCCACCAAAATGGAAATGGCTATTGCTGAGAAAGGCTTGATGGTAATTGATGGAACGGCCGAAGGAAAGTCTGGGCATGCAGCCAGGAATGAAGGAGTAAATGCATTGTATAAAGCACTAGAGGATATTACCTGGATACGCGAACATCAGTTTCCAAAGGTTAGTCCGTTACTAGGGGCGGTAAAAGCCACCGTTACGCAGATTGAGGCGGGTTCCCAGCATAATGTGGTGCCCGATCGTTGTTCCTTCGTGATTGATGTACGAACAAATGAAGCCTATTCCAACGAAGAGGTATTCGAAGAGTTACAAGCCCATACACAATCTATCTTGAAGGCGCGTTCTTTCCGCTTAAACTCTTCGGGAATCCCCTTAGATCACCCAATAATCCAATACGGGAAATCACTGGGATGGCCCCACTTTGGTTCGCCCACCTTGAGCGATCAAGCCCTGATGCCCTTCACCACCCTAAAACTAGGCCCCGGAGATTCCGCCCGCTCTCACACCGCCGATGAATACATCAAACACAGCGAAATCAAGGGAGGTATAGAAAAATACATTCAATTGCTCTCACTCATCCAAGACGGCGACCTCTGATGGCTATCGGAATGGATTCGTTTTGGACCTACCTAAAGTGAATAGTTGCGATGTCCTAGAGCGGGATGCCCGGCAACATATGGTCTGAGGAGGAGTTTATTTTCTGGGGTAGCTTGGGCCAGTGGCTCAAATAGCGAAAGCCAAAAAAGTTTTGCCTACTTTTGGGCGATTGTAAAAGTAGGTCGCCGAAGGCAATCCTAAGGCTTGTATATCGGACTTTCCGTTGCTGTAGGCGAGCAAAATATTGCGTTTTGACTCTGTTAAGAGTTGAACTGACCGAGTATCAAATCATTTTCATGAAACTTTGGCAAAAGAACTATCAAGTAGATCAAGAAATAGAACGCTTCACCGTAGGAAGAGATAGAGAACTGGACCTTGAATTAGCCCCTTATGATATTCAGGGTTCCTTGGCTCATATCAAAATGTTGTGTGAAGTAGGGCTGTTGGAAAAAACGGAACTAGAAGCATTAGTCAAGGGCTTGCAGACTTTGTACAAAGAAGTGGAGGCTGGACGCTTTACCATCGAAGAAGGGATAGAGGATGTACATTCTCAGGTGGAGCATTGGTTGATTCAGAATCTGGGAGAGATTGGGAAGAAGATTCACAGCGGACGCTCTCGGAATGATCAAGTGCTGGTGGATCTCAAACTATATCTACGAGCGCAGGTAAGAGCAATTATCCAAGATATTGAAAGACTGTTCGAAACGCTAATCACTTTATCAGAGCGACACAAAGACCAGTTGTTACCTGGATATACGCATCTTCAGGTGGCTATGGTGTCTTCCTTTGGTCTGTGGTTTGGGGCGTATGCGGAAAGCTTAGTGGATGATCTGCAACAGTGGTTGAGCACCTTCAAGATCATTAATCAAAACCCATTGGGATCGGCAGCGGGTTATGGTTCTTCTTTTCCATTGGACCGGAAGATGACTACGGATGTACTGGGCTTCGCTGATTTGAATTATAATGTAATACATGCACAAATGGGAAGGGGAAAAAGTGAACTCTTCATGGCTTTCTCCCTGTCGGCTACCGCCCATACCTTAGGAAAGCTGGCCATGGATGTCTGCCTTTTCATCAATCAGAACTTTGGCTTTATAGCCTTTCCGGATGAATTGACTACAGGTTCCAGCATCATGCCGCACAAGAAAAACCCAGATGTTTTTGAGATTATTAGAGGTCGATGCAATCAATTGATTGCCTTGCCTACACAAGTGAGTATGTTGACCACTAATTTACCCTCTGGTTACCACCGAGAATTCCAGTTATTAAAGGAAGTGCTTTTTCCGGCCATTCATCAGCTCAAGGATTGCCTGCAAATGGCAGCCTTCGCCTTGGAACATATCCAGATCAAGGAGAATATCTTAGCGGATGATAAATATAAATACTTATACAGCGTTGAAGAAGTCAATCGATTGGTGTTGCAGGGAACGCCCTTCAGAGACGCTTATAAAATAGTGGGCCAACAGATTGCAGATGGAAGTTTTAATCCAGATCGATCAGTAGCACACACGCACGTCGGCAGTCTTGGCAACCTCTGTAACGATGCCATTCAACGCAAATGGGAAGGAGTGAAAGCAGCATTTAAGTTTGACCTAATCGATCAGAGAATTGAGCAACTGTTAGGGTAACCGTTGGGGAGAAGAACTCCAGTTGGTTTATTCTATGGTAAACTTATCCTGATCAGCCAGGAAAGCATAGCGTTCCCGAAAAGCGGCTTGGCTAGCTTTATCTAATTCGATGGTAACCGTTGACGTATCAATGGCCAAACTAGCTCGAATTTCCCCGGCATAATCGATCACACGGGAATCTCCTGTATAACGAATCTCTTTGCCATCCATACCAACTCGGTTCAAGCCGATGGTGTACACCTGATTTTCTATTGCTCTGGCGATCAGCAGGCTACACCAATGATGCCGCCGTCGTTCTGGCCAATTGGCAACATAGATCAATAGATCGTAGCCAACGTCATTCCTACTCCAAACCGGGAATCGCAAATCATAACAGATCAAAGGGCAGATCTTCCACCCTTTCCATTCTACTATAAGTCGGTCTGTTCCAGCAGTGTAGAACTGGTCTTCTCCTGCTAATGTAAAAAGGTGGCGTTTATCATAAGTATGGTAGGTCCCATTCGGAAAGACCCAAGCCAATCGATTGTAATAGCTTCCATTTGCTTCAACTACGTAACTACCTGTGATAGCCGCATCCAAGGTAGCAGCTTTAGTTCGCAACCAGTCTAAGGTAGGACCCTCGGTTTTCTCCGCCACTGGCGCAGGATTCATGGTGAAGCCCGTAGTGAACATCTCTGGTAAAACGATCAAATCGGTAGAAGCGGGAAGTTGATCCAGTTGTTCACCGATCTTCTGTAAGTTAGCAGCGGGATCTTCCCAACTTAATGTCGTTTGTACTAGACTAACCTTCATAAGCTATTAGGTATCTGGTAGTAGGTGTTAGAAAAGAAAAAGAGGGATAAGACCTGAAGCCTACCCCTCTTTTTATATTTTCAAGAGATTATTTTCCCATCAGAAGGGAACCTCTATTTATTTTCTTAAATGCTGCAAAGCTTATTCAGCATCAGCAGCTTCTTTACTAGCAGCAGAAGCAGCAGAACGCAAAGCACGAGGAATTTCTATACTTGCAACTGGTGTACCTGGAGGGCTCATGATTTCAATACCGTCGATTGCAGCAATATCTCTCACTCGTACAGATTGCCCCAGCTCAAGATGAGAAACATCTAGAACTAACTGATCCACCAAGTGCTCAGGTGTAGTCTTGATTTTAACTCTACGCAAGTTCTGTTGCAGTTTACCTCCTAGTTTCATCCCAGGAGAAACCCCTTTAAAACCAACTGGAATTTCAACCTTAACTTTACGGCCATCACTCAAAGATAAGAAGTCAATGTGAACGATCTCATCAGAGACTGGATGAAACTGAATATCTTTAATGATGCATTTATGAGCAGTGCCATCTAATTCAACCTCAGCCAATTTAAAGGCAGGTGTATAAATCAATGACTTTACCTCCTTAGGATCAATTGAGAAATGTAAGGTTTCCTGAGTACCATAGATCACACAAGGTACTCGTCCTTCTTTGCGAACAGCCTTAGAAGCTTTCTTCCCCACATCTGTACGCACTTGTCCTTTAACGGCAACTATTTCCATCTTAGTTTTTTTTATCAATTAGCTATAGTGGAAGAGCTATCAAATCCAGCCTAAGGATTGGGGATCGCTAACCCTTCATATATCAATCCGCTTTAGTTTCTACTGCCTAAAAGCAGCAGCAGGCTCTAAAAAGGCACGCAAAGATAAGTATTTTGTGTGATTATCTAAACAAATACACTTATTTTTCAGCAAGGTCTTAGTAGGAATGCCCTTCTTCTTTTAACCTCCAATAAAAAGTGCCGAAATAGAACGGTGTTCGTGTGTATTTCGGATAGCGCGAGCAAACAGTTTGGCCGTTGACAGCACCTTAATTCGCGGTGATTCCTGTTTCATCGGAATGGTATCACACACCAATAGCTCCGACAATTGCGAGTTATTGATGTTGTCATACGCCTTACCAGAGAGTACAGGGTGTGTACACATCGCTTTCACACTCTTAGCCCCTTTTTTCATTAAAATCTCTGCGGCCCGGCATAAAGTACCGGCTGTATCCGCTAAATCATCTACCAGGATCACGTCTGCTCCTTCCACATCACCGATTACCGTCATCCCGGCAATTTCGTTCGCCCGCTTGCGATATTTATCACAAATCACCAGCGGCCTTTCAAAATGCTTCGCATAAGTTCTCGCCCGCTTCACCCCGCCTACATCGGGAGAAGCAAAGGTTACATTGGAAAGATCTTGTTGTTGCAAGTAAGGAATATAAATGGCGTCGCTTTTCAGGTGATCCACTGGAATATCAAAGAAACCTTGAATTTGATCCGCATGAAAGTCCATGGTCATGATCCGGTCGGCGCCAGCAGCTTGGAGTAAATTGGCGATCATTTTGGCAGATATCGGAACGCGAGGTTTATCCTTACGATCCTGTCTAGCATAGCCGAAATATGGGATTACCGCAGTGATGTAGCCAGCGGACGCCCGCTTTGCAGCATCAATCATGAGTAGCAACTCCATCAGGTTTTCAGCTGGGGTGAAAGTGGACTGTATGAAAAATACGTACCCTCCTCTCACCGACTCTTGAATGACCGGCTGCATCTCTCCATCACTGAACTGATGGATCTTAAGTTTACCCAGCGGTTGCTGGTAATAATCGGCGATCTTCTCTGCTAGGTACTCTGAAGCCCGGCCAGCGAATAACTTTACTTCAACCATTTTATCAATTCTGGGTTGCATAGTTTGTGATCCTAAAGTCAGCGCAAAGGTAATAAGCAGTTCACAGTTTCCCTCTGATAACTCCCGCCTTTTTTGAGAATTTAATGGGATTCCCAAAACGGGAATTTTCCTGGCCATTTGTCTTACAACTCGAAATAATTCGGTCTTTTGACGATAAACTCCTTCCCTTTGTCTAAGCCATTGTATCAAATCCGATCAGAGTCCTATTTTAGATATCGCATTGGAAGGCAATTATTATGCAGATACTATTATTAATGGACTGGTGGAAAGCGATGGGGAGCACAACCCAAGCTTTTATGAGCATGGCGATCGTTTCGACCTTGCTCTTGGCAATGCTTATCGCTGTACACCTAATGGGCTTAGAACAGGATACTGAGCCTTCCGGCACAACGCCTTCGGAGCGCAAGCGTCAGTGGTTTGACGCCCGTATGATTCTCGTTTTCTGTACGGTCTGTAGCTGGCTAATTGTTGTGTTCAACTTCGCCCAATTCAATCTTAAACTTTCCCTCTTGTTTGCGGTATTGATTGCCGGACCTTTAGCCTTCTTTAGTCGGTATATGCTCAAAAGATGGTTTACCCCTTTCGAAGAGGTAAGTAAGTTTGATCTATTACAGCAGACCGGAGAGGTCTTACAATCTATTCCCCCCCACCGAAACGGTTTCGGAAAAGTATATCTTGCCCTCCCAGAAGCCCCTTTTCAGGTGGAGGCGATTACGGCAGGGCAAGAGCTGAGCCCTGGGGTTCATGTAAGGGTGATCGACGTGATCGATGATCGCATTATTCTAGTGGAACCCATTGAAGAAGAGTACCCGGGTCAAGGATTCGATCGGTAAGAAGCTTTACTTTTTTCGGTCCGTAACAAAATACACCAACTCCTCTATGGATTGGCGGGCTGGGGTCTCTGGAAATTGATGTAACAATTCAAATGCCTGATCGCGATAATCATACATAACGCCCTTCGTATACTCAAGCCCTCCACTAGCTCGCACAAACTCAATAACCTCTCTTACTTTTTCCGGGTTTTCATTGTACTTTTTGATGTTGTAAATGATTCTACGCTTATCCTTTCTATCGGCATTTTGCAAGGCGTAAATCAACGGTAAGGTCATCTTTTTTTCCTTAATGTCGATCCCTAGCGGTTTCCCAACATCATCTGTTCCGAAGTCAAATAGATCATCTCTGATCTGAAAAGCCATACCAATCTTCTCTCCGAATTGATGCATACGACTAATCAGGTCTTCATCTTGCGTAACCGAAGCAGCACCTACAGCACAAGCAGAGGCAATAAGGGAAGCCGTCTTTTGCCGAATAATATCATAGTATACGGCCTCGTCTATATCCAGTCTGCGTGCTTTCTCAATTTGGAGCAGTTCTCCCTCGCTCATGGCCTGCATGGCATCTGAAATGATCTCAAGCAAGCGATATTGCTTATGCTTCACCGCAATCAACATCCCTTTAGCCAGGAAATAATCCCCCACTAGGACAGCAATTTTATTCTTCCACAAAGCATTAATCGAAAAGAACCCTCGACGTTCGTTGGAATCGTCAACGACATCATCATGAACCAGCGAGGCGGTATGCAGTAGTTCTATGAAAGAGGCTGCATTAAAAGTGGCGGGATTTGTCTCTCCACAGAGTTTAGCAGACAAGAACACAAACATCGGACGAACCTGCTTACCTTTTCTGCGCACTATATAATAAGTGATGCGATCCAGTAAAGGAACAGGGCTGCGCATGGCATCCTTAAAATGTTTCTCAAATTCCTTAAGCTCTGCATTTATGGGCGCCTTTATCGCCTCCAGCTTTTTAACCATAAAAGGCGTTTTCTAGGTCAAGGCTGTAGCTGCAGTTTATTTTGGTGCAACCTAGCTCCATTTTTAAACACCCAAAGCTACAAAAAGTATTTATACAGGTGCTGAAATGTGTATCTCTAAGAGAAAAATACGTTACAAGTCAAAAGCGGGTAAGGCTTATCTTAGAATACTACATTCCATTGCCGATTCGATACCGCTTAGGTACCAGAAGCAACGGCAGTAGCGGTAAGCCTTTTACGCAAAGTTCGCTATGATGAAAGCTGTCTTTTTGTCGGGCATCTTTGTGCTAGAATTTACGTATATTCGAAGAAATGCACTAAATCATAGTATGGCACGGTAGTTGCCAATAGGAAGAATCCCTCATTAGAGGCAATTACTGTCACAATGGCATTGTTGTCACTAATCTACTTGTACCTATTTGATTGTAGTTACTTTTGTTGATTTGATTTAGCATTTAAGATTTTACTAAGTATATGTTTGAAGATTTGTTTTCTAACCCGAAGTTTGAGGAAGAGACTGATTATCTACCGTTGATATCAATCGAAGAGGAGGAAGAACCCAGTATTGATGAAGATTTCCCTAAGGTAATCCCCATCCTTGCGTTAAAAAATACCGTCCTATTTCCAGGCATTATTATTCCCATTACTGTTGGTCGCGATCGATCCATTGAAGCTATCAATACGGCTTATGGAGCAGATCGAAAAGTAGCGGTGCTGTCTCAAAAGGACAGTGAGGTAGAAGAACCAGAAACAGATGATTTATACGAAGTGGGAACGGTAGCGCGCATTCTAAAGCTACTGAGAATGCCGGATGGTACAACCACGGCCATTTTACAAGGTCGTAACCGCTTCCATTTGGAAGCTATGCTACAAGAAAAGCCATTTATGAAGGGAGAAATTTCTCCTATTCAATATATTGACCCAGTCAATAATCTAGAGTTTGAGGCCTTGATCGCCTCCGTATTGGATCTAGCCAAACAGATCATCGAGCTATCACCAAATATTCCTTCTGAGGCGATGGTGATGCTTAAGAACATCTCTAGCCATTCCTTCCTGCTCAACTTTATTGCCTCCAACCTGAGTGCAAAAGTACACATCAAGCAAAAAATACTTGAAACCAGTGACTTGACTGAAAAGGCCAACTTGCTGCTCATGCAACTCAACGATGAATTGCAATTGCTTGAACTTAAGGACCAAATTGAGAATAAGGTACGGGTAGACATCGAGAAGCAGCAAAGAGACTATTTCTTGAATCAGCAGTTGAAGACGATCCAAGAAGAACTGGGGCAAAATCCACAGGAGCAGGAAATAAAGAACCTGATCGAACGGGCGAAAAAGAAAAAGTGGTCCAAGGAAGTAAATACCGTTTTTCAAAAGGAACTGAGCAAGCTGCGTCGAATGAACCCTCAGGTAGGGGAATTTTCCGTCCAGTCGAATTATCTAGAGCTCTTGCTAGACCTCCCGTGGGGAGAATACACCAAAGATAATTTCAACCTCAAGAAGGTCAAACAAGTGCTGGACAAAGACCATTTCGGTCTGGAGAAGGTGAAGGAGCGAATACTGGAACATTTAGCGGTCTTGAAATTAAAGGGCGATATGAAAGCCCCAATCCTGTGCTTGGTTGGCCCTCCAGGTGTCGGTAAGACTTCTTTAGGGAGGTCGGTAGCCCGAGCCTTACGTCGCAAGTTTATTCGCATGTCTTTGGGAGGCTTACACGATGAATCCGAGATCCGAGGTCACCGCAAAACGTACATCGGTGCTATGCCAGGTAGAATCCTACAATCTTTGCGAAAAGCAGGTTCCTCTAATCCCGTCTTTATCTTAGATGAAATTGATAAGGTGGGGAAAGACTTTAGAGGAGACCCTTCTTCCGCCCTACTGGAGGTCTTAGATCCGGAGCAGAATACAACTTTCCACGATAATTACCTGGAGCTTGAATATGATCTGTCTAAGGTCCTCTTCATCGCCACGGCTAACTCATTAAACACCATCCAACCCGCTTTGCTCGACCGTATGGAAATCATTGACATTAGCGGTTACAGCACGGAAGAGAAGGTAGAAATTGCCAAACGGCACCTTATCCCTGATCAAAGAAAAGAACATGGCTTGGCCGCTAAACATCTGAAGTTAGATGGCAAGGTGATTGAGCAAATTATTCAGGAGTATACCCGGGAATCCGGTGTTCGTTCCCTAAATCGGCAGATAGCTGGGGTGATGCGGAGCGTAGCCAAGAAGGTGGCTATGGAGGAGGAGTATCAGACCAGGATTAAGGGCAGAGATCTCAAAGGTATGCTCGGTCCCACCAAGTTTTCCACGGATCTATACCAAAAGATTGAGACACCTGGTGTAGCGGTAGGCCTGGCTTGGACTCCAACTGGCGGTGATATTCTTTTTATCGAATGTAGTTTAAGCAAAGGAAAAGGGAAATTGACCTTGACGGGTAACTTGGGGGATGTGATGAAAGAATCAGCAACCACCGCCTTAAGTTACTTGAAGGCGCAAAGCGAGACGCTCGGCATTTCCACCGAGGACTTTGAAAAATATGACATCCATCTACACGTGCCACAGGGAGCCATCCCTAAGGACGGCCCATCGGCCGGGATCACTATGCTAACGGCCTTAACCTCAGCCTTTAACGGTAAAGCGATTAAACCTTTCCTGGCGATGACTGGTGAGATTACCCTGAGGGGTAAAGTCCTACCGGTTGGAGGCATCAAGGAGAAGATTCTGGCTGCCAAACGAGCGGGTATGCAGGACATCATCCTTTGCCAAGAAAATGAAAAGCACGTCTGGGAGATACAAGCCAACTATATTGAAGGCATGACCTTCCATTATGTGGAACAGATGAGTGATGTCTTACAACTTGCCCTTGGATAAGAAAGGACTTTGCATCGATACGCCATATTGAAAATAGCCTGAAAGCTTGATTTCAGGCTATTTTCGTTAAGGCGAAGTTAATCTCCCGACGTATTTCCGCAAATTCCCGCCTGCAAACCTTATAAAAAAACTAAAATCTGTAATTTTAGGGGTTTCTATCCAACCTTTGTACGCTTTTTGCGGTCATAGGAATAGCACTTTGTCTAAAATCCTCGTAGCAGGAAGTATGGTATGTAGTGGGATGAGGATGCATTGAAGGCTACAAAAGGATAATTTTTTACACTAGCTATACTTGGGATCAACTGTTTTGGGGTACGCAGATTTCCCTCTGTTAATCAGGATCTCATCGGCTCCTAAACCAGTTTGGCCAGTATATACTGACCCAATGTTCGCTTGATTTTCTTGACCACCTGCAAGACCATCCTAAAGCCCATTGATGTCGGTATAGTTTTTGAAAATTAACTCTGGTAGATATGACAGTTCGGACGTGTTTGTGTCTTTTTTTCTTGCTGATAGGTACTTCTTGGGCTTGGGGTCAAGCACAGGATACTGAGGAGAACAACTTGGTACAGTTTTCGGGTATGGTACTAGATGGTTCTACGGAGCAATTGTTTCCCGTGCCTTACACCAATATTTTAGTAAAAGACAAGAAGCGAGGTACCTATTCAGATTTCGAGGGTTTCTTCTCGATTGTTGTGCAGAAGGGAGATATCATTGTTTTCTCAGCCGTAGGTTATAAAACGGTCGAATTCACGATACCAGAGGATCTTGACGATGATCGCTACTCCTTGGTGCAATTAATGACGCAAGATGCCATCAATCTTCCCGAAACGGTCGTATTTCCTTGGCCAAGCCGCGAGCACTTCAAGTTAGAATTTCTGGCGATGGACGTTACCCCTGAGTTACAAGAGCGAGCTACGGAGAATTTAGCGAATGAAGTATTACGTAAGGCGCGTAAGACAGTAACTGTAGACGGCAACGAAAACGCGGATTATTATCTTCGTCAACAATCTCGCGAATACTATTACATAGGACAGCGCCCTCCCATGAATATCTTTAATGCCGTAGCCTGGAAGAACTTCTTTGACGCCTGGAAGCGAGGAGACTTTAAAAAGAAGAAAGACAAATAAGATAATAAGTAGATTCAACTTGCAAGGGAGTGATGTGCTCCCTTATTGATCATCGGGAGCTCGCTGATATTGGGCATAAAACCAAGTTTTCGGCATTTTAGTCACATCATCTCCCTCGTAATAGCCCCAACCAATAATTTCATAGGTACTAGCCAGAACGGTTTCTTTGAAATACTCCACCCGTTGTGGGTTTTGCTCAGTTCTTTGCCAGATGATGGTATTCTCTCCTTCGGTTGATCCTTCATGAATCACTGTTTCACTCGGTTTTCTCACCACACACCACATCTTTCCATCCTGTACCTTATTCACGCCTAAACTGACCTCCGTCTCCCCTTTATCATTGTAGAAATCCATGATTTTCACCTTCTGAAAAAATGGGCTTTCTGACTCATAGAATTGGTCTACTACTAGCGTATTGACGATGCTTAATCGATCTTGTTGGATCATTTCTCGTGTAAGGTTATATAGAATAGCATCGTCCCGCTCACCGATTTCCTTGGCTTCAAAGACAAAGAATTGCCCTTTCCAATGACCATCCAAGGATTTGTACACATCTGCGTAAGCCTGGTCAGCTTCCACGACCGCCGGGGCACGATCAATATCATCGATGGGCACCATCCGATTACAATGCCAATGAATAGAAACAAGTAAGCCTAGAAAAAACAATTTACTAGCAGAACTTGTCAGATTGGGTATAGGATTTGTCGAATACATGTGAGATCAAGTTGATAATGAGCCTCTAATTTAGGCTTCCCACTTAATATTCACAAGCGTTCCATCAGTCAGTTCGATGAGGAATCCATTGGACAGTCCCTTCTCCTATTTACTCGTCAATCGAATGACAGGACAAATGACCTCTTCCAATGATATACCGCCATGTTGGAAAGTATTACGGTAATAATTGTGGTAGTAATTATAATTATTGGGGTATAAAAAGAAGATATCCTCTTTAGCGAAGATAAAGGTAGAACTTACATTGGGGCGAGGGAGTCCTGCCTTATGTGGATCTCTGACCTCCAGGACATCTCCTCGATCATACTGTAGGTTTCGACCTACTTTGTAACGCAAGTTGGTAGTGGTTTCTCGATCACCAACCACCCTAGATGGAGTATTAACTCGAATAGTACCATGATCCGTCGTCATAAAGAGTTGAACATCTCTTTCTGAAATACGCTTCAAGGCCGCATATAAGGGCGAGTTCTCAAACCAGGACCGTGTCAGCGAACGGTAAGCCTTTTCATCCCCCGCCAGTTCTTTCAAAACCTCCATCTCTGTTCTTGCGTGAGATAACATATCAATGAAATTATAGACGATCACCGAGAAGTCATTATTCAAGTAATTGAGGATATTATCCTGCATTTGCTTGGCATTATTAACATTGGTAATCTTCGTATAATCAAATTTGATCTCCTTTCTAAAAGTCCGACGAATCTGTTCAGCTAACAGGTCATGCTCGTGCATGTTCTTTCCGCCTTCCTGATTATCATTGAGCCACCATTGCTTATGGTATTTTTCAATTTCTGCGGGCATCATCCCGGCAAAGATGGCGTTGCGGCTATATTGTGTGGAGGTAGGTAAGATGCTATAAAAGAAATCCTCTTCTTCCACTCTAAAGAATTCGCTGATGATGGGCTCTATCATGCGCCATTGATCGTAGCGCATATTATCGAGGAGAACCATTACGGTGGGAACATCCGGCTTCAACTGAGGGAAAACTTTGGATCGTAGTAGGTTGTTGGAAAAGACGGGGCCATCGCCGTTCTGAATCCAGGAAACATAGTTTTTGACCAGGTACTTGGAAAAAGCGGCATTGGCTTCGCTTTTCTGCATAGCCAGGATATCCGCCATTTCACTGGTATCAGATTCATCAATCTTCAATTCCCAACCGATGATCCGCTTGTAAATATCCACCCATTCCTCATAATCTAGACCGCTATTGATATCCATGAGGATGGTTCGGAATTCTTGTTGGTAGTCTGAGGCTGTTTTTTCCCGGACAAGGCGCTTGCTGTCTATGATCCGTCTTAAGGTCAGTAAAATTTGATTGGGATTAACGGGTTTGATTAGGTAGTCACTGATCTGAGCACCCAGCGCTTCTTCCATCACATTTTCTTCCTCGTTCTTGGTGATCATGACTACGGGAATATTGGGAAGCAGGTCTTTGATCTTAGACAGGGTCTCTAATCCTGTAATTCCAGGCATGCTTTCATCCAGAAACACCACATCAATGGCGTTATTTTCCTCTATTTCCTCAATGGCATCATATCCATTGGTGACGGTAATTACCTCGTATCCTTTCTTCTCTAAAAAAAGTAACTGTGGTTTTAAGAGATCGATTTCATCATCTGCCCAGAGGATATTGATTTTGTCCATGTATGTTGTTGTTTCTAGATAATTAAAACTGGAAGTTTATGTGTGTAATTGAAGTTTACATCCTAAATCAGGATCATGACTTCTGCATTTGTCCGAGGCATCTTTGGAGATTGGCCACTTTAGAACAAAAGGTAAAGGTGTTAATCCACAAATATATTGTGCAGCAACCGAAAGTATTTTCAATCGTTTATACTTGTGATGGTAGCTTTAGACAATTTCAGAAAAAATTAACCCGGTAGGAGCACGCTATGCTGATAAAAGCTGTTACTTTACTCACCTTTGGCAGGAAATGGTTCTACCAAAATCCGAAGTGAATTGCTGTAGCTGCTTTTTGTGCCGAACGGACTGATACCACTCAATTAACCGCAATATAACCATTACTCAAATGAGTAAGAAAAAAATATTCAACGATCCAGTTTACGGATTCATCAGTGTACCCTATGGCATACTCTTCAAGTTGGTTGAACATCCGATTTTTCAGAGGCTGCGCCGAATTAAGCAATTAAGTCTTACTCATTATGTATATCCAGGGGCTTTGCATACCCGTTTTCATCATGCCTTAGGTGCATTGCATCTGATGCGCCAAGCCATTCGAACACTAGTGGAAAAGGGCGTAGCAATCACGGAAGAAGAAGCTGAGGCTGTTCAAATTGCGATTTTGTTACATGATGTCGGGCACGGACCGTTTTCCCACACCTTGGAACACACTTTGATCAATGTTACGCACGAGGAGTTGTCCACTTGGTTTATGGAGCAACTCAATGAAGAGTTTGATGGTGCCTTGAGTATAGCCATTTCCATTTTTCAAAACCAATACCCCAAACATTTCTTACACCAGTTAGTTTCGGGCCAATTGGACATGGATCGTATGGATTATCTTACACGAGATAGTTTTTTCACGGGTGTCTACGAAGGAGTAATTGGCTATGACCGAATCATTAAGATGCTTTCCGTCAAAAACGATGAATTGGTGGTAGAGGAAAAGGGAATTTACTCTATTGAAAAATTTCTCATTGCGCGTAGGCTTATGTATTGGCAGGTGTATTTACATAAGACCGTGCTCTCGGCAGAACAAATGCTGGTACGAACGCTCCAACGAGCCAAAACCTTGGCAAAAACAGGTCATGCTATTGAAGCCAGTAAAAGTTTGCACTACTTTTTGCATTTCGACTTGGATGGAGAAGACTTGTTGCGGGAAAAGGATACACTCCTACAACACTTTGCCAGCTTGGATGACTTTGACGTGGTGGCTGCCCTGAAGGCCTGGCAAAACAGTGAAGATGAAATCCTGAGTTATCTAGCTTCCTCCTTAATTAATCGGCGCCTCTTCAAGTTGGTTTTCCAAAAGGAAGCACCAACTGCTCTACAGCTTGCGGCCCTCCAAAAAGGGATACTAGAGAAATTTCCGACTACGAAAGAAGCAGATAAATATTTCTTGATCAAGGGTAAGGAAACCAATCGGACCTACAGCACTGCCAAAGAGGAAATCAAGATTCTGCTCAAAAATGAAGAGGTACACCCCCTTTCCAAGATTTCTGACTACGAAATTCAAAATAGGATCGTGGCTAAAAACTTCCTGTGTTATCCCAAAAAAGTGATTTGATCCAGGGGTGACTCTGAGCTTAAACGGTAAAACCACATCTTGTCGAAATCTGTCCTTCTAATTGATACAGTAGGGAGATGATTGTAATCTTGAAAATCATATCCATCACGGACAAGATTCCCCTACATTATCATAGATCCACTCCACTTTCCTACTTCTAGCCTGCCTTTTACCCTGGAAAACAGCAATTGTATTTGAAAAAATGCAATTTATTTGCTGAATCTAGCATCATTTTTTTTTTCATCCCGTACAATAGACAAAAATTAGCTCCCCTCTGCTAATCACCAATAAACAATACGCCTTCCCCCCTTTTATCCCCTAGGTAATAACTTAACTTGGTGTACAATTTCCTCCCACAGGATGCAATTTCTTTGTATACCTAATTTTCCACCATACACAATAGGTTCTCAGGCAATTTTTGTGTTTTTGAATCACCCTTTTGGCGAAAAGTCTTGCTTCTCTTGCTCGCACCTATTCGTTGAAACGCTGCCTTTCTAACTGGCCAACCAGGTAGAATCCAAAAAATTATCTGAGAAAGATTCAATACTGGACTCATTTAAATTAAAACAATATCAACTCACCATTATGAGAAAATCGAGTTTATTGCTCCTGTTCGTAGCTCTAACGATCGGGGCATTCTCCCAAGAACCCGGCGACTTTCCGCCCAACAGCGAGCCGGGGAAATGCTATGCTAAGTGCTTGATTGCTGACGACTATGAAGAAGTAACCGAACGGGTAGTCGTGAAAGAAGCATCCACCAAAACCGAAATCGTACCCACTATTTTTTCAGCCGTAGAGGAAAAGATTGTTAAAAAAGAAGGGGCTAAAAAGTATTCCGTTTCTCAAACAAAGTTTCAGCCGCTGAAAGAGCAGATGGAAATCAAACCGGAGGGCAAGCGCCTGATTTATGTACCCGCCGTTTACGAAACGGTAGAGGAGCGGGTCATGGTGAAAGAAGCTACTGTTCGATATATCCCTGTAGCAGCCATCTATGAAACCGTATCAGAACAGGTAGAGGTAAAGCCAGCCACTATGCGCCTGAAAGTAGTTCCTGCTCAATATGAGAATACAACGGAGCGGATTATGGTAAAGGAGGCTTCTACTCGAATTGAGCGTCGGCCCGCTCGGTACGAAACCAGAAACGAAAGGCTAGAAATTTCACCAGCCTCTACGAAGTGGGTAAAGCGAAAAGCCGATCGAAATTGTCTTTCTGCGGATCCGAATGACTGCCTAGTTTGGTGTTTAGTGGAAGTCCCTGCCCAATTTCGCAATGTAACCAAGCAAGTGCGCGTTGGATGTGATGAGGGTTGGACAGACAATGGAGAAGACTGTACTCGCACCATTGAAATTCCCGCAGAATTCGAAACACGCTCAAAGCGAGTAATCAAGGAACCAGCCCGAGTGGTAGAAGAGGTAATTCCAGCCGAGTACAAAACGGTACAAAGAGAAGTATTGAAATCAGCCGCCACGACCAGAGAAGAGGTCATTCCAGCGGAATACACCACGATCAAAGTAAGAAAGATCAAGACACCTGCTACAACTAAAGAAGAGCTGATTCCAGCCAAATTCGTATCCGTCAGTAAGCAGGCTATTGAAACAGAAGCCAATACACAAGAGGAAGAGATCCCAGCTGAATACGAAGCCTATACCAAGCAGGTGGTACAAGAGGCTGCAAAAGTAAATACAATTGACATCCCGGCTGAATATGAAACCGTAACGAAAAAGAACCTGGTACGTAAAGGTGGTTTTACAGAATGGCGAGAAGTACTCTGCCCAAATGAAGTAACCAGCTATACCATCCGCCAAGTGCAAGAAGCGTTAAAAGCGCGAGGCTACAAGCCCGGACCATTGGATAATATCCTTGGTGCACAAACAAAATCAGCCCTAACCAAGTTTCAGCGAGATAACGGTCTCCCAATCGGAAACCTGGACTTAGAAACGCTGAGGGAACTGGGTATTCAATTCTAAAGTAGACCTATAGCCAAGAATCAATAGTTGGCCTCTCCGCTATGCCTAAAGCAGGGAGGCTTTCTTTTTTGCCACCTAACCTTAGTTTAAACCGTCATTTCCCATCCAATGATAATTATCATCGCAAAGTAGGAAGTCCTTTCCTTAATTTAGAGCATCGTTTAAAATCCAATAATTGGCCTGCAAATGTTCCTATTTTGCTTATCCTTCGTTGTAAAACCCGGCTTGATAGCGCTGCTATCAGCCAGAACCTACGCCTCGTTTAAACAAAAAATGAATCATTTTCGGCTCAAAGACCGAAATTTAAACATACTCTTACAGCCCTAAACGGGACGAAGAAAATATTAATTAAAATTAGTCTAAATAAGGACAGACTAGTATCTTTACTGGAATACTATCTACTTGAGTACCTAATAATAGGTATCGAGGGCATACCTAATGCTGGTGATTTTCTCACAAAAAGCAAGCATTTTATGAATGTCTGCTGGACTGTGTCTAGATTAATCAGTTATTTTAGGACAGGTCAAAGGCTCTAGTTGGCTAGAGGGCGTATACATTTACCAAAGGCTTCGAGCCAGTTTTTACTGGCCAACTATTTCACACGATGCCTACAGTAGGCATCGTGATAGACACAATTAGATTTGTGCCTCAGCGAAGTAGTAGGGAGCTATAAATACTAAAAAAGTGGTTGCAGTAATAGATAAGGAAACAAGCAGTGTCTTACGTAGCAATACCCCAAAGAGGATTTCCCATTTTACCGATGATCAGATGGCTAGCAAATTAATGTCTATGGGTGTGTTGCCAGGTAGCCATATCCATTTGATCCGAAAGGCTCCATTAGGTGGGGCTTGGTACGTGCAAGTAGACAATAAAGTGATTGCTATGCGTGCGAAAGAGATCAACTGCATCATTTTACAAGATTAAATGCAGTTGACCTCCTACAGCGCATTTTCCCGAATCCTTCCCTTACCCTATTATTTACGAAAGGAATAGTTTTAACTTGGGCATTGAATCACAATCCCTGCATCTATAGCTGATGGAAAAAGAGACCTTAAGTAGTGCTAAAACATATACGATAGGCTTATTTGGTAATCCAAATTGTGGAAAGTCTACCCTTTTTAATCTTCTGACGGGGCTGCGCCAGAAAGTGGGCAATTTCCCAGGAGTCACAGTAGATAAAAAGATGGGTTATTTAGCACTCCAGAACAATGAGGAAGTACGCTTGATCGATTTTCCAGGTACCTACAGTTTTTATCCCAACTCCCAAGATGAACGAATTGCTGTACAAACCTTAATCAACCAAGGAGCCAATGATTATCCGGATGCCATCTTGTACGTAGCTGATGTTAACCACCTGGAGAAGCATCTATTGCTTTTCACCCAACTATATGACTTAGGTCTTCCTACCCTTTTAGTTCTAAATATGGCGGATCAGGCTGAAAAAAAAGGCCTGACGATAGACATAAAGAAGTTGGAGCGGTCCCTCGACGCGCCAGTCTTTTTGCTAAGTGCTAGAACTGGAGAAGGGATAGAGAATCTTAAGGATGGCATTCAGCGCATCGTGGAAGGGACTGAACCGGGGAATAAACGATTTCGTAAACTTTCAGAGGTGGAGAGCGCCATTGGTAAAGCCATTAAGCAAGTGCTCTCTACCCAAGATGAATACAGTGCCCTTTTGTATGCACATCACTATAGCTGGCTCCCTTTCCTGTCGGTGGAAGAAAAGGCCAAGATCGAGCAGATCGTCCAAGACCATAAATTTGAAAGCTTAAGGTTCCAGGTCAATGAAACCATGGAGCGCTTTAATAAATTCACCCCAATCGCCAAGGCAGCGATGGCCATCAAAGAAGAGGATCAAGGATCAACAAGCCTATGGTTTGATCGTATCTTAACCCATAGAGTCTTGGGGCCCATTATTTTTTTGGCCATTATGTCATTGGTTTTCCAGGCTATCTTTGCTTGGGCTTCATACCCAATGGATTTAATAGACGGTTTATTTGCCCAACTATCTGATGGCATCAGACAAGTGCTACCTAGTGGCTGGTTTACCGATCTACTCACTGATGGTATCATGGCTGGTTTAGGCGGCGTCGTGATTTTTGTACCACAAATTGCTATTTTATTCTTCCTGATTACCATCTTAGAAGAAGTAGGATACATGGCCCGGGCAGCCTTTATGTTTGACCGCGTGATGCAGTTCTTTGGCCTTAATGGTCGGAGTATGGTGGCATTAATTTCCAGTAGTGCCTGTGCTATTCCAGCCGTAATGAGTACAAGAAACATCGGCAATTGGAAAGAACGACTGATCACTATCATGGTCACTCCGCTTATTAGTTGTTCAGCTCGGATTCCGGTTTATACGGTTTTAATTGGTTTTGTGGTGCCAGCCACGACCGTTTGGGGGATTTTCAACCAACAGGGCTTAGCCTTCATGGGATTGTACCTTTTGGGGATTGTGGCCGCCTTGTTTTCAGCTTGGGTTTTCAAAAAGGTATTGAAAACCAATGAAAGCAGTTACTTGATGCTAGAGCTCCCCTCCTATCGCCTCCCTGTAATGCGCAATGTTTGGTTAAACGTATGGGAAAAAGTAAAGACTTTTTTACTAGAAGCCGGCAAGGTCATCATCGTTATTTCTATGGCATTATGGGTACTGGCTACCTATGGTCCAAAGGCGGCCATGGAGCAAGCTGAGTTGACCGCTATAGAACAAGCCACAGAACAAAATCTACCTGAACATGAAGCGGCTGACTTACTAGCTTCCAAGCAATTAGAGGCCTCCTTTGCTGGTCATTTAGGTAAGTTTATCGAGCCAGTGATTGCTCCATTGGGATTTGACTGGAAAATGGGCATTGCCTTGATTACTTCTTTTGCTGCTCGTGAGGTCTTTGTGGGAACTATGGCAACCATATACAGCATAGGAAGTGAAGAGGATGAAAGCTCCGTACGAGACCGGATGGCCTCGGAACGAAACCCAGTTACAGGAGATAAAGTATATTCCCTTCCTACCTCTCTATCACTTCTGATTTTCTACGTTTTCGCCATGATGTGTATGAGTACTTTGGCGGTCGTAAAACGAGAAACGAAGAGTTGGAAATGGCCCATTATTCAATTCGCTTTTATGACGGCCCTGGCTTATCTGAGTAGTTGGATAGTATTTCAAAGCTTAAGCTAATCAGCAGTGTTTTGGCCATTCGGAAAGATTAGACGGACAAATGGGAATGGAAGCCCATTCTACCAACTTTTACTCCTAAGTTAAAACAAACTTAGCTGTCCGCTATTGGGTTGGGACTTCCTTTTGCGAGTCGGAGTGTACGTAAAATAGCTTTTTCCTTCCCTTTGGTCATCCATGACTGTCCGCCCGCCATATTTGCGGGAATCTCGCCACTCTTTCTCCACCAATTGATCAAAATTATCATTGGGGACAAAGTTTTTCTCGATGCGTTTGGCTGTGGTATGTAAGCTTTTGATCGCACGTTGCCGATCGGAATGCCCCATCTTTGCCTTATCCACTGCTTTTCGCAAGGTCGCAATCGTCTCATCATATACTTTTAAAGGCACCGGAAAAGGCTTGCCGTCCTTTCCACCATGTGCAAAAGAATATCTAGCGGGGTCCTCAAACCGGGAGCGTGTGCCGTGTATCACTTCACTTACCAAGGTAAGAGATTGAAGCGTCCGAGGGCCTAAGCCTTCTAGCAGTAAGAGGTCTTCAAAATCCAGCATCTCCCTTTCGTTGGCCAAGGCAATAATACTACCTAAGCGCCGCAAGTCTACATCGCGGGCCTTTACATCATGGCGGGCGGGCATGCGAATCTTTCTGATCTCTTGGATCATTTTGGTTGGATGCTGTCCTACTATATCGAGAATACCGTCTTGAGTATCACCTGCCTTTCGATGTGTAAGATTAAGAATAAGCCCTTGGTTCTGCCCCAAAATGGAAGTATGAGGATCATTGATAAAGGAAGCAAATTCAGCCGCATGCCAATGATAGCGGCGGGCGTAGCCATTCTGCTCATTCATCCCCTGCTGTACCACCGCCCAATCCCCCTCCTTTGTCAGAATAAAGGAGTGCAAATAGATTTGAAAGCCATCTTGAATCGCTGTATTATCTACCTTAGCAGTAAGTCGGCTACAGCGCACTAACTCTTGTCCATCCAATCCCGTTCGATCGGCAATCTGTAACAATTCGCTAGGGGTTTTTCGAGAATGTTTTCCTCGACCTCCACAAACATAAATACCTAATTCATGGCTAATGGGATTAATCGCACGCTTTAATGCACCCACTACAGAAGTAGTGATTCCTGATGAATGCCAGTCCATCCCCATCACTGCTCCGAATGACTGAAACCAAAGCGGATCACTAATCCGTTTCATGAATTCTCCTTTCCCATACTCTACCAAAATAGCTTCAACGATTGCCCTTCCCAAGGTGGCCATGCGATTGGCAAGCCAAGGTGGGACTCTGCCATGGTGGAGCGGAAGATCTGCATGTGCATTACTACGCATAAACTGGAGTTGTGGAATTACTAGTTTACTTCAGGTGTGTGATGGGTGGCTTGTGTTTTCTCGTAAAGTCTTACCTTACAAAGGTAAAACACACTTGACACAAAAACAACTTTTTGTTTTATTTTAAAAATTAAACAACAGAAAGTTCTCATGACACCACAAGCTGAATTTGTACAATATTTTACACAGTATCTAGAACATTTAAAGAGAGAAATTCAAGCCTACGAAAATGAAGTTGATCTATGGCTTTGTCCAGCCGGGATCAACAATTCTGCTGGCAACCTCTGCACCCACCTGGTTGGAAACTTGCATCATTTTATTGGTCATGGCTTAGGTGATACGGGCTATGTGCGAGATCGCCCGCTGGAATTTGCCATTAAGGAAGTGCCGAGAGAAACCTTGCTAGCAGATATTGATAAGACAATCCTTATGGTGCGTCAAGCCTTACTGAACCTCCCCGATCTCAGTGCCCGCTACCCCAAGCAGCTCCGCGACGAGCATCACGGAGCGTACAGCATCAATAAGGAATTGATTCGGCTGTGTGCTCATCTGGCCTATCACGTGGGACAGGTCAATTATCATCGGCGCTTGCTAAGCGATTAATCACATTGCTTTCCCCATGCCTTAATTCAGTAAATTCCAACCTCATTGAGAAAGTTAGCGATCAAGAAAGGACAGGTAATACAAATACCCGGGGAAACCCAAAGCAAAGCCTATTATGTAGAATCGGGCTTATTACGGAGTTATGTCATCGATCAAAAGGGCCGAGAATACATCTTTATGTTCGCACCTGAAGGCTGGCTCATTGCTGATAGTACGCCTCCTGAATTACCCTGCGAGTTATTTATTGATGCCTTGGAAGACTCAAATGTAAAAGTCTATGACAAGGGCAGCGAACACAATAACGATGATCGTCACAAGCTTATCAAACGTCTCGGTGTCCTACAGAAACGCGTCATCCAGCTCATGAGTGCCTCTGCCATCGAACGCTACGAGCATTTCATTGATACCTATCCCAACATCACCCAGCGCGTTCCTCAACGCATGATCGCTTCTTACCTCGGCATCACTCCGGAAGCCCTAAGTAAGGTGAAGGGGGAAAAGGCCAGGGGTAAATGAAGCTGCCTCATTTGGTGAGACATGGCTTTCGGGGCTAGGGTTTCTCGTTTGGTAAAAATACCAAACGAAAACTGGGGCTACCACGTCCCAGCCAAATTCTTAATCTAGATTAATGCGGCTACTTGCCCTGCTCCCCCATCTTTGCATCCTAATCTTTACTAACAAACCTTATTGCAAAGATGAACAACTCCATTCTATTCAAAATAGCCTCAGTACTCTGGTTCATCTGGGGTGCTGTACACATGTTTGCGGGCATTATGACCATGAGGGGGCCGCTCACCGGAGACATATCCGCCGCCGTGGCGGGAATCGCCGATAAAGTCGACCCTGCCAGTTTACAAATGGATTATCCAGCCGCTGCCGGAGCCATCCTAGGGCAGCACGGCTTCAATCTTTTATGGATTGGGCTGGTTACCTTGATCTGCGCCTTCTATATCTGGCGTGGGAACCGCAATGCCATCTATCTGGCAGCGATCACCGGTGGCTTGGCCGACGTCGGCTACTTCTTATTCATGGACTTAGGAGGTTATTCGAACTTTATGCCCGGAACGGTGATGACTATATTTTCTGCTTCGGCGATTATTTTGAGTTTTTATGGCTCCTTTAATGCTTCGAACAAAGCTTAAGCCTGTAAAATCAAAAGAGGATTGATTTAGAACCAATCCTCTTTTTAATTGCAGCTGCTTCTCGTCCTCCTCTATGAAAACTTTTTCTTTCTCATATTGACTTCTCCAATCCTCTTATTCCCAATCGCAACTTTGTACCTTTAGCGTAGTTTGATGATCATAGCAACTAGCCGTATAAAGAGATTGTTGCCAGCCCTGTATTGATCATCTCAAGGTTTATCTTTCTACCGAATGGCAACCAGCAATTCCAGAATTGCCATGAAAGTATTGTAGCACATAAACCAGGTTACAAGCAGTACTATAATAGGACTTGTGAAGCATAATGAGCCGAAAGCAAATAAACAATATAAACTGCTGGAATAGATGTTTAAGGCATCTTTACTTTTTGCTGGCCTTGCTTGCATCCAGTAACTCATTGTCGCAAAACAATCCTCCATTTCTCTCCTATAAGCAGGTTGATGGGCTCTCTAGCAATTACATTCGTACATTTTTCCAGGACCACGCAGGATTCATGTGGATCGGGACTGAGAACGGCCTTAATCGTTTTGATGGCAATCATTTTGTCACCTACCGTTTTGACCCCGATGACGCTACCTCGATAAGCAATAATTGGATTCTAAGTCTTCACGAAGATAGTTCATACAATCTCTGGGTGGGTACACAAAGAGGGCTCAATCGGCTTGATCGCTCGACCGGATATTTTGAAAGGATATTTGTACACGAATCAGTTGAAAAAAATCAAGCGCTTGAAATTTCGGGAATCCTCGAAGATAAAGAGGGGAATATATGGGCAATAGCGAATAACCATACATTGCTACGGGTGTTTCAAAAGGCTGATGGAGCATATCTACTGAAAGAAGAGGAACAAATCACCAGTCAAATAGCGGGAGAAATATACATAAGTGGAGTTCTTCAAGACCAATCGGGACATTTCTGGTTAAGAACCCAAAATGGTCTGGTGCGATGGCACCCAGACACTAAAGTGATAGAGCAGTTTTCTTTCCCCTTCGATACAGGTACGATTGAGTCAGGAATGATAGAGGGGCGTATCGCAATTGATCAGTCTGGGGATATTATTTTATTCGGTAACCAAAGTGGCATTTTCACGCTATCACCAGTTGAAAAAAAACCGAAGATCAGACCTCTAGAAGCGTATGAGCAAATAATTAAGTTACAACCCGATCTTGACACCCGGCGGCTCTACTATATGACTATCAACCCCAAAAACCAGCTATGGGTAGTTTATGAGAACAGAATACTGGAGATCGATTTGAATAAGCCCGTCGTTGCGCAAAATCATCTGAAAGAGCTTAGTTTCCCTTTTGACATCCATGTGCTTACCATCGATAAAGAAGGTGCATTGTGGGTTGGAATGGCAGGCGGTGGAATAAGCATTGAAAATCTGGCCCCAAGTCCTTTCTCTTTTTTCGGTCATAATCAGGAAGATCCAGCTAGCTTATCGCCCGGAGTGGTACGGACCTTCGCAGAAACTAATGACGGACAAATGTGGGTAGGACTACTGGGAAATGGCATAGACCTCCTAGACATAAATGACCCCCAGGATCTAAATAAGAAAGCTAACCTACGTCATAACCCCCGAAACGATGCATCCTTAAGTGGTGATCTCATTATTGAGTTGCACAAGGGTAAGCAGAATCGACTATGGATCGCCACTAATTCTTCTGGTTTGGACGGATACAATATGGAAACTGGGCAATGGACGCATTATCGGCATGAGCCGTCGAACCCAAATTCCATTTCGCAAGATCGCATTTGGGGGATAACGGAAGATCCAGAAGGATGGGTTTGGATTGGGGCTTTTCAAGAAGGCTTAAATCGGCTTGATCCAAAAACAGGAGCTATTCAGCGATACCTACATGACCCCAAGGATTCCTCTTCTTTGCTGGATGATCAAATCAAGTCACTCTACACCGATAGTCACGGTGAGGTTTGGATTGGTAGTCATGCTGGTCTAAGCCACTTTCACAAAAAGGAAGAGCGTTTCTACCATTTTACCCATGACCCCAACAACCCCTCGTCCATTAGTAACGGTATTGTCTGGTGTATGTACGAAGATCATCAAGGGAATCTTTGGGTCGGCACAGGCCTAGGTCTTAATCGCTTTGATCGTAAAAACAATACCTTTGAGCGTTTTTATGAAAAAGATGGCTTGCCAAGCAATACCATTTATGGGATTTTACAGGATAATGAACAAAATCTGTGGGTTAGTACTGATGCTGGCCTAGCGTTACTTTTGGCCACTGATCCCGAAAATACTTTTCGCCCTATCCTACAAAAAGATGGCTTGGCTTTTACCTCCTTTGTCCCCAAAGCTTACTATAGAAGCCAACAAACGGGGCATCTATATTTTGGTTCTACACAAGGGATCGTTATCGTAGATCCACATCTATTATCAAAGGAACAGCGTCACCCAAAACTGATCCTACACTCCTTCTCCAAGAACAACTTACAATCCAAAGAAGGAGGCCTCATAACAGACTATTTTATCGGACAAAAGTCCAAAGAGATCTCTTTAACACATTTGGATCAGTCGATCAACTTTGCCTTCACCGACCTCCTGTGGAAAAAAAATAAAGCGTTTACCTATGAATATCAATTGGTTGGCTTAAACCAACGGTGGATGCCATTGGACGACAAGCTGGAAGTTACTTTTACCAACTTAACCCCCGGTAGATACCAACTAAAACTTCGGGCCAAGGACTTTTATGGGCAAACACAGCAGGAGAAACAAATGCTCAGTCTCAAGGTATATCCCCCTTGGTGGCGTAGCGGATGGGCATATGGCATTTATGTCATCCTTGTCCTGCTAATACTCTTGATCTTTTATCGCTTGCAACTCCGGCGCCAACTCGAAAAACAGGAAGCCGCTTCCCTTAGGCGGCTCGATCGTTTCAAGAACAGACTGTATGCCAACATCACCCACGAGTTTCGCACCCCGCTGACCATCATCGGTGGAATGGCAGAGCAAATTAGAAAAGAGCCGGATCGCTGGTTGGAAAAAGGAACGCGAATGATTAGCGACAACAATGCCAATTTGCTCAATCTGGTGGATCAAATGTTGGAACTTCAAAAAGTAGAATCTGGTGGCCTTACCCTCAATTATCACCGAGCAAATATCATTCCTTTTCTTCGCAGTATCTATGAACAATTTGAGGGATTTGCCCAGAGTGGGAAACAAATATTGACGTTCAATACGGAGGTAGCCAGACTGGAAATGGATTATGATGAAGAGAAAATTACTCGCATTCTGACTAACCTCTTATCCAATGCTATTAAGTATACGCCGGAGAGAGGGGAAATTAGCTTAAGTATCTCTACTACCCAGACACCCGAATCCCTCCACCTTGCTGTTACAGACACGGGCATAGGAATCCCTTCAGATCAACTCCCTCACGTTTTTGACCGTTTTTTTCAAGCTTCTAATAATGAACATGCATCGCGAATTGGCTCCGGCATCGGCCTTTCTCTGACTCATGAGCTCGTCAAGCTCATGGGCGGCGACATTAAGGTAAAGAGTACTGAAGGTAAGGGGTCTACCTTCTCCATTTCCATCCCAGTCAGTAGGAACGCTGCTCCTCAGGCAGCAACCAGCAGAGCTAAAGTGCAAACAGCAGTCATCGGGAAGCAAGGTCCATCCAAGCCGGTTACAAAACCTACTAATTCCGACTTGCCGATTGCACTAATTGTAGAAGACAATTCCCAAATAGTAGAATATATCTCCATCTGCCTGCAAAACCACTATCAACTGCTTTTGGCAAGTGATGGCCAGCAAGGAATAGATATGGCCATCGAGCAAATCCCAGATATCATTATCAGTGACGTCATGATGCCGAAAAAAAATGGATTTGAGCTATGTAATCTACTAAAAGAGGATCAACGCACCAGTCATATTCCGATCATTATGCTAACTGCAAAGGTGGATGTAGCATCTCGTATTACCGGACTTCAACAAGGGGCTGATGATTATCTCGCTAAACCTTTCCACGAAGAAGAACTCTTGGTACGTATGAAAAACCTACTGGCCATTCGCCAGAAGCTCCAAGTCAGGTATCAGGATCTCTACAACCAACCGATTTCTCAGGAGATAGATTTCCAGAAAATAGAAACCATAAAGGAGGACACTTTTATATTGAAGTTGAAAGCAGCTTTTGAAGCTCGGATTGATGATCCGGATTTTAATGCTAAGGCTCTTGCTCAGGAGATGCATTTAAGTCGTTCGCAATTGGGACGAAAAGTCAAAGCGCTAACCGGTCGATCCCTATCCATCTACCTAAGATCTCTACGGCTGCAAAAAGCTAAATTACTTCTCCAATCCACTGAGCTTCCCATTAAAGAAATCGCCTACGAGGTAGGCTTCCCCACGCCAAACTATTTCACCACTTCCTATACCGAAGAATTCGGTGAAACCCCTACCGATACTAGAGAAATTAGCTAAATGCACAAATAACAAACCTATTTGCGCAAATAGCAAACCTCTCTTTTCTTGCCTTCCTACACCTTTGTGCTGGGTCAAATCTTGCCTCCAAAGAAAATGGATTTGTCCATATGTTTCATCAGAAAAAATCAAGTATGATACCCAGTAAAAAAATAGATACTACCAGAAAAAAGGCCTTTTCTATTATCATTCCAATCCTCCTCCTTTGTTTCGGTGCAAATTATGCTCAACCCAATTTGACCGCTAATAGTCAACCACACACTATCTCTTATAATAGCGGAAACAAAGTACAGGAATTCACCCTACCTAATACTATTACAAGCGGTCGGATTCAGTTTGACACTTATGGAGGTGATGGTGGATTCAAGAAAAACTACCCGAGCCAGGTCTCAGTAAGAGCTAAGGGAGGGCAAGGTGCTGTGATTAAGGCCACTTTCTCCATTGGGCAAGGACCTGGTAAAATCCCCCCCGGGGCAAGAATTCTCTTTATCCCGGGAGAGCATGGACAAAACCGAAGCAATGCCTTTGCCAATGGTGCGGGTGGCGGCGGCGGGTCTGCTGTTTTCTTTCAGGAGGCGAACGGACACTGGACGATGCTCGCAGTAGCGGGTGGTGGTCGTGGAGGAGCAGCAGATTGTTGCCTAGTGCAGGAAGATGGCAGGCCAGGAGAACCCCATGGCTGTGTGTTGATCGGTACTAATGAAGAAGGAAGTAATGACTATTGCTTCTATACGGGTACCCTCATTACTTCACTTTGTAATGCAGGGGGATCGGCCTTCACGGACAATGCTAATGCTTCTTCCTGGAGTCCTTTAAGCTCCTCCAACTGTGATGCTTGTCTGGTTGGAAAGATGGGGTGGCCAGGAGCAAGCTCGATACCGACCAATGCCGTTAAGCCAACGGGCGGATACGGAGGTGGATATAATTCTAATGGCAATGCCTGCACTGATCTAGATCGAAAAGGAGGCTTCGGCTTTGGTGGTGGTGGCATAGGGTCTACTGGAGGCGGATTTAGCGGCGGTGGTGCCGGAGGTGGATTTACCTCACATATCGATAGAGGAGGCGGAAGCTACCTTAATGAAGGACTGGCGCTGGCCGATTACCCACGAGAACGTATCCGCAGAAGTTCAACTACCGATCCTCAACATGGAAAAATCATCTATACCATCACTCCTGATCCCGTTATCCTCTGCCACAATAAAACGGCAACTTTGACTAACTCGAACCCTACTTATATTCCCTTTAATACGCTAGCCGAAGTTACCTCTAACCCCTCAGGCAGTACCTTCCTCTATTCTAACAGTAATTTCGAACTGGAGGGTGTGTCTTTTGATTGTGCAGATCTGGGGCCTCAAACTGTGAATTTCTTGGTCTTAGAAAACGGCACCTCTTTCTACCAAGCCTGTACTGTGACCGTGACAGTCGTCGACGGTGGAGCACCAAGTGTAAGTTGTAATGACATTTCTGTCACCACCGATGCCAATGGGCAGGCGATCATTGATGTTGGGCAGGTACTCCAGAATTATCAAGACAATTGTACCGTTTCCCCGTCGAGTCTTAGCCTGGATAGGACCAGCTTTAACTATACGGAGGATTGCGAGGTCAATGGTCAGACGAAAACGGAAACGGTCACGCTGACCGCTCAAGACGACAATGGTAACCAGGCAAGTTGTACCAGCACAGTTACTATTGTACTTCAGGTAGCAGACAGTACACCACCGAGTGTAAGTTGTAATGACATTTCTATCACCACCGATGCCAATGGGCAAGCCATGGTTAACGTTGGACAGATCTTCCAGAGTTATCAAGACAATTGTACCGTTTCTCCGTCAAGTCTTAGCCTGGATAGGACTAGCTTTAACTATACGGAAGATTGCTCGGTCAATGGCCAGACGAAAACGGAAACAGTCACGCTGACCGCTCAGGACGACAATGGTAACCAGGCAAGTTGTACCAGCACCGTTACCATTATACTTCAGGTAGCAGACAGTACACCGCCACAAGCCCTTTGTAAGGACATCACAATGGCACTAAATGGTCAATCTCAGGTGTCGATCATGTCAGGCCAGTTGGATGCAGCTTCCTTCGATAATTGCAGCACCGTGAGTACGCAACTACAACAACCCAATGTATTTCTAGAAGTTAAAGGAGACCGGTTCGTAAGGGAAACCAGCTGGCAGATTACGAGTTTGGATGGAAACACTGTCCATGCTTCGATAGCCCCCTATAGCTTGCCATATATTTCTGCTGATGCAGCGCTAAGACCAACCGACTTTTCCTATAATATTACCCTGGATCCGGGTTGTTATTTATTCGTTTGGAATGATGGTATATTCTCAGATGGCTTTCTCTGTGCCGAGGAAGGTGGCACCTTCTATTATGAACTAACTGACGACAGTGGAAATGTAATAACATATGATGAATGCGAAGGAATTAAAGGAGGTTCTACTACACAGTTTTGTGTTAGCAATGCACCGACCTTAGTCAATGAATTAGTCTTTGATTGTCAGGACGAAGGGATACAGGAGGTTAACTTGACCGTTACTAACGAAGAGGGTTTGCAAAGCACTTGTACCTCGACAGTAACGATCGTCAACTCAGTACCTAGCTGCCCGACTGCTGAGGTGGAAGTACAGCTGCCGGAAACGGGGCTCGCGACCCTTATTGCTAGTGAATTGGGAACTGCTACAGCCGACGCTTGCGGAGCCCCCTTGCGTTATGGTTTTAAACAGCCCTCCCTCCAGCTAGAAATCCAGTCCGATGGGTGGAATAATGACTTTTGGTGGGAAATTACTAGTGCAGATGGCCAAACCATCTATGATTCTGGATCGGGGTACCCTAGCGACCTTGATCCTTCGATACCTGATCTTCAGCAAAGAAGACTGGCCCAGATTAGGCATTTCGTCGTAGACATTCCTTTCCCTCGCCACGGGAACTTTATTTTTAAGTGGAAAGACAGTTTTGTTGATGGTTTCCTTTGTGCTGAGGATAATGCTGATTACTTCTACCGCCTCACCACCTCCACTGGCGCCGTGCTAGCCTACGGTGAATGTGAAAGCATCGGCGGCGGGGTCGATACCCCCTTTAGTCTTAGTCATAACAACAACCCTGGGAATGCCTGGTATCATGTGGCTGATAAAGTGTTTAGTTGCTCTGATGCAGGCTATCACTATGCCACGGTAAGCACCATCACTTCCACAGGGCGAGTTATGGATTGTAAACGGGTCATTAAAGTAAAACCGCCTGCCCCAGTTGCAATTTGCGAGAATATTACGGTTGAGTTGGACATAAACAACCAAGCTACTTTCTCCATTGACGACATCAATAACACGACGCTGCCTTGCAATGGATATCAGATTACTAGCACAGAACCTTCATTTACTACGTTTGACTGTAGCGACATAGGCACTCAAACTGTAGCCCTAACAGTAAGTGATGTCTACGAACAGGAAAGTACTTGTACTGCTTTCATAAGCGTTCGGGACAATACTCCTCCGAATGCCAGTTGTAAGAATCTAAGTGTCCAACTCAATGAAAATGGACAAGTTTCCATAGATGCAAATCAATTCGATGCTGGGAGTATCGATAATTGTAGTGTTAACCGTCTTTACTTTGATGACTACCAGTCTACTCGGACTTTCAGTTGTGATCAGGTTGGCACTATTAACTTATGGAACATGATTTTAGAGGATAATGCTGGCCTAACAGATTATTGTGATGTGGTACTCACGATTCTTGATAACACCCCTCCAGCAGCCAAATGTCAGGATATCAGCATTGAGTTGGACCACAATGGCCAGGCAAACATTACACCCGACATGATCGATAAGAACTCCAGCGATAACTGCGGTATTGCTACATTCGACCTGGATCTCAAAGAATTTAGTTGCTCAAATGTCGGCATTTCCAATACGGTAAATCTAACTGTTACGGATATTTACAATAATTCTAGTAGTTGTACTGCATCTGTTTCTGTTGAAGATCATATAGCCCCAGAGATAGACTGTGTGGATATAACGGTGGCTCTGCAAAATGATGGCACCGTCGGAGTTGGAGCAGAACTAATTGCAGATCAGGTGTCAGATAATTGTTCCTTCACCATCTTCGATAACCCTTTTAAGGCAAGCTGTAGTGATGTTGGAATTGTCCCATTTAGCTTTTCGGCAATAGATGCTTCGGGCAATGAAAGTGCTTGTACGATCAACGTAAATATAGAAGATAATACTGTCCCCATTGCTCGTTGCCAAAATGTAACGGTACAACTTGATGAAGGCGGTATAGGTAGCATAACGGCTAACGCCATCAACAATGGCTCTTCCGATGCTTGCGGAATCACTAATCTGAGCCTCAGTCAACAAAGCTTCGACTGCTCCGATGTCGGCAGTCAAACGATCTCCTTGACCGCCTATGATGCTAATGGCAATAGCAGCTCCTGCGATGCGACGGTCACCATAGAAGATAACGTAGCGCCCATAGCCACCTGCCAAAATGTAACCGTACAGCTCGACGAAAGCGGCATAGGTAGCATAACAGCTAATGCCATCAACAATGGTTCTTCCGATGCTTGCGGAATTGCCAACCTCAGCCTCAGCCAGCAAAGCTTCGACTGCTCCGATGTCGGCAGTCAAACGATCTCCTTGACCGCCTATGATGTCAATGGCAACAGCAGCTCCTGCGATGGGACGGTCACCGTAGAAGATAACGTAGCGCCCATAGCGAACTGCCAAAATGTAACGGTACAACTTGATGAAAGCGGCATAGGTAGCATAACGGCTAATGCCATCAATAATGGTTCTTCCGATGCTTGCGGAATTGCCAACCTCAGCCTCAGCCAACAAAGCTTCGGCTGCTCAGATGTCGGCAGTCAAACCGTCTCTTTGACCGTCTATGATGCCAATGGCAATAGTAGCTCCTGTGAGGCCATTGTCAACATCGTAGATACGATCAAACCCACGCTGACTTGCCCCGAAGATATACTGGTCAATACAGATTCTGGAGAATGCGGGGCCTACGTAAGCTTACCAAAGGCGGCCCCCTTTGACAATTGCGGAATAAAGAACTTGAGATCGCGATACCGGGCCGTCAGTGCGGATGGAACGCCGATCGAAGACTGGTCTTTCTGGGCGAATGACCAGAGCGGCTTCTTCAGCGTAGGTTTCTATCAGGTCCAATGGCGTGCCAAGGATGATTCCAATAACAAAGGCTTCTGCCGCTATACCTTGGAAGTACGTGATGAGGAAGCGCCGGAGGTGGTATGTAAGGACGTAAGTATTATGTTCAATGGCGAAGCCCGTATTGATATCTCCAGTGCTAGCATTTTTGATGCGGAGGCCTCCTTTGATGCTTGTGGAGCCGTTTCCTTCGTCAGCCAAAGCCTGGCCGCCATTGGCTGTGAGGCTGTGAGTGAAACAGTAGAGATAGAGATCATCGGAATAGACCCCAATGGTAATACCAATAGTTGTACAGCCGAAATAGAGGTGATGGGTATGCCTTGCGGATTTACGGAAACAGGAATTGATTGTGAAGAAGGAACGGAGGCTACCTACGATCCAGAAGAAGAATCCTTCACCCTTACAGCAGAAGATTGCACCGGCTATCCAGATGGCGAAGTTGCCTTTGTGGGAACCACTTTGTGTGGCGACGGGGAGGTCAGTGTACGCATAGATGCCATTAGTCCTTCTGCTAGAGCTGGCGTGGTGATGATGGAGAGTATTGATCCTGGAGCTAAACTGGTAGCTATAGTCAAGGATCTCACTCGAAGAGTACGTACGGAGTATCGATCCAGCACAGGAGGTAGTCTCAGACACAAGAGCAAAAACCGCTCAGGTGTGGACTGGCTACGGATTGTTAGATCTGGTAATAAGTTTAAAACTTACACCTCTACCAATGGCTCCTATTGGAGGTTGGCCCACACCGTCAACTTCTCCAGCTTCGCAGAATGTATTGAGGTAGGACTAATCACCTACGCCAAGGATGCTGCCGAAGAAGCTACCGCCGTATTCAGTGAATTAGAAATATCGGGCGAAAACAGTAGTTACAATCAGGCAATTTTACCACCGGTGGCTATGGAGTCTCATTCCTCCAATAACCAAACCGGAGGCAATCTTGAGCTAAAGATCAGCCCAAATCCTTTCCAGGAGGAAACTAGGATCCATTTTAGCTTAGAGCAGATGCAAGCGATTAGCTTAAGCATTTATGATCTTCAGGGAAGGCAAATTAAAAGGCTCTACAACGGGCCACTGGAAGCCGGAGATCACCAGTGGCAATGGCATGGGAATGACTCCGATGGTAATTCGTTGCCTGCGGGGGTGTACATCGTACAACTGCGGTATGCCGAACAAGTGATCAACAAAAGAGTCATTTATCAACCTTAAGGCAAGTATTTATTAGAAATAGGTTTTTTCAAGGCGTTGGCGAGAGCCAGCGCCTTTTTTACTTTTCTGATGATCAAATTCAATCCGTTTGCCTAATCCTGCTAAGTCGCCAATTTGGCATGGCATGGAGCAAAAAATCCGTACTTTAGGCTTCCAAATTCACCGGGTGAATAGTCATCCGATCCGTGCATAAAATCAGAACCGTATGAAATACCAAATTGCCCTAGCCTTCCTACTAAGCAGCACCCTTCTGCTTGGCCAGAGCGGCCAAAAAAAGATTATGACGCCCGAGGTCTTCAATGAATGGTTTACGATTGGGCAACGTAGCATTTCCAACAATGGAGACTGGATTAGCTATAGTTTGACGAAAGAAGATGGAGACGGGGCCCTGGAGCTCTATAACACTCGGACGGAAGCGCGGAAAGCATTCCCTCGTGGGACCGGCGGACAATTCAGCGCGGATAATGGCTTTCTGGTCTTTAAGATCAAGCCAGCTGTGGATAGCATTCGAGCTCAGAAGAAAAATAAAGTCAAGAAAAGTGATCAAACGAAAGATAGTCTCGGCGTCTATAACCTAAGTACAGGAGAACTGACCAAGATTGAAGCTGTAGCTTCTTTTAAACTACCCGAAAAATGGGCCGGTTATCTAGCTTTTCACAAAGAAGCGCGCAGCATGAAGGGAGGGAAAAAGGTCAAAAAGGAAAACAAATCCAACGGCAGCCTACTGATTCTCCACAACTTCAAAACGGGGAAACAAGATAGTATTCCCTATGTCAACAACTATCTCTTTGCTAAAGAGGGCCGCAAGTTGGTTGTGCACACTACGGGGAAAGACTCTACCTTGAAGAATGGCGTATATCTCTATCACCTGGATCGCTTCCGCAGCCAAGCTCTAATCACACAAAAAGGAAAATATACGCAGTTGAGTATCGCTGAGGATGGAAAACAAGTGGCCTTTATTGGCGATCGAGATACTACTAAAGCGGAGATCAGACCTTTCGAGTTGTTCTACTGGAAATCTAGTCAGGATTCGGCGCAATTGATTGCCGATGAGGGAGCAACATTTCTGGCTGAGAATTGGATGATCAGTAGCAATGGTGCCTTGCGGTTTTCCAAAGACGGCAGTAAGTTGTTTTTTGGGACAGCACCAAAGCCCGTATTAGCTGACACAAGTATACTGAAGGAAGATAAGGCAGTAGTTGAAGTATGGAGCTACACAGACCCTACCCTATATACGCAGCAAAAAGTACAACTGAACAGAGAAAAGAGACGCACCTATTTGGGTGTTTGGAATGTGTCTAGTGGTCAATTTGTACAATTGGGAGATAAGCTCACACCAAGCGTCAGTACGGCAGATGAGGGTAATGCGACCTACGCACTTTCCTACGATGATCTTCCCTATCGCCAGCGCACCTCCTGGGAAGGCGGACCGGGCTATCGGGATCTCTATTGGATCAATGTACAAAGTGGAAAAAAGACTTTGATAGAAAAGGAAATGAAAGGAAGAGCACAGCTCTCCCCAAAGGGCAAATACGCCATATGGTACAATGCTGTGGATACCGCCTGGTACACCAGCCCACAAGCTGAAAGCCGCTCCATACAGATCACCAACAACGGAGCCGTGCCCTTTTACGATGAAGACGATGACCACCCAATGCTACCTTCACCCCATGGCGCTGCTGGCTGGTTGGAGAATGACGAGGCTTTGCTGGTGTATGACAAATATGATATCTGGAATATTGATCCGGCTGGAGCCAGATCCGCGAAGCGCCTAACTAATGGGCGCAGTAGTGGAATCCGCTATCGTTACCTCCGCTTAGATCCTGAAGAGCGATTCTTGGCGAAAGATGCTAAGCTACTGTTATTACACTTTAATGAGGTAAGCAAGGAGCAGGGATACAGCACCTTAGATTTGAAGACGGGCGAACTAAAGGCTCTGTTTACCGAGCCTACTAGCCTGTCACGCCGCCCTATCAAAGCCAAAGACACGGATGATATTGTTTTCACCAAAGAGGACTTCCGGCGCTTCCCAGATCTCTTGCATAGCCAATTGGATTTTCAGGAGGTGAAAAGAGTAAGTAATGCCAATCCGCAACAGGCGGCCTATCGCTGGGGTAATGTCGAACTCACGGAATGGACCTCTCTAGATGGGCAAAAGTTACAGGGCCTATTGGTTAAGCCCGATGACTTTGACCCCAGCAAGAAATATCCTCTACTCGTCAACTTCTACGAGCGTAGCAGTGATGGGCTTTATCGACACCGAGCGCCCTACCCTCACCGTTCTACCATCAACTACTCCTACTACGTCAACCGAGGCTACATCATCTTTAACCCAGATGTACCTTATCGCATTGGCTATCCAGGCGAAAGTGCCTACAATGCTGTAATTCCTGGCGTAACACAATTGATCAGCGAAGGCTATATCGATGAAGAACGAATTGGCGTACAAGGGCACAGTTGGGGTGGCTATCAGATTGCCTACCTTCTTACCAAGACCAATATTTTCAAATGTGCTGAATCTGGTGCACCAGTAGTCAACATGATCAGTGCCTATGGAGGTATCCGTTGGGGATCTGGGTTAAGTCGAATGTTCCAATACGAGCAAACGCAGAGTCGAATTGGTGGTACACTCTGGGAATATCCACTACGCTATATCGAGAACTCCCCGATCTTCTTCGCCGATAAAATCCAGACACCAGTGCTCATTCTACATAATGACAACGACGGAGCCGTGCCCTGGTACCAAGGCATCGAGTTCTTCGTGGCGATGCGCCGCCTTGGCAAACCCGCCTGGATGCTCAACTACAACAACGAACCGCACTGGCCCCTCAAACGCCCCAATCGCTTGGATTTCAACCTACGAATGCAGCAGTTTTTTGATCACTATTTAATGGATCAACCCAAACCCGTTTGGATGGAAGAAGGGGTACCCGCCATCAAGAAGGGGATTGAATATGGTGTGGAGTATGTTGGGGATAAGCATTAAGGGTTCGAGTTGTGTTTGGTGAGAGATACCAAACCGTCAACATCTATGGCGAAGTGCGAAGTCGAAATTCCGGCTTCGCACTTCGCATTTCCAACCTTAGAATCCAATCTCAGTCACTTTTCCTACCCTAGTTACATTACACAATTGAGCGTTGATATCTATTCACCTAAAATTGTGTCATGAAGCTATTACTAAACTATTGGCGTAAAATCACTATCCTACTCATCGTTTTTCTATCCGCTATAGCTTGTGCTAGAAACCCAGCTAATCAACTGGCACGAGAGCTTTATCCCAAATTTGGCCACCTCAGCGCACCTGAGCATAATTTTGAGCAGTTGTGGCACCTCTTTAATCAACACTATGCTTTTTTCGAACTAAAAGGAGTGAATTGGGACAGTGTCTACGCTCAGTATAGACCTCACATAAGCGCAAGTACCACTGAGGATAGTCTGTTGCACTATTTTGCAACCATGCTCAACCCTCTAAAGGATGGACACGTACGCCTGAGTCGAGCAGATACCAATGTCGTAGAACTGGAAAGAAGACCTTGTCAATTTGCTCGAACATTCCGGGGGCGCTTGGGTGATTTTCAAAACAACTCTTTTCAAGTTTTAGCCCGAAATGGTTTCGCAGAGATGCAGCATGAAATTCCAATTCCCGGATATGCAGAGCTGGGCTTTGATTACCTTTATTCCTATACACAATCTTCTAAGCTAGGTTATCTCAGAATTGTTGATTGCCGGAACGCACTCACTACTTTTGATCAAATACTAAAAGAGCTTGCAGATACCAGAGGCTTGATCATTGACCTACGGTACAATTTAGGTGGCGAAGTAGGCAAAGAAATGGCGGCCCGCTTTTTGTCTGCACCTAAAGTGTATGGCTACAGGAAAACCAAAAGTAAAGCCGGCTTCAGTACCGCTGGAGCCCTCCAGGCAAGACCCACCGCTGGAGCCTACACCCATCCTACTGTCCTACTCATCAATGATGCCACCTTCAGTGCCGCCGAAGAATTCGCCCTGGTACTAGCCAAGGAGGCGCATGTAAAACTCATAGGAGAATCAACTGGCGGCTATCTGTCAGATGCCTTCACCTACCGATTGCCTAATGGGATAGTGGTTTCTCTTTCGAACCAACAATTTTTAGATCTCGATCAGAAATTGTTGGAGGATGTAGGAGTTCAAGCTGATATGTACATGCCAAACTCGTTGCAAGATTTGGAGGCCGGAACGGATCCGTTGATTGATCAAGCTATTCAAACTTTACAGCATTGGGACGCGAACTAGTTCATCTTTTACAAAACAATCTGGAAGACAGTCCAACCATCTGGCCTCGTGCTTAGCGAAAAGGTAAAACCATGATTGCGGAGAATTTCGCGCGTTAAAGTGAGGCCGATGCCTTGCCCGTTGGTTTTTGTACTGTAAAAGGGGGAGAAGAGCTGGCTGCTAATGGCTTTGGGTACTCCTACCCCATTGTCCATGACTTCTATTGTCAATGGCTTAGGGTTTAGTTGCAACCTGACTTCTCCTTCCTCCTCAATGGCCTCAATCGCATTCTTGACCAAATTGATCAAGACCTGCTCCATCTGCTGCTGATCTAAAGCTCTAATGATTGGCTGAGTGGGCGTGTCAACTTTAATTTCGATCTCCTTCTTACCGGTATAGGATTGCAATAAAGTTCGGGTATCTGTTAAAAGCTGATTGAGGTTGACTTCTGTCTTTTGCGGTAACGGCAGGCGCACTACGTCCGCAAAATTTCGCATAAATAGATTGAGTTGCTGATTGCGGGTAATGGCCACTTCCAAGGCTTCCTGATAGTCTTGCTGATCGTTTTCATCCAGCTGCTGCTGGTAAAAGCGTAAAGAGTTGAGGATAGAATTAATGGGGCCAATGGAGTTGTTGACTTCATGTGCCATCATTCGAATCACCTTTCCATAGGCGTGTCTTTCAATCTCCAGCTTCACATCCGTTAGTTCCTCAATGGTAATAAAATAGTGGGGAAAGCCTCGATCAATAAAGTGTGCTTTTTGGCATTTATAGGTTTCTATACCATTAATGCTAATCGTTTTGGCCTTATCTTTTGGAAGTTGATCAATGGCTTGAGCGAGCGGGGTATCTAATTCTGATAATTTTTTCTTCAACAATCCTTTGGGAGGAACCTTTAAGAGTTGCACCGCCTTCGGATTACAAGATGCGATATGCTCCTCAAAATCCAAGACGAGAATACCAGAAGGAGCAGTTTGGATCAATTTATCCAGAAAATAATGCTGCTCTGTCTGAGACAAACGCTCTGCTCTTAATTGATCAATCATTTGATTGTACATTCCTATCAATTTATCCATCTCCAACTGTCCAACATCCTGAAACTTTACGTTGAAGTCCTGATCTCGAATGGCATCGACTCCGGTCATAATCAATTTCAGGGGCTGTACCAGTCCTTTATACAAGCGATAAGCCAGATACAAGGAAAACAAGATGAGTACTTCGAAAGCAAGAAAAATCAAAGGCCGTTCCTTAAAGGCCAAGAAGCTCAACACTAGCGCCGGCGTGTGGATTAAGGCAATAAATAGTATATACTTGGTCCGCAGTGACAACATCATTTACGCATTATACTACATACTCAATATCACTCATTCGACATTATTCATTATTATATGGAATCTCATATTTTTCCAACCTCCGATACAAAGCACTCCTGGTCAACCCCAATGATTTAGCCACCTTCGAAATCCGATTGTTATGATGCGTCATGGCTTTTAGGATCATCTCCTTTTCCATTTGATCCAAGGTAATACTTCCCACCGCAGGGAGATCGGCTGTATCAGCGGCTGGCTGACTCATAGGGCTGAGATTATTGATAAAATCTTCGGCCGTCAATTCGTCGTTTGGACTAATTAGCACGGTCCTTTCTACCAAGTTCTTGAGTTGCCGAATATTGCCTGGAAAATCGAAGTTCTTAAGCCATTTGATGGCTTCTTTTGTCAAGCTAATCTCTGGCCGTTGATAGATGGCTTTCAGGTTTTTGACATAGTGATTTACCAGGAGAGGAATATCCCCCGGGCGTTCTCGCAAAGCCGGCAAATACACCGTAATCAGGTTAATCCGATAAAAGAGGTCCTCTCGAAATTGAGCATTCCGCACCATCTCTGCTAGGTTCCGATTTGTAGCACTTATCACTCTAATATCGACAGATTGTGTACGACTACTCCCCAATACTTCGAAGGTTCTATCCTGTAATACCCTCAGCAGTTTGACCTGGCTTGGCAATTCCAGTTCTCCTAATTCATCCAGAAAAATAGTGCCCTTATGAGCTGTCTCAAAACGCCCCTTCCGATCATAACGAGCATCGGTAAATGCACCTCGTTTATGGCCAAACATCTCGCTTTCAAATAGAGACGCAGAAATCCCCCCAAGGTTTACTTTGACAAAGGTGCCGCCTTGCCGATGACTATTTTGGTGAATGGCTTCTGCAATTAGTTCTTTCCCCGTTCCACTTTCTCCAAGAATCAGCACCGAAGCATCTGTGGCTGCCACTCGTCCAATCGTAGACAATACCTGCAAAAATTTTGGATCTTCTCCAATAATATGCGAGAAGTCGTATTGTTCATCCAATTTTCTTCGACTCAAAGACTTCACCTCTCCCTCTGGAACGGCTAGCCCAGTCTTAATGGCTTGCAACAGCACCTCATTGGTCCAAGGTTTGCTGATAAAGTCCTTGGCCCCGGCCTTCATGCCTTGAATGGCTAGTTCCAGGGTAGCCCAACCCGTGATGAGGATTACGGGTACCTGTGGCACCACTTTCCGAATCTCGGTAAGCAAAGCCAGGCCTTCTTCCCCTGTAGTTTCCACCGTATAATTCATGTCCAACAGGATGAGTTCAGGCACCTCTTCTGCCAGACGTTGCATGGCCTCTTTCGGGTTAGAGGCGGTTCGCGACTGCCACCCCTGTTGTTTGAGTAGCAATTGAAGAGAAACCTGGACCGCCTTATCATCATCAATAATGAGAATCATGTGCGTCAAATCTAAGGATTTTTCGGCTTTCTAAACCTATATTGAGAGATCAGGATATCTCATTATTCTTCGTGCAGGGCAAGAGCTGGATGTAATTGTGCTGCCTGTCTGCTTGGGAAGAAGGCACATAAAGCAACCAACAGATAGATGACCAAAATGGCCGCCACTATGGCTGCCAGGTAAACCCACGTTGGCATCCCAAATACCCCTAACAAAGGAAATTGAACGGCAAAAAAGGTCCCCAGTATAATAGCTAAGGTAGAAAGCACCAACACCTCTCCTATAAATTGACGACTAATACTTCCTTGCGTAGCACCTATTGCTCTGCGCACTCCGATTTCAGCCTTTCTGATATTGATATTCTGCCAGAGTACACCGAACAAGCCAAGGGCCACATTAAATATTAGAAAACCACTGATTACGAGGAAAATGATCATGGGGAGCCATACGGACATCAATTTACTTCTGCGGTTGTCATCTACATACAAAACTGTCGCGGTAAGCCCCTTAGCTAATTGTGTTAAGTCCTTTAGTAGTTTCTCTTCAAAATTGGCCCCTGTTCCCGGTTTTATTCGCAGAAGTATAGAGGAAAATACGTGCCCTTCCTCTGGACTAAGAAACATTTGAGCGGTTGCTTCCGAGAACTCTCCCTCATATTTGTAGTTATCGAAAACTCCGATCACTTTCCCCGGTTCATCTCCCATAGCCTGGAATTCTTTCCCTAACACTGGCTCATCTCCGAAAAGTTCTGCTTTCAATATCTCGTTGATCAGAACTGGGCGCACACCTGCTGCCATATCAGCTTCTGTAAACCACTTCCCTTCTGTCAATGCTATCTCGTATAGATTCTGATAATTCTCATCCACCACAAAGGTATGTGGACTAGCACGCCTTTCTCCATAACCTGCTGAATTGATGTGCATGGAACTTCCATAAGGTGTATTTCTATTGGCAAAGCTAAATTTCTCAATCTCTGCATAGTTTTTTAGCTGCTCCTTAAACAGTTGCTGTACAGTCAATTGCTCTTCCTCACCAATAGCGTTCCAGGACAGATCCAACTGCCAAACATTTTCATAGTTAAAACCTAGAGGCTCGCGATAGCGCGACATATTGTAGATAATAAAGGTTAATACTGCAAACAACACCAGGAATGAGAAGAACAACTCAAACAACAAGCCGGCATTCTTGCGCTTTTGATTCCAGATGAGTTTAAATAAGTGCTTGATCATGATTCTCCTCCTTTTATTGCGTTTACAATTTTCATTTTAGACATGCGACGGGCAGGCAAAACTCCAGACAATAGGCCGAAAATCAGCACAAAGGATAATCCTGCCAAAAAGACAATGTAATTCACTCGAAACTGAGCATTGGGTATCCATCCACTCCCATTCAAGACCTGGATCACAATCATAGCCAGGATCAGACCAATAAGTCCACCCAACAAAGTGAGTAAGATATTCTCAACTAAAAACTGGACCGTCAAACTATGAGCGGTAGCTCCGAATGCTTTTCTCACTCCAATTTCAGATGCTCTTTCCATGATCCGGCTCGTATTGAGATTGATCAAATTGACCGCAGGCAATAACATGAATAAAAACATTCCACCAAACAGTATCCCTAAGAACATACCCACAGGGTTAACATCGGAGTAGGTCATTTCGGACGCAATATGCTCTAATAGCGTCTTGGCCTTTACCTCTAGAATTTGCAGATAGTCCTCTTCCGGAATATGGATACGGCTAACCATATTGTCAAACTCCGCTTTCAGCTCCGGAAAATCAGAGCGAGAGTGGGCTAGTATATTGGCTTCAAATCCTCCTAAGAAACCGATTCGGCGATAATCCCAAGGGACAGCGCTATAAGGTAAATAAAGATCGGCTGCTGTAGACCCTCTAAAGAAGGGTACGTTCTTAACCACCCCCATCACTCGATAACTTACTCCATTTAGCACGATTGTTTTTCCCATCGCCTCTACTCCCAAACCAAAATACTGATCTCTGGTATTCTCGGAAATGACAGCCACGTAAGCATTATTATCCAATTCGTTTCGACCGAAGGGCTTGCCTTCCAAGAATTCAAAGTCGAACACCTGCCAGTAATTTTCACAGGTGTAGCGGAGATCCAGTGCTAGTTTTGTATCTCCTACGAAGGCCGTAGCTGAGTTACCATTGGAATTGATCGCTACTAACTCCGGCGTCTTCAGCTCTTTTACGTAATGGTCCAAAAAATGAAAACTCGCCGAACTTCTGGACATACTCGTCCGATCGTTATCTCGCATGGTCACATCATTCACCACCAATGTCCTACGGCCCTTTTGTTCGGGATATTTGGGATTTAAAAGGTCCTCCAACATGGTAGCCACTATCAGGAGTACCGCCAGCGTAAAACTGATCCCGAAAAGACTAACGAAGGTGAAAAACTTATTGCGTCCCAACACCTTCCAGGCTATTTTTAGATAATTCTTTAACATGATTCTTTTTTTACAGGAAGTGGCTTGGGTGAATTGAAAGTTGGTCGTCTAACAGTTTAAAGATGATTATCCTCTAACCTTACTCCCATTACTAACATGTAAAGCTTCAACTCCAAACTTCACCTCATTATCGATTTCCCTCTATTCAATCCCCAGTTGTCACTATCCGTTTAACGCACTTAATTCTATCTTACACCACCTGGCTTCCATCGAACAAACGCAGCAAACGATGTGTCTTCTTCGCCATGGATTCATCGTGTGTCACCATTACTATTGTCGTCTCTTCCTGTTCATTTAAATTCAAGAGAATATCCATTACCTCATTTCCCATCACACTGTCGAGGTTGCCCGTAGGCTCATCTGCCAAGATGATTTTTGGGTTTCCTACGATGGCCCGAGCAATAGCTACTCGTTGACGCTGCCCACCAGAGAGCTGATTAGGGAAATGAGCAAGGCGATTACTCAAGCCCACTTTAGCGAGGGCTTCGGTTGCCATTTTACGCCGCTCGCTTCCGGAAATCTTTCGGTATAATAGTGGAAGCTCAACATTGTCTACCACAGGAAGATCATTGATCAAATGATAACTTTGGAAGATAAAGCCCAAAGTCTGGTTACGGAATTTAGCCAACTGCTTATCTGTATATCCTTTGAACTGGGTTCCGTTGATTTCTACGGCCCCTTCACTGGGTTCATCCAGCAGCCCCATGATGTTCAGTAGGGTACTTTTGCCACATCCGGAAGGCCCCATGATCGAAAGGAACTCTCCCTTGGCCACCTCCAAATTAATGTTGTTCAGGGCGAGGGTTTCGATAGTTTTAGTCCGATAGACCTTTTCAACATTCGCTAAGTTTATCATGATCAGTATTTAATTTTTTGTTGTTTTTCAAAATCATATAGCGTTAGGACTCGCACATAGTAGAGCGTACTCCAAAAGTCCCAAAGTGATCGAATATAGTCTCGTTTTGCTTGCACATTCTCTTGCAGGGCGATACTGAGATCAGTGATACTCAGATTACCCAAGATAAAGCGATCCTGTGCAATTTTATATCGAGCAGCAGCTACTTCATCCGCCTCCTGGGTAAGTTCTAATTGTTCTCGGAACATCTGCAAAAGATTCACTTGGGTGTGCACCTCTTGCTCCAGATTGATACGGTCTTGCTCCACTTCAAAGATTGTCAATTGCTGCTGCGCCTTTGCAGTTTCCAGCCTAGATTTCGCCCGTCCCCAGTCTAAGATCGGAATATTGAACTGCAAGAAGACACTCTCCTTATCCTGTGCCTCCGAATACACCTGCTGCAATCGGCTTCCACTCCCAGACAACCCAAAAGCCCCAACCAAAGAAGCTGTAAACCCACGCTGGCCTTTCGCTTCTGCGACCGCTGCCTTTGCCTCCAGTTCCCGCCGAATAAAACCAATGGCATCAGCACGGTTGACCATCGTTTCCTGAATCGCACGCGCGGGATCAAATAAAATCTGGGGAGCTTCCTGTGGCAATTCTAGCAAAAGATCAGCAGCGATTGGACGCCCGACATATGCAGCCAATTGCTGCCGAGCTTGCGCTACATCTTGCTGCGCTGCTGCCACCGCTTTCTTGGCTTTCAGCGTCTCAAGCCGCAACTGTAAAACATCATTGCGAGAAGCCTTACCCAGTTTTTCACGCTCTAGCGTAATCTGATACACTGTGTCAGTATTGACCAAATTGGTCTGGGCGATCTGGAAGTTGGTTTGGGCAATCAAGAGATTGAAGAAGAAGTCGACCGTGTTTTGAGCGATCCCTTCCATATTCCCGACAAACTCTTGCTGGGATTCCTTATACCGTAATGGCTCTATTTTTCTATCCCATTTCAAAGGATTATAGGCAAAAATCGGCTGACTAATTCCGAGCTCCACCGGCGCCCCATTGTAGAAGGTGGCGTTATCCTTAAAGTTATCAAATCGTTGGAGGCTCGTTCCCAAGAAGACCGTCCCGCCAGAACTCGCTATGGGCTGACTCATGGACAAACCTAGATTCGCATTGTTATTGGAAACAGAGACGAAACGTACCGTACCGTCTTGCTGGATCACTTCTTGAAACGAGCGAGTAAAACCCGGTAAAGTACCATTCAATTGTACCTGCGGCTTGTAGTTAGCCTGAAAGGATCTGAATTCCCAATATCGAGTCGTCTGTAGGGTGGCTGCTCTGCGGGCAGAGATGGACGCCTCTTGCGCCCACTCAATGACCGCTGGTAATTCTAGTTGGGTGATTTCTTCTTCAGATTGACCAATTCCTGCCAACCCGGGCAAAATCAATAATAGGGCTATCAGGTACTTGCCTGTGCATCTAGAAGACAGATGACAGATGACAGACTGCTTATTTGTGGCACCCTTCCTCAACCTTCCTAGTCTGACATCTATCCCCTGATATCTGTCCCCTCCTATTTCTACTTGATATACTCTTTTCATGCTGCTACTTAATCTTTAGGGTCTCTAAATGTTCAAATCGAGTCATATCGCTAATGATCACTCGCTCCCCTACCTCAATGCCACTAATGATTTCCACATGATCAAAACTAGTCATGCCTACCTGCACTTCTCTTCGTTCCGCCATTTCCCCATCATAGACAAATATGTGTTGACGTGCGCGATCCTTGAAGGCGGGACCATTTTGCACCCGGACAATATTGGTCTTACTCGCCGTAATTACGAAGACCTCCACTCGTTGATTCGGTCTAAGCATCGGATGTGCACTATTTTCCAGTTGTACATCAAAAGTGATCACATTATTCTCGATGGTGGGTCTGATGTTCGTGATCGTACCTAAGATGCGTTCTTCGTCGGTGAGGCGAACTATCACTTGCATGCCTACTCGCAATCGTTCCGCATACAGATCAGAGCAAGTAGCCAATACGCGATAGGATTGTAGATCAGCAATTCGAGCCAAAGGTTCTCCTTCTGTAACGGTAGAACCAATGTTCTCATTTACCCAGGTCAATACCCCCTTGCGCTGGGCAACAATATCCGCTCGTTTCAATTTTTCCTCCATCTCTCGAATCGTATTTGCCTGAATATTCGATTCAATCTCTAACTCCTTCAGATCCGTCACCGTAGATTTTTCTTGAATGCGAAGATCATTCTCCAATTGCCTTTTTTCCAGCTGGGCAATCCTGAGTGCTAATGCTGCTTTATTCACATCTTCCTTGGTCCCACCGCCAATGGATTCCAATCGAATGGCATCATCTAATTCCGCTTGCAGTTGACTAATCCGGAGCGCCTTAATTGAATCCGTGATCTTCAAATCAAACAACGTCTTATCCAATTGGAACCCTAACTTAGTTATGCTATTGCGTTGCAATTCCAATTGTTGCTTTAACTTCTCGTGTTGCAGTTCGCTAAAAGATTTGTCTAAAGACAAGATGGGCGTACCGGGTTCCACCTGACTACCTACAGCTGCCAGTACCTCTCGCACTTCTGCTCGAATGGGTGCTGTAATCACTTGCTCAAAAGCAGGAATTACCTCTCCGGAAGCATTTAAGGTATTATCCATCCGCCCCAACTCCGCTGCGGCAACTCGGAGACGATTTGCCTCTACCTTAGTACTCAAGAGTCTGCGCAAGCCCAAGAGGGCTAAGATCACCAGTAGGGCGGCGGCTACAATCATCCCCCGGCGCCTCCAATCTTGTTTCTTAATTATAGTAGGATCTATTTCTCTATCCATTTCAAAAAGTGTTCGGTTTTGCTACTATACTATCCAAGCGGCGTGCCAAACCATAAACAAATGATTTTCAACTACTTAACCGAAAAACAAGAAGCAAGTAGCGTTTGATTCCGAACGGAACGTTCGAAAGCGGACAAGATGAAATACAGCAATTGTGGAGGCAGCTTAAAAATCCCCTTTTTTGTGGTACGAATGCTTTACTAAATGTTTCTTACCTTCAAGTGAACGCAAATCTCTGATATGAACGTCATCAAACCTCCACATCCTCTAGTGGTAGACCAACCCAGCATCTTTCTAGCAGGAAGCATTGAATTGGATAAAGCAGAACTGTGGCAAGATCAGGTGTGTCAGGCCCTGCAATACCTGCCAGTTACCATTCTCAATCCGAGGCGTGAAAGCTGGGATGCCTCCTGGTCGCAAGACATTACTTTCGCTCCTTTCCGAGAGCAGGTGGAATGGGAATTAGAAGCTTTAGAGTTGGCCGATCTGATCTTGATGTATTTTGATCCAAGCACCAAATCGCCCATCAGCTTATTGGAGTTAGGGCTGCACGCGAGATCTAAGAAAATGGTGGTGTGTTGCCCGGAAGGATTTTGGCGGAAGGGGAATGTGGATATTGTGTGTGCGAGGTATGGGCTGGTTCAGGTGGAGCGGTTAGACCAGTTAATAGATTCGGTCAGAAGTTGGATTGAAAAACTTGAGGACTAATCCTAGCCTAAATCTGCATTACCCAGAGCTTGTAAATCCGCTAATTTTAGCTTCTTAGCTAAGAAATCACAGCCCATTGAGAGTCCAAAATGGAAGACTTGCGGCTAGGATAAACGAGAAGGCTTATCTAACGAACCAAACGATAGATCTAGGTTTTCCCATCTACCAATCACACCTTCTCCCACTCCCCCTTCGTCAAACCTAGCACCATCACATCGATGATCTCACCGCTGGTTTTCTTGAAATCGGCACGCAGATCCCCTTCGCGGCGGAAACCACATTTACGGGCGAGGCGTTGAGAGGCGTAATTGTCCATGGCGGTGCGGAGGCTAATCTTTTCGAGCTTCAGTTGGCTGAAGGCAAATTTTATGATAACTAATAGGACTTCAGTCATAATCCCTTTACTACTGAAATCTCGGTCGATAAAGAAGCCGACCTCCGACTTAGGAATATGCCAATCGATGCGAAAGAGCCGGATGAAGCCGATCAATTTAGCCGAGTCATTGTCCCACACCCCAAAACAATATTCTTCCTGCAATAGCCATTTGGCCAGACGGACCCGGACGTACCACTCCGATTTTTCCTTGGAGCTATTTTCGCTGAGGGTAGAAGGAAAAGCATCTTCTAAATAGACGCGATTGGCCTGCAATAGATCATAGAGCTGCGCTCCATCGTTTTCACGAAATCGGCGTACAACGACGCGTTTGGTCAATAAGGCGGTGTCTACAGACAGAAGATGTAATTGCATGTCCCAAAACTACATAAGAAGTATGAAATCCACTAGTGCTTTTAGGACGCTATTAGCAGGAGAGGAATTATTTTACCCTAAAATGAGTTTTCATTACTGCTTCACAAGCTATTTAATTACTTTGTAGTAATTTAGCTTCTAATGTTTTTCAATTTATCTCTTAAGGGTAGAACCAAACGGCGAGTCGGCCAGATCATCTGGATTACACTCTTTTGGACCTTGGCGGGCGCATTGGACGCTCTCAACACTCAATCCCTGGCGCTTAGCCAATACATGGAGCCTACGGAGGTTTACGATTTCAATAGTTACTTCTGGGTTAGTGTAATCTCTGCCGCCGTTACGGCTATACTTTCCGGTGCTATTCTTCTCTTTTATCTGCGAGACCTGTTCCTGACCAAATCCTTTGGAGCGGCACTCGTTTTCAATAGCATTGTGATTTCGGCACTCAATTTCCTCTTCAGTGCCATCTTTTATGATCTGTTCTTAAGTGCCAAGCTGCAAGTTTCTCCACTGGCTTCCAATGTAATCCGGGAGACCCAAAGCATTTTGCGAAGCGGATTTTATGGTAAAAATTTGATCTTCTGGACGTTGATCACCTTCCTGACCATCGTCTTTTTACATGTGAATGACAAGTATGGACCAGGGGTCCTAGGTAAGCTCCTAACTGGGCGTTATCACAATCCACTGGAAGAAGAACGGGTCTTTTTATTCGCAGATATCAATCATTCCACTGCAATGGCAGAGCGCTTAGGTCATATTCGGTTTTTCAACCTTTTGAATGACTTCTTTCGCGATATCACGAATTCCATTATTGACACTGGTGGAGAGATTTATCAATATGTAGGAGATGAAATCGTCATTTCGTGGTCTATCAAGAAAGGCGTCCACAATGCCAACTGCATACGCTGCTTCTATTTTATGCAGGAAGCCATTCAGAAAAAAGCACCTAAATACATGGAGAAGTATGGGGAAGTGCCTTTTTTCAAAGCTGGCCTCCACGCTGGGCTGGTAACCTCAGGGGAAATTGGGGTGATCAAGAAAGACATTGTATACTCCGGAGATGTGCTCAATACCACCTCGCGCATTATCAATCTTTGCCATCAGTACGAAACCCGCATCTTACTTTCTAAATACCTATTAGACAAACTCAACCTTCCACCTCATGACTTGGCACCAGAACGGATGGGGATTTTCGAGCTAAAAGGCAAGCGACAAAAGGTGGAGATATATACCCTGACTAGTGAAGATATTCAGAAGGATCATAGACCGGTTATCACAAGTACCTGATGATAAGTACTCGGCCAAGATTAAACGAATATATCCCTTTGGGCGACTTCTGGATTCACTATTAACCCTCAATTACACATTACCATTTTCCATTCAACATGATTTATTTATTCTTGATAGCTATCGCAATAAAATCACCGATCCCATCTTGACCTCCCGCAATCCATTAAGATACTTGATCGAAGCCTTCCAGGCATAGGCCCCCTGTGGCGCAATCTTTCCTTTGTAGAAGCCATCCCAATACCCGCCAGGTTGTTCGCCATCCAGTTCTCGAGACTCCCAAAGCAATTCTCCCCAGGGGGAAAAGATCTGGACATGTATTTCTTCAATCCCAATACCGGCTGGCTTCCAATATCGCACGTCACCAATCCCACTTTCTGGAGAAAAGGCATTCGGAGCGGAGAAATTGAAAAATAGGCCAGGAGAGACGATTGCAGAGGTGGTATCCGTACAGCCGTTGGGATGGAAAGCCACGAGTATAGCTTGCCAGTCGCCATTATCCTCATATTCGTGCCGAGGATCAGATTCTTCTGATACCTCTCCATCGCCAAAGTCCCAGAAATAGGCAGAGGCATCAATAGATCGATTCATGAAGCGTACCAATCCACCGGGCCCGAAGGTGGGATCTTCTTGCCAGGTAAAATCGGCAATCGGACCACGGATCACTCGGACAGCATTGGGTATTTCCAGGCTATCAAAACAGACATCACTATAACTTACTACCAACTTCAGATCATAAGCACCTTGCGTCTCATACTCATAGGCTGGCTGAAATTCTGTGGATGTATTGCCATCTCCATAATCCCAAAGGAACCGATTGGCGTTCAAAGAGGTATTCTCCAAAATGAAGGTATTGCGTTCACAGATCTCAAGTCGACGGGGCCCAAAGGAGGCCACAGGTCTGAAGTTGACACCAATTTGTTGTGTAGTGGTATCACTGCAACCGAAGGCATTCAGCGCGATTAGCGTAATATCATATCTACCAGTGTCGGCATAAAAAATGATAGGGCTCGTTTGATTCCCCGTATTGCCATCTCCAAAGTCCCATTCATAGGCTGCTGCGCCTTCAGACTGATTGGTGAGGACGATCGGTTCATCTATGTCACAGTACTGAAATTGAGCAGGTGAAAATGCACTATTGGGTGGAGCATAGGCTTGTACATTGAAAACTGCAATATCCGTAAAGCATCCATTGGCATCAGTACTCTTGAGGGTAACGGAAAAATTACCGGCCTCGTAGTAGGTGTGGCAAGGATTCTGATCCACACTTCCTTCTCCGTCCCCAAAATCCCATTCATAATAGGCAGCTCCCTGACTTGTATTGGTAAAACAGACCGTGAAGGGTAAACAGCCATCCGTATCAGAGGGCACAAAACTAGCTACCGGATTGGGTAAAATCTCTATCGTACTGCTGATACTCGATGGGCAATTGTCCGTGGAGGAGTAGACGGTCAGAACCACCTCGTAAGTTCCAGCAGAATCGAAGGAGTGTTCGGGATTAACTAGTAAGGAGACCTCTCCATCGCCAAAGTCCCATTCGGCGGCTCCTACATCCGGTGAGGTATTCTGAAATAGCACGGCTTCCCCGATACAAGCTGTAGGTTGATGGGTGAAAGATACTTCGGGAGCCGGAAAGACGCGAACATCTATACTCGCCGTATCAAAACTACAGCCATTAGTCACATATTGGTACACGGTAAAAGTGCCCAAGGTATCATAGATATGGGTGGGGCTTGCCTGATTGGAAAAGTTTCCATCACCGAAATTCCAGGTAACAATGGAGCCAGGAGTAGAAAAGTTGGTGAAATTAACCTCCAAAGGCTGACAACCGCTAGTGGTGTCAATATTGAAGAATGGGTCTACATCATTGGGGTTGACCACAATCTCTCGATTCAAGGTGTCTGCGCCACATTCATTGGTAGCAATCAAGGTGACAGTATAAACCGTAAAGGTAGAATCGTTGGTCGTGTACTTTTGATCTGGCGGAATAGAATCTCTCGACATGACACCATTGCCCAAGTCCCAGAAGTAATTATCTGGGTTTCCGGCAGTGACGTTGGCAAATCGGATCGGCAAAGGGGAACAACCATCATCAATATCCGTCCCAAAGTCCACAATGGGTTTTGGAAAGACTGTAATGGAATCAACATCTACCACCGAACCACAGCCATTGATGGCCGTGAGCGTCACCACATAGGTTGTATCATCTCTTCCTTGCTCAAAGAGGATTGTCCCAGGATCAGCTTCATCACTCAGTCGCCCATCTCCAAAGTCCCAATTGTACGTGACCCCTACCCCCAGGCTTTCATTTTCAAAGTTGACCGCCAATACAGCACAACCCTCTCGGATATCCGGAGTGAATGCTGCCGTTGGCGGAATGGTGACGGATACTTCTCGTTGAAAAACATCCACACATCCATCACAAGAGGTAATTGTGAGCGTAATCGTATAATCTCCAATAACGGTATAGGTATGTGTAGGCACCTCTTCCGTGGAAGTGGAACCATCCCCGAAGTCCCAGACATAAGAACAGACCCCCAAAGAGTTGTTTTCCAAAGTTATTGGCTCATTCAGGCAAGTGGTTCCAATGACCTCAAATAGTGCCTCTGGCACCGGGAAAACAGTAACAGTGACCCGATCTGTAGCAGCACATCCTACCTGATCATTGCTGACCGTATATTCTAGTGAATAGATCTCATCTCCTTGTAAAGTACTAGGGTCAAAAAGCCCGTTGATAGAGTCGATAATACCCGGCCCTCTCCAGATCCCTCCAACCGGCGTAAAACCGGAAAGTGCCAGAACGCCATTACTCTGACAAATCTGAAAATCATCTCCCGCATCCACTCCGGATAGGTCAATGATTGATACCTCAACTTGATCACTAACTTCACAACTGGTACCGGGAGAAAAAGTGTAGGTATACACAAAGTCGCCGCCGCCAGCAGTTTGTAAGTCAATCTCTCCTGATTCCATATCGATCCCTGGGCCTGACCAAACACCGCCACCCGGTGTCCCAATTAACTGTACTTGTCCTTCATCCACACAAATGGTGAAATCATCCCCAGCTTCGGCCAATTGGGGCTCTTCCAAAATGATCTCCATTTCATCAGAAACAGTACAAGCTCCTTGCATATAAGTGATCATAACATCAAATCGATCCAAATTCTGCGCCTCCCCTACCGTGCTTTTGAAAATACCGTTCGGGGCATCAATTATCCCGGGGCCTGTCCATTCCGTCGTACCGCCTGGCGGATCTAAGTTTAAGCCAACTTGTACAGGTAAATTGATCAATGCATCTGTTCTACAAAAAGTGGCAGAAGGCGGAAGACCAATGGTTGGTAATGCTTGTACAGTAAGCGGAACATCTCGGGTAACTACACAGCCATTAGCATCCGGGAATGTGTAGGTCAACGTAATATCGCCTGGTGTAACTTGTTGTGGATCAAATTGTCCAAGGGAGGGATCAACCACACCTGGACTACCGCTCCAAGTACCTCCAAATGGTGTAAAATCTAAATTATAAATTGGCCCATCTTCGCATATTAACACATCCGATTCTACCGTGATCTCAGCAGCAGGGAGCACCTCTATATCTAGGGTTTCAGTTTGATCACAGGCCCCTTCAATAAGCCGATAGGTAAGCGTGTATACCCCCGGCCCCGCTTGCCTTGGGTCAAAGACTCCTTCCGCGGTAACGGCTGTTCCAGACCAACTCCCACCAGCTGGTGACACATCGAGGGTAATGGGACTAGAGGTATTGCAAATAGCATCGGTCGGCTCGGTAATCTGGATAGCGGAAGGAATTTGAACTTCTATCCGCGCTGAATCCACAATGGTACCACAACTACTGCCAATCTCCACAGTGACTAGTCCTCCCGTATTAAACAAGATATCACTTGGGAAAGGATCGGTGGAAGACCCCAGCGAACCATTTTGGAAAGTCCAACTGTAACTAGTGATATTATCTTCTGAAATATATTCGACCGAAGGCGTGTAGGTTAGGCTACCACAAGCGGGATCCACACTGGCTAGATTCACACCCGGTGCCTGGAATACCTCAACTTGAACTGTATTTTCTGAACTGCAAACTCCATCACCGTAACGATAGGTAATCGTATGGGTTCCAACTCCCGCATTGGCTGGACTAAACACACCGTCGGGGTTCACTCCCGGTCCTGACCATTGACCGTCGGCAGGCATGGCCGTAAAGCTGATGGGGTCATCACTTGTGCAAAATGTCGTGTTGGGACTAGGTCTTTGAATACTTACGGGGTCTCGGCTCTGCACTACGACTTGAATAGTATCTGAGATTGAGCCACAGACATCATTGATGGCCTCTACGATAACCTGATGACTTCCTGGCGTATTGAAAACTACACCACTAGGAGTAGGTTCTGTAGAAGTAGCTGGTTCTCCATTCTCAAAAGTCCATCGATATTCAAAGACTGAACCCGTATAGCTCACCTGATTGCCAAAGTTCACGGTCACACTCTCGCAGCCAGGCGGAACCGGCTCTAAATTCACCGTTGGAGCTTCAAAAAGCTCCAAGGTATCGGACCATACGTCCTCCCCACAGATATTCCGTGCTCGTAGCCGAAAAATGTACTGTCCCGGACCGACCACCCTAATCTCTGGTTCTTCGGACAACTCATCCGTATCATTGATATAAAGTACATTGTTGGCTGGAGTAATATCCCATTCAAAATTGGTAGCAAAACGGGATTGGTTACGCAATCGGATATTTACTGGCGTACAGCCATTGGCAGGGGTAAATTCGAAGCTAGCATCTCCTTCAGGACTGTCATAAACCGTGATGATCTTGCTAAAGGTTGCTATCCCACAAAAGCCATCTGTAGTCAATCTGACATTGTAGGTACCCGGCCCACTGAAAGTATGGGAGGGATTCTGTTCTGTAGAAGTACTCATACCAGAAGCAGGATCATCAAAATCCCAGCGATAAGTGGCATCCGGGTCGGGACTGCAACTTTGATTTTGAAAGTCTACTGTCAAATCCGGTGTACACAGAAATTCGGGAGCATTGAAGGCAGCCTCCGGTCTGAGCTTGATGAAAATTGGCTTAATGACAAAGTGATTAAACTGTGGACATTCTGGGACGATGGCATCTAAACGCAAACTAACCGAAGCCTCTCCACCAGGTGCGCTACAAACGCTAAGATCCTGAAACAAGTATACATGTGTTGTATCCGATCTGTTGTACATAGTATCCTTGGTTCCATCTCCCCAATCCCAGATATAGATTACATCCATGTTTCCTGCCTCATCGGTCGTATTCGCCACTGGAATTACTTCTCCTTCGCAGATATCATTCGTCAACAATTCATAGTTGGCATCCATTCTGGAGCCATCACATTGACTCTGTAATTCAGCTACAAAGCTTAGTATCGCAATTACACCACACAACAAGAGTTTGTATCGGTAGGACATTAATTCTAGCTTAGTTTTTGGTAATTATTCTATTCACTTGGACCGCCGATACCGTCTTTTGGCCGGCTGCCCTACTGGCGGGCAGTGCACTCGACTGTCACCACTTCCCAAATCAAAGAGCTTACAAAAGAGTCCATTATTATCTATATAGTACTTTAAAGACACCTCAAAGACTCCCCCCGTTCTAGAACGCAAACCTCCCGCATTCGTATCATAACTCAAACCAATATCAATAGCTTGATCTTCCGCTACGCCGATTGAAAAGCCGAGATATGCCACCAGAGAATTGGTGTTTTGCCAATCTGCAAAAGGAGTCGAGTTCTGGTAAAACAGGCCTATGCTCATAGTTTCATATCGAATCGTGGCTCCCATCGAAGTGGACTGGAGCTGCCCCTGTTTCTCATAGCGAATCTGCGGCGTAAGATAAAAAATATAGCGCTTGTTGGTCATTCTGAAAACGGGGTGATAATAACCTAAAAAGGCACTGATCCTGGGAGAAAGGCCCGTATCCAAGCCCTGCAAAGATTCAATTGGCCCTGTATTAAAGCTTACATTTAGCAGGTGATTCACGGCTACGCCTATGGAAAGTTGTGAGTCATCTTTCCATTTAGTCGGCCGATCTCTTCTGTAGACAAAGCCAGCATTTAAGCCTCCAAAACTTACGGGAAGATTATCAAAGGGTTGGAATTGCGTAGGAAATATGGCTCCTTCCTTCGGATCTAGTTGGTCCGAAAAGACCAAGCGACTCCAATCTATGGTTTTCTGCATAAAGTAGGGGGACAATCCCAGTCGGACATTATGCAGCGTTTTACCTTGACGAAAAGGAATCACGTAAGCATAACTAATCGCCGCCATCTGTGTCCGCAGTATACCTTCTCCCTCCGTGTCTTGCATCAAAAACAAACCTAAGCCGCTATTGAAACAAGGTTCAAAGTCTTCTACACTGACATATTGCGTTGTAAATCCGCCAGGTACTCTACTCCACTGCTTCCTATAGTTGGCGGTAAAGTTGAGAGCTCCATCAATCCCAGCGAAAGCAGGATTAGAATAGATACGGCTGTTAAAGTATTGAGTAAATACAGGATCCTGTGCTCTTACTTTGGTAGTAGATGAGAAGATAAGGATGCCCAGAAGTAGTAAACTGCCAATAACGTATCGCTTCGACCACGGGTCTATATTCATGGATCTGGAATTTAGGCTTCGAACTTTTCGGCCTAACTGTGTTGTTCAATAGTGTTTAAGCGACAGCTAGGCACTGGAGATTTAGCGTAGCAATGATAAAGTATTTAACAGGAGTAACTTAGTTCGTTACCAACTTTATTTTTCATCAATGCATTAGATTAAAAAATAGTCTTGCCGGAGTACTAGCCGGGTACAGTTCTATTTATCTGGGGAATAATGTCGTGTGCAGTTTTCTACTATTTCAGAAATGCTTTCTCAAGGAGGACAATATTAAACTATTGCCTCTCATAAAGGTACAATCCTCACTCTAAAGTAAGAACAGAAATGTGTTAAAATTATATCTGTGTCGCAAGCCAGGCGCTATTGTAAGCGGGATATCAGTGTTTCAGCCTTGATTTCGCTGGTACCTAACCACCGTTTCCAAAGCTTCACATCGTCCGCATTGATGGGTGGTTTTTCCTCCCCTACTACTATGGCTCTGATCAGATCAGGTAGATACGGAAACAATACATTTCGTAATTTTTCTTCCAGCTTAGGAAAGGGATTGCGAAGAAAAAGGGCCAATAGGTCAGCCAGTAATACCTTAGGAAGTCCACTACCCCGAAGAAGTTGTAAAGCCAAGTGGCAATTGACCTCCTGCTGGTTCCATAGCAAACTACGGACGTGTGCCAGTTGCTCTGAGCTAATCTCTCGGCTCCAGGGTTTACCTTTCAGGCGATCCAGTTGCCTCATCAACTGTTCCTCGCTATACCAGGGGCGATTTACTGCTGGCACTTTAGCAGGAAGGTTTCGACTTCCAAAAATGACATGGGTGGCGGCAGCGGTATGATCCGTGGTCCAGGATATATCCAAACTGGATAACACTTGATAGATAGCTTGGCCTTCTTCCGAAAGGGAGCCAAGGATCAATAATCTACTGCCCTTGCCAATCTTTATTCTTCTAGGACTATTTTTATAAAACCACTGTCGAAAGCGATTAGCGAAATAAGGATCTTGTACCTGTGTGCCACGCCATGCCACGCCGACGCTTAGCTGTTCCCATGCCGCTTTCTGCTTACCATAAAGGTCGAAGAACACCGCCCGATCCTCTTCCCTCCAGTCTTCTTGCCTGGCAAGTGCCAAAAAATTCAATAATTGCCGTCCTTTGGACGAGGGCATGAGTCCTTGTAGCACTTCCAACTTAGGGCAGTCCAAAAACTCGCTCTTTGCCAACTTTGCGGGATTCCTTTGCGCCTGAAGACGCTTGAGTTCAGGAAAATGCCAAAACTTGTTGGAAAAACCCTGAATTCTGTTGTTGGACAGATCAAGGACTTGCAACTGCCTTAAGGCAGTCAATTCCTGCACGGAAGCTAGTTGATTTCCACTACAGTCCAGCTCTTCGATTCGTCCAGCTTTCTGCCAAGTCACAAGCCGTTTCATTTTATTGCCTGCCAGAGAAAGCTTTCGGAGACGTGGGCATCGGGCAACTACTTCTGGGCAATGACCTAAGGCATTCCCCGAGACATCCAACTCTCTTAACCACTCCAATTTCCGAAGTGAGGTAGGTAGGTTCTTCAGTCGATTATTAGCCAAGTGCAACTTCTGAAGCATTTGACAATTGGCTAGTTCGGCAGGGACCTGACGAAGTCGATTATTGGTCAAGGTCAAGGTCTCCAGCTTCTCCAGGCTACCAATCGACTTCGGAAGAACAACCAGCTTATTGTTTTCGATTTGCAGGTCGCGAAGTGCACGACAATGCGCTAAACCAGCAGGTAAGCGTTTGATCTGATTCTGGTTTAAGGAGAGCTTTCGCAACTTCACTAGGTGCTTGAGGTTCTTTGGCAATCGTTGAAGATTATTGCCATCCAAGATCAGCGTTTGCAAGGGACAATCCTTCGGCATTTCTTCTGGCCATTCTCGCAGTTCATTGCCCTGTAAAAAGAGCGACTTTAGCTTAGGCAGTTGAAATAAACCTCGCGGGAGTAAGTCCCAACCCATCGACTGCAAGCTTAGTTCTTCCAAGCTCTTTGGCAAATAATCCAGGGAGGAGGGAGCCAGATGCCGATTCCCATTCAACTCTAATTTTCTCAAGGTGGATAACTCACGCAACCAACTTGGTAAGTCTTTGATTAAGTTACCTGAAAGATCAAGTACCTGCAGATGATCCATCCCGCGGATTACCTCAGGAATTTGCTCCAAGCCTTGATGGGTCAGGAAAAGTCTCTCGACTTCTTTTTCCCTGCCTTTAGTAGCCGATAGGGCGAATGCTCGCATCGATAGAATTTCAGTAGAGCAAATATGCAAAAGCCTAACAATGAATTAGCATTTGTTAAAGAAAACCTTTAAGGTAGACTGGATTTCTTTAGCTGAAGCGAATTGGTTAATTTCGTCCCATTGCAATGAAGATAGTCTTAGGTTGTACTATTCCTCTAATTATGGGAATGGTGTAGACTAGCTTATCAAACAAAATAGACACAGGTGCACAGGAATCCTTTTCTGGTGCTTGCTAGAACCCATGAGAAGAGCCATCCTATTATTAGGTATCCTATTATTCTCCCAATCATTTGTAAGCGCCCAGTTTACTGATGAAGATATCAAGGTTTATAATATAGAAGATGGGCTAAGTCATCGCAACGTTTTTAAGATACAACAGGATGCCTACGGGTTCATTTGGATGGCCACTATCAATGGTCTGAACCGTTTTGACGGTAGTAGCTTTATCTCCTTTAGTTCACAAAGCGAAGAGCACAAACTACCCTACAACACCATTTCAGATATGATCATTGCAGAGGATGGTAAAGTCTATTTGGCCCATCCTGATTTTGTTTCTCTCCTTCATCCGGAACAGCAGAAATTACAGTTGAAGAAAATCAAGAATGGCCCGATCATACGGAGAGAGTCCATGGTTCCACATAATCTCATGCGGGACACGCTTGAGCGAATTTGGATGGCCACTTATGACGAGCGTTCCGGCCAAACCTCCATCCAGGTTCTTTCACCAGATAGTAGTCTTCAAACCTTACTCGATGTTCCCGGGCAATACCCAAGGCGGCCTCTGATCCATCATCAAGGAGCATATTACGTAGGGGCCTTTGAGAATGAACTGTGGCAAATAGATGATCAGGGAAATATACTTCAAAAATGGCTGGCTCCTATTACTCAAGGAATATCAGACAGTCGGATTCTCCAAATTCAAACTATTGAAGAAAGTATTTGGGTTCTACTTGCCAATGGCTATCTCTATCAGCTATCTCTTGATTTGCAGGAGTCGAAAGGCCATCCTCTGAATGGCCGAGTGCCTATTGAAGAGACGGCTGCTAGTTTTTTAGTAGAAGACAATGGTGATATCTGGATTGGCGAACGAGGGAATCTGTGGTATTACTCCAATTACAGCAAGCAGTTAACCAATTACGATAAAGCTATTCGCCCTTTAACCAAGAATAATTGCCTGTATCGGCAGATCTTTAAAGATCGAGCTGGCGTGATCTGGTTAAGCACGGACTTTGGCGCAATCAAGATCATCCGATCGGATAACTTCGTGCGATCTAGTGACTATTTCACTCAGCTGCTCAGTGGAGGTGACGAAAACTGTAGCAATGTCTTTTGTAGTGTTCGAGGCATGGCGGAGGATGACCAAGGTAAGATCTACATGGCTTACTACAATTCCATTCACACCTACGATCCTCAGCGCAATAAACTTCTGCCACTCTTTCCCTCCAACGATTTTTTCAATGCACCGTTTGGCATCTTTTATGATAAAGGCTATCTCTACACTGGCAATGGTAAGCGGATTCAATTGAATAATCTGCAAGTTGATACGCTTTTTAAACATCCCGCCGAAGACCTGGGGGTAATTGCGAAAGACCGTAGAGGGAAGCTTTGGTTCGGCTATGATAGTTGGTTGTACGAATACGATACGGATCAAGAAAGTCTAATTCCCTTTGAGGATCAGTATGGACAATGGGACACCATTGCCGGGCGCATCAGCCATCTCTTTCAGCCGGAAGAGCAGGACTACTTCTGGTTATCTACTTTGGATAATGGCGTATACCAAATCCATGTCGATGAGGGTCGAGTAGCGCATTTCCACAACCGACCAGATAGCCCTGTGAACCTCAGACATCAGCAAGTGAATGCGGCTTATGAAGACAAACGTGGCTTTCTTTGGCTAGCTACTGCCTATGGATTGCATCGCTTACACCTAGCTAGCCAGGAATTAGAAGTTTTCACAACTGAAGAGGGGTTACCGAATAATTTTATCAATGGTATCCTGCCAGAAAGTGATTCGGTCTTGTGGCTAAGTACGGACTTTGGTCTTTGCAGATTCTCGATTGCACGATATAGTTTTCTGAATTTCACTGCTAATGACGGGCTGTCTTCTAATGAATTCAACCGGATTTCCTTCCACAAATCCAAAACGGATAGAATGTATTTCGGTGGATTGGATGGGGTTAATTCCTTTTATCCAGACGACAGCTTTCTGGCCGTAGAAAAACAGGGAAACAGTAGCCCTATTCGTTTGGCGGGTTTGACTCGCCTGGATGGCCGCTCCGATAGCCTGATCCGACAAACTTTTGGTCTGCAACAGCTTACATCTTTTGTTTTTGCACCTAGTGATCGCTTCTTTTCCTTTAAGTTCGCTCATCCCGAATTTCGAAGGGTATCCCAAACAGAATACAGTTATTTTCTTGAAAATTTCGAAGAGGATTGGTCCGATCCAACCCCCATTTCAGAAGTGCGGTACAACAATATCCCTGCTGGCCGTTACACTTTGCACGTCAGGACCAAAGGCTTAAATGGTAGTTGGAGTAAGCAGGAATTAGCCCTGGCCATACATGTGCAAGAAGCTTATTATAAAACGTGGTGGTTTTGGACCTTATTTGTAGCCCTTTTGTTCGGCATATTTTATGCGGTAGCGCGCTACCGGATTTATACTATTAAGAAGCACGAAAAAGAGTTAGAGGAACTAGTTCGAATTCGAACCCAGGAATTGGAAAAAGAAAAGCAAAAATCAGAAGAATTACTGCTCAATATTCTTCCCGCCGGCACAGCAGACGAATTAAAGAAATTTGGCTCCGCAAAAGCCCGTAGGCACGAAATGGTCACGGTTATGTTTTCTGATTTTAAAGGGTTTTCGCGGATTTCTGAATTGTTGGAGCCAGAAGAACTAGTCGCGAAGATTGACCACTGCTTTAGAGCCTTCGATCACATCATCGAGAAACATGGCCTGGAAAAAATCAAGACCGTCGGAGACGCCTATTTATGCGTTGGTGGTATAGCCTCAGATGATGATGTAAATGATGCCGCGAATGTCATCCATGCTGCCTTGGAGATTCAAGCCTTCATGCATGAAAATGCCGAAAGCAAGAAACAACTCGGGCAGACCTTTTTTGAAGCAAGAATAGGTATACATACGGGGCCACTAGTCGCAGGAATAGTAGGTATCAAAAAGTTTGCCTACGATATTTGGGGAGATACGGTAAATATTGCCTCCCGCATGGAAACGAATGGAGAAGCAGGAGAAGTTAATATCTCAGCAGCCACTTACGAATTGATTAAGGATCAGTTTAACTGTAAGTACCATGGTGAATTCAAAGAAAGTACGAATGCCATTGGTATGTATTTCGTAGAAGGAGAGTTAGTCGAGGAATGATACATCACAATACCTACACTACTAGCCAATAATTGAAATCTCCATCTCCATTCTATTAGTCACCTCAGCCAGCAGAAATCATAGTTAAGTATTAATCCTACCACCAGTTCAGGTGATTAGTTCTCTTTCCGATAAAACCATTATGGGTACCATAAGGAAAGTTAATAGGTTGCTCTAAACAAATAGATAGTAAAACACGTCTTAATAATAGTAAAACTATTAAACACATTCCGATACCATAACATGATTGCTCACTACTTTTCTTTTCACCTTTAAATTGTCGTAGCATGAAGAATTCAGGATATGTTTTCATTATGATGTTGATACTGGGTATTCCTTTAAGTGGACAAGTACAATATACATCTGCTTACCGAAGTGGAGAGGGAAGAGGGGAAAGAGCAACAGAATCAGCTATTTTGGTCAATCCAGTCTTTGTACAGCCTAGCGTTTTCTTTTCAGGCCAAAAGATAGATACCAGGATCAACCGAAAATGGTGGAGGAGTACAGACCGAATGTTGCCGAGGCCCTATAATCCGGAGCAATTACCAGCGGAGATCTTGCGCAAGGATCAGAAAAAGATTGATGAAATCAAGCGAAATAACAATGAATCCGCATCCATTGATGATCCAGCCTTGCGGATATTGGAATTGAGCTTTTCCACACCGAAAAGTCCAAGCAAGTTGCTGAATTAGTTTTAGGGCTAACTGGCTTCCAACAAATCCTGGTTAAACTGCTCAAGATATCTTCATTTGCCACACTATTATTTGTATGCTAGATCTTATCTATATCAGTCACTTACAGCAAGGCAAACAAAAGAGTTTAGCCTATGCTCTAGGGTTAGCGAAAGCATTTGCGGCTCCTTTGTCGCTCTTACCATCCACGTACTTAGGTGAAATGGATAAAGGAGCCATGTCGATTTGGCGGCCTAGCCGCCCAAAACATGATCTCCCAACTAGCAGGGAGTCTATTTTCCGCAGATCAAGGAAGGAAAAATTTTCATTATATCTTTTAGGAAAATCCAGTCAGCCAGCGAAAAGTAACTATCAGTCCTACCAAATAATCCAGCGGCTGGTTGGCTTGGGTTTCCCTATTCTCTGGATCCCTTTTGATTTCCCTTTCCAACGCATCAAGAATATCCTCATTACTAATAATGGGCCTGGATTGACCGATCATAAGCTAAAGCAGTTGCTTGCGGCAAACTTCCTTCCCCGAGTTTTTCAGATCGAAAACAACTTGCTGAGCAGAATTCATTGGAACAACATCTCTCACATCCGCAATGATGCTGCCAACAAGTTAGATTTCAGCTGCCCCAACTTGGAAGCAGAACTTCAACGAAATGAGATCGATCTAACCGTTTATCCCATAAATCATCAGCTCACAACAGTGCATTGGCAAGGTATTTCCTCTGCTAATTATCCCTTGCTTTTCCTTCCTTTATCTTCGCGGAAGATTACTGCTCCGGAAAAAGCCGCCTACCTGACGGTATAGTGTTTGCGGAGTGTAGCACCTAATAGCTACTTGAGGACCATTTACTGATAGATCAATGCTGCTTTTCTTTGGGTTCCCTCTGAGTTGAAAACTGTTGATCAATCCAAAACCAAGGTTCGTAGCGTACGAATCCCGCGAGGATGCCTCATTCGAATAAGGTATAGTCCCGCTTCTTCAAGAAAAAAGGACGGCTCAGCATAATCAACTTGCATAAATCCTTCTTTATGAACTACTTTACCAGAAGCATCAATAATCTCTAACCATAGATCACTAGTCTCTTTGAAGGCCATTGAAAGAGTAAAATCTCCTCTATTTGGACTAGGATAGACTTTTGATATAAAATAAGGTTGATCTCCCTTTATTCTACAAGTTACTACCGTTATTGTTTTCTCTATAGATATATAAGAACAGTCATCGTTTGTTATGGTTAACGTTATATCATATATTCCTGGAGAACTATATCCCTTTACTGGATCACGTTCCGTACTGCTCGTATTATCTCCAAAATCCCACAAAAAACTACTACCTGCTAATAGGTTCTCATCCAGAATACTGTAGTCAATAAACCGAAACTCCTCACCTACACAGGCTATGTTTCCAACCAGAAATTCTGTCCCAATCATTAAGTCTGGACTTAAAGAAACCTGTGTATTAGCTGTAGTTGTACAACCATTAGCAGTTGTACCGATAACGGTATACAGCCCATCCACAGCATTATCATAAGGTAAAGTCAAACTCGCCCCATTAAAGGCATTTCCGAGAGGATCATTCCATTCCCATTCAACCACTTCTGTGCCCTCTGCCAATAGCGTTTCTTCTGTATTTGGACAAATCTGCAAACTTGCCAGCGTAGATATTATTGGATTACGAGTCACCTCTACCTCGATGGTATTACTATTTCTACACCCCTTGGCATCCGTTACCATTATACTGTACACCCCATCATTATCAAGGGTGCTATTGGGGATGGTAGGAGAATTTGACGAGCCAGTAAAATCTGCTGGACCTGTCCATTGAAAAACCGTACCATCTCCAGCCGTTTCAAACAACTCAATTGTATTACCTTCACATACAGGCCCATTAGAAGAAAGAACTACGTTAGGAAGTTCATTTACCACTATTACTACCTGTTCAGAAGTAATGCAACCATTAGCATCCCTGACTTCTAAGGTGTATGTACCGCCGTTTGCTAGATTCGCTTCAGGAATTTCAAAAGAACTCATCTCCTCAGAAAAATCACTCGGTCCAGTCCAGGTCCAGCTGACAGCATCTCCTGCTGTTTCACTGAACGCGATCATTTCGCCAACGCATACTTCCGAATTGCCTTCAATCATAATGTTAACCGCATCTTGTTCAACCTCAATACTCCCCGTACCTGTACAGCCATTGTCAGAATCGGTGACCGTTACAGTATAGATGCCAGCTGAACTAATCAGTCTAGTCGCCCCCATAGAATTATCCTCCCATATATAGGAAGCTATCTCCTGAACCATCGAGGGAGAAGCATCGATAGTAATAGAGGTGACGTTACAAGTAAAGGCTGGATCTGAGGTAGTAATATTAACCGTAGGAGCCTCGATATCCTGTTGAATCTCAATGCTGGTCACATCCGTACAGCCATTATCCAGATCGGTCACGGTCACACTATAAGAATCAGGAGCGGTAATGACAAGATTGGCCTCGGATGAGTTATCGCTCCATGAATAGCTTGCCGCACCATTTACGGTCGAGCCGGAGGCATCCAAGGTAATACTGGTGATAGCGCAGGTCAATTCCAGATCGCTAGGGGGAGTGATTAAGGCAATGGGTGCACTCTGATTGGGAGTAATTTCAATCGTCGCTTCATCCGTACAACCATTTGCTCCATCCGTAACGGTCAATTTGTAGCTGCCGGGGGCATCAATCAGCAAGGTGATCTCACCCGATCCATCTGTCCAACGATAGCTTGCTGTACCTATCGTAGTAGAGCTACTGGCATCCAAGGTGAGGCTGGGTGGGTCGCAGGGCAATTCTGTACTGGGACTATCGATCTGGGCAGCGGGTCTAGTAATATTTTGAGTGATCTCAATCGTCGCTGCATCCGTACAGCCCGTCGCTGCATCCGTGACAGTAACGCCATAGGTGCCGGGGGCATCAACGGATATATTATCCGTCTCTGTAGAATTCTCCCAATTGTAGGTGGGTAAACCTATCAAACCATTGGCGCTGGCATTGAGTTGAATGCTAGTCAGAAGACAGGTTAGCTCAGTCTCAGTAGACGAAATATTTGCCATAGGAGGTGCGCTTTGATCATCCACTGTAACCTCAGCTATATCCGTACACCCATTGTCGGAATCGGTAACGATTACCTGATAAGTGTCAGCTGCTGTAACTGTTAAGGTAGCGCTCATAGAATTATCTCCCCATAAATAGGAAGCTGTTCCCTGAACCATGGTAGAAGATGCATTCAAGACAACTGATGTCGTCACACAGCTGATTGCCGGAGCCGACGGGACAATACTAGCCGTAGGAGCCTCGATATCCTGTTGAATCTCAATGCTGGTCACATCCGTACAGCCATTATCCAGATCGGTCACGGTCACACTATAAGAGTCAGGAGCGGTAATGACAAGATTGGCCTCGGATGAGTTATCGCTCCATGAATAGCTTGCCGCACCATTTACGGTCGAGCCGGAGGCATCCAAGGTAATACTGGTGATAGCGCAGGTCAATTCTGGATCGCTAGGGGGAGTGATTAAGGCAATGGGTGCACTCTGATTGGGAGTAATTTCAATCGTCGCTTCATCCGTACAACCATTTGCTCCATCCGTAACGGTCAATTTGTAGCTGCCGGGGGCATCAATCAACCAGGTGGCCTCACTCGATCCATCTGTCCAACGATAGCTTGCTGTACCTATCGTAGTAGAGCTACTGGCATCCAAGGTGAGGCTGGGTGGGTCGCAGGGCAATTCTGTACTGGGACTATCGATCTGGGCAGTGGGTCTGGTAATATTTTGGGTGATCTCAATCGTCGCTTCATTCGTACAGCCCGTCGCTGCATCCGTGACAGTAACTCCATAGGTGCCGGGGGCATCAACGGATATATTATCCGTCTCTGTCGAATTCTCCCAATTGTAGGTGGGCAAACCAATCAAACCATTGGCGCTGGCATTGAGTTCAATGCTAGTCTGAAGACAGGTCAGCTCAGTCTCAGTAGACGAAATATTGACGGTAGGTGAATTAGTTTGATCTACAATAGTGAATTCGGCAACATCCGTACAAGCATTTTCTGTATCGGTTACCGTTACAGTATAGGTACCGGCCATGTTCACCTCTAGAGTAGCTACCGTAGAATTATCGTTCCATTGATAGCTTGCTATTCCCCCTACGACAGAAGATGAAGCATCCAATGTAATAGAAGAGGTCCTACAATTTAATTCTGGAGCAGAAGATAAAATACTCGCACTAGGAGCCTGTATATTTTGAGTGATCCCTATACTGGCTGTGTTGCTACAGCCATTGTCAATATCTGTTACCGTTACACTGTAAGTACCGGGTGTGGTGACAGTCAAACTAGAATTAATAGAGTTATCGCTCCATTGATAGGATGGTGTTCCAATAACCATTGAGCTAGAGGCATCTAGAACAATGCTGGTGTTAAGACAATTCAGTTCCGTGCTGGCCGGAGGGTTAATCATGGCTATAGGGGCACCTCCATCTGGAGACAAGGTGATGCTGGTCTCCGTCGAACAGCCTCGGCCATCAGAGATGGTTACGGAATAAGTTCCTGGCTCACTAACATTAATTGTACTTCCAAACTGTTCTGTGCTCCATTGATAGGATAAAAAACCTAAGCCATTATACGCTGCCGAAGCTTCTAGTTGAACAGAGGTAGCATTACAAGGGAAGGTATTGTCCTCCGAATCAGTGGTAATATTAGGCGTGAAAGTCAGTGGAGCCAAGCGAGCAATTATCCGGTCGGCTTGATATTCTACCTCCCACGTTTTAGTGCAATCATCCACAGTAGGAAAACTAATAAATTGAAATGTACCCGTAATGCTACCATCAACGGTATTCAACAATTCAAAAGAAGAACCTACCGGTGGATCGTACCCATTGATGAGAGAAATACGCATCGAATTCTCGGTGATATTGGTATTCCCTTGAATAGAAAGGACACTATGTTCTGTTCCAGGAGTAGTCCCAGCGATATAAAACCAACGCCCTCCGATCACATTTAGATCTCCGATCATAGTATATCTCGTAGGAGTCCCGTTGTCATTAGGTTGAATGTAACTGAAACGGTCGGCTATGGAAAGGTCCCCAATAATATGTGTGCCTCCTCCTAAAATTGCACCATCGCTAATGGTTAATGATCCATCGGTACCATCGAATAGGCCATTATTTCTCAAAGATATTAAAGTGATCGTTCCTTGATTATAAAACTGTCCGGAAATCGAAATAACCCCGGTAGAACCATCAATGGTGGCACCAGGCAAGTTATTGAATGTTCCTCCACCTACAGCTATGAAGGTATCATCAACTATAATATTTCCTGCATTGTTGACAGTGGCCTCATCAGGACCCAGCCCCGCAAAAGTCTGTATGGAGCCTACTTCCCTGGAATTTACCGTAGCCCCAATCTCATTATTGAATACTGCTCCTGTTCCTTCCAGGAATAGCAATTTCTGTCCGCCCCCAGCTTCATCCTGAATATTAATCACCCCGCCCGCTAGGTTATTAACGGTAGCTCCATATAATCTCAGATCACCTGCCACAGATCCCTCTCCATTTTTCATATTAATAGTCCCCAAATTATTCACTTCTTCCCCCTCATTAAGGTGTACCCGGTGATGAAGGTTTACTGTTGCTCCAACCGGAATCGGATTAGGCGGTATAGAACCATTTTCCCAGGTCTCTGCATCGTACCAATTACCAAAGGCAATACTGCTGTAGGTTTGGGCATTCAAGAAGCTCCCCAACAGCATAAGCAGCAAAATTTGACTAAAGATGAAGTAGTAATAGTTATTTTTACGGCACATAAGCTACAGCTTTCGATGGTCATTAATGGGTACGCGATCAACGGATGATAATAGATTGAGTTGGGCTAAGATTGCCCAACCAACCGTTCTTGAAGCGAAGACGAATAGCATAGTTGTACAAAACGTTTCGAATAATATCCTGATCAATGTACGTTAGGGTTTCGGCAGGAACGCTTTGTAGCTTTTTTAGTCCCCCTGAGCCTGTACTACGATAGATGTCATACTGGTATTCTTGGCCTCGCAATAGTGGGTTTTCTCCCAGGTAATTCCAGCTAAGTTTATTCCCTTCCTCAGCAGTTACTTGCAGGTCGAAAACTATCTCTTGTTCGGCGGGGAAAGGTAATACTCCTTGACTGAGCGCAGAAAAATCGGATGGATTCCCGGCATCATCTACAGAACGAATTTTATATTGATAGGCCCTATCGATTTTCACTAAGGTATCTAAGTAGGTTCCAGTATCGCTCCTGATGGTATCAAGCAGTACCCAATTCGTATCCTTACGAATAGTGGATCTTTTATACAATAGACTATACGCCACATCGTCACTTACACTCACCTTCCAATTGATCGTAAGCCCCCGATCACTTACACTGACAGGTTTCATAATCGGTGGGATAGGCGGAACGTGGTCGGGGCGGTCCAAAGTCAATATTTCAGAAGGATTACTTCGGTTGAAGGCATGATCTTCTGCCCTTAAACAGAAATAAATCTCCTTATTCAGGCTTTTCGCATTGACTGACCAAAAATATTCATTAGTAGTGATAATTTCTTGGCTCACCAAGGACATCTGATCTTCTGGATCATTTGACCAATACAGCCAATACCCTCTCCGGTCTTCCGCCAGACTATGGTCCCAGCTAATTTTTACTTTCCCCAGACTATCAATTATGCCCGCTATATTAACAGGAATATCAGGGGGGGTAATATCAGGAACTCTAGCTGGAAATGCTTCTGACGCCCTGCGATTTCCATTTTGATCCTCGCTAGCAATTTTAAAGAAGTATCGCCCTTCCAAGCCCAGCTCCTGAATATCGAAGTAAAAGGAATCAATAGAGGCACCGAGGGGCTCGCTTATTGCCGTATAAAAACCTTCTCGCACTTTGGACATCATCACTTGAGCGTAAGCAAAGTCATCTGGCAATCCATTGGGCTGTACCCACTGGATCACAAATCGCTCCAGTGAATCTTGATAGTCGACCAAAGAAATCTCGGCAGCGGGAGGAGGAGTCAGATCTACTGCTTTGCCCTCACCTTCAGCTGGCAAACTCCATTCTCCAAAGCTATTGCCACCGCTCAATCGATAATAAAAGGGAACATCATTCACACCCACCGAATCCACATAGAAATATTCGGTAAAATCAGCTACATCAGTGTCCATAAAAACAATGGGTGCCTCGTTAATTTGTTCAAAATGCTCCCCATCCTGCGAACGTTCTACTTTATAATAACTAAAGCGATGAATATTTAAATCCCGACTCCAATTGAGACGGATACTTTTATCGGCTGGGGTCAGGTAAAACACACTGGGAGGGCTTTCTGGAATGTAGGTGTTTTTGACGTTTATCATGCCTACATCCGACAGTTCCAACATCCTTTGTGTAGATATAAGATAGGTGTAGTTGGAGTCTGCTTCCACATTTTTATCTACATAGCGAAAACCTAAAATATCGGCCGCCAAGGAAGACTGTTCGGCTGCCATCATGGCCATGGTATAAAAATTGTTAGCGGTATTATATCGATCATTGATACTAGTAACTTGGGAGAGATCAAAGGCTCCGTATAAAATACCCGCCGCTAAGAAAGCGATGCTGTCCTGCTCCCATAAAGTAGAATCCATAGCCGATTTCGGCCATTGCTTAACCTCGGCAATTAAGTCCGGGTCCCCCCTGCCATCCGTACGATAGATTTTAAATCCATCCTCTTTAGCTAATTCCCAAACGGTATTATTAGGCGGTACCCAACGAATCACGATACTATCTTCATAAGCCCGAGCCAAACCCACAATCTTTGTATTTTCAATTTTCCTGTTTTGATAATACATAGCCGACAAAGAGAGCCCCCCAGGAAAGATAAACTCATGAGGAGAGATCAAAGGATTCTGTCGATATTCGAGTAAACTGGCAAAGATATCTACCGAACCGGTCACGGCTCCGTTACTAGCTTTCACGGTGTATCGGTAGGTTTTTCCTGGCTCCGCGGCAGTATCCGTGAACCCTAGTCCCGTTGCGAAGGCAATCAGTGGGTTGGATTGGGCTTCGTAAACGATATAATTAAACTTCATTTCGGTCTCGTCCAGTCCGTCTCTGGCTTCAAAGTTGAAGTCCTCGTCGTATAGTAATGATCCGATTGGCTCAATTAAGAACTCCTTGGGATCTTGATTAGCCTGGAACCATTCCTGGTTTTGCGGAAGAATATTGTTACTTAATACTTCTGTTTCGCCTACTGGCTCTCCAGCTTCGTTCAATTCCACCCGTTCCAATCTGTAGCCAATTTCTAATAGCTGTTTCCAAGTTTTAGGATTTAAGGGATACCAGGAAACGTTAATCGACGAATAATCTGCATGGGCTATGACCACCATATCCGCATCGCTGGTTGAAGGGCTCTGGCTTTTTACCAGCCCCCAACAAGTACAACAGATAAATATATATATATATAGCTTTTTCATTTTTTTCATTCATTTACTACGAACTTCTAAAGTCTTATTCGATGGAGAAGTATTTAAAAGCTGCTTTGTTAGATTGGTGATTAGGCCCTGAAAGTAGATATACATATTTTCGCCGACCCTTGTCATCTAGCAATGGATAGAGGTAGAGATACTTTAAATCAAAATCATCAAACATATATTTCTTGTTGATAATCTTAAAGCTGTTTGAATAGCTATTAGGAATCAATCGCCATTTTTGAGAATCATCCCGATTAGAACAACTCCCAATCTTAAGCTCAATCCCTAACAACTCTCCCTCTTCCGTGTAATACTGTTTATCTCCCAATCCTAAACATTCTGCTGCATACTTTATTTGAAAAAACTCATCATCAATGAGCTTAAAATTCCAGCTGCTAAGATGAGCGTTTTCATCAGTGGGTTCTAGAGCATTCAGCACACTTTCATAATATCCTTGTTCACGATATTCTTGCCGGGTAGTTACCAGTTTTGCCTCCTCCGTTGATGGATCATTATAAATCCTTCTTTTTACCGCCTTTAGCTCTGAACTAGTCAAAATACTCGTCGGGATACTTTCCTTGAGGTTAGAAAATCGTTGGTCCGAGGGATAATTAGAAAAACGCCATCTATAACGTCCCAACTTTCCATTGTAGCCCTCGGCTCCACTAAGCATCAGTTTTGGAATACCAGAAGTAGAATAGGTAGTCAAGGTTTGGAAAGCATTTTCATTGGCAGATCTATAAAAGCGATTGAGCAGTAAAAACTGACTTCCCCCAGTACCTAACAACAAAGGTTCAAAATGTTGCTTTCTATTCTTTATATCACATTTCAATAATATCACCTTATAGCCCAGCTTAATCTTGTCATCAGATTCTACAGCTTCGTTAACTGGGCATAAGCACTTACCTGTTGCCACATTTTTGAATAAAAAATGTTGATCGTCTCCTACTTCTATCACCTCAAATTGGGATTTATAGGAATCAACCTCCTTATATTTATCTGCATTGGTAGTAGCGCTATTGTACCATACTGTTTCAATTTCATCGGTATTTTCTATAGCACCTCTAGGCAGAACTAAGGGTCCAACTCCCGTCCCCCCGGTAGACAACCTAAATCTATTCCCTGCTGTAAACTTCCTAAGTATGGTCTCCTTATCCTTTTCAGTGCCGGTAGCCATACCAATTTTAAATTGATAATTTGTATTATTTTTTGGATTGGTAATGCTACTAATCATTGGCCTGCCTCCAGCTCGTAAATATTTCCTTGTCTCAGGATGGTAAATGGCAAATATATTCGGTGAACGAATTGGTTTAAGCTCAAAATGATATTTATTATCCTTTTTAACTGCCTCTGGAGGAGCCTTCATAGATGCCCACCAATCAGAAATGCTGTTTGAGTTGAGCTTACTATTTTCAACGAACAAAAATCTTCCATCTAAATAGATCGCATATTTATTTTGCGATTCATCAATAGAGACAAGTCTGCAACGTGATTGTTGGCTTCCTTGCTCAAACCGGGAGAACAAATGTTTTATCTCTTCTTGCTGGGGATTAAAATAGTTTTGATGCTTCTGAATGCTTAACAACTCATAAGGATAGGCGACACTTTCTATATTCGTGAAACCTAAAGCATCAGTTGATATATCATCTGATGGATCAGGTTCCGGTTCCGGATCACTAGCAATCCTAGTACTCGCGCTTTGATTAACAGTCCCCCCCTTTCGCTCGGGCTTCAAGGTAATCCTAAGCTTAAGATGCTCATCAATATCTACGGTTTCATCGATGGTATTCCAGGAAGCTATTTTGGGAAATTCAATCTGGATGCGACCGTGGTAGGAGGTATAGTACTCGTTATTTTTAGGCATTTCATAAACATAGGATTGATTTTTAAGCTGCCTAGGCACTATTCCCATGTCAGTCCTTAACGCAAAAAGTCTGTTGTAGTCGTGCCATCTTTCCTCATTAGTATTATCTATTAATCCATCAACAGAGTAAGTCTCATCAGCTGCTAGCCAATCGATACGCAAAAATTTATTCTTAACATGATAGCCTTTAGCGGTCACTTCTCCTTTAGCTAAATCTGTTGTCACTTTGTCATCATCAAAGCTTTCTCCGTATTTGGTCACCCAACGATTATAAATAGTAAAGTTTTTAAAGTTCTGGCCAATCCGGCCCAATGAGAAGAGCTGATTGGATACAATCCGACCATAAGAACTTTCAAATAAGAGATCGTAGGTAATCTTATTTTTAAATAATGTTTTGTTGGTTAAAGGGTCCAGCTGAGTATTAGCAATAGTCGGATTCGATAATTGTTCTGCATTCTTTTCGGTTTGTTGAATACTACCGGCTTGCTGTAGATGGACTTGTGGATTATAAAATTGGTAAGTCCATTCGGTTCCATCGGTTCCTTTGCGAATGTCGTCTTCCACAACTTTCCATTGGTATTTATGTCTCCTTCCTTGTGCACTTAATCTGTTATCCGCAATGTTTTTATCAAAAAGTTTAAGCCTTTTCTTTAAAAATTCATGTTCCTGATCCGAGTAATAGGTGACTTGGTCAAACTTTTTCAATCGATTAAAATAGGTCCCCAAAATTCCAAAACCAGATCCCCAATCCGAGTAGGCCGTTGTAAGTCGTTGTTCAAAGGCGTATCTTTTCCCATAAAGATCGCGGAAGGTGACACGGGCATTTTTTCTAATCCGGGCCAAATCAAAAGCATCAAAACCTTCATTCTGATTGTTTCTAGTAGTAAAAGCATAATAATCATCCACTGGGGTGTATTCCGATTGATGATCCGCCTTTAGGCCAGCTGGCTCACTTGGGGCAGCCCAGTCTACCCGATGCTGATTGGCGGGTTGGTAACTAATACGGGTGTTTTCCAATTTGTCCGCCAAATTATCGTAGGCACTAATACCGAAGTGATACTCGTATAGTTTCTTTAATCCTATCACCTGATCAAGGGTATTTTCCTGTATAAATTCACTTCCATTACTACTCCCGCTCACTATTTCAGTCCCCCCGGTCCGGAAAAGTACAAACTTACATAGTGATCCCGCTTGCAAGGGCAAATCGGCTAATGCAGGGTATTTTACTGTTCTAACATCAACGGGGTTAGGGTCTTTTGCGTAGAAAGGAATCTTAAACGCTCCATTAGCTACGGGTTTGTATTCTAGTCTATACTTTGTTAACTCTTGCTTACCCGGCACCTTTGTAATTGGAATTCTGTGAATTATCGGGTCCCCATTCGCATTCTTACGATATTCGTGCACTTCGGCATAATATTCATAATCCCCATCCGTCGGGAATATGTTCTCAATCAGGTCACCAATACTGACTCGATCATCAATTTTCAGTAAGGGTTGGGCGTATCCTTTGTGCCAGTAGCGCTGATCATAGCCCGGTGCCTGATGCTCTAGCATTCTTTTAACAATGGTATTCGGAAAATCGCCGGTCTTAAAGATGATGTTGTCCGTTTCGACATAATCTTTTTTATCATCTTTTGGATCTTTTAGCTTTTTCCATGTACGCCACCCCTTAAAATGGTCCTTACCTCTTCCTTTGTTATAGGGTATAGATCGGCGTTGCCAGCTGTAGCTATAGGTGAACGTAAATACCGTATTTTTCTTCAAGGTATTTTTAGGAGTCAGGGTATACTCGTCTCCTAATTCATTCCAGGATTCTCTGAATTCCACCTCCTTTCCATCTTGATCCTTGAGCACAAAGTCATTGACCACATAACGATACTCATCTCGTCCGATCACCACCTGTCCTTTCTCCGGGTCTTCGTAGACGGGGAAGCTTAAGACTTCATCTTTAGAAAAATTATTCGAGCCCTGGATAATAGAAAAAATATCGACCACGTCCCCTTTCCAATCCGTCTTTTTCGCCTCTTCTACTGTCGCGCCAACATCTTCAGGACTAGCAAAGGCATGGATTTTTATGCCTGCCAGTGCATCGCCCTCTTCTCCGGGGCAGGGCTGGCTTCCTATATCAATTGGGACATTAAACTTCCCACTAACCAGCCCCCCCAAGGCGCTGAATCGGCCAGAAAAGTTGCCTTTCAAATAGGAGGGATTAGGAAAACCAAAATTAAGACCCAAAAATGCCCTGGCTTCAAAGATATTGGCCCGCCGATTTATGAAAAATAGATTGATGTCCATGTCTAGTTTTGCACGTAAGTCTGCATAGGCATTGCCACGCACATAAGAATTACCAAAAAAGTTAGCATAACTTATCTCCGTAGGCTGACTGCCACATTGGAAATTTTCAAAATTGGCGATTTGTAGATTAAATCCAAATGTACCCGAAGCCTTGAACGTAAAGGGTACAATTGATGTTTTAATTTCTTGCGCAAAGCGCATCCCTAGCATGGCACCTCCATCAATCGGTTGTTTTAACGCACGTATCCTTATGCCATCTTTCGGGAACCCAGGAATTAGATACTCAATCGGAGCTAATCGATCTATTGTGGTGCCAGCCTGTAGATAGGCACCGATTCCAATAGGTCCAAGCATAGGAAAGGTCAAACCCGCAGTATGCATATCCAACCCACTCTCTGGACCGGCTACCGTAGGCATACCTGATTTAAAAAGTTCTGGTGGTATTCCCCAACTACCCACATGCAAGAAGTAGTCATCCTTTTTCCAGTTAAACATAGCATGTATCCGATTCCATTTATCCGACCCGATCTGAGCGCCTATGGGAGAAGATAGTTTAATCTTTTTATTGGGTTCGGTTACTCTATTTACAGCAGCTGCCTCAAATGCATCAAAAGAAAACTGGTATTTAATCAAAGCTTCAATAACGAGCCCTTCATCCCAGCCAAAGCCAAAAGCAGAATTCAGTATCCCCTTGGCTTGTTCTTCTTTTTGAGCAATGTCATCATAGAAGAACCAGCCATTTAGATTCACCGCAAATTCCTTAAATTTTGTTTTTTTCTCAAATTCCAGAGATATCACTGCCTCAGCGGCTATTTTGGCTCTATGAGAAATAGCAGTGCTGAGATATCCCCCCATTCCACCTTCACTCGGCGTATATTCCAGCCCAGATATAGATTTGCCAGCCTCCAATCCAGCCACCTTGCAATCATCATTGTTTCCAGCAGGTTTATTATAGGGCAATTCCCTTTTCGGTACTACCTTTTCCATATTGTAGAAGACTCCTCCTCCTATCTTATCCAAGGTAAAGCCGGACTTAAATATGGGGAGCGCTAAATTTACCCCTAGATCGGCAAACCAATAGGTATAGTCCTTTTCCGGATCGGTAGCATGATATTTTTTCCCTAGCTGGAACTTTGCATCAAAACCGCGATCCAATAAGTTGAGACTAATTACGCCAATGATCGATTCTCCCCATAAAGATTCGATTTCCGCTTTAGCGTTTTCCGCAGTAGTAGACTCATCTTCTGCTTTATCATTTCCTGCAGCAGTAGATTCTTCAAGCCTTTCACTTTGACTCGAAGTCGGTGCTTTGAGCCAATTTACCCCTCCCTTAAACTTTGCTGGCCCTACTTCTCCACCAATCTGAAAGCAAACGGGGACGACTTCTTTGAAGCCATTTTCATCAAAAACGATCTTCACACTTCCTGCAATGGATAAAGCGCCAGTATCGGTCATGTCGGCTGTTTTAAATCCCTCTTTGACTTTCTTCGTAAAAGATGTCTTTTCATTCTCGGTTTTTACTTTTTTATTGACCGCTTTAAATTTTGCTTCCTCATCGGTATAAGTGGATTGAGCAGTTTTAGCCTTAGCTACCGCATCCGCTAGTTCTTTTTCCGTCGCAGCTATAGCATCCTTTTTTTTCTTTATGGCGTCCAATTCCTTTTTCTTATCGTTCTTATCCTCTTCCTTTTCATCTCTATCCTTTTTCTTATTCTCTGCTTGCTTCTTTAATTTGGGGTTCGTTTTAGCCTTAGCCTGAGCAAGACTATATGCTGTCTGAGCTTTCTTATAGGCATTCTCAGCCGCTTTATGATCTTTAATTGCCTGCAAATAGGCTTTACTGATACCTGGGCTTTCGCGCTTTAAAATTTTTACTTCTGCTTGCAGTTTTTGAATTTTATCATCCAGATCATCTTTAGCTTTTTTAGCTTTATCGAACGACTCTTCTGTTTTTTTTGCCTCAGCGATAGTCGCTGGCGTAGCATTCCCATATTTTTTCACCTTGTCTCTTCGGGCCTTTCCTTCTTCGGAGAGTTCAAGATCCTTATTGTTCAAATCGCGCATGACATTTATTTCTATGCCCAACAATAAAAACCATTCATCGCCCCAGCAATCGAAGGTAGGATCATGGACATTGATGTCCAAGCCAATAAAAACCTGGTCTGCTTTCCTTAAGGATTTGAGTTTTTGGCTATACTTGTCTATTTTTTTAGTGGCGTGACCAAGGGTATTTCCCAATTTAGTTCCCCCATATTCAACTCTTTTAAGGGCTTCTTTTTCTGCATCGGTAAAAGAGAATACACTCCAGGTACCAAATTCGATCGTTTCAATGCCTTTCGGACTGTTGGTGGCACGGCACAAGCCAGAGGCTTCATAATTCACTTTAAATCCTTCGAATTTCAAAGAGGGCAGGGTAATACTAGGGGATTCGAATTGATAAATAGCTCGACCATTCAAGCGACATCTAGCTATAAATCGCTTCTGCGATTCGCTGTAAATGACATCTAGTCCAGTTCCATCATCCACCCGTATACCCAAGCCATCAATATGAGCCGAGTGATACAAATTATTGGCGATGCCCTTAATTTCTCCAGAAATCATAATACGCTCTGTAACCCGATCAAAAGTGATGTTCAAGTCGTAATTGGTCCATCCTCTTGAATAAGTTTGGGCCCATAATTGATCATTATCGGGAGCATCGCCTGTAAAGATGGGGATACGTAATTCTCCTATAATATTCAGCTCTTTTTCATCTAATAGATTATCCTTTATGTGAAAGGAAAGTTCCGTTAGAGTATATAACCAAGAGCCTAATCTTGCTTTATCCTCCTCCTTTACAACATCTTTCTCCTGATAATCAGCCTGTAAGGTTTCCATCGCATGATCAAAGAATACACTCTTGATTGGGCGGGTCAACTTGGTAACTTCCGAATCCGAAGGCCTTGCTTTTTCCAAGTCTGGGATTTCGAATTTAATCTCTCGGAAAACCAGCCCTTTGAAACCCTTCTCATAGGCCTCGGCATAATCTTTAGGTTCATCAACGGCTTTTGTGGAAGGTCCATCGGCCATAGCATCGGTATCATAATCTAGATAGGCATCATTTGCACCTGCCTGAAACTGGATGTGCTGCGCATCAAGTGTACTAAATTTCCAAGGTTTAAATGCTCCCTTGGGAGTGAGATAGGTCTCCGTTAGCGGGGCAATAAATTGCGTAAACAAGTTCTTGACATTCACCTGGCTACCGCCGCTTGCTGTTGCGGGTACTACTATTTGCTTTTCCAAATGGAAGCCAAAGCGGGCGGGTGTAGTTGAATAATTCTGGCCATCGCGTTGTACAATCGTCTCTTTGGGTGCTGTATATTGTCCGTATAGATCAAATTTCTCCAAGCCTCTATCACAGCTAATTTTTGCGCTACTAATCCTGTCTTTCAGTTGCTGTAGATTATTCTGATGAAGCGTCTTCTGTACTTCATTAGCTTGATCTGCCTCTTTAAGGTCTTTATATCCTTCTATATATTTACCTGGATATTCTTCTACATTTGACCTGGCAAAAAATTCAATGCTATCATACTTGACACTTTCCACCAGTTGTAAGCTACTTTCTTGCAGTGCAATAGAACGGTTGGCAGCCACTACATCAGCAGTGAAATAAAGGTACTTATTATCCCCTTCTTCTTGAGGTACCTGGGCAACCAAAACCAAAGACACATCAGCCAAGATCACTTCAGGTACATTAAGCTGATCGCCAGTTCGACCACTAGACGGGAGTGTAAACTTAGGTGTAAAGGACGAAATATACAATTTGACATAATCCGGCAAATTATAATTAGACTTGAACCCAAAATTCGCCCAATTAGATTCGTCAATTAATAGGGGCAATTTTAAATCCACTTCAGTTTGAGGGGTCAGTTTATTCCATTTCTCATCGGTCCAACTAATGGCATTACTCCCAAATGTCTCATCACTATATAGAATCTTGTTGTTCTCGTCAAGTAGGAAATATTTATTTAAAATCTGGTAGTAAAGCTTTCCATCATTCATCAATGGAAATCCGGCAAACGCTGGAGTAGTTAGCTTTTCCTGAAAGAGTTGATGAGCGATTTCTTGAGTACGGAATAGAGCGTCCTCCGTATTAATACTGGCCAGACTCCCCGTCTGTTTATTCAAGCTTGCTACGGTTAAACCACCATATTCTTTTTTAATAGCTTCGTCGAAAATAGCCCCTTGTGAGTCCTCTGGGACGATCGAACTAGATGCAACATTGCAATCACACCCCAACTCAATGATTTCTGTTTCAATACCCTGGAATCCAAATTGATCGTCCACTAATATTGACCAAAAAGTTAATTTGACTTTATTCATTTCACGGACAACAGTAAGCGTCAAGCCCAGTCTTTCGGCTTGTCCATTCTCCGCCTCATAAATGATATTTGCATCTTGAATTTGAGCTTCAAAAGTCCCGATTTTGATTTGGCCCAATCCGATAGAATCAATCAAATAGCGTTGGGTGGGTAGCGCGTATGGATCGACTTGAAAGTTGCCAAAAGTTAAATTGGATAAGTCAAAGCTTAGATCTTCAATAGACAGCGCATTATATAGGCTTGTACGAACTTCAGCCTTGTTACCCAGCAGGTATTGGTTAAACGCCTCCGTAGAGAGCTTAACGGATAAATCACCACTAAATTCGGCTTTTGGAGCTAGAGTAGAACTCCCTTCTAAATTGACTGCTGTAGCTTGCACCTTGGACAAAGCCGAGTGTTGGAAACTAGCTTTCCACATACTCATATCCATTTCCTGTGCAGGGATCGTTGCATCTAGGACTACCCGTTCATCCGTATTTTCACGGAGCCTTCCAGCATAAACAAAGGGATCATCAAAAACGGGTGTTTGAATTTTACCCGCTACCTCCAAGCCATCGCTTTGCCCATCAATTAATTCGAGCGACATACGATCAACACTATAGGGCCAGGGGCCCATCCTTCCCTTCTCTAGAGACAACAAATTGTTCTCTGTAAACTGCCCATAGGCCAGTTGATGATCATCTACAAATAGCTCTCCCTCCCTAAGCGTAAGATCCGGAGCTAGACCAGGAAGTATTAAGGAATTGGGCAAGGTTACTTCTACTTGTTTCATCACTAGACCCTGCCAGGCATCCTCATTAGGTGCTGGATAATTGCTGGGTGTGGCATTGTCTAACAATAATCCTTCATCTTGCTTTAAATCCAGACTAGCTTGCCCTACACTGAATTCAAATTCTGGCAAGCTATTGATTGTAAAGGCTGGGATTTGGCCAAGATCTCCTAAATAGGTTTCGAGGTCCTGATCATTTTCTTTCACTTCTAATACCACCGGCCGGTCGGTGTTGGCTTCCTTCATAAGGCTAGGTGCTATCTGAATACTCTTCCCCAAATTCAGGTTTTCGGCACCTTCACAATCACAATATATCCGTGCATCCGTACTTTCGAGATAGATGAGTTCAAAGGCCTCGGTAATTTTTTCAGTGATCCCAGAAAGCTCATTCGCATTCAAAATACCAAGGTAAGCTCCGTCTTTCATCCCATAGGGAGTAGCGGGTACGGTAGTGGCCGCGAATCGAAGGGAATTTCCCGCTTCTTGCTCGACCCAGGTCATCAAATTCAGATAGGCTCCACGCGGTGTAAAGCGAAGGCCAGTGACTGCTATTATTGGCCCCTCTGTTACATCCATGCCAATGGGCAAGCTGATTGGGTTCGGATCGGACAAATTCAAACTCGACAGCAAGTGGTTCGTACCTGGACCAGTATTAAAAAATTGCTGAAGGTTATTCATATAACTGGCATCGATCATATTCCCAGCAGTGGATGGTCCCAACAATTCAGGTTCAATATAGTAGTCAGACAATACGGACGCTTCAGCCTTTGTCAAAGCTATCACCTGCCGATCATCATTCAGCTGTAGACCAGTGAATTCAATAGGAATACGTGCTTTTAACATGGGAAAGCTAACCAATCCGTTCCCATCATAACTATCACCGTTAGCATTCGCCGAAACCACCTCAAGATCGAAGTAACCCAGTTTGATGACCTCTTGCGCTAGGAGCGCACTGGTAGCCACTGTTGTATTACGGATAGTTGGAAATTCGGGAATACCTACTTTACAGGCAGTGGGAATCTCCACTTCAGCAGGAAGGTTGCTGGGACCGTTCTGCGGATCATAGAGGCGGAACCCGCAAACTTCGCTATATCCATCATTTTGAAATAATGTGCTACTAGGATATAACATCGAGTAGGCCTTAATTCTCCATGCGTATAAGCGATCTATTTGAAGTATTGGCAGGGCCTGATCGTAAATCAGGGCAGTAGACATGGTTCTGGTGGAATAAACTTGCAGGGCGCTTTCAAAGGCATCGAATACATTGGTAGTTCCTTCTGGTAATTCCACCAATTCAAACAAATACTCTACGGGTTGCGGGGAATTACTGCTCCCGAGGTGCATAGGTGCCCAGTTAAAAGTGATATTTTGGGAAGGTAATATCTCCATTTGAGCACCGCAGGCTGGCAAGATTAATTGCGGAGGCTGATTGAGCTGAAAACTACCAGAAATACAGAATTTTTGGGAGAGAGGAACATTCCGATCCACACCGTACGCCTCCAGACATATACTATTGAATCCTTCGGGAATTTCCAGAGAACCCGTCCCCATATCATCAACGCCCACGAGGGCACCAGGCGCCAGGTAGGGCGAAAGAACAGTACCATCTATAGTCAATAGTTGGAATTGGTTCAGCGTAATGGGCGGAGGTGAAAAGTTAGGATCGGTCTCGTAAATCACTTGACCATTCCGCTCAATGCTGAGTTTTAATCGTACATCGATAGAAGGCCTGACGGGATCATTAAAAGTGGCATTAAAAAATAAATCTTGTGGACGATCTACCTTGTATACATCCAAATCTAAGGAGCGTGGAGGTATCATTGCTCCAGTCAATCGTACGGGCCACACTTGCTGAGCTTCCACCGTTTCAGAGATATAGATGCTACATAAAAAAATGACCAGCAAGCGACTAATATTCATGCGATAGGACTTCAATATGATGAATGATTCTGAAAACATAAGAGCTAGCTTTTCAAGCAGAATTCTTTGGTATTTAGTTGTTGTTTGGACTACTTTCTGTAGTCTTGGCTTCTTTTCTATTGTTGGCGGCAGGACGGATATTAAAGTTGTATTGAAAGCCAAGGTTTCCGATAGACTCTGTAAAGGGGTCTGAGTTATCATTGTTAATACTCAGTAAATTCCACTGTAAAGAGCTATTGAGGGATTTGCTTATTCGGTAACTGCCGCGCAACTGCGAGTTAAGGTTGGTCCCACTTCCACCAGCTTCGTTACTGTTGTTGAAGAAGTTGACATCTAGACCTACATTTATTTTGTTACCCAATAGTGACTTAGATACACCTAAGCCAAAGCCCAATCGATTGATTCGCATTTCACTTAATTCATTTTGATTGTAATTCGCTCGGGCTGAAAAACGCCACTTGGATTCACTCAGGGCATAATTATAGGTGAAATTGCCTAAGATCATTTGGGAGGTATTGCTTTGCAAAGGGTTGTCAATATCATCCCCAACATTTTGCAGGTGGGTGGTCAGAACAAAAACATGTTGATTCTGAGACTGGTCGGGAATGCTGTAGCTTAGCGTCATTCCACTACTCTGCGTAACTATGACCGCATTCAGCGAATCCAAATCTGGGTTGAGTACATACCCAACATCCGTGGTATTATTAGAGTAGTCAATACTAGCAGTAAATGCCTTTTTAGTGTACGAAACATCACCGGCGTAAATCAATCGGCGGGTAGTACTAGGCTTGGATAGATCTAAGTTGTTGGATTGTACTCCTCCACTCAAACCAACATTCATTGCCCCCTTTAGCATCGTAAACCGTACTCGTCCCAAAAGATCAACGACATCATTATTGAAAAAGAAAGCCCCAAAGCTTCGATAATTGGGATCAATCCGTTTGAATTGTACCCCCGCAGTAAATTTTTCGGCTTCATAATCTACGGAAAGGTCTAGGGCCATATGTTCTTCAGTCGTAATGCGTTCCTGGTACATAAAGCGAGGAAGAAATATCCCACTACCTCCTTCAGCATCAAGAGCGTTAGGGGAAATGGTACTAAGACCAAACTCAGCACGAAAACGCAGATGTTCAAAAAAGCGTTTTTGTATATTGATGCCGAGTGTCATATTTTCTTCGGGAGCTACCTGGACTGTATTTAGGGGATCAATAAATATAGAGTTGACATCATCTCTCGCCTTAAAAAGGATAAAATCTATGAATTGGTCTTTGTCACCGTATCCTATTTTTGTCCCCCAACCAAAGCGTTCATACACTGGAATATTTGGTGTTGCTAGAGACAGGTCTATTGGCTCTGCTTTGGCTAGGCGTCCAGACATGGCTGCCACCCGCCATTTTCCTGGCGTAAGTTCGACACCCGCTCCATAAAAGACGAGATTCGACAGTGTAAACTTAGAGAAACTCATGGTTCTATGACCGAGATGGAGCTTTATCCATTTGTAATGGGGACTCATTCCCAAACGGACAAAGCGATCACGCTTGGCTTCGATATCCCGTCGGAAAGCATCAATCAACTCGCGAAAGCTAGGAAATGAAGAGCTGGTATTTTTTGCGGTAACCAATAAAGAAACAGGCAAATTCAACTTGTAAATTCTAACATTAAGATTAGCATTCAAGGCATAAAAGAATGGGTCTTGCCGAAGAACTTGGCCTTCAGAGATACTGTAAGACCGCAAATTGAGTCCCACTCCACCTGTTAACGCAAAAGGATCACCACTATCTTTGAAATCCTTAAATAGGTCTGAGAAGTAGGTTTTGAAAAAACCTTTTTTAGTAGCGGCATCCACATCTTCGAGATTCCCTAATTGAGCCAACAAGCCTCCAGGTATGGCCATAATTATCATGATAATCATGCTCAACAGCCACTCTCGTATTAATAGTTTTCGAGGAAAATAGGTGTTCATTTACATGGGTTTATCATTGCAGTTGATTGCATTTAACCTAGACGAATAGACAGCTTCCATCATGGCTTATCATCACGATAGATCAACTAAAGTACAGAGTTAAGCACCTCAGGATCTGAATATTGTCACAGCTTAACTGCTACCAGAAAGCATCTGATTCTTGACTTGAATTAGAAGGAGACTAAAAATTGTTGATAGGACTCAACGACTAAAAATTATAACATAAAGATAGCAAATGGACAATCATTAACAAAATTTTTATCAATCCCCAATGAATTAATCCTTCATATAACCTTTCTAGCATCTGGTTACAGAAGAAGTGCCCTTTGGCATTCCAGATAAATAGTTCGATATGCGATTAGTCTTTTCCTTTTGTTGGATCGACAAAAGAAAACAGGTACTCTCCCCTACCCTAATACTCTTCTCGCCATTCTAGGTATTTTCCTGCCATTAAAAGCATACATTTTGCGAGACTCCTTCCATTTAGTATTTTTGGGGGCCACAAATAAGGAGCATTTCACCTGTCCCAAAAAACTTGGTACTAGTCCTTACCTATTGACAACCAGATTACCAACAAGACCAAATATTTGTACACCCGAATAGGTCCACCCAAGTGATCAATAAGGTGAGACCACATTTATCAAAACGAAACCTCAGGAGAGGTATACTTTAAACAATTATGAAAAGATCGTTAGGATTTTTACTCGTACTGTTATTGTCCATTCTTGTAGTTTCATGTCTGGAAAAACCGAGAGAAAAGCGTGTCTTGGTATTCACAAAAACTGCTGGATTTCGCCATGCTTCTATCGAAGCAGGCGTCATCGCCATCAATAAAATGGGCCGCGAAAATGGCTTTAAAGTCTTCCATACAGAAGATGCCAGTCAATTCAAAGAGGAATTCCTGTCCCTTTTTTCGGCTGTTATTTTCCTGAATACAACGGGAGACGTGTTGGATGCTACCCAGCAAGCTGAATTTGAGCGGTACATTCAAGCTGGTGGTGGATTTGTAGGTATTCATGCTGCGGCAGATACAGAATATCATTGGTCATGGTATGGCAAACTAGTGGGGGCCTATTTCAAGAGCCACCCCGCCACCCAGGAGGCTGCCTCCATAGTTATTGATGCTAATCATCCGGCTACCCGTAAATTAGGCAAGGCACCTATTATTCGTACCGATGAATGGTACAACTACAAACAGATCAATCCAGATCTCAACATTCTCATGCAAGTGGATGAATCATCGTATGAGGGCGGGGAGAACGGGCCTGTGCATCCCATCGCTTGGTATCATGAATATGATGGAGGCAGAGCCTTCTATACGGGTTGGGGACATACGCCCGAAAGCTATTCTGAGCCTATTGTTTTACAACACCTCTTGGGAGCTATTAAATATGCCATCGGTAAAAACCAGGAGTTAGATTACGAGCAAGCCCATACTTACCCCGTCCCGGCCGAAAATCGTTTTGTTCAGACTGTGTTGGCCTCCAATTTGGATGAGCCGATGGAATTGGACGTCTTTGCTGATGGGAAAGTGATTCTCGTGGAGCGCAAGGGAGGGATCAAGTTATGGGATCCGGAAAAAGAAAGTCTTCGACTAGTAACCATGCTTCCGGTTTGGGACAAATTCGAGGATGGCCTAATGGGGGTAGCTATTGACCCTAACTATGAAGAAACGAATTGGGTTTATGTTTACTATGCCCCACCGGGTGAGGAATCCATCAATGTCATTTCTCGCTTTGACTTTGACGGACAAAACTGGGATTATGCATCAGAAAAGGTGATCCTGGAAGTTAAGACTCAGCGTATTACCTGTTGTCATTCTGGAGGTTCGTTGGAATTTGATCAGCATGGCAATCTATTTTTGTCCACCGGTGACGATACCAACCCTTTTGCATCTAATGGATTTGCCCCCATCGATGAGCGGGCAGGTCGCGAGCCTTGGGACGCACAAAGGACCTCATCCAATACCAATGACCTACGGGGGAAAGTACTGCGCATTCACCCGGAGCCAGATGGTAGCTACACCATCCCTGAAGGTAACCTCTTCCCCAAAGGCACCCCCAACGCACGCCCTGAAATCTTTGTCATGGGCTGCCGAAACCCTTTCCGCATTTCCATCGACCAGAAGAAGGATTGGCTGTACTGGGGTGATGTGGGGCCGGATGCAGGTAAGGATGGGGAAAAACGTGGCCCCAAAGGATACGATGAAGTGAATCAAGCGCAAGTGGCAGGCTACTACGGTTGGCCCTATTTCCGGGGAGATGGAAAAATATACCACGATTATGATTTTACGGCACAAGAATCAGGTCCAAAGTTCAATCCCGAACAACCCCTCAATGATTCGCCCAATAATAGTGGACTCAAGGAACTCCCTCCCTTTCAACCCTCCTTGATATGGTATTCTTATGATGAATCTAAAGAATTCCCCTGGACTGCTACAGGTGGGAAGAACCCAATGGCAGGACCTGTATTTTACAAAGATGCTTTTCCCGAAGCCCAGCAACGTTTCCCTGATTATTTTGACAATAAACTCTTCATCTACGAATGGATGCGACATTGGATTTACATTGTAAAGATGGATGAGGAAGGGAAATTCATTAAAGCCGACCCATTCATGCCGGCTGCTGATTTTAAGCGCCCAATGGACATGGTATTTGGAAAAGATGGTGCTTTGTACCTATTAGAGTATGGTATGCAGTGGTTTGCCAGAAACCCGGAAGCCAGATTATCCAAAATTGAATATGTCGATGGTAATCGAGCACCAATCGCACGCATAGAAGCAGATAAAACAGTGGGAGCCGCTCCTATGACCGTGGGTTTCTCCGCAGCTGAGTCCGAAGACTTAGACGGAGATCCTCTATCCTACGAATGGATCTTTAAAGGCGGCGCTGTGGAGGACCGTTCGGCCTACCCAACCTACACCTTTACTAGTCCAGGCACCTACCGTGTCAAACTAAAAGTCAAGGACCCTTCTGGCCTAGTTGCCGAATCGGCAATCGACATTCAAGTGGGGAATGAACCTCCAGCCGTCGCCTGGAATATTAATGGAAATAAGAGCCTCTATTGGAATGAAGGCTTAATTGACTATGAGGTGAATGTACAGGACAGGGAAGACGGAAGTCTAGCGGATGGTAGTATTTCTTCGGATTTGGTCAAAGTTAATATTGATTACTTGGAAGAAGGTTACGACTTAACCGTGGTAGCTCAGGGCCATCAGATGGCGGATGCCACGCCCACTTCTCCCATCGCAAGAGGGGCGCAGTTGGTTGGGCAATCCGATTGTAAAAACTGTCATGCGGAAAAGATAAAGATCAATGGCCCTAGTTATCTAGACATCTCACAACGATACCAGGATGATGAAAATGCGGTGGCTATGCTCTCGCAGAAAGTAATTGCAGGGGGAGGAGGAAATTGGGGTGAAACGGCCATGTCGGCACATCCTCAATTGACTCAGCAACAGGCTGAAAACATGGTAAAGTATATTCTGTCACTCTCTGGCCCACAAGTCGAAGAATCCACCTTTGCGACCAAAGGTACCTTTGTAACCGATCGGCATGATCGGGAGAAGCAACAGGGCGTATACGTCTTAATGGCTACCTACACGGATCAAGGTAGTGGGAATATTTCTTCTATTACCAAGCAAAATTCTTTAGTTTTGCGCGCTGCTAAGTTTGAAGCAGAACAATTGTCCATGCGAAGCGAAGCGGTTAAACCGACCAAAATTATCACTAGGAATGATGGTCTTGGAGGATTGACGCACGACCGCTTTGTTGGTGTAAAAGAAATCGATCTCACCTCTATCGAGGCAATCCATCTTAACGCCATCGTAAAAGGCGAAGGCCAAGTGGAAGTACGGTTAGATCAACCTGATGGAGAACTGATCAGCACCCATCCTCTAGTTGCCAATGAGCAGCAGGAACTACAACAGTTACAAATACCTCTAAAAACAAGAAAAACTACGCACGATATTTACCTGGTGTTCAAAAATAAAGATGATCAAAAGGTAAATATACTACTCGATTGGCTCTACTTTAGCCGGGGAGAGGACAGCCTAGCCTTGCTATCAGCTAAATAGACATTGAACAATACAGTCAAATGGCTGTTCGCCCTACGAGCCGAAAGGGTCTGCCCTTTCCTCAACTGTTTACTTTAAAATCGAACTCTAGCATGTATCCAGTAGTAAAATTTGCAACCAAAGATCCGAAGAATTTTTTCCGTACTTTAAATCAGAGAGTTAACGAATACTTCAAAACGAACGGCATAACTAAGAAAGGAAATGAGAAGTTACACCTTAAGACTTTCGTCATGCTTGCTTTCTATCTCGTGCCCTTCTTCTTCTTACTATTCATCCCTATGCCTTCTTTACTGGTCATAGGACTATATTTAGTGATGGGGGTAGGGCTGGCCGGTCTCGGTCTCTGTGTTATGCACGACGCTATCCACGGTTCTTATTCCCAGTGGCCCTGGCTAAATCGCTTAGCCGCTTTTTCTATGAACTTAATCGGTGGCAGTCCATTCACCTGGAAAATCCAGCACAATGTATTGCACCATTCCTACACCAACATCTATCACCTAGATGAAGATATTGATGATAAACCCTTCTTAAGACTATCTCCTGCTGGAAAATTGAAGCGCTATCACAAAGTACAGCATTGGTATGCGCTTCCATTGTACAGTCTAGCGACTATTAGCTGGATATTGATGAAAGATTTCAAGCAACTAGCGACTTATAATCGAACAGGAATGACCCAAAAGCATGGTTTCCACCCTGTTATGGAAACGGTGAAGATGATACTAGGTAAGGGATTGTATGTATTTTTCATTATTGTGGTCCCGATTCTTTTGGGATTGCCCTGGTGGGCGGTAATCATCGGATTTGTCTTAATGCATATGCTAGCAGGATTGTATATTACTATTGTGTTCCAACTGGCGCATGTAGTGGAAGGCCCCAATCATCATGCCCCACCGGAAGATGGAAACATGGAAGATACCTGGGCCATCCATCAATTAAAATCTACGGCTAACTTTGCTTGCAATAATCGCCTGGTCACTTGGCTAGTTGGTGGATTAAACTTCCAGATTGAGCATCATCTATTTCCCAATATCTCGCATGTACACTATAGCAACATTGCGAAGATTGTGAAGAAGACCGCGAAGGAATTTAACTTGCCATACTACGAGCACGAAAGATTTCGCGGAGCGATAAGATCCCACCTGAAAGTGTTGAAGCTACTCGGTAAGGGTGCAGCTTTGGCATAATGTTTACCAAGGATCGGAACCGGATAAGCGAGGATGTTGCTAATGGCATTCTCGCTTATTTTTTGCCGATTATGGATTGGCATGGCCATGATAAACTAAAGCATGCCATACTCTGCGAAAGTAGGTCAGTGCTTCACCACTATCTCTCCATCTTGCCCACCGGTCAGGTTCGCGGTGAAAAGCGTTGGATGCTGCCCCAATTTTAGCAGCTGTAAGGTGACCATCATCAGCCATTCGGTTCATTAAAGTACCAATTTTATACCCTCTGAATTCCGTAGGCATTTTGCTGAGCTGGGCGACATAACCGTCATACCATTCAAGTTCAAGATCATATTCAGCTGCTAGCTTCACCAGACTTGTTTCTATTCCAGTACCGGAAAGAGAACGATCTACCACTATCTTTTCCACATCCTCTTTCAAGCTGACAGGACCGTGAATCTGCGCTTCCACGTAGCTGTCCAAGGCGTTGCTTAAACTCCAGCTTGCTGAAGTACCTACGGTTTCACCTTTGAGTAAGGTTAAGAATTCCTTAGTGGATAGTCCGTGCCTCCCTAAAACGGAACCCTCTACTTTCAATTTCTTCAGCACAGAAAGAAAAATGGCGTCCAAGTAATTCCAAGACCCCGTTCGCTCCCAGGCAAGATCATCCTGATTTCCGCCAAAAGTGTAAGTACTCCGCTTATTCACATTAGGGTACAATACTAAATAGGAAGAACCAAACCGAGGGGCAGGACCATCCGGACAACTAGCCAACATCAGTGCCCCATATTTGGGCCGATTTGAATACCCTTCATCTATCTGATGATAATGCCCTCCAAAGAAACTTCTTTCCCATTCATCTCTTGCCCCACCTGTAAATCCAGTTGGACTTCCATTGGAAATACCCGTCTCGAACTGTGTCAAGCATTTCCCCACTTTTAATAGCCCTTCTACGACCGTCGTTCCTGCCCGTGTAAGTCTTTCTGGGTGAAGATGAATCGCAATTCTGGTCTTTGACTTTATTACTCGTAGTGTTTCAAGATAAAAATCCAAGGAAACCTCTTCTTCTTGAAGCAAGGATCGCAAAGATTTCCTAGCAAGTATTGCATGGCTCGCACTCTTCTCCCTAAGAAATGTCAGGGCATCACGGGCTGCCTTATCCAGGCTCGGTAAATCAGGTATCGTCATCGCAAAGGGCTTTCTCAACACAATCTCGTGCTAATGTAAATAGTTCCCGCAAAGAATGGGATGCTATCGAAGGCGCTCCAGTGAAAACAAGGCTCGATAAATACGTTGCGTTAACTCAAAGGATACTTGTTGCAAAGAACCTGGGCCATCAAAAAGAAGATAAATGGGAGCTTTTGGTATTTTGTACTCTTCCTTAAAGGTCTCCTTTTCTTCGAGTCTCATTTTGAAATGTCCCCCTTGCTCTTTTCCCTCAAGCCGCCCAAGCGTATGCTGCCAGATTGCGTCTTCTTCTCCAAAATAAAGCGTCACCAATTGTCCCTTTTTCCATTGTGGGGGTAATAAGCTAGTTAACTGCTCAAAGTCCCGGGTGAAGTCCGCCGTATCGGACCATAAGAGTACGAGCAAAGGGAATTGCTCAAAGTCAGACAAGTGTACGGATTGTTCAAGGCTGTCCAACATCCTTATATCCTTGAGTCTTTTCAGCAAAGTGCTAGATCTTCGCTCTTGGTACATGTCTGCAAGTAGATCATCTAAAGGGTCAGTTGGATACTGTTTCCTTATCTCCGACCGAAACTTATCTAAACTGGCTAGCTCCTTTTCATCCTCTACCCACCATAGCTGCATGCCCAGAAGGAAAAAATCCATGTGTCGTTTTAAAGCAGTGGTTCCAGGAGTGGCAGCAGCTACTAATTTTCGCCTTTGCTCCCACTGTAAAGCCTCGGTTTCTTTTAGGATAGGATCGATAGCCATTTTCTGATCCAACTTGTTTTGCATCAATGCCACTAAAGCATTTAGGTAAGCAGCCGAACGAATCTCATCAATGACAGGTAGACTTAATAAGTCATTGGAAACTACACCAAGCAGTGGATTTTCTGGTTGCTCCTGCACATGGTAGTGGTATACTTGATTTAAGCGAGCATATCGACTCCCGACTACTGCAGCCTTGAGATAAGAAAGGAAATCTTCGTTAATCAATACTTCTTCTGCTTTATATGCCTGAATACGGGCCTGTCGATTAGATTCCAAGGTATCGATCGCCAGGAGGCAATCCTCCAATGGGTCACCAGGATAAAAAGCTTGGTGAAACTCCATCTCAAACAACAACTCATTTTCGCGCCTGCTACTGCCCGCAAACTCAATGTTGAATCGGTTGAGAATTTTGAGTGATAGGGTATCCCCTGGCTGGACATAAATGGGATAGGTATCCGCATTTCGCTTGATTTGTAAGATCTGTGGTTTACTGAGTTCCAAGCTAATGGTAAACTTTCCATTCGTATCACTCTTCCCCGCTCCCATTACCGGAAACTCCGCTTCTAACAACGGATGCTGGTAAATGCCATAGCTATATTCTTCTTCGGTAGAGTATAGAAATTGCCCTTGGAGAACTGCCGCTTGGGCCATCAACTCGAGACCAAGGCAGATGAGGCTTATTAGGAGAAGGAGTCGCCTACTTTTCATAGCTGTATATTTTGATCCGCAACAAGGTAGGAGATAAGAAAGAAAATTGCAATCCTTGAAATACTTGCTTCACCGCATTAACAATAATTCTCCTTTGATTCTCTTGATTCGCCCGTTGCTCAGCTGGAGATCTGCCAGATAAACGTACGTACCGGTATTGGCAGGCTTTCCTCTAATCATCCCATCCCAACCGAAGGATAAGTCATTGGGTGGTATCTCCTCCGTGTGAAACAATTGGCTACCCCAGCGATCAAAAATGGACAGTTGATTAATCCGCTCCACCTCCGGCCCTCCGTAGATCGTAAAGCGATCATTTTGCCCGTCGCCATTTGGAGAAAAAGCAGTAGGGGTATAAATCCTCCCTCGCGTATCCACCCGTATCCACACCACTTCCTCGATTTCACAACCCAATGCATCTGTCAAGACCGCCCGATATAGGGTACTTTGAGTCGGAAAAGCCAAAGCAGAAAGGCAGGTATCACAGCTGAGGCTTTCGGCTGGAGTCCATGCTAAGGAAACATAAGGAGTAGGGCTTATCAAATCTATTCTAATCGTATCTCCCAAGTGGATCTGCGTTTCCGGTGTTTTAATTTCCGGATAAGAAATGGGTTCGGCTACAATTGGGATTTCTACCTCACAGCCATTGGCATCCTGAATAAAGGCCATGTTTGGCAACAGTTTTAAGGCTTGTATGCTATCCATCGTGAAGTGATCCTCTTCACCTGCAAACAGATAAGGTGGAGTCCCGCCCCTGGGAGCATCAAAATACAAGAGCCCGCTTTCATCTTCGCACCAGGACGGAACAAAAGTCCCCTGGCCCTCTATTGGGAGAGGTTCAGTCAAAAAGTAGCTGACGATCTCCATACATCCGTTGTGATCGGTGAGCGTAAGACTATAGGAGCCTGCCGACAACTTCTGAATTAGAGGTGTGCTTGCGCCATTGTTCCATTGATAGCTATAAGGGCCTTGTCCACCTACTCCACGCACCTCTAGTTCTCCATCTGCTCCGGCAAAACAGCTAAGTGGCGTTTCACTCAGCGTTTCTAGCGTTAAAACGGGAGGGGCTACCATTGCTACCTCGGCTTCTTCTTGGTATTGAGTATGTGTATCCCTTAGTCGCAAATGATATTTCCCCGCAGCTAAATCGATAAAATCATGACTAGCTTCGCGGAGATCGCTTACTTGACGAAGCAACTGCCCTTCCTCATCCATCAGCATCAGTACAAAAGGGCCAACCCCCTCCTCAATGGTCACGGTAATGCTGCCATTGGCCTCCCCAGCACATTGAACAGGGTTTACGGTTCGGGTCCAGGTAAAAGGGCAAGGGTCGACAGTAAGATATAAGCCAATCGTACTATCACAAGCATCCGTACTTGTCCATTCTTCCACATATAGTCCATCCATAGTCTGCCAGCTACCGGCAAAATAGAGACTGTCCCCTCGACAAATGGTCACCGAATCCACCAAGTTATAAACAGGAAAAACAGATAGGTCATATTGCAACACACTATCACAACCCTCTACCGTAGTGTAACTGAAAAATAAGCTTGTGTCAGCCGAATACACTACCTCTTCCCAAGCCTCCCCTTCACAAAGGGATAAAGGAATGATCTCATGATAAACCGGATTTAACTCAATGAGAGTAGTAATGAGCAAACTATCCAATCCTTGTCCATTCTGAAAAGTATCTTGTACCACTCCTGCATCCGTCAACCATTCATCAAATACCCAAAGGCTATCTCCAGCGCATAGTTGGTGGATAAAGGTATCTTTTTGAATGGGGAGTACGGCCAATTGCAATTGCACGATACTATCGCAACCCAGTTGATTGGCATTTGGTAATGTATCTTGATAGAATCCACTCGTACTAAGGACCTCTCCTTGCCAGAGAAATACATCCCATTCTGAAATGCTGACCATGCTGTAAGACGTGCTTGCGGTATGCACCTGCAGTTGTAGTATTTCAATGCTATCGCAACCATTGGTACTCAGACCAGAAAAGGTATGTTGATATTCTCCTGTATTTGATAGAAGCTGCCCATTCCAAAACAAGGAATCTCCTGCGCAAATAGAGCGACTCAGGCGTCGGATCGAGGGAGAGGCAGCAGCAACTCCCAGCAGATCTTCGTTTTCACATCCAAAATCATCTGTAAAGGTAACACTATACAATCCAGGGCCAGTGACCCAGATTTCCCGTATTGAAGCGCCCGTACTCCAGTGGTAAGCAGACATTTCTTCGGAAACCATCAGTCGCTGGTTTTGCCCTTCACACAGTATTTCATCACCAAGGATTTTCGCTTCAGGCTGTGCTATCATTTCCACTAAAAAGCTATCTACTCCAACGCACGCTACCCCATTTGAAACAGTTACCGCATACCAGCCGCTATTACCAATCGATATAGTGCTTTCAGTAGCTCCGGTGGACCATTGGTATGTATCGTATGATCCTACGGTTAGTTCTATACTGTCTCCTTCACAAAAACTAGTAGGGCCTATAATCTTAGGACTTAAAGTAGTTGACAAGTGCACGCTTAATTCATCGGCTATGGTACATCCATCGGCATTGGTCACTGTCAATCCATAGGTACCTGTCTCCTCTACCCAGATCTCCGCCTCTGTACTTCCGGTAGACCAACTGTAATCAAAATCACCTACTGGTCCCCCTAAACGAACGCGACTGCCAACACAAAATGACGAAGAACCTTGGATTAGACTTCCGGGCCAGGGCTCTCCGGGAATGCTCAGCTGCTGAATAAGGGTACATCCTCTACTATCCGTGATTGTCAGGGTATAATCTCCAGCCCTGACACCTGCTAGGGTGGCCGAAGTGGATCCGTTGCTCCAACGATAGGTTCGGTTCCCTGTTCCACCTACTACGACCAATTGGGCCCCTCCATCTTCACTCCCTGGACAGGATGGCTCAACGACTGCTATGGACTCCAGCAGAAGGGCAGCAGGTTCTTCCAAATGCGTTTGTACCGTTGTTTCACATTCATTAGCATCTCTTACTGTAACCCAATAGGTTCCCGCAGCTAGATCCCTAAAGGTATTGCTAGTTTGCATAGGTCCGTTTTCTAATTGAAAACGATACGGTGGAAGTCCTCCAGTAGCCAGCATAATGATCTGCCCGTCGACTGTGACTGGGCAACTGGGGTCCTGTTCGATAGCTTGAACCCTGAGTTCCTCGGGTATCGGAATATCAAAAGGTAAGGTTTGCAGACATCCTTTCTGATCATTTATCCAAAGTGTATAAGGCGTTTGCAAGGTAAGACCGGAAAAGCTCGGTGCAGATTGAAAGGACGTGCCATCAAGGCTATATTGGTAAATACCCCCACTCGATTCTACCTGAATAGTTACACTTCCCGTCTGTGCCCCATCACAGCCTTCTACTTCAAACGCTAAGGAGACTTCAGGCATGGATATTGATTCAATCCGCACTTGTTCGTTCCAGCTACAGCCTCTTGCATCTTCTACTTCTACTTGGTAAAGAGCAGGCGGTAAGTTTTTGAATTGGGGATCATTTTGGAAAGCCTGTTGGTTGATGCGGTAACGAAAAGGTCCTTGCCCTTCCTCGATTATAACTTCAATCTGTGCATCTGATGCTTCGGGACAATTCAGTCCCGTGATCTCTGCTCGGGCATCTAAGCGAAGGAGATCGACAGTCGCTGTTCCAGAAACTGAACCTTCACAATTCCCACGACGCACAGATTCCAATCGATAAGTTCCCGGTATACTGATGGGGAGTTCAAAAGGGCTACGGTCAATGCGTACTGCAGGCTGGGTCACTCCATTGATACTGTAGCGCAATTCCCAACTCCCCCCTTCTGAATAACGAACCTCTAATCCACCTTGAATATCGCCATTGCAGATATAGGCTTCCCCAGTTAAAGACATCACGGCAGCATTTAGTCTAGCTACTTCCGTCAGTTGCTCCACCCTCTGACCACAAGCATCTGTAACAGTGAGTCCATAGGTTCTACTTGCAGGTGGATCTACGGGTAATTGGGTATCGTCCTCTCCAGTAGACCAGGCAAAACTATAGGGGGCCAAGCCTCCGCTCACCTCTGGGATCAATGTACCCTCCTCGTCCTCGCAAAGAAACAAGGGCTCCATTCGTACCGTTAAAGGATCTGCATCCCTAATATTTAGTCTGGACAAAGTGCTGCTACAAGAACAGGCTGATGATAATTCCAACACAATAGATTCTGTACCTTCCGGTAGCCCATCTGCAATGGCATTAATGGGTAAACGAACTTCCGCTGCATTGGCAGGAAAGCTTATAGAACGGGGAAGGTTCTGAAAATCTATCCCTTCTCTTGCGGTACTGGTAGGACTAAGGGAGTAGTTCACGCGCAGGCTACGGTTTAGGTCACTCCCATACCTTCTAAATAAGAAATAGCCATCGCTACAGCCTTCAGCTACCACTCCTACCCCTAAACTTTCACTCTCTCCTTCTACCGTTATACTTTCTCCCGCCTCAAAACTATTAGCAGCCAAAAAAACAGCGGAGTCGTACTGCCCATCCGTGATATCTCCAATAACCAACTTGATATGATAGGTAGCACAGGGGATAACATCCGTTCTAGCCCTGAGTATCTTAGTAAAACCATCGTATTCACAGTCTTGCAGTGCCACCCCATCCACATTCGGATAAGCGCCAGGGCAATTGTCGAGTTGATCATCTGTCGCCGCAATATTGTCCCGATAGTAATTGGTATTCGTGAGATGATTTATATTATTAATGGCAACAAAATCGTCCGAACCTGGCACGCGTGCTATATTCTCTGCATTATTACTAAAGGGACCATTTATTCCTGGCCCTGAGATAAAGAAGCCAAAAATGTCGTTGTAATCCGAATTGACAAAATCGCAGTACTCTTCGGAAGCAAACACATACTCAAACTGTACCTCATCCGCAGTAGGTGTGAAGTCGAATTCCAGGATAGCTACGTCCCGAATTGGAATCAGCGAATTATCAATAATCCTTGCTAGATCAGGATCGGTGGCGGTATTATTAAAATTAGTCGTAAAATTGGTTGCGGTATTGGGCCCTGATGCATTTAAGACACTACCCGTAGATAAAATAATACCATCCTCTAAACCGATAGATGAATTACCATTCCGGAAGGTCCCAATGGAACCAAAACTTCCACGGGTTCTTGCATTTGCTACGTCAAAGCAACCTCCTGCGATAAAAACTTCTTCAGTGAGGTAACGGGCATCGGCGTTAATCGAGGTAGAAATACCCGCTAACTGTAAGCTTTTGGTGGTTGATATCACTTCAGGGCGGCCCTGCGGTACGAACCAGAACAATATAAAACTCCAAATAAATCGGCTGTTGATCATCATGGTCTTTCAATTACTCACTTACCACAAAACTTAAATAATACCATTGATCTTCAGTCTGTAATACCAGTGTATACAGCCCCGTTTGCAGCCCCGATAAGTCGAATTCCTCTAGGTAGAAAAGAGCTCCGCCCCGATCACGGCTTTCAAGCAGCGTCCCACCATCATCAAAGACCCATAACTTAATTCCCTGAACGTTATCCAACTGGACCCGGACGTCAAATACGCCTTGATTCGGGTTTGGATAAAGACTGAAATCCAAAACGTGATCCACTATATCTCCCCCCAAACCTTGATTCAAGAGGGAATCGGGGTCATTGTAAATCGTGATCGTTTTATCCAGTATTCCTTCACATTCCCCTTTCTTAGCGTACAGTCGAATATTGTATTCACCGGTTTCTGGAAAGGATATAATCTCTTGATTGAAATAGGTTTCTTGATGTATGACTTCAGTCGGATCATATTCCCAACGAATCTCATCCGGAATAGGCCACGATATATCGATCGCCACAATCGGCGTTTCAACTAGGCCTACTCGGGGCAATAGGAAGTCGGGGGCAAAAAACTCATCCCGATAACTCAGCTGCACTTCATCCGTAGCGGTACAACCCCTGGCATCTGTTACGGTTAGACCGTAGGTTCCGGCTTGATTCAACACAAGCTGGGCAGCCGTACTTTGAAAACCATTATCCCCTTCCCATTGATAAGTATACCCCTCAGGATCAAAATCATAATTGAGCGATTGCCCTAGGCAAAGCGTTGATTCTACATCTGGCCCAAGAGAAATTTCAATGGGATCCGGCGCCTTAACCTGATAGGTACGTACAGCTTTACAAGAGCGGTCATCGGTAACCGTAAGCTGGTAGGTTCCGGCAGCGATTTCTCCATTTTCAGGAGCATCCACTCCATTAGACCATTTGTACTCATATGGACCAGCTCCGCCTGAGGCTTCTACCGTCAAGACTGCATCATTTAGCCCAGCACAGCTAGGGTCTAGTTGTTCAACCAATTTGACCGATAGATCATCCAACTTACCAACTCGAACAGATGCTTGGTAAAAGTTAGGGCAAGCCCCTTCTGTCATGACGGCCACTATGTAGTTAGTGGATACTAGTCCCTCAAAAACGGGGTTGGCAGACCAGCTTTGGCCAGCATCAATACTGTAAGAAATCGATCCCGATCCATTAGCTATGATCTCAATTCGACCATCTGTTGACGAACAATTGGAAGCCGGAGCAACTATCACTTCCTGAATGATAGGCATCTCTACTAATTCCAGGTCCACCCAAAAGGATTGTAGCTCACAATCGCTGTTTGTTCTTCTGACAATCGGCCAATAACGTCCAGGCCCTAAATCGTCAAAGGAAGGACTACGTTGCCAGGTTTCGCCATTGTCAATACTATAGCGATAGTCTGTCGAGGGAGTAGAGAGTTCAAATTCGATGCGACCATCCTCCTGCAAGCAAGCAGAAGGTCCCTTGGTACTAATCCCGGCCAATGGTATTGGACTAGGGTTAGGGATAATGATGGGTTCCATATTGAGGTTCGCGCAATTCCCATCTTCGGATCGAACCTGTGGCAAGTAGTTTCCGGCAGGCAGTAGATCAAAAATGGAAGACGCTTGCCAATGCAGACCACCGTCGATACTATACTGTAAATCTTCCGTTGCTACTTCAAAAGAAATACGCCCATCGACCTTACCACAGTCTGAAATGGCTTCCACCCTTACCTCAGGAGCAGCTAATTCTTCAGTGGCCTCAAGCGTGTAACTTTCAGTCTGTAATAGCCGGCAAGATCCTTGTGTGTAGCGAATAGCTACCGAAAAAGTACCCGATCTAAGGCCCTCAAAGTTCCCTTCGGTAGTCCAAGCCCCGCCCTCCAGGCTAAAGCTTAGTCCAGCTTCTGTAGGAGCATATAGACGAATACTACCATCCGCTGCTAGGCAGTTAGTGGGTGGAATCAACTGTACGTCCAAAGCAGGAATTTCCTCATTATCCTGCAAAGTAATTAAGGTCGGATAACGTTCTGCTGGGCAAGGGCTACCCTCACGTCGAACTTGAACAGTATATGCATTAGCTACTAAGCCTGTGAAGCTAGGCCCCATTTGCCAGGTGGCACCCCCATCTATGCTGTATTCTAAGGGCCCTGCTTCCTCCATTTCAACACGAATGCTTCCATCAGAAGCCCCACAGAATGAAGGGTTTTCCCAATTTACTTCGGGAGTAGACAGGCGCGGCGGAGCAAGATCAAACGCATGATCCAAAAGCGCTATACATTGGCTGGCATTATTGCGAATCTCAATCTCATAAGTCCTTGCACCTAGGTTTTCGAACACTGGTTGTTCCTGCCAATTTCCGCCGGCAAGTCGAAAACTTAAATCCTCTTCAGATGCAAATATGATCTCAATTCTCCCGTCTTCCATTTGGCAATCACTCACTGGAGTAGCTGTTACCTCGAAATCAGATGGGTCTACCGTAACATCCAGATCAAATTCTTGCAGGGACACAGGGGAACAATCCAGTGCCTCTCCTCGCACCAGGATCTGATAGGTCCCAGCCCCCAGGGCATTGAACGCTGGGGCGGCTTGCCAACTTTCTCCTCCGTCGATCGAGAAACTCAAATTGGGGGCATCTTCCTCCAATAGTACATGAATCTCGCCATCCAAATTTCCACAAGCACTAGGAGGAGTGGTCTCTGCACCCTGAATGTGAGCCAGAATTGGATGTTTTATCTCAGTATTTCCTTCGTAGATCGCTTGGCATTGCCCTTCGATGCTCTGCACTAACAATTGGTATTGGCCAGCTGGTAAGTTTTCAAAGAGTGGGGAAGCTTGCCAATGTACTCCTCCATCAACACTATACCTGTAGTTATCTCCTTCCTCTTCTAGCTGAAAACGAATACTTCCTCCCACGGCACAGCCCTCCGCCTGTTGAATATCTACCGCTAAGATAGTGGGGCTTTCTCCGGTTAGAAGGAGAATAGTGCGTTCTATTGTTGGTAAACAGGGATAGACTGGGTTTCTTGCCAGGAATTGATAAGTTCCTGCGACTAGATCCTTCCAGACGGGAATAGTATCCCAGCGTAATCCTCCATTTATACTGTATTCCCAAGCTTCATCGGTGGGAAGATTGCTAAGTGTGATGCTACCGTCGGACTGATCACAAGCAGAGGGTTGGATAATGGCAAGATCAGGCTCCAAAGGCTGAATTTCATTGTCCAAGATAACTTCTTGGGCACCAAATTCGCAATGCTGTTCAGCAAAACGGAGAAGCAATGGATAGCTGCCTTGCACCAGGTTCTGAAATACAGCCTGCGCTTGCCAACTTTCTCCTCCATCCAGACTATACTCTATCTCCTGTTCCTCATCCGCCACTACAATACGAATCTCTCCATTTGCCTCATTACATGCAACGGGTTGAGCAGTTTCAACCGAAAATTCAGGAAACGAGGCTTGTTCCAAAACCGCTTCTTCCAAATACGATCTTATACAACTCCCATCCGCATTTCTGGCCATGATTTGATAGGTACCCGCTCGAAGGTTTGGAAAAGCACCATAGTTGGACCAAGTTTGCCCTCCATTGATGCTGTATTGGTAGCGGCCTTGTCCGCCATCAACCGGTCCGGTTACAATTAGGCCATCTTGTCCCTTGCAGGCCGAAGGTTGCCGAATTTCCACGTCTAAAGGGGGGAGAGTGGGCCCTTGCAGTCTAGCCTCTTGTGTGAATTCAGTTTGACAATTGGTAGAAATATCTCTGATGGCCAGATCATAGATCCCACTTTCCAGCTCCGGAAAGCGCGGACTGGATTGCCATGTTGCCCCCCCATTAATACTATACTCCAGGTTTTGATTAGCCTCCACCTCAATAAAGATATGACCATCCTCGGCGCCACAGTCTGTCGGGTTATCTACTAAGATTTCAAATGCGGGTAAAGCCGGAGGAGACAGCTCAATGCTTAGGGGATAGATTTGCTCACAAGTGCCGTTCAACTTTCGAAACTTCAGTGTATACGAACCCTCCTCTAGGCTTTCAAAATGGGTTTGAGTCTGCCAGCTCTGGCCACCATCTAAACTATATTCCAAGGTTTCACCCGTTAAAGAGAGCAGATCGATCCTGCCATCATTGCCCCCACAATTGCTAGGGCCTTGCTGGGACAATTCGATCTCTGGGGCTGTAGGTGCGATCAGATCGACCACTGGCCCATCAATACTACAGGTCTGATCGCCATTTCGGATTTGGATCGAAAAGCGTCCTCCGGCAAGGTTCTGAAACCGTGGATTCGAAAACCATGTACTTCCTCCGTCTATACTATACTCTAGCGGAACACTACTCGTAGCCTGCACAAAGATCTCTCCATCATTGAGGGCGCAATCTGAAGGATTACGAGTATCAACGTCCAGGAATTCTGGTGTTGGAGGATCTTCCAACTGGATCAAAGGCCCTGTACTTTGACAGTTTCCTGTCGTTCGTCTCACCATCGGTTCGTAGGTTCCAGCCTTTAGGTTGGCAAATTGGTTGCTGCCCCCCCAGCTTTGCCCACCGTCAATACTATATTCTAGCCCACTTACTTCCTGGGTTTGAATAGCAATGAATCCATTCGTTCCGTTGCAGCTCGACGGAGCAATATCTACAATGTTATCAATTACCGGAGGTACAGGTCCTATTAGGTTTATGGATGGATGGGTTTGTAAACAGGTGCCATTCTCATTTCTAAGCTGTATATCATAGGTCCCAGCAGAAAGATTGGCCAGAACGGGGCTGTCCAGCCAGGACGCTCCCCCATCAAAACTATAGGAAATATCTCCATCGCCCGAACTCGCCTCCACCTCAATATGACCATCACTGAGATCACAATCTGAGGGAGGCAGGAAGGATACCTCCTTGATTTCAGGAGCCGTTCTAGGAGCAATAAACGCTTCGGGTAAAACCTGAACACAGGTACCATCTCTGTTCCGCACCTTGATCGTATACGCCCCAGCATCTAAACCCGAAAAACGTCCAGAGGTCTGCCAACTCCCTTGACCCATTTGGTATTCGTAGCTACCATCGGCAATCACTTGAATAGAAGCATCTTGCTCGCCACAATCAGAAATGGGACGTAAAGAGCACCTCATCAATAATAGGAGGATCGATACCTGGAATCACTAAAGGACCATAGTTCAAAGGGCAACTTCCATCACTATTGCTCACCCATATATCAAAACTACCCGCCGCTAAATCATTGAAAGCCGCTTCCTGTTGCCAGGAAGCACGGCCATCAATGCTATAAAGAAAATCACCCGAATTTTCAGTTTGAATACGAATACTTGCATCTGCTCGGTCACAATCGGTAATAGGGCTGAACTCTATTTCCGCAATTTCTGGTGGTTCTGGACCGATCAATTCAATGGGAAATATATAAGGTGTTTCACAAGTTCCATCTACATTTCTGACCATAGCCTGATAGGTGCCTGGGGCCAGGCCTTGAAAGAACTTAGTCCCTCCCCAAGTTGCACCGCCATCGACACTATAGCCATAAGGGCCGGTACCACCTCTGGCTTCAATCGTAATCGTTCCATCAGCAAGGCCGCAATCAGTTGGAGGAGTGGAGCTAACGGCAATAAAGCGCGGAGAGTCTGGGCCCTGCAATTCCACCACTTCACTCTCAGCACTCACGCAAGCCTCATCCGTCTGGCGAACTCTAATCAGAAAAGTTCCGGCTGGAAGGTCCTGAAACCTATTGCTGTTCTGCCAGGAGACCCCATCGTTCACACTATACTCATACGAACCATTCCCTCCTTCCACCTCTATCTCAATCACTCCATTATTGATATTACAGTCGGTCGGATTTTGACTATCGATACGGCTAATATTGAGCGGACATTTAAAAGAGTCTGCATCTCTCATTTTTCCGTAGGCCATACCAAAACACAGCATCGTAATGATCACAATGAGCAATCTTTTCATGACATCATTTCTTTTGGGACTCGGTGAAAGTATAACTACCAAGGAGTCCAGGTTTTACAGTTGCCACCAACTGCATGCATGTTGTTAGATTTTAGTTCTAGGAGCATAATATATTGGCATATAGGAAAGTTTCATCCCATACAATTGGCCATAGTAACTACCAAGCAGGAGGGTAAGTCCCTGGTATTACTAGAAAACTCCAAACCAGATAATGGAAAGTTGGGTACCTCCAACATAGTGGAGACCTCCAGGAAAATGTGAATTAAATGATAATGGAAAGATTTGTTCCAAAAGTAAGGATATTCTCAATCAAGTGCAAATAGGTATTCCCAATGAAAGATCTAATCGTCTAATTGCACCTCTATTTTTTCAGTAAATGGGGAGAAAGATCCGTCTTCGAAAAAGGCCTTTAAATAATAGTGATAAGTGCGCCCCTTTTGTACATTTTGATCTACCAGTTCCATTTCTTCAGCAGAAATCACTTTCATCAAACTGGTCCGCTCCTTATCAGAACCCTTGTATATCCAAAATTCACTCGCATTCAATGGATAGTTCCATTTAATTTCCACTTGTTTCTGATCATCAGCCAGCTTTACTTCCGTCACCTCAATGGCATCGCGAAGTCCATAGTCCTTGACTTTAGCGGTAGCTGCTTGTGCTGGCTCTGATTCCAATCCGTCGTCATCGATGGCCACCAATGTATAAGCATATACTTTTTTACGTACTACGTTCGTATCCACATAGGATTTCGTATTCTCCTCCAAGGCATATTCCTTGATCAAAGTCCAGCTCTCCTCTTCTCCCAATATCTTCCTGAACAAACGATGCTTTTCTACATCTGGACTGCTGCTATTGTACCAATGGATCTCAATCTGTCCCGTAGATTTGTCCACCTTATGGATATGGGGCTCTACTGGCGGGTACATGTCCTTCTTTTTCAACTCTAATATTTGGGTAAATTCAGATCGATTGTTGCGTTGATCTACCGCTTGTATCGTATAATATACCCATTCGTTCCCCACTACCATATCTACTGTGTCTACAAAGTTGGTCACCTGGATAGGCTTACTCGTAATACCCGAAAACTCTTCTTCCTTGAAATACGATTTGTATACCTTATAACCATCTAAATCTATCTCAGTATTTGGTTCCCAGGCCAAGCGAACGATCCCAAGACTATCAATGGTTCCGGTAAAACCAATGGGCATAGCTGGAGGTTCTTCATCCCAGGCCATTACCAGGGCAGGGAACGAAGCTTTTTTCGGGCCGCCAAAAGGGACTAAAACTACTCGGAAAGCATTGGTATTGTAACGCATTCTTACGGCAACCTCTCTGTCCTTTGGATCAATCCCTTCTACGACCGGCGAAAAGATACCATCCAAAGAATCGGAGTGGAAGATCTGAAATTCCTTCACTCTATCTTCAAAAGCTTCTGGAAATTTCCATTTTATAATGGCATAATTGCTGTCCGTCTGAATCGCTTCGCGGATCATGGGGCTATGCGGAATTTCTTCGTAGCCCTTGCCACGTACTTCCGTATATTTCTCACTGATCCCACCTAGATAATCTGCCCCCCTAAGGCGATACCCAGTAAGTTTTGTCATTTTGTGCCAGACTATCTGTATAGCGAAAAGATTTTAATGCTTCTTGCGTGGTTGTATCGTACACGTTGATAAAAGGGGCATCATTGATCACTTCAAATTTCACCCCATCCTCTGATCTTTCCAAATAGTAGCCATAGTAGAAATCACGGAATTCGTACGTCCGCCATTGTAGGTTTACCTGGCTAGATGTAAACTCTGCTTTCAATGTTGGGACAACAGGTGTCTCGTAAGCCTCCAAATCTATCTTAACTTTTGCTAAAGGAAGCTGAGGATGATCCATCATTTTAATCGTGTATAGGTATTTGGCTTTAGGATCAATATCCGCATCAATTAGGCCAAGGCCAGCTAAGTTGGTTAAATCAAAATCGCTGTTGGCAATGTGGTTGGATAAGCGATAAAAAACATTTAGACGTCCTGCTGGTCCGTATTCTGCTAAAGGTAAATCCTCTTCCAGCTCTTCTTCTGCGATGTCTTCAAAATAGATCAACCGCCTAAAAGTTGTAGCTGCCTCTCCTTCCGTTTTTGACCAGTCCGACCAACCCGTCGGAAACATCTCAAATTGCTCTTTTAGTAAGGGTTGTACTCGATCTCCCTCTTTAACGTATTGATATTTTTCCACTAAGTAGCCATTTTTCCTCCCTTGCTCCCAAAGATGGGCCTGATTGGGATTCCATCGGAGCAGCAACTTGCCATCTTCTATTTTGTAGTAGGTAAGGAGTTTATCCTGATCTGCATTTTCCTGAACTTGAGCAGCAACTAGGTTTAGACTGAATAGGAATAGAAACAATATAGGAACTCTCATCATTAGAGGATTTTCTTGTAAAAATTAGGGTTGATTTTCTTTCGGAATCTGAGGGCATGTTAGGCAATCCTGCTTCGGGTGGGAAACGTCATTTTTCCTCCAGAAGCCATCACCAAACATGCCCTGATTCTCCATCATTTCTTCGATTCAACTGATGGAGAATCTAAGATTTATTGGCTTAGTAAACCGTTCCACACTCTTGCCCAATATTGACATTAAACGGTACATTAATCCCAATAAAGGGTATGGTCAGAACTACTTGCGCTTTGAAATAAGATGGTTTCGGTACATCGGCCTGGAGCAAGACACCCAGGCTCGTATTAAATGGAGCATTAAATCCGATTACTTTCCATTTACCACTTGCACTCAAGAAAGCCCAAAGATTACCATTAGCTCTCCAATGTTTTAAGCCATGTGGACTTGTGTTACTTAGCGAACAGGTCGTACCATTGGCATATTTAAGTAGTGAAATATCAAAACCGACTCCCCCAGATAAATTGACGTACTTCTTGTTTGGCTTCTTTACATAAGTAAAACTGAAGTTAGCAGCAGCACCAAAAGCAAAACCTGTACCGAGAGCCGGCGTACCTCCTAGTCCTCCTCGATTACTATTGTTGGCTCCGAAGACCGCCGCAGCCTGTGGATCTAGTGGAGGTGGCCCCGGTATATCATTGCCCGTCAGGAAGTAAGCACTAGCACTTACCTGAATATCATCGTTGGGATCGTTGGGATCATTCTGGTATTGAATGGAGACCGATACGGGATATAGGGTAACCGTATTGCTCAATTGCTGTACAGTAATGGAACCGTCAGAGTACCCACCGATATACAAGTGCCATTTGTTTTGCGGTGCCGACAACAAAAGATCAGCAGATCCACTACCAACGATAATGCCATTACCTGCATTGAGGTAGGTATTAAAGGTGCCTTGTAACTCAAAACCTGCTGCGAAATTCATCCGCATAAAAAGCGCGGCACTAATCTTGCCCAGTGGATTCTGCGATTCGGCATCATCCTGTGCTCTAGTTTGTTGTTGATTCATCAAGAACTTAGAAATCCGATTGTCTAGCAAGCCTTGTCCAATGTTATCGGTCGCAAGTTCGGCTTTGCCATAAAAGACGATATCCTGTAAAGACATTCCCGAACCAAAGACCATTTCTAAGGTGGCCTCTCCATCCAATGTCCCTTCAACAGAGGAGAGTAATACCGAAGCTTTCAATCCCAGTGCAACGGATTGAGAAGGCACATACTTTACGCCCGTCTTATCCGGGTCCGGATTAGCTGTGAAGCTGGACATCTTCATGTGGTGATAAGCACCGCCACCAAATCCATTGATCACCACCGGCGGATACAATGGTATACTTAAGGCATTAGACTGCACTTTCACATCAAAGTACCAATAGCGATAATTGCTAACATTACCGAAATAAGTTTCTGCATTCATCTCAAATTTCCCATCCAGTACATCTACGCTTAAGGTGCCATGAAAACCATTGCCATAATCCGGATCGTTTCGGAAGATGTCAATCTGACCATCCAATTCTAGTTTGGGTAAGGAAATAGACACACTGGCGCTATTGATTTGCATGGAAGTATATTTCCAAAGGTGGAGCGCCTGATTGGGGTCCATATCTCCAAAAAGGCTCACATCAGTCGTCGCTGCAAATCCTCCATTCGACTGCGACATCAAATTGATGTTTACGTCCAGACGTAACTCCACACCGCCACCGGCAACGCTATGAATGGAAGGATTGGCGATAGAAACGGGAAAATTCGCTACATTCAAACCAGAACTCAAGCTCAAAGATCCACCCGTATCCAAGCCGATGTATGGAGCCTGCGTCTGCAATTTCAACTTCTGAAACTGCAAGCCCACCAACTCCACCATCTCTTCATTGTCAGCCAAATCAAACTTGGCATTGATATCTACACTACCGTTCAAGATCGCCACTGGCTCAAACTTCGTGGGAGTCGCCGTAATTTCCAACTTAGATCCCGCTGCAATGGTGACCTGCCCTGCTTGCCACAAGGGGAATTCCATGTTGGAAGGATTCAGGATAGAAAAGTTATACTCTTGCATTCCAAAATCGAAGTAGGCAGTGTAACCAAAAGGCGTCGTTTCCTTGGCAATCGGCACCCCAATCTCTCCCTCAAAACCAAACCCCGTGACATCACTGGCCACCACATCTACACTGATTTGATCCAGGGACCATCGCCACTTATCCATCTCTCCATCATTGATCCCAAAGATGTTCTGGGCGTAAAATTCTGCGCTCACACCATTCGGGTCGATCAACAAATCATTGGCCCCCACTTTGACGCGACAATTGTTGCTCGTATTGCAATTCTTCAAGGTAAACTGCTTGGGCAATACGATTTCCACGTTTTCAAAGTACACGCCTCGCCATAAGCTTGCATTACCTGGTAACAGGTTCTGCTGGGCATATAGAGGAGGAAAGTTGACATTCTGCCCGTTGCGGAAATCACTAAAGTCAAATACCGCATTGGTTACATTGAAGGCAATATCATCAAAAGAAGCCAAGGTAAAGTTGGGGAGCGTCAGATTGTCGATTAGAAGGTCATTCCAATCCGTTAGAATGGTCTGAAAGGTACCTTGTACGCGGCCCGTTGGTAGTACATCTCCATAATTGTCAACGGGTACAATCCAATCGCGGGAGAAAATAAGATCAGCTTCAACCGCCATTTCTTTGAATCCATCGCAATCGATGGTGACATAGGTACCGAGTGGCAAGCCAGTTGTAGGATCTTCGTGATAAGGCTGTAGGACAAGGGCTGATTTTTTGTCTTTAATGGGAATCGCCACGGCCGAATACAGCGCTAAAGTAGCTGGCAATTCAAAGCCTCCATCGTACGAAAATTTAATGTTAGGAGAACCAAAGTATAGAGAAAAATTCTGACTAGGGATATCGATTCCTAGAAAAATCTCCAACTCCGTATGCGTTGGTTTCAAGGTCATCTTATTGATGGTCAAACTATAGGTGACATTGCTAATGGTCTGTTGCAACACTAATGGCAGATCCACGAGATCTTCCCCAGTCAACTGACTAATAAAGTTTCCGATATCAATGGCTTTGTTTACAGCCTCCCGAGCCCTTTTGACCTTAGCGCTGTAGTCTCCAGTGCCAATATTAACAAAGATATCTGCCATATCATCGTTTAACACAGCGGGTTGCGGTGCGTCATCAAAGGGCAGCATCAGGGTCTTCGTCTCAATAATGTGCTGCAATTGTGCATCAATCGACTCAAAATGATAGCCGGATTGCTGAGCTGGGGGTGGCGTTTCTTCCACCTCCAATTGCCTAGTTGTTAACGATTCTACCTCATCCAATGTGAGTCGAGGTAATGTCGGCATTTCTGTGCGCTTGCCATCGCGATCCCCGCTAGTCGGAGGGCTGGCATAGGCAAAGCTCGCCCAGCTCCCCAGGAGGAGAAATAGTATATATTTTTTGAACATGATTGTTAGATTTCTAGAAAATTATTCAAAGACTAAAAGCTTGCCGCTATCATCAGTGATGTATAATTTATCTTTGATTATTCGTGAAAAAATTAGACTACTTGAATGTTCATGCACCAACCGGAATGCCCCACTCCTTCGATTAAATTCGACCAATCTGTTTAACACAGAGATGTAGATTCTATCTACTGAACCAGTAAACCTCCCAAATGGTCGACGTTTGATGGCTCCGTGCTCGGGGAATGGCTTCCGGGGTCCAACATATTCCTCAATACTAGTACAAACTTCAAGTTCGCCGTCCAAGCAATTCATTACGAGGTAAGTAAGTACATTAGCTGAGGAACCTGAAAAACAAATCGAGTGATGCCTAAAATCTGTTGTAACTACTTGCCCCAAAGACTCTGGAGGAAGCTTTTTCTGCCAGACCAGTTCTCCAGTTTTGAGATCCAGGCCAAAATAATTTCTATGTTCATTGGTTGATATACAAAGATCATTGAGGATATAGGAAGCACCAAAAAAGTCTCCTGTTGTATTTAGATCTAATTCGACCATTGATATCTCCCAATACTTTTGACCCGACTCATAATCATAACAGAAAAGTTTGTTTCCGCGTTGATTTCTTCCGATGAGATACCTTCCATCTGTTACAAAAGCTAATATTCTCTCGTCCTCTTCATTGATCCAAGCTACAGTATCATTAGACATGATCCATCTAAAAAAACGTCCCTTTTCTGAGATAACCATTTGATCCTGAAAAGGAGTACCTTTAAGCAATGAGGTGGTTTCGCTTTTCCGCACAAATTCCCCGCGAATAATGTCAAAAAAGTATACACCATCTCGCACTATGTTTCCATAAACAATATTCCCAAAACCTCCGCTCAATAGCACCTTAGACTCTATCGATTTTAGCAACTTAAGACTATCATCGTAGATATCAATCCCCTGCTTTGAGTTAAGTATCAATCTTTGTTCCAATGATATTGGTAAACCACCCATTACAGGTATTTCAGTGATGAGCTTTATTTCACTTCCCAACTGATTAGCTATGGAGTCAAAGCCTCGCTGAAAATTGAATTTATTATCAAAGATCATGTTATTCAGATTAGTTTACTATTGAAACGATCTCTAGCGTTTATCAAAATTAGCAAAGTTCTTCAGATGTGTCGAGGGCCTTAACTTATTCGATGAACTTGAACGCATCTGGGTTCTGAATAAACTCTAAAAGATCATCGTATGGTGAATTGGCAAGATTACTAAAAAGTTGATCCAGCTCAGTTTTGATATCGCCAATCGTCTTCCCATTAATAATGGTAGCATTCCATGGAGCCTTGGTAAACATGTCTTCCACTTGCTCAAGAAGTTTTGCATGTGAAGTAATTTTTGATGATTTACGAAACTCATAGATGTAAGTCTTAAATGCCTGGTTCACATCCATATTATCAATGGATATTCGCTTAAAAATATCATGTATATCTTTATGTAACTGCTTGGCGAAGGCGGCTACATTATCTCCATTTAGTAATGTAGCATAGTACTTTACCTCCACATAGCGCGGTGGGATTGTAGTAAGTGAATAATCCATATATCTCCCTCCCGTATAACCACTATTGGGAGCTGCTGGTATGTATTGTTCCACTGATTTAATATGAGAGAATCCTCGATCAATTAATCTCCTTAGCCTGAAGAGTTCTCCTTTCAATTTCCCAATATTACCAACTGCAAGCCCCGATCTAAATCTTCCTAAATTGGCACTTGCATCCAACAATTCAAGAGGTTCGATACCTTCAATCAACTTCTCTAATCCGTTACTCTTGCCTGGATCAGCTAGAAGTGAAAAAAGAGAAGGATTGTCGTTCATTTTATCAAAGAGTTTCTTAAAGAATGATTGATCGAAACCGGCAGCAATCATCTTAGGACTATCATCTAGAATTTTGACGAGTTTTTCTAAGTAATCATGATTGATTCTAATTAGTGGATTTTTGTGCAATAACTCCCAGGCTTGCACAAAGGTTGGCTTACTCGCAAAGTCATCCAGATGTTTCCCCAGCCATATACTCCCTGCGGAATTCCCAGCACTCTCTCCAATATCTGCTAAGTCCTTGAAAAAAGTTCTCTTCAAATCATCTGGTAAAGCATCTATCGCTGCTTTTAGTCCAGGGAAATTTGTTACATCGTAGAGTTTGCTGGCAGATGGTAATGAAGCAATTTTCCCCGCGATTAATTCAGCCTCCTCGGCGTTCTTGAAAAGCTTAGCAAAATCAAAATTACCTTTAATGAAGTTCTTAATCGCTGCTAAACTGGCGTCATCTGCTAATTTTCTGAAATAATAGGAAGGACCGCCTGGGCCATCAGCTTTAACCAAGACTATTGAGGCGGCTTCAAGTATTCCATTCCCAGCATCCAAAACTACCTGAGGAACAGATATCGGCTCAGTTAATTGGATCAGGTTCTGCGCCCCAGTGTACAGGTGTTGTTGAAAGACTCTGAGTCTGCCCTTGGTCAATTCGGCTAGCTTGGTTCCATTGATACCACCTTTCATGATCTTTACAACCTTCCCCGTTCCCTTCTTCAAAATAAAGCCAGCTGCATCAAAAACATGCGTGAGCGGATTGAGTTTGTCTACAGCGTTGATCACCTTTGTGACCTTTGCTAGTTTTCCGACGGTCCCCACTTTCGAAACGGGAATTGCGATTGTAAGGATCATAATAATATCCTTCCCTATCTGATGTGCCACGAAAGTTGGGTGCCCCGTATGTGCAGTGATTGCACCATTAAGCATTTTTTCAACTAGGTCCAGAAAGTCGGTTTTCTGAAATACATCTATAACTTGATCGACTTCTGCCTTTTTTCTCTCATCCACAAAGTATCCTACCATGGAAATGACTTCAAAAATGCCATCCAACTCTAACAAGATACCATTCCAAAAACCACAAAAAAGGGCAAACTGGATATCCGTGATATTAGCCCCTAGCAAGACTGGATACATACCTCCAAACTCATCCAATAATGGCTGCATCACCACTGCACTAAAGGCCATTGCTGGATTTACGTAAGTCATGATATCTTTCAGAATTGGATTATACTGATTCATATCAGTCATGTCATAGTACTTAGGGGGGATAATCCCCGCCTGTAATACTGTCCGCACAAATTCTGAAATACCATATATGACCTTGATCTTGATATCCAAGATTTGTTTAGCTGTAAACAAGGCCATATCTACATAGGAGCCATCCTGCAACAATTGATTAAATCGTTCCCAATCCAAATGGGCATTAATCTCGTTTTGCAAATCAGGAGAGACTCGAATAGAAGTCTCTATTACAGCATCATTGTCGATATTTAACCAAAGAATCAAAGAATTTTCATAAGCAGGATCCAGGATATTGATATTCTTGATCATATCAATAGTAGTCTGTGAAACAGCAGGATCCGTAATAAAAACTTTCAGTTTGGTTGAACTCTTAGCCAATTGACCCGATAAAACAGTATTTATTGCATCAACCGCCACCTGAGAATTAGTGCCGTAAATGCCAGTAAAATCAAATAAGAAGAGATTCTGATTCGCTAAATCTGTAGAAGTATAAGTATTGTTAGTGGCTTGGTTTGCAGCATTCTTAATTTTGGTTTGTTCCTCCAGCTTAAAATTCATACTGGGCGCTGGGTTAGAATCCATGCCTCCCTCTACATATTCAATGGCAGACAAAACTCTATTTTCAAGCTTATAATGCTCACCACTTCTAGTTTTGAGCATTCGCTTTTCATATTTGTAGATTTCGTCCCAATGTTGCTTGAAATACCCACGAATTCGAGCCGAATTGATTACTTTCTTAACTTCTCGGATTTCTTGTTCTGGATCCTGGATCTGTGCCTTCACCAAAGTTTGGGTAACGTACATTCGATTAGGCTTCGGCTGGAAGCTTGCAAAATTTGGATCGCCTAGTAATTGCTGTTCTGTACCATCAAAGACTTGCTTGATAATGTTATCCCACTGTTCTTCGAGTTTTTCAATATTCGCTGCTGATTCAGCACTACTGAAACCAGGTACCTCTTTCTCATTTCGCTCATACATCGCTTTAATACTAGCCAGACTAGCAGCAGGAAAGTTGTAAGCTACCTTTGCCGAAAGCTCAGTGACGAGGCATAAATACATTCCAAAATCACTGAATTCCGGGTTGGTGTTGAAGGCTTTTAGACGATTATTGAGCTTATCCTTTGTTTCCCCAAGGTATTCTTCAGCAGGTGTATTGGGTACTTTAACGTATTTTGACCAGTCATCAGAGTTGACCAAGCTAAAAACATAGATATTGTCTTCAGGGCAGCCTCTACGTTCATTCTCAGCATTAAACTTCAGTAGTTCCAAGAATTGCTTCTGCCCTTCCTTGATCAGTTCTTCCTGATTTTGAAATATATCGAGTAGATCTGGTTCCTTGGATTCTGCTTGGAGGACATGGGAAATGAACCCCACCAATAGCAGTAAACCTATTTTTATTTTGTACATACTTTATTTTTTGAAAGATTAATAGCCGTAAGCCTTAAGCAAGATGATATTAACTTTATCAATCAGTTCTTGCTTCACAGCATCGGAAATGACGTTATGGGTATCTCCATTTGCTACCCCATCAGCAACAAGTTTCATAATATCTACGTCCTCAAGCTTTACCAATTCAATAAGACTAGTTAAGTCATCATCAGTCTGAAGTTCTGTATTGAGTTCTTCTAATTTTTGCCAAAGCCGATATTGGTTACCATTAACCAAAAAGTCTTCAGATTTTTGATAGAAAGCTTGGTTTAAATCGGTAGGATCCATGTCACTCCATTTAACTACCTCCATATCAATAAAATCAGTCTTGATATCCTCATTTGGGATATTAGGGACCGAAGTTGTCCCAAACAATTGAGTTTGCTGCGCGTCCAAGATATTTTGAAGTGCCTGTTCACTTGTATTGAGGTTATTGGTTAAAGTCGTAACATTATTCTGATAATCAGTCTCCAACTTCTGCAAGGCCAATTGCAAGATGTTTGAAGCATCTTGAATAAGCTGAGAAAGAGCTGCCTTGTAATTATCACTGGCCGTTTGCAACTGAGCCTGCGCAGCGGTGATATCAGAAGGATTACCAGAAGCAACCGCAGCCTCCAATGCTTGTTTTGCATTTTCTAAATCAGTGATGATATTCGCAGGCAGATACTCAGCAAACATGGCCGTCGCTTCTTCAATTGAGGTTATAATGTCCTCTGCAAACTCTAGCACATCATCTACGGTATTCAGTACATTTAGAATATCATCAAGGATAGCAGCGGCCTGATCATCGAGAAGAGCGACACCAATACCCGTAACGACCATTTCTCCATCCACAACGATATACTCATCATTGACAATTATGTCAGCAAACTTTACATTAATCCGTGCCATATTGAGATATGGAATAGGTATATACCCCGTGCCATTGAAATTGCCGCCCCATCCGTACACCTCATTCATGATCACCTTAAAATCTCCGATCGAAACCTCATCCCCAGGTATCAGATCCGATAATGGCATGAGATTACTTAGGTCCACCGTCCCAGTATCCACCCCACACTCATAAAATTCATTATCCAAAGATTCCCGCTCAATCTCAAAGTCATCATCATAGGTAAACGAAGTGTTAGCACCAAAGCAATTGGCCGCGATGGTGTACTCATAGATCGTACCAGTTTGCAGGCCGGTCAGTTCGATGGTAGTTGAGTTGGTGTTGACCGTAGTGTACTGCGCACCGGGGACGCTCATGGGGCGATAGAGTATCGTGTACGTAGCGAAGCCAGAACCTGTCCAAGTCAATTTTACGGTTGTAGAAGAGGTGATATCCTCCGTCACATTGGTAGGTGCGCCGCAGGGGCCGTGATTCCAATTGCCAATCGGGCCGAAATCCGTCCAGCCAAAGTTGCTACAGTTGGATCTGATCCGGAATTCGTAGTCTTGTCCTTGTTGCAAGCCGGTTAATGTCAAACTAGGGGTGCCTTCGATGGTCCGATTGGTCCAAGGGCCATCGCCACCTTCATTGGGTTTGGGGCGGTAGGCTACTTCCCAGAGGTTATTGTAGGTCTCTGGCGTCCAATTGATGGTGATGTTTTCGCCATTGAAATTATCAAACCAGATGTTGTTTGGAGGTTGGCAATTACTCAGGGTCGTCCCAGTAAAGATGGGGCTGAAATCAGAGGGAATCACATCACTGCAATACGCCCGGATTCGGATATCATAGGTCGTATTATCCGCTAAGCCATCGATACTAATCGCTGACTCTTGCACGTGAAAAAAGGTCCATCCCTCACCATCTACACCAGGGATTTCATTCCCTAAACCGGGGATATTTAGGCCAGATATAGAAGAACCATCCTGTGCTTTGAGATGTATCTGCCAGCGATCTATTCTCGGGTTATTGGCCCAACTCAAATCAAATCCCGAAGGACTCTCATTGGTTACGGTTATTGCTGACGGTGCGGAACAATCTTCTCCCGTTGTGAATTCGGCAATAACGGAAGGTTCAGACCAGCTACCTCCGCACTTAGATCGTACCCGAATTTCATAGGTAGTGAGATCGGCTAAACCTGATAGGTCTACGTGCAAATCTGTACTGGCTGGCATGGTAATCCATTCATTACTTCCTTTTTGCCTGTACTCAAATTGATATTGGTCAGCTCCATTAATAGAATTGGTTAGCAGGGTGGCGGTGAAGGCCGTGATTTGTTCTGCCCAAACTAAGCCTGAAGCGCCGCAGAGCGTCGTAAAATTGAGTGGGCTGGTCCATTCAGACCAATTGTCATAGCAATCATTCGCGATGATCACTTCGTAGGTGGTATTGGGATCTAGAAATTCGATGTCAATCACACTAGTCGTGGATTGGATAACTTCATAGCTGGAAGCACCCACAGCTTTGTACTTCACCAAATAGTATTCGACGAGGTCAGAATGTGGTACGGTCACCGTTGCTGAAGAGGCAGTAATATTGGTAAATCGTATAGCCTCAGCATTGATCGGATCACAATCTTGTAGAGTAGTAAATTCAAAAATAGGCGAATAATTAGACCAACTATTATCTAGACATTTGAGCTTAAGTCTAAATTCATAGGTAGTGCTGGCCTGTAAACCAGTTATAGTTTTTTCACTCTCTGTAGTATAAACATTACTCCAACTACTGGTTCCTTTACGACGATACTGTAGGCGATAATTTTTGGCATAGGGAGAACTAAACCAGGCAAACAATGCTGATTCATGATCAAAGCTTTCTACCCATACAATATCCGGCGCTGCACAATCAGAATTCCAAATCACTGATTCCGACCAGGGGCCAGGTTCCCCTTCATAGCACAACACTCGGATTTGTGCTTCATAAGTTGTTCCAGGGATCAAATTCCCTATTTTCACCTCAGATTCATTACCTGCCACGGCAAAAGTCGTCCAAGTCCCACCTTCCCTTTCTCGGTAACGGATTTCGTATTGCATAGCCCCTACAATGGGCTGCCAGTCCATGATGGCATAAAAAGGAAAGGATTCCTGCAATCTAAAGGATTCTACCATCTGCGGTTCACATTGACCTCCTCCTTGGGTAGTAATAGGGCCTAGGTCCACGCAAGTTTGGCCCGCTCCTTCACAAATGGTACAAATGGTAACGGTATAGGCTCGCCCTGGCTCCAATCCTTCGAACGTAAATTGTGTTGCTTCTCGTGATAGCTGCGTTTGATCAACAATTTCTTCATTTTCATCTTCAATGCTCACTTCAATATAGTCTACTCCTGCCGACTCCTCCAACTGCCATAATACCTCAAGGTAAGTTTCGCTAATTTCTCCAAAGCTCACATTGACAGGGGTTGGGCATTCTCCACCAAAATGAAAAGATTCAATTACACTCCAGCCTTCATTGTCAAAGTAGTTGACACCTAATAGATCAGCCGCTTTCACTCTAATCAAATAATCTTCCCCTTTTATCAGTAAAGGATCAATAGCGGAATAATTATAGGTAGTCAGATTCGTCTTTGTCGTAAAAATCGGAGCAGTAGAATTTACCGTGACATCAGGACTAAAACCTGTATTGTCTCGATAAATCTCTACTGTATATTCCACAGGAAATGCCCCAACATGTTGTGGCTGCCAACTCAACATGAAGTTCTGTGGATTGGCAGCTTGCGTGTACCCAATCGGGCTTGTCACAATAGGTGGCGCATTGGTCATGATGGTTCCATAGGAACAAGCAGTATTGGAGATCGGTGGATAACCTATTCTATTGAAATCATAAGCCTCGATACAGATGGTAATAGGGCCATCTGGTAATCTGCCACCAGTGGAAAGAAAGGATTCCAGGGAGATTCCATTGAAGTCCAGATTGTTTGGATCCAGATAGGGCGCTAAAGAGAGGCCACTAAGCGTAATGGGTTGGTCCTTGTACAAGGTAATGGGGGGAGGGATAAAGTTGGGGTTGGATTTCAAGTTATACCCATCCCCAGCTATTTCTATCTGGAGAAAAGCTTGATAGGAAGGTCTTGAATCCGTAGATAACAGGGTCACAAACACCCTGTTAGGTTGAGCATAGTCATCCAGGTACTTGCTGTAAGCAGTGGTTTGAATGTTAGTAGTGACAGCATAAGGCTGTGCAAATCCTACTACAAGCCCCAACCCTAGCCCTAGAGCCATGGTCAATAAAAGTCTCTTCATTAGAGTTGTAGTTAAAAGGTATGGGGGTTGGTTAGATAATTTAGTTCATCTGCACACCCCCACCCTTGGTGTAAGACAATAGTTTTAGCTATGCGACCAGGGTCAACTGATCGCGGATATTGATTTGCAGTAATCTTATGAATTCGGGTTATAGACTATGAATTGATGACGTCCTTACCATTTAAGTTGAGAGAGAGAAAAAGGATCGCATCGCAAATTTCAGATGCGACCCTTTCATTAAAATCTTTCCATTATCTGGCTATTTTCTTTAACCACTTTTATAATCCCCAAACACGACCAATCGTGACAGTTCAATACCACAAAAAAATATTTTGATCAGATAAAGAGATTTTTAAAATCAACACAATTAACTGATTTCCAACTACCTAAACCCGCCACTTAAGCACATATTAAGAGGGGCATAAAAATCAGTATACCTACAAAAAGTACAATAGGGATTGCGTCTCTTTTCTAGATCACCTATCTTTGTCTTAACGATTTAACTTCTTTCCATTATCAAAGTCCATCTCGGACTATTTCCATTTTCTATTATCTGCTTAAGTTTTTAACCGCTAGAGTCAAGGTATTGTACCACTGACAGCATCTTGTTTGCAAAGGTCAAAAATTGGCTCTTTCGCTGGTTTTTCAGTCCCCTCTTTATCATTTACCAGCATCCAATTTTGGGAAACATCTGGTGGTATGGAGGAAACTGAAAACCTAGATCATGATTTATTGCCCTACACATTTCTGAATTCCGATACGGGATACAGGAAATCGCCCTTGGTGAAGCAGATTCATCTGGCGCGTCCAGGATTCCCGTGAAGAACAGCCAGGGCACCACTAATGAAAGCCTTTGCGTATGAAAAGCAGATTTTACTTAACAATCATAATGTCCTTGCTATTTTCTTTAGTACAAGGACAAAACCTGGACAATGTCTTTAAAGGGCTGAAGGAGCGAAGTCAAAATGGAGACTGGTTCAAAATGAGTGGCGGTGTTTCCACTGCTTTCAACTTCAATCATATCACGGGCATGCCCAGGCGATTTGATCCATTTACCTGGCGACTAAACGCCAATCTAAACTTCGACATCGCCGGAATTAGTGCCCCTTTTTCAGCGGTCTTCTCCAATGGTAGTTCCGTTTACAATCTACCGAAGTATAGCTTCTATGGCATTAGTCCAAGTTATAAGTATATCACCTTACACCTGGGCGATCGAAGCATGAATTTCTCTCCCTACACCTTATCCGGCCACAACTTTTACGGTGCTGGTTTAGAAATCAAACCAGGGAACTTCCGCTTTAGCTTTATGTATGGGCAATTGAAGCGCGCCAGGGCGGAGGATGCTAACAGCATTCAAAATTTTGAGCCCTCTTACGCCAGGAGAGGTTGGGGATTTAAAACGGGCTACGACAATGGGAAGAGTAAAATTGGTTTAATCCTATTTAATGCGGCAGATGATCCTTTTTCGATCCCTAATCCCACCCAAAATCTCAGTATTCAACCGGCGGCGAATGCCGTGCTCGGTTTAGAAGCCAAACATCAATTCTGGAAGGTGATGAGTCTTTCTGTCGATTTTGCCAGAAGTGCCCTGACGAGAAACCAAAATAGCTTTGACCTGACGACCTCCCGTTACAATACTTGGCAGAAATTTGGTGGATTAATTCAACCCAATGCCTCTACCGGCTTTCATCACGCCATTAAAACCAGTTTGGGTTTAAATACAAAATTTGGTCAGTTTAATCTCAATCATGAGAGGATTGATCCTGGCTACAAAACCCTGGGCGCATTATTCTTTAACAATGATCTAGAAAATGTGACCGCCAGTGTCTCAAATAGCTTCTTCAAGAAAAAACTCAATCTCTCCGCCAATGCAGGACTACAACGAAATAACATCTCTGGCGATGGATCCAATTCCTCCAATCGCTTTATCGGTGCGCTAAATGCAGCTTATACAGCCTCCACACGCCTCAATATAAACCTAGCCATTTCCAATTTCAGTACTACTAACCGAATGCGAGCGGTCACCGTTCCCGTCGTGCAAGTGGATTCTATCATTTTAGTACAAACCAATCAAAGCGCGAATCTATCTGTGTCTTATCTCGCTGGCAAGGAAAAGACAAATGTCTTTACCGGAATGTTCTCTTATCAGCAATCCAATTCTATTGAAAATGATGTCATCAACAAAGATCAAACTACTACCTATTATATGGGGGTTTTGGCCTTCAATAAAAGCCTTACCGCTCAAAAGATGAATCTTTCTGCTTCGCTGATGGGCAACTATGGTGTCATACCCAACATCAAATTGCTGACCCTTGCTCCCAGTTTTAATGTGAGCAAAAGTTTACTAGAAGATAAAATGAATCTATCTGCTAATGTCTCTTTATCTGGTGTTTGGAGTAATGGTAAGAATACCAATACCATCCTGACACTACAGTCCAATACATCATACAGGCTACTAGAGAAGCATCAACTATCTCTCCAATTGAGTTGGGTCGATAGCAGGCAAAATGCGATCGGCAACGGTTTATCTGAGGCCTTTAGTGAATTTGCAGGCGGGGTGACTTACGGGCTTAACTTTTAGTCTTTCCTCCACTATGCGCCCGAAAATGCTTTTCGTACCTCGGACTCTCTGTATTCATCCAATGATCCCAAAAGGTAAAATAAAGCCCAAAGTTGTAACGGAATTGTTTGTGATGGAGATCGTGATGACTAGCCCCAATCAACCATTTTCCAAGCCAGTGGCGTTCGAAACCTTTTGGGAATATCTCTACCCCTGCATGATTAATGGTACCAGACAGGGTCATAATCAAAAGGAGTACAAAGAGCATGTACAAGTGCATAGGGACACAGAGGATTAAGATCGGGACCACAACCGCCTGCAAGATCGACTCCAGGGGATGAAAGGAAAAAGCAGTCAATGAAGAGGTTTCTATGCTATCATGATGCCACTTATGCACCCACTTGTAAACGCGCGGTAAATGCATCCAGCGATGGAGCCAATAATAGTACGTTTCATGTAGCAATAAGGCTAACAATAAACTCAAAGGATGGTACCAGATCGGATAGGCTTTCCAATCCGTGTAGATCTGCGTCCACCCTTTTTGCCAGAAGATGACTAGAGCTGTACCCGAAAACGCAAAGACTAAGGAAGTCAGAAAAGAACGCCAAACCTCCAGCCGCATCTGCTCCTTGCTAATCGTCTGTACCGTGATTATCCGCTGTTGAAAGGTAGGTCGCAACCAGACAAAAAACAGATAATGGTAAACCCCCGAAACAATTAGATACCGTACGAACGTAATGGCAAAAATGATAGCTGTTAACTGAAAGAAATAAAACGGTTGGGTAAAAGGGGTGCTCAGAAATTGCTCCATTCGCTTAAGATTTATGAATTAACAACCCAGTTGAGAAGTTGTTGCTGATTTTGGCGCTTGTTCCTTATTCCGGTGTGTGATGTTGGTGGGAAACATCAACATCGGCTTGGGCGTTTCATTCCTCAATTATGTTTTCCACTAACAGATAGCACTGATCACCATTCCCGATCCGCTAAGAATTCTCAATCCTTCACGCCCGTAAAGAAATAGTTTGCCGACGAATATCGGTATTCTTCAGGCTCTATAGCTAATGGTGTCTTATAACGACAAGGGTTTAAATGGATATAATTCACTTTCTGGAACCAGAAGGGCAAAGTGTATAAGGGCTTAGAAAGCGAGCAACGTTTCCAAATCTGAAACTTCCTATCCACCTTGTCAACCCGGTGCCGATTTAGCGACCATGCCCCGCTCTGTTGCAATTCAAATTTGATGCGCTGGGCGGGAAAGGTAACCGCTTTCTCGTCTTTAATTTTCGTCGAAAAAACCAACATTGGAACCGGGTAAATTGGCGCTCCCCCCCAAGCTTCCACGCCTCCATGTTTCATTGGCATGAGGGATCGCTTTCCCACCATATAATCACATGCTCAAACAACCGCCCCTGTTGGTCTGTTCGGCCAACAGGAAAGCGCGCAAGCATTCCAACCCAGAAAAAAAGCAATCCAACTCTTTTAGGTTTCGTTGAAGGCTGATCTGGCGCACCTTTGAATCATCAATTAAAACCTAAAAACACTAACCATGCGGTTATTTTCTCTTTCTCTCGGCTTGTTATTTCTCTCCCAGGTTCTTTGGGCCCAGTCGGGCACCATTAAAGGGACCGTAATTGATCAGCAATCAGAAATCCCCCTTATCGGAGCAGCAGTAGAACTATTGAATGTAGAAGCAGCTACCGGTACAGTTACAGATATTGATGGATACTTTACTTTGAAGGATGTTCCCTTGGGGCGCAATGTAATCCGGGTTAGCTACCTAGGATACGAGAGTATCACACTGCCCAATATTGAGGTGGGAAGTGGCAAAGATGTGCAGCTAAGTATCAGTTTGCAGGAAAGCGTAAATCAGATGCAGGAGATAGTCGTTACAGCCGAGACCATTAAAGACCAGGCGCAGAATGAAATGGCGACGGTTTCAGCCCGACAATTCTCCGTGGAAGAGGTCAATCGATACTCGGGTGGGCGGAGTGATGTGGCACGTTTAGCCTCTAACTTTGCGGGCGTTTCCGCTCCGGATGATTCTCGAAACGATATTGTTATTCGAGGTAACTCACCCACCGGGGTATTGTGGCGCCTGGAAGGTATCCCAATTCCCAATCCGAATCACTTCTCTACCTTCGGTACAACGGGGAGCCCGGTTAGTGCCTTAAATCCTAACCTTTTACGCAACTCAGACTTTCTCACCTCGGCCTTCCCAGCAGAATATGGAAACGCCAATGCTGGTGTATTCGACTTAGGCTTCCGCAATGGTAACAAAGACAATACAGAATATACCTTCCAGGTAGGTGCCTTTAGTGGACTGGAAGCCATGGTTGAGGGTCCAGTAGGTAAGAAAGGAGGATCCTATGTGGTAGCAGGCCGTTATTCCTTCATTGGTCTAATCGGTTCGGCTGGGGGTACTACAGCCACACCAAATTATCAGGACCTTTCCTTCAAGGTAGATCTAGGCAACACCAATGCAGGACGTTTTACGCTCTTTGGAATCGGGGGGCGCTCTGACATTACCTTCCTAGGAGAAGACATCGATCCAGATGACCTCTTTGCTGCCGAAGATGAGGATGCCTACGTAACGGGCGGATTCGGTTTGATGGGATTGAAACACAACTTAATTATCGGTAAGAATACCTACCTAAGGACAGTGATCGGTGGATCGTATAGAGGAAATCAATTCGAGCAAGATCGCTACTTTAATCTTGGTACCGCAGATGAATTTAAATTGAGATTGACAGAGGTGGATAACAGTGAAACTCGTTTTACTATTTCTTCTTACCTCAATAGTAAGTTAAGTGCTAAGCAGACCATCCGCGCTGGTGTGCTCTATGAAAACTTTTCCAATGATGCCAACTTCATAGATCGAGATGGCCGTCCTGATTTGGACGGCGATGGAGAGCCAGACTGGTTTACCGTCTATGACTTCAATGGTAGCTTCGGGCTGGTACAACCTTTTGTGCAGACCATGTACCGTCTCACGGAAGACCTAAGTTTCAACGGCGGCATTCATGCGCAATATTCTACGCTGAATGAACAGTTCGTAGTAGAACCAAGAGCCTCACTAACCTATGCCCTGTCTCCTAGCAATAAATTGACACTGGGTTATGGTATGCACAATCAGACTGCACCGCTTCCTATCCTATTTCTCAACGAAGATGTGGAGGGTGAACTATTGCAAACCAACAAAGACCTAGACTTTGTAAGATCACAGCACTATGTACTAGCCTACGATGCTAAACTTGCTAAAGATTGGAGATTGAAGACAGAGTTGTACTATCAGGGCATTGATAGAGCACCGGTTGAACAAGATCCAACTAGCTATTCTACCCTGACAGAGGGAGCTTCCTTTGTATTCTCCGATGATAAGACCTCCTTGGTAAGTGAAGGGACTGGCTTTAACCGAGGGATCGAATTGACACTGGAGAAGTTTTACAGCAAAGGCTATCACTTGCTTACAACTGCCTCTTTCTTTGAGAGTAAATACGAAGGAAGTGACGGAATCGAACGCAGCACACCCTTCGACAATGGATATGTCGTCAACCTACTAGCGGGTAGAGAATTCAAGATCGGGAAGGCTAAGCGAAATGCTTTAGTTATTGATACCAAATTCACCACTGCGGGGGGCCGCTGGTACACACCTGTAAACCTAGAAGCTTCACGCCAGTTCGATGTGGAAGTATTAGAGGAAGACAAAGCCTTCAGTCTACAGTATGACGACTACTTCCGTTGGGATGTGAAACTAGGGATTAAACTCAACAGCGCCAAAAAGAAGATTTCACACCAATTTTACTTGGATCTACAGAACGTCACCAACCGTGAAAACGTCTTTCTTCGACAGTATAACCGATTGACTCAAAATGTAGATCAAACCAACCAAATCGGCTTCTTCCCCGATTTCCTTTACCGCGTACAATTCTAAGGGTAAAGCACCCAGCAAAAGATCAATATGACTCAGCATAAATCGAATCCCCGCCTTGCCTTCTGGGCAAAGCTCAAGTCCCAGAAGAGGCGGGGAAACCCTCAGCCCAAAGCTAGCAAGTATATCCTAGCCGCCTTGTTAAAGCATAATTTAATCACCTGGCAAGAAGTGAAATCAAGCGTGAGATAGTTGAAAGCTATCTCTCCACTTCTCGCCCTAAATCTATTAGATCATGAAAAAGCAAACCCATCTTCACACTTTTCCTAGTAGCCTGCATGACGCTTAGCCTATCATTTGTACAAGCACAAGGGCCAATGGCAGCCAACTTGGATCTACCTACAGAAAACCTGAATCTAGCTGTTACCAATGAAAAGGAAGTACTTTCTGATATCACACAGCACATTGGCAATACGATTGATGATTTTTCGGACTTACTATCTTTCTACAACACGGATGTTGAATTTACACTCAGTTTTCACCTTAGTAAAAGTGGTAAGATAGAGCAGATCACTTCATCTGACTCCTGTAAAAGCCCAATCGCAGTGGCTCTAGTAAAGGAATTGGAGGAGCTAGGTAAAGTATCTCCAGTACTAAGAGATGGAGTTGCCATCGAAAGACAGTTTCGTATTCCAGTGCGATTTCAAAAGAGTTAGTCTTAATTGAAAAATTGAAACTGTCGCATCTTATTTGATTGGCGCAGTAGCACCACTTACAGCGCCCAGGTATATTGGACTTAATTTTCACTAATAGGAATCAGGTAAACATCACTATATTTAAGCTAGAAAACATTGAGGACCGGACGGAACCATTTATGCTTATTAGACCCAACATACAGTATTTAGCCTTCGACGATCGAAAAATGATCCTTTATGGGATTCCCTTAGTAGCTCTAGCTAGTCCATTGATTTTCTTTGGTCTTTCTTTCGAAGAGTACATTGAGGCAGCTCATTTAGAGGTTCCAGAAGGCATTGTCTACACAAGTATCTTTTGGTTCTATAACAGATGGTTGCTGATCACCTTACGAAAGCAGTATGATTCCCTTACAAATCTCGTAAAGCGGTTTACCCTTCAGGCTGTAATCATCTTGGTTTCTGCTCCTATTATCTCTGCCATAGTTACATTTTTATTGGGTCTACTATATGATGTTACTCCTCTGGAAGATTTTTGTGACCCAACATTAAGCCAAGGATTGGCGGCTACTTATTTCTTAACCTTCTCTTGTTTGCTACTGTACGACACCATTTACTTCTTTCACAAATACAAAGAAGCGATCATGGAAAAAGAGTGGATCAAAAAGGCGCACGTACAAAGCCAGTTGGATAATCTCAGAAATCAAATCAATCCACATTTTCTCTTCAACAGCATGAATACGCTCATGAACCTAATCCCGGAGGAAGGGGATCGCGCGCGTAGTTATCTGGGCAAACTCTCTACCTTCTATCGATATGCCGTTAGTAAACAGGAAGAAGCTACCGTACCTTTATCGATGGAATTTGAGAACGCTAAGATTTACATCGACCTCCTCAAGGAACGATTCGCCGATAGCCTGGACATTTCCCTTCCAGAGCATGTTCCTGGAAATTGTCACGTACTTCCCTTAGCCTTGCAACTTTTGGTGGAAAATGCGATCAAGCACAATATCGTATCCAAAAACAAACCACTTAAGATCGATATATCCCTTTCGAGTGAAGGAAAACATTTGGTCGTTCGAAACAACTTACAACGCAAAATCCAACCCGTAGAATCTACGGGGATGGGCCTGGAAAATATCAAGAAACGCATATCCTTCTTTACTGATGAATTGCTAATCGTTTCTAATAACCAGGATACATTTGAAGTACGCTTACCTCTTATCGACCCCAATCAAGCTAACTAACAAGATGAATATTCTAATCATAGAAGATGAAATCAATGCGTTCGAATACTTGAGATCTATGCTGAAGAAGATAGATCCCAGTGTGAAAATTCTAACACATATCGATAGCGTGGAAGATAGTGTGAATTGGCTACACCAGCATGAACAGCCCGAGCTCATTTTTATGGATATTCAATTGGCAGATGGGCTTTGTTTTGAGATTTTCAACTACGTGGATGTAAAGTCACCCATCATTTTCACCACTGCTTTCGACCAGTACGCCATTGAAGCCTTTAAGGTCAATAGCATTGACTATCTACTGAAGCCAATCATTCCTGAAGACCTCCGCAAAGCCATCGAAAAGTACAAATCTCAAAAGGTGGTGCAGGAAGTAAATTATTCTCAGCAAATACAATCTGCTTTTTCCACCCTAAACAAACAAAAGAAACACCGATGTCTAGTAAAAAGAGGCAACCACTTCGAGTTTATCGAAGTGAGTGACATCGCCTTTGTGCACTCCGAAAGTAGCATCACATTCCTCCATACATTTGATGGAAAAAGACATCTATACAACAATACCGTGGAAGGTCTGATGAAGAACCTGGATGAAACCTTGTTTTTCCAGATTAGCCGCCACCAGATTATCAATATCAATGCTGTCCAAAAGATTCATCCCTACTTTAACCAAAGATTAAAGTTGGAATTGAACCTTGCAACGGACCTAGAGTTCTTAGTTAGCCGCTCAAAGCTGACTCCTTTTAAAGATTGGATTGACTTATAATTCCCCAAAACATCTTCACGCCCACTTCTATGAGCTCATCCGGGAAATCATAATTCTCATGATGCAAAGCCGGACTCTCCTCTCCTGCTCCTATGCCAAACATAGCTGCCGGAAAAATCTCTGTGAAAGCACCAAAGTCCTCCCCCCACTTCAAGGGTTGTTCCATTTCGTGAATAGCGTACTGATTCTCTTCTGCTGAGGCGCCAATCTTCTCCACTAAAGTTTCCTGGTTGAAGTTCGCTCGAAAGCTGTCCGTCCAACTGTGCTCCCATCGCAATTGATGGTTACTGCAAATCTTCGACACACCAGCCGACAGCTTACGAACTAAGCTATCCATGCTTTCTTTGGTCCAGGCACGTAAGGTGAAGTGCACTTCGCCTTCTCCTGCTGAGACGCCATAAGCTTTTTCTCCTAGCTCCATGTAGACGGGCGTTAGCAGCCGAAAGGCGTGATCTTCAGCATTGGGGATTTCCAGGGATTTGGCGAGTTGGAGGATCTCAGCCAGAGCGAGGGCTGGGTTGCGGCCATTCTCGGGCTCGGCGGCGTGAGCGGTGTGACCTTGGAGCTTGAGGAGGATCGATTGGACGGCTGGCGTGAAGGCGCCGGGTTTTACCACGACTTGTCCTAGCGGATAGCCAGGGAGATTATGAAAAGCGTATGCGGCATCCACCTGCATTCCTTGGATTCTTGAATCCACCAACATCGCGAGGGCACCCGCTCCGGTTTCTTCCGCGGGCTGAAATAGCAGACTTACCTTTCCCTTCCAGTCTTGTTGTTGGTAAAGTAGTCTAGCCAATCCCAAAAGCACCGTGGTGTGTCCGTCATGACCACATTTGTGCGAAATACCGGGATGAATGGATCGGTAAGAGAAGGTATTGCTTTCTTGGATGGGTAAGGCATCTAATTCAGCTCTAAAAAGCAGGTGTTGTCCTTCCCTACCACTATCGAAGGTTGCTACTACACCAGTCCCTCCTACTTCTTTCCATAGCACTGTTGGGGTTAAAACCTCTAGCTGTTGGCAGACATAAGCGGCTGTGGCTACCTCTTTACCTGATAGTTCCGGTCTAGCGTGGATGTATCTTCTAATCTGCTTAAGTTCTGCCCAGGGCTGATTTGACAACATACCTATTTCTTCAACGGCCATTGAGATTTTCGAGAAGGTCTAAAATAAGGAAGTTCATCAAATAATCCTATCTGCAAAGGAACATGCGAGCTCTTACAAATGAAAGAAGGCTGACCCAATTTATTGGATCAGCCTCCCTTGCCGTATATCTAACTAACTGGGATTAACCAGAAAGAATATTAGTTGAAGATGTAACGAACACCGATTTGCATGTTCCAGATAGAAGAACGCAAACCAGCATTGTCAAAGTTGTTGTCCCAAGGCTTGTCACCGTCGATCAAGTCAGTATTGATCGTGTATTCTGGAGTAGTAGTACCACCCAAAGTAACATTTTCAAGATTCAACAAACGGTAGTTACCAAAGCTACCAGCGAAGCGTACACGACCCCAATCTGAGTTCAACAAGTTGGTGAAGTTGAAGATATCAAAAGTAAGCTGTAGGGTGTTGGTTGTACCGTTAGCATTCTTGATATAGAAGTCCTGTACAAAACGAAGATCCATACCGAATTCGAATGGCTCTCTTCCGTCATTACGCTGAGAGTATTCTCCTCTACGGTTTTTCAAACGAGCATCATCTTCGATGAAAGCGTCCAATAGTTCCCACTGCTCAGCAGCCGTGAAGACCTTACCATTGTATTCGAGATCTACCAAAGGAATATCGCTTTGAGAAGCAGGAACGTAAACCAATTCATTATTATCGAATCCACCATCATCAATAAACAGGAAGTTGCGAGCTCCTACTACGTAAGAGAAGTTACCACCCGTTTGAGCATTGAAGTTGATAGACAACTTAGACTTACCACCGAAGTCACCAGCGATTTTGTAATCCAACTCATAAGCAGCCTGACCGAAGATACGGTGACCACCTGCGAAAGTAGAACGTTGTACATCTCTTTCGAAGTTACGACCTGCTACGTTGTGGTAACCTCTCCACTGAGAGTTGTTCTGAGAAGAAGTACCATCCAATACTGAGAAGGCATCATTCCAAGAGTAAGACAGTGTACCGCTGAAACCATTTTTGAATGGCTTAGTCAAAGTAGCAGCCAAGTTATAGGTGTAACCCGCATTGATGCTGCTAGCTAACATGATGTAAGTGTAGGTAGGCTCGATTACGTCATCACCAAAAGCAGCTTGTGTACCTAAGAATAATGGACGATTATCTGGGCTACCTGTCAAGGTTGCTCTCTGAGGCTTCAAGTTCAAGTTTTGGTAGAATGGAGCGTTGATGTTCTGAGAGAACAAACCTTCCAAAGAACCGATCAAACCACCAGGCAATTTCTGATCCACTGCCAAGTTGATTTTCAATACTTGAGGTAATTTGAAGTCTTCAGCAAAAAGGTCGATCTGACCAGAAGGAGTAGGATCAGCAAGGTTTACAGCTGTGATTGGGTTTCCTTCAGAATCAAAACCAACAGGCTGCTGCTGGACATCGGCAATGAATGGAACATTACTTCCACCTGTAGCACCAATATTGAAACCGTAGTTGTTATAAGCACCACCTGGCCATACCAAAGGAATACGGCTAGTAAACAATCCAATACCACCACGTACCTGAGTCGTTTTGTCTCCCTTCACATCCCAGTTGAACCCGAAGCGAGGGGCAAAAGCTACGGAACCGCCGATAAAGCTACCCGTACGAGCTCCTTGTAGATCGTAACCAAAACTTTCAATGGCAGGGATAGTTGAATTGTTGAATTCTTCGTTGATAGGCTGGTCGGTTGGCCAGATTGGGAAGTCTACCCTTAGACCACCAGTAATGGTCAAACGGTCACTCGCTTGATACTCATCTTGTACATAGATACCGAACAACATTTGTTCGAAAGCACCGATGGCTTCAGATTCATCCCCAGCAACATTATCCACCTGAGAGAAACTTCTTTCGAAACGAGAAGCAGGCTCTCCAGCTAAGAAACGATCAATACCAGATACTCCATCCTCATCTTGCCATTGGTAACGGCCGTAGTTGTTACGGATGAAAAGGTTCGCAGCGTTGAAATATTCAAAGTTTACACCGAACACTAGAGAGTGACGTCCTTTATACCAACTCAAATCATTGGTGATAGTAACTACATCCTGATCCAAGCGGTTAGCAGTGGAAAATCTTTCGGCACCAATTTGCCAGTCAATAAAATCGTCAAACAACTCAACTGTTGGGAATGGATCACCTAGCGGATCACGATCATCGCGAACGAAAGTCGCACCTACAGAAAATTTGTTGGCCCAGTTGGCATTGAAGATTGAGTTAACCTCCAAGGCAGTCGAGTTAGTTGTAGTAACGAAGAACTCCGAACCGTTAACGAAACGAATGTCGTTCGGATCAGATGCTCTAGCCTCCAAATTCTCACCATTCACATAAGAGTGACGCAAGCTCAATTTATGCTTGTCGTTAATGTTCCAGTCGATCTTACCTAAAAGGGTCAAACCCTCAAGGTAGGCCGTGTTGTTGTCATAACTTCCGATATCATAACCATATCGTTCCTGGAAAGCATTTCTTACCTCTGTAATCTTTGATTCGCCAACAGATCCTGTATAGTCACCAAAAGAGAATGGCTGAGGAGTCTCGTCATCTCTAATCTCAGCATTCACGAAGAAGAATAACTTATCTTTCTTTATTGGCCCTCCCAAAGTCATACCGTAGGTGGTAGCACTAAATGGAGTAGGCTCATCACCAAAAGTAGTTTTTCCCTGAAGGCTTTCATTACGGAAAAGATAGTAAGCAGAACCTTTGACCTGATTAGAACCAGACTTCGTTACCGCGTTGATAGATCCTCCAGCGAAACCTGACTGACGAACGTCGAAAGGTGCCACAGAGATCGTGAACTGTTCAATGGCATCGATAGAAATTGGCTGGATACCCGTCTGCCCACCGTTGGTACCAGAACCGGCCAAACCAAAGGCATCATTATTCACTGCACCATCAATATAAATCGTATTGTAGCGGTTGTTCTGGCCTGCCAAAGAAACAGTGAATCCATCATCATTTTCTCCAATTGTAGCTAAAGGGTTGAAACGAGCGTAATCTGCGATCGCACGAGAGATCGTAGGTACATCAGAAATTGTACGTGCATCAACCACTGTCTTTTGGCCATTACGGCTGCCATCAAATACATCATTCAGACCAGCTGTTACTACTACCCCTTCCAGCGTATAAGCTGTTTCCTGTAAAGTAGGGTTAAATCGGAAAGCTTGTCCCAATGAAAGAGAAACATTGTTCTCCACAAGGTTTTCATAACCTGTGTAAGATACAGTGATACTGTAAGGGCCACCAACACGCATGTTAGGAATGCGGTAGAATCCCTCTAGATTGGTTACTGTTCCATAACTGGTTCCTGATGGACCATGAACAGCTAGTACAGTTGCACCAATCATGGGTTCTCCCGATGCATCGACTACTTTTCCGAAGACCGATGAGGTGGTTACCCCTTGTCCGAAGGCGGTAATCTGTAATGCAACGAGCAATACTAGAGTCCCGAACAATCGAGTAATACTGTTAAGCTTCATAAACCTAGCGTTTTTATTATGCATTAAATTTCAGGGCAAAGGTAGATTGACAATGTAAACTAAATACAAATCATATGTTTACTCAAGATTAACCAAGCGAAGTTTAACATTTATATCAAGACAAATTCTTGAACAATTTTACAAACCAAACTATCATGCCATTTTTCAACTTAAGGCAAAATAAAAGCTAAAAACCAAGGTTTAAATCAAAATAAAAAATCAAACATTTACATATATACCATATATTCAGCTTTTATAGAATAATTATTGGGGCTGCTCTGCAAAACACTATATTCTAAGAGTTTAAGAGCATTCTCAGCCAAATAGAATTCTGTATACCTTGAAAAAATGAATTTCAGTATAAAAACCTCCTAAGTCGAGTTATGATAAAGTAACAAAATATTAACATTAAATTTACAATTAATCCCAGAAATAGAGCCTTTTATCAGCAAAGTCTATTGAGCAAAGCTGCTGACTTAGAAAGGGGTAGCCCACCAAACCCTCGATTTTTAGGCCGTAAGCAGCAGTTCCTCTTTTTCATAATCTATCAACAACTCAAAATCTCGTAAGAGATCATAGCCGATCAAGCCTTTGAAGGGATGATCCAGTTCCTCCTCTAGCTGACTGAGGTCTAAGCCCATGAGTTCGGTGTCCACTAACTCTATGTTACCCCATCGAAAACTATCGAGATGGATCTGCTGAGGTTGTAAATTGCCAGATACTCCTTGCGCAGAGCCATCCTGCGTACCATTGGAGAAATACTTGCTATTTAAGACAACTACGGGTGCACCACTACCCAAGATGAAATAGGCATCTGATAGATTTAGTCAACCAGTATAGTAGGACTCCATCCAAAAAGAACAGGTTTTGATCAGCGACAATCACCCAGGAATGTTAATTCAGGTCAAGATGAATTTTGTAATAGAGTAGCAGAAAGCGCAGAGATCACAGACTAAGGATGGCGATACTAATGGGCTCACCAGTCGATCTTTCTCCTTGACTTAGCAATAAGGAAGATCGAGAAAAGGCAAATGCCCAAACCCATCATCTGCACATCAGGGACCATCTATTGAAGCTTCTGCTTTAACCATACTCGTGGCGTCATTCCTTCCACTTTCTTGAAGTAGGAATTAATTTGGGTGCAATTCCAAGTTATTAGCCAGCTCGCGGAGTGATAAGGCAGGGTTTAGATAGGGTCTGTCCCTAAGCATAGTTTCTTCTAGTTTCCGGGTAAAATAATCTATTTCTGCTTGAGTAAAGGGGCCACCTTCCGCCACTTGTGTTGCTGCTATTTTGGCATCCGATTTTAGGTAAATGGTCTTGAGCAAATCTTGATATCGCCGCTCTTTCACCAATGCCGTTGTCTTTAGTAGGGGATCTACCTTTAAAAGTGTCATCAAGGGTTCGCGGAAACGGACACCTTGTTCTACATGCTGTAAGGCCTTCTCCACCCTACCTAACATGCTTTCGATGTAGATTAGAAAGAAACGAACTCGTTCACGCCAGAGGCCTTTGAGTTGGCCTTCCATTTGCTCAATACAGGGTTCCGCTTCCTGTGAATTCCCCATTTTACTTAGCGCCAGCGTCTTCATGATCAACTTTTCCACTTCACTACCACTGATGTTGGTTATGGCTTCTGCTTTTTCCAGCAGATAAGCCGGGCGATCCTGCAACACCAGGGACAGCCCATAAATCGAGTACCCGACCATAAAGGAAGGTTCCAACTTGAAGGTATGCTCAAAGTACTGATTAGATAACTCAAACTGCTGGCTTAAATAGTAGGAATAAGACATGAAGTAGTTGTTGAGCGGTGCCAATGGATCTAGCTGTAAGGCTGTCTCAATTTGTCTGTGTGCTTCCTCCAATTTACCTTCTAAAGCCAGGGTGATAAATAGTTTCTGATACGCATCGGCATATCCCGGGCGGAGTTCAATGGCGCGCTTCAGGTGGCGGGCTGCCTGAATGAAGTCCCAATCCTGATTGAGGCTATGCCAACCTAGAGAGTGATGGCATTCCGGGAGTTTTTCATCAATGGCTAAGGCCTCATCTAGAAAAGGTTTCCCTTTCGCCAAGGATTCTCCAGCGGGCATAAATCCGGCGGCAGCCATCATGTTATAGGCATATTGAACGCCTACCTTTGCTAAAGCAAAATGAGGGTAGGTCCGGGTCAAATCTTCCAGGATGGAGAGTCCCCGCTGAACATCCAACCTATTGAATCGATGGAGAAAGGAACGCCCCTCCAGATAGCGTTCATAAACAGATACGCTAACATTGGGGATTTGAATCAACTGATCCTGGAACTCTAAGTGACCAAAATTCTCCCGGATTTGGTCGGCGATAGAAAGACTGATCTCGTCCTGTACTGCAAATATGTCTTCTAAATCTCGATCAAAGGATCTCGACCACAATTGAAAGCCATCATCAGTACGCACGAGCTGAGCGGTGATCCTTACACGATTTCCTGCCTTCCGGACACTGCCTTCCAATACCGTAATCACACCCAGTTGTTTACCAATAGATCGAACATCGGTCGCTTTCCCCTTAAAGGCAAAAGAGGAGGTTCGAGCAGTAACTTTTAAATGCTTGATTGCTGTGAGCGCATTTATGATCTCTTCCGTCATTCCATCGCTGAAGTATTCATTATCCGCGTCGGGACTCATATTCACGAAAGGCAACACGGCGATCGACTTATCATGCAGGATCATGTATCAGGGAGCTGGGTTTTTAGAGATGACTAAAGGTAATAGGAATCCCAAACAGATACACCCAATTTCTTAAGAAAGATAGATTCATTTCAGATAGTAATAGCCCGGAATGAGAAACGGGAAGGCCGCCTCTGGCAACCTTCCCGCTTTTATCGGATTCGAAATGAGGATCAGTATCCCCTTATTCTACTATTCTTCTTCTTCAGATGTAGCTGCAACTGTAGCTGCGCCTGCTGCAGCAGCTCCACCACCTTTGCCACCTCTACGACGGCGACGACGACGGCCACCACCTTTACTTTCACCAGAATCTACGCTGTAAACATCATTGAAGTCTACCAATTCTATCATTGCCATTTCGGCACCATCACCTTTTCTGAATCCGGTCTTAATCACTCTCACATATCCACCTGGACGCTCCCCTACCTTAGGACCAACGATACCAAATAGTTCTTTGATCGCTTCTTTGTTTTGCAGGTAGCTAAAAACTACACGACGTGAGTGCATCGTATCTGTTTTAGACTTAGTCACCAATGGCTCAACAAATTTTCTCAACGCTTTGGCCTTGGCTAGGGTGGTGTTGATTCTTTTGTGCTCAATCAAAGCGATAGCCAAGTTGCGCAAAAGCGCTTTACGGTGGGCTGATTTCCGTCCGAGATGGTTTACTTTCTTACCGTGTCTCATGATTTAATGGTTTGCTTCGTAACACCTTGATCTGATTGATCCGAAGATCTTTGACAACAGGCTTGTTCGCTTAATCAGGAAAAGGTTATTACTATTTATGAAAAAAGTCCTCTGAGAGGACTGCCTGTATCTTTTTATAAAAGCGGCCTGCTACGTAGCTGTAGCAGGCCTCAGTTTAATTCTTAATCTTCTTCCAACTTATACTTGGAAAGATCCATACCAAAGGTTAGTCCTTTGTCTTGTAGTAATTCTTCGATCTCTACCAAAGATTTTTTACCGAAGTTACGGAACTTCAATAGCTCATGCGTGTCATACTTCACTAGCTCCGCTAGGGTATTGATCTTAGCTGCCTTCAAGCAGTTGTAGGCACGTACGGACAAGTCGAGGTCTTCCAAAGACGTCTTAAGCAGCTTGCGCATGTGCAAGATGTGCTCATCCACGATATTGTCTTCACGGCTAGAAGCGTCATCAAAGGTGATGTTCTCGTCGGTGATCAACATCAAGTGCTGGATCAAAATACGAGAAGCTTCCTTAATGGCATCTTCTGGATGAATCGTACCATCAGTCTTTACGTCGATGGTTAATTTTTCGTAATCCGTTCGTTGTCCTACACGTGTATTTTCAATTCGGTAGGCAACATTCTTGATAGGCGTATAGATCGCATCTACAGGAATTACTCCGATAGGTGCATCTTTGGGTAAGTTTTCGTCCGCTGGTACATAACCGCGTCCTCTGGTAACCGTTAATTCCATTTCCAGGTTAACAAAGGGTTCCATGTTACAGATCAGTAGATCAGGGTTCATGATTTTGAACACATTGGTGTGTTCCTCAATATCACCTGCTCTAAACTCATCCTTTCCACTGATGGTGAGATAGATCTTTTCAGTGCTTACATCATCATCAGTAATAAGCTGTTTTAAGCGAACTTGTTTGAGGTTAAGGATGATTTCGATGACATCTTGTACAACACCCCGGATGGTGGCAAACTCATGGTCAACGCCCGCGATACGAACTGCAGAAATAGCGTGGCCTTCCAATGAGGAAAGCAACACCCTGCGTAAGGCATTGCCAACAGTTTGGCCGAAGCCAGGCTCCAGAGGTTTGAATTCAAAAGTCCCTTCAAAATCATTTGCCTTTTGCAATACGATCTTGTCGGGCTTCTGGAAGTTTAATATACTCATATGTCGTTTGAAACTTTGACGGGAAAAAAAGAGCTAAAGCGTATAGCTTATTATATAGCAAAATTGACAGCCTTCGAAAAGGCTGCCATTTATATCTTTTACTTAGAGTACAATTCAACGATTAACTGCTCGTTGATTTTCTCTGGTATCTGATCTCGGTCAGGATACTCGAGGAAGGTTCCACTCATCGTATCCGGGTTCATTTCTAACCAAGGAAACTTCCGCACATCATTCTTGGCCTTCACACTATCTCTGATCACTAACAGCCCTTGTGATTTTCCTCTCACGGATATGATATCACCAGAACGTAGCTGAGCAGAGGGAATATTAGTTATCACACCATTCAAGAGAATGTGTTTGTGAGAAACCAATTGTCGGGCAGCTCTTCTAGTTGGTGCTAATCCTAGGCGGAAAACCGTATTGTCCAAACGAGCTTCCAATAACTGTAGCAAAACAGTACCTGTTACCCCTTTCTTACGGCTAGCCTTCTCAAAAAGATTCCTAAATTGGCGTTCTAAAACCCCATAGGTATATTTTGCCTTCTGCTTTTCAAGCAATTGAAGTGCATAGTCAGAACGTTGTCTTCTTCTACGGGAGTTACCATGCTGACCTGGTCTATATTTCTTTTTCTCAAAGGCTCTATCAAACCCAAAAATAGGCTCCCCTAGTGCTCTTGCCTTCTTAGATGTGGGTCCAGTATATCTTGCCATTTTAGCTAAAAGATTTGCTTAGTGATGATAAAAGGCCGCTATGCTAGTTGGTTTCGCCTCTTTTCACCAACACTTATTTTATAATATCGATAATCTTGAAAAAGAATTATACTCTTCTTCTTTTGGGTGGACGACAGCCATTGTGAGGAATGGGCGTCACGTCCTTAATGCGACTAACTTTAATACCCGCACCGTCGATTCCGCGGATAGCGGCTTCTCTACCTGATCCTGGTCCTTTCACAAACACCTCAGCCGTTCTCATCCCTGCTTCGAAAGCAACTCGTGCAGCATCGGAAGCAGCGATCTGTGCAGCATAGGGTGTATTTTTCTTAGAACCTCTAAATCCAGCTTTACCAGCCGATGCCCAAGAGATTACCTGTCCTTGCTTATTAGTAAGAGAGATGATAATATTGTTGAAACTTGCTTTGATAAATACCAAGCCTTCTGGTTCCACTTTTACCTTCCGCTTCTTTACTTTTTTGGTTGACTTCGCCATTTGATCGCAAAAATTTTGAAAGATGAATAACTCCTAAGCCGGCACTACTTAGTAACCTTCTTCTTGTTAGCAACTGTTTTACGCTTACCTTTACGCGTTCTGGCATTGGTCTGCGTTCTCTGTCCTCTTAACGGAAGTCCTTTACGGTGACGCAAGCCACGGTAACAACCAATATCCATTAATCGTTTGATGTTCATTTGTACCTCAGAACGCAATTCACCTTCTACAGTTAACTGGTTAGTGATATAGACAGAGATACTCTTGATGTTATCATCAGTCCAATCTTGAACTTTTACGTTTTCGTCAATTCCTGCCTGTGCCAAAACTTCTTTAGCTTTAGCTGGACCGATACCGTAAATGTATGTCAAACTGATAACCCCGCGTTTGTTTCTCGGCAAATCTACACCTGCAATACGAGCCATTGATTATATGTTTGTGTGTTTGGAATACTTACTACAGTCTTGCTGAGAAGTAAGCCTATCCAATCAGCTTAAGAATTAAATTAATTATCCTTGACGTTGCTTGAACTTAGGATTTTTCTTGTTGATTACGTACAACTTACCTTTGCGTCTTACAATTTTGCAATCACTGGTACGTTTCTTGACTGATGCTCTTACTTTCATGATAAAGCATTTATTATTTGCAATTCAGAATTACTGATTATTTGTAACGATAGATGATTCTTCCTCGACTAAGATCGTATGGAGACATCTCGACAGCTACTTTATCTCCAGGTAGAATTCTGATGTAGTTCATCCTCATTTTACCGGAAATAGTGGCTACAATCTGGTGGTCATTTTCCAACCTAACCCGGAACATAGCGTTAGATAAAGCTTCTTCAATAATACCGTCTTGCTTAATTAGATCTTTTTTTGCCATAGCTAAATTTTCGGAGTGCAAAGATACACAAAAAAAATTACTTCCTATCGCTACGACTCAAAAAAACTTAAATCGCTAAACCGCAGCAGTTTTAAGGCTCACGGACTTCACATTTTCATTCTGCAAAATGGCGGCCTCTACCCCGCTATGATCCGACAGTATATCTGCTTCGCCATCCTTGACGGCTACAGTATGTTCGTAATGCGCTGAGGGCTTTAAGTCTTTAGCGATTACAGTCCAACCATCCTTAGCTGTTCGAACGTCTTTTCTTCCCAGGTTGACCATGGGTTCAATCGCTATCACCAAACCTTCCTTAAGTTTCGGACCTCGACCTCTCTTGCCATAATTAGGAACTTCCGGTGCTTCGTGCAGATCTCTGCCAATTCCATGCCCAACCAGCTCCCGTACAATACTGTAACTATGCAAACGCTCCACATAATTTTGGATAGAAAAGCCGATATCTCCCAATCTGTTCCCTACCACCGCATTACGAATCCCCTTATATAGGGAGGTATTTGTTACACGGCACAACTCCATTACCTCCTCAGACACATCTCCTAGCGGAAACGTATATGCAGAGTCTCCATGAAAATCATTCATCAATACCCCGCAATCCACGGAAACAATATCTCCATCTTTAAAGACCAACTCTTCTGTCGCGATCCCATGCACAACGCCTTCATTTACCGAAACACATAGCGTTGAAGGAAACCCGCGATATCCTTTGAAGGCAGGAACTCCAGCATGATCGCGAATCACCTGCTCTGCCAAAGCATCAATCGTAGCCGCTGAAATACCTGGCTTGATCACTTTAGCAACTTCTGTCAAGGCTTTACAAACCAGCAAACAACTCTCTCTAATTCTTTCAATCTCTTCCTGAGTCTTATAAAAAATCATTGGCAAATGGAGATGAAAACATTCATAATACTGAATGGAGCATACTAAATTCCCTTCTCTCTCCGCAACTTTATCTTACTCCTCTATTTAGCATTGCTCCATTCAGCGGCAGCCGTAAAGCTACCTTCTATATAGCCCCTGGTAGTACCCAGGGAGATATCTTACATATTCGCACCGATTCCCTGCATTCTGCTTCTACCTTGCAGACGACCAGATTTAACCAAGCCATCATATCTACGCATCAACAAGTGACTCTCGATTTGTTGGAGTGTATCCAATACCACCCCAACGATGATCAAAAGAGAGGTTCCTCCGAAGAAAGCAGCGAAGGCAGCATTCACGTTGAACATAGCGGTCACAACTGCCGGCAAGATGGCAATGAGACCTAGGAAAATAGAACCCGGTAGGGTAATTCTGGTGGTAACTGCATCGATAAAATCTGCCGTTGCTTTACCTGGTTTGACACCAGGGATAAATGCATTCTGACGCTTCAAGTACTCCGCATATTGTTGTGGATTCACCATCAAGGCTGTATAGACGTAGGTGAACACCACTACCAAAACGAAGTATATGATATTGTATGGTCCAGAAGTAAAATCATTCAACGCTCTTAGCAAACCGCTCGACTGTACGTCACTACCATTCCCCGCAAAGAACTGAGCAATTACCGCGGGCAAGAACATCAATGCCTGAGCAAAGATGATCGGCATTACCCCGGAGGCATTTACTTTAACGGGAATATAATCTCTGGCACCGGACACCGGCATGCTAGATGAACCACGCCCCACCATTCGTTTAGCAAACTGAATGGGAATTCGACGTACCCCGGTCACTATCAGCACTGTGGCTAAGGTTACCATAAATAAAGCAGCTAGTTCAATCACAAACATTAGCAATCCACCTCCGGCCAATTGAGCCTGTAATTCAAACGCTAAGGCACGAGGAAGGGTAGCAACGATACCGATGGTAATCAACAAGGAAATACCATTTCCAATACCTCTGTCCGTAATCCGTTCACCCAACCACATAGAGAATACCGTACCTGATGAAAGGATGATGATGTTAGAGAACCAAAAGATAGCATCTGGAATAGATGGATCCGTTGCTCCCATACTCTTGATATAGGTAAGATAACCACCACCTTGAACAAGTGTAATCGCTACAGTCAGTAGACGTGTAATCTGATTAAGTTTTTTACGACCAGACTCTCCTTCCCTTTGCTGCAACTTCTGGAAATATGGTAGAGCAAACCCTAACAATTGCACAATGATCGAAGCCGTGATATAAGGCATGATACCTAGGGCCAGAATAGAGGCATTGTTAAAAGCTCCCCCCGTGAACATATTGATCAGACCTAAAAGATCATTTGGATTAGCATTATTGGCTATCGCAGCCTTTAAGGCCGCTGGGTCAACCCCGGGTAGCACAATAAATGTTCCGAAACGGAAAACCAACAAAATACCTAAAGTGAATAAAATGCGGTTTCTCAGTTCCTGAATCTTCCAAATATTCTTTAGTGTGTCGAAAAACTTTTTCATCAGTTAAAATTATACGAGGTTAACAGATCCTCCACACGCCTCGATGGCCTTCTGAGCAGTAGTAGATACAGCATGTGCACTCACTGCAAGCTTGGCACTCAATTCGCCAGACCCTAGAATCTTTACTTTGTCATTTTTACGTACAATACCAGCAGAGATCAAAGCCTCCAGATCAATGGTATCTAATTTGTACTTGTCTGCGATCTCCTGTAATCGTTCCACATTAATAGGAACGTAGGCCACGCGATTTGGATTCTTGAATCCTCGCTTAGGCAAACGCATTTGGATGGGCATCTGACCACCTTCGAAATTACGCTTAGATTTCCAGCCAGATCGAGACTTTGCCCCTTTGTGTCCACGTGTCGACGTACCTCCTCTTCCGGAACCTTGTCCCCGGGCGATTCTCTTGCGACTCTTGACTGATCCTGCAGCAGGCTTTAAATTATGTAATTCCATTTTCTTTCTATTATTTGAGTGATTGGACGACTGGGAAGATGACTTGAGCAAGTACCTCTTACCGGCCGACTAAACACTTCCTTTTAAACTTCTTCCACTTTCACCAAGTGGCTAATCTTAGCTACCATACCCGCAATCTGCGGATTCACCTCTTTCACTACGCTGTGATTGATACGCTTAAGACCTAGGGCTTTCATCGTATCTTTTTGTCGTTGTGATCGCTTGATGAGGCTCTTAACTTGAGTAATTTTGATCTTGCCCATTATAGAAGCTTTAAATCACATAAAGTTACAGCAAATAAAAGCATCTGCCTTACTTTACAATGATATTAACATTTTTAACCTTCGAACAGTTTCTCTAGGGAAATATTACGTTGACGCGCGATTTCCACTGGGCTTCTAAGCTTTGACAAAGCATCGACGGTTGCTTTTACCACATTGTGTGGATTGGAGGAACCTTGGGCTTTTGCCAAAACGTTTTGCACACCTGCGATTTCAAGCACATTCCGCATTGCACCACCTGCAATTACTCCGGTACCCGGCGCGGCTGGCTTGATCAACACTTTCCCTGCTCCGTATTTCCCTTTCTGCTCGTGAGGAATAGTGCCATTCAACAATGGAACTTTGATCAAGTTCTTTTTGGCATCATCCACCGCTTTTGCAATAGATTCGGATACGTCACGGGCTTTACCTAAGCCATGTCCTACTGTCCCATTTCCATCACCGACTACCACAATCGCAGCAAAACTAAACGTACGTCCCCCTTTGGTTACCTTGGCCACACGGTTTAGGTTTACCAATTTTTCTTTCAACTCAGTTTCGGCAGCTTTTACCCGATCGCGGCTTTTCCCTTTGTTGTTTGAATTTCTCTTTGCCATGCTATTTTGCGATTAGAGATTTTTTAAAATTTAAGCCCACCTTCACGGGCACCATCAGCCAAAGCTTTCACTCGGCCATGATATAGATAACCACCTCGATCGAATAGAACGTCAGAGATGCCTTTGCTTTGTGCTTTGGCAGCCAATGCTAGTCCCACTTTCTTAGCGATCTCAGATTTATTTCCAGTACGATCCAGATCTTTGTCGCGAGAAGAAGCTGCTACCAGGGTCACTCCATTGATATCATCAATAGCCTGGCAATAGATATCTTTGTTAGATCTAAACACACTAATGCGTGGTCTATCAGCTGTTCCTCTTAATTTCTTCCGGATCCTTTTTCGGATCGTTTGTCTTCTCTTTGCCTTAGAAAACTGCATAATACTTTCTTTTATACCTTAGTGTGAGGCCTGTTTCATCCAAACCCAAGGTCCATCTAAAAAACAGAATATAAAGCAGTGCGGCATCGCACCAACGCTTAGATTAACCTGCAGTTTTACCTGCTTTACGTCGAATCTCTTCACCCAAGAAGCGGATACCTTTCCCTTTGTAAGGCTCTGGCTTACGGAAGGATCTGATCTTAGCTGCCACTTGCCCGATTAGTTGCTTATCGTGACTTTCCAAGATGATCATAGGGTTCTTACCCTTTTCCATCTTACCTTCTACCTTTACTTCCTGTGGTACCACGAAGTAAATCGGGTGGGAGAAACCAAGTGTCAACTCCAGTAGTTGCCCCGTATTGGCTACTCTATATCCTACCCCAATCACCTCCAACTGAATCTTATACCCTTTGGATACGCCGGTAACCATATTATTGATCAAAGAACGGTATAAACCGTGCATTGAGCGGTGTCTTTTTGATTCTGTAGGACGCTTAACGGTAAGTGTTCCGTCTTCGATCTCAAGAGCCAGATCAGGATCAACTTGCTGGGTCAGCTCTCCTTTAGGGCCCTTAACCGTAACCAAATTTCCCTTGCTAACGTCAATACTAACACCAGCGGGAACGGTAATCGGTGCTTTTCCTATCCTTGACATGTCGATTAATTTTTGATCTGAACAATAAGATTAATACACGTAACATAGCACCTCGCCACCTACATTGGCTGCTTTGGCTTGCTTACCGGTCATTACTCCTCTGGAAGTAGACACGATAGCGATACCCAAACCATTGATAATACGAGGAAGATCACCTGCTCTGGAATACTTACGCAAACCAGGCTTACTAATACGGCCTAACTGACGAATAACGGGCTTGCGGGTAATAGGATCGTATTTCAAGGCAATCTTGATGATTCCTTGCTTACCTTGGCCAACACCGTCTTCGAATTTATATCTAAGGATGTAACCTTGATCAAATAGGATCTCGGTCATCCGTTTTTTTAATTTAGATGCAGGAATTTCTACAATTCTGTGGCCCGCTTGTTGAGCATTTCTAATGCGAGTCAAGAAATCTGCAATAGGATCTGTTACTGCCATTATTTCAAATTTCGCTAATGGGTTTTCCTAAGAAGCGTTCGGAACCTTATTAGCTATGATAAATAGGAGAAAAAGAAAATTTGAAAAGGAACGATCGTTAAAAGTTCCTCCTTGGCTTACCAACTTGCTTTGGTGACGCCGGGGATTTTACCATCAAGCGCCATCTGACGGAACTTGACACGACAGATCCCGAACTGACGCATGTAACCTTTAGGTCTTCCGGTCAATAAGCAGCGATTGTGCAAACGGATAGGATTGGAATTTCTGGGTAACTTATCCAGTTCGTCCCAGCGTCCCTCCTTCTTTAGTTGTTTGCGCAGCTCAGCGTACTTTTCCACCATGCGCTGTCTTTTCTTTTCTCGGGCAATGAGTGACTTCCTTGCCATGATTATAATTTTAGCTTACCTCCTGAAGAAGTAAGTAGTTATTAATTTCTTTGGTTTTTGAATGGTAACCCTAGCAACTTCAGCAAAGCCAAAGCTTCTGCATCTGTATTAGCAGTTGTAACGAAAGTTACATCCATACCCGTGATGCGGCTCACCTTATCCAGATCGATCTCTGGAAAGATAATGTGTTCTGTGATTCCCAAGGTGTAATTACCTCTGCCGTCAAAACTCTTATCATTGATACCACGGAAGTCACGTACACGAGGTAGAGCAACACTCACCAATCGCTCCAAGAATTCGTACATGCGATCTTGACGAAGGGTTACACGGGCACCAATCGTCATACCTTCTCTCAACTTAAAGTTAGAAACTGATTTTCTAGCTTTAGTTGGAACGGCTTTTTGTCCAGCGATCAAGGTCAACTCTGCTAACGCATTGTCAGCCAATTTTTTGTCCTGTGTAGCTTGTCCCACACCTTGGTTCAGGCAAATCTTCACCAACTTGGGAACTTGCATGACAGAACTATATTGGAACTGCTCCATCAAAGCCGGAACAATTTCTTCTTTATATTTCTTTCTAAGTGATGGTTGATAGCTCATTAGTCAATGGTTTGGCCAGATTTTTTAGAATAACGTACAATTTTTCCATCATCACCAACTTGGCGGCCAACTCTCGTCGGTTCTCCTGAAGAAGGATCCACCAACATCAAATTGGAAATATGGATCGGAGCAGCAATTTCATTGATACCGCCTGGACTATCCTGCGTCGGCTTGGAGTGCTTCTTGCGAATATTCACTTGATCGACCACCGCACGGTTCTTATCCGGAATCACCTCCAACACCTCTCTTACCTTAGAGCGATCTTTGTAGGCCCCAGCGATAACCACTACTTTGTCCCCTTTTTTTATCTTAAGCTTGGGTGCAAATCTTTTGTTTCCCATTTTTTGTCTGATTAAGACCAGCTAATCTCAGTTAGGCTGGTGAATTTTACAATACCTCAGGAGCGAGTGAAACAATTCGCATGAAGTCCTTTTCCCTCAATTCACGAGCAACGGGTCCGAAGATACGCGTACCTCTTGGCTCATCTGCTGCAGTCAATAGTACTACTGCATTATCATCAAAGCGGATGTAGGAACCGTCCCTGCGACGAATCTCCTTCTTGGTGCGAACCACCACGGCTTTCGAAACCGTACCTTTCTTGATACCCCCTGGGGTTGCATCTTTCACCGTCACGACAATGGTATCGCCGATGGAAGCATAGCGTCTTTTAGAACCACCCAATACGCGGATGCACAGCACTTCTTTTGCGCCGCTATTATCTGCTACTTTAAGTCTTGATTCTGACTGGATCATGACACGTTCTGTTTATGTAAGTTTGTACCGGGATTAACTTTTAATAATGAATAGTCTTAATGTCTTAATGAAGAAAGAATAAATGGGTTTGCCACTATTCATTCAGCCTTATACCTTATTCATTACAAAAGCAATATCCAACGAGTACGTCAATTATTTTGCTCTCTCAAGGATTTCAACCAATCTCCAGCGCTTCCGCTTACTTAGAGGACGTGTTTCCATGATACGAACACGGTCTCCAATGTTACACTGATTCTGCTCGTCGTGAGCGATGAATTTCTTGGATTTTTTCACGAACTTACCGTAAATGGGGTGCTGAAGACGACGCTCCACACTCACAGCGATGGTTTTATCCATCTTGTTACTGGTAACCACCCCGGTACGAGTCTTTCGAAGATTTCTTTCTGCCATTGGTCAATTTATTTGCGGCGTCTTCTAGCCCTAATTTTTGAACGATTGCTCAATTCTTCCTCAGAACAAGCCGCCAACTCTCTACGACGGATTTCCGTCTGCAATCTGGCGATATCGCGTCTAATCTCGCGCAACAAGATTGGATTGTCCAACCCTTTGATGGCGTGGTCAAACTTGAGCTTTTGATATTGAGCTTCAGTTGCTTCAAGTTCATTCTTTAGATCAGCCACATTTTCGTACTCTTGAAGCTCCAGGAATTTCTTGCTTGCCATTTCAATACAATTAATTGTTTAACAACAACTTGTTATTCTCCAACGTAATCTGGACGAGTAACGGTCTTAGTCTTCACAGGCAGCTTCTGTGCTGCTAATCGCAAGGCTTCAACAGCCACTTCGCGTGGTACACCATCTAATTCGAACATGATGCGACCTGGCTTCACCTCGGCTACATAGTGGTCAAGGTTACCTTTACCTTTACCCATACGCACTTCCTGAGGCTTGGCAGTGATTGGCTTGTCAGGGAAAATTCGGATCCAAACCTTTCCTTCCCTTTTCATATATCGCGTCATGGCAATACGAGCCGCCTCAATCTGGCGGTTAGTAATCCGTCCGCGATCCAGGCTTTTCAACCCAAAGGAACCGAAATCAACAGAGCTACCTTTATAGGCAATCCCATTGTTTCTCCCTTTCTGCTGCTTGCGATACTTTGTTCTTTTTGGCTGTAACATGGTCGTAATATTTTACGATATGAGTCCGAAAAATGCCCTTGAGAGCCAGCTTCCGAAAAAGCTGTGCAAAGGTAAGGCATTTTTGTTAATTATTCTAACCTCTTCTTTGGTTTCTTCCACCGCCACCGCCACCGCCTCTGCGATCGCCGCCTCTTCCACCGCCTCTGCGGTCGCCACCTCTTCCGCCACCTCGACGGTCACCACCTCGGCCTCCTTTCTGCTGTACGCCGACGTTTGGAGATAGATCTCGTTTGCCAAGTACCTCTCCCTTACAGATCCATACTTTGATACCGATGATACCGTATACGGTCAAGGCTTCTTTCAAAGCATAATCGATATCCGCACGGAAGGTGTGCAAAGGGGTACGTCCCTCTTTGTATTCCTCAGAGCGAGCCATATCCGCCCCATTCAATCGACCAGCAATTCTCACCTTAATTCCCTCTGCACCGGCACGAATGGTAGACTGGATGGCCATCTTAATCGCACGACGATAGTTAATTCTCGCTTCCAACTGCTTGGCGATAGATTCAGCAACGATTGCCGCATCAAGCTCTGGCTTACGGATTTCTACGATATTGATTTGAACGTCTTTTCCTGTGAGTTTTTTCAACTCTTCACGAATTCTATCTACCTCTTGACCTCCCTTACCGATAATGATACCCGGACGAGAAGTGTGAATCGTTACCGTGATACGCTTAAGTGTACGCTCGATGATGATACGAGCAATACCACCTTTGTGTACGCGAGCCTCTAGATACTTGCGGATGTGCTCATCCTCAACTACCTTCTTGGCATAGTCCTTGTCACCGAACCAGTTAGAATCCCATCCTCTGATGATACCTAAACGATTACCAATTGGATTTGTCTTTTGACCCATATCTATGGTGTATAAATGTTATTTTAAATAGCTTATTCGTCGGCTGTTTCCTCAACAACTTCCTCGATCACTTCTTCGATCTCAGCATCGTCGTCGCTAGCTTCATCTTTAGCAACTGGAATGCGGTTTTCTACGATAAGAGTGACGTGGTTAGTACGCTTGCGAATTCGATGCGCTCTACCGTGAGGAGCAGGACGGAAACGTTTTAGCTGTGCACCTTCATCAGAGAAGATTGTCTTGACATACAATTCGTAGTCATCTGCACTTTCCAGGCCATCCAACTTGTATTCCCAGTTGGCGATAGCAGAGAGTAGCAGTTTTTCCAGCCAGCTTGCTGCCTCCTTCTTGGTGAAGCGAAGGATATCCAAAGCCTCATCCACATCTTTTCCTCTGATATTATCCACCACCAGACGCATTTTGCGGGCTGACATGGGGACGTTCTTGAGTTTGGCTATTGCTTCCATAATTTGATTAATTATGATGAATTGGATTACTCCAATCGACTTAACAATTATTTCTTACGGTTACCGGAGTGACCTCTAAAGTTGCGGGTTGGAGAAAATTCACCCAACTTGTGTCCCACCATGTTTTCCGTCACGAATACAGGGATGAACGTTTTGCCATTGTGAACGGCAATTGTCTCACCAACCATATCAGGAATGATCATTGAAGAACGAGACCAAGTTTTGATCACTACTTTCTTCTTTGATTCCTTAGCTTTAGCCACTTTATCCAACAACTTGTGAAAGACGTAGGGGCCTTTTTTTATTGATCTTGCCATTATCTAGCTATTATTTTCTTGATTTCGATTTACGCTTAGAAATGATCAGGCTCGTAGAGTACTTCTTGTTGTTACGGGTTTTCTGACCTTTGGCCATGATACCTGTTCTAGAACGTGGGTGTCCTCCAGAAGCACGACCTTCACCACCACCCATTGGGTGATCTACTGGGTTCATGGCTACACCTCTCACTCGAGGTCTTCTTCCTAACCAACGCTTACGACCTGCTTTACCCAATACTTGCAGACCGTGGTCTGGGTTGGAGGTAGAACCAATAGTCGCTTTACAAGTCTGTAGAATTCTGCGCACCTCACCTGATGGCAATTCAATAATGGCATATTTCCCCTCTCTACCTTTCAAAGTACCTTTTGTACCCGCACTTCTAGCCAAGGCAGCTCCTCTTCCAGGCTGCATCTCAATCGCGTGAATAACTACACCGAAAGGAATATCTTTCAGATAAAGTGCGTTACCAACTGTTGGTGCTGCTCCTGCACCAGATACAATCTCTGCGCCTACCTTCAAACCATTGGGAGCAATGATGTATCTCTTCTCACCATCCGTATACTCAATCAAAGCGATAAAAGCCGTACGGTTTGGATCATACTCAATTGACTTCACCGTTCCTACTACCCCGTCTTTGTCTCTCTTAAAGTCAATCACCCGGTAACGACGCTTATGTCCACCACCTCTCTGGCGTACCGTCATTTTACCGTCGTGGTTACGTCCACCCGACTTGTGTAAAGGTGCCAATAGGGTCTTTTCCGGCTTATTCGTCGTAATCTCCGCGTAAGCGTTCCCTACTCTCGTTCGAGTACCCGGCGTAATCGGATTATACTTTTTAACTGGCATTACTTAATAATTTATTAGACATTGAATTTCGGAGCCTAGCCCTTGTAATGCAGAATGAAAAATCAGGAATGAAAAAAATGAATCACTATTCATTATACATGCTCAATTATGCATTCATTTTGGTGACCTAAGGCACTAGTTCCACACTCAATGAATGAATTTAAATGTCACCAAAGAAATCTATCTCTTCTCCTTCTGTCAATGTGATGATGGCTTTCTTGTAAGAAGAAACCCGTCCGCGAACATATCCAGATCGAGTAGTACGATTCTTAGTCTTAGCAGGCATGATCATTGTGTTAACGGAATCAACCGTCACGCCATACATTTCTTCTACCGCCTTACGGATTTCTATCTTATTGGCTTTGCGATCAACAACGAAGGAATACTGATTCAAACTGTCAGACAAGCCTTCCGCCTTTTCCGTAATGATCGGTTTTACTAATACTGTCTTTGCCATGATTATGCGTTTGCAAAGGTTTCTTTAATCTTCTCCACGGCTCCTTCGGAAAGAATCAACTTACCAGCGTTCATGATCTCGTAAGTATTGAGATCAGTAGCACGTACCGTCTCTGTCTTAGGCAGATTACGGCTGGACAAGTAGACCTCTTTTTCGAAGTCCGAAGTGACTAGGACAGTTTTCTGGCCATTCACCTCTAGCTGCTGAAGAATATTGATAAACTCTTTTGTTTTTGGCGCTTCGAAGGAGAAGTCCTCAACGATCAAGATATTACCCGCTGCTGCTTTATCAGACAAAGCAGACTTTCTAGCCAATCTCTTAACCTTCTTGTTCAAGCGAACCGTATACTTTCGTGGTCTTGGCCCGAAAATACGTCCACCTCCTCTGAAGACGGGATTCTTGATATCACCAGCACGAGCTGTACCCGTTCCCTTTTGACGCTTCAACTTGCGGGTAGAACCAGCGACTTCGCCACGTTCCTTAGCTTTGTGCGTTCCTTGTCTTTGGTTAGCCAAGAATTGCTTTACAGCCAAGTATACCGCGTGCTCATTGGGTTCGATACCAAAAATATCTTCTGGTAGATCCACGGATCTCCCTGTTTTCTCGCCTTGAATATTTAAAACCTCGAGCTTCATTTTTTATCGCGTTAATGCGTTCGCCAATCGAAATTCGCGAGACACCATTAATAATTACTTTTCAAGAATAACGTAGGCTCCTTTATGGCCTGGGACTGCTCCCTTCACCAACATCAGGTTACGCTCTGGGAAGATCTTCACTACCTCTAGGTTTTGAATCTTCACCTGACGGCCACCATCGCGACCTGCCATACGCATACCTTTGAATACTTTGGCTGGATAAGAAGCCGCACCAATAGAACCTGGGGCACGTTGACGGTTGTGCTGACCGTGCGTGGCGTCATTTACACCCGCAAAGCCGTGTCTTTTAACAACCCCCTGGAAACCTTTACCCTTGGAAGTACCAATTGCGTTTACGAAATCTCCTTCTGCAAAAACCTCGTCAACGGTGATGGTTTCACCTAAGGTTTTTTCCGTTTCGAAATCGCGGAACTCAGCCACTTTACGTTTTGGAGTAGTTTTGGCGTTGTCAAAATGTCCCTGAAGGGCTTTAGAAGTATTTTTAGCTTTTGCTTCGCTAAAACCGACTTGGATAGCGCTATAGCCATCGGATTCAGCTGTCTTAACCTGGGTCACAACACAGGGGCCCACCTCGATTACCGTGCATGGCACATTTCGACCCGCGTCGTTATAAACGCTGGTCATTCCGATCTTTTTTCCGATTAATCCGTTCATCAGTTTTTCTTTTTGTGGACCTCAGTATGGTGGCTGAGGAACTTAAAGATGACAGACTCTAGATCGCCGTTGATGGTTTTCTCTAGGAAAGCTATCAACCAGCAGATATTAGATAACAGACTTGGATGTCAAATGCGAAATTCCACTGTAACGATCAGCACGCGGACATCTAGTTTCTACCTCTGTCTTGATCCTAAATGGTAATGGATGATCGCGGTGAGCGCAAAATCCAGTAGCACATTTTGAATCTATTAGGACAAGCGCCTAATATCTAACATCTAGCATCTTCAGACTTTACAAAAAATGGACAGGATTACAAGATTGGTAAGGAAAACCTTTCCTGTAAAGCTCCGTCGTTAATTATCACGTCAATTTCACTTGAATATCTACCCCGCTTGGCAATTCCAATTTGGACAGAGCGTCCACTGTTTTCTGTGTAGGAGTATAGATTTCAATGAGGCGTTTGTGTGTACGCAACTGGAACTGCTCGCGAGATTTCTTATTGACGTGCGGTGAACGGAGCACGGTAAAGATTTTCTTCTCGGTGGGCAGCGGAATCGGACCAGTAACGACAGCACCACTATTCCGAACTGTTTTAACGATCTTTTCAGTAGACTTGTCTACTAAATTGTGGTCGTAAGAACGGAGTTTGATTCTGATTTTCTGATTCATGCCTGAATTAAAATGTTTTTGATAAAAACGTCTTTCTGTTGTACTAAAAGTAACGTAGTAGTCTGTACGTGTATCTTATTATCAAGATGTGGTTACTGGCAGCTTTCGCCAGCCAATAACCACATGCTATTCTTATACTTTAACTTCTCCTCTCGCTTTTTCAATTACTTCTTTAGCAATTCCTTGAGGAGCCTCTGCATAGTGAGAGAATTCCATTGTAGAACTTGCACGACCAGAAGTAATCGTACGAAGTGAAGTTACATAACCGAACATTTCTGATAGAGGCACATCAGCTTGAATGGCTACTGCTCCTCCCATACGAGCTTCCTGATTCTTAGGAAGACCACGACGGCGGTTCAAGTCACCGATAACTGGTCCCACATATTCATCAGGTGTTACCACCTCCAGTTTCATGATAGGCTCGAGTAATACTGATTTCGCCTGCTTAGCTGCTACTTTGAAACCTTCTTTCGCACATAGTTCGAAAGCAATAGGCTTAGAGTCAACCGCGTGCATAGATCCATCAAATACTCTAACTTTCATACTATCGATGCTGTAGCCAGCAAGGATACCATTGTCCATCATCGCAGTGAATCCATCTCTAATTGGCTTGATGTAGTTCTTGTCGATAGCACCACCAACAATACCCCACTCGAACTGCAACTTCGTCTTACCATTCTTGAAGTCTTCGCTTTCCAAGAATTCTTCATCGGCTGGGCCTAATTCGAATTCCATATCGGCGAACAAACCAGAACCACCCGTTTGCTTTTTCAAGCGCTCACGATGTTCAACAGTTTTAGTAAGTGCCTCTTTGTAATTCACCTGAGGTTGACCTTGGTTACACTCTACTTTGAACTCTCTTCTCAAACGGTCAACAATGATTTCCAAGTGAAGCTCACCCATACCGCTAATTACGGTTTGGTTGGTGTCTTCGTCGTATCTTACGCGGAAAGTAGGATCCTCTTCAGCCAATTTGGCCAAAGCCATACCCAACTTGTCCAGGTCTTTCTGAGATTTTGGCTCTACAGCCACCCCGATCACAGGTTCTGGGAAAGTCATACTTTCCAAAACGATGGGCTTATCAACCGCACAAATCGTGTCACCCGTTCTCAAGTCTTTGAATCCAACTGCCGCTGCAATGTCCCCAGCTTGAACACCAGGTACGGCATTCTGCTTGTTGGAGTGCATCTGATACAAACGAGAGATTCTCTCTTTTTTACCAGAACGTGTATTCAATACATAAGAACCAGCATCCAATGTACCAGAGTACACACGGAAGAAGGCCAAACGACCAACGTAAGGGTCAGTAGCAATTTTGAAGGCCAATGCTGCGAAAGGCTCATCATTACTAGGCTTTCTAGTTACAGGCTCTTCAGTACGAGGATCAGTACCTTCAATCGCATCAACATCCACTGGAGAAGGCAAGAAAGAACATACTGCATCAAGCGCAGCTTGAACTCCTTTATTTTTGAAGGCAGAACCACACATCATTGGAATGATGCTCATATCAATCACCGCCGCGCGGATAGCCGCACGAATCTCATCAGCAGAGATTGAATCAGGGTCCTCGAAGTATTTCTCCATCAAAGACTCATCATATTCTGCTACTGCTTCCAACAACTTCTCTCTGTACTCTGCAACCGTATCTACAAGGTCTTCAGGAATGTCGATTACTTCATAAGTCATTCCTCTGTCTTCCTCGTTCCAAACAATGGCTTCGTTGGTAATCAGGTCAACAACTCCTTTGAAACGCTCTTCCGCTCCAATTGGCACTTGCAAAGGCACTGGGTTGGCACCTAGTTTTTCCTTTACATCATTCACTACGTTAAAGAAGTCTGCACCAGAGCGGTCCATTTTATTAACGAAACCGATTCTTGGTACTTTATAACGGTCAGCTTGACGCCAAACAGTTTCAGATTGTGGCTCTACACCAGATACTGCACAGAACAGGGCAACTACTCCGTCCAATACACGTAATGAGCGCTCTACCTCAACTGTAAAGTCAACGTGACCTGGAGTATCGATGATGTTAACTGTATACTCTTCGTCTTTCCACTTCCAAGAAGTCTTGGTGGCAGCCGAAGTAATAGTAATTCCCCTTTCCTGCTCCTGCTCCATCCAGTCCATGGTAGCAGCACCATCGTGCACCTCACCGATCTTATGGCTTATACCGGTGTAGTATAGAATACGCTCTGTAGTCGTAGTCTTACCCGCATCAATGTGAGCAGCAATCCCAATGTTTCTCGTATATTTGAGATCTTTTGCCATAGTTACTCCTTTACGGAATTTTAAAGGTTAAATAGAAGATTATAATTATTAAATGCGGAAGTGAGCGAAAGCTCGGTTAGATTCAGCCATTTTATGCGTATCTTCTTTACGCTTAACTGCTGCACCTTCTCCCTTGCTAGCTGCAATTAGCTCTGCCGCTAATTTCTCAGCCATACCCTTCCCACTACGAGAACGGGCAAATTTGATTAGCCACTTCATACCAATTGAGATTTTGCGCTTAGGGCGAATCTCCGTTGGAATTTGAAACGTAGCACCACCAATTCGGCGGCTACGTACCTCTACCTGAGGCATAGCATTATTGAGAGCCTTCTTCCAGATAGCGTGCTCTTCCTGCTTGGTACGATCTTTAATGATGTCCATTGCATCATAAAAAATGCGGAAAGCAGTAGTTTTTTTACCCTGCCACATCATGTTGTTGACGAACTGGGTTACTAGAGGGTCACCGTATCGTGGATCCGGCTGAGGAATTCTTAATTTTGGTTTTCTTTTTCTCATTTCTCTTAATTAGAGGTTTCCGTAGGAATACCTACAATGATTGAAACATAATTACTACTTAGGTCTCTTAGCTCCGTACTTCGAACGGCTCTGCTTACGATCACTTACCCCTGCAGTATCCAAAGCGCCACGAACAATTGTGTAGCGCACCCCTGGCAAGTCCTTTACCCTACCACCGCGAATCAATACGATAGAGTGCTCCTGCAAGTTGTGTCCTTCTCCCGGGATATAAGCGATCACCTCAATGCCATTTGTTAGACGAACCTTCGCTACCTTACGCAATGCAGAGTTAGGCTTCTTAGGAGTAGTAGTATATACTCTCGTGCAAACACCACGCTTCTGTGGACACGCGTCCAAAGCTCTGGATTTGCTTTTTGTGATAACCTGTGTTCTGCCTTTGCGTACGAGCTGATTAATGGTTGGCATACGTTCGCATTTACGATTAAAATTCAATTAATTAACGCTCGCTTAACACCTCTTTCAAGATGGACGGAGGGCACCCCTCTGTCAAAAGCGATTGCAAAGGTAAGGCTTTTCCCTTGAATTACCAAAGGTAGAATTAAAATTATTGGTGGAGAAAAAGCGGTTAGCTTTTCTATGATTTGGCCAGAGCTGTTCCAGCCAATTGTAGGAGAGAATTTTATATGGAGCAGCGGTAAAATTACCAATTTGATCAACTGCTCTGAAGGCTCCCGCCAAAATATATAGGGGAATAATAAAGGCTAAGTCAAATGAAGTGTGATGAACGCCTTCTACTTACCAGCGAATCACTCCCCAGGAAACCTTGCTACTGCCTTATTTATCAGAGCTGTACCTTCAATTGAGCAGCGCAAGAAGAGGGAATTTGCTTATCCCCACAAAATTGGTTTCTTTTGCGCCAAAGAATCACCGCATTATGACCAGCCCACTGAAGCCCATCGTACACGAGGCCGAATTCCAAATCCGCACCTACGATATTGATAGCCGTAAGATCGCGACGCTCCCGGCATTGGTTCGCCTAATGCAGGAAGCAGCTATGGAACAGGTTATCAAACTGGGTATCTCTGTGTGGGATCTGGAACCACATGATATCTCATGGATCTTGATGCGGAATCATATGGAAGTGGTGCGGCTGCCCAGGTTAGGGGAAAAGATTCGGGTCAGAACTCACCCGTCGGGATTTGAGCGAGTGTATACCTATCGTGATTTTCGAATTTTTGATGAAACTGGTGTACAGATTGCTTCTTCAAGCACAGCTTGGCTCTTGATGAATACCAAGACACGACGCTTAACCCGAATACCCGCTTTTATTCTCAAATTAGAAGAGCGCCTGCCTGCTCCCGAAACTTACTTGTCGCGGGTTAATACCAAAATGGACAAGGAGATGGCTGAAGTACAGTGGGAAAAGTCCTTTCGCGTAAATTGGCATGACTTGGATTTCAACAAGCATCTAAATAATACCTACTATATCCAATGGATGCTTGAAAGTCTGCCTCAACGAGTCCTAGATCATAAACAATTGGTAGACATGCAAGTACAATATCAGTCGGAAGCGCTATTGGAAGATCGAGTGGTTTCTCAATGTTATGAAAAAGAAACTGGGCACTTTCAGCATCGGCTCGTTAAAGAGGAAGATGGGAAGGAATTGGCTTACCTGAGTACGATCTGGAAATAGACCGCCTGAGCCTAGTAATCAATATACCGAAAGTCCGCTTCATTTACTTGCAACAGATATAAGATCGCTAACACAAGCAGGGTATACCACAGTGTAATGCCCACATTAGCCCAGCGAGTTGGGAGATACTTTAATAAGAAGTCATACATACCTTCTATTTAAAAAACAACAAAATCTGGTACCGCTCCAAGACGGAGATCCAGTCAGGTTCCATGACGATCACAAAACTCAATACGACAAAGTGAAAAGTGAGCACTTTTGCCCAAAAATCATAGAAAGGCAGATTCTCTGTAAGCTGCTTCGCTACTCGGCTATTCTTGTAAATATGCCAAATGGCGATACCTACGCCGTGGAACAAACCCCAAATGATGTATTTCATCGACAATTCATGCCAAAGTCCAATAACTAGCATGGTAAAGATGATGCCCCAGATGGGTTGCCTAGTGATACTCGCTACCGGGATATAAACATAGTCCTTGCACCAGGAAGAGAGTGAAATATGCCATCGATTCCAAAATTCATTGATATTAGGAGCCGTCAGAGGATAATTGAAATTCTCCATCACCCTAAAGCCAGTCAACAAGGCCAGTCCGATTGCGACGTCCGAGAAACCGGCGAATTGAAAGTACGTATTGAGCAAAAAGTTGATCGACTCCAGATAGGTTTTCAGCCAGAGATATTGCTGATCCATAGTCCCAATCGCATCACCAATCTTCTGTGATACTAAAAAATTCCCCAGGATTACAATCTTCGCATAACCATATAAGATTCTTTCCAGGCCGTCAGAAAACATTTGACCATCCCAACGACGACGGCGCAGATGCCGCATAAAGGTTGGGAAACGATTGATGGGACCTACCAATATGGTAGGCAAGAAAAACATATAGCAAACATACTCCCCAAAGTTATGCAAAGGGATTTTCTCCTTGTATTGTTCAATTGCATAGTGGATCTGGCGAAAGGAATAATAAGATAAGCCCAAGGGGATGAGGCGATTACCATCTTGCAATAGCTGCGGCGCCCAATTCCCCTTATACAATACAAATAAGCCAACCGATTGCAGGAGAATTACAATAGTAGCCCAAGCACGATTCAGTCCTAATTGGAAAATTCCGTAACTACTTACCGTTGTAAAAGCAAGAATACCCAAGGAGATGGGCGATTGCCACAATAGAAAAAGTAATGTCCCTGTGGCAACCGTCCAGACTTGCCATGTGCTCGGTACTAACCAACAAATAGGTACCAAAACGGCCAAGCCTATTAGTATGAGATGTAGAATATCCATTAGGGGTGAAATTGCTTTTCAATTTGCTCGTTTAGCCAGTCAGAATATCTACGCATCCCCCTGGTATTCAAGTGATCATCTCCAGAGTACATCGCATAAGGTAGAATCGCTGGAAAGAACCAAAAATCCATACCGAGTTGCTCTTGGTATTGCTGTTGGAACCTCAGGTAGTCCTCTTCTTGCCTGATCCTGGCTAGCTCTCGTTCGACCTTAGGTGGCCGAGGAATTGAAATACACACCAACTTCGTATCTTCTGGCAGATACGTGCTAAACCACTGATTTACTTGCTCATTGTGAGAATAGCTACGTACGTGGAAGTTTGGGACTGGCCCAAGAGCTAAGGAATCTGCCTGGTAGGACTCCTCATGATACTTCCAAAAGAACTCAAAGGTGGTCAAGTCATGCTGTTCTTCTTTGTCAACTTTAGGAAAGAGATAGTGTCTTATAGCGTTAACCCCCAGATGAAAATCGCTAATCCAGGTCGGCAAACCCAAGCGTCCATCAGTATACCCTTTCTCTCCAATAGCCAATAAATGTTCTTCTACACAAAGGATATCTGGCTGCAAAGCGGCCGCCATTTCGAAGAAATCTGGAAGCTTCTGCCACGACTGCGCATTACAACCGTACATGTACAGTTTGATTACATGCAAGTTCCCTCCATGTTGCTGTTGGTACTTCCGATGAAAAAAGGGATGATGATCCACAGCCATGGCAGTAAAAGAAGAACCAATTAGTACGACCACTTTGTCTCCCTCATTGATCTCATAGGCGGAACTCAAGTGTTCCAAACGGTTTTTGAAACTACTGTAATTGGCTCCAAAGCCGTACCGGATATCAATAATTCCAGAACGCCCAATGAGTAGGACCAAAGAAAGCACCACGCCCAGGGTAACACCCCAAACCCACAAAGGAGGAAATTTGTGCTTCATACCTAGTTCAGTTTTGCAGCAAGAATCTGCTCAGCCTCGGCCAAAGTATTCATCACCATGATTTCCTTGGAATTGAAACGAACCTTAAATTGATCCTCTAAATTGGTAATAAAGACCAGGTGGGCCATAGAATCCCAACCATCAATGGTCATGGAATCTCCCTTCATGTCCAATTTAGCTGCGTCAACCTTAAAGGCATCTGCTGCGGCAGCCAGTATACCTTGAGCATAGCCATGATCTCCATTGGTCAGCACCAATTGCTTATTGGCTTGCAACATTTCCTCCACCTCTCGGTACTTGATTTTGCCAGAACCCGTCTTGGGGATACTCGCAACAAAATGGATCTTCTTAGGCACTTTTGCTTCCTCTAGTTCAACCCGACAATGCTCTACCAAGGCTAGTTCGTCAATACTTGCACCAGCATCAAGTACTACCGCTGCTACTAATTTTTCACCGAATATTTCATCTGGGAGTCCCAAAGAGGCGGACTCCATCACCGCAGGATGTGCATTTAATACAGCCGTAACTTCTTCTGGCTGAATATTAATCCCACCGGAAATGATCAGGTTCTTCTTACGTCCTACGATATAGTAAAAGCCATCTGCATCGCGTTTGGCATAATCACCGGTATGGAACCAACCATCTTTCATGGCAGCAGCTGTTGCTTCTTCATTATTCAGGTAGTTAGTCAACAAGTTGTCCCCTTTAATGAGCAATTCCCCTTGTTCATTGTCTCCCAAGGCCTCCCCTGCCTCATTAATGATCTTGAACGCACAATCCACGGGCACGCCTACCGAACCGATGCGGTGCGTTGCGTCATCTGGCCCACAGTAGCTAGCCCCTGCGACCGTCTCTGTCAAGCCATAGTTGTTAACCACTCTGGTATTAAACTTCTTCTCGAAGCTGCTCCACAATTCGGCTTCAAAAGGAGAAGCCGATGTAACTATACTCTTGAAGTCTTCATTGTCAAAGGTATCCTCAAATCCATCAGAAAACTTGTTCAAAAAGGCCAACAGGGTTGGGACCGTGATGAAATGTGTGATACGATACTTGTAAATGCTGTCGAAAATGGCTTCGATCTTATCTATGGCAAATTCAAAAGGATGATACCAAGTATGCGTATTTAGCACGGCTAAAACGGGTCCTTGGATGATGCCATCCGTATGATAGGCTGTCAGGATATTGAATACTCGATCCTCTGCCTCAATATTGTACACCTTGGATATCGTATTCAAATTAGCCCACAAAGCGCGGTGGCTGATCTGTACAGCCTTGGGTGTTGAGGTTGAACCGGAGGTAAACAGGATGTAGGCAATGCTCTCTGCATCAATATGCTCCGGCCCCTCGGCCATGTCCAGTTGGTTAAGGATAGCAGGAAAAGTAGTCGCTTTCTGCTGTCCATTGCTTTTACTTTTGAGCATCTTCTTAAATAAGAGCCCTTTTTTTTGCTTTTCCTTTTTGATGGGAAGTATAAAATCTGTCTTATCAGCTAATGCCCATTCCCCGATCAAGTCATTATCTACCAGTAAGCCCTTGGGTTGTGTTAGCCTGATCAATTCGTTAGCTCGCATCACACCCATATCAGGATCTAACATCATGGCTGTAATTCCATTCTTCAAACAAGAGAGGAAAAGGATACTGACAGCATAATTATCTCGGGAAGAAATGATTAGACGATCCCCCTCAGTTAGGTCTTTCTGCCTGAAATAAGCTGTCATCTTAGCTAAACCAGCATGGAGATCAGCATAGGTGTATTTCTTATCAAGAAGAGCAAATAATTTCGATTGTATTTTCTTGTCTTCTAATCTCTTAAAAATTGCAACGGTGTCTGTCATTTTATTTCTTGCTTATAGGGATGCTTGAAGATATTGTTCAATTAGTTTCGCTTTTAAGATCTTACCATTGGCAGAAATCGGGAGCTTAGCAATAGGGACAAATCGCAGTGGGGCCTTCCTTTTTCCCAACCGCTCTATGACGTGAGTTTTCAATGCTTTTTCCAATGCTTCCCAATTCGTTTCTGTAGATTGAGGAATGATAAAGGCGATGATCTTTTCCATGCCGTCTTCATGAATAGCCGTCACCGCAGCCTCCTTAAGGTGTGCTGTCTGTTCCTGTAAACAGTCTTCTACTTCAGAAGCGAACACTAGATTACCGTCTGCCGTCTTGATGATGTCTCGCTTACGCCCCATCAGTTCGATATGTCCTTCCTCCGTAAAACTTGCATAGTCTCCTGTATAGAACCAGCCCTCTCTAACTACTTGAGCAGTCAGTTTTGGGTTGGCATAGTATCCCTGCATGATATTCTCACTGTAAATGCGAAGCTCTCCTTTCTCACCTGGCTTTGCCAATTGGCCTTCATCGGTTATGATTTGCGCGATGCAAGCTATCGGCTTGCCAATGGTATGTTGATCTAGCTGATGGTTGTCCTCAGTTTCAGCGGTGCAGATGCCGGTTGTTTCGGTTAACCCATAATAATTGAGGATCGGCACATTGAAGGTTTCGAGGAATGACTTCCGCAAGGAGGGGTATAGGTTGCTACCCGTACAGATCACTTGCCTTAGACTTCTCAGCTCTGCCTTAATTCTTCGCTCAAATTTTACGGCTTGACTCAAGAATGCCGGAGTAGTACCCAAAAGCGTGGCCTCAAAATGGCCGATCGTTTCACAGATACCGAAAAGATTCCCCTTATTTCGAGCATCGGGTATAACTACCGCAGCCCCCACTTCTAGCGGCGCAAAGCAGCAATTGCGCAAACCACTCATACTATCCAGTTCGCCCAATGCCAAAAACCGATCGGTCTTACGCCACTGGTAGGTTTCGCTGACCAAACGTGCACTACGCATCAGGTGCCCATGCGATAAACGAACCCCTTTCGGCAGACCAGTTGAACCAGAGGTATATAAGATTACAGCCAGATCTTCCGCATCAATGCTTAGCTTAGGGGCTTCTCCTTCTTCCTCCACCTCCATCAACCAATCCGAAAAGAGGATTCCCTCCGTTTCCTCTTCTTCATCAAACACAATGGTACTGTGCGCATTAAGGTGGGTAGAAAGTCGGTTGAAATTGCCAGGGCTGAGGAAGCTTAGTTTTGGTTGTACTTGATCTAAAATGTATCGGATTGAACTTTCGGGAAGATCATATTCGATCGGCACGACAACCAGTCCCAATTGCGTGGCTGCCAATAAGCTGAGAACTGCCTCAAAGTGATTACTCGAAATGATGGCTAAGCTATCCCCTTTTTGTAATCCTGCTTGGACCAAGCGCACTTGAATTTGCCGGATGAGCTGATCACTATCTTCGTAGGTAAACTCACTTTCATCCATTTCAGAGATCAAGAAAAGTTCTTCGGCATAGTTTCGTACGGCACGCTCCCACAAAGCCGCGATGGTCTGTTCCCGCTTAGGGACAATATAAGTCTGTGTACTTACGAAGGCTTGCAAACGAATGCTCTGCTTGGATACCGGAACCACCTGGACAATATCTCTAGTTTGCAATTCCTCCAAAGCAGTACTTAATGCTTCTATCGTATAGCCTGTCTTCTCCGCAATTTCGGTCACTGACAGCAACTGCCCTGCCCAAAACAACAATTTGCATTCCAGCTCAGATAATTTATAATCTGCTGCCTTTTTCAATTTTTCCATGTAGATGGGGTGGCGATCCAAGAGATATCCCACCCGATCTGAAAGATATCCGCGATTAAGTCGAACGATGGCCTGGTGCAAACTAATATCTAGTAGTGGATTGATCAAGATATGGCAATTATCGATCGGTCCAAGATCCTTAAAACGAAAGGCTTGCAATTGTTCTTCTTGCACCCAGTACTTCGGTAGAATTGCAATACAAGCATTATAGTGATGAGAATTCGGTTGTGATTGTAAAGGCGCAAGCCCACTTTCAGACAATTCATTCAGTGCAAACATCTCCGGCTCAGGAAAAACCATTCCCACTCTTTCAGTCTTGCTTAACATCCGCTGAAAAAACCGCTCATAATCCGTTCCATGTAGCTGCCGACATCCTCGCTCAAAGAAGGGATCTGGTTCATTGTTGGAAAGGTGAACATGTGGAAAAATAATGGCCGCATCGTCAGTAGTTACTCTCAACATTTCACTTAACATCAGAGACTGATCGAATCGGTGAAAAGTATCTAGACCTACCACCAGGGCTACGGAATTGTCTGCGAAGGGAAGCGGCTTTTCCAGATTAGCAAAAGCTACTTGAAAACCTTGGCTTTCAGCTCTATTTTGATACCAAAAATAAAACCCTTTGTATCCCAGCACATCCTTGTCGCCCTCCCAAATCGAGATTACTTTTTGCTCTGGGAAAAGACCAGCCAAGAGAGCTGCATTCCAACCGGTTCGATCCCAAAGATTGAGAAGCAGATCTCCAGGTTTTAAGCGCTTCTTTAAACTGGGGAGAAATGGATAAAGCGCTTTGAAGGCCTCGTTAAAGGGTTGGAAGCAGGCATAGATATCATAGTTAGGGCGTCGCCCCTTTTGCCTGACAAATTGCTCATAGGCATTAACCGTCTCTACGGTGCTAGCCAGCAGATGATCACATCGATCCTGAAGTATTTTTTCGGAGTAGAAGTCGGATTCATTGAAGAAGGCAATATCTCCAATCACGGGAAAAGCCTTGGTGTAATCTTTGTTGTGAATAATGGATACTTGGAGCGGTTGAGGGGATGTGTTTTCTAACACGGTAGCCGCCAAGCCATGATCGCGGAGTATCAGGTGCCTGCTCATACTAAAAGTAAAAATTTAAATGGATTAAATCTCCAGTAGGTTTTTAAAGGAATTGCCTGGAACAGTACGTAAGGGGTTAGCAAAATCACTTTGAGACATTATTCACTGTTCATCTAGGCTTAGGCTTAAAGCGCAGTAATTTTCACATCGGACCTTGAAGGTATACAGCTTTTTACCGTACAGAAGCGCAGAAGGTTGCAATTGTTGGCAAGAATCTATGATCGCTTTCCATCTTGTTGATTTGCTGCTGTAAAGTCTCGTAATGATGAAAAATGGCAGGCGGATGGGATGCCTATAGTTCACTGCTAGATAAAAAAGCACGTGGACTTTAGAAAAGCACATAGAAAGGTGTTGTTGCAGGAACGATTCCTATTTGAGCGTCGTGGGTAGAAAACCTATCTGACGAGCTAGACGGGTACTGATCAAATGACATTTCTACGCTAGCGCAATACTTAAGCCTTGGCAGCCTTACGAAATTGGGTGGGGGTTAATTGCTCGTGTTTTTTGAACTGCCGGATGAAATAACTCAGATTATTAAAACCTACTCGGTAACAGACATCCGCTAAGGTATTGCGGCGATCCAATAACAATTTTTTCGCCTGCTTGATTCGCTCGGAATTGACATATTCGATAGGGGATACGCCAAAAGTATGCTTAAAACACTTGAAGAAATGGGATTTGCTCATACAAGCTTTATCGGCTAAAGATTCTACGCTGAAATCCTGCGTTAAGTTTTCCCGAATATAACGAATGACGAAGGCCAGGCGGTGATCACTTAGCAGGTTCTCCGCATTGTCCATCAGTAGAAAACGGGCCTGGGTTTGTAACAGGCGAATAATGAGCTCCTTCAACAAAAGATCTGCAAATACATCCTTGGATTGATGACTTTCAGTGAAGAGAAAGATCAAGCGCTCAACTAGCTGCTGGATACCCTGGTTATCCTCGATATGAAAGGACTGAACATCCAGGGACCAATCGACGGCCTCTTTTTCAATGGCCGTTTGTTCCTGGAAGAATGTAATGTTCTCTCTAATCTTATCTGGGGCAATAGTAAGGGCAAGGCACTCAGTAGGATCATCCGGCTTTGCTTCTGGGAAGTCGATTAACATAGGTTGACCGGCAGGCACTACCACGGATTCTCCTGGGAAGAAGTCAAAGGCTGGTTGGTCCTGTAAATACATGACTTTCTTCCCGGAAATCATGCTGGCGATGACAGGATCATCAAATTGCAAAAATACTTTCTCTGCCTTTTGGTGGGTTTCAAATATGCTCAACTCCGCGTGCTGCAAGGTATATGCGGTCCGATTCTCTACCCAATCTTCCAATTTACGATGCTGATAATGTTGTTGTAACAATCTGCTCATCGATTAGCCATTTATGATAGTATTGTGCAATTATTTAAGATTAAAGTACTTTGACAACTGAAATTTCCGTTAGAATTTTATCTTCCAGAATATAATTTCACAATTATCTGTGAATTTAAAATTATTTCCTATTTTAGAAGCTAGTAATTTTGAGTCTTGCAAAATAATCTACTAAGTTTTTCAGACAACCACACTTCCCTGCTATAGCCATCTTTTGATAAACTTGAAGAGCTACTAGCAATGTCTACGACTTAGATCTCGACCATCCGATGTTGATAGCTTCTAAGACAAACAAATTTGAATGAAGATAGAAGGAGATTACCTACTCAAAGCTAGTCCAGCTACCCTTTGGGAAAAATTATTACACACTGAAACACTTGCAAAGATCACTCCCGGTGTCAAGCATCTGGAAGAGACAGCACCAGGTCAATTCATCGCCACCTCCGAAATCAAGATCGGCCCTGTCCAGGGATCTTTCAAAGGCGATCTCTCCATTAAAGACAAGAAAGAGCCCGAAGGCTTCACCCTGGTATTAAGTCAAAAAAGCAAGATTGGCAATGCCACAGCAGAAGTAAAGCTGAACATTATACCCCAGTCTGCTGAAGAGACTAAAGTTAAATATGAAGGCAAGGCGAAGCTCTCTGGAGTCCTCGCCAGAACCGGTCAACGCGTGATCGGAGGCGTGGTCAAAACCCTGGCCAAGCAGTTCTTCAAAGCCTTAGAGGCAGAGCTGGCGAAAGGTAGCTCTGACGTGGAAGCCAGCCCGTCCGCTGCCAATCCATCCCCTAGTCCCGAAGCAAACACACCACCTGCATAGCAATTCAATAATACCTTCAACCATAAATTACTTATACCGAAATGAAAAAACAAATTAACCTAACCGTTAACGGCAAAGCCTACAGCCACGAAGTGGAGCCTAGGACTTTGCTGGTGCACTACCTACGGGATACGTTGCGCCTTACCGGCACACATGTAGGTTGTGATACCAGTAGTTGTGGTTCCTGCACGATCTTAATGGATGGGCAGGCAGTAAAATGCTGTTCGCTATTAGCTGTTCAAGCCGATGGAGCCAACATCACCACCATTGAGGGACTTGCCGAAAACGGTACTTTACATCCCTTACAAGAAGGTTTTCGGGAAGAACATGGTCTACAGTGCGGATTTTGCACACCTGGCATGATCATGACAGCTGCTGACCTATTGAGCAACAACTCTGACCCTAGCGAACAAGAAATTAGACATGCCCTAGAAGGTAATTTCTGCCGATGCACCGGATATCATAATATTGTCAAGTCTATCCAATACGCGGCTAATAAAATCAATAAAAAGGAGGTAGTATCATGACGAAGATGATTGGAAAATCCGTAAAGCGGGTAGAAGATAAGCGGTTTATTACCGGCAAAGGTCAGTATACCGATGATATCATTTTGCCCAATATGGTCTATGCTCATTTTGTGCGTAGTCCCTATGCTCATGCCAAAATACTAGGCGTTGATACCGCTGAAGCATTAGCCCATCCGGGTGTGATTGCCGTGTATACAGGCGCTGATGTCGCCGAAGTCAATGGAGTACCTTGCGGGTGGCAAGTAAACTTCAAGAATGGCGAGACGATGAAAGAACCTAAGCATCCTTTATTAGTAGCCGATAAAGCTCGGCACGCAGGGGATGCTGTCGCCGTAGTAATTGCCGAATCAAGAGAAGCTGCTCGCGATGCGGTTGACTTGGTTGAGGTTGACTATGAGGAATTAGATGCCGTAGTAGACCCTAAGAAAGCGGCGGAAGATGGTGCTCCTCTAGTACATGAGGACGCTCCCAATAATATCTGCTTTGACTGGGAGTTGGGTAATCCAAAGGAGGAGGTAGATGCTGCTATTGCTGGCTCTGCTCACGTCACGACTTTGGAGTTTGCCAACCAACGGGTGATTCCCAACGCAATAGAACCTAGAAGTTACATTGGCGAATATGATGTAGCTCATGATAAATACACGCTCTATACGAGTACCCAGAATCCACACTTGATCAGACTGCTGCTCTGTGCTTTCGTATTGGGTATTCCAGAGCATAAAGTGCGTGTAGTCAGTAAGGATGTGGGAGGAGGATTTGGTAGTAAAATCTTCCACTATGCGGAGGAAGCCTTAGTTACTTGGATCGCAAAAGAATTAGGCCGTCCGGTCAAATGGACTGCGGACCGTAGTGAAGCTTTCTTGACCGATGCACATGGTCGGGATCACGTGACTAAGGCCGAGATGGGTTTTGACGAAGAAGGCAACATTACTGGCTTAAGGATCAAGACCTATGCAGCGATGGGGGGTTACCTTTCCACTTTTGCACCTGCTGTTCCTACCTACTTGCATGGTACCTTACTGCAAGGATTGTATACTACCCCTAAGATCCACGTCGATGTGGTAGCTACCTTCACGCATACTTGCGCTGTCGATGCTTATCGAGGAGCAGGACGCCCCGAAGCCACCTATCTACTGGAGCGTATGTTAGATACAGCAGCGCTTGAGATGGGAATGGACCCAGCTGAACTTCGATTCAAAAACTTCATTCCAGCCTTCAATGGCGTGGATGAGGAAGGATATGTGACCAATGTGGCGCTACAATATGATAGTGGAAACTATCATCCTGTACTACAGCGGGCATTGGAGATGGTTGGCTACGAGGATTTCCGTAAGGAACAGGCCGCAGCAAGAGAGAATGGTAAATTATTAGGCATTGGCTTTTCCACTTACATTGAAGCTTGTGGGATCGCTCCTTCTGCCGTAGTAGGCGCCCTAGGAGCTCGTGCAGGACTTTTTGAAGTAAGTCAAGTTCGGGTACAGCCAACTGGTATGGTTAGTGTCTATACTGGTGCACACTCTCACGGGCAAGGACACGAAACCACTTTTGCACAAGTGGTAGCCGACAAATTTGGTATTCCCATCGAGCATGTAGACATCGTTCACGGCGACTCTGACTCCGTTGCCTTCGGTATGGGAACATATGGTTCTAGAAGTTTGGCCGTAGGTGGTAGTGCCTTGGTAAAGAGTATCGAGAAAGTCATTGAAAAAGGTACGAAGATCGCAGCTCACGTATTGGAGGCTGCGGAAGATGATTTAGAGTTTGCTGATGGCAAATGGACGGTTAAGGGAACAGACAAGTCTATTGGTTTTGGAGACGTTTCCTTGACGGCATATGTACCACACAATTATCCAGCTGGATTGGAGCCAGGTCTGGACTTCTCCAGTTTCTATGACCCAACCAACTTTACCTATCCATTTGGTGCGCACATCGCTATTGTTGAGGTAGACAAAGACACGGGTAAAGTAAGCCTGAAGCGCTTCATAGCCGTGGATGACGTTGGAAACGTGATCAATCCAATGATCGTGGATGGACAAATTCACGGAGGAGTAGTCCAAGGGGTAGGACAAGCCATGTTCGAGCAGGCCCATTACGACGAAGATGGCCAATTAATCACAGGTTCCTACATGGATTACGCTATGCCTCGCGCTGATGATATTCCAATGATCGAAACCGATCGTACCACCACACCCTGCCCACACAATCCACTAGGAGTGAAAGGAGCAGGTGAGGCCGGAGCTATTGGCTCGACGCCTGCTGTGGTCAATGCAGTAATGGATGCTTTGTCTCCCTTTGGCGTTAAGAATCTATCGATGCCTTTGACTTCAGAAAGTGTTTGGAGAGCTATGAATAGCTAGGCCATTAGAGAAGTTGTTTAAAAATGTCTCACTGGCCGCGATGAAGTGCTTTTCGACTCAGCAGACATGCTTGAACAACTTCAGAATTAACCTTTTTAAAAAACGATTAATCTAAATATAATGATTCCTGCAGCATTTGATTATCACAAAGCATCTTCGGTGGCAGAAGCCGTTGGGTTGCTTGAGGAGCATGGAATGGACGCCAAAATACTGGCTGGGGGGCATAGCTTGATTCCCGCCATGAAGCTCCGTTTGAATCAACCAGGTATACTCATAGATATTAGCGGCATATCCGAACTAAGCGGCATCAAGGACGATGGCCGTACGCTAGTGATTGGTTCTAACACGACTCATGGCGCCATTGCCAAATCCGAAGAAGTGGCTAGTTCCGCTCCTGTGCTAGCCGCTACGGCTGGTGTAATCGGAGATGTGCAAATTCGAAATAAAGGCACCATTGGCGGCAGTATCGCACATGCTGATCCAGCTGCCGATTGGCCCGCTGCCTTAATCGCTTGCAATGCCTCCATCGAAGTGATGGGCGGCAGTGGAAGTCGTACGGTGGCAGCAGCCGATTTCTTCGTCGGCATCTACGATACAGCCTTAGAAGATGGAGAAGTTATCGTAGCTATTCATGTACCTAAAGTTCCAGGTACAGCAGGTAGTGCCTACGAGAAATTTTTCCAACCCGCTTCTCGCTTTGCTATTGTAGGCTGTGCCGCTGTTTTAGAGATGAAGGACAATTTCTGCACCTCAGCTCGCGTAGCTTTCACGGGAGTAGCCGACAGTGCTTTCTTGGATGAAAAAGTGAGCGCGGCACTTGAGAATCAGACCTTGGATGATGCCACCATCAAGGCAGCTAGCGAATTGGCAGCTAGTGATGCTGATATCCTGGGCGATCACTTCGCCTCCGAGGAATATCGCCAACACTTGGCCAAGGTATTTGCCGAGAGAGCCATACGGGCTGCTATCGCGAACGCCTAGTTCAACCTTTAGTATGATTTCGTGTTTCCTCATGGGGCACGTACCTAATTGATAACAGAGGCGGCCCACCAGCCGCCTCTTCTCTATTCCACATATGTCAAAAGAATTATCTGATATTGAGGCGATGCTCGAAACGCAAGGATACATTGCGGATCGATCCATTGCCATGTCTATCTTCTTAGCGATGCAGTTGGGTAAACCCTTGCTTGTGGAGGGGCCCGCGGGTGTTGGTAAAACCGAGATTGCGAAGGTAATGGCAAACGCCCTCAACACCAACTTGATTCGACTTCAATGTTACGAAGGGCTCGACGCTACCCATGCGCTCTACGAATGGAACTACCAGCATCAACTGTTGTACCTCAAAATGGAGGAAGGACAACAGAAAGAATCTGCTGAACTCCAAAAGAGTATCTTCAGTGATACCTTCCTACTTAAAAGACCAATTTTACAGGCAATAACGCAGGAGACCAGTCCGGTTCTCCTCATCGATGAAGTAGACCGCGCGGATGAGGAATTCGAAAGTTTCCTCTTGGAGGTGCTATCCGATTGGCAAGTCACCATACCGGAGATAGGCACGATAAAGGCTACGCATAGGCCACATGTGATCATTACGGGCAACAGGGTACGAGAGCTTTCCGAAGCCTTACGTCGCCGATGTCTCTATCTATGGGTCTCCTATCCCACTTTCGAGAAAGAGTTAGCTATCGTCAAAAACAAAGTGCCTGATATCGATCACACGCTGGGCATCCAGATCTGTCAATTCATGCAAGAACTACGGCAATTGAAGCTAGAGAAGGCCCCTGGGGTAGCGGAGACCTTGGATTGGGCTACGGCCTTGGCCTCTCTACATTTTACTCACCTAGATAAAGCCGTAGTAGAGGATACTTTGGGCGTGGTCTTAAAAGATTGGCAGGATATGCGCCATGTTCAGGACTCCCTCTCTGAGCTATTCGAAAAAGTTGGGGTGACCAAACGATTCTAGCAGATGTCGGAACCACTCATCAGAAGACAGCTAGAGCTTAGCGCCAACATCGTGCAATTTTGTCGCTATTTGCGAACCAAGGACTATCGGATTGGCCCGGAAGAGGAGGCCGATGCCTTGCAAAGTCTTGCCTATATCCCTATTGGTGAACAAGAAACCTTCCGACTTGCCTTAAAGTCATTGTTGGCCAGAAGTCGAATGCAGCAAGAGCAATTTGACGAACACTTTGATCGCTATTGGAAAGAATTGGAAAAGGCTGTAGATGCTAAGACGGAGGAAAAACCAGAAGGTTGGTCTAATCGTGGTCCTAACCGGCAGAGCAAACAAGAATCTTTCCAGGCTCTAAAAAGTTGGTTGTACGGAGAAGGAAAGGAAAATAAAGAGGAAGGGGCTATCGCTTCATATAGTGCGCAAGAGGTCATCACTAAGAAAGATTTTTCCGCCATGACGGATGAAGAAATGCGTTTGGTGATGCGGATGTTGCAGCAAATTGCTCGCTCTATTAGTCGGAAAAAGAGTCGATTGAACAAAGCCTCAAAGTTAACTCGCCGCCTAGATTTAAAACGAACGATGCAATTCAATCTCAGGCGTGGAGGTAGTATCCATAAATTTCTGTTTAGTCAAAAAAAGGATAAAAAGCTGCGATTGGTCTTACTCTGCGACGTGAGTAAATCCATGGACCTCTACAGTCGTTTCCTGATTCACTTCATCTATGCTTTCCAGAACGCCAATGATCGGATCGACACTTTCGTCTTTAGCACCGCTTTACATAAAGTCAGCGAATTTTTGAAGGAATACGAATTTGAACGAGCCTTTGAGATCATTTCAAATCGGATACCTCATTGGTCGGGAGGTACAAAGATCGGACAATGCCTGACCACTTTCATAGATCAACATGCACACGGGCTACTGGACAGGAAGACGATCGTTCTGATCCTCAGCGATGGCTGGGATACTGGTGAGCCGGAGGTGCTAGAAGCTGCCATGCGTCAGCTGCAAAAAGCAGCTAGCCGAGTAATTTGGCTGAACCCCTTAGCGGGAAGCCCTGGTTACCAAGCGGAAGCCACGGGAATGAAGACAGCCTTGCCCTATCTCGATGTTTTTGCTGCCGCTCACAATGTCGAAAGTCTCCGCAAAATAGCTCCAGAATTACGCAAAGGAAGGAAACGAAAAACTACCTCGATTCGGTAATTTGCCCTCCGTCGCTCAGGTTCTCTGCAAGAAATTACCACCCTAACGGTTAGTAAAAGCGCATTTTTATTTGAATTCAACTATCTTTGTGGTAGAAACGTTTCTTTTTATTAGGAACCGCAGCAAGAATAGAGGGCAAAATCCCTAGCATCCCTAATTTTGTTTAGTAAATACTTCAGCCCAGTGTATGGCCGCTTATTACGGGTCATGACACCAGGGTCTTGCAAGTAAGATTAGTTGTGAAAAACTACTATAGCCCTGATCTCTCTCACTAAATGGCTATTATGTATCGAACTCTCATGCTCAACAGCCTATGGCTGATGGTATCTTTTACGGTAGTAAATGCGCAAACCTTCCAAGAAGTCGTTGAAAGCGAAGACAAGAATGTATGGTATGCTTACTTGGCTAAGCACGATTTGAATGCTTGTCATGACAATCAATCCTTGTTGACGGCCGCAGCTAAGGTTGGCAATGTTGCCTTGATTAAAGCGCTGCTGAAAGAAGGAGCAAAGGTTGACCAAAGTTGCGCTGGTCAAGAGACAGCCTTAATGCTTGCTACGGCCTATCAGCACAACCATGCGGCAAAAATGTTGTTGCGTTCGGGTGCCGATCCGATGTTTAAAGATGCTTTACATCGAAATACGTTTGATCTCGCTCTTGAGAATGAAAACTTCCAGTTATTCAATCATTTGATTCGAACCGATGGTCATAGTTTGGCTGAACCCGACGGACCTTTCCTTTTCCGGCAGCACGGTAATATGCTCGCCCACCTCCAAATTGTGAAGACGAAGAAAGATAAAGTTCGTGCACTATCGACCGCTTTGGAAGGCCCCTTCTACTACAATAAAGAATGGAGCTGTCAGGACAAGGATGGGAATGAATTGTTCAGCTTCCAAATCCGTAAGAAGCCTACTCCAGCCCCTGCTGAATTCCCGAGTCCGGAAAAGCTCTTGGCCATCTCCGATATTGAGGGGAATTTTGATGCTTTTGCCAATCTTCTGAAAGGGAATGATGTCATTAATGACAACTATGAATGGACCTATGGGCATGGACATTTGGTGCTGGTAGGAGATTTTTTCGATCGAGGTCCACAAGTGACGGAAGCCCTATGGCTGGTGTACAAACTAGAAGCAGAGGCCGAAAAAGCCGGAGGTAGAGTGCACTTTATCTTAGGCAATCACGAGACGATGAATTTGCGAGGAGATTTTCGATATGTGGACCCCAAATACTTTGTGCACGCTAGCTTATTTAATCTGCAATATGCCCACCTTTATGCTCCCAATAGCATCCTAGGGGAATGGTTACGAACGAAAAACACCATGGTCAAAATTGGAGAAACTCTATTTTGCCATGGAGGGATTTCCCAGGATTTTGCCAGCCGCCAGCTAAGCATTCAACGTGTAAATGACATTACCCGTAAATATATTGACGCCGATCCAATTCGGGTACGAAATGATGATGCAGCCAAAGCAATTTTCAATACCTCAAAGGGAATATTGTGGTATAGAGGTTATGTACAGAAGAAAACAAATAGCGAAAAGGTATCGAAAGCGCTGAATTTCTACGAGGCTAGAAATATTGTGGTAGGACATACGCCCGTAAATGAGATTTCGCAATTGTATGATGGGCAGGTCATTGCGATTGATGTTCCTCACAATATGGGCGAGGAACATCAACAGGCATTGCTAATAGAGTACAATCAAATGTATGCGGTGGGAATGCATGGCAAAAAGCGCTTATTGAATACGAGTACTGCCAAGATCACTCCTTAGGCATACCAAACTATACAATCTAAGTTAGGTCTTTCACTGCTGTTTTAGCGACAGCATTGTTTTTCACAGACTGAACTCCTTTTTCCATAGCTGCTTTAGAGCTGTACATTTCGCTCCTGCCAATAGCTTGGCCGTTAGCTGCTTTCAAAGTGAAATAAGGTTCTCCGTTCTTAGACTCTTTTCTATCGAAGCGATCATCATTTGGTGCATTCTTGATCACAGACTGGATGCCATTCTCAGCTCCAGCTTTTTTCTCGTAAGCTTCGCTGGCTAGGATGACTTGGCCATTAGTGGCCTTCAAGCGGAAGTAATATTTTCCGGATTTTTCGCTTTGAAAAATTTCAAAAGGCATAGGAAAAGAATTTGGTTCGTAATTAGTAATACTTATGCGGATGAAGGATACTAGCAGCAGTCTGAAGGTCAGTGTTACTTATATCCCATCGCAATAAGCCGTACTAATTAAGGATTATTAATATTGGATTTTCAGCTCTTTGAAAGAAAGTTAGCACTTGTAGTAAATGTTTGCTTCCCATAGTAAGAACTCTGGGGCTAATATAACATTCTTTATAATAGTATGTCCAATCGACACCAAATTATTGTTGGGCGGGGATTATGAACGGTAAATTTAAGTGGACGAAAGCTCAACCAATGACCATAAGCTATTGTATATAAGCTATTAGTCATGATCATAAGACACGATTTTCCCGACCTTGTTTGGCTTAAAAAGCAGATCGATCGGCGCTTCGCTTCTCCGAAGAATGGGAGTGCCAAGGCTCCAACCGGATGGCCTACTGTACTGTTGAACGTGAAGTCCAGATCGGACTACCGTGGCGACATCAAGGGGCCCTTATCCCTCTTCTACAATGTACATGGTCAAAGCAGAGTTGGCGTGGCCAACAAAACGGTTGCCCTTCGCCCCGGCTTCTTCTTCTTGACCAACGCCAGTCAAAGGTATGACCTTGAAATCCCCATCTCGGCAGAGACTTTTAACATTCACTTCGGCGAGCAATTTCTGGAAGAGATACTAGAAAGTTGCCGGGTTCCACAGGAACTGGATCAGGATTGGCGGATTAAGGCAAAGCCTTACTATGTATACAATCGCCTGTATCCTCAAAGCCCTGAGCTCCAACAACTCATTCTAGCTATTCACCAACAGGAGAGAGAAGGCTTTTTAGATCCACTTTGGTTGGAAGAAAAGTTATATGCTATTCTATGTGCTATTCTCTCCATAAGTCACAAAGACTTCGATCTCATTGAACAACTACCTGCCCTGAAATCCTCCGGTCGCGAAGAAATTTTCCGACGCTTATGCCTAGCCACGGACTTAATTTACGCTCAGTTTGATCAGTCGCTGAGTCTTGAGGATCTCGCCCGGTGCTCCTGCTTTTCGAAGTTTCACTTTCTACGGCTTTTCAAATTTGCCTTTGGCCTAAGTCCCCACCAGTTCATTACCCAAGTTCGTATCCAAAAAGCGAAGGAATGGCTCCTGCATACGGATTGGCCTATCCACTTAATTGCTACTAGTATCGGCCTGGAAAATACCAGCTCTTTTAGTCGTTTATTCCATAAAAAAGTGGGGGTTTATCCCTCTCCTTTTCGCGCTATGATGAGAAAATAGCAATTTTGGTCAACGCAAAAAGTAGGCCTTTCCCACAGTTTTGCAGTAAAAAAGATGCTATGTTTCAACTAACGCAATTCGGATTTATCGCTCTATCTGTTTTTTGTGTCCTATACATCTATCGACAACTGAGCCTAGCCTTACGCAAAACCTCCTTAGATACGAGCAAGCAGCAACGGATTAAGCGTGGCTTCATTGTCACAGTGACTGGATGGACCACACTGATCAGCCTATTGGCTTGGAGTCAGTTCTTCGCCAATTTTGATTCTCTGCCTCCGAGGCTTTTCCTTGTGCTTCTCGTCCCTCTACTTACGGCCATTGGATTGAGCTTGTTTTCTACCACATTAAAGGAAATCCTGAGGCAGATTCCTCCTGAAAGGTTCATCTACTTGCAGAGCTTTCGAATGGTTGTGGAAGTCTTGATTTGGTTACTTTTTGCGCAAGAGCTACTCCCCAAACAAATGACCTTCGAAGGCATGAATTTTGATGTACTTTCTGGCCTCTTGGCCCCCATAGTTGCTTATTATTGTTTCACGAAAGGCAGTTGGCCAAAGTGGGTGGCTGTCGCTTACAACATCCTTGGAATCATCTTGGTCTTCACCATCGTTACCATCGCCATACTGTCCTTCCCTACTCCCTTCCGCTATTTCATGAATGAACCGGCCAACCGGATTGTGGGCCAGATCCCCTTCGTCTGGCTACCAGGTATTTTGGTGACAGTCGCCTACAGCATGCATTTCTTTTCACTCAAGCAATTGCTGTCCATGTCCCCTGTGGAGTGATAGGTTAGTACTTGACAGCACGATAAACCCGGGCTCATTTGTGTCGTAGGTACAGTATATGATCCGGCGGAGTACCATTGCTCACAGGTTGTTGAGAGAAGCGATCTTTTCAATGCGAAAATCAATAGCAGATAAACCGGTCACATCATAGTGTTCTACACGAAAACGATGTTGGCCATCCAAAGATAGTTCGATCTCCCTCACAGCCGATTCGTGCGCTTCCCAATGATCGATCTTTAATTCATCGTCGATGTAAAACCGTAGACCATCATCGCTGCTAATAGTAATCCGATAGGTGCCGGGCGCGAAAGAAGGCTCAGCGGTGGCCAGGGTGGCGAAGTAGTCGGAAGGAACCCCCGCCTGTGGGCTGCCCCACCAATGGTAGATCAGTTGTTCCTTTTGTTCCTTTGCCAGGGCGCCTGCTTGGATCAAATCATCAAAGGACGGATACTCCTTTTCTGGATCGTTCGGTGCATCGTAAGCATACCAGGAAACTGCCCAATTGATTTTTTTTTCGAATCGGTTAAAAGTAAAAGGGAATACGGTTCCCTTGCGGACCTCTTGCCCAAACTGATCGATAAAAGCTTCACCAATAAATTCAAATTGGATGGAAAAATCGGGATTACCTTTTTCGCGTTGAGCTTTGAAGGTCGCTGGGAATGTTCCGGTCTTAGGATTAAGGCCGGATAAACCAGTACCATTCACGGCTTTCCAGTTGCCCTTAGGTCCCATTAGTAAAAAAACGTATTCCTCCTCATTGATTTCCCTAAGCCAGATACTCGGATATTGAAAATTGTAAGGCCCCCACTCATTCATCAAAATGTATTGTCTACCCCTAGGATGATCCTGGGGCAAAATGGCATCCATTCCATCTAATATCGGTGGCGGCATAAAGTCATACGCTCCTAGTAGTACATGGTTGGTGTCAACTGCGGCACTGGTCAACACTTCATTCTGTGCAGCGAAACGCCTGCCACTCCCCCAACCTTCACCATCCAGAACGCTATTGCCAGCCAACAATAGCGATTCATTGGGTTGAGCTTCCTCCAGCAATTGATCGTACCCCAGAAGAATATTTCCCACTACCTCAACAGCATCCGAACCCGCGATCTTGAAAGGCGTTTCAACTTTTGAAAAGAGGTTATCCTTGATCAAATAGTCCTCACTCTCTACTTTACGTGCCTTTGCATATCCCCAATCTGCGGGCTGTTGATCTCTTTCCCATATTTGTACCCCCGTTGCAAGCGCATGAAAACGGTTTCTTTCAATCCGGTTATCCTGTCCATGCTCTATAGCAACACCAAAATCACAGGCTGTAATTTGGTTGCCCGCAATCGTTGACTGAAAGCTATACCCTCCCCACACCGCATAACGGCATTCCTCTATGACATTATTAATCACCCGATTGCGGCTGAACGTAATCTCTACACCATTCGTAGGTGCTTGAGAAAAATCATTACCGTAAATCAAGTTATTATTACATCCCCCTTCCCCAGTGTCCATGGTTGTTTGGCCTGCCCACAAGAAGAAACCGTCCCCGGAATGGGTGGCCGAATTGTAGGCAAAAATGTTTTCATGGCTTTGCTCATAGCACAAAATGCCGGCTGAATCCTGACCACGCTGATACTTTCCGTGACTGTAGCCACGCACATTCCAATCCAGGCGATTGTGCATGACTCGATTGCCACTGGAGCGATACAGACCGATCCCCAAGCCTGAGTTAAACTGAATCGAATTGTTGTAAAAGAGTCCCTGGTTACAATTATTCAGCAAAATACCATTCTGTCCTTGTTGTATCACCACCCCCTTGATTAAGCTGTGATCGCAGTCCTTAAGGTAGATACCAGCCCCATAGCGCAGCCATTCATCTTCTTCATTATTATGATAGCTTAACCAGTCCGCAAAATCCTCTCGATCCCATTGACTATGCAATTTAGGTCGATAGTTGTAATTGAAATTGCAATTTATAATTTCCAAACTATCAACCCCCTCTGCCAGCAGTGCGACCTTGTATCCTTTTATATTCAGGTTTTTAATTGTAATTTTGTTACTGCCTTTAATGGATAAACCAAGCCCTGTGAAAGTATCTGGTCGGGTAGGATCCATCCCACTATCCAAAGTTGCCCCGTTAAAATCTAATATTAAATTTTCGCCTTTAACCGACAAGACCGGCATATCCAAAGCATCCGCCGAAGGAAATTGATAAACAGCCTCAGCTATCGTTACTGAACTTGTAAGTGTCATACCACTTTTGAGTTCCACGAGAGCATCGCGGTTACAACTGCTCAGCAATAGAAGATATACGTAGAAAGAAAATCGTAGCAATCGTTTCATTCAAGAAATATAAAGATTTACCAAAATTACAGCAGTCAGTGGACCAGCTTCCCATACTGTTAGCACATTGAGCTATGAGTAGTAGTTCCAGCAGGATACCGATCAAGTTGGAAGATGTTGAATTAATACTGGGCAAGGAGCTCTTTAATACCCATTTCAGCAAACTCGTTGACAATGTGTACTGTAACTCCTGTAATCCACCAGGAACCAACTCTATGCATATCCGACAGATTTGGTTAGATCACCAAGGTAACATTTACATTGAAGGGCGTTGCCAAAAATGCAAAAATAAGCTCCGTCAAGTAATTGAGACGCGAAATGACCCCGACAGTTACGGGCAAGCCATGGTCATTTGGGAAATTCGTGAAGATTTATTGCGATTTGAATAAGTGGTGTCACAATTGTAATGGGATAGTTTTGGTAGCGAGTGTAAACGTCATACAAGGCATTACAACCGCCCAGCTGTCGCACGACCATGCAGGATAACACCAGTTTTCTAAGTTCAAGTTTGGCCATCACCCTTTGGGTATAAAATCTCCTCTTTTTTGCCGATACTTCATTGCCTTTCTTGGCCGTATCTTCCAGATGTTACCTACAAAAGCGATCACCAGACATGCACTAAAGCTTTGAGTAAGGAGTAGTATGGTGAAATATCATTTGGTCGCCGCCGGTCTACAGGCAGTTAGGTCTTCCCCCTAAGAATCCATTTTGTGCTTCAACTTGCCAGATTTATCATCCAGCTCCTACTAAATTAATATTAACACAAAAGTTCATTTTAAAGACTCCTAATTGATGTGTTTATCAAAATAAACACTACCTTTATAAATCAATACCAAACAAGTCCCTCCCCTCTAAATCAAAAAAACATGTCATTTAGACCAACCTCATTTCCACGCGTTCTCGTACTACTATCATTTTGCTACCTTATTTCCAATCAGGCCCTTAGCCAAGGCATTACCTTTGACCTCGTTTCAAAAAAGGCGATAGCTGTACGAAACAATAATGGTTTTTCTACCCGCGTACTCGTATACGATAACGGAAGAACTGTATACGATAGGATCTTGCGACCTCAGCAAACTGGCAACTTCTCTTACTCCTATTCTCCAACCGGAGTTCGAAAAATCCGATACAAGGCGGTCTATGATGATACATCCCTGGAAGTGGATTTGGATCGAATAGAGGCAACCAAAAGGGCAAGAGATCGGAGGCGGGCAGAGGAAGGAATCTGGAGAGCTTTAGGTGCCATCATTGATCAGACCTTTTTCGATGGGGCCTTTTCTACCCTATTTGAAATCGGAAACTATGGAAGGATGATTTTCAATGGAGCCACTGAAGAGGAGTGGGCAGAAGCGCTGTTGGATTCTGCGGTTGGGTTTGGAATTGACCAATCCTTTGACAAGAATTATCAAAAAGGATTGGCTGCTGGTGCATATGAACTAGCAAAATCCATGCAATCCAGAGAATATAAGGATCTACAGGACTGGTTGGTATTCTTTATGAAAAAAAGAGAATCTCGTTATATTAAATCTGGGCACATTACGGATACGGCCCGACTCCCCAGGAAAATGACCGCAAAGTATCCACATGTTTCTCTTAGTGTGGGCTATCCACTAAATCAGCGATTTGTAGAAAATGCCCTGAATGAGGGCCAAGATTTCCGCTCCGGACCTGCGCAAACCTTTGAAAATCAGCAACCGTTCGAGCTCCGACTAGCTTACCAAGGAAAATCAACTATCGGCTTTTTTGCAGAGTACGGTAAGACGAATGTTTTTAAAAATACGGATACCCCTAGTTCCAAGTATTTGAACTACAACAGCGCCTTTAGATTTACTTCTTATAGCCTAGGGATCAATCCGACTTTCTCTTATTTAGAAGTTGGCATGGGAGCCTCCTTTTTACAGCAGGAGAATTTCCTAATTGAAACATTAACCAACCAACTGCAAGCCAATTCTACTACCACTAAATGGGGAGGATTTCTAGAACCTCGAATTAATATCGACTTAGGTAACTGGGTCACCCTTTTCGGTTCTTGGAGGGCTACCATGTTTGGGGATAAGGAGGTAAAAGAAACACTACTGCTGTATCAAAACTTCAAGGTGGGTATTGATATCAATCTCATGGGGAAAGCATTAAATTTCTCCAACTAGGTGTCATCTTCTTCATTACCAATGAGATGCACTTATCTGATACGTTTCTACCATCTTCCTGTATTGCTGTTTGGTAAATCCACATCGACAGGTATCAGGATATAAGGTCATCATATTTCCTACATCTGGAATGTAATACTGTCCGGCAGGATCTCGCCCTTCGAAGACAAAACGACAAGGGATGTCAGCATGTAGGTATTTGGGTTTCAAGGTATCTCCTGGCACAAATGGATCAGCAGGAGTATCGCAAAGGAGATCCCCTGCTGTTTCACAATTACTACCATCAACCAATTCCAGATCACCGTTTTTCGGTCCATAGGTATCCAGCAAGCCAAAGTAATGGCCCATCTCATGACTAAGTGACTTAGGCACTTCTGTCGCGCAGGCTAATTTAAGCATCAATGCATCTCGTCGAGGGAATTCAATTCCTCCGAAATCTGTAAATCCGCATTCGTCTGGTAGCCAAGGTATCCTTAAAACAATGAAGACATTGATCCGATTATTCTGATGATACTTCATCTTCATCTCTCGCCATTCATTGGTGTTAGCGGGTATAGCGTATTGAAAGTTTTCAATAACATTAAATTCACAAAGTTCGAAGCGGGCGCAGATGGGGGCGAAATAGACATTCATAGTGTCAATCGCATCCTGCACCTGATCCTCCCGAATGTAAATTTCGCCTAAACTGTCCTTAGGTACATGTACCACTACCGAGAAGGTCTTTTCTATGCAAGGCAGAGGTTCAGAGCGAACTTGCAAGTCTTGTGAATGGCCGATACAGGACAGGTAAATACCTCCCAATAAGAGTAGAATTTTAATCTTCATAGCTATACGAGTTACCTTTCTTTATACTGGAAAAATTACCATTTTTTATGTACGAAAGCGCGCCATCTCTGAAACTAATACCATTTTGGACAGATATATGTCAAAAATCATCATAAACTAAATGAGAAGCTGTTTGTAAACTTAGGTATTTTGAAGTTTCTTTGCAAAAATGAACAGCGCTCTACCCCCATCATTCAGTACTAATAATGTGCCTTTTAAGCATATTTAATTTAGTAATAGTTCACAGACTGTTTTGATATTTTGATGCTCTAACTATCATATGGTTTTGAGAAGGAATTTTGCCACCGAACCTATCTATATCAATGAGCTCAAATTGGAAAGAAGCTATGACCAGAATAAGACAGAACATAATCCCTAAGTTATGAAATTAAGACTATTGCTAGGTCTCCTGGGTGCTATATGCCTTGGGGCCATTCCAACTCTTATCACCGCGCAGACGGCCTCTATCACCTCTGGCTGCCCTCCGCTCACCGTCAACTTCACCCCACCAAATAATGTAGACACCTACTTTTGGGACTTTGGTAACAGTGTGACTTCAACCCTGGCCTTACCTGCCACCACCTACACTGAACCAGGCGTATACACCGTTAGTTTTCGTACCGAGGCCGGTGGACCTGTTCTCGATTCTCTAAGCATTCAAGTCTTGCCCCCTCCAGCCTTAGATATTGCGATTGATACAGCTTTTGGTTGTGCCCCTTTGACGGTCAATTTTACGAACAATTCACAAATTGATGATCTGATTGAGGTAAATCAATACAGCTGGGGGTTTGGGGACGGAGGTAGTGATACCGGGATAACAGACATCAGTCACACCTATGAGGCTGCGGGCCTATTTACCCCTTCACTGTCCATCACAACAAATCAACAAGGCTGTGATGTGACCAAAAACTTTCCGGAGCTGATTCGGGTAAATCGGGTGGAGAACGTTCGTTTTACCAGCAATCCTCCCTTACCCACGGCCTGTGATCCGCCTTTAACGGTAACCTTCAACAATACCACACCCAATCAAAACCTACAATTCAACTGGGATTTGGGCAATGGCCAAACCTCCTCTGACATCAATCCGCCAAGTCAAACTTACACCGGCTATGAGCGTTACACAGTGCTGCTCACCGCCACGGACGAACTGGGGTGTCAAGCTTCTTTTTCCTCGCAAGTGAATATCGGAAAGCCGCTAGTCGATTTCAGCATCAGGGACACCTTCTGCTTAGAGGACACGGTGACTATAACAAATTTATCGAGTCCCGGTGATTATCGATGGGATTTCGGTAATACAGCGAGTCCAGTTATCTCTACGGAGGAAAATCCTTCCGTAACTTTTAAAGAAAAGGGCTTTTTTCCCATCACCTTAACCGTGACTGATCCAGTAAGAGGATGTCAAGCCGATACTACCATCACCGTATTTGTGGACAAACCTGATGCCTCTTTCACTTCAGATCCATCTTACACCTGCAATGATTCGCTACTCATTAACTTCCAGCCCGAACACTTGGACGCAGAAACCTATATCTGGGTCTTTGCAGATACGGAAGTGTCAACAGCACAAAGCCCGAGTCATCAATTTGTGATTCCTGACTCTAGTATTTACGGGGAGAACGGAAGGAAAGTCCTGTTCAACACCCTATTCATCCAAAACTTCTCCGGTTGTCGAGATACTTTTTTTGCTCCTGACACCATTTTTATGCCCAATGCCTTGTTTATGCCGAATCGTATTGATGGTTGTGCTCCCTTAACAGTCACATTTGCAGATTCCAGCAGTTCTATGGAGCAGATCGTTAAGTGGGAATATGATTATGGCGATGGCACCTCGGCTACCTTGAACTCCGATGAGCCTCACCTCCATACTTACAGTGAAGCGGGCACCTACGATGTAGTCCTTAATATTGCCAATGAAGCCGGTTGCATAGACACTTCCTACGCCCTCAGAATAGAAGTTGGGGATGCCATCAATCCAGATTTTAGTGTTGACAAAACAGAAATCTGTCCGGGGGAAACCGTGGAATTCACCAATCTCACTCCACCTGATAGTGTAGATGCCTGGCATTTTGAAACAGATGCAGGCCGCAGCTTCCATTGCTATCAGGAGCCCGAATTATCTTGGACATTTACGGAAGAGACAGGCCCGATGGATGTAACCCTCACCGTGGAATACAATGGTTGCCAAAGCCGTACCGTAAAAGAAGATCTCATTTTAGTAAAAGGCCCGATCGCACGCATTGATTATGAGATGGATTGTAGCGATCCCTTTACCTATACTGTCATTGATTCCAGTTACGATGCCAGTATATTGAGCTGGGACTTTGGAGATGGAACAAGCAGCAATGAAAGTAGCATTAGCCATGTATATGCTGATACAGGAGACTATCAGCTTATCTTAAGAGCTGAGAATCCCCTAGCTGGTTGCGCGCCATCGGCCGACACGACCATTATCCACGTCCGAGATATTACATCCAGTTTTACGCTTCCCAGCAATGCGATCTGTCAAGGCACAAGGCTGGATCTTAATGCCCAAACTTCCCTCAATGTAGATACCACTTGCTGGAAAGGCTTCACCTGGCTATTCGACCTATCAGGTCGGCCCATTCAGACACATTTGGACACCCTACAGTTCACCTTTAGTAGGCCCGGTGTAGAAACTATCCAATTGGTCACCGAAGACGTCAATGGGTGCACTGATACTAGCTCGCAACAGGTAAAGATTTACGAAATCGAAGCTGACTTTAGCGCTGATGATACATTCATCTGCTTTCCAGCAGAAGTAAGTTTCACGGATCAGACTCGTGCCGATACCCTTATCACCAATTATCAATGGAATTTTGGTGGCGGTAGCTTTAGTAGTGAAGAAAACCCCATTCATACCTACGAAGGGGGGGTCGCAGAAGGGGATACCATTACCGTGAGCTTAACTGTGGAAGATGCCTTAGGATGTACTTCCGAAGCGACAGAATCTTTAATCATTTATCAACCTCGAAGTTTCATCATTACAGACCCACCATTTGCTAATGCCTGCATTGGGGAAGAAATTCAATTCTTCGGCGTGGATTATACCGATGGTGGAACAGGTCTGGAGTTTAGTTGGGATTATAATGATGGAGCTCTGGGGTCGGGGATTAATGACACTCATAGGTACAGTGCTGAAGGAAATTACATTGTACGAATGACTTATTCAGAAATAGGTAGTGGTTGTGGTGGAGTAGACTCTGTCTTGGCCAGTATTCAAGCGCCGCCGGAGGCTCAATTCAGCAGTAGTGTGGACAATGAACCCCTTGTCTGTTATCCTAGTCAGGTACAATTTATCAACACCAGCACGGCTTCCTCTATTTTGTTTCACGAGTGGGATTTTGGAAATGGGCAGGGGTCCACAGATAAAAATCCACTGGCCTCCTTCGAGAAGGGCACTTTTCCCATTAGATTGATCAGCTCCACTACATTTGGCTGTACAGATACCGCTTTTAGTAGCATTACCTTGATCGGTCCAGAAGGAGACTTTGCCTTTGCTCCCGAAGGAATATGTGAAGGAGGTACTGCGACTTTCACACTGCTAGATACGGTTGACGTCAATAGCTTTAGTTGGGATTTTGGCGATGGCAGCCCATTGCTAGATGGGGAAAACCCAGTGATGCATACCTATGAAAACATACCGGTTTTGGGTCCCAGACCTGTGACGCTTATTCTACGTAGTGCAGAGAATGATTGTGTCACAACGGTCACCAAACCGATCACCATATTTGAGACGCGCGCCGATTTCCTGGTCAATGGGGGGTTGGATAGCGTCTTCTGCGCCACTACGCTTAGCTTAAATGATAACTCCACGCAAGCGAATGAATTTAGCTGGGATTTGGGCAACGGAATGACTTCTACCGAACAGAATCCAAGTATTGTGCTCTCTCCTGGAGAATATGAGATTCAATTGGCAGTAGCCAACTCCGATATAGGTTGCACAGATACGCTTGCCAAACAGGTTTCCATCATTGAATTAGAGGATATTTTGGTTCGGCAAGACACCATTTGTTTGGGTGATACTGTTCTGCTGAGCTTGCTATCCGCTCAGGAAGACTATAGCTATAACTGGAGCGGCCCGGATCTCCTTGACGATCCCAGCCTAGCCACACCACTTGCGCTGCCAGACAGGACCACTTCCTATACCGTACAAGTGAGTGACTCCCTGGGATGCACCACAGAAGTCGACGGCTTGATCTATGTCGTTGAACCCCTCAACTGGATTGGCCAAGACACGAGTATTTGCGTGGGAGAAGTACTAAGCTTCACCGATCCGCCTAATCCTGATGGGCTATATGAATTCAGCTGGTCTCCCCCCCTACCCTACGTCGTCAATGAAGGAGATAGCCTGCTCATACTAGCTATAGGAGATGTCCGGGGATGTTTCTTCGATGAGTACGAGTACGATATCCGATCACTAACGGGTTTAGTCAAGGTACCAAATGTATTCACGCCGAATGGTGACTCCTACAATGATGTATTTAAAGCATACACTGATCTAGATGTGAATGAGGATGAAGAAATAGAAATCCTCAATATGCGTATTTGGAACCGCTGGGGACAGGTGGTGTACGAAAATCAAGGCCCTGATTCTGTTTGGGATGGCATGCACAATGGATCACCGGCTCCTTCTGATGTGTATGTTTACACGATTGAAATGGAGGTAAAAGTATGCGGTGAGAAGGGAATGCAGATCAGGCGAGGAGATGTAACTTTAGCCCGATAAGTTCCACATTTACCTTCCAATCAAAATTATTCCTCCTAGGAAGTGAGTGCATTCTAAGAGGAAAACGTTCGTCCCTATATTCGAAGGTTTTACAGAAATACGGATGAACAACAGATGAAGCAATTGGTACTCCGATTGGATCAAGCCTGATGTTTTGGGCATTAACCCCCACTGGTCATTGGCCTAAGGCTTGCCTAAATTGTTCCGGAACAACTAATCGCATACGCTGCATACCTTGGGCATGTGCACGCGCTTTCTCCATCTGATTCGTCTGGAAGTATAGCATTAAGAGATTATTGTTCATTTCCGCATTCCGGGTATCGACGGCTAAATACTTTTCCATGTATTGGATGGCGGTCGTTGGGTCTTGTTTCTGAAATGCGATTTGCCCCAGGTGCGAATAGCACTTGTAATAATCGGATCTTTCGATTTCCTCCAAAAAGTAGGGCTCTGACTCCATGAGTTTTCCTTGCATAACCTGCATAGTACCCATGTAGTAATTAATGTATTTCTGGTTGGGATCTAGGTCATAGGCCTTTTGCATTAGCGTAGTAGCCCTGTTCATGTCAGTATCATCCAGGCGAGCTGCTAGCATCATATTTGCATAGGCCGAATTGGGAGAGCTCTCCACCGCTGCCGTCCAGAAGATTATGGGATCGTCGAATACAGGCATGCGCACCAGGCTAATTACAGCAAAGACCAAGGCCACTCCTCCTGCGGCCATAGACATTTGACGACTGGATAGCTTATTTTTGAACAAAATGGTTTCACTCAACAGTAATAGCACACCTAGCATGGGAAGGTAAAGACGATGCTCAAAGTCCTGGTTATTTAAGGCATCAGGAACCATTAGCGCCGGAATCAAAAACAATACAAAAATGAGAAAGCCAGCTAGCATTCGTCGCAAGTCATTATTGCGAGAGAAAAAAACCAGGGTACCAACCAATACGAGGGCGATTATTCCATAGATCACCGTCATATCCGCGATCATTGGAAAAACACTTAGATTAAAAGGCAAAAAGACCTTCCCCCAGTATGCCAGTAAAACAGGAATTCTTCCAAAAGCCGATCCCAACAACTCGCCCAAAGCTAAACCTGACTGCTCCAGACTCGCCAAAGAACGCGCCAGCAAATAAACAGCAGCACTGCCTGCCCAAACCGCATACATGCGCAAGGCCGGTCCATCCCCCCATTTTTTATCCGAAAGGAAAATACTTAGCAGCCAAGCGGCTGGTAAAGCAAATAAAGCTGTCTCCTTGGTAAAGAGAGCTCCTAAAAGGAGCGCTGCTTGCATGAGCAATCCCTTTAATTGGGGACTTTGGCGGTATCGGAGGCAAGCCGTCAGAAAAGGAAATACGAAAACGGCTAATAAAGTGTCGTTACGCCCGGGAATCCAAGCCACTGCCTGCGTCAAGACAGGATGTACCGCAAATAGGAGGCTCAGCCAGAAGGCCGTCATTTTTCGGATGCCTAGTTGTTGAAGAAGGCCAAAAAGAAACCAGACAGCTAATAGGTGTAGTAAGATATTGACAAAGTGATAGCCTGCGATATTCTGTTTGGAGAAGAAGGCATTGAGGATAAAAGAATCCAGTAATAAGGGGCGGTAATACGTATCATTTTCCTCACTAAATACCCCCCGGGTAAAGGAGTGAAAGATATTACCTGGATCCGCATTGTAAGCACTCATCTCATTGATGAAGATGGTATCATCCAACTCTGTGAGCCCCAGGTTTACAGAAGGCAAGTAGACAATGAAGCTAATCAGTAGCAGCCATAAGCCAGCGTATTTGGATAGGAGATTCTCTTTCGGTTGGGGCTTATTTTTCTTTTTGTTCGTAGTCTTTTTCTTCATGGGTTGTTTGTCCTTAAATACCACCCCTGAAAGTAGAAATTTTGTTCCAAAGAAAGCAATTTCGAAAGTCGATTCTTGCTCAGCTTTGCGGTAAACGTTCCTAGTATCTTCTCTCGCTGTCACAAAAACACCCCCTGAATGGCTCATTCTCCAAGTTCATTTCCAATGCACATCCTAGATCTTTGTAAGGGAGCGCTCAAAAGGGCCACAGTAGAAGTCAAGCATTTTGGCTGATCCCATTTTCTAATTATTTTTTCATCACCCTTAATCAATACAATATGAGAAGGTACATGTTTCTTTCACTGGCATTCACCCTAAGTATCCTGCAGTTGAACGCGCAATCTGGTAAGATTTCCAAGGAGGATAGATCTTTTCTGGTAAACTACCTGGAAGTGACCCAGCAGGATCTCCTGCAAACTTTGAACGACCTCAGTGAGGCGGAATGGTCAGCTAAAGCTGCGGATGGAGGTTGGTCTCCAGCTGAATGTATGGAGCATATTGTAGAAGCCGAACATGCAGTATTCATGCAGGTAAAGAAAGCCCTCAATGGGCCAGCCGGCTCAGATGACCTTAGCGCTCGCGATGGCTGGCTGATGTGCAAAATCACTGACCGTGGCAATAAAGTCAACACGCCGCTGCCCCCTAGTGGAAAGATACAGACAAAGGCCAAATTGATAACCGCCTTTAATACCTCCAGAAAGGAGATCCTTAGCTTTCTGGAAGACAAGAAGCTACCACTGCGCACGCATTATGGGAAATCCCCCTATGGCAAAGCAGATGCCTATCAACTCCTACTCGTTATCGCCGGTCACAGCATGCGACACACCCATCAAATTCTGGAAACTATATCCGCGGTGAATTGAATCTCTTACTTAGGTATTTTCATAAAGCCTGAATACTAACAAAACGAGTTTCCTAGATCTGAGGAAATTGGATTACAAAATCAAGACGCTCACTGGCGATTTTATGAGGTGATACAATACCTCAAACTTCAATTCACCTTTTAGCTGTTGATACCCACTATACATTTTTCTGCCGATGGTAGGAATAAAATGCCAAGTGTGGGTGATCAGCAGTTCTTTCTCTTATTAGAACCTCTCTAGTAATGTCCGTTTTACTTCCCCAATCGAGTTTTAATCTATCCGAGTCGAAATTTTTCCTCCGTTTATCTGCCATTGGCCATATTGCGCTCAAACCCACCACCTGACTGTAAAAAAAAGCCTTGGACTATGTGTCTTACATAGCCTCAGAAGGCTCGTACCCCATCAACCACCACTACCAACTTAAAATCATATGGAAGTAAAAATTGAAGCCCGAAGTTTAACCAAGAACTTCGGAACCTTCCGCGCTGTCGATGCGCTCAGCTTTGATGTAAAATCTGGTGAGGTTTTTGGGTTATTAGGACCCAATGGCGCCGGAAAAACAACGACTCTCCGCATGCTGTCTGGCCTTCTGACTCCCTCGGGAGGGGAAGCTTTTATCGCCGGGCACTCCATGCAAAAACAGCAACAACAGGCTCGCTCAGCGCTGGGATTCTTGACCGGCGACATGGATCTGTACAGAAGACTCAAGCCGATTGAATTACTCACCTATTTTGGTCAACTGTACGAGGTGCCCAAGGCCACCTTGAGCGCTAGAGTTGACAAGCTCATGGATGCCTTTGGAATCACCGATTTCAAAGATCGCTTTTGCGAAAAACTCTCCACCGGACAAAAACAACGAGTGTCTATCGCCCGCACATTGGTCCATGATCCAGAGGTCGTGATCCTCGATGAACCCACCACCGGACTGGATATCATGGCCAGTGAATTTATCCTACAGTTCATTAAAAAAATGGCACAAGAAGAGGGAAAGACTGTCATTTTCTCCACCCACCACCTCGATGAAGTTGAACGACTTTGTGACCGTATTGCGATCATCCACCAAGGGAAATTAGAGCATTACGGAACCATTAGCGAAGTTAAACAGCGGACTCAAAAAGAAAATTTGGCCGATGCCTTCTTCCAATTAGTTAATTAGGAATCGTCGTTCGCATTATTGGATCACGATCACTCCTATCCACAAAAACAGAAATATGAGAACCAAAATCATAAGTGCCATTTTTCGAAAGGAAATTAAAGAAGTGTTGCGCGATAAGCGTATGCTATATCTCATCATCCTGCTCCCCTTCTTTCTTTATCCTGTTCTATTTACCCTAATCGGTAAAGTCGGACAAAGTCAACAAGAAAAGCTCAGTACACAGTCGATAGATGTTCTCCTAAGTCCAGGACTCGAAGGCACAGCTATCGCAGAGGCCTTAGCTCAGAGTGCAGAGCTTAAATTGAAATTCACTGAGTTTGATGAATCTACCATCGACACGATGCGCAATGGTATCGGGATCAAGTTGGATCTCCCTTTTGAACAGACGATGCAAAATAATGGCACCGCAGCTATTCAGATCTTAGCAGATCAGTCGAAAGATATCCTCAAATTCCGGAGCCGGCAGATTAGAACGGCCTTGCAAGGGGTCAATCAGAATTTGCTGAAAGCACGAATTGATGGGGCCAGTTTAAATCCTGAATTTGCAAAGCCATTAGCCATCACGCAGGTCGACTTGGCTTCAGAGGAGGAACAAGCCGGTAAAGCCTTAGCTTCCTTCCTACCTATGATCATCTTACTATTCATTTTTGTAGGATGCATCTATATCGCCATCGATATTACGGCTGGAGAAAAAGAGCGTAAAACGCTACAGACCATTTTTACCGCCCCACTTAAAGTAAGCGAAATCATTGCTGGAAAATTTGCTGCCGTGTTCACCGTCGGGATTGTCTCGGCCTTTATGAACATACTGAGTTTAATGGTGGCCATGATGATACAAGTCAAATTCATGGGAGGTGAGGTTGGTTCTTTTGCCATTTCAATCGACCCTATCGGCTGGTTTTGGTTGTGTTTAATTATCTTCTTGATCACCGTCTTTCTTGCCGCATTGACGCTAGCGGTAGTGCTCCTGGCCAATTCCTACAAGGAAGCCCAGAGCTACGTCTCTCCGCTAATGATGCTGATTATTATTCCAGCGGTCATGTCGCAAATGCCAGGTATGGAACTGAATAGCAGTACCGCCCTAATTCCCATGCTAAATATTTCTTTGGCTATCGGGGCCATCCTCAAAGGAGGATTTAGTACAGCACTGATCGCCATGGTAGCAGGAATGGCCTTGCTTTATGCGGTAATAGCGCTTTTCTTTGCCTCACAAACCTTTGGCAATGAAAACGTAGTGACCGGAGAGAAGATCGATTTTAAAAGTTTACTTTCGTTCCGAAAAAGTTAGTTAGATTACCTACAAGCTCAACGTATCTAGTAACAATTGCCAGTGGGCTGAGCAGCTTTGATAAAAGGCTGTTCGGCTAAGCCTGGATAGGACTACAAGTAGGTGAGATGGAAAAACCGCAAAAGGAACTGGAAAGGTTCACCCTTCAAAAGATCATTAAGGATATTCTGTACGTGCTCAACCTAGAGCAGGGTATGGGCTATACCTTAAAGCGACTATTTATTGAACCAGGTACAGCGATTCGTGAATATCTCTTCGAGGATCGTACCCGTTTAACGCGGCCCTTCCAATTGATCGTGTTGTTGGTAGCCATTGCCACTTTTCTAACCCTGATGGTCTTGCCGGATATGGAGGCCTTGATCGAGGAACTCCATAAAACGGAAGGCTGGGAGAATTTCACCCCGGCGGTACAGGAAAGCATGGAGTGGTTTACCAAGAATATGAAGCAGTACTTCAATATCTTCTTTTTGGCAGGTATTCCCTTTATTAGCTTGTCCACTTTTTGGATCTTTAGAACGCCCAAGTATCACTATGCTGAGCACTTGATCATTAACACCTACTTGTCCTGTCCGCAGACCTTGTTTTTTATTCTCTACATACCCTTCTTAAAGGCTAGTGGCTTCTTTGCGATTTTCCAGATTATCCCCGTCGTAGTATATTCTATCTATGCCTATAGACAGATCTTTAGAGAGTCGCTATGGAATGTAAGCTGGAAATCATGTGTGTGCTTTCTATTGTACCAATTCATCTTTGGCCTATTTATGATGATATTATTTGGTATACTCGTACTCCTAAAGTCCTAGATGTATGATTAGAAAGTATCAAGTTACTGATCTGACCGAGGTGATTAAGGTTTTTCGGCAAAACACACCTACCTACTTCGCCGAAGAAGAACAGACTGATCTTGAGCAGTTCTTGCAGCGCAATGGAGATAATTATTGGTTGATTGAGCAAGAAGGTGTAATTGCTGGCTGTGGAGGGATTGTGTTCAGTGAAGATCAGGAGGTGGGCAGAATTGCTTGGGATTTTTTCTCCCCCCATTTTCAGGGTAAGGGTCTAGGCAGACAATTAACGGAATTCCGCTTAGCGGAGATCAGAAAGAAAAATTCGGTACGCAGCATCATCGTTCGTACCTCACAACTGGCTTATTCTTTTTACGCCAAATTTGGCTTTGAGGTTGATAAAATTGAAAAAGACTACTGGGCTCCAGGCTTGGATCTTTACGACATGCAAATGCCGGCCTGATGTGTTTATTCTGTAAAGCATAATTATCATGATGGAATCTGTTCTTGTTTTTTGTGGATCTAGTACGGGTAAGTTGCCCATCTATGCCGAAGCCGCCCAGCACCTTGGAGAAACCCTGGCAGAACGGGGGTTAACGACGGTCTATGGTGCGGGGAATATCGGACTCATGGGTATTTTGGCAGACGCTGCCCTGGAAAAAGGGGGGAAAGTGGTAGGGGTTATCCCCCATTTCCTAAAGGAAAAGGAAGTCTGTCATGAACAACTAAGCGAGTTGTATCTAGTAGATACCATGGATGAACGCAAGAAGAAAATGGCAGAACTATCGGACGCGGTAATCACCCTGCCCGGCGGCTTTGGCACTTTAGACGAATTGTTTGAAATGGCAACCTTGGTTCAATTGGGGCAAGACCGTCAGCCCATTGGCATATTGAACGTTAATGAATACTTCGATCCACTCCTACAGCAAATTGACCGGATGATTCAAGATGGCTTTGTAAAAGAGGCCCAACGCGATTTGATCATTATTGATAGCGATGCCTCTCGTTTATTAGATCGGCTTGCGGCTCACCAAGTAGAACGGGTAGAGAAATGGGCCGATCGATGATTGAAGATCTACAAACTTAAATGCATGAATACACCCATTATCAGTATTAAAGGACTAAGGAAAAGCTATGGGGCCAACCAAGTACTAAACGGTATAGATTTAGATATCTATCCGGGACAAGTTATTGGATATATCGGTCCGAATGGTGCAGGGAAAAGTACAACAGTCCGAATATTAATCGGACTGGATGCTCAATTTGAGGGAGAGGTGAGTCTAAAGGGACATGATGTCAAGGCTGATGCCTTAGCCATAAAAAAGATCATTGGTTATGTGCCGGAGCAGGCAGAAATGTATGAAGTGCTTACGCCAATGGAATTCTTGGAGCTCGTAGGTTCACTGCACCATATGGATCAAGCAGTACTAGAGGAGCGTGCTACCCGAATGCTCAGCTTCTTTGGTCTCGAACCGCATAAAGATCAACGGATCGATACCTTTTCTAAGGGGATGCGGCAAAAAGTTCTATTAATTTCTGGCCTTATCCATAACCCTGAGATCATTTTCCTGGATGAACCCCTATCTGGCCTGGATGCCAATTCGGTGATTATGGTGAAGGAGATCATTGCTCGATTAGCAGCGGAAGGGAAGACGATCTTTTATAGTTCGCACATGATGGATATTGTGGAAAAAGTATCCGATCGGATTGTCTTGATTAACCAAGGGCAGATCATCGCGGATGGGCCATTTGAGGCCTTAAAGGCGCAATCCGGCAACAGTTTGGAGCAGATCTTTTCCAGCCTAACTAGTACGGAGAATTTTGAAAGTCTAGCGGGCGATTTCCTTGACACATTCCAAGACAAAAAGGCGGGCAATGAATAAATTCTTGTTGCGAATCGTATTCCTCTTCAATTTCTTATGGGAGCGCCTTGGGGTAGATACTATTCAACTTAAAGCCATCCTTACGGCAAAGGTCAAGATGGACAGCCGACGGGCTAGCGTGTTCAACACGCAAGGGCGCACCAGCAAGAAAGCCCTAAAGAACCAGGATTGGGTCTCTATCATTGTTTTCTTCTTCATTGGTCTATTCTTTATTGGTCCATTAATCATCTTCCAAGAAAGCGCAACGGGCTTCACCCTCTACTTTGCCGGTTGGATGGTCATGTTGGCCATGACCTTGATTACGGACTTCACGGAAGTTCTCATTGACGTTAGGGACAATTATATTTTGCTACCTAAGCCCATCAATGATCGCACTTTAACCATTTCTCGCTTGCTACACATTGGGATCTATCTGTCTAAACTGGTGCTTGCCTTCGTACTGCCCGCTACCGTTTTTATTGGGATCAAATATGGAATAGCCGGTTTGTTTGTTTTTGGATGGCAAGTTCTGTTGGGACTAGTGTTCGTCATTTTTATTGTGAACCTGATCTACCTTTTGATTCTAAGAATCAGCACCCCGCAAAAGTTCAAGGAGATACTGAATTACCTCCAGATTGGTTTTACCGTAACCATCTTTTCTGCTTACTACCTCCTGCCACGCCTCGTAGATCTTGAGGATTATGAAAATGCCAACATCTTGCTTTCGCCATTCGTTGTGTTTTCTCCCCCCTCTTGGTTAGCGGGGCTTTGGTCATTGATCATGGATGGAAATCACAGCTTGGTCGTTTTACTCTTGGCCGCCCTGGCAGTGGGCACGCCCTTCATCTGTGGTTGGCTCATTCTCAACGTTTTGACCAAAGCCTTTAACCAGAAGATGGTAGCCATGACTCAGGGAGGAGGAAACACTAAGGTAAAATCGGTTCGAGGGGAGGAGGCCAAAGCGGTTAAGCGAAGTAGCTACATGGAACAGTTGGCCAACAGTATTTGTAATAACGAAACGGAAAAAGCCGCCTTTAAATGGAGTTGGCACCTAACGGGGCGAAATCGGGATTATAAGCTTAGAGTATATCCCGGATTCGGTATGGTTCCTGCCTTCTTCATATACTTCGCGCTTAATGGAGAAGGCAGCTTATCCGAACGTTTAGCGGCTTTACCAGAAAGCAATACCTATTTACTACTCATCTATTTCTGCTTTCTATTACTGACAACGCCCTTAATGAGCAGTCAATACTCCAATAGTCAGATTGCCAGTTGGATTTTCCATGCGGCTCCACTCAAAGAACCCGGTTGGATATTAAGTGGTACAGCCAAGGCAATTGTAGCTAAGTTCTTTTTGCCTACTTATCTGATCATGTTCTTAGTAGGAATAGGGATCTGGGGCCCTCAAGTCATCGACGACTACATGCTTGGCTTTGCCAATATCATGCTTTTGGGTACTATGATTTTACATTTTTTCCAACCCAAAAAAATACCCTTCTCGGATAATTGGGACAATATGAATAAAGGTTCGAATTTCACCACCGGTATTATTTCTCTTATCCTAGCTGTGGGCTTAGGTGCACTACATTACCAGATTGTGGATCAAACCCTTTTGGTTTTGGGCACTGCCTTGGTAGCCATAGTGCTTTGGTTTCTCGTATTTCGAGCCTATCAGAAAACCGCATGGGAAAAATTAGCTATGTAAAGCCTTCGTAAAATCTTGTCCATATGTAATCAAGTAAGCAAACCACTTACTCATTTTGTCTGTTAGTAAGCCAATAAATGGAGATATTTCGTTCGTTCTAGCTGTTCAAGATCAACAAACTTTTCCTATGAAATTTGCCTTGCTAACCATTGCCCTTCTGGGGCTTAATCCATTACTCCCATTAGAAGGTCAGTGGGAGTTGAGAAAAGATAAAGATGGCATCCGGATCTTTATCAAAAAGATTCCCGATTCTCCGATGAATGCCTTCCGAGGTGAGATGGATATCGTCGCTACTTTAGATGATATAGAACGCCTATTTAAGGATGTGGCTCGATTTACCGAATGGTCTCCCGGTGCCAAAAAGGTAGAGCCGCTGGAAGAAGCCCCCGATACCCGCACTTTTTACCTACAAACCGAAGCGCCTTGGCCGGTGACAGATCGAGATGGAATTTATCAATTTACCTTCCAAAGAGAAGCCGGAAAATTAAGAATTAACGCTACTTGCTTGCCGAAATACTTGCCTCCTCGAAAGAATCATATCCGCGTACCCAAGTCTGATGGCTTTTGGCAATTTGAAGAAAAGACCAATGGGTTGGTCCACATTGTCTACGAAAACCATTCAGAACCAGGTGGAAGCATACCTGGATGGCTGGCCAACTCAACGGTTGTGAAGCTCCCCTTTGAGTCTTTGCAGAACTTGCGTCAAATGATCCAGAAGTAAGAGCGATAATTGAAAAAGACTGGGGAATTCAGTAGTTTTGCATCTTCATAATAGGTTCTCTGACAATTTCTGCGTTTTGGAGTGAGCGTTTTAGCTCAAAGCCTTGCTCCCTCTGGGCACAATTCCTTGAGCTAAAACGCTGACCACAAAAACTGCCGGAGAACGTCATCTTTCTGATCAATAAAATTAAACTTAATATTAATGCAATCAACAGCAGCTTTAAAGTATAAGGTTAAAGATATCAATCAGGCTGATTGGGGGCGCAAAGAGATTGAATTGGCTGAGGCGGAGATGCCAGGCCTTATGTCTTTGAGAGAAGAATTTGGTCCTGCTAAGCCTTTGAAAGGAGCCCGAATTGCGGGTTGTCTGCACATGACTATACAGACAGCCGTGCTTATTGAAACTTTGGTAGAGCTGGGTGCAGAGGTAAGTTGGTCGTCTTGCAATATATTCTCTACCCAAGATCACGCCGCCGCCGCGATTGCTGCTGCTGGCGTTCCTGTATACGCCTGGAAAGGCATGAATGAAGAAGAGTTTTGGTGGGCCATTGAGCAAACCTTGTTTGCTTTTAGTGATGGGCAGCCATTGAATATGATCCTAGATGATGGTGGTGATTTGACAAACTGTGTTTTGGATAAACATCCTGAATTAGTTGAAGGCATTGGAGGAATCTCAGAAGAGACAACTACTGGTGTTCACCGTTTGTACGAAAGACAAAACAACGGTTCATTAAAACTACCCGCCATTAACATCAACGACTCTGTCACGAAGTCTAAATTCGATAACAAATACGGATGTAAAGAGAGCTGTGTAGATGCAATTCGTAGAGCTACTGATGTGATGTTGGCTGGAAAAGTAGCCGTCGTAGCAGGTTATGGAGATGTTGGTAAAGGTTCTGCTGCTTCCCTGCGCGGTGCGGGTTGTAGAGTGATCGTAACTGAGATCGACCCGATCTGTGCCCTCCAGGCTGCCATGGACGGATTTGAGGTGAGAAAAATGAGCAATGCCATTCCTAGAGCCAACATCGTAGTGACGGCTACAGGTAATAAAGATATTGTAACGGGTGAGCACTTCCAAATGATGAAGGACAAGACCATCGTTTGTAACATCGGTCACTTCGACAATGAAATCGATATGGCCTGGTTGAATCAAACGCATGGTGATTCTAAAGTTGAGATCAAACCACAGGTAGATAAGTATACCGTAGATGGCAATGACATCATCGTACTGGCTGAGGGACGTCTTGTGAACCTAGGCTGTGCCACTGGACACCCTAGTTTCGTAATGTCTAACTCTTTCACCAACCAGGTATTGGCTCAGCTAGAGCTTTGGCAAAATGGTGACAAGTACGAGAACAAAGTATACATGCTTCCCAAGCATCTAGATGAAAAAGTAGCACGACTGCACCTAGCCAAAATCGGTGTAGAACTAGAAGAGTTGAGCTCTGATCAAGCGGAATACATTGGTGTGAAGCAAGAAGGGCCATTCAAGCCAGAATACTACCGCTACTAGGCAGGCTTTCTTTGTCCTCCCAACCAAGGGCTCTATTAGCTCCTTAAATCAGGGAGAGACAATGCAACTCAGTATTAGACGCATCTAATTATACAAAGGGCTTTCGGAAATTCCGAAAGCCCTTTCAATTTTAGGTGTTTATAGTGAAGTCCGCTTCGACTTAGAAGCCAGTCTTCACAAATCGTTTAGTCATTACTTTATCCGCTGTTCGCAAACTCAAAACATACATACCTTGCGTTAAACGAAGGCCGTTCAAGTTCACCTCTAAAGTCTGCGCTTCCCCATTATAGATATGGCTATAAACGGTACGACCATTTAGATCTGTAATCACTACCGTACCACGTTGTCCATCCATCTGAGGAAGATCAACTCGTAGGAAGTCAGTAGCTGGGTTCGGGCTCAAACGAAGCGCTTGTACGCTTTCCTGTGCAACAGGAGCAGTAGGAATAACCGGCGTAGACTTGAAGCTCTCCACCGCAGTTTCGCTTTGCTCATCCGTAGTCGTTTCAACCAAGCTAGATCCACCGCAAGCACCATTCGTGTAGATGTTTCGGAATTCTGCCGTTGTTGTAGTACTGGTATTTGGACTCTCAGTCATGAACCCGGCGAATACCGTGCTAGGTAGAGACATGGTAACTGAAAGTTCTAGTTTCCAGCTAACACCATTCTTAGAGCTATACAGACGGATGCGACTTCCCGTTCTCTTCATACGAAGGTAATCATAGCCTGATCCTCTACGCTTTGGGCTAACCGTCTTGGAGGAACCGAAAGAACTTCTGAATTCTCTATACACATAAGATCCTCTCGCTTTGGTTTTAATACCAACCATTCTGGAACCTGGGCTTAAACTTTCGCGTACTTGAATACCTGCATAGCCAGGATTATCCAAATCTGCTACTCGTACCTTGATTTCAAAATCACCACAGTACTGATTCAGGGCAACCGTTGAAGCATCATAATCCAGAAGACCTGGTCCACAAGAAGAAGTCAATTCCACATAACCAGATCCGACATTAATGTGCCCTTCACTGCACATCAAAGGAGATACAAAAAATCCGTCTTCCATGTTATCTGCGGGCTTACAAGCAGATTCTGCTGTACCCAGTCCCCAAGAAGCATTGCTTGGCAATCTTACGTAGTCACCCGTTGGGCTAAAGCTATCGAATGGGTTGTTATCCGGACGAGTAGCATTTGGTCTACGGTGTAAAGTTACGTTAGCAGCGAAATTGCTACTGTTTCCTAATTCGCCAACAGCATCTACAATTCCAGTACCATCTTCTAAGGTTACAACATCATTACCATTGAACAACATATCGTTAGATAGCAGATCAGATAACTGCCGGAAAGTATAGCTAGCGCTAGGGTTACACACCACGTAGGTTTCTCCCGCTCCTAAGGAACCAGATAATTCCTCCGTGCGTCCAGCTGAAGTGGAACCATTGAAATATACGTTCAAAGTATAATCAGATAAATCAATGCTGCCATTGGTGGGGTTAAAAAGCTCGATACATTTATTATTACCAGAACCTTCAACATACTCAGAGATCATCAATACGCTACAACCTGCAAAGTTAGAACATGGATCCACTGCATTGCCTACACTCTTAGTTAAAGCACAGGCTGGTTCAGCCGAGAAGCTAGCATTTGCACTTATGGCCTGACCAGTAGCGGCTAAGGTGACGTGGAAAGTATGAGAACTGCCGTAAATGTGTCCAACATTAACACTGTAGGATTCACCTTGAATGGTTAAATCCAAGGTCCCACTGGTTACGGGCTCTTCAAAAGTAAAAGAGACGGTTACTGAGGCCGTGAAAGTATCATCTCCTACATAGGGAGTGGAGCGATTGAAACAGCTTCCAAGGTTGCTCATTACAATATCGTCAATCACACAGGTAGGCATGTTACAGTTGTTCATGTAAATACCTAAATCATCAACGGCATTTTGAGCAAATCCATCCCATTCCGCCGCAATATCAGCAGAACCACCAGGGTTACCTTGTGTAACACTTACTTTTCTTCGGATCGTGTTGTTTTGAGTACTAGTCAATCCACTACCCCATTGTGAACCTGGATCATTTCCAATTACGCCGATCACATCGATGTTCGCACCGTCTTTAGTTAGGGCTACGGCATCATCTCCGTTATAGAAAGAGCGAGTAGGTGTCAGGTCTGCTTGAGCTAAAAATTGTGGTGCAGCATTATCATCACAGACTACATATACATCGCCAGCGGCCAAGCTACCTACCAGTTGGATTTGTGGATTATTAGGAGAATTACTTCCGTTAAAATAAAATGCCAATTGATAGCTGCTTAGGTCTACTGCAGAACCGGTGGGGTTGTAGATCTCAATACACTTGTTGTTGCCGCTACCTTCAATATACTCCGAGATAAAGAGGTCACTACAATCTTGCGCCTGCAAATTGAAGCTGATCCCTAAGGCGGAAGCTAGCAAAAAAGCGTAAGAAAAAAATTGCTTAGTAAAGTTTTCCATATTCTGGATTTTGGTTCAATTTCAAGTCTATACTTGCTCAAACCGGGTTAAACAAATAAATCTTTATAGCAATGCACAGGGCAATCGTGCATTAGACTCGTCCAATGGATAATCTTGTTCAATGGGATGTGCCAACTTATTTAGGGAGGAATATGTAGGTAATTTACTCTCAAGCGTATGCCAATTCGTTAGACATGTAACTGAATTGTGCAGTATCTTTTGCGAAGCCTTGTAAAGTTACTGATAATTATCTTATTTGTTAAAATTTCATATATTAATTTTGCATTAATTAGCAATTATCCACCCCACTACTCCGGCACCTTTTTTCTTACCTTTACACCTAAAATGCAATCGCTGTTTTCTACCTACTTGGAATTGGGATTTAACCATATCCTGGATTTAGAAGGATATGATCACATCTTGTTTCTAGTGGCTTTGTGTGCCATCTATAGTCTAAAGCAATGGCGACAAGTTGCCATCCTAGTGACGGCATTCACCATCGGGCACTCCTTAACCTTAGCGTTGGCAGCGCTGGATATCATTCGAGTTTCCTCCAAGTGGATCGAGTTCCTGATTCCCGTAACCATCCTTGCTACTGCTCTTTACAATGTAATTTCAAGGCCTGACCCGGCACTGAATCAAGGGAAGAAATGGAGGATCAACTATCTACTGGCGTTAGGATTTGGCTTAATTCATGGACTGGGCTTTTCCAATTTCCTAAGATCCATGCTGATGCCTGGCGAAGAAGACAGTTTGGTCAGTCAACTCTTTGCTTTTAATGTTGGAGTAGAATTAGGGCAGTTGGGAATTGTCGCCATTATTCTTGGTATTGCTTTCACTTTTACTAAACTGTTACGCGTTAAGAGTTTAGATTGGAATCTTTTTATATCAGGGATGGCTGCTGGCCCAGCCCTAATCATGTGTCTTGAACGGATCCCATTTTAGATAGCCCAAAATCAACTGTATGCGATATTTTCTGTTCAGTTTGCTATTACTAGGATTTAAGCATGACTATCACCTCAGTAAATGCTTAATTGAGTACAGTACCCCCGATCAGGCGGTACAGGTAAGCCTACAAGTCTTCATCGATGACCTAGAAGAAGCCTTACGACTAGAAGGGCACGATAAGTTAGCGCTATGTACGCCCAAAGAAGCTCCGGATGCCGAAACCTATTTCGAGCAATACCTGAATAAACACTTTATTCTTATCGTAAATGGAGAACAGCGCAAGTACAATTATCTCGGTAAAGAAATCTCTGAAGATTTGCTTTCTCTTTGGTGCTATTTGGAAATAGAAGGTATACAGCAAATCAAGAGCTTAGGCGTGACCAATGATATCCTCATGGAAACCTATGATGATCAGCAAAATATCGTCCAGGTGAAGGGGCCACGCAACCAAGGTGGGATGTGGTTGTTTAAAAAGGGAGAGAGTTCTGATGAAGTAATGTTTAAATGAAGCGTGTTGAATGCTGAATGAAGAATGTTAAATGAAGAAGCTACTTAGAAAAATATATATCCTTCCCATCCGGTTTTATCAGTTGTCCATATCTCCACTCCTTGGACCCAGCAAATGCCGTTTTCAACCGACCTGTTCCCAGTACGCTATCGAGGCGATTCAGGAATGGGGCATCTTGAAGGGAACCTGGTTAGGGATAAAACGTATAAGTAAATGTCATCCCTGGGGGCCACATGGTCATGACCCCGTTCCTAAAAGAGACAAAAAACACCCTTAATATCCAGCAACAATGTTGAAAAGACCCAGACGAAATAGAAGTTCAGCCGCTATTCGAGCCTTAGTGCGTGAAACTCAATTAAGCAGTAATCATCTCATTCAACCCCTTTTTCTGGTCAATGGCCAGGGTATCAAGGAGGAAATCCCTTCCCTCCCCAACAACTACCGGATGTCTTTGGATCAGGCTTTGGCTGAAGTGGAAGAATGCCTAGGCTTAGGTATCTCCAACTTCATTTTATTCCCTGCTATCCCAGAAGAGCACAAAGACAAAATGGGGACGTTTAGTTACCACCCCGATAACTTTTACCTGGAGATAGCCTTGGAAATCAAAGCACGCTTTCCGGAAGCTTGCCTGATTAGTGATGTAGCCCTAGATCCGTATAGTATCGACGGACATGATGGTATCGTCAGAGGAGGTAAGATCGTAAATGATGAAACATTGGAAGTATTGGGTAAAATGGCGGTAGCTCAGGCGGAAGCGGGCTTTGACTTAATCGGTCCCTCGGATATGATGGATGGAAGGGTTCAACGAATCCGCGAATCCCTAGATGAAGCTGGATTTACCGATACAGGGATCATGTCCTATACGGCCAAATATGCCAGTGCTTTCTATGGTCCTTTCCGAGATGCCTTGGACAGTGCTCCAAAAGCGAGTGACGATATACCCAAGGATAAGAAAACCTACCAGATGGACCCAGCTAATAAACGGGAGGCACTCATCGAAGCGGAGTTGGACACCGCAGAAGGGGCAGATTTTCTGATGGTCAAACCGGCTTTGCATTACTTAGACGTTATCGCTTTGCTCAAAGAGAATTTCGAACTGCCCATCGCAGCCTATCACGTAAGCGGAGAATGCGCCATGCTAATGGCGGCTTGTCGCAATGGTTGGCTAGAATATGAAAAGGCTATGCCCGAGGCACTTCTTAGTATCCACAGAGCCGGCGCTGATGCTATTATCACTTATTTTGCCAAGGACTTCGCCACCCTTTCCAGGTAATCATAATCTAAGTCCGTACTGATAGATGGAAACAAGGAAATCTGACCTGGTCATCATTGGGGCTGGCCTTACGGGACTCTGCCTGGCTTATTTACTGAGAGCGCAAAACCTCAACATCAGCATCCTTGAGGCTAGAGGGCGTTTAGGAGGAAGGATCCGGACCGCCTATCAAAGTGAAAGTGCACCGATCGAAATGGGTGCCACTTGGCTCGGGAGCAAACACACACAACTCAATGCCCTTCTTCGGGAATTAGACATCGCCACCTTTGAGCAAGTATTAGGGCAAAAGGCCATATACGAACCCATCTCTACCAGTCCGCATCAAATGGTGACCTTACCCCCCAACCATGACCCCAGCTACAGAATAAAAGGAGGAAGTTCTGCCTTAATCCAGAAGCTAGCTTCCCGGATCAAGTCCGATCAGATTCACCTCAATCAAATCGTGGAATCTATCCAAGTAGTAGAGAATAAATTGCAGGTGAAGACTACTGATCTTGTGTTCCAAGCTCCTCTTGTCGTTTCTACACTTCCTCCCCATCTACTGGTAACCCGGGTCAAAGTGGAGCCTGAGCTACCAGTTGACCTCACGAATTTGATGAAACAGACCCATACCTGGATGGGAGAATCCATCAAGGTCGGCCTGAGATTCTCATCCCCCTTTTGGAGAAAGAACCATTCAAGCGGGACCATCTTCAGCAATGTTGGCCCAATCCCAGAAATGTATGATCACGCTGATTTTGATGACCAGTTTTACGCGCTCAAGGGCTTTTTAAATGGGGCTTATTTTTCCATGACTAAAGCTGATCGTCTGAATCTCATCCTGGTGCAATTGCGCAAATACTATGGTAAGGAAGTCGAACATTACCTAGATTATGAAGAAGCGGTTTGGCGAAAGGCCCCTTTCACCTATGCCCCATACGGAGGACATGTGCTACCTCATCAAAATAACGGGCATCGTCTTTACCAGGTGCCGTATCTAGGCGGCAAGCTGTTCATTGCTGGAGCAGAAACTGCTTCCCAGTTTCCAGGCTATATGGAAGGAGCCGTGCGTAGTGCGCAGCATGTCTTTCAGCAAATCCAAGAGTAACAGTGCAATAATTAGTCCTGCTGAATACTATCTACGGGATTTGCCCGCGCCGTTTTTAACCCATGTAAACTCACCGTACTGACTGCAATAGCTAAGGTCATCACACCAGCTCCAACAAAGACCCACCATTGTAAATCGACCCGGAAAGCAAAATCGGTTAACCAATACTGCATCCCCAACCAAGCCAAAGGGGAGGCCACTACAATGGCGAAGAGTACCAGGCGTACAAAATCTTTAGATAAAAGGCTTGGAAGGTCTCATCCAGAAAAAAGTATTCAAAGGGTCGCTCTGAAATCTCGGATTGCCAAAGCTCAGACATTTGCTTGATATACTGCTCTAGATTATCAGTTTACAGACGGATAACAAAATTATCTAGGAAGTAGGATTGTGGCGCGACGGCAAGCGCGATTGGCTCCATTTCATGGTGTAGAGATTTGAGATGAAAATCCTTTACGATACCTATGACCTCCCCTATTCAGGTTCACCTTAAGACTTTTGCCACCTTTGATAACATGGTTTAAATCAAAACGGGTCACCGCCAGATAAGGGAAAAAGGCATTAATAAGTCCCATCAAAGCCAGGACCAAGACGGTACCTAGAGCCAGGTACCATCCTCCGTTTGTCCACACGCTCAACTCCCGCTCCATGATCCTGTTAAAATGGGGTAGTGCCAGTTGTACCATGCCAAGCGCCAACAATAAGGCGAGGCTTAAGTAAGAAAAACTTTCCACGCTAAGCTGCGTCAGGATATGTAAGACGGAAGGATTCGTTGCTGGTTCTAAATCCCCTTCCAAACTTTCAAAATGCACGCGCTGCAAAGGTTGCATTTTGAAGTGCTTCTGCTCCGCCAGGCGTTCTGAAAGATGGTTTTCACTAAATTTATCCATTCCCTTGATGAGGCGTGCTGCATCATCCTTATTCGGGACCTTGATAAAAGTATACATGGGTGGATAATACCAGGAATGCTGAGGATGCAGGGCCCAATCTCCCATCACCTTTCGGACGATCGGCATGGCGGCCAGAAAATCAAATTGTAAACTTGAGTTGGGGCTACAACAATGAGCCTTTCAGATTCAGTTCTGAAAGGCCCATAAGTAGCACATACTTACTGGTAAACTTGCTTCAATCGGAATACGAGCGAAAGGCGCCTGCACCAATGGCTTTGGTGGAAATTACTGTAAAGTAAAAGCGGGAAGTTTAATTAATTCTCCACCTTTCAATGCGGATGCATGCGCTAATATCCCAACACAGGTAATATTCGCAGACTGAACCGCATTCGGATAAGGATCAGTACCCTTAAGAAGGCCGTCTAAGAAAGCATGCACTAAGTGAGGATGCGAACCTCCATGTCCAGCACCTTGCGTAAAGGACAGGTGTTGATTCTCACCATCATCGTATACTCCGCCGGTGGTGAAAGCTTGGATTTTCTCTGGTAATAAATGGGCATAATCTGGACATTCCACTAATTCTGGGATCTCAGGCTCAGGTCTTTTTGCAGTATGTACAACTAAAGGATTGCCCTCAATTAAAGGCCACTCAACAGCCTTCTTTGATCCATATACTTCAAAACTTTCTCGATACTGACGAGCCACATCGAATAAAGACCGGTATATATGAGCCGATACATCTGAATCTTTAAACTTGATATGAGTTGTTTCTACCGCAAACGGTGAGTTGTAATGCTGATGCAATTCCTCTCGGATCGTTCCTGATCCAAAACAAGACACATATTCTGCTTCGGCTCTAGTCAAACCTAAAACAGGTCCCACACAGTGAGTTGCGTAATACATTGGCGGTAAGCCAGGCCAATAATTAGGCCATCCGTCCATATCCTGCTGATGACTAGCTTTCAGAAACTGGACCTTTCCCAACTCGCCCTTTTCATAAAGTTCTTTCATGTATAAAAACTCCCGAGCATAAACTACGGTCTCCATCATCATGTAGGTAAGCCCAGTTTCCTTGGTCAATTTGACAATTTCTTCACATTCTTCTAGGGTCGTAGCCATAGGAACGGTGCAGGCTACGTGTTTACCTGCTTTCAGGGCTGCTATTGATTGTGCTCCATGATTAGGAATAGGGGTGTTAATATGAACGGCATCTACCTTAGGATCTTTTAGTAACTCCTCATAAGAAGTATACCGTTTTTCAACCCCATATTGGTCCCCAATTTGATCTAAAGAAGCTTTTGTTCGTTGGCAGATGGCATACATTTCAGCATTAGGATGACGCTGGTAAATAGGAATAAATTCCGCCCCAAAACCTAGTCCCACAATAGCTATACTAAATTTTTTACTACTCATCTTAGTTAAACCTGTTAATTAATGACTCAATAAAGTTTTTAAAAATTTCAAGCCGTCTTTTGCAAAAGCGTCCTGACTTTCTGCCATATTTTTCCAGAAACAAACCGCACCAGCTAGTTCTTTGATTTCTGTTGTGAAACTTTCGATAGAAACAACGCCCTGATAGTTTATTTTCTTTAAGCCTTGTGCAAAAGCCTTCCAGGGAGTCAGGCCCGTACCTGGTGTACCCCGGTAATTTTCAGATACTTGAACATGGATCAACTGATCTCCAGCCAATAATAGAGCCGCTTCCAAATCTCTTTCTTCAATCGTCATATGAAAACTATCGAGCATGATTTTGGCAGCAGGATGATCTATATCCGTTACAAGGCGTACTACATCTTCTGCCGTATTTACTAGATCTGTTTCAAATCGATTAAGGGGTTCTATGGCTATGGCAAGCTCATGCTCTGCGGCCATTTCACATACTTTATGTAGGTTGTCTACCGCTAGAGACCATTCTTTTTTCCTCCCTTCGGGGGGCAGCATTCTAGCCTTTCCCACCGCAGAATACATAGGGCCAGCAAGAAATTTAGCACCTAAAGCATTACAGAGTTCAAAACATTGTTCCAAATAATCAAAACACTGCTGGTGGACTGCTGGATTTTCATGCGTTAGGTCTCTGCCAGGCCCAAATGCCCCACAAATGATAGGACTTAGCCCTTCCTCTACCAGGGCTTTATTCACTGATTTGGCATCAATTAAAACGGGATCTTCAACGGGAATTTCCACGGTATCAAACCCCATCTCCCGAATCTTTGGAAATAGATCGATAGACTCAGTATTAAAGGGAGAGGTCCAGAGCCAAGTACTTACTCCAAAGCGAATTTTTTCGTTCATATCATGCTTAAATTTAGAGATTGGGAGCTACGACCTTCATTACTCCATTCATCAGTCGCCAGTGGCCTGGAAAAGTGCAAACAAAAGGATACTCCCCTACTTTTTCCGGTACTTTAAAGCTAAGTGTAACACGATCATTTGGATCAACTAAGCGAGTGCTAAACAAGACCTGATCTATATCTGGAACATAGTTTTGTGCCTCAGCCTTGGTATCTCCGGCTAATTTATCCGCTGCTGCTCCAATCTCTTGCAGTGAACCAATGTTTCCAATCAATAGATTGTGCTGCATAAAGTCATCATTACTAAAAATAATGGCAACCCTTTGACCCGCTGTTACGGTGAAGCTGGCCAAATCATATTTCATTTCATTTTTGATGACACCCAGTTCGACAATTTGATCGGGTTCTTCGGTCTGTTTTGTAGCTTGAGGGTCATATGTTTTCAGATAAGATTTTGCGAAAACTTCCGCTATACTTTCATCCTGGAAAATGTTGCGGCCTGAGGAGCTTGTAATTTTAGTAACCTTATATTTCCAGGTCTCTGGTAAGGCTTTTTTTTGACTACCGATGCTATAATAGAAGTTTTCTTTACTCGTACTAAATCCGCCGCCGCCGCCAGTATCTTCCATTTTAATCACCACATGATTGATGCCTTCTTTTAGTACTCCTGGGGCAACGGTATAAACCCTTGGCTGACTGTATTGCTGTATCGTTTCCCCTATTTTTTGACCGTTTACGAAGGTGAAATCAGAATCATCTATTGGCCCCAGATGGAGTTTCAATCCCCTGACAGCTTCTGCACTGGTCAATTCAAGCGTAGTCCTAAACCAAACCACTCCATCAATTTCTAAACCAGCGGCTTCTATCATGGTGGGAAGTTCCATACTTTCCCATCCACTATCATCGTAGGATGGAGCCTCTAACGGAATGCGGCTTGCTTGTTTTTGCTTAAAACCAGGATTATCTTCCAGGAAAGCAGCTAGGAAGCCATTTGCATGCTTACTGGCCGCAATGTAAATGGCCTTGGCCAAATACCTATCTTGAGTCCACTCCTTATTTCTACTAAGCTCGTAAAGCTTTTTGCCCAACTCAACCGAGGCGGGTATTTCCGAAACGGCAAGGATTATACAGAGCTGTACTTCAGGTGCCCTTTCCGTTGCTAGTTTACTTTCTAGTATTTGCTGCTCTAATAAATCATTTTTTATTAGTATCTGCATGGCTGCTTTTCTAATGGGCCAGGCATTGTGATTGAGTGCTTCATCGATGGCTGTTCTTACTTGTTCTACCCGAACTAGACCTAGGCCATCTAGTATCCACATAGCATGCAAGGCAGAGATATTATCATTTTCACCTAACAAATCCAACAGTGCTGGCATGATATCATTTTCACCCCGCTCAACCAGTAGACGTTGAGCCATCATGCGCCAGAATCGATTGTCAGAAGAAAGCGCGGTTAATAATTCACCTGGATTATTTTTGTCCAGGTTTTGAATTTTTCCTTTCGGAGCTTTTTTGAAAACCACTCTCCAGATTCGACCATGTTGTTTGTCCCTTAATGGGTTAATATGGGCATTTCCAGGTCCATTTTCACTTTCAAAACCTCCGAAGTCTGGTCTCGGAGTGGGATTGTGTTGTACAATAAAGTTGTACCAATCTGCTACCCAAACCTGCCCATCTGGTCCTACTTTGGCTTCCACGGGAGAGAACCATTCATCAGCGCTTGCCAATAGATTTCCACCATTTGTTTCTTCAAAACCCGCTCCCTTCTTGCTCAAGATCGATTGATGCACCAGACCTCCCGTTGGTTCACATACAAAAGCTACTTTATTCCGGTATTGATCGGGATAGTTGGAAGCAGTATAAAAATGATGCCCGGCAGCAGCGGTGAAGCCTCCAAATACATCTACCTGTCGATAATTGGGAGTAATAGGTTGTATCTCGTAATGACCATCTATTTTGATACTTCCATCATTAGGGATACCCTGAACATCTTTAAAGTAAGAATCAGGGATAGCCATAAAAACACAATGTGCATTATTGGCTGTTGACGCAAATACATCATTTTCGTTAGTGAAACCTAACCCCCAAGTATTATTACTAGTCCTTGAGACATAGTCAAAATCATCATAAGCTCTGGAAAAATTATAGATACCTTGGCCAAAACGAAAAGCCTCATCTCCCACCTTTCCATCAAATCCAGAATAACCAACTACACCCCAGATTTTATTATCAAGACCATATTGTAGGTTCGATGGTCCGGCATGGGTATCAAATGTACCCCAACCATCTATTACAACTTCCCGAATATCAGCTTTGTCATCTCCATCCTCATCTTTTAAAAAGATAAAATGGGGTGCTTGGGAAATTAACACCCCGCCATTGACAAATACCATGCTGGTTGGGATATTGAGTTGATCGGCGAATATGGTGAATTTATCGGCTCGCCCGTCTCCATTGGTATCCTCACAAATCTTGATTCTATCATCCCCAATACTTCTATCTTCACGTACAGTATTTGGATAATCTACCGTTTCTACCACCCATAGCCTCCCTTTTTCATCCCAATCCATTGATATCGGGTTGATAATATCTGGCTCTGAAGCAAAAAGCTGTAGCTCAAAACCGGGAGGAACCTGGGTGAGTTTATGAGATTCTTCCGGTGAAAGTGGAAGTTGAAGCTGAGGAGCAGGGTCTCTTTTTTCATAATTGGGGATAGGACCAGCATCTGCCTCGTATTTTAAGGTAGGCATATCTTTGCGGTAGATTTCCCATAGGGCAAGTACTCTATCACCGACCGACCAGAGAATTGCCTTTTTTAGCAATTGTTGAAACCCTGGATTTGACCAGGTGCGTTCATCATGTCCATAAGCAGAATAAAAGATCCTACCCTTGCCATGTGTACGGATCCAGGTCCAGGCCTCTTTTTTTCCATTTTCCTCTCTTTCCATCAACACAAGCCGATCTTCATTATGAAAATCATGCACATAGGTTTCATCCCAGGTCGAGAAAGTATCTAATTCTGAGGTGATAAAATGATCTCTATCAACAATATTTGTGGTAAAAGTACCTGTACCATGCTCTTTAAATTGTGCTCCTACCAGCGCTACAAAATCTTTTGAGTTTCGGAAGCAATAGCTAGCAGAATGCAGTGGAATAAAGCCTTTTCCATTTTCTATAAAATCAAATAGTCCTTTTTCTTGCTCTGGAGTAATTTCATCGTGGTTGGCATATAGCATTAAAGCATCATACTTTTGAAGCTCAGATTTTTGTGCTAATATTTCTGGATCTTCTACATAAGTGAAGTTTATCCCTTCCGTTGCCAACGATGCTGCCAGCATAGGCATGTAGATAGCAGAATTATGATGTTCGGAGTCATGCCCTAGAAAGAGTACTTCAATTTTTCTAGGACTTTTATCAGCATTTTGAGCACTTTTGCTTTCACAAGCAGTAAACAGGGTGATTATGAGTATAAATGAAAGCAACTTTATATTAAACATAATCTTTATTTTGCGTTGTTAGCAAAATTCAGAATAAAGTTCAGCAAATTATGACTGAATTTTAGCTCATACTGACTGTATTTCATCTTTTTTCTGTAGAAAAAGGCAAAAAAATGTTAAATTAGACTCGGACTATTTCGTTTACACAAGCCGTAAGAAAAGTGAAGGCACCCCTTCAAAAATCACCAATTCCAGCTGCACAAGTTTTTGTGATCAAAGAACTAACTGATCCTTATTTTGATCCAAATTGGCATTTCCATCCCGAATTTCAATTGTTTATAGTTTTAGAAGGCACAGGCACTCGTTTTGTTGGAGATCATATCCAGCGATTTGAAGCAGGAGATATGGTTTTCACTGGACCTAATCTCCCTCACTTATGGAGAAGTGATCAATCGTATTTTGAGGGGGATTCGAATTTAATGACCCGAGGGATTGTGATCTACTTTCAAGAAAACTTTTTGGGAAAAGCGATACTACAAAAAAATGAGTTTTTTGAAATTAGACAATTGCTCAGTAAAGCCAGTAGAGGGATGCTGATCTTTGATAAGACGGCCCGTTGTATCCATAAATTGATGAGCAAACTTTTAGGTCTCCAATCCTTTAAGTCTATTCTAGTATTACTGGAAATCTTGCACCTCCTTGCCCATTCCAGAGATTATGAATTACTAGCAAGCGAAACCTACTCTAATAGCTTAAAGAGAAAAGATACACATCGAATGAATCTTGTCTATGATTACATTATGGACAATTATCACAAAAAAATCACGCTGGAAGAAGTAGCCGAATTAGCTTATATGACATCTTCTTCTTTTAGCAGATATTTCAAACAACATAGCAATAAAACCTTTTCTCAATTGGTAAGTGAAGTACGGATAGGACATGCTAGTAAATTATTAGTCGAACAGGATATATCCATCTCAGAGGTTTGTTTTAAGAGCGGTTTTCCCACACTATCCAATTTCAATAGACAGTTTAAGCGGATTCATGGCTTAAGCCCCTCAGAATATAGGCGAGCCTATCAAGACATATCTAGCAAATAAATGACGAAACTGTTTAATGAAGCCGGGTTCTACAGCGAAGGATAAGCAAAATAGGAACATTGGCAGGCCAATTATTGGATTTTAAACTTGATATTCTAAATTCCAGTACAACTCAGGCTTGGCACATAAACAATGGGCCTTTCAGAACTGAATCTGAAAGGCCCATAAGTAGCGCATTGTTACTGGCAAACTTGCTTAAATCGGGATAAGGGGGAATGGCGCCAGCTCCAATGAGCTTTCCATTTCGGTGTGCAAACAAAATGGTTTTGGTGGAAATTACTGTAAGATAACTTCCTTCTCTTCTACCATTTTTCTGATGTTGATCAAGGCATAACGCATTCTACCTAAGGCAGTATTAATGCTTACGCGAGTCAACTTCGCAATTTCCTTGAAGCTCATGTCTGCGTAATGGCGTAATATCACCACCTCTCTTTGCTCTGGAGGTAACATATTTACCAATTTACGAACTTTATCATGCGTCTGACTGCGGATGATGTTTTGTTCCGCATTTTCTTCAGTCAAAGGTAGTACATCAAAAATGTCAAAAGTCTCAGTGGGTGAAACTTGTGGCCTACGCTTGGTTCTACGGAAGTAATCTACGCACATATTGTACGAGATACGGAGCGCCCATTGTAGGAATTTTCCTTCATGATTGTACTTACCCTTACGAAGGGTGTCGATAATCTTGATAAAGACTTCTTGGAAAATGTCTTCGGCAAGGCTTTGTTCCTTGACAAACAGATAAATGGAAGTGTAAATTTTTTGCTGGTGACGGTTGAGAAGCTCTTCGAATGCTCTTTCATCACCTTCGAGATAGCGTGCAATAAGCTGTTGATCATTAAGCGGCGTAACTTGCATAACTAAATAATTTAAAAGCGTGCTTGGGATTATCCTTCTTGAAAGAATTATTTAGTGTAAAAGTTACTATCTATAGTCAACAGTTTTGATGAAAGAGTTAAAGAGAAAAGAATTGAATACAGCGCCAAATATAGGATCATCTTGGCAATTGATACAAGTTTATTGTCTATTTTTTTGAAACCTTAACACTTGTTTAACTAAACCAACAAAATAAAATTCCAGGTTTAATAACACATAATTTCGTTAAAACTCAACAATACAGTCAAAACAAAATTAAAAACATAAATACCTGCCCATTCCCACACAATCTTCTTATTATAAGTTTTTTCATTTATTTGCAAGCTGGCTTACACTTGGCAAGCGCGTTTCACGATAAAAGTTGACTTTTCATGGATAAACCTCCATTCTCTTTCGATAGAAGGAAAAATAATCAACAGAAAACCATAAGTTTGATTTTTTGTTCTTGAAGGTGTGTAAATTCACCATTACATCATCCTTCATCACCATAAGTGCATTGCGATCCATGGCTAAGAAATCATCAAGTGCAGTAGCGGAAGAGCCTACCCAAATCGACTTCAAAAAAGGCATCTATATTAAAGGAGCCAAAGCCAACAACCTAAAGAATATTGATCTTACGATTCCAAAGAACCAGTTAGTCGTCGTAACCGGAGTTTCAGGCTCAGGAAAGTCCTCCATTACTATGGATACGCTATACGCGGAAGGCCAGCGACGTTATGTCGAGAGTCTTTCCTCTTATGCGCGCCAGTTCTTGATGCGAATGAAAAAACCGGAAGTGGACTACATTAAAGGTATCTGCCCAGCTATTGCCATTGAGCAAAAGGTGAGTACCGCCAACGCACGCTCTACGGTTGGTACCTTGACGGAGCTCTACGACTATTTAAGATTACTCTATGCCAGAGTTGGAAAAACCTACTCCCCGATTACCGGTCAACAGGTCAAAAAACATGAAGTAGCCGACGTTTCAGACTACATTCATCATTTTGAGGATGGTACCAAGGTGCAACTCCTCATTCCCCTGCCTATCAAGTATAAAGAACGGTTATTGGAGCAGGAACTTGGCCTACTTCTCCAAAAAGGCTATACCCGTATCGTTTTCCAAGAACAATTACTGCGTATTGAGGATTTTCTGGAAGAAAAAAAGAAAATGCTCAAGCAAGCCCTCTCTGAGCTGGGCAAGAAGGATATTATGATCCTGATTGACCGTTTCGCGGTTAAAGCAGAAGATGTAGAGAACAAGAAGCGAATTGCCGACTCTGTCCAGACGGCCTTCTATGAAAGTGAAGGAGATTGCATTGTTCAAATCATTGATGGAGAGACCAAGGACTTCAATAACCGTTTTGAGCTGGATGGTATGACTTTTCTAGAGCCCTCTCCACACCTCTTTAACTTTAACAACCCATATGGCGCCTGCCCTACCTGCGAAGGTTTTGGCAGAGTTATGGGTATTGATGAAGGCAAAGTGATTCCGAATATGGCCATGTCCGTCTTTGAAGGTGCCATTGCCTGCTGGAAAGGAGAAAAATATGGTTTATGGCTGACTAAGTTACTAGAGAGTGCTCATCACTTTGATTTTCCCATACATACGCCTTATCAAGATCTAACTAAAACGCAGAAGAAGCTGCTTTGGAAAGGCAATAAATACTTCTACGGCATCAATGCCTTCTTCGATGAACTCGAAGAGAAAACCTATAAGATCCAAAATCGTGTCATGTTGGCCAGGTATCGAGGACGAACAACTTGTCACACCTGCGATGGCGGAAGATTGAGAAAGGAAGCAACCTATGTCAAAGTGGGTGAAAAGAATATCCCTGACTTGGTGGAAATGCCGGTAGATGAGCTACGAGATTATTTCCAAAGCCTGAAATTGAGTGCTTTTGATACCAAAATCGCAAAGCGATTGATCCTTGAGATCAACAACCGCCTGTCCTTCATGTGCAGCGTTGGCTTGGGTTACCTTACCCTCAATCGGCTTTCTTCTACTTTAAGTGGAGGAGAAACACAACGCATTAATCTCACCCGTACGCTTGGAAGCAACCTTACCAGTTCTATGTACATCCTGGACGAACCCAGCATTGGGCTTCACCCTAAGGATACCAACCGCCTTGTAGCCGTTCTGCGATCCCTTAGAGATCTCGGCAACACGGTAATTGTTGTAGAACACGAAGAAGATATTATCAAGAGTGCCGACTACCTGATAGATATCGGGCCACACGCTGGTATCCACGGTGGTGAGGTAGTATTTGCCGGCCCATACGAAGAAATTTACACCGAAGCCACGGAAAGTTTGACGACTAAGTACATGAGCGATCGGATGCAGATCCCGTTACCAGCAGTTCGAAGAAAACCGAAAGACTTCATAGAAGTCAAGGGAGCTCGTCAGCACAACCTGAAAGGCTTTGACGCCAAATTCCCGCTTTACGCCATGACCGTTGTTACGGGAGTCTCCGGCTCTGGTAAAACGACCTTGGTCAAACAGATTCTGTATCCTGCCCTAAAGAAGCATTTGGGAGAGAGCTATTCAAAAGCGCCTGGGGTTCACCGGGAACTCACCGGAGCACTAGATCAGATTACCAGAATTGAGTTGGTCAATCAAAATCCAATCGGTAAATCCTCGCGCTCCAATCCAGTGACCTATGTAAAGGCTTATGATACGATTCGGAACCTGATGTCTAGCCAGCAATTGTCAAAAGTACGCGGCTTTAAACCTGGGTATTTTTCTTTTAATGTAGACGGTGGGCGATGTGATACTTGTAAAGGAGAAGGAGAACAAGTGATCGAAATGCAATTCTTGGCTGACGTTCGCCTCGAATGCGAAACCTGCAAAGGCCAACGCTTTAAGCCGGAGATCTTGGAGGTGCGTTACAAGGGTAAAAACATTGCTGAAATCCTCGATCTCAGCATCGCTGAAGCCATTGAATTCTTTGAAGGCGCTAAAGATGTGGTTCGAAAACTAACGCCCTTACACGATGTGGGATTGGGATACGTGAAGTTAGGGCAATCCTCTAGCACCCTTTCTGGCGGAGAAGCCCAACGCGTGAAGCTAGCGTCTTTTCTAGCTAAGGAACAATCCACCGAGCATATCCTATTCATTTTTGACGAGCCCACTACAGGATTACATTTTCACGATATCAGAAAACTGCTTGATGCGCTCAATGCTCTAGTAGAAAAAGGGCACTCTGTCATTGTGGTAGAACACAATATGGAAGTGATCAAATCCGCAGATTGGATCATTGATCTGGGCCCGGAGGGGGGTAAGAATGGCGGAAATCTCGTTTTTCAAGGTTCTCCTGAAAAATTAGTGAAGGTGAAGGGTTCGCATACTGGACATTACCTTAAGGAAAAGTTGAACTAAATCAGTAAGCGAAAAGGACAAAACAGAACTGGGGCTGCTTTCTTTTTTCGAAAGCAGCCCCAGTTTTATTCATAACTTATAACACAGCATGCCATTTTATTTAAAAGGATCGGCAAATCGCTCATCCTGAATAAACTCGTAGTCGGTCAAGGTATGCAAAAAGGCCACCAGGGCTGCCTTTTCCTCGTCCGTAAAATTCATCTTGACCGGATCACCACCTAGTTCGAAGTTCGTGCGCAGGCGAATATCCAGGTTCTCATGGGCTTGGATTCCTTCGCTATAGTGGTCAATGACTTCTTCAAGTGTAGCAAAACGACCGTCATGCATATAAGGCCCTGTAAGTGCGATATTCCGCAGAAATGGCACCTTGAATTTGCCATTATCAAAATGCAATCTTGTGCGCGCCCCTATTCCTTGATCGGCATATTCCATTTCGAGTCCATTATTGGCAACGGTCTCTACTACAGAAGTAAAGTCCGCCCCGTGGCAGCTGCTACAATTGGTATTAAACAGGGTCTTACCTAGGTTTTCTTGCGCTGTAAATTCTGCAAAATTAGAAAAGGGATCGCCAGTAGAACGGTTCAGGCCCTTGTCGAAGCGAGAACTCCCAGATATGAAACCATTAATGAATTGCTGTAGAGCCTCCGTGACACGATCAGGAGTGACAGCTCCGGAGCCATAGGCTTTCGTAAAGAGGATATTGTAGTAGGGAATACTTTCTAAACGGTTCTTTAGCTCATCTAGATCCATTCCCATTTCGATATCATCCTGTAGGGTTAAGATGGATTGTTCCTGGATACTATGTGCACGTTCGTCCCAGAAGAAGGCGGCAGTCTGAGCGCTCACACTATTTCCATTATAAGACACTTCAAAGTTGGGTGCAGAACCCAAGGCTAAAGAGTTTCGTTTAGTCAATTCGCCATTGAAACCTACGCTTAAGGCCACATCATCCGAAAATGCCAAGGACTGTTCATGACAAGAAGCACAAGAAACCGTGTTATTGGCGGAGAGCTTAGTGTCATAAAATAGTACCGCACCGAGTGTGGCCTTGGCGCTGCTAACGACAGGAGGTGCTGCGCCCATTCTGCTCATATGAAGTGGGAGCTTAACAGAATAGTCCGCTCTTTGTCGTGGTAAGTTCAAGGTCCTGTTCAGAACTTCATATTCAGCATCTGTGTAGTCTGCTTTGGTGATAACAACTTTATCCTCTTGGCAAGCAGTAAAAAAGACGGAAAGTAAAACCAGGCTTAGCCAGGCGTATCTTGTCTGTATGTTCTTCATAAGGGCAGGTGTTTAGGAGGATTAAATCAAGTTGTTAGAAACCTATTTAAAAGGATCGGCGAAGCGCTCATCCTGAATAAATTGATCATCTGTTACGGTATGCAGGAAGGCCACTAAGGCGGCTTTTTCCTCTTCACTAAAGTTCATGCGCTTAGGCGCAGCTTCCGTACGGAAGCCATCCCGAAGTCGTATATCAAGATTAGGGTGATCTTGAATGCCTTCGCTGTAGTGATCAATTACTTCTTCTAATGTTTCAAATCGGCCATCGTGCATATACGGCCCGGTTAGTCCAACATTTCGCAAGAAAGGAACCTTAAACCGTCCATTATCAAATTCAAGGCGGGTTCGCTCACCTAAGCCTTTATCTTCATATTCCAGATCTAGGCCATTGTTAGCCACCGTTTCCACCAAGGCAGTAAAATCGGAGGAATGACAGCTATTACAATGGGTATTGAATAAGGATTTACCCAGGTTTTCTTGCTGACTAAAATTGGCGAAATCTGCGAACGGAGTCTGGTGCCGATCTAATCCTTTGTCAAAAGGGGAAGAAACGGAAACAAAAGAATTGATGAATACCTCCAAGGCATCTGTGATTTTAGCAGGTGTTACACTAGGAGATCCATAGGCTTTTTCAAAAAGAATTTGGTAGTAAGGAACTTCCGTGAGTCTGCCTGCCAATTCGTACACGTCTACTCCCATTTCGATCTCATCTTCTAAGGTCATTTTACTTTGCTCAGCAATAGAATGAGCTCTTTCATCCCAAAAAAAACCGGCTTGCAAGCCAGAGAAAAACGAGTTGCCCGTGCCATTATAAGAGGATTCGAAGTTGGGCGTAGAAGCCAGCGGTAGCGAATTGCGCTTCGTCAACTTTCCATTAAAGCCTTCACTTAGCGCCACATCATCCGAAAACGCCAAGGATTGCTTATGGCAGGAGGCACAAGATACTTTATTGTTGGCGGACAATTGGGTGTCATAAAACAGCACCAAACCCAAAGTCGCCTTCGCATCGTCAATCTCTGGCGCTACTGCCCCGGTCCGGGTCATATGCAACGGGAATTCCACTTCAAAACTTGCCCTCGCCTGAGGTAAGTTTAATTGTTGAGAAAGAATAGCATATTCTTCGTCGGTATAACTCACTTTGGTAAGATCAACTCGATCTTCTAGACAGGAAACAAAAAGGAGGGAACCCAGTAGGAGGTATCCCATCGAGAGAGATAGGGTTTTAATTTTCATAAGCTTTATTTAGGTCTTTCTGAACAGTCGAATAACTATACTTTTAAATTTACTACTTTTTTCCTGCATCCCCATTTTTTTAACATTCATTGTCTGTTAGCTCACTCGAAAAGCCTATTTTCGCGCCAGATTTCCCCAAAGTGCCTCATTATTAGACAGCAACAGTGGATCAACAAGGCGGGTTGCCTTATCCACTTAAGCAAATCAAAATGGAGTTGCAATGAAAATTTTACAAGACAAAGTAGCACTAGTAACGGGTGGTTCCAGAGGGATCGGAGAAGCCATTGTGAGAGCTTTCGTAGATGCTGGGGCGACGGTTGCCTTTACGTATATTTCTTCTTCTACCCGAGCAGATGCTTTAGTGGACGAATTGTCCGGTGATGGAGTGACCCTAAAAGCCCTACAATCAGATGCGAGTTCTTTCGAACAAGCTGAATCTTTAATCAAGTCGGTCTTGGAAGAATTCGGTCGCATCGATATTCTGGTCAATAATGCAGGTATTACCAGAGATACCTTGATGCTAAGAATGTCCGAAGACCAATGGGATCAAGTCATTCAGACTAATCTTAAGTCAGTATTCAACCTGACTAAACACGCCTTGCGTTCCATGATGAAAAATCGTGGAGGATCTATCATCAATATGAGTTCTGTTGTAGGTATCAACGGCAACGCTGGGCAGGCTAACTATGCCGCTTCCAAGGCGGGTATCATTGGTTTTAGCAAATCAATAGCCAAGGAGATGGGCTCTAGAAATGTGCGTTGTAATGTGGTGGCGCCCGGTTTTATTGAAACCGATATGACCGATGAACTTTCTGAAGAAGCTAAAGCGGGTTATTTGGCTAATATTCCCTTGAAACGCTTGGGTAAGGCTGATGAGATTGCACAAACTTGTATCTTCCTAGGATCAGATATGTCTAGTTATATCACTGGGCAAACACTTAGTGTTTGTGGCGGGATGAATTCGTAATTTCCAGCTGGAACAAAAAAAGGAGTAAGCCACAACGGTTTACTCCTTTTTCTCTTGTAGCTATTCCAAACTCGAATCTCTTAAGAAGAGGCTGACAAGTAATGGTCCTAGCTACAATTTCTGTGTTTTGTTGGGTCTTTAACAGCTACTTGTGTAGTTGTAGTTTACTTTCCTGATGAGGATTTCTTAACTCCTTCCAGGCGCAGTTCGTTTAATCTTCCGGCGACTTGGGAGATCGTGCTTAGGCGACCTTGATTAAGTGTGTAGTAAGTTGCCGTAGTTTTCTTTCTAGTCTTCAATGCGCCGGCCGCAATAAGTTGCTTTAGTTGCCTTTCCAGGTCTTGCGCATTGATCTTCAAGCTTAGTAAAATTTCGTGAAAGGTGCCTCCCCCTCTTTTTCGCATAAATTCTAAGATGGGAATACTTTCATCTCTGCTTACGGTCTCAAGTAACTGAATAGCTAAGGTGACTTTGTCGTCACTGGTTCGCGAAATAGTGTTCCATGCGTGCATAAGAGTAGGTTTATGTGAAAATAGCTTAGTTGGCGTACTCTACTGTTTTACAACGGTAGAGCCAGGCCATGCTTCGGTGATTATCGTTTGGTAAACTTATCTTACTCTTTGATATATAATTAACGAATGTATTGAGGTAGAGTTTCAAGTGTATTCATATTTTTCTACTTCGTTAACAAGCCTTTGACTCAACAATCATATTAAGCCCCGATCTAATTTGTAGGATGTTTGTTAGGAAATGGTCGGAAATCAATGGTCAACGGACGTTTTTTCAGTTTTCTACCATTGCTTTTCAAATAGTCAAAGTGCAAAAATTCTAGGAATACATGTAATTTTAAGAGTCTCTAACAATTTTTTTGTGTTTTGGCTTAGCCGAAACCTGGATCAAAGCGCTATCGATTACAATTATCGGGACCTTTGTGATCTTCGTTCTAAGTCGACTGCCAAAATTACCAGAGATAGATTTTAAATTCGGGCGAACGTCAAAGTGTGTCTTTCGTGAAAATGTAACGTCAGAAAAACGCAAACGGCCCGCCAGTTTCGTCCGTGGTCGATCAATACCTTATACAACCATACAAAAATCGAACTATGCCTGTAAGAATGGAAAAGGACCCCGAAAATAATCGGAGAAACAATAATCCTACTGGCCCAAGAAACAACCCTGGAGGGGGAGGAATGATTAGGAAGCTACTCCCTTTTTTGATCATGTTCTTATTCAAACGCCCTAAACTAATCCTTCCTGTATTAATCGTTGGGGGCATCTGGTACTTCTTCTTTGGGGGCCAAGCCATGCTGAGTGGTGGTCCAGTCGTAGAAGACAATTTCCAAGATGCTAGCTTCTCCTTGGGCGCCTCCTTAAACGAGGAATTATTTGATCAAGCCAAAGTCTTTGAACCCTTATCCTACGGTTACGGAGGTGCAGGTCTTCCATCCAGCGTATCATTGCAAAATTTTGCTCCCAGAAGACTGCACCAAGGGCAGCAGGGCTCCTGTGTAGGTTGGGCCAGTGCCTATGCTGCTCGTACTATCCTACATGCTCGCGCTACTGGACAGGACCCGAACCAAGTAGCTTTTAGTCCTTCCTATCTCTACAATCAAATCCATCTGGACGGTTGTCAGGGGGCCTACATGCTAGATGCCATGAAGGCCATGTCACAGAACGGTGGAGTCCCCTTCAGCGATTTCCGCTACAACGAACGCAGTTGTTCTGCACAGCCCAATAATACGTTATTAAATAAAGGCCGGCAGTTCAGAATCAAAGGTTATAACCGCCTGACCCTAGGTGCCAATAACTATAAAGTGGATATCGAGGGGATGAAGCAAAATTTGGCTCAGGGAGCACCAGTCGTCATCGGCATGATGGTAGGTGGTTCATTCATGAGTCGGATGCTGGGTCAAGACACCTGGGTTCCCTCACAACGAGATTACTCCATGCGAGGCTTCGGCGGACACGCCATGTGTGTCATTGGCTATGATGACAATAGAAATGGAGGTTCCTTCCAGGTCATGAACAGTTGGGGAGAAGATTGGGGTAACAGAGGCAACTTTTGGGTAAGGTATCGTGACTTTGAGCATTTCACCAAAGAAGCTTATGGCCTCCACCCCATGGGAAGTACAGAGCAGTACGATCCGAACAAACTGCAAGTTAAATTTGGGTTGGCTGATTTAGCTACGCAAAGCACGATTGCTATGCAGCAGGTGTCAGATATTGAGTTCCGCACAGCTCGACCCATCAATAAAGGGGATAAGTTCAAGATTTTGGTAGCCAACAGCATCGAATGCTATGTGTATGTATTCGGACAAGAAACAGATGGTTCAAGTTATGTACTCTTCCCTTACACACAGAAACACTCTGCCTACTGTGGGATTACAGGAACGCGCCTATTTCCTCGCGACTATTCCATGAAAGCAGATGAAATTGGTAATACAGACTATATCGCCGTGGTTGTATCGAAGAAAGAACTAGATTTCGATGCCTTCAATCGTCGGATTTCCCAAAGTCGCCAACCTTCCTACGCCGGCAAGCTGAAGGAAGCCATGGCTAATGAGCGAATTACGAATGTGAAGTTTGAAGCAGGACAAACGGTAGCCTTTGATGCTACCACCAATGGTAAGAATATAGTTGGTACGGTACTAGCGCTTGATAAGCGCTAGACGCTTAACCGCAATAGTATCCGTTACTTCAGGGGGTAAGGGATCCCCCCCTGAATAGTGGCTAAAGAAAAAGTCCGGGCGCACTTCGGCGTCCGGACTCTGACTATCATAAATTACCCGACTATATTAATGTTTAGAATTTTATACCGACACTAGCGGTCAGCATATTGTTTCGGCCCTCCGCTTTCTGGAAATAGTCCTTAAGACCAATCTCGTAGGTTACGTCAACGGTTAGGAAGGCCACATCGATGCCTACGCCCAGGTTAGCGCCGTAGTTGAATCGGTTAAGATCCTTTACATCGAAATCGAAATTTGCTTTCTCATTCACACCCAAGACGTAAGATGGCGTAATACCACCCTTGGCATGAATGCCCAAAAGCCCGTTATCTCCTGTCAGACGGAAACCGATATTAATCGGTAGACGCACACTCTGAATGGTGGTCTCATCTTTCAACTTAATGTCCTCAGGATTGTCAATCTCATTTTCTTTCAAAAGACGTGCAGTATAACTGTAGTAGTGCACCCCAGGATTCAAGAAGAAGAAGCCTTCTCCTATACGTAAATCTAAACCTGCATTCCAGCCAGCGCGTACCTCAGCATCCAAATCTTGTAATTTGGCGTCGAGTGCAGAGACGTTTAAGCCGACCTTAGGATTTACGGTGACCTGTGCAAAAGAGGGGGTAATCATAAATAACAGTGCTAATGCTGCCAACAACTTCATAGATTGTTTCATGATGGCTTTGGTTTGTGATGATTGAATCAAATTACGCCACTAAAACGATCCTAATTCGCAGAATAATGTGAAGGAATTCACAAAGTCTGTTAAGGAAAATATAAAGGAAAAAACTACTATGCCAAAGCCTCATCTGCTTAGACTGAACCAAGAAAGTACTTAGTGTTCAATAATCTGCTCGGTGAATGGTGGTTCTACAGAGACGAAATTCACCAATTCATCGAGCCGTCTTAAGCTGTCTTTTTTGTCGGGTTCTTTTTTAGTATTTTTGGTAGCAGACTGGAATTTTCCTAGTCAAAGCTTCTAAATCCCGACTCTCGCTATGTGGCTAAAACAACTGAAATACGCCTTCCTCCATCTACGCAAAAACAAAGGATTTTCAGCACTCAATATTCTGGGCCTATCCCTCGGCATGGCCAGTTGCTTTCTGGCTGTATTGTATTGCTGGCACGAATTCAATTACGATACCTTCCATCCAGAAGCGGAACACATCTACCGGTTGGAATACAGTATGGATGGCCCTTCAGGTGAAAAAAGAGGACGTATCCCTCCAGCGGTCGGACCGGCGCTGCAAGCCTATTTCCCTGAAATCCCAGCCGTTAGTCGTTTCTATCCTCGTGATCTGAGTGTGGCGGTGGTAGAACAGCAGCGGCAGCAAGAGGTGGAACATGTATACTTTGTAGATACTGCCGTCACTCAGGTATTTTCTTTTGATTTCGTAGAAGGAAATCCCGAAACGGCATTTCTCAACCCCAATGGGGTGGTACTTACTGACAAGCTAGCCCAGCAACTCTTTGGCCAGACAGCCGTAGTCGGAAAGTCATTGCGCCTGGCGGGAGAAGACGGTTTCTCGGTAACGGGAGTGATCAAAGAATGGCCAGATCAGACACACTTACCTATCAATATGCTGCTTCCCTTTGAAGCCATGATCACCGTAGAGCCTGCTCATGCTCGCGAACGCACCAGAGGTTTCACCCAATACAACTGGAGTGCTACGCATTCCTACACCTACGTCAAGCTTAATCAACAGCAAAGCCAGGAGGAAGTCAACGAAAGGCTTGTATCCTTTGTGCGTGAGCAAGGAGATGAACGACTAAAGGATAAACAACATTTGAGTCTGATCCCTATTCAGGATATCCATTTGTATGCCGATCGCGCCGGGCCTAAGCCACTTGGAAATGAACGCTATCTGTATCTTTTCTTGGTGGCAGGACTGCTTACCTTAGGTATTGCGGCCATTAATTTCGTCAATTTGTCTACGGCAGATGCTATGCGCCGAGCTAAGGAAGTGGGGATGAGGAAAGTATTGGGTGCTCGCCGAGCGAGCTTAATCCTTCAGTTCTTAGGGGAATCCGCGCTCCTGAGCGGGATTGCTTTTGTAGTAGGACTGGGATTGACCAGCCTAGCCCTCCCCTACCTCAATCAAGTGACAGGCAGCCAGATCCCTACCGTTGCTGTATATACGCCGATCCTTTTATTGGGCTTTGGAGCCATTGCCCTACTCAGTGGTATATTAGCAGGAATCTATCCCGCTTTTTTCCTCAGCCAGTTTCAGGCCATTACCATTTTAAAGGGTAGTCTTGCTTCCCGGGAAAGACCTTGGAATGCTTGGATGCGGAAAGGTCTGATCACCCTACAATTTTTGGTAGCTATCGTATTCATAACGGCTGCCGGTACAGTGTATTTGCAATTACGACATCTCCAGCATCAACCCTTAGGCTTTGAGCAAGACTTCATCCTCAGTGTGCCCCTAAACAGTCAAAATAACCTGAACGCCCTACTGAGACCTGGCGATCCACAAATTCGGCAACGAATGAATAGGTTCGATGAACGCCTGCTAAACCATCCGCAAGTCACCGCCGTAACACAATGTTCTACCTTGCCTGGACTTGGCACCGTCGCTCGCACCATTGCTACGGAGGAAGTTTCTCCAGAAGAACACTTAACCGCTCCCGTCCTAGCCGTGGACTATGATTTTAGTGAGACTTTCGACTTAGACATTATAGCCGGGCGTGATTTTGATGCCTCCTTTGGAGTTGATCATATAAGTTCCTTCTTAATCAATGAACAAATGCTGGGACTTCTGTCTTGGGATAGTGCTGAAGAGGCCGTTGGAAAAAAACTAAGTGTGGGAGGGAAAGAGGGCATGGTCATCGGTGTAGTTCGAGATTTTCATGTGGAAAGCCTGCACCATTCTATTCAGCCCCTGGCCATGGAAGTAAATCCGGGAAGCTTCGGCTTTTTTGCCCTAAAAGTATCCGGACATTCCTTATCGGAAACGCTCAGTTTTCTAGAGGAGGAATGGAAAGCCGCATTTCCAGAAAAGGTATTCGAATATAGTTTCCTAAATGAAACACTTGATCAAGCCTATCAGGTGGAGCGCAAACTGGGCCAAGTGATTGGGTATGCCGCCTTTCTCGCCATCTGTATCGCTTTCTTTGGGCTATTGGGGCTAGCGGCTCGTTTAACGCAAAGACGCTTTAAGGAGATTGCCATCCGGAAGGTCTTAGGCGCTTCCGCTCAGCAGATCTTGGGATTGGTTTCACGGGACTTCATTCAATTGGTATTCTTTGCCCTGTTAGTGGCTCTGCCCGTAAGCTCGTATGGCCTCCATACCTGGCTGAGAGATTTTCCATTTCGAATCGAGTATCCTTGGTGGTTGGCCATCCTTAGTGGCTGTCTGGTGGCGGGGATCGCATTTGTGACGATCAGTACCCAATCGCTGAAGGCTGCCCTAAGCGATCCTGTGGAAGCCATCAGAGATGAATAATAATCTGGAAAAAGCTAAAAATCCACATAAACGCCTTGCATGAAAATCACCCTTCGCATTCTCAAATGGTTGCTCATAGGTATTCTGGGCTTAGTTCTACTGCTGTTCCTCTTATTGCTATTAGATCGTGGCGCCGTTGAAAGACCGGCCCCTCCCGCACCATCTGATATACAGGCGACTCCCGTCTACACCGCAGATGTTACCCCCAGCCTTTACAATACACTTTTGGAGGAGTTTGGACAACATAAAAATCTGGCGGAGGGCTATGAGCTCCAATGCCTGCTCGCCCTTTCTCACTATCCTGAACTGAAAGAGGTTCCCATCGATTTTGTGATACAAGAAACCTTCATTCCATTGGCTTCTCGGCCATCTCCCATTACGGTCCTCTTCCCCTGGCTTAAGCGAAAATATCTGGTAGTTATTAGCAGTAAATCTGCCGATTTTTTTGAAGGCATCCTAATGCATAATCTCCCCTTCAATGAGCAGGTAGGAGTGTTGGGGCATGAATTGGCACATTCCCTTTTCTACTTGGACAAAAACTCCTTCCAGCTCGCCAGCATTGCCTATCAGTACGAAAAGAATGGAGATTTCCATGATCGCTTTGAACAGGACACGGATAAAAGGGCCGTGGCACATGGACTAGGCTATCAGTTGTATGACTATGCCTTTTTTGTCCGAAAATCCTTTGGGAATACGCAAGCAGAAATTGCCAATGAGGAGGGAGGTACCTATCTGAGTCCGAAAGAGCTAGCAGCAGAGATGGAGAAATATCCTTTTTATCGGGATACGCTCCGATCTCCAGACAGCTATTTTGTCAATTGATCGAAGCGTAAGATCAGCGTTTTAGACTGAGTATGCCGTTAAAAGTTTCCTCAAAACCCAAGGCGTTTTGTAGGCGCATAATGTACACGTAAGCACCTTCTTCAGCCGGTTCACCCCGGAAGAGTCCGTCCCATTGTAGTTTTTTGCTTTTGGAGGAAAAGTCGGTGGCTGAATATACCTGCTCTCCCCAGCGACTATAGATGGAGAATTCGTGAAACACCTTAACCTTTTTTACGAGTTTAGGTTGAAAAACATCATTCACACCATCTCCATTTGGGGTAAAACCATCTGGGAAGAGTACGGTTGGATCGTTAGCGGTGAGTTCGGCATCTTGTGCTTCGGCAGGGAACACTAAGGTCTGATAAAACATGTGCCCCAGGATGAGGGCTAGGACAATATTCCCCAGAATCAGTGCTTTTCTCCATACCACCCTTTTGCCTAGAAAAACAGACGGATCTAGTGTCAGGCCTTGCATCCACGAAGGATTCTTGCTGACTTTAGGTTTCAGAACTAACGGTTGTTGCAGAAAATTTTGCAAAGAATGATCAAGCATATGCTGAATATTTTGGCTACTATTCTCCTGAAGGAGATTTTGTAATTGGATAATTGTTTCCGCTACGAGTGGATCCTGGGTCCCTATTTCCCGTACTTTTGCAGCCTCTGCCTCCCCCAAGCGCCCTTCGCAGTAGGCCATTATCTGCTCAAATGGCACATAAACTGAATTGGAATTCTGCATATCCTCTGACTTTAAGGCTTTAGCAATTGATGAATTAATTGTCGGTGCTTACGGAGCTTCTGGTTACCCCGATCAATTCTCCCCCGTACTTGACCCTGCTTAAGGCCAATTTTCCGGGCAATTTCTTGATACGAATAACCCTCTAAATACAATCGGTACACCGTACGTTGGCCTTCGGGCAAGAAGGACAAGACATGGCGGATCGCATCCTCTCTGACAAACTTTTCAGTCGAGGAAAGCTCCGATTCTAGCTCAACATGACGAGCTTGTGCTCTGACCTTATGCTGATAAAGGCTTGCCGAACGCCTTTGTTCTTTTACATTATTCTTAAGTGCTGACAGTAGATAAGCTGAAAAATGCTGACTAATGTTCTGCAGTTTTTCTGGGTCCTCCTTCCATAGTTTAGGTAGCCGACGAGCTAGCCTTTCAAAAAAGGTTTGGGTTGCTGTTTCAGCCTGTTCTGTGTCACCTTTGCAATAAGCTAGGCTCAGTACCATGGCATGACGGTAGTACTTCTGAACAAATACAGTAGCAGCAGCTTGGTCTCCACCAGCCCAGGCTACCAGTAAGCTATAATCTGATTGATTTGGGTCCCACGGCATTCTTCTATGCTCTTTACTCTATTAATGCGGAGTGGGGGCAAAACTTCACGGTCGGAGTAGAAAAAGATATTCTCTGACAATTTCTGTAGTTAGCTTTTTCACTAGAAGAATGGTGCTCAGCAGAAGCAAGGCTTGTCGTTAAAAGGCCGAACTCCAACACCCTAAAAAAATATCAGAGAACCAAAATAGAAGAAAAAATTAGATGGGAGAAAAAGAAAAGTATAGATATGATGCACAAATGCCCTTCAGCTAATTTATGCATCATACCTGGAGATGCAATCTTGCAGATACCAATATCTGATGCTAAACATGCAAAGCAAGGACGGGCGTATTGGCATGATAAGCCATCATCTTTGTTTTGCTATAATTGAAGAGCTCCTGTACAAAATTCCGTTTGCGGGTAAGCATTGCAATGATATCAATCTTTTCCGCTTCCAAGAAATCCGTAAGTGCCTTCTTCATGTCAGTGCCCTCCAATACCTTGTAACTAACCGGGACTTCAGTGGCTCCAACTTTGTCTTGGAACTGATCCATATGCTGAGTAATTGGTGCAGTATGTGCCAAATCAACATTTACACAGTGGACTGTCGGATTGAAACTACCTAGCAATGTGGTCAGCCGCTTCATGGCATCTACATCTTCATCTTTATAAGAAGTAGCATAAGCTATATTGTCTATTTGACCGTCAAATTCCGTCTTGGCGGGTACGGCCAATACGGGGCAGGTGGCATTCTCTAGTACTTCTCCAGCCACACTCCCCAAGAAGATTTCTTTCAAGCCACGAGCACCTGTAGTTCCCATCACAATTAGATCCGCCTCTTCTTTTTGAGCAGCCGTTAAAATGCTCTGCACCACTTCTCCCTCTTCCAACATATGTCGAACCTCCACCTGTTCGAATCCATTTTCCCTAGCCAATTCAACCAGTGCCGGAATCGCATCGCGATAATTCTCAAAAGAATAGAGGTCCATGCTCTGATAGAAATTGTATAAACTCCCTGGTAGGTGGATATCGCCAATTTGTAATTCTTGATAAACGTGAATAGTAGTTATACTAGCATTCCACTTGTCTGCCAATTGCAAGGCGTAGATAAAGGCGTGATTGGCAGCATCAGAGAGATCAGTTGGAAATAGGATCTTCTTCATGGTATTGAATTTTGATCATTGGCTTGTTGGTGATTTATCTCACTTTCAACCTTTGATATCCAATATTACTGAAAATGCCCTACCTGCCCTAATGACTTTGGTCAACAATAAAAAAAAATAACAATGACTTAACTCATTGGCCGGCGCTTTAAATCCCTTCCCATCAGATCATTCCCTTTTCTCGTATTCTCTCCAGAACCCCCTCCTTCATCCGTTTGCTGATCACCAAGCGGTATTCTTCTATCTGGACCTCATTGCCATCAATTTCTCGGATATGGCCTAAATTGACGATATGAGATCTATGAATCCGAACGAAGTCTGAAGTGGGTAGCATACGCTCCATGAAGGAAGTCGTCTGCAAGGCTAAAATGATATCGTCTTTGGTATACAGCTTTACATATTCTCCATAACTTTCCACGAAGAGCAGGTCCGCGTAGTTGAGCCGTAGGATCTTGCGGTTTGTTTTTACAAAAAAATAGTCCGCTGTTACCGTTCTTGTCTCTGTTCCCTGCTTATTTTGTTCAATGCCAGTCTTTTCCAAGGTCTTGTAATCAATCAGTTCTTTGGCCCGATCTATCGCTTGGCAAAAACGTTGGAACGAGATCGGCTTGACGAGGTAGTCTACCACGTCTAGGGCGTATCCTTCCAAGGCATATTCTGAGTAAGCAGTGGTAAAAATCGTCGTGGGAGGGTGTTTCAATACCTGCAATAATTCAATGCCTGTAAGATCATCCATTTGGATATCAGTAAGTAAAATATCTACCTTCTCCTGGCTCAGTACTTTTTTGGCAGTTAAAGCACTGGATAAGGCCCCAACCACTTCCAATTCCTCTAGCTTTTCTGCATAGACCTGCAATAGATCTCTGGCAGGCTCTTCGTCATCTACGATCAGTACTTTGTATTTCATGTTCTATCATTGAGATTCTCTGACAATCTTTGTGTGCCTAAGTCATCCTTTTATTGGGAGACCTTGCTCCCTTTAGGCGCAATTTTCTATCTCAAATGCCAGTCCCCAAATCACCGGATAAGGGTTTTGATGTATGAGAAGGTTCACAGTTTCTAATGCATTCTTAATGTTTGCGTGTCAAAGGGATTTCTAGGTGGACTTCGTATCGATTTCCCCGCTGTTGTTGTTTCAATTTGAAATTTGAGCCATATTGTAATTGCAAGCGCTTCATCATATTCTCCATCCCAAGCCCCCCATACTCATGCGTCAAGCTTTTCTTTTTCCCCACCGAGTTAGCAATGTTCAAAACACATAAATCCCCTTCTTTCACCTCCACCTCTACCGTGATAAAACCTTCTAGATTGCTGATCACATCACTATGTTTACAGGCATTTTCCACAAAGTTGACAATGATAAGCGGCGCAATCAGATGGTATCCTTTTACTCCTTTTGTATGTAGTACGATATTCGATTGCTTGGAGTTCTTCATTTTATTAATCTCCAACAGATTTTCCACTGCTTCCAGCTCCTGCTGCAGACGCACCAAATCCGAACTTCCATCGTATACCATGAAGCGCAGAATGGATGACAGTCGCTCTAGCATGGTTCCGGCTCGTTCGTTGCCCGTCTGTACGTAAGAGTAGATGTTATTCAAGGTATTAAATAGGAAATGGGGATTGATTTGCGACTTCAAGAAGTTCAATTCTGCTTCTAACTTCTGTTGCCGAAGTTGGAATGAGCGCTCTTGATTGGTCTGCCAGACCTCTATGAAATAATATAGGCTTGAAACGGCCGTTATAAGGGCCACCAGCAAGAAATAGTACAAGACATCGCCCCAGAAATACAATTCAGCCCCAAAATCATAATCATAGTTAAAGGGAAAGATTTGGTCCACTAGCACGGATAAAGAAGCCGTGAAGAACAGAAGAACAAAGGTTAGTATGGCATATAGCCAGATACGCCCTCTTTGTAGCATTGGGAGTAGCCCGTAGTAGTGGGGGTATACCGCCAACGGCCAAACCAATGTCTTGCAGAAGCCATAGGCCAAAGAAACCCCAACAGTACTATAGTCCATCTCCTCTACACTGAAAATCAGCAGTAAGATAGTCCATCCCCCTAATTGTCCAAGGATACTGTATAACCTAAAGGCAGAAGCTCGGATCATGTAGTAAGTTTAGTAATAATAGCGCTGATTCAAAACTGTTTCCTTTGAAAAGCCCTTTGCAACTGATCAGCGTCAGGGTTTCTCCCATTAGCGGTGATCATGGGCTAAATGGCCGTTCATGGGCTAGACCTTCCCACTCAAAGAGTAAATACCTCCACCCTTTGAAAAAGACAGCGAGCTTAGGATTTATCGACTAATCTTGTAGTAACAATTGACTCAAAAGCAGCTAGTATGCAACGCATCAGAACAATCATATCTCTAATCTTAAGCCTGGCGGCACTCCCACTGATGGCTCAATCTGATTCATCAGGAAAGCGTTTAGAAGTGGCCTATTTTGGGCAATTTCTAATCCAACCTGGACTAAGTATCAGTAGCTCAATCGATATACAATCATGGGCAGCAACAGCACAAGCCACAACGCGATCCTTATTTGTTCGCCCACAAGTAGGCTACTATTTCCAAGCCAATTCACACCAATCCTACCTCGCCGCACTGGATTTTGGGTATTCCATCCAAAAGCGAAAAAGACGAGGCTGGGCCTACCAGTCGATGAGTATTGGATTGGGCTATCAAGTGAAATCTATCCAGGAAGGCTTTGCCGTAAATCTAACTGATGGAAGTAGATCAAACCGACAGAAGGTGAATACCACTGCTTGGTTACCCACCATCAGTTATACCCAAGGTATCCCCATTCAACCTCAATTAAGCGGATACTACCGCCTAATCCTAGGTCAACTTTTTGAAAACCCAGAATACAATACCGCAACCCTATTTACAGAAATTGGCTTGCGCTTTTACCTCAAATGAGTAGAGTCAATCTACTTAATCCTAAATCTACAAACATGAATCGAAGCGAATTTTTAAAGCATTCCCTCACCATGGGACTAGGGCTCCCTTTCTTATCTTCCCTACTGACGGCATGCAATGCCCAAAGCCTCTTTGGGTCAGATTTCCAGCCAACCTTCAAAGGCAAGGTCTTGATAATCGGCGCAGGGGCCGCAGGAATAACCGCCGGCTACATCCTGCAAAAGCACAATATAGATTTCCAAATCTTAGAGGCCAATACTGATTTTGGTGGTAGAGTAAAACGATTAGAGGGATTTGCAGATTTCCCGATTGACCTTGGGGGAGAATGGATTCATACAGACCCTGCCGTTCTTGCGAATTTAATTGCTGATCCTTCCGTCGAAGCCAATATAGACATTATCAATTATCGCCCGAAGACCATTTCTATCTGGCGCAACAATAAGCTGCGCCGGATGAATTTCGCCAGCCATTTCTACCGGGAATACAAATTCAAGCGTACAACCTGGTATGGTTTCTTTGAGCAATTCATGGTACCTTCCATTGCTGATAAAATGGCATTTGAGAAAGTCGTTACCAACATTGACTATGGTGGAGATCAAGTAAGGGTTGCCACTGAGGCTGGCGAAACCTACGAAGCAGATCGAGTGCTCGTGACAGTTCCCATTAAGATACTACAAGAAGAAATGATCAAGTTTGAACCAGCCTGGCCATTAGAAAAGAGAGAAGCTTTGAATACGATCGATATGCCCGCTGGCTTGAAAGTCTTCTTGTCATTTTCAGAACGGTTTTACCCCGATATCCTAATGGAAAACTTGTCTTCCGGCACAGAAAAAACCTTCTATGATGCGGCATTTGGGAAAGATACCAATGATGCCGTCCTTGGGCTTTTCACCGTAGGCGAACCTGCAAGACGTTATACTGACTTAGGTTCGGATGAACTTATTGTGAAGGAAGTACTAAATGAACTAGACACCATGTTTGACGGCAAAGCTTCAAGATTCTTACAAGAGACGGTAGTCCAGAACTGGTCAGCTGAGCCCTATATTCAAGGTTCCTACTCCCATTATGGAAGCAATTTCGATTCGACCATGCAAATCCTCTTAGAACCCTTAGGCAACAAGGTCTATTTTGCTGGTGAAGCTTTGAACGAGGGAGGAGACACCTCTACCGTACATGGAGCAGCTGAATCGGCTTACAGAGTGCTTGAAAGGCTGTTAAATGTCTAAGAATCACAGCAAAGCTACGGGGAGGGATTGGTTTTATCTAAGATCTTGCTCCGTAATTCGTCTTATTGCGCTTCCACCTCATCCGTCAGGATAAACCCACTTCCATAAACATTAGTAATCTTGATATTCTCATCTTTCCCAAGGTACTTACGTAGCCGGGAAATGAATACGTCCATACTCCGACGGGTGAAGTAATCATTGTTGTTCCAGATATCCTTCAGGACGTGCCGGCGGGCCAGGAGTCGGCCTTTGTGCTGGCAGAGCAAGCGAAGCAATTGAGCTTCCCGCTCGGTGAGGAGTTGTTCTTTACCCTGATAGATGAGCTTTTGGTTGGAGTAGTCAAATTGATACGCTCCAATATGGTAAGCGATGGGTTGATCAATGGAATTTACAGAACGCCGAAGCACCGCTTTGATTCTAGCCACCAATTCTTCTTCATCCACGGGTTTAACGATGTAATCATCGGCACCAAGGTTAAAACCTTTCAGCTTATCTACCTTCAGTGATTTAGCTGTAAGGAAGATGATCGGTACTCTTGGATCGAGATGCCTGAGTTCTTCGGCCAAGGTGAACCCATCCATTTCTGGCATCATGACATCTAGGATACAGAGGTCGAAAGATTCCTTCCGGAAGGTATTGAGTCCTGCACGTCCGTCTTTTGCCAGGCTAAGCTGATAGCCCTTCATCTCCAAATACTCGCGCAATACATAACCTAATGTATCATTGTCTTCTACCAGTAACAGATGGGGTCTTCGCATTTGATGATATTTAAGCGTTGATTGTCTCTTTATGTAGATGTTCCTTTCTTTCATAAGGCAGCAAAATGCTAAATGTACTCCCTTGTCCTAGCGTGCTTTGCAAGTTCAGTTGCCCACCATGAGCTTCGATGATATGTTTCACGTAGCTCAGCCCCAGTCCAAAGCCCTTTACATTATGCAGATTGCCCGTAGGTACTCGATAGAATTTTTCAAAGATTTTCTTCTGATGTTCCAGCGCAATCCCTATGCCGTCGTCCGTTAACTCCAGATGCAAATGGGTATCGGTATTGTAGCTTCGAATGCGGAGTTGCAGCGGTGCAGGATTATACTTTATCGCATTTTCGATGATATTCTGTAAGGCATTTTGGAGATGGACTTGATCTACTCTAGCGTAACTTTCATTAGCTTGGAGATCCAGCAGCAATCTTCCTCCCTGTTCTTCTAGTTGTAAGTGGTACCGTTCGGTCAACTGCTCCACCAGAGAATGAACATCCTGCAACTGCTGATCCAATTCATACCTGCCATTCTCCAAGGAAGCTAACTCCAGCACTTTTTCTATATGCCCCTTCATCCGTTCATTTTCCTTCTCCATCAGATGGAGGTACTCCTGCACCTTGGGTTGCTGATTTTGTAGACGCTGTCGCAACATTTTCAGAAGCAGAGAGCTAGAAAACACGGGCGTCTTCAATTCATGTGTCAAATTGTTGATAAAGTCGTTCTTTATCTCATCCAGTCGCTTTTGCCGGTTGAGATTGCGAATCAACCAAGCTAGGCAGAAGACCAGCAACAGTAAAAATAGAATGGAAGGAATAATCAGGATCGCCAACCTTCCCAATAGGTAATTGAATAGATGATTGACGTGCAGATGCAATTCCGGCTGACACTGACAGGTACTGGTAAGCTGTCCATTAAGTCTTCGCCGGAATTCCTCAAATCGATCATTAGCCAGATGAAATTCAGCTGTAACCAGTAGAGTATCCTTTTGAAAAGGGGCTAATAAACCCAATTCATACTCCAACAAAATCCCACGCTTACTCAAGGCCTGATCAACAAAAAGTTGCAGGCTATCTTCTAAGCGATGGGGAATCAATAACTCAGGGCTAGCTAATTCCCGTTCCTTCTGCTGATGTAGCCTTTGCAACATCAGTTGTGTTTCAAAGGATCGGTTGATAGCGATATTCACGTCAGCCAAAGCAGCCCGCATCCCTTGATCGATCTTGGCTTTTTCCAATAGTAGCCCCGTGCGCAACAACTGGTATTGCACCAACACCAGCCCCATCAGAGATAGGGCGACCAATCCTACTACGAGCCTTCTACTCACTTGTACAATTTAAGTATTTTAAATCTTGTCGGCCACCCTATTAACGCTTAATTGGAGTCATTAACCTTTTGTTTGCATTGCGAATGGGGTAGCCATCTGACAATTCCTATTTTGCTGGAAGCAGTTGTAAGCTCACCAGGTAGGCACAGTGATCGGAAGCAATGGTATCTTGAATCACGGTACACTCCAATACTTTCCAACGTTGCCCGGGGTTAAACATTACATAATCGATCTTAATCCTAGGTTTGTCCGAAGGATAGGTCGGCCGGGGCTCTTCGGTCCCATAACTTGTGGTCCAATGTTGCTCTAACCGACGGATGGGTTCACTCTTGGGCGTAGCATTCAGGTCCCCCACAAGGATGGTAGGATATTCGTTTTGAGCAAATGCCTCATTGATCCGCTCCACCTGCAAAATCCTGCCCGCCTCTCCTTCATGTGCTAAATGCGTACCTACAAAGGCAATGGTATCTCCCGAGGGAAGCACAGTTACCACCTCCAAGGCTGCCCGAGGCTCCTGCTTAGGGAGATTCGGCAGGGCTACCACTCGACTTTTCAAGATAGAAAAGCGAGAAAGGACGGCCTCTCCATATTCCCCTCCATCAAAATCCATGGCTTTACCAAATAAGGGTACCCTATGTGTTCTCCAACCTATTTCTGTGGCCAAATCATAGCGCTTGGAGCGATTGGCTTTAAAGTCCACTTCTTGCATGGCCACCAGATCAGGATCATACTGCTTAATAAGGTTAGCTAGAACATCTAGATTGAAGTCTCCCTTGGTAGTTCTACCATGTAAAATATTAAAAGACAAGACCTTGACAATCCGACTACTATCTAGCTTGGACTGGGCCCCTGCTGGCATAAAGAACAATAGTACAAGTAGAAGTGACAATAAGCGGAATTTCATTGGCTGGTTCATTGGTAATCGTTTGATTTTAAGTTTGTTTGGAATTAAGTATGAGAATACAATTATCCTCATACTTAACGCAAGCGGTATGGGCCAAAAATAGAAGGAATTATCGAGAGCCACGTATTTGTCTTTTCTTAACATAGGAAATCTCAACAGGGGTTTCCATTGCTCAACTTTTTTTGTTGCTTTGCAGTCCGAATTTGACCAAAAACCAAATTATCTGAAATGCGAAAAAGGATTCCCTTGTTGATTACTAGCCTCTTCCTACCTGCGCTGGTATTTGCCCAACTTACCCTGAGAGTCACCTCACTTCCTTCCAACACACCGTCTGATGCTGATATTTACGTAGCGGGCACCTTTACGGATTGGGCACCAGACAACCCCGATTTCATCCTGCAAAAGCAAGAAGATGGGAGTCGACAAATTACCGTCGATCCTTCCCCTGGCTTACTGAAATTCAAATTTACACGTGGGGGATGGAATTCTGTGGAAGGTAATGCCGAAGGTGGTTTTATACCCGATCGCCAGTTCCAATACGACGGCACCGAACAAAGCCTTGATCTCACTATCCTTAGTTGGGAGGGGCAGTCTGTAGGAAATAGTACCGCCGCAGAAAATGTACAAATCATTTCCAATGATTTTGTTATCCCTCAATTAGATCGTACACGGAGAATTTGGATCTATCTACCACCTGACTATGCCGATTCCGGAAAATACTACCCGGTCTTGTACATGCAGGACGGCCAAAATCTATTCGATGCCTCTACTAGTTTTGGGCAAGAATGGCAAGTGGACGAATCTCTTAATCAGTTGTTTGAGCAAGGAGACCAGGGAATCATTGTCGTAGGAATTGACAATGGAGGGGGTGATCGCCTAAATGAGTATACGCCTTGGTCCAATCCCTCCACTGGGGGCGGAGAAGGCGAAGCTTATGTGAATTTCCTCGTTGAAACCCTTAAGCCCTATATTGATAGCCATTACAGGACACGGCCAGAGCGAGAATACACGGGAATAATGGGCTCTTCCTTGGGTGGGCTCATTTCTATGTATGCCGTAATAAATCGCCAGGATGTTTTTAGTAAGGCAGGGGTGTTTTCTCCTTCTTTCTGGTTCACTGAAGAGATCTACCGACTCGTCGAAGAACTCGGCAAACAGGATGATTTGCGGATCTACATGATTGGAGGTGTGACGGAGAGTAGTTCTATGGTAGATGATCTCAACCGGATGAGCAGTACCTTACAAGCGGTTGGGTTTCAAGCGGAGGAACTGCAACTAGTGACGCATGCAGATGGCCAACACCTTGAATGGTACTGGGCCCGAGAATTCCCCGCAGCCTATGAATGGCTTTTTGCCAATACTTTACCTACCTACACCTTGGAGCCAAAGGAATACCAGATCAAGTTAAGCCCAAATCCAACGGATAGTATTCTCCGGTTCCAGGTACCGGCAACACTTGGAGAAGTGCAATTTGAATTATTTGATATGAATGGGCGGAAGGTATTGGGTCTTCAAAGCCTGAATGGCCAAGCTGTAGACCTCAAACAACTCCCTGCTGGCACCTATTTGGTGCAGTTGTACAGCCAACAACAATGGCTAGAAAGTCAAACCTTGATCATTAGCAGATAGTAGTCCTACAGAAGTCATGGGGAGCGAGTATATAGACACCACCGAACCCGTGTGACTTCTGTTCACCCACTCCACACTTGCTAAAATGCTGGCTTTGTAATACCTTATAGGAAGAATTAAAACCCCTTTCAATTGCCACCTCTACGCCAATACACCATGAAAACCTATACCCTTCCCCTGCTGATCTTTTTTTGCGGCATTTTATTGATCGGAAACAGTGGTTGCTTTCGTGCCATCGGAGAAAATTTGAGTAAAGGAGTAACGAGCCAATTAGACTCCACTTATCTCTCCAATTCTTCTTCTGCTATAGTGAAAGCTGCCTTGGCAGAATTGCTGAGTGATAGTACCCAGCAGACATTGCGTCGGCAATTAGATTCCATATTATTGATGACGGGAGACACCTTGGATCAACTTAGTCTACGACTCAGAACGAACTTGATCGGGGAATATACCGAGGAATGGATTGATGCGCGAACCGATCAGCTCATCGGCAAATTAGATAGTACCCTTCTACTTTTCAAGGGACGAATTCTGGATGAACAACTGGAAGAATATCTTCAGCACCTCAGTCAGGATATCTTGAGTGTAGAATTACAGCGACTCACCAACGATCTGCTGGACAACCTGACCGGAGACCGGATGGACCAGCGGCTTGGAGAATTTCGTCCCAAGTTGTCCCGGGAATTAGATTCTTTGCTGATCAATGCGATTGAGACACTGGCCGCCAGTACGGATCAACAGTTAATTCCTTTCCTGGATTCTCTCAATACAAAAGGCATTTTGGTTATACGAGAAGCAGAGAAAGCATCCAAAAGCATTGTTGGATACCTGGCCTTAATCGGGCTCTTATTGGTCATCATAGTAGCTGTGGTTGTTTTCGCATGGCGACGGATATCCGCGATGAGAAAAGAAGTGCAAGAAGAAGCCCAACAGAAGCAACAACTCCAGGATATGGCAGAAGTAATCACCCGAAACATTGACCAGCTTTCCTCCCAAAAGAGCTATGATGAACTCACTCGGTCCATCCAAAGGGAGATGCTAAGTAGAGGCTTGGAATCTGATTTTCGGGAAAAAGTATTGGAAAAAGTCCACCTCCTGAAGCAAGAGGAATGGAAAGACAAAGATGCGCAGGTCCTCCAACTCATAAAAAGTGTATTAAAGGAAGAATCTGATAATGTCCCAGCCGCTGACTTGCGCAGCCTGGGGCCACGCCAAACCGAGCCTGAGTTCACTGCCAAACTTCGACAGCGGGCACGTGAGGTAGGCTTAGAGGACCACCTGGATAGCCTCTTGAATTAGTAAAGCTAAAGCCTATTCGTAACGCAAAGCTTCTACAGGATTGGCCCTGGCTGCGTGTAATGACTTAAAGCTAATGGTCACCCAAGCCACCGCTAGGGCCGCCACTCCAGCCACAACAAAGACCCACCACTGCATCTCAATGCGGTAGGCGAAGCCTTGTAGCCAGTCTCCTAAGAAATACCCTACTAAAGGAACCGTTACGAGAAAAGCATAAAAAACCAGTCTGGTGAAATCTTTTGATAGCAAGACCAATAGTTGTGGAATACTTGCCCCCAGAATCTTCCTCACGCCAATCTCCTTCGTACGCTGCTCGGTTACAATGGTGGCTAAACCGAACAAGCCCAAGCAGGCAATAAAGATGGCAAGAAAGGCGAGTATACTAACCACACTGCTTACTTGCATTTCCGACTCATAAAGCAGTGCAAAATGTTCATCCAAAAACTCATATTCAAAGGGGCGATCCCCCATAATGGATCTCCATTTCTCCTCTACGCCCGCAATCGCACGCTCGATCGCACCACCTTCTACACGGATGGATATCTCGCTATGTCTCCAATTTTGCACAGTGATAAAAAGAGGCTCAATTTTATGATGCAGCGAATTGTAATTGAAATCCTTTACCAATCCAATTACTTGCCCCATAGGACCTTCCGGACCTCCTACCTTCATCTTCTTCCCAATGGGATCATCCCCCCATCCCAATTCCTTGGATAAAGTTTCATTAACAATGTAAGCATTGCCCATATCTGTGCCCTGCTCACGTGAAAATTCTCTCCCCTTAAGCAGTTCAAGGTCATAAAAGGATATGTAGTTGTAATCGACGTTCAAGAAGGAAGAGGAGCCAGATTCAATCCCTTCCTGAGATTCATAGCTCAGACCCGTTTGATGTAGGTTATTTCCTAATCGTTGGCCGGACTTGGTCACGGCTGCTACATTTGGCGTTTGCAGAAATTGCTCACGGAGTAGATCGTACTTATCATTGACCTCCCGGTTCATACTGATCAATAAAGTCTGATCCCGATCAAAGCCCGTATCCAATGCTCGCATATAAGCATGCTGCTGGGTTACAACCACTGTACTGATGATCAAACCAATAGCAATGGCAAACTGCAATACTACCAAGCCAGAACGCAAATTGATTTGCCCAGCCCCCTTACGTTCTTTTTGTTTTCTAATCGCAGCTAAGGGGCGAAAACCGGATAATACGATAGCCGGATAAACCCCAGATAACAAGCCTACCAGGATACCAATACCTAAGACCGCAAGTATCCAAATCAGTCGCTGCCATATGGCCAATTGTAGATCACGGTTAGCAATGCCATTCATTGTGCCTACCAGGGCTTCAGCTAAAAAAACCGCTAGGATCATGCTGATCACAGCCAAAAGCGTAGACTCCGCCAGAAACTGCCCGACCAACTGCCAACGACGCGCCCCAATCGTTTTTCTCACTCCTACTTCTTTGGCTCGATGCATCGAACGTGCGGTAGAGAGATTCATGAAGTTAATACTGGCGATAAAGAGTACAAACAAGCCCAACATCACGAACAAAGAGACATAAGATCGATCATACTTACGGAAATTGTGGTAATCATGGGTAATGTCTTTTGACCCTAAATGGACGTCTCCCAAAGGTTGCAGGAAAAGCTGTAGATAATCTAATACCTCCTCATCCATATGTCGCACTAGGTAATCCGGGAACTTATCTTCTAAGGCTTCCACATCCGTTTCTGGCTGCAGTACTAAGTAAGTCGTCAAAAAGTTACTACCCCATCTCCGCATCCAAACGTTGGATGTATCATGGGTCATAGAACTAATGGATACCAAAGCATCAAATTGTAAATGAGAATTATCTGGAAGGTCCTCCATCACGCCAGTCACCTTTAGCGCATTCCGCCCTTCATCTTGTATGACAGCTCCGATCGGATTTTTGTCTCCAAAAAAATTCTGAGCCACCTGCTCACTAATCACCATACTGAAAGGCTCTACCAATGCTCTCGTGGGATCTCCCTCTTTGAGGTTGAAGTCAAAAACTTGGAAAAAAGTCGAATCAACCGCCACTGTCTTGTCAATGAAGAGCTCGGTCTCCCCTACCTTATGTAACTCACGCCCTTGGTCATAAAAACGCGTAAAGTTGACAATCTCTGGAAACTCTTCTTGCAAGGTCTCTCCCATCAAGGGCATCGAGAGTGCCACCTTCTGGGTGCTACTTTCTCCAAATTGCTGTACCTCATTCAAGCGATAGATGTGTTCCGCCCGATCATGCATCTGATCAAAACTCTGCTCGTGATTTACAAAGAGGAAGACCAACATACAGATGGCCATACCTACCGCAAGCCCCAAAATATTGATAATGGTATAGGTTTTGCTTTTCCATAAATTGCGGATCGCTACCGTCAGATAATTCTTTAGCATGCTAAGGAGTTAAGGTGATGAATCAATATAAGGGACCCACAATTGTAACAAAAGTTGCGTGTAGCCGCTCCCCGGAACTGTAAAAGAAGGATGTAGGAAATGTAAATCTAGGTAGAGAAGTTCTCAAACTTGATTCGAGTTAGAAAAAACCGTATTTTGCCTACAAAATAAAACATAATACACGACATAAGGTCTGCAAAATAGAACTTAATATGAAAGGCACCTATCTTGGAGAGTTCGAAGAACTGTTATTACTGGTCATCTTGATCCTGGCTGATGAAGCCTATGGAGTAAGCATCAAGGAAGAGATTTTCCACCGGACTCAGCGGTCTATTAGTCGAGGAGCGTTGCACACTTCCTTGACCCGATTGGAAAAAAAGGGATATATCCAGTCTGCTTTCGGCGAAGCCACTCCCGTTAGAGGGGGCCGTCGAAAAAAGTACTACCAACTGACGCAGGAAGGCAAAACGGTACTGGAGGCCGTACGCAGTATGCGGGAATCACTCTGGCAAGCTGTCCCCAATTATAAACTTGGCTTACAATAACCCCTTTATGCGTCACCCAATCACCCCACCGAGCCTATTCCAGCGACTGTTCAAATGGTTTTGCGATCCGGATCTGTACGAGGAACTGGCTGGAGATATTGAAGAAGAATTCACGCGGAATGTGCAACAAAAAGGGCTTAGGAAGGCACGAGCGCAATACCGGAAAGAGATCTTACTGCTCATTCGTCCATCCGTGATTAAGCGAATACCATTACCCAACCTTATACCCGATTCTGTTATGTTTACAAATTATTTAAAAATTGCCTTGCGTAGCTTGAGCAGGCAAGTAGGCTATACCTTGACCAATGTCACAGGTTTAGTACTCGGCTTGACTGCCTGCCTGTTAATTTTGCTCTATATCTGGGATGAGTCCCGTTATGATCAAGGATTTGAAAAAGGAGCCAATCTGTACCGGCTAAATACCCGCCTTCAACTCCCCGATCAACAGCTAGATCTGGCATTAGCTGCCGGACCGACAGCTCCAGCCCTACAAGAAGCCTTCCCGGAAATACAATCCGTAGCACGCTTGGCATTTCCCTGGTCTGATCCATTGGTCAGGCAAGGCGAGCGGCAGTTTTATGAGAAAAATATACTTTATGCGGACTCCACCTTTTTTGACCTTTTTGATTTTCCATTGATTGAAGGGAATCTGCAGCAAGCTTTACGAGCGCCTTTTTCGATCGTCATTACTCAAGAATTTGCCAGAAAATACTTTGGGCATGAATCTGCTCTGGGACGACAACTTACCATTAATGATGGATTATACACGGTCAAGGGCGTCATAGGTCAAAAAGCAGAGCGAACGCACCTAAAGGCGGATTGCTTTATCTCCTTTACTAGCTGGATCCGTGAGCGGCCACATACGGAAACCAATTGGACTTGGACCAGTTTCCCTAGCTATTTGCTACTTAAACCCCAAACGGACATAGCCGCGCTCAACCAAAAAATTGCCAATTTCCCGAGGGAAAGAATGGGGGACGAAGCTTGGACCGCAACAGCTACCATACTAAGCTTGGAAGCCTTTTCATCTATCTATTTCAATGAGCATCGGTTGGGAGAATTAGATGAAAAGGGAAGTAAAACGTATCTCTTATTTCTTGGAGCCACCGCAGTTTTTATCCTCATCATGGCTCTATTGAATTTCGTCAATCTTTCAACAGCTAGAGCTAGCATTCGAGCCAAGGAAATTGGGGTAAGAAAAACCGTAGGAGCGGAGCGTCAGCAATTAGTTCAGCAATTCTTAATGGAAAGTGGACTACTCGTTTTCTTCGCTTTCATCTTAGCCCTGCTACTTACTTCACTCATGCTTCCGAGTTTTAGTCATTTAATCAACAGGTCCTTAAACTTATCTCAGTTACCTCTCCTCCAGTCTGTGGCAATTGCCGGAGCCGCCTGTTTGCTGATCAGCCTCCTAGCCGGGCTTTATCCCGCTTTTTTTCTCTCCTCTTACACCCAAGCAGGCTTGCTTAAGCCCTCCAACCGGAAAGGTGCATCTTTCTGGCCTTATTTATCCGGCTTTCAATTCGCTACCTCTACTAGCCTCATTATCTGTACAATCGTGGCGTGGCAACAGGTACAATTCCTGCTCCACCAGGACCCAGGATTCCCCGCAGATCGGAAGATTGTCTTGAATTTTGGAAGGGATACGAGCCTACTTGCTCAGCTTCCGCAGATCAGAGAAGAGCTACTTAAACTGCCTGCGGTAGAGGATATATCTTCCTCTTCACATATCCCATCAGAAAGTCCGTACGGGGTGTTCTTGAGTGTGGAGGAAGAGAATGGAGAAAGTCGGGATGCAGAAATAGCGATGTACGCTGTAGACCAACACTTTTTAGAACTATATGAACTAGAGTTGTTGGCTGGTCAAAACTACACCAAGCTGGTCTGTTCTGATTCCACGGCAGAACTAATAGTGAATGCAGCGACGGTGGATCTATTGGGGTTTGAAAGCCCAGAGGAGATGATTGGGAAAGAATTCTATCAATGGGATACTAGAGGTAGAGTCGTAGGCGTAGTAGAGAATTTTAACTTTCAATCTTTACACGAAGAAATTGGAGCGCTAAGTTTCCAACTCCGCCCTCCCCTCTTTGAGAAGTTGACAGTGCAGTTCTCTGAAGCTGCCTCAGTTTCCTCTACCTTGGCTCAACTGCAACAAAAATGGAATGAAATGGCGGGTCATCTCCCCTTTCAATATAGTTTCCTCGATGAGCGCCTAGCACAACAATATGAAAAAGATGAACGCTTTGCTAGTCTGAGCTTCCTCTTTTCCATTGTAGCCATCTTTATAGCCTTGTTGGGTATGATGGCTCTGGTGAGTTACAGCTGCCGGCGCAAAGCCAAGGATATAGCGGTAAAGAAGGTATTTGGCGCATCAGTTGCACACATCATTTGGTCCTTATTTCAGCGATTTAGCCAGCCTGTACTGTGGGGATGGCTCCTGGTGATCTTTCCAGTATATTATCTTCTCAACCAATGGCTGAATGACTTCACTTATCGTATAGATATTAGTTGGATGGTTTTGCTTGGTGCGGGGCTCATCGGCATGTTATTGAGCTTTATTGCTGTGTTCAGCCAAAGTTTTTCGACGGCGACTGCTAACCCGACGAACTACCTTAAGGATAACTAGACGCTATTTTTTGAACGCCTAATCAAGCGGGAAAAGTCTTGCTTGATTGGGCCTAGCATCCTCTCCCTCTTGCTTTGTCTTACCTTTCCACTTTAGCTCAAATCTTCTCCCTCTTTCTAGTGTGACCCGCAGCATTTGTCATAGAAGCTTAATACATTAGGGTGATCAATACGGATTTCTGATGCCTTAGTTCAAATTTATCCAATCTTATGCGGAAGCATCTCATCTACCCTATACTCCTAAAGCCTGTTCTCATGATCTTTCTACAAGTCTTTTCTAATGGTGTTTCCGGCCAAAGCCTTACTCCTGGTGTTTCTATCTTTGACACGACTGGCTACGTAGAATATTTAGCGGGTAACCTTCCAGTCGTCATATCTGTTCCTCATGGGGGATATCTACAGCCGCAGAGCATACCCAGGCGAGCGTGTAGTGGATGTGTATACAATCGGGATTTGTACACTCAAGAACTTGCTCGTAGTATCATTGATGATTTCCGTACTACCACTGGCTGTTATCCGCATGTCATTATCAATCTCCTGCACCGAAATAGATTCGATGCAAATCGTTCCATTACCACCGCGGCAGATGGAAATCCAACGGTTGAGGAGGCATACCGTAATTATCACGCCTTCATCGATCTCGCCAAGGCTCGTATCGAAGAAGACTATGGTCGGGGCTTGTTTCTTGATTTGCATGGTCATGGCCACATGATCCAGCGGGTAGAACTGGGCTATCGACTGAGTCGAACACAATTGCGACAAACAGACGGTCAGCTAAACCAACAAGCATTGATTGAGGAGAGTAGCATCAGGGCTTTGGCAGGTGAAAACCTGCAAACCTTATCACATGCGGAGCTTTTAAGGGGAGAGCAAAGCCTAGGGACTATGCTGGAGGATCGGGGCTTCCCTACCGTTCCCAGTAGGCAAGATCCCTATCCACAGAATGGAGAGGAGTACTTTAGCGGTGGCTATAACACGGGGAGGCACAGCTCAGAAAATGGAGGTACTATTGATGGAATCCAAGTGGAGTGTAACCAGGATATTCGCTTCGATGAAAGCACTCGCGAGCGCTTTGCCGACAGTCTTACGCACAGTATCAATGAGTACCTTAAACTCCATTACTTCGAAGAATACCAGGCTAATTTCTGTACCTTAACTACCCAAAACCCCGAAGAAACAACTAAGACCTTCATCAAAGTCTATCCAAATCCTGCTAGCGACTACCTTGAACTTACTGCCCCATATCCAAAACTTGATTTGAGTATTCAAAACTATCTAGGTCAGGAAGTGCTCAAGAAAAAGTGGACTGGAAGTCCGATCAATATTAGTGAACTAAAGAGTGGCTTTTATTTCCTGCTCATTCGAAAGGATAACAAACTTATTGGCTCGAAACAACTCCTGAAACACTAGAGTACATTGCTTACGGCTTAATCCAGGCCATACTTGTCCAAAAGATACACCAAGGCCGCCATCGCCGCCGCGCCGGAGTCAAGTTCCCGTTTGTTAACGGCCTCCAATACATCGGCAGCCGTATGATGGTAATCAAAGTAGCGTTGTGAATCGGGTTCCAGGCCAAATAATAAGCCTTTCTGCGACTTTAGACCGCTGATATCTGCTCCAGATCCCCCCTTAGCCAATCGTAGTCCGTAAGGTTCCAGGAGCGGAAGCCACTTATTAACTTTTCTAAACTTCTTCGTAAACACACTTTCATCAGCATCTGCCGTAAATCCTCTCGGAGTAAACCCTCCTCGATCCGATTCAATGGCTGCCATGTGGTACTCTCCAGCAGCATCGGAAGCGCGTTGGTAGGCCCTCCCGCCAGCCAAACCGTTCTCTTCGTTCATGAAAAGCACGCAGCGCAAGGTTCGCTTTGGCTGGTATCCTACCGCTTGTAACAGTCGCAATACCTCCATAGATTGTACGCAACCCGCGCCATCATCATGCGCCCCCTCACCTACATCCCAGGAATCCAAATGCCCTCCTACCACAATAATCTCGTCGGGATGGGTAGAACCAGTAATTTCACCAATGACATTATAGGAAAGTTTAGGACTGAGCATTTTACTGGTATTGCGAATATATACGCGCACCTCTTCCTCCGCAATAAGGCTGCTAAGCAGATCAGCATCCATGGTACTGACCCCTAAGCCAGGGATAGGGATGACGCCCTCTTCATAAACTAGACCTCCAGTATGCGGAATGTCATCTATTCCATTGGTCATAGATCGGACGAGAGCAGCGACGGCTCCTAAGCGGGAAGCACGAGACGCACCCAGGGCTCTTTGATCTACTGCTCCGCCATAAGCAGCAAAAGTCTTCATCTGACGGGGATCCATCGGCCGATTGAAGAAAACGATCTTACCTTCAACCTTTTCCCTTCCTAATGCTTCCAACTCATCCAGACTCTTGACTTCTATGACTGGAGCGGTAAGCCCTTTTGGCCCAGTCCCCCTAGAATTCCCTAAGCTCAGCGCGTCCAAATCCAAAGACCCCATTTTGAAAGAATTTACTACACGAACCACTTCTTTCTCTCCTCGCACCCAGTGTGGCACCATACAGGCTTGTAGATAAACACTATCCAACGCCATGGTATCCAACATCTGACGGGTATACTCCACTGCGGCGGCCGCTTGGGGAGAGCCCCCTAATCTCGCACCAATATCCTTCGTTAAACTCCGTAACCACTCATAGGCTTGGCTTTGTGTCATCGCCTCATCATAGATCTTCCGAATAAAACGGGCATCTTCCTCGTACTTGGCGGATTGAGCATAACCGACAGATAATAAAGAGTTTAGAAAAAACAAACCACTCAATATGTAAGGTAGGAATTTCATTTTGTAGCTTTTTACGAGCGAAACTAAGTCTTTGGGAGGAATTTTTGCGAATTTGTTAAAAGGCAAGAAAAACAAAAAAAAATTTCAAAGAGCGGGCTAAAATGGCACCCAGAATGGGAACAGAAAAAAATTCCGCCGAAGAACGCTTCACCAATCAAAATTTTGAAAAACACCTGATTGAGGAACAAAATACCGGAATAAAAAATGATAATTTCAACATATGTATCTGCCTGAAATGGCCTGAAAACACGTTTTATACATTTTTCAGAAGAAAAAGGTAATTTTAGTGGCGCATTTGAAAAAAGTTTAAGTTTTTTTTAATAAATTTGTAATTGTAAAACTTACAATAAGTAAGAAACAAAAAAAATCAGCGAAGGCTGTTTTAAAATATAATTTGGTTTTATTTGGTTAGGGCTGAGGTAGTGCTGTGGTGGCGCTGCCTCTTTTTTATTGCCCCATTATCATTGCTCCCTTCTTTTCATTTTCCTGCACGGGAAAATTCCACGATGTTTTTAAATATTATATTTTTTAATATATTTGCACAGCGAGAGATGTATACCTCCCCATTGAGCAGATCTTGCAGCTGGCTCTGTTCCAGCCTAAGCTAGGGATACTCCCTTGCCTCCCCTCCCCAACTACAAATAACCCTTTAGCTCAGCCCAGGTCAAACGGGTATCTACTATTGTTTCCTCCAGCCAGCGTGGCTGTATATGAATCCGTAGTGTAAACATGAAGAGATTAAGTAGTAACCCTAACATACATACTATAGCAGTACTATGAACATGGACTCAAATCCGCCGGAACTTGACAATCGGTGACCGGATGGAAGCGTAACCCTCACACATTTTGAAACACGGTTTTATAGGAATGTCGCTCTTCCTGATCAATAATAGGAAGGATCAGGCCATCGGCCCTCTGATGGTATCTGAAGATTAGCAGAGTAGGAGGTGATTTTCACTTTCGCTCTGCTACATTCTTTTCTGGATACTAGATCATCTTTTAAAAGTGGCAACAATGCGCAACTGGCTATCATCGCTAAGTGATAAGTCCTGCTGATTAGCGATTCGATAGCCCTTCTTTGGCTCAAAGGTGAGTTGTTGTTTGGACTGAATTAAAGGTGAGCTGGTCTGATTGGTGATCGAGACCTTATTAACTGCTGAATTTTCGAACTCGATGGACAACAGTCGAGTTTTAAGGGTGGAATCCAGGGCCACATAATCCACTCGCACTAAATCTTCTGCTACTAGTACACTATCCACACCATACTTATCTCTCCATGCTGGCTTATTAATATCTGAACGCTTGAAGATGGCCAACTCTTTTTCAAAATCTACTTGCTCTTGCGTCTTTTGTTCTTTTTTACCATTTATTTCGATTTCCTTCTTGATCTTTGGATTCTCTTGCTGTAGCCGAGCAATCTCATCTTCAAAAAATGCCCGCAGATCAAAGAAAATCTTTTCGCTCTGATCTGTACTTGTCGTTGAATTCCACTGACATCGAAAAGCTAGCAAAGCTAGCAAAACGACTATGAATAAATGAAAAAGGCGAATCATAGAATGCTTAGGTTAGTAATGGTAGCTTCTCAATCGTCATCATACGCCAAGGAAACCTAGGTTTGTCCTAGCATCAGACAATGAAAAGATGGCCTAAAAATAGGATATAGTTTGGAAGGATTGCAGTCGGTGGTCTATTCTACCTCTATTGTATTAGTAAGTCTCCGTCCATTTCCGGAGGAGTGGCTAGTCCAAATAGCTGTAAAATGGTAGGCGCCAAATCACCTAACTTTCCATTCTTTAGTTGCTTTCCTTCAGCTTCCTTACTAACAAAGATACAGGGCACGGGGTTTTTGGTATGTGCTGTATTCGGGCTACCATCCTCATTTTGCATGAAATCAGAGTTGCCATGATCTGCAATGATAATGATTTGGTAATCATACTCTAAGGCGGTAGTCACCAAATCACGAGTGCAAGTGTCCACTACTTCAGCAGCCTTTACGGCAGCTGAAAAAACACCCGTATGCCCCACCATATCCGTATTGGCATAATTCAAACAGATGAAATCCGGCTGGTTGGATTTAATGTCTGCAACAATCGCATTGGTCAATTCCGGAGCACTCATTTCTGGCTGTAGATCATAGGTAGCCACCTTTGGAGAAGGAATCATGATGCGCCTTTCCCCCTCGAATTCCGCTTCTCGCCCGCCAGAAAAGAAAAAGGTTACATGTGGGTACTTCTCCGTCTCTGCAATACGAACTTGCGTTTTGCCCGCATCGGCTAACACTTCTCCTAAGGTATTTTTGAGGTCTTCCTTGGTAAAGAGAACCTCAACCCCCTTATACGTATCGTCGTAGCGAGTCATAGTCATATAGTGCAACCTTAGTTTCTGCATATCAAAGTCAGGCATATCTCTTTGCGTCAATACCTCGGATATCTCCCTGGGGCGATCTGTTCGGAAATTGAAACAAAGTACCGCATCTCCCTCCTTGATAGTGGCAATTGCCGCTCCGGTTTCATCCACACAACGAATCGGTTTCAGGAACTCATCCGTTTCACCAGCGGCATAGCGATGCTCCATCAGACTCAAGACATCCTGCGTCTCTTCTCCCGTACCCTTTACCAGAAGATCATACGCCAATTTAATGCGTTCCCAACGCTTATCTCTATCCATCGCATAATAACGACCTATAACAGTAGCCAGCTTCGTAGGTTGTCTCTCAATGTGGCTTAACAGGTCGGCCAAATATCCCTGCCCTCCCTTTGGGCTGGTATCTCTACCGTCCATAAAGGCATGAATATAAATTTTGCTGAGACCTGCCGCCACGGCAATGTCAGAAAGTGCTTTCAGGTGATTGATATGAGAATGAACACCTCCATCAGACACCAGCCCGATCAAATGTAGGGCTTTATCCTCCCGCTTGGCATAGGATAGGCCATGCTGTAGGGCTTCATTAGTAGCTAAGGTCTCTTCTCTGATCGCCTTATTAATTCTAGCCAATTCCTGGTACACGATACGGCCTGCACCGATATTCAAATGCCCTACTTCAGAGTTCCCCATTTGTCCATCCGGCAAACCTACCTCTTCTCCGTAGGTCACCAATTCGGAATTGGGGTATTGTTCATAGAGGCTGTCAATAAAAGGAGTGTTGGCCTGTGCAATGGCGCTTACTTCGGGTTTTGGGCCATGGCCCCACCCATCTAGGATAGCTAAAAGAACACGATTCTGTTTCATGGCCACAAAAATAGCAACTTCAGCCTGAAGAGGAAATAAGAGCAGAAGAACTTCTTGTTAATTCTACACTAAGCAAAAAGTGTTGAGTCCCTGTATTTTAGAAATTTTTAACAATTTATCGATCTGAATAGCGACCTTACTTAAACACAACCCCTTAATGCGCTAAAAATCAACCAATTACATCTATTAGACTATAAAAAAGGCGGTTCTTGACACAAGAAATACTAGTTCTGGACGTTATAAGATGTGGAGAGGTTCAACCTTTCAGAACTAGAAGGCGTTACTTCCAAAATGAAATATCGTCTTAAAGATGGATTGATTATTCAAGGAATTCTCAATCTTTTTGAATAAATTAGTATGAACTTCAATATGAGTTGAATCACATACTAATTAAGGAGGAAAACGGTACACCACAAGGCTGCTCTTGAATTGCCCATCAACCGCTAGTTGTGGCTAGCCCTCCTTCCTCCAACACTGTTAAACTAAATAGCAATACCATGAAAACGCTATTGTTTGTAATGCTTTTTTCATCGCTAACTACTACTAACGATTTCAGTCTTGCTAGTATCTCGAGAGCTATGAATACTGGTGATGCTGAAGCACTGGGACAGTACTTCGACAATTCAATTGAACTGTCTGTAATGGAGAATGAAGATATTTACAGCAAAGCACAGGCTGTGCAGATTGTAAAGAACTTCTTCAGTCAACATCAGCCCAAATCCTTCAGTCAACTTCACCACGGGTCATCCCCAGCGAGTGACTCTCAGTACTGTATCGGAAATCTAGTGACGGCTGACAACACCTACCGGGTGTACATCTACATGAAAATGAGCGGAGGTACTACTGTAATACAGGAGATTCGATTTGACCAGGAATAAAAGCTAAGAAAAGCTAGCTTTTGAGATTCAACAATAATAATCCCAAGATGGAAAAGGAGTCGATGTAGATCGACTCCTTTTCTTGTTTTACCCGAACACAACTTCATTAACGCTCTATATTCAAAAGAACATTGGAAATTGTCAATACAAAACAGGACTCGCTAAATGCCCTGAATATCTGCCCTTGCTTCCAGGCCAAACCTGATCGGATCTCGATAACGCAAGTCTCCAAAATTTAAGCCCGTTAAGAATTCAATGCTAGAGATCCTTACTTGCTCTGTATACGGAACAAACTCCTCGCTGGCTCCATCATCACTAAAATCTCGCTGCCAGGTGAGGAAGCCTGCCGCTTTCAATTCGCCCCCAACTACTTTCACCAGCACTTTCCAGAAGCCTGCTGGTATTTTGATGGCGGCCTCTCCATCGGCTTTCCAAAGCTCATCATGCTTAGTAAACACGGGACCAGTAAATACAGAAGCCTGATTTTCCTTCTGTTGTGCAAAATCCAAAATCCAGTCTTCAATATCTCCCCAGGCCGTAGAATGCAGTTTTTCATGCTGGGGCACGATATTAGAATAGTAGTAGGATTCTTCTTCAGCCCGCAGTGAAATCTCATCGTTCCCCCAAACTAGGGCAGCTCGTCTTGCTAAGTGCCCACGATCATAAGGACTTTGGTAATACCCCTGCTTGTTATGCAGTTGGATATACCGAGGTAAGTTGGGATCATATTTAAACTGATCTTCTCTCGGTAGCACTAAGGGGTGAGCTCCATCAATGTTATAGGCTGCGTAGAAAGCTAGTTTTCTCTCACGATTAAAGACAATCGAAAAACGAGTATGATGGATGGGTTCTCCGTTGTTATAGGCATCTCTTCTTAATTCTGCCGATAGCTCCGGCATTGGGACAGTATGCCCAGGCAGGAAGTTTTCATCATATCCAGTCATAAGCTATTTACGGTTTTCTTATTGAATTATAAAAGGAGTTCCTGTTCTCTAATTTAATAATAATTGCTCAATTAACTCCTCTGGATCAATTTATACTTAAAACGGACCTACAAGCGGTTCCTTCAAGGCCTGGGTCTACCTATTACCTGCCCTCCCCGTCTTTTCGTGCAAATGACTAGAAAAATCATCGCAGCTTTGACACTCAATAAGCATTAGTTAGTAAATTAACATCCTCTGCTAACAGAATTAGCAACCATGAATCCTTCAACATCTATACCTTCCACACTCATTGAACGCTTCTACCATTGGGAAAATACGACTCCTAATGCTATTTTCTTGCGCCAACCCACAGGAGCGCATTGGAAGACCTTAACTTATGCCGAGGCGGGACAGGACGCCAGGAAGATGGTTACCGTTTTACGAGAAAAAGGGCTTAAAAAGGGGGATCATATCGGTATCTATTCCAAAAATTGCTACCACTGGATATTGGCCGACCTGGCCATTATGATGGGTGGTTATGTGTCCGTACCACTCTATGCTAGTCTCCCGAAGGATCAATTGGCGGAGGTAATTCAGTTAGGAGATCTGCAAGCTATCTTTTTAGGTAAATTGGATAAGTGGGGAGATAGAGCCGCAGCCATCCCCGCATCAGTACTGGCCATCAAGTTTCCCCACTATGCCGGTAATGCGGAGGTGACGGTGGGCGAGGAATGGCAAAAGCTAATGGCTACCAGTACACCTACCACAGATAGTTTTGTTCCAGAACTGGATGATCTCTGGACGATTAAGTTCACCTCAGGAACCACAGGCAGGCCGAAGGGGGTCATGCACGTACATCGTTCTCCAGCAATGATTATGGAAAACGAGTTGAAAACAGACTGGATTGGCGTTTCCAAGCTTAAAGCCGTTCGAACTTTTTCCTATCTCCCCCTCAATCATGTGGGGGAAAGAATTGGGGTGGAATTGCCAACAATTTGGATGGGTGGAACCATGTCTTTTGCCGAAAGCCTGGATACCTTTGCCAAGAATTTGCAGGATACGCAGCCTACCTTATTGTTTGCCGTGCCCCGCATCTGGACCAAGTTCTATCTCGGCGTCACCGCTAAGGTTCCACAAAAGCGACTCAATACGCTGCTCAAGATTCCTATTCTCTCTGGCATCATCAAAAAGAAACTGAGAACGGCTATGGGCATGCGCGATCTACAAATCGCTGGAACGGGAGCCGCCATCACCCCCGCCTTCATCAAGGATTTTTTCAAACAGCTAGACATCCACCTAACCGAGGCGTATGGCATGACAGAGGTCTGCGGTTCTATGACCAATGGACCAGATCCCAAGACACCCAATGACTCCGTCGGGCAAGCCATCCCCTTTGGCGAAGTTCGTATCCAAGAGGATACGGGAGAAATATTGATGAAAAGCCCCTACATGATGAAGGGTTACTACAAAAACCCAGAAAAAACAGCCGAAGTACTGATTGATGGCTGGATGCATAGTGGCGATCGGGGTACCCTGGACGAAAATGGATTTGTGCGCGTAATTGGGAGGGTGAAGGATGCTTTCAAGACTTCTAAAGGGAGCTACGTCACCCCTAATCCACTGGAGGAAGTTATTATGAAGAACGAGTTTGTAGAGCAGGTCTGTGTAGCGGGGCTGGGGATTCCTCAACCCATAGCCTTGATCAACTTATCGGAAATCGGAGCTACTGCCGATAAAGCACTGGTGGAACAATCTATGCTTAGTACCATTGAAGGGCTCAATAACACCCGCGCTAATTTCGAACGCATATCTACCGTCGTCATCCAGCAAACCCACTGGTCTATTGACAACGAACTGCTTACCCCAACGCTAAAGGTAAAACGCGGCAAAATGGATGATCGTTTCGGACAGGACTATTTGGGTTGGCATGAGGCAAGTGATACCGTGATCTGGATGTAGAAGACCTATAATTAATGCAAGTTGATTTAGTACGAGCTGACGAATCGCAGAAGTCGTATCAAGTGTCGAATTGCAGCGACCTTTGCCTATCTTTTTATCTGCTTAGACCAATAGTACTTCATAGAACCAGGCCTTTTCCCGCTCATCATCGCCTCCTTACCACTTAGACAATAATTCCCACCCTTTAGACAATAGCTAGCGCATCTGGCTGCTTTGCTACCTAATTTTAAGGGTGAAACCTGATCTACCAACCAAGATCATTAGGATGAAAACGATTAAGGTGCTACCTCCAATTTTCAATGTTATCACTGGAATGTAGTCTTTGAGATGGCGACTTCGGCAAATTTGGGCTTCGAAATTCTTTTCAGGAAGGTTTAATCCATTCGCGCTATGGGACGAAAATGTTTTTTTTATATTTGAGTTCCTTAAATTCCTCCCCTATCTAAGATTTTTTCCTTCCAAATATTAGTAGGTTTTGATGGCAATCCGAACATAGGATTAAAGCTTTCAAACTCACCTACCTAGCAACCCCCTATTGCTAAAGTCTCCTTCCGGCCCAGCAGCTGTAAAAACCATATGTCTATGCTCAAAATCGAGCACTAGGCGGGAATGCTAGTGTATAATGCTAAAACACAATTATTTAAACTCCATAGTTACTATGAACCAGATTAAGTCACTATTTCTACTGCTTGGTGCAGTTTTTCTTCACTTCCAAAGTATGGCTCAGGTCATGCTACTACAGGAGAGCTTCGAGACCGATGGAAGAGGTATCCGCTACGAGACCGAATTAGACGATAACCCGGCTCTGAGAGCTTGGTGGGGCCCAACCAATCTGAATCCAGCCCCCCAACACGCAGAGACTATCGGAGCAGGGACTAGAGCGGGCTCATGGTATTGGGCTGGAGAGAATACGAAAGAATCTATGCGTTTTAGATTCAACAAGGACGGTTTTGTTACGCTAAATGCCTTAAATGTTTCTTCCTATAAACTCCTCGACGTCCAAATAGCTTTGGGCATGAGTCGCTTTGAAGAGAATCAATGGACAAAGGATAATTTTATCATGGTGGAATACAACATGGATGATACCGGATGGAACATCATCGGTTTGTTTAGGGGTAACAACCCCACAGCGGAGTTTGGTGGGCAATTGAAACAGGATACGGATAATAATCTTGCGACCTTTGGGCCATTCGGCACCGAAGTTACAGGGACCTTTGCCGATTTCACTTTCCCTATCCCGGTAACAGGAACTAGTTTGCAAGTTCGTGTTCGAACTAACTGTTGGCGGCAACAAGAATTTGGTTTTGATAATATTCGCATCAGGGGTATACTTTGCCCTAGTCTAACCTTCGGAGCAGCTGCTACTACAACTTGCCCAGGTACTAGTAATGGTACCATTATAATAGTAGATCCAGCAGGGGGTACCGCCCCCTACCTATATTCAATTAATAATGGAGCCAGCTATCAGTCCTCAGCTACTTTCCCTAACCTGGCGGCTGGAACCTATCAGGCTCGTATCAAGGATGCAAATGGGTGTGAGTCCGTAGTCATTAATCCTACCATAGAAGCTAGGGACAACATTGCTCCAACAATAAGCTGTCCTGGAACGCAAACTGAGTTTTTAGATGCTTCTTGCGAAGTCTTGATCCCTAATTATACGGGCCTAGCTACTGCCAGCGACAACTGTGGAGCCCTCTCTATATCGCAAAGCCCTCCCGCCGGGACAGTGATTCAAGGTCCTATTACGGTTACGCTAAGCGCACAGGATAACGGCGGTCTTACTTCTAGCTGTACCTTCACTGTGGAACCGAAGGATGCTATCTCACCTGATGTGGTTTGTCCAGCCGATATCACGGTCCGTAATGATCCTGGGCTGTGTAGTGCAGTCGTGGACTTTAGCCCTGCATCAGCCAGTGATAATTGTGATAACAATCTCGATATCAGCTATAGTCAGGACCCAGGTACAGCATTTGATGTCGGTACTACTACCGTCACAATTACTGTCAAAGATGACTTTGATAATCCAGATGATTGCAGCTTTTCCGTAACCGTCAATGATACGGAGGTGCCGACCTTCAGCAATTGCCCAGATCCCATCAATCTCTTCAATGACGAAGAAGCTTGTGGCGCTGTTGCTACTTGGACCCCTCCGGTATTTGAGGATAATTGCCCTGAGGAATCTTTCAACTCAACTCATATACCTGGCGCTTTCTTCCCGGTGGGTACTACCACCGTAACTTATTCAGGTAGTGATAAAGCCGGGAATCAGGCGATTGATTGCAGTTTTACCGTCTCCGTAACGGATATTGAAAAACCAAAAATTGCCTGCCCGGGAGATATATCCACTGGTACTGATCCAGGTGTGTGTGGTGCGCAAGTGAATTTCACTCCAGCCATTGCTAGCGATAACTGTGAAGTGGATGAAGTTAAGGCGCGTTATCGCCCCGTCGATGAGAATGGTAGTGCCATTGGTAGCTGGACTAGCCGCGTGGTGGATCCTAGCGGATTCTTCCCGGTAGGTAGATACCAGGTTCAGTGGAGAGCTGAAGATATTTATGGTAATAAGCGAACTTGCTCGCAATATCTTGATGTGTTTGATGATGAAGATCCTGTAGCAGTCTGTAAAAATCTAACTATTGATTTCAATGGACAGCAGGACATTAGCCTGAGCGTTAGCCAAGTGTGGGATGAGGCAGCCAGCTCTGACAATTGCGGCTACGTAGAATTTGTTGCGGCTGATTTGACTATAGGCTGTGAGGAACTAGGCAATACCGTAGCCCTTCCTGTGACGATCCAAGATGAAGCCGGCAATGAGGATGATTGTACCGCCTATGTCGATGTGATCGGCTTACCTTGCGGTTGGTCTGAAGGGCCTGATGATGGCAGCCTCAACTGTGATGGACAGACTACTTCCGACTACGATGTCGATGACGAAAGCTTTACCCTTAACTCCGATGGCTGCTGGCACGATTGCCGAGAGGCCGATAAAGCGACCTATGTGTACCACCCGCTATGCGGAGATGGCACCTTGACTGCGGAACTCGCTAGCATCAACACTAGTGGTTATGCCGGTTTGATGGCGAGAGAAAGCCTTAATCCTTTGGCTAGAAGAGCTGGGGTATTAAAGAATTACTCTACGCGTCGGGTACGAAGAGAATGGCGGGCTAGCTATGGAGGCATTGTATCTCAATCTAATTCCAATAGAAGCCGAGTCAAGTGGCTCCGTATTGTCCGCAAAGGCAATGAGATTAAATCCTACACCAGTACCAATGGAAGCTACTGGAGACTTTTATACAAGACCACCTTCTCCAACCTGGAAGATTGTATCTACGTTGGCATGATGGCTTACAGTCTGAATGGTAGTGCCGAAGTTAGAGCCGTATTTGAGAACGTAACCCTATCCGGTAGCGGCACCTTGGCTGGTGGAATTATAGGAGATCCGGCTACTATCACACCTAAAAGCTTGCAAGCTTGGGGTACAGCAGGAGATGTCGGAAATGGCACCATCGAAGTATTCCCGAATCCAGCTGCTGATCAGGCGCAGTTGATATTGGAAGACTTCCAGGATAAACCAGCGCAGTTGATGGTGAGGGATGCCTTTGGTAAAATAGTTAGACAGATCGACCTGGACTCTGCGATGGGCGTAGTGATGCCACTCGAAGTCCATAATCTGGCGCCAGGTGTCTATATCATCAGTCTGATTCAAGATCAGCAACTGATGGGGAGCAAACGCCTATTGGTACAGCCGTAAGGCGGGGATTTAGACATTAGTTTAGACATCAGAAGTCTTAAAGACTTCTGATGTCTAGCTTAAAGGGCTCAGCGGCTTACCGCTGGCCCTTTTTTAGTTCTACCCTTTCGAAGTGACTTGGTTGATATTTTGGCAATCCGGAAGTTTTGTATGCGCCAAAAATGGATGGTTCATATCTCGTACATAAATGCACGAAAATCCCACCTTTATATCTGGCTATGCATATATGTTGTAACGCTGTGACAAGCGCCTGGATCTCTCCACAACCGTACTATTCCCCCCCTTTTCAAGGAATATATCTGCTTTATTCCGCTCATCATCGCCTCCTTACCACTTAGACAATAATTCCTACCCTTTAGACAATAGCCAGCGCATCACCGCCTCTGCCCCCCTAATTTTATGGACGAGAAGACTCAATTATAGGTTCTCTCAGAATCTAAGCACCAGAACATAATTATGTATAGGAAAAAGCAGAGTGAATCTTTAGCAGAATCGAGGCGCGAAAACCGAGCCTAGCCTTAGCTAAGTGAGGCTTTGAGCAACGAAGAGTCTGCTAAAAAGTCGCCTTCATTAACGATAGATAATTTTGATTTGGTGCTTAATTTATCTACCGTCCAAAATCATTTAGTATGAACGCTATTAAGGTATTAACCCCAATTTTACTATTCTGCTTCTGCTGGACTTTCCAGCTGGACGCACAAACCGTCAGACGCAAGTTTGTCAATCAACTAGATAAACCCATCACAGTTTATGTCGTCTCAGAAGCTACCAATGGCCACCAAACCACCAAACAAACCATAGAGGTGGATGGTCATGTTGGTTCTTTCAGATACGCCACGCTACAAGTAGGAGACTTTGTTTATGCAGAAGTCAAAGGAAATCCAAACGTAAGAACCGATAGAATTTTCATGAATGGGACCAGAGGGGAGCACGAGGACATTCTTTTGAGTCCTCAAGTGCCCTTCTTTGAACTATATGGAAATCTAGGTAATAATAATCAAGCTACCAGATTTCTTGGAATCAGCTACAATCTGTTTGGCGTTGATATTACTAAATATCGTCCGAGAAGAGTTATTGATGGCTTTAGGCCTAATCAGATTTTCAAGGGTATTGGTAATCAGTTGCAACCTTCTGCTACTAGGAGCTACTACCTACAAAAGCTTGAGGGGACTATCCTTCCGGTAGGCTTCCATTACACAGGAGCTGATTCCGATCAGGATGGTGTGATGAATACCACAGAATATCATACGGAAAATGCATTCAAGAAGGAATGGAATCTTTCCGTGGCAGCAGCAGGCAAAGTAAAAGGTGTAAAGCCTAGTATTGACTTCTCGTATGGTGAAGAATTTGAAAAGACCAGCAACCAATCTTATGTATACTATATTAAGCAGCAAAAGAATAAAGATTTTCGTATTGACACTCGGTTAAATGCAGCAGAGTTTGACGATAAATTCATCCAGCGCGTAGGCCGCATCAGAACGCAAGCAGATGCAGACCAATTCGTCCAAGATTTCGGCTCGCATTACCCCACCGCAGTGATCTATGGAGGAATGTATTCGCAGTATACCAGCGTAAGCAAAAGCGAATTCTATGAGGCAAAACGCAAAAAGCTGAACCTGAAGGTCGGCATTGAAGCCAGTAAGACCAAACCAACAACAGAAACAACCGATAAATCAGAATTCGAAGATCAGAAGACGATTAGACCAGGATCGTCCAAGTCAGTTGGTGGTTCAATAGGATTTAGTCAAACACAGTCTCAGGAAATGCGGGAAATATTGTCTAATAGCAATAGCCGATATTATGCTATTGGCGGTTCAATAACCAACTCCGGATCTGGATGGAGTGCCTCGGGTACACAGACAGCAATTGAAGTAGAGTTGGGCGAAATTACTGACCTGATTGATGCTAAGATCTTGAAATCTCGACTTACCCAGGCCGATCTAGATAGATATGGCGTCAAGCAGAAAGTAGCTGAGGCCGTCCGAAAGCAAAAAGCTAAGCTCAAGGACTACGAAAACAGAGCGGAGCGGGCCTACGAAATGCAAGTCACTCATATTAAGGTAACCAAGCATATTGATGATGCAGATAAGAGAGGAAAAGGCTTTATCAAAGCTAGAGTAAGTGGAAGTAATGTTGAGATTCCTCTATTCGATGTACCTAATTACACGGGCAATTTCAATAGTAATTGGGAAATACATTTCCAAGATCCCAATGAGCGTAGTCTCGCCAATCGCACCTGGCATCCATTTTATCAACGCGCCGATGAAAACGGACGTTTTCCTACCTTGACCGTGGATTTTAGTGCCGAGATGTGGGATTCCGATCACTGTTGTGGCAATGAGTTAGCGGAGGTGAAGTGGGGACAAATCCCAACCAAGGCATTGGTTACTAATCAGCCCTATACCCACAAACTAGTCTTTAAGGACAATGATCATCTAGTTTTGCAGGATTGGGCGATTGAAGCAACGATCATGATCCGACCAGTTGATCCACGGTCGATACCTAGAAGTTCTGCTAACAGAAGTGCCAAAACCACTGTAGTGGCAAACGTACCCGGGTTTCAACCGCCAACCATCACGGAAAGTGCCTTTAAAAACGCAACCACAAAAGGCGGAGGCCCGGCTAAATTGGTCAAGTTCTACAAAAAGGCGGGTGTGAACCTGGCGCAAGCACAGTCATTAGCTGCTCAGCAGGGTGGTAAGGTGGCTACTAGCTACGAAGTACAAGCTGCTTTTGTACAGCATAAACTAGATGTATATGCCTTCGGTATGATGGCTGACGGTCGCTTCGCAGTACCCGTCCAAAAGGATCATTCCAACTTTAAGAAAGGACCCAATATTGGTGCCATCGGTGGGAATCAGGGATTTTTCTATGCGATACCTGCACCAACTAATAGCAGCCCTGCGGCCACTAACATAGCCCTGAATAAACCTGCGAAACAATCCAGTAATTTAGGCAACCAACCACATAAGTATGGCGCCAGTTTTGCCAATGATGGTGACATAAATAAGCAAAACAAAGGCGGTAACATCATTATGTGTACTGATCGGCAAGCCAACCCTTGGTGGGAAGTGGATTTACAAGGAACCTATAACATCCAAGAAATCAAGTTGTACAACCGCATCAATTGCTGCCCAGATCGCTTAGCCAATTTTACCGTCTTGGTTTCTAATACTCCCTTTACAGCGAACGCTGGCGGCATGGTATTTACTAAAAACCAAGCTGCTCCTTCCGGACAAGGAGGGAAAGGGACTTACAAGGGAAATGCTACCGGTCGATACGTGCGGATATATTTGGAAAACACTAACTACCTTTCTATCCCTGAAATAGAGATCTTTGGAACCCCTACCTCAGCACCCGTTACGGCTACACCGCTACCTGTAAGCAACAATTCCGCCGCCAAGAACATTGCTCTTAATAAACCTGCGAAACAATCCAGTAATTTAGGCAACCAACCACATAAGTATGGCGCCAGTTTTGCCAATGATGGTGACATAAATAAGCAAAACAAAGGCGGTAACATCATTATGTGTACCGATCGGCAAGCCAACCCTTGGTGGGAAGTGGATTTACAAGGAACCTATAACATCCAAGAAATCAAGTTGTACAACCGCATCAATTGCTGCCCAGATCGCTTAGCCAATTTTACCGTCTTGGTTTCTAATACTCCCTTTACAGCGAACGCTGGCGGCATGGTATTTACTAAAAACCAAGCTGCTCCTTCCGGACAAGGAGGGAAAGGGACTTACAAGGGAAATGCTACCGGTCGATACGTGCGGATATATTTGGAAAACACTAATTACCTTTCTATCCCTGAAATAGAGATCCTTGGAACCCCTACCTCAGCACCCGTTACGGCTACACCGGTTAAAGCCACTCCGGTTTCCAACACGATCAAACCACTGGAGAACGGTTATGTCCGCATGCAAAACAGCTGGAAGAAAGCCAACTACATCCACAACCAAAATGGAAAACTGGAAGAGGGGCAGATTCAACCCAACTGGTTGAGTGCACAGTGGAAACTCGTATCCTATGCTGGAGGTTGGGTAAACATCCAGAATCGCTGGAAGCCCGATCTACTGTTGAATAACAACAACGGTAAATTAGAAGTCGTAAAAATTGCCAATAATCGAACCAGCGCCTTGTGGAGAATTGTTCCTGTACACAGTGGTTGGGTACGTATCCAAAGCAATTTGAATCCAGACCAACACATACACAATCAAAATGGGAAGATTGAAGTAGGTAAAATCAACCGCAATTGGACCAGTGCCATGTGGAAAGTACAATAATTGAATCTGACACTGAGGCGGTGAGTACTTCCTGCCTCAGTGTTCACTCTCCCCTTTTCATGTTTAAGGATCTCTAAGACAATTTTTGAGTTTCTGAGTAAGCCTTTTAGCTAAAAGCCCTACTTTACTTGAGGTAGCAAATTGTTTGCCCAAGCCCTTAAACCAGTACTTATGAATACTTCCCCATTCCGAGCCTACACATGCTTGCTCTTTTTGCTGCTTTTGGCCTTCCCCATAGGGGCCAACGCACAGGAACCCAAATCTACCCACACCTGGCTGCAAACCAGCCACGATCGGATCGATGCCTATTCGGTAGACCTACGCATCACGGACTTTCCGCAGCGAGCCGAACGATCCTGGCTTTATTACTTTGCGCTCCAGGTCAATTTTACGGATCACGACGAATGGTCACATGGCGGTATCCAATGGGCAGGCGTTTCAGAGTTTGTAAATAGTGGGAACAAAGGCGTGAATTGGGGCGGTGGATCGGATTGGGCAGGTTATGGTGGTATCGGAAGAACCAATACGCCCTATCAATGGAAAAAGAATACTTGGTATCGCTTTCGCGTGGAGCGACTGGCGGAGAAAAAAGGCGATCTCTACCGCTGGGCTTTCTACGTCATGGACTACCCAACTCAGCAGGAACTTTACGCTGGAATCGTCAACACTAAATCTAAGTACATCAAGGATGCGGTGGTATGGATGGAAACGGGCTACGGGGTAGTTTGCGATACAGATAAGGCTCGGATAGAATGGAGAAATCCAAAATATCGAATCCCTGGCAAAGCAGAAGATTTATATCCAACCGCAGGAACGGTATCTTATAATGGCACCTGCACGGGGCCATATAGTACGGAGCAAAAATTAGTTTCTAATTCTCCCTTGACTTGGTCCCAGGAAACCAAAGCCCAGCGTATGCAAGTCGCAGGGGTACAGCTGTTCTCAGGGGAAACGATTTCTCCTATCCCCACTGTTCCGATAAACGGCAAGAATGTAACATCGGTCAGTTTTCCCGGTGGAATTTTCCAGCAGCAAGGCAAGACCAAGAAATGGATAGAAACAGGTTCAGACGGAGATGCTCGATTTCAATTTAGGGAAATTGGGAGAGATGAATGGTCAGTCTACCTCTGTGATCGTTCTAGGAAAATATGGATCGCTCTGGATCTCTGGACCAAAAAAGTCAAGTACAAGGCTTCACGAAGAGCTAACTATAGCGATCTCTATGATATTCATAGTATGAATTAGAACATACGGAGTCGGTTGAAGACCTCCGGCTTAAACCTACGACTGACGGGGACATGTTTGTTTCCTCCCATAGTAAGATACTCCTGATTGTCGGTCAGCGCCTCGATCTTGGTGAGGTTCACTACATAGGAACGATGGGTACGCATAAAGTGCGTAGTAGGAAGGCTTTCTTCTAAGGTCTTCAAGGGAACGCTAAGGATATATTCTTTCTCTTTAGTCGTGATCAAACAGTAATTACCATCAGCTTTCACGAATAGAATATCTTCGATGACCACCTTGACCATTTTATCGCGGTAGCGGACGAAGATCCGATCGCTGAGGATATAGGAAGTATCCTCCTCTTTTTCCTCTTCTATTTCCTCTCTTTCTGCGTTCAATCGGCTAGCCACCAAAGCCAGGGCCCGCTCCAAATCTAGTTTTTTGTAAGGTTTAGAAATAAAGGCCTGCGGGAGTGCTTCTTTGGCACGATTGAAAGTAGCCTCGTCGGCATTCGCCGTCAAAAAGATAATGGGTATGTTGCCTCGTTGATTGAGTTCGTGTGCCAACTCTATGCCATCCATTTGTCCCTTCAACTTAATGTCCAAGAGAACAACGTCGGGCGGCATTTCTTGACAATGAAGCAAGGCTTGCTCTGCTCGTGTAACCATACCCGTTACCTCATACCCCAATTCATCTAATTCTACCGAAATCCTGGCAGCAATTAGCGTTTCATCTTCCACAATAAGGACCTTAATAGGCTTACTCATAGTTTTGTTCATCTATTATACTTGGGCAAACATGAATCAGTAGATGGAGGATATTTTTTTCTTTGCTAATTAATCAATGCAGACAAATTCTCGACACGAGAGACAGGTGATATAATTATCGAAATGAAGAAACTTACTTGTAATGTAGGCTAGGAGAAAGCTACTCCTAAATATCCGCAGGGAAAGACAAAAAAACCAAATTATCAGTTCATTTTCTCCGAATTTTGTCCAGGAACTGATTTAGGAAGACTAAGCCCAATGCGCCTTCTCCAATTGAAAAACCAATCTTGTTCCGGTAGAATAATCTGCCTGCATAGAACCTTGCAATTGACTCGTCAACAATTGTACCAGCTGGGAGCCAAAGCCGGTACCTTTTGGGGAAGCTCCAGCCGTTTGTCCTACCCCATTATCCGCTACGACCAACTGTAATTGCTTTTCGTCCATTTCTTTCAAACTCAGCTCTATTTTCCCTTTTCGGTCTTCGGGAAAGGCGTATTTCAAGGAGTTGGTCAATAATTCATTCACAATTAAACCAATGGGCACCGCAGTATCCACATCCAATTCTACCCTTTCCATATCATATTGCACCTCAACCTTATCATTGGCACCAAACGCATCAACAATATTTTCACTTAAATTCTTGAAATAATCCAGCATCTCGATGGAGCCTAAATTCTCGCCCTGATACAATTCCTGATGAAGTATACCCATCGATTGCACGCGATTCTGACTAGCTCGCATCACATCCTTGGCTTCCTGATCTTTCGTCTTCACCGATTGTAATTTCAACAAGCTGGATACCATTTCCAGGTTATTCTTCACCCGATGATGGATCTCTTTGAGCAGCAGTTCATTCTCCGAATTCTTAGCAGCCAAAGCAGCCGTGGTTTTTTGGTTTCTTTTGAAGAAGTAGAAAAGTGCAGACAGTAAGAACGCTAAAGATACCGCAATACCGATGCTCAGCCACTGGATCTTAGTCTTTTGTTGGATCTGCTGTGCTTGCTCTGCTAGTCGCTGGTCTTTCTTACCCGTTTCATATTTGATCAGCGCTTCCGATTCGAGGTTAGCAATCTTATTCCTAGTCAAGGTGTCCTGTACTGCTCTAGATTGTTTCTGATAAAAGACCGCCTGCTGATAGTTACCTAGCTTTTCATAACACTCCGCTAACAAGCTATAGGTGTTAACCATCTCAGCTACCCACTGCTGCTCTCTTTCCTCATATCCTTCTACGGAGGCCTGCAAATGAGGTAAAGCTTGCTTGTACTTTTCTTGCCTAAACAAGGCCCTACCTACCCCATCGCGAAAAGTAGCAACGGCAGGATGATCAGGGCCAACAAATTCGGTCACGATGGCTAAAGCCTTATTATGATCTTGAAAGGACTGCTCAAAATCTTCAACCACTGCAGCCGTCTTCCCCCTATCCGCATAAGCTCGCGCCATTATAGCTTGTCCATTGTCTACTGCCCGCTCAACAATCGCTATACAGCTATCAGCTGCCATAAAGGACTCATCATATCGCTCTAATTTTCGATAGATATCAATGAACTCTAGATATACCAAGGATATAGAATAATAATCTTCGTCTTTTACTAAAAGATCCAAAGCTTGCTTACCATACTCTACTGCTTGATCTAGTTGTTCCTCTATATTACAAAGTATTGTAAGTCGTCGATAGGCCCGCCCTAGGCCCGCCTCGTCCTCTAATTCTTCGTAGATGGTAATGGCTTTAAATAAGACTTCCTGAGCCTTCTGGGTTAGACTAGTATTCATATAATCAATCGAAAGGCTCAGATAAGCTCCCGCCAATTCTTCCACAGCTTCTGCCTTTTGGTAGTATTCTACCGTTTTTTCACTATGATATACAATCGAGTCTTCTACAAAGGGAATGTAATAGCCATGCCAAGTAGCCAAGCGTGCGTGGGCTTCTCCAATCCGAAAATCATCTTTGCTTACATGGGCTTTTGCTAAGGTGTGTAGTGCGATATCATGATAATAATCTGGATTCGGCAGGATATTATCGTCTAGCCATACTAGTAGGCTATCTATCGGTTCATTCTTTAGTGAATCAGCTTGTGAGAAGGCGAATTGCCCTATTAGTAGAAAGAGCAAAAGAGATCTTTGCGGCCGTGTCATCAGGAGTATTTAAGTAGTTTTTGTGTTAGCTCTGCTAAGGTAATTAAAACTACAAACACATTGTGGTAAGACCGGGTAATAACTCCTACCGATACACACTCCTAATATCCTCAACAGCTTGTGGTATACTCCCCTTTTTTACTTTCCGGTTTCTTTCCAATAAAGCGTTGATGCTCATCTTCAGAGGACGAGAATGACCTTTCCCAATTACTAATTCTTGCAGGCGTCTATTGGCCGACAAGGAATTCCTTATTCATTGCTTTGCGCATTCAGTACCTCGGTAGACGGAACCCGCCCCAAAGCCAGTCGCTGTAAACTGGTATGCTGTGACAATTGCTCAAAGCAATTGGCGACTCCCTGATCAGTAATACCGTTACTACCGATAGCCAAATACTTTAAGGTTCTGTTTTGTTGGATGGCTTCCGTTACCAGTTGTACACGAATCGCCCAAGTGATTAGAACTGAGGAGTAAGTCATTCAAGTAATCATTACTTGTAAGTAGTCGGGCCAATAGTTTAGCGGCTTTCGGTCCAAAGCCATTCCCCCCAATACTTAAACGGCGGATTGGATAATTTTCCCGTATCAAAACCTCGATCAACGCCTTTAACCCCTGATAACCAATCCCTGTATTGACAAAATCCAAGGTGAAAATATTACGTTTCTTAGTCAATAATTTAGCGATCAAAAACGCACCCTTTTCTCCTATTGTTCCTTCACTTCCTGAACGGGGCAAAATAGGGGTGTTGTGGGATCTACCATACTGTAGGTTTATAATCTTTCAAAAACACACCACTCACTGGGGTCTCCGGCTGACTCAGTCCATCAAAAATTGGTGCTAAAACTCTGGCGGCTCCATCAATCAAATCCAATGGGGGCACAAAGCCGCTTTCACGAACCAACACTTTTGTTGGATGTGGATTCTCATCGGTGATCCAACCAGTATCTACGCTGGTCATATAGATACCACTTTTAGCATAATCTGACGCGGAAGTCCGGGTCATCATGTTCAGCGCTGCTTTAGCCATATTGGTATGTGGATGATTTGGGGACTTATAGTATCGGTTGAATTGCCCTTCAACTGCCGAAACATTAACGATGAACTTTCTTTCAAATGCCGATTGTGCTAGCAACTTTTTCAATCGGCTGTTCAATAGAAAGGGAGCCATAGAGTTGACCAACTGGACTTCTAACCATTCCAAAGTCGATACTTTCTCAAGCTTCCTTACCCAGCTATTGTTAGGGCGTAGATCCAATTGCTGAAAATCTTTATCGAATTGGCCCATTGGAAAATGTTCACTACCCACTAGCCAACCCTGGATTTGTTCTCGACTTTCCAGCAAAAAGTTATGTTCTTCTCGCTCGAGCAAATGTTGATAAAAAGCAAGAGGCCTCCTAATCGTTTGCGCAGCATTATTGATGATAAAGTCCAAGGCATCAAATTGTTCATATAGCCGCTCCGTAAAATGCTCAATGGCGCGAATATTCCGCAGATCCAGTCCAAAAATATGAAGTCGATCTTGCCAGTCGCGAGCATCCTTCTGCTTCTGATAAACTTGCCAGGCATTATTAGGAAATCTTGTAGTAACCACCAGTTCCGCACCGGCCCGTAGTAACTTCAATCCAATTTCAAACCCAATCTTCTTACGTCCACCCGTTAGTAAAGCTAGTCGCCCCTTTAGATCAGCTGTCTGATGCCTTTTCAAGAAATTGAATGTTGCACATTCATTGCACAAAAGATGATAAAACGGATGTATTTCGCGGTAGAGCGTTTTGCATATATAGCAGGTGTTTGGCTTGTTTAAACGTCCAATATCCTTAGGTTCAAAGTTCTGTTCTGCAAGGCGAACCTTATGGTGCTCATCATTAGTTTGAAAAATGAAGGTACGCCTTTTCTTTTCCGAATCTCTTTCTTTGTGTTGAGCTTTCGCAATTTGGCGGTTTTCCTTGCGTGCTTGTTTATAAATCTTGGCAATCAGAGATTTGAGTTCTTTTTCTTCTTGTGCCAAGGCGGGTTGCTTGGCAACTCGCCGCAGTACCGACAAGCAGGTTTCCAACTCCTCCGCCGTATAGGGTTCCTGTTTATCCATCTCGAAACAATTAGGAAGGGCAGCGGGATTCGAACCCGCAACCTCATGACTGTAAAACATGCGCTCTTCCATTGAGCTACGCCCTTTCACTTCTCTATCAACTTAAGGTATAATCCATTGGGAAAGATGGCGGGACTCGAACTCGCACCCCCGCGTCTTGCTAACGCGTACTCTTCCAATTGAGCTACATCTTCCCATATCTCTGTGTTACTCGATTGACAATAACTGTTGGTAGGGCAAAAAGATTCCTTTCAAAATATGATTTTTTTTTAAGGAACAGCTAATTACCCAAAGTTGTGATGAATGACTGTAAAAAAGGAAGATTTTGCAAAAAAGCACGGCTGAGCGACTGACTAGAGGCAGAGATGTCATGACTATAGTCGGCGGGAAGGTAGTCTATGAAAAGGAGTAACGCCCCTAGATATCAAATCTGAATACCATGAAAGTCCATCCACTGCCTTGCGGTGTTGATCCAGTAGGTCAAAAAGGTAGGACTTAAAAAGGGGTTAGCAAAGTCATCAAATCGCTGAACGTGAACGCCATTATAGTGCAGCCAGAAAAGAAGGAGAAACAATAGAACTTACTACGGGTACGTACGACATAAAAATAGGATCTAATTGAGTGTGACCTGCTGAAAAATTGCGAAGGACAGATATGAGGTCATTGGCTTATTCAGTACATTTTTTTGTAATATGGAATTATATTCATAATTTAAAGTCTCAGTGAAGTCTCCTTCTTGCATTATATCGTATTTATAGTCCAATAGTTTCCTACAATAATTTAAGTATCTTTTACCTATTCGAAGCGACATGCTTGAATCTAAATCAGCATGCCTATTAAACTAACCTCGTATCCGAACGGCTATGTCTATTATTGATGGCACTACTATTACTTGGGATTTTACTATTGACACAATAAAATCAGGAAAATGTATTTTGTTTATTGGTCCTGAAATATTTGCTCCCAGCCCAGACTTAAAATTATCAGACAAACTTAGATCTTTCCTTGATATAGAGAATGATGAAGGGGTTCGATTATACGATGATGACCTGTTTTATTTCAAAGAACGACAAAAGAAGACGATTACTTACTATAAGATAAAACAGTTTTATAATCAGCGCTTTCAAGAAACGGAAGATCTGTTAAAGAAAATTGCTCAAATTCCATTCCACTACATCATCTCGATAAATCCTGATAAAAAACTCAAAGAGGTTTTCGATGAGTTGGAATTCAAAGCCAATTTTGATTTTTACTGGAAAAAGCATGCTCCTAATAATCCTCAAATCGCAAAGCCATCAAAAGACAGGCCATTGATTTATAATCTTTTTGGGAGTGTAGACAACTATGAGTCTCTTGTTTTAACGCATGATGATCTCTTCGATTTTCTAGAGTCTGTTTTTGAGGCTAAAAGTATGCCTGATCAATTAAAGCACAACATACAAGACGCGGATAACTTTATTTTCCTGGGGTTCGAGTTTGATAAATGGTACATGCAGTTACTCCTTAGAGTTCTTCATTTCCACAACAATGAAGCCTTTGTCAAACATGCATCAAATCAGACGGTAACAGAGGATTTACAAGTCCAATGCTATGAACAGTTCAGGATCAAATTTGTCCAGGATGACATCCCTGCTTTCATAGATACACTTTACAACAAATGTGTAGAAGATAATTTCATCCGAAAAAAGAAGAACAAAGGTGAATCTATCGTAGATGGATGGAAAAAAGATTTGGCGAAAGGAGATATCAAACAAGTAATTACAAGATTGGGAGAATTTCTAGAGGGCCTCGGTGAAGATGGCCTAGATCTATTGGATGTTCAAGTCATGTTTTCTAATCGCTATAATCGGTTGCAGAAGAGAATCATGAATCATGTCATAAAGCATGAAGATGAAGTCATTGAAAGTAACAAATTGACTAAGGGCTTATTACAGCTACTTGATGACGCAAAAAAACTGGAGTAAATGACTAAGACCACAGCAACAGAAAACAACTATCGGTATCCTGGTATTCAACCATTTAACTCCGAGCAAGGCAATATCTTCTATGGGAGAAAGGAAGAGGTGGAGTCTCTATACAGACTAATCTCCTTGCAGAGAGAAATTCTGCTATATGGGAAATCAGGACTCGGCAAAAGCTCCTTGATCAATGCTGGCATCATACCCAGAATCGAAAAGGACGGAAAATACTCCTGTATTTTGATTCGATTTGGTGGATATGCTCCAGGTAAGAACGATACCCCATTAGATATCTTGAAAACGCTTGTAAAACACTCTTATTCTTCCGCTAAGATGATGCCTGTGGGGCAGATTTTACCTGAAGATACAAGCTTGTGGCGGATTTTGAAGGATCATCAATTAAGTACCGGCAACAACCAACTTGTATTGATTTTTGATCAATTTGAGGAATTGTTCACCTACCCTAAGGAGCAAATTACCTCCTTTAAATCGGAACTGTCAGAAGCTTTGTTCTCAGAAATTCCACAGCGTTACAGGGATCATATGGAGGAAGCATTACTTGGTGGAGATGAGACGCAATACAAAGAAATGGATGAAGCTTTTGCTACGCCCATTCTAGCTAAAACGCTGTTCGTGATTCGGGAGGACAAAATGAGTCTGCTGAATGAGTTAGTAAGCCATATTCCAAATATTCTGAAGAATAGTTTTCAAGTGACAGCGCTCAATAGAAGCCAAACGGAGGACGCTATTCTAAATCCTGCATTCCAACAAGACCCCAACTTCATCTCTCCAGTTTTTGATATCGAGAATCAAGCTATTGAACACATTACGTCCTATCTGACAAAGAATTCCACCCAACTTACAGAGCCTTTTCAGTTGCAGATTCTTTGTGAATCGATTGAGCAGAAAGTCATACAAAAAAACCTGTCAAGTGTCACGATTGAAGATATCAGGGATATAGATGAAGTCTATGAGAACTACTATGAAAACCAGCTCCTGTTGGTTGAGGAGTCTGAAAGACAAGTTGCACGAAATCTGATCGAAGCTGGCCTCATTGATGCAGAAGAGGAAAGAAGGAAAGGTCTCTACGAGAAAGAAATGAGGAATTTGTATGGAATCTCAAGTCAACTATTAGACAAACTAATAAATACGAGGCTGATTCGTGCAGTTAAAGATGCCAGAGGAGGAAAAGTATACGAGCTCTGTCATGATAGTTTAATTCAACCTATCCTCAAAGCTAGGCAAGAACGAGAGGGCCATCAAGTTAGTAAGGAACTAGCACAGGTAAAACGAGATTTTACCTCCGAAAAACAAAAGAGAAAAATCTGGCAATGGATTAGTTTATTGAGCCTTTTCCTACTGTTGGTAACGGCAATTGTCTACATGCGATATGAAAACCGTGCGCTAAAGCAAGTAAATGAAAAAACTTCGGATGCATTGATTACTAGTCAGATCTTAGGAGAAGCAACTGCCCAACGGGCCAAAGCAAATAAATTGACTTCGGCAGCTTTGGTGGCAGGTAAACAAGATAAAACCGTAGAACTTAACCTTTTAGAAAGAGCCTTAGATGTAGATCCAGAAAACACGATTGCTAGTAATGTTCGAAGTGAGTTGTTAAGTTCTAGCTTCTCATTTCCCTTCTATAAGTACAGTCTATTAGGACATCAGGACTATGTTATTGGTGTGAAGACGCTACCTCAAAGCGGAAGAATTATCACTGTCAGTGGAGATAGTATTCACTTTTGGAGCCCAAATGGCAAATTGGAAAAAACAGTACATACAGGAAACTCAAGAACTAATAGCTTTGATGTATCTCCCTCCGGTAATCAAATCGTGACGGGTGGGATGAAAGGTGAAATTAGCTTATGGAATACAGATGGAAAGTTGCTAAAAGCTTTTCCGAGAGGTCATGGCTCCCTAATTACGCAGATACGTTTTCTCGACGAGAATCGAATTATTTCGGGAGGTTGGGACACTAAAGGGAAGCTATGGTATACCAATGGAGAACAGATCGGAAATAGTTTTGATGAACATAGTTTTTCCATTGAATGTATCGCTGTATCTCCTAGCAAAAAAATGTTTTTGCTAGGTAGTGAAGGACTCCATTCTTTTTCCGTTCGAACTTTAAATGACTCCATTGTTGGAATGGTGGATAGCCTATCTCATCGGGTAACGAGTGCTGCTTTTATCGAGATTAACAGGTTCGATAGTACTTTTTTAATTACTGGGCTTCTAAATGGCATGGTCCAATATTGGGATAAAAATCTGAAACCTGTTTTTTCGATGAAAGCGCACGATCGAAAAATCACTAAAATCATTTGTTTAGGTCAATCCTTCCTTACCTCAAGCGAAGATAGAACCATTAAAGAATGGAACTACGAGGGTACCTTACTCAAAACATTTCAAGGACATGAAGATGCTGTTGTTTCCTTAGATGTAGATGAAAAAAACCAAGTCATGATTTCGGGTAGTCAAGACGGGACTGCCAAGATTTGGATACGAAAAGAGTATTCCTCCGCGACTATTCAGGGACATCGTAGAAGGATTAGTGCCCTTGACTTTGATTCGGAGGGTAACTCTTTCATTTCGGGTAGTTGGGATAGTTGGTTTAAAATTTGGAATTTGACGGGAACACAATTAGGAGGGACCAAACATTCTAACAAGCAATCCGATGATGCGGTACGCCTGACAAAATTCGTATCTAATGATAAATACGTAATGACTGGGAGTACTGATATGAAGATCAAAATTTGGAATCGGGAGCGTTTGCGTTCACCACTAGCGTTTACCTTAGGACAACATGTCTATGACGGTGAGCTTTCTCACAAAGGAGATTTTTTGGTAGGCGTAGGAGGACATGAGCATATCGGTATAGCTAAGATTTGGGATACCAGTAAAGGATTCGAGCCAGGAAATTACTCTCCATCAGAAGGAATTGATCTTGAGGGACATACCATGCGCATTAATGACGTTGAAATAGCGCCAAACGATAGTCTAATAGTAACCGTGAGTGATGATAAGCATATCATCCTCTGGGACAGAAAGGGGCAACAAATTCGCAAATTCAAAGGAAGTACGGATAAAATAAAAACAGCCGCTTTTTCCCCTGATGGACAATATATATTCTCAGGAGGGTGGGATAATAGAATCCGTAAGTGGGATTTAAATGGAAAATTGCTGAAGGTATTTTTGGGCCATGAATCAGATGTTAATACCCTAATCATATTACCAAAGCAGCAATTGCTCCTTTCAGGAAGTAGTGATAAGAAGATTAAACTATGGAATTTTGATGGCATACAACAGCCCAATTACATGGAAATGGAAAATAGTGTCTATGCGATTGCTATTTCTCCGGATGAGAAACGCGTTTTGACCGGAGGTAAGGATAACTCAATAAAAATCTGGGAACTTGACAATATCGAACGGATTCTTGAAAATGTTGCCGATCTTCCCGATACGGAATTGCGAAAGTACGGTTACATTAAATAAACCTTTCTACCAGTTACGACTAGTAATACCTCGGTAGCCAAAATCCGAATTTGATCTAAATCAAATGAACTTGCTGTAGGAAGGCTGACTTGTGCACAAACAATATTGCATGAGTCAATCAAAACGCATTCTTCTCATCAATGGGCATCCAGATAAGGAAAGCTTCAATTATAGCTTATCGGAGGCCTATCGAAATGGGGTCCAGAAATCCAATGCTCAGGATAGAGAAACCCGGATTAGGGATTTAGATTTCAACCCAAATCTTGCTTTTGGGTATAGAAAGCGGACCGAGCTCGAACCCGACCTGCTTGAGGCCCAAGCACTCATTAAATGGGCAGACCACATCGTCTGGGTCTTTCCGGTCTGGTGGGGATCTGTACCGGCGATCATGAAAGGCTTCCTGGACCGCGTGCTACTCCCGGGCTTTGCCTTCCAGAAGCGGGAAGGTTCTCTGTGGTGAGATAAATTTCTTACTGGCAAAACTTCCAGAATCATTTGCACCTTAGATCAGCCAGCCTGGTTCTACCGCTGGATAAACCGTGGCCCCAGTCATCACGCCATGACGAAATTGACCTTACATTTCATTGGTATAAAGAAAGTCAAGATCACGGCCATTGGCCCCATCCACTTGTCAAAGGCTAGCTATCGCCAGCGATGGCTGGATCGCGTTGAAAGGCTTGGGTTGCTTAACCGTTAAGCGCCACTGAATATCAATTATCCTGAAGGAAGCCCTTTTGCTCAAAGGTAAATACTTCCGAAGGCGTTCTGGCTTCCTGCATAATTTGGGTGAGTGCTGCGACGATTTCTGGATGCTCGGAGGCCACGTTCTGCGTTTCCCCGACATCCGTCGATAGGTCGTAGAGCTCCACAGCTGCATTAGGATCATTCAGCACATTGTATCGCACGGCTTTCCATGATCCCTGACGAACGGCTACCCGCCCGCCCCTTTCGTGAAACTCCCAATACAAGTAGGGATGCTGTTGTTGCTCATCTGCTTTCCCTAATAAAGTAGGTAATATGGAAAAACCATCGGGACTGTCAGGTCCCTTGGCCCCAGTCAATTCAGCGACGGTAGGGAAGACATCCCAAAAGGCGGAGATATGATCGCTGGTGGTTCCGGGAGCAATGTTATCCTTCCAGCGAGCGATCATGGGCACCCGAATTCCACCTTCATACAGATCACGCTTGTAACCTCTGAGTGGGCCATTACTATCGAAGTAATCCGGATCAGCTCCTCCTTCTTGGTGAGGCCCGTTGTCAGAGGTGAAGATGATCAGAGTGTTCTCGGTAAGGCCAAGCTCATCCAGAGTCTGCATAATTTCTCCGACTTGTTGATCCAGGATATCTACCATGGCTACAAAAGCCGCATGGGGGTATTCCTGTGATTCATAGGGGCCCTTTCGATAGTCTGGACCATCATCATAACCTTTGTATACGGTCTCCGGTTCGTACTTCCCGATGTGCTTATTCATCACCTCCGCAGGTGCAATTAACTCAGCATGTGGAATAATGCTAGGGAGGAATAAAAAGAAAGGTTTGTCCTTATTTTCTTTGATGAATCCCAATACCTCTTGATGAATCAGATCCGGCGCATAAGCTCCTTTCTCGTGCCCCGCATTGGGTTCAAGAGGAATAGAATCCCTATTAGACCACAAATGATGCGGATAGTAGTGATGGCCCATTCGCTGGCAATTAAATCCGTAGAAGGTATCGAAGCCTTGATTCAAGGGGTCTCCCTCTGAGCCTGGGTAGCCCAAGCCCCATTTACCAAAGGCTCCTGTGGCATAGCCCGCTGCTTGTAGGGCCTCCGCCATGGTATAGGATTCATCTGAAAGCGGATGTTGGCCTTCCGGCATGATCTCCTTATTCCCTCTAATAAACGTATGCCCACTATGATGCCCCGTCATTAGCACAGATCGCGAAGGTGCACAAACGGTACTACCGGAATAGTGTTGGGTGAACCGCATCCCTTCCGCAGCCAGGCGATCGATATTTGGGGTCTTAAATTTTTGTTGACCATAGCAGCTGAGATCGCCATATCCTAGGTCATCTGCGAGGATATAAATAATGTTGGTATACGTTGAATTAGTGGTATTGTCCTCTGCCTTTTTCTCCGTATTCGTACAGGAAAAGAGAAGGAATAAGCTAGAAGCGATAATAAGTGAGTTGCGATTCATATGAAAAGGAATTTACTGCGGGGATGAATGAACAGAGAAGACAGGCTAGAAATATAATAAATAGTTCGAACTGTGCTGTAATGCACTGGCTAGTTTACGACCTAGCCCACAAAGCTCTGAAGAAGTTGGCTAAACCCAAATCAAGCTTAGGTTCACCTTGGCCATCGGAATGATCTGTTGAAAGTATCTGGCTTTATTTAGGATTCAACGCCCCTTTCTCCAACACTCCCATCCCAAACAAAGCGAAGTCATATTTGACGGGGTCCTCAGGATCAAAGGTGCGCAAGCTTTCGGTGAGTTCTAAGACGGCTTGCCAATCTCTTTGTTTCCGTTTCAACAAGCCTAACTGTCGAGCGACTCGATCAACATGCACATCAAGCGGCATGAGTAATTGTTTGGGCTGAATCGTGTTCCACAGACCAAAATCAACGCCTTTGTCATCCTTGCGTACCATCCAGCGAAGGAACATATTCAAACGCTTACAACTGGACTTTCGGGCGGGTGTCGCGAGGTGTTTGCGGGTACGTCGAGGAGCATCCGGGCGGGCAAAAAAGTCTTCATGAAATCCAACCAATGCCGGACCTATGTGTTCAGCCTGGGGAGAGAGATACTTGCTAAAGGCCGGCTCCAGTGAATCGGCCTGACGATAGTAGTGCTGGAAGAAATGAAGGAAGTATAAGGTATCAGTGTATTGAAAGGTTCGATGCTTAAAGGATTCAAAGCGGGCACGATCTTTCTCTTCGTGATTGCGGATGAAATCATAGGGTGCGCCATCCATCAGACTGATTAATTCATGGGCCTTATTGATGATCGTCTTGCGTTGTCCCCAGGCCAGCATACTGACCCAAAAGCCCATGATTTCTATGTCCTGAAGTTTTGTAAACAGATGGGGAATGGAAATGGGATCATCCGGGATAAATGTCGGCCGGTTGAATTGCTCAACACATTGATTCAAATAATTTTTTAGTTCGGCGGCCTTCATTTATTGTTATGACAATTTTTAAGCAAACAAATGTGAAAAAATAGGTTTCATAAAATATAATTTCCGAAAAGGAGTTAAAGATAAGTACCCTATTGACTATGACTGCAACAACAACATACACCTTACTTTTAGCTGCCATTTACTTAGGAAGAAAGATCTTAATTGTTAAGTAAATTCAGTCACAAAGCAAGACCAAACTACTCTTCCTCTCGATACAAAGGATAGCTTCGTCCCAGGAGTTACCTCCCAAGGGTACAACTTTGTCACTCTTCTTCTATTGCTTATATAACTTTGACTTCAACAATCCCATCTTCTGTAGGCGATGATTCAAAGAAACTCGCAACACACCCAGGCCGTATTTAATACTCCTCTGCAAATTGATGGATGAAGCTTCTTCGAAATATTTTGTGGGACAAGTAACTTCTGCGATATGGAATCCTGCAAAAATAATCTGGGATAGCATCTCATTATCAAACACGAAATCATCTGAATTGGCATTGAAGTTAATTCCATTCAACACCTCCTTACTAAATGCTCGGTAGCCAGTATGATATTCAGATAACTTATAACTGATCAACAAATTCTGAGTAAAAGTAAGAAAGCGATTGGCAATGTACTTGTACATGGGCATTCCACCGGCTAAAGCTCCCTTCCCCAGAATTCTAGACCCCAGAACTACGGGATAGAGGTCTTCCCCGATGATGTTCACCATCGAAGGAATGAGTTTTGGCGTGTATTGGTAGTCGGGATGCAGCATAATCACAATATCTCCACCCAATTCCAGGGCTTTATTGTAGAGTGATTTCTGGTTCCCACCGTATCCTTTGTTCTGCTCGTGAATAATTACATGGTTGATGCCGATCGATTTAGCCAATTCAGCCGTATTGTCCTTACTTGCATCATCGCAGAGGATGACTTCATCAACTAGGTCGAAGGGAATTTCCTTGTAGGTTTTTTCTAGTGTTTGCGCCGCATTATAAGCGGGTAAGACCACAATTACTTTCTTATTCTTATACATCTCGATCTGGATTGTGGCGCAAAGATAGACTGCTAGGCAAATTATTCCCGATTTCGGATTAATATTTTGGTCAGCGCAGGTCTTTTTGGCAAGGAGTTAACCGAAAGTTAATCTGGCAAAGAAAGGCGCTATTCACGAATGATCGTATCCAGTTATGGGAGAGCTTATCCTTTTCCTCCCCTCCTAAAAATACCGTTGGTGAGCCGCCCTCAGGCGACTCACCAACAATCATGACCGGGATGTGTTTCAAATCTGTGTTTGTCTTATTCTAAGCTTTGTTCTTTACGAGTTATTGTCGTTCATCAATTGAACCAACTCTTCTTTAACAAATTTACCTAGCTCTGAAACATATTCTCTGGAAAAATCAAAGGTAATACCCGCCTCTGCATAGATTTCTTTAATAGGCCGAGTGTATCCCATTTTGAGAGCCTCGATATATTGTGCTATGGCTTTTTCGGGTTGTTCTCTGTATTTCTTCCAGATCGCGATGGCCCCTAATTGTGCCATCCCATATTCAATGTAATAGAAAGGAACCTCGAATAGATGAAGTTGTTTGTGCCAAAGGTATTCTGAATACTGCTGCAAGCCACTCCGATCTACCTCACTAGAACTAAAGTCTTGCAAAATGCTTAGCCATTTAGCTCTTCGTTCCGTTCGGGAGTGATTCGGATTTTTATAGATCCAATGTTGGAACTTATCAATAGTCGCAATCCAGGGTAATACTTTCAAAACATTCTCTAACTGCCCGATCTTGGCCCTTCGAAGGTCATCTTCATTCTCGAAGAAAATGTCCCAATGATCCATACTCAACAATTCCATCGTCATAGCCGCTAATTCAGCTACCTCCGACGGGACTCGTTTGGCAGAACTTAACTCATAGCCATGAGTCAATAGGGAATGAATGGCATGCCCACTTTCATGCATTAAGGTACGCATGTCATTAAGTGAGTTGGTAGCATTCATGAAGATGAAAGGGATTCCGGAAAGGTGCAGTGGCATATTATACCCACCGGGTCGTTTGCCTTTGCGCGATTCCAAGTCAAGATGCCCCTTATCACGCATAATGGTGATGGCCTCGCCGAAGAATGGGTTCAAGCGGGAAAGACAGGTAATGGCTCTCTCCACTAGCTCGTCCGTATCTTCAAAAGGCCGCAAGGGTGATTTACCGCTGGTATCGACATGCAAGTCCCACGGTCTCAAGGCTTGGAGATCAAGGGCATTTTTCCTGAATTTATTCAGATCATCAACGATCGGTAAGATCTCGTATTGAATAGATTCATGAAAATCGATACAATCATCCACAGAATAGTCAAACCTCCCCAGGGCTTTAAACTTGAAATCTCTAAAGTTTTCAAAGCCTGCATTTTGGGCTATGTCATGACGCTTAATTAACAAATCATCAAATAACTGCTCCAAATGCAAGGAGTCTTTTCTAATCCGTTGGTTGATCTTATGGTAAATACCTTCTCGATAGTTGCGATCGGGTTCTTCCAACAAACTCCCTGCCTTCTGCAAGGTCATCTGCCGACCATTCACACCAATCGTCATTTCCGAAAAGATTCGACCATATTCTTTAGCCTTGAGTTGCACTTCAGTGGCTAAAGGGATATTATCTTCTCTAAATAAGTCTACTGAATTGAGTATACCTCGAAGGTAAATGAAGTATTCCTCTTGATTGAGTTGATTCTTGTAAGGGGAGTCTACGAGAATGTTGTTCAGTTGATTTTCAAAAGAAGTTATCCTAGGGGCTAGTTCCTGTACCGCATATTGGTACTGGTCCGCGGCCTCCTTGTCCCCGCTATTTACTGTGATCTTAATGTACCGCCATGCAAACGACTCGCTAACTACCGCATCCAGTTCAGATCTATCTTTAATCCATTCTTCTAAATCTTGTACGTTGTTAATAGGTCGTTCTAATAGGTCGTCGTAGTATGGTTTTAATTCGCCCCAAACCGTCAGCTCAAAATTACGGGGTAGAAATTTTTGCCTTCTAGGTTCAGGTACCGTAAGCGCAGTAGCTCTCATATACGTATGCTTTTGGGTGCCGTATCTGTCTGGGTTAATCCTCTAAAAAGTGAGATTATAATTTTTGTTTACGAGTAATAGTCTTCAAAGTTACAAGTACCAAGGGTCGTCGTTTTCTCAAAAGTAGTGTCGTTTATTCTTCTTCGTCAGTAGTAGTTTCTTTTGTAATAAGTAATCCTTTGTCGTTTAGATAATTAAACCATTTGATTACTTTTTTAATATCACCGATTAAAACTCGGTCCCTATCATAATTAGGTAATATTTCCGAAAAATAATTATTCAGATCAGCTGGGTTGGCACTCGCTTTAACCGGTGGATTGCTTTCAGACTGTTCTAACATAGCCTGAAAAACGTTCTTTAACTCGGTGGTATCGCCATCATCCGTGTAGATGCCGATGGATTCTAAAGGAGTGAATTGATGCTTCCTAGCTGAGGCAAATCTTTTTTTACCACTTGCCAAATCTTCAATGATAAGTCCGTTCCCGCGATTTGCTGCCATTTTATACAACCCGGGTAATCCACTAACTGCAATTAGATTCTCCAAATTCATAGTGATTGAATGTCAATTTGTTTGCCGGCAAAGGTACAAACAAAAGGGCAATTTAGGACGGATGGATTTAGTGCCAGCGGTTAGAAATCGGATTTGATTGAAATCCAAACTATTAAAGGGGTAAAGTGTAACACATGGTGTAAAACCTAAAATGGCGATGGTGGGGGTAAGCGTCTGGCTTTCCGGGAGGTGTAATAACTATACCGTAAAAATAGAGAAAAAAACCTATAGGTCAAAAAAAAATGTGATAATTCTTGACGGGTTCTTCACCAACAATAGACTGCCGATTTTCTTGATACAAGCGCGGGGCATTTCCGCACATTTTCACCCCCTACAACCTCCTAAACACAATTGGCTGATCAAATAAGAAATACTTACTAAGGCTATACTCTTGGCGGACAGTTTTTTCGGAGGAATTTAGCTCAAAAAACTATAGCAGGAACTGCCAATACAACTTATCTCTTCTCAATAAGCCAATAGCTTTTCTAGCTTCTCTTTCAATCTACCAATCGGTAAAAATTCAGCCTCCAAAGCAGTAGAAAAAGGTACTGGAGTGTCCAAACTGGCTGCCCGCATCACTGGCGCATCCAACTGATCAAATAGGTGTTCCGCTATGTAAGCGGAAAGCTCCCCCCCTATCCCCCCAAAAAGGGTATCCTCGTGTAAAATCAGGACTTTGTTCGTTTTAGAAACGCTATCTTCTATAGCCCCATAGTCAATGGGTAAGAGTGTTCTTAGGTCTAATATATCAGCAGAAACGCCCCACTCTTCCACCAGGGCTTTTGCCCAGTGTACGCCCATCCCATAGGTAATGATGGACACATCTTCACCTGCTGTAACTAAGCGAGCTTTCCCAATGGGCAGCGTATAATAATCAGTAGGTACTTCCTCACTAATGCTTCTATATAAGCCCTTGTGTTCAAAGAACAAAACGGGGTTGGGATCTTCGAACGCAGCCAATAACAGTCCCTTGGCTTCACGTGGGCTGGAAGGATAGAGGACCTTCAATCCCGGCGTATGGGTAAACCAAGCTTCATTGCTTTGGCTGTGGTAGGGTCCAGCCCCCATTCCTCCTCCAGTAGGCATTCTTACCACTACATCTGCGGCCTGGCCCCAGCGATAATGAAGCTTCGCTAGATTGTTGACGATCTGGTTAAACCCACAACTCACAAAATCTGCAAATTGCATTTCCACCATTGCCTTCCCTCCTTTCAGGGCTAAGCCTAAGCCAATCCCTACGATAGCACTTTCACAGAGGGGGGTATTGCGTACGCGATCTCCGCCAAAATCCTTGACAAAGCCATCTGTCACCTTAAACACCCCTCCATAGTCTCCGATATCCTGCCCCATCAGTACCAGATGGGAATGTCGTTCCATGGCTTGATGCAAGCCTTGAGATATGGCATCCACAAAGCGCAATTCCTTCGTATCTGAGATGACTGGCTCTACCACAGCCTGCTCAAAAGGAGCATACACATCCGCGAGTTCTTGTACCCGGTTTACCTCGACGGCTGGGGCTTCATCTGCCAATTTGAGTGCCTCCTCGATTTCTTCTTTCAAGCTAGCCCGAAAATCGGCGATCTCTTTTTCCGTCAGTAATCCTTGTTCTAGCAAATAATGCTCAAAGTTTTGAATCGGATCCCGCTGAGCCCAGGTTTCCATCAATTCTTTAGGTACGTATTTTGTACCCGAGGCTTCCTCGTGCCCACGCATTCGAAAGGTGCGACACTCCAGAAGCACAGGCTCGGGATTTTTTCTTAGCTCTTCGGCTATCGTTTTAACTCGGGAATAAACTTCAACGATATTATTACCATCCAAAATCTCCGAGCGCATTCCATATCCCAAGCCCCGATCTGCCAAATGCTCACAACGATACTGTTCCTGAACCGGTGTAGAAAGGCCATAGCCATTGTTTTCGATAATAAATATGACGGGTAGTTGCCAGACGGCAGCTACATTAAGGGCTTCATGAAATTCACCTTCACTGGTCCCCCCATCTCCGGTAAAAGCCAGGGCCACTTTTTGTTCTCCATTTAGTTTGTGCCACAGTCCTACTCCACCAGCCAGGGAAAGCTGAGGGCCAAGATGAGAGATCATTCCCACTATACCATGCTCCATAGTTCCAAAGTGAAAGGATCGATCCCTTCCCTTGGTAAAGCCCATCTCTTTGCCCTGCCATTGTCCGAAAAGACGTTGCAAAGGAACTTGTCGGGTAGTAAATACCCCCAGGTTTCTATGCAGCGTAAAAATCAATTCATCCGGCTCCATCGCTAGCGTAGCCCCCACTGAAATGGCCTCTTGACCAATACCGGAGAACCATTTACTCACCTTCCCCCTGCGTAGCAGTTTTAACATTTTCTCCTCAATCATTCTAGGACGCAACAGCTTGAAGTACAATTGCTGTAGTTCTTCGTCCGTCAGGTGCTGTCTATCAAAGGTCATGAAGGACTTCGTTTTCGTAGCCATAGGCGGTTTGTTGTCGATCTTACTTGCAGTGGCTTTCATCGGGCTTGCCGTGGCAAGTTGTAATTTGGAATAAGGTTAGGTTAAACTCGCGGCAAAGGTAAAAGAAATCTAAATCTAGCAACAGACCTTGGTCGCTATTTTTCCAAAGACTAGCCTTTCACCACTGGGCCCCAAAAGTGCTAGGCAGGCGACACTTGACCCCTTGTGATAGTTTCGTTATAATTTTGTGATAAATCCACATCTCCCTCGCTCTAATTTTGTGTGCATAACAAAGACAGGGTAACAAGCGCGTAAATCCCAAGATTCTAGAACTACCTACATCGTACCGATAACAACGATAGGCTTTCACCTACAGGAAAACCTGTAAGTCATCCTTAGACTACTTTAATCAATGCCAAACTTCAACAAGTAGGCGTAAACTAACATTCATTAAAATTACCATCATGACAGAAACTTTATCCTTTTGGTCAAGGGTAGGGCTACTCTCCTTCATCCTAACCTTGAGCTTTCAGCTTACACTACATGCAACACCTGAAACTCCTAATCCTGATACTGAAGAAACTGTTTCTTGTGATGTGGACGGCGGTTATCTCTCCGATCGCTGGCTACGGACAGAACGGGTTATTTGTGCCGGAGACGGTAATGAAGACCCGATTGATGTGCTTTTGCAACATGCCTATGGCCCTAGTTCAGCTTGGGTCATCACCGACCCCAATGGCAATATCCTTGGCATCCCTCCCGGTCCTCCTTTTGATTTGGAAGGTGCAGGGCAAGGGACCTGCTTGGTATGGCACCTTAGCTTTGACGGTGAATTGAGCGGCGTTGAAGTTGGTAAAAATGCCAATAATATACAAGGCTGCTACGATTTATCAAACCCACTGACTATCTACCGCAATGGCGTAAACGGTGGAACGATTAGCACTACTGATCCCACTCATATCTGCGCAGGTGACGGACAGGCCGACCCTATCCATGTATACGTGGAAGGCTCTGAAGGACCAAACGCAGCATGGGTGATCACGGATGATGCCGGTAAGATTCTTGCCCTTCCTCCAGCTCCACCCTTCGACTTCGAAGGTGCAGGTGAAGGCGTTTGCCTAATCTGGTATTTGAGATATGAAGGTCCGATCGATGGTCTTGCCATGGGCAAAAATGCCAATGACTTCCGTGGCTGCTATGACCTTTCGAACCCTATTACCGTTTACCGCGATGGCGTTGACGGTGGATATCTAACCACAGCAGGTGGAATGACGGAGAAAACTATTTGCGCAGGAGACGGTGAATCCGACGCTTTCGATGTGAATCTAAGCGGGGTTTCCGGTGCCAATTCGGCCTGGGTCATCACAGATGATGCCTTAAACATCCTGGCCTTACCAACAGCTCCACCATTCGACTTGGAAGGTGCAGGCCCTGGTACTTGCTTGATCTGGCACTTGAGTTTCGAAGATGGTTTGATGGGAGCAGCAGTAGGCATGAACGCTGCTAATCTTGAGGGTTGCTATGATTTATCTAATCCAATCACCGTCTACCGAGAAACGGGAGATGACTGCGAAGCTACTTGCAATGTTAGTGGCGGGCACCTGACTACAGCAGGAGGTATGACAGAAAAAATGATTTGTGCAGGTGATGGTGTATCCGATGCTTTTGATGTAGTTGTTACGGGTCAATCCAGTAGCCATTCAGCCTGGGTGATCACAGATGACATGGGCAAGATTTTAGCCCTTCCCCCTGCTCCACCTTTTGATTTGGAAGGCGCCGGTCCTGGTACTTGCTTAATCTGGTACTTGGCATTTGACGGAGAGATTAGCGGAGCCGAAGTAGGGAAGAACGCAGCTGACTTGGAAGGTTGCTATGAGCTTTCCAATCCAATCACCGTAGTTCGTAAGACGGGAAGTGACTGCGAAGCAGATTGCAACGTAAACGGTGGCTACCTGACCGATGCAAACCTGAGAACCGGACGCGTAATTTGTGCTGGAGACGGAGACTCTGACGCCTTTGACATAAGACTTTCTGGACAAATGGGTGGCAACTCCGCCTGGGTGATCACGGATGATGCTGGTAACATCTTAGCGCTTCCGCCTGCTCCACCATTCGACTTGGAAGGTGCGGGATCTGGTGTTTGCCTGATTTGGCACTTAAGCTTTGATGGCGAGATCAGCGGTGCAGAAGTTGGTATGAATGCCGCTGATCTGGAAGGATGCTATGATCTTTCCAACCCATATACAGTCTACCGCAATGGCGTGAATGGAGGTACCATTAGTACGAATGACCCCACTCATATCTGTGCGGGAGATGGACAAGCCGATCCGATTGATGTATATGTAGAAGGTTCTGAAGGACCGAACGCAGCCTGGGTAATCACAGATGATGCGGGTAACATCCTAGCATTGCCAGCCGCTCCACCATTTGATTTCGAAGGGGCTGGTGAAGGTGTATGTTTGATTTGGTACTTGCGCTACGAAGGACCGTTGGATGGTCTAGAAATGGGTAAAAACGCTAATGATTTCCGTGGTTGCTATGATTTTTCCAACCCAATCACTGTATACCGCGATGGAGTTGATGGGGGCTACCTAACTACCACAGGCGGCATGACCGAGAAGACCATCTGTGCGGGTGATGGTGTTTCTGATGCTTTTGATGTAAACTTAACGGGTGTGTCCGGTGCCAACTCAGCATGGGTGATCACCGATGACGCCTTGAATATCCTTGCCCTTCCTCCAGCCCCACCATTCGACTTGGAAGGTGCTGGTCCTGGTACTTGCCTAATTTGGCACTTGAGCTTTGAAGATGGTTTAATGGGTGCACAAGTAGGCATGAATGCAGCCAATTTGGACGGTTGCTACGACCTATCCAATCCCATCACTGTCTACCGTGAGACGGGTGATGACTGTGAAGAAATCTGTAATGTTAGTGGAGGTCACTTAACCACTGCTGGAGGAATGACTGAAAAAATCATCTGTGCTGGCGACGGCGAATCGGATGCTTTCGATGTAATCGTAACAGGACAATCTAGTCCTAGTTCCGCTTGGGTGATCACGGATGACCTGGGCAACATCTTGGCACTTCCACCAGCTCCACCATTTGACCTTGAAGGTGCAGGCCCTGGGACTTGCTTGATCTGGTACTTGGCCTTTGATGGCGAGATTAGTGGTGCCGAAGTAGGTAGTAATGCTGCCGATTTGGAAGGATGCTATGAGCTTTCTAACCCAATTACTGTGGTCCGCCAAACAGGAGATGAGTGTGAAATGGATTGCGATGTAAATGGTGGGTATTTGACCGATGCATGGTTGAGAACGCAGCGAGTGATTTGTGCAGGAGATGGAGATTCTGATGCTTTCGATATCAGATTGTCCGGGCAAATGGGTAGTAACTCAGCGTGGGTAATCACAGATGATGCGGGTAACATTTTAGCGCTTCCCCCAGCGCCGCCATTCGACTTAGAAGGTGCAGGATCTGGTGCATGTCTGATCTGGCATTTAAGCTACGATGGTGAAATTAGTGGTGCTGAGGTAGGCATGAATGCAGCAGAACTAGAAGGATGCTATGATCTTTCCAATCCATATACTGTATACCGAAATGGTGTAAATGGAGGTACCATTAGCACCAATGACAATACGCACATCTGTGCGGGTGACGGACAAGATGATCTAATCGATGTATACGTAGAAGGTTCCGAAGGACCAAACGCAGCTTGGGTAATCACGGATGATGCTGGAAAAATCCTAGCCTTACCAGCCGCTCCACCTTTCAACTTCGAAGACGCAGGTGAAGGCGTATGCTTGATCTGGTATTTGCGCTACGAAGGGCCAATCGATGGTTTGGAAATGGGTAAGAATGCCAATGACTTCAGAGGTTGCTTCGATCTATCAAATCCCATCACCGTATACCGTGACGGTGTAGATGGAGGACATTTGACTACAGCTGGTGGCATGACAGAAAAGACCATCTGTGCCGGTGACGGTGTTTCTGACGCTTTTGATGTGAACCTAACGGGTGCAACAGGTGCTAATTCTGCTTGGGTAATCACGGATGATGCGCTTAATATCCTAGCGCTTCCACCAGCTCCACCATTCGATCTAGAAGGTGCAGGCCCTGGAACTTGCTTGATCTGGCACTTGAGCTTCGAAGACGGATTGATGGGAGCAGCAGTGGGTATGAATGCTGCCAATCTAGAAGGATGCTATGATCTTTCCAACCCAATTACAGTGTATCGTGAGACGGGTGATGATTGTGAAGTGACTTGTGATGTGAGCGCTGGACATCTGACCACTGCCGGCGGAATGACTGAAAAAACGATTTGTGCAGGTGATGGTGAATCTGATGCTTTTGATGTAATTGTTAGTGGCCAATCTAGCAGCAACTCTGCTTGGGTCATTACTGATGATGCCCTGAATATCTTGGCGCTACCACCAGCTCCACCATTCGACTTAGAAGGTGCAGGCCCGGGTACTTGCTTGATCTGGCACTTGAGCTTCGAAGATGGATTGATGGGTGCAGCCGTAGGCATGAACGCAGCGAACCTAGAAGGTTGCTACGACCTTTCTAATCCGATCACCGTATATCGTGAAACTGGAGAAGACTGCGAAACTACTTGCGATGTAGACGGTGGACACATTTACACTAACGACGCTACTACGATCTGCGCTGGCGATGGAGAAGATGACTTTGTGGATGTGAACTTGAGCGGTGAAGAAGGTGCTAACTCAGCATGGGTAATTACCGATGACGCAGGATACATCTTGGCTCTACCAACTGCTCCACCTTTCAACTTCGAAGGCGCAGGAGAAGGCGTATGTCTGATCTGGCACCTAAGCTTCGACGGATCGATCAGCGGTGCAGAAGTGGGTCAGAATGCAGCAGACCTAGAAGGATGCTACGAGTTGTCTAACTCGATCAAAGTAATCCGCAGAACATCCGGACAAGTATGTGGTAGATACAATAACAACAGTCACAGCTTGACCGTAGACCTGGCTCCAAACCCGGTGAGCAGTGATTTACGAGTAGACATCACTATTGGTGAAGGTGGCAACTTCAGAACCAGCACGATCGAAATCATGACCACTGTAGGTCGTAGAGTCTACCGTAGAACAGAAGCGACCTATGACGGCGACAACCGAGTAAACATTAATGTTTCGGATCTACAGCCTGGTGTATACTTCTTACGTGTAAGAAATGGTAGCCAGGGCGAAGTGGTTCGCTTCGTAAAACAATAGACTTGATCTGGGTTTTGATAACCCATGACTATAAAATGCTTAGTAATTGCTGACAATTGATGTGACGCCCGCCTCTTCGGAGGTGGGCTTTTTTGGTTGATCCCCTGCTCAAGCCCCTTCACCCATTCTTACCAAATATACATTCAGACCTGCCAAGTGTTCAGTCCTCATTGTGCCCAAGGTAAAAAGCTAATAGACTTGTATTCAAGAAACGCAATTAATAGTCAAAAGATATAAGTCATGAAAAACATCAAAACTTACCTTTTTATCGCTTTATTATTCACCTTGTTCTCAGCAAAAGGACAGCAGGTACATCAAGTAGTTCAACAATACAAAAACGCGCTCGCTGAGGTTCAATCCCTTCATTGTAAGATAGAACAACTAGATACCTTTGTAACGGGCCATGTTTGGCATTATCATGGTCAACTCCGTATGCTCAGAAATTCCGCCGATTCCTTATTTGGCTTTCAGTTTAAAGCCTCCAAAACTGTAGGCGGTGAGGCACTGTATGACGGATTATCGGAGTTTCAAATCGATCACGACAAAAAGTCTTATGAACTGAACACCATGCCACGATCCTATATTACAGGCTCTCCAGGTGGCCAGCTTGTGGTACCGGAGCTCATGCGATATCAAGACCATGAGTACACCCCAGAAGTGCTGGAAAATGAACAATACTACATTCTTCGCTACCAGTACCCCGACTTAGAAGAATACGATGTACGCCAGCGTGAGAAGAAGATCTTTCTAGACAAAGCCTCCTATCTGCCCACTAAGGTTATTGAACGCCAGGTAACCTTAGATAAGAAGCAAGTAATAACCAGAATCATCACCGAATTAGAACTCAATCAGCAGGCTCACGAGCAGGCTTTCGTAAAAAACTTCCTGGGCACTTATGAGATGACAGTAGAAGAACCTGAGGTTGATGTACATGCTGACTTATTGGAAACCCAAGTGAAAGACTTCCAGTTGGAAACTTTTGATGGGCAGGCTATTTCCACTCGCACTCAGTCTGCCAAAGTACGACTACTCGATTTCTGGGAAGTATGGTGCGGGCCATGTGTGCAATCGATGCCCAAGGTGCAAGCCTTAGAAGAAAAATACAAAAAGGAAGGATTAGAAGTTGTTGGTGTCCTCATGGATAAGAACAGCAAGGATAGTGCAGAAAAATTACTAAGTCGAAAAGGCATCAACTTCCAACAAGCCTTTGGTGATCAAACCCTTAGAGAATACTTCAAAGTATGGGGAATTCCTCAGTATGTATTAATTGATCAGGAAGGAACCATTAAGAAAATCTATCAGGGCTATGATGATGAAATAGAAGGACAAATCCAATCCCTCCTAGCAGAAAGCAAATAAACAATTAAAAATTTCTCACTTCAATTTAAAGCTTTTGTAGCCATGAAAATCAAAGCAATAGGCATTCTTACCCTTTTAGTAACGATGGGTTTTACCACATTATACGCTCAAGAACGAGCACCAGACCGACGAATCCAGCTTCTAAAAGAAGATGGTCAAAACCGCTACCAATCTACCGACATCACCAACTTGGATATGCTACAGGCCTTGGATTTTGCAGGTATCCAGATCAAGAAATTCGATTTAGGACAATTTGATGAACATTATGAATTCTGTCTTATCTCTGAGACTTATAAAAAGGGGCAAGTAGTCCATACCGATACCATTCTAGCTGATGACAATCTGTACCACTACTTCCAAACGGCTCAAGAAGGTGTTTTCTATGACTACCTAGACCAACTAAAGTTCATTACTAAAGACGATGATAACAAGAGTGAAATAAGACTGCACACCTACAAAATGTCCAGGAAATTCAACATTGAACTCGAAAAATGGGATGAGCGTCAATTCTACAATTGGCGTTCCTATACGGAAACCCACTGGAAACTTAACAAAAAGGTACCTTTAATGGTCTTTGCCTCTTCTTGGCAGGATAAGCGTTACGATTTCCATCGTTTCTGCGGGAGAGTCACATTAGAAGAAGGTGAGGAAGGTACAGAAGAGCTCTTGCGAGAATCACCAACCTATGTACTATTCAGCTATATTGTCAGACCAATGCCGGTTGAAAGCGAAGAAAGTGGCGATCGATAGACATTATAAGTCTAGTAGAGGGAACAGGGATATCCACGCGACAAAATTATTAAGCCAATGATCATTAGAAAGTTATGCACATTTCTTCTCCTGATCGCCAGCCTAACCGGTCTAAGTGGCCAGCGTCTGCAGCAAGCGCTACAGGCTGGCGAAAGTTGGGAGGTAGAATGGGTTCAACAAAGGCATCTAGCTAGCGGGGCATCCTTAGCGGGAAGCTACCCCCTGTTCCCTGATCAATTGAACGCCGGAGAATATGATATGAGGATAGGTCTCCGTCTTTTCAAGGATTCGACGGCAGGTTTAAGCGCCAGCATCACTTACGTAAGTTATATTGAGTTACCTGCTATTCAACAAGCGGGCAGTAATCCTACAAAAGCAAAACTTAGTCAACCTATTTTCTTGGATACCCGCTTTCAAGATGCCTATTTCAATCCGCAGTTATTCCTGTTCGACGCCCTTTTAAACCATAATTTTCCGCTCTCTTGTGGACCCTCAGTGTTAGAAGCATCGCTCAAAGCCTTTTCAGAAAAGGTGGAGAAAAGTCTCCCCATGTCTGGCCTGCTAGAAGCTCAAAAGGAATGGCTAGCGGAAACGGACTTGTCCACAGCATTTTCAGCTAGATCCCTGTCTGACTTCTTCTGCCAGTTGCTAGATCAAGAAATACCGGATTCAGAAGGTCCCATTCGGCTTTCCAACAGAACGGAAGACTCCCATGTTTACACCGATTTTTTGCAGGTAGACCTTCCAACCAAAATGGGGCTGGTACGTGGTAAAATACTGAATCGCGCCACGGATGAGGTCAGAATTGCATTCTTCAGACAGGGAGACTGGCCTACCTATTGGCAAGACAGTCTTATTCAATTAGATGATGATGGCTATTTTGAATTGGGTTTTCCATTGAAAGAGCGACGCATGATCTCTGTTCATCATGGTTATCAAAGTATGCGTTTTTACATTGAACCCGGGGACACGCTCGAGTTTCAGACGGATGCTAATGCCTTTTACAGAGAAATGTCATTAGCTGGAAAAGGCACAATTGACAACCAATTCCTCCTGGATTTTTATCATCAAATGCGGGGGGATACGCTATTCCGTAGCTATGATTACAAACTACTGGAAAAAGAACCCAATGCCTATTTCGAGAAGGTAAAAGCCAAAGAAGAAAAAGAACTGAGCTTTTTAGCTGATCGCAAGACAGGGCTACGTCCCGAATTGGCTGCTTTCATGGATCGTTACATACGGATCGAACATGCCACCACACAGTGGGAGGCCGCCTATAGATTTATGGTAGAAAGGGACTATCAACTGTCCCCAGAGCTGATCCAACAGCTACAAACCTTGGGAGCCCTGCTATACAGGCTTCCAAAAGACAGAACTTTTGACTTCGATGTAGAAGAATTCCTGACATTTCAGTACTATCTATTGAAGCAGAACTACCAAGCCACTAACTTCAATAGCCACAAAGAGTTTTTAATGGCTCAGCTACTGTTGGGGAAAGAGACCTTCGTTCGACATACGGCTATGCAGTTGTTCCGTTTCCATGGTGAATTTGAAAAACTCAACCGAAGTCGGACTTACCAACTTGAACAACTTTTGTCCATAACTCGAGATTCACAGTTGATAGAAGAACTCATGGTATTCACTAGGGAAAAACCCAATAGGTCCGAAGCCTTTTTCTACAGGGCACTGCCGGTCGGCAGATCGGCACCCGACTGGACCTATACTGATCAGGAGGGCATAGAAGTGGGGCTAAAAGATTTTCGAGGGCAGCAACTCCTGTTGCATATTGGCTGGGATGATCTTTTGGAACTTGCTGTGGCAGATCTGGATACGCTCATGAAACAATCAGAAATTCCTCCTACAGTAGTACATCTAGTTACGGCTCCAAGCAAGGAGCAATTCAGCAAAAGTATAGCTGGTTTAGCAGGCTTATTCATTTACGTCCCTGAGGAGGATATTGCTAAAGTCCGAGAGGATTACCGAGTAGATAATCGAACCAATCATTATTTTTTGATTGACGAGGAGGGAAAAATACAGGCCAACCACCTAGCCTTGGGGACAGCCCAAAAGTTAAGAGGAGCCTGGGACAAACTGGCGAAAAAGACCATTGCTACCGGTTGGACACAGGAACAGCGTTTGCAATTCTGGCAAAGTCTGGGAATTGCAGCCCTGGTTCTTTTGCTAATTTCGAGCCTGATTCTCTGGCAAAGAAGGCTTAGCATGCGGCGTGATCTGAGGCGGCGACAATTATTGGAAGTCGAGCTCCGGGGCATTCGCTCCCAAATGAATCCACATTTTCTATTCAATGCCATGAGCTCCATTCAAAATCTCATTCGAAAAAAGGAACAGGAAAAAGCCGATATCTATCTGGGGCAATTCGCTGGCCTAATGCGTAAAACGCTTCGTAACACTGCCGAGGAATACATCCCCCTGAGCGATGAAATTGATATGCTAAAACAATATTGTAGCCTCGAAAGTCTCCGTCACCCTTTTAGATACGAATTTCAACTAGATGACAGTGTTGATGCCCATAACACCTACATCCCCAGCATGATCCTTCAGCCCATTATTGAAAACGCCATTTTGCATGGCCTCACCCCCTTAACCGAAGCTCGCGAATTAATGGTCAAGATATCACCTAACCCATCGGGATTGCACGCCGAGGTACTGGACAATGGCATAGGTATACTAGCAGCAAAAGCCCATGTCCAAAATGATCACCGCAAGAGCTACGGGATGAACCTGGTCCGCCAACGCCTAGAACTGCTAGGTCTAGATAGCGATAAACATTTTACCATTCAAGATCGAAGTCAACTTAGCCCTCCGAGTCGAGGCACATTAGTCACCTTAACCATTCCGACAGAACAATGAGTAGTATCCGTGCCCTGATCGTTGATGACGAAGCAAACAATCGAGAAAACCTTCGCCTCGCCTTAGCAAGCTATTGCAAAGAAGTGGAGGTTGTTGGAGAAGCCGACTCGGCGCTGGCTGCCATGGATCGGATCAAAGAGCTAAAACCTGCCTTGGTATTTTTGGACATTGCGATGCCTATGGGCAGTGGTTTTGATTTATTGGAAAGCCTAGCAAAAATCGACTTTGACATCATCTTCGTCACAGCCTATGATCAATACGCTATTCGAGCCATCAAATTCGCAGCCGTAGATTATCTGCTTAAGCCCATCAACGCCTTAGAACTAAAGAAAGCCGTAGATCGGGTCCTGAATAAACAGTTGGAGCAGAATCAAAAAGATCAGTTGGAGACATTACTCCACAATTTGCAGCAACAAGAGAAGAAAATTGCCCTCCCTCAATCGGATCACATCGAGTTCGTGGCAGTCAATAACATCATCCGTTGCCAAGGAGATCGCAATTACACCCATTTCTTCCTGAAAGACGGACGGAAGCTTCTCGTTTCCCGCACCTTGAAAGAATACGTTGGTTTATTGGAAGATCAATCCTTCTATCGCGTCCATCAATCTCACCTGGTCAACCTAAACTACATACAGAAGTACAGCAAAAGAGATGGCGGACTACTGATCACTTCTGACAATGTCAAAATCCCAGTAGCCCGCGCTCGCAAGGAGGAACTATTAGCTCGACTGATGGAAAGGGATCAATAGCTTACTGCAACAATTCAATGGCCTTTTCCAATGCCTCATCTTTACCATTAAGCACGTCCGCCCTTTGATTCCGCACCAAAATCTGTGGCGGAATGCCGGGGCCCTCAAAACTGGTACCATCGGCAGCCCTCCATTCCCCTATGCTAACCGAATAGCCCCAACCATTGGGCATTTCCCGATTGATTTGATTAGAAAAGGCACCGGCGGTAGTATCTCCCACGATAGTCACTTGCGGTAAGGTACGCATGGCCAAACAAAAGGTCTCTCTAGCACTGATGGTAAAGCGATTCGTCAATAGGATAATCGGCTTTAGAAATTGACGATCCTCTCTCGGTTGAATAAACCACTCTTCAGGAGTAGTGAAATCTTCGGGACCTGGGCCATTCTTAATGGATGTAGTCATGTATAGTCTCTCTTGGTCTGTAAAATGGGAGGCAATCGTCCTGCCTGCAATATCCTCTCCTCCACCGGCGCCGCGTACATCTATAATGAGCCCATCAGCTGATTCGAAGAAATCCAAGACAGGAGCCATTTCTTTTTCAAAGGCCCGCTCTCCATCCGCAAAGTTGTCGATGTGTACATAGCCAATTTTATCGCTGACAAAGTCGTAGCGCATCGCAAAATCTGTTTCTCGGGGATTGGTGAGGTAGCTTTCAGTTAAGAGATCTAGATCGAAATCCGCCATGGTATCCAGGCTTCCAAAAGTTCCCCCGAAATAACTGGGCAAATCAGTCCCAACGGGGATCAATCCCACGTGCCCGTCGTCAAGTTCATCTAGCATTTCTACTAGTACTTGGTACAGCTCGGCATTAGTACTCTCATTGCTCAATTGCGGGCGATAGGTAGCACGTAGCGCTGCCCAGTCAATTCCCTTCAAGCGAAAGAGGCCATACAGCTCATTATATTCTTCCCATAGGGCATCAAAATTGCCTAAGGGATCATTGGTATGCTCCAAACCAAACACCTGTTTTTGGCAGGCGGAATGGAGGAGGAGGGTAAAAAAAGCAGCTATGATGATGATTGTATTTTTCATGATTTTAGTCTTTTACTCACCGGGTGACTTAGTCACCGGGTCAGTATTCCAATAAAAAACTGATTATCTGACACTTATATTCAAACCCACGCTTCAGAGTAGGCTATCTAGCCCCAAACACTCACTGGGTGAGTACTCAGAGGGTGAGTGTTAGGCTCAAACCCTGCCCAAGCATCCGCACAGGCCTCGGCTCGGGATAGCTCATCCAGCTTAATTGATACTGCAACCCCATGCGTTTGCCATTTCTCAAATGCAAGGTGTAGCCCAGCTGTAATTCCGGGTTAATAAGTTGATCCAAAGCGGCGAATTTGGTCCCTTCCTTGAGATAGGCTTTGTAATAGTTTCCTTCGTCAGGTAGGCTAGGATCAAAAGCATAGGTAGGCCTTTGCACAACAGCTAGCATTGGCAAGCTGAAGTCCAGCTTGAATTGTCCTGGCCCTAATGGATAGTAGTAGCTGTAGGTTGGGCTAAGGTCCAATTGGGTGTAGTGCCAGGTATCTAACCCCATGCCGGTTTGTATGTATTGGAGTGAAACTTGCGCACCCAGGCGATGTCGCGTTCCGATGGGCCAGCTTAGGCCCCCAATTAATTGCCCTCCAAGGAAAGACAGGAAGGGATTGGCTTTTACCTCAAAGCTTTCCTTCTCTCCATAAATATCAGGAGGGCCATCCAAGATTCCCGTCCGCTGACCAAGGTTCCGTGCCTGATTGGTCCCAATCTGGGCATTCAGGCTAACTTCCCACCGGGGAGCGTATCCTCCCTGATACATTCCACCGATGTTCAAGGCATCTGCTTGATACAGTAAGGGAGAGGCATGGCGATCTGCCAATAAGAGTTGACGCCACCCGACTTCAAGTCCCCATCCATTTTCCATGGCATTTGCTTCTTCCTGGCCTGTAGCGGCTTTAGCTAGCAGCAAGAAGGCCAAAATAACGATCACCTTTTCCAGCATAATTTTCATCTTCAGTAGATTGTCTTTAAGAAATGTTGTGTCTGTTCACTGCAAAGAGAAAATAAGTGGAATAGCCCCCCTATCAGCCGACGACGATAGAGGTTCAGGTATGTTAAAACTTAAGGAATCAGAACCTTTTGAAGAGATAAATATGGAGGATTACTGTTTTCGGAAAGCGTTTGGTGTCATGCCTACCTTCTTCTTAAAAGTGGTATAAAATGCTGATTTTGAGGAAAATCCAGCTTCCTCCCCCAGGGCAAGCAAACTGTATTGGGCAAAATTGGGATCTTGGATCATCTTTTTTACCGCCTCCACCCGATAATTGTTGATATAATGTGTGAGGTTCTCACCGGTAACGACATTTACGAGCTGAGAAAGATAGCCAGTACTGATACCAAGGCGCTCCGCCAAGGCATCCCGTCCCAAGGAGGGATTGCGGTACAATTCCTCTTCTTGCATTAGTTTTTCAAGCCTACGGAAATGGGCATTGTCTGGCGTAAAGGGGCGAGGTTCAGTGGTTAGTTTTTCAGATAAAGGTGCCTCTTGGGGGAGCTTAAACTGATATAGCCCCTTATAAGCCGTCCAATAGATAAAGCCGGAGATAGCGCCCCAAAACAAATAGTCCATGGTTTGATCTCCACCAAATAACCCCGACGGAAGCAATACCAAAAGCAACCAGAGCAGAATAAGTCCAGTTGAGATCCACCAGATCTTTTTCAACCAGGCTTTTGTCTCCTCTTGATCCTGCTTACGCCATACCAACCAGTAGGACATGCCACATAGAAATAAGCTATACCCCAAGGCCACAAAGAACTCCGCGGCATACACAATTTCCATGATCCCTTTTATCCCGGGTATGGTATACCAACCAAAATCCACATCCAGATTGATGAAAAGGTTTAGTATCAGAAAAAGAGCAAAAGGAAAAAACAGCCACCTTCGCCGCTGGTTCCACCGCAAAGGATGCTGAATAGATTCTAGGAAAAATAGAAATAGAGGGACATAATAGAGCAGCATCCAGGGCACATCATCACCAAAGAAGTCGATGAAGTAGTACCGCTCATCAAAATCCCAGCGGGAGAGCCAGATATTGAGCCCGATCGTGGCAATCATCATGATCGAATAGGCCAGCAATCGAGCGGGAGTGGATCCAAATGCTTTGGACAAGAGAATACCCACGCCAAATACAAAGCCCTGCGCCAGGCTGACCAAAATAACCAAATCCAGGAGGTTTATGTCCATACACCAATTACTGCTTGGCCTCCACAGCCGCTTGCCAATCACTTAGCTGTTGATCAATATTTTCTTCCTCCTTTTCCTTTTGGTAAAAAGTGTAGTTGCCTTCCAACCCCTTCATTTGCGTTACATAAGATAAGGCTTGTTCGTATTGCCCCTGAGTGGCCAACCATCTTGCTTTTACCCAAAACAAATGTCCTAAGACATAATTCTTAGGGTAATATTGATCGTGCCAACCGACAATATTTTGGGCTTGATCCTCAGCTGTAGTCAACCACTCCCCTGCCTGCGCCAAGTTTTCTTCCTGATTGATTAGATACTCTGCCCCCTGTATATAGACCACCCAGCGAATATTTTCATCTGCTTTTGCCACGCGCTCCTCAACCAGGTCAGCCAAGAGGTTCAAATAGGCCGTCTCCACCTCAAAGCTTAGCTTTACCTCTCCCCAAAGCAGACTGACTCGACCGTATTCAAACCCAACAGGTTCTATCTGATACTGTAGCGATTCTTGCCAAGTAGATCGATCTGGTAAGACTTGCACTCTTAATGCATCCTCTTCTTCTTTATAACCAAAAGCCCCCCATTGCTTAGACGTTTTATTAAAAATCAAGGTCCATTTACCTTGCTCTTTAGGGATCACAAAAAAGGCGTACTTGCCCTTAGGTAGGGACTGCCCCTCTATGATCACATCTTCACTGAATTCGATAGTCGTAGCATTATTGGCTCCGGCACGCCATACTTTCCCATAAGGTGCCATATTCCCCCAAATCTCTCGCTTACCCACCCAGGGACTCCCATAACGGATTTCAATACTCGTGTAACCAATCTTCTGGTACACCCCCTGATCAGGGCTTTGTCGTGGTACTAGACCAATCTGATATTGAGCAAACAAGTGGCCGCTCAAAAGTAGCAGAGCAGCCAAGGAAAGGATGTTTTTTGTCATAACTCCTGTCAAGTGATGTTTCGTAGGCCCCAAAGATAAGTGCATTTTTTTTTGCTAGCCTGTAATATATGCGCAATTGACAAACGATATAGCATACACACAAGCAACCCAACACCTGCCACATGGAGCAAAAGGCGGACATCGAGGCACTCCTCGCTCAATTTCATGACGCTATTTAACAAGCTGGTATCAAAGAAAAATTGTCCCCCCTAGAAAAGAGATAAGCAATGAAAAGGATGTCGAGGAGAGATTAGCCAATTTTTTTGAACAGCAAAAGGAACAGGATCAGGCACACTTGCCAAGTATGAGCGAGATCATCAGCAGGAGATCAAAATAAAGGTCAAAATTCGGTAGCAGCCCACATGAGTATGCGGTTGTCATTGCCTGGAATTCACCCCACCTTTACAACGTAATTCTATCTCTTTTTCTAGCAACGACAACCTACTATGAAGATCCCCTACAGTGGAGAACGGCTGAACTCGATGATGCTCGATCAGCTTATTATGGCTGGTATTTCTTTACTGCTCTTCCTTCCCTACAATCTTGTTTCACTAGCTACATCCTTTTCCCTTCAGCACGAACCGGAACTGATGAGCTTTTCTGGGCCTATACTGTTTAATTTAGGTCTTAGTGGTATCATCCTTTATTTCTGTAAAGACTCCATTAACGGACGAAGTTGGGGCAAAAGAAAATCAGGCCTTCAAGTAGTTCATTACAAAACGGGAGATCCTGCCTCACCGATGCGCTGTTTTGTGAGAAATCTAACTGCCGTTGTATTCTACATAGAATTCATTGTTGTCCTAGCTAATCCAGAGCGTCGAATCGGTGACTACTTAGCGGGAACCAAATTAGTGAGGTATGATCCGACCAGTGAGCCGCTAGAGGTAAATAGAACCCAATTGACACTCACAGTATTGATGGCTTGTGGTTTCTTGACCTTCTTTCTCCCTTACGATGTGATCAATTGGAAAAACAAGGTAAATCTTAGAGCTAGTGTTGTTCCTGAGTCCCTGAATGATCAGGCTAGTAGATCATTAGAAAACGCACTACTGGATAGTATAGGTAGTGGGTATCAGCTCGACATTAGGGTTTATGATCAATTGAAGGAAAACAATGAGATTAAATACATTTCAGCCCTGATTACGAAGATGGGGAATAATGAAACTATCCCGGCTTCTGTGGCTAATGAAGAAATGGATAGGATCGGTGAGTTGATTGAAATGCAATATGATAGCACAGCTTGGAAGAGATTAGTCTTTTCCGGATTCCAAGGAACTTCTTTACATCTCGGTGCAAATCAACGCACGTACGACGGCCTTGCCTTAGACAAACGTTGGTATAGGTTGTGGCACCTGGTTCCTGCCCCTTGCGAAGGGTCTTGCGAGTAAGCTGATCCGTTGAGACATCCGAAGTGGGTTAAACGCAATTTTTGTAACCTGAAAGTTTTGTATTTTCCAAAAATGGATGGTTCATATATCGTACATAAATGCACGAAAATCCCACCGGTATATCTGGCTATTCATATGTTGTCACGCTGTGACAGGTGCTTGGAAGGACTGCATTGGGTCAAGCAAGCTTGAAGCGAAAAACCCCACTAGGGGTTAAATGTACCTAGCCATGAATCTTGGTAAACCCGTGCCTTTGGGTACGGAATATGTGTCCTGTCTTTCGAAATAATATCCCAAAATGGTAAAGTTCAAAAATCTATGGTCACATGATATCGACCAACCCACATCCGAAGTTTAACCCAGTCCAGCTTCGGATGTCTCAGCGGAGTTCATGCCCCACCTCAAACCTCCCCAAAGCCGCCAAACCATTTAATACCAACCCAAAGGCATTGATCGAAATAGCTATAATGCCCATCCAAAGGGAATGATACAGCGCAGGTGATTGGTTCAACAACTTAAAGTGAGTGAAGATACCGCCATACCCTAAGGCCAAAATAGCTACTACCATTAAAATCCGATAGACACTGATCTTTTTAAAATGCCCTGCCAAAAGGAAAAATCCATAGATGGCCATGACTACTAAACCTGAGACTGGTGCAGTGGGGGTCAAAGCCTTGCCAGCTTTCTCTAATACCATCCAGCTTACCACATTGAATACAACCCCTAAAAGGCAGTATAGCCATTGAAATTTGAGCAGTTTAGCTAAAGACATCACTTACTTTTTCCGCTCAGAAATTGACGGATATCAGTTGCCAAGGCCTTGAGATCCGGCTCATGGGTATACATCATATGCCCTGCTTCATAATATTTCATCAGTATTCTATCCTTCAATATTCCATGTCTGGCAAAAGTGTACTCTGCATCGAAAAACGGCGTAACGAGATCATAATAGCCATTGGCCACCATAACTTTTAGGTCCTTGTTTTGCCGTAGCGCATCACTCAACTGTCTGGAGACATTAACATAATGCGGTTCCCAGCCTTTGTCTTTCGGCACAGGACGCCAATTCCATTTGGGGTAAAGAGCCCCATTAGAAGTGAGGTAGGGACGCGGTAGGTCGACCTTTAGATCTGCGCTCATATAATGCATCAAGGCAGCGGTATAGGCACTGGAAATAGAATTGCTGGCTACGTCTCCCAAGGTCGGGCGCTCTGCTACCACATCCGCCTCGCTCCCCTTGTACCGACTATCTAATCTCCCCACGACAAGGCCTTGATCCCTGAGCAACTCTTTTACGTAACGAGGTACCAATACCCGCAAATCCGATTGTAAAATGTATGAAGGACCCAAACCTAAAAAATACGCCATTTTTTCGGCTACTTCTTTCCGCTTTTGATCTGAAAGTGTATTACCTCTGAATAAAGCAGGCGCATATACATCCAGAGCGAAATCTCTAGATTCTTGTACAAAGTCATCTAGACTTCTACCTTGTCCTGCTTTTTTGTGGTACCAAGCCGTAGCGGCCATAGTAGGAAAGTAGGTCACAAAGGCCACCAGGTTGTCATGTTCTGGAGTAGAGCCCGTGTAGTCCAATGCCTGGGAAATCAAGATCAGGCCATTCAGGGCCATACTCTGTCCGCCGCCACTTAGTTGTTTGGCAACTCCGGCTGCACGCGTAGTACCAAAGCTTTCCCCAGCAATATACTTTGGTGCATTCCAGCGCTTATTTTCTCTTACCCAAACTCGGATAAACTCAGCTACAGAAGCCGCATCCTCATTCAAGCCCCAGTAATCTTCCGTTTTCCCTTCCCCGATCACTCGGCTGTAGCCTGTCCCTACGGGATCTATAAACACAAGGTCGGTTAGATCTAATAGCCCATATGGGTTATCGATAATAGGGTAAGGAGCTGCGCCATCATCCTCATTGGCTTCACTATCTACCTGAACTAACTTGGGCCCAAACAAGCCCATATGCAACCAAACCGAAGCAGAGCCCGGCCCACCGTTAAAGATGAAGGTCACTGGTCTACGACTACCCTCCTTAATTCCCTTTTTGGTATAGCTTACTGACCAAATTGAGGCAGCGGGCTTACCTTCTTTGTTCAATAGATAGGTTTCCTTCGCCGTCGTGATATAAGCTACCTTCTGTCCACCGAACATACCTTCGTGATCACTCGTAAAGGACTCAGGAGGTTCGATTATTGGGGTAGTGGGGCTAGCCTGTGCCACTAGTTCCATAGAAAATGCGATCGCGAAAAGGACTAGCAGAAAGGTTTTACATGGCATATAGGAGCAATTTGTGGATTTTCATCAATGATAAAAAAAATTTTAGGGACAATGTCACCTTTCCCTATTTTGTAACACTAGAAGAATTGAAGGGAAACGAAAGCGGGACGATGCAATAGGGAATTCTTTATCAAGACACATACTTTATGCAGCAAAAAAAACAGGAACGATTTCTAAAGCTTTACAAGGGGGTTCACGACCGCTTTGAACGCTTTTGTAGAGCTCGTGCCTGTGGTGATATGCCCTACGAAGATTTGATGAATGAGAGTTTGCTTATTGCCTTCCAAAAGATGGACCAGTTGGAAAAGGAGCGTTCTTTTCTCCCCTTCCTCATTGGCATTAGCAGAAGGCTTTTGGCCAACCACCGACGCAAACAAAAGGTAGTAGCCGCCACGGATGAATCAATGCTGCTGAACTATGCTGATCCGGAAGATCAAGTCAACAAACGTTTGAATGTAGCCTTTCTACATAAGGCTCTTGCCTTTTTACCGGAGGCTCAGCGTGAGGCACTGATCCTATTTGAGATCACTGGATTCAGCGTGAAGGAAATCGCCCAATTACAAGATAGTAGCGAATCAGCCGTCAAACAGCGGTTATCTAGAGGGAGAAAGGGCCTGGCGGCCATCATTAAGAACAAACTACTGCTCAAAACGGGAGATACCCTATGAAAAAGGAAGATAGAATCATATCAACGTTATTCGAAGCCGCCCGTACGGAAGCACCAAAGGTCTCCTTTGAGCAAATGGCTCAGCACCTAGGGCAGCAGGCCTCTATATCGCCCCCAGATGCTGCGGGGCTAAGCACCAACGTCAAACAATTCTTACTGAAAAACATCGGACTCAATACTATAATTTTAGTGGTAGGGGCAGGTTTAGTGTATTACGGTTTGAGACCTTCCAATCCAACATCCGAAAGCTCAGCCATCTCTCAACTGGCGCTGGCTGAAGATTCAATCCCATCAGCTTCCCCAATCCTACCGATTGAGCCATCGCTGATTCAAACTCAACAGGCCACTTTACCTTCCCCTTCACTGCTTTCCGAGGTTGAGAAAAAGCAACAAAGAAAATCACCTCCCCTTTCTCCAAGTTTAGTTTCTTCTGATCCCATCAGGGATGGCCTTGAGACCAGTGAGGATGTGGAAGAGGATGCTATAGATCCCAAAGTACCTTCACCACAAGGGGGAACAAAAATTCCTACTACAGATTCAATCCCCAAACCAGAGCCCATCTCAAGCTCGACTGATTTACCCACTCCGCCCAGCGTTGCGACAAAGCCTAATCCTCCAGTGAAACCCCAATCATCTGATACCGTTTTGTCATCTGGTTTCACTATCCAGGACAAAATCAAAATTGATAGCGGTGATATACATAGCACCACCCCTATCGTATTAAAAAACACCTACAATCAAGATGCAACACAAGAGTTTTTCACCTTACTGAGTTCGTACGGATTTGTACTAAAAAAGAAGAGGCATCGATTCAAAGAGGGTTTAGTTCATAACATATTCCTACACTTAACGCACCCCGAAGGGTTGGACTTTACATTAAAGGCACGCCGTTTTAAGCAGTTAGAGTTTATGCTGTACTTTGATGAGTCCGATCAGCTATTCGGTTTTTCTATCAGGATGAATAATAATCAGAAAAAAGAAGAAAAGATCATTAGCCTAAAGGCGAAGGGTCATATCACGCAACAATATCGTTACTAGGTAGTATCTCGGGATGATGATGATCGCATTACTGAACGGATAATCTTCCCGCGATGCTAGAGGGCGACAGCCATCACATCCTCAATATTTCTATATCACATAAAAGCATTTATCATGAAAGTTGTCACCTTACTGATGGCCCTTGGGTTTCTTTGCCAAAATCCAGCGGTTCCCACTGTTCCCATGCAAGACATCCTCGTGCTGACTCTTGACAAACAAGACAACAAAGCAGCAATTGGGCAATTCCTTAATCAACTGAAGCAGCACGGCCTAGTACTGAAAAAACAATCTTTTTCCCGAAGCCTGGGCACAATCAAACGCTTTAAACTCCAAATCACGCATCCCGAGGGGCTAGATTGGAAGATCAAAGGTCAAGGCTTTTCCACTTTCGAATTGCGCCTCCACCTTGACTCCGAAAAGAAAGTGCAGCAGTTTTCCTACCGCTTCAATAAAAAGGGGGATTATTCCAAACCTCTAAGCTTACTTTCCTACGGTAAAAGCGATTACCAATTTAGAGGGAAGCATTGTGCTAGTACCTCCTTCATCGTCCAATAGTAAGATGGATCCGTTATAGTTGAGGGCTTAGCCTATATGTTTTTCATGTACTAATCCTTCAGCTATAAACTCCATTCCAACTCCCTTTCTTAATCTGCATTTCCTCCTTGTTGAACGGATAAAAAGCCCAATTCACCTTTTTCGGCTGGACTTCAGAGACTGCTTACCCTAAGTTTGTATCATCGAAACAGCTAAGAGCATTGGTCTACATCCGCTCCTTACTGCTTCCCTCATTATAACTATAAACAAAAGCTTAAAAGCCATGAAAATCACTATTTTATGGACTGGCATTGCCATGCTCTTTCTCAATATAGGCTTTGCCCAGAATCACCTGACTGGAAAAATAATTGATCCCGCCCACGAAGAACTTTTCCTGGTAACCGTTGCCCTTTACCAACAAAAAGATAGCCAATTGGTTAAAGCGACTTCCACGGACGAACGAGGCTTATTCAGCCTTGAAGATTTACCCGATGGCACCTTCTATCTGGAGACAAGCATGATCGGATATGAAGTACAAAGCATCGCCCATATTACATTGCCAGCGGATAATGGCCGTTCTCTAAAATTACAAATGACCGCTAATGTTGAAACTCTCGCTACAGTAGAGGTAAAGGCTAAGGTTCCCCTCTTGGAACAGCATTCGGATCGCTTGGTCGTGAATGTCGAAAACAGCCTCACCAAACTCAATAATAATCTACTCGATGTGATGAAGCAAGTGCCGGGCATGATCGTGATCAATGATCGCCTACGCATGGCCGGGCAATCTAACTTCACCATTCTAATCAATGGAAAGACTACTCGTTACATGGATGTACAATCCCTGCTGAGGGATATGCCTGGTGACAATGTAAAAAAAGTGGAAGTTATCCACCAGCCAGGTGCAGAATTTGAGGCCTCCGGAACAGGTCCTATAATCAACATCATTTTGAAAAAGAACAACTTATATGGCACCAACGGCCAAGTAACGCTTGGTATCGGAAAAGACTACGGATGGACCTATAACCCCAATGTGTCGATGAGTCACTACGCCGGTAAGGTCAATATCAATGGTAGCGCCGGATACAGCAGTTACAGCTACTTAGAAGATCTATTAGTTACCCGACGCATCAATGGAGATGTTTATGATCAACGAAGCTATGAGCCTCCCACATCTCGAACGCTGCGCGCTAGCCTATCCGTTGATTGGGACATCAATGATCAGCAAGGTCTGGGCATCGCTAGCCGGTTTTCTCGAAACCGTACCAGCAAGATGTCTGAAAACACCACTCGGATTGACTTTCTTTCTCCAGAAAAGACTGACTTAGATCTGATATCAATCAATGATGCCAAGAACCAATGGGATTTTCTGTCGGTAAATCCGTACTACCATCTCGAATTTGATACTACTGGCCATAAAATGGAGATAGACTTCAATCACGTTCATCTAGCCACCAATGGATTCAATACCTTGCAAACTGAGGAGCGCAACGAAGGAAGTTTCTTCCCAGGGCAGCAATTCTCACAACCGGGACAGGTAAGTATCTCCGCTGCCAGATTGGATTACACCTACCCCTTTTCCAAAGCCTTAAAGTGGCAAGCAGGTGCTAAATATAGCACCGCTCACTTGGACAATGACCTCCAATCACGCCTGGAATCCTCCAATGATCTTTGGGTAAATAACCCTCTACAAAGCAATCACTTCATCTTCGATGAAACCATTGCTGCAGCCTATTCTAAACTCTCATTCAAAAAGGGGAATTGGTCGGGTACGCTAGGACTCCGTTATGAAGATAGTCAGTCAGAGGGCTACTCAATCAACTTGGATACCACTTTGCAAAGAAATATCGGCAAACTCTTCCCTAGCCTCAGTCTTGGGAGAGCTATCACTAAGGAAATCGGCGCTTCTGTAACCTATAGCTATCGAATCGAAAGACCACAATACTCCTCCTTAAACCCCTTTGTGTATTATTGGGATCCGTACACCTATGACAAGGGTAACCCCTCCTTAATACCCGCTTTAACACACAGCACTAAATTCAATTTGACCTACGAGGAACAACCCTTCTTCAATATCGAATATAAGACCACCCAGGATGCGATGGTGGAAGTAACCGAACAGAATGATGCTACTGGCGAAGCCTACACGACCGTTGTCAATTTAGCCTCCCAAGACCTTTTCAATGTGAGTCTGTTCTTCCCACTGGATTTCATCCCGGGTGTGGAAGGTTTCGGTGGGGTTATTGCCAGTCATGTTTCCTTTGATTCGGAATATCTATCCCAGCAATTTCTACAATCGGGTTGGAGCTATACAGCCTTCCTAGAGGCCAACTTCACGCTGCCCGGAAAAATAGAGACCGAAGTCTCTGGTTGGTACAATAGCGGTGGGCCGGAGGGAATCATGACCGGAGAATGGATTTATGGTGTGAGCTTGGGCTTCGGCAAGAAATTCCTGGATAATAAGGCAAAGATCAGTTTGGGAGTGCAGGATATCTTCAGAAGGTTCTGGCATGGGCGGATTGATTATGCCAATATGGATGTAGATATCGTATCCAAATGGTACACACCCGCTGTCAACATGCGTTTGAGCTATAAATTTGGCAACCCGCATATGAAAACTAAAAAGCGTCATAGTGGCAGTGCCACTGAGGAAATCAACCGGGTTCGCTAGATAATGGGGCATCGGAGGTTGATTCCTTAAGATGTATACCTTCTGATGCCCCTTCAGTTTTCCAAAGTGGAAATCACCCACTTCATCGGGAATTTCACCGTATCCAAAGATTAGTCCTTGATATTGCAGGAATTAACGGCTATGTTTAAGGAAAGGATACCGAATGAATTTCAAATTCGAAAGAACCGACCTTTACCTAATCCTACTATATCTGGGGATTGCTGTTCCAATTGGTTTGTTAGATTGGGATTATGATAACTGGACAGACGCTTTCTTCGAAAGATCAGCCTATGTGATCTATAATTTCATCACGCTATATGTCTTGGTCTTTATTCTGCTAGCCAAGTTTTTGCCCAAGAAAAGATTTATAGAATTTTTCATTTGGACCCTGTTCTTTCTGGCCCTCATGGGCCTAGTCACCATTCAATCCATCTGTCTGGTTTACAATTGTGTAAATGACCCTTGGAGTTGGCAAGCTATATTTCAGGGCGCATTGATTCGAGTCGAAGACGTGGGCTTGCTAGCTGCTTTCATCGGGGGGAAGAAGATATACGATGCACAGATCAGATATGTCAAGATGGAGAAGGCCCGAAAAGAGAGTGAGTTACAGTCGCTTAAAAATCAGATCGACCCTCATTTCCTCTTCAATAACCTGAATACAGTAGACGCGCTCATCGACTCAGATCCGGGCGCTGCCAAAGTCTACATCAACAAACTATCCCAACTCTATCGCTATTTGATCGGAAACAAAGAACTAGATGTCGTTCCGATAGAGGAAGAGCTGGAATTTGCTCAAAACTATATCTACTTGATTACCTGTCGGTTTGGAAATACTTTTCAGTTTTCTTTTGAGAACCATTTGCCTGCAGGAGTCTCCTATCTTATTCCACCAGGAGCCTTACAGACACTGTTGGAGAACATCGCTAAGCACAACCAGGCCAGTATGGAATCTCCCATTGAGAGTCGAATAATACTGCAAGAAGATCGGGTTCAAGTTTCTAATAAAATACAGGCGCGAAGACATCCAGTAGATTCTACAGGTACTGGACTGAGCAACCTTAAAGCTCGATTCGCTGGCCTGACTGACCGACCGATTCAAATTACATCTAATGGTATCTTTACGGTAGATTTACCCTTGATCAAAGAAGTAGACTAACATGAAAATATTAGTTCTGGAAGACGAGATACCTGCCTACGAAAAATTACAAGGCTTTATCCTTGGCGAAATACCCGCCGCTGAAATTATCGGGTGGGGACGTTCTAATCGAGAAGCCCGGGCACTGCTTGAAGCGCATCAAGAGGTCGATCTTATTTTCTCTGATATTGAGCTGTTGGATGGGTCATCCTTTGAAACCTTTGAAGCCGTCAAAGTAAACTGTCCGATCATCTTTTGTACTGGCTTTGATAAATATGTATTAAAAGCTTTTCAAAGTAATGGCATTGCCTATTTACTAAAGCCGTATTCTCTCGAACAATTTCGAGAAGCCCACCAAAAGTACCTCACCCTTTTCAGGCCCAATACCGAACCTAGCATTACCGGCCCCCTACTGTCCGAATTAAAAGAGATCCTAGCTGCGGATAAGCGTTCCTTTCGCCGGCGTTTTACCGTCAAAAAGAAAGACGGTATAAAATTACTGCCCACCAAAAAGATTATATCCTTTGAAGCCAATGGCGACTTTTGTAGAGCAATCGATGATCGGGGAGAAAAACACACCATCAATCATAGCCTCAGTGAAATCGAGGAATTGGTCAACCCCAATGACTTCTTCCGGATTAACCGAAGCCAGGTCATTAATATCGATTTCATTGAGAACATCGAGGGGCAAGCCAAGAACAAGTTATGCATCAAAATGCATAGATTACCCGAGCTCTTCCTCACTAGCAGCAGCAAAACACCAGACTTTCGAAAGTGGCTGGAACGCTAAGTTCGCTTGAATTACCCCATATGGGCGATAGCTAAGGGGGCCAATTTAATTGAGATTGGGGTCTAAAAAGCCTATGTACCTTTTTACCCACATTAAGAAATACTATTTACTCAGTCTGATTCTCTGCTCAACTATGCTGATCAGCTCTTCGCTCTTGTCACAACCCATTATATCTTCGGACTATATCGGTATCGGACAAAAGTTTCGGATTGTGCTATACGAAACGAATCTGAATATAGACAATCAATTAGTGGACATCATTAACGCTCAGGGACCCAATCAAAGCTGGGATTTCAGCAATCTCAACTACATTGATTCAACGGTCACCTTCGAAGAATATCGTACGATTGACCCTAATGATCCCCTCCTCAACAACCCCATTTTTGCGGGATCTAATGTCTTAGAGATTTACACCGTTTTACCAGTAGAAGGAGGTTCTCCAGATACCACCGTTCAATATAGATACGGCACTTTAGAAAACAACAATTGGAGGGTAAACGCTACGGTCTCCTTTATTGACATTGATCAGAATCAAATAGAAGACACGATCATCTCCTGGTTCTCCCCTCCCACCCTACAAATCCAATTCCCGGTTGATCAGAATACCTTCTGGGCGGACTCTACCTCTATTTTTCAAGACTTTCAGGGCATGGAGTTTGTCAGTTCCATTATGCTAGACACCACACAAGCTCAGGGTTGGGGTACTTTAATCACTCCCGTGGGTACGGTATCAGCCTTGCGACTCCTGGAAAAGACCGTAACTCGAGTGCCCAATAGTCCCATCTTGGATGTCAGCAATGATCTGGATTTTGTCAGTGTAGAGGGGATTGGCGCTTCTATTGTCCTGGAGGACGGGCGAGCTTTTTACAGCACCCGGACTAACCTCAATCCGATGACGCCCACTCGTGATGTATACCGCCATGATGCATCCTTTATCTTTCAACCTATATTTCCCAATCCCGCGCAATCTGTAATTCAAATTCCGTTTTCGCTAAAACGAGCCCAACAAATAAGTATTAGAGTTTTGGATATAGCTGGAAAGGAGCTGGAAAGAATTGAAAGCGGGCATTATAGCCCTGGCCAACATCAAATCAGCTGGTCAACTGAGCAAATAGCTAAGGGTAGTTACTTCATAGAAGTACAAGGAGGGGGTGTTCGGCAGCACCGAAAATTGGTAGTGCAATAAGCGAAGGAGGGTAAGGAGATGCATCTAAAGTCTAGGCTTTTTCAGATGCATCTCCTAGCAGCCTACTGCCTCTTTTCTCGATCATAAGGAATAATATTATCCCATTCGGTAGCACAGGATCGCGCTACGAATGCTACCACTGGTTCGGAATCACTCATATTGAATACTTCGTGTGGGACACCGGGTTTAATGTAGATAAAATCCCCTGCCTCGTTCTCCAGTATTTGATCGCATCCATCCCCAAATTCATGCCGTACTTTACCCTCCAGGATGTAAAGCATCAACTCAAAGCCATCATGAATATGCGCATAAGCTACACCCCCCGGAGGAATAGTAGCAATATTACAAGAGAGTTTGGTAGAGCCTACGTTTTTAGCAGACATCCCTTGCTTATACTGAATATTATTCCAGTTTCTTTTGTTGCCCCCACCCCTGATGGTGAGTATACCGCCGTGATCTTCCACGGCTCCTAATTCTACACTATCGTTTGGATCTTTCATTTCATTAAGGATTAATAATAATAGGTAGTACCCATTATGGGCCTATCAGGATATGCTATTTTACTTCTGTCGCATAATCATCACCATAGTATTTGCTGGTAATATTGGTATGGAACTTAACCGCAGAAATAGGTTCGTACTTCGGGTTTTCCAAACCCGGTAATACCTCTAGTATCTCGTCTTCCCATACGTAAACGGCCATGGGGAAAGAAATACGAGCTTTCGTAAAAAGAGACTTGCTTTGGGGTTTGCTTACGCGGTGAGTGGTCGAAGGCAAACGATCATTGGTAATGCGTTGCATGTAATCTCCCGTATTCAGAATAATGGAGCCTGGCTCCGGGTTAAGCCGAATCCATTTCCCGTTTTCGCGATTCAACACTTGCAAACCTTCTACCTCTTGGGCAGGGAGAATCGTAAAGAGATCTACATCTTCATGGCCCAGCATACGCCCAGCTCCGGTAGCATCATCCGTTTCGGTGATTGGTGGGTAATAGTTAAGGCGAAAGCCAAAGTTGGTACCTGTCATCTTCTCATCGTAAAGATGAGGGTCACAATTCAGATAGCGCAGAATACTCTGCATGATAGGATGAATCAGACCTTCGTGAGCTTGTACAAGTTTGCGGAAAAATTGCTCATACTCGGCCTGCGGCCAAAATTTATCCACTTGAAAATTCGGATCTTGATCCAGATCGAAAGCCCTTCGACAGAACACCCAGCCTTCTACTAAATCCGGATGGATGATGGTCGTCGTTTTCATCGGAAAGTATCCTTGATTCACAGAACCATGACGTTCTGCCTGAAACTTCATTCGTTCTTCATAGGTAGTTTGCTCGAAAATCTCCGCCGTTTTCTGTTGCGCCAGTGGATACAAGTCTGGGGCAACTCCGTGACTGGTCAAAATAGCGAACCCAATTCCCTCAAGAGCAGTACCCAAGTCCTGGGCAAACTGCCGTTTCCCTGCTTCTCCTCCTTCAAAAAACAAACGCATATCACAAGTTGCAATTTGATACTCCTCATCAAATTCATCCACATCCTGTTTTTCTACTAGATGATAGGTTTGTTCCTTATTGACTTGGTCATACTTACGGAAATTCTGATTGACGGCCTTGATACCGTCTTCTTGATTGGGTGTTGATGCCATTTGGATCAATTTATGATGGTTCCTTCCAAAAATACAGTCCCGGACCAAGTTAACCAAATGGAGTTTTTACATACCGTAAGAGCGCTTGATTTGCTCAAAGAGTACGGCCGGATTCCATTCGGCTTGTTTTTCAATGATTTCCCGAATGGATAGGTGTTCTACCTCTATGAGATACTCCACTAATGTGCGATAATACTTATACGCCCAGATAGCCCAGTAACCATAATCAGAGCGAAGCCAATAAGCACCCCTTTTTTCTTCATGACCTACCTTAGCTTTTCTTGGCTATCTCTTCATTCAGTTGAGTCATTTGCCGCTTGAGGCCACCTGTGGCAGCAGCCAACCCCACAAGTCCTGCCATCAAAGAGCTGAAACGTTCGGCTTTCCATTCCTTTGTCAACAAAAAATAAACAATGAAAGCAAGGTAAAGAAGAATCATACCCCAAACTACCTTCTGCACCGTAGCTGCTCTATTTTTCTTCTTTTGCAAAGCTGATAAGTCCAAAGTGGAGAGGTCTCTTTTCTTCATAAATTATGTTTTGCATAAATATACCGGGTAGGATACATTTACGACCTAGTTTTCCGACGAAGGCAGAAAAAAGAACTACAGCTTAAGAATAACTAGCTAGTCGAATGGAAATAGATTTTACTAATCTTGAAAGAATTGCTCAAAGGCCATCTGATCAACGGGGATGGTTTGGCCTTCTACTAACTTGCCTTGATTAAAACGATAGAGGTAAGCCTGATACTGATCGTAGGTTCTCCCATCTGGACGTTGCCCACTCACGCGCATATAAGCCATGACCGCATTTTCTCCCATCAATACGACCTCTGGTAAGGCGAACATGGTTCCCCCAGTTAGCTCTTTGACTTTCTTCAGCGCACGGGCCACTGCTTCCTGTCCACGATAGGTTCCAGCAACCTTACCCTGACCACGAATGATGTAGGTAATGTTTTTATCTACATAGTTCTTTAGTGCTTCCAGATCATTGCGATTAAAGGCATCTAAAGCGGCCTGCAATACAGCCATGATTTTCTCTGATGTCATTTTTTATTGGTTTTGGATTGCACGGGCATAGGCGAATTTACAACATAGAGATCACTAATGGGTTCAAAATTCTCTCATATTCAAGAGAATCACCCCATATTTGAGGCAAAACCTAAGATAAATTAGACAGAATGCCTTCAAACCTTCTCACAGGTCCATCGGATTAGCCCCCCACTTTTCAGGATTAAACGTTCAGCAACATTCCCGCATTATCTACTCTGCCGTTCTTTTCCTTTGCGAACTAGACTAAATGGAGCTATGGATGTAACCCACCAACACAATAAACAGTACCAAAGGAACGCCCCATTTGATCCATTGAAAGAAAAACGAACTTTGGGTAAACGAATGGATGGAGAGCAGTTCTTTTGAGGCCCGCAACCTACCTATCCCCCAAGTAAAGGCGATTAATGCCAAGGCACTACCCAATACCTGCATACCGGATCCAAAAATGAGGTCCAGCCAACCGATTAAGTTAGGTTGCATAGCGCTGGGGAAGGCCAAGACAGCCTGCAATAAGCCCATCCCTATTAGCACCTGCCTGCGGTTCCACCGCACCCAGGGAATTTCTACTATTGTACCAATTGCTGCCTCCAAAGCCCCAATGAGAGACAGGATAGCGACCATTGCCAAAACTGTCATAAACAGAAACCCGATCCAGGCACCACCAGGCATTTCCATAAAGAGATGAGGCAAAGTGACGAAGATCAATTGCGGACCAGCAGTCATATCCAATCCAAAGACGAGTACAGTAGGAACGATGAATAGTCCAGCCAATAAAGCAGCTCCCACATCTCCAACACCCGTCCACAAAGCCAGTTTAGGTAAAGTCTCCTCTGATTTAATATAGCTCCCATACATAACCATAAAGGTTCCCCCTAGGCTCAAGGAATAAAAGGCTTGTCCAAGCGCTGCGAAGATATCTTTAGCGGTAAGCGCTGCAAAATCAGGACGCAAGAAATCCAAAAATTGTGCTTTGGCACCTTCCAAAGAAAAGGCATTGACAATCAAATACAGAATGATGAGTAAGAAGACCGGAACGAATAACTTACTGACCCATTCGATGCCCCTCCGTAGGCCACGTCCTAACACGAGCATACAAATCAATAGCGTACCCAAGACGATCGCGTACTGCAGGTAGCCATTACCCAACTGGCCTTCAAATCCTTGCATACTATCAATACTAAAACCAAACAGGACCGAAAAGCCGGCTGTAAATAGCACATTGGCAATCACCACCACATAATAGGAGCTGGCAATAGTGACCGTAAATAAGAGCAGAAAACCTACCCACTTCCCAAGATTCGGCCCTAAAGACTCTTCAAAGGCACCCAATATCCCCTTTCGGGTAGCACGCCCTAGTCCCATTTCGCCAATTAATGCAGGAAGGGCGAAAAGCACCGTAAATAGCAAATAGATAAATAGAAACGCACTACCACCATACTTACCCATCATATAGGGGAAGCGCCAGACATTTCCCAGGCCAACCGCCACGCCAATCATAGTTAGTACCGTAGCGACCCGAGAAGAGAATAGATTTCGTTGACTCACAGAAAGGATTTATGACTAAATATAGTACCCCGCTGGCTAAAAATTTAGGCTTTCGTTATATTTATGGTAGCGACAGCCAATTCTCGATTAACCAACTGAAAAACATGACATGGCAGAGCGATTTCAATGTGATCAACTTGACGTTAGCATTCATCCTACGCGCCAAAGTATGGGGCAAGCCGCAGGTCAAGCCTTCATCAAAGCCCTCCAAACCCGCCTAAAATATAAAAACCATGTTCGCCTAATTTTTGCAGCAGCTCCCTCCCAGGCAGAATTTTTACGCTTCTTATGTGAGCAATCACAGATTGATTGGCGCCGAGTCATTGCTTTCCATATGGATGAGTATCTGGGACTTCCAGCGGGCAGCAAAGCCTCCTTCGGACATTTTCTAGGGATGCACCTTTTTGATCAGTTGCCCTTCGGACAGGTCTACTATATTGACCCCACCCATAATAATCCGACGGAGGAACTTCAATACTATTCAAAACTTCTACAGGAAGAACCCATTGATCTAGTAGCCATGGGGATTGGCGAAAATGGCCACATTGCATTTAATGATCCACCTGTAGCAGATTTCAATGATCCGAGCTGGGTCAAAATTGTAGAATTGGATGAAATCTGCCGTCAACAGCAAGTCAACGATGGAGCTTTTCCCACTTTAGCCCAGGTGCCAACGCAGGCCATCACCTTGACGGTACCTGCTCTACTATCAGCAGAAGAAATTGTGTGCGTAGTCCCAGGTCCAAGCAAACAACAAGCGGTAAAGCGTACGCTTGAAGGACCGATTAGTACCGCCTGTCCAGCTTCCATCCTACGCAAACACAAGGCTGCTACGCTTTTCTTGGATGAAGAATCCGCAGCGCTCTTAGAAAATTAATACATTTGAATCATGAGAAAACTAATCCATTGCCTTTCCCTCTGTTTATTTGCAACTTTCATCCTAGCACAAGAAGAACAAAGTATGCGTCAAGTCTACACATTAGAAACCCCTCAAAATCAGATCAGCATCTTCGAAGGAGCACTCGATCAAGGGCAAACGATGCCACTGCGGTGGGCAGAAAACAGTTCCGTGGCCTGCTTTCCTGGCACTCGCTTCGTGGAATTCCAAGGCAATCATGTCCTGTACCGCATGCAGATGCCCGCCTATTCCGATCTCAAAATCACCGTTCAGCCCAAGGACCCCAAGCATAGGATAAATATCTATGCCCTGCGATTAGGGATCAATAATCTGGGGACTCCACCGGACATCAGTCAAGCCATTTCCTGCGAAGCTGGCTACCCAATCTACGCCGGACAACCCAACCTAAATGCTCCTGCCAAAGCTCAATCTGTCTCCTACATTTCCGTTGCTCGCCCTTACAATATTCTCATTGGTGTGGCCGGCGCAAAAGGCGTTTTGGAGGGGGCCTATGAACTGAAAGTTGAGCTAAAGGAAAGGTAGATTTCTTATTCTAAGAAAGTATTTCCAGTTCAACAAAATATCAATACTATTATTCATTCTGTGTCCGAAAAATCCTCCCCCCTACCCTGATATTTTCCACCTTTTTGGAAGACGTTCATTGCTGAACTATACCTATTCTTTGATAGCAGCAAGGACCTTCCCTACAAAATCACTCATCGACTGCCGATTGATCCAGCGGGCAACGATTACGAGGTCATGCTCTGGATCTACGTATACCATATTGGTGCCCGCTCCGATATGAGCAAAAGCAGTTTCAGGTGCGGATGCAATATACTCCTTATCCGTATTGACAAACCAATTCATAAAGCCATAGGTCTTGCGAGCTTTGGTCGGAGTTAAAGCTTGCTTCACCCATTCTTCTGATAAAATTTGCTGATCCTTCCATTTCCCTCTTCTCAGAGTCAAGTAACCAAAACGAGCCTGGTCTCTGGCACTAATCATCATGCCTCCACCCCAATGACCACCACCGCTCACCACTTGTACGGCCACACCATCCAAAAGAATCCAGGAATTCTCATAGCCATGCCAACGCCAGGTTTGTGAGGCACCAATTGGATCCATGACATATTCCTTCAAAACCTGAGGTAAGGGTCGGCGCCAGATATTCGTGGCGGCCAGAGCCAATACGTTTACCCGCACATCATTGTATTTATAATGACTTCCGGGTTCATGTCGCTCTCGGTTGAGCCAGGTTTGGGGTTCTCGGTTAGGACGATCAGCCCAATCTGGTTTTCCCCACAAGGTTCCCTCCCAATCACTGGTTTGCCTCAGCAAATGATTCCAGCTGATCTTTCGATTGTGCGGGGTATCGAAGGGCTCATAGATCTTCGCCTGCCCCAATTGATCTGCTTTATTGCTTCCGGCAGCGGGGCCAATGATGGATACCGGGGCCATATAATCATGTACCTTATCATCTAGGGAATGGATTAATCCTTGATCAAATGCTACTCCTACCGTGCTGGAGAGGAAACTTTTGGATACACTAAAAGTCATATCTACCCTTTTGGGCTCGCCCCATTCTGCCACGATATATCCATTCCGTACTACAATTCCGGTAACCTCTCCCCTGGTTTTATGGGGACCTACCGCATCACCAAAGGGCTCTCTTCCGAAGCTCAGGTAATGGGCTTGTTCTAGATCGCGCGGTGATTGGCTCTCAATTTCTTTCGCAAAGGAAACAGCCGCTTCCAATTTTGCAGCATCCATTCCTACCTGTTCCGGCAATCGCTTTTCCCATTGATCTCCCTGCTCAGGAAAATACGTGGCGTTTTGGGCCAAGATGGCAGGTGCTGTTTGCAAAAAAAGACAGGACAGCAGCAGGAACAAACGGGTCAGCATAGTAGGTCTAATTTTCATTTTTTCATTCATTATTTCCAATAGTTTAATGTCGTAAATATAAGCCCATCAGGAAACATAAAAAACTGATTGTAAACAAAATACAAACTTTGGTTGGCGCCTTATCTTTGTTCTCTAACTTACCACAATTGAGATTTTAACAGTAGGGGATGTCACCTTTTGCAAAGCCTTGGCTTTTAATAGCATAACAAGATTTATTGCATTCTTTCCTAATAGCTGTAGGGCCCATTACTAGTTGTTGGAAACCCAAATGGTGATTGCCGAAAAACCATAAAAAGAGTAGGCCAAACCACAATCTAATAACTATGACTATCAATAGAGCAAAGTGGAGTAGTATTCCTATGTTATTTGTAGCTGTATGCATGATTTTAGCGAGTTGTAATAAAGAAAATTTTGAAGGCCCTGCAGAAACGATTCAAGAACCAGCTGAAGATATAGAGGTTGATATCAATGCGCTACCGGAAGTAGTAAGCGTAGATGGCCAAAAGACTTTAAAATTTGGCAATCTGGAGCACTTCAATGCTGTGCTAGGCTCTATTTCCGAAATGAATAGAACTGCACTGGATAGCTGGGAACGCGCCTTGGGTTTTGTTTCTATGAGAAATCAATTTGAAACCATAGAAGATCAGTATGAAACGATTCAGACTGAAGCAGATTTGCAAAGGTTCAGGGATGCGAACCGTTCCAAAGTTCGATTTTCGGAGGAAGGAGAATTGGAAATGCTAGTAGATATGTACCATGTAGGAAGTCTAATCAATCCACAAGGTATGGTCAAGATTAGCGGCATGATTCAACAATTTACCGACGATAAAGTCATAACCATTGTAGATGGAAATCCTGCAAAATTGGAAACAGCTCGACAATTAAAAGAGAGTGTTCCTATACAGTCCATCTATATCAGCCCTATCGAAAGAACTGCTTTAAATGCCCGTTCAAATGGTCCAAATCTATTGGAATGTGAAAGTGCTTGGGATGATGATCGGCGAAGAGTAAAAATGTCCTTGGAGGTGGTACGCTGGAGTACTCCGGAAACGGTATGTCAAAGTCAGCAAGTCTGTGTAAGAGACCCTGAAACCTTTCAGCTAATCTGTGAATGGCAGACCATATGTAACGAAACGGGTAATTATTCCGTCACCTGTAATATGGAACTGGAGGTCAAATCGCAAAGAAGAGGTATTTTCGGAATTGCCTTCGCCTCAAGAGCTGATATAGATGCCACTTTTGGTGCCAACGTACATGAAACAACAGTAACTGGCGGCCTAATCAACCACTGGATGCCAGTAAATGCCTCTGAAACCGACGAAAGAAGATTGGAACGAACTTATCCAGTAGATTTCATACCCTCCATCAATTTTTTTGGGTCACTAGACTACTGCTTTGGTCCCACCCACGTAGCTGGTATTATCAATGGCGGGACAAACTGCCACGTCTGGAATTAATCGGACATTGTAAAAAATAAGTATTGCCTTAGGTTGGCTCCCTTGCTGAGCCAACCTTTCCTATTTGCCAGCCCCCGGACAAAAGGAAATCTTAAAGTTTTCTTATCCGTGCAATTTCTATGCCCCCTATCTCAGTTATAGGGGCGGTTTTTATATTCGTTTACTTCTTAATACCCAAATTACCATATAGCAGCTTTTACACTTGTTAACCAAAATCCATTTTGATCATGCCATTCGTTAAAGGACACAAAAGCTGCCTGTGGTTATTTTCCATTGCCCTCCTCTTGGGATCTTGCCAAATTGACAACAGCCTTACGGACATTACCCCACCGGAAGAAGAAGAACCGGAAGAAGACGTGATTGCGCCTTATCCCGGTGTAGATGAAGCGCTTTGGGTGTATTTTGATCGCTTCGAACAGGAAGGACTTTTGAGAGGGTTAGACATCAACCTCCGCCAAGCAGAAGTGACCGGTGTGATTGAGGAATTGGAGGAAGATGGCGTGGCAGGTCAATGTACCTATGGTTCTCACCGATCGAATCATGTGCAAATCGACCAAACTTTCTGGGACCGGGCCTCAGATTTATTACGAGAATTTGTAGTCTTTCACGAATTAGGGCACTGCGACTTAGCCAGAGATCACCGAGAAGCCGCTAACTCCGACGGTACCTGCCAAAGTATTATGGCCAGTGGAACGGGCGATTGTCGCGACAACTATCGAACCAACACCCGGGAAGGTTACCTGGACGAACTTTTCGACCCCAATTTCATTGGAGACCTTTTTTAAATCAAAATATATCGTTGGATCAGCAAATGAATTCAGTGCAAGTACCATAGCCTACTTACAGGTATTGATGCTGTTCAACATCCTGACAGAAGTTCGCGGTAAATCAAACGCTACCGCGAACACCCCCTTCTCCCATCCCGGAATTCATAGTGCCACTCCCCAACAAACAGAACAAATTACGTCCCGGTAATTTACCAACTCGCCTCTAGCCAATGACGTCCACAAAATTCAAGTTTTCTTCCTAACTTTACGGGGTGAAGGTTTATCCACTCATATTGTGTTGTATCATTTTCCTATCGGGTATCCGTCCTTGGGATGGTGGCGGTATTTGTGAAGAGTTGCACACACAGCATGAGCATACGCAGGAGGATAAAATGTGTCACCCATCAGAAACGAAAGGTAAATGTTGTAAACCACCAACGCAGTCCGAAGAATCTCCAACGGAAGAAGATCCTTGTTCAGATGGCTGTCATTGTTTCTGTTGTGTATCCATTATTCTTCCAGCATTGGAAACACCTGCCCTCGATTACCAACAAAAGAAACCTCAATTACAGGGTTGGGAAGTGAGCCCATATACTCACAATTTTACTCATCTCATCTGGCACCCTCCACAACTCGGATAAGTACTCCCCTACTTAGACATTTTCTTATTCGTATCAAATCATTGTACTGCTACCGATGGGTACCCTTTAAATAAGACGTAGCTATTGTATTACTACATTTTCAAGGTCAAGGAAGCTTCATGTTCTTGACCATGTACTGCCGAGTCTTGAAAATGTAGAGGACGCCTGCCAACGGTAGCATAAAACCTATTCTTAGATGAGAAATATAGTATCCGCAAGCTGTCTAATGTTGCTGTGCTTAGTAGCGAAGACCGGTCTTAGTCAGCGAGACACCTCTAAGGTGTTCGTAGATGGCATATGTGGCATGTGTGAAAAGCGCATTGAGACAGCGGCTTCAAAAGTCAAAGGAGTGATCAAGGCCGATTGGGATGAGGATTCCCGTATGCTCACTCTAGTAACCAGCCCCAACTACAAAGAGGTGCAGCTTCATCAAGCAGTTAATGCGGTGGGTCATGATACCCAACAATCCTCCGCTTCGGAAGAGGCCTACAATAAACTACATGGCTGCTGCAAATACCGCGACGCTTCCATAGTAGCAGAACACAGGCCAAAAGACATTTTCCAGGCAGCTCCGGCTAGTCTTAGTGGTAATATTTTAGTGGAGGAAAATGGGAAAGCCATCCCCTTAGCAGGCGTCAATATTTATTGGCTAGATGCCCAACCAGCAGCCGTGACAGATATAGAAGGGAAGTTTACTTTGCAACGTCCGGAAGGGGCTAATCAGGTAGTGGTTAGCTACGTTGGCTATTATTCAGACACTATTGCGCTTACCCAAGAGACTTTCATCAAGGTTACCCTGACTCCCGGCACTACTTTGGAAACCATAGAGGTAACTTATAAGCGAAAGTCTATAGAGGTTTCCTTCGTAGAGCCTATTCTGATCCAGCAGATTGGCCACAAAGAATTACTAAAAGCAGCTTGCTGCACCTTAGCTGAGAGCTTCGAGACCAATCCCGCCGTCGATGTATCATTTACCGATGCAGTTACCGGAGCCCGCCAAATCGAAATGCTGGGCCTGGCTGGGCCTTATACCCAGATCACTAAAGAGAATCTACCTGATGTTCGCGGCCTGGCCTCGATATATGGACTCGTGTATATCCCAGGTCCTTGGGTCGAAGGGATTCAACTGGCTAAGGGCCCAGGATCTGTCATCAATGGTTTTGAAAGCATGACCGGACAGATTAATGTAGAATTGAAAAAGCCGGAAGAAGGAGAACGCTTCTATTTTAACCTATATGGAAATGAAGGAAACCGCTTGGAGGCCAATGCCAATGCCCGCCTGGAACTTGGAAACCATTGGTATACGAGTTTTTTAGTCCACGGCAATTCACAAAAACAGCAAAATGATCGCAATGAGGACGGCTTTCTTGACATGCCTACGGGCACAGAATGGACCGTCATAAATCGTTGGAAGTACAAGGGAGATGACGGATGGAATAGTCAATTCGGAATCAAAGTCACCGACTTCAACAAGACCAGTGGCCAGCTAGACTTTGACCAGGATGCCAGCCAAAACATCGCCTGGGGTGCGCGCCTGCAAACCCGCCGGCTGGAAGGCTGGGCTAAAATCGGCAGGGTTTTCCCCAATCGTACTGCTGCTAGTATTGGCTTTCAACTCAATGGTTCTTTGCATAATCAGAATGCCTCCTTCGGCACCACACGTTACGATGCTAATCAGCAATCCTTTTATGCTAATCTCATTTATACAGAAACACTGGGGGATCCAGCCCATAAGCTGAATTCGGGTTTAAGTCTCCAGGCAGATCAATTCGAGGAATGGTTAGCAGAAGGCTTCTTTGAAAGAAGGGAAGTGGTCCCAGGAGCATTTGTAGAATACACCTACCTGCCCAGCGACAATTTTACCGCCGTGCTGGGCATGCGAGCTGACCATCACAATCAATTTGGATTCTTCCTGACCCCACGTTTGCATCTGCGCTATGCAGCGAATGAGCAGAGTGTTTTCCGCCTCTCCGCTGGGCAAGGTAGAAGAACGGCTAGCATCATTGCGGAAAACTTAGGTATGTTAGCTTCCGCCCGTTCTTTTGTATTGCAAAATAATGGAGGAGATTCTCCCTATGGCCTGGATCAAGAAGTAGCTTGGAATTTCGGTCTGAATTGGCGCCAAATTTTCATCATCCAAAACCGAGAATTGATCATCACTTTGGATGGATACCACACACGCTTTGATCAGCAAGTGGTGGTAGATTACGATTACAGTCCAAGGGAAGTTCGCTTTTATAATTTGAGTGAAAAATCTTTTTCCAATACCTTCCAGGCTCAGATGGATTATGCCGTATTGAGCCATTTAGACCTACGGGTTGCCTATCGTTTCAATGATGTACAAGCTGATTATCAGCAGGGCAGATTGGAGCGACCTTTTGTAGCGCGCCATAGAGCCTTCGCCAATCTAGGCTACCAGGTAGGAGAAGAATGGGACTTTGACCTAACCTTCAATTGGCAAGGAGCAAAACGAATTCCGTCGACTGCGGCCAATCCAGCCGAATTTCAGGTGGCTGACCGTTCGCCTGATTTTCTAGTGACCAATGCGCAAGTCAGCAGAAACTTCGGGGAGCGCCTGAGAATATATGTAGGAGGTGAAAACCTCTTTAACTTCATACAATCCAACCCGATCTTGGCTGCCAATGATCCCTTTGGGGAATACTTTGATAGCTCTTTGATTTGGGGACCAATCTTTGGTCGCATGATTTACGCAGGTCTGCATTATACTATTGAATAATGGATTAATTGGGAAGAGGAAATATGGAGAATGAACTTGATGTTTAGCAAAACAACTCCACGACTTCATTCTCCAGTTTTCCTTTTCTCATATTAGTTTTTTAGCGCTATCAACTGAACCAGTTAATCGAAAGTACATTGAGGGCTCCTTTCGTGCCATTCAAAAACGCTACATTTATCTCTGATCCTAGTAGACTGCCTAATCCAAGATTTGATAATGATCCTAGAGAACCATGTCATAAGCCCGGACCTGCAAGCTTATATCGAAGCTATATTTCATTATAAAGGATTCCAACCTGATCACTCCATTGAGCGTGTGGTTCCCACTGGGCATATCTTCCTGATCTTTGAATTAGATGGAATTCCTCGAAATACCTTTGACAATGAGACCTTGGCCCCGCAGGCAACCTACACTGGAGCCTGGATCTCAGGAATGCACAAGCGCTATATCTCCATCTCCGCCCATCAAGATTCGGAAATGTTCGTTATTCAATTCAAGTCTACTGGGGCTTTCCCATTTTTGCATATTCCCATTAATGAACTCAATAGCAAGGTCGTTTCCGCGGAAGAGATCGTGGGTACGGAGGTGAAGGCTATACGACAGACATTGCTACAGGCAGCGGATAATGTTACCCGGTTCAAAGTAGCCGAAGATTGGTTGAATGGTCGTTTTAGGGCAGACAAGATACCCCCGGCTTCTATTCTAGAGTTAGTTGAAAAACTTAAGGAGGCTCCAGCCTTAACAGCCTCAGAACTCACACAATTGATTCAATCCTATCCTTACTCCCAGAAACACCTGATCAATCAATTCAAAAAATATCTAGGCTTGACCCCGAAGTACTTTCAGCGCATCTTTCGATTCAATGAAATCTTGGCGAAGATATACCAGAAGCAAACACTTTCCTGGACGCAGATCTCTTACGACTGTGGCTACACCGACCAATCCCATTTCATCAAGGAGTTTCGACACTTCTCAGGCTTTAATCCACAGGAGTTTTTGAATCAGAATTTCAGCGACGAAGTACCTAATTTTTTCCCTTTAGATCGCGAAGGTTAATTTTTTACAATACAAAGTGTTCGCATATCAACAATATTGTGTCATCAATTCACTAACACAATGATTATGGATATTGCAACTGCCTTTTCGAGTATTAACTGGTTATCCGTTATTGTAGCCGCTGTCTCCGCTTTTTTCATCGGAGGAATTTGGTATGGCCCACTCTTTGGAAGAGCTTGGATGAAGGCATTTAACTTTACCGAAGAAGACCTTAAACAAAGAAGCATGGGCAAAATCTTTGGGCTTTCATTGCTTCTATCCCTCTTCGCTGCCTTTAATCTTGAAATGTTCATTGGGTCCGAAGCTACTTTAGGTTTCGGAACCATGGCCGGATTCTTAGCAGGCATTGGCTGGGTAGCCGCCTTTCTAGGAATACTCTATTTATTCGAGATGAAAGGCTTGGCAGCATTTTTGATCAATGCTGGATATTGCGTGGTCGCGCTAACTACGATGGGCGCTATTTTAGGTGCTTGGTAACACCCAACATAAGTAAACAACAATCAAAACAATGGAAAAAGGTTTATTGGAAAAAACGGGCAAGTCCCTCGCTGAATGGAAGAAGATCGTAAAAGCTAGCTCCTTGGAGAAGCATGGCGAAATCCTCAAATACCTTAAAAGTGAACACGGACTAACGCATGGCTTTGCCAATTTCGTTACCCTAAAATACCGGGAAGCAGATGCCGGCTCCCACCATCCGGCAGATTTAGTCCATGCTCAATACGGGAAAGGAAAAGAAGCCCTCTTTCCCATTTATGAAAAACTTAAGGCAGCCATTAGCGCCTTGGGGGATGATATTGAATTTGTCCCTAAAAAAGCGAATGTAAGCGTACGAAGAAAGAAACAATTTGCCCTCATTCAACCCTCCACTAAAACACGTATGGATTTGGGCTTGAAGATTAAAGGTAAAGATCCAGCTGGTCGACTGGAAACATCTGGCCCTTTCGGTAGCATGTGCACACACCGTGTAAAACTAAGTGAAGCTGGAGAGGTGGATGGTGAGGTATTGGCTTGGCTCAAAGAAGCCTATGACCTGGCAGATTAGGCTATATTCCGTACTGTAAACAAGAGAAGCCCAATTTGTGGTTGAATCGCTTGGTCCTGCTAATGAATGTCATCGTTGCTGTAGCAGTGGGTTTTGATCAAATCGCAGCAGGTAAACAATACATTCAATACGCCTGGTTCTTTGCCGCCCTTGCTTCTCTGATAGCCTTACTGGTTCAATTGAAAAAAGACAAAGTGATGGCGTCACATGCCTAGCTAGGTATTCTGCTTTTACGTACCTTTACCATCACTTTCCATCGAACCTAAATACTAGCTTTGGACACCCTATCTCTCAAAGAAGTACGAAAACTCATCTTACAGCAGCAAGGCTTATCCGGCCAAGCACAACCCAAAGGCGTCGCCGAAACCTTACGACAGATTCAGCAAATCGGCTACGTCCAGATCGACACCATCTCCGTGATCGAAAGAGCCCATCATCATGTCTTGAAAAGCAGAATCCAGGACTACAACCCTTCCTTTCTTCAACAATTGGAAGAAGATCGATCTGTCTTCGAATACTGGGCACATGCTGCAGCCTATATGCCCATCGAAAACTATCGCTACAGCCTGCCACGAAAACAGGATTTTCAAAGTGGAAAAGAACAATGGTTTAAAAGAGATGCCAAGACCCTAAACTATATCCTAGATCGACTCAAAGCAGAGGGCCCACTACAGTCCAAGGACTTTAAACCAGCCACCGTAAAGAAGCATTCTAATGGCATGGACTGGTCTCGCAACCCTATGAATAAAGCCCTTCGCCAACTATTCATGCAAGGACACATCATGATCACGGCAAGAAAGGGTTTTCAAAAGGTCTATGATTTAACGGAACGAGTAGTCCCAGCCAATATCGATCAGCGTCATCCGAGCCAAGAAGAATACCTGCAACATCTCATTCTAAGAGACATTCAAGCGCATGGCGTTTTGAAACAGCGGGAAATGGGATATCTTCTGAAAGGCACCTCCAAACCCATCCAACAAGAACTAGCCAAGATGGTGGAAGCTGGAACCTTGACCCCCATTTTGATCGAAAAGCAGGCCAACACTCAATACTATACCACTCCACAACTACTAGAAAAATTAGGAGAACTCAAAGTCCGAAAGCGCCTAAACATACTCTCTCCCTTTGATAACTTCCTGATTCAGCGCAAGCGTATGGAAGAGCTATTCGGCTTTAGCTATACCTTGGAATGTTACGTACCTGCTCCCAAAAGGCAGGTAGGCTATTTTGCACTCCCGATACTGTATGGCGATCAATTTGTGGGAAAGATTGACCTCAAAGCAGACCGCAAAAGAAAGGTACTGATGATCCAAAATCTCGTCTGGGAACAGAAGTTAAAACAACAGGAAAAAATGGAAAGCTTGTTGGAGAAAAGCCTAGCCCATTTCGCCAGATTCAACGGCTGCGAAAGGGTTGAATAGACTGTAGGATCACATATAGATCAAGCTAAGCCTAAATTTCTTCAGCCTAAATTTCAGCTACAGACAAGCGCTCATTATCTTACATAGTGAAAGCATCTACACCTTCTTTGCGCAGCTTCTAACCTATCTCTATCTCGTTAATCTCTGAACGATTACCCTTGTGGTAACAGTAATTACTGTCGTATGGACCTCAGAACAATCTGTTTTCCCCTTTACTGGATCTTACTTCTTTTACCCCGACAAGGGCATACACAAGTCAATGAGCAGCCGGCGGTTTTTAGAGATAGTGTACAGATTGTTTTGGAAAAATATGCCCAAGAAGCTCCCGAAAAAGTACTCTTCTTGCAGGAGACTCAGCGCTGGTATTTAAAAGAAGCTAGAGCTGAAGCTGTCGATGAGAACTGGTTGAGGCAACTACAGGATGCCTTTTATGCAGATATCAAAACTTACTGCAGATTTTATGGTTGGCGCTATTTGGTCAACTGGCGCGCCCTGTTGGCCAAAGCAGCCCGAGAAACCTTTTGGGGTACCTCATTCCTTTGCAATCGCACCTACAACTACTTTGGGATACGGACCAAGGCCAAACCTTGGATCTGCGCCTCTTTTGGCTTCTGTGAGGCTATTGAGAAAAACGATCCCGATCTAGCTGCTTTCGCCATTTTTTCGAATTTTGAATCTTCCCTATGGATGTTTATCCATACCATTTATAGCCGACATTACTTAGATCGATTGCCTGACCTGGGGAGTCGGGTGGTTGGAGCCATAGAATTCGAGCGTCGTTTTGGTTTTCATTATTGGGAAGGCTTTGATCGAGGATTTACTTTTCCGCAAGAGTTGGGCTCCAGGCAGTATTCGATTGAAGAAACCCTAGCCACCTGGAGTGGGCATGAGATCAACAATCTATGTGTTAACTGCTCCTGGGAAAGTGATCTGAAGTGGATCGAAAAGGTTAATCGAACTGCCGGACGGACCCGATAGATTTCATTTTTGCAGGTGAAGGGATTGAAATACGGAATTTGTCCAAGAACCTATTTACTTTGTAAGCAAAAATTGGAACTCCTTCTCCAATTAGGCGGTTTGCAAGCCATCCTGCTGGCACTAATGCTCTTCTTTCGTACCCGAGTAACGAGGAATGGTAGCAAATGGTTAGCCTGGCTTCTATTAAGCCTCGGTACAGCCAGTATTTTTCATGCTTTCGACCAGCGATCCTTCTATCAGGATTTGCCCCATTTAATTCGATTAAACTGGGGCTTGCCTTTAATCTTTGGCCCCTTACTCTTTCTGTACGCTCGGCAACTGACAGCACCTGAAGTAAAGTGGAGTCGCGATGATTTCCAGCACTTTTCGCCCTACCTGCTTAATCTCCTTTTGCTCCTCCCCTTTTTCTGGCAAGATGGAGCAAGCAAAATCCAGGTCTTAGATTACTTCACTGCCATTACCACCCGAGGAACGGATATCTATCGCCCCTATTACTACCTGCTGCAAATAGGGATTGCTTTATGGGGTTGGAAGTATACGTTAAAATGCCGCCCGCTACTCCAGGCTTATCGTGAGCGTTTGCTGGCCAATTATAGCGATATTGAAAAACGGCAGCTCAAGTGGATGCAAAGTATTGTGTATGGATTTATGGCCCTCTTTTTACTCTTCGTGATCAGCCTTGCCTTAAATATTAGCACTAGTTATCCCGACTTTGACCATGAGCAGTACTTCTACCTGGGTAGCTTCGTTCTGGTCTATTGGATGACCTTCAAATCCTTGAAGCTTGAAGGAGAGCCCACTGCTCCCCAAGTCGATGCTACTGAACCAGCAACGGCTGTTAAGCCGGGAGCAGCCGACCCCAAGAAGCGGGAGCGGCTTTTAGAGTTGATGCGTACCGAAAAGCCCTATCTCAATAGTGACTTAACTGCCGTTGCGCTAGCCAAGCAACTCAACATTACTCGCCACCAACTTTCCCAAATTCTAAATGAACAAGTAGGCAAGAATTTCTATGACTTCATCAATGCCTACCGAGTCGAAGCTTTTAAGTCCTATCTGAAAGATCCGGCCTTCGCCAATTACAACCTACTAGGAATTGCCCTGGAATCTGGTTTCAAATCCAAATCCTCATTCAATGCTATTTTCAAAAAGGTGACAGGTATGACCCCCAGTCAATACAGAAAAAGCTTGGCAGAGTCGTAATACAAAAGCGGAAACTCCCCCCTCTTCATTCTACCTTATCCATTCTTAGTCAAAATTAGGTCCAAACCGGCCGAAACGGTCGAATGACACCCTGATTCCACCCACTTTTGGACGGACAACGGATTTATTCACCAACATGCTGTTATGCGTAGACAACTGGCTCATAACGGCCACTTCAATTTCACTTCGAATGCAAAAATTAATTCCTCTGGTAACAGGCATCTTACTTACAGCCCTTACCTTCGTTGACGGACAATCCAACAAATTGATGGTAGAACCCTATACTTTTACCAATAGTAAGGGCGAAAAAGTAGCTGCCGAAATGGGCAAGTTTACCGTTCCCGAGAATAGGAAGACTCCGGATGGCAACTCCATTGAGCTTCATTTCGTTCGCTTTAAGAGCACCAATCCCAATCCCACCTACCCCATCGTGTATCTAGCCGGTGGGCCAGGTGGATCCGGAATCAATACGGCTAAAGGTCCTCGCTTTGAATTATTCATGGCACTGCGGGAAGTAGCCGACGTTATTGCTTTTGATCAAAGAGGAACAGGTCTATCCAATCCCCTACCGCCCTGTTCTTTGGCGACTCCATTTCCCTTGCATGAACCTGGAACTACCGACGCCTACGTAAAACACATCAAAACCAATACCAAAAAGTGCCTGGATTTTTGGAAGGCGGAGGGGTTTGATCTTACTGGATACAATACAGAGGAAAGCGCGGAGGATCTGGAAGAGCTGCGCAAAGTCCTAGCGGTGGACAGGTTAAATCTTTGGGGAATAAGCTATGGTTCGCATTTGGCCTTTGCCGCAGTAAAGCAGTACCCAGACAGTTGGAATCGCATCGCACTAGCAGGGCTAGAGGGGCCGGATCACACCATCAAACGCCCAGCCTATAACCAGGCCTTTCTGGAATACCTCGCTAGCAAGCTTAAGGCGGATCCCGAGGCAGGTAAAATCTATCCGGATGTTTTAGGCAGCATGAAAAAAGTGCTTGCTAAAGTAGAAGCAGCCCCAATTCACACCAAGGCGAAGCACCCGCAAACGGGGATGGAGTTTGATGTAGCGATCAGCAAGTTAGACCTGCAATTGGTTACTTCCTTCTTTATGCTGAAGAACCCCAGCAACTCCAAGGATCTTCCCTTTATATATCATCAGTTGGAAAAAGGAGACTTCAGCACGGTAGCTCCTTGGGTGGGCGGCCTGAAAATGTATTCCGGTCGTGTATCCCCAATGTCTTTTGCTATGGATGCCATGTCCGGAATTTCTTCTGAAAGATGGAAACTAATTCAAGAAGAAGCCAAAACCGCACTCCTAGGCCGAACCACGAACTTTCCTTTTCCAGATGTAACAGAAGGACTGGGACTGCCCGACCTCGGCGATGATTTCAGAGCAAATCCGGAATCAAATATCCCAAGCCTATTCTTCAGTGGTACGCTGGATGGACGTACCTATCTCCCCAGTGCCAAAGAATTGGTCGAAGGCTTCAAAAACGGAATTCATGTCATCATAGATGGCGCCGGGCATGATCTTTTCCTGAGTACACCGAAAGTCAAGCACCTCCTAGTCGATTTCTTCAAGGAGAAATCGGTGAAGTCTCAGACCATAGCAATCCCGATGCCTACATTCACCTTACCTAAAGACAAATAGGATGAAAGCACTAATGAACCGCATTCATCCCCTCTTCCGAGTAAGCTTATTGGCCTTAGTCATCATGGGCTTGGTCTATGCCTATCATAACTACAAAGTATCTGAGGAAGCAAGAGAAGTAGCCCCCTTTCACGCCATTCATATCGACGGGCTTATGAATGTGTATCTCCAAAAAGGGGAGATAGAACAACTTAGCGTTAGGGCAGACGATAAGATTCTTCCCCAAATCAAAACGGTTGTAGAGGAAGGGGTTCTAAAGATCTATACAGAGGGGCTGATCCGGGGCGAGCGAATTAAAGAGGCCTTCGTGACCTACGTTGAACTGGATTCTCTTCATGCTGCCGGGGTTGGCACCTTGACAAGCAGAGGTCTACTCCCACTAGATTCTTTTCGCTTACGGGCCAGCACTGCTGCTGAAGTGCGATTACAGATTCAGGGGCAGGGATTGGAGTTACACATGCATGATTATGCCAATGTGCAATTAGCTGGTGCAGTGAATGACTTTGAATGCCATATTGACCACCATGGAGATCTGATGGCTTACAACTTTCAGGCAAACAAGGCAAGCATCCATTTGAAGACAGGACCTCAAAGCCCTGGCGTGGCGCGCATCCATGTGTTAGATTCCTTATGGGCAACCGTGGAAGGGCCTAGATACCTATACTACCTGGGAGAACCTCGCTTCGTCCAAGAAAATGTAGTAGGTCAAGGCAAGATTCAAAAAAAATAAGACTGCTTCAAGTAGACCATCAAGTTGAATTCTGGTTTTACTGCTGTTGATTAGACAGCTTCTTGTTACATTTGTGGAGAAGGTACCGAAAAGGGAAAGCAAGATGAATCCTCCTTTTATGCGACCCGATGACATCCTATCTCGGCGCCTTCTCCACCCTCAAACACTTAACCTAATCAAAGAAAAGGTATGCAGCGTCTGATCAACTTCTTTTCTAGTGTAACGCTTCTGTTACTGCTAGCCACCCTACTTCCATTCTCCATTCATGCCCAGATAGTAATTTATTAATGTGTAGGTATATTAATAAATAATTACCGTACATATATGTAAATTAATAAATAATTTATGTGTACAGTAAATTTACATATTGCATAATCTCCTCATGTAGCTATATTCAATATTCATACGTATTTATATTTATGAACTATTTAATTCTTGCGAGTGGTGCCAAATAGTATGTACCATCGCCAGCAAAATAAATATTATCTCAAAAGGTGTTTTGGAGCAACATTTGTTTTGCTTGTGATAGTATATGCGTATCCAACTATCAATAGATGTACGTAAAGTACTGAACTAATAGTATCAATAACTAACAAAGATGAGCAAGTTCCGAAATAGATTCCGTCCGTCTGTCTGCACCACGATCTTCAAAGTTCAAACAAATAACGGGAATTCATTTTTATTCTAAATCTTTTATGCTATACACAATGGATTCATCTCAACGAGCTCTACAAACTAATGGAAAGTTTTTTTTCAAATTTCGAATTTGTTTTCGAATTTTTGACCGGAAACTGAAATTTTTTCAAAGGAATAGCGAGGCAATAGCTAGACTTCGGTTTTCAACTTTTCATCCTAAATATTTTATGTTATACATCAATTGATTCATCTCAACGAGCTCTACAAACTAATGGAGAGCTTTTATTCAAATTTCAAATCCGTTTTCAAATTTATGACCGAAAACCGAAATTTTTCAAACGAATTGAGAGGCGTGAATATTGATCAAAGTGCAATGTGTTGTTTATCAATGGATTTGTCTTGACAAGTTTTACAAACTAATGGAAAGCTTTTCAAATTTTGAATTTGTTTTCGAATTATTGGCCAAAAACCGAAAAATATTCAACGTGTAACAAGGTTGGGTTTATGCAAGTGAGGTGGGGGAGGCATTTGTGCTGATCAGCACATGTTCTAGTTTCCCTTTGTAAACTATTATTTTGATTTCTCCTTTGTTATCTAGTGGATTTAACATCTATACAGTTCTGTACTAATACGTAAAATGGGGTACATAAAATAAAGTAGTACATTGCTTCAACCCTTTATGGACCAAATTCTTATTTTCATAATTTTTAGAGACATAGCCTAAGATAGGCTCTTTTTGTTTACCGATTCATAGTCGTGACGTTCATAGGAAATATTTTTGATGATCCTTTCTTAAAATAGAATTGAAATTTCGGTGAAAGGGGACACCTATGTCCTCCTGAGTTTTGAAGGTTCAAGTCTGACTTGTATACAAGTTAACATGTAATTGTTAACTTGTATACAAGTCAGACATTGTTATGTCACATAACCGGGTTACAGAGTAACAGAGACTTAACAGACTCAACAGAGTATTGGATAACTTGGCATGTGTCCGACTTGAGGGGGTATAGTTTAGGTCGTACTATCGGTTAACTTGACAGGCCTCCGACCCGAAGGTGTCGACTTGATCGGGTTCTACTGTAATAGTCTAACTGCAATAATATTGTTCTTCTAAAATTTGAACTGATTTTTGTGATGAGCTGTTTTATTTAATGGAATAAATTCATCTTTCGGTTTATTGTTGAATTATGCCTCCCCCCTATTGACCGACCGGGACAAGGATTTTAGCCGGGACCAGGTCCGGGACTGGTCATTTTTGCCGGGACCAGGACCGGGATTGAACTGGGACTAGGATTAAATAGTTATGTATTTATGACATCATCGACAATACAGTACATATATTTTTTATTTAAACTCATTTTATTTATTATATTTCAGATTTACTTTCAAATTTAGCATTAATGTTGTAGTAGCTAAAGGGCCCTAAGTAATAAAAATCAACATGTCGGAGTTTAAAGTTTAAATTTAAACATACATAAAGTTATAATAATGAATTTAAATCCTTTAAATACGTACATTTCTTTCAGATAATTTAGCTAGCTATAACCTAGGACCATGATTAATTGTGTATTTTAAAGCAGAGTATAGTGCCGTAGTTATAGAATAGTGTTACTAAATATTTTATCCATAAAGAAAGCTAAACAAATATTCGGTAACAAGTTAACAACAAATTTTATGTTTTAATGTATGAATTGATAAAAGAAATAATGTTTGTTTCATACCTATATTAGTTTTATTACAACTACTCCCTTATAAAGTATTTCACAATTCTGTCAATTCAGAAAAAAGTAATAAATAATTAAGACTCGTGTCTACAATAGAAGCTAAAACAGATACTTACAATCTTGAACTAATAACACTTTTGTAAAAATGGTCCCGGTTAATCCCGGTTTGTTCCTGAAAATTACCTGGACCGGGATAATATTTAATCACCCAAAGAGAGAGCCGGGATTTGCCGGGACAAGGATCCCGGTCGGTCACTACTTCCCCCTAGTGTAAAAGGGGAGGTGCATTGTTTTTCCTCGTCGCCAACTTATTTTCAGCTTTGGTAGGCGTGTCATTTATCATTCGAAAGGTCTTTGAGAGTACATTCTGAAATCGATTCAGTCTGTCAGTCCGTCTGTCTGTACTAGATATTCAAACAAATAGAGGGACTTTGTTTTTATGTTGAATGTTTGATGTTGTACATCAATGGATTTGTCTCAACGAGCTCTACAAACTATTAGGTTTTTTTTTTTTTTCAGATTTCGAATTCATTTTCGAATTATTGGCTGAAAACTGAAAAAATATTCAAAATTAATAGTGAGGTGTGAATATTATTATGCCTCCCCCGAGTTCCCTAGTGTAATGGGGGAGGTATATTGTTTTCCTCGTCGCCAACTAATTGTCAGTTTTGATTGGCGTGTCATATCATTTGAAAGGTCTTTGAGAGTACATTCCGAAATCGATTTAGTATCTCTGTCCATCTGTCTGTAATAGATATTCAAACAAATGGGGCGACTTTGTTTTTGTTAAATGTTTGATGTTGTACATCAATGGATTTGTCTCAATGAGCTCTACAAACTAATGGAAAGTTTTTTTCTAATATCTAATTCATTTTAAAATTTTATTTTAAAATGTGATGCAATGATAATTGAATGATTATTATGCATCCCCGTCCTCCTGGGAGACATATAGGGAACGTCAGCTAACCACTAATTTTGAGCTTTGAGTTGAAATTTTTGTGTGCCGACATGTTTCCATATGAGGATTCCAAAACCGTGTCTTGTCTATCTGTCCGTCCGTCCGTCTGTCTGTACCCCGAGAAAAGAAAATAACTCTGGCTTCTTCAATATCAGTTCTATATACATTAGTAATTGATACATCAATGTAAAGATCTCGAGTACTACACCATGGAAACCCAAAAAATCGATTTTTTTTTCTTCAAAAAAGTTCGAAATTGAATTTTGACTTGTAGCTATTTAGCCTATTTTGACTTGTGCTGAAGAGCTGAGATCAATATTCAAGAAGTTCTCAACATGCACCTCTATGATGACATCGGGGATGCATCGTCGTCCCTTCGAGGGTCTATATCTAGTTTCAAATTGGTTTTTGAAATCTTGGAAAACTGGAAATTTTGGCAAAACTTAAAAATATTCAAAATAATAGCGAGAAGTATGTATATATATTAATGGATTACTCTCACGAGCTCTATAAACTAATGATTAGCTTTTTTTAAATTTCAAATTAGCTAGTTATTAAAATTTTGGCCGAAAACTGAAAATTTTGGCCAAAATTGAAAAAATATTCAAAAGAATAGCGAGGCGTGAATATTGATCAAATTGCAATGTGTTATACGTCATTGGATTAGTCTCGACGAGCTCTACAAAGTAATGAGAAGCCTTTTCCAAATTTTGGAATCATTTTTCGAAATAACTGTAATTTTTCAAAATTAAAGTGGCGTTAGGTTTATGCAAGGTGGGGGAGGCATTTGTGCTGATCCAGCACGCATTCTAGTTCTTTAATGCGACATCTGGGATGCACTGTCGTCCCATCGAGGGTCGACATCTAGTTTTGTTTATTTTATTTTAACTGGTTTATTTTCCTTTCCCCAACAGTTAATAGAAGAGCCTCCGCCACCACCAGATGCGGTCAAGACAGAACCTGTTGATTTAGACAGCGTTTACCTCTCGGATTCTAATTCGGCTGCTGAGACCAAAGAACAGCTGCTGATGGAAGGCTTTGGGGGCGACGGTTCTGGTGCTGACGGTCAACAACATTTTATGGACGAACTTCTTGGAAATTCCAGCGGCTCTGACGCCAGACAAATGGTCAGTCTTGTGTGCCGAGTGTCTATATTATGAGATTTGAATTAATGCCTGATACAGTGGCAACCAGGGAATTGGGTGTGCACCTTTATACATAATGAGGAATTAGGTGCTCCCCTACTTTGGGTGGCAAAATGCAAAATTAGAATTAAAGCATTAGCACCATTGGATATCATATCCCACATTCTGGGCATTCCAATGGTGCTAACCTTTTAATTCTAATCTTACCTTTTCACACCCAAAATGGGGGAGCACCTAACTTCTCGTTTTAAAGCATCTTAGCTATGTAGTCTCGGGGTGTTGGCTGTGGAAACTGTTTCTTTGAGAACACTCTATTTCTTTTCAATGTAGATTGCTCGACTTAATCAGTGGGGAGTTTTATGCTCGCATAACATTTTGTGGATTTTTTCATGCAGCCGGGTTGTTCATTTTGACGTTCATTTCATTTCGATTCCGAAATCCCGTCTCTGTCCGTCAACTTAAAAAAGAAATCACCTTAGCTTCGTCAATATGAGTCCTACATTAGTAATTGATACATCAATGGAAAGGTCTTAACGAGTACTTCAGAATGGAAGCACAAAAATTGATTTTGTTAAGAAAAAGGGTAGAAATTAAATTGCATTTGATTTGTGCTGATGTCTTTTTGATTCTTCAGCACAAGTTTTATAGGACAATATAAATCCAGTGTCAATATTAACATCCTGAGTGTTTTCATTCACCACCACTGCTGCGTACCTTTTTAGTACATTGATAGGTCTGCTTTCAATGCAATCCATAAATATTCATGTAGGTCTCAACATGTATCTGTGTTAACTACATGGCTTGTGTTTCGATCAGTTGGTACCATTGAACCTTCATTGTTTAAAACGTTAGGATGCATAGTCGTTAGGATGCATTGAACATTTTTAACATCGTTAGGATGTTAAAACGTTAGGATGCATTGAGGATGGACATCTAGTTTGATTGTCGTCCCTTTGAGGGTGGAGATCTAGTTTTTTTGGTGTCAAATGTTGGTGCAGTGTTGTGATGCCAAGTTTCCCTCCCACCAGGGCATGGCGGGAGAGCTGAACGAGGGCGGCGAGTCCTCCAACAGCGGGGCGGGGGGCAGTCAGCAGCCCATGGTGAGTTGACATCTCTTTTGTGTTAGTGAGGAGGTCTTGCCAAGCCCACTGGTGTACGAGCAACAGTTTGCATTGTCAATGCTAAATATTGAATTATCAGACAGGTCCAAGGACTACTTTATCACAGGACGTGCAAACACGATCTTCTGTGCAGTTGGCCTTCGCTAAATTCCTATCTAAAATAAAGGAAATTTTTTAATACGGCGACAGTATCATGGATACAACTCACTCAAAAATTTCCTTTTATTTTAGATAGGAATTTAGCGAAGGCCAACTGCACAGAAGATTGTGTTTGCACGTCCTGTGATATAGTAGTCCTTGGATAGGTCCCAATCATCCATTCCCTCATCATAAATGATCTGTCAGTGCCTAAGATTCACGCAAATATGCATTACCCACAGCATCCTCATTTTGGTACTGAAAAAGACGGATTGATTATTTCCTGATGTAAAATTGGACGGTGTCCGAGGATTCAAACCTGTCTGATAGTTCAATACATACTTGCCAATAAACAGTTTTGAACCTTCTTTCTTTTCAATGAACTCTAGTCACGATGTTATAGGTTCACTTCCTTGAAATTGCTAAGGGAATTGTACGTTATTTTAATTCCGAAATACACAAGCAAATAATTTGCCTTAATGAATGTTAGTTTCATCGTCATGTTGCCTGGGTATTAACTTTTTTGTACTTTTTTTTACTATTAAAATTCACTCCCAGAAATGTAGGAAAATTGATAACTGTCTCAAATACATAACATGTGTTAGTTAGATGCTCCTAGAAAACTTTAAAAAAAATTTCTATGGCCGTTTTGAAGGAAGGAGTTTGTGTTTTCTGACCAAATGTTTTAGTTTGTGGGAAATAGTACAAGTCATTCATTAACATTTAACTGATTATTCTGAACAATTTTTTCGTTCTAATGCCTTCGAAATGTTTTATATTGAAATTAATGTGCAGTTCATTGAGAAGTTGCAGAACACGATAGGCGACTAAGTGGCTGTTTGGTTTATATTGAGTTGTTGATTTCACTTTTGGAAAGGAATTAAACACTCAGTTATCTTGGCAAGACTTCTCTCCTTAAATTCGATGAAAATGATATCTGCTCCTGTTTTAAAATAAGCTCCTGTCAACTCTTATCTTCGCTAAATTTTAGGCCCATGTAAAAAAGATTGCTCTCAAAGGTTGGTAGCGAGTAAATATCACTGAATGGAAATTCGATCAAAAATATATTTTAGGTTTCTAAATTTTTATGAAATGATTGACCCTAATTTAATTGTTGAAAAATGGATTATTATGCATCCCATATGATTATTATGCAGTTTTGAGCTGTAATTCTCACACTAGTACTTCAGTTGTAAAAGTTGAATAAGATTGTTCGAACGAAAGAATAACAATAGTTTTATTCCTTGCAAAGCTCATCTAACTTGAAGCGAATTATCTATACATTCAATTTTTTCAATGCCAATCAGTAAAGATAGATGGAGTAAAATAATTTTTCTATAAGGAGCAGGACCAATGAAGGGCCGACAAACATCTTTTGAATATATATCTTTCGAAACCTTCGATTCTTTCAACGAATCATTGTCAATAAATAATGGAAATGCATGTGAAATGACGCATTTTTCCATTCTCACGTTCATTTTTAATATGTACTTACAATGATTCATTGAAATAATCGAAAGCTTGAAAGATATATATTCAAGAAATGTTTTTCGTCGCTTCATTGGTCCTGCTCCTGATAATAAAACTCTAGTTCCCGAAAGGAAAAAGTATTCAACATGTATTTTTTTTTATCACGGTTACCGCTAGAGCCGTAGAGAAGTTCTCTACTAATTTAAGTTTTCTTAAAAATAAAGTCACTCAAAAAAAAAAAAAAAAAAAAAAAAAAAAAAAAAAATCAGCTATTGATGAAAACTTTCTAAATTACGTTGCTAGTTTCCAAAAATACAGTTCAAAAATATAGTTTCCAAAATACATTGCTAAAATCGCGTGTTTCGAATATCCGACCTTCGGTACCTTGAACCAAAATTTCGAACTCTTGTAACTTTGTTAATAGTTCATTTTGGTATTTTGATTTTGAATTATCGACTTAACGATATAACTAGCAAAAAAAAAAAAGACTATCAATTACCGGCTTGTAGTTTCAATATTTTTTACATTATCTTTGCTAATTCGATGTCATCTGAAATGTGATTATTCTGAACAGATAGTTTCAATAATTCATGGAAAATTATCAATTGAAAATCGAATTAATTTACTGACCTTTCCTGTTTGGTGAACGCACTTACATTGTCCTTCTTTTTTCTTGTCATTTTATATGAAGAATCCGACTATTATAACCTTTTTTTGAGAAACGTGTATTTTTAGAGATGCGCATTTAAAGTTGAGTATTATGTATTCTCATCTATTACTGAAGAAACGCAAACGTTCAAGTTTCTATACTTTTTTCAGTGAATTTAATCAATTACTAAGAACAAACAAAGCTCCATTTTATCTACCAACGAACTAACTTTGTTCGTTTATTCCAATAACTTTGCATTTCAAAGAATATTTTATTGCCATTAACCATTTTTGAAAGGAATGAAATGGTGATTCCATTTTTATCTGTGTGCGTAATAGGTTGTATTGCATTGAAAGCAAAGTCAGGAAGCAGATATCATTTTTGTCCCATTTTTTGATAAGTTGCTATATAATATCTTATATTTTGTTGGGCCATTCCATGTCATAACGCACCAAGTCTGATAGAGTTGACTTTTGACACCTTTTCTTTTCCTCAATTCATGGTAAAGTCAAATTTTTTACGTTAATAATTCCTTGGTTGTTTTCTTTTTGCTGCCTTCTCTTATTTTGTGGTGCTGCTTTTGCGTTACTAGCTATTCTTGATGATAATAATAATAATGATGATGATGAGCCGATATTGATTGCAATATCATCAGACTTGGTGCCCATGTTTATTATTATTGACTATAATATAGGGAATATATTTCTATAGATTGCCTCATGATATTGCTACATAAACAATGTCCCCAGATCATTGCTTCTTCTTTTATTGTCTTTATTAAGTAAATAATTTAAACATGAGTGTAAACTCTCTGATTGCATTTGTCAGATGAAATTAATATGTTTTTGCTATGGAATGGAGAAGCTATGATCTGGGCAATTACTCTGTACTCCCAGCAAACCACTTCTCTCTTAGTTCCCATTTCTTCTTTTTAAGATCATTTGCTTCTTTTTAGTTTTTTTCTTTTTTTGTTTGCATGGTCCACTAAGTTAATTTAATTATTTTGCTTCATTTATTTTATTTCAATTGGTCATGGGGCAGTACATCACACCATTCTTTCAGTTTCATTCAAATTTTTCTTTTTTATTTATGTTTTTTTTTTTATATTTAGTTGGTCATGTTTAATTTTTGGTAGCTATCTTTGAATTGAGTAGTAGTATTGTTGCTATCTTTCATCTACTGCTAAATGCTATATTGTCAATTGGCAATTGTGATGCTGGAGAGGAAGGGGGAGGCAGAACGCAGGTTTGTACACTACTAAGTTCTATTTTCTCTATTTTAGTTAGCATCTCCGATGTGAAAATTTCATTAGATGGATGGCATTATTTCTTGACAACAATGTGATATATCTCGTGTGTGTGCGCGCGCGTGCGTGTAAGTCATTGTTGTTGATATATACTCACCCACCACCCACACGGAGAAATGTCTCCTCTCGTCGTGTTTTCTTTCAAGGATAAGGAATTTACAGTTAGATTAATCAATAATAATCATAGAGAGAAAAAAGACTTATTGGAAGGGTGAGAGCGGTAGCCATGCCTCTCTTTTTGCCCTGCGATGATATGGTCACTATTAGCTCCAAAGAATGTCAATCCAGAACAATGCTCTTGCACACAACGGTATTATTATTAGGATGCCAACTTCTATGGTTCATTGATGTGCGTGTTGTTGGATCCTAATTTTTCATCTCGTTAGAATCGTACCATAGTGTTAAAGCGTGCTTAGTAAATAAATGTTGCATTGTAAATTAATTTTAAGATACATGATTATAATAAAAATAAAAAAAAACATTCATTAGTTTTATTTTATCCTCGATCGCTCGCGCAGCTTATTTTATGGCGGGAAATATAGATGTAATGGCGCGCTCTGTTAATTGGTCGATTGTTTTTCTTAATTATTGAAAGGTTTTCCTTCGATTGATCATTCTCTAAACTTCTAACTGGTATCCTTTTGGGTTCTACTTGTCCTCAGTTGTTGCGGTTATGACCTGTTCCGTTTAGGGTGTTGTGCCAGCTCTCTGATTTTGTGGAGCATGGGTGAAAGACGTTAGTTTGCCTCGTGAGAAGAGACACTTGTTGATATCGCTCTTTTTGTTTATAGGGTGGCCAGCAGAACATAAACTTCCTCTCCCTCTGTGAAGAGGAAGGCGTTTCCTCTGAGACAGCAGTGAATGCGTCATCATCACAACCCTCTCCAGATTCTTTACACCCAATGCAAGCGCTAATGCCAGACCTAGCTGGATTATCCAGTGCATCTGCAACACCTTCTGATGTCTTCAGGAAACAGTTCAGCCGCTTCAAACCGAGCACAACCTCTAATGCGGGTGTTATCTCGGTTGCAGGACTGTTTGGAGGATCTCCTTCTAAAAACACTCCCACCTCTTTCGATATCCTCAACAGATATCCGTGTCAAATTTGCGGCAAACCTAATGCTCACAAAACTGATTTGGAAAAGCATATCAGAGTGCACACTGGCGAAAAGCCCTTCGTCTGTAGGTATTGCAATCATCGAGCGACTCAAAGCAGCAATATTCGCTCGCACATCAGACGGAAGCACATGAAGGAACCAGAAGACAGCGATTTTTTCACCATCTCTTGATGCATTTTCTCATTCATTGTTAGTTGATGATTAGTAACGGTCCTAAAAGGTTTTTGTCTTTCCGTTGTGAAATCGAACTCAGTGACTACCTTATTGTGATCTCCTCCTTCCCTCTTCGAGTTGATAAGCTATTTGAAGGTTAATACATTGTTATTGATAGGACGTAGCATGGGACATGTTAGTAACACGCTCCTCGTATCGTTTTTTAGGGTTCTGCAGGAAGTAGCTGGTGTGTTGGTGAGTTAAGCGCACACTCGTCTGCCCTGTGGAGAGATCTCGACGAAATGGACCCTCGTGTTCTGTCATTGACTGCCTTCGCCGCCTCCACCAGCGCTGCCCAGCCAAGATGGGGTGGCAGTCGGAGGCGCTCCGCCAATCCAGCTTCTCTCACCACGGGTTCTAAAGCATTCAGCTGCCCATCTTGTAGTTACGTCACTAATGACCAAGCCAATTTCACCAGACATCAACGAGTTCACACAGCTGAAAAGCCTTACGCTTGTCCAGGTTGCAAATTTAAGTCCTCTCAAAGTAATAATCTAAAAATGCACATTAAAAGGTTCCATCCCCACCTTAGCAATGTTTCGATGAGACTTCTGCCCTCTTCTGAAAGTTGAAGTTGTGTCTCTGTTTTCGTCATCAATTAATTAATTTTCCATGTATTTCCTCACTATGAAATTTAATTTTGAACTTAGAAAAATTGTGTATTATCTTTTGTTTGCCTGACTAGAGTAAGTGCATACTTTCATTCACAATAAAAAAAATTGTGTACACATTTGCCTTTGCTTTCCCCCTCTTATGGATGCATCGCTCGTTTGTCATTCTTTGGTTTCGTTATTATTTTTTGAAATAGTTCTTTATCCTTTCGGCAGCAATTATATGATTCTTATGTTAGAGGATGCATGACAGTCACAGAATCATCGGGAGTTCTTTTAACGATATTTAATGCACCGACGAGTAATCCATCGCAGAGTCGAGAAACTAAATTTACTATTTCTTTTAAGGTTGAGTATCTGTTTTGCTTAAACTTTTTCTTCCCTTTAGTTGATTCGCTGATAGATGTAACCTTAGCTGGTAGCATTAGTTTTTGTGCCGAGAAGAGATTTTGACCATGTGTCTTTTGGTTCTCTCATTAGGGCTTTGGTGGTGTTGGGGTCAGTGTTGGTGCTAATGCGATGGATGATGGCGAGACTTCAGTGTATTCTTTGAGCTCTCCTCCCCCTTCTTCATCTTCTGCCTATGCTGCTTCTTCTTCCGTTGGGGCCAGCCAGAAAGCCATAGCTAAGTTACTGAGGTCTCCTTCAGCCTTTTCTTCCATAGCTCACGTGCTGTCTGATGCCGCTTCACTTCGTTCTATCTCATCCGAAGATATGTCCTCGCGAATGGTTGAATTGAACCAAGAACAACCACCTCATACTTGCTCTATATGTGGCTATGTTGCCCGCGACAAAAGTAACCTGAGAAAGCATTTCTACACTCACACCGGTGAAAAACCATTTCAGTGTCAGTGGTGTAATTATAAGACGACTCAATCCAGTAATTTGCACACGCATACTAGAAGACACCATCCCTCAGTTATATTACCTCCAAATTTTGGTTGAAATTGTTTTTCAATACCCACTGACTTTTCCGAGTGAAAAAATCTTTATCGTTTGGGTGAAACTTCGTTTACCATCGAACTTCTATTTTCATTGCTTAACCCTTTAACGCCCAGGAGGACACTGGTGGCCCCTTTCACCAAAATTTCAAATCTATTTTAAGAAAGGATCATCAAAAAAATTTCCTAATGAGCGTCGCGCCTATGAGTCGGTAGACGAAAAGAGCCTATCTTAGGTTATTTCCCGAAAAACGACGAAAAAAAGAATTCGGTCCATAAAGGGTTAAAATGGCGAAGTCTGCAGGGAATTACGATAGACAAAGTACAATTCTATGAATTAGAAATCAATCGAATATTAGCTTGTTTTCTTGCTCGATGACAGCTTCTTGCAGTCCTGCCTCTCTTCTTCTGATATCTTTCTTGCATCTCTCGAGACTGATTATACTGTATATATCATAGGTGATGAGGCCATACCCAGCCTTCTCGTCTGCAGAACTGGACGAGGATTTGCCTGTCGCTCTTCTTGCTCCGAGTGAAGGTTTCCCAGCAGCTGTCACCCAAGGCGGTGGAGGAGCCTCTGCTTTCTATGGTCCCGATGATATAGCTGCCGATAGTTGCTTGATTGTCAGTTGTCAGGAAGGAGGAGGGAGCGGGTCCAGAAGTTACCAGTGTCCAGTGTGCAGTAAGGTTATAATGAATAGAACGCACTTCAAGAGGCATTACCTCACCCACACTAACATCAAACCCTATTCTTGTAGCATTTGTGGGGCGTCTTTTAATCATCCCTCTAATATGTGGCGGCATGTTAAACTCAAACACAGAAATTCTAATCCCGTTCTGTCAACGGAAGGGACTTTGCCACCTCCTTCCCCTGGTACTTCTCGTGAGTTGCATTCGGCCCAGTAATTAGCTATTATTTTTTTTTTATTTGAATCCTTATTTTTATTTCTAAAAGTTTTGCGTTATGAAGACGAGTGGTTTGCTGGAAGGGCAGTTTTTTTAAATTGTCCATGGAATACAATGGATTTTGTTAGTTTTGATAAGTGCTCCCTCTGTATCCTTATAGGTTGGTGGTGGTGGCTTTAGACCTACTGTCTCAACCATGGAGTCTGCCACTTGGGTTGGTGGTCCTAGAAATAATTCCATTGAGAGTTGGGAAGGGGTGGCTGCGGTGGTTCCTTACCATCTGCTTGACTTAGAGTCTCTGAGAACGAGCACTAGAGCTATTCAGTGCCCGGTTTGTCACAAATTCAGTCCCGGGTGTTCCAAATTTAGGAGGCACTACATGATACACACGGGAGAGAAACCTTTCGGCTGTCCCTACTGCCCCTTTCGTTGCAATCAAAATGAGAATCTCAAATTTCATATCAAGTTCAAGCATGAACGCCCTATTGCTTCTACTAACTCTGGCCACAATTAGTGTTTAGTTCCATTTACTTAGAAAATATATTTTTTTACCTGTGCGTTATTTGTTTCAATTATTTTAGGGATTTATTATTAACAATGACAAGTGATATGAGGATGATAGAGTTGTCAAGTGCGTCATTATTAAACCATGTATTCCGAGTGTATGCTCTTGAAAGTGTGTTGTAAATCTGTGATTTCTGTATTTGGAATAAAGCCAAATGTAAATACTTCTGCTTTTTTATTAGCCTCAAAATAATGTTGATGAATGGCTCAATGCTTGGCCAGGCAATGAGTTCCCTAAAATTGCCCTCAAAGATCTTCAAGTTATTGGTAATGAAATTCCCTCCGCGACGGTGACATCATGATGGGTCTCTTGCTACTTGTTACTTGAACTATATTTTAAATTCTAGGTTCGTTCACTATTTTCTTTCTTCAACTATAAGAATTTGGTCTTAATGGTCGATTGACCTTGTGCTTGAAGAGCACTCAGCTTTGTTGTCATGGAAGCTGTTTTCGTTTTAATTTTGAAGAATTAGATTGACAATCATGGAAAAACATCATTTATGAAGGTGCTTCAGCTTAATATTCTAGAGTAGCGTGAACAACTTTTTTTTAGTTCATTTAATCGGATGAATTCTGCATTTGTGAAAGAAGAATTTTTTTTAAATTAACATTGTCATAAAAGTATTTGATGTTTATGGACGTGTATTCAAGGACAAAAGAGCAACGGAAAAGATCAGACGCTTACGATATCAATAATTGTTTTTAGTTAACGCACTCCACAGACATTCCGCCTATTCTGTCTTCAATATTTCTTTAATTCTGCATTATTTCAGGAATGAGTACAGTACCTACCCTCGTATTCATAGATACTATGTAAATCGCGTATCTTTTTTTCTTTCTCATAACTAGCTAGTGCTTCCACGATACATCGAATGGCAGAGTATAATTATTGATACATAACATTTTAAGTGTTAAAAATAATCTAATAAAAAAATAATCACAAAAAAGCTCACAAATTTTCAATTTTTCTGGCCTAACATACTATTGCAAATTTGTACTCCTTTAGTAACATGCGGAATATCACAATTTGGCTAATATTCTTGATTTCTGCGTCTCTCTGTTAGCTTACATTCTCACATTTTGCATAAACCTTGTGCCCTGTTGCTTTAATTAAATCTACCGAAACTTCGTCTTAATTGCCTTTATTGGTCGTTAGTTAGGCGTTCCTCCCCCAGCTTTGTTAACCTGGGCTGTCCCTAGGTAGGCTTTGTTTTAGTTCATCTGATAGTTTTTTTTTGTTGGGCTGCCTTTCTTTCCATCAGCCTCCTGGCCTCTGTCTCTCCTGCCTCTCTTCCTCCGACCTTGCTTGATTCATGCGCGAATGCCTGACTGGGGTAGGACTTTTGTGCATGGACACACTTTCTCTTGGTAGTTGGCCTGCTGCATGGAGCTACGTTCCTATCCAATCTTCCTCTTGTTCTCTTCGTGTTTTTTATAGGACCTTAGTTGTTGGAAAGGACACCTATTAAACCCCACTTATAATAATAATTATTGCTCGTTGTAGGTGGATGATATTGTTCAAGAATCCACCTCACTGGATGGCATGTGGTATGACTGCCGGTCTTCGGACATCCCAGTTACGGCTACGACTTCTTCGTATGTTGATGCTACTGTGATTCCTTTCGATTTCCTCGACTTCTCGCAATTGCAGCACCCACTGACAAAACGTTACTCGTGTCCCGTCTGCCACAGGACATGCAGGGACAAGTTCGACTTCCGCAAGCATTATGTGACCCACACCGGCGAGCGACTGTATCCGTGTCAATACTGCCCTTACGTTGGAAAACTCAAGGAAACCACTGACAGACATATTTTGAGGAAGCACAAAGATCCACTTGCGCTTTAGATTATATTTGTCTGAAAGCTTTATTTGCATTTCATTTGTTTCATTCCGGCGATAGTTTGTTGCGGTGCTGATGGCTGCGTCAACGGCATAGAAGTCTCGGGCGTCACTTAAGTCACGTCACTGTAACCGTTATCAGTCTATTTTTGGTAATGCTGTCCATCCTATATATTTTTTGCGATAACTCCTAGCGTTTAGCCTCTCCCCAGCCGCTTCCTTGTGCTTCAGGTTGCATTGGCAATAGGGTAAGCCTAAGCTCCAAAAGGCCTCTTTGAACCGATTGGTGGCGCTAAGCTAATTTTTTCGTTCTCTCACTGATAGGTTAGCGCATTTTTGGATCGGAGAGCGATTGACGAGATGAGCTCTTCTGAATCCTACGCATCCTTCGTTACTTCTGCCGCTGGTCTTGGGGAACCTCCTTCGGGAGCCGTTGCGCTGCCCTTCTCCCAGTTGGACCTAAGCGCCCTCAAAACTGATCTCAACTTTTATTTCTGTCCTGCATGCAACAAACTCAACCCAAATTTGAATTCCTTCAAGAAGCATTACATAATTCACACTGGAGAGAAACCTTACACCTGTCCTCTCTGTTCATTTAAGTGCAATCACTTGTCCAATTTGTATAGACACGCTAAGAGTAGACATGGAATCAATTTGTCGCAACAGAAAAATTACATGCCAACATCATCGTCATTATGAGTCTTGCCAGGCTTAAATTTGGCTGTCGACATGTTAATTTCTCACAAGGAAATCTCAAATTAGCTTACGAACTCATTCAAGCAATGTTCCACAAAGATTAGTGAGATAGATGATAGGCAAGCGTCGTTAATTTTGTCTAGTGATGTTAGAATAATGTTCTGCTTTTCTCTTCCCTATCATGCATTCGTGGTGGCGATAACTTGTTAATGTACTCAGTAACTGTCTTTTATTTTTACGGATACTGTTCTTAATATTGGACAAGACTGTGTCAGCAAGTGCGAATGTTAATTAGCTCCTTGTTCAAGCGATCATGTTTGAACGATTCATATAGTTCAAGTCGTGCTCCTTGTAAGCTATTTGTACTGTACTTCACAAAATATCAGAGTAAAAGGCTATCTCTGACAGACTTCGAATGAATCTATACCTTAATTTTAGTTGAAAATTATCACTGATCTCTTTGTACTAAAGCCCCCTAGCCTAAAAGGGTTTTTCAGCGGTGAAAATGTCTGTGTTACATTCACAACTGTTTTCTCTATTGTCAAATATTACGAGTCATTTGTGTGATCCACTTTAACAAAAAAGAAGCGATTGTCCGCGATGGTTTGACATAACCAACTTTTTCTGAATAGTTATAACTATCTGATTCTCTATTAGCTCTGACTTTGGTAGTTATTTTTTTTATTCCATGTCTAAGTTATTAAATACAGTGCGTGAGCTAAACTAGCCTAGTTCGTACTCGTATCTCCATAATGTGTTTGTGTGTGTGTGTGTGCGCGACACGTCAATCACAGATTTTTTTGTGGTAGAATATTCGTGTTTAAGCTGGAACAGTTTTGCTTCCACCTCTTTTTTTATATACACTATTGTAAATAATATTTTCTTGTGATTAAATTATTATCCGTTATTATTCCTCGTTTCCTTCTCAAAACTTGAATTCCCAATGTGGGAAAATAATAAAATATACTATATACTTTTTACTATTGGCTGTCATCAGAAGGAGAGTTTATTGACAGTGGCGTTGTTCTGTATCATACTTTCCTTTGGATATCACATGTATCAGTAGCTATTTACTGATATTGGAAGAACAATATCGTGCAAAGTTGTTTGAAAGAACAGAAAGAGACTCTAATTGTCGTTTCAATGTTTTTAGTTGTGAATGGGAGCGTATATTGATCACTCTCCAGCCTTGTTTAGTCCGCATTTGTTCCGTTGCTGCTGGCAGTACAGAGCCCTTGTTTTGTGACAGATACACACATCTGCCTCTGTTTCTCCCAGGTGGGGCACCTCGTCCATCACATTTACTCTCGCCAGACCCAGCAGCTTCAGCAGCGTAAAGATGCCCCGTCGTTTCTTGGAGACGCTTCTCACGGCCCCTCTATAACAGCTCCCCTTCAATCTGTAAAGTTAGCTGCCAGGTGGAACAAGGAAAGCCAAGACAGTGGAAGGCATTCTGATCAGTATATCCATCCATGCCAAGTGTGTAGTCGGGTGTTCAATGACAAAACGAATTTAAAACGACATCTCATGGTTCACACACAAGAAAAACCGTTCAATTGTCACCTTTGCTCGTACAGGTCAAGTCGAAAGAGCAATTTGTACAGACACCTCATTAGCAAGCATGAGTGTTTCAATATTCTGATCAGCGAGCAAGAATGTTCTTGAGATTCTGCTTTGTCCCGTATCTCCCTGTGTGCAAGTTAGTCTCAACTCCTTTTGTGAAGCTAAGTTTTTCCCGATTAATTTCACTATTTAAAGCCGGTGTTTTGTCTCATAATGCGCTGAACAATGCTCTTGACAGGTTTTGCACTCATTGTGTTGAGGAATAATATTGATGACATTACCGGTTCGAAAGTGCGTTGCTTAGTTGTGTGACCAGGGAAAGCATAGTCTATTGATTTATACAAGTTGAGTAGAACGTTTAGGCAATAAAGAGGTCTTTTGCATTGACATGCTTTAAATTTTTGTGGAGTCCTAGTTATTTGTATTGCCAGGTATATTTTTAGACTAGAAAAAAATGAGTTAAAAGTAGCATTGCCCCTCGCTATCGACATAACGAGTCTGACGTTGTTGATGAAGTAGATTCTTGCTACGCTGACCTTTGTTCCAGGATCAATCAGCTCATCATCAGAGACTCGACTCTTTATTTTCATCAATTAGAAACAATAGAAATTATAGAATACATAAAATATTGGTGTTTTTTCACAGATTGGTTGGTGAATAACACTATAATGGAGAAAATTGGAGATACTAGATTGATTGTTGATAATGCAAAATGGTCTTACTACTACAGTGGCATCATCTAGTGTTTTCTCTCTTTAGGTTGATCGGCCCCCCTTCGCCACGGGTCTCGGAGATTTCGAAACGCTTCTTTCTTGTAACGAGGGTGATCCCGGGTATCCACTAGCAGACTCGTCCCCCCACGCAGATGTCAATGGTTTCCTTAGTAGGGAAGGCGTCAGAGTTTTCACCTGCCCCCTGTGTGGCAAGCAGTTCCACTTCAGAAGCTATTTTGTGCGTCATTTCAGGAGCCACACTGGGGAAAAGCCGCACTCGTGCCCTCACTGTTCCTTCACATCTGCTCGAACTGGGGACCTCAACAGACACATACGATCCAAACACTTCAACAACGACATGCCCTTTTGACTCCTTTCCCTCCTAACCCTCATTCCCGCCTTCTCTTGGGCCTACAGCGGGTCCACATCATCTTCATCTCACCCTTTCACTCGATCTCATTTCACCCGTGGTCCGGAGGTCATCACCCCCTCCCCCCGCTATCCAACAACACTAGTACCCTCCTACTACTACAAGTAGTAGTTTCGCGCCTAGTTTGAGAAAAGACACCTGGTCCAGAAATAATCTATCAACCGGAAAAGTTATTTAGTTTTTCGTACGTTCTTAGGAAAAAAAATCGTTATTAAAGTTTTTCATATTCATTTAGTTCCCCCATCCAATAACAGGTTCTGTCTCCGCCCTCTGCCTGCTCCTTCAACAGTTTTTTTTTATTTCGCTTATCATATTCTTAGAAGATCGCTATAGTTTCAAATATATTTTCTTGTTGTTCATTTAACCATTTCCATCAGTCATTTTCAAGTCGTTGGGTGAACTGCCTATGTGACTGTTAAATTTGATTAAAACTTCGTATTGTAGTCTTTCAATTGACAAAAAATAAAAACAATTTTCAACCAGCTGGTTTAACGAGGTCAATTTGTTAGCTAACTAAGTATGACTGGTCTAAAGTATACTATATTCCTTTAATTTATTTTGACATTTCGTAAATTTTTGTATCTCCGCATTAATTTGCAATTCTTATAACGTGTTCCACTAAAAAATTTATTTATATCGTTATATATAGATAATGGAGCTACATACATCGTTGGTCTGATGAAATAGGTACTCTTTTGCAACTTTATTATGTCTCAAGAATGAAGTGACAGATAAAAAAATGGTACCAACTTTTCCCTTTGCTCCTTAGGTGGATGTCAGCATTCACAGCTCTCACCTGTCTTCCTTTGGTAAGGAAAGATTTGCTGAAAACACAGACCCAGTTTCCGTACTCGTTCCTTACGATGACCTCGATTTCGAGCGCTTGGCCACCGAGGATCATCGCTTTTGCTGTCCCGTGTGTCCGATGAAATTTTTCGACCGGTGGAACCTGAAGCACCACTACATGATTCACACCGGGGAAAAGCCCTACCGCTGTCCTTTCTGCCCCTACCGTGCAAGACAGAGGGGTTCTCTCAAATCCCACGTCACAGCCAGGCATCCAGGCCTTCGCCTTTGAATTAATGTGGTCAAACTTCGAGTTTAGAACAGTTCAACAGTCACCAAGTGGAATCTCTCAACAATTTTGATGATCAGATGAGCTTGGCACGAATGAAAGGTTTTAATCTATATTTTTTTCTAATAATAGTTGTTAGATGGTACTTTTGTCGAATTTTGCATCCAATCGTGTCGTCCTAATTGTGAGGTAAAACTGTGTTCTGCCCTCCCACCACCGCAAGATTGCATTCAAAGTGCTGTATTTTTTGATGCCACCTGTTCAAAAGAAACTTTCATGGCTTCTTTTTCTAAGGCTGAGTCATTTCTCTTAGGTGGTCCTGAAGAAGTTCTCTCTCCAAGACAGCGATGATGGGGGCGAAGCTGCTGCAGGTTACCACCATTCGAGCGCCCTCCTATTGGAAGAACTCGCCTGCTGCAGTGCTAGTTCAATCGCAGCCAACAGTTCCCTGAAGACCGTTCCCTTCAGCGAGCTTGCTCTGGAGAGTCTTCTCACACCCAATCGCGTGTACATGTGCCCTTTGTGCAGTCGGCAGTTCTGCGATAAGAGAAACTTCAGGCACCACTACATGATTCACAGTGGGGAACGTCCGTATGCCTGCCCTCTTTGCCCCTACAGAGCTACTCAAAAGGGCACTTTGAGAGCGCATGTCGCTAGCAAACATAGGTCCAATTTTTCCTAGCGGAACTACTAGTGTTTAAAGTAACATCAACGAAATTTACAGATTTAATCAGAATGTTTATGGCAGGCTTAGCTAATAGGTGCTAGAACCTTCTTAGAGTCAGATGTTAATTGTGTAACGTTCATTTTAGATTGTACTGCGTCTCATTATACGTATTGTGAAATGCTTTTCAAAAGCAATTACACTTAGAAGGATTTTTCTCATCTATACTGACACGCGAATTTTATTAAGTTAAAATAACTTTCATGAAATAAAGAATTATGCTTCTTTGATATCAGCTCAGTTTTTTTCATACGTACAGCTATTGTATTTCGTCCCAGACTTTTAGAGAAAGTTTTGTACATGTGAAAATATGCAAACCTGATTCCCACTTGCTGTTTTAGACCACTGTTTTTCCTCGTAATTATTGTTTTATATTGAAAATCTGAATTCATTTCTTTTTGGTTAGTCTTAAAAATCTGTTATTTCATCTTCTATTGTCTGTACTTAGATTCTTGGATTTGTTGGGGGTTGATTGATTATTTTTCTGAAATTGTAGATTAGCAAATTAGATGTTAATGATGCCTCTTTATTCATCTGATGCTGAGTGTATAACCTTGATGATGTTCTCGGTAGGTCATGGTGTCAGGTACTAGTCAACGCCACCTCCATCAGTGCGGGGCACAGATTGTCTCGTCAGACGTGCTTCCTCCTGACGGCACCTCTCAAATTTCTAGCCAAGGTCTTCCCAAACCTTCTTTCTTGACATATTCCTCCTATTTTGACGTGGATAATATTCCAGCAACTGTCGCCGTTCCTTTTGAAGAACTGAACTTGGTGCCAAGTTCCATTTACAAGTGTCCCGTCTGCAATCAGGATTTCTATGACAAGGCCAAGTTCCGACAGCACTACATGGTGCACAGCGGAGAGAAGCCCTACGGATGTCCTTATTGTGAATA
>CBDHHG010000023.1:0-133822 GCA_965263225.1 Saprospiraceae bacterium
AAGAATTTGAGCCCTTCCTCCGCCATTTGATCGAGGTGCGGTGTTCGGATAGTTGGGTTACCATACGTGCCTAAATCTCCATAACCTAGGTCATCGGCGAAAATGATGATGATGTTCGGTGGTCGGTCCTCCCGTGCAGAAGGCGTCGTGGTTTCAGCGCCACAGGCGATCACAAAGGTGAGGACCAATAATAGGAGGATTAGGTTTACTAGTTGGTTTTTCATATTTCGTTTGCTTTTCCAGAAGCTCAGACTGCTACTTCGCTATTCAGGCATTCAAATACGGCCCGATAGAAATCCGGATGGGACTCCCAGGTTTTACCGGTAACTATTTTCCCATGCCGGGTAGCTTCTTGATCTGCCACATATACTCCACCACAGGATTCCACCTCAAAACGAACATGCTCATAGCAAGAAATTGGACGCTTATCCACCAAACCAGCAGTGATCAATATCTGCACACCATGACAAATGGCAAAAATGAACTTATCAGCCTCCGCAAAAGCACGAACAATCTCAATTACTTTCTGGTTATTCCGTAAATATTCTGGCGCACGTCCACCTGGAATCAATACCGCGTGATAATCCTCAGGGTTGACATCAGCCAAGGCAATATCGGCAGAGACATTGTAACCGGGGCGTTCTACGTAGGTATCCCAGCCTGGTTCAAAATCATGGATCACGAGATGCATACGACGCTTGGAAGGGGCAGCAATTATTGGCTGGTAACCCGCCTCTTGTAGCCGATGACTGGCATAAAGAATTTCAAAACTCTCACCAGCATCACCAGTGATGATCAGGATAGCATTAGACATAGAAGTAATTTGTTTAAAGTTTGTCGGTTCTTCCTTTATTAAAAATACTAATTTATCTGAGGTAAAAGGAGCCCTATCGACAGGGATTTAGGATTTTGTCCGTTTGAAAATCACAAACGGATCTCTAGTCAGATTGTGCACCTACACTAATCTGTTCCCAATTCCTCCAACACCCCTACGGGCCTATTTCCAGCTCCAGTCCGCCCCATTAAGCGATCGCCCAATTCGACGCGAGCCTGTTCCGCATAAGCCTCTAATCTCTTCACTACATTGGGGTGCTCGGCAATGACATTTTGAGTTTCTCCCACATCATTATAAAGGTCGTATAATTCTAATTCTATGAGGTCATTTTGATCATAGGGAATGGGCTGCCCATCGTTTGTGCCCCTTCGTCCGTTCAGCGAACGATAGCGGTGTGGATAATACAATTTCCATCTACCGTCACCACTCATAACGGCATGTAGTTCATTGCTCTTATAATAAAAATAGTAAGCAGACTGATGAGGTGATACTCTATCTGCTCCCATCATAAGAGCAGTCATATCCTTACCATCAATGGTATGTGTGGGGAGTGCTGCCCCCGTGAGGGCTGCTATGGTTGGAAAAACATCGATAGTCATCGCAGGTTCTTCCTCTACCCTACCTGGCTTAATCTTACTAGGCCAGCGCATAATGCAGGGTACTCGCACCCCTCCTTCCCAGGCTGTTCCCTTACCTTCTCGCAAAGGAAGGGCCCGCCCCGAATGACCGCCGTAAGAAAGCCAAGGGCCATTATCAGAAGTAAAGATAACCAGGGTATTTTCGTCTAAATCGTTTTCCTTGAGGGTTGCCAGAATCTGACCTACACTCCAATCAATTTCCTGGATCACATCCCCATATAATCCGGCAGGCGACTTATCCTTAAACTTATCTGAAACAAAGAGCGGAACATGAGGCATGCTATGGGGTACATAAAGGAAGAAAGGTTGGTCCTTGTGTCTTTCAATAAAAGACACAGCCCGTTCTGTATACCAGGTGGTCAGCATCGACTGATCTTCCAAGGTATCAATGGTTTGCTCATTTTCTACCAAAAGGAAGGGGCCCAAAGTCAAAAATGGTTCCTTGAGAAGGATGGTAAGGCCACATATCATTGGAAAATGGAACGCCAAAGTACTCATCAAAGCCTTGCCGGGTAGGTAGAAATTCAGGTTCTGAACCTAGATGCCATTTGCCAAATTGTGCTGTCGCATACCCCAGCGGTTTTAACATTTCTGCAATAGTTACTTCGTCGGGGTGCAAGCCTTTCCCCACGTAAGGCATATAGGCTCCATGCACTCCCATTCGATTGGCGTAACATCCCGTCAGCAGCGAAGCTCGGGAAGCTGAACAAACGGGTTGAGAGACATAGAAGTTTGTAAATCGTACGCCCTCCTGGGCCATTTGGTCTAGATGTGGCGTCTTGATATCTGGAGAGCCATAGCAACCTACATCTTGATAACCTTGATCGTCAGTAAAAATGATCACAATATTTGGCAAGGTGGAATCTTCCTCTGCCTTACGGCAGCTAGACAAGTACACAAGGAGCACGAACACAACTCCTAGGAGACATCGATACGAGTTCATTAGCGTTGGTTTTTCATCCTTGCTAATGTAGCAAAAATAAGTGACCTCCGTTCGCTGAATGTCTAAGTAGTAGCGTGCTCTTCGGCTGGATCAAACCATCAAATTGGAAGTAATGATCGTGGCCCCAGTGAAATCAGCCAGATCAGCATCGCTAAATCCCTCTGCCAAAATATGAATATTGGTCCCTCCTTTTTGAATCAAGCGCTGGATTTCAGACTTGACAAAGTTGTCGGTTTTCCGAATATAGACAATGGGGGTTGATGCGGGATCAAGTGTCATGTCAATAATCAAGTGAGAATAACCTGTGGCATTGATAGCTAGTCGGCCGTCAGATTGGGCGGAGTTAGCCAAAAAAAGTAAGGTGTGCGTCGGGCAGCTATGTGTATCAGTATTCCAAATGTGCAAACTGACTTCACGTGTCAGGATGTCCACCATCTCATCTCGGGTCGAGTTCCCCGATAGAAAAATGATATCCGATTTCTTTCGATCGGGTGGGGTACCTGCGATAAATTCATTTCGTGCCGCTTCATCAAAACCATCTCCTTTGAAAAAGATAATCTTACAATTAGGCTCATTAAAACAAGATCTCAGAAAAGTGGGATTAAATCCCTTTCCGATGATAAAATGAGTTTCATTGGAATTGTTCCTGATCAGGTTGAGAATATGAATGGTATCTACACCGGGCGCATGCCCAATAGCCGTAGGATAATATGTAATAATGTTTTCCATGTTTATTTCATTTTGGATCAAAAGTCAATCTTACAAAGACTAATTCTTGGATTTACCCTTCTTGGATCGACGATTTCTTTCTGCATAAGCAGATTGTCGACCATTCATTAAATTAAAAAGTGGTACATCAACATTCAGTGAAACCATAAAACGCGAAGCCTGTGAGCTTAGGTCGGGTTGCAATGGATCAATCTTACGGGTTTGAGGACCAAGTTGCCAACCTACTCCCATAGAGATAGGTACCTTATTGAAGTTATAAATAAAGGAAGCCCCTGGGGCTAGGAAATTCTCAAAATCGAGTTTTGGTAAGGCAGATGCTAAGGTATCGTTGAGTCGGTAGGATGTTACTGCCCCAATATCTAGTACGGAAAGAAAGAGGGTGTAAGAAGCTCGCTCCGTATTTTGAAACTTCCAACTCAAAGCTACTCCTACGGGGACTGAAAGCCCCAAAGTGCTTGCTGTAACTTTACTACCTTCAATAGGATTGAGTAATTTTTCTCGCCCAGCTGCTATTCCTAGATAACTATTGATCCCCAAATTGAAATCCATATCCCGCTTTAGACGGGAGCTTCCAGGAGGAGCCGCAGCTGCTCTTAGGGCAGCCTTGACTTGATCAGCATCAGTGGCATTCAAGACATCTGCCATGAAGGTACCATATAACAAGACACTGTTCCGAATGCGTTCGTTTCTGGCCCGCTGTTTTTTCAGTTTCCGTTTAGCTTGAAGATCTAATATCAGGCCTTTGCGCTTTTCTTTCTCCCGATCAAGCTGGGCATCAGAAATCACTCTAAAGAGTTCCATTGCATTATAAATGGCAAAGCCATATTCTCGATTATTAATATTCTGGTATAGAGCCAAACCTTCTGAACTTACCTTGGCTATGGTGCCCAGTGCTGGTTCTAGATCGGATAAACTCTTGCCATTAAAGATTGGCGTTTCTACCACCCCACTTACCAAATCCACCGTCGATTTGATCATGGGATAGTAATCTTCAAAATTGACCTGATAATCAAACTTCTTCTTACCGGCAATTTTTTCTTTCCCTTCTTTGATCTCATAGATGGTATTGATCAGTTGGGTAGAAAGCGTAGCAATCCCTTCTTTACTAAAATGATGGGTACCATTTAACGCATTTAATTGCTCATACAATAGCCCTAAATAGATGGAACGCGTTAAGTCATCTCGCATTAGTTCTTCGTAAGCAGCTTGATCAAGCCAAATTTCGGAAGTCTCTTCTTGTGATTTGGCAAGCGGGGACACTGCTGCGCGGACCACTTTCTTTTTCTCTTTTCTGAAGCTGTACAACAGATGTGTCGCCACTTCAATTACGCCACCTAAATTCAAAGCATTGTCGCGAGAACGAGCCAAACTTGGCCTACAATAAGTTGTATCTAGACGAGCAATAAATCCACTCATTTGTTGGTGCTGCGTTCGCAGACGTTGATTCAGCGTCATTACTTCGCCCAACTTATCCGCTAGGCTAGTATAGGTTGTAAATTGAGCAGGGTCCAGAAGCGCTTGGCTCTGCCGAAGATCCCTGAAGGCATTGAGATCAGTAGCTGCCACGCGAAGTCGTTTATTTTGCTGTCTTAGCAATTGTACTCTTTCTCTAATCTGGTCGTCAATATGCATCATTTGCTCATCGGCTGTCTCCAAATAGAACCTTACCTTTTCTGGTGTTAAGTCCGAATCAATGGCAGCAGGATTAGTATTCGAGTTGACTGCCAAAGCAATAAAGTCTAACTTCGTCCAAACCTCCTGGGCTTTTTTCTCATTGGTTAGGATTCTCTGTAAGTAGACCAGAGCGGCCAAGTCCACATTATTTTCTTCGGAGAGGCCAGCCGCCTGCCACTGTGCAATTTCTGCGGCTAGCGTCCCAGCTAGTGCTTGTTGCAGTTCAAGTAGTGCAGTCACCCTATTCTTGAGTTCATTTTTTTCTAAGAGCAGGGCCTTTTCTTTGACTGACCGGATCATCGGCAGGGCAGTGGAAAGCAACTGTTCTTCTTCGCTAAAACGTTCATCAAAGGATTCCGTCAAGAGCAGACGAGTAAGCTCTAAACCTCGGGCGATATATGCCTTTTCGCTTAGACGTTCGTCAAAATAGGCTCCCACTTTCGCCAGTTGTGGATCCGGATCACGGAGCTGATCGCCAAAATACCCTTTGCCAGACAGATTGGCTAAGGCATACTTCGGATAAAATTCAAAGACTTTCTGCGGAAGCTGTCCTGGTATATAGTACTCCATGGCGCTGAGGGGTCGCCAACCTTCCTGCAAGGTACTTTTAACCTTCGCTAAATCCTCCAAAAGATCGGGGGCTACTCCATTGACTTGGATCTCCAGTTGATCAATCTCCGCAATTAAATCATTGTGTACGCTGGTGAGGGTATCATAAGTGGTGGCTGCTTCCGCACAGAATTTTTGAATTTGGGTACTGAGCTGTGGAATTTCTTGCTGAAATTGCTGCTGAACCTTTTGTGTGGAATCCTCCACGGTAGACGCAATTTTGAGGTTGACGATATCTGCTAGATCTTGATGGCGATCCGTGAGATGATGGAAGGCAAAGGGTAGAATTTGATCTATGGTATGATCCGTGTAGATCAACTGCGACATGTTATAGAAGAGCGCCAAGTTATAAATGGCTGGGGAATAATCCAGTATCCCCTTATATTTATCTAAACTAAGCAGTTTGGGCAGGTTTAGTCCCACGTTTTGCAGATCACTAAAGAAAGATGGCCGAGCGTTTTGCAGCAATTTCTTGTAATTCGAGATTTCGAATTGTAAGAAAAGATCATAGGAACGAGGGAATAGCGTGGAATACTCGTTTGGGACACCATTGATCATTCGCTGTTTAAAGCGATCCATGAAAGCAATGTTCAACTCCTCTTGAGCCCGCTCCACGATAAAATCCGAAAGCCCCTCGATGATAGCGGTTGAATTGATCCCACTTACCTTTGCATATTCTGCATTCGCTGTAGCAGCGGCAATCGCCAACTTATTTTGAGAAGCCTTGTCTTCCAATTCCAGTTTTTGGTAGTAAGTCTCATCACGTTGTTGCAGAACCCTCTTCTTAAAGTCCTCTCCGGATTCAAAATAAAGTTCCTTTAACCAAGTGTAGTGCTCGTCCAGATTCGCCTTAACTTGATCCTCAAAACGCTGCGTATCAAATGACATATTTGGCGCCACGGTCTTCCAATCATAATCAAATAGATATTGGTATAAGGGGCCTGCTAAAAAGGGGTTCTCTTTATATTTTTCATAAATCAGCTCTACCGTACTGAAGTTAAAACTAGTATCGCGATAAGCTACATGCAACCCTAGAATAGACATCAAATCATAGTATCCCTCTTTTACCAGTTGCCCCGTAGCACTTCCATTGTTCCACTTTACAACATCGGGCAAATGATCGATGAGTATAGATTGCTTAGTTAAGGCTATGCTGGTACTTTCTGCTCTCGCTCCATCGAGGGAAATTCGGATGGCTACAGTCGTATCCACGTCCTCCGCTAAAGTCAAGACATAACGCCCCATGCGCTCTAGCGAAAAATCAGCACTTACCAATAGTTTCTCTCCCTCAAGGCTAATCGTCACTTGGCTGGGGTCTGGAATCTGCAAACTTGGCGCTTCATAGGCGTCCAGGATCTGCTTAACCTTAAAGGTCTCTTCGTATAGTGATTGGCCATTGAGCGGAGAACCACTCGGATGGAGAAACAAGAGCAAGGTCAATAGAGGAACAAAGCTTGCACTCTGGCAGTATAACATCCAAGAGATGCTCCTATACGATATTCTTAGGTTATTGGTCTTTGGCATAACGTAGGTCTTTGTGATAATCAGGGTTTACGCTCCCGAAAGTACCGGAATTTCAATGATGATGTAACCACATTTCAATGTGGCAGCTCAAGCATATCTGTACCAGGGCCCGGAATCAGAGCTAGATCAGGCATCCCTAATTATCGATGGGCGGGAAGGAGAGCGGATAGAGCAACAAAAAAATCTACTACAGGTGAGCAAAGTTTATAAAGGACAGAGAAGATATCCAATAGAACTAGAGGACAACCCTTGTTCTAAACACTTACTAGATCGAGAACTAACTGCTTGCGAAGCGTGAACTGGAAGCAGGTGCCCTCCTCATATTCATCATCAACCCATATCTTCCCTCCATGTTGCTCCACGATCTTTTTGCAAAGTGCCAAGCCAATGCCCGTGCCTTCATATTGAGAACTACTGTGTAGCTTTCTGAATAGTAGAAAGATCTTCTCCTGGAATTCCGGGCTGATTCCAATACCATTATCCCGGATATAGAACTTCCAGTAATCCTCCGTATTGACACAACCTATTTCAATCTCTGGTGCTATGCCTGGCCTGCGAAACTTGATGGCGTTCTCCAGTAGATTTTGGAACAATTGTCGCATCATAGTACTGTCTGCCTGGATACTATCAGGTATATTTTTGACTTGTATCCTGGCTTCGCTATCTTCTAAGGCAGTTTGCAGGTCAGCCTGAATGCTTTCAAGCATGCGTGGAAGAGAAACCTCTTCTAGTTGATGATTATTCGTATTGACGCGAGAATAGGTCAACAAATCTTCAATCAGGTTTTTCATACTATTAGCCCCGGTACTGATGTACTGCAAATACTCTTCTTCATTTTCTTGCAAACGATCCTTTAGGCTTCGCTTAAGCAGTTGAGTAAAACTGACGATCGTTCTAATCGGTGCTTTCAGATCGTGGGAAGCCATATAGGCAAAATTTTCCAACTGCATATTGCTATCAATATACTTCTTCAGGTCTTCATTCTTCTCATTTAGAGCCTTGAGTGCTTTGCGAATGATCTCCTCCTGATTTTGCTGGGTACTAATGTCCTGTACAATGCCTGAGATACGGGCAGGATGCCCTTCTTCATCGAACAACTTTTCACCAGTCATCTGGAACCACTTGGTTTCTCCAGTCGCTAGCTTTTTTTGGTAGGTAAAATTAAAAGCCGACCGCTCATCTAAGTCTTTAACTTCCTTCATCATCTTTTGGTATTCTTCAGCTACCAATATCGATATGCACGCTTCGTAACTTGCCTCACTTAGCCTACCCATTTCAAACATATGATGCAACTGCTCCGAACAGGAAAAAACATTAGAGCTATAGTCGTATTCCCAACTTCCCAATAAAGCTACTTTTTGAGCTTCCCTTAATTGTCGTTCTCGGGTACGCAGCGCACGCTCTGCTTGTCTTTTCGTAGACACGTCCTTGATAATTACCAGCACTTCTTTGGAGTTAAAACTACTAGGAATAAGTGTAGTTTCTGTCTCAAAAACCTCTCCGCTAAATCGTTTATGGAAAAATTCAAAGTACAATCGCTTCTTTGATGCTAATCCACTGATTTGTGTCTCAATCACCTTACTAGAAAGCCTGCCATCCGGTTGATACTGAGGAGTCATGTAAATGGGAGAAAGGCTATGAATTTCCACATCATCTGGTATCTCAAACATAACTTTGGCATTCTCATTACACTCCTCCACTAAGCTCGATTCAGTGTTAAAGATGAAAATGGCATCAAAAGTGCTATTGAATAGGTTCCTATAACGGTTTTCACTTTTTAATAAGGCATTCTCAGCAATCTTCCTTTCGGTAGTTTCCAAAGCAAAGCCAATCCCTTCCCCCTTTTTAGGGTCGAAGGTAACACGTGTATCAAAAAACAACTCCTCCGTTTGATTGGGTACTTTGTTCAGGAATGCATTTTCCTTTCCATCGATAGCAGCTTGGTGTCCGGAAATTATTTCAGGCACATGTTGGTACAAATCCTTCATGTTTTTTCCGACCACTTCGTTGGGTTTCAACTGCAACCGCTGCAAAGCGCCGCCAACACTCAAAGTAAAATTGAGGTCTTTGTCAAAGCGATAATAGACGACCGGAAAACTGGCCATTAGTTTTTCGGTAATTTCATCACGAGTGGCAATGGTATCCTGAGTAGCCTTCAGCTCGGAAATATCTCTTTGAGTTCCCCAAATTCCCTTCAATTGATTCTTTTCGATGATCCCAAATACGTTGTTAAGCAGGTGTACATATTCTCCAGCTTCATTCCATTCACGTGAAGCCTTATTCCGTAAAAGATAGTTGGCAGCAGCAAAATCAGGAAAAGTCACCGCCATACCTGCATCCGGAATTCCTGCTACAAATTTATTTACAGGCATGCCATTTAGCGCTTTCCCTTCGGCATAGCCATACAATCTTGCGAAAGCATCATTACACTGTAAAAAATAGCCATCACGCCTGAAACGCACGTATTGCTCCTCAATTGATAAATTAATGGGAATCGGTGGAGAAAAGGAAATGTGGTAAATACCCTCAGTCGTCAATCTCAAAAATTGTTTCACGCCTTCTTCAGAGACTTCCTTCGTCGCAACCGTGCGCCAGTACATCAGTAGGAAGCTCATGATTTTATACGCAAACAAATAGGTAAAAAAGGCCAAAGCAGCCTTCATATTTAACACGTGGAACCGCATATTTTGCTGGAAGGAAAAGTGGTTGATTTCCAGCAAAAATAGCACCAAACCCGTCATTAGGAATAGGACAAGAATCGAAATAGATATCTTTTTTCGCGTTGGAAAATAGATGAGCGCATTTAAGGCCAAGGGAACAAAAAAGATGCTGTTGAATAGGCTTTTGTAGGAAAGAACGATCGTCAGCATCATGATGTAGATGAAGCCAATGCATTTCCACACACAATATTCATAGTATCCCTTGGAAACGAAATAAATACAACTACCAAAGAAAAGGATGATAAAGATATGCCCAGCTAAAAAAGTTGGGGTGATGAGATCATATATTTCGTAATAGATCACGGTTATCATCGGGAGTACTATCCCCATGATAAGATCAAAGTTAAATATCTGCCGGGCTAATCTATCCAGACTACTCAGATCACCCGAAATACCATTATTCAATATTCGCTGTAGCACTTTCATAAGACACATGCGTGGTTAGAAAATCTAGAGACCATGGTATCTCCTAGGCTGATAGGTACATTAGTCTAAAGTGATGCTCAATATTGGGAAGTAAAGAGAGATCAGCCTTAGGAGGATGGGTGAATGCTCATGTAATTTAACTAACTTATACTAAAATCGAGGGAAAATGTTCTTAAATGTTGACAAGAAATTGGCCTACATGTAAAGGAAGAGTGGGATATATACAGAATTGACTATCAACAAGCAAAAAAGCTCCCCAAAAAGGGAGCTTCCGTTAAGTAAGGGGACCCAGATGGGTCATTGTTCATCTCTATAAAGGAAAACTCGGGGAACGGTTATCAGGCTGAAAGCCTAGCCGCATGTTTAACTCTTAGTTGGCGAGCCTTCGCTTTGGCTCGATTGAGCTTCATTTTAATAGCTCCTTCTGATTTATTTTTTCGTTGTGCCATCTCCTTGATGGACATCTCCTCTTGGAATTTCATTAATAGGATCTTGCGATCTGAAGAGGGCAACTCATCCAAGACGGTATTCAGTTCTGCAATCTTACGATCAATCAAATAATGATCCACTTCGTTCTCCTCTACCATGCTCACTACTTCCTGAAAATCTTCTCCCAGCTTAGATCGCTTCGATTGCTGCTTCTTCAAAAAGTCCATACAGTAGTTATAAGTAATGGAATACAACCAGGTGGACACCTTAGCTTCCTGACGAAACTGAGAAGATTTCAAAAAAGCTCTAATGAATATCTCTTGCATAGCATCTTTAGCCAAGGCCTCATCCTTCAACAAACTCAAGCACTTCATGTAAACCTTTGGCGCAAATTGACGATACAATAGGTCAAAATTCAAGTTAGACGTTCCTTCACCTGCACCTTTACTATCCATCACTTGGTTCTTGGCTGTTTGATATGTCGTTGTCATAAAAAGGTTTTTAAGTTAACGATCATGAGATGAGGGGATTCCTCTTTGGTTTATTGTGTTTTGTCCTTAATTGCGATACTCATTTAGTATTTATTGAAGGACATCACAAAGATGGAGGGAAAATCAATAGGCATCGTGGACTATCGTTGCAAAAGGGTGGACTATTGTCTTATTTGACTGAAATAAGTCCAATCCGGGTTAAAATGACATCGAAAAAGTGTAGGAAATGGGAGTAGTCTGGCTACTAATGCCTCACATAGGAAGGGACCTACGCGGCTTGCGGTTGGTGTCGATCAATCTTTAATAGAGCGGGTAATAGCATAACGACACAGGCTACTACACAGCCTAAACTAAAAAAGATCACAACTTCAAAGTTATTGCCAACAATAAGGAAACTCACCAAAGCCGGCCCTATAGCTCGCCCTCCTAAATTAATGGTTGCCCCCAAGGCTACAATCTTGCCGTCTAAATCAACAATGGATTGTACCTTTTGGAAATAGGCAATCAAAAAGCCCCAACATCCGGCTACGCCAAACACGGAAGCAAAGTAAACCCAAGCGGAAGGCACCCAGTTAATCAGTAAAAAACAGAAAGCCAAGATAGTGATGCCCCCCATGATGGGTATAGTCAAACCCAATCTATTGCCCAAACGGAACACCAAAAATCCCGCTAGAATCCCTGCAAAATTGCTATTACTTAAGGCCATGGATATGAAAGAAGCACTCAAGCCATTAGCATTCCCCATACGTTCAACATAAGCATAAAAGGCGCCGGAACCAGCCATGAGCAATAGGTAGGAAATCAGACTGATTAATACGGGGCGTTGCTTGAGTAGATACACAAGAGTGTCCGCCTGTACAGTAATGGTTTTCGTATGAAATGGCTTCAAAACGGGTGAAATGAACAACCCGATCAAGCCAGAAAATGCAATTAAGTAGAAAAGGGCAGCCATCCCCCCGGTTTCCATAATGTAAGGAGCCACAAAAAACAAAACTGCGGACCACGAACAATAGACAATCACATAGATCCCAAAGCCTCGCTCCTGTCTCGGAAGGCCAGCTAAAACACGCAGTATGCCAGCATACAACACACCTCCTAGCAGACCAGATATAAAGCGGAACAACAGAAAACTGCCTGAAGTGCTTAAAAAGGCACAGCTAAAATCGATCAAAATAAGCCCCATTAAACTCCAACGGATGGACGGTAAAAGCTGAAATCGGTCGCCGGATAGGGGAACGTAAAGCGCGCCCAAAGCAATACCGGCCGCATTGGCTGCGGCTACCCAGCCAATGGTCTGATTGGAAAAGCCCAGTAGATCTACCATTCCACCTAAAGCCACCGGTAGCAACAGGATCATACTAAAACCCGCTGATGCAATATACCCCAGCTTGGCTAAGGTCAACCATGATGGTGCGTTCTCTACTTGTTCATTCATGTTATTAGCTAATTCTGGCCATTCTACTTGAGGTATCTCCCTGTCTGATCAAATTTTCATAATTTCACAAATAACCTCTACCCAATGCTTGGCTTGCCGGTCTGTAAAATGTTCAATCTGATGTCTACAACTAAAACCGTCGGCAATTATCTTAGCCTTTGGATCACTCTCACGAACAGTTGGAAAAAGGATTTGTTCGCCTATCTTTCTGGATATCTCGTAGTGTTCTTTTTCATAGCCAAATGACCCCGCCATTCCACAACAACCGCTCGCAATTTCCTCCAGGTTTTTCCCCGTCAATCCTGCAAAGATCCGCTTGAGGTGAGCCGTTCCAAACAGGGCCTTCTGATGGCAGTGACCGTGTAATAATACCTGATTGCTTTCTTGGCAAGTCTTTACTGAAATTTTACCTGCATCCAATTCCGCTGCCAGAAATACATCTAGCATCTGAATGTTCTCCTTGAGTCGTTGCCCCAGTTCCTGATCTGACATAAGGTCTGGCAGATCGTCCACCAAGGCAGAGGCACAACTAGGCTCACACACAACGATGGTGGAGCCATTTTGAATGAGCTTATCTAGTGTCCTTGCCGTCTTTTCCCCTTCAGTTTTGGCTAAACGTAAAAAACCATGGGAAATCCTCGGACGTTGACAACACCCTACTGCTGCTAGTTCCACTTTATACCCCAAACTTGAGAGCAGCTTAGTAGCCGCAATCCCAACGCTGGGTTCGTGGTAATTGAGATAGGTGTCGGCGAAAAGCACTATGCTTTTGCTGGCTTCACTCGGTGCTTGGTAATGGGCAGCATACCAATGCTCAAAAGATTGCCCAGCGAAGGCTGGCAATTTTCGCCGTCTATCAAAACCGCTCATTTTGTCAATCATGAATCGACCCAAATTGGAATGCGTAAGACGATTTACCATCCCCGCCATCGGGCCAGCAAGGCGATTGGCCATTTGGGCAGAATCACGAATGAGTTTGTCTCTGCGCGACAGGCCTTTCTGATCATACTTTAACTGCAAGACTTCACTCTTCAATTTCGCCATATCTACATTGCTAGGGCATTCCGACTTGCAAGCCTTGCAAGAAAGACATAGATCCATCGTTTCCTGCAAGCGCTCCCCAACTAACCCCTCCTCCCCCAGTTGACCAGACATAGCTAGGCGCAAGGCATTCGCTCGGCCTCTAGTAGAATGTTCCTCCTCACGCGTCGCCTTAAAGCTGGGGCACATCGTACCACCCAGCATTTTCCGGCACTCTCCTACCCCTGTGCACATATGCACGGCATTAGCAAAACCTCCGTCTTCACGATAATGATAATGAGTTCTTAGTTCCTGATCGCTATAAGCTAAACCGTAGCGTAAATGCTGATCGATTGGCGGCGCATCAATGATCTTTCCAGGATTCATGCGATGCTCCGGATCGAATAAGTGCTTAACACGGCGAAGTACCTGGTACACTTCCTCTCCAAAGAACTCAGGTAAATAATAACTTCTGACCAATCCATCGCCATGCTCGCCACTCCACGACCCTCCATACCCCTTAACCAACTGGAAAGTCCCGTCGGCAATATTCTTAAATCGCTCGATATCTTCTGCCAAGCGCAGGTCTAAGATAGGCCGCACGTGAATCACCCCAACACTGGCATGTGCATACATGGCCGCTTCCGTATCGTTGGCCGCACAGAGTTTTAGAACACGGTCTATGTATTCAGGCAAATGTTCAGTAGGTATGCCTGCATCCTCTATGAAAGCTAAAGGCTTTTTATTTCCTTTCATCCCCAACATCAATCCCAAACCTTTTTTGCGAATTACCCAAACATCTTCGTAAGCGGGGCCCTCTGGAAAAAGCGGGTAGGCATAGCCCATTTTTCGACGCCGCAGTTCTTCGATCATCTTCTGTGGTCGCTCCATCACTTCCGCTGGCGTATCCCCATAGAATTCAACGATCTGGATCGCCGCAGGATCACCTTCAATAAACTGGGCATGCCGCTGAGTGGTCAGATTTTCCCGACTAAGCCTCACCACTGTATCGTCTAAAATCTCAATAGCCGAGGGTTGAAAAGGCAACATCACATTAACCGCCTCTATCGCTTCTAGTACCTCCGCGAAATGCACTACACAAACGGATTTATACTTTGGTAAAGGTTCTAGCTTAATCTTAGCTTCGAGGAAGGTTGCCAATGTCCCCTCACTTCCACACAACAATTTGCTTAGATTCCAAACCTCCTTTCCCGCAAATTCATCCAGATTATACCCCTGAACCCGCCGCATAACTTTAGGAAAGGCTTGTTGGATGGCTACCTCATGGTCCTCAATCATTTCGTAGAGTTCCCGGTAGATTTCACCTTCCCGTCCACCGCTAGCACTTTTCTGAATGAAATCTGCCTTGTCTAGGGGTTCGGTATGCAAATGGGTTCCGTCTTCCAGCAACACCTTTAATTCTAGGACATGATCCACCGTTTTCCCAAATACGATGCTTTTAGTCCCGGAAGAATTATTACCGATCATCCCCCCAACATTAGCTCGACTTGAAGTTGCCGGATCTGGGGCAAAATGTAGGCCTACAGCCTTTAGTTTGGCATTCAACTCATCGCGTACCAAGCCCGGTTGAACCCTGGCCCATCCTTCTTCCTCATTCACTTCCAACAGTTGGTTCATATATTTAGAAAAATCCAGGATCATGGCCTCCGCTACGGTCTGGCCAGCCAAGCTAGTACCACCTCCTCTAGGTAATACCGCCACCTGGTGATCCTTGGCAATCTTTAAAGCAGTGCGAACATCCTTATCGTGTCTGGGTAAAACCACGGCAATTGGCCGGATCTGATAGACACTGGCATCAGTGGAATAAAGGCCTAGACTAACTGGATCGAAAAGCACATCTCCATGGATATGGAACTGTAGATCTTGTACAAATAACTGCTGATTGGGCATCTGTAGTTGGTAGTTTCGTTTTGAGCAATCAAGCTAAAAAAGAATTATGGCAAAAGCCTTTCAAAGCTGTCATTTTTTTTCGTTTTTTACTCTAACTGAAAGCTTTCAAAGGATCATAAAACGAAAAAACCAATGATACGACCCTACGTATTGGCAGAGACGAATTGGAAAGCTGTGGAACCCACAGATTACCAAATTGCCATCCTCCCCTGGGGCGCCACCGAGGCCCACAATTACCATCTTCCCTACGCCACGGACAACTACGAAGCTACCGCTGTAGCCGAGGAATCGGCCAGAAAAAGTTGGGAGGCGGGCACCAAGATAATTGTCCTACCAACCATCCCTTTCGGCATCAATACCGGGCAATTGGATGTAAAACTTTGCATGAATCTGAATCCCAGCACGCAATATGCCATTTTGAAGGATGTGGCGGATGTCCTGGTCCGGCATAAAGTTGGAAAATTGGTGATTCTCAATTCCCATGGTGGCAACAACTTTAAGACCATGATTCGAGAACTGGCCATCGATTTTCCGGACTTGTATGTTTGCAGTATCAATTGGTGGCAGGTGGGAAATAGCAAAGATTTTTTTGTAGAGCCTGGGGATCACGCGGGAGAGTTGGAGACCAGTGTGATCATGCATTTGCATCCGGACTTGGTCCTTCCCCTTTCCGAGGCAGGGGACGGAGCCGCCAAATCCTACCGACTCAGTGGCTTCAAAGAAGGTTGGGCAACCAGCCAACGGCATTGGACAAAAGTAACCGCTGATACGGGCGTAGGAGACCCCAAGTATTCCAAGCCAGAAAAAGGAGCAGCCTTTCTGGAGATGACCACCAACAAGATCAGTGAATTCTTAAACGATTTGGCACCGCTCAGCACCGAGGATTTATACGAGTAGGAACAAGGTTACCTCCATCCGTCTTTCGCGAAAAGTTTTTAAATTACGCCTTCACTTCAAATACCAATCCCAAAGAATCAAGGCAGCAGCAGATTTATAAACGAACATTGAGTCCAATACCCGTATAGGCTCATATCTAAACCAACTTAGCAATATGTCAACGAATACTAGGGTACAGCTTTCCATCATGATGTTCTTCCAGTTCTTTATTTGGGGCTGTTGGTACGTGACAATGGGTACCTATTTTGGAGAAATCGGATTTCAGGGATCTGATGTAGGGAATGCCTACAGTACGATTAGTCTAGGTGCCATTTTCGCCCCACTTTTCGTCGGAATGATTGCCGATCGCTTTTTTAATGCGGAGAAGGTATTGGGAGGCTTGCACCTGATCGGTGCAGGCTTACTATATTGGATTTCCACGATCACGACACCGGGAGGCGTGTACTGGGCCTTACTGCTCTACTCTCTTTGCTACATGCCCACGCTAGCGATCGCAAATGCTGTAGCCTTCAATCAGATGGATAATCCGGAGAAGCAATTTCCTGCTATCCGGGTGATGGGGACCATTGCTTGGATCATTGCGGGCATCATGATCGGAACCATGAAAATCGAACCCACAGCCATCCCCTTTAAGATTGCTGCTGGATTCTCCGTTGTAATGGGAATCTATTGTTTTTTCCTTCCCGCTACTCCGCCCAAGGCCAAAGGGAAAGATGTTTCGGTGGGGCAACTCCTTGGTTTTGATGCTTTAAAACTGATGAAAGATCGCTCCTTTGCCGTTTTGATCATCGGTTCACTCCTGGTTTCTATTCCACTATCTTTTTATTATAACTTCACCAATCCCTATTTCAACGAGTCAGGTATGGTGAATGCCGCAGGAAAAATGACCATGGGGCAGATGTCAGAAATCATCTTTCTGCTTTTAATGCCTTTCTTCTTCAGGAAATTAGGAGTAAAGAAGATGATTTTGGTCGGAATCATGTGTTGGGTCGCTCGGTACCTCCTATTTGCTTACGGCAATAATGAAGAATTGGTATTCATGTTCTATGCCGGCATCATTCTGCACGGACTTTGCTATGACTTCTTCTTCGTTACCGGACAAATTTATGTGGACAATGAAGCGCCAGAAGCGGTACGTTCCAGCGCTCAAGGGCTAATTGCCTTAGTAACCTATGGATTAGGTATGTACATTGGCTCCATCTACTCCGGCCAGGTGGTGGAATCTCATGAGATCTTAAACGATGCTGGTGAGATTATTGGTCATAATTGGTGGAACATCTGGATGGTTCCTGCCGCTTTAGCGGGTGTGGTACTGATCTTGTTTGCCATCTTCTTCCGAGAAAAGAAGTCTTCCACAGCAGCAGCCTAGGCTAAGTCAAAGACCTCAGAATATAAGCGGTTTGTCCAAACCTATTCTGAGGTCTTTTCTACTCCTTCAATGCTTCATTCCGCATCACCATTCACGGTCTCATCGTATTCCAAGGGGGACGATCAAATACATCTTCCACCTCATACCCATCTTGACCTATAGCAGGGCTTAGAATAGCAATGATACGCGCATCCTGATCAGCATCATTGAATGAGGCATGGACTACGCCCGCAGGGATGAAACAACTGTCTCCTGGTTTCATCATACGTTTTTCGCCTTCTATCCATTGTTCCAATACCCCTTCTATCACATATATCACCTCTTCCTGATTGGGATGGTGATGAAAGCTGTGTTGTTTTCCTGGTTCAAAAACAGCTTCGATTACCATGAGATTTTGGGCAGCCGTTTGCTTAGGCCCAGAAAGTGTGGCTGTTCTTCCAATTGGGGCTACCTCCCAATTTTCCTCAGCGCTGAGCATGAATTTCCCGTTCATATTGTTAAAGGTTTTTAAGAACGTAGCTTTGCTAGGCCGTGTTCTGGATAAATTAGAACCTTGATGTTTTTGTTTCGTAGACTGGATACCCAAAATAATAAAATCCAGGTCACAACAGAAATTGGATTCTATTGTTATATGCTGAAATTGATACTGGGCTGGTGGGTAAAGAGCCTTCCATGTATTCACTTTTGCTTGGAGTTTGGTATCTTTCTCATCTAAAGCCAACAATTCGTAAAAATGCTCAGAATCTGCCTTTTCCCACTAATTAGTGTTTTCTTTATTCCACTTGCTGCACAAATCAATCCCGACAACATACAAATTGCCCGAGATCAATGGGGGGTGCCGCATATTTTCGCAAAAACCGATGCCGAAGTAGCGTATGGATTTGCCTGGGCTACCGCTGAGGATGACTTCAAAACCATGCAACAGCAATTGCTGCCGATTAAAGGCCTCGCTGGGCTAGTAAATGGCCGTAGCGGTGCGATTTTTGACGTAGGCGTTCATATACTTAATCCACATGATATTGTAGCGGACAAGTATGACACAGATGTCAGTCCAGCATTCAAAAAGATCTTGGAAGCTTACGCGGCTGGCGTGAATAGCTATGCCGCTTCCCATAAAAAAGAAATTCTACATAGAAAGCTATTCCCCATCACCCCGCAGGATATTTTAAAGTCCTACGTGGTAGGAATGGCTCTGCTCTCTGGAGTAGATAATTCCTTGAATAGATTATTGAGTGGTAAAGTGGCCGCGCTCCCTCCAAACGAATCTCGTGGTTCCAATGCATTCGCCGTGAACAGCAAAAGAACGGCTGACGGCCAGACCTACCTTGGCATTAATTCACACCAGCCCTTAGAAGGCTTAAACTCCTGGTATGAAGCACACCTCTGTAGTGAAGAAGGCTGGAATATCCTAGGCGCTACTTTTGCCGGGGGCGTTTCCATTTTCACAGGCACCAATGAACATCTAGGCTGGGCACACACGGTTAATAAACCAGATTTTGCTGACATCTTTCAACTTGAAATGCATCCCACCAATAAAGAATGGTACCGGTACGATGACAAATGGGAACAACTTGAAACCTATGATACCAAGGCTAGAATCAAGTTGATGGGGTTCATTAAGGTGGGCAAGAAACAGAAGTTTTTCAAAAGTAAATACGGGGTCACCGTTGAAACCCCAAACGGCTTCTTTGCCCTGCGCTTCCCCGCTAACCAAACGGTCAAGGCAGCCGAACAATGGTTCCTCATGAATAAGGCCACCAATTTCCAAGAATGGAAAACGGCACTCGACATGCAAGGTATCATTTGTACGAATATCGTCTACGCGGATATGGAAGACCACATCTACTACGTGAGTAATGGCAAGTTTCCCGTACGCAATAAGCAATACAATTGGAGTGGTGTAGTACCTGGAAACACCTCGTCCACGCTTTGGGATAGCTACTATCCGGTAGATAGTCTAGCACAAGTGCTCGATCCTCCTTCTGGCTTTGTCTACAATTGCAATCATACCCCTTTCCTAAGTAGTAGTGCAGATGATAATCCCCGAGTTGGCAGTGTTCCAGCCTCGATGGGCTATGAGCCTCCAAAGTATGAAACCAATAGAGCCGTTCGGATGCTACACCTTTTTGAAGCAGACAAATCGATTGATTATGAAGAGTTCAAAGTCATCAAGTTTGATCGTCAGTATCACAAGCCGATGCGTTCCGCCCCAAAACTAGAACCTATTTTTTCGTTGGATGAAAGCAAATTTCCGCAAATTGCTGGCTCCATTCAGCTACTTAAAAGCTGGGATCGCGTAGCCTCAGAGGATAGTGAGGCGGCTTCCATTTTTATCTTAGCACTATATGATATCCTGCGCAAGTTGAAGGACCGAAAGAGCTTAATTAGCGGAGATGAGTTGAATGAGGCTAGCTTAGCTGCTTCTGTCCAAAGTGCACAAGATCATTTGCAAGAAAACTTTGGTAAAGTAAAGGTTCCACTTGGTCAATTACAAAGGCACAGCCGAGGAGAAGTCAGCTTGGCTTACGGGGGCGGACCAGATGTATTGGCAGCCGTAGGTAGCCGAATGCAGAAAGATGGGCGTCTTCGCCCCATCGCAGGGGATTCTTACATTCAAATGGTTCGATTTACGCCCGATGGACCAATCCTGGAATCCATTAATGCTTACGGAGCGAGCGCCAAGCCTGGAAGTCCGCATTACACAGATCAAATGGAATGGTTTACCCAACAAAAGTTGAAGCCCATGACTTTGGATAAAGAGGAAGTACTGAAAAATGCCAAGCGGGTATACGCTCCAAAGTAGGCCCTCAATAGTCCGTCACAGCAAAACGTCTCAAAACCGCCATGATAATCCGACAATTCTGTACCTCTTTATCCTTATGCTTCTTTGGCCTTCTTTTAGTGGCATCGCTCCAGGCTCAAGAATCAGATCCTATCGTCTTCGATTTTGATCAAGGATTAAAGGGAGGTAAGCATGAGTTCATTGGGAATGATTTCTCATTCATGGTGGGTATAGAAGGGGAAGCCATACGCCTAGGAGGAACTGGAGAATATTCCCAGCTGAAGCTAGATGGATTATCCCTAGGTGGGAAAGAGGACTTTTCTGTCCAGTGTTGGGTGCAGACTACCGCTAAGGATCCAATGGTATTCCTGGCCCAAAAGGATTTTGCCAACAAAGGTATTCATGCTCAGATGAATGCAGGTTGGGCATTATATAGCTCAGGAGGAACACTAGCTTGGAGCATTGGGTCAGGAAGTCGAAGAATCAATTATGAAAGAGATAATGGGGATAAACTGCCAATCAGTGATGGGAAATGGCACCAGCTGACGCTGACCTACAATGCTGCTTTTGCCGAATTTCGGATATACTTCGATGGTCATAATATAGCCGTTTATAAGGTAGGCTTTGATTTTAGCAATAAGCACGCTCTTTCCGTCGGCACAACTCGGGCAGACCCCGACGATGGTCAACAGTTTTCTCCTAAGGTTGAAGAAGGAAAACGGCAATTGCAAATACTTGTTGATCGCTTTAATGAATTGGGCGTTGGAACTCTAAGGGAGGATGAGTTCATTGACTTGATCGTTGAGCCAGAGGGCCTAGCTGCAAGAAAGGCCAAAAAAGGAAACAAGCCTGGACAACTTGACCAAGATAGACTTTCAGCTGTATTGGAACACAGAAAGGAGTTATTATCGAATCCTTATACAGTCTATCAAAACAGGGCACTGACTAATCTAAAACCAGTAAGCAAACTATATGCACTCAAAAAGGCCCGTGTAGTCCTCAATGAGACCGTAGCTGCATCATTTACAGCCAGAGAAAAGTTATTTCCTGCGAATTTTGCGATGGACAAATTAACGATCTGGGAAAAAACGCTCAGCCCAGCAGCAATTTTGGAGAGTTATCGGCAATTCAAGTCCACAAAAGAGCCCAGATTAAAAAAGAAATTAAAGTATCTTACCGTCGGCGTTTGGAATATTTGGCATGGAGGGATTCATTGGAACAAGGACGAGGATGGATGGGACTCCCGGCAGAGGATTGTGGAAATGCTCAGAAAAAGAAAGGTAGACGTAGTCCTGATGCAAGAAACCTACTCCTCCGGAGACTTCATTGCAGCCGAACTAGGTTATTATTATGCCACTACTTCAGATTGGGATTACCGTTTTCAAGGAAGTAATATTTCCGTTATTAGTCGCTACCCTATCGAAGAAATACAGGTGAACGAGAAAACGGAATTTAATAATGTAGCGGTTAAATTGGCGATCAGCAAAACGCAGAAGGCCTGGGCTATGTCCAATTGGTACGGGATGCAGCAATTTCCAACAGTTTATGACTTTCATGCAGACCGTTTTGCTACCACGGAAGAGATTCCTGTCTTTTTTGGTGGGGACTTTAATGCGGTGCCTCATACAGACGGAGGGGATAGTCCTGCTTCAAGAAAATTACTTGAAGCAGGATTTACCGATGCCTTTCGAAGCTTGAATCCAGATCCTGCAATGCAGCCCGGTTTGACGCATCGAAGTGGATCAAGAATTGATCAACTCTATTACAAGGGGGCCCAGTTACAGAACCTTTCGACTGAGGTTATTTCGACTTGGCTCACTGGTTTCCCCTCCGACCACTATCTGATTGTTTCAAAATTTAGATGTAAAAAGTAGATCCTTTAGCTAACGATCACTTTGCAGATTACTTCTAGATCATCATTCATCCCGTAATGCATGTACGGGATTGGCCAAGGCGGCCCTTATACTTTGAGCACTAACTGAAAAGAAGGCAATACTTAAAGCCAATATGCCTGCCAATGCAAAAATCCACCATTGTATATCAATGCGGTAGGCAAAGTCTGCCAGCCATTCTTTCATAAAGTACCAAGCCAGCGGTGAAGCAATCAACAAGGCAACGAAAACCAGCTGAAGAAAATCCTTGGAAAGTAGTCCAACGATGCCTTCCACACTTGCTCCCAGCACTTTTCGAATCCCAATCTCCTTTTGGCGACGTTCAGCGGCATAGGTGGCTAAACCGAAAGCGCCCATGCAAGCAATAAAAATGGCCAATAAGGTAAACACCCAGAAAATCTTGCTTAGCTTTTGCTCCGCTACATACATGGCGCCAAAGCTGGCATCTACGAACTGATAATCGATCGGATAGCCGGAATCAAAGCTATCCCAAACCTTTTCCACACCAGCTAGGGTTTCGCTTAGGTTCTGTCCATCTAATCTCAGCGCCACTTTCCAGTAAGCACCAGGGAAAATGTGCAGAACACTCGTCTGCACCGCCTGATGAAAGCTATTGTAGTGAAAGTCTTTAACGACTCCGATCACTCTTCCTTTTTTCAGGGTATCCCCTTGTACCCACATCTCCCATTCCAGTGGCTGGCCAATGGCTTCTTCCGGGGAATCCGCAATGCCCAAGGTATGTACGGCAGTTTCATTAATAATGAATCCCTCATCAGCATCCGTGCTAATGTTCTTATTGAAATCTCGCCCGGCAATGACTTCCATGCCCATCGTTTTGATGTAATCATGATCGATAGTAAATATACGGGCTGGCAAGGTTTGTCGATCTTCTCCAGGCACTATGATATTGTCCCCAGAGACAATATCTCCAGGTATGCCAAAGCCAATGGTAGTAGATACAACTCCCGGCACTTTAGAGAACTCTTCCCGCACTACATCTTGTTTGCTGAACAGGCTGCCCCTCATGGGGAAATGAATCAGCTGCTCTCTTTCGAAACCCAGGTCCTGCTGATTTAAGAATTGAACTTGCTGAAAGACAATAAGTACACAAATAATGAGTAAGGTGGAGACGGTAAACTGGACTACGATTAGGCTTTTCCGCAACCATTCCTGGCCCGAACCGGGACGAAACTGCCTATTTTTTAAAGCTTGCAAAGGTCTAAAGCCGGAAAGAACCATAGCGGGATAGGCCCCAGCTAGTAGGCCCGTGGCTAGGCAAAGAGCCAGCAACAAAGCAATTACTGATAGATTAGTGTAAATGGGAAAACTAATCTGTTTTCCAGCAAAATCGTTGAGATAGGGTAGAATCAGACGAGCCAGGTTAGCAGCCAATATCATCGAGATGACTACAACTAGTATGGCCTCACTGAAAAACTGCATCGCCAATTGCCCCCTTCTAGCCCCTGCCGTTTTGCGAATACCCACCTCCTTAGATCGACGAATAGCTTTTGCTGTAGTAAGGTTGATGAAGTTGATGCAGGCGATAAACAGCAAGAAGAATCCCACATAGGCCAAGCCCGTAACGTAACGATGATTCCCCGCTACAATCTTGTCGTTTCGTAGCTGTACGGAATGCAGGTGGATATCCGTTAAGGGCTGCAAGGCAAGGTAGTAGTGAAAGCCCATTTTCTTTGTGACCGGATGCGCATATTCCTCTACAAAGGCTGGGAGTTTAGCTTCAAACTGCTCAATGGAGGTACCTTCCTTAAATCGTACATAGTTGTAAAAGTCCTGCCACACCCAACTTTGGATTCGCTCCTTTGAAACATCAGCTAAAAGATCTTCAAAGGAAAACAGGAAATCAAATTTCAAGTGAAAATGTCGAGATAAGGGCTCCAGGACTCCAGTAACAGTGATCTCATTATTGTTAATCTGTATGGTTTTCCCCACGGGATCTTCTTCTCCAAAGTACTTCTCCGCTAAGGAAGTGGACAGCACAACCGTATTGGGCTTTTCGAGCGCAGTAGCCGGATCTCCATGCAGCAAAGGGAGATGGAATAGGTCAAAAATGGCCCCCTCCGCAAAAAATCCATCATCTTCCAAAAAGCTGTCTTTTCCATTATCAAACAGAATCTTCTGCCGGATCCGAAAGAGTCGAAGCGTCTGTTCTACTTCCGGAAAATCCTGTTGAAAAGTGGGACCTAAAGCCGGAGAAGTTGAAGCATATCCACTGTTACCATCCCCACTGCTGCGATCCGCAATGACGCGAAAGATTCGCTCCTTATCCGGATGATATTGGTCAAACTTCCATTCGTCCCAAACAAATAAGCCAATCAGTAAAAACCCCGTCAATCCAACGGTAAGCCCCAGCAGGTTGATGGCGGTGTTCTCTTTGTACCGCCATAGATTTCGGATGGCAATCTTCAGATAATTTTTAAACATTGTCAGGTGATTTTGGTAGAAAGGGGCCGAGCGATAACCCGAGCTCCTTGCCTTTTCAAAAGTGGTCGGATTAAAAAATCGAATACTATCTATGATATAATGTCGGCGAGCAAAGTGGATACCCCGAGTGTCAAGATTACGCTCGAAGGCTTCCATTAGATCTCCTTCAATTTCCTCCAACAAAGCTGAAGGGCAATACCAGCGCAACCACCGCTGGGCCCATTTGGGAGGACCAGGAAATAATTTGTTTTTCATAACATCGGGTTAAACTTGTCTTACACCTCAGGAATCATATCCCATAGGTTGTTGCGCATGATTCTTACTTGATCCAAGGCTGACTTTCCGGCTGCGGTGATTTGGTAAATCCGCTTACGACGTCCCCCCCTGGTTTGGGTAGAGCCAGATAGTTCCGAACGTACAAAGCCTTTTTTTTCCAAGCGATAAAGAGCGGAGTGTACAGGGCTTAAGGACACCTTACGCCCCGTTTGCTTCTCGATCTCTTCTGCCACCGTCACACCATACGCTTGATCCATTAGCACACCAACGATCAACAGGACCAATTCCTCAAACTCCCCTAAATGCGTTCCTTTCATGATTGTCTTTTAATTCTATTTCCTACCTAAATGTAAAACAAATAACCGAGAATTAAAATTTTCTCCTATGCCCAGGGCTAATCTGTACTCTACTTCCTATTCCAATGAGATAATAAAGCGTAACTCCCATTGCGCCACCTATGACTAAATGGGCCAGCGTATTCAGGATAAAAATGGTATTCACGTCCACGGTCCAGATGCTACGAATAACTAAGGCTTGTGGGATATACATAATGGCGGCAATCAATACGCCAAACCGAAAGGCTCCTCCAAGCTTGCTATGCTTGGCCTTATAGTAGGGATAAAAGTGTACCATTAACGCTGCATAGATCAGATGATTGAGTGCCAAAAGGCCATAGTTCATGGTTTCTCTGCGGAAGGGTACTACATTCGGTGCATCCATCAGCAGGTACCAAAGTGTTGTAAGCACATTACTGACCAAGAAAGCTACCACTGTAGCTAGCACAAAAGTTTTTGTCGGCATGGTTTCTTTTTTGAGGGCAAGATAGCGGCCAGAATAGCCAAGAAATTGACATATTGCGTCAAAACTCTCCTACTTAGACATTTCTTGTACTTAGTCTTTTAGCTAGAGAGGGTATCGATAATTGGAGCGGCCTATGTACTTTAATTCCTTTTATGGTCATGACATTATCAACTTTGCGATCGATAAAGGGGTAATGGACACTGAATTTGCCATAGAAAGAGCAACTCTAGAACATAGTAATAAGCAAGGACACTTAACCTATGCTTTCACGGCAGGGTTGCTGGAAAAAGCCGTTTTGCTAAGTCAAGATCCACACTTTGGTTTACACCTGGGAGAATACTTTGATCTTAAGGCTACCGAAGCCGTTGACAATATCATGGATCGGGCCAGCACCATTGGAGAAGCCTTTTCCTTTGCCGCCCAGTTTAGCCGCCTTATCAGTGATTCAATGGATTGTTGGCTCGAAGAATCTGAGCATGAATTCATGGTGGTGTTCGAGTATAAAGCGGACTGGGCTTTGCAGAATGGTATTGCGGTACAGCACAATTTAGATACGGCCTTGGTTTGTGCCTGCAAGTCTTTACAAAGACTAAGCAAGCAGCAGCACCTACCTGTTTTGGTCCAACTACCCTACCCTCGCCCTCGTCAGCTCAACGAATACTATCGGATATTCAATTGCCGGTTAGAATATCGATCCAAACGGGCTACGATCACCTTTCATCGGCGGCTTTTAAGGCAACCCACCGTCAATGGAAGTCCCGACCTGCTTAATACTTTACTACTAAATGCACGTTCAGCCATTGCAAACTTACCCGCTAGCCCTTCACTCACGAACAAGGTGAAGAAATTAATCTTAAGACAGATCCAGGAAGATCGCTTCCCCAAGGTCATAGAAATAGCCAGTATGCTAGGGATGGGACATCGTACTTTGCAGCGTCGTTTGAAGGAACAGCATACCCAGTTTGGGCAGCTGGTCAGAGATATAAAGATGGAATTGGCTTCCAAACACCTGCTAGAAAATCAGCAATCCATCGAAGAAGTCGCCTATCTCCTAGGGTATTCAGAAGCCAGCTCCTTTGTGAGGGCATTCAAGGAGTGGAAGGGCATCTCACCGGGAAAATTCCTCCGTCAGTCCGCTGCACCCCGCTAATGAGAATCCCGAGTGACGGTACTGCCAGACTTTCCTTTCAGAAAGTTTAAGTCCGCCCCTTTATCGGATTGTTCTACCGTCTGAATATATAGATTAACGTATCCTCTATTATAACCGAGATCAGGTGCCGACCAGGATTTTCTACGTTCGGCCAATACTTCATCGGACACCAGTAAGTTCAATTTGCGATTGGGGACATCTACTTCGATCATATCTCCATCTTGCACTAAGGCGAGGTTACCCCCAACCGCAGATTCCGGTGAGACATGCAGAAATACAGTACCGAAAGCCGTACCACTCATACGTCCATCGGAGATTCGAATCATATCTTTGACCCCCGCTCTCAATAACTTCGGAGGAATCCCCATATTACCTACCTCAGGCATCCCAGGGTACCCTTTAGGCCCCACGTTTTTCAGGACCAGCACACAGCTTTCATCTACTTCTAGATCTTCCAGGTTGATTCGGGCGTGATAATCCTCGATGTCTTCAAACACGACAGCCTTCCCTTGATGCGTCATCAACTCAGCCGTGGCAGCAGAAGGCTTGATGATCGCTCCATTTTCCGCTAGGTTTCCATAGACCACCGCGATACCAGAGGCCTGCTGAAAGGCGTCTTCTAGGCTAGGTGAGATTACGTCAACGTTGAAGCATTCTGCATTTGCGCAATTATCCACTAGGCTTTGTCCATTGACGGTGAGTACATTATGCAGTTTTTCGCCTAAAGCCTTGATGATCACTGGCAAACCTCCTGCATAGTAGAAATCCTCCATAAAGTGATCCCCTGAGGGTTGTAGGTTAGCTAGCAATGGGATCTGACTCCCCAATTTATCGAAGTCATCCAATGACAAATCAATCCCGATTCGCCCTGCAATCGCCATCAGATGCACCACAAAATTGGTGGAGCCACCAATAGCTGCATTGACGATGATCGCATTTTCAAAGGCTTCACGCGTTAAGACATCGGAGAGTTTTCGATCATTTTTCACCATTTCCACTATCTGCCGTCCTGACAACTGGGCCATTACTTTTCGGCGAGAGTCAGCCGCAGGAATAGCGGCATTACTAGGTAGAGAAAGGCCTAAGGATTCCACCATACAAGCCATGGTAGAGGCCGTTCCCATCACGGCACAATGGCCTTGGCTACGGCACATGCACTCCTCCACGGAGCGGAATTCCTCCTGCTGCATCTCCCCAGCTCGTACCGCATCCTTGTACCGCCAAATATCGGAGGTGGCAATGGGCTTCCCTCTGTAATGCCCCGTTAACATGGGGCCGCCGGACACCACAATCGAAGGTAAATCTACGCTGCAAGCCCCCATCACCGTAGCCGGCGTTGTCTTATCACAGCCTGCCAGCAGCACTACTCCATCCATCGGATTGGCTCTAATGGACTCTTCTACATCCATGCTCATCAAGTTCCTGAACAACATTGCCGTAGGCTTGATGAGCGTCTCCCCCAAGGACATGACGGGAAATTCTACCGGAAAGCCACCGGCTTCCAGCACACCTTTTTTAACCGACTCTGCCAATTCCCTAAAATGGGCATTACAGGGTGTAAACTCAGACCAGGTATTACATATTCCGATTACCGGCTTCCCTCTAAATTCATCATCGGGAATCCCTTGGTTCTTCATCCAGGCTCTATAAATGAACCCGTCTTTTCCAGTTTTGCCAAACCAATCTTGGCTTCGAAGCTTTTTCATGTCGTAAAGTTGATTAATGCGACAAATATCGATCTTAATTGATGAATATCTTTGTCTTTTTCCACGAAATCCTAGTGCAATACGGCTAAAAGGGAGTTGACGGTTTATCATACGCTGCATTGGGATATAAGCTATATTTGCGATTGCAAAACAAGTGCATCCACCTATGAACCCATCCAATCCCCGAACCTATTCTGCCAGTTGGCGTATCCGCAAGGCCTATTGGACCGCCTTTGTGGTAATGTGGAGTTACTTACGGCTATACTTTGCTCGAAAGATCCGTGGTAAAAAGTACTATGAAAAAAGAATTCTGGCATTGCATCTACGCAATGCAGAAAGGGTAAAAAAAGCCATCCTAGAACTACAGGGGCTTTTTATTAAGGTGGGGCAGCTTCTTTCCATACTGACTAATTTCCTTCCCGAAGCCTTCCAAGCCCCCTTAGAGGATTTGCAGGATCAGATTCCGGCTCGTCCTTATGCGGAAATACAAAAAAGAATTCAATCTGAACTGGGTAAAGATCCTGGTGAGCTCTTTGCCGAGTTCACGGAAACACCGATAGCGGCGGCTTCCATCGGTCAGGCACATCGAGCCCGCCTGCAAAATGGGACTGAAGTAGTGGTAAAAGTTCAGCATGCTCATATTGAAACCATAGCCCAGGTTGATCTTAAGGTCATCGAAAGGCTAACCAGTTTAGTAGCCTGGTTTTTTGAGATTAAGGGCATAGAATATGCCTACACACAGGTCAAAAAGATGATAGAGGAGGAATTGGATTTTAGAAAGGAGGCCTTTTCAATGCAAGCCATCCAGGCTAATCTCATCGAAGAGGAGGCCTTTGCCATCCCACAGGTCCACCCGGAATTTTCTTCGCAAAGAGTGCTAACCACAACCTTCCACCAAGGTGTCAAGATTAGTAATATCGAACAAATTGATAAGTGGGGGATTGATAAGCGCGACCTCGCCAACCGTCTCGTTCACGCCTACTGCCAGATGGTATTTGAAGATGGTTTCTATCATGCAGATCCTCATCCCGGAAATATTTTGGTGAAAGCAGATGGAACATTGGTGTTACTCGACTTTGGCGCTGTAGCGACCTTGAAGACCAATATGCGAACTGGTTTGTTAAAGCTCATCGAAGCGGCGGCCAAGAACGATAGCAACGGCATCATCGACGCCCTTAAGCTCATGGAAATCCTGGCAGATGAAAGAGAGGCCACTAAAATTGCGGAAAAGGTCATTGACGCCTTCCGAAATTTTTTGCAGAACGAAGTCCAATTCGATGGACTCAGTTTCCAGGATATCAAGGTTAATCCCTTTGAAACGAGTCTCTTTAATTTAACACAGGAACTAGGTATCAAAGGTATAGCTAATACGGTCCAAATCCCCAAAGACTACGTCCTGCTCAACCGCATGGTCACCTTATTGCTTGGTATCTGCAATACCCTTGATGCTCATATGAATCCGATCGAAGTCATTCGACCTTATTTCCAGGAATTCGTTCTTGGAGAACGAGGCGATTTGGTAAAGTTTATTCGGGATCTGTTGCAAAAAACGGTAGCCAATGTAATTTCCCTTCCCGCCGATGTGCGAAAAACCTTGGACAGGGTACAGCGTGGGGAACTGGAGGTAAAGTCAATTGGGAGTATTCAGCGAACACAGTTACTCTATGCACTAGGTCAGCAATTTATCTTTACAATACTTGCTATTGCCACGCTGACCTTTACCTATCTTTTTCAAGATTCCGCTTATCAAGGCTACACGCGGTGGGGATGGGGCTTGGCAGTTTTTCTAGGTCTTTTGCTCCTCCGAAGCTTTATGCGCGCTAAGAAGATTAGAAAAAGATTAGAGTTGGAGCTGTAATTGAAGGTGGGTAAATGCGGTGGAAGTACCAAATTGATCTTCGCGCCAGTCCATCCTACCTACCAACAGAAGATTTCCCACCAAGCAACGACCACTGGAGAACATAAGTTGGAGGAAGGTGTTTATCCTCTATGAATACAAACAAAACCACCACTTTACAGATCGCCAATATACTTGGCTTTATCTTCACGATCACCTTAAACACACTGGCTGTTACCTTGCCGATAGGAGGTCGATCCACCGGAGAAATTTCAGATCTCTATCCCAATCTATTTGTACCAGCTGGATACGCATTTTCCATCTGGAGTTTGATTTACAGTCTATTGTTGGTCTTTATCATTCTACAAAGCCGCAATATGTTCAGCAGAAGTAAGGAGGGCCCTGCCTATGTGCAAACCATCGGTTGGTGGTTTGTGATCTCTTGCCTGGCAAATGGTAGTTGGATCCTCGCCTGGCACTATCTATGGACTGCCTTGAGTCTGCTTATCATGCTTGGGATATTAGTATCCTTGGTGTTCATATACCTACGCTTGCGATCTGCTCCTGAGTCCATTTCCATCCCCTTTTGGGTAAAACTCCCCTTTAGCATTTATTTGGGTTGGATTAGTGTAGCTACGATAGCCAATGCGACAGCCCTGCTAGTTTCGGTAGGCTGGAACGGATTTGGAATATCGGAAATTAGTTGGACTGTGATTATGCTCATTGTAGGCGGCTTACTGGGTGCCCTGGTTTTATGGACAAGACGGGACTTAGCATATGTACTCGTAATCGTCTGGGCCTTTTGGGCCATCACAGTCAAGCGCAAGGCCATTGCTGTACCTGAAGAAACCATAATCATTAGCACAGTTTATGGAGTTTTAGGTGTATTTTTACTGTTAGCGATTCTGCGATTTTTCATCATTAGACCACAGCAAGTAACATGAAAAAAATATTGAAAATCTTAGGTGTCTTGGTAGCTATCGTTGTCTTAGGCATCGGCATACTATTCTTCAGCCTAAACGAAAAGGAACCAGTGGGAGAAACCGGAGCTGCTGCCGAGGAATTGGCTAAGGCCATGGAGGCTGCCGTGAACAAGATGGCTTGGGATACCACAACTTATGTTAGTTGGACCTTCCAAGGACGAGGTGAGCACGATTTCGTATGGGACAAAGACCGAAACTTGGTCAGTGTTTCCTGGGATGAAAACAAGAAGGTCCTACTCCATACCAAATCCGTGACGGGTTTAGCCTTTATGGATGGTCAGGCCGTTGAAGGGGATGAGAAGCAAAAAATGATCCAGGAAGCCTGGGCCTTTTTCTGTAATGATAGCTTCTGGCTGAACCCTGTAGTAAAAGCTTTTGATCCAGGTGTTGAACGCAGTGTGGTGACTTTAGAAGATGGGGCAAAAAGCACTCAAAGTATCTTACCAATCCGGTGGCGTTACGCCAGGTGATAGCTACCTCTGGATCTTGGATGAGAACAACCGTCCTAAAGAATGGAAAATGTGGGTCAGTATCATTCCTTTTGGTGGTCTGAGTTTCACTTGGGAAGACTGGAAACGCCCTTTCGACCGGTGCTATGATCGCTTCTACACATGTGAGTAAACTTTTCACCTTACAACTAACCAATATTAAGGGAGGGATGGATTTGGCAGCCATTGGCCTGAATGAAGACCCTTTCCCTGGGCTAAGCGCACAATAGCACCGTAACAGCACTTGTTACGGCCTTGAAGTCCCTCCCAAATTTGCCGTTTACATCTTTGGGAGGGCTTTTTATGACTAAGCAGTATCAAAAAGAACGTACAGCCCTTACAGAGGCTTGCGTATTCTTCGGGTATTGCCCTTGAGCCATGACATGCCCACTGGAGAAACGAAATAGCAAAGCCACATGGTACTGTGGGCCAATATTGGCTAGTGGTGCCATCTCATTTGAGCTCCAATAAGCATCTTTACAGGCTCCGAAGCCACCTCCAAATCCGGTGTAAAATTGGCTAAGACCCGTAAGATGAAGACTATTATACATGAGCTTTAGTTCATCCAATGAAGGGAGATACCAATCTTGAAAGCCCCCCGAATCCAGTTCATCACAGATTTTTGCAGCATAATAACTAGAGGCATCAGGAAAGTGCTGCTCAGTAATTTGAATAATGCTCTTCGTATTGGCGGCCCCCTTCCCTATACCCTCATCATGAAGGCCGGTGGAAAGGTATCCTTCACCTTTGCTTGTACTTTGCCAAGGAATGTCATTTCCCTGATCAGAAATGGCGGCTACCAAGCCATGTTCACCAGAAGGGTCAACGTAAAAAATAATACCGCCCTGAGCGTGATCTCCAACTTTATAATTTCCCATTATCAATTTGATTAATTCGATTTACAAATCTTACTGTGAATACAGAGAGGAGTGATACGCAGGTAGCTACCCGATACAATTTTCCGACTTCTCCTTTGTAGACAGATCAAAAGTAATGGTAAAATCATCTGAATATGGAGACAAATATCAGCGGCTGTTCAAGAAAAAAAGCCAGTAGATAAGTGGGATAAGCCCAAAGGTAAAGCATTTCGCCACTGGCGAATGTACATGCTTTTCTGAGCTTAGGGTCTGTTTTCTGCACACCTCTGTAAGGCGAAATATGCCGGCCTGATTCATAACACATTTAATTGCCATATAATATTTTTAACAATTTATATATGTTGATGAACAATTTCTACCAAGATTTATTTAGCATTTTGATATTTTTTTGAAACAATGAATTTCCTTATCCGTATTGCATTATGAATTCCCATGAAAGTAGTACCCAAAAAGAAGTAAAATGACTGTTTCCAAATTGAAAATTAAGCGACTCAGTCAGGTTATGGGGCAATTTGCAACCGGCCTCTCCGTCGTTACCACCCAAGTAGATGAACAAATTTTCGCGCAACACATCCCGTCTTTCACGGCAGTTTCCAATGAACCTCCGCTAATTCTATTTTGCTTACCCAAGTCGTCGGCTACTGTTGGCTTATTGAGAGAAAGTAAATTTTTTGCGGTTAATGTTCTGCCCATGAAAATTAGGGAAGGCAATGTGAATCATGCTTCCTTAAGTGAGCGTTTTGGACAAGAAATCGACTTGGAAGCCAATACGAAATCTCCTATTTTCAGCCAACCCTTGGCCTGGCTCGATTGTAAACTACGCAGTATTCAGGATGGTGGAAATCACTATATCCTGATCGGAAAAGTTCGAGACCTAGATTATCAGTTTGCCGATAGTCCTCTCCTACACTTCACTGGCAAATACCAGAACATTCTGGAAGTTTAGCAGACTTAAAGACAACACTAAATAAGGCTGGATATTTCATTCAAACGGATGAACATGTATCAATAGTTATCGGTCAACCCAAAAGCTGAAGATGCATTATAACCGAATCCGTTTTAAGTATACATGTTACACAACCGCTTTTGAGTGATTGTATCCTCATGAACGTATTAGGGGGAACCAAACTCCTATCTGGTTCCCCCGTTTTTTTATGCTTTACAGCAACTTTCTTTACTATTCAGCAATTAGGACTTCATCTTCTCCAACAGCTTGCCCATCTCTTCCCAAACTACATTGACAGCTTGCAAGGGACGTATCATCACTTTGAAGGCTGTGATTTGCTGATCCTCATTCCAAGTAATCAGGTCTACTCCATTGACATATTTGCCTTCAATTTCTGTTTCAAATTCAAGACAGGCCTGTCGCTCACCAACTATTTCGCTTACGTACTTGAAATGTTCATTACCGATAACATGCCCTGCCGCAGCTAAGTACATTTTAGTAATATACTTCCCCTTTTGAGGCGTAAATACTACTGGGGAATACATGATGGCATCCTCCGCCAGGAGTTCATCCAATTCTTCAAAGCTTCGAGTGGTCATCATATGGTGCCACCGCTCAACAATATTCATAATGAGTATTTACTTTTGTTCTATAAATCCGCCGCTAAATAACTTGCCTGCTTGATGGCGCGTTTGGCATCCAGTTGTGCTGCTTCGTCTGCCCCACCAATCAAATGCACCTTTTGCCCCTGCGCTACCAAGCTATCATGTAACTCCCTCAAAGGTTCCTGGCCGGCACAGATAACTACGTGCTCCACTGTTAAAACTTGATGTTCACCTCCAATACTGATATGAAAGCCCTCATCGTCCACCTTTTCATACGTTACATTCGCCAAGTGCTTAACCCCTTTCATCTTCAAACTCGCACGATGTATCCAGCCCGTTGTTTTGCCTAGGTCTTTGCCATGCTTACCCCCTGAACGCTTGAGCAAATAGATCTCGCGGGGAGATGGTGCAGGCTTGCCAGCAGTCAAAGCCCCTGGGTCATTGTAAGCCATATCTACCCCCCACTCTTCCATATATGCTGATGTACTCATGCTTGGGCTTTCATGTTCGGTATCGTGTGCGAGGTATTCGGCTACATCAAATCCAATCCCTCCAGCACCAACGATGGCCACACTTTTCCCTACTTCCTTACCTCTATATAGTACATCGGCATAGTTCAGTACTTTGGCGTGATCTGCACCCGTAAAGTCTACCTTCCGGGGTGTCACTCCAGTGGCCAATATGACTTCATCATACCCACCTGCCATCAACTCTTCCGCTGTTACTCTATGATTTAAATGCAATTGGACACCATGTTTTTTAATCATTGCGTCATAGTAGCGAATGGTATGCTGGTATTCTTCTTTACCAGGAATCACCTTGGCCATATTGAACTGCCCTCCGATCTCTTTTTCAGCCTCAAAAAGGTCTACAGTATGCCCTCTCTCCGCCGCGATGGTAGCGGCGGCCATACCGGCAGGACCAGCTCCTACTACAGCCACTTTTTTGAGTGCAGTGGCAGGCTCGAAGTTTAATTCCGTTTCGTGACAAGCCCGGGGATTCACAATGCAAGAACAAATCTTCATTTCGAAGGTGTGATCGAGACAGGCTTGATTACATGCGATGCAAGTATTGATTTCCTCTGGTCTTTTTTCAATGGCTTTCAACACCAGATATGCATCCGCCAAGAAGGGGCGAGCCATAGAGACCATATCCGCACAGCCATCCTGTAGCACCTTTTCTGCTACATCCGGCATATTGATTCGATTCGTGGCTATTAATGGAATTTTCACCTCTCCCATCATCCGCTTAGTCACCCAAGCAAAACCACCCTTTGGTACTACTGTACCGATAGTGGGAACACGAGCCTCGTGCCATCCAATGCCCGTATTAATAATCGTAGCACCTGCTGCTTCAATTTCTTTTGCCAATTGAACCACTTCCTCCCAACTACTGCCACCTTCTACCAGATCCAGCATAGACAAGCGATAGATGATGATAAAATTTGGGCCTACTTTTTCTCTAGTGTGCTTCACGATTTCAATCGGAAACTTGATTCGGTTTTCATAGCTACCGCCCCATTCATCTTCTCTATGATTGGTACGCTTTACAATGAACTGATTGATTAAGTAGCCTTCAGATCCCATAATCTCCACACCATCATAACCCGCGCTCTGAGCAAGAGCAGCGGTATTAGCGTAATCCTTTATGGTTTGCCATGTTTCTTCAGAACTGAGTTCTTTGGGAGTAAAGAAATTGATGGGTGCTTTTATGGGTGATGGAGCCACCAAATTAGGATGATAGGCATATCGTCCAGCGTGAAGTATCTGTAAGCATATCTTTCCCCCTTCTTTATGGACCGCCTCGGTAATCACCTTATGTTGATCCGCCTCTTCCTGGGTAGTCATCTTAGCGGCATGAGGCCCAACACTTCCCGCAACATTTGGTGCTATTCCTCCGGTGACGATCAATCCAACCTGGCCCCTGGCCCTTTCCGCATAAAAAACCGCAGCACGCTCCAATCCTCCTGGAATTTCCTCCAAATTGGTATGCATTGATCCCATCAGGGCTCTATTCTTCAAAGTCGTGAAGCCCAAATCCAATGGGGAAAGTAATTTTTCGTACATGTTTTTTTCTTTATTTGTTAAGGCAAATTAGGTCGAACTATGTATCCCATCTTTGGGTCTACTTTCCCATCTAACATCTCCAAGTATAAGGAGCGCAATTGATCCAACTGATCTACATAAGCAATCTCTAGCAACTTCTGCGTATCCAGGATAAATCCACCTAAGGCTTGATTAATCAAAGTATTTGCCTTTTGAGAACCCCATTCCTTGTACTTATTCTGTAAATGGGTGGGAGCAAAGAAAAACGCTGATTTTGGCACTCCTCGGAATCCCTTGGTAGATTTCCAATCCGTGATACCAATTAGAGCGATATGCTTTAGATGATCTGCAAGATGGGTGCCCATGTCTTCGAGCAGTTGCGTCTTCCCAGCAAAATCGACGATAACGGTCCCATTTTGTGACATATCTGATTTGTAGGCATCATATTCAATCACCTCATCGTAATAACCAACTGATTTAACAAACTCAACATTTGAAGGAGAGGTTAGCCCCACTACTTTCTTTCCATCTACTGCTTTGTGTTGATTAAGCATAAATGCCAACGCCAATCCGGTCTTGGAAGAAGCACTCGTTACTACCACTTGTTCTGCCTCAAAGAAAGATTGCTCCTTAAGGAAATGGTAAATCAGGAAAGAGGTTGTAAAAAGTGGCTGAATAATTGGTAAATAATCTTCCATGGAAGGATGGAAGGATGGATTATTATTGACCCGCATGTAGTAATTATAGATCGGCGGCAAAGCGTTTCGATGTTCAATCCCATCCCGAAATCCTGCCTCATTCACCTTGATCGGCTGTACCTTGAGGTGACTACTCATGGGAAAGTAGCCATAACAACGTTCACCAAGGGGGACATCTGGATGCTTGCTTTCAATGACTTCGCCGAAGCCCCAGGCTGGTATTATGCCCCAAGTTTCATCAGCCGGAAAAAAATCCAATAACGCAGTTTAGAGCCACTTACGGCATAGGTAATGTTATTGGTCGTCAAGGCGTACTTCTCAATCTTCATCAAGATTTCACCATCCTGGATGGCCGATAGTTCTTGTTCTGAGGTTTGAACCTCGTAAAGGTTGGCTTTTTGAACTTGTAATGATTGACTTTGCATAGGATGTTAAGGTCTTTTAAATCTTAAGCCTGAGGACATACTTGTACAATAATTCTGTAGAAAGCTCTGGCACTAGTGCGTCTTATAGGCAGGTTTGTAATCTACCCCATCAATGACCATTTTAGCGATAATCTCTTTCATGATTTCACTGGTTCCAGCGTAGATTGGAATGACCCTTACATCTCTGTACATCCGAGCGATCGGATATTCCTCCATAAAACCATAGCCGCCGAACATTTGCAGGCAGTCATAGGCTATTTGGTTGATCAAGTCAGAGGTCTTTAATTTAAGCATGGAACACTCTTTCACCACAAATTCTCCCTGTGAAAGACGATAGGAAGTATGATGCATAAATTGGCGCCATGCTTCTATATCTGTAGCTATTTCAGCTATCTTATGACGAAGGGCTTGGAAACGATTAATCGCCTTACCGAAGGCTTGCCGTTCGGAGATGTATTGAAGCGTAATATCGAGGATCTTTTGCATTCCACCGATATTGTATTGGGCGGTTGACAGCCGTTCTACCTGTAGGCTATCCATCATATAATAGAACCCCTTGCCTTCCTCTCCGATCAAGTTCTCTATTGGCACTTTGACATTATCGAAAGCAATTTCTGCGGTATCTGAACTTCTAAGTCCTAGTTTGTCCAGCTTACTCTTAGTCACACCAGGGGCATCTAAATCGATCACCAGCATGGAGATTCCTCTTTCCGTCTTTACAGCCGTTACGACAAAATCTCCATAATAACCGTTAGTGATAAAAGTTTTAGAGCCGTTGACGATGTAATGATCACCCATCTCTTTTTGCAGTGGTACGGAGGGACTTTAAGTCGGACCCAGCAAAAGGCTCTGTCATACCGAGGGCCCCCACTTTCGGTTCCTAATATGCCTGGAACTAAATATTTTTCCTTTAACAGTTCAGAGCCCCCTCGCGCAATGTAATTCATCGCTAGATAGATGTGAGCAGAGACTGTGGTCGTCACACCAGCACAACACTGATACCCCATTTCTTCGGCCAGTACGGTAGTGTACATAAAATCAAGGCCAAGTCCACCGTATTTTTCTGGGAAATTCCAATCCCAGGAACCCCATTTCTCCCATCTTGCGAAAGAGGCTTCTATCAATCTTACCTTCCGCTTCCCAAGTCCCTTCATACGGTTGGATTTCTTGGATGCAAAAATCTTTCATCGTATCGCGGAACAGCTCGTGTTCCTCGGTAAAATATAATGACTTCATAGAACAGAATTAGCTGATTTAGAGGCTATAACCTTCAACTCAAAGGCTTTATACAAGCCTGTCAAAACTAAGTTTTTCACCTCCCACTTTCATTAAACTGGTTTAATATTTAGAACAAGTTCTAATTTACGAGAATTAGGTCAGAATTACCAGCTATTCGCTTACTGCTTTTGTGACATAGAGGAATTGCAATCGCATTAGGCAGGATGGTGTCATTTACACCTATAAAAAAACCAACCCTTGCACTGCACAAGGGTTGGAAAACGTATATAAAACCGTCTTATCGCCTTAAATAATGGCTAGATCCGCTAGTCCCAGATCCAGCTTGCTAGCTCCCAGATCGCTTGTCCGGCAGAAGCCCCTACTCCTGTGGCTATGGTAGCTCCCAGGGAAAACGGACCCGCCCACCAAGTATAAACTGCTGCACTACCCGCTCCAGCAGCATCAGCTCCTCCAATGTTGCAACCTGGGCACGCCCCGATCAATTGATCATTGGCCAATTCTAGTTTCTTCCAGGGACTTTCTGGGTCTGCTGCTTGTTTCTGCCAATATTGGAAACTGTGCCTGGCTATGGCCTCGGTAATGAGCACGATAGCGCCTTCCTCCAAACCCGTTTCACCGTTCGAGTTTCCAGGGCTTGGCATGGGTAGGAAAGGTCCTGGGATGGAAAGTATGTCTTTCAGAATTTTTTCTAGTTCATCGAGTAAACTACCCGGGCAGCACTGCATGGCTTTTTCTATGCGCTTTAGGTACGCGTACTCTTTAGCAGTGATAGCTTCTAGATCCAACAGCATCTCGTAAGGGCCTTCAAAGTAATCTGCCATTACTTCGTTTTTTCTTGTATCATAAGAAATTAGCGTGTTCGGATACTTTGCTTGGACGCTATTCAAGATCAGCTTTTGCATGCTCTGCTGATCCATCTGCTGTACGTTGGGCATCGCAATGATCTCATCGAGTATCTGATTGTGTAGAATGCCAGCCTCTTCAAAGGGATTGACCAGCGAGGGCTCAATCGGTTGAACCTCCTCTTTTTTGGCAAGCAGTTAAAAAATAGTAAGCAAGCAAAACTTAATAGAATTTTCAATTGTAGCTCTCTCATAATGGTTTACGTTTCATGGAAAATTCGAAGAGATTAACTCTCCGTTTACATTAACCTATCTGAGCAGAGCCTGTGATCTTACCCTGGCAAGCTATTTTTTTCTAAAAAAAAGAATGACCTACTTGATGAAACAGCTACAAGCAACTGATTTACAGCTCACTAAACAAACAAGACAATCCCCAATAAATTTGGAATCCGATAACTAAAAGGTGGGCATTAATGAGATTGGCTCAATCGTTTTCGGATTTTGGACAGGCCGACCGGAGTAAGCCCTAGATAAGAAGCAATCAAATACTGTGGTACTCTTTGGAAAAGATCTGGTCGCTTACGGAGTAACCTGAGATAGCGTTCCTCATTACTCAAGGCATTCTTATTTGTGGAATTGACGTATTGCGTCAAATATTCCTCCTCTAAAGATTTGCGCCAAAAATGCTCCATGGCATGAGAGTTGCGCAAGCCCCTTTCAAAATCTTCTTTAGAAGCGGCGAGCACTTCACAGGGTTCAAGCGCTTTCAGAAAACACTTAGATGGCTGTTCTCTGAGATAACTATATAGGTCAGTAAAGAAGGTACCTTCCGTGAAAAGCTCTACAACCTGTTCACGGCCTTCGTGAATGGTATAGAAACTGATACAGCCTTTCTGTAGAAAAAACATCTGCTGTACATACTGTTCCGCCTTCAGCAGATACTCGCCTTTTCCTAACTCCATGGAGCTAAAGCAAGCCAGGATATCATTGAGTTCATTCTCTGGCACAGCCGTCTGCGAAAGAATAGTGTGTTTAAGTAACTTCATTGAGCGGTATGCTAGGCTTTAAGCAGTATGCACATTATCGGCTTCTTCTAGCCCTAATTCCTTGATACTAATCTCTCGCATTTCTACCTTACGAATTTTGCCCGTTACGGTCATTGGAAAATCTGTAGTAAACTTTACGTACCTGGGGATTTTGTAGTGAGCGATATTACCCTGGCAATAAGTCTTAATTTCCTCAGCAGTAGCCGTTTCGCCTTCCTTTAACTTGACCCAGGCCATGATTTCCTCTCCATACTTCACATCAGGCACCCCAATCACTTGCACATCACTCACCTTAGGATGACTGTACAAATATTCTTCGATTTCTCTTGGGTATACATTCTCTCCTCCACGAATCACAATATCCTTGATCCGCCCTACAATGTTGAAATATCCGTCTTCATCCATAGTAGCCAAATCACCCGTATGCATCCATCTTGCCTCATCAATGGCTGCTTTAGTTTTTTCTGGGTCATTCCAATACCCTAGCATCACACAGTATCCCCGCGTGCAGAGTTCTCCTTTTTCACCAATCGGCACCACCTGCCCCGTCTCCGGATCTATCTAATCTTGATTTCAGTATGGGGTAAAACACGTCCTACCGTACTTACTCTTCTTTTCCAGAGGAGCATTATGTCGGGTCTGCGTACTAACAGGACTAGTCTCTGTCATCCCGTAGGCAATCTCCACTTCCTTCATATTCATCAAGTCATTGACTTGCTTCATGACTTCTACCGGACAGGGAGATCCTGCCATAATTCCGGTACGTAAGCTACTAAGATCATAGTTGTTGAAGTCAGGGTGTTCCAGTTCTGCGATGAACATGGTAGGTACTCCATATAAGGCTGTGGCGCTTTCTACCTCTACCGCCTCAAGTACGGCGGCCGGCTCAAAGCCTTCGCTGGGATAAATCATAGTGGCCCCTTGTGCAATACAGCCCAGATTTCCCATTACCATTCCAAAACAGTGATAGAGTGGCACTGGAATAATCAGTCGGTCTTGGTCCGTAAACTTCATTATCTCCGTTACCAGGTATCCATTATTCAGGATATTATGGTGACTCAACGTAGCCCCCTTCGGATAGCCCGTGATTCCACTAGTGTATTGAATATTGATGGCCTCATCAAAGAATAAGCTCGCTTGTATTTCAGCCAATTGCTCATCCGTGGCACTTTCGGCATGACTCAACATTTCGGACCAAGTATACATACCGGAAGAAGGTTCTGTATGCAGGCGTATTACTGTCCGCAGATCAGGGACCTTCTCCGCTTTCAACTGCCCTGGCTCACAAACGTAAAGTTCAGGAGCCAGTTCATAAATCATGTCGGTATAGTTCGATGTCTTGAATTGATCAGCCGTTACAATAGCCTTGCAACCAGATTGATTTAGGGCATAAGCCAATTCGTGTAGACGATAACTCGGATTAATATTCACCTGAATCACTCCAATCTTACTAGTAGCCAATTGGGTAATGGTCCATTCTGCACAGTTTGGTGCCCAAACTCCTAGGCGATCCCCTTTTTCCAAACCCAATGCCAATAATGCCTTGGCACATTCATCCACCTTTCCTCTCAATTGACGGTAAGTGTATCGAATATGTTGATGGCGAACAATAAGGGCATCATTATCCGGGTATCGGTCAACTGTTTGATCAAACATATCACCAATCGTCATTCCGATAAGCGGCTTATCACTAATACCGCAGGCGTAGCTAAGCTTTTTCATCCCATTGCTATTTGTGCCTGGTAAAATACATAAATTGAAAAAGGTAGGCAAATGCCCTCAGGAACATAATCAAATTGTATTCAACTCTAGAAGAACAAAAAATAATTTCGAATTAAAAATAGGATTGGGTAAATTGCCGCCGTAAGCAGAATGAAACGAAAACAACCGCTTTCAAGCATCAGTACCTATTTGAGTTGCACCAACTTATCCTTTCCTCAAATAGTATTATTCCCGTTTTTGTCCATTATCCCATTCTGTTCATCAAGGCGCTGCAATAGATCATGAATTGACTGGCACCCGAGAGATGTCATACGTTGAAATTGACTCATTCACCTTCATCATAAAGCAATAAACATGGGTAAATACGTAGATCACAATGGCACGAAGATCTATTACCAGGAGCGCGGGCAGGGAGAGCCTCTAGTCCTCTTGATGGGCTTCGGTGCCGACGGCAACACCTGGGAAAAACACGTAAGTGTTTATGAAAAACACTTTCGTTGCATTCTAATTGATAATAGAGGTGTAGGTTTGTCGGATCAACCGTCGGGTCCATACACGACAGCCATGATGGCGGCTGATTCGATCGCGGTCATGGATGACGCGGGCATTGACCAAGCCAGGATAGCAGGAATCTCCATGGGAGGTGCCATTGCCCAGGAATTGTGTCTCCATTATCCAGAACGGGTAAGCAGCCTCGTCTTGATCAGTACTTGGCCCCGCTTCAACAATTATGCAACAACGGTCTACGAAAACTTGAAAAAGTTACGCAAAACGAGCCATCCAGGGGATTTTATGGAATTGCTGCAATTGTGGATATTCGCAGCTCCGCATTATGAGAAGCACTTAGCAGATCTTCAAGCAGGGCAGCAAGAAGCGGCCGCCAATGACGCACCGCAAACTGCCGATGGTTTCGATGGTCAACTGGACGCCTGCATCGGGCATGATGCCGTCTCGCGATTGCCACAGATCAAGGTGCCAACCTTAATCACCATCGGCATGCAGGATATCTTCACCCCACCCGCCTTTTCCCAAATACTTCATCAAGGCATAGAAGGCTCCCAAATGATTGAATTTCCTAATGGAGGTCATGTCCATCATTGGGAAGACCTGGAGCGATTTAATACGGTGACCACCAACTTTTTATTAGAAAACTAATATGAGCAAGATTAAAATAGGTTGCGAAACCTACACCTGGCAAATGCCGGGAGAACAATATAAGGGACGTTTAGAACACATCCTATCTATCAGCAACCAGGCCGGTTTTCTGGGTATTGAACCGGAAACGAGTTTTCTGCAACACCTTTCTGATCCCAAGTTAATGAAGGAGGCATTGGAGATCGGTCAACAGGAACTTCCCGTGCTTTGCCTCGTTGAGGATTGGTTACACCCGACAGAAACCGAGGAAGAAAAGGCACATGCAGATCAATGGATATCGTTCCTTCAGCACTTTCCAGAAACGCTGTTCCTACTGGTACAAATGCCAGGAAAGGATCGCAGCAACCTAGAAGAGCGGCAGCAAAACCTACTGAGTTGTGTCAATGCCATAGCAAAGCGGGCCAAGGCGGCGGGAATCGAGTGCTCCTACCACCCTAATTCTCCTAGTGGCTCCATCTATCGTACGGAAGAAGATTACAAGATACTACTCAATGGGCTAGATGCCCGTTACATCCAATATACCCCGGATATTGGCCATATAGCGAAGGGGGGAATGGACCCGCTCGCCATTGTCAAGCAATATCGTGAATTGGTGAATTGTGTGCATTATAAAGATATGTATACCGATGGGCGTTGGGCGGCATTGGGCGAGGGCGATATTGATGTTCTAGGAATTACGCAATACCTAAAAGATTCGGACTTTGAAGGATGGATCATTGTAGAGGATGAATGTGATGAAGCCATTATAAACCCAGATCAGGTTACCTTAAACGCTGGAGCATATGTAGAAGCGCAAATGCGTCCATTACTAGCTAGTTAACCCAAGTTGCAATGACTGAGCGCAACTTGTATTAGTTAATTGAAAATACCACCTTACAATAGCATGTTACAACTGCATAATTCAATGTGGCCGGGTATCGTCGGCAAGGGAGAAGGCTCGGAGCCGATTCTATCTCTGGATCACATGATTCAATTAACCAAAGAGGCCGAAGTAGATGGAATTGGATTTGATGGAATCGATCTCAATATCATGGATCCTCACGTAAATATCAATTTAGCCAAAGACGACATCCTGCGGTTTGCGGAGGGGATTCAGGAGAAAGGGCTAAAGATTGGTTCGATTGGGGCGCCCATCTGGCCAGATACCGGTGGTGGTTCTGCAATGGGTAGCGCAGCAGAACGCCAACAATTCCTGGATAAAGTAAAGCAGACTTGCGAATTCGGAAAGGTATTGAGAGAACAGGGAATTCGGCAATATGGAAGTATTCGAATAGATTCCGCCGATTCGCCAGCTCATTGGGCAGCAGATCCGGCGGGGAATATGAAAAAGATTATTGACACCTTTACAGAAGCGGCCAAGATCGCCGGAGATTATGGAGAGCGCTTAGCTGCCGAAGGTGAAATTTGCTGGGCGGGTATGCACTCCTGGTTTCACAACCTAGAATTAATGGAGGCCGTAGGCATGCCGGAGCAACTGGGATTCCAGGCAGACTTGGCGCATACCTACCTATTCCTACTCGGTTATAATGCGGATGAACATGCTTTGGTTGGTAAAAACTATGAGGAAGAGGAATTCTGGGAGGCTTACGGCAAAATGACGAAAGCCCTAGCCCCCTGGACGATCGATTTTCACGTGGCTCAAAGTAATGGTACCGTCTTTGGTAGCGGGTCTCACGACAAAACGGGTCGCCATTGTCCTGCCGATGCCCCAGATGGTAAGTTGGACGTGGTGAAATGTGCTCGTTATTGGTTATTGGATGAGGAGGGGCAGATCCGTAACAACATTAAACACATCTGCTGGGATGGCTGTATGTTCCCTAATGCTACCTTGGAAGATCCTAGTACTTGGAATAAAGTGCTAAGCTTAATGTTGGAAATCAGAGACGATATTGCCGCCTAGTGTAAACCAGACAATTTTTAAAGGAATGAAAAATAAAATAGGATTTAATCTACTAGTTTGGTCAGCCGTAGTATCCGACGACATTGTTGCCCATCATGGAGCGCCTCAAAACTATCGGTTATGATGGCATAGAATGTTCTATGGGATCGGATGATCCGGCAGCCTTACAAACGTATCGGCCAACAGGCCAAAGATCTCGACCTTGAGATCAACCCCTGCTTGGCCTTAGGCGCGGAGCACAACCCGGTCAGCGATTCGGCTGCGGTGCGCCAAAAGGCGGTGGATCAGCTAAAATGGGCCATAGACCGGGCCTTTGATATGGGATCTACCGTGATGTGTGGCCCTTTTCATTCGGCCTTTGCCACTTTTACCCAAAAGACTCCGCAGCAGGTCGAATATGAACGTAGTGCTAAGGTACTTCGCGAGGCAGGGGACTATGCCGCAGAAGGAAATGTGATGCTGGCTTTGGAAGCTATCAATCGATTTGAATGCTACCTCTGCAATACTATGGAGCAATTGACTGGACTAGTGGAATTGACCAATCATCCGCAAGTAAAAGCCATGTACGATACCCACCATGCCAATCTGGAAGAAAAGGGTATTACAGATGCTATAGACCTCATAGCTCCCGTCCTGCAGCATGTGCACATTAGTGAAAATGATCGCGGAACTCCTGGAGAAGGCCATAATCCTTGGGATGAGACTTTTACTGCCTTAGCTAAACATAACTATCAAGGCTGGCTTACCATTGAAGCTTTCACTCGGAATGATCCAGATTTTGCCAATGCCATTAATGTATGGCGAGAGTATTCTCCACCTTGGGAAATTGCAGAGAAGGGATTCACCTTTATCAATGAAATGATCGAAAAACACGGCCTTTAGTCGATAGAAACCCACCATTGGTTGATATTCCTTGCGAAGACCTTCAAAGTTCTGAACCTTCGCAGCCCAAATAATATTCTAAGAAGCTATTTGCGTTTGGCTTCTAAAAAACCAAATTGAAAACCATGTACTTCAACCAATGGAAACAACACCAGAGGTGGGTTCTCTACATCTCCCTCGGCCTTTTCCTTCTTTCACTTACCCAACCTGCATTTTATATTGACAGAGTAGATTATGATGCCTGGTCCAGTCCAATTGGACTTTTGCTGATGGGATGGCTGGGGATTATGGCTGGAGACTCGGCCTGTTTGGCTTGGCTCGCCAATCCCTTGCTTATTCTAGGCGGAGTGAGTCTATTCAAATTTGACAAATTTGCTCCAGTTTTAGGTATCTTAGCCATAGCAGTGGGCCTATCCTTTTTAGGGCACACCGAAATTATTAGCAGCGAAGCCCCCACTTATTCCAAGATTACGGAGATTAAACTGGGCTATTGGCTTTGGATGATAAGCATGGCCACCTTTACTGCCGGTAGTATTTACTTGTTACTGACCAAGCCCCAAAATACTGCAGAAGACCATTTCGTATAGGATCGTCTAGATAACTTTAACGAGAAACAGCATAAGCTAACTTTCATAACGGTCCTCATAAATGAACTTTTCTATGAAAGTTGGACTTTTCGTACCCTGTTATATTGATCAGTTCTACCCTAAGGTAGGGATTGCCTCGTTGGAGCTGCTTCGACAATTTGACGTAGAGGTCAGTTATCCCATGCAGCAAACTTGCTGCGGACAACCCATGGCCAATTCAGGGTGCGAAAAGGACGCCATTCCCTCCTATCACCACTTTGTCAACACCTTCCAAGCGTTTGACTATATCGTGGCTCCTTCGGGGAGTTGTACCTACCACGTTAGAAAGCACTTCGATGTGATTGAGCAATCGGAACAAGTACAGCATGTCCGGGCTAGAACGCTAGACATAGCCGAGTTCCTACTGGATGTTTTACAGGTAAAAAACTTACCCACCAAATTCCCATATAAGGTTGGATTACACCAGAGTTGCCATGGGCTCCGAGGACTCCGCCTTGGTCAAGGTTCTGAACGAGTCGGGGAAGCCTTCTCCAAAACGGAACAATTATTACAGATGGTTGAAGGCCTGAAGTTGATTCCTTTGGATCGGCAAGACGAGTGTTGCGGCTTTGGAGGAACTTTTGCGGTATCCGAGTCGGCAGTATCTGCCAAAATGGGCAAGGATCGGATCGCCGATCACCTACGCAACGGAGCAGAAGTACTAACGGCGGGAGACATGAGTTGCCTAATGCATTTAGAAGGTCTGATACGCAGGCAGAAGCTGGGTATCAAAGTATTGCACTTAGTGGAGATTTTGACTGGAAATGAATAATTAAGAGTGAATAATTAGTACATGCAACACGCAGACAAAGCAGCGACCTTTATACAAAACGAATCAAAAACCGACTGGCACAATGCCTCAATCTGGCGCGCTCGGGAAAAGCGAGATCTGGCAGCCCAAGGGATTCCGGAATGGGAGCAACTCCGCGAGCTCGCCTCGCAGATCAAGGACAATGTGCTCAGTAATCTGGATGAATATCTCCTTCAATTTGAGGAGGCAGCCACGCGGAATGGCGTGCAAGTACATTGGGCGGCAACCGCTGAGGATCACAATCGGATTGTGCTCGATATTCTGCAAAAGAATAAGTTGAGTAAGGTAGTCAAGAGTAAGTCCATGCTGACGGAGGAATGCCATCTCAATCCATTCCTGGAGGCCAACGGGGTAGAAGTAATTGATACGGACCTAGGGGAGCGAATCATTCAACTCCGAGAGGAACCTCCTAGCCATATTGTAGCTCCAGCCATCCACTTAAAGAAGGAAGAGATTGGCGAATTATTCCATGAAAAACTGGGTACCGAGAAGGGGGCTACTGACCCCAACTACTTGACGGAAGCAGCTCGTCAACATCTACGATCTGCCTTCATGGAAAGCCATGCGGGCTTGACGGGAGTGAATTTTGCCGTGGCGGAAACGGGAGGCGTAGTCATTGTGACCAATGAAGGGAATTCAGATATGGGAGTCCACTTGAATAAGGTGCAAATCCATTGTATGGGGATAGAAAAGATCATCCCTAGAGCGCAGGATTTAGGCGTTTTTGTCAGACTATTGGCTAGGAGTGCCATTGGGCAGGCAATCTCTATATTTACTTCCCATTATCATCGGCCAAAAGCAGGTGGAGAAATGCATTACGTTATTGTGGATAATGGGAGGAGTGAACATCTCGGTAGAGAGGATTTTCGGAATGGCCTGAAATGCATCCGTTGTGGCGCCTGCATGAACACCTGCCCAGTTTACCGACGAAGTGGCGGGCATAGCTATGGCTATACCATCCCTGGGCCCATCGGCTCCATCCTTACCCCAGGCAAAGACCTTAAACAGCATAGCGACCTCCCTTTTGCTTCCACCCTCTGCGGGTCCTGCTCGGATGTTTGTCCTGTAAAAATTGATATCCACGAACAGCTCTACAAATGGCGGCAGATCATCGCTGAGGAGGGGCATCTCAATCGCTCCAAGCGCTGGAGTATGCGACTGGCGGGCAAGATCCTATCCAGCCCAAAAGCCTATCGGCGCTTTGGTCGCTTAGCGCGTTGGGCACTGCGGGTAATGCCGAGTTCCATAATCTACAACCCTTGGAATGATTGGGGGAAAGAACGGGAGTTACCTAGGGCTCCGAAGCAAAGCTTCAAGGAATGGTACAAAGAAAATCATCCCGCATCATGAGTAAAAATACTATCCTTTCCCGCATTAGGGCCAACAAGCCAGCGGCTCGTGAATTACCTAGCATTCCGGCCTTTCACTTTGAGGCTGCTGATTTGCACGCCGCTTTCACATCCTTAGCTGAGGCTAATGCTAGCCGTTGCATCAGCTTGACCAGTACAGATGAGATGGTCAATTTCATTCAGATTCAATTTCCTGAAGCGAAGCAGATTGCTTCCACCTTTTCCTCTTACAAAGGGAATGTTGACCTTCCTACCATCAAGGACCCGAGTGAGCTCAAACTGGTAGATGTAGCCATAATTCCTGCTCAGGTGGGCGTTGCAGAGAATGCTGCCATTTGGGTAACAGAAGAAGACTGCATTCATAGAGCGCTACCCGTGATCTGTCAACATTTGATTTTGGTTTTAAGTAAAACTCAGTTGGTCGGTAATTTGCATGAAGCCTATCAAAAGATTCAGATCGACGAGAGTGGATATGGCGTCTTTATTGCCGGACCTAGTAAGACGGCAGATATTGAGCAGTCTCTGGTGATTGGTGCGCAAGGAGCTAGGAGTTTAACGATTGTATTTATTGACTAATTGAAAGCCTTGTGAGTATAGTATTGATCTGCAACAATAAGGATGCAAAACCTTGGGCGGAAGGTCTAAGGTTAGCCCTCCCTGATACAAGCGTGGAGATTTTCCCGGAGGTAAAAAATAAAGCAAGCATCACCTTTGCCGTCTGTTGGAAACCTAAACCCGGAGACCTCCAGCAATTCCCGTCATTGAAAGTCGTGCAATCCCTGGGAGCGGGCGTGGAACATATTCTACAAACTACCACCATCGCCCCTACCCTACGACTATGCCGGATCGTAGACCCTGGCTTGGCCAATGATATGTGGGAATTTACCTTAGCTGCCGTAATGAGTCATTTAAAAAAGCTTCGCCGGTACCAGCAGCAACAGCAAGATAAAAGCTGGAAGCAACAGAATTATGGCACCATGGCAGCCTCACGCATCGGTATTTTAGGTTTAGGGAAAATCGGGGCCCTTGTGGCGGAGCGGTTTGCCCAACTCGGTTTTCCGGTCAGTGGCTGGTCAGCTTCCGCCAAGAATATCCCGGGCGTGAATTCCTTCCAAGGAGAAGCAGAGCTTGCTCTATGCCTTGCTGAATCCGATGTTTTAATCAATATACTCCCGCTGACCGATAGCACTACCGGGATATTGAACAAAGATACCTTGAAGCTATTACCTGAAAGAGCCTATGTCATCAACGTGGGCCGGGGAGGGCATTTGGTGGACGAGGACTTGCTCGCACTCCTGGATAATGCTCACCTGGATGGAGCCCTACTCGACGTTTTTCATCAAGAACCCTTGCCGAAGGATCATCCATTTTGGACACACCCCAAGCTTAGTATCACGCCCCATATCGCCAGTCTAACCAACAAGGACACAGCCATGTCGCAGATCATTGAAAACTACCAACGATTACAATCTGGGGACCCCTTGCTTCATGAAGTAATGATTCAAAAAGGATATTAAATCGCTTAAACGCTTTTCTGGGCCACAATAAGAAAAAACTCAGGTAAGCCCTTCATTGGAGAAATCTCCCAGTCTCCCACGTAAGTCCCGTGCTCATCAATTTCTCTGATCTGACAACCTGCTAGAATCACTGCATTGATAAAATCCCCTATGGTCCAGTGAAATTCGTAGCAAGTATAGACTCCTTTCTCTTGGTACAAGACATCATCTCCCATGGAGTACTCGTAAGGTCCGCGATGGTAATAATCATTTTGTACCACTAGCGCATCAGGAACTTTTTTCCAAACTCGGCGAAAAGGGTGATACTCATCAACTAGAAACCAACCTCCGGATTTCAAAATCCGGGAGGCCTCTTGATAATATCGTTTTAACTCGGATACCCAGACCGCCACGTGTCCGCCGGTATAAATAAGATCAAATTGGGCGTCTTCTATCGCTGAAAGATTTGTAACATCGGATTGGATAAATTCGATAGATAAACCCAATATCTCAGCCCGTTCCGCAGCATATTGCAGTTGTTCAGTCGATATATCAACAGAAGTCACTTCGGCTCCCAGGCCGGCCAGGGCAAAAACAGCTTCATTGTCTCCACTCCCGAGAACGGCGACTTTCTTTCCTTCGACATCTGATAGGTATTTCAGTACGGTAGGTGAAAAAACGATGGACGGGTCTTCATGGCATTTTCTCCAGATGCCACGGCTATCCGCACACTCCGCCCAACGCTTAGCTGAGGCATCCCAACGCTTTTGGTTGGCGAGATGCATAGTATTCAAAATCTTCGAGGACATAACAGTAGAGGTGTTAGTGGGTGAAAAGTTAACGCAACATATAAGCGAGAATTACTAGAGAAAGTTCCTCCTCGACCTCAGCGGGTGAGTGGACTACTGCAAGGCCTCCTCTTTCTTCAAAGTCCGCATATACTCCACCAGGTCTACCAACTCTTGTTTGCTCATCACACTTTGTAGATTCGGTGTCATTAAGGAAGCCTCCATGGGTTCTAGTTTATCCATCTGGCTTCGCTCAATCAATTGATCTACGCCACCCATCATCCGCAAATATATTTCATCTTCTGTATAGCTTGTTATTCATCTTGTTGGTATTTCAGTTCTGTTCTAAGTCTGGTCTCGCCAGTTCTGTAGGAAGGACTAGCTAACTATTTTAAGCATTCGAACTACTCCGGCCAACTATCCGTACGGAATGGAGTAGCCGGCAATCCCTCCTTATTATATAGATTCGCATCATCGGGATTATTGGCCCAAGCATAACGAACTGCTTTAGGATCGCTCACTTTATCGCTCCAAACCATTATTTGATTGCCTCGAATCTGCGCTTTAGCCCAAACAAACTTCTGGTCAGCCCCGGCAATGGTAAAACCTTTCAGGTATCCATATTTATCTTTGGCCACCAAACCAGTCCCTATATGTTCAAAAGACAAGACGATGGATGCTCCGTCTTTCTTCATTTCTTTGTACATGGGCCCTGAATAAACAATATCCTTTTCTCCATAAGCTATTCGGCGAGCTGCGAGCGAAAGCCGAAGTCCAACGTCCTGTTTGTTGCGCGGATGTATATCATTTGCTTCTCCAATATCAATGATCACAGCTTGGGCCGTATTAGGCAGCTCCAGTGCGGCTGTTTGCGACTCTCTCAGCAAGGCCCAATTACTGGGCATGGGCTCAGGCACTGGCTGCATGAAGTTGGCCAGTTGGACGTATAAGAACGGAAAGTCTCCCACATTCCACCGTTTCCGCCAATCCTGGATCATATTGGCAAATTGTTCCCGGTAGACATAAGCTCCTGTCTGGTTGGCATTAGATTCGCCTTGGTACCACAGTGCTCCTTTTATCGGCAACTTCAGCAGCGGATGAATCATGATATTGTACAAAATAGTTGGAGTATGATTGACCTGGAAACCGGCGCCAGCATTAAACTTTGCTTCGCCGATGTTCATGGCCCATGAACCAACCAAACTGCGTTTCCCATTTATCGTCTTCAGGTACAACAACTCATCCGCTCCATAAATACCGCCACCACCACCAGTATCTTCCACTCGCACAGCGATTAAGTTAGCACCTGCCTTTAGCTGCTCAGGAGCCACTTTATAAACCCTAGGCTTGGCATATGCCCCCACATTACTCCCAATTTCTTGCCCGTTGACATAGGTCCAATCTGAGTCGTCAATTTTACCTAAACCCAATTCAATCCCCGCAGCGGCCTCCTCTTCCGATAACTCAATGGTTTTGCGAAACCAAAGTATTCCATCGACGCCTTCATAACCCGCCTCTTCCCAGAGACCAGGCACCTCCAACTGCACCCATTGACGGTCGTTACACTCCTGTGTATGCCAGCCCATTTCCACTCCCTGATCCTTATTTGCCAATTTGCCATGCTTTGCCTCCAGCTCCTTCAGCTTCATCTTGTTCTTTTCCTTAGCAGCCTGTTGTAACGAATCTAAGTTAGGCAAGGCATAGCCAGCCAGGGCCTGCGGGTGCATCCAGGGCTCTACCCGGCTTCCTCCCCAGGAAGTATTGATCAGTCCAATGGGCACATCCACATGTTTCCGTAGCTCGCGAGCGAAGTAATACCCAACCGCCGTAAAATTACCCACCTTCTCTTTGCTAACTACGGCCCACTGCCCTCCGGCTAAAGTATCTTGAGGTGTACTGGCCCAGGAGTGCGGCACCTTGAAATGACGAATCTGGTCATCACTGGCCCGAGCGATTTCCATTTCCGCATCATTTGAATTAGATACCGTCCATTCCATATTACTTTGACCAGAACACACCCAGAGATCTCCAATCAGGATGTCGCTCACCATGACTGCCTCTCTTCTACTGCTTATGCGCATTAGATGAGGGCCTCCAGCCTCCATCGCCGGGAGCGTGTAGGACCAATTTCCTTGCTTATCAGGACGAGTCGTATAGGTTCTGCCATTGAAGGTGATGCTGATTCGCTTGCGCTTAGAAGAGCTGCCCCATACCGTGATGGGTTGGTTGCGCTGAAGCACCATGTGGTCTTGAAAAACTTTGGCCAATCGCAATTGACCTGAACTAATAGAGGGTAATCCCAAGGTCAGAAGAGACAGGGTAACTAGCTTAGCTAGACACTTGAGGGGTAACATATAGTATGTTTTGGTTGATCTGTTCTGTTTTCTCTTTGGCTGATAATTCTCAACTAGTCCTTATAAATTATAAAGTCCAGTACTAGGGGGATACAGCACATTTCTCTACACACAATATGTTCAATGGACGTTTTCTCTGATCCAAGATAGGTCTTTCTCTTCTTTTTTGAGGATCTTCCTTTGCTTTTTCTTCAACAAGCGAGAAAAACACTATGTGCTAGGTTCTTCAAAAAGATATTCCGAATTACCCAAAAAAACAGTAATTAAAACCGAATTAACAAATAAATTCAATTTTTTATTCCAATCTCACTTGATTAAGCAAAGAATAATTTGCTTGTGACCACAAAAAGAAGTATTATTAAGTAGATCCCTATGTAATCGTTTACTTCATAAAAATAACAATCCATGACTACTTATCCGTCCGTAACCAAGTACATGGCTACACGTCTGATTACCTTTACGCCAGAAACAGATATCCGGGAAGCCATGGATATTCTGATCAAAAAGAAGATAACTGGAGCACCAGTATTAGATAGCAACAAACAGTTGGTGGGGATGTTATCGGAAGTAGACTGCCTAAAGACCTTATTGGAAGGGCCTTATAATAAAGAGCCTTCGCAAAAAGGAACCGTACAGGACTTTATGTCAAAGTCAGTTAAAACCATCAATGCTAGCAAGAATATTCTAGATGCGGCCTATGAATTTGTGCATGCGGGCTATAAGCGACTTCCGGTTCTCGAAAATGGTAAGTTGATTGGTCAGATTAGTAGAAGTGATATCCTCAGGGCTATCCAGGCCATTAGGCCGACTATTAAACACATTCCAGACTCTTGGAAGAATCGCCCGCCCTCCATGGCCGATCATAAGAAGTCTAGACACACTGCCAATAACTAGGCAAACAAATCTTTAGCGACGTAAAAGGGGATATTCAGGGTTTTCTAATCCAGGATATCCTCTTTTTTTGGGCAATTTCATCCTTTCCTTGCTTTCCTTTCCCGTTCAGCTCCATTTTTTTCCCGTTCGGCAAGTAGAAATTTCATCATAGGCAGGCTTGCTCTACATTTGAAGTGTCAAAACAATTACTCACAACCAAATCGAGCTTTGATGTTTCAGCCAAACCACTTACCCCAATTTTCCTTCAGCAGATATTTAGTCCTTTTTGCGACCCTTGCGCTGTTGCAAGCTTGTGCGTACAATAGTGAGGAAGATCTATACCCAGGTGGAGATGTTTGTGATACCAGCGACGTGAGCTACAATCAAGATGTTTTGCCCATTTTAGTTAATAATTGCTACGTCTGCCATGACAATACCAATCGGCAAGGAGGCATCATACTAGAAGGATATGATCAACTAACAATACATGTGAACAGTGGCCGATTAATAGGAGCCATCCGCAGAGAATCGGGTTTCTCTCCTATGCCACAAGGTTCGCCCGCACTACCGGACTGCCAAATCGAAACAATAGCCCAGTGGATAAGCGATGGGGCTCCCGAAAACTAAGTACTCTCCAATTCTAGTACGAAAAACTTAAAAACTCAAAACCATGAAAAAGTACCTCAAATACATCATTGGACTGGTCATCATTGGCTTCGGTAGTGGGGCATACATGTACTATAAGCCTCATCAGAATATCAAATCCAGTAAAGCAGATGTGAGCCTTAGCGCAGTGGAAGTATTTCAGGCTTTCGAGTCAAATGAAACAGCAGCTAATGAGGAGTATTTAGACAAGATTGTGGCCGTGAGTGGTACCGTCAAGGATGTAAGTAAAAACGAAGAAGGAATCGTTAGCGTCACCTTAGATGCTGGACAAGATATGTTTGGCGTCATTTGCCAACTGGACCAACTTACGCAACACCCAAGAGAAGATTTCCCAATTGGAGAAACGGTAAGTTTTAAAGGCCTCTGCACCGGCATGCTAATGGATGTCGTACTAGTACGCTGCGTTGAAACGAATTGATAAATCACCAAAAAATCACCTTCTCTGTCCTTGACAGGGAACTAAAATTTAACAAATGAAACAATTTCTTTTAGGTCTTTGCTTATTCATGACATTTGGTCTATCACAAGCTGAAGCGCAAAAGTATTTCACCCGAGAAGGTAAAATTTCCTTCTACTCGGATACCCCAATCGAGAAAATTGAAGCTCACAACCAGAAGGCTACTTGTATTCTAGATACCGAAAGTGGAAAAATGGAATTCGCCGTATTGGTAAAAGCCTTTCAGTTTGAAAAAGCCTTGATGCAAGAGCACTTCAATGAAAACTACATGGAAAGTGGTACTTACCCAAAGTCTGTTTTTAAAGGACAGATTGCCAATGCTGCTGATGTAGATTTCACCAAAGATGGCACTTATGATGTCACCGTGGAAGGAGAACTAACAATTCACGGCATAGCTCAAACCGTCAGCACTCCCGGTCAAATTACCATAGCAGGTGAAAAGATTAGCGCTAGTGCAAAATTTGAAACAAAGCCTGAAGATCACGGCATCAAGATTCCATCTGTGGTACGCAAGAACATCGCGGAGATTGTTCAGATCGATGTGAACGTAGCCCTAGAACCATTCAAACGATAAATCGCCTAAGAATACCAGAATTAACTGTACTTGCTAGAAGGAGGGCTATCCTCTTCCAAGAACCGATCTAGTCTTTGCTCTAGCAAGTCAGTTGTTCACCCTAATAAGTCTAAAACGTATGAAAAAGATACTTTTTACCCTATTTGGCCTAAGCTTCTTCGCACTTCCGCTCATGGCTCAAGAAGACGATCTTCTTTCCTTGTTGGATGATGGTGAAGACGAAACTACAGAATACGTTACCGCCAGTTTCAAAGCCAATCGAGTGATTAATTTACACTCCCTGGAAAATACCTCAGCAGGCGTACTTGACATTAAGATCGGGCACCGCTTTGGCACGTTGAATGGTGGTTTCTACGAATTGTTTGGATTGGATCAGGCTTCCATCCGAATTGGAGGAGACTATGGCATCACCGATCAGCTAATGATCGGATTGGGTCGGAGTAGCTTTGAAAAGACTTATGATGGATTTATCAAGTATAAATTCTTGCGGCAAAGTAAGGGGAAACGCAATATGCCCATTTCGGCAGCCTTCCTAGCTACCACCGCTATTCAGACCCTGCGTTGGCAAAATCCAGATCGAGATAATCTATTCTCATCTCGACTGTATCATACCTTCCAGCTCATCGCCGGAAGCAAGATTAACGAACAAATTTCTCTACAACTTTCTCCAACCATGGTTCATAGGAACCTAGTGCTTACAAATGAAGAGGAAAACGATGTCTATGCCCTAGGTGTGGCAGGTAGAATTAAGCTTACAAAACGTGTGACGCTCAATGCGGAATACATCTACGTGCTACCTGATCAGCTAGCCCCGGAATTTCAGAATTCGTTTTCGATTGGATTTGACATAGAGACGGGCGGACACGTTTTCCAACTTCATTTCACTAATTCGACTTCAATGATTGAAAAAGGATATATCGCTGAAACTGTTGGTAACTGGGGAGACGGCGGCATCCATTTTGGATTCAATGTCTCCCGAGTCTTTACCCTGGAGAAGCCAAAGATTAAGTAGTTACCGAGATGTTGGGACTGGTAAAAGTATCAATTCCAACAGAGCTTTAAATGGCCATTCCCTTGGCAGGGGGTGGCCTTTTTTAGGTATATACCAGCTTATTGCAGCAATAGTCGCATAATCTCCTCCTTGAAGTGCGTCCCGATGGGAATTTTTTGTCCATCGATCAAGAGCATATTACCTTCAATTGATTCCACCTTATCTAGGGATATGATGTATGATTTATGAGATCGAACGAAATCGCTGGCAGGCAAGTCTTGTTCGAGTTGTTTTAAAGAATTGAGAGAAAGTACTTTTTTATCTTTAGTTTGGAAAGCCACATATTCTCGCATGCCTTGAATGTATAGGATATCATCGTATCGAATTCGGAAGATCTTATGCTCCGATCGGACCATGATATAATCTTTTTCTTTCTCCTGTGGAATCGACCTTGGCCATGACGACTCATGAACACCATTTCTGATCCGCAGCAGTTCCGAAGCCTTGTTCACTCCCTGCACAAACCTTTCAAAACTAAATGGTTTCAATAGGTAATCCACCGCATCCAGGCTAAACCCCTCTAGGGCAAAATCTGGATACGCTGTAGTAAAGATTACGATCGGTCTATAAGGCAATGTTTTTAAGAACTCGATTCCCGTTAATTCCGGCATTTGAATGTCCAGTAGTAGCAAGTCTATTCGCTCGCGTTGTAAGTAGACTAAAGCTTCCAGCGGGTTCTTGCATTCTCCAACTACCTCCATATGTGGCAAACGTTCAGCATAGGTCAGCAAAAGCTTCCTGGCTAATTCTTCATCATCGACGATCAAGCAGCGAATGACACTTCTCAACATAAGGTTTATAGTTGTATCCTTAATTGGACATCGAATTGGCCCTTTTTTTTCTCAATTTCCAAAGAATATCGGTCAGGATACATCAATTCTAACTGTCGTTGAACATTATCCAGACCAATTCCCCCTACTTGATCTTTCGTAAAGTGCTGGCTAGGAATGCTGTTTTGCACACAAAAGCGCACTTCCCGACCAACCGTTATTAGCTTGATTTTGATCCAGCCTTTATCCAAATCTTCAATCTTGCTGTGTTTATAGGCATTTTCTACAAAGGGGATAAAGAGTAAGGGAGCGATGGGCAAATCTGGTATCTGTGGCTGAAATTGTACATCAACATTCATCCCTCCACTATCCTTTAGGTTTTTCATTTGAATATAGTTCTGCAAATAATTCACCTCAGCTTTCAATGGCACTCGATCCACCTTGCATTCGTACAACATGTAGCGGAGCATATCTGAAAGACGCAGTAAATGCTCCGGAGCCGACTTGGATTGAGTAAGGGTTAGAGCATAGATATTATTTAGGGCGTTGAAGAGGAAGTGTGGATTAATCTGAGACTTTAAAAACTTCATCTCGGTTTCCAGCTTCTCCTTCTCCAACTGGATTGCTCTTTTTTCTTTCTGCCGGGCAAAGGTTCCAATACTAACCACACTGCTCCCAATCAAGGCCATAAAAAAGGGCATGACTCTCCCTACCGCTCTGAAATATACCCCAATGCCTCTCATCCTATTCATGAAAGGGCGCATTTCGGCTCTCACTGGCGGAACCATGGCATGTTCCCATTTTGGCCCATTCCAATAAACTAGGGTCGCCGTTACAATGACCAGGGTCACCGCTGAGAGCAGGAAAGCCAAACTCTTTTCCTGAAAGTAGAGTTTGGGCAAAAGGATCTCCACATTAATTGCTACCACCAAAGCCAAGCCAATAAAATTGTACAACGTTTGCTCAAGTGATAGAAAAGGGAATTCAATAGCCATGGCCACAGCATAGGGTACAAAGGCCAACCCGCCAGCCCATAATAGGACCTGCCACCAGGTAGTAGTCTGCACTATTGAATTCATAGTCCAAATATGGTGGATTGTATCCAATTCCCCAATGATTCTCAATGAAGCTTGAAGTTTCCTCTATCAAACCTGCTTTTATATCCATTTCCAGCGCAGCAGTATAAATAGATATAAGATCCAACTTGATTGATTTTTTCAGGTCATTGGTTGATCAATTTTTGTGTCATTCCCTTTTTGACTGAATTTAGATCACGAGAACAGCCTCATAGCGGGCTATACTGAACATACATTTCCAATCTATGAAGCTAATTCGACTCGCCTCTTGCCTCTTCTTCCTACTACTCCTAAACGCTGGAATGCTATTGGGCCAGGCTACAAAAAAAATTAAGATCAAGGGGAATTATACAAATCGATCACTGGATCTGGTCCTGCTGGATCTAGAAATCAATTATCGCCTCAGCTTTCAGTACCCCGAATCTCTGGTCAAAGGGAAACGCATTACGGCCGTTTTTCCCAAAACAAGTGTAGACCACGGTTTATCGCTCATTCTTATGGGTACCGGTTTGACCTTTGAATGGCTCGATGTTCGGAAGCTGGCGATCAAGGAAGCAGACGCCGGCCAGGAAATCACCCAAACAGATGCTCAGCCCACTCGGCAAGATTTTACGATTAAGGGGGTGATTAAGGATCAGAATACCGGCGAAACTTTACCTTTCGCCAATATTATGGTGAACGGAAGTACCAATGGTACCACTAGTAATATCGATGGGTATTTCACACTTTTTGAAGTGCCCGACGACACCTCCATTTTGGACATTTCTTACATCGGTTATCGCCCACTGAAGTTTCGGCTTAGGCCTGAAATGGATATGGAAAATATCAATATCCCCTTGATGGATTTTGGCGTCCAATTAGTGGAGGTAGTCGTTCAAGCAGAAAAGAAAGAACAACTCATCCAGGCTTCGACCGGGGTGAGTCGGGTAGGAATTTCCCCCGCAGCCTTGGCTACCCTTCCAAGTTTTGGGGAGAAAGACATCTTCCGTTCTTTACAGTTGCTACCCGGTATTAGTGGCAGTAATGAGAGTTCGTCCGGACTCTACGTCAGGGGGGGCACCCCAGATCAAAATCTTATACTTTTTGATGGTTTTACAGTCTATCACGTGGACCACTTGTTTGGCTTTTTCAGTGCTTTCAATTCTAATGCAATCAAGGATGTACAATTGCATAAAGGAGGTTTTGATGCGCAATTTGGTGGGCGGCTATCGAGCGTGGTGGAATTGACGGGCAAGGATGGAAGTACGGAACGCTTCAATATGGGAGCGGGGCTATCTCTCCTGAGTTTCAACAGCTTCGTCGAAGCTCCATTCGCTGCTGGCAAGGGCTCCTTCTTAGTAGCAGGGCGACATTCTTTCCAAAGTGCTTTCTACAGTAATCTATTTGATGCTTTTACAGAAAGTAATGGGGCAGATGCACCTCCCGGACCTGGAGGGGGCAGGTTTGGATTACAGGAGGTACAACCCAATTCCTATTTCTATGATTTGAACGCAAAAGTCACCTATCGCCCCACAGCCGAAGATCGTATATCCATTAGCTTTTTCAATGGGCAAGATAATCTCGATAACTCTCGCAACCTGGACAACAACAGTTTTGGCAGACGTTTTGGTGGCAATCTCAATTTCAACTTTCAAAGCAACAATACAGATCTGACCAATTGGGGGAATTGGGGAAGCAGCGCCAAATGGTCGCACCGCTGGAGTGACCGTTTCTATACCAACGCCAACTTATCGTACTCCAACTATTATAGCGAACGTGACCGTCGCAATGAAACCACCGTTGATCAGGGCGACTCAACAATCACTCGTACCAGTGGCAACTACGAGTACAACGATCTCAAGGACATTAGCTTCAAGATAGATAACGAATGGAAACTTTCTAGAAACAACCAGTTGGAATTCGGATTTCAAACCAACTTTCAGGACATCATTTATGAGTACACGCAAAATGATACCATCCAAGTGTTAGATCGTGCGGATGAGGGTTGGACCTCCTCCCTCTACATACAAGACCGCATAACCATTCAAGATCGACTAATCTTAAAAGGTGGACTGCGAGCCTCTCACTACAGCCTTACGGATCAGATGTACTTGGAACCAAGATTCAATTTCACTTACCTGCTAGATGACCAAATCAAAATAAAGGGGGCCTGGGGCAAATACTATCAATTTGCTACGCGGATCGTTAGAGAAGATATCCAGCAAGGAAGTCGCGATTTCTGGCTACTTGCCAATGATCAAAATGTACCCATCAGTTCCTCCTACCATTATATACTGGGCACTAGTTTTGAGACCGGCACTTGGCTTTTTGATGTAGAAGGCTATTACAAAACGCTGGATGGCCTTTCTGAATATACCACTCGGCTGGTATCCTCAGGTTTTGGCCCCGGGCGTTCCCTAAATTTTGAGGAGTTCTTTTATACCGGAACAGGGGAAGCCAAGGGGATAGAGTTTTTACTCCAAAAAAAGGTAGGACAATTTACAGGCTGGATCGGCTATACCTTGGGAGAAGTGCTGTACGACTTCGAAGCCTTTGGGGAGGAGCCCTTCCATGCCAATCAGGATCAAACGCATGAGTTAAAGCTCATTGGCAATTATAAACTGGGGAGATGGACCTTGGGAGCTACTTTCATCTACGCTACTGGAAGGCCCTACACGGCTCCTACTGGCTATTATGAGGTCCCCCTTTTGGATGGGACAACAGCAGACTTTTTTGAGGTGAGTGACAAAAATGGCTTGCGCCTTCCGGCTTATCACCGCTTTGATGTTTCTGCTACCCACGATTTCAACATGGGCACTTCTAAGGCTAGTCTTGGGCTTTCCATCTTTAATCTGTACAACCGAAGTAATGTCTGGTATAAAGAATATGAAGTAATTGAGGGAGAGCTACTGGAAACAAATGTTTCTCTGCTTGATTTCACGCCAAGTTTGTTTTTCAATTGGTCACTTCATTAATCTGAATCTACTTTAAAACGCTTTCGATCATGCAAAACATCTCCTATATAGCTGCTCTTCTGACCGTTCTTGTGCTATGCGCTTGTGAAGAGACGTCGATCAGCAGCAATGATGAAAAAACGCCCGTAGTCAGCAGCTATCTATATGCCGGACAGTCATTAGACTCTCTACGTGTCACCCTTTCCAACTCCTATGCTAGAGCAGATACACAATTGGTGGTCCTGAATGAACTTGATATAGTTGTCACAGAAGGGGATCAGACCTATACTTTACAAGGATTTGGAGAAGGCTATTATCAGCAATCTATGCTGATCATTGAAGCAGAAAAATCCTACAATCTGGAATTTGAGTGGAATGGCGCAACCATTAGTGCTTCCACTTTCGTACCGGGTAAAAGAGAAGCGGAGATATCCACTTCATCTATAGAAATGGAGAAGATCACGAATAACGGAGGCTTTCCTGGAGGAGGATTTACCCAGATTGATCCCATAGAAATTAGTTGGGATAATCCCGAAGGGGATTACTACTATGTGTTAATCGAAAACCTGGAAGCTGATCCCGAGTATGTCAATGACTTCTTGGCGGATCTGGAAGAGGATTTAGGTCGGCGATTCCGAAGGATCACGGAACCTGATATTACGGATTTTTACCGCATAAACCCTAGAAGGGAGATCACCCAATATGGAACACATCGGGTGATCGTGTTTCGGGTCAGTCCGGAATATGCGGCGCTCTACCAAACCTCAGGAACTTCGTCTCAAAGCATAAGTGAGCCCCCCAGTAATATTGACAATGGGCTAGGAATCTTTACAGGTGTGAGTAGTGATACTATGTACTTTGAGGTAAGGAAGATCTAACTGCATCCTCCGAATCCATTGCAGATAGAGTTTTAGTTTTCATTATAGGATTTAGGGTGCGCTGACGAGGCTCAGCGCACATCTTTTTTCTTCTTTACCATCTTCTACCAAAAGTGAAGCCCAACAGCAAAATGGCCCCTTCTCCCGTAGGCTCTCCCTTCGTCACCACATTGATTTCATAACCGAAGGCAATCGTGGGTGAGAAAAACCAGTTTTCACCCACTGGAAGTGCAATGCCTCCCTCTAATGTAGGTTGCACAACGGTAATATTAGTTGTCCCACTAATCTCATCACTCTGTCCAATGTTGTCCATCCAATCTACTTCATTCCACCAGATATCATTTTTGATCCCTAAAAACCATCGCTCAAAGCCAGGTTTGAAGTAATACTTATAACCTACGGTAAAACCAAAGCCATCCCCTCTTTCATCCTCATGCACCCCATACCCTTGATGACGCAGCCAATTGTAACCTAACCGCAGGTGCACCGCATGCTGCTCACCAAAGCCAGCTTCCAGCCGCAGCCCCGGAATTAAACCCGTGGGATAAGCTTGGAACTCAAACCCTAGATCAAACACCCGATCTTGAGCTTGTAGTTTATCTGTTGTAAGTAGGAAGAATGCTAGAAATACCGAGGAAAGTAGTGTTTTGTACATAGTCTTATGTTTTGCTGAAACAATGTACAAAAAGTCATCTGCTTTTGCGGCACTTTCAGCATTCTCCCCCTTTTAGCTAATCCTCCAACAAAAACCAGCCCTCTACACTATCCGTTCGCTGGCCATTGAATTCCGATTTGTGAATGACATGGCTGAGGTACAATTGATCTAGGTCATAGCCTAGGTAGGCATCGATACCCAAATAAATGGGGATACAGGAGACGGCCATCTTACCCTCAATCTTAAAAGTCCCGATTTCAAATCGATCGATAATTCCAATTTCATCGCCAATAAAAGCTTCCCCTTTCAGGTTCATGTAGCAGTTGTCTTGTTCTAGGCGGTTCAGGAGGGTGGAAGGCTCTTTCTTTAGAATCAGGAAATCGCTACCGTAAAAATAGAAGAGCTTAGAATCCTCCCGTTGAGGCAGATACAGTTGATCCACTTGTCTTTCTACGGGGTAGGTGACTGGCTCCACATCCCCTCCTTGTACATACAGGGGAGACTGCGGTGTTAGTGACTCTTGGAAATACAATTCCGTACCTTCTTCAATAACCTGCAAGACCAAGGTATCCCCCGTCCATTGGAAGGACTCATCAAAATCATTGCAATGCAACGTATAGCGAATGAATCGACTTTCTTGTCCCGCTTTCAACGCTTTGAAATGGACAGCTCCTTCTTTCAAGGGGGTAGGTTCCAGTTCGGCCTTTTCACAGGAGAAGGCCAATAGCGTAATGCCAATCAGGTAATAGCAATAGTTTTTCATGATAACTTTTAGACCGCAAGACACCGCAAAGGGTTAACGGAGTTGGGTACCCCCATCCTATTTTAACACCTGAATTACATTGCCCAAAAAGGAAAGCAAGACTATCACTTAACTTGAAATCTAGACCACGTGGAAATAGGAGGAATCCTCGATGAATTTTCAGGTGCTAAATGCGGTGATGAATGCGAGAATACATCCGTATATTACGGTAGAAATGAAAGAATAGATTTTTTACTTTATCCGAATGGCAACAGTTCCAACTGTTAAATTATAGCCAAAGTTCTACCAACTGCTTTATAGAAAAAACAAAGACACCATGCTTAAAATCGATATATAGAACACTGCCCTAATCTTTCCTGGGTTGATTCTAATTTCTTTTATCACCAAAGCTGTCTTGAATATGATTCGTTTAGATAAAGCAAAGGGAAGCATAAAAACCAAACGACTCAAGGCAGCATGGGATCCTAACGTCAGAGAAACAATATTAAATCTTATTTAAATGCGATTGCCCTGGAGTATATTCACAATACGCTGAGTTATGAAGCAAAAAGCACTACACCTACCAATCAAAAACTCTTTGCTTTAGCCTTAAGGAAAGTGGCTAAAATTGAAAGCAATAGAATAGAGGCCTTCAATACCAGTTATGCTTTTTCTCGCATCGTTTCAATAACAACAATTTTAGGAACTATTCTAGTCATGTTTTCCAATGAGATTTCTATAGCTTGGTGGGGGTGTCTGATCATGCTTATGACAGTTTGAATTGTAGGGCTTCGCGCTAAACAAAGAGGTTTCTATTTTGCGAGAGAGGTCCTCAACACTTATATTAATATTAATAGCTCCACAACCACAAGTCAAACAACTGAAACATAGGTTTGTATTTAGTAAATTTTTATTAGATTTGTTTTATGTTTCGGTGTAAAACAAAAGGCAAGCGGTAAAATTGTAACGGTGAGTGGCTAATGTGCCTTTAAGTAAAAGGGACTATCCGTTTGATTAAGAGAGACCAATCATTTAAACAGTTTTTGCGTGGCTATCCAAATAGTCTTTATTTGCAATATAGAGCAGAAAGGCCTTTTTCCTACTGCGGTGAGAACCGTATCAAACAGAAAACTCCTAGATGCTGAATTGAGTAAGGCTAAACATGCTGATGACACCTACTATTGGATCATAGTTGCAGAGCTAAATTGGCCCAGCTTCGGTACATATTATGTTAATTTTAATGGAATAGACCTAATAGCAAGGTTTCGGATTGAAGAAAATATCTGGGACCCTATTATCCTTACTTCTTTCTGTCCAGTGTTAACCCCTTCAGGACTAAATTTCGAGAATAAGGTTGAAATAAAATCCTTTCGTTATCTAAGAGATCCTCTTGTGAAATTTATCTCAATCTTTGAATTATTTAGGTGCGAAGTCCCTGACCTACTTAAATGTTTTGACCATCCATTAGATGATGAATTACTCTTCCAGGACTTAACAGAAAGTCTTTACAAATCTGAAGGATATCTCAATAATTTTTTTCATGACACACTAGGCGAGTTTTTCTCAAACCAAGTCTCTATACAATCTATTGAGCAAACCAAGTCCTTCCTTCAAAGGAAAACCCGTGAACTAAGAGCTTATGTTCAGGATACCGATTCATTGTCGGAAATTGAAAAGCTTTCCTCTAGTTTTCTTGGGCAAAGATCTACTTTCGATAGTGGAGAAGTAGTAGACTTTCTATATCGGCTACAGCAAAAAGTGCTAAACACTTATGCTATCAATCAAAAATATGAAGAAAGCCGCCTACCAACTAAGATGACAGTCTTGTACATCGGTGATACACAGGATATAGCATCTGGTCTACCTCAGCGATTGGAGAACTTTAATATTCATTGTGAGACAGCCTACTCCATTGACAAAGCCATTGAACTTATCAAAGCCTACTCCATCAATGTAATAATCACTGATTTTCGGTTCTATGATGAAGACGGCAGGTTTAGACGCTGGCAGGGGTATCATGTAATTGAACAAATTAATCGTATCGCCCCTAATCTCTATACCATAATCGTACTTACTAATTTCGATCTTTCTTATCTCCCCAAGTTCCTTGCGAATAAAAAAGTATTGCAGTTTAATAAAGATAAGATTCTAGCTAATGACGTTCCGTTTGCAAAGTTTGTACAGTTGCTTATTGGTCAAGATGCAATTATCAATGACCAAAAACAGGATTTGCCACACTTTTTTAATGAATTTGAACGTGGATTATATGGCGTCTATCTAGCCAGCGATGACTTTGAGCAAGAGGAGGAATTAATATCCTTTTTTAGTCTGCAATTCATCAGAGACTTTCTTGTCAATCAGCAAGTCTCAGTAATCACTGGTGCCTTTGGAAACCTAGATCCTAACCACTCTATTGAACGCAACCTACGTAACCTGCGGATGAAATTGAGACTAAGGAGAATCGCTCTTGGTCTATATCAAATCAGGCCACAATTCATTAATGGCTTAGATTTACATCAAGATTTCTTCAATTATATCTACCAACTCATAACGATAGGAAACATCGATAAACTTGGCCGGGTTATCGCTAAAGGGACTATATATGGCTTTACAAGTAAGCATCTCTTAAAAATGAAGATACGCAGTGACTATCACTGGAGGAATTGCCAGGATAAAGAACTACCCCTAACTCCGATAGAAAGAAAATGGATAAATAAATATGGCAAAGACATCGAAAACAACAATATCTAGGTATGTCTTCATCCAAATATCCAATCCAACAAATCCCATTCCGTGAGTTAAATGACAAACATTTTGCACGTATTCATCAAATCCATCAGGAGCTAAAATATGATGCAAATAAAGATTCACAGTATGGATATATATTCGATGAGCCTAAATATGTACAACTTAAGGAACTTCCTTCAAAACTTGGACGCATCTTCTTTGCTTTTGCTGACGGAGAGATCGTTGGATATCTTATTAGTTTTGACAGTCTAGAATTCAAAGCTTATCCTAATCTCATACCTTATCCTGCACAAGCCCTGTCAAATATATTAGATCACGAATGGGCATTTATACGTGACCTCTCTTTTGTAGGGCGCTTTAGTTTCATAGATCAATTCGGGATTGAAAAATATTGGCAAAAAAGGGGAGTAGGGCAAGCCTTGTTCAATTATTATGAGGCATACACAAAGGCAAAAAAAACTATCCTACTTGGTGCCGCCATCCATGAACAAAATCGACATGCCCTAGATTTTCTAAATAGGCGAAAATATAGAATTGTAGATTTTTACCCCAATACGGAGTCAAATAGTAATCAAGCGTGGTGGTTCAGAGTCATAAATGTAGTCCGCCAGTCCGCTTTCCTAAAAGCCATTAACGCCGATTCCCTACCACTCAATTCTAATATTACGATACCTATCCAACTCAACCTAGCCACTCAACATGTAAACAAGTTGCTGAGATGGATCGATGCCCGTATCCTCTGGTCTTCTTTTTTCCATTTTCAAAATGGTATTCTTTCCAAGATATTTCATTTGGAAAAATACTATAATGGCTATTATGACACTCTATTATCTTGCTCCAGAGAAGCTTTCCCCGAAGTGGTCAAGACATTGAAGAAGATGATCCAATACCTAAAGGAAAAGGATCAGTATACATCGGATGAAGTCCCCTCTTTGTCTCCAATATTGGCTGAAGAAGGGTTTGAATTTTTCTTATTTAATGACCAAGTAAGTAAGCATGAATTTCCGGCTTTTACCAAGCCACAGAAGTTTAATGTACTTACCTTCGATATACATAGTATTTTCTCACAACTAGCATTGAACAGTTCCCTAGAAACTTACACCCGCGCCGAAAATGATCAATCAGCCACTATGCTAAAGAGCATAGTCCAAGATAATCCATCAGAAGAATTCGTAGAACAATGGGAAATGTGGAAACGGGAAAAATGGTTGTCAAAAGAAGAGGTGAATATTGTCAAAAAAGCGATCCAATATGGGGTGTCCACCCTAAATGGGTTCGAAAAAAGCAAATGGCGAATTATTAAAGCGAGAAAAAGATTGCCCGCAATAGAACGAAAGAAATGGGCCTCTTGGATAGAGCTCCACAAAATCATATTTAGCGCCGATAAAAACAGTCGATACTTTGTAGAAGAGCAAACCATCTGGTGCCATGCGGTAATTCCGATGACCTTTTCAGGTGGGCTAAGTGGTGTCATGTTTTCTTTTGTAGTCCAGAAAAAAGAATCACCAAGCTTTTCACAATTGCTCAATGACCTATCCTATACCATATCGAATGCATTTGCTAAAAATATGTTCAACATATTGTTAAAGCTACAGAACAATATTACCACTCGGCATCTAATGCGCTATGCTATAGCTACGGTCATGACCAGAAACCTCTCCCACAATCTCGGATCACATGTCTTATCAAAAGTTGCATCAGAAAGCACTTTAGGACGTTATGTTGCTGCTATCGGTCGCAATCGAATTGGGGGGCTGGAACATGTGGCTCAGCTTAATGCCTACTTGAGAACCAGAATGGACTTCTTAGCTGATGTTTCCACTTCTGACCCCGTCACTTCCCTACCCAGGCAATTGAAGCAAGAGGTAATATCTCGTTTTAAGCGTGAGAGAATGCTGCTGGAAAATATTTCTAGCAGCGATATTAGGGCCATCAGAATAAGATTTGAGTCCACTGTAACTGGAGAGGAGGATGTAATCGTACAAATGCCAAATGGAGACCTGGGGAACCATGCGTTGTATGTCCTGTTTGAAAACTTAATACGTAATGTAATCAAACACGAGCATAAAACATTTACCGAAAGAGATAGTCTTTCCTTAACTATCCGTATCGAAAACCCAGAACCTGCTATTGACCAATCGTATTATAAGGTAACGATATATGATGATGTTTTAAGATCTTCAAGTGATCTTTCTTTAATTCAAAGAATCGACCGAAGTTTCATTCGAGCTAAATCTTTTACTGATAGCCATGAAATTAGGCCCGACGGGCTAGGTATCATGGAGATGAAGATTGCCGCCTCCTATTTAAGGGGAAAACTTCCCGCCAAGTTTGTAGATACTCCTCTCAATCCTCCTTTACTACAGGTCGTTCCCGTAAATCCAGAGCCTGGAACCTCCTCCTTTTACCTTGGCTACGAACTTTACCTAAGAAAACCTCAAGACTTACTTCTAATAGGAGATACCCCCCAAGTTCATCATCAGGAATGGTTAAATAAAGGTATTTTGACTTTATCATCTTCCGAGTTAGATACCAGCTCTAACGTTTTCTATACCCATAATTTTTTAATTCTTTTGGACCCAAAAGTTAGTAGGCCTTTAAGCAAGCCAAAATTTTTCCCGCTACGGTCTTTAGATTTTAGATTACCGGACGAGCAGTCAACGTTTTTCCATCACCTAAAAGAGAGTGTAAGTAAGGCCGTCAACTTTTGTTGGCTAAACTGGACTGAACAGCTAGCTGCCAAAATACAGCTGAAACAACCAAGGCTGGAAATTCATTTAAGCGATTCCAAAAGATTTGGGCAGATCAAAGCCCTCACTAGCGAAACACTTCTATTATTTGACCAGCATGGAGATTGTGGTAAATTTCAACCTGATGGCAGTCAAGTGGTCGATCCAGCAAGCTTACACTTTTATGAAGCTTGTCCCAGTACTTCACCCACGGGAAGAATCATTCGATATTTATCAAAATATAATACAGAAGAGCGAGAGCTGCTGAATTTCCAACTCATAGAGGCAGCTATGACCAGGATCATCTTGTTGGATGAACGCATTCAAAAACTTACCAGTGAAGCATGCCCTGCTATCGAGATTGGTCACTCCTCGTGCATCGAACAACTGGAATGGATGAATATTAGCATCCCTACAGTAGAAGCGATCAATTTAAATAATAGAGATTTTGGGGATCTTTTCAAGGTTCAATTAAGTAAGTGGTTGACCAAGCAATTAGAGCGAACTCATACCCACTTCCTCGTTATCCACTTAGGATTACTTGAAAAGCTAGTAGGAACGAAACTATTCAGTATACAAAACTATTTAGAGGATCAAATCAAAGAACAATATCCCGACACTGAGATCGTATTGATTTCAGGAAGAGGTAAACCCGCTCAATTACCAAGGACCTGTTCTTTCTTAAATTATTCCAACGTCTCTGACTATGTAACCAACTCGCGCAGTAAATTTCATTTGTGCCAAATTCTCTATTCTGCTAGATCTAGAGCCGATTGATATGAATCACTTACTAATTATTTTCACCTTATTCGACCCCAGCACTGCAAGGTACTTGGAACTGTTTGACCTCAGTTTAAAAGACTCTTTACAACCTAAAGCGATTTCCTTTGATCGGTGCTTTAATGACTTTCATATGGTGCACCCTGATCATAGCAATCACATTTGTGATATTATTCTCGTTCACGAAGAAGAATTTTCTTTGAGGTCGGAAGATCAACTCAAGCGAATCATTGAAAAAATGGAAGATGATGGCCGAGTTTACCTAACTCTTCACCAAAGCAATCGCAATAATATTGATTTGCACAATAGAATTCTAAACATTGCTGGCAATAAACTAGTGCTTCCAATAAATTCGGAAAGTCATACGATTGATGGAAAAGCATTCAATATGTTGATTCGCTTGGGGCAAGCTCGTTCTGCAAATGATCCTGATGAGTACATTAAACAATATCAAACCTATCTTGATTCCTTCATATTAGATATTCGACTTGAGGCCAAGTTAGAATTAATGCACTCTTGTGCTGACCCTTTCGAGGCAGCTGATCTGCTTGCCGGTTTTCCCATTAAAAGTCAAATTGATACGGAGCTTTTGCGATTGGTCCAACAGGCTAAGCTTTCTCCTTTAATCCAGAAGTTAACTGCACAGCATCTAAAGGAGGATTTTTTTTCTCATTATGAGGCATTGCAAAAGGAACTATTCGACTAGGTATGAAGTTTAAGTGATTGTCCAATCTTTACATCCCCCGCGAATGTAATCCAAATAAACTCCACAAAATGTTAAGGCAAGGTTAGGCAAGTTTTATTGCTTCAACTTTATGGTATAAAGGAGAATTGATAAGGTAAACTTATTTATTCCCAAATTATCTACTACCAAAAAAACTTTGACATGACAGCAATATTTATCCTGATTGGGGTCGTAGTAATGATCCTATTGAACCTGAATACGCTTCAGCGAGATAATAACCGATTCTTTGAATACGGTCACTCTAATGCCTACGGTTTACCGCCTGGTTACAGAGATTTCCGCGAATACGAAAATTTTAGACGAACCAATCATCACGTTACGGCGGTTATCAGCACGCTATTGTTCGCATTGCTTCTCTTTTTGGGCTACGCCTTCTTCATGGGAAATCCGATGGAGTTGGGTAAGCAAGACAACAGAAGAATAGAATACCTTAAAGAAGCCCCCTACCAGGAAGTAAGCAAAGAAGAAACTATAAATCTATAACATGAATCTATTTCATAGCCGGCTATTTTTCATGCAATTACTCAATCACCCCTGAAGACTAAACATAAAACGTATCAACAATCTAACTTACTGCGCTTTTGCATCATCTTGAGATTGTACCGGGCCTGGTCAATACTTCTTTTTTAAGTTTCAATTAAGCGTGGATTAGCTGATTAGAATGGCTTTCCGTGCTTTGTCTATATTTAATCGCTGAATTTCGAGTTCTTTTAATTCCTTCTCGTTTTGCTTTTTCACTTGTTTAAGGCTTTTAATTTCTTGAATTACGTCTTCTTCCTTTGATGGATTGGCATTACCAACCAAAGCTCTTTCTCTACGCAATTCAGCTAACCGAGCAACTATTTCCAGTTGTAGGTTGACCATATCTTTATATTCAGTATCGTATCCGCCCATTGCACCCCATCTTGCGTTTGATGAAGCTGCGGCCGATCTTTAGGTTAAAAATCTATGACAAGATCAGAACGCTTAGGTCATGTAAGGTCCTGGCGCACAAGTGGGCTTAGCCGCCCTGCTTATTGTCGTAAGCATGAGCTAAAATACGGCACATTTATGAGTTGGTTCAAACTGGAGCAAGAATTTGCAGATACAGGTAAGTTTATTGCGCTGTCTAGCGTTGCGGCAACTGAGGGTCTGATAGAAGTCCACTTTGCCAATGGTATCCGTGTACATTACAAGGGGAGGTTAGATGGGGAATTAATCAAGTGCTTACAAAATGCTTGAGGTATCGCGGCAATATTATTTGTATGATAAGCCCTGTGACATGCGCAAGAGCTTCAATACTCTGGGTGCTTTGGTGAGTGGCCAGATGGGCTTGTCCTTATTGAGCGGAGCAGGCTTTGTATTTATCAACCGGCGCAAGACCCATTTGAAGCTGCTAATGTGGGAGGGAGATGGTTTTGGGCTGTACTATAAGCGCCTGGAAAGGGGGACTTTTGAGCACCCGTCATCGGCTAGTGGCTATGAGCTTTGCTACGAAAAACTACTACTGATTTTACGAGGGATTAAGACGGATAAGATTGAAAAAAGGAAGCGCTTTTCCTTGGGTAAAAGCCAGTGAATCCGGGTCTTTTTCCGTATCTTCAGACTAAGCTTATGAGTCCACTAGAAACGGAAAACAAGGCCCTCAAGGAAGAGAATTTTCTGCTTAAGGCAGAGAATGCGCAGCTCAAGAAGTTACTCTTCAGCGCCAAGCGCGAACGGTATGTCAGTGAGCAAGACCCTAATCAGGGACGCTTATTCGAGCAAGAGGACCAAGCAGCTCAGCCAGTCGAACAAGAGCAGGTATTACACAGAAAAAAGAAGCCTCAAAAAGCCCGTCGGCCAATAAAACGCAATACCTTCCCCGCATCGCTGCGACGAGAAGAGCAAATCATCGAGCCCACAGGTGTAGATATCAGTAAGCTATCCAAGATCGGAGAAGATATAACCGAGCTGTTGGCCTATGTGCCAGCTGATTTATATGTCAAGCGCATCATTCGCCCCCGCTATGTTAATAAGGCTGATCAAGAGCAAGGCGTAAGCCAAGCCAATGTCCCTTTACGGTTGATCCCCAAAGGTATAGTGGACGAGAGCCTAGTGGCTCAAATCATAGTCGAGAAGATTCTTTTCCATACGCCTATCCACCGCTTCCGCAAAAAACTCAAACAAGCCGGGCTGGGGTTTATCTCAGAAAACAACCTCCATAATTGGTTCCATACCGCCGCTCATAGCTTGCGGCCTATCTACCATCTGTTGCACCAGGATTTACTGACCCAGCCTTATAACCAAGTGGACGAGACGCGTATCACGGTGTTAACTAAGAATAAGCCCGGAGCCAGCCACCGGGGCTACTTCTGGGTACTTCACAATCCAAAGCTTAAGGCGGTATTCTTCCAATATGACTCCAGGCGCAGTGCTAAGGCCGGACACTTATTGCTCGATGGCTTCAGTGGTATCTTACAAGCCGATGGATATAGTGTGTATGAAACTGTGGAGCGCAAACAAGACCTACACTTGATCCATTGTATGGCTCATGCCCGGCGCAAATTTGTAGAGGCTCAAAATACCGATCCACCTCGGGCCAACTATTTTCTAGAGCAAGCCCAAAAACTATATCGCATTGAACGCCAGGCGCGCGAACAGAAAATGGATGAGGCACAGCGTTTCCAACTGCGCCAGCACCAGGCCATACCCATATTGGAAGAATTGGGTGCATGGCTAAAAGAGCAATATACCTCCGCTGGCTTATTGCCCCAAAGTCCTATTGGTAAAGCTATTGCCTACAGCTTAAAACGCTGGAAAGGTCTGTATGCCTATGCCCGCGATGGCCAATTGGAGATTGATAACAACCTGGTAGAAAATACGATCCGGCCCGTAGCTTTGGGGCGTAAGAACTATCTGTTTGCTGGCTCCGACGAGGCGGCTCAAAACCTGGCCTGCCTTTACTCCATTATCGGCACTTGCAACAACTGGGGCCTCAATGCTCACCGATACCTCACCTGGCTTCTTCGACAGCTGGCCAATAACAAAGCTACCCCTGAGGCTATCCAATGGCTGCCTCAAAACATGGACAAACAACTTCTCAAAACCTTTATGGAGTAGGAAAGATGGGGTCCAGTGGGCGGATACTCAGTATCTACCAGCTTCCAAGAATTATTAAGCTGTTCTAGCAAGATCTTATTTTCTTCTATTACCTTTTGATTTACAGATTGAGTCGTAATGACTTGCTTCGGTGCTTGTTCAATAGCTCCAAGAGATTCAACAATAAAACTTCTGATCACTTTGAAGTCATCCTCAATGGAACCTCGCTCTCCTTTTTCGTAGAAAGCATTCGCTCCAATCTTTTGGGCCACCTCTCGATAACTGCCATGACCTGAATATACTATAACTAAAGATTTAGTGTTTTTACTCTTGATATACTCTACAATTCCTAACCCACTTCGATTGGCCTCCTTATTAGCATCCAGATTAATATCGACAATGAAAACTCGAGTCCCCTGCTCCCTTTTCATCAGTCGTTTAACTTGCTCTAACTCTTTAGTATAAACTACTTCTGAAAACGGTTTATCTAGTCTTAACAATTCTGTATAAAACTGGGCATTTTCGTAGTCATCTTCTATGATAATCAGTTGCCTCTCATGGCCAGTGCTTGTCTTGACAGCTAATTTCCCTGGGTTCGCTATACGATCTAAATCTCCTTTTTGCTTAGACATTTCTGGTCCTGTCGAGGTCATCAATTCCTGAACAAAGGCGATGATTGACTCCAAAATTTTATTGGATGCAAGGCTGAATTCTTGATCAGACAATACCCCAGAAATCCGTTTGCGATTTAGACTATTATATCTTGAACAAAGCAAGGTAAAATCTCTTGCTTCTTTAGTAGTATCGTTACCCAATAAACGATCTAACATCAATAGTGCCTCATCTGTAAAACCATTTTTCAATTCTTGGACGATTTGGCTATATGATTCTTCAGTCATAATACTTGGCTTTAGGCTTCTAGTTGGTAGGTCAACGAATTGGTACCCTCTTGATTTAAAGGCAAACTTATAGTAAAAGCTGTCCCAATTCCCTTCTTGGATTGTACTTCAATTATCCCTTTAAATTTCTCTTGCAATGTTTGTTTTACAAAATATAGTCCAATGCCAACTCCATGTTCTTTGGTCGTGTATCCAAATTCAAAAACTTCACGTATCATGTCCTCAGACATACCAACACCATTGTCCGATATAACAATTTCCGCAACGGAGTCTTGTACACGCGTATGTATTGAGATTTTACCTTGCTTTAGATTCGGATACTCTTCAATAGCGTCAACTGCATTCTTTATTATATTATATAGCAGCATAGATAACTCAGATTTAAGGCAATAAAACTCTGGAATAGTAGAGTCAAAACTCTTCTTGAAGTGGATGGTTTTATTGTAGGAATGAATGAAAGTTATTAATTCACTCAGCAAATCGCCCAAGTTTACTATTTCCTGCTTATTAGAGCCAAATTTAAAAAGGTTGAGTAAGTTGAATATCCTTCTCTTTTGTAATTCAATGGCAGCTAACGAACCTTCAATCAATTCTTGCTCTTGAGGTTTAAATGAATTAACTTTTTGCCGTAAGTTGTAGGTCATCCTTTCAATGCTAATTAGGGCGTCCTCAAAAAGTCGGGGCTGATTTCAGGTTATTATCATACCAGTCCGGCGATGTGAGGCGGTTGAGTAAGCAACAGTCCTTGCCGTTGCTTTCATTGTAGCTGTTTTATTCATTTGAATACTCCACTGTTGGTAGCAATAGCTAAAAATAAAGATAAAGAAGGCCCGGGCTAACTTGATAGTGTTGAGCGCCAGTAGAATAAGGCCAATACAAGCATAGGAGGTATCTTCCAGTCGAGTTTGTATATCATCCAGCCCGTATTTTGATTTTCCTTGGCCAAATTTGCCTTCGATTTCTGAGCGCTTATTTTGTTCTTTCTTTCGTTTTTGCTTCTGTTGTGCAGACATCGGCTTGGCACGTCCCAAAGGCTTACCGCTATGTCTTATCCCTCTGTCTTTTAAGAACTTGCGGTTTTGACGGTTCAGGTATATTCGATCTACAAGTACCAATTCCGGGTAATAGCCATACAAAGCCTTGTAGCCCTCAACTTGCTCCTGGAGTAGTATTCCTTCATTGAAGTTATCAAAGTCGACCTGGTCCATTCTAGCAAAGCCTTCCGTTTGTGAGACGTTCAGTTTGGCACCAAACTCAGTCAATTTACCGGCCTTACCTCGTTTGATAGGTCGCACATAGGGTTGAGCAATATTAACGATCCGATCATCGATACGTTTACGTCCATCTCGGTGCATGATATCTTGCTGGCGGTACAGCTCCTGTAGCACCCAAAATCGCTGCCAATCACTGTGTTTCCAATCAATAGTTTGATCGGCTTGTTGTAGTTGGTCCAGCATGCGGTTAATATGGTTGAGGTTGCGCCGCAGGTAGCGGAGTTGTTTGCCTCTAGTACCTTTGATCGCTTTTTTACCCGGATTGCGCTTCTTGGCAAAGGCCAAGTACTGTTTATGTGCGATCCGGCGGTAGGTCCGAGGCTTGTTTTTCCACAAGCCACTCCCCTGATACAGCTTATCAATCAAGGCTTCGCTATACAGGCGTCCTTGATGCAATAATCGCGTATCAGTTGGATAACCAATATGTTGTGGAGCCACTGTAGCATCCATCTTCAAGGTCCCTTTATTGGGCCTCTTATTCTCAGGGCGATCTTTATTATCCATAGCCCGGCTCTTCTCATCTGGTCTTTGCCCTGCTTGATTCGGACCAGATGACTTATTCCCTCCTTGATCAGTATCCTTCTTTTTAGGCTTGGCTCGGTGCTTGATAGCTCGCAACTGCCGAGCCTGCTGGAGCAACATATCATTAAGTTGTTGTGATCCTTTCTTACCCAGACGTTTGCGGATCTCCACAAACAACGAGGGAACAAACACAGGCTTAGTTTGGAAGCGCGGCAAGCCTACAAAGTATTGCATATAGACATTTTCTTGGATGGCCTGAATCGTATCTTCATCCGAGATACCTTCGATGTGCTTAATCAACAAAGCCCCTAAAACAATACGCAAGTCAATGCTCTGACGACCATGGTTCTTACTCATCTTAGAAAAGAAAACGGTGGCCATCTCGTCCCAAGGCACCACGGCGGCCATCTTAACCCAGCGATTATTGGCATCTAGGGCTTGTCCAAAAGGCGATTGGAATAAACCAAAATTCCGTTCAGCGGCTGGTGTATACTTGATCATCGAACTGCAAGGATTTTAACTAAGCTAAGCCTTTTTCTTTGCATTTGATACTTCAATAGTAATAATTTAGCACATTCAATAACTTATATATCAGCCCTTTATTGACCCTTAAACCCTTTTTGAGGACGCCCTAATTAAAGCATTCCTAATATCGTGATTCATTCCTTGTAGGATCAACCAAAAAGAAGTCCTTGCCGCTCGCGGCAACATCTCCTCCATTTTCTCATATACTTTGTCATATTCAAATTGAATTTCCTCTTTCTGTTTTGCTTGAGCTATATTTTCGAGCTCAAGTTTTCGAGTCTCCTCTCGGATTCTACTAATATAACCTTCATTGATCAGAGCTGTAGTAGACAGATTGGTAAAGGCATTGATAAACCGGCGATTTTCCTCTTTCGAAAAATCCATAGTAGTCAAATAATTAATGAAAAGGACTCCCAAGGGCTCACCATCATACTCCAATCGGATAGCCGCTACAGATCTAATATTGTTGATCCTCCAGAAGGAATTCTCAAAGGAACTTTTTGTTCTGTCTTTTACACTCTTCCAAAATACCTTCTTATAGTCCTGTTCATCTTCAATCCATTGTGTCCCCCTTTTGATAATATAATTAGCCATATTTGCCGGTCTGTCTTTTAGGGCTTGATGTTGCTTAGGAAAATTTCCAGCAAAATACCCTTCCCTAAGTAATATTTCCCTGGTCTTATCTCGATATGGAAACAAGGCTACTAGGTCAGCCCGAAGAAACTCACGCGCATTATCCACAAGTACTTGTAAGGTACTTTGTGTTTCCCCTTCCGACAAGGATTTAGAGATCGTTTCTATCGCCTGAATCAAGTTGATCCCTTGGATGGCCAAGCCAGTATTTTTGCTGATTTGTTCTAGAAATCGCTCAGAATAACGATTAAATTGATCGGGGAGTTTACGTCTAGAAAAGATATTAATAAAAGCTTCATATTTACCTTCTGCTACAACTCCCAGAACCACGATAGAGGCAAAATCTTCTTCTTTACATAACTTGAAAATCCTCGACTTCTTATTAGGGTAGTCTGTCATTTGCTGGATCTTGATGATGCCATTTGGTGTACTAGTTGTGACCTGTTCTCTAATTATTGCCCGTTGTAATCCCATGGCTTTATAACAGTCGTGAATTACCTTATTGGATGTATGGATTAACTTATAGGATAACCCATTCTCCGACTTGGCATCTCTTTCCCAAATACTGATATTATCTGAATCAAAATACTGATTCAATGAAGCCGCTGCCGCTTCATAAATTGTTAAGCGGTTTTGGGAAAAAATATCAAAATGACTAGTGATTTTTTGTAGAGAGTTGTAACGTTTGATACGAGTATAGTATTCCGTAGCCTTGTTCATCACTTTTTTTAGGATTTTGGTGTGTAAGTCATTAAAGAAATCCTTTCTTTTAGAGCTTAGAATCAATACGCCAATCACTTCCTGGTACTCATTGATCATCGGTATCCCAATCTCGGAATTTACCTCTTCAAAGAACCGTTCATAATAATCGTCCTCTAGTACGTTACCACTGAAGTAGGGTTCCTTTAGATTGACTATATGCGCAATAATACCTTTCTGATCTTGATTAAACCCCTTAAATTTCTTCCGCCCTATTTCTACCTTCTCAGCTTTAAAGTTGTAGTAGAGACCACGATCCAATATATCAATTTGCCTACTATTAAAGGTCCGAAAGGCCACATAGCCATAATTTGCATTGAAAAGGCGGCCAAATTTATTCAATACATTCTCCAAGAATTCGGAGTGAGTTTGGCTCCTTTGCTCACTCTGCTCCACTACTTCTTCATAAAGATATCTTCGCTGTTCTTTCAATAAAGCTCTGTAGTATGGTTGAGCAAAATTGTCCGTATACATTTTCAATCTAACTTCGTTCTTATCTAACTTAAGTTCCTTCCTTAGCCTAAACTCTAACTTAAAGAAGTCATTGAAGCGAATAAATATACGCTCAAGAAAGTTCAATTTGTATCCTGCTTCCACTACCCCCATCACGATATCTCCTCTTTCCCCACTAGAAGGAGGGTACGCCTCATCATCATCTTTTATATCCGCTAATTCAGGGGTTAGATCTCGAAAGATTCGATGGGTAATAGGGACAAATAAACGAGCTAGGCGCTGATGCTTAAAACGATCAAAAATTTCTTTGTTTAATGCATCGAAGGTAATTTTCCCCAAAGGGTCATGGACCTTCCTTTTAACTACTTTTATGGCCCTTTTGGAATTAGCAACCTCTATGAGAATATCTTTGTCTAGATCTAAGTCATAGGTAGAAAGTTGCTGCCAATCTGCTAAAAAACCAATATCTTTACCGTCTTTCACATCATAATACTTTATCCCAATCTCCTTTTTATAAAAATCAACAACGGAGATCAATGCATAATCGAAACCAAAGACCTTGGGGTCTATAAAGTGCTTAAGTGCCAATCGGCAAAGATTGCTAGTTTTGTCAAGGCGGGAAATATCATTGATCTTCTCCTGAATTCTATTCAATTGCTTATTACCACGACTATTGACCCATAAAGTCCACAACAGGAAGCTCAGGCCAGCAGCCGTGACGACAATAAATAAGTAAAACCAGGAGAACCAACCACGGATCACCTGAATCGGAGGATGAATTTGCCAAGCACTCCTACCCGTTCGATATTCAAAATGTAAGTAGTATTTTCTGAAGAAGGAGTTTTTAAAATTGCTTTCTAGGAAAACAAATTTCCCATTGGTAGGATAAACATAGCCCCCTTTATTCAGTTTACATCTGAATTGGTTGTTAGACGGATCTTGATAATCAAAAAAAGCAGGTGTAATCTCCACATACTTAAATTGATTTGGAAGTCGAATTGCCTGAATCGGCACCTTTAACGTTCTTTCGATTTTGCCCAATCCTTCCTTATCCTCACTAGACGGGTAGGCATACTTCAACAAACTTAGCTTAGGGGGCGAATCCGTTACTGCCAATTGCTTAACATGAAATGAATTGAGGCCATCTACGCCAGCAAAATAAAACACCTGTTTCTTTTCATCAGTGTAAACTGCTCCAGCATTAAATTCATCACTTTGCAATCCATCCTCCACAGTATAGAAATTAAAAGTACATTCTATTGGATTGAGTCTTCCAATTCCATGATTCATGCTAAACCAAACATTTCCAAAACTATCCTGGACCAAGGCATAAATCGTTTCATCAACAGGAAACTCCTCATTCGTTTCCCCGAAAGAAAGGTCAATGTTTTGTGTTTTACTATTGTACCGATGAATCCCTTTACCATCAGTGCCTAACCAAGTGTTGGCTGGTAACTTGGATTGGCTCATAGAACTAACATGTATCCCCGGAAGTAGCCTATCCTTTTCTTCAGAATACCAGCCGTTGTAACTATACCGATACCTACACACTCCATTGGTAGTCCCAACCCAAATAGTTGTATCTCTTCTTTTTTGGATAAAACTCAATCGCTCATCTTCCGCGAGAACAAGGGAATCTACAAGATTAAATTTTCGATCTAATCTATAGATTTTATTATCCGAACGCTTGCCTGCCCACCATTGATTCTCCATCGAATCAAACTCTAATAGAGAGACCCCTTTACCGAGAAATCTCGTGGGATGGTAATATCGCCAATAGGATTTAGTTTGAAATATACCAGCATCTGTTCCTAGGTAAATTCGGTCTCCTAATATTTTGAAACAGAAAACGGTTTTCGCTTTTGTCAACAAATCGGGCGGCAATGCTATTTCTGCTCCCATCGGAAGCGCCTTTTGTGCAATTACGCTATTATTGACCAAATCAACCACTGCCATACCATTCTGGTCCGTGCCTAACCATACCGTTCTTTCATCAAATAAAAAGATACCCCAAGTATCATTATCATAGGTAGACAAGGAATCAATTCTAATACCTCCGGAAGAACTTGCCGAACTATTATATTCCCCTCGAAAATAGTGCCGAAATAATTGCTTTTTATCCTGCCAGATATTAATACCTCCGGCATCGGTTCCTACCCAAATTACACCATCCTTCGAGGCATAAAGCGAGCTAATCTTATTTCTGCTGATATCAATTTTGGGCCAATAGCTTCCTTCTGCTAAGCATACTATTGGCTTTTGTTTTTTATCTCCTTTAAACACATAAAGTCCCAAATTGTCCGTTCCAACCCATAAAGAGTTACTATCCATCATTAGGGTACTAACTGCCGCATTAGGCCAGTTTTTCTCGACCCTAGGCATACGATATGGTTCTATTCCCGAATTGTCGCTCAATCGGTAACCGTATAAGCCTAAACTTTTGGTGCCAACATATAGAACCTTTTTCGTCTTATCAATGCATAGCGCCGTGATTTCCTTCGTAACACTTTCCAATTTCTTGCTATGGTCTTCCTGTTCAGGTTGGAAATACAACAGATCCTTTCCACTAGCAGCCACAAAGGTATTTGCTGTTGTAGTGACAACATCAGTAATCTCATAATCGATCGGATAGACCGTTTCTTTCGTCCCCGAAAAGTCAGTCTGTATGATCTGATTTTTTGTAAATAGATATAAGGCTGAAGAATCTTGATTATAAAAAGCCTTAAGCACATTTTTGTGCTTAAGGCTTAAGGTATCCAAGTCATTGTTAATAATATCTATAGTATACAAGCCTTCACTAGTGGCCACTATGATCTTTTCCTCTTTGCACCATTGAAAGAGTGTTGTTATCTTTTCACTTAGCGCTTTTTTATAGACGCGTGTGGTAAATGCTTGGCCATTGTACTTATCCACTCCTACCAAAGTACTGAACCACATTTGACCAAACTTATCCTGCAAAATATGATCTACTGTATTTTGGGACAGACCATCGGAAGTGGTCAACTTATTGAAGTGCAGTTCAGGAGTTTGCCCTACAACATATTGACCAAGGGAAAACAAAAGAAGGAGGATACCGATCTGTTTCATAATATGAAATTACATGAATGAAGGGCAGTGGGCTTTAAAACTACATCAATTACTGATGATCCGGAATTCCTTCTTAAAATAAGAAAAGTAAATAAGTAAGTCCAGTCTATTCTAATACTAACGAGTGGTGGGAGCAGACAATAACGTACCCCCCCTACCAGAAGATTAACTCCATCTACCCAGCCATCATTTTCTTAACTTCAATCTCCCCTTTATTAGATAAAAAGTCGAAACGGTAGCCCAAGAAGTTGGAGGGTCTTTGAGCTAAATATGCATTAAATTGCTCTAGTTTATCATTCCTTCTGATTTCTATAGCATCCAATCGGGCATTTTTGTCTCGACGATGTTCCAATACTTCTCCTCCAAGAGATGGCCAAGGAAGTCGAATGATTTCATCGGAGTCAGTTAGCTCATACGGAGAGAGATCCAGTAAGGCGTGATCCTTAGTTGTAAACAGCTTCAATTCAATATTGTTTCTTTTGGCGATCTCATGCAGTTCCTCAATCGTTTGTTTGTTGGGATGATTATATCTTTTATTGTCCCCTGCCGAGATCGCAATTATGACAGAATCATCCTCCTTAAGCAAAGTCGTCCAAATGTAGGGACTCGTGGAAGATTTCGAGCCGTGATGAAAGCACTTGATGAAGTTACAGGCTAAGTCAAAGCCCCATGTTCTATCCAGGTTTTTCTTCTTAAATTCATCGATACACTCCTCAATGCTTTCTTTCTCTGCATCCCCTCCAAAGAGTAAGGTAAAATCACCGAAGCGAAATATTAAGATATTGGAAACATTATTCTGGTCGAAAGTTGGAGCATCCTTTTCGGCCAGCAATGATTCTAAAACCTCAGACAAGCCTAATCGCTGAAAGTTTTGCGTGCGTTCCTTTAATGGACCTAGGCAATAGGTACCAACTTGAGCAATCTCCTTACACAAAGGTTCAATGACGCATTGGCCATCTAGATATACCAAATCAAAGTTCCGGCATTTTTTCGGAGTAGCCCGCAACTTCTCAAGCTGATATAGTGGATTCCGGGCGTCATCACGAGCAAGATCTATTAGTTCATCTATATAGTCTGAATTCTCTTGCATGAATCGTAGAATCGACGGTTTCTGCTTACTTCGATCAAAGAGATCCTGGATCATTTTTATCATGTTCTTGGATTCCCATACATTAGGCAGCCATAGTCGATCAAGGGGAATGTCTTCGCAATTGAACCAGCAAAGCCATTGTTCCAGTCCTTTGAAATGATCTTTGTGGTAATGTGATATGTGCAAGAAGGCAATACGAATAGATTCCTTTTTGCTACGCTCTTTAAGGAAAGTTAAACCAGGTGGCTCATTTAATGGATTATACTTCGCATCGTAGTGTGAGTCGATAATTCCATACTCTCCATTAGGCAATTGGATAAGGATGTGATCTCCTTGTCCTACATTAAACAAGTAAACGTGGAGGGGTTTAGGCATATTGGATCATAATTATTGGTCAGTAGTCAGTAGTGTCCGTTTAAGAAATATCAAATGCTAATTAACCGTCTAAAAGAGAGTGATTTACCCCCATTTTAATTTGTGACGGATTTGAAATAACTAGGATACCCAAAAGAGGGTATAGATGTATCAAGGCACTTACGTTTTTTCACAGTTGATGAGTTTGATTCACCGTCAGAGTTTCAATAGACTGGTGGACAAGTACAATGGGAACTATCGAGTTCGGAGTTTCAGTTGTTGGGATCAATTCCTATGTATGAGCTTTGGTCAACTGACTCATCGTGAAAGTTTGCGTGATATCGTTACTTGTCTCAATGCTCATCAGGAGAAGTTATATCACCTTGGTTTTACCCAAGGCGTGAAACGATCAACTCTAGCTGATGCCAATGAAAATCGAGATTATCGAATCTATGAAGCTTTGGCTTACAAATTGATTGTAAAAGCACGCAAGCTATATCAACACAGTCCGACTGAGATTGATCTGGACCATATTGTTTATGCGTTGGATTCGACTACCATTGAACTGTGCCTAAATGTCTTTTGGTGGGCTCGGTTCCGTAAGCATAAAGCAGCTATTAAACTTCATACCTTATTAGATGTGAAGTGTGAAATACCTTGTTTTATCTATATCTCAGACGGTAAGTACCATGATGTCAATGTTTTGAACATACTTGAGTTTGAGCCTGATGCCTTCTACATCATGGACAGAGGATACACTGATTGGAGAGGACTTTACAAGATCCATCAATCAGGAGCCTTTTTTGTCATTCGTGCGAAGAAAAACTTGTCTTGTCAACGAATTTATTCCAGGCAAGTAGACAAATCAACGGGCTTGTGTTGCGATCAAACGGTTCGCCTTAAAGGATATTATGCATCAATAGACTACCCTGAAAAGCTCCGAAGAGTTAAGTTCTATGATGCCGAACATCAGGTTCAATACGTCTATTTGACCAATCATTTTGAAGCTGACCCTATGCAAATAGTGATTCTATATTTGAATCGCTGGAAAGTAGAGATCTTCTTCAAATGGATCAAACAGCATTTGCGAATCAAACGGTTCTGGGGCGAAACACCCAACGCTGTCAAAACTCAAATATGGATTGCTGTATGCACCTTTGTGCTCGTAGCTATTCTCAAAAAGAAGCCCAATTCTCAACACTCTTTGAATGAAATATTACAAATCCTGAGTGTGTCGGCACTGAGCAAAATGCCTGTAAATCAACTGATTACTAATATTAATACCAAAAAACCAAACACCCCAAATCATAACCAACTGAATATCTTTGATTTATAACCGGACACTACTGGTCAGTAGTATATCTAAACGACCTACTATTTCAATTTATCATGATAAGCCTCTTGCAATATAGGCTCAACAAAATGGGTTCTCCCTGGTCTACTATTATTATTTTTACCCGGAGTATATATTATCAACTTAAAGCAAGCTTTTCTTCGTCGTATACCTGGTTCTTGCAGGAAATCAAAATCAAAGGCCCGCGGAAAAACATCAGTAAGTTTGTCAACACTTGCTATATTGGTTTCAACAATCCGATCTTCCTCAAATACCTGTTCGACCTGACCATAAAAAATATCATCGATCCGATCAAAGCCTGCCTCATATAGAGTGGCTAATTCTATATTTGTTTTTACTGCATCTCGAGTTTTGATCGTAGTCCATTCCCAAAGTGCAGTAATAAATTCGGTTTGGCCTTTCTTATGATTTAGCTGTTTGACCAGATCAATTACTTCTTCCGACTTAGCGCCATTGTAAATTAGTAATTGAAATAAGCGCTGACTAGCGAAATATTCACACAAGTCTCTTTCCAAATCATTTAAGTCCTGTCCAGTCACTTTCCAAGCCTCAATGAATTGACGAACAGCATTCAAATCAGGTAAAAAGGCTCGCACACTAAATGTTCCGTTTCGAAAAAGATGCAATCCTTGTATGTGACCTTGGTCAGGATCTGTCCAATATTGAACAAACAACTGGTCTGGTTGAGGTTTTGTGATCTCATGATCAATTTCAATTGTCTCCAGATAGATCTCAGCTAAATATATACCTACCGAAAAATAACTATGCCCTTTTCGATGTCGCTGTAAAAAACTGTTACAAACAAATAATTGCTGGTGAAAACTTAGTTCCGCATAGCGATGGCTCTCCTCAACCACGCTCAATTGATGGAACTCGTAGCCTTTATCGACTAAGTCTTTTAAATGGATATGTGTTTCTATAGTGTTGATAATAGTACCTGATGTTATACCAATAACGGATTGGTAAGGCAGGATATTTTCTGATTTGCCACGAACATCATCTTGAATCTGGTTGGCAATTTTTGAACCGATATCTTCCATATCCTCTACCAATATCCGCTTTTGATAGAAGTGATCCATAAGAATACCTGCCCTTATGCAAGCATCTTTGTTATCTCTTGAGCCATAAGCTGTATAGACAATAGGCTTACGGGATGGGTCATTTGACAAGATCAATTTCAATGCTTCAATACCTGCTAAGGTATTACGATCATTTAATCTTAGGTCCACAATATATTGCCAAGGCATACCCTTGTTTTGCCCGAAAAGATTCCTCAATTCTACTACGCTAGCAATATGTATATAATCCAATTTAGGAACTCCTAGCCTTTCATGTAGTTTAATATTATCATTAATAGCATCTGCTATCTCCTTTTCATCTTCCACTATAACCAATTTAACATCTGAATAAGATACTCCCATAACTATCTATGACTTTAAATAATTTATGTGTTCAGGTATCATAATACTAAACTTCGTTCCTTTTCCTTTTTCGGACCTAACGGTAATTTCACCTGAAAAACTCTTTTCAATAGTTTCTTTGACAAAATATAGGCCGATCCCTATTCCTGCATCTTTTGTGGTAAAGCCAAAAGAAAATACCTTCTCCTGTAGCGCATTATCAATCCCAATTCCATTGTCTTCCACGTAGATATAATATCTTTTATCTTTGAAATCAGATTTAATTCTTATTAAACCTTGGTAGTTTTCACCCCTTTCTTGAATGGCTTGTACGGCATTATTTACCAGGTTATACATAATCATTGAGAATTCTGTTTTATAACAAAAGAGATCGTTGAGATTACTTTTAAACTTCTTATCAAAAGAAATCAATTTATCCTTATTTTCAAAAAATAGAATCACACTATTTATATCCTCATTTACATCTATAACTTCCTTTTTACTATACTCCTGATAAGCAAAAAGGTCCAATAAGTTGGTAATAGATCTTACATGTTGATCAAGGGAATTCATTGTATTTATTAGAAAGTCATGTTCTGTACGATTGAATTTTTTCCATACGTTACTTCCCTTTAATTTAATTAATCGCCCTTGTAGTATAAGCAAAAAGGTTCTAACATCATGGTTGATTCCTTGCAGAATTAGATAGTAGCTGGCTCTTGTCGCTCTAGGAAGCATTTCTTCGATCTTTTCATATACTTTATCAAACTCAAATTGTATTTCGGCCTTTTGTTTTTCTAAAGCCAATTTTTCAATACCTAGCTTTATAGTCTCTTCTCGGATTCTACTGATGTAACCCTCATTGATCAGCGCAGTGGCAGATAGGTTCGTAAAGGCATTAATAAATCTAATGTTTTCTTCCTCTGAAAAATCCTTAGGCGTAAGATAATTGACAAAGAGCACTCCCATAGGTTGACCATCATGTTCCAAACGAATAGCAGCAACGGATTGAATATTATTAATTCGCCAAAAAGAATCATCAAATGTCTTCTTACCTCGTTCACTGGTGATACTTTTCCAGAAGATCTCCTCATACTGTTTTTCGTTTTCAACCCAATGGGTTCCTTTTTTGATTATATAATTAGCAATATTTGCTCGTCTATTCTTTCGAGATTGATGTTGTTCCGGGAAGTTCCCAGCAAAATATCCTTCCTTGAGGAGAATCTCTCGAGTTCTATCTCGATAAGGAAATAAGGCCACCAAATCTGCAGTTAGGAATTCTCGTGCATTGTCTACCAGTACTTGCAATGTATTTGGTGTTTCGCCTTTCGACAGCGATTTTGAAATGCTTTCCACCGCTCGAATCAGATTAAACCCTTGGATAGCTAGACCTGTATTTTTAGTAATCTGTTCTAAAAACCTCCTTGAGTAGCGATTGAATTGGTTTGGTAGTTTACGTCTAGAGAAAATATTAATAAAAGCTTCATATTTTCCTTCTGCAACAACTCCTAGAGCTACAAAAGAGGCAAACTTTTCTTTCTGGCAGAGCTGATAAATTCTAGACTCCTTTTTGGAATAGTCCTTCATTTGCTGGATCTTGATGATACCATTTGGCGTACTTTCGGCAGCCTGTTTTTTAATTCTTGCCTGTAGTAGCCCCAAAGTTTGATAACAGTCATGAATATTCTTGTTAGAGGTATATATCAATTTGTAAGTCAACCCATGATTCGAATTAGCATCTCTTTCCCAAATACTAATATTATCTGAATCAAAATACTGATTCAATGAAGCCGCTGCCGCTTCATAAATGGTTAGGCGATTTTGAGAAAAAATATCAAAGTGACTGGTTATCTTTTGTAGGGAGTTGTAGCGTTTGATACGAGTATAGTATTCCGTAGCCTTGTCCATCACTTTTTTCAGGATTTTGGCATGCAAGTCGTTAAAAAAGTCTTTTCTTTTAGAGCTCAGAATCAATACGCCAATCACTTCCTGGTACTCATTGATCATCGGTATCCCAATCTCGGAATTTACCTCTTCAAAGAAACGTTCATAATAATCGTCCTCTAGTACGTTACCACTGAAGTAGGGTTCCTTTAGATTGACTACATGCGAAATAATACCTTTCTGGTCTTGATTAAACCCCTTAAACTTCTTCCGTCCTATTTCTACCTTTTCTGCTTTAAAGTTGTAGTAGAGGCCGCGATCCAAAATATCAATTTGCCTACTATTAAAGGTCCGAAAGGCTATATTCCCATAATTTGCGTTAAAAAGGCGGCCAAATTTATGCAATACATTTTTTAGGAATTCATGGTGCGTTTGGCTATTTTGCTCACTTTGTTCTACAACTTGTTCATAAAGCTTCTTTCGTTGTTCTTTGAGTAAAGCTCGATAATAAGGCTGAGCAAAATTATCTGTGTAGAGTTTCAATCTAACTTCGTTCTTATCTAACTTCAGCTCCTTTCTTAATCTAAACTCTAACTTAAAGAAGTTATTGAAGCGGATAAATATTCGCTCCAGAAAGTTCAATTTATACCCGGCTTCCACAACTCCCATCACGATATCTCCTCTTTCCCCTCTAGAGGTAGGGTAATCCTCATCATCAAGCTTTATATCCGCTGCTTCTGGTGGTAGGTCTCGAAAAATTCGATGAGTGATTGGAACAAATAAACGAGCTAAACGCTGATGCTTAAAGCCATCAAAAATCTCCTCATTTAAGGCTTGTGATGTAATCTCTCCTAAAGGATCATGGACTTTCTTCCCAACTACTTTTACCGGCCGTTTGGAATTCGCAACTTGAACCAGAATATCTTTATCTATATCCAGGTCATAAGTAGAAAGCTCTTGCCATTTTTCAGAGAACCCAACATCTACATCTTTTCCCGCATGATAATACCTTATCCCAATTTCCTTCTTGTAAAAATCAACAAAAGAAATGATCACATAGTGAAAACCAAAAACCTTCGGGTCTATGAAGTGTTTTAATGCCAATCGGCTGAGATCGCTAGTTTTGTCAAGACGAGAAATATCATTGATCTTTTCCTGAATTCTATTCAACCGCTTATTACCACGGCTATTAATCCACAATGTCCATAATAGTAAACCAAGCCCAATAGCTGTCACAACAAAAAATAAGTAAAGCCAAGAGAACCAACCTCGGATCACCTGAATCGGAGGATGAATTTGCCAGGCACTCCTACCTGTTCTATACTCAAAGTGTAAATAGTGTTTCCTAAAGAAAGGGTTCTTAAAATTATTTTCTGGAAAAATAAATTTTCCATTGGTAGGGTATACATATGGACCATCATTCAACTTACATCGAAATTGATTGTTGGAAGGATCTTGATAATCAAAGAGGGTAGGGATGAATTCTACATATTTGAACTGATTAGGTAATCGAATGGATCGAATCGGCACCTTCAGCGTTTTTTCAATTTTACCTAGTCCTTCCTTGTCCTGATTAGAAGGATAAGCATACTTTAGTAAACTGAGCTTTGGAAGCGGTTCAGTAATCTCTGATTGGTTAACATGGAATGAGTTCAGGCCATCTACGCCAGCAAAATAAAAAACCTGCTTTTGTTCATTGGTATAGACGGCTCCAGCATTAAATTCATCACTTTGCAATCCATCCTCCACAGTATAGAAATTAAAAGTACATTCTACTGGGTTGAGTCTCCCAATCCCATGGTTCATGCTAAACCAAACATTCCCAAAACTATCCTGGACCAAGGCATAAATCGTTTCATCAACAGGAAACTCCTCATTCGTTTCCCCGAAAGCAAGATCAATGTTTTGCGTTTTATTGTTGTAGCGATGAATTCCCTGACCATCTGTGCCTAACCAAGTGTTGGCTGGTAACTTGGATTGGCTCATACAACTAACATGTATCCCCGGAAGTAGCCTATCCTTTTCTTCAGAATACCAGCCGTTGTAACTATACCGATACCTACACACTCCATTTGTAGTCCCAACCCAAATAGTTGTATCTCTTCTTTTTTGGATAAAACTCAATCGCTCATCTTCCGCGAGAACAAGGGAATCTACAAGATTAAATTTTCGATCTAATCTATAGATTTTATTATCCGAACGCTTGCCTGCCCACCATTGATTCTCCATCGAATCAAACTCTAATAGAGAGACCCCTTTTCCGAGAAATCTCGTGGGATGGTAATATCGCCAATAGGATTTAGTTTGAAATATACCAGCATCTGTTCCTAGGTAAATTCGGTCTCCTAATCTTTTGAAACAGAAAACGGTTTTCGCTTTTGTCAACAAATCGGGTGGCAATTCTATTTTTGCTCCCATTGGAAGCACCTTTTGGGCAACTACACTGTTGTTAACCAGGTCTACCACCGCAATACCATTTTGATCCGTGCCTAACCATACCGTCCGTTCATCAAATAAAAAGATACCCCAAGTCTCATTATCGTAAGTGGACAAGGAATCAATCCTAATACCTTCATCAGAACTGGCCGAACTACTGTATTCTCCTCTAAAAAAATATCGGAACAATTGTTTTTTATCCTGCCAAGTGTTGATACCTCCAGCATCTGTACCTACCCATATCACTCCATCTTTTGAGGCGTAAAGTGATCTAATCTTATTTTTACTGATATCAATCTTAGGTCGATAATTTCCTTCCGCTAAGCATACTATTGGCCTATTCTTTTTCTCTTCTTTGAATACATATAGTCCCAGGTTATCTGTCCCCACCCATAAGGTGTTCCTGTCCATCATAAGGGTACTAACTGCCGCATTACGCCAGTTTTTCTCGACCCTAGGCATAAGATAGGGTTCTATTCCTGCATTGTCGCTAAACCGGTAGCTATATAAGCCTAAACTTTTGGTACCGATATATATAAGCTTCTTGTTGTTATCAATGCATAGCGCCGTGATTTCCTTCGCAACACTTTCCAATTTCTTGCTATGGTCTTCCTTTTCAGGTTGGATATATAACAGATCCTTTCCGCTAGCAGCCACAAAGGTATTCGCTGTTGCAGTGACAACATCAGTAATCTCATAATCGATCGGATAGACCGTTTCTATCGTCCCCGAAAAGTCAGTCTGTATGATCTGATTTCTTGTAAAAAGATATAAGGCAGAAGAATCTTGATTATAAAAAACCTTAAGCACATTTTTGTGCTTAAGGCCTAAGGTATCCAGTTCATTGGTTATAATATCAATGGTGTATAAGCCCTCACTAGTACCCAGAATAATCTTCTCCTCTTTGCACCATTGAAAAAGTGTTGTTATTTCCTCGCTTAAGGCCTTTTTAAAAACACGTGTAGTAAATGCTTGGCCATCGTATTTATCTACTCCTACCAAAGTACAGAACCACATTTGACCAAACTTATCCTGCAAAATATGATCTACTGTATTTTGGGACAGACCATCGGAAGTGGTAAGTTGATTGAAATGGATTTCCTGGTCCTGTGTTAAAGACCAGTTATAAGAAAGGGTAAGTAGTAAAACAATGAAAAGTCTACTCATAACCTGGGTTCATGCCGTTATATAAATATTTATTAAAGAGCTGTAGTATAATGTCAACTCTTCATACAACATGAATCTACTTCTTGTAAAGGCAAGCATTTAATGTTCGGTGACTTCCCGCATATTTTAAATGTATGAATGAACAGTTACACCTTATTACTCAATTGAATGTGGTTGTTAATAGCCCACCTTACATTAATCCAAATGTAATTATTATTTTCTAATTATCGAAATCTCATTTTAAGGTGTTATATAGATACTATCCAAAGCTTGATACTATTGACAGATAACTGTCTTTAATAGTTAATCCGAAAACCTTGTGCAACTCCACTTCCAATGCTTCGTTAAACGGTCACAGTCACCCTCAAAGCCTTCAAGCCATCCGCACCTTGCAATTTCTCCAATTCTAGTTGCTCAATCTCTTCCGTGATATATCCCTTACGAATGAGATATTCCAGATAGGTCAGATATTCCTGGCGATCCTTTTCTTGCAGATAGACAATGGCAATTTTACCGGCTTGAGTCAAACGTTCCCCAGAGCCCTTGACTACCGCTTTATCAATCCGCTTTTTCAATATCTCGTAGCGCACATTATAAGTACCATCCACATCGAACTGTTTCTCATCCATGCGGAAGCGGATACTCAACTGAGAGTTGTACACAAACAACAATTGAGCTGTCGTCAAAGGCACCGGCCATTCCTTGGATTGCTCCGCTACTAGACGCGTGATTTCGCAGGTATTGACCAATTGCCAAAGGCGGAAGTCTTTGAGGTAAAACTCGCTAAATTCTCCTTCTGGTAAGAGCGACTGCCCAAGATAGATGTTGTATTCTACTCCATCTGTACTATACTTTTCGAAGAAGTGTGGAAGTATCTTTTGCATCCTGGCATCGTCCTGTTCCAGGAAGTTCCCAATGGTTTGATTCAAACGACTTACACTTTCCTCATAGCGTTTTCGCTGCTCATATACCACGTCGAGGGTGGAATCTATACCCGCGAAATATGCTTCATAGGGTTCTATTGGTAATTGTGCGTATTGAGTTTTCAACTGGCGCAGTAAGGGGTGAATTTCTCTAGATAGTAAGTCCACTACCTGCGTCTCATCGCTGGACATAAACTCTTGTCGCAAACGATCCAAAATCGCTTCTGCCTCCAATTTATAGGATTCGAGCAGGTGAAAATCTAAGTGTTCTAGCCAGGTTCCCATCAGATGAGTCGCCCGTTCTAGATTTTCGATCAAATCTAGCTGAATGGAGCGATTCCTGAGATTGGATGAACTTACGATATCAGCCTGTCCATACAAGGGATAGACATCTTTAAAGACGATGGGAGCGATCGCCCCATCAAAATCTGGTAAAGTCTTTCGGATCTCATGATCTGCCGCCACCTGTTCAAATTTCCATTCTACACTAGGATGGATTGAAGTGAACTGCTGTTTGATGAACTGGCTAATCCGATTGGTCATGTCATAATAGTACTGATCATTACCCAAGCGTAGGAGATCGAATATCTCGGCCAACTTGATCATCGTCAGTGCATTAAAGCCCTTTTCATCCTTACAACCCAATTCGAAGATAGACAGAATCTTCCCGCGTTCATCTCGCAAGGGTATTAGAATTACACTTTTATATCCGTTATCGATCAGTCGTTGTTCTCCTCTAGAAGGTTCTTCTATTTTTTCAAGATGCTGAAACAACATAGGCTCTTGGGAACTTCCAATTCGGCAGTAAGCTCCTCCTGTTCCATCATAGTTGTCGTAGGATTGTAAGAGGTCCAGGTCATTTGTCCCACTCAAGCTAAAGGAGTTGCCCCCCAAAAAGTCGCTGAATACAATGCCAATAAAGCCTAGATCTAATTTTGTGGTGTTCAAATAGGATCGTAGCTGATTGCGCATGATGGGCATCATATCGAAAGGATCTATCTTCCTTTCCGTATCCATGACCATCCCTTTCAGCTGCGATACGACTTCGATCTCAGTAACGTCATGGAAAGTTCCAATAGCTATCCCCTTAAAAGCGAAGTCGGTTGGCGGAACGTATTTCAACCACAACTCTTCATTCTCAAAATTATCATATAGCTCCTGAATCTGCTTCTTGGTGATCTTTCGCTTTGGATTCAATTGTTCAATTTGGATAAAATCTAATCGAACGGACAACTGATAGTGTTTCTCCAAGCCAGTGTGTACATTTCGGTAAGTAATGACCATTCCTTCAAACAAGGGAAAGTCAGTACCGTAGATTGAATTCAAAATAAAGATCGCAGCTTGGATAGTATTGTTCTTCGTCCCGTGCTTTAGGTTCTTCTCTTCCACTTTTACTTCCCAATCACCAGATTCAAAAAAGGCTTTCATGGAAGGTGTCTTGTACACAAACTGCTTGGCGAAGGGGGGAGAGATCATACTTAGGTTATCCTTGAACATCAAGGAAGGCATCATGAGTCCCATGATATGATCCAGACGATTTTTGAAGTTCTCATCTCCTACCACACAGTGCTCCCCGCTTAAATCTTTTTCCACCTCTACCAATGCCTGTTGGACCATCTGTGACACCTCTGTACGGTCTAAAGCAAGGTTTTTCTTCAACATATTGAAGAAGGGTTCGAAGCTAATGGTATTTTGATAAGGGAGTTGGGACATATGCCCCAGGTTTTCTATAAAGAACTTGATTGGCACGTATCCACCAAATTCTAAGCCCGGTAGTTTCTCTTCTAATGTATCCATATTCAGTTTTGTATGGCTAAGACTCCATTAATTTATTGAATATAAAACACTTGAGCTAGAGATCGGGTTGAAAAAAATCGATGTAATAGTGAAAATCTCCGAAGAAAGGAAAAGCAAACCGGGGATAGGGTAACAAAGAGAAGGGGAGAGATTAAATTCGGGGAGGCGGAAATTGAAACCTTAAACTTTATCCTTATTTCCGCCTTCCCTGGAGCGCTATTTCTTAAATTCTGGTTTAATAATGTCAGCAAAAACCTTCTTAACTTTCTCGACTTTAGGTTTGCTCACATTAGCAATATACGGATTATATGGATGGCTTTCATAATAATCCTGATGGTATTCTTCCGCTACCCAATAGGTGCCGTAAGGAGTTATTTCCGTTACAATTGGACTAGAAAAGTTACCAGCTTGCGCTTTGAAGAAAGTTTCGACTGCCGCTTTTTGCGCTTCATTATGGTAGAAGATGGCCGAGCGGTATTGAGTACCTCGGTCTGGTCCTTGACGATTCAATTGAGTAGGATCATGGGCTACAAAAAACACCTCCAGTAATTTATCAAAACTCACTGTTGCCGGATCATAGTAAATCTGTATGGCTTCGGTATGTCCTGTTGTTCCTGTACAAACTTCTTCGTAAGTGGGGCGATTTTTCTGTCCCCCAGCATAACCGCTAATCACATACTTCACCCCTTGAATTCTTTCAAATGAGGCTTCCGTGCACCAAAAGCACCCTCCTGCGAAAGTCGCAATTTCGTACGCGGAATAATCTTTCCCTTCCAAATATTCTTCGATGGTCTGAATGCCATTTCTTGGTGTTTCCTTAGTGCTTATACCTCCTGATTTCTGGCTGCAAGCCATAGTGGTTAGGCCCATCACTAGCAACATAATCCAATAATTCTTCATGTTAATCCTTTTTAATTACAAAAATAGCCCCTAAGTATCACAGAACTATCACAGGCTCTTCTGTTAACACGGATTTAAGAAAATGGTTAAACTTTATCAGTCAACTTTCTGACGGGTACGAAGATCATATTGTTGCCCTTTCTTCAACATTAAAAAACTTTGTTCACCAATACTCGGATCATAAAAGACCGCATAGCTTCTACCAATCACCTTGGCCATATCTTTTTCCACTACTATAGCCGTCCCCTCATCTAAGCCAATCCCTAACAGATGCGGATACTTCTCCATCACTTCAAACATATCAAATTGCCGATTTCTCGCTAGTAAATGCTGATCAATCGCAACATTTGAGATATAGGAGAAACCTTCCTCATGATCTCCGATCATAATCTGATTCGTCTTGGAATCTCCACGAGCCAAATACGAGCCTTGAATGGTTGCGCCCGCTGAGGTTCCGGCAATTACACACCACCTCGCTCCAATACCTTTTGCAATTCAACCTCTGTTCTCGTTCCACCATAGGCATCCACCAATCGCCACTGCCGCCCACCGACAAACCAAACGCCATCGGCCTCTTGCAAAGGCGCTAAAAAGGACTCACTATTAGCCATCTCACGATCTCGGGTATGAAGAATAGTGATATTCCTCAGCCCCACCTCCTGAAAAGGAATCTTTATTCGCTTATTGTATCCATCTCTTAAAATGAAGCGATCCTCCGAAGCAGATGGAATGATAACCACTTTGGCACTATCTCCGCCAGCCAAATCCCGGAAGGCTTCGTAGATTTCCCAATCTAATCTACCACCGCCAATCACCAGACACTTGCCTTTCTGTGGTCCACGAGTTTCCAATGTTTCTAATAAACCCGTATCTGTATATTCCCAATGCTTTTGGGCCTGTTGGGTAACAAATTCCCGATCTCTTTCCAGTAAAAAGCCCTCTTGCACCAGATCTGTAATGCCCTCTTGCACCTTAGTTTGGTAGATCCCTTTATTAGGGTACAAACTATTGATACTAGGTCGCGGATCGTTGTGCACTATCCGTTCCTGTTCTGTTCTGGCAAAGGGGATATACATGCCTCTGAAATCGGCTAACTCACGAGTATCTCCGGCCATACCTCCCCTCAAACTCCAAGGGGTATAAGTCGCTAGCGGAACTCGGATTTCCACATTGCGAATCCCTCCCATTTCATTACCCCGGCTATCCACCTGTGGCACAAGCGTGGGATAGGCGTAACCTAGAATAGGGGGTTGATGGTCGACAATTCCATCCAATTTCCATCGCTCTCCATAGTCGACCTGATAGGCGTGATGAATTACCGAAGGTGCGGCCAACCCTTGTAAGAAGGGAAAATCTAAAGACTCTTTGTTTACCAATTGTCCCTGCTCCATTCTTGGATACTGACTTTCGGGCGGGTTCTTATCGTTTTTCACCCAATCGGCCAAATGCACCAGCAGGGCCCGATAATTTGGTTTAAACTGCAAAGGATTTCCACGGTAAGCAGTGATTTGCTTGCCGAGTTTTTGGCTTTGTCTAGGTGGAAAGGCATCCACAAAGTGCTGTCCTGACGCAATGTGATAAATACGTTCATTTACTGCTAGGGGCGCATCACTTTGTCCGTCGGCTGTAATATGAATCATAGAAGCCGCTCTGCCCCAATATTCGTACCCTGTGTTTACATAGAAGATTTTGGGTAGATGTTCTTGAATCCGCATGCCATTAAAGAGGCCATCCTGATTTCCACTAAAGGGATCCACTTGCTCCTGCCCCGTAAAGGGAAAGACATCCGTAGGATAAAAGAAGGCCGAGTAGCGGTGTGCATCCCGAGATGGCTGACCAAAGCGATGATTGAAGCTTCCTCTACCCGCTCCCGCCGTAATGATCATCATGCCATCATACACCTGTCGACCTGCTTCGTCCGTGTTTAAGCCATGATAGAGGAAGGTGCGCAAAAATCGCCCCGTTTGCGATACGCCCGTCGCGATACCCTGCTTCACGGGGAATGGACAGCTTGCATCATATTTGGCATAGCTCAATACATCACGAATAGCCGTTAGTCCCATACCAACAACTACTGGATCTTTGGACTTGTACACGAGTTCATAGATCTTTCCAGCTTGAAAACCTCCTTCTAGATGTATGTATTTGTCGTCTTCAATAACCTTACCACTTTCAACTCGCGCAAAGGACCAGCTAGCTCTGGGTACAATTGATCTTGGTGCATCTCGGCCATCTCTCACGGTCAATCGATGCTCCTCACTAGCTAAATCCGTAGCAGGATAGCCAGTCTGCATTCGATGACCCAAACTTAAAAAATCTACCTCCTGATCTACGGTCCAGTCGCTCCTTACCCATCCCAGGATCGGACTACCATCCTCTTGCGTCACTTTGGGCACTTCCAGTCGTAAGGTATTTTCGTCGATAGGGACATCAAACTGCCAACCCACCCAAATGAGGGTCATCCCCTGTTCGAGCAACAAGCCATCTCCCCAGTAATCCGGATCATTCGGCAAAAGTTCTCTTCCCTTGGTAGCTTGATTGAAATAGGAAGGTGTGAACTTCCCCCCGCGATTGCTTACTTCCACCATGGCTAAACCACTCCCCTTAGATCGATCCAGGGGCTGCACCACGACCAGATCCCCTTTTGCCATCACTAAACCATCGGCATTTCTAGGGGCTAGATATAAATCAATGATTCTTTGATTGGCCACATTATCTGGATCTAACCCATACGTGATGGTTCCTTTGATGAGTTCATAGGCGCCACTTTCCCCCCAAGACTTGCTGTCCAATATGGGAGTTCTGGATTCTATCTTAACTTCTAATACACGAGCTTGTCCGAATAAAGAAAGAAGAGAAAAATATAGCGCTAGAACAATGTAGCGTGAGGCGAGCATATGCTTTGTATTTTTAAATCTTAGTTCACTTGCAAACAAAATAGTAACTTTCTCCGATATGAAAAGTTCATCCTATTTCACAATCAACGGCATCCCTTTGTGGGTAGAGCGATTGCACTATACTAATGATCCAAACCGACCGACCTTGATCTTCTTACATGAAGCGCTCGGATCTGTCGCACTTTGGAAAGGATACCCTACCCTACTCTGCGAAGCCCTGCAATGCAATGGGGTCGTCTATGATCGGATGGGACATGGCTTATCTTCGCCCTTTAACAAGGCCAGAGACGATGATTACCTTGAGGTTGAAGCTCTATTGTACCTACGTGAACTTATACTAGCGCTCGGCTTACAAAAGCCCATTCTAGTGGGCCACAGCGATGGCGGAACCATTGCCTTACTCTATGCCGCCCAATATTCAGTTGAGCTAACCGGTATTATTACAGAGGCCGCCCACATCTATGTGGAAGACACCGGATCCAGCGGTATACAAACGGCCATTCACCAGTTTGAACATACCATCTTCAAGGACAAGCTGGCCAAATATCACGGAGAGAAAACCGAAGCCCTGTTTTACGCCTGGGCTGATACCTGGACCTCGGCGTCTTTTTCCAAATGGAATATTGAAGACCAGCTAGCTCGGATCAATTGTCCCGCATTAATACTACAGGGAGCGGCGGATGAATATGCCACACAAAAGCATATGTGGGATATAGTGGAAGGTATTGGAGAAAATGCCAAAGGGGTCTTGATTGAAAATTGTGGACATATTCCGCATCTGCAGGCGCAGGCTAAGACAATGGCTTTAATGATGGACTTTATCAAAAAAATAAAATGAATTGGAATGAATACGGATTATGGATAAATACAGTTCATTTTGAAAGAATATTCAGGAGGTCTCGCCAGTAAAATTGAAATCGACTTTATTTTTTCCATTTTTTTCGTAATTTTAATACGTTATAAAAATCCCCATATACCAAACACTATGAACCCATTATTTCATCCTTCTTTTTGTTTTAATTTCTCTCCTTTTCAACTCATTATTGGTTTCCAAATTGCAAGTAAAAAGCACTGTCCTAAGCTTCTAAATGTCATTTAGAAGCAGTAGTAGATTGGATAATTTCATTATACTCTAATTGAGCACCAAATAAACCAATGATTCACAGCGCTATAGACTTTTTAAGGCTGACACTAAACGACTACTTGGCTCAAAAATTACCTGCAGATATGATGGGGAATGGAACTGCGGCAGCTCCCCAAAAGGTAAATTTTCCCAAAATAGACACTGACCCACCTACCCTTAATTCTGAAGTGATCAATCTATTAATTATTAATATTGAAGAAGACCGTGTATTAAGAGGTGCGAATCCATACAATCAACTTAATACAGATGGGATTGTGAACAAAGTGAGTCCTCCTTTGAGGTTAGAATTAAGTATTTTATTGGCCGCCAAATTTGGAAATTACTCCACTGCCCTCAGTCATTTGTCTTGGACTACTCAATTCTTTCAGAGTAATCCTTTATTTACTTCTAAGCAGTTTCCGCATTTACCAGATAACATCGATAGACTCATCGTGGAATTCTTCTCCATGGGGCATACCTTGAAGAATGAAGTTTGGAGTTCCTTAAAAATAGCTTATTTGCCTTCGGTAGCCTATAAAATAAAGGCACTAGTGTTCCAAGAGAACATCCCCAGTCTGGGTGCAAATATCGAAGAAACGGATATCCAAATGAACCAGATATGAAATATAAGAAGTTGTTTTCCATATCCCTGTTGCACAGTTATTTTGGCGCTTCTTTTGTTCCAGAAATAGCTCAATATGTTACCGTAGAGCCCAGTCCCCAATGCGTGCGACAAATGAAACAATATCGACTACTATGGAGAGAAATGCCGGGGCGACAATCTCTTATTACTCCTCATCTAGATAGCGGGGATACCTTTCTACCAAAACAAGTTCTTACATTTCGTTTTTTTCTGCAAATCACTGATCCTAACTTTTTCCACTTTACTAATTTCTCCACTCCTTTCCTAAAAAAGGCATTTAGTGGTCTAGAAATTCCACGTTACAAAAACAACAATACTAACCTTCCCTTAAGTCTGGACCTATATAAGCACATCACCATTGACACCTTTTCCATCAGAGAAGAGCGATCATCGAATGACGGTTTCTTTTTACAAAGCCAACCCATTCCAGGGCTAGTAAGCAGTGATTTTACATTATCTGGCCTTGGAGGAAGCGCACCCAGTTTGACGTATGACGATGACTTGCAAGCTATTTCTTTCGATACAACTCCTAATCAATACTCCGATGGTCAAAACTTTCAATTAAAGTACCGGGCGGTCCCAGACTGGACTTCAAAAGTGTTTGGCCTGGTGGATATTACTATTGATGGTGCCAATATCAACTTTGAGCAAAAGTATAGTCTTTCCTTTGAGAAAAAAGATGCCATTTGGCATTATCTGATCATCGGCAATAACAATCTTGGGGCATCCAACTTAGAAATAGAAAATGGATCAAGTGGTTTAAGTTTTAACAATGCAGTAGAGGAAACCAGTGGAGCCACCTATGAGCGTTTGAAGACAGCCTTCCCAACCGCCAAATTCTTCCGGATCTCGTCTAATGCTGCCATTCCGTATGAAAGAGAATTAAAGACGGGAATTAAGTTAAAGAAAGATGGAGATGTAATTATCAATAATCTACCTAATCCATCTCCTGCTAAACAAGGTATTGAAATTATTAATATTCACTCATAAACTCATAAGAAACCATGAATTACAGTGTGCCTGGTGTTTATGTACAGGAAATATCTACTTTGCCTCGCTCCGTCGCTGGGGTGGCGACTGCCATACCTGCCTTTGTCGGTTATACCGAAAAAGCCTTAGATGAAAAAGGTAGTTCCTTTCCTAATAGTGAAATTGTAGTACAACGCATAGATACATTTTTGGAGTACGAACAATTTTTTGGTGCTAATCCCCGCTTTGCGCGTTTTACGTTAGAGGCAGGAAGTAGTCGCTATGAATTTAAGCGAAAAATAGCCGATGGTTCCAGTGACGCGCCACTCTTGCATAGTCATTTAATGTACTATGCGCTCAGGATGTATTTTGATAATGGTGGTGGCAGTTGTTATATCGTATCCGTAGCCAGGTACAATTCGGATGCCACTAGTACCAATAAAATTGAAAGTACAGAACAAGAAAACGAATTAATAAAGAAAGGCCTAGATAAGTTACAGGAATTTGATGAACCTACTTTAATCGTATTGCCGGATGCGATCAATCTAGCTGCTGATGATTATTACAGTCGATGCGTCCAGGTTTTGAATCAATGTAATCTGTTGAAAGACCGTTTTGGGATATTTGATGTCCTGAACAACGATGGTGATGCCGCAGATTTTCGATTGAAAATAGGTGGAAATTATCTCAAGTATGGTGCTGCTTACACTCCTTTCCTCAAATCGTCCATTAGCTATAAGTACAAAGAGCATGACGTAGAGGTAGGCGCAGCCTTCTGGCAATACCAGAGTGACGCTAACGGAAAGACCGGTATTAAAATTCTTTACCCTGATCTAAATGTTGCTTCTATTGTCCCTAGGGTTACGATTAATGCAAATAGTATTCCATTAGGTATCGAAGTAAATGACAGAGAATTAGCGATAAGCGGGATAGATGGTGGAGTAACTACTGTGGCTAATTTAATGGCCGTTTGGAACGGTCTGACTGATTCTCAAAAAGGGAGTTTTGTATTAAGCTCCTTAGATGATTCTGCGACTTTAAGTGCGGAAGAAATAGACGTTGACACAGAATTCCTGGAAACCTATACCAATAGTAATGGTTTGAGAGTTATCAACTCCGATGCTGGCGCTAGCCCCACCTTTACTATTGCTGAATCAGGAAATGCTGCCCCTGTATTTACTCGGTCTGGCGAGGATCTTACCTTGACCGTAAAGACCGGAGGAGATTCCATTACAAATGTTTTGGCTGCTTGGACCAGTTATGTCCCTAAGGGAAACTTCCTCCTGGAACAAGCAGGAGACGGTTCGGTAAATGTTGGTGCAACAGCATCCACGCCTGTAGATGTTGCATTCCTTAGAAAAGAGAATAGTAATAATGGTCTTCAAATAGACTTTAAAGATTCGCAAGCATTAGGTATTCCAAAAGTTCGGCTCACTAACGGCGTCATAGACTTTAGCGTTACGGATGATGAAATGAATAGGGAGATTATCATTTCTGGTGCGGGTAGCACTGCCCAAGATATTGTAGATGCCTGGAATAGTTTTGGGGGAGAGAAGGGAGGATTTGCTCTTCTTTTGGATGAAAATGCAGATGGATCTGCCATTGTTAACGGCACTACGGCTACCGCTTTTGTCAGAAGTGGGGAAGCGGACCTTGCTTCTATTAAGGAATCTTTCACCCAAATGTACAATCAACTTAAAGCTGATTTAGTTCAACAACGTGTAATCCTGCCACCTAGTTCATCCATGGCCGGTATCTATGCCAGTGTAGATCGTGATCGCGGCGTATGGAAGGCTCCGGCAAATGTCAGCATTGCTTCTTTGATCGAACCCACCAAAAAAATCACTAATGCTCAGCAAGGCCGCCTGAATATTGATCCTACATCAGGTAAATCAATCAATGTGATTAGAAGTTTTACGGGACGAGGAACCTTGGTTTGGGGTGCCAGGACTTTGGCTGGGAATGATAATGAATGGAGGTATATCAATGTTCGTCGTTTGTTTACTTACATGGAAGAGTCTATTCAAAAAGCTACAGCATTTACCGTTTTTGAAGCCAATACAGCCACTACCTGGCTGAAGGTAAAAGGATTGATTGAAAGCTTTTTATATGGTCTGTGGCAACAAGGAGCACTAGCTGGGCCAACTCCCGAAGCCGCTTATTTTGTCAATGTCGGCTTAGGAAAAACAATGACGCCACAAGATGTTTTGGAAGGCAAACTAATTGTAGAGATAGGTGTAGCCGCTGTACGACCCGCAGAATTTATCATCTTACGCTTCATGCACAAGTTACAAGAAGCTTAATTAAAACTACTAAAAACCTTAGATCATGGCTTTAACCAAAGCAGAGATTAAGAATAGATACCCCCTGCCCGCTTACAACTATAAAGTTTCGATAGATGGCGAAATCATTGCCTTTTCTCAAGTCTCGGGCCTTAGTATGACCTTCGAAACCTCCACCTATAAGGAAAGTCCCACTGAAGGGGGCATACCAGGACCGGTAACCATGCGGATGCCCGCTCAAAGCTCGGATGTCACGGTCACGCTACAGAAAGGAGTGGTGAGAGGAAAAAGTATGGCTTTATTTAACTGGATCAACAGCATTCAAACCAATCTAGTAGATAAAAAAGATGTTTCCATTGAATTATGTGATGAGAATGGTGATGCGGTTTTCGTTTGGAAAGTCATTAATGCTTTTCCTACTGGTTTGGAAGCCCCTACTTTTGATGCTGCCTCTAATGATGCCTCATTGGAAAGCTTAACTTTAATGGCTGACAGAGTAATTATGGAAGAAGCCTAATGTATGTCACAAACTAAAGATCAGGCGAAAAATCTGTATCCATTACCGGCATACTCTTATCTGGTTAGGATCGGTACGGAAAGCTATGGGTTTTCCCAAGTTTCAGGTTTGAGCTTCCAATACGATACCATCACCTATCGCCATGGCTTAAGTGTGGTGGAAGGCGCTCACCATCTCATTGGAATTTTACAGCCGATCAATTTAACCTTAGAGCGTGGAGTTGTCCGGCAAGGAAGTTTTCTATTGGAATGGATCAGCCATGTACATCAAAACCATTTGGTGAAGCAAGATATAACTATTGACCTCTGTGACGAAAATGGAGAACCAGTCGTCAGTTGGGCTGTGCAAAACGCCATTCCAACTAGCTATGAGGCAGGTGATTTCGTTGCCGAGACCAATGATGTAGCTATTGAAACGCTTTCCCTCGTGGCCAATAATATGCGTGTGACCTATCACCAGTCCAATCAAAGTGGAGGTACAAGGGGTAGTGGCTTTACTTTTTCAGGATTATAGCTAAATGTTATATGCAACCAAAAATCGGACCTCCAAATCTCAGTTCCAGTGCTTCTCCTCCTATTGCATTCCATTTTCTGGTGGTGTTCTATGGGATTGGAGGTATCGCTGTGCCGAATAGCTTTGATATTCGCTTTCAAAAGGTCACCGGGATCGAACTTTCCATTACCAATATGGATAGCAAACGAATTGGGGGTAGGCAGGTGCGCCTTCCCAACTTTCCAGAATACACCAACCTGACCCTTGAAAGAGGGTACGTGGTGGGTAATTCTCCACTCCGAAAAGAGCTGGAACTGACTTTTGAAAGTTTGGAATTTTGCCCAAGGAACGTGCATGTAATTCTACTGGATATACAGAGTTTGCCCATTGCCTCTTGGCTATTTTTTGACGCTTTCCCGGTTAAATGGGCCCTAAGTGATTTGGATGCTAGCCAGAGCAACGTACTGATTGAGACCATGGAGCTTTCTTATTCTCGTTTTCAAGCAATTTCTTTATAAATATGGCCGTAGAAATAAAAGAACTCATTATTAAAGCTATTGTCGTGGATGACCATGAAGAAAAAAGCAGGAATGCAAATGTTACCGGCAATCATTCACCTGAAATGAATGCCCAGCTTATCCAGGCATGCGTCAAGGAGGTTCTAAGAATTATGGAACGAAAAGGATCAAAATAATATGGCCTTAAAGGATTTAATTAAACTTGACCGGCTTCGAATAAAGGCCTTCAGTAAAGAAGATAGGGAGGGTCCCCAGATAGCGTCCTTTGAAGCACCGGTCAATATTGATGCTTTTTCCCAGTATTATGCTATCCAATATCAGAATACAGGTGGTATTGGTACCAGTGCACAAGAGGCCAACCACAGCAAGAATGCACCGAAAGAGCTGCAGTTCAATCTAGTGCTAGACAATACCTGTGTATTTAATTCTGATCTGGGAGTGGTACTTCCAAAAACGGAAAGCATAGTTGATCGGGTCAATCAATTCCTCTCTGTATGTTATGAATACAAAAGTGGTATCCATAGTCCTCAATTTCTCAAGGTGGAATGGGGAGAACTCCGCTTCAGTTGCAAGCTCAAGTCTGCAGATGTTAAGTATAGTCTGTTCGATAAAGGAGGCAATCCGCTTCGGGCAGAAATTGATGTCATATTTGTTGAGGATAAGCCTATCGCGGAAGAGCGCCGTGCCATTAGCAGGACTTCCCCAGATATTACACACGCGCACATCATTAAAGCTGGAGACACACTACCTCTAATCGCAGAGAAAGTATATGGTTCTTCCGCTTTTTACTTACAACTAGCCGTAGCCAATGGCATCAACCATTTCAGGGAACTAATGGTCGGGACAGAAATCCAGCTTCCTCCGCTAGATGAATTGGAGAAATTCTGAACTATGACTAATAATCTACCAAGGTACAAATGGGTGTTTTTACTATTACCATATTAAGTGACGGGCAAAAAGTTGATGATACTTATGTTTTGACTAGCCTCGATATTCAGCAGGAGGTGAATAAGATCCCGTATGCCCGGCTGTCTTTTGTAGATGGAAATCCAAGCAAGCAAAGGTTTGATTTGAGCAATAGCTCTGTTTTTCTTCCTGGTAAGGAAATCGAGATTAAAGCGCGATATGAAGCGGAGGCTCGCTCGGAGACATCCCTATTCAAAGGGTTGATTGTTAAACATGTTGTGGAGGCCGGGATTCATGCTTCCATGCTTAACATAGAGCTTAAAGATGCCGCTGTAAAAATGACCACCCTCCGGAAAAATCGAGTATTTCGAGATCAAAAAGAGGAGGCCGTATTTCGAGACTTGATTGAATCCAATGGCTTAAAGGTAGATAAGATGGCTCCCGCCAAAACTGTCCAACAGGAATTAATCCAATACTACTGTTCCGATTGGGATTTCCTACTGGGAAGAACAGATGTTTATGGATGGTGGGTCCATGCTCAGCAAGGCAGTATCTCCTTAGTCAACCCGGCAGCTATCAATACCTCAACATCTGATCATCGATTTTCTTACGGACTAGATAATATATTTGATCTACATCTGGAGATCAATGCAGAAAACCAGATTGGCCAGGCCAATAGTATTGGCTGGGACCTCCCGAATCAAGCCGCAACCCCTACTGCTCAGGGTACCTCCTTCCATCCAGGAATAGGCGATTTAAAGGCTGCGGACCTCGCTGCCGCTGTCAATGCAGACGCCTATCAGTTACAAAGTTTGGTGCCTTTGGTACCCGAAGAATTACAGCTATGGTCAGATAGTAGGATACGTAAATCCCGCTTGGCCATGATTCGAGGAAGTTTCACGGTAGGAGGCATTCCTAAGATTCAACCGCTGGAGGTTATGGAAATCGGGGGTATTAGTACACGCTTTAATGGTAACGCCATTATCTCTGGGGTAAGACATCGAATTAGTGAGGAAGGATGGTTTACTGATGTTCAATTTGGACTACGACCAGATAGATACGTTGATCAATTTCCGCCAGAAGAAAAACTAGCATCAGGTTTGATCCCCCCAGTGCAAGGCTTACAAATTGGTGTCATTGACACCTTTGAAGCCGATCCGGATGAACAATTGCGAATCAAAGTCAAATTGCCGGCACTAGGGGAAGAGGCCGGGGCTGTCTGGGCTCGACTTGCCAGTCCGGATGCCGGAAACCAAAGAGGTTTTTTCTTTCGTCCCGAAGTGGGAGACGAGGTTATTGTGGGTTTCTTAAATAATGACCCTCGGCAAGCCATTATCCTTGGCGGTCTATTCAGTCAAACCATCCCGCCCCCCATTGAAGTTGATCAGATCAATGAAGCAAATCCATTAAAAGGCATCTTCAGCCGAGAAGGTTTACAGTTAAAGATAGATGATGAAAATCAGGTGTTGCAAGTTCTTACTTCTGCTGATCAGGCCATTACCCTGAATCAATCCGAAGAATTTATTGAAATGCAAGATGTTCATGGTAATAAAATAAGGATGGACAAAGATGGGATTCAAATAATTAGCAGTAAAGACGTGCTGATAGAAGCCGCAAATAATGTGGAAATCAAAGGAAAAAAAGTTGATGTAAAATAATTAGTCATGCAAGAACTCACATTGAAAATCACATTGGAGGAAGCCAATTTGATCCTTGAAGCCTTGGGAGACATGCCCTTCAAAAAAGTGTATCCTCTGGTTAGTAAAATCCAGGAACAGGCCGCACAACAATTGCAGCAAAATGGACAGGAAAAACACCAAAAAATAACACCAGAAGATGGATAGCAAAAAATTCTTAGGTACAGGATGGAGTTTTCCGCCTCAGTTTTCGGCCAATGGCAAAAACCTGGAGATGACTTCAAACCTGGAAAATGTACACAAGAGTCTGGAAGTTATTCTACATACTGATTTAGGCGAGAGAACCTTGCAAGAGGATTTTGGAGCCTCTTTGCGTCGTTTTTTGTTCGAACCACTAAGTAATAGTTTACTGATAGACATGAAAGAGCGGGTTTCCAATGCCATTGTAAGGCATGAACCTAGAGTGATCCTTGATAATGTGGAAATTGTACAAAACAAGTTGGAAGCCGGACTGCTTTTAATCCAGTTACAGTATACGGTTAGATCGACAAATACTCGATTTAATATGGTTTATCCATTCTACCTGAATGAAGCCAGTGTACAACCCTAAAATATGCCAGACCTAATTATTATAGATCAAGATCAAGTCAATTTTTTGCCCAGTTTTGGCGCAGCTATCATTGTACCTATACCTGGCACTATTACAGCCAGTGGAGGAGCTGGCTTTGGAGGAAAACAGCTTTGTATCGATGGTGATGAAGAAAGCGTGGAAGTACAAAATGTGCCCTACCTTGCACCACCCTTCGTTGGGGGGATGGGCACCCTAAAAATAGTTAGCTTAGCTAGTGACCAGCTAGCTAAACATACCCGAAGCGCAGGTAAGCCCGTCATCCTAAAAGGCTCTCAATTTGATGCTAAACTTGAGGTTACGGTACAGGGAACCGATCCAAGTAACGGAAGTAAAGATCCCATGAGTGAATATTCTGGAGGCAAGGGTATGTTCATTAACTCTAACCTAAAATTCAGCGGAACCTAGATGCAAGATAATCAACAGTTATTTTACCGCGACGGGACTAGTCAGCTACAACGCCTTCAGGCCGCTTTACAAGAAGGATACTTTAATATTGAAGAACGAAGTATTGAAGACTGGTTAAACTTTGCTCAGCAATATGCCAAGGAACTCTTTTATTACAATACTGAAAATGAAAAAGCAGGGGATTGGAGCAGTTTTCTCAGTGGTGAGGTAAAAGAAATGGTGGCTTATCTTGAAGATCCTACCAGTTTTAGCCAGCAAGCGAATAAACAAGAATGGTTTTCCAGGCCACACTTTGTTTTATTACTTTCTTTTCTTAAACTTCTTGAGGATCATCACAAACCAGCCTTAAATCAAATCCTACAAAATCATTTAGACTATTACTATCGGGACATTCTACGATTTAAGCGCAAACCTGCCACGCCTGATCAGGTGTTTATTATTCTTGAACTCGCCAAAAATTATAAAAAGGATCGTTTCCTGCTTCCTCAAAGCACAGCCACATTTGCGGGAAAAGATCAGATAGGAAAAGACCTGGTATATACCACCGATGAAGAGCTGATGATTAATCGAGCCCAGGTTGAAGCACTAAAGACGATATTTGTCAATCGCAAACTTGATCGCTTCGCCAATTATAGCTTGCCGTTGCAACTGTTAGCAATGGTAAAATTAGCTTTGGGGCAGCAAGTCATCGAAGAAGGAGGTCAAACCCGCACCTTGCTCGTTCCTGGTGAAGCACTTCCTATCCCCGACTTCTTTGACTTTACCGCTCCACCTGAAGATGAAACGATATTCGTATCTACCTTAGCTTTCCTGAATTTTGCAGAACAAGAACTGAATATTTCCTTTGCCAATTTGCGAAAACTACTAAGGCTAAAGCAAAATCGAGACAATGATGAAAATGAATGGGCTGCCATTAATTCGATTCTTTCTACTATGGTCAATGGAGGATCAGCTTCATTTGCCAACCCCAAAGATTTTGTGCAAAACTTCACAGATGCTACGGCTTACTCTCCGCTCTCGGATGCCATCTACAACGAACTGCAAAATGTAAATAACGCCTACGAATTATATGAAGAGCTCAATTTTACGACGACAGGAGACTATGCTACCTATAAACCGCTGGAAGAGCCTTTAAACGCCTATCCAGACATCGCCAAGATTGAAATATTAAGAACCTTTATTAGCGAAAAGTTTTTCACCGCCTCTATAGATCCAAATGTGCTCAATGCCAATGCCAATATCTTTCATCAGATGATGGCGATACGCGTGGCAATCCGAGAAGAATGGATCGCCATGCGCGAATTATTATCCAGTATTCCAGTACCAAACACGGAAGCTAGCTTTTCCAATATCGAATTACCCACATTTGCTGAGCTCTTCACCAGTAAATATGGGTCCAGCATCAATTTTATCGATAGTCATCCTTCCATCAATGATATTGATGCGTATTATGAAACGTTGATATCCATTGAGATGTATTATGCTCTGACGGCTGAAGAAGTGCATATTTTACTTCGAAATGCGCTGGAGGAGGTCAGCGAAGCGAGGGTACATGAATTACTACTCAAAGCCCATCAAAACAAGAGGACGGTCATCAGAAGGGAGGCGCTATCTGCAATTGGGACAGATATTGAGTTGCTCTTCAAAACGGTGCTAGGTAGGCCAGAATCAGGTGACAATTACCCTACCTTACCTAACGGAGCCACAACTTTGAGTGCGCTTTTAAATCAACTGGACAGCCTTCTGTTTAATATCGCTAAGGATGCCTCCAATTACATTCAACAGCAGTTGTTTTTGAGCATTGCTGATTTCCGATTCATCCTTGCTGTTCACCAGGATCAACAAGCTGATCCAGATAAAAAAGCTCCGAATTGGCAATGGAGGCGTGTATATCGTCTCCTGGAAAAAGCGGAGCGGCAACTACGCGGTCCTTTTCCCAAAACAAAACCTGAAATTGTCCACTTGGACGGAATCTATGCTTATCCAGATGCTTCGCAAGCATTAACGGGCAACCAAGATGAAGACTTTCCACGCTGGAGGACATTTGGAAGGATTGATGAAAATAGACTAGCCACCCTTGGGCTAGCGATCCGGTCTAATATCTTAGAGTTAACAGCAGGGATACGTACCATCACCGTAGATATTTTCACGGCAAACACCATTACTAATACGGCAGAAGAAGCCTTAGCAAAGATTACGGCAGAACCAGATGAGGAGGGTAACCCCCAACATCCCTTTTCCATTGAGGTCAGTGGCGAGAAGGATTGGCTTCCGATCATCGATTTTGACGAAATAAACTATAAGGCTGCCGATAAGAGACTGCGCATTACATTCAAATTAGCTTCCGATTTTGATCCGGTTACCGCGCTTCCAAGTGATGTCGAGGGGTATTTGGGTGCTGCTCCGGCACTGCGTATTCTATTGAAATACCCAGGCATGTTGCTGGAAGAGCTTTCTGCTCATGAGCTATTGAGTAGATTCAAAATCGAAAAGGTAGATTTAACAGTGGTTGTACAGCAGTTAACGCCTTCTTTATTGCGCAATGATACTGCAGAATTAAAAGCTGAAGAAGCTTTTGAACCATTCGGAAACCTTCCTAAACCTAGTTCCAAGTTATACTTTGCGCACCCTGAATTGGTCTACAAGCAGCTAGAAAGTTTAAGTCTGAAATTAAACTGGCTAGGCACACCCAACTGGAGCAACCAATACAATAATTACAGTAGTAATCGCACAGATCCTAATACTTTCATTGGTCAGGTTCGGCTATTTGATCAAGGTTATGAACGAAAATTCAAGGCGCAAGATGCAGATACAGCGGAGAAAGACATCCAGTTGTTTGGTGGCTCTGCCAACAATAACCTTACCATTAGCTTAACTTCAGCAAGAGAGCTGGATATGGAAACCCAGCCTTTTCCATACCAAGCCTTATCCCCCCAGCCTTTGGCAGATGACCTCTTTGAAAATGAGCGCTACTTCTTTTTACAACTTGGTGGCACTGATTTTGGACATGCAGAATATCCAGGTCTAGCTACAGCAAAGGCGAATGAATTATCGGCTGCCCTTTCCAATGGCCCCGTAACGGATGTTAGCTCATATCAGGTAAACCCTCCCTACACCCCAGAATTACAAAATTTCTCCATTTCCTATACTGCTAGCGTAACAGGCATGGGTAGTGAAGAAGCAACGGAAAGAGGGGCATTAATACATATTCATCCCTTCGGTTATCAGACCACAGAGCCAGGACAGACATTCCTGCCACTATATAGCCAGGAAGGATACTTATGTATAGGCCTAAGGGACGTGGACCCTCCCTTTGATTTAACCCTGCTCTTTCAATTAGCAGAAGGAAGTGCTGATCCTGATATTATTCCTCCCCCACTCGATTGGCAGTATTTGGTGAATAATCAATGGAAAAAAATCGATCAACTGGGGCGAATTATTAGCGACGGGACCAATGGTTTGCTCAATAGTGGTATCGTAAAAATTCGCATTCCAGCGGATGCCAATACCCAGCATTCACAACTTCCTGATGGCTTATTTTGGTTGAGGGTGAATGTAAGGACTAATAGCACCGGCTTAAATGATACCATTGGGATACATGCCCATGCCGTAGCTACCACTTTTGCCGATAATGAGAACGATCCCCATCATTTGCAAACCCCACTGCCTCCTGAAACCATTACCAAAACCCAACGGCCCCAGCCCGAAATACGAGGTATCCAACAACCCTATAGTTCTTTTGGTGGTCACCCACAGGAACCATTGAATCAACTTAATGTACGAGTGAGCGAACGATTGCGGCATAAAGATCGAGCACTGACCCTGTGGGATTATGAACGTCTCGTTTTAGAGGCATTCCCACAAGTATACAAAGTGAAGTGCTTACCCGGTGAAATGTTAGCCGATCATGATTTAGGGAAGGTGTATCTGATCGTAATTCCCAACATTATCGGTATCCGGCCTTTTGATCCTTTCGAACCTAAACTCCCCCTTAACCTAATACAGGAAATCCAAGCCTATTTGCAGGAACGTGCCGCGCCTCAAGCAGAAGTCATTGTTCGAAACCCGATATATATCCAGCTAAGGATTCGCATGAGTGTGGAGTTCTACTCCAACTACCAAGCTGAGGGTAAATACTATTTGGAGCTATTGCACCAGGCATTATTAGAGTATCTAGCTCCCTGGGCCTTCGACACCGGAGCAGATATCGCGATTGGGGGAAAGGTTTACCCCAGCCTCATTATAGATTTTGTAGAACGCCTGTACTATGTGGACTACGTAAAGGATTTTCGTTTGATCTATGGGGAAGAAGGAGCCTTTCAGAATGCCACTAATCAAGAAATGCAGGAAGGCTTAATTGCACCACGTGCTGATGCCATCTGGGTTTCCGCGAGAACCCATACCTTATCCACCACCGGTAGTAGCGGTGTAGGCATTGGGTATATGATAGTAGAAACAGATTTTCAAGTAGCATAAAAAATCCGTATTATATGAATCTCCAAAACCTCTTGAGCAACACTTCTTCAGATCGAAACAATTTGAAGCCCAACTTCAATACTGGAGAAATACCCACCCAAACAGACTTTCATACACTAATCGACGGTTTGTTCCGGCTTCGGGACGACAGTATTTATAAAGATGCCGACAACGGTCTTTGTATCAAAGCAGGAACAGATGCTGATACCACTGCTCTATTGCTATACGACGATTTCAATGATCCCAAATGGTCCATTTCTATTAAGGATGGTTTCCACATTAAGGACGCCAGTAACAATAAGCGCCTCACGATTCGAGGTAATAGAGTAGGAATTGGTACCACAGACCCTAAAACAAATCTGGAGTTAAATGGGCATTTCTTCATTAGAGATGGGAATAATGCTGCAGTCATAAATTTCCCCTCTACTGGAACTTACCCCAACCTATACATACGCTCTGGGGCACCAGGTAGCACTGGTATTAAAGATAGGTTTTTCATTTCTGGGGGAAATGGAAATGTAGGAATTGGAACTACGAGCCCACACCAGAAAGCGAGATTACAAGTTAGAGGTGGAGCTATTATGCCTGCTGAGGGGAATAGCGAATCTTCAGGCATATTATTTCCCCCTGATGCCTTTGGAGGAGCAGGAGATCGAGGATATATTCGATACTACGCCAGGTCAGGTGAATCAACTACGCTTGAAATCGGAAATAAAAATGATTCAACCGATCATATAGCCCTAATGCCGAGCGGAAATGTAGGCATTGGCACAATCGAACCACGAAAAAAACTACATATTGAAGGTGATATCTACTTTAGTAATAATGCCATCATATCTCATATAGATCCTAATAACCCAACTACGAATATAGACCATATCTGGCATAATGACTCCGGTTTAGGTGTCTGGCACTTCGTTTCTGATGAATCTTATAAAGCTAATGGAAATTCGCGTCTTCAGGCTGGATCGGTTAATCTGACAAGTGGTGGTCAAAGTAATATTTTTGCAGGCCATATTGAGGTGCGAAAGGAGATAATAACAAGATTTACAGCTAGCAATGCAAGAGCCTTTCAAGTGTTAGATAATCTCAATAATAATCAACTTTTAATTGGAGGAGCTTGGGACAATGGAGTTTATTTCTATTGGAAAAATAATAGTGGTCAAAAACGGAGGGCAATAATTTCTGGACAAGCTTTTTCCGGTTAATTATAGTGAAGAACTAGTGTTCATCCTATTAGGTATTCCGTTTCTTAACAAGTAAAGTGCTAAGTAGGCTCATATGAATCACGCCACCGATTTCAATCACCTCCGCCAGGCCGGACTGGACCTCCTCCGGCAGCTAGCCTCGGAAAGCTGGACCGATCACAATACCGCTGATCCGGGCATTACGATTTTGGAACAGCTTTGCTATGCCTTAACTGACCTGGGTTATCGTATCGGGTTTGATGTGGTGGACTTATTAGCTGCGGGGGGTGAAAAAGCCTATCGCTTATTGTATACTCCTCGTCAAGTATTGACTACCAAGGCTGTGGTATTACCAGATTTCCGACGACTTTTATTAGATAACACTGAGGTCAAAAATGCCAGCTTCAGAAGAGCCGTAAACCCTGCACCTAAGCTCTATTATGCTCCTTTTTCTGAAGAATTGCTTCTACAAGAGGATAAAGATGAACTATTGCCTGAAGATGTATATCGCCCAGTGCACATTAAAGGACTATTACAGGTAGACGTACAAAAAGAGCACTACGCCGATGCAGTTGCTTTACAACACTGGCTAACAAAAAAGCTACATGCTAACCGCTTGCTATGTAGTGATTTTGAGCATATCCGTATCCTAGAGGAAGAGTCCGTCAAGGTTCAATTACACATCGAATTGGGGGAAACCAAGAATAGTGAGTTACTGCTGGCAAAAATCTGGCAAGTTCTGGATCGATATATTAGTCCCGTCCAAAATTTTCAGCCATTGACTGATTTAATAGAGGAAGAACGGATCGAAAATATATTTGAGGGGGTGCCCCTACAATTTGGGTTTCTATTGAAAGAACAGCTAAGGCGTTTTCAGAAGCGTCAGGAGATTCGCCGCTCTGACTTAATTCAGGATCTAATGAATATAGGTGCTGAAATTAAAGCGATTCGTTTACTTAATCTTGCTAAAGGCAATCAGTCCTTTTCCAATGCGATACTCGACTGGGTATTACCTTTGGACGAAGAAAAATCTGCTGTTTTTAATCGACAACAATCAGAAATCCAATTTTTTACTGAAAATCTAAGCGTATCACTTGATTTTCCTGCCGCTGAAGCCATTTATCAACAAATGGCAGAAGAAAGTCTACCTCAACCTCTTTCCGTAAGAGAGGTAGATATTCCCTTGCCCGCGGGAAACGATCGCAAAGTAGGCCGCTACACCTCCATTCGGTACCATCTCCCAGAAGTATACGGCATCACGCCTTATGGTTTACCCGAAACAGCCTCTCCCACTCGCAAAGCCCAGGCGAAGCAGTTGAGTGCCTATTTAGTATTCTTTGAACAAATTCTAGCGGATTATTTTACTCAGTTAGGCAGCCTCTCTCAATTACTTTCCGTAGACCGAACAGAAACAGACCAACAAAGCTATTTTACGCAGGCACTAGATGAGATAACCACTGTGGATGGCAATTCTGTAGAAGCCATCCCTCATATTCAAGGTATCTACAGGAATACAGCCGCAACCCGTATAGATCATGCCCAGCAATTTTTTGCTGCAACCGATGAAGGGCGCAACAATCGTTTATTAGACCACTTCTTAGCTCGCTTCGCAGAACAATTTTTTGATAATATTATTGATCCGACTTTACCTAATTCCAATGCCTTTGACAACGCCATTTCAGCCAAACGCGCCTTTTTGAAAGAATACCCAGAACTGAGTGGTGCTAGAGCAACTGCCTACGACTATAGCGCAACGTCCTGGGAAACCAATAATGTAGCGGGAACTGAAAAGAGAATCGCCCGATTATTGGGTCTGCGTAATTATAAACGTCAAAACCTGGCTGTCAATGGACTAGAGGGCTTTCACCTTTTTGAGCACATCCTGCTTCGGCCCACCTCCGGGGATCAATTCCAGAATGAAGCCCTACTAAGCTGTCTGAAAACGGCAGATCCTTATTCGCTGCAAGTTAGCTATATCTTCAATGCTATCGGCCGCTTTGCGCAAGCGGAAAAACAAACATTTATCGAAAGATTACTTCGGGCCGAAACTCCTGCTCATATTCGAATCCAGACTTATTGGTTGTCTCCTAAAAGGATGGATATGTTTGAAAGAGCTTACCAAGTTTTCTTACAGGAGCTAAAGAATATGAAAGCAATTAGCGATCCCGATAGCCATCATTTTAGTTTTAGGGTAGCTCGCGATCGTCTGCAAGATTTGTTGTATATGTTTCATCCTGATCATCAAGCACAAGATCCAGCTACCGTGGGAATACCCTTGCCCATCAGGGATCTACCCTTGCCAACCCGTGCCCCACTATATCAAAGCAACGTTTCTCAAAATGGCAGTGGCGATTGGGTTGTCCAAATACAGATCTATCATCCACAGGTAGGTGTCACTTATCGACTCTGTGACCGGGATCGACAACCCATTTCAACAGCCGCCCCGGTATCAGTTACAGCTTCTACAACTATTGATTTTGATCCCGTACAGGGAAAACCTTTTGTGTTTATTACCACTCCTCCCTTAGATCAGGATGAAACCTATTGGATAAGAGCAGAAAAAACACTAGAGATCAGCACCTCCACTGGTGTCATCAATAAATCCATCCGCTACGTCTTTTTAACGAAGCCCGTACGAGTGAAAGTCGGTATTGCACCCGTTGGTGTTACAGCCTTACCGGACGAAATCAACTACGGCACCCAAGCCAATATTCAATTAACCGATATCCAAGCGAATGTAGATTATCGATTGTATGGTGATCTCGATGGAGATGGCAGCTTGGAATTAATTGCGGATGTAGACTCAAATGGTCTTCCCTATAATGGCCCAGAGAATGGAAGTATTGTCATTCCCACTGATGTTAACAATGGCTTGAAGGAGGATCTTATTATCGTGGTTAGAGGTTCAAGGGATAATTTTTCTACTGCTGTAGATGTGGGCAGTACGGTGGTTCGTGTAAGAGCGAATCCTGTTTTACCCATTGTCGTAGGTTCGCCAATCATTGCCTTTGGTAGTACTTCAGGACTAAGTGTTACTGCCTTAGATCCAGGCAATCCTACCCAGAAAAGTGTACAATACAGTTTGTTTTATCGGGAGCTTAGCGATCCAGAGTTCGTTCATCAGAAACTTAGTCCGCCACCTGATAATGAGGTAAAAACGATTGATAATGGCTTAGGCCTTGATGTCAAAATCTATCGCCCGAAGATTCCCAACCTGCTCAATAACCTTCCTGATGATTATATCGATCAGCCCATTAGTCCAATTTCTTATCAATTGGTAGCTACCTTATCCCCCAATAATGATGGAGATCCCGTCCTATTTGATACCAGCGGTTTAAGCATCACAGAAGACACTTTATTTTTGATTGTGGCTTCAAAAGTAGGGCATGATCAGCCTATTGTTTTGGGTGATTATATACAAGCGACTATTGGTGTAGTGCTGACGCAGCCTGCTACGACACCTACTTTCCTGGTAGATCCAGATCCCGTTCTCAATGGGACAAAAGGGCGAGGTGCCGTCTCCAATACCCAAGCTGGGGTAAAATACTATCTGCAATCTGCTGACGGCACGAAGCATCCTTTCAACTTCCAGCATGACACAGGTGTATCTAGTCCTAGAAGGGATGGCGTTGGTTTTTCCAAAGTTGCAGTAGACCTAGTAGCAGGAGCTGTATCGCCATTACCCTTACTATTGGAAACCCAAGCTGCACTTACTCAGACAACTAGTATGCAACTAATGGCGGAGAAGATACAAACCAGTCTTGTCTTAAAAATTGCAGATGTAACTTTCACCGTTACCAGCTAATGCAGCATAAGGATAACCGGCATATTATCAAGAAACAAGTCTTACAGCTTGAAGTAAGTAATCGAAACAACGCTGAGAAAGCACAACAGGAGTTAGGGCAAATATTCTATTCAGCCTTGTTGCCTATTATCCTGGAAAACTTAGACAAGTACAGTCCTCCTAATGTCATTCACCGCATTGAAAGATTGGAGATCGATTTAGGTGAAATTTCAAGGCAGAATATAAGGATAGAATTAGAACGGGAACTAAGCACCCATTTCGAAAAACAACTGGTAAAGGCTTTACAAAAAGCAGAATTACTAACTGCAATCAAAGCAGAAGCAGTCCATAAAGGTATTGATTCGGCAGCGGTATCAAAGAGTTCCGAAGCATCAAATTCTTTTTCCGCTAAGAATGCTACTCGTCCTCAAGATTTTCAAAAAGTACAATCCAGTACGGAGCTATTCCTCCATTTTTTAAAAAACGGCTATTTCCCGTGGTGGGCCAAAGCTGCGAATGGTTTACTAGAACGTACGCTTACTGAATTGCTTCAACAATCCCCCCCCTCCCTTACTATATCATTAGGAAATTTGTTACAGCAACAGGCTTATCGCCAAAGACTAATTAACGCCCTACCAGATCAAACATTAATTCAATTAATCCCTCTTTTAGAACCTGCTGGTCTAAGGAGCAAGTCCCTTAGTTTCATTCAAAACTTGAGTGAAAAAACTAGCTCATTGGCAAACCACCTGCAAATACCTGTAGCCCAAATGAAATATATGGTTTGGGAAACTATCTTGAGCAGTGTTCTACACAAGGATCAAACCGTTCGTCTTACTCATTCGATTTTCACCAATCTGAAGCAAGCGTTATTTCAGGCATTTCAACTTAAGCCAGAAGATATACAAATAGCATGGCATAAAATGGGGATACAGGAGGATCATCCAAATACCATGGTTGAGAGAGCAGAAGAGTCAGAGCAAAAATCCATCAGCCAGCAAAGTAGCACAGTCACGCGAAAATCACACGACAATGATCAAAACCTTACCACCACGTTCTCGAATGCCTTCAGCTCCTCCGATGAGATTTACATTGACAATGCTGGATTAGTACTATTGTGGATCTTTTTGTCTAACTTCTATCAACATTTGGGATGGCTTGATGGAAAGGTATTCCGTAGCATAGCGCTTCAACACCGGGCCGTTTGGATGCTACAATACTTGGTTGATAAAACTATACAACCGAAAGAGTTCCTGCTGCCATTAAACAAAATACTATGTGGAGTACCCGTACAAGTTCCCCTGGAAGCACTTGAACCCTTAAATGGTCAGGAGCAATCTGCCTGTGAAGAACTGCTAGAAGCCGTTTTAGCTTATGCATCAGCACTTGGCCAGATTTCTCCGGAAGGGTTTCGGCAGTCTTTTCTACAACGGGAAGGCATTCTCAGTCAAGGGGAAAACCGATGGTTGTTGCAAGTGCAAAAAGAAACCTATGATATCTTGTTGTCTCGATTAGATTGGAGTTATCAGGTTGTGAAACTCCCTTGGATGAACACTGCAATATTTGTAGAATGGTAAATGCAAAAGTTTTTGAGAAGGAATTAGATTGGTTACGAAAAGTTATTGATCTCCGGTTTAAAATGTACTTCAATACAGGACAAGAGCCTGAATTTCAAAGTATTTACAAACTCAAGCCACCCAAAATTAGTAGATCCTCCTATGCAGATCTAATTGGCGAGTACAATTTGAACTTTGAAGAACGCCTGGCCATAGCTCTTTGCCTAACTGTATACTTGCAACCTCAATTATTAGATATCTTCTTTACCAGAAATAAAACCTTTGAACGCCCCTTTACAGAGTTTGGAGGAGTAGTACCTGACGCACAAAGCGGTTTTCTTCCAACGGGAGAAACACTATTGTTCTTATTGGCTGGAAGTGATATGGCGAAAAAAATATACACACTAGCTCTACTAGATAAGAAATTACTCAAGTACGATATTCTTGAACTCCATCCCATACACCGCAACCTTCCGAAACACAAAGGTATGCTGCGGCTTAGCCCAGAATACGAAGTTCGCCTTTTACAGGATCAAACTTTCCAGCCGGAGTTCAGCGTAGACTTTCCCGCAAATCGCCTCACATCTGATTTAGACTGGCAAAAAGATTTGATCCTTCCTAAAGGGACCAAACGGCAACTTGAGGAAATCAAGTTATGGATAGAAAACAGTGCGCAATTATTGGAGCAATGGAATTTTGGCCATAGGTTACGACCAGGTTACCGCAGTTTGTTTTATGGGCCATCAGGAACCGGGAAAACCTTCACTGCCAGCTTATTGGGTAAAGAAACGGGGTATGAAGTTTACCGTATTGACTTATCTATGGTTATCTCCAAGTACATTGGAGAGACCGAGAAGAATTTGGCTAAAGTCTTTAATGCTGCGGCCCAAAAAAATTGGATCTTGTTTTTTGATGAGGCAGATGCACTCTTTGGTAAAAGAACCAGTGTTCAGAATGCGCATGATCGCTTTGCCAATCAAGATATTTCCTTTCTACTACAAAAACTAGAAACCTTTGAGGGCATTACTATCCTTGCCACCAATCTAAGGGGCAATATCGACGAAGCCTTTACCAGACGTTTTGAATCTATTATTTACTTCCCACTACCAGGCCCTGAGCAACGGTATCTACTTTGGCAGAATAACTTGCCATATGAGGATCAGGATAAAATTGACCGTACGATTGATTTTCATGAGATAGCAGAAAAATATGAGCTATCAGGAGGCGCCATTATGAATGTTATTCGTTATGCCTCCCTCCGCGCTATCGCTAATGGTGGGATGATCACCTATCAAACCTTGATGGAAAGTATTCGTCGTGAATTTGGGAAAGAAGGGCGGTCTATTTGAAAACAAAAGCTATTTGCTCAATCTCAATTGTTCGTAGGTTGCCACAAAATCCTCAAATTTAAAGTCGGGGAAGAGTTCAGGCATATACTTTTTAAAGCGTTCCGATTGTGGATTATCTGCTCCGGATCGGATAGCACGGATGGCATCCTGCCAATAAAAGAAACCTCTACTCAAAAGGATCATTTTCAAATATCCCTCCATATCTAGATCAAGTCGATAAGGCGCTTCCTGAAAATCATACAGATACAGGGAAGTCGTTTGATCTGATCCAGCGTAAATTCCTACACAAGCTTCGTCTACAAAAAAGTCGACGGGGTAGAAGTTTCGAATGGGGTCATCCTTGTCTGTATCTGAGAAGTACACGATACCCTCCCAATCTTGAATGATCTGACTCAGGGGTAATATTTTCACCATACCTCTAATGTCCGGGTCAGTAACACTAGCGGCACTCCACTTTAATAGATAATTTTGCCCGTGTTGTAACCCATCTAAAAAGCTATCTTTAAAATCTAATTCCCCTGCCTTACTTAGTACATCCTTGTCTATGGGCGCAATTACCCCCATATCCTCAATAGCGATATTGACATTCCCACTTACGGTAAACAAGAGCGCTTCAAGAGTTGATGATAAACTGTTGTCACTATTCATTCTACGTTTTTTCTGAAAGCGTTAAATAACCTTTTTCATACCACCCTAAAACTTTGCTCTCTTTTACTGCCGAAATATTATCAGAAAGGATCTTGGCAAGTATATTATACCTTCTAAAGGGTTTTTCCTTAGCTAGGACTGAAAAAATTTGAAGGGCCAGCGTATCGTTCATATCAGCATCCACTTCCTTTAATCGTTTTATATCACCAAGAGTAGGTATATTTATTTTCACTGGCACAAACTTCTTAGTTGTTGTAGCAAGAAAGTAACTATCCGGCGATCGATCAATTGGGTTTTTGATTTCCTTTTTGTAGATCTTTTGCTTTCTTTCCAATCCTGGTGCTTCTAAAATGTGGGCTTCGACCAGCAAGTGTTCGGGCACCATATCTTCGGCATCTACGATTTCCTTCAGGTCATTTGTAGCATCTGTATCGGTGCCATGTATTTTCTCTAATTTCTTCTTTAATGCACTGGCATCTCCCCGGCTTTTATAATCTGGGGTAACAATATATTCTACGATAGCTTTCGCGCTGACCGCAGCTTTTAGAATAGCTTCAATCTCTCTTTCATGTTTACTATTTCCCTCTCTCGATAATGGCGTCATATTTTTCCACTGCCCTGGACCGCCTAGCTTTTCATTCAACAAATGTCCACGTACATAGTAACTTGCCCCTCCTTTAGCCCTTCTCTTGTTGAGTTTATCGTAGGTTTTATTAGCAGATGTCGTAGGCTTACTACCATTAGGCTTAGCATTAACGGTTAAGGGTTTGATCTTCATGAACTTCCCAATTTCATTGATCAATGGTCCATATTCAGGTTCCATCCATTTGGGTAAGGTCTTACCAAAGAGCTTGACAGTCTCTTTGGCTAGTTCCTCTAGCAGTTTGTCAATCCTAGTCGCTTTAGTTTGTTCGGCGGCTTCTCTTTCTTGTGGGCTTAGTCCTTTTTCAAATCCTTTATTTTTTTCTGCATCAATCTCTTTGGCAATGGCCAATGCCTTAACCTTTGGTTCTTTCTTTTCTGGTTCTTGACTAACATCTATGAGAGAAATAAAAGTGGCAAAAGGCTGCTTTTTACTCGCCACCATCAAAGTCGCATTCGAGCCAGAGCCCTGGAAATAGATAGAATGTCGCTCCCCATCTTGTGCTTTAAATTCTTTTTTCGCCTTCCACCAATTCTTAAGTTTGGCAATGGCTTCCTTCCCGACTTCCAGCAGCCCCGATCCCAGGGCAATTGCCTTATCAATCAACCAATCCATGGCTTGATCTACTTTAAGCCGTATCTTATCTAGAATCTCGCGAAGTCGATCCGCCAAACCATCTAATCCAATGATATTGGCCAGAAATCCAATCGCTACAGGAATACCTTGCCCCAAAGCACCTTCAAGAAAGTTGGCTGCTCGATTCAAAGACCCTCTGGCAATTTCTGCAATACCTGTAACAAAAGAATTCACAATTTCCAGCATTTCTTTGAAGTATTCGATGGCAGATCGTATCGTATCGTACAAGGCAATCACACTATTTACGACCGCCATGATACCAGTGGGATCAAGCATGCTAAGCAAACGAGCCGTCACTTTTTCTACTACCTTTTCCATGATCCAATCCTGGACAAAACCTAACACGGTATCCCAAAGATTACTAAGTTGATCCTGAATTTTTTCCCAAAGGGCAGCAGGGCCACCCGTAATGATATCATTGACGAATTCCCAGATTCCCATGGCCTTTTGTCCCAAAGAGCGGAGTTTATCCATCTTCTCCTTGCCAATTTTCTTTTCTATCTTGGCAAAGATGCGTTCTGTAGAAATGCCTAGGATATCCATGACCAACCCTAGGACAGACTGAAAACTAAGATCTTCCGGAGGTTTTATTTGCGCTTTTTCCAACTGTTTAAACAACCATGCCTTCACCCCATTCCAGAGGTGAGTACCTATGTTTTCAAAGAACTGCGTAAATCCGAGTTTTATCGCATTTAATAGATTAAGGAAAAACTGAACGGGATCGCGCTTGATGTCTTCAAATGCTTGGGAAGCCTTTTCAATAATTGATTTTACAACATCAACCGGGAACTGCATTATCTGTAGAATGACCTCTACTACTTTGATTACCACCGCCTTTATGAAGTTGAAGATCTTTACTATGGGCTCCCCAAACTTCTGCATCACACGCATGAAGGCTTGAACAGGCTTAATAATATCTTCTATCGTAAAGGAATTCCAGATATCCACAAAAAGTTGAACAATGGATCTCCAGGTCATGCCCAATTCATCCACTTTGGCTAAAATCCAATCTATCGTTTGCTGAACGACCCCTGTCTGCTGTATTTCTTGAATGCGCTCATCCGGTAATATCAAGCTTAAGAAACCAAGGATTAGGTTTTCTCCAGTACGTTCTACCACTTCATTAGTGATCGGATCCTTACCTAGAATGACTGTTAGCAGTTTAAACCCTCGCAAATTCTCTTTCAAAAAAGTACCCAACCAACGCAATAGTGAATCCTTAATAAACTGCAATACTTTTTTGGCCACCTCCCAACCAAAAGCCACAAACCTTAGTACGGGACCTTTGACCTTATCAACGACCTCATTCAATTTACCTAGAGGGTCTTGGAGCCAATCTTCTAGCTCAAAATTATTCCAGATTTGCAGAAATACCCCCTTTAACTCATCGAGTAAGCTGAAGAAAGTCTGGACCTGTTCGTCCAACCAATCTGCCGTTTTCTTCAATGTTCCCCGACTCTTCATTTCCTCCAACTCCTTCTCCTTACCTAAAAGGATTAGGAAGTCCTCAAGAATTTCCGCTGTGGTGGCCTGTACTTCTTCTCCCGAGATAGGATCCCTGCCCAATACTTTTGTTAAGAGTTCATAACCTTTGGTTTCCTTCGCCAATTCAACCAGAGGATCAACCAAGGTATCTTTTAGAAAAGCAAATACCTGATCTAGCACACTTTTTCCAAACTGAATAACATCTCGTAAAAGCGGACTAAAAGCTTTATCGAGGATATCTACAATACCTCCTCGAAAGAGGTCTCCATAAGATGTATCCTTCCATAGTTTCTTTAATATCGCTTTGATTCTATCGACACTAAGATTGAGTTTTTCCACTTCCCCTTGCAACCAGTCAAAGGCTTTCTGTATAATGCCACTTTCTGAGAGTCCCAGGTACAATTGATTACCACCGGGAACTAGCCCCATAATACCTTGCAGAAAATTTTCTGGTGTTCGCTTTTTCCGCTTCCCTCTCAGAACATCGTATTCAATAATGGTAGTGAAGAGCGCATATCCGGGTATATCATCCGCGTATTTGACAAAAAAACCGATAATATCATCAAGTAAGCTACTACTCTCCCCGGAAGAAGCATCTGCAGAAGCCATCTGAATACTTGCCGTAGACTGTTGTTGTATGGTATGCGTCAATTCGTGCGCTAGTAGAAATTGCCCTGCTTGAGTCCCCGGCGCATACATCCCCTGATTGAAATAGATATCAGAACCATAAGTAAATGCTTTCGCCCCAATCTCTTTGTTCATGTTTACCGCCTCATTATCAGTATGAATACGAACCTGACTGAAGTCAGCACCAAAAGCAGCTTCCATTTCAGCCCGCACATTTGTAGCCAGTGAGCTACCGTTACCAAGACTGGATTGTAACGTACTGGCGACGTTAGGACTAACCATAGTATCGGACTTCCTAGCAGAATTTATGGATGAGATCCTCCGCTCTTGCTTGGATTGGTCAGATGTGGTATTCCCTGCTTGTTGATCTGATGATTTCTGCGTCGCTAGATAGGCGAACTTATCTGCTTCTTGTTCGTACTTATCATTTTCTGAAGTGACGGCCTCTGATTTCGTTTGCAGGAAAATGTCACTAGGCTGGTCAATGTGACGAATGCCGTAGGTCGGTGGATTCAATGTAGCACCATGCCCCTTCCGATCTGCCTCCTGTGTTTTGGAAGAATTTCTTTTAGTATTTGATTCTATTTTAGGAGCAGTCTTTTTCATTTTAGGTTAAATGGTGGCATTTCTAAATTTATAAAAACCGCGCCAATATTAAAAGCAATTCCTAGCTTTTAGTATACCCGCTAATTATCTATATATCGTTTTCCTCTTAAACGCCCCTTTCCATAGAAAGACTAAGAAAGAGACTTAAAAAAACTCACGCTATACCACCTCTGATGGTACAGCCTCCATAAACATCACAACCCTAAATAATCTAGAGAACCCAGAGTTGGCACGAACTAAAATTAGCCCTTACTTTGTAGCCACTCAAAAACGGCTAATTATGACCCGACATTTGTATCTCCTCGCTTGGAGTACGATCCTCCTGGCTTCGGTGTGGTGCTGTAGTCCAGTGGAAGTTTCAAATGAAGCACTCGTTTCGAGCTATGAGGAATCCGTCCGAAAGACAGCTACGGACTATTTTCACACGTTCTCCGAGCGCAAAGACTGGGAGCGGCTCCTCTCCTTCTATCGAGAGGATCTGCAATTCCACGACATTGCACTACATCTGGAGTTAGACAGTCTCTGGCAGTTTAAACGCTTCTACAATTGGCCTGATACTGGCTTCCACAAGCTTAGTCCCGAGCAGGAGCATCTCGCCATTGAAAGCCTGGTGGTGGAAGACAGTACAGCAGTGGTGCGTGGCCATCTCAATCCTTTTTACTACTATGGAAAAGTAGTCGATTCAGATTGGGGCATGGAATTCACCATTTGGCTCTATTTTGATCAAAATCTCAAAATCAAGCGGCAAGTGGATTGGTTTGAGTATGATCCAAGTGTGGTAGAAAGTGTCTTGACACGCTATAAAACTCAGGGTGTGGATAAAGTACCGGACTGGCTGGATTTATCCCGGTAGATACAGCAAACAGGGCCTCCCCCAGTCAAATCCGAGAGAAGCCCTGCCTTTAACTCAGGTAAGTACCTGATCTATTTATTTCCTTTTGGTAAGGCCTGACCTTCTATCCAGGGAGCGCCCGTTTTGGCCAATTCCTCCTCTAGGGCAGGAATTTTCACGCCACTGATCTGCTCCAGGTCGGCATTCATTTTATCTAGTTCCGACATGGCGATTTTCACGCTTTCTTTATGAGTCGGGGTAGGACCATAGGTGGTACTCATACCTCGGAAACCTACAAACATGCGACTGCGGATGGTAGGTGCATTTCTTTCTCCAATCTCATTCTTAGCGGCATTGCCATTCATCAATTCCTCCATATTATACAACTGCGCTTTCAGCTCGTGTAGCTGCTGGGTTAGTGAAGCGGATTCTGTGCGACTTCTTTCCAAAGCCAACTGCATCGCATTTACCTTCTTCATACTGTTGTCCAACAAATAGGAAGTAGCAGACAATGCTCCTTGCAATTTCTCCATCTCTCCACGGAAAGCAGCCAAATCCGCTGCTGAAGCACCAGGAAGAGCTCCTTCTCTCAATGGAACTACTTCGAAACTTTTCGGTTCTGCAAGTTGAGTAATCACCCCATCAATCTCTTTGGCTAGGCTGACCGTGTAAGTACCAGGCGAGGCCATGAAGCCACCACCACCGAAACCACCACCTCTGCTATTCAAGCGCACTCCTCCTTGCGAAGAGTAGCGTAGATCCCAGGCCACTCTATGAATACCCTTACGCGCCGGGCCACTAATTCGTTTAACTACAGCACCAGCGGCATCCTTTACAGTAAGCCAAATCTTAGGTGAAGCCTGTTGCATCTCGTCTTGCAAGGCATCCCAACCGGGGAATGGAATATCTTTATCGCCTTTAGCTAGTTTGCGTTCGGCCTTTTTACGTTCTGCTTTTTGGGTGGTGTATCCTTCGGACAGGTAGTAGGTAAAAACAGCACCAAAATCAGGATTCGGAGCGGTGTAGAAGGAGGCTCCTTGAGTTCCTACTACTGAACGAGGGCGATACCACCAAGCTTTGCGCGTAGCAAATAGCGTAGCTTCTTCCTTCAACTGCGACATGGAAATATCACGTAGAGGGCTATAATCGTCCAAAACAAAGAAACCACGCCCGAAGGAAGCCCCTACCAAGTCATTCTCTCGTTTTTGAATGGCCAAATCACGGAAAGCGATGTTGGCATCGCTAGCCAATTTAATCCACTTTCCTCCGGCATTGATGGAGAAGAAAATTCCCTTCTCGGTAGCAGCAAATAATAATTCCGGCTTAACATGATCCTGGACCATGCGCCATACCATATTCTTGTCTTTCAGGTTACTGCTAATCGACTTCCAAGACTTACCCTTGTTCGTACTCTTTAGCAAGTAAGGTTTAAAGTCTCCATACTTATGATTATCCAGGGCCACGTAGACCGTATTGACATCATGCAGATCCGCCTTGATATCATTAACAAAAGCCGTAGCAGGTACGCCGGGTAACGATCCTACTTCAATCTTTTTCCAGTTCTGACCACCATCTTCCGTTACCTGGATAATGCCATCATCCGTACCGGCATACAACAATCCAGCCTGTAGTGGAGATTCTGAAAGGGAAGTAATGGTATTATAGTTAGACATAGCATTCACGTCCCAAGGAGAATCCCAACTTTGGACCTTGCCCATGATCGGCAAACTAATGCGTTCTTCATTTCTAGTGAGGTCTCCCGAAATGGGTGTCCAACTGTCTCCTCGATCCTCTGATCTCCAAACTCGATAAGAAGCAAAATACAAGCGGGAAGGCTTATGCGGACTTACCACTATCGGGGCATCCCAGTTGAAACGCTCGAAACCTTCTCCTGCTCTGGCTTGTGGTTGGATGTACACTTGCTCTCCCGTAATACGATCAATTCTATGCAGGCCACCCTGCTGGGTTTCTGCATAAGTGATGTTGGGATTGCCAGGTTCGGTGGCGGATTGATGCCCATCAGCCCCTAAGGTCTTGTACCATTCTCGATTGCTGATGCCCTCGCTAAGGTCCGTACGGGAAGGGCCGCCATGAGAGCCATTATCCTGGGTACCACCAAAGATATTGTAGAAGGGTTCGGCATCATCCACCGCCACTTTGTAGTATTGGGTCAAAGGTAGATTAGCGATAAAACGCCAATTCTTTGCCAAGTCAAAGCTCTCATAGATACCGGCATCTGTTCCAATCAATAGGTAGTCTGGATCATCGGCACGGAAAGCGATAGCGTGATTATCGGAGTGCTTCTTTTGTTCGCTTAGGCGTCGGAAGTTCTTGCCACCATCATCCGAAACCTGGATCCGAACGTCCATCAGATACAGGCGATCAAAGGCATGTGGAGAGGCATAGAGTTCTTGGTAATAGTGTGGCCCGGTTGCTCCGGAAACCGCATTAGAACGCTTCACCCAAGACGAACCCCGATCAGCGGATTTATAGATAGCCCCCTGCTTACGGTTTAATTCAATGGCTGCATAGAGCACATCTGGATTTTGGGGAGAAATAGCTAATCCAATCTTGCCCATGTTCCCTCCTGGCAATCCTGTTTTCAGTCTTTCCCAGGTTTCTCCACCATCTGTACTTCGATGCAAACCCGATTTAGGTCCTCCCCCCATATAAGCAGCTACCGTACGATGTCTCTGCCAAGTGGCTGCATATAGTTGATCTGGATTACGAGGATCTATAACGATATCCGTAACACCAGTCCACTCTTCATCTCCCAAAACTTTTTTCCAATTCTTACCACCATCTATACTCTTATATAAACCTCTTTCATCTCCTTTATTCCAGAGTGGTCCTTGTGCAGCCACCCAGATCACGTCCGGATTTTCGGGATGGATAACGATCTTGGAGATATGCTCTGACTTTTTCAAGCCCATGTTGTTCCAGGTTTTGCCACCATCCATACTCTTGTAAATTCCATCACCAAAGCCAACGTGTCTTCCTCCGACATTTTCTCCCGTTCCTACCCAAATCGTATGTGGATTATTAGGGTCAATAGTTAGGCAACCAATAGAATAGGAATACTGCCTGTCAAAAATCGACTTCCAGGTTACCCCAGCATTAGTGGTCTTCCAAACACCACCAGATCCAACGGCCACATACCAAACATTATCATCGTCTGGGTGAATAGCCAGATCTGCGATCCGGCCAGAGGCAAAGGCAGGACCGATGTTTCTCAGTTTCATTCCGGAGAAGATTCCTTCCTTCAGTAAGGAATCTCCTTTTTCTTGTGCCTGAAGTCCAGACAGCATCAAAGTAATACATAAGAAAGGCAAAAGGATGTTTTTCATAGGTTCAATTTTGATTAGAAAAGTCGTAGGTGCTTCTACAATCATCCTAAATTACAAAGCACATGGCAACAGGCCAAAGGACCGACCCAAGATGGATGAAATGCCAAACTTCAAATGTAGCTAATGAAAAAAAGAAAGCCAGGAGCTAAATCAAAAAAGCAAGATTTTCAAGTAGTCTTCAAATTTGCTTCAGAATTAGGATTTGTGTTGTCGAAGAATGTCGAGGAAGGTAGCGGGTTCTGGACGCACTCGATAATTATCCGTCAGATCGGCAAAGATGATTTTGCCTTGCTCATCGGTTACCAGCACCGTTGGTAGAACGGTATCACTATCATATCCCAAGGTTTGCAGTCCCATAGGAAGGCCATTTTTGGCAAATATCTTAAATCGTTTTGCCATGGCATTTTCCTTATCTACCAAATAATGAAAGTTAACCTTGTGTTTCCTGGATAGTGCAATGGAATGACTAGGCGGCTGCGGGCTAATCAAGTAAGTTGTAACGCCCAAGGACTCTAACTCCTGATATTCTTCTACCACCTCCTTAAGTTGTGCCATACAGAGCGGGCACCAATTGCCCCGAAAGAAGAGCAGCAGGTTTTTCTGTCCAAGGAGTGTCTTTTCCGTAATCTTATTTTGCTCAATATCCTCTACTTGAAAGGCAGGTAAAGGCTGTCCAACTTGAAGTAGATTCTTCTCTCGGGTGGGAAAGGTAGAGTACCAGCGGCTATAAGCCACCCAGGCCAGCAGCAAGGCCACTACCCCCATTAGATTTGTAGTTGTTGGATTTCCTTGGAAATAGCCGATTAAGAACAAAGCCAACCCCAAAAGCAGAAATAACTCATAAGTTCGGAGGTTCCCATATCCTCTTGCCATTTTCTTTATAAAGATCATAGCAAATAATATCACGACGGTCATGGCCATGATAAATAGTCCAAGGGAGCCCAGCTCAAACTGTTCTGCTAAACTCAGTCCAGAGCGGATACTGAGATACAGTGCTAGGATTGGGAATAGACTGATAAATATGGACTTGAGGACATTATTGAGGGCCATGGTATGTTCAGCGTTTGGATTCACCCTAAGATAGACAATCTCAATAGAGGCTCACCCTTTTTCTCCTTCAGCTATCTCGACGGCGACAACTAAGCCATTCTTTCCCCTTTCACACCCTGCTCAAAATTTTCCCCGAGTGGATCGCTCAGGACTACCAAAGGCTCATGTCTTTTTGCAAATCCCTCTTGCGAACTGCAATTTGAATGCTCAATCCCTACCCAGTCTCACTACTGCACCAAAGAACCTAAAACCTTTATTTAAACTATAATCATTAACCAAATGAGAACGTATTTTCTATGTTTACTCTTGCTAAGCTTAAATGCCATCCGGGTCCACAGTCAACAAATGATCCAAGGTCAAATTCAGGATCAAGATGGAAACCCACTGATCGGCGCCACTATTCAGGATCAACACAGCCAAAGCGGGACAACTAGTGACAGGGAAGGTCACTTTAAGCTCGAAGTAGCTGGCTTTCCTGCTCAATTAGTCGTTTCCTATCTGGGATTCCCAGACCTCGAAGTAGCCATATCTAGTGGCCTTCCAGCCATCATCCAGATGATAGCTCAGCCTAGTCACTTGGACGAAATCGTGGTCGTTGGAAATCGCTCGAAACCTAGAAGTATTTTAGCCTCTCCTGTCCCTATCGACAATATAAATGCGGGAGAGTTTAGAGCGGTAGGACAATATGCACTGGATCAATTGATTAATTTCAAGATCCCTTCCTATAACGCTTCACAGCAAGCTATCTCGGACGCCACTGCTCATTTTGATCCCTCGGAGTTGCGTAATCTTGGCCCTTCCAGAACCTTAGTACTCGTCAATGGGAAACGCAGGCATCAAAGTGCCTTGGTGTATGTCAATGATACGCCCGGCAAAGGAGAAGTTGGGGTGGATATGAAAAGTATCCCTGCCTCTTCCATAGAGCGGATTGAGGTCTTACGTGATGGCGCTAGCGCTCAATACGGATCGGATGCTATCGCGGGAGTAATCAATGTTATCTTAAAAAAGCGCCCTAGTTCTGAGTGGCAACTCAAGCTAGAATCTGGAGTGACAGCGGTTGGCGACGGATTCACCTACAGTGCAGATCTGAATAAGGGGTTTCAAATTGGGAAAAGTGGTTTCCTGAATATCACCGGAAGTCTATATCATCAAAATGATACGGATAGGGCAGGTGAACCGGGTGGTGATGGCTTATTCGGTGTCATTTTTGACGATGATGACATCCTGAACGGTAAACACCCATTTATCCAAAAACATCCAGACCTGGGGATGAACATCGGGCAGCCTCGTTTTGACCGCTATACTAGCCAGATCAATTTAGAACTCCCGTATAATGGTCGAAGGGGTTCCTTCTATGCCTTTGGAGGCTACACTTACCGAGAAGGTCAATCTTTCGCCGCCTATCGAACGCCCTACTGGATTCCTAGTGACTTTGGATTGTTGACACCTGAGGGTCAGGAATACGAAGGTTTCTTACCTACCTTCGAGACCAGTATCAATGACTACAACCTTACCTTCGGGAATCGATTGGAAAACGAGGGATGGAAAACGGATATCAGTCTGTCAGCAGGAGGCAATGGGGTAGATTATCTCATTGGCAATACCATTAATGTGGCGTTAGGAGAAACGAGTCCCACCTCATTTGATCCAGGTGGATATAGTTTCAGTCATATCCTGGGAAATGTAGATATAAGTAAAAATTGGGGCACGATTGCCGCCACTTGGGGATTAGAGATTCGGCAGGAGGCCTTTGAGGTGAGAGCCGGACAGGAAGCATCCTACATTGACGGAGGGGCTCAGTCCTTTCCGGGGCTAAGGCCGGAAAATGCCTTAAATGAAAACCGATCTAATGTGGGTTCTTACTTAAGCCTGGATTGGGATGCCTCAACATCCTTTCTACTCAGTAGTGCAGTGCGGTACGAGAATTATTCAGATTTCGGAGACAATCTATCTTGGAAACTGAGCTCACGCCAACTTATTGGCAAAGACAAAGGCGCGATCAGAGCATCCATTAGCACCGGGTTTAGAGCTCCATCTTTGCACCAGATTTACCTCAGCAACATCCAAACTTTGATTTCTGGTGGCACCATCTCTAACCAAGGAACTTTTAACAATGTAAGTCCGGTGATTCAAGGGCTGGGAGTGCCCCGTCTTGATGCGGAAACTGCCTTCAATATTTCGGCAGGTGTTACTTACAAATTCACCCCTCAATTTTCCATGGCCTTGGATTATTATCGGGTAAAGCTGAATGACAGAGTACTGTTCACAGGAGAAATCGGATTCGATGCAGATGAAACACAGGACAATCCGGTGGAAGAGGTATTGAAGGATTTCGACGTCACCAGTATTAAGTTCTTTGTCAATGCTATGGATACTCGAACTCAAGGCATCGATCTCGTGGCCAATTATCAAGATATTTTGCTTGGACAGAAAGCAAAACTCGATATCAATTGGGCGCTGAATTACAATGAGACCAAGATTGTTGGACAAATCAATGCACCAACAGTTTTTGCGGAGGCTGGATATGACATCTTCAATCGGAAAGAACAAGCTCGAGTAACCACGGCT
>CBDHHG010000024.1:0-109524 GCA_965263225.1 Saprospiraceae bacterium
GACGGTAAGGATTTTGAGGACTGGTCTGATGCGGACAAAAAGACTTTCCAGGCGGCAGACGGTAAAGCGGAATACAGCAAATGTGTAGAAATCTCTACGGCTGCTTCTATCCGTGAGATGGTTGTTCCTGGTCTAATTGCTGTTTTGTCTCCAGTTGTTATCGGATTCGGCGGCGGTGCTGAGATGCTGGGTGGCTTGCTGGCTGGTGTTACCGTATGCGGTGTACTAATGGCCATCTTCCAATCTAATGCTGGTGGTGCCTGGGATAATGCGAAGAAGATGTTTGAAGAAGGAGTGACTATCCAGGGCGAGAAATTCTACAAGGGATCTGATCCACACAAAGCAGCCGTTGTAGGTGATACGGTAGGAGATCCATTCAAAGATACTTCAGGCCCCTCCTTGAACATCTTGTTGAAGTTGATGTCTGTTGTAGCTTTGGTAATTGCTCCAATGTTGTAAAAACACAGGTAGAAGACCTTAGTCTTCTATTAAAGATAAAAAGAGCTCATCCCCTTGGGATGGGCTTTTTTCATTTGGTAAATATCCTATCCCATTACAAATAAGAGATCAGGTTTCGGTAAGTCTTCCCAATTGGAATTTGCCTCTCCTTAATTTCCACGTACTCACTCGTGAACGCGCGAATGGCCCGCTTATTAATGATATAGGATTTATGAATCCGAATGAAGTAGTCTGGTAATTGCTTCAACAATTGTGTAAGAGATTGATAGATGATGTGCTGGCCTTCTGCCAATATGATCTTAGCATAATTGTTCATCCCTTCAATGAAAACTATTTCCGCAGAAGGAATCTTGATAGTCCGCCGATCACTCTTGACATAGATAAAGGACTTGTCTACAAGCTTTTCCTCTGGTAACACTTGCTGTAGAAATTGCTTCTTATAGCGGTTGATGGCCTTGACAAATCGTTCAAAAGCAATAGGCTTCACCAAGTAGTCCACGACTTCCAATTCATAACCATCTAGTGCAAATTCTCGAAAAGCAGTCGTAATAATTACGGGTGGCGGGTCTACTAAGGTTCTCAGAAAGGCCAAGCCCTTAAGCTTCGGCATTTGAATGTCTAATAGCATCAGATCTACTTCCTGCTGCTGCAAAATACTTCGAGCCTCAATCGCAGAGCTGCATTTTTCTACTAATGCCAGTTCGGGTAAGTCCTCAATGAAACCTTGCAGTATGCGCTGGGCCACCGGTTCATCGTCTACGACTAAACATCTAATGTCCTTCATGTAGATCCACTTTTAAGATTACCTCGAAAGAATTTGTCTGTTCCTGTATGGAAAACTCATGCCGATTCGGATACAAAATGGCTAGTCTACGCTTAACATTAGCGAGGCCAATGCCCGATTCCTCCTGACTGCTCGGCTTCTCCTCAGGAATGGTATTTCGCACCCGAAACAATAGTTGTCCATCGTTCTTTTCCAATTGGAGGGCGATCTCTGCCCTACGAATTTCTTCCCTGGTACCATGTTTGAAAGCGTTTTCGACTAATGGAATCAATAAGAGCGGAGCAATCTCCATTCCCTTGAGTGATTCTTCTTTCACGCCCCATTCTACCCGGACTCGATTATCTGATCGCTCCAGCTCCAAGGCTATAAAATCCTTGATCAATTGAAGTTCTCTGGTAATATCCACAAATTTACCACCAGATTCATACAAGGAATAGCTTAGTAGATCAGATAGCTTTAACAATAAAGCAGGAACTTTACCCGATCCCTCTATGGCCAATCCATAGATATTGTTTAAGGTATTGAACAAAAAATGAGGGTTGATCTGAGACTTTAAGTATTGCAACTCTGCTGCCACCTTTTCCCGTTCCAATTGCTGTGCTCTATTCTTTTGATCATACCAATCTAAGAACAATTTCATCCCCGTGGACAAAGCTACGGGTGTAGCAATGACCACCATATTCTGGACTACCCGAAAGAAAACGAAGGCCCCATTCGATTGGATGGGCCAAGTTGGGAAGAAGGTTGGATAAGCCCAGTAATACATCAAATAGCGCTGTATCGTTGCTAGCACAAAAATGACAGCGACCATACCGATTAGATACTCTCCTACTCGATTGCGATAGAGTTTGTTGGGCATCCACAAAAACCAATTAAAATAGACGGCCAGCATCCGAGCCGGCAGGTAGATAGCCTCATAGATAATAGCCTGTTGAAAATTATCTCTATACCCCCAGGCTGAAATGGCATAAGTAGATACGATGATCAGCCAAAACATGATGTGCTGTACAAGGCTACGCCTTAGCGACTTATCCATAAGGCAATTTACCTCAAATCCAGCAATATCCTCAAGCCTTTTATGCCAAAGGCTGCTTATGCTATGTCAACATCCACACAAACCTAGCCCCGATTAAAAGGGTATTGACAGGAGTAAAGTTTGCCTTGGGATAATAACTGCCAAAACTTACTAGCAATTCGGTAATTTGTAAATCATTAGATTGTTCAACCACAAATCATTCAGCATGCGCAGAAAGACATTTATCAAACAGGCCGGTTTAGCCCTCGTGGGTATTGGCTCCTATCCTATTCTCACAAGAGCTCAAAGCATTCAAGAAGAACCCCAATTAGACAAGAAAATAGTTGAGGAATTTGTGCGGCTCAGCCATAGCAAATTGGACAAGGTGAAGGAGATGTTAGCAGAGCACCCGACCCTCCTCAATGCCGCTCACGATTGGCGGCGAGGTGACTTTGAAACAGGTCTTGGAGCAGCCTCTCATGTTGGGAATAAAGTCGTTGTAAAGTACCTTCTGGAGCAAGGTGCCCAGGCTAATATTTTCACTGCTGCCTTATTAGGTAAAATAGAGATTGTGAAGCCCATGCTTGAAACGTTTCCAAGCACCTTGCGCGCAAAAGGCCCACATGGTTTCACCTTATTGCATCATGCCAATAAGGGTGGCGACGAGGCCCTGGAAGTGAAGGAATACTTGGGGTATCTAGGCTTGAAGGAGACTAAATTTGATCTGTATTAGTACAATCTTTCGCGAGCACTGAGGGGCGCTTGGTGTTAGGAATTGAATGACTGTAGACCTGGCGTCCAGAACGATATTTCTTTGCTTTGATAGGCTGGTCTCCTGAAAATACGGGCCTTTACATTTGCTTTACAAAGTTTTACAAGGGATTCCACCTAATGTGCGCCTTTCCATCCTATATTTGGATGGAATTGATCACACAAGGAATAGAAATGAAAAAGAGCATCCTAATTGTTGGCACTTTGGTAGTAGGCTTGAGCTTAATGGCATTCAGTTTCCTAAGCCGAAACAAAGCCGAGGTAGTCTTTGCAGCAGATACAATTAAGCCCGCTCCTCTATATGAGTACAACCTAGCAGACATTGTTGGGTCGATGAAGAATTCCGACTTGGTGTATAAAGTCGGATCAAGATACAATCACACCATTTCGAAAGTAGATCTGCATCGTGCTAAGTCAATTACGGATGTTCTGCCAAAACAGGAATTCGAGTCTAAAGGGTTCTACCGGAAGGCCACTATTTCCGTTTTCGAAAATGATGTAAAAATGACTGAGCTTGGAGAGGAAGCTTTGTTCACCGAAGCACAAATAAAACTCCTTCAATCCACCGACTATTCCTCCAATGTTCAAGTCAGTGCTCTGTACGAGTACGAACAAACAGAAGGCAGAAACAGATCTTACGATGCCGTAATGTATTTTCTCAGCATTACACCAGAAAAAGAGGCCGAGTTTGCAGAAGGGTATGATGCTTTGATTAGTTACTTGAGGGAAAACAGCAAGGAGCATACTACTACCATCCATAAGCAACAATTAAAGGGTGGGCAATTTAGCTTCATGGTTACCAAAGAAGGAACCATAGAAAAGGTGGAGTTGAAGTCAACTTCTGGTTACCAAGAAATCGATCAAGTACTAATTGACCTGCTTAAGGAAATGCCTGGCAAGTGGAAGCCCGCCATTGATGCCAATGGTGAAAAAATCGATCAAGCATTAACTTTCTTCTTTGGCCTGGAAGGGTGTTAATTCTTTGCAAGCATGAGCGCTGTGGTTCAGCACTACCTACTGGAGCTATAATAGGAGTGGTAATTCCGTCATCTTCCTCATTCCTTTCTCTCAAGAACTTAACTTGAAGAATACCTGCAATTAACATAACCGAGCTACTTTCCAACAGAAATTCGCAATAGCGTAGTGTACCGAATATTCCTGAGCATCCTGCCTTGATACGCTATCAAATAATCCTTCAACATATTTGGAGCATGTATCAACTCCACCCCAGAATTCCTAGCTCCCGACATCCACGCATTTACTAACAGCCATCGATATTATGTTCAACCGCCTAATTCTATTACTCCTAGTTGCATTCTCTACCGCTTGCACGAAGACTACTGATAAATTGTGGACCGTTTCGGCACCATCCGATGACCGCAAAACTCATATAGATATCCAGGGAGAAACCATCATACCCAATGGGCGAATCATCAAGCCCTATGGGAAAACAATCAGAATTGCACCCCACCCCTACGGATTAACACTTTCACCTGATGGTTCAATTGCCGTCACAAGTAACTCTGGAACTCGCCCCTTCTCTATTTCCATTATCCAAAATTTGGATGCGGATCAACCATCGATTAGACAAATTCCTGAGGGAGCCGATAACGATGAAGGCCTACTAGAAGCCGTCTTCATGGGCCTTGCTGTATCTCCTGACAATAAGTCTGTCTATGTAGCAGGTGGGATCAGCAATAAGATCTTCCAATTTGACCTGGAAACAGGTGTGAAAAAGGACTCCATTAATTGTGCTGTGATAGATGGGGCGAGAGATTTCACAGACGGATATATTGGAGATATGGTTTTGTCCGCAGATGGTAAAACGCTATATGCAGTCGATCAACTCGGATTTCGCCTGATGATTATCGACACAGAGACCAATACCATTGAGCATAACGTTCCCACCGGGCGATACCCTTTCGGTATTTGTCTTAACCAAGATGAAACCGCTGCTTATGTTGCCAATGTCGGTTTGTTTGAATACAGCTTCTTAGGGCAGCTTGACACTACAGACCTGAAAGGTACCGCAGCAACCTTTCCCACATCTGGCTACAACACGCCCGAAATGATAAAAGGTTATGAGAATGATAGTATACAGGTGCCCGGACTGGGAGATCCAAATGTACCAGAGTCCTTTTCCGTCTGGAAGATTTCATTGGATGAAGAACCTCAAGCTACCAAGAAGATCAAGACAGGTTTTCTCGTAGGTGAGTCCATCGAAGGAATTCCTGCCATCGGAGGGTCAAGTCCGAACTCTCTGGTTGCTACCGATCAATATGTGTTTGTAAGCAATGGGAATAATGATTGTATTTCAGTCATTGACTTTGTCCAGGATACCGTTATCACCAACATCTATCTAAAACCGGACGCCAGAATGTCATCTTTTCGAGGGGTTATTCCTTTTGGTTTAGCTTTGTCTCCAGATCAAAGCAGACTATATGTAGCGGAATCAGGTATCAATGCCGTGGCAGTTATTGATGCCAAAACCTTAGAGATAAAAGGACATATCCCGACAGCTTGGTTTCCCTCCAAAGTAGAAGTCAGTCCGGATGGTAAGCAGCTAATTGTCGCTAATGCCAAAGGTTTTGGCAGTGGGCCTAATGGAGGAAAAGACTATGAAGTAGGGCCGGAAGGAACCTATATTGGTGGCCTGATGAAAGGAGCTGTCACTATTATGGATATTCCTTCGGATGAAGCCTTACAGGCCTTGACGAAACAGGTCATTGACAATAACTTCAAGTTTCATGAGGTGGATCAACTCGCCTTGGAAAAGCGAGGTTCAAATCCTGTCCCCTTGTACCCCGGGGCTTCCGAGAGCCCGATCAAACACATCGTGTTTATTTCCAAAGAAAATCGTACCTACGACGAAGTCTTCGGCCAGCTTCAAGGGGGAGACGGCGATCCTACGATTGCGCGCTTTGGGACCAACCAGACCGTGGCGAGTAGAACTAGAGGAGATAGTGTAACAGATGTAAGTGTGATGGTCAATCACTTACTGCTTGCCAATAAGTACGCCATCTCCGATAACTTCTACGTAGATTCGGATCATTCAGCCGATGGCCACCGTTGGTTGGTGGGTACCTATCCAAACGAATGGGTAGAAACCAGCGTGGCTGCCACTTACGGTGGGAAAAGGGGAATGAAAAGGAACTCGAAAGCACCAGGCAATCTAGCGCTAGTTGGGGCTAGTGGAGCCATTTACCCAGAGGATTACAACGAGGCGGGTTCTATTTGGGAGCATTTCGAACGAAACGATATTAGTTTCTTCAACTTTGGCTTCGGTGTGGAAATGGCCGGCACACTAGCCGATTCAACCATGAAGCACACTGGCGTAAAATATCTAGTGAACTTCCCCGTTCCTGGCCCGCTATATGATCACTCCTCCCGAAATTACGCTACTTACAACATGGCCATTCCCGATCAATTTAGAGCCGACCAATTCATAGGGGAGTTTACAGAAAAGTATATCGATTCCGGCGTAGAAATGCCACAAGTTGTAACCGTACTACTCCCGAATGACCATGGAGCAGGAGAACGCCCCCATGCTGGCTATCCATACTTCGCTAGCTACATGATGGATAACGACCTGGCCCTGGGAAGAATCATCGAATTCCTCTCGCGAACCCCGTATTGGAAGAACATGGCTATTGTCATCACTGAAGATGATTCACAAAATGGCGTGGACCATGTTGATGCACACCGCAGTCTACTTATGGTGGTTTCTCCTTACGCCAAGAAAAACTACGTGGGCCACCAGCATTATAGCTTCGGCAGTATTTTCAAAACCTTCTGGAATATCTTGGGCACACCCTATTTGAACCAATACGACGCAGCAGCAAGCGATCTTTCAGCACTTTTCACAGATAAACCCGATTTCACACCTTACGATGCCGCTCCACTGGACATCCGGGTTTTTGACCCACAAAAAGTACTGGATCCTTTCGACGAAAACTTCGACTGGAAAGCCGTGATAGAATCCCCAGAGCTAGATAATGTAGAAGATTTTATTCGTGCACATAAAGCCAAGCAATAGTACCTCAACGAGCTATCTTATGAGACATATTTGCACCACAATGCTGCTGGCCATGCTCTGGAGCCAATTGTTGAGCCAATCTATTTTAGCAGATACTTCCGAAACCGTAGTCGTTACAGCCGAACGGCAAGGCTCTAATCCCTTTGAAAGCGTAGAAGCAATCTCCATCTTGAAAGCACCGGACCTAGCAGCCAATGTCTCGCGAAGCACCGCCGAAGCATTAATAGGTCTACCAGGAGTATGGATGCAAAAGACTAACCATGGCGGAGGATCTCCTTTTGTGCGAGGGTTGACCGGCAATCAAACGCTACTCTTGCTAGATGGTATCCGTTTGAACAACTCGACTTATCGGTATGGTCCCAATCAGTACTTTAATACCATTGATGCTTTGAACATTCGTCAAGTGGAAGCCATTCGCGGTGCAGGATCGGTGCTCTACGGCAGTGATGCCCTAGGTGGCACAGTACAGGTATTAACCAAAGAGGGGGCTTTCAGCGAAAGTGGAACAGAAATACACGGAAGCTTACTGGGTCGGATACTTACACGTGATATGGAGCAAGGAGGTAGGGCAGAATTGGAGCTTCGAAGCGAAAAACTGGCTGTCCTGGGAGGCTTTAGCTATCGAGATTTTGGAGAGCTATATGCGGGTGGGGATTTAGGCACCGAGGCTCCGTCTAGCTACCTGGAGCAGGCCGGAGACTTCAAACTAAAAGCAAAAGTCGGGAATCAATCGTTGTTGACATTGGCCTACAATGGTGTTTTTCAAAGCAATGTTGGACGTTACGATCAAGTAGCACAAAGGGGATACCAAACTTACGAATTTGATCCACAAAATCGCCAGCTCGCATACGCTCGCCTTCAGCTGGGCAGCACCAACCCACTCCTTGAAAGCACGCGCTTTACCTTGGCTTACCAGAACAGTCTGGAAGGACGCACCAAGCAACGGCAAGGAAGTCAAACCATGGCCTTCGAGGAGGACGAGGTGAATACCTTAAGCTTCAGTGCAGAAATCAACTCCAAGATCCGAGACAATTGGACGGCCGTTTCTGGAACAGAATGGTACTGGGATCGAGTAAACAGTAGCGCCATTGAAGAAAACCTGGACTCTGGTATCCGAGCTGTCGAACGTGGCCTTTACCCCAATGACTCAAAGGTGCATAACATCGCTCTTTTTACCACACATACCATTCGCTTTGGTCCGCTTAAGTTGAACGCCGGTGCAAGGTTTAACCTGTTTGACCTCAAGATCAACGATGAAACATTTGGTAATACCAATATCCAACCCACAGCTTTGGTCGGAAACCTAGGCGCCATTTATTCCGTGAATGCCCAGAATGCCTTGATTGCTTCCATCAACACTGGATTTCGAGCCCCTAATGTCAATGACCTCAGCAGCTTTGGAAGTTTTGACTCCGGCATAGAAGTGCCGTCCCAAAACCTTAGCCCCGAAAAGAATCTTACCTATGAATTGGGTTACAAGGTAAATACCGAGCAATTCCAAATGAATACGGCGCTCTATTACATGCAGCTGTTTGATTTGATCACACGCGTAAGCACCACTTTCCAAGGTAGTCCGCAGCTGGATGGTGAGCCGGTCTTTAAGAAAGCGAATACCGCACGAGCGAATATCTCTGGCGTTGAAATAGATTTTTCCTTTCGACCCACATCATTTTGGGTACTGTATGGAAATGCAACCTATACGCGCGGCCAAAATGAAGCGAAAGATGAACCCCTTCGTCGAATGCCCCCTTTCAATGGCCGCTTCGGCTTACAATACCAAAAGGAGCAAGCCTTCTACACGGGATTGGAGCTTTGGTTTGCTAGCCAACAAGGTCGATTATCTGGCGGCGACATCAAGGATCATAGGATTCCAGATGGAGGAACGCCGGCTTGGTCCACCTTGAATTGGCGGATCGGGTGCCAGCTCGGTAAGCTTCATCTGGCGGGTGGTTGGCAGAACCTGTTCAACACTGCCTATCGGATACATGGATCTGGTGTTGACGGAGCTGGCAGTCACTTGTGGACCTCTATCAAGCTAGTTTTTTAACTATTCAACCTATAAAAACCCAAGCCCATCATGAAAAATCGCCTATACTTGGGAGTCGCTGTATTACTTGCTGTTTCCTGTCAAAATAAGGACCCCGAGACGGCATAACTTCGACTCTGTAGTGGCCATTAATGCCGTTCCACAATTTAATACCATCCGCTTTGACAATGATCATGCAGCTGGTGCTCAGCTGGGCTATCCAACGCCAGCCGCTATGGTAGCTGACAATGATCCTCTGTTTACCCCCAATGAGTCAATACGATGCAGCGGCCACGCCTATGTATGCCTGCTTTACCGCTGAACCAGCTCTCACTCTCTTCGAAGTTCGCCCGAACTAATTTGATCTGGAAAACCATGGATACTGAGGAAAATCGCCTATCTATGCTTTCTGATCAAATGAACCTCAACCTAGAAGACCAGGCCTATATCTTCTATCCTTTCCCTCTCCTCACTCCATCAATTTCAACAAAAATAGATCGAAGGATCAGTATGAATCTGATCACACCGGTAGTGTGTATATCGATGGATATCACAATACTTTCCTGAGGCATTTTATTTTTTAAACATTTATTAATAATATTGTAGCGCATTACTTAAACAATTGTTAATAAAATGGAAACAATTGGAGCTCTGGAAGAAATCGTTCTGATGATCCTCCTCAAGTATGAGGAATGTCACGGTGTTCAGATTGCACAGTATTACGAAACGATTTTAGGCAAAACAATATCTCTCCCAGCCATCCATGTCGTTTTGAAGCGGATGGAGAAAAAAGGATGGGTCAATTCAAAATTTGGGGAACCGACCGCCAAACGAGGAGGACGTCGAAAACGACTTTATCAGGCCACCTCTGCCGGCTATCACGCCATCCAACAACTACAGGAAGCCAAAGCTAAACTTTGGGCTAGTATTCCTCAACAAAATTTCAAGTATGGGGCCCTCTAGACCTCCTAAGTGGGCAGACTGGCTCATTGAGAGGATTTGTCCAAATGAATATTTGGAAGAATTTCAAGGTGATTTACACGAAGCCTTTTACTGGCGGGAAGAAACAAAAGGCACCAACTACGCCCGTCGCAAATTTTACATTGAGGCTCTAAAAACCTTCCAGTTTTTCCGATTCCGAAAACCCGGCTTTATGAAAAATCACTTCTTTTACCTTTTACAAAATTACTTCAAGATAGGCTTCCGCTTTATCTGGAAGACCCGAACCTACTCCTTCATTAATATGTTTGGCCTGGCCATAGGAATTGCTACCGCAGCACTTGCCTATCTCTTTTTGGCCGATCAATTTTCCTTTGATCGCTTCCACGATAAGTCAGATCGGCTTTATCGAATAGCCGCAGAGGTAGAATTTCGGGGAGAGGTAGAAAAAATGGGCGGCGCATCTTACATCATGGGAAAGGTGCTACCGGAGGAAGTCCCTGGTATTGAAATGGCAACCCACGTCAAAAATGGAATTGCATTACGGCTAATTGATCAAGACTATAGCTACTTAGTACTCCACTATGCCGATCCGGAAATGTTCCAAATGCTAGATTTCAATTTCATTAGCGGAAGTCCCGGAGCATTTAATGACCCCGAAAACATCATCGTTTCCCAATCCTTTGCAGAAACACTATCCTCATCGAATGAACTTCGCCTACTCTTTGGGGAAGAGGAAAGGGTGTTCTCCGTTACTGGCGTATTTGAAGATTTCCCACTGACCTCCACCTTTCGACCTTCAGTTATTGTTCCTTTCAATTTTTGGGTAAGCAGAGTGGCAGCTAGAAGAACGGAAAGCTGGTTCGATATCAATATGAATGTATTTGTATTACGTAGGGAAGGCGCTACGCTGGAAGATGTGGAAGCAGGTATGAATGAAGTCTTAGCCGCTAATCTGGAGGGGGATGATGCTAGCATTAAACCTCGTTTGTTCTTGCAAGCCTTTTCCAACATGCACACGGATCAACTCGGAATGGGTAATGGACTTCGTGCCACTGCCAATCTACAGGTGCTTTGGGTGGTCTTACTTGTGGGCTTGCTTTGCTTGTTAATTAGCTGCTTTAACTATTCCAACTTTGCACTTGGTAATTTCTTGAGTCGCTCCCGGGAGGTAGCGGTGCGAAAGGTTATGGGCGCTAATGGAAATACCATCTTCCAGCAGTTCCTCAGCGAATCTTTTTTGGGAACCCTCATGGCTGGCCTGATGGCTGTTGTACTCATCCAACTGCTACTGCCGCTGTTCTCTGAGTTTGTAGAAGTCCAATATGGTTTTCAGGATTTGCTGAGTTGGCGGTTTGGAGTGGGTATGGTGCTAGTACTGCTCATCAGTACTTTCCTTTCCGGCTTATATCCATCGGTCGTGCTCTCTACTAAAAGAGCCAACCTCGCTCTAAAGGAACGACTCAAGGTCGGTGGAAAATCCTTTTTCAGTTGGTTGCTTGTCATGTTACAGGTGAGCATAACGATTTTCCTAATCATTGGTATGTTGACTACGAATCGGCAGTTGGATCATCTATTGAACTTCGACCTCGGCTACGAAGATGAAAATGTACTGGCCCTGTCCATTAGAGATACCAGCGAGCAAAGACTTGATCAAATGAAAAGAGAATTGGAGCGATTGGCTTTTGTCCAATCCGTAAGTTCCAATTCTGGCTATAATGGTACGGATTACCAGGATGGTGAAATCAATTTCTCAACCAGCCACTTGCGAACCGATGAGCATTTTGTCGATCTTCTAGATATTGAGGTGATAGCGGGCAGAAATTTTGATATAGACATACAGGGAGACCGTAGTGGAGCAGTACTAGTAAATGAGACCTTCGTCAAACGAGCCAAGCTAGACAATCCCGTTGGGGAAGTGATCCCTTTTCAATATGGACAGTTGGCCAATCCACGTATCGTAGGAGTTGTAAAAGACTTTCATTATGCGGCTATACAAACGGAAGTTCTCCCATTGGTCATCTATACCGCTCCCGAATACATGATGCAGACGATGCTCATCAAACTCAATCCACAGGCTGCTAATCAGGAAATTGGACAAATAGAAGCGCTATGGCGCAAAGTCTATCCGACACGTCCGATCAATTATACCTATCTGGAGGAGAGCAATGCCGCAGATATGCAAACAGAAACGCAGATTCAGCGTCTGGCCCGATCGGGTTCCCTAATCGCCATTCTGCTAGCCTCACTTGGACTCTTTGGAATGGTAGGGACACATGTTCGCCAACGATTAAAAGAGGTGAGTATTCGCAAAGTCAGCGGTGCCTCCCCAATGGATATCTATTTGCTGTTTTCTACTAAATTTGGGAAATGGCTAATCTCGGGATTTCTAGTTGGCGCCATCCCTGCAGTTTATTTTCTCAACCATTGGCTCAATAACTATCCGGAGCGGATTAAGCTCTCTTGGGAAATTCCTGTACTAAGCGTCTTTATCTGTACCATGGTTTTTCTGACCATCATCACCCTACTACTACTGAAAGTAATGAGTTTGAATCCCGCGGCACATTTAAAGGATGAGTGAGCTTGTGTTAGAACTTGAAGTAATTATTTCCTTAGTTTAAGAAGACCGATCATATTGCTTACTGCTGCTGCTGCATCTGCTGTTGTTCCTTGTTCTGCTTTTGCTGTTGTTGCTGAAGAATATGCTCGGTTTCTTGTACTAGTTTTTCCGCCCAGTCATCGGGTACTTCGTGGATGATATCTTTCAATCTTTTTGCCCACATTTCCCCTAAGTGCCCCGTTTGATCTTCTGTATACCGCCGCTCTAGCATTTTCTTGGAATCCTTGATGTATATCACGACATCAATCGGGTATCCTACATCATTGGCACTCACCCGAGTGGAATCAAAGGAGAGAAATCCCGTTTTCAACGCAAACTTAATGGAGGATTCGAAGGTTAAGGCGCGATTCAAGACGGGTTTGCCATAGCCGGAGTTTCCGATGATCGTGAAGGGCGTGGCTTCTCCGATCTCAATCCAATTGCCTTCGGGATATAGTAAATAGAGTTTATGCTCTGTATCGTTTTCCAATTGCCCTCCTACAATAGTGTTTAAATTGAAGAAGAGCCCCGACTCTGCCAAGGCTTGTTTATCTTCTTTGGCCACGCGACGAAGCTGATCGCCAAAGGCATTCACCGCCTTGTACATTTTGTCAAAGGCAAAGTCTTCAGATTCCAACAATTCCTCGAAGTAGGTTACGGCCTTATCCCGGATGGAGCGAAGGCCAGAGGTCATGATGAAAAGGTTCTTTTTACCGCTTTTGTGAATGGAGATCTTCTTAGCAGTTGTTGTTTCATTACCAGAGGTGATGCGGGTATCAGCAATGGCTACTAGGCCACTTTTAACTTTAATCCCAAGACAATAGGTCATCGAAGATTGGTTTAATAATGTATTCTCTATATCAGTGAGTTGTAAGAACTTGGACTGAACAGAGTTTTGTAAACAATACTTAGGTAAAAAAAGTTTGGCCTATTCGATCATGCAGGGCATAGACTTTGTTTAATGAATCATCAAGAAAGCCCGGAAGATCATCCTTGATCTCCTCATACTCCAAGAATTTGAAGTATTGCGCCAATTTTCCCGCCTTAAACTTAAGCAATGCTTCAGAATCGTACTGCGCACTCAATTTCGTGATGAGCTCATCAGCCTTTCGAAAATTATAAGCTATAGAACGTGGAAAGATTGGATTGGTTACCAGAAATTCGAAGGTTGTTCGTTGCTTTGGAATTTTGCGATACACTCTACGATGCATATCAAACCCTTCCAATACCTTCAAGGTGGTGGTCCATTGGTATTGCTTCAATGGCTTATTAAAGCCGTTCTCCGTCAGGGCCTCTATATCATTGAGTTTACTCTTCAAGATGCGGATAATCTGAATCACCCTTTCTAGCCGAATCCCCAGTTTAATGAACATCCAGATGGAGTCGTGCACCACAGTGTGATCTAGGTACGATCGTACAATGGCACAATGCTTAGTCGAATTTACCGTAAAATCATACAGCCCTCGAGTCTTGAAAAATTCGGGATCATACTCCTTCGCAAATAGGTAGTATTGGTTGATCACCTCCCAGAGTTCTGTAGAGATCAAATAACGAAAAGTTCTGGCATTTTCGCGAGCGGCTGCTATAGTAGAGAGAATGGATACATTGTTGCTCGGACTTAAACCGACTTCAAGTAGTACCTCTTGCTCATCCACTTCCGATTGCGGGTCAAATTCAAGCCCATACATATTCAAAATAGACTTAAAAACAAAGTCTTTATTTTGGCTCATGGGTGCGTCCAAAATGGTGAAGTACTGTACCTTCAAATATCGAGCTAAGTGCTCCGATCGTTCTATGTATCGTCCTGTCCAGTATAATGAGTCGGCTACTCTTGCTAACATAGCTTTGTTTTAGAATAAGACCTCTTATTTCGCGATGATCCAAGTATCCTTGGATCCTCCCCCTTGTGACGAATTAACAATTAAACTTCCTCTCCGCAAAGCCACTCTGGTCAGCCCTCCAGGCAAGACATAGGCCGTATCTTCTCCCAATAGGGTAAAAGTGCGCAGGTCAATGTGGCGAGGTTCAAAGCAATTCGTATCCTCAATGTAAGTACTGTGTAAAGACAACATCATCTTTGGTTGAGCGATGTAGTTTCGTGGATTCGCTTTGATCGTATTGGCTAATTCTGCCCGTTCTTCCTCGCTCAATTTATCGCAGATGGTCACCCCATATCCGCCGGACATATCTACGGGTTTCACCACCAACTCTCCCAGATGTTCTAGCACATACTGCAGATCGTCTGGTCGATTGCAAATGTAAGTAGGCACATTGGCTATTATCGGTTCTTCCTTCAGGTAATAACGAATCATATCCGGTACATAGGTACACACCGCTTTATCATCCGATATACCCGTACCCGGAGCATTGACGATGGTAATATTCCCAGCTAAATAAGCTTTCATCAATCCCGCCACCCCAAGCAAAGAATCTTTTCGGAATTCATCAGGATCCAAGAAGGCATCGTCAATCCTGCGATAGATCACATCCACCTTCTGCGCTCCTCGAATGGTCTTTAGATATACCGCGTCTCGTTCAACATAGAGATCTTTCCCTTCCACTAGGTCGATCCCCATCGCCTGCGCAAGGAAAGAATGCTCATAATAGGCGGAATTATATTGCCCGGGAGTCAATAGTACACAGGTCGGATCTTCATCCCGTCCTGGAGCTACCGATTGTAAGGTTTGTAGTAGAACGGAGGGATACTGATTTACGGTCTCAACCGAAATAGCTTTGAAAATATCGGATAAGGTACGCTTCATCGTCTCCCGGTTAATCAGAACATAGCTCACCCCGGAAGGATTACGCAAGTTATCCTCCAGCACATAAAAATTACCATCCGTATGCCGGATCAGGTCTGTACCACAAATGTGGGTGTAGGTTTTTCCTGGAGGTTGGAATCCTTTCATAAGACCCACATAATGTGGAGAACTAAAGATTAATTCCTCTGGAACCACCTTATCCTTCAATATCTTTTGGTCTCCGTACACATCTCCAATGAATAGATTCAATGCTTTATTCCGCTGGAGCAAGCCTTCCTCTAGGCGCTCCCACTCCTGCTGATGAATCACCCGTGGGAATAGGTCAAAAGGAAATATCTTTTCCGTCCCCCCATTGTCCTCATCATACACGGCATAGGTAATACCTTGATTTAGAAAAGACAGTTTAGCATACTCATTCAGCTTCTGAAAATCCGCAGGACTAAGGGAATAAAACAGGTCTCTAATCTGACCATAAGAAGTATAAGAATTGGGAAAAGCTGTATAGACTTCGTCTAAAAGGCCACTGGGGACCTCGTAGCTATTAAAAAGGTCATTTTGCATGCCTAAAAAGGATGTAGGATCTGGAATGGAAAGAAACGAATCGTTCTAAAACTAATGAAAAGTAGTCGGTTTTTTTAAGATATTTACCAAGAATTCAGTAGTTTTTTATCGTCCTCAACTGCTTCATTTTCAACAACTAATCGCCAAACCAAATATTCCTCTAAAAAAAGCATCAATCGCAAAATAATGAGCATCAAAGTTGCCATTCGACATCATACAAAATACAATTACGATAAAGCGATTCAGGTTTTCCCCCAAGTGATTCGCCTGCGCCCCGCTCCCCATGCTCGGACCACGATCGAGGCTTATTCTTTGCAGATCGAGCCGGCGGAGCACTTTATTAATTGGCAGCAAGATCCTTTCGGTAATTATCTAGCACGTGTGACCTTCCCGGAACCCACGGACCATCTTAGCATTGGTGTAGAGGTAATCGCCAACTTGGTGACCATCAATCCTTTCGACTTCTTTTTGGAAGAATATGCCCAAAAGTTCCCCTTTACGTATGATGCTCAGCTGAAGAAAGAACTCCTTCCCTATTTAGAAATCAAGGAAGCAGGCCCTTTGCTCAAAGATTGGATCAAAAAAGCGCATGCATTTCAAGGGGTCAATACAGTGGATTTCTTGGTACACCTCAACCAGCAATTGTGTAAGGACATCAACTATACTATACGTCTAGAAACAGGTATTCAAAGTTGTGAAGAAACGCTACAGAAAGCCTTGGGATCCTGCCGAGATTCGGCTTGGGTGCTCGTACAGGTGTTGCGCCATTTCGGCTTGGCGGCAAGGTTTGTATCTGGTTACTTGGTACAATTAAAGGCAGATCAAAAGCCAGTAGATGGTCCGGCAGGTCCAGAGGAAGATTTCACCGACTTGCACGCCTGGGCTGAAGTATATATCCCCGGAGCCGGCTGGATTGGATTAGATGCTACCTCTGGCCTATTTGCCGGGGAAGGACATATCCCATTAGCCTGCACACCTGACCCTAGTAGCGCAGCGCCCATCAGTGGTTTTACAGCCCCAGCTAAGGTAGAGTTTGAGTATAAAAACATCGTGGAACGGATTGAAGAGACTCCGCGCGTTACCAAACCTTTCACTGATCGACAATGGCAATCCATCTTGGCTTTAGGAGATCAAATTGAGGAACAGCTACAGGCTCAGGATGTCAAGTTAACCATGGGTGGAGAGCCCACTTTTGTCTCCGCTCAGGACATGGAATCGGAACAATGGAATGAAGCAGCGGATGGCCAAGATAAACGAGTATTGGCTTCTGCCTTGACTCAAAAATTAAAGGCTCACTTTGCGCCCCAAGGCTTTGTACATGTCGGTCAGGGTAAATGGTACCCAGGAGAGCCTTTGCCTCGTTGGCAAAATGCCATCTATTGGAGGAAAGATGGAGGAGCCCTATGGGGAGATACCGATCTGCTGGCAGATCCCAATCAAGATTATAAAATAGACAACGATCAAGCAAGAAATTTTCTACAACGAATAGCCCACTATCTCGGCATTTCCGCCCAGCATATCATGCCTACTTTTGAGGACATCTATTACTTCCTTTGGGAAGAAGAGAATCTGCCAGTCAACATTGATCCTTTAAACCTACATCCTAAAGAAAAGCTCGAACGTAAGAAACTATCAGACTTGCTGCAAAAAGGCTTCGACCAGGCAGCGGGCTACGTTTTACCCTTGCATTGGGCCATCGACCAAAGTAGTTGGCAGACTTGTCCCTGGGTATTTAAGCGAGGGCATCTGTTCTTACTCCCTGGCAACTCTCCTATCGGCCTTCGACTGCCGCTAGATCGACTGCCGTATATGGTACCTGAACAAGAAACCAAAGAAGTGCCTGCCAGTCCTATGGAAGACTTGCCGGAACTACCTAGCCAAGAAGAGTTAGACACTAAGCAAGCAGAGCGAGCTGGACGGGGTACCACCCTCACCCCCGACTCTGAATCCACAGCAGCAGAGAAGGCTGACTTCGAACCTTCTTTTAGAACGACCAACATTAAAACAGCCCTTTGTGCGGAAGTGAGAGAAGGAAAACTCTATCTATTCCTCCCTCCGCTCAATAGTCTAGAAAGTTATATCGATTTGTTGCATACGATTGAAAAAGTGGCGGCAGAACTTGAGATACCCGTACTCATAGAAGGATATCACCCCCCGAGCGATAACCGACTGCAAAAATTAGTGGTCGCTCCCGATCCAGGTGTGATTGAAGTAAATATTCATCCTGCGAATTCCTGGAGAGAAATTGTAGGAAACTATGACACCCTATTTGAACTGGCAAAAGAAAGCCAGTTGGGTGCTGAGAAGTTTATGTTAGATGGAAAGCATACGGGCACCGGGGGCGGAAATCATATAACTTTGGGGGGCAGTACCCCTGCAGAAAGCCCCTTGCTAAGAAGGCCAGATCTTCTTCGTAGTTTTGTGAACTTCTGGCAAAATCACCCAGGTTTATCCTATCTGTTCTCCTCCGCTTTTGTGGGCCCAACCAGCCAAGCTCCTAGAGTAGATGAGGGACGAAAAGAGATTCTTTTTGAACTGGAGATTGCTTTTGCCGAACTGGATCGTCACGACAACCCTCCACCTTGGCTCGTGGATCGCATTTTTAGGAACCTACTAATTGACATCACGGGTAATACGCATCGAGCTGAGTTTTGTATCGATAAGCTCTATAGTCCTGACTCCTCCTCAGGGCGCTTAGGAATATTGGAAATGCGGGGCTTCGATATGCCTCCACATAAGCAGATGTGCCTGCTACAATTGTTATTGATTCGTGGCTTAGTAGCTGCTTTTTGGAAAAATCCCTATCGACAACCCCTGATTCGCTGGGGAACAAGCCTGCATGATAAGTTCTTGATCCATCATTTTGTAAAGGAAGACATCAAGGAGGTACTGTATTACCTCAAAGAAGCTGGATTTCATTTCGACCTGGACTGGTTTGAGCCTTTCTTTGAATTCCGATTCCCTCTACTGGGGCAAATTCAAGCGGGAGAAACCCAGCTGCGCTTGCGGGCGGGTATTGAACCTTGGAATGTATTGGGAGAAGAAATGTCTAATACTGGTACTGCTCGATTCGTGGATTCCTCGGTAGAGCGCATAGAAGTGGCACTAGAGGGATTTAATCCCGAGCGATACCATTTGCTCTGCAACAAAGCTATTGTTCCCTTGCGGGCGACCGGGATGATGGGGCATTATGTAGCAGGAATTAGATACAAAGCTTGGAGTCCACCTTCGGCCCTTCATCCGACCATTGGCACGGATATTCCATTAATCTTCGACATTTATGATCGGTGGAATCAAAGATCGATCGGCGGATGCACCTACCACGTTTCACACCCCGGCGGAAGGAACTATGAAACCTTCCCCGTGAACAGCTTCGAAGCGGAAGGACGCCGCATCAATCGATTCTGGGAATATAACCACAGCGCGAGAAGTGTCGAACAGCTCAAAAATCAAGCAAGTACCGGCAGTCGTAGCTATATTAGCAACGATTACCAAACCACTCCACCTATCGATACACAGAAAGTGGAAGTAGACAAGGATTATCCTTACACGCTTGACTTAAGGAAATTGTCTAAATAGAACCACCTTAGCTTTTTTCCGAAATGGAATTGGCCCGCTGCATGGCTGGCGTCAATGGTGCATTCTTATCTTGATAAGGCTCCATATCTTTCAAGATCGTATCCAGCAATTGAATGGCTTGCACGATGTAAGGCCCCTTGTTGAGCATTACACAATCCGCCCGTTGCGACATCACTGCATCCGTGATTTCCGCCCGGGAGGGCAAGCCTCGTTTGGCCAAGCTTTCCAACACCTGAGTGGCCCAAATGTCCGTTATATGCGCCGCTTGACACAGGGATAAAATCTCTTCCTGTACTCGACCAATATTGCGCCAGCCAGTCTCAATTGCTAAATCTCCTCTGGCAATCATCACCCCAACAGGATGAATCTTCATGGCCCTAAAAAGGATTTCGGGTAGCGTGTTAAAGCCAGACTGTGTTTCTATCTTTAGCACCAAACCTATGTCTTCTCTGGCATCAAGTTCTTTTAATCGATCAAAGAGCTCGGTAACGTCTTCTGGTCGATTCACAAAGGAGAAATTAATCACATCCGCATGCTTGACGACAAAGGTTAGGTCCTCCTTATCTTTCGCAGTCAAGCCACTGATCGTTAAGGCACTATCGGGGAGATTAATGCCCTTTTCGGCCCGCAATTTGGCACCTCCTTCAACGGTGTGGATAATGTCGATTAAAAGATGATCCTCCTGAATTTCTGCAATGCGCCCTTCGATTTTCCCATCATCAAAAAGAATGCGTTCCCCTACTTTAACCTCCTGAAAAATCTCGGGTGCCCGGCAAGAAATGTGCGCGATTTCTAATATTTCTCCTTCATCATTTCGCAAGGCGTTTTGGCCCGGAATAGGCGCTTTATCCAGCCGCAAACGATCTCCAAGCCGGAGAAACAATGGAACTTCTAAGCTAGGTAAATCGGCAATTGGGATCCCGTTAGCGCCATGTTCTTTGTTGGTATACAAATGGACATTGGTCGCTATAAAGGTAGTTCGGCCACAAGTAGCCCAGTAACCGTTCTCTTGCTTTTCTTTAATCTTAAATTTCCGCTTTTTTCCTCTTGTGTCTTTCAAATACAAACTGGGATGATCGCCGATTTTTGACAAGTGCTCACTTGCTATCGGAACGTGAACCAGGCCGGGCTTAGGCTCCGGTCCCAGCCAACACTGAATCGACTCGATGATATTGCCCCAAATATCTTTGGGAGGCCGGATTTTCAAGACTTGCGGTCCAGGCTCCAGCGCCCCCGTTCGAATCTTTGGCCCAGCCAGATCCATGGCTACCTTACAATCTTTACCAAGTTCTTCCGAGGCTTTTCTAACATTCTGAATGATCTTAGCCCAAGTTATTGGATTATCATGTGCACAATTGACTCTTGCACAGTTCATGCCCGCCGCCAACATATCACGTACCATCTGATAATTATCGGCAGCTTCGCTGGGCATTGTCACCATGATCCGGGTCCGCCTTCCTGCCGTTTTATACCCCAACAACTTGGCAGCATTCTCCTTCAACAACCCATCTCCCTTTTTAAAAGATAGTTCTCCGACAGCCTTCTTCACATGCGATCCCGTCAACATCGACTTCAAAAGCGCACGATTGGTTTTCAAGCTCGCCATGACATGCGACTGCGCCTTTGCCAATCGGGAGAGCCCCATATTACCTAAGCGCTTTTGCAGTTTGGTTAGATCATGACGGCGAAACACTTGATAATGGAGCAAATTCTTAGCACTGGTCTGATAGTTGGGGTGGATACTTTCCAGTAAATCGGCGGCAGCGACCTCGGCCGCTTTGGCTTCTTTTATGATTGCCTCAATTTGCTGGATCATTTCTTTCAGTTTCAGGGTGCGCTTATTGGTTTTCTTTTGCTGAGCAGTTGAATTCATAGGTAGATTTAATTATTGGGTGTATGAGAAAGAACTTTTCGAGCAAACTGGACGCTTTGATCAAACCAGGCTTCTAAGGCTTCATGAGTACCCCGAATTTGATCAACTACAGCTAAAGAATTTTCCAGATAGGCTATTTTCTTTTCTTCCGTCCAATCCAAAGGATAGCTGAAGATATCTTGAATATTACTGGCTTTGTCAGCAATACGGATTTTTCGGGCGGCCAGGGAGAGCTTAGCAGCGCCTTCCACTTGCAGTGCCTTTCGTTGATCATAAGGAAGCCCCATATCATCTGTAAGCTCCGCTACAATATCAGCTACGGCAACTCCAAATTGTTGTTTTACATCCTCGTAGGTTGTACTGGAATCCTCTACTACATCGTGAAGGATAGCAGCAATGATAATAGAAGAATCTTCTTCTTGTCCAATTTGAATAATGGCGGAGCTGACTTTGATTAAATGATTGATGTAAGGAAGGGCATCATATCCGCCTCGCCGCTGGTATTTATGCTGTTCGGCAGCAAAGGCGAGAGCCTGAAAACAGGGATCAAGTGTGTCAGATAGTGGCATAGATTGATAGCATTCCTAATTCCAATACACTTAAAAAAGCGGATGGTTTATTGAATATCCAGAATCCGGATTTTTCTTCCTTGGAAATTGACCACTTCCTCCTTTTTCTTATGCCACAAGGCCTTAGCCAAAGGAGAGTCCAAAGAAATCACAAAACACTTTTGTGTTCCCACCTGCAGCTTTCCAATAGCCGCGGCGAAGTAGAATAGACCTTCATTGGTTTTTACTAAGCTACCATTTTCAGCTTGCGATTTGCTAAGTTCTGGTTTCAATTGTTTGAGTTGAGAACGTTGATTCAGATTGGTGGCCAGCCGAGCACTCAACTTGTCTTTTTCTTGTTGCATCATGGCACGCCCAGTCTCATACTTATCTCCAGCACTACTCTTGGTTTCTTGATTAGCTGCCGCCTGAATGTCGGCAATCGCTTTTTCTAGTTGCATGATGTTAGCTTCTAGTTTTTTGAGGCAGTGTTGGTGTATTTCTTGCTTCATGGAAGGCTGCTAGCGAACATGTTTAAGTTTCGGTCAAAGACCGAAATTTAAACATGATCTTATTCACAAAAGAATTACCAAAATATAAAAAGCCTTTCAGGTACAAAATTCGCACCTGAAAGACTTCAATAAAATTTCTTATAGTTAAAAGCAAGAACTATAAGCAAAGCAAATATTCAACTAGTATAGATACTCTAAGGCTGCGATATCAAATGGCCCAAACTCACCATCTTCGCTAGAGCTAAAGCAAGCCAACATTACGGAGTTGGGGTCAACACCTGTAGGGGTGCCTGGAATATGTACAGCCCCTACGCCGCCTGAACCTTCATTTCCACCCGTTCCACAGGAGTAAGAACGATCGAAGTAGTCTGTGTGGCGAAGGCCTAAGCAGTGTCCTATTTCATGCGTCATCACGTGTTCTACCACATTTGTACTGAAATTACTTGTTCCCGATTGTATCTGGACAAATTTATAGGGAGCCCCTCCACTGGGGAATCCGGCAGATCCGCCACCACTACCACTCACGCGATAGACCACGATATCATAGGGTTGGTAATTCGTCCCAAAAGTAAGCGTAAAGTTCAAATTGGTATTTATTCGATTGTAATTATTAACGGCCCATTGTAAGGCTGTTCTCATTTTAGAATCCAGGGCAAAACTACCACCAGTGTAGCCAATTACGTTAATGGTCTGAGGCGTGCTAACTAAGTTGAAGGTCCGATACTGTTCCCCTACCGCACCAGTATGATGAATATCACTTTCCAACATATCCTGGAAAGTTTTTTCTGGAATAACGATATCTCCTTCCAGGCGATAGGCTTTCCCATTTGACTCTTGTGTCAATGGATTAAAGTCATCTACAATTTCCATATCGGAGGCATCAAATCCTAGTTCTGTAAACTGAGCTCTAAGCTCTTCGGAAATTTCGTAAGGGTTTTCGGTTACTTTTTCTTTGGCACAAGAGGATAGGCCAATAGCTGTTAGTGTGATTGCAATGACAATCACAGACAAAGTTGTGAGCTTTTTCATTATACTTTTTGGTTAGTGTGAATTAATATCTAATATTAAAAAAAACTGACATAAAACAGAAATATATCGACAGTTTTCCCGAAAGTGTTTAAGCTTTAAATCGATAAGCATTCAATATGTTAAACAATTCTTTTAAATACATTTTCTTACTTCTTTCCATTTGTCATTTCTTCCCCGTTCTAGGGCAAAAAAATCAGGCAATTCTGCAAAAGCAGGGTTTAGAAATTCATTTGCTTCAGCGAGAAGACATCCTTAGCTTAGCAAACACCATACATTTCTTCTATATCCAGCTAAGCGACAAGGCACCGCTTAGAGCCTTATATATAAAGGATATACATATAAAAAAGAGTTTGCAAGACAAAAGCTATATCATCTCGGCCCACCCCAATTCATTGGTGAAGCACTTCGATATATTCACCGAAATTGGCTTGATAACCTCAGCCTGGAAATTAGGCCATTCAGGTAGTAGTGGAAGTTCCGACGACTATCAAATTTACACGGAAAACCCGGTTCGAACCTTAGCGAAAATCAATTCTATTTCAAGCATTGGACTGGTAGCCGCTTATGGTAATGAACTTCATATAAAATGCACACAAGAAAGAGGCATTAAAACCCTTTTGGAACAAGTAGAAGTGATCTATATAGGGCAGGAAAATCAGCTCCCAAAGCTTGAAAGCAATGTGTTAGAATTAGATCTTAGTGCAAATGGAATTACAGGACTCTATCAACAAGCGCCAGAGCTGAATGGCGCAGGAATGAATGTTTCCATTAAGGAACTGTCCTTTAATCCTGATGACATTGACCTTAGAGGTAGAATTCAGCCAACGGAACTAGCCAGTTCACAAATTAGTCAACATGCTACGGAGATGGCCACGATCATTGCCGGGGCCGGAAACTCATTTATAACGGGAAAAGGTGTGGCACCCGCAGCCCGCATATCCTCCTCTGATTTTGAAGTTGTTCAGCCCGATCCAGGTATCCACTACCAGCAGACAAACACCAGTGTGCAAAATCACTCCTACGGCACGCAAATAGAGAATTTCTATGGTCTCAAGGCCAGGGCATTCGATCAGAGCGCCAATGATAATCCTCACTTACTACATGTCTTTTCCTCGGGTAATGCAGGCTTAGAAGCTGACACATCAGGCCCCTACGCTCAACTGAACGGCTTCGCCAACCTTACTGGTAACTTTAAAATGGCCAAGAACATTCTTACCGTAGGTGCGGCGGACAGTGTGCGACAAGTACTCCCCTTTTCTTCCAAAGGGCCAGCCTATGATGGCAGGGTGAAGCCAGAGCTCGTCGCCTTTAGCCAAGTAGGAACTTCCAATGCTGCCGCCTTGGTTTCCGGGACAAGCCTCCTCCTCCAACAAGCATACCTTGAGCAATATGGCTCCCTTCCTCACTCTGCTCTGATCAAAGCACTACTGATCAATGGTGCACAAGATATTGGAACAGTCGGTGTCGACTTCAGTGCCGGATTTGGCTGGTTGGATGCTGAGAAAAGCTTAAACATGCTCCAGAATAGTTATTTCATCAGCGATAGCCTTGGTCATGGCTCAACCAGAAGCTTTCCGCTAATGATCCCTGCGGGAGTAGAAGTTCTAAAAATCAGCCTAAGCTGGAATGATCCGGTTGCTACTATTGATGCGGCACAGGCCTTAGTTAATGATCTGGATATAGTCCTGCAAGGACCAAATGGCGAAACCTGGGGGCCCTGGGTACTAAACACCAATCCCGATTCAACATCCTTAGATCAGGCCGCGATCCGCGGAGAAGATCATATCAATAATATAGAACAAATTAGTGTCCAATTCCCTGCCCCTGGGAACTATAGTCTAATAGTTAAAGGACATACTGTTATTACGGATCAACAACTATTCCATATTGCATATGACTGGTCAAGCAGTAACGAATGGAGTTGGAAATATCCACAGTTTAGCGATCATCTACCTTACAATGGCGAAGGTGCAGCATATATTCGATGGCAAAGTACCCTCCCCACTAACAATGGGATTTTGACCTTTAGCCTAAATGATGGGGATAGTTGGGAAGTCATTTCGGAAAACATCGATCTAAGCCAAAGCTTTTTCCGGTGGAATCCACCAGATACCAATGCCATTGCACTATTGAAAATGAGTACGGGAAATCAGGACTTCATTAGTGCCCCTTTTGTACTAAGTGCCACGCAACGGCTTCGGGTTGGCTACAACTGTGAGGAGCAAATCCGTCTAGAATGGCCGCCAATAGCGAACGCCAGCCATTATCAGGTTTTAAATCTGGGAGCATCTTATCTGGAACCGGTTATGAGTACTCCCGATACCGGCCTTACCCTGGAGAAGAAGGATTTGCCTACTGCACTATTTGCCGTGCAAGCTGAATGGGAAGATGGTTTCAAGGCATTACGGTCTCCTGCCTTTGATATCGACCAACAAGGGGCAGATTGCTATTTCATTAGCTTCTTTGCCGATCAGGATAGTACCGCAGCTATCTTCTTAGATCTACGATTGGGTACTATCTTTGGACTATCTAAAATACACTTTGAACGAGAAATAAATGGGACTTTTACCCCCTTCGAATCCCTCTCTCCCACTTTACCCAGCATACGCATCGAGGATTTCACGCCACAGCAAGGTCTTAATCGATATCGAGTCCGCTTGGAATTAGATAATGGGACAGAATTGTTATCTGAAGTTTCAAGCCTTTACTTCCTGGACGAACCAGCAGCTCTCGTCTTCCCAAATCCTGTTTCCAGGACAGCATTCATCAATATCTTTAGTCGGCCCTTTCCCACGGGTGAAGGCCACCTATATCTCTTTGATAGCATGGGGCGGAAAATTCTGGCCCAAGCCCTAGTTGGTGATCGTGAAGCGATTCCTGCGACGCGGTTAGCTCCGGGGCTGTATCATTACCTCATAGAAATTGAGGGTAGGCAGATTAATGGACTTCTGTTCGTATATTAGGGAGTGAATACGCATCATGAAGTAAATTCGAAAAACTAACGCAGCATGCCTATATGGATTAAAATGACTTGTACAGGACTTAGCGTACTCTTTACTTTCAGCCTCGCTTCCGCACAAGTCATTCCCAATGAAGGAGTGGATCTATCCAAGTTTTCCAAAAACTACTACAGTATTCCGTTGGTAGATATAGATCAAGATGTGGAGCGGCAAGTAGTAGTAGATAAAGAGGAAGGCCAATATTTAGGTCACCCTACCACACACTTGCTGGAAGACGGCAAGACCCTTTATTGTGTTTATCCTAAAGGGCATGGTCGGGGGGCCATTGTTATGAAGAAGAGTTCTGATGGAGGTAAAACTTGGAGTGAGCGACTCCCCACCCCCGCTAATTGGGCTAGCTCTCTAGAAGTACCCACTTTGTTCCCCGTAGAAGATGCCGGGGGTAAAAAACGACTCATCATTTTTTCTGGCCTCTACCCTACCCGCATGGCTGTTTCGGAAAATGATGGTCGTAGCTGGTCTCCTTTAGAGCAAGTAGGGGATTGGGGCGGGATCGTTGTGATGAGCGATGTCGTTCCGCTTCGCACTGGCAAGGGGCATTATATGGCTTTATTCCACGATGACCAAAGATTCTTTACAAGTGAGGGTCGGAATACCCTGGATAAAGCATTGACGCAAAACAATCAGGCCCTATTTACTTTGTATAAAAGTCTGTCTTTTGATGGCGGTCTGAGTTGGTCCGATCCTTCTCCTGTTTTCAGTAGCCGCATGGTACATCTCTGCGAACCTGGAATAATACGCTCTCCAAACGGCCGTCAGCTAGCTGTCTTACTCCGGGAGAATTCCCGTCGCATGAACTCCTTCATCATCTTCTCCGATGATGAAGGAAAAACCTGGACTACACCTCGGGAGCTTCCCAATGCACTCACTGGAGATCGACACCAGGCTGTCTATACACCTGATGGTCGGTTATTCATTTCTTTCAGAGACAACTCCCCAGCCCTGTCTCGTTATCGGCAATTGAAAGCGGCTTGTACCAATTGCAAGGAGGATCAATTATATGAAAAAGCGGGCCCCGTCAGCCCCACTGCCGGAGATTGGGTTGGCTGGGTTGGCACCTATGAAGACCTGGTAAAAGGCCGAGAAGGGCAGTATCGGGTTCGATTAAAGGATAATACCAAAGGGAGTGATTGCGCTTATCCAGCTTTGGAAATACTTCCGGATGGGACCATCCTCGCCACTACCTATGGCCATTGGAAAAAAGGGGAATCACCCTATATTCTCAATATTCGTTTCAAGGTCTCAGAGTTGGATGCCCGGCTGAAGTAGCGTCAGCCAAATCTAGAACAACTTGCCTACAAATTCGTTTCCTTATCTTTGAGCCCCAACTTGGGGATAGCTACTCAGTAGTAACTGAGCGCTTGCACCTAACAACCTTTTTAGGTAGGGAAAATCCAATGATCAAATGCGCTTTAAAACCCAGCTAGCTTTATGAATACTGAAACGAAGAAGACAGGATTAGAAGATCTATGGGAACGGAAGGTCCCGCAATCTCTGGGCACTTACTTGGCTGTAGGCTTTGGCCTTTTACAGTTTCTGGAATTCACGACGAATCGATATGACCTCCATGCACAGTGGGTGGACAAATACCTGGTTGTCTGGATTTCCTTGGTGCCGGCCATTGCTATCTTAGCCTATTATGGCAGTCCACTTCGCCCGATCTCCTCCTTGACTAACCTAAAGTGGCCGAAGGCTATCATACTAGCGAATTTATTTGTTGCTCTTGGCGCTGGCATTTTCCTATTTACTGATGCTACTTCCGATGCTAGTGAAATCGTCCAAATGACGGATGAAGATGGGAATACAGTTCAAGCTGTAGTTCTGTCCTTGCAAAAAGTGAAAACTATTGCTTGTTTCCAATTCGAGAACCAAAGTGGGGATGAATCCAAGGATTGGTGGGGTGTAGCTTTCTCAAATCTGTTGGCGCTTAACCTTGAGCAGCGTCCAGAATTCTATGCTGTATCGGAATACGGTTTGAATGGGTATTACAATGGTTTGGGATTGACGTCATTTGTTCCTCCCAATACGGGCATGCAAAGAGAAATTGCCCGAAAATCACGCAATGATTATTTCAGCAGAATTTCCTATTCGTTCGAGGATGGTCGCTTTACGTTTAAGGGAAATCTCTATAGTACTCGGGATGACAAATCTATTCTTGATATCGATATCAACAATGAAGATCCTTATGCTGCCATAGATGAGATCAAGGAACAGATTTTCGCCAATATCCCAAATGCCTTTGAGCCCATCGAGAATCAGGTCAATCTCCCCTCTTCAGCGCTGCTGACCAGTAATCAAGAAGCACTAAAGTATTTTACCTTATCTCGCATTGCTTATTATAAGCATCCAACAGGTCTAGAAGAAGTCGTACGCTTGGCTAAAATGGCGACCGAAATAGATCCCACTTGTTCATTTTGTCAGTTTTACGTGGGTGACCCTTTGTATGGCCAGGGCAAAAGAGATGAGGCCATCGCCTATATTAAGAATGCCATTAAGTATGGAGCCTCCCTACCCGAAAGAATGCAATTCACGGCAAAATCGGTACTGTATAGCATTACTAATCGTTTAGATGCCTATTTGAAATTACAAGAGGTGCGTCGGAAGATGTTCCCTTTTGAATTCCAAGCTTATCAAGCTTTGCTGTCTACCTATAAGCTCAACCATGGGATAGATAGTGCAAAAGCATTGCTGCAAGAAGCCATTGAGTATGGCAACTTGGAAAGAGGACTCCTCGGCTTGTACAGTCTACAGTTAGAAAATGAAGAATATGCCGAGGCCGAGAAAACGCTAGATCAATTAAAAGAAGCATTTCCAGATCGAGAGGAAGATAAGCTAAAGTACGCTACCATCTATGAAAAACAAGGTCGGATTGAGGAAGCCAAAGCGATCCTCCTAGAGCAAGAAACGATGGACCCCTTAAACATGAAAATTCAAACTAGCCTATCTTACTTGGATTTCAAAGATCTAAAGATCGAAGCAGCCAATCAAAGAGTGAAACAAGGTATAGAACAATCCATCACCTTGGTCGATAGCCTCAACTTCTTATGGATCAGGGTTTTCTTTGCTCAAAAGACCGGGCAAATTGAAAAGGCTTTTAGCGCTTTAGATGATCATAAAAAACAGCAGCTCAAAAGAACCCCCATCAATAGGTTAGTAGTTACGTATTTCGCCACAAAAGCCGAAATGTACCTCTCCACTGGGCAACCGCAGAAGATTGAAGAATTACTGGAAGAGCTAGCTATATATTCCCCCGAATCGAAGCAAATCTACGACTGTACAGCTAATTCTCAAGCACTGGTCAAGGATTACCCTATGCCGATGAGTGTAGAAGGGTTTGTGAGTTGTAGGGATGCCTATGGAGTCTATGGAGGTGGAGCTACTGAGTACTTTGATGTGATGGCAGCCTATCTCCAGGAAGATTACGACAAGTGTATTCAGATCTTGGAGGCAGATGATGGTAGGGTTGAAAAATTCATGAGGGCTAATAGCGTATTTTTAGCAAGGATCTATACTAAGGCAGGCCAAACCAAACGTGCCAAGGAGCTTCTACAGAAGTGGATTGACCAAAAAACGGACGAGCCAATGATCTATTATCAGATGGCAGAATTATACGCAAAGGACAATCCCGAACTCGCCAAAGACTTCCTAGATACCGCCCTTCGATTTTGGGGAAAAGCTGACGCTTCCTTCCTCCCTCTGCAATGGGCTAAAGATTTAGCAACAAGCTTGGGTGTGAGTTAAGTGCCTGTTTAGCAATCACTCAATAGATACTAACTGCCTTGTAGCTACCTCTATGGCATGGCTTCCGATAGGTATAGGTATGGCATGTCCGCTGTAAAGGTCGTATCTTATAGGGGCTAAGTTAACACCTTAGCCCACTAGCATTCCACAACCCCTTATCCTAAATCCTTTAAAACGCCTCGACTATGCTTAACCGCTTCCTTCCAAGTAGCTTGTTTATACTTCTTATGGTAGCTACGCAAGCCACTCCCGTATTGGCCTTCCAATACACTTCTAATAGTGACACCCTTTTCCTAAAGGCTGAAAAATGTAAAGGTTTCGGGCTATTCGGAAACTTTGCCTGGTATCAGTCTTTACAAGATATCCATGAAGTAGAAGACCTCAACGCTATTCTCCCGTCCGATCTTGAGGAAGTGAAATTTGCCGAAGAATTTGTGGATATGAATTTGTTGGCTTACAACAATGTCCTTAGAGATGAAGCGGGAGATGTAGATCAATTCTTAGCTAATCACTACCCTAGCAAAATCGATACAGCACAGCTACCCTCAAGGCTTGATAATTCAATCCGCATAATCGTCGGTAAGCAAGGAAAAAATCAAATCTTGATTGTGGATCAGAATAACAATAATGATTTTCGAGATGACCCAGTGAGAAGGATCAAGTCAACGGAAGATGCTCCACCCGCTGATCCGATTCCTGTTCAATTTAAGATGTACAACGGGGAGGAAGTGTTACCAGATACGGGTTGGGTCTCCGTTTATATGTCAAAAGGCCGTTTGGTATATGGAGTGGCAGAATACTTCAAGTCAAGGTTTACGCTCGATGATCAAGTTTTCGAAATTCAATTTCGAAGTGGTTTGCCCAATCCTCGTTTTACTTTGGACTTTCCCATATTAGCCTTAACCACAGAAAACGGAGTTTCGAAAGACTCCCTACGTCGCAGCGAAAGATTGGAAAAGAAAGAATATGTAAGATTAGGAGACACTTACTATCAGTTGGCGCAAGTAGCACACGATGGGCATTCGCTCACCTTAATAAAAGAAAAAGATGTAAGTGACAAGATTGGGACACAAGTAGGTTTCATTGCACCAAATTTCAGCGGCATAAGTACTGACGGCGATTCCATCACTTTAAAGGATTATAAGAACAAGTATCTCCTACTGGTTAATATCACTGCCTGCTGGTCAGCTAAGATGAGCTACGAGTATTATAAAGAATTGACAGATCACTACAATTCCAAACTTGAGGTGGTTGCCATTGATGAGACGCTGGGCGCTTTACAAGCCAATATCAGGAAACTCAAGATTCCAGGGCCTTTTCTGATATCCAAAGGCAATAGATTCCTGAAGCATACCTATCGGGAAGATTATTGTTCCAGGACCTGTTTTTTGATCGGTCCTGCTGGTCATATAGTAGACAAGTTTGAAATCGCAGATTGGGAAGACACGCTAGCGCAGTATTTTGAATGAGTCGGCCCCAGTTTAGATAAGGAATACAACCTGGCCCACATATATAACTCAAGCCTTTTTACTTGTTTTAAGCCACTATTGCTTTCTAAAATATTCATCGATTATTACAAAGATGAACTGTGTTAAAAAGCGAGCAAAAAGATTTTAGGCAATGTTCCCATCCTAATTCCCCCTATAGTTGTTTCTTTGTGTAAGAAATAATCCATAATCAGAACAACATTTGGTCCTGAGCACACCATCCTACTAACCACAGGATGTTCAGCTACCACAACCTAGAAGTCCTAACCATGAAAAAGGAATTCATCCTGATCACCGGAGCCAACGGTCAGATTGGCTCTGAATTAACTGCCGCCCTGCGCAAATATTATGGTTCCGAAGTCGTCTTAGCCACCGATATCCGCCCACCCGCCGAAGAAAATGGCCGATTTGAAATTCTAGATATTCGGGATCAACAACGACTGGCTGAAGTCATCCGAGACTTCAAAGTCACGCAGATCTATCATTTAGCTGCCATTCTTTCTGCAAAAGGGGAAACCAATCCTCGCTGGACCTGGCAGGTAAATATGGAGGGCCTATTCAACGTCTTGGAATCTGCTCGACAGCATCAAGTGGAAAAGGTCTTCTTTCCGAGTTCCATTGCCGTTTTTAGTGACAAAACACCACGGAATCATACCCCTCAACATACCATCTTACACCCCACGACTGTCTATGGCATTAGTAAAGCAGCAGGAGAAGATTGGTGCAATTATTACTTCCTGAAATATGGAGTGGATGTGCGTTCCGTTCGCTTCCCCGGCATTGTTAGTTATCTCCATCCTCCTGGTGGAGGAACCACCGATTATGCAGTAGAGATCTACCACGCTGCCGTGGAGGAGAAACCTTACTACTGCTTTTTGCGAGAAGATACACGCCTTCCAATGCTATATATGCCGGATGCTATTCGAGCTACCGTAGAATTAATGGCAGCCCCCAGGGAACAAATAAGGGTTCGCACCAGCTATAACCTTGCAGGCATGAGCTTTACACCTGCGGAAATCTACGATGCGATCCGAGTCCATTATCCGGAATTCAAGATTTCATACCAACCCGATTTCCGCCAACAGATCGCCGATAGTTGGACTTCCAGCATAGATGATTCGATGGCACGCAAAGACTGGGGATGGGCCCCAGCATTCAACCTAGAACAAATGACAACTGATATGATCAGCAACCTAAATAAGCTAAAAACTTTACAATATGTTTGATAGTACTGCTCCGGTTTTACAGGAAGAAATCCAATCCATAAAAGAAGCGGGCCTCTATAAAGAAGAAAGAGTAATTACCACGCCCCAATCAGCTGTGATCAAGACCGATAAAGGCCTGGAAGTACTAAACTTCTGTGCCAACAATTACTTGGGGCTATCCTCCCACCCTGACGTGATCAAAGCCGCTAAAGAAGCTATTGACACGCATGGCTTTGGTATGTCAAGTGTCCGCTTCATCTGTGGAACCCAAGATATTCACAAGGAACTAGAACGCAAGATTGCCGATTTCCTGGGGATGGAAGATGCCATCCTATATGCCGCCGCCTTTGATGCCAATGGAGGTTTATTCGAACCTATTTTGGGGAAAGAAGATGCCATTATTTCCGACACCCTTAACCACGCCTCCATCATCGACGGAATCCGTCTATGCAAGGCCGCTCGCTATCGCTACAAAACCAATGACATGGCTGACCTTGAACTCAAGCTCCAAGAGGCACAAGGGGCCAGAAGACGTTTGATCGCTACCGATGGTGTTTTCTCAATGGATGGCACGATCGCTCAGATTGACAAAATTTGTGACTTAGCAGACAAGTATGATGCCATGGTAATGGTAGATGAATGTCATTCTACCGGATTTGTGGGTAAGACAGGACGCGGAACGCATGAGTACTGCAATGCTATGGGGCGGGTAGATATTATTACAGGTACCTTCGGGAAAGCCTTAGGTGGAGCGTCAGGAGGCTTCACAGCGGCCAAGAAAGAGATTGTGGATATTCTCCGTCAACGGTCTCGGCCCTATCTTTTCTCCAACACAGTGATGCCTTCCATCGTGGGGGCGTCGATCAAAGTACTAGATCTGCTGAGCAGTACTACTGAATTACGCGATAAACTGGAAAGCAATACGCAACATTTTAGAAAAGCCATGACAGAGGCGGGATTTGATATCCTCCCTGGGGTACACCCAATTGTGCCGATCATGCTCTATGATGCCAAGTTATCCCAGGATTTCGCGAATGCACTTTTAGAAGAAGGTATCTATGTCATTGGATTCTACTACCCCGTAGTTCCCAAAGGACAGGCGAGGATTCGGGTGCAAATATCTGCCGGGCACGAGCTACATCATCTGGACAGAGCCGTAGCAGCCTTTACGAAGGTAGGTAAGAAGCTGGGCGTTATTTAAGAACATCTTTAGATTTCAGTAATCGGTTCTTTTTTGTTGATACTACGTTGGCTAAAGCGGCTCGATGGCCATGGCTATCATCCACTTCAGCCGCTTTGTTTCAGCAAAAAGTTGATCCTTCTCGACTCAAAGGCCGAAACTTAAACAGGTTCTCAGACTGTTCGTCTGCATCAAAGACAAAGATTAATCGAAAGAATAGGTCATAGCCAAATGAAACTATGACCTATTTGTCGTTTTCAGGCTTTCCGTCTATGCTGGAGTAGGATTTGGATCTAGTAGTAGGAAATTCATTTTCCATAACTCCTTTGCCCTCTCCTCCTCATCCCTGTGCACCATCACGTTGGGACCATAAGTTCCTCCAATTTCCTCATAGAAGTTTGCCGTAAACTCCCGATAGGCTCTATTTACTTCCTTTAACTTAATGAGGTATTCATTGAGCGTTAGTGCATGTCGGATAGCTATTTTCTTTAAGCCCTTTTCTAGTTCTTTTGTCTTACTGGAACCTACCGAAGGCATTAAATTAGCACGAGCAATCCATATTCTACTTGCCTCCATTTCTGTTGACGAGCGGTCTCTATCCCCCTTCCGAAGCCGCTCTTCGTTATATTCCTTTGCTTTTTCTCGGGCACTGTTGATGAACATTCGCTCCTCGGATTTAAGGTGTTCCTCAAACCTCTGACGATAAGTTAAGTATTTAGGGTGCACGATCTCCTTAGTATACTCATACAAGCCTCTCACCCAAAGCAAATTAAACTTATTACTTTCTTCATCGGTGACCATTTGCCTTTTGACATCTACCATTCGTCTATCCCAATCTGATTTGTATTTTTCCCATTGTTCCTCCGTCAGAATTTTTTTCATAAACTCAGCATCTTCTCTGAGTTCTTCTAAAGGCAACCTAGTACGCCAATAATTTTTAGCGTGATATTCAACTACCTCTTGAAATTGCTCCTCACTTAATGCTAAATACTCAAAGACAAGATGTACTTGATTTTCCTGACCTTCCCAAAACAAGCGGTTTTGTTTTTCCCGGTACTTATTGAGTTCAACTTCTTGTTCCGCGTCTAAGGTCGGTTCCAGGTGTTCAAGGCATTCATCTATACGAAGATGACTCTTCTCACCACAAAGCCGATTAACCAGCTTTTCTTGCTCCGGTCTTAGCTTTAGGAATTTAAGTACATCAAATAAATGCTCAACACTCCGCCGTTCCATATCGGCTTGGTCGTAGATGTTGTGTTCTTTTTTGTTTTCTTGCCACACTACTTTCAGCTTCTCTATTTGCTCCTGTTGCAAAATGGGTAAGAATTGACGTAGTCCCCGCACAGTAGCGGCCCTCGAAGAGTTGAACTTTGGTACATCAAACTGATAAGACCGATACCACTCATATTCAAGTTGTTCAAGCAATTTTACTTGCTGATTATCAAGTTGCAGCGCTGGCTGAAGGATAGTAATAATAGAAGAGCTTTCCTTTACTTTAGGGTGCGCCATGACATAACTTTTAAGGAGAACGGGCGTACAATCCAAGAAGATTTCACCCATTTCCGATGAGAGAATGTCGAGCTAAGCACAGTAGTTGTTACATACGAAAGTTACGACATCTCTGGCTAGAAATCAACATTACATTAAGGGGCGTGGAGCATAACACCCGAAGTTTGTAGTAGCAGGTTCGATGGAAACTTCTGGTATTTAACGTTCTTGTTGTCACTCCTTCACGCAACGGACGGAGAACCCATAGGTAGGGTGCTGAGGTGCCTTTCTGATCGAGCTTTTGCCCTTCTCAAAAATATAAGTCCAAATGTCATGCTCATTGTCTTTAGTTTTGGACATGAATAGGGTCTTTTCTCCAAATCCATTGTCAAATTCGCCGCTATTGCCATAGCCAGTGGGACGCACTGAAAAACCAGTGCTATTACTACTCGCATCGCCATGCCAATAGGTCGGATCCTTCCATAAAGGTGCAATCCCTTCTGCTCCCAACACCAGTAGTTTTTCCCAGTCCTCGTTGGTCGGCAAGCGCCAACCTTTGGGACAAACCTGGCAGGCAGTTGGATAGTCATACAGCAAGCCGTATGTAGTAGCGTGGGCAGGATTATCATCCGGATAGAAAAAAGAGATGGCTTTACCTTCAGCGTCCTTAGTTACTCTAAGGTTTTCTGTCATCCAGGTCAATCCTCCCAAGGTTTTGCTTGAGTAGCTATTTCCATCGATATCTCTCAGTGTTGGATTTACGGGTTTGCACGCCCCTAGCAATAGGAGTAAGGGTAAAAACAGTCGGCACATATTACGCTAGTTTTTAAAAAATGAGAATTAAGCCCCTTCAACTCCTCGATTCTCCGTTCGGTAATCCTCAGCATCTGATTTAAATAAACAATGCCCAACATATGTCCTCTATATCCTTCTGCCACCCATGCACTTTGTCGCCTGCGATGTGCCAGCCAATGTTCTTGGTAAGCCATAAATTCTTCTTGTAAGCTTTTAGGTTCTACACCAGCAACAAAAGCATTAAAGAGCACATCATCGAATCCGCTTGCTGGAAGGCAAGGTTGAGACAAATTCGGGACGCTAAGTTGGTACCCGCCATGCTATCGCAATTGACTCGATCCGCATGGATCATGTATTCCAATTTTCCTAAACGCTCACTATCCATTGTTCCCTGAGCGTAAAGGGTATTTGGTCCAAGCCATGAAATGAGCAGCAAAAATGCTATCGACTTAAATTTTGTCATAGTAATCCTTTTCAACGATCGGCGCTAAAAGCCTTATACCTGAAACATCAATAGCTCTTTTTAAAGCGATTAAAAGATTGCCAGTACTTATCCTTATAGATATCAAATTCAACAGCAATTTGCCCCCCGAATTGTTGCTGAAGGGCATGAGCTACTAGGGAAGGTTTACGGAAATCCTTGCAGGCAAAATAGAGTTTTCGGGTATTTTCTCCCGTTTGTCGACCAATATTCAGATAGCCTTCTCGGTCTTTAAGCTCTTCCATCGCCGTGTCTTCTATCTTTGTCAATAACTCCTGCATTGGTTCTTCAGGCATGCCGTTGCGGGATTGGCCATCATAGGGTAGTTCGAAATATAGTATCCAAGGATGAGAAGCTTTTTTATCCCAGCTTAGAAGATCTGTATTCATCGATGCTACCAGAACGTTACCAGATTCAAGTTCGGCTTCAAAAAGCGTGTATTCATCATTTTCGGTATCATAGCGCGTACCTTCATACTTTTCAATGAATTCCTTTTGGCGCCAGCGCAAAAAATCTTTGAGTTTCCCGATTGGGACTAAGGTTGGGTGATCACCTGTTGGCCCTTGTACATCGATACTATCGATCTTCGTAACAAAGTCTAACTCCCCCAGAAAATTATCTAGGAAAATGTAACTCCCGTTCGTAATGGTTTTCTCATTTTCTGCTGTATAGTCCTGGTGAACCAAGGTAATATCTATTTCATCTGGGTACTCAGCATGTTCATTAGAAAAAAAGAATAGCTTCTCTTTATCAAATTCATGCCCAGACATGCTGATGCTCAAACCTTCTATATCTACGGCCGGTTTCAGTGCAGTAAACTTCCAACCCGGAATAGCCGGAGCAGCAGCTATTAACTCTTCTACAAAAATGATATTCTTGATATTTCCATCAGGGGTGAGCACCAACTCTACGGTCCGTTCGTCATACATACCCGTTAGGAAGAAAAAACCTTCCTGGAGTTGATCCAGTTTTGGGGAGAGGTGATCAAAAAAATCTTCTTCTATTTTTGTGTGCTGTTGAACTGCTTTGAAGAATGCCTTTTCTTTCTTTTGGAACCAACTCCAAAAATCCGCATAGTTCTGTATTTCTCCTTCTCTCCCACCAAAAAATTGAGACAAAAAGCGCATAGGAACGATTAATTAGGGCGATTTTCTGACAATTAACTCCCTTTTATAGCAGAAATGCAAGTATTTCTGCGAAGTCTTTTTGCGAAGGCCAGTATTTGCTGCAATCCATATACCTTATAGAGGTAAAAATGCAGATGGCAAACCTTCCTCCTGCATCCATCCATTTGTTTTTTACGAAGCGAGACATGAGGCTTGCTGCACCTTAGGCATTAATCGGATCCTGTGTAAGAATATCTCGGTGTATCTGGCCTGGCAATACCCGATAGACCGGTATTTGCAGCTTGTGCTTTTTACATTCGCGCAGAATAGCTTCGTCAATTTCTTCGGGAGAAAAACGAGATGAAAAATGGCTCAGTATTAAAGTGCCGATATTTATCGAAGCTACCATGTCCATGACCTGATCCAGACGAGCATGCTTATTGGCCTTTTCTTTCATGGGGGTAGAATCATCCAGGAAGGTAGCTTCATGTATCAAAATTGGCGTATTATCCCATCTTTCATAATCCTCTACGGGCGAATCTCCGGAATATCCTAGTAAGGTTTCCTGACTTTCCGCCGAGATAAAGTTCCTACCCAATGCCTGGGCTAGTCGCGCAATCTCAGGGCCCTCTAAATCGGCAAATTCGGGCTTAATTTTTCGTTTCACCTGCACGACCTTAAAGCTGAGACTTTTGCTCTTATCATCTGGTGCTTGGACATGCCCATTGCGGATGGCTTGCACTCTGATGTCTTTTTTCAAAACCACCTCATCTCCTGGCCGTATAGGCTCCCACACCGCCAATTGCACATGATGATCAAATTTCCCACCAAAATCCGCCAAGGCGGGGAAAGAACCGCTGTCCGCCGGATAATGTATGACAGGGAAACCCGGGCGGGCATTTAGCTGATTGAACTGAAGAAGCCCCGTGAGGTGATCTCGATCCGCGTGAGAAATGAATACTTTCTTTACTTTTCTACTTTTTTGCAAAAGTCCAGCTGAAACGCCATCACCAGCATCCAACAATAGTCCTAGCTCTTCTACGAAAAACCAAGTAGAGAAAAGTGCAGTAGAGTATCCCGTTATTCTGAAATTGCTTGCATTCATGACTCAATTGCGTTTTATAGGAGTGCGCCTGTGTGCTAACAAGCCACCAGCTTTCTCAGTAGAACGTGCAGGGGTAAATTTCCCTTGAGGATAGTTTTTCTAACAATGTTTGCTCGATTAAAAGATCAAAAAAGCATTAAAACTATCCCTTGATTTTTGAGATACTTTGCCCTTGCTTTTTGCCAGGCTTGCTTAAATCCTCTTCTGCCAGAGCGATAGCGGCCTGGATCAGCTCTTTCACTCCATCGCGACGATAATCCGCCTCATTTCTTACCGGAATATGTCGAATCCACTTTCCGGTCCCCGCCAACAAGTCATGGGGGTCATCCAACAAGCTTCCTTTGTTGAAGCCCAAATTAAGATGCTCGCTATAAATGGGGATATGACAGAAAGCATCGGAAAGCCTTTCACTTATCGTAAAAACTGAAGTTAGTGCATGGGTGTGATAAAGGAGTTCATTGGCCCCGGGGAATTGTTCCCAGACAAAATTCCTTAGACCGGTATAAAGCACTATTAAAGCCTGGTCTTTGTCCTTCAGGTAATGTAAAAAATCAGGATGGATGGGTTTTTCGGTCAGCATAAATAACCTTTATGAGATAGAGATTGTGAGGGAGTGAATTTACCAAGAAAGCTGGACTTTTTCACCCTTGAAACCGGAGACAAGCCGTTACGCAATACAGCTTACTTCTAGCAGGGAGAATATACCAGAAGCGGCAGGGGACCAACCGAATTCCGAGATTTACATCAGTTGCTATTGATCAGTATTGCACATACGAATCGCCATCAACAGCAGCTTCAGGTTTTATTGACCGATAAGCATTTCCCTCTTTAGACTAGTAATTGATTGCAATTTGGATTATACTTCACAGTTCAATTGACGGCCTTCCTGTGCAGCTTTTTGATCCATTCCCGCACCAATGGCGAGCCCCATAGCCATTCCGATAGGAATACCTATACCGAGCAGGCCCATGTTGTCCATAGCAACTCCAAAAGCTACCCCGAAGGAAACACCAAACGCACTCATGCCAAGGGCCATCCACATATTTCGATAGTAGCCCTTAGGGACCAGCTTCAGTTCCTTTTCCAGCAACTTCATTATGCTGTCTTTTTCCTTTCCAAGAACTTTCCTGAAGCCCTTAGCTGGGCCCTGAAAATCATTAACCGTAGTCACCTTCTCATTGATCTGACTCACTAAGTGGGTAGGGATATCTCTATTTTCAAGTTCGGCAAGAAGGTTTCGAAAAGAGCCATATTTCTTACTTAATTTCTCGTCGGTTGTAATTTCTGGTCTATTTCTCAAACTTTCAATTTCCATGCTTGCTAAGATTTATACTACTTTTTGTTAGTTGCTGATACAAAGTATGATATTTGCAACTTAGTAGAAAAGGCGAAAACAGTCCATAATTCTAGACCAACGCTAAGAGAGGTCCCACTAAAAGCTACCATCCGCTTTGGATTAGGCATTTCCTATCAATTAGCGCGAGCAGTATCTATATTCTATTCAATTACTACGCGTAAGCCGCTAAAAGCTGGCGCTTGATAGCCTCTTTGGTTGGCTCATCGGTAAAGGCGTTTTTGATCGCCTCCAAATTACACTTGAGAAAGTGCTCTTTTCCCCAAGCAAATACTCGCTCTAAGGTTCCATACTCATCGGCTAAACTTACGTTAGAGATTGTGCGGGCATCCGTATTGATACTAATAGATACACCAGATCGGTAGATATCATTCACCCGATGATCCTCTATTTTTTCATAAACAGTAGTTTGGACATTACTAGTTGGACAAACCTCCAAATGTATTCCTTCCGCCTTTAGAAAAGCCATCAACTCAGGATCTTCAATGCTGCGCACTCCATGTCCAATGCGCTTGGGGTGAAAATGACGTAAGGTTTCCCAAACACTATCTGCTCCACGTGCCTCTCCTGCGTGTGCCGTACAAGAAATTCCATGTTTTTTGGCATATGTAAAAGCTTTGATGTGCTCGTCGATCGGAAATCCTGCTTCATCAGCAGCTAAATCGAATCCGACCACATTGGTTCCTTTAAAGGCTTCCACGAGCTTCACGGTCTCCATACTTTGTGCTTCGGTGTAGTGCCGAAGGGTGGCCAGGATCAATCCAGCTTTGATTCCCGTCTTTTCCATCCCTTCTATCGTGGCAGCATTGACGATCTGTACCGCTTCGTGGGGACTAAGTCCCTGCTCAATATGCAAAAGCGGGGCAAATCTAATCTCTGCATAAATCACATGATCTGCTTTAAGCTGATCGAACAAGTCAAGAGTAACCGCCCAAAGTTGTTCAGCGGTTTGCATTAGCTCTATCCCCTTAGCCGCTCGGCTAATGTAATCTGCCAAGTCGTTGCATTTAGCGGGTGCGATATACTCTCTTTTAAATTCCTCCTCCGTAACGGAAGGTTTGAACTGCTTCACTACTTTATAACTGAGCGAGCAGTCCAGGTGTAGGTGTAATTCTATTTTGGGAAAGTTGCTATAATCCATGACATTCTACTTTACTGCCGCTTTTAGCATTGATAAAAATTGCGCTCTAGATGCTTCAAATACGACCTCCATATTAGGCGCTTTCTTGGTCACGTTGACATGGTCCACCACGGTTTGTCCACGAGTAAGCCCATCCGCTATGATTACTTCCACATATAAATGAGCCGTTTCCGTGGCCACCGTTTCATCTATGGCGATGGCCATGGCAATTGGATCAGGGAGGTCAAATCCAGGTAATTTCGTCACATCGGTAGAGAAATTCTTCACGATGTTCTGAATATCCATACTAAACTCCGCTAAAGGTGTGCCGATAGCTTTGATTTCATCACAAAGCTCCTGGTCGATGCAGGCGTGATTGCGGGATATATCCCAGCCTACCATTTTCATCTTCATACCCGAATCAAATACCATTTTAGCCGCTTCCGGGTCTACCCAAATGTTAAATTCAGAAACGGGTGTGATATTGCCTCTGCCTTTTCCCACGCCTCCCATGATCGTACACTGCTTCACTAGGGGAGCGATTTCGGGAGCCTTAGCCAGAGCTAGCGCTATATTGGTCAACGGGCCTAGCGTCACCAGTTCAATTTCATTAGGGAAAGTCTTAATCGTGTCTATAATTACATCGATAGCGTTTCCGGGAGTCGGCGTACGGCCTTGGAGGGGTAGTCCGATGTCTCCCATGCCATCTGTACCATGCACGAACTGGGCGGTATGCAATGCTCTGAGCAAAGGCTGGGCAGCACCCGCATAGGTTGGGATCTGTTTGCCACATAATTCTAGGGTGTAAAGGGCATTTTGAAGGCCTTGCTGCAAGGGTACATTTCCAGCTACCAAAGTTATCGCTTCTACTTGTATATCGGGATCGGTAAGGGCCATCACCAAGGCAACAGCATCATCGGAGGCGGTATCCGTATCTATCAAAAAATGTCTCATCGGGCAGAAATATCGATTTTTAAGTATTTTACAATTTAAGGTGCTCCAAATTCAATCGGAAATTTGCAAATTGCAATAGATTGAAAGGTTATCTGCAGTCCTTTCTCTTATAATATAGCGCATTGTCAAGGACATTTGTCCCACTGACTGATCTGACACTTAATGATAAGAACCAACACCCATATTTTAGAAGAGGTTCGACGCCTAGAAGCCATTCCTTCTCCCGATTGGCGGATCATCAAACGTACTGTGAAAGCAGGTCAACGTTTGATTTGGCAGGGAGATGCGCCCAAGCATGTATATTGCTTAATCGATGGCTTGGCTAAGTGTTTTATTACGGAGGAGAATGGGCAAGATTTTCTACTGGAATTTCTAGCTGAAGGCGAGATTATTGGGGAATTAGAGATGCTACGCGAAAAGGAGTATATGTCTAGCATCGAAGCCATTACTGATCTTAGCCTTTATCAAATCAGTAACCCTGACTTCATGGCCATGCTGGAAAAGCTACCCCAATTCAACAAACTTATTTTGGTAGAGCTAGCAAACAGGGTCACACAGACTGCCGAGCGCGCCGCTTACCAACAGGTCTACCCTTTGGAATATGCCTTATTAAAGATTCTGTATGTGTTTTCTGAGAACGAGCTAGCCATTTCCAAAAAAGATATGGCTGACTACCTGGGTATCTCCACGCGCAGCCTCAATCGCGTCTTGAAGCAGCTCCGAGAACGGGGCATCGTCCAAACGGAAGAGCAGGCTTTGATCGTTCCATCTACAGAGCGATTACGAGCGGCGATGGAGGCTTATCATTAGCTTCTTCTAGATTCTACAGTTCCGAAATTTTACAGATTTCAGAACAGCAGCGTTTCTACCTACTCTCGCGCTCCTGGCTCATCAAAAGAGCGCTTCTTCCGATTTCTTCGCTTGCTCTTTTCTCCTTGTTCCAACCGATAAGTAAAAGTAAGATAAGCCACCCGCGTGATGCCTTTCCGGTAGCTTTCTTCTCTAAATCCCATCCCGTCCGACACATTAAAGCCCTCGTAGATATTGAAGATATCCGTTACTCTCAGTCCCAAACTTCCCTTTTTGCGCAAGATCTTTACATTCGCCGCCATATCTACAGCCGTTCGCGCTGCATAAAAGCTAAAACGGGTACGCGTATCTCCCCAATAAAACCAGCGTACATCCAGGCGCCACCTATCTCCAATAGTAAATTGCTGATTGGCCGTAACATTAAATCGAGTTAGCCGACTGGCACCGAAATCATTTTCTAAATTACTCAGATGCTCTAGATAGTAATTTAGGTTAAGGGTAGTACGAGTCCAGCTTTTTGGGAAAAAGACCAATGCCCCTTCCACACCATAAGCATCACTCCTCCCCTCGTTGATAAACTGCTGAATGGTTCGCTGATCTGCTTCGCTAAAGACATAGGTAGAGAGTAGCAAATTGGTTTTGGCTCGGTAGAACAGGGTAGGTGAAAAAGACCAAATCTTGTCGTTGAATCGGGCACTCCATTCGATATTCTGAGAAAATTCAGGTTGCAGATTGGGATTACCTGCCCGTTGAAAAAATCGATCGTTGGAATTGGTGAACGGATTGATCTGATAGAGATTGGGTCGAGATATCCGACGATTGACAGCTAGGTTGAAAGTGAGTTTGTCATTGTAGAAGTAGTTTAGGTGTGCGGAGGGAAAAAAGTTCTGAAAGCGCTGTCCCAAGAAGGATTGAGCGGAAGTAAAGGACCCGCCATTTTCGTACCATTCCCAACGCAAGCCGAGTTGGAATTGCCATTTTGACCATTTCTTTTTCAACAATCCATAGGTACCCAATATATTTTCATCATAAGAAAAGGTGGTATTGATGATTTCTGAAGCACTCCAATTAGCAATGAAATCTTGACTGTTGAATACGGCTTTGTTTGTCCATAACACGCCTGCCTCCAAGTGCGCACCTAGTAACTTTATGGGTTGCTCTAGATCCAATGCCCAATTGGTGATGCGAGTGTTGTATTGGATATTGTTTTGGGAAGTATCTCCCGGTAACATGAAGGTAGCGGGTAGCGCATTGCGATTGTTTGAAAGATGAAAATCAAATTCCAGAAAATTGTCTTTGGCTGAAAAGAAATTTCGATAGTTGAGATTGTATTCCTCCGTCAAATGTTGGTGTGTGTTTAAGGAAGAAAATTCGAAAGGAATCCATTGGTTTTCGGCGTGTAGCTCTTCCCCTGTCACGCTAGCAGGAATATCATGGGAGTTGTTGGTAAAAGCCAAGGAAAGGGACAATTCATTTTTACTATCCATAAACCAATCTAGATGGCCTTTCAGGCTTCCGACAAAACCATCAAATTCTGATTGCCCAGCTTGTGAATATGGAGCGTCTCCGCCAATTCGTTCTCGAGTTCTTCGAGTCCTATTCCAAGATTCACGATAGTTTCCAGATAAGCCCACATTGATCTTTGACCCGCCGTAGTTCAATTGTAAGCCACTATTGAAGGCACTATTGGTATTCACTCTCCCGTTGTAGGAGCCCAGCCAACCAGATGCATTTTTGCGTTTGGTGATAATGTTGATAATACCGGTCAAACCATCTGCTTGATATCTGGCCGAGGGAGAGGTGATCAGTTCCACCTGGACGATCTCCTGCGCTGAAAGCTGACGAAGCACTTCTGCACTTGACAGTGGCGAAGGTTTCCCGTTGATCAGAATATTGACATTATTGCTTCCTCTAAGCATCACCTCTCCATCCGCAGTGGTCTGGACTTCCGCCAATTGCTGTAGCACTTCCCCTGCATCCCCTCCAAGGGATTGTAAATCCTTACCAACATTGATCACTTTGCGATCCACTAGGTATTGAGTGGTGCTACGTTCTCCTCGTACGACCACTTCCTCCATATCCAACACCAAGGCCTGTAGTGGAATGAAAAGAGTCGTATCTCCAATCAGATCTAGCTCTTGTTCCTGTATTTTGTACCCCACAAAACTATAGGTCAACTGATAATTTCCTGGGTGCACCTTAATTTCAAAGCCCCCCGTGTCATCCGTCGAGGTACCCGTAGTAAACTGGCCATGGTCATCTTTAACGATGATCGTTACCAAAGGCAGGGCTTCTCCATTATCATCATCTTTCACGCTTCCAGTTATCGTAAAAAGGTTCTGTGCCAAAAGGACAACAGAAAAGCACAGGGAAATGGAGAGGGTACAAAATCGTTTCATGAGATAGAATTTAGTCGGGTGGAAAAGGGGAGGCAGAATGAATAGACAGGTGATTTCTTGAGTATTCCGCCTCTAATTCTTTGAATCTGCTGTTTCGCAGGAAGAAGGTTTATTTGAAAATACTAGCGTTGTTGTGGGCCATGGTAAAAACTTCTCTAGCTGCAATTTGTCCATCGGTACCATAGTACACGACCCGTCCCACAATCTTTCCATTATCCGGTGTTCCTATCATTTTCAATACTCTATTATCCGCCAGATCCACTCTCATGTGCAATTCTCCTGATTTGCATAACCAAGCCTCCATCTCCGTTCTTGGAATGTTCAGGGCATCAATCTGAGTAAAGGCACGCATTTGTCTAGCCTGATTCTTATCTGTCAATTGGATCAGCAAAGGCATAATCTCATTGTTGTAGGTAAAACTCCCTTCCCACTCTCCAATCAAGCTGGCCTTATCCACACGTGGTGGTGCAGAGCAAGATTGAGCCAACATAGGAGTTGCGGCCAAGAAGTAGAGGATTACCATTAGACTGACTGAAAAAAAATTGCTTTTCATATTGCTTGATTTTGCGAGCTTAAAGTAGCTCTGGGTGATGAAATACAGGGGCAAGTTGGCCGAAATCTCGATGTCGGTGGGAAAGCTATCTCTTAAAGCTGGCTAAAGGGTAGTTAAATGACTTAATGAAAACTTAACAGCCCGGTTAATGCCTCATTCTAGCTGTATATTTAGGTATCTAACTACTGGAAGCCTATCATCTCAATTGTAGATGTCTTTACACACAAACAGTATTTAGAGGCTGAGAATTTATGGCAACGGAAGCAAATCAAACATGAAATTTAGTGCATCACACATATGGATCATCAGTACCTTGGCTGCCATGGCCTTAATCGGGCTTGTAGCTATTCAATTGAACTGGTTAAGAGGTGTCTTCCATGAAAGAGAAGAAAAACTCACGGATCGCATGGAAAAGTTACTAGAAGTAGTCAATCAGTACTATGAGGCAGAAATGGAGGGTCGATACAATATCGATGCTATGATGATAAAACAGAATGCAAACGAGCGGCAACGTTTCCTGAGTCACTTTGATCAAATGTTCAAAGAAGTGCTCCGCAGCGAAGGGCTGAATGCCAATTTTGAATATGGTCTGATTAGCTGCAAAAGTGATCGATTTAAGTGGTACACCAATCTGAATCTTGAGAACAACATTATGGATGGGCACACCGTCCGTTTAGGAGGATGCGGCAAATTAAGCCCCTCTCCTACTGGCGAACATCTACATTTCTACTCCATTCTCCCTAGGAAATCCTTCTTCATCTTTAAAGAGCTAGGGCTAGCTATTGGAAGTTCCATCCTTTTCATCTTGATGCTAATTGGTGCTTTTACTTACACACTAGTCACTATCCGTCGGCAGAAGAAGCTTTCTGAAATGAAAAGTGCTTTCATCAACAACTTAACCCACGAATTTAAGACCCCAATCGCCACAATCTCGCTCGCTGCCCGTACCTTGAACCGAATGGGGCCTGGCGCAGACTTCCAAAAGACAAAAGCTTATGCCAGTCTGATCGATCAAGAAAGTAAAAGATTAGAAAATCAGGTAGATAAAATCTTGCAAATGGCTGTGATTGATGCCGGCAATTTTTCACTTGATTTAAAAACTGTAGATGTTCACAACAGTATTGAACAAGTACTGCAAAGTTTACAATTGATTATTGAAAAAAAAGGAGCTAATGTAGAATTGTATCTGGAAGCAGAGGATTCCCAGATTAAAGCAGATGAACTCCACTTTTTTAATATTCTTTACAACATTGTGGATAATGCAATCAAGTACAGCCCAGAAGCGCCCTTCATTAAGATCCGCACCGCCAATACTCCTGATTTAGCCGTATATATCGAAGACAATGGGATTGGGATGAACAAGGAGGTCCAGCGACAAATTTTCTCGGCCTTTTATCGATCTGAAACCGGAGACTCACACGATGTAAAAGGCTTTGGGCTTGGCCTGAGCTATGTCAAGAAGATGGTAGAGGCGCATGAAGGAGAGGTGCGCGTAAGCAGTCAGGCCGGAGTGGGCACCCAATTCCAGCTCCGTTTTCCCACTATTTCTGTAACAGAAACACCCACCTATGCATAAGATACTAGTTGTAGAAGATGATCCGGGTTTTGGCTATATTTTGAAGGAATACCTGGAGATGAACAGCTTTGATGTCACCCTAATGACACACGGCAAGAACATTCAACAACTCGTAGAGCGTCATACTTTTGATGTTTGCTTGCTTGATATCATGTTGCCCGGAAAAGATGGATTTACGATTGCAAAAGAGATTCAAACCATAGAACCAGATCTTCCCTTTATGTTCGTTACAGCCAAATCCTTAAAAGTGGATAAGTTGAAAGGCTTTCGCTTGGGTTGTGATGATTTTATTGTTAAACCTATTGATGAGGAATTGCTCATCGCCAGAATCCAAGCCATCATCCATCGCTCCCAAAGGGGTAAAGGTGTCAGTACTTCGCAACAACTCTTCAAGATCGGGCATTTCCAATTAGATGTAAGTAATCAACGCTTAGTTGGTGCTCGTGATGAAAAGATTTTGACAGAACGCGAATGTAAATTGCTACAGCTACTTTGTGAGCACAAAAATCAATTACTTACCCGGAAAAAAGCCTTGAAAGAAATCTGGGGCACCCATGATGAATTCAGTCGCAAAAGCATGGATGTGTTCATCTTCCGGCTACGAAAGTACTTGGAGGAGGACCCCAATGTTCTGATTAAGAATGTGCATGGGAAGGGGTTTATACTAGAGGCCAAATAAAAACTTTCTCATTATCACAAGGCCTATTACCTATCCAGTGATTTGATCTCCCTAAAAATTTATTTCCTGAGCCCTTAAGTTTTCTTAATCTACATTAATGCTTCGTAACCACCCGAACCCCTAATTTTGTCTGTAACCAGCTCTCACTATTTAAAGGTGATGACGCAGTAGACAATAATGAACCCTACTATCTAGGTTTCCAGTCCGAAGTTTCCGTCTACAACGATGTTGTAGGAAAGGAGAATCGTCATAGTATTGGCATTCGGCGATTTGGTCAGCTAGTAGGAGGTTTTCAATACAGAATTTATCTTTCAATTTGGGGAGATTGCGGAAAATTCAATTCGCGCCTTTAATTTCGAAACCGATTGGAAATATACCTTCGTCAACGCTCGCTGGCGACCCGCCCTTGGGTTAAAACTGGATTGGTCATCAGGGGACCAGGAAGCCGGTGATGGAAAGATCAACAGCTTCAATCCTATGTTTGTCAATCCTGCCACCTACAGCTTAGCAGCCATTAATACTCCCATCAACCTTTTACGGCTTCATCCATCATTCACCTTGTTTCCATACAAGCAACTCCTCGTCAATATGGAGTTGGCTATTTTTTACAGGACCTCCATCAACGATGGATTGTATAGCCCTCCACGTATTCAAAGTAGAGCAGCAGCAGACCGTCGCGAACGACATATTGGAAATACTATCGGGATCTTCATTCAATATACGCATAGCCATTATCTCACTTTTGATATAAGAAGTTCATATTTCCGAGCTGGCAAGTTCTTAGCTAGTACAGGCCCATCGGCATCCATTTCTCAATTTGCGCCGACGCTAAACTTGCGGTTCTGACGCTTTGTTATTTGAAATAAAACACCCCTTTGTTTCCGCCTACTCTAGGAAAAAGAATTGGTAGCAAAATAATTTAAAATAATCATGGAAATAGGAATCGATAGCTTCGCGGCTATCCCAAAAGGTAACCAAGAAAATAATGCCAAGGAAAACGCTCAGGCTTTAGAAGATCTGCTGGTTAGAATAGAACTTGCAGACAAAGTGGGGATAGATATATTCGGAATTGGAGAGCACTACAGAAAAGATTTTTTAGATTCTGCCCCAGCCGTTATCCTCTCAGCAGCAGCAGCACGAACCCGAAGGATTAAACTGCGGAGTGCTGTCACTGTCCTAAGTGCAGCAGATCCAGTGCGAGTCTTCCAAAATTTTGCAACTATAGATCTACTCTCAAATGGCCGTGCAGAAATCGTTGCAGGACGGGGCTCCTTCATTGAATCCTTTCCTTTGTTTGGATTTGACCTCAAAGATTATGATGCTATTTTCGCGGAGAAATTAGATCTCTTACTCCAAATTCGCGACAATGAAATTGTGACTTGGTCCGGGAAATTCCGCCCCGGTTTGCAGCAGCAAGCCGTCTATCCCAGGCCCTTGCAAAAGCCCTTTCCGATTTGGCTAGGGGTGGGTGGCACTCCCGAGTCCTTTATCCGGGCGGGCAGGCTTGGCTTGCCGCTAATGGTAGCCATTATTGGAGGTGAAACACGACGCTTTAAACCTTTGGTTGAGCTGTATCGGCAGGCCGGGGCAGCAGCAGGGCGCAATCCAGAAGATCTACAGGTAGGCATTCACTCTTTCGGATACGTGGCTAGCTCAATGGAGGAAGCCATCGCTGATTTTTATCCCCCATACGCCCAAGTCATAGCAAAAATGGGAAAAGAACGCGGCTGGGTAGCCCCTTCTTTGGCTCAATTCAAGACACAAATCGACGAACGGGGGTCTATCACTATTGGCGACCCTGAGTTCGTAGCCAAAAAAATCCTAGCGCATAGCGAAGCATTGGGTGGCATTACTCGCTTCAGCTTTCAGATGGATGTAGGTCTATCACATGAGCAAATGATGCGATCGATAGAATTGATCGGCAGGAAGCTTATTCCTGTAGTAAGGTCCCAAAATATCGAAAATAAGAAAGTTTAGTAGTAGCCCATCCTAACTGATATACGCTAAGTTTCATTAATACCTACGAAAAATTAGGTATTCTGAAACAAAGCAATTAATTTCAACTATTTAATAGTATTAAATAATTTATCACCATTCATGAATTCTAGCAAAATCAGAAGAGCGGAAGACATTGAGAATTTCAAGCGAACGGTTTTAAATACAGCAGTAGCCTTAATGCGAGAAAGGAAGAATTGGGGGATGGTATCAGTTAACAAGATTGCACAGATTATGCGATATACACCACCCAATATCTATCATTACTTCGAGAACAAAGATGATATCCTCTTCCATTTGTGTCAAAGGGGCTCTACTATCATTGGTACGAAATTGCGAATTATAGAGGCCAGAACCTTCCCCAACCAGCGTGAGAAACTCTTTGAGATGGGCATGCAATTCTGGAATTTCTCTGTGGAGCACGAGGAATTATACGACTTGATGTTTCACATTCGACAGAAAAGATTAGAGTTGGATTTGATCCTAGCTAACATCAAGATTTTACAAGACACCATCAAGACAATCAATCCAGAAATTTCGACGGATGAGGAAGCTTTTCAAGCGTATCAAGGGTTTCATAGCTTGATTCACGGTTTCATTTCTATCAAAATGAACAACCGAATTCCCATTGGTGATGATCAATCTTTTCAGCAGTTGTTTGAACAGACCTTACGAAGGTATATACAGCAAATCTAGCTCTCTTGATTTTTTTCGAATCCTATTTAATACTATTAAATAAATTATATAGTCTAAATAAATCCTACAAAACATGAAACCTTATCTGCTAGCAATAGCTATTTTTTTCGGTATGAGTAGGTCAGTCATAGCTCAAGCAATAGAGACGGATACCCTACCAAATGTCCTTCTGATCGTGATTGATGACATGGGATGGAATGACGTTAGTTATCATGGAAGTGAAATCCGAACCCCTACTATGGATAGATTGGCTAGGGAGGGGGTAGAACTAAATCGCTTTTACGTTCACCCGGCCTGTTCGCCAACACGCAGTGCACTAATGACGGGAAAAGCCGCTGTCCGCCTTGGCTTCGTAAATCCTTTGGGCAAGAACAATGTAAAGGGCTTGCCTTTATCTGAGAAGATAATGCCGCAATATTTTAAGGAAAAAGGGTATAGCACCAGCTTGGTAGGCAAATGGCATCTGGGCCGTTTCAAAAAAGATTACTGGCCCTACAATCGAGGGTTTGACCACTTTTATGGCTATTTGACAGGAGGAGTCGGGCACTATGATCACATTCATGGAGGTGGTTTAGATTGGCAGCGCAATGGAGAAACCATTAGAGAAGAAGGATATTCCACCCACTTGCTAACGGAGGAAGCGATCAAGATTATCCAAAATCAAAAGTCTGCTCAACCTTTCTTCTTAGAACTCTGCTATGCTGCTCCCCATATGCCCAATGAGGCACCAACTGAAACCGTAGCTACTTATCAGCACCTCGATAATCAAAACAGACGGCTCCACGCAGCCATGGTAACGGAAGTAGACGATGGCATTCAGCGAATCTATGAAACCTTGGAATCCAGTGGTCAATTAGATAACACCATCATCTGGGTGATGAGTGATAATGGGGGGCAAAACAGAGTAGGCTCGCCAGATGCCGTTTTGAAACCCTTGTCGAGATTAACTAAAATATTTGGCGAACCCATTCCTTTTCCGTTCCTCGAATTCGTTAGAGATAATGTCGTTAATGGTGCAGCGGACAATAGCCCATTGAAAGGAGGCAAGAATACGGCCTACGAAGGGGGGCTCCGAGTCCCCGCATTCATTTACGCTCCGAAATTTCTTACACAACAAAAAATCGATCAGCGAATTACGGTAAACGATGTCTTGCCCACCTTGGCAAGTGCCGCCGGCATCCATTCCTTCGATCATACAACTGCTGATGGGATCAGTCAATGGCAATACCTAAAGGAGGAAGCACCAGCCGCATCGAAAGATTTTATAGCTGTTTCTCGATTTAATCAAGCCTATTTTCGAGATGACTGGAAATTGGTATTGCCGAATGATGGGGAAGCTGAATTGTATAAACCAGCCGAAGATCCGTCTGAAGCGACTGACCTGGCACGGGCACACCCTGACATCCTTAGCGACTTAATTGCGGCCTTGCAGGATTTTCCGAGAGGCGAAACCGTAGATGATCCACTGTGGAAAGTTTTCGTAGATCCGGATCTTTTTGGCGGAAAGGAAGATCGTGAACCTTTCGCCGGAGTAGAAGGCAAAATCACAGGGCCATTACATCCCAACTTATACCTCTTCCCTTTGGTCATCCTTGCCTTTCTCACCTTAGCAATCGGTGTATTCCTAAAGCTTATTCAACGAATCCGTACCCAATCTACAAAACCCATAACTTAAACTAAATGACCTCCTACACAAAATACTTACAAGGGCCCAATACTCCGATTCCTGAGGAGCATTCAACTATCCTTGCCAAAGGCGAAGAAATGACTTCGGACCGGGTTTTGCCGAGAACAGGGATTAATAAACTGCTCGACGCAGGCTATCTGCCTGGGGAAAATGGATTTCGCCGAGAACCCGATGGCAGCACCTACGTTTCCGTTCTCACCCAAATGCCAAAAGTAAGTATTGATATGATTGATTGGTGGTTTTGGTGGCATGCAGCAGAAGGACAAAGGTATCAAATCTGGTATCCTGACATGCACTATGATATTTCGGCTGATTTCCAAGGCTATTATGATGATGACAGCAAAACTTATCGCGAACGATTGCATTTGAGCACTCATTTAGTCACCGAAGATGTCGGCCTAGGAAAAGATAAAATTCTGATCGATTTTATGTCCCCTGGTACATTCGGATTTGATGAAAGCCGATTACATCCCCATAAAGAAACAGTAATCTGTGCTAGAGTAGGAGCGCCAGATAAGGGGGTTTGGGCCACTGAGATGTGTCATTTTGTGAGAACCACTAAAGAGGGGGTGGAAATGCGTAGTCGGTTTTGGATTGGTCATAAGGTGTATCGCATGGGGGGATTCGCACAAGGCTTACTAAATGTGATCCTAAACCGGTCTTTTGTAAAAAGTCAGCTCCTACCTAAAGAAATAGGAATCAAGATGTTTCATCACTGTTCACAGGAATATCATAATCTAGCCAACTTATTGCCCCAACTCTATCCAGAAGAAAGTGGGTTGTGAAGATACCAACACAAAAATTGATGGCTAGGTTGGAGTGGGCCTTCGCCAAAATATCATAAGAACCAATCCTTTCAGCTATCGGGGTGATCTTTTCCATATACTCGATATCCTTATTAATTGTAATCCAGGTGCAAGTTTCCCAAGGTGAAATTACCTTTTGCTATACCATACTCATCCTGATTATTTTCGGCTATGCTCAAACCCAACTCAGCATTGTTTATAGCAGCATTGCTATCTAGTTCCGAATACAACTCAGCCAACTCATAATACAGCAGCGGCTGAGCACCTCCGGATTGGATGATCGCTTCCAGGCTATCGACCTGGGTATCCCTACTGGAGAAGTAAAGCATAGAGCGGCTGTCTCCAAAGGGAAGAGACAGCCGCTCTCAATGTAGTCTTACTATGTAGCAGGACTCTCCCTATCTCAACACCACCAATTTAGTGGAGCGAGGTCCTTTCTCCGTCCATAAGATCAGGTGATAACTACCTGCCTTTATGGTATTCGGTAAGGAGAGACGCGAGTTATCTTGATTGATTTCCAATGCATTGAAATTAGCGACTGCTTTGCCAGTGATATCGAATAGGGTCGCTCTGATTACATCTCCTAGTTGCGGCGAAACATCAAGGTTAATTTCCGAGCGAGCCGGATTAGGGTATACTTTAACAGAATTCTCTTGGGCAAATATCTCAACAGTATTTGTAGTAGACTGAGGCTGGATGTCACTTTCATAGAAAGGATACATTTGCACTGTCTCTTCGAAGTTGCCGAGAATACCCGTCAAAATAAAGGGCTCTTCCGGAGCAGCCGAACCATCTTGCGCGGATTGTCCTCTATCTATTCTAATGATCAAAGGAATTTTTTCTGGCCCAATCTCCACATTTACATTCACACCACCACCTGATGAAATAGCATCGGTAGGCCATTCCGTCGCATCCACTAAACTCACCTGTTCAATTTGCACTCTCATACCCTGAAATTCAGAATCTAGCGTTAGGTCTTCAGTGGTAATTTTAATGGGTTCTGGCAAAACATCACTTGCTCCAATCAGGTCTACGGAGTTAGGGGTAATCTGGAGTTGATTGCTAAAGACAGAGGTCACACCTGTGACACGCACCGTATCGCCATCATTATAGGCGACAGAAGCGCCATTTTCCCCTCCAACATTTGAGAAGAATATATTGATTCCTCCCGTAGAATCTTGAATGTAAAATTGACCATGATTGAAGCCATAATCAGGTCCATTGATAACAGCTTCCACTCTAACAAAGGTGCCAATATCACTGGATCTAGCTTCCTTGATTGTTATTATGTCCTGAGCAAGGACGGGTGTACTGATTAAGAGGAGCAGTAATAGAATGGTAAATGTTTCCTTCATTTTTTCCAAAAAATAACCACTGCCTTTGGAATGACATAACAATCGAAGATTATTTATTTGTTAACGATAAGCATCTTGCGCATTAGATTTAGGAAGTTTTGCTCAGTCATGCCTTTGAAAGCCTGGGCAATCTAGCTTAGCTTATAGCGTCAAACGCAAACCTGCTCTCCCCCACCAAGAGTAAAATTCCTGCTGCTTGACCCGATTACTATCCCCCAGGTAAAATCGCAGCGGCGTATTGGTAATATTTATCCAATCCGTGAAGAAATTAACCCCTTTGGTGATCTGATAATTGGCCGTAAAATCCAATCGCAAGGATTCATCATAGTATTCATCTAAGTCGGGGTCAGCGCCCAATTGGAAAAGGAAAGCATCTTGATAGTTTGCCGTTAGCCGAGCAAATAGCTTCTTGGAGTCATAGAACAAAGCCAGGTTTGCCGTGTGCTCTGCCTGCCCAGGGAGAGGAATCGTCTCTTGGTTATCTGGTGAAATGAAGTCTCCCAATGCGTCCTCGCCAAACACCACGATTGCTGCGGAGAAATTGGCAGGAAACCGCTGGTTGATCACTGCTTCGGAGTGTGTAAAGGTGTAATTGGTGTACACCCCAAAATCTTTCCAAAAACCGGGTAAGAAGTCAAATTTAAACTGTGCTTGAAATTCTGCCCCATATACTTCAGCAAAATTCCCATTGATGGCCTTCGTGATTTCTACTAAACCAAAATCACTTGGATCGCCTTCATGCGCAAACCGTTTGAAGAAGAAGATAAAATCGTCAATTCTCTTGTAGAATAGCCCTCCAGAAAAGATTCCCTTTTTGTAATACTTCTCAGCTAGGAAGTCTATATTAAGAGCAGAAGGATAGGTCAAGTCTGGATTGCCAAAACGTACCTCTTCTCTATCTTCTTCCCGGTAGGGAAGCACATCCTCAAAATTGGGGCGAGAATAGGTGTAGGTCATAGCTGCCCGGAGGTTGAAGTCATCATTGACAGCATACCGGAGCTGAAACTGTGGTAGCAGGAAATCGTGGGTCCGCTGGTCCCTAAGGGTATCGATGCCTACGAATCGGTTGCCATTAAGCAGTATTCTTGCTCCTTCATAATCGATTTCTGTGCGCTCGAAACGAACGCCTCCCAGTACCATCAAGGGTCCCCAATTGTGACGAAGCATTCCGTAGGCTGCATAGATGGTCTCATCGGCCTTATAATCCTCACCAAAAGACTGTACCCGCGTTGAATTACGATCAAAGATGAAATGCTGTGGATAGAATTCGTAGAAATCACGGAGCTGATCCGCAGATGGCATATAGGATAACTCATACCCCTGATTCAATAAATTGGTTTCTAGAAAATCAGCACCGATTGTTTCCAGGTTCAAGGGCGGGCCCTGGCCGGGATAGATCGATGAATTCTCAAAATAGGCCCCAAATTCCTGGCTGCGGATATCTCGTTCTTTTTCTTTGTGTCGGATTTTTCCACCAAATTTGAAGTAGCCAGAATCTCCACCAGCCAGGTTGTAGGGAACGGTTATATTAACACGCGGCGTGATGTTGACGTCGCGAATCGTGCTTTCCTCAAATAATAGTTCATCCAATTCGAAATTGGCAAAATCGGTAGCATTGTCGGCATTGTTTTCATTAGGAAACTCCGCTCGCGGATAATTGGGATCACTGGTATCAAAAGAGATCGCAATGGCTTGCCCTGGGCTTTCAAACAAGGCCTCTAGACGGTCGGGTTCCTTTTCCGTAGCTACGGCATAGAATAGCTGATAATCCAATACGATTGGCCCAATCTTATGCTCCCCCCCAAAACTCAAGGTCCCCAACTCTTGACGTCGAAGGCGGTCCTTCACATCATGATCAATTCCTCCAAACAAATAGTAAGTTTCCGATAGCGCATCATCCAGGTCATAGATCTTTCGGTAGCGAGTTTCCTGATCGGAAAAGCTATTGTACATGCCTTGCAGATAGATACGAGAATTTTCTCCGAAGCGATAGTCCAAGGTAGGACTTACGCTAATTCGTTGGCGCGTAATGTCGTAATGGCGAAGTTGAACTTCCCTATACTGTACAAAAAAGTTGTTGATGCCCTGATCCTGGCTTCCAAAGAAAGGCCCCTTCACAAACTTGTATTCAATATTATCAGCACCTTGCTGATTTTCAAAAAAGCTGGAATTAATCTGGAAGCCCAGGTTCTTATACCGTTGCCCAAAGGAAAACTGTAGGTTATAATTGGGCGTTTGGCGAAGGTTATTGTAGCCAGCAGCTAGGGTGGCCCTGAGATCGGGTTGCTCACTAATAGCTTGTTTAGTATTGATATTGACGGATCCGCCGATTCCATCGGCGTCCATATCGGGGGTCATCACCTTGGTCACCTCAATTGTCTCAATCTGATCAGCAGGGACAATGTCCATACCAACATACCGGACATCTCCTTGCGGGGATGGGATTTGTTCACCGTTTACATTGAAGTTGGTAAGTTCTGGTGGGGTACCGCGCAACTGTACGAAGCGGCCTTCTCCCTGGTCCCGCTGCAAGGTGATGCCAGGAATACGTTGCATGACCTCTGCGGCATTCAGATCTGGAAAGGTCTTGATCTGCTCGGCAGAGACGATATTTTTTATACTTTCTGCTTTCTTTTGGTCGATAAGGGCTTTTATCTGTCCTTCCACAATCCCTGTAACCTCTACCGCAGCGAGTTCAAAAGCGGTGGGCTTCAGCCTGATCCGAAGAGGCTTAGGATTACTGCCAACTTTATGCTTTAGTCTTAGTTGTTCGTAACCGATGTAATTGATCAAGAGGACGACCTCTGGCATCTTGATGTTTCGAAGCTCAAAGTTTCCATCAGCATCAGACGTTGTTCCAAGGCTAGTATTTTCTATAGCGATGGAAGCTCCCACCAGGGCTTGATTGGAGTTTCGATCGATCACTTTACCGGAAATGATAGTGGACTGGGCTTGTCCATAGTTGAGAAAGGCAAATAAGCCTAGAAGAACAACCCCCAAAGCACTAAGACGATTCATAACAGTAATTTGAACCCATGTAAGATTGGAAGGAGAGAAGGATATCAATCGATCTGATCCTTCTCTCTTCCGTTAGAATAAACAAACTTCTCTTTCAGAAGCTAAACTGAAGTAGCTTCTATGGTTGAACGACCAATTTCTGGACGTACCATTCGTTTTCCTGCTTCGCTTGAATGTAATATGTACCGCTAGGTAGGTCACCAATGTTCAACATCAATTGCTTACCTGCTTGGTGTCTCACTGTTTTCAATACCTGACTTTGGGTATTGTAGATTCGGATAACAGCTGCTTTGTCAGAATCTAATTCGATTCTTACCTCATCCTGCGTAGCTGGATTAGGGAATACTTTCAGTTCTCTTACGTTAGAAGCAAAAGTCGTCGTACCACTTGCTACTTGATAGGTGATCAAAAGCTGAGGGACGCGCTCTGGGTGGTGCTGACCGTCGCCACCATCTTCCGGGTCGGCGATGTTTTCAAAAGATTCAAATTCTCTAGCATTTTCCACTTCGCTAGGACCTTGATTTTCTCCCAATAGAACAAATGCCAAAGCATTTCCAGCAGTCCAACCATCTCTATCCACAATCTCCTGTACAATTGGGCCAATATCTGGAGTCATGTAAGGCAGGTAGATTTCCCAATCTTCTGCTACTTCCCACAATACACTGGCATCTGTTTGTGGACGATCCGTGATCAAGGCATCCTCTGTATAGGTCTCTGCATTATCCGCAGCTTCTCCAACAATAGTGATTTTAGCTACATCCTCCGTTGTTTTTCCTTCATGAGAGAATAGCAAAAGGTGAGCAGAAGTAATCTGGGCACCGTCTGGGATCATGATATCGCGGAATCTCAATCCCACTGTCAAGATATTCTGATCGTCTGGTTCTCCTTCCCATCCAGCATCCAAGTCATCATCAAAGAGCGAGTCGATCTCGTCATTTTCTTGCTCAGCATCATCAGAGGAAGCTTCGAAAGTCACGCCCTCATCTGTGATGGTTTCAGTCATCTTGATCGGTGTCCAGCTATCCACTCGGTAAGTTATGTGTAGCTGAGGTACACGTTCTGGGTGGTGCTGACCATCACCGCCATCTTCTGGATCGGCAATATTTTCGAAGGATTCAAATTCTCTGGCGTTTTCCACTTCACTAGGGCCTTGGTTTTCACCCAAAAGCATTAGTGCTAAAGCATTACCAGCCTCCCATCCTTCACGACCAACAATTTCTTGAATGATGGCACTAAGATCAACCGTTTCATAGGGTTGGTAGATGGTCCATTCTTCTGCCACTTCCCAAAGTACAGACGCGCTAGTTTGTGGACGATCAGTAATTAGTGCATCTTCGGTGTAAGTTTGGGCATTGTCAGTAGCCTCTCCAACAATGGTGATTCTAGCAACATCTTCAGTAGACTTCCCTTCGTGAGAGAACAAACGCAAAAAAGCCGACTCGATAACTGCTCCCCTAGGGATCATGAGGTCCCGAAATCTAAGACCTACAGACAAGATATTTTGGTCGTCTGGCTCTCCTTCCCATCCAGCATCCAGGTCATCATCAAAAAGTGAGTCGATCTCATCATTTTCTTGTTCAGCATCATCAGAGGAAGCTTCGAAAGTCACGCCCTCATCCGTAATGGTTTCGGTTCGTTGGATAGTTCTTGTAATGGTAATGGACTGTGCTACCAAGCCCAGATTACCTAGCATAAAAACAAGTACAAATAGTAAATTTCTTTTCATTACAAAAAGGGTTTTGAATTAATGAATTGAGCATTTCAGCATGTGATTTTTTTTGTACTGTAAAACCCTATTGTGTTTTTGAAATTCTATTGTTGGGTTGTTTTGTATAAGTATTATCAATGTGTAGGGCTGGTGAAAAGGATTTGGCAATGGTTTCCCAGGGAACGATCTTAAAGTTTTGATTTTCTCTCTTCCCTTTCATTTTATTGTGCCCATCTTGAACGATAAAAAAACCATGGGCAAAATCTCCACTCGCCAGGTTGGTCACATCAATACCATCCGTTTCAGAGGTACCATCGATCAACTTACCATGCTTAATGCGGAAACTGCCTACATAAGCGTTTGTCCCTGTTCGATGATACACAGCATAACTATTATTCCCTTGACTGGACGCTAAAAGGTATCCCTTACCATCAGCAGCATAATACATACAAAGCCCCTCCAGATCTGCCCTTAGGTTGCCATTCTCTTTGATGCGATCTACCAAGGTCCTATCATTTCCTCCGGAAGGATCTGCCGAATACCGCCAGATTCCTTCTTCCTCTTCCGCGATATACAGCTGCCCTAGTTCATGATCGGCTACTAAACCTTCACACTGTCCCCCGACATCGAAAGTGCGAACGACCTCTCCTTTTACTTTCCCTTGCTCCGTCCAACTCAACAACCACTGCTCCAACACACCATCCTTGCCGATAACCATGGCATAGGTTTGCTCGCCTTGATAAAAGCAGAAGCCATACACTTCGTCTACTTTCGATTGTAGGGGCTCATGAACAACATCTGATAGTTTACTTGTTTGGGGGTCGAGTAGATGGAGGCTAATGGTATTATCGGTACGGTTGCTTCCACCAATTAGCATCCTTGACCTTTCATTTGGAGATGGGAAGTCTATAATATCTACATTGTTAATACGTCCTATATTATAAGCCTCCAGTTGTTTACCTGATAGGGAATACACTACCAAACCGGATTGCTTATTCGTACCAATAATCAAACTCTTCTCGCTATCTGTTGGATGAATAAAAATCGCGGGATCATCAGCGGCATCTTCGGCGTTGATCACAGGTGTCGTTTCTACTGTTGCCTCCACCTCGATCTTCACAGGATGACAACCCAACCAAACTACTATTCCTATAAGTAGGCTAAACCAAATGCTTTTCATTTTTGTCTTTCATTTACAAAGACAAAGAAGTCGTAAACCAGATAGAAATAAAAGAAAAGGCAAGCATCAAAAAGGCAACAAGCTAATCCAGCGAGGGGAAAGAAAAGGCAACATTAATACTCAATTAACAACTCAAAAATTTAATAATCAATTATTTACAAAAAACAAAAGTGTTACAATAATGACAGCATTAAGAAATTGTAAATAAACAGGCTTTTTAAATATTCATGATAAAAGCGACGAGATTCACTCCTTTTTCCAGCCCCATTTTCTTTCTGAGTCGATACCTAGTAACTCGTAAGCTATCACTCGATATACCGAGAATTGTAGAAATATCCTTCGAACCCAGGTTCAGGCGAAGGAGCGCACATAGGCGAATTTCTGCTGCGGTTAGATCAGGAAAACGCCGGTTGAGTTGGTGGTAAAATTCCTGGTGAACCTGCTCAAATATCTGGCGAAAATCCTCCCAATCTTGATCAAAACTGAAGCCATTATCCACAATCTTGATCAACTGCGTCAAGGGGCGATCTAAGTCTTTATGCTGTTGTCGGATATTCTGTAGTTTTAGCTTCAGGTCCTTCAACATACTGTTCTTTTGGATTAGGTGAAGCGCATGTGCTGTTAGTTGTTGCGACTTGGCACTGAGTTCCGTTTGCAAACGCTGTTCACTCAGCTGTGCGTTCTCCAACTCCTTTTGAATAATCTCCTGTTGCGCTTCGTGTAAGGCGCGATCTTTTCTACTCTTTAGCCTTTGCCGGCTCAAAGCAATACCCGCCAAAAGTACAAACATCAACATCCCTCCAATGACCACATTGCGCACTAGTCGGTCAATATGATTCTCTCTTTCCAGTATGGCAATCTCCTTTTGCTGTTCACTGATTTCCAGGAGGCTCTGCATTTGAGACAACTGCTGGGCACTTTCTCGATTATATAGCTCCACATAAAGATCGTGTGCACTTTCCAAGTTTTCGTGAGCCTTTTCAAAGTCTCCTTGTAAAGCATAAGTTTTAGAAAGATCTCTTAGCGCACTTTCCAATTGATAGGTTTGTCCAAGTCGTTGAGCCAGAGCATAGGATCTTCGAGTATAATCTATGGCCTCTTCATACATCCCTCTCTTGCGGTACGTATCAGCGATATTGTTCAAATGAATTACTCTCTCAAGCTCATCATTGGTTTCCAAATTGTATTGTAAAGCCAAGGAAAAATACTGGTAAGCCTTATCGTACTGTTCTAGGTCTTCATAAATGCTCCCTAAGTTTCCATTGATCGTAGATAAGCCAGAAAAATCTTGTAGTTCATCATAAATACTGAGCGCGTGCTGCTGATAATTCAATGCCTCTTCATAATCTCCTTGCTTTTCGTAGAAGTGTCCGAGGTATCCAAGCGTTAAAGCTTCCCCCTTTTTCCTCTTATGGGTTTGATAAAGTGTTAAAGCTCGCTGGTGTTGTATTAATGTTTCCTCTAGCTGGTGTGTATAATAATACAGTTCACCCAGATGATTATAAGTAGCAGCCTCCCCCTCCCAATCTCCGATTTTCTGATAAAAAGATATAGCCGATGAGAAGTTCCCTACGGCTTGACTAAATGCCCCTGAGTTGGTAAAGATCCGGCCTAAGGCTTGATGCGCGGCAGCCAAACCCTGATGGTAGGAGATAGCTTCAGCTTCTTCTAGTGCCAGACGCGTGTATTGCAAAGCAGTATCTGGTTGCTGAGCTAGATAAATACTAGCCAAATGATTCAAGGCATCGACCCTTTTTGATGGCCTTGTGGAAGAGGCCTGTAACAATAGGGATAGACTATCCAAGCGATCCGTGAGCTGACCATCTTGCCAAAGCACTCTTTCCCTATTGAAGGATTGTCCAATGGATCCATCAGAAGGAAAAAGCAAAAGGGCTAAGCAGATAATGGTATGGCAATGCCTCATGTGGTAGATCAGCAGTAAAATAAATGATTGTAGCCCAATTCGACGCAAAGTTACCAAATTTAGGAAGCAAAAGGGCGCAGCGATCTGAAACTTAGCTTGCATAAAGCTGTCCTTCTGCATCATTTTTCGCATGTTTTTTTTCCCACTTGAAACAAAGAAAAGCACCTTTCGGCCGAATGCACTCGCTTTGCAGTGGTTCTGCTCCTAACTTTAGTAGACACTAATCTATCACCAAACCACTGTTATTTATGAAATCGATCTACTATGGTCTACTCCTTGGGCTAATGGCTATCGCCCCCACTCTTTTACCTGCACAACAGAAAGCTAAAGTTATGGTACTGGGTACCTGGCATTTCAACAACCCCAACCAAGACCTGTACAATGTGACATCGGATGATGTCACCACCGAACGACGCCAGAAAGAACTAGAATCAGTGGCTGAAATGCTGGCTAAATTTAAGCCTACGAAAATCGCTATCGAGACTCCCTGGCAGAGTCGATATGACACCCTGGATCAAAAACATTATCAAGCCTACCGAAAAGGGGAGTATACCCTAAAGAAAGGGGAAGATGAACAAATCGGATTCCGCTTAGCTAAAAAGCTAAATCACCCTCAGATACACTGTATAGACTACCGCTTAGACCTGCCCTTCGACTCCATGATGGAATACGCGCAAAAAAATGATCAGATGAATATCCTTCAGCCCATCTTCGGGCAAATCGAGTCTTTTATCGAAGAATTCCAAAGTAAGTTGTCTGAAAGGACAATGGGTGAGTCCTTAAAAGCTATGAATGCCCCCACCCTCTTAGATGGTGGTCATCAATTCTATGTAACCATGACTCGGATCGGGAAAGGCAAGGACTATCCCGGAGCAGAGGTCCTCACTAAATGGTACGAACGGAATATCAACATCTTCGCCAATCTGACTCGGGTTAGCACAGATCCAGAAGATCGTATTTTGATCATTTTTGGCTCCGGGCATGCAGCTATATTGAGGGAATTGATTCGTACTTCAGCGGAGTATGAGTTGGTAGAGGCTGTAGATTATTTGTAGCATTAAAAATCGGAAGTTGGATACCCTAACTCCAACTTCCGATTTACACTTTCCGTTTATTCAATTGTTAGTCATCCGAATCCAACAGATCCGCGATCCGATCCCGTGCATCTTCCAAATGATAGCGACTCATCTGATCTCCCATTCGAGGGATAGCCTTTTTCAGATCCTTGTCTAGAGTCTTTAACTCCGCCTTAAGCATAGGCCAAACATCGGACTGGCTCAAAGGTGTCGTTGGTGGTCCGAAGAAGAAGCGGGGGGCATTATTTGATGGTTTGGGAGGATTCAGCAAGCTCTTAACATGATCCAGATAGGCACGTTGCAGGTTTCTGCGGTAGATATCTATCGGCTGGTTCGTGTAGATCTCTGTCCAGATTCCCCTTCGCAAGCTCTGACACATCTCCATTGGTGAATAGGCCTCTCCTTTCGCAAAGGCAGCAGATTCCATCATGCGTTGCAAGCGGCGCGTGCTCATCAGGCTGCGCATCCATCGGGACTGTAGATTGCGGATGCGTTCCAATGCTCCGTTGGACTCAATTCTACGAAGAAGCTCTTCATCCAATAACCAGGTGGGCGTCGCAAAAACATGTTGGTTGAGAAATTGCATGGCTTCTTTCTGACGCACAGCTGGAACAGGCGTGAACATCGGGCCTTCCTGATCAGCCATTTTAATTTCGTTATATATGCCTCCTACATTAGTCACTACATGACCAATGTATCGACTCCAAACCCCGATTAACTCTCCATACAACTCGCTAAGATCAGTATAATCCTTTGAATCCTTAGTGGTCCATTCAATCAGCTTAGGTGTAACTTTTTTCAAATTAGCTAAACCATATGCGCTGGCTTGAATCGCATTGTCCCCGATAGACTCCGTCTGGGAATCTGGATCTTCTCCTCCGAACCCGCCTCCGAATTGATAGCGAGGGTCATCTACTTTTTCCCGAATCCACTGATCCAAAGTTGACTTTTCACCTTCTGCACTAGTGGCTCCAGGCACTAAGCGGTACCCCCAATTGATACTGTAATGATCGTACGGCCCAATCTGACGAACGAAGCGAACCCCTTCATCTCCAGGTTGTGCCACGTAATTATAGCGGGCGTAGTCCATGATCGTTGTGGCTATCCCATACTCCTGCGTGAAACTTGCCGAACGTAGTGAATCAACAGGGTAAGCCGCACTAGCCTTCATATTATGGGGCAAACCCAAGGCGTGACCAATTTCGTGCGCAATTACCATCTTCATCATTTCTCCGATATCCTCTGCGGGCGTATTCAAGGTGCGAGCATTAGGATTAGCCGCTCCGGTCTCCAGCAAATAGCGATTGCGATAGGAGCGTAAATGATTATGGTACCAAATAATATCACTCTCTATGATCTCCCCAGAACGTGGGTCACTAACGCTAGGTCCAGTAGCATTACGGGTGGTGCTCGCCACATAGCGCACCACCGAATAACGGGCATCTTCCGGGCTAAATTCGGGGTCTTCTTCTGGACTTGGCGGGTCTTTAGCCAGGATGGCATTTTTGAAACCAGCCGTTTCAAAGACTTTTTGCCATTCCTCTACTCCCGCCTTAATGTAGGGACGAAGGTATTCAGGGGTACCTGGATCTAGGTAATAAACGATTGGCTTCACGGGTTCCACTAGCTCTCCTCGCGCATAGGCTGCCGGATCTTTAGGTTCCAAGCGCCATCGACGGATGTACCGCTTTGTATCCGACTTCAAAGCTTTAGAACTATAATCGGTCTGACTAATAGTAAACCAACCTACCCGAGGATCATAAACCCTGGGTGTCATCGGTTCTTCCGGAAGTTTAATCATAGACTGATTCCACTGAATAGACATCACTCCTCCTCGCCCGCTGCGGGAATCCTCTCCAGCTTTATAGGTAATGGTATGAATCACTTCTACATTAATTGGGAAAGCTCGGATAGTGTCGATAAAAGATTTCGAAGCATCTGAAGAACTTACCTTTTGGTCCTTTTTGATTCGGCTCGGAATTTGGCTGATCCCAGCTGCTTCTTTGGCAAAGAGAGAAGTAACATCGATCACAACCCCACTTGTATCCTCATTCAAAGCCGCAATTTTAAAGGACTGCCAGATGGGTTCAAAATTGTTGACCCGCACGGATTCATGGATCGCCTCTTCATCATCCGCCACATTTTGGGTAGAAATGATCCTTACCAGGATTTTGTTATCCTTTCTTTCCCAGCGTACCATCTTGGTACCGATCTTGGAACCTGCATTGAGGTAAGGGCTAAAGTTGCCTGGTAATGCCTTGATTCGGCTGATCCAAAGCATTTCTGTTCCCAATTCCTCATTCGGTATTTCATAATACCATTTATCTCCCACCCGATGAACCGTAAAAAGTCCTTCATCACTTTTTGCCTTATCATTAATGATTTCCTTGTACGGCTTAAATGGTGATTTTTCTTTTTTTGGCTTTTTCGCCGTGGTATCGGCTTCTATTTTGGCTGGCTTTTTCTGAGCGAGTAGGTGGGTCGGACTATAAACGCAAGACATTAGAAAGAGCAACGCACCTGCTACAAACTTAGCATAAGAGTTCTTCACTGCTAATTTAATTTTATTATACAATTGGATTAAGTTTCTGGATCTGAAGGCTTTATTTATCGATTCTTCGGAAAAATACAAAACTAACGCAAAGCCTCCTGCGAATTTATTGCTCTTTTTGATGTACTGCCAGATTAGGTCTTTTCAAAGAAAAAATTAAGGAATATCACTCCTACTGTAACAGCTTCTCTATTCCTGTGTATAAGGGCAAAATTCAATAACAAGAAACAGAAAAGATGATGTTCAACGCACAAAGAAGAAGCCTAATTCTCATAGTTCTCTACCTGTCTTTATTTTCAAACGCACAAACTTTTAAACCTATGAAAAACCAAAATCTCGATCTTGAGCAGCAAGCCATACTACAGGCTGTTCAACAAATGACAGATGCCTTTCACCGGAAAGACATCAAAGGGGTGATGGAGAGTTATGAGCCCAATGCCCTTGTAGTATTTGAGCCACAGCGTCCGATTCAAGATGCTGATGTGCTGAAGGAGAGATTCGTCCAAAGCTTCGACATCAGCCCGAAATTCGAATATAGCGGCCACGAAGTGTTCGTCAATGGAGATGTTGGCGTGCACTTGGCCCCCTGGACTATGACCGCCACAGCACCTGACGGTACCCCTATTAAGCAGGCGGGCTTATCCATCGCCGTTTTGCGACAGCAAAAGGATGGGAAGTAGTTGATGGTATTTGATGATCCGCATGGGCAGTTTTGCTGGAGCAGTAGGAGCGGAGGAACACTCAGGGTTTGAGTTACTCAGACCGTGAGTGTTTCTATTTTCTTTTGGTCAAAAAACAGGACAAAAACATAACAACCAACTATATATCAACAACTTAACCACCAAAACACCTCTACAACCTAATATTAGTTAGCATTGTAAATTTTGGTATTTTCAAGAAAATACTCACCCCGTGAGTAACTCAGGGGGTGGGTGAGTGTCACAAGAGGAGTGAAAAAACAGCCTTTCTTTTCTTTTGAAGCTTTCATCGATAAAGTGATTGGGAAAAATTGGAGGCTTATCAGGAAGATATGATGGAACAGTATCCGGGCTTTGTATCCAAATGATCCTTTCCTGAAAAGTCCGGACCTACTAGATGCTATCAAGGACCTACTCGCTTCCCAATCAGTGACGGAGATTTTTGACCTAGATGAACCTAGTGAAAACTAGGTTTTGTAAGATCCGAAACACCAAACTTGCCCCCAACTTTGCAGTACGCTGGTCAATGTCAAAGGAAGGATTTAGCTCGCAAATATCACAAAGTACCAGTTTTCCGGAGGAGGCCATATAATTTAACCAAGGAAGGACCTGCATTGGATATAGTCCCAGACTAGCCGGAGCGCTGACACCTGGCGCAAAGGCAGCATCAAAAGCATCCAAATCGATGGACAGATGTACATAATCATGAGCCTGCACAAACTGCCTGAGTTGCTGTGGCAAACTGTTATGGGGAAGCAGGGAGAGTTGATCAGTGGTGAGGTATTCGACTCCCAAGGCATCAGCGATATCGAAAAGAGAACGAGTATTGCCAGTGGGGTTAATGCCTAAGCAGAGATAATTGAAATTAGCAGAATGAGTCTTTGCCCAATCCGCCATTTGCCGGAAAGGCGTCCCAGAATTGCCGTGTTCAATGGGCATGCGCAAATCAAAATGAGCGTCGATATTCACGATCCCAATCTTGGCTCCAGTCCCCAAAGCATGGCGAATCCCCAGGTAACTTCCCCATGCTGTCTCATGCCCTCCACCTAGAATGAGAGGAAATCCCGCTCCTTCCAAAATAAGCGCCACAGCTTGAGCTAAGGAGTTTTGAGCTGCTTCCAAATCCCCGTTTCCACAGGAGACATCACCACTATCCAATAGCCGAAAATCATCGGGGAAATGCCAAGCAAAATTACCAAGCGCTTTTCGTAAAGAAGTCGGACCATCAGCCGCTCCTACTCGACCCTTATTTCGTCGAACGCCTTCTTCGCTGCAAAAGCCAAGCAAAGTCACTACGCCTTTAGTATCCAATGTATCGTTAAGATCCACCAAGGAAACTTGCTGATGAAGTCGAATATCTTCCACGGCATCCACTCGGCCACTCCATGGCAGCGCTTCTCCCGCTTGGTAGTAGGGTGAATTTATCATGATAACTCAGTTGAAATTAGTTGTCCTTTCTTCCATACTAAAGCCGGACGGAGTTGCCCTTGCTGATAAAAAACTTCCCTGTAGTCTCCCGTTTCAAAAGCTACAATATCTGCAATCTGTCCTTCTATTAACCTTCCTCGATCTGGCAAACCCAAAGCGGCGGCAGCCCTATATGTAATTCCAGCTAGCAATTCTGCTAAACTGAGCTTTTGTGCCATACCAAAAATACTAGCACTCGTCAAAAGATCGCCCATAGGAGCGGAGCCGGGATTCCAGTCTGATGCTATCGCAAGCGAGGCGCCCGCATCCAACAACTGTCGCCCAGGAGCGAATGCACAGCCTAGTCCTAAAGAAGCCCCAGGTAAAGCGACAGGAATAACACTACTAGCAGCCAAAGCCTCGATTTGCTCGGCGCCTGATGCTTCAAGATGATCAGCACTACGCGCACCACAGTCTATCGCCACCTGGCTTCCTCCTATACTAAATTGATCTGCATGTACGGTTAGATCAAATCCTCGCTTCTGCAAGGTAGACAAGTAATACCTAGCCTCATCCAGGGCAAATGCCTCTTCCTCTACAAAAATATCAGCTCGTTTAGCCAACTGTTCCCGACGCACAACTGGGAAGAATTCCGTCAGCAGATGCTCTATGTATTCCATCCCACTCCCACCAAAATCTTTCGGAACAATATGTGCAGGTAGACAAGTTGGAATAAGGTCCATTGGCCCATTTTTATGGGCAGTCTGGATCGCCCTCAACATCTTCAGCTCTCCTTCAACGGTCAATGCATAACCGCTCTTTACTTCCGCCGTGGTAACACCCAGTCGAAGTAGGCGAGCAGCTCTATCGATGATTGACGTGCTTAATTCTTCTGGGGATGCCGCCCGCGTTTTCAGCACCGTATCCCATATCCCGCCACCAGCCTGTGCAATTTCTAAATACGTCTTACCAGCTGAGCGTGCTGCATAGTCTTTAGCTCTTGACCCCGCAAAACAGATATGGGTATGAGCATCAATCAGGCCAGGGATAGCTACCAATGGTTTGTCCAATTCATGCCAGGGTAAACCTTCCACCTTTGCCCGTTGTCGAATGGCTTTCACCCTTCCAACCGTTTCTATGCGCTCCCCCTCCAATATCATGGCTCCATCCTCAATAACTTCTAGCTGTGCATCTGATAATGCTCCCTTCAGCGGCAACCCTCTCATGGTAATAATCTGTGTAAAAGGGCCAATAGCAATCGTACCTGCCATATCTTGGTGTTTAAGCGTTGGGGAGTAAAAGGCCATGTTCCTTGCCGGTGCGCTGGGCTAGTTCATATCCAGCATCCGCATGCCGGAATATGCCCATAGCAGGATCGTTGTGTAGGCAGCGTCTAAGACGCTCCGCAGCGGCCTCGCTACCATCAGCTACAATGACCATACCGGCATGTTGAGAGAAGCCCATACCTACGCCTCCACCGTGGTGGAAGGATACCCAAGTCGCCCCAGCAGCGGTATTAGACATAAGATTCAATAACGGCCAATCCGATACGGCATCACTGCCATCCATCATGCCTTCCGTTTCACGATTTGGAGATGCGACGGAACCGCAATCTAGATGATCTCTGCCGATTACAATGGGGGCTTTTACAGCTCCTGTTTTCACTAGATCATTAAAAATCAAGCCGGCCTTTTCACGTTCGCCCATGCCTAACCAACATATCCTACAGGGAATCCCCTGAAAAGCCACTTTCTCCTGCGCTTGCTTCAACCAGTTCAGGAGGTGTGTGTTTTCTGGGAATGCTTCCATCAAGGCACGATCCGTGACATGAATATCTTCGGGGTCACCGGAAAGGGCAGCCCAGCGGAATGGGCCTTTCCCCTCGCAAAAAAGCGGGCGGATAAATTCGGGAACAAAGCCTTGAAAGTCAAAGGCATTTTCTTCTCCTCCTTGCCGCGCAAATTCACGCAAATTATTACCGTAATCAAAAACGATGCTTCCTCGCTTCTGCATCTCTAGCATCAAGCCCACATGTCTCGCTATAGATTTCAAGGATCGATCTTTATAACAAGTAGGATCATTGCTCCGTAGCGCTTGCGCTTGCGCTAGGGTCATGCCATGGGGTACATAGCCGTGAACCGGATCATGAGCAGAAGTTTGATCTGTAAGAATGTCTGGAATGATTTCATCGGCTAGCAGTCGTTCCAGTACATCTCCAATATCCCCTACGAGTCCAATAGAAATAGCCTCCCCTTTCTCTTTAGCCTTTAGCACCCAAGACATTGCCTCCTCGTAGTGGTCTGTCATTTTATCGATGTATTGAGTGGCTAATCGTTTCTTTATACGAGATGGATCAATGTCCACTCCTAGAAAAGTAGCACCGGCCATGGTCGCAGCAAGCGGCTGAGCACCACCCATCCCCCCCAGTCCACCGGTAACTAAAAGTCGATGTTTAAGGTTGTTTTGAAAATACTTGCGACCGCAGGCTGCAAAAGTCTCATAGGTTCCTTGTAAAATTCCTTGCGTACCAATATATATCCAACTTCCAGCCGTCATCTGCCCAAACATCATCAATCCCCTTTCCTTCAAATTCTCGAAGTGTTCCCAGTTTGCCCAGGCAGGTACAAGATTACTATTGGCGATTAATACTCTAGGCGCATGGGGATGAGTGCGGACCACACCAACAGGTTTTCCTGATTGCACCAATAGACTGTGGTTTTCATCCAGATCCAAAAGCACCTTAATGATTTGCTGCAAAGCCGCCACATTGCGAGCTGCTTGCCCCGTTCCTCCGTACACGATCAGTTCCTCTGGGTTCTCTGCAACGGCAGCATCTAAGTTGTTTAATAGCATGCGAAGTACAGCCTCCGTCTGCCAAGATCTTGCATGTAATTGGTCCCCTTTTGGTGCTTTATAATGGGGGTGGGATGCATACTGCTTAATAAAGTCCATATAGTTCATGCGTACTGTTTTTAAAAGGTATTTGATGATCAGCGGCTAGCTCATCGGTAAGCTGCTGCAACTTGCCCTTGCTAATCATTTGAATGACAACTCCTAATTCATCTTCGAAGAGTGTATCTGAAGTACGATGCGGGATTTTCGACCTAACCATCTGATAACAGGCATCCAATAAGACACTTGACCGAAGCGGTCGGTGAAAATCCAGCCCTTGTGCTGCGTACAGTAATTCTATGCCGAGGATCTGTTCCAGGTTATGCACTACTTGATATGCCTTCCGGCCACTAATCGACCCCATACTAACATGATCTTCTTGCCCTAAGGAAGTAGGTACGCTGTCCACGGAGGCGGGGAAACAAAGGCTTTTATTTTCACTTACTAAGGCGGCCGTAGTATACTGAGGAATCATAAAGCCTGAATTCAGACCTACCTCTTCCATCAGAAGTTTAGGCACGCCTGGCATTTTACCTTCTATGCTCAAATAGATACGACGATCGGCAATATTACCGATTTCTGCGGCAGCCATGGCAGCGTAATCCAAGGGCAAGGCAATGGGTTGGCCATGGAAATTACCTCCACTGATGATATTGATATCGTCTAGAATAATGGGATTATCGGTGACGGAGTTGATCTCGGTGTGAATGGCTTCCTTGAGATGAAGCCAAGCTTGCCTTGAGGCACCGTGTACTTGTGGAATGCAACGTAGAGAATAGGGGTCCTGGACTCGTTCGCAATTTTCGTGGGACTTCATGATAGCGGAGTCATGGAGCAACTGACGCAAACGTTCCGCCACATAGTTGCAGCCCGGATGGGGGCGCAATCGATGTAGATCGGCGTGAAAAGGTTTGGCTGAACCAGTCAAAGCTTCCAGCATCATAGCCGCCGTAACATCCGCTTGATCAAGACACCTTTGCAATCGCTCTGCTACTACGATCCCATAGGCGGCCATAAATTGTGTGCCATTGATCAAGGCTAAGCCTTCCTTTGCCTCTAGTTGCAAGGGGGCTAAACCATAAGATGGCAAGACGGCTGCGGTTGGCTGATAGCTTCCTTCATGGTATACTTTACCCAAGCCAATCAAGGGCAAAAAGAGATGTGACAATGGAGCCAAATCCCCGGAAGCCCCTACAGATCCCTTCTCCGGTACAAAGGGAATTATATCCTTATCGATATGCCAAAGTATCCGTTCGAGGGTCTGTAGCCTAATCCCAGAGTACCCCTGTGCCAAGGCTTGCACTTTCAGGATTAGCATTAACTTGGCCACCTTTTTTGGGATGGCTTTGCCTACGCCAACACTATGGCTTTTAAGCAAGTTATGCTGTAATTCTTGGGTCAGCTCCTTCGCTACCAGCGTGGTACAAAGCGGGCCGAAGCCTGTAGTCACACCATAAACTACCTGTTCATTGCTTACCACAGCATCTACCCAAGAACGACTCTTTAGAATCTTTTCACGAGCCATTCTATCCAAGCTACCTTGACATGTTCCCTGAGCGATTTGTAAGGCTATACCGATCGAGAGTCGATCCTGTCCGTACTGAAAGTATTGTCTGCTCATACTCTACTACATATTAGGTACGACGGTAAAGGTGACTTTGGCCTTGATCAGCAGTTGCAGCAAGGGCAATTGAGGATTTTCCACCCTAAACTCAAGCTTAGGGGTGGAGTCCAATTCCTGTAGCGCTTTTTTGATCATCAGAGTAGCCAGACCTTTCCGACGATATCCCAGCTGTACGAAAACCTGCCACAAGTGCAGTCCAGTATTGAAGTGGGGAAGCACCGCCAATGCACCTACTACCTGCCCCTTGTGCAGGGTCATCCAAATTTGGACACCTTCGGGGAGATCGTTGAATCGCCCTTCACTATTCGACTTAAAAGCCTCAAAAGCAGCATCTGGCTTAGTACTATCCAATTGGACGAGCTCGAAGTCTAGTTCTGGCACTAAGGACATTGTCCTAGCTGAAAATATTTTCTGGGAAAGTCGCTCTTCCAAAGCATCTAACGCCTCTAAGAATTGTGCCTGCTGGGCTTCACTACCCCATAGGCTAGGCATGGCAAGCTGCATTGAATGCCACACCGGTGTCACCTTCTGCAATAGGTTGGCCCCAAGTTGCGTCAGGCTAACCTTCTTCCTTCGAGCGTCCTGTGGATCTTCTACAAGTTGTATTAATTCTCTTTTTCGTAAGCTGCTAATCATTTGGCTAATGGCAGAATGTGAGACATCCATAGCAGTAGCAATATCCGTCATGGAGAGGTTACCATTTTCTCGCAAAAGGAAAAATACCGGGAACCAGCTGGGCTCAAAATCAATCTCTAGCCCCTGATATATCTGTCCCACCTCTTGCAAAAAACGATCGCTCAACCGCTTCAATCTTGTACCCAAAATGAGCCCGCCCGCAGATTTGTAAAAATTCATTATAAAAGTATTTATATAAGCACTTACACAAATATCCGAATTTTAACTGTTGATTGCAAATGAACGACCGAAAACAGCGCTAAGGATAGAGGCGAATGGACTACATATGCGGGACTACCTGGAGAATAGCTTACCTAAAATTAAAGAGGAAATAATATTGAATTGATAACTCACCTATCAATTATTCCGAAATTACATGTTAATCTCACCAATGTAACTCAAGGCCGAATGCGAGTTAGCTTTACCCTTCATCATCAACACCTCACTATCCATTGGAGTCCCCAGCGTTCCATCAACTATTGGTACAGTTGGCTATATGATAATGCCCCAGGGAATTGGCATCAAAACGGCCAAAAGCTGACGGAATCTAGGGCTATTGACATGAATATTCGCCCAATTGATATCCGCTTATCCAGTGAAAACCTTGATATAAGGTGGCCGGATAAGGAAGTGGTTTATCCGATTAGCTGGTTAAAAAAGTATGATCAGCAACGACCGATGGACTATCACATACTCTGGGATAAGCATGACGAACATAGCATACATTCCCATCAGGAGATTCTATCCAACCCACGGGCTCTATTAGATTGCTTGAAGGATATTCTCATCTATGGATTTACACGCATTGACGGAGTACCTAGAAAACCAAGTACTGTGCTGGATCTTGTGACTTTATTCGGCTATGTGCGAGAAACGAATTATGGGAAATACTATGATGTAATCACAGAATCCGAACCTGAAAACCTAGCCAATTCGGCTTTGGGGCTTGCCCCTCATACTGACAACCCTTATCGTTATCCTACTCCGACTATACAACTCTTACACTGCTTAGATGCAAATGTAGAAGGAGGAGATACAATTCTGGTGGACGGCTTTAATCTGGCGAAAAAAATTGAAGTCAAGCAGCCACAGTTGTATAGACTATTGTGTGCCTACCCCATCAAATTCAAGTTCGAAACAAGAAGTTGTTTATTCGAGCACACTGCTCCGATTTTAGAATTGGATAGCCGGGAAGCTTTACGAAGTATTAGATTTAACAACCGTTCTGTCCAGCCTTTCGAATTATCAGATGAGGTGATGCTCCCCTACTACAAAGCCTATCAATACTTCGAACGACTGCTAAACCAGGAATCTAACCAAGTACGGTTTAAACTAGAACCCGGCCAAGCCATCATCTTTGACAATGAAAGGATACTACACGGAAGGACCTCTTTTAAGTCTTTAACGAAACGACACTTGCAGGGCTGCTATGCAGACCGAGACGCACTCCTAAGTACAATAGCAGTGCTCAAAAGGGATCTACATTAAAATGAAGAGCAAAGTTCAATTTGTACTACAGGCAGGTCTGAGCGCGTTCATCGTTTACTTCTGCATGTATGCTTTTAGGAAACCCTTTGCTGCTGCTAGTTTTACCGAGCCCGATATTTTTGGCTTTGATTTCAAAATAATCCTCGTCATCTCACAGGTAGCGGGCTATGCCTTGTCCAAGTTTATCGGTATTCATTTTGTATCTAGTGTAGGGCTTCAAAAAAGGGGATACTTCATTGTACTATTCATCGTCTTGGCTGAACTAGCACTGCTGGGGTTTGCGCTTTCTCCACACCACTTGAAGTTTTTCTTTTTATTTCTAAACGGCATTCCGTTGGGTATGATCTGGGGGTTGGTCTTTTCTTATTTAGAGGGTCGAACGGTGACGGAACTGTTGGCGGCTATACTAAGCGCTAGCTACATCATTGCTTCTGGTGCAACAAAGTCTATTGGAAAGTACTTAATGACCACCTTTGAGGTCTCAAGCTTTTGGATGCCCTTCCTTACCGGTGCTATATTTCTTGTTCCTTTATTAATTGGAGTTTGGTTGCTTGAAAAAATCCCTCCGCCTAACCCAATTGACATCATAAGTCGGCATAAAAGGGAACCGATGACCTCAGCAGATCGCAGCAAGATGTTTTGGAGTCTAGCCCCTGGATTAATTGCCCTAATCATCATGCACTTCCTGATGACCGCCTTTAGAGATTTACGCGATAATTTTGCGGCAGAATTATGGGATCATCTAGGTTTTGGCCAATCCGCAGGTGTTTTTTCGCAAACCGAACTCCTTATTACCGCAGGAATTTTACTGGCTTTGAGTTTCTTCATTCTCATCAAAAACAATCTAAAGGCCCTATTGGTCATGTACCTGTTGATGGGCTCAGGAATGGTTTTACTCCTCGCGGCTACCTATACTTATATTGAATGGCAAATACTTTCTCCTTTTGCCTGGATGACCTTATCTGGTCTAGGTCTCTATCTGGCCTATGTACCCTTAGGCAGCATGGTTTTTGAACGTATCTCCGCTGTATATGATTTCAAAAGCAATGCAGGTTTTCTGATCTATGTTGCTGATGCTATTAGCTATTTAGGCAGTGTGCTGATTTTGTTGATCAAAGAGATTTTCTATCAAGATCTTTCTGTTTATGAATATTTCATCCAACTGCTGTATGTGATTGGATGCATCAGTCTGGCTTGTATTTCCTTTGCCTACATATATTTTAAAAGACGCCAACCCCAGGCTGTTCAGTTTGAAGCCTAGATGAGAAACTTCTTTACACCTCCAAATGCTGACTTAGCGGCAAGGATCGCACCCTTAATCCACAAGCATCAAAAATGGCATTAGTTACCGCCGCAAAGGTGGGAATATTAGATAACTCCCCTACTCCACAGGCAGGGCGCTCGGAGGGTAGTAGATGAATTTCAATTTCCGGGCATTCCCTGTAACTCAAGGTGGGATAGTCCCCAAAACTATGCTCCATTACCCTTCCATCTTCGAAATTAATAGAAGCTTTTAGCATGGCAGATAGGGCAAAGACAATCCCCCCTTCAATTTGCGCACGTACCAGATTGGGGTTTACAACCTGACCACACTCCACCACGCAACTGAGCTTATGAATATTGAGTTTTCTCTTTTCTATTACGCTCACTTCCGCAACGATGGCCGCATAGGATTCAAAAAAAGTAAAGCATGCCGCTACTCCTTTCCCATGACCTTTCTGCCGCTTCTTCTGCCAATTGCACAATCTAGCTACCTCTTCCAGGACTAATTTAAATATCTCCTTATCCATCGTTTCTTCTCCTCGGACTATCATCAGATCTTCTGTCTCCTTGATAAGGGAAAGGCGAAAATCCAAGGGGTCAGCCTTTGCAACATGAGCCAATTCATCCATCCAGCTTTCCATCACAAAGCCAACGGTATTGGCAAAAGTTCCCCGCCACCATAGGGCAGGAATCTGGATATCGGTAGCTAACACATGCTCATATTGCAAATACGGAATTTCATAGGGATACCGCAAAAAGTCATCTCCAATGGCATGATCTACTCCATCCTGCAATTGATCAGGTTCTCTTTGGGCATAAATGCTTAAGCTGACCACTTTCAGTTTAAGACTAGTAGGTAAGCCGTTTTCCAGACTACTTTCCAGTCGATATTTACCAGCAGGCATATAATGTCCTTGTTGAGTTTCGTCAATGCGAGTGTTAAGCAGTTGAACTGGTTTGCCACTGGCTTTGGAGAGTAGCAGGGCTTCAATCGCATAATCAACCAGTAGACGACGGCCAAAACTCCCGCCAAGGAAGGTGGTATGAATCTTTATTTGTTGATCAGTAAATCCTGTTATTCTCTTGACCGCAGCTAATAATCGGCTTTGCATATGACAAGGAGTCCAAACCTGGACACCTTCCTCGGTATATTGAGCCAAGGTATTCATCGGCTCCATAGGACTATGGGACCAAAAGGGGGTATCATAGATAGCTGTCAAAGTAGCCTCCGCTCCATTAGCATTTGGTTCTGTACCCTTTTGGTGAAAGAGGACTCCCTTTTCATCCAGCTTCTTGCTAAAGTGACGCTGAATAAAGTCATTATTTAGCTTTTGATTCCCCCCAAGGTCCCATTCGATGCTTAACAATTGACGCCCTTGTTGGGCAGCCCAAGTATTGGTAGCTAACACAGCCACTCCCGCCGGAAAATAATCGTAGGCCTCCCAACTAGTCCCCTCCAGAGGAATCACCGCTTTCACCCCGGGATACTTAAGTGTAGCCATACTATCAAAGCGCTTCAAGATTCCTCCAGCCACCGGGCATCGCTCAATCGAAGCATACAGCATTCCATCTACTTTCTGATCGATTCCATAAGCTAAGGTTCCATGCAGCTGCCCTTCTAAATGGACATGGGGATGAGGTTTACCGATATACCGGAAAGCCTCAGCAGGAATTAAAGGAGCCGCTTCTGGTACTTCCAATCGGCTGGCAATAGCTAGCAATGCTTGATAGGTCAAACTTTCTGCTTTAGTAGGATGCTTGAACACCCCGTTCTGTATGGTAATTTGGGCTGAATCCACGGCCCACTGTTGAGCAGCCGCATTAACAAACAATTGTCGAGCCGTAGCGAAAATGGGTCTAGCCCCTCGGTAATAGCCAGCCATCCCCCAACTACCGCCAGTTCCTACAAAGCTTTCCTCTTCAGGCACCCTTACTTCCTGTTGTATCCAGTCCAATGGCACACAGAGTTCCTCCGCAGCTAAGAGGCAAATACTGGAATTGGTTCCCTGTCCCATCTCAGTTTTGTTCGTGATCAGGCGTATCTTCCCATCTTTCTGGAAAATCAAGAGGCGATTAGGTTGGAAATCCTCGATTGTAGAGGGGAGTGAAGTTCGCGCATTGGCTTTAACCCCCAAAATCAAACTACCGCTAGCCAAAGTGGCAGTACTAAGAAACAGGCGTCGATTCATATTCATGACTTTTTGGATGCTTCAATGGCAGATTGTATAGCCCTTTTAATACGCGGGTAGGTTCCACAGCGACAAAGCACTTGAGACATGGCTGTCTCGATTTGTGTAGGGCTAGGATTAGGTTCTTTCTGGAGGAGAGCTGCCGCTTGCATAATTTGTCCGGATTGACAATAGCCACATTGGGGCACATGCTCGGCTCGCCAGGCTTGCTGTATAGGATGATCATTGTTGTCAGAAAGCCCCTCTATCGTCGTGATGGCTTGATCGCCCACCGCCTGGATTGGCAACAGGCAGGCTCTGCTAGCTGCTCCGCCCAACATTAGCGTGCAGCTTCCACAAATCCCCAAACCACAAGCATATTTTGTCCCTTTCAGGTCCAACAAATCCCTTAGCACCCAGAGTAAGGGCATTTCTGCCGGCGCTTCAAGGGTGTACCTATTCCCGTTGATGGATAAATTATAGATCGGCATATCATACAATTACTTTGATTCACAACCAAAGTAAGGGGATTAGAAGCGAGCATGATTAAGGGAAATGCTAAGTAGCGAAATTAGGAGGATAAGTCGAGTTGTTGCTTTACATTCGTCAATGGTTAGGGCGATGCAGTTGGGCCAACATGGAGGCTTTATAAGCGCGGCTGAATCGGATGATGGCTCCATTTTTGAGCAAAAGTGTTCCGTCACCATTGGCATTAGGCTGTACCTCCAGTACATGGTCCATATTTACCACTGTAGACCGGTGCACCCGCTGAAAATGGACGCAGTTCAACTCCTCTTGGAAAGCCTTTAAACTCTGGTACTTCACATACCTACGCTCTTTAGTATGAATGGTAATAGCATTATGACTAACGTTGATATGGCTAATTGTCTTTAATGGTACCCGCACAAAAATATTTTGGTGTTGCAAAAGGACAAACCTGGATGTCTCCGGTGGAAGATCATTGGCTGCTGTAGGCACGGGCAAGCGCTCACGATCCCTGACAAAGGTCGCGATTAAAGCCATATAGCATAGAAGATTACCTGCTACATTATTGGTAAGTGAAGCTGTCAAAGTATTGAAAGAAGGACTTTCGCAATTGAATAAAAAAGAAAAGCCAGCGACTAGGAATAGCTGACAAAAGAAAAGATTAAGGACACTAGTCAGTAGACCTACACCACTCAAACCTATTAGTTTTTTATTGGTCAATGCCTCCGAACCTACCAACTTAAGGGTCATCTTTTTCAAAGGTCGGTACAAAGCAGTCCAAAAGAGTATCCCCCCAATAGCAAGAAAGCTGAGTTCGGTGAAGCAGATAATCCCATTACTAAGTTGATATAGATACCCTAACGCCAAATGTACAACTAAGACAAGTCCAATAAATGGCAATTCTTTCTTCATAATACACTAATAAACAAGAATAAATTGACTGTATTTGTACAAATCAGAAGACTGAGATTAAACTTCATCTGTGTTCACTGAATCCCCTTTTTCATCCATAAATCGTTTGAGGAAATATCCAAAGACCAAACCACCCACAAGCCAAATCGGGATACTCAGCAAGGCGTCTTTTTGGGTGATGGCATCATTCGTTAGTAAAGGAAAAATAAAGGTCATTAATACATACATAACAGCCCCCCATATGAGTCCTTGTTTAACCCAATTATTACCGGCAAAAGGGTTATATACATTTTCAACATTTAGTCGCTCAAAACGCTGGGCCTGTTTATCCAACCAGACCCTCCGAAGTCCCCCTCTGAACCACCCCCACAGCGGAAAAGTCACCACAAGAATAATAAATGTAAAGGCATTCATCAGGCAAGGAATGACCTCCCCACAGCTAGGACAATACAGGCCAAACCAATTTTTAAAACCTGTGCCATTTTGGGTAGACCAAGTCCGACCATCATGCAAGGTATTGCAGTGCGGGCAAGGTACCAAGGATCGCTCTACTCTAGGCTTATCAACTGTCCGGTCTTCGAGGCTAATTTTCGGAACTCTTTGCCCCAGGATAAGCTCATTGATTACTAGTCCTGGATTAATTATCCAATGCAGCATTACCCCACTCTTCCAAGTGTAGATCTTGTATTTTTTAGGATCAAAATTCATATTGAAAGCTTGTCTAAAATTAAAGATAATGGTGCGTATAAAGCTGCTATTGCATCAGTTGCTTTAGACCATCCAGATTTTCCTTTAAAACGACCTCTACATCAGCTTCTTCCACATGTCCCAAAATCCCGAAATCTCCCGAATATCCCTTCGCCAATAAACGGTCGATCATTTCCTTCTCATGTTCTCCTTTACCTATCGTCAGTATCTTAGGGCCACCCTTTTGTAACCCATTGAGATTGACGTACCAAAGGTATGGGAGCATTACCTCTACTAATTCAGGGAAGGCATCGATCTGGTGATGACCATGATGAAAATTGTAGATGAGCCCGATATCTTCGTCAGGCAAAGCCTCAATAATCTTGATTTGGTTGCCTGGTTCTCCAAACCAATCTCCATGATTATACAATCCCACATTACAAGCTAGAGCTTCGGCACGTTTGCTCAAAAAACCAATCATTTCCGCTCCTTTTTGCACCGCATCCTGGTCACTTAGCCCCTCAAAGAAATTCGCATGAAAACTCACCCAGAGCTGTCCTTTGTATCCGGTCTCCTCCAAAATCCTGAACACCTCCTCATTCGATTCGTTTAGTTTGCCAACAGAATCTCGCTGGGCATCAATCCACATCCAGACAGATATGACCTCAATATCATTCTTTTTCGCTAGCTCCAATTCCCGTCCCATGCTTTCCAGATGTTTTACTCTCCAATCATAAGCATAGCGCTTAATGTTGAGCCTTTTCAACATCTCTATTCGCTGTTCTGGTGTACGTTCTAAACTATCAAATGGTACAATACACCAGGCGTAAATATTATCAAGATTCATTTCCTGCGTAGCGGGATTGGTTTTACACGAGAGGTAGAGTAAAGCCGGGAGCAACAGTGGGAGATATTTCATGCTGAGAGATTTGCGATTCTAAACTCCCTGAAATTAATAAATTTTCAGCTCAATGATCACGAATCGATCATCAAATGAATTGTTCTGTTTATGAAAATAGGCTATAAGGGCAGGGAAGTAACAAGACAATAACCCATGTGCCTCTAAACCTAAAGAAGATTAATGCAATAAAGACCTTCGAAAAATAAATCTAGTGTGTTGGCCAGAGTTTTCCACCGGCCAACTTTGGTTCAATTAAAACCATTTAATCGTCAAGTCAATCAATTTCTGTTTGAAGTCGTTGTAAGGTGGCATAAGCAATTCCAGGGCTGTCGTTTAGAAGAGAAGTTGGACCTCCTTCCACCTATTATCCCTCTTTCAACATCACTGGAGAGAGAATAAAAAAGCTCAATTTTAACAACTTAGTAAAATATAATGTCGTAAATATTCCGCCAATAAAGACAAAACATTGAATTCCCCTATAATTTTGGAATCAATACTGGCGTATTGGCCTTATAGGTCTCATAGTCGTCTTGTCCGCCCCACTTCTTATCGGCCTTAGCTTCCAGCATGGGTACTCCACTTACCCGAGTTAGTAGCAGAAACACAAAAAGCGGAGAAATCAGTGCCACCCATTGCCACCCTTGTAGTACGGGAATGGCTATGATGGTAACGCCCACCCAAAGGACGATTTCTCCAAAATAGTTGGGATGCCTAGAACGGGACCAGAGGCCTGTGGAAATGAACTTTTCCTTGTTGGTAGGATTCTTGCGGAACTGGCTTTTTTGCTGATCTGCTACAACTTCAACACCAAAGCCAAGCAGCCAAATGATCAAACCGGCAATAGCCAAGGGGCCTACTTCCACTACCTTAGCTGAAGAAATAGCAATGAAAGCTGGAGCAGCAGTGAGCGTTACCCAAAGGGCTTGTATGGTCCAAGCATTGAGGAAGCGGTAGAAATCTGGCTTAATCGAATCAAATCGATCATCTTTCCCTGCTTTTTGTACTCGCCGCAGCAAAAAGGTACCGAGCCGTACCGCCCAAATCATAACTAAGGCCGTGAGTATCATCGATCGCAGGTCCGACTTTCCACTCAACAAGAGTGCAATGACTGTTACTGTAATATAGGTCAGGCTACCCGTAAAGTCATAGAACTTCTCTGACTGCATTCGAAATGCAGGAATAAAAGCGATCCAGTTGATCAAGAAAGCTAAGCCTACACAAAGAGCAAAAATGGGTAGGCCATTGAAGCTTAGTCCGTGGTGAGAGCCAGCCAATGCTACGAGGATGCCTAAGGTAGGAACGATCAATAAGCTCTTACGAATTTGTGATTTATTCATGATAATCAGCTCTAGGTTAGTCGAATAGGCTCAGTAACAGTCTGGTCAGTGTGTAACAAGAGATCGTTGTAATGGTTCTAGACTTTTCCTTTTCCGTCTACCTTAAGAGTCGATCTCCATCTACCCAGCAGCCATGAAACCCTAGAGGCACCCGTTGTGGCAGTTGAATCCTGGCCAAGGGTTCTTGATTCATATGCTGCGCATCCACGATCACCACCTCAGAAGTACCTTCTACCGCATCCGTGACAAAGCTAATGACGTAACCATCGTCTTCGGATTGTGCATTCTCTCGGGGGATAAAAGGTGACTCGCTGCCAAATTTATTCTTCCCGTACTCAAACGTTTGGGAGGTATCTGACTTCGTATCATACTTGACAATAGCATCAAAACGAAGCGTCTGGGAAAGATCAAAGCGTTGATTATAAGAATATCTTGAGGGGCGACCGAGATACTGGCTATTCATCAACGGAAATTCCGTAACTAGGTCATCCAATCGATATTCCTTAGTCTCTCCCGTCTTAAGGTTGAATCGGTATCTATGCATATAGGCCTTTAGCCGGAGGTATTCATTAAGTTTCTCTACAGCACTCGCTCCTTTAGGTAATTCCTTCTGGGGCGTCGGATCATCATTCACACAACAGTCCATCACAATCTCATCTCCTTCTTCCCAGGCATTAATTGTGTGATAGATATAGCAGGGATTAGCCTCGAACCATTTGACATCCTGTGGTTCACCGAAACGGGGAATGATCCCAAAGCGACTTGGCATGTCTCTTTTGAAAACGGGAATAGCTCGTCCTATTTTCATCATGAGTTGTAAATCGTAGATTAAGGGCAGATCCATAAGAATGGAATAGTGCTCAGTGATCCCAAGATCGTGTGGAATCCGAGGCCCAGGGGTAGGTATTTTAGTAAAATGCTTAACTGTGCCATTTCCATTAATCACCCCGTAAGCCAAATAAGGCTGCGTGAGTTCATAGTCAAAGAACATCATCTCATTGGCATGTTCGTCCACTTTCACATGTGCCATGGCCTTGGAGGTCAAGGTTCCCTTGTAATCTTGCACTCCTTTTGTTTCTAGCGTAATTGGGTCAATCTCGTATAAATCCCCACACATGTACCAGCCCGCCAACAACTTTCCATCATGAAAAGCCACCGCCGTATTCGCCGTATCCTTTAAAGGAACACCTCGATTAAAAGGCAAATGCATATTAGCCGCTAACTTCCCCATCAAACCCTGCCAAAGCGAATGGCCAGCCGCTTCTTCGGTAGCTAAATTCTTGGTACGCACCCAGCGGTTCCGATAGGTAGCCTGGCCATTTTCGATATGTACAGCATGTAACATCCCATCGCCATCGAACCAGTGATAATGTCCCTTGGGTTCAAATTTCGGATTAGGGCCGTTCCGTACATAAATGCCATTTATATCTCTGGGAATTTCTCCAATCACTTTCAAATTGTTGTCCACAATCTCCTCGAATACGGGGGCATATGCGCCTAGCAAATAGGGGTTGGCTGCCTCTAGTGCATAATTCATTACATCATTTTTCATGAGAATATAGCTTTAGTCTAGTCCTTTATTTACCTACTATAAAGCTGGCCACCGTCGTAAAACTACCACCGATATTGAGTAGGCCTACGTTATTTGCATTTGATACTTGGTAGTCTCCAGCTTTACCCGACACCTGCTTGTAAGCGTCGAGTAACATTCGCACTCCAGTAGCTCCCACGGGATGACCGGCTCCAATCAATCCACCACTGGGATTGACGGGTAAACTCCCAGAAAAGGCCATGCTTCCATTTTCGATGAGCTGCCATGCTTTACCCGCTTCAGCCAGGCCAAAATGTTCCAAGGCGACGTATTCTGAGATGGTAAAACAGTCATGCGTCTCGATAGCATCTAGCTTGGTAGCGTCGGATAGATTGGCGCGCCGTAGCGCGTCCTGAATGGCTCCGTGAAGGTGAGGAAATGGGTAAGTGCCTTCGGGGGCATTATCTAATTTATGCTTTAGCTCAATGGGAGCTGTACGATGCCCCCAGCCTTTGATATAAGGTATGTTTTTCAAGGGAATATTTCGCTGGGCCGCATAGGCGGTAGCGTATTCTTCCGAGGCGAGGAAAATGGTGGCGCTGCCATCCGTGATTCGTGCACAATCGGATTTGCGTAGATTTCCTTCTACAATCGGATTCCGGACTTCATCATCACCAAAATCAGCTTCACTTAGGTTCCATTGACGAGTTTGGGCGTTAGGGTTTCGCCTCGCATTGGCGTAATTGTTCTTGGCAATGGCTGCCAGATGTTCTTCCTTAACTCCAAATCGATCTTGGTAGTAATCAACTATTTCCGAAAACAAGTACACCCAGGGGTAATTCGCATCCTCCGCTTCATGGCCCTGCCAGGCCGCTACGCCCAGGTAATTGGAAGCTGTTTTACCATCTACATTTCGCATCATTTCTACGCCCGTCACCGCTACCAGATCATACCAACCTGCTTCAATCTCACGCATAGCAGCGAAGGCAGCCATGCTACCAGAGGCACAAGCCGCCTCATGGCGGGCACTCGGAATACCTGCTAGCGTTGGAAAATACTGTAGTAGAACTCCACCAAGCTGACCTTGTCCACTAAAAAGCTCCCCGACAAAGTTCCCGACATGGATGGACTCAATGTCGGCAGCCTCTAATTGAACTGCCTGCAAGGCTTCCGCAAAGCTACTAGCCATGAGGTCGCCAATACCTCGCCCTACTCGTTCCCAGCGAAGGGAGAAATCTGTTTGTGCACCTCCAAGAAGGTATACTTTCTTGCTGCCCATTCTTTTTACTTTAAAAATTGAACACACTGTTCATTTTTCAAAAATACAAAACTTGGACACAATGTCCATTTTTCGGCCACTTAATTTTATATGCGTAATTTTAGGGCATGAAAGCAATGATCAAGGAGAGTCGATCAGATCATATCATTCAGCACGCACAGGACGTTTTCTTCAAGAAAGGATACTCCTTGACCGCCATTTCAGATGTGTGTAAATCAGCAGGCTGTAGTAGGACGACGCTATATAGTTACTTTGAATCCAAGGAAAATCTATATTTGGCCGTGGTGAAGAAGACACTCAGCAAATTTCTGGGGCATTTTGCGGCCTTGGAATTGGATGGAAAATCAGGAATGGACCGGGTGTTGACCTTGGCTGAAGCTTATCTCGATTATGCAAAAACAGCCCCGCAGTATTACCAGGTCATGCTTGATTTCTATGGCATCCTCAGGAGTATCAATGAAAGGGCTATTCAGACCGAGGCACATGCCAAAATTAAGGAATGCATCTACTTTGAACATGTGAATGAGCTTGCCCAGCTTCCCTTTAAACTTTTGACGGAAGAAATTCAGAAGGGACAGATCGATGGAACTATCAATTCTAGTGCCACTCCCATAGAGCACATGATGAATATTTGGGCGTATTTGAAAGGAATTTCGGACGTATCCCCAATCGTGCTTAATCTGGATATCAATGCAGAGAAGCATTCGGATATACAAGCCGTTACACTTGGTATTATCCGCAAAATGCTGAAGATGTAGGACAAGTTGCTTATGAAAAGGGCTAAACTACAATCACCCCTTGGCAATCAGTATAAGTCGCCAAGGAGTGATTGTAGTAGATATAGGGAGGTGAGATTCTTGTGTCTACATTTGTGTAACCTTCAAGCTACCGTGTGAAAGACGAGCCTTCATCATCGCACTGCCTGAGTCTCCACCTATCGATCCTTTAATCGTCTTGCTAGAGTTCTTCTCTACATGATACTGTACATCCATTCCACTTGGGTAAGATAGTCCTCCATGTTGTGTACTAGCTTCCATGCTGAAAGCTGCGGAGCGATCTACTTCAATGCCAAAATTAGCATGAGAACCAACCAGGCTTACATTAGTAAATCCTGCACTCAATCCAGCAGTACCTCCGCCATGACTTAGGTCCAATTCCAACTCTTTAGTTGCTTTGCCAACACGTACACTCGAATGGCTACCGTGTACCTTTACCACATCAGCATTCTGAATACGAATTTGATCATGGCTACTGCTGCTGGATCTAAAACCCGCAATAGCTCCCAGCTTTAGATTACTATGACCGGAGCGACTAGTAACTAATCCTCCTTCTTCTAATTCAAAAGTTGCATGACGTACATCTACATCTGAATCCCCAGCTGTTCTGCCATATAGCCCACCGTGAGCAATAGAAGCGTCGATATTTCCGGTATTTGCAAAATACCCTTTAGAGTGTGCCATGTCAATTCTGGCCTCTGTTCCTAGATCCCCAGCTCTAAATTCACCATGTCGGAAGTTGATATCTACACTTGCCTTCATATCATCGATAACGGCGTGTCCATGCCGATGTGTGAGTGCCAGATCATTAGTCGCAGGTAAATGAACGGTATAATCAATCTTCATGCGTGTATTGTTGCCATTCCATCCTCTATTTGAGATTTTCTCAATGACCGTTGAGGCCGATACCGCATTGGAAGTATTCGAAAATTCCACATCAATAGCGTCGAGGAGACGTTGTGAGTCTTCTTGGCGGCGAGCTTCTACGCGAATGACTACTTCGATTTTCACTTTATTCTGGTTCCAAGTATTGATCTCGACTTTTCCATGCTTATTAGAAATGCTGGTACTGCCATCAGCAGTAATGTCGAAATCACGCTTAATCGTTTTACTCAATTCTACTCCTTTGGCAGCTGAAAGCTGGGTGGTAGATACCAATACTGCTAAAAACAATACAAGATGTTGCGCAGCTCTTTTCATCGGATAATTTTTTAGTTGATGGAAAATTTAATGCATGGCAACCTCCCTTAATCCACTAGGGTTTCCTAGTTGATAAGGTAAGATTGTGGATCTACTTAGCTATTGATGTCGTATGTAAGATGCAGGTAAGTCGACATTCCCCCTATTCCAATCCAAAACAATTTAAGGAATGAAAACACACAGGACAAAAAAGTCTGCATTTCTTTTCTTTTCCTAAGCTTTTCTACTAACTATGTCCTTTACTAGACTATAGCTCTTTACTCATAGAAAAATGGCATCGAGAATATAGTCTTGTGAGTACCCATAGTCCATAAAATAGCTCCTAAACAATAGTAACTCACTAGTTTGAATAGCTCACTAGGTAGACATTATCGATTTTACTATTGGAATAGAGCAGAAAGACCTAACCAATCTTTCTTCCCTTAGGCTATGATGTGATACTATTCCTAAACCAGTAAAACCTTAGTCATGAAATCAATCAGTGCCTTTGAGATCATCAAAGTAGGCATTGGTCCCTCCAGTTCCCATACCATGGGGCCCTGGAAGGCAGCAGAAATGTTCCTGAATCTTTTACAATCCAAAGCTCAACTCGCCCAGGTTCGTCAACTCAAAGTTCACCTATATGGTTCTCTTGCCCTCACGGGAATCGGACACGGTACGGACGTTGCCGTATTATTGGGATTGAGTGGTGAAGATTATACACGCATTGATACAGATACTATTCCCACTCGGATAGATTTGATCAAACACAAAAAGGAGTTAGTCCTAAACGGGAAATATCCCCTTCCCTTCTCTTATGAAGAGGATATCGTTTTTTCTGGCCACGAATTTCTCCCTTTCCATGCTAATGGAATGCGTTTTGAGGTGTTTTTAGCTAATGGTGAAGGATTTTCAAAAGAATATTACTCTGTGGGAGGTGGGTTCGTAGCGACGGAGGAGGAGTCCATTCTCAATAAAGATTCAATTGCGACTCCCTACCCTTGCCATCAAGCCGCAGACATAGCCAGTAATTGCCAGCAACTCAATCTGTCCGTTAGTGAATTGGTCTGGCTCAATGAGCAAGCATGGCGCCCCAAGCAGGATACGAAAGCGCTGGCACTTCATATCTGGCAAGAAATCAAATCCTGCATTTATCGAGGGATACGGAAGACTGGACAACTCCCCGGAGGATTGGGAGTAAAGCGCCGCGCCGCAGAGATCAACAAAAAGCTACTCAAAGGACAGTCCCACAGCAAGGTAGAGGAATGGATCAAGTTGATCAAGGAAACGGAAAAATCGTTTACCAATATCAATAAATGGGTGAGTTGCTTTGCTTTAGCGGTGAATGAGGAGAATGCCTCCTTTGGTCGTGTCGTCACTGCACCGACGAATGGTGCCTCCGGTGTTTTGCCTGCGGTCTTAATGTACGCCCACTGTTTTGAAAATTTCACGGAGGAAAGGATCATTGAGTTCTTATTGGTTGCCGGGGAAATTGGAACGATTTTCAAGAAAAATGCCACCATCTCAGCAGCGATGGGAGGCTGTCAGGCTGAGATAGGTGTTTCCTCAGCTATGGCTGCCGCTGGCTTGACCGAGGGCTTAGGAGGATCTCCGGACCAGGTGCTGATGGCAGCAGAGATTGCTATGGAACACCACCTGGGGCTCACCTGCGATCCTATAGCTGGCTTGGTTCAAATTCCTTGTATTGAAAGAAACACCATGGGATCTATCAAAGCCATTACTGCTGCTCATATCGCACTCGAAAGCGATCCCAGTGCGGCAAAAGTCAGCCTAGATGGTGTCATCAAATCCATGTGGGAAACGGCTAAGGATATGCATCATAAATACAAGGAAACCTCCGAAGGTGGCTTAGCGGTTAATGTTCCCGTCAATCTTCCTGAATGTTAAGTACGAAGAAGCGTAGGTGGCTAGTGGGAGAAGTCGTGCGAAGGCTAGAATTTTACCCGAAGAATTTTATCTTTACTAGGAACGGCTACGGTATCTGCCGCAACAGCTTCACTCAATCACTTGCTCTTTACTAAATTATACCTGCATGAAAAGCATGATTTCCCATCGAGGAACCGTAAATTCTTGGCATTGTGACTTCAATGGACATATGAATGTTCAGCACTATATGGGAAAGTTTGATGAAGCTACTTGGCATTTTTATGCTCATTTAGGGATTACCCCCTCTTATATGAAAGCCCATAATGTGGGGATGTTTACCGTAGAACAGAATATCAACTACTTTCACGAATTAGTCGCAGGAGATCTCATTTACATTAAAACTCAAATGGTAGAGTTCAAAGCTAAAGCCATCATTTTTCTGCATCAAATGTTCAATGCTGAAAATGATGAACTAGTAGCTAAAGCCAGAATCGTGGGTATCCATATCAACAAAACTACTCGGAAAACAATTCCTTTTACCAAGTCGGTCTTGGCCAAATACGAATTGCTAAATGCTGAAGAGTAAGCACGAATATGGGACTCTCCAAGAGAGCCCCATGTATTTATAGATGCTTGTTCCTAGTTCGCTATGGGTGTAACGGTATATCCCGCCTCCTTTAATAAGTTCACGACTCCCTGTTCGCCTCCCAGATGTCCACTACCTACTGCAAAGAAGGTAGATTTGTCCTTTGCCAACTCTCCAATCTTAGGAATCCAGTTCTTGTTGCGTTTGTAGATCATGAATTGAGCAATTTCCTTTCCTCCGGTTTGATCCGCGATCATATCATGTAAAGCATCGATATCTTGCGTCTTATAGGTACCAACTAGATCTGAAAAAATCTTTTTCATGCCTTCCAGATCATTAACCGTTTCCATCAATAGTTCAGCCTGCTTCTCGTAAGGGATCTCCCCCATAGCGTTGACCTGATCCAGAACCGTTTCCAAGCCAAGCAACTCCTTATTGGCTTCTTTCGCCATGGCTACAAAGCTACCTTCGTAGGACGCAGGCGTACCATCGATGAACTTAGTTAAGAAGAGAGAAGAGGTTAACATAGGTTGCCAGCCATTAAATGGTGCTACCCCCATGCCTAGAGCAGATTTCAACAACTCATCCACCTTTTTATAGTCTTCTTCGCTAATCAGCTTGTCTAAAGTGGAGCCATCTTTCATGGCTGCATTTTGCATAATGGCCATCTGCATGTTTGGATCATCCATTTTCAACTCCATTACTACTTGTTCACTTGTAAACATGGCGGTTTTAGTAGCATCTGCGATAAAAAACTCGGATTGTGGAATCAAGTGGATCGTGCCGTATAAGTAGGACGTTTGGATTCCTTTTCCTTCAATCTTCCACAACAGCGTATTGTTATCCTTAGCTGTTTCTAGCGAGACAAGCGTAGTAGCAGCAGCAGCAGCAGCCTTTTCTTGAGCCGTAGTAAAGCTTAGGAAGCTCACCATTAGACATAATACAGCTGCCAATGCTTTAGACATTACATTCTTCATTTTCTTGATTTTTAAAAGTTTATGTTAAGCTATGTTTTAAGGTAAATTATCCAAATCTGTGCAGAGGTCAACGAGTCATTACTAAACGACTTAATCGTCCTCTTTTTGTCCACCTGGAACATCTCTATCAGCCACTTTGGTACAAAATTCATACGCTGGCAAAATGATCCCAAGGAGGAAAAAGAACATCGTGATCACAAATGGGAAGCCTTCAATAGCACTGAAGGTCGACCCCAACATTACAAAAGTCAATCCTATCGTAGCGTAGCTCTCCTCTTCCGCTGAACAAAACTTAATCTGAAATCCTTTTTTCTGTTCTTTCATTTCTTATCCAGTTTTAGTTTGGTTGATTGATTAGTTGCTTGCAAGCTGGATAGTCAATTCGATATCAATGTTTGTTTACTTGGTTAGTATGCGTGCTTCTATTATTATTACAACCCAATTGGAAATTAGCAGTTATAATTCGGTGAACTGTAATAAAAATCCGATTAAGGTTACTAACTAGAAGACCAGTGGAAGAAACTTTCAAGCATATCATCGCTGAGCACAATGGCATTCTGTATAAGATTGCCCGTTCTTATGCCTCAGAGAAAGTGGATTTCGATGATCTTTATCAAGAGATGTTGATCCAGCTTTGGAATTCTTTCGGACGTTTTCAGGGTAAAGCCAAGATGTCGACCTGGATTTATAGAGTAGCATTGAATACGGCCTTGACCTTTACCAAAAAGAAAAAGCGTAAGCCCCCCACTACCGAAGTCACATCCTGGATGCTGGAACAAGCTGATGATGGCTTAGCTCAACTGGATTTAGAACGAAAACAACAACAAAAAATAGACTTACTTTATCAGAGCATCAACGAGCTACCAAAAGATGAAAGAGCATTAATCCTTTTACATCTAGAGGGTAAATCCTACGAAGAATCGGCAGACATTATGGGGATCACCACTAATTATGTTGGGGTAAAGATCATGCGCATCAAAAAACGACTATATAAGCTATTAAGCGAAAAAGGATATGGAAGAATTTGATCTGAATGCCATATGGAAAAACAGTGATAAGGAAGCCAGCGATTATTATCATCAGCTGGAGGGGGAAGTCATGCACATGGCTCGCCAACGATCCTCTAGCATCATCCAACGGATGAAAAAGAACGCTTTGATTGAACTGATCGCCGGCATTGCGCTTTGGCTTGGTTTGTTTTACTTTTTTGCAGAAAACCCTTTGATTGGTTACCTTTTAGGAGGCGGGATACTACTCTACTTAGGTACTGGCTATGGTGTCTACAGGATGTTGAAGAAATTCAAGTCGATTAATACGAAGAACGTCAAAGAAAGTGTGGCGGGATATCTGCAACTCTTTAGAAAATCCTATCAGCGCACCAAAATCCTTCTATATATAGTTATGCCAATTGGATACACCTTAGGCTTTATGATGGGATTCATTGAGGCCGGAGGAGACTGGTCTGACATGGTAAATCCCTGGAAGCTCCTAATTATCCTAGGCACTTCAACAGTCGTACTAGGAGTATTCATCTGGTTCATCACCAGAAAATACATGCACTGGATGTATGGCCAGTATATAGAAGAGCTACAAGAAATATATGATAACCTCGCCCTTGAGGAAACGGCATAGTCTCGCCTAATTAGGGCTGAAAACTATTATTTCCCTCTTTTTTTCTTGCGCATCTGCTTAGGGAAAAGGCTTGAGTTGCCTCTGCGAGTGGGCAATTCTCCCTTTCGATTTGTTTTCACCTGCACATTTTCAGCCGTTGGACAGCCCGTTTTGCGGCTACAAGAGCTAGTGGTAAAGAAAATGCTCAAGGAAAATATGAATGCTAAACTCAGAATTATTCTCTTCATCAGGATAAATCGTTTGTAAAATCTGGAAACGGTTTGGACAAAGATACATATAAATAAGATATATGTATCATCGTCACATTATCATTAAGTTTAATCTTAGTGTGCTTGTTTTATCACCATGCCATCTAACAAAATGAATTCAAGCATAATGAAAACCGATTTTGCTGCAATAATAACGAATCTAAGTATAGTTTCGTATGTGTTGAAATCCTTTAAATCCCCCGTATTTTCTGGCTTTCGTGCTTTTTTTGCTGAGGATTACTTGTTTTTACAAAAGCAAGGGTATAAATTTGCCCCACCAATTTTAAAAATCATCAAAAATTGTTGAAATGAACAAAGGAGATTTAATCAGCAAGGTTGCAGAAAGTGCAGGTGTATCCAAAGGTCAAGCTGAAGATGCATTGAATGCTGTTCTAGAAGGTATCGGTGGCGCCCTACAAGGAGGCGATTCTGTTACTTTAGTAGGCTTCGGTACTTTCTCAATATCTCGTCGCGAGGCACGCAGTGGTAGAAACCCACAAACCGGTGAAACAATTCAAATTGCGGCTAAGAACGTTATCAAGTTCAAGCCCGGTAAGAAATTGAGCGATTCTGTGAACTAATCCCAATTAGTTCACCCTATTTTACAAGATATAAAGTTAAAGGGCTATCAGGATCATCCCCGATAGCCCTTTTTCACGCCTATGTGTGAAGCTACTGCTCCCTGATCTCCTCGCTTCCGTTGTTCATTTGTCCTTGTTCTCCGCTAATTTATCTTACACTATAGATTTTTTGCAAATAAGTGTGCGTTCCGCAGGAAAACTCACGGGCATGTTATACATTTGTGCTCAATTCACTCGCGAGCAGGGTTATAGCCGCAGGCCAGCCCTACATTTGAATACAATTGCTTTGTCCAAATCATAGTACTATACGGAGAAAATGCTTGGGTATTTCTCAACTTGCTAGCTTCCTGATAGTACCAATATAGAATTAGCGAAAACAAAACAGAGACCATTTTTCGAATGGTTGCCCTAGCCGCTTTGAAGATCTTTACCAAATCAGTAGATATGAAGAAGATAGAAGCGAGTAAAATGCCTTATCTGTTCCGTTTTGAGTGGCTATTTGGACTGGCATTGACCCTCACCTTCTCATCTGATCTTTCTACATCTGGAAATTGTCAATTTTTACCAACGAATATATAATCATGGCTGATATTCAAAAGCTAAAACAAATTGCCTCTCAAGTTCGCCGAGATATTATTAGGCAAACCAATAGTGCTGCCAGTGGGCACCCCGGTGGTTCGCTAGGCTGTACCGACTTTCTAGTGGCACTTTACTTTGACTTGATGAAACATGACCCCTCCTTTAATATGAAAGCTAAAGGTGAGGACGTCTTCTTTCTCTCTAATGGTCACATTTCCCCCGTATGGTATAGCGTATTGGCACGTAGTGGCTATTTTCCACCAGCTGAATTAGCCACTTTCCGACAAATCAATTCACGTATGCAAGGTCACCCGGCCACTCACGAAGGCTTGCCCGGTATACGAGTAGCCTCTGGTTCTCTTGGTCAAGGCCTTTCTGTGGCTATAGGTATGGCATTGGCGAAGAAATTAGATGGAGATGATAAAACGATTTATGCCCTAACTGGAGATGGAGAACTGGAAGAAGGACAGGTATGGGAAGCCATGATGTTTGCAGCGCATCACAAAGTGGATAATCTGGTTGTGGCAGTAGATTGGAACGGACAGCAAATTGATGGCCCGACGGAAGAGGTAATGTCTCTAGGAGACCTTCCCGCAAAGTGGGCCGCTTTTGGATGGGAAATTGTGCACTTGGAAGACGGTAATGATATGGAGCAAGTTGTCGCAAAGCTCAACGAAGCCAAATCCAAAACCGGGCAGGGTAAACCTATCGTCATATTGATGAAGACGGAAATGGGATTTGGAGTAGACTTTATGCAAGGCACCCACCATTGGCATGGGAAAGCGCCCAATGCCGAACAAACCGAAAATGCTTTGTCTCAATTAGAGGAAACCCTAGGAGACTATTAATCTGGATGCTGAATCATTGGAGTTCGTGTAGCCGTGAAAAATCAAGTAGAAGCAAAGCTCCAAGTAACCCTTTCGGTATCCTCTTGACAACCCTTATACTTCAAAAACAATGTTAGATCAAATAATAGATTCTGGTAAAAAAGCTACGCGAGATGGATTTGGCGCAGGCCTTCATGCCATCGGTCAGCAGAATGATGAAGTGGTAGCTTTATGTGCAGACCTCATTGGCTCGCTAAAGATGCAGGCCTTCATCAAAGAATTTCCTGAGCGTTTCTTTCAAGTCGGTATCGCAGAGGCCAACATGATGGGGATTGCGGCTGGTTTAGCGACAGCCGGTAAAATTCCTTACACAGGTACTTTCGCTAATTTTTCCACCGGCCGGGTATACGATCAGATTCGGCAATCTATTGCGTATTCCCATAAGAATGTTAAGGTATGTGCTTCGCATGCGGGCCTAACACTTGGCGAAGATGGCGCTACCCACCAAATTCTAGAGGATATGGGTATGATGCGCATGTTGCCAGGCTTTACGGTAATTAACCCCTGCGATTATAACCAAACCAAGGCTGCAACCATGGCTATTGCGGAGCATTATGGGCCTGTTTATCTTCGGTTTGGCCGCCCAAGCTGGCCAAATTTCACCCCAGAAGACCAAAAATTTGAGATTGGCAAAGCCTTGTTGCTGAGTGAGGGTAGTGATGTCAGTCTGTTTGCTACTGGGCATATGGTTTGGAATGCAGTTGAGGCAGCCAAGATCGTGGCAGCAGAAGGAATTAGCGTAGAATTAATCAACATCCACACCATTAAGCCACTGGATGAAGAAGCTATTCTAGAATCAGCGCTGAAAACGAAAGCTGTTGTCACCGCCGAAGAACATCAGCGTAATGGCGGCTTAGGTGATGCTGTAGCACAGGTATTATCGAGAAAAGCGCCTACTCCTCAGGAGTATATTGCTGTTAACGACAGCTTTGGCGAAAGTGGCAAACCTGTTGAGCTTTTGTCTAAATATGGTCTTGGCGTAGACGATATAGTGGCAGCAATCCGCAACGTGATTAAACGTAAATAAGTATAATGTTGTTTGGGTATTGAGATTAAGCGTTGAAAAAGGCTTTTGGTAATGCTTATCGGAGGCTGAATATTGTGTCTGGAAGTATCCAATGCTACAAATTCAGCTCCTTTACCTCCACCACAGAAGTCGCCCATGTCTCAATACCCAATGGCTATATCTAAAGGGATCAATAGCTATTTTGGGTCCCCTTTCCCATGATGGAAGAGCAAGTAATGCCCTACGCTTACTGCCCTTCATGTGGATAGATCATTTTTAACAACATTCATTCACCATTATAATCCCTAATCAGTAATGAAATTTGGAACGAAAGTAATCCATGCTGGGGTTGAACCAGACCCCACCACAGGAGCTGTAATGACTCCTATTTACCAAACCTCTACCTATGCGCAGGTAGCGCCAGGCAAACACAAAGGCTTCGAATACGCCAGAACCCAGAACCCCACCCGTACCGTATTGGAAAACAATCTAGCGGCACTTGAAAACGGGACCCATGGCATTTGCTTTGGGAGTGGCCTAGCAGCAATGGATACCATCTTGAAACTCTTAAATCCAGGAGATGAGATCATTTCAACGAATGATCTATATGGAGGTTCTTATCGCCTCATGGTGAGAGTCTATGAAAGATATGGGATCAAAGCCCACTTTATGGACCTCAGCGATACCAAGAAACTGGAGAAAAAGATCAATAAAAATACCAAGCTGATCTGGATCGAGACACCAACCAATCCCATGCTGAATATCATCGATATTAAGGCAGTTTGTGAGGTGGCTAAAAAACACGATATCTGGACCTGCGTTGATAATACTTTTGCATCCCCGTATTTGCAGACGCCACTTGACCTCGGAGCTGATATTGTTTTACATTCTGCTACCAAATACCTGGGTGGGCACAGCGATGTCGTTCTAGGAGCACTAGTGGTTAAGGACGAAAAAATTGCGGAAGAACTCTACTTCTTGCAAAACGCAGCAGGAGCTGTTCCGGGTCCGCAGGATTGCTTTTTGGTACTCCGTGGTATAAAGACCTTGCACCTTCGAGTAGAGAGAGCTTGCAAGAATGCTAAGAAGATCGCCAAGTTTTTGCAAAGCCATCCTAAGACCAAAAACGTCTATTACCCAGGATTCAAGGAACATCCAGGGCATGAGATTGCCAAGACCCAAATGAGAGACTACGGTGGAATGGTATCTTTCGACTTAGTACAAGACAACTTTGAAGATGCCATTAAGGTGTTGAGTGGAACAAAGGTCTTCACATTAGCGGAATCACTGGGAGGGGTTGAGTCATTAATTGGACATCCTGCTTCGATGACGCATGCTTCGATCCCAAAACCAGAGCGATTGAAAGTAGGGCTAACAGATTCATTGATTCGCTTGAGCGTCGGCGTGGAAGATGTAGATGATCTAATAGAGGACTTAGAAGAAGCATTGGTCAATCTATAATAGTCTTGTCTTCATAGGCTAAGCAAGACATAAGTTTACGATAAAAAAGGTATCAAGATGTTACTATTAGGCTATGATGTAGGTAGTTCTTCGATCAAGGCATCCATTGTCGATTCTAGTACCGGAGCAACGGTCGGCGTGGCTCAGCATCCCGAACAAGAATTGGGCATGATCTCGCACCAAGCCGGTTGGGCAGAGCAAGATCCAGCTACTTGGTGGGACTGTATCTGTAAAGCCACACAGAAGTTGTTGCAGCAAACCGGTGCCAAACCAGAGGACATTGGAGCCATTGGAATCGCCTATCAAATGCATGGCCTAGTAGTAGTAGATGATCAGCAGGAAGTACTACGCCCCTCGATTATTTGGTGTGATAGCCGCGCTGTTCAAATTGGAGATGAAGCCTTTGACAGTATCGGTACAGAACGGAGTTTGCAACATTTGCTGAACTCTCCAGGTAATTTCACCGCTTCTAAATTGAAGTGGGTGAAAGACAATGAACCGGAGCTCTATGACAAAATAGCGCACATCATGCTCCCCGGTGATTTCATTGCCATGAAACTAACGGGAGAAGTTAATACAACCATTTCTGGCCTTTCAGAAGGTATTCTGTGGGATTTTAAGGAAAATGATGTCGCACAATTGGTGTTAGACCAATATGGCATTGATCGAAATCTTGTTCCCACCATCGTACCCACCATCAGTATTCAGGGTAAACTTACAGCTAAAGCAGCAGCAGCAACGGGGCTCATTGCCGGTACTCCAGTCACCTACCGCGCTGGTGACCAACCTAATAATGCCCTAGCTTTAAATGTCTTTGAACCGGGCGAAGTAGCAGGCACCGGAGGAACATCTGGTGTGATTTACGCAGTGGTGGATCAAGCCGTTTACGATCAACATTCACGCGTCAACGGATTCGCGCACGTCAATTACACCAAAGACAATCCACGCATTGGTATCTTGCTTTGTATCAATGGTGCAGGAATCCAATACAGCTGGCTCAAACATCAGGTAGCCAACCCTCAACTATCCTATCCTGATCTGGAGGCACAAGCAGCGGCAATCCCCATTGGTTCCGATGGGTTAAGCGTTCTGCCGTTTGGGAATGGGGCCGAAAGAATGCTTCGCAATCGAGACCTAGGAGCACATATCGATCATTTGCAATTCAATCGCCACCAACAGGCGCATCTGATTCGGGCGGCTCTTGAAGGTGTAGCCTTTTCTTTTGTATATGGCGTCGATATCATCAAGGAGATGGGGCTCAATATGGACGTAATGCGGGTAGGTAATGACAACATGTTCCAATCTAGGATTTTTGCGGAAACCATTGCCACCCTTTTGGGTAGTCGGATTGAGGTTATGGAAACCACAGGAGCAAGTGGAGCTGCGAGAGCTGCTGGTGTTGCCGTAGGAGCCTTCTCTAGTTTGCAAGAAGGGCTAGGTCAACTTCAACTTGCCCACGTCTATGAACCTGGCAATCAGCTATCGGCTTACCAAGCTGCTTATGACCGGTGGATGGAGCGTTTGAAAGGAAGATTATGGAATGAATAATTAAGCGTGGATAAAGGAGAGGATTGATAGGATTGAGACCTTCATCAAAGGATCAAACGAAGAAAAAACCAAACTTTAATAAATAAAAAAGAAGAATATGTCGGTAGTTCTAGGAGCTAAGGAATATTTTCCAGGCATAGGAAAGATTCCATTTGAAGGTAGAGAATCAGACAACCCATTAGCCTTTAAGTTCTATGAGGAGGACAAGGTCGTTGCCGGGAAAACCATGAAGGAACACTTCAAATTTGCAGTAGCCTACTGGCATACTCTATGCAATACGGGCGGAGATCCTTTTGGCGTAGGTACCAAAGCCTTTCCTTGGTTGGCGGCAGCAGATCCGATACAACAGGCTAAAGATAAGATGGATGCAGCTTTCGAATTCATCACCAAGTTAGGGGTGCCTTACTTCTGCTTTCATGATGTGGACTTGGTGGACGAAGGAGAATCAGTAGCTGAATTACAAAGGAGGTTACAAATCATTACGGACTACGCCAAAGAGAAAATAGCCAGCTCAGGGGTGAAGGTATTATGGGGAACGGCCAACCTCTTCTCTAACCCAAGGTATATGAACGGAGGAGCTACTAACCCGAATTTTCAGGTAGTAGCTAAAGCTGGTGCTCAGGTCAAGAATGCCTTGGATGCGACCATTGCCTTAAATGGCGAGAACTATGTCTTCTGGGGCGGTAGAGAAGGCTATATGTCTTTGTTGAATACCGATATGAAGCGAGAGTTGGATCACATGGCGCAATTCTTACACATGGCGAAGGATTATGCTCGCGGGCAAGGCTTTGAAGGTACTTTCTTCATAGAACCGAAGCCGATGGAACCCTCAAAACACCAGTATGATTTTGACTCTGCTACCGTACTTGGCTTCCTCCGTCAATACGACTTGATGGATGATTTCAAAATCAATGTGGAAGTAAACCATGCCACTTTGGCTAATCACACCTTCCAACACGAATTGCAAGTAGCAGCGGACGCCGGTGCTTTAGGTAGCATCGATGCCAATCGGGGTGACTATCAGAATGGCTGGGATACCGATCAATTCCCCAATAGTGTATTGGAGATTACAGAGGCCATGCTAGTAATCCTAGAGTCTGGTGGAATCCAAGGAGGAGGTGTGAATTTTGATGCCAAGACTAGAAGAAACTCCACAGATTTAGTGGATCTCTTCCATGCCCATATTGGTGGGATGGACGTCTTTGCCCGAGCACTACTCGCAGCAGATGCCATCCTACAGAAATCTGCCTACCGCAGTATGCGTCAGGATCGCTATAGCTCATTTGATACAGGAGATGGGCAAACTTTCGAAACTGGAAAAATGGACCTTAGCAGCTTGGCGGCGATCGGTATGGCGAGCGATGAGCCTACCTTACAGAGTGGCCAGCAAGAGCTATATGAGAATATCTTGAATCAGTTCGTTTAATACGACGTACTCAAGACTGCATAGGTAAGTAAGGAGAGATGGTTTCCAACAGGGAATCATCTCTCCTCATTTTAGGGCTAGCTTTTTACATCATGCCATTCGGTTTTACCCATTGCATTTGTACGGGTGTTTCTGGCACCATGATGCGCTCAGCGACGCGTAACAATCTCGCCGGCAGGTTCATGACGTAATCCCTTGCTTTTTCAGCCTCTTCGGTCAAGGAGCCTAAATGCTCAATATCCCAATAAGCCGTTAGCTTCTTCATGATTTCTACATAGTCCCAACTGGTATAGACTCCCATGCGTTGGGCAGCATCGGAAAAACTCACAAAGGCTTCGGAAATCTTTTGTCCGGATTCCCGGATAAAATGAGCTGGCATCACAATTTTGCGTTTCATCATGTCCGCAAAGGCCAGCATCATTTGGCTAGGATCGTATTCAAAGATGAGTTTGACAAATTCTCGGTAAGCTAGATAATGACGCATTTCGTCACCAGCAATGATTCGGCACATAGTGCCAAGGCGCTGATTCCCTTTTTGTAAGGCAAGCTTGGAAACCCGCTTATGAGAAATGTGCGTGGCTAGTTCTTGAAAACTAGTATAAACGAAGTTCTTATAAGGATCGCGTCCGGTGCCAATATCAAAACCATCACTGATTAGATATTGAATGGTTTTTTCCACTTCCTTCATTTCTGTCCTTCCAGACAAAAACAGATACTTGTTTAACACATCGCCGTGTCGGTTTTCCTCGGCAGTCCAATGACGGACCCACTTTGCCCAAGGGTTTTTCGTTTGTTGGTCTACGCCTACGACATCCATTAACCAGGATTCGTAGGTAGGTAATGCTTCTTCTGTGATCATATCACCGATAAGAACTACCCAAAAGTCATAATCCAGTTCCTTTGCCTCTTCTCTAATTTCCTTGATCTCATCAATAAATTCTTCTGACTGCGAATCGGGTAAGAAATCGGATGGCTGCCAGATCTTATCAATTGGGATCAGGTATTTTTCCATGAAACCCTCCAATTGCTTTTCCACGGCCTTCATGACATCTAGACGGATGTTAAAGATTGACATAATATGGATCTGTTTAATAAAGAGCACAAGAAACGAGCTTTTCAGCTAGATTTATAGGATATGGAGCTTTATATTATTTTTACCCTACTTCCCGGCTTATCGCACTGATTCACAACTCAATCTCCATAAAATCGTACAACACGGAGCGCATCTATAAACACTATATTACACGAATATGAATCTAAAAGAGAAAGTCTTTGAAACCCTAGACGGAGGGGAAGAAAAGAAAACGACTTTAAACAAAAGGGTCAACGGTATTATTATGGCCTTGATCATCTTGAGTGTGATCGCGATTATTTTGGCTTCCTATGCTCCGCTTCGCGAACGCTTTGGGATGGCTTTTTATATTTTTGAACTGCTAACCATCATCATCTTCAGTATCGAGTATGGATTACGTATATGGATTGCAGACCTCAAGTATCCAACACTTAATGCCGGAGCAGCTAGGTTAAAATTTATCCGTTCCCCCATGGGATTGGTGGACCTGATTGCCATTCTCCCCTTTTACCTACCCTTCGTAGTAGCATTCGATTTACGATTCATGCGCTTATTGCGCATCTTACGACTCCTACGCGTATTAAAGTTGAAGCGACATTCCAGAGCACTAAAGATTATTGTGCGGATTTTTTCGGAGAAGAGATCAGAGCTTTCCATCACCTTATTCGTTACTTTCATCCTATTATTGATCTCTTCCAGTGTCATGTACAATCTGGAAAACGAAGCTCAGCCCGATAAATTCCCAGATATCATTTCTACTTTTTGGTGGGCCATCGCTACCCTTACTACCGTGGGTTATGGTGATGTTTTCCCTATTACACCTTTAGGTAAATTTTTTGGCGGGATTATTGCACTGCTAGGCATTGGGATGGTTGCTTTGCCGACCGGCATTATTAGTGCTGCTTTCATTGAGGGACTGGAAAAGGAAAAAGAGAAAAAGAAGAAGCGGGGTATGCCTGAAAATGCCGAAGACTATAAGTTTTGCCCCTGCTGTGGTCAGGCTTTACCGGAAAATTACCTGTAGCCCGTAAAACGCTATTGACCCAAATTCTTTTATTAACAATAATCAAAACCACCTATGTTATTCTTGTACATTCTATTGGCTCTTGTAGCCATCATAGCCATTCTAGGTTTCATAGCCCCCAAAGATTTTGCTGTTGAAAGAACTATTGATCTCTCCGTTTCGCAGCAGACTGCTAACGATCCTTACTTCAAAATCGATGCTAAAGGCGAGGGAAGCCACGTGGCTTGGGGGTTTAGCGGCAGCAGCCCCTTTCCGATGAATATCTTTTTGCTATTTATGAATATAGATAAGTCCGTCGGAGGAGATTTCGAGCAAGGGCTTGCCAATTTCAAAGCTTATATCGAACAATAATTTCTCACCTTTGACATCTCCAAAGTGGCTTCAGAATGGGAGTGGCTTCGGAGGTGACTTTGTTTCTCCAGCAGGAGCTCCCACTGACTTGAGTCGGCGCAGAGCCTGCTGCCATTCTGTCCGATGATAATATTCGGCCTGAAGTTTGATACCCTTTCAATATGGATAGGATCAGACTATCAGATCGCTTCTCTCTTATATCCTTACTACCTTGGATACTTCTAGCGCTTGCTATCGAGCAGGGTCCCGCCTTATCATTCTATCCCGACACTAATTTTAGTCAGCAAACGGAATTGGTAGAACAAACTACCACCGATGCCGATTATCGTCTGCAACTTGAGAGGGATCTAGAGCATAATTGTGCAAGCCATACCATCGCTGATGCTGCCTTACCTGCTATATCTCCTAGTGCAATAGGGCTCTTATCACTTGATTCTTCCTCCACTTTTGTTCATCTGTATTACCAAAACCTACTAATTACTTGGATCCAAAGTAGGTCACTGCCCTACCACTTAAGCTAATTCTTTCCATAACAGCAAAAACTAAGTGCTCGCCGCCAACTTATCAATGGCAGGCTGATCACTTCTGGAAATTATTAGCTAACTTGTTTTAACACTATTGAAGATGAAACTTCTGCATAAACTCCATGATTGGGGGATTGGCAGTCCTACCTATATTCAAACTGATCTTTCTTCTTATGAGAATAGATTGGAAGAAATCTATGAGGCTTTCCGCTCAATTACCAACCTGACGAATGTAAAATTACAAGCCTACGCGACCGACCTCAGGGCAAGGGCACAATCCGGGGCAGATCTGAAGGAATTACTAGCGCCAACCTACGCTTTGATAAAAGAGGTCATACATCGCCAACTCAAAATAGAAGTCTTTGATATACAATTACTAGCCGCGATTCCCCTACATCAACGCAAATTGATCGAAATGCAAACAGGGGAAGGAAAAACACTAACGGCTGTTTTTCCAGCCATCCTCAATGCTTGGTTGGGTAAAGGCGTACACATTTTGACATTCAACGATTACCTCGCTAAGCGTGATGCCCAATGGATGGGGCCCATTTATACCTTTCTGGGCCTCACGGTAGGCTACATCTCGAATGATATGGCAGTCGCAGATAAAAAGGCCGCCTACGACTGTGATATTACCTATGCGACGGCTAAAGAGGTAGGATTTGATTTCCTGAGATCTCAGGGAGCCTTTGACACACAAGCACTCTTGCTTCGCCCGTTCCACTATGCGATCGTCGATGAAGCCGATGCTATAATGATTGACGAAGCCCGAAACCCATTGGTTATTGCTAGTGACATGCAGCAAAATGATGTCGACCTCCGGGAAGTCGCTAAGCTAGTTAGGAGTTTAGAGGAAGGAGGGGATTTTGTACTTTCTACTGAAGCACGCACCGTATACCTCACTAATCAAGGAATTGAAAAAGCAGAAACCTTCTACGGCGTAGTAGACTTGATTGAAGATGTACATTACGATTTACATACCGCCATTAATCTTTCTCTGCAAGCTCATACCCTGTTAACCAAAGATGTCGATTACATAGTACGAGATCAGCGAATAAGATTGATTGATGAATTTACAGGTCGAGTGGTAGAAGACCGGCGTTGGCGAAACGGCCTACAAAGTGCAGTAGAAGCAAAAGAAGGTCTCCCCCCTCAGTCTGAAGGCAGTGTACTCAATTCCATCACCCTGCAACATCTCTTGCAAAAATATACCGGAATCGCCGGGATGACAGCCACCGCTCAATCATCTGCCACAGAATTAGCCGAATTCTACGGTTTGAGCACGATTGTTATTCCTCCTCATAAAAGTCCCCGTCGGACTGACTACCCGGATCAAATCTATGTGGATAAGGCGAGTAAAGAAGCTGCTATACTGGAAGAAGTACGCCGAGTGCATCGAATCGGGCAACCTATACTTGTTGGAACCCTTACGGTGAAAGAATCCGAGCGTCTAGCACAACTTTTTCGGGAGCATGATATCCCGTGCCAAGTGTTAAACGCACGAAATGATGAAAAAGAAGCCAAGATCATAGCTGATGCAGGTCGCGTAGGGGCCGTTACTATTGCAACCAATATGGCGGGGAGGGGAACAGACATTAAACTAGGAGGGCAAAATGAGGAAGAAAGGCGTCAGGTGGTTCGCTATGGAGGTCTATATGTCATCGGAACCAATCGGCATGAGAGTATTCGCATAGATCGTCAGCTTCGCGGTAGGGCAGGCAGACAGGGGGATGTAGGGAAAAGTCGATTTTTCATTAGCCTGGAAGATGATTTGATGATCAAATATAGGCTAAAGGAACTTCTACCTAGAAAATTTCAAAAACTCGAGGGCTCTCCCCCCATTCTTGCTCCTAAAGTGAGAAAGGCTATCCGTTCCATGCAGCACATTATTGAATGTCAATTACGGGACATGAGAAAGAGCCTATATCAATACGCCGCCTTTATTGAAAAGCAAAGAACAATCATACAACAGGAACGGCTCAAGATATTGACTAGTCCAAGATCTTTGGATGATTTATTCCCTAGCCTACCAAAGCTCCGCCATGCCAACCCAGCGCAATTGCAATGGGCCAAAAATTACGCCCTACTACAATATGATCGGCAATGGGCTTTGCATCTAGATGAATTGGCTCAGTCGCGGGATGGTGTCCATTTAGTGAGGTTAGGGGGGCAAAACCCCTTGCATACCTTTCAGAAGATGGCGGATGCTTCCTTTAACAAACTCTATGAGCGCTTGGAAATTATCTTAGGAGACTGGATAAATAAAGTATTAACCGAAGACCTTTCCGAAGAAGAAATGCAGCAACTCGAACGCCCTGCTTCCACCTGGACCTACGTGATTAATGATAATCCTTTTGAGGACCAGCTGTCCATACTGCTCCTCAATAATGCGAACACGGGAATGCATGTCGACTTTGTTTCTGCCCCAGTTCTGTTCACGGTAGCTATGATGCGCTGGATCAAGCAAAAGCGATCCTAGCAAATCTTCTCGGGTGCCGCTAGTCACCCCGATTGGGTAGCGGCTCCACCTCTTTATTTCCAAATAAACCTATCCTTCCTCTCGCCCCTTGAGGCTAAAAAAACCTATAGCTGATCCTTACTATACGTAGCAAGCTCATTCAAAAACCTTTACCTCTATATCATACATACTATTGATTATAAAAAACTTATATCTAACAACCTATCGTTAGAAGATCAGAAATCTTATCCCTTACCGTAGCAAAAAACCGCTATAAAGCCTAAAAAATGTTCTTTTTTCCATTGCGAAATGCCAGTAGTATTGTGGTGAAATACATGGGGAATTAACCCTAATGATTAGAATAATCCTAAAACGTAAATCACCATGATCAGAATTAGATTGTTAGTCGTATTTGCCCTGGCGCTATCTTTTGCAGCCTGCACTAAAGAGAACATTGCACCCACTGAAGAAACCACAGTAGATATGGGGAAGGTAAGCCTCGAATCAACGGAAGCACTAACGGCCGATGAGAAAGGGAGAAACTTTGTGTTGTTCAAAATCGAAAACGCCAAGGTCACGGCTGGCTCATCTTTTTGCGTAGATGTAAAAGCCGCGGGCTTCCGAGACATCGTAAGCTGGCAATACAGCGTAGCTTGGGATGATGCTGTCTTGGCCTTTTCACACGTAAATAATTTCAATTTACCTGGCCTAGACGCCAGCAGTTTTGGCAATCCCCAAAGTGATCGTCTCACTACCGCTTGGTTGGATCTAACCCTATCTAGTGCAAGCGTACCACGCGGTACCCCTCTGTATAGTATCTGCTTTGATGCCATTGGCAACCCTGGCGACCGTACCCCTGTATCTATTACCGACAACCCCACTGATATAGAGGTAATCAACACTAACTTTGAAGAAGTTAATGTGTCGGCACTTCCTGGGCGTGTGAGATTGCGATAATCCCTAAAGCGACAAAAGGAGCCAGGCAATGCATTCATTATTGCCTGGCTATTTTTATGGTAGCATCAAGATAAATCGTATGCTTACCAAGTTAACATTGATGCATTTGGCTAATGGAGTTTTTTACCTAGAAGTAAGGCGGAGACTGTAGATGCATAAGAAGTTACGTAAGAAATCCGTATATGTTCACAACACCTAAGTTCATTATTTTCAATAATTATTGAAAATAATGAACTTTTCCTTTTAACCTTATGTTTTCATAGTAAACCCTATACTTATGAAAACTCAAAAAGCCATCATCTACGACGACAATTGTCCCATGTGCAAGTGGTATACAGGGGCCTTCGTCAAAACCAACCTCCTCGAATCTTCTAATCGAATCTCCTTCTCCGAACTCAGTAATACTTCCCTATCGGCACAAATTGAAATGCAACGCAGCAAGCATGAAATCCCCTTAGTGGACTTGCATGGAGGAGAAACCCTCTACGGTGTGGATAGCTTGGTGCATCTACTACAGCCTAAATTTCCCATCATAGGAAAGCTTATGCAAGTATCAGCTATCTCTTATTTAGTCCGCAAACTCTACCAATTCATTTCTTACAACCGTGGAGTCATGGCACCCAGTTTTCCTACTTATCGTAAGTACGATTGTACGCCTGATTTTCACCTGGGACATCGTCTAGCTTTAATCATCTTACTCGGAGGACTAGGGGGCTACCTCCTTCACACCCCATCCCTGGAGCCCCTTTTGCAATCTCATGGTCTGTGGATCGGTACAATGCTTCTCTTGTTCGGCTTACCCTTTTTCAAAAAGCTTTACATATCCTACCTAGGTCATTTGAGTGTGACTTTGTTCCTGGTGGGATTCCTTGTGAGGATGAGCAGTGTAATCCCCTTACTCCAAGCCGTTTTACTAGGCATATCCATGATGATCTTTCTTTGGCAGTTTATTAGAAGATATCGGATACTGTGGGCACAGATGCGCTGGCCAAAGCCATAAACTTTGACCGTGGAACTGGTCGTGACAAATAGGCTTTTCTTATTTTTTTCTTCCGACAGATTGAAGAACTAACGATTACTTTCTAAATCTTACCTTAAATTACAGTGAGTAGGAGCAACAATGTATGCTTGCTCAGGCCATACAGTAGGCTACCTAGAGTTTTTATCATCAATGAAGTAGTGTGAATAAGGGGACTTGTACAGCTATAGCCCCTTCCCAATAGAAGTAAAATGACAAACATAAGGAAGGTTGTTGTTGTCGGTAGCGGAAATGCCGCGCTTTGTGCGGGAATTGCAGCCCTGGAAAAAGGGGCAGAAGTAGTAATCGTTGAGAAAGCCAATGAACAAGAAGCGGGAGGCAACAGCAGATACACGGCCGGAGCCATGCGATTTGTGTACAATTCCCATGAAGATCTTCTTCCACTCTTGCTGGATCCGAATGAGGAAAGGCTTTCTAGAACAGATTTCGGCACTTATCCCAGAGAAAAATTTCAAACAGATTTATTAGGTTTCAATGAAGGTCGCCCTTTGAGTCTTCAGCAGCAACTTCTTATTGATAAGAGTTATGAGACACTAAAATGGTTAGGGGGACATAACGTCAAATTTGAACCGATTTACTCACGGCAAAGCTATGAGAAAGATGGGAAATATATTTTTTGGGGTGGATTGACCCTCGCCGCTCAAGGAGAAGGCGTAGGGCTTGTAGAAGCAGAATTGTCCGCTTTTCAGCGCTTAGGAGGTTCCATTCGATACGAGACAGTCGCGAAAAAGCTTATTTTAGAGGAGCAGCAAGTAGTTGGTCTGATCTGCGATACCTCACAAGGAGAGATCCATCTACCAGCAGATGCTGTGGTATTGGGATGCGGAGGGTTTGAAGCAAATCCTGAGCTGCGTAGAAAGTATATGGGTGAGAAATGGGTACAGGCAAAAGTTCGCGGCACCCGCCATAACATGGGCCAAGGAATTGAAATGGCCATTCAAGCGGGGGCACAATTCCACGGTCTGCCAGATGGGTGTCACGCCACACCGATGGATCTGCATATGCCCAATTATGGCAACCTTGACATTCCTTACATTGACAGAAAACACTATCGCAAGATCTGCTATTTCTTGGGCGTCATGCTAAATGCCAAAGGAGAACGATTTGAAGACGAAGGCAGTAATTTTAGAAATTACACCTATGCCCAATTCGGTCGCTCCTTACTTGATCAACCCGGAGGCTTTGCCTGGCAGATATTTGACAAGAAGGTGGACCATTTACTGTACAGTGAATACCGATTCTGGGATGCCAGCTATGTAGAAGCGGATACTTTGGAGGGACTGGTAGAGCAATTAAAGGGAGTCGACAAAGGACAAGCATTGCTAAGCCTTCGCGAGTACAATGCTGCGGTAGATCAAGACACAACTTTTGATCCGACTGTTCTGGATGGCAAGCGAACCATCGGACTACAACCTGATAAGACCAATTGGGCAAAT
>CBDHHG010000025.1:0-147452 GCA_965263225.1 Saprospiraceae bacterium
TCTTAGGATCAAGTCTGCTTGGGCTGACCATAGCCTCAGCCATGGCGTCGGAAGGTAAGGACAAGGTAACTTCAAGGGGTTCGCAAAGATCTGTTATGGATATCCTACTAACTACTTCAAATGGCAAATCTCCTTGTAAGTTCACAATCCATCGAGCTTCTAATGGGTAAGGTTCAAATAAATATGCCTCTCTCAATATAAGGTTTCTAAAGGTTGCTTCAACCCCTTGAGTATTTTCAAATTCATTACCGTCGATAACAAGAACTTCTTCAGAACCTAGAGTCTTCAAATAAAGTCTATCATCACTGAGGTCCCCAGGAGGGTTAGGGTAGCCTACAAGTATTACCTTTAAATTTTGCTTCTGATAGACCGGAATAGTTACTGATAATTCTGAACTACTGTTGTCATCACCTACTTGAATATCTCTATTGTTATCATCTAGGTACACTGGACCTGCTTCATCTACCAACTCTAAGGCATAAATCTGCCCCTTTTTAAGTAGAATTGAAAAATCTAAGCTACCCGATTCTATTTCTATATCTCGCCCCCCCTCAATCCTAATAGCAACCTCAAAATCTGAGATACTGCAATGATTTACTATCTCTCCTCTAACCTGTACTAAGTCTGGTTCTGTCAAGATAATGGGCTCCTCAGGGCAAAGATCCATGATTTCCAAGGTCGAGCTTTCGATCGGAGCATTATTTCGGCCTTGGTTATACCAGCGCACCTTATATTCACCCATAGGAAGAAGGGCATAATAAAGCCTAGCATCGTTTTCAGTGTGATAAGGCGAAATAATCTGTTGCGTTTCAATATCAACTAAATCGACAAGTCGTTCTAAGTCCTCAACCCTATCGTATGAGTACTCTAACTCCACGACAAGTACAACCTTTGGGAAAACAGGAATATTTCCTAGAACAAACGGATTTGAGAATTGAGTAACCATAAAGTCGAAATAGAAATTTTCATTGACATATTGGTAAGCCCCCAATTTCTCCAGGTCAATAGTGAAAAAACCATTCGCTTCAGAATCTCCCACACTTATATCAGGACCAATGCCATTGATTTCGGTGAAAACTTGATCCGCCACAGGAGTTTCAGCTGTCTCATTACAAGCTTCAATTAGATTCCCTGTAACATTTATCAGGGGTTGAATCACACAACAATAAGGCACATAAAAATCTGCCTCAACCTTCCCTTCTGCATTGCATAATAAAATATAGGTTCCTGTATTGCTGATAGCTGCTGTATGTTCCGCACTCAAATAATCAGGTGCTATGCGGTAGACATTACTTGCAGCACCTTTGAGCAAAAAGTTCTCGTAAATCAACCGAACGATCTTAAAGCCGAGATTGAATCTACTCTTTAATTCTAATAGGTGTTCATATGCTAGTCTTCCATCTTGATGCAATATGCCTTCTATCTTAAGTCCTTCAGCTGCCTGTAATTGATAAGCTAAAGGACGTTTCACCGCACAAAGGTCAGAAGGACCATAATCTTCCTCCCCATAATAGCTCCGGATGTAGTCCTGCTTACAGCAAGAAATTGATGCAAAACTCCAGAAATGATGTATCGAACCGGGGTCGTTCGACACGTAATAATAGAATGGAATCGACTGTGAGCCTAGTGGGCAATGGCAAACAGAATGAGTAGGCGTAATTTTGATGAGTTCAACATCCAACTTATATCCTTCAAGAATAATTGGTACCTCGTTATTTTTTTCAATTTGGGTATAATGATCTTCCGCCATAGCGGTACTTTCTACCCCTGGTATATAGAAATGCTTGATTTGCATGACCATACGCCAATGTAGAAACTTAATATGCTCTAGGCGCAAGCGGTTATTGTTGTAGATGGGTGGCTGGCGAAAGTGATGTCTAAACACCGAAGTTCCAAAATGGACATCTTCTTCAATTTCGCCTAGCAAAAGATGATAAGGAAAAAGATGCTCTTCAGGGCAGCAATCAGCCATCAACTGACACAATACTTCAACTAGCTCATTATAGGTACAGACTAGATCTCGAAGTAGATCATAGAAATACTGAATAAATGACCTCCTTGGACTTTCTTCCTCTTTGAAAGAGATGTACCGTTCGCCACGTAAAAATTGAAAGTACAAATCCAGAAAATGCCGTTGTTGTCCCGGGATTAGATCGTGAAATGATGGAGCATGCAAAGCTTCAATACCAGCGCCCAACTTCTGCAATGCATCTACTATGATTAGATCGAATTCCTTGAATAAGCCGTGAAAATCAGCACTGGCCAATTGGAAGGAGCGTTCTTCAGGATCGCACTCGCTTTCGTCTGTAGCAAAGCCGAATCGCATCATCTGAATGGGACTCAAGGAAGTGCTTCGGTTTACAGCACAAAACAATCGTCGACCATTTGGAAAACTATCTTCCTGCTCATAAAACAATTGCTGCTCTGATATTTCACTATCTGTTAGTGTCAGACATTCCACATCAAGCGTGTTGTTTTGGTCGATGATTTCCCAAAGGTCTTCTCTATCAATCAGAAGCACCTTTACCAATTTCTGCTGAACATCTGGCAAATATAGAAGTACAACCTTACCATCAACGAAGCGATTCATCCCGATCTTTTGTGGGGTGATGGGGATGGCCCCAGTCTGGAACCCAGAAATAGCTTCCCAGACTTCCACATCAGGATACTGGTCTGTCAACCCTCGAACATGCCCTTCAAAGGGACAATAATACTTAAAGTGCTGCCTGGATTGATGTAAAAGAATACCTTTGGAGGTCAAGCCATACCCTTCCGATACCGTAATGGTACAATCAGCAGCGACAATGATCTCTAATCCGCAGATAATGCCAATACCGCTTGTTTTTCGAGTGATATAATGGATAGGAGATATTGGGTCCATCTTGATGTTTTGATTTTCTGAAGGTCCAGGATTGATTAGTTACAGTTACAATTGCCCTGCGTATCAGGTGTGCTTTCCGCACCTTTTTTGCCCAGCAATTCGTTCATAATTTGGACCATTTCATCCCGACTTTCTTCCACCTGGCATTCATCTGTGCCCTGTTTGGCTAAATCGGAGAGCCAGTCCAAAAAGGCATTTTCAAACTGATACATTTCCTCCCCGCTTAACCATAGGAAACAGATTCCGATGTGTGCAGGTGTTTCCCTGCGAATTGTCTGTTCAAAAAAGGCTCGCCCTCCATTATCATCGCAAAATCGCTCCCATTGATCCAGCGCAATCACACTGACCCAAAAGGAATAGGGGTCCTTGATTTTACAATCTGGTGTCAGTTTAAATGGATCAAGACTCAGTTGGTCTTTATCTGTTGGTCGTAATAAGATGTGCTCCAATACGTGAAAGCCTTCACTGATGCAATCATCTGGAAAAATTAAGGGAATAATTTTAGCCCTGAGGTCCACAGCCTCCTCTTCTGCTATCGGAAGACTTTGAGCAAGAGTCCCCCTTTCATCTTGGAGTCGTAAATAGTGGGTGCCTTCTTCTACTACCAGATCTAGATACCGGTGCTCGCCGTCTGATTCCAGCAGCATATTGGCCTTTAGTAAGGCCTTATTCATTCGCTCTAATTCTCTTCGGCCCCGAGCCCGCAAGCTATATTCCTTAGTACCTCTCAGATAGATGGTAGTATCGGGATTAGTTGGATCTAAACCGTCTTCAACGATGACAAAGTAGAAGCATTTGCGGGCCTCATCGACAAATTTGGTAATCTTCAACTTTGGTGTACATGCTAATCGATTGCGACCGCTATTCTCGAGACAGAGAATTTTTCGTACGCGCTTTTCTACGCCCGTCATATTGTCAGAGTTGTCCAATGCCGTTCTATGCAGACAGTCTAAGCCTTTATAATTGAAGCCTTTACTCCTATCTCTCCCCAGCATGGGAATACTTCTGAGAAAATCTATTTTGGATCTTACTAAAGTATCTTTGAGCCTAACCCGATTTTCTTTGCAAGGCTCTCCTGCACATGGCTCCGCTAGAGAAAGAGCATAATCCGTGAACTGTTCCCCAAAGCGAGCGATCAGATGGTCCAAAATCTTATTTCGACGATCAAAACGATCACGATGATTCTCCAAGATGTCAGCCAATCGATCCTCATAGTAAGTACTTACCAGGCTAGCCTGTAGAATTATTGCTTTCTTGTGAGCATCTAATTCTGATGCCCCAAACCTGAGACGAAGCTGATGTAGAAAGGGGGCTTCTTTGAGTGGTTCCAAGTTCTGTAGCTGACCAAGAGCGTGCAAGTCCTCTGCGGATAGATCTCCAGCCGTAAGATTTAGCGTCTCTTCCGTTACCTGATAAGCTTCAAAAAACAGATCGTCGATTCCAGGATCCAAGCCTTTGATAGACTTATATAGGAGTACTCGATCTTCCGGATTGGGGCGAACGGACAACATATCCTTAAAACCAGCCAATTGTCCCAGATAATTTGCCAAAAGCTGATCAAAAAAAGTCAAAAAGCCCTTCAACTGCTTTGCCTTCGCTCTTCTTGCCGGCATAAAGGATTCTGATAGCTGTCCTCTGCCTACTCTATACACCAAGGGAAAATCCTCTTGAATGCACTCATACTGATGCAAATCGCGATATTCACCAAAAGGAATAGAAATATCTCTCTGCGGGGCAACTGGAGGGCGTCGATTGATTTGCCGGATCAAACTCAGTTTTTCTGCTACATCCTGTTGATCAGTAGTAATACGAATACCATCCTTTTGAATACATATAGAGGAGGCATCGACCTTCAATAGTGGTTTGAATTTGCATGAAATTGTAGCTTCATAGGCTCTTCTTTCGCCATCCTCCCCAACGGGTAGTAACAAATCTGCCTCCAATTGTTTTTTCTGACAAATATCAAGGCACCAATCATTTTCATAGACACAGGCTCGATCTGCTTCCTCACAAAGGTTCACAGAAAAACATTCAATCGAAGCCACGCCCGGTACATCCATGATGACCTGATGTAAATCCGAGCGATAAATAACCCGACGTAATTGAGCGTTTTCTAATTCTTCATCCAATAAGAAACCATTTTCCAATACCACCCCCTGAAATATTTCCCCACAATTCTTACCCATATCTAGCAGTTCCTGCAAGCCATAGAATTGTGGTCGGGTAGATAAGAAGTCTTGAATTCGATAGATCACCTCGGCCTGCACTTGGTTTACATCCGCATTCGGCTCGGCATTTATAGAAAGATCAATACAGATTTCTTTCACGCCAACTATCTCAATGCGCTGGATATCTTCTGCCAAATTTCGATACTGACAGAGTTTTTCCATCACCACAGCCTTTATTTCCTCGATACGAATGGTATCCAAGGGATCAATTTCATCCTCGAGATCCAAACAAACCGTGTAAAGTCCCTTGAGGGAAACGGAGTCTGGAAGACAATCATTTGGTAGTTCCTCTTTTGGACAATTCACGATGCGCCAGCAAAGGAAAGAGTCAATAAAGGCATCGCGTAGGCGTTTCTGCTCCTCTTCATTTGTTATACCCTTCTCTTCTAAATGTAATTCAATCCTTTCATATAGATTTTCCTGGCAGATGGGGCCCGTGATGCTAGCTAATTGCAAATCCCTGAAAAAAGATTGTAAAGCATCGAATATCTCTCCCCTGATAAGTGTGTAGGCGGGGAGATTATTAGCTTTAATGAGATCTAATACCTCCTTAATTTGCCCCTTTAGATTTGCTTCCTCTATCAAGGTAATTAATTGGTCGGCACCAATGAGATGCCCATTCATTTCTTGATTCGGGTTTTCCAAGTCAAGTAATGAATCGATCAACTGATCCAAGTTTGCCCTCAAACGTTCCGTTATTTGTCGCCCATTCAAATTGCAATCGAAAATCCATAGAAATGGCTCCAATTTGGTAGCGAATGTGCTACTATCCTGTCCAGGATTTTGATCAGTGTAGCGAGTAACAAACCATTTTCGAACCTCATCTACCGAGTTACAAGGATCGAAAACATCTTCCTCATCCTGTTCTCGAATTAGGTCCATTAAGGTCCCTAAAAATTGTTTTAATTCACTCAAATCAGCGCGCACCAAGCATGCTCTAAATTCCTGATGCAGCGCAATCTTCTGTGCAATTTCAGGATTATCCCCAAGGACGCTATCAGTTAATATGAAATCTGAGCTTTCACCTAGAACTAGCTCGAGAAAATCGCTAATTTTACCCAGTCCTTCACGCGTCTTGAAGTTTTCACTATAACCGGGAGTATCAGTATCAGTAAATTCTTTAACCAGAAAATTTATCGCCTGTTGATAAGGGTTCCGGTCAGGTACGTCATCTTCTCCGTCGGGAAATAGGAGGCTTACTATATCTTCCTGTAAGGTTTCACTTTCTAAATCAATTGAACCTGGAGCATCACTTGACAAAAGTGCAGGAATTATTTGTTGAATTATGAACCTGACTGCAATTCCTCGCCTAAATAAATTGGTAGGATTACCTGATTGGGAACCAAGACTGTCCATAAAAAGCTTCAGGTCATCCCTTTCCTCTCCTTCAATCTGGTTTTCGTCAAATAGTCTTTCGAGGTTTCTGGTATTATATACGTATAGGTCATCAAGCCGTTCTCCAACCCACTCAAACAAATCTGCTTTGTTCGTCTCATTTAACTCTTCGCCATCAATACACTCAATAATAAAATCAATTTGATCACTGAAGCCAACGGGATTAAGACTCCAGGTTGATAAACCATTAGAAATCGTATTATATAAGGTGATAGAATCACTAGTACTCTCCAGCGTTAATCCCTGTAAAAAATCTAAAACAATGTCTATTTTTGAGAGGTCTTCTCTTAGACCCAAGGCTTTCACTTTCAATGAAAACAGCTCAAACATTGCCCGCTCACAACCACGTACATCAATATTATTCTCCACCAATATTTCAATAAAATCCTCAAAAGAGCCAACCAATGGGAACGGATTCGATGAATTGAACGTCTCTCCTATCTGCGCTATGCTCTCGTTCAGACTAGCGAGTTCCTCTTCATCTTTCAATAGATAATAAGATCGATAAAAGGATTGCTCCTCCGCTCCAGCTTTAAAAAGCCAGGCATTTTTCACGCCCTCACAATCGATCATCAGTTTGCGATAGTCAAGTGCAGTGACAGGGCAGCCGGGAAGAATCTGAGCAGCCGTAAAAAACTGTTGGCGGTCGTGAAAGGGTTGGGTACTAGTCAGCAGATCACCTATCGGAAATTGCGTTCTAAAGGCCAAGTCATTAATGGCGAAGCACAGTACCTCCAGCATCGTAATACCTGGATCATGAGTGTTGAAGTCCGTCCAAAGTTTATTACTCAGTTGAGCAATGTAGGCAGTTCCTTCCTCTCTTAACGCATCGAAGTTCAAGGTAACATTAGGAAGTGCGTCATTTCTATTGATGATAGTCGACAAATTATCCATGTCTGCTATGGGTTTCTTTTAAGCTCAGCAAATCTGAAAATTGGAGAAGTTTGGTGCTAAACAGTCGTCACACCCTTCCCCTCCCCAGAGTGTAATATCATGACCAGGGAAAAAAGTGCTCAATATTGATCTTGCACTGAAAGCTTGGATGGTCTCAGCTTGGATGGGTAAAGGGTTGCCCAGGATATCCAAACCCGTTGTTGAAATGGGTTCATTGGTTTCCATATCCAAAGTAAAATGAAAGACCTCAAAGCTTGATACCACATCTACATATTCCCGTTCTTCCATGAAATTGAGAATGGCTGATTTATTGATACTCCCACTAAAATGTATGTCAGTCTGAGGATCTACCAACCAAGGGGCCAAGAAGCCATGCAAATCTTCATTAAGCTTAGCGACGTGCAACAAGGGCGGAACTCCTTGCCGGAAACGAACACAGCACTTCACTTTAATCAAGTCATAAAATGGATTGACCACCTGTATATTCTCGTCACAATACAGGAATAGATTTGCCTTAGTTCTGAGAAGTCCTTCTATCGCTTCTAGTTTTCCGATGGACAAACCAGGCTTAAAGGGATTAATATCAGGGCGATTAATCAAGTCTGGGAAAACGGCCACTAGGACCTTACCTGGATCGATTTCACAGTTTTTGCTGGTATGTGACAGAGTTTTGGCATGGATGACTTCTGGAAAAGCCTCTAAAATGATGCGCTCGTAGTCCCAAATATTGACCGCGCGGTCTTTGTGTCTCAGTCGCTCGCTGACCCTGCGATAATAAGCGTTACGATCTTCAGCGGATCCTCCCCCCTGAGAAGGTAAGGGTTGCTTTACTTTTTTAAGGGCAGGCACCTGGTTGACCAACTTAGTGATGGTCTCGGCAGGTAATCCCACGTTTAGGTGATTGAGAGTATTATTCTGATTTTGAAAGGTGGCTGATTCCGCCTGTGCCACAATAGATTTGATATTGGGTAGGGCGATAATGCGTTGACCTAATTGCCGTTCAATCACCGTAGCACGAATCCAATACAATCCGGAACCTGGTTGTTTGGTAGTGCTATTTCCGGTCATCGTCGGGGATGTCGTAAATTTGATAATTCCAGATTGTAATAGGCTATTTTCTGAATTAGGATCAGCCTTTGTTCCATCAAAAAAGATGGCACCTTCCCTAAAAGGCTTCCATTCATCACTTAAGCCATCATTGTCCTTAGTTAGGTAGGACCATTGCACCTCCGGGGGATCGAAATTCGTGTTACCTGTTCCTTCTTCCATGATAAATAACAAGGAAAGTTGTTGGCCCGGCTGCAATTCGCGAATACCGATGTCAAGATGGCCGATAGTCGCCGTCTCTTCCTGTTCGTTTTGGATTTCGATATCATTGTTTTCTGTTTGCAAAACATGATATCGCGGGATGATGGGAACAGCCTCTTCAACCCGATTAGGATTGATAAAATTAAACCCACCAGGGGTAATATAGTAGCGGTTGAATTCAAACTTGCGATAAACGACACCTCCGCTTTCAGTATATAGGTCTGCATAGGCAGAATAGCGGAAGGCAACGCGTTTGACCTGGGCCGAATGCTTCTGGAAAAAGTCACTAGGCTCAACACTTGAATCAGTATTTGCTGATAACTGATAGATTAGTGACAAGACGTTCTGATTCCTTAAAGCAGAATAGACTATGCATGGGTTGAAGAAATTGAAATTAGAGCTAAAGGGCGAGTTTGCATTCAGTCCTGGTAATTCTAAGGTTTGGAATCCGAAACCTGGCAGTAATGGTTCAGGATTATTTTTTGTCCCTGGCAGAAGAATTAACTCTGAAAAGTCTGTTGTAATTATTGGATTTCTTCTATTTATAAGTACCTCTGTATCTTGCCCCAGATTTCCATCAATGTCTCGCCGACGAGGAGGAGGATTGACTTGGGTCCCAGGGATAGCTGGTGTTTGAGCACTAGGGTTTAAAGTTGTACCGGTGGATCGTAAATCAGAACGGGCAGTAATGTTCTCTAAGATTTGGGTCCGTTGAACAGCACGCGCCTGTCTAACTTGATCTGCAGCTACCCCAGTGATACGCCTTACCATCCGTTCTTTCAATTCGGAGGTAAAGTCGGATATATTTTTTTGAATTGGAATTGGCAGAGTCAGAGTTCTAATCAAACCAATCCTATGATCTCCTAATTTGGGCAAGTGCGGTACCTCCAGAAACCCATTAGGATTGAGTTGATTATATCCTACGAAGTCATCAAATATGCGATAAGAAGCCGAAAATCGAGCATTGTTATCACTATATTTAATCAGTTGATTTGGAAGCGGGGTACTTAGAGCCCCACCTGTATTCACTTGGTCAAGAAAGTCCGGTGCAGGCTCCAACCCAAGTATTTGCTTGCCCTTTAGTTCCGCTAAGTTAAATTCTACAAAAGCTCCTATATCTATCCCAACACTTTGTCTTCCATTATCATCTAAAAACTGCTGGGCCAACAACGGGAATGTGTTCTCATTATTAAAAGTACCAAGTTGATTCCTGATAGAAACTTCTTTCTTCACGTTATAGGATTCCGTGACAATTCGAATATTTTTGACTTTGTTAACTTGTAGCAAGTCGTTCAGGCGGACGTTAAAAGTGAGCTTGAGTAAAGGGAAAGCCGCCTGTTGAAAAACGGGATCTCCTTCCGAGGGTAGATTGATGGGAAAATCGCTTTCCTTGAGTAGGATGCGAATCTCAATTTTTTGTTCGGCCAAGAAGGTGACAGAAAATCCTGCCTGATCCAAATTTTCGTAGTTATTGATAATGCTTGGAATCTCATCCTCGATTCTTCTATGTTGTATATTTCTTGTCAAGCCTGCATCTGGTTCATTACTAGGAACCTCAAGGTCATGCATAGCGGCTCGGTTTCTAGTAGGAGGCACTGCCAGCCAGCCTCCCTCTGCTAGATCCGAACTCAAATAAAGTTTGAATAAGGAATTGATGGCTCCTATACTGATCGAAGGTAAATCCTCTTCAACCTCCATGGTCACCACAATGAAACGAGTTCCCTCGCGCAGGTTCAAGGTAGGATCAGAGATGGCGATACCGACTTCCTGTGCGTCGAAGTTTTCCAAATTACTATCCCGAAAACGCTCCCAATTAATGACCGTTTCCTTGGTATCTCCCGCTTGAGTACCATTGATGGTATATAATTGCTCATATCCACCTTTCGGGTCTGCCTTAAGGTACAATGCATCACAAGCCTCCACCTTAGCTCTGCCAACGAAGATGTCATTGTCCAATTGGTAGGACATTCTATTGCCTTCATCATCCTTTTTTGCGTCTAGTGGGTTACCAGCCTTCAGTGGAAAGTTATTCACATTCTTAGCCAACTCGAAAGCAACAAACACCTGATCAGGTGTAAACGGGTTATTAGGCAGGCAAAGTACCTGTTGATAATAGAAGTCCAAATGCGATTCCGCTAGTTGGTTGAATTGTCTCAGTAATCTTCTAAATAACCAAATAAAGGCAATGAATAAGCCAATATGGGGTTCCTGTGCCTCGTTGTGCTCCAGTTCTTTCAATAGATAAGCTTCAGCTCTATTAATAATCTTAGCCAAGGCCTGATAAAAGAAGAAGAACAACTGCCTCAATTTCCGATTTTCCAGACAACTACCGGTAGGCTGTTCTTCCTTATATCCATCATCTGGAGTAATACAAAAGAACTCATCTAGTCCGTCAATGTCCCAGATCTTGACGCAGTTTGAGTTATTTTGTCCCTGTTGTATAAAATCCTCATATTTTGCCGCCAGGGGGTCATTTAGTCCATGCTGTTGATCACCAAGGGGACGGTTGGCTTTATCGTAAGCAATTAGTACCTTCAGGGGATTGCGAATTCGATTATCAATAACAGCCCGAAGAAGATCCTGACGAATAATATCCAATATTTCTTGCCGTAACCCTTTATTGGCAGGAACCCTTTGACACAAGGTTAATAGCTGTTGAGCCAAGTCAAAAATGCAGTCAATCAATATCTGATAATTCTGCCGACGAACCTCTTCTTTCTCATCATCATTAGCAGCCGCGATCGCAGTCCAAAACCCCAACTCTGCTCGGCAGTACTTATTATCAATTTCATCCAGATCAATAGCGGTGATAATCGACAAAATCCCAAGAAAGCCGCCGTTAAAAAAGCACTGCCAATTGCCATGCTCCTGATCGTTGAGATTGTAGTACTTAATCAGATCTGCAAAATCATGGGCAAAACGCAAGAAATCTCTAGTGCTTCGACCATCAATAATCAGATTCTCTGGCAATAGGGCTGCCGGTAAGCGGTCCTTTTGGTGCGTTCCATTGTATTGTAGTGGATGCTTATACTTTAGACAAGTCATGGCATAGAATTTATTGGATACTTCCAGGTATCTGATCAATTAATTGGAGGCACATTGTTGGATGCTTCATCCAAATAGAATGGATACACATAATTATCTGGTGTATTGGTTGCCCGGATAGTATATTGAACATCAATCTGGATCAGACCATCATTGATTTGATCGGCATTCATGATTACTCGATCCAACTGAACTCTGGGTTCGTGCAATAATACCGACCGCTCCACAAAACCTCGCACGAAGGCCAAAAACTGCGTATTGGCAGGTTCAAATAACAAGGTATCCAAGTTGCAGCCATAATTGGGTCTCTTGATACGTTCCCCTAGCCGGGTTGATAACAGGATGTGTAAACTTTCGCAGATATCATTTGCTTCAGAAACCATATGAACGGTACCACCTTCTTTTTTGAAATGAGGGGGAAATGCCCAGCCTATTCCCAGAAAGGAATTTACCCCTGAGAAATCTTTGAATTCCATAGCATTAGATTTTGACTAGATCAGAACTTTGATATTTTTTGAGGGTCCAATTTGTAAAGTCGGAAGGGAAATCGGATCCAAGGTACCAGCTGCAGGTGTGGCCCCGGCTCCAAGTTTCACCATTCCCCCACCCGGATGATTAATCCTGGCATCCGTTTGGCCAACAATATTAACTGACATCCCCTTAATTTCTACATTAGCAGAAGCCTCAATTGTAATATCCTTTCCACTTTGAAGTTTGATCCCTGATGCTTCCATGAGAATACTATTGTTATGGCTATCTTCTAACACGATCTTCTTATTGCCATCATCGAGGGTTATCTTATTGCCACCTTGCGATTCAATAGTAATCGTATTATTTTCTTCATCGATGACAATTTTATGTTCATTTCGACTGACGATCCCCTTCAAGTAATTGTTATCATCATTCTCTAAGGGTGGACCACTATTCTGGCTGAAAAGTGAACCAAGAATAACAGGCTCCCTGCTATCTTCTGCTATGTATCCAATTAGCACTTCGTCATCTATTTCTGGTAAAAAGATACTTCCTCGTTGGTTACCAGCATAGAGCGTTGCCAATCTCGCCCAGATCCCTTCATTGGCTTGATGCACCCCTGGGATCGTAACTTTGATCCTGAAATCACGATCTGGGTTTTCTTCATCTTTTAATTGGACCACTTTACCCAGCTGCAAACCACTTATGGTCGGCAATAGCCCAGAAGCGGGTGGGTTCTGGATTCTGCTTTCTTCATGAAACCAACAATATGGCAAGCCAAATAAAATCTCAGTGAACCATCTCCCCGGTTCAAAAGAATGATGCACTCGAGCCACAAATACATTACCATTAAAACGGTTACCTACTCCCTCCAAAGTAAGCATATCACCTGGTTTCACATCACCTCTTCCATCAAACTTTATCCTCCCTCTAATCTTATTGAGTATACTTTTTTGCTTGATGGCATCTGCATAGGCATTGAGTTCATTTTCATCCATGCGAGCCTGATGATATTGCTGGTAAGTCCCCAAACCAATTACTGAAACCAACTCATCGCTGCTAATATCACCAGACTCTGTCCCTGAAAAACTTGTCGTTCCTTGAATGACCTCTTGTCGAGAAAAATCCCAACCAATGGTACTTACTTCAGCAAACTGGTTTCTTGCATCCATTGAGGACTCAAACTCCCAGATTCTCGACTTTTCCTGGGTATCTGCGGCACTTCCATAGGCTAAAGTAAACTTTGGCGTAGCCGATAACTGAGGTTTTCGGATCCCTACAGTACCATCGTCCACGAATAAATATTGGCCGATAGCCTCTGCTCTCATGGCAATGAAGTCCCAATCTGAAGTGTAATACTGTACAATTTGGGGATGCTGGATAATGCTTGAACTATCTTCCGCTTCCACTGACAATTGGTCATATTCGCTAATAACTTCCTCAAATATATCGCTATCACTTTTGTCATTGAAATAACGACTCTTTCTGCCGATGGTTAACCGGACGGCCGCATCACGACATTCAACCACTAGTACAGAAGGTTTATCCTTCCTGATCTTAAGGCCATGACGAATGACAATTCCTCTAAAGACCGTGGTTTTCTCTTCTGGCTCACCCAATAGCACCTCCATTTCAGCCCCTGGGCGGAAGGTATCCTGATTGCTGATCGCAAAATTACTTTCATTAGCCGAACCATCCTTGATAATAACTCTGGCAATGGGAACCTTATTCAATTCCTTGGAAACAGTAATAGATAAAATCTGTTGCACCGTAATGGGTAGATCATTACCAGCTATTCTTAAAGTTGCTTCTGTCTTGGCATTGCCCATCAAAAGAGATTTGAGATCCCCTGTTGTGTCAAGTTCTCTGCTTGATTAATTGCACTATCCTGCATCTGGTTCTTCAATTGATCTACAGACGGTAATTCTAATCTTCCAGTATCAGGTAAGGCATTCTTAAGACTGTTTAAACCATTGGCATTCGCTAATGCAGCTATATTATTGCTGTTACCATAGGACTTATGTGCCAATAATTCAAGGGAATCACTATTCCAATTATTATCAAGGACACGGGTTAACTTAGATGCACGTTCTGGATTATCGGCTAACTGCTGAGCTGGAGTTTTATATTCGGCGCAGACGAACGAAATGGTACATCTTACGGGGGTTCCGTCATTTCGAAACAAAGAATATTTTACCTCCATTTTTTTCATCACACAGCGAACCGAGAGGATTCCCCAACTGATGATTAGGAACAAAGGCCGACGTTCCGCCCCTTGAAAGCCAGTGGCAGCTCTAAATTTGCGAATCTCATCTTCAACCTCCTTTTTCTCACCAGAAGCTCCAGTCGCATCAATGATGATCTCAAAACTAAATTCTTGTGGACCAAGATTCTTATACTTTTGTTCACTCCCTGTTTCTCCATCCGACTGTTTGTCATCAAACTCAAAAGTATTTCCAATCGCAAAGTTCTCCGGATTGAACATGGCTTCAAACTCAGCCTTGGGTTTACTACTCTGCTGAGATAGTTCCTCCTCTTTTTCATAGCCGCGAATGATGAGTCTTGCTAATTCCCCTCCCATTATCGATCATTTTTGTATTCCAAAATTGCCAATACCTGCTCGATGATTTCTTCTGCAAGTAGCTGTTTATTGAAAAGCTGATTTACCTGCTCATTGACAGGATTGTCATTATTCTGTTTGGTATTTTCTTCGGTGATGCTCGCTTTAACCACGAATTCTAATATTTCAATGGGCATATTGTATCAGGCTTGTATGAACTGAAAGTATTGATAAGTTAATTCCAAGGTTTCCAACACCAGGCTACTTTCCATGGCATTGAAATCCGAAATCTCCCACTTGCTAGGCCAGGCTTTGATGAAGCGTACATTCAATAAGGTATCCCCAACTTCATTAACCAAATTCACCTCTACATCTAAGGGCTGAACCTCTACGTTTGCATTACTCAGCAGACCATTAAACCAAGCAAATATGGCGGAGTCCACATATAATCCTCTCTTAAGTACTAGATTAGGGAAATTTGGTTTTTTAGGTAATTTTTGAACATACCTTGCGTTCGATCCATCATTAACGGTATCCACATCAAATTCTACCCTAATCCCAGAGACAGACTGGAAGCAGGCATCCGGGCCATCTCTTTGTGTAAAAGGGGTTCCCGTAGTCGCATCAAAGAAATTTACATTGAAGCGAAAGCCTACAGGTGGAAGCGGACGACTAGCCATGACTACGCCTCTTGGATCGTTAAACCTTCATGCCCTAACTCTAGGGACTCGATGGAGATCTCATTGCCATCTGATTTCAAGTCAGTAGATTGCATTTTGAGCGCAATGGCCTTACTCAATTTCCAGGTCATGACCGGTTCGCCAATTTCATCTAGCAACTTAATAGTAACGTCTTTTTGAGCTCCCTCTGTAGTTTGTTGATCGATCGTCTTATTCCACCAGTTGTAGAACTGATACCGGGTATCATCTGCAAATACACCTCGCTTCAATGTTACTCGGTTCATTTTATTTAACCCCAGAATGATTCGTTTATATTTAGTTGGATCAGCCCCTTCCCTGTATTCAATCATTTCCGTCTCTTTGTCAAGACCCGATACTTCGGTAAATCCTGCTTTAACGGGGGTCCCATCGATATCAAATTCCGCTTGAAAACGAAACTTGGGTAAAGGATAATTTGCCATGATAGTATGTTATTAGTCAAGTTTTTTGAAAAAATTTAGCCTTGTCCTAGTTCGAATTTGTGACTGAATTTTAGTACAATGAATTCTGCAGGTCGAACGACCGCCATGCCGATCTCCACTACCATAAAACCATCTAGCATTTCTGCCTCAGTGAATGTTTCGGGCATACCAACTCGCACGAAATATGCATCTTCTGGAGAACTTCCTAACAGTGCTCCAGCTCTCCATTGAGTTTCCAGGAAAGACTCGATGGAAGACCTCACACTTACCCACGTATTTCTGTTGTTGGGTTCAAACACGAACTGAAACAAAGCCCTCTTTACCGATTCTTCTACCATATTAAAGAACCGACGGACGGAAACATATCGCCACTCTCGATCATTGCCAGCTAAGGTACGTGCTCCCCAGACGAGGGTTCCTTGCCCGACAAAAGATCTTATGACATTTATGGACTTTCCGGCCTTGGTATCGACGTTCAAACCATCCTGTACTTCGTCAGAAACCTTCCTATATGGACTAAGAACAGCACCAAGCCCGATGTTCGCAGGCGACTTGAAAACCCCTCGCGAATTATCAACTCTAGCATATGCGCCAGCCATAGCACTACTTGGAGGCATCACCACCGATCCCTTGGCAGCATCTAGTTCTGTTGAAATTTGGTTGAAGAGCGCATTATCAACTGTCGCAATTATATCTAAGGTAGCGTTGGTATACACCCCTGCATCCGCCGCCGCCTGGAATTCATCAATAGCCTGATTCTTGGCCTCAGCTATAGCCTGACGTACTTTTTGAATTTGTGTTGGTAAATCATCACCATTAACATCTTTCACACCATCCGCCACCGCGATATTGACTTTATCCCTAACAATTGCAGCAGTATCAGTTGCTTCTACTGAGACTCCATCTACAATAGCTTTAATTGCAGGGACAGGCTCTGAGGCTGTTGAAGCGGTTGCTTTCACCTCTTCGTTCGTCTTGCCTTCGGCAATGGCTTGGTCCATGGCAAAACTAACATCTCCTACCGTTTCAAGCCGCAGTAGTAGATCTGGAAGTTTATTTTCTTCTTCTTCAATAGTAACAGTAGCAGCATTAGTAGCTGCTTCCAAAACGATCTTTTCGGCAATGGCAGCGATCTCTTTTTCTACTCTAGTACGTTCATCACTGGGGTTAGGAAGACTAGGTAACAAGGTATCCAAGCGACTTTTTTGCTCAGTCAATGTTTCACCATCTACAGTACTTTTAATTATCGCAATTTCTGCAAGATTCCGCACCAGAGGAATGCTAGAAATTAGATGAGGATAGTAAGCAGCTCCATATTTAAGTTCATCCAAGCTACCAGAGACTTTTCTAAATTCTTCCGCATCGGTATCAATGTCCTGAATGGAGCCATCTATGTTCGTAATTTCCTGTTGGTGCTTCACGTCCATGACCAAAAAGAAATTTGTGAATTTCGGATCGGCACAGAAAATTAGACCTGCCTGCATTAAAGGAACATACTTGTCATTCGAAAGGCCATTTACGGCATCGGGAAAAAGGATTAACGTTGGATCTAATTGTTCCTCTAAGAGCCCCATTCCTTGGATGAGTTGCTGATCATTTATTGGGTCCGTTAAATCGCCAACTGAAATGACAAAACATTCTCCTCCTCCGTTGGCATAGAACATTTGGACAGCATAATACATCATATACTTCACTGGCTCCTTAAGTTCTACTTTGATTGCTGATCTACCCGTTACTGAATTCGTATTAATCTCTAGTTCCATTGGAGCGGCTTCGGTGGTCCCAAACAACAATTCGTAATCGTTGAGAGAACGGATACGAGTTGGCTTCATCTGTAGGTCCTTAAAGGATTCTCTTTCTGCTTTCTGAGTATAACCAATAAACACAGGTATAGCCGTTTCCACCTGTGCAATAGAGGGTGGGAGTTTTCTTATTTCCTGTACATATACTCCAGGAGTTTTATAGGAACTCAATGGAACTGGCATGATATTGAATTTTAAGTTTAAGTATTAGTTCTTTTCTTAAATTTCACTTGATATTCTTTCAATGTAAATGGACCCTTTTCTACCTTGATTTCTACGATTGCAAGAGGCGCTTTTTGAAACAGATTTGCATCCAGGTAAATCCGTTTTGTCTGCACCACTGGTAAGAGCAGATCTACTTCATAGAGTCCTGGTAAACTTCTAGAGGTATCGTATTGAACTGTGTCATCATCCATTGCTGTAGGTAAGAGCTGTTCCTGTGATTCCACATGTCGGATCTGACTTATTTGAGTTTTGTCAAACTTCAAAATAGGTGGAGCTAGTCCAATGATATTATTTTGATCAATCGGATTAGAAATAGGGGAATCACCTGGCTCAAAAGAAATGTAATAGACCCACTTTAGCACTTCTGGTAAATCTTCTAAATTTGAAATGCCACTCCGGCGAAAGGTCAAGTCTAACTTGGTTGCTAGTCCTTTATCAGCAAGATAAATTGGAAAGCTCCCCAAAAGATCCCTCTTTAAACTAACGAGCTTAACCAACTGTTTTTGGTCCATTATCCGAGGCTCAAAGATACCCAAGGAATCTGAAGCAAATGTGTATAGCCTACCATCCGAATTCCGAAAAGTAGAACGGAGACGATTCAATGTATCTTTGGTTTGGACTGATAATTCGATCCTGAATCCTTCGCTAGAGGAAGGAAGGTCCTCTACGGACATCATAAGCGAGAATAGTATGCCAAAATCAAAGCCAATCATTAGTTTGCTATTGAGTTTGCGCGTTCTCGAAGAATTCTTCCCGAGCCGGATTCCAGTCGGATATCCTCGTGAGGCAAAATTCTAACCTTATATAGCACCGAAGGGATATATTTGCCTCCTAAGACCCCCCATAGGTGATTCAGTTGTTCAAAGCTGGTCGTACACAATTCAAAGACAACTCGTTCTACTTCCTCGGGTATGCTTGCTAATTGTTCATTTGTAAAAACGTGCTGACGTTGAAAGAAATTAATAACAGAGGAGATTTCGTTTAAAGCAATTCGATAGCTTGAGTTATTTGATCCAAAAAGAATATACAGATTGATAAAAATTACTGGGTGATGCGTCACGATTTGAGAATCATTGGGATCAGGTCGCTGGATCAGTGTCTGGGTCTTCGAGTACCGAAGTGCTTTCTCCTCCTCCACATTAACAACAGACATAATAACATTATCTTGGATATTGGGATCTTTAGGTGTAAAAGCATCCACTAAAGCGACATTTCCCAATACTACATGATCAGGCTGTACATCGTCTCCAGCATTGGGATCCACTTCGGTACAAGTAGGATCTAAATAGCATTCAAGTTGCTCCCTAATACCTTCCAATATGTCTCCCATCAATATCATATCTTGCAGTTAAATGTTTAGATTCTTTTAAATACTAGTTCAAAATTCCCTTCTTCAATTAGATCTTCAATTACCAATTCTATTGTTTCCAGTTCTATATTTTCAATAAAGAGCATCTTGTTCACCCAAAAATATTTTCCTTGCATAAAGGCACCTGTTTCTTTATGTTGTCGTACTTGAGCTTCCAAGTTTTTATAGGTAAAGAAAGAGGCTATATATTTCTCCTGATTGATTAACTCTACTATTACATCGGTATAGGTATCGTGATAATCGATTTCATCCTGATATTCTAGTTGTTTATCTATCGAAAGATGAATTTTTTTGACCTTATCATACATAGGCAATTAGATAGTAGCACCAAAAAATTGCTTTACTTCAAATATCTAGGAAAGTAGCGATACTTTGTTCTCGCATGTAAGCAAAGGTCCGATTTATGAACCAGCGGTAAGGAACAAGAATAAACGGTTAATTCAATATTAAACTAAAAAAATAGCTAATAAACTCTAGGAGCTATCTCAAAACGAATGGGTAGGATAAGCATGCAATAGAGCCTGAGCTAGCTGATCAGTGATTTAAACATGATCAATGGCTTTTAAGAAATGATTTCTTCGCCGTCGCGAAACTGGAATAGAAAAACCATCTGACATAAGTACACTTCCTTCTCGACTATACTTCTGAATTTGGCTTAAGTTAATTAGATGTGATTTGTGAGTCGAAAAAAAGCCAAAGGTTTCAAGTAGCTTGATAAACTCACCTAAGTTATAAGAACTTATAATTTTTCTTCCATCTTTGGTATAAATTAAAGTACACCTTTGCATGGCCTCACAACGAACGATATTGCTTATCAGTACAAAGTCAAAACCCTCCATTGTCGGAATTCCTATTTTCTTAACATGCTGACTAAGCATTTTCTTATCTCTTTCCCACGCTTGTCTGCCTTCAATATTCTTTATAGCACGGCTCACGGCTTGCATTAAATCCAGTGGTTGAACAGGCTTTAAAACAAAGCCAGTCGCACTAAATTTGATTACATCAAATGCTAATTCTCTTTGATCGGACAGGATTACGCAATCTAAATCTTTCAAGGTGATGTGATAGAGTAACTTAAAGAAATTGACACAAGGTTCACTAATATTGAAAAAGACTAGACTCGGTCTTTCATCTTCCAAAAGCTGGGGCACGTTTGCAAGCCTTTCTGGTTTTGCTGATAGTGAAATCTCAGGGCAAAAATCCTGAATTGTATTAACTAGTGTTGTGGGAATAGACCTTTCTACATCTATTAATAGTGCTTTGATCATAATTTTGGTATTGGGGGCAAGTCTACATATTCCTTAAAAGCCCGTACTTTTCAAATATTAACTTTGAGCAATGGTTTTAAGATCTATACCATATGTACCTATTACAAACTGGAGACGTAGCAGCAGTATTTAAACATAATTCAACAATGAATCCAATAGATTCATTTAACACCTATATATGAAACTGATAAATGTACTAGAGGAGCGCTATCTAAAAATGTGGATCTGCTCTTAGGAAGGTAATACAAAGTCAAAATTGACATATCACTCTTCAAAAACCACTAATTCTATTCTTGAACTATAAATTTACATAAGAATCTCTTTTAAAACAAAATAAACACTATATTTTTCAACCCTCAGCAATTTCTCATGTAAAGTGTAGCCGCTGAGTACAGGACAAAAAACTGAGTAATTGAGAGAAGAGGTAAATTGGTGGTGCTTAAACATCAATTCCTCACCCCCAATTACTCGGTATGAAAGATACAGAAAAGGCTCTTAAAGAAGAGCTTTGTCAAATATTTAGTGGCCATGGCCAGCGCTTAAGCATGATGAGTAAATTGATATTAGCTATTCTGAAAATGTGTACAGTCAATTATGCTCAACTAGCGATGGTTATTAACCCTAAGGTCAAAGTGGATAGCAATTTCAAACGGATTCAACGTTTTATGAAGAGCTATCGATTTTGCCAGCGTCGCTACATCCAGTTTGCGTGGGCCCAATATGGTGTCCAAGGAAATTGGGTTGCCTTAAGCATGGATCGTACCAATTGGAAATTTGGTAAGACCAACATCAACATTTTGACCATTGGAATTTCTTGGCGAGGTACTGCTATTCCTTTGGTATGGATGTTATTGGACAAGCGAGGCCAGTCTAATCAAAGCGAGCGGATCTTGTTGTTAGAACGTCTTTGGGGCAGTCTAAATATAGACCAGCAAAGAAGAATCCGCTACGTACTGATGGACAGAGAGTTCGGCGCGCATGATTGGATTACGCACCTACGCTCCAAGCAAATTAGCTTTGTCATCCGAATTCGAAAAGATGCCAATGTGCGCAAACTTGGCAAAGCCACTACTAGGAAGGCTTGGACCTTATTTCGAGGTAACGAATTTAAGGTCCTAAGGAAGCCTAGAGTAATTTTTGGTCATCGACTATACCTAGCTGGTCAACAGATATCAGATCGCGAATACTTGATTTTAATTAGCGATCAACCATTGAAACATGGCCGGCAGATATATGGGGAACGCTGGGGCATCGAAGTCTTCTTTGGCGCTTGCAAATCCAGAGGATTTAATTTTGAGGATACCCATTTGACCAAACTCGATCGGATTAACACCTTGATCTTTATTCTGGCAATAGCATTTATTTGGGCATTAAAAACCGGAGAAATGCTATTGGAATACGGTCATCAAATACCAATCAAACAATTCAAAAAACGAAGAGCCAAACTGGTCAGCATTTTCAGATCAGGCCTGGATCACCTAAAAACCAAACTGCTCAACTTTTTGAGCTTATTCCAAGAAATCTATTTTTTGTCCTGTACATAGGTGTAGCCGTTAACTGATTGAGAGAAAGATTTTACCTTAGGGCATGCGAAAAAGCCATGCCCAGTTGCGATCGGAATTAAATTATGATGTTCTGGTAGATGATCTACGCAGTGACTTTAATGAAATACCAGATCATCGGGCCCCTAATGTGGTCTATCCCTTATCGGATATCTTGATGAGTGTCTATGCTATCTTTAATTTAAAGTATCCATCCTCGCTTTATCTTGAGCAACAATCGGAGATAGAGCGTTCCAATCTCAAAGCCCTATTTGGCATTGATAAGATTTGTTCAGATGCTCAAATGCGCCGAGTCCTGGATGAGATTTGTCCTTCTACGTTACAAAGCTTATTTGCCAAACGCTATGACCTTTTGAAAAGAACAGGGATCCAATCAGATTATCGCTTTTTAAAAAAATACTTATTGATCAGTGTGGATGGTGTACATTTTTTTGAGTCTAAGAAGATCAAATGTAAGCGTTGCTTAGAAAAGAAACACCGTAAAGGAGATCCCTAATTATATCATTCCATGTTGGCTGCCGCTTTAGTCCATCCTAATCGAAGAGAAGTTTTCCCGGTGGTTTGTGAAGCCATCGAAAAACAGGATGGGCTTAGTAAAAATGATTGTGAGTTGAACGCATCTAATCGTTTACAAAACAAACTGTTAGATGCTTACAAAGGACAGCCCGCTGTTATAGTTGAGGATGCCTTGTACGCCAATGAATCTCACCTTAAACAAGTCTTGGATAATGGCTGGGACTTCATCGTTAATGTCAAGCCAACTAGCCAGGAGGCCTTATTTAAGCATTTTGAAGCGCGTAAAGCGCGTGGACAGATTAATACTTTGGTGTTGACAAAAGACAAAGTAGCTCATCATTTTTACTGGATGAATAACGTCCCGCTTAACGGTCAGGGTAATATCCGATTAAACTCTCTGTACTATGAACAGCACGCCAAGGGAAAAAAGAAATCTTTCTCTTGGATTAGTTCTTTGAAGCTTCGCAAAAGCAATGTCTATGAGATGATGCGTGGAGCTAGAGCTCGATGGAAAATTGAAAATGAAGGCTTTAATACCCTCAAAAATCAGGGCTATCATTTTGAACATAATTATGGACATGGCTACAATCATTTGTGTAATGTCATGGCCTCCATTATGCTGCTAGCCTTTACTATCGATCAAATTGTCCAGGCTACTAATCGAATCTTTAACGACATTTGGATAGCGGCTAAAGCTAAAAATAGAGTCTGGGAACGCATCCGAGCTATTTTCATGATTCAAGTGGTTAAATCTTTCAAAGAACTTTTCAATAACCTAGCTCAAATCTATGCCGTGCAATTAGAATGAGCACGTAAACACCTTACATGAGAAATTGCTGGTTGAAAGAGGGTATGCCTTAAAACTATCTGATTATCAGGTGTTACTACAGTTCATAGGACCAAAAGAACTAAAATCTTATAATCAAGGTATGGCAAGACCAGTTCTTATGAAGCTTCATAAAAGGTCGACTTTTGAAAGTCTTGATTACTTGCTCCGGCAGGCATATATTTTTGCATGTATATCATGGCGTGGATTCTTGCCAAGTAGCAATCCAGTGACTTTAGAATACTCAAATTTGATCGCAAAACAACTAGGAGTTTAAGGAAATCTGGACATTGGAACGAAACTATCATAGAGCATACCTTGAGGAATAAAGCCTGGTTTTTATGAGTAGTTATGACGAATATTTACAGGGCTATGTTACGAACTCGCAATTACGTAGGAGATTTGTTTCATTTGTTGAATCAGGTTTCGAGCTTCTACCCCCAGATGCTAGTGATGAACTTAGTTCTGATCTAAGAAATTACAAGTCAATTGCTGCTCTTGGTTTCTTGAAATTAGATTCGCGTCCGGAGATGAAAGCAGCGTTTGAAGATGGCACGAAATGGATAATTGGAAGAGACATTGAAAAGGATGAGGCCCTGATTTATGATGATATCGCTATCATGGGACTATTTACGGGTATAAAGCAGTTATCAATCTCCAAAGAATTGGGAGAAGATCTATTAGTCCACATCAAAAAAAGAGAGGAGGGAGGCAAAGAGTTTGTAGAGCTTGTTAGTTTCTGGCATTACTGGTTCAGAGAACAGGATCAGAATTATCACCAGATTGGGGCAAATCTGAAACTACTTTTGAAAAGATATTTACAAAAAATAAATAACCCACCAGTCAACTTTGTTCAGACGTATCTTTCTATCAAACGAAGAACATTTCCTTATACAGACGAGGAAGATGTGTTTATGAACATTGTGATGTTTAGTAACGTAGAATTCATTGAAAAGACATGTATTTTGAACCAATCTGATTTTGCAAAAGAGATTGCTGAAAAGAGACGAGAAGTAGTCAAACCTATATTGGCAGTGCTTGTTAAGAAAGCGAAAACTTATAGTAGAATTGTGCTCCTCTCAATGGCAACCATTGCTGCAATAGTTTATGCGGGTACAGCATATTTTGTGCTGTCTGGTGATTGGGATTATTACGAACCCAGGACTTTTGTGTTATTCGGAACTCCAGCTATTACATATGTCATTCTAATACTGTATTATGTAGTTACGGAAAAAGAGCTCACATTAAATCCAAGAAAAATGGCACTGTATCTTCAGAAGCGAAGGAGAGAAAGACTAATCAGAAAATTTAAGGTACAAGAGTAAACAGAACCTTCTTAATTGAAGCTAAATAGAAAAAGGCCAAATAGTTAAGTCTGGCCTATCACTTTTTCGTATTTTTATAATTCGACATCTCAAGCGATAACTTGAGGTTTTTCACGTTTCTAACCCACTGTCTTTCATTTCTTTTGCTGAAACTCAAGAGGTCTGAGGAGAATAAAAACCCTAGGAACCATATGAAGAACCTAAAAAACAAAAGGCCAGATGAACGCATCTGACCTTTCTTAGAATAACTTTAATTTCTTAAACAACTGCCAAAATGACTGCTGAAGAAAAAACTTCAAGCGTTTGTCGCTGATTATCAGTTTTTTGACAAAATGTTAAGTGATTCCGCTGGGAACTGAACCCTAATTCTTAAGATTCTTAGTGGATTAACAGTCTCTCAGGTATTACTCCTCTTCAATGTCATAACAATCTAAACTCCTACCTTTAGTATACTTCTCGCCACTGATTTGCTCACCCTTTACAAAAAAGAATGGGTTGCACGGCATACCGCACAACCCATTCTTTTTCGTAATTTTGTAAAACGATAACTCAAATGACAACTTGGAGTGTTTAACTATTCATATCTCCTTCATTATCAGTGAATTAACTCTTTACTTAGTGATCCCGACAGGATTCGAACCTGTGACCTACTGATTAGCGTACCAACTACGACTTTCGCCGCTACTATTATTAATAGCATTTGTGGTCTGGACTATCTCTTCACCATCTCAGGTGTGCCACGTATAGTCTCTACGGAACCTTCCGAAAATCAGCAGCAAAATGAATTCCATTTTGCTGACCATTTCGTGATGTATCTACCCTAAGCGTAATTGATTTGTTGAACTGGAGTGGGTTGAAATAATAACATTCATCCGTATCTGGGCAATAGACAGCATAAATGTCTATCCATTCTTTCCGAACAGATTTGACAACTGTACCATTTGAATCGCAGTAAGAACTTCGAAATGCAATTTCTAAAGCGCAACGTTTATTTAGCGATCGATACTTTACTTGAATACTTTTGTAATCGCCATTCTTGTAAATTACCAAATCAAACGGGGCATGTTCTGTTTCCGGATTTAGGATTAAATACCCTTGTTCAAATAAATCGAGCTTAGCCTTTAATACACCTAGGTCTCCTTTGTTTTTGGTATGGTGATTAAACATACAAAATGATTTTATCACCTGCTGTTTTAAGACCTGAAGTTTCCTCGGGATTGCCATTTTCACTCCGCTAAGTGAAGGAAGGTTTCCCCGATATAGTGGCATCCACTCTACGAGTTCTGTTTCCTCGTAGAGGCTCCTAATTTAGATTCTCTTTAGAATCCAGCTTAAAGTCAGTTGCTCTATCCAGCTGAGCTACGGGACCATTTTACTAAAGCGAGGCAAAAATACTTCATTTTTGCGCCGACACAAAATAATGGACAGAAAAAATCAAATCAATATTTTTCTCATTGGTAATACCGCTTCGTATCGAGAAAAGTTCCACTAGATGTCAAAACAAGCGAATAGGTGAGGCATCGATGTAGCCCCACAAGGGGCTTTATTGCTGATAATGAACCACTTAGTAGTATTGCTATTAGTATGGGTGAAGGGGGGTAGATTCGGCAGTATTTAGCCCTTTTCTTTCCCTAAAAAGTGCTATACTTGCAGCCAAATTTTGGACACCCAGTATAACATTGAACTAGTCACCTCGATCATGAAAATTGCCCTACCGATGGTATTCGCTTTGCTCGCCTGCTGGGGAGTAAGCCACGGCCAAAACAACAACCCAAATCAGGAATCCCACGAGATACGTATTAAGCGAACCCAAAGCCCGATCCGCTTGGACGGCAAGTTGGAAGAAACGGCCTGGGCCACGGCTGATGTAGCTACGGACTTTTGGCAGAAGCAGCCACGGGATGATATCCGGGCGGGCTTGCGGACGGAGATGCGGGTAACCTATGATGATCAGTTCTTGTACGTGGCAGCTACCTGTTTTGATAGTACAAATCATGTAGTGGCTACCCTGAAGCGAGATATTGGTTTTTGGGATGGGGATGCAGTGGCTGTCGTTTTGGACCCTTTGAACGAAGCCACAACCGGTTTTATGTTTGGGGCGAGCCCGTATGGGGTGCAGACGGAGGTGCTATTAGGTGGTGGCAGTGGGCCAGAGAACTATTCGCGGGAATGGGATAATCGTTGGTATGTGGAAGTGCAGCGATACCTGGATCGGTGGACGGTGGAGATGGCAATTCCGTTTAAGACCTTGCGATATGAGGCGGGGAAGACCAGCTGGGGAATCAACTTCACAAGAAATGACAAGAAAAACAACCGGCTAGACACCTGGGCACCAGTGCCCCGTCAGTTTTGGGTGATCGACCTGGGCTACACCGGAAAAATGATCTGGGATGAAGCACCTAAAAAGATCACGAGTAACATCGCCGCTATCCCTTACGTGAATATGTCTCAGAACAAAGATTTTGAGGAGGGAGAGGCGGCTAATAATAGCCTAGCTGCCGGGATGGATGCGAAGATTGCTTTGACTTCCGCTTTGAACTTAGATTTGACGATCAATCCGGATTTTTCGCAAGTAGAGGTCGATCAACAGGTGACCAACTTAACTCGCTTCAGCATCTTCCTGCCCGAGCGCAGGACCTTCTTTCTAGAAAATAGCGACATTTTCACCAATTTCGGTAACCCACTCATAAGGCCCTTTTTCTCTCGGCGGATTGGGCTCGACGAAGGTGGCAGAGCCGTACCCATAGATTTTGGTGCGCGCCTGACCGGCAATATCACGGGAAGTACCCGTATTGGCTTACTGAATGCTCAGACTCGGGCTACTACAGATCAGCTTGCTCAGAACTATACGGCACTTTCCTTTAACCAACGCGTTTTCAAACGTTCTACATTGAAGGGCACCTTTACCAATCGGCAAAGTTTTGAGGAGGGAGAGCAGGTGAAGGGAGATTATGGGCGTAATGCTGGCCTGGAATTCGAATATCAGAGTCTAGATGGAGCCTGGCAGGGATGGGGAACTTACCACCAGTCTTTTAAACCGGAATTCCAAAATGAACAGCAATTTTGGACGGTCGGTGGATCTTATACAGGTGCTGTATTTTCGACCACATTTGACTGGGTGAATGTGGGCACCAATTATTCGGCGGATGTGGGTTTCGTGAATCGCTTGGAAAACTATGATGCTATTCGGGATACCAGTGTTCGCCTCGGCTACCGTTTACTCTTTTTGCCTTTGGAATGGACCTTTGTGCCTAAAAATTCCCAAATACTCAATCAACATTCGTTCAGGATTGAAAATGTACTTACGCTGGACAAAAGCTACCAATTTGTAGAGCGTAATCACGAAATGCAGTATCAATTTGAGTTTAAGAATAGTAGTGGTTTTTCGGTTTTTGCCAATTTCAATGAGACAGATTTGCGCTTTCCTTTTTCCTTTACCGATGGAGTTCCACTCGCAGTGGGTAGATACGTATATAATGATTTTGGTTTGGAATACTCCTCCGATGAACGCAAGTTTTTTCAGTATGGTACTGCGCTAGCTACTGGTACTTTTTACAGTGGTAATATCACCAGTATTGGAGCTTTTGCCTTGTATCGAAGGCAGCCCTGGGGCAACTTTAGCTTAGAAGTGGAATACAATCACCTGCGCTTTCCCGACGAATTTGGAGAAGAGGAAATCTGGGCTTTCAGTCCCCGTATCGAAATCAACTTCCATCGCAACCTGTTTTGGACTACCTTCTTACAATACAACACCCAAGCAGATAACTTCAACATTAACAGCCGATTACAATGGCGATTCGCCCCGATGTCCGATTTGTTTGTCGTCTATACAGAAAACTATGCCGTCGAATTTTTTGGCCCAAAGAATAGAGCTATGGTTCTAAAATTAAATTATTGGTTAGTTTTGTAGTTGCCCGCCAGACCACAACCTTATTACATACCACCACAGCGCTATAAGTATGCGCATTTTTTACATTCAAATGAATCGCACTTTAGTATTTTTATGCAAACAAACTTATTTGAAATGAAACATTCCATCTTTTTCCTCCTAATTGCTCTTTTCGCCTTTGCTTGTGGCGGTAGCGAACAGTCGGCTAGTGAATCTGAATCTACTTCTACTCCTGAGGCTAAAACAGAAACGGTCGCAGAAACACCGAAGGAAGAAGCAGCACCAGCCAGTACGGGAGAAGTAGTTGAAATCGTTTTGACTGGTAATGATCAAATGCAATATGATCAGGTTTATTTAAAGGTAAAAGCTGGTTCTACTGTTAAGCTGACGTTGAAGCACGTTGGGTCCATGGCTAAGACCGTTATGGGGCACAACTTCGTGTTGCTGAAAAAGGGAACGAACATGGCAACTTTTGCGCAGGAAGCTGTTGCAGCAAAAGACAATGATTACATCCCTGAAGGTAGTGAAGCTGTAATTGCCAACACCAAAATGTTGGGAGGTGGTGAAGAAACATCTATCGAATTCACAGCGCCTGAGAAAGGTACCTACGATTACCTATGTAGCTTCCCAGGGCACTATGGTGTCATGAAGGGTAAATTTGTAGTGGAATAGCACTAGATGAGATGGAATAAGGCTACAGGGGACTTTTTTGGATGCTAATAAGCACCGAGAGAGCCTATTCAACAAGTCTACACTCACCAGTCTTTCCGAACAATCTATAGTACAAGAAAAGTGGTTAGGAAAATAATGTATGGCCTCTTGGAAATGCATTTGCCTAGCCACTTTTTTTATCCTGCTTCCTACTATTCTATTATTTGGCTTTCCGTCAATTTTTTCTTATTTCTGCATCAGCTTAATGCCTACAACTAAATAGAAAAGTATCCTGATGAGTAATGTTCGCATGGAAGAAAGTTGGAAACAAGCCTTGGCAGCAGAATTTGAGCAGCCTTACTTTCAAAGTCTGATCTCCTTTGTGAAAGCGGAAAAGCGTGCAGGAAAAACAATCTATCCACCTGGTTCCTTAATCTTCAATGCTTTTGACACTACTCCTTTTGATCAAGTTAAAGTGGTTATCCTGGGGCAAGACCCATACATTAACTTAGGAGAAGCCATGGGACTAAGTTTCTCAGTACCTAAAGGAGTTCGCATTCCTCCCTCTTTGCGCAATATTTATAAGGAACTAGCCAGCGACCTAAACATCTCCCCGGCCCAGCATGGAGACCTGACTCATTGGGCTCAGCAAGGGGTGTTTCTGTTAAATGCCGTACTAACGGTGGAGCATAAAAAATCAAGGTCGCACCAAAAAAAGGGATGGGAGACCTTTACGGATGCAGTTATTCGAGCCATTTCTAACCAAAGAGATGGCGTAGTCTTCATGTTATGGGGCAATTTTGCTCGCAATAAAAGAGTCTTGATCGATTCGGCTAAACACTTGATACTAGAAGCTGCACATCCCTCTCCTTTGGCTGGTGGAGCCTACTTTGGCAGCCGCCACTTTTCGCAAGCTAATACATTTTTAGAATCAAAAGGAAAACGTCCTATAGATTGGCAATTGTAGTGTTTACAAATCAATCTGATAAGCCAAGAGCCAATTTCGGTGCCCAACCAACAACACAAAATTCCCCTGCGTATCCAAGGGATGAAGGATGAAGGGAGTGCTACCCGCTAGAGGAAAACCTGGCAGCATCCTTCCTGCGCCATCGTACAAGCGGATCTCCTTTTTCCCGCGATGCAAAGTTCCGATCAAATCATTAGGCTGACCAGCAATGGGTACAGTAAATAGTAGGTCGGGCCGAAGGTCTAATTTCTGGTGAAAACCACTCTCGAATCCACGCTCTGAATAGTAATGTAGCCGTATTCCATCAGCTCTGAGGGTCACAAAATCTATGCGTGCATCACCTATGAAATTACCCGAGTTAAATTGCACCGTACTATCTTCTCCCACCGCCAAAGGTAAACCAAACTGTTCTCCTCTCATATTGACCAATTGTGCCAATCCCCTTTTGTCCACTACAGCTACTCGGAAAGGTTCTTGCTCGGATTCAATCCCCAAAGGGTTATCTGTAACCCCCAGTTGTTTTGGCAGAAAATGTGCTTCACCAGAGCGTCGCCAGTTGTACAAAACTCCTGCACTATTAAAGCCTATCAGGTAATCTTCCGTTTTTGTTTGCAAATGTTGTAGCGGTTGCAGAAAGTCCCCCGAAGTAAGCAAGGGATTCCAATCGGGAAGAGGTATCCCCTTCTCCGAAAAAGCATAGATACCATTCTGACAGGGTACATAAAATTCATAGATTCCTTCCTGTTGAAAGTCTATGGCTAACACTCCGGTACTCGCCGCAGGCTGAAGTGTAATCGGAAAGTTTTCGACCGCTTCTCCTTGTTCATCCAATTGATAGAGCGCCTCATTGCTATTAAACAAGATGGTACTTGCTGGGTTCCCTTGTCGAGCCAAGGGATAGATCTCAGATATCCTCTTACCACGAAATTCTTTCCGCCACCTAAGATCTCCATCTTCATCAAACTGATATACACCTTGGCTTCGATCCGTCGCAATGGCCCTCCAACCCCCATCCGAATAGGAGATAAATGCAGGTGTCAAATCCAGTTCCCCTCTCAATTCAGCACGCCAAAGTATGGTAGGTCCGCGCGGGATGCCAGCCGAAGGATTGGCAGGAAAGCCCTCCACTTGCCATCCTTTTCGGGTAGCTTTCCCACTTAACCACATACCTGTAGTATGAGGCGGAAAGATATTCTGCCAGGATGCTGGACAGGGTAAACCACGTAACCATTGTGTCTCTAACTGAATAAGCTGATCTGGCAGGTTATGCTGGAGAATGTTCTGTCCTACGATATAGGCATCGATCAACTGCCGAAGCCCCTGTTGATCCGCAGCGAAAACGTAGTAGTTAGCCAGTCGACACCACCAGGGATTTTGCACCAGTTCCTCACCTTTTCGCCACGCTCCAAACAAATTTTGCGCATTGACTTGTACCAACTCAAAAGTCTGATAAATCTCTCGGTCCAACTCCCCTGCTTCTTCCAGAAATTCCTGCAAACTTTGCTGTGCTAACAAACTATCCTGGTAGGGCACTAGCCAAGCTAAAGAAAAAGCGTCTGCCGTTGGCATGAGATCAATCCATCCCAGATGATCCCCTGCCCAGGGCAAGATATATCTGCTCAACCAATCTGCTCGCCCTGCGGTCAGCGTTCGATTTGCCTCCTGGATATCCTTAAGTTGCAAAATCTCCCAATCCACCGCCCAGGCTGGGATTAATTCCAGTGCGGCCCCCATTCTCAAGCCAGTTTGTTTGGAAATGGGTAAGCTCTGTTCATTCGCCCAAAACACCTCAGCAGTAAAGACAGCACTGGTATTTTCCCTTTCCCAATGAATTTGCCAGCCTTCCCAAGTCAGGGGACTCATATAGCTGAGTCCTTGCTGGGTCGATTCTTCAAAGAAAGAAGCTGCAAAAGGAAAATGATAGTAAGTGGTAGCAAATGAATGCTTAGCTTTCGAAGTCCAAGAAGCAGGGTGAGCAATATTGCGATCTACGGATTGATTTTGATCCGTCAGTTCACGAAGAGCATCTTCAATAAAAACAGATTGATGACTGAGCAGCAGTAAATTGCGGAAAGAAGACAGAACGACCTCTTGACCATTTTGATCTTGCAAGTGGAATATTTCATGTCTTTTATAAAAGGTTCGTTGGACCTTCTGAGGTAGCCATTCTTCTTCAGGTAAATCAATACCACTTAAATCATAAATGAATAACTGCCTATTAAATTCTTCTTTTCCGCTTGGCCAAATCAGGAGTTTCTCCCGTTCTTCAAGTCTTAATACCCCTAGGTGATCCAATACACTGATCCAGTAATTACTTTGCCGAAAATCTTCCTCTGGAAGGATGGATTCCGCCTTAGGCAGATACTCAAACAGGAAGGCTTGAGGAGCATCAAATGGCAGGGCCTCTACAACCCTTAGCTTCCTAAATGGAGAAAAAGACCACTGCGTTAGTAAAAGATAGACACTAACAGAAAGCAATAGTAATAACACCAGAGGGATTCTATTTTTCTTCAAGAGCTCAAGTTTTAACTGTGTTCATTTGTAGTAGAAAAACAATTCAACACCTTCCTTAGGCTGGAGTTGTTATGCCTAAAGAAATATTACTTAAGGTAATTACAACATATTCTGGTAAAATCTTCTAGAAAACGGGTAAAATTTTGGTACAAATATCCATAATATCCGAAGCAGAATAGTACCTTTAAGCATCTCTTCAGAACTTGGTCATCTACCTTACCCATAAGACAGGGAAAATAATTTCCCAAATTAGTAAAATGCTTATTGAATAATGGTCTCTCCTACCTTGTCGAGAACTCGACTCCTCGTCGCTTATGATCGAGGCGTTAAGATTCTTTCAGGGTGGATGTAATAGATTAACAACAGGAAAGATCCTTAACCACAATAAGTTTATCAACTGCTTTAGTAGTGCTATCCGTAGTAAATACGGGCATGATTTGGCCAGTTGACTAGAGCGTTTTTAGACTACAAACATCACATCAACCTATGAGAAAGTCGTTCATCAGAACGGGTAGCTTCTTCGCTATGACAGCAGTGATTTTAGGGGCCTTTGGTGCTCACACATTAGAGCAAGTCCTTGATCCTGAACAACTCGCTACCTTTGAAACTGGAGTCACTTATCAATTTTATCACTCTTTTGCCTTGCTTTTTTTGGGGCTTTGGTTATACATTCGCAAGACCCAAATGATGGAATACGCAGGCTGGGCATTCATCATTGGCACTGTTCTATTCTCCGGTTCGCTTTATTTACTCTCCGTCCGAGAATTGCTCAATCTAGGACTTAAATGGCTAGGCCCTATCACGCCTCTAGGTGGAACCTTCTTCATCGTTGGTTGGGCGATCTTGCTATATGCTTCCTTTCAAGAAAACGGTCGAGTACATAAGTCAGAAAAGAAGGATTCTTAGCGGGTTTCATTCTTCTGGAAGAGCTTTCGTACACTTTTTTCTCTCCCGTTATCAAGCTGATTATTAAGTATTTACGGACTAGTCTTAAATACGAACAGGGATCTGTTTGGCGCTCCCCCCTTTTTTTTAACCAAAACTGTTCTTATATTTGCCTTGCTAAAAGACCAAAACCAAGTGAAACCCGCGTATCGCTCTAATGAAATTGAAACTTGCTTACACTTCCATTCCTGCCTTTTTACGCTTCCGTAAAAATTATTCCTGCTTGTCAATTATGATTACAAATAAGAAACAATTTCCTAATTGTATTGCGACTTAACTACTAAAGGCAGACATTCATTACTAACTATTGATAAATTTTCAAACCTAAATCCTCATTTATGAAAACCAAGTTTCTAAGTATCGCCTCATTTCTGATGTTGTTCTTCATGGCGAGTAACCTTAACGCTCAAAATGTTGTAAAAGTAAATCCCATCGGTCTAGCATTCGGTAGCCTAAACGGGGGTTACGAGACTTTTTTAACCGATAAGACTTCCTTGTATCTCAAGGCTAACTTTTATTCTAGAGGCCTAGTTGGCGTTCGCTATACTGGTTTTGGAGTTGGTGGTGAATACCGCTTCTATCTAGATAGCAATGATCGACCTAAAGGGCTCTATGCCGGTCCTATTGCTAGCGTAGGATTCATCGGTAGCAACAGCGACTTCATCGACAATTATACTTTGATCACAATTGGCGGTGTTATCGGTTACCAGTGGGTATTCTCAGAAAACTTCACGGTGGAAGTTAACATCGGACCTGCTTATGGTATAGTTACTGGTGACTTCGGCGAAACGGATATTTTCGGTGATGGTATTATTCCTACCATTAGTCTATTGACCTTGGGCTACATCCTGAACTAAAGCTGAACGTTCAAGACAAAAACAAAAAAAGCCTACCGGTTCGTCCGGTAGGCTTTTTCAGTTTTACTATTCTCCCTTCAGGTAAAGGAAAACAATTTCTCCCTTATTCAAAGGCTACTAACTCTTCTTCCTCTCCTTCCTGGCGTCGATTTCTCCACCAAATATAGCCTACCACGCCTACGAGAAGATAAGGGGTAATTAGCATATACAATATACCATTATTCAAGCCTTTTCCATCTGTTCCGCCATTCTTCAAATTGCTTTCAGCGGACATTCTACACATAGGACATTGTGCATTAGCTTCAGGAACACTTACAAATTGCAGACTTAGTGCCAAGGCTAGAATAGATAATGTGCGAGTGATATGTTTCATATGTTTTGTGATTTACTGTAGCTAGTTGATTGTTTCCTACGCTCAACTGAACTCGAATTCTTGAATAAACTTAGGGGTAATAAGGCATGAGCATCCAATAACAGATTGGCCCTGTGATGGCGACATATAACCATAGGGGAAAAACCCAACGCGCCATTTTGCGATGCCTTTCAATTTGCCCCGTATAGGCTCTTATAAAGGTAAAAAGGATAAAGGGCAATATCAAACCCGCCAAAGTAATATGCGTAATCAAAAGAATAAGATAAAGCGTTCTAGTACTCCCAACTGCCGCTGCTTCCGCTGCATCAACTATTCCATCAAGATTACCATCTCCGAACTTAATCTCTGGACTAGTGAAATGATAGGCCACGTAAGATAGGAGGAAAAGTACTGATAAGCCCATTGCTACGTAGATCGCCTTCCGATGAGCCTCAACATTCTTTTGCTTAATGAAATAAAAGGCAGCGATTAGTACCACTGCTGTGAGCGCATTAAGACTGGCATGAAATGGCGGTAAAAAACTAAAGTCCCATCCATCAGGCAATGTAATTTTTACCCTGCGCATCAATCCCACCAATACGAGCACTACCGCGGTTACCACCCACGCAGCTACATTCAATTTCTTAGCTAATTGTACATTCGCTTCCATCTACTTTTCTATTTCTCTACGTAATTCAGGTTTATCTTGCTTCTTCATGGGTAATAGCAGGGCAATATGTTCCACCAGATCTTTTACTTTCTCCTCTTCTTTTTGTGCATAGAAATTTCTAATATTTCCCTCTATATCCACTAGTGCCATGTACTCCGCCGGAACACTGCTTTCCTTTTCATACGTCTGCACAAACCGATCCCAGTTTGCTCCAGCCAAGGGCTGGAAACTGCATTGCGGCTCTTCTTCTAAACCAAATTCAGTGCGGAATTCTTCCAAACCACTAAAAGCCGTGGAATCCCAAAAGGTGACCAATTGAAAATCCTCCCGCTTATCAAACTGTTCATACAGTTTTGATAGTAGTAATCCCTGTTGCGCTCTTACGTTCGGATCAGCTGCCAAGAAATTGATCACCTTTACGCTAGCCTTTGTTTCCTCATCATCCGAAGAACTAGCTAACAATTTGAAATCTCCATGGTCTGTCAGTTGTCCCATGGTCTCTAGACGATAATCTAAGCCCTTCTGAAGATAATACCAGGATCCAGCAGGTAAACCAACTAGAAGTAAAAATAAAGCTGCAAATTGAAACGCTTTACGCATGATAAGTTGTTTAACCCCATTTCAGGGCTCCTCATTTTCTTTCCGTACTACCTTATAACAGGAATGCGTTGATATGGTTAGTGAAGAAATGTCATAATTAGATCATTTGCGAAGAGGTAGCCCAAAACCAAAAGAATATAGTTAGGTCAAAAAAAAGGGCGAGAAATTAATTTCTCGCCCTTTTTGCTAACCGAAGTTTTCGAGTCGATAAACATCATCGGGTAGCATGCCTTGCGCATCGGATGGCTCGGCATTCTTTTCTTGTATTTGATCTCTCCTATCTTTCCAAGAATCGCCTTCCTGGAAAAATGCTATGATCGCCCAGATCAATAATAGCGTTGGAAGTAGTACACTAAGTGCTAGGCCCTTTACCTCATAACGCATGTGCATAAATTCGTAGATAATAAAGTAAGCTTTATACAGAGAAAGTACGATTAAACCAAGCCCAACGAGATAAATGACAGCTTTGTATTCTTCCACTCCGCTAACAATATACCCCTTACCGAACAACGATAATCCTACTTCAATTAGGGTTACAACCCCCAACAGAATAAGCCCCTGATATACTTTCTTAATTGATTCTTCGTAGCTTAAATGTCCCATCTATATTGGATTTAAAGCAATTGCTGATTAATGAATGATGATCTTACAGTAGGTAGAATACCAAGAATACGAATACCCACACTAAATCTACAAAGTGCCAGTACAAACCGATCTTCTCCACCATTTCGTGCCCATTGTTACGCTCGACGTACAAACCACTCGCTGCATTGATCATAATGATGAAAAGGAATACTACTCCCGAGAACACGTGGAATCCGTGGAATCCTGTGATAAAGAAGAACAAAGCACCAAAGGACTTAGGTCCGAAACTCTCGTACTTCACTGTTCCTGCATCTGGGCCTTCTGTTACCTTGTATTTTCTATGTAAGAAGCCTTCATTATCTACTATATGACCTTTATAATCTCCAGGAGCAGTGGCATCTGCACTGTGACCGTCGCCATGATCATCACCGTGTGCTTGATCTCCGTGACCTGCGTCTCCCCCATGTTCACCGCCATGATCGCCACCGTGACCGTGCCCTCCAGCTTTGTGGATCAAATAACTTGCACCTGCTTCAAATACTTCGCCCGACTCAGAACCATCGTCGTTCAAATACACTCCGGCCTCAACGTGTGTTCCAAATGGATTCCGCGTCACTGTCATATGCTCAGTAGCTATCAAATTGGTCCATTCCCAAGCCTGGCAACTCAAGAATCCAATTCCACCCAGGATCGTAAGCAGCATCCAGAAAACCACACCTTTGGTGTTATTACGATGCCCTTCCTGTACCCCGCGTACCATGGTCACAGAGCTAATGATCAGCAAGAATGACATAACCGTTACGAAGATCAAAGGTAATTCACTGTCCCCGAAAGGGTGAGTCTTGAACACAAAGTCAGGTACTGGCCAGGTTGGGCTGCTGAAACGAAGTGCTCCATAAGCGATCAAAAAGCCAGCAAACGTAAACGCATCTGACAACAGGAAGTACCACATCATCAACTTACCATAACTCGCCTTAAAGGGTTCCTTGGCGCCAGACCATAACTCCTTATCATCGTGAACTTCGTGCTCAACTACTGTATCAGTTGTTGCCATCAGTAAAAAAGGTTTTGTTTTTTGTTTATACTCTAATGGTTACTGGATCGAAAAAAATACGATCAAATACAACCACAAAAATCCAACAAAGTGCCAATAAATAAAAGTCAATTCAAATCTAAGCTTTCTTGCTGCCGTGACCTTGAATTTCAAGCTAAAGGCGTGCAAGAGTGCAATGATCAAAGCTGTAATACCTCCCAGTACATGTGCTGCATGTACTCCAGAAATCACGTAAATGAAATCGCCGGATGGGTTCGTCTTTAAAGGTACCCCCATCTCCATCATGCTCAACCAACCCTGATACTGCATCACCACAAATCCTAGACCCAGGATTAAGGTGACCACCAGCAGTGTCTTGTACAACTGCTCATTTCCTTTCAAAAAGGATTTATACGAAAAATGTAGTGTCAAACTACTCGCCAATATGATTCCAGTACTTACGAAAAACAAAGCAGGTAATTGAAACTCCAACCAATTTCCGGCTGCCTGCCGTACAATATAAGCACTAGTAAAGGCGGAAAACATCATCAAGATACTACCACAGGCTACAGCCAAGGCAAATTTCTTGGGATGTATTTTATTTCGAGTGAATTGTTGTTGTTTTCCTACAGCCACTTCCATCTGATTAAATTTTATCAATAAATAAAAGGATCAGGGAAAATGGGATATAAGCAAAAGAATAAAACATTAAGCCCAGGGCTGTCTTACGTTCTGGCTTCTGGTAGAAGCGCCAAGCCATTACTGCATATCCAACTCCTAGTATAGATACCAGGATTGCAGATAGCAAACCACTGACTCCCGTAAAATAGGGCAACAAACCAACGGGGATTAAAACAAGGGCACACAATAAGGACTGCCACCCCGTTTCTTTATCATCCATCTTCCCATCGCGCATCGGTACCAATTTATAGCCGGCTTTGCTGTAGTCTTCATAACCTAACCAACCAATAGACCAGAAATGAGGAAATTGCCAGAAGAACTGTAATCCAAAAAGGCTCAAGGCCAATAGCGTCAGCTGCCCTTCGATGGCTACACAGCCAATCATGGTAGGCAAGGCTCCTGGAATTGCCCCGATCAATACTGCTACTGGCGATATTCGTTTCATTGGTGTATATACGAAGGCATAAAACACCAAAGATAGAGTCCCCAAGAAAGCAGCCCAAGGGTTGAAAAAGGCCAATAGAGAAATACCAATCATACTCATGAATCCTGCCGCTAACACAGCTTCTGAACTGGTCATACGTCCCGCCGCTAATGGCCGGTTGGCAGTTCTCGTCATTACTTTATCATAGTCTTTTTCCAACACTTGATTCAAGGCATTGGCAGCTCCAGTTACCAGGAAACCACCTAAAGCCAAAACCGCTACAGCTAGCCAAGTCCAATTACCATTGCTAGCAATTAAGAAGGCCATCACGGAAGAAAATACCACCGTAAGACTCAACCTTAGCTTGACCAACATCTTGTAGTCCTGGATCTTCTGGAAGAAGCTCGGACTGCCTTGATGTTGTACTGCTTTTGTAGACAAGATATGATGAATTTATTGTTCAAGGACGGTCTGCTCTCAAGAACAGACCGCCCTCTGTAATTTAATTTCTAAATTCCTACTCTAATGTGCTCCTTCCGCGATCTCTTTCTCCGTCATCGGCTCAACCTGGGAGATAAATTCTCTTCCATCTTTACCATAATCATATGGCCAACGTTGTACCGCAGGAATTTTACCAGGCCAGTTTCCGTGTCCTACTTCGATTGGCGTAGTCCATTCCAAAGTACTTGCACCGTATGGATTTTGAGTAGTCATCTTCTTACCTTTCCAGATACTATAGAAGAAATTAATAACCATTAGAACTTGCAAGGCGAAAACAACGATCGCAGCAATAGTGATGAATTTGTTCATTGTACCAAAGTGGCGGAAGGTATCGAATATATCAAAGCTATAGTAACGACGAGGTACACCTGCCATACCCAGGTAGTGCATGGGCCAGAAAATGGCATAAGCACCAATCAAAGTACCCCAGAAGTGAATTTTTCCAAGCGTTTCATTCATGAATCGTCCAAACATCTTAGGGAACCAGTGGTAAACACCAGCATACATACCGAAGAAGGCCGCAATACCCATTACAATGTGGAAGTGAGCTACCACAAAATAGGTATCGTGTAACTGAATGTCAATCGCAGAGTTCCCAAGGAAGATACCGGTCAAGCCACCAGAGATGAACATAGAAACAAATCCAATGGCAAATAAACTCGCTGAATTGAATCGTACATTACCTCCATATAAAGTCGCGATCCAGTTGAAAACCTTCACCGCAGAAGGAACTGCGATGATCAGGGTAAAGATCACAAAGAAGTTAGAGATAAATGGATTCACACCCGACATGAACATGTGGTGCGCCCATACGATGAAAGACAAGAAGGCAATGGCCAAGATGGAATACACCATCGCTTTATATCCAAAAATCGGCTTACGGGCATGTACTGAAAGTACCTCTGACACAATACCCATCGCAGGCAGGATAATGATATACACCTCAGGGTGTCCCAAGAACCAGAACAAGTGCTGATACAATACTGGGCTACCACCAACGTGATCTAGTGCCTGACCACCGATAAAAATTTCACTTAAAAAGAAGCTAGTCCCCAATCCACGATCACACATCAACAAGAAGAAACCTGATGCCAATACGGGGAAGGAAAGAATACCAATAATCGCCGTAATGAAGAATGCCCAAATGGTCAATGGCAAACGCCACATGGTCATCCCTTTCGTACGAAGATTCAAAACTGTGGTCACATAATTGATACCACCTAACAGGACAGATACCACAAACAGGACCAAACTTACGGTCCATAAAGTCATACCTGCTGCTGATCCCGAGGAGGCCTGCGGTAAGGCACTGAGCGGCGGATAGGCCGTCCATCCTCCGGAGAAAGGTCCTGTATTCAAAAACAGAGAAGCGAACATCACTACCCCTGCCAAGAAGAAGAACCAATAAGAGAACATATTCAATAGCGGGGAAGCCATATCCCTCGCTCCGACCTGCAACGGAATAAGTAGGTTACTGAAAGTACCACTAAGTCCAGCAGTTAATACGAAGAATACAATGATGGTTCCGTGCATTGTTACCAAAGCATAGTAAAACTCTGGTGCTAATGTCCCCATCCCTGCGTCATTTACCGTAATCCACTTACCTAGGATGGGCTTCAACCAGGCCATACTCTCTTCAGGAAAGCCCAATTGCAAACGGAAAACCAGTGACATCAAACCTCCAATAATCGCCCAGAACATACCTGTAATCAGGAATTGTTTAGCAATCATCTTGTGGTCCTGGCTAAAAATATAGGTTGTTACAAAGTTAGATTGATACTTATCACCATGGTGATGATCGTGAAAGTGGTCATCATAACCATACTCCTCTATGAGAAGATCTTCTTGAGTCTGAGGCGCGGTTATTGCAACATTAGAAGCCATTGATAAAAAAGTTTATTATGCATCTCCAATATAGGAGAACTTGAAGTTTATAATTTCTCTAAGTAGTGCGATCTCAATCCGTTTATTGAGATAGGATCTTAAACTCGGTACGACGATTATTTGCTCTACCCTCATCCGTATCATTGCTATCGATCGGTGCATCTTGGCCATACCCTACGAAGGTCATACGATCCGTAGCGATGTCCTTGCCAGCAATGTAGTCATAAACGACCTTGGCACGGGATTCCGATAAAGTTCGGTTCGCGTCAGCATCACCCGTGTTATCGGTGTGTCCAGCGACTTCGATAGTCATGTTTACAAATTGCTTCATCACATCTACCACATTATCTAGTTCATAACGTGAAAGTGGCGTAAGAGTTGAAGAACCTGTTTCGAAGCTTACATAAGGTAAGCGAACGATCTTAAGGCTATCATCCGTAGCAGCGTAAGCCTTATTGAAAGTATTCATAAAAGAAGTTCTACGTTCTTTGACTTCAAAGTCCAATAGTTCATCTTTAAACGGATCTTCGTCCGTACCGCGAATAGTTGTTAGATAGAATGGCTTTTGTCCATTCAACCAGGCTTCGTATTCGTCTTCTTCGACGATACGTACTGGCCTTCTCATACTGAAGTGGCCTGAACCACATAGTTCCGCACAAGCTAGCTCATAGCCGAAAGTCTCCCAAAGCATTTTCTCAGGATCATTCGGGTCTGGCGTCTGATATTCTGGGTATTTACTCAATTCCTCTCGGTATTCCTCGGTGGTTTTCGTTGGTGTGAAAACGAAATAAGTTGGCATACCAGGAACAGCATCCATTTTTACACGGAAATGCGGCAAATAGAAGTTATGAAGCACATCTCTGGCAATGATACGTACCCTTACCTTCTTACCCTTTGGAAGAACAATCTCATCCACCATCAAATCGTCTAAATTCTTCTTATCTGTCCAAACTTGTCCCAAGGAATTTATCCCGTTGATCTTCGTATAATCTCTAGTACCTAGTTTACCATCTTCTCCAGGATATCGCAAGGCCCAAGCAAACTGATAGCCAGTTGCCTCAAGTTCAATCACCTCCTCTCCTGGCTCAACATCAGCCATTGCTTCGTTCCACACATCTAATCCTCCCACAACCAAGAAGGTCATTACGACGGCAGGGATAATCGTCCAGATGATTTCCAGCTTGTTATCGTGCGGCATGAAAAGTGCCTTACGATTTTTCTGCCCTTGGTATTTCCAAGCAAAGTAGAATAAGAGGATCTGAGTAATTATAAATACGATTCCCGTGAAGAATAGGGTAATATTGAATAAATAATCCAAACTTACTCCGTGCTCTGAAGCGGCTTCATGAGGACCGTAGCCCAACATCCAGTTCTTGTAATAGAAAGCCGAAACAACCGTAGCGATCAAGAATACCACCATAAAGATCATTCCCAAACTAGCATTCATTCGGTTGGACTGATGCTGCACCTCCTCTTCGCCTCTGATCTTTCCAGCAAGCTCAGTCACTTTACCGACCTGCACGGCAATGACGGCAATTAAAACAACACAAATTATAGCAAGTAATGCGGTCATTATTTTTAGTTTTTATCCTATATCAAAAATACAGAATCCAGAAAAACTTGTTCAGCGAACTGCTGACTGTCAATTTTGTTTAGAATTAATCTAAATAAGTGGTTTTTTACACATGATGGTGCAAACTCTCTTGTATGTACGGATCATTAGCCGGATGCAACGGCTGCTTCGCTAACTGGCTGAAGAAGTACAGGATGAAACCGGATAGGAATCCGATGAAAGTCCCAATCTCCAATAAACCTGGTATAGTGAAGCCCATAAGGAATCCAGCAGCGTGGTGCCCTCCTTCTGCTCCGTGTGCCATCACTTCATGTGCGGTATGCAATACACCTGGCTTAATCATTTGGAAAAAATCCCACCAGTGACCGAACAAAACTGTGATAGAGACAAAAGCTAGCGTACCAAACTTACGTTTGGTGTCATTTCTCATCAACACGAAGAAAGGAGTGACGAAGTTTAGTAACAAGTTGCCATAGAACAGTACCGGATACTGTTCCATCCTCGTTTGGAAGTATACCGTCTCCTCCCCTACGTTAGCATACCAAATCAACATAAATTGAGAAAACCAAAGGTAGGTCCAGAAAATGCTAAAGGCGAAAAGGTACTTACCTAAGTCATGCATATGCTCATCAGTCACAGTTTCAAAATACCCCTTACCTTTCATGAAGATCAAACAAAGGATAGTCAGTGCCATTAAGGAAACGAACCAACTTACCGCTGTGTACCAAGCAAACAAGGTACTGTACCAGTGCGCGTCAACTGACATGACCCACTGCCAAATCACTGCCGCACTCGAGAATCCTGCAATCGGCAAGAAGGCAGCTGCCCAAATCCGTACTTGCTTATGGATTTTGAAGTCGGCCGTTTGAGCCATCTTATCTTCTTCCAAAGACAAGCTTCTTAGCTTATAACCGAAGAAAATCCAAGTCCCTACAATGATTAAGGTTCCGAAAGTATACCAACCCGTATTAAGGAAAGAAGATTTCCCTTGCAAAACAGGGTCATTGGCTACAGATTCGGCGTCTGCCCAGTGATAAAGGTGATGGAAATGCCCCCAAAGACCAGCAATGATCGGAATCATCAAGATCAAAGCAGGTACCAAAAAGGTCGATGCAGCTTCCCACACTCGCTTAAAGGAAGTATACCAACCTGCCCAAGCTGTAATAAAGGCAGATTGCACGAAAACCGCAATAAAGGCTATTCCTAGGAAGAAAACCGTATTGTGTAAATAATTAGACCAAAAGCGAGTATGCAATTCATCATCTCCCAAGAAGGTCAATACCAAACATAACACGCCTACACCAATACCTGTTAGAAGGAGTGTCCGATGTTTTGCTTCAAGAACGAATTGGTTCATTGTTTTAAGCTTGTAAGATTTATAGCTACCAGGTGAACCTGGTTGTTTTCTAATGGATTGCTATCACCAGCATGATGAGTCATCTTGCGGGTGACAATAAAGAGACGATTTACTTATGTTCGCCTTCACCATGCTCCTCTCCGTGCTCTTCGCCATGATCTTCACTGTGATCTTCTCCATGTCCATCTTCCCCCTCATGACTTCCTGCTTCGTGGCTTTCACCCTCTTCGTCCGTAGCGTGATCAGCAATCTGACTCATTCGACTCATTGGTGTACCGAAAGTCTCATTCAGCGTATTTACATTCTCGTCGTAAGCTAATTTTTGGTTCTTGGCCTGTAGGGCACGAATCCAGTGGATTACCTGCCAGCGCTCTTCGTAAGACATCTTATCCGCATATCCTCCCATCACGTTTTTACCATAAATAATAGCATGATAATACCGACCGTTAGAGGCTGCTAGGAATTCATCCGTAGTAAAGATGGCAGGCTGAGCAGGATATACGGCATTTCCATTCTCCTCACTCACAAGATAACCGTTGCCATCTCCTTTATTACCGTGGCAGATACCGCAGAAAATCTCATATAGTTCCTTCCCGCGAGCCAAACCATCAGCAGTAATCGGAAATGGGTTATCGATAATTTCTGCCGTTGCACGTAGGCGCTCCTCCTCTGTATCTTGGTAATAGTAGGGTGCATTGCCACTTAGAGGCACTGCAATTCCATTCGTAGAAGATCCTCCTCTCAGCTCATCCATCATAGCAGATTGAGCGGTGGCATTGGAAGCCATAGCTACCCCAGCATAACCTCTTGGAATGGTACCAGAAACTGGGAGTCTTGGCTGAGACAACTTCCAAAGATCAGTAGTACTCGCCTTATCCCAAGTATTGTGATAGTAATAGTTATAAGTATTTGCCTCGTAAGCTACGGAGTGGCCCATATCAGGCATGTATTCACTACCTGCAAACTCTCCACCTGCCGGTGAACAAGCCTGAAGAATAATGACGGCTATCGCAGCAATTAGTAATACTTTGAATGATTTCATTAGTCGATATTTGAAAAAACGCTTGCTCAAATTAGTGTACTAAGAAAGGTCGAAACACTTCCTTAAATCGTCTTCGTGTTAACCTCAGAAGCTCCAGTGGTGCTGAAGAATGACTTCAATTTTTCTACTGCACTTTCATCTGCATTACTAGTATCGAATGCGATGCAGAACTTATCGTCTGTGATTCTGTCATCCAGGCTAGGATTTACTACACCCGGCCCCAAGCCACAAATGATGTAGAAAGTTACCACCATACCTACAGATGCAAACAGTACCGTAAGCTCGAAGGTGATAGGAATGAATGCTGGAGCAGAGAAATAAGGCTTACCACCGAAGATAATCGGCCAATCTCTGGTAAACACCCAGGTCATAAACAAGAATGCTGTAAGCGTACCAATCGCACCATAGATGAATCCAGCGATATGAAGTCGACTTTCAGATAAGCCCAAAAGTGGATCCAAACCGTGGACGGGGAATGGTGTAAAAACATCCATGATCTCTAAGTGATCATCCTTTGCCGTTTTTACTGCTTTCAGCAAATCGGTTTCATCATCGTATAAGCCGAATAAAACCTCCGTATTTTCCTTGCTCATTATATTAGGATTGAAATACTTGTCAAAATAGATTAATGTGCTTCCGCGTGGCTATGCTTTTCAGCATTGGGTCCAGTGTACTGATCACCAGCTGTCTTCAAGATACTCTTGATCTCGGCAGCAGCTACCGTAGGCGCTACTCGACTGAAGATTAGGTATAGCGTGAAGAACAATCCTAGCGTACCCACAAACAGACCTATCTCTACCCAAGTGGGTGTGTAGTAACTCCAGCTTGATGGCAAGTAATCTCTCGCCAAAGTTGTAGCGATGATTACAAATCGCTCGAACCACATACCAATGTTCACAAAGATGGACATCAAGAAGGTCCACCAAATACTTCTGCGAATTTTACGAGACCAGAATAGCTGCGGAGACAATACATTACATGACATCATACCCACATAAGACCACCAGTATGGTCCGAGTACACGATTGTAAAAGGCGTACTGCTCATATATATATCCTGAGTACCAAGCGATAAAGAGCTCTGTTAGGTAAGCTACCCCTACAATAGTACCGGTAGCGAGAATTACCTTATTCATACTCTCGATGTGCGCTAGCGTGATATATTCTTCTAGTTTAAGCACTTTCCGTGTCATCAGCATCAAGGTCTGTACCATCGCAAAGCCCGAGAAAATCGCTCCTGCCACGAAATAAGGGGGGAAGATGGTAGTGTGCCAACCCGGAATGACCGAAGTGGCGAAGTCAAATGATACGATGGTGTGTACAGAAAGTACCAGGGGAGTTGCCAAACCTGCCAAAACCAGGGATAAACTTTCCCATCTTTGCCAGTGTTTCGCTGACCCTGTCCATCCGAAGGAAAGGAAATTGTATATTTTTCTGCGTACTCCTTTAGCGCGGTCACGTACCGTGGCAAAGTCAGGTACCAAACCGGTATACCAGAACAATAAAGAAACCGTGAAATAAGTGGAAATCGCAAACACGTCCCAGAGTAGAGGTGAGTTAAAGTTTACCCAAAGTGGCCCACGCGTGTTGGGATATGGGAAAATAAAGAAACCCAGCCAAAGACGCCCCATGTGGATCAGCGGGAACTGCCCGGCACACATTACCGCAAAGATCGTCATCGCTTCCGCGGCTCGGTTTACCCCAGTACGCCATTTCTGACGGAAAAGCAACAAGATCGCAGAGATCAGGGTACCAGCGTGACCAATACCTACCCACCAAACGAAGTTGGTAATATCCCAACCCCATCCAATTGTACGGTTCAAGTCCCAAGAGCCAATACCGACCCAAACAGTCCATGCCACGCAGAAGACGTAGAACGCTAATCCCGCCACTGCGATAATGAAGGCGATCACCCAAGCCGTACTTGGCGTCTTTTCAGTCGGAGAACAGATGTCCTCAGTGATCTGGTGGTACGTTTTTCCACCGTTAATTAATGGTTCTCTTATTAAAGAAACAGGAGCACTCATAAGTTAAGCTTATTTATATCGGCACCTCGGTGCATATCAAAAAAGAGGAATCCTCTCTTAGTTCTTAATGATCAAAATTTAAGCGTCCAAGGCTTCGCTACGATTATTGATTCTAGCCGTATAGTCTACAGATGGACGGGTATCAATTTCTTCCAGAACTTTGTAGTTCAATGGATGCGCCATTTTCTCGTGCAACTCTCCTTTGGTGTTATTATCATCGCCAAATACGATTGCACCGGTAGGACAAGCCGTTTGACAAGCCGTCTTCACATCATTATCCATCAACTTACGACCTTCTCGTTTAGCCGTCAATTTACCTTCCTGGATGCGCTGAACACAGAAGCTACATTTCTCGATCACCCCACGAGAACGAACCGTTACATCTGGGTTCAATACCATACGTGTTAGGTTATCAGCACCGTAAGGTAAATCCTCACCATCTACTGTTGGTTCATTAGAAGCAAACAAGTCAGCGGTAGTATAGTCTAGCCAGTTGAAACGACGTACTTTGTATGGGCAGTTGTTAGCGCAGTAACGCGTACCAATACAACGGTTGTAAGTCATCTGGTTCAGTCCTTCTGCACTGTGGTTCGTTGCAGCAACCGGACAAACATTCTCACAAGGAGCGTTATCACAGTGCTGACACATCATTGGTTGATAAACCACATTAGGATTCTCGTAATCTCCGTAGAAATAGCGGTCAATCCGCAACCAAGTCATCTCATGGTGGCGGTGTACTTCGCGCTTTCCTACAACTGGCACGTTGTTTTCAGCTACACAAGCTACCTGACAAGCTCCACATCCGATACAAGCATTAAGGTCAACATGCATCGCCCAGTGGTGTCCTTGGGAGTAGTATTTCTCTTTATATTCTTCGTAAGGATATAAGGTGTGCGAGTTTAGCTGCTCCGCGAATGCTCTCTTCTCCTTGATCTTCTCCGCTAGCTCACCAAGATCCTTCAGATTACTCTTATAAATGATGGAACGCTCAGTGATACCCCCCTGATAACCGGCACCTAGCGTCATGGCCGCTTTCTCATCTACATTCAAGGGCTTTCCTGTAGATTCATCCATCACCATTTCTCCATCCTCTCCGCGAGCGGTCACCCCCATAGTGTGGTGATACTGCACACATGCAAACTCTAGATCTTTGCTCTGTCTGCCGGATACATCCACATCAGTCGCATAGTATTGCGTATTACCGTATTCGTCAGTAGTCAACCAAGGATATACATCCACGCCTACCTCTTGACCCAGGGCGCGGCCCATGATCCCTGTGGTGCGTCGTCCGTATCCAATCGCCATAGCCACGGTACCATCCATCTGACCGAACTGGCGAATGACCGTACAGCGGTTTGTTGCCCCTTTTGCCGTTACATCTACTTGATCTGCTTCACTGTAAAATTCTGCACCGTTCAAATCCTTAAAGGCCGAGAATTCGTTACCTCCGTTCCACTTCACTGGGATAGCCAGGTAGTTACCCCAAACACAACGAGTAATGGGGTCTGGCATTTCCATCAACCAAGGGTTGTTGGCGTATTGTCCTGCACCTACATTTACGGTTTCAAAGAAAGAGATCTCCAAGTCAGAACTAGCTGGCTTTCTGGTTTGAACCCCTGCCACTTTGATGTCCCCTTGGAAGGTCACCGGAACTTCTGGCGTAGGAGGAGCTGGCATTTCCAAGATTCCGTCGTGTAATGCACTATCCCAGAACGCCTGGAAAGTAGCGAACTTGTTTTGCATCGGGAAAATAACTTCCTCCCAATGCGCTTTCAAATATTCATAATAGGGCTGCTCAGCAGTTGCATCTAATGCCTCGCTGTCTGACCAAAGTAATAAAGACTCTCCTGCGTCTCTTGTCCCCGCTTTACCAACGGAGGCAAACAAAGGAGCAATGGTTGGCTGGATCAAACTGTAGTGTCCTGCCTTGGGTTCTGCATCTCCCCAGCTTTCCAAGAAGTGGTGTGTAGGAGTAGCATAATCACAAACCATAGTAGTTTCATTGGGTAAGCCAGCAAAGGAAACTTTTAGCCCCACCTTGGCTGCACCAGCTACGAATTGGTCTGCATTTGGAATATCAAAAGCAGGATTGGCGCCGTCCATCACGAACAAAGCGTCCACTTGACCTGCATTCATTTCTTTGATGAGGTTCTGGATTTCACCATCAATACCTTGGCGCTGAAACGAAGGAACGGTAAGGTCAATCGTAGCACCGTAGTTGCCTAGGTAGTCATTGATCGCATTGATCAATACTTGCTCTCCCTTATTGTTAGAGCCTGAAACCACCAATGATTTTCCTCTATGTGCCAATAGTTCTTCCGCTAGAATCTTCATCTTACCAGCAATGGCAGGATCTGCACCAGTAACTGGATTGATGGCGCCATTTCCGGTTGCGCGGGCTATTTCATTGTGCAAAGCCACAATCGCTGCCCCTTGATGAGATGGCTTTATCAGGATGCGGTTGTCAGCATTAGATCCAGTCAAAGTCATGTGACTTTCTACCTGGATGTGACGAGACAGTTTTGCGTTGTTTACGTCTGTAATCTTACGATTCTTAGCGTATTGCCCTGCAAATTCGATGGGTGAGATCCAAGTACCTAGGAAATCGGCATCGAAACTGACAATCACATCTGCTTTATCGAAGTGATAACTTGGAATCATCTTTGTTCCAAAGCTCTCTTCGTTAGCCTCTAGCATAGCAGAGCTAGAGACAGGATCATAAGTAACCACCTGCGTATTAGCATAGATTGCGGTAAAATCAGCAATCGCTTTCTTTGTCGTAGGACTCAAAATAGTATTGGCCACAATACGGACTCTAGCATTCCGGCTCAATTTCCCTTTGATCTCCGCATCAATCGCTGCCCAACCTGGACTTGTTCTCTTTACACCAGCCTGATCGAAGGCCGCCTCTCCAATTCGGTATGGTCCATCGATTCGGCTAGTATCGTACAAGCTCAAGACACTAGCCTGCACTCTGGCACTTGTTCCTCCCTTGGTGATGGAAGAAAAGCTATTCCCCTCTATCTTAATGGGTCGGCCTTCTCTGGTCTTAACCAAAATGGCACAGTAGTCTCCCCCTTGTACAAAACTTGAAGCGTAGTAAGTGGCAACCCCAGGAACAATGGCATCCGGCTTTACTACATAAGGTAGAGCTTTCTTGACTGGGATATCACAACTGGCTGCGACAGTAGCCGCACCAAGGCTAAAACCCAAATACTTCAAGAAATCACGACGGCTGGCTTCGACATTTAGATTATCGTCTTTGGCTAATTGCTCAGTAACAGGCAGGGAAACGAACTCTTCCTTGGCTGCTCGCTGTACGTCCGAGGCATTGCTCAGATCAGCAGTCCCCGTCCAGATATTATTATTTTGTTCCTTCATTTTTATGAATTATAAGAACCTATTGGCTTTCACGTTTGCGATGAATAATTAATAATGATTAATGGTCTCCCAATTATTAATTAGTAATGGCACTTCTGACACTCCAGACCTCCAATATCCTCTACCGTTACTTTATCTCTAGCACCACTTTCCAACTCTTCTACGTATCGGCTGTAGGATTTGTAGTATTCATTACCATCAAATTGTACTTCGGTCTGTCTGTGGCAATTGATACACCAACCCATCGATAGCGGCGCATATTGACCCACAATTTCCATCTCTTCTACCTTGCCGTGACACTGCTGACATTCTACCTTACCAACAGATACGTGTTGAGCATGATTGAAATAAGCATGATCCGGCAAGTTGTGAATTCTAATCCAGTTAATTGGACCGTACACACTTTCATCTCCTTCATCTGGGTTGGTCAAAGCCGCCACAATCGCATCCCATTGATCATCCACTATCTCTTCCACCTTATTTACCTTAGCATCATCCTGCTTCATATATTCATTCTGTATCCACTTGGAGTAGATCGCCTTCAAATCATCATTGGATTTGCTTTCTATATCCTGGATATAGGTATCAGAAGAAGGATCATATCCAACTGAAGCATAAATCTTAGTTAGTTCCGCTGTACCATACTTGGAACCTACCTTAATCGCCTTGTGACAGTTCATACAAGTATTAGCCGCCGGAATTACAGAATGCTTGGATCGTCTAGCACCATCATGACAGTACTGGCAATCGATTTTCTGAGCACCGGCATGCGTGGCGTGAGAAAACTTGATTGGCTGTTCTGGCTGGTAGCCTTGCTGACGTCCCATGGAAATGGCGTTATTAACAGTAGTATATCCACCCAGTACCACTAGCGCAAAGATCAAAAACCCAATCACTCCTTTACTGGTTAGAATATCTACCAAAGAACGGCGTCCTGCTCCCGCGTCTCCCGCCTGCACTTTGAGCATGTAATTCAAGTTGGAAGCGATACGAGCCAGAACGACAGCCAGAATACCAAGGATCACTGCCAAAACCACGAATAATCCAGTATTGGAGCCTTCGTCCCCTGCTCCAGCCCCACCAGCACCGGGAGCGCTAGTCACAGCTACCTGCCCAGGACAATTGCCCGCGTAGGTACAATTGATATAGGCCAAGATGTTGCTCACATCGTCATCCGTCAGATTAGGGAAAGCAGTCATTGGCACCTTGTTCCAGTCATTGTACACCTCAACCGCTCTTGGGTGACCTGATTGGATCAAAGCTTGTGAGTTACGAATCCATGCGTACAAGTCGGCTTGGTCATAATCTGCCCAACGCTCTTCAACCCCTCCCAGAGCAGGCCCGGTGAGGTCATCCTTCATGTTCCTGTTGTGACAAGAAGCACAATTGGTTTTGAAAAGCGCTTTACCTGCATTGATGGCAGCTTCGTCTTGTGCGAAAACTGAAATCTGGAGCGTCAAAAAAGACAAGAGCAGTAATGCCCGATTAATCAATGATTTATGAACCATTTCTTCTTGATATTTTTATCCTTTTCTATCAAAAAATCAATGCCTTTAACACGATTTTGCGCAAAGATATAATTCGTTAAGATTTTTAACAATAAATCCTGAAACCCGCCTACTATTTAGATTTATTCTAGATAAACAAGATGAATTAGGAGCCCTAACTATCCAAATTAGGTTGAGTAGGTAGCTAAAAACTCCACTTTTTATTTGCCTTTTCACAAAAAGCCCCATTCAAAATTTTTTATCAAGATTTTCATTGTGTCATAAGATTGTCATGTTTCAGTTAAATTTCTATGACAAAGTCTCTTCACGGCCTTTTAGGGTCCTGCTCCTGTTCCATTTCATTAATCCATACTTGCACCCGGCGATTTTCTGCCTCACTTCTCCTTATTCTTTACTATTGAATGGTAAAGATTGATGCCACTTCACCTTTCCAATTGTTTATTTTCCCCCACTCCTTGCTCACTGTTCCATTCTACATTACGCCCTCCTTCTCACCAATTCCACTCCATACATGAAGAATTATACATTGCCCATAACCCAATTTTCTTATTTTGACAGCAAAAAATCACATGCGATTACTACTTATACTACTGGCCTTCACCTTTACGCCCTTATTAGCTTGGGGGCAAATACCACAAATTTTAGACTTAAAACAGCAGGGAGAAGTTCGAGATGCTTGGTTAAAAGAACGGATGGAGACGGTATTACCTGAAATCATGCGCCGATCGGAAATTGATATGTGGATTTTAATTTCCCGAGAATACAATGAAGATCCAGTGCTAAAAACCATGCTGCCTTCTAATTGGCTATCAGCTCGTCGTACCACGATGCTCGTTATCTATGATACGGGCGACAAGCTGGAAACCCTTGCCTGTGCTCGCTACGATGTCGGGGAAGTCTTTAAAAAATCTTGGGACAAAGAGAAGCAGCCAGATCAGTGGGCACGCCTAGCAGAGATAATCAGGGAAAGGAATCCCAAGAAAATCGCAGTAAATCGATCGGAACATTTTGGCTTAGCAGATGGACTTTCTTTCTTATCATTATGATAAATTGATTGCCAGCATTGAGACCAAGTATAAAGATCGATTGGTTGAAGGTACGCCGCTGGCCATTGGGTGGTTGGAGACGCGCACGGAAAGTGAGATGATCGTATATCAGCAGGTATGCCGTATCGCCCACCAGATTATTGCCGAAGGCTTCTCAGATCAAGTGATCCAGCCAGGGGTTACTTCTACCCAAGAAGTCGTTCTGGTGGTATAGAGAGCGAATTCGGGAATTAGGGCTCGTTGCCTGGTTTCATCCTACCGTAGACGTGCAACGCCATGACCCTGACAGCAAAGAACACCTTAGAAGTTTCTCTAGACGACCTGATTTAGAAATCATACAGCCCGGGGATCTATTACATGTCGATTTTGGCATTACCTACCTTGGGTTAAATACGGATACCCAAGAAAATGCCTATGTATTAAAGCCAGGTGAGACGGAGGCGCCAAAGTATTTGCTGGATGCCTTTCAAAAAGGTTTACAAGTGATGGATGATCTGACTACCCAATTTAAGTCTGGTCGAACTGGTAATGAAATGCTAGCCAGTGCCCTTAAAAAAGGTAAGGACGCAGGGTTGAAGCCGACTATTTATACTCACCCGATCGGGTATCACGGTCACGGTGCAGGCCCCACTATTGGTTTATGGGATCAACAGGGAGGTGTTCCTCATCGAGGAGATTATCCTTTATACCCAAATACAGCCTACTCCATTGAGTTGAATACAGCTGTATTTATCCCAGAATGGGATAAGGAAATACGCATGATGATGGAGGAAGATGCTTTTTTTGACGGGGAACAGGTCCGATATATCGATGGACGCCAAGTAGAGTTGCTTTTAATCCCTAGGCAAAAGGGACACTTGGGGCAATAAGACTCAACACCGGATTCACAAAAACTTTTGTACCCATAGATATTTGCTTAATTTCATCTAGAAGCGTAAGTCTTCTAGCCTGTTTTCCATTGCCGATGCTGAACTACTAGCCCTTAATTCAAAATTCTGAGCAAAGACCTCATCCCATTGTAAACATTGTGGCAGAAAATCCGGTCCAACTTATAAGGAAAACTTCCAACTATGAAGAAGATACTAGTCCCAACAGATTTTTCTCCCGTCGCCGATAATGCCCTAACCTATGCTTTGGAATTAGGTGCCAAATTTAATAGTGAACTATTGCTTTACCATGTATATCACCTTAGCAAGGTAGATTACGATCGAGACTTCCCCGCGGACGAACAACCCTTGAAAAAACAGTTGGAAAGAAAGATGGAACTGACACAACTCAAGTTCCAGGAAAGCATTGCTCAAAAGGGGTTAACAGTACGGACCCAGGTTGCAAGAGAGCCTATTTTGGCTGTATTCGACCGGAAGGTGCAGGAGTACGAGATCAGCCTCCTTGTGATGGGAAGCAAAGGAGCCTCTGGGCTAAAAAAGATTATCTTTGGAAGCGTAGCTGCAACGGCGCTTGACATGGCTAAGATCCCCATATTTGTCATTCCTCCAGATGCCAACTCATTCCCGATAAAGCATATCGTCCTGGCAGTAGATCAACATGGGATATCAAAGGCAGTACTCAGGCCTTTACAACAGCTAGCCTTAGCTTTTGGTGCAAAAGTGACCGTACTGCATATTACGGGAAATAGTACTTCGTCCACCAACCACCTGGACAACTTTCCCACTAAACGGAATAGAAGTCATCTACAAGGAACTGCCGGTAGTCAATACTATCAATGATACGATTAGTGCCTTTGTGCAGAACAATGAATGTGAACTCCTGTGTATGGTTCGGAGGGAAAAAGGCTTCTTTGAAACGTCCTTTTCGAAGGAAGCAATACGGTGAATCAAGCCTACAGAGGTCAAAAACCACTGCTGGTGCTGCCTGATTTGCCTTCAGCTACCTAAATATACTTGACAATCAGCGGCATTTTCGTCCAGTAGGACCAACGATTTATCAAGAAATTTTCGTCCGAATTTACCCTCTCATTGGCCGACAAAAGTGGAAGATTAGTCCGTCGAACAGTATATTTCTGCTACCAAGTATAACAATAAGCAGAAGTTTTCTACTATACTTCTACTTCAGAAAACCAATAAGCACAACCTGAAATATGGCAGAAACCCACAAGCAAGCAAGCGCAAAGCAAGCAGAAGCTACTGTACAACTCGAAGCAGGCACCTATGAAATCATCAGAAATCGACTCTCCCAACAAGCTGATGAGTTAAGGCAACGGCTGGATAAACTTAACACCGCCAGAAAAGAAGTCTTTGGTGCCGTAGAATCCCAATTGATCGCCAATGACCGCATCAATACAGCCAACTATTGTGTAGCCAGAGATATTATCTCATTAGGGCAATGGTGTCTTTTTGGTTACAATGTCCATATTGGACTCCGCGCGGGGATCAAATTGGAGGATGTATTTAGTCTATATCATTTTCAGGAAAACACCTTTAAGGAGGGAGAACTTACTCTAATTCGTCAAGAGAAATTCGAGCTGGATTTCCAGAATCTATATCGGTACTACAAAGAAGCCTTTTTCTCTCGCTTCGTCAGACAAGGCACCTACTTCTACATGATATTCCAGGTGTCAGCCAATCCACAGGACGTTAAGGCATTCAAATGGTTGATCAAAGAGGACGAATGGATATACATCGACGCCCGTAGTGAACATGAAATCCGAAAGCCCGAGCAGCACGAATTTCGTTGGGTAAGAGCGGGGCGAGAGGATCAGCGACAAGGCCGTCATCCCCATATGTCCATCATGGATCGTGTCTTCGTCGAGACCGTCGGCGGCGACCTAACCATTAAGGTAGAAGACAATACTAATGATGGTAAAGGAATATATGAGGAGGAAGTCGAATATCCCGATCAAAGTCTGGATGATGCAGAATACTTATACGCAGACCTGGGTAACCTGATCGCCCTGAAAATCCGTCCGTACCAGGAAGAATTCCGGTATTTTCTTTTCAATGAGCGATTGCAGGAGGTTCAGCGGATTGATGCCCTTGAGGATAGCGGTGTGCTACTCCCAGATAACCAGGGTCTTATCTTTGCCAACGGTTATTACCTACAGACTGGAGAATTCAAGATTTTTGATGTTCCGCTACAAAAGAAACGCTTTGAAAAGCGTATCATTTCTCCCAATGGAGAAGACTATTTGTTCGTTTTCCACAATGATAGCAAAGGGACCTACCTACTGCATCAGTACAACCTGATTGAGCAAAGGGTAGAAACGCCTATTCACTGTCATGGTTTTGCGGTTTTCCCTGATGGGGAATTGAGTTATTTCAAGACGGAAGATGAGCCCAGCAAACATCATGTGGTTCAGATCTGGCAGACCCCATTTCTACAAGGCAAGCCCTTGCCTTCTGCCCATCAGGATAGCTTTCTGTATAAGATTGGCAATAAAGATATCGTAAAAGCAATGGCGGAGTGCCATGAGGTACTCACTTTAGCGGCTAAGGATGATTCCTATACCGGACTTTATGACGACCTGGTTAAGATCTGTACCAATATTACGGATAGCTACTACTGGATCGACAAAGATGAAAGCTTCCATTTAGAAGAACCCCTGCTTGAGATCAAAGCCACCGCTACAGCAGCAATAGAGGAGTATGAGAAAAAGATTAGCATACAAAGGGCCACCACGGCACAGATCGCGGCAGTCGAGCAAGAGGCCAGGCAACTCTTCAAGGAAGTAGATCGCCAATCTTTTGATCAGATCGATGCCTTTGTGCAAGCACTAGCAGAATTGCGCAAACTTCGCGGAATCGTTATCTCTCTCAAGGACCTTCGCTACACTAATTTGGAATTGATCAATGAACTGGAAGTAGAAGCCGCCGAAAAGAGTGAAAGATTATCCGAAGCCTGTGTAGCCTTTCTGTTGGATGAAAAAGCCCTTTCCCCTTACCAAAGTAAAATTGAGGAAAAGCAGGCCCTACTCGGTGAAGTGAAAACAGCCCCGAGAAGCGGATGATATAGCCCAAGAGGTTACTCAAATCGGGGATGAACTACAGTTGTTAATCGATATCGTGAGCAATCTCAAAATTGAAGATGCTACCCAGACCACGGCCATCGTTGACAATATATCACAGATCTTTGCCCGACTGAATCAGGTAAAAGCAGGACTCAGGCGACACAAGAAGGAACTGGCAGGAACGGAGGCCAAAGCGGAATTCAATGCGCAGATCCGCCTCTTGGATCAAGGCATCATCAACTTCTTAGAACTTTCAGAAACACCACAGCAGTGTGATACCTACCTCACCAAACTTATGATTCAGCTAGAAGAGTTGGAAAGTAAGTTTGTAGAGTATGATACCTTTATTGAAAAGCTGACAGAAAAGCGGGAAGAAATTTACAATGCTTTCGAAGGCCGTAAAAAAAGTCTGCTGGAGGCACTTAATAATCGCACCACAGCCCTGCAACAAGCTGCCGATCGGATTCTAGGAGGTATACAGCAGCGCAGCCAGAGTTTTGAGGAGATAGATGCCATCAATGGCTTTTTTGCCGCCGACCTGATGGTGGATAAGGTCAGGGATATCATTAAGCAATTACGCCATCTACAGGATACGAATAAAGCTGATGCACTGCAAACGCGATTAAAGAGTTTGCAGGAAGAAGCCATCAGGAGTTTGCGGGATCAACAAGACCTGTTCGTAAAGGGGGAGAACATTATCCAATTTGGCAAGCACCAATTCAGTGTCAACGTACAGCCGCTAGACCTAACCATTGTCCAAAAAGAACGTCAGCTCTATTATCACTTGACCGGCACTAGTTTCTATGAATTGGTTGACGATGAAAGTATCATGGAAATGGAGGCCGTTTGGTCTCAGCATCTGCCGTCGGGAAACAAGCAGGTGTATCGTTCCGAATATCTCGCCTATTGCTTATGGGAAGACTACGGTCCCAAAGCTTTAGCAAGCCAGGATCTTCTTGAATTAGCCCAGAAGGAGGCTGGACAACGATACGAGGAGGGTTATATTAAAGGCATACATGCAGAAGATGCCGCCCAGATTCTCCAAGCTTTACTCCAAATCCACCAGCAGGTTGGTGTCATGGCGTATACGCCAAAAGAGCGCGTCTTGGCTCGCTTCATTTGGGAGAAATGCCTAGTTGAGGAGCAGCGCCAATTATTGCTCCAACAGATCCAGAGTGCTAGCTTAATTCGAAAAGTGTTCCCAGATAGTGACTCTTTCGAAGAACTAAAGCAGTCTATATCAAAGATATTGGCCACGGCTTTATCCCCCTTGGCCTAGTCAAAAATTAGAGCGACCTCTTTACTTTTGACTACGATCAGCAATTGCTCTAGCTCAGCTGGTACTGAAGCCGGATTTACCTAAATTTCATTACTTTTATATCTAGAAAAAAACAAATTGTCCCCGGGACTCCCTGAGTCCCTATGAATTAGCAACTTCTGATACTTTGAGAAATACACTTCCATTCTTTCTATTGATCGGCTTATGGGTTTATCCTTTGATCTCCCGGGCTCAACAACTCACGGAAGCCGATATCATTCCCCTGCTGGAGCAGGCTAATGCTTACGGAGAAAGTGCCGATTATGAAAGTGGAGATCAACTCCTCGGCAAGGCATTACAACTGATCTTACAGCATCAAGCTGATAATGATTCTCTATTGGGGCTCACCTATTTTATGATCAGCAAGACCAAGCACTTCAATGGGGAATGGGACGCCGCAGCGCCGAATATGAAGAAGGCAGCGGCATACTACGAAAAGGCCTATGGTAAGCTAAGTTCCCAGAATGCTGATGCTGTGTACAGTCTGGGAAAAATATACTTTGATGTCAACGAGGATATCGATAGCGCTTATCATTACCTATATGCAGCCTTAGAGCTGTACATACAAATGGATAAGAAGTTAGATATAGGTTGGAATCATCGAGCCATTGGTACGATCCAGGCATTTAGCAAGGATTATGCCGGAGCCCTCGCTTCCTGTGAACTTGCGGTACAGTACCTACAGGCTTATCGGGAGGAGTGCGAAGCGAAAGAAGAACCTATCTCCCGCAGCTATTATCTACAAATCGGACAGGCGTATCTCCTGATGGCTGAACTCTATGCCGCCATCAATGATGAGGAAAGAAGCATCCTACTAGCTCAAAGAGCATGGCAAATCGTAGAAGAAAAGGAAGAGTTACATAAGTTGATGCGCTATTTTGTCCTGAATAATCAGGCCCAATTCCATGCCCATCGCGGTGATTACCGGGCCGCCCTGGCCAGTTACCAATTGCTCTTGGATGAATCAGAGGGCGAAAAAGCCCCCTCAGAACGTAGAATCGTTTACAAAGAAATGGCGAAATTCTACACCGAGTTAAAAGAGTACACAGAAGCATTAGCTTTTCACCAGCAGATCCTCGATCTCAATACGGTCATCAAAGCGCAAGACAGCCTCCATTACGCGGAGACCTATCTGGAAATGGCTAAGATCTATCGTCAGCAATCCAAGTACGAAGAAGCGGAACGATTTGTAGAAAACGCCTATAAGATTAGCTTCTTTCACAATAAACAGTGGCGAATCAGTAATGCGGCAGCCGAAAAGGCTAGACTTTTAGATCAGCAGGGAAAACATAAGCAGGCTGAGCAGTGGATTAAAAAGGCGATAAGCCCCTCCTACCCTCCCAAGTCTTCTTTAGAGATGGCTCGCTTGTTGGCTGATCAAGCCAAAATCTTATTTCATCAGTATCAGCAGGGCAAGGAGCTCAGAAAACTAGTCGAAGCAGAAGAACAAATTGATGAAAGCTTAAGGCTTATTCAGCTATTCACCGAAGAGACTTTCAAGCGCAGGGATTTCATCAAAGAACAACTCAATATTACCGAGCTAGCACTACAGATTAAACTAAGCTTGTACGAAGGCAATGGCGATCCAAAATTGCTGGAAGAAGGTTTTGCGCTCAGTGAATCGGCCAAGGTCAACACTTTGCGTTTAACCTTGCGTGAAAACCAGGGCGCAGAACGTGCCAAAATTCCTGCTGATATCTTGCAGCAAGAAAAAGCACTTAAAGGTAAGCTAACCGTCTACAGAGAACGCCTACATTATGCTGCTCAACAAAATCAGAGCGACGAGTCTAAGCGACATCAATGGCAAGATAGTGTATTCTTCACCAGTACTGCCTTACAAGCCCTAAAGGAAGAACTAGAGCGAGAATATCCAGATTATTATCACTTAAAATATGATAATCAAAGCATCCGCATTGACCGAATCCAAAAGTATTTGCAGGGAGATGAAGCCCTCTTGGAATACTTTGTGGGGGATGAACATCTATTCGTATTTGTAGTCACCCGATCTAGCGTCCATTGGCAAGCTTTAGACGGCCCCTCCCTTTGGTCCGAAAAACTCTTCCGTTTGCGAAAGGAGGTGATGGACAGCGGGCAAAAAAGCGGGATATCGGAATTTGGGCAGTTGGCTCATGATCTCTATCAGCAAGTCTTGGAACCGGCTCGATCCAAGCTTCCAAAATAACATTCAGCAACTCACCATCGTAGCAGATGGACTACTTCATCTACTGCCCTTCGAAATCCTCTTTACTGATTCTTTCTAACCAGCTTAGCACATTCGCTACCGCGCCTTATTTCTTGAAAGACTATACCCTTTCCTATGCTTATTCTGCCACTTGGCTTTGGTCGGACTGGAAGAAACGGAACTGCCGAGCAGAAAAAGAACTGGGCGCCTTTGCCGCCAATTATGATGCCTATCAAATCCAGGAAAATGACACCCTATTGGCTGCGGTCTTTCAGGATGTAATACGTTCTGGCTATCTCCCCCTTCCTGGTGCTGAAAAGGAGGTAAAAGATATAGCAGCGATCTTTGAGACAGAGCCCTTCCTGCGATCAAGAGCAACTAAATCACAGTTTGAAGCGGTGGCTGCCCAGTATCAGATCCTACATTTGGCGATGCATGCCTTTATGGAAGAAAATGCGCCGCAATTTTCCAAATTGCTATTTACCCAAAATGCAAATGGAGATGAAAATGGTCAATTGAGTGCTCAGGAACTATACAATTACGAATTGCAGGCCGATCTGGTAGTACTCAGTGCCTGTAACACGGGCTTGGGAAAAATGAAGCGAGGCGAAGGGCTGATGAGTCTTTCTCATGCATTTGCCCTCGCCGGTGTACCTGCGACCGTCATGAGCCTGTGGAAAATTCCAGACCAAACCACCCCAGCCTTGATGGTTCGCTTTTATCAAAACCTCAAGGATGGCTTACCCAAAAATGAAGCCTTACGAAAGGCGAAGTTGGACTATCTAGGAGATACTAAGCTAGAGCAACTAGCACACCCCTATTATTGGGCTGGGTTTATGCTCATGGGAGATACAGCCCCGATTACCAACGATGGTATACCCGCAACCTTATGGTACACACTTCTCCTACTGCTAACGGGGCTTGGACTATACATCTATTTCCCAGCCAACCGAGATTCTAGTCTGTCCGCAGGCTCCTAATCGGGTTCATCAGAGCTGCCTTGATACTTTGTGCACTTACCGTCAATAGGGTAATCAGGATAGCCAGTCCAGCAGAGAGGGCAAAGACCCACCATTGTATGTTGATCCGATAGGCAAAATCAGCCAACCAATTCTGCATCACCCACCAAGCAATCGGACTAGCAATGAGGATGGCAACCAGCACCAGCTTTAGGAAATCTCGCGACAGCAGATTCACAATACTCGTTACAGATGCTCCCAGAACCTTGCGAATACCAATTTCCTTGATCCGTCGTTCTGTAGCAAAGGCAGCCAAGGCAAATAACCCAAGACAGGCAATAAAGATGGCTAGGCCCGCAAAAATGAACACCACCCCTGCCAGCCGTTCTTCGCTTTTATACAGCTTATCCAAACTCTCATCTAGAAAAACATACTCCAGCGCCGTACTTGGGGCGACCTTGTCAAAAACATTTTCTATCTGCTGCATGGCCTCTCTTAAATCAGTAGTGCGGAGTCGGAGCAATAGGTATTGTAGCCATTCCGACTTTCGATTATGAAAACCGTACAGTCCAATTTCTTGATGCAAGGATGCGAAGTGAAAGTCTTCTACCACACCCACTACCGTGGTGGGGCCTAAATCTGCCTCCACGCGCCTACCAATGGCTTCTTCCGGTGTCCACCCCAGGTATTCAATCGCCGATTCATTCAAAATAATCTGTGTCAAGGTATCTTCCTCTTCCAGCACTTTAAGTGTCCTACCAGCTATTAAATTCAGGTCCAAAACATCAATCACTCCCGGATGTGCCCGACAGGTTGATAAATCTGCTCCGCGTCCTTCTGGATCATTGGGCTTGGAGATGGATCGGCCACTAGCGCCATGTCCCGGATACGTCTGCGTTAGGGAGGTGCTGACTACCGTAGACAATTGTTGTAATTCCTTTTCCAAGCTCAGAATATTGCTAGCTGGCCGAATTCCCAATACGCGGACAGCCACTACCTGCTCGGGATCAAAACCAAGCTGTTTGTCTCCGATGTAATTCAGTTGTTGATACAAGATCATGGTGCAGATCATGAGTACTACTGATACAGTAAATTGAAACACAACCAAGCCTTTCCGTAGGGATATCACCCCTTTACCTTCCCGATTCTTCCCACGTAAAATGTGATTTGGGGTAAAAGAAGAAAGGAACATAGCCGGATAAGCTCCCGCTACCAGAGTAATTAAGCCCCATCCTCCCAAAAGGCTGAGCAATAAACCAGGGCGAAATAGGTAAGCAAAGCGCAATTCCTTACCCGTCATTCCATTGAAGTAGGGTAAGAACAAAAAGATCAGTAAAAGACTCATGCTGAGTCCAATCCAAACCAAAAGCCCTGTTTCTATAAAGAATTGGCTGGCCATTTGACGGCCGGTAGCTCCTAAGGTTTTATTGATGGCAACGGCTTTACTACGTTGTTCCGATTTAGCGGTAGCCAAGTTCATATAGTTGATACAAGCAATCAAGAGGAGTATAGCGGCCAGCGCGGATAACACCCAGATTTGGCTAATATTACCGTAGACAGCCGTGTCATCTTCTACCCCTTTGGAGTACAAGTGTACATCGAGCAATGGCTTCACTTTAAAATCAAACCAGCGACGGTCTTCCGGGATGTTGGCGACGGCCGCTTCGGTGATCTTCGCTTCAAGGCTGGTCGGATCCACACCCTGATGCAAAAGTAGGAAAGTAAAAAAGCTCGAATTACCCCAACTCAGTCTTCTGGGTTGCCCAAGCGGGATGGTAGGGAAAGCACCGATCATTTCGAAATCAAGATGGGTATTGGCAGGTACATCTTCGAAAACGCCCGTGACCTCCATATCATAGCGATTATCAATCTTGAGCACTTGCCCAACTGGGTTCTGCTGTCCAAAATACCGAGTGGCTGCTCTTGCACTTAGAATGACCGTATTAGCTCGAATCAAAGCAGTATTGGGATCACCTTGTTGTAGAGGAAGTGTAAATACCTTAAAAAGATTGGAGTCTGCCCAAAAGAGCTTGGTTTCTACAAAATTTTGATTATTCACAGTTATAGAAGCCGATTCTCCAAAGTTGTGCGGGAATACGCGAACGGCTTCCTTTACTTCGGGCAGTTGTTCTTTCAAAAACGGCGCCGTCCGATTGGGTGCCTTTGCCAACTTCATGGTCGAGCCCTCGAAATTGGCTTCTATCTCCACCCGCACAATCCGATCGGCTTGTTCATGATGCTTTTCAAAGGAAAGTTCATCCAACACATAAAGAATGATCAATAAGGCAGCTGCAAGGCCAATACTTAGGCCCGATAAATTGATCAAACTAAAAAACTTATTATGCCAGAAATGGCGTATTGCTGGATCTTAGGTGATTTCTCCACATGTTCTAGTTCAGTTTTAGGTCTTTATTATTTAGTAAAGAGTCCTTCTAAATCAAATGGTTGCTTTTCAGATCTTGGAAATTACTATCCTCCTGCTGTCTGAGGCAGCCCACGATTAATTCAAAATAAAACCTACCTTTGCGAGACTATATATTCGTATTATTCGAGAACCAAATTTGATCAATGAAAAAAGCAGAGATCCAAACAGCGAAAGGAACGATGAAGGTCGACTTTTACGAGGAGGATGCCCCAATCGCAGTAGGCAATTTCATCAAGTTAGCCAAATCCGGTTTTTATGATGGGCTTACTTTCCATCGCGTCATTCCAAATTTTGTAATCCAGGGAGGGTGTCCGGAAGGTACCGGTAGAGGAGGTCCAGGTTGGACTATCCAGTGCGAATTAGATGGGGATAATCAGTATCATGACAGAGGGGTACTTTCGATGGCCCATGCCGGTAGAAACACAGGCGGATCACAGTTTTTCATCTGCCATAGCAGAACGAATACCGCTCACCTGGATCGGAACCATACTTGTTTTGGTAAAGTGGTAGAAGGCTTAGAGGTAATCGACGAGATTCGTCAGGGAGATAAGATTAATAAAATTGAAATCATTGAAGATTAAGATATCCACGGAGGGGTGCTCAGGCACCTTTCCGTAGCCTATTTTCCCATCTTAGCGCAGCTCTCCGACAAAGCTGGATTTAGCCAACTTTTCCAACTGGCGCATACATCTCACCTTCTGACTTTTGACCGTCTCCCGATTCTTATATTCCATCCTTATCATAATAGATTCCTGGTCGAGCCCATGATAATAGAACAGTGTAAGTAATTGTTGGCATACCTTGCCCAACTGTGCGATTGCTAATTTCAAATTAGTTTGCTGCTCTGTAGCCACCCATTCTTCTTCCACATTCAATTCGCTATCCGCCAAGTAGTACATTTCTTCGGTATCCGTCGACTCCACCTTACTATTCCGGCGAAACTGTTTATACAGTAAATTCTTAGCCACGCTGAAGATATAGGTCCGAATGCTGCATTGCATTTGGTCAATTTTACCTTCCACTAGATTCTGGTACAAAACGATGAAAGCTTCCTGGTAGATATCCATCAGGTCTTCAGTCCTACACCGGTATCTCCGCTCTGCCCATTCCACAAAGGCCGATCGATGAAGCTGGTACTGCTGATGCAATACTTTGCGTTCACCTTGTCGAATTTTCGATAGCAATGGTTTCTCCTTTTGTATAGTGCCAACTTCTTCCTTCATGGTGTATAGACCCAGTTTTTCACTTAGTGGCTGAGCGTCCAACTTTGAATGCTGGAACAATCAAAGCTAAAAATAATATTTTGCTTTAAAGCGCTATAATGCCTTTGCCAACTAAGCACATCAAGCGTCTGCGGGGATTCATTGGTAGACCTCTACTTGCCGTTCATCCATTACTGTAAAGCTTGCACAAAATTAACTCCGTCCCAGGAACTTATTCAAGGTCATAAAGGTTAGCAATCAAACTATCGTACACACCAAAACCTGACACTCATGTTTCAACAAACCCTCCAATTGTACAAGAATTCCTTCAGTGGATTATCCAAAGATATTTGGCTACTGGCATTGGTACTATTTGTTAATCGTGCGGGGGCTATGGTCATCCCATTCATGACTGTCTTTCTGACCACTGAAAGAAGTTTTTCCCTTGCTCAAGCGGGTATGGTAATGAGCTGCTTCGGCATCGGCTCCGTCTTAGGCTCCTATTTAGGTGGACAATTGACAGATCGAATCGGTTACTATAAGGTGCAACTTTGGGCATTAGTGGGTACGGGACTTATGTTCTTTGTGTTGATGCAGATGCAGGATTTTTATGCCATGTGTGTTACCATCTTCTTACTGTCCTCAATTGCGGATTCATTTCGCCCGGCCAGTCATACCTCGGTAGCCTACTACAGTACCCCGGAAAGCCTGACACGCTCCTATGCACTCCTTCGCCTTGCGGTGAATCTCGGTTTTGCAGCGGGTCCGGCGATGGGAGGCTTACTGGCCATCAGCTTGGGTTATGATTGGTTATTCGTAATAGATGGCTTGACCTGCCTGGCCGCAGCGGTTATCTTATGGCAATTTCTAACGCCAAGAAAGGAAAAGATAGCTGGAGCATTGAATCAGGATAGCCAAACTAAAAAGGAAAACACTTCTCCTTATCGAGACAAGTATTTCCTTTTGTTCATCCTTTTCATCAGCCTTAGTGCCCTAACTTTTATGCAGTTTTTCACCGTTCTTCCGGTTTTCTTAAAGCAGGAGGTCGGCTTCAATGAATTGCAGATCGGATTGGTGGTGACGATTAATGGTGTGATGATTTTCCTTATGGAAATGCCTTTGGTATACGCCATGGAAAAACACTACTCTCGGCTTACTAACATCACCATAGGTGTACTCTTGACTGGCGTATCCTTCCTATTGCTACCAATGGCGCAACAGTGGATCGTGGTGCCTATACTATTTATAGTCATCCTAACTTTTGGAGAGATGCTGAGTATGCCATTTTCTAGCTCTTTTGCCATGGAGCGAGCCAGCCCATTGAAACGCGGGGAATACATGGGCCTTTACTCTATGGGATTTTCTACCTCCCTAATTTTGGCCCCAACCCTCGGCATGCAGATGGCGGAGCATTTCGGTTATAATAGTCTATGGTTATTTGTGGGTGGAGTCAGTATTATAGCTACTGTTGGTTTGGTAGCCTTGGAAAAACAAATGAAAAGAAAACATCAGCCTGTTTAAAAGGGGCCGTCTAGCAGCAGGTCAATGGAAGCATAGGCCATCAGTAAAGCATTCAGTAAAGCTTAGTTGGCTCTCCTGGACAAACAACATAAATCGGACGGAAAACTAGTATTTGCTGAATGCTTTCTCTTTACCGGAAAGCCTCAAAAGTAGCAGAAAGCCAGCTCTCCAAGGTCGCTCACATAGAATATCGCTCCTGAATTCTCCGCTTTCTAGGCAATTTCGTATTTTGTATATAGCAAAACAACGAATAACCAATGAATTCCCTTACCAAAAACCTCCTAGCACCAGTGCAAGGGCTGTGTTCGTACACAGCTATAGTCGCTTTATTTCTCGCCAGCTTAGCCTTACCCATTGGTAAGCTTTGTGCACAAACTTACGACCTGCTTTTGAGCGGGGGACACTTAATCGACCCTAGAAATGAGATCAATGAAAAGAGAGACATTGCCATCAAGGATGGGAAGATTGCAGCAGTACAGGTATCCATACCGACTGCTAGTGCCAAGCAGGTGATCGATGTACAAGGCTTGACCGTTGTACCTGGACTAATTGATATCCATGGTCATCATTTCTGGGGAACCAGGCCGGATGCTTACTTAAGTAATAGCTATGCCTCTCTTCCTCCGGATGGCTTTAGTCTACCCGCTGGCGTCACCACCGTAGTAGATGCCGGATGCGCTGGATGGCGAAACTTCAAGGTATTCAAGACACAAACTATTGACCGATCCAGAACGCGAGTGCTAGCCTTTCTCAATATCATCGGAGCAGGAATGGCAGGAGGTGCTATTGAACAAAATTTAGGGGATATGGATCCAAAGTTGACCGCCCTGGAAGCGCGCCGATTCTCCGAATATATTGTCGGGATCAAGCTCGCTCATTACAGCGGTGAAGATTGGACACCGACAGAAAGAGCCGTAGAAGCAGGGCGGCAAGCAAACATACCAGTGATGATAGATTTTGGGCGCCAAAATAGACATCTGAATCTCAAGGTCTTATTCATGGAAAAACTGCGCCCGGGGGACATTTTCACGCATTGTTTTGCAGATGTACGCGGTAGAATGCCAATTGTGGACGATGAGGGCAAACTACGGAGTTTCATCAAACCAGCTCAGCAGAGAGGTATCGTTTTCGATGTGGGGCATGGAGGAGGTAGCTTCGTCTATTCTCAAGCTATTCCCGCCATTCAACAGGGCTTCCGCCCAAACTCCATCAGCACCGATTTACATACGGGAAGTATGAACAGTGGTATGAAAAGCATGAGCAACCTGATGTCAAAACTGATGAATATTGGCTTATCTATAGAAGAGGTAATAGCACAGTCCACTTGGAATCCCGCACAGATTATCCAACGCGAAGACCTTGGACATTTGAGTGTAGGGGCGGTAGCTGATATCGCCGTTTTGCAAGTAGCTACCGGAGCGTTTGGCTTCACCGATACGGCGGGAAATAAAATCTTGGGCGACAAAAAATTGATTGCCGAATTAACTATTCGAGAAGGCCATGTGCTTTGGGATCTCAACGGAAGATCTCGCCCGCTGTACCAGTCGGAGTAAGTTCTATCATTACATAAATCCAATCAACAAGTCATGAAACGTAATACCAGAAGAAGTTCCTTCAAAAAAATTGGCGCTACCCTAGCGGCTATGCTTGGCATTGCTAGCACCCAAGCACGCCCCCTTACCCATAAATCAGAAAAGCCGACCAAAACAGTGCTCGGTGACATTATCGAACACGAACAAGGAGGCCCATTATTCTCCTCTGCCGTAGCCTATGGCAATTTACTTTTCCTGGCGGGAAAGGGAGCCCATTTCGATGGGGATATCACGGCCCATACCAAGCATGTTTTAGACGAATTGGAAAAGGAACTAATTAAAAATGGCTCCTCCATGGAGAAGGTGCTTAAGGTGAATGTCTACCTGCATGACCTAGCAGATTACAAGAAAATGAACGAAGTATACCGAGGAAGGTTTGGAGAGAAACCTCCAGTCAGAACAACCGTAGCTACCTATGGCGGCGTACCGGGCGATTCGCTGGTAGAAATAGACTGTATAGCCGCCTTAGATGAATAACACCTAATCTTTTCCATTCTATCACTTTAACCTCAGCATATGATCAATCGAAGAAAACTCCTTGGTCACCTAGCCGCTCTTCCACTATTGGGTAGCTTCTTCAATCCGACAAGAGTAGCTGCCAACCCCACCGTCGCCAATACTATAGGTCGTGACTATTTTAAAGAATTGGGGGTTCGCACATTCATTAATGCAGCAGGAACTTATACCTCTATGACGGGTTCCTTATTGCGGCAGGAAGCCGTTGATGCTTACAACTATGCCGCCCAACAATATGTGAATTTGGATGAATTGCAGGACAAAGTGGGGGCACGTATTGCCGAGTTGATCGGTTGTGAAGCCGCCACTGTAACTGCCGGAGCGGCCTCCGCCATCACCTTAGGCACAGCCGGTGTATTAACGGGAAATGATCCGGAAAAAGCAACTCGGATACCGAACGATCTTAGCGGTATGAAGTCGGAAGTGATTCTCCAGAAGGCTCACTTGATCGGCTATGCTCATGCGATTAAAAACTGTGGCGTAAAACTGATTGTTGTAGAGACTCAAAAGGAGCTGGAAGCCGCCATCAGCGAACGCACCGCTATGCTCTGGTTCCTCAACGCCAATAACTACCTAGGAAAAATCCAATACAAAGGCTTCTTGGAAGTAGCCAAAAAGTACAACATCCCTTCCTTTAATGACTGTGCAGCGGATGTCCCTCCTGTCGAGAACCTCTGGAAGTACACAGATATGGGCTTCGATCTAGTGGCCTTTTCCGGAGGTAAAGGCATGCGCGGGCCACAAAGTACAGGTCTGCTTTTAGGCCGAAGAGATTTGATTGCGGCAGCTCGGCTAAGCGCACCGCCGCGAGGTGATACAGTAGGAAGAGGGATGAAGGTGAATAAGGAGGAAATTCTGGCCATGATGATCGCCCTGGAAAACTACCTGGGAAGAGATCATGAAAAAGACTGGCAGCTTTGGGATCAGCAAATACAACACATTGCCAAGACCGTTGGCAAAGTGGCTGGAGTGAATACGGAAATTCATATTCCTGATATTGCTAATCACGTTCCTTCGCTCAAAATACGCTGGGATGAAGCCGCAATTAAAACGACTCCTAACGAGCTTCGGCAAAAGCTACGCGATGGCCATCCTTCCATAGAAACCGTTGGAGGAGCTGAATCCATTAATATCACGACTTGGATGCTAAACCCGGGAGAGGAAAGGATTGTTGCGCAGCGTATAAAGGAATTGCTGACTAAGGCTAGTTCTTAGTATAAAAATCAATCCGTGGCTGAAGTGGTGGCTAGTTCTTTTCTAACGGCCGCTACTTCAGCCGCCGTTACCGGGCTGGCCTCGTTTCCAAAGCTATTCCGAATGTAGGTTAGAACCTCAGCAATTTCCTCATCTTTGAGAAAGGAATGTTGTGGCATGACTCCTGTATAGGTTTGCCCCTTAACTTCGATGGCTTCGGATATACCCTGTATGGTCAATTGTATCAACCTGGCCTTATCGCCAAGTACCCATTCGGCTCCATCCAGAGGAGGAAAACGGTTTCCATCCCCCTTGCCATTGCTTTGGTGACAAGTGGCGCAGAAGGTTTTATAAGTCAAGGCACCTCTACCCTCCGCAGGCTGTTCCAATCGATCCTGAACTACATCCGGTGTTCGGATGTACATCCTTTCTTTACTTTTCGCCATCGCCACTAAATCTGATGCTCCAAAGTCCTCTTTTTTTCCTGTGTAGCGAACCCGCCAAATCGCTCCCTGTTCCGTATCACTGATGTATAGTGAGCCATCCGGCCCCTCAGCTAGTCCCATGGGACGAAACACCGCGTCCGTAACACTCACGATCGTATCCACTCGCGCAAAGCCATCCGCAAAAACCTCCCAGGTGCCGATAGGCGCCCCACCCTCAAAAGGAACAAACCCTACAAAGTAACCCGACTGAGGATATGGGGTCCGATTAGTAGAGCCATGAAAAGCAATAAAAGCCCCGTTTTTATATCTGGCGGGAAACTGATCTCCTTGATAAAAGAGGATATCATTGGGTGCCCAATGGCCAGGAAAGCCAATGAGTGGTTGGTTAAATGTAGTGCAACGCCCGACCAATTGTCCATCCCCACCGTATTCTGGGGATAGTACTTTTTTCTGTTGCATTTGATCATAATAGCAGTAAGGCCAACCATAGTTACTGCCTTGTTCGATCCGAACAAATTCCTCTGAGGGCAAAAGGGCACTTTGCCAAGGGGAATATCGATCGGGAAATAGGCGAAGGAGATCATCCCTCCCATGAATGACAGCATATAGTTCTCCATCCATTGGATTCCAACTCAGGCCAACTAGACTCCTAATCCCGCTCGCAACCCTGGTTCCGTCGGCAGGCCGCTGATTCAGTTGATCGAGATTGAAGCGCCAGACACCTGCAAAGTTCTCTAACTGTGGGCAAGGGTCTTGTCCAGGGGCCAGCGGTGTTCTTTTGGGCTCTTGACAGGCATTGGAAGGGGCGCCAAAGGGAATATAGAAATGTCCTTGATCGTCAAAGGCAATCGGTTTAGCGATATGTTCTCGCCTAGCTCGCCCAAGATCATCTTCTAGCACCACCTCCAGGTTCTTTTCTGGCAGCATCTTCCCTGGGCGGAGTTTTTGGCGATAAACTGTAGTCTGAGAACTGAAGTACAGGTATCCTTGATGAATACGCATACCTGTACCATATTTACCATGTATAGGATACTTCCCAAAGATCTTGATTTTATCTGCTCGACCATCACCATTTCGGTCACGCAAAACAGCATTCCCCCCCTTCTCATCTGGTAGTCTCAACTTCACAAATATATCGCCATTGTCCCGGACCGCCAGATGCCTCGCCTTTCCTTCCAAACCATTAACCACTGCAATGGCTTCAAAGCCTTCTGGCAATTGCAATCCACCGTTATCCTCTAGATCCAGGCGGATAAATCCAGTCTCATTAGCACAAGCATTGAGCAGGAATACCAGTATTCCACAGCGCATCAGCCTAACCAAGCCCGGCAATAAGTTGCCACATTTTATCTGCTCATAAAACATATCAATAGTATTTCTTTTCGACTACAACCTCTACTAAAGATAATAAATTTGCGTGCACGAACACAGTAATACTTACACTATTCCATTTAGATCAGTACTTATAGGATACTTTTTTCTATGCATTGAGTAGCCTGTTTTACAAGTATTCAAAAACTATCAGGCACTCTAGTTGCCGCTGCCTACTCTACCGATCTACGCTCATTTTCCAGATACGGGCTGAAACTGACCACTTACCCTAAGCAAGTCTCCCGCTACCCGCTACCCATTTTCTTATCCTCTAAATCCGCACAATTTGGAGTTGTATTCAACACTAAACCACTACAGCCAAACCCAACAAACATGATACCACTACCCTCAAAAGCGACTAAGGCTATCGATCAGCCCATCGTCTACCACAAAACCAAATTCTCCCAGCCTTCAGGACTCTTCATTTTTACCAACAATCCAAGAAAAACTTTACCATTACTCCTTTTCACCATTGTCAGCTTCTTTGTGCCATCGCAATTGATTGAGGGGGATCTACATCGTTCACACATTTATACCCTGCAAAGTATCCCCTTTGCTCTTCTGGCTCTGTTATTATGGGTGATACACCAAAATTTCAAGAAGAAACAAAGAGAACTAGTCGAAGAATTACGCATCAAACTTTCCGCCGATCTACACGATGAAGTCGGTTCGGTACTATCAGGCTTAGCCATGCAAGCGGAAATCCTAGAATGTACGGTTGCCGAATCCCAGCGTGAACGCGTCCGCAAATTGGCAGAAATGAGTCGACAAGCAATGGCCCAAATGCGTGACACGGTGTGGGCTTTAGATGCACGGAAAGACAACTGGGGTGGGCTGGTAGATCGCCTCCATGATCACGCCGCTGAACTCCTGGAGCCACGACAAATCGCCTTCATCGTCAAAATTCAAGGAATCAATCGGCAAAAGCAGCTAATTCCAGAGCTGCGCCGACACTTGTATTTGATTGGAAAAGAGGCCATAACCAATGCTGCCAAGCACTCTAACGGGGATCAGCTACAGATACGCCTTCGGCAGGAGGGGAATTTGTTAGAAATGTTTATCCAGGACAATGGCCGATTGGATCAGCAGGAAGCACTTTCTGAATCTGGGCTAGGGCTGTCCAATATTACCCTTCGAGCTAAAGCGCTGGGAGCCAGCCTCAATATCCAAAGACATAATGGTTTTGGCATTTCCCTATGCTTGGTGGCTAATCCTTAACACTTGCTGCCAATACTCCATAGCATTCTCCAAATAAGGCCGTAAAGTATCCATCTACCCGCTAAAACGCCTCTGATACTCAATAGGTATTTTTTTTGCGATAAAAGAAGGACAATTTGTATAGGTAATACACATCTATTTGGAAGCGGGCAATACAAATTGAAAAATCTTGTGTTAACCAACTTCAATCACCCAAAAAAAACCAAAAAACCATGTTATTGATTATTTCCACCTTCTTCGGTGTGTACTGGCTGATCCAGTTCCGAAGTTTCAAGAAAGAAGAACAAGCAATACTACAGACTTCCTCAACTGCCAAAGTGATTGATCTTCGGCAGTACCTAGCTACAAAAGAGACAAAACAGCATTCCCCAAAAGTTAAGTTTCATACACCTATAGACCTCAAAAAAGCAAAGTAGAGGTAGCGTTGAGTACACAATAGATTGTTTGATTGGCCCTGGCAGATTCGCTCTGTCAGGGTTTTCTTTTTCCAGCTTTAAGAGAACTTTTTTGCAGAAAAACAGGTCTAACTGTTGACATGAATCGTTATTTAACGTATTATTGCGTTATAAAACATAAGTATGCGTCAATTAACGAAATCTCAGGAAGAAATAATGCAACTCATTTGGGATATTGGTGAATGTACGGTCGGCAACATCCGGAATGAGATTGAAAAACGAACGGGCACCAAGCCTCCACATAGCACCGTATCCGCTATTGTACTGGCACTGGACAAGCACGGTTTTGTCACTCATAAAACCTATGGCCGCACTTTTGTCTATCAAGCTGCCATGACTCGGGAAGAGTACGGTCGAAAGTCTTTGACCAACCTGATGAAGAATTACTTTGGAGATTCCCCAAATAGGTTGGTGGCCCATCTCGCAAAGCGAGAAAACCTGGACCTGAATACCATTAATGATCTACTCAATAAACTGGAAGAAGAATGAATGCTATACCCGTAGACTATCTCCTCCGACTTAGTATTAGCTGGGGTGTTTTGCTATCGTACTATCACCTTTTTTTCGCCAAAAACCACAACTGGCAGCTTCGGCGAGTATTCCTACTCTCTACCTACCTATTGGGCATTGTTATCCCTCTACTTCCCGCTTTGGAAATCACCCAAATGCCAGCCGCTCTACCAGACTTATCGGTTATCCCGAACTTCACCTTTGAAGCCCGCTCCACACCACTTGCAGTAGTGGAAAACAGCAGCTACTCCTGGTGGTTTGCCCTACCCCTTCTTTATGGGTTAGGAGTTGTGTTTCAATTGGGTCTATTCCTAAGAAACACATGGCAGATTTGGCACTGGAAGCAAATCGGTGAGCAACGGAACTTCGGACGATACGCTATCGTTGAGCATCATTCCATCCCTAGCCCCTTTGCGGGTTGGCGCACCATCTTTCTTCCCCTCAAACTGGAAGCGGAACTAGAATCTGTGGCTTGCTTACACGAAGCGGCCCACCTCCGATCACACCACAACCTGGAAAGACTACCTATTGTTTTGGGGCAAATTCTCTTCTGGTTTCACCCTCTGCAATGGTATTACAACCACGCTCTCGCCACCGTACAAGAATATCAAGCGGATGAGGCTGTTTTGCAGCACATCCCTACTAAAACATATGGCCATATTCTCATACAACAGTCCATGCGGCCCATGCATCAATGGCAGGCAGGACTATTTGCATCACCTTTAAAACAACGAATCAATATGATGGTTAGTCAAAAAAATAAGCAGCCCTGGCGTTTGCCACAACTGGGCTTATTCCTTGGACTTCTTGGCTTACTTGTTTTCAGCTGTAGTGACTTCATTACATCCAATCAACCTGACTTCCGAGAGGCAATGTCATATACAGAAGCTGATCAGGTTCCTGTGTTGATCACCACCGACGACCCTACTACGGCAAAGAGTCCCTTCAACAGAGATTTGCTGGAGAAAATCTACAGTCAAATAAAGTATCCGGCAGAGGCGAGAAGTAATGGCTTGGAAGGTACGGTAATTGCCAAATTTATTATCACAGAAGAAGGAAAGATCGATCACTTGTCTTATCTCACCAGAGACGGACAGTGCACCATAGACGAAAAAGGAAAGTTAAAACTTTCTAATCTAAAAAAGCAGGCCAGTAATATCCTAATTGATCAAGACGAAATTGTAGTAGTAGGTTATGCCAATACTAAACCACAGGAAAGTTCACCATCCATTAATATGGGAACTTTAGCACTAGCGGTAGATGCCGTAATGACTAAACTACCTGATTGGCATCCCGCGGTAAAAGACGGGAAGACCGTACCGGTTGCGATGCACATACCAGTAAAGTTTAAATTGGAAAACTAGTAGCTCTTGAACCTCACCGGGTGAGTATTCACCGGGTGAGGTCACCTCCTATTTAGAGAATATCCTCCTGTCTGGCTCCAAAGTTGAATTCTACGTTCAGTTCCGGTTGATCCATCCAACCCGCCGCCCAAGCAAGCATATAATGGTGCCAGATTTTCACGGTTTCATCTTGACTTTTGGTCGCTACCCAACGGGCATCTCCTGAAAAACTACCAGACCAGATGTTACTCTTATGCCCCTTCAGCGTTTGCAGTAGGTTTCCCTCCAAATTCCAGATTGCCGCTGTATTATCCTTACTGGTCGTAAGTATGAATTGACTATCAGCGGAAAAAGTAGCGGAGGTAACCGCTCCTTTGTGTAAAATCAATTCCGTCACCTTATCGCCTTTTTGATCATAGAGTATGGCCTTCCCCGCTGATTCACTCCCCCCACCGCTCAATAGCCATTGTCCATCTGGAGAAATAGCCGTAGTCATAGTTTCCATATTGTGGCTTTCCAAAGACAAGTGAGATTTGTCCTCCGACTCCAGGTTCCAATACCGGACATTTCCGCTTCGGTCACCACTCAAGATAAAGCGTTCATCTGGGGACAAGGCCAAAGCCATAATGTGATTAGGATGCTCACCAAGCACTTCTGGTTCTGTCTGACCAAGTCTCCATCTGCGGATTTCTCCCTTTGATCCCCCTGTATAAATAGTGGTATTGTCTTTAGATAAAGCTACAGCCCAGAGGGTGTCATCCTCTGAAACAATCACTCGGGACGGTCCCACAGTGTCCGCTTCAAGATCCCATAGCCTAGCCTCCCCATTCGAACTACCAGTTAGTAGACATCTATCATCAAATGAGAAAACCGCCGTTAGAATCGTACTGCTGTGTCCTTGCAAAACCCGTTCCGTCTCGTCTTCTAAGTTTAATAATAGGCCGGTGTTATTCTTGCTGCCGATAAATAAAAACGGGCTTTCCTTAGCAAAGACAACCGGCGATATGCCAGCACCATGATCCGGATAAGAATGTACCATCATTCCCTGCAAATCCTGATGAATGATCTGGCCATCTCGACAAGCAATGAGTATTTCCTTGCCATCAGGACTTGAAGGCAGCATCACTAAAAGGTTGGCCGTCCCGCTACAAACACTTGTGGTTGATAATCTTCTAACAATCCTAAGACAGCCTTACCATCTTGCCCGACGGTTAGGAGGTGTTTGCCGTCAGGTGAAAAGTATACGGCATTTACCTGCCCAGTATGTTCATCAATAGAGAAGGCTTTCTTTCCATCTCTTTCCCAGAGAATAGCTCGCCTATCGGCCCCTCCGGTCAGTATATAGACTCCATCCAAGGACACAGCTACGGAAAGGATTCCCTCCGTATGCTCTCTCTTCCCGTATTCCTGGATTACATTGGCTTCCAGATCCCATAATCTGGCTATTTTATCCTCTCCTGCCGTCAGCACCTGCTGTCCATCAGGGGTAAAAGTAGCAGTCAAAACCATACTCCCTACAGGAAAGTTCTGCAAAATATTAGCATCCAGATCCCATAGCTTGGCGGTTCCGTCGGAACTAGCCGTAAGGATCCGCATCGGGTGCCCGGCGATATTGCCGTTTTCAGGCGTTGATGCAGTCGGTGAAAAAGATACGGAGAAGATGGGGCCACTGTGCCCCTTAAACACCTGCTGCTGCACTCCCGCTCTATTCCACAGGATAGCTGTTCGATCATGGCTCCCCGTTAGAATGAATTTCCATCGGGAGAAAAAGCTATATCTAGGACCTTTAGTCTATGCCCGCTTAATCGGTTGGAGTGGAATTCAGAAAAACCATCGTAGGTTAAGATGGCAGCGTCAGAAACGGCGTCAGACCCCAATATGTATTCCTTCCCGTCTGGCGCAATCGCAATGGCAGATAATTGCTCCATACCGGTAGTAAACTTGCTATAAAACCGGGCATTTTTAGCACTGCTGATATCCTTAATCGCCTGGCAAGTATCAGGGATGCGAGCGGCCTCGTAGGCCTGCATAGCCAAGTTGAAGGCCCGAGTTGGATTTTCCTGATTGGCGAGCATCGCGCGGGCGGAAAGGGCACTGGAGCGGGCTTCATCTCGCTCTTTTCTCAATTGCTCTACGATCTTATTTTTCTTTTTCCAACTCTGGGTAATAAAATCTACCTCTAGTTGATTAAACCAATGGTTTTCACTCTCCATTAGAGTATGGACTTCCTCCAGTCGGGGATGTCTATCCCAAAGGTGAGAGGCAGAAATGGTAATATCCTGTGCTTGTTCTTCTTCCGTTTTTTCTTTTCGATTCAGATTGTCCAGAACAGCAGTCCAGAGGGTTTCCTGCAACACAATTTTATTAGGAGTAAATTCCTGTACCCAGCGCAGGCAAGCTGGCCAAAAGTTAATTAGGGCATCATGGATTGGCTCTAGGTAGGGCTGTAAATTCGCAGGATCTGTTCCTCTGGTAATCGAGACCAGTTGCTTATCCACCAAGGCAGTAAGCACTCTCTTTAGCCATACATCCTGCTCATCTTCTGCAAAGTCCAGTTCATTCACAAATGTGGATGTAGTTGCGACAGTATCCGTCTCATTCGTATCGGCTTCGGCGGAGGGCATAGCTTGCAATAGCCCTTCCAGTGGTAAAACAGGTATTTTCCGACGTACAAATTGACCATTTTCTATTTTCAATAGACGGAGTACTACCTTCCTCATCGTTGTTTGCAAGGCCTCGCCATTATCCTCCGCACCTAGATCCTCATACACTTGATCCGCCCTGCTACTTAAGGCACCGATCAAGCCTCCCATTGCCCAATAATCTGCCTCTAATAAGGTTCTATTTTGTCGCCCACTCAGGATCAATTCTTCGTACAGGTTTTTGAGCGTAAAAGAAAGAATAGGTAAAGCCCTGGGCGATTGATCAATCTCATTTAAAAGGGTGATCGGAAAATCTTCAGGTTCAAAAAACAAAACGGATTGTCGAGCCGGCTGCTCAATTACTTCCAATAAATCTTCCTCACTAAAAGGTGGCACAAAATATCTGCCCTTTGCCCACCATTCTTTCAAAGGATGTTCGATACCGTGCAGCAGCAATTCATAGTCAGCACGCACAACCAGAATCAGTTTAAAGCGAGGGGCTTCCCCCACAGCTAGACGAGCTTGTTCCGCACCAATTAAGGTACCCATTTTTACTTCAAAGTCCTTCCAGGACTGCGTGCCTATGCCATTACTAAGTGTCTCTTCGTATTGATCGATGATCAGGACCGTCTTACTGTTTTCCAATTTGGCTTCCCAGTCAGCGTCAGCCGCCCTTAACTGGGCCAATGGATCCGCGCCAGCTCGGGGGATAGATAAAATGCTCCAGTTGGCCTCTTGCGCCTGTGTTTCCGTACCAGTAGTTTCTTCGCTTGTTTGTTCGTTTTCGAAGGTCCCAATGGAGCGAAGCTTAGGAACCAAGCCCGCTTGAACTAAAGACGTCTTTCCGGTCCCTGATCCCGCTGTTACCACGACTAATGATTGTGCTTGAACCTTTTGCCACAATGCCTCAATTTGATCTTCCCTGCCATAAAAAAAGGCAGCGTGATTTTCTGTAAAGGGAGATAAACCTAAATAAGGGTTTTGCTTGGGGTCCGGTAGAGGAGGCAGATTAAAAGGTACGGTGGGATCAGGATTAACGAACATGAATTCCCCCTTGCCATGTCTGCCTAGTTCAAAGATAGCTGGCGTTTGCTTAACCGGATGATCTTCCGTCATCATCTGTACCCGATCTCGTAGATAAACATACAACTCGGTAGCGGTGATTACACCATCTTTCTCCCCTTCCACTACACCAAAATCAGCGGCTCCATCCAGCCCTTCCAACAAAGCTTGAGCAAAGGGAGAATGTCCTTCTTCAGGCCTTGACCCCAGCACTTTGTTTAGCAAATCAATGGCTTCCTCATCCGCAGAGGAGGAGGCAAGAATCTGCCAAGCGGGATCCGAAGCATAACGCAAGAATCGCTCTTCATAGACCACTTTCGGAACTCGTCGCCGCCCCGCCCGAAAGCCGATAGACCAGCGGAAGGCTCCAGCAAAGCAACAATCCATGATCAGTAACCCATGTCGGCAGTTCCAGGAATCCATGGCTTCCTTTAGGGTATGCATAGCCACCAAGGAATCTTGATTATCCAAATCACCATCCACTGGTACCAGAAATCCATTGGGGTCGACTTCACTGTCAAAGGCAATGCCATGCCCCGCAAAATAGAGGATCAAGCGAGCATTAGCCACCTCCTCATTAGCCACTTTATCTTTATTGATAATTCTAGGGATTTCTACATTGAATAACTCCTCGATGCCCTCCTTGGTCGCTGCTGCATCTAGTAGTAAGTGATGCACTTGAAATCGATGCCGCTCCAGTCGTTCGGCCACCGCTTCTGCATCTCCTACGGCTGTCTTTAGTCTAGTCGTATTTTGGTACTCATTAATACCGATAATAAAGGCATGACTTTTGTCAAATGGGATGTTAGTGGAGTCGGCCATAAGTTTTGTATTTTGAAATCAGCTTGTCCTTTCCTCTGTTTGTAGTTTATTATTTCTTCTTAAGTCATGTTTGACGATCACCCTTTGGGTGGAAAATCGCCTCTTTTCGATGAATAGTTCTGGATTTACTGCTCACTTTCTACCTTGGGCGATGCTGGTACCTCCTGATCAACAATACCGTACTTCGCTTTGTCCTCTTTGTTCAGGTGTTCAATCAGGTTTTTCTCCCAATGCACCCAATTGTTGCGCCAGAGGGAGATTTGCTGTCCATTATTTTTACTCAAAATCGACGCTATTACCCATAGTCCATCCGAAGAAAAGCGAGCCGCCCCTATCTCGGCGTCAATTAAGTCTCCCCTGAATTCTTGCAGCTTTCGTCCGTCCATGTCATAGAGGTAGGCTCGGCCTGCGCGCCCATCTGTCAGAAGATAGAAACGACTATCAGCCGAAAAATCAATCGTAAAGTACGGATACGGCGTATTCCGCTGGTCCTCACCATACACAAATTTCAATCGTGCCTTGGCCTTGGTAAGATCTAAGTGATAAAGGCTTACTCCTTCGCTAGTGAGCAACAGCAAACCCTGTCCATCTGGGGAGATCTCTATAGTCTGTACGGTCTGTGTATGTTTTGTAAGGACGGCAGAAGTGTGATCTGCAAGATTCCAAAGCCGCGTTTTAGTATAACTTCCACTAATTAGAAATTGCTCGTCTTGAGACAGGGCCAAACTCGTAACCGGATCGGTATGTCCTGTCAATTTTTTGGGAGATCCTTGCTCCTTATCGTAGTAACTGATCATAGGGCTTCCTCGCTCCACCAGAAAGACACTGCCGTCAGATCTAACCGCTGCCACAAAAATCGGTCGAAACTGGCTGGTGAAAGAAACAAATGTCCCGTTTTCAAGATCCCAACGCTTAGCGGTTCGGGCATTAAAGGTGAGCAAATACTTCCCAGATTTTGAAAAAGCAGCCGCCTCGACGGGTCCCCAAGCCTGGAGAATTTCGTCCTGGCTGGCATTGCCTGGAAACTGCAGTCCTCCTTTAAAGTTGATGAGTATCCCCGACATATCCGCTTGACAGTAAAAGATTTGATCTTTGACTGGGTGTACAAGCAAGGTAGAATATCGTGCGGAATGGTGGTCTTTATGCTTAAAAACACTATGTAAGGCTCCTTGAAGGTCGTGTAGTAGAAAAGCACCACAAGTACAGCCAAAGGCCAATAAGCGGTAGTCTGGACTAAAAGCGACGGTATTAATGCCTGGCCCTTCCCCCGCTAACACCAAAGGCTCAAAGTTCTCAAAAGATCTAAGAATGGCCGTACCATCCGTTGAAGCGGTAAGCATATATTTACCTAAAGGGGAAAAAACTACGGCAGACACCGCCTTTTCGTGATTATCAAAGGACAAAAATTTCTCTCCATTGGCCCTCCAGATCGTAGCGTCCCCTAAGACTCCTCCTGTGAGGATAAATTGCCCATCATTAGAGATCGTGGCAGAGCGGATAGCTTCTTGATGAGCCACATTTTTCCTATGCCAGCCAGGAATAGGTTCACCATCCAATGTGAAGACTGAAAGCATGATATTGCCCACTCGAAATAACAAGTAGGTCCCCATTAGGGTATTGGTAACGCTGAGCAATTTCCCGGCTTGCGGTATTTCTATTTCCTTTGCCAGGCTACCATCTAAATTCCATACTACAACCCGCTCTTGCCTTCCCACCGGGCCTGCAATAATTTGCCATCTATCAGCTGTTATCGGAGGAGATGCTGGAATGCTGGGTATAAAGGCAACGACTGCAATTGGCTCCTGAAAATCAGTAATATAAGAAAGAACCTTCCCTTCTGTTTCCCAAACCACAATGGCGCCACTCGCAAACCCAGCCACTATTGCCTCACCATCCGGCGCAATATCCAATGATCTCACTCCTCCCAAATTGGCATTAGCGTCTTTATAGATATAAGTCTGTATCCAATTGCCTTGCCTGTCCCATCGTTTGACGACACCGTCTTCCCCGCCAGTCACAAAGAATTGTCCATCAGAACCAAAGGCCAAAGCCTTTACCTCTCCATCATGAGCTGGAGTACGTTTATAGAATAGAGCCTTGGGGTTACTTCCAATCTCTAGCAAAGCACTTCTAGTATCAGGTGTATCCGCTAATTCAAAGGCGTGCCGAGCCAGATTATAGGCCTTGGTATTGTTGGTTTGATAAAGAAAAAGTGCCTGGGCAACCATAGCCCCCGCTTGCGCTTCCCTTAACTGTTGTTCCAATCTTTGTATCCAATCTTGTCTTGCCTTCCAGCTTGCCTGTATGAAGTCGTTTTCAGCCCGGTTTAACCCGGAATGAGGTAACTCTGCCTGCCGCTTTAATGCTTCCAGATGTGGATTTGAGTGCCAGAGGAAGGAAGTAGGTTCTGAGGATAATGTCGCTTTCGTTATAGGATCCTGATTCTTTTGATCCCGGAAGTAGTCGGTAACAGATTTCCAGAGCTGGCGGTAAATAATCAGCTTTTCTGGTCCTGCTTCTTTCACCCAACGTAGACACTGTGGCCAGTAATTGATTAAGGCATCATGAGCGGGTTCTAAAAACGCTTGTCCCGTCTCCGAATCTGGCAAAGGACTAATGATCAATTGTGCCTCTAACAAGTGATCAATTACTATCTGCACATCCGTCCCTTCCTCCAGGACAAAATCCAATTCGTTGAATAATGGCCCATCAGGTGCTTCCCTAGCGGTTTGGTCCTCCAGGAGGATAGCAACTTTTCGCCTGATTAACTCCCCATGTTCTATCTTTAGCATGCGTAGCATCAGATGCTTCATAATACGTTGCTGATCTATCGATAGACTTCCATATACCTCCTCCGCTCGTTTGCTTAGGGCTCCGGCAATGCCCCCGAGAGCATCATAGTCCGCCTCCGTAAGTTCTCTACTGCCCTCCACATCTCTCTGTCGATAACGCTTAAACAGGGAATGCATGCTAAAGGATAGCAGTGGCAATACACCTGGGGCTCGACTCACCTCACCAAGGATACGATGCGGCAGGTCATCCTCTCTAAAGTAGAGAACAGCCTGAGCCGCTGGTTTTACAATCATATCATACAGATCATCTTCCGTAGGAGCAGGTATCCAACATCTTCCCTTCTGCCATCTAGCTTTGAGCGGGTGGTCATATCCTTGTAGCAGTATTTCATAATCCGAACGAATGGTCAGGATGAATTTGAGCTTCACTGCACCTGATGAACGTTCTATTTGGCTCAACAACTTAGAAACATAAGCTTCAAATTCTAGCCAGGCTGTAGCATCCAAACCGCCTAGCAAGGCTTCCTCATATTGATCCAGTACGAGAATGTGTTGGCCCACTTTTAGCTGTGCTTCCAAATCGGGGATCATCAATCCTAGATTCCGCAAAGGAGCATGTCCAGATCGCACAATCGGCAAGATATTCCATCCTTCCATTCGTAAGCGTGGCAATAAACCTGCCTTTACCAGGGAGGATTTTCCACTCCCTGATCCCCCAGTTACCACTACTAGATTCCTTTCCGATAGCAAACTGTACAATTCCTCGATAGCATCCTCCCTACCAAAGAAATAGGGCGCATCTGCCTCATCAAATGAGGATAAACCCTTGTACGGATTAAAGCTTACATCTAAAGTAGGAAGTCTATTGACCGCTGCTCGATGATTGAGAAACATAAACTCCCCCTTTCGATGCTTTCTCAGGTCAAAAATGGCCGGTGTTTGTTTAATAGCCTGCCCTGCTGTCATTTTTTGGACTTGATCTCTAAGATGTACATACAATTCCGTCGCGGTAATCACCCCATCTTGCTTCCCATCCGCCATAATGAAGTCTGCTGCACCATCTAATCCTTCCAATAAGGCTTGTGCAAATGGAGAATGGCCTACTTCAGGCCTGGAACCCAATAATTTATGTAGTACATCGAGTGCTTCTTCATCAGAAGAGGAGGAGGTCAAGACTTGCCAGGCGGGATCTTGTGCATACCTAAGAAAACGTTCTTCATATACGATCTTGGTTTCCTTTCTACGTCTTCCCACTCTTGTCTCTAGTTCCCAGCGAAAGGCTCCGGCGAAACAGCAATCCAGAATGAGCAGGCCATGACGGCATTGCCACTGATCCATGGCTTGCTTTAAAGTTTCCATGGCGAGGAGACTATCTTGATCATCCAAATTACCATCTACCGGCACCAAAAAGCCTTTGGGATCTAATTCACTATCAAAGGCAATGCCATGCCCGGCAAAGTATAGAATAAGGCGGTCCTCTTTTCCTACTGCTAGTCTAATATCGTCCTGGAGGAGCTGTTCTATCCGCTCTCGGGTGGCTTGTTCTTCCTTAATCAAGGTAAGTCGATCAAAACCCTGTGCTCGTAGCTTAGCTGCTACGGCCTCCGCATCACCCACGGCTGTCTTAAGCTTATTTGTATATTGATAGTTATCGATACCAATAACGTAAGCATGGTGCTGCTCAAAAGGTAAGACAAGTTTATTGATTGAATCAGACATGATTGTGCTTAAGCAAGCGCAGGATTTCTGAGCAGAAGTAATAGTCAGATACTGCTCATTCGAATGAGATGAGTGAACCATTCCTGCACAAAGATCAATTGCCGCAGTATTTCTCACTCATCTCAATTCGATTAGTGTAGGCTATGTCCTGTAGATTTTGTACAAAGGAGCAGCTAGCAGAAAATTAGGCAAGATGCTAGCCTAACCTTCATCTTCCACTTCATCTACAAATTTTGTCCTAACCGTAACGGTCGTACTGAACCAATCACTTGGACTATCGGTGGTACCACGTCGTCGTCCTGCTCTGGTTTCCCGGCCGGCTTCCCGTAGGAAGGCCTCCAGTTGATTTCTTGGAGACCGATTGCCTCCTCCTCGGGTACCCAGTGCGTCTTCCACCGGCTGTTGCTGTAGGTACATCAAGTCGAATTCTTCCGTACTGACAATTAAGCGATAGTGATCTTCCGTTTCCGTAATGTCATCATCCAATTTTTCCTGAGTTATTAAAAACTCATCTGGGAACCAAGAAGCCTCCTGATCAAATTCAAATTGCCTGGTGAATTTATTGTCTCTACCTGCGCCAACCTTCCAAACATTGCGCCCATTGGTCAGGTCTTCAATGCCAGATTCGTTATGCACGCGCTGACCAACAATGGCCCCTAGTGGTAATTTGTCATTGGTATTCAAAGCATAGTCGCTAGAGATCAGCATAAATCCAGCATGATAAAACCGATTTTCGTTGCGAGCTCTATCTGTTATTCTAACCATAGTTTTCACTCGTGGAAGAATCCAATGAATACCCTCATCTCGTCGGACACGCTTCATTTCCAGCTCAATTTCTCCGCCTGAAGTCTCCAATATCTTATCGGGTTCGCCATCCGTTTCACGGATGACTTTGCTATCTGCGTCTAGACTATCGACTTCAATTGTTCCTCCATCAAAAATGACAATTTCTACATCATCCGGTCTAATGATATGCGGATGTTCATTTTCCAACTTCATCGTCTTTTCCCAGCGTGTCAAATGCCTCAAGTATATGATTAGTTGGTCTGCAGAAGCAGTGGAAAAACCTTCAACCTGTGGCGCCAAATTCCGGCTATCATCTCGCTTCGTAATGCGATAGCTTCCATTGCCATCTTTCAGACTGGCAATTACTCTGAATTGGTAACCCTCATTGGAAGCGGCTTCGCTGATAAATTTAAAGCCAGTCGATGGGAAAGTGGCTCTAACCAAATTCAGCGCCTCCGCAAGTTCGGTTCGTTCTGTCTCATTATCTATCTCCGACAATGGAATTTCCACCCCATTAAGTTCAACCACCAATTTAGCTCGGGTCGCGGGAATGGGAGAAGCTGTAACAATAGCTTTCATCAAACCGACACCATCGGGAAAGCTTTTTCCCTCCTCTAGTTTTATTTTGCTGATATGAGCTTCAACATGTGTCAACTGTCCACTTAAAGCGATAGAAGGATCTGCTTCACTAATCGCAACATCATGGGGATATATATCTACATGTGTTTCTCCACTTGCCAGGCCCGCAAGCCCGTGTAGGCTACCCGCATCCATCCAGGCTTCCGTTGCGTTGATCGGACTAACGGCATAATTGTTTTCATTGACGACAGGTTCCGCTGACAGAAAACTCAAATTTATATCATCTATATTGGTGGCGTCAATTTGTGGAGATTGGAAAGAAACCCCAGCCTTACCTTTCACCTTTGCACGCACCAATTTAATTAAATCTCGATAGCTAATATTACCACCAGTGGTATTGAGCACTTGTAAGAGGAAGTAAGTAAATACACCGTAGCGTACACCTGAGAAGCCCGCTTCCTTGGCCAATTCATTATCTCGACAAGCCTGCAAGGACACCGCCTTGGGCGCCAATGGGATTTGGAAGGCAGAAGGCGTATCACTATTGAGCTGATTCCGCGCCCCTTCATCTAGCTGATGAAAAACGTAGGAGCTTAGTGGTCGGGCATTATCGATGACTTCCTGTGGCGGATCAGAGAATTTAATCGCCGTTACGCCATCCGGTACATTTCGGGTATTTCCTCCGGAGTAGCAACAATCCATAGCAGAAACCACATGTGCTCCATTTTGCGCTACCCGATTTATCAGCCAACGCAATTCCAGATCACTGATGGCATGAATTCTCTTTCCAGCACGATCCACAAAGCTATCCTGTGCAACCAGAACTCCTCCCTGTTCCATGACATTATCGGCACGCCCAATGTGATGTAAAGCTGCTGGCCTGAACTCAAAAGAACCATGTCCGCTATAGTGGATAAAAACCGTATCGTCCTCCGTAGCTCTCGTCAAAAAGTCCTGGAAAGCCGCTAGGATATTAGCTCGCGTAGCCAGCTGCGGAGCAGGATCTTCGGCACAGCTAATGTCTGGAGCCACTATGGCATGCTCGTCATGCACTCGAAGGCTCCTTAGCTTCCGAATGAACAGACGCTCCTCTGGATTCGCGATACTCTCCTTTAAAAAGCGTTCTACCTCTTCACTATCTTTTACACAACCACTCAGGTCTAGTTTACCGGCTTGATATTCATATCGATTTATCCCAACTAAAAGTGCATATACCTTTCCTTTGGGGTTTAACGTCACTTTATTCTCAAAAGGAGAGCTGGTAGTCCGGCTACCCTGTCCGCCCCCGTCTTCTCCAAACAAGGGTTGAACGGATTGGCTATTCACCAAGCCATTCCCTCCTAACAGCCTGCCTACTGCAAAATCAATTCCGTTAGATAAACTCACTGGCGTCTGTACCTGTGGGGGTACCATTTGCGCAGCGGTAGCGGGCACTTTCTCTCGGATATAATTCCATACCTCATGCGCCGTCACAATCTTCCGACCATCTCTCGCAAAATCGGAGTAGCCGCTCAAGGCTTCCATGAGATGCCAGGTGAAAGTGGAGATGCCATGGGGGTGCATCGTCAGGGAGTTCTCATCTCCGGTAGTGGAGAAGAGGAGGGTTTGGCCAAGACTGGCGGCGGGATTGGGGATGGGTTTGGAGCCAGCGTTCCCATCTTCTCCAATCTCAGGCGGTGGCGGCGGATCAGGTACAGGTTTTGAACCAGCATTCCCATCTTCTCCAATCTCAGGTGGTGGTGGCGGATCAGGTACAGGTTTTGAACCAGCATTCCCATCTTCTCCAATCTCAGGTGGTGGTGGCGGATCAGGTACAGGTTTTGAACCAGCATTCCCATCTTCTCCAATCTCAGGTGGTGGTGGCGGATCAGGTACAGGTCTTTCAATGATTCCTGTATCCGAAAGAGCAATACTTTCACTATCAGAAATAAACAACAAATGACCGGGTGAAAGACTCTGTATCAAGCCACTCAACATGTTTATATTCAAGGCCGAACGAAAAAAGTCTCCAATATCTGACAAGACATCATGTGGGATGAGATAAGTGGGTGCTGTATTTTCAGCATTCTTCACCTCAAAACCGGAGAAATAGATCAAAGCTGTTTTTTCGGGATGCTTATCTGCTCGCAACCTATTTTCCAACTCGGAAAAACCATTAATAATATTCTGTCGAGTAGCTTCTTCCCCTAAAATGGAAATTACATTCTTCAATCTATAAGCGCAGCGGTCTTCTCCCACCAGGATAGAATGAAGGGCCTGTGCATTAGCCTCCCCCGTCGTACTCAGATGAGAGAAGGCTTCATCTCCTAGTCGATCCATGCCAATGAGGAGGGCATAGGTGTGTTCTAAACGATTGGTCATATTTTTGGGTTTTAGTTTTAAGTTATTGTGATATTATGGGTCATTGCCCATGTCAGCACCTGTCCAGCTAACCAGATAGATTTTCTACTATAGGTGGTAGGTTATGAACAAAATTTCACCTTTTAGGGTTTCTATGTGCTTAATCGAGTTTTGCTTTACCACCCACTATTTATCTTTGACTTCCTGATTACCACAGGTCTTATCGATCTCTCCGATTTTGTCCCTGGGCATTAGGCATACTCATACTACTCCATCTTGGACGGTTGCAGATGGAAACTCTATTCAGCTAGCTAGACAGGCACCAGTACCGACTGCGAAGGAGCTACAATGGCAATTTTGCTGCTATTGCCGCCCTGAGCCATAGCCCATGTTGGTCCCCGTCTAGCTAAGCAGATAGTTTTTCTGCCAACATATCTACTTACCCCTTGGGATCACTTCGCATTCCAACTCTCCAGCTTCTGCAGGAATTCTTCCTTCCGCCGGCGGGAAATGCTGATGGCTTTTTTATCACTCATAATCACAAAGCCACCCTCGTTGCGGATATATTCGGTTAGGTGGTTCAAGTTGATCAAGTAGGAATGATGAATACGGCAAAAGCCATAGTCTTCCAATTTAGCTTCTACCCAGCCAAGGGATTTGGTTAACTTCACGGGTTTCCGGCCAGCTACGTGGAGGACAGCTACATTATCTTCTGCCTTGGCGTAGATTACATCCTCAATCTCTATGAATTGCTGTCCAGTCGAAATCGGAAATCCGATGCGATTCGCACTAACGGTGGGAGCTGAAGTCGCTGGCTGTTGTAGTAGCTTAGAACGAACTTTCGCTACTGCATCTAGCAATCCTTCCACTTCTACTGGCTTGAGCAAATAATCTACCGCACTATTTTTGATCGCTTCAATGGCATATTGGTCGTAACTCGTCGTAAATATTACCTCAAAGGAGGGATGTCGAATAGCTTTCAAAACATCAAAGCCCGTCATGTCTCCTAAGAGAATATCTAGAAACAATATATCCGGTAGATGCCTCTTAATCGCTTTGATAGCATCAGCGCCGTTAAGGCACTCAGCTACGATCTCTACTTCTGGGCAGTTATTCTGTAATTTGAACCGCAGATTATCCAGACCAGAAGGTTCATCTTCCACCAGGACAGCTCTCAATGTGCTCATGTTTAGGTCTTTGTAAGTTCTTTATAGGGTAATCGGATAACCACTTTGGTACCGCTAGCTTGGCCATCCTTTTCTTGTAAGTCAATGATTTCTACTTTGGCCCCTTTTGCCCGCCCTACTACGTTCAACCTTTCCTGATTGATTTTCATTCCCACTGAATTCTGCTGTAGAACGGAAGAAGCTTTAATTTCTGCAGCTTTTGCTCTTCCTACCCCATCGTCTTTGATCATACAAACCAGATGTTTTCCTACCTTTTCTATTTGCACCTTAACCAAGCCTGAGCCTTCTTTTGGCCTTATACCATGCCAAATCGCATTTTCAATATAAGGTTGCAAAATCATAGCTGGCATTTCTACCAAATTGATATTAATTTCTTCGTCAATATCAATTAAATATCTCAGCTTGTCTCGAAAACGCAATTGCTCTAATTCTAAAAAATGTTCCAACGTTTGAATTTCCTCTGCCAGACTTACCTTTCCATTCCTAGAACTATTAAGCACTTTACGAGTTAGTCTAGAAAAATGAATCAGATATTTGGTAGCCGCTTCCTTTTTGTCCAAATTCACTAAGCCTTCGATAGCGTTCAGGCTATTAGAAATAAAATGGGGATTAATCTGAGCCCTCAGTGCTTCCATCTTTGCTTTCAGTCTCTTTTGTTGCTGCCCTTGCAACACCACGATAAATATCAATCCAGCAAGTAATAAACCACCGCCACTAATGATCCATTGTATTCGTGTTCTCTGTCGACTTTTGGCTTCAATCTCTCTTCTCTCATTAGTTCTATTTCTCTTATTAGCAAGTTGTAAAATTTGACCAATCGTATCTGTAATTGCCACATAATTACCATTAAGAAAGTCTTGAGAAGGCTTCCCCAAAAGTCCATTACAACCTTCTCCAAGTACTCTAAATCGCCAATTGCATAAGGTAGATACGTTAGATCCCATCCTTCTCATTTCGGATAAAACACCTTCGAATCTAGCCTCTTCCAACGCCCTTTTGTAATGTATTATTGAAGAATCTACGTCTTGATATATCTGTTGCTCCGAATTAGAATTAGCGAAAGCTCGGAGCTGGTACAATTCTGCTATTTTATTTTGAACAAAATAAAGATCCTCCTTTTGATAGTTTAGGCAATTTGTAAAGTTTATCAGAGCTTCTTGAAAAAAGTATTCCGTTCCGAGGTCTCTAAATTGCAAAAGCCTTAGAACACCCAGTTTTTGATAAGCTAAAATGATTGCATTTATATCTTGATGATCCTGAGCATACCTGAGGCCTTCCATTATCAAATTTTCAGCCTTGGAGTAACTACGATTCTGATAAAAGACCTGCGCCCAATCAAATTGCAACCGTGCTAACCCCGCGTGATTAGCAGATACAAGATATAAATCTTTGCTTTCGTCAAAATACTGACTTGCCAAGGAGGTATCTACATCTTTATAAACATTGGCAATATCGTGTAATAATTCTCCTCGTTGATTAATTGAATCACGTTCTTCAAGACCACTATTTTCCAAGATTTCCTTGGCTTTTTCCAAATACAAAAGAGCCGATTCATTTTCTTTTTTCCTCTCGTAGAACAACCCAATCAAATTATAAGTCCTAATTTTCCAAGAGTCAATATTGAGTTTTTCAAATATTTTTTTGCTGAGATTAGCGTCAACTAACGCTTCCTCAATCCCCTCTCCATATTTCTCTCTCCTACCTTTTAACAAAGCAATATAGTAAGAAGCGATCCCCCTAGACAAGTCCCAATTCCTCTCTAAGGCCATGCTATAAGCCGTATCCGCATACACCAAAGCCAAATCATCATTATAATTCTTCAACTTATCAGCTAGTGTTAACAAACTATCCAATTGTTGACGCTTTCCTTTTACTTGATCTAATCCTTCGAAAACCACTTTTGTATCCAGGTATTGATCCAGGTCTTCGCCGGGAGGAGCGCCGCTATAGCTAGGCTCGAAATTAGGGCGGTCGGGGTTGCAGGAGGTGGCGAGTATAAGGACTAGGAGACAAGATAGAAGGCAGAAGACAGAAGACAGACGGGGTTGGGTAGAAATTTTCGTACTCCGGCCTTTTCCGGCTTTCCACTTCCGACTTCCCACCTCTTTCTGCTGACTTCTGCCCGCTAACATCTGTCCGCTAGCACCTGCCATCTGACATCCTACTTCTGTCCCCTGACAGGGTAGCGAACTCTCTTCTGACTTATATTTTGACACTGATTCCACGTCCAATGATGTAGCGTTTGAGTTGATTCAAAAGTAGGAGAATACAGAGCTGAGTGAAACCACATCTTGATGTGGAAATCTACATGACGCCCCATTTTAGGAGTTGTATTTGATTCTGGGGTTATGCTTAGCGGAGACTTAACACGGATTGTAAAATAGGAAAATTATTTGATTGTAGATACTGACATGGGCTTCAACGGCTATGCCTTTTGTTAGGCTTATTTCCAGCCTCTTGTTCATATTTAACAAGCGCTTTAAAAATGCTACCGGTTGGTGAACCAGGAACCATAACCTGTCTCGATTCTTCATTGGGAAAAGCTTATACCATGAACTCGATCAGTACTCTTCAAGCCATTAGCTCAAGCCATCTCATGCTTGAACAGTGTGGGACGGTAACCCGCTGTAGGAAGCGTGGCATCTGTATCCTTTTTCCTTCTTCATTCCTATTCCTTTTAATTATAGTTGTAGCCCAGACCTATCTTCTGAGGATCAATTGGTTGAATTTATGCTCCTACTCTTAATTTAACATTGTTCATACGTACTAAAAAGTTCATTCTCTACTATGTTAGCGTGAAATGTACTCAGCTTTAGTGCTTCTAATTTCTTTAAAGGGTAATCGAATAATAACTTTTGTACCTGTAGCTTTTCCTTCTTCATATAGGTCTACAATTTCAACTTTCACCCCTCTTGTCCGACCGAATAATCTCTTTTGATGAATTTCTATTCCAACCGAATTTTCCTTTAGTACGGAAGAAGCCTTGATTTCTGTAGCTTTTACTCGACCTATTCCGTCATCTTTAATAGTACATATTAGATGCTTCCCGTCCTTCTCCACCGTGACTTTAACAATTCCTTTCCCTTTCTTTGGCTTAATTCCCTGCCAAATGGCGTTTTCAATGTATGGTTGCAGAATCATGGCAGGAATTTCTATTCTTTTAGGTTGAATATCTTCATCTATGTCAATCAAGTAAAGTAATTTATCCTGAAAGCGCAGTTGTTCTAGTTCTAGAAAATGCTCTAGTGTTTGAACTTCCCCTGCAAGGCTAACTAGGCCATCTTTGGCTCCATGAATAACCCTTCTCATCAAGCGAGAAAAATGGATAAGATACTTTACAGCTTTCTGTTTTTGATCCAAGTTTATAAATCCTTCTATTGCATTAAGGCTATTGGATATAAAATGAGGGTTAATTTGGGCTCGTAAGACTTCCATTCTTGCATTCAACCTCCTCTGTTGCTGTATGAATAAAAGCACCACGAAAATGAGTCCAAATGTGAGGAGACTAATGGTGCTAAACAGTTGCTGGACCTTAAGTTTTTCTTGCCCCTTGAGTTCTAACTCTCTTCTTTCTAATGACCTGTTTTCATTCTTAGCCGAAAACAAGAAATTGGCAATGGTGTCCGTAATTCCCGTATAATTGAGACTCAAAAATTCTGAAGATGAGCTACCAAGCAAGTCACTGCAGTCTTTATTAAACCTTTGAGAGCGCCAACTGCATAGTCTTGAAATATTAGTCCCCATTTTCTTTAGAACAGCAAGCGCTCCCTCCTTTCTAGCTTCTTCCATAGCTCGTCTATAGGAAACAAGTGCAGAATCCACACATGCGAACACCATCTGCTTATCGTCAATGACCGAGGCAGCTCGCTGGTAGCTTTGCCCAATTTGATTATGTAGAACATATAAGTCCTCCTTTTGATATTGGAAACACTTCTCATAGTTCTCCAAGGTCTTTTCAAAATATTCAATTTGACCAGTAGATCGAAATCTGTAGTAATTCAATTCACCAAATCTTTGGTACCCTAAGAACACACCTCTTAAATGATTTAATTTCAATGCATCTTGCAGTCCGCTATTTATCAATTGCTCAGCTTTTTGAAACTCCTCCTGACGGTACTGAAATTGAGCCCAATCAAATTTTAGAGGAATCAGTGCTAATACATTATTAGTAGATAAATAGTATTGATGACTATTCTGAAAATAATCTTCGGCAAGAATAAAGGAATCTACATCTTCATAGTAATTGGCAAGGTCATGAAAAAGCTCTCCTTTCAAAATGGAATAATCTTGATTATTGGCCTCACCTTCATTTAAGACATCAAGGGCTTTAAACAAATAATGTTTGACTGAATCTTGTTTCCCCAACTGATTGTAAAATATACCGATCAAATTATTAACCCTGATGATCCATTCCGTGGCGTGTAGCTCCTCAAAGATTGGCTTGCTGTGATTCGCATCTACTAAAGCATCGGCAAGTCCTTCGCCATAAACTCCAGATCTACCTTTAAGCAGTGCCATATAATAGGCTGCAATTCCGGTAGAAAGCCGCCAATCCTTTCCCGTGGCCAAGATGTAAGCTGCTTCGGCATAAAGTAAAGCTGACTCAACATCATTGTTTTTCATCTTATCGGCTAGGGTCAGCAAACTATCCAATTGCTTTCTATCATTTTTTATCTGCTCTAGTTCTGCCAGTACAGCTTCTGTATCCATGTATTGATCCAGGTCTTCGCCGGGAGGCGCGCCGCTATAGCTAGGCTCAAAATTGGGGCGGTCGGGGTTGCAGGAGGTGGTGAGCATAAGGACTAGGAGACAAGATAGAAGGCAGAAGACAGAAGACAGACGGGGTTGGGTAGAAATTTTCGTACTCCGGCCTTTTCCGGCTTTCCACTTCCGACTGCCCACCTCTTTCTGCTGACATCTGCCCGCTAACAGCTGTCCGTTAGCACCTGTCATCTGACATCCGACTTCTGTCCCCTGACAGCGTAACGATCTCTTTTCTGACTTATATTTTGACACTAATTCCACGTCCAATAGGTGTAGCGTTTGAGTTGATTCAAAAGTAGGAGAATACAGAGCTGAGTGAAACCACATGTTGATGTGGAAACCTACATCACTTGCCAAATTTCAGGAATTGTCTTCGATGGTGGGGTTATGGATGGAGAATACTTAGAGTATATTTAAATTTCGGTCTTTGAGCCGAAAATGATTCATTTTTTGTTTAAACGAGGCGTAGGTTCTGGCTGATAGCAGCGCTATCAAGCCGGGTTCTACAACGAAGGATAAGCAAAATAGGAACATTTGCAGGCCAATTATTGGATTTTAAATATACTCTTAACTCGGCTTTAGCATTTTATGGTAATCTAAAAATAGATTTAGCCATTCCCCAGAGCGGGTTGCCGGCAAAAAACTGTTTGACGGAGGAGTTTTTTTTGCCAAGAATTTTGCTTCCTTTTATTCGATTGAAAAAGGAAGTCGCCGAAGGCAAAGCCAAGTATTAAGGTACTTATAACCAGTTACTTAAAACTAGACATATATGCTTTTCAACATGGCTTTTGTTCATTTTCCTGGGAGGTTTGAGCTAGTAGCTCAAAGAGCGTTTGCAAATACCTCAAAAACGAACCAAAAAACGCTTGTCCCGTAAACTCTCTCCGTTCAAACAATACGGGACGGCCACCCGCTCTTGAAGCTGGCAACGGTAATTCTAATTTTGAACCTCTGCTGTTAGGGCAAACTCAAAGATCCTCTACAGTAGTCTTTGATCAACCCGATAAAATCCTTGTTATCAGATATATAGAGATTAATCAGGGATTTATTCCCCCCTATGGTGAGGGATTCAAGCTTTCTAAAATGCGAAAGTCGAGCTTAACACAGGTCGTAAAATAACATTTTTTTCTTTTGTAGGCACTTGGGCAAACTTACTTTACTAGGTTTCGAAAATCTGTTAGACTTTCGAAACCTAATTTAGCTATAGTTTACGCATCCTTCGCCGCATCCGGATCAATCTTAAAGGGAAGATTCAGGACCTTAAGCGAATCCACAAGAATCTCTCCGCCATCAAGTTTGGCAAGAGTATCGATCTGCATGGTATCATCCCGGCCAAGGGTATAAATGATATAATCAACCTCCTTAGGGCGAAAGAGGAGAATGAGATCAGTGAAAACATTGTAAGCACTCATAGTCTTGGTGATCTTCATCAGGCTGTTGGCTTGAATGTTTTTGGAGCCGCTAGCGGCAAAGCCCGTACAATCGATGCGTCTGCCTTCATTGTCTATGTAGCTTTCTCCCGCAATTACCTGACAGCCTTCTGACCAGGTGGGTTTGTCATGCCCATGAGCTCTGCCGATGCCCGTCCAGTGAATATTGATCGTTCTATTCGGCTCCATGTCTAAGCCCTTCTTGATATCTGACTCGGTTAACGCATTATCGTTGGTGGCTATGTCATCGCGGAAAACCAAGACACCTTTCTCGTAGGGATTTAAGCCCTGATACAGTTTCTCAGAGCGGGATACATTGTGCCAGCCAAAGCGGAATTTGTGCTGTCCTTCAACCAGGTAAGATTCATCTGTCCGTTGCTTGCCCCGGGGGTCTGTAGAGCCCCAGAATTTGAAGACCATCCCATTGATTAATAGGATAAATAGATCATCATTAATCCGACCAGAGCCACCCCTATCCTCATTTTGGCGGATTCCAATCAAATGCACCTCTTTAGGGTCGGCCGTCCAATTTTTAACCTCAAAGGTATCTACCGGTCCTTTGTTGGCTTGAGTATTGAGCTCTGCTACCGCTTTATTCACGGTATCCGTGATTAAGTGGGCATTCTCTGGCTTAAGGTAATGCTCCTTCGCCTTTTCAATTAGTCCTAACCAACGTTTGAAATCGTTGGTAGGTTTTCCCCGGGTCCATTTCTCGACCTTCTTACCTGCTTCTTGCCATTCCTTCATTAAGGCCCAAGTTCCTTTACCTACTACACCATCTGGAATAATATTGCTTTTACCTTCATAGATCCGATTGTACTCTTGAAACAGACGTACCCCTGCCAGGGTTCCATACCCAAAAAAACCATCGCATTCGGCATCCGGTGGAAACAGCCCAACGTGTAAAAGAAAAGATTGCAACGCCTTTACTGAATTCCCTGGTTTGGCTGTAAGCGGCACCCAATCGAAAAGATCACCGCTACGCATATGATTGAGTTTCTTGTTACTAGTGATGCGTCCATGATATGCTTTTAGAAAGGGTTTTATGTAATCGTCAGCTGAGAGATGATCATCGTAATTGGCCAGAAAAAGGGTTTGTTGCATTACCTCTTCTGTAATGGCAATGGGATCAGGTAATTTGACCGCTGGTTCTGGTGGAGCTGGCGGTTTGGAATCCGCCGGATTCACGGTAGGTACGGGGGGCACAACGGAGGGTTTGACCGGTTCTGCCGTATTCTTTTTTCCGCCAAATATACTCAAGAGTATATTTAATATTGTCTTGATGAAGTTCATTGGTGTGGGTTTTGGTTGGTTTTGTGCATTTTGATAAAAATAGGGTTATTCTTGGATTATTGAGGGAATGCATGAAAAATCTCTTTTTCTTCTATGCGTTCCCCGCTTTGCTAACTGCTCTACATGAATTTTACCTCTTAGTGATTTAGGACACCTTTCGCACCTTGGTTCTTTTCGGAAGAGCTGTTTTAGGTCTGCGATGGATACCTACAACTTTCTGGAAGAGGCGTTTCATTAAGAGGCTAAAGTTCTTTAGGTTGACAGGGCCAAGGGTAATGAGGCCATGACCTTCCATGAAGAGCGGATTTGCTTGGGTAAAAAAGTGGATATCTTCATCTTGACGGTATTTCATTGGAATTAAGGTAGTGGAGTTATCATTCACTACTACCATCTCTTTTCGAACTGTTCCGGTAGCATCACAATAGGTTTCAGCATAGTGTTGTTGACCTATAAAATCTATAACTGACTTGGCATTGTTGGGCAATGGCTCCTTACAACTAGGGTAGTATTGTTCCAATGTTTTGGCAAAGACTAGGTAGGCTTTGTAGGTTAGGCAATCTGCCCAAAAGTAAGTCTTAGAAGTTAGCATTTCGGGGAGGTAGCGCAGGCATAGCTTGGCGCCAGTAGTGGGTATCAGAGACTTCCCACGGTAGGCGTGATCGATGATGGTCTGACCGAAATAGATCAATAAATGGCGGCGACCGTGAATGCGAGGTCGATCAATGCGCAGGCCCGTAAATCCTATGATTTTTCCATTGGCCGTATACAGGGAAAAGTAATTATTTTTGTGAATCCTTTGCATGAAGTACTCCTTGCTGTAATCATAGAATTTGGAGTAGATAGCCCACATTTCCTCTTTGGTTTTAGCAGAAAATTCATTGCTTACGATTTGTACTTTAATCTTCGTATTTTTCATTGGATCACCTTTTTTGGAGTTGTGTAAGGGATAAAATGTTCTAATCATTACTCCAAAACTAGGTGGGAATGAGCCGTTTTCTTGGGGTCGAGTGGTGATGGGGAGAGGTGTGCGGGTAATGGGTGTAAATGGGAGAGTAAGTGGTTTCTTAAAGCTTGTTGCGCTTTAGCATGACTATTCTGACTAGTCATCTTTATGGAAAAATTTAGCTAGCTAGTTAATTGGGTATCAGCAATGGAAGGCGAGCTAAGGATTAGGTGTGTAGTCGATTATTGTGGGATCAAGGTGAATTGGTAGAGGTAGAAGGCTTCCATTTGTTTTAGATTATTCGTGAAAGCAGGGAGAGAAGTAAGTTGTAGTTCGTAGGCCTGCTCTTCGTATTGGCGGATAATGGGCGTAGCAGATAAGTCCAAGGGTTGGTGGCTAATTAAGATGGCCTTGGGCGAGTTTAAGGGTAGGAAGTAACGAAGAAGGCGAGTATAGTAATCCTCGGTTTGTAGCTCCTGCAAGTAATCTGGACTAAAGATTTCCCAACGGCAGAAGGACTCGGCTGGATGCTCCGGGTATTGGAGTCGGGGTAAATAAGCTTGAAGGGCCTCGCCAAAGCAGTAACCACCAATGATAGGTATGTTTGGATCATCCAGCGCACGCAAATAAGTGGCCGTTTGGCGGCTTTCCGAAAAGGGGTATTTCCAATCTTCGTAATAGGCATGGGCTCCACCTAGCCATTGTACACTCAATACAAGCCCCAGAAAGATAGATAGCATTCGATTTTTAACCAGATTTAATTCGGAAGATTCTAACCAAAAGAGGAGCAAGAAGCCCATATAGATGAACCCATGAAATCGCTCGTAATTTACTCCTTTTAGGGCCGAGAGTAGTATTACCCCACCGGACAACCCGTAGAACAAAAGCAAGGCTCTACCTTGTTTGCGAAAGAACCATAGTGGTAAAACAGCTATGGCTAGGGAAAGCCATCGGGCTAAGTCTATGCTTTGAACCTCTAGCCAATTGGTGTGCCAGAAGTGATGCCGATTAAAATCATGAAGCGGGAAGAATGCTTCCTGGAAGACCAAGATGACTTGCTTTACAGAAGACCAGGCCATCATTTTCTCCCAATCCAATCCTGTCACCATGGGATGATCACCGGGGGGAATAATCTGCCCAATCGCTAAGGCTACCCCTAAAAGATAAATAGAAATGGGCCATATCCGTTGAGCCACTTCTTTCCAGCGTACATAAAAACACAGCAATAAGGAGAGGCAAAAACCTAGCAGATGTGTATTTGCCAATAAGGCTAGATAGATCATGAGCCGCAGAAAAGAGCCATTTGCTTTTTTCACCTCTATGACAAAAAGGAAGGCCAGCAGGAAGGCCAAAGCATAGTTGCGACTAATCATCCCATATTCAAAAAGTGTGAAGTAGCCAAATGGGAGCAGGCACTTTACCCAAGTAGGAAAAGGGCTTTTTAGGGTAATCAAATAGATGGCGCTGGTAGCTAAAATACCGTGTAAGACCTGCATCATCCAGACCTGCTCACTTAGGAAGGTCGTGAGATAGAGCAGTATATTCCATAAACCAGGATGGCCCTCGTACCGCAGGCTACGCAGCATGTCCCAGAAAGAAGGGCTATCTCTTGGCACCAGCCAATGATGCGCTTCATCCATCCATATCTCATGATGGGCTAACCCCAAAGCGAGAACTATCGCATACAATAGCCAGATAAGATGAAGAGAAAGTTGTTTTGTATTTGGGAATGCCATCCCTCAAATGTATACTTTCTCTTCTAAATCCTTGTAAGTTATCAAAGGGATTGAAAGCTATCAGCGATAAAATAAGCGTAAGGCTAACTTTAAGCTCTTACTCGCCACCATTTCCTACAATTCCAGGACTTTTGACACTTCCCGTCCTTAGTCTTACTAAATTTGCGAAATTGCTTGGGAATATTGATATTGCCGCAGCTAACCAGCCCCTATACTCCAATGAGCAAACCCAAGATCCTTTTCACGCATTCCTATTTCACGCCTTTTGATCCCAAACAATTGGCCTGGAACAAACCCTACCCTCCTTTAATGACGATTCAAGCCGCAGCCATGATGCGGGAGGCTGGATATGCAGTAGGCTTATTCGACGTGATGTTCTTGGATAATGCAGAGGCCATCCTACCCCGATTGGAAGCAGATCAACCTGACTTCTTGGTCATTTTTGATGATGGGTTCAATTACTTGACGAAGATGTGCCTCACAAATATGAGAGAGGCGGCCTGGAAGATGGCCCAAATGGCCAAAGCGCGCGGAGCCACAGTTATTGCTTGTAGTTCAGATGCCACTGACCACTATCAAGCCTATCTGAAGAAAGGTGTAGATTATGTATTACCAGGGGAAGGCGAAGAGAGCCTGTTGGAGTTGGTGCAGCACTTGGAAAAGAAAGCAGATATTTCGGGGCTTTTAGGTATTGCCTATATCCATAATGATGAGGTAGTTAAAAACCCCAATCGCCCCGTCATGCAGGACTTAAGCAGTCTCCCCCTACCCGCCTGGGACCTGATTGACATCTCTGAGTATCGTAGAAGATGGGAAGAAAATTGGGTTATTTCTCCATCAATATAGCCACCACCCGAGGCTGCCCCTATAAGTGCAACTGGTGTGCCAAACCCATCTATGGCAACTCCTATAAAATGCGAAGCCCCGAACACGTAATCCAGGAAATCCAATACGTGCAGCGCCTGTTTCCCTTCGACCATATCTGGTTTTGTGATGATATCTTTGGTTTGAAAAGAAGCTGGGTCATTGCTTTTGCTGAAAAGGTGGAGCAAGAAGGATTACAGTTCAAGTTTAAAATCCAATCCCGGTCGGATCTGCTGGTGAAAGAACAATATGTCGAAGCATTGGCAGCGGCTGGTTGTGATGAGGTCTGGATGGGAGTAGAAAGTGGATCGCAAGCGATTCTGGACGCCATGGACAAGGGCATTACCTTAGCACAAGTCCGAGAATCCAATCAACTTATGCGTGATCATGGAATCAAGCCTTGTTTTTTTATTCAATTCGGATATTTGGATGAAACGGCTACGGACATTAAGAAGACGATCGACTTAATTAATGAATTGTTGCCTCATGACATTGGCATTTCCGTGTCTTATCCTTTACCCGGCACCCTATTTTTTGAGAAGGTCAAAAAGGACCTACAGGACAAAAGCAATTGGGAGCACTCCAATGACTTAGATCTCATGTTCGAGAACACCTACTCCCCTGAATTTTATAAGAAACTACATCATTACGTTCACCAAAATTACCGTATGCATCTGGCACAGGCCGAGATGAAACATTTGCTACAATCTCCCCTAAACCTCAGTGGTTCAACGGCCAAACGTGCCCTTTCTTACTTCTACTATCGCTATCGAACCTATACTGCCAAACAGCAAATCAAAGCCATCAATCATGAAGCCGCAGCCAGCATTTGATGCTTATGCGGCAGATTACGACTCTGCCTTTACACACTCCAGAATTGGTCGCTTGCAACGAGCGCAGGTTTGGCAGGCCCTACGCCCCTACCTGGATAAGCCCCTAAAAATACTGGAGGTGAATTGTGGTACGGGTGTGGATGCCTTATGGTTGGCAGCGCAAGGTCATGAAGTCTTGGCTACCGACGTATCCCCAGGCATGATTGCAATTTGCCAGAAAAAGTTGCAACAGGATAATCCAGCTACTAAAATCGACTTTCAAGTTTCCGACTTCTCTCAATTAACAAAACTAGCCTCGGCTGGTCCTTTTGATCTCATTTTTTCGAATTTTGGTGGTCTCAACTGCATCGATGCCAATGCCACTAGAGCTTTTAGCCGACAATGCAGTCATCTCTTGAAACCTGGAGGAGTACTATTTTTAATCTACATTAGTAAGGCCTGCCGCTGGGAGGAATACTATTTCAGGTATCAAGGGAATAGGGAAAAAGCACTAAGGCGTCAAACTTCAGGAGCTGTGATAAGCGATGTAGAAGGAAAAAAAGTCGAGATTTGGTACTACCTCCTGGAGGAATTAAAAATATTGTACAGTGAGTCTTTCCAGAGTATAGATCAGTTTCCGATCGGTTTATTTGTTCCTCCTTCCTATATGGAGGATTGGTTTATCAATAAACCAAAACTTCTCCAAGGTTTGGGTTGGTTGGATAAATGGTGTAGACGCAAGGACTGGGCAGACTTTGGAGACCATGTCGGACTAGTTTTACAAAAAAAATAAGTTGGCTAATAATCAAGGATATGAAATCGAAGAATATTTCTAAAATCCGATGGCGGGTGGCTCATCCTGAATGTCCATGGTCTAGATAATGAAGGCTGGGGCCCCATGAGTACTCCCTTTATCAAGAGATTATTGAAGCGGCTCGTAAAGATTGAAAACTTGGAAATATTGCCGACAGGGTATGTGTTGAATAGCATTAAACGTAAGTAAGGGATCAGCATACAGGCCGGATGCTTCCCTCTCCATAAAGCGGCAATCACCCGCTAATCAACAGGCGATGAAAGAGCGTTTTTCCATAGGCTTGGAGCGCCAGCAGCCAGTCCCCTTGTCGACGATCAAATTGAGCTAACTGGCGGTAATAGAATGCTTTGTATTTATGTATCTCTGATGGTGGTAAGGATTTTTTTTGTCCCAAAAAAGCCAATAAACTTAGCATTTCTAGGTAGGCCTCCCGCTCCTGGTAGACCGATATGTTTCGATCATGTTTACGAATGCGCACCAAGGGCTCAAAAATAACCTGGCAGGGGTACTGCTGGGCTAAGCGTAACAAGTAATGGGTATCCCCTAAAATAAGCGCATCCTCAAAGCCCCCTACCTTTTCTGCCAAGGCCCGCCGAATCAAAACCGTTGAAGCATAAATCGGCATTCGGCCAGAGAGTGTAAGTTCGAATTGATCCGCTGAGGTCCATTTCTCCTGATATCGGTCATAAATACTTGGCCGAAGCACACCATTTGCATTGAATTCTTCTACATCTGTATATACAAAAGCCAGGTTTTCATTCGTTCTAATCCTCTCCAACTGTCTTTCCAGCTTTTTCGGTAACCAAATATCATCTGCATCCAGAAACGCAATGTATTCTCCCTTGGCATACGTCCAGGCTAGATTGCGCAGTTGAGATAAATTGCCTAAGTGCTTCGTATAATGGTAGTGAATGGCCGGGTGACCTAATTCCCTAATCCTTTGTCGAGTTTGATCCGTAGAGCCATCATCCAGGATAACTATTTCAAAATCCGTATAGCTTTGTGCAAAGACACTCTGCAAGGTCTCCAGGAGGAGGTCCTCTCGATTATGGGTAAGGATAATGATGGAGATGGTTGGCATTTGGCAAGTAATATGATTTTTATGATAGAAGGGGTTAACGCTCCGCTCTATTGGCTATAGATTGGTGCCTGTTTTTGGTATTTTACCTTGGACGATTTACCTTTTCCAATCGAAAAAAGTCAACAAAAATCCTTGTAAAATAACACGCCAAGGGGAACCAAATAGATGCGTGTGTTGATCAATTGACCAACAGGGAACAGCAAAGAAAGCCATTGTTCATGAAAATCACAATAGCAGCAGAGGTCAGGCTCGGGGTGAATGTAGCCTTTTCCGCAAAGATTGGTTGAGGGTTTTTCACCCTATAAGCCAAAGCCAGGGCCATGTTGCTGTTTACCATCAACGCAAAGGGAAGCCAAGCATGAAGTTCAATTAATGGATAAAAAAGCAAGAAGGCGGGTTCAATTGATATTCGGTTCGCTGTTTGCACAGTTTGCAGTGCCCGTAAGCAATATTGCGGTTTCGATATTGGTGGTACGCTGGTTTTCGGCAGGATTGTGGGGAGAGTATGTTGAGCATTTGCTGGTAGTGAGTCTAGTCCTGACCGTCGTGCATTGGGGAAGTAAAGACTTTCTTTCAAAGCAGTTCAGCAAGGCACCGAAGCACATTGCGATAAACTTACAGCAGTCCATAGTGGGTAAGGTCCTGCTATTGTTGGTCTTGAGTATCCTACTGATGCTGATCCCGCTCCCGGGTCTCGAAAAAGAATTGGTGCTCCTCTGGATTTGGGGCCAGGGCTGCCTGGCAATTCTTTGAGTCCTTGAATACCTATCGCAGGCTGTTCATTCCCATTGCCATTGTAGAGGTAGTATTGGTCTTGGGGATGATTGGCAGCCTCTATCGATTTAGCATCGATACGAGCATGCTCTTGTGTATATTCATAGTTATCGATATTATCAAATTCATAATCTACAGTCTCTTCAACCGTGCCTACCTTTGGCCTTGGCGCGCTGGCGGAAGTTGGAAAGCCTTTTTTATCGCTAGCTTTCCAATTTTTTTTGTTGACCTTATCTAGCCTAGCTGCCTCACGAGCTGATGTGTACTTAGTGAGTCTATGGGAAGAAGCTCAATTATTAGCCCAGTATCAGATTATCACTAATTTCATCCAGTATGCCCATTTATTGGCTACGGCCATTATGCTCCCCTTCTTAAAGAATATCTTTAGATTACAATTTGATTCTATCCAACAACTAGAGCGGCAATTCATTGGGCTGGGGGTGGTCCTAGCAGGGGTATTAACGGCGGGAATCTATTTTATTACTACTTTTTTGTACCGTTTCGAAATGTCCTATATTGTCATTACGTTAATCTATCTGAATATTGTAGTTTTTTATTTTTACTTTTTGCGCATTCCAGCAGGTTTCAGCTTTAACAAAATGTGGAGTGTGATCTTCGTCATGTCTTTAATGGGCGGGATCAACCTATTACTTGGCATCCTAATTATCCCTACCTTGGGCATAATTGGAGGATTATCAAGTAGCCTGAGCGCGGGCATTCTAGGACTCCTTGGTTTCAGAAGTAAAAAGCTGTTTCATTTTTCATGAATATCCTACTGACGCACGCTTATTTTTTGCATGAAGACGAAAAGGAGCTGGCCATCATGAAGCCATACCCTCCGCTAGGTCTACAGTGCATCTCAGCCTATTTGGAGCTCAAAGGCTATGATAATACGGTATTTGATACCACTTTCTCCTCTTTTGAAGCCTTCAATGCTCATTTGCTAGCACATCCGCCACAAGTCATTGGCATCTACACCAACTTGATGACGAAACTCAATGTCCTACGCATGATGCGCTGGATAAAAGATCAGCCCAAACTTAGCGCCTGCAAGATCATTCTGGGTGGGCCGGAGGTGCGTCATCATCGGGAGGCCTTTATCCGACATGGAGCCGACGCCATCGTATTTGGTGAAGGGGAAGAAACGATGCTTGAACTGATACAGCATTTTGAGGGTACTGGACCAGCGGACATGGCTGACATACCAGGCATTGCCTATCCCCTAGCGGATGGGAGTATCATGGTCAATGTCGATCGACCACTCATCAAAGACCTGGATCAATTGCCGCTGCCCAATCGCAAGAAGATAGATCAGACCTTATACTTCAAGGCCTGGAAGGAACGGCATGGGTATAGCACCATTACGATCAATACCATGCGCGGATGCCCATACGCCTGTAAATGGTGCAGTCGAGCCGTATACGGGAAATCCTACCGTCGCCGAAGTCCCGAAAATGTAGTGGATGAAATCTTAGCGCTGAAGGCAAATTATGATTTTGACAAGATTTGGTTTGTAGATGATGTATTTACAATCAACCACAAGTGGCTGCGTGAATTTTGTCGGTTGATGGTAGAGAAAAATGCGGTTACTCCCTACGAGATCATCAGCCGTGCCGATCGCATGAACGATGAAATCTTGAAAATATTAAAGGAAAGCGGTTGTTTCCGAATTTGGATTGGAGCCGAAAGTGGATCTCAAGCCATTCTCGATGCTATGACTCGGATGGTGAAAGTAGAACAGGTAGCTGCCATGATCAAAGCCAGTCAAAAACACGGCATGGAAGCAGGCACCTTTATCATGTTGGGCTACCCAGGCGAAACCGAAAAAGATCTAAAAGCTACTCTGAATTACCTCATCGATGCAGACCCCGATCATTACACACTTACCGTTGCCTACCCTATTAAGGGCACACCTCTTTACGAAGAAGTGGAAAACGTCTTTGTAGAAGACCTGGAATGGGATAGCAGCACGGATCGAGACATTGACTTCAAACGCACCTACCCACGCCGCTACTATGATCACGCCATTCACTGGATTCATCACGAAATCAATTTTCATCGGATGCTCCGAGCAAACCCACTGCATTACCGCCTCATTACTAGCAAAATGAGATCTTGGAAGGCCCGCCTAAGCATGATGGCCGTGAGAGGATGGAGTACAATGAATAGTGGATAATGTCGAGTGAGGAGTTGAGAGAGAAGTGTTTCCGGTTGAGCACCAGCCCCCCTAAACTCCAAACTTTAAACTCCAAACACCCCATAACCCTCAAAAGCCCCACTGCAAGCCGAAACTCAAAAAACATGGATTCACCACCTAGATCAAAACATAAAGTCCTTCTCTTTAATCCCAGGGCTACAAATTATAAAGCTAGAATACCCAATTCGGTACTTCAAGTAGCAGCCAGCATTGATGCCACGCACGAGTGGGTGATCGTAGACGGCAACCTGGAGGACCACCCGAAGGAGAAAATCTTGGCTTATTTCCGAACCGGAGAATTTAAATTCTTTGGTTGCACCGTGATGCCAGGACCACAGTTGCGACAGGCCATCCCAATCACAAAAGCCGTTCGACAAGCCTTCCCTGATATCATCAATATCTGGGGTGGCTATTTCCCGGCTAATCATCCCGAAGTTGTATTGGATTCCGGCTGGATCGACTTTATTATCAATGGTCCGGGAGATCACGCCTTCCCTCAGTTGCTCCATGCTCTAGAAAACGAAACCTCTTTCGCCGACATACAAAGTTTGATCTATTTTGATGGGATAGAGGTGATTAAGACAGCCAAAGCACCACTACTTCGCTACGATGATCTGCCCGATCTGCCTTATGACAAGCTAGATCAGCTGTACCCGATGAAAAGGTATCTAGGGAAGAGTTTTATGGGGCGGCATACGATTGCCTACCACAGTAGTTTTGGCTGTCCCTTCAAATGCTCTTTTTGCGCAGTAGTACCGATTTACGAAGCACGTTGGAACGGGAAGTCAGCAGACAAAATCTATGCTGATATTAAGCATTTAAAGGAGAAATACGGTGCCGATGCAATTGAATTCCATGACAATAACTTCTTCGTTTCAGAGAAAAGGACCGTTGCTTTTGCAAAGTTGATCCAAGGGGAAAATATGCAATGGTGGGGAGAAGCACGTATTGATACCGTAGACAAATACAGTGATGAAAGCCTAGCCTTAATGCGAGAGGCGGGTTGTCGGATGATTTTCTTTGGAGCAGAATCAGGTAATGATGATCTTCTGGATTTCATGGACAAGGGCGGGAAGCAGACTGGGCAACAGATTCTTGATTTTGCCAAGCGAATTCAGCGATTCGATATCATTCCGGAATATTCCTTCGTTCTGGGATGGCCGGCGGCGAGTGAACAGGAAGCGCTGAAACAGGTGGAGGCAGAAATTGATTTCATTCGAAAAGTCAAAGAGGCCAACCCTCAGACGGAGATTATCATCTATGTCTACAGTCCCGTCCCCACCGAAGGATCAGAGATGTTCGAGAAGGTAAAAGAACAAGGCTTTAGCTTCCCTCAAAAGCTGGAGGATTGGCTATCCCCAGCTTGGGAATCCTTCGACCTGCGCAAGAACCCTCTTACGCCTTGGCTCACCCCTAAAGTAATCGACAAGATCCGCAACTTCGAAACTGTACTCAATGCCTACTATCCCACCGTTTCAGATATTAAATTGAGTAAATTCCAGCGGCTAAGCATCAGCAGTATTGCCAGTCTGAGGTATAAGTTAGGGGTATACGGCTACCCCTACGAACTAAAGGCTTTACAGCGATTTTGGTTAAAATATCGTCAACCTGAAAAAGAAGGATTTTGAATCGGATCATTCGCCAATTGATGTCTTGGTTTTACCGTCCTGTCCTGCAACGTTATTTGCGGAAGGATCGACCGTTCCGCTATGATGGCCTAGAGTTGATCATTCTACAGAGTGTATTCCATCCCGCTTTTTTTGGGAGCAGTAAGGTATTTGCTGGATTTATAAAGCAACAGCAACTCGCAGGTAGGAAGCTACTGGAAGTGGGTTGTGGAAGTGGGCTATTGTCCCTAGTGGCAGCCAAAGCAGGCGCTGGTGTTACGGCGGTAGATATTAACCCTACGGCCATTGCTTGCTCACGCGCCAACGCACAAAACAATCATCTACGAGTGGAGGTGATCCACTCCGACGTTTTTCAAAATTTAGCCGAGGAAGACTTTGATTTCATCATCGTCAATCCTCCTTTTTTTGAAGGACAAGCAAAGGAAGATAGTTCCTATGCCTGGTATTGTGGGCACGATTTCTATTTCTTCCATACTTTTTTCCAAGATCTTCGAAAGTACACAGCCCCCCATTCAAAAGTTTGGATGATCTTATCAGAGGTCTGTGATCTAGATCCGATCCAGGTAATCGCTACCAAGTATAATTACCAGATGCCGATCATCCATAGAGAAACACGACTATTTGAGGAGTTTCTCATCTTTGAAATCCAAGCATCGAATGGGAAAGGGTAATTTGGCCATATACGCTTATGGGGCTGCTATGTTGTGGCTGCTGGTAGGAGGCTTTCAAATCTGGCAAGTTCGCCAGGCACCCATTGGAGACTTTGCTAATTACTATTATGCCAGCGAGGCTTTGCTGGGCGGCGAGTGGCAAGAGGCCCAACTCTACGAACCCTATACTTTTAATCTCTGGGTAAATGAGCGAAGTCCAGCGACCGTTTTTGTCAACTATGCCCCCGTCCCGCCAATCAGCGTCTTAGCTTATCTTCCCTTTGCAATAATCGGAGATGTTTATCAAGCCAAGTTACTATTTAATGGATTAGGCTTGCTGTTTTTCACCTTCGTATGGCTTTGGGGAGTAAGGGAGCAGCAAAAAATACCCGCAGAGAATCATCGGGTTTCTCAGCGGAACAATAAGCGTGAAGAGTGCAATAATCGTCCTAGCTCGGGACTGGCTCTATTGATCATCCCAGTTGTACTTTGGACGCCCCTCTTCAATAACTTCTACCAAGGCCAATCCTATTTGTACATGCTCAGCTTCCTCTGGCTTGGCTATATCTTTTGGCAAGGGAACAAGAGAGTACTAGCGGCCATCTGTTGGGCACTTCCCATCGCTCTAAAGATCTTTCCAGCAATTCTTCTACTGTTTTTATTGTTGAAGCGGCAGTATCGAACGCTTAGCTGGACCATAGGTTTCAGTCTATTGTTTTCCGCTTTGCCAATGGGCTGGATTGGATACCCCACTTTAGCGGAATACTATCAAGAAATTCTGCCTAGACTTTTTGCCGGAGAAATCAATGATCCTTACACTATACTCTATCAATCAGCTCGGGTATTTATTGATCAGCTCTTCATTTTAGATGGCCACTTGAATACTGCCCCTTTACGACATATCCCACGGTTGGCTACGCTGCTTTATCTTATTTTTCAATGGTTAATCCTGGGATTGTTGGTCCAGCTAATTTGGAAAAACAGCTTATCCAACTTTTTGTCCTTCGGAATCACCCTACTGGCTGGCCTACTACTGAGCGGATACGGTTCTAATTACAGTATGCTACTCCTATTTTTTCCTGCCATTGCTATTTTGACGCACAATAACTTCAGAAAAAGATCACTTTGGATCGGAATTTTCTTACTACTCTTTCTAGCTGGAAATATCCCGATCTATCTATTGGAGGATGCGCCATTTCTTCTACAATTTCCAAGGCTTTATGCACTACTGCTAGTTTTTGGCTGGATCTATTGGGCAGAAGGTCCAGCCCCTCAACCCAAACTATGGTTTGCTTTGGGTGGCCTTCTCTTATTAAAATGGGGAATGAGTGGCACTCCTCAGATTCGTCTCAGCAACTATTATCTGCCGGATGGTCGATACCCCATCATTTTTGATTATCAACTTGCCCCAGATGGCCTTCTCTTGCAGCATTTCCGGGGCCAAGGTTCCGAAGAAGACCTCCATCCCACCACCGACAAGATTTATGAGGATTCCCGGGTATTCATCCGCGACCAACAAGTATTTTATGCTGATCAACGACTGACGCAAAGCAGAGGCAGAAAGAAAAAACCGATGCGCCTTAATGAGGATGAAATCCTTTACTTGTCTGACGAAGGTCGAGGGGTAGGATTCTACACGCTTAGAAAAGTAAAACTGCCATGAGAAAACGGCTTAGGTTCTCATCACTATGTTTTTTGATCGGTCTGGGGATAATGCTGAATCAGTGCACAACTGATCAACTTAGGCCTCAATTAGAGGGGCAAAATAGTATTCAGCTACGCTGGGTGAAGGCCTATGCAGCAGAAAATATGGATCAGGTCATGCTAGGGTTGCAATGGTCCCTATCCTTTTTAGGCGCTCAGTTACCTGCCAAAACCTGGCCTTCTGCCGTGCAGTTGGTCAATGAAGAGGAGTTTATTCTCGACTTAGGGAAAGTGGGTTTTGCACCATCAACTTTATCAGCCTGGCATAAAATACTAGAACGCTTAAAGGCCAGCGAGGAATATCAAGTTAAGGGTTCTATAGATCTTTCTCGCTTCTTGGTTTTAAGTTTGCATAGCAGCTGGCATTACTACGAACTAACCCAGGTCCCCCAAAGCCTTACCGCTTACCTGGAACAACAGACCTATGCTCCTTTGGATAGCTTTCCCGTCGTCAACTCCTCCATCGCCACAAAACCTCGATTGATCCGATTCCACACCCAAGGGGCATTAACAGAACGCTATTTCATTGCCGATGAAGGAGAAGGAATTTTGGATCTAGATCAGCCCGTGGATCACTTCGAGCTATTAGATATCATGTCTAATGGTCAATTGCGGTTCATACTGTATGATGATTTGGGTAAATTGGCCCCAGCAGCCCCCCTATCCACCACGAGAGCGGGGAAGCCCAGCAAATGTCTATGGTGTCACGAAGTGAATGTGCAACCCTTATTCCAACCGACACCGGATCAGCCAGGTTTCTTGACGAGTCAATATTTTTTAGGTATTGTTGATTCTACCAATCAACTATTAGATGCTTACCGCACCAGTCTGCCCACTGCCTTACATCATTCAGAAAAACAAGCACATACGCAGAGTGAGCTGTTATACATCGCCTTCATGGAACCTTCTTTAGAACGCGTAGCTAGAGAATGGAATCTATCACTAGAAGCAACTCGGGAAATCCTAAAAGATTTCCCTACCCACCAATTTGCAGAGTTTCCCTTTCTGGGGGAATTGTATCATCGAAGCTGGATTGATTCACTTGCTCCTTATCGGACTGAGCGTCCCCCTGATAGCGTACGTGAACCGGGTTGGGAGCCTAATTTCTTTCGCTAGTCTTTGCTTCAACTACTTCCGAAGTTGCATGGCTTTTAGTGGTGTCTCCAAAGTGTTCTAAGCGCTCCTGGTAAGCCTGTAGTATTCGATGCTGATAATCGTTAGGATGGTATTTGGATTCCCCATCAGTAGCCCGTAGATCTTTCTCGAACTGATCCATCTGATAGCCTTGCCTCCGAAATTTTTCTCGCCACCAGCGCACCGTCGAATGCCTGATCCTTTGATTGAGCTGTTGACCCCATACCCCACCAAAGAGGAATTCAACACTGCGTTTCAACCAGCTATTCCTCTCCTGCCATTCTACCTGCAGTTTATCCTGTGGATCGGTATTGGGGAAGAATTTACGAGCCCATTGATTAGCGGTAAAGAAGGCTTTGAAACTAGCCTTTCCATAGACAGGGATAATAGATATACTTTCGAAGGCCGTGTACAAATTCTTATCCTTGAGTTCCAGCTCCTGTTGATCCAGGAAGTAGTTCATGCAAAAATCGTGTTGACGGCTAACTAAAAAGGTGAATTTCTTGAAGATATGCAAGAAAGAACGGCAGATCCAGAGTCGATTTGGAGCCGTAATGATAAAGAAATCAATATCAGCAGCCTCATCAGCCGCATATTTGGACAATGACCCAGAAATGGCTACCCCTCGCACAAAGGGGAACTGACTAATAAAGGCTGCATTTCGATATGCTTTCAGCATCAGCCGGGTAGACAGTTGAAACTTCTTCTGTCGTGAGGAAGATAAACGTTGACTTTCTCGGACAGCATAAAAGTCACCGCTCCGTTGGAGCTGCCCTTGTGCTACCAATTCGGACAGCGTTTGTTGAATAGTAGGTAATTGTGTTGGGATCTGGCAAAACTGAAAGATCTCTTCCTCCTTTAGTGGAAAAGAAAAGATATCGAAATATAAAATAGTCTTGACAATCTCCTGTTTGAGCTGATTCATCTAGTTTGATTAGTAGGTACTGTAACTCCAATTTGGCCGATCGTTACTTCTCGGGGCGTTTAAATAGGACTAGCAATGTTTTAGCCATAATCTGTATATCTAACCAAAGTGACCAATCGTTGATATAGGTTAAGTCGCATCGAATTCGCCCTTGCAGCTTCTCCAAAGAGGTCACTCTTCCTTCATATCCTTCCACTTGTGCTAAGCCGGTAATGCCAGGTAGAACTTTCAATCGATCGTAATACTGACGCCCAAGCACTTTGCTAAAGTTACGATGATCGCTCAACATATGAGGTCTTGGTCCGACAATACTCATGTTCCCCAATAGTACATTTATGAATTGAGGCAATTCATCCAACTTGTTATTTCTTAAAAAAGTGGACCATTTACCAATCCCCTGCTTTGGATTCATGGGGATGGTCCGCAGCTTATAACAGTTGAATATCCGGTGTTCAACTCCTACCCTTCTTTGGATAAAAAAGACTGGATAATTCCCCATTAAGGCGTTGATTAAAACAAGTAGAGGCAGCAGCCAACTCAGGACAAACAATAAGACTATGGAGGCTACGATGATGTCAAAAAAACGTTTAATCAGTTGATATCGGATGGGGAGTGGAAGTGGAGTCGTGCTGATGAGTTTTTTCCTGGCCGAGGCATCGATCGGAAATGGCAAAGTCTCTGCCATCATGGGACTAACGGTCGGGTTTTCATGTAAAGGGTTTCTGAGGAGCTTCATGTTCTGAGATAATTTGAAATATTGATACAAACAGGGCGAAAAAAACAACGCCGTGTTGCCGTTCTAAGAAACTTTCTATCAAGGAAAAAGACAATACGGCAACACTGAAGTACAAAAAAGGATGGTTCCAATTCCCTTTCCATTTTCGCCAACCGACGGTGAGCAACAGGAGCCAGGTCAAAGATCCAATTAGCCCTAATTGCACCCAGGTTTCAACGAATTGGTTGTGAAAGTTGTACCCTAAATACCCCTGATCGCCCAATGTGGGATTACCGTGATAAACATTGTGTTCTACAATAGTCGCATCCAGCAAATCTTGCGCATCACCTATCCCTGTGCCCAGAAGATAAGTTTTCTCCTCCGCCATAATTTCTCCTGCAAAACGCCAAAGCAGCAACCTAATGGTCAAACCATTAAAGGGGGTATCATAGACAAATTGATCTTGTTGCAAGACCTCAAACTGAGAATGCAGCAATTGATCAAATCGATCTCTTATTTGACTAAGAAACAGCACTCCTCCTAAAAAGGAGATCACGATGACGACACCCGCCATTCGCATTCGCTTCGACACCAGTTTTGCGTAATTTTGAAATGCTAAACGCGATAAATACAATAGGGTTAGAACAATGAATAGCCTTGAAGATAAAAGCACTAATCCCATTAGTAAGCTAAAAATCACGAAGATCTGCCAACGAATATTAGCTAATGCTTTGTACTTGATCCTAATGAGATAATGACCAAAAACTAATCCTGTGAATGTGAAAAATGAAAAATAAATGGCGTTTAGCTCATCCAGGGGCCAACTAAATGCGTGATAAAATAAAAAGCTGGCATTACCTGTCTGAAAGTAGTTACGGAACGCTAAAAGTAAACAAAACCAAATGGAAATGCAACACCCCAAGACCAGACTTAACAAACATTGACGAAAGCCGACAAAATCTATTTCCCGATCTAGGCCCATGAAAATGGGGATGGCAAACAGGGCCGCTTTCTTCTCCAAACTAAACAAAGCAGCGGCTTCATTGGCCGACCACCATAAACTAACGGCATGTAAAACATAAAAAAGCACAAATACGCCTACCCAGGGAAATTGTCGTAGACCTTTTACTCGGTTCCATAGTTGTGGCTGCAGCAGGACAGACAGCCCGTACAACATAATCACCAGCACATTCAAGCGCTTCGAGATCAGCAAACTCACCGGAAGGAATGCAAGCAGCCATTGGCTCAGGGTCCGTGACTTGATGGTTATCGAAGACATAGAAAGAAGGTCTTTATCCGTTAATCGCTGCTATGTAGAGGCCGGGGCAGAAGATCCAAAAAAAGGTTTTCATATGCATCTATGATCCCTTCCCATCGGTATCTATTGTTAATCCGTTCTTTATTCTGCTTTACCCAGGTGGTCGAATTTTGTGTCTCTATTTTATCTAAAAGTCGACTTATCGCGGCACTATCCAAAAAGTAATGCGCGTTTTCAGTCAAAACTGATCGGTTAAAGACATTATCATGGGCACAGATGGGCACTTCACAGGCCATGGCCTCTAGCAGGGAGGGATTCGTTCCTCCCACCGAGTGGCCGTGGAAGTAGAGTTGCGCATAAAAACGGAGACTGTTCAATTGTTCAAAATCATAAATCCCTCCTAGAAACCGGATTTGATCGCTAGGATATTTCGTCTTTAAATATTCTCCATATGCTTGCTTTGAATTTCCCACGATCACAAGGGGTCCTTCGTATCGACTAGCCAAAACACCTTGAATAATCTCTTCCAGATGGTTTTCAGGCACAAAACGCGCTATAGCTAACAAATAGGAACGCGCTTGGAGACCATAGGACTCCAGGTCTTCAAGGTTTGTCTTTATCTCAGTCTGCGCCCCGTATGGAATAAAAGTGGATGCCTTTTGATAAGTTTCCAATAAATAATCTTCGATGGCCGTTGAATCAGCAATTAAGACATCTGCTCGATCGGCAGCTATCCGCTCCATCTTTCTAAGAAAACGCTGTACTCGTTTAGAATACTTGGACCGCTTCCATTCCAAACCGTCCATATGCATGACCTGGATCATCTGTTTCGGCCACCAGGGATACCAGATAGCGCTGCTGGTATACCCAAGTTGGAATAAGATATCAAAGGGGCGAGAGCGAGCATCTCTGAGACAATTGAAATCATAAACGAATTGCCCAAAACTCCCCAACTTATTCTCTGGATCAAAACGATGGATCAAGTGCACACCTTCATAGGTTTCGTCCTTGTAGGGATGCAAAGACGAATTGTATACCCAAACCTCATGTCCACGCTGGACCAGACCTACTGAGAGGTATTGAGCAAACTGTTCATAGCCGCCATAGCGGTTGGGAATGCCCCGTGAGCCTAAGATGCCCAGGCGAATTTTTTTCTTTTGCCTCACTAGCCAACAGTTGTCGTAGAAAAAACTGATTTATATATCGCTAGAACTGAGATTTTTTAAGAAAAATCGGGCAATTAGCCATAGCACGGGTGGTAAGCCAGCACTAATTATAATTGCCAAATAGGGATAATCTATGCCCGAATAACCGATGTAGGCAAAGACAAAGCCTAAGGGTACAGAGCCGCAAATTAAACCGACCAGAAAAGGGCGCCACTTCATCTGATTCAAACCCGCCATACACGCAATCAACTCCGGTAAAACTGGTAACCATCTAGAAATAGCTACAATCCAACTCCCATTCTTGGCATAGGTCTGCTCTCCTTTCGTCAAACCTGCTTCACCCAAGATCCATAGGGCAGCTCTACGCCCCAATCCGCGACACAACGCAAAGGCTAATACCCCTGAAGCAATCCCACCTAAGGTAGCCAATAATCCCCCCATAATGGGTCCGTAAATATATCCCAGAGCCGACATGATGACGGTACCTGGAAGTGGCAGGAATAGATCCGCAAGCAGTAAAAGCACGGCCACGGCCCACGCCCATTGACCATAATTTTGCAGCCATTCAATCGCCTTTCCTTCACTGAAGAAAGCCATAAACCAATCTCCCCAAATTAAGAAGGGGCCGATGATCAAAATGGCTATTCCTATATAGGCCAAACTACTTCGCATATCATTAATTCTCCTTTCTGCGCATAATAAGACAAAAATTTGAATGTAACACCTTAAATCGCTGCCTAGAAAGTTATTTTCTGCATAAAACGGACGCTACTTTCAGGCTTATCCAGGAGGAATTACCAAGGTGCAGAAGTAGGGCTAGTCGTTTTCCCCTCGTCGTTCCGAAACCTTGATACCGTAAAAGCATCACTGGGTCATCAAACTCTACTTACGTAAGCCTGTAGGGCAAGATAGAGAAGGGCCCTATCTCCACCGACTCCACTCATTTTAAAGTAAAGTCTTTACTTTTAGAGAAGGGCTAGGTACCTTTGTTTACTGATCAAATAATGAGCCATGCCTAAACCACAAGCTGCAAAAATAGATCCGGATCAATTGCCATCGCTCGCTGCCGAAGTCATCAAAGAAGCCAAGTTTCCCATGCTTGCTACCATGGACGGGGATCAGCCTCGCCTCCGTCCAGTTTCTCCGGTAAAAGTAGATGGCTTCACCATCTACATCGCCAATCTGCGATCCTACCAAAAAACGGCACAGCTTGCAACAAACCCTAAAGTTGAACTTTGTTACATGGATGGTGATCACAATCAGGTTCGCATCACAGGAGTGGCAGAGGTGTTGCAGGATCGACCGCTTCTGGAAGATATATGGCGAAAAAATCGCCTTCTAGAGCATTACTTAGGTTCTATTGATAATCCTCAATTGATCATCTATAAGGTAGTGCCACATCGGGTGAGCTATATGCAAGAATGGGCTCTGGACTACTGGGAAGTCCCCATTCACTAGCGCTTATGTTTCTGTCCATCATCATTCCCGCCTATAATGAGGCAGAAATTTTGCCGCTCACCATAGCCAAAATAAAGCATGCCGTTCACGCGAGCGAATGGTCTGGTCAAGCTTGGGAGATCATACTTTGTGACAACCATTCTACCGACAACACCGCAAAAGTTGCTAATCAGCTTGGCTTAAAGCTTATCTCAGAGAACAAACGACAAATCAGTAAAGCTAGAAATACGGGGGCTCAGCAAGCACAAGGCCAGTGGTTGCTCTTCATCGATGCGGACACCTACCCCACTCCTGCTCTAATGCACGACCTTTGGAACACTATCCAAGAAGGCCCTTATCTTGGTATTGGTACTACCATCAAAGTAGAAGGAGGCTCAAGGTGGAATCAGCTCCGTATGGAACGCCTGAACCCACTTATGCGCTGGCTGAATTGGTGTGGTGGAGCTTTCATCCTCTGCGAAGGACAAGCCTTTGCAAGTATTGGTGGCTTTAGCACTGATTTATATGCTCTAGAAGAAATTGACTTCATTATTCGCTTACGACGCTATGGCCGGAAAATCAACAAGCGATTCACCGTCTTACATCAGCATCCGGCCATTACCTCAGGAAGGAAAGGAGATAATACCTTCAGTGCATTCTTCGTCGTTTTTCTTTCGACTACCCTTTCCGTTATCTGGTTGATCTTATATCTGTTATTGCCTAAAGCCCTCCATATCAAGGGGAATCCAAAATATTTGGGCTTCTGGTACAATCGACGACAACCCAAGCCATAGCTCATTATCCATCTTCCATTCCGAATCTGGAGAAAACCGACTCAATACTTCACTATCTTCCGCAGATAGGTTTTACTATCCTTGGTAAGGATCTGTAAAAGGTAAACTCCTGGTACTTGTTCCTCAAAATTTAACTGGTATCCGGCCACGGATTTAACGAATTCACCGTTTGCATGGTATAGGCGCATGGCTTTGATAGAATAGGCAAGATCATTTTCTACAGCTATTTCTCCATAGGTAGGATTTGGATAAACCAAAGCATTGGGTAGGTCCAACAAATCCGTAGTACTATTTGGATTGGAGGGTTCGATTGAGTCAAAGTGAAACCAGTAAGTCGGCATGGTATCATTGTTGATGATGTAGCCATACGCGTCAATGTATTCCCCATCCAAATTAGAGCTAAAGGTTACAGAATTACTATCAGCCAGGTTCACTACTCCCAAATCGCTTGGACTACTTGTATCGAACCATCCGCCTGGATTAATGCTGGTCAAGAAACTTCCAGCAATCGTATCGATTGAATTAATCAATTGTTGATCCCAAGAAGCTGTAACGGGAAAATGATCCGTTTTAATAATCACATTAAGTGTTTCATGTAAGCGCGGGAGAACTTGCTTTTTCGCATGGAAGGAAGTTTCACCTCCATAGATCATTTGCAACCATCTATCCATAATTCGCACCTCCAATCCTCCACCAAATGGCTCATCAATGATGTTGATTTCGCCTAGGGATTCATCTATCCCGAGGGTAGATTGTGGATTGAAGCCAAATTCTATGGTATCTCTATTGCCCATGGCATCTTCAAAATACATCTTAAAGGCATAGCTTTGGGCTGTAATGAAGACAGGAGACAACATACAGAGCACTGGTAAAATTATTTTGAACATAAACCTTTTCTTTAAAATGAATAAGCCTTGTAAGTCTTCAAGATATCACGAGGTCGGAATGAAGACCTGAATAGCAATCCCGAGCAGTCATATAAGGTCTGGTAGTGAGCACATTTCTATGTATTTGGTTCGGGATTGCTTTCAAGCACAACAAGATTAGTTCGAGTAGAATCTAATCAACAATGAATAGTTCATCATAGAAAGTTCCCAAGCTATCAATATTCAAGATAAGGCTTCCTGAATAAAATGTAAATGACAACTCAAAAACTGTCCATTGCTAGACAGAGGTGATGGGTACAGCCCCAATTTAATCATTGGTAATATACAATTCTCTGTGAAGCAACGACAAGGCCATTATCCATTTGAATCACCTTCATCAGATACAGACCTGTCCTTGGGAGGCCAAACTTTAAGGTCTGATTATTAACCTTAGTATCGTAGACTATTCTCCCCGAGGAATCGTAGATCTCTAGCTGATAGGTCAGATTTTCCTTTAGAGCGGAACAATCTAGTGTAAGTATGCCAGAAGCCGGATTAGGATAGACAGTAAGCTGGTTTGAAGATAAGGTCCTAACTTCACCTTGCTGATTCTGAAGTCCTAAACTTCTGGCTAAGGTGATCTCCTGGCAGTCTTCAATAGCCGCATTAAACACATCGCCTGGTCCAGTAAAGGTTTGAAAACCAGGCAGTAAATTAACGGCAACTCCAGCATGGAGGTTTGTGGTCCCAGAACCATTAACATCTCCCGATGCTAGTATAATACCTGAAGAATACTGAGTGCCACTAGGAATTGAGCTCCCCTGTTCAAAGACCAAAAGTGAATTACCTTCACATTCCGTAAAGAAAGCCTCATTCCCGTCACAAAGCTGATCATGCATCCGTTCAATCTGACAAGGACTAATTGCTTTGTGATTAACATTGTAATCCATAAAAGTATTGGAATACTCCTGTTCGGTGCAAAACCTGCCATCGTATGGATTAGTAATTGGGAAAAGAGGATAAAAACAAGCATTTCCCACCTGATCATTGCGTGATGGATTGCAAAAAGTATAGGTATCTGCACAGGCATCGGGATTCGTATTTGTACAATCTGAACCCGGAGCAACTCTGAAAGGATGTGATAAACTCAGCAAATGACCAATTTCATGATTGAGAAGATCTGCAAACCAAAAAATCTTGAACCTGAAAGGCAAGACCGGGTGTCTAATGTTATCTTCAAACCAATTAAAGTTCCCGATTAGAACTACATTATCAGCTGGTAGAAGTCGAAGGCCAGAAGCTACCCCACTAGCCTCTATGTTACTAGTAGTGAAATAGACATTAATTTCCGATGTAGAATTCACATGTAAGTCCTCGAGCCTTGTCCTGAAGTTAAACCGAGTGGCTGTAAAAGCGTCCAGGTCATCATCAAAATGTACCCCTCGCAATTCCCATTGAATATTAACAGACTCTACGGGTGTTGTATTTCCGATCGGTTGGAAAAGTTGATTGTTATTTGCCATCAACCAATTGGCGGCTTCTACTATGTCATTGGCTATAGCTATACCATTGTAAGAGTCTCCATTTAAGCCTTGAGTCTCAGTGTAGTTACCCCCTCCTGAACCATCCAAGAGAAAATGAATATTGATATTGACTACCTTTGTCACTGCTTCATCATGGCAATGTGCCGAAGAAGAGCTGGATCTGCTTCCTCCAAAGCCATAATAAGATCCTTTATCTAAGGTACCACAATACAGTTCTTGAAACTGACTAAAGGTGTTAGTTGGCGATAGTTGCAGGAGAAGCCAAGTGACCAAGGTCAGGGCATAGCAGCGACCGCCGCTCCCTATCGTAATTTTATTGAGCGCTTTCATTGGCTAGTCTTTTACATTTAGAATTTTAAATTTAGACGCACGAAAGATCCCTACTTTCCGGATTTATTTTGACTAGCCACTTTCAATTGTTCATTTTCTGCTCTCAACTTTTGTACAGACTCCTTTAGTTTAGTGATGTCCTCATGCAGATCGATCATATGCAAGTAGAGTTCTTCTACCTTTTCAACTAGTTTAGTATTTATGGCTCCAACTTTGAGACCGTTCGCTTCTACCTCTTTTGCTGGTGGAAGATTAGGAAGATGTCTATTTTGCTTAATATATTCCTGCAACTCAGGTAAAGCCATCAAAGGGTAATTGTCCTGAAATACATAATCAGGCCAAGATTCTGATAATTGAACGGTAACTTCTTCGAAAATGGCCTGACCATCCACCGCTAGTCTAAAATTGGCAGGTATGGTTGCCGTTCCTATTCCAACTCCACTACTGCCGGGATCGATAAAGACGGGGACATCAGGAGCCCATACTCTCAGTAAATCACTACTTCCATCCCAATAGATGTAAGCTCGATACACACCATTTTCTAGAAAATCAACGTAGGAATTGTTACCATTTCCAGCATCAATTTCTAGTCCAGTATGGTCATTGGTCTCTCGAATTATGACCTCTTCAGTAAAGGTTTGCTGTGCACTCATATGAAGGCATGCAGCAATAGCAAGAACGCTTAGAAGTAACTTCTTCATGATCATGTTTTTGATATTAATATTACAATAGCCCCCCTCTGATTCTATGACAAATCAGTCAAATAAAGACAAAGGATTGGCCCTTTCCTATCGGATCAATTTTTAGAGAAAAGCAATATCAACTTATGAATAATGAAAAAGTGTAGAGTTGATAGAGCGCTTTTTTAAGTATACAGAATTACTAAACAATAATAATATAAATATTTACCAAAAACAAATTAAGTTAGCTAAAATTCCAGCTTAAGAACGGGCTGCAACTATCCCTCGGAGTGCCTTATTAAGTTTTTATACGCATAGTTCTATTGGCGATTAAACTGGGGAAAAACAGGTAAGAACACCAAAATCCAAATGAGATATTCATAGATATTAGTCAGATAACTCCCGGTAAACTGGTAGATGAAGATGAAGGCAAATAAAATCATGCGATAATAATTGTCATACACCTTGGTGTAAAAGAAGAGACCAATCTCGGCGAGAAGTCGCCCAAGCAAGCCCATGAGTCCCAGGCTGGCTAAGGTCTCCGCGCTAGCATTCGGAATCCGGACCAGATCTCGCCATTCTCCTTCATAGTTGTAATACTCAACGATAATAGGTTGCCCAACAATCTTGATCTGCCCCCAGCCAGCCCCCCAGTAGATGTCCGTGTGCTCCAGAATCTTCCAGGCCAGCATAAAGGCCTCCCAGGTCCTGCCATTAGCGGAACTATCATGTCCAGCAAAAATCTTCCCCACTCGATCTACCACTGGATTAAAGGGAAAGAACTCCCATAAAATCAATCCTCCCATGCTGGCCATGCCCAGGAGATAGAGACTAGCAAAGAAGATCCTTTTCCGACGCAATAAGCTCCTCGCATTCAATAAAAATACCACCAACACAGCTATAAGCATTCCCCCTAGCACGCCAAAGGATAAAGACAAGACGAGAGCAAAACACAATAGCCCCAATGCCATTAAGTGTTTGTTATCAGAACTAAAAACAAAGGCTGTGAAATAGTACAACACAATGGGTGCCAACAAAAGACTATAAAAAGAAGGTTCATACACGAAGAGGCGCAGACGAGGAAAGGCTGGAATAGCCGGATGAATCGGTACATCATACCAAAGTATCTCACGCGTCAACGGAAGCAACAAGCCCGCAATAGCCAGTAGAACGAAAAAGGTATTGTACAAAGTAATCCGTTGGAAATACAGCGAAAGCTTTTCGTGTTTTGCGCTCAGAAAATGATAGGCCCAAAGGCTAAAAACAAAGGCGCTAGAGAACAAAATATAGGACTTAAGGTAAGCTCCTACATCTACCCCCGTGCGGAAATGCTGATATCCAAATAAAAGACTCAACCCCAGGTATGCGAGGAAGGGACGCCACACTCCTTTCTTCAATAGCAGAAGGACAAATAGTGGACTTAGTAAGGTGGTGTACAGCAAGCCAGCAGGCAGCAAGAAGATATTGAAGAAGAAAAGTCCCACGACTAGTAGAATCTCCGGCGAGAGGGGACTACTGGCCCTAGGCAAGGGCTGAAGAGATGATGGATCGATAGGGTTTCCCAAAGAAATCGCTTAGTAAATGAAGAAAAGAATTGGACTTCCGCTAGACACGAAGTTAACAAGTGCATGGGTTTAACCCACAACTATTATGAAATATATTTATGTTTACAGCCTGATAGTAAGCCTTATGACAACTCCCAATTCTACAAATGATCAATTGAGCTGGCAAGATCTACAGCAGCACGCTCTATGGTGGATCCGATTAGCTGCTGATACTGTTGCGTTTTTCTGGCGTGTACTTTGGAAACATTGGCTCCTGAGTTTCAGTTTGATTGGCCTTTTTACCGCACTTCAACTATTCAGCCTGTATCAGCAGTCCAAGAGCTACGAGATGACCTCTACCTTTGTCTATGGTGATTTACACCCTAAGATCTTCGGTGATATGATTGCCAAAGTCAATACCTTGATTGGCAATCAGGAGAATGATCAAGTCGCTGATTTACTCCATCTCAAACCCTCACAAGTCAACAGTATTAGTTCGATCAAAGTCTCTGATAGTCGCGGCAAATCCTTAGAAAGCAATTACACGATGCATAAGGAGCCCATGATTATCACAGTTAAGATGCGAAAGCCCATTCCGGGGGATAGCCTGCAACTCGCCATCAACTCCTATCTCAATAGCAACCCTTTTTCTGCCAAGCGACTGGAAATGAAAAAGCGGCTCCTCCAGGAAGAGTTGGATTTTATAAATGCCAAACAAATCACCATTGATTCCGTACTAAAGCGACTCTACGAAGCGCCCATTAATGGGACAAAAGCATCCGGCGCGGTTACGATAGAGAACAGTGAGGGGAAAAACGCCTATGAACTGCTCCGCTTTTCCCGTGAACTGGTGCAGCGCAAAACGGACATTGAGAATAGCCTGGTCCAAGCTGAAAATGTTTTTGCCATTGATAATTTCATTGTATTGCCCAGTGCCCGCTTCGGCCTCGGAGGGATAATCAAAAGTTTAATCCTTGGAGGGATACTCGGGCTATTTCTAGCAGCTGCCATTGTCTTTTGGAGAGCACACCTAAGTCGCTGGATCGGTCAGTTGGAGCAGCAATAGCATGAAAGAACAAGCTAACTCCTCCCCGAAGCAGCAATGGTTTACACGGCTCTGGTCAGCAAGACTTACCTTTTTCAACTTCTTCTCCCTGGGTCTGCTGAAGGCAACGGATGCGCTCATTCTACTATTCCTTATTCCGATTATCATCAGTCGCGTGGGGATTGCGCATTTTGGTGTAATTGCATTTGTAGGCGTATGGCTGAACTACGGCCGAGCCATTGTCGATTATGGATTCAATATCTCCGGAGTCAGGCAACTTGCCTTGATCGGGGAGGACCGGCATGCTCTTGCCCATTTGTTTTTTCAGGTACTGTACAGCAAAGCCGTGATTGCCCTGGTATTTATGGCAGCTTTATTATTGCTGGTTCAAATCATTCCTTTCTTGGAGGAAAGGGAGATCGTATTCCAATGGGGATTATGGATGATCGCCGGACAAGTTTTTTTCACAGATTGGTTCTTTATTGGTCTGCAAAAATCCTACTTACTAGCCTTGGCCAATCTTGTAATCAAAACTTTATACGCCATCTTGATATGGTATGGTATCAATAGTGAGGCAGACTATATGTATGTGTTAGCCTATCAGGGCTTAGCAGCCACTATAGTAGGCATATTCGTGATCGTCTATATCACAGTCCGGTTCCAGTTGAAGTTTCAAGCGCCCAATCGACAAGCTATTTTTGGCTACCTCAAAACCGATTTCAAACTGTTGGGCAGCAACCTCGCCGTGGAATTTAACGCTTCCTACAGTTTGTTGGTGCTAAATATAGTTTGGGGAGACGTGATCACTGGCTATTTCAATGTGATGTATCGATTGCTACAGCCCATCCGATTCCTGTTGATCATCTTTTCGCAAACCATATTTCCGATTGTATGTGAAAAGACCAAGGAAGGGTGGTTGGCCTTACGGCAATACCTTCGGACTGCCTTCCTGCTTTTCCTGGCTGTTCCCATCTTGTCCGTGATCCTCTTAGCTATCTGTGCAGAGCCAATATTCTTGTACTTCGCTGGGGATGTTAATGAAGAGCTACTGTATAGTCTAAGGCTGTACTTAATCGTTCCATTGGTGACCCTATTCAACATACCAGCCTATCAAATATTATTAGCCTATGATCTAAAAACCGCCTATGTTACAGTCCTTCTGTCAAGTCTGGTAATCAATTTAATGCTTACCTATTTCCTGACCAAGGCCTTCCAACTCAACGGTTTGATCTGTTCGCTTTTAGTGGTAGAAGCCTGGGTCAGCATTGGCTTATACATCATGTTGAACAAACATCGAAACCTCATTACGAAGCATGGCTAATTCTTTGCCAAAGATCTATGTACAAATTCTCAACTATCGGGGCTGGGAAGCCACTATCCAATGCGTCGGGTACTTCTTGGCACAGGAGGGGGTAGATTTGCGTGTCCTGGTGATTGACAATGCTTCTCCTGATGGTTCTTTTGAGAAATTAGAAGCCGAGTTCAGGGCTCATCCTCAGGTCGAACTGTTATCGAGTGTCGAAAATGGAGGATATGCTAAGGGCAATAATATTGGCTTAGCCTATTTACGGCATCAAGTATTTGACTATCTGCTCATCTCCAACAATGATGTTAGAATTGACGATAATCAGTTGCTACAGTCGCTGGCGGTACAATATGAGCAGCTACCCAAAATTGCCTTCCTGGCACCCGCCATGTTTGTAGATGGCCAAGAAGACCAGAAGCATCAGGCCTGGCGACTTCCCCGGTTTAGAGACGAGGTAATGGCCTCCTTGCGTATCCTTTATTTCGTGGGAAAACATACCATACAAACCAATAGATATCAATTTCCTGCTAAGGCCTTAGTTCCACAAAAAGTAGACTGTCTTAGTGGCTCTTTCTTCATGGGGAAGATGTCAGTTTTTGAGCAGCTTGGCGGTTTTGATGAATACACTTTTCTCTATGGGGAGGAAACGATTCTAGCGCATAAAATAAAAGCACTGGGGCTGCAAAACTACCTCTGGAGAGCCAAGTACTACCACCACGATCAAGGCAGTACCACTACCCGCCTACATTCTCTGCTACAGCTACAACGTTATTGGCTAGCAAGCACTCTCTATTATCAGCGACACTACCGTCAGCTAGTCGGTTGGAAATTGCTACTATTAAAAATTTTGTACTTTTGCTGGGTACTGGAAACCCTTCTGTTTCAAATTTTCCCCAAAAGGAGATTACGCAACGATTAGTCTAAGAATTCCCAAAATCGGTCGAGGGTATCCGGTACGATCTATGAGAAATAATACCTTAGCGTTTGATGGAATACCTAAATCATTTTGCGTTAGGTTTCATGATCACTGTCCTCTCTATACTACTTCCTGGCATAGTGAACATGACCGCCGTAACCATAAGCATGAAAAGAGGCTTGTACACCTCTTACAGGTTCTCCCTTGGCGCCATGGTAACGATCACCATACAAGCATTCATAGCCATCACCTTTGCAGGCTTTTTGAGTAAAAACCCAGCAATACTTACCTTCCTGAAGCAAACGGCAGTCGCCATTTTTATCATCTTAGGCGTTATTTTCCTACTATTGGCACGGCATCCTCGCGTTACTAAGACTACCTCTAGTAAGGGTAAGCCCATTCTGCTAGGTATCATGGTGGCTTGGATGAACCTCTTGAATATTCCGTATTATTTCACCTTCAGTACCTTCTTTGAGGCCAAGGGGTGGATTGTGCTGGACGATCCCATTAAGTATACCTACTTGTCCGGGATTGCGGTAGGAGCAATCTTATTGTTGATGTTGTATGGGCGTTTCGCTCAATTCATTACAGTTAGTGGCCCTCATCTCGCCCGTAACCTCAATTATTTCCTCAGCGGGCTGTTCTTCGTGATGGCGATCGTCCAGGCTATGCAATTATATGGGCAAACTTAATCGCCTTATTTTTTAAAGTCCATTTTGATCTGGCTCTTATATTTCTTGTAAGTCGAGTACTGCTTGTTTCGCATCCACATGACTTGAGTGGAACATTCCTCTACTCCCCCACGAATGGCAAAGGGCCTCACATTATCCTTGTTGGACTTGGTGGTCAGAGTTGTTTCTATCCAAGTTTTACCGTCATCCTTAGTCTCCCCACGAAAGATTTCAAAGACATCTCCCACTGGTTTGGCATAATAAACAACATTAGTCTGTTCATAATAAATAATGCTTGTTTGTGTTGGTTTAAGTAGTTGGACACTACCTATTTCGTTTTTCATCAATTGAACTTGCCTTCCAGCAAAGCTCATTATACTCGTAAATTTCCGATTTTCATTTTGAATTCCCCTGCACTTCTATAATTTTGAATATCAAAACAAATCGAATACCATGCAATTAGGTTTTGTATCCGCGATTCTTCCCGATGTGGGATTTGAGCAAGTATTAGCCGAGGCCGCTCAAATAGGATATGATTGTGTTGAAATTATGTGTTGGCCAAAGGGAAAAGCCGAACGGAGATATGCAGGCGTTACGCATATTGATGCCGTAGACTTTACCCAAGCCGATGCTGCCGAGGTTCACGCCCTAACGGAGCAATATAAAGTGAATATCAGTGCACTGGGGTATTATCCTAACCCCCTTGATCCCGATGTACAAGCCGCCGAAATTTACATTGATCATATTAAGAAGGTAATTGATGCGGCGCAGATCTTGGGGTTAAACACCGTCAATACCTTTGTAGGGAGAGATTTCCGTTTATCGGTAGAGGATAACTGGCCTCGTTTTCTAAAGGTCTGGAAAGATATTATCGCACATGCAGCATCAAAAGGTATCAGGGTTGGCATTGAAAACTGCCCCATGCTCTTCACCTATGACGAATGGCCTGGTGGGAAGAATCTAGCTACTACGCCGGCCATTTGGCGTCGGATGTTTGAGGAGATTGAAAGTGATTCCTTCGGCTTGAACTACGATCCTTCACACATGATTTGGCAGCATATGGACTATCTAGCTCCCATTCGGGAATTTGCCCATAAGTTTTTCCATGTACATGCCAAAGACGTTCGGGTGGATCGACATTTGTTAAATGAAGTTGGCATTATGGCTCCCCCGAATCAATGGCATTCCCCGAAGCTACCTGGCTTGGGAGAGGTAGATTGGGGCAAATTTTTCTCCACCCTCACTAGTGCCGGTTACGATGGTCCAGTTTGTGTAGAAGTAGAAGATCGGGCGTACGAAGGATCGGCTGAAAAACGAAAGGCTTCGCTAGTGCAAAGCCATTCCTATTTGAGGCAATTTGTGCCTGGCATTCAATAAAGTATGATCAAGGTAATTCCTTGGGAAGCTTTTTGGAAAAAAGGCAGTTTATAGATATAAGGTGGTGAATTGATCGATCTTTTCAGCCCAGGCTTCATTGAATTTCACACTGACTTCTTTACGATTGAATCCTTCTTCCAATTGATTCATACCAAAAGTATCATATAAGCCTAAACCACTGTTCACTACGTGATTTAGCATCACCTTATCGCCCGTTTTTTCATTGAGCACTCTAGTTACTTCAAAGGCCAAGGTGATATAGTAGTAACTCGTTTCAAGGTCCTTATCCAGTTGCAGATCAATGGGGTTTTTCCCTTGCTGTAAAGCCTGACTCCCATGATAATTGATACGAGCAAGCTTAACCATCGCAATAGGATTTAAGTAATCATCCGCAGCAACTTTTAGCAATTGGTATCCTTGTTTAATCTTCCCTTCCTGGATGTGACGCATAGCCCAAAAGTACAAGGCGTAGGAGATTTCATGTAGACTCAGATCTGTGCTATCCATAGCAGTTTGAATCTGGGTCTTGTCCATTTTCGTGTAGGAGTTGAAGAGGCTTACAGCCTGGGTAATGTTTCCTTTATGGTAGCCCTTCTTGTTATTTGGATTATCAACATAGTCTTCGATTGTTCCCGGTTTTTTTGGTTCTCCGAATATCAAGCCAATCAGTACGAAAAAAGTGAAGATGCCTAAAAGAGAAAGACCAATAATTTTTAAGGTAGCCATGATTTTATGTTTCTTGGGGGTTTGTGGCACAGCAGAACTGTCGAACAAATCTGCTGTGCTTATTTATATGTTTTTGCAAAAAATCTATTGTACAATCTGGCCAGGATTACTGGCTCCGTATTTTCCTTCGTACTGCTGCAAACCAACCTTCAAAGCATCTTCGATGCTCATCCGGTGCAACCAGATTTCCGCGTCCAAACTCACACTATTGGCGCGGAGATTCAGGCCCAACATGCTACGTAAAGCATTAGCATCATTATTATGAGCTTTGGCTTGGGCATCTACCTGAGCCCGGGTGATTTCTTTGCGCGAAGCGTAGACTTTCGCCCATTCACCGCTAACTGGGACGGAGACCGCCTTCGTAATGTTACCGGTACTTTCATAACTCATAAAATCAGATTCGTCCTCAATTTCTTCGATGGTCATCTTAGTATTAAATTCCCGGTAGTCAAACTGCTTGCTGGCGGTGATCAAATTGTCCTTAAGGGTAATGGACTGGCATTTCTTGATGTTATCCACCCCTCCTCTGTCGCTAAATCCAAATGTGTTCCCTTCGGCAAACAGTTCAATCGAAGTATCCATAGATAAAGCATTGCCACTATTTGATGCGATGGCATCAGGTTTCCAGGTAAATAGTACGGTATTGTTGATTACTCGGAAGCTTGGGAGGCCATTGCCTGGCTTAGCGTGCCATGCGGAGAGACATTGAATACCGTTGCCGGTATTGTTCACTACGATGTTATTCTCAATGAGAATCTTACTGTTTTGGTTGCCCTGCACAGATAAAGCACCTTCCATAGGAGCTGTGTTCACCACGATGCAATTGCGCACAGTCACGTTGGTTTCCTTACCGACCAATACTTTAATACCTGCTGACCCAGGAGAAGCATTTACCTCTTTAGCTGGATTTGCTTTACGCAGGATGCAAAGCTCTTTTTCATCTTTGTAACGATTTCGTGGTCCATTATCCACAATCACGCCGTCGATTACTATATTTCCCACCCAGGTACGGTGTTTCAAATGCGTTTTGATATAAATTCTCGGAGTGGTCAGGCCATCGATATGATTGGTTCCCGTTAGTACTGTTTTGTGTGCCCCCCAGGGATCTCGTTTACTAAAATCCGGGCTATAGCCACCAATAATCGATACGGGGACATTGATTTCATCAGCTCCTTGATCGCCTCGGCTAGTATACACCCCCTCAGCGACATGGATGACGTCTCCTGGCTGTAATTTTGCGATGATATTACCCAGATCTTTAGCAGGCTGCTCTTTGGATGCAATTCGTCCCCGGCCCGTATTGCGGCTAACATAGTAGTGGTTTCCGCTAGCTGTAATGGGTTCGGTAAGCGTTGAAAGGGTGTTGGCTTGTGACATGTTTTTTGGGTTTTGCTGTTCTACTAGGGTGTTGGTGGAATGGTCGCAATCTCCGTTGGAGGCAGTAGCAATAAATACACTGGCCACCATCATCATTCCGGCCATCAAACATTTCAAGGTTTTCATTTTTTGGTTTTTGTGGTTGCAAGAAATGGGGTGGTGAAGGAGTCGGATAAAAGCTGGTCTTTTGTATCTTATTCCTTACCGCTTGACGATTACAAAGGTGGGCGGGAAAAGTGCAGAAAGCGAATGCTATGTTGTGAAATGGGAAATTAACGAAGGTAAGTTTGGAAAAAAAGGAACCAGCGAACGTTCGTATGAAGTCGCTGGCCCATCTGTTGGTCACAAATTTACCGTGCTAGGGTAGTAAAGATTTGGCAATGGTCTCAGCCTCAATGACAATCCCATCACCATTTGTATTGGCTGAAATACATACGATCAGCTTCTGCTCTGGATAGATGACTAACGCATTTCTCCCTCCTCGGCTTCGCCCGCTATGCCAAGCATAAGAACGGCCTTTCTCATCCACATCGAACTGCAGCCCAAATCCATATTTAGTTTCCGAACCGTCTTTTAATCTCATAGAAGTATAAATCATCTGCAAGGTCTCTGCGGAAATCAACCTGCCATTCAATAACTGTTGGTTAAATGCTACAATGTCAAGGGTGGAGGCCAACAGTCCACCTCCACCGAATTTGCAGCTATTGTTGGCATATCTGGCATTGTACATAGTGCCCTTCCAATATTCGTAGGATTTGGCTGCGAGATAATCTACCTGTTCCGCATCATCCAATCTGACCCTGGTGATCCCTAGCGGATTCAGGATTTCTTCGGATAAATACGTCATAAAGGGTTTCTTAGCTACTTTTTCAATCACCGCAGAAAGTAGAACATAACCGAAACTTGTATAAGCATAATCCTCGCCAGGGGCGAAAAGCAGGCTATCTCCTTCAAAAGATAAGACAGACTCAAATGGACTAACACAAAGTCCATTGGATACCTTTTGCCATTCATCCTCCTGGTAGGATCTAATCCCCGAAATATGACCAATCAGTTGTCTAGCGGTAATGGATGCCAATTGTTGATCTAAAAATGGGATATAGGTCGAAATCGGTTGATCTAGGTCCAAAACTCCATCCTCGGCCAACTTGGCCGCTGCTACGGCAGTAATGTGCTTTGAAAGACTATAAATCCTAAATCGGTGATAGGGTTGAGTTTTTACATTAAGTTCTCTATCCACCAAGCCGTATCCTTTGGTAAAAGAGATGGAATCAGCTTGTCCGATCGTAATGGACAGTCCGACAATATCCTCCCTACTCGCTATTTCTTGCATAATAGCTTCCGTTTTGATGTAGGCTACTTCAAGATTAGATTGTGCTTTCAAGGACGGCACCACGAGGAATATCATTGAAAAAATGGCTAGTTTATTCATAGCTTAGTTTTTAAGTAGTATGATATCCTTCCATGGCAGGAATAATTAAGAGGGTTCAGTAGCATGCTGTGCAACATACATACGATAACTAAGCTAATTTGGATGTCGGGGCCAAACTTAGGAAGTAGGAAAAACTCTTGGAGGCTACATAACGACTGCAACGGCAAAGCGTACAATTAGCTGCTATCCTAATCGAAATGATCTCTGGACTATCTGCCGGAGCCTAAACCATAGAGGAAAAGAAAATCGGTAGTAAAAAGATAAAACGGCTACAAACAGGAAAATTTGGAAATTATTTAGGATACTACCTACAGGAAGAGGAAAATTTAGTCTCTGGAAGGTAAAGTCGGGACCTCTGGCAAATAATCATCTTGTAAATGACGAGTATAGTAAAGCAGAACTTGACAATGCTGTCGGAATAATTCTAATACGGTATAATATTGATGCCCCGTTTCCAATTGGCCAAGCAGTAGACTTTGTCTGGCAAAACTAGAGGTATTACCATATTCCTCGCAGATAACATAATAGAGGGATATAGCAGTAGCCATTTCAAAATCAATGTTGGATAGCAGCCCCGTTTGCATGGCTAGTTGATAGGCACTGCTTTGTAGCGCAATTGGGTTTATTCCTTGCCAACCTTGCAAATCCGTGCTAATCTCTAGCGAGTCATGTCCAAGACTATCTATTCGATGGAGCATCGTCTCATAGTAGGGCAACATATTACTTATCGCATCTCTATTGAGTTCTACCTCTTGAGCTATTCTATGTAGTGCCAATTTGGCCTTCTTGGCTTCCTGTCTAGATTCCCGCCATTCCGTCACGATAAATCCTAGGACAATAGCAATCACGATCGATAAAAGTTCTAGACCAAAACTTTGAGGAGAACTATTTCTAAGTCTTTTAAATAGAGATAAACGCATGCTCTTACCTAGATTAGCTGGAGCAGCGAAACCAGATCGCTGCCCCAGATCATATTTCTTATTGTGGTATTGGTGTATCCAATTCTGCCAAAGATGCTTCAATCGCCTCCTGCGTCAGTTCATGCCGTACCAAGGACCCCGCAAAGTAATCTTCGTAGGCCTTCATATCAAAATTACCATGACCGCAGAGGTTAAACAAGATGGTGCGAGACACACCCTCTTCTTTGCATTTCTGGGCCTCTTTGAAAACAGTGGCCACGGCATGCGTAGCTTCTGGCGCGGGAATAATACCTTCATGCTTAGCGAATTCTACACCAGCTTCAAATACTTCCAGGTTATCGTGCGCAATGGCCTCAATCAAATTATCTTTTAGTAGCTGACTCACAATTACTCCGGCTCCATGGTAGCGCAAGCCTCCGGCGTGAATCGGAGCGGGAACGAAGTTATGGCCTAAAGTATACATGGGTAATAGTGGAGTCATCCCTACTGTGTCGCCAAAGTCATAGCGGAAGATTCCTCTCGTGAGTTTAGGACAGGAGGCTGGTTCACTTGCTATACATCGGATATTTTTACCTTCTTCCAGGTTCAAGCGTAGGAATGGGAAGGATAATCCAGCAAAGTTCGATCCCCCTCCAAAAGGAGCAATCACTATATCGGGCATATCCCCAGCCTTCTCCATCTGAACCAATGCTTCCTGCCCCACTACCGTTTGGTGTAGCAAAACATGATTTAGTACGCTCCCCAGCGAATACTTGGTATCGGGATCTGTGGCCGCCCGTTCCACTGCCTCAGAAATAGCGATACCCAGCGATCCAGGGGAGTCTGGATTTTCAGCTAAAATCTTTCTTCCGGCTTCCGTCAAGTCAGTTGGTGATGCAAAAACATCAGCTCCCCAGGTATTCATCATCACCTTTCGATAAGGCTTATGATGATAGGAGATTTTCACCATATATACCTCACAAGCAATATCAAACATATTGCAGGCAAAAGCCAAAGCACTCCCCCACTGTCCAGCTCCGGTCTCCGTCGTAATCTTCTTCACCCCTTCTTTCATATTATAGTAGGCTTGCGGGACGGCAGTGTTAGGTTTATGCGAACCGGACGGACTAACGCCTTCATACTTGTAATAGATCTTGGCTGGTGTATCCAATGCTTTTTCCAAATTGTAGGCCCGATATAAAGGTGTAGGCCTCCACATCTTATAGACATCCCGCACTTCCTCGGGTATCTCGACCCACTTTTCAGGCGTAACCTCTTGTTCGATCAGGGCCATGGGAAAGAGTGGCGCTAGTGCCTCTGGACCAATGGGTTCCTTCGTTCCGGGGTGCAACGGTGGCAAGGGTTTGTTGGGCATATCCGCTATAATGTTGTACCATTTCTCAGGAATTTCATTTTCCGAAAGTAGAATCTTGCGTTGCTTCATCTTGTTTTTACATTTTTAGGCTTCAAACAAACTGCCGCTGAACGCTGTGCTAAAGCAGCAAGTCCGTTGTTCAAGGTATTTCTTCCCAAATTAACTTTTATTCGGAAAAAACAGAGAAGTGTATAGCAAAATTTCGACTATAGGTGAAACCGGAATATTTTCCCTAACTCACCTTCTAAATTATCAAATGTCAAACGTCCGTTAGGCAAAAACGTTCTCATGGCCAGAATCCAAAACAAATAGGCAGGACGTATTCACCTTTAGCGCAAGCTCCTTGTAACTGTCTACTGGCTTACCGGGAGAAATTCCCAGAATATTAAGGTCAGCCATTGGGGCATCAGCGAATTCCTCGGCAAACTTGCCACCCTTGACGATAGTCTCATGAATCGGAAGACGCGCCAACTCCAGTAACTGTTGTAGAAATGCCTTGGCTTTGGGTAATTCCTCGGACTTATCAATGACTGTAATGAGGCGGATGTTGGCTCCCCAATTCTTCATGAGCTTATAGGCAATCAACATGGAGAGATTAGGGTTTCTGCGGCCATCATTGATGTCCCATTCTGGCCCACGGTTGCGAATCCATAGGTTGATATTTTGCTTCTGTCCCAGCATGGCCCTAGGGTGGATCATGTAGAGCAACACCCCGATTTCCAGTCGTTTTGCCTCTTCGATAACCTCTGGATAATCCTCCACGACCGCCTTCTTTTCCACCATATTGAGAAAGACGATATTAGGTCGGAAAAAAGCACCGTTTAAAGCTTGGTTCCCATAGTTCACGCCATCTGCAAAGCGTTCTGTTTTCATCACACTTGTAGAGGAGAATACATCATCACGCCGAAAGGCATCAGATATCATCCCCAGGCGCTCCTTTAAGCGCTTGGCTCGAACCCCCGTCCCAATGCCCATGAGGAATGCAGAGCCACGAGGATAAGCCAAATCCTTGATAAATGAAAAAGAGCCCTGAACGGTAGAAGAGTCCGAAACTGGAACCAAGAGATTGGGTTTCCACGCCCGCTCCTGTTTGTGCCCTGATCCCGCCGTATGTTTGGCTGCCCATTCTGAGAAAGAGGTAAATAATCCACTGCGTACATCCTCAAATTTGGTCTCCAAATGCCGACGACTCAATATACCATAGACAAAAACCACGAGAGACCAAGACACCAAGGAGATCGTCGGATTGATGATGAACATAGCTAGAACACTACCTATTAAGCCGATCCATGGAATAATTCGTGGTACGGTAAAGGAAGGTCGGAAACTAATCAGGCCAAGTCTTTGCTCAATGATCACTACCACATTCAACATGGCGTAAGTAATCAGGAAAAACATGGTCACCAAAGGCGCTACGGCATTCAGATCTCTTAGCAGCATCGTTAGAAAAATCATGATGCCCGTGACAATCATCGCATTCCGCGGCTGACCTAGCTTGTTCTGATATTCCAACCACTCTCCTTTAGGTAATACCCGATGCTCCCCCATAGCAAATAGAATTCGGGAAGATCCGATAATCGAAGCCAGTGCCGAGGAGAAGGTAGCGCCAAGCACTCCCGCAATCACCAAAGGAGGGAAAAAGGATTTGTCAATCATCACATTGTAGTTATTGAGCAACTCTTCTTCCGTAGCCGCCCTAGCTACCCAAAAGGCTAAGCCCATATAGATCACCAGACTTACACCAATGGCCCAAAGGGTACCGGTAGGAATACTTTTCCGCGGATCTTGGAGCTCTCCAGACATGTTGGCTCCGGCCATGATCCCAGTGGCAGCCGGAAAAAAGACTGCAAAGACAATCCAGAACTCCGAACCGTTCTTCTCTCGAACCCCGTCAAAGGTGCCCCATCGGATAGCTTCTTCGGCCGTATAGGTCATGGGGTTATAATATCCAGCCAGTACAATTGAAACTAAGGAGAGGACGATAATCCCCATAATGATGTACTGGGTTTTAATGGCTAGATCTGCACTGATATAAGCAATGGCAAATAGGATGACAAATACACTCAAATCAACCAGGAAGGCATTGTGATCTGGAAAAATACTCAACCAGCCCTCCCGAAAACCAAAAATGTACATGGTTACGGCTAACCCTTGGGACAAGTATCTCGGTATCCCTAAACTCCCTCCTACCTCCAGTCCCAAGGCCTGGGAAATGATGGCATAGGCACCTCCAGCACCAATTCTAATATTAGTAGTTATAGATGACATGGAAAGCGCTGTACACAGGGTAATAGCAAAGGAAAGTAAAATCACGATCCAGGCGCCTAATAGTCCCGCATTTCCCACTACCCACCCTAGACGTAGGTACATAATGACCCCCAGGATAGTTAGTAAGGTAGGAGTAAAAACACCACCAAAAGTCCCAAATTTCTTAGCCTGCTGCATGTTTGTCGATTGTTTTCAAAGCGTATATCCTGCGATCAGAAGCGCAAAAGTAGACACAAAAGTTAAGCTAAATTAGATAGTATAGCAACAACGGTCATTACACTTGTAAAATTATCATAATAAGTAATCTTCCGGTCAGTTTTTAAAAGAAGACAATCTATAGGTTTTATCACGCTGTCTAGTAGTCAGGCACTGGGCGGGTTGCCCGAAATGGGCTTACGTCATACCTTAGGAGGCAGGACAAGGGAAATACAGCGTCAACATATCATAGAATCCTTCCTGATTCTTGGTTTAGGCAGCACCTTCGCCCTCCTGGTAGCCTATAGTCTATGCTCCAGCTTTGGCCAACTGGTTGACGCCAAAATCCAGTTCAGAGTACACTCAAGAGAAGGACTTAGGGTTTGATGAGGAGCGATTGCTGGAGTTACCTTTAGGGGATTCACCAGACTAGGTCAGCATGCGCCAGAAGGTAGAATGGCTTAAACAGGAGTTACTCAGAGATCAGATATTGGGGTTTCTTAATAAAGAGCTAAGCTCAGGTTCCATTACCTGGTTGGCAACCAAACCTACTGCATCATAGACTACTACTCCTAAAACAAGTGAGTCATCAAAGATCCGATCAAATACATAAATGGGAAGAATAAAAGACAGAGTACGGCAACTAGTTGTTGATTGGAATCCGTTTTTGTAGTTGCTTTTTTTTCGGTAAGTTCCTGTTGAAGTTGGATAGGTTGGCTTGCAATGCTTTTCATGAGCTTACATTTTTTGAGATCTTGGTCAAAAATCTCACTAAGGTTTTAAAAATAGGTGTTTCGGTCAGTTCAAAGATGCAGCGCTTTTCCGAAAATGAAGTGAGCTATTGTCTCCAAAGGGTGGATTATTGTTGCAGAGTGGGAAACTTCTACAGTGAATTGGAATATTCAATGTGGAAGGATCAACTCCTTGGCCCCATCCAAAACTTTAAACCCTTATTCTAATCGCATTAACACCATGACAGAAAAAACCTTTATGATCAGCATAGGTATAGTCGCAGGAATTTTCACTGTGCTATTCTGCCTATTAGTTCTTCCTCCCTTCATCGAACAACCAAATGCTATTGCAGCATTTGGAGCCGGATTCGTGAACCCTTATGCTTCTGCCTACTCAGCAGATGTCTTTTGCTGTTTCGCTGTACTACTGATCTGGATAATTTACGAGTCGCCTAAGGTGAAGTACGGATGGATATGCCTTCTTCTAAGTCTGGTACCAGGCGTAGCGGTAGGATTTGCTGTTTACCTGATCATGCGGGCCAAACAGCTCAGTAAGGAAGAGATAGGATAGTTGAATCAGGAGCGAAAACGGGTAAGGTAGGGCTTTTGGGAAAAGGAGCGAGATTTAGTTTACATTAAGCGGATTCTTCAGTCACTCCTCTTCCCTCACCCTTTCAGACGCATCTAGGCTGACCAGCAAGAGTAGTTTGGTATTCCCAAGCCGTTTTAGGTCAGCCCTTATATCTTAAGTACTCGGCCAAGATTAAACGAATATATCCCTTTGGGCGATTTCTGGACTCACCCAGCGTTGAAAAGCCTCATCGAAGCAGGGGCATTGCCAATTTTTTGCCTCGATTGAGCCCAAAACTCATCCCAAATGAATGCTTGCCTAATCATGTCTGAGTACTTAGACTAATTGCATAACTAGAGTCCCTAAGAGGCAAATCAAGGGAACCAAGAAAAAAAGTAGTCCCACAACTAGTCTCTGTTTATTCTTTAGTGCAAGTTGCTGAGGATATTGAACATTGGGATTATGATGGAATTGAATTCTTCCTGCTTTAATGCTTGTCTGATTCATCTGTCTGTTCTTTCTGGGAAGGTGTAAGTAGTTACCTTCTGGTTTTCATAATGGGATAACAATGATGAATCAAAGATGCAGGGCTTTTGGGAAAGTGAGGTGGGTTATTGTCTCAGATGGGTGGATTATTGTTGCATGGGGTGGATTAGATTAAAAAGAGACCGAGATTCTTCCGAGATCTTTAAGTTTTTGGAAGGGGCTCGGTCTCTTTTTTGACTTAATTCTGTGGTGGAGGCGTGATCATGATGTGCGCTCTATGCGTTCCGGGGTCCATGATCCAAGGCCCGCCAGGCACTTGTGGTTGCAAGGGGATAAGGTAAACGAAAGATTAGTCGTCGATTTTCCCAGACAGTTACTACTTATTGAATAAGGCCTTGACCTTACTGAAGTCCCGGTGTTTCACGCCAGCCGCTTCTAAGTCCTTGATATCTTGTAAGAAAATTTCATCGCAGCGCTTTTCATAGCGATTAGGAAAATATTTCCCTTTCCATTTCTGATAGATAGCCTGGGCTTCTTCCCATTGATTGTCAAGCAGATAACCAAGGGCCAGATTGGTGTAAACTCCTAATTGTGATGGAGCAAGTTCAAGCGATTTCATTGCTGCATGTTGAGCTTCCACAGGCTTATTAACAAATAGGCAGTACCAACTTAAATTATACCAATTTAGATAATAGTCGGGCTGTATCTTGCATCCTTCCCGCAAAATAAAATAGGCCATTTCAAATTCATTTTTTCCATGAAACAACTGGGCTAGCCCATAATATCTTCCTGTTCCAGATCTTTCAGAACCAAATTGTCGAAGAATTGCCCTCATATCATCTGGTTGCCGCAGAAAATAATAGCAGCGAGCCGCGTAGGCATATGATTCGTTCCGGTAGTTATTTGAAGAATCCTCGATCACCTTCAAGAAGGCTTCCAAAGCATTTTCGTACTTTTTCTCACCAAGCGCCTTCACAGCAATCTCATAGTGAAAATCAGGTATATCTACCTGAATATCAGGAAGTAGCTTATAAATACCATAAAAGGTTTCTCTATCAAACGGATTATCACTTATACCCAACTTAGCTAAGTTCTTCATTTGATAGAATTGGGATGGAAGTGTTTTGATCTTGTTGCCATTCAGGTCCAAACTTGTAAGATTTTGAAGTTGCCCAAATGACTTAGGAATAGAGACCAATTGATTCTTACTCAAATTCATAGAGGATAGATTACTCAATTTACCAAGTTCCTTTGGAACTTGGGTCAACTTATTTGCGCTCAAATCCAACTCTATTAAACTGGATAGTTTTCCCATTTCCTTGGGCAAGCTAGTAATCGCATTAGAACTTAGATTTAGAAGCTGCAAACTCCTCAAAAGTCCAACGCTCTTATCCACCTTAGTTAAGTTATTATCACTAAGATCAAGTTTGACTAAGCTCGTAATTTTACTAACTGCTTCTGGAAGATCCCTGAGATCATTGCCCTCAAGGTATAAGGTGTTCAAACTGCTTAACTGACTAAATTCCTTGGGTATTGACTTGATCTCATTGGATCGTAAATCTAGACTCATCAACCTTCGCATTTTCCCAAGATTCTTGGATAAGTAAGCTATTTCATTTGAACTCAAATCCAAAAAAATCAGGTTGACCATACGACCTAAGACCGCTGGAACAGATGTCAATTTATTATCACTTAAGTTTAGGTCTATCAATTGATCCAAGTACCCAATTTCTCTAACTAAGGTAGTGAGTTTATTATTGCTGACATCCAATCGCCGCAGTCGCCTCATGTTTTGAATAGCCATAGGCAATTCTGACAACTCATTTCTGCTAAGGTCCAAGGTCTTCAATTGTTCCAACTCCCCTATGGCAGAAGGCATGTTCTTCAGCTGACATGAACTGAGATTCAATTCTACCAGGCTTTTCAGTGCCCCAAGAGTTTGGGATAAAACCATCCCATAGTTATAGCTTAAGTTTAGATCCGTCAGTTGCTCTAATTTGCCTAAAGCAGGTGGCAACTGCCTTAGGTCATTGTGGCTCAAATCCAGTTTCTTGAGGTTTGAGAATTGCGAAAATGACTCTGGGACTTCCACTAATTTATTGTTCTGCAACAGGATTTGCGTAAGGAAAGGGCTCGGATTCAATGCTGTAGAAAGGCTATCAATTTGATTAGCACTAAGATCTAGGATAGTAAGCCCCTTCAACTGTGAGATCACTTCTGAAGCCACAGCAATGTCATTTTTACTCAAATTTAGATAGGCTAGCTTATCCAATTGACCAATCTCAATAGGCAATTCTTTTAACCTGTTTCCACCTAAATCAAGCTGAGTAAGTATTTTTAGTTCTCCAATCTCGGGAGGCAGTTTGCGGATTCTGTTCTTATTCAAACGTAGATCAGTTAAATTTACCAGTTTCCCAATCTCCGCAGGAATAGAAGAAAGTCTATTTGAGTTTAAATTGAGATACTTCAATTGCTCTAATTCACCAAGATTATCTGGTAAATATGAAAACCTATTGGAGCTCAAATTCAGGTTTATTAGATCCTCTAGCTGTCCTAATCCTTTTGGAAGTTGATTCAGCTTATTATTGCTCAGATTCATACTGATTAAACTCCCCAAGGTGGCTATTGAAGTGGACCAACTGGCAATCTGATTATTACTTAAATCTAAATGCTGTAAACTTGTCAACTGCCCTAAAGCATCAGGAAGAAGGCTGAGTTTATTCAGACTTAGGTTCAAATGGCTCAATTTCCGTAGCTTAAAGAGATCATCTGGAAGAATATCTATTAGGTTGGCACTTAGGTCTAAATGAGTTAAGTTTATCAAATTTGTGATTTCCGTAGGCAAAGCTCGCAATTGATTGGCTTTCACATCCAAGACCTTCAAGTTTGTAAGTTGCCCCAACTCCTTGGGAAGTTCCTTTAGCCTGACATTGGCCAAGGAAAGAAACTCCAAAGCTGTTAGATTTGTGATTTCTTTTGGTAGAGTTGAAAAGAATTTCTGCCTTCTCCAACTTCCGTTTACGATTAGTACCTTCAACTGTGTTTGAGTAAAAACTTTCTTCGGCCAATCCGTAAACTCAGAATTGCTTAAATCCAGTGCCTCGGTTTCCTTACTTATGTTGCTAATGTTCTCTGCGAGGGGATAAATATGGCCCTCAGTATCAATGAAATAAGTCTTACCTTCCTTGGCCACTTTTGCTAAGCCCACATTATTGAACTGTTCTGCCTGTTTCCACCTACCTAAGTTTTCGTATTCATCACCTGCCTGATCGATAAAATAGAATTGTCCCTCTTTATATGCCAGTGCGTATTTATCCTGGTAGAAGTAAAAAGCTGATCGAATACGTTCAGCAGTATTTAAAGCCTCCTGCGTGCGTAAAGTCAATGTCCCTAATTGATCGATGGCCTGTTCCTTTAATTCTTGTCCTTTTCTAGCTAAGTCTAGTTCACCCTCATTATTTGAAACCGTTTCCACTGCCCTAAAGCCCAAGAAAGCACCATAATAATCCCCTTGATTAAACTTTTCTATCGCATCCAAAAAAGTCTTATGATAGGATTTTTGACTATTCACTTGAAACTCGCTTGGGTTCAACTCAAGCTCTTTTCTATTGTTGGCTACCTTAGCTGTCGGTTGGTCTAATACAACCCTAGGTAACTCTTCTACAGAGCGATCAGCAGGGATCGAAACACCTTGCGGAGACAACCAAGCAGCTTTCCCTTCTTGAACGACCTTTGCATAGCCAGACAGTTGATCAAAATTAGTGGCATAATCAAATTCATAGTCGATTATAGTCTCTCCTTTCTTATTGATAAAGCCATACTTCCCTCCTTTATAAGCCAAGGCCAACTGATCTTCATAAAAGTAAAAAGCATCTGTCAACTTCAAGGTGACTTGTAGCAGGCTATCCGTTAAGCGTTGTTGTTCCTTCAAACCTGTTGCCGCTTTATCCACCCAAGTATCAAATTCCCTTGCGTCAGACATGGCACCTTGATTCCGACTGACCGTAAATGCTGCCTCAAAATACTGATAGGCTTGATGGTAGTCACCTTGCTCAAAATATGTTTTACCTTTTTGGAAAACGCTTTGATAAGTCTGTCCCCAAAGACCAATTGACAAGAAATAAGATGTCAGGATGGCAAGAAGACGTTGGGCATTCACTTTCATATACTTGCAAGGATTTGCTGGATTTTTTTCAGTTGTTTCTTATATCTCGTTGACTTCTGTTTGTACTTTGCTGCTTCGCCAGTATCTATCCTTCGATAAACTTCTGCATTCTCTTCTTCCTTTTGTATGTTCTCACTAAGAATCGCAATCAGTGGATTCAGGTCCCTTTGGAGCAGCTCTGGTTTAATCCTGAGCGTAGCAGCATCTTCATATTTTTGAATGGCAAGCTCATATTTTTTTCTCTTCCAGGCATCTCTGGCTTCTTCTACCCATCTATCAAATTGTTCTAGATTTCCCGCGAGAGATCTACATTTGGCAATGGCCTGCTCAATGGCCAAAGTGTCACTGGCAAAGAGTTTAGCCAATTCCCAGTTCTCAATGGCTTCGAAGAAAGAGTCCTGCCCTTCTAAACGTTGCGCTTCAGCTTGAAATCGCCGATAGTTGGCCAGCCGATTAAGACTATCTTTCTTGATGTTTTCCGTCAATAGTCGCCGGGCCTCCTCTTCGCTTTCTTTTGCTCTAGCTTGTTGCTGCATGGCGTATATCAATCCTATTACTGCCAGCAATAGAGCCAGGCCTGCGAAGGATAAAAGAGCCCTAACTACATTTAATTGCCTCTTTGTTTTTTCTTTTTCTACTCTTTCTTTCTCTGCTTGCGCTTTCAATGCTAGGGCTTCTTCCAGTCGATCAGCCTCTGCCTGGGCCTTTCGTCTTTGATTACGGGCACTTTCTACCGCAGCCACTAATCGATCATGTGACAACTCGTAGGTATAGCCGCCGCGCAGAAAAGGCTCTGACCTTAGGAGGCGCATTCCTACTAATTCCTCTAATAGTTCCTTACCTACCTGAAACTTCTGTTCAATAAAGGTTTCATGTAAACTTAATCGCATAGCTTTACCATCAGAGATCAACCCATCTTCTATCAGATACCGAGCGGCCTGCTGATCCTCTGTCTCAAGCGCACTGATTTTCTCCTGATAATAGTTGCGAACCACCTCAGCGGGGTCTCCTAGCTGTGCAATCCCTAGTTCCCTGATGTTCCCGAGCTTGACTAACTTTTGTTCGTAATATTCACAAAGCATTTGGATAAGAATCCCTTCTATTCGACCAGAGTCTACATCCTGCAAAAAGTCCAAAAGTCTGACGATTGCTTCTGCCGAATAGGTGAAACGCGGCGATACAAAACTTCCCTCCTGCTTTGCAGGTAGTCGAATGGCCTCTTCCGCGTCTGCCCGGCTTAAGGCTTTCAGTTCATATGCATGCCTTAAGATACTTGGCAGATAGTCCCTAAGCCGATCCAGCAAATGCAAACGATCTGATCGAATGACCAGTAAAACTTTCGCATTTATCGGAGCCTCAAGGAGTTCCTCTTCAACTTCTGTTAGTTCGTCAAAATTTGCTAGCCTCCGACGAAATCGCAAGGGGATACCTGTATTTAGAAGTTCGGATAGTTCCTGCTTGAATCTTATGATCTCATCCTCCGAATAACTAAAAAGTTCTTCGAATTGATCAAATATTAATAATGGACGACCTCCCCCTCGAAGCTGTTGTGCTTTCGCGTACATCCAGACAGAATCATCATCAGGTATTAATTGAGAAAGGAAGGTTTTGTGGTGATCTGGCTCCTTTAGTTGCTCTTTCACAAATTCCAAGGGAGTTGTCTTTGAAGTAGAAACCCAGGCGCCAAAGCGTATAACCCTGGGAATGTACTCACCAGATGCCTTTAGCTTTGGTATTAGACCAGCGTTGATTAGGGAGCTTTTCCCTAATCCACTCTTTCCATACAGCACTGCAAGAGGTTGTCTATGTACGAGTTTCAACAGCTTCTGAATTTCCTGCTCTCGACCATAGAAGATATGGCTTTGTTCGGTTGAGAAGGGAGTAACCCCTGGGTAGCGGTATTGATATTTTTGCTCCTGATTGCTCATATGGTTTATTCAGGAAGAAGGTGCAATAGTTGTTCAATGATCTGCTGATTCTCCACCACAAGATCCTGCGGGTATATAGTACCTCTTATCTCACGTTGCTTCAGCAGATGATAGCGATTTCTTAAAACAAGTAAATCGTTCAATTTTTCAAAATTAGTTGAATGACTTTGCCCCCAGATTCTTTTCAGGTATTGCATAGCCTCCTCAGTCCTCGCCTTGGCTATCAAAGATCGGACCTCTTCAGGACTAAATTCTGTATTTCTATTACTAACATTTTCCACGGTACTTGCTTCTTTGAGAATGCCAGCGGATTTGCACTGTTGGTGTAATTCCTGTAAGAAAGCGGCAATTCCGGTGGGAATAAATTCTAATTTAAATTCAGCAGTGTAGAGCTTTTTCAGGTGTGACTCCTCAAATTCCTGTAAGGCCAGCCGCTCTACTTCCTTTAGTTTATCTGAATCAATAGATAACCAACGAAGTAGCAACTGAAAATACCATTTTTCGTAAGGGAGTCCCAGGAATATGTATCTCTCCGCATTTTCCAAGACAGAAAGTAGTTCCTCATGAATGTGTTTATTGAAAATAGATTCAAGATAGTCAAAGAAATCGCTGTGAGTCAGTACCAAACTTTCCGGTTCTTCGATATTCCCAAGTAAATTGTAAATAAGAGGTTTGTCCCGGTGAGGTCTTTCAAAATGCTGAGCAGCATTACGCTGTCTGAAATAGAAGTCAGCAGAATATTCAAAACCAGTTTGATCAAATGCCCTTGCTAGAAGATTATCAGGAGTTAAAGTAAGAAGGACTGTAAATGGAATCTGAGCAATAACCCCAAATTGTTCCATTGCCTCAGGAAACGGTCTGTTATAGAATGATTGTATACTATTGATAACTTTCCGCTTATACCGATTCTTCCTAAAGAGAAAAAAACCATCTGGGTTATATAATCTTATGAAGGGATGATTAGGGTCTCTTGCATCTAGCCAATTGACTAAAGCTTCGTCTAAGCTGCCTCCGCCTGGCGGTGGAATTGCGCTACTTCCTAAAAACAATATGCATTTCTGTTCTTCTAGTGTATATAACACATCCTCCCAATCTACGTCGGAGAACCCATTCATATTAACTATTGTTTAAGACATCTCTAATATAACCAAAAAAAAATATTGAAATAAGAAAGAGCTATTTAATCAATAGAATTCGCAAAATTTCACTAAAATACTTGAACATAACATATTTCAACTTTTGCGCTGTTCAGAAAGGGCGAAAAGGATAGAATGCCACCCTAAACCTGTACAGTAATATTGACCTAGATCGGTTCCCCAACCCTGTTCTATAGCATCAATTCTTAGAAGAACCGATAGTGTCCAGGGGGGCACAACTGGCTTCATCTGCTACATTGAGCCTACTACCTTGCGATCATTACCTAACAAAATGTTTCCTACCTACAATATGTCGAGTGTGATCTTATCTTAGCAAAGGGCTTTACTCATCCTATACGATTACGCTAGCTCCAAATCTTACTTAATTCTGTGGTGGAGGCGTGATCATGATGTGCGCTCTATGCGTTCCGGGGTCCATGATCCAAGGCCCGCCAGGCACTTGTGGTTGCAAGGGTAAGCCCGTAGACTCTGCGGTAGCGAAGGGGATATAGACTACAGAACGGTAGTTGGCCCCAGTAACCGTGTTTGTAGCTAAATCATATTTACCTTCTGTTCCAGATAAAATGTGTAAGGTGGTGGGGTTTTCCGGCATTTTTAAGACACCTGCTTTGGCTTCTGCTTCCCGAATATCAAATACTTCATTGGCATTTTTCCCTTCCTTCTTCAAGGCACGACCTCTAGCCATAAAAGCTTCCAAATCGACATGATAACAGGCAACATTGAAGCCAGGCTTATTGGGATCATCTGCCAGGCAAATCATATTATTGGTTCCCTCTCTTAACGTCACGAGTTCTCCTTTTTGATCGAACCCTAACACCTTGGCACCATCACGGAGATCTTCTGGGATCGCCATCACAGCAGCACCGATTTGTTCAGCGGAATTATCTGAACCCTGGGCACAGCCGCTGAGGTACAGCAAGGAAAAAATTAAAACAAAGGATAGATTGAGATGTGATTTCATTGATTAAGTAGCTTTTATTCAAAGTAAGATTGATCAATATCTTCCAATAACGACGGTACGGGTTTCACACCATCTATGTGTAATTGCAAGGCCGCCCGTAGCTCTTCCAGCACTTCAGGATGCGCTGCCGCTAAGTTAAATCGTTCGGAGGGATCATGTTCTAATTGGTACAGCAGCGGAGGATCATGTACAACCGGCTGTTCTCCAATATAGGGATTTAATGTCTTCAAGTGCATCTTCCACGGCCCCTTTCTATAGGCAAATACTTGTGCCCCCAGGTAATAGATAACTTCATCGCGAACTTCCGCCGCTGGATTCTCAAAAAGGGGGCTTAGATCCGTCCCGTCTAAAGTGCGATCCGAAGGCAGTTCGCCGCCAGCTAATGTAATCGCCGTAGCGTAAAGATCCATAGTGGTTCCCAAAGCCTGAGTGGTGCCCGGCTTAATCCTTCCTGGCCACCAGGCAATCGTAGGTTCACGCATTCCACCTTCAAAGGTCGAACCTTTCCCTTGATGCAATAAGCCGGCGGAACCTCCTTCTTGTTTTTCGGTTAACCAGGGACCATTGTCAGAGGTAAAAAACACTACAGTATTCTGATCTAAGCCTTTTTCCTTTAAGGAATTCAGGATTTGCCCCACGCTCCAATCCAATTCCTCTACCACATCCCCATATAAGCCACGGCTACTTTTTCCCTCAAAATCAGGGCTAGCGAAGAGGGGAACATGCGGAAAAGAATGTGGCATATACAAGAAAAAGGGCTTCTCCTGATGAGCCTCAATAAAGGCCAAAGCTTTATCCGTATATTGTTTAGTAAGCAACCGTTGGTCCGGGTTGGTTTCCAAGACGGTAGTATCCTGATACAAGGGTAGCGGCGGATACTTTCGCGGTGGTCCCCATTTGGCATTTGGCGTGGGGATCATATCATTTGAGTAAGGCAGGCCATAGAACATATCAAAGCCATGTTGTAAAGGCAGGTACTGCGGATAATGGCCGAGATGCCATTTTCCCACTATACCCGTCTGATATCCTTGCTCCTTCAGTGCTTCTGCAAGTGTAATTTCTTCTGCGGGTAAGCCTTTGTAGGAGAAAGGGAACAATACGCGGATTTGATCACTTGCCATACCAGAACGGATCGGTAGCCGCCCCGTCAACAAGGCGGCGCGACTAGGGGTACATACCGATGCCCCCGAGTAGAACTGGAAGAATTTAAGCCCTTCCTCCGCCATTTGATCGAGGTGCGGTGTTCGGATAGTTGGGTTACCATACGTGCCTAAATCTCCATAACCTAGGTCATCGGCGAAAATGATGATGATGTTCGGTGGTCGGTCCTCCCGTG
>CBDHHG010000026.1:0-98321 GCA_965263225.1 Saprospiraceae bacterium
CCTTCAAAAAGGCAAAAGTATAGAACAGCAAGAAAGCTAGGGGGGCAAGATGAAGCTACTCCAATCAAATTGTCCTTCCCTTGCTGTGCTTATTCGTAGTGCCACCTGCACCGTATTTTAGACTTTTGTCCTGAAACCCTTTCCATTCCTTATTCCTGCTATTTGCTATTAATCTTCGAATCCTTCAGCGGAACGTATTCTGCTGGATATTCATGTCGCTTATCCTGCCCATTTACATCTAATTGGACTCCTACGTTTTGATGTCAACTTGAATTGATTCCAGCTCAGGTTTCAGAGAAGTTTGGGGGTATATAATATCTCATGTTTAAAAACCCAAAAAACAAACTATCTATGAAGTCTAAGTTTGTACCTATCGTAAAAGGTCTTCTGACAAAGTTTATTGTATGGAGCTGCTTACTCTCAAGCTTTCCTAGCCTTCTGCAAGGACAGCTAATTCATTTACCCACCTCGACAATCCTACGGTCTTGTGATTTGGAAGTCACTACCACCTCTTTGTGGCAAACTTGTGATGGAACGGAAGTGTGTATTCATATTGAGGGAGGAACGCCGCCATACAGTATTCGGTTTATGAATGACAATAACAACCCAAACCCCACCGAAGAATTGGACGTCTGTTTCCAAAATGTGGAACCTGGGAATTATACCTTAAAAGTGGAAGATGAAGCAGGTTGTGTCGAAGAATTAAGCATCGAAATTCCCGCAGTTGACTATCAGATCCCCGCACAAGAGCAACACATCAGTTGCCATGGGGCAGCAGATGGGGGCATTGATCTACAAATTGAAATTGACCTGGCGCCCTTGTACTTTAAGTGGGAGGGGCCGGATGGTTTTACAGCCGATACGGAAGATATCGAAGGTTTAGCTGCCGGAATCTACAGTGTTTCAATTTCTACAACGGATGATCTCTGTGTGGGAATTGGTGCGTGGGTAATCCGGGAGCCCGAGCCAATTAACATCGACGTCCGTTTAGAACAGCCGGAATGTGGCCCACCGGATGGCTGTGTATATGTATCTGGAGGAACAGCACCTTACTATATCTGGGTATTTGATCAGGTGCCGGATCCATACGCCGAGAGTGCTAGCGGAACGATTACGGATTGGTCTGACCTCGATCCTAGTCTTGGAATTCCTTATGATCCGACGGCTGCTGGCGAACCTGCCTTCTGCGCTGAAGATGTGGCCAATGGCGTGTATTACATATTCGTGGTAGATCTGCACTTTTGCTATCAATGGAAGCGGGTAGAAATTGAGGCAAACTCAGGATTTGAAAGAGTTGTGGAAGTAGATTCGGGGCCATTGCAATGATCCTGATGGTGGTTCCATTTGCTTTAAAATCGACGGAAATACAGGCCCTTACGCCACTACTATTTACCCATCCGTTACAGATGAGGCGATCTTTGGAAATGACGGTTGCTTCGAGGGGCTACAGGCCGGTGTGTACGAATTACGTACAGTAGATGCGAATGGTTGTGCCTTGGTAGAAAGGTTTGAAATTGTTCCTAGTGGTGCAGTCGAAGCTAAATTTGAATTTAACGGAACGGCTTGTACCGATGGGATCAGTGGCTGTCTAACCATTCGAGGGGGGAGCAGCCCTACCGCATCTTTGCCTGGTATTGGCCGACGGCTCCTTTTGCGGAACCACAGATCAGCATTGCTGATAGTGGTGAGCCGCTAGCCGATGGTAGTCCTGCCAATCGAGATATTCCTTTTGGTCCAGCGACTAGCCCGGTTGATTACCGTCGTTGTGTTGATAATTTAGTTCCAGGTTATTATGTCATCGTAGTGATCGATGCCAATGGTTGCTGGGACGTAATTCGGATGCAGACCCCGTCCGGTACGGGACTACAGCTCCGCACGGAGGTTCAAGATGTCCGTTGCTACGGAGCTGCTGATGGCAGTATAGAACTAGAAATTCAAGGCGGAGTTCCTCCCTATGCGATCACTTTGAGTCCTAATGAATACCGAATTATTGATGGTAATCGTATTCGGTTTGATGATCTGGTTGCTGGAATTTATCGGATTAAGGTAGAAGATCGACAAGGTTGCAGTGCGAGAACGGAAGTGATAGTTGGTCAAGCCGCGGAACTGCAAGCCCATTTTGAAATTACTAGCCCCTCTTGCTCAGGAGGCGTCGATGGTTGTTTAACCGTCTATGGTGGTACGCACCCTTACAATATCTGGGTATGGCGCTGGAATAATGCCATCGACGTCGAACCTGCTGTGGTTTTGATGACAATGGGAATCCGCGCATTGATGGTGCTGAACCTACCGATCAAATGGATTTCGGTCCTAGCACTACCAATGTTTATCGCAGATGCGCGGAAGACATTCCTGGGGGGCATTACCTGGTCTTGGTAGTGGACGCCAATCGCTGCTATAAGTTAATTCGAGTACATGTTCCACCTGCTAATTCTCTGCAGATTGAATATGGAGTGGAGCCGGCTAGTTGTAATGGAGAAGCGGATGGTAGCATCAAGATGAAGATTCAGGGTGGAGATCCGCCATACACTTTGGTGCGTTGGGACGGAGTTAGCGAGTTGTTGGAGGGAGATGAAGCTATCTTTGAAGGCCTGGCGGCTGGAGTCTATCCAATTACAGTCATTGATCAACATGAATGTACTGCTATGATCGAAGCTGTTGTTCCCGGAGGAGAAGCTTAGCGACTTCGCTGGACTTTGATCCCTATGGTAGTTATGCTTGTATTGAGGTGTTAAATGGTACCGAGCCCTATAGTTACGCTTGGTATGACCTGGCGACCAGTGTGCTAATCGGTGCAGAAAGCTGTGTCGAGGATCTCGTAGCTAGTACATATTGGGTAGAAGTGAAAGATGCGGCGGGCTGTAGTTCAACCGATGTATTTTTCATCGATGAACCCGTGTGTCGAGGAGGGAGAGCTATCGTTAATCCAAGAGCCATCCGTTCTGGAACATCTACCACCTTCTACCTGGAAGATTACCACGGCGATCAAATACAATGGCAATTCCGAACAAGAGATATGGATTGGTTGTCCATTCCAGGGGCCAACTCTGCAAGCTACCACACACCTCCTTTGTACGCCGGATCAGATCGAGTGGTACAGGTTCGAGCAGAGATAATCTGTGCAAATGGTGATGTAGTTTATTCTACAACTGCCGAATTCAAAATCTATGGTCATGTGTTCATTAGTCAGCTACCCGTTGGTCTGCTGCAAGATCAACGGCTCTTTGATCCCGAGCGTACGCAGGCTGCCTTAGCCCTCCTTTCACCGCTCATGGAGCAATTTGAAGTACAGGTCTTCCCAACGGTTAGTTCTGGTTTGGTAAATATTCAGTTCCCTGAAGATTTGTATCAACCTGCCACAATGCGATTAAGCGATAGTATGGGGCAACTAATTCGCCGCAGCCTACTCAGTGATCAGTCAAGCGAAATTCACTTAGGGGGGCTGGCAGCAGGTGTCTATTTTATCCAAATAGAATACCATGCTAAGGTGGAAACGCATCGTGTGATTGTTCCATAACCGTTCCTAGAATTGCATCATCCCTATTCTCCTTAAAACCCTTTTAGGTTTATGACCTGCCTTGTTGGCTGGGCTCAATGCCCAGCCTCTTTTTTTCTTACAATAGATTCAAAAGAGTCAGAACTAATCTTGCTTTCCATCCAGGCGATGAAGTTGAAGTAATCAAATGCTTTGCGCTCAAACTCATCGGATTGTAGTTCTTTAAGTTCCTGGAGCAGCGTGGAAAACCCCTGAACACTGGCTTCTCTCGTTATCCATTTGGGGTAGCGGCGCATCAGCTTTAACATGGTGGATTCCACCTTGAATAGCCGCTTGCGATTAGAAAGAAAACGATAAGTGGATTTGCCGATGTATTCTAGGAGTTGGTCATTACCTAACTCATAGTGGATCACCAGGTTTAGGAGGCGGCCAAAGCATTGTATATCGGCCCTGGTTTTTACTTCGGGATCATTCAATAATTGATTGATCCAGTCCAGCGCCTCATCGTACAGGTTGGCCCCAAAGTGTAGATAGGCTAAGTTGTAGAATAAGCCCAATCTTTGTTGCCGATTACTTTTTTTCAGATATACGGGTAAAGCTCGTAAGGCTGGAGCAATTTGTCCGACCCCTACTTGAAATTGACCCGTACTGAGGTAGAAGTCTGTTTCGAGATTAATACTACGGATGAAGAGTTTCTGTTCCTGTTCCTTGGAGGCTGTCGGGATTCGTCTAAGCTTTTGAATAGTGGCGGGGATCTCATCAAATCGCTTAAGCTGCTGTTGCACACTGTACAAATTGACAATAGAGCTGACATAGTTGCGAACAAGCCGCCCCTTTAGTTGCTTTGGAGGTAGGGCTTCGAAGGTTTGCACGAGTTCTCGAATGTGAGAATAGCTTTCCTCAGCTTGGCCCAGTAAGTAGTGAAAAGAAAAGCGGGCATTGAAATAAAAGTAGCGAGCATAAAAGGAAGATGCGCTTGCCTCTGATTGAAAAAGGGGACGTTCAAAGAGTGCTTCCAAGGCTTGTTTTTCCCCTTCATTACGGATGGCACCTGTTCTCCAGTAGGGGATGAAAACTCGATCGTTGAGGGCTTGAAATTCTAAGAGATTGCGGTATCTTTCCAGCACTTCAAATTCTTCTTCGATCCCTTCATTTACGTAAACCTCTAGGGCATCGAACTGATTTTGACTGTGCATCATTTGGTGTTTCCAGCGGTACACTTCCAGGAGCTGTAGGAAGTTCTCGTCGTTCTGGGCGAGTTTTTGCGCCTTTTCCAGGGCTTTGGTACTTTGCTGGTAGAGCCCCTTATCGAATAATAAACGAGCATTGCGCATCCAGCTATAGAACTTATCACCAGATTTACTCTCGTGATAATTCCGTAGGCTGTCGAGTATGAGATGATACAGGTAATTCTTAACCACGTGGAATTGTCGAGTAAAGGCTTCATCTTTGAACCTTTCCTTAAGCTCCGCTTCATCATAATCCTGTTGCCTTTCGATGGCATTGAAAAGTAAAACATACTTATTCTGCTCACCGATGACATGACGCCCAGCATGCAATTTGAAGTATCGCTTCTCCTGTTTACTCAGCGATTTGATCAATTGAAATAGATCATTTGAGGCCGTTTTCATACTTGGACTCCTACGTTTTGAGCAATTTTGAGTTTCCTAAATAAGGCAATTTTCCTAATTTACATAAGAATCCCAATGAATAATAGTAGCCATGAACAATCGGACTGAAAACAAACGTAATGCTGTTAATAAGCAAATTGTTATCCCAAAAACGCCTCATATAAAGCAGCTTCAGGCATGGTCTAACTTGGCTATGCTTGGGCTGCTTTTTCTTTTTACATCTCCGATCTTGACAGCGCAAAACCCTGGAGTGGTTCCTACTGATTGTGATTTTGATGTACAGATTGAGGTAATACAGCCGACTTGCCAAGGAGTTGATGATGGGACTATTACAGTGAACAACAATGCTGCTACGGATGATCTCACTGTTGAATTCTTGAATGCGACTTCTCCTGTCGACGGGGAGACTCCTAGTCTTGGACCAGGGCTTTACCTTATTGAGTTAGCTTCTGCTAATTGTAAGGATACCATACAGGTCGAACTAGCCTATGCCAACCCAATCCTTGCGCCCCCCCTCGAACTTGTCTTCTGTCATCCAGGCGGCGTGATCAATTTTTTAGAAGGGGTAAGTGGGGGAAGTGGAACGTATGCGATCACTGGTATTACCAATTTTGGAGAAGGTATCGACTATGCCTGCGATGTTTGCCCGGCGGAGCTTGAGGTGACGGAAACCACGATTGTGGGTGTCAATATAGAAGATTCAAATGGCTGCACGACCCGGCGTTCTATTTTTGCCAAAGTGTTAGACCCGATCCAAGTGGAAAGGGTGGACTCCGTACCGGATCGTTGTGAAGGTGATGGCCAGATTCGCCTGATCAATGTCACCGGTGGTGGTGGAGAATACAAGTTTTCGATTAATGGCGAACCTTTTCAAACCGATGGAAGTTTCATTGCCTTGCAAGGAGGAGAGGAATACAAAATTGAAATTGTCGACCAGTATGCTTGTATGTTGGAGCGCAAGGTTACCATTCCTGAAGATCAGTATGTTCGACCTGCTGTCAACTACAATATTCAAGAGCCTTCCTGTTTTGGGGAAAACGATGCTGAATTAAGGGTAATCTCTACAGCGACTACAGATTTAGTAGGCTTCTCGATCAATAATGTAACGGACGTCGCCCCCATAAATGGTACCTTTAGGGGGCTTGTAGCTGGGCGTTATGACGTTTTTGCTCGCTTTGGGGAAACTTGTGCTTTGCTACTAGAGGAAGCTGCAGTGATTGCACAACCAGAGGAATTAGAAGTGGAGGCATTGACTTCGGAAGCGAGTTGTGGAGGAAATAGCGATGGTGAGGTATTACTAGTCACCGACGGGGGGAATGCGAATTACGAGTATCGGCTCAACACAAGTATTACTACCCAGGCCTCAAATGTGTTCAATAATCTCTCAGCGGGGGAGTATACAGCTTTTGTGCAGGACGAAAAAGGTTGCCAGGATTCAACTCAATTTGTAGTAGAAAATGCAGCGCCACCTCCCTTGTGGATCGATCTAACCCCGACCTGCCCAGGAGACAGTTCTGGGATCGTGATTATCGAATCTGGAAAACTCTTTGAAGGATCTTTGTTTTATTCCTTAGATAGCCTCAATTGGTTTCGTGGGGATACCTTGACGACGGAATGGCCAGCAGGTGATTTTCGAATTTATGTGCTGAAAGTTCCAGGTAATTGTATTTATACCGTTGATACGAGTATGGCCGAAGTGGAGGCACCCGTATTAGAATTGCGGTTACAACCGGTCTCTTGCTCAGGTGGTACGGACGGTAGCCTAAATTTCTCTATTGGAGGTGTTGACCCAACTGGCTATACCTCTTCCTTGGATGGAGAGAATTTTAGTACGGACACGGTTTACAACAACTTGGCTGCCGGGCAGTATACCTTGTATCTTCAAGATGATCTGAATTGCCTCTTTGCTTATGATTTTACCTTAGATGAACCCGAACCACCACAAATCATGGCCTTGGGAACGGATGTCAGTTGCTTCGATGGGGCAGATGGTGAGGTCGAAGTCGGTGTCAGTGGTGGACAAGGTCCTTACCTCTATGCCCTTAATAGTCCTAGCTTTCAGGCAGATAGCATCTTTACTAATGTAGGCGCCGGGGAACATGTCGTGTTGATACAGGACGCTATGCAATGCACTTTTGCGACCAGCATAGTATTACAAGAACCCGATCCTATCCTGAGTACCCTTGAGGTGATTCCTGAAACTTGCCAAAACCGGAATGGTGTGGTGGCGGTACAACCATTTGGTGGGACTGCTCCTTACCGTTACAGTTGGAATACCGGGGATTCCAGTTGGCTGGTGGGAAACCTAGCTGCGGGGATGTATTCGGTCAGTATTGAAGATACCAATGGGTGTACTGCCAAAGAAGCAGTAGAGGTAGAGGATTTAGCGGGGCCTATTGTCTTGGGAGATTTAGGTCATGCTGACTGTTATGGAGAGGCGGATGGGGAGATAGCCTTGACGGTGATCGGCGGCTCTGGTGAGTTGATCTATGCTTGGTCTAATGGTTCCTTCGAAAAAGACCAAGATAGCTTAATGGCTGGAAGCTATATCGTTACTGTGGTGGATCAGAAACTATGTGCTACGACCAAAGCTTTTACCCTTTTCGAGCCTGAACCCTTACAATTAAGCTACCAAAGTGGCCAGTATCAAGCGTATTGGTTTATTAATCTTTCTGTGGAGGGTGGAATTGGCCCATACGACTACCTGTGGTCGAACGGGGAAGATTCGGAAGATGTGTTTGACTTATTACCCGGAATCTACGAAGTGACTGTAACTGACCACAATGGCTGCCAGGATCAACTAGAAGTACGAATTGAGGTCACTTCATCCGCTGAGCCAAATCTAGAAGAATGGTTAGCGTTTTTTCCTAATCCCACCCCTGATCGGATACAATGCCAGTGGAAGGGGGAATTACCGGTTTCTCTCCGCCTTTTTGATAGCCAAGGGCGATTAGTACAACAGCATCTGGTCGGGGAAGAACAAACAATCCTGGATTTAACAGCGCTTCCATCCGGTATATATTGGATGCGTATTCATGCCCAAGAAGGTTTATGGAGTGCTAAAGTGATTAAGCAATAAGCTCTAAAACCTCAGATGCGGTCCATTTTGTGATAAGCTTAATGGGGGAAACTATAAGCGTAACACTAATTTGATTTAAGTTTAACTTTTTTGTTTATTTTTGATGTTGTCTATCAAGGCTGGCTACCTAGGTTCAGGGCTTGAACTACAGATGACTGGCACAGGGTTTGATGAGAGTAAAACCATAAACAAACAAAAATCTTAAGCTGATGAAAAGACTACTATTCTTGGCCGTTTGCGCGGGTTTAATCTATGCTTGCCAACCTACTGAATCTGCCGAGACTCCAAAGGCCAAGGAATCCATCGAAATAAAAACAGAGGAAATTGGATATGATGCAGCATTAGCTGAATCGGTAGGCGCAGATCAATATGGTATGCGGCAGTACGTGATGGCTTTTCTCAAAGCTGGACCGAATCGCAGCCAAGACTCTATCGCAGCCGCAGCTCTGCAACGAGCTCATTTGGATAACATCGGGCGATTGGCGGAAGAGGGGAAGCTCTCTTTAGCAGGCCCCTTTTTAGATGATGGAGAGATACGAGGGATTTACATTTTTAATGTAAGTACTATCGAAGAGGCAAAAGCGTTGACGGAAACCGATCCCGCTATTCAGCAGGGAAGGTTAGTAATGGAGTTACACCCTTGGTATGGCTCCGCCGCTTTAATGAAGGTCAACGAGATTCACAAGCGATTGGGAAAGGAGGAGATTTAAATAGGTAGGTCCTATTAATGTTTGAAAGGACTGGTTTGATGACAAATCTGCTGACTTCAATTGCAGGACTTCTTTCAGCCTTTTAGCATAGACTTAGTGGAGCCGAAAAGAAAAGGGCTTGTGGTACGAGTGTATGTTATTGGGAAATAGTCGATTAGAATGAATTGACTTCATCTAATTACTCCACCTCTAACTTGATTTTGTAATAATGCACTCCTGCCCCATACACCCAGCCCTCCTGTCCTTTCTTGTTACGTACCTTAATCCAGGGTTCATTCGCAACAATCTTACCAAGGTTAATTTCTTGGGTACTATCCGTTACCTCGTTTAGGAAAATCACTTCATCATATAAAGATAATCGATCTAGGATCTTGGCTCCTACCCGAGGTTCCGTACGCATGTTAAGATTTTCAAGGGTAACATAGAGTGGTGTTACCTGTTCAATCTGAGGCCTTCCAGGTATGGGCCGCTGCCGTTTTACTGGAGTAGGAATGGAAGTAGAAGCAGGCGCGGCAATGGTTGCGCTAGAGTCACTCTCATTGGCAGCATCTCCAGTCAACAGGGAGTCTTCCGCTGCTTCCACCGCTTCGGCTTCTTGGTATTCAGCTTTAGTGGCAGCACATTTGGGTACCATCCACACTACAAAACTGAAAAAGAAAATGGCTAGTATCAGCACTTCAATCCTTGGTAACAAAGAGGCTTTTTTTGCCATAGGGAAATTGTTTGTGTTTGTTCAAAAATAGCTATAAATTGCAGAGGCGAAGAAAAAAATCGACAAATTCAACCTGCGCGCTTTCATCGGTAATATCTTCACTTCAGCGGAATTCATGTTGTTTTTACCATGTATTTGTATCCCTTTCTTAAGTCAATAAGCAGGTTTTTTGCTTGATCCATGAGTAGATCAGTGGCTTATGTATGCTGACACTTTGTGTATTGAAATTTTTCATAAAGTGCTAATCTCTATGGATGTGCTAAAAGAAAGGAACAATGGAACAAGATGATTTGTACAAAGTGGCGTTGACTATGATTCCCAAAGTTGGAGCCATCACTGCCCGCAATTTAATTAGTTATTGTGGAGGGCTAGAGGCTGTTTTTCGGGCTCGGAAAAAAGAACTGTGCTGTGTGCCTGGAGTAGGAGAGGTGCTGGCCAATCAGATCCTCAACTCAAGAGCCTTAGAAATGGCAGAACAAGAACTTCATTTGCTGGAAAAGGAAGGTATACAGCCTCTTTTCTACCTGGATAAGGATTATCCAGAACGATTACGCCCCTATACCAACAGTCCCTTGCTGCTATATTACCAAGGAACACAAGATCTCAATGCGCTTCGCATGGTGGCGATCATAGGGACAAGAAGCCCAAGCCCATATGGCCTTTGTATATGCGAGGAGTTGGTCGAAGCTCTGAAACCCTATCAGGTGACAACGATCAGTGGCCTTGCTTATGGCGTAGATGTGACTGCACACCGAAAGAGCCTACAGCTAAATATACCGACGATTGGTGTACTGGCACATGGGTTGCAGGAGATTTATCCTGCTTCACACCGCCAGATTGCTAAACAGATGGTTAGTGCGGGGGGCTTGCTGACGGAATATCCTAGCCACATTAAGCCCAAGCGAGAACATTTTCCGATGAGGAACCGCATAGTCGCTGGACTCTGTGATGCCTTAGTCGTGGTAGAAACCGGAAGGGAGGGGGGATCTATGATCACTGCTCAATTTGCCAATGATTACAATAAAGATGTCTTTGCCTTCCCGGGCAGAGTCAAGGATGCGCACGCAGTAGGTGGAAATTATTTGATTAAAAGTCATCGAGCAGCCTTGATCGAAAAGGCAGAAGATTTGGCTTATATAATGGGATGGGAAGAGGAAACTAAAGCCTCAGGAATACAACAACAACTCTTTACGGAATTATCCTCAGATGAAAAATTAGTTGTAGATTTACTTCGCCAAAATGAGGGAGCCAGTATCGATAAGCTCACCTATGAGAGTAGAATGACTGGTAGTTTCATGGCCACCGTATTACTCAATCTAGAGTTTAAGGGCATGATTCGATCGCTACCTGGTAAAAGATATATGTTAATGTGATGCGACGATTAATTCAGCCTATTTTCTTGCTTTCTTTTTTCTGGGTTGCTTGCAATACCAAACCTACGGCACCCATCGAAAACAAGTTCGAACCCCTGGTTAAGCCAGTTCTAAAAGAACGCCCCCGCAATATCATTTTGATGATCGGGGATGGTATGGGACTCACGCAAATCACTGCTGGGATGTACCGCAATGGTAACAAATTGCAATTGGAAGAATTTCCAATCGTAGGCTTGCACAAACCTTATTCTTCGGACAATTTAATCACCGATTCAGCGGCGGGGGCCACTGCTTTTGCAGCAGGAGTCAAAACCTACAATGGGGCGATAGCTGTAAAACCGGATTCGGTGCCGGTGCCTACCATCCTAGAACAGGCAAAAGAAACTGGTCTAGCCACGGGCATGGTGACGACTTCAACCATTGTGCATGCCACACCTGCTGCCTTCTTGGCCCATAATGTATCTCGTAATAATTTTCAACAAATAGCTTTGGATTACTCCAGTTCCGGTGTCGATTTGCTAATTGGTGGGGGACGGAAATACTTTTACAAACGCAAGGATCGTCGCAATTTGATTCAGGAAATGAAGGAGCAAAATTATGCGGTTTCGGATTTCCACATTGAAGCCTTTGAAGAAACGGTACTTGACTTCGATAAAAAATTTGTCTACTTCACGGCCGAGACAGACCCTAAAACCGTTCGTCAAGGGCGTGATTATCTGCCCGCTGCCGCTCGCGCCGCTGCTAATTTTTTGGATAATCGGAGTGAAAAAGGATTCTTTCTGATGATTGAGGGGGCACAGATAGATTGGGGCGGCCACAACAACAACTCAGAATACATTATCACAGAAATGTTGGACTTCGATGCAACCATTGGGAATATTTTGAAGTTTGCAGAAGAAGATGGCGAAACCTTGGTTATTGTAACAGCCGATCACGAAACTGGCGGCTATTCGATCAATCCAGGTTCTACGATGGAGAAGATCATCGCTGGGTTTACCTCCGACTATCATACCGCTACTTTGATTCCGGTTTTTGCCTATGGTCCCGGATCGGAGCTTTTCGGAGGAACCTATGAAAATACAGCCATATACGACAAAATGAAAGAGGCCTTCGGCCTTTAATCTAGTCAGAACGAAAAATCCGACTGTCTGCTATGAAGCAACTCAAAATTGGCGTGGCTCAATTCGAACCACGTGATGGTGACAAGGTCTATAACTTGTCCCGAATTGAGGCATTAAGTGTCCAAGCTCAGGCGCAGGGTGCTGAGGTGGTAAGTTTTCATGAAATGTCGATTACGGCCTACACCTTTTTCAAAGACCTTTCCCTTGAAGAAGTCCATGCCCTGGCAGAACCCGTTCCAGATGGCCCAAGTACCAGCAAACTTATTGAGATCGCGAAATCTCTCGATATCTATTTACTAGCAGGCCTGGTAGAGGTCGATGAGGGGCAAATCTACAATACTTATATCTGCGTGAATGGGGAAGGATTAGTGGCTAAGTTTAGAAAACTGCATCCTTTTATTAGTCGATTCATGAGTCCTGGGACCTCCTACGTGACTTTCGACATCAAGGGTTGGACCTGCGGAATACTCATCTGCTATGATAATAATGTAATTGAGAATGTGCGCGCCACTACTTTGCTGGGAGCAGACTTGATTTTTGCTCCACATGTCACGGGCTGCACACCCTCAGCCATGCCAGGACGTGGGTATGTTGATCATCATTTATGGGAAAGCCGACACACCGATCCCGTTCCACTTCGCATGGAATTCAATGGGCCTAAAGGTAGGGCTTGGCTCCTTCGGTGGCTGCCCGCTAGAGCCTACGATAATGGGGTGTATTACGTTTTCACCAATCCGATTGGCTACGACGGCGAGCATCTAAAGAATGGCAATTCAATGATCTTGGATCCGTATGGGAATCTGGTGACGGAGATACAATCTTTTGAAGATAGTGTACAGGTAGCTCAAATTAGCGCTGATAAGTTGCAACTAGCTGGTGGTTACCGTTATCGGAACGCTCGTCGCCCTGACTTATACAGAGATATTCTAGGGGCTGATCATGATCCGCATTTGAAACCGGTTTGGATGAAAAAATAAGCTTCACTATGCCTAAGCATGTATTGATTCTAGGGTGTGGCCGTAGTGGCACCTCTATTTTTGGTGAGCTTTTTGAACAACTATCTTGCTACAGGTATTATAGTGAGCCAGCCTATGCGAATCTAAAGAAGCTGGATTATTCACAGCCGCAAGCGGTAAAAGTTCCTAAGGAGTCGGCAGGATATCGATCGACTGCTGGCTTATCCTTTCCCCTAGATGATCTTCTTGCCACCGTTCCAGGGGAGCTTCAAGTGTATTGGCAAGTGCGACATCCCTTGGATACTATCTGTTCACTACGAGTAGGAATATCCCGAAATTGGGGCCATCATCCTCGCCCTAATGATTGGCAGGAATGGTTGGATAAATCGCTTCTGGAACAGTGTGCCTATCATTGGAATTATATCAACACGATTGGTTTTGAGAAAGTCGAATCCATCGTAGCCATTTCCCGCTTTGAAGATATGATTGCTGATCCGCTTGGTTTTGCCTACTATATTGCTAAACAGCTAGAGGTAGAAATTTCAGCCCATCAATCAGAGCTAGAAGCCTGGGCGCGCCGTGTACAAAACACCAACAACAAGGACTTTGTGGAGGCCAAGACTTCCAGGCCCTATTCCACTACAGATCACCAGGTCCGAGTCGGGCGCTGGCGAGAGAATCTTACCCAAGAGCAGGTAGAGTGTGTTTTGCCCTTGATTCATACCACAATGGAGGCCTTCAATTACAGGGTAAACTAGGGCAATAGCCATCCGTTTTCAACACCTTGGTGCTGGATGTTTCAGTAATCAAATAGTAATAATTGTGAATTTGTTATAGGAAAAGCTAATTTTAGTCTCCTATTGTGCTCTCCTTGCCCACTAAGTTTGTATTTCAACATGGCCCGGTATCAATTCAAGTTGAAAGTACGAACAGCTCTTTTGCTTATGTACCTCAGAGCCAGTTTCTACAGCTACTTCAAAGGGTACTGTACTGTGCGTATCCTGATGCGGTCTTACCACTTCCTTGTGGTGAGCCTCATTCTTGGTTTGCCTATAGCAGTCACCGCGGAACCCAAGCCGAAAGTACGATTCCAAGTAGAAAGTATTGGGAAACTAGCAGGCTTAAACTCTACCGATATTCTGGCCCTTTACCAAGATCGAAATGGTTACATCTGGATCGGAAACAGACCAGGTGTTAGTCGATTCGATGGTTACACTTTTAAGAACTACACAGAAGCACAGGGCATACCTCTCGGACCTATTCACAGTATCGTTGAAGACGGTTTTGGAACCATTTGGATCGGAGGTGTCAATGGATTGTTCTATTGGCAACATGGGCAATTTCATCCTAGCGGTCTTGCTGTCGAAAATGTTCGAGCGTTGAAGCTGGGGCGGCAAGGGGAACTGTGGGTAGGAGGATTGGGCTTTGTGCCTTTTGCCCTATCAGAGGGGGACCAACCTTTGCTAAAGAAAGGAGAGAAGGTAGTTGTTAAACCCATCCAATCCCGACAAGAATGGGAGTCCGCTATTGGTAATTTTCGTGTTTGGGCCTTAGATATAGATCGAAAAGGGAATGTTTGGTTGGGGCTCGATAACCGTCATGCCTCTTATGATGGTCAGGAACTAAGAATACATTGGAAGGATACCTCTATCATTCATCAGTATCGTGCCATTGCTGCTTTTGATCAGGATAGTGTCTTTTGGGGGTCGGAAGATACACCAGCGCTTTTCCTGAAAGGAGGTGAATTGACTCCTGTTGCTGAAACCACCAGGTCAGCTGCTACCTATATCATAGCAAAGACCGACTCAGCCACCTACTTTCTGACCACTTTTCAACTCCTGGAATTAAAGCAAGGTAGGTGGACAATTCTACATACATTCGAAGACTATCAGAGCCTGTATTTTCAGAATATGATCAAAGATCGCGAAGGGAACTTTTGGATAGGTGCAGTCGGAGACCTGCTGAAACTAAGCCCAAATGCCTTTGAGGTGGTAAGGCTTCAAGATACTCCCTTATTGGGGAGTATGCACTGCATTGAGCAGCTAAACTCCGGAGAGATTTACATTGGAGGAAATCGAGGGACCATTAGTCGATTTGACAAGGATACTCCTACATTTTTATATCAGCTAGAAGTACCATCCAATTCTATTGTAGGTGCTATTGCAGAGCACCAAGATGGACTCTGGTTTGCTACCAGTATGGGGGGATTGGTTTTTAGAAAGGATGGTCTTTCCCAGGTGTTCACAACGCGCGAAGGGCTAAGCGATAATGGTCAGTATTTTCTTTTTGAAGATAAGGTGGGAGATTTATGGTCGGGGGGTGATGGGAGTATTAGCAAGGTGGTACGAGCGCCAGATGGAGTAATCCGTTTTGAAAACTATATAGCGGCCTATCCGGGAGTTGATACTGACTTTCCGGTATTTAGAGACATTTTCCAAGGGCCAGGAGGGCGTATTTGGGCCATTGGTGATAAAGGTTTGTACGTAATTGAAGGGGAGGATTTAGTACATAGCAGTATTACTGGGGCATCCAATCCCAACCCGATTCTCACAGCGGTCCAGGAGTACAATGGTCAAATCTGGTTGAGTACCCAAGGAGAGGGCTTATGGCAATGTCAGTTTGAATCATCCAAGCAACTGAAAGTAATCCGTCGTTGGACATCCGATGAAGGATTATTGTCGAACGTTCTTTTCGATTTGCATATGGACAAATTGAAGCGCATGTGGGTCGTTAGCCAGGGAGGCATTTGCCAGATAGATTTGCAGGATCAATTTGAACGAGTGGAATGTTTTGATAAAAGAGATGGCTGGATCGATGAGGCTAGTGCCCACTTTCGTTTACTAGAAAGCGAGGATAGTTTGCTTTGGGCGGTCAGCAAGACGAGCATTGTCAATTTCCCACTATACAACTTATCCACTAACCCAATCAAACCCCAGGCTTTTGTCAATGCTGTTAGGCTCTTGGATACCGAGGCCGACATTTATCAATTTTCAGTCCAACCTGAAGATAAACATCTATTGCCTCAGGAGTTGATTTTACCATATCATAAAAACTTTCTGGAGTTTCAGTTTTCAACAACTAGCCATACTCAGGTTGACAAAAATAAGTTTAGGTATCAATTAGAAGGTATGAATGAGAGCTGGAGTTCCCCTTCAGAAGATAGATCTGTCTTGTATTCAGATTTGCGGCCAGGTCTTTATACCTTTCATTTAATGGCCGCGAATAATGATGGCGTCTGGGGAGAAGAAGTCCGTTTTTCTTTCAGAATTCTGTCTCCCCTTTGGTGGAGATGGTGGGCCATACTGGCTTATACCGTAGCCTTGACGTGGGGGATCTTTAAGCTTTATCGTTTTCAACTGTCCAGGCAAGTCACCTTGTTAGAGAATAAAAGACTACGAGAATTAGATCAGATCAAGACAAACCTTTATACCAACATCACTCATGAGTTTCGTACCCCGCTCACGGTGATTTTGGGAATGACCGAACAGCTTCAGAAGGAAGTCAAAAATACGACCCTCCATAAATTACAGCTGATCAAAAGGAATGGCCAGCAGTTGTTCGAGTTGATCAATCAGATGTTAGACCTTTCTAAGTTGGAGTCAGGTTATATGCAACTTAATCTCATTCAGGCTGATATCGTTTCCTATCTCAATTATTTGGTAGGCTCCTTTACTTCTTACGCAGAACAACAAGAGATTGATCTTCACTTTTCTTCCCGGAAGGAACGCCTGAAGATGGATTTTGATCCAAAGGTGATCCAACAAGTCCTGTCCAATCTGTTAAGCAATGCATTGAAGTTTACACCGGCAGGGGGGGAGATATGGGTTGAGCTGGATGAGATAGATGACTACTTTTATCTAAAGATAAGGGATACTGGGGAAGGAATTGATCAGGAACAACTTCGACATATCTTTGACCGTTTTCATCAAATAGATACCAGTACGACTAAGGTACATGGGGGGACCGGGATTGGGCTAGCCTTGGTGAAGGAGTGGGTAGATCATATGCAAGGACGGATCAACGTATGGAGTGAGAAAGGTATTGGAACTACTTTTCTGCTTGAATTACCCATTAGTAGGGAAGCACCTCTCTCCCAAACCCCTAGAGTCGAGGCTGAGGTAGCTGCAGTGCAAGCGTCAAGTTCTTTCTCTTCTGCTATGAATCCCTTGAATCTACCTTTAGTCTTGCTGATTGAAGACAATGCGGATGTCGCCCAATATCTGCGAATGGCTTTGGCTGGCCACTATCAATGTATCTACGCAGCTGATGGCCGTACGGGGGTAGATATGGCTTGGGCTCAAATTCCGGACTTGATTATTAGTGATGTGATGATGCCTCAGATGGATGGCTATGAAGTTTGTCGAACGCTCAAAAGTGATTATCGTAGCAATCACATCCCGATCATATTGCTGACGGCTAAGGTAGAATACGAGGATAGAATCACAGGTTTAACGCAAGGAGCAGATGCTTATTTGGCCAAACCTTTTGCGGAGGAAGAGCTATTGATTCGGATGGAGAAACTATTAGACTTGCGAAAGCAGCTCCAACAGCGATATAGTCAAACACCACTCCTCGACAGATCCCCACCCATTAAGACGGAGTCTACCAAAGATCCGTTCCTGGAAAAGCTGGAGCTCGCCATTCTGGAACATTTGGATAAGGAAAATTTTGGTTCTGAAGAACTAGCTAAAGTCCTTTTTCTAAGCCGCTCCCAGTTACATCGCAAGATCAAGGCACTGACCGGCAAGTCTACTTCCATTTACCTTCGCATGACCAGACTACGGGAAGCCCAAAAGTTACTGGCCAAACCTCATCTGTCTATATCTGAAATCGCCTATCGCGTTGGCTTTAAATCTCCGGTTTACTTCTCTCAAATTTATAAAGAAACCTTTGGCGTCCCACCAAGCGAGCAGCGTTTATAGTCTATCTACAACAGATACAAAGTGCGCCTAGCTAAATATTGTTCCTGCAACAATTTCTTTATACTTTCAACAATTTCTCTCTAAAACTTAACTATTATGAATATTCGCCTTCTAGGATTGGGATTTTTGTTCCTTTGTCTCCTCAGCAACTGCCAAGTTAAAAGACATTCGACTTCAGCCGTACCAGGCTTTATTTTACATGGAGGGATGAGTTACCAAATAGATTCTGAGGCTGATCTTTCCGCCTTGATTACCGTATTAGCGAAAGATGATGGAATCTGGCTAGAGAATGTACGGTACGAAGAAATACAGGCTGTCCAGGGAGACTACTTTCCAGCGATTACCGCTGACTATCTTGATGAAGATAAAGGCACCACCTTGCTGATTCCCTTAGATCAAATAGCAGAATCAGATTATGAGATTTCCTGTTTGATGGCTTGTGCCACGAAGATAGGGTGTGTAGAACGGCGGTTTGAGGTCATTCAGGCTTGCCGAGAATTAAATTGTGGATGTGAATTTGGAGATGGGGGAGGGAGTAGCACAGTGATGTTTTACTAGAATAAGGAGAGGATTTAAAACAAGAATCCCGAGGCAGAATCAGGATAGCTGGATAATCTGCCTCGGGACTTCAAGAGGAAAGGATCTTTGCTACATTATATATGTCTTTCCGCATGGTAGGAAGAACGGACCAATGGCCCACTTTCTACAAAGTCAAAACCTTTTTCTAGGCCGATTTCTTTATACTTAGCAAAAAGATCAGGATGGATGTATTCGGCTACTTCTAAATGCATTTTTGTTGGTTGGAGATACTGCCCAATCGTAAGTACATCACAACCATGTTCCACTAAATCATCCATGATCTTGTACATCTCTTCCTCCGTCTCACCCAAACCGACCATAAAGCCTGTTTTCGTTCGTTTTCCGTATTCCTTAATGCGCTTGATCTGTTCTAGGCTACGGTGGTATTTAGCCTGAGGTCGTACCTTTCGATACAGTCTTTCAACGGTTTCCATATTATGAGATACAATCTCTTGCCCGCCTTCAATCATTCTTTCCAGGGCTTCCCAATTGGCTTTGACATCGGGGATCAAGGTTTCGATAGTGGTGGAAGGGCTCATCTCTTTGACAGCACGGATGGTCTGATACCAAATTTCAGCTCCTCTATCTTTCAGTTCATCACGGTTGACAGAGGTGATTACGGCGTGTTTCACTTCCATCAATTTGATGGCTTCAGCAACTCTTCTAGGCTCATCTTCGTCGTATTCTGGTGGACGCCCGGTCTTCACGGCGCAGAAGGAGCATGAGCGAGTACAAGTGTTGCCCAGGATCATGAAGGTGGCTGTACCCGCTCCCCAACATTCACCCATATTGGGGCAGCTACCGCTTTGGCAGATCGTATGTAAATTATACTCATCCACCAAGGATCGTACCTTTTTATAGTTCTCGCCGATGGGCAATTTTACGCGCAACCAATCTGGCTTCTTTTTCCGTTCCGGCTTATCTACTATTGGTAATTCTAGCATGAAACTGTATTTACAGTGAGGCAATCAACTGATGAGTAGAATACTGCACCAGTATGCTTCTACTAAAGACAAATCAGAGCACTATTTTGTTGCAATGACAATCAAAGCAAAATTAGTGCATCCTCCAATGCCTTTGACACGATAAGCTAATCGACCGGGATGTTTGGATCTCGATTCGGTTCTTAATCCTTTCCCAATAGCTTACCAACGCTTTCCGAACTGCAAATTTATGTAAAGATTGAGAAATAGTGGACTATTATTGACCCCACTTCCTTCGGTTTCGATCATTACCTGTGGTTCTTGGAAGAAGAAGTCCATCATGACGCCTGCTTCAACAGCTTTGACAAATTCATCAAAGGCTCCCCAGTCAAAGTGCATGGCAAATTTGGCTTGGGCACCAGGTACCACCGATAGCTCTCCGAGCCCCTTGGAAAAGCCGGAAGAACCGTAGATGCGGGTAAAGTCCAAGAAAAGATCTTCGTTATCTGGGCTATATTTTTCACTCTGAATAATAAACACCGGATCACCATTTTCCTGATTGCGTACCAATTCTAGATAATATGGCTTTAAGAGCCCTAGTACCGGGCCAACTTCATAGCTGATTCCAACCGCTAAACCTCGCCGCTTAGCCTTTTCCGACAAATAGCGTTTTTCTCCAAAGCCAGCCCGAAGTGCATATAGATTGTTTTGTTTCCCGAAAATGTATGCTCGGGATACTTGATTGGAAATGGGCTGTAGGTCTCGACTTTGTTTGAATTCCTTACCATGCTTTAATTCGCCAATCTCAAAGTTGAGAAAACGAGTCAGGTAGTAAGTTTTTAGGGTACCCATATTTACACCCATGGAGAAGCCATGCGTATGGAATCTCGCCAAAACGGAGAACTCTTTGTTATAGACGATTCCCTTGTTATCGTCATAGTAGTTTTCCCCAGGCGTGATAAGCTGCTGACCGCTCAGAACGAGTGCGAAACTACAGATGAGAAGAGTACCTAAAAATTGCTTCATTGGAGACGGCTTTAAAAGTTTGATGAAGTGGCTTGGGTGTTCTGAGAAAATGATACTGCAATAAATTTACTGAAATCAACGGACAATTCCCGCAAATGTTTTATTATTCTGCCTAAATAGTAGAAATATGTCTTGCCAATATCCATTATCAGGAAATTACTGTCTTACAAGATGTCGAGGCAGCTTTCTGTAAGTACTACTGCTTCCTTGCTCGCCGCCCCTAAATGAATCAGCGGGCATGCTCTTAGTGGTCAGGGTAAAAGTGAATGGGCAAATTGGAAGACATCGATGCGGCAAACAATTCTTATCGATTACAATTCAGCGGTATGCTCATTTACTCCACTATCCATAGTCCACGATTAGAGTATGCTCTAGAAATAGTATTCGAACATCTGCTTTCTTTAAAATATACGTTTACCGACGATTATTTGTTCTATCAATCCCATACAGGACCTAAGCTACACTATGGTGACCGTCGTCTTACCGACGATGTTTTCTTCTTAGCGGCGGCTGATCTGCTATCCGAGCGGGATATCCGGCCGCTAGAACCTGATGCCATCCATTTCCAAGATCGTCCAGCCTTATTTCCAGTTGACCCCGAATCGGATTGGCCATTCGATCTTTTGGCCATGTGTTTTTACTGTCTCAGTCGCTATGAAGAGTATCTCGCATTTAAGGCAGACCAATACGGCCGATTTCCTGCCTCCCAAAGTGTGGCTTTCAAACACCAATTTTTGGATCGGCCAATCCTAAATGAGTGGGTCTTTCTTTTTGGAGAAACGCTCACTAAAAAATGGCCCGATCTTGAGCTTCAAACCAATCCTTTTCATTTTCGCTTAACTTATGATATAGATATGGCTTGGGCCTATTTGCACCGACCATGGTGGCGTTTATTGGCTGGGGGCATAGCTCAAATTTTACGGGGACGATGGATGGGGGTGATTGAGCGAATACAGGTGCTCCGAGGTAAAGTACAGGACCCCTTTTATATCTTTGAATATCTAAATCAACTCCAAGATAAATATCCAGTAGACACGCAATATTTTTGGTTGTTGGGAGATCCTGGTAAATATGACCTCAACGCTGATGTACAAAACCCAGCGTTTCGAGCACTCATTCAAGAGACAGCAGCTCACCACCCCGTTGGTATACATCCTTCTTTCAGCTCTAACACGATGCCAGGCCAGCTAGAGAAAGAGATCCAACGATTGAGGGACATCACTGGCGAACCCATATCACATAGCCGACAACATTTTCTGATACTCAGTTTGCCAGATACTTATCGGCGACTACAGGCACTAGGTATCACGGATGATCATTCCATGGGCTATGCCGATCAGGTTGGCTATCGAGCTGGAATTGCCAGTTCCTTCCCTTGGTACGACTTGGCAAAGGAGCAACGTACTGACCTAATGATTCATCCGTTCGCTGCTATGGATGTAAGCCTGAATTTTTACTTACAACTCCAACCCCAACAGGCTTTAGAACGCCTTGTTCAGATGATTCAGAAGCTTAGAACCTATGGCGGCACCTTTACCTTGCTTTGGCACAATAGCTCCTTTGCTACGCACCTAGGTTGGGCGGGGTGGCCAGCAATATTCGAACAAATTCTGGAATCTGTGTCAGAGAAGTAGGGGCGCTTTACGTCATTGATGTACCGGAAACTTTATAAAAACGCTATCCATAAAACAGGAGAATTACCACAGATCCTTTGTATTATTGTCGAATTAGAACACAACTACTTATGATATTTAAGCTTACAGATCATCAAACCATTGGCAACCAGTTTGTTGGCGAATTGCGGGATGTGAATATTCAGAAAGATCGCATGCGATTCAGACGGAATCTGGAAAGGGTGGGCGAGGTCTTAGCCTATGAGATTAGCAGGACCTTGGAGTATCGGGAAAAAGAAGTGGAGACGCCACTAGGAATTGCCAAGATTCAAGCTCCGGCAGAAAGGATTGTTCTGGGTACAATTCTCCGAGCCGGTTTGCCTTTACATCAGGGACTGCTAAATGTATTTGATCAGGCAGACAATGCTTTTATTTCTGCCTATCGTAAGCATCATAAGGATGGAAGTTTTGAGATCAATATGGAATATGTGTCTTGCCCGGACCTAAGTGGGACTATTCTGATTTTGGCTGATCCAATGTTGGCTACCGGAGCATCCATGTCCATCGCCATCGAAGGCCTTGCTCAGTATGGCAAACCCAAGCAAATTCATATTGTGACTGCCATTGCTTCTGATAATGGAGTGAAGCACATTCGAAGATTGTTTCCTAAAGCCAGGATTTGGGCTGGGGCGGTCGATGAGGAGTTGACGGCAAAGTCCTATATCGTACCCGGTTTAGGGGACGCTGGTGATCTCTGTTATGGAGAAAAGATGCAGGACTAGGTAGTTGGGTTCACCTATTCTAGTATCCATTGTTGTAGTACCTCAGCCATTTTGCGATCATTGGAAAGTCGAGGAACCTTATTTTGCCCACCTAATTTACCCTTAGCCTTCATCAGCTTTCTAAAAGCATCCTTTTGTAGGGGTCTGATTTTGAGTGGCCGTAGGATATTTCCATCAATTAAATCCTGATAGTAGATATTCTGATCGACCATAGCTACGTCCACCTCCTTGGCAAAGGAGAGTAGATCATCCGGAAGCTGGTCAAATTCAATGAACCACTCGTGATAGGGGAGTCCACCTTCTGGCGGATGCACTTGTGGGGCTACGGTGAATTCGACAATGGGAATGCCTGCTGATTTAGCAACGCTCAATAGCGCTTCTTCCACCTCTTTGCCAATTACATGCTCTCCAAAGGCTGAGATATAGTGCTTGATTCTTCCAGTTACTAATATCTTGTAAGGGTCCTTGGATACAAACTTGATGGTATCGCCAATGTTGTAGCCCCAAAGCCCGGCGTTATTATTGATGATGATGGCATAATTGACATCTAGTTCTATCTCAGCGAGCGACAAGCGGGTGGGATTGTCACTAAAGATCTCTTCTGCTGGGACAAATTCAAAGAAAATGCCTGAATGCACATTCAACAATAAACCAGGATCATCCTGCTCATCTTGGAAGGCAATGAAACCCTCCGAGGCGGGGTAAGTTTCAATGCTATCTAAACGCTTTCCGACCAAAGCTTCTAGCTGCGTGCGATAGGGTTCGTAATTAACACCACCGTAAACAAAGACGGAGAAGTTGGGGAAGATATCTTTTACATACTTTTTACCTGTTTTTTCCAGAAGGCGCTCGTAGTACATTTGAACCCAAGGTGGGATACCACTAATGAGTCGCATGTCTTCCTGCAGCGTTTCCTTCACAATGGCGGTAAGCTTGCTCTCCCAATCTTCAATACAATTGGTAGGGTAGGAGGGCATTTGGTGGGTCCGGAGCCAAGATGGAACCTGATGATTGACAATGCCTGAGAGTCTTCCGGTGTTGATCCCCCCTACTTTCTCCAACTCAGGGCTGCCCGAAAGAAAGATCATCTTTCCATCTAGCCAATCTCCTTTTCCCGTGCGAGCAAAGTAATTGAATAAGGCATTTCTAGCAGTTCCAAAGTGATTGGGAATGCTATCTTTGGTAAGTGGGATGTATTTTACACCAGAAGTGGTTCCACTGGTTTTTGCGAAATACTTGGGATACCCTTTCCAGAGCACATCTGCCTCTCCGGATTTAATCCGATCGATGTAAGGTCTTATTCCTTCATAGTCCCGAATGGGAACCTGTTGCCGGAAAGCTTCATAAGATTGGATAGCGGAAAATCCGTGGTCTTTTCCAAAAGAAGTTCTGCGCCCTCCTTTCACGAGCTGTTGAAAGACCTCTTCCTGCGCTGCCAAGGCTTCCTGCGACCATTGCTTGATATCCTTGGCAATCTTCCGCGCTATCGGCTTGATTAGTAGTGATTTTAAGCCCATATACTTCTACCTCCTTTGCTGTAAAAGTATGGATTTCTACTCAAATTACTCACTGGGTGAGTACTCACCCGGTGAGTAATTCCGGTCCTGGTCAGCCAATGAAGCTCTACTAGTTTGATAACCAGTAGGTTGGGTTTTTTACTCACCCGTTAACTTTACTCCCTTAGATCTTCCACATCATAGCCGGGAAACTGACTCTTGACGAAGGTGAAATATTGGGCAGGGAAAGAGACATTGGGGCGCAACTTATCAATGGTAAAGGTGAACCTTGACCCGTCCTTAGAGAAAGCATTTACGCTTTCTATCTGGTTTAACTTCTTGTTGACATTTAAGCGAAGTTTGGAATAATCCGCAAACTCATCCAGGGGCTTAAACTCAATTTCTTGAATCACCTTGCCACCTCGGTCTACTTCTTGCACCAACTGATAGGCAAATTTTCCTGAATCGTAAAAGGTGAAAAGAGATTGGGGCGAAAGTAGGCTATTACTGGTTTCTTCCGCATCAGGTACATCATTGATTTGTACCATCTTGTTATTGTGCATGATCAGCCAAAGGGCCGTATTGTCACAAAGTGCCATTTGTGTGCCCATTTCAAAGCGGTAGTTTTCCCCCTTGCGAGCAATTTTACCTTTTTGCGTTTCCTTGGGTTGATCAGCTAGCTCGATGATCATGGTGAAGTCAGCTTCCATGGCTTGATAGCTGTCATACTTTTTGCGTAGTTTATCCAAGATGGACTTAGCAGCGGGATCCGAGTCTCCTGCTTTGCTGTAATAGTTATTCTGGGCGCCGAGGCTAAGTCCAAAGCATAAAAGTAGCGTAAAGGCTAAACTGAAGTTTTTCATCGTAATTGATTTTATCCGTTCCTAGTCAATGTGTTTTCTGTATTCCTAACGCTATTAAGACGCAAAAATTGATCCGAGGTCGCCATAGTTTTCGTTAAATTTCCTTTAAAATCTATTGGATAGGGTATGCAGATCTTGAGTGAGCGCACGCATGACTCCTTTCTCTTTTGGATTGTATTGCCAATTGGTATCAAACTGTTCGAGGATAAAGGTATTGGGTTCGTCGGATAGGGTGAGACTATGGAATTGTGTCCCTTTGTTTTGCTGATGATGTTTGATGTCATCCAATACCCGTTGATCTACCTTGTACATGATGAAATCCGAGATCACTAAAACATCGGCATCTTCATAGTTCTCACTCTGGAGTTGTCGGATGGCTTCGTACAGCGGCAGGCTAATGTCAGTTCCTCCGTAGAATGACATGCCTAGGAAGGCCGCTAACTCATCCATAGAATTGGCGATATCATGAAGGTCTAACGTTTTAATTCCAATTGAAAAATTGATCAGATAAGCCCTCCGGTTTTCTCGAATTGCCATTTTCAGTATCCCTAAAGTCAACGTCTTGGCAATCTGTTCTGGCCGTCCACGCATACTTTCACTCGTATCTACACAGACGATGAAGGGGCCCTTCTCTTTTCTGCGCTGCCCCTGATAGATTTCCGTTAATTTATCCTCGCTTTTCACCAACTTATTCTCTTCGTAGCGGAAGGTCAGCAGGCCCTTATCCACAAATTTTTTGAGAAAAAGAGAGCTGGTATCTTCGGAAGCAAGGAGGCTGATTTCACTACTCAGCAAATTGTTTAAATCATCGCTTTCTCGAATTCCGACAATCTCTGCTTTGGAAAATTCATCCTTAATCCATTCCTGCCTTACTATGGTTTTCTCCAGCTTCTTTTCTTCGATTTCTATTTCAGCTTCTCTCATACTGCCCAGGAGATCGGCCAATTCCTGCAAGGATTGCTCATTTTGCAACAACTCATGGTATTTGTTCAGCAGGTCAAAGGAGGCATCCTGCCAAAGGGCACGGGATAGATCCCAGCCCAAGTAGTCTGTAAAGGGATTGAGCAGGTGAGTGAGTTGTTGGTACTCTTGCACCTTGGCGGACATTAACTCCACAAAGGTCTCCTTTTCATCTTCGAGCTGCCGGAGTTGGTAGGCTAGTATTTTAGCATGCAATCGCGCATCCCATTGCGCCAAGATGTCGTTCAACAGCATTTCTACTTTCTTCCGATCTTCAGTTTGCTTCACATCTCCCTTGGCTTCGTCAATTAATGCCTGAAATCGATGCTTAAAGAAGGGCGTTTCCAGTTCTTCTTTCTCGTAGTTTTGTTCTAGGTAAGCCACAAGGATGGACCAGCGACCATAGAATACATGCAATGGAGTGATGGCCCAATTGCCCAGTCTGTCCATTTCCTGTTGGAAAGGATGTTTTGTTTTTACTTTTTGATACGTCTTACGCAACCATCGCAAGGTGTCCAGTATAAGTCGTTCTTGGAGTAATTCTTGATTGCCTAAGAGATCGTTGAGATTGGGTATGGCTGCCAGGTCATCCAAGGCATTCCGAAAGTAATCGAAGTAGGCTTCCTTCAACTGCGGTAATTCCAGCGTGGCCCCTTGAAACTTATGTTGCAGGTATTGTACCAGATATTGCCGCATTCTACGATCCAGCATTTGCCCAAATTCAATAAATTGCTCATAGGCTAAAGCTACTCTTTCGCTGCTTTTCATGATAGACTGCTGTAGGAGAAATGGATTTTTTCTAGGCGCAATTTTAACTGCTCCAATTCAGATCGAACCTCTTCCAAGTTGGCTTGCACAATTTTCGCATATTCAGCATCGACAAAGCGATTCTTGGAAAGGTGATGCCAGGCTCCTGGCAATTCGCTTTCGATCTTTTGGGATTGTTTATCGATGTATTGCAGTAGATCTTTGTGTCGGCCATCCCAGAATTCGGCAACGATGCGATGTGGCTTCTTATAAATGTAAGCCACCTGCTCCGTTTTCTGAGTTCGTAGCGGATAAACATGGTCGATATCATTGTAGCGAACAATGAGCGCATACTGATCCTTAGCTTTTTTAGCTTTCAATCTATTCACGAGCTGATACCCCTCATCAAACAAGTTGGTCACTTTGAACTCTTCGGTATCTAACTGTCTAAATTGCTGGATATTTACCAACACACCCTCGAATTGTTGATCAGCCTTTTCCAGGGCAAAGTAAGTTTCATTGATCGCCTGTAGTTCATTTTCTACCTGGGTGTGTTTGACCTTAATCTCCTCGTTCACATCCTGCTGGAAATCATCAATTTCGGACCGGATCAGTTGTAAGTTTATGGCTAAGGTATAGCCATGCTGTCGGATAGTTTCCTGAATAATCTCATTGATTCGCCCTTTGTCCTCTGGTCTTCCCCATAAACAATGCTGCATCAGAAAACAATCCATCAGGTCGACCACGGAGCGACCATTCAAGAAGGCGGAACTTCGCAATAAGCGGATGATCTTTTTCCAACGGCGATCATTAATGATTAACGGACTATTGACCGTTTCTTTACGGTAGAGCTCCTCGGTTTTGACCTTGATTACTTGAATGGTATTGAGAACTTCGGGTGGAACTTCTATCTGATCTATTTGTTCATCCCAGTCGGCGAGTTCTTTTTCCCCTAGTTTTACTTCAGGTGGAATCGTATCTTCATACACATCCTTGGTTTCCACGATCATGGACAAGAAGTTCTGGAACTGCTTGATATTATCCAACTCCAAACGAATGAGAAAGCGATCCCAGATCGGAGCCAGGTTTTGATTAGCAGGGGGCAACTCATTGGAGGCAGTGATGATCCCGCGTAAATTGACCTGCATATCCTGCTGGCCGTTTCGGTAAATTTTTTCGTTGAGAATAGTAAGTAAGGCGTTCTGTATAGCTGGACCTGCTTTCCATATTTCATCCAGAAATACCACGTTTGCTTGCGGAAGGTAACCTTCGGTCAAACGTTCATATTTATCCTCGTCTTTGAGTTTCTTGATGGATACGGGACCGAATACCTCATCGGGTGTGCTGAATTTACTCATCAAGTATTCAAAAGAGACTCCATCCTTGAAAGCATGTTTTAGTCGACGGGCCACCAGACTTTTTCCAACACCTGGAGGGCCAAGCAAGAAAATGCTCTCTCCAGCTACAGCACTCAAAAGGGCTAGACGTATAGATTCTTCTCTTTCATACAATCCTTCACAAAGGCTGTCTAAAAGTTGAGTGACTCGCTGACTTAACTGTACATCAATATCAAATTCCATATCTTTTTCTACATAAATGAAGAGGACTCCCCGAAATCAGGTCTTCTTACTCCGTCATCTTCAATATAATGTTGTCGAATCAGTTCATCGATGGTAGCTGGGCGGATATTTAGTACCGCTCCCTTAAAGTGCAAGGTTTTGCCAGCCATGGCGTGATTAAAGTCAACTGTTACCTCATGATCGGTCCAACTTAGAATTTTACCATTAAATGTTCGCCCTTCATCATTAGTGAGGGCAACATAATTGCCTTCTACCAACATGTTCGGGGGAATGGCACCATCGATTTCAAAGGCATGTTTCGGGACCGATACTATATCCCTCTGCTGGACGGGACCATAAGCCTGTTCTGGACGCAAAACGAACTCAAAGGCATCTTCCTCTCCTAAACCAAACAATTGATCCTCAAACGACTTCAGTAGTTTTCCAGTTCCAAAAAGAAAAATGAAGGGATAATTGGCATTCATCCTTTCTAAAAGTTCTCCTTCTGCATTGTCTTCACGAAGCTCGTAAGTGATGGTGACGACCTGTTGTTCTTCAATGACATTCATACCTCATATAACTTATGGATCAAGCAAAGGTTCAGTGATTTTATTATGGGTGCGTGGAGCGGGACTTACCGTACATCAGTTGGGATTGTATAATTCTTCAGGTCAAGCGCAAGTAGTCAAGACCATCCAGGGGGGGACGGGGAATTCCAATGATGTCTCTCAGCTTTCTCCCGGGATCTATTTTTTGAAAGCAAAAGGCGTATCGGACTGGCCAACGAGCTCCATCTTCATCCGTTAGTTTTCGTCTTATGGCGGTGGTAATCTGGCGCTTTTAAAGCTTCGTTGACCTCTTTTCTGTTCGTTTGCTAAACTTTGTTTTACTCCTTTTATTAATGGAAAAAATGCCTTAATTTGGGAGATGATAGAAAGGTGTATGGAACAAGCAAGTATTCAATGCCTTATTCTATCACCTTGATAAAACATGAGGAAGACTCAAGGCGTTATACTATTCATCCCAAGTATTCGAGCCAAATACCGGGAGGAATTCAAAAACAACCCAAACGTCAGGCAGCATATAGGGTAGTTTCCAGGTCTACTATATACAGGCCTTAGGTTTCTGAGCTGTTCTTTCGGAGGGTATAAAAGTTGCAAGTGACTGAACGCGAACTAATTGAGGGTTGTATGCGGGAAGATCGTAAGTGCCAGCAGGAAGTCTTTAGGCGATATGCCTCAAAGATGATGGGGGTTTGTTTGCGGTATGCACGCCATCAAATGGAAGCTGAAGATCTTTTGCAGGACGCTTTCATTAAGGTTTACAATAATATTAGTAAATTTGAATACAAAGGATCCTTTGAAGGATGGATTAGAAGGATCGTGGTCAACACCGCACTCAAAAATTATAGCAAGAAGAGTTTTACTTATGAACAAATAGGAGTGGAGGAACAACCAGAAAACGCTGCTCCACCCGAAGTTTACGCTCACCTACACGAAGAAGAATTGCTTAAGTTAGTTGCAGCCTTGCCCGACGGGTACCGCGTGGTGTTCAACCTATATGCTATTGAAGGTTATTCCCACAAGGAAATTTCAGAAATGCTGGGATGTCAGGAAAGTACCTCTCGTTCTCAGTTGGTGAAAGCCCGGAAATTGCTGCAAGCCCAAATTCTAAAGCTTCAAAAAATAGCCGTATGAGCCAAAAACATCCCTTGGACGACACTTTTAGGCGCAAATTGCGCCATTATGAGGCCCACGCCCCGGACGCGCTCTGGCAGCAGCTTGATGCCAAAAGGTCCTGGCAAGCTAAATTACAAAACCGGTTCCGCTACTACAAAGGAGGATTGGCAATAGCTGCTACAGTTGTGCTAGCCCTCGGTGTTTTCATCCTTACGCAAGAATCTACTACTGTCGAATTGGGCTTTTTCCCAATCGATCCGGAAGCGACTACTACTCAAAAAAATATAGCTGAGGTAAGCTCAGTAGCAACGCAAGCTGTTGCGCCTCTAGATCAAGATCAAGATATTGTTCACTCAAATATTGCTATTGAAAATAAGTTTACTCCTACTCAAACTTCCCATTCTTCTGAAACACTAGCTGATCAAGCTGAGGTGGTAGAACCAGTTATCCCAGCAGCTGACCTTGCTGCGGCTGTCTCCGATAACGAAAGCGAGAAGCAATCCTTAAAAAGCCCCAAGGTAGTGGCTCCAAATCGAACTCGATTTGCGAGTTTGGCAGCCTTGCCGGCAACAGGCGCTGCACCTCTGAGACTCGCTAAGCGAGAAACTGAGTTGAAGTGTGTTTCTTTCAAAACGGGTAAGCCTCGCTGGTATGGCGAACTCTCAACAGGTGTTACAAGCTCCTTGCGAGACTTGCAGGCGAGAGAAGGCGAATTTATTCCTTATGCCAGAGGTAGAGCCGCTACGGAATTTGCGCGACTTTCCTATAATGCAGAAGCCCGTCTATCTATTGTCTCTCCTAGCGGATTTGCGTTCCGAACAGGCTTGAATTATACGCAGCTTAACGAGCAGTTCAAGTATATTAACAATGATGAGACGCAATTGACGATTACCGAGGTGCAAGATGATAATGGGCAGATTATTAGCAGAGACACAATTATTGTCGTTGGGCAACGTAGGGTAGAGACGCAGAATCGTTTTCGGATGATTGATGTGCCTTTGGTGCTAGGTTATGAATTGTCGCATCATAAGATGACCTTTGCTTTCAATGCAGGTATGTATCTGAACCTAACGTATCAACAAAAAGGAGATTTTATTTCTCCTACTGATCAGGAACCCGTTAGTTTCTCCTCTGATTCCAGAGATGCTTATCCGGCGTATAAGAGTCAGGTCGGTTTGGGCTGGTATGGCAGCATAGGTATGTACTATCGGATGAATGCCCGTACTCATGTCTACCTGGAGCCTAGTCTCAGAATGTATACACAATCTTCTACTATCGAAGAGTACCCATTAAAGCAGAATTATGTGTTGGGAAGCCTTAATGTAGGTCTACGTAGAGTGATCTTTTAGGACTTTCCAAAAACAGTGTCATACGTAAAGAGCCGTCCAGGAATCAAGTTTCTGGACGGCTCTTTACGTATTTGGAGAAAATTTCCTGCAAACTAGCTCCGGCATCATGCACAAAGATGGGCTCATGAAAATGCACCAGCTTTTGTAACAAAGGAAGAATTTGCCATTTTTCATCGATGCTTAGATTGCCTCCGACGATCTGGCCAGTGATTTTCATATCAATTTGCAATGCTTCATATAACTTTCGGCCTTCCGCACTGAGTTCCACCCGCTTAGCTCTTTTGTCCACCTGATCGGGCTCTTCAACAATAATTCCTCTTTTTAGTAGGCGCTTTAAAACTTCGATGCCAGGAGATAAATCCATTAAAGACCGTTGAATGACATCGGATTTTCGCTGGCTTCCCATATGATACAATACAATGACCACTACCAGGTCATTCCAGCTAGAAAGAGGGGTGTCTCGGATCAGTTTCTTCACATAGTGTCTCGCGTGATGGGATAATTCTCCGAAAGATTGCAGAATGCCTTGATCCAACTGTTCTTCACCAGAAGGTGCAGCTTCTTCCAGCTTAGGACCATTGAGGGAGCGGTTGAGCCAATTGGCAAATTGCCCCAAATCGTTTTGCCCGGTAGTTTTTTCGAAAGTTTCGAAATGATCAATCAATGACTTAATGGATTCGTAACTCATATCGAGATATCTAAAACTTGATCAAGGACTTCCAGACCAAGATCTATGGTTTTTCAGTGAAATTCGTCTGATAAGGTTTGATTCCCTCGGCTTTAGCTTTTAATCCAAAAATTGACCAGGAAAAAAATGGCTTAGATGGGAACCAAATGTAATATACTATGTTATAGCTGTAATTAATACAAAAAAATAGTAAGATGGGTTCAGCTAAAAAACATTTATCCTTACTTAGCTTGATCTTTTTGGGCCTATCGATGCTGGCAGGCCAAAATACGGTCTCCATTTTTGGAAAAGTGCAAGATGCCAAAACTGGAGAACCACTGATTGGGGTCAACATCCGACTAGAAGGCACAGAACAGGGATCTACTACTGATCTTGATGGTCTTTACGAAATCTCTGGGATTGTTCCTGGAAGCTACAACGTCACAGCGAGTTACATCGGCTATCAAACCAAAACCAGAAGCAACGTAATCATCCAATCGAAAGGGAATGATGACATTAACTTCGAATTGCAAGAGGGGGGCTTGGATTTGGAAACTGTTGTGGTTACTGCTAGCCCTTTCCAAACCAAGATTGCTACGCCGCTTTCTTTGCAAACACTTTCTCCAGAGGAAATAAAAACCTATCCGGGAGGTAACAATGATATCGCTAAGGTGGTTCAAAGTTTGCCTGGGGTGTCCGGATCTATCGGCGGATTCAGGAATGATGTGATCATACGAGGTGGAGCTCCAAATGAAAATGTCTACTACCTAGACGGAATTGAGATCCCTAACATTAATCACTTCAGTACTCAGGGAAGTGCTGGTGGGCCAGTAGGCCTCTTGAATGTGGATTTTATAGAAGAGGTAGAACTGTCCTCCTCTAGTTTCGGAGCCCAATATGATAATCCATTGAGTGGGGTTTTACAGTTTGATCAACGCAAAGGGAACCGACGGACCCGTCAAACCAATTTGCGCGTCAGTGCCAGTGAAGCGGCCTTGACGACCGAAGGACCTTTATTTAAAGGAGATAATACAGAAGCCAATACTTCCTATATCTTATCCGTTCGTAGGAGTTACCTACAGGCCTTATTCGAGTTGATCGGCTTACCAATCCGGCCAGACTATTGGGATTATCAATACAAAATCTCTCATGATATCAATGAGTACAACAGCATTTTTATCACAGGGATTGGCTCTGTTGACGATTTCAGTGTAAAGGCACCAGATGATTTCGACGCGGAACAACAAGCAGTGTTGGATCAAGTTCCAGTCATCAAACAATGGACGACCACTGCGGGCTTTGGTTGGAAAAAGAGATTGAAGAATGGAAAAGGGATTATGAATACCTTTTTGAGCACTAATATTTTAAATAATGACTTTTCCCGTTATTTAGATAACGAAACCCTTTCCGGCCTAGTTCTGAAGAACAACAGCCGCGAAACGGAACAGAAGCTCAGATACCATTACACGCATTTTGTAAATGATTGGTCCTTAAACCTGGGAGTGAATTTGACGCGATCCATTTACACGAATGAGACCGACGATATTGCTTTTGATAATTCCTTTTTAACGGAGCTAGACTTCTTGAAGTATGGCCTGTTTAGTCAAGCATCCAAGTCCTTCCTAGATGGGCGTTTAGATTTTACCATTGGTTTTCGGATGGATGACAACTCCTACACCGATGAGCAAGGGACCTTATTTAAGACCTTTTCTCCCCGTACCGCCATCAGTTATGTCTTAGACCCTAATTACAAATGGCGGCTTAGCGCATCACTGGGGCAGTACTATAAGATTGCTCCCTACACCATCTTGGGTTATCAAGATCAAACAGGGAATTTCTCAAATAAAGACGTGCCTTATATAGGCAGTTTTCATGCTGTCCTTGGCTTGGAACGCAAGTTGGGGCAGTTGGCAAAGATTAGTGCCGAAGGATTCTTCAAGCGATACACCAATTATCCGGTTTCGATTGCAGATGGGGTTTCCCTTGCCAACAAAGGCGCGGATTTTTCAGTGTTAGGGAATGAAGAAGTAGTGAGTGATGGTTTAGGGCGGACTTATGGACTGGAGGTATTTTACCAGCAGAAATTACAAAAGAATTTCTACGGGATTCTAGCCTACACTTTCTTTAAAAGTGAGTTTACCGGCTTGGATGGCGTGTATCGGCCATCAGTCTGGGATAGTCGGCATCTACTATCTTTTACTGGCGGATACAAACTACCTGGGAACTGGGAGTTTAGCGTCCGATATCGCTATGCTGGAAATACGCCATTCCCGCCTGTGGATACAGAAGCAAGTTTACCCGTTTACCCAGTACTCATACTAGATTATTCCAATTTAGGCCAAAGTCAATTGACTCCATTTAACCAGTTGGATGTACGTATAGACAAGAAGTGGAATGCCAAATCATATACTTTCAATCTCTTCTTTGAGATTCAAAATGCCTTGGCGCAGAATAACCCAGAACCGCCTTCATTTGGACTGGATCGGGATGAAGCTGGCGTTATTATTGAACCAAGAACTTTGGTAGAGGTTATTAATTCTCCTAGTTCTTTGTTACCTATCATCGGATTGGCCATAGATTTCTAGACCCGAAAATATTTTAAGATTCTTTTTAGATCAACTAGCATTGAGAAGAGGATTTCAGCCATGCTGAGGTCCTTTTTTAAATTAATGAGCGGCAAAATACTTGGTGGGAGAAGCAATTTTTTAAGGTTAAAAAAGAGGGATTGAGAAATAAATGTCTACTCAGGCAGCAAAAAAACAAGTAGGGGGGTCTAAGTAAATAGACAAGCAATGAAGAAAAAGATGAGCATGCGACTGCGCTGGCTTTTTTTAACCATTCCGATGACCTTACTGATAGTAGGGTGCCAAAAAGACCAAGATGTTTTCATTCCCTATGAGCTAGGGGAGGAAGATTTAAAAGGACAGGTTGCGAATTTGTTGGATGAGGTCAGCAGTACCACTGAAACCTTCCAATGGGAAGTAAACGATGCTCACACTATTTTTACCCGAAATGGAAGCCGCTTGGTTATACCAGCCGACGCTTTCATGACTTTGGATGGAAGAGAAGACCTGGAAGGTCAGATAGAAATAAAGATTCGCGAAGTCATCCACAAAGGTGAGATGATTAAGTTCCAGCTTCCGGCCGATAACAATGGCCGCCTTTTGGAAACATTGAGTGCACTGCATATCGAGGCCAATTTAAATGGTCAGCCTCTTGCTCTCCGAATCGGAGTGAATATCGATTGGGATATACCTGCTGAAGAATTGACGGGAGACTTCAATTTATACTATGGATTGGAGGACTCCGGGCTAGTTTCAGCATGGGCAGGTGCGACGGAGGTCTACATTGACCAGCCCCCCGTCAGAGCGATTAAAATCCTAACACAGGCGGGAGAATCACTCAATGCTTATAAGGCACAACCTCAACAGTTGGGGTGGTGGAACTGTAGCCGTTTCACGATGTCAGAAGTGAGCCCAGAGAAAATGAATTTGCAGATAGAATTGCCACTTCACTTCGATGGACAGAATAGCGCCGTTTATTTAGTTTTTGAAAATAGAAGGACTGTCGTACCGCTTGATTGGAATGAGATTGAGCGCGACGGTCAGTTTTCCTCGCCGCTGGTACCGGTGGGGGAAGATATAATTGTAGTAGCGATCGCTAAAGGGACTTTGGACCGTTCGTTCTTGGGCTTTGAGAGCCTGACGACAAATAGAGCTAGCCAAACACTCACTCTCCCCTTATTTCAGCGATCGCTGCATACCATACAGCAATACCTTGGTAGTCTGTAATGGTACCCAAAAAGAGTTAACACCGTTTTCCTTCATGATAGCTTTGGCCGCCTCTAGGGCGGCCTTGTTTTTTTTAGCTAGTCCTGAATTCAAATCGAAACAGTCATTATTCTCCTGCTTCCTCGTCCCATTCCATGTCAATACGTCGTCGAGCAAGATCGGTAGCGGCAATCTTTACCCAAATATCATCGCCCATTTTCAGTTGCCTACCCGTATGCATGCCAGTGACCCATAGCCGACTAGATGAAAGATCGAAAGGTTCTGGTAGGGTGGCGAAGCTGATCATTCCTTCACAGTAGTTCTCCTTCAGCTCGACGTAAATTCCATAGTCCGAGAAACCAGAGATCTGTCCTTCGAAGGTATCTCCGATATGCTTTTCGATAAACTCTACCTGCTTGTACTTCACAGATTCTCTTTCGGCCTCCATCGCTTTTCGCTCTTGCAGGGAGATATGTCGACACTGCTCCTCCAACGGATCTTTTTTCACACGAAACGCTTCTTCAGAAACTAGATTCAAGGCGAGAATGCGATGTGCCAATACGTCTGAATATCGGCGGATGGGCGAAGTGAAGTGGCTATAGAAATCGAAGCCCAATCCATAGTGGCCAATGTTCTCCGTTGAGTAAGCCGCCTTAGCCATCGTCCGGATGGCAATGGGTTCCAGTAGTTTTAGAGCAGGAATCTTTTCCGCTTCTTTGTTTAATCGATTAAAAGAACGTGCAATTTCCGTCTTGGAACTCACATTCATTTCAAAGCCAAGCTCGCGGGCAAAGCGGGCAAATTCCTCAACTTTATCTGGGTCCGGTTCATCGTGGACTCGATAAACAAAGGGAATCTCATGCCCCGCAGCTTTTCTGTTGATAAAGCTGGCTACTTCTCGGTTGGCCAGCAGCATAAAATCCTCAATTAGCATATTGGAATCCTTTCGCTCTTTAACGAAAACCTCTAAGGGGGTTCCATCTTCATCAAGCCTGAACTTCACTTCATTGGTTTCAAAGTTAATGGAACCATCTTTAAAGCGAGCCTTTCTCAGTTTGAGGGCCAACCGATTGAGTTTCCGCAATTCACTAGCAAAAGGTCCTTGCCCTGAATCTAAACCTTGTTGGGCTTCTTCATAGGTGAAACGATGATCAGAGTGCGTGACGGTTCGGCCAAACCAACGATCTATTAGCTTATCGTTTTGGTTGAATGTAAATACGGCAGAAAAGGTCAGTTTATCTTCATGTGGTCGCAGAGAACAAAGTTCATTGGATAGTCGCTCTGGCAACATGGGTAGAACTCGATCTACCAGGTAGACGGAGGTAGAACGCTGAAAAGCTTCTTTATCCAAGGCCGTTCCTGGTTCTAGATAATGTGCTACATCGGCAATGTGAACACCTACTTTATAGTTCCCACTTTCGAGGAATTCCAAGGAGAGTGCATCATCAAAATCTTTAGCTGTATCCGGGTCAATCGTGAAAGTGGTAATGTCACGCATATCCCATCGCAAAGCAACCTCCTCCTCCGTAATGATTGCGGGTAACTTTTCTGCAATTTCCATAGCTTCCTCTGAGAAGACCAGGTCAAAGCCTTTATTGATCAAGATGGCCTTCATTTCAATATCATGACTTCCTGCTTCTCCTAGGACCACACTGACTTCACCTTCGGGATCAAAACGAGGGCCTCTATCCCAGTTGGTGATCTTTACCGTTACTTTTTCACCATCACTGGCATTTTTCGTATGTTCTAATCCAACGAATATATCAAACGGATTCCCTAATCCATCTGTAGTCACGATGGCATGTTTAGGGAAAAGGCGGATAGTACCAATGAAGGATTCCGCCGCTCTTTCCAACACAGCTTCCACTTCTCCTTCCATCTTCCTTCTGCCAGGCCGCATCCAGGCCCGCACTTTCACTTTATCGCCATTCATGGCGGTATTCATATACTTAGCTGGCACGAAGATGTCCTCTTCCAAATCTGGCACGATGATGTAAGCAGAGCCCGTTCTGGTGGCATCTACGCGGCCTTCGTAAAAAGTATCTGAGCTTCGGCGTCGAGCCCCAAGAGCTCCGCTACGACCAAGTTTGAATTTGTAGTCTTGGGTGGCGAGCAATTTGCCATCGGCAACCAAGGCTTCTAGAGCATTTTGAACGCTGTCCTTGTTATTGGCAACCTTGAGTTTTCGAATGATCTGTTTGGCGTTGAAGGGTTTCTTAGGGTTTCTTTTAAAGAGTCTTATGATCTCACTTTGCAGCTTTCGCGGCCGCAGTTGAGCGCCTTTTACTTTGGTTTTTTTCTTCTTTGTCATTATCTGTTTTTTCTATCTGCGGAAGCATTCCTTCCGCTACTTGGTTTAGTTGGGTGCTTAAGAAGGAGATAAGGCCCGCTATAGCTTTTGAGCTGACAGGCGATGCCTTCGAGCATTGGATTTAAAATAATGGTTTTGGTTTGTGGTTTTGAAATAATAATGTTGGTAGTGAAATTCTAAAATGATTGGGTTTACGCATTAACGATCGTCCCATCTGGGAGTATTTCAAGCTGGTAAGCTGTACTTTCAGTAGCAGAGAAGCCAGAGGTGCGTGAGCTGGATTGGCCAGAAGCAATTGAGATCATCCAATCTTCATCGATCGTTGCTACTGATTGTGTTAACTTTTCTCCATCGTAAAAAGTTCCCGCAATCACTCTTTTTTCTAACATATTTCCTGCCTTGTCGAAAGTAACCAATACGTAGTTATAATTTAGTAGGCTGGCTTTCCAATAAACAATGGCGTGAATGTCTTTCAAGCCGTCCAGTCTAAAGCAAGCAATGAATTCTGTATTTTCATCGGGGTCCTCTCCATCAATGGGAATCAGGTAATGGCTGATGAGTGCCGCAGGAATGGGAAGGTTTGCTTTGCTAAAGGCATGATGACTATCCTCGCCCAATATAATAGGTGGTTCTAGTAGCGGAAACTGCTCTAGAAAGGAAATGAAATCGATCTTTTTGGTTTTTACTTTCGCCATCTCTTCTTATTGCTTTCTTAGCTCTACAAATGGATTGGAATCAAAAAGCGGATGTTATTACCTATTTGTAGAACGACCATAATGTTGATAGATACACTAAACGCCTAAACTTTTTAGGAGTTTACATATACTTTAACCTCTAGCCCAAAGATAAGTTCGCCTCCCGGATTACTTGATGAATTCGGGGTGAAAAATAGTTTTGAATCCGTCCTATTTGTATTGATTCTAAATAAAAAGGAACTTTTCGTGATTTTAAACAAGAATTGTGGAAAGCGGCTTATATAATATAGATTTGTAGTCTTTGGATGAACCACCAATTAATTCTTAAGGATTGTGCCAAAAATCCAAAGCAAATTGCAAAATGGCACAACAAAACCTAAAAGCAAAAAACATGAATTGGTTTTCTAGGTTTCTGACCTCTTCTCTTGGAAAGAAACTGCTGATGAGCCTGACCGGTTTATTTCTGATTTCCTTTTTGATCATTCACTTGATCGGGAATTTCCAATTGTTAATTGATGATGGCGGGAAGCAGTTTAATGTCTACGCCAAGTTCATGACCACAAACCCATTGATCAAAACCGTTTCTTACCTCCTATATTTCTCCATTTTGTTGCATGCTGTGCAAGGGCTGCTGATTTGGAGACAAAATCGAATGGCAAGAGGAGGGACCCGTTATGCGGTGAAAGTGACTCGCGCAGTCAATACTTCTGCCAAGTTATCTAGCAACATGGGATGGTTGGGCGTGATCGTGTTGGTTTTTATCCTGGTGCACATGTATCAGTTTTGGTTGCAGATGAAACTCGGAAATTTACCGATGGCCACTTATGATGGACAAGAATACAAGGATTTATATACTATTGTATTAGCCGCCTATCAAAACATCTTCTATGTGATTTTCTACGTAGTATCTATGCTGGTAATTGCCTTTCATTTATGGCATGGGTTCCAAAGTTCATTCCAGACACTTGGATTAAACCACAGAAAATACACACCATTCATTCATGTATTGGGAAAACTGATTGCTGTGGTTATACCCCTTGGTTTTGCAGTTATTCCCGTTTTCATGTTCCTTTTGCGTAACGCTTAAACGAATCTGACTATGAAATTAGAAGGTAAAGTACCTCCTGGCTCACTTGGGGAAAAATGGACGAAGTTCAAGTCGACCGTTCCTTTGGTGGCTCCAAATAACAAAAGAAGAATTGAGATCATTGTGGTAGGTACCGGTTTGGCCGGCGCAAGTGCAGCAGCAACTTTGGGAGAATTGGGATACAATGTGAAGTGTTTCACTTTTCATGATAGCCCCAGGAGAGCGCATAGTATAGCGGCACAAGGTGGTATCAATGCAGCGAAGAACTATCAGAATGATGGGGATAGCGTATATAGATTATTCTATGATACGATTAAGGGAGGAGATTACCGTTCTCGAGAAGGGAACGTTCACCGCTTGGCAGAGGTGAGTCGAAATATTATCGATCAGGCAGTAGCGCAGGGTGTGCCCTTCGCTCGCGATTACGGTGGATTGTTGGATAACCGATCTTTCGGTGGGGTACAGGTAAGCCGTACTTTCTATGCCCGGGGACAAACAGGACAACAGCTACTGATTGGTGCCTACCAGGCTTTGTCTCGCCAGATCACCTTGGGATCTGTACAAATGTACAACCGCCATGAGATGCTGGATATCGTGAAGATCGATGGCAAGGCCAGAGGGATTATCGCCCGAAATCTGCTCACGGGAGAAATTGAGCGTTATGCGGCTCACTGCGTGGTATTGGCGACTGGCGGGTACGGCAATGTATTCTACTTGTCCACTAATGCGATGAATTGCAATGTTTCTGCCGCTTGGCGGGCTGTCCGCAGAGGGGCATTGATGGCGAATCCTTGTTTTACCCAAATCCACCCAACTTGTATCCCCGTTTCTGGTGACTATCAATCAAAACTGACTTTGATGTCTGAGAGTTTGCGGAATGATGGTCGAGTTTGGGTACCAAAGAAACTAGAGGACGCCAAGGCCATCCGAGAAGGCAAGAAGACTGGATTAGATATCGCCGAAGAAGATCGAGACTACTACCTAGAGCGCCGTTACCCTGCTTTCGGTAACCTTGTACCCCGAGATGTAGCCTCTAGAGCTGCCAAGGTAGCCTGTGATGAAGGATTGGGGGTTAGTCCCACAGGGCTTGCGGTATTCCTTGATTTTGCGGCAGCTGTTCAACGTTATGGAAAGTCAGCAGCTAATGTACAGGGAATTCACAATCCGGATGCTGCGACAATCACCCGTTTAGGAGAAAAAGTGGTAGAAGAAAAGTACGGTAACCTTTTCGAAATGTACGAAAAGATCACCGGAGAGAATCCATATAAGATGCCGATGAAGATCTATCCAGCGGTGCACTATACCATGGGTGGTCTTTGGGTAGACTATAATTTGGAAACCAATGTTCCTGGCTTGTTCGCGCTAGGAGAGGCTAATTTCTCTGATCACGGTGCTAACCGTTTGGGCGCCTCCGCCTTAATGCAGGGTCTAGCAGATGGCTATTTCGTCATTCCATATACTATCGGTACTTTCCTTTCCAAGGATATTCGTACACCTAAGTTTGATCCTGATGGAGCTGCCTTTATGGAAGCTGAAAAGGCCGTTAAGGATCGTATTGAGCAAATTCTCAGTGTTAAGGGGAATCAATCTGTGGAAAGTTTCCATCGCCGTTTAGGAAAGATTATGTGGGACTATTGTGGAATGTCTCGAAATGCGGATGGATTGCGTTCTGCACGTCAAATGGTAGTCGAATTGCGCAAGGAATTCTACCAAGATGTATTTGTCCCAGGATCTAATGAGGAGTACAATCCTGAATTGGAGAAAGCTTTGAGAGTGGCTGATTTCATGGAAATGGGAGAGGTAATGATCCTGGATGCCCTAAACCGCGAGGAATCCTGTGGAGGTCACTTCCGGGAAGAATATCAAACGGAAGAAGGAGAAGCTTTACGTAGAGATGATGAATTCGCTTATGTAGCGGCCTGGGAATACAAAGGCTGGGATGATGAGCCTGTATTGCACAAAGAAGAATTAATGTTTGAGAACGTAGAGTTGAAGACTCGTTCTTACAAATAATTAATAAAAATCAAGCGTCCAATTATGAAACTAACGCTTAAAGTTTGGAGACAAGAAAATGCTAATAAAAAAGGGAGTTTTTCTACCTATCAATTAGATGATGTAAGTGAACACATGTCCTTCTTGGAGATGCTGGACGTACTTAATGAGCAGTTGATAGCCAAGAAGGAAATGCCTATCTCTTTTGATCACGATTGCCGAGAGGGGATCTGTGGTGCCTGTAGCATGGTGATTAATGGCCAACCTCATGGTCCGATGGGTGGAACTACTACCTGTCAGCTACACATGCGGCACTTCAAGAACGGAGATACGATCGTCATTGAGCCCTTCCGTGCGAAAGCTTTTCCTGTAGTACGTGACCTAGTAGTAGATCGCTCTGCATTTGATCGTATCATACAAGTAGGTGGGTTTGTATCCGTGAATACGGGCCAAGCGCAAGATGCCAACTCTATCCCTGTTGAAAAGGATGTAGCTTCTCAAGCTTTTGACGCTGCGACTTGCATTGGCTGTGGAGCCTGTGTAGCGGCTTGCCCAAATGCTTCGGCCATGCTCTTTACCTCTGCTAAAGTATCTCACTTGGGAATCTTGCCGCAAGGGCAAGTAGAGGCTAAGAGAAGAGTACAGGCGATGGTGAAACAAATGGATGAGGAAGGCTTCGGTAACTGTTCCAATATAACCGCCTGTGAAGCCGAATGTCCTAAAGGCATATCCGTTGAGAACATCGCACGAATGAATCGTGCCTACATTGGTTCCGTCCTGGGTTCTGAGACTTCGGTTTCCTAGAAGTTTACAAAAGATAGGACGCTTAACCAACCCGCTCGATTAATTGGGACTCTTTAGGACATAGTTATGTTTTACAAAGAGTTACCCTTCAGATAAAGTTTCAAACCCTGGTCAAGTACCAGGGTTTTTTGTTTTTTTGCAATCTCTCTGTCGTAAACTTGAGCAGCCTACTGCCGTGACTCAACGTTTAGGATACAACATACTGTCTAAATATAAGACAGATTTAAGTTTTACATACCAAAAGAAAAATGCTATGATAAGGTATCTACTAGGACTAGCAATCGTTATGCTCATTGGCTGTTCTCCTTCTTCCAATGAACCAGATTTTACCATTGTTGATTTTGATAACTCTCTAGCGGCGGCATACAACTTTTTAGGTTCGTTTGGAGATTACTATCTTCCGATCAGCAATCTGTCATCGGATGAAGCGGGTATACCCGGCTTTGGCAGCCATCTTAGTACGGAGGATGATCTGACAGAAATGCTGCGACACCAATGGACGCCAGATAACACCTTGACCACAATTCTTTGGTCTGATCTGTATAATGGGGTAAATGCTGCCAATAATGCATTGGCGCTCGTTCCGCAGATCAAGGAAACCGTATCTACTGTTTTGCAGGCGGAGGCCCGCGCTCTGCGTGCCTTCAATTACTTCCTATTAATGGATATATTCGGGAATATTCAAGCTTTCAGCGAAGATGTATTGACTGGTAATGTAAATGTGCCACAGTTGAGTAGATCCCAGGTGTTTGACTTCATTGAAATGGAATTATTGGAGGCAATTCCACTACTTACTGAGGAATCTACCTATGGTCGAATGACTAAGGGTGTGGCCCAAACCCTATTAGCGAAGCTGTATTTGAATGCGCAGGTATATAAAGGTTCACCAGAATGGGCGGCATGCCGCGATGCTTGTGCGGCTGTAATTAGCAGCGGAGACTATCGGCTTACCAATGATTACTTTGACCTTTTTAAGACCAATAATCAATCAACTGGAGCAGATGAGATAATCTTGCCATCGATTGAATCACCGGCGATCCACCAATCCCGCTTAAGCGTGCATCCAGCTCAGGTAGATACTAAGAATCCATCGACCAATGGCTTTTTTAATTATGCCGCGACACCAGAGTTTTCTGGAATCTTCGATTATACAAAGGATAGCCGATCGACGGCTATTTTGCGTGGCCTGCAACGCACTAGCACTGGAGAGGTATTCTTAACGGCGGCTGGAGATTCGGTCTCCTACGAAATGGATTTTCGAGGTAGTAGTCCCTTTTTAAACGGTTATCGTGTCTTGAAATATGAATTGGATGGGACAAAGATCAATTATGGAGACAATGACATTGTTATTTTCAGGTATGCCGATGTTCTTCTTATGCAGGCTGAAGCCTTGAATGAGCTAGACGAATTGTCGGGTGCCATCGACCTGATTAATCAAGTAAGGGCTAGAGCTTATGATCCTGCGGAGCCATTAGTGGCGGGGGATTTTACCAAGGAGAGTTTGCGAGCGCAGATATTGAAGGAGCGATCTTTGGAGTTGTTCTGGGAGGGCTGGCGCAGACAAGACTTGATTCGTCATGATGCTTTTTGTAGCCAAACCTGGAGCCAAAAGGAATCCCCAACAGACGATTGTCAGAAGCGGCTTTTGTTTCCGATTCCACAGGATGTTTTGAATGTGAATCCCAATCTGGTACAGAATCCAGGCTACTAGTTGACCTCTTGAGATAAGAATAGGGTGAGCTCCGAAGCACGGGGCTCACCCTGTTTATGGTTACTAGTTCAGAACGAAGTCTACTTTACTGCTTTCCATACTCCACCTTCCGTCCGGGGGTGTAAGGTGCACCAGCCTTTTCTAGTTTCTCCTCTAATTGGCTAATGTCTTGGTCTCTCAATGAATTAATGGATGATAAGATATTCATAAAGGCTTTGCGCGCAATTTTCAGTCCATCTTTATGGGTTTGAGTAGGAGCGGAGGATGAGCTCCACATCTCCCAGGTGATGGACCCCATTCGGCTGTTTACGGAAGGTTGTGATTCCTCATCCAGCCTGCTGGCCAGGCGATCTCCGTACATCACCTTTTGAATTTCTGCAAGTTTATCCTTTGCTGCTTTAACCTCAGTCAGCCAAGTCTCCGGAGCCGCCTCAATCGCGTAGATGGCTTTTTCGATATAACGCAATTTATTACCCATATCTCTTAGCTGCCCATTGGCTCCAGAAATAGCCCTTTGGAGTTCTTGTGCTTCCCGCTGAAAGGCCAATAGCGCTGCTCTATCCGTGGCAGGGAGCGTAACGCCACCCAAGGAACGAAGTCGGAAGGGCGTTGGACCAACAAGCTCTGTAAGTTTGCCATTGATGCTCTCCGATAGGGACACCGTATATTCTCCGGGCATGGCTAGAATTCCTTCATCTAGGCCAGCAAAAGGGTTGCTAGTGTTTCTTGGCGCTAGGCTAATGGGATTGACACTCTGGTATCTGGCATCCCAAGTAATTCTGCGCACGCCTGTACCATGTCCAGTTTTGATTTGCTTGAGTACATTATTAGACTGATCTCGAATGGTGAACAGCAAATAGGGCTTTTCTTCCTCGGTTTCAGCTTTAAGTTCATCATAAGTAGGATAGCGGATTTCTTCGCCCTTCTTGATCGCCTCTTTTTCTTGTTTTTGGCGTTTAGCCTTCAAGGTTTCAACTTTGTCTTTGACGTAGTAAGTGAACGTTGCTCCAACAGACGGATTCGGAACGCTAAAGTAGGCATCTCCTTGGAAGCCATTTCCTCTCAGGCCCAAGGGGGTACTTTCAATAAAAACTAGGCCTTCTTTAATTGGGAATATCTTTGCTTTTTCTGCCAGGACGTCCTCCCCTAGGTTTCTTAAAGGGGCATAGTTATCCATGACATAAAATCCTCGGCCGAAGGTGCCCAATACCAGATCCGTTTCTCGTTTCTGAATGGCAATATCTCGTACGGCGATCGTGGGCAAACCAGCTTTGAGTTGTTTCCAGTATTCGCCACCATCATTGGTGAAAAAACAGCCGAATTCAGTTCCAACAAACAACAATTTAGCATCTTCGAAGTCTTCTGCTAAGCTGTAGGCAGAACCCCGCTTAGGCAAGTTAGCACTAATGGCGTTCCAAGTTTGTCCTTGATCCGTACTCTTATAGACGTATGGAAGAAAATCTCCATATTTGTGATGATTAAAGATGGCGTATACGGTGTTTTCGTCGTGTTCCGAGGCCAATAGAAAGTTTACGTAGGTTTGTTTCGGCGCGCCAGGGATTTGATCTACATCAATTTTTGACCAATTTTCACCTCCGTCTCTAGTGATTTGGATCAAGCCATCATCGGTACCGACATACAATAGCTGCTGATTCAGGGGACTCTCCGAGAAGGCTACAATGGTACCGTAAGGTGAAGTAGAGCCATTTTTGGCTACGGCATCAATACTCTGTACTTTTCCCATCACCTTAAGCGTATTTCGATCAATCTGTTTGCTTAAGTCCCCGCTGATAGTTTCCCAAGTATTGCCCCGATCTTCACTGCGGAATAACTTGTTGGCCGCAAAATAAATGCGACTGTCCTGATGGCTAGAAACGGCAAGCGGGGCATCCCAATTCCAGCGGAAACTAGCTTCACCTTCGGCAGGTTTAGGTTGAATACCTAATTGTTCACCGCTGGCTTTATCAAAGCGGATCAGCCCACCGTATTGTGACTGTGCATAAACAATGTTGGGATTACTTGGGTCGATCTGAGATTCAAAGCCATCGCCTCCATTAGTAATAAACCAATCTTCATTTACAATTCCATTTTGGCTACGGGTCCGAGAAGGACCTCCTAAGCTAAAATTATCCTGTGTACCCCCGTAGACAAAGTAGAATGGCTCTGTGTTGTCCACAGCAACCTTATAGAATTGCGTAACGGGTAGATTAGCCTTAAATACCCAGGTTTTTGCGCCATCAAAAGATTCGTAGATACCTCCATCACATCCTACGATGTAGTGATCGGTATGATCGGGATCGATCCAAATGCTGTGATTGTCGACATGTTTGAATCTTTCGTTGACCTGTCTAAAGGATTTACCACCATTGGTGGTCCACTGCAGCCAAGTGTCCATCGAGAACACAATGTCAGGATTGGTGGGATGAGCCACAATTTCGGTGTAATAGTTTCCACTGGTGACGTGGCTACTTTGCTTTTGCCAGCTTGCACCTCGGTTGGTAGACTTAAAGAAGCCACCACCGGTTGCGGCTTCTACGATGGCATAAATGATCTCTGGATTAGCCGGAGAAATACTCAAGCCGATTCGACCCTTATCGCCTCCAGGAAGGCCTTTGTTCGCTTTATCCCAAGTTTTACCTCCATCTTTCGTTTTGTAAATGCCACTTGCTGGGCCACCACCAACATAAGTAAAAACGTGGCGTCTACGTTGATAAGCCGCAGCATATAAGATGTCGGGGTCGCGTGGATCCATGACGATGTCATTCACACCGGTATGTTCGTCGATCGCTAGAACGGACACCCAGGTCTTTCCCCCATCTATGGTTTTATAAACCCCACGATCACCTCCGCTACTCCATAAAGGGCCGATGGCCGCTACATATACAATGTCTTCATTTTCGGGGTGGATAATGATCTTTCCGATATGTTCGGAATTTTCCAGGCCAACCTTTTTCCAGCTTGCCCCATCGTCTTCAGATTTATAGATTCCGTCCCCATAGGCAACCGAACGTTGGTTGTTGTTTTCTCCCGTTCCTACCCAAACAGTGCTAGGGTTACTTGGAGCGACAGCCACACACCCAATGGAGTAGGAGCCTTGTCGATCAAAAATAGGCTTATATGTGGTACCGTTGTTGGTCGTCTTCCAAACGCCTCCAGAAGAGGTGGCAACGTATTGAATATATTTGTTATTCGGATGGACCGCAATATCTGAAATCCGACCAGAGGTAATAGCAGGGCCGATGGATCGAAACTTTAATCCACTTATCGACAATTTGTCGATGGGTGAGGTGATCTTTTCAGCTTCCTTTTCTTTTTTCTTTTTCTTTTGTGCTTGACCAGGAATACTTATGGCTAAGGCCAAGCCAATGATTAGGGCGATCTTTCTGTACATACTTTTTTTTTCAAATGATGATCCAAAAGAGGTGTGAAGTAGTTTTGATGAAGCTTAGCTCTTCATCAAGGCATTAAAGGTAAGGTTTTTTAAAAAAGTGTTAAAGAAAGAGAGTTCTTGTTACTTCTCTGTAAGCATGCGTCTGAACAGATGTAAGTATCAATAAAAGCATTATTTGCTGATTATTAAATAAAATTACATTAGCATGAAATGGAATCAGTTTGTAAGTATGGCTTTCTACGTGTTGTTGATGTTGTTGTTGGGAAATGCTGTACAAGCACAATCTCAAGTGAGTCGGAAGTCATCTAAGAAGATACTTAAGGAGGGGCAACAGATACAGAAGGAGATCAGTTACGAACACACGGCAGAAGCCGACAAAACTGCGGTGGAACAAGGAACCCTCAATAGCAGAGGGCGAAAGGGAGAACGGGGGGAGCAAGCAAGAACAGATCAGGAATATCATCCAGGCAAAGGGCATGCTTATGGCAAATATAAAGGCAAAAAGGGCAAAGCCCATGCTCGTGGAAAATACGAGAACAAAAAAGCTAAGGCCTCAAAGAAGGCTAGTAAGCAGCATTTAGAAAGGCCGAAAATAGGAAAGGCCTACAGCAAGACGAGAAAAACCAAATCTTCGAAAGCTAAAGTTAAAAGGAGATCTAGAGTGGATATTCCTGTTCAGGAAAATTAGACATACCATCCAATCACATATTCTTGAGAAAACGAAAAAATGGGTCAACTGCATGCAGTTGACCTATTCTTTGCCCAAAAATAGACTAACTCGATTTGTTTTATCGTTGGGAGTATGATATTTTTGGTGCACACCCCAGTAGGTCAATAGCCCCAATCGCTCCGTTATCCCATATTTCTACCGAATCCGCTAGTGCGTACAAGCTTGTACCTCAATACCCCATTAAACAATACCAAGTCAAGAAATAGTCCTATTGTATGGGTACCCTGCACAGTAGAAAAGATTCAAGTCCCTCTTTGTATAATTAGGTGCTAGTTGACCTTTGGTTTCTAGCACCTTACTTTTCTTCATAATGGCCTGCTATGCTGACATGATGCGCCATGTTTTTGCTGTGGCAAGGTAGCTGGAGCGGGCCTGCTAGTACCGGATCTTTCAAGGAAATTGCTTTGGCTTACTGCTGGCTACAATTACAATTTTTGAAACATTATGTAGGCATCCACGTATCCTTTACTATAGTGCTTAAAACCTTCTGGCACTGTTGCAATGATTTCAAAACCAATATCTTGCCAAAGTTTTACCGCGGCAGTGTTGGTACTAACTACCAGGTTATATTGCATACCTTTATAGCCGGCTTTTCGGGCCGAGTCCAGTGAATGGACAGCCAGCTTTCTACCAATACCAAGTTTTCTAAATGCTGGAGCAACCATGTAGGCTCCGTTGGCAATGTGGGCACCATATCCGTCCTGATTCGGTCGTAGGATATAGGCTCCCGCCGCTTGACCTTGGTATTCGGCAATGTAGGCAATGTTATTTGCATTGATCCATACCTTTTCAAGTTTTGCTCGCGGTGTTCCAGGTAGATATGGATAGTAGATTTTTTCTTCTATGATTCCGTTGAAAAGCTCCCAGAGTAGATCTAGGTCAGCAGCATTTGCCCTACGTAGATTGATCATTGATTTTCAGAATTGTACAACAACAGTAAGTGGGTTGAAAAATATATATAAAAAAAATAAATATTTTCTTTGTTTTTATTGCCTTTATCTATACATTTGCTCTGAACACGCTACCAATTCTAATTCTACCAAACACACACCGTTCTTACAAAATTCCTTAACTAGTCACTAAGCTTTCACTACGATTACTTGTTGATTCCTGTCCCCAGATTGGGATATCTGGTAAACCCAAACCGTTTACAAGGGCCCAAACGCAGTTGTTTACTGGGATTAAGTCAGTCTAAGTTGCCATTAAATAAAGAATTTTATCAGACCGATCTTGATCTTTCATACCCATCTTGCATTCAGGACCAATAGGTGTATTTACGATTTTTGATACAAAGTAAATCGATTGACACTGGATTGAGAAATAAAGGCTATAGTTCAATGGATATTGAACGGTCCTATCGCCTTGAACTGCTATCTATTACTGATGAAACGGTAGAAGGCCGTATAGTTAAGTATGAGCAAAATGTACCACTCGCATCCGTTCTGAAAGGAGTGTGATGCTAGTGCGCCTCAATCAATCTTACTATGCCCCCTTCTACCTAAGAATATGATGGTCACTAGCGTTTACGGAGGTAGATGCTATGACTGGTTCGACTTGTACTCCTCGGGAAACGTTGTCTTGGAGCACTAGGTGGTCTCTGTCTATGAAACAAATTTACACGCTTAGGTATGCAAAACTATCTTATTGTAGGTTTATTTTTAATAAGCATTCAGTTTGCATTTGGGCAAGAAAATTACACTAAAAAGGAAGAGTCATTAGATTTTCAAAGGTCCCAATTACTAATACAAAATGCATTTGAGGTCACAGATAGTACACAGATAGATTACTATCAGTACCTGGAACTAAAATTTGAAACGATACAATCATCAGAGCAGCGAAAGTTACTGCTTGAACAAGGAATTGACTTGATCGGATATCTGGATAATAGCAGTTATCTGGCTGCCCTACCGCGCACGGTTCATCTTGATAGTGTGGCAGGTCTGATACAATGGGATTCAATCCCTGCGGTGCGCAAATTATCCAGGACTTTATCTAACAATATTTATCCGTCTTATGCTTTGGACGAGGAAGGGAGGGTTTTATTACATCTATATCCCTTTCGTCAGGCTTCAAAAATTTCATTAAGTCTCGAATTACTAGCCGAAGGAATAGAGATCCTAGAAGCAGGTGACCACTACTTTAAGGTGGCTACAGCACCCGAGTCCATCCTCGATATTGCTTCGATTCCTTCCGTATTTTACCTGGAGTGTATCCCTGCTGTGCCAAGGTACGAAGGTTCGATAGGGAGGCAACAGCAGCGAGGGAATTGGCTTAACCTCGGTCCAGGTATGGGCCTGGATGGCAGTGGGGTGGCCCTTGCTATCGGAGATGACGGAGGAGTTGATCATATCGACTTTGCGGGGAGGGTCTTTGACCATACTTTGCTTGACCGAGGATCTCATGGAGATATGACAGCAGGATTAGCTATCGGTGGGGGAAATGTGGACCCCAGGGCCATGGGCCTAGCACCGGCTGCGATTTTGCACTTATACAGTATTGAACAGTATGAACACATCGACCAGGCGGTCAATAATTACCAGGAGTTGGGTACGGTTATAACCTCAACTTCCTTCTGGGAGGGGTGTGGAGGTGATTATACGCAATCAGCTCGCGAGCTGGACCTGCAAGTTAATCATTCCATTTCCCTACTCCATTGCTTTTCAGCAGGCAATCAAGGAGATACACAATGTGATGGTCCATATGGGGCCCTTGAATTACCAGGTGGAGCAAGATTTGGGAATATTACTGGCGGCCGTAAGGCTGCAAAGCACAGTATCGCTGTAGCTAATATTTCCTATCATGATAGTTTGATCTTGAATAGTAGTAGAGGTCCAGCCAATGACGGGAGGATCAAGCCTGATTTGGCTGCACCAGGAAGTGGGCAGTGGACAACCGATCAAGGAAATACTTATCAAGTAGCCAATGGAACCTCTGCTGCCGCACCTACAGTGGCTGGAGGAGCAGCTTTATTGTATCAGGCGTACCGAGAGGAGTTTGGTGGCGTTGATCCTCCAGCGGCCTTAGTCAAAGCCCTTTTGCTCAATACGGCAGATGATTTGGGGCGACCTGGTCCAGACTTTGAATTCGGCTGGGGAAGGCCTCATCTTGGACGGGCACTCGATTGTATGAAAGAGGATCCTCTCTTTGGTGGTGCAGTGGCACAGGAAGCCGAGCAAGTCCATACAATCAATGTACCGGAAGGTATTCACCGTCTTCGTGTGATGCTGTATTGGAATGATCCCGCAGGACTTCCTATGAACAGCAAAGCGCTGGTTAATGATCTAGACTTGAGTGTACAGGATGCGCAAGGGCAGACCTTCCTGCCTTGGGTCCTAAGTTCTTATCCAGCACTCGATAGTTTGACGGCTCCTGCTCGACCTGGAAGAGATCACCTCAATAATATGGAACAGGTAGAGGTGGTAGACCCTGGCGCAGGTAGCTATACCATTACAATTAAGGGTTTTTTAGTGCCCGAAGGACCTCAGACATACTTTGTGACAGTACTATATGATGAAGGTAATTTGGAATGGGCATACCCTTTGGAAGCAGAGAGCTTGGTGCCGGGGGAGCTAGTGACCTTGAGGTGGGACGAAGGTGATGCAGCGGAAACACTTGATCTAGCCTATAGCCCGATTGGCTCCGAAGAGTGGATTTCAATTGAAAGCTCCATTTCGGCCGGTAAAGGCTGGCAAGATTGGACTGTACCCGAAAGTTTACATGGCCAGATACAACTGCGATTGAGGCAAGGACAGAAGGTGGTCCTAAGCGATACCATCCATATACTGGCGCAAGCCCGGTTTGCCTATCTTCCTACATCAGATGATACCGCATTGATGTATTGGGATCCAGTTCCTGGTGCAGATCAGTATCAGATCTATCACATGGGGTATCAACATATGGAGAAATGGAAGACTACTCAGGATACCTTTGTGCAAATCCCAACTTTTCCGGGGAAGCGAGAATGGTACTCCATCGCCGCTAAAAGTGAAGATGGAGAAGAGGGGAGACGAAATATAGCACAGCTATACGAGCACTTTACGTGTGATTTGGCACTAAATCTTAATTTATTATTTGATCAATTCCCAGCTGAGAATCGCTGGCAAATCCAATCGCCGGATGGGCAAATCTGGGCAAGTGGTGGACCATATCCGAATAGCTTAGGTCAGAGCTCAAAGCAGATTCCACTTTGTTTACCCTTTGGCTGTTACGAGCTGAAAGTGTTTGATGCTTTTGAGGATGGCATGTGTTGCAGTCAAGGCCAGGGCAAGTTTACTTTGGCCTTGCAGGATGGACGGATACTGGTTGAAGGAGGTGTGTTTGGTGCCCAGGTGTCCCTCCCTTTTTGTTTAGACGAAATGTTACTACCGACCTTGCAGGCTGCCGTAGAGATTGTGCAGTCGCCAAGTTGTCATGATGAAGATGATGGAATTTTACGAGTGAATTTAGCAGATCCCACGAACGAGCATATTCGATATGTCTGGAGCACTGGTGATTCTACCGCTAGGATAGAAAATTTAAGTGAAGGGCAGTATTACGTTACAGTAAGCCAAGAAACGGAAAGAGTAGAGCTATCGATATCACTTAAGGGGCCCGATCCACTGGTCGTAGAGTTGCATGGCAGTCCACCCCTTTGTCATGGGGAGGCGTCGGGGTGGCTCGATGTCATGGTGATGGGTGGTACGGCCCCTTATTCTTTTACCCTCAACGGACAGGCAGAATGGACTCAATTAGATTGGGATGCATTAGAAGCTGGTATGTACACCCTAGAAGTGTCAGATGCTTCTGGTTGTATTTCGAAGTCAGCCGTTGATCTCACGCCACCTGATAGCTTATCTGTCAGGAGTGAATTAAAGCAGGATGATGGGCGTGGATATCGGAGATTGGTAGTAGAGGCGGAGGGTGGCTTGGGACCTTATCAATATTACTGGTCCGATGGATCACTCGGAGCTTCCCTGGATGATCCTTTACCGGCGGACTACAGTGTCACTGTCGTCGACGCTAATGCTTGTTCTACTGTTGGGCAATTTACCATTCCGGAACCAACGGATGTCTGCAAGGCCGGAGCGAGAAGTTCGGAATATGAGTGGATTGAGCAAGTTAAGATCGATAGTGTGCTGTTTGAAACGGGGAATAATGATGGGTATGTGAACATGCGAGACCGAGCCGTGGTATTACAGGCTGGGCGTGGTTATACAATCAATATATTTCCCGGCTTTGATAACTTTCCGTTTAATGAATATTTCGGAATCTGGGTGGATTTCAACCGAGATAAAGACTTTACAGACCCGGGAGAGCATATCCTAAACCTTGAAACTTGGTTGGGATCCATTGAAACCCAGTTGTATATCGGTACCGTTATCTCGCCTGGGCCACTTCATGTTCGTATTGCCATGCAATACGGTGATGCCCCCAACTCATGCGGAGATATTGGATTTGGCGAGGTAGAAGATTACCTAATCATGGTAGAGAATCCGTACTATAATCCCTTGTACAGCACTAGTATCTTTCGGACGGTGGAAAATTCTCGCCTGCGGGTTTATCCCAATCCCGTTGCTACCGGACAACTAAAAGCAGAATTACAATTACGGCAGGATGAATCGATCCGATTGCTTTTGTTTGATCGCATAGGTCGAATACTTGTTCGCAAGAGGAAAAGAGGTGTAGCAGGGAATGAACAACTTAGCTTGGATGTAGGTCATCTCGATTCGGGAATTTACTGGATGCTGGTGTTGGATAAACATGGTACCCTCCTGGAAAGTCGATCTATTTTTATTCAAAATGATCATTTTAGGTTGGTACAAACAGATGATTAAGGCTACTCATGGCCTTATCAGATATTTCCTTACTATAACACTTTAAGAAAGGATACTGATTAACACAATTCGTTCTATATCTTGAATTTTCAATAGTCTTTTGAAGGGCTTAGTCAATTAGATAGGATTATCTTTTAGGCTAAGCTTTTTGCTTTTAGAAGGGAATAAGTTGATAATTTCATTCCTTGAATGGCTATCTATATACATAATTTCTACTTTATTAAGCAAGAGGCAAGAAGCAAGAAGCAAGAAGCATCTACTTATCACAATATAATACAAGGAGTAGATTAGAGCTAAATGCGTTCAATTGGATAAAGATATTTCTGGTGAGTATAAATGGAAGTATAATTGACGCTTAGTGAGGGTGAGGCATCCAGAAAGGTTGAGTCCCCGACTTCTAATTACATAACATAACAATTAGCGTCAGAGGACCTCAAACTTTCTTCTTGGTATCCGCTCCTTGGTAGTTAGAGTTTGTACAATTGGACACATATTTTTGTAAGCTGTATCTGGCTTCAACTCTGCCTGTCCGATCATTGCGAGAAAGGAAAAGTAATAAAGTAATTCACAACTTAAAATAACCTTACTAAATAGAATAATAAAAACTATCCCTAATCTATGCAACTGCATAATTAGGGCGAATTATTTATCCATTGATAATTCACCAAGAGTTGTTTAGTTGTGACTTACTTTACTTCAGGTCCAACTAATCTACCTCCGATATTTCTTTTTCAACTCTCCTGCTGGATTTAGCCATTTAGGTAAGGCATAGGCGAAGCCTCTACCCTCAAAGCTAATTTTCACAATGTTTCCTTTCTTGTTTGCTAATTTATGGAAGACGGCGTTTAATTTGGATTTGATCTTAGCTTCGGTCCATCCCTGTGCCCCTTCAAAATCTGCTTTAACGATATCGAGGAATTCACTCATGATTAATACCTTATCCTTCGTCTGAAGTGTGGTGATGATGAATTCATCCCAGGGGCTCAATTTTCTTACTCTCCGCACTTGTACTGGATCAGGCATATTCACCTTTTTAGGTGCCCTTGGGCCAGAAGTGGAAGAGGAAGGCTTGACAGGTGCTGGTGGAGCTAGATTGGGAGCGGCTACTTCCGGAGCTACAGGTTTAGTTGCTACAACCGCTGGAGTTGCGACGACACTTTGTCTTTGCGTCGTACTTTGCTTTGATAAAGCAGTTTCTAGCTGCTCTATGTTTTTTCTCACGGACAGCACCCTGTAGTTCAGCTGCCGGAGCTCTGAGTGGTAGACACTGATCAACTGTTCGATCTCAACAGGATCGAGTGCCGTTTTAATTTGTTTTGACATGCGCTTTGTGTTTATGGCTTGCAAAGATTCAACAGAAACCAAAATTTCTACCGATAGGACCTTACAAAATCCATAAATTAATAAAAAAAGAATTATTTCTTTTATGGGGTTATTCGCAAGAACCTACCTTTCAGCTTCTTGTTTAGTTTGTTTTCTTATGCATTTAAATCGTCGCTTGCTGTGATCTGAATTCAATAAAGTGACCCTTATCAATGGTATCCAAAACTTTATATCTGTTTTCACAATAAAAACAAATAATAAACCGGGCGGTTTAGGATAAGTCAATAACGGGCGCGAAAAATAGATATTTTTCTATTTTTTACAAAAAAAAAACGAATTTATGCTCACAATGTTGTTTAGGCAGAGGATTGAAATATGGAGCTTGGATCTTCTAAGCTGAGGTAACTAGGGATGTATATCAAAGGTAGATACTCTTATACCGTCATGACTGGTAACTCCTTATATAAAAATAAAACTAAATATGTTAAACTCGTGTAGCTTGAAATGGTTGCGAAATCCCTTTTTTTTTTTAACCTTTTAAAAGTTTTAAGTTTTCCATCATTTATAAGGTTAAATGTATGACAAAAATTTATTTAAAGCAATTATAATTGGATTTAATTCGAATAAAATTAAGAGTGGATTTGATTCGGTTTAGCTGGAAAAGGACCTGGAAACCTCAGTTTTCTTGAGCTTTAAATACGATATGAATCAGCGAGCTTGAATTAAGCCAAGCTACGTTCTAAAGCATTACTAGCCTCACTCACCTCTACTGTACCGAATTTCCATACTTAAAATACAATCTGCAACAAAGCGCAATAGATTAAGGAGTGGGAAAAATATGGCTTCTCTTTTTCTCCGCTAAAATTTTTGGACCAGAATGTCTATTTTGAGCTTTTGCAACTAAATGGATGATTGCCGGATTGACCTTACAAGCCCTATATGAGGTTTTCTGGCAAGAGACTACTCCTAGGATTAATAATAAGAGTAAGTTTCAAAAGTTTTACTACCATGAAAAAATCAATTCTACTACTGCTTTTTGCAAGCATAGTTGTAATGCTGTCTGCCCAAAGACGCTATGAGATAGATTCTACGTTGAAGATGGATTTTGAAATCTATGATCCACCCTCTACTTTGGTTGTTCCTGAACACATCGTTACCAAAGCGAGATTCCCTTTTGTGGATTGTCATAGTCATCACTGGAGGATGGCCACCCAAGACTTAGATAAGTTGATTCGTGAAATGGATACCTTAAATATGGGGATGATTGTGAATCTTTCTGGAAGGGGAGGAGCGGCATTGAAAGCCATGATGGACAATGTGAGAAAGCATGGTTATGAAGATAGAATCATCATTTTTACGAACATTGAACTAAGAAGTATTGACGATCCCGAATGGACAGAAAATACGGTAAAGCAATTGGAGTTTGATGTAGCCAATGGGGCTAGGGGATTGAAGATCTATAAGAGCCAAGGGATGACCAACAAAGATAAGGCCGGCAATCGTATCCAGATCAATGATCCTCGAATAGATCCCATTTGGAAAGCTTGTGGGAGACTGGGGATTCCAGTTTTGATCCATTCTGCCGATCCGAAGTCATTCTGGGATCCACATGATGAGAATAATGAGCGTTGGTTAGAGTTAAAACTACGACCAGGAAGGAAGCGAAGTGCTGATAACCCTGCTTCCTGGGAGACCATTATTGCAGAGCAACATGATATTTTCAGAAAGAACCCAGGGACGACCTTTATCAATGCCCATATGGGCTGGTTTGCTAACGATTTGCAAACCCTCGGCAAGTTGTTGGATGAATTACCCAACATGCATGTCGGTATTGGCGCAGTAATCGCTGAATTGGGGCGACAGCCTCGGAATGCCCGTAAATTCTTTGAAAAGTATCAAGATCGTGTGCTCTTTGCTAAGGATGCCTACAATCCAGAAGAATACCATACCTACTTTAGAGTGCTAGAGACCGATGATGAGTACTTTCCCTACTACAAAAAATACCACGCTTTTTGGCGAATGTACGGCCTTGATCTCTCCGATGAGATTCTGAAAAAGCTGTATTATAAGAATGCCTTAAAGTTGATTCCTGGCAAAAAGACGGATTTGTTTCCAAACTAGAGTATCATTCCTAAGGCAAGTATGGAGAAGCCTAACTGCAATCTAGAGCATTTTAATGCTTGTTCCTGTTGGGGCTTTTCCATGTCTCGTGCTCAGTTCAACAAGGTGTAACTGAGGGCACGGTCAGATTAAATTGCCCAGGGCAAAAGTTATGCGAAGATTAAGTTATCGTCAACATTATTTTGATGATGTGAATGTATCTTCCATGAATTTTGCTAAGCCTATGTCGTATGCCTTGCCTCCAACCCATTTAAGAAATTACTTCCATACTTTACTACCTAAATAAAACATCATGCAGAAAGCGATTTTGCTATTGAGTTTCGGCCTACTTTTACTTTGCGCTTGTCAAAGAAAATCATCAGCTACTCTCTCCGACAGATCAGATGCTGAATTGATGACTTTAGCTAATGAATTGGCTCATAAATACATCCTTACGGATGGACATGTAGATCTTCCCTATCGCTTGAGAGTTAGAAATTTTCGATTAACTAAAGAATACTTAGGGATTCCGATCAAGACTAGTGATGGTGACTTTGATTATGAGCGAGCAAAGCAAGGCGGTTTGGATGCTCCCTTTATGTCCATCTACATCCCTGCTTCTTATCAAGTGGATGGTGGTGCCAAGGCTTTGGCGGATACACTCATTGATATGGTTCACGGTATTACAGTGGCCCATCCAGATAAATTTGCGATAGCCAAATCTCCTAAGGACGTGCAATCACAATTCAGGAAGGGATTGATTTCTCTACCCATGGGGATGGAAAATGGAGCGCCAGTAGAGGAAGATCTCGGGAATATCCGCTACTTTAAAGACCGTGGAATAAGCTATATAACATTGACGCATTCAAAAGACAACCAAATCTGTGATTCCTCGTATGATACCACTAGAACCTGGAATGGACTTAGTCCATTTGGGAGGCAGGTGGTTGCAGAAATGAATCAAGTGGGCATGATGGTAGACATCTCCCACGTTTCGGACAGCACTTTTTATCAAGTGATGGAGTTGAGTGAAGCCCCTTGTATTGCATCTCATTCCTCAGTCCGACATTTTACCCCTGGCTTTGAGCGAAATATGAATGACGATATGTTACGTGTACTAGGGGAGAAGGGGGGCGTCATTCAAATTAATTTTGGCTCTACTTTTCTGGACGGAGAGATCCAGAAGCAGAGAGGCCAGTTGCGGGAAAAACTATTTGCTGAACTCGCTGCCAAGAACCTTACGTTCAACGATGAAGCTGCTAAGCCGGTGATTGCTGCCTTTCAAAAAGCAAATCCTTCGGTTTTTTCAGATGTCAAAATGGTTGCGAATCACATTGATCGAGTTGTGCAGATAGCGGGTATAGATCACGTAGGTTTGGGGTCAGATTATGACGGGGTAGGAGACTCTTTGCCAACCGGACTTAAGGATGTTTCTCAGTATCCTAACTTGATTTTCGAATTACTCAAAAGGGGATATTCTACATCTGATATTGAGAAAATCTGCTATAAGAATGTTTTTAGGGTTTGGAATAAAGTGCTGAAGGTAGCCGGTTAGCGTACGCAACAAGTAGCTATATAGGCTTCCACCTTCGGTTCAATTGATTTCCATTTGGCTAGCTCGAAAGTATCTTTTATTGATGACTAGAATGCATAGATGTATACTGAATAGATTATCTTTAACTTGATGCTTTCTTCTTAGAATATCAATATAACAAACTGGGGCTCCCTTTGAGCACAAGGGGACGAACCTAATTAGCGCTACTTGCAAGATTTAAGTCGACAAATAGGATGGCATATTAGAACGGGACTTATCATGCTAAGTCTGCTATGTTGTGCTTCCCCACTTGGGTTGATGGCACAACGAGACTCTCTCTTGTCCATTCTTAAGGTTGGAAATGATTCCAGCAAGATGGAAGCCTTGATTGGTTTGGGGAGGCTAGAATCTATGGAGAAAAATTTTCATCGTTCACTCAATTTCTATCAGGAAGCCCACCGATTATTCAAGGCCGATCAGAGCTGGGAGTCCCAGCGAGAAATACTTTTTGGAGTTTGGAATGCCTACTATGAGTTAGGTGTATTGGATTCGGCCTGGGTCCTAAATGGTCAACTCACGGATCTTTGCAGAGAACATGAAGATTCGGATTGCTTAATCTCAAATTACAATCATCAGGCGCTTTTGTACCATTTGGAATTCAAAATGGATTCAGCGATTATGGTGTACCAGGAAGGCCTGAAATTGGCAGAGGCTCTCTCCGATACAACGTCCATGGCGCTGATTTCTGGTAATATGGGTATTTCCTTCGGTATGCAGGGACAACTGGAGAGGGCGTTGCAGTTCTTCTACAACAGTTATCATCTCGCAAAGAATTCGGGACTGCATAGCATGACTATTACAGCAACGGTCAATATTGCAAGGACGTATATAGAATTAGATGAATTGAATACGGCAGAATTTCATCTAAGAAATGCTAAAAAGCTTTCCCAGGAATTCAAAGATTCCTCTTCTCTTTTGAGTATCATTAATTTTGAAGGGCGGATTGCACTGGAACAGCAACAGTTTGAAAGAGCTCAATCTTTTTTTGAACAATTGCTAGAATCTTATCAACGGACGGAACAATTGGTCCAAGTTGCTGAAATACTAACTTGCCTAACGGAAGCCCATCTTGGCCTAGAGGACTACAACCGGGCGATGATGTATTGTGATCGTGGTATAGAAATTTCCGAGGAATTGGATCTAAATGAATATCGTCAGGATTTATACGATTTTAAATCGCAACTCTTGGCCAAATCTGGTCGTCCGAAGGAAGCTCTGGTCTTTTTGAGGCGACACCAGGAATTGAGAGATAGTTTTCTTGATGCCACTAATGCCGCAAGGGTGGCCGAAGTAGTGGCCCAATACGATGCCGTCAAAAAAGAAAATGAGAATCAGCTCCTCCGCCGACAAAAGGAGCAACAAGAAAGCAAAGCGACTCAGCGAACCTATCTGGCTTTGGCCTTTGGGGCCTTGTCTTTGTTGATTGCGGCTTTGCTAGTCTTTCGCTATCGCATGTATCTCAACCAAAAGCGATCACGAATTGAGTTGGAAGAAACCGTCGCTGCCAGAACTGAGGAACTGCGCTTGATCAATGAGCAATTGCAGGGATCCAACCAAGAACTGCGTAGCTTCGCTTATATCGCTTCACATGATTTAAAGGAGCCACTGAGGAGTATTTCTGGTTTTACCAGTTTATTGGAACGGCGCCTGAAGGATCAGTTAAATGAGGAGACGCGGGAGTACATGGCCTATATCAAAAAGAATACAGCTCATTTGCATGCCTTGATTGCGGATGTTTTAGCTTATTCTTTGGTAGCAGATGAGCCGCTAAAGATTGAGGCCGTCGATCTGAAGGCTTTGATCAAGGAGGTAAAGGATAGCTTGGCGGGTTTAATTGAACGAAAACAAGGATTAGTTGATTGTGATAAACTGCCACAGGGAAAAATCTGGACTAATTATCATCATCTATTCTTGATTTGTAAGAACCTGATTGAGAATGGCCTGAAATATAATGATTCCGAACAGCCAAAAGTTTCCCTGCGATTTAAAGAAAAAGGGAACTATATCTGCCTTGAATTTCAGGATAATGGCATTGGAATTGCACCAGCTTATCATACCCGCATCTTCGAATTATTCAAGCGCTTGCATAATCGGGAACACTACCAAGGAACCGGCATGGGTTTAGCCTTATCCCAAAAGATCGCGCATCGCTTAGGCGGACATATCGAAGTGGACAGCCAGGAAGCCAAAGGCAGTACTTTTACCTTAAAAATCCAGAAACAGAACCAACACAACTCGGATTTACCCCAGCATTTGGATATCTAATGCGTATTTGACTTCCTCTGACTTTTACCTGTTTTTTTCTGTTTATAGCTCAGCATTAATGGTTTATACATTAAGAGAAATCCGGTAAGGACACGGGCATTTTTTTATCTATCTTTACCGCCGCTTGGGCCGATGGCTGAGGCGCAGCATTCGCGTACAGGCATTCGTTTTTAAAACGATTATTCACGACAATCAAATGTGGAAGTTTCGAGTTTACCTCAGAACTTTACATTTTTTAAAGATCTTTGGTTCATGAGGCAAATCATTACTTTATTTTTTCTGGTCTCCCTCTTAGGAGCCTCCAATGCATTCGGGCAAGAGTCGGACACTACGATTTATCTAACGGTGCAGGACCCTGCGCGTTTTCCTGGCTGTGAGCAATTAGATACTACCCAGGCGTTCATCACCCAATGTGCCAATGCCAATCTTCTCAACTTTGTTTACAGCAATATTCGCTATCCCCAACAAGCCATTAATAACAATGTGGAAGGGACCGTAGTGGTGCGTTTCGTTGTGGAGCCAGATAGTACCATATCCGCACCTGAGATAATGAGGGATATTGGGGACGGTTGTGGCGTAGAAGTAATTCGGGTAGTAAACTTGATCAACCAGGCGGGAGCGCGATGGAAGCCTGGCATCAATGAAGGTAAACCGGTAAGGTCCTACTTTACTTTGCCTATCCGCTTTAAGCTAGAAGAGCTACCTGCCTATACAATGGTGGGGCGAGATACCGTATACACCCGATTTGACACCCCGCTGGATTACGAGGGGGGAATGGAGGAATTGAATACTTATTTAGCCGACCGTTTGCAATATCCTCCCAGCGGGAACGATAGTTGCATGATCGGAAATATTCAGGTCCAGGTGTTGATTCAACCTAACGGAGACGTACGGATTCTGGATATTGTAGATTTTAATGACCTAGGGTTTGACTTTTGGTATGAATCTATTGATGCGGCTACCTCCACACTAGGGAAGTGGAAGCCAGCCACCTATAAGGGAAGGGAGGTACCTTCTTCTTTTGATATAACGATGAATTTTGCCCCAGATGATGATGCCTGCAAGCTGATTGTAGACCAGTACAAGGAAGCGACCGACAAGATAAATGAAGGAGCTAAACTTTATAATGAGGGCAAGCAGGACGAAGGTATTGCTTTGATGGGGGAAGCCATTGAACTGTTTCCTGAAGACGCCAATTTCCTCTTAGCACGAGGACAAGCCTATTTGGACATGAATAGCTTTGCTGAAGCTTGTTCGGACCTATCATTGGCTCGCCGTATCTCACTGATCAAATGGTATGATAATGTCCTAAATTTGATCTGTAACAAATTGACGGTACCCGCAGAAGAAGAGACTCAAAAGTAGAGGATCGGTTTAATCCACAGAAAAAAATAGCCCCACATAGCTAATCTTAAGCATGTGGGGCTATTTTATGTATAGTAATAGCTCAAGCTTATGCGCCTAAGCCGATTTTTGTACCATCAGGAATAACGGCTCCTTTCTTAATCACAATGATCCCGTCACGGATACAGTGGGTAGGCTCCTCCACATCTTGTAAAGCTACACTACCGTGGATACTCACATTGTTACCCATGCGCACATCTTTGTCGATGATAGCGTTGCGAATATGGCAATTGTTGCCAATTCCAAGGTTGGGCCGCTTGCGAGTAGCATTAGCCTCAATCTCATCTAAGGATTCGTAACGATCATTACCCATGACAATGGCATTAGAAATTTCAGTTCCTTCTCCTATCCTAGATCGAATACCAACGATGCATCTTTCCATCTTCTTGGCTAAGATTATACACCCTTCAGCAATAACGGACTTGTTAAACCAAGTACCAAAGATTTTTGAAGGTCCAAGCAAGCGAGGTCGAGTGTAGATCTGCTTAGCACTGTTGAAGAGGTCGAATTTTGGAATATCATCCGTCAAAGCAATATTCGCCTCAAAGAAAGAGCGAATGGTTCCGATATCTGTCCAATAGTCATCAAAAGAATAACTAGCCACTTTATACCCTTGCTCTATCGCATGAGGGATAATCTCCTTGCCAAAGTCCGTGGCCTCTGGATTATCATCAAAGAGCTTCTTCAAAAATTTGCGCTTGAAAAGGTAGATCCCCATTGAAGCCAGATACAATTTGCCATCTTTAGCATATGCTTCCGGAACGGCAGATTGCCATTCTCCTAAAGTCTCTAAAGGAGGCTTTTCGACGAAATTATCAATGAACCCCTTTTCATTCACTTTCATGATGCCAAAACCTGGGGCATCGCGATCAATGACGGGGATGGTAGCGATGGTGAGATCGGCCTTCTGTTTTATATGGTATTTGGCGAGATCCTCGAAATTCATTTGATAAAGCTGATCACCAGAAAGGATCAAGACATAATCATGGTCGTGGTTATTTAGATGGTGCATACTCTGTCGCACGGCATCAGCGGTACCTTGGAACCACTTATCACTGGTGGGGGTTTGCTCGGCAGCCAGAATATCTACGAAACCATGGCTAAACATATCAAAGTTAAAGGTATTCTTTATGTGCTTATTGAGCGAGGCTGAATTAAATTGTGTCAAGACGAACATCCGTCGAACCCCAGAATTGAGACAGTTAGAGATAGGGATGTCTATGAGTCGGTACTTTCCTCCTACTGGAACAGCCGGCTTCGATCTTTGACTTGTCAAAGGGTACAGTCGGGAACCGGAGCCCCCACCTAAAATAAGAGAAACCATCTTGATCATAACGTAATACTTTTTTTGTTTAGCCAGAATAGGCTGTAGCTGTCATTTGTTGGTAGATATTGTTATATGCTGCTGCCGATTTCTCCCAAGAAAAATCAACATGACTAATTTTTTCACGTACCTCAGCGAATTGCGCTTGCTGATAGAAAAATTCATTGGCACGATACAATGCCAGCTGGGCATCATCCAAAGTGAAGTGATCGAATCGAAATCCTCTTCCACTACCATCTGGGTCACCAACATCGGGAACTGTATCCCGCAGACCACCTACAGATCGAACAATAGGTAGCGTTCCGTATCGCATGGCATACATCTGATTCAGTCCGCAAGGCTCAACACGGGACGGCATGAAGAGGTAGTCAGAACCCGCGTACAATTGGTGGGCGAGTTTTTCATCGTAGCGCAAAGCTACATCGAAGCGGCCCGGAAATTCGTGCGTCAATCGCCCCAGCGCATCATGGAGGTAATGTTCGCCAGTACCCAATACTATGAAGGAAACCCCAATCCCACTATGCAAGACTTTACGGACTAGATCAGGAAGGAGATCTGCCCCTTTCTCACGTACCAATCTCCCAATAAAGGTCACAATAGGAGTTTGTAGGTCAATTCTGAAATGCTGCCCTAGCACTTGCTTATTGGCTTGTTTAAAAGTGGCCATATCATCCCCTAAATGGACATCAATATATGGGTCCGTTCGAGGATCCCAAACTTGACTATCAATTCCATTTAGAATTCCGATGGATTTATGCTGTTCGTGAGATATCAGGTGCTCTAATCCGTTAGAAGATTGTTTCAACTCATCAAGATAGGAGGGAGAAACGGTGGTGACTCGCCAAGCACACTTGATGGCTACGGCAAGGGGATTGATAGAATTATTCCAATCCAATATTCCCCGAGCTTGAGCTTCAAAGAAGGGTAGTAGGTACAGTTTATCCCAACCAAAGCTACCATGGTACTCTCCGTTATGTATGGTGAAAGCGGTTGGGATACCGCTTAGTGACTGATATTCAGGACAATACTTGATCATAAACGGAATCAAGGCCGTATGATGATCATGGCAATGCAATAACCTGGGTTTACCAGGAGCTGATTGAATCCAATGCAGGACAGCTTGTTGAAAAGAAAGGGATCTGGATAACTCGTCACCATAGGGGCGTCCAGCCTCGTTCATGTAAACTCCGGGACGATCAAATTTGCCGGGAATATTGGCAACAAAGAGGGGGAATCCGAGTTGGTCTGTCTTCTCCCGTTCAATTGCAAAAGGTACGTATTCATTGTGGAGCCTTACCGCGCCTTTGAATACGGGAACAAATTCTTGTTGATTGATCCACTTAGTACCGTACTTGGGAATGATTACACCAGCAGAGGCGCCAATCTTGTTGAGATATTTGGGCAGGGCACCCGCTACATCCCCTAAACCACCAGCTTTAGCTGCCGGGTAACACTCGGCACTGATGTGTAATATTTCCATACCGCTTGATTTCTGTCCTATTTGAAAATCGAACTAGTTTTTGTTTTTATTCTCTTGGAGAGTCCTGGAATCTGAGGCTTGACCCAAAAGACTAACCTATGTAGCCCAACTGCAATGACTTTCCAAAGAAGTGTCTTGCAATAAAGTCAGTAGCATTTTTTTAACTGTCTAGCTTTAGCATTCTTCTCAATACCACAAAAAGACTAAATCAAAATCTGATCTAATCTTGCCTTTGGATAGAAATCGAACTCAGCTAAAAGGAAAAGTAGGCTGTTCCCTGCGCTAAAGTCAATCTTCATTGTACGTGATAAATCAACTCAGGGACCTGATCAGGAAAGTATTGTCTGACACAGGGATAGCTAATTAATAGCTATACATTCCTATTGCACGAAATATATAAAAACTTAGCTTAACAATTCGAAAACCAACAATAATTTTGAAAGAAATTTATTCGAGTGCAGAATCGAAGCGATAGAGTTGATATTTTTCGATGGTGTGGATGATCTGATTGGCGATATTCTTCTGTCCGGTGAAGTTAATTTTCTCTAGCGCTTTTGCCCAACCTTTATAGTTCTCGTCGCCGATCTGCTGGAGGGGAGCGTTAGAACCCGTGGTGAGGAACAAGGAGTGATCTCGGAAGCTTGTCCAAGCGTTTTCGTAATTCCTGAAACATTGTCCTTCCCATTCGGTGGTTTCACCAATCCAATCCTTTGTGCAAAGCAGCCCAAAGTTATTGTTATGGCCTTGGGCAATAGGGTGTTGTCCTGCCTGACTTTGCAAAAGCGAATTGGCGAGGGTGATGGAGGCGGGGATTTGAAACTTAATTTGCTCATTTTCAGCCACATGGGCAAAGCGTTTAATGTAGGCTTTAACGATTTCAATATCCACGCGCTTTAATTGATGCTCAAGGGTATTTCCGCTTGCCCCCAAACGGGCAAAAGGGGAGAGATCAAAAGACTCTTCAATTGGAGGATGTTCAACACTGAGTTCATCCGCTCCCAACTTATCGGTAAAAGTTTCTCTTTTTGCTGGTTTCTCAGCCTTGGGAAGGTAAGGGCGTTCTTCTTCTACGGGTATCTCTTGTTCAATGGGTGCCTTCAAGTTTAATTGAAAACTAAAATCTTTCTTCAATACCAAAAACAATAATAAAATGCCCAAACTGATTTTGAACCAATTCTTTTTTAGGTAAAATATTATTTGCTGTTTAGGTATAGGAAAGCTTTGCATGGCATGAAATTGTTTTAAAAGTTTGTTTATGAACAAAAATAAAACAAAAAGTTTGTTTTTCCAAACATGAAATTGTCCCTGATAAGATTTATCTTACCTCTGTAAACAACCAAATGAAGCAACACCTATGCCTGAAAGTAAATATGTGTATTATGATTTTACGCTAAGCCTTTGTCCCACCTGCTTGCGGCGCGTAGAAGCTAAGATTGTTTTTGAAGGGGATAAGGTTTTTATGCTGAAGAGATGTCCAGAACATGGTCGACAGAAGGTATTAATCGCTACCGATGTAGCGTATTACAAAAGCATCAGAAACTACAATAAACCTTCCGAATATCCACTGCGCTTCAACACTAAGACACATTATGGTTGCCCTTATGATTGTGGCCTGTGCACGGATCATGAGCAACATTCCTGCCTTACTTTGATTGAAGTGACCGATCGCTGTAATTTAAGTTGTCCTACCTGTTATGCGTCTTCTTCGCCCATGCACGGGCGCCACCGATCTTTAGAGGAAATTGAGGAAATGCTAGATATTATAGTCCGGAATGAGGGCGAACCTGATGTAGTCCAAATCAGTGGAGGAGAACCTACTGTTCATCCGCAATTTTTCGACATTCTAGATCTGGCCAAAGCTCGACCAATTCGACATTTAATGGTTAATACCAATGGAATAAGGATTGCAAAAGATCTGCGTTTTGTCGAACGCCTGGCTAGTTATATGCCTGATTTTGAAATCTATCTACAGTTTGATTCCTTTAAATCGACTGCCTTGGAAAGCCTTCGGGGAGAAGACCTGCTGGAAACTCGAATGAAGGCGCTGGAGCACCTCAATCGGTTCAATTTATCTACAACATTGGTTGTAACACTGCAAAAAGGACTGAATGATGATGAAGTAGGAAAGATCATCGATTTTGCGCTTCAGCAGCCATGTGTTCGCGGGGTTACTTTCCAACCTACTCAGATTGCAGGTAGAGTGGACAACTTTGATCCCAGAACTGATCGGTTGACACCCACTGAGGTCCGGACGGCTATCCTGGAGCAAACCAACCTATTTTCAGCAAAAGATTTATTGCCGGTGCCTTGTAATCCCGATGCCCTAACCATGGCCTACGCTTTGAAGATCGATGGGCAGGTGCATCCCTTGACTCGTTATCTTGATCCGGATCAGTTACTAAATAACACTAGGAATACTATAGTCTACGAACAGGACCAAGGCCTGCATGAGCAAGTCTTGAAGGTATTCAGTACCGCTCATTCTGTAGATGCCATTGAAGGAGAACTGTATGAGCTAATGTGCTGTCTACCACATGTAAAGGCGCCTGGCCTGGCCTACAACAACCTCTTTCGAGTTATCATCATGAATTTTATGGATGCTTACAATTTTGATGTCAGAGCCATTAAGAAGAGTTGTGTCCATATCGTACACAAGGATGGCCGCATTATTCCCTTTGAGACGATGAATTTGTTTTATCGTGAGCAAGAGCAGGAAGCTTATATGCAGACTTTATTGGATTATCCACTTTAAACCGCTTATCATGAAAGGAACAGGACGAATTATTGGCATTAATCTGATTATTTTGGCCATCTATACGATTGGCTCCATTGCCATTTCTTCTCAGGACCAAAGCCAATACGAAAGTATGGGGTACGGACTCATAATGATGATCCTGATAGCTGTACATGTATTGATTCTGCTAATTGTGGGCATTGTCTTTTTTGTTAGAAAGGAGAAGGAAAAGGGAAAGGCTTTTTTGATTAGCCTTTGTGTAGTGCTCCTGATTGGGTTTTCTGCTTGCCTTGGAGGAATAGAAGCCTTGGAATCCAAGTTAATTTAGCCACCAGGAGCAGATGGCCCCGGTAGCATGTTGCGGTAGATTATCTGGGCGCAAGCAGGAACAAAATGGACAGAAGTTGACTTTAAATCAGAAAAAAAACAATAGCGATACAATTTTTCCTTGGTATAATACATTATTGATAATAGACATTTATCCTTCCCAAGACATATCTTCAAATAAGTATTTTTTTCTCTGGTAGCTAGACTGTCACGCAACCGTATAAAAAGGCTTGTCTCGTGATTTCGTACTCTGTATTCTAGCACCTATAAACTCCAGATAAGATATCCAGAGAACCCACTAGCTTAACTTTCCCCGGTTATTTACTTGTCATGATATTCCATTATTTCACCGTTAAATAACCTTCCCTATGTTTCGATTTTTTGCACTTGTATTGTTTTTGTCTGTTAGCCACCTATTGACCGCCCAGAAGAGTTCAGAGCTGGGAATTTTAGCTGGACTTTCGGCCTATCAAGGCGATCTTTCACCAAGCCCTTTTGCCGCTAGCGACCTGGGAATTGTAGCAGGTATCTCCTATCGTCAATTCTTTTCTCCTCGGTATGCCTTTAAAATAGCTGGAGCTTTCACTCAAATTAGTGGAAGTGATACTCCGTATGCGGCGCGTGAAGACCGGGGATTGGAGATGGAAGGTAGCCTTATGGAGTTCACCGTAAATGCGGAATGGCACATCCTGGGGTCCAGCCGATTCAGTAATGTAGGTGCCTTTTCCAGGCAATTTTCTCCCTACGTGTCTATTGGGATGGGGGTTGCCAGAGCCAATGCTGAAGTAGGTTATGCAGGAAGTGCTTCCAGTATGAAAGAAGATAATGATGTTTCTACTTTCTTCATAGTTCCGGTAAATGTGGGCATTCGCTTTGAGATGACTAAGGCCATTACGCTCACCTTAGATGTTGGTACACGTCCCGTATTTTCAGACTACCTGGATGGTGTCAGTAGAATGGGAGCAGATGATACGAATGATTGGTACACAATCGGAGGACTTACTTTTCTTTATACCTTTCAAGCGGATGCGGATGGTCATTATTAAAGGAGCACGATCTATTTTACCTGATGAGCTTGCCCTTGATGCTATGTGATAAAGATCACACTACCGATTGACATTTGTCATCAAGCTTCGATCTGAAACGGTCTAGATTTGTGATATCAATAAAAAACAAAAGCTCTAGACATGATTAAGGTTGATATGTTTTCTCTTAGCATCGGTGGTGTTGTAATTCGATTCTTTCTAATGATGGCCGTTATTATTGCTGGCGTTTTTACCGGCATGCCCTGGTTAACTATTTTAGGATTACCCATTTTTCTCAGTGCTCTAATGGGGGTAAGCTTGAGTTCCCCTTCCGTTGCTGAGGCGAAAACTGGGCAAATACAAGTTACTGAGCCATCTAATTTGAAGAAAGCTAGTTAGTTTCATAATTGCCTTTGTTTGCTTGACTAGTAAGGTCAATTGCTATCATGAAAGCCGTTCCAAATTCTGTTAGGAGCGGCTTTTATGATGCTAGGGCAAAGGTGACTATAGGGAAGAAGAACACCTTTTTCCGCAGGGCTACTAATTTCGAACTGCAACGGAAATCTGCCTACTGAAGACTCGATAGCATGAAGTGCAGTATTTTTTTAATCATTTGTTTAAAAGCCTATATTAATCATTTGATTAAATCAGGAATTTCCTTACCTTTGTACCGTACTAGCAACTGACGTAGAATGACTATTAAGGAAAAAGATACTGAGCAAAAGATAAAGGAGGCTGCCCGAATCATCTTTCAACAAAAAGGTTTTGCGGGTACTAAAACTAGAGAAATTGCGGAAAGTGCTGGCATTAATCTCGCTCTGCTGAATTATTACTTCAGAAGTAAGCAGAAGTTGTACGATATCATCATGACGGAAACGATGCAGACTTTCTTTGGAGGAGTGATCAAGATATTGGATAATCAGAGTACCTCTATCGAAGAAAAAGTACAAGCTTTCGTTACTCACTACATAGATCTGTTGCAAGAAAACGCAAACGTCCCTCATTTTATCTTGACTAATGTTCGAGAGGACCCAGAGGGGTATCTAGAGAAAATTGGAGCGCTGGAAAAAGCGAAAACCTCCTTTTTCTTCCAACAATTTCTCCAAGCAGGGATAGAGGGGAAGATCCCTCCGATCAATCCCATCCACTTCATGCTAAATCTGATGGGACTAGTCGTCTTTCCTTTTTTAGCTAAGCCAATGATCACGGCTTCCACGGGGATGGCTGATCAACAATATTCTGATATGCTGGAGGAAAGGAAAAGACTAATACCACTGTGGGTAAATGAGATGCTGAAGGTGAAATAGGAACCTTTTTTTGTTCTTAAATTAAACAAACGATTAAATCAAATGTATAGCTTTCTGCCCAATAGTAAAACGTGCCTTTTGTTTTTGTTCGCGATTATCTTCGGGGCTAAAATGACGGGGCAAGACGATGGAAATACCCTTCCTTTGACCTCCGTTACGCTGTCAGAATGTTATGAGTGGTCCAGAAGTAATTATCCATTAATAGCACAATTGGATCTTTTGACCAGATCTACACAGTATAGTATTAGCAATGCCTCCAAGGGCACGTTACCACAAATCAACATTAATGGCCAAGCGACCTACCAGTCTGAGGTAACGGAGCTGGCCCTGGAGATCCCTAATACGGAGATCCCTACCTTAGATAAAGATCAGTACAAAATCTACGCTGAGATATATCAACCCCTAACGAATTTCTCTAACATCAGATCTCAGAAAGATCAAATTGATCTGAGTGGCAAGCTCGAAATGCAACAGCTTGAAATTGACCTGTATCAGCTCCGAGATCGCATCAACCAATTATACTTTTCTATTCTCTTGCTGGAAGCTAAAAGTGGGCAGCTGATCTTGATGGAGCAGGATATCGATAGCACACTGGCAAGGCTAGAGGCTGCTGTCACTAATGGCGCGTCCACACTCATGGATCAAAAGCTGTTAGAAGTGGAAAAAATTAGGGTTAAGCAACAAATCCAAGAAAACGAAGTGGATAGAGGGGCTTTTTTGAACATGCTAGCACAGTTTACAGGTAAAGGCATTGATCTTTCCACAACCTTAATCCGACCAGTAAGTGCTACGGAGCAGTTCGGGCTAAAAAGGCCGGAGTTGGAACTGTTTGATCTGCAAGAACAATTGGTAAATGTCCAAGATGCGCAATTGAATAACAGATACATTCCCGATGTGGGCCTATTTTTCCAAGGCGGATACGGTCGACCAGGACTCAACCTCTTGAGTAATGAATTTTCCACCTTCTACATCACAGGACTGAAACTCAATTGGAATCTATCGAGCCTTTATAAGAACAGGAACGATCGGCAGAAACTTGCCATCCAAAGGCAGCTTATCCATACGCAAAAAGAGACCTTTTTATTGAATACCGGGCTTACTCAATCTCAGCAGTCATCGGAGATCAATAAATACAGTGATATGGTGGTAGCTGATCAGGAGGCGGTGATTTTGCGCGAAGAGATCGAGGATATCGCCGAGGTACAGTTAATCAACGGATTGATTACGACAATTGATTACATCAAAATCTTGAACGATGCCAGTCGGGCAAGGCAAGAACTAGAGCTGCATGAAACCATGCTGTTGCAAGCTCAATACAACCTTAAAACTACTACCGGAAACTAAATAATAAACCATGAAGAAATATAGTGTCTCAACCGGAATCTTGCTAATCATGCTGTTTATCTCAGCTTGTGACCAAGGTGGAAAAGATTATGATGCTTCGGGCAGCTTTGAAGCTATAGAAAGAGTAATTAGTGCTGAGGCTACAGGGGTAATTAAAGCCTTACATATTCAAGAAGGACAAATTATTGAAGCCAAGGATACCTTAGGATATATTGATGTTGATAATCTCTTTCTACAAGCAGAACAGGTCAAGGCATCGATAGCGGCTATTAATGCTAAAACGAATGATCCAGCCCCACAGATTAGTGTGTTAAATGCTCAATTAAAAACCCAAGAAAGTCAAATGGCGACCCTGGGGCAGCAAATTGCAAATATTGATAAGGAGATCAAACGTTTTCAAAATTTGGTGCAAGCTAATGCAGCCCCGCAGAAACAGCTAGATGATTTGGTAGCCCAGAAATTAGTACTGGAAAAGCAAAGGGATGGGGTAGTAGCCCAGAAGCGTGTACTAGAGGCCCAAATTTCTTCTGCTAGGCAGAACGTAGCCATCCAAAATACAGCTGTGCTGAGTGAGGAGGAACCGAGTCGGAAACGACTGGCATTGATTGAAAAACAAATTACTGATGGCTTGATAATCAGTGATCATCGAGGGACGATCACTGCACAATTGGCCTATGACGGCGAATTTACCTCCATAGGTAAACCGTTGTACAAGATTGCTAATCTCCAGGATATGCACCTACGGGCTTACATCACGGGAGATCAATTACCACAGGTCACTCTAAATCAAACAGTAAGCGTAAGGATTGACAATGGAGATGGAGGTTTTAACGAGGGGCCCGGTAAAATCATCTGGATCAGTGATAAGGCAGAATTCACGCCGAAAACAATTCAAACCAAAGACGAAAGAGCCAATCTGGTGTATGCCATCAAGGTTCAGGTCGAAAATGATGGAAGGTATAAGATGGGCATGTACGGAGAAATAAAATTTTGAGACCATGATGGACGTAATTGTGCAGCATTTATCTAAGACCTATGAGGAAGGGAGGGTGAAAGCTCTATCAGATATTTCCTTCGAGGTAGAAAAAGGAGAACTCTTTGGAATTGTAGGTCCTGATGGCGCTGGGAAAACAACACTGTTTCGGATACTGGTCACCTTACTACTAGCAGATGAAGGGAAAGCCATGGTTAATGGCTCTGATGTGGTCAAGGACTACAAGGCCATACGGAGTAAAGTTGGGTATATGCCCGGGAAGTTTTCGCTGTACCAGGATCTAAGCGTGGAGGAGAATTTGAACTTTTTCGCATCGATCTTTGGTACCACCGTAGAAGAGAACTATCATTTGGTCAAAGATATCTATGTGCAATTGGAACCCTTCAGGAAACGAAGGGCTGGTAAACTCTCGGGGGGAATGAAGCAGAAATTGGCCCTGTGTTGTGCTTTGATTCACCGACCAGAAGTCCTATTCTTGGATGAACCTACCACCGGTGTTGACACCGTTTCCCGCAAAGAGTTCTGGGAAATGTTGAAACGACTTAAGGCGGAGGGTATAACGATATTGGTCTCCACCCCCTACATGGATGAAGCCACGATGTGCGAAAGAATTGCCTTAGTACAAGCAGGGCAGATTATGTCCATTGACACGCCCGCCGGCATTATTGCAGGCTACCCGGATAAATTGTTTGCCATCAAGTCAGATAATATGAGTGGCCTACTGAAAGATCTAAGAAACCATCCGCAAGTCGCTTCGGCCTTCTCCTTCGGGGAGTATCACCACATTACTTTACGAGGGCACGAACATCTGACAGGAGTACCTAGCCAACTCTTCAAAACGATCGGGCATGACAACTTAGAGCTACACGCCATCAGGCCGACGGTGGAGGATTGCTTTATACAATTAATGAACAATGATAGATCCTAATCAGATAGTCATCTCAGCGGCAGAACTCACCAAACAATTTGGCGACTTCACGGCGGTAGATCGAATCAGCTTTGAAGTATACCGAGGAGAAATCTTTGGCTTCTTAGGAGCCAATGGAGCGGGGAAAACTACCGCGATGCGCATGCTGTGTGGGCTGTCTAGGCCTTCTGCCGGTGCGGCCTCCGTGGCTGGCTTCGATGTGTATAAAGGAGCTGAAAAAATAAAGCGCAGAATTGGATACATGAGCCAAAAGTTCTCTTTGTATGAGGATTTGACCATCAAGGAAAATATCCATTTTTTCGGGGGAATCTACGGGCTCACGGATAAAGCGGTAAAGGAAAAATCTAACAGCCTTATTGAACAACTGGGCTTAGTGGATCACGCGAATACCTTAGTTGGATCCCTGCCTTTGGGGTGGAAGCAAAAACTGGCCTTTTCCGTCGCCATTATCCACCAGCCGTCCATTGTGTTTCTAGATGAACCAACGGGTGGGGTAGACCCAATTACCAGGCGACAATTTTGGGACTTGATTTATGAAGCAGCGGACATGGGGATTACCATTTTTGTCACCACACATTATATGGATGAGGCCGAATATTGTAATCGCATTTCTATGATGGTAGATGGTAAAATAGCAGCCTTGGATAGTCCGACGGCCTTAAAACGGGACTTTGGAGCCGAGACCATGGATGATGTGTTTTTTCAACTAGCTCGCCAAGCCAAAAGACAATCTGATTAAGCATGAAACAGTTTTTCATATTTGTAAGGAAGGAATTTCTGCATGTTTTTCGGGATAACAAAACCCTACTCATGCTTTTTGGTCTGCCAATTGCTCAGATTGTGCTCTTTGGATTTGCTCTGACAAATGAAATCAAGGATTCAAAGATCGTGATTTGTGATTACGCCCAGGACAATACCTCTCGCCAATTGATTGACAAGATCACGGTATCCAAGAACTTCATTGTCAAAGAGCAAATGATAGATCAGCAACAGATTGAATCTGTTTTCCAAGAAGGAGATGTCAAGCTTGTGCTGGTTTTTCCGAATAACTTTGAGCAAGATTTGTTTCATGACAATCAAGCCCAACTGCAGGTAATTGCCGATGCCTCGGACCCCAACACAGCAAGTACGCTCACTAGCTATATCCAATCGATCGTTTCTGACTTCCAGCAAAGTTTCAATGAGGAGACTCAGATGCAGCCAGTGATTTCACCAGAGATACGCATGCTCTATAATCCAGAACTAAAGGGGGCGACCAACTTTGTACCTGGGGTTATGGCACTGGTACTTTTGTTGGTTTGTGTGCTTATGACCTCGGTGTCGATTGTTCGGGAAAAGGAAAAAGGAACGATGGAAATCCTACTCGTTTCGCCTATGAACCCTTTAACCGTCATTATTGCCAAGGCCATTCCGTACTTTTTTCTTTCTCTCATCAATCTCACCATCATTTTACTGATGAGCGTCTTTCTATTAGATATGCCTATGAATGGAAACCTGTTGCTGCTCTACTTGGTGAGCTCCATTTTGATCCTATGTGCCTTGTCCCTGGGACTGCTCATTTCTAATCTGACGGAAACTCAACAGGCTGCCATGCTCATTTCTTTGATGGCCATGTTATTGCCAACCGTTCTTTTTTCTGGTTTTATGTTCCCATTGGAGAATATGCCGGTTGCATTACAGGTGATAGCCAATGTGGTTCCCTCCAAATGGTATTATATCATTGTTAAAAGTATCATGATCAAAGGGGTAGGTATTTTGAGTATTTGGAAGGAAACATTGGTGCTTTCTGGTATGACCCTTTTCCTGCTGGTCGTCAGTTTTCAAAAATTCAAAATTAGACTTCAATGAGGCCATTAAAGTTTTTATTGATGAAGGAGTTTAAACAAATCTTTAGGAATAGGACCTTATTGCCTTTAATATTTGTTATGCCGTTAGTTCAGCTATTGATTATGCCTCTAGCTGCTGACTATGAGGTGAAGAATATCAATATTTTGATAGTAGATAATGATCACTCAACTTTTTCTAACCAGCTCATTACCAAGATAGCTGCCTCCAAGTATTTTCGATTAATTGAAAGCAATTATTCCTTTAAGGCTTCTTATCAAAAAATTGAATCGAATGAAGCGGATTTGATCTTGGAGATTCCTCATAAGTTTGAAGAGAACATCTACCGCACGGGTTCGCAACAAGTTTTCATAGCGGTGAATGCCATTAATGGAACTAAAGCGAGTTTAGGAGGTTCCTATCTAAGTTCCATCATCAAGGATTTCAGTGAAAGCATTCAACCGAAAATCAACTTTTCGACGCCAATTTCTACGGTAAAGCGTATTGAACTAACTGCAATCAATTGGTTCAATCCCTACTTGAATTACAAGGTATTTATGGTACCGGCAATCCTGGTGATCTTAGTGACGATGGTTGGGGCCTACATGTGCGGCCTCAATATTGTTAAGGAGAAGGAAGTTGGCACGATTGAGCAAATCAATGTTTCGCCGATTAAGAAACACCATTATATCTTAGGCAAACTCATACCATTCTTGGTCATTGGACTGATTGTATTCAGTATCGGGTTCTTTATCATTTCCTGGGGTGTTTACGGCATTGTACCACAGGGAAGTTTACTGCTATTGTATAGCTATTTGGCTTTGTTCTTAATTGCCATCTTAGGTTTTGGCCTGTTGATCTCCACTTATTCAGAAACCCAACAACAGGCCATGTCTGTATCTTTTTTCTTTATGATGGTCTTTATCTTGATGAGTGGCTTATTCACTTCTATTGATGCCATGCCAGCTTGGGCAAAGGTGATTGCTTATGCCAATCCGGTAACCTATTTCATAGAGGTAATGAGGATGGTTGTGTTAAAAGGAAGTACCCTTCAGCACATAGCAAAACATATAATGATCATGATTGGATTTGCTATACTTTTCAATATATGGGCGATTTGGAATTATCGCAAAACGACTTAGTGAACAGCTTTCTGAAACTCTTGATAATCCACAGTTGGTATGCCACCGATCTTAGGTCTAGCCAGCTAGAAGTTATTATTGAGTACAGGATGGCGTAGTGCAACAATGGGTGCCTCAGCTTTTCAACGGAATCTCTACGGCCTAGAACTTGTTAAGAAAATGCTTACGCCTACGATGGAGTTTGGCAAAAGGGAAAACGTCATGGTTTTGGCATCCTCTACATTACCATGGCCAAGGATTTGGCTCAATCGGAAAGATATGAATGCATGTGGGAAAATGATCAGAAGCATGGAGAAGGTTTTTATATCAATTTCAACTTTTATGGCCCTAGAAATAAAGACGGTAGCTACCAATTGCTATACCATGTCATTATCCTTCTATCTATTATTTGTACAGAAGATTAATGAAGGGAAGCGGCTAATTTGGCATGGCTTCGAGTTTATCGGCAGCCAAAATGGAAATGCTTCCCCCTTCTATTTTGATCAAGCCTTCATTCTTAAAATCCGTCAAAGTACGAATGACGCTTTCTTTGGCTGTACCGACCATGCTGGCTAAGTCATCTCGCAGAATGCTAATCCCATCCTTGGCAAATCTTTCCTGTAGTACCAGCAAGGATTCGGCTACTCTTTTGCGAATGGAATTGTAGGCGAGGCTAAGCAGTTGCTCTTCCTGATCCTCCATATTGTCAGCCAGCATTTTGATAAAGCGAGCAGAGAAATCACGATTGTTGTACAGTAAAGCAAAGAAGTCCTCTTTAGGGATGAGGCTAAGTTCGGTTTCCTCCAATGCACTGGCACTTTCGTGGTATTTATCTTCCTTGATCAATGCTTGATAGCCTAGGAATTCTCCGGCCTTGTGAATTTTAATGATGTATTCCTTCCCGACATCATTGGTCTTGAAAGTCTTTACTTTTCCACTGGCTATAAAATAGAGTCGTTTGGCATATTGCCCTTCTTCGTAAATGAAGTCCTTCTTTCGAAAACGCTGGATCTCGCGATCCTCGGACAATTTGTTGAGCTCTCGCTGGCCGCGGGCTTCACTGATGAAGCTCGTTAATCCTTGACTTGTACCATCAAAACTGTTCTTGATGCGCTCACTTTTCTTCAGTCGCATTTCGATGGCATCTAGGAGTTCGACATCATCAAAGGGTTTGGTGATGTAATCATCAGCCCCTAGGTTCATCCCCTTTCTAAAGTCATCTTTTTCAGCTTTAGCCGTTAGAAAAACAAAGGGGATATCTGCCGTTTGTGGCGTCTGATCCAGAATTCTTAAGACACCAAATCCATCTAATTCTGGCATCATTACATCACAGAGGATAAGGTCAGGCTTACCAGAGCGAGCCTCCTGAACGCCCACCTTTCCATTTTCTGCGGTAGCTACCTCATAGCCGGAAAGCTCCAAAATTTCGGCTAGATTTTCTCTGACTTCAAGATTGTCTTCAATAACTAAGATTTTCTTCATGACTGATATTGTGTTGGAATTTCTACGTAGAAGGTAGTTCCTTGTCCCTCGACACTTTTGAAACTAATCTCTCCTTTTAGCAGATCAATATAACTTCTAACAATATTCAATCCAAGGCCTGTACCTTGGATGTTGACAGAATTGGAAGCCCTGAAGAAGCGGGTAAACAAATGCTTTTGATCCGCTTCGGGAATTCCCATCCCATGATCCTGGATTTCAAGGTGTAATTTGTCTTTGTCCAATTGGGTTCGGCAATGGATGATGCTGCCGTCTGGAGAGTATTTTATCGCGTTCGAGATTAAGTTAAACAAAATATTTCTGATCAGTTGCTTATCGTGGAATACTTCTACCTCTTCAGGGAGGGGCACATGTTTTAGATCCTGCTTGGCCTTGAGTAGAGGCCATACCTCATCAAAGACCGTTTTGCAAAAAGCATTGAATGCAAAATGTTCAGGAACCACCTGAATGCGTCCTTCTTCTAGCTTACTAAGCGAAAGAAAGTCGTTGAGCACCCCCGTCAAGGTATTGACCATGGACTTGATCCGGTCTATGTGCTTTTGTCGCCGGTCTTGTTGCGCGCCTTCCGTGTATTTCCCAATCAATGAAGCGGAAGAAAGTATGGTACTGAGTGGGGTTCTGAACTCATGAGAGGCCATGGATACAAAACGGGACTTCAATTCATTCAGTTCTTTTTCCTTTTCCAGAGAGCTTCTCAACTCCTTTTGACTTTCTATCAAGGCTTCTTCTACCTTTTTGCGTTCGCTGATCTCAATTTTCAACTGCTTGTTAGTAGAAAGCAACTTATTAACAACTTTAGAAAGCTCTTCTGTTCTTTGGTTAACCCTACCTTCCAACTCTTCATTCATGGCTCTGATCGCATCCTCGATTTCCTTTTGTTGGCTTAGATCATGGATAAGGCCGACAAAAAAGGTCTCTTGCTCCAGTTGGATCTCACTTACGGCCAACATGATGGGAAAAGTATGTCCATTTTTATGCCTAGCTTGCACCTCCCGTCCCTTGCCAATAATGTGGGCTTCTTTGGTATCTAAATACCTATTGATATACCCATCGTGCCTTTCGCGATCCGGAGAATCCATCAATAAATTGATGTTATGGCTAACCATTTGTTCAATGGAATAGCCAAACAACTGGGCAGTAGCTGGATTGGCAATCTGGATAATCCCATGCTGATTGATAATGATGATCGCATCAACTGCGGATTCAAAAATCGCCTTGAATTGATTTTGGCTGTATAGCAGCTCTTTTTCTTTCTGCTTGATATCGGAAATATCGTGGATAATTCCCGCAAATATCTTTCGGTCCTCTAGCTGTATTTCGCTGACACTTAGGAAGAAAGGGAAGATGCTTCCATCTTTTTTTCTCCCCCTGACCTCACGCCCAATTCCGATAATTCGAGGTTCATGTGTATGATGATATCGTTCTATATATCCATCGTGTTCCTCGTGGTAGGGAGAGGGCATGAGCATCTTGATATTGTGCCCAATCACCGCTTCTGGTGGATAATCAAATAGCTTAGCTGCGGCCGGATTAATGGCCTCAACAATCCCTTGTGCATCAATGGTAATAATGCCATCAATAGCATCAGCAAATAGGGCTTTCAGGATCTGATCCGCTTCTTGCGGGTGTCTGGTTTTAATGAATTTTTTCAAGTCTGATTCCACTTTTCCGCAAGGTATTTTATGGCTGTGTTAATCTGGTTGAGCTTAATCAAGAAAAAAGGTGATAAAAGTCATTCTTTACGGTACTGATTTCCTGGATCTTGTATCCGAAATAAATACTCAATCATTAAATCTGCCTTACTATGGATATTCTAGCACCAGTTTCCAGTATCATGACGACGAACCTCCTTACAGTCAATCCGAAGGATAACTTAAAGGTAGTAAAAGAAATATTTGATAGGAACCGTATTCATCATCTTCCGGTGGTGAGACACAAGAAAATTGTGGGCTTGATCAGTAAAACAGATTTGTTGCATTTTCTGAAAGGGGCAAACCCCGAAAAGGAAAAACTGAGAAATGCAAAGCTGTTGGAGAAATTTGTGGCGGAGGACATCATGACGACGGGGCTCGCTAAGTTGGAAAGTGATGATCGAATTAACGTCGCCCTCGAAGTTTTTAAAGAAAACCTATTCCACGCTATCCCCATCGTGGACGGAGAAGAGTTAAAGGGAATCGTGACGACTTATGACGTAATCAAGGCATTGAGTGAAGATAAAGTGAAAATAATCTAATCCAAATGAATTTAATCCAATTGATCGGCGTAGGGGACAACAACTATAATGACCTCCGAAAAGCTCTAAGTGACTTGTTGTCCAGTCATTCCTCCTCCCGTAAACTCACTTTGGAGGAGGTCAATGATATTGATACGATCATGGAGTTCAATTTAAGTTCCATCCCTGCCTTGGCGATCAATGGGAAGGTACTATACGAACAAAATGGACATCATTTGAGCAGGGAAAAACTGGCAGACTTGATCGGCCCGTATATGCGACAAGTGCATGTTAAGAACATTTTGGTACCCACCGATTTCTCAGCCGTATCGGCCAAAGCCTTTGATTTTGCCTATAAACTAGCTAAGAAGAACCATGGATCTATCAAGTTGGTTCATATCAGTCATCCTTCCTTTGATACCATGAACCCAATGGGGACCTATGTACCTGGGAGCTTCGAGGAAATTAAACGGAAGCAGCTCCAGGAATTCTTAAATGCAGCAAAAGAACGCAACGCCATCGTGCCTGCTGCTGAACGAATCCCCTTACAGACAGAAGTAGCCATTGGTTTCGCTACCGAGGAAATCATTAGAATGTCTAAAGAAGCGGGAGTTGACATGGTTGTGATGGGAACAACGGGTGAAGGAGGCTTCTTGAATAAGTTGGTAGGAAGTGTTTCTTCTCGGGTCGCACAGCAGGCATGGTGCCCTGTTATGTTGGTTCCGAAAAGTTACCAGCAACAAACCTTTAAAAACATCCTATACGCAAGTAATAACCAGGCGATGGATGAGGTGATGATCAGAGAAATGGTAGACTTTGCCATTTTTCACCAAGCAAATATACATCTCATCCACGTCAAAGAAAACAACAAAACACCTTTCAAAATAGCTAAATCAATCTTTGAGGAAATCGTAATCAAATCAGCTCCAAATTTGAGCTATTCCTATACTGTGGTAGAAAGTCAATCCGTGTTCCAAGGTATTCAAACCTATATCAAGCAACACGATATTGACCTTTTATCCATGGTGACCTCACACCGATCATTTGTAGGTGAACTATTTCATAAGAGCTTGACTAAACAAATGGTATTCGAATTGGATATTCCTTTGCTGGTCTTGCATTTTGACTACTAGTTGAATCATACACCTAAAACATAAACTCTTCAATACCGCGCATATCCAAGGCTATATGCTTACTCCAGGGATATGATTAGCGGGACTTAATACTGCTATTGGTCTAAAAGCTACGTTGGATACCCAAAAAACGGGGTACTCCATGCCGCGATGGTCCGCCGCTGGTTGATAGCGGTGGGTCACATAAATTTTCAACAACTCTAGTGTACATAAATTAAGTCTTCGAGTTAGGGCATCCTCGTTATCCTATCCTGTAGGGTAGTGGGATGCCTATTTCAAAATTTTGCATTACTACAACTTAATAAGATCAAAATGAAAAAGATATTAGTGCCAACTGATTTTTCTGAACATGCAGAAAATGCATTGTCATTTGCCATCGGAATTGCGAATCGCTTCGGTAGCAAAATTACGCTCTTTCATACCTACAAAGTGAGAAGTACAGCGGGTATGCTGGTTTCCCTGGATCGATATATGAAAGAGGATGCCGATCTAGATTTGACTTCAAGTCTCGAAAAAGCCACTGCGCAGCTGATGAACGATGCGAGTATAGAAGGAGTGGTAATCAAGGCTGACGCCGTGGATGCTATTGCGAACAAAGCAGATAAACAGGGTTATGACCTTATTGTGATGGGAACACAAGGAGCAAGTGGTATGGCAGAAGTGTTTATGGGCAGTACAACCAATGGAGTCATTCGTCAGAGTAAAACCCCCGTATTAGCCATTCCAGAAGGCTGCCAGTTTCTGGCTTTCCGCTCTGTTGTATTGGCCATGGATAGTAAAGAAATACAATCTGATCAGATCCTGAAAACGCTGGTGGAGATCGTGAAGGGCTACGAGGCTAAACTGTCGGTCTATCATAAAGTGGAAGGCCCGGAAGATCAAGGTGTTGATGCTGCCCTATCTTACTGGCTGGAAGGAATTGAACATGCCAACCATTTCGATTTTTCCGAAGAGAATGTGAATGATTGCCTTACCCGTTTCATAGAGGAATATGGAGTAGACCTTCTCTGTATGATTCGACATAAAAGAGGCTTTTTGGCTTCTTTGTTCCATCAAAGTGTAACTCGGAAGGAAGCCTTTACCAGCAAGGTACCTCTTCTGGTTCTCCAAGACCAATAATGTGGCGGTAAGGTAACAGCTATAAAGGTAAAAGGAAGTAGCCCTAATCATCCAGATCGGATCATTAGGGCTTTTTAGGTGAGGCAAATTCAGGAGGCTACGGTATCAGTGGGTATGACCAACAAGGGAAGGTTGGTATGATACGCGACTGATTTGCGCTTGTGTCGATGCCAGAAGCGTTGGAGCCGATCTCTGTGCGGCGCCATCATAGCTATTAAGTCAATGTGTTGTTGAGCGGTAAAAAGATCTAAGCCATTTTCAAGTTTGGTTTCTCGAACCATATTGATGGTCTGCGTCCCCAACTCCTGATTGGGTACTTCCCATACTTCCTGCTTGTTGTGTAGAAAGTCATAAGGCATTGTATTAACAAATACCTGTTGTAAATCAGCTTGCCAGTGTTGGGCAAGTTGTTCTAGATAACTTAAAGTTGCAGTCTCTTCTCCAGTGATTGCATTAGCAAAGGCCATTTTTTTGATTGGTTTGAAAGCACAACCTTCTGGAATCACTAGAACCGGTATCGAACTTTGGATTAGAAGTTGGCTGGTTACACTTCCGAAAAGGTGATCCCACAAGGAATGTTTTTTGCGCGTACCGATGACGATCATGTCTACCTCTTCCTCTTCACCGAGCGCCAGTATCTTCTGTACTACTTGACCATGCCGAATCTCACAACGTAGGTTTTGTATCCGGGTAAATGCTTCTTCATCGTGATCAGGATAAGGGGTGGTAAACCGCTTGAGGTGCTGTAAGACGGCCTCTTTTTGCTCTTTTTGGAGATGTTGCATTTGAGCAGCAGTCAAGTTCTCCTCGTAGGGCGGTGAGCCTGCTACGTGTAAGGCTATTAATTCATTGGAGTCTGCAACTGTTAACCACTCGGCATACTCAAAACCATATCGTGCAGCGGGGGAAAAATCTATTGGAACTAGGATTTTTTTCATGGCTTCTTTTTTATTACAAGATAGGTTGAGCACCTGGTGGATGGATTGATGAAAGTCATGTTTGATTCTGATAAGGGTCAACGTGCCGAACCGGAAAAGAGCCGATTTTTGAAATACTTAAAGAGCTGGATGAAACCATCTAGGTGTCAGTTTGACAACCGCTAATCCATTGTATAGATCCATCGCGACTAAAGAATGGAATCCGCTATTTCTAAAACGTCAGATATGAAAAAGATTACACTTCTATTCATCAGTTTTATCTTTTTGGGAGCTTGCGAAATCAAGGACATCCACAAGGATATGGTACAACTCGATAAGGCATACATACCTTTGCTTTATCATGTATATCACCAAGATGCCAGCCGGGCTAAGAAGGCTGTATTCGCTTTGGCCTTTCAATGGCAGCAGTTTAATCAAGCCCATAAGGCTATGCTACCAGGAAATGAGGATTGGACGGAGACTTTCCGGCTAGTAGATGGCTGGTTGCATGATGCCTTTATAGCGATTGACGGAAATCGATGGGATTTAGCTTGGGTTCAATTAGACCACGTACGATTTGAATGGATGGAGTTAAGGATGCGTCATCGCATTCCTTACTATCTAGATAATATTTGGGAATTTCAAATGGCCTATGATCTGGTCATTGAGGTAGCCAAGGATCCTAATCTCTGCATGTTACAATGGGCTGAATTTGAAGAACTGGTGTATGACCTCAATCAATTATGGTATCCCGTAGAACATGAACAGCCAATTTTGGCTGCCTGGGGTTGGGACCCGGCTACTTTTGAACAATTTGAAACACAAAGACAGACCATAGCTGAATGCCTTGATCGTTTTAACGAGAGCGTAGCTTGCGCCGATCGAGAAAACTTGGCTTTGGACTGCGAAGATATTAATCCCGCACTTTGGCGAATGCTGGCCCTGTTCGGGGAAGTAAGCCAAAAGGTCGGAAATTTTGCCACTCTGCAATAGATTAAATTATGATTTCGAACCTTCCCATTTCAAAAATAATGAGCACCGACTTGATTACTGTCAGAGACACGGATCAGTTGGTGATCATAGAAGAAAAATTTAAAAATCATCCGATCCATCATTTGCCGGTAGTCGATCAGGACTATACGCTAGTGGGGATCATCAGTAAGGAAGATATGCTGCAGATAGCCAGGCTGATTGAACAGGATGCTAGTGGTGCTACTTACATTGCCAAAGTATATGATAGTTGGACTGCTGCTCGAATCATGACTCCTCAACCTCTGACATTGGACCCCGATGACACGATTGGCTTGGTAGCGGATATATTTTTGCAAAATAAGTTTCACGCTATTCCCGTGATCGAGGATTTTCGATTGGTTGGGATTGTCACAAGTCACGATTTGCTTAAGCACGCCTATGCACAAGTTTCCTTTCCTGAGGTAGAGGGATAGGTAAGAGGGAAGATAAAAGCAAAGAGGAAGGTATTGTCGGAGCATAAAAAGCTCTGTGAACCATTAAACTATAAGATTATGGTAGAAGATAGAAACATCGCCACCATCATGACCAAAGAGGTCTTAGTGGTGCATCCTAGCGATACCTTGGAAAATGTACACAAGATTTTTCAGCACAACAATATTCATCATATTCCCGTAGTGAATGCTGAGCGAACGGTGGTTGGAATCATTAGCAAATCCGATTACCATTTGCTATGTGATCATTTGACTTTATTTGGCCGGGAATGGAATTTGGAGAACAACAACAGATTCTTCCGGTCTTTGCTGGTGGAGGAAGTTATGACAAGACAGGTAGCCAAATTGAGGAAAGAAGATTCTATCTACTTGGCGGCGGCTTTCTTTCGAGAAAACCTCTTCCACGCAATTCCGATAGTAGATGAGGACGATCACTTAGTAGGTATTGTTAGTACGTATGATCTGCTGAATCACGCTTATCGAGATCCAGTACCCGCACTAGAATCATAGGCCTGGCTACTATTCTTTAAGTCCAAAGTTGTCCCGTAGTGCTTGTAGTTGACTTTCATTGCCAAGTACGATGAAGCTGGTCCCTCTGGAACACATGGTATCGGGTCCCGGATTGACAGAATATTTACCTGCTTGATTTTTGAAACCGATGATGTTGGCCCCCGTCAATTCTCTGATCTGCATTTCCTTAATGGATTTATCCTTGTGTTCTTTGGGGAGGTTTTCATATTTGATCTCTTCGAAGCCTATGTCAGATTCATACTCATTGGTAATAAAGGAAAAGAAGTCGACTGCCCCAGGTTTATTGACGAGGGTAGCCATGTAAAAACCCCCAATTTGCTCTGGCATGATTACGTGATCCGCCCCTGCCATTCGCAATTTGCCTTCCGTTTTGGGATGTAGAGATCTACTAATAATATTTAATTCCGGATTGAGCTGGCGAGCTGAAAGCACGGTAAAGACATTCTCGGTATCATCTCCTAATGCACTAATTAAGGCTTTTGCCTTAGCGATGCCCGCAAGTAAGAGAATATCATCATGGGTAGTATCTCCTTCTACGTAATGTATTTTATCCTGCCGTTCTTGTATTTCGGCAATCTTCTCTGGGCTCCTTTCAATGACGATAAACTCAATATTGTGGTGTAGAAAATTTTCTACCACTTCCTTGCCATATTTTCCATACCCACAAAGGATGATATGATCCTTCATTTTATTGATTTGCTGTTCGATAAAATTACGATGTATTTTGCGAAAAAACTCTCCGTGGGCCACGTAGCTAGTAAAGGCGGAGAGAGCATAGGCGAACACCCCTAAGTTTAAAATAATGTAAATGCCCGTGAACAATTGTCCATTGGCACTTAGGGGTTTTACTTCTGTATAGCCTACCGTAGAAATAGTGATGGCTGTCATGTAAAAGGCTTCTAAAAAGTTATAATCTTCTATCAGGATGAAGCCAATAATACCGACGAAAAAAGAGACCATAACCAACACCACAGCTACGCTTAAATTCAGGTAGGAAGTCGCAAGCGTATACCAGTTAAAGAAGTTATTTTGCCACAAATTTCTCATCGGCTTCAAGATAAGTTTTTCTTGACATAGCCTCTAGCCATGCTGTCGTATAAATAAGCCTTGAAGTCATGAAAAAAATATCCCGAAATCTGTCTGCTGACAAAGATCGGGATAGCGGTCAAAAGTGAGGTATGCTTTTATTTTAATAATCGATGCTAAGCACTGGAAGTTGGGCATGGTTAACCAAGGCTTCGACATTACTTCCTGAAAACATGCGTTTCATCGGGTGGCGCTGATGGTTGGAAATAGATACCAAACTGGCACCGATTTCCTCAGACAAGGCCCGGATACCCTGGTCCACCGTATAGGCACTGAAATAGTGCGTTTGGCATTCAAAAGGTTTAGCCAATACCTTCCATTCCTCCAGTAATTCTTTGGTGTGCACATAGGGCAAGCCGAAAAAGGGATCATTATTAATATACACAATGTGTATCTCCGGTAAGAAATGCTTGACAAAGTCTTTAAAACGGGCGAAGGCCTCCTTCTCTCCCTGGTTTAAGTTGGTGGCAAAGACCACTTTATTGAAATCCACGTTCTCCAATCTATCTTTTATCACCAAAACGGGTAGATGTACCTTTCGGACAACTTTCTGCGTATTTGAACCGATAAAGTACTCGTTTGGGCCACTAGCCCCATGAGAACCCATGATAATGATGTCTATCCCTGTTTCAGCCACGTACTGGGAAATGGTGGCTGGTAACTTTCCTTCTCGAACTTCTATCAAAAAGCTGAGATCTGGATGCTGTGTTGTGATTTCTTTTAACAGATGTCGTGCCTCCTCCAGTACTTGTGCTTGTTCAGCCATATGGTGGCTATCCTTGCGTTCGCGAGCCCTGAGCGCTGGTAAGGTATGCAAAAGATGTATTCTTGACTGAAAACGTTTGGCTAGCAGAATCCCCGCATGTAATGCATTATCCGCACAAGCCGAGAAGTCGGTTGGAATTAATATGTTTTTTCATGTCTTCGAGTGTTAGAGTAGGAAAAAAAGAAGGGTAGTGCACTAATGAGAACACTACCCGTCAACTCCTAAAAAAACTTGGCTATGATTAAAAGATTTTACTCAAAAAAAGCTAGGTATTACAGTTGTACCCATTCATCGGTATAATTCTGCACCTGGCTGCCCTTGTTATTTTGTTCGGTTAGTGTCCAATCATCAGTGGAGGTAGTCTGCAACCAAATTCCGCCTGAACGTCGGAATACTTGTACGTTGAGACCATATTGAGCTTGGAACATCTGCTCTAGACTTCGGACCTTTAAATGTCCATTTATGCTGATATCCCCTGTGCTATGGATCGTTCTAACATCGCCGATTTTAGATAGAGGCGGTAAAAGAACCTTGTTAGAGGATCCAACGCCTGCGGCATGCGGCCGTGTATAGAATTCTAATTTCAAGTATGGAAATTTGGTCTGGAATTCTCTTTGGATATCCACGAGCCTCTTTTTATCTGTAATAATCATAAGTCTGGATTTTGGTAAGTAGTAAGCCCTCGGATGAAGGCTTACTCACTCGGATGATAGAAATCAGGCTATTTAATTATTTTACCACTAAAGTGGGGATGGTCTCATTGATAGTCAACAGTTTCTCCGTCACACTGCCCATCAGTAATCTTTCTAAGGAGGAATGCCCCTTAGCACCAATGACAATTAGATCAAAGTCATTCTTTTTGGCATAATCTAAGATGTAATTCGATAAGCCGGGACCTTGCCTTTCGATGAGTACTCCAGGAATCGTTTTTTCCTGCTTCGGTGCATAGGCATTGAAGAAGTTCTCGAAGGCCTCTTTCCGACTTTCAACGATAAATTCTTTGAATTTTTCAGGACTTCTCGCCAAGTTGTAGGCACTCAGGTTAGGCATGTCGAAGACGTTCAGGCAGCTCAGGGTGACTTGATCCCCAAGTCGCTGTTGCATGGAGACGGCGGTTTGAAATGCCTTGACACTATTCGGTGAAAAATCAATCGGAACTAGAATTTTAGAAATTTTCACATCAGCCTGCTCTGGAACAATCAGCGTATTGATTGCTGATTGTCGAGCTAGATTCTTGGCTAGGATGCCGTGTTCATAGGTATTGGTCTTTTGTCCGATTAATATCAGATCTGCCTCTCTTTTTTCCGCAATGCCGATCAACTCTTTTAGTGGGTATCCTTCGATGGCTCCGTAGGTCGGACGTAGTTGTTGCCTGGCAAAGAATTTTGCCACTGCCTGATCCAGGTTCCGCAAAATGCTGTCTTTCACATCAAAGCGGCCAGCAAGATCCTCATAGAAAGCCTCTAGAAGTTGAGGTGCTGGGATCACATGGGCAAAATGTGCCGCTGAAGTAGGGATCTGGCCAGTCAAATATTGTGCATAGGCAATCAACTGATCATCCGTTTGTCCCAACTCTAACCCCACAACTAGTTGTTGTATTGAATAGGGAACAATAGCCGATGGTGCTTGTACTGCAACTGTGTCTCTCATGGTTAGGAAATTTTCGTGATCAATTAATTCAAAAGTACAGGGATGCAGCCCCTTAACATATGACCTTAATCAATAGAGCTATTGACTTTGATCAAGGTCTTTCGTAGGCAGAGCGGGTAAATTGGGTATAACAATGAACCTCGTAAATACAAGCTTTATGTTTTATCCTCACGAAATGATTAGCCGCCGTAACTTACCGAAGATCACACCTAAACCTTTCCCCAAGAAGGGAGCTATCCTCTTGGATGTTCGCACCTTACCTGAATATGCTGCAGGCCACGCAGAAGAGGCTATTCTAATGCCTCTGGAGGATATTGATTTCTTTAAAGGAGTAATTAAAGATTGGCGTAGACCTATTCTGACTTGTTCAGGTACCGGAATACGGAGTAAGAAAGCCGTAAAGCGGCTTCGGAAGGAAGGGATCCCGGCATTTGACGGGGGGAGTTGGGAGAAGTGGTAGGGGCAACTGCCCACTCACCGAGCGAATACTCACCCGGTGAGTGGGTTATACTATATGGCGGAAACTAAAAAGTGGAGCCGTAGGCTTTCGTTGCCACAATCTGGCATCAAGCGCCTGACAGATATTCCGTAGAAACGGCAGTCCTTGTTGGGTAACTTTTAAACTAAAGGCCCCTCTCTCGATTAACCCATCTCGCTCCAATTCATCCATCCTTTCTATTCCGACCAAGAATGCTTCATCTTGGTCAGTAGGGTTTATCCACTGCGTTTCATGCTGGCACATAAGATTAAAGATATGCTTCCGGATGATTTGATCTGAATGAGTTGATACGTGGCCCTTGAAGAATGGGAGTTGATTCTTGGCGACTCGGGCACGGTAGTCGACAATCTTTTTCTCATTTTGTACGTAAGCATCCCAACTGTCACTAATGGCTGAAGCTCCCAATCCGATGCTTAGTCTAGTATGTGCAGGGGTGTATCCCATGAAATTGCGATGCAAATTCCCGGATTCATAAGCGTGGTACAGCTCATCTGATGCTAGCGCAAAATGGTCCAAGCCAATTTCCTGATACCCCTGCAACTCTAGCAGCTCTCGGCCGAGTTCATAGAGTTCTCGTTTGGCATCTCCTAAAGGTAGGTCTGCCTCTGAATAGGCTCGTTGACTGGGTTTGATCCAGGGCACGTGTGCGTAGCTGTAGAAGGCAATCCGGTCCGGACGTAGCAGGGCTACTCTGGCCATAGTGTTTTGAATGGCCTGGGTATCCTGCAAAGGAAGTCCAAAAATCAGGTCATAATTGATGGAGGTGTAACCCAGGCTTCTAGCTTGTTGCGTAACATTCTCCACCTGCTCGGCTGTCTGTTGCCGATTGATAATTTCTAAGATAATTGGAGAAAAATCCTGTACCCCTATGCTTAATCGCTTAAATCCCACCTCCCGCAAAGTGCTCAAGTGTTCCCAGGTGGTGCTGGAGGGGTGTGCTTCAAAACTAAAATCTGCGTCAGCTGGCACGATGGCTTTAGCCGTTATGCCTTCAACCAAGGTGCGAAGAGAGGCAGCGGAGAAAAATGTCGGGGTTCCTCCACCTAAGTGCAATTCCTTCAGCACAGGTCGACGCCCCAAAACATCTAGATACAGGCTCCATTCTTTCAGGACGCTTGTAATATATGGTTCTTCAACCAGGTGATTTTTAGTGATGTGCTTTATTGCAACCGCAATAGGTACAAAAGCTTTTCGCAATAGGGAAGGTGAATATACAGGCTAATGCCTTGATCGGTTTCAAAGGCAGGATAGTACTTTTTCTTTCCAAACCTGTTCACTAGGTGTGCTATCCCAGTAGGGAACGGTGGGATAAACTGGTATACCTTGGTACAGGTAAATCGTATTTCCGCAGCAATTTTGTATTCATAGTGCCAAAGGTAGGGAAGTGTTCAAATCGGCAAAGGTGACAAAAATCACTTTTCGATCTGACTTTTACACTGCGGCTTGGATTTACACATGCTGCAATTTTGCTGCATGGAAATTGCACCAGAGCAAATAATTGCCACTACCTGCTACCACTGCGGAGAGAAATGCGAAGACGAAAAGATTGTAGTTGAAGACAAATCCTTCTGTTGTGAAGGGCTGCAAGTTGGTATACCAAATTCTAGAAGGAAAACGATCTTTGTACATACTACCAACTGGAGGATAATCCAGGGTTTAGCCTAAAAGGTAAACGAGGGACGACTTATGCTTTTTTAGAGGAGAGAGAGGTACAAGCAGGTTTTACTCACCTTCCAAAATGATAAGCTGGCTAAAGTTGCCTTTTATCTTCCGCAGATACATTGCAGTTCCTGTATCTGGTTATTGGAAAATTTATACAAAACTCACGCCTGGGATCATCCAGTCTCCAAGTCAACTTCCCTAAGAAAAAGATCCAGCTAACCTATTTACAGGAAGAAACGAATTTGCGCCAACTCGCCGAATTACTAGCTAGTATTGGTTATGCACCCCAGATCAACTATGATCAACTCACCACTCAAGAAGAGCAGACTACTAACCACACCCTCACTTATAAGTTAGGGGGTAACGGGTTTCCTGTTTGGTAATATCATGTTGTTGAGTTTTCCAGAGTATCTGGGCTTACAGCAGTCAGTGTATGCACAATGGTTTGGGTATTTGAACATCGCTTTGGCCCTTACCTCTAATGTTCTATAGTGCTGTTGACTACTTGAAGTCGGCCTATTATGGACTCAAACAAGGCCATCTCAATATTGATGTTCCCATTTCATTGGGTATGTTGGCGCTATTTTGGTAGAAGTTTGTATGATATCCTCAGTCATACAGGAGCGGGCTTTTTTGATAGTTTAGCAGGTTTGATCTTCTTCTTGCTGGTAGGCAAATGGTTTCAACAAAAACTTACTATAACCTCTCCTTTGAGCGAGACTATCGCTCTTACTTCCCCGTGGCTACCTTGGTGAAAAAAAGCCGGAGAATGGATTAGTGTTCCATTGAATAAAGTGGAGCCGGGTGATCGGCTATGGATCAAGAATGGCGAGCTGATCCCCGTTGATGCCGTGATCGTAGAAGGTCGTGGGTATCTGGATTACAGTTTTGTGACGGGAGAGGAAGATCTAAGCACCAAAGAGGTAGGCGATAAAGTTTTCGCAGGCGGGAAGCTGAATACAGGAAGCTTGGAGCTGGAAGTACTGAGGAGGGTTGAACATAGTTATCTGACACAACTTTGGAATGAACAGGCCTTTAAGAAGGATAAGTTCGAAGGCAGACAAAGCCGATTGGCCAATACCATTGCCAAGTATTTCACCATTGTCATCTTACTTGTTGCGAGCCTAACACTCGCCTATTGGTGGTCTACTGATCTAGATCTGGCATTTAAGGCTTTTACAGCGGTACTCATTATTGCTTGTCCCTGTGCAGTAGCACTGGCGATCCCTTTCACTTATGGAAATGTACTGCGTCTGCTGGCCAGGCGTAAATTCTATATCCGGCATATTCAAGTGATTGAAGCGATACAGGAAGTTGATCAGGTGGTGCTGGATAAAACAGGGACCCTGACGGATAATAAGGAGTTGCGGTTGACTTATCAAGGAACTGAGCTAAGTGAGGAAGAAAAGGCAATTATCCGGTCAATGGCTAGTCAGTCTAGCCACCCATTAAGTATGGGGATAGCGGATCTGCTCAAAGATATCGCTATAAACCGAAGTCTCAAAGTGGAAGAATTTCCAGGTTTAGGGCTAATGACGAAAATCAATGCCAAGGTCTACAAGCTGGGGTCTGCTACTTTTGTGGGAGGTGACCAAAGTCAGCAAAAGGGGGTGTTTTGGCAAGTAGATCAGGAGATTAGAGGTTTGTTTTTGGTGGAAAATCAGTATCGAAGATCATTGCCATCTTTTATACAGCAGTTGAAAACCAAGTTTGAATTGTCTTTGCTATCAGGTGACAATGATCAGGAGAAAGAACGGTTAGCACCTTATTTCGTGAGTGCTGATCACTTGCATTTTGATCAAAGCCCAACAGATAAGCTGACGTACGTCTCCGGCCGTCAAGCTATAGGTAAGAAGGTATTGATGTTGGGAGATGGAATTAATGATGCCGGAGCCTTGCGGCAAAGTGATGTCGGTATTGTACTAACCGAAGATATCAACAATTTTACACCAGCTAGTGATGCCATCATAGCTGCCGAACGCTTCCAGATGCTACCGGAAATGTTGACTTTCGTTCAGGAAAGTCGATGGGTAGTATATCTCGCCTATTTCATTGCCACTTGCTATAATATTATTGGATTAAGCTATGCCGTGCAAGGATTATTGTCCCCTGTAGTAGCGGCCATTCTCATGCCATTAAGTGCGATTACGATCGTAATTATTGGTGTTTTAGGTAGCTCTGGATGGGCGTATTGGAGGTTAGGCAAGGAGAGTGACGAAAATCACCACTGGGTTTGATTTGGGTCATCTAATAGGGGTAGGGCTGGCTATAACTTGCCGTCAAATTCAAGGCATATGAAAATCATTTTTTTACTCATCGGGATTAGTCTTATTGTCGCCTTAGGGTTCCTAGTTGCCTTTTTATGGGCCGTAAGATCAGGACAATATGAAGATGAGTACACGCCTTCTGTGAGAATCTTATTTGATCAGCAAACAAAAAACGTTAGTGATGATTAGCCTTCAGATCTTATTCTACCTCTGCTTTATCTCCTTGCTGGGGGGCATTGCTTCACTTGGCTTAAAAACCACAACAAACCCTAAATCTTAACAAGATGTCGAAGATAGAACAATTCAGTTACGACAATAAGATTGTCAAGAACTTCGGCTTATGCGACCGTACTTTGGGGGGTGGTAGGTATGTTGGTTGGCCTGATTGCAGCCTTCCAGCTCATATTTCCATCGCTCAATTTTGGAATTGCGGAAACTACTTTTGGTAGAATCCGTCCACTACATACCAATGCTGCCATTTTCGCCTTCGTCGGAAATGGTATTTTCATGGGGGTATACTACTCCCTTCAGCGCTTGCTGAAGACTAGAATGTATAGCGACTTACTCTCTAAAATTCACTTTTTGGGGCTGGCAGAGTATTATTATTGCTGCGGCAGTTACCCTTCCTTTAGGTATTACGAGTGCTAAAGAATATGCTGAACTAGAATGGCCGATTGACTTGGCCATCGCTGCAGTTTGGATCGTCTTTGGTTGGAATATGTTTGGTACCATTTTCAAGCGTAGAGAAAACCACCTTTACGTGGCAATCTGGTTTTACATCGCCACCTGGATAACCGTTACGGTTTTGCACGTATTCAACAACTTGGAGTTACCGGTTAGTATGATCAAAAGTTACCCTGTCTTTGCTGGTGTGCAAGATGCACTCTTGCAATGGTGGTATGGTCATAATGCAGTAGCATTTTTCCTAACAACCCCCTATTTGGGGGCTGATGTACTACTTCTTGCCCAAGGCAGCCAATCGACCTGTATACTCCTACAAATTGTCGATTATCCACTTCTGGGCATTGATCTTTATCTACATCTGGGCTGGGCCTCACCACTTGTTATACACATCCTTGCCTGATTGGGCACAATCTTTAGGTACAGTGTTTTCCATTATGCTAATCGCTCCATCTTGGGGTGGGATGTTGAATGGACTACTAACCTTGAGAGGAGCCTGGGATCGAGTGCGAGATGACGCCATCCTTAAATTCATGGTAGTAGCGGTTGCTGCATACGGTATGGCCACTTTTGAAGGGCCCATGCTATCCATCAAGTCGGTTAATGCTATTAGCCACTATACAGACTGGACGATTGGACACGTACATATTGGTACCTTGGGTTGGAACGGGATGTTGACCTTTGGTATTCTCTACTGGTTGACTCCCTAGAATCTTCAACACTAAGCTACTACTCTACTCAAGCTTGGGCTAATGTACCCACTTCTGGATCGGTACTTTAGGTATCTTATTTTATGCTATCCCTTTATACTGGGCAGGCTGGACGCAATCTTTGATGTGGAAACAGTTCACTGCTGATGGATTCTTGCAGTACGGAAACTTCCTAGAAAACCGTTACGCAAATCTTGCCGATGTACGCACTACGCGCACTTGGTGGAACGCTTTATCTAGCTGGTGTATTTGTCATGGTGTACAACTTGTACAAAACAGTCAAGAGCGGAAACCTACAAGACAACGAACCTGCTGAAGCGCCTGCTAGAACGGTATACGTGGCTCATAAAGGGGAATACTGGCACCGCTGGATCGAACGCCGACCTGTTCAAATGTTGATTGGTAGTACCATCTTGGTATTGATCGGTGGCTTGGTGGAACTTTTCCCCATGGTTATGATCGACGAAAATGTTCCGAAGATCAGCTCGGTCAAGCCTTATACTCCACTAGAATTAGAAGGACGTGACCTATACATCCGAGAAGGCTGTCTCGGCTGCCACTCTCAAATGATCCGACCATTCCGAAGTGAAACGGAGCGGTACGGAGAGTACTCTAAGTCTGGAGAATTCGTCTACGATCGCCCATTCCTATGGGGATCTAAGCGAACTGGTCCAGATTTGCATAGAGTAGGGGGTAAGTATCCAGATAGCTGGCACTACAATCACATGTTGGATCCGGAAAGTATGTCTCCTGGTTCAATCATGCCTCCTTATCCTTGGCTATTGCGCAAGGATCTTAATACCGAATACACGGCTGCTAAGATTAAGGTTCTCCAGCAATTAGGTACTCCTTATCCAGAGGGTTACGCTGACCAAGCGGTAGCTGATCTGGAAGAGCAGCCGCTCAGGTAGCTAAGAGCTTGCAGGGGGATGGTATTGAACAGGAAGGTTTAGAGAAGAAGGAGATCATAGCATTGATCGCCTATCTACAACGCCTGGGTACGGATATTAAACCTAAGCCTCAAGCGGGAGGGACTGAGTAGTTGTGAGTGTAGAGTGAGGAATTAGAATGAATAATTGATAATTCGTGATGGAGAATGAATGATGTATGATCTACCTAGTCCTGTAGCAAATGACCAGCAGCATTGTGCATTATTCATTCGACCTTATCCATTAAAATACAGCTATGTACAAATATATTTTGGCGGAGGCAGGTAACATCAACTGGATGGCCATTTTCGCTTTACTAACCTTCTTTATCCTATTTGTCATGAGTGCTGTCCTGGTGCTAAGAAGAAACGGGGCCTTCATAGAAAAAATGTCTCGTTTGCCCTTAGAGGAAGACTAAGCAAACCTGAAACAGCATCCATTTAACTGAAACTTCTTCTTCGATAAATCTCGTGGACACTCCTAAGATGAGATGAAAAGCGAGGGTAAGAAGCTTTGAATTTCATTTTTGGGTGTCTTCGGACGCGAAATTTGTCGAAGAACCCTGAAACTTTAAATAATCATGAAAATATATATATAGCATTCCATTGTCATTGCTCCTCCTCTTATTGACCGGGGGCATGCAATTGGTAGCACAGGCAGAGCAAGCTGTCGACCCGCATGGGATGGAACGAATCCTGGGTAATACCTTAGTTTGGGTGATTGGTGTCGTAATCGCCATGGTTTTTGGGGCTCTTCTCTATGTCGTTAATCTTTTGATGCAAGCACAGAAACTGCGGATACTTCAGGAACATGGAGTGGAAGTCTTGGAGAAAGCTGGTCTTGTTCAGAAAGAACCTTGGTGGAAACGACTTAATAAGCAGGCCTGGAAACTGGTCCCTATGGAGAAGGAGAAGGATATACTTTTTGACCACGAATACGATGGTATCAGAGAGTTGGACAACAGCCTTCCTCCTTGGTGGGTAGCTATGTTCTATGTCACTATTGCTTTTGCAGGAGTCTATCTGATCTACTATCACGCTACAGATTACGGTGTGGACCAAGCTACAGAATATGCCTTAGAAAATGGAAGAGCCGAAGAGGCTGTACAAGCTTACTTGGCCAAACAGGCAGATCGGGTAGATGAAAACAACGTAGTGAACTTGGAAGATCCTAAGGATATAGCATTGGGAGAAACCATTTATACCACCTACTGCGTAGCCTGTCATGGTACTCAGGGGGAGGGTGGAGTTGGCCCTAATCTTACCGATCAATATTGGATTCATGGTGGCAGTATTACTGATGTTTTCAAAACGATCAAGTATGGTGTGCCAGAGAAAGGTATGATTGCTTGGAATACACAGTTACGCCCCGCTGAGATCCAAAAGGTGGCAAGTTACATCCTTACCTTAGTGGGAACCGATCCACCAAATCAGAAAAGAACCACAAGGCGAGCTCTATGAAGCAACTCCAACGGATGCTTCTACAGCTACAGAAAAAAAGGAGGATGCCATTATTGGCATGAACCAGTAAACCTATAGGTCAAAGAAACCATCAA
>CBDHHG010000027.1:0-27621 GCA_965263225.1 Saprospiraceae bacterium
CCGAGGTTATTTGGCAGTGACCTTTTTCCTCCCCATATACCGCCAGACAGCAAAGCCTGGATAGAACTTTCCCATTCGGCTTATCTGCACAATGCGGCACAGATCAGTCTTATGGCAAATGGCAAGCCGGTCGTGGCCGTGCTAAAGAATAACGCCTATGGATTGGGCGATGTGCAAGTAGCTAAAATATTAGACCAATCTCCTCATATTGCAGCTATAGCCCTAGTAAAGGATGAAAGAGCAATAGCTATTAGAACCGAAGGCGTATCAAAGCCCATTTTGCTCATGGGAGATTTCGACCGTACCCTCGCGAATTCACTAGTTGACAAAGAAATCACTTAAGCATCTTTTCTAAGGATTCCCTCAAAAAAATAAACGCCTTAAGCCAACAAAGCAATAAGGCCATAAAAGTGGCACTGTACATTGATACGGGCTTGGAAGGATGGGAATTCCCGATCAGGAAGCCACGAAAAATTGCGCAAAAGATTGCCAAGAATAATCGATTAACCATCAGCCAAACTTTTTCAACCCTTACCACTCCCCAAGACTTTGCTAAGGAGCAAATTCAACGTTTTGAGGACATCATTCAAGAGCTGGATAAGGAGAGCATATCCACGGGTTTAAAAACACCTAGCCCCTTCCTATTCTCTGCTAGACTTACCCGAATCTCATCAGGAGGCGGTGCGCCCTGGCATTTTGTTACATGGTTCTTTCCCAGGCGTGAAAATGCAAGAGGCTGAGCAATTTCCTCTTCAACTGACTTATCGGCTGAAGGCCCCAGTAATCAGACTGGAAAAGCTAAAGGCTGGAGATACCATCGGCTTTTCTCGATTCTACAAGGTGGAGCAAGATGAATGGATTGCTACGCTTCCCATTGGATGGGCAGATGGATATAATAGTGGCGCAGAAAATGGAGCTTTCGTATTACTTAGAGACAAATTATACCGAGTTGTGAATGTGAATGCGAGTCATGCCAATATCTCATTAGGATCGAAGACACACATCCAGGTAGGTGATATTGCCACCTTGATCGGGCCAGAAAGGCCGGAGATCACGCCGGAGGGTTTTGGCAAACTTGTCAAAGGCCATAATTATTTACAAATCAACTACAAGGAATCCATTGCTAAGCAGGTTTATGAGAATTTTTAGTTCATTGTTGCTATTCTTCTTGACTTATCCTCTGCTCGGACAAGAGCACTACTTCGCCCTATCAGATGGCACTAAGCTATATGTGGAGGTGACCGGTGAAGGGCAGCCTATGTTGTTTATTCCAGGCTGGACTATGACCCTTCGATTTTTTGCACAACAGAAGAAGCACTTTTCAAAAAATTACCAGGTCATTACCTACGATCCACGAGGGCAGGGGAGAGCAGATAAAACTACCTACCAGAATAACTATGCCCAGCATGCAGCAGACCTAAGAGAATTGATCTTAGAGGAAGATTGGAAGGAAATTGTACTAGTGGGTTGGTCGAGTGGATGCCTGACCATGTATGAGTACTTAAGAGCCTATGGTAACAACCGAATAGCTAGCTGTATATTCATTGATGAACCGCCAAAATGGATAGGTAACCCAAAGGAGGAATGGGTATATGGGACATTCGACGATTACAGAAGCAGCTTAAAAGGCCTGCTTTCCAAAGCTTCTGACCCAAATGGTATCATTAATTGGATGCTCAACGACCCGATTGACAGCACAACCAGGGTTTGGATGCGGGAGGAGATCCTAATGACTCCTCCCCACATCGCACTGAGTTTATACCTAGATGGTGTAGCATGCGATTACAATGAAGAAGTAAGAAAACTGGTGGTTCCTACTCTATTCATGGTCCGAGAATCCTGGTATGAACAAGCCAATGAATGGCTCAAAACAAATGCGCCTCAAGCTGAGGTAACATCCATTTCGAGCCATGCCATGTTTTGGGAACGGCCTAAGGCCTTTAATGAGAAATTATCCCAGTTTTTAAAGTAATTGATTTATTACTAGGCCGACCGTATCTGTTTACGTAGAATCTGCTGAATGATTAGAATAACTCCTAGTATGGCAACCCCAAGCAGCACTGAATTCACACCAAACATTAGAATCAGGGAAGCAGACCAAAAGCTTGCCGCCATTCCCACTACAAAACGATAGTCAAAATTAAGCGCATATAGGAGCAGTGTAAGGAAAAGAAAACAAGTCTTGGACCAATATACCTTATTGGCATCAATGAGCATTTCTGCATCTGTAGTGGCCCCACTGTAGGTGGCAAAGATATTAATTCCCTCCCCAAACCATAAGCGAAGGGTCATATTGAGAATCAGATACACATAACCGATGACCAGTAGATAGAAAGTCCAATCGGTTCTGATTTTATAGCGTAGTGGGTTCATTGTTAATTCTTTTAATAAGCGTTCGCGAAATCCGTTCTAGTAAGTTGGCTTACTATGCCATTCATGAAACAGCCCTCCAGGATCTCTATCGGTTCTTATAGCCTGTACTCTTTCAAATTTTTCTTTGGTCATAAATCTATCCGTTCTTTTGTGCAGGCCTTCATCTGCCAACTGAATGCCCGATGAAAGGTGCTCCATTTTCTTCATCATGTCACTAGCCCAGTTACCGTAAAGGTTAGTATCTGCAGGGTTTTTCCAGCAACTGTAAAGAGATAAGTAAATATTATCTTCACAACTGTAAGCCCTGTTTTCAGACAGTTCTCCGGGATGCCAGTTGAGCCATAAAAAGTGTGATGGTGCTGGAGGCAAGTTCTTCGAAATTTCCTTAATGTAAGGCAGTAATTCCTCTATGCTGGCATGCGTCCACATGTTATCTACTCCCCAGCAATGCTCCTCTGGATAATGTGACATTACCGCCTTGTAGAGCATATCCAACCATAACCTCCCTGCAGTAAATATCCGCCTAGACACACTCCTTGGCAGTGGCCAGCGGGGAAGAACAACTTGTCTTTATAAAGGGCTTTCATCAAGGTGCTACCCCCTACGGCAGGTCCAGCTTGTGCAGTTTTTTCTTCAATATTTACACTAAATTGATTGAAGTTTTTCATATCAATCAATAGACAATCTTCTCGTAGGAAATTGGCACTAAAACTATGTCCGCCGGAAGTAATGGTAATTCTTCTACCTACTTTTTTGGCATATCTGACCACCTTGACAATATCCTCAACAGTCTTCGGCTCATAAATGGTGGCTGGTCTGGGTGATACGGGCACTTTGTTAAACAAAGTATCCATAACAGCTTCTTCAAAGTTATCATCGCCGCGGTTTATTGTTCTTCCGCTAATGGCAACATTTTCATCCCTGGCATATTTCTCATGTATATCTGGAAGAATAGAAGCCAAATGACTCATTTCTTCGGCACAATGAAGCAGTAAATCATGACCGAAATTAGCAGGCAGTGACTTAAACTTCTTTAATACAGCTACCGCCGCCTTGTTAACAAAGTCATCATGACGAGCGCCTACGTATTTACCGCCAATCCAAAACCTGGAACGCATTTCTGTCCCAGTAGTAGTCGACCTTACTTGATGTACTAAATATCCGTAATCGACTGGGAGTTTAGGGTGTCCTAATTTGGCACAGATGTAAACAGATTGTTGGGATTGGTTAATAGCGTTGGTTTTCGGAACCATGCCATCCAAACCACCAATCCCACATCTCTGGAGTAGTATTGGGGACAAGGGTCTTCACTGCTACAGCGATACTACCATCATCCGCCACAGTAAACCCCGTTTCTACTGGCATATCTCCTGCTTCTTCAAGAAGGGTCATTTGATCAATATCAGGTAAAGTACCCCAATTTAGAGGGGTTTTGGAGTTTGCTTCCACATTTGTGTGTATTGCTACCATTTGTTCCTGGTAGAATACTGCGTATTCCGATGCTAAGTCTGTTTCTTTAAATCCTAAATAAGATTTTGACATAAGGTTTGGTTTAAGTCATTGGAGTGATTACGACTGCGGAGGTAAGGTCTTAATCCGAGTATTTCAGGTGATCATGTACAGGCTTTTCGAGCCATATCAGGGAAAAACACATACCTAAAAGGCATATGATTCTGTCTCCGTAAAACACTAGATTACAGATTAATAAGAAAGTCAAACCACTTCAACAATTAAAAGAATTGGGGGTAAGAAAAGTGCAAGCGAAGAGGGATAGCGGAGGGGTAGTCTATCCTCTATTGGTTTTACGGTTCGGAGGGGTACCAAGTCTGTGTTCTAGAAAATCCACTCCAATGCTTTCCTTTTACCTTTAGGGTACCGTCTTCTAACCAGATTGTACAATCGTACTCCTTTCCGTTTTCGGGGTCCAAGATGGTGCCTTTTCGCCAGTAATCTTTGTACGGTTTCAATGCTTCGATAATAACCAAACCAAGAACGGGCTTACCCTTTTTGGCTCCTGTGCAGGGTGCACAAAGAACACCTGGGTCTTTGTCTAGCAATTTTGTGATTTTGCCAAATAGCATTCCTCCTTTTTCATAGATTTCAACGTAGGAACGAGCATCGCCCGAATCGTCATCGACGGTTTTCCAAGTACCGACAGGTGATTGTGCAGCAGCCGTCCAAGGCAGCAGAACAAGAACCAAATGAATAAGGTATTTCATAACTTTTGTGATGTTTATTTTCTTCAACAATTACAAAAGTAGGATGGGCATTTTTCAAAAATCTTGAATTAATTCAAGATTTTTTATTTCCCGAAATTATTAGAAATACTTATCCTTGTTTTTTGAGTTTGCTGAGCCATTCAGCAGAGATACCACAAAATTCTGCGATATATTTTGATGGAACTTGTTGGATTACGGATGGCATTTCTTGAAGAATAAAGTCATATTTTTCCTTCGCGGAATAGGCAATAAGTTTGGTCTTCAGTTCATTTTCTTCAACAATAACCGTAATCATAGTATCGTGGTAAAACTTATTGAAATAGCGGTCCTTCTCCTTCAAAGCATCCACTGCTATTTTTGGAAGAGCCACTACAACGGAATCCGTAATAGCTTTCAACTCGCAATTGGTAGGTACTTGTGTAAAGTAGCTGTCTACGCAGGCCATTAACTGATGCAGGTCAGGCAAATAAAAATTAATGGTTTTAGCAAATCCCGTCTGTTCATGTATGTAGCGACAAACGAAACCACCTTGAGCAACCAAGTATGCATTTTTGCAAATGTCTCCAGGAAGTAGCAGGGTATCTTTGGTTTTAGCTGGAATGACTTTGAGATGATCCCACATATGCAGGATACTTTCTTCTTGAACCCCCAAACTTTTCAGGTTCCCTAGATAGTCCTTGATGAACCGTATGCTCTGATCTTGACCCATATCAGTATCTAAGGTACATCATTGTGCGTTAATTCTCCCTCTAATCATCTCCTTTCCCTCTTACCTTTACCAGTATATTCCCGCTACACCACCAGGGGTTCCTATCCTGAACCCCTAACCGGGCGATACGATAATTTTCGCCAAACAATTTCCTCTGTGCTTAAGGTATTATATCCAATGAAGCTGTACAGATTCGCGAACAGGATACCAAAAAGCGCAAAGCCCCTAAGTGCATCCAGGACCTGTATCCGCTCTGATTCAGTGGTAGGTTCTATGTTTGACATACTGAGTGAATTATCTTTGCCTATTCCTTCCCACGTTTGACACATTCATCGCAGATACCTTCAAGAAGTATGGGGATTTCTTCTATTTCAAATGATTTCAATTGTGTTAAGTACTTTTCCGGTAGTGCAGGTAGGCATTGAATAGAGTCGCAGTGTTTACACTTCAAATGCGGATGAACAGCAGATTGGTATTGATGAAATACATAATAAGAACTTCCCGAAGCGGAGAGAATTTTCGTTAAGAACCCCATGTCAACGAAAGTATTCAGCGTACGATAAATCGTCACCCGATCGAAAACAGTGGAAAACCGACCAAGAATAGCAGTAAGACTATGCCCCATGGGGTTATGGATAAAAAAGGAAAGTATCTCCAGGCGAGTGGTAGTTAGTCGAAGCTTTTTTTCTCGAAGCATCGCCATTGCTTTCTCGTGTATCATAGCCAAAACTGTTGTCTAGTTAGATATGAGTAATCAAACCTAATTTTCGAAATAAGGTCATCTATGGCAATGGTCAAATTTGATTCTAGGTAGCTAGCCTCTAGGATGACTCACTGCTCCAATACATGATCTTAAACATTACTTTTGTTCTTCGGCATTGCGGAGGATATAGTAAAACTCATTCGGGTCATCCTGATTTAAATACAAAGTCCCCCTGAATTTTCGAAAGTCATCCATCTTGTAGCGCTTCCTTTTATCTTTCAAATACATGCTGATTACAGAAGCAGGACTTGCCTTGCCACAAAAAAAACAGGAGGCATAAGGATTAAAGGATAAAGACAGTAGCTCCTCTGCTTCATCAAATGGAATTACAAATCCTTCTATGACTACTTCTTTTCCATGTAGTGCTTGTACAGCTTCACTAAAGACTGGTGAATACATTTCCATATCGAGTTCCTTAAAGTACTTTAGCTTATACTCAATGTCGATTAATACTCGCCAATTCACCTCTATGGGTTCAGATGATGCAGAGGTAGATGGATTTTTGGCAAACTGAGGCTTGAAGTCAGGTGCTTCATTGGCCCATGCCCTAGCTGTAAATTGCTCACTCTGCTGAGCTGCCAATCGCTTGATCGAAGGGCCCCACGATTGAGGAATACCTTGAGTGATAAACTTTTCTGTAGTTTCAGTAGACCTGATAGCTTGATGCCAATTTGCATGTCCAAAACCTAAGTGATGGTTACAGATTCTATTCTGGGTAAAAACGCCAGCAAACAAGAAAGCAGCAAGAAGAACTTTTAAGATTGCACTCATTTTAGGTTCAATTTTCTGACAAGATTGCTGAAACATCCATCTGCATCGCCTTCCAAGCAGGTAGTAAAGCAGATACTAGTCCAACCATAAAAGTTAATAGTAGTAACCACTCTTCTCCTGGCGCCCATCCCGTTCCGAATTGAAGATTAAAATCACTTTCAGCCTGACGATTAATCACCAAGAGCCCAACACGACTCAAAAGCCATCCAAGTACATAACCTATACCTGCTAGTAAGACTCCCTCCAATACCAATAGCCCGAATAAGTGTCCTGGTCGATATCCGACAGACCTCAACAACGCCAACTCAAACTTGCGATCCCTTAGCCTATTATACAGTACAAAAAACACGCTAAACCCTGCCATCAACATGATCCCTCCAGCGATCAGCTTTAGGGTGGCGGCACCAACTCCAAGCATATAAAAGAGTCGGTTGATTTCTAGACCTGGCAAAGCCGCTTGCATATTCGTTTGCTCATTAATGATACGTGGCATGTTGATCACGGACATTTTGGTTTTATACCTTAAGAGAATTGCCGTTATTTCCATGCTGTCATTGTTCATTAAATGCGCTGGGTGATCGCGCTCTTCTTCATGGTCGTGGTCGTGCTCTGCATCGTGATCGTGTCCTTCAGCATCGTGGTGGTCGTGGTCGTGTTCTGCATCATGATCATGGTCGTGTCCCTCTACATCATGATCATGCTCCGTCTCTGTATGTTGCACCGTATCCCTCGGAGTTTGATGATTCTCATTGTGTGAATGGACTTGCCATACGCTTTCGATCCTGGTTAACAATAGGTGATCCAGTACCGTATTTGTTTTCTGCAAGATTCCGACAACAGTATAGGGATGATCTTCGTGCACATGCCCATTCTGAACTTCACCATGCGTGCCTAGAAAGGTCGCACCAAGCTTCAATCCAGTTTTTGCGGCGATGTTAGCACCGACCACGATTTCCATCGGTTTGGAGAAAGTTCGACCGCTAGTCAGTTTTGCCTCATATTTTTCTATATAGGCTGTAGAGGTGCCCAAAATCCGAAAGCCTCGGTAAGAGTCACCATAAGCTAAGGGGATGGCCTCTTCCACCATGGGGTTGTCCATGATCTTTCGTGCTTCAGCCAACTTGACATTTCCCGTAGGGGCATCCAGGTGATAAATGGCTGAGAGCACAAGTTGCAAGGGGCTACCCTTGGCCCCAATGACTAAGTCAATATCTTGTAAATCGCGCTTCAACTTTTGCTCCAATCCGTGTTGGATGAGCAGCAACAGAGAAATGATCCCAACACCAAACAGAAGGAGACTGATGCATAGCGCGGTATTCAGTGGTTTGTAAATGATATTTTTCCAGGCTATTTTTCCAAGCATCGTATTCCTGATTAATTGGATATGGTGTTTAAATCGATACAATCACTTATTTCAGAGCGCAAGCGGTCATCATGTGTTACGATGATGAGGGCAGCATTATTAGCAACTGCTTCCTCTAACAAAAGGTCGATTACCTGGGAGCAGTTCTTATTATCCAAAGCACTGGTAGGTTCGTCAGCCAATATCAATTTAGGTACAGTCATAACTGCCCTAGCTATTGATGCTCTTTGTTGTTGTCCCACACTAAGTTGATTAGGGTATCGCAATAACATAGTGCCAATATCCAAGCGCTCGGCTACATGCTTGGCTTTGCTTTTACCTGTGGCATAGGGAGAAACCAGCAAATTATCAATAATGGATAGCGATTCAATGAAGTAGGACTGTTGATAAACGATACCAATATTCCGTCCCCTAAATTGATCCATCTTGGCCGCGGATAAATCAGAAACCTTATTCTCGGCAATCACAACCTGTCCATCTGTAGGTCTCCTCAATCCTGCCAATAAATGTAATAGGGTCGTTTTGCCGCAACCCGATTCGCCGCAGATTAGTAGCGCATGGCCTGCTTGCACTTCAAGATCAGGGAAGCTCATTGGCAGGGATCCAGGATATTGGTAGGTCAGATTTCTGGTCAGAAGCATTCGTGTAAGGCTTTAGTTAGACAGCTCAACTTTGCAGTTTCGGCAATGCTGATAATTCTTTATATGCGCAATGACAAGTGTAAAAGAACCTGCATACATCAACCATTTTCCACTAGCCAACTCATATGGCTCTAATAGAAGTCCAATGGCAAAGCCCCACCACGCCGCCCAAAGCACCCACTTTAGAGCAGGCTGTATGGTGTGTCGGGCTGAATACCACACTGCCAGAAAACTTAATACTAAGAAAATATAGTCTAGTAGGCCCCAAAAGCCATGGCCATGAGCATGAGCATGCTCTCCAACAACACCGGCCAAAGCCGGTTTGGCAGCAAAAAATAGTGGCGTCAAGGCACAGTGCACGGCACACAGACCGCTGGCTGCCACGCCCAACCAATCGGAATAGGCTAGTCTTTTAATTTGATCCATGTGGAATTTTTCGGGTGTAACGATTTAACATCTTCTCAAAGGCTTCCTTTTTCAACCCACGTCCAATAAAAACCAAATGGCTTTTTTTGGCTTCACCGGGAGTCCAAGGGGTACCATCGGTAACGACACAACTGGTTCTGACGGATTGAATGATTACCCGATTAGGATAGTCCAACACATGCAGAATACCCTTAATTCTATAAACCTGATCCCTGTATAGGTTGACCAAGCGGTGCAGTTGCAAAGAGAAATAGTCGTCCAAGACGAAGGGTTGATCAAAGACCAGCGTGAATGTATTGACCTTATGACGGTTACCCTTGACGGGTGAGATCGGTCCATCGACAAGAGTCTGTCGGCTGCCTACATTTACCAATCTAGTCTCAAAAGATACATCATCTGACATTTTTGTCTCAAGAATCTCTGCGATCGGGAAATGACCGCTTTCTCCACTAAGGGTTAAGGCATGGGGATTGATCGACTGGATATGCTCCAAAATTTCGGGTAGATAGCCGCTGCTGACCGTATCCGCTTTATTAAGTAAAATCACATCCGCCATAACGATCTGGCGCAGCGCCTCTTCTGTTTCCTCCAACCAATCTTCAATCAGGCCAGCATCTACCACACAAATCACTTGCTCCAACTCAAAATATCGTCCTACCCTTGGGTCTGCCAAGAAGACTTGTACAATAGAACTCGGGTCCGCTACTCCAGTCGTTTCTATAACCAGCCGATCAAACTGGTCCTGTCTGGCACTTACAACCTCTAGGGCATCTAATAAGCCATCAGACAAAGAACAGCACAAACAGCCTGCCGTAAGTTCGACTACCTCCTCTACACCCGATTCAATCAAAGCACCATCCACATTACATTTCCCCACTTCGTTTTCAATAACCAGTATCCGCTCTGCACTTTGCTCACGGATGAAGTGATTGAGGAAGGTGGTTTTGCCAGCTCCCAAAAAGCCAGTGATTAAGGTCACTTTCTTTGCTTTGCTTTGCATATGTCACAGATTCTGGTTTGTCTTTCAATAAACCCTAAGCTTTTAGTGCAACACTGTTGCAAATATAACCAAACATTCCTTATTGCAATAAAGTTGCATTAAATTGTGCTTCTATAATGATCGTCAGGATGGAATCGATGTTTAGCTAGACGTCAATCCTTAAGATGTAGTACCTGAGATAAGGGCACATCGGGCTACGCATAAGCAAGCCGTAGCCGAAGATAGAAGGGCCAAAATTGAAGTTTCACTACTCGAATCTTAAATACTCACTAATTCTGCATAAATTCGGAATCAAGGTACTCGTCACGCCTGTGAATTGTAAGTACACATATTATTATCACTTAAGCCAAAAAGCATGTTTCATAAGCTACACCACATTTCTTATCTACTTTTTCTCAGCATAATCCTTTTAATCGGCTGCAAAGCCACATCAGATTCAGCCGAAGAGGAGTTGGTCCAAAAGGCCTTGGACATCCACGATCGGGTGCTCACCCTTGACACGCATGCGGATACACCTTTGCGCATGATTCAGCCAGGTTTCGATATGGCCGAACGACACGATCCGAATGAAACAGGCTCAAAGGTCGATTATCCAAGGATGATTGAGGGGGGCTTAGATGCCATCTTTTTTGCTGCTTTTGTTGCTCAGGATATCCGTGACGATGATGGCAATACCAGGGCTAAAGCTCTATGTTTGCAAATGATTGACTCTATTGTTTCTTCTACTCAAAAAAATGCAGACGTTGTTGGGCTGGCGCTCAATCCGGATGACGCCTATACCCTGGAAAAAGAGGGTAAACGAGCCATTTATATAGGCATTGAAAACGGCTACCCAATTGGTAAAGATCTTTCCAACGTTGTCGAGTACTTTGACAAAGGCGTCCGCTATATTACCCTAGTACATTCCTCGAACAATGACTTGGCAGATTCTGCCACAGATCCAGATGGAACGGAACATGGAGGCATCAGCGAGTTCGGGGCGGAGGTCGTCCAAGAGATGAACCGCCTTGGTATTATGGTAGACGTTTCTCACGGTAACGATAGCGTATTCTATGATGCAATTGCCCTTTCCAAGGCACCAATTATTGCCAGCCACTCCAACGCTAGAGCAGTGACTAAGCACGATCGCAACATGACCGATGAAATGCTTGAGCTAATGGCGAAGAACGGAGGCGTTGTGCAGCTCACCATGCTAGCTGACTACCTGCGGACAGCTCCGCCCAATCCAGCTCGAGATTCTGCCGTAGCAGCACTTCGCGCCAGCATGAAACCCGTCGGTGAAATGACCGATGAAGAACGAACGGCCTTGAGACAATCCTTCCAAGCGCTCAACGAAAAATATCCTGCTCCGCCAGCAACGGTCAAACACGTTGCCGATCATATAGACCATATTGTCAAGGTAGCTGGAATTGATCACGTTGGCATTGGATGCGATTTCGATGGAGGTGGAGGGATCGAAGGGGTTTTCGATGCCAGTGAAGTGATGAACATCACGATCGAACTGGTTAGACGTGGATATACGGAAGCAGAGATTGAAAAAATTTGGGGCGGTAATTTGATTCGAGTTTTTAAGGAAGTTCAAGCCGTAGCAGCGGAGATACAAGCCGCTGGATAGTCCTAAAATTATTCGACTATGTACAGCATTTTGTACGTAATAGTACTTTTAGTAGAGGCTGCTGCTCCAGTGGCCTCTACTATCTCTCATCCCTTGAGGTTGTCGTTATGTGAGATTGAATATACTTCACAAAAGCAACTTATGACAATCAATCTCAAGCTATTTCTTACGGATGTGAATGAAGCATTGGTTTTTGATCCCTACAGTAAGGAATTGGCCTTTTGTCAACCCAATGAGTCCGCTAAAGCCGACCAAATGCTGCTGAATTACTTAAACAAGTTTTTCTACGTGAAGGTCAACGGGAAGAAGGTAGAGCTTCGAATACAGCAAAAGAAACTAAGCGGGGAAGGAGATAATACGGCCTTATGGGTTTACTTCGAGCATAAACAAGGGCAGTCATTGACTTCGCTGGAAATCAAGAATGCCGTTTTCACTGATCTATTCTTTGATCAAAACAACATCGTCTATGCTCATATCAATGGTAAATCCAAAAGTTTAATGCTCAATAAAAAAACATCTGCTCATCAGCTAACCTTCTGACATGCATCCCTTCAATTTTTATCTCAAGCTAGGGTTTGAACATATTTCCAACCTGGCAGGTTACGACCATATCCTCTTCTTGATCGTACTCTGCGCAGTCTACCGAATTCAACAATGGAGAAATATTCTCATTCTGGTAACCGCTTTTACCATTGGGCATAGTGTAACCCTGGCTCTAGCTGCCTTAGACACTTTCTCAATCCCTTCTAGTATTATCAAATTCCTTATTCCTACCACGATATTTATCACTGCCCTCCACAACGTCATTAGCCAGCATCCAACCGGCAAATCTTCAAAAATGGGCCGAAACTATGCCATGGCTTTGTTCTTTGGGTTTATTCACGGCATGGATTTCTCCAATTACTTCAAGGCCCTTTTAATGGATCCTTCTTCCATTGTAACGCCCCTGCTAGGCTTCAATATCGGCATCGAATTAGGACAACTACTAGTGGTGTTTTTTATCGTTGGCATTGCCTTCATTTTTCTAAATGTAATAGGAGTGAAACACCGCGCCTGGAACCTTTTTGTATCCGGAGCCGCGGCAGGAATGTCCCTAATTTCAATGCTGGAGAATAAATTTTGGTAGCTTCCTCTGCCTCCAACAGCGGATCTTAAGACTATGATCTAAATGTACCTCCTGAAAGGGTAGGAGATAGTACTGTAGTGCCATTCGCAGTAGGCAAAACCGCTATCACTTCAAGGCTACCTAATGAAACTATTTATTTTTTCCCTATGTATAAGGAAGCCCCAATCTCCAAGATGGAGACTGGGGCTTCCGTGGTCCTACAATTCGACCCTTAGTATCAGCGGTGAATCACCAGGCGTTCTGTGATGACCTCCTCTTCGGTCTGAACGTTGATTAGGTATACACCTGCACCAAGTTTTCGAACATCGAGATTAGCTTGATCTACACCTTCGTACTGACGGCGGAGTACTTCCTGACCGTGCATATTGAAGACGGTGATTAGACTCATCTCATCCGCAACGCGAACGGAAACTAGATCCGAAGCGGGGTTGGGAGAGAGTGTCACATCACCTTCGATTTGATTATCGATATCATAACTCTTGGCAGTTGGAATTTCCTCAATGGTCACGATCGCACCACTAGTAGAATTCGATGACAATGATCCCGTAACCGTAATTTCATCGACGTATATCTGGTCTGAGTTAGCACTAGCATCACACTGAATGCGGAACTGGGCCCCATCTGTAAGGTTATAAGAAGAGGCATCAAGTATGATCGTAGCTTGGTAGAACGAACCATTACTAAAGCTGGTACCACTGGCGTAAGTCGCTACCGTTTGCCAACCCGATCCATCATTGTATCTGACCCAGAAATCTTCTCCATTCTCCATGCTATTTGGATAGAAATAGAAGTCTATCTCTACACTTCCAAGACCAGCAAGATCATAAGAGGGTGAGGTCATAGAAGAAGCTACCCCACTGTTATCTCGCAAGCGGATGGAATAAGAACCTTCCCAACTAAAGCTCGTACTACGGCGAGCACAATCACTTCCTCCGTCAGCCCAACCTTGGAGCCCCGTTTCAAAGAAATATCCTGCTGTGAATGGATTCCCTCCACCAGAACAACCGGTGGTTGATCCTACCTCTGTATCGGTTCCAGAAGCATTGCCAGCAGCATCTAGTGCTCTGACACCAAAGTTATAACTGGTACAAGCGGTAAGTCCGGTTACATTTACAGAGATCCCTCCTGTTGTACCTATGGCAGAGCCATCCACAAATATCTCGTAAGCGGTTACTCCTACATTATCAGTGGAAGCATTCCATGACAATGACACCTGGGTTTCCTGCTCATTACTGACTACCAGGTTAGTAGGCTGAGTAGGTGGAGTCGTATCAGGTCCACTTGATCCAATACAGAAATTGGTGGCCTCACTGCTACCGAAGCTACCACCACTAGCCAGGACTGTACCACCATTGGTTAGAGAATAGGAGCCATTTCCATATTGGCAACAAATCCCATCTCCATAGCTATCATTAATTGTAAAGGTATAGCAATCATCTACAAGACAGATATTTTCGGTGATGGTAGCGCCATTAGGAGAGCTGCCGTAGGTGCCGCCACTAGCAATCGTAGCCCCGCCATCATTGGTAATTGTCCAACTGGTTTCCTCTGGGTAGTTGTCTAGCGTAATGGTAAGTGTCACCTCTGTTCCATTACAGTTGGAGGGACAGCTCGGACAATCCGGTCCTCCACAATCCACACCAGTCTCCTGTCCATTCTGGATTCCATCCGAACAGCTTGGACCACTACCTCCGGCCGCTTGTAGCGCACCTAGTGCATTTACCCGACCATTAGCGTACTCACTGTCAACACCTGGAGGGCCCATATCGATAGCTGTAGAGTATAGGATACTCTTCACCTGCGCCGAAGTCAGGCTAGAATTATAACCCAACACCAAAGTAGCTACGCCAGCCACCACTGGACAGGCAGAAGAAGTTCCACCAAATGTCGACGTATAGTTAGTACTATTGTAACCTGGACCACCCATCCGATCCGTGGTACGTACTCCAGCACCAGGGCCACCAACATTGTTCGACGGTGCCATGATATCGAGAGCAGAGCCGTAGTTGGAGTAAGCAGAGCGAACTCCAGTATTAGCAAATGCTCCTACAGCAATGACATTACTATTGTTGGCGGGATAATCAACACAGCTCTTATAACCGTTTCCTGATGCAAATACGATGACACAACCAAGGCCTCCGCGACCGTTCGAATTGGCATCCGCGATCGCATTATTGATATTTGAGAAGTTCGCCGTACAGGAAGTATAACCCCAGCTATTACTCATGACATCTGCACCTTGATTTTTTGCCCAGGTGATACCATCGGCGATATCCTGCGTAGACTCCCCTCCGACAAAGATGTTAACGGAAATCATATTCGCCAAAGGAGCTACTCCTCTAACGCCGATGTTATTATGGCTTGCTGTAATAGAACCCGCACAAGCTACCCCGTGATTACTGCCACTAACTGCATCCCCATTCCCATTATTGGCAGGACTGAAACCTGCAGTGTAGCGACTCTGACCGGAACCGTTGTTGAAATCCTCATGATCTTCCAGCCCATCATCAATCACGGCAACGGTGGTGCTCGAAGAACCAGTTGAAATCCCCCAAGCCTCCAGTGCGTTGCAATCGGCATCATTCGCACCAGCAACCCCGTCAAGGGTTTGACCAGTGTTATTCATCTGGAATTGCTGGCTAAATAAAGGATCATTGATCTGGTAGCGCTCAATCGGCGCGTAGAAGTCCGGCTGGGCAAAATGAAACAACCCACTTTCCTGCATTGCATTAGCAGCAGTTAGGACTTGGTCGAGGTCCTTCAATTCTATTCGGTATGTTCCGAACTTTTTCGCGATCGATTTCACTCCAAACTTCTTCGCCATATCTTCCATGGCTCCCGTTTCTTCCTTGTTGATAAGTTGGGCAACAATTGTGCGAGTTGGATACAAAATGAAGCCATCAGAAAGTGCGTAGCCTGGGCTGATTTGTACCTCATCCGTATCAAAACCTAGTGCTATGATTAGTTGATGGATACTAGTCGGACTAGCTGATTCAACAACAGCATAAGGTTTATGGCTCCAGCTTTCGTACCGCTTCACATTTCCAGGTTTGATGCTGGTAAGCGTAGTGGGGGCATCGGCAGTGATAATGAAATGTGTACTACTAGCAGTGAGGGTCATTCGGTCGTTATCCGCCCAGTAGTAATCGTCAGTTTGGGCAGTTGCTAGAGAGGCCCAGAGGAGACAGATTGCTCCTAAAAGTAATGTTTTTTGCATGTCGATAGTTGTTTAATACTAAATTTAAGGTTAACATAATGACATTGCTCGTTCATCTCGCTTTATCTGAGAAAGGGCAAAATGCAGATGAATAAGCCGTGCTTCTTTATTTCACAACCAACTGGTTCTAAATTTCATATCCATAGTTAATTCATAAAATTTATCTTTTGATTTAGGCATAGCAATGACTCTTCATTGTGAATTACCTTCACGCTAAATCAATACCTTTTACGGCTCAACGCAGCACATAAAGTGCCCTAAGCGATAAATAATGACGCTTTTAGTAAACTGGTACTTGTTCCTAGTTGAATGACGAGTTAAAACGCTTGAACAACAGTGGGAAATGGCAAAGTGTAATTACTTGAATAGCCAAGTAATTCACGACTTGAACAATGTTATAGGTTGACGTGTGATAAGGGGCCGGGTCTGTCTTAGTCTGTCAATGTGTTTTGCTGGTACTTATCTGAGGTGTGTTATGGAAAGAGAAATTACATATTTGAGTTCAGTCGATATCTATAACTTTCCTTATGTAAGATCGACGACTTAAATATATTACATTTTTTGAAAAATTCATCAAAAAGCAACAGTGTTGCATTAATTTTTTTTGAATTCTTACCATTCTACTTAATTATGGGCCTATTGTCTTATGTCATTCCTATAATTTTTTGTTGATAATGCCCCTAGCAAGTGAAAGTGTCCAATTATTCTTAGTTCTTATTTCCACTTGGGATTGGTTTTTGCTCCCTTGTCCTCCTTTTTTGAATTTTCTGGCACATATGGAAGTTCTTCTGTCATCCATTTTTTTGCTTCCTCCCCCTTCAGATGGTGATCAAAAAACGCTTTCAGCCTTCGCTGGATATCCAGTCGGTTGCCTTCTTTTCTCAATCCATGACCTTCCCCGGGATACGAGAGAAAAACCACAGGCTTTTTCAAGTATCGTAAAATGCTGTAGAAACCAAAAGAATGTTCCCACTGAACAACCTTATCATCGGTACCATGAAATAATAGTAATGGTGTATCCATTGTACTAGCATTAAAGACAGGGGATTCTGAAATGTACATCTCCGTATTAGAAGTTGGGTCAGTCCCAAGCCTTCCCTGACCGGTCATATAATAATCTTGTTCATTGCTACCATCCCTGACAATGTCTATGTTAAACCCCTGTACTAAATTACTCACCCCAGCCCCGGCCGCGATAGCCGCAAATCTATTGTCTTGAGTAGACATGTACATCCCGCAATGCCCTCCAAAACTAAATCCCTGATAACCAATTCGTTCCTCGTCCACGTAGCCCAACTTAATTACCCTCTTGATGGCAGCGTCAATACATTCGTGCATATCAGAGTGGGGAGTTCCCACATTAAAGTGAATATCAGGTTGTAGAAATAAATAGCCTTGAGAAACGTACATCATCTCAGGTCCGACAGCTCCATTGAGATAAGGGATCGCATAACTATATCTATTATAAGATCTCTTCTCGTAGGAATAGATGATCATGGGTAGCTTTTGCCCCTTTTTGTAATCATCAGGGATACTCAAGATGCCTTGTAGCGGTACTCCATCATCATTAGTATACTCTATCAAAATACGCTTACCCCATTTGAACATCTCCTGTTGTGGGTTAGTCTTAGTAATTTGTTTAGGGCTTGAAAAATCCTGCCTTGTTAGGTAAGCTTCTGGATAATGTTGATAATCCCCCTTCTTGTAAATGATAGCATCCGATTTTTCACTCTTGATAATTCCGTACCGACGATATGGATCAGCATAGGCAGCAGCTTCATAAATAAGTTGGGTGAGTTCCCCTGCCTGGAGTTTATAGTAACCGGCATACTTGTTTTTTGTATTAAAAGCATATAAAAAGTTAGGGGCTGCAAGGTCAATGTATCGGTCTTCAATTTCTGGTTCTCTGGCAAAGCTATAGTCTTCAAATCGAAAGCGGATGGAATCTTTCATAGTGATAGAGGCAGTTAGGTTTTGTGCCTTCCCCTTATCGCCGAGGGGTAAAAGCCATAAATCCCGCTTATGGTTGACAATAACTGCATTCTGGTCTTTCACCCAGCCTACAAATCCATAGCTTGGGATATAACCAAACATGTCATATTCCTTGTCTACAAAAGATACCTTCAATCCTCTGGAAATATTGCGTTTTGAAGCTTTCGTAAAATCGTAACACCAGAAATGACTTCCATCCCAGAGTATCACTTTTTCACCATCTGGAGACACCTCTAATCCTGTGCTGTATCGCGAACTATACTTTTTCTCGATGAGCTCTTTATCCCCCGTTGTCAGGTCAATTCGGTATAGGTCATTCTTGTTTACATCCCAGTCTGATACATATTCGCGATTGTCTGTCCCAATCGCCCACTTGTCAGTTCCCCGACTGTAAATGAGTCGCTGGATTTCTTCACTCGTCAGTTGCACCAGCGTTTTTGATGAGCGCAAGAACATAGCATCATATACTTCGTTCTTATTGTTTTCACTGTCCATGATCCGCTCGGAAAGGAGCTTCTTATCCTTCCAATGCCAAACCTGTACAGTGGATTTATCCTTGTTGTCTTTAGCTTTTTCGTCCTTCTTTCCTTCTTTCTGTTTATACTTTTTGAGTTTGAGAAATAAGCGCTGATCATCCTTACTCCAAGTGATGGCATTTGAGTAAGGGCCAGATTTTACGGCCGGGCCCATACGGTCTGGCATATCCTTCATTTCCGCTACCGGATATTCGATCACTTCAATGTTCTCCTCATCTATGCCGTTGATCAAAACGATATCCATTTTAGCATAATCCACCTCCTCTTTCAGCCGATTATACCTGTAAGCAGCAAGTGCATTTTTGCGACTATTCCACGAAAGATTTGAATAAATGAAATTTCCGGTCTCTAAGGCCCTAGTTGTCATTTTGCTGGGATGGTACAAATAGACCCCATTGCCTCGCTTATCCTCTGAGGCTATCGTGTAGGCAATGTATTCTGATTTTCGATCCACCAAATATTCTCCAATATTGCCAATGTAGTGCTCTCGGCGATTGTCTAAATCATAGACCAAAAGGCTTTTCTGGTCCGTAGTGATGAAGTAGTTTTTATCTTCCAAAAAGCGGTAGGCAGCCGTGGATTCGTAGCGAATAGTGAAATCGGAAGCAAGGTGTCTAAGCTCAATAAAGGTGGTATCCTTTTTATCCTTATCCTTTTCTGAATCTGGCTGTATCTGATAAGCAATCCAATCTGAAGAAGCTGAAAATATGGGGCGCTTCGCATCCGGGATCTTGTATTTTACCCCATCAGTGGCACTACAGATGTACAATACATCCGTTTGATTATCCTCTTCAAAATAGGTCTTTGCAATTTGTTCAGACCGCTGTTTTTGTAAACTATCCAGTGCGGCTTCAGGCTTATCAAACAGGCTATATAGGGTAGTGTACCACTTGCCATTATCGGACAGCGTCACAGCATGAGTTCTCCACTGCCTTACATCGTCAAAAGAGATTTCTTCTTGGCTATCCTGTGCTTGGAGCGCATTACTCCCAATTAACAAACAAGTGCATATAACACTTAGAAAAATCCAATACTTCATATTCTTCATCTATTGATCGGCTTTTAGCGAGTGTAATATTCCAAACTATTGTTCTTCCTCATTTCCATAAAAGTAAACAAAAGCAATAAAATGCAATATCGTTGCATTAACGCTTTTATTGTTTACTTTTGCACTCTCGTTGCATTTAAGTGTCGTCCATGTTATTACCCGAAAAAGATAGTTAGCATTCATAAACAAACACTATCCTCTCCTGAGGATACTTTTTTTACTTAAAACTTGGATATGAACTTTAAGCTGCTTTTCATTTTAGCATTTTCCTTTCTTGGAAGCTATACATTTGGCCAAATTCAAGTGACTGGAAAAGTCCTTGACGCCAGCGGTAATGCTTTACCAGGTGCAACCGTAACCCTGGACAATCAAGATAACAATCTTGGCACCATTTCCGATACAAAAGGAGAGTTTAGCTTTTCCTTGAAATCGCAGGGAACCTACAGGCTTGAAATTCGCTATGTCGGTTTTTCAACCCATCGACAATCATTGAACATTGCGCAGAATCTCAATCTAGGTACAATTGGTCTAGAAGCAGATAACCTGCAATTGCAGACGGTGGAAATTGTAGGGCGAGCCCGAACTGACTACAACAGCGATTATTCTTTCTCAGCCTCTAAAATCGCGATCGCCAACAAGGAACTTCCTCAAGCTATTTCTTCGATTACCAAAGAGCTGCTTAGTGACCGACAGGCTTTTCAGCTAGTTGATGCGGTTAGGACTGTCAGCAACGTGGCTGCCACGGGTATCTACAATCACTATAATATCAGAGGTATTACTCAGGGAGATGATGGTCAAGTGGTAAATGGATTGCGTACCCGTCAATATTATTTCTTACAACCCATCACCTCCCATCTTGAAAGAGTAGAAGTAATAAAAGGACCCTCTTCAGTTACTTTCTCCAGTGCAGACCCAGGAGGTACGGTAAACATGGTGACAAAGAAACCTTTAAAGGAAAAAAAAGGAGAAGTTTCCATGTCTACCGGAAGTTTTGGCACCCTGAGATCAACCATAGATTTAACGGGCCCTTTAAACGAGGACAAGACGTTGCTGTACCGGCTTAATGCTGCCTACCAAGAGGCAAAATCATTCAGAGATGTCGTCAACAATAATGCATTCTTAATCACTCCTTCCTTGAGTTATGTACCCAATGAGTCGACGGCATTAAATGTTGAAATGATCTACAACAACAGTGTCGGGAACCTAGATCGTGGGCAACCAATTTTTGGTGCCATTAATGGTGAATTTGACATCAACAGTACCCCTATATCGCTGAACGTCGGTGCGTCTAACGATCATTACAAAAATTATGAACTTACATTTACCACCAGCTTTAGTAAAAGGTTTACCGATAACTTTGGTTTCAATGCACAGTATATGAAACAAACCTGGGAGGAAGATTTGGCTGAACACAGAGTGGATGGCACGGCAGTTGACATTGATGGTAATGTAATCCCAACACTTGCAAGATTGAGATACGACAGAAGACAACAATTCTGGGAAACCGACAATTTGAGTGTCTATTTTGATTACAATATCAAAAGTGGAGATATTAATAATACACTCCTAATAGGTTATGATGCTACTCGCTGGGAAAGAAAAATTGGTGCTGGATTCCTCCGTGCTAGAAGATATTTAACAATCAGCGGAGGTCAGTCTAATTTTAACCCTGCCAATGCCAGTAATTTCCAGACGATGGTTGTGAATGGCGTAACAATGCCAGTACCTGCTGTTCCACACTTCAATCTAGAGAATCCTTTCAACGGTGCTAGAAACACCAATGCCTACAACCTCGCAGAGTTATCTATACCTGCAAATTTAACTACCTCCGGTGGTATTTATCTGCAGAACCAATTTAAAGTTGGTAAATTCTCAGCGTTGATAAACTTGAGATACGAGTCGTTTAAGGATATTTTCAATTATGAAAAGAACGAAGAGGAATTCAAAACCAATGCATTTGTGCCTAGATTGGGTTTAACCTACGAAATCACCAATAGTATAAGTGCTTACGCTACGTATCTGGAGGGCTTTCAACCGCACACCAATACAGTATCACTTTCACCGACTGCGGAAGGATTCTTCTGGGCAGCGTCACCTGCTAGATTTGATCCTCTCGAGAGCAGTCTAAAAGAAGTAGGCTTAAAGGCTGACTTTATGAATGGAAGGATATTTGCCAACCTAGCTATTTTTGACATCATCCAAAAGAATATCCTGCTAGGAGATACGTACGATCTAGAAACCTTAACCACTCGTGGTGAGCAACGCAGTAGAGGCTTTGAAATGGATATTTCTGGTTTCGTGACGCCCGATTTTCAAATTGTCTTCTCTTATGGCTTTAACGATGCAGAAATTGTTGAAGATGCCATAGAGTCATTCATCGGAGAAAGAATTGGAGGAGCACCCCAACAAAATGCCAATTTCTGGGGCCGATACGATTTTAATGATGCTAGTATCTTGCGAGGCATTGGTATTGGTTTTGGTGCCCAATTTGTTGGCGAACGGTTTACCTGGTACAACCCTACCTATGCCACGGATAGAGTGCTGTTGCCTTCCTACACTGTATTTGAAACTGCGGTGTACTACAAGCCGAGCAATACCGATATTCAGTTGACTTTGAAGGTCAATAACTTATTTGATGAAACTTATTGGTTAGGGGGTCTTAATCCATCCAGATTAGGCCCAGGCGCACCTAGAAATGTGTTGCTCACGGCTACCTATAAATTCTAATTCAGTAGTCAAGCAGTAGAATCATTTTTCCGTACATCTTTCAGAAGATGCGTAAGGAAAAGTGGTTCTACTTCTACCTTCTATCACATCCTTCCTCCAACCTTCCACTGATTCTCCTCTTTCTTGGAATGGCTTTCTCTTCTTAAGCGCACACTTTCGGTTGATTCGTCTTGCGCAACCGCAAAAGTCCAAGCTGAAATTATTTAAATGCAACGATATTGCATTTAAATTTTAATTGTTAATTTTGCATCGGAGTTGCATTTAAGTAAAGTCTTTGGAAACCTAACGATCAAGCACTTGCATTCACACCAAAGCCAAGGCAGAAAATCTCAATACATATGGAAATTACACAAAGAAGACTAAACCGATCTGACATCTTAGGTGCTGCGGCAAGTGGACTATGTGCCATTCATTGCACGCTTACGCCCTTAATATTCGCTGCTAAGCCCCTGATGGAGGGAACCGTTGGTGAACACGCTCACGGAGCCGGCTTTTGGGCAGTTTTTGATTATGTTTTCTTACTCCTAAGTCTTGCGGCCGTGTGGTATTCCGCCCGACATACTAAGCATACGACCATAAAGTGGATTTTATGGGCAGCTTGGGCAGTATTTGCTATTGGTATTTTAGCGGAGCCCCTAGAGTTGTCCTTTGGCAAATGGTTGATGTATGCGGGGTCCATCACCTTGGTCGTTACCCATCTACAGAACTATCGCTACTGTCGAAATGCTGCAGAAGGGAAGTGTTAAGAATCAGTTGGTACAAATCCAAATATTTTGAACCCTCTTTCAACCCAATAATAATATGCTACAAACGGAGTGCAAGTATGCCAATGCGGCCATTGGTAGTGAAGTGAACGTTTTGCAGGACATCCATTTGACATCCAAAAATATCGCGATTTATCAGCGTGATATCACAATCCTGGAGAAGGATCTTTCCCCCTTGGTCAAAGAGGCCGTCGAATGCCGAGCCATAGGAACGTCAGAAGAAATCTTGTTTATCCTAAAGGACTACTTCGACAAGAATTTACCTCACAGCTATGCTTTATACCAGGACATTGCTGGAGTACTCAGCTTATTCGAAAAAACCACTCAAGCGGCTTCCTTTCGTTTGCTACTAGCCAGCGTCAATACGAATATGTGCAGTCGATTTCATACCGACATCAATGATTTGCGATTGCTATGCACCTACATCGGCCCAGGTACGCTTTGGCTCCCCAACGAAGCAGTTGACCAGAAAGCTACGCGGGCTAGAGGAAATAAACAAGAAATGGTGATAGATGAGCAGCATATTCAACAAGCCAGTGCAGGGGATGTAATCATCCTAAAAGGAGCCCTATACCCCGATGCGAACCCGATACTACACCAGAGTCCTCCCATTGAAAGTACGGGTCAAAACAGACTATTATTAAGAATCGATACCGACGAATTTTTAAATTATTAGACATGATTCAAAATAAAAAACTTCCCGTAACCGTCTTAAGTGGCTTTCTCGGTGCGGGTAAAACCACCCTGCTCAACCATGTGCTACATAACAAGGAAGGCTTGAAAGTGGCCGTCATTGTCAATGACATGAGTGAGGTGAATGTTGATGCAGAATTGGTAAAAAATGAAAACACCCTTTCGCGTACCGAGGAAAAACTGGTGGAAATGAGCAACGGTTGCATCTGTTGCACCCTACGAGAAGATCTGATGATTGAGGTAGAAAGGTTAGCTAAAGAGAATCGTTTCGATTATTTGCTCATTGAGAGCACCGGTATAAGTGAACCTGTACCTGTAGCCCAAACCTTTTCCTTTGTAGATGAAGAAAGTGGAATAGATCTATCTCGTTTCAGCTATATAGATACGATGGTCACCGTCGTAGATGCTTTTAACTTTTTCAAGGACTTTGGTAGCCCTGAAACCCTAGCAGACAGAGCCTTAACAGATATGGAAGATGATTTTCGGACCATTGTCAATCTGTTAACTGATCAGATCGAGTTCGCTAATGTAATTCTTTTGAATAAAACGGACTTGGTTTCTGCTGAGACCCTGGGTGTACTAAAAGCAGCTATTCATAAGTTGAATCCAGGTGCCAAGATCATCGAGTCCACCTTCAGTAAAGTAGACCCTAACGAAATTCTCAATACGGGTCTTTTCGACTTTGAAGAAGCAGAACAGAGCGCGGGTTGGTTAGCAGAATTGAACAAAGGTGAACATACGCCTGAAACAGAAGAATACGGAATCGGTTCATTTGTATACCGCAGCAAAAGACCATTTGATCCCGTCCGTTTTTGGAGCTATATCCAAGACAAATTTGCAAGTACCATCATTCGAAGCAAGGGCATGTTTTGGTTGGCTTCCCGCCCTGCACAAGCACTCGTATGGAGTCAGGCGGGCGGATCCTTACGGGCGGATAGCGCAGGCGTCTGGTGGAGCAGTATGCCTTACCAACAGCGGATTCAATATGCTGTATTCGTAGATAACAAAGATATTATAGAGTCAGACTGGGACATGACCTTTGGCGATCGCAAAAATGAAATTGTCTTCATCGGACAAGATATGGACGAAGCCCTTATCAGACAAGAACTTGAGGGATGCTTGGCTACCGATGAAGAGTTAACGACGGGAGAATGGAAACAAGGCTATGAAGATGAATGGCCTGTGCAACGGGCTTACCCAGTAGGATGAGGTGCTTTTGGCTACCAGTTTAAATAGAGGAAGGATGGCAATCCTGTTTCAGCTTTAATTCGCCCTTTAGTTTCCTTGTACAGAAAGCTAGATTTTTTTAATTTGCAACGTTGTTGCATAAAACTACTCATGCGCTCCACTTAGCTATCGAGAATCTCTAACAACTGTATTGTACAGACAACAAGTCACTAAAGTCGAAACCAATTTGATATGAAACGTACTCATTTCTTAAAGAATATCCTGGGCTTAGGTATACTTACGCTCTGGGGTTGTCAGACTGATCGTGAAGAAAGCCAACCCGCTGCCCTGGCAGGTCTGGGAGTAGATCTGGAAAAAGGGGATTCGATGAAATTGCTCCGACAAGAATTGAGAGCCGCTTGGTTACGATCTGAAACCATGACCCTGACCAATGTAGAGCAAATGCCTCCAGAGTTCTTCACCTTTCAATACACAAAAGAGGCCATGACTTTTTCGGAGCAATGGCGGCATTGTGTGATTTACACTTGTGGACAATTGGCCGGACGGACAGGCATCAAAAATCCCTATAAAAGTGTCAAACTACCAGTCCAGATGCCTAAAGAAAGTATCATTCAAGAGCTGAAAAACATGTACACATTTGTCCGAGATGCCATTGAAGAACTCACGGATGAAAAGCTACTAGCCGTTTGCGATTTTGCCGGTGACACCATCCCCATTTGGCGCCTCTTATACGCCCTGGAAAACCATATCATCCATCACCGAGGACAATGTGTTGTCTACTTAAGATTAAATGGGGTAAAGCCAAAAGGCTTCTATGGATGGTAATATCTGTTCTTCGATTCTCGTCAGCTTCCTAACTCCATGGACCTTGAATAAGAACCAATGAACTTTAGTATATGGAGAGCATCAAGTTTAGCTTTCCAGTTTTAACTTGAAATTAAATCGTTCAACTTTCCTAATTATGTTGCAAAGAAAATTTGATGAAATCGTAAAAGGGCACTTTCCAAACGCTATGGATGCCAAGGATACGTCCATTCATTATCTGGGGAAAATGCAAATTGAGCACAAGATCGATATCTCTAAGGTATTGATGGCTACCTCCGTGTGTTCAGATGACATTAACGTTCCTTCTACAACCTTCTTCAATGTCTTGTTTGGTCCGTTCATTATGGGTGGACTAGGAGGCTTGCCTTTTGCTGGACAGACGGGTATGACTGCCTTTGCTCATCACATTCCAGATTCAGGTAGTGCCTTTATCTTCTATGGCCCGCATATCGGTATTACACTTGATGGGGATCTAGGCAAAATGTACAGACCTCGTCAAGAGCAAACGGGTAATTCGTGTGGTGCGCTCATGTTGGCCTTGAGTCGCTTTGGTGATGGCGAATACCAACCCGTGATCAACGATGATGACTATCAGCAAATGAAACTGGAAGAAAGCTTACTACCTTATCGGGAGCAAGTCTTAGCCAGTGAAAGCCCGCAAAAAGCTATCACTGAAGCAACCTATGAAATCATCGATAGAAAGATTCATGAGCATATTAAGTCATGCAAAGAGGAGTTCCCTGTTGATACCGTGACGCTCCTGGGTGGAATCATTATCAATACGGATTATGGCTTGGATGACTACTTTGATGCAAGAAATTTTGAAGTAATTGATGTCAAAAGCCTCTAAACTATAATAGACTCCTAACCTGACTGAGGGTGGAGATTAAAATTTAATCTCCACCTGAGTCCGATTCTAAACAATCACCCGGTATCGACCTAATGCAGAAGCACTTATACTTCATCTGCCCAACCGATCACCTGGAAACAGTAATTGACCGAACATTCGAACGGGAGAATTATTATTGCACTTCGCTAGGTAATTCAATCTCCTTTGATGCAGATATCGTAGGGCAACTAAGATCAGGAGTGTCAAAATCCATTCGATAGGTAAATTTTGACTCAGAATGCTAATACATATAGCTAGACACGAATTGACCCTGGCATTTAGAGATGGGCATACTCGTCTTCTGTACCTATTGACCCTCATCCTGCTTTCAGCAGCCATGATGCTAAGCGTAAGGGACTATCAGATCGCCAAGAATCAATATGAGGAGAACTCAGCACAAAATAGACTCCATTGGGAGAGTCAAACCCAAAAAGACCCACATGATGCAGCCCATGATGGCACCTATGCGATCAAACCACTACATCCCCTCGCCATGCTGGACCCGGGGATAAGGCCCTATGCAGGTCAGGTCATTCATCTAGGTGCGCACGAACGAAAGCAGGGCAGCCTGAATGAGGCAAAGGATCATTCGGAGCTGTTCCGATTCGGGCAACTAACGCCCAAATTCATGCTTTTATACATATTCCCCATCCTCTTGGTATTTCTGGGGTACAAAACCGTTACTAGCGAAATAGAAAGGCGTACGCTCTCACTGCTATTTGCTCAAGGTGCCAGC